>JAHBXW010000001.1 GCA_019636235.1 Planctomyces sp.
ATGACTTCGGTATTGCCCGACAATGAAGGTCGCACGCCGATTTCGAATGTGTCTTCGACGCCGTCCTGGCCAAGATCGGCACGACGCCTGCTGATGAGCTGGAACAGTTCCTGCCCGACGTGTGAAAACGCGACGGCGGCGCAGAAAGCGAAGTTCCCTCACTTAACAGACGTTAATCGCGTTTGCGACGGAGGAAGCTCTCGCAATCGTCGCAGCAACTCCTCGCATGCGTCGCCTTCCGACCGGAACCATTGGTCATCGTAGCGCTCTCCGCGCTCGGTGTAATAAACGCACCATTGGTTTCGCTCTTCGGACAAGCACAGCCGATCATTCTGCAATCCTCCATCGAGGCTGTAGACCGCAGGATTGAATAGCTCCTCATCGAGAATGCGCTTTAGCTCTATCTTGTTCATGGATTCACGCACTCCAGGTGTCCCGATCTTAACAGCGATTGCACGCTCGACGGCAGCTCGTACTGCTGACCGCCTCCAAGCTGCCCAAACCACGGGGTTGCACGCCCGCTTTGAACCTCGATCGGCTTGACGACGCGGAAGGCGCTGAATGGCCTTCCGCGGCGCCATAAGGCAACGACCGCATAGGCACGGGCGTACCAGCGGGCGATGCGAATCGTCCGGTATCGAGCCCGAACCGATCAATGAGCGTCCCAGGCTGCAATGTCTCGGCGACTGGCGCACCTGAAAATCCGCGATTTGGCGGATAGTAGCTCGTCAGCCGCTGTCCGGCAGTCTTGTAGGGTGGGTCAAGCTTGCGCAGACCCACCATCGCAGGGTGGAATTCCGGTGGGTCTCGTGCCTCGACCCACCCTACAGGGCTGACGATGTTTCGATCGTAACCTCCGCCGGACGGCCAGAACAGGCGTTCCGACCGGGCGCCTCGCGGCCGCGTGATTCGCGGCGGGGTGGCCCGGTTGGACGGCTCGGTTTCTGCGTGCCACGGCTCTGCCGAGCCGTGCGCTCGTACGAAACACACTCTCTGTACGTCGACCGGCGCGATTCGCAATGGGACACCTTCCCCTACCACATCGGTCCGGGCGTTCAACACGCCAGACGGGCGGGCAAGCCGCCCTTGGCACCCGGCGCTCGGCTGGGGGCTTCGCTCCGCTACGACCCCAGCCAACTAGCCGCTGCTCGGGACGTGTCGAGATCGAATTGCCGGGCGCTGACGCTTCCGGCTCGTTTGGCGCTCGTGACGCGGGGATGAACCCCGTCGCACAGGGTTGACAATGGGACAGCGCCCAAGGACTCCAGCACGAGAACGCCAGTCTGTGCGCAGGGGCGGACTCGTTGGTCGCGTGTCGCTGCTTGCGAATCGTGGCCGCCATGATTCCCGCTCCGGAAGGTCATTCGAGCAAAGCTCGCCACTCGCCACAGCTCGGCAGGGCAGCTCGACAGGGCCGCGGAACCCAAAGAAATGGCGGATCAACCAGGCCACCCCGCCATGCGGGCGAACTCGGGACAACTGAGAACACGCCACACGGGCGGGCAAGCCGGCCGTGGCGCCCGGGCGGGCGTGACGGCGGGGATGAACCCCGCCGCTCGGGTCGGGTCGAAATCGAATTGCCGGGCGCTGACGCTTCCGGCTCGTGGGCGCTCGTGACGGCGGGGATGTATACCCCGCCGCTTGGGTCACGTTTTTCACGCCGCTCGGGTCACGCATTGCGGCACTGCGCGGCCGCATCACGCAGCGCGGTTCGCCAGGCCCGGGATCTCGTTGACCTGCGTCACGGGACCGGCGCCCGAGGGCCTCACAGCGGAGCGGACCAGCGCCAGATGGATGCATCCTCCGCCAGCAGCACCGGAGGCGCGTCGAAGTCCCCGTCCGTCTCGTGCTCGGCAAATTCCGGCAACACGGGCAGGATCATCAGTGCGGACAGCACCAGCACCGCGAGAAACTCGGCCAGTGTGTAACCGTTGCGTCGGGATCGGCGCATCACTCAACTCCTGGATTGCTCCTGTCGCGGGAATTCGTGCCCCGTGAGGGGCGGGCCGCAGGTGTTGTCGGTGCATTTGGCAACGGGCGTGCCAGTCAAAGATTTTCCGCGGCGAAGCGCGCCAAACCGGGGCGGGACGCCTAGAATCTCCTGCAATTGCTGCCGGAACTGGTTCGCGAGACAGCGAATTCCCCTTGCGGCGGTCTCCCGGCGAGCAATCAAACCCGAACTGATCGGCGGAGACGGCCGCTGATCGGGGAACGCGATTGCGGCGCGGCACGCCGTCGCAGCCCCAGTGGCAGGCCATTTCAGTCGGCGTGCCCGATTTCGAAGCGTCGCTGCCCGCGTTGCGACGCCGCGTTTGTGAATCTGAACACTGACACGTGACCGCCGCCCAGCCTCTCGAACGATCCCTGACGCGGCACATTGATCGCGATGCGGAGCCCCGGCAGCGGCCGCTCGATTTCCGATTGATCGCCCGGCTGGCTGCCCACACCCGGCCCTACGCGGGATTGCGAAACCGGTTGCTGGTCACCGTCCTGCTGCGGGCCATCCAGTTGCCGGCGCTGACGTGGGTGGTGGCGGCCGTCATCAACGGGCCGGTCGAGCGACGTGATCCGACGGGCGTGACCTGGGGAGCGGCGGCCTTCGCCGTGTTGGCGGTCTGCACGCAATGGGTGATGCACTTTCGGCAGCGGTGGGCCCTGGAACTGGGCGAGGCGGTGGTCAACGATCTCCGCAACGAGCTGTTCGCCAAGCTGCAGCGGATGCCGATGAGCTGGTATCACGGGACGAAGGTGGGCCGCGTGATCAGCCGGATGACGTCGGACATCGAGGACCTGCGGAGCGGCGTGCAGGAGGTTCTGTTCGTCACGCTGGTCCAGTTAGGGCAGATGCTGCTGGCGGCGGCGGCGATGATCTGGTTTGACTGGACGCTGTTCCTGATCGTGCTGGGGCTGGCGCCGGTGATCTGGGTTGTGAACCGGGCGTTTCACCGTCGGCTGAGTCAGGCGCTGCGGGCGATGCGGGAGAGTTTCAGCCGGGTGACAGCGACACTGGCGGAGGCGGTCGTGGGCATCCGCGTGACCCAGGCGTTCGCCCGGCAGGCGGAGAACTCGCGGGCGTTCGCGGAATTGGCGGCCGACCATTCGCGCTACAACACGGCCGTGCTGCGAACGCATGGCCTGTTCCTGCCGCTGCTCGAGCTGAACAGCCAGGTGTTTCTGGCGATTCTGCTGTTCGTGGGAGGCTGGCGGGTGCTGGCGGCGCATGAGGTCGAGCGGCCCCTCGGCGCGGAAGCGGCGGCCGTTGCGGCGGAGTCGGCGGATCAGGCGAATCGCACGCCGGGAGCGGAGTCGCAGGCCACGCCCCGCGGCGGGACCAGCGTCGGCGATCTGATCGGGTTCTTCTTCATGGCGGGGCTGTTCTTTTCGCCGATTTCCGTGATCGGCAACCAGTTCAACCAGGCGATGACGGCGATGGCCGGCGCGGAACGCTTGTTCGCGCTGCTGGATGCCGAGCCGGAGTGGAGCGATCCGCCGGACGCCCGCGAGGTGGACCTTCAGGGGCGGGTGGAGTTCCGGGACGTGACGTTCGCTTACATCCCGGGGCGACCGGTGCTGCACGACATCCAGTTCACGGTCGAGCCGGGGCAGACGGTGGCGCTGGTGGGGCACACCGGGAGCGGCAAGACGTCGATCATCAATCTGGCAGCGAAGTTCTATCTGCCGGGACAGGGGCAGGTGCTGCTGGACGGGATCGACTCCCGCGAGATCGAGTCGGGGCGCCTGCATCGTCAAATGGGAGTCGTGCTGCAGCAGAATTACCTGTTCTCAGGCGACATTGCGTCGAATGTGCGGATGGGGAAGCCGGACGCCGACGACCAGGAGATCGCGGACGTGTTCGAGCGGCTGGGCAGCGGCGCGCTCCTGGAGCAGCTGCCGCAGGGGCTGCGGACGCAGGTGGGGGAGCGTGGCGGTTCGCTGTCGCTGGGCCAGCGGCAACTGGTGTGCTTCGCGCGGGCGCTGATCGCCGATCCGCGGATTCTGATTCTGGATGAGGCGACGAGCAGCATCGACAGCGCGACGGAGGCGCGGCTGCAGGAGGCGCTGCGGGTGCTGCTGGCGGGGCGGACGAGTTTCGTGGTGGCTCACCGGTTAAGCACGATCCGGCATGCGGACCTGGTGCTGGTGCTGGATCATGGCCGGATCATCGAGCGCGGTCGGCACGCGGAGCTGATGGAGCGGGGGGGCGTGTATGCCGCTCAGTACCGCAGGTTCGCGGCGGCGGGGGGCGTCCGGCGAAGTGGGGACGACGCGGCGTCGACGTCGGGCGTTCAGAATTCGTGAAGGGTCACGGGGGCGGTCCGGGTCGCGTTGACGGCGGCCGGCGGCGACGTAAAATCTTACGCGCGATCATGTTGTCTTTTTCTTAGCGTTTCAGGGTGAGTTTCCATGCGACCCACTGCGGTGATCGGTTTGATCGTGGCGATGGCAGCGTCACTGTCCGCGATTTCGTGGCTGACGTCCTACAACGCTCCCAATTCCAAGGCGGCTTCGGAGGCTGAGGCCAAAATGCGGGACGCGGCGATGGGCCCCTTCGCCGGACGGGAGAACGACGACGGGACGCACGATCCGAAACACGATCAGGGGCACACGCACGCTCTGGAGGATCACGAACGCGGGGTCAGTGAGAACCCGTTCGATCTGACGGGCAAGGGGCCGCATCCCCGGGCTGAAGTCCCCGAGCAGGTGTACGAGTTTCCGCAGATGGTGTTCGGCCGGGAGGGAGAGCATGTGTTCGAGATCAAGAACACGGGTGCGGCGCCGCTTCGACTGGCGAAAGGCGGGTCGACCTGCAAGTGCACGATTCCCACCGTCAAAGACAACGACGGCATTCCGCCCGGCGGGTCGATCACGGTGACGTTGCGATGGAAACCGGCGCAGCCCGATCCGAAGTTCCGGCAGCAGGCGACCGTGTGGACCAACGATCCCGAGAACTCGCGGATTGACCTGACGATTGAAGGTCAGGTCGCCGCGGAAGGAATCCAGGTGCCCGCCGCCAGCCTCAACTTCAACGACGTCCGGCAGGGGCAGGCCAAGTCCCAGACGGCCTACATCTTCGCCAGCCAGCGGACAGACGTGGAGATTCTCGGCGTGGAGACATCCAGCGACCGGATCACCGTCGACGTGTCCACCGCCAGCGAAGAAGAAGCGCAGAAGAACCATGCCGTGGGGGGCTACAAATTCGACGTCACCGTGCTGCCCAGCAATGAGATCGGGCTGGTCAGGGAATACTTCATCGTGCAGACGAATCTCGAGTTTTCTCCGAACTTCCGATGGGAGATCACGGGTCAACGTCCGGGTCCGCTGAAGATCATCGGCTCGAGCTGGTACGCGGCCCGGCAGTTGGTGAGTCTGGGACGGTTCCAGGCTTCGGAGGGCGCTTCGCGAAAGCTGTCAGTGTTCCTGGACAAGGCCGACGAGCCGGCGACGCTGGTGAACGTGGAGACCACTTCGCCGGTCCAGATCCGGCTGGAGCACGACCCGCAGTTCGACAACGCCGATCGTGAACGGTACTGGCTGTATGTCGACTTCCCCAAAGGGGGCAGGACCGGCAATTTTACGATGGAAGATCCGGCCCGATTGATCCTGCAGACGACGCATCCCAACGCGCCGGCCGTGCAGATCAACGTGTCCTACGAGGCGCTGTGACGGACGGTTCGCGGTTCGACCTCACGACAACCGCCCGATCGCACGCTGCCGGATCGCCGCACTGATTCGATGTCAGCCGTTTCGCCATCATGCCCTCGGACGCCGATCCCTGTCCCGAGTTGCTCGAACGGGCGGCCGGAGGCGACGCCGGGGCCATGAATGCGCTGCTGGACGAGCACCGCCAGGCGCTGCGGAGGATGATCGACGTGCGAATCGACCGCCGCATGTCGGCGCGCGTCGACGCCAGCGACGTCGTGCAGGACGTCCTGCTGGAGGCCAGCCAGCGGCTGCCCGAATATGTGCGCGGACCGGCCATTCCGTTCCGGATCTGGCTGCGCCAGATCGCCAAGGACCGGATGATTGATCTGCATCGTCGGCATCGGGCGCAGCGACGGGACGTCAGCCGCGAGCAGGCGCTGGCTGTCGCCCCCCTGGGGGACCGGTCGTCGCTGGACCTCGCCGCACAACTGTTCGATTCGGAGCTTACCCCCGCTGCGGCCACGATCCGCCGCGAGCTGCAGCGGAGGTTTTTTCTCGCGCTGGATGAACTCCCCGACGACGACCGCGAGATCATCCTGCTGCGGCACGTCCAGCATCTGGGCAACAGCGAAGCCGCCCAGACGCTGGGACTGACGCCGGCAGCGGCGGGAATGCGATATTTGAGGGCGCTCCGCCGGCTGCGGGAACTGCTGGGCGAAACGCCCTCGCAGCGACCGGCCTGAGAGCGGATTGTTTCTGCCGTCGGCCTTTTGGAGAACTTTGCGTGACGTCCCAACCGTCGAACGACTGGGCTCAGAACCGGGACGCCTGGAATCGTCTGGCGGCGGAGTCCAGTCCGTTTGCGAAGCCGGCGACTGACGCGGAGCTGGCCCGTCCGCTGGCGGCGCTCGACAGTCGGGGCTGGCTGCCGGGGGACGTCTCGGGGCTCAAGGTGTTGTGCCTGGCGGCGGGCGGGGGCTGGCAGGCCATCCTGTACGCGGCGGCGGGGGCGGAGGTCACGGTGTTCGATCTCAGCGACGCGATGCTCAGCATCGACCGCCGCGAGGCGGAACGCCGGCAACTGCGCGTGCGGACCGTCGAGGGATCGATGGACGATCTGTCGGCCTTTCGCGATGCGGAATTCGACATCGTGCATCAGCCCGTCAGCACGTGTTACGTGCCGGACCTGGCGAAGGTGTATCGGGAAATCGCCCGCGTCGCCCGCGAAGACGGCCTGTACATCAGCCAGCACAAACAGCCGACGAGCCTGCAGGTCAGCCACCGGGATGCGTTTCACCGGCATGTGCTGGGCGTGTCCTATTACCACCGGGGGCCGCTGCCGGCGCTGGAGGACGTGGCCTACCGGGAGGAAGGGGCGGTGGAATACCTGCACCGCTGGCAGGACCTGGTGGGAGGGCTGTGCCGGGCTGGCTTTGTGGTGGAAGACCTGGTGGAACCGCGTCGAGGCGATCCGCTGGCTCCGCCGGGGCACTTCGGACATCGCGGAATGACGGTCGCGCCGTATGTGCGGATCAAGGCGCGGCGGACCTCCGCAACGCCGACGTTCTGCGGCCGCACCGCGCTGTGGGTTCCGGACGCGAAGCCCGAGTGAGGCCGCCGGGAGCGGGGCTCCCCCCTCGGCCGCCGACCGCCGTTGACGCGAGCAGCCAAACCACGACACTCGCCGCATGGACGTCGAACTGGAATCCGCGCTGGACGCTTTGACCGCGGCGGGCCGCATCGCCGGCTGGGAGCATCACCGCGCGCTGGCGTCGACGAACGATCACGCGCTGGAGCGGATTCCCGCGCTGGCGGCGGAAGACCTGCCACACCTGGTGATCTCGGACGCGCAGACGGCCGGGCGGGGCCGCGGCGCGAATCGCTGGTGGTCCGCGCCCGGCGCGCTGTTGTTCACGCTGATAGTCGATCCGGAGGCGTGGCGGATCGATCAGCGGCTGTGGCCGAGGCTCTCAGTCGCGGTTGGCGGGGCGGTGGTGGAGGCGGTCGCCGCCCTGGGGGCAGGTTCCGCGGCGCAGTTGAAATGGCCGAACGACGTCTACATCGGCGGTCGCAAGGTGTGCGGAATTCTGGTCGAAGGTGGTGCGGGGACGACGGCCCGCGTGGCGATTGGCGTGGGCGTCAATGTGACGAATTCATTCGAGGACGCTCCGGAAGAGGTGCGTGCCCGCGCCGCCTCGCTGAGCGACTGTGGAATGGGGGCCGTCGATCGGGCCGGAACGCTGGTCGCGATCCTCGATCACCTGGCGCGTGATCTGGAATTGCTGACGGACGAGCCCGCAGGTCTGGTCGATCGCTGGCGGGGGCGATGTTTCCTCACAGGGCGGATGATCTCCGTGGAGTCGGCGGGGCAGATCCGCATCGGGGCCTGCCTGGGGCTGGAAGACGACGCGAGTCTCCTGCTGCAGACGGATGTCGGACTTGAGCGCTGCTATGCCGGCGTGGTGACGGTTCTCGACGCCGCGTGAGTCGTGGCGAATGCGTCGTACGAGAAGAAACTGTGCACGGCCCGTTTGAAGCGCGGCGTGTCAGGGGCGTTCCTGGGCCAGCCGCGCCAGCGCGTACGCGCACGCGGCGGACGAGTGCTGGGGGCCCAGTGTCTCCGCGAGCGACAGTCGCCGCGCGCGCCGCACCGATTCCCCTGATTCGTCGAGCGCCGCCCGTGCGAGGAATTCGCCCGAACCCGAGACAACGACCGTTTCCGGCGGCTCAGGGAATCGGCGGATGACGCGCGCGATCGATGCCGCGATGCGCAGCTTCTGCGCGGTCGCCAACTCGCCGGCAATCTCCAGCGCGTCCTCGAGTTCACACTCCTCGCGATCGCAACAGATCATCCGGGCCAGGCGGTCGAGCGCGGCGTCCCGCGTCGCTGGGCGGCCGTTCGCCGTACTGCGGTCGGCGGGATCCTCCGAGATCTCCCCCAACAGCAGATGGACATCCAGCGTCGTGGCGAAAGTTTCTGCGGCCAGCGGACAATTTCGGCGGCGGAACGTGACCGCGTTGGCGAGCGTATTGACGGGCGTGCGCCGCGCTCCGGTGTAGACCAGCTCTCCCGAGATCAGCCGTTCGGAGTCGGTGCGGCCTTCCGGGTCGGGAAAACCCTCCTTCAGCGGCACGATGTCGGTCGTCGTCGAGCCGACGTCCACCAGCAGCGCATGTCCGACGGGAGCAACCCGGCCGCACCAGGTGGCGAGCGCATGCCAGTTCGCCGCGGCGACAAGGATGGGCTCATCGCGGGCGTCGTCCGGGGAGACGAATTCGCCGGCCGTCGTCCAGACATCGAGGGTTCGCCCCGCGCTCGCGGACTCGGCGGCGGCCACCAGGCGCTGAACGCCGTCCCGCTTCGTTGTAAAGCAGTCGGCCAGCTCGCCCGTCATCGTGAGGGCCCAGCGCGTGGCCTGGGGGAAATGCTTGTCCGAGAGGCGCCGCAGCAGGCCGGCCAGTTCATCCGGATGGTCCCAGAGTGCGAACTCGACCTGGATCGAGCGCTGCTCGCCGTCCGACGCCTTGATGTTCGCCCCGCCGATGTCCCAGCCCACAATGCCTGACATGGTGCCTCCGCTCCGCGTTGTCCGTTCGCAAGCAACGTTACAGTGCCGCCGCCAGGTCCGCGACGCTGAACTCAACCGGCTCGCGGCCCCAGCCTCGCGGCCCCGCCTCGAGCGCCAGCAGACTCGCGAACAGGTTGTGCGTCGCGAGCCGCCGGCAACCGACGTAGCTGGTCGTCAGGCGGGGATTGATGTCGACGACCTGGAGCGTGCCGTCGGCCGCCTGCACGAAATCGAACCCGATCGGTCCGACACAGGGCGCCTGGGCGCCGGCGGACAGCGCCGCCGCCGCGGACAGCGCCAGGGCCTGCAGCGGCGCCGGGTCGACGTCAGCAGGGATCCGCCCCCCGAGATACCGGAATCGTCCGTCATCGCTGAGCCGTTGCTCCGCGACTGGCGCGAGGTCGACGAGCGCGCCCGCTGCGTCAAACAGCGCCAGACAGGACAGACTGCGACCCGCGACGAACGGCTGGATAATGGCCGCGTCCGGTTCCGCCAGACCGGGCGCCTCGGTGAGGGCGCCCCCAAGCCGGTCAAGGCTCTGGACGAGAGCGACATCCTGCGAACCCGCGCCCAGCCGGGGCTTGACGACCCAGGGCAGGGGGAACGGCGGGACATCGTTCGACAGCCGGTGCGTCGAGATGGTCGGAATGCCTCTCTGGTCGAGCGTTTCGAACGTCAGCCATTTGTCGGCCGCGATCCGCACGACCGCGGGCGGGCAGTTCAACAGCACGCTGTCCGGGCGGCGCAGGGCATCGGCCCGTTCGATCCGGCGCTGCAACTCGCCTCCAAGCTCCGGGGCGATCACGAGAATGACATCGGCGGCGGCGCATTCCTCCCGGAACAGGTCGCGTTCGCTGGCCACGGACTCGGCGACTCGCTGCTCGATGCCGTGCGGCAGCGGCGCGATGCGCGGATCGCGGGTCGTGACGACGCGGGCGTCCGCAATGGCGGAGAAGTCCCGTGCGACGGCGCTCCACATGGCCCGGCCTTCGGCCGCGAGCGATGGGGGCAGGGGCGCGTCCGCGAGCCCGCCGCCGGAGACGAACTCGAAGACGAAGACGCGCATCACCCCGCCGATTCCGCGAGGTCGGGAACGGCCATTGCGTCTGAGCTGTCGCCAATCTGGCGTTCCAGTTGACGCCGGGCCTCGGCCATGACTTCTTCCGCCGATCCGAGCAGCGATGTGTTCGCCCGCAGAATGCCGGCGCAGGCGCCGACGCGCTCTCGGACGGCGCCGAGGAAATCGTCGGACTCATCCGCCGTCATGCCGTAGAGCGTTCTGGCAAG
Source organism: Planctomyces sp. (assembly GCA_019636235.1). Lineage (GTDB taxonomy): Bacteria > Planctomycetota > Planctomycetia > Planctomycetales > Planctomycetaceae > Caulifigura. Next base: position 10,500 of record JAHBXW010000001.1, read on the forward strand.
GTCGCTGACGCGGTCGAACGCCGCTCCCTTGCAGGCGTCGCAAAACATGCTGCCGACCGCCGTGGCGACGGCGATGCCATGGACGAGCGGCCGGCTCTCGCCAGACGGCTGGCTCTGCAGGTCGGCCAGGCTGGCGTTTCGAAGCCGTACCGCTTCGCTGAACTCCGCGGGGAGCCGCCAGTTGCGGAACAGGGCGACGGCGAGATCGGAATGCGTCAGTCCGAACGCCGCCCGCTCCAGGTCGTCCGCCCGCTGGGGGTCATGCCGGATCTGATCCGCCACGATGCAGTACTCGTCCGGATGCGACTTGAGCATCGCCAGCCGGCCAATGTCGGCCAACAGGCCGGCTGTGAAGTGCTCCGCCTCAAGCGCCCGGGCCCGGCGACGCGCCAGCAGTTCCGCGGTGATGGCGAGAATCACCGATCGCAGCCAGACGTCGCGATATAGCGCGGCCAGCGGGCCGGGCTTCATCGAGTCTTCGCTGAGCGTGAAGCACAGCACCAGCGACGTGACGCGCCGGGCTCCGAGCATGCCGATCGCCCGGCCCAGATCGGACAGCGGACGCCCGACGCCGAACTCGACCGAGCCGGCGGCGCGCAGCACGCTCGCCGTCAATGCCGGATCGGGGCGCAGGATCTCCGTGATCGACGCCAGGTTGACGTCCGGATCCGCGAACCGCTGCAGCAGCCGGACGGCGACCGTCGGCAGCGTCGGCAGGCGAGTGAACTTTGTGAGATCGATTGACACGGTCGCCACGCTTCCAGAGCGGACAAGTGGAAATGCGGGCCACGCAACGGCATGCATCGATCGGGACGCGGTCGTCCCTCCACACAATTGTAGCTCCCGCCGTGGAACCCGGATTGGAAAGCCGCCGATCCGCTGCGGGCAAGTCGACGGTCTTCGTTGCGAGAATCGTTGCGGACGTCGCAGTCGGCGCCGCAGGCACAATCGGGACGCATTCCGCGCCAGCGCGCGGCGGAGCGTAGCGGAACCGGTCGCGCGATTTCGCCGCGCCCGTCAGCTGAGGCCCCGGGCGGCAAGCGCGACGGCCCCCAGAATTCCGGCACGGTCGCCGACCAGAGATCCTTCCACGCGGACGGTTTCCGGTGGAAACATTCGCACGCGGCGGTGCACCTCTTCGCGCACGCGTTCGATCAGCACCTGGCCGATCCGCGACACGCCCCCGCCGATCACGATCAGGTCCGGATGAACGCCCGTCACGAGGTTCGCGACGCCGATGCCCAGCCATCGGGCGGCGCCCTGAATGGCGTCGAAGCAGGCGGTGTCCCCTGCGTCCGCGGCCTCGGCGACCGTTCTCGCCGTGATCAGCGCCGGTTCGCCATGGACATGCTCGCGCAGGATCGGCGCCAGGCCCATCAGGACCAGCCGCACCCCCTCCGCGGCGATGGCCGTGCCGCTGGCGAGCGTCTCCAGGCAGCCGTGATTTCCGCAGCCGCACAGCGGGCCGTCGGGCAGGATCGTCATGTGCCCAATCTCCCCCGCCGCGCCGAGCGGACCCAGCCGGAGTTTGCCGTCCATCACCACGCCCCCGCCGATGCCCGTGCCGATCGCCATAAAGACCATCGACAGCTTGCCGCCTCCCTCGCGGCCGTGGCCGAACGCCAGTTCGCCGAGCGTGGCGGTCCGCACGTCGTTGAGCAGCGCGACCGGACAGCCGACCTGGCTGGACAGCATGTCGGCCGCCGGAACGTCCCGCCAATGCCCGGTCAGGTTCGGCAGAAAACGCGTCACCCCGCGGGTCAGATCGACTAGTCCGGGCACGCCCATGCCGAGCCGCTGGGGCTTCAGGCCCGACTCCGCCGTCAGCCAGTTGATCGTATCGCCGATTCGTTTGAGGACGTCGGTCGGCCCGAAGTGCGAATCCGTGGGAATCGATCGCTCGATGAGCAATTCGCCCTCGGCCGTGCCGAGCGCGCACTTGATGGACGTGCCTCCGAGGTCCACGCCGGCAAACGCCGAATGCATTCCCTGATCTCCCCGAATGCCTCTGACCGCCATTCCCACCCTGGCTGGCGCTTCCGTCGCCGCCGGCACCGATTCTGGATGCGCGGAACGCGGTTGACCAGCCCGTGTTTGGGGATCGCGAAACTGGCGGGAAGTGCGGCCTCACTCGGGCGCGCGGTTCGCTGCCGCGTGCGGGTGCGCCTGATCGTAGGTTTCCCGCATCCGGCGCGTGCTGACGTGCGTGTAGATCTGCGTCGTCGTCAGGCTCTTGTGGCCCAGCATCTCCTGGACGCTGCGCAGATCGGCGCCGCCGTCCAGCAGGTGAGTCGCAAACGTATGCCGCAGCGTGTGAGGCGTGGCGCTGGTCGACAACCCGGCCTGTTGCAGGTGTTTCTGCAGCATCCGTCCGACGCTGCGGGTCGTCAGCCGCTGGCCGAACCGGTTCAGGAACAGCGCCTTGGGATCGACTGAGTGCGTCAGCTCGAATGATTTGCGTTCGGCCAGCCAGTCGTCGAGCGCCCGGGCCGCGAACCGACCCACCGGCGCGATGCGTTCTTTTCGCCCCTTGCCGCGGACCCGCAGGATGTTCGCCGAGCGGTCCCAGTCTTCAATATTCAGGCCCACCAGCTCCGCCACGCGCAGGCCAGCGGAGTACATCGTCTCCAGCATCGCCCGGTCGCGGGCGCCCAGCGGCTCGGCGGCCGTGGGCGTTTCAACGAGCTGCGTGACCTGCTCCGTGCCCAGGAAGTTCGGCAGCGACCGGCCAATTCGCGGAGTCCGCAGAGCCTTGGCGGGGTTGGAGGATGTCAGCCCCTCGCGGGTCGTATACCGGAACAGGCTGCGCAGGCAGGCCAGCCGACGGGCGATCGTGGTCCGCGCGTAGTTGCATTCATGCAGATACGCGACATACGCGCGGAGCATCGGAATATCGACCTGCTCGACCGCCGGGATCCGCCCGACCCGGTCCTGCAGATAGTCGAAGAAGCTGTTCAGGTCCTCCTTGTAGGACTTGAGCGTGAGTTCCGAGGCGTTGCGCTCGAGTTGCAGATAACGCAGGAATCGGGCGGACGCGTTCTGCACGTGGCGGCCTTGGGGATGGGTGACGACAACCTGGCGCGGACGCCGGATCGATCAGGCCGCTTTGCGGCGGGGCTGGCGGGTCCGGGGCAGCACGGCCGTACGGGCCTGGCGATGCCATTCCAGCCGGGTGACCGGGGCGTCGGGGATCGTCACCGAGATCAACTGCAGGTCCAGCCGCGGAGTCTTCTTCAGGAAGCCCAGCGACAGCCACCAGCCGAGCCCGTCGGCGTAGGGGTGGACGCGGCGCTGAGCGGTGAAGGCTTCCAGGTGCCGGTCCCAGCGGGCGGCCCAGTCGGCCGCCGAGGCGTCATCGCGTCCCTGTCGGGGCTCGACGATGATCATTCGTCCGCCGGGCTTGAGGCAGGACAACAGGTTGGCGGTGGCGACATGGTGCTCGGCCGTCGCCAGTTCACCCCGGAAGGCGGGATTGGGCCGCACGACGACAAGATCGAAGTGGTGTTGCGGGAACGTCATCGCCGAGCACAGGCTGCCGAAGGCGAACTGCGACTTTGGCGCGAGAAGCGGACCAGCCGCCGCGCCGAGATCGAAGCCGTAGGCGTCAACGCCGCGAGAGATCAGCAGGGCGAGGGACTCCCCTCGTCCGCACCCGACTTCCAGGACGCGCCGCGGCGAAGCGGCAGGCAGTCCGGACAGGGCCTTGTTCCAGAATCGCGCGTGCAGGCTGGGGATCGGGCGAACCGCGACTGCTTCCGACGACATTTCGTCGCTCCTCCGTGAACCGACGCAAGCGCTGCGTCGTGGATCGTTTGTGCCGGTCCTGACGTCCGTCGACCGGGAGCAGCCGCCGACACTGCCCTGACCCGCAGGGGGAGGGGGCGGCTCACCAGCAGATATCGAAACCTCCGCGGGACAAGTTCAGCAAACCGGCGGGGGACTGGACGTCCGCTGCAACCGGCCTCCAACAGCGCACGAGACTCCGCACATTCCGGCGACGCCGATCGCAGCGGCGGCCATCGATGGGGAAGGCGGCGGTTGAGCGGCAAGTCCTGTGAACGGGGGCGGTTTGGCGGGGGAATCCGCGGCTGCCGCCGCCGGGCGAAGTTGATCGGCGGGGCGTTGTGATCCGCGCCCGGGTCTCCTAAAATGGGAGTTTTCCCGCTGCCGGACGTCGCCCAGCGGCCGCCGCCGATTCCGGCGAACTCGTCCTGACTTTTTTCTCGGCAGATGCCTCGACAATCCGTCAACACCCTCTCGGACGGCGTGTCCGTCGACGAGATTTACCTGTTGTCCGACAAGCAGTTGCGCGCCAATCGCAACGCCGACCTGTACCTGCTCGCGCAGCTCCGCGACAAAACCGGACAGGTCAGCGGGCTGCTGTGGAACGTCACCGAGGAATCCGTCGGCCACATCCGACAGGGGGATTACGTCAAGGTCCGCGGCAAGGTGCAGGTTTACCAGGGGCACCTGCAGGTGATCGTCAAGGACATCAGCCACGTCCCCGACGCGATTGTGAACTCCGCGGACTTCCAGGCCGCGCCGACCGTCAGCGCCGATTCGCTCCTGCCCCGGTTGCAGGACATGCTGGCCGGGCTGCAGCCCGCGCCGCTGCGCGACGTGCTGCTGTCGTTCCTGGACGATCCGGACACGCTGCAGCCGTTCTTGAGAGCGCCGGCCGGCATTCGCCTGCACCATGCCTTCCACGGCGGGCTGATCGAGCATGTCGTCAGCGTCATGGACGCCGCGACCCGCCTGGCCGACCTGTATCCCCGGATCGACTTCAACCTCGTGCTGGCCGGCGCGTTTCTGCACGACATCGGCAAGATTCGTGAACTCAGCTTCGACACGACATTCATCTACACCGATGAGGGGCAGTTGCTGGGGCATCTGCTGATCGGCGTCGAGATGCTGAATGAGAAGATCGCCGCCTGGGAGGCCCGGACGGGCGAGGCGTTTCCTGAGGACCTGGCGATGCGGCTCAAGCACATGATCCTGAGCCACCACGGCAGCCACGAGTTCGGCAGCCCCAAACTGCCGATGACGCCCGAGGCCGTCGTCCTGCATTACCTGGACACGCTGGACGCCAAGGTCCATGAGTTCCAGTCGCTGATCGACAGCGATCCGAACTCCCAGTCCGCCTGGACGCCGTTCCAGTCAAGCATTCAGCGAAAGGTCTACAAGGGAGCGCTGGAACACCGAACCTGACCCTGGAATTCCGTGTCCGGGGACGTTTTCCGCATCCGCGCCAGCCCCTTCGGCGTTGAACCAGCGGGCCCGCTTCAATTCGCCGGACCGCTTCCCAAATTGCAGATGGAAAGACGTGAGCCGATGCAACACCTCACGACCATGGCGTCCCTGGAGCCTGTTCACACGGCGGCGCTCCTCGCGCTGGCCGAGCAGATCAAATCGGAATGGCGCAACGGCGACCGCCTGCCGCTCCTCGCCGGCCACGTCCTGACCCAGGTTTTCGAAAAGCCGTCGCTCCGCACGCGCGTCAGCTTTGAAGCCGCCATGCAGCAGCTCGGCGGCAGCAGCATTTTCCTGTCCGCCGCAGACGCCGGCCTGAACGGTCGCGAATCGGTCGCGGACGTGGCGCGGGTGCTGGGGGGCTATTCCGACGTCATCGTCCTGCGGACGTTCCGGCAGGATCTGATCGATGAGTTCGCGCGGTTCGCGTCCTGTCCGGTGGTGAACGGGCTGTCGGACGATGACCATCCCTGCCAGGCGCTGACGGACCTGTTCACGATGCGCGAGGCGTGCGGCCCTCTGGAGGGGCTGACGCTGGCGTATGTCGGGGACGGCAACAATGTGGCGCGGTCGCTGGCGATCGCCTGCGCGCACCTGGGGGTGGCGTTCCGCATCGCCGCCCCTGAGGGGTATCAGCTCGATCCGAAGCTGTTCGCTGAAATCCAGGCGCGGATTCCGGCGGCCGATCTCGCGGCGGTCGACGATCCGCACGCGGCCGTCAAGGGCGCCAACGTCGTCTACACCGACGTCTGGGCCAGCATGGGGCAGGAATCCGAAAAGGACGTCCGGGCGAAGGCCTTCAAGGCCTACCAGGTGAACGCCTCGCTGATGAAGACGGCCGGAAAGCAGGCGAAATTCATGCACTGCCTGCCGGCCCGGCGGGGGTTGGAAGTCACCGACGATGTGATGGAAAGTCCGCAGAGCATTGTGTTTCAGCAGGCTGAGAACCGGATGCACGTGGCCAAGGCGGTGCTGGTGCGGCTGATCCAGGGGGTCGAGCCGGGGACGCGGGTCGTGAGCCCCGATCACCGCCGCGTGGCGGGGACGTAGGAAATCGGGGCCGGACTGGGCGGCACGGCGGTGGGCGGGGGCGGCCTGGGGGACATCGGCGTCCTCCGGCGCGTGGCGTTCCGCAACACTTGACGGCTTGAATTCCGTCCGTCCGGGGCTGATAATCACAGGTCTATCGTGATTTCCCGCGTTTTCTGACACGAAAGTGATGACCGGGATGCTGAACAAGAAGGACTTGGCCCAGTATCGGGCTTTGCTGGTCGAGTATCAGTGGCGTCTCCGCGGCGATGTGCAGCATCTGACCGATGGCGCGCTCGATCCCGGGCACGAGTCAAAAAGCCCCACCCACATGGCGGAACTGGGAACGGAGACGTTCGACCAGGACTTGACGCTGGGCGTCATGGAGCGCGACCAGGAGCTTCTCGGAGAGGTTTCCGCGGCAATCAAGCGGGTCGACGCCGGCGCTTACGGCCAGTGCGAACGCTGTCTGGCTGACGGCAAGGCGCCGTCCAAGTGCTGGATCCCCAAACTGCGGCTGAAGGCGATTCCCTGGGCCCGGAACTGCGTCGAGTGCGAACGCAAGCGGGAACGCAGTTATTCGCATTGAGGGCGGGGCGTTTCAGAAGCGCGTGATGCCGTGATGTGCGGCGCAGACTCGGCGCGAAGGCCGCGGACGGGGCATTGCCCGCGTTTCGCAACCCGCGACCGCGATGCCAGAGCGCTGGGAGCGGCATCGATCTGCAGTCCATGGCAAAGGAGTTCACATGGTCCGGCTGAGCAGTGTGTGCCTGGCGGCGGTTCTGTCGCTGGCCGGAGCGTTCGCATTCGCGCAGGAGTCCGGCGACGCCGAAGCTGAATGGCTGGGGAACATTCGCCAGGTCACGCGCGGATTTCCCAGGGCGGGGGAGGGCTACTTCTCTCCGGACGGCAAAACGATCGTCTATCAGGCGTTCCCGCTGGGGTATCCCTTCTATCAGATCTACGTCCAGCCGCTGGACAAGTTCGAGCCCATGCGGCTGAGCCCGGGCCGCGGCCGGACGACGTGCGCGTACTTCTCGCCGGATGGTTCGCGGATTCTGTTCTCGTCCGGCCATTCCGACCCCGAAGCGGAGGCCACCGAGCGCAAGGCGCGGGACGAAGCCGCCCAGGGGGGACGCCGGCGGTATCAGTGGGACTTCGATTCGAACCTGGAGATATACACGGTCGCTCCCGACGGCACGGACATGCAGCGACTCACGGATTCGCCGGGTTACGACGCCGAGGCCAGCTATTCGCACGACGGCAAGTCGATCGTGTTCACTTCGACGCGCGACGGCGATCCCGACCTGTACATCATGGACGCGGACGGCTCGAACGTCCGCCAACTCACGAATGTCGACGGCTACGACGGGGGGCCGTTCTTCTCGCCGGACGACAAGTGGATCATTTACCGGACGGATCGCCGCGAGCCGGACATGCTGCAACTGCATGCGATCTCCGTCGACGGCCAGCACGACATCCCGCTGACCGACAACATCGGCCAGGTGAACTGGTGTCCGTACTTTCATCCCAGCGGCAAGTTGATCATCTGGTCCAGCGCGGATTACTCGCGCGGGCCGATGGGCGCGAACTTCGACCTGTTCGTCATGGACGTCGATTCGACGGACACTGAGTTCACCAGCGGCGATCCGCGGCGGGTGACCACGCATGAGAAGGCGGACGTCCTGCCGGTGTTCAGCCCGGACGGCCGGTCTTTGATGTGGACATCGAACCGAACGGAAGACGGGTCAAGCCAGCTGTTCATCGCCGACTGGCTGCCCGCGCATCGGGAGTGACGGCCGGCCCTGGAGCGGGTCTCAAGACGCGTCGCGTCGAGCGGATCAACTGCGCCCTGCCGGTTCCCGGACGGGCGTCGGCGTGTTGATGGCCGGATCGCTGTCTTCGAAGAACGGCGGCTCGCTGGAGACGAACTCGGCGCGGTTCAGCGTCGCTGGCGAGACATGGCGATCGATCCGCCGCGTGATCTGATCCTGCTCGGCGCGAAGGGCTTCGGCGTGCCGGCGCTCGGCGACGACTTCCAGCGCGATGAACGCCAGGAAGCCGGACAGCCCGCAGGACAGGACGTAGGGCGACAGATCGTCCGCGACGAGTTTGCCGACCGTCAGGCCGATCAAAAACCCGCTGAGAATCAGAATGGTGGCATTGCTGATGAGCGGCCGGTCGCCGACATCAGGCATTTCGCGTTGCGCCATGCCCAAGAATCCCAGGTCCTTGCTGTCCATTTCTCGCCGTGAAGAAACGTAGGCCGTCGGCGCGGGCGTTCGGGAGCTGGCGCGGGGGAATTCTCCGGAGATTCCGGCGGTGAGACGGTGCGCGGCCGCCTCGTGAGCGAACTGCCGCGTGTGCCGGATATGCGGATTCTGCCGTTTCCCGGCAGGCGGGCGTCAGAGGATGAACTTCGAGAGGTCGTCGGTCTTCACCGCCTCGGCAAGGTGGTGCGCAACGTAGGCCGCGTCGACGGCCACGTGCTTCTGGCCGCTGTCCGGCGCCGCATAGCTGGCTTCTTCCAGCAGGCGTTCCAGCAGCGTGTGCAGCCGTCGCGCTCCGATGTTCTGCGTCGACTGATTGACCTGCCAGGCGAGATCGGCAATCGCCGCCAGCCCGTCCGGATGGAACTCCAGTTGCACGCCATCAACGGCCAGCAGTTCGGCGTACTGCCGGGTCAGGGCGCTGGTCGGCTCCGTGAGAATCCGCAGGAAGTCGTCCCGGGTCAGGTCCTGCAGCTCGACGCGAATCGGGAACCGGCCCTGCAGCTCGGGCATCAGGTCGGATGGGCGGGACCGGTGAAAGGCCCCCGCGGCGATGAACAGAATGTGGTTCGTCGAGATCAGCCCGTACCGCGTCTGGACGGTGGTGCCTTCGACGATCGGCAGCAGATCCCGCTGGACGCCTTCGCGGGAGACGTCCGCCTGCTTGCCGCCTTCGGAGCCGCAGACCTTGTCGAGTTCGTCCAGGAAGATGATCCCCTGCCGCTCCGCCAGCCGCAGGGCCTCGTCGGCCAGGGCGGCCTTGTCGAGCTGGGCTTCGAACTCCTGATCCTGCAGGACGCGGCGGGCCTCGCGGACCGGCATGCGGCGCTGGGCGTGCTGCCGAGGCATGACCTTCTCAAACAGATTCTGGAAGCCGACGTCCATCTGCTCCATGCCCATGTTGGGGAACATCTGCACGGGCGTCTGCCGTTGTTCGACGCGAAGTTCGACCTCGCGGTCCTCCATCTCGCCGCGGCGCAGCATCTCTCGCAGCCGGTCCCGGACCCGCTCGCGTCGGGCTTCCGCTTCGCCGTCCGCCGGACCCGTCTCGCCGCCGGCGGCCAGCAGCTCCACCAGCCGCTGCTCGACGCGCTGTTCGACCTGCGGCATCAGCTCGCTGCGGCGCTGCTGGCGGATCAACTGGATCGCGGCCTCGACGAGATCGCGGATCATGCTTTCGACATCGCGTCCGACGTAGCCGACCTCCGTGTATTTGGTGGCCTCGACTTTGACGAACGGGGCGCCGGTCAGCGTGGCCAGCCGCCGCGTGATTTCCGTTTTGCCGACGCCCGTCGGCCCGATCATGATGATGTTCTTGGGCGTGATTTCGGTTCGCAGGTCATCCGGCAACCGCTGCCAGCGCCAGCGGTTGCGGAGCGCCACCGCGACGGCGCGCTTGGCCGCGGCCTGGCCGACGATGTGCTCGTCCAGCCGGCGAACGATCTGTTGGGGAGTCAGGTCTTGCACGGGAATTCCAGTTATGCGGATCGGCCGGCGAATCAACCGCCGTAAGTCGCCAGCCCGCCGGTGCGTTTTCGGTTGAGCCGATTGTGGGCGTACAGCCCTTCGAGCACGAATTCGACGATCGCGGCCCGCAGGCCGGCCGCCGTTTCGCCCCCGGCCAGTTGCGGCGCGAGCTGATCGGCCAGCGCCTCGAGCTGCTTGGGAAAGCCGCGGATTTCATCGGCCTGTTTGAGAATCTCCGAGGCCGGCGCGTCGCTGCTGAGGCTGATCCGCTTACCGCTTTCGAAATGTTCGACGACGTTCTGAAACTGCTTGGGCGAGCAGTGCTGATCGAAGACGGACTTCACGGCTTCCTCGCCGAGCCGCTGGATCAGGCGATCTTCATCGCCGGTGTCTTCCGTCATGGAAAGTTCGATTTTGCCGCGGGCGCTGGGGGCGATGAGCGCCAGGTCGGAGACCCGGGCGACGGCCAGGTCGTCGCCGTCCAGGATCGCCCGCCGTTCCGCATTGGACGCCAGCGATTCCAGGTTGGCGACTGACATCCGCACGCTCACGCCGGAAGCCTGGTTGACGTGCGGACTCGTCCGCGCCAGTCGGCTGATCTCCTCGACGACTTCCTCGAGAAACCCGGGAATCACCACCTGCACGCCCGCATCCCGGTCCAGCCACGCGTTCTCCCGGGAGATCCGCATTCCCAGCTCGCGGGTCTGCGGGTAATGCGTCCGCACCACCGAGCCGATCCGGTCCTTCAGCGGCGTGACGATCCGTCCGCGGTTCGTGTAGTCCTCGGGATTCGCGCTGAACACGACGCACACGTCCAGCGGCAGCCGCACGGTGAACCCGCGAATCTGGACGTCCCGTTCCTCAAGCACGTTGAACAGCCCGACCTGGATTTTCGGCGCGAGGTCCGGCAGCTCATTGATGGCGAAGATGCCCCGATGGCTGCGGGGAATCAGGCCGAAGTGCATGATGTCCTCGCTGGACAGTCGGCGGCCCTCGGCGTGCTTGATCAGGTCGACTTCGCCGATCAGGTCGGCGATCGTCACATCGGGCGTGGCGAGCTTCTCATGATATCGCTGGTCGCGGCCGATCCATTCGATCGGCGTGTCGTCGCCGCGCTCCGCGATGAGGTCCCGCGCGTACCGCGACACCGGGGCCAGCGGATCGTCCTGAATCTCGGATCCTCCGACGATCGGCAGCCAGTCGTCCAGAAACTGCGTCAGCATCCGCAGCATGCGCGTCTTGCCCTGGCCGCGGAGGCCCAGGAACAGCATGTCGTGCTGCGACAGGATCGCATTGACGATCTGCGGCATGACGGTGTCGTCGTAACCCAGGATGCCGGGGAACAGCGGTTCCCGGCCGCGGAGCCGGCGGATCACGTTCCGCCGCATTTCGATTTTGACGGGGACGGACTGGTAGCCGGACTCGCGCAGTTCGCGGAGCGTGCGGGGACGTTCGGACATGCTGCCTGAGTTCTGAATGGGATGGGCGAATGCGGGAGCCTGATTGTAGGCGCGGGGGGACGCGTCGTCTTGGGGGCGATTTGGCGGGAGCGGGCACGTGGCGAACGTCGTTGCGTCCGCACCGCGGGGCGCCGGAGCCCGGGCGGCGACGACGCGACAGGGCTTGCCCCCCGCCGCCTTGGGAGGCGACACTCCGATTTCGTGAACCAGATCGTCCGGGAGGGCGTTGTGTCCAGCGTGCGGCGGCATCCGCGCCGCCCTTGGCTCTGAAAGGTGTCGTTCCGTGCCCGCCAGCCTGTTCCGCGGTCTCGTCGCTCCGCTTCTGGAACCGGTCGTCAAGCCGGTCCTGAGGCCGATCACGCGCCTGCTGGTCGGGCTGATCGCGATTCCAATGTTCCGACTGTTCCGGCGGCGGGTCGTCCGCGTGCAGGAAATGAATGAGGAGCTGGAGCGCGACATCGACCAGTGGTTCCGCGGCGCGGTGCTGCTGCTCATCGCCACCAGCAACATGGAGCCGGTGCTGTTCCCCTGGGCGGAGAAGATCGCCCGCTGGCAGGGGGAATCGATCTACATCGACAACTGGATCACGCTCGCGCTGCGGTTGATGCTGGCCATCGGCGTGATCGAAGGCATGCCCGATCAGACGCTGTTCGCGATCATTCATCCCGGCATTCGCCGCGTGCGGTTCGAGAAGGGCGTCGGGTTCCTGCGGAATCTGTGGCGGCAGAAAAAGGCGATTGGCCTGGGGATCGTCTGCCAGCACCTGAACCGTTCTTCGCCCGTCTTCGCGATCCTGTCGACGCTGCTCGAGGGGCCGCTGGGCTGGACGTTCTATGGACTGGCCATCGCCCAGTACCTGATCATCGGCCTCGTGACGTCGCAGGACCGCGCGAAGGAGGTCCTCAGCGAGTTCGACCTGCGCGTTGCGGAGCGCCGCCGGGAGCTGCTGCACGAGCTCGACCTGCCCGAGGACATGCCCGTCGATCCCGCGCCGAAGCCGGCACTGGCGGACCCGCCCCCCGCGGGATCGGTCGCCGAAGCCGTCCTCAACCCGGCGGCGACGACCCTCGAACCGCGCGAGTGACAAGCGGCGGAGCCGTCAGCGGATCTCGACCGCCACTGGCAGGACGTGCGAGATCATCGCGTCCCGGCGATCCGCATCGCGCTCCATCGCCTGCGTCCGGCCCCGGCTGTCCGTCGCGCGGGACATCAGCACGGTCGATCCCGGCTGCTCCGGCGTCCGCCAGGCATGCTCCCAGAACCGCCAGGCATAGGGGACGTGCTCGCCGACCAGCGCGGCGTTCGTCCAAGTCCGGCCGTCATCCGTGCTGAATTCCACGTTCGTGATCTCCGCGTCTCCGGCCCAGGCGGCGCCGTGCACGCGATACTCCGAGTTCCGCGGCACAACCTCAAATCCGGCCGGCCGGGCGATCTGCGATTTGACGTCCAGCTCGGTGACGGGCGTCAGCGTCGGCAGGCCCTGCGGCCGCTGCCAGATGGTGTAGTTGAACGTCTGGTAGTAGCCGTCGTACGGACGGTCGAGCACGACGATCCGCTTCAGCCATTTCACCGAGGCCATGCCATACCAGCCGGCCACCACCGCCCGCACCGGGAACCCGTGCGGCACGGTCAGGTCCTCGCCGTTCATCTGCCAGGCCAGCAGCACTTCCGGACTGTTCGCCTTCGCCAGCGGCAGGCTGCGGGAATACGAGATCACGCCCGGCGTCGCGGGGTTGGGCGGACGGACCTCGCCGGTGTCAGCCCCCTCCAAAACGACGTCCACCGCCCCGGGCTTCACGCCCGCCCGCTGCAACAGCGTCGCCAGCGGGATGCCTGTCCACTCGGCGTTGCTGACGCCTCCCAGCTCCCAGCGCAGACCGGGCTGCAGGCCCTTCAGGAACACGCGGCCGTTGCCCGCGCACTCCAGCAGCGCCGTCCGCTTCGTCGCCGGCTGGCTGCGCAGTTCGTCGTAGCGCAGCGTCAGCGGGCGTTCAACGTGCCCCTCGACGGTCAGCGTCCAGTCGTCCGCCGTGACGGTCGGGACTTCGAAGTGGCTGCGGACGAAGAACTGTTCCGTCGGCGTGATGAAGGACTTCAGATTGGAGAATGGAAACTCGAGGTTGTCCGGCCCCTTTTGACGCGTGATGAGCCCCGGAATGTCCAGCGCATCGGACTCGTTGTCGGCCCCGCGCCCGGTCCCCGCGGCGGCCAGCATCGGCACGGCGGCGGCCAGTCCGCCCAGAAACGTTCGCCGGCTTGCACCGGCCGCAGCACGCATCCCCCCATCCATCTGGCGACTCCCCGGCCCGAGTGTGGTGACAATTCGCAATCTGACATCTCCGGCCGCAGGTTGCCAGCGACGGAGCAGGCGGGTCAATGAGACGCACCGGACCGCGGGCGTTCGCGGGATGGCTACCGGGATCAAAGGGCGTGCGCGTGACGGGCGCCCCCGCAGCGTCGGTGGCCAACGAGCCGGAAGCCTCAGCGACGGCGTTTCCATCCCTGCCGAGCGGGCGTCCGCGCCCGGTTGATAAGCGTCCTCCGAGCGGCGGGGTTCATCCCCGCTGTCGTTGCCGGTCGTCCGTGGTCAATCGGCAACCTCTCAAAAAGGAACCCGTCACCGGGATGCCCGAGCGTCAGCCCACGGCCCGACGTTCGGAGTGTTCAGGCCCTCCAAGACCGCACTCGAGCAGTGACGGCATTCGACTACATTTCCACCTGTTTCCCGCTGTCGCAGAAGCGTCGGGCCGGCAATTGCCGCAACCCGAATCGTTCAAGAGGGCGATCGACTTGCGGCTGTTAGTGGTGCACCTGGGCCACAGGCCATTGAAAGCAAAGACTATAGCCATCTGGGTCAGTGACGTATAACTGCCTCATGCCGTACGGCGCATCTTTCGGTGGTTGAACCTCAACATGCTGTTCCTGCAAATGCTTGTAGGCGGCATCAGGATTAGGGCATCCGAAGTATAAGCACGTGTCTCTGTGCGCGAAAACACGACTTGGAACTGGGGCGACGGGGCGGTCGTGCGCTTCGTATGCAGTGTTGAGCATCACGTACGTGTCATTCAGGCGAAGCATCCCCCAATCAAACTGGTCGCCATCGCGAGTCGACGTTTCGACGATTTCGAACCCGAGAATGTCTCGATAGAAGCGAATCGATGTTGGCATGTCGAATACCTGGAGAAGGGTGCAAACATGACGAACTTCGATGCTCATGTGAACTTTCCGATGCGGGCGGGGCTCAGGGGGACGGGGTCGCCCGGTTGGACGGCTCTGATCCTGGGCGCCACGGCTCTGCCGAGCCGTGCGCTCGCAGGAAACACACCCACTGTACGTCGGCCGGCGGGATTCGCAATGGAACATCGTCCCCTACCACATCGGTCCGGGCGTTCGACACGCCACACGGGCGGGCAAGCCGCCCGTGGCGCCTGGCGACTCCAACAGCAGCGAGCCCGTCGGACTCGTATCCGTCAGGGTGGATCACGTCGGGGGACTGCGGTGTAGTTACGGCAACATCGCCGCGAGGTCGATTGGACGTTTGCTGCGAGGATTCGGCAGGTACTCGAATCTGTAGATTTGCTTCACTCGGATCGTCCCGTCCGGACGCCGGAACTTGGTTGCATGGGTCTCGCTGAAGTGCACGACGCCGCTAACGGAACCGCCGTCGATGTCTTGGCAACGTTCGAGGGCTTCTTCGCAGTCGTCGCTTATGAAGAACGATAGAAAGTCACCGTGAACGCCGAGGACAAAGTGGAGATTGTTGTCCTCGATGATGGCCCGATACTTGTGGGCTTTATGCGCGATGCTGTCCGTCGCCCGCTTCACCACGTCGCCCGACCCGCCGCGTTCAATCGTAAATGCTTCCAGCAGCAGCGACCGCCGTACGTCTAACCAATCGGGCGTCTTGCCTCCGATCGTCTCGCCGTAGACCAGATCGCATCCGCCCTTGTTCAGTTCGTAAGCCACGAGGAATTCGCGAAACGTATGACGAGCATGGGCGTCGGCGGCCTCGGTGCCGTGCTTCGCGAGAGTCTCGGCGTTCTGTCGAATCTTCTTGTCCATTCGCCGCCGACTCGGCTCCGGGAATGCGTTGAGAATTTCCTGTAGGTCCTCGTCGATCTTGTCGTTGCCCGCAATCGGCTTCCAGTCGTCCATCGTGGCTCCGCGTTATGGGGACTTGCGAATTGCCCTAGTTTCGAGGGCGAGGGTTAAGAACCGTAGGGTGGGTCGAGGCACGAGACCCACCGGAATCCCACCCTGCATTGGCGGGTCTGCGCAAGCTTGGCCCACCTTACATGACTACCGCCCTCGGCCTTGCTCCTCCCTGATCGGTCGGCGGCCTCGGTTGCTTCCTGCTCGACGAACGTGCCCATTCCCAGGTAGGCGTAGTCCGCCAGGTGGCTGGTCCCGTCGTCGTCGATCAGGCTGGCCACGCGGCTGGCCGCGTCGTCGATCCCGTCGGTCGTGCCGTAGGACGAGTTCAGCACCCGGCCATCGGGGTACGTCAGCGCCGTGGGCCGGATCGTGTTGGCCGAGCCATTGGCGTAGGCATACTGGACGTTCGGCGTGGTCATCGTGTTGACGGCCCCCGCGTGCGACTGATAGTCGTGGGTCAACTGCCCGAAGGCATTGTACGCGAACTGCGTTTCGTTGACGATACTCCCCGATCCGACCGACGGGTTGTCGTAACTGGTGAGTTTTTCCCGCATGCCGCGGTGTCGCCTGATGCCTGCCTGAGGGTTCCGATTCGCTCCCAGCCGCACGGTCAATGCATTCAATTGTGGCCCAGGCCAACCCCGATGCCACTTCCAGCGTCAATCGTGATCATTGCGCCGAAATGAAGACAGCCGGACAACCTTTCCTTCTTCATCCCACGTCATCCATTCTGACGTCTGACCATTAATCAGAACCCACTCGGCGCCTGGCCTTTTTTCAAAATATGCAACGCCTCGGCTCCTGCACAACACTACAATAGACACGTCTTTCGCGTTAATTCTAACGGGAACTTCAATTGTCTCGCCAGCCACCGCCCACGCGACATTCTCCGGAACTGCAACTTTCAATCCATCAATTCGCGACGACTTCTTCCATTCCTCGGCTATGGACGAATAGGTGCGCACAAACGATTGAGGTTCGGAAACGATCGCCCCCACGCCGCGACTCGGGCCTTGAGCGCCAATCTCCCTGAACCTGACCCAGTCTTCGTTATACCTCAGTCCAATTCTCGTGGTTGACCAATCAGTGTCCGCATTGTAGATGAATGCGCGGAGCGGATTTCTCTCAACGCTCGACATCTCGCCCGCTTCGTCGACGGATTCAGCGACGACTCGCGGGTGCGTTGCCCGTATTTCGCCGTATGCACGACAGAGAGACTGCATGACGTCGGAGGCATCATCAATCTCAATTTGCGAGAACCCGGCTGAGCCCGAAAAGGCTGCGTCTCTCAGATCGACTGCATATGCCATGCGCAGTGTCGTTTCACCGCGATCGGCAAGCCCCTTGATTCTTGCAATGTCCTCCGCGGAAAGCGACGACCGAAAGTACGCATCCCCCGGCGCGAACTTAAGCTCAGCGGCTCCAAGCTCAATTCCGCCGAACAGTGCCGCGGCCATGCACAAGGCCACGATCCGCGATCCAAGGCTCCGCCGGCAAGCGACCTGAAGCAGGATTGAGAAAGAGATTGTTACTTGCTGCATGAAACGGATTCCTTTGAGCCACAGAGTGCTTGGCATGACTTATGCCACTTGGATGGAACGTCTCGGCCTTCCCATTTTCCTTTCTCGAAGAGACTGGTGGCGTCCTTGTCGCATTTAATTTCGATCTCCACTTCGTCGCAATCAGGGGGAGTGTCGTCGCAGATGCCCGGGTTTGGTGGACGGCGTTTGCAGATTTCCTTAGCCGCTTTTCTTGCCGAGTCCCGGGCGTGCCGTGCCAGGCTGCATGCAAAGTGCGGCTTGACGGCGTCAACTGGGTCGTCAAAATTTCTTAGCCGAGGACACTTTATCGAGTGGCCCGGGTAGAGGTCTTCAATTGTATCCTGAATGCTGCGGCCTTCACGATCTTCAATAGTTCCATTTTCATTTACATCGTGCGGCAGCCCGCATCCTACGCCTACCACGAAATGGCCTTTAGGAAAGCGAGTTGGCTCTGCATCCTCCGGGTAATCCTTTTCGGACATGCTGCGAATGCTGTAGTTGTGTCCTATGTATATCGTAATCTTGCATGACAGTCCGCTTGGGTCTGTGTTGGAAATCCCCAGGCGGAGTTCATATAGCATTGCCCCGTCAAAGTATTGAAGCGGATCCCTACTCACGAACCGTCCCAGCGGGGCCGAGTACATCCGCGCCCGGAAGCAATAGAGCCCCGTCTCGGCGTCCCAGGTCCGGGCCGTGAACTGGTGCGGGTTCCCGTACAGGCTCGCCCCCCGCGGCGTCGTCCCCGAACCGTCCAGGATCGTTTGAACCCCATACGGCGTGTAGGCGTAGCGCTCCACGACGGCGCCGGTGTGATCGGTGAGCGCCGTGATCGAGTACTGCTGGTTGCGGTGGCAGTACAGCAGTTCCTCGCTGGCCGGGCCGCTGCTTGATGAACTGCCGCCGCCGCCCCCGCCCGAGCCGTTCACCAGCAGCACCGGCTCGTCCACGTAGCTGGCGTTGACGGACTTCCGGACCGGGCTGGCCGCCGGCTGGCCGGCCAGGTACTCCGCGAACACGATCGCGTCCGAGTGCACATAGACCGTCGTCGTGATGGTCGAATGCGCCACGTCGTCGACGGTTTTGGCGACCCGGCGGCCCAGGACGTCGTACTCGTACTCGTGCGTCCCCTCGAGCCCCTCCGGGCAGCCGTTGGGAACCGTGGCGGTCCGCAGCATCCCGTCCGCGTCCCACGTGTACATCTGGCCGTTGGCGTTCGTGGCCAGGTGGCCTCTCGGATCGTAGGCCAAGGGGACCGAGTCGATCTCCAGCAGTTCGTGCGTCAGGCCATGCACGCGGGTCTGGACGACCGTGTTCTGGGTGAACTCGTCCCAGTCCCCCACCGGGGACAGGTCCCAGACCTGGTCCAGGTTCGTGTCGTCCCGGTTCCAGGCGACCAGCCGGTCCTCGTCGTCGTAGCCCCCGTTGGGGACCGTGAACCCGTAGCCGGACATTGCGCCGCTGATCGTCTCCGTCAGCTTGTTCGGCTGTTCGACTACCGCGGCTTCGCCTGGCTCCTCCCTGATCGGTCGGCGGCGCAGCCTTGCTTCCCAGGTGTACGAATAATTCCCGACGGCCGCGTTGCTGATGGCGGCGACGAGGTTCTCGTTGGTGGCGTAGGTCCGCGTCACCGTCAGCCCGTTCCCCAGCGTTTCCGAGACCAGCCGGCCGCCGTCGTCGTACGTCCGGCCGTCAATGACGTCCCCCGCGTACCCCAGCTCCTCCAGTTCCCCCCGCGCCGTGTAGCCCCGCTCGGCGACCGTCCCGTCGGGATAGGTCAGCGTCTCCGGCCTGCCGGCGGCGTCATACTCCGTCTCGACCGTGTACGTCTGTCCGTGGGCCGTGAGCGATTCGGTCCGCACGCGGCCCGCTTCATCATACGTCCTCTCGATCGTGTTGGAAGAGCGTTCCTTCTCCCCCGTCCGCAGCCGGCCCACGTCGTCGTACGTGAACACGTCCGAGTCGCTGATCGTGCCGTGCGGCGAATTCGCGAACGTGCGGTAGTCCTTCGAGTGCAGCCGTCCGGCGGCGTCGTGGTTGTAGGTGATCGTGTCGCCCAGTTGGTCCGTGGTCCGCAGCACCCGGCCAAAATGCAGGATGGCTCAAATGGGATGCCTTCCCTCTAATCTGCCGTAGCGGCATGCGCAGATTGACTGCCGATGTTCAGCAACTCGACATGTGCAGCCTCTAGCTCAAGGCTTGCAAATTTTTCAAGGAAGGATCGCCATGCATTTGTGGAATCACCCACGTTCTTCTCAGACCATTTCATAATTGCCTGTTCTCTGCCTGAACCATAGATGTAATAATACATATGGTATGGCCACTCTTTGCGCTGCTCAATAAGCGGACCGGCAGAATACACGGGCATGTATTTCGGGCGGCCATCTCCAGGGATGACTGCTCGTGAGATGCCATGCGTCTCGAAGAACTCCGACAAGCTTGTCTTCCGGTACGTAACGGTCGCCGAGCCAATTTTGTGCCTTGTAAACGGAATTGAATGATACACGGTATGGCGCAGCGACAAGTCAATTGCCGAAATTTCCATTTCATGCACTTTCGACATCGGGCCAATGACCGCAGCCAAGGCTCCTGCCGCCAGCGCTATTGCGGCCAAGGCAAGGCAAGCCCACTTGCGACTTGGGCGCTGCCAACCACGAGTCCATCGATTCGTATTGCGCGAAGCTTCGCCATGGCTTCGAATATTCTTCGACAAGCTGATGCTGTCTTTTGAAATCATAGTTTGCGCTGCATCAAGGTGATTTCCAGTTTGCATCCGTACTGGGAGCGCATGCATTACCACGTCGTACATCTTCTGGCTCAATTTAATGTCGGCGAGTGAGTTTCCATCCCACTTTTCGCCAGGGCCATCGTGTATTGGACCAGTAGCGCACGAATCGTATGTAGGCTTGCCGCCAGTGCACAGATGGGATATAATATTGGTGACAGTTTCGCTTGCTGCTTCGTCGGCCATTTCAGCTGAATCTGGCCCTGGCCAGAGCCTGGCCGCCTCCTGCAGGAAGAACTCGTGCAGCCAGCGGCATTCCTCTAGCTCTTCCAGCACCTGGTCCCACCATGCGTGCCACAGTTCGTTGTAGATGATTGCAAGCTGGGCGCAGTTCAAGTCCGGACTGATTGTGCGGCCTGTCCTTGCGGCCCGGCGTTTTGCCCAATAGCTGCTTGGCCGTACCCAATAGTTGTCTGGAAATTTCCCATCCGGCAAGTAGATTGTGTTCCAAGATCCATTGTACTTCGGATTACCTGGACGAATTCCCCATCCGGTGTTGCCATGACGGATGAGCTCGTCAAGAAACCCGTGAGGAATTCCTCGTTGCCGTGACTGGTCGCGTATTATGATCAGATTCGATGCAATGAGCCCAGTTGCATCAGTGCGAGAGGGAGGGAGCGACTTACAGTATGTATACAGGGCTGGGCCTGCAGATGAGCCCAGCGGATCCCTCTGCACCCACGCCCCCAACACCGGATGCAGCACCCGATGCCGCACGTGAAACAGCCCGGTGGCCGTCTCGTAGCGGTACCCGCAGTACAGCGGCTCCCAGCCGGAACCGGACGCGCCCTGCGGCGTGAAGTTCGCCGCCAGGAACAGCGGCACGCCGTAGGCCGTATAGGCGAACCGCTCCAGGACGTCCCCGTCCGGATCCACCAGCCCCGTCACGTTCCAGTTCCCGTCCTGCAGCGCATACAGCCGCTCATCCAGTGAGCCGTTGGCGTCCGAGTCGCGGTCCCTGAGCAGGCAATCATCGACGTATCGCAGGCCCCACACGAACTGCCGTTCGGCGTCGGTCGATGCGCCCAGACGCTCCTCGACGACCTGCCACTGGCTGGGATCGGTGTAGTACAGGTACCGGGTTTCGCTGAGCGTCCCCGCGACGTAGCTCAGTTGGACGATCCGCCGCTTCGCGCCGTCGTAGGCGTACTCCGAGACCGTGTCGGACCCGTCGGCCAGCTTCACCAGCCGGTTCCAGGCGTCGTGCGTGGCTGTGTATGCCGTCGTCAAAGACGACGGTTTGGGGACGGTCGTCATGTTCCCGGCCCGGTTGTAGGCCGGCGTGGCCCACGCCGGACCGGCCGTCTCGGTGATGTCCGTGATCTCATTGACCGTATTCGACGTCCGGGCCTGGTCCAGGTCCCACGTCCCGTTCCCGTTGGCGTCCCGGATGTCGTAGAGATGCCTAGCCACTGGATCGACGGCCCCCCGGTGCGGCTGATGGTGGGTCGATTGCCTGAGAACATGATACGCAATCCGGAGGCCTTTTCACGGGACTTTCCGGGGCCGATCGAACGCTCCGACGCTCTTTTTGATGTCCGCGGGGGCTTCCATGTCATCGAATTTTCGAAGCAGCCCCACGCGCTGTCGGCGGGGGAATGGGTTCGGTGTGTTGCTGCGGACCGGCGTTCAAGGTCCGGCGGGGAACCCCGCGGCTCGGTGGGCATATGCCGCGGGGGGCGTCCGAGAGCGAACGAGCGAACGTCCCCGGGGCCGCGCGCTGTCCAATCGAACAGGGTTGCGTTAAGGTGACACCCATCGACGTTTCCATTCGAAATCGCCGCTAAACCGCCCCGCGGCCAGGCGTTTCCCTGTAACGAATCCCCACGTTGCGGTCCCCGTCCCGCGCCCGGTCCGGCGCGCTGACCGTCGGCGACCCCGAATCCATCAAGGCACTCACTGATGACAGCGGATTCCTATGCTCCCTGCCCTTGCGGCAGCGGAAAGAAGGTCAAATTCTGCTGCCAGGCCATCCTGGCGGACATGGAGAAGGTCGAGCGTCTGCTGGAGAACAACCAGCCGCGGATGGCGCTCCAGTCGCTGGAGAAAGTGCTTCCCCAGCACGCCGGGAACCCGTGGGTGGCGACGGCTCAGGGTTGGGCGTTGCTGGCCGACCATCGTCCGGCGGAAGCGAAGGCAGCGCTGGCCCAATTCCTCCGCAAAAATCCGGACCATCCCTCGGCCAACGCGTTGCATGCACTGGCTGCGTTTCAGACGGATGGTCTGCCGACGGCCAAGAAGGCGATTCACCGCGCGTTCCGCCGCAGCTTTCAGGCGGAACCGACGATCGTCACCGGTCTGGCGGCGTCGATGGCCGAGTCGCTGCTGCGGGCGGGGCACGTCCTGGCGGCTCGTCAGCATCTGGCGTTGGCTCTGCGGTACGGCGACGAGGAGGATCGGAAGGCGGCGTTCTCCGGGATGGTCGACATCGACAGCGATTCCACGATCCCGTACCCGCTGCGCGGCGTCCATAACTTCCCGGAGTACGCGGGCAAACCGGAGACCCAGGAGGCGGTGCAGAAGGCGCATCGGCTGTCCGCGGCGGGGTGCTGGGAGGAAGCCGCTGAGACCTTCCGTCCCGTGGTCGAGCAGGATCCGAATTCCGCGGCGGCGTGGCACACGCTGGGCATGTTT
This sequence comes from Planctomyces sp., assembly GCA_019636235.1. Lineage (GTDB taxonomy): Bacteria > Planctomycetota > Planctomycetia > Planctomycetales > Planctomycetaceae > Caulifigura. Next base: position 33,088 of record JAHBXW010000001.1, read on the forward strand.
CTGGCCTGGGACGGCAACGATGACGCGGCTTCCGAGGCGCTCCGCAAGGCGGCCCAGCTGACGGAGGATTTCGAAACGGCGGTGGAATGTGAAACGCTGGCGCAGCTCCTCTACAGCGGGGGAGACGAGCGGAAGCCTCTGCAAACGCTGACGGCGCCGGTGGCGTCCGTGTCGAAGCTGCTGACGCGTCTGGATGAACGGCCGAATCTGGTTCGGACGCCGCAAGGCGCGATGGAAGCGACAGGCCTGTCGTCGATGCTCGCCGCGCAGTACGAGCTTGTCGATCGCCCGATTCCCTCGGAGCCGGAGCTGAAGGAAATCACTCTCGAAACCGTGCCCATGCTGCTGGCGCGGATCATGGTGACGAATCAGTCGCAGTCCGAAGGGGATGGTGACGCTCAGTCCCGGCTGGTGGCATTGCCAATCCAAGTCGGTCAGATTGACAGGGTTCGGTCGTTGCTGGAAGAAGCCGCGGGCGAATCGCTGCCTTCGGAGAGCCTGCAGGTGCTGGACGACAACGGGCCGAATTACTGGGGAGGGACGGATCTGCCTCAAATTCAAGAGAGCTATTTTCTCCCGGCGTCCACTCCAACGGAGGCGCAGGAGCGGGTCATTCGGGGCTGGCAGGACCGGGCCATCAATCAGTCCTGGGCGAATTCTCCGAAGTCCGCCCTGGGGGGGAAAACGCCGCGCGACGCGCGAGGGGACGAGTCGCTGCGGGTTCCGCTGGCGGCCTGCATCAATGTGCTGGACGCCTATTTCGACAGCAATTCCCGGGCGATGTCGGTGAATGAGCTGCGGCGTGAGTACGGTCTTCCGGAGATGTCGCCGCTCCAGCTGGAGAGAGGCGGCAACGTCAACCTGCTGTCGCTGACGCAGCTGCGTCGGATCGATTTCAAGTCGCTGTCGGATGAGCAGTTCCGGCCGTTGCTGCGGCGGGTGCTGCTGTCGCGTCACAACCAGCATGCCTACGAGACGTTGCGGGAGGCTGCGGAGAACCGGGAGCAGCTGCTGACGGATGGAGAAGACGGGCAGGCCGCGAATGAGATTCTGGAGGCGCTGGTGGACATCTGCCGGCGGACGCTGCGAAGGGAGGAGGCGCTGCGCTGGGCTCAGCGCGCCCAGGAATTGGCGAAAGCGTCGTCCAAGCCGTTCGAGCGGCTGATGAACTGGAAGCTTCGCGAATTGATGCTGCGAATGGACGATCAGAGCGATCCGGCGGCCCGGCCGTTGCTCGACGAGTTGTGGACTCAGTTTGTTCCGAAGGCTCCCTATCTGCGGGACGTGCTGCTTCAGTTGTGCCAGTACCTGGGGGTGGAAGCCCCTTCGGAAGGCCTTATGGTCGCGGGGGCGAGCGTCGGGCGGCCCGGGGGGCTGAACCTCGAGCCGGCTTCGGCGTCAGGAGGCGAGAAGAAGCTGTGGTTGCCGGGAATGGATTGACGTCGGGCAGGGACAGGTCGGGCGAAGCCGCTTCGTGCGATGCGTCGGCGCCCCAGGGACAGGCTTGATTTCGGAGCGTTCGATGGCCGGACTCGGCGTGAACATCGATCACGTGGCGACGATCCGGCAGGCACGGCGCACTGTGGAGCCGGATCCGGTGTGGGCGGCGGCGCTGGCGGAACTGGGGGGCGCGGACGTCATTACGCTGCACCTCAGGGAGGATCGTCGGCACATTCAGGATCGCGATCTGCGGGTGCTGCGCGAGACGGTGCAGGTGAAGTTGAATCTCGAGATGGCGGCTGACGCCGCTGTGACAGCGATCGCCGTGGAGGCCCGGCCGGGACAATGCACGCTGGTTCCGGAAAAGCGCGAGGAAGTCACGACCGAGGGCGGCCTCGATGTCGCGGGGCAACTGGATCGCGTCCGGGACTGCAGCCGGCAACTGGCGGACGCGGGGATCGAAGTCAGCCTGTTCATCGATCCGGACCTCGCCCAGGTGGAGGCGTCGCAAAGCCTGGGGGTGGCGGCCGTCGAGTTTCACACGGGACGGTACGCCGACGCCGACAGCATGGCTCAACAGCTGAAGGAACTGGAAACGCTGCGGACCGCGGCTCGCGAGGCGCTGCAGGCGGGGCTGGTGGTCCACATGGGGCATGGCCTGACGTACCGCAACGTCGTGCCGATTGCGCGGATCGCCGGGGTTTCGGAGCTGAATATCGGCCACAGCATCGTGGCCCGGGCGGTGATGGTCGGATTTCAGCAGGCGGTGCGGGAAATGAAGACACTCGTGTCCGGACCCTTCGAGTAGAATGGTTGTCCGGTCCCGAATCCGCCCCTGGCCGATGCCCGTTTCATGCAGCGTCCCCGTTTGATCGCCGTACTGCCGACGCTGCTGACGCTCGCCAATGGCGCGTGCGGGTTCGGTGCGATCACATTCGCCGCGAAGCTGGGGCCTGCGGACGTGGCGGGGAACGTGCCGGTGATCGCGGCCTCGCTGGTGTTTCTGGCAATGCTGTTCGACATGCTCGACGGCAGTGCGGCCCGGTTGACGCGGCAGACGAGCGAGCTCGGCGCGCAGTTGGACAGTTTGTGCGACGCGATCAGTTTTGGCGTGGCGCCGGCGTTTCTGATGCTGCAGTTCGTGAAGTTCGATCTGCGGGGCTATGGGGGCATCACGTATCACCCGCGGCTGTTATGGACGCTGGCGGTGCTGTTCGCGTTGTGCGCGCTATTGCGGCTGGCGCGGTTTAATGTCGAGACGGACGAAGACGACAGCCATAAGGAGTTCAGCGGCCTGCCATCGCCGGCGGCGGCGGGGACGGTGGTCTCGTTTCCGTTCGCCATGCCGCAATTGCATCAGTTGCGGGCGTCGGAGACGGCCTGGGTGGCTGAGTGGGCGGGGAATGCGATCGCCGTGGTCCGGACGCTGCTGCCGCTGATCACGCTGGCCGCCGCGTGCCTGATGGTGTCCCGGCTGCGGTATCCGCACTTTTTCAATCAGTTGCTGCGGGGGGCGAAGACGCGTCGGCATGTGATCGCGCTGGTGTTCGCGGTGGCGGTGATCTTCTGGGTTCACGAGCTGGCGGTGCCGTTGATCTTCTGCTGGTTCGCGTTCGTGCCGCCGGTGAAGGCGGGCTGGGCGGAGCTGTCGACGCGGCGGCCGGGGCTGCAGCCATCCGGTCCGCACCTGGCGCCCGGCCCCGCGGAGGCCCCGGTCGCGGAGAGGCAGGATGTTCACAGGGCTGGTTGAAGGGCTGGGCGAGGTCGCCGCCTGCGAGCGGCGGGGCTCCGGACTCCGACTGATGGTCCGTCCGCCGCGGGCGTGGGGGCAGCCGGCCGGAGGACTTCCGGCGACGCCCGTCCAACTTGGCGAGAGCATCGCCGTCAACGGCTGCTGCCTGACGGTGGTGGCGATGGACGCCGCCGGCTGGTCGTTCGACGTCGGGGAGGAAACGCAACAGCGGACGAACCTGGGAACGGCGCGCGAAGGCGATCCGGTGAACCTGGAGCGGGCGCTGTCGTCGACGGCTCGACTCGGCGGGCACTTCGTTCAGGGGCATGTCGATGGGCGCGGGACGATCTCCTCAATCGAGACATCCGGCGAATGGACAATGATGAACGTGTCGCTGCCGCTTGGGCTGGCGCGGTATCTCGTCGAGAAGGGCTCCGTGTGCGTGGACGGCGTGAGCCTGACGGTGGTGGAGGCGGGAGCCGACCTGTTCCGTGTGATGCTGATTCCTCACACGCTGGCGTCGACGACGCTGGGACGACGGCGGGTGGGCGACGCGGTGAATATTGAGGTCGATTTGCTGGCGAAGTATGTGGAGCGGTTGCTGGCCGGGCGGACGCGCGAGCCCGAAGCCGCCGGCGCCGTCGAGTCGGGCTGATGCGGCATTGGCAGCGATTGCGGCATTCTGCGACGCAGTTCCGTGCAATTCTGGCGGAAGCGGTGCAAATCGCCCCGATTTGGTGATGTTTGTCCGGGATGGGCGCATCGATTGCTTCCCGGTTCACGTTGACTTCCCCTCTCGACCGATGAGAATGAAAGAGTTACGGTGCGGCCTCAACGTCACTGCCGATGATCGCGAAACTCATCCCACTTGATGGTTCTCCGCCGATCTCGATCAATCGGGATGTCACCGTCGTTGGGCGCAAAGAAGGGCTGTGCGACGTCATCTTGGATCACAGCAGCGTCTCCAAGCTGCACTGCGTGATCGCCCGAACCGACGGCCTGTTGTTCTTCCGGGATCTGGGAAGCACGAACGGGACCAAGGTCAACGGCCAGCGGGTGGTGCGGGGAGCACTGTTGCCGAATGACGAGTTGTCGTTCGCCGCAGTGCGGTTCCGGGTGCACCTGGGGCCTGGCGAACCCGAGCCGGATCCGGATGATCACACCGAGATGTTCGAGATTCCACCCGCTTCGCCGGAGGCCGGTTCGTTCGAGAGCGACCGCACGCAGGACAGCGGCCAGGACGAGCGCGAGCTGGTGGATTCCGGGGTCAGCGAGATCTGAGGGCCGGCCTTCGCGGGCGGGCGGCGGGCAATCCGGGGCGGGCGCGCGTTCGCCGTTTGCAAATTGTCCGGACTCTTCTTCAAATTCCTACGGCTTGCGGCCGGAGCGCGGAATCTGAGCGCCGGCGGAGCCTCCCGCCCCCCGGGGACCGCGCTGGCCGCCAACCTCGCGCCGGACAGCGGCCGGGAGTCGGAGCGGGAAGGGTCCCGGCCGCCGCGGCGGACCGCCCGGGGCGATACTGTTCAGCATCAGGAGCATCGTACGTGCTACGCACGCAGACCTGCGGAGACCTTCGCAAGAGCCACCTCGGGGAGGCCGTGACCCTCTGCGGCTGGGTCGACAAATACCGCGACCATGCCGGCATCGTGTTCATCGATCTTCGTGACCGGTACGGCAAGACACAGGTCAAGTTCGACCTCGCCGAGAACAGCGACATCCAGAAGTCGGCTCGGGGGCTGCGCCACGAAGACGTGATCCAGGTGACGGGCAAGGTCTGCGCCCGGCCGGACGGGCAGGCGAACCCGAAGCTCGCGACTGGCGAGATCGAGGTGCTGGTCCGCGACATGGTCGTCCTCAACAAGAGCGCCACGCCCCCGTTCGAGCCGGACGGGCAGACGCTGCCCAACGAAGAGCTGCGGCTGACGCACCGCTACCTGGACCTGCGGCGGCCGGCGCTGCAGAAGCACATGCTGCTGCGGCATCAGCTGGCGAAGGCCGTCCGCGACTATTTCGACCGGCTGGACTTCCTCGAGATTGAAACGCCCATGCTGGGCCGCAGCACGCCCGAGGGGGCCCGGGATTACCTGGTGCCCAGCCGCGTGCACGAAGGGGCGTTCTATGCGCTGCCGCAGTCGCCGCAGTTGTACAAGCAGATTCTGATGGTCGCCGGTTATGACCGGTACTACCAGATCGCCCGCTGTTTCCGGGACGAGGATCTCCGCGCGGACCGGCAGCCGGAGTTCACGCAGATCGACGTCGAGATGGCGTTTGTGGAGCGGGACGACATTTTCCGGATCATCGACGGGCTCGTTGCGGAAATGGTTCGCACGGTCCGGAACGAGGAACTGCCGCTGCCGCTGCCGCGATATACCTACCAGGAGGTGATGGAAACCTACGGCACCGACAAACCCGATCTGCGGTTCGGGCTGCCGATTGTCGACGTCAGCGAGATCGTCCGGGACAGCGGCTTCGGCGTGTTCAAGCAGGCGGTCGAGCAGGGGGGCCGGGTGCGCGGCCTGTGCGTCAAAGGGGCCGCGGAGAAGTTCAGCCGCCGGATTCTCGACAACGATCTGAAGAACCTCGTCGGCGAGTATGGCGCGAAAGGGCTGGCCTATTTCAAAGTCGCCGGCGGCAAGCTGGAATCGTCGATTGCCAAGTTCCTGAATGACGAGCAGCAGCAGGCCGTGATCGCGAAGATGCAGGGGGAGGACGGCGACCTGCTCCTATACGTGGCCGACGCCTGGAAGGTGAGCTGCGCGGCGCTGGCCGCGTTGCGGAACCGGCTGGGCCGGGAGCTGGAATTGTATGATCCGGCGAGCATCAACGCCGCCTGGGTCGTCGACTTCCCGTTGCTGACCTGGAACCCCGAGGAGAACCGCTGGGACGCGGAGCATCATCCGTTCTGCTCGATTGTCGACGAGGACGTGCAGCACCTGGCCGGCGACCCTGGCAAGATCCGCGCCCAGTCATACGACCTCGTCTGCAATGGCTACGAAGCCGCCAGCGGCAGCATCCGGATTCACGACTCGGCGATCCAGCAGCAGATTTTCGATCTGCTGAACATCTCGCCCGAAACGGCGCAGGCCAAGTTCGGGTTCCTGCTGGACGCCTTGAAATACGGTGCGCCGCCGCACGGCGGCATCGCGCTGGGGTTTGACCGCTGGGTGATGCTGTTCGCCGGTTGCGACAACATTCGGGACGTGATCGCGTTTCCGAAGACGCAGCGGGCCGGCGACCTGATGACGGGCGCGCCCAGCCAGGTCGATTCGCGGCAGCTGCGCGAGCTGCACATCAAGATCGACGCGGCCGCGGCCCAGCCCGGCAAGCCGGAATCGGCGGAGACCGTGAAAACGCCGAACGGGTGAACCAGGCGGCTGGAAAGGGCGAGGGCCGATGCCGCTCACGAGCTTGCGCGTGGAGAATTACCGGTCGTTGCGGTCGGTGGAACTCCCGCTCCAGCCGCTGACCGTCATCACCGGTCCCAACGGCAGCGGCAAGTCGAATCTGTACCGGTCGCTGTGGTTGTTGGCGCAGATCGCCGAGGGCGGATTCGGGCGGGCGCTGGCGCGGGAAGGGGGCCTGGTGTCGGCCCTTTGGGCCGGCCAGCGCTCCAATCAGAAGCCGGTGCGGATGTCGTTGGGCATCCGCACGGACGACTTCTCGTTTCAGTTGTGCTGCGGTTTTCCTCAACCCGGCGGCGCGCGGAACAGCTTTCCGCTGGATGCCGAGATCAAGGAAGAGGCGATCTGGTTCGGTCCGAAGCGGAAGCCGTCGACGACGCTGCTGGAACGGAATGGTGCGGTGACTCGCGCGCGGGACCGGTCAGGCGTCTGGACCGAGTACCAGCTCGAGCTCTCAGAGAATGAGTCGGTTCTGTCGCAGCTGCGCGAGCCGGAGCGGTTTCCGGAGCTGTACACGATTCGCGACCAGGTCCGCGGCTGGCGGTTCTACCATGGCTTCCGCACTGAACCCGGGTCGCCGCTGCGGGAACCGCAGGTCAGCGTGCGGACGCCCGTGTTGAATCACGACGGCGGCGACCTGGCCGCGGCGCTGCAGACGATCTTTGACATGGGCGCGGGGGACCTGGCGACGCGAGCCATCGACCGGGCGTTCCCCGGCTGCGCGCTGGAAATCGTCACATCGAAGCGCAGGGACTCGCTGGGCTACGACGTGCCCGGAGCGCCAGAGCTGTCCGTCGGCTTGCGGATGCCGGGCTGCCTGCGGACTCTGCACGCGCGGGAGCTGTCGGACGGGACGCTGCGCTACTTGTGCCTGGTCGCGGCGCTGCTCAGCGAACGGCCCTGTGAGCTGATTGCCCTCAACGAGCCGGAATCGAGTCTGCATCCGGAACTGATCCGGCCGCTCGCCGGACTGATTGTCGACGCCTCGCGCCGGAGTCAGGTTTGGGTGACGACCCATTCCGAAGCGCTGGCGAAGTCCATTGAAGAGCAGTCGGGAGTGCGCACGACGCAACTTGGACTCGTTCAGGGCGAGACCCGGATCGAGTCGTCCGACAATGAGTGAGTCGCCCTTAACGGTCGTCCCGCACGGAGATCGGCAGGCCCGTGAACTCGAACGGAACGTCCACGATCAAAGACGGCGCTTCGTACAGCAGCCGATAATCGGAGGGAACCCCCGGCAGCGCCTCGAACGTGTAGGCCAGCGTGCCGCCGGCGGGCGCGGACCGCAACAGATCGATCTCGGATGCGGGCACGACGGCGCCAGTGCCCAGGTGTTCCAGCCACGCGGCATTCTGGTGAATCCAGATCCGGTGGGATTCGAATTCCGGGCCCCCCTGGCCATAAGTGACAGCCAGATGGACGCTGAGCCGTCGGGCGGCCGAGTCGAACCGGACGTTCTGCAGCAGCGCGGTGACGCCGCCGCGGCGATCGACGCTGATCCGGCGGCCGCTGAAGCCTGTGAAGGCCATCCGCAGCGGAAGGGCCGCCGCGCGGACCACGCCTTTCGCGTTGAACAAGGCGGGGCCGCTGGTGGAGTCCGGGGCATTGAAGCTGGAATCCAGGTCGCATCCCCGCCACCGATCGACCGGCAACTCGCGACGGGCCCCGGGCGTGAAGGGCGGGACGGCCAGGCCGTCAACGTCGAGGGAGGTGTCCGCGTCGGCCAGCGTCAGATACAGGGGGCGCAGCCGCGGTTCAATGCGCAGCGTCCAGCGAACCTGGACGAGCGTTCGCGAGGCATCGACGAGACTGGGTTTGGATGCGGCGTCGCGGGACTCGATCCGCACGGGGCCGGCCGTCCAGCGGACACCAACCGTGCGAGGCGCAGCGTCTGCATTTGAGACCAGCCGCAGCTCGGGTTCAGCGGCCGAGGCGGCGAGGTCGAGTCGCAGCCGGTCCTGGAGTTCGGAAACGCAGTCCCAGAACGGCGTGCCCTCCCAGCGAACGTCAACGCGGGCATCCTCGACGCCGGGGTCGACCGAGATCGGATTGCGGGTCTGTGCGGCCAGCGCGGCCACGATTTCGCTCAGGGCGTGTTCGCCCGCCAGCGTCACTCGCGACGGCTGTGCGGCGTCGATTCCGGCCTGCCGTTCGAGGGCCGTGCGGACGCGATTCAGAGCGTCCCGGGCGGCGGGATCCACCTGCTCGGCATTGGGGAGCGCGGGCAGGATGCGCGGACCGGCATCCAACAGCCGGCGTTCGGCCAGTTCGCGGTCGCGCCGGGCGCCTGAACCAAGCTGTTCAATGACGTCCGGGACGGCGCTGACATCGAGGTCGGCGGCCGCGACATCCGCGACCGGATCGGTGGGGGGCGCTTCCTCCGCCCGGGACGCCGGCAGCGCGAGCACGCTCAGCGCCGCCAGAACGAGCACAATGCGGGCTGCGGACGATTGGATCAGGGCGGACATCTCAGAGCGGCGGGGGCACGGGCGAACGAACGGCGTTGCAACCAGTGTAACCGGAGAATTCGGCGCGTCCGGCCTCGACCTGTCGACGGCGAGAGTGGGGGAGGCCGGCGGAGAGGATCGGCCGGCGTAGAGTTGCCGCGTTCCGCCCGAGGATTTCGGAGTTCCGAGATGCGCATCTCCCCAGTCGCGTGGGTTCTCGCCGCCTGCTTGTGTTCCTGGGCGACACTCGCAGCCGCCGCGGACGGGTTGATCGAGTTGACCGTCGACGGCAAGTCCATTCAGGGCCGGAAGCTGGCGCACAACTCCCAGCAGTGCTGGCTGGCCGAGCGGGACGGCAGGCTGCAGGAACTCAAGCTGGCGCGGGTGACGGAATTCCGCCAGGTGGCGCCGGAGTTTTCGGCGTTGACCGTGATGGAACAGCGGGATCAGCTGCGGACGAAATTCGGGAAGGGCGTCGAGGTCGTGGTCGATGGGCAGTACGTGGTGTGCGCGCCCCCCGGGCGGGCTCGGCCGTACGCCGCGCTGCTGCAGCAGGCCAATCAGGAGTTCGAAGCCTACTTCCGGGTGCGGAAGTTCGAGCTGACGCCGCTCGAGTTCCCCCTGGTGGCGTTCGTGTTTCCGACGAAGGAGCAGTTTCTGACGCATTGTCAGCGGGCAGGCATGGGAGCGTCGCAGACGCTTCGCGGGTACTACGACACGCGGACGAACTGGGTCTATTTCTACGACGAGCCGGCCTCGCCGTTGACTCCCGTGGCCGCCATGAACGGGAAGCGGTCCTCGTCCGGGCCGGGCATCAATCCGGCGGCCCGGGACACGACAGTGCATGAAGCCGTCCACCAGCTGGCGTTCAACCGGGGACTGCACTCACGGATCGGCAAGAGTCCCACCTGGGTGATTGAGGGACTGGCGATGCAATTTGAGATCGGTTCGGCCGTTGCGCCGAGCGGCCGGCGCGGCGCGGCGCCGGTCAATCCGGCCCGGCTGAAGTCTTTTGCGGAATACCGCCGCGACGGACGGAGGCCGGGCGCGCTTGCCGAACTGATCAGCGGGGAGAGCCTGTTCTCCATTCAGCCAGTGGAAGCCTACAGCGAAGCCTGGATGCTGACGCATTACCTGATCCGGACGCGACCGGCGAAATACGCCGCCTATTTGAAGTCCTGTGCGGCTCGGGATCCGTTCTCGAGCTACCTGGCGGAGGAGCGCATCGCCGATTTTCGGGGGGCGTTCGGGGACGACCTGGCATGGTTTGACGTGGAATACCTGCGATTCGCGGATTCCGTGATTGCCGAGACTCTGCCGTGAGCGGCCTGAGTCCCCCCTTTTCGAGCGCGGCGCGGGCCCGCGCGGCCGCCGGTTGAAGTTGTGTCTGGCGGCGGATCACTGATATACCCTCGGCCGCGTTCGGCGACGGCCCGGCCGGTCCCGGTCCCGACGGACGGAAGGATCCTAATACGAGGGAACGAACGATGGATCAGGACCAGAGCACGGGCAAGGCCGAGGGGACGAACGGGCAGTCGCTGCGGCTGGAGCTGGACGATTCGCAGGTGACGTCGCTGTACGCGAACTTCTGCCGCGTCGCGAGCACGCCGGAAGAGGTGATTCTGGACCTGGCGCTGAACACCGATCCGTCGGGCGGCCCGGTGCAGCGGGTCAAACTGTCCCAGCGAGTGATCCTGAATCACTATACTGCCAAACGGCTGGTCGCTTTGCTGTCCGCAACGGTGAAGCGGCACGAGCAGTTTTTCGGCCCGCTGGAAACCGACGTCCGCAAGCGCGTGCAACCCGAACTTGCGGCGATGTCGCGCTGATGGAGCTTCATGTCCGAGTCCTCCCCGCCATCTGATCCTGATCCCGCCGATCCGCAGCCGCTGCAGGGCCAGGTCCGGCACATGCAGCTCAGCGCGCGGGTCCCGCAGGAGGTCGGGCGGGGAGAGTTCTCGAACGGCGTGATGATCCTGATGGGCGCGTACGAAATTGTGCTCGATTTCGTGCTGCGCCTCGGCGAACCGAACCGCATCGTGGCGCGGGTCATTCTGCCGCACGCGGTCGCACAACAGCTCATCAAGGTGCTGCAGGACAACCTGCAGGCGTACGAATACCGGTTCGGGCCGACGCCGCGTCTGCCCCGCCTGCGGATCCAGCAGGAAGAGCCCCGGGCGTCAGGGCCGTCCGACGAGGGCTTGGAATCCGGCGAGACGCATCCCGAGAACCTGCCGCAGCCGCCGTCCACGCCGCACATCGAGGACATCTACGACGAACTGCGGTTGCCGGACGAGATGCTGAGCGGGACGTACGCGAACGCCGTGCTGGTGCGGCACAGCGCGTCCGAGTTCTGTTTTGACTTCATCACGAACATCTATCCCCGCAGCGCCGTGTCGCGCCGGGTGTACCTCGCGACGCCGCACGTGCCGCTGTTCCTGCAGTCGCTGGTGAAATCGCTGAATCCGGGAACCTGACGGCCCGCAGGACGGAACCGGCGACGCAGCCGACTCAGGGGACCGACTCCGCCTGTACGAAGGCGATGACGTCCGCGATGTCCTGCGGCGAGAGCTCCCGTTCCAGCCCCTCGGGCATGAACGACTTGCCGCTGCTGGACAGCGATTCGAGGTCGATTCTGAGAATGACGTCCTTCTGGCCGTCGGGTCGGGCGAGGGTGATACTGGTCGACGTTTCCTCGACGATCATTCCCGCGTAGGTGCGGCCGTCGTTCGTCGCCGCCGCGTAACTCAAGTAGCGCCCCTCGACGGCCTGATTTGGATCGAGGATCGCGGTCAGCAGCGCATCGGTCGCCTTGTTCTGCAGCGAACCGAGTTTCGCGCCCAGGTCGGCGCCCCGTTCATGCAGCCGATGGCATGCGGCGCACGTTTTGGTGAACACCGCGGCCCCGCGATCGGGATCGCCAGCCAGCGTCAGCACGGACTGGTGCTGCTCCAGGACGTCTCTGCGGGACGCGGAAGGCTGCAGCAGGTCCGCGGCCCGCTGACGCAGCGATTCGTCGGGGTGCTCGAGCAGGCGATTGCGGGCGGCCGCATCGAGTTCCGACGGGCGGATGGCCTCCGCGGCGATCGCGTCCAGCAACTGCGACGTCCAGGCGTCCCGGGACAGCAGGGCATTGATCACGCTGGAGTGCGTGGTGGGTTCGAGCGATTTCCAGGCGCCGATGAGGCGTGCCGGCACGTCGTCCGTCGCGACGGCGGCGAGCGTGTCCACCGCGGCTTGCTGCAGCACCAGCGGCTGTTGCGGCGACAGCGTCTCCGTGAGCCGCTGCAGGTCTTCAGGCTGGGAATCGGGGCCGCGGGCTAGCAGGGCGATGGCGAGACGCCGCCGCTCGACCGGGCAATCCGAGTCGGTGACGGCCGCGCGGGCCGCGTCGAACAGGGTTTGTGAGCCGCGGGCGGCCTGCTGGATGTCGGACTGGCTGGATGATGCGAGCCGGGCGACGCTGGATCCCTTCCGGGCCAGGCCATCGAGACAGGCGCCGAGCGCTGCGAACCGCCAGTCCTCGCCGCTGCGGTCGGCGCCGTCGAGGACCAGCCGCAGGATGCGGGCCGCGCCCGATTCCGGTTGATCCCCCAGAGCCGTCGCCGTGAGGTGCGTGGTGAACTGCGTGCGCTCCTCCGATTCCGACAGTCGGCTGAGGACGGCCCGCAGAATCTGCTCGGCGGAGGTTCGCGCGGACGTCAGGACGGCGGCGCGGACCCAGACGTCGCCAAAGTCGCGGACCGCCAGTTCCGAGAGCGCATCCCCCGCCGAGTTCGAAGTCCAGCCGCCCAGAACCAGCGCGAGCGTGAATCGCACGCGGACATCGTCATCGTCCCGGCGCGTCAGAACGGCCTGGCGAAGCGCCTCGGAGTCCGGTTCGACGCCGCCGATCAGCCGCACCGCCGTGCTGCGGACCATCGGATCGGCATGCGACAGATACGGTGCGATTGGTTCGAGTCGTCCCGGATCGAGCAACACGCGGGTCCAGAGACATTGCACTAGGCTCGGGGACGCGAGATCGCGTTGCAGCAACGCATCCAGGCGTTCCAGTGCGGCGGCGTCGCCGCGCTCGATCAGCAACTGCTGGGCGAGATCCCGGCGGGTTCCATTGGGGGAAGCGAGTTCTTCAACCAGTTCGCCGGTCGTGAGTCGCGACAGGTCAGGAATGCGCCCCAGCGGAACCGCGCCTCGGACGACGCGATAAATGCGGCCCCGATTCTCGCCAGCCCGGACATCGAGCTGCGCCTGCCAGGCTTCAGGGATCCATTCCGTGTGCTCAATGACGCGACGGTACATGTCCGCCACCCAGAGCGATCCATCCGGTCCGGTCATCAGCCTCACCGGGCGAAACCAGTTGTTGCGGCTGCTGAGGAACTCCGCCGTTTCTTCAGACGGCAGACGCGAACCACGGTAGGCGACGCCGCCGGGGGTCAGCACGATGCGGCTGACCAGATTGTGAACCGGTTCGCAAATGAGCGCGGCGCCGTCGAGGTCCGGACCGAGGGCCGAGTCGCGGACAATCAGCGGGCTGCAGGCGGACGTGAAGCGGTCAGCCGCCCAGAGATCATTGAAGCGATCGACCGTGCGGCTGGTCGGGAAGACTGGTGGGATCGCCTGGGGATGGGACAGATGCACCAGCGGCCGCGGCGAGGGGACAAACGGGTTGCGATTCAGGTCGCCGTCTTCCAGCACGTACTGCCACAACGGTTCGCTGTTGTTGTTGCCGAAGCCGTTCCCCCAGTTGTCGCGGGTGCGCCCGTACTGCGACTGTCCGCTGAGGGTCTCCATACGGCCTGTGTCCGGATGAATCCGCAGGTCCCGGCCCGCCATGTTGAGCGTCTCGCCCGTTTTGTGGGACGTGATCGTCCGGCTGGTATCGCCGCTCGCCAGGTACAACCAGCCGTCCAGCCCCCAGCAGAAGCCATTGATTCGGTGCTGGGGATTGGCCGGTTTGAATCCGGAGTACAGGACTTGGATGTCGTCGGCGCGTCCATCGCCGTCCAGGTCGCGGGCGAAAACGATATCCGGCGCGGCGCTGATGATCGCTCCATCACGCCAGGGCCAGACCCCCGTGGGATAGGCGATCTGGTCGAGAAAAATCGTTGAATGGTCGTAGCGGCCGTTTCCGTCGTCGTCGGTCAGAACGCGAATGCGGCCCCCCGGCGCACCCTGATGATCGGCGCCCCGCGGATAGTCGCCCATTTCCACGACCCACAGCCGGCCGTCCGGCCCGACGGTGAAGTTCACGGGGTCCGCGATCAGCGGTTCCGCCGCCACAACCTCGACCCGAAATCCTTCGGGGACTGTGAATGAACGCAGCGCGTCCTCGACGCTCAGAGAACGGTCTGTCGTCGTATTGCCGTACAGCTCGTGCACCCGCCGCATGACGACTTCTTCCGTTCCGGACGACCAGCGTCCCGGCTGCAGGTAGTAGATCATCGAGCTGTCGACCTCGTATCCGCCTTCGGAGCGGACGCGTTCCGAGGCGACATACCCGAAGACGTCGTTGGCGTACGCGGTGACCCAGACGGGCGCCTCGCACCGGTCCTCGACTTCGTCGGCGTCCGGGGCGTCATCCGCTGGGCGCGGACCGAGTTCGCGTTTGATCCGATGCGAGTAGTCGGCGACGACTTCGCCCCCCAGAAAGACCATCGCGAATTCATTTCCGAAGCGCCACACCTGAATCGGCATCGGGTACGTCTCGGGAAGCCGTCCCATCCGGGCATGCACCGCCAGCATTTCCTCGGCATGCCGGCGGTAGTTCGGATCGCCGCTTTTGAGTTGTGCCTGCAGCTCGGGCAGGCCGGGCCGGTCGATGGGCAGTCCCGCATAGCCAAACGTGCCGAACAGCGGGGCCGTGATCTCGCGAAGGCCGGCGCCGCACACGCGCGTCACTTCATCGGCGAGATCGCGCCCCTGCATCTGCGCCAGTTCGAGTTGCTGTGGCCCCTCGCGATGCGGATTGGCGTCGGCGCCGCAGCCGATCATGCAGAGGGCCACCGCGCCGGGATGCTCACGTTCGAGCTGCAGCGAGGCGTAGCCCGCCCAGTCCCCATTGACGCGGTTGTGGCCGGGGCCGAACGTCGTGCAGTGGCAGGCGTAATTGAACATCAGGCCGCGCGTCGCCTGTCCGGAGGCGTCGGTAATGCGCAGGACCGGAACGGCATGATCGACAGCCCGTCCCGCCGGTTCGCCGATGCCGCGGCGATTCATCGCGAACCCTGCCGTCCCTTCGCCGACGAACAGCCGCGCCGGCTTGAGGTCGGCCAGCGCGCGGCGGGCCGCCTCGGCCGCCTGATCGCGGAGGAAATTGGTGTAACGTTCCGTCGCGGCGAGTTCCTCATCCGACTGCGGCTTCGAATACAGGTTGCTCAAGCCCCGCGCGATGTGCGGGGCGGTGTGCGAATGGGTCGCCGTCATCACGAACTGAGACCGGTCGACCTGAACCTCTTCCGGCAGCCGTTCGAAGACCTCTTTGACGAGCGTGCCGGGGAAGCCGATGGAATCGACGGCGACCAGGACATACGGCGGATCATCGCCGAACTTCAGTGCCACGGCGCGGGCGGCCAGCGGTTCGTCCACGCCCTCCATGGGGGCCGTGCGGGCGGCGTACCCGGACAGGCGGACTGGCTCCTGCGGCGTGACATCGACGCTGGCGAAGCCCGCCTGAAACGGTTCGGCGGATTGCGCGGGCGCGCTGGCGCTGCAGAGAATGAGGCCAGCCAGGCCGGCACGGAGCGGACTCCACTGCGACATCAGCATTCTCCCGGTTGCGATCGGGGTTTTCGGAACCGTGCGCGCGGGCAGCGGGCCGCCCCGGAAGCACCACGTTATCACCCGTCCGAGCCGACAGCGAGGACGCCGCAGGATGCGGCGCGCCGGTCGGGTTGGAGGGATCGCGTCGCCGCCTTTTGCCGCGCCGACGCTGGCGCCCGGGGCCTCGGTTCGCGCGAGGTCCCTATCACCGCTACAGCCGGATCAGGGCAAATCCCGAATGGAGCGAGTCGCTACGGAAGTTTCCCGTCCGCTCCTCGGGCAACAGAAGTGGCCTAGTGTTGAAGGACGCCGGGGCCCCCCAAAGGGACGGGCGGCGCTCAAGTCGTTTGGAGACGTCAAATGTCGGCAGCCATCAACTCGATGGTGGATGAGTACATTTCGGTGGGATTGACGGCGGGCAGCGCCCACCCCATGGACTCCTCGCGAGTCCTGATGGCGCTGCTCTCGCTGTCCCGAGACGGGCAGTCGGACCCGGAAGCCGACAACCTGGATGGGATCGTCGCCCCCAGCGTACTCCGGAGAATTCTTTCCGCGCTGCAGTTCCGCGACGAGGCGACGCTGCTGCACGCCCGCCGGGTGGCCTGCATGGCGACCGGCATGGCATCCCGTTTGGGCTGGGAGGGGCGCCCCCTGCGGGTGCTGGAAGTCGCGGCCCTGCTGCATGACGTCGGCAAGATCGGCGTGCCGGATCACATCCTGCTGAAGCCTGCGAAGCTCAGCCCGGACGAATCCGACTTCATGTCGGCGCAGCATGACGTCGGCATTCAACTGCTGCAGGCGTGCCGGATCGATCCCGAAGTGATTCAGATCATTTCGGAGACGTACGACACGGTGGACGTCGAGCCGACGGGCGGGGGCGTCGCGTCGCAGGGAGCCCGGATTCTGGCCGTGGCCGACGCGTTCGATTCGCTGTCGAACGATCAGGTGTACCGCCGCGGCCTGGCCCGGGGCGAAGTCCTGAACATTCTGACGAGCAAAACGGGCCGCCGGTTCGATCGGAACATCGTCGCCGCGCTGGGCCGCTGGCTGGAGACCGACGGGGCCGCGCTGTTCAACCCGGATCCGGATGCCCGGACGGCGAGCGTGAATGCCGTCGTCGACTGGGAGACGGTGCGGCAGGCGAGCACGATGGGGCACATCGTGTCGTACCTGTACTTGATCGAAACGCTGTACGACGGGTTCTACATTGTCGATTCCGATCTGAAGATCGCTGTCTGGAACCGGGGCGCCGAGCATCTGTTCGGTCTGGGGTCCGGAGAAGCCATGCACGAGACCTGGTCCCGACGACTGGGGACGTTTCTGGACGAGCAGGGTCGCCCCGTTCCGGACGCCGATTACCCTCTGTTCCGCGTCATGGAAACCGGGCGGGCCGCCTCCGCAACGCTGCAGCTCGTCGGCGAGAACGATGAGAAAGAGCGCATGGAAGTGCTGGCGCTGCCGCTGCTGGACAGCGAGGACCGGCTGCAGGGAGTCGCGGAGATCTTCCGCAATCTGGCTGGCGTGAAACGCAATCCGGGCCGCTACCGCGAACTGCAGTGGGCCGCCTCCCGCGATCCGCTGACGGGCGTCTCGAACCGCGGCGCCTTGCAGGAGCGGCTCGAAGAACTGCACGCCGAATGGGTCGAGTCGGGAGATGGCTCGGAACTCAGCGTGATCTTCGTCGACCTCGACCACTTCAAAAGCATCAACGACCGGTACGATCACAGCACGGGGGATCGCGTGCTGATCGATCTCGTGCGAATGTTGCAGGACGAGCTGTATTCCGGCGAGATGGTGGCCCGCTATGGCGGCGAGGAGTTTGTGGTCCTCTGCCCGCAAACGGACCTGGACCAGGCGATTGAACGCGCCGAGCGGCTGCGACGGAGCGTTTCGATGCTGGTCGTCCCGAACCTGCCCGAGTTGAAGGTGACGGCGTCGTTCGGCGTCGCCAACCGCGAACCGGAGGACACTCCGGAGTCGCTGATGCAACGGGCGGATCGCGCGCTGTACGACGCGAAGCGGGGCGGCCGCAACCGGACATGCCACCTGGGTCGTCGGGCGGGCGACGCCGGCCGGCGGTCCACGGACCCGAAGGTTGATGAATTCGTCCACCAGGCGCGGTTCGTGTCCTGCGATGCGGCCGACGTGCTGGTTCAGAAGCTGTCGGGATTCGTGGACGACAACCGTGGCCGGGTTCTGGAGTGCTCACAGCAACTGGTGTCGATTCAAATCGGCAAGCCGGGATTCTTCCGGGGCTGGGGGCGACGCCCCGACCGACAGCCCATCCATCTCAAGCTGGAACTCGGCGCGGAAGTCGAAGAAACCGGGCGACGGGCGGCGACTCGCCGCCGCCAGATCCAGGTCACGGTGACGCCCGTCGAGCAGCCGCCGGATCCCGCCGCGTTTCGGTTCCGCGCGGCGCACGCGGTCGAGCTGCTCCGCTCGTACTGCGTGGCGGAGTGACGCTCCGTCTCCCGCCGAGAGACGTCAGCATCTGCGCGCCGACTCCCGCGCCCTCGCCCGCTACACTGCCTCCGGACCGGGACGCTCGTTAACGGCGCCCCCGGAATGCGGTTCTCCGATCGTCGCCCCCTCGGGCAGTGACGTCGGTCGGGCCGCCGGCATGGGATTTGGCAGCGGAAACGGGAGCGATGGAGACTGTCGTCGACAAATCCGGCGAACGCGTCCAACGGATGTTCGGAGGAATCGCGCGCCGCTATGACCTGCTGAACCATACGCTGTCCGGCGGGGTCGATGCCTGGTGGCGGCGTCAGACGGTGCGGCTCGTTCCTCCCGAGGGAGATGCTCCGATCCTGGACGTCTGCACGGGGACAGGCGACCTGGCATTCGCGTACGCGCGGGCGGGCGGGAACCGGGTTCCCGTGATCGGCACGGACTTCACTGTCGAGATGCTGGAGCTGGCGAATTCCAAGCGCGACCGGGCCGTACAGGGGGGGCGGCTCAAGGGAGGGCTGGTCGAGTTTCAGGAAGCGGACACGCTGCGTCTGCCGTTTGCGGACGACCGGTTTCAGATCGTGTCGGTGGCGTTCGGGCTGCGGAATGTCGCGGACACCGGTGCGGGGCTGCGGGAGATGACGCGGGTTTGCCGCCCAGGGGGTCGGGTGGCGGTGCTCGAGTTCTCCAAGCCGCGGAATCGTGCGTTCAACGCCCTGTATCAGCGTTATTTCCGCACGGTGCTGCCGAGAATCGGCCAGTGGGTCTCCGGCAGCCGGGAGGCGGCGTACGACTATCTGCCGCAATCGGTGGCGGAGTTTCCTTGCGGCGAGACGCTCGCGTCCCTGATGGAAGAAAACGGGCTGGAGCAGGTGCGGCGTCGCCCGATGACATTTGGAATCGCGACGTTGTACTGGGGACGCAAGCCGGGGACGTCGCACGCCGCGGCGCTCATGGGTTGAGTCGTCCGTCGGGAATGCGAAGGGGTCACGGATGCCCGCGATTTATCTGCACAACCATGTCGTCCGGTCGGAGGAGATCGATCCGCTCGGCCACGCAAACAATGTTTCGTATGTGAAGTGGATGCAGGACGCCGCGATCGCGCATTCATCGGCGCAGGGCTGGCCGATGGAGCGCTATCGGGAAACGGGCTGCGCCTGGGTCGCGCGGCGTCACGCGATCGAATATTTGGCGCCGGTGCACGAAGGTGAGTCGATTGTCGTGCGGACCTGGATCGCCGACATGCAGCGGGTGACGTCGCTGCGGCGGTACGAGATTCTGCGGGGCGACACGCTGCTGGCCCGGGCGGAGACCAACTGGGCCTTCATCCGGATGACGGACGCGCGGCTGACGCGGATTCCGGACACGGTCGGCGGCGCGTTTGAACTCGTCCCCGATGCGCCTGCCGGAGACCGCCTTCAGGCGCCAACGGCCGTCGCCTCTTCGCCCGCGGACGCGCCGGACTCGGCGGGGTAGTTGTCGCGCCAGCCCCGCGCGACCGGCCCGAACGCCAGCCACATCAGGAGCGGCACGGCCAGCACTGCGCACACCGCCAGGCAGGCCGGCGTGAACCGCATCTGTTCGCCCGTGCCGCGAATCACCCAGTCCAGCAGACCCGACTCGGCCGTCATATCCCGAGGCATCCGCGCCATCAGCACCTGCGTGCCGTTGAACACGAGGTGGAACAGCACGCCGGGGTACAGGCTGCCGCTGCGGAGCGCGAGCGCCGCCAGAACCAGCCCCAACAGGGTGGCGT
Organism: Planctomyces sp.; assembly: GCA_019636235.1. Classification (GTDB taxonomy): domain Bacteria; phylum Planctomycetota; class Planctomycetia; order Planctomycetales; family Planctomycetaceae; genus Caulifigura. The sequence goes on from JAHBXW010000001.1 coordinate 53,077, forward strand.
TGAAGACCTGCTGGGGGATCATGTGCACGATCCCGAACGCAACGCTCGACATGACGGCCGCCAGCCGGTACCGCTGCGTCCGCTGCAACCCGCTGAGGATGAAGCCCCGGAAGGCGAGTTCCTCGCAGATGGCCGGAGCGACGGCGAACGCGAGAAGCGCCAGCCACAGCGGCACGCCGGGATTCGTCATGGCCTTCAGCGTCTGTTCGACGCCGGCGGGCAATTCAGGGAAAAACCACCGCATCTGGTGCAGCAGTTCGATCGCCAACGGCTGCAGGATCAGCGGCAGGACCAGTCCGGCCAGCAGCCACTTCGGATGGCAGCCGCGCAGTTTGAGCGTCCGCAGCGGATCGCGCGTCAGCAGGACGGCCATCATCAGCGCCGGCGTCGCGACGGTCGTCAGCAGATAGATCATCTGCAGTTGCAGAACTCGGCCGTCATGCTGCGCCGCCAGGAACTGGTCGCGCATGGTGTTGAACGACAGAAACTGCAGCAGCAGGATCAGCACGAAGCAGAATGCGGCCTCGGAGAAACTGGGAATCGCCTCCTTCTCGCGGAGGAGGTGCCGCAGCCACAGCCGCATGTCGAAGCGTTCGGCTTCCCGGAACAGGATGTCCTCGCGCTGGAACTGATCGATCGCCCACCACAGGGCCAGCACGCTGTAGCACAGACTCGAGGCGATGACCGCGACTGCGGAAAACGCGAGCGAGCCGAGATTCGTGCCCAGCAGAAGCGCCTTCAGCAACAGCGCCGGGCCGACGACCGGCATGACGCTGTAAAACGGCGTCAGTTCGACGCTGGGATTCATCGAGAACATCATCAGGCCGATGGCGACCATCAGCAGGGGCGTCAGGTAGTACTGCCCCTCTTTCGTGCTGCGGGCGAACATCGCGAACGCCAGGCTGAGCGCGCTGAACAGGGCGGCCAGCGGCACGGCCAGCAGAATGATCCACATGACAGCCGTCAGCGTGGGGAGCGTCATGCCGCCCAGAGCCGCTCCCGTCCCGGCCCGCAGCGCCACCATGTGCTGTCCGGTGAAGCCCATGCTGGCGAGGTTCAACAGCGCGGTCGAAAAGCTGAACAGCATGACCGTCAGAAACTTGCCGGTGACGATTTCATGCCGCGTGGCGGGGGAGATGAGCAGCGTCTCCATGGTGCCGCGCTCCTTCTCGCCGGCGCCCAGGTCGATCGCGGGGTAGAAGGCGCCGGTGACCGACATGATCACCAGCAGCGCCGGGAACAGCTTGCTCCAGATGTTGGCCGCGATCTTCTCGGTGCGGGCCAGATCGATGGCCACCGGCTGAACGGGACTGGGCAGCGACAGCGGCAGTCCAGCGAGTTTCAGACGTTCGCGAAGTACTTCTCGCTCCCAGGCGTCCACCGCCTGCCGCACGCGGCGAAAGGCGATGGCCGATTTCTCATCGGCGCTGTTGTGCAGCAGAATGGGATGGCTGGGCAGCTCGAGAGCCTCGCCATCGCGGGCGCCAGCGGCGAGCCGCCCGTGGATGGCCTCGACGTCCGCGCGCAGGTTCTTCGGCACGATCAGCAGCACCTGCACGGGGGCTTGCTCGAACCAGCCGCTCAGTTCCTCCTGCTGCGAGGTCAGCCGCTCTTTGAGCTCGGCCGTTGCCGGAGCGCTGGCGGATTCCGCGGCGCGGACTTCGTCGGCCAGCGCGGCGAGCTGTTCCAGCCGGGGGAGCCGCGCCCGCACCTCCTTCAGAAAGCGGGCGTCCGCGGGGGACAGTGCGGCTTCGTCCTCCGGAGCGTCGGTCAGGACGCGGATCTTCTCCGAATCGGCCGGCGAGCTGAAATGGCGCTCCAGGATCCGGCCGCTGGCGATCAAGGGCGGCTGCGGCAGATCGCCGGCGTTCACGACCAGCACCGTCCGCGTCTGCTCGGTGAACGTGACGGTCATGTTCAGCATCCCGATGCCCATTACGGGATACAGGATGAGCGGCAGCACGGCGACCATGAACAGCGTCCGCCGGTCGCGGAGCTGGTCGCGGACTTCGCGCAGGAAAATCAGCTTGACGTTTCGCCAGTTCATAACGTGTGCCGGGCCGCGGTTGTCCGGGACGAGTGGTCAGCCGCAGGGACGGGCGGGCTGTCCGTCGCCGCGGCGTCCGAGGACGCGTCGTGCCGCCGGATCAGCTCGAAGAACAGCTCTTCGATGTCAGGTTGTGCGTGCCGGTCGACGAGTTCCGCCAGGCCGCCCTGCGCCAGGATCTCGCCGCGGTGGATGATGGCGATCCGGTCGCAGAGCTTCTCGACCTCCCGCATGATGTGCGTCGAAAAAATAATGCATTTTCCCTGATCGCGCAGCGCGTCGACGGTCTCCAGCACCGCTCGGGCCACGAGAATGTCGAGCCCCGACGTCGGCTCATCGAAAATCAGCACCGGGGGATCGTGCACGATAGTCCGTGCGATCGACACCTTCTGCTTCATGCCGGTCGACATTTTCGACCCCAGCATGTCGCGGAATTCATTCATTTGCAGCGTGCGGAAGATGTTCTCCAGCCGTTCGCGCAGCGGCTCTTCGGGAATTCCGTACAGCCGGCCGTAGTATTCGACCAGTTCCCAGGCCGTCATGCGGTCGTAGATGCCGGTGTTGCCCGACATGAAGCCGATCCGGCGGCGGACCTCCCCGGCCTGCGTGGCGACGTCGTACCCGGCGACGGTGGCCCGCCCGGAAGTGGGCCGGAGGACGGTGCTGAGGATTCGCAGGCAGGTCGTTTTGCCGGCGCCGTTGGGGCCGAGGAGTCCGAAGATTTCGCCGGGGCGGACATGGAAGCTGGCCTCGCCGAGGGCCGTGACGGGGCCGCGGCGGAGGTCGTGGAACTGCTTCGAGAGCCGCTCGACGCGGATCATCGGCGCTTGTTCATCCATGCTCACCAGCTCCTTCCGCGGAACGGTCCGGCCGACGCCCCGATTTGAAGGGCGGGGCGCACCGTCAATTGTGCGGTCGGTTCGCCGACCGGGCCGGGCGATCGCCGGAATCGTCAGGGATTCCTGCCGCGGGAGCTGAGGATTCCGACGCCGTTGCCGGAAACCACCGCCTCGCGAGAACCGTTCCAGCGGGAATCATCGTGAAGATCGGCAGCGCCGCCAACCTTGGAACTTCACGGAGCGAACCGGTGCGCCGCGGCAGGTTCGCACGGGCAATCCGCCGTTCCCCGGCGGTAGACTCCTGGTGGATTCCCATGCGCCGACGCGAAAACGCCCCGCGGCCGGGCGGCAGCGTCACTCCCCGCGGCGCCGAAACGCCGCATGCCGCACTCAGCAGCGCCCCGCCGCGCCCCAGGCTCGGATTCAAGCATGAGCACGCAGCTCCTCAGCCCTCCGACTTTCCCGCTGCAGACCGCACAGCACCTCGAAGACGTCGTCGAATACGCGTCAAGCGAGGAGATCCCCGCGGTGCACTGGTTGACGCCGCTGTGGCTGGATCAGCCGCGTGCGAATCTGCGCTGCCTGTCGCCGCAATTGCGCGTGGCGAAGCGGATCATCGATGTCGTCCTGTCGCTGGCTCTGCTGGCGGTGTTGTGGCCGGTGATGCTGATGGTGGCGATCGCCGTGCGTGTGACGTCGCCGGGGCCGATCATTTTCCGTCAGACGCGCGTGGGACTGAATCTCCGCGGCGGCGATGACCGTCGCAACTCGCAAACAGCGGCCTCCGCTCCGGAGCGGCGCAGCGCGGGACCGGATCGGCGCGGCAATTTCGCCTACGGGCGACACTTCACGCTGTACAAGTTTCGCACGATGCGGCAGGACGCCGAGCGGCATGGCGCGCGGTTCGCCACGCCCGGCGATTCCCGCGTCACGCCGATCGGACGGTTCCTGCGTCGCACGCGCCTCGATGAGCTGCCGCAGTTGTGGAACATTCTCAAGGGAGAGATGTCGCTCGTCGGACCGAGGCCCGAACGGCCGGAATTCGTCTCGCAGCTGTCGCAGCAGATTCCCGATTACCTGCAGCGGCTGGGCCTCAAGCCGGGACTGACGGGCGTCGCGCAGATCGTCAACGGGTACGACAACGAGATCGAAGGCTTCCGCCGCAAGGTCGCGTTTGACGTTCTGTACCTGCAGAACTGCAGCCTCTGGAATGACGTGAAGATCCTGATCCGCACGATCGGCACGGTGCTGTCCGGCAGCGGAGCCCTGTAAGGCGCCGTTCGGATCAGGACGGTTCGTCCAGGACAATCTCCCGATTGTCGATCAATCGCGTCGTTCCCAGCCGGGCGGCCACGAGCGCCGTCATCCGGGGCTGCGGAGCGCTCAACGGTTCCAGCGTGTCCGGATCGACGATCAGGGCGTATTCCGGCTGCACCCCCGCGCCGCTTGCCAGGTGCTCGCGCATGGCCGTCGCAATGGCCCCCAGGTCGAAGTCGCCGTTCGCCAGCCGCGCCGCCGCCAGGGCCAGACTTTCCGACAGCACGAGCGCCGACTTGCGCTCCTTCGGAGACAGGTAGGCGTTGCGGCTGCTCATCGCGAGTCCGTCCGGCTCTCGAATCGTCAGCGCCGTGACGATCTCGACCGGCAGATTCAGATCCCGCGTCATCTGTCTGAGCACAGCCTGCTGCTGGTAGTCCTTCGCCCCGAACACGGCCACGTCCGGCTGAACGATCTGAAACAGCTTGAGGACGACGGTCGCCACGCCCCGGAAGTGTCCCGGTCGAATCTCGCCCTCGAGCACGGACGACAGCCCGCCGACCTCGACGAAGGTGTCAAAACCTTCCGGATAGATCGTCTCCGCATCGGGAGTGAACACGAGGTCGACGCCAGCCGCCTGGGCTGCGCGGAGGTCGTCGGCCAGCGGTCGCGGGTACCGCTGAAAGTCCTCCTGCGGACCGAACTGCGTCGGATTGACGAAGATCGTCGCCACGATGAAATCGGCGTGTCGCCGGCAGACCTCGAACAGGCTCACATGGCCCGCGTGCAGCGCGCCCATCGTCGGCACGCAGCCGATCCGGCGCGATTGCGCGCGGGCCTGGCGGACCAGTCGACGGACGTCGTCAATGCTGCTGGCGGCGACGAATCCTTCGGCCGTTTCGTCCCCCGCCTGTGGCTGCGTCATCATCGGATCTTCTGGTCGGGAAGGGATTGAAGAATGCCGTCATCCAGCGGCATCCGGTCCGGCACGGCGCCGGTTTCCTGCAGCAACTGATCGAGCAGGCCGGTCAGATCGCGCACGACATTCCGGTGCTCGTCCGCGTCAATCAGGTTCCGCAGCTCGTCCGGATCATCAGTCAGCCGGTACAGCTCGGCGCGGTGACGGTCGGGGCCGCCATCGCCATGCGGATAGCGGATGAGCTTCCATTCGTCGGTGCGGACGCCGCGCACGTTCGGCGTGTACGGAAACTGCCGCTCGTAGTCGTACGCGTAATGCCAGGCCCTGCGCCACTCCGCCGTCTCGCCCCGGACCAGCGAGACCCAGCTGCGGCCGTGAATCCCCTCCAGCGGAGGCGCTCCGCAGAGTTCCAGCAGGCTGGGCGCGAGGTCGACCGTCAACACCTGGGCGTCGATCGTTCTGGGCTGGTCCGCGGCCGTCAGCTTCGGCGAACGGACGACCAGCGGAATGCGAATGCTGGGCTCGTGCATCGTCCGCTTGTCGACCATGCCATGCTCGCCATTCAGCAGTCCGTTATCGCCCAGGAACACAACGACAGTCCGGTCCAGCTCGCCCGAGGACTCCAGCGCCGCCAGCAGCCGGCCCACGCTGTCGTCGACGGACAACACCGTCCCCCAGTAGCTGCGGATCATGGCCTCGAAGTGCGCCACCGATTCCGGTCGATCGTCCGGAAACTCCTTGCGAAAGTCGAACAACGGGCCGTAGATGCCATGCCACGTCGTCCGCCGCGAAGCGATCCAGTCGGGTTTGCCCTCCAGGTCAAAAGCGGACGCGGGGTAGGGGATTGAGACGTCATCGAACGTCCGCGCGTACTGCGGTTCGGGCGTGTAGAAGCTGTGCGGCGCCTTCTGGCCGACCATCAGGCAGAACGGGCGATCCGCCGGACGGCGCTGCAGCCAATCCAGCGCCAGGTCGGTCACGACCGTGGTGTAATACCCGGGCACCACGCGGCGCTCGCGCCCGTGAAAGTTAAATTCGGTGTCATGATATTTTCCCTGGCCCTTGTGGGTCACGAACCAGTCGAAGCCCGGCCGCGGCTCGTCGTTGTCTTCGCCCATGTGCCACTTGCCGACGTACGCCGTCGCATAGCCGACGGCCTGCAGCTGCCGCGGCAGGCTGGGCAGCTCCGCGGGATACTCAGTGAAATTGTTCACCACGCCATGGGCGTGAGCGTACAGACCGCTGAGCAGCGATGCCCGGCTGGGCGAGCACAGCGACGTCGTGCAAAAGGCGTTGCGGAACAGCACGCCCTCCCGCGCCAGCCGATCAATGTGTGGAGTCCGCACATGCGGATGGCCCACGCAGCCCATCGTGTCCCAGCGCAAATCATCGCACAGAACGATCAGCACGTTCGGGCGATCCTCCGCTGTCGCGCGCTTGGCCGTCGCGCAGCAGAGCGCCAGCGCGGCCAGCGCGAAGATCAGGCGTCGAGCAGTCATCGGCGGGCTCCGGTTCCGGGGGCGATCGCAGTTCACCGGCCTATCGACGGAACGTCAAGCCTGCCCGTCGCCGGCCGCTCGCCGAATGCCGCCCGTCATCCGACCAGGTATACGGTCAGGGAGCGGGCTCCGTGCGCGCCAATGACCAGCGCCTGCTCGATGTCCGCCGTCTTGGAAGGCCCCGACATCCAGCAGCCGAACGGGCGTTCCCCCAGCGTCGCCCGGGCCTGTCCCTCGTGCAGGTTGCCGACCAGCCCTGCGGCCGGAACGACGAGCGCCAGATGTTGCGGGAGAAAGAACAGCACGCGCTGGGGGACGGCGGCATCGGTGACCCAGACCGCTCCGTTTTCCGCGACGGCGATGTCCCCCGGCAGGACGGCGAAATCGACGTCCTCCAGGTCATGCGGATCAACGACCGCGGAAAGATCGAACGTCGAACGGCCCACGCCGGGAACCAGCGAGACGGTCTTCGGGGCTTCGGCGTATTGCGTCAGCGACTGAAGATCGGCCTCGGCGTCCGCCAGCGAAGCGACCTGCAGGCACCGTCCGCCCACCCCCGCCAGCACGTCCGTGAACTGCTGCCGAAGGTCCGTGGCGCGCGACCATTCTCGATCGAGAGACGGCAGTTCAGGGCCGTCCCAGGCATGCGAGCGGATGCGGGCGAGGAGTTCGTCGCGCGAGGTCGTCATGCGGGCATCTTTAGGCGAACTCGGCCCGGCACGCCAGCGACGCGGCGGCTTCGTTCAGCGATCGCTGGCGAGGCTCGTCGCCCAGGCGATCGCCCGCAGTTCGCAGGCCTTGATCCAGGGGGACTTCGCGTCGTTGTAGTCGAAGACGCTGTCCGGATGCCGGGCCGCGGCGTCGCGTTTCACCCGCTCGTAGGCGTCGCATTCCTGAGGATGGACACGCAGGTAGTCCCGGAACGCGACATGCCGCGCGATTTCTGAATCGCCGACCGCGAAGAAGTGGATGTTGAACAGCCGCGCGCCGGTTTCCGGACAGTCGCGAAGACACAGCCGGCGCCCGGCAATTCCGAACTCGCCGCGCCATTCGTAGCCGGCCGATTCCAATGCCGGACGGGCGTCGTCCAGCCGCGCCAGCCGGTCCACGACGGGCAGGAGATCGATGATCGGTTTGGCGGCCAGCCCGGGAATCGAGGTCGACCCGATGTGCTCGGAGCGGACAAGCACGTCGCCCAGCAGCTCGCCCAGACGCAGAAACTCCGCCTGCGCAGCGTCCGGCCAGTGGGCGTCACTGGCCGCCAGCTCGATCCGGCCGCGGCCATCCCGGTCGATCCGCATGGCTCAGGCGATGTCGCCGCGCGTGATGCGGGCGACTTCGTCCAGCGTCGTGTCGCCAGCGATCACCCGGCGGTAACCCGACTGCCGCAGCGTCAGCATGCCCTTCTTCAGCGCGTACTCGCGAATCACGCCCGCGCTGGCCTGTTCGGCGCAAAGATGCTTGATCTCGGCGTCGTTCACCAGCAGCTCATGGACGCCCGTTCGCCCGGAATAGCCCGATTCGCGACAGGCGCGGCAGCCGATCGGGATGTACAGCGTCTCCAGCGGGCGGGGCAGGTCGGCCGGAAGGTAATCCTCGTCCGGCACGACGGCCTTCTTGCAGTGCTTGCACAGCAAACGGATCAGCCGCTGGGCGAGGACGCCCTCGACCGTGCTGGCGACGAGATATGGTTCGACGCCCATGTCGATCAGCCGGGTGAACGAGCTGGGGGCGTCGTTGGTGTGCAGCGTGCTGAACACCAGGTGGCCGGTGAGGGACGCCTGGATGGCACTGGTCGCGGTCTCGCCGTCGCGGATTTCGCCGATCAGCACGACGTCGGGGTCGTGGCGGAGGATGGAGCGCAGGCCGGCGGCGAACGTCAGGCCGATCTTCGCGTGCACCTGGATCTGACTGATGCCCGCCATGTGGTATTCGACGGGATCCTCGACGGTGATGATCTTCGTGTCGGGCGTGTTGATCTCGTTGAGCGCGCTGTACAGCGTGGTCGTCTTGCCGGAACCGGTCGGCCCGGTGCACAGCAGAATGCCGTGCGGGAGTTCGATGAGCTTGCGGAACTGCTCGTTGACGTCGTCGGCCATCCCGACGCTCTTGAGGCTGAACACCATCCGCTGCTTGTCGAGCAGACGCAGCACAACGCCTTCCCCGTGAATCATGGGGATGATCGACATCCGGACGTCGATTTCGCGACCCTGCACGCGGAGGTTGATCCGGCCGTCCTGCGGCAGGCGTTTCTCGGCGATGTTCAACCGGGCCATGATCTTCAGACGCGTCACGATCGCGGACGCGAACTGATTGATCTCCGGCGGCACGGGCTGCAGGCGCAACAGGCCGTCGACGCGGTAACGGACCTGCAGCCCCTTCTCCTGGGGCTCGATGTGGATGTCGCTGGACCGCTGGTCGAGCGCTTCGACCAGCAGCTCGTTCACCAGCCGGATGACGGACGGCGCCTGGGCGGATTCGGCGAGTTCGCCGAGCTCGTCCGGAAGCTCATCGAGCAGCTCGACGCCTTCCTCGATCTGCTGCGCCACGAGCTGGGTGATCGTGTCGCCGCCGACGCCCAGGCTCTGCTTGATGAGTTCGATGATTTCATCGCGGCAGGCCAGCACCGGATCGAGCCGGACGTTGCCCAGCGAGCCGAGTTCATCGAGCGATTCGAGGTCGAAGGGATCGCTGGTGGCGATCGTGACGTGGCCGTTGCTGCGGGACAACGGCATGACCGCGTGGCGAAACACAGCCGTCGCGGGAAACAAAGAAATGACGGCGGGATCGACCTTCGTCCCCTTGAGGGGCACGAACGTCATCTGCAGTTCGTCAGCGAAGGCTCGGAGAACCGCCTCCTCGCTGACCACGCCCTGCGCGACGAGCGCCTGGTCGACGCGCTTCCCGGCGGCCTGAGATCTGGCGTCCGCGACCTGCTCCGGAGTGACCAGCCCGCGCTTCACGAGCAGCGACGCGATGTCCATGAACCCTCAACGACTGAAACCCACCACACGCCTGCCCGTCGATTGCCGCCGCGAGACGATTCGCCCGGCGCGAAGCGCCGCCGTTCACGGGCCGTCGGATTGGCCATCGCGGCTAAGCGGCCGCGATCAGCGACCACCCCGACCGCCGCCTCCTCGGCCGCCGCCGCCTCCCCCACCGCCGCCCCCTCGACCGCCGCCGCCGCCGCCGAAGTTGAATCCGCCGCGGTTGCCGCCTCCAAACTGCTGGCCGCCGCGATTGCCGCCGAACTGTCCCCCTCCAAACTGACCGCCGCCAAACTGGCCGCCCCGGTTCCCGCCCTGCTGACCTCCGAAGGGACTGCCGCCCTGGCCGCCCCCCTGCTGGCCGCCGCGCATCTGCTGAAACGCGCGTCGCATCTCGTCGGGGCTCTGACCGCCGCCCGGCTGCGTGTCGCCGCCCCGCGCCGCGCCTTCATCGCGCCGCGTCGGCCGCGTGCCCGCTGCCGTCACGTTCACCTTGGGAAGCATCGACCCCAGCGTCGAGGTCAACAGCCCGGGATCGACATGATCGACCGACAGCACCCGCACCGATCGTCGCGCCTCCTGGGCCTGACGGTCCAGCGTCCGCACCAGCGCCTGCACCTGCTGGAACATGTCCTCGTTCGCGGACACGATCAGGTGGCTCGTCCGGCGGTCCACGGCCAGCGCCAGCTGGGCCTGTGAATTCGCCGAGTCGCGGTTGTTGCCGCCGCGCCCGCCGCCTCCGCCTCCGCCGCCCCCCATCATCTGGGCGAGCACGTTCGCGCCGTTCCGCTGCTGGCGGGACTGTTCGCTTTCCAGATAGTCGCGATACGTATCGCGGACGATCGTGTGCACTTCGTCCACGTCCGCGTATTCGACCGGAATCGTCCGCGGCACCCGCATCCGATAGTTGTCCGGCCAGTCGGTCGCATCCAGGATCTGCAGCATCTCCTCGACGTCCCGCACCTTGCCGGCCGGGCCGGACACGAACAGCGCGTTCAACCGTCCGTCCGGAATGATCGTCAGCGTCGTGGCGCTCATGGCCGACGACATGCCCGTCATGCTCATCAGGCTGGAACCGAACGACGACACCCCGCTGCTGAACATGCCCATCATGCCCGAACTGGAGGAAGCCGCCGAGGTGGACACCGAGCTGTCCGGGAACAGCTGTTCAAGCAGAATGGCTGTTTCGTATGCGTCGGCGGACTGCAGGGTGAAGATCGTCCAGCCCGTACGGGGCGGAACGGCCTGCATGGCCGACTGCAGCATGTCCTCAAGCTGATCCAGCGCCTGCTCGTCGCTGGACGACAGAACCAGTTCGTCCCCCATCACGATGATCTGCACCTGAGCGCCGAAGCTCTCGACGTTCTGCGGGGACCGTCCGCCCCGGGGGCCATCGGCCCGCGGCACGACGTCAATTCCCGTAGGCGCGGGCGCCGGATCGTCAGCCTCGGCGCTCTCCTCCTCCTGGTAAACGGCTGTCTCGTGCGTTTCGACTTCCTCGGGCTGCGCGGCCAGCAGACCGCTGATGGCGCCGCCCGGAAGCGATTTCTGCAGAGTCGGAGCGGTCGTCGCCCGCGGGCGGTCCGGCTCCATTCCGCGGTCGCGTCGCGGAGGCAGCCCTGCCGGCTCCGTCGACGTCGGATTGCCATTCATCAGGTCCAGGCCTGGAGACCGCACCCCGCGAACCGGCCCGCGGTCGCGCGGATTCACGATCCGGATCTGCGAGCGACCGGTCGAACCCCACATGTCCTCCAGCAACGGCAGAATTTCATCGGCATCGCGCCCGCTCAGCGGGAACGTGCGGAGCCGTCCCCCCTGCGAAGCCATCCGCTGCCCCGTGCCGTCCTCGCCGAGGCTGGTCAGCAGCGCCTTCACCTGGGCGACCTGTTCCATCGAGCCGCGGACCATGATCTGCCGGCCGAAGATGTCGGGTTCAATCGTCGGCGCCGAGTTCCCGTCCCGAATGAACATCGACCGCAGACTGGACACGGCCGTCGCCGGATCCATCTTCACCAGCGGAATGACGACGACCTGCTGGCTGCCGGTCCCCAGGCCATCCAGCTGGGCGATGAGTTCCGCGACCTTCTGATGCTGCGTCTCCGTGCCCATGATGTGCACCTTGCGGTTGCCCCGGTCCTCATTGACCACGACGCCCGGCATGATCGCGTCGATCGTCTTGCTGACATCGCGGGGATCGGACGTGTTCAGGGAATACACCCGGAGGTAGGGCCGACGATTGCCCCCCTGCAGGACGTTGCCAGCGCCGTCCGTTCCGACGTCGATGACTTTCAACACGTCTTCGACGATCTTGTGCTGGGCCGCGGTGGCCGTGACAAGCAGGCGGTTGGTTCGCTCATCCGAGGTGATCTGCGGGCTGCTGCTGGTGCTGGACGGGGACCGCGAGAAGTCCATTCGCTCGCCGCCGCCGCGCTGGGGAGGTCCGCCGGGACCTCCGCCGCCTCCGCGCATCGCGTTGCGGAACTGGGCTTCGAAATTCGAAGAGCTGACGTTCTGCGACGTGACAGGAATGCCAAGCTGAGCCCGGACGACGGCCTCCGCGTCCTCCGCAGTGATGTGATCCAGCTCGTAGGGCTTGAATGTCAGGTCGCCGGGGACCATGGGGGACAATCCCAGCAGCATGTCATTGATCCGCTTCAGGTTCGAACCGATGTCGGTGACCATCAGCGAATTCGTCGAGGGCAGGCCATGCACCGAGCCCAGCGGCCCTTTGATGAGATCGATCTCCGCGGCAACCTGTTTGACGTCGACGCCCTCCAGCGGCACGACGATGGTCAGCAGTTCGTTCCGGCCGCGCTGCGGCAGTTCCTCGGCGGAGATGTTGGGGATCAGGTTGGGGGGGATCGGGTTCGTGTCCCAGTTGATGCACACGAGCGCCTGATCGCGGCGGACCAGGATGTAGCCCCGCTGGATCAGGAAGCCGTTGATGATGTCCAGCGCCTCGGTCGGCGAGTAGACGCCGGAGTCGTAATAGGTGAAGGTCCCCGGCGGCATATCGCGGATGTCGAGCGAAAGGTTGGACGTCTTGGCGAACAACTGCAGGACGTCCAGCCACAGCGCGAACCGGAAGTTGAATGAGATTTTCGCATCGGCCGGCGTGGCTGATGGCGATGACGTGACGACGCCCCCGCCGGGCAGGCCAGCCGGCGCCATCGACAGAATTGGCGGCGCATCGGGAACGGGCTCGTAGCCGGGCGAGAGGCGTCGCTGCTGATTGCTGTCCGGCGTCGCGTTCCGCGCCTGCGGCAGATTGCCGGACGCGCCGCCCCCCGCGACGTCCGTCGGCGGCGGACCAATCCGGCTCTGCCACCGCGACTGCTGATCGGGCGTCAGCACGGCCATGAACTTCTCGTCGAACTCCGCGCGGAGCGCATCACGGTCTTCCTGGCTGGCCCGGAAGCCGAGGTCGCGCAGCGCGGTCATGTACTCCTGCGTCACGCCGCTCAGCGATTCGCGCTGATCCTCCGTGAGTTTGAATTCGCCAGCGAGATCATCCCGGGCCAGAGCCGAGGGGCCGGTGCGGTGCAGCGAGATCTGCTGCAGCCGGTTCCATTGCTCTTCGCTGAGGATGCTCTGAATCTGCGATTCGCTTTCCGCCTGCTGGCGGGCCATCATCTGCTGCATTTCTTCGCGGAGCGCTGCTCGTTCCTCGTCGTCCGCATTGCGCATCCTCTCGAAAATCTCGCCCATTTCCGGCCCGGGATTTCGGCGGGCCTGCATGAGTTCGTCGATCTGCTCCTGCTGCTCGTCGGTGACGCCAATCTCCTGTTTGGTGGATTCCCGGAAGAGTTCTCCCATGGCGCCGCCGCCCGGGCCTCCGAATCCGCCGCGGCCGGGACCGCCAAAACCACCGCCGCCGGGACCGCCGAAGCCACCGCCGCCGAAGCCGCCTCGTCCGCCTCGGCCGCCGCGATCACCGCCGCTGGAGTCCGTGTCATTGCCGCGGTTTCCGCCGCCGCGGCGGCCACCCTGGGCGAGCGCATCGCCGGCCAAAAGTCCCACGAGGGCCAGCAGCCACAACGCGGTGACGGCACGGCGGATGTTCGCGGTCAGTCGCAAGGTCATGGGATATCGCCTCCGCGGGCTGCTGACGCTGTCGGACATTGATTCTATCGCCAGAACACGCAACAGGTTATGCTGAATTTGCGGAATTTGCGACGAAGCGGGGTTCTCCGCACCGATTCACAAAGTGCCGGAATTCCATCGGGCGTTCGGATTTTCTCGACCCCCCGGCGGACGGGCCGGGGTTGGATGTTTGCACATGGTCGCGCGCCGACAATCATGACTATAAAACACCGGGGGCCGAGCCGCCGGGTCGCGCTTCTCCGAGGATTCATGAACCTGAGCCGAACAGTTTGGACACGTAGCGCGATTCTGACGTGCGTGCTGCTCCATGCGCCTCTCGCCGTAGCACAGAATGGGCCGGGACGGGGTTCCGGCCAGGAACGGGGCGGCCGTTTGATGCAGCAGATGCGGGAACGCGGCGCCGAAGGGGGCCGGGATTCGAATCGTGGCGGCGGCGAGGGTGGCGGCCGGATGCGGTTTGTCGACCAGTCCAGCGGCGAGAACGGCGGCGGAGCCCCGATGTCCGGCGGTCGCCAGTTTGGCGGACCGGGCATGCTGCGTGGCCGCGTCGACGGAGGCCAGGATTCGCCGACGCGCGGCGAATCGGGCGGCGGACGCGGCCCCTGGGGCGGCGAGTCCGGCGGCGGTCGTGGACAATGGAACAACGAGAATTCCGAGTCAGGTGGGCGCGGGAACTGGCCTCCTCAGGGGGGTGATTTCGGCAGCCGTGGACCTGAAGGCGGGCGCTGGGGCGGCGGAAACGGCGGTGGAGGGAATTGGGGCGGCGATGAGGCAGGCGAGTCCCGGAGCCGGGAAGGGGGTCGCAGTGGAAGCGCCCGTGGCGGAAACAACGCCACCGGAGAACGGGCCGTCGAGAAGAAGCCCCGCGAGCGGTACACCGTCGATCTGCCCGCGTCACTCGCGGATCTCGATACGGACAATGACGGTCAGATCGGGTTGTATGAGTGGAAACGCGGCAAGTCGGGCACCGTCGCTGAGTTTCAGCGCATCGATGCGGATGGCGATGGGTTCCTGACGCCTTTCGAGATCGTTCGCAGCGGATATTCGCGCCGGTCGTCGACCGCGAACATCGCCGCGAATGGCGGAAACGGCGGGAATGGAGGCAACGGCAACAACGGCGACGCTGCCGTCGCGAACAGCGGCGCTGGCAATGGTCGCGGCGATTCCGGTTCGCGGTCGGCCGCATCGGGCCCGGCGACCGCCAATGTGCCGGCATCCGGCCGTTCCGCGCCGCCGAGCCGGCAGCCGGCGTTCGCCGCCATGGCATCCGACGTCGAGCGCGTGGAGATCGACGAGTCGTCGCCGCAGGCCCGGCAGGCGACTCGTTCGTTCAATCTGCTGGATCGCGACGGCGACGGCACGGTCAGCGCCGAAGAGTGGCGCGCGGCGACGAACCTGCGTCCGCTGTTCGAGAAGGCCGGCGTCGATCTCTCCGAGCCGATGTCCCGCGATCAGTTCGTGTCGCACTACGTCCGGCTGAACGGTCCCCGCAGCTGAGCTGGGCGGCGGACGATTTTGGCTCCTGGAACGCACGCGGCCGCTTACCGCTTGGTCTGCTGCGCAATCACGCTGAGCATGCCGCGGCAGAAGGCGGGCAGATCGTCAGGCTTGCGGCTCGATACGAAGTGCCGGTCAACGACGACCGGCGTATCCTCCCAGATCGCGCCGGCGTTGATCAGGTCGTCTTTGATGCCTGGCGAACCCGTGACGCGCACGCCCCGATAGACCTTCGCCGAAATCGGGATCCAGCCCCCATGGCAGATCGCGGCGATCAGTTTCTGCTGTTCGTGGAACGCCTGGACGAGGCTCAGGACGTCCGGGTCGCGACGCAACTTGTCCGGCATGAAGCCGCCCGGACAGATGACCCCGTGGAAATCGTCGACGAGCATGTCGGCGATGGCGGCGTCTGAGACGCAGGGGTAGCCGTGCTTGCCCGCGTACTTCCTGTTGGCTTCCGGACCGGCCAGCGTGACGTGCGCCCCGGCCTCTTCCAGGCGCAGCTTGGGATACCAGAGTTCGAGGTCTTCGTAGACGTCGGCGACGAAGCACAGGAATCGCAGTCCATCGAGCGGCAGGCTCATGCGTCGGATCTCCGGCGGGGACAGGCGGTGGAAGGCATTTCGATCGGCCCGTGCGGCAGAATGGCAATTCCCGCGCCGCGACGCCACGAACCCGGCCGGCCTGTTTGTGGACGGACGCGCTCGCGGCGTTCATGATCGCCGAAACGCGGCGCACGCGCGACGCGGCCCGAACCCGGAAAGGCGCGGATGTCCTTCGGATTTGTTCAGCAGATGATGCTTCTGGGACTGGCGGCCGTGGCCCTGCCGGTCATCGCGCACCTGCTGAGCAAGCGCAAGTTCGACGTCATATTCTGGGGGGCGATGCAGTTTCTGGAGCTGGGCCGCCGGACGCGCCGACGCATCCGCCTGGAAGAACTGCTGCTGCTGCTATTGCGCATCGGGGTGATTGCGGCGCTGGTGTTCGCATTCGCCCGCCCGTGGGGCAAAGGGGGGCCGTTCCGCGCGCTCAGCCAGTCCGTGCGGCGGGACGTGGCGTTCGTCATCGACAGTTCGTACAGCATGGGCTGGGCGGCGGATGGTTCAACGCCGCATGCGGCAGCCCGGCAATGGGTCCATCAGGCGCTGCAGCATCTCGAGCCCGGGGACACGGTGACGCTGATCGACGCCCGCGACTCGGTGCAGACGCTGATCGATCAGCCAACGACGGACCTGCGGCTGGTCCGGGAGGCGCTTGACCGACTGGCGTCGCCTTCCGGTTCGTCGCAGCTCGCGCCGGCCGCGAGCCGCGCCGTGCAACTGCTGAGCCGGGGCGCGAATCCGATCCGCGAGGTGATGATTCTGACGGACGGGCAGGCCTTCCCGTGGTCGGCAGGCGATGCGGCGCTGTGGGCCCGGTTCGACGACCTGGTATCGCAGCAGACGCTGAAGCCGCGGGTGTGGGCGATCAATCTTTCCGCGGCGCGTGAAGATTCGGTGAATCGGTCGATCGACCGGTTGGAGCTGTCGCGGCCGACGACGGTCGCGGAGTTTCCGGTTCGGATCCGCACGACGGTGCGCCAGTCGGGAGGGGCTTCCGAGCGGGTCGCGGTCTGGCTGTCGGTCAACGGGCAGCGTCTCAACGATCAGACGACGGTGGTCACACTTCCAGCGGGAGGCGAAGCGCCGGTTGAGTTCGAGCATCGGTTTCCGGCGGTTGGCTCGTACCTGGCGACGGTCTCGATCGAGCCGGATGCGCTGCCCGGTGACAACGACGCGCATGCGGTTGTCGTCGTGGCGCCGCCCGCTCCGGTGCTGCTGGTGGACGGTCGTCCGCGGCTGGACGCTTCCCGGGGGGCGGCGTATTTCGCGCGGGCGGCGCTGACCGCGGCCGGAAACGCGGCGCCATGGATCCGGGCGAAGACGGTCGCCGCGTCCGACCTGCAGGCGTCCGACCTGGATGACAAGGACGTAGTGGTTTTGCTGGACGTCGCCGACCTGCCGGAAGACCGGTTGCGGGAACTGACGAATTTCGTCGGCCAGGGGGGCGGGCTGATCATCGCACCCGGGCCGAGCGCGGCGCCGAACTTCTACAACGGCGCCTTTTGGAACGCCGGGCAGGGACTGCTGCCGGCGCGGCTGGAATCGCCCCCGGCGGAGGAACTGGCGGCCGGTCCCGTCGTTCTCGACGCGGACAGTTTCGACGCTCCGTGGATGGCCCGGTTTCGAGCGGGCGTGGGGGTCGATCTGGCGGGAACGCGCATCAGCCGCTGGTGGAAGCTGCTGCCGATGGAGGAGTCGGAGAAGCCCGCCGATCCGGGGGACGCGCAGCCCGTGCCTCCGGCGACTGCGAAGCACTCCGCGGTGGGGGAGGCCGTCGTCGCGGGGCGCCTCAAGACGGGCGCGCCCTGGATCGTGACGCGGCGGTTCGGCGCCGGGCAGACCGGTGTGATCGCGACGCCGCTCGACGCCGAGTGGAGCACGCTGCCGTCGCGGACCGACTTCGTGCCCTTCCTGCACGAGTTCGTGTTTTCGCTGCTGTCGCGCGACAGCGGACGGAACGTCGATGCGGGGATGCCGCTGGAGCTGCCGTTGCCCGAGCACGTTCCGCTGGCGAGCGTGGCGTTCCGCACCCCTGACGGGCGGGAGCTGGCGGCCCAGCGCGGCGGGAACGAGCGGCGTCCGACGGCGCGGCTGGACGCGGCATTGATCCCCGGGGTGTATCAGGCGATCCGGAAATCGCGTCCGCAGGACCCTCCGGAGTATTTCGCCGTCGAATTCGACCGCCGCGAGGCGGACCTGACGCCGCTGGACGAGGCGTCGCTGGCGCAGTTGACGGGCGCGGAACGGATGTCGTCGATTCGCGGCGTCGACGAGTGGTCGGCGGCAGTGGCCGGGGATGCGCCCCGTTCGGAAATCTGGTGGCTGCTGCTGCTGGCGGTGCTGGGACTGCTGGTGTTCGAGGTGGTGATGACGCGGCGGCTGATCAAGGGCGGACATGAGCTGACGGAGTCGGAGGATGCGGCGGGGGAGGCGTTCGGGCAGTCCAGCGACGCCGCGCCGGGGACGCCGGGGAGACGGTCGCCGCGCGGAGTTGCTGTCGGCGGCGGGAACGCTCACACTCCGACCGACGGCTGAATCGCCGGTCTCCGGTGGCGGAGGCCAGTCCGTCGAGATTGCGGGCTGGCAGAGAAGCTCGAGCAGTCGTCGTGTGCAAGGAGGGAGGACATGTCGGATGCGGTCGCCGGTGCGGAGCGGGAACCGCCGCCGACGCATTCGAGGCTGGAGCGGGTCGGGGGCTGGCTGGCGAGGCGACGTGTGCTGCTGCTGCTGACGGCCGTGGTTCTGACGGCGCTGGCGGCCGTGCCGGCGTCGCGATTGTCGCTGGATGAGTCGATCGAGTCGTTCTTCCCGCCCGGCGATCCGCTGCTGGAGCAGTACCTGGCGAGCCGCGAGGCGTTCGGCGGGGACGAGTTCGTGCTCGTCGCGTACCCGGAACAGAATCCGACGCATTCGGACCAGCTGACCTCGCTACAGGAGTTCTCAGACCAGTTGAGCGCGGCGCCGGGCGTGCTGGCGGAGAGCACGCAGGACCTGGCGCGGACGCTGCGCGTTTCGACCGGCCCGGTCCTGAACCTGCTTCCGCGGATTCCGGCCCGGTTGGCGCGGCGCACGATCCGCGACCGGCTGATCGAGTTCTCCCGCAGGCTGTTGATCGACGACGAGAACAGCGTGTCGGCGATTGTGTTGCGGCTGGCGCCGGAGTCCGAGTCGCCGGTTTCCCGGCGTCAAACGTTGCGGGAGATCCGTCGGCTGGCGGACGCGCACGACCCTCCGGCGTATGTCGCGGGCGAACCAGTGCAGGTCAACGACATGTTCCGGTATGTAGAGCGGGACAGCCGCGTGCTGGGGCTGGCGTCCACCGGGCTGATGGTGCTGGCGATTCTGCTGATTTTCCGCCGTCTGCGGTGGGTGCTGCTGCCGCTGGCGATCGTGCATGCGACGCTGCTGTGGACGAAGGCCGTGCTGTATTTCGCGGATTTCAAGTTGAGCATGGTGAGCTCGATGCTGACGTCGCTGTTGACGATCATCGGCATCGCGACGTGCACGCACATCATCGTGCAGTACCGCGAGTTGCGGTTGCGCCTGAGTCGGGAAGACGCGTTCCGGCGGGTGTTCGGTCTGGCGGCGGGGCCGATCTTCTGGATCACCGTGACGACGATGATGGGCTTCGGCGCGTTGCTGACGAGCGAGATCACTCCGGTCCGCAGCTTCAGCTGGATGATGACCATCGGGACGGGGCTGTTGCTGGTGGCGTTTCCGCTGATCCTGCCGGCCGGCGTCCTGTCGGGGCCGACGCGGGACGAGCCGTCGCCGGGGCTGATCGAACGGCGGGCGGAGGCGACGCTGGGCCGCGTATCCGCATGGGTCGACCGGCATTCGGCGGCGACGCTGACGTTGACGCTGGTCGCGGCGGCCGCGGCGGCGATCGGCTGCTTCCTGCAGCGCGTGGAAACCGACTTCAGCAAGAATTTCCGGTCGGGGAGCCCGATCGTGAAGTCGATCCGGTTCTTCGAATCGAACCTGGGCGGCGTGGGAAGTTGGGAGGTGACGTTTCCCGCGCCTCAGGAATTGACGACGGAATACGTCGGCGAAGTCCGCAAGCTGGCGCAGAGGCTGCGGGAGCTGGAACTCGAAGACGGCACGCGGCTGACGAAGGTCATCGCGCTGACTGACGGGCTCGACCTGATTCCGCAGATCATCGCGGAGGACTGGATCATCAAGCGGGACTGGCTGCGGCGACTGCAACCGGAGTTCGAGCCCTCGCTGTACAACCCAGAACGCAAACGGATGCGGATTCTGCTGCGGGCTTACGAGCAGCAGCCGGCGGAACAGAAGCTGGCGCTGATCGCCGCGGTTCGCCGGACGGCGCGGGAGATATTTCCGGATGCCGACACGACGGGGCTGTATGTCCTGCTGTCGAACCTGATCACCAGCATCCTGGGGGACCAGTTGCGGAGCGCGTGGATCGCCGGACTGGGGATTCTGCTGTCGACGTTTCTCGCGTTTCGCAACTGGCGGATCGCGCTGCTCGCACTGATGCCGAACGTGCTGCCGATTCTGTTGGTGGTGGGGGGCATCGGCTGGTCGGGCGTGCCGGTGAACATCGGAGCCGCGATGGTGGCGAGCGTGTCGCTGGGTCTGACGGTGGACGCGAGCATTCTATACCTGACGGACTACCGCCGGGCCCGTCGCCGCGGATTGCCGCATGCCGAGGCGGTCCGGGAAACGCAGGAGGGGGCGGGGCTGGCCGTCATCCTGGCGAGCCTGGCGCTGATGTCCGGATTCGCGGTGCTGACGCTGTCGGAGTTCATCCCGCTGGTCTACTTCGGGGCGCTGGTCAGCGTGGCGATGGCCGTGGGGCTGGCGGGCAACCTGGTGCTGTTGCCCGTGCTGCTGAAATGGATTCCCAAAGCGGCCGAATAGGCCGCCAGCATCGGCGTGGGCTGGGCGGCGGTCGCTGAGATCAGCTGGTCGCCTTGCCGCGAGCCGTGGCCATCGCGGCGACGAACCGTCGGGCCTGCTCGGTGATGCGGTCCAGGTTGCGGGACTCGAGCGCCTGCTTTTCGACCAGCGCCGTGCCGAGTCCGACGGCGCAGGCGCCGGCTTTGACGAACTCGCCGAGCGTTTCGAGGTTCACGCCGCCGGTGGGCAGCAAACGGATCTGCGGGAACGGGCCTTTGAGCGCCCTCAGGTGGCCGGGACCGCCGATCTCCGCGGGGAACAATTTGACGACGTCCGCTCCCGCCTCCCAGGCCGTCAGGACCTCCGTGGGCGTGAACGCGCCCGGCATGACGACCTTGTCATAGCGGCGACAGAGTTCAATGACGCGCGGGTTGACGGTCGGCGTGACCAGGAACTCGGCGCCGGCCAGCAGCGCGGCCCGCGCTGTCTCGGGATCGAGAATCGTTCCGGCCCCGAGCAGGATCCGGTCCCCCAGTGCCTGGCGGACGTCGGAAATCACCTGCAGGGCGTTGGGGACCGTCAGCGTGACTTCGATGACCTCAATGCCTCCCGCAAGGAGCGCCTGCGCGACGTCGACGAGCAGTTCGCCGGACGGCGCGCGGATGATGGCCACCAGGCCGGAGTCCAGGACGCGTTGAAGTTGTTGTTCACGACTCATCGGGAGTGCTTTCGAGACCGCCGGGGGAAGCGGCGAATTGAGGGGGCCTACGAGTCTGACCTGCGCATTCAGCCCTGGGCGGCGAACTGTTCGGCGTAATCGAGAACCCAGGCGTCGATCTGCGCATTGAACGCCTGCAGGTCGAGTTCGATGAGCCGCTGAAAGTGCCGGCGATGGAAGGCCTCGCGGTTGCGGATCGTGCCCTTGCAGACGACTTCCAGAATGCTGGCCGTGCTGCGGGGGGTGACGAACACCTCGAGTCGGCTGTACTGCGTTTCATGGGGCCGACCCGGCCGGGCGATGAGGTCGTCCCGCGTGATTTTCGCGCCCCAGCCTTCATCGCCCAGGATCGAAGCGTAATTGAAGCCCGGGAAGTGATTGACGAGCCGGCGCAGGCAGTGCTCGATGTGCTCGGACAGCTCGAGTCGCCCGCGGGAATAGACGTCGCGAAGCTCTTCGGCGGAGAGATGGCGTTCAGCGTCGACGCGATCGGCCGCGGCGCGGGCTTTCTCGCCCCGTTCGATGGCTCGCTGGAGTCGTTTTTCAAAGTCCATAAGTCAGTCCTGCGCGAAGGCGCAGCCGTGCGGCGCCGGGCGTGCGATGCGTCGGCGCGTCAGGGCCGCCCGGCCCGCGCATCCGCTGAATCGCTCGTTGTGCTGCACAGTGACGCAGGGGTAAACTGACGTCAACCGCCGGGACGGCGAGTGATTCGCTTCGTGTTCCGCGCGCCGAGAGCCGTGAGGCATTCTTCGCTTGGGAATGGCGAAATGAAGACCGAGGCATCGACACGCGTGCTCGAACCGATTGAACAACGGCTGGATGCGCTGGGCGGGGCGCTGCAGCGAACGGCGATCGTACGGGGTCTGGCGACGACGCTGTGCATCCTGGTCGCCGCCGCAGCGCTGGCCATGATCGTCGATTCCCAATGGAGCCTGCCGCTGTGGCTGCGGGTGGCGCTGTTGGCGGCAAGCGGGCTGGCCGTCGCCGGGGCGTTCGCCTGGTGCGTTGTGCGTCCAGCGCTGCGCAAGCCATCTGCGGCGGACCTCGCGGCCCTGGTCGAGCTCAGCCATCCCGAGCTGGAGGAGCGGCTGGTCTCCGCGCTGGAGCTGTCAAAGATCGGCGGCAACGGCTCGCCCGTGATGCGGGAATGGCTGTACCGGCAGACGGCGAAGTCGTCGCAGGCGATCGATTTCGACGACTCGGTCGATACGCGTCCCGCGTTCCGCAGGGCGCTCGCGGCCTGCGCCGGCATTCTGCTGCTGCTGTTGCCGTTTCTGTTTCTGGGGGACGGGTACTCGAACCTGTGGGCGCGATACCTGAACCCCTGGGGCAACCATCCGCGGGGGATGGGCCTGATGTTTGATGTGGTGCCCGGGGATCACGTGCTGCCGCGCGGGGAGGACCTGTCGATCGCTGCCGCTCCGAAATCCCGAACGGGAGGCGAGGCGAAGGTCCGGGAGGCGACGCTGCGCTGGCGGCGCGAGGACGGAACGCGGGATGAGCGGGCGCTTCGCTGGGACGACGATGCGGGTCGGTTCACCGCCGTGCTGCCGCAACTGCTGCAGGGACTGACGTACCGCATCGAGGCGCGGGGCGGGGAATCGCGGGAGTATGCGGTGCGGGTCGTCGACCGGCCGGCGCTCGCGGCGTTGACGCTGGAGATTGATCCGCCGGCGTATTGCGGCCGGGCCGTCGAAAGGATCGACGGCGTCGTGGGGGAGGTGCGGGCCTTCGAGCACAGCCAGTTGACGTTCCGTGCGGAGTTCACGCAGCCCCTGGAAGGGGCCTGGTGGCTGTGGGTCGACGACCTGCGGCGGCGGCAGTCGCAGCCCGGCCCGGCCCGGCAGGACGAAACGGGGCTGCATTCGACGTTCGTTCCGGGGGCCGTGATCGCGGCGGATGACGTGCGTCCGCTGGAGCTGTCCGAAGATCGCCGCCGTGCTGTCTGGACGATGCCGGCAGACCGCGAGGGGCAGTTTGAAATCCTTGTGCGCAGCCAGGACGGCATCCAGGGGCCGGCCGAACCGCACCGGGCGCTGCGGCTGATTCCGGATTCCGCGCCGCTGATCGCCTGGGCTGATGGCGGCGACCATCCGCAGGCGAAGACGGACGACGTGCTGACCTTCAGCGTTCACGCGCTCGATGACATCGGCCTCGCGTCGGTGGAGCTGCATTATTCGGTGCTGCCGAACCGGGTGGGCGGGCAGGTGATTACGGCGGATGCGGGGCTTTTGGGCGGGCGTGAACTGCAGACGTCGTTCGCGCTGGACCTGCGGGAGTTGTTGCTGCCAGTGGGGGCGCTGGTGGCGGTCAAGGCGCGAGCGGCGGATGAGCGGGCGCAGCCGGGCCCGAATGAGGCCTGGACGGGCGAGCGGATCATCGCCATCACCCGGGACGCGCGGCCTTATGGGGCGAATCAACTGGCGGAACGGCATCAGCGCGTGCGGGAATCGCTGACCCGGCTGCGCGAGGAGACTACCGCGCGGGAGCACGAGGCGCAGGAGCTGCGAGACCGGGCCCGGGATGAGGCGCCGGCGAATGATCCCGGGGCAGCGCTCCCCGATGCCATCGGGCGGACCGCCGACCGGCAGGAACGCCTCGCGGAAAAAATCGAGCAGTTGACGGCTCGTCTGGAAGAGGATGGCCTGTTGGCCCATCTGGCTTCGCCGCTGCGGGAAATCACACAGTCGGACATGCGGCCGGCGATCGACGCTGCAAGGGGGGCGCAGCGCGCTCAGCCCGCCGAACGCCCCGAGCTGCTCGATCAATCCCGCAACGAACTGCACGAAGCGGAAGAGCGTTTTCGACAGATCGAAAAGCAGTTTGAGGAGCTGGCGAAGTTCGAACAGGATCTGCTGGACCTGAACCGGCTGGCGGATCGCACGGATCGCCTGGCGTCGGATGTCGGCCACTTCGAGCAACGGCAGCGGGACGTCGCCCAGTTGCCTCCGCAGGAGCAGGACGCAACCGAGCACGACCGGTTGAGCCAGCAGCGCCAGTCGCTGCAGCGGGAACAGGAGCAGTTGTCGCGAAATCTCCAGGACCTGATGAACCGCCGTCCGGAACTCATCGAGGCGGCGCGGTCGGGCCTGCTGGAGCATCTGAACCAGCTGGCGGAACAGGCGGAACGGCTGGCGGCCCGCGAGGATCAGTTGGCGGAGGCGATGCGCGACGCGGGTCGGGAGAACGCAAACGGTCTGCAGGACTCAGCACAACGACAGCGGGAACTGCTCGAAGCGGCGGAGCGGTTGGCCGCGGAAGCGGAACTGCAGCAGGGGCGACTGGCGGTCGCGCCGCTGGAAACGGACGACGCGCGGCAGGCGCTGCGGAACCTTGAACAGGGCAATCCGCAGGCGGCGCGGGCCGACCAGGAACGGGCGGCGCGCGAACTGGAAGCCCTCGCCGAAGCGCTGGAGCGAAACCGCGCCTTGCCGACCGATCCGCAGGCCGCGGCCCGGGAACTCATGCAGCGGCAGCAGGCCGTCAAAGATCAAATGGCCGCGGCGGCTCAGAAGGCCCAGCAGGCGCAGGAACGACAGGGGTTCAATCCGGAACTGCGCGAACAGCCGCTGGCCCCGGAACTTCGGGAGGCGGCCGCGGAACAGGCGTCCATCCAGGCGGCGACGGCGCGCCTCGATGTGCCGCATCAAAACACCTGGCGTCGGCGGGACGCGGCGAATGATGCCAGCGAGGCGCTGCGGAATCTGCTGTCGAACGCGCCGCAGCAGGCCGCGGAGGCGGCCGATCGGGCTCGGCAGAACCTCGAACAACTGGCCAACGACCTGGGCTCGCCCGAAGAACGGGCGCGGCGCGCCCGGGATGAAGTCGGCCATCTGAAGCACATGCAATCGGGGCTGGCCAGTCACTTCGAGCATCTGCGAAACGAGGAGCAACAGGGGCGGCAGAACGCCGAGCAGTTGGCCGGCCAGTTCGAGCAGCATCGGCCGCAGCAGGCGGAGATCGCGCGGCGGGCCGCGGACCTGAAGACGTCCGATGCGGCGCGGGAACAATGGGAGGCTGTGCGGCAGGCGGCCCGGGCCCTAACGGCGCTGCAGAACGAACGGACGCCGGAAGCCTCAGCGGCGACGCGCGCGGCCGAGCAGGCGCTGGCGGATCTGTCCCGGGCACTCGAGGGCAGGCCGTCGACCGCCGAGGAAGCGCGCGCGCTGAATGAGCGCCAGCAGGCGGATGCGGCGGCCGCACAGGCGGCGCTTGAAGCCAGGGATCAGGCTGCCCTGCGGCAAGTGCAGGACTCGCAGCGGCAGCTGAGCGACGAGTTCCGGCGATTCGATCTGGCCGGGGCCCGGCCGCTGGCCGAGGCCGCCGCCCGCGCGTCGGATGAGGCGGCTGGACTGTTGGATCAGGCTCGGAACGACCCGCAGCGGACGCCGCTCGCGGAGGCTGGACTGGAGCGGGCCCGGGCCGCCGCGGAGGAACTGGCGCGTTCGCTCACGCCCGACGATGCGCCGGCCAGCGAACGGGCACGGGCGCTGGCGAATCGGCAGCAGCGGTCCGCCGAGCAGGCGGAGTCCCGCGCCGAGGCGGGTCTGACTCCGCCCCCGGCGCAGGCGGCGCAATCGGTCGACGAGTTGCAGGCGCTGGCGCGGGAGCTCAGCGGACTTCCCGCCGGGGCCGCGGCCGGCGACCAGCGATCCGCGGCTGAGGCGCTGGCGGCGGCACGCGAGGCGCAGGAGCGGGTGGAACAGTTCGCACGAAGCCAGACGCCGGACAACCCATCGGCGCCGTCCCCCGCCGGCGAAGAGCTGGCCTCGGCGATGCGGGCCGGGGCCGAGGCACAGCGCGCCGCCGCAGACGCTCTGGGACAGTTCGCGGATGCGGTGAATCGCCCCGACGCGGCGATGGCCGGGATGGAGGCGGCGGCGAGCGATCTGCAGAACGCCGTCGCGGCGCGCGAACCGGGGTTGCAGGATCTGCAGCGCCTCGCCGAACAGGCCGAAACGCTGGCCGACCGTCAGCAGGCCGCGATCGAGAAGACGCAGCAATTGGCCGCAGGCATTGCCGATGAGCAGGCCCGCAATCAGGCGCTCGCCGAGGCCCGCGACGCCCAACATCAGATCAATGGCGACATGTGGCAGCTTCCGCGCTCGGTCGCGCCGAGTCTCCGAGCCGCCGCGCAACAGCACACTCAGTTCGCCGCGGACGCACTCGGCTGGGATCGGCCGCAGCGGGCGCTCGCGGAGCAGCAGGCGGCGGAATCGCGGCTGCGTGAACTGGCGAACCAGGCGCGGACGCAGGCGGGACTGACGGACGCGGCGGCCCGAGCGGCATCGGAGTCGCCCCCGGGAGCGAACGGCGGCGCCAGCGTCGCAGCCACGGAATCAGGGACGGCGGGAGAGTCCGGCGGAACATCTGGGGAGGGCGGTTCGAATGCCGACGGGCCGTCCGGCGCGGAGGACTCGCCCGTGGATGCGGCCCGCCAATCGCTGGCTGCCCGCGCGCGGGAACTCGCGGACGCCCAACGCGCGCTGGCTTCGGGGGCAGCGTCAGGAACGGCGGGCGAGATGCCTTCTCCGGCCGGGGGAGCGGGAGACAGTCTCGCCGCCAGTCCCGGGGCGTCCGCGGCCGGCCAATCCGGTGAGGCGTCGCCGCCCGGCGGGGAGTCCGGCGCATCGCCGCAACTGGCGGCTTCATCGGCAGGGGAAACACCATCGCCCGCGGGAACTCCGACGGATTCATCACCGCAGTCGGGGCAGTCGCCGCCGTCGGGGCCGTCACAGTCGGGGGGGGACCCGGCTGCCGCGGCGGTCGCGGAACGGTCCGGCGAGGCTGTCCGCCGGCAGCAGGAACTGGCCGAGCGCGCCGCTGAACTGGCCTTTGACGCCGCGGCCCTGGCGCCCGAATCCGACGCCGCGCAGCAGGCTCGCCAAATGGCCGAACAGGCTCAGTCCGCCGCCAGTGCAGCGGCCTCGGGGCGGTTTCAGTCCGCGGGCGAAGCGGGTCAGTCGGCAGCGGATGCCGCACGCGGCGCCTCCCGGCAGCTCGAAGACAACCCGGTCGCAACGGGAGGCTCGCAGCCGGAACTCGCGGCCGCGGCCGAACAGCTCGCCGAGGATCAGTCGCAACTCGCCGATCAAATGCGGGAACTGGCCGCATCGCCGGACGCCCGCAACGCCGCGCAGTCGCAGGGCCAGCGATCGCTGGCGCGCGAAACGAATCAACTTTCGCAGCAACTTGCGGAGCTGTCGGAGCAGCTCCGCACCTCGCCTGTGGATCGGCATCAGCAGTCGCAGCAGGCGGCGCAGGCCGGCCAGCGCAGCGGAGAGGCGCAGCAGGAAATGAGCCGCGCCGCGCAGAACGCCCGGCAGGGCAATGCGCAGTCCGCGTCCCAGTCGGCGGAACGCGCGGCCGAGGCGCTGCGCCAGGCGGCGGGGCAGGCGCGGGCGAACGCCGGCGAGCCCGCCTCGGACGGGCGTCGAAACCCCGTCCCGGGCAATGTCGGGCGACGCGTGACCGAAGCCCAGCGCCAATTGCAGGACGCGGGGCGGACGTTGTCCCAGTCCGCGGCTTCGCCCGGTCAGGGGCAGGCGCCCGGCCAGGGCCAGGGACAGGGGCAATCTCAGCAGTCCGGAGAGCAGAGCGGCACGAATCCCGGCCAGGCTTCGGGAAGCGGCGAAAGTCCGGGGGGCGAGGAACTCGCCGACGCCGAGTCGGGGGATTCGCCCGGCGGGCGTCAACGACCGTCGACAGCGTCGGAATCGCTGCGACAGGGCGCGCAGGCGCTGCGCCAGGCGGCATCGCAACTGAAGCTGCGTCCGGGCAGTTCGTCGATGGAAGAACAGATGGCCGGCCAGTCCGGCGAGCCCGGCCAATCCGGCAGCGAACCGGGAGAGAATTCGAACCAGGAACGGAACCGGGGGGGCAGCGGTCCGCCGCGAATCGTCGATCTCGATTCTCATCTCGAACAACTGTCGACGCGCAACTGGGGGCAGCTGCCCGGCACGCTGCAGACCGAGATCCTGCAGTCGACTCGCAAGCGCGCGGACGGCGATTACGCGCGGCTGATCAAGCTGTACTTCGATGAAATCTCGCGGAGCGCGCCGGCGGACGGCTCGGAAGAATGACGGCGGAATTCCGGCCGGGCGGCGCGCACTGCCGCCGCCGTCCGTTGAAGCGAGTTTGCGGCGCCGCGGATCACGGGCGGGTCACGCGGACCCAGTCGACTTCCATTCGCAGCTGGCCGTCCCGGATCGCCTGGACGGTCGATTCCGGCAGGCCATTGTGCGGCTCGCGGATGCCGTTTGTCTTGAACGGGTACGCGCCCCCCAAGGCGAAGTTCAGAATCAGGAACTTGGGCTCGTCAAACGCCCAGCGGCCGTAGTGTTCGACCATCGGCCGCGTGGCGCGGTAAGCCAGCCGGTCGTCGACCTTGAACAGGAACTGCTCGGCGGTCCACTCGACCGAGTAAACATGCCAGTCCGAGGCGTCCTCGCCGGGAGGAAAATAGAACTTGTTGACCAGCGGCGTCTCGCCGGAATAGCCCGGTCCGTGCAGCGCGACGCCGATCCAGTCCTTCTCCCCGACGTATTCCATGATGTCCACTTCGCCCGTTTCGGGCCAGCGGCCGTTGCCCAGCATCCAGAACGCCGGCCAGACCCCGACCGCGTCCGGCATGCGGATTCGCGCCGCGGCTGTCCCGTGCGTGAACTCGAAGCGGTCCCGCGTGTTGAGCCGCGCCGAAACGAAGTCGTAGCTGCGTCCCCGCGTCGACCGCGTGCCCGGGCGGTGGTGCGGCTGAATGACCAGCGCGCCCCCCGTGCTGCCCGGCGCCTCGTCGCTGCTGACGAGCCGGGCCGTTTCCTCGGAGTCGATGTAGCACTGCCGTTCGTTGTTGTGGACGTCGCCGCTGACTTCGGCGTTCCATCTGGTCCGGTCGAGCCGGTCGCCGGAGAAGTCGTCGAAGAACAGGACTTCGGCGCCGCCGGTCTCGTCGTCGCCGAACAGAGCGGCAATTGACGCTGTCGATGCGAACAGCGCCGCCGCGATCAGGACGACCGACAGCAGCAGACGCAGTGGAAACGAGGGGCCAGGTCGCGGCATGGGACTCTCCCGACGGGTCGGCGGACGGCTCTCCCGGGCGCCGGCAGCGGACTTCGTCCGGCGTCATGCGAGGCCGCCGGGGCTGAGTATCCGCGCCGGAGCGGGCGGGAGCAACGCAGCGCCGCGCGCAGGCGGGCGGTTCGATTGATGGCGGGACGGGCTGGCACTAAAAACGCGCTCAATCCCGAAGGCGCGTTGGCTCCGGACCTGCTTGTCGCCGCTGTCGGCGGAACGGCGCCCGTCGCCGCCCCGCCAAAAGAGAAAGCGTCATGAAAGCCCCCATTCGAGTCGCCGTCACCGGCGCGGCCGGGAACATCGGCTACGCGCTGATTTTCCGGATCGCCAGCGGCGAGGTGTTCGGCCCCGATCAGCCCGTCATCCTGCATCTTGTCGAAGTGCCGCCGGTTCTCAAGGCGCTCGACGGCATCGAGATGGAGCTGGACGACTGTGCTTTCGACACGCTGGCCGGCGTGCAGAAGGCCGCCAGCGACAATCTGGAAGCGGCCTTCGCGGGCTGCAACTGGGTGCTGTGCGTGGGCAGCATCCCGCGCAAGGAAGGCATGGAGCGCGGCGACCTGATCCGCATCAACGGCCCGATTTTCACGAGCACGGGCAAGGCCATCGAGGCCGCGGCGGCGAAGGGCGTGCGCGTCGTGGTCGTTGGCAATCCCTGCAACACCAACTGCCTGATCGCCATGAACCACGCCCCGGGCGTCCCCCGCGACCGCTGGTTCGCCATGACGATGCTGGATCAGAACCGCGCGGCGTCGCAGCTCGCTTACAAGGCGGGCCAGCCGGTCGCCGCCGTCCGGCATGTCGGCATCTGGGGGAACCACTCCGCGACGCAGTTTCCGGACTACCAGCATGCGACGATCAACGGCCAGCCGGCGCCGAAAGTCATTTCGGACACGGCCTGGCTGAAGACCACGTTCGTCGAATCGGTCCAGAAGCGCGGGGCGGCCGTGATCAAGGCCCGCGGAGCGTCGAGCGCCGCGTCCGCCGCGAACGCCGTTCTGGACACCGTGAAGGGCATCGTCCGTCCGACCGCGCAGGGGGACTGCTTCAGCGCGGCCGTCTGCTCGCAGGGGGACTACGGCGTCGACGAGGGGCTGATCTTCGGTTATCCGCTCGTCTCCGACGGCTCGAACTGGAAGATCGTGCAGGGGTTGGAGCATGACGACGACGCCCGGCAGCGGATTCAGGTCACGCTGGACGAGTTGAAGAGCGAGCGGGACACGATTCGCGATCTGCTCCCTAACTGAAAGTTTCGCGGCAGCGCGGCCGCTCCAGGGCGTGAATGCGCCCGTCCGATTGCGGTTCCAGGCGAGAGGTGCGCGGTGACGACGTCCGTCGGTTCGGCAAATGGATTGCAGGCCTGTGCGCTGGCGGTGGAGCGGCTGCGCGGCGGAGCGGATCCGCTGGATGCGGTCGTGTCCGGCATCACGCTGATCGAGGACGACCCCCTGGATCGGACGGTGGGCTATGGCGGCCTGCCGAACGAGGACGGCGTGGTTGAACTCGACGCCGCCGTGATGGACGGCGCGACGCATCGGGCGGGCGCCGTGGCGGGGTTGCGCAATGTGCGGCATGCCGCGCAGCTGGCGCGGCTTGTGATGCGGCAGACGAATCATGTGCTGCTGGCGGGGGAGGGGGCGTTGGCCTTCGCCCGCGCCAACGGTTTCCCCGAGGAAAACCTGTTGACCGAGGAGTCCCGGAAGATCTGGCTGCACTGGAAGCGGACGCGATCCGATCGGGACGACTGGCTGGCGCCGGCGCTCGATCAGGCGGATCCGGTCGTGCAGCAATTCTTTCGGCACGTCGACGACCACGATCCCGGGGGGCGTGCGCCGGCCTATGCCCGTTCGGAGGCGGATCGCGAACCAGAGCCGCAGCCCTCCGCGCCGCGACGGCCTACGGGGACCGTCCACTGTGCGGCCCTGGACGCGAACGGCGACATCGCCTGCTGCACGTCGACGAGCGGCCTGGCGTTCAAGATTCCCGGGCGGGTCGGCGATTCGCCGATCGTGGGAGCCGGCCTGTACGCGGACAACGACGTCGGCTCGTGCGGGTCGACGGGACGCGGCGAGTGCAACCTCGAGCATTCGTCGTCGGCCGTGGCGGTGGAACTGATGCGGCAGGGACTGGAACCGGCGGAGGCCGGACTGGAGGTTCTGCGGCGGATCGTGAAACACACGACACAGCCGCATCTGCTGCGCAGCGACGGGACGCCCGCATTCGGCCTGAAGCTGTACCTGCTGCGGAAAGACGGCGCGCATGCGGGCGTGTCGCTGTGGGGGCCGTCGGTGTACGCGGCGGCGGACGAACGCGGAGCGCGGCTGGAGGCCTGCCGGCATCTGTTCACGCGGCGCTGAGCTTCCCGCCGGGGCGCGACCGGACCGCTCCGCCGCGACAGGTTCAATCCGGCGAGGGATTCCGAGATGGCGGAACGCGACATCGCCGTCCCCGCGCCCGCGGCTGAAGACTCGCTGCTGCGCGCGCTCATCGGCGATGGCCGGCCGTTCATTACGCTGACGGGGCTGGCGTTATTGCTGTCGGGCGTGTTCGCCTTCTTCCTGTCCGCCACGAAGCATTTCCTGCCGCACGACGTCGCCTACCTGGGGATGACGGCGGACGCGCTGTGCGGCCTCAATGAATGCCGGATCGTGCATTTCATGATTCACGACCGCGTTGCGTTTGGCGGGGCGATCTCCGCCGTCGGCGTGCTGTACCTGTGGCTGGCGGCATTCCCGCTCCGCACCCGCGAACCCTGGGCCTGGCAGCTGTTGATCGTCAGCGGAGTCATCGGGTTCGGCAGCTTCCTGGCCTATCTGGGTTATGGGTATCTCGACACATGGCATGGCGCGGCGACTTTGGCGCTGTTGCCGGCCTACATCGCCGGGACATGGATCCTGAAGTCGCGCTTTCCCAAGTCGCCCCCCGGCGCGCTGCTGCGCCCCTGGCGGCCGGGGCCGGACGGGCTCGATCCCCGCACGCGGCTGGGGCGTACGCTGCTGATCGTCACCGCGGCGGCCATCGCACTGGGCGGGCTGATTATCCTCAGCGTGGGCGTAACGTCGGTGTTCGTCCCGCAGGATCTGGCCTACATGCGAGTCACGGTGGAGGAACTCGACGCCGTCAATCCGCGACTGGTCCCGCTGATCGCCCATGACCGCGCCGGATTTGGCGGCGGCGTCTGCTGCTGCGGAGTGATGATGTTCTTCGCCCTGTGGTGTTCAGCGCCGTCTCGACATTTGTGGGAGGCCGTGACGGTCGCCGGGACGCTGGGCTTCGCGACGGCGATCTTCATCCACCCGGCGGTGGGCTACAACGACGCGGTGCATCTCGCCCCCGCCGTGCTGGGGAGCGTGTTGTTCGTGGCGGGCGTGGTGCTGAGCCGTCGCGGCATGCTGATCGCGTCGCGGGCGACGCCGCGAATCAGATCAGGGAACGAGGCCTGACGATGCGCCCGTGGACTGGCGCGCAGGGGCGTCCGTTCGCTTGTCGGCTGACGTCTCTTTTCAGTCGCCGAGACTTTCGAGCGGCGTGGGCTTCCAGTCGGGCGCCGCGGCCGGCGGTTCCGGAAGCGTCATCGAGCCGCGGAGCTTGACGTCGGTGTTCTCCGTGTCGCCGCCGGTCGCCAGCAGGAACAGGCCATCGACGACCTTCGCGTTGATCGTCAGGGCCGGATTCGAATCGGCCGTGAACTGGGTTCGCGTCAACGGTTTCCATTCGCCGCCGTCGAGCGACCAGGCGTTTCCGAATCGGGCGACGCGGGCCTGCCCGGCGGAGGCGCGGTTCCGCCGAAAATCCTCGATGAACGAGTAGAAGCTTCGCAGCCGTTCCGGCTCCGGAGTCGGCGTGGCGAAAGTCATCAGTCGCAGCCATGCCTGTCGCTCGGGATGGAAGAACCAGCCGGAATAGGCCGTGCGGCCGCCGATGACCTGCGTCGACACGCAGAACTTGTACGTTTCACCGATCTTCCAGTCATAATCGAAGAACGACTGCCCGCCCGAGCCCTCATTGCCGAAACGCTTGACCCGTACGCCCTCCGCGGGCTCGAACTCCTGCACGCGCTCCTCCAGCGGCGTGGCGTTCGGGTCGTCCGCCTGGGAATCCCAGACGGAGAACAGGATCAGTTTTTTGCCGTTCGCCAGCTCCTGAATGCCGAAGTAGCCGCGGCTCCACCCGCAGACCATGAAGTACGTCCCCGGCGCGGACTGGTCGACAGTGATCTCGTTGTAGAACGCTTCAGATTCCGGCCCCGGAAATCGCAGGTGCACCGAGCGGCAGGCGATGCCCGCCAGTTTCTCATCGCCAGCGGCCGTTCCCGCCCACAGACACATCGCCATTGCCAGCGCGCAAGCCGCGCCGCGAGTCGCCAGAACGTTCATATCAGCCGCCAGTCCATCCGCAAGACAAGTGGTCGAGCGCTGTGTCTCCGGGAGATTACCGCGGGCCGACGCCGCGCGAAAGCGCGGGCCCTGTGCGTGAAAGCCGCCTGGCCGGAGCGGCATGTCCGCGCGCCGTCAGTCGTGCGACGGGCGCCCGGCGTGTGTGGCCGCGTGTTCGTGAGGCTGCAACGCGGCGGATGCCGCATTGCGTCGACGTTCGGCCTCCTCCGCCCGGGCCTGCGTCAGCGCCGAGGTGACGAGCCCCGCCGGCACCGCCACGATGCCCAGCCCGATCATCAGGATCAGGAACGTGAAGAATCGCCCGCCGCCCGTGATCGGATACAGGTCGCCATAGCCGACGGTCGACAGCGTCGCCACCGCCCACCACAGGCAATCCACGATCGATCGGAACTTGTCCGGCTGAGCCTCATGTTCGAAGTGGTAGATGCCGGTCGCCGAGATGAACAGCAGCAGCACGGCGATGAACATGAACATCAGAAACTCGTCCTTCGCCAGCGACCAGGCCCGATGCAGCCGCTGCAGCGCTCCGTTGTAGCGCGCCAGCTTCAGGATCCGGAACAGGCGCAGCAGTCGCAGCACCCGCAGCGAACGGAACTCGCTGGCCAGCGACAGGTAGAACGGGGCGATGGCGATCAGGTCGATCAGCCCCCAGCCGCTGCGAAAGTAGGCCAGCCGGTCGTCGGCGACGTACAGCCGCGCGGCGTATTCCAGGGTGAACGTCGCCACGACGACGATCTCGATGAGCGCCAGCGACCGCTGCATCCCCGACGACAGCTCCGGGAATGTTCCGACCGCGTACGAGACCAGCCAGACGATGATCAGCCCTTCGCTGAACAGCTCGAACACCCGCCCCGAGAACGTGGACTGGTCCTCGAGCAATCGCTTGACCCGGGCCCGCAAGTTCAAGGCGGTGATCTCCGCAAGGCTGCGTGGAAATGACGAACCGACCTGTCTCCAGGCCGGTTCGATACCTCAAAACGACGGGGCCGCCAAGGATCAGGCCGGCGCCGGCCCGTTGAGTCCGATGCCGCTGTAGATGAACCCGTCCCGGGTGAGCTTCGCGGGATCGTACAGATTCCGTCCGTCGAAGATCACGGGGGATTTCATCTTGTGCTTCAGGTAAGCGAAGTCCGGCGTGCGGTATTCGTTCCACTCGGTGACGATCGCCAGGGCGTCGGCGCCTTCGAGCGCCTCGTAGTGGTGTCCGCAATAGTGAATGCGGTCTCCCAGTTCCTTGCGGACGTTGTCCATGGCCACCGGGTCGTGGGCGTGGACAACCGCGCCGTCCTCCAGCAGCGATCGAATCAGCACCAGCGACGGCGCCTCGCGGATGTCGTCCGTGCGCGGTTTGAAGGCCAGCCCCCAGACGGCGATCTTCTTGCCCTTGAGGCTGCCGAAGTGCTTCTTCAGCTTGCCGAACAGCACATGTTTCTGGCGGTCGTTGACGGCGTCGACCGCTTTCAGCATCTCGGTGGCGAAACCCTTCTGCGAGGCCACGTGCGACATGGCGCGCACGTCCTTGGGGAAGCACGAACCGCCGTACCCGACTCCCGGAAACAGGAACGAGAAGCCGATTCGCTGGTCGTGTCCGATGCCGCGACGGACGTCGTTGATGTCCGCCCCCACGACTTCGCAGACGTTGGCCATCTCATTGATGAAGCTGATTTTCGTGGCCAGCATGCAGTTGGCCACGTATTTCGTCATTTCGGCGCTTTCGAGGCCCATCACCAGGAACGGGTGATCGGTGCGCAGGAAGGGCTGATACAGCTCGCGGAGAACCTCGCCGACCTCCGGGCTGGTGACGCCGACGACGACGCGATCCGGCTTGGTGAAGTCGTCGATGGCGCAGCCTTCTTTGAGGAACTCGGGGTTCGAGCAGACATGAACTTCCCGGCCCGTGAGTTCCCGGAGGCGCTTGTAGACGGCGCGATTCGTCCCGACGGGGACGGTGCTCTTGATGATGACGACCGCGTCCGGCTTGAGATGCGGGGCGATTGATTCGGCGGCCTTGAAGACGTACGTCAGGTCGGCGGACCCGTCATCGCTCTGCGGCGTGCCGACGGCGATGAACACGCACTTCGCCTGGGAGACCGGTCCGGCGAGTTCGGTGGTGAACGTGATCCGTCCGGCCTTCGCGTTGCGGACGATCATCTCCGTGAGGCCCGGCTCGTAGATCGGCACGTCCCCCTGGTTCAGGCGATCGATCTTCTTCTGGTCGATGTCGACGCAGGCGACATCATTTCCGCTGTCGGCGAAACAGGTGCCGGTTACGAGGCCCACGTAACCGGTGCCGATCATGACGATTCTCACGACGCTGACTCCAACTCGGACAAAGTTCTTCAGGGGGCGGGAACGCTGCGCGTCGCCGCGTGATCCACGAGGCCGCGCTCCGGTATCGTAGATCATGCGCTCGCCGTCGAGCGACGGACAGCGGCGTCCCGCCTTCCATGCCCCGGAGCGGACAGCCTGGGGGCCGTCGACTCTACCCCTGACGGTTGCAACGTTTACAATGATGGATTGCGACCCGCCGGAAGCAGCGGTCGCGGCAATCATCCGGGGCCTCGCGAGCCTCAGCCGGAGTCAGTCGAAAGCGTCCTAACATGATTCCCCGTCGAGAGTTGTTTCCCAACGTCATCGAGATGAACTACCAGGCGCGGCGCCGTCTCGGCTGTTGCGTGTACCTGGTGCACGATCGGGGCGCCTGGGGGCTGATCGACATCGGTTACGAAGACACGCTGGACGACATTGTCGACCTGATTCGGAAAATGGACTTCCGACTGGCGGACTGCCGGTATCTGGTGGCCACGCATGCGGACGTCGACCACATTCAGGGGTTGAAGCGGGCCAAGGAAATCATGCCGCAGGCGAAAGTCGTGGGACACCGCCAGGCGGCCCGGCTGCTGGCGGAGGGCGAACGCATCATGACCTATGCGGAAATCGCCGCGCAGGGCATTTCGATCGACCTGCCCAAGGTCGAGTTCGACGGCGTGATCGACGAAGGGGATGTCCTCGAAATCGGCGGGCTGAAGCTGGATGTCTGGCATACGCCGGGGCACGCGCCGGCGCAGCTGTCGTTCCGGATGGGGGAGCTGTTGTTTTCCGGGGACAACATTTACCGGGACGGAGCGGTGGGGAACATCGACGCCCACCACGGCTCGGACCTGCCGGCCTTCATTAAATCGCTGGAACGCATTCGCGACAGCGACGTGAAATGGCTGCTGCCCAGCCACGGACCGGTGTTTCGGAAGGATTCCGTGCACATTCAGAAGACAATTGACCGGCTGACGACGTATCTGCACCTGGCCGATTTCGGGACGTGTGCGATCGACTGGCCGCTGCTCGAGGAATGGGACGCGGAACTCGTACGGGATTTCGATCCGGCGAAGGCCTGAAGCGCCGGGCAGCAGTTTCCGTTTCACCGATGCATGCCCCTGTGATGTCCACCTGTTGAGCCCGCCGCACTGCCATGTCCACGCTTGAAGGCAATTTGCTCGTGGGGCCGGACGACCGGTTCGCGATCGCCGTGTCCCGCTTCAACGACCTCGTGACAACGCGGCTGCTGGAAGGGGCCGTTTCGACCTTCCGGCGGCACGGGGCGGAGGAATCGCAATTGACGGTGGCCTGGGCGCCCGGCGCGTTTGAGTTGCCGTTGATTGCCGAGCGGCTGGCGTCGACGGGGCGGTTTTCGGCCATTTTGGCGCTGGGGGCGGTGATTCAGGGGGAAACGTCGCACCACGAGGCGATCAACATGGCGATGTCGCAGGGACTGATGCAAACCGGGCTGAAGCACGGATTGCCCGTCTTGTTCGGCGTGTTGACCTGCCATAGCATGGAGCAGGCGATCGATCGCGCTGGGGGCAAAGCCGGCAACAAGGGGATGGAGGCTGCGCTGGCGGCGATCGAAACGGTCAACCTGCTGAAGCAGATCGCCCGCTGAAGCAGACGTCGTCGGCGGACCTGCGCCGGCTCTGAGAGATTCATGGCACGTCGCAGTAAAGCTCGTGAAGTCGTCCTGCAGATGCTTTATCAGGTCGACCTGAACTCCGACGTTCCGCGGGAAGCGATTCGTCTGATGATGGCGGAGCGGCTCGATGAGCCGGAGCTGCTGGAATTCGCGTGGGGCCTGTTCACGGGCGTGCTGGAGTTCCGGACGCTGCTGGACGAGAAGATCCAGACGATCGCACCGCACTGGAAGCTGTCGCGGATGCCGGCGACCGATCGGAACACGTTGCGTCTGGGGGCTTTCGAGCTGATTCAAACGACCACGCCGCACCGGGTCGTGATCAACGAGGCGCTTGAGCTGGCGCGGAAATTCGGCAATCAGCAGTCGGCCCAGTTTGTGAACGGCGTGCTGGACAAGCTGGTTCCCCCGGAGAAGCGCACGGGCGTGGCGGTTGGTTCGGGGGACGAGGGCGGGAGTGAAAGCGAGGAGGAGGGGCCGCTGCCGTGGTCTGAGGGGGAGACGGGCGAGGACGCGGTGATGCTCGGCGAGGAGACGGAGGCGCCGTCTTTGCCCTCCGCGGACGATGCCGCCGACGCGGACGACGAGGGGTTCACACGGCCGGGCGATGGCCTGTAGAGCCGGTCCGGAGAGTTTTCTGGATCGTGCAGACTGAGAAGTCTGAGAGCGCCGAACCTGACCGAATCGCGCCTTCCGCCTCCGCGACCGATTCCGCTCGCTTTTTTCCGAGGTCGTTTCGGAATAGCTTGTGTGTCACGCGCCCCGGCGCGCTTTGGGCCTCAGGAGCATTCGCGGATTCCCGTTGCCCGCAAAGAGTTGCGACACCTTTTGCTGAACCGCATTCAGGGCTGCCTGGCAGGAACCGATGTACGACCGTCTCGGCGACGCGATCAGCCGCCGCCCATGGCGCGTGGTGTTCGGCTGGGCCATACTTCTGGCAGCGCTGCTGTACTGGGCGCCGGCGCCTCAGCGCGTCGCGAAAGACGGCGTGTTCACGTTTCTGCCTGAGGGCTCACCCAGCCTGCAGGCGGAACGCCTGTTCCGTGAGGCCTTCCCCAACGCCGCGGGCGACCAGCAGGACCCGCTGGGCAGCAACGTCGTCATCGTCATTCGCCGCGAAGATCAACGGGGCGGATTGACCGATGCGGATCGGCACTTCGTCAATGAAGTCCTGACGCCGCTGCTGGATCAGATCCGACTGACGACGCCCGCGGGGCGGGACCTCACTCCCGGGATGACGTTCGAAAAGTCTCTCCCGGCGGAGGAGCGCCGCGTCCGGGCCATCTGGACGGCGGAACACGACCGCACCGGCCCGCTGCTGAACAGCGTCGACGGCCACTCCACGCTGGTCGTCATGGAGCTCAATGGCGAGTTCTTGAACTACGGCAATGCGCTGGTGATTTCGCGGATTGAGCATCTGCTGGCCTCGCGCGACCTGCAGGAACAGATTCCGCCCGGCCTGGACCTGGCGATCAGCGGATCGGCCACAGTTGGCCGGGACATGTTGAACGCCGAGCAGAAGAGCGCCAGCAGCACCGATCACTGGACGAAGGCGCTGGTGATCATCCTGTTGCTGCTGATTTACCGGGCGCCGATCGTGGCGATGATTCCGCTGTTGACCGTGGGGGTGGCGGTGGCCTCGGCCGTGCGATTGCTGTCGCTGATGGCGAGCTGGGAGTGGATTGGCTTTTTCGCCGGGATGCAGGTGTACGTGCTGGTGGTGGCCTATGGGGCGGGCGTCGACTACTGCCTGTTTCTGATCGCGCGGTTCCGCGAGCAGTTGTCCCACGGAGCGACGTACGAAGACGCCGTGAGCCACGCGGTGAAGCACGTGGGGGTCGCGCTGACGGCTAGCGCCGGGGCGAGCATCTGCGGCATTCTGATGATGATGTTCGCGGAGTTCGGAAAGTTCCGGCAGGCGGGCTTCGCGATTTCGTTCGGGCTGTTCGTCGTGCTGCTGTGCGCTTTGACGCTGACTCCCGCGATGCTGCGGCTGGTGGCGAAGTGGGCGTTCTGGCCGGATGTCCGGCGGGAGCACATTTCCGCGGGGGAGGGGTGGATTCCCTCGCCGGGCCTGCTGGAGTCGCTGCAGGAGACGCGGTGGTTCGACCATGCCTGGCGATGGATCGCGCGGCTGCTGGAGGCGAGGCCCCTGGCCGTGTTCCTGACGTCGATGCTCGTGATGCTGCCGTTCGCCATCGCTGGCGCGGTGTTTCATGACCACCTGAGTTACGGGTTGCTGACCGATCTGCCTCAGCAGGACGCGAGCGTTGTCGGGGCGCGAGCCATTCAGCGGCACTTTCCGGCCGGCGTGACGGGCGTGGCCACGGTGCTGTTGAAACACGAGGGGTTTGGCCGGCCGGCGCCGCCGGAGGGGGCGGAGGGCGAACCTCGCGAGGGCTCGGAATCGGTTCCGCGCACGGTGCTGATGCGTCATCAGGAGCGCATCGCCTCGGAGATCACCGAGAATCTGCAGCCGCAGTTCGAGGAGATCGGGCTGATGGACCTGCGGTCGCAGCGTCACCCGCTGGGGCTGATGAAGAACGCCCAGGACTACTTCCGGGCGATGCCCCGGACCCGTCAGGGCGCCCGCCGGCTGATCGCTCACAAGTCGTACGCCAGCGACAGCGGCCCGCATGCGGGCACGGTGATTCGGCTGGACCTGGTGTTCGATGAAGACCCGTTTTCGCGGGACAGCATCGCCCACTTGTCGTTGGCCGAGGAGGCCGTCCGCAAGGCAATCCCGCCAGAGTACGCCGGCGCGGAACTGTACACGCTGGGGCCCACCGCGGGGATTCGCGACCTGAAGTCGACGACCGACCGCGATCAGGTCCGGATCGCCGTGCTGGTCGTCGCGGCGGTGTACCTGGTGCTGCTGCTTCTGCTGCGTCAGCCGGCGGTGTGCCTGTATTTGATCATCAGCGTCGTGTTCAGCTACCTGGTGACGATCGGCGTGGCCCACATGGTGTTCTATCTGAAGGACCCGGCGAATTTTGCGGGGCTGGACTGGAAGGTGCCGATCTTCACGTTCACTTTGCTGATCGCGCTGGGCGAGGACTACAACATTCTGCTGATGGCCCGCGTCATGGAGGAGCAGCGCAAGCATGGGCTGATCCCCGGCGTGCTGATCGCCCTGCAGCGGACGGGGGGCATCATTTCCAGCTGCGGGATCATCATGGCGGGCACGTTCTGCTCGCTGATGACGGGCAGCATGGCGGGGATGGTGCAGCTGGGGTTCGCGGTCGCATTCGGCGTGCTGCTCGATACATTTGTGGTGCGGCCGGTGCTGGTGCCGGCGTACCTGTTGCTGCTGTACTCGGACCGGTTCGGCC
Organism: Planctomyces sp.; assembly: GCA_019636235.1. GTDB lineage: Bacteria > Planctomycetota > Planctomycetia > Planctomycetales > Planctomycetaceae > Caulifigura. The sequence goes on from JAHBXW010000001.1 coordinate 94,172, forward strand.
GCTTCGGGCGATGGCTGGGCAAGCCCCGGTCTCTGCCTGAACCTTCGGCTCTGGAGCACGCGCTCGCCGAAGCGGCCGACGATGAAACTCCGACGACGCCCGAATGACCGCCGAGGAGGAAACCACGATGCCCACTGGGATTCCCGACGACTCCGCGATGGCGACGCGCGTCCAGCGAGCGCGGCGCGGCGTCCGGCTGCGCGGCGCCAGCGTTCTGATCGCCGCGATTGTCAGCAGCTCGCTGAGCGCGGTCCGGTCGGACGATGCGAAGTTTCCCGACTGGCCGCCGCTGCTCGAGGAGCGGTTCGAAGACAAACAGGCGCTCGACCGCTGGGAACCCAGCGACCCCCAGGCCTGGAAACTGACCCGGCAGGGGGACAATCAGGTCGCCAGCCAGTTCCAGCAGAGCGAGGTGGAGACGCCCGTTCGTTCGCCGTTCAACCGATCTGTCGCGAAAGACCTTGTCGTGTCGGACTTCGTCCTGGACGTCGATCTGCAGTCCACGGCCAGGGACTACCCCCACCGCAGCCTGTGCCTGTTCTTCGGATACCAGGATCCGGCGCACCTGTACTACGTTCATTTCGGCCAGCAAGCGGACGAGCACGCCAATCAGATCTTCATCGTCAACGGCGCGCCGCGGACGAAGATTTCGACGCGCACCACCCAGGGGACTCCCTGGGACGACAAATGGCATCGCGCCCGGATCGTGCGTCGCGTCGCCGAAGGGACGATCGAAGTCTACTTCGACGATCTCACGACGCCCGTCATGACGGCGACCGACACGACCTTCGGCTGGGGTCAGGTCGGCATCGGATCGTTCGACGACACGGGCCACTTCGACAACGTGATTGTGAGGGGCGTTCGCGTGGAGCGTCCCGACCAGCCCTCGAAGCCGGCCGAGTAAACCCGCTGCCTGTTCTCAATTCGACGTTCACTGACCCTTTCAGCGATCTCTGCCATGGAAACACTGCGTTCCCGCCTCGCCCGCGATGAGCGGGTCATCGTCTGCGGCATCGGCCGGGTGCTGCATCCGAATTTCGTCCAGTGCCTGGGCATCAACGGCGGCTTTCATGGCGTGTGGATCGACCAGGAGCACTGCGGCCTGACGATGCGGGAAATGGAAGTCGCGACGGCTTGCGCCCGCTCGGTCGGTCTGGATTCCTTTGTCCGCATCGCCCCCACCGATTACGCGCTCGTCACCCGCTGCTTCGAGGCGGGGGCGGGAGGCATCATGGCGGCGCAGGTCAGCACGGCGGAGGAGGCGCAGCGGATCGTCCGCTGGAGCAAGTTCGCGCCGCGCGGCATCCGGGGACTGAACAACGGCGGTTACGACGGCCGGTTCGGCACGCTGGGGACCAAAGAGTTCTGCGAGACGGCCAACCGCGAGGGGCTGGTCATCGTGCAGATCGAAACCGAGCAGGCCGTGACCGAGGCGGAGGCGATCGCCGCGGTGGACGGGGTCGACATGCTGTTCGTCGGCCCGTTCGATCTCAGCCAGGCGCTGGGCGTGACGGGCGATTTCTTCCATCCCCGCTGCCTGGAGGCGATCGAGCGCGTCGCGCTGGCCTGCCGGCATGCGGGCAAGAAGTGGGGCGGACTGACGACGACCCCGGATCACTGCCAGATGCTGATCGACCAGGGCTGCAGCATGCTGTCGCCGGCGACCGACATGCGGCTGGTGAACGCGGGCATCAGCGCCATCAAGCACACCTTCAAGGACCTGTTCTAACGTCGCGCGGCGTGTGGAGCATCATGGCGGATTTTCAGACGGTCGCCCGTGTGGGCGAGATTCCCAAAGGAGAAGGCCGGCCGTATCCCGTGAACGGCCGGATCGTCGGCGTGTTTCATGTCGACGACGGTTACTTCGCGATCAACGACTTCTGCCCGCACATGGGCGCGTCGTTGTCCAGCGGATATGTCGAGGGGACGACCGTCTATTGCCCCTGGCATGCCTGGCGGTTCTGCATCCGGGACGGAACGTGGCTGGACAACCCCAGCTCGAAGGTTCGAACCGACAGCTACGAAGTCCGGCTGCAGGGGGATGAGATCCAGGTGCTCGTTCCCGATCCGCCACCCCGAACGCCATTGTCGACGGCGACCTGAACCCGCCTCGAACCTCGCCCCCTTCCACTCAGCGTTCTGACGCGCTTCCCCGGAGAACGACCACCATGTTCCGCATCGGCCTGCTGCTGCTGGCTATTGTCGTCGGCGTCGCCGCGCCCGCCCAGGCGCAGCGCGAGTCCTATCCCGATCATCCGGATTCCGTCCGACAGCCGGGCGTTCCTGAAGGCAAGGTTGAGGGCCCGTTGGACTGGTCGAGTTCCATCTACCCCGGCACGCAGCGGCAGTTCTGGATTTATGTGCCGGCGCAGTACGACGCCGCCAAACCCGCGTGCGTGCTGGTCACTCAGGATGGCCTGGGCATGGCGAACGGCTGGAAGCTGCCGGTCGTCATGGACAATCTGATCCACTCGGGGGAGATGCCGGTGACCATCGGCATCTTCATTAGCCCCGGCGTGGTCCCCGCGCCGCATGAAAACGCGCAGCCGCGGTTCAACCGCAGCTTTGAATACGATGCGCTGGGCGACCGCTACGCGCGGTTTCTGCTCGAGGAGATCCTGCCCGAGGTGGGGGGCCGGTACAACCTCAGCCAGGATCCGAACGATCGGGCCATCGCCGGCGCCAGCAGCGGAGCGATCTGTGCCTTCACTGTCGCCTGGGAACGCCCGGACGCGTTCCGCCGCGTGCTCAGCAGCATCGGCACGTATGTCGGCCTGCGCGGAGGGAATGAGTACCCCGTCCTCGTCCGCAAGACGGAGCCCAAGCCGATCCGCGTGTTCCTGCAGGACGGATCGAACGATCTCGACATTTATGCGGGAAGCTGGTGGGTCGCGAATCAGGACATGCTCTCAGCGCTGACCTGGGCCGGGTACGACGTGCATCACATCTGGGGCGAAGGCGGCCACAATGGCCAGCACACGGCCGCCATCCTGCCCGACGCGCTGCGCTGGCTGTGGCGCGATTACCCGGAGCCGATCCGCGCGGCGCATCCCGACAAGCATCGCGTCGACGTCCTGATTCCCGGCCAGAGTTGGGAACTCGTCAGCGAGGGGTACAAGTTCACCGAGGGAGGCGCGGTCAACGCGGCCGGCGAAGTGTTCTTCACCGACATCCCCAACAATCGCATTCACCGGATCGCCGTGGACGGGACGGTCAGCGTGTTCGCGGAGAACACGCAGGGCGCGAACGGCCTGAAATTCGGACCGGACGGACGGTTGTACGCCTGCCAGGACGGCGCCCGGCAGATCGGCCGGTATGACGACGCCGGGAACGTGGAAGCGGTTGTTTCCGGGGTGAACTGCAACGACCTGGTCATGATGCACGACGGGCAGGGCTACTTCACTGATCCGACGAATCGCAAGCTGTGGTGGTTCAACACGGCGGGCGAGAAGAAGATCGTCGACGAGGAGGGGCTGGAGTTCCCCAACGGGCTGGCGACATCGACGGACCAGACGCTGCTGTTCGTCGCCGATACGCGGACGCGGTTTGTCCTCAGCTATCAGATCCAGCCGGATGGTTCGCTGGCGCACAAGCAGCCGTACGGCTGGCTGCACTGTCCGGACGACACGACGCAGTCGGGCGCGGACGGCATGACGGTCGATGTGGCGGGCCGACAGTACGTGACGACGAAACTGGGCCTGCAGGTGCTGGATCAGACGGGGCGCGTGAACCTGATCCTGCCGACGCCGAACCGGCGCTGGCTGGCGAACGTGGCGTTCGGCGGCGTGGAGCGGGACGTGATCTACATTTTCTGCAGCGACAAGGTGTACCGCCGCAGACTGAACACGCGCGGCGCGGTCGGCGCCGAGCCTCCCTTCCAGCCGCCGCGGCCGCAGCTGTAGGGCCGCGCGAGGCCGGCCGCGTGGCGAGCCCGTCACACGGCCACTGAAGATGACCGCAATCGTCGCAAACGGTCGAAGCAGGCTGAGATGAACAGCGGCGGCAGGAACAGCCCGGCGGCGTCCGTCATCCGTCCCAGCGGAGGACACACCGGAACCACGACGGCCAGGCTGAATACGGAATACAGAAACGCGATCAGGAACAGCACCTTCGTGCCGCGCGAGGGGGCCGCCGTTGTGTGCCGGCCTCGCAGGATCACGGCGAGTTCCAGGCTGATCAGCAGCAGCGCCGCCAGCAGCGACCACGGGTTGAGAATGAAATCGGCGGCGAGCTTCCGCGCCGCCTGCCGCGACGCCTTCGTCAGCCACGTCGCGTAGTCGCGCGAGCGCGCGCGAATGATGGACGTCGCCAGCTCCCGCAGTCGGCTGTTGACCTCGGCGTTGTTGCCGTCCGAGCGCTCTTCCGCGATCGGCGCGTAGACTTTCCAGATCGTGTCGTCGTAGCGCGCCTCGAGCCGCGCGTAGTTCAGCCGGTCTTCATGTGCGCCGGGATGATCGGCGGGCCAGAGCGCGGACTGCCGCTCGACAGCGGCCTCGGCCAGCGGACGCATCCTGTCCGGCAGCAGCTTGACGTGCTGCGCGTCCAGGAACTGTCCGGCGACGCCGATCAGGTTGTAGCCGCCGAAGGACACGATTCCGAATCGGCCCACGACCGCCGCCCGCAGAGAACAATAGGCCAGCAGCGGAAACGCTCCCGCGATCATCAGGACCACGAAGTCCCGACGGAGGCGGTTCCATGGCAGATGCGCGTGCAGCACGCGCCGCAACGCCAGCGACAGCACCGGAATCAGCGCGATCAAAAACACCATCGCCGGTCGCACCAGCCAGGCCGCGGCGACCACGCCGGCGATCAGCAGCGTGCTGCCCCGGGACGGATGCTCAAACACCGCGCGTCGCAGCACCAGCGCGACGACGGTCAGCCCCAAAGCGGCCGCGAGAAAATCCGTCGCGACGGCGGCGACTGTCGCCTCCGGTCCGATGACGATGTTCGCTCCCAGCAACCACAGCCCGCAGGTCGCCGCCTTGCCGGTCCGCGCCACGGTGGCGAATGCCGAGGCGAACAACAGCACCGCCATGCAGTACAGGACATATTGCAACAGGGGCACGGCCCGCCAGTGCGAGGCGACTTTGCCGGCGAATTTCAGGAACAGCGGATAGCCGGGCGTCCGGTAGTGCTCCAGCGCCGCGGACAACGGCCGGAACGGGAACTCCGTGTATCCGGACGTGTCGGGCACGATGACCGGCGACAGCCGCCCCCGGGCGTACAGCGCCGCGCCGAACACCAGCATGATGCCCAGCATCAGCAGCACGGCCGGGGCGCGGAGGCGTCGCGGCTGCAGGACGATCGCAACGTCGGCGGCCGGGTCAGCCAAGGGGACGGGTCCTGGAGGTCGAGCGGAGGGAAGGCAAACGCCGGTTGTATCAGACGGCGCGGCCGGGAGCCGCTGAAAAATCAGAGCCCCGCGACCTGCCGGCCGATGTCCCGAAGGGCCTCCAGCAGCCCGGCGAAGTGGGCCTCCACGGTCAGCGGATTCATGACGGTGCAGCGCAGCGCCCCCGCGCCCCCCAGAGATGTCTGCGTCAGGTAATACCGGCCGGAGAGAATCAGGCGCCGGCGGATCTCCCGGTTCGCGTCGCCAATCGCCTCCAACGACTGGCCGCGCAGCCAGTCTGGAACGTGCCGGAAGACAACGATGTTTCCCTGCGGCTCGTGCAGGGGTTCGAAATCGTCCGCCTCGACGATCAGCGAGTGCAGCCGCAACGCTCCGTCGCACGTCGCGTCGACGAGATCGCCGAAGATTCGCGAGCCGAACAGCGACCACACGCCCCACAGTCCGAATGCCGCGGCCCGCTTGGTGCATTCGACGGTCATCAGCCCGACGTCGTAGTCGGCCGCCGCAGGCGCCGAGGGATCGAACAGATACGGGGCCTCCTGGCGAAACGCCTCAAACCGATGCTCCGGGCGCTTGTAAAACACGAACGCGCACAGCGCCGGGACGAACAGCATTTTGTGGGCGTCGCAGATGAAGCTGTCGGCCCGGGCCAGGCCGTCGAGCAGCCCGCGGCGCGTTTCGCTGAAGATCATTCCGCCGCCATGCGCGGCGTCCACATGCAGCCACACGCCATGCCGCTCGCAGACGTCGGCGATCTGCGGCAGCGAATCGAACGCGCCGATGGGCGTCGCGCATGAGCACGCCACGACAGCCACAACCGGCGTGCCGTCCCGCGCCAAACCCGCCAGGATCGCATCCAGAGCGTCGGGATCCATCCGCCGCCGCTCATCCAGCGGCGCCCGGATCACCTGCTGCGTGCCCAGTCCGAGCATGCCGGCCGAGCGGGCGATTCCGTAATGGGCATCGGCATGCACGACGAGCGCCGGCCGCGGCCCCTCCTGCGGCAGTCCGTGCTCCCAGGCCTCGGGGAGCGCGACGTTCCGCGCGGTCAGCAGGGCCGTCAGATTCGCCAGCGAGCCGCCGCTGGTGATGAGTCCTGCGAACCGGCCCGCGGGGAGACCCAGCGCCTCGCCCCAGCGGTGGATCAGCGCGCGTTCCACGGCCGTCGCCCAGGGGCCCATTTCGTAGACCGCCATCACCTGGTTGGTGACCGTGCCGAGCGCATCGAACAGGCCGGCGATGGGGGAGGGGGGCGGAACCTGATGCCCGATGTAGCGTGGGTCATGAAGGTTCTGACCGCGCGACAGACACTGCTCCGCGAGTTCCTGAAACCGCGCTTCCAGTTGGTCGCCCGCGACGGGGCTGCCCTCCCCAGCGGCCAGTTGGCGCTCCGCCTCCCGCACGTTGACTTCGGGTGGATTCCAGTTGAGAACCTTGCCGGACGAGCTTTCCACGGAACGCAGGTGCGACGTCAACAGCCGCCGCCAGGTCTCGGCCAGTTCCCCGAAACGCTCTGGCGAATACAGCTCGTCGATGCGCCGTCGCGCTTCCGAGGCAGCGTCCTGTTCAGCAGCGCTCACTTCGGCGTCCGCTCCTCAGCCAGCCGTCGGAAGTAGGCCTCCGCGGCGTCACGATAGCCGACCGGCACGCCTCGCAACTGGCCCCCGGATGAGCCGCTGAATCGGCGCGATTCCGGATTCAGCGATTCATTGTCGGCGGGCAGCGCGACGCCTTCCGGCGCGATGCCGCGGCCACGGCCGTCGCTCTGCATCGACGTGTTCTTTGCCGACTCGCGGGCATCCTGCGTGCGGGGCCCGGCGACCTGCATGTTCGCCTGCGATCCGGGGAACGACTGGCCGGGACGCCACAGTCCGTCTCCCTGGCCACCCTGACCCTGTCCCTGGGCCTGTCCTTCGCCCTGGCCGCCCGACGTCCCGCCTTCGCCCTGGCCCTGACCCTGGCCGCGTTTTCCAAGCCCGGGCACGCGACGCCCTTGCGACATCTGCTGCAGGCACTGGCCCAGCCGCTGCCGCGACAGGCTCAGCGGCCCATCCAGGCCGTCCTGCAGGCCCTGGCATTGCTGACACTGCCCCGCCTCGGCCTGCAGCGACTCCAGTTTGCGGGCGGCGTTCTCCGCATGGCGGTGCGCCTGGTCCCCGTTTCCGTCGCGGGACGCCTGAGCCGCGGTTTGCTGGTCGGCGGGAATCTGCAGTTCGCCGATCTTCTCACAGATCGAATCCGCGCTGTCGGACATTTTGGGAAGCCGCTCCCGCCCCGCGTCCGCCGCCTCCTGAAGATCCTTCTGCAGCGATTCCAACTCCTGCTGCAGCAGTTCCTGCTCTTTGGCGAACCGCTCCGCCCGGGCCTCTTCGTCCGCGGACAGCGAGGTCTTGCCGGCCAGCTCGGCCATGCGATTCGCGAGGTCGCGCTGTTGCGTGATGACCGCCTGCAGGCGATCGATCTGCGCCAGCATGCTGTCCGCCAGCCGCATCAGTTCGAGGTCCTGCGACATCGAGTCCAGATGTTCGCGGGAGGCGTCGTCAAACGGCTCCTGCTCCTTGCGGAACTTCTCCTCAGCATTCTGAAACTGTTTCCGCGCGTCGTCCGGATCGCCGGAGGACTGCCGCATCCGCGACAGGGACTGCGCCACCTCGGACGAGTTCTGCGACTGCTGCTGGAGATGCTTCGCGAGCTTCTGCAGTTCCTCGCCGTACTCCTTTTCCAGCTCGTACAACTGCAACTGCTGGGCGCGGTCTTCGAGGTTCTTCTCCAGCCGCTCGGAGTCCCGGGCGAACTGCTCCAGCTGCTTTTCGAGCTGTTCCAGCCGCTCGGAGTCTTCGTCTCCCAGCGTGCCGGCCTCCGCCTGCTTGCGAAGCTCATCGAGCTGCTGCAGCAGTTCCTCGCGCTCGGCGCCCAGGCGATCGAGTTCCTTGCGGAAGGTCTCGAACTCCTCGGCGAGATCGTCCATCTGATACTGCTGACGCGCGAACTCGCGGTACTCGTCCTGCGAGATCACCTGCAGCGTATGCATCCTGGAGTCGGCGGAGCGGGGGCCGCCGGGGAAGTTGTCCTCGGCGGTGGCGTAATAGGTGATGACGTCGCCGGCCTGGGCTCCGAGTTGATCCAGGTCGAATTCATAAGCCGCCCGGCCGACGTGCGGCTGGCCCGGCTGCCGTTCCAGATCGACCGGCACGGGGATCCAACCGTTGACCGTCCGGAACACTCGCATCCGCGAAATTGCGACGTCGTCGACCGCCTCGACTGTGACCGGGACTTTCCAGCCCTCCACCGCGACGAGGTACTCGTCCGGATTGGTGATGCTGACCTGCGGGCCGCGATCCGGAATGGCCGTCAGGGGGCCGGCAATCGGCTCCTGCGAATCAACGCCGGCGCGCGACGTCAGGCTGAGTTCAAACCGGCCATTGAACTCCAGCGGGAACTCCCCCTCGACGCGCCGCGGATCATCGGCGGCGGGCGTCAGCTTCACCGCGATCGGATCGGGCGCCGCTTGTCCTTTGGCCGCCGCCGGGTGCAGCAGCAGTCGCCCCGCGGACAGCTCCAGGTTGCTGCGCGCCGCGACGCGGACGCGCGACCCGACGATGCCGCGCAGGCCCCGCTGATTCAGCGGCTGATCCTGGGCCTTCCAGCCGGTATACGCGGGGGGCTCGAGGCGGGCCTTCGCCTCCTCGAAGAAGGGAACTTCTGTCACCTGGAGTTCGAAGCGTTCGCTGCGGCCGCGAGGCGTTTCCACGTGGAAGGCCGTCGAGCGGACGGCCCGGGCGATCTCGGCGACGAAGGTGCGATCCTCGGTGCGGAACATCGGAATCGAAACGTTCAGCGCATCGCCCCCCTGCGGGTCGTGCTGAAAGACCAGCCGGGCCTCTTCGACACGGTCCGGCCCGCGGACTTCGACGGTGATCGTCGCGGGTCGAGAATGGAAAACGGGTTCGGGAGCGATGCGCGCCTCGAAACTCAGCAGTGTGTACGGCGGGTGGTCTCCCCACGGGTCAAGAAACCGCGGCAGGACCATCCCGAACAGCTTGGGCGCTGCGAGAAACGCCATCCCGAAGGCCACAGCCGCTATCACTGCGGCCCCGCCCGCGCGCACGGCCGGCCGCGCGGGGAGCACGTCCATGACGGCCGTCTCACGCACCGATTCCTCCGCCATGCGGATCACGCGGGCGCGCAGCACCGGGCTGCCCCCGAGGGCGTCCGACTGAAAGCTGACCGCGTTGATCAACAGGCTGTCTGAACGTCCCAGCCGCTCTTCCGCGAGCCGCGCCGTCCGCGAGGCGTCGTAGCGCCGTCGCCACAGATCGATTCCCTGGGCGATTCCCGCTGCCGCCAGCAATCCCAGCGCGGCCGCATCGATCGCGATTCGAACGGGAACGGACCAGGCGAACGCGGCATCCGACAGAATCGCGAGGAACGCCGCCGCAACGGCCGCAACGCACAACCAGCCGACATGCGTCAGCGTCCGCAGCGTATTCCGCCACAGACTGACGCGCCGCAAAAAGTCGTCCAGGACGGATTCGCGGCGGGCGGAATGGGCGAGTCCGGAACGCTCGGGGCGGGCCCGCCCGAGGGCGGTGGTCTGGGGATGATTCATCTGGCCGGCTTCCCCTCAAAGGCGAGTTGCCCAGCGGGCTCGGTCGCATGACGCGCCCCGGGCCGCACAACGATTGAGTTTACCGCTTGCGCGGCCCGGACGCGAAGTCTGAACCTCCAATGTTCATCGGCGGCGGGCCAGGCGAAATGGGACGATTCCCGGCGCCGCCTGCAAGCCGCCGCCGAATCCGCGCGGATGCGGCATTGAATTGATCCGGGGTTCGACTAACACTGGCTACGGTTCATTCCCCACCCTGCGGAGTCCGCATGGCCGTCTTCGAAGACACGCTGTGGCTGCCCTGCGCCCCGAGCAGCCTGTACGAGTTCCTGTTGCGCCCGGCGAACGTCTCCCGGATCAGCGATCCGCGGCTGGGTCTGAATATGGTTTCCGCGCCCGACGTGGTCAGCGTTGGCAGCCGGATTGTCTTCCAGGTGCAGGGTTTCGGCATCGTGCAGACGCTGGAGCATGAAATCATCGCGGTCGAGGCGCCGCGGCTGATCATCGAAGAGCAGGTGAAAGGGCCGATGAAGGCCTGGCGGCACGAACACCACTTCGAGGCCGAGGAAACGGGCGTGCGCATGGTCGATCGCGTGATCTTCGAACCGCCTGGCGGCGTACTGGGGTTCCTGGTGAAGGAATCGAAGATTCTGGAGTCGCTGGAAGAAGGCTTCCTGCATCGGGAGGAGGAGCTGCGGCGACTGGCGGAACAGGGAGCGTTCTAATGACGGACGCCCCGCAGCGCCCGCGGTTGCCGTCTCGGGCGCGGACGTCGGCCGACAATGGCAGCGCCACATGGCTGGCGGTGATCGTGGCCATCATGGTGGTGACAGGCCTGATCTCTTTGATGGCGATGGTCCTCCCGGAAATCCGGGTGGCGATCCTGCTGCTCGGCGGGTTCGTGGTCGTGTTCGGGGGGCACTACATCGTCTGGGGGCACTGGCTGGAGAGATCGCTGTCGAACGGCGGTCGGCGTCAGCAGGTCGATTTCTGGAAACACGCCGCTCCGCCGCAGGAGCTGCCGCGCGACGACGAGTCCTGAGCGCTGAACGCGTGAGTGCGCCCACGCAGACCGTCGCGAGCACGTTGACCCGCGATGGGGCCGCCTTCATAATCGCAACCAGGGGAACCGTGGTCGGGGCCTCTCACGGGCGTCGTCATCACAGTCGACAGGTCGCTTCCAGGCGCGATCAGCGCATTGGCGGGAGCGATCCCGGCTGGGCAGCGCTCGACGAATTGCCGGGTTCCGATTCATGCCTGACGCGCCAGCGCCTGTACTGCGATATGCGGTGGGGAATGCCACGCCGATCCGGCTGCTCGTGCGCAATGGCAGCGGTCAGCCGCACGAGATGGATCTGCCGGCGCCCTATGCGATCATCGGCCGTGCCCGCGACTGCGATGTCGTGCTGCCGCAGGATGGCGTCGGCTTCCGGCACGCCTACCTGCAGGTGATCGGCGGCCGGCTGGCCTGCATCGATCTGCTCAGCGGCCGCGGAATTCAATGGGATGGGCCGCAGTTCGGAGGCTGGGTGTCCGCGGCGCACCGGTTTCGGATCGGGGACGCCTGGCTGCAGGTGTTCGACGACGGCTGGATTGCCGATGCGGAACTCCCCCCGCCGACGGAGTTCAAACCCCGCGCCGAGCAGCGGATGGAGTATGGAGCGCTGCCGCACGTCGATCTGGAACTGCTGAACTCCAGCGCCCAGGGGACAATGTGGCCGATCAACCGGGTGATCACGCTGGTCGGCCGGGACGAGCGCTGCCGGATCACATGCGCGGACGAGAACATTTCGCGCGTGCACTGCAGCCTGCTGCTGCTGCCGACCGGCCTGTGGGTCATCGACCTGCTGGGCAAGGGGGGCGTGCGGGTGAACGGGGAGCCGGTCCGCTGCAACCTGCTGTCGCCCGACGCCGAATTTGAAATCGGCCGATATCGACTCCGGGCGCGATATACGACGGCTTCGCCCCAGATGCCGGCCGCGCCCAGCGACGTCGCGGCGGATCCGGACAAGGCCACCTTCCTCACCAAGTTGAACAAGCTGTTCAAGGTCGAGCCCTATGGGGACGCGCTCCTGCTGTTTCCGATCGCCGAGGCCTCCACGCTGAAGTACAAGGAAATCCACGTGGAGATCAGTCGCATTTCGGAGCTGCTGACGGCCCACGGCTTTCGGCACCTGGTGGTCGACGGCGCGTTCGCGCCGATCCTGTCGTCGATGGTGCTGGACGCGATCATCGGTTTCGGGCGCTCGGCCCGCGGCCGCGTGGCGTTCTGCCATCTCATGCCCGATCTGCTGGAGTCGGTGCGCAGCATGAACCTAGATCGCATCTGGCCGGTGTTCATGACGCGGGCCGAAGCGCTGCAATACGTGTTCAGCGCGTGAGTGCGGGCTGCATGAACGTCGCCCATGTCATCACACGCCTGATCGTCGGCGGCGCGCAGGAGAACACGCTGCTCACCTGCGAGGAGCAGCACCGGGCCTACGGCGATCGCGTGGCGCTCATCACGGGGCCGCCGCTGGGGCCTGAGGGCAGCCTGTTGGAACGCGCACAGGCGGCGGGCTTCAAAGTCATCGTCGTTGACGAACTGAGGCGCAGCATCCATCCCTGGCGGGACTGGCGAGCTTGGCGGCGGCTGGCGTCGGAACTGGCCGCTCTCCGGCCGGACATCGTCCACACGCACAGTTCCAAGGCCGGCATCCTGGGGCGGGCGGCGGCGGAGCGAGTGGGGCTGCCAGCCGTCCACACGATCCACGGCGCCGCATTTCATTACGGCCAGAGCCGTCTGGCCTACGAGGCCTTTCGCCGGGCCGAGCGCTGGGCCGCCCGCCGCACAGCGCACTTCATCAGCGTCGCCGACGCGATGACCAGTGAATACGCCACGGCCGGCGTCGCTGCGCCCGAGCGGTTCACGACCGTTTACAGCGGCTTTGACGTCGAGCCGTTCCTGAATCCACCCGCGCCGCCTATCGATGTGCGCCGCGGCTGGGGCATTCGCGATGGCGAACTCGTGGTCGGCAAAATCGCACGCCTGTTTCCGCTGAAGGGGCACGACGAACTTCTGAGGGCCGCACCGGAGATCGTTCGCCGCTGCCCCAACGTCCGCTTCGTGCTGGTGGGCGACGGAATCCTGCGGCAGTCGCTGGAGCGCGAGATCGCGGCCCTCGGGTTGACGGACCGCTTCCACTTCACCGGACTGGTGCGCCCGGAGCAGATCCCGGGGCTGATTCCCGGCATGGACGTCGTCGTTCATGCCAGCCAGTGGGAGGGGTTGGCCCGCGTGCTGCCGCAGGCGCTGATCGCGGGGCGTCCGGTTGTGTCATTCGATGTGGGCGGCGCGCGCGAGGTCGTTTTGCCGGGTGTGACGGGCGAACTGGCGCCGCTGAACGACGCCGCGGGACTGGCGGAGGGCGTCCTCCGTCTGCTGGGCGATGCGGACCTGCGCACGCGGTTGGGCGAGGAGGGGCGTCGCCGGTTCACCGATACGTTTCGCTATCAGACGATGACGCGCCGGATCCGTGAGATTCATGCGAACGTGCTGGAGGGTCGGCGAACGGCGCCTGGCGAGCATCCTGCTGATCGCGCGGGCTGATGGACTTCACGAGACGCAGCGTCGCATGGCTGCGGCGACGCGCGAATCTGCTATCCTCCACAAAGCTCGGCAATTTCGGAACTCTGAGTTGGAGACGGACGATGCGACAGGCTGTGCTGCTGTTGGTCTCGGTGGCGTTGGCGATTCCAAACCCCTGCCTTCTGGCTCAGGATTCGGCCGCCCCGAAGACGCACACGGTGGAGACAGCTCCCTTTCGTGTGACGGTCGATCTCAGCGGTGTGTTCGAGCAGGACTCGATGACCGAACTGCGGTTGACGCCGAAGGCGTGGTCGAAGTTCGTGGTGAAGTCCGTCGTCCCGCAGGGGACGCGGGTCGCCGCCGGCGACGCCGTGCTGGTGCTGGAGTCGGACGACCTGGAGAACGCGATTCGGGATGCCGAGTATGCGGTGACTTTGGGTCGGCTGTCGCTGTCGCAGGCTCAGGAGGAGATGAAGGTTCTGGAGGCGTCGCTGCCGCTGGATCTTGAGGCCGCGGAGCGGGCCAAGAAGTACTCCGATGAGGACCTCGAATACTACCGGACTGTCGGGGCCGAATTGCAGAAGCGGTTGGCGGAGCGCAGCATGCGCATGGCCCAGGAGCAACTGGAATACGCGCAGGAGGAGCTGAACCAGTTGGAGAAGATGTACAAGGCGGACGATCTCACCGAAGAGACGGAAGAGATCATCCTGCTGCGGACGCGCCGGGACGTCGAGCATGCGACGTTTTCTGCGGAGACCGCGAAACTGCGATTCGACAAGTCGACGAATCTCGACATGCCGCGTGAGAAGCTGCAGGCGGAGAATTCGGCCGTCCGGCAGAATCTGGCGCTGCAGCGCGCGAAGGTCGCGCTCCCCTCCGCCGTCGAACAGAAGCGGATTGAACTCGAAAAGCAGACGCAGGCGCAGAAGCAGGCGGAACTGAACCGGGACAAGCTGCTCGCCGATCGCGAGCTGATGACGCTCGAGGCGCCGGTCGCCGGAGTCGTGCGTTACGGCCAGTGCGAGCGCGGCAGGTGGACCACCGGCGCGCAGTTGCAGTCGCAGCTTCGCGAAGGCGGAACGCTGACCGCCAATACGACGTTGTTCACGATCGTTTCCGGCGACCAGATGTTCATTCGGGTGGACGTCCCCGAGGCGCAGCTGCACCTGCTGACGCCCGGCAAGACGGGGACCGCGACGCCGACCGCCAATTCCCGGCTGCGGCTGGCCGCGAAGCTGGAGTCGGTGGGCGACATCCCGGTCAAGGACGGGACGTTCGACGGCCGCGTCAGCTTCACCGGCGACCGCGCGGGACTGACCGCCGGGATGAACTGCTCAGTGAAGCTCGTCGCCTATGCCAGCGAGAGCGCCCTCAGCGTGCCGACGTCCGCGATCTTCAGCGACGACGGCGACGAGGCGTCGAAGCACGTGTTCATCGCCGGCGAGACGCCTGAAAAGCGGGCCGTCAAAACCGGTCATGTCCGCGGCGATGCGACGGAAATCCTCGACGGGCTGAAGGCCGGCGACGTGATCCTGCTGGAGAAGCCCAAGTCCTGAGTCGGAACGCTCGCTGACTTTTCTTGGGGGGGACGGCCGGTCCCGCCGCACCTGGAGCCGCGCCGTGTCGCAACGTGATTTTGACGTCGCGATTCTCGGCGCCGGTTTTGGCGGCTCGTTGATGGCGATCCTGCTGCGCCGGCTCGGACGCTCGGTGCTGCTGCTGGACCGCCAACGGCATCCGCGATTCGCGATCGGCGAATCGTCGACGCCGGCGGCGGACTTCACGCTCGAGCGCATCTGCGATGAGTTCGACCTGCCGCGCCTGCGGCCGCTGGCCCGCTACGGCAGCTGGAAGTCGGAGCTGCCGCAGATCGCCTGCGGACTGAAACGCGGATTCAGCTACTTCCACCATGCCTCCGGACGCGAATTCGAGACGGACGCAGGCCACTCGCACGAACTGCTTGTTTCCGCCAGCCGCAACGACGCCGTCAGCGACACACACTGGTACCGGGCGGATGTCGATTCATACTTCTGTGAAGAGGCGGCGCGGGAGGGCGTCGTTGTCGAGGAAGGGGTGGAAACCGCTGTGGAACCGGGCGGGCAGTCCTGGCGAGTCCGCTGGTCGACCGCGTCGGGCGATCGCGGCGGAGAGGCCGCTGCGAACTTTCTGATCGACGCGTCCGGCGCCGGCGGAGTCCTGCCCCGCCTCCTGAAGATCGAAGATCGCTCGCACGAGTTGCAGACCCGGTCGCGATCGGTCTTCAAGCATGTGCTGCACCTCCCGCGCTGGTCGGACGAATTGGAACGGCTCGACATTTCGACGAAGGATCATCCCTATCCCTGCGACGACGCCGCGCTGCATCATGTCTTCGAGGGAGGCTGGATGTGGGTCTTGCGGTTCGAGAATGGGATCACGAGCGTTGGCATTTCGCTTGATCCGCGCCGGCCAGCCAATGACGCGTTGACGCCCGACGAGGAGTTTCAAGCGCTGCTCGTTGAGCATCCGTCGCTCGAACGAACCTTTCGTCCGACGCGAATTCCGGAGTCGTTTCCGTCCCGATCGTGCATTCGGACCGGGCGCCTGCAGCGACTGTGGGGCGCGGCCGCAGGACCGAGCTGGTGTCTGCTGCCGAATTGCGCCGGATTCATCGATGCGTTCTACAGCACGGGAATCGCGCAGACGCTGTGCGGATTGAAACGGATCGCTGAGGCGTTCCGGTCGTGGAACGACGGTCCCCGGTTCGATGCCGCGCTGGCCGGTTACAGCCGCGCGGTCGCCGACGAGATCATGCTGATCGACGATCTCGTTTCGACGTCGTACGCCTGCATGGGGCGACATCCCGAATGGCTGCACGCGTGCTCGGCGGTGTATTTCGCCGCGGCGACGTCATTCGAGCGGCGATTCCATGCGGAGCAGCGACCTCCCGGATTCCTGCTGGCGGATGACCCGCAGTTCCGGGCGACGGCCACTGCTGCCTGTGCCCGGATTCGAGAGGGGCTGGCGGCGGGGCCCGCCGCGGACGTGGCGGTCGGAATGGCGGATGTGGCGCGGACCATCGCCCCCTGGAACGTGGCGCGGCTTTTGGATCCGGCGAGCCGGCGGATGTACCACTGCACGGCCGCGAAGTAGGGCTGCGCCTCCCAGCTTGCCCAGTCTCGTCAGGCGGCGGAATCCGGCGGGGACGGCCCGCGGAAATCCGTCACGACCGTTGCGGTTTGACGGATCGTGCGATCCGGCACGGCCGATAACTCTCCTACAACCGATTCCGTCGGTCCCCGTATTGGCGTGCGCAGACGTACTGCGTCCGCTTGGGGGCTCCGCATCGTCGGGCGGATGGATGCGCATGAGCAGTCGACCTGAACCACACACTGCACGACACGAGGGCGCGTTCCGGTCCGGCGCCCGAGGCCGATCGGCAATTGCCATCGCCGCGATCCGAGTCGTGATGATCGCCGGCGCGTGCCTCAGCGCGGGCAACGTCGCCCGAGCGCAGGGCGGATATCCCTATACGCCCTATCCGACGCTGCACCCGTACGCAACGCCGCAGCCCTACGCGGGACAACCGCCGCAGCCGCAAATGCTGCCTCAGGACTCCGGCTTCTTCTACGACTTCGATTCCCGCGTCGACCTGATCATCCGCGAGACGATCCGCGGCACGTACATGCGGCTGGAGTACCTGAACTGGGACGTTCAGAAGCCGGGCCGGCACCTGCTCGGCGCGCCGGTCGACGGCGTCGACAATCCGCGGAACCCGTTCATCGTGCAGACTCCCTCCGGCTCGATTGGAGTCGCCGAGAGCCAGAGCACCGACGGCGTCGACTTCCGCGATCTCAACGGCATTCGAGGGACGATCGGAATTCCGCTGCAGGACGTCACGCTGGAAGGCAACGTGTGGGGCCTGGCGCCGGGCAGCCACCGCATTCAGGATCCGGCGTTTCTGCGCAACAACAGCGCCCAGTTCCCGCGGTTCATCGCCGTCGGGTTGTTGTCGGACGGCGACGTCAGCAGTCGCGTGCTGCTGTACGACGAAAGCTTCGTCGCCGACTACGACAACGACACGTGGGGCAGCGACATCAACATTTACTACCACCACTGGAACGCCAGCGAGGGCATTGCGATCCAGCCGCTGCTCGGTTTCCGGTACCTGCGCTACGACGAGCGGCTGAACATGCGGGGCGTGTTCAACAACAGTTCGGGCGCGATTCCGGGCGGGATCATCTCGGACCCCGCGGTGTCGCAGATCAAGGCGTCGTCGATGAACAGCGTCTACAGTCTGCAGACCGGCTTCCGGTCTGAGCTGCGGCATCGCTGGTTCACGGTCGGCTTCGAACCCAAGATCGCTTTCGGCGCCAACGACTTCACGTCCCGGGTGATGACGGCCCATCTGCGGGACTTCGACGACCCGAATATCGTCGACGGCCCGTTCGATGTGGACGATCCGCCGAACGCCCTCGACCCCGATCCGGTGCGCTCGTCCGTCAGCCGGCTGCTGTTCACGCCGACGCTGGACCTCGGAGTGTACGCGAGCATCCCGCTCTCAAACTGGGCCAACCTGCGGGTGGGCTACAACTTCATGCTCGCCGGCAACATCGTGCGGGCGGACCGGGCGATCTACTACAACGATGAGGGGATCGCGAATCCTCCCGCCGTCCGGGCCCGGGAGCGGACCGAGGCCATGTGGGTTCAGGGCCTGTCGGTTGGCGGCGAGATCATTCTCCCCTGATCGCGGACGTGCGGCTCGGAACAGCGTCCGCCCGGCGCGACGCTGCCGTAAGTGGAAGACTGCGGCTATTGTGAGGCGGCGTTCGCTGACCTCACTGCGGCCCGATGCCGATGCCCGTTCCCGCCTCCGCGTGCTTTGACGAACTTCCGGCGCTCGCCGCGGGACTGGGCTCCGGCCGGTTCACATCTCGGGAGCTGACGGCGCTGAGCCTGGAACGCTGCGAGCGGCATGGACCCCGGTACAACGCGGTCGCCGCCGTGCTGCGGGATCAGGCGCTGGCTGCGGCCGACCGCGCGGATGCGGAGCGCGCCGCCGGGCGGAACCGCGGCCGGCTGCATGGGATCCCCTATGCGGCGAAGGACCTGCTGGCCTGGCCGGGGGCGCCGACAACCTGGGGCGCCGCGCCCTATGCGATGCAGATCATCGACCGGCAGGCGACGGTCCTGAAGCGACTTGCCGACGCGGGGGCCATCCTGTTCGCGAAGCTGGCGATGGTCGAGATCGCCGGCGGCCTCGGCTACCGCCAGGCGAACGCGTCGTTGACCGGACCGGGCCGGAACCCCTGGGGGACCGATCGCTGGAGCGGCGGTTCGTCGAGCGGTTCTGGGAGCGCCGTCGCGGGAGGATTGGTCCCGTTTGCGATCGGTTCGGAGACCTGGGGCTCCATCACGACTCCGGCCGGCTACTGCGGCATCACCGGGCTGCGGCCGACATTCGGACTCGTCAGCCGGGCAGGGGCCATGCCGTTGTCCTGGACGATGGACAAATTGGGCGTGTTGTCGCGAACGGCCGCGGATGCGCTGGACGTGCTGAACGTCATCGAAGGGCAGGACCCCGAGGACCCGGCGACCGTCGCCCGCCCCGCGGAGTCGGCCCGGGAAGCTGACGCGCCTTGCCGGTTCGCGGTCCTGCGCGGCGCGACGGAGCGCGTGCAGCCGGAAGTCGCGACCAATTTTGATGCGGCGCTCGACGTGCTTCGGGAATTCGGCCCGGTGACTGAAACGGAGCTGCCAGAGCTGCCGTTCAATGACGTCGCGAGCCTGATCATTTCCTGCGAGGGCGCGGCGGCTCATGAGAATCTGCTTCGGGACGGCCGCATCGCGGAGATGACCGCGCCGGAGAATCGCTGGAGCCTGTACGCCAATCTGATGATTCCGGCGGTCGATTACCTGCGGGCGCTCAGGATCCTGCGCGTCATGCAGCGGGAGCTGAGCGAGTGGATGACGCGGTTCGACGTGGTGCTCACGCCGACGCTCGCGACGGTCGCCGGTCCGGTGACGGAGCCGTTCAGCTCATGGGCTCAGGGATTCGAATCGACGCAGATCAGCGCGGCGTCGAATCTCGCCGGATTCCCGGCGCTGACTGTTCCGAGCGGCTTCGGCGCGGACGGACTGCCGACGGGGCTGCAACTCGTCGGTCCGGCGTTCAGCGAACGTCTGCTGGCCGACATCGCGGGTCGCTACCAGGCGGCCACGGACTGGCACCGTCGGACTCCGCCGCCGCTTCCGGACATCAACGGTCCACTCGAACCGTGACGACGCCCGTCGTCGCGGCCGGTCTGCCGCGATTTCCTTTTTCGAGCGAGACAGGCCTCCTCGGCGAAGGTCAGCCCAGTTCGCACAACTGGCCACATCGGGTTTATCGGCAAAGTCCCCCCCCGATTATGAAGTTTATCTTCAGCTCCACGTGCAAGCTGCGGTTGCTGACTTGGCGCTCGAGCGAGGCGAAGGGGCCTGTGCTTTCCCGATCCGTGTTTTCGCCGCGCAGATCGGGGCGACCGCGGAGCGACCGCCGGTGGCTTTGCGGCCTCGGAACAGGGGTCTATGATGACCGCGGCCGATTCGCAACATTGTTTGAAGGGATGCATTTCCATGCCGCAGATCACCCTGAAGGGGAACCCCGTCACGACTTCGGGACGGGAGATCAAAGTCGGGGATAAGGCGCCGGATTTCTCGCTGCAGAACACCGCCCTCGAAGAAGTCACGCTGGCTGCCAGCGCCGGCAAGACGCGGATCATCGCAGCCGTGCCATCGCTGGATACGCCCGTCTGCCACCAGGAATCCAAGCGATTCAATGACGAGGCCTCGAAGCTGGACGGCGTCGAGATTTTCGTCGTCAGCATGGATCTGCCGTTCGGCCAGAAGCGCTGGTGCGGCGCGGAAGACGCCAGCCGCATCAAGGCGCTCAGCGACCACCGGACGGGCAAGTTTGGCGAGGACTATGGCGTGTTGATCAAGGGGGGGCCGCTGGATCGCTGTCACGCCCGCGCGGTGTTCGTCATCGGGCCGGACGGTGTCGTGCGGCATGTCGAGTATGTGAAGGAGATCGCGGAACACCCGAATTACGACGCGGTGCTGGCCGCCGCCCGCGGCTGAAGCTGGAGATGCCGCATCGCGGCCAGGCTCCTGCCTCTGGCCCCTGTTCCGGCGCGGCCGATGCGATCCGCGCCGCGTCCCGCCCGTCGCCGTGCCCACCTGTTTCACGGATTGTCGTGTGTCCATGATGAAACGTTCCCTGCTGCTTGCAATGAGCTGCGTATGCAGCCTCGTGTTTTCCGCTCCGCTGCTGGCGGCCGACGCTGACCCGCTCGACTGGCCGTACTGGCGCGGCGCGCGGTTCGATGGCACGTCGCCCGAGAAGGGGCTGCCGGACGAATGGAATCCCGAGGGCGGGGAGGGGAGCAACTTGCTGTGGAAGGCGCCCTTCGGCAGCCGGTCCACGCCCGTGCTGATGGCCGGCAAGCTGTATTTGATCACGACCGACAAGCCCGAGGTTCCCACCGAGGAGCGGGAGAAAGTCGTTTGCCTCGACGCCCAGACGGGCGAGGTCAAATGGGAACGGGCGTTCAATGTCTACCTGACCGATGTGCCCCGCGAGCGGCTCGGCTGGTCGAGCGTCGTCGCCGATCCGGCCAGCGGAAACGTGTTCGTCCTGGGCGTGGCGGCGAACTTCCTGTGCCTCAACGGCGACACCGGCGAAGTCGTCTGGGAACGGTCGCTGTTCGAGGAATACGGCTTTCTGACGACTTACGGCGGACGGACGAACTTCCCGATCGTCCACGAGGACAACGTGATCATTTCGGCCGTCGTCATCGGCTGGGATGAAATGGCCAAGCCCGCGCACCGGTTCATCGCGTTTCACAAGTCGAACGGACAGCCGGTGTGGTTCCAGAGCACGCGTCTGCTGCCCGAGGACACGACCTACAGCGCCCCGGTGCTGTCGGTGGTGAACGGCCAACTGCAGCTGGTCGTGGGGGCGGGAGATGGCTCGATGTACGGCATCCAGCCGCGGACGGGCAAGAAGATCTGGCAGTACGACGTGTCGTCGCACGGGCTGAACGTTTCGCCGCTGGTGGTGGACGGCCGCGTCTACTGCGGTCACAGCGAGGAGAATCAGGACTCAAACGAATCCGGCGCGGTGTTCTGCCTCGATGCCACCAAGACCGGGAACATCACGAAGGACGGAGAGTTCTGGCGGCAGACGGAGCTGATGGTCGGCCGCGCGTCTCCCCTGATGCACGGGGGGCGGCTGTACGTCGCTTCCGACACCGGCAAGCTGTTCACGCTCGATCCCGAAACCGGCAAGGTGCTGGATCGCAAGACGATGGGCACGATGGTCCGCGCCAGTCCGCTGTTCGTGGACGGCAAGCTGTACATGAACGAAGTCAGCCGCGGCTGCTACGTATATCGGCCGACGGAGAAGGGGCTGGAGCAGGTGTCCCGCGTCCGGCTGCCCTCGGGCGAGGAATGCCATGGATCGCCGATCTGTTCGCACGGGCGGATCTACCTGCCCAGCACGGGCGCGATGTACTGCATCGGCTTTGCGGAGTGGAGCAAGGAAGTCGACGAGCTGCCCGAGCCCGCGCGGGAATCGCCGCGTGAAGAGGACGAGGCGCCAGCCCAGGTGCAGGTCGTGCCCGTGGAAACGCAACTGCCTCCCGGCGCGCGCCAGACGTATCATGTCCGGTTGTACAACGACCGCGGGCAGTACCTGCGGCTGGCCGCGGCAGGCGACGTCGAATTCACGGCGACCGGCCCCGCGACGATCGACGCCGAAGGCGTGCTGACGGTTCCGAAGGACCTCAGCGCAGCAGGGGCGGCGCTGGTGACGGCCAAGGTCGGCGAGCACAGCGGCGGCGCCCGCGTGCGGCTGTTCCCGCGGCTTCCATGGTCGTTCGACTTCAATGACGGCGAAGTGCCCATCACGTGGGTCGGCGCCCAGTATCGGCATGTCGTCATCGACTTCGATCTGTGGCAGAAGCTGCGCCAGCAGGACGAGCGCGCGGCGGCGATGTACCTGTACCTGTACACGAACATCCGCAACGCCCCGAAGCCCGAACTCGTCATCGACGACTCCACGCCGCAGGAGAAATGGAAGGAGTTCCTGGCGTACCTGAAGCTGGCGACGGATGAGTCCCGGCCGCGCACGAAAGCAGACGCGGAGGCGCTGCTGGGGCCGTCGTTGAAGCTGCTGCAGGATGAAAAGGTGTTCGACGTCGTCGAGTGGTCGACGTGGGACCGGCCGACCGGCGCGGAAGGGGCAACGGTCGCCGAGCCTCGGCTGCGAATCACCAAAGGCGAGCGCGGCGTGTCGGGCGAAGGCGTGTTGTGCAAACTGATGACGATCCCCAAGGGATCCCGCAGCCAGGGCACGATCGGTCCCGACGACATGCGGAATTACACGTTCCAGGCGGATGTGTATGGCCTGGAACGGGACGGCAAGGTGGGAGACGTCGGCATCATCGCCCAGCGCTATGCCTGCGTGCTGATGGGCGCTCATCAGCGTCTGGAGATCCGGACGTGGCATACGCAGCCGGAGCGGTTCTCGGCCGAGTATCCCTTCGCCTGGTCGCCGGACACCTGGTACACGATCAAGTTCCAGGCGTCGACCGAGGGGGACAAGGCCGTGCTGAAGGCGAAAGTCTGGAAGCGCGGGGAACCGGAGCCGTCCAACTGGATGGTGACAGGCGAGGATTCCGTCCCGAACCTGCAGGGCAGCCCCGGCCTGTTTGGAGACGCGAAGGTCGCGGAGTTCTTCTACGACAACATCAGCGTGGCTCCGAACGACGGATGAGCGGAGCGCGGAACATCGAGCCGGCCCCGGCGGATCGCAGGATCGGCCGGGCCGGTTTCGCTTCGGGCGGTCGGCCGATGTGGGTCAAGATTTGCGGAATCGGCGATGTGGACATGGCTCGGCGCGTGGCCGAATTGAGGCCCGACGCCATCGGCCTCAACTTCTATCCCAACTCGCCGCGATTTGTGGATCCGCGGATGGCGGAGCGCATCTGTCGCGCGCTGCCGGTGGATGTCGAACCGGTCGGCGTGTTCGTCAATGAGCCCGCCGAGGACATCGCGCGCATCGCCGCGCATTGCGGGATTCGCACGGTGCAATTGCATGGCGATGAGCCGCCCGAGGACGCCGCCCGGCTGGGCGATGCGGGCCTGGACGTCATTCGCGCCTGGCGCGTCGATGCCGAGGCGCTGCCGCGCCTGGCGGACGAAATCGCCGCTCATCGGCCGCTGCGTCTCAAGGCGATCCTGGTCGATGCGCGTGTGGCGGGGCAGTATGGCGGCTCGGGACAGGTTGCGCCCTGGCGGGAGCTCGCGACCGTCTGGGAGAAAGACTGGCCGCCGCTGATTCTGGCGGGGGGGCTGACGCCCCGGAATGTCGCCGAGGCCGTCAGCGCGACGCGTCCCTGGGGCGTGGACACGGCCAGCGGCGTGGAGAGTTCGCCCGGGGTGAAAGACCTGGATCAGGTCCGCGCGTTCCTGGCGGCCGCGCGCAGCGCGTAGGCGCGCGGGCTGCGATTTCTGCTCACGGGCCACGGGCGCGGCCAGCTCCGCGCAGCAAAGAAGCCCGACGGTTCTCGCCGGGCTTCGATGTCTGTCGGATTCCGCGAGCCGCAGTCGCGGCGGGCGTGCGTCAGAGGCTGCGAATCTGCTCGACGGTGTCGAGCACGCGCTTGGCTTCCGCGATTCCGCCGGCGCTCTGAATCAGGGCGACGGCCGCTTCAAAATGGCCGAGTCCGCTCGGCGCCGCGGCAGTCGGCTTCTTGCGGATCACCGTCCGCGGACCGCCCCGCTTCTTGCCGCCGCGCGCCTTGCGGGCGGCGTTGCTCTTGATCGTCGACACATACTGCGGCGTGACGGAAAGTCCCTGATCAACCAGCAGCGCTGCGATTTCGGAGGGAGACTTCGAAGGATTCGCGTCGCACGCGTCGCGAATGGCCTTGCTCTTGTTGATCGCCTGCTTCTTTGCCATAGAGGTGTTCCTGTGGTGGATTACGAAAGACGCATTCTGATGGGAGAAAACTGCTTGTCAATGGGCGTGATTCGCAACTGTATCAGACGTCTGTACAGCACTGTTGCAGAATGACACGCCATGAGAAGCGGGGCCTCATACAACCGTTGCGAACGTCAACGACGCTGGTGAGTCAGCCGATGCGACGGGCCAGCACTGCCGCGCCGCGGCGATTCTTTCGTCGATGAATCGCAAATGCCGGAAAACATGAGCGACTGCAGCTGCTCATTCCGCTGCGTCGGCGTTCGCAGCGCGGCGCACATGCAACAGCACGGGACGCGTCGCATGCCCGCCTTCCACGTCCGTCTTGAGATGAAACAGACGCGATTGCTCCGGAACCCACTTGGCGGCCGTAATAAAAAATTCACGCTCCGACTGCGGCTCCAGGATCAGCAACCCATTGAGACCGATGTTGTCGACGTACAGACCATGCGGCAGATTGCGGCCTGATTCCGCATTGCCGAATGGGACCTGCCCGCCGTAATCGTGCCGGACCGCCCGGGCGTTCAACATGATGGTCTGCCCCGGCTCGATGACAAATTCCAGCAGCCCCTCGGGCGTTTCACCGACTGGCCGAGCGCCGCCCTCGCGCGCCTCAATTGCAATCTGCAGCTTCGGCCTGGAGCCCAGCTTGATCTCGCCCAGCGAATTGACCTCGTGAACAACCTCTCGGCCGTTGATTTCAGCGGTCGCCGTCACTTTGCTGGCGCTGGCGTTCTCGGGCGTGGGCTCTGGAGCGTTCTCATCGGCCATCAACACGCCAAACGCGTCCAACTGGCCGGGCTGGATGATGACCGGAGTGGTCGCCGAAATGCCGGGAGGCAGCCCGTCAATGTCGACTCGGACGGGACCGTCGTAATCGTCTTTGCGGTGCACGACGACGCGGAACTCGCGGGCGCTGCCCGCGGCGACGACAGGATTCGCGCCATGCAGCGTCACTGCGAAATCGGGACGACGCGGGCGAATCTGCAGCGAATAGGAATAGTTCTCCCCCTGGTGTCCGCGC
The DNA here is from genome assembly GCA_019636235.1 of Planctomyces sp. GTDB lineage: Bacteria > Planctomycetota > Planctomycetia > Planctomycetales > Planctomycetaceae > Caulifigura. Next base: position 119,728 of record JAHBXW010000001.1, read on the forward strand.
ACATCCGACACGCGCACCACGTATTCGCCGTCCTCCGGGGCCAGAAACGTCAACCGGGAATCCGCGCCGAGTTCCCGCCGCGCATCGTCGTCATTCTCATAATTCACCTCGAACACCGGCAGACCGTTGGGAATGAGCTCCGTTCCGGGAGGATGCGGTTCGACGATGTAACAGGGCTCTCCCAGGGCGTGCGCCAGGGGAGTCGTATCGAAGTAACCGTGCCGCGAACCCTCTCCCGGATACAGCATGAATCCGGAGTCCGGCCCCCGCGGATACCGCCACAGCTTCACGACTTCGCCGTTGCAGTACAGGTATTGATTGAGCTCCATCTCCTCCCAGTTGAACAACCGGAAGTCGTCGGATTGAAACGCATCCTTCCCGCGAAACGTGAACCAGGAGTCCTGCACCGCCTGCAGCAGGGCGCGCGGCACTGGCCGTCCGTCGGCCGTCAGCACTTCGAGATACGAATCCAGCGGCGAGCCGCTGCGCGACGCGTTGATCTCCAGAACCCACTCCTGACCCGCGCGGGCTTCGAAGCGGTAGGAGTCGACGTCGGGCCGGTCGACATCGCCGGAGTGAATCGTCCCCGTGGCGGTGGCTGGCAGCGTCAACGGATTCGCCCGGTTGACGTCGTCGTTGGGCTCCGTTTCGCTGATGGTCGTCATTTCTCCGTCGGGCGTTTCGGCGACGGCGACGTCCGCGCCTTCCGCCGCGCCGCGCGGCGCAGCATCGCCGATCTCGTACAGGCCGAACGTCCCGTCCATCCGCCCGACCAGCAGCGATCGGCCGCCGTCAATGATCGCCAGAGCCGCGGCCGCCGCGGGTTGTTCCTCAAACAGTCGAATCTCAGTAAATGCCGTGGTTTCCCACAGTTTCAGCGTGCGGTCATCGGCCAGAGTCGCCAGCCGCTGGCCGTCGGGAGTCAGCGCCATCTGAACAATCGCGCCCTCGTGGGCGAATCGCGCATGGATCTGCGGATTAATGGTCTCCGAGGCCTTCGACAGAAAGCGCCATACGCGGATCCGGTTGTCCGCTCCCGATCCGAGAATCGACTGTCCGTCCGGCGTGAAGGCCACGCAGTACGCTTCCTTGAGCGGCTGCGGCAGCGTGTCCAGCCGCTGGCCGGTGGCCGTCAGCCAGATTTTGCAGGTGTCGTCGGCGCTGGCCGTGGCCAGGACGCTGCCATCCGGGCTGAAGGCGACGTCGTACACCGCGCCATTGTGTCCTTCCAGGGTGCGCAGCAAGACGCCCGTTTCGACGTCCCACAGCATCACGTGGCGATCATAGCCGCAGGTTGCGAGGATGCGGCCATCGGGCGACAACTCGGCGTCGTACAGGGCGTCGCGGTGACCGACGAATTCGCGGGCCAGGGCGCCGTCCTCGACATTCCAGATCGTGGCCTGGCCCGCCAGTCCCGATACTCCGGAGGCCGCGACGAGTTGTGTCGAGTCTTGCGAGAAATGCAGCGCCTGCACCTTTCCGGGCAGCCCTTTCAAAGACCGCACGGTGCGCCACTCTCCGAAATTCGGGCCCTCAATCGCTGCCGAGGGGCTGTCGGTCTTCGACAGAAGATGCACGGTCTGGAACTCGCCGACCGCGATCCACTTTCCATCCGGCGATGCCGCGACGGAGTCCACCGGCAGCCTGGCAACGCGCGAAGGGACATCCGGGACATTGAGACGCATCCGGTCCGGCGCGGACCCGGAAGGCCCCGGCGCTCCGCCGTCGATCCAGACCCGCAGCAGCGCCAGCTCGTCCGCCGTCGGAGCGGCTTCTCCCTCGGGCGGCATTTTTGGTTCCGCCTCCCCCGTCAGGACGCGAATCAGCCGACTCGAGCCCGCGTCGCCGGGCAGGATCGCGGGACCGCGTTCGCCGCCGGCGGCCAGTTCGTCGAAACTGCTGACGGAGAGTTTCCCCTCGGCGTCATCGGTGTTGTGACAGCCGGCGCAGTAGCGGGTCAGCAACGGAGCGATGCTGGTCTCGTAGTCCGGAACGGCGGCGGATTCCGCGCTGGCAGCGGACGCCGCGCACAACGACAGCAGGCACGCCAGACTTCGAACGCACAGTGAATTCATGGGCCGGATCGCCAGTCAGGGAGTCGCAGAACGCCCTGAGCGTAAACCGCGGCCGGGCGACGGTCGAGGCATCGAGACCCGCTGATGAGTCCGGCGCCGCGTTCCAGCCGCAGCGCGACCCCTGAGTCCGCGTCCGGCGGGCGGGTCCGATTCGCGCCGGTCCGTGCGAATCGGTATCTTCGCAGTTCGCTGCACCGCTGCCGGCGGCGCGCCCGTTCCTGCCATCCGCCCGAACATGATCCTGCTTGCCGCCCGGGAACTCGCCCGCCAGTTCGACGTCGAGCCGATCTTTCGGGACGTCTCGTTCGAGGTCCGTCCCGGCGAGAAGATCGGTCTCGTCGGACCGAACGGCAGCGGCAAGACGACGCTGATGCACATACTGGCCGGACTGGATGACCCGGATCACGGGGCGGTCGAAAGGCATCCCGGAGCGCGAATCGGCATCCTCGAACAGGTGCAGGAGTTCCCGGCGGGCTGGACGCTGCGAGATGAAGCCCGCAGGGGGCTGTCGCATCTGTTCGAATTGCAGGACCAGGCGCATCGGCTGGCCGAACAGATCGCGGTCGCGGCCGATTCCCGGGAGCTGCAGCGCCTGCAACAGCGATATGACGCGCTGCACAACGAATTGGAACGCCAGGACGCGTATCACATCGACCATCGGATCGATCAGGTGCTGGAGGGGTTGGGCTTCACGCGCGCCGTTTACGGGCGTCCGCTGTCGACATTCAGCGGCGGCCAGCAGAACCGCGCCGTGCTGGCCAGACTGCTGCTTTCCGAGCCGGACGTCTTGCTGCTCGATGAGCCGACCAACCACCTGGACATCGAAACGACCGAGTGGCTGGAGGGTTGGCTGAACCGCAGCAGCCGGGCGATGGTGCTGGTCAGCCACGACCGCTATTTCCTGGATCGAGTGACGGAGCGGACGCTGGAGATCACGCGGAGCGGCGTGCAGGACTATGTGGGAGGCTTCTCGCACTACTGGCGGCAGCGGCACGAGCGCATCGAGCTGATGCGGAAGACCTACGACAAGCAGCAGGAGTACATCGCGCGGACCGAGGAGTTCATTCGCCGCAACTTCGCGGGTCAGAAATCCTCGCAGGCGAAAGACCGGGAGAAGAAGCTGGAGCGGGTCGAGCTGGCGGCGCCGCCGCCGGACATCGAAGCGCCGCCGATGGCGTTTCCCGAACCTCGTCGAACGGGGGACTGGGTGTTCGACGCCGCAGGGATCTCACAGGGTTTCAGCGGCGAGCCGCTGTTCAGGGACCTTTCGCTGCAGGTGCTGCGGGGCGATCGGATCGGCATTTTCGGGCCGAACGGCGCCGGGAAGACGACGCTGATCCGGACGCTCACCGGCGAACTGGCGCCGCGCTCCGGAGCGGTGCGGATCGGGACGCACGTGCACACCGGCTATTTCGATCAGCAACTGACGAGCGTTGGCGCGAGCGAAACGGCGGTCGACGCCGTGCGCCCCCCCGGCAAGCCGCAGATGACGCCCGGGGAACTGCGCAGCCTGGTCGCGCGATTCGGAGTCCGCGGAGAACTCGCGCTGCAGACGGTCGGCAGCATGAGCGGCGGCGAGAAGACCAAAACGGCGCTCGCCCGGCTGGCTGCCATGGACGCCAATGTCCTGATCCTCGACGAGCCGACGAACCATCTCGATTTCTGGTCCTGCGAGGCGCTGGAGCGCGCGCTGCGGGAATTCCCGGGCACGGTGCTGTTCGTCAGCCATGATCGCTACTTTCTGGACCAGGTGGCGACGCGCGTCATCGCGTTCGCTCCCGGACGATGCGACGTCTACGACGGCAACTATTCGGCGTATCACTGGGCACAGGAGCAACGGGTTTCGGCGGCGGCGCCGCCAACTCCCGGGGCGCCGGGGCCCGAACTGGAGTCCGCGCCGCGGCGACGGGAAGAGCCCGCCCGGCGCAAGCGCAAGTTCCCCTATCGCAAAGTCGCCGATATCGAAGCTGACATCACCGCTGCGGAGATCCGTCTCGCGGAGCTGCAGCAGGACCTGGCCGATCCCGCGGTGTTGAGAGACGGAGATCGGGCGCGGACCGTCCACGAAGACTACGAGGAGACGGAGCAACGCCTCGCGCAGCTCATGGAGCACTGGGAAGAAGCGCTGGAGCTGAACTGACGACGCAGGCCACGCGGCGAGTCACCGCGCCTGGCGCTCGTTGCGGTAGATGGCCTGAATCAGCTCATCAATGCTTTTGATCTTGGGATTCGCGCGGATCGCCTGCTCGATCTTCTCGCGTGCGTCAGCCGGGGAATGGCCCAGCGCGATCAGCGCGTCGTGGCAGTCGTTGAGCAGGTTGCGGTCGGCGTCGGCGTCCACGGCCGGCCCGGACCGTTCGACCATCAGCGCGAACCGCGTCATCTTGCGACGCAGTTTGGCGATGATCCGCTCCGCCATCGCGGGCCCGATGCCCGGCAGCGAGGCGAGCAACCGCAGGTCCTGCTCCTCGATGGCCAGGGCGACATCCCGAACGGGACGGACCATCGCGTTCAGAGCTTTCTTCACGCCGACGCCATCCACGGAGCAGAAGACTTCGAAGAACTCGAGTTCCGCTTCCGTTTGAAAGCCGATCAGCCGGGGAACCATGCGGCCCCCCTTCTGCGGATTCCCTTCGATGTAGTCGAGCGTCCGCAGCGACACCGGCTGCTGGAGCAGCGACTGCAGATGCCGTCGCACGAACTCGGGGACGAACACGTGGTATTCGAGCGCGCCCACTTCGATGTAGGCGTCGAGGCCGTCGAGCCGCACCAGCGTGCCGGTAATCCGGGAAATCATCGGGCAATTCCAGCGAACAAAGACATCGGACGGGGGCAGACTGTATCGCCCCGCCAGCCTCATTCGCCACGCGCGCGATGCCGCAATGCGACTCCTGCCAGCGCTCCCGTCGGCTCTCCGCGATCGATGGCAATCACACCGTTGATCCAGCAGTAGCGAATTCCCCGGGAGTAGCGGGCCGGATCCTCGAACGTGGCGACGTCGATCAGTTCGTCGGGGTCGAAGACGACCACATCCGCCGCGAATCCCGGCCGCAGATAGCCCCGCGGCAGCAAACGCAGATCGGGTTCGGATCCCTGCGGCCCGTCGGGCGGAAGCTGGAATCGTTCGGCGTCCGAAAGTCCCAGGATGTCGGCGGGCAACCCCGTGCAACTGTGAATGGCGGCCTCCAGGCTGATCACTCCCTCGCGGACGGCATAGTGGCCGATCTTCCGCGGGAACGTCCCATAGAGCCGCGGGTGGGGCCTGTCGGCTCCGGGAAGATCGGCGCGTCCATCCGAGGCGGTTGCCATCCAGGGTCGCTGCATGATGTCGCGGACCTCGTCTTCGTTCATGCTGAAATTGACGATCGCCGCGCCCCCCTGTTCGATGATCGTCCGCACCACGTCGATGGTCGCACGCTGCTCGCGCTCGGCGATGTCCGCGAGGCTCAGTCCAATCCATTCGGGACGCGGCGCAAAGCGGGCCAGCCGGACCGCGTGCCCATCGTCCTTCTGACGGATCTCCTCTTCAATTTCCGAGGCAATCGTGCGGCCGGTCTGGGGATCGTCCCAGCGTTCCAGCAGCTTGCGGCTGCCCCCGGCCCGCGCCCACGCCGGCACGACGGTGGCCTCCAACGAGGTGCTGGAAGCAATATACGGGTACTGATCGGCCGTGACCCTCAGCCCCCGGGCGCGGCCCTGTTCCACCAGCGCCAGCGCCCGGCTGGCCAGCCCCCAGGCATCCCGGCCGCTGCATTTGAAATGGGAGATGTGCGCGGCAGCATTCGCGGAACGGGCGATCGTCAGCACTTCCTCCACCGACGCGAGCAGTTCGACCCCCTCGCCGCGAATATGGCTGACGTACAGCCCGCCGCGTCGCGCGGAGACCGCTGCCAGCGCCGTCAGCTCGGCGGTCGTCGCGTAGCTGCTGGGGACATAAATCAGCCCGGTGGAGATGCCCCAAGCGCCCTGCTGCATCCCCAGGTCGATCAGCCGCTGCATCTCCTGCAGCTCTTCGGGCCGCGCTTTGCGGTCGTCCAACCCCACCACGAGTTCGCGAAGCGCTCCCTGCGGCAGCAAGTGCCCCACATTCGTCCCCGCGCCATGCAGATCGACCTTCGCCAGATAAGCGCCGACGTTGACCGGCCCGGCGCCGCAGTTGCCGGTGATGATCGTCGTGCATCCCTGGCGGAGGTAGTTCAGGTTGGCCCGCGTCGGCGCGGCGACGATCTGCGTGTCGCTGTGGTTGTGCAGGTCGATGAACCCCGGGCAGACGATTTGTCCGGTGCAATCGATCGTCTGCCGCGCGGGGCCGTCGAAACGCCCGACGCCGACGATCCGGCCGCCGCGGAACGCGACGTCGCCCACCACTCCGGGAGACGCGGAGCCATCATGAATAATGGCGTTCCGGAGCAGCACGTCGGCGGCTTCCTGGGCGGCCAGCGGCGCGGCCTGCAGCAGCATCAGGCAACTGAGGGCGGCGAGCGCACGCTGCATTTCGAATCCTCCTCGAAGAACGGGGGCGGGATGCGACGATCCGGAGAGTCTAGCCGGACGCTGGCCTGCGAGGCATCGTTGCGCCGGGCCTGTGTCGTGAGTTCACAGGAGCCGGGCTGGCTGCGGCGGCGCCGGCCCGATTCCGGACGGTTGGCGCACGGACTGCACTCCCGCCAATTACAATCTCGCCTTTCCAGGAACCCGGCGACGATGCGGCGTGTCACAGGCGGTCATGAAGGCGTCCACGCGATGAACGACAAGAGTCAGCAGGTCTCCTCCCCCGAACGGTTGAAACTGGTCGTGATCGGCGGCGGATTCGGCGGGTTGCAGCTCGTGCGTTCGCTGTCTCGGGAGCCCCTGGACATCACGCTCATTGACCGGCGGAACTTTCATCTGTTTCAGCCGCTGCTGTACCAGGTGGCGACGGGAGGGTTGTCGCCGGCCAACATCGCGTCGCCGCTCAGATCGCTGGTGCGACGTCAGAAGAACTGCCGGGTGCTGCTGGCGGAAGCGGAAGGGTTCGATCTGGCGGCGCGCGAAGTCGTGTTGCATGAGGGGCGCGTGCCGTTCGACATTTGCATCGTGGCGGCCGGAGCGCGGCACAGCTATTTCGGTCGGGACGATTGGGAGGCGTTGGCGCCGGGGCTGAAGACGATCGAGGACGCGACCGAGATTCGCGGGCGGATCCTGCGGGCGTTCGAAGAGGCGGAGCAGACGACCGATCCCGTCCGCCGCGAGGCGCTGCTGACGTTTGTCGTCGTGGGCGCAGGTCCGACCGGCGTGGAACTGGCCGGCACGCTGATGGAGATCGCACGGTACACGCTGCGGCGGGACTTTCGAAACATCGATCCCGCGGGGGCGCAGGTGCTGCTGGTCGAAGCGGGGGACCGGGCGCTGCCCGCGTTCGACGAGGAGCTGTCGCGCCGCGCAGCCTCGCAGCTCGCGCGGCTGGGAGTCGTGGTGCGGCTGAAGACGCGGGTCTCGGAATTGACGCCAGGCGCGGTGCTCGTCGAGAGCACTGGCGGTCCGGAGACGATCGTCGCTGAGACGGTCGTGTGGGCCGCCGGAGTGCAGGGGGCCAGCATTGGGCAACGACTCGCGAAGGCTGCGGGAATCGACTGCGACAAATCCGGACGCGTGCCGGTGAACCCGGACTTCAGCATTGAGGGCGCGCGGGACATCTATGTGATCGGCGACCTCGCGGCCTGCAAGCTGCCCGACGGTTCGCAGCTGCCCGGAATCGCTCCGGCCGCCATGCAGGCTGGCCAGTACCTGGCGCAGGTCGTCCGGGCCCGGTTGCGAAATGAGCCCGCGCCGGCGTTCCGATACCGGGACCGCGGAATGATGGCCACAATCGGCCGCGCGGCCGCGGTGGCCCGACTGGGGGGCTGGAGATTCTCCGGACTGCCGGCGTGGCTGATCTGGCTGGTCGTGCACCTGATGTTTCTGGTGCAGTTCCAGAACCGGCTGCTGGTGCTGGTGCAGTGGGCGTGGAACTACTTCACGTTCAACCGTTCAGCGCGGTTGATCACGAACGAAGTCGCCCGGCATCCGCCGGAGGCGGCCTGAGCCGAAAACGCCGTGCCTTCCGGTGGCGTCAGCCCTTCTGGGGAACCTGCCGCAGCAGCCGGACGGCCAGATCGTTCCGCTCCCGCTGAACGTCCGACGCGATGGATTGAATCCGCTCGGCGAGCAGTTCGTGGACCTCCACCGAAATTTCGCCGGTCGCCTCGACGGCGTCCATTTCCGACGTCGTCTCGATGAGCGCGGCGGAGCGCGGAACGTCGGGCGATGGCGGCTCTCTCCTGTCGTCAGGCAGGGGCAGTCCCGGCCGCCTGGCGATCGCCAGAGTCAACAGCTCGCGGAACGACTGCTGCAACTGCACGACCGTTCGTTCGTGCAGCGCCGTGAACTCCCGGAAGAGTTCGACGACGAGATCCTGCGGCACGGCCTGAGTCGCTTGCGGCGTTGCGGCCGCCGCGCGGCGGAGGGCATGCTGGGCAGCCTCGGCTTCGCTGGCGGGGTCGGTGAGAATCGAGGTGTCGTCGCTGTCGTCCAGCGTGATGGCGTCTCGCAGCAGCATTCGAAAACTGCCGACCTTCACTTCGGCGCCCAGCGACAGGGGCGCGAAGCTGACCCGCACGCCATCCAGACGGGTGCCGGTCCGCGATCCGAGATCGACCAGCCACCAGCCGCGATCTCCCCGGACGATGCTGCAGTGCACCCGTGAAACCGACTCGTGTTCGAGGCGGACGTTGCACGGACGCGCCGAGCCGATGAGCGTGACGCGGCGCGTCAGCTTCAGCGGCTTGGTTGTGTTCCGATGGTTGACGAAGTCGAGCGCGAGATCCGGAATGTCAGGCGGGAACTCGGCGTCGCCCGGCGCGTCCACAGCGGAGTTCGGGATGGCCTCAGCGCGGAGCCGGTACGGCCCGACTTCCAGGGAGTCATCGCGAGTCATCACGCCGCTGGAGACGCGGCGACCGTCTCGTTTCAGCCCGGCCCGGCTGCCGAGGTCGGCAAAGAAGACCTGGTCGTCGATCACCTGGAGATAAACGTGCCGCCGGCTGACGAGAGGATTGGTCAGTGGAATCGACGAATCATCCCCGCGGCCGAGAATCGCGAACGGCCCGGGGAGGACGACCGTCTTCCAGTCATTCGAGTCCTGGAGGGCGAATGTCACCTGCAACTGGCGGCTGCTGCCGCAATGCTTCGCAAAGCGCTCGAGCATGGAACCTGCCTCCCGCGGCGTCGCCGACGGGGCAGGGGAAGCGGGAGACGCTTCGTTCGCGCGCGGCTCCGAGTCCGTCAGCGCGGACGGATCTTCCAGCGAGTCGCAGAGCAGCAGCCACCTTCGGCGGCGCGGCCTTGAAAACGGAAGCATCGTTCGCTCCAACGAGGTCGAACCCGTCCCTGACCACAGTCTGCGATCGATCCGCCGCGAACATCCTGTCAACGGCCCTGAGGGGATTGTCCGCATCGTTGCGACCGGCGTCAATGTCCGGCGGAACGGCGCAACCCGGGACCCGACGGCCAATTCGGGTTTGCCGTCGGTCGTTTCCGCGGCTATCAAGGCTGGGGGGCAACGCGGGCGGAACGGCGTCCGGGGACTGCGGACCGGCCTGCGGTCCCCACGGATTGTGCACTGCAACGTCTGCTGGGAAGGTCCCGGAATGTTTTCTTCCGTCTGCGCGGCGATCGCCCGGGGCGTACTGGCCCTGACGCTGGTCGTCGCTCCCTGGCCATTCGGAAGCGCCCCGCTGTCGTGGCAGCCGCTGGTATTTGTGGGCGTGCTGGCGGCCCTGGGCCTGTGGTGGCTGTCGGTGTTGTCGCGGCCTTCGACGCACAGCGAGGGCAACACGGTCCTCGTGGATTCGCTGCTGCCGCCGCTGCTGATGATCATGCTGGCGGCGCTGCAACTGGCCCCCCTGGTGGACCGCCCTGAGGCCCCCGCGCGGGCCGTCATGCTGGATGCGATTCCTGAAGGCTCGTCGCTGCGGGAATCGCAGGGGCTGACGCCGGCCAGCATCTATCCCGCCGCGACGCGGCTGGAAGCCAGCCGGATGCTGCTGGCCTTGTGTGCCGGTTTTCTGGGCGTGCAGTTGTTTGGCGACGCGCGGCGCCGCATGTGGTTGTACGTGCCAGTCGCCCTCAACGCTGCGATCCTCAGCGGTTTCGGCATCTGGCAGAAACTGAACTGGGACGCCTGGGGGCGGAAGCTGTTCGGACAGTTCGACCTGCAGGGGGGCGGGCTGCCATTCGCATCGTTTGTGAACCGCAACAACGCGGCGGGATTCCTGAACCTTGGTCTGGCGGCGGCGGCCGCCTGGGCCTTTCTGGCGATGGCGCCCCGACTGGCGGGAGGTTTTCGCCGGGTTTCCGATGCTGATGCTCCGCGCGCGCGGAAGGCGCCGGCGGACGCAGATCAACCATTGTTCTCGCCGCGGGCGATCCTCCCGGTGGCCGTCATGGTGCTGATCGCCGCGGGCGTCATCGCGTCCGCCTCGCGCGGCGGACTGATCGCGCTGGCGGCGGCGGCGGTGGTGGGGTTCTGGTTCTGCCTGCAGTCGCGGCGGGCCCGGCTGGGACTGGCGCTCGTGGGCATTGTGCTGCCGCTGGTGGTCGTGGTCGTGATGTGGTTCGGCGTGGGCGAGGAGGTGCGCTCGCGGATGTCGGGCTGGATCGCCGGAGAATCGAAGGACAATCGCCTGACGCACTGGCAGGAGACGATGGGGGCGGTATCCGATTCCCCCTGGCTGGGAGGCGGCCTGGGTGCGTATGGCTACATCAACCGGCCCTATCAGTCGCACGCGTCGCTGGGCTGGTATGCGAATGCGGACAACCAGTTCTTCGAGTGGCTGGTCGAGGTCGGAATTCTGGGGATGACGCTGATCGTGGCGTTCCTGGCAATGTTCGCGATGGACGTCCGCCGGCTGGTGCGGAGCCGCGCGCCCTGGGAGCAGCGGGATGCGGCGCTGTTGGGGGGGATGCTGCTGGCGTCTCAGGCGACACAGTCGCTGACGGATTTCGGGATCATCATTTCGGCCAACTTGTTGACTGCGGCCGTGCTGGCTGGGGCGATGTTCGGCGCGGCGGCGCGGTCACTGCCGTTTGACATCGTGTCGACGGCGCATGGCCCATCGGTGTTGCGGCGCGGCGGAGCGGCGCTCCTGGGGATCGCACTGTTGATGGGGGGCTGGTTCGCGTGGTCGGAGGTGCGTCTGGCGGGGCAGGCGTTCGCCGCACGGGACCGGATTCCGCCGCTGGATCGGCCGACCGTGCTGCAGGGCGCGGACCTGATCATCGCGCAGGCCCGGCTGCAGTCGGCCGCGGAGCTGCGCCCCGATGATGCCGAATTGCAACGCGCGCTGGGGCAGTTGTTGCTGTTTCGCTACAGGCAGGAGGCGGCCCAGGCGCTGCGGCAGGATGCCCGCTTCTCGCTGATGTCCGACGACCGCGTGTGGAGCCAGGCGGCGATCGAGCGGGTCGTCGTCTCGCCGGATTCGCTGGAGTCGGAGGAACAGCTCGAGCGGCGGCGAGAAGCGCTCCGCGCCCTGGACCCGAACACGCTGCTCCCGGCGGCGCTGCTGGCGTACCAGCGGGCCAGCCTGGCGTGCCCCCGCATGCCGCTGGTGTCGGAACGCGCCGCCACGATTCAACTCGTGTTGCAGGATGACACAGCGTCAGTCCCGGACGCCTTGTATCGCGAAGCACTGACGGCGCCTGCCGACCCCACGCGATTAATGGAAGTCGCCGCGCTGGGGAGTCTGGTCAACATCGACAGCTTCTGCATCGCTTGTTTGCAACGCAGTCTGGAATTGCAGCCGCGGGGAATGGGCAGCGCGATGCGAATTCTGGAGGGCTGGAAAGGCGATATCTCACGACTCCGCGACCTGTTATCGAACGATCCCCTGCGCTTGCTGGTTGTCGCCGAAGCGTCGGTTGGCACGCCTGTTGCTCTCAGCCTCGCCGCGGAAGTGGAGCGGATCCTGGCCGATCTGCCCGCCGATGCCGCAGGTCGGGATGGTCAGCTGGGACGCGTGAAACAGTTGCAGGGAGATCAGAATGCCGCGTTGGAACTGTATGAACAGGCGATCCGGCAGGCGCCCGCTGACACGGGGTGGCGGATTCGCGCAGCGGAACTGCTTGTCCAGCAGGGACAGGCGGAACGCGCCATCGCGCATCTGAAAGCCGCGCAGGAAATTGCTCCACGCGACCCGACGATTCGTAAAAAGCTGTTAGAACTCGAAAGTCCGCCCCAGCGGCGTTGAGTTGTTGAACTGAGTCGATAAGGTGACTCCCGTCTTTCCGTGACCGGAACGCGGGCTCCGAGTGACGGCGGCTGCAGAAGGCGTTGCGGCTGGCCGACACGGATGCATGTGTCCGGACCCAATCCATGAGCGATCTTCCTTACCACGTCGTGGGACTGGCGTTTCTGTTCAGCCTGGTGCTGACGCCCGTCGTGCGGCGACTGGCCCTCCGGCTGGGCATTGTGGACGCCCCGGACGGGCACCGCAAACTGCACGGCCGCACCGTGCCATTGTGCGGTGGCGTAGCCGTGTTCGCCGCGATGGCCATCGCGCTGGGAGTGGGCCTGGCCGTCAACGTCGGCTGGGGCTACGTCCTGCGAAGCGATCCCGATTTCATGATCGCCGCCGCCGTGGCGTCAGTGCTGATCGTCGGACTGGGCCTGGTGGACGACCGGTTCGTGCTCCGCGGCCGCCAGAAGTTCGTGGGCCAGGTGCTGGTCGTGCTGGGGCTGGTCTGGTTCGGCGACCTGACGATCCGCAAGATCGAATTGTTCGGCTCGGTGCTGGAGCTGGGTCCGCTGGCCATCCCGTTCACGATGTTCTGGCTGCTGGGGGCGATCAACGCGCTCAACCTGATTGACGGAGTCGACGGACTGGCGACGACGGTGGGCATCATCGTCAGCGCAGCGATCGCCGTCATGGCGTCCATGACCAATCATCATGTCGACGCGGTCTGCTCGCTGGCGATGGCCGGCAGCCTGGCCGGGTTCCTGATCTACAACCTGCCCCCGGCGAAAATCTTCCTCGGCGACGCCGGCAGCATGTTGATCGGCCTCGTGCTGGGCGTGCTGGCGATCCGCAGTTCGCTGAAAGGGCCGGCGACGGTGGCGCTGGCCGCGCCGACCGTCATCTGGGGCGTGCTGATTTTCGACGTCGGCATGGCGATTCTGCGTCGCAAGCTGACCGGCCGCAGCCTGTACACGACCGACCGCGGACACCTGCACCATGTGCTGCAGGAGCGCGGCTTCAGCGGCCTGGGAATCGTCGTGCTGGTCGGCCTGTTGTGCGCCGTGTGCGCGGGGGGCGCGCTCGTCAGCGTGTACCTCAAGGACGAGCTGATGGCCGTGGCGACGCTTGCGGCGGTGCTGGGCACCCTGGTCGCATCCCGGTTCTTCGGTCATTCCGAGTGCGGACTGCTGGCGCAGAAGATCAAGCGGGCCGCCGTGTCGATGGTGCGGTTCCCACACAAGCCCCGCCAGACTCCGCAGCCGCTGCGTTCCCGGTTCCAGGGGAAGCGCGAATGGGAAGTTTTGTGGGAAGCGCTGCTGGAACTCGCGGAACGGTTCGACCTGTGCACGATCCGCCTGAACGTCAACTCCCCCGCGATCGGCGAGGAGTATCACGCCTCCTGGGAGCGCAAAGAGCACCCGGGCGCCGCGCGGCTGTGGCGAACGGAGATCCCGCTGTTCCAGGGCAACCTGACGATCGGTCGGCTCAGCGCCTCTGGCGCCGTCACGGACGATTCGGCCTTCGGCTACATGTCCGAGTTCCTGGATGCCCTGCGGCCGTTCGAAGAGCAACTGCACGCGGTGCTGGCCAAGCGGCCGGCGGCGCGGGCCGACCTCGTCGCCGGGCCGTCGCAGTAACCGCGTGCGTTCGAAGTCGTCAGCGGCGGCCGGTTAGAACAAGCCGTGCAGCGGGCCGCCGGACGCCGCCAGCGCATCGACGCGGCGCGTCACGTCGGGGTCTTCCACGAGCGGCGGCGCATGGTGCGGCTTGATCCGCGCGTCGATCACCAGCGCCCCGCGGCAGCCCCAGTGCTTCTCCTCGGTGAACGCGCCGACGCCGTCTATGTCCGCGGCCGGATCCGATCGGGTGAACGTCGCCCACAGCCAGTTCCGCAGCGATTCGGTCGCGAACCGGCTGTCGTCGACGAGCACGATCAGCGGAAACCGGTTGAGCGGATGGTCGTCCGCCAGCGCTTCGCAGAACCCTCGCAGGACGCCGTCCGAAGGCCGCTGCGACAGCCCGGCGCGCAGCCGTTCCTCGAGCGAAGCGGCGACTCCCTGATGCCGCGGCGCCGCGACGCAAACCACCCCCGGAAACGCCAGTCGAACATCGCCGAATCCGGGGGGCAGGGGACACTCGGACGGAATCTCGGTCCGCAGCGTGCGGCGCGCCGGACCTGCCGCCGCGATGACGACCTTCGAGCCCGCGTTCAATCCGGCGCCGGAATAGTCCAGCGTGTCGATCGTCGTCCGCGTCTGGAAGTGCAGATCGCGCGTCCAGTCGACGCGCGCCAGCACGTGTTCAAGAACCGCGGCGACATTGTGCACGTCCAGAGCGGGATCGTCTTCGGCCGCGGCGATCCAGAGATACTTCGCCAGCGACAACTGCCCCTGTCCCAGGATCGCGTTCGCCTGCGTCAGGAGTTCCTGCGGCACGCGGTCCCGCGCGTACGGAACATAGCGCTCGTGGCCGATCGCGAGGAGCAGCGGATGGACGCCGGCAGCGTCGACCGCGTGCACGCCCTTGATCCCGGGCAACACAGACGGAATCGCCGGGCCCGTGAGTTCGTGAATGATCTCGCCGAAGCTCGTGTCTTCCTGCGGCGGACGCCCGACGACCGTGAACGGCCAGATCGCGTCCCGCCGATGATGCACCGACGTCACCTTCAGCACGGGGAAGTCGTGGACCAGGCTGTAATATCCCAGGTGGTCGCCGAAAGGCCCTTCCGGCGCCTGCCGGTCCGGTTCGACGACGCCGCAAATGCAGAAGTCGGCGTCCGCCGCCAGAGGGAGCCCGTTCCGCTGGGGAATCATTCGCACCCGACGGCCGCCGAGCGCCCCGGCGAATGTCAATTCCGACAACCCCTCGGGCAACGGCATGACGGCGGCCAGCGGCAGCGCCGGCGGTCCGCCGACGAAAATGTTCACTCGGAACGGCTCGCCCCGACGCAGCGCGGCGGCATGGTGCATGCCGATGCTGCGATGAATCTGATAATGCAGGCCGACCTCCCGGTCCGGCTGATACGCATTGCCGGACAACTGAACTCGATACATCCCCAGGTTGGAGCGCATCCAGCCGGGCGCGGCCGCGTCTTCGCTGTACACCGCCGGCAGCGTGATGAACGGTCCGCCGTCCCCCGGCCAACTGCGGATCGGAGGCAACTGTGAGATCGTTGTCTCGCCCCCCAGAACGGGGCCGGCGGAGACAAATTTCGGCCGCATCGCCCAGGCCGTCGGCAGCGCCCGAGCGTATCGAAACGGTCGTGCCAGCGCCGCTCCCGGGTCAATCTTCAGCTCCACCAGCCGGCGCACCTGTTCGAGCGTATCGCGGAACAGAAACCGCGTGCGGTCGATCGTCCCGAACAGGTTGCTGACGGCCGGGAACCCGCAGCCCTTCAGGCGTTCGAACAGCAGCGCCGGCCCGCCGGCCTGATAGACGCGTCGCTGAATTTCGGCCGCTTCGAGATCCGGATCGATTTCGTCCGGAATCCTGCGGAGCTGCCCGGTCCGCTCAAGGTCGAGCACGCATTCGCGCAGCGATCGGTAACCCATGATGAATGGCCAGCGGTGCGCCGCGGCGGGCGTCGTCAGTCGAGGTGCGAGAAGTCAGAGCCAGTCGTCTTTTTGCCGCGCTTGATGACCTTCGGCCCCTTGCCGGTCGTCTTCTCGTAGGTCCCGTCGCCGCTTTTGACGTACTTCGTAAACCCCAGTTCGCCGAGACGCTTGTCGTCCTGCATCTTGCGATGCATCGAGCCTTCCGACCAGCTCCCGCCGATGTTCACCGCCTGAATCACCCGCCGCACCGGTTCGCCAGTTTCGGGGTGCTGCGTCAGCGCGTCGTCGGCCATCCGCTGGACGAGTTCGAACCGGTCGCCGCCGGAACCGTCGGGAAGCACCACTTCATACACGTAAACTGGCATCGCGTCTGCACCTCGAAACCCATCACGCCCGGCGGCCGCCGGCTACAGTGTCCGCAGGAATTCTAGCAGCGCCTGCAAGTCCGGCTCGTCCAGCGCTCCGGACAACTGATGCCCGTAGTCTTCAAACACCGCCCGCAGCGACGTCGCCCGGCCGTCATGGAACAGCGTGTCCCGCTGACTGACGCCGCGCAGCGACGGCGGATTGAATTTCGACGCCCCCGCCTCATCGACCAGCCCGACGTCGTACACGCCGTTCGAAGTGTACGTCAGCGACGGGATATGGCATTCCCCGCAGCCCTCGCGGTGAAACACTGTCCGCCCCCGCTCGACGACGTCCCGCTCCGCGTCGGTGGCCGGCACATGCAGCGGCGGCGCGGGCTCCAGCGTATGCAGAAACGCGACCAGATCGGCCACCTGCTGCGCGGATGGCCGCCGTCCCTGCATCGAGGATTCAATCGACTGCCGCACCTGGTCGTGCAGCTCCTTGAACTCGCCGTTCCAGGCCCAGGGATTGGCGTCCCGCGTGCCGAGCAGCGTCAGCACGCGCTTGGGCGTGCCAAACGTGTTGTCCCCCTTCGTGTCGATCAGACGGCCGTTCGAGTGCCCATCGGTGTGGCAGGAGTGACAGCTCAACCAGCGATCGTGCGACAGTCCCGCACTGAAGAACAACCGCTCGCCCCGCGAGGCGGGCGTCTCCGGCGGCGCCGGCCCCAGCGGGATCAGGCCGTCCAGTTCGCCTTCCTCGACGTCCACCACCGCGATCGCATTCGTCAACTGGCTGACGGCGAACGCGCGCCGTCCGGAGGCATCAAGCAACACCTGCAGCGGCCGGTCCCCGACAGCGATCCGCGCTCGCGGCGACGCGAACGGATTGACAATCAACGCGTCTCCGGTTCCCGACAACGTGACCAGCCAATCGCCCGACTCCAGCTCGACGAGCCCCGCCGGATCCGCGGCGCCGAATCCAGGCTGCCCGAGCTGCAGCACGCGGCTGTCCCGATACAGGGCCGCCGACGGATCGAACAACGAGGCCAGGGGGACGAGACGAATCACATTCTGTGCGAGCGTCCCCCAGTGGATGTCGTCGTTCGTTGTCTGCGCCTGTCCATTCGTCATCTGCTGGCTGATCGCCAGCGTGCGGACATCCCGCGAGATCGCCAATCCCCGAATGTTTCCGCCGGGGATTTCCCGCAGGCTGATGAGCTGACCGGAAGGGAGGTCAACCAGCCCCAACTTGCCGCCGAAGGCATCAGCCACGATCAGCCAGTCCGTGCCGCTGGGGGACGCCAGCAGCCGCGGGGCGAACGGCAGGTCGATGACGGCCTGCGCCTGCAGGGCCTGCGATTCGGGCGCTCCCGAGATCGAAAACAGCGTCACGGTGTGAGACCACAGCGACGCGACGGCGACGAGCCGCAAATCATCCGACCAGAGCAGGCTGACCGGATGGCGAGCCACGGGCGCTTCCGCGACGACCGCAACCCGGTCTTCGTCCATCCGCGACAGCAGGACCCGATGTCCGGCGGCGTCCGCCAGCAGAAACTCGCGATCCCGCGGGCCTGGCGCAATGGACGTCAGGCGTCCGCCGATCGCCGTTTCGGACACGAGAGGGAACGTGGCGGCATTCTCCGGAGCCGTTGTGGTTTCGACATCGACCAGCGACACCGTCCCGGTCGACTCGTTCGCCACAGCCAGCCGCCGGCCGGAATCGAGCAGCACCGCCCCCGAGGGCCGGCGCCATTCCGCGGCGTCGCGCGCGTCAATGGATTCGCCGCCGCCGCCGCCTTCCCCCCACGCGCCGCCCAGCAGCGCGAACCCCAGGAGACCTGCGGCGCACGTCAAAGTCGTTGTCCAGGCTGCTGTCCGCATGGTCGATCCGCCGCGTCTGTCAGGCTATCGTCGCTGCCGCTTCGTTCTCTGCCAGGGCGGCAGGGCCTGCCCGGGATTGCCCATGCCGGGCCGCGTCATGTGGTCCGCTGCAGCTCGGACAACCGTAGCTGTCCGCAGGCCGCGTCGATGTCCGCTCCCTTCCGCTTCCTCACCGTGACGTTGATGCCGCCCCGCCGCAAGGCCTCGACGAACGCTTCGGTGCGCGGTTCGCTGGGAGTCTCCCATGCGACGGCCGCGACCGGGTTCATGGGAATCACGTTGACGTGCGCGTTCCGCTCACGCAACAGCCCCGCCAGCCGACGCGCCTCCGCCGGATCGTCATTCGTCCCGGCCAGCAGACAATATTCATACGTCACGCGCCGACCTGTCGCCGCAAAATAGTCATCGGCCGCGCTCAGGATCGCCTCGACGCCGATCCGCGCATTCACCGGCACGATCCGCGTCCGCAGCTCATCCTCCGGCGCATGCAGGGAGATCGCCAGATTGAACGGCGTGCCGTGCGCCGCGAGTTCCCGAATCTTCTCCGGCAGCCCGACCGTCGAAATCGTGATCCGCCGCGCTCCCAGCCCCAGCCCCCCCTTTTCGTTCAGCGTCTCCAGCGCCGGCAGCACGTGCTTCAGATTCGCCAGCGGCTCTCCCATCCCCATCAGCACGACATTCGTGATCCGCTCCTCCCCCGACAGCAGCCGGTCCAGTCGCAGGATCTGATCCAGAATTTCGCCCGTCGACAGGTTCCGCTTCACCCCCATCAGTCCGCTCGCGCAGAACACGCAGCCCATCGCACAGCCCACCTGAGTGCTGATGCACACCGTCCGGCGGTCGTCTTCGCGCATCAGAACGCATTCCACCTGCTCGCCGTCTCGCAACTCCAGCAGCAGCTTCTCGGTCCCGTCCTTCGACTTCTGATGCCTGACCACGGCGCCGCCGAAGTAATCGAACTGCTCCTCGAGCGCCGTGCGGAGCGCGCCCGGCACATCATGCATTTCGCTGAAGCCCATCGCCCGCTTGCCGTAAATCCAGCGGCGGATCTGCTGAGCGCGGAAGCTGCGATCCCCTTGTGCAAGGCACCACGCGGCCAGGTCCGCGGAACTCAGGTCAGTGATCAGTGGGCGGGGCAATGCGATTCCAGGTCTGAACGTCGAGCGGCCAGGGGAATTCCGGGGCCGCGAACTCAAGTATGGCAGCTTCCGGAAGGGAGTCGAGCCGAGCCGGCTGGCCTGTCGGCTCGTTCACCGGGCGCCGGCGACATCCTTTTTGTCCGGTCCGGCCGCCGCATCCACCGCGGAACGAATCGCCGCGATCGCCCCCTCGAAGGCCTTCCGCTGGACCCGCAATCCCAGCGGCTTCAACAGTCGGGGCAGGGGATGATGCAGCCGCGAAATCGCCCGAATGCCCAGCCACACCGTGTCATCCTCGCGATGCTCGACCCAGAACCGCGCATCGCCGCGCTCGACGTGCCGCGGCAGAGTCCGATACGCGAACCCGAACCGTTTGACAGGGCCCGCATCGCTCATGACGTCGAAGATCCGGCAGGTGTTCACCGACCACACGCCGTAGGTGTGCGCCGCGACCGCCAGCGTCGTTCCGACCGCGATTTCCGGAGGGCGGGGACGCACGCGGATCCAGGGCTGGTCGTAATGTTTCCAGGTTCGGAGCGATTCGGCGGCCGCCTGCCATGCCGCAAGACCGGCTCCCAGCCGCGTTTCGAACTCGTCGATCCGGAATCCGGGAATCGTGCCGTCGGCGCGCGGCGTCGTGCCGATGTCCGGCAGCGGCTCGCGCGACGCATCCTCGATGCAACGGGCGATTGTCGCTTCGGAGGGCGGTCTCAACTGGAACATGCGGGCCGATCGTGTCGAAGGCTGGCGAGACCGACTAAGCTGCGCCTGCGGAGGGACTGTGCGGCGCTCCCTTCGCTCGCCCAACTTTGAGGACGCCTCGCGGGGCTGTCGAGCGTGCCCGCAGTCGGGATGTTTCTGGAGCGGCGGAATGCAGAACGCGGAAATTGCGAGTCAGTTCGAGGAATTGGCCGACCTGCTTGAGATTCAGGGTGCGAACCCGTTCCGCGTCCGGGCGTACCGCAACGCCGCCCGCGCGATACTCGATTCCGCGGAGTCCGTCGGCGCGCTGGCCAGCGACCTTGCGAAACTCTGCGAACTGCCCGGCATCGGAGAGGACCTCGCGAAGAAGATTCAAACGCTGGTGCAGACGGGCGCGATTCCGCAGCTCGAGGAGCTGCGGCAGCAGATTCCCAAAGGCGTTCTGGAGATGATGCGGATCCCCGGACTGGGGCCGAAGAAAGCCGCCGCGCTGTTTCACGACCTGAAGATTCACACGCTGGAAGACCTCCGCAAAGCCGCAGAGGCGAACCAGATTGCCGGCCTGAAGGGGTTCGGCAAGAAGACTCAGGATACGATCCTCAAGGGCCTCGAGCTGGCTGAGTCCGCCGGCCGGCGCGTGTACCTGATCGAGGCCAAGGCTGCCGCGGACGACATCGCCCTCGATCTGCAGCAGACGCCTGGCGTACAGCGCGTCATGGCGGCTGGCAGTTGTCGCCGCCGACTGGAAACGTGCGGCGACCTCGATCTGCTGGCCATCGCCGACGATTCCACGGCCGTCATGGACCGGCTGGCCGCCCACCGCCTCGTGACGGGCGTGCTGGCACGGGGCGAGACAAAGCAACGCGTGCGTCTGGCGAAAGGGCTGGAACTGGACTTGCGAGTGGTGCCCGAGGAATCGTTCGGAGCGGCGCTGCAGTACTTCACGGGCTCGAAGGAGCACAACGTCGAGCTTCGCCGCCGCGCGCAGGAGCGTGGACTGAAGCTGAACGAATACGGGCTGTTCCGCGGGGACGAACGCGTCGCCGGGCGGACGGAAGAGGAAATCTACGCGGCCCTCGATCTCCCCTGGATTCCCCCGGAACTCCGCGAAAACCGCCGCGAATTCGCCCTCGCCGAACGCCATGCCCTCCCGGAGCTGATCGACCTCGCCGACCTCCGCGGCGACCTCCACATGCACACGACGGCCTCCGACGGCGCCGCCAGCATCGAAGAAATGGCCGAGTCCGCGAAAACCTACGGCTTCGAATACATCGCCATCACCGACCACTCCCAGCGGGTCTCGATGGCCAACGGCCTCGACGCTCACCGGCTGCGGACTCACTGGCAGGAAATCGAGCGCGTTCGTCAGCGCGTGTCGGGCATCGAGATTCTGAAGGGGGTCGAATGCGACATCCTCGAAGACGCCCGACTGGACCTCGCGGACGACGTTCTCGCCGAAGCCGACTGGGTCGTCGCCGTCCTGCACTACGGCCTCAGCCAGCCGCGGGACCAGATCATGAAGCGACTGCTGACGGCCATCCGCAGCCCGCACGTGGACGCCATCGGCCATCCCACCGGCCGCCTTATCGGCCGCCGCAAGGGAGCTGATGTCGACTTCGAATTGCTGCTGCAGGCCGCGGCGGATTACGGAGTCATGCTGGAGATCAACGCGCATCCGAAGCGGCTGGACCTCGACGACATTCAGGCGGCCGCCGCGCGGGACCGCGGCATCCCGATCGTCATCAACACCGATTCCCACAGCCGGGACGGCTTCTCGATGATGGAGTTTGGCGTGTACCAGGCCCGTCGGGCGGGGCTCACTGCCGCGGATGTCGCAAACACTCGCCCCTGGCCGGAATTCCAGAAGCTGCTGCGTCGTTGACCGGCGGCAGGAGTGGGGATGACCTTCGTTCGAAATCGAGTCATCCGCCGCGGCGCGGACGCCGATCCAACGCGGTCCCCATCGCGCATTTGCGGAATGGCGCTGCGAGCGGTAAATTCCGCGCGGACGAAACTCCCGGTACGTGCTTTGCCTTGCGGGAGAAACGTATCCGGAAGCTCGGATTTTTTGCCTGCAATGCGCCCGAAAAGGGCAGGGATGCGCGATTTGTAAGCAGCGGCAGGCAGGCGGAGGCAAGCGTGTCGCTTGTCGACGCTGATGAGGAAAAAGCATGGAGAGGGATCGTCCGCAGGCGTGAATTGCGGAAATCCGAGTGTCGGCAGCGAGTCGGGGGCCAGCGGGCGTTCACGCAGGAACGCCGGACCTGTCCGATTCGAAGCGGCTCCGGAAAACATGCTGTAGCCTCGGCATCATGGTTTCCCCAGGAGAGACGTTGAATGAGTAATTGGCCGAAGACCCCTAAGGAGTTCTTCTCGTTCTGCAAGGACAACAAGGCCGAGCAGATCGACCTTAAGTTCGTCGACATGCTGGGCACCTGGCAACACTGCTCGTACCCGATCGGCGAGATCGACGAGGGCGTGTTTGAGGCGGGGTTCGGCTTCGACGGCTCGTCGATCCGCGGCTGGCAGGCCATCAACGCGTCCGACATGCTGGCCGTGCCGGACGTCACCACCGCCCGCCTGGATCCCTTCTTCGCACGGCCGACCGTCAGCCTCATCGCCAACATCGTCGACCCGATCACCAAGGAAAACTACACCCGCGATCCCCGCTGGATCTGCCGCAAGGGCATCAACTACCTGAAGCAGACCGGCATCGCCGACACCTGCTACATCGGCCCCGAGCCGGAATTCTTCATCTTCGACGACGTTCGCTTCTCCAACACTCAGCGGGGAGCGATGTATGAGATCGATTCCTCCGAGGCCGCCTGGAACACCGGCCGCCCCGAAGGAGCCGCCAACCTCGGCCACAAGATCGGCTACAAGGCCGGCTATTTCCCCGTCTCCCCCGGAGACACCCTCGGGGACGTCCGGGCCGACATGGTCGCCGAAATGGTCAAACTGGGCATCGTCGTCGAAGCCCACCACCACGAGGTCGCCACGGCCGGGCAGTGCGAAATCGACATGAAGTTCGCCGAACTGCTGACCATGGCGGACCAGTTCATGTGGTACAAGTACGTCATCAAGAACGTCGCCAAGCAGCACGGCAAGACCGTCACGTTCATGCCCAAGCCGATCTTCGGCGACAACGGCAGCGGCATGCACACCCACATCTCGCTGTGGAAGGAAGGCAAGCCCCTGATGGCCGGCGACGGCTACGCCGGCATGTCGCAGATGGGGCTCTACGGCATCGGCGGCATCCTCAAACACGGACGGGCGCTCCTCGCCTTCTCCGCGCCCACGGTCAACAGCTACCACCGCCTGGTCCCCGGCTACGAAGCCCCCGTCACGCTCGCCATGAGCCAGCGGAACCGCTCCGCCGCCTGCCGCATCCCCATGTACTCGCCCAGCCCCAAGGCCAAGCGAGTCGAATTCCGCTGCCCGGATCCCGCCGCCAACGGCTACCTCAGCTTCACCGCGCTGATGATGGCCATGCTCGACGGCATCCAGAACAAGATCGAACCGGGCGAACCGCTCGATCGCGACATCTACGAGATGACCCCCGAGGAACTTGCCGAGACCAACGTCGCCTGCAAGTCCCTCACCGAGTCCCTCGAAGCCCTCGAAGCCGATCACGACTTCCTCACCAAGGGAGACGTGTTCACCGAGGACATGATCGAAACCTGGATCAAGTGGAAGTTCGCCAACGAAGTCGATCCGGTCCGCCTGCGGCCGCATCCCTTCGAGTTCGACCTCTACTACAACTGCTGATCCACGCAGTTGTTCCGATCTGAACCGCCGCAGCCCGGGGATCCGCTCTCCGGGCTGCGGTCGCGCGCCGGGGTGTTCCCGACGCACCTCGCAGCCGATATCATCAACCCGGGTTGATTCGTTCGCCGCGCCCGCCCGGACGCGGCTCTGCCAGGACTTCCGCCGATGAATCCGCTGTTCGACGCTGTTTCCTCTCACACCCGGCGCTACTTCTTCGGCCGTTCCGCCGCCGGTCTCGGAGCCGCCGCGCTCGCGTCCGTCGCCAACCCCCGGCTGTTCGCGGACGCCCAGCCCCCCGCGCCGGATTCGCTGGGCGTCCTCCCCGGGCTGCATCACGCCCCCAAAGCCAAACGCGTCATCTGGCTGTTCATGGCCGACGCCCCGTCCCAGCTCGATTTGTTCGACTACAAGCCGGCCCTCAACGACTACTTCGACAAGGACCTCCCCGACTCGATCCGCATGGGCCAGCGGATCACCACCATGACCTCCGGACAGTCCCGGCTCCCCGTCGCCCCCTCCATCTTCAAGTTCCAGCAGCACGGGCAGTCCGGCGCCTGGCTCAGCGAGCTGCTGCCCAACACGGCCGACATCGTCGACGACATCGCCATCGTCCGCACGGTCCACACCGAGGCCATCAACCACGACCCGGCCATCACCTACATCCAGACCGGCAGCCAGATCCCCGGACGCCCCAGCATGGGCGCCTGGGTCTCCTACGGCATCGGCAGCCCCAACCAGGACCTGCCGGCGTTCGTGGTGCTCGTCTCCCGGCTGCCCGAGGGCGCCCAGCCGCAGGCGTTGTTCTCCCGGCTGTGGGGCTCGGGCTTCCTCGAAACCCGCCACGCCGGCGTCGGGTTCCGGTCCGTCGGCGATCCGGTGCTGTACCTGTCGAACCCGGACGGCATCGACCGCGACACCCGCCGCACCATGCTCGACGGCCTCGCCGCTCTCAACCAGCAGCGGTTCGAATCCGTCGGCGATCCGGAAATCAACGCCCGCATCGCCCAGTACGAAATGGCCTTCCGCATGCAGGCCTCCGTTCCCGAACTGACGGACCTCTCCACCGAGCCCCAGCACGTTCTGGACATGTACGGCCCCGAGGTCACGCAGCCCGGCTCATTCGCGTACAACTGCCTGCTGGCCCGGCGGATGGCGGAGCGCGGCGTCCGCTTCACGCAGGTGTTCCTCCGGGGCTGGGACCACCACGGCTCGCTGCCGGGCAGCATCCGCAAGCTGGCGCCGCTGGCCGACCAGCCCAGCGCCGCGCTGATCCGGGACCTCAAACAGCGGGGCATGCTGGAAGATACCCTGGTGGTGTGGGGCGGGGAGTTCGGCCGCACGGTGTACAGCCAGGGGAGCCTGACGGCGGACAATTACGGCCGGGACCACCATCCGCGGTGCTTCACGATGTGGCTGGCCGGCGGCGGAGTGAAGGGCGGCGTGACGCACGGGACGACGGACGACTTCAGCTACAACGTGCTGGAGAAGCCGGTGCACATCCACGATTTGAACGCGACGATTCTGCACTGCCTGGGGATCAACCACGAGCAGTTGACGTATCGGTTCCAGGGCCGGGACTTCCGGCTGACGGACATTCACGGGGAAATCGTCCACGACATTCTGGCGTGAGTTCGACGGGGTTGAATGTCGGCTATCAGCCATCGGTCAATCATTGTTCATTGCGGATTGGTCGATGGTCATTGATCGTCCCGGGTCATCGATCGCCCCGTCCCAAGCCGACGGCTCCGCCGTCGGGCGGCGTCGAGGCGGCGATCCCACCGGCACGAACGACTCGGTTCGCGCCACGCGTTGGAAGCGTCAGCGCCGGGCGTGGCCGTAGGGTGGCGTCGAGCCGCGAGCCCGCAGGGCGAACCGGCGATGACCCACCGGAATGTGCGACACGAGCGTGGACCAGGCGCAGTGTGGGAAGCCCCGGCACTGGTGTGGCCGTCGGGCCGGTGCGTACGCGCCGGAAGCGCGAGCGGCGGGCGTGATCGGGCCGTTGGGTGGCGTCGAGCCGCGAGCCCGCAGGGCGAACCGGCGATGACCCACCACGAGTCGGAAGCGCCAGCGCCGGCCGTGGTTTGCCATCAGTCCCCGAGCCGAAGGGTTGATCCCTCGGCCTTTGCCGATGGCACGACCGAGCACCGCGACCAGCGTGGTCCGCTGACCGGATTGGCCATTGGAGAACGGCCATCGGCCATTGCAGACTGCAGAACGACAACAGCAAGCCGCAAACTGAAGGGGCGATGGGGGCACGCCAATCCCCTGTGCCCGGTCGGCCGACGTGGTGCGCGCGTGGCCGGTGCGCCGATTGACGTGGTGCGCGAATGACAGTTGTGGCCGGGGCTGGACCGAGCGCCGCGAGGGAAGCCTCGGTCGGTGGATTGGCTGGGATCGCACGGCTCAGCAGAGCTGCTCAGCAGAGTCGTGGCATGCGGATTTCCGGCTGCTCACCCGGGCCACCCGCCTCACCTGGCAATTTGCATCTTGGGATTCCCCCCAGTACTCTCGATACTGATGAAGTGGGCGTTACAGGCCCACAACTGAATCCCTCTGCTGTTGGAAATCACCGTACTTCAGCGACCGCCGGCGACAGTGCCGACGCAAAATCCGACGCAAGTCCCCATGACGCGCAGATACGGGTTGTCGTCGACGCTTGGCCCGTGCTTTCGACCGGCGTGCGAGAGATGATCCTGATGATGGTCAGAATGGGCGTCTCGGCCGCACCGGTCGAGAGCGATTGAATAGTCCGGCCTATCCAGCCGGCCAATCGGCGTGCTCTGCAAAGGTCGCGACCAATCTTCATGAACCGCGAGTAGGCCGCGACCTTGACACCAGGAATATTTTGTGGAATATGTGCCACTCCGGCAAGACTCACGGAGGTCGACGTGTCGAAGCTGTTCGCTTGGGAATACGAAGGTCTGCTGACGAAGGAAGCCGCGCAGGCCCTGTTGATGGCCGTTTCCGACCTGTTCTACGAAGCGATTCACGCCGCCTGGGACGAATGGCTGTCGTTGCCCGTGAACACACGCTTGAAGATTTCAGCGATGCAGCGAGGCGGATTCGTTCACGATCTGATCGTTTTCCATGCGAAGGACAAGTTGTCAACGGCCAGCAAAATTGAGATTGCTCAGACGACGCCGTTTTTCGCTGTGTACGTGAACGATGACACAATCGTGCGATTCAAAAAGCTGCAAGAGGATTACGTCGCCGTCCCAGCGACCGAACACGGCAAGCTCTTCTACAACAATGCCCCGATGTCGTGTCTGCGGCCATTCTGTAACCGTCTCACATGCGGCTATGTCTTAGACCGCTTCGGCAACGAAGTCGTTGACATCGCGTTCACTTTGCAGGTCCGAGACGAAGTGGTTTGGAAGATTTCTCTCTCAGAAATGGCGTATGCGCCGGATTCGCCGGATCACTCGCCGGAGCCGCAAGCGCCGGTAATTCAACCGCTCGCGCCGCCATCGCAAGCGGAGGAATTCTGATGGCCATCAATCCAGAGATGTTGCGTCTGGGTCGGGTCGGGCGCGGGATGAAACAAACGGAATTAGCTTCAGCGCTTGGCACAACTCAAGGTCGAATTGCCAAATGGGAAGATGGCTTTCTGAAGCCGGCGGACAGTGACGTCGAGCGGTTGGTGTCCGTCCTTCGATTCCCGCGAAGTTTCCTGGAACACGATACCGGGACAGAGGCGTTCGGGACGTGCTGTATGTACCACCGGAAGCGTCAGTCATTGCCTGCCGGATTTCTGAATAAGATTCATGCGCGGGTTAACATCATCGGACTGGCGATCGTGCGATTGCTTCGAAATGTTTCGATGGACTCGACATTGGCGTTTCCGTCGTTGGACATCGATGAATTCGGTAGCCCAGCACGCGTAGCCACACTACTTCGTCGGCACTGGAAGATTCCTCCCGGCCCTATTAAGAATCTGATTCAGTACGTTGAAGCGGCGGGCGGCATCGTGACGCAACTGGATTTTGGTACGGACAAGCTGGACGCTGTTAGCCTGTGGCCACGCGAGGCCCGACCGCTGTTCTTTGTCAACTCTGCATCCCCGACCGACCGGTGGCGATTCACGCTGAGTCACGAAATCGCGCATCTGGTGATGCACTCTATTCCGACGCCGGACGCGGAACGCGAGGCAGATGACTTCGCGAGCGAGCTGTTGATGCCGGTCGACGACATCCGGCAAGAGCTTGGCCAGATGTCATTGGTCAAGGCGGCTCGCCTGAAATTGCGTTGGCGTGTGTCGATGCAAGCAATCATCCGCAAGGCGCACGACACTGGTGCCATCTCTCCACGGAAGTACCGCTCACTGTTTACGGCGCTGAGCGCAGCCGGCTACAGAAAAAGGGAACCCGGCGACGTAGGGACCGAATCGCCTCAAACGCTTCTGCGACTAATCGAAACTCACAGGAAGCAACTTGGATATTCTGAATCACAGCTTCACGACTTGTTGTTTTGTGTCGATGCAGAGCAGTTCGCACATCGTTTTCAGGGGCGAGCCGCTCCATTGCGCATCGTGACTCGTTGATCCGCGTTCGCGTCAATCGGAGGTTTCTTTCGTGGCCAAAAAGAAAGCGTCGGCGCAGTTGCAGCCGCAAAGCTGGCTGCCAGTGCAGACTGACGAAGCCTGGACCCGGCTTCAGGTGTACCCCGACGCGATCCGCGATCCCGCAACGCAACAAGCATTTGAGTCGAGAGCAAGATCGTTGCTGGTGAAATCAGGTCTGGGCAACCTGCGGTATCTCTGTACCAGCACAGGTGTAGCATTCAACGCGGATCATGATTCCAAGGAAGCCCTTGCCGCTAATTTGCTCGCCTCGCCTCATCGTGATGGCTTGCTGTTTCTCGGGACATTTCTGCGTCCGAGGAAGTCGGTCGTTGTTGAGTTTTACGACACTGCTTTGAATCCGAATGACGCCGCTGCATTGCAGACAGAAGTTGCGGCACATTGCACAGGTGCGGCGGAGACTGTGAAGCCATTCACCAAGTTGGTTTCTCTGTACCGATCAAACCCATCGCTGCTCGAAAACATTCACTATCGCTACGCGTGGCGAAAGTTGCCGACGTTTTTTTCGTATTCAACGACGGCCGACGTGAACGAGCAGTCCATGGACGACCTGACGAGCAACGTGGATTCTCTGGTTAGCGCGCTGGGGAGACTTAGGCCGGGTGAGTCGTATCTTGAATTCGGTACATCTCATTATTCGCAAACAGCGACGATTTTCGTCCTTCACCGACACTTCCCACCGTCAGTAAAGGCCGACTACCGCGATACATTTCGTCTTCAGCACGATTTCAGCGCGGTTGCGTTCACCGTGGATTACTCGACCAAGACGCTGGCCGTGAAAACCGGCAATCGCGCCGTCGCCGAAACGATCCGCGATTGGGTGTCGCAGACTTTGCACATCACGCTTGACGATGCCCGCTCGTCACTGTTCAGCGCGTACAAGCCTGAATCAGTTGAAGCTGCATTTCTCGGGGACTATGACGAATCTCACGGAATCGACCTAATCGGAATCTCGTTCCGGCAGTCATTCGGGCCCAATCACAGCCCAATTTCAGTTGAGGCCGCGCGACACAGCAGGAGCGTGCGAGAAGACCTGGCTTGGCTGAAAAGTACGGGCGTCCTACGGCTTCGGTCCCTCTCAGATATCAGCCGCTTTCGCGTTCGTTACGAAAGCAAAGAAATCGACGTCGAGTTGCTGTCTGAGAAGGGCGGTGCACTTCGATTTCGGATGAACGATTCCGGCCTGTCGGACGAACTGACCGCTAAGCTCCGAGTGGCTTTCGAGAAAGTGTTTCTGATTCCTTTGGATCACAGCATTGATCCCAGCGTCCTCGCGATGGGACCGGCGGATATCTACCAGTTTCTCATGGGCGGCATTCAAGAGGACCAAGTCCAACCCTACCAGAGTCACTCACTTGCCAAACTCGTCCAGCAGTCGCTGTTGAAGCCGATTGAGGAGCGAATCGGACGTTGTACCGACCAGCAATGCTCTGCATATGGTCAGCCTGTCACCGACGAAGCGATCACCGAGTGTTCAGGCTGCCAAGGCGCTCTCAGGTGGCAGGATTCAAGGCGTTACGAGGAGGACAAGAAGGGAATCATCTCCTACGTTCGGGCCAAACTTCAGAAAGCGACCGGCTGGAAGATGGCGGCTAGCCAGTTCAAACTGGAGTCTCACTCGTTCTACCGATTGTCGTCACCGAAGCATCCCGAACACACCGTCTGCGTGTTCATGAACAATCGCCTGAACACCGCGAAAATTGAGACGTTCCAACGCGCGATGTTTCCGATTATTGTTGTTCACCCGCAGGGCGAACACGGATTGCCAGTGATTGACGCCAACGGAATTGCACACATCGGGTTGCCGCACATTCTGGCCGCTGATGATGTCCGGGAAGATTGGAGGAAGTTTCGCGAAAGCTGCAAGGTGCTGATCCCGCGTCTGCTCCGAATGGAGAGAGAACGTGTTCTGAAGACGTCTCGGATGTCGTGGGACCATATTCAGGCAAAGCTAGTCGGATACAACGACCGCAATTTCGAGGTTGACGTCTATAACTTGCTTCGCAGCTTGTTTCCCTTCACGGTCAAGTGGGGCGGTGGGAACAAGCCTGACGGGTTTTGTAGTCTTGTCTACTTCCCTCTGAACGACCTGTCGAAGCCAGAAAAGTGGAACTGGAGTTACGACGCCAAGTTCTCAGATTCGACTTATCCGTTCGGTGTCGGCGAGTTCCGACAGATGTTCGACTACGTTCGCCGGCTGCGTGCCTCGAAGCCGATGATGACGCAGGGCAACCGCTATGACGCGCACGTTTTCATTACGAACGCAATGGAAGAGTCGGCGATGCAAAACGCTGCGAACTTCATGCGGACTCAACATCGGATCGGGCAAGATGCGCCAGGCTTCCGGCTGATCTTCATGCGAGAGTCGTTCTTGGTCCGGCTCTGGGAGCGCGTGCGCAACGAAGAGATTGAGTTTGACAAGCGAGGAACTTATTTGCCCGAGTTCTTCGTGAAGGCTGTCGAAGGTGGGACCACTCAGGGATACCGGCTCATCGACGCAACATCTGCCGATGCCCTGGCCGACGAAGTTCTCGAACAAGACCCCGTCCAAGATCCGGTCGATACGCAGAAGATTAAGAATGATTTAAAGCGTCAAATGGAGTCCGAGATTCCGAAGTCACCAGCAAAACATCCGAGCGATAAGAACGGCACGGGCAAACGCGGCCGACGATCGACGCTGGCTACGAAAGCCGTCGATTGACTACTGCCGGCATCTCTCTATCTATGAATCGATGTCGAAATCAAACAGAGTTCCGACCGGTTCATCGTCGTTTCGCACTGTGTGAAGGTATATCGATGTCGTACTGACATTTGCGTGGCCGGCTGCATCCCGGATTTCCGCCAGAGTCCGCCCCCCGGCCAGAGCGTGAGAGACGAAGCTGTGCCGGCCGCAGTGGATCGACAGCACTTTGACGCGATCCGGCCCCAGGCAGCGAATTGCCGTCTTGAATCGCGTCTGGGCGTTGCGATCCGTCAGCGGCTTTCCGAATGACGGACCGCTGGACCGCGAGTTCGTGCCGGCCGCCTGTGAGCAAATGAACGGGCAGCCGGACCGCGCACCTTGAGCCGTCCGCTCTTGCTTCCATTGGTCAAGATCGGCGAGTGTGGCCGCATCCCACCAAAGGGAACCGCAAGCGAAATTAGTGGGCGTTACAGGACTTGAACCTGTGACCTCTTCCGTGTGAAGGAAGCGCGCTAGCCGACTGCGCCAAACGCCCTCGCGTCCACCGGACACCCCCCTCGCAGGGGGCGTTCGGTCGGAACGGCACGATTGTTACGAGTTCCCAGCAGTTTTCAACAGACTCTCCGGACGCGCGCCGGGGGCGCCATTCGGCGTGATCCGGGGCTTCCCTCGCGGCGCTCGGTCCAGCCGCCGGCCATGCCAGTCGGCGGCCCCGACGCGAACGTCAGTCCACGGCAATGCGGTACAGGTGGCGGCTCGAACGGATGAACAGCGAATCCCCGTCGACGGCCGGCGTGGCGCTGAAGTCCTCCGCGTCCGACGTCAGACGGTTCGTCGCGAGCTGTTCAAAGTTCGGACCGGCCGTGATGACGAAGCACTCGCCGTCGCGGGCCTGGAAGTAGATCTTTCCGCCCACGGCGATCGGCGAGGCGTAGTCCTGCCCGCCGCCGGGTCCGCCGCCTCCGCCGAAGCCGCCACGCCCACGGCCGCCGCCGCCGGGGCCTCCGCCCTGTCCGCCGCGGCGCCCCTGCGGAGCCCCTGCCTGCTCGGCCGGCGCGGCCGTCCCGCCCGACGACGCCAGCCGCGACTGGAACACGCGCTGATCCGTCTCGGCGTCCACGCAGTTCGCGATCCGCCGGGAGAAGAAGTACAGCCGGCCATCGACCAGCACGGGCGTGCTGATGCGGTTGTTGTCGCGTCCCTGCCAGACGACGTGCGTGGAGGACACATCTCCCTTGCCGCCGGCTCGGACGGCGATGGAGCCGCCGCCCATGCCTTCGATCGCGTAGACGACGCCCTCGCCGGCGACGACGCTGGAGCAGAACGAGTTGCCCTGCATGGCTTCGCAGTACCACACGAGTTTGCCGTTTTCGGGGTTGAGCCCCCAGATTTCGCCCGGCACGCCGATGACCAGGTCCGTGCGTTCCTCGTCGACGGGAACCAGGACGGGCGTGCCCCAGGTGCTGTTGAAGCCGTCGGCGGCCTGTTTCCAGACCTCCTCGCCAGTGAGCTTGTTGAGGCCGTACATGGTGCGGCTTTCGGCCGCGGCCGTGACAATCAGCAGATCCTTATGCAGGATCGGGCTGGCTGCGGAGCCCCATTGCCGCTGATCCAGTCCTTCGCCGACCGAGCGGTTCCAGAGTTCGTTGCCTTCGAGGTCGTAGGCGTAGACGCCCGACTTGCCGAAGAACGCGTACACCCGTTCGCCGTCGGAAACGGGCGTATGCGAAGCGTAGCCGTGTTCGGCGAACATGCCGGAGTAACGATCCTCGGGAAGCACGGCTTTGACCGACTTGTCCCAGCGGACCGAGCCGGTTTCGCGGTCGAGGCAGATCAGATGCCGCTTGAGGTCGGCCATCTCGCCGGGGTTGTCGCGATCGACGCCGTAGCCGGACCAGGCGGTGACGAACACCTTGTCGCCAACAATGATCGGGCAGGACGACCCGGGGCCGGGAAGGGCGATCTTCCACTTGATGTTCTTTTCGGGCGACCACTCGACGGGGAGTTCGGTCGAGCCCGCGGCGACGCCGGACCCGTTGGGGCCGCGGAAGCGGGTCCACTCCGCCCGGACCGCGCCTGCGGCGAGCACCGTCAGACCGATCCCCAGAACAACGACGTTCCTGAACATGACCACGTCTCCTGTGTGAAGCCTGTCGGCGTCGAGATTCGCAGCGCTTCGGAATTGTGCTGATCAGGGCCGACGTTTGCCAGCCGACTTCCAGAGACCGCGACGTGCGCGGGGCCTCAGTCAGCCCGAGGCGGCGAACCGCGACTGGAACCGGTTCATCCGCTGAAAGGGGGCGGGGCGGGAATTGGGGCGTCAGGGGCGGGGCGGTCCTCCGGGGGGCGGTCCCTGGCCCGGCGGAGGCGGAAAGACGTCGTTGATCGCGGCTCCCAGCTCTTCAGCATTGAGATCCGCGGACGCGTCGGCATCGGCCTTCTGGAACACGCTCGACAGGGCCGTCTCCACTTCGGCGGGGGTCAGCGTTCCATCGCCGTCGGCGTCCCCTGCGCGAAAGACCGGTCCGAAAATGAACTTGAGAATCGCAACCGGGGGCGGTCCGCCCGGCGCGCCTCCCGGAGGCGGCGGCAGCGCAGCGGCGAGGCGCTCCACAAAATCGTCTTCGGACAGCGAGTCGCGCGGCGGCTCGCCATCGCGGTCGAACAACCGCCGCCCGCCGGCCAGCAATTCATCCAGCGCGATGAGACCATTGCGGTCGGCGTCGAGCGCTGCGGTCAGCGGCTGCGACCAGAATTCGGACGGCTTGGGGAATGCCGGCGGCCCGCCTGGGCCTCCCGGTCCGCGTGGCCCGCCGGGGCCGCCAGCGGGCGGACCGAAGCCGAACTGCGGGGTGAACCCCTGCGACGTGCCGGCGAGTTGGGCTCGCACCGATTCAAGCCTGCGCTCGAGAAACGTCTCCAGCGGCGGCCCGCCGCTGAAGGGGTTCCCCGGTCCCCTGAAGGGCGCTCCAAAGCCGCCTGGAGGACGGTTCGCAGCGGCCGCCTCTTCGGCCTTGCGTTCCCGCTCCAGCCAGGGCTCGATCGCCGCGCGGAGCTTCGGAATCGCAACGGTGACGGCCCCTTCCGAACCGAACTGCGATTCCGCGAGTTCACCAAGCGCCCGCCGATAGCTGGCGTCGAACTCCTCGACTTCCAGGAACCGTTCAATCAGCCGATTCTGCCCGGCGTGCGGATGCGCGATGCTGAGGTCCTGCAACTGTTCGGGCGTGCCGGCCAGGAAGAACGCGCCCATCGACAGGTCGAGATCCCAGGGCAGGAACACGGCGCGGTTCGACTCCGCGGGCAGATAGACGTAATAGTTGTGCACCTGCGTCAGAAAGCTGTCCATGTTGGCCATCAGCGTGTTGGCCGCCAGGAATCGCGAGAAGGCGTCAATGTCGAGATGCTGGGCGAGGCGTTCGCGGAATTCCGCGTCATCGGCCTGGTTGATGAGCCGCGCGAGTTCGATGATGTGCGCGGCCTGCGCGGGCGTCGGTTTGGTCTTGGCGTTGTACCACTCGTACTGATCCCAGTCGTCGCCGAGGTACTCGAGCCCCTGCGTGCCTTCGGGTTTGAGCAGCAGCCCTTTTGCGGACTCGTAATGCCGTCGGAGGAACGTCTTGTCGACCTCCTCGACGAGCGTGTACAGGCCGAGGAATTCGCGGTCGACTTCGCCATCGATCGTCAGGTGCACGGCGGCGAAGGCCGTGCGGGGGGAGGGAATGCCGGCGGCGGCAAAGACCGGATACGACAGCGCCTGCCGGAGCCGCGTGGGGTCCATGACGTTGTTGTGCAGATTGATCTGCTGCAGGCCGTGAAAGCGCTGCTCGTCGTCGAAGCGGTTGAAGTCGACCTTGAAGGGGCGTCGGCGTCCGGACGCGGACATCATGTAGGTGCCGTTGCCCTTGAACCGCAGGCCAACGTTGTCGATCCGCTCGCCGTCGAGTTCGATCGTCGCCGGGGCGTACTCGAATTCATATCCGAAGCTCCCGGGGCGAAAGCGCTGGGGAGGCGAACCGGGGGGAGGGCCGGCGGGCGCTGCGCCCGGACGAGGAGGATTGCCGGGAGGCGGTCCGCCGAACCCGCCCCCCGGAGGGGGGCCAAAACCAGGCATGCCGCCGCTCGCTGGCTGCATGTTCCGCCAGGCGTCGGCTGTGACCCGCAAATGGACGTCCCAGACGCGGGCGGCGCCGAACACCGGATCCGCGGGATCGGTCGCGGTGCCCGGGGCGTCAGCCGCTGCCAGGGGCGCGGCGGCGACAAGCGCGATGGCCACGCATGCCCCAGCCAGAAGTGCTTTCGAGATCGCACGCATTACAGGACTCCGGAGGGGCTCCAGCGGTGGACACGCACGGCCGCACCGACTTTCCGCATCGGGGCGCCGAGCGCGGGACGTCAGTTCTGCGCGGACGCGGCCGGAAGGGACTTGATCTCCGGATGATTCAGCAGCGCCTGCCGCCGCTGATCCGCAAACTCTTTGAGGCTCATCCGGCGCCGTCCGCCGCCGTCCGGATTCGTCGGCTCCGCGCGGCCGACCATGACCCGGAACTCCTCGATTGACGACAGCTTCTTCGTGTCGTCCGCAATCTCCGGTTCAATGAGCGTCGCGTAGCGGTCGACGACCGGCCCCAGACGCTCCCAGTCCAGCCAGTCATTCGCGATCGTCCGGACGTGCTCCAGGTACCGCGTTCGGAGCGCAGGAACCGCCAGCAGACGGCTGCGGAGCGGCTTCGAAGGATCATCAAGGCCGACCAGCGGATCGAGGCTCACGCCCGCGCCGCCTCCGGGAGGACCGCCAAAGCCAGGTCCGCCGCCGCCGGGGCCGCCGCGCCCTCCCGGTCCGCCGAAGCCAGGACCGCCAGGACCGCCAGGGCCTCCCTGGCCGCCCGGTCCGCCAAAGCCGGGGCCGCGCTGACGTCCGCCGCCGGGACCGCCCTGCGCGACATTCCGGTCGGCAGGTTCCGGGCGCCCCGCGCGATCCTGCGGGCCCGCGTCATCCGCTTCGGGACGGAACCGTCCGCCGCCGGGGCCGCCTTGACCGGGGCGTCGATCGCCTCCGCCGGGCGGACCGAAGCCTCCCGGGCCGGGACCTCCACCGGGGCCGAAGCCTCCTCCGCCAGGACCGCGTTGGCGCCCGCCCCCAAAGCCCATTCCCGGACCCATGCCGGGCTGGAACGTCTCGTTGGCGTCATGCGGAATCACGTGGAACTTGCCGTCCGGATCCAGATACAGGCAGTAGTCGCTGGCCCGAACCCAGTAGCCGTCGCTGTTAATGAGAGCGTTCTCCAACGCCAGGAACCACAGCGCGCCGTCGATGTCCAGCAGCGGTTCAAGCGCCTGTTCGAGCTGTTCGGCCGGCGTTTCGTTCAATGTCTTGCAGAGCTGAATCAGCGCCTTCCACGACTTGTCCTTGTCGTCGGATTTGATGGTGTAAATCCGCTTGTAGGCGTCGATGTCGTCGCCCAGATATTCCAGGCCGCCGCGGCCGCCCGGGCTGCCCTGAACTTTCCATCGCGTGCCCTTGGACGACTCGAAATTCTCAGCGATGAACTCTTTGTTGAACTGCTGCGCGTTCGTGTACAGCCCCCAGTTCTCGCCGTTGATCACGACGCGGACAAAGTTTGCCTTGGGAGCCGCAATGTGCTGCCGCGCGGCCTCCATGTACAGGACCGTATGCAGGAACGATGGATCCTCGTGCGAGTTCAGCAGGTTCAGCGTCTTATAGCCGTGCACCCGCTGCTCGGAGTCCGTGAAGTCGACGGACACATTCAGCGAACGCTTGGAGCCTGACGGGACCGTGAAGTAGGAGGACATGCCGCGGAAGCGAATGCCGACTCCCGGGTAAGCGACTCCATCGACGGTGAGCGTCGCGGGGACGTCGACATCGGTGTTGTTGAAGTCCTCCAGTTCCGACTCCCAGTCGGAGTTCGGGAAGTCGATAAACAGCGTGCGGACGACATGCGGGTCGTAGAACGGCGCGTCGCTGGGCTGAACATCTCCGACCGCGATGCTGCGGCCTGGCGAAGCGGCTTCGCCGCCGCGTCCAAAGCCGCCGGGTCCACCGGGGCCGCCCGGTCCGCCACGACCTCCCCGGCCGCCGCCGAAGGGGCCGAAGCCGCGCTGCGGCTGATTCTTCTGCGACTCACGAGCCGCCTTGCGCTCGGCGTCGTCCAGTCGGCCATCGCCATCGCGATCAAACTCCGCGACCAGTTCGCGGGCCTGCCCCATCGGGCCGCCGAAGCCTCCCGGGCCTCCCGGGCCGCCGAAGCCGAAACGCGGCCGCGGAAACGTGAATTCCGCACCCTGCAGTTGAGTCCATTGCGTCCGTTGGGCATCGTTGAGGACGGCCAGCAGGTCGGGCTGACCGCGATCCCCGCCCGGGGGGCCGAAGAAGGGCGTGCGTTCGCTGGCCAGCACGGTCAGCTTGGACTTCTGATCCTCGCTGAGCTTCAGCCGCGCGGCGATGTCCGGCCGGAGCAGAGCGCCCGGACCTTCCTGCCGCAGACGGAGTTGCTCAAACCGACTGAGCTGATCGGGCTGCAGGAACTTTCCGAGCTGTTCGACGGCGTCCCGGGCGATGTCCTCGGACCGGGTGCGGACGTCATTGAATCGCTGGGCGCGGGCGTCTTCGTCGAGCGGATCGAAACCCTCGAACGTTTCGCGGAAGACGTTCATCGTGCGTTCCTGCGTCGACGCGATGAGGCCTTCGACCGATTGGCGCTGGTCGTCCGTCAGCTTGAGTTCAGCCTGGACTTCCGGAATGTTCAGGATCGAGAGAGGCCCGCCGGGGCCTCCGCCGAATCCGCCGCCGGGGGGGCCAAAGAATGGCGCGCCGCCCGGCCCCTGACCGCCGGGAGGAAAGCCTCCGGGAGGACCGCCGAATCCCGGCCCGTCCTGAGCGTGGGCGGAGACCGCCGCCATTGCCGCCACACACGCCGCCAGCCATTGTTTCAGTTGCATGGTTCCACTCCTGCGGGAGTCAGTTGCGACTCGCCGCCACGATTCCGCGCCCCCCGCGACTTCAGGCGGCATCACGGACTTCCACCTGCATCACTCCATCGACCCGATTCAGGTCCGCAAGAAACGGCAACAGGTGTGAATCGGGCTTCAGCACGACTTGATACGTCAGATCGATCGCCGCGCCCTGCCGGGCCGTCGCGAGCGACTTGAGACGCGCAGACCTCGCGTGTCGGTCGAACACCGGCCGCAGCACGGACTCCGGGTCGAGGCCCAGGGCGATGCGGATCGACAGCGTGGACGGGGCCGGCGGCCGGAGCGAGCCGGGCCGCGCCGAACGGCTCAGCGCGATCGCCGTCACGCCGATCAAGGGCAACGCGATCATCGGCACGATGAGTTGCCCGGCGCCCGCGGCCATCCCGACGATGACCGCGAAAATCACGAACGCCGTGTCGCGTGTATCGTCGACGACGGTCCGGAATCGGACAATCGACAGCGCTCCCACCAGGCTGAACGCCCGCGCCACGCTGTCGGCGATGACGATCGACACCATTGCGATCAGGGCCGAGAGCAGCACCAGCGTGGTGAACAGGGTCGTCGAGCTGCCTTCCTCGCGACCATGCGACACGCGGTAGATGACCGCGACGATGCCGCCAAAGATGAGCGCGAACGCCAATCGGAGAGCCAGTTGATCAGCTCCCAGATGCTGACCGGATTGTGCAGCGCGGATCAGCCATTCAGGCACAGGCGGATTCTCCCCGAGGGGCGGCGAGGCCGGCGGATTCGAGGAACGTGCGGTATTTCGAGAAGCCGGTCGGCTCGAGGCGGAACTCTTCGATGGCGCGTTTGAACGCCGACGGCAGCGCCTTCTGGAATTTGAATTCGCAGATCACGCGGCCCTCGCCGAACCGGGAAGGCGACGCGCCGGCGGCGAACGTCCAGTGGGACGCGGCGGCGCCCTGCAGTTCGCGGTCGAACGTCAGACGCAGGCGGCCCTCGGCGGTGCAGGCGAAGTAGGCCCGCCGCAGATAGCTGATCTGACAGACGGGACGCAGGCTGCGGCGCAACAGTTCTGTCCGATACCCGTTGCCGGACCATTCCCCATCGGCCCCGCATTCGGCCAGCCAGCGCAGCTCCGCGGCTTCCACCGCGACGCGGGTTTTGCGGACCCGCTGTCCGGACTTCGTCTTCTTCTCGAAATAGACCCGATTCGAATCGCCGTAGCTGCGGACGCGGTATTTGCTTCGGCGGTGCCCGGGCTCGCGGTGGAAGACGTCGAACCGCGGCGTATCGGTGTACAGCGACGTGATCTGGTAGCAGTGGTCGAGCTTCGGGTCGGCGTGCGGATCGAGCGTCAGCCAGCCGCTGAAGTGCCGCTCGAGCAGCGCGGCCAGGTTTTCGTCGAGGACGAATTTGAGCTCGTAGGCGGGGCTGCCGGCGGTCTGCGTCGACCCCAGCGACGGCGACGCGGAGTCCGCCTCCCATGCGGCCGGATCGGATGATGCGGCTGGGGGAATCGCGGGGCTCCACTCGGACGCCGGGCGGGATTCGGGCATGGCAAGTCGCGTCGGCAAAGGGCACCAGAACTGGCGAGCGTCGTTGCGAATGAGGTTCAGTACGCGTGCAGCGGAGCCCGATCTACATGAAAACTTAACGATTCTCGGATGCCGGCGGTAAAAGTGACGGATCGCGCGTGGATCGGGCCTCCCTCTGGCGGACGCGGTTCCGCAGGGACTCCAGAAAGCTGCGGAACAGGAAGTCGCCGCCCCACAGGTCCGCGGATTTCTCCGCGACGGCCAGGGCCTCCTGCAGGCTGGCCGCGGCGCCGGCGTCGTCGCCCAGTTCCCATTGCCAGTCGGACCATTCCGACAGCATTTGCGCGTAGGCCACCTGGTAGAACGACGAGGTGGGATTCTCGGAGGCCAGCCGTTGCTGGATCGCGCGGGCCTGGTCGAACCGCGCGCAGGCCTCGGGCAGCGCGCCCTGACCTTTAAGGAGCACTGCAAGGTCCTTTTGCGAGCGGGCCTCCAGCGCCACATAGCCCCAGATTCGCGGATAGGCGGCCGTCAGCGTCCGGGCGAGTTCCGCCGATTCGTGAAGCGACGCCTCGCGCTGTTCCGGACTCAATTCATTCTGGAACCGGGATCTCGCGGCGAGCGTCTCCGCGAGTTCGAACCGGTATTTCGGCGAATCGGGGAACTCCTCGACGAGCCCCCGCAGAATTTCCTCCGCGGCGGCGGCGGAGGCCGGTTCCGTCTGGTTGGGAATGAAGGCCGGTCCGAGCTGGACGAACTCGCGGCGATCCAGGTCGACCCGCGCCAGCGCCAGGCGGTAATCGGGGTTTCCAGCATCCTCTGCCGTCAACTGCCGGAGGATGCGTGCGGACTCGTTGAGATCGGCCAGAATCGGCAGCAGCGGATTCATGGTCGGGCCTGGAGGTCCTCCTGGCGGCGGTCCGGGCGGACGTCCCGGACGCGGCCCAGGACCCGGTGGACGCTGATCCCATTCCGGCGGGCGTGACGGCTGGGGACGGAAGCGATCGGGGCCTCTGGGCGGCGGACCTGACAGAAACGCCTGCGTGGATGCGTTCGCGATCAGTCCTGCGAAAATCTCCCGGATGCCGGCCCGCCAGCCGACCGTACCCAACAGCGACAGCGTCTGGGCCAGTTCGAATCGAATGCGTCGCGACGGGTCGTCCGCTCCTTCGAGCAGGGTCCGGGCCATCCGGTGCGAGTCGATCGCGTCCGGAATGTCGCCCGATCCCGCGCGGACGATGCCCAACTGATTCAGCGCTGTCGCGTGCGCCAGCAACAGATCTTCGTTGCCTGGCGTACGCGTTCGCAGCCGTTCATAGAGCGAGATCGATTTCTCGAACGCCTCCGCGGCCCGGTCGAGGTGTCCCAGCCGCATTTCGATATCGCCAATCCGCGAGTGAGCCCGCGCCGTCTCCACGTCCAGGCTGGTTTCGTTCTCGGCGGCGAACCGGTCGTAAAACTGCAGCAACGACGTCAGCAGGTCCGAGTCCGCGGAACTCAGCGTGACGTCGCTGTATTCGGCGCCGCCTTCTTCCAGATTCAGCCGCAGCGTCCGCGGGATCCCGCGCTCGGAGACGTTGGTCATGATTTCATCGAGCACGCCGATGGCGACCGTCAGGTTGCCCTCCGCGCGGCGCTTCTGGATCTCCATTTCGTCCAGGGCCAGCTGCGTGCGGTGCTTGCCGACCGCCAGCGAGGCCATCAGCGACAACAGCAGCGTCAGCGCCAGGGCCGAAAGCCCGGCGACCGTCGGATGCCGCCGCGCCCAGCGGATCAGCCGATGAAGGGGGTTCGCGCGGCGGGCGCGAATCGGATCGCCGGCGATGAATCGACGCAGGTCGCCCGAGAATTCCGCGGCCGACGAATAGCGATCCGCCGGATTCAACGCACAGGCCTTCATCACGACCGTCTCCAGGTCGCGGGGAATGTTCCGCGCGTGCGTCCGCAGCGCCGGAGGCGGGCTGGAAACGCGTCGCCGCATCAGGGCGGCCTGGTTCGAGTCGGCGTACGCAGGCGTCCGGCCCAGCAATTCGTACAGCGTCAGCCCCAGGCTGAACACGTCGCTGCGGGCATCGAATGCATCGGAGAACTGCTCCGGCGCCATGTACTGCACCGTGCCGACGACGTTGCCGGTCCGCGTCAGGCTGTCCTGATCGGCGTGCTTGGCAAGGCCGAAGTCGACCAACCACGCCACGCCCTGCCGATCGAGCAGAATGTTGGCGGGCTTGATGTCGCGGTGCAGCACGCCCTGGCTGTGCGCGTAGGCGACGGCGTCAGCCAGATCGGCCGCGAGGCGGGCGGCGGCCTGCGGCGAACGCAGACCGGCGACGGCGGGCTCGCGGGTCAGGCTCCGGCGTCCGGCAGGCGCCACGACGACCTGCGTGACGACGTCCGTGCGGGTTTCTCGAAGCTGTTCGACGACCACCGGCGCAGGCGCTGTGCCGGACGCATCCAGGCCGTCGGGATCCGCTGGGTCGGCGCGCGTCTCCGCGGGACGCTGACGATCGTTCTCGGACAGGCACGCGATCACTTCGGACAGCGGCCAGCCGTCGATGAACTGCATCGCATAAAAATGCACGCCGTGATCAACGCCGATGCCGTACACCGGCACGATATTCGTGTGGTGCAGTCGCGCGGCCGCTTCCGCCTCCCGGCGAAATCGCGTGAACTGCGCCGGAGTCGCGGCGATGTTCGCGCCCAGGACCTTCAGGGCGACCCGGCGGCGCAGCGTGATTTGCTCCGCCTCGAACACGACGCCCATCCCGCCGCGGCCGATTTCCCGCAGTATCCGAAAGTCTCCCAGTTGCTGGATGCTTGGCAGCCCGACGACGGCCCGCGCCGCGCGGCCCGATCCGTCCTGCTCCTTGAGCGCTTCCAGCCGGGCGACCATCGGGAACAAGTCGTCGATGCTGTCGGCCAGATCCGGATGCCGCGTCTTGTATTCCTCAATCGACGGTTCCTCGCCCTGGCGCTTCCGTTCGACGAATTCCGCGGCCAGCGTTCCCAGCCGCAGCTCACGGCACTCCTCGGAGTCGTTCGGCGTCGACGCCGGAGAATCCAGGGCAGGGGTGTCGTGCGGGGAATTCATGGTCACGCGCGGCGAGGCGACTGGGGAGGGGCGATCAATCGGAAGGGACGTCCAGACTCCCATGAAACCCCGGCAGCGTGTCAAGGATTCGCTTTAACCGCTGGAGAGCGCGGACATAGCGGATGCTGGCCGCCTTGGGGCTGATCTCCAGGATGGCCGCGATCTCCTGGTTGCCCAGCTCTTCGAAGTGCCGCAGCGCCAGGACCTCCCGGTCGATGGGGTCCATCGCGTCCAGGGAGGCCCGCAACTGCCGCGCGGTCTCTTCGCGGACGGCGGCCTGGCTGGGAGACGAAACGCGGCCCAGCAACTGCGACACGATCGACGCGGCGGTCGAGTTCGACAGCTCGCGCTGATTGAGCGTCAGTTCGCGGTAAGCGTCGCGCATCTGGCTGCCAAGATGGTGACGATGGATGTCGACGATCGTCTGGGCGACGACCAGCCGCAACCAGACAAACATCAGGTACGAATCGTGCTCGAGAAAATGGTCAATCCGCCTGAGCGCTGCCAGCCAGGCTTCCTGCAGGACGTCGTCCGGCTCCAGGCGCGACGCGAGCTGAGGATCGAGGCGGAAGCGGACGATGCGGAATAACCGCCCTCGATGCCGCGCGAACTCTTCGGCCAGCACCTGCTCCGGCGCCGCGCGAAGGCGGGGTCGCAGGTCAGGCGGGTCAGTTTCGGACGTCAGCGACACCCGGCACTCCACAGACTGGAACGGCCCCGGCGCGAGCGATCTACCGGAATTCCGGCGGCCGCGGTGGATTTGAGATTACCGCACGCCCGGGGGTTCGGCCAATCGCGCGGGGGAATCGGACCGGTTTCCATCCTCGCCGATCGCCGCCGTCAGAACGTCCCCGGCGATCTCCTCGACCGTCCGCAGCGCTCCCTGCGGGGCCACCGTCACGACGCGCCAGCCGTCGCGCTCCGCGGCCAGCCCCAGATACACCTCGCGAACCGATTCCAGGTACGCCGCGTCCGCTTCCTGCAGGTCGGCCGCGCGGTCCGTGTAGGCGCGGGCCGCTTTGCGGCTGATCAGCT
Source organism: Planctomyces sp. (assembly GCA_019636235.1). GTDB lineage: Bacteria > Planctomycetota > Planctomycetia > Planctomycetales > Planctomycetaceae > Caulifigura. Next base: position 163,330 of record JAHBXW010000001.1, read on the forward strand.
CCTGCGCGACGCGAACGGGGAGGTCGAGGAGAATCACGCGGTCGGCCCGCGGCAACCGGTAGACGTCATGCTCAAGCTGTTCGATCTGCCGAATCAGCTCCGCGCGCTGCTCCCCGGCGAGTTTGGCCGCCTGGTGCGCGATGTTCGAAGCGACGTACCGGTCGAGGAGGACGATGTCGTTCCGCGCCAGGGCCTCGCTCAGCAGCGTCCGGGACTCGAACCGGTCGCCCGCGAACAGCGCCGCCGCGAGGAACGGATGCACCTCGTCCAGTCCGCCGAAACGGCCGTTCAGAAACTCGCCGATGCGGGCGCCAAAATAAGTTTCCCGATACCGCGGGAAGCTGATCAGTTCGCAGCGCTGTCCGGCGGCGCGGAGCGCTGCGAGCAGCGTCGCGGCCTGCGTCCCCTTGCCGGCGCCGTCGATCCCTTCGATTGCAATCAGCCTGCCGCCCATGTCCGCTCCGCACTGCCGCCGATACGTCGCCGTCGAAAGCATCCCGCCGCGTTCCAGCGCCGTCACTCGAACGCCGGATTCGCCGACGTCCGCGGCACACGATAATCGAGCGGCGGCTGTTGTCCCTCCAGCAGCAGCGACTGATAGCCCTGCTTCTCCGTCCGGCGCAGGTGGTCGGACCGCGCCGCCGCCAGCACGTCCGGTGTCGTCAGCAACTCCGCCGCGCTGAGCGCCAGGACGCGTGCGGCCAGCAGCATGCCCTTCCGGCCGATCGTCGTGCCCCCTGCAGCGACCGCCTGCCAGGAGTGCCCCGGAGTGCCCGGCACCCAGCAGGCCGTGCTGAAGCCGCCCGTCGGGACGACCCAGGAGACGTCGCCGACGTCGGTCGAGCCGCGGCCCACGACGCCCGACTTGTCCGAGACTTCGCGAATTCGCTCCAGCGGCTCGGGGGCCTCGAGCGATTCACACAACCGCAGAGCGAATTCGTGCTCTTCCGCGGAGTAATCCAGGTCGCATTGCGACTTGAGATGCTTCAGGAGAATGTGCGCCAGCGGAGAATTGGGCAACAACTCGACGATGCCCCCTTCGTAGACGATCTCGAGTCGAGTCTCCGTCGCCAGCGCCCCCGCCTCCGCGCACTTGAGCACGCGGTCGTAGACCTGCCGGACGACGGATGAGCGGGGATGCCGGACGTAGTAGTACATCTCCGCGAAGTCGGGGACGATGTTGGGCGCCGCCCCGCCGCTGGTGATGACGTGATGGATCCGCGTCTCTTCAGGCGTGTGCTCGCGCAACAGTTCGATCGCATGGGCCGTGAGTTCGACGGCGTCCAGCGCCGACCGACCCTGTTCGGGCGAACCGCCGGCATGCGCGCTCTTGCCATGAAATCGGAACCGCACTGCGATCCGCGCCAGGGACGAACGGGTCCCCGCCGAGTTGCCCGCCCCCGGATGCCAGTGCAGGACCGCATCGACGTCCTGGAACGCGCCGTCCCGAACCATGAACGCCTTCGCGGAACCGCCCTCCTCGGCCGGGCAGCCGTAGAACCGGATCGTGCCCTTCATCGTGCCGGCCTGAATCCGCTCGGCGACGGCGATCGCGGCCATCGCCGAAGCGACGCCGAACAGATGATGCCCGCAGCCGTGTCCGTAGCCGTTGCCTGCGACCGGCTCGCGGAGAGGCGTCGCCGCCTGCGCCAGACCGGGCAGGGCGTCATACTCGCCGAGAATCGCGATGACCGGACGGCCTTCGCCAAACTCCGCCCGGAAGGCCGTCGGAATGCCGACGATTCCGCGGTCCACACGGAACCCGGCCGCCTGCAGCCAGCCCGCGAGCAGCTCGGACGACTGTGTTTCCTGATACCCGGGCTCGGCCCAGTTCCAGATCGCGAGCGCATGCTGCCAACCGACATCCGCCCGGCTGGCCACGGCGGCCAGCAGGGCCGGATCGTCCCCCGCCGACGCCGCGCTCGGCAGCGTTCCGACGATGGAGGTCAGAAGGACGGTCCGGACGACCAGCCCGGAGCAGGGCAGCCGGAACCGCGGCGATGATGCTGGCATGCGCGACTGGGGCTGGGGCGCGTGCGGCGCGCCGTCAGGTTCGATCTGCTGCGTCGAGCGGAACCGCTCGCAGACGTGTGGACCTGTGCATGCTACCGCGGAGGGCGACGGGCCACACCCGCGGCGTGCGCGAAATCCGCTGCGATTCGCGGGATGCGGTCACTCAGCGGACTCGGCGTCCTCTGCGGCCGCGGGGGGCGGCGGCGACTGCTCCGCTGGGGTGTCGCCGACCGGCATGTCCGGGGCGGTCTCGGCCGCGGACGAATCGGCGGGAGTCTCCGGCATCACCTGGTCGGCTCCGATCTCTTCCGCGAACTCGCTCGGAACGCGGGCGATCCCCGCCAGCCGATCGCCGGCGTCCAGACGCATGATCCGCACCCCCTGCGTGTTGCGGCCGATGACGCTGATGTCCCCGGCGCGTATCCGCTGGATCTTCCCCCCTGCGGAAATCATCAATACGTGGTCGTCCGGATGCACGCACAGCGTGCCGACGACACGCCCGTTCCGCTGCGTGGTCTTGATGTCCCTGAGGCCCTTGCCGCCGCGGCGCTGGCGGCGATACCGCATGTTCCCCGACGCCCCGCCGCCGATCGCGTCCTCGGCCGCGTCAGCGTTCGGCTCGCCGGCGGGCTCCTCGGCTTCAGCCCCTTCAGCCTCGGCGACGTCCGCGGCGCCGAACGCCGTCCGCTTGCCATACCCGTTCTCGCAGGCCGACAGCAGCGTCCCGTCCAATTCGGCAATCACCAGTCCCACGACCGAATCGCCGCGCGACAGCGAGATGCCCTTCACGCCCATCGTGTTGCGGCCCATCGACCGGGCGTCCGATTCGCAGAACCGGATGGCCATGCCGTTCGCCGTGCTCAGGACGACGTCCTGGCCGGCCGCCACCTTCACGACCTCGATCAGTTCGTCGCGGCTGGTCGTTTCGCCGGCCTCGTTTTTCGTCTCATCGAGTTTGATGGCGATGATGCCGCCCCGCATCGGCCGGCTATATGCGGAAAGCTCGGTCTTCTTCACCGTGCCGTCGCGCGTGGCCATCAGCAGCCACAGATCGTCCCGGAACTCGCGCACGTCGATGCAGGTCTGCACTTTCTCGCCGTCGGCGAGTTGCAGCAGATTGACCAGCGCCCGCCCCTTGCCGGTCCGCGACTGCAGCGGCAGGTCGTAGACCTTCTGCCAGTAGCAGCGGCCGAGATTGGTGAAGAACAGCAGGTAGGCGTGCGTGCTGGAGACGAACAGGTGCTCGATCGGATCGTCGTCGGCCGTTTTGGCTCCGGTGATGCCTTTGCCGCCGCGATTCTGCGCCTGGTACTCGGTGAGCGCCGTCCGCTTGATGTAGCCCCGGTGCGAGAGCGTCACCACCATTGTCTCTTCGGGGATCAGTTCCTCCCTGTCGACGACTGTCAGCTCTTCATCGGAGATTTCGGTGCGGCGCTTGTCAGGGAACCGGGCCTTGAGGTCCTCCATCTCGCCGCGGACGACGGCGCGGAGATTCGCCTCGGACGACAGCAGCTGGCGGTACTCGGCGATGTTGTCCAGCAGCTTGCGGTATTCGCCGACGAGGCTCTCCCGCTCGAGGTTCGCCAGCGAGCCCAGCTGCATGCTGACGATCGCCTCCGCCTGGTTGGCCGACAGCGAATATGAGGAGCGGGCTCCGTGCTCATCCTGATAAACCGCGAAGCCGTCCTCGCCGAGGGCGCGGGCCAGCAGCTCCGCGGCAACCTCGATGCCCTGCAGCCGGACCTTGGCCTCCGCCCGGCTGGGCGAATTGCGAATCGTCTGAATGATCAGGTCGATGTCGACCTGCGCGAACAGCAGCCCTTCCACGGTGTGCTTGCGGGCGCGGGCCTCGGTCAACAGGTGTTCCGTCCGCCGCCGGATGACTTCCACGCGATGCCGCAGGAATTCCTCGAGCATCTGCCGCAGCGTCAGCGTCTGGGGCCGATTGCCGACCAGCGCCAACAGGTTCATGCTCTCCGTCGACTGCAGCGGCGAGAAGCGGTAGAGCTGGTTGAGGACGATCTCGCGATCGGCATCCCGCTTGAGGTAGATGTGCAGGCGGACCTGCCAGGAGGGAGTCTTGCGGTCGGTCAGGTCGACGATCCGCGAGATGCCCTGGATCTTGTCCTCTTTGACGAGTTCCTCAAGCTTCGAGCGGATCCGGTCGCGCGTGTCGTTGTAGGGAATCTCGGTGACGACGATGACCTCAGTGTTCTTCTCCGTCTCGAACTTCACCTTGGCGCGGACGGTGATCGTCGACCGGCCGGTGAGATAGGCCTGGCGGATGCCCCAGCGGCCGCAGATGACGCCCCCCGTTGGAAAGTCCGGACCGGGGACGGTCTGCCACAACTCCTCGAACGTGGCGTCCGGCCGATCGATCAGCAGAATCACGGCTGAGGCGACTTCGGAGAGGTTGTGCGGCGGGATGCTGGTCGCCATGCCGACCGCGATGCCCTGCGACCCGTTGACCAGCAGATTCGGAAACCGCGAGGGGAGCACGACCGGCTCGCTGCGGTTCTGATCGTAGGTCGGGACGAAGTCGACCGTATTACGATCAAGATCGGCCAGCATCTCCGAGGCCGCGGAGGACAGCCGGGCCTCGGTGTACCGCATGGCCGCCGGCCCCAGGCCGGCGATCGAGCCAAAATTCCCCTGCTTGTCGACGAGCACCTCGCGCATCACCCAGTCCTGGGCGAGCCGCACCAGCGTGGGATAGATGACGCCTTCGCCGTGCGGATGATAGTTGCCGCTGGTGTCGCCCGAGATCTTCGCGCACTTCACGCGGCCGCTGCTGGGCCCCAGATTCAAGTCGTTCATGGCGACGAGAATGCGGCGCTGTGCGGGCTTGAGCCCATCGCGCACGTCCGGCAACGCCCGGCTGACGATGACGCTCATGGCGTACGTCAGATAGCTGTGCTCGAGCTCCGCCCGGATGTCGAGGTCTTCAACGCGTCCGGCGCTGTCCGCTCCCGGTTCCATGGATTGGGGGGCGTCGTCAGCGGGCGTTCCATCAGCCAAGGGAGTCTCTCCGAAGTCCGAGCGGCGGGTCGCGTGGTCGAATTGCGGATTCTAACGGATCGCGGGAGGCGATCCAAACGAGGCCGCACCTCTGTTCTTTCCCCCGAATTGGCCTCGTAACTCAAATCCACCGCTGTGGATGCGTCACGCTGCCCACCGCGGCGGAGAGGACGCCCGTCACTGCTCAGGATTGGAGATTTCGACGGCTCGCAAAAGCCGTTACGCTGCCCCCGAAACCCGCCCGTTCGCGGCGGCGGCCACGCCATCAGGATCAGAGTTTTCGCTTGCAGCGAACAACCGTCAAACCGGTCCTGGTGGTGACCGCTGGCTCGCTGGCTCAGATGGCGCTGCAACTGGCAATGCAGACGCTCATCGCCCGTCGGTTCGGCACGGCGACGGAGGTGGACGCTTACGATGCGGCCATCTCACTGCCGATTGTCCTGTCGGCCGTTCTCGGCCTGCCGATCGGCTCGGTGCTGATCCCGATTGTCAGCCGGGCGGAACAGGATCATGGGTCGGCGGGGGCGTGGAGCGCGGCGACGCGGATCGGGCTGCTGGCGGTCGTTTCGACGGCGCTGGCGGCGGCGATCCTGATAGCGTTCGCCCCTGGAATCGTGGACCTGCTGTTTCCAGGGATCGCTTCTCCAGCGACGCCCGGGCTGTTGCGGACGCTGGCCTGGCTTGTGCCAGCGAACGTGCTGACGGCGTACTGCCAGGCGGTGCATAACTGGCAGGGGCGTTTCGCGTGGCCGGCGCTGGCGGGCGTGGCCGGTCCGGCGGCAACGCTGGCGATGATCGCGGCGGCCGGCCCGGCAATTTCCATCGATCGCGTTGCGGTCGCCGCCGTCATCGGCGCGGCTGTGAACGTCGTCATTCAGTTCGCCCCGCTGTTGGGACGTCTGTCGTTTCGCGGAGGACAAGGGGCTTCAATGGCCGCGCTGCGGCTGCTGTTCCCCTTGCTCGCCAGCAATCTGTATCTGCGGATGGATCCGGTGGTCGACCGGGCATTGGGGTCGGGATTCGATCCGGGCACGGTGGCCTGCCTGGGGTACAGCGCCCGGGTGATGACGGCGGCGCTCGCGGTCGCCGTGGGCGGCTTGTCGGTCGTCGCGTTTCCACGGATGGCGCGAGCCGCGCAACAGGGAGATGCCGAACTGAGCCGCGAGGTTTCGGATTCCTTGCGCGCGCTGCTGACAATCCTCGTCCCGCTCGCGGCGGCGCTCTGGTTCTTCAGCGCCGACCTGATCCGCGACCTGTTCGAGCGCGGTCGGTTTCTTCCAGAGGACACGGCGCGCGTGGCCGATTTCGTCCGCTGCTCGCTGGGCATCCTGATTGGCGGGTCGCTGGGAGAGATGACGGCCCGCGCATTTTATGCCCGCCACGATACGCGCACCCCGGTGGTCGTCGGATCGCTGTTCTTCGTCCTCGCGCTGGCGCTGAAATTCCTGCTCAGCGGCTGGCTGGGGCCGCGCGGCATTCTGATCGCATCGTCGATATCAATGACGGCCTGCGCGGGGGTGCAACTGCTGCTGCTGTCTCGACGCATCGGACGGGAATCGGCCTCGGGAGTGGCGCGGCGGCTGGCGACGACGGCCACGGCCGCGGCGGCCGGAGGCCTTTCCGGCTGGGGGGTGCTGCAATTGCATCCGCCGCTGGCGAGCGTGTTGGCGGGCGTCATCGGGTTTGCCGTGTATGCCGGCGTCCTGACGGCCTTGATTCGCTGGCAGCGGCCGGCAGCGCTGCAAGCGGCGGGGCGTTTGGACGCGGGCTCGGGAGAGTCAGAATGATCGAGGCGGTCGAGCCGGGGCGATACCGGCATTACAAGGGGCGCGAGTACATCGTCCTGGGCGTGGCGCGGCACAGCGAGACCGACGAGCCGCTGGTCGTCTATCGACAGGACTACGGCGACCGTGAGCTGTGGGTCCGCCCCCTGGCGATGTTCCTGGAGACGGTTCCCGTCGATGACCGTGAGATTCCGCGGTTCGACTACGTAGGCCCGGAATGACCGTCCCGTCCGCTCGTTCCGGCGAGCAACCGCTCAGGCGTCCCGTCCGCTGTACAGCGGGGCGATGACTTCGCCGTTCAGCAAATGGTTCGGGCGGCCCAGCGGATCGACGACCACCGCATCCTCCGCGACGCCGAGCGCGTCGAAGATCGTCGTGCAGACGTCCGCCGGCGACCACGAACGCGACAGCGGGTACGCCGCGATCGCATCGGTCTGGCCGATCACCTGACCCCCGCGGACTCCCGCCCCGGCGAAGAGTCCGGAATAGGCGCTCGCCCAGTGGTCCCGCCCGGGAATCTTCTCGCCCGGCAGCGTCGAGATCCGCGGCGTGCGGCCGAATTCGCCCATCACGATGACCAGCGTGTCTTCGATCCGCCCGGTGGCGTGGAGATCGTCCATCAACGCCGCCAAACCCATATCGAGCTGCGGCAGCAGCGTGTTCTTCAGACGGCCCCAATTGTCGACGTGCGTGTCCCACGTCTGGACGATGCCCATGGCCGCCTGCACGATCGGCACGCCCGCCTCGACCAGCCGCCGTGCGAGCAGCATCGACTGCCCGAACTTGTTGCGGCCATAGCGCTCGCGGCTTTCGTCGGATTCCCTCTGGATCTGGAACGCCTCGGCGACCTTCGCGGACGTCAGCAGCGAGAAGGCGACCTCCTGCTGTTCGCCGAATGAAGCGATGCGAGGATGCCCGCGGAGAACCTCGGATTCGACTCCCCGGTTCAACTGTTCCAGCATCTGCTGCCGAGTGTGGAGGCGGGGAGACGTCACGCCGGGCTGCAGGCTCAGCGAGTCGACGCGGAACTTCTCGTCGTTCGGGTCCTGGTTGATCTGCCAGGGGTCGTGCCGGGGGCCCAGGAATCCAGAATATTGTCCGGGCCAGGTCAGGGGCCCTTCTATGAAGTAGTTGGGCAGGGAAACGCCGGTCGGAATGCCGTCGTTTCTGGGACGCAGAAAGTCGAGGGCGCTTGCGAGATTCGGGAAGTCGTTTCGGGATTCGACGCGATCGAGGTCGCTGCCGCCGCGGGGGATCGGCGTGGGACGGCCCGTGAGGGCCACGTGCGTCGCCAGCAGGTGATTGTGTTCGACGTGGGCCATCGAGCGCAGAATCGACCAGCGGTCCATCTGCGAGGCGAGTCGGGGCATGTGCTCGCCGATGTGGATGCCCGGCACGGACGTGCCGATCGGGGAGAACTCGCCGCGGATTTCTGAAGGGGCCTCCGGCTTGGGATCCCACATGTCGAGCTGACTGGGACCGCCGCTGAGCATCACGATCAATACCGACTTGGCGCGTGCGGCTTCCGCAGCCCGGGCGAGGCGGGCCTGGCTGAAGGGCAGCGCGGCGCCGACGACGCCAGCGGCCCCGACTTCGAGAAACCGCCGGCGATCAACCTGAAAGCGGGGCGAGACGGGTTCCGGCATCCGTGATCGGTGGGTTGGACGGAGGGATTTTGGCGGGATCGGCTTCGGAGCCGACGTTATATAAGTAACGGTTGATGGGGCTTCAGAACCAGCCCGGCCTTCCGATTCGGCGGCGTTTTTGACAGATTCGTTCAAGTGGTCCGGAATGCGCGCCGGTGCGATGTCCCGGCCGTGACGCCGCGCCGCCGTCCCTCTAGGATTCCCAGGACCGGCCGGCCGCCGCAGGGATGCGGCCGGAACGTGGGGACGACTTCGATTCGCTGTTGCCGGAGACCCTGTGGAAAGTCGGACGCTGCCTCGCAATCCCACTCGCGCCGTGAGAATCGGTTCCGTCACGATCGGCGCCGGACATCCGATCGCCGTGCAGAGCATGACGGCGACGCACACGCAGGACATCGACAAGACCGTCGAGCAGATTCTGGCGCTGGAACGCGCCGGGGCGGATGTCGTCCGGGTGGCTGTCGACAGCCGCAAGGACGCCGACGCGCTCCTCGAAATCGCCCGGCAGACGACCGCGAATCTCGTCGTCGATCTGCAGGAGAACTACCGGCTGGCCGAGCTGGTGGCGCCGCACGTCCAAAAGCTGCGCTACAACCCGGGGCACCTGTATCACCACGAGCGCGAGAAGCCCTGGCAGGAGAAGGTCCGCTACATCGCCGACGTGGCCCGCGAGCACGACTGCGCGTTGCGGGTCGGGGTGAACTGCGGCTCGATGGACCCCGATAAGAAGCTGAAGTACGACCCGGCCGACTCCATCTCGCCGATGCTGGAATCGGCGCTCGACCACTGCGAACTGCTGGATTCAGTCGCTTTTCCTCGCTACTGCGTATCGTTGAAGGATTCGGATCCGAAGAAGGTCATCGAGGCGAACCGCCGGTTCGCGGAACTCCGCCCGGACGTTCCGCTGCACCTGGGAGTCACCGAGGCCGGGATGCCGCCGGACGGCATCATCAAGACCCGCATCGCCTTCGAGCAGCTCATCAGCCGGGGCATCGGCGACACGATCCGCGTATCGCTGACGGTGCCCAACTCCCGCAAGCCCGAAGAGATCGAAGCGGGGCGGAAGATCCTCGAGGACATTTCCGAAGGGCGGGTCCGCAGCGTCGTCAATTACGGCCTGCCCACGCTGAACATCATCAGTTGTCCGAGCTGTTCCCGCGTCGAGAACGAGGCGTTCATCGAGCTGGCGCAGGACGTGAAGGCGATGACGGAGTACGCCCGCGACCACGCCATCACCATCGCCGTCATGGGTTGCCGCGTGAATGGTCCCGGCGAGACGGACGATGCGGACCTGGGGCTGTGGTGCGGTCCGAACTTCGTGAATCTGAAGAAGGGGCCCGAAGAGCTGGGCGCCTATCCCTACGATGAGATTCTGCCGCGACTGCGACAGGAACTCGACGCCCTGATCGCCAGCCGCGCGGCTTCGGCGGCTTCCTGATCGACCCTTCCCGCGCCGACTTCATCGCCCCCCGCCCGCATCCTGTTGACTACCTCCAGAAGCCGCACCTGTGTTCGCCGGACCGCTTTTTCGACGTGAACTGCTGATCGCGCCCCGTCCGCTCAAGCACTTTCTGCTGCGGGCCGGCTATGTCGTCGCGCTCTGCGTGCTGATGTACACGGCGGGGCAGGCGACGTTCGGCTGGCGGTCGCTGCAGACCATCGGCGAGTCGGCGGCGTTCGGCAAGTTCCTGTTCGACCTGTTCGCCCTGGTCCAACTGACGCTGATGATCGCGGTTTCGTTGCTGGCGGCGGCGGGCAGCATCGCCCAGGAAAAGGACCGGCGGACGCTGGTGCTGCTGCTGATGACGGATCTCGCCAATCGTGAACTGGTGCTGGGCAAGCTGTTGTCCAGCCTGCTGTCGGTGTTTGTCCTGATCACGGCGTCGCTGCCGGTGTTCTGCTTCATTTACCTGCTGGGGGGCGTGTCTCTGTCGCAGGTGTTGTGGACGGAGGCGATCTGCTTCGCGGCGGCGCTGGCGGCCGGTTCGTGGGCCGTTCTCGTCGCGTTCTGGCGGGAAAAGACGTTCCAGACGCTGGCGGTCAGCGTGCTGGGCACGGTGCTGTTTCTGGGCGTGATTGAAGCGCTGGCGACCGTGCTGGGGGATTCGGCGGCGGGGCGATTGATCAGCCAGCTCGATCCCTACCGCGCGCTGCTGGCCGTGCTGAGTCCGCTGGCGATGCAGCCGGGCGCGTCGCGTCCGACGGTCGAGGCCTGGCTGCAGGTGGGTCTGCTGCTGGGGCTGGCGGTGTCGCTGATCGTGACGACGATGCTGCGCGTCCGCGTGTGGAACCCGTCTCAGGCGGCGTTTGAGCAGGCGGCGACCAAACAGGCCGAGGACGAGGCGGCCGAAGCCGCCGGAGAAACCCGGACCGTGCACCGCAAGGTGTGGACATCGCCCATTCTGTGGCGGGAGATCTGCACTCTCGCGTACGGCCGCCGGATCGTGTTGATCAAGCTGGCCTACCTGCTCCTTGCGGCGTTCGCGGGTTTGTACCTGTGGCGGACGCCGGACGATTCAACGCTGCTGCTGGGACTGATTTCACAATCGGGGTTCGCGTTCGTGGCGATCAGCCTGCTGGCGCTGGTGCTGGTGAACGCGCAGGCGGTGACGGCCATCACTTCCGAACGGGACGGACAGACTCTGGAACTCGTGATGGTCACCGAGGTGACGTCCCGCGAGTTCGTGCTGGGCAAGCTGGGCGGCATCCTGTTCAACATGAAGGAAGTGCTGGCGGTGCCGATCGGGTTCGCGCTGGCGGCCTGGTCGCGGGGGCAGTTGAACCTGGAAGAGCTGGTGTTCGTGGTGTTCGGGTTCGCCGTTCTGGCGATGTTCGCGGCGATGCTGGGCGTGTTCCAGGGGTTGACTCACGAGGCGTCGCGGCAGGCGATCGCCCACAGCCTGGGCACGGTGTTTTTCCTGTTCGTGGGCATTTTCGTGTGCATGATGCTGATGGTGGAGGCCCGGGCCTCGTACGCGCTGCAGTTGTTTCCGTTCCTGCTGTTCATCCTCGGCGGGAGTTTCGGGCTGTATACGTCTCTGTCGAAGCGAAACCCGTCGCCGGCGCTGCTGCTGGCGGCCGGAACGCTGCCGATCGTCACGTTCTACGCGCTGACGTCGTATTTCATCGGGAACTCGGGCTGGGTCTTTTTGACGGTGTTGTTCGCCTACGGCTTCCCGACGGTGGCGATGTACGTGCCGGCGGTCAGCGGTTACGACGTGGCGTTCGGCCGGGGCGGCGACCGGGAGTGAATGACCTGCCGGGTCGACGACCGAACCGCGGAGGATGCGGCGGATCGAAGAGGGTGCTTTCGTTCGCCTGCGAGATTCCGTAGCATCCGGCGCGGCGGCGGGCCGGCGTGCAATTTCCCGTCGCCCCATGATTTTTTGGACGCGAAAGCCTGATTCACCATGCGGACGAACCCCTTCGGCGCCCTCTCGGAACTCAAGACCTCCTCGGGCGTCCTCAGCTACTACAGCCTGCCGAAACTGGCCGAAGCGGGGGTGGGGAACGTCTCCGCGCTGCCGTACTCGATGCGGGTGCTGCTCGAGGCCTGCCTGCGAAACGTCGATGGGTTCGTCGTCAACGAGTCGGACGTCGTGGCCGTCGCGGAATGGAACGCCCGCAAGCCGCAGGAAGTGGAGATCCCCTTCAAGCCGGGTCGCGTCGTTCTGCAGGATTTCACCGGCGTGCCGGCGGTCGTGGACCTGGCGGCCCTGCGGGCGGCGATGGTCCGCATGGGCGGCGATCCAACGAAGATCAATCCGCTCGTCCCCTGCGACCTCGTCATCGACCACAGCGTGCAGGTGGACGCCTTCGCCTCCGAAAACGCGCTGCAGATCAACCTGAACTACGAATTCGAGCGGAACCGCGAACGCTACCAGTTCCTGAAATGGGGGCAGCAGGCGCTCAGCAACTTCCGCGTCGTCCCCCCGGCCACTGGCATCGTCCACCAGGTGAACCTGGAATACCTGGCCACCGTGGCGCTGACGCAATCCGGACCAGACGGCAGCGTCGTTTATCCGGATTCGCTCGTCGGCACGGACAGCCATACGACGATGATCAACGGGCTGGGCGTCGTGGGCTGGGGCGTGGGGGGGATTGAGGCCGAGGCCGTCATGCTGGGCCAGCCGATCTACATGCTGCTGCCGGAGGTCATCGGGTTCCGGCTGTCGGGGACGCTGCCCGAGGGCGCGACGGCGACCGACCTTGTCCTGACGGTGACGCAGATGCTGCGGAAACATGGCGTCGTCGGGAAATTTGTGGAGTTCTTCGGCGACGGCCTGAACCATCTCCCGCTTGCCGACCGGGCGACGATCGCCAACATGGCGCCGGAATACGGCGCGACGATCGGCTTCTTTCCCGTCGACCAGGAAACGCTGCGGTTCCTCGAACGCACCGGGCGCAACCGCGAGCTCGTGGAGCTCGTCGAGCGGTACTACAAGGAGCAGCAACTGTTTCGTACGCCGGACAGCCCCGAGCCCGTGTACTCGGCCGTGCTGTCGCTGGACCTGGCGAAAGTCGAGCCGTCGCTGGCGGGGCCGCGCCGTCCGCAGGACCGGATCGCGCTCAAGGACATGAAGGCCAACTGGCAGAAGGATCTGACGAGCACATTCCACAAGACGATCGCCGCGCCGCCGGTCCCGATCATCGAACCCGATGGCAAGAACGGGCAGGCGATCAGCGACGGCGCGGTCGTCATCGCGGCCATCACCAGCTGCACCAACACCAGCAATCCGTCCGTCATGCTGGCGGCCGGCCTGGTCGCCCGGAACGCCGTCGCCCGCGGCCTCCAGCGGAAGCCCTGGGTAAAGACCAGCCTCGCTCCCGGCAGCCGCGTCGTCACGGACTACCTCGACAAAGCCGGGCTGACGGCCTCTCTGGATGCACTCGGGTTCAATCTGGTCGGCTACGGCTGCACCACCTGCATTGGCAACAGCGGCCCTTTGCCCGAACCGGTCGCGCAGGCCATCACCGACGGCAACCTGGTGGCGGCCGCCGTGCTGTCCGGCAATCGCAATTTCGAAGGCCGCATCCAGCCGCTGGTGAAGGCGAACTACCTTGCCAGCCCGCCCCTCGTCGTGGCTTACGCCATCGCCGGGACGACCGACATCGATCTCGTCAACGAGCCTCTGGGGCAGGACCAGCACGGCAAGGATGTGTTCCTCAAGGACATCTGGCCGTCCCAGAAGGAGATCGCGGACGCCGTCTCGACGTCGATGAACCCCGGCATGTTCATCTCCGAGTATGGCCACGCCACGGCCGGCCCCGCGGAATGGCAGGAGATTCCGACGAGCGCCGGCGACCTCTACGCCTGGGATCCCGACAGCACGTACATTCAGGAGCCGCCGTTCTTCGTCGACATGCCGAAGAAGCCCGCGCCCATCCAGGCGATCCGCAAGGCCCGCTGCCTGGTCAGCGTCGGGGACTCCGTCACCACCGACCACATCAGCCCGGCCGGGAACATCAAGAAGGACTCCCCCGCGGGGCTGTACCTGCAGGGGCAGGGCGTGCCGCCGGCCGACTTCAACAGCTACGGCGCCCGCCGCGGCAACGACAAGGTGATGACCCGCGGCACGTTCGCAAACATCCGCCTCCGCAATCAGCTCGTCCCTGGCAGCGAAGGCAACATCACCCTGCATCTCCCCACGGCTCAAGCGATGTCGATTTTCGACGCGTCGCTGAAGTACCGGGAAGAGGGCACGCCGCTTGTCGTGCTGGCCGGCAAGGAGTACGGAACCGGATCCTCCCGCGACTGGGCCGCCAAGGGGACGTACCTGCTGGGCGTCCGCGCGGTGATCGCCGAGAGCTTCGAGCGAATTCATCGGTCGAACCTGGTCGGCATGGGAGTGCTGCCGCTGCAGTTCCGGGAAGGGGAATCGCGCGAAGCGCTGGAGCTGGACGGCACGGAAGTGTTCGAGATCGCGCTCGACGATTCCCTGAAGCCGCGGCAGGCCGTGGAGGTGACGGCCCGCAATCTGGACGGCGACGAGGTCCACTTCGTCGCCACCTGCCGGATCGACACTCCCGTGGAGGTCGAGTACTACCGGCACGGAGGAATTCTGCACAAAGTGCTGCGCGATCTCGTCGCCGCCGGGTGATGCTGAATCAGCAGCCTTTGGTCAGCGACGCCCTCAGTCGAGTTGCATCAGGACGAACTTGAGATACCGCAACTCGGGGCAGGCGATCGGCCAGGGGTGGTCCGCCGGCTGGCCGGCGACGGTCAGGATCCGGGCGCGGCGTCTAGCCTCGGTGGTCGCGGCGCCGCAGATCTCCAGAAATCGCCCCTCGTCAATGTGGCTTGAGCACGAACAGGCGGCGAGCAGGCCATCCGGCGCGACGACGCTCGCCGACGCAGCGATCAGCCGAGTGTAGGCCTTCTGCGCCCGTGGCACGGACTTTGACGACGGCGCGAACGAAGGGGGATCGACGATGACGACCTCCCAGCGGCGCTGCGCGTCCTGTGCCTCGGCAAGGAACGCGAACGCGTCCGCGACGACTCCCGTGTGCTGCCCTTCGGGAAGGCCGTTCAGTCGCCAATGACGATCGGCCACAGCGATCGCCGGCGCCGCGGAATCGACCGAGGTGACTTCCCGCGCGCCGCCTGCGCCGGCGGCGATCGAGAAGCCCCCGGTGTACGAAAACAGGTTCAGCACGGTTTGATCGCCGCAGCAATCCCGCATCAACCGGCGGTTCTCGCGCTGATCGAGAAAGAAGCCCGTCTTCTGACCCTGGATGACATCAGCCGTAAATCGGAGCCCATGTTCGAGAAACTCCGATTCCTGCGGCGGGTCTCCCGTGAGCACGTCGGGCTTCTGCTCCCGATCGCGCGGCCGGCGCACGACGCCCGCCAGTCGCAGCCGATCCGTCAGAAACTCCGCAATCCCGTGCGCGCCCCAGAATCCCTCGGGCCCCGGGCCATCCAGCTTGATGACGGCCGTGTCGCCATATCGGTCGATGACCAGCCCGGGCAGGCCGTCCCCTTCGCCATTCACAAGCCGATAGCCCGTCGTGCCGGGCGGGATCGTCCGCATCCGCAGCAGACTGGCCGCTTCCAGACGCTCGCTGGCCCAGGCGTTGTTCAACTCGCGAGCCCCAGAGGGGTCGCAAACCCGGAACGCCAGCGCGCTCTTCGGATCGTAGAACCCGTTCGCGACCGGACGGCGACTCCCGGGGCTGTACAGCGCCGCCAGCGTGCCGGGATGCGCCTGCGGGGCGTCCCGCAGGGCGTCGCGATAGACCCACGGATGCCCGTCGCGGATTCTGCGCATCAAGTCCCGGCCGAGCTGCAGCCGCAGCGGATCGTGTTGAGGTTGCAGGAGCGGTTTCACAAACAGTGGGGGGCGCCGGGCCGGCGCTCTCGAAGGGCCGCGGGAGGATCGGAATCCCGCAGCATAGCCCGGTTGCGTCGGGGCTGTGAGCGAAGCCGCTTCCAAAAGTCGCGGCGGGCCGGCGGAACGACTCCGGGCCTCGGCGCGGCGCTGCGTTTTCGCGGCGATCCGCTATCTTGCGGCGAGCCTCGGCGATTTCCCTAACGGCTCCGGGGCCGATCAGCGACTCCCCGATTTCAGCGAGAATGACTCGATGTCCGATTCCCGAATGTCCGCCGGTTTCAAACGCGTCGTGCTGAAATTGAGCGGGGAAAGCTTCTGCCGCAGCCGGGAAGGGGGCATCGCGATGGCCGAGGTGTCGGCGACCTCCCGGCAGATCAAGACGATTTACGACGCCGGCGTGCAGCTCGCGATCGTCTGCGGCGGCGGCAACATTCTCCGCGGCAAGCAGTTCGCGGCCGTCAGCGAAGCCATCAACCAGCCGACCGCGCATTACATGGGCATGCTGGCGACCGTCATCAACGGCCTGGCGCTGCAGGATGCGCTGGAGAATGAAGGGGTGCCGACGCGGCTGCAGACGGCGATCCGCATGGAGGGGGTCGCGGAACCCTTCATCCGCCGCCGCTGCGTGCGGCATCTGGAAAAGGGGCGGGTGGTGATTCTGGCCGCCGGAACGGGCAGCCCGTTCGTGACGACGGACACCGCCGCGGCGCTGCGGGCTCGAGAAATCGATGCGGACGCTGTCCTTAAGGCGACGCGCGTCGACGGAGTGTACTCGGAAGACCCGGAACGCAATCCGCACGCGGTCCGGTACGCGGAAATTTCGTACCGGGACGTGCTGCAGAAGGGGCTGCAGGTGATGGACGCGCAGGCCGTTCACCACTGCATGGAGGCGAAAATTCCGATCCTGGTGTTCAACTTCCAGCGCGAGGGGTACATGCTGCGGGCTGTGCAGGGGGAACGTGTGGGAACGCTGGTGCACGCTGGAGCTCCGAGCCCCGTGTGACGTCCCGCGGCGCGCCAGAAACGTCGCCTCGACTGTGCGGCGCGTCGCCGGAGAATTTCGGCAGGCGCGTAGCGCGGGCGGGCTGCGGAGCGCGCCGAGCTTGTCGACGCTCGCCGAGTCTGGCCCCCGGGACCCGCCCCGAAACCGAGGCTTTGAGGGCCATCGGGCGCGAACTTTTCTCCGGGTTTGCCGGTCCTCTATGGCGAACGCGGCCATTGCCGCGGCGCGGGCATTCATGAAGAATCGTGGTAGCGTCGGCCCGCTGCACTGTCGTTCACGACGTGAACAGTTATGATCCGGTTCCCGACGGACGCTCCGCTCACGGATCGACGGCGGCGTCTGGAGCAGTGAAAAGGTCGACCGCACCGATACGGCGAGTTCGATGGTCTCTGCAGTCCTCAATCGTCCGACGCTGGTGCTTAACCGGAACTGGCAGCCGGTGGGCGTGGCGACGGTGTCGCGGTCGTTGACCCTGGTCTTCAACGACACCGCCCGGGTCGTCGACCCCCACGACTTCCAGCAGTACAACTGGGATGACTGGTCGCGGATTTCCCCGAAGTGCGATGAGCCCTTCGTGCAGGCCGTGTCCTTCCGGCTGCGGGTCCCCGAAGTGATCGTGCTGCGGCACTACGACCGTGTGCACACCAGCGTGGTCACGTTCAGCCGGCGGAACATTTACAAGCGCGACCGGTACACCTGCCAGTACTGCGGCGATCAGCCCGGCTCGGAGGAGCTGACGATCGACCACGTGCTGCCGCGTTCCCTGGGCGGCGGGTCGACATGGGAGAACTGCGTGCTGGCCTGCGTGGCCTGCAACAAGCGCAAGGCGAACCGGACTCCGACGCAGGCGGGCATGCCGCTGTTCAAGCCGCCGGTCCGCCCGGCCTGGAAGCCGATGTACGCCTGGCACGCGGTGCGGATCGAGAGCTGGTCGAAGTTCGTCAGCGAGGCGTACTGGAACGTCGAGATGGACGAGTAGTCTCCCGGAGTCGGCTGTCCCGGGCGCCCCAGCGGCGTCCGGACGCCGGCTTCGGACGGTTCCGCGCGCCGCCTCCGCTGTGGAGCGCCATCGGCCATTGAACGCTGTTGGAACGCGGGCTTGCCGCAAACGGGCGTGCCGCGGAAGATAGGCGGACCGGCGGAACTCCTGCTGGCCCCGCCTTTCCTTGTGACCTCTCTCGCCGGAATCCATGGCCCGATTCGTCCGCACGATTCAGCTCGCGATGAAGAGCCTGCTGCTCCACAAGCTGCGCTCCGGGCTGACAATGCTGGGCATCGTGTTCGGCGTGTTCTCGGTGATCGCGATGCTGGCGATCGGCGAGGGGGCGAGCACGCAGGCTCAGGAGCAGGTGGTGGCGCTGGGCGCGACGAACATCATTGTCCGCAGCATCAAGCCGCCGGACGAAGTGTCGTCGGGACAGGGGGGCAACACGATGGTGCTCCGTTACGGCCTGACGCGCGACGATCATCGCGTCCTGTCGCAGACGGTGCCCAACGTGACGGGCATGGTGCCGATCCGCGAGACGACCCAGGAGATCCGCAACCTGGAACGCGCGATGAACTCGCGTATCGTGGGCTGCACCCCCGAATACCTCGATATGAACCATCTGCTGATGGATCGCGGCCGGTTTCTGTCGGACTCCGACGTGACGCGGATGGCCAACGTCGCCGTGATCGCCGCGGGCGTGGCCCGGCAGCTGTTTCCGGTCGAAGACCCCATCGGCAAGCCGCTGCAGATCGCCAACCGCGCCTACGTCGTCGTGGGCATCACGCGCGAACGCACGGCGTCTGCGGCGGTCGGCGGCAGCATGTCCGGGCAGGACTTCAACCAGGACGTGTACATCCCGCTGGACACCTTCCAGTCCAGGATCAACAGCGGCGACGTGATCATGCGACGGACGTCGGGCAGCTTCAGCGCCGAATCGGTCGTCTACAACCAGATCACGCTCAAGGTCGCCAAGTCCGACGACGTGATCCCGACCGCGGAAGTCGTCCGCGAAACAATGGAGCGGATGCACGGGCAGAAGAAGGACTACGACGTCGTGGTTCCGCTCGAGCTGCTGAAACAGGCCGCTCAGCTGCGGAACATCTTCAACATCGTGCTGGGTTCGATTGCCGGGATCAGTCTGCTGGTGGGCGGGATCGGCATCATGAACATCATGCTGGCGACCGTCACCGAGCGGACCCGGGAAATCGGCATCCGCCGCGCGCTGGGAGCCCGGCGGTCGGACATCATCCAGCAGTTCCTGACGGAAACCGTGGTGCTGTCCGGCACGGGGGGACTGATCGGCATGGCGGGCGGGTTGCTGACCCCCGCGGCCTTCCGGGCGATCAAGTGGGTCGTCGAGCGGTACATTCTGGACGACACGGCGACGATGTCCGACGTGGGGCAGATGTTCCTGGGCATGACGCCGCAGATCGCCGTGTGGAGCCTTCCCGTGGCCCTGGGCTTTTCCGTGCTGACGGGTCTCGTATTCGGCGTCTACCCCGCGCAGGCGGCGGCCAAGCTCGATCCGATCGAGGCGCTGCGGCATTCGTGACGGCCGGGGCCCGGCGCGCGTCGTTTGAAGCGTCCCCGGCGACGGAGTATGTTCCCCGCGCGGCCCGGTCCATGCCGGCCAGTCGCCATCTTCTAGTGCAATTAGTGCAATCGCGGCGCCCGCCGCGTCCCTTTGGGCTGTCTGTCGGAAACCATGAACATCCTCGCTGAGCTGCAGTCGCGATTCGCCGCGGCGCTGACCGACCTGGCCCCCGATCCTCAGGCGTACGCCGCCATGGTCCGCCCGGCGCAGGACGCGCGCAACGGCGACTACCAGGCGAATTGCGCCATGCCGCTGGCCCGGATCGTCGGCGCGAAGCCGCACGACGTGGCGAAAACGATCATCGATCGCGCGCGGCTCGACGATCTCTGCGAGCCGCCCACCGTCGCGGGGCCCGGCTTCATCAATCTGACGCTTCGCCGCGAGTTCCTGGAACACACTCTGGCCGCCGTCGCCGCCGATCGGCGGTTCGGAGCGCCGGCCGCAGAGTCGCCGAAATCGATTGTCGTCGACTTCTCCTCGCCCAACGTCGCGAAGCCGATGCACGTCGGGCATCTGCGGAGCACCGTCATCGGCGACGCACTGCACCGGATTCTGGAATTCGCGGGGCACCAGGTGCTCAGCGACAACCATGTGGGCGACTGGGGCACGCAGTTCGGGATGATCCTGTACGGCTACAAGCATTTCCTGGATGCCGAGGCCTATGTCGCGGACAAAGTCGGCGAACTCGCTCGGCTGTACCGGCTCGTCAACCAGCTCTGCGACTGCCATGACGCCCGCGAATCACTGCCCCGGCTGCGAGCCGAGCTGGAAGCCGCGACCGCAAAATTGCCGGCTCTGGAAGCCGCCGCTGGGCAGGACAAAGCGGCCCAGGCGGCGCTGAAGAAGGCTCGCGCGGAACTCGACAAGCAGCGGGAGGAGCTGAAGACCGCGGAGCGCAAAGTCGCCGCCGTCGAACAGGACCCGGCGATGCGCGAGTTGGCCGACGCGCACCCGGGCATCGCCCGCGCCGCGCGCGATGAAACCGCGAAACTGCATGCCGGCGATCCTGAAAACCGGGCGCTGTGGGACGAGTTCCTGCCCGCCTGCCTGGGTGCGCTGCAGCGGCTGTACGACCGGCTGGGCATCCAGTTCGATCACACGCTCGGCGAGAGCTTCTACGACCCCTACCTGCCGGAGGTTGTGCGGCAGCTCGCATCGCGCGGGCTCGCCGTGGAAAGCGACGGCGCCCGCTGCGTGTTTCTGGAAGGCCGCAACGCGCCGTTCATCGTTCAGAAAGGGGACGGCGCCTACACGTATGCCACGACCGATCTGGCCACGATCGAGTACCGCGTGAAGGAGTTCGGCGCGCAGATCATTCTGTATGTCGTCGACGCCCGGCAGAGCGATCATTTCGAAATGCTGTTCGAGACGGCCCGCCGCTGGGGATTCGCCGACGTCGAGTGTCGGCACATCAGCTTCGGGATGGTGCTGGGCGAGGACGGACGGCCGTTCAAGACGCGGGCGGGAGACACCGTCGGGCTGGAGAGCCTGTTGGATGAAGCCATCCGCGAGGCGCGGCGGATTGTCGACGAAAACGACGACTCCAAGCGGAACGAGCACGACCAGCCGGCGCCCGAACTGGACGACGCGGAGCGCGCCGCCGTGGCGGAGGCTGTCGGGCTGGGCGGCATCAAGTATGCGGACCTCCGGCACAACCGCGAAAGCGACTACGTGTTCAGCTGGTCGAAGATGCTCGCCAAAACGGGGGACACAGCCACGTACCTGCAATACGCGTACGCCCGCACGCGGGGCATCCTGCGAAAGGCGGAAGCGGCCGGAGCCGCAGCCGGAACGGCGCCGATCGCCATGGCACAGCCCGCCGAGCGGGCACTCGCCCTGCACATCTGCCGTTTCCCCGAGGCGGTCAGCGCCGTCGCGCAGGAGTATCGGCCCAACTTCCTGACGCAGTACCTGTTCGAACTCGCCAACAGCTTCAGTTCGTTCTACGACGCCTGCCCGGTCATGAAGGAGCCCGATCCGGCGGTTCGCGCGAGCCGCCTGCGGCTTGTCGATCTGACGGGCGCGGTCCTGAAGAAGGGCCTGTCGCTGTTGGGGATTCAGGCCTGTGAGCGGATGTGACGCCCCGCCGCGACGGCACTGGCTCAGCCGCCGGAATAAGCGCGTTGCAGACGTCCGAGAATCGCCGCTTCCAGGGCCAGATCGCGTCCGGCCGGAATCCAGCCGCTGGGCGTCGACTGGCCGACGACCGGGTTCAGGTCCCGCCGGAGCGGCTCATTCTCGGAGAACGTCGCCGCGCCGGTCGAGTTGGCGGCGATGCCCGGCAGGTCCTCCAGCTCCTTGAAGGCTTCGACCGAGACCAGGTAGCCCTGTCCCTGCTCGCCCGGAATCACGTTCACGATCACGCGCCGCCGCACTGACTGCAGCGTGCTTTCCAGCCGGTTCGCCAGGCCGACGGAATCGGAGTGCCACGGTTCGAGCACCCCGGACCCGACGAAGTACTGCGTTTCGATCACACGCGACAGCCGGTTCTCGCGGGCGATTCCGAAGTGAAACTCGTGCAGCACGTCGACGGTCCGCTCCCACACGGCGTCTTCGTTGTTGCTGCCGACGAACATCGGGTTCGCCGCGGGCGGCGGAGCGAACGCCATCGAGCGGTTCATTGGAGCGCAGCCTGCCCCGGCTCCTGCGGCCAGCAGAAGAAGCAGTCCGGTGCAGAATCGCGTGGCGTGACGCATGCCGCGAAGGGAGGCGAGCCGGCGACGAATGCCGCGGGACGGGATGGGAGCGCGGACAATCGCAGGGGAGGCCGAATCCGGCAAGGTCAATCCGCTGGAGGCCCCGCGGGTTGCCCAGTTTGACTCGGCAGCGATCTCCAGACTGCGTCCGCAGCGGCGGTGCCGCTGGCGATGGCATCCGGAATCCCCACTCCCCGGTAGGCGTTCCCGCACAGGGCGAAGCCGGGCAGCTTCGCCGCCGCCTCATCGATGCGGTTGACCCGCTCAAGATGACCGACGTGGTACTGCGGCATGCCCCGGCCGTACCGCACGACCTCCGTGAAATCGGGCTCGCCCTCCGCGCCCAGCAGGTCGCGCAGCTCTGCGAGCACGATCCGCACCAGCGACGGATCGTCCTGGGCGAGCAGTTCGGGCTGCATCGCCCCGCCGACGAACGTGCGCAGAATCACCCGTCCCTCAGGAGCGCGGCCCGGAAACTTCCGGCTGGCGAACGAGACCGCGAGTATCCGCCGTTGCTCGATGTGCGGAATGACCATCCCGGCCCCGTCCAGGGGATGCCGGATGTCCGCGAGCCGATGCCCGGTGACGACGATCGCCGATGAGGCGTATTCGATCTCGTTCAACGCCGCGGCCAGCCCGGGGCTGTGGGATTCGATCAACGCCGCCGCCCGGTAGGCCGGAATCGCCAGGATCAGGGCATCGAACCGGCGCGGACCGGCGGGCGTCGTCAGTTCCCAGCCCGCGCCTGGAGCGAGACGCCTGACGCTGGACACCTCGGTCTGCAGGGCCAGCGCTCCCAGCTGCGACTGAAACCGCTCGGCCATTGCCGACAGCAGTTCTTCCATGCCGCCGGGCAGGGAGACGAACAGTCCGTACCGCGCTCCGTGGGCGCCGGCGTCGTCGACGGTCGATCTCCGCAGCGCGCGGATCACGCTGCCGTGCCTGCGTTCCATCTCCAGAAACCGCGGCATCGTCGCGGCCAGGCTCAACCGTTCGGGGTCCGACGTGTAAATTCCGCCGACGAGCGGTTGCACGATCCGGTCGAGGGCTTCCTGTCCGAACCGGCGGCGGACAAACGAGGCCAGCGATTCATCCGTCGCTTCCTTCCGCGGCGGAACGGCCATCTCTCGCAGGACGCGCAACTTGCCGCGCCACGACAGCAAAGGCGACTTCACCAGCGGCCAGAACCGCGTCGGAGCAAGCAGTTGAAACCCCGCGGGAGTGGCGACGGGCCGGCCGCGGCGCAGGATGAAGGACTTCCGGAACCGCGGGTCGGTGCCGATCAACCGGGATTCGAGCCCCAACTGGCGGCACAACGTGACGGCCGCCGGCTTGTTCGTGATGAACGAATCGGCCCCGCGCTCGACGAGGTAATCGCCGATTCGCTGTGTGTGGACCAGCCCTCCTGGACGTGGTCCCGCTTCGAACGCCGACACGTCGACCTGTCGTCCGTACTCCGCCGCGCGGCGCTGCAGTTCCAGCGCTGCGGCCAAACCGCTGAAGCCGGCCCCGATGACGGCGATCGTCGGTGCGGGACCGGAATCGGACATGGGCAAGCTGGCGGGCGAGTCTGGCGAGCGGAGCGGAACGGCTTTTCGGGTTCAGCATGATGCGTCTGCAGCGGAAGACCAATGCTGGCCGTGTGGTTTCCGGAACCGGGAACGGCTCGCGCGGCGGCGGGGGAGTGGGCGGCGGCCGGCCGATTGCTAGACTGTTGTCATCATGCCGCGGATGCGCCGACGAGCCCGATCAGGCCGTTCGCACTCCGCCCGGTGTCCTGCCTCAACTGGAGCCTTCCATGCTGCGAACGTTCTGCCTGGCGGCGCTGACCGCCTCAATGGCGACTGCTGTTCTGGTTTATGCCGAGGAGAAGAAAGACGCTGTGCCCGCCGCTCTGGATTTCACGATGAAGTCGCTGGACGGGAAGCCCGTCGAGCTGTCGAAGTACGACGGCAAGGTCGTCCTGGTTGTGAACGTCGCCAGCGAGTGCGGCCTCACCCCGCAGTACAAGAACCTGCAGACGGTGTACGACCAGTACAAGGCGGACGGGCTGGTCGTTCTGGGGTTCCCCTGCAATCAGTTCGGGGCCCAGGAGCCCGGCAGCGCCAAGGAGATCCAGGAGTTCTGCACGAAGAACTACGGCGTCACCTTCGACATGTTTGAAAAGGTGGACGTGAACGGCGACAAGGCGGCGCCGCTGTTCAAGCACCTGACCTCGCTGGAGACGAAGCCGAAGGGCGCCGGCAAGGTTTCGTGGAACTTCGAAAAGTTTCTGATCAACCGGGAAGGGGAGGTCGTCGGCCGGTTCGAACCGCGGACCGAGCCCGATTCGCCGGAGGTCAAGGCGGCGATTGAAAAGGAACTCGAAAAGAAGTGATCGCCGATGCGCCGGCAGCCGCCGGACATTTCGAACGTCACTGACGCGATCGCGCCGCACGCTGCTCTCCGGAGGCGTGCGGCGTTTTTTCGTTTTGCAGCTACTCGAGGGCCAGGCCGTCGATCCAGATCGTCAGCGGCGGCGCGCCCCACGAGTCGAATCCCAGCTGGATCGCGCGCACGTCGCGGATGCCGCCTTCCGCCGTCCAGAGTTCGTTGCCCGCGAGCGGGACCGTCAGGAACATCCAGCCTTCGCGGGCCTCGTTGTACGGCAGGCGGCTCAACAGGTCCTCGCCCGGAACCAGCCGCAGTTCGCCGCCGTCCGAACCGGTCAGCACGACGAGCGGATTTACGTCCTGCCAGGCGGGCAGATGCTCGTTGCGGGTCTTCAACCAGACGCTGAGGTGCTGGCGTCCATCGAGCGCCAGCGGAGCGTCCGGCGTCGTCCAGCGGAGCATGATCCGGCCGCCGCTGTAGGGGGCGACATCGGCCCTCAGCGACGTTTCTCCCAGCAGCCGCGTCCGATCGTCCGCGTGAAACCGGACCTCCGAGTGCGGGTCGATCCAATCCCACTTGCCCGGATCGGTTCCAAGTTCCTGCACCGGCCGCACGACGTACAGGTCTCTCCAGGCCAGGTCCGACAGCCCTCCGTTGGAGACCGTCAGCGCGAGCCGCTGGAATCCCGGCTCCGCAAACGTCCGCGTCCAGGTCGGCCCTTCAGCCGAACCGGGCGGCTGCGTCCGCCACTGGAACGACAGCGGGCGTCCCTGCGGGTCCGAACTGCCCGAGGCGTCGAATGTCGCTTCCGCGTCCGTCTCGACGACAGTCGGCCCTTCGAGTCGGCCGACGGGCGGCAGGTCGATCCCCTCGACCTGCGGTCGTTCCGTCAGGGCGACCACATTGCCGGCGTTGAAAACGTCTCCATCCCGGTTGTCCGCGAACCGGTTCGCCGCGACGTCGATCATCTCCGCGTGCTGCAGGTAAATGCCCCAGCGATTCTGTTCCAGGGCGTTCTGCTCGATGATCCAGTGGAAGGCGTTCCACTTGCGGCCCCGCGAGTCGAGGTCGCCGATGGCGGCGATCCCCGCGCCGTTGTTGCCCACGCAGCGGTTGCCGCGCAGGACCGTGTGGCTCGACGGGCCGAACATGAACACGATCCCCGCGTGCCCCTCGCCGGGCAAATGCGGCGAGTTGTGATTGCCGTCCGGCAGCCCGTTGTAGCTGGCCTCGTTGTCGATCAGCACATTGCGGTCGGAAGCGCCCAGCCAGAATCCGTAGCTGCCGTGATTGGCCTTGTTCCGGACCCAGGTGTTCTCGGGCGACCAGGCTTCCACGCAGTTGTTGTTCGCATACGAGCAGTCGTTCCCCTCGAAATAGTTGCCCGTGCTGACCCACTGGTTCAGGACGCGGATGAAGATTCCGTCGCCGCCGTAACGGCAGTCGTTGTTGAGGAACCGGTTGTCGTTGGAGCCGCTTTCGATGAGGACGGACGTGGAGTCGCGGGCGTGGACCTCGCCGGGATCCTTGCGAATGCCATAGCTGAGCTTGTTGTCCGACACCTCGTTCCGCGAGGCGTTCCAGAGTTTGAGGCAGGTGTTCGACGTGCGTGAGAAGTCGTTGTGCTCGAGGCGGTTGTCGTTGGAATCAAACAGAGCGCAGGCATCCCACACCTGATTCGCGCGGCAGCGCCGAAGGTTGCTGGAGTGCACGCCCTCGAACAAAATTCCGCCGCGGCGGCCGTTCTCGCCCCACCCGAATTTCGGATCGTGAAAGTTTCCGGAAAAGTCGCAATCTTCGACCGTCAGACCGCGCGAGTGTTTGGCATGCAGGCCGCGCTCCCAGCCCGCGGCGGACAGGTTGCGGATTGTCACGTCTTCGGCGCCTTCAATGAGGATGGCCGTCCCCGTGAATTTCGCAGGGTCGTCGGGCGTCGATTCCGGAACGATCCGGGCGCCCCGGCCGTCGAGCGTGATGTTGGACGTCCGGATCACGATCGCCCCATACGTTCGGGTCGGATCGAGTTCCAAGTCGGCCGTCACGATCAGCGGATCGGCCGCCAGGGCGCAGGCGCCGGCCCATGCCGCGGCGAATGCGAGAGAACAACAGGCGGATCGAACCAGCGGATTCATGACGATCGCTCGAATCGGGGCATAGAGGGCGGGGCGTTTGTGCGTGCAGCCTGTCAAATCAGCGCGCGTTGATGCAAGGGTGTCTCAGCGGCTACGTTGTCGGGACTGCGCGTGGAACTGCCAACTCAGTGACCGGAGAACTCGCATGCGGTGGATGTGGTGTGCCGTCGGACTGCTGGCGTGCCTGGGGCCGGCGAGCAATGCAACCCTCCTGCAGGCCGACGAGCCGGTCCGAGATCGCAACCGGTTCCAGGACGGGCTGGGCGCCACCGAGGAAGTCGAAGCGTTCATCCGGTCGTTCCCCGGGCGCGGGGCGGTGGGGGACGACTCATCTCCGACGCCCGCCGCAGAAGCGGCTGCCCAGTTCCAGACGGCCGATGGCCTGGAAATCGAACTGGTCGCCGCCGAGCCGGACGTCATGCAGCCCCTGTTCCTGCACTTCGACGCGCGCGGCCGGATGTGGGTCGTCCAGTACCTGCAGTATCCGTTTCCCGCCGGGCTGAAAGTTGTCCGGTACGACCAGCACCTCCGAGCCGTGTTCGACCAGGTTCCTCAGCCGCCGCCCAACCATGTCCCGGGCGCGGACAAGATCACCGTGTTCGAAGACTCGAACGGAGATGGCCGCTACGACCATTCGCGAGACGTGCTGACCGGGTTGAACATCGCCACGTCGGTCACGACAGGCGGGGGCGGCATCTGGGTGCTGAATCCACCCTACCTGCTGTTTTATCCGGATGCCGACGGCGACGGCGTCCCGGACGGCGACCCGGAAACGCATCTCTCCGGGTTCGGACTGGAAGACACGCATTCCGTGGCAAACAGCCTGCAATTGGGCCCGGACGGCTGGCTGTACGGGGCGAACGGCAGCACGACGACGGCGACGATCAGTTCCGCGGCGTCCCGGAACGTTTCGTTCCAGGGGCAGTGCATCTGGCGTTACCATCCGAAGACGCGCATTTTCGAAATCTATGCCGAAGGGGGCGGCAACACGTTCTCCCTCGAATTCGACGGCAAGGGACGCGTGTTCTCCGGGACCAACTACGGCGGGACGCGGGGCATGTTCTATCCCCAGGGCAGCTACGGCGTGAAAGGCTGGGCCAAGCATGGCCCGCTGACGAACCCGTACGCCTTCGGCTGGTTCGAGCACATGCGGCACGAGGGGGACGCCGACCGGTTCCCGCAGACGTTCTGCATCTACGAGGGGGACTCGCTGCCTGCGGACTACCGGGGGAACATCATCGCGGCGAACGCCCTGCACAATCGGGTGTGGGCCAGCACAATGTCCGCGGACGGCTCGACGTTTCGCACCGTCGACCGTCCGGCGGTGGCGACAACGCCCGACCGCTGGTTCCGGCCAGTCGACGTGAAAGCGGGTCCGGACGGCGCCGTGTACGTGGCGGACTGGTACGACACGCGGCTGACGCACGTCGATCCGCGCGACAACTGGCATAAGACCAGCGGTCGCATCTACCGGATTCGCGGAACGGACTCGACAGCCGGCGGCGCCGTGAATCTTGCGGCGCTCTCGGATCGCGAACTGCTCGCGGTTCTGACGCATCCCAACAAGTGGCATCGGCAGACGGCGGTCCGGCTGCTGGGCGAGCGCGCCGGGGAACCGCTGCGCGGCGAGCTCGAACAGCGGGCCATGCGGCCCGAGGACGGAGCGCTGGAGGCGCTGTGGGCGCTGCATTGGCGGGGCTGGTACGGGCCAGAACTGGCGCTCAAGCTGCTCGACCATCCCGACGAACACGTGCGGCGCTGGACGGTGCGGCTCATCGGCGATGCCCGGCAGGCAAGCCCCGAACTCTCGCAGCGACTCGCCGCGCTCGCGGCGACGGAATCCTACGTCCAGGTCCGCAGCCAGCTCGCCTCGACGGCAAAGCGGCTTCCGCCCGACGAGGCGGCGGCGATTCTCGCCGGGCTGATTCGTCGCTCCGAGGATGCTGGCGATCCGCATCTGCCGCTGCTGATCTGGTGGGCGATCGAGGCCCACTGCGGCGACGGGCGCGATGCGATGCTGGCGCTGCTGGAAACGCCAGAGGTCTGGGACTTGCCGATCGTCCGACAAACGGTCCTGCGGCGGCTGATGCAGCGATTCGCATTGCAGGCGGTGACGGCCCGCAACGAAGCGGAGGCGGCGGGCCTGTTCGCCGTCTGTTCCCAGCTGCTCGAGATGGCGCCGACGCCCGAGCACCAGCGGGAACTGCTGCAAGGATTTCTGGAGGCGTTTTCCGGCCGGGAAGTGGCGGGCGTGCCGGAATCGTTGACGCAGGCGATCCGTGACTATCAGCAGGCGAGCGGAGCGGGGGACCTGGTGCTGGCGATCCGACTGGGACAGCCGGACGGAATGCGCGAAGCGCTGCGGGTCATCGCCGACGAGGGCGCGGACCGCCCGCTGCGGCTGCAGTTGATTGACGCGCTGGGGGAGACTCCGCAGCCGGAGGTCGCCCCGGTGCTGATGAATCTGCTGGGATCGCCCGCCATCGCAATCAAGCGGGCGGCGCTGATGGCGCTGATGGCCTATGACGATCCGGCGATCGGCGATCGGATTGCCGGGGCCTGGCATGCGAACCTGCCGGATGAACAGGACCTGCATGGCATCGCGCTGCGGGTTCTCGGCAGCCGCGTCCCCTGGTCGGGCGCGCTCCTCAGGGAACTCGAGGAATCGCGAATCAAGCCCGAAGCCGTGACGCTGGACGTCGTCCAGCAGATGCGGCTCCACGGCGACGCGGACCTGGATCGCCGGATTGAGCGGTTCTGGGGCCGCACGCGTGCGACGCCGGCGGAGAAGCAGGCGCAGATTGAACGGCTGGCGGGCATGGTCCGAACACTGCGCGAGGGCACGACCGAGGCGGCCGATGACCGCCGCGGTCGAGTGCTGTTCCAGAAGCACTGCGGCGTCTGTCACACGCTGTTCGGCGAAGGAGGGCAGACTGGGCCGAACCTGACGGGCTATCAGCGGGACAATCCCGACTTTCTGCTGGTGGCGATCGTGGACCCGTCAGCGGCGATCCGCGAGGAGTTCACCCAGTTCGCCATCGCCACGCACGATGGCCGCGTGCTCAACGGCCTGATCGACGAACAGTCGCCGACGACGGTCCGCATCCGGGGCGCCAACAATCAGACGACCGTGCTGAATCGGGACGATATCGAGGACCTGCAGGCGCTGCGGACGTCCATCATGCCGGACGGGATTCTGGATCCGCTTCCGGATGAGGACGTGCTCGACCTGCTGGCGTTCGTGATGCGGCGGACGCCTCCCGAACCGGGAGCGACAGAGGCGGCCGCGGCTCCGTGAGGCGTCATTTCGGCAGGCGTTCGCAGCTCACTCGTCATCCGCGAGATCAGGCTTGCCGGGGGGCGCCGCCGGACCGCGGTTCGCCGCCGGACGACGTCCCGGAGGCGTGCCGTCCTCGCCATCCACCTGCGTCATGACCAGCTCCCCGGCCGCGCTGTCGATCTGGTACGAGAATTTGCTCAGAAAGCTCTGGCCCAAAAGCGGCTCCGCGTTGACCGCCGTTTCCGGCAGCACGGCGCACTCGACGTTCTCCGCGGTGAACCGCCCCACGCGAATTGTTCTGGCGATGACCAGCTTCGCCTCAATGACACGGCCGTCGGCCACGCTGAGCCGCAGCGTCGGCGACTGCGGCGTCGGCGTCAGCTTCATGTCGTCGGCCAGCGATGAGGGGATCGTCACCAGCCCTGCGCCCGTATCGACGACGAACTCCTGGGCCTTGGCGCCGTTGACGACGACGGATGTCAGATACACGCCCCCGGTCTGACGCAGCGTGATCTTCTCGGACAGCACCGTCTCTTCGAGCTTCTTGATCTTCGCATCATTCGACGTGAACGACCGCGACGGCCCCAGCTTGACGGGCTTGGTCGCCGACAGCTGCGCAATGGCGTCAGTGACGGCCGCGTCGTCGGTCAGCGATTCGTAATCCTGCAGGACGTTGTCGTACGAGCGGCGGAGGGCCAGGATGTGGTCGACATAATTCTCCCGGGCCTGGTTGGCCGTGTTCCGTGCCTGCGTCGCGGCTTCCTCCAGCGTCTCCGCGCCCGACAGCAGCGTGATCTGATCGGAAATCTCATTCAGCGCCGCGACGAGCCGGTTGTTCTGCTGCACGGACGTCACATTGGGAAGCTGGGCGTTGAGGGTGCGACGCTGCTGGATCAGACGCTCAATGAGTGCGTCCTTCTCGGCGATGTTGCGTTCGGCCGCCGTGCGTTTCTTGATCGCATCGACGAGCTGCTTGCGAAGCTTGGGCGCCTCTCCGAGGAGTTTGTTGACCTGAGATTCGCCGCTCAGGACGGCATTCTCGCCGACGACCTTCAGGTCGCGTTCCTTCAGGACCTCGCGCGGTTCGTCCGCGGCCGCGACGCCGCAGGCCACCGCCGAAAGGCAGATCGCGATCAGACCGGTTCGCCTCATCGATGCCCCCCTCAGAGTCCGATCCGAGCCGCGGCGGCGCGCCAGGAGAATTGGCGAAAACTCCGGCTCACGGAATCGGGCCATTGCCCTATCATGCCCGGAGGCAGGGGCACTGACCAGTCCGGGGCGCGACGGGCGGCTCCCGGCCTTTGAGCGACCACGATGTTGAACCCCGATCGATCGAGATGGGCGACAGTCCTGCGCGGGACGCTGATAGCGGCGGCATTCGCCCTGATCGCGTCGTCAGGCCGACTGGCCGCCGCGCCCCCGGTCGACGTCGAGGCGATCACACGGTACTTCGAAGAACTGCGCGCCCGCCGGCTGCACATCGTCGCGGAACGCTATGCGCTGGACAGGCTGATCCGTGCCGAAGAGCAATCGATCGAACAGTCGGCGGTCGCCGTGGAGCTGTCGCGCACCTATGCGGCGCATGCGACAATGGCCGAAGGCCCGGAGGAGGCCGAGTCCCTGTGGCGCCGCGCGGACGGCGTCCTGGGTCCGATCCTGTCGCTGGCTGCCCCCCCGCGCCGTGCGGCGCTCGAGTTTCAACGGGTGCAGGTGGCTGCGGACCGGGCCCAATGGCTGCGCTGGCTGGCGAACGGCGATCCGGACGACGAACCCGCGCGACTCGCCGCCGGTACGGCACTGGCCGACGCGATCCGGAAGTTCTCGGACTGGTCCGCCGGAATCGATCGCCGACGCCGCGATGCCGCCGGTCGACCGCGAACGCCGCTCGAGCCGGGGGAGGCGACGCCCCGCGAAATCAACGACATGCTGCGCACGTCGGAGATCCGCCAGGCCCTGCTGTCGATTGCGCTCGCCGAGATCGCCGTCGGGACGGAACGGGCCGCTGCGGTCGTGACGGCCAGCGAGCGATTGAACACCGTCCGCAAATCGACGATCCCGGCCGAATGGGAGCCGACGCTGCTCCTGGCTCGGATTCGCGTCGCCCGGCTGTCCGGTGACGACGCCGAGTTTGATGCGGGCGTCAGGCTCGCAAAGCAGAAGCCGTTGCCTGCGGACGTCCGCGCCGCCGTTCTCGCGGAGGAGGCGCGACGACTCCTGACGAGCCGACGATTCCGCGAAGCGGCCCGCCTGCTGGCCGACGAGAAGCCGGCTCAGGGGCCGATTCCCGATGAACTCCGGGCGCTCAACGTGGAAGCCATGCTGGGCGCCTGGTCGACGGCCGAGCCGGGCGTGCGCGAGCGGTTGTGGGATTTGGCGACGGCTGAACGCGACAAGACGGGCGGCATCTGGGGCATTCGCGCCGCGGCGCTGGTGGAGTCGGCAGACGAGACGCGGCGTTACGGGGACCGGGCGGCGCCTGAGGCGCGGCGGGGGCGGTCGCGATACCTCGCGGGCGACCTGAAAGGCGCGGCTGCACACTACGCGGCGGCCGTCGAACTCGCTCGGGAAGCGGAGCATTCGGAAGCCGTTGTCCCGCTCGCAATGACGCTGGCCTCGATCCACATTGAAGCGGGGGACGATGTGGCCGCCGTCAAAGCGGCGCGACAGGCCGCCGCAGCCGCGGACAACCCGGCCGATGCCGCTCAGGCATCACTTCTGGAAGCGTGGTGCCTGGGGCGGCTCGCCTCCGCTTCCGGGTCCGCTGCGGATCAGGATCGGCATCGACTCGCCCTGGAGTCGCACCTCCAGAAGCACCCGGACGACCCCACCGCGGCGGACGTCGCCTGGTTGCTCAGCGAAGATCTCGATCGTCGCGACGAGTCGGCGGCGGCCATTGATGTTTTGTTGAGAATTCCCAACGGTCATCCGCGGCGCAGCGCGGCCGTCGCGCGAATCGCGGCGTTGTATGAAGCAGGCATCGCCGATGATGCCGGATGGCGTTCCGAACTTCCCGCGACCGACTGGCGAACCGGAGCCGCAGCGCGCCTGGAGGCGTTCTGGAACGAACTTCCTCTGCCCGCGGCGAAATGGTCCCCGGACGAGGCGTCCTTCGCCGCATCGTATGGGCGTGTGCTGCTGAGAATCGGCGACGCGAACCAGTCCCGGGCGGATGCGGCGCTCGCGGGTGTGCTGGCGGCGGCTGATGCGGCGGAACGTTCGAGCGATGGTCCGGTCGATGAGCGCTGGCAGGTACTGGTCGCCCGGACCAGGGCGCTGCGGATCGTGTCGTTGGCCGCACAGGACCGGTTCCCGGAAGCGGCGGCCCTGCTCGATGTCGTCATGCGGGAGGATTCCGCTGAGCTGCTGGACCTTGTGCAGGCGCTGGACCGCGTCGCGGCGGGGCTGGGCGATGAAGGACGCGATCGAATCGGGCAGTTGCAGCTCGCGGCCGTGCGACGCCTTGAGGAGGGGCGAGGCGAGCTGTCCGCGGAGGAGCGACGCGCGCTCGACCGCAGTCGTGCGGCCGCGCTGCTGGCGACGGACAAGGCCGTCGAGGCGGCGCAGGCCTACGAACGGCTGCTGGACGAGGATCCGTCCAATGCCGAGTTGATTTCGGCGCTGGCGGGCGCTGTCGAGCTGCGGGGACGTCCCGAGGATTTCGCTCAGGCGCGCGTCTGGTGGCAGAAGCTGGAACGAGGGCAGTCGGCCGGAAGCCGCGAATGGCTGCAGACGCGGCTGCGAATCGCGCGGAGCCTGGCGAACGAGGGCCGCGGGCCGGAAGCCGCGAAATTGATCGCCGTGACACGCCTGCTGTACCCCGAGCTGGGCGGTCCGCAGTTGCGGCAGGAATACGAAACGCTCGAACGCAGCCTCGAGGCGGCGTCCGAGCGTCCGAGTTCAAAGTGAAATCTGCGCGAATCCGCGCTGTCAGGGCAGGCGGCGGATGTCGATCCGACGGAATTGAACGGGATCGCTGTGGCCGGCGA
The DNA here is from genome assembly GCA_019636235.1 of Planctomyces sp. Classification (GTDB taxonomy): domain Bacteria; phylum Planctomycetota; class Planctomycetia; order Planctomycetales; family Planctomycetaceae; genus Caulifigura. The sequence goes on from JAHBXW010000001.1 coordinate 197,177, forward strand.
ATCCGAAGTGGCCGGACGTGCGATCCTTGCCGGGGTGCGGGCGGTTGTCGAGATACTCGTCCACTTCCGCCAGATCGCCGTCGAGAATCACATTGCCGTTGAGTTCGACCTTGATCGTCGAGCCGCGAACGGTGACTTCCTGGAAATTCCATTCCCCGACCGGCCGAAGATAGCCCCGCGCCGCGGGAATCATGCCGTAGGCGCTGCCGTGTGCCTGACGGGGATCCAGCCCTCGATACTGCGGATGCTCGGTGTCCAGCACCTGCAGTTCGCACATCCCGATGTAGGCCGAATCGCCGTCGCCTCCGGGATACCGGATCGCGAGGCCGTTGTTGCCGGCCGGCGGCAGCTTGAACTGCAGGCGGACGACGAAATCGCCGTATTCGTCCACCGTATACAGCACGCCCCCTTTGCCGGCCTGGCAGCGAATCGTCTTGTCGACGACTTCGTAGTTGCCGGTCGCTCCCTGCCAGCCGGTCAGGTCCTGCCCGTTGAACAGCGACACGAATCCGCCGCCGCTCTCGGCCTGCAGGATCTCGTTGGCCTCGTCCGGCGTGAACTCCTTCAGAAAGATGTTCCGCCAGCGGATCTCCCCGCCGTGCGTCTGCAGTTGGATCGCCCCCCGGGGACGCAACGGCGTTTTGCGGCTGTTGTCCCAGAAGTTCTCCAGGATGGCGTGCTGAACGACCAGTTCCCCGTTCAGCCAGACGCTGGTCCGCGCGCCGATCTGGCGGATGCGAAAGGTGTTCCACTCGCCAAAGGGCTTGTCCGCCAGGACCAGCGGATCCTTGCCGGGCCTGCCGGCCGAGTTGTTCCACAGGCCGCCCGAACCGCGGTCGGCGCCGATCGACCACTTGTCGGCCTCCTTGGTCCAGTCCCAGATCTGCACCTGCGGGGCGTACTTGAGGTAGATCCCGCTGTCGGCGGTGGGGACGGTCTTGTAGTCGATCCAGAACTCGTAATCGCCGTACTCGCGATCGGTCGTGAGGTAGGCGCCATGGCCGTCATTGACGAGTTCGCCGTTCTCGACGGTCCAGTGCTCACGGGCGTCGGCCGTCCATTCCTCAATCTTCGCCTGCCGGGCCGCGTCGGACATTGCGGCCAGTTCGTCCGGATTGAAGTGCGGCATCCCATGCCAGCCGGTCAGGTCGTTCCCGTTGAACAGAGCCTGAAACCCGGGGGGCGGATCGGCGGCCCGGGCAGCGGACGAACCGCAGAGCCCGACAAGGCAGGCGGCGGAGAGCAGGGCCAGGCGGAATCGTTGAGTCACGCAGTCACCTCATGCGAACCTTCAGGGCATCAAAATCGACTGATCCGTGATCCTACCCGGGGCGACGCATGGATTGAAGCGGGCCGACGCCGCCGGATGCCGCAAACGAGCGGCGACGCCGGCCGGGCTGGAATCCATCGCCGGTGCGGGCCTGGTCCGCCAATGAAACGGGCCTGGTCCGTCAATAAAGTTGTCCGTTCCACTGGCGCGCGGACGCTGCTTGACCCTCGAAAAATGCCGCATCTATACTCCGTGTTTCGCATTTCCGCGCCGTCCTGGGACGTGACGCGGCCAGCGGCGGAATCAGGATGAGTTCCGGCCGCTGAAATTCCTGCATCCTCGGCACGCGATATGAAGAGCGAAGAACGGCACCAGCTTGCGCGGAATGACCTCCAGCGGGCGCTGAACAGCGGGTTCGATCGGATCGAGCCGTACACGAATCACATTCTCGGCGCGGTGCTCGTGGGCACGCTCATTCTCGTGGGCGCGATCCTCTGGATGCGGACCAGCGAATCGAGTCAGGACGAGGGCTGGACGCAGATGATGGCCGCGCAAAGCGCGGACGATCTGCGGAACGTCGCCGCGGACTTCCCGACGTCATCGGCCGCTCCCTGGGCGACGCTGCAGGCCGCGCGGCTGTACTACAATCGGGCCGTCGAAGCCTCGTTGACGAATCGCGCCGCCAGCGATGAGGACCTGTTGCAGGCCAAGGAGCTGTTTCAGGAACTGCTGCAGAAGCAGGTTGTCGCGGAGATCCGCGAAGGCGCGCTCGACGGGCTGGCCAGGACGCTGGAAGCGTCGTCCTCGGGCGACGAGAGCGAAGCCATTCGAACCTACGAGACGCTGATCGATGAGTTCCCGGACTCGCGCTTCGCCGAGTATGCCAGGCATCGCGTCGACGTGCTCAAGCAGCCGACGACATCGCAGTTTTACGCCTGGTTCCGCAAGCAGAACCCCAAGCCGCTGGACCGGCCGCTGCCGCAGGATGGCGCGGGCACGCCTCCGCTGCCGTCGTTTGGCGGCCCGGACGGATTGGGCGGACACTCGCTTGAGGACCTGTTGAATCGCGGCACAACGGATTCCCCCATCACACTGCCGGACCTCGGGGAACTGCCGCCGATCGACGCCGATCCGGCGACGCCACCGGACGGCGATTCTCCGCTCCCCGCAGCGGATGAAACGGCGCCGGCCGTTGACCCGCAATCGCCGGCCGAATCGCCCGCCGAAACTCCGGCCGTTCCAGACTCTGGCGAGCAGCCCGAGGTCCCCGCTGCGGAGGCTGACGCCCAAGCGCCGCGGACGGAAACCGAGACGCCCCCGACGGAGTCGCCGTGACGGATCCGGCAGGCGACCCGGGAAGTCCGCCCGACCTGTCGGCGGCGCCTGTCGTGCTGACGGTCGAGGCGCGGGCGCACGGCTGGCGGCTGGATCACTACCTGTCGCGATTGTATCCGAACTACAGCCGCGCGCTGTTTCAGCGCGCCATCTCGGAAGGCGCGGTGCTCCTCAACGGGCTGCCCGCCAAGGCGTCCAAGCGGCTCCGCGTTAACGACCGGCTCAGCGTCCAGTTGCCCGCGCAGCCGGACAGCCATCTGCAGCCCGAGGCGATCCCGCTCGAGGTGCTGTTCGAGGATGCGCATCTGGCCGTCATCAACAAACCGGCCGACATGGTCACGCACCCCGGAAAGGCGACGTTCAAGGGGACGCTGGCGGCGGCGCTGCAGCACCACTTCGATTCGCTGAGCGACGTCGCCGGCCAGCTTCGCCCCGGCGTCGTGCATCGTCTGGACCGCGACACCACGGGCGTAATCGTCGTCGCCAAGGACAACCAGGTGCATCACCGCCTCAGCCGGCAATTCGAGCGGCGCGAGGTGCAGAAGGAATACCACGCGATCGTCCGCGGCGAAGTGGAACCGGAAACCGGCGTCATTCAGACGTGGATGAAGGTCCATCCCCGCATGCACGAGCGGATGATCGTCTGCGAGCAGGAGGACAAGGCCCGTGAGGCCGTCACCACATTCCATGTGCAGAAACGGTTTCGGGGATTCACGCTGATGCGGCTGCTGCCGCGGACGGGAAGGACGCACCAGTTGCGGCTGCACATGCGGCACCTGCGGCATCCGATCGTCGCCGACAAGCTGTACGGCGGCAGTGCGCATTTGATGTTGTCGGAGGTGAATCCGGAGAAGGCGGGAAGTCCGACGATGCTGATCGCGCGGCAGGCGCTGCACGCCTATCGGCTGGCGTTCCGACATCCCGCGACGGAAGAGCCGATGGAATTCATCGCCCCTCTGCCGGAAGACATGTCTCTGACGCTGGCGGCGCTGCGGCAGTTTCGCGCACGATAGGGCGCTTGGGCCGGCGCCGCCCCGGCCCGTCACCTGGCATTCGTTTTTTTGCACCGCTCATGAAACTCGCCAAAGTCCGACTCGCCGACGGCTCGCGCCGCGTCGCGATTGTTGAAAACGATTCGCTGCAGTTGCTGGACTTCACGCAACTGGAGAACGTGCGCACCCTGGCCGACGTGCTGCACGCCAAGGACCCGGCGAATCTGGCGAAGTTCCTGGCGGATCCGCAGGCGACGCCGATCCCGGAGTCCGCCGCGGCGTACGTGGCGCCGATCGACTTCCAGGAGGTGTGGGCGGCGGGCGTGACCTACAAACGCAGCCAGATCGCGCGCATGGAGGAGTCGAAGTCGGGCGCGTCGCATTACGACAAAGTGTATTCCGCGCCCCGCCCGGAGCTGTTCTTCAAGGCCTCGCCCAACCGCGTCTCCGGACCGGGCGAACCGGTCCGCGTGCGGGCGGACAGCGACTGGTCCGTGCCCGAGCCGGAATTCACGCTGGTGCTCAGCCCCGACATGCGGATCGTGGGCTACACGATCGGCAATGACATGTCGGCCCGGGACATCGAAGGGGAGAATCCGCTGTACCTGCCGCAGGCCAAGGTCTACCGGCAGTGCTGCGCGCTCGGCCCGGTGATTCGACTGGCGACCGAGCCTCTGGACCTCGCGGCCACCACGATCGAACTGAAGATTCGCCGGAAGGGGAACACGGCGTTCCAGGGTTCGACGTCGCTGGCCCAGTTGAACCGGGAACTGCCGGACATCGCCGGCTGGCTGGCCAAAGAGGACGAATTTCCGAACGGCGCGTTTCTGCTGACCGGGACAGGCATCGTCCCCCCCGACGACTTCACGCTTGAGGATGGAGACGAAGCGTCGATCAGCATCGCCGGGATCGGCACGCTGACGAATCCGGTCGTCAAAGGGCCGCGGTCGACGTGATGCCGAGGCGGGCCGCCGGCGCGTGACGGCCCGGATCCGCAGCCGCCGGCCGTTCAGGGGGCGGGGGCCGCGGACGTGCACTGAACGTCGCGGCTGACGCGCACCAGCCGTTCGTCGGGCCGGTCCTCGATCGAAAATCCCAGCTTCGCGCAGACCTGCAGCATGCGGGCGTTGGTCGGCAGGATGTATCCGACGACGCGCTGCACGCCCTCCTCGGCGGCCACGTCCAGCAGATGTGCCAGCAGTCGTCGGCCGATCCCACGCTTCTGCCACGCGTCCGCGACGATCAGTGCGAATTCCGCAACCGGCGCGCGATGCGCGCGGCTCAGGCGGCCGACCGCCACAATCTCGTGGGCCCCCTCCGGCTGGACGATCATCGCCAGCTCGGCGTCGAAGTCGCTGTAGCAGACTCGAATCAGCCGTCGGTGATCGGTGCGGTGCGCCACGTTCGTCAGTGCGAAATACCGGTTGTGAACGCTGTCTTCGGAGAGCGCTTCATGAAACCGGATCATCAGGGGTTCGTCCTCCAGACGGATCGGACGGAACGTGACGCGGACGCCTTCCGGCAACTCGACTGAGCGCACGTATTGGATCGGGTAGGGACGAATGGCCGGCACGGGAATGTGGTGCACAGGACGGTCCTGCGGGTGCAGGACGATTCGCGCATCGAGGGCGATGATCCGCTCGGCCGAGGCCCGCAGGGGGTTGATGTCGCATTCCTGAATCAGCGGCTGCTCGATCGCCAGTTCGCTGAACGTGGCGACGATCTGTTCGAGCCGCGGCAGGTCGACGGGGGGCCGGCCGCGCACGCCTTTCAGCGCCGTGTCGATCTTAGTCCGTTCCATCAACCGCCGTGCCAGCGTCGTGTTCAGCGGCGGCAGGCCGACGGCGGAATCGCGATAGACCTCGACGAGCACGCCGCCGCTGCCGAACAGAATCACGGGGCCGAACTGCGGGTCCAGCGAACTGCCGAGAATGATCTCGTAGCCGTCCGCGGAGATCATCGGCTGGACGGTCACTCCGGCGAAGGCGTCCGCCGGGCCGTGAGCGGCAACCGCGCGGGCGATCTCATTGAACGCGGAACGGACATCTTCGTCGGACGACAGGTTCAGCCGCACGCCGCCAATGTCGGTCTTGTGGGTGATCGAAAACGAATGCAGTTTGACGACGACCGGAAACCCGAGCTGGCGGGCCGCGGCGACGGCTTCGTCGGCGGTCGTGGCGATCTCCGTGGGAGTGGTCGGAATGCCGTAGGCTTTGAGCACCTCCTTGGCTTCGTATTCCGTCAGCAACGTGCGGCCGACCTCCCGCGCCTGAGCGATAACCTGTCCCGCCGCCTGAATGCGGTTCCGGACGGTCTGTGGGTCGCTGGCCCGCGCAGGGGTCTCGTAAAGGTTGTTCAGCTGTTCGGAGTACTTCCACAGATGATTGAAGATTCGCGCGGCCGTGTCCGGATAGGAGAACGTCGGAATGGACGCCGCGTTCAGGAGTTCGTTCGCGGCCGCGACGGCCGGCCCGCCCATCCAACTGGTGAACAGGGGCTTGTTCCGGGGTCGCGACAGGTCGCAAAGTTTGGCCGCGGTCCCGTCGGCGTCGGTCATGTCCTGCGGCGTCAGAATCACGAGCAGGCCGTCCGTCTCCGGATCGGCGGCGACGATTTCCAGAGTCTTCGCATAGCGGTCGGCGTCCGCGTCCCCGAGCACGTCGATCGGGTTGGCGCGGCTCCAGTGCGGCGGCAGCAGCTCGTTGAGCGCGGTCCGCGTGGCATCCGACAGGGGCGCCAACTGGCCGCCGCCCTGCACGAGCGCATCGGTCGCGAGGACACCCGGGCCGCCGGCGTTGGTGACGATCGTCAGGCGCCTGCCGGCGGGACGGGGCTGCTTCGACAGGAATTCCGCGACGAGGAACAGTTCGGCGATCTGATCGACGCGGAGCACTCCGACGCGGCGCAGGGCCGCATCGAACACGACGTCGCTGCCCGCCAGCGAGCCGGTGTGCGACGCCGCCGCCTGAGACGCCTCGGCCGTCCGGCCCCCCTTGATGACGACAATCGGCTTGGACAACGCGACCTCGCGGGCCGCCGACAGGAACGACCGCGCATTGCCGACGCTTTCCATGTACAGCAGCAGGCTGTCGGTCTCCGGATCGCGACCGTAGTAGTCGATGAGGTCCGCCCAGCCGATGTCCAGCATCGAGCCGACGGAGACGAACGCGCTGAAGCCCACGTTCTCGTTCTGACTCCAGTCGAGAATCGCCGTGCACAGCGCTCCGCTCTGGCTGAGGAACGCCATCCGTCCGCGCTTCGCCATGCCGTGGGCGAAGGTCGCGTTGACGTTGGACACGGGGTTCATCACGCCCAGGCAGTTGGGGCCGATGATCCGCATGCCGAACTTTCGTGCCGCGGACAGGCTGCGGGTTTCGAGTTCCGCGCCGGCTTCGCCAAGTTCCTTGAAGCCCGCCGAGATGATGATGGCGCCGGGGATGCCGCGCGCGCCGCACTGCTCGACGATCCCCGGGACCGCCGCCGCGGGCGTCACAATGACTGCCAGGTCGGGCGTTTCCGGCAGAACGGCGACCTCCGGAAAGGCCGTCTGACCGAGGACGGACGGGCGTTTGAGATTGACCGGATAGACGCGGTCCGTCGGACCGTTGGCCAGCAGATTGGCGAGGACGGTGCGTCCCACGCTCCCGGGCTGTTCGCTGGCGCCGATGACGGCGATCGACCGAGGGAAGAAGATCGCATCGAGCGGATCGCGGCGGCGGCCCGCGGCGATCGAACCGGAGGAGACAGGCATGGCGTGAAGGGGAGTCAATCGCGACGCGACGGCTTGGCGGGCTTGTAGCGCAGCTGCGCGTGCGCGGGCAACTCGCCGACCAGGGGACGAACGTAATCCAGAAACGCGGGCGTGACGTCGAAGCCCGACTCGGCGATGAACTCATCCGGCATGGGCCGGGCGTGCACGGCGACTTCCTGCAGCGGAATCGTTCCGAACGCCGACTGATATGCTTTGCGGGACTTGGCGGCGCGTTCGATCGTCACCATCACGTCTCGCACGCCATGCGTCGCCAGCCGCACGGCCCGCCGGCCGCAGCGGTAGGCCTCGCGGACGTCGAGCTTGACCGCGCGGTCCGCGGCGCACATCGGCAGCGACTCGGGGATCTGGAATTCGCCCCGCCAGCCGAACTCCTTCGAGATCATCTGATGCAGCGAGACGGCCACGCTGGCGCCCCCCATCGCGCCGAATTCGACGTTGCCGAACGTGTCTCGGACGTCCGAGGCGCTCACGGGGCGGCCGTCGGCGAACGTGATGCCCTCGCCGCAGACGATGGAAACAAAGCCATGCGCCGCATGCACGTCCCGCACGTGGTCCAGAAACCGCTGCTGGTCGAAGGGGCGTTCCGGCAGCAGGAGAATGTGCGGGGCGTCTTCAGGGTTGGTGCGGGCGAGCGCCGCGGCGGCGGGCAGCCAGCCCGCGCTCCGCCCGATGCACTGGAAGATGACGAACTGATCGACCTTCTGCATGTCGCGGGCGAGCAGTCCGGCCTGCTGCACGCTGAGCGCCACATACCGCGCGGCGCTGGGATAGCCGGGGGTGTGGTCGGTGCCGAACAGATCGTTGTCGACCGTCTTGGGGACGCCGACGCCCGCCAGGTCCCAGTCGTTCTGCGCCGCGTATTCCGCGAGCCGATGGATCGTGTCCATCGTGTCGTTGCCGCCGATCATGAACAGATAGCGGATGTTGTAGCGCCGCAACTGGTCGAGGATCGGCGGGAAGTGCTCGTCCGTCAGCTTGAGGCGGCTCGATCCCAGCGCGCTCGATGGCGTGCGGCGCAGCCGGTTCAGCGTCGAGGACGATTCCTTGCCCAGGTCCACCAGGTGATCATTCAGAACCCCCTCGATGCCGAACCGCATGCCGAGAATGCGATCAATGCGGCGCGACTGGAGCGCCCCTTCGACGACTCCCGCCAGCGAGGAGTTGATGACGGACGTGGGACCGCCGGACTGGCCGACGAGGGCGTTTGCGCGTTGCATGGAATCTGGGTTGCGAAAATCGATGGGAGAAGCGGGATGTCCGGTCATGATGCGCAATGCGGCCGGTGGGGAGAAGCGTCGCTTAAGTGACCGTTCGCCGCGTTGCCCGAATCTTCCGAAACCCTCATAATCCGCCGCTTGCGGGACAAGCTGTTCGACCTTTGTGACAAAGGGGCTGCTGATGCCGGTCTTTTCAGACAATGCGGAGTCCATTGGCCGTACGCCGCTGGTGCGGATCAATCGACTGACGAAGGGAATGGACGCGCGCGTGCTGGCGAAGGTTGAAGGCCGCAATCCCGCCTACAGCGTCAAGTGCCGGATCGGCGCGGCGATGATCTGGGATGCGGAGAAGAGCGGCAAATTGAAGCCCGGCATGCAGGTCGTGGAGCCGACCAGCGGCAACACCGGGATCGCGCTGGCGTTCGTGTGCGCGGCCAGGGGCTACCCCCTGACGCTGACGATGCCGGAGACGATGTCCATCGAGCGGCGGATGATGCTCAAATCGTTCGGCGCCAAGCTGATTCTGACGCCGGCCGCGGACGGCATGCGGGGCGCGATCGCCAAGGCCGAGGAACTCGCGGCCGATCCGGCGTACTTCATGCCCCAGCAGTTCAAGAATCCGGCCAATCCCGAGGTCCACTTCAACACGACCGGCCCTGAGATCTGGGAAGACACCGGCGGCGAAGTCGACATCCTCGTGTCGGGCGTCGGCACCGGCGGCACGATCACCGGCGTGTCCCGGTATTTCGAGCAGGTCAAGAAGAAGCCGCTGTACTCGATCGCGGTCGAGCCGGCGGCCAGCCCGGTCCTGTCCGGCGGCCAGCCCGGAAAGCACCCGATCCAGGGGATCGGCGCGGGATTCGTTCCCGACATCCTCGACCGCTCGATTGTCGATGAGGTGATGACCGTCACCGCCGAGGAATCGATGGACATGGCGCGACGGATCGCGCGTGAGGAAGGCATCAGCTGCGGCATCAGTTGCGGGGCGGCGATGTCCGTCGCGCTGAAGGTCGCCGCACTGCCGCAAAACGCCGGCAAAACGATCGTCGTCGTGCTGCCGGACGCCGGCGAGCGTTACCTGTCCACGGCGCTGTTCGACAGCGTGCGCGAATGACGCAGGGGCCCGCACCCGCGCGGCCCTTCGATGATCCCGATCTGCTCGAACAGCTGCGGCGCACTCCGCAGCTGTTCGAACGTTTGCGGGAGCTGTCGGGGCCGGAACTCGCCCGGCAGCGCCAGCTGCGCGAGGAGTTTCCCGCGGACCTCGTGCGCGGCGCGCTGTTGCTGGAAGACCTCCGCCAACGCGGCGCCGGGAAATTTCAGCGCTCCGACCGGATGTGGTTTGACCGCGAAGGACTCGAGCAGGCGACGAGTGAAGCCGTCGCCCGTTACAAGGCGCAGCGGTTCGCGGCGGCTGGCGGCCCCGTGCTCGACCTGTGCTGCGGCATCGGCGCCGACTCCCTGGCGCTGGCGGCGCACGCGGACGTCGTCGCCGTCGATCAGCGCGAATCCGCGTGTCTGATGACCCGCTGGAATGCGGAGGTCTACGACGTCGCGGGACGCGTCGCCACCCGTGAGGGAGACGCCGAGTCGGCGCCGCGCGAAGGGCGCGCTGTGCACATCGATCCCGACCGCCGTCCGGGGGGGCGACGCTCATTGCGGATCGAGGAGCATTCGCCGCCGCTGGCCTTTCTGCAGGAGCTGACCGCTCATGCGCCGGGCGGCGCGATCAAACTCTCCCCGGCCTCGAATTTCGGCGGCAAGTTTTCGGGCTGTGAGATCGAACTCGTAAGCCTGGACGGCGAATGCAAAGAGGCGATCGTCTGGTTCGGCCCGCTGCGAACGGAAACCGACTGGCGGGCGACGGTGCTTCCGGAAGGCGCGACGCTTGCCGGCGATCCCTGGACGGCCCGGGCGGAAACCTCCGGGCTGCGTCAGTGGCTGCTCGATCCGGATCCCGCCGTGGTCCGCGCGGGGCTGGTCGACGTGCTCGCGGAGCGGACGGGAATCGCACGGCTGGATGCTGTAGAAGAGTATCTGACGGCGGACCGCCCTCCCGATTCGCCGTTTGTGCGGGCCTTCGAGGTTCTGGCCGAACTGTCGAACAATGATCGCGAAATCCGGGCCTGGTTCCGCGCCGCGGACTGCGGTCAGCTCGAAATCCTGTGTCGCAGGATTCCGGTCAATCCGGAGAAGGTTCGCCAGAAGCTGCCGCTCGAAGGCTCCCAGCCGCTGGCGCTGATCTACGCACGAGTGCAGGGACGCGCGCGTGCCGTCGTCTGCCGCCGTCTGTGCTGAGGCTTCGTCCGAAAGCGTCAATTGCACCGGGGATCGATGGGCGTCCCGGGCCATCCACGACGACGCGACAGCCAGCGCCGAGCCCGCCGCTCGATCGCCGTCAGCGAATGCCGGCTTGCCAGCTTGACGACGCCCCTCAGGCACGCAATCCCGAGCTGTTGCTCCCGCAGCGCGAAATGGGCCCGGGCCAGATCCAGCAGCAGTTCCAACCGCCGCCGCCGTTCGCGGGGGGGCGTCGACCGCAGGGCGCGGCGCAGTCCGGCCCGCGCCAACCGTGGTTTGCCGACTTCCAGCGCCAGCCGCGCCGACTGCGCCACGGCGGCGGCGTTTCCGGCTGGCTCCCGCGCCTCAGCGGCGGCCGCCAGCGCGACCGCTCGCGCCGACGACCGGCGACTTCCGGCTGCGATGGAATGCAGCGTGAGCAGCGATGCCGACAATCCCTCAACGGCCGGCCGCCGATGATTCGCCTCCAGCTCCGCGGAGGTCGCCAATTGGAGAAACCGCCAGGCGGACATCCCATCGCCGAACTGCGTGTACGCATCCGCGAGGCGGCGGCAGGCTTCCGCTCGCGAGCCGGGATCGCCGCTCGATCGTGCGGCTTCCCAACCGCTCGTCAGCAGCCGGATGGCTTCCTGCAGACAGCCATCGCCCAGCAGAGCCTCGACGCTCGGATCGGAAGCCCCGACGGTCGCGAACGCTTCGCCGCCGCTGTGACTGTTGGGATTTCGGCATGCCATGCGCGAACAACTCCCCTGGACGGGGGCGCGGGCGAACCGAAAAGCAGACCTGAACCGCGCATAGCCGCTGCGGCAGGACGACCTGAGACAGTTCCCAGTCTCTCGATGCCAGGACCGCAGGCAAGACGAATCGGCCATGCCGCCGCGGTTTGCGTGAATTTCCCGGCCAGCCCAATCGGCAGCGGTGCGGCAAGGCGTCTCCGCGGGCACTCGCTTCGACTACAAACGACCGCCGCAGTTCGGGTAACGTTCGATGCGGAAGGATGGCGCCGCATGCGAGCATCCGTGCGGGAGCGGTTCGCTCTCACGGAGGACGCGCCAGGAGGATGCACCCCCATGCCGTTGATTGGCCCCGAGCGATCGCTTTCCCCGGACGACCTGTTCAGCGAGTCGTACCAGGCCAGCGGGACGACAGCCGGCTGGCGGTGGTGGGCGATGTACACGCGCTCCCGCCAGGAGAAGCAGCTGATGCGGCGCCTCAACGCCCAGGACGCCGCCTTTTATTCTCCGATCATCGCGCATCGCTATCGTTCGCCCGCGGGTCGCAGCCGGACCAGCCATCTCCCGCTGTTCGCCAACTACGTCTTCCTGTTCGGCGATGAAACGCAGCGGTATGCGGCGATGGCGTCCGGCTGCGTTTCGCGCTGCATCGATGTCGCCAATCATGAGGGGTTGGTTCGCGACCTGTCGCGCATCCAGCGATTGATCGACGTGGGGACTCCCGTCACTGCGGAATCCAGGATCGAGGCCGGCACGCCCGTGCGGATCAAATCCGGATCGCTGCTGGGTCTGGAAGGGGTCGTCTTCAAGCGGCATGGACTGGACCGGCTGCTGGTGACGGTCGATTTTCTCCAGCAGGGCGCGTCGGTTGAACTCGCGGACTGGGAAGTCGAGCGGCTGGCATGAGCACGCTGGTCGTGTTTGCCCGACATCCGGTCGTCGGCGCGGTGAAGTCGCGGCTCGCCGCGGACATTGGAGCGGAAGCCGCACGCGACCTGTACGAGGCCTGGGTGATCGATCTGCTCGATCGCACGGCGGGCCTTGCCGACCAGCGAGTCGTCGCTGTCACTCCGGACACGGGCGCCGCCCGCGAGTTCTTCCAGCCACGCCTGCGAACTCGGGATGAGCTGTGGAGCCAGCCGGACGGCGATTTGGGCGATCGACTGGCCGCAGCCTGCGATCACGCCGGCACATTCGGCGGCCCCGTCGTTGTCATCGGCACCGACAGCCCGAACCTGCCGCTGGCGATGCTCAGTCAGGCGTTCGATGAATTGGCGAAAGTCGATGTCGTGCTCAGCCCGGCGGCGGATGGGGGATATGTGCTGGTCGGTCTGCGTCGACCGGCGCCGAGTCTATTTCGAGACATCCCCTGGAGCACGTCGACCGTCTGCGAGGCGTCAATCGATCGAACCCGCGCGCTGGGCCTGCGGCTTGGACTTCTGCCGGACTGGTATGACGTCGATTCCGTCCCGGATCTGCGGCGGTTGTGGATCGACCTGCAGGGCAGTGCGGAAGCGGCTCGACCGAGGCGAACGTGGGCGACGCTCTGCGAGCTGGCGAGCCAGGATCGGCTTCGGCACTGGTTCGCGTGAGGCTCATTGGGCATTGTCGGCGGCCGAGGTGTTCCTGCCCGCAGGGCGTGCCATACTGTGCTGCGCGACGCCCCGCATGGGGGCGAGTTTCCACATCGGATTCCTTGGCCGGGGCGAGATGCATCCCAGAATCGGCGCTCACGACACCGTCGCGGACTTCCTGGCTCACCTGCGATCGCTCGGCGCCGAGCTGCCGGTCGACGCTGCGCCGCTGTCGGCTGCGGACGGATCGCCGCTCGCGCAGCCTCTCATTGTCCACGGACGCGTGTTGCCGAACCGCTGGTGCATTCACCCGATGGAGGGTTGGGACGGCGAGGCGGACGGCACGCCCAGCGAGCACACGCGCCGCCGTTGGCGGCACTTCGGCGAATCGGGCGCCGCCCTGCTGTGGGGGGGTGAGGCATTCGCGGTACGCGCCGACGGCCGCGCCAATCCGCGACAGCTTTTTCGCCATTCCGAAAACCTCCAGCCGATGGCACGGCTGCTCGACGAAGTGCAGCAGGGGCGCGCGGACGTCGGCGCCGACGGGGACGTTCTCGTCGGCCTGCAGCTCACGCATTCAGGCCGATTCTGCAAGCCACAGGAGAACCATCGGTTTGAACCGCGGATCGCCTACCACCATCCGCTGCTCGATGCGCGCGTGGGAGTGTCCGCGACAGACGATGGCCCGTTGTTCCAGGACCACGAACTGCCGCAACTGGTCGCGGACTATGTCGACGCAGCGAAGCTGGCGATGCGCGCCGGGTTCGATTTCGTCGATGTGAAGGCCTGCCACGGGTATCTGCTGCACGAATTCCTGTCGGCGTTTTCGCGGCCCGGCCAATACGGCGGGGACTTCGCGGGCCGCACGCGGTTGCTGAAGGAAATCATCGCCGCGATCCGCACGGAGTGTCCGGGACTGGAGATCGGCGTGCGGATGTCGGTGTTCGATCAACCCGCCTGGACGCCCGATCCGACTTTGACGACAGCCAGGAAGAAGGGGCCGGGAATCGTGGAACGCTGGACCGGCGAGCGATATCCGGCATTCGGCGCCAGCGCCAACGACCCGCTGGCGATCGATCTTGACGAACCGATCCGGCTGCTGACGGAACTCCGCGACGAATACCGCGTTCGCCTGTTCAATCTCACGGCCGGCTCGCCGTACTACAATCCGCATCTGCAGCGTCCGGCGGCCTACCCGCCGTCGGACGGTTATCAGCCTCCCGAGGATCCGCTGCTGGGTTGCGTCCGTCAGTTTCAAGCGGTTCGCGACGTGAAACTCGCGGTTCCCGACGCGGTGATCGTCGGCACGGCCTACACCTACCTGCAGGAGTTTCTGCCGCATGTCGCACAAGGCGTCGTGCGGCAGGGGTGGGCCGACGCGGTCGGTCTAGGCCGGCTCGTCCTCAGCGACTGGCGGTTTCCGATCAAAGTGCTGCGCGGCGAGGACTATCGCGCGGATCGGAAGCTGTGCCGGACGTTCAGCGACTGCACGACGGCCCCCCGAAACGGGCTCGTTTCCGGCTGTTATCCGCTGGATGAGGCGTACAAGGGTCTCCCGGAGGCGGCGGAGTTGAAGCGTCTCAAAGGCGGCCGGGTCGGGACATCTCAGGCCGCGGGGGCTGACTGAGCCGGTCGCCGCGCGGTAACTTGAAGGTGTCGAAAGATGTCCGGTCCCAGCAGCGTCACGAAGCGTGGAACACGAAAACGCCCCTGGAAAAGCGGTTGAGGCCGGCGACGAACCAGAGTCGTCGCTGTTCCAGTTGCTCGATGCGCATGTCGAGATGCTGCACACCGGGCAATCCGGGGCGGCGACGGTGTCACTGGGCGAACTCACGCTCGAACGTTCGGCGCGGTTCCGAAACCTGCTCAGCTGCCTGAATGACCTCGAGCGGCTTGCTCCGGGAGGTCCGGCGGTCGGCGTCATCCAGCCCGCGGCGCCGACGACGCAGCCGACGCTGCGCCGGATCGGACCGTACGAAATCCTGGGAGAAATTGGTCGCGGCGGCATGGGCGTCGTGTACCGGGCCCGGCACACGACATTGCACTGCGAACGGGCTTTGAAGGTCATTCGCGCCAGCGACCTCGCCACATCCGAGGAGGTGCGACGCTTTCAGCAGGAGGCCCGCGCCGCCGCAGCGCTCTCGCATCCCGGCATCATTCGCGTCTACGACGTCGGCGAGCACGACGGCCTGCATTACCTGACGATGGACCTCGTCGACGGGCAGAACCTCGCGCAGCGGCTGCGCGGCGGTCCTCTGACCCCGGAACAGGCGGCGCTGTTGATGGCGTCGGTCGCGCGGGCCGTCCAGCACCTGCACAGCCGAAACATCGTCCATCGGGACCTCAAGCCCTCCAACATTCTGCTGGATCCCGACGGCCAGGCTTTCATCAGCGATTTCGGACTGGCCAAAGTGTTCGCGGCGGATGCGGAACGCACGGTCAGCGGAACGATCATCGGCACGCCGGACTACATGTCTCCCGAGCAGGCCGCAGGACATTCGGCCGCCACAACGACGCGCAGCGACGTCTTCAGTCTGGGGGCGATTCTGTACGAGATGCTGACGGGACAGCAGCCGTTTCATGGCGAACATCCGCTGGACACGCTGCTGCACGTGCTGGAAGGGGAGCCGACGCTGCCGCGGAAGCTGAACCGCCGGATCCCGTCGGATCTCGAGCAGATCTGCCTGCGCTGCCTGGAGAAGGATCCGGATCGGCGCTATCCGACCGCCGCCGCGCTGGCGGACGACCTGCAGCGCTTCGCCGATCAGGAACCGATCGCGCTGCCGTCCGTCAGCTTCCGGCATCGTCTGCGGCGGATGATCCGCCGCGAGCCGGCGCTCGTGTCGCACCTCGCGGCGATCTCGCTGGCGGCGCTGATCGTGCAGGTGCGGGCCTTCGTCGCGCCGGTCGAGGCCCGCTCGCACTCCATCGTGATGGGCATTTTCGCGGTGTGGGCGCTGTGCTCCTGGGGGCTGCAGTGGTGGATGCGGCGTGAGGCGTTCGCGGATGCGGCGCGGTTTCTGTGGGCGGCGCTCGACGTCGTGCTGTACACGGCGCTGCTCAGCCTGTCGGAGTCCTGGGGCTGGCGGACGGACCTGCTGGTGATCGGGTATCCGCTGATGATGTCCGGCGCGGCGCTTTGGTTTCGAGTGCGGCTGATCTGGTTCATGACGGCGGTGTCCGTCATTTCGTACGGCGTGCTGCGCGTCCGGCATCCGGAAATGCATGCCGGACTGCCGGAACATTTCGCGTGGATCGCGGCCGGCATGCTGGTCGTCATCGGCGCGAACCTGTCGTATCAGGTGTATCGGTTCAAACTTCTGGACCGGGTGTATCACCGGCGGACGAGCGGCGATCCGAGTCGACTCTCGGGGCTGTAGGGCCGGTTCTAGGACGGGCGCGGATTGCGCGATCGGCAGACTTTCCCCGAGCCGCAATCTGGCCGGACTTCTCCCAGCCTGCTGAAGCTCCGCAGACCTCCGCGCCGATCCCTCAGACCGGCGGCGCGCGATTCGCGTTCGTCTCGGCATCCCGAGATGTCATCCCGGCATCCGGGACCGAAACTCGTCCCAGCAGGCCGGCTCAGGGGGGAACCAACCTCCGGCCGGGAGTCGTCCGATGTCCAGGCAGCCCATTCACACGCTCCTCGCAGAGTTTCGCACGCAGCTCGCCAGCGGCGAAGCAGAACTGGCGGACTCCCGTTCCGACTGGATCCGGCGGGGCGCGGCGATCGACAGGCGCCTGACCGCGCTGCGGGCGCGGTCAGGCGGGGCCGCGACCGCTCTCCGCCCGTCGCGCCCACCGATTCCCGCCCGCTGACTCGCCGCGTCGCCGGAAGTTCCTGTCGCAAGTTGGAGTTTCACGCCTAAACTCGAAGAGGGCGGGAGATCCAATGGGAGCGGACGGATGAACATCCTCGTGGGCGGGGCGAGCGGACTGGTCGGCGGGCGGCTGCTGCCCTTGCTGCGGGCCTCCGGGCATACTGTGCGGCGACTGGTCCGCCGGGCTTCAGTCGCCGCGGAAGAGCGGACCTGGAACCCCGATGCGGGCGTCATCGATCCGGATGCGCTGCGGGACATCGATGCCGTCATCAATCTCGCGGGAGAGAACATCGGCGAGGGCCGCTGGTCCGATGCGAAGAAGCGGCGGATTCTCGACAGCCGGGTGAAGTCGACCGAGTTGCTCGCGTCGGCCATTGCTCATGCGGAGCGCCGCCCGGAATGCTTCATTTCCGCCTCGGCGATCGGATACTACGGCGACCAGGGCAACGAAGAACTGACGGAACAGAGCCGCGTGGGAAAGGGGTTCCTGGCGGACGTGTGTCGCGCGTGGGAGGAAGCGGCCGCCCCGGCGCGGAACGCCGAGGTGCGCGTCGTCCATCTGCGGCTGGGCATGGTTCTGGCCCGTGACGGCGGGGCGCTCGCCAAAATGCTGCTGCCGTTCCGGATGGGCGTTGGCGGGAAGATCGGCAGCGGCCAGCAATACTGGAGCTGGGTGACGGCCGAGGAGGCCGCGCGGATGTTTCTGTTCGCGGCCACGCATCGCGAACTGCTCGGAGCGGTGAACGCCGTAGCCCCGCATCCGGTTACGAACGCGGAGTTCACACGCGCCCTCGGGCAGGCCCTGCATCGGCCGACATTCCTGCCGATGCCGGCGTTCGCTGCGAAGCTGGCGCTCGGAGAGATGGCGGACGATCTGATTCTGTCGAGCGCCCGGGTCCTGCCGCGAAAGCTGGAGACAGTCGGATACCAGTTCCTCAACCCGGAGATTCTGGGGGCGCTGCGGGACGTGCTGCGGCGGTAGCGGCGGGCGGCGTCTCGAAGGGGCAGGCGTTGATTTTCAGCGGCGCTGCGTCGCGGCTACTCTGGCGGTCCAAGACCCATTCCCCGTACTTCGATGCGGCGCGTTGACGCCGCCCGACGCCCGAATCATGACCGCACGGTTTCCCCTGCTGGTGCTGGCCAGCCGCAACTCGAAGAAGGCCCGCGAAATTCGAGAGCTGCTGGCGCCTTATGGCTTCGAATTGAAGTCGGTCACCGAGTTTCCGGATGTCAGCGAAGTGGACGAGGACGGCGAGACGTTTGCGGACAATGCCGCCAAGAAAGCGCGCGAAACCGCCCTCGCCACCAGGCACTGGGCGATCGGCGAGGACAGCGGACTGCGCGTGGACGCCCTCGGCGGCGCGCCCGGCGTGTATTCGGCCCGGTTCAGCGGCCCCGAGGCCACGGATGACCGAAACAACATCAAGCTGCAGGCTGAACTCGCGAGCGTTCCGGATGGCCGGCGCGGCGCCGGATACGTGTGCCACGTGGCTGTCGCGGACCCGCAGGGCGTCATCCGGCTGTCGTTCGAAGACGCCTGCCGGGGCCGCATCATCCGCGAGGCACGCGGCGCGAACGGGTTCGGCTATGACCCCTATTTTCTCGTCCCGGAATACCACCAGACGTTCGGCGAGCTGTCGGCGCTGGTCAAACAGCAGCTCAGCCATCGGGCCCGCGCGTTTCGCCGGTTGATTCCCGAGCTGCGCAAGCTGTTCGAGAACGGAGCGCGCGAGTCGGCATAAGCGACGGCTCGGCGGCGCAGGTCGAATCCTCCCGCGTCGTCGCGCTGGCGCCATTCGGCACGTGTTCACTGTCGGATCGCCGGAGAAATCATGGGAATTCACGTACGGTTCAGGGACGGCGCCGGTGGAGTCCGCTACCATTTCGCGGTTTGACGGGCATCGTCGGACTGCCGGAATGTGAGGGAGCAACATTGTGATTGTCGGTCTGCCGCGAGAGACCTTTCCCCGGGAACGTCGGGTGGCGCTGACGCCCGCCGCAATGACGACGCTCCGCAAGCTGGGCGTCGAACTGTTGGTCGAGCCGGAGGCGGGCGCGGCGGCGGGATTCGGCGATGAGTCGTACACGGCGGCGGGAGCCGCCATCGCCGCTGATCGCGATGATGTGTTTCGACGCGCGGACCTGATTGTGCAGGTGCGGGCCGCCGCCGCGAATCCCGCGGGCGCGGAAGCGGACTTGGCGCGCGTCCGCGACGGGCAGACGCTGATTGGAACGGCCGACGCGCTGATCCGGACCAGCAGCCTCGTTCCGTGGGTCGAGCGCGGCGTGACGCTGCTGGCCCTGGAGCTCATGCCGCGGATCACGCGGGCGCAGTCGATGGACGTGCTGTCGTCGATGGCGACGATCGCCGGATATCGGGCCACGATTCTGGCGGCGTCGCATTCGACGCAGATGTTTCCGCTGCTGATGACGGCGGCGGGGACGCTGAAGCCGGCGAAGGTGTTCGTGATCGGGGCGGGAGTCGCGGGACTGCAGGCGCTGGCGACCGCCAAGCGGCTGGGAGCGCGAGTGTTCGCCTGCGACGTGCGTCCGGCCGTGAAGGAGCAGGTGGAAAGCCTCGGGGGGACGTTCGTCGCCCTGCCGGGGGGCAGCGCGGAAGGCAAGGGCGGTTATGCCCGCGAAGTCGGCGAAGATGTGCTGAAGCAGCAACAGGAGGCGCTGCGGACGGCGCTCGCCGATTGCGACATCGTCATCTGCACGGCGGCCGTGCCGGGCAAGCCGGCGCCGAAGCTCGTCACGTCCCAGGCTGTCGCCGGCATGCGGTCGGGCGCGGTGATCGTCGATCTCGGCGCGGAATCCGGCGGCAACTGTGAACTGACCAAACCGGGAGAAACGATTCACGCCAGCGGCGTGACGATTCTCGGACCGCTGAACATCGCGTCCGACGCGCCCCGCGCCGCCAGCGAAATGTTTTCGAACAACGTCCTCGCGTTTTTGAAGATCCTCATCAAGGACGGGCGGCTGACGCTGAATCCGTCCGATGAGTGCGTTTCCGGAACTCTCGTGTGTCAGGCCGGGGAAACGAAGCTGCCCGCCGTGCGTGACGCGATCGGCCCCGTGAAGGCGCCCCAACAAAGCGCGCCGTCGGGTTCCGGCGAGGCGGTCGAGGGAGACGGATATTCGCTGCAGCGGGACTGACGGGCGTCGGCATTCCGCCGCAGGACGGCAAGCACTCAACGACCCGCGGTCAGCGCGATTTCGCCGCGGAATCCTCAACACTGAAGTTGCCGACAGGGCAGACAAGGACGAAGACCATGCTCGCAGCGTTAGAGGCCTGGCCGCAGCTGGCCATCTCGATGACGTCCCATCCGCTGATCATCGGCATCACGATTTTCGTGCTGGCGGTGTTCATCGGCGTGGAAGTCATCACCAAGATTCCGCCGACGCTGCACACGCCGCTGATGTCCGGCTCGAACGCGATTTCGGGCATCACGATTGTGGGCGCGTTGCTGGCCGCGGGGGCCGAGCACATGTCGCTCGCCCGCTGGCTGGGCTTCCTCGCGGTCGTCCTGGCGTCCATCAACGTGGTGGGCGGCTTCCTGGTCACGCATCGCATGCTGGGCATGTTCCGGCGGCGCGATTGATCCGCCAGTCACCGCGCGGGCGACATTCCAGCACCACTTCCCTGACGCTTCAGCCATGATCCATTCGATCGGCATCGATCTCACTTACCTCGCCGCCGCGGTCCTGTTCATTCTCGGCCTGAAGGGGATGACCCATCCCCGGACGGCCGTCCGCGGCAATCTGATGGGCTCGGTCGGGATGCTGCTGGCGATCATCGCCACGCTGCTGGCCGGGAAGATCTTCTCGTTTTGGATGGTGCTCGCGGGCATGCTGCTGGGCGGCGGCATCGGGGCGTTCGTGGCGCTGAGGGTGCCGATGACGTCGATGCCCGAAATGGTCGGCCTGCTGAACGGATTCGGCGGTCTGGCGTCGCTGCTGGTCGCGGGAGCGGAAATTCATCGGGCCGGCGTGGAGCACGCACAGGCGATCGCCGCCCGCAGCGCCGAATGGGAGAACATCCCCAGGGCCGTGCAAACGTCGATGGGCGCCGACGCGCCGATTCCCTTCGGCATGACGAGCGATGTCGCGCTCGCGGTGGCCGCCTCCTGCCTGATCGGAGCCGTCACGTTCGCCGGCAGCCTCATCGCCTTCCTGAAGCTCGCCGAGCACCCGGTCGTCAAGCAGCTGCCCCGGTCGCCGCAGCAGCAGCTGATCAACGCGGTCCTGGCCTGCGTGTGCTTCCTGCTGCTGCTGGGCGTCACCGGCTGGCCGCAGACGGAGACATTCTTCTGGCTGCTGGCGATCTGCGCGGGCGTGCTGGGCTACGGGCTGACGATCGGCATCGGCGGCGCCGACATGCCCGTGGTGATCGCGCTGTTGAATTCGTACTCGGGCCTGGCGGGCGCCGCCACTGGCTTCGTGCTGGGCAACAGCGTGCTGATCATCGCCGGTTCGCTGGTCGGCGCCTCGGGGCTGATCCTCACGAACATCATGTGCAGGGCGATGAACCGCTCGCTGCCGGCGGTGCTGTTCGGCACGCTGGGGCCCACGGCGGACGGCCCGAAGGCGGATGACGTGTACAAGTCGGTCAAATCCACGTCGGCCGACGAAATCGCCATGCTGCTGGACGTCGCCACGCGGATCGTCATCGTCCCCGGCTACGGGATGGCGGTCGCCCAGGCGCAGCACGCGGTGCGGGACCTGTCGCGACTGCTGCAGGACAAGGGAGTCGAGGTGCTGTTCGGCATTCACCCTGTCGCCGGCCGCATGCCGGGCCACATGAACATCCTGCTGGCCGAGGCCGACATTTCGTACGATCTGATGAAGGAACTCGACGACATCAATGGATCGCTCGAGCAGACAGACGTCTGTCTGGTCATCGGCGCCAACGACACGGTGAACCCGGACGCGCGCACGAATCCCACCAGCCCCATCGCCGGCATGCCGATCATCAACGCCGACCGCGCGCGGACCTGCATCGTCCTGAAGCGGAGCCTCAGCCCGGGATTCGCGGGCATTCCGAACCCGCTGTTCGCCGCGGAGAACTGTCTGATGTTCTACGCCGACGGCCAGAAGGGGCTGATGGAAATCATGGCCGCGCTGAAGTCGGGCTGAGCGCGTCGCAGCCAGCCCGACGGCATTGGGCCAGCGCCGGTTTCAGGCGCGCTTCTTCCAGTCGATCCCGGACAGGTCGGCCAGCGCCAGCATCAGCGCGTGCGTTCCATCCCGACCATGCCCTTGCGCCTGCACGGCCAGGTACAGCTGTTCGGCCAGCGCGAGTCCGGGCAGCGACAGCTGCATCCGCTTCGCTTCCGCCAGCGCGATGCCCATGTCCTTGATGAAGTGCTCGACGTAAAACCCCGGATCGAAATTGTTCGCCAGAATTCGGGGGCCCAGATTGTCCAGGGACTTGCTGCCGGCCGCGCCGGTCGAGACGGACTTGAACACCGTCTCCAGGTCCAGGCCCGCGCGATAGCCGTACAACAGCGCCTCGCAGAGCCCGATCATCGTCGTGGATATAAGAACCTGGTTGACCATCTTGGTGTGCTGGCCAGCGCCGGGGGGCCCCTGATGCACGATCGTCTTGCCCATGGCCTGCCAGCAGGGCTGCAGCGCCTCGACGACATCCTTATCGCCGCCGATCATGATCGACAGCGCGGCGTTCTTCGCGCCGACGTCTCCGCCGGAAACCGGCGCGTCGACCGCATGAACCCCCTTCCGCTTGGCGGTGTCGTGAATTTCGACGGCCAGCGTCGGCTCGCTGGTCGTCATGTCGACCAGCACAGCCCCCGACCTCGCGCCGGCAAGCGCGCCCTGATCCCCCAGAAACACCTCACGGACATCCGCCGGGAATCCGACGATCGCGAAGACCACGTCGGACTGTCTGGCGACGGCCTGCGGCGTGTCGGCCCACGCGGCGCCCTGGTCCAGAAGATCGGCCGCCTTGTCCTTGGAGCGGTTGTAGATCGTCGCGGAGAACCCGGCTTCCATCAGGTGCCCGACCATGCTGCGGCCCATGACTCCGGTCCCGATCCAGCCGATGCGAGTTTTTCCGGGCGCGATGTTCAGCGACATGCCGAGGCTCCAATGGAAGTGGGCGGCGCGGCCGCCGGGATGGTCAGCGGGAGGGATCGAAGACAGGTTCCGGCGACTCGCGCGGTTGCGTCCCGCCGCGCCGCAGACCTGCTACAGTGGTTTCGCAAGTTGACGGGAAGGCCGGACACTTTCAAGGAATGCGCATGTCGTCGTGGATCGCCGAGCGGATGCAGCACATCGACGCCTCCGGAATCCGGAAGGTGTTCGACCTGGCCGCGAAGATGCAGGATCCGATCAACCTCAGCATCGGACAGCCGCACTTCGATACGCCGGAACCGCTCAAGCAGGCCCTGTTCCGCGCGGTGCAGGCCGGCAAGAACGCATACAGCCAGACGCAGGGCATCGCCCCGCTGCTGGAAAAAGTGCAGACGTCGGTCGACGCCGAATACGGGCACGCGGACCGGCAGGCCTTCATCACCAGCGGCACCAGCGGCGGGCTGATGCTGGCGCTGCTGACGCTCGTCAATCCGGGAGACGAGGTGATCGCCTTCGATCCCTGGTTCGTGATGTACAAGCACCTGACGACGCTCGCCGGCGGCGTCATCCAGCGGCTCAGCACGTACCCCGATTTTCGGATCGACTTGGATCGCGTACGGGAAGCCATTTCGCCGCGGACCAAAGCGATCCTGTTCAACAGCCCGGCGAACCCCACGGGGCGAGTCGCCGCGGAGTCTGAAGTCCGGGAACTCGCCAAGCTGGCCCGGGAGCGCGACATCGCGCTGATCAGCGACGAGATCTATCGCTCCTTCTGCTACGACAGGCCGTTCGTCAGCCCGGCGAAATTCAACGATCGGACGATCGTCATCGACGGGTTCAGCAAGTCGCATTCGATGACCGGTTGGCGGATCGGCTGGTGCCACGGGCCGCGAGACGTGATCCAGCAGATGATCAAGCTGCAGCAGTTCACCTTCGTCTGCGCGCCGCATCCGGTGCAGTGGGCGGGCGTCGAGGCCTGGGACTACGACGTTTCGGACCGGTCGGCGGAATACCGCGCCAAGCGGGATTTCATGATCCGTGAGCTGTCGCCCCTGTACGACATCCGCGGGGCCGACGGGGCTTTCTATTTGTTTGTGAAGGCCCCCTGGGGCACGGGGACCGAGTTCGTCCAGAAGGCGATCGAGAATGGCCTGCTGATCATTCCGGGCAACGTGTTCAGCGCACAGGATACGCACTTCCGCATCTCGTATGCCGCGACTGACGACACGCTTGCGCGCGGCGTCGAGGTCCTCAAACGCATCGCCGCCGGCTGACGTTCGCCCTCAGCGGCGAGTCAGCGTTTCATCGAGATTCAGCAGCACGTTGCCGAGCACCGACCAGGCGGCCAGCTCCGCGGCGTCGCCCCCCTCCGGCAGCGGACCGATGGGATCAGTGGCCATGACGAGCGCTTCCTCCGGTGTCCGCGCGAACCGCTCGCGCAGACGCTTCAGCGCATCGCTCAGCACGCGCACTTCTTCGCTGGAGGGGGAGCGGGCGAGGCACAACCGAAACGCGCGATCGAGCCGCGCAGGGGTCGGATCGGCGCCGTCCGCGGCCCTGTCCGGAACTTCGCGCAGCACCCGCCGGGCCAGCCCCTGCGACGCCTCCACGTACACGGGATCGTTCAGCGTGACGAGCGCCTGCAGCGGAGTGTTCGTCCGCGTCCGACGAACCGTGCAGACCTCGCGGCTGGGCGCGTCGAAGGTGTCCATCGACGGGTAGGGCAGCGACCGCTGCCAGAACGTGTACACCCCGCGCCGGAATCGATCCTCCCCCTGGCTGGCGTCCCAGTCGGTCGACGCTCCGAACGCGGCGGACAGGCCCAGCCGCGGGCGCGGCGGTTTCACCGACGGGCCATGCATCTTGTCGCTCAACAAGCCGGCGACGAACAACGCCTGATCGCGAACCAGCTCCGCCTCGAGACGAAACCGGGGACCGCGGCCCAGCAGCCGGTTGTTCGGGTCGCGGGCGATCAGCTCCTCCGGGGCCGACGAGGATTGACGATACGTCGACGAAGTGACGACCTCACGGATCAGACGCTTCACATCCCAGGCTCCGTCCATCAGATCGACCGCCATCCAGTCCAGCAGCTCCGGGTGCGTCGGCAGGTCTCCCTGCAGTCCGAACTCCTCGCTCGTCTCGACGATTCCGATTCCGAACAGTTGCTCCCAGACGCGGTTCGCCAGCACGCGGGCCGTCAGCGGATTCCGGCGATCGACCAGCCAGCGGGCGAGATCGAGGCGAGTGGGCCCGGCGCCGTCGGCCGAACGGCCGTCGAGGGGATGAAAGACCGACGGCACGCCCGGCTGCACCTCATCTCCCAGATCGAGAAAATTGCCGCGGATCTGCACGCGAGTGACGCGCCGCTTGTCCGACCGCAGTTCCCGCATGACGGGCGTCGTCACCGGACCGATCCCGGCGAGCCGCTTCTGCAGTCCGGTCAACCGGTCGCGGAGCGCCGCGTGCTCCGGCGAATTGAGCTGCAGCCAGACGATGAGCTCCTCCCGATCGGAGTCGTTCAAACCGTCGATGTCCGCCGGCACGTCGTAGCGGCCGTCCATCGGTTCCGACTTCGAAACCGTTCGCACCCAGCGCGCCCGCCGCGATTCATCGAGCAGGAGCATGCGAAAGCCGTCCAGCCGCCCGCCGATCCCGCCATCGGTGCGGTTCCAGATCACGATCCGGTCGATCGAACCGGCTTCGCCCAGGTCGACTTCCCACCACGGATCAGACTCCGTCGCGGTGTGGGTCGTTGAGTTGTTGTTGTAGTTTCCATCGGTGTTGCCATCGACGGCCCGTTCAGCCGGCCCGCCGAACGCCGTGCTGCTCTGCGAGGCCGCCTTGCCCCGGGCGATGTTTTCGTCGCCGCGAAACGCCTGCACCTCGGCGAGCGACAGAATCTTTTCCGTGCCCGGCAGCTCGATCCGAACGTACCGGGCCTCCAGCGGACCCTCGGGGAGCGCCGCCGCCGGCAGCGGCAGCGCCGCCAGCTCTGACTCCAGCGACGCGATCTGACTCCGCAATTCGTCGCGCTGCCGCAACTGGTCGGCCGTGTAGACCTCCAGCAGCGGCGCTTCATCGCGGCGGTCGGCGTCCTCCGTCTGGTTGAGGATTGCGAACACCTGGAAGTACTCGTGCTGGGTGATCGGGTCGTACTTGTGGGTGTGGCATTGCGCGCACATCAGCGTCGTGGCCATCCACACCTGCAGCGTGGTGTTGGCGCGGTCGACGATCGCGACATTGCGGAATTCTTCGTCGTCGGTCCCGCCTTCGCTGTTGGTCATCGTGTTCCGGTGAAAGCCGGTGGCCACGATCTGCGATTCGCCGGGATCGGCCAACAGGTCGCCCGCGATCTGCTCAATGGAAAACTGGTCGAACGGCATGCCCGAGTTCAGCGCGTCGATGACCCAGTCGCGATACCGCCAGATGACCCGCGGCGGGTCATCCGCGTACCCGGCCGAGTCCGCGTAACGGGCCAGGTCCAGCCACACGCGGCCCCAGCGTTCGCCATAGGCGGGCGAGGCCAGCAACCGGTCGACGAGCCGCTCGTAGGCGTCCGGCCGCTCATCCCGGAGAAACGCATCGACGTCTTCAATCGCAGGCGGCAGGCCGGTCAGGTCCAGCGAAACCCGACGCATCAGCGTCGCGCGGTCGGCCTCGGCCTGCGGTTCCATCGACTCCCGGACCAGCCGATCCAGCACGAAGTCGTCGATGGCATTGTGCGACCAGCCCGCGGGCGACGCCCCCTTCGGTCGATCGGGCCGAACCGGCGCCACGTAAGACCAGTGCCGCGCGTAGGCCCCTCCGGCTGCGATCCAGCGACTGAGCAGGTCGACCTCGCGTTCGGACAGGGGGGGCCCTTCCGACGCGGGCGGCATCCGCAG
The DNA here is from genome assembly GCA_019636235.1 of Planctomyces sp. Taxonomy (GTDB): domain Bacteria; phylum Planctomycetota; class Planctomycetia; order Planctomycetales; family Planctomycetaceae; genus Caulifigura. The sequence continues at coordinate 224,173 of JAHBXW010000001.1, forward strand.
ATCCGGATCGGACTCGCGAACGCGGGCGAGCAACCCGCTCGCATCGGGGTCGCCGGGGACAATGGCGGCGGACTCGCTGTCGAGCGTTCGCAGCGCGTCCTCGCGCACATCCAGCCGCAGGCCGGCTTCGCGGGTCGCCTCATCCGGACCGTGACACTTGAAGCACCGCCCGGCGAGAATTGGCCGGATGTCGCGCGTGTAGTCCGGCCCGCCCCCCCCGGCGGCCGAGGCCGCTGAGGGAAGGACCAGAATTCCGCACATCAGCCAGAGTCGAAACGCGGACATGAGCACCTGTTGCCGGTGGCGTCGTCAAAAACGTCGGTCGGATGACAGGCCCATCGTCGCATCAACTGCGGCTGATGGCAATTGCGCCCCGCGAGATGCCGCGGCCTACAGCTCCCAGCCTTTCCGGTAATTGCGCCGCAGAAACTGATCCGCCTCGGGCGCGTTCGTCGCTTTGAGCGCGACGGGATCCCATTCCAGCTTCTTCCCGGTGCGGTAGGCGACCGTTCCCAACAGCACGGCTTCCGTCAGTGCGCCCGAATAGTCGAAGTTGCACGTCGTCGGACCGCCGGTCTTGCAGGCTTCGATCCACTCCGCGTGATGGCCGATGCTGGCCGGGATCGTCTGCGGCGGGGGCGTGAAGCCCTGGAACTTGTCGCGCGGGAAGAGTCGATAACGGCCGTAGTCGGCGAACATCGTCCCCTTCGAGCCAATGAAGTAGACGCCGGCGCCGGGGAGCTCGTTGCCGTCGAACACGTTCTCGACCGCGTTGCCATCGGTCCAGGAGACCGTCACCGGCGGCTGGTCGCCGCGCTCCGGGAATTCCCAGGTGACCTTCAGGCCCAGCGGGCCGGTCTCCGGGTGCGGCGGCGCGCCCTCCGCGGCGATCGTCTTCGGATGCCGCAGCCCCAGCGACCAGAACACCAGGTCCATGTAATGGCAGCCCATGTCGCCCAGCGTGCCGTTCCCAAAATCCCACCAGCGACGCCAGTTCGCCGGGAGATACGTCGAGTGGTACGGACGTTCCGGCGCGGGGCCCAGCCACAGGTCCCAATCGACTTCCGGGGGAACCGCTTCGGCCTGCGAGGGCCGCTCGCCGCCGCCCCACAGCGCACCGACCCAGACGTGCACCCGCTCGACCGGGCCGATCACGCCGGCCTGGATGATCTCCACGACGCGCCGATAGTTGTCCTCAGCGTGAATCTGCGTGCCCATCTGCGTGGCGACCTTCGCTTCCGCGGCCGTCTTCGCGACCAGCCGGGCCTCCCACACCGAATGCGTCAGCGGCTTCTCGCAGTAGCAGTGCAGGCCGCGCCGCATCCCGTAAATGCTCGCATGGGCATGCGTGTGATCGGTCGTGCTGACGACGATGCCATCGAGCTTTTCATTCTCGATCAGCTTGCGGAAGTCCTTGTACTTCGTGGCGGAGGGATACTGCTCGTAGGCCGACTTCGCGGAGCGATCATCGGCGTCGCAGATGGCGACAATGTTCTCGCTGGCCACGCCGTCCAGGTTCCCCGCGCCCCGGCCCCCGGGACCGATGATTCCCAGGTTCAGCTTCTCGTTAGGCGACCGGTCGGCGGACCACGCGGCGCGGCTCCCGACGAACAGGCCGGAGGACAACAAACCCAGCGTCTTCAGCGCATCGCGGCGGGTGGTGTGCAGCATGACTGGCGATTCCTGAATGAGGACCGAATCCGGATCCGCACGTTAGATAGAACTTCGTTGATGCGAAAGGGAGGCGGGGGCCGGCGCTGTGTTCCGAGAGCCGAAAGCCGCCAAGTCGCGCCGCCGCGCGACGGCGCGCCTTCGCCAGGATTCGGGAAGGGCCGTCCGCTGCAATCGTCGGCAGGCGGCGATATGATCGACTCGACGCTTCCCAACGAGTCTTCCGCCCCGACATGCGCGCCCGTTCCGGCAATCCGTCCGCGCTCGATTCCTCGACGGACGCCATTGCGGACCGACTTCGCAAACTGCGCACCGAGCGGGGCTGGTCGCTGGAACGGCTGTCAGCGGCGTGCGGCGTGAGCAAGTCGATGCTCAGCCAGATTGAGCGGGGCCAGGCGAACCCGACATTGGCCGTCGCGCTGAAGATCGCCGCGGCCTTCGGGCTGACGATCGGCGAGCTGGTCGGCGAATCGGCGCCGCGGGCTTCGCCCATTGAAGTCATCCGGGCGGATGATCCCGCCCATCACTATCGCAACGATTCGGACATTCGCATCCGCACGCTGTCGCCGCTGCATCTCGAAAAGGACGTGGAGTTCTACGAGGTCTTGCTGAATCCGGGGGGGGCGCTGCGGAGCCAGCCGCACTTTCGTGGGACGCGCGAGTTCCTGACGGTTGAGCGGGGGCGGGTGCAGGTGACGTCCGGCGAGCACGCTTCGGAACTGGGTCCGGGGGATTCCGCGAACTATCCGGCGGACGTCGTGCATGCGATCGAAAACCCCGGCCGCCGGGAGGCGGTCGTGTTTCTGGTCGTGCGCTATCCCTGAGACGCTGTGGGACGGCGGCCGCGGGCGGATGGGCGACACGTCGCCGGGTTGTTCCAGTTGTAATGATCCCTGCAAACGGCGCTTCGCATCGGAAAATCTTGATTGAAACTCGCGCCACTGGCGGAGGGGAGTGTGTAGGATTGGACGGCTGACGCGAGCGCCGCAAAGTCCGTGCGCCGCTGAAGAAACGAATTTCCAGAACCAAGCCTGTCCTTCGCCGGTGCTCGACGTGCGAGTCCAGAGTCTGAGCGTGTTTTTATTCGCCGTCTGCGTTGGCTGCGGCGGAGCGCGCCGGGAATCCGAGCAGGCCGGCAAGCCGCTGGCCGAGCAGGAGGCGCCGCGCGTCGAAGTCGTTTCGGTGGAACCGCTGCCCTGGCGGCGCACGATCCGTTCGCAGGGCAGCTTTGCGGCGGAGGAATTCGCCGTCGTCGGCGCCAAGGTGGCCGGACGCATTGAGCAGACGCTCGTCGATCTCGGGGGCCGGGTGACTGCCGGCATGGTCGTCGCAAAATTGGATCAGGCCGATTTCAAGACGCGCGTCGCGCAGTCCGAGGCCACGCTGCTGCAGGCCTGCGCGGCCATCGGCCTGAAATCGGCCGACAACCTCGACGCGGTCAACCGCGAGAACTCGCCCGTCGTGCGGCAGGAGAAGGCGCTGCTGTCGCAGGCCCGCGCGAATCTGGCCCGCGCGGAACGGCTGCGGGCGCAGGACGCCGTCGCCGTGGCAACGATCGACGAATTCCAGGCGGCCCTGGATGTGGCGGAAGCGCGCTACCAGTCGTCGCTGAACGCCGTTGAAGAACGGATCGCCACGATCCGCATACGCAAGGCCGAACTCGACCTGGCTCTCCAGGAACTCGCGGAAACCGAGATCCTCGCTCCGTTCGCGGGCAGCGTCCATCAGCGGCACGTCGCTCCCGGCACGTTCGTCAGCATCGGCGACGCGATCGTCACCATCGTCCGCAACGACCCGATCCGTTACCGCGGTCAGGTGCCCGAACGTTCGGCGCTGCAGCTCAACATCGGTCAGCCGCTGACCGTGCGACTGGAGAATGACGAGCACCCCTGCACGACGACCATCGCGCGGATCAGCCCGGTCGTCGACGAGCTGACCCGCTCGCTGACATTCGAGGCAGATCTTCCCAATCCGGACGGCCGGTATCGCGTGGGCATGTTCGCTGTGGGCGACGTCGAGGTCGATCCGAACGCGACGACGATCGCGATCCCGCTGGACGCCGTCACCGAATTCGCGGGCGTGGAGCGGGTGTGGACCGTGACGGATGGAGAGGCCCGGCAGGTGCTCGTGCGCACCGGCGAACGTCAGAGCGGATTCGTGGAAATCGTGTCCGGCCTGCAAACGGGCGATCAAATTGTGCTGAACGGCAAGTCGCTGCGGGCGGGCCCCGTGCAGGTAACGGGCACGACGCCGCTGACGCGAATGACGGCCGCTCTCGACAGGCCCCCTTCCTCCGACGACCGCCTGCCGGTGACCAACGGGAGCGGGTCCAGCGATTGAACGGCCAGCCGCGACAGTCGAGCGGCGAAAAATGAACGGCGGGCCGCGGGCGCGGAACAGCATTCGACGAGCAGGGGACGGCCGTGCAGTGGCTTGCGGAAATCTGCGTGAAACGCCCGGTGTTCGCCATGATGCTCATCATGGCGCTGGTCGTCTCCGGCGTGGCCGCGTACCCGCAGCTGGGCGTCGATCGCTACCCCAGCATGGACATGCCGACGATCGTCGTCCGCACGCCCTATCCCGGGGCCGCCCCGGAAGAGGTCGAGTCGGAAGTCTCGCAGATCCTGGAAGACGCGATCGCGACGGTCGCCGGCATTGAAGAGCTGCGCTCCATTTCCAACGAAGGCAGCTCGCTGGTCATCGTGACGTTCAACCTGAACCGGGCGATCGACGCCGCGGTGCAGGACGTCCGCGACGCGGTGGGCGGCGTCATCAACCGGCTGCCCCCCGGCATCGATCCCCCCACGATCCAAAAGCAGGACACCGACTCGTCCCCGGTGATGACGCTGGCGGTGGCGGGAGACCGGGACAGCCGCGAGCTGTATTTCCTCGCCGAGCGCTACGTCAAGAACGTGATTGAAAGCGCAATGGGCGTGGGGCAGGTGACGATTGTGGGGGCCTCGCCCCGGGCGGTGCAGGTCGAGATCGACGCGCCCCGGCTGGCCGCCTACGGACTGTCGATCGTGCAGGTGCGGGATGCGCTGACGCGGCAGAACGCGGAGGTTCCTGGCGGCCGGGTCGACGCCGGACTTCGGGAACTCAACCTGCGGACGCTGGGCCGCGTGCAGGACGTCCGCGATTTTCAGAACCTCGTGGTGGAGACCGTCGCGGGCCGGCGGATCACTCTGGGCGATCTGGGAGTCGTGACCGACGCGCAGAAAGAGATTCGCACGCTGGCCCGGCTGGACGGGCGGCCCGCCGTCGTGCTGCAGATTCAGCGGCAGTCCGGAACCAACACCGTGGAAGTCATCAACGGGATCAAAGACCGGCTGCCGCGCTGCCGCGAGCTGCTGCCCGACGACGTTTCGGTGACGATCATCCAGGATCAGTCGCGGTATATCGTCGCAGCGCTGCACGAAATCCAGATGCACCTGATTTCGGGAAGCATCCTGGCGAGCATCGTCGTGCTGCTGTTCATGCGCTCCTGGCGGTCGACGCTGATCGCCTCGATCGCGATTCCGACGTCGGTGATCGCCACGTTCGCGTTCATGAAGGCGTTCGGCTTCACACTGAACAATGTGACGATGCTGGCGCTGGTGCTGATGGTCGGGGTGGTGATCGACGATGCGATCGTCGTGCTGGAGAACGTGTTCCGGTTCATCGAGGAGCACCGGATGCCGCCGATGCAGGCGGCTGTGGAAGGCACGCGGGAGATCGGCCTGGCCGTGCTGGCGACGACGCTGTCGCTCGTGATCGTGTTCCTGCCGGTGTCGTTTCTGTCGAGCGTGACAGGGCGGATGCTGTTTCAGTTCGGCATCACGGCGACCGTGGCCATCCTGGTGTCGCTGCTCGTCAGCTTCACGCTGACGCCCATGATGTGCAGCCGGCTGCTGAAGCCGGCGTCGCACGACGCCGCTTCGGCGCCCGCCTCGCGGCGGGGGTTCTACAGCTGGATCGAAGCCGGCTACATGTGGCTGCTGCGGCTGGCGATGAAGCGGCGGTGGGCCGTTTTGGCGCTGTGCGTGATCGTCACCGGACTGAACATTCCGCTGTACTATGCGACGCCGCAGGACTACATCCCGACAAACGTCGACGAATCGGAATTTGAGATCGGCGTGCAGGCCCGCGAGGGGACGCCCCTGGCGGCGATGGATCAGATGATGCAGTTCGTGGAAAGCGAACTGCAGAAGATCGACGGGATCGACCACATGCTGGTCACAGTCGGCACCAGGGGCTTTGGCGGCGTCAACCGGGGCGAAGTGTTCGTGCGTCTGAAGGACATTGAGGAGCGGGTGTTTTCGCTGCGGCGGCTGTGGGGGGCGCTGTGGAAGGGCCGGCCCGGCGAGGCCTGGGAGGGAAACTTCACGCAGCGCGACAAAATGACCGATGTCCGGCAGCGGCTGTCCCTGATTCCTGACGCGCGCGTGTCCGTGCGGAACCTGACGTCGCTGCGGCAGGGCGCCCCGGTCGACATCGACTACTCCATCACCGGGCCGAACATGGAGGACCTGGCGACCTTCAGCGAGGCGCTGCGGGTCCGCGCCCGGGAGATTCCGGGCGTGGTCGACGTCGACACGACGCTGCGCCTCGACAAGCCGGAATGGAGAGTCAACATCGATCGCGACCGCGCGGCGGCGCTGGGCGTCGACGTGCGCGAAATCGCGGACACGCTGCGAATCGCCGTCGGCGGAGACGACCGCGTCTCCCGCTATCGCGACCGGTCAGTCGACGACGCTTTCGACGTGGAACTGCGGCTGACAGGCATCGATCGCCGCGACCCGGAGACGATCTCGCAGTTGTTTGTCCGCACCAGCGCGCAGGGCCAGCCGCGGACGCGCATCGACAATGTGGTGTCCTTCGAATACGGCGAGAACCAGTCCCGCATCGACCGGCTTGACCGCGAGCGGATGGTGTCGGTGCGGGCCAACGTCGGCGGCGGCTTCGCCCTGGCGGACCGGATCGCGGCCATTCAGGAAGCGGCCGAAGAGGTGGGCATCCCGGCGGGGCTGGGGACGCGCGTCATGGGACGGGGGCGCGAGTTGGAACGGACGTTGAACGACTTTTTGTGGACGTTCGCGCTGTCGTTCATCTTCATGTACATTGTGATCGCCGCGCAGTACGAGCACCTGGTGCATCCCTTGACGGTGCTGCTGTCGCTGCCGCTGGCCGTGCCGTTCGGCCTGTGGAGCCTGCTTCTGGGGGGCGAAACGCTGAACCTGTACTCGGCGCTCGGCATCCTGGTGCTGTTCGGCGTTGTGAAGAAGGCGGCCATTCTGCAGATCGACCACACGAACACGCTGCGCGAACGGGGACTGAATCGTCACGACGCGATTCTCGCCGCGAACCGCGATCGCTTGCGGCCGATCCTGATGACGGTCGTGGCGTTCGTCGCGGGCCTGCTGCCGCTGTTGGTGGCGACTGGTCCCGGAGCCGAGGAGCGGCGGTCGATCGCCGTGCTGGCGGTCGGCGGCCAGACGCTGTCCCTCGTGCTGACGTTGATCGCCATTCCCGTGATCTATTCCTTCCTCGACGATCTGGGGCACATCGTCCGGCGGGTCTTCGGTTCCTCGGCGTCGGAGACGGCCCCGTCGCCAGCGCTGCTTCCCGCGCCGGCCGCCAGCGCGACCGCGCCGACCGGACCGTCTCCGGCCCCCCGCTGAACCGTCGCTGGGTGGTCCTGCACACGGCGGGGACGTTACACAGGACCGCACTGCGAGTCCCGTCCGCGCTGTATCGGAGGCTGCCCGATGAAAGACCGTCTCGTCACGATCGTGATTTCCGTCGCCACGACGCTGGGCCTGATCAAGGCCGAACCCGAGTCCGGGAAGACGCTGGAAGTCGATCGGCTGATCGTCCGCAAGGAACTGATCGTCTCCGACACCGGCGAGATCTGGGAAAAGGGCTACGAGGAGCACCAGATTCCCCGCGGCATCTATGCCCGCACGCTGGACGGCGGCGTCGCCGGACTGTGGGTCCGCAGCCGCCTCATCAAAGGGGAACTGGACGATCCCTTCGATGATCGGTTTCACGCGCTGGAACAGGACGGCACATTGCGGCGGGCGCCGGGACATATTTCGTGGAACGTGTGGCTGGACGGAGCCTGGCGGCAGATGGCCATCATTCAGGGAGAGGGACTGGAGCTTTCGGAAGTGCCGTTTGACGAATGGGATGGCGGCACGCATCCCGGCCGACTGCGATTCCAGACCTTCCGTCCCGGCCACCAGGAGCCGCTGACGGACGCGCTGATCGGTCAGGGAATGATGTCGATCGGCGGCGGCGGCTATGGCGGAGGGGGACTTCCCTACGCGGGAGAGGTGCTGCAACTGTGGGGCGGCGGGATGACGCAGGCTGGCGTGCCCGTTCCCGAACCGCCGGTCGTCGTCGAGGATGACGGTTCGGGCGCGCACGCCTACGCGTTGATTGCCGTCGGACCGCAGGGACAGCGGTCAGCGCCGTCCGGAGAGGCCCAGGCCAGCGGCCTGGCGTCGCTGAAATGGGGCAGTTCTCCGGGCGCCGACAGCTACATTGTGCTGCGAGACGGGGCGGAGATCGCCGGTCCGCTGCGGATCGAAGGCGCGCAGAAGCGCTGGACTGATCCGGAACGGTGAAGGTCGCATCGGCGGACGGGACGACGTTCATTATACAGGAATTGCGTCTTGCATAATGAACACCGTCCGCTAAGCTGGGCATCCCTTGTGACTGATTCCGTTCTGTTCACCGCCTGGCCGCCATGAAAGCACTCGTCAAGAAGCACGCCGCTCCCGGGCTGTGGCTCGAGGATGTCCCCGAACCGGTCATCGGGATCAACGACGTCCTGATCCGCGTCGATCGCACGGGGATCTGCGGGACCGACGTCCACATTTACAACTGGGACGCCTGGGCACAGAAGACGATCCCCGTGCCGATGGTGGTCGGCCACGAGTTCGTCGGCGAGATCGTGAAAGTCGGCTCGAATGTGCATGACTTCTTCCCCGGTGAAATTGTCAGCGGGGAAGGGCATGTCGTCTGCGGGCATTGCCGGAACTGCCTCGCGGGCCGGCGGCACCTGTGCGCCGACACCAGGGGCATCGGCGTGAACCGACCGGGCGCCTTCGCCGAGTACATCTCGGTCCCGCAGACGAACGTCTGGCATCACGCCCCGGGCATCGATCTCGACGTCGCGTCGATCTTCGACCCCTTCGGGAACGCCGTGCACACGGCCCTGTCGTTCAATGTCCTGGGCGAGGACGTGCTGATCACGGGCGCCGGGCCAATTGGCTGCATGGCGGCGGCGATCTGCCAGTATGCGGGGGCTCGGTACGTGGTCGTCACGGATGTGAACCCCTGGCGTCTGGAGCTGGCGCAACAACTCAAGGCGACCCGCGTCGTCGACGTCCGGACGGAGTCGCTGGCCGATGTCCAGAAGGAACTCGGCATGAAAGAGGGGTTCGACGTCGGGCTGGAAATGTCCGGCAACGCGTCGGCCTTCCGGGACATGCTGGCGAACATGGCGCACGGCGGAAAGATCGCCATGCTGGGCATCCCCGAGAAGGAAGTCGCGATCGACTGGAATCTCGTGATCTTCAACATGCTGACGATCAAGGGGATCTACGGCCGCGAGATGTACGAGACCTGGTACAAGATGACGGTCATGCTGCAGGGGGGGCTGGACATCTCCCCCGTCATCACGCACCGCTTCCCTGCGCGGGATTTCGAGCAGGGCTTCGAGGCGATGCGGTCCGGCCAATCGGGCAAAGTGATCCTCGACTGGAAGTGCTTTTGAGGGTGCGCGCTTTGAGAGGGGCAGCACGCCCAAATCCGATGGACGCGGATCGAAACCGCCTGTTGTCCGGCGCGGGGGGGAGTGATAGGATCACTGAAAATGCTGGTGTTCCCGTGCCTGACCCCCGCGCCGACCATGACGACGTCAATGGCGAGCCTTTGGAGACGCACCTCCTGGGACTCGTCGATTTCGACGCTGCGCTGGCGCTGCAGGAACGAACGATTTACGACCTCAGCGGCCGCGACGACCGACTCGGAACGCTGCTGATCTGCGAACATCCTCCCGAGATCACGCTGGGCCGCGACGCCAGTCGCCGCGACCTGTTGGTCAGCGAGGAGGAACTGGCGGCTCGCGAAATTCCAGTCCGCTGGACGCCGCGCGGCGGCGGCGCGATCATTCACGCGCCTGGACAGTTGGCGATCTATCCGCTGCTGCCTTTAGAGCGGCTCGGGCTGGGCGTCCACGAGCATCGTCGGCGGCTGGAGGGGGCGCTGGTCGCCGTCTGCCATGAGCTGCGACTCGCCGCCAAGCGGCGGGAATCGGAGCCGGGCGTCTGGACGCGTTACGGCCAGGCGGCCTATTTCGGGGCGGCGGTCAAATCCTGGGTCAGTTGCCATGGCGCCTACCTGAACGTGACGATCGACCCCGGCTTTCTCAAACTCGTCGCCGCGACGCCCAACGAACCTTCGACCTCGTTGCAGGCGCTGCGGCTGCGGCCGGTCAGCATGAACCAGGTGCGCGAGGCCGTCATCCGGCACGTGGCGGAAGCGTTCGGCTACCGCCGGACTCACACATACGTCGGGCACCCGCTGCTGGTCCGCACCCGACGCAGGATTTGCACGAATGCATGAGCTTCCCGTTCTGGGTGATTTGACTGCCTCGTCCGGCTGCGCTTCCGTCGCTGCCACGCCCGCTCCTCAGGTCCCGACGCGGCGGTTGCCCAAGTGGCTGAAGCGGCCGATGCCGACTGCGGACATGGCGATCACCAGCGGCGTCATCGAAGACCTCCGGCTGGAAACCGTCTGCGAAAGCGCGAAATGCCCCAACCGCACGGAGTGCTGGTCGCACAGGACGGCCACCTTCATGATTCTGGGGAACGTCTGCACGCGTCCCTGCGGATTCTGTTCGGTTCCCCGGGGCAAGACGGAAGCTGTCGAGCACGATGAGCCCGAGCGCGTCGCCGAGGCCGCGGAGCGCCTGGGGCTGAAGCATGTCGTCATCACCTGCGTGACGCGGGACGACCTGCCCGATGGCGGCGCCGATCATTTTTACCGCTGCGTGCTGGCCGTTCGAGAGCGGACCGGCGCGGCCGTCGAAGTTCTCACGTCGGACTTCAAGGGGAATCGTGCGGCCATCAGCCGAGTCGTCGAGGCCCGGCCGGACGTGTTCAACCACAATACGGAAACGGTTCCCCGGCTGTACGACCGTGTCCGCCGGAACGCCGAGTACCAGCGGACGCTCGATCTCCTGGCGCAGGTCAAGGATGAGGCGCCGGACATGGTCACCAAAAGCGGCCTGATGCTGGGGCTGGGCGAGACGATCGAAGAGGTCCTCGATGTCGCCGCCGACCTGCGCCGCGCCGGCGTCGACATGCTGACGATCGGCCAGTACCTGCAGCCGACGCCGCAGAGCCTGCCGGTCGAACGGTACGTTCCGCCGGAGGAGTTCACCGAAATCGGCCGGCAGTGCCGCCTGCTGGGGTTCTCGTACGTTGCCAGCGGGCCGTTCGTCCGTTCGAGCTATCACGCCGAGGAAATGGCGGACGCAGTCGCCCGCTGACGGCGAATCCTCGCATCGGCCTGTCAGCGTTCCGCGCCGGCCGTCCGACGTTGCCGCGGCGACGTTTCGGGAAGCACGGCCGGTTCGGGAACCGCCTCTTCGCCGGCAAACCGCCGCAGCACCGTCCTGGCAAGGGCACGAGCGTACGCCGCATGGCCCGCGGGATTCAGACGCTGGGCGGCCGCGGGGCGTTGTCGCGTCGCGGCCGTCACGCTGCGCGTGGCGTCGACGAAAGGCACTTCCAGCTCGGCGCACATCGTCTGCAGTTCCGCAGGCGGCCAGGCCGACATCATCCGCGCGCCGGCCGACGCCTTGTCTGTGCGTGGGACGGCCGTGGTGGCGACGATCAGCACGCTGGATTGCGCTTCCGCCATGTCGCGGATGGCTGTGATCGCATGCCGCAGGCTCGTGCGGCCATTGGCGACTGTCGGATCGACCAGCCCTGCCGGCCGCTGCGATGAGGAACCGCCGCGCCCCTGCTTCCACGCCCCGTGCAGCTGATCCCGGAGACTGCTGAAAATCAGGAACTCGTCGACGAGCCGGCAGTTCGCGCTTCCCCGTCCGGCCAGTGCCGGATGCACGGCCGCTGTCGGGCGACCCGCGCCGTCCCGCTCGACATGCCGCAGGATCGCTTCCTCCTCCGCCAGGTCCGATTCGTCCACGTGCAGCAGGATCAGGTCCGGCTGCAGCCCCAGCAGCCGATGCCGCAGCGTCAGCGCCAGGACCGTCGGACCGCCGCCTGGGCATCCCCCGTTCAGCACCTCCACCGCCGTCGAGCTCGCGGCCTCCAGTTCTTCCTGAAGCCGCCAGCTGTAGGTCAAATTCTCCGGCAGGTCCGCGGCAAAGGTCGTCTCGTCGCCCAGGCACAGAATCCGGAACACGCCCGCATCGGGCGGCACGGCCGCCTCGGGGTTCCTCAATCCAAAGCTATTGGTCCGCAGGCGATACGCCCCGCGATCCGCGGTCTGTGGAACTGTCCGCCGGAGGCGCGGCAGCGCCGAGAGATACGTGGTGCGGCTGGGCTCGGTCAGGGCCGATGCTTCTTCGACGTCAGCGGCGCTCGCCGAACGGGAGACGCGCGCGATCCGCAACCAGGCTTCCAGCGCGCACAGACCGGCGACGAGCAACAGCATCGCCAGCAGCAGGTGCTTGATCGCTCGCCCGGCAAGCCGAATCATCCGTGAATCCGCGGGCAGGGGAATGCGGTTCCCGGGTGGCCGTCCTGACCGCCCGTCCGCGACATGGTAGTTGCTGACAACGAGTTGCGACAAGACGGCCTGACTGGGGCAGGCCTGCGGGCCGGAATCGGCAGAAATCTGCCGAAGAATCCCGAATTCATGCCGATTTGCTCTCCGGCGGGCGACCTGAGATACTGACCGGTTTCGGTTCCGCCCGTTCCCCCCGGTTCGATGCCCGCGCAGACGATCGAGCATTTCACGCTCCCAAACGGATTCGATCTCCTCGTCGAGGAGATGCCCGACGTCCAATCCGCGGCGTTCACGCTGCTGATTCCAGCGGGCAGCCTGTACGAGGCGCCCGGGGCCAACGGCACGTCCGCCGCGCTCTGCGACCTCGCCCTGCGGGGCGCCGGAGATCGCGACAATCGCGAACTCGCCACCGCGCTGGACCGCCTGGGTGTTCAGCGACACGAACAGGTCGGTTGGAACTTCCTGTCGTTCGGCGGCGCGCTCCTCGCGAACAAACTGCCGGAGGCGTTGGCGATCTACGCCGACGTCGCGCGCCGCCCGCTGTTGCCGCCCGAGGAATTCGAAGCTGTCATGTCCGGGCTGGAGCAGTCGCTGCTGGCGATCGACGACGAACCGGGGCGCAAGCTGTCGACCGAGCTGCGGCGACATACGTATCCCGACCCCTGGGGCCGTCCGACGGAAGGCGACCTGGCGGAGCTGCGGAATGTGACGCTCGATCGTGTCCGCGAGCTGCACCGGGCCGGTTTTCGCCCGAACGGCGCGATTCTGGGAATCGCCGGCCGGGTCGATGCGGCGGCCGTGCGCGAGCATGTCGAACGGCTGTTTGGCGATTGGACGCGCGGGAACGAGCCCTCGATCCGCACCGGCGAAACGCCACCCGCTGCGACGCACCTTGAGCACCCGTCAACGCAGGTGCAGATTGGCCTGGCCTATCACGCGCCCCCCTACGGACATGCGGACTATTACGCCGCCTGGGCTGCGGCCAGCGTGCTCGGAGGCGGACCCAGCGCCCGGCTGTTCACCGAAGTTCGCGAGCGCCGCGGCCTGTGCTATTCCGTTCAGGCCAGTCTGCACAGCCTCAAGACCGAAGCGCGAACCATCATTTCCGCCGGAACAACGACGGAACGTGCCCAGGAGACACTGGATGTCATCCTGTCCGAGCTCGACCGGCTGGGCGAGGGGATCGGCGCCGATGAACTTCGCCGTTGTCAGGCCCGGGCCAAGAGCTCGCTCATCATGCAGCAGGAATCGACCGCGGCCCGCGCCGCATCCATCGCCCGAGACTGGTTTCATCTGGGCCGGATCGTGACCCTGAACGAGGTCCGACAGGCGGTCGAAGAGTTGACGGTCGAGCGGCTGATCGACAGCGTTCGTCGATATCCGCCCCGGCCGCTGACCGTCCTGACCCTCGGGCCGCAGCCGCTGCAGTTCACGGACCGGTTGATTCAGGCGCACCCCCGATGACGGCGACGGTTTCCATTACCATCAATGGCGAGGTCCGCGCGATCGCACCGGGAACCACCGTCGCCACGCTCCTCGATCAGCTCGAGCTGCCCTGGAAGTTCGTCGCCGTGGAACGAAATCGGAGCCTTGTCCCGAGGCGCGAGCACGCGGGATGCCTGCTGGCCGAGGGAGACGAACTGGAGATCGTCACCCTCGTGGGCGGCGGCTGAAATCGATTCCGGCCGCCCGATGGCGCCGCACGCTTCACACGCTGCACTTGTCTCGGAAACACTGTCTGCTGCCATGTTGAACGCCGCCCCCGCCCCCGCCCCCATCTCCCGGCCGCTGACGCTCGGCCGCCACTCGTTTCGTTCGCGCCTGATCGTCGGGACGGGCAAGCACACGACGTTCGAGGTCATGCAGCAGTGTCTTGACGCGAGCGGCGCGGAGGTCGTCACCGTCGCTGTCCGACGCGAGCGGCTGATCGACGCCGAGGGACGCAGCATTCTCGATTTCATCGACCTGTCGCGGTACACGATCCTGCCCAACACGGCGGGCTGCTTCACCGCGGAGGACGCCGTCCGCGTCGCGCGGCTGGGACGGGAGATTCTCACGAATCTCGACAATCCGGGCGCGGACTGGGTCAAGCTCGAGGTGCTGGGAGACAAGAAGACGCTCCTGCCGGACCCTGTGGCCACGCTGGAGGCGACTCGACAACTCGTCGCCGACGGCTTTCAAGTCCTGTGTTATACGACGGACGACCCGATCACGGCCCGGCGACTGAAGGACGCCGGCGCGACGTCCGTGATGCCGGCCGGCAGCCCGATCGGCAGCGGGCAGGGCGTGCTGAATCCCAACAACATTCGCATCTGCCTGGAGTACCTCAAGGACGGCGATCCGGACTACCCGGTGATCATCGACGCTGGCGTGGGCACCGCCAGCGACGTCTCCTTCGCCATGGAACTGGGCTGCGACGGCGTGCTCCTGAATACCGCGATCGCCAGCGCACAGGATCCCTTGCGCATGGCCCATGCGATGCGCATGGCCTGCGAGGCCGGACATCTGGCGGCCCTCGCGGGACGCATACCAAGGAAGCTTTACGCGACGGCCTCCAGCCCGGAAACCGGCGTCCTCGGCGGACGCTGACCACCGCCGGCCATTGCGCCGCCGGCACGAGCTGACCTCGTCCGATCAGCTCTCGTGCGGCTCGGAGTCCAGCACCTCCTGCCGCGAGAAAGCGACGAACAGGACCACGTCGTACATCGCCTTGATCGCGCCGGCGATCATCAACGGGGCTGCGATGAAGGCGGGCTCCGCGATCAGCGACGTCGCGATCGCCGGGGACGCCGCCGCGCCGATCGACCGCGCGACGCTCGTCACGCCCGCCGCCGCCGAACGCTCATCCGGCGCAACCACCGCCATCGTGTAGGCCTGCCGCGCCGGCACGTCCATCTGCGAGATGCTGTACCGCACCAGCAACAACGCCACCGCCGATGCGACGTCCGGCATCCAGGCGAGGATCAGCAGCATCAAACTGGCCGGCAGGTGCGTGAAGACCATTGTATTGATCAGGCCGATTCGATTTGCGAGCCGCCCAGCCGCCAATCCGGACGCCCCGGACAGCAGGTTCGCAGCGAAGAAGATCCGGCCCAGGTCCGCTTCATTGACGCCGTAGCGCACATGCAGCCAGTAGGCGAGGATCGATTGCAGAATGAACCCGCCGCCGAACGCATCGAACGCGAACAACAGCGACAATTTACCCACGATTCCCCGCGAACGGTGCAGCCCCCAGCGCGTCGCCGCTACGGCGTCTCCCGGTGGCGTCCGCAAAGGCGCCTCCACCTGCGGCCGCAGGCGGGAGGTCAGCCACGCAATCCCCAGTCCGCAGGCGGAATAGCCCCACAGCACCGGCCGATACGCGTCAATCCCCGTCCAACCCCATTCACGGGCCTGGGACGTCAACAATCCGCCGAGCAATGCGCCCACCGCACTCGCGGAGATTCCTACGACGTGATACCACGCGTACGCCGACGTCCGCTCCCGCGGCGCGACGATCTGCGACAGCGCCGCCTGCTCCACCGACAGAAACGGCCCCACTTCCGATCCGCTGGGACTGATGACGCCGATCGTCGCCGCCGTCAGCAACACCAGAAAGCTCGTCGACATCGAGAACACCGCGCCGGCCAGCAGCATCAACGCCGCCCCCGCCAGCAGTGTCCGGCGACGCCCGAACCGGTCCGCCTGCGTCACCAGCCACAACGTGAGAACTGTGTCGCCCACCAGCGTCAGCGACAGAAGCAGACCCTGTTCATGCGGCGACAGTCCCGCCGCCGACAGGTACAGCAGCAACACCACCGACAACAGCCCATATCCGAACATCCGCACGGCGCGGGCCAGAAACAGCAGCCGCAGATCGCGTGTGGAACGGTCCTGATCGAGCATCGCGGCGGGCCGGCGAATTCGGTATCGGACAGGGGATCAGCTGGGGGCGCCGGCGAGCGCCTGTACGGCGGCCGCGCCAGCCTCGACATCGTCGACAGTCGACAGGGCGCCCAGGCTGAACCGAATCAGCCCGCCCCCCTCAAGGGTTCCCAAACTCCGGTGCATGCGCGGCGCACAGTGCAGTCCCGCCCGGCACTCGACTCCGAACTCCTCGTCCAACAGCGCAGCTGCCGTCTGCGGTTCGAACCCTTCGATGCGGAACGCCACGATGCCAGCCCCCGGCTGATTCACCTCGGGGCCGAACACCGTCACGCCGGGAACCCCGCGCAGGGCCGCGGACAGCCGGTGCGTCAATTCCTCGACGTGCTGATGCACGGAAGCGACGCCGCGCTCCAGAAGCCAGCCCGCCGCCGCATCCAGCCCGACGATTCCCGCCGCATTGTGGCTCCCGGACTCGAATCGCTCCGGCATCGACTCCGGCTGATCCTCCTGATCACTGACGGACCCCGTGCCTCCCTGCCGCAGCGGACGCAACTCGCGTTCAACTCCAGGGCGCACATACAGGACGCCGGTCCCGGTCGGCCCCAACAGACCCTTGTGCCCCGGCGCTGCGAGCAGATCGGCCTGCAGGTCGTCGACGTCAATCGGGACGTGGCCGGCCGTTTGCGCCGCATCCAGCAGGAACACCGCCCCGGCCTCGCGGGCGATCCGCCCGATTTCCCCCGCCGGTTGAACCGCGCCCGTCACATTCGAGGCATGAGTCATCGCGACCAGGCGAGTCCGTGGCCGCATCGCCTGGCGAACCGCCTCTGGATCAACGCAGCCGCCGGGCCCGACCGAAACGTAGTCGACCGACACGGCCAGCCGCTGCTGCACCATCCGCAGCGGACGCAGGATCGAGTTGTGCTCCGCGATGGAGGTGACGACGTGATCGCCCGGAGCCAGCAGCCCGTGGATCGCCTGATTTAGCGCATCCGTGCCGTTGAACGCAAACACGATGGATGACGGGCTCCCGGCGCCCAGGAGGTCCGACAGCCGACGCCGGCAGCGCTCGACGATTCTCTGCAGTTCGCCAGCGCGACGCGTCGCCGCGCGTCCCACGCTGCTGCCGGATTCACGCTGATATTGGTCGACGGCGTCATAGACGGCGTCCGGTTTCGGCCAGGACGTGGCGGCATGGTCGAGGTAGTGGCGCGGCATGCGGAACGATCGGCTGGCTGGGGGTCTGGGCCGCCAAAACGGGGGGCTCAGCAATCAAGGGGGAGACAGCGATTGTATCAGCTGCAAGGCGGCCTCCCGGCGAGTTCGCGCGCCCCTTTGTCAGCGGGCTGGTTTCGCGGACCGCTTGCTCAGCGCGGGCCTGCGGCGAACGAGAATGGTCGTCCTCCGACCTCATATCCCGGCCGCAGCGCGACGTTCACCACCAGGCCGATCGCCAGGCAACTGGCCAGCAGGCTCGATCCGCCGTAGCTCAGGAGGGGCAGGGTGATGCCGGTGATCGGCAGCAGTCCGACCGTCATGCTGGTGTTGATGACCATCTGCGACCCGAACCAGGCGGCCACGCCAACGCAGATCAGCCGCCCGAACGGCTCGTCCGTCCGACCGCCGATGTTCAGGCAGGCGCCGATGACGGTCAGATAGGCGGCCAGCGTCAGCGCTGCGCCCCACACTCCCCAGCGCTCGCAGATCAGGCAGTAAATGAAGTCGGTTCGGGCGGCCGGCAACTGGTACGCCCGCGACTCCGCGACGGCCATGCCCGCCAGATCGCTGCCCCACACGCCTCCGAGCGCGATGACCTGCTTTGACTGATGGAGATGATAATCGTCTCCGCGCTGCGGTCCCCCGCCGTCCCGCTGGCGGAATGTCGCCGTGATCCGCGAACGCTGTTCCGCGTTCATCTCCCGCCACACAATCGGCGACGCGAGGACGCCCAGCAGGCACACCAGTGCCAGATGTTTCAGCCTCGCGCCCGCGGCGAACAGCATCGCCATCAGCATCGGCGGGAACAGGCAGGCCGTGCCAAGGTCCGGCTCCTTCAGGATCAAGAGCAGCAGCGGCAGCGTCAACGCGAAGGGCGCCGCCAGACCCAGCAGCGTCCGGTGATGACGGGCCGACATCAGGTACCGGCTGAGCGCGAGAATGTACGCCAGCTTCGCGAACTCCGACGGCTGAAACGTCAGCGGGCCCAGCGCGAACCAGCTTCGCGCGCCGTTTCGCGGCGGAGTGAACAGCACGGCGACCAGCAGCACCGAGATCAACAGCAGCAGCGGATAGGCCCACGTCTTCAGTCGCCGGTACGGCAGAATCGCGGCGACGACCACCGCCCCGGCTCCGAGCGCCGTCCAGACGATCTGCCGCGGCATGACAGAGCCGCCGTACAGCTCATCCCCCCGCGCGAGCCCGGCCAATCCGGCGCCGACCAGCGTCGCCGCCGCCGCCAGCAGCGGCCAAGGAAGACGTGTTGCCAGACTGATCCCCGACATCGCGGCGCATCCCTGCTGCGGTTTCATCCCGCGGCTTGTACCCGGAAGGCCGGATTCTGCCAATCCCGGCGCAGCTCCTCCGAGCCGCGCGGGGACGCGGGATCCGCCAGCGGCGCCTCAGGACAGCAGCAACTCGAGATCCTCCGCGGTCAGGTCTTTCAGCAGACCGCCGTCGGCTTCCAGGATCGCGTCCGCGAGTTCGCGTTTCTTCTTCTGCAGTTCGAGAATCTTCTCCTCGACGGTGTCCCGGCAGATGAGCCGGTAGGCGAACACCTGCTTTGTCTGCCCGACGCGGTGCGCCCGGTCGATGGCCTGCGCCTCGACGGCCGGGTTCCACCAGGGATCGAGCAGAAACACGTACTCGGCGGCCGTCAGGTTCAGCCCCAGGCCGCCCGCCTTCAGGCTGATCAGAAACACCGGGCAGTGCGGATCATTCTGGAATTCCTCGACGACCTGCTTGCGCTTCTTTGTCTGGCCGTCCAGGTAGGCGTAGCGGATGCCCTTGCGGTCCAGGTGCTGCCGGACGATCGCCAGCATGCTTGTGAACTGCGAGAACACCAGCGACTTGTGCCCCTCCTCGATCAACTCCTCAAGGTGCGGCACAAGGACGTCCAGCTTGGCGAACGGCTCTTCCGCCGACTCCCGGTCCAGAAGCGACGGATGGCAGGCCGCCTGCCGCAATCGCAGCAGCGCCTCCAGCACATGCATCTTTGACTTGCCCAGACCCTGCTCGCGAACCAGCCCCAGCAGCGAGTTCCGGTAGTGTTCGCGCAGCTCCGTGTACAGCCGCGACTGCCGCTTGCCCATCGTGCAGAAGATCGTCTCCTCCATCTTCTCGGGCAGTTCGGCCGCCACCTGCTGCTTCGTCCGGCGGAGCACAAACGGCTTCAGGCCCCGCGACAACACGCGCCGCGACTGCTCATCCGCCGCGTCGGACGTCTGCAGCTTGAACGCCGAACTCCGGCCCAGCATGCCCGGGTTGAGGAACTCGAAGATCGACCACAGATCGCCCAGATGATTCTCGATGGGCGTGCCGCTCAGCGCCAGACGGTGCTGCGCGTGGACCAGCCGCGACGCCTTCGCCACCTGCGACGACGAATTCTTGATCGTCTGCGCCTCGTCCAGCACCGCGTAGTCGAACCGGATGTCCTTCAGAATCGCGATGTCCCGCCGCAACGTGCCGTACGTCGTCAGGATGACGTCGTACTCCGTCAGCCGCTCGCGCATCTCTCCCCGGTCCAGCCCCGTATATTCCAGGTGCGTCAGCTCCGGTGTGAACCGCTGAATCTCCTGGATCCAGTTGAACAGCAGCGACTTCGGCACGACCACCAGCGACGGCAGCCTCTCCGCCGCCGTCCGCCGCCGCTCCAGCAGCAGCGCCAGCAGCTGCACCGTCTTGCCGAGGCCCATGTCGTCGGCCAGGCAGCCGCCGAACCGGAATTCCTGCAGGAACCGCAGCCAGCCCACGCCCTCGCGCTGATATGGCCGCAGGCTTCCATGAAACCCGTCCGGCTCCGGAATTGACTCGATCCCCGCAAAGTTCTGCAGCCGGTCACGCACTTCGTTGTAGAGCGCATCGGTCTGGACGTCGGACTCCGAGGCCAGCAACGCATCGATCAGACCGACCTGCGACGCCGAAAACCGCAGTCCCTCGTCCTCCGCGGATGTCAGGCTCGACAGCCACCCGTACTGCTTCAGCCACTCCTCGGGCAGGATGCCCAGCGAGCCGTCATCGAGCCGGATTGTGTTGTCGCCCCGGGCCAGTGCCGACAACAGCTCCGGGAACGCGGCCGTCCGCCCGTCGAAATCGATCTTCGCCGACAGCTCAAACCAGTCCACCCCCGCAGTGACGCGGAACGCCATCGGCCCCGGCTGCCGCACGGGATTGCCGTCGGCCCGCACCTGCCAGCCGTCCGCCACGAGTTTCCGCACCGCATTGCCCAGGTCGCTGATGGCGATCTCGATGTCGGCGTCGCCCCGCAGGCGATCCAGCAGCCGCCGGAATCCGGACGCCTGCAGCTGAGTCCAGGAGGCCGATTCGAACTCTCGATCCCGGAGCAGACAGCGACCCTGTTCGCGCTGGACGATCGCCCATTGCGTGCTCGAACCCGACACCGTCGCGCCGTCGTAATCGAACAGCACGCTCCCCTGCAGCCGGTCGTGCTTCCAGCCTTTGACCTTGGGCGACTTGAGCCACACCGACGGCGACGGCCGGCAGCGCACCTCCGACAGTCGCAGTTCCGCGGGCAGATCGAGCACCGGCAGCGCCGGCATGTCCAGCAGCCGGTCCACCAACTCCTGCTGCTCGCCGTCCGCGACCTGCAGTCCGTTCTCCTGATTGACCGTCTCAATCCACTCGAACGCGCCGAAATCATCGAACGTCGACAGCTTGTCGTTCACCAGCGCCAGGCCGCCCGGCAGCAACAGCTCCGCGGTTTCCAGCGGCGACGACTGAGTCTCGCGCCGCAGCTCCCCGCGAAGATGCCACTGCTCCTCCGCATCGGCCCGCAGCACGAGGCAGAGCGACCACGGCGAGCCGCCGTCCCAGCCGATCACTTTCCCCAGATTCTCGCTGTCTCCCATGACCCGCACGCGGCCCGTCGCGCACATCATCGGCATCAGCAACAGTGCCAGCTCGTACGGCACATGGTATCGGAACACCGACGTCTGGAACTCGGCCTGCTGCGCGTACCAGTTCGTCCGCTCCGGCGTCCCCCCGGCAAGATACGCCAGCACCCGCCGATCGTCCGCATGTTCGATGTCGTCCAGCTTTCCGGGGCGGAGCTTCAAGGGCTTGAGTTTGCCCCACTGGCCGTTCGCCCGCCGCTGCCGCTGCGACGTCTGCAGCACCAGCCGCCGAGACTGCCGCGATTCGGCGAGATCGATTTCGAAGAAGATTTCCTGCTCGCGTTCCTCGGTGGTGCGGCCCGTGGCGGCGGGGTCGTGCCGCTCCTTGATGACGTCTAGCTTCTGCTCCCAGTCGCGGCGGGGGGCGCGGACCTTTGCCGCGACGGCGGGCGCCGATGCCGCTGACGCGCGTCGCTCCCGGGGCGTGTACACGTCCCCGCCCAGCTCCTCGTCCTCATCGAACACCGACGAGTGCACCAGCGAGCCGACCGGTTCCGCCGCGAACGCAGGGATGTGGCCCTGCCGCGGCGGCGAGGACAGATACGAGCCGGTGTCGACGGCCAGCACCGTCGCCCACAGGTGTTTGCACGCCGGATCGCGCGTCTGCCCTTCGCCCACGCACGTGCAGAACATCTTCAGATCGCCGTTCAACCGGCTGAGCTGCGTCTGATATTCCACGCCGTCCCGGACGACCGCGTACAGATGATCAGGCGTCACCCGGGTGACGGAAACCCGCTCCGCCTGCAGGTACGCCTGACCGCGAAAACGCACATCCCCTCGAAACTTCGCCTGCAGCACGTGAGCCAGCGACACACATTCCTCCCGAACCGCTCTATGTTCGCTCCGCGCCCGCCCGCCAAAGGGAAACGCACGCTCCCTTCAGGACCGATTGGGCACAAAGGCTTTGTCCAGAACAAACCGCGAATCTGGAAACAGTAACGCATCGCGCGACCGCTCCGCCAGTTCGCTTTGTGGCCGTTCCGAATTCGAATTCGAACGCGCCGCCGAATCCGCCCGGCGATTGCCGACGCCGCCGCTACACTCACGCCCTGAACCTCTCCCGCCATTCGCGAGTCCAGCCGGCCATGGGACCCGACGCCTTCCTGCTGCCGCCCTTCTTCGACTTCGGGGCCACGTTCTGCTGGGCGATCAGCGGCGCGCTTGTCGGCGCCCGCCGCGGATACGATATCGTCGGCATTTTCATCATCGCCATGGTGTCCTCCACCGGCGGCGGATTGCTGCGCGACGGACTGTTCCTGCAGGACGGACCTCCCGTCGTCGTGCGATCCCCGACGTACCTGCAGCTTGTAGCCGGGGCGACGGTGGTGGTCATGCTGTTCGGCCGCCGGGTGACGGCGCTTCCCGGATTTCAGCGGATCATCGACGTCGTCGACGCGCTGGGACTGGGCGCGTATGCCGTCGTCGGGATGAACCGGGCGACCGCGCTGGGCCTGGGGCTGCCGGGCGTCATGCTCGTGGGAATGGTCAACGCCGTTGGCGGGGCGGTGCTGCGATCGGTCCTGGTGGGCAAGGAACCGCACCTGTTCCGGCCGGGGGCGTTCGAGGCCGTCGCCGCTTTGATCGGCTGCGCGATCTACCTTGTGCAGCGTCGAGGCCTCGAGCTGAGTCCGACGACCGCGGCCTGGACGACCATCGTCGCCGTACTCGCGATCCGGCTGGCGTCGGTCGCCTGGAACGTGCACACGCGGGCGCTCCACGACTTCCGGGACGAATGGGGGCAGCCGCCCCCCACCGGCTGATCCGCCTGGCCCCGGCCAGTTCCGCAGGCCGTGTCCGATCCGACGCAGGCCGCGTCAGGCACTGTTGTCGCTGTCGGCGAGTTGTTCCGATGGCTGCGCCATCCGGTGCGGCGTCTCGGCCTCGAGCGAAATTCGCAGTTCCCCGAGCCGCTTCCGATCCTCGACCGACTCGGCGATCTCCTCCGCCTGATCGAGATATTCCCGGGCGTCCCGGAACATCCGCTGCTCCATGCGGATCGCCGCCTCCGTCATCAGCAGGGCCGCCTGGCAGTCCGAATGCGTGAGATCAGACTCGAGCCCATAAATCTGCGACCGGGCCTCGGGAGCGTTGCGGACCGAATCCTCCGGCGCCGTCGCCAGCAGCCAGCACATCCGCAGTCGCACCAGCGCGGACCGGGGATCGAATTCGAGCGCCTGCTGGAACGCCGCCTTCGCCGCCACGTAATCCCCCTCCGCCATCCGCAGCTCGCCATCGACCCGATGGAACTCCGGCATGTTCCCCACGGCCTCCCGCGCCATTTCCAGTTGCGACCGCGCCTCCGGCGTCTGTCCGGCCGCCAGCAGCGCGTTGGCCAGTCGCAGGCGATGATCCGGACAGTCCGGTTCCCAATCGAGAGCCCGCGCATAGTAATCCACGGCCGCGTCCTCGGCCGGATTCGTTGGCGGGGAGTCGAACGGAATCCGGCGGATGCGAATGTTGCGGTAGACCACGGAGTGCGTGGCCGTGAGCGTGTTGATCGAGCCGAAATGCAGGTGGTCGCCGGCCGGGAACGGCATGTCGTGGATCGCGGAAACCCGCGCCCCGTTGTGATACGTCTCGATCGCGTCGTCCCACACGCGCACGCCCAACCTCACGAAGCCGTCCTCGCGCGGCGACTTCAGAAACTTTCGCGGCGACATGAGCGTCGGCACGTACGTCGAAACGTGATGGCTCGACAGCCCATAAGCCAGGCCCGGTTCGCGCCAGACGTACACGTGCTGGGGCGTCCGCCCAAACGGATCCTTCGCGTCATTCGACACCACGGTGATTCCGAAACCCTTGGCCTCGCGTCCCGTATGGCTCGACTCCGGCAGGCTCAATTCCGCCTCGACGTCGAACGGCGGCGCGAAGCGCAACAGCGGCTCGATATACACGACGAGATTGTGGTCCGCGGCCCCCAGGCGCACCGATCGTTCGTCCAGCACGTCGAACTCCGCGGCCCGCACAATCCAGTTCGACAGCAGCCTGTCGAACGTCAGCTCCACCCAGTCGCCCGCCACGTACCGGTCCAGCATCTCCAGCATCCGGTCCGCGGTCGCATAGTACTCCTGGGCCTCGGGCCGCGCGTTCTTCGTTCGCTCGCTGGCGAGCATCTCCCGCAGCTCGGCCAAATCCTGACGTTCCGGGAGTTGTCGCTGGGGCAGCGTCAGCAGCCGATGCACCGTCAGCATGTTGTCGCGGTTCGGAGTGTCCATCGCGAAACACACCGCGCGGCAGTACTCCGGCTGCGTCCGTGTGTCCGAGGGCCACAGCCGGGCGATCTCGCTGAAGTTCGAATTCTCGAACATCCGCCGGGCGACGTCGAATTCCTCGGCCTGGATCAGGATTGATGTCGCATCTGTCAGATCCCGGGCCATCGGGATTCGCGTTGCGGGATCCGCCGCGAGGTAGCCCTCGACCAGTTTGCGGGCCACGCCCGCGATCGGCTGCACCAGCCCCAGCGGCAGATCCTGGGGGAGGTCCGTCCGCACGTGGCGGATCGCGACCATCGCCTGCTTTGGAATCGCCGTGTCATACCGGCCGGATTCGGCACAGCTCCGGCCGATGTTCAGGATTTCCTCGTGCGTGCCGCCCCAGCGCGGCATCTTGGCCCAGAACAACGCCCGATAGGCCTCCTCGTGGTCGCATTGGGCGAGAACCGCTTCATGAAACCATTGCTCCGGCTCCCACTCCGGCTCCTGCTGGCCCATCGCGATGCGAATCAGCAGCGTCGCCGGCTGCGGGAATTCCGGGTGCAGCACCCAGGCGCTCGTCGCGTGCCGCTCGGCCGCGTTCAGCGCGCTGTAAAACGTCGCCCACGCCTCCGGCCGCACCGAATCAACGTAACCAGTGCCCCGAGCGTTCCAGCCCGACTCGACGTACCACCGCGCCGCCAGCAGGTGCAGCGCCCACGGATCCGTCCCGGGCGTCGCCACGCACGCCTGCAGCAGCTCCTGCAGCTCTGGATAAGGGAGCGCTCGCGCTCCCATGGCCGACTCCACCAGCGCCATGCGGATCTCCGGGCTGTGCGGATTGCCGGCTTCCGACAGGAATTTCGCGGCCGCATCCATCGCGACGCGCCGCGCGGTCGCCTGAGTGGGGTGTCCCTTCGCCCAGGACTCCATCGCGTGCAGGCACCAGGCGCGGACCAGAAACCGGTGCACCGGCAATGCCGCAGGACCATTCAGCGAATCGCGCAACTGCAGGAACCGCGAATGCGCGGCGCGGTCGTCGATTTGCCCCGCGGACATTCGCAGCCGAGTCAGATAGATGCCGAGGGTCGGATCCGTGCTGCCCTTTGCGAGAGCTTCGTCGCCCAGCGCCAGGATGCTGGCCGATTCGGAGACCGGCCGCACTCCGGTGGCGATTTCGACGTACTGCTGCATGACCTTGACGCCAATCGCCTTGGCCTCCGGCGGGTCCGGCGAGTGTTCGGCGTAATGCGTCGCTTCCATCGTGCGCAGATCGACGTACGACTGGTTCCAGGCCTCCATGGTCCGGGATTCCGGGGGCGCGAAGACCAGCGGCTCGGACGCGGCCTCGGCAGCGCGGCGCTCTTTGCGCTCGCGCACCGCGGCCGCCTGGTCCGGCAGCATCGTCAGCAGGCTGCTTTCCATCTCCGACAGCGGCCGGCTGTAGTATTCCGGAGCCGGCTCGAGCGGGGGGACGACTCCCCCCGGCGTCGAGGACGCAGTCGTCGTCGGCGGGACGACCGGCTGCTCCGACGTCGAGGACCCGTTCTGACAGCCGGACGGAGCCAGCAGCAACAGCCCGACCATACACACCGAGGCGGCCGAATGGCCAATGCGAGCGCAGCGCATTTCAGAGGCCCTTTGACAGAATGCGGATGAACAGCAGCGGGCTCAGACTAACACACCGGGATTTTCAGAAACACCATCCGCCCGCCATTGAAATAGTGTCCGTGCGTACACTAACCTCCTGAGAGTCGCCACGCTCGCCGCCCGCCTGACACTTTCGACCGGAGACGAATCATGACCCTCGCAGAATCGCTGTTGCCGGAGTTTGACCAGGAAATGGCCAGCACGCGGAAGGTGCTGGAGCGCATGCCCGATGACAAGCTCGGCTGGAAGGCCCATCCGCGCTCGAATTCCATCGGGTGGGTCGGTTCGCACCTCGTCGAGATTCCCGGTTGGGTCGAGGGGGTCCTGAAAGAACCGACGTGGGAGTCCCACCCGCCGGGAGGAGAGCCTTACCGGACGCCCGTGCTGCGCAGCCGGCAGGAGATGCTGGAGGCATTCGATCGCCATGTCGCGGCCGCGCGACGGGCCTTGGAGTCGACTCCCGATGAAGAAATCGTGAAAGAGTGGTCGCTGCTGGAGCAGGGAAAGCCGATCATCACGATGCCCCGAATTGGCGTGATGCGGACATTCATCTTGAACCACACGATTCACCATCGTGCGTTTCTGTGCGCCTACTACCGGCTGAACGACATCCCCGTGCCCGGCCTGTACGGCCCCTCGGGAGACGAGCAATGAGGTCGGCGACCTCCAGGCAGCCATGATGCGCAGGCGCGGGCCTCGCGAATCAGTCCCTGCGCGACGAGGCGCGCCCGGCGACATCCGATGCTGGCGTTCAGTCTTCGCGCTGACGCCAGCGTTTCATGGCTTCTTCGCGGGCGAGCCGAAACTTCTCGGCGCGGGCAGCCGCCTCTTTGGCGCTCGACTTTGAGGGCTTCGCGGCGGAGGCATCCAGCGGTGGGGATGCGGCGGCCTTGGGAGATTTCGAAACGGGTTTCGATGCCGGACGACGTGTAGTTCTGGCCATGCCTCTATTGTGCCAAAATTCTGTGCATCCGTCCACGTGGTTCGTGGAAATGCACGGCGTTTTACGTTCTTTTTTACGACAGCGACAAGTTCGAGATTCCTGCCGCGGCATCGATCGCACATCGATTCTTTTCGTATCTTTCGTCGTTTTCGTGGTTCCCTTTCCGCGAGCAGGGGACCAACCACGAAAGGCACGAAAGAGACGAAACGTTTCGTGATGAGGCCGCCCCTCAGGGCGCGTCCGGATGCGGCGCCTCCGCCACCATGTCCAGCGCCGCCTCGATCAGGATCTCGCCCGTCATTTCCCCCAGCGACGTCCGCGACACGTAGTCGTACCGCGGGAAACTCTGGAAATCGACCTTCGTCATGATGTAGCCGAACGCGTCATTCGTCAGGCCGAACAGCAGATTGTGACGGCCCCGCATCTTGCGCTTCAGGTAACAGCCGATGTTCGGCAGCGCCTCGCCCGGAATCGTCAGGATCTGACAGTCCCCGATGTTCAGCAACGTCACCCGCGTCGTAATCGAGCGGTCGGCGGCATTGTGCGGGTACTTCAGAGGCGAGCCGAGCACGACTTGCCACAGCAGCGGCGACTCGACGGGAAACGTCACTGGATTCGTCCGACAGTGCAGTCCCGGATCGGGCTGGAACGGGGCATCCTTCAGAATCCGCTGCGCCTCGCTGGCCATCAGATGCCCGATCCGCAGGCACTCTTCCCAGGTCCGGTCATCGTTCCAGTAGCCGCGCAGCGGGTCCTTCGGGGCATCGAGGTTGCGGTTGTCCGCGGTGACCATGCCCCCCTGGGCGCCGTTGATGAACATCGCCAGTCCGCCCAGTTCGGCTTCCAGCCGGTCGCACAGCGGCCCTGTCAGATCCGGGCTGAGAATCCCCACGCTGTTGCCCAGCACTTCGGGATGCACGGCGTAATTGACGAGCGTGACGATCGGCGGGCCGTCCGCCGGAACGGCCTGCAGCACGCTCATTCGCCGGTCGTACAGGTCCGGCGCATAGAAGTTGTAGGCGATCTTGCCCTGCGCCTCGCCGGTGGCGGAACGCAGCGACGCGGGCTGCAGCGCGTCGTACGCGGCGTTGAGCGCCTCCGCGACGCGGCCGCAAACGACGTCGAGGTACTCCAGATCGCCGGTGTGTCCCCCTTTCCCGTCCGGAAACGCGTAGCAGTCCGGGCCGCTGTGGGTGTGCGTGGCGGCGATCAGAATGTTGTCGCCGGAGATGCGGGGAACCTGCGCGCGAACACGGTCCCCCAGCACGGACGGAAACCCCAGGAGATCCACGACGGCGATGCCGACCGTCTGATCCCCCTGCTGGAAGACGACGGCCCGGGCCGTCAGTTCGCCCCGTTTCTCGGTGGCTGGCTTGGGGATCCCCACGCCCCCCGATACGGGCAGCAGCGGATCGGGGGTAATGACGCGCATCGCCGCCCCGGCGCGAAACTCAGCCAGTCCCTCCCGGGCTAGGACAACGAGCAACAGGCAGGGCAGGGCGAAGCGGATCAGCAAAGGCATGCGCGCATCCAGAAACGGTAATCGAATCGACGAATGGAACCAACGGGTTCAGGACGAACCCCGGGACGTCTGGGCAGGGAGCGTTCCGGGGCGGAATGCCGTCAGACGCCCTCAGGCGTCGCCCAATGCTCCCGATACGTCCGCTTCAACAGGGCGTTGGCCTCGGCGTCGCCGGGTATCCGCTCCGCCTCCGGATCGAGATGCAGAGTGCGTTCCACACGGCAGGCAATGTTCGCCAGGTGCGCCAGCGACGCGGACAAATGCCCTTCTTCGACGTCCGCATGCGGTCGCCCGCCGTTTCGGACGCAGTCCAGAAAATTCTGATGATGGGCGGGCAGATCGATCTTTCCCTCCATCGAATCCACGAGCTTGTTCCGCGGCCCGAACAGTTGAAACCCGCCGTGCTTGCCGAGCAGGATCATGCCTTTCGTGCCGTAGAACCCATTGCCGTTTTCGAAGCCCTCCTGCACGTAAGGGGACCAGTCCCGCTGCTCGTAGATCAACTGCCGCTTCTGGCCGACGGCCCCGCTTCCGCTCCACTCGAACACGCAATACTGCGTGTCGGCGAACTCCTGATCGTCATCGAAGAAGAATTTGCTGCCGAGCGCCGCCACGGTGTTGGGCTGGGTCGTGACGCCCAGGCCCCAGCGGGCGATGTCGAGTTCGTGGACGCCGTCGTTCCCGATGTCGCCCACGCCGAATTCGCGCCAGAACCTCCAGACGCCGTGCAGCAGGTTCGACTGATACGGGCGTTTTGGCGCGGGGCCCAGCCACGCATCGAAATCGAGATGCGCGGGAGGATCGCTGGGCTGCTGTTTGCCGATGCTGCTGCGGAGCTGGCTGTTCCAGGCCTTGGCGACAAGCACGTCGCCGATGGCGCCGTCGCGAATGAGTTCGACCGCCCGCCGAACGGTCGCGGTCGAGCGACTTTGCGTGCCGACCTGCACGACGCGGTTGTTCCGCCGCGCGGCCTCCAGCAGCAGGCGGCCTTCGCGGACGTTGTGGGAGACCGGCTTTTCGATGTAAGCGTGCTTGCCGGCGTTGACCGCCAGAATGCCGGCCGGGGAGTGCCAGTGGTCGGGCGTGGCGATCCAGACGGCGTCGACGGAAGGATCGTCCAGCACTTGGCGCAGATCGCTGACCGGCTGGGCCGAGCCGCCGTGCTTTTCGACGAATGCCGCCGCGTCCGCGCGCCGGTTGGCGTCCACGTCGCAGACATGCGTGATCCGCACATCCTGTCGGGCCACCAGCAACTGCAGATGGTTGCTGCCCATGCCGCCGGGCCCGATGACGCCGACGTTGATGACATTGGAGGGGCCTGCCGCCGCCGCGCCCCAGCGGGCGGCGGCCGAAACGGCCGCCGCGGTCACCAGGCCTGCGGACGTGTTCAACAGTTGCCGTCGAGTCAGGTCGGACACCGCACGTCTCCAGCCAGGGAGGGAAGGCAGGGGAATGGGACGCCGCCCGGCCCATGCGGGTCTTCACGCTACTCGTCGTCGTCAGTGTCCGGCCCGGTCGGAAAGGGGTACGAGCCGGGTGATCCGGGCGCGCCACTGGGGAAGGACGGCGGCGGGCCGAAGGACGGCGGCGAGCCGAAATCGACGGGCTCGTCGGGCATCCCGCCCCCCAGGCCGCCCATCATGGCGGCCATGCCGATCAGCGACTTGGCTTCATCCACAAACGCCCCGGGGAGCGTGACGCTGACCTGACAGACACTGCCGCTGCTCGTGCCCTTGGCGGAGCGCAGTGCCGTTTCCACCTGGCCCAGCATGCGATCGGCGCCGGCGCCCAGCATCATCGTCATTGGATTGAATCCCTGGCCAGCCTGCTGACGCGACTGGGCGACCTGATCGGCGAGCTGGCGAACCTCCTGCTCCAGCTGGCCGGCGGAATTGCTGGCCGTTCCGGAAGACCTGGATTTCATTCCGTAGCCGATCGTCAGGTCGCTGGTGAGCCTCAGCGTGGCGAACATGCCCTGCAACTCTTCCGAAACATTCCCTGCCTGCTTCGAGCCAAATGGGCCTCGCTTGGAGAATGTCATGCCCATCGAGTCGAACTCTTTGGTGTCGCTGGGGGCGAAAGCGAACAGGACGTGCGCCTTTCCATCCGCCCAGTTGAACCGGCTTGCCGCGGCGCACTTGCCGCCTGCATCCAGCGACTTCCGCACGTCTGCATCGGATCCAATCAGCACCGTGCGGTCGTCCACGAAACTGATCGCCACTTTCATGGCGCCTTCCTGCATCGTGTGCAGCGTCCGGCCATTGTGCGTTTCGCTCTGCAATCCTCCCAGCCGGCCCTGGGCGACCTTCTGCCGCCAGTCCGCGTCGTTGATGGGGTTCTTGAACGACATGACGATCGTCCGCCGCACCTGAGCGCTGGCGCCCGAATTGATCGAACTCATACTGGGCAGTCCGACCGTGACGCGATCGATATCCTGAATGCTGAATCCGAGGTCGGTGGTCGACGCATTCAGTTGCGAGGAGATTGCCGCGTCGCTCGTCAGTTTCTGGGCGACCGGAGACGACATGATGTCGCCCACGCGAAGCTGCAGAACGACATTGGTGTCGTCCGGCAGCCAGGCCATTTCCGGGCCGCCCCCCCCGATGCCCACGCGGCCCGCCAACTGCATGATCCCATACAC
This sequence comes from Planctomyces sp., assembly GCA_019636235.1. GTDB lineage: Bacteria > Planctomycetota > Planctomycetia > Planctomycetales > Planctomycetaceae > Caulifigura. The sequence continues at coordinate 255,536 of JAHBXW010000001.1, forward strand.
CACCCCCGCCAGGACCGTCACGCCCAGCAGGATGCCGCCGCCAAGTTGCAGCGGCGTTTTCCAATCCGTCGACCGCCGTTTCTTCGACGACTTCTTCTTGCTGCCGCTTTTCCCCCTGGACGTCCCGGACGATTTGCGGGACCGCGGGGGGGGCGCATCGTCTTCTTCGTCGGCGTTCTCGTCCGACACATCCCCGTATTCGCCCAGCGATCCCAGGTCGAACTCGTCGTCCTGCGGCAGTTCCTCCAATACGAACTTCTCTCCACAGCGGGGGCAGGGCGCCGACCGGCCCAATGCGGCCGCATTGCGGATCTTCATCTGAGAATTGCAGTGCGGGCACTGCACAGTGATCGGTGACGTCATGCGGCCTGCCTCGATCGGACTGCACTGTTCAGAATTGTGGCAACGGTCGCTCAAACGTACCGCCCCGCCCCGCCTCTGTAAACGACGGCCGCGGGACGCGAAATCAAGCGACCGCCGTCAGTTCCGGAATGGGATGGCCGTCGGACAGCACCGGCACCGGCCGGCCGGAATGGTCTTCGAACGACAGCGATTCCGCATCGATTCCCAGGTGACGGTACAGCGTCGCGAGGAAATCTCCCCGCCCGACGATCCGATCGATCGCGTCCTCGCCCCGGCTGTCTGTCGCGCCGACGACTTCGCCCGTGCGAATCCCGCCGCCGGCGAACAGCATCGATGTCGCCCGGGGCCAGTGATCGCGACCCGGCTGCTGCGTTCCCGGTGGGCCGCTGGCGATGCCTTCGCCGGTGCTGGCCTCGTAACTGATCTTTGGCGTGCGTCCGAACTCGCCGGTGACGACGACCATCACGCGGCGGTCGAGGCCGCGTTCGTAGATCTCGCCCACGAGCGCCGCCACAGCGCGGTCGTAAAACTCACAGCGGTAGCGCATGCCGTCGAACACATGATGGTTCACCGCGTGATCGTCCCAGTTCTGCACGCGCCCGCATAAAGGTCCGCCGAACTGCACCGTGACAAGTTCGACTCCCGCCTCGACCAGCCGCCGCGCAAGGAGGCACTGCTGGCCCCACGAATTCCGGCCGTAGCGGTCCCGGACTGCTTCCGATTCGGCCGCCAGGTCGAACGCGTCCCGGGTTTCGACCGCTGTCAGCAGCCCCCAGGCCTGGGCCTCGTACTGGTCCAAGGCGTCCATTTCGCCGAACCGGTCGACGTCCCGGCAGAGCCGGTCGAGCTGCCGCCGCAGGGACATGCGGTCCTGGAGTTGTGCGGCGCGTGCGACGTCCGGCAGGGCCAGATTGGGAATCGCGAACGACGGTGAATTCGGGTCGCCGTACACCGCGAACGGATCGTACCCCGACCCCAGATACGCGGAGCCGGAATAGTTCACCGGCGGGAGTCCGACGTAGTTCGGCAGCGTTCTCCGGGCGTCATGGCGGACGCGATGCGCGATGCTCAACAGGTCCGGGTGATCCGGCTGGTTTTTCATCTGCAGCACGGGATGGCCCGTCAGCAACTGCTGCGTCCCCTGCTGATGGCAGAACCCGGTGTGGACGACGGAGCGGAGGATCGTGAAGCGATCGGCGATGGCGGCATGCCGGGGCAGGAGCTCGCACAGGCGGACGCCGGGCGCCGTGGAGTCGATGGGCTGAAACGGACCCCGGTACTCGGACGGCGCGTCCGGCTTGGGGTCATAGGTCTCAATGTGGCTGGCCCCGCCGGGCAGCCAGACGAGAATCAGAGCGGTGTTGGCCTGATGCACGGGCGCGTCCGCCGCAGCGGCCCGCGCGCGAAACAATTCCGGCAGGGACAGGCCCGCCAGCCCGCCCAGTCCGACTCGCAGTACGTCTCGACGCGACCGAGTCATCGCATCAAGCCTAGCTGATGCGTGATGTCCGGCACAAGGCGCGCCGCGACGCCCCCGCGAGGCGGCTTGCGCAACTCGCCGGTCAACTGTCAGATCGACGCGACCGCCTCTAGTCGCCTCGCTGCGATTCCCGATCCGGCTGACGGCGTCGCCCGGGACGCTGTTCCATCTCGGGCGCTGCGTCGCGCGCCCGGTCCCGACCATCCTCGCGACGGAACTGCTCGAGCCATTCGCGGTATTCCGCGTCTGTCCGCGCCGGATCCTCGACGTCGCGCTCGGCCCGGGAACGATCACGCTCGGTCCGGCGACGAAGCTCCGCGTGTGCCTCCTCGACGGACATCTGCGTAAACGTCGAGCCGGCCGTCATCGCGCCGCAGCACGAGCGCCCTTCGAAGGCAAAGCTCTGATCGAGGCTGCGGATCGCGAATGCGACCTCCTCGAGTTCGGAATTCAGCGACGTCGACGCGGCCGACAGCCCGACCGTCGCTCCCGCCACGCCCAACGTGCCAATGGCGACCGCCTCGGCCGACAACACCAGGCCCGCTTCGTCTTTCCACAACGCGATCAACGCGCGCATCGCAACGGCTCCTCAGGGTTCGCGCGGGCGGCTGCAACGCCCACAGGTCACCGTGCGTGACGAACCTTCAGAGACCGGTTCGAGCCTACGAAGCGCGGTGCGCCAATGTCAAGAAGCGCCTGTTTCATTCCGCGGACAGTTCGTTCAGCCCTCGATGCGCGACGTCCAGCCGGCGAGACGCCCGCTGCGCGGCCCGATCGCAGGACATCGTGCCCGCTCGCAGACGGCCGAGGGCAACGTCAATCTCGCAGCGCTGCGAACCGTCCCGCTACACTCCCGGTCTGATTGCGGGACGCCGGCCCGACGCGCCCCCAGCCCCCGCACCCATGACGCCTGAAGGATCCTCATGTCGACTGGCAGTCCGGACGCCGCACCGCGCCCCTCCGATTTTCTCCGAGACATCGTCGCCGCGGACGTCGCCGCCGGCAAACACAATGGCCGCGTCCAGACCCGGTTTCCCCCGGAGCCGAACGGCTACCTGCACATCGGCCACGCCAAGTCGATCTGCCTCAACTTCGGCATTGCCAAGGAGTTCGGGGGCCTCTGCAACCTCCGCATGGACGACACGAATCCCACCCGGGAGGACGTCGAATACGTCGAATCCATCCAGGAGGACATCCGCTGGCTGGGCTTCGAATGGAACGGCGACGTCCGCTACGCGTCCGATTATTTCGAACAGCTCTACCAGTGGGCCGAACGCCTGATTGAAAAAGGGCTGGCCTACGTCGACAGCCAGCCGGCCGACGACATAGCGAAACAGCGCGGCACGGCAACGCAGCCCGGCGTCGCCAGTCCGTATCGCGACCGCCCCGTTGCCGAGAGCCTCGACGTGTTCCGCCGGATGCGGGCCGGAGAATTTCCGGACGGAGCGCACGTGCTGCGCGCGAAAATCGACATGGCGTCGCCGCACCTGATCATGCGGGACCCGATCCTGTATCGAATCCGGCACGCGGAGCACCACCGGACGGGCGACGCGTGGTGCATCTACCCGCTGTACGACTACGCGCACGGTCAAAGCGACGCGATCGAAGAAGTCACCCACTCGGTCTGCACCCTCGAATTCGAAACCCACCGCCCGCTGTACGACTGGTTCATCGAGAAGCTGGAGCTGTTCCCCTCGCGGCAGTACGAGTTCGCGCGGCTGAACCTGACCTACACCGTGATGAGCAAGCGGCGGCTGCTGGAACTGGTGCAGGGGGGCTTCGTCTCGGGCTGGGACGATCCCCGGATGCCGACGCTGCGCGGCCTGCGGCGCCGGGGCTACACGCCGGAGTCGATCCGCAACCTGTGCGCGACGATCGGCGTGACGCGCTACAACGGCATGACCGACATGGTCGTGCTGGAAAACGCGCTGCGGGAACATCTGAACCGCATCGCTCCGCGCAGGATGGCCGTGCTGCGGCCGCTGAAGGTCACGCTGACGAACTACCCGGGGGGCCGGACGGAACAGTTGGAAGCCGTGAACAATCCCGAGGACGCCGCCGCCGGCACGCGGCAGGTGCCGTTCTCCCGGACGCTGTACGTCGAACGGGACGACTTCATGGAGAATCCGCCGAAGCAGTTCTTCCGTCTCTCTCCCGGGCGGGAAGTGCGGCTCCGCTGGGCCTATTTCATCAAGTGCCACGACGTCGTGAAGGACGCGGACGGCAACGTCGTCGAGCTGTTGTGCACGTACGACCCCGAGACGAAGGGGGGGGATGCGCCGGACGGGCGCAAGGTCAAAGCGACCCTGCACTGGGTCTCGGCGGAGCACGCTCTGAGCGCCGAGGTCCGGCTGTACGATCATCTGTGCCGGATCCCCGATCTCAGCGAGGTCCCCGAGGGAGAAGACTGGAAGGACTCGCTGAACCCCAAGTCGCTGGAGGTTCTGACCGAGGCGAAGCTCGAGCCGTCTCTGCGGGACGCCGCTGCCGGTGAGCGCGTGCAGTTCGAGCGGCTGGGATACTTCTGTGTGGATCAGGACTCGCGTCCGGGGTCGCTGGCGTTCAACCGGGCGGTGACGTTGAAGGACGAGTGGGCGAAGATTCAGAAGCGGGGGTAGTGCAGAAGCCAGTTCGTGGCAGCATACATGAAACCGTGCGGGGGCCGGGTCGATGGAGCCGTGGTGGATCGAAGCGCAACTGCGTGACGGAGGTCGATGTGTGTACTGCGGGTTTCACCTGTATGCCGCATTCGAGGCGTATTGGACGACGCAGGCCGACCACCTGATTCCGCAAAGGTTGATCGCGCTGCCTGAATTGAACGGGCTTTTACAAAGTCACGATGTGTTTCGGGGCGGGCCTGTTGAACGGGATGCCCTCGGCAACTGCGTCACGGCCTGCACGTTCTGCAATCAACTCAAGGGCGGCTGGATTCCCCCCGATTGGGAGCGAATGACGCGCGAGCAGATCGTCGACGCGAATCGCGTGCGACTGATTGCATTGCGTGTTCGTCACGAACGGGAATTCCTGCGAAGGGTTGAGATGTTGAGTCAGCGCAGGACCTCCATGGAGCGGAGTGCGACCGGTGCCGTAACGCGTGGATGAAACAGGCGATTTCGCCACCGACGTCTGAACCGCGCCAAGATGAAATCGCGAGACTTTCCCAGTTCGCGTGAATTGACACGCCGGGGAGGGCTGGCGAATCTGGGAGCCGAGCCTGATGGCTCGGAGGGCATCTTCAAGGGTCAACTAGTCTTTCGGGAGGGCCTTGTCATGGCACGAGTCTGTGCAGTGCTGTGCGCCGCGGGTGCGGCGCTGGTGTTCGCGAATCTGGCTGAGTCGGCGGAGCGTACGAAAGTGGACCGGGCGGCGATGTCGCGCCCAGTGTCGGCGGAACGCCCAGACCGCGAGAGCCGGTCGCGGGAGAATTTGCCGCAGCGGGGCGAAGCGGTTCGCGCGGGGGGCGTGCAGATCACGACGGTCGGCGTGCGGGCGGCGCAGCGGCGGGCGAACCGAGTCGCGCGGCGCTGCCCGCCGGCGTGTGCGCCGGCGGGTGCGCCGGTGTGCCAGATGCCCGCTCCAAAAACCAATCACGATCAGGCGGACGATTGTCGCCATTCGATTGTGATGCAGATGGGTGGAACGTATCTATGGATGCACCTCAATTGCATGAATGGCAATGCGCATCATTGGCTCTATGAGCCTTCCACCAGCCCATTCTGGAGTTGCGTGAATTCTCAATGCGTCCGCTCGCCGTCGCCGGCGTCAACGGATCTCCGTGACGGTCCGTATGCGCCGGCTGAAATGCTGTCCGATAAGACGACCGCAGGACTGCGAAGCCGATTTGATCCGGCGACGCCCTCGATGGCATCGAAGCGGCAGATTTACTTCGCCGATGACTTTCGCGAATTCAATGCAAAAGATCAGCACGGAGCGACATATGCAATCCAAATGTTGAAGGCGACAGTTGCAGTCGCGCACAATAATGGACAAGTGGTCGAGAACGACTTCTGGGTCGGGTTTGAAGTGACGGACGCCATCTCGAGCGCCCCGATAGTACTGTCGGTTCGTGACAACTCGATTCGATTGAGCAGCCGTGACCTGAATGAAAAATTTCAGATTGATTATCCGCATGAAGTGTGTGTAATTCTCCGGGGGTTCTCTCCATAGTGCTCACCCGATTCAAGGCGTTGCTCTGGCTTCAATTTCGTAGTGAAGTCGCAAGTTGAGTGGTTGACTTCATTTGTAAATTTCGATTGAGGTCGCCTGCAAATCCGAACGTTCGAGTCGGGGCTTCTTGCTGACGGCGAAACGGACTCCGTGCCGCGCCGTCGGCGGGAACCCGGCTCGAAACTTGACGCCGCGGTCCGACCAGGCCCTCACCGGCACTTCCCGCATCGCCGCCGCAATCTCCTCAGTGTCCTTCTGTTTGAGCTGCAGAGAATCATAATCGCCGTCGGCAGGATATCCGCGAACGACATACGCCCCCCAGGTCATTCCGGGAGGCGGGCTGGGCAACACGGCTCCGGCGACCTTTATGGGGGGCAGAAACATGGCCGTCACAGTCCATTCGCCCGCATTCGAGTACAAGCCCCGGACGCCGGCTGGGTCGATAGTGACGTCCGCTCCCGACTCCGCCGCAGCGTGAAACGACCACGGAATCGCCGTCGCGGGGTCGTCTCCCCATGGAAACCGGGTCGTCCCGCGATTCGATGCGACATACTCGTACTCGGCCTCTGACATCAGCCGCTTGCCTGCCCGCTCCGCGAAGTCCATGGCTTCGTCCCAAGTGACGAGCACGGGCTCATCGTCGCCAACTGTTGCCCGACTGGGACTCCAGGAGGGCGGGGCTGTTCCGACAACTCGCCGGTAGTCCGACCAGGTCGCTTCGACGGGATCGATCCAGAATCCAGGCAGATTCACGCGCAAAGGCGGGGCGTCCAGTCGCAGCGGTGGCGTGTTGCGAGAGTCGTTATCGTCGGGGATTGGAAACCCTTGCTGAAAGGCGATCTGCCCCTCCGCCTCGATCATGGATTCGGTCGCTGAGCCGCCCGGAATTTCGATGCGCTGCCACCGCAAGGCGTCAATTTCCGGGTCCCATTTCCAGTACGCGTGTGAATACGCCAAAGCGCCCATGTAGGGATCCTCCGGCACGGTCCGGTACACCTCGTGGAACCGGCCGTCGTCCATCGCCGCCACCACCAGGTACCGCCCCGGCCGCAGGGCCACCGTCACGGGAGACGGGTCGCTCTCAAACCGGGAGTCCGGGTCCGGCTCGTTCGTCGTCGGAAGGATCCTCCAGAAGACGAGGCGCGGACCTTTCAGTGCGTCCGACTGTGGGCGGTTCGGCGGAGGATCCTCGGACGTCGTCACGCGGACGTTCACCGTCGCGGGGCGATTCCGATACCACTCCGACACGGGAATCAGCGCCGCAGCCGCCGCGGCCGCCCCGGCGCCCCAGGTCAGCAGCCGCCGACGCGACATTCCCGGCGGCCTCGCGGACGGCGGGCTGACGATCACTGTCTCGCCGTCCGAGGCCACCGACTTCAGATGCCGCTCGATCGCCCGGCCCAGTTCTCCCGCGGTCCGGTAGCGGTCTGTCGGCCGTTTGGCCATCGCCTTCGAGCAGATGTCCTCCAGGACCGGATCGGCGCCGGGCAGACGCTCCCGCATCGGCGGCGGCGGTTCCTCCCGAATGCGCCGCAGCAGGTCGCTGCTGGAGGATTGAAACGGCCGCTCGCCCGTCAGCAGTTCGTACAGGATGACCCCCAGCGCATAGACGTCGGTCGCGGGAGTCACCGATCCGCTTTCGCCAGCCGCCTGCTCGGGCGACATGTACTGCGGCGTGCCGGCCAGTTGCCAGCTCCCGGGGCCGGTGGGCTCCCCCGTCGGCAGTTTGGCCATCCCGAAATCGACAATGTGCGGTTCGCCGCGCTTGTCGATCAGCACGTTGGCCGGCTTGAGATCGCGGTGCACGATGCCGGCCGCGTGTGCGTTGTCCACGCCGGCGCAGATCTTCAGGAACAGCGACAGCGCGGAGTGCTCGTTGAGGCGGCCGCGCTGCAGCAGGTTCCGCAGCGACTCGCCTTCGATGTACTCGTAGACGATGTATGGACGTCGTTCCAGGAATCCTACGTCGTAGACCGCCGCGATGTTCGAATGCCGCAGTCGGGCGACGCGTTGCGCTTCCGCATGAAACCGGTTCAATCCCTCCGCCGAAATATGCACGTCGCTGCGCGGCGTCTTGATGGCCACGAGCCGCAACAGCCGGCTGTCGTAGGCCGTCCAGACCTCTCCGAACGCCCCCTGGCCGACCAGTTCCTGCAGCTGGTAGGGCCCCGCATGCAGTCCGGGCGTCAGCGGTTCCAGCAGCGCCTCGCCGTTCGTGGCGTGGCCGACTGTCGACAGCAGTTTCTCCGAAGACACGCTGAGAAACTCCGCGACATCCCCGAACCGTTGCACGTAGACGTCCGCCGACGGCGACTGCCCGTGCGACTTCAGATGGGCGATCTCCGCTTCCGCGAGGCGTCGCGTCAACAGGGGCCGGTCGCACTCTGGCGCGCGGTCGAGAAATTCCTCGATCGCGGGGCTCTCCCCGTCGCGCAGTCGCGTTTCAAACTCCCGGCAGATGGGAGCGATCCGCAGGAGCGCTTCCTGTTCCTCAGCCGCCGTGCATTGGTCGTTCATAGCCCACTCTCACAGTCAGCGCCCTGGCCACGGGATCACAGAGAGCACAAGCAGCGGCGATTTTACCGGCCCCAGTTCGAACCTGACAATCACCCAGTTAGGGAAATCGCGAATGTGAACGGTGTTAAAAACGCTCATCGGCGATTGCCCGGGCGCGTGCCATCGCGCGCCCCGGTCGATACCATCCCCTGCGATTCCTATCCCCATTGAGCGATCCTGATGAGCGCGTCCGTGCCCGCCGCTGTCTGCCCCCCGAAACGCATCCTTTTGGGCCCAGGGCCCAGCGAAATCGCCCCCCGCGTCCTGGCCGCGCTCGCCGCCCCCACCGTCGGGCACCTCGATCCGTATTTCCTGCGGATCATGGACGAGACGCAACAGATGCTGCGGGACGTGTTCCGGACGCAAAACGCCTTGACGATCGCCGTCAGCGGGACCGGCAGCGCCGGCATGGAGACGTGCCTCGTCAATCTCCTGGAACCGGGGGATCGGGCCGTCGTGTGCGTGAACGGCGTGTTCGGCACACGCATGGCCGATGTCGCGGCACGGTGCGGCGCCGAGGTGACGACGCTCGAACGCCCGTTCGGCGAAGTCATTCCGGCCGACGAACTGCAGGCCGTCGTCCGGAAGGTGCGTCCAAAGGTCGTCGGCATCGTGCACGCGGAGACGTCGACAGGGGCCTGGCAGCCGCTGGAGGAGATCTCCGCCGCGGTCCGCGAGGTCGATGCGCTGCTGGTTGTTGACTGCGTGACGTCGCTGGGCGGGCTGCCGGTCGAGATTGATGGCTGGGGGATCGACGCGGCCTACTCGGGAACGCAGAAGTGCCTGAGCTGCCCTCCCGGGCTGGCGCCGGTGACGTTCGGCCCCAGGGCCGTGGAAGCGCTGGACCGGCGGAAGACCAAGGTGCGGAGCTGGTATCTCGATCTGCAGATGGTCCGCAACTACTGGAGCGGTCAGTCGCGCGCGTATCACCACACGGCGCCGATCAACATGAACTTCGCGCTGCATGAAGCCCTGCGGATCGTTCTCGAGGAAGGGCTGGATGCGAGATTCGAACGACACCAGCGGAATCACCGGGCGCTCAAGGCGGGTCTGGCGGCGATGGGGTTGTCGTACGCGGTCCAGGAGCCGTTCCAGCTGCCGACGTTGAACGCCGTCATAATTCCCGAGGGGGTCGACGACAAGGCCGTCCGCGGGCAGTTGCTGAACGAGTTCGGCATCGAGATCGGCGCGGGGCTGGGGCCGATGGCGGGGAAGGTCTGGCGGATCGGCCTGATGGGCGAGGCGAGTTCGCCGCGGAATGTGCTGCTGGTGCTGGCCGCTCTGGAGGCCTGCCTGAAGGCTCAGGGGCGTTCGCCGCAGGCGGGAGCGGGAGTCGCCGGAGCGATCGCCTCCTACGACGGACGGGCCTGATCCCGGTTTGAACGCGGTTCATCGCGGACCGGAGCGCGCCGCAAGCACAAACGGAGTTGTTCGAGTCGAGCCATGCAGATTGGATTCACGTACGACCTGCGGTCGGAGTACCTCGCGCTGGGGTATTCCGAGGAGGAGACCGCGGAGTTCGATCGCGAGGAAACGATCGATTCGATCGCCGGCGCGCTCGAGTCATTGGGCCACGTGGTGACGCGGATCGGCAACGTCCGCAATCTCGCCGCGCGACTGGCCGCCGGAGAACGCTGGGACCTGGCGTTCAACATCTGCGAGGGGCTGCATGGAATCGCACGGGAGGCGCAGGTTCCGGCGCTGCTGGACGCGTTTGACGTTCCGTGCACGTTTTCGGACCCGCTCGTCATCGCTCTGAGTCTTCACAAGGGGCTGACGAAAACCGTGGTGCGGGCTGCGGGGGTGCCGACGCCGGAATTCGCGGTCGTCCAAGCTCCTGAAGAAGCCGCCGCGGTCCGGCTCCGGCCGCCGCTGTTCGCCAAGCCCGTGGCGGAAGGCACCGGGAAGGGGGTCTCGCCGCTGTCGAAGGTCGCCCGTCTGGACGACCTCGAGGCCGTCTGCCGGACCCTGATCGAGCAGTTCCAGCAGCCGGTGCTGGTCGAGGAATTCCTGCCCGGACGGGAATTCACCGTGGGCGTGCTGGGGACCGGCGCCGCGGCGCAAGTCGTCGGCACGTTCGAGATCCTGCTGCTGCCGAAAGCGGAAGCGGAGATCTATTCCTACGCGAACAAGGAGAACAGCGAGGAGCTGGTGCGTTACGAACTCGTCCGGCCTACCGATCCGGTCGTTGCCGAGGCGGAGGAACTGACGCTGCGGGCCTGGCGGGCGCTGGGGGGCCGCGATGCGGGCCGCATCGATGTGCGGTGCGACGCTGCCGGCCATCCACAGTTCATAGAGGTCAATCCGCTGGCGGGGCTGCATCCGACGCACAGCGATCTGCCGATGATCTGTGCGGCCTGCGGCATTCCGTTCGTCGAGCTGATCCGGCGGATCGTCGAATCCGCTCGCCATCGCATCGGCCGTCCTCCCGGACTGACCTGACGATGCCGGTCGCCATTCTGCACCAGGCGGTCCCCGCGGACGCCCCGGCCGATGAGCAGGACGTCCTCGTTCAAGTCGCGGCGGTTGAAGCGTCGCTGGGACGGCTCGGCCATCGCACGATCACAATTCCCTGCACGCTGAACCTCGAGGCTCTGCGGCAGTCGCTTGTCGCCGCGCGACCTGAAATCGTGTTCAATCTCGTCGAATCGCTGGGAGGCTCGGACGCGCTGCAGCCGCTGGTTCCCGCGCTCGTGGAATCGATGCGGATTCCCCTCACCGGCGCATCCTCGCAGGTCATCCAGATGACAGGCCGCAAGGGGACCGCGAAACGGATGCTCCAGCACTGCGGGCTGCCGACTCCTGCATGGCGGGAGGCCGGCCACGCAGAAGTCAGCGACTTCGAGCCGGGGACGTACATCGTCAAACCGCTGGCCGAACATGCGTCCCTGGGCATGACCGACGCGGATGTCGTCGACGTTGACACGACGGACGCCCTCGATGCCCTGATCGAGAGCAAATCGCAAGCGCTGAGGCGGCCCTGCTTCGCGGAGCGCTACATCGACGGGCGTGAATTCAATCTGTCGCTGCTGGCGGACGGATCGAGCCGGGTGCAGGTGTTGCCCCCCGCGGAAATCCGGTTCGAAGGCTTTCCCGCCGGCAAGCCGCGGATCGTCGGGCACGCGGCCAAATGGGCGGTCGACTCGTTCGAATACGCGGCGACGGTCCGCTCGTTCGATCTGCCCCCCGCGGACGCGCCGCTGGCGCAGCGGTTGGCAGGATTGGCCTCAGCGTGCTGGTCCGCATTCGACACGACGGGCTACGCCCGGGTCGATTTCCGCGTCGACGAAGCGGGCGAACCGTGGATCCTGGAGATCAATGCGAATCCCTGCCTGTCGCCGGATGCGGGATTTCTCGCGGCTGCACAGCATGCCGGGCTGTCGTACGATGACGTCGTCCAGCGAATCGTGAGCGCGGCATGGTGATGCGTTTGTCCCGACTAATTTTACTCGCCGTTCTGGCGGCTGTGCTGCTTGACGGCGCGGCGCGTGGCGGCGAGCCGGCCTGGACGCGGCTGACGACGGACGGCCTGCACAAGCAGCGTCCGAACTGGTCGCCCGACGGACGGCGGCTGATGTTCACCCGCCAGCAGGGAATCACGTTCCGGCTGTATGAACTGGACATCGAGTCCGGCGAGGAGCGGCGGCTGCTTCCCGGCGACCACCTCGAGCTGGACGGCGTCTGGTCGCCCGACGGGGACGAGTTGGCACTGACCTTGAACAAACCTCAGCCCAATCAAAGCGACGTCGACGTTTATCGCTTCCGACTGGCCGACGAGTCGCTGATCCCGGTGGCCGCGACGGAGAAGAAGCTGTCGCACGAGGAGTATCCGTCATGGTCGCCGGATGGCGTCCGACTGGCGTGGACGTCCACGCGCGACGGGAATCAGGAGGTCTACACGAGCCGGCCCGATGGCACGGACATCATCCGGTTGACGAACGATCCCGCGCATGACGCGCATCCGGCTTGGTCGCCGAACGGCGACTGGATCGCGTTCGCGACGGACCGCTGGGGCGATCTGGAGATCGCCATCATTCGCCCCGATGGCGCCGGGCTGCGACGGCTGACGGCCAGCCCCGGGCTGGATGACTTTCCCGTCTGGTCCCCGGACGGCCTGCGCCTGGCGTTCACTTCCAGTCGCGACGGCAATCGAGAGGCGTACGAACTGGAGATCGCCAGCGGCGCCGTGCGCCGGCGGACCTTTCACGCGGGGATCGACGACTATCCGGCCTGGACTCCGGACGGACGATTGACTGTCGTCTCCCAGCGCGAGGACGGATTCGACATTTACGTGGAGTCGGCTCCCTGAAGCGGCTCGTATCCGGTTTCCGGCGGAGGTGCAGAGATGGCGGCATTCAGACCACCCGATCAACGGACCCTGATCGTCATGCGCCACGCGAAATCGAGCTGGGACAACCCGGGACAGTCCGATCACGAGCGTCCTCTGAACGAGCGCGGGCGGCGGGACGCGCCGCGGATGGGCCGACTGCTGGAACAACGGGGGCTGCTGCCCACGCTGATCGTGTCGTCGACGGCAACGCGCGCCCGGGAAACGGCGAAGGCTGTTGCGCACGCCGCGGGATATTCCGGGCAGATTGTGCTGGAACCTCGGTTGTATCACGCGACGCGCGGCGACTGGGACGCGGTGCTGCATGGTCTGCCGTCCGATCAGCAGCGGGTGCTGTGCGTGGGCCACAATCCGGGGTTGGAGGACCTGCTGCGACGCTGGACGGGGGAGTCGATCGCCATGCCGACGGCAGCTGTGGCGGTCTGCGAGCTGCCGCAATTGCCATGGAAGGAGATGGATCTGAATTCGGCGACGGTCGAAGCGGTGCATCGGCCGAAAGAACTCGAGGAAGAAGGGTGACACTCCCCGCCGGGAGCGTCAGAATCCGCCTTCACGACGTCGCCGCGTTCGCGGACGATTTCCGAGTTTCTCACTGACGAACCGCCTGATGACCGTCGCCAATTCGCAGCATGCTCCCTGGAAGCGGACCAGCCGCACGAAGATCGTGGCCACGATCGGCCCGGCCTGTTCGGGCGTGGACCGGCTGGTCGAACTGGTGCGCGCCGGAGTCGACGTGTTTCGGATCAATACGGCGCACGGAACGCGCGACGATCACCAGGCTGCGTTGAATGCCGTGCGGGCGGCCGAGGAGCGTCTGGAGAGTCCCGTCGGGGTGCTCGTGGATCTCGCCGGTCCAAAGATGCGGCTGACCGAACTCGATGGCGGCGAGGTGCAGTGCGTGACGGGCGAGTCGGTCCGAATCCTTCGCGCGGGGCCCCCCGGACCGGGCGAACTCGCATCCGCGTACCTGCCGTTGCTCGATGAACTCCGTCCCGGAAACCGGGTGATGCTGGCGGACGGGACGGTCAGTCTGCTGGTCGAGCGGGTTGAACCGGGCGCGGCATATTGCACGGTGGTGCAGGGGGGCGTGGTTCGCAGCCGCCAGGGCATCAACCTGCCGGGCGTGAAGCTGAGCGCTCCGGCGGTCAGCCCCGAGGACGCCGCGAACGCCGAGTGGGCGGCGACGGCCGGCGCGGACTACATCAGTTTGAGCTTCGTGCGGCGGGCCGACGACGTGCGCGGCCTGCGTCGGCTGTTGCGACGGCTGGGCGCGGAATCGCACATCTGCGCCAAGATCGAAAAGCCGGAGGCCCTCGCCGATCTGGAGGCGATCATTGAAGAAGCCGACTGCGTGATGGTCGCCCGCGGCGATCTGGGAGTCGAGATCGACATCGCGCAGATGGCCGTCGTGCAGAAGCGGATCGTCGCCGCCTGCCGCAAGGCCTTCCGGCCCGTGATCATCGCCACGCAGATGCTGGACAGCATGCATCACTCGCGGCTGCCGACGCGGGCGGAAGCGACGGACGTGGCCAACGCCATTCTGGACGGCGCCGACGCCTGCATGCTGTCCGGAGAAACGGCGGTGGGCAAATATCCCGTGGAATCGGTGGAGATGATGCATCGCATCGCCATCGCGACAGAGCCGCTGCTGCAGCGGCCTCCGGTGGTGCGGTCCGCGCCGGGGATTTCGCCGATCACGGCGGCGACCACGTCGTCCGCGGTCGAGATCGCCGAGTCCCTCGGAGCGAAGCTGGTGATCGTCGCTTCGGCCAGCGGGCTGTCCGCGCTGTGCGTGTCCCAGCAGCGGGGCGCCGTGCCGATTGTCGGGGTCAGCGAATCGGCAGCGACGCTGCGGCGGTTGTGCCTGCACTGGGGAGTGATTCCGCTGCCGAACATGCCGCTGCAGGACGATTCCCGGCTGCTGGACGCGATCATCTCGCGGGGGCTGGCGACGGGGGACCTGACGACGGGCGACCGGCTGATCCTGCTGTCGGGGACCGGACTGCCCACCAGCCGGCACAACATGCTGCTCGTTCACGAAATCGGATAGACTGCATGTCTGTCGGCCGCTTTCATCTCCCGGACATCCTGAGTTGATCGAATGCGATTGATTGTCCAACGGCTCTGGCGGAGCTCCGGTCCGCGGGAATCGGCGATCGGCGCCGCAATGACGGCCGCAGCCGCCGGCATGTATGCCGTCACGCAGCCGGCCAGCCCGTACGCCCACAGCCCCGCGCGGACGATCGCGGTCCGCGGCGCGGCGCCCACAGCCGACATCGCGCCGGAACCCGCAACGGCGATGGAGCCCGACGAGGGGTTGACCGACCGGCGGCTTCGCAAGGTCGTCATCGGACGCTGGCGGACGTACTACCACGGCGAATGGCTGATCGAGAACCGCCCGGACGGCAGCGCCACGATGAACCTGACGTTCGATTTCCTGGCGGCCCTGCGGTACGGACCGAAGATGTCGGTGCAGCTGAACTGGGTCATTGAAGACGGCCAGATGACCTACGTCATGACGTCCGGCGACCCGAGCGACAAGTTTCAGCGGATGATCGACGACTACGGGGACCGCGCCACTTGGAAGTTCCAGACTTTCAGCTCGGATGAAATGAAGCTGCTGAAAGTCGCGGAGTACGAGGAATCGTACGTCTGGAAGCGAATTGTCGAGGGCGGGGCGTCGGACTCGTCCGCAGCCATGGAATAACTGGCGCTCGCGCAGGAGGTCTCATGTTCCCGTATGCGGAAAAGCACAAGGCGGGTCTCGAGTATGCCGCGTTTCTCGATCGCTACGCGACGCCCGAGCAGCGGATTCGCTGGGACCGCGTGTTCAGCGAGGTCCGCATTACGGACCAGCAGCAATCACTGCTGCAATCGTTCGTCCGGGACATGCCCATTCTGGCGCTCGTGGGGGCCTGGTGCGGCGACTGCGTCAATCAGTGTCCGATCTGGGAGCGGTTCGCCCAGGTGACGCCGCGCATCCAGGTCCGGTACTTCGATCGGGACGAACACCCGGACCTGGCGGCCGAGTTGTCGACGTGCGGCGCCGCGCGCGTGCCGGCCGTCGCGTTCCTCAGCGAGGACGGGCACCTCTGCGGACGGTATGGCGACCGGACGCTTTCGAAGTACCGGCGGATCATGTCGTCGCAGGGCGGCGCGGCCTGCCCGACCGGCCTGGCGACTCCGCAATCGGAACTTGAGGACGTCACACAGGACTGGCTGAACGAGTTTGAACGCATCCAGGCGATGCTGCGGACGTCCGGCCGGTTGCGGCAACTTCACGGCGACTGACATGCGCCGCTGCCGTTGGGCGGGGGCCGGAGTCAGACGGCCTCTTCGATGACCGGGTTGCTCAACAGGCCGATCTTCTCGATGTCGATGTCGACGACGTCGCCCGGCTTCAGATACACGGGGGGCGTCCGCGCCGCGCCGACGCCATGCGGCGTGCCGGTGAGGATCACCGTCCCCGGCAGCAGCGTTGTGCTGCCGCTGAGAAATTCAATCAGCGTGGGGACGTCGAAGATCATGTCTTCGGTCGTCCAGTCCTGCATGACATCGCCGTTGAGGATCGTGCGGATCCGGAGTGCGTTGGGATTGGGGATTTCGTCGGTCGTGACGAGGGCCGGCCCCAGCGGGCAGAAGGTGTCGAACGTCTTGCCGCGGCACCACTGGCCGCCGCCCCACTTGATCTGCCAGTCGCGGGCGCTGACGTCGTTCGCGCAGGTGTACCCGGCGACGAAGCTGAGCGCGTTCTCGCGCGTCGCATTGCGGCAGGCCTGGCCGATGACGACCGCGAGTTCGCATTCATAATCGACCGCGTCGCTGCGAAGCTTGCGGGGCAGGGCGATGGGGTCGCCGGGGTTCTGCGTCGCGGCGGGGCCTTTCATGAACAGCACGGGCTGATCCGGGTGCGGCTTGCCCCCTTCGTCCGCGTGCTTGCGGTAATTGAGGCCGATGCACAGGATCGCGCGGGGCTCGATGGGCGCGAGCCGCTTGCCGTCAGAGAGCGGCCTGCCCGTGTCATGGAACCCCGCGGAAATGTCCCCCTCGACGGCCGTCAACCTGCCGTCCGCGTGTTCGCAGGCGGTGTGGATCTGTCTGTCGCCGGACTGAATGCGGACGATTCTCATGGCGGGGCTTTCTCGAGTGGCGGGTCAGGGGAGGGTGAATGATCCGGTGCTGCGAAAGGCCGGCGGGCCGCGTCGCGCGTGCGGCCGCCGGAGCCGGGGGTCAGGCCTTGGGCGAGATCCGGTCGCAGCCGACCCAGGGGCGCAGCGCCGGGGGAATTACGACGCTGCCGTCCGCCTGCTGATGGTTTTCCAGGATGGCGATCATCGCCCGCGTGCAGGCGACGGCCGTCCCGTTTAATGTGTGGACGAACCGCGTCCCCTTCCAGTCGGGGGACTTGCAGCGAATGCCCAGCCGCCGGGACTGGTAATCGGTGCAGTTCGAGGCGGACGTCACTTCGCCGTACTCGTTCCGCCCGGGCATCCAGGCTTCGAGATCGAACTTGCGATAGGCCGGTCCGCCCAGGTCGCCGGTGCAGGTGTCGATGACTCGGTACGGAATCCCCAGGCCCTGGAAGATGTCCTCTTCGATGCGCACGATCGTCGCGTGCAGTTCGTCCGAGGCGGCGACATCCGGCCCGGTGTAGCCGAACATCTCGACCTTCGTGAACTGGTGCACGCGGTAAATGCCCCGCGTCGCCTTGCCGTGGCCGCCGGCTTCGGTGCGGAAGCAATGCGACAGGCCGGCGTACTTCCGCGGCAGCGTGCCGGCGTCGAGAATCTCGTCCTTCAGCAGCCCGCCCAGGGTGATCTCCGCCGTCGCCACCAGCGACAGGTCCGTGTTCTGGACCGAATAGATCTGCGTCTCCGGTCCCCGCGGGTTGAACCCGATCCCCTCCAGGACTTCGTCCCGGGCGAGGTCCGGCGTCGTGAACAGCGTGAACCCTTCGGCCCTCAGCTTTGCGACGGCGTACTGCACCAGCGCCAGCTCCAGCAGCACCGCTTCGTTCTTCAGGTAATAGAAGCCGTGCCCGGCGACCTTCGCCCCGCCCTCGAGATCGACGAGGTCCAGCTGCGACATCAGCTCGACGTGATCGCGCGGCTGGAAATCGAACTTCGGCTTGTCGCCCCACTCCCGGATGGTCCGGCTGTGAGACTCATCCGGCCCGACCGGGGCGTCCGGATGGGTCATGTTGGGAATCTGCAGTTGCCGGGCGCGAAGCGCCGATTCGACGGCCGCAAGCTCCTTCTCTTTGTCGGAGACGAGTTCGCGAAGCTCCTTGCCGCGCGCCACAAGGCCGCCGCGCTCGTCCGCGGGGGCCTTCGGTATCTTCCCGGAAACCTCCTTCTGCTCGTGACGCAGCGCATCGCCGGCGGCGATCAGCGTCCGCCGCTGCTCCGCGAGCGACAGCAGCTCGCCGATCTCGAAGGCCACGCCGCGGTCGCGGCAGTTCTGCTGAACGGCGTCAGCGTTCTCCGTGATGTACGTCAGGTCGAGCATGTTTCGTCGGCGGTCGGCCGGCAGGCGTGTGAAGGACCGGCGCGGAACCGTCAGGTCCCATCGCGCGGGGAAAAAACGGCGGCGTCAATCGAGCTGGCGGAGCCGGACAATCTCCGCTTCCCGCTGCTCAATGAGCGGATCGAACTTGGGAATCTCGACCGCGTTGTTGCCCTGTTCGTAGTTGCGGAACCCGAACAGGTAGGTGAAATTCTGCGGGCGCCAGCGATGAAAGAAGAGTTCGTTCTTGGCGACGATCTGCTCGCGAAGCTGTTCCAGCGGGTCGCTGCTGGAGGTGACCGGGCGCGTGGGATAGGGGGCCGCCGGACGGGGGAGCGCGACTCCCTCGCGACTGACCTGGAACTGGTCCCTGAGGCGGTGGGCCAGCGCCCAGTATCCGACGGCGTTCCACTGCACGCCGTCGGCGGTGAGGTCGTCTGGCGACAGGTCCGCTTCGTCCGCCGCGGGCGTGCTGAGATCGATCACTGACGCATTCCGTTCCCCGGCGAACCGCCGAATGGCGTCCGCGAACGTCGCGATGCGGACGTTCTGCGCCTCCACCCGCGGCGGATCCGCGGTCGCGGAGGCCGTCATCGGCAACGGCAGAAGGCAGGCGAACCGCGCCCCCGTCGGGCTGAGATCGTCGACCAGTTTGCCATACTGGGTCAGGAACCTGCGGAGCCGGCGCTCGCCGCCGCCAAAGGACTCGTTCGCCCCGTACGCGAGAATGATCATCGTCGGCTGCTGCTCGCGGACGAGTTCCAGCATCCGGGCGTAACCCTGTTCCGGAGAGTCGAACATGCCCCGGGATTCGGCCCAGACGGTGTCGCCGCTCCAGCCGAGGTTCCGGAAGGTGACAGTGCGATCCGGGTACGACGCCGACAGCATCGTCTCCCAGTAACCGAAAATCTGTTCCCGCTCGATGAGCGTTCCGCCGATCCACACGACCCGGTCGCCGTCCCGGAGTTCGACCTTGTCCGCCGCGCGCGCCGCGCAGTCCGCCAGCAGCAGACCGACCGCCGCCGTCAGCACAAGGGGTAGACGGCTGCCGCGGGAGAGTCGACGCATGCACATGGGACAGGACTCCTGCGATCTCCGGGGACGAAAACGAATCGATTGCGGCAGATGGAAGCACACCGGCACCGGCCGCGTCAAACGTCCGCTGTCAGCGATCCGGGAACGCGCCCCGGACCGCGGCGGCCGTTCAAGCGTCGAGACGGCCGGCGACGTCCCCCGGGCGGGCGTCAGCCGCCGCGGCCAGTTCCGCCGGAATTCGGCGCAACGGGCGGCCCCTGCAGCAACTGGATGAACGCCGCAGTATCGTCCCCTTCCTCGACGCCGGGGGGCAGCTGAAAGGCGAACGTGTCTGCGGGCAGGTCGACATCGAACTCGACATCGCGGAATTCGAGAATCAGCATCGGCCGATAGGTCTTGCGCTCGGCGGACGCGCGCTGCAGGTACGCGAATCTCATCGGGAATTTCGTCTCCCGGTCGAACTCGATCCGCACCGCGTCCGGCATAAAACCGTCCAGCGTCCGCAGCGCCGAGCCCATCTGCTGATTCAAACGGGCGAGAACGTCGGGTTTCCAGCGGCCCTGGACGATCTGGATCGCCTGCCCCTGGACCGTTTCCTCACGCAGGGACTCAAACGTCATCGCATGCTCGAGCGCGGCCAGAACCGCTGGCACGCCCCCCAGTCCGAGGTCGGCGGCGTGAATCGGCAGCGCGGCGTTTCGCGCGTTGGGAGCGGCCCGCAGGATCTGCTGGACGTCCCGGCGCACCGCTTCGATGACCGGCTTGCGGCCATCGCCGGAGGATTCCTCGCCATCCTTGGGGGCGTCCGGCGCGGCGCGTTCGATCGTGCGCAGGATGTGCAGCACCTGCCCGTCGCAGACTTCCAGCAGGGAGCCGACCGTGTTGCCGACGGTCACTTCGTATTCCAGCCGTGTGCGGGGGAACTCGCCGGCGATGTACCGCCCCTCGGCGCGAAACCGCCGATCGCCGATGTCGACGCGTTCAATGATCGTCGCCGACACCGATCGCCACTGGCTGAGCTGATCCCGCGCGGCCTGCACGAGCGCGACGGCCTCGGCGGACTCGACCGGGTCCGGCTCGGGCGTTGGTTGGGCGACCGGCGGATTCTGCCCGGCGGCCGGCGCCTGCCAGGCCCGGGCCGTTTTACGCAAGGCCAGACTGCATAAGGCGATCAGCGCCACGGCCACCGCCAATGTCAACTTGGAGCGTCTTTGCATGGAACACGGAAAATGCCGGTTTTGCCTCAGAAAACGGCGAGCAGCACGCCGAATCAAGAGGTAGCTGCTTGCGCGGCCCGTGCCATTCCCGGACGGGTCGCGTCGATTGTAGACGGTCGTCACAAGGCAGGTCGACCGCAGATCGGTGTTCAGGACGTTCGACGGGACCAGCCATTCGAGGATACTGGCGATGAAACTGTACTTTCTCGCTCTTGCAACCTTGCTGATCGTCTGCGTGGGCTGTGCTTACGACGGACAGGAAGCGTTCCAACGCAATGAGTACCACGCGCCGCCTGCGGCGATGCTCGCCCAGCCCGGGCCCATGGTCGCGGGCCCTGGTCCAGGGGTGATGGGCCCCTATGCGATGGGACCCTACGGGATGGGCGCCATGGCCATTCCCGGACCTCCGGCGGCGACCCGGACGACTCAGGTCCGCTTCAACGGCCCCGAAGGCATGAACATCGGCTGGCAGATCGGCGAAGCGTTCGCCGAGAACCAGTTGATGGCCCCGGCCAGCTACAACTTCGTGCAGGGCGCGTCCTACCGCCTCAAGCTGACGGACATCCCCGGGCGTGAGATGGGCGCGGTCTACCCGACGCTGCACGTCTACCCGGCCCATCCGACGACCGAGGCGTACCTCGCGCACAACGCCGTGCCGATCCGCATCAACGATGAGGATCTGGACCAGGTCGCGACGAACAACTTCGTGACGAAGGTCATCTACCTGCCGGATGCCCGGTACCAGGACCTGGCGATCGCCGGGGTCGAAGAACTGGTCTCCACGCGGCTGCCGCTGGGTCAGGACCCGATCCAGGAAGCCGACCGCCGCGGCACGATCATGGCCGTCATCCGGATGGGCAACATGAACCTCGAAATGCCCGGCCAGCCGCTCCCCGGAGCCCAGGTGACGCAGACTGCGTACAACCAGGTTGACGGCGAGAATGGCGACTTCGTGCCGCCCGTCGCCATCGGCGACCTCCGCTCGTGCGGCAGCGGCGTCCCCAGCGACGTGCTTGTCGCCGGCCCGTCGATCACGCAGTGCGGACCGGGCTGCGGCCCCGTGTGCAACGCGGGCGGACCGACCTGGGGCTACCCGCACGTCGGCACGCCGATCGGCCTCGCCGGCCCGCCGCACCTGCCGCTGGGCCGTCCGGCCGGACTCAAGTCGCACACCATGCGGAACCTGACCAACGTCGACGTCGGCCAGCCCGTGGACCACATGCTGATCGACGTCAAGCACGAGCCGGGCATCAGCCTGCCGCACCCGGTCAAGCACGTGCAGTACACTGAGAAGCACCCGGTCTACAGCCCGGGCGAACTCTCGATGCCGGCCGGCGCCGGAGCTGGCGGAGCCTACTGCCCGCCCGGTTACTGAGCGGCGTCCGCGGCAACTGTTCTGAACACCCATCAGCCGCCGACGCCTGCGTCCGGCGGCTGATTTTTCATCACGCCCCCCATTAGGCGCCAGCATGCGACCGTTCGCCCTGTGCCTGCTCGCCCTGCTTCCGCTCGGCGCCGCCGTCGCCGAGGCCCAGTCCAGCCCCCGCTACTATCCGCTCGATCATCGCGTCCCCGGCCAGGCCGGCCAGTGGCAGACGACCATCGACCGGACCCGGCAGGGGAAACTGCAGGTCGTCGAGTTCCTGCTGCCCGATGGCGGGCATGTCAGCCACGCGGCGGGCTCTGATGAGGCGCCGATCGCCGCACCGGCAACGACCGATCTGCTCGTGGGCCGCGTGCACCGCTTCCGCATCAGCGATCTCGAGGAGTTCCCCGGAATCGAGCTGTATCCCAGCGTCGAGATGCTGGATCACCTCCACGCGCCCGCCGGGCTGGAGCGGGACTTCCCGGTTCCGATCGCCATCACCGCCGAGGACATCGAGGCGGCCATCCAGAACCGGCTGGTGACGAAAGTGGTCTACCTGGAACAGCCCGATCTGGCGCTGCCCGAGCCGCAGAACGATGGCCCGCATACGACGGAGTTCTCGCCCCGCGCCAATCTGCTGAAGGTGGCGGACGAGCGCGGCCGGCCGATCGCCATTCTGAGGTTGGGCGGGCGGCGTCCCGATCCGAGAACCGGACACGCGGACTTCTCCGACGTTGAGGTGATCGCCCCCATCACTCCCTCGCCGGCCAAAGTGCGGGTCTCCACGCCCGCCGCCCCGCGAACGACGCCCCAGCCATTGACGGCCCCGCCCACCGCGCCGCCAGCCGCCGCGGAACGCCTGCCGCTCGAGCAGCCGGCCCCGGACGAGCCGGCTGGCGATAACGACTCCTCCGATCCGCCGCCGGTCGAGCTGGACACGCCTGACGGGCCTCGCCCGTTCCCCGCGGACACGGACTTCTGACCCGCGACGCGACGAATCGCAGGGCCCGCGCGGATCACCTCAGCACATTCGGGAGGACGACATGAGTGAGCTTCGCAATCAGTCGATGCGGCGCCGGGCCGGTTCCGCCGGACTTCGGCTCGCAGGAATCTCCGCGCTGGCCGGAATGACGTTCGCCAGCGGCTGCACAAGTCTGCCGCGATTCCTGTCGGATGCGGGGGGCCGGAACAGGGAAGCGCGCGTCGCTCAAGCCGACCCATTCGCCGCCGCCGCGACGAACGACGAACGCGCATCGGTCAGCCCGCCGCCCCGCGCCGCCCAGAGCGTGCAGCAGGCCGCCGGCCACAACGACGGAGTCGCTGTCATCCAGCAGCTCTCTCATGAGGAACTGGAGGAGCCGGCCGAACTGCCGCGGGTTCCGCAAACGCGGCCCTGGGCCTCGGACCTTGAACAGACGGCCGTCATTCCCAGCGTCAACACGGCGGCGATCGCCGCGGCCGTGGCGCATGCTCCCTGCCCGCGCGTGCATGTCGACCTTCCGGGCTGTCCGCAGGACGGCTGCCAGAGCCCGCTGCCCGGGGCCGTGGGGGTCGGCTTTGAGAACGGGCGCGACGAATACGTCTGCGACGGCGGCGATCACGGCCTGCCAGTCCACTTCCAGCGGGGCGTCGTCGCCGGTCTGGAGAACGAAGACACTGTGGCGACGTACGTCGATGAATCGGGTCGGCGGCGGGTGAAGCCTTCGAATCAGGTCTGCGTTTACGCGCCCCGCTTCGGGGTTGCCCGCGCCGTCACCGAAGCGATCGAGGACTACAACGTCGACCGCGCGCTGGGCGCGCACGACGGCGTCAAGATCGCGGGCTTCACGAACCGGACCGGCATCACCGAACGGGCCAAAATCGACGCCCTGTCCGCACTGCGGACGCGCGACCGGCTGAGCGGGATGAACTCCGCGCAGCAGGACGGCGAGGTGGCCTACGACCTGAAGCCCAACACGCATGCGAAGCTCGTCAACGCCTTCCAGGACTACGCCTTCGCGCCGACATTCACGATGGACATTGTCGCTGATCCGCGGGTCATCGATCTGATGGTCGCCGCGAACGAGTGGTCCACCAACCAGGCGCCGCGAATCGTCGCCAAAGACCTCGCGGGTCAGCAGGTGTCGGCCGCGTTCGTCGCCGAAGAGGTCGTCGGCGTCGAGGACCGCCGGGCGCCGGGCGAGCTGCAACTCGTCAAACTGGCGGATCGCGGGTCCGCGAAGCTGGGCGACGTGGTGTCGTTCTCGCTGCGGTTCAGCAACCTGGGGGGCAAACCGCTGACGGACGTGCAGGTCATCGACAACCTGTCGCCGCGGCTGGAGCTGCTGGAAGAGACGGCCGAGTGGGATCTCGAGGGCGAGCTGGAGGTCGTCGACAACGGCCGGCAGGGGACGGTGATCACCTTCCGGCTGGCCGAGCCGCTGCAGGGCCAGGCGAGCGGCGTGCTGACGTTCCAGTGCCGCGTGCGGTGACGGGGACCAGAGCGCCGGCAGCGCCGCTCGCGCCGAGCGGACGGGGTCAGGCGATCGCGGAGAGCGCGGGCCGCTGCGGGCTGAGTCGCCAGGGAGGCGCCCAGCGTCGCCGGTCGAGCGTCGTGGCCAGCGCGCCCAGCGAGTCGACGACCAGCTCGGGCCGGAAGGCATACCGCGGGAGATCTTCGGCGCGCGTGCCCCCGCTCAGAACGAGGATTGTGTGCATGCCCAGCTGCACGCCGCCCAGGATGTCGGTCTCCATCGTGTCGCCGATCATGGCGGCATCGGCCGGGTCGAGCCCCAGCTCTTCGCAGGCCGCGCGCATCATGATCGGGTTCGGCTTGCCGACGCTGAAGGCCTTGATGCCGGTCGCGGCCTCGAGCATGGCGACCATCGCGCCGCAACCAGGCCGGATGCCGTGCTGCGTCGGACAGTTCGGGTCCAGATTCGTGGCGATCAGCTTCGCCCCGTTCGAGATCATCCGCACGGCGGCCTCGACGAGTTCGAGGTTGAACGTGCGTCCTTCGCCCACGACGACGTAATCGGGATCGTGATCCACGACGGCGTAGCCGTTCTGGTGCAGGGCCGTCAGCAGCCCCCCTTCGCCGATCACGAACGCCGTGCCCCCCGGCTTTTGCTGGGCCAGGAACCGCGCCGTGGCCATCGCGCAGGTGAACACGTCGTCATCCTCGGCCGGCACGCCCATGCGGCTCAGCTTGGCGACGACGTCGCGTCGCGTCCGCTGGCTGTTGTTCGTCAGAAACCGGAAAGGGATGCGCCGTTCGCGCAGCCTGCGGATGAAGAGGTCCGCGCCGGGGATCAACGCCGATCCCCGGTACAGAACGCCGTCCATGTCAATCAGATACCCGTGACGCCTCAGCGTCGTCCGTCGCGCCATTTCACTTGCCATCGATATCGAATTCGCCGCCGAGCGCGACATGGTCCCTGCGTCCCAGCAGGTCGGAGAATTCCGAGCGAACGGCGAATGCGTCCTGATCCTGCACATGGCAAGTTGCATGCCGGGGGCGAAGCGGCGGGCGGCCGCCATCCTCAAGCCGAGTCCGGTGCTTGGGTTTCAACGGGCGGACGCGAAACAGGCGCGACGCGGCCAGCGCGAGGGCGCTGCCCGTGTACAAGGCAGCCCTGCGTGCGCGCCGGTCACTTCCGCCGGGCCGGTCTCATGACGAGAACTGCGTTTTGCGGTAGTAATCGATCGTCCGCGACAACCCCGTGCGGAGGTCGATCTTCGGCTCCCAGTTGAGCAGCCGGCGGGCCTTGGAGATGTCGGGGCAGCGCTGACGCGGATCGTCCTGGGGCAGGGGCCGGTGCTCGATCGTGGCCTTCGAGCCCGTCACATCCAGCACCGTTTGCGCGAGTTCGAGCATCGTGTTCTCGACCGGATTGCCGACGTTCACCGGACCGATGTCGCCATCCTGATCCATCATCCGGATCAGCCCCTCGACGAGGTCATCGACATAGCAGAACGAGCGAGTCTGCTGTCCCTCGCCATAGACGGTCAGCGGTTCGCCGCGCAGCGCCTGCATGATGAAGTTCGACACGACGCGCCCGTCGTTCGGATCCATCCGCGGCCCGTACGTGTTGAAGATCCGCACGATCCGGATCTCGACGCCGTGCGCCAGGTGGTAATTCATGCACAGCGATTCCGCGACTCGCTTGCCCTCGTCGTAGCAGGACCGCGGGCCCAGCGGATTGACGTGCCCCCAATAGTCCTCGCGCTGCGGATGCACCTCCGGATCGCCGTACACCTCCGACGTCGACGTGTGCAGCAGCCGCGCGCGGCAGCGCTTGGCGAGCCCCAGCATGTTGACCATGCCGACCGTCGACGTCTTGATCGTCTTGATCGGGTTGTACTGGTAGGCCACCGGGGACGCGGGGCAGGCCAGGTTGTAGATCTGCTCCGCCTCGATGTAGATCGGATGCACAATGTCGTGACGGATCAATTCGAAGTTCGAACTGCCCAGCAGATGCGCGATGTTCGCCTTGCGTCCGGAGAAATAGTTGTCGAGGCAGATCACCTCGTCGCCGCGGTCGAGCAGCCGTTCGCAGAGGTGGCTGCCGAGGAAACCCGCGCCACCCGTCACCAGAATCGTCGTCATGTCAGTTCTCCAGACGCCTTGAAACGGGGGGATCGTAGGGATTGCAGACGTTTTTCGGGAGCGCGACGCGGGATTGTCCGCATCGCGCCGTCGGAACGCCCGACGATTCGGGGAATCCTCAGCAGTTTCGGCTTGCACGGCCGTCCGCCGCGAAGCGACCTGCTGCATCCGGAATGTTGACGCCGATCGGCGGCACGCCCGCAATCGTCATGTCTTGCGTCCGCCGCGCAGATTGCCAAAGCATCCCGTTCGGATCGGGATCGCGGAATTCCGGACGGCGGCGAGCCGCAACAATTGCAGGCGGTCCGTTCCCGCCTGATGATGCTCAACCGTCGGCCTGATGAGCCGCGCCGCCGCAGGGAATGATGCGGTTCATACGACGCAGGACGTTCCGATCGAGACCGGTCGGAACGCGGACACCCGCTGAGACTGGAGCAGTCTGATGATCGGCGACCTCTGCCATCTCGAGTTGATCGAATCTCCCAAACTTCCGCCGCGGACGCTGGTGGCGCCGCTGCTGGTCGTGCGCGAGATCCGAGCCGCGCTGGGACGGATCGACCTCAACATCCAGATCGGCGTCACCGAAGAAGTGCTGATCTCGTCGGACCTGTTCGAGGCCTTCGGCCAGTGGACGGCCCGCGAAGAGGGTCAGACCGATGAAGAGCCGCAGGCGCCGGACGCGGATCTGAACTGACCGGAGGCTGCCGTCGGTGCGGCTTGCGGGCCGCGCCCGACTGTTCGGCTCGACCGTGTGGCCCGGGCTCTGGCGCCGCCCGGAGATCGGCTGTTTCCCCGTCGCCCCCGCCATTTGTGAGCTAAGGTCGAAGGGGGGACGGCGTTTGATCGTGCAGACGCGTCCCCGCCGGAATCCGACGCGGGGCGTCTCATGTCCAACTGCCGACGCTGCGGCGCGCCGCAGGCGCTGGAATTGAAGAACGGCCGCGTCGTCTGCGAGTTCTGCGCCACGTCCTCCCTGCCGCTGGCCGGCAGCGGTCTGCTCGAGGACATCATCGATCTCGGGTGCGAGGCTCAGACGGACTGCCCGGGCTGCGGAACCCGGCTGCGCTCGGGACTCATTGAAGGCCAAGCCGTCGCCTGGTGTTCCGATTGCCGGGGGATGCTGTTCGCTGATGTCGCATTCGCGGCCGCCGTGCGGATCCGCCGGGCCGCGTTTGGAGAGTACGGCCGGGCCCCGCGTCCGCTTGATCCGCAGGCCCTGGAACGCCGCATCGCGTGCAGCCGCTGCCGCCGACCGATGCAGGTGCATCCGTATTACGGGCCGGGCAACGTCGTTGTCGACTCCTGCTATCCCTGCGGACTCGTGTGGATCGACGCGGGCGAACTCGTGCAGATCGAACAGGCGCCAGGCCGGCGCTGAGCGTGAATATCGTGAGGCGCGATCGAGCGAGACGTGTCGCCGCCGCCCCGACAGTCGAACCGGTCGCCCGGTTCGGGCTCTGATCAGAGCGCCTACAACCGCGGCCGCTGGCGTTCCGGCGCCTGGGGCGCCGCCTGCATCTGCTGCTGCCGCATTTCATCTTCCGCCAGCAGCAGCCGGGCGACTTCCTCATCGGAAGCGTTGTTCCCGAGGTCCATGCCGGCGACCGCCATGTGGTACTCCTGCCACTGCCATCCCAGTTCGTGCTGGAGTTCCCGCTGAGCCAGCATCGCCCAGGGCGTGCCGGGATGTTCATCGATGACGCGGCTGAGGTACATCCGCGCCTGGTCGGCGCGCTGCTTGACGAGCGGGCCGACCTTCGCGATGTCGATGTCCTTCGAAGGCGCGATCCGCCAGTGGTTGTTCTTCGCGTCGCTGAACGTGGCCGGACTGACCTTCATGTCGGCCAGCATCCGGTTGTAGCCGTCGTACCGGGTGTGCATCGCCAGCAGCCGCCCCAGGGCCAGGTCGAAAGCCGCCCGCCAGCGCGACTCTTTCAGATTCGGACGCGATTTCTCGCCTTCCTTCAGCACCTTGTACAGCTCGTCGATCCGGTAGAAGACCGTCGCCACCGGCCGCTGAGCTTCCGTCAACTGCGTGCGCAGCACGTTGTCGTTGAACGCGCGGAATTCCGTCTGGGGCAGCATGAACCGCTCCCCCTTGAGAGTCATCTCCGCCGCGCGGACCAGCGCCATCTTGGACGGATGCTTGGCGATCTCCGATTCCTGGACCTTCACCGGGCGGTAATCCGGCGTGTAGTCCCGCATCACGGCGGGATCGAACTGCCGGCCGTGCGTGTCCTCGGCGATCAGGTAGCGGCCTCCGGTTTCCGCGCACAGCCGCGTCAGCGCGTAAGGGCCGTAATTCGCCGAAATGCGTTCCGAACGCCAGTCGCCGCCGCCCCAACTGGGAAGCTGCAGGCCCTCAGGAAACGCCGTTTCCGGCCCCTGATCGACTTCAATGTCTTCCTCGAATCCGTCCGCGTACTTCCAGCGGACGTAGCCGATCTTCTGCCCGAACACCGCCGCGTTGCCCACGACGTACACCCGCACGCCGTAGCGCTTGCAGAGCGAAATGACTTCTTCGAGCTGCGCCTCCGCGTCATCGCCGCGCTCGTCGGTGACGATGAACAGCAGCTTGTTCCAGCGGCCTTCGCTGCGTTTCCACTGCTTCCACTTGTCCACCGACATGCGGACAGCGGTGAAGACATTCTCAATGCCCGACTCATCGACCTCGATGCTCCGCACGGGCTCGATGAACTCGCGGACATCCTTGACCGGGTCTTTGGAGATCAGCTTCACCTGCTCGCCATAGCTGACGACGGCGGTGTGCAGCCCGTCGGTGTCCCCCAGGTCGCCCAGCTGACGGTAAACATTCTCGAACCGCTCGGTGATTTCACGCCGGCGGTCGTTCAGCGAACCGGAGGCGTCGAACAGCCACATCACCAGGGTTTGCCGCTCTTCAAGCGACTGCCGGATCTCGTGGGTGATCCGATCCATTGAACCAGCGATGCCCCCGTCGACTTTGTCGCTCGTCCCGCGGACGGCGACCCGCGCGGTCAACTGGGCGTTCGACGGCAGGGGCACGGTGTCCGCGATCCGGGGCGCCTCCGGCAGAATGGCTTCCTGAATCTTTTGCTCGATCGCTGTCTCCGCCGGTCCGACATCCGCCGCCGCCGACAGCGAGGCCGAGGTCAGCGAGAGATTCTCGCCCGAGCCCATGCCGACCTGGTCGAACTTCGATACCGCGTTGAACTGAAACTCCTCAGGCCCAAGATCATCCATCAGCGAAGTGATCTCGGTCAGCGAATCGTCCTGCGCGGCCGACATCATCACGAAGTTCAACGGGATCAACATCGTCAGGTTGACGAGCAGACTCACGCCGAGTGCGGGCAGGCTCGTGGATCGGCTGGTCACGATGTCACTCCTCGGGGACAAATCCCGACAGGGGGCGATTCCGCACGCCGCAGGGCGGCGACTGCTGCAAGATATCTCGTTCACTCTACAGCGGGGATCGGCCGACCGCCAGTTGTGCTGGCCGCAAGACATTGCCTGCCAGCGGGTAACGACGCACCGCCCCCCTGTGGAAGAATACCTCGGGAATGGGCGGTCTGTTCGCCGCGATCCCGGCAATTCCCCCGGGTTTCCCGCAGCGGGACGGCTGCCTGCCGATCGCGGGCGTCGGCAAACCTGAGCAGCGGCTTTGCCTGCCTGGAACGATCGCGTTAATCTGAATCTGAATTGCGTTCCATTTTCCTTCGCAACATCTTTGCCCTATGAACATTGTGACTCATGCGCCGGCCTGGCTGGCCGGTCTCGCCTGCCTGTTCACCGTCTGGCAGACGCCAGTAAACGCGGCCGACTGGCAGTACCCGCTGGGCGTCGCCATCGACTCCCAGGGCCGGGTTCTGCTTTCGGATCGTCGGTTCCACGGCGTCCTGGCGCTGCAGGACGGCGAGCTGACGCCCGTGTACGAGGGGCTGGCCACGTTTCGGACGCCCTTGAACGCGGTCTACTGCATCCATGTGGCCCGGGATGGAGCGATCTTCGTCGGCGATTCGGCGACGCGCGACGTGTACCGCTTGTCGCCCGAAGGGGAGTTGACATCGCTGACGAGCGGGCACGACGGCCCGGCCCCGAAGGATGAGTACCGGCCAGGGAAAATCGGCGTCCCGACTCAAATCGCCAGCAACAGCCAGGGCGAGCTGTTCGTCACCGATCTCGAGCTGCAGCGGGTCTGGAAGCTGCCGGCTGCAGGGGGCGAACCCCAGGAATTCGCAGTGCTGGCGGGAGCCCGGGGCGTCGCTGTCGATGCGGAGAACAACGTCTGGATCCTGACGGCCCAGCCGCCCCACATTCGTCGGGTTTCTCCGGACGGCCAGACGACGACGGAGCTGGTGGCCGAGCGGACCTTCGAGTTTCCGCACCAGATCGCGATCCGCCAGGACGGCACGGCGCTGGTGACCGACGGCTACGGCAAGGCGGTCTGGGCGGTGACGCCGGAAGGGGCGACGTCTCGGCTCGCCTCGGGAGACCCGTTCGTCAATCCGGTCGGCCTGTGCCTTCGTGAGGACGGGATGACGGCCCTTGTCATCGACCCCAGAGCCCCGGGGCTGTTTGAAGTCGATACGGACGGCAAGGTGCAACGATTATACCCGCCAGCGAACGGAGCCGCGGCGCCCTGATCCCCGCGGTCTGGACTCGCGGTCCCGTGCTTGGAACTTTCGTTCCACACCGCAGCCTCGGGCTGCGTACACTGGTCGAGACCTGACTGACGGACGCTGGAGCCACAGGCCGACGCGATGCGGTTTCTGAAACGCCCCGAAACGCCGCTGCTGCTGAAGGAGCTGTCCGAACTGGCGGCGCGGCGACGGACGTACGTCGTGCGGTTCGCCTATGCCACCGCGCTGTTCGCGGCGGGCCTGCTGCTGTTGTTCGGCGGGAACGTAAATCCGGAGGCGCTGCTGGGGCGCGGCCTGGGGCTGTTCCAGAGCCTGTTCTGGATCGAGTACGTGGCGGTGCTGGTGCTCGTCCCGGCGATCACAGCCAGCGCGCTGACGATCGAAAAAGAGCGGGAAACGCTGGCGATCCTGCTGCTCACGACAATCCGGCCCGTCGAGATCATTCTGCAGAAGTTCCTGAGCCGGGTCGTTCCCGCGCTGTCGTATGTGATGCTGTCATTTCCCCTGATGGCTGTGGCCTACAGTTACGGAGGCGTGACGCGGGATCATCTGTTGATCGCCTGCGGCTCGCTGATTCTGGCCGTCATTTATTCCGCTTCGTTCTCGCTGTTGTGCTCGTCGTACTTCCGGACGACCGTCGAAGCGGTGATGGCGTCGTACGCGGGGCCGGTGGTGATCTCGGTGCTGACGCTGGGGCTGGCGCCGTTCATGACGGGCATGCCGGGTTCGGATTCGTTTCTGGGGGCGACGCCGGAGAACTTCGTGCTGTTGTTCGCGCGGGTTTCGATCTGCTCGCTTCTGGCGTTGCTGCTGGCGACGGAATTCCTGCAGAGCCGGGCATTCGTGCCAGCCCGGAACGTCCTGCTGCAGGTGTTTCAGGCGATGGACCGCTGGTTCAACGAGTGGAACACCGTGACGGGGGGAGTCGTTCTGGTGCACGACGGCAAGCCGCTGCCGGAGGACCATCCGGTGGCCTGGCGGGAGACGTCGAAGCGGTCGCTGGGAACGTTCCGCTATCTGGTGCGGGTGCTGGTCGTGCTCGAGCTGCCGATTCTGTTCGTCTCGCAGATGGTCAACATCGAGATGGTCCGCGGGCACCAGTCGATGTCGTACCTGTGGTACACGCTGTGGGTCATTTCCGTGGCGATGCTCTGCGTGCATGCGGCGAACGTGATTACGTCCGAACGTTCCCGGCAGACGCTGGACGTGCTGCTGGCGACGCCGATTCCGGGCCGGCAGCTGATGCAGGAGAAACTGGCCGGCGTGCGCCGGCTGCTGCTGGTCCTGTCCGTTCCGTTCGTAACGATCATTGCCTTTGAGCACTGGTACCGGGACTACAAATGGGACCTGTCCTACCTGGCGCAGTCGCTGACGGCGACGGTCGTGTTCGGCTGGCTGCTGATGTGGATCGCCTTCTCGATCGGCCTGCGGATGCGATCGGGGCTGGCGGCGATCTTCACATCGCTGGGAGTCGTGGCGGCGGCGTGCGGCGTGCCGCTGCTGTTGAGCTACGCGGCGCGGCTGACGCTGCGAGGCGCGGCGGCGAACGTGATTGTCGCGGGCCTGTCATTGAATCCGGCGACGATTCTGCGGATGGCCGAGACGGTTCCCGCGGAGGAATTCCGGATGGAGCAGGGGTGGTCGCGACTGTCGTACCCGTGGGGCTTCGCCGGGGGGCTGGCGCTGTATGTGCTGGCGGGGCTGTACCTGCGGCGGCGGTGCCTGCGAGGGGCCGATGCGCGGCTGGGCCGGCCGACGACGCATTCGGGGACTGGCCAGACGCGACGGCCCCCGGCCGGAAATGCGGTCCACGCCAGTCCGGATTCGTCCCAGATTCCAGCATTTGGGATCGAACCTTTGTCCCCGTAAGGGCATCATTCAAGTTGAACGCGCGGAAACGCCGACTTGACACCTGCCCGGGAACCGATATCAATACTCCAGCCAACCGGTTCGCGTTTCGTCGCATCCAGCGGGGAAACGCTGCGGAGCGCACACGGCCCCATCGTCTAGCGGCCTAGGACACTGGATTTTCAGTCCAGGTACAGGGGTTCAAATCCCCTTGGGGTCACTTGAGTTTCCGGCGACATTTCCGGACAAACCCGGGTTCAGACCCGGGTTTTTTTGTGCGCCGGCAGAAGGTCCGGCGGTCCCCGGCCAAGCCGCGCGGTCTCCGATCAGGCCGCATCGTTCGAAAGTGACCGGACATGAGTCGAATCGCGTTCCTGTTTCCCGGCCAGGGCGCTCAGCACGTGGGGATGGGCAAGTCGATCGCCGAGCGCTATCCCGCGGCCGCCCGACTGTACGAGCAGGCCGGGGACATTCTCGGGTATGACCTCGCGAAGCTCTGTTTCGAGGGGCCGGCATCGGAACTCGACACGACCGTCGTCAGCCAGCCGGCCATTTTCGTGACCAGTCTGGCCTGCCTGGAAAAGCTGCGAGCCGACGCGCCGGATGTTTCGCTGGCCTGCGAAATCGCGGCCGGGCTGTCGCTGGGCGAATACACGGCTTTGGTGTTCAGCGGCGCGATGTCGTTCGAGGACGGGCTGCGCGTCGTTCAGCAGCGGGGGCAGGCGATGCAGGACGCGGCGGACGCGACCCCCTCGGGCATGGTCAGCGTGCTGCTGCTGTCCCCCGAGCAGGTCGCTGAGATCCGGGATGAGGCGTCAGCCGAAGGCCTGCTGCAGATCGCGAACTACCTGTGTCCGGGCAATCTGGTGTTGTCGGGAGTGAACGCCGCCTGCGAAAAGGCGGCCGAGCTGGCGCAGGCCCGGGGAGGCCGCGCGATTCCGCTGGCGGTCGCCGGGGCGTTCCACACGGACATCATGAAGCCGGCGGATGACCGGCTCGCGGCGGCGCTGGCCCCGGTGACCATGCGGGCGCCGGAAATTCCCGTCGTGTCGAATGTCGACGCGCGCACCCATGCCGAAGCTGACGAACTCAAGCGGATCCTCGTCCAGCAGGTCGTCTCCCCCGTGCGGTGGGAGGACAGCATTCGCCACATGCTCGACTCGGGGATCGACGAGTTCTACGAGATCGGTCCCGGGCGGGTACTGACGGGGCTGCTCAAACGGATCAGCCGCAAGACGCCCTGCACGATCATCAACGATTCCGCGGGCGGGGGGTGAAGGGTCCCGCGCCGTTGCGGTTCTCTGGTCAGGCGATGCGAAAGTCCGACGTTCCCGGCCGATGGCGGCGCGGAGCGGCGGCCAGCGTCTGCAACCCCTACAATCACCGCGGGCGCCGGGCTGGACCGAGTCCGCGACGGCCGTCCCCTGCGGCGTCGAACCTGACAGACACACTGCGATCCGAGAGATGATGACGGCTTCCGGAATGCTGGATGACATCCGCCGCAAGGTCGAGAACGGGGAACGGCTGTCGTTTGAGGACGGCCTGTTTCTGGACGAACACTGCGACCTGTTGACGCTGGGACGGATGGCGAATCGGGTTCGCGAACGGAAGAACGGCGACGTCGCGTACTACAACACAAACGTCCACCTGAACCCGACGAACGTCTGCGTGTACCGCTGCACGTTCTGCGCGTTTCGTTCGGACCTGCGATCAGACCGCGCATACGTGTTCAGCGACGACATGATCCGCGAGCGGGTGCTGGAGGCGCAGGCCCGCGGCGCGACCGAGATTCACGTCGTCGGCGGGCTGCATCACCAGCGCAAGTTCGACTGGTACGTGAACGTCGTGCGGGTCATCCACGAGACGTGGCCGCAGATTCATATCAAGGCCTGGACGGGCGTGGAGATCAACTGGTTCGCCCACCTGACGAAGCAGCCCTACGAATGGGTGTTGCGGGAGCTGATGGCCGCCGGGCTGGGCAGTCTGCCCGGAGGCGGAGCCGAAATCTTCGACGAGCACGTGCGCTCGCAGATCTGCGAACACAAGGCGGACTCGCAGCACTGGATCGACATCCACCGCACGGCCCATCAACTGGGTCTGCGCTCCAACGCGACGATGCTGTACGGCCACGTGGAGCAGGCCCGACACCGCATCGATCACCTGCTGCGGTTGCGCGATCTGCAGGACGAGACGGGCGGATTTCAGACATTCATCCCGCTGGCCTTCCATCCCGAGAACACCGGGATGTCGCACCTCCACAAGCCGACCGGTCACATGGACCTGCGGATGATCGCGCTGTCGCGGCTGATGCTGGACAACTTCGACCACATCAAGGCGTATTGGATCATGCTGGGGGAGAAGACGGCCCAGGTGGCGCTGGGCTTCGGCGCCGACGACATCGACGGCACGGTCGTCCACGAGCTGATCTATCACGATGCCGGCGCGAAGACGCCCGAAGGGCTGACGGTCGACCAGCTGCACCGGCTGATCCGCGAGGCGGGACGCGAGCCGGTGGAGCGGGACACGCTGTACCGGCGGGTCCAGCGGCGCGGGGCGGAATGGTGGATTGACGAGCCGGCGTTGAGCGCCTGAGAGATCCGCTCCAAAGTCACTCGGGGCCGTTCACCCGGCGATGCTGCACGGCGATCGCGGTCGCCGTCGCGTAGGCCCGGCAGTGGGAAATGGTGATCAAAACATCGTCGATTCCCAGCCGTCGCGACGTTTCTTTGGCCGTGGCGGACAGCTCGATGACGGGCTGTCCGCTTTTCAGCGAGGCGACTTCGATGTCGCGGAAGCCGACGCCCTTGGCGAAGCCGGTGCCAAAGGTCTTCATCACGGCTTCTTTCGCCGCCCAGCGGCCGGCGTAATGCTGCATCGCCAGCTTTCGCTGCTGGCAGTAATGGATTTCCTGCTCGGTGAAGACGCGCTGCAGAAACAGTTCGCCGTGGCGCTCGATCATCTCGCCGATGCGCACGACCTCAATGATGTCCGTTCCGATGCCGACGATCATCACGCGTCTTTCGAGGGTTCGTTGAGGGGCAGGCTGGCGGGGGGGCGATCGCTGTCGCCGCGGGGCGCGCCCAGGCGCAGGCCCGCGGCCGCGCCGACCGCCGTCAGCAGGAGTTCGCTGGCGAACAGAGTCCGCGGCCAGTCCGACGTCCACGCGCCGAATGGTCGAAACCGATGATTGAGAAACAGCGGCCAGGACCAGCCGCCTGAGTCGAGTTCCTCCTCATAGCGGCGAATCAGACCCGGGTCATCGGCCGCCGTCTGGCGCAGCATTTCGAGCGCGAGTATCCGCTGCCCGGCCTGGTCGCGGTCCCGGCGGATTTCATCGCGCGACCGCAGGTAGCCTTGCCGGACGCTCCAACCGAAGCCAGCCGTCAGCAGCGCCACGGTCAATGCGGCCACGCCCGGAAGCCGGCGGACGGCCGTCGCGGTCGCCAGTTGAGTCAACAGCACGGCCCCGATCAGTCCGTAGAACAGCGGCAGCAGGAACAGCGGCCGCGCACGTGCCGGGAGCAGCGTCATGCTCCAGGTCAGCGCCCAGCCGGTCAACAGCGCCAGCAGGATCCAGAGCACGAGGCCCGAAGACGTCTGGCGGGAAATCTCAGGGGACACGGCGGACGCGCTCAAACAGGCGGATCAAAACACTGGATAGGACCTGCTGATGTTATCGACTGCCGGCCTGGGCGGGCCAATGACGAGCCAGAGTCGCTGAGGCTTCCGACCGAGGGGCGCAAAAAAGCCCCGGGGGACAGAGGGTCGCCCGGGGCCGTGCGCTGGGAGCTGCCGCATCCTCGAAATCAGGCCTGGCGGACGGCGATCTTCCGCCGCAGGGCCTGCTCGCTCTTGGGCATGCGGACCGTCAGCACGCCGTTCTTCATCGAAGCATCGAGCGCGGCGCCGTCGATGCCGTCCGGCAGACGGAAGGAGCGACGATACTGCCGGGGCCGGTAGTCGCCGGCCGCCGGCCTCAGCCCCTCGAAGGTCGAAACGGCGGTTTCGCCCGTGATGCCAAGAATGTTCTTCTCGAGCGTGACGTCGGAATGGGCGTCGTCGACGCCCGGCATTTCGACCGCCAGGAAATAGGCGTCCTCCGTCTCCCAGGCATCCGCATGTGGAGTGATGGCGACGAATCGAACGGCTTCTTCCTGCGCCGGCCTGGACTCGTTTTGCAGCGTGGTGGACATGATTGAGGTTCCTTGATTGTTCAATCAATGAGGTGTGATGGCAGGATTCGCGGGGCCGGGGTCAGTTGGCTTTGACGGCGATCCGCGCTGGCTTGGAGTCTTCGCGGCGGTGCAGGGAAATCCGCAGGATTCCCCGGTCATAGACGGCTTCCGTCCGGCTGGCGTCCAGCGGGAAAGGGAGTTGCACCTGCTGTCGCAGGTCCGAACGCGAGCGTTCCCTGAGGTGCACGCGCGTGGCGGCCTCGGGGGAGTCGGGGGCGGCCGCCGTCGTCACGCTGACGAGCGCGTCCTTGATGGAAATGTCGCACGCGTCGGGGTCGATTCCGGGTGCATCGACCTCAATGACGGCGGAATCATCAGACGACCAGATGCGGACCCGGTCCCCCCCCATGCCAGCGTTGAAGAGGCTTGACACATCCCGCTGAAGCTCATCGAACAACTCCCAGGGTCCGCGGACCTGAGGCTCCAGAAAGCGACGCAATCGATGTGACACCATCTCAGTTCCTCCATTCGATCCAATGCGGCCAGCGGGCCTCACATCGGCCGTTGACCTGCGATGTTCGTTTCGAAAACCGGCCATCGCACGCCGAATGCCAAACAAGAAATGGCAGCAATGAAATATCACAACACTAATACACCACTGAGTTTACAGCCATACCCTTCAGTCAGGCTCCAGCGCGCCGATCGCGACTAATGCCAAAGTGGCACCCCTCGCCTTCCAGGGGGAGTGGCCAAATTGGCACCGCTGCCAATCGTGCAGATGCAGCGTTCGGCGGGTCGAGCGGAGGGATGCCTGTGCAGGTGCTGTCGGTCGTAGTTCAACCGGTGCAGCAACCCGGACGTCCCGCACGGCGAGGCGGGGAATCCGAGCGTCTCCGGACGTGTTCGCTCCGATCACTACTCCGTGAAACGGAGTTTTTGGCGGGCGACATGACCGCGCGATTCACAGGGGCACGAACGGTCCACGAGCGTCGACGGCGAAGGCTCGCCTGCGAGGGGGACGCGGCCGTATCGCTGCTTTCGCACCCGGCCACGACGGCTGAGGCCAGCAGCGCGCCCGCTGCTGCGGCGCATGCGCCGCAAAAACGCGTCCTGGGTCGCGTCAGCAGTCTGGTGGCCCCGGAACTCTGGAAGTCCTGGGTTCTCGTCGCCGGCGCGCTGTGCCTGTGGCTGTTCGCGGCGGCGGCCCCGGTGATTGTGGATCGGCTGCGACCGGAACTCAGCGGGCTGTTCGGACTGCGATCCGGGAACATCGGCGGGTTCTTTCGGGGCGTTTCGCTGCTGGCCGCCTGCCAGTTGTCGTTTCTGATTCTGTGGCATCGGACGGACAGCCGGAAGGACTTTCACGGTCGTTACCGGGCCTGGATCTGGTCGAGCCTGACCTGGCCGACGGTGCTGGCGGCGCACGTCACTGGCTGGCACGCGACGCTGGCTGCTCGTCTGCAGGAGTCGTCGACGGCGGCGGCCGCGTTGCCTTGCTCGGCGATCTGGCTGGCGCCCGCGGCCATCCTGGTCTGGACCACATCCCGGTTGTTGCTGATCGAAATGGCCAGTTGTGGAGCGAGCCGGATCTTGCTGCGGATGGCGCTGGCCGCGCTGGCGGCGTCGCTGGTGGTCCAGGAGCTGGCGGTGAGCCGGAGTTCAGAGGCCTGGATCGTCGGGCAGGGGGCGCTCAATACGCTGTGGCCCCTGCTGGCTGCGGCGTCGCTGTGGCATCACGCTCGATACGTGATCCATGTCACAAACGAAGCTGCGCCGTTGCGGCAGAAACACGGCCGATGGAAACGGTTTTCACGGGATGTGCGGGGCGAATTGCGGGACATGCTGCCGACGTGGGAGGGGTTGCTGGAGCGTGCTCAACCGGGGCGTCGGTCCGCGCGGCTTGCCAGGGGATTGCTGCCGTTCTGCCGCCGAGTCTGCAGGGGATTCCTGGCGGCGATGGGCTGGGTTTTGCGGCGTATGGCGGGCGGCATCGGGGCGATCGGGCGGCGTGCCGGGAGTTCGGAAGCGCGTGTGCGGAAATCAAAGTCGTCGAAGGTCAGGAGCCCGGCCGTGGCCCCGGCGAATCTGGTCGAGAGTCCAGCGCTCGAGGCCTCAACAAGAGAGACCGTCGCGCGGGCGCCGGAGCGCGACGGTCCGCGTTCGAGCCGCAAGTCGAAGCGGCTGGCCGCCAGCGGGAAGGGGGGCTCGGCCTGAACGGAGGTCGGAGTTTCGGCGAAACGCCGCAGTTGACTCCGGGGAGCGGCGGGCGGAACAATCGCGTGTGCTTCTGAGAGCCTTCGAATGGATGCCGCGTGAACCTGACCGGACTGCCTGGAGAACTGGGACGGCCCTTGATGCCGTCGGAGCCAAGGAGCCGCTGGGCGCGGCCGGCGGCGATCGTGCTGCTGTGCGCGGGGGTGCTGTCGGCGCTGATCTGCGGCTATCTGTTGACGCTGATGCGGCCCCGGCTGTACGAGGATCCGGCCGTGGCGCGGTCGGTCGCCGACAGTCTGTTGACGTTCACTCCTCCTCCCGGCTATGAGCCGAAGGGGACGATCGACTGGCGGTTGCTGACATTCCTGTCGCTGCAGGGAGTGTATTACGAGCACCGCTCGGTGGACGGCATGCTGATGCTGCTGCAGGTGGCCTCGCCGGGGCTGCAGGGCTCGGACACGGTGCGCCAGCACATCGACGAAGTGCTGCGCGAGAAGAATGGCGTCAGCGACGCGCTCGTGGTCAGTCCGAATGTGGAGCGGATGACGATCGAGGTGCAGGGCCGACAGCGTGATTTTTCGGTGTCTCGGGCGGTGGACAGCGCGACGGACGCGAACTATCGGCTGCTGGAGGGCACGGTCGAGGGGCGGAACGGCGTGCCGGTGCTGATCGGCATGCGCGTGGTGGAATCGGCGTGGAACATCGACGCGGTGAAGGCGATGCTGCAGTCGATCCGTTGAAATGCTTCAGGCGGCGCGGCGGGCGGGAGCGGAACCGGCGAGGATGGCGTCGAGGACCTGCTCGCTGCCGGTCGTCAGCCAGCGGTGCAGTGGATGCTCAGGCCGCGGGGCCGGAATCTCCAAGAGCCGGTTGTAATCCCAGGCCGACGAAGCGACGGCCATGCCCAGGTTCTCCAGGTGAGCCGCGTTGGCCTGCTGTTCCCATTGGCCGGGCAAAGGCACGACGCAGACCGGCTTGTGCAGCAGGAAGCCTTCGGCGGGCGTCGTCAGCCCCGACGTGGTTGCGATCGCCCGGGCCGTCGCCATATCGAGCAGCATTTGCGATCGGCTCGAGGGCTGGAACCGGACGTAGCCGATCCGTCCGCGAGGGACGCTCGTGAACCCATAGGCCCGGACCTCCATCCGACGGTCGCTGGCCCAGCGGATCAGCCGCTCAGCTTCGCCTTCGAGGACGTAGTGATGGTTGTAGATGAGGACATGGTTTCCCGGTTCCGGCCGCAGCAGGAACAGTTCCGGGCGGATGATGGGGGGCAGGCAGCGTCGCGATTCCGGAGCGTAGTGGTAGCCCAGACGCCGGTCAGCCCCGAGAAGGAACAGCCGGATGACGGTGCGGGCGAGGTGCGCGGCGCGGGTGGTCGGCGGAGGCGTGGAGATGGCCGGATCGAGCAGCGCGGCCTGCCGGCAGACGGAAACGACCTCGCAGGGAGGGGAAATGAGCGGGCTGGCGGTGAACGGCTCGAAGTCGCTGAGGATCAGTTCGGGCTGGAAATCCGCGACGAGTCGCCGGACCTGCCTGAGGCTGGCGAGCAGCTGGGGGGAGGAACGGAGCCAGTCCCGAGCGGTGCGGGCGATGTCGGCGCGACCGGCCTCAATGGCATACTCGAGGCCAGCGACGTGGAGATGGCCGGGAAAGCGGTAATGCTCCGGCGGCCTGGGACCCGACGAAACGACACGCACTTCGTGGCCGCGCGCCAGGAGCGCCGGGACGAGCACGGCGGCCTTGCCGAGGTGCCCCTGGCCCTGCGTGTTGCAACCGTAAAGAACTCGCATTCCCAACATCCCGGCGGTCGTGGACCGAGGCATCCCCAGCGGACGTCGGCGTGGGGCGGCCAGGCGATGGACGGAATCCGCGGCTGGACGGGCGGATTGCGGAGACTGCCGGTCCGGCTGCGCCAAGGTCACGGGTGACGCGGTCCGGGCGGCTTGTTCGGCGCAGCAGCGATGTCGATAATTCCCCGAGGACTGACGCGACCCGTCGATTCAGGGATTGAAGTGCCACGATGATGAGCATTCCGCGGGGAGGCGATGCGGACCGGGTTCAGGCCGTGCGCCGTCGGGGCAGCAAGGCGGGATCCGGGCGGCCGGTCCGGGCGCTGGTCCTGCTGGCGGCGCTGGCGGCGGGGAGCAGCGCGCGCGGGGCCGAACCCTGGCAGAAGTTCGTCGACGGGCTTCGCGACCGCGGGTACTACAACACGGCACTGGAATATCTGGACCAGGCCGAGCAGGGGACGTCGACGCCGGCGGAATTTCGCGAAAAGATCGCTTATGAACGCGCCCAGGTGCTGCTGGCGTCGGCCAGTGCGCTGGTCAGTCTGGATGAACGTCGGGCGCAACTCGATCGCGCGGAGCAGGAGCTGACGCGATTCGTGACGGCCTCGCCTCAGCATCCGCTGGCGGCCCGGGCAAAGTCGGATCGCGCGGGCATTTTGATCGGACGCGCGCAGGTCGACCTGTGGCAGGCGGCGGACGCTGCCGACGAGCAGAAGAAGAATGAGCTTCGGACGCGCGGACGCGATCTGCTCGGGCAGGCCCGGGGGATTCTGACGCAGGCGATCGAGCAGCATCGCGCGGACTGGCGGACGTATCCGACGTCGATCCCGGAATCGGACGTCGCGCGTCGGAGGGCCCGCGATGCGGCGCTCGATCGCTTGATGCAGTCGCAGCTCGCCGCGGCCGAGGTGCAGTATTGGGAGGCCCGGTCCTATGCGGAGGGGAGCCCGCAACGCACCGCGGCCCTGGAAAAGGCGGTCGAGGCGTTTGAAGACGTCGCGCAGCAGTACAGCCAGTCGCTGGCCGGCATGTACGCGAAAGTCTGGCAGGGCAAGTGTTACGAGGAGCTGGGGGACGTCCGCCGCGCGCTGGGCGTGTTCGACCTGATACTTGCGTACGACGACCAGCAACCCGCCGTGCTGGCCCTGAAGGACGTCACACAGCGGTTCCGACTGATCTGCCTGAACCACGAGCAGCGGAAAGACTACGCGGTCGTCATCGAAGAAGCTGAAGGCTGGTTGCGCCAGAACCGGGATCGGGCGTTGACGGCGGCGGGCCTGGGCATTCAATGGGAGCTTTGCCGGGCGCTGGAACTGCAGGTGGCCGATCGGAACCGTTCGGACGCGCAGCGGCGGGGGGACCTGACGGCGGCGCTGGAGCGTGCGCGGACCGTGAGCCGATTCGGCGGCGAGCACAAGGCGGCGGCGGCGCGAATGGCGCAGCGGCTGGTTCTGGCCCTGGACCGGAAGGGGACGGACGTCCGGGACTTCGCCAGCGCGTACGCGGCGGCGACATCGCTGATGGAGACCGCGCAGACCGACAGCGAGGCGTACCGGGCGGCTGTCGCCGAAGGGGACGATCAGCGGGCGGCGGAGCTGCAGCGGACGATCCGGGCGACCGGCGACGAGATGGCGCGGCTGCTGACGCTGGCCATCCGCCTGCGGGGATCGAGCACGGAGGCGGACAAGGCGGCGATGGCGCGGCTGCAGCTCGCGTACGCATATTTTCTGCAAGGCCGCTATCTGGATTGCGCAGTGCTCGCGGAGCATCAGTTGAAGGCGGACGCGACGGAGTTCCCAGATCTGGCGCGGAGCGCAGGGGCGCTGGCGATCTCGGCGCTCGAGGCTGCCGGCGGGGCGGCGTCGGAGGCGTCCGGAAATCTGGAGCGGGAATGGCAGGC
Source organism: Planctomyces sp. (assembly GCA_019636235.1). Taxonomy (GTDB): domain Bacteria; phylum Planctomycetota; class Planctomycetia; order Planctomycetales; family Planctomycetaceae; genus Caulifigura. Next base: position 298,707 of record JAHBXW010000001.1, read on the forward strand.
GCGGATCGCCGAAGACGTCGTCCGGCGCTGGCCGGACGCTGAACAGTCGCAGGCGGCCCGAATGGCCGTCGCCCGATCGCACTGGGTACGGGATGAGCCGCTGAAGGCAGCCGACTGGTGGTCGCAGATTCCGGCATCGTCCGCGCAGTACCCGGCGGCGCAGATCAGCGCCGGACAGGCCTACTGGTCACAATACGTGCAGGCGTCGCGGCTGCCGGATTCGGAACGTCCTGACGCCGTGCAACTGCGAAACTGGAAACAGGCGGCGATCGAACGGCTGGCGAACGGGATCGAAAAGCGGCAACAGGGGCTGGCGGAAAACGCCCCCACTCCAGACGACCTGGTGATCGGCAAGGCGACGCTGGCGCAGATCCGCAATTCCGACGGCGTGTTTCAAGCGGACGGCGGAACGCCGGGGGCGGTCGAGCTGCTGACACAAGGGCCGCATTCGGTCGTCGAGGCGGTGCGGGCTCCGCTGAACGGCGAACGGCCGAAAGATCCCCGCAAGGCGCAGAGCGAACACCTGGCGGGATTCGCCTGGCAGCAGTTGCTGCGCAGCTACATCGGACTCAAGGACCTCGATGCGGCGCGGAAAGCCCGGGAAGAGCTGGAGGCCGTCGCCGGGGCTTCCAATCCGGCGGCGCTGACGGCGATCTACGTGGAATTTGGTCGGGAGCTGCAGCGGGAACTGGATCAACTGGCGGCATCAGGAGAGGCGGCCCGAGCGGCGTCGACGCGGCGCGGATTCGAGGAGTTCCTGTCGGACCTGTCCGGCCGGGTCGACGGGCAGACCTTCAGTTCCCTGCTATGGGTGGCGGAGACGTTCGCCGGGCTGGCCGAGGGGGCGGATGATCCGGCCGACGCGGAGCGGGGGTTCGCGAAGAGCGCGGGGATCTATCAGCAGATGCTGGCACGCGTCGATGAGGCGGGCTTTCTGCCGGCCCCGGAGTATCGGGACGTCCTGAAGCTGCAACTGGCGGGAAATCTTCGGCGGCAGGGCGAGTTCAGCGAAGCGGAAACGATGCTGCTGGGGATTCTCGAATCGAACCCCAGCGCTCCGGACGCGCAGTTTGAGGCGGCGCGGCTGTACCAGGAGTGGGGCGCGTCCAAAACATCGGGCAACGAGGATCGTCTGCGGACGGCGATTGTCGGCCGGCCGGCGCCCGTGGAGATCTGGGGCTGGACGTCGACGATTCAGCGGCTGCAAAAGCAGGCCGCGGGGGCGTCGGACGAACGACTGCTGGGACTGTTGACGGACGCGCGGTATCAGCTTGCGAGGACGGAGCTGGCGCTGTCGCGGGTCGTGAGCGACGATCGGGAACGGGACAAGCATCTGGCTCTGGCCCGGCACGCGATCTTCACGTTTGTGCGGTCGCGGCCGGAGATCGTGGCCACGGAGTACGATCGCTTCAACGCGTTGTATGGCGAGGTGCAGTCGGAACTCGGATTGCCGGCCCGGGCGCTGCCCCGGGACGCGGAGGGTCTGGCCGCTGAGACGCGGGCGGTTTCGACGCCTGTCGGCAGTTCATCCAGGGGGGCGCGACAGGACGCAACCGTTACAGCGGCCGTCCCGACGCGGCGCTCGAACACGCGCTTGGCGCTGGTGGGCACGCTGTTCGGAGTCGGACTGCTGGCGGCCGGCGGGATCGTGTATCTGTGGATGCGACAAACATCGCAGCGGCGCCGGCGGCTGTTGGAAATCAGTCGCGGATCGCCGGCTCCGTCCGGCCGACGATGACGGCGTCGCATCCCGAGCCGCCGCGCGGGACGAATCCCGCGCCGGCGAACGACATCACAACTTTGTTTTTGCCGCGTGTGGACCCATGCCGACGATCACCCGGGGACTGACAGCCGCGATCTCCTGCGCCAGGGCGAGCCTGACGGCCGCCATCGGGCTGCTCCTGCTCGCGGGACCGACTCTGGCCCTCGACATTGTGTATCGCAAAGGGGGCGGGCGGACCGTCGGCGGCGACATCACGAAGGTCACCAAATCGGAAGTGGTCGTGAATCAGAAGGTCGGCAACCGGGAGGAGGCGGTGCCGGCCAACGAGATCAGCCACATTGAATGGGACGCGGAGCCGGGACCGCTCAAATTGGCCCGGGGCAGCGAGAACACGGGCAATCTCGACGAGGCGATTCGGCAGTACGAAGAGGCGGTCAAAGCGGCTCCGGCCGGTCGGGACGGCTTGCGACGGGAGATCGAGTTCGGGCTGGCGCGTGCGACGGCCCGTCGCGCGCTGCGTTCCGGAGGCGAACTCGAGCCAGCGGTGACGCGTCTGAAGAACTTCATCAACGGCAACCGCGACCATTATCGGGTCTTCGATGCGCAGCTGCTGTTGGGCGAAGCACTGCTGGCTTCTGAGGATGCGCTGACTGCGGACGTCAGCTTCCAGATCGTCTCGGAGGCTCCCTGGGGCGATTACCAGATGGCGGGGAAGAACGGGATGGCGCGTTCGGCGCTGGCCCGGGGAGACGCGGCGGCCGCCCGGGCGCTGTTTGATGAAGTGGCTGCGGTGAATCCCGCGGACCCGGCGCAGAAGTCTCGCCGACTTGAGGCGCTGCTGGGACAGGCGCAGTGCCTGTCGACCGAGGGGCAGGCCGACGAGTCGCTGAAGATTCTGGGGCAAGTGATCGACGAGGCGGCGGAGGCGGACTCCCGAATCCAGGCGACGGCTTACCTGCGGCAGGGGGACATTCTCCGCGCCGCGGGCAGCAATCCGAAGGAGGCGGTGCTTGCGTACCTGCACGTCGACGTAATTCCCGACTTCTCGGCCGAGGCCGACTTGCATGCGGAGGCGCTGTATCATCTGGCGGCGCTGTGGCCGGCGGCCGGCGAGGCGGCGCGGGGCGCGGACGCTGGCGCGCGGCTGCAGGCGCAGTATCCGCAAAGCCCGTGGACGGCGAAGCTGGGATCGCCGCCTACGAATTGAGCGCGGGCGACGTCGCGGTTCAACACCCCGATGCGATTCTGAGTGGAAATCGCATTTCGCATCCGGGAAGATTGATGTGTGGCCGCCGTGGGATCGGCGGCCGTCCAGCGATGCGTCCGGGAGCCGCAGTGTGGATTCAGATCGGCGAAGCGGAGTTCAACTCACGCGACGGTGTCTTCAACTGGCCTTGATGGCGGGTGTGCTGACGTTGGGCGCCCTGACGTCGACGACGCTTGCCGCGGAGACCGGGTTCGACCATTTCGAAACGTCCGTCCGACCGCTGCTCGTCGAGCATTGTCAGAGTTGCCACGGGGCGAAGAAGCAGGAGGGCGGACTGCGGCTGGACCTCAAGTCGGGGCCGTTGACGGGAGGCGACAGCGGACCGGCGATCGTTCCGGGCCAGCCGGGAGAGAGCCTGTTGCTGAAGGCCGTCCGGCATGAGGATGGGCTGGAGATGCCCCCGCGGCAGCCGCAACTTTCGGCCGACGCGATCGCGGCCCTGGAACAGTGGATTTCCGCGGGAGCGGCCTGGCCCGAAGCCGATGCGCCCACGGAGGCGTCCATCGCGGAGCGGGCCGCCGGCCACTGGGCGTTTCAACCGGTCTCGCGGCCGGAACCGCCGGAAATCGCAAATTCGGACTGGGTTCGCACGCCGATCGATCGGTTCGTATTGGCGCGACTGAACGCGACAGGGCTGTCGCCATCACCCGAAGCCGACCGCAGGACGCTGATCCGGCGGGCGACGTACGCGCTGACCGGGCTTCCGCCGACCGCGGACGCCGTCGAGGCGTTTGTCGCCGATCCCGCTCCGGAGGCGTACGAGGCGCTCGTCGAGCGTCTGTTGGATTCGCCGCAGTTCGGGGAACACTGGGCGCGGCAGTGGCTCGATCTGGCGCGGTACTCGGACACGAAGGGCTACGTGTATGCGCGCGAGGAGCGGTTCTGGACGCATGCCTGGACGTACCGCGACTGGATCGTGCGGGCTTTGAACGAGGACCTGCCCTACGACCGCTTCTTGCTGCTGCAACTTGCGGCGGACCAGGTGGAGGACGCCCGGCCGGATGATCTGGCGGCGATGGGCTTCCTGACGCTGGGGCGGCGTTTTCTGGGGGTCAAGCGAGACATCATCGACGACCGGATCGATGTGGTGACGCGGGGGACGATGGGGCTGACGGCCGCGTGCGCGCGGTGTCACGACCACAAGTACGATCCGATTCCGACGGCCGATTACTACTCGCTGTACGGCGTGTTCGACAGTTGCCGCGAGGAGCGCGTCCCGCTCGGAAGGGGGGACGAGGCTTTCGAGGCGGAGCTGGCCAGCCGGCAGCGAAAGCTCGACGAGCTGCTGCAGTCGAAACGCGTGGAAACGGCGGCGCGCGTGCGGGGGCGCATCGGCGACTATCTGCAGGCACAGTTCGAACTGGAGAACTACCCGGAAGAGGGGTTCGACCAGGTGATTCAGACGACCGACCTGCTGCCGTCGTTCGTCCGTCGCTGGCAGGCGGCGCTGCGGGCGGCCGAGCAGAATCAGGATCCGGTGTTTCGTGCCTGGCATGCGTTTCGGACGCTGCCGGGGGACGCATTCGCGGCGGAGGCCGTGGCTGTCGCCGAGACATTGCGTGTGGAATCGGGCGGTTGGAATCCGCTGGTTTCGGGACTGTTCGCTGATCCGCCGCGGTCGATGGCGGAAGTGAACCAGCGCTACGGCGAACTATTCGCGAAGATCGACGCCGACTGGCAGGCGGCGCTGCAGGCCGCGGGCGAGTCGGGCGGCGCGGCGCCCGAGGGGCTGGCCGATCCGGCGGCGGAGGAGATTCGCCAGTGGATGTACCGATCGGGAGGCCCCTGCGTCGTCCCGGACGAGCCGGTGGTTCATACGGAGTACGATTTCGATTCGGGAACCTGCAACGAATTGTGGAGACTGCAGGCGGAGGTGGACCGCTGGATCATCGATTCCCCGGCGGGCGTCGCACAGGCGGTCCTGTTGCGGGATCGTGAGACACCGGCGGAGCCGCGCATTTTCCGGCGCGGGAACCCGGCCAACCTCGGCGAAGACGTGCCGCGACGGTTTCTGGAATTGCTTGCCGGCCCGGACCGCAGGCCGTTCGAAACGGGCAGCGGCCGGTTGGAAATGGCCCAGCGGATTGTCGATCCGGAGAATCCGCTGACGGCGCGGGTGTTCGTCAATCGTGTGTGGATGGGGCACTTTGGCGAGGGGCTGGTCACGACGCCCAGCGACTTCGGGACGCGGGCCGAGCCGCCGTCGCATCCGGAGCTACTCGACTGGCTGGCCGCGAGCGCGATCGATGGAGGGTGGAGCGTGAAGGCGCTGCACCGGATGATCGTCCTGTCAGCGACGTTCCGGCAGTCGTCGTCCGGCCCCGAGGATGCCGACGCGCTCGCCCGTGCGCAACAACTTGATCCGGCGAATCGACTGCTGTGGCGGATGAATGCGCGCCGATTGTCGTTCGAGGAGTTTCGCGATTCGCTGCTGGCGGCGTCCGGCGAACTCGATCCGCAGTCCGGCGGCAAGCCGGTGAATCTGTTCGCGACGCCCTATCCCCGCCGGCGGACGTTGTATGGGCTGGTCGATCGCCAGTTTCTGCCGGCGACGCTGCGAATTTTCGACTTCGCGAATCCCGATCTGCACCTGCCGAAGCGCGCGGAGACGACCGTTCCGCAGCAGGCGCTGTTTCTGCTGAACCATCCGCTCATGCTCGAACGCGTGCGGGCCCTGGCGGGTCGCATTCAGTCCGAACCGGAATCGGAAGGCGCCGTCGTCGAGCTATTCCAACGGGCGCTGCAGCGGCCGCCCTCGGCCGACGAGTCGCTGGCGGCGTTGGAACTGCTGGCCATTGACGAACCGCTTGCGACGCCAGAAGCGAGTCCGACCGCCGGAGACTGGACTTACGGATTCGGCGCCTATGAGGAGGCGGGCGGACGAACTCGATCCTTCACGCCGCTGCCGCACTTCACGGGGACCGCCTGGCAGGGGGGGCCGAGCTTCCCCGATGGCCCCCTGGGCTGGGTGCAGTTGACGGCCGACGGTGGGCATCCAGGGAACGATCGGGCGCACGCGTCGATTCGTCGCTGGACGGCCCCGCGCGCCGGTTCGATTGCCATTCAGTCACGGATCGTCCACGAGCCCCCGCCCGGAGACGGCATTCGCGCGTTCGTCGTCAGCTCCCGAACAGGGCTGCTGCAGTTTGCGAAAGTTCACCAGCAGACCTCTGAGTGGAGTCTTGCGGCGCTGACGGTCGAACCGGGGGAGACGATTGACTTCATCGTGGACATCGGCGACGAGTTGAACAGCGATCAGTATCTGTGGAGCGTGACGCTGACCGAGCAGGGGGTGGAAGCGCCTGTTCGCTGGAGTTCCACGGAGGACTTTCCGCGAGCCACGCCGACGCAATTATCGCCGCTGGAGCAACTGGCGCAGGTGCTGTTGAGTTCCAACGAGTTCCTGTTCGTGGATTAGCGGTTTCGGGGTCGCGTTTTGGCGTGTTCCCCTGGATTCTGGAAGGCGAACGACCCATGCATCGTCCAGTATTTCCTGGCAGTCTCCGGCGGCGCGATGTGCTGGCCAGGTCCGCATTGGGCCTGGGGGCGCTGGGCCTCGCGGGCGTGCTGCGGGATCAGGGAGAGTTGCTGGCGGGAGATGACGCGCAATCTCCCCTGGCGCCGCGGCAGCCGCATTTCGACTCCCGGGCGAAGCGAGTCATCCACTTCTTCCTGAACGGCGGTCCGTCGCACGTCGATACGTTCGACCACAAGCCGGCGCTCAAGGAATACGAGGGGCGGACGGTCGAGGGGACGCTGCGCACGGAGCGCAAGACGGGTGCAGCGTTCCCGTCGCCGTTCGAATTCCGTCCCCGTGGCGAATCCGGGCTGATGATCAGCGACCTGTTCTCGCGGACGGCCGAGCACGCGGACGACATCGCCGTCATCCGTTCCATGTATGCGCAGGTGCCGAACCACGAGCCTTCGCTGATGCTGATGAACTGCGGCGACTCGGTTCAGCCGCGTCCCAGCGTGGGCGCGTGGGTGCTGTACGGGCTGGGGACCGAGAACCAGAACCTGCCGGGATTCGTGGCGATGTGCCCGGGGGGCATGCCGATCAAGGATTCGGAAAACTGGCAGTCGGGCTTCCTGCCGGGGGCGCTGCAGGGGACATATGTCGATTCGCAGCACAAGGAGCTGAGCCGGCTGATCGAGAACATCGAACACCCGCAGATCTCGACGGCGGCCCAGCGGCGGCAACTGGACCTGTTGGCGAAGCTGAACGCCGAACATCGCGCGGCGCGGCTGGATTCCCGACTGGACGCGCGGATTCAATCGTTTGAGCTCGCGTTCCGGATGCAGCGGGACGCCAGCGAGGCGTTCGACCTGACCGAGGAACCGGAGCACGTCCAGCAGGCGTACGGGGACGGCGTGCATGGCCGGCAGACGCTGATCGCCCGCCGGCTACTGGAGCGGGGCGTCCGCTACGTCCAGTTGTGGCACGGGGCGGGGCAGCCCTGGGACAATCACGACAACATCGAGAAGAACCACCGCACGCTGGCCGGACAGATCGACCAGCCGATCGCCGCGCTGATCGCCGACCTCAAGCAGCGGGGAATGTTCGACGACACGTTGATCATCTGGGGGGGCGAATTCGGGCGGACTCCGACCGTCGAGCTGGGCGGCGACGGCAAATCGCAGCTGGGCCGGGACCACAACCACTATGGGTTCAGCGTCTGGCTGGCAGGGGGCGGCATCAAGGGGGGACAGGCCTACGGCGCGACGGACGAGCTCGGCTTCCAGGCGGTGGAGAATCCGGTCAGCGTGCATGACCTGCACGCGACGGTCCTGCACCAGCTCGGTTTCGACCATGAACGGCTGACGTATCGCTATGCCGGCCGGGATTTCCGGCTGACGGACGTGCACGGCCGGGTGATTCGTGAGATTCTGGCGTGATGCTGTGGAGCGTGTTGAAGCGTCGATGCTCAGCCCATCCGAAAGGAGTGGACCGTGGGATGCCGAGCATTCTCGTGTCGACTGGAGCATGAGCACGAGAGAGCGTAGTGAGCAACTCAGCCAGCCGACAGATTCCTGAGTTCCGAGAGGATGGTTACCTTCCAGTTGGTGTGTTTCGCGCTTCCGCTGAAAAAGTCATATTCCGCTTTGGTTCGCCGAATCGGAAGCGACGCCAACTCGTGCTGCGAATCCGTCGCTGGATTGAACTCGCGAAGGCAGTCGGCGCCATTAAACTATTGGTTGATGGCAGTTTTGTGACTTCAGCAGAGTCTCCGAATGATGTGGACGCCGTCGTGTGGTTGCCCTTGGATTTTGCCGAGCAGCTTGCGCGCACTTTTGAGCCGGCGATGGAACTTGAGTCGATGCTGCTGTCGCGAAGTCCAGAAGAGCAAGGGGCTGGTGGAGGTGGAGCTATGATCTCGACTCTGACGGAATACGAGCGTGCCCGCGATGAACTTCGGGATCTGGAAAGCCGACTCGGTCGGCTTGAGCAGGAGTATCCGATTGGAAAGAAGGGGTACACGAAGGCGGGCGTGCGGAAGTTGATCGCGAGGCTGCATGAGGAGTTGGCTGTCTATGAAGGGGCCGAGGCTTCGAGGTCCACGGAAACTCAGTAGTCAGGGTGCAGACGCCCCGGCCAGAGACGTGCGGAAACGGGATTTCACAGGTGATGCATGACGCGAAGGATCGTCCGTCCCGACAAGCTCGATCTCGATTCCCCCGGCCGGCGGGATTACTGGGTGGCGCTCGAACACGACAGCATCTGGGGGGATCACCTGATCCCGCTGACGGTGTTCGTCGGACCTGAGGCGCGGGACGGGCAGGGGCTGGTCGCGTTCGGCTCGAATCACGGCAACGAATACGAAGGGCCCGTCGTCCTCAAACACCTGTTGCGGCAGATCCGCATCGAGGATGTCCGCGGCCGGGTGATTCTGATTCCCGTTCTGAATCCCGCGGCCTTTCTCGCGGGCACGCGCGAAAGCCGGCTGGACGACGACGTGAACCTGAACCGGGCGTTTGTGGACGGGGCGGGCGTGACGCCGGCGCTGGGCGGCATCACCCACCGCATCGCGGCGTTCGTGCGGCAGCAGATCTGGCCGCGCGTGCACATCGTCCTCGACCTGCATTCGGGAGGAGACGTCGCGCGGTTCGCGATCTGCGCGAACTATCACCCGCTCGAAGACCCCGCGCTCAGCGCACAGATCGAGGACACGGCGCGATGGTTCGGCACGCCGGCCATCATGGTCTACCAGAACCTCACGCCGGGGTTATTGCCCAGCGAGGCCGAGCGGCTGGGCAAGATCACCGTGGGAACCGAGTTGGGCTGGGGCCGGGCCGTCAACACGGACGGCGTCCGATACGGGCGGCAGGGAGTGCTGGCGGCGCTCATCCGCAACGGCCTGCTGCACGGCACGATCGAGCCGATCGGACATCACCGCGACGGCACGCAGCGCAAGCTGGAGATGGTCGACCGCGACTGCTTTATCCCCGCGCCGTTCGCCGGCCATTACGAACCGCTCATCGACTGCGGCGCGGCGGTCCAGCGCGGTCAGACCGTCGGCCTGCTGCATGATTTCGACCACATTGACCTCGAGCCCTGGCCCTGCGTCGCGGCGCTGGACGGCGTCGTGCTGGCCCAGGCCTGGGCCGCGCCGGTGCCGAAAGGCCAGCACATCGTCGTGGTGGCCCGCGACATCACCTGAGCCCGCCATCCGCGGGGCATTCCAGTCTTCCTTCCATTCGATCGATCCCTCTTCGGTTCCCTTATGAAGATCACGGAAATCGTCTGTCAGATCCTGCGGATCAAGAATGTCGAGGCCAAGACCGCCAGCAGTCAGGATTCGGTCCTGGTGCGGGTCCGGACCGACAACGGCCTGGAAGGCATCGGCGAAGCGGACTCCTCGCCGGAAATGGTGAAGGCCGTCATCGATGCGCCCTTCAGTCACAACGTGGCGACCGGCCTGCGGCAGCTGTTGATCGGCGAGAATCCGCTGGAGACCGAACGGCTGTGGCAGACGATGTACCGCCGGACCATGTATTGCGGCCGTCGGTCGGTCACGCTGACGGCCATGTCGGCGATCGACATGGCGCTGTGGGACATCAAGGGCAAGCACTTCGGCGAGCCGATCCACCGGCTGCTGGGGGGCAAACGCCACTGCCGGATCCTGGCGTACGCGTCGATCCTGTTCGGCAAGAACGGGGATGAGACGGCGGAGATCGGCCGCCGCTGGCGGGAGGCGGGCTACAAGGCGGTGAAGTTCGGCTGGGAGCCGATGGGGGAGAGCGAGGCGGTGGACGTCGACCTGGTGCGCGGGGCGCGGCGGGGCGTCGGGAATGACGGGACCGTGCTGATCGACGCGGGCTGCGTCTGGGACGCTCGAACCGCGCTGCAGCGTGCGGAGGCGTTCGCCGAGCAGAAGATCGGCTGGCTGGAGGAGGCCCTGCATCCGGACGATTATGAGGGCTACCGCTGGCTGCGGGATCGCTCGCCGGTGCCGATCGCGGCGGGGGAGGAGGAATGCGGTCGGCAGTCGTTCCGGCCGCTGATCGACGGCCGCTGCCTGGACATCTATCAGGTCGATCTGTCGCGGAACGGGTTCACGGACGCCGCGTACATCCGGCAGCGCGTCGAAGAGATTGGCGCGCGGCTGTGCAATCACTGTTACACCAGTCCCGTGACGGTGGCGGCCAGCCTGCACTGGCTGAGCACCTGTCGGGACGCGTTTCTGTTTGAGGACTGCGTCGAGGATTCGCCGCTGCGGCACGAGTTGACGCAGGAACGGGTGCAGGCGGTGGACGGCTGGATCGAAGTGCCGGACCGCCCGGGCCTGGGAGTGACGCTGAATGAGGACTTCGTGCGTTCGACGCTGATCTCGGAATCGGCATGACGCGGGGCCCGCGCGGCGGGACCGGGAACTTGGACCGCCGGCCGGGGTCGGCGCGGGTCGGACGCAGCGCATGATGCCTGAGGAGCCATCGCCGACGCGGGTCCGTTACGGAGTGCTGGCGTTCGTCTGCGGCCTGTCGATGGTCACGTACCTCGACCGGGTCTGTTTCGGGGCGGCGGCGATCGCGATCGCCGAGGCGCTGTCGTTGCGGGATGTGACGGAGCTGAAGGGCGCGTTCACGGCGTTTGCGCTGGCGTACGCGATTTTCGAAGTTCCGGCCGGCTGGATGGGGGACCGTCTGGGGCCGCGCGGGACGTTGATTCGGATCGTCGTCTGGTGGTCCGTCTTCACGGCGCTGACGGGTCTGGTGGGATTGCAAATCGGCGGCGTGACATTGGGCGGGCTGGGGGTGCTGATCACGCTGCGGTTTCTGTTCGGCGCCGGCGAAGCGGGCGCGTACCCGAACATCACGCGGGCGATCCACAACTGGTTTCCGCCGGGAATGTGGGAGACGGCCCAGGGCTGCGTGTGGATGAGCGGCCGGCTGATGGGGGGCCTGACGCCCTTCTTGTGGGGGCTGCTGGTGGCGGGCACGGCGGAGCGGGCGCCGTTGATGACCTGGCGGGGGGCCTTCGTGACGTTCGGCCTGTTGGGGCTGGTGTGGTCGGCGGCGTTCGCGCTGTGGTTTCGCAACACGCCGGACGAACATCCCGGAACGAATGACGCCGAGCGGGAGTTGATCGCGACCTCGACGCGCTGGCAGGCGGGGCACTCGGACACGCCCTGGCGGGCGTTGCTGACCAATCGCTCTTTGTGGCTGTTGTGCGGGATGTACACGCTCGTCAACTACGGCTGGATCTTCAATATCACATATCTGCCCTCGTACCTGACGACGCGGTTCGCGCTGTCCGAGACGAGCGTCCTCGGAAACCTGTACAAAGGAGCGCCGCTGTGGTTCGGCGCGGCCGGCTGCCTGCTGGGGGGGCTGGTGGTGAACGCGATCAGCCGCCGGATCGGCGACCGGATGCGGGCCCGCCGGATGGTCTGCGCGCCGGTGATGCTGCTGTGCGCGGCGTGCTGGTGGACGGCGCTGTCCGCCGAGAATGTGCACGCGTTCTGCGTGTCGGTTTCGCTGGCCGCGTTCTGCATCGATCTGACCCTGGGCTCGGCGTGGGCGACGTGTCAGGACCTGGGGCGGCGACACGCGGCGGTGGCGGCCGCGTGCATGAACACCATCGGCACGCTGGGCGCGGCGGTGTCCGGATGGCTGACCGGTTCGCTGGTGGAGTGGACCGTGGCGGCACGGGCCGGCGCGCTGCATGTGCCCGTCGAACGGCTGTCCGAGACGGAGAAGCAGGCGGCGCTGATGGCCGGCTATGATTCCGTGTTCGTCAGCTATGCCGCGGTGTACGTCGTGGCCGCGCTGTGCTGGACGTTGATCAGCACGCGCCGGCCGATCGGCGAGTGAGACCAAAGGCGGATCGTTCCGGCCCCTTCTTCAAGGAACAATGCGGATGACGCGACTGGTTCGAAGTCTGGCGCTCGGCCTGCTGCTGGCCGCGGCTTCCCGGGCGGCATACGCGGAGGAGGGCGCGGGGCCAGCGGAGGAGAACCGCAGCCCGCTGGGCATCAATCTGTCGGGCGTCGTCGACTGGTCGACCGAATACCCCTTCGTCGATGTGTTCCGCATGTCCCGGGCATGGGTGTCGAACGCGGAAGGGAAGCCGTGGGGACAGGGAGGCGAGCTGGATGTCGACGAGCGGGGCTGGGTCCGCCAGCTCGCGCCTGGCCAGTTCGCGACAACGCTGATCCTGACGTCCCCGGGCTACCCGACGGGACAGTACGTGTGCCTGTACGACGGCGACGGCATGCTGCGGATCGATTCGCAGCGCGTTGTGGAATCGCAGCCGGGTCGGCTGGTCGTCGAGGTGGGCGATCGTCCGGGGCTGCTGCTGCACATTCGCCGGACGAACCCGGAGAACCCGGTGCGGAACATCCGGTTCCTGATGCCGGGCTGCGAGGAGACGCATCAATCGCAGCCCTTTTATAAGCCGTTCCTCGAGCGGACAAAGCGGTTTCCCGTGCTGCGATTCATGGACTGGATGCAGACGAACGGCAGCCGGCAGGAGCAGTGGAGCGACCGGCCCCGTCCGGATGACGCGAACCAGTCGCGCGGCGTGTGCCTGGAGCACATGCTCGATTTGTGCAACGAACTGGGCGTCGATCCGTGGTTCTGCATGCCGCACCGGGCCGATGACGAGTACGTGCGCGAGTTCGCACGACTGGTGTGGGATCGACTGGAACTCACGCGCCGCGTGTATGTCGAGCATTCCAACGAAGTCTGGAACTTCGGGTTCGAGCAGGCCCGCTATGCGGCGGCCGAGGGCAAGCGTCTGCAGTTGTCGGACAACGAGTATCAGGGGGCGCTGCGTTTCCATTCGCGGCGATCCGTGGCGATCTTCAAGATCTGGGACGAGGAGTTCGGCGATTCGAAGCGGCTGGTGCGCGTGCTGGGCAGCCACTCGGCAAATCCCTGGGCCAGCGAGCAGGTCGTGGGGTTCGAGGATGCGGCGCAGCATGCCGACGCGCTGGCAATCGCGCCTTACTTCGGGCACTCGCTGGGCGATCCGAAGAACGTCGAGGCGACGCTTCGCGGCGGTCTGGACGGCGTGTTCGAGGAATGCCGCCGCGACATCCGCCGCAATGGAGAGACGATCCGCCGGCAGGCGGACGTCGCCGCAGCGCATGGACTGGAGTTGATCGCCTACGAAGGGGGCCAGCACCTCGTGGGACATGGCGGCGCGGAGAACAACACCGAGCTGACGGAGTTGCTGCAGGCGGCGAACCGTGATCCGCGGATGCGCGAGCTGTATGCGCAGGATCTCGCTGGCTGGAAGGCGAACGGCGGCCGGCTGTTTGTCGTGTTCGCGAGCCCCAGCCAGTATTCGAAGTGGGGGAGCTGGGGGATTCTGGAACGCGAGGATCAGCCGCTGGAGACGGCTCCGAAGCATCAGGCGCTGCTGGAGTTCGCCGAGACAAACCCCCGCTGGTGGACGCCAGAGCGCTGAACGTCGACGGGCGGCGGCGGTTCTCAGCGGCGGGACGACGCCGCTATTCGGCGTGGGCGGGCGCCAGTCGCGGATCGTCCAGGTCGAGTCCGTACAGGATCTGGTTGTAATCGTACCAGGGCGTCCGGGGGACGTTCTCGGTGAACAGGTTCGTGTACGTCCCCTCGAAGTGGATCCGCCGTCCGTCGTCCTGATCGAAGAAGTCGTGGTGCGTCACGTTGTAGAACGAGTACTTGTCGTGCGTGACGATCTTCACCCCCCGGGCAAAAGGCCCCTCCGGCCGCCGCGATTCCGCGTACCAGACTTCGCCGAGAAACGAAGGCCCTCCGTACGTCTCGTGCGCGATCATGACCCACCGCTGGCGATGTTCGTTCCAGCGGACCGACCCGGCGTGCAGCTGGACCTCCTTGCCGTCCGCGGCGTCGACCGTTCGGAACGGATTCTCCTCGGCGGACAACAGGCCATCTCGAACCAATGATCGCATCTGCCGCGCATCGACCGGGGACGTGGCGGCTTTCCAGCCGAAACGCACCCGGCCTGCGTCGTCGCGATCCAGCTCCGGAGGTGGGCCCCGGGACCAGAGCGCGCCCTCCGGCAGCGGCGTCCAGGACTCCCAGCGGAGCGGATCGGTCGCGGCCTCCCAGCGGGCTGGCACGCGGACCAGCACGTAGGGCGTTGCGAAGGCGATGTAGTCCTCATTGCCCTCCTTGATCCGCAGCGCCTGGCCCCGCGGCGTCGGCAGCGGCCGCTCGTCGTATTCGAACAGCGGCTCGAAGACGTTCGTCTCGTCGTTCAGCACGGCCAGCCCTGACGACAGCTCGTCGGCGAGGCTCTTGCGTCTTGAGTAATGAGTCAGAATCCGTTCGCGGCCGTCGGGATCGGTCAGCGAAAACGCGCCATGCACCCAGATCAGCACGCCGTTCTCGCGGCGGAACATCGGGCGGCTGAAGCCGTCGACTCCCGTGAAGTATTCGAGATCGATGCCCACGGAAGGATCGAGTCCGCCCGCACCCGGCAACAGGGAGACCGCGCCTGACGTGTTGAACTGCCCCAGCGGATAGCTGAGTTTGTCGGTATCGCCCCAGAACCAGTGAATCCGGTCGCCGCGAACGACGCACTGTACCGTGTCCTGACCGGCGACCTGCGCGTTGAGGACCGGCGCGCGAATCGGGACGTCGCGTCCGAGCTTGACGCTGTCGCGGTAGATGCCGGCGCCGGTGATCCGGTACAGGCGTTCGGCGATGTTCGTGCGCTGAATCCGGAACGTCTCCACGTTGCCGGGCTCGACTTTTACGGCGCGGCCGCGGAACCCTAAGCCGTCCTTCGGGAACTCATAGCCGTGGCTGGAGACCTCGAAAAACACCGTCTGTCCGGCCAGGGCGGGCTCGTCGATGGCCGCCAGGCCGTGGCTGTCAGTGATGTGCACCGAATCGGCGGTCGTCTTGAGTTCGACGAGCGGCACGCCGCGGCCGGTCTGGTCGTCGACAACATGGATGGCAAAGGGCGGGTCCGCTGCGAAAGCGCGTCCCGCGCAGGCCGCGAACATCGCTGCGGCCAGGGTCAGGCGAACTTGCGCGAGGGAACAGCGGCGCGACATCGGTGTGCCTCCGGAAACGGGCAGGGAGAGCCGATCCAGAGGTTATCAACCGGGAACATGCCGCAACACGCCCGGGCGGCGATCCAGCGGAGCAGGGTTCAGCCGTTCTGCTGACTGCGGGCGAGGATGTCGGCCAGGCCGAACTCGAAAACGAAGTTTTTCTGATTGGCAGCGGCGCCGCCCGCATCGGCCTCGAGATGGGCGAAGACGATCTCGCAGTTGGCGACCAGCCGATCGCCGCAGTGGGCGTCGATCTCGACGAGCCCCCCCTCTTCGCGGGCCTCGATGAGCCGCGCGGAGTAAATCAGCGTGTCGCCGGGCCGGACCCGGGAATGGAACGCCAGCTTGGGCACCTTCGCCAGGATGACGACGTGCTGAAACTGGTGCGTCTCCCCGAGCAGAATGCCGCCCGTCTGGGCCATGCCTTCCAGGATCAGCGATCCGGGCATGACGGGGTAGCCGGGGTAGTGGTCGTGCAGATGTTCCTCGGAGAGCGTCACATTCTTGACGGCCCGGGCGGACTTGCCGCTTTCAAAGTCGAGGAAACGATCGATCCAGAACCAGCGCATGCCGCTCAGCCGCCTTGTGAGGAAACGCCCCGGCGGACGTCGCCTGCGAAACAGGAACAAAGGGCGGGGGCCCGCACGCCCCCGCGCGAAAACTCTCTGCAGCAGGTCGCGGCCTAGGCGCCCAGCTTCCCGCCGATGAACTTCGTGACCATCTCGACGGTGAACAGCTCCTGGATGTTCTCGACCTTGGGATTGGCAGCGAGCTTGTCGACGTCGGCGTGCGGCATCCGCTTGCGGAGTTCCGCGATGCCCGAAGGCGTGATGACGCCGTCCTGGACGAAGCCGGAATCGGCCGCGGTCAGGTTCTCGGGGAACAGCTCGCCCCGGGGAATCTTGATGTCGAAGCTCTTCTCGAGGCGGAACACGATGTCGAGGAAGTCGATCGACTCGGCTCCGAGATCGCCGATGAGCGTGGCCTGGGGGGTGACTTCGTCGTCATCGACGCCCAGCGCGTCCACGAGGGTCTGGCGGACCTTTTCGAAGATCTCTTGTTGCGACGGCATGAATCTCTGCTCCCTGAGGCACAGGCGCGCTCCGCCTGCAGCGGCGGCCTGTCATTGCACCGGCCGGACTCACCACGGAGGCCCGGTCGCGGTGCACGACGAGCCTGCCGTCTCCACTCCCGCGCCCCGTGCGAACGCCAGCGGCGCGCGCGGGACGCGGCGGCCCTGCGGCCGCTCAAAAACCTCCCAGCGTGAGGCCGCCGTCCACCGTCAGCACATGGCCGGTGATGTACGAGGCCTCGTCGCCTGCCAGAAACAGCACTGCCCCGGCGATGTCCTCCGGCTTGCCCAGCCGTCGCAGGGGAACGCTGTCTTTGATCTTGGACTCGGCGGCGTTGCGCACCGCCTGAGTCATGTCGGTTTCAATGAATCCGGGCGCCACCGCGTTGACGGTGATGTTGCGGCGGCCGATCTCGGTCGCCAGGCAGCGGGTGAATCCCTGGATGCCGCCCTTGCTGGCCGCGTAATTCGCCTGCCCCTGGTTGCCGTATTCCGCGGCGACGCTGGAGATGTTGATGATCCGGCCGGAGCGCTGCGACATCATCTGCCGGACGGCGGCATGGCAGAAGTTGTAGACGCTGCCCAGGTTGGTCTCGATGACGGCCTGCCAGTCGGCGGGCTCCATCATGGCCAGCAGGCCGTCGCGAATGATGCCGGCGTTGTTGACCAGGATATCGATCCGGCCCCATTTGGCGATGACTTCGGCGACGATGCGGTCGGCTTCGGCGGACTGGGCGACATCGCCCTGAAAGGCGACGACCTCGCGGCCCTGGCCGGTCTGTTCAGCGACAAGGGCGTTGGCGGCGTCCT
Source organism: Planctomyces sp. (assembly GCA_019636235.1). Taxonomy (GTDB): domain Bacteria; phylum Planctomycetota; class Planctomycetia; order Planctomycetales; family Planctomycetaceae; genus Caulifigura. The sequence continues at coordinate 316,088 of JAHBXW010000001.1, forward strand.
GGCTTCCCTTGTAGACGAAGGCGACCCGGGCGCCTTCGCGCGCGAGCGCTTCCACAACCGCGCGACCGATGCCGCGGCTGCCGCCTGTCACGAGCGCCACGCGTCCTTCCAGTTTCATCCACGATCTCCGATTGACGTTGCATGGGACGCCGCCGCGGGCCACAGCACTGCAAACTCCTGCTGGAGGAGCCGGATGCGGCGTTCATCCGCGGGGGCGAGTCCGGGAGTTTCGTCGCCGGGGTTGAACTGTTCCAGCGTCAGCCGGGCGCTCACGGTTGATTGCCCGTCCACCGAGCCGGAGGCCTTGAACGTCCAGGCTTCGGGGCTGCGGCTGTGGACGGTCGACTCGATGACGAGCGTCTTGCCGGGGGACAGGAACGAGTTGAATTTGACCGCCTTGGCCTCCCGGAGCAGGACGGTGCTGTAGCGGAACTCCTCGGTCTGCCGCATCAGCCACGCCGACGACTGCACCAAGGCTTCGACCATCAGCACTCCCGGCATCACCGGAAATCCGGGGAAATGGTCCTGCAGATACTCCTCGGCGAGCGACAGCGACTTGACGGCGCGAATCGAGCGTCCGGGCTCCAGGGACTCGATGCGATCGATCAGCGAGAACCGCACGGGCAATTCTTCCCAAGTCGGAAGGGCGAAAAGGGTTAGTTTATTGAGACCCGATTGCGACGCAAGCCAGATACGACGCCGGGGCGTGAACCGTACGGTTCACACCCCGGTCTGCAGTTTTCGCCGCCGCGTTGCGCAGCGGTCAGGACGCCGGCTGGCTGCTGGGTTTGACGACCCAGTCGTCCAGGTGCAGTTCCTGCCGGTTCTCGGGCGTCATGCTCTTGAAGAGCTCCCCGACGATTTCATGGAACCGGTTCCGCTGCACGGAGTAGAAGTTGTGCTTGCCGTCGCGGCGGGACTCGATCATGCCGGCGACGCGGAGCAGGGCCAGGTGATGGCTGACGGCGGGCTGGCTTTGCCCCAGCCGCTCGCAAAGCGCGGAGACATGGAGTTCTCCTTCGCGCATGAGGAACAGCAGGATTTTCAGCCGCGTTTCGTCCGCCAGGAGTTTGAAGACCTTGACCAGGTCGCGTTCGAGCTGGTCGGAGATTTGGGGGGCGGCGGCGCTGGACATTCGCTTCCGTGGCTTTTCCAACAGTGCGGTCGACATGGAACACTTTCCGAAGGTTTCGAGGACTGCTGCAGCGTCCCGCTGCCGACGGCCCGACGACTTCTTGGTCCGCAAATCGTTGCGAACGCGCCGCCCTTCCCCGAAACGAGCGATCGCGCACGATTCTTAGGCGGAAGTGCCTGAGAACCGGGCGGAGGAAGGAACCCGGCGGAACCGGACTCCGTCCGTGCACAGCCCCGTTGCGGGGATGCCTTCGCACAGATCGAATTGGAATTTGGCGGGGGAACTTCGCACGAAGACAGGAAACGTCTCGCACTGGCTCTTGCCGGAACCGCAAGATTCGCGCCAGTGCGCGTGCTTACGTCTCAGTCTATCAACGAAATCTGATGGGTCAATTGCCCGGCGCGCGAAAAAGCCGCACTCCCGAACACGGCAATGGCCGCGTCCTGAAGGCGGGAAGAAGGCAATTCCTCGACGGCGTCCGCCGGCTCAGCGGCGTCCGCGGCCCCGTGGCCGGGGAGCTCCCGGCAGTCGCCGCGCCGACGGGTCTGTCGGCGGTTTGTCCAGGGCCAGGTAAGCAAACAGGTCGGCCAGCTCCTGCGGCGTCAACTGGTTCTCCAGCTGTTCGGGCATCATCGAGAGTTCGCTGATGCGATATTCCTCGATGTCCTCCCGCGCGACGGTCTCCAGCTTGCCCCCCTGGACCTTCAGGACGACCTGCTGGTCCGTCTCCTCGACCGGCAGGCCGGTCAGCACGCGTCCGTCGGCCGTCGCCAGAATCCGGGCCTGATACGCGTTGCCGATCACCAGCGACGGATCGAGCACATTGGACAGCAGCTGTTCCCAGTTGTTGCGGCCGTTCGATGTGATGTCCGGCCCGACCTCCTCCCCTTCGCCGTGCAGCTTGTGGCACTGGGCGCAGACCTTCTTGTAGACCGCCACGCCCGCGTGCGGGTCGCCCGGCGTGCCGTTCAGAAAGTCCCGCATCTCGTTGATGACCCGCTCGCGGTCCGGGTTGCGATCCTCGCGGATCGTGCCGTACAGCGTGCGGAACGCGGCTTGCACGTCTTCGTCCTTGAAAGTGCTGATCCGCCGCAGCTGATTCAGGTTCAGCATGTCCTTGTTGACGCGGTTTTCCGCGATGGCGGCCAGCAGGCGGGCAGACCAGTGCGGTCGTTGCGTGAGCACTTCCAGGGCCCGCGGCTGGACCTCCGGCGCCAGTTCCGCGAATCGGGCGAGGATCGCTTCGGCGACCCGGCCGTCGTCGAGGCGGCTCATGGCGAACAGGACCTGCGACTGCGTTTCGGACGCCGGACGCTCGAGCAGTCGCGTCGACCAGTCGACCGACGCGGCGTGTCCACTGGACACCAGGGCACGCAGCGCATCGAGCGCGGCGGCGTCCTCCGGCCCGGCGTCGAGGCGGGCGAGGAGACGTTCCACGGCAGGGGCATCCCCCCAGGAGGCGGCGAGATGCGTCGCCGGCAGGTGCAGGGGGTGCTCCACGCCGGCTTCGAGGACGCGTCCCAACAGCGCGGCAAGTTCCTCGCGCAGCGCCTCGCGATCGCGATCCCGGATGGCTCCGGACTGCACATGCCCGGCCAGCGTGCGAATCGCGTCGGCGGCCAGCGGAAGATGTTCCGCATCCTGATCGGCGAGAATCGCCAGCAGTCGTCCCGTCAGGACAAACCGCCGGGATTCGGCGCTCCAGGCCAGCAGTCGCTGAAGAACCGCCTGGCCCCCCCAGTGGTTCAGGACGCCCTCCACCCGCGCGAACGTCTCCGCGCCGGCTGTCGTGGCGGCCCGCTCGGAAAGGGGCAGGAGCGCCGCCCAGACCGCTCGGGGAATCAGGTCGTCGTCGCCGAATTCCGCGAGCGTCTTCGCCAGCTGTTCCTCGAACGCGACATACGAACTGGTCCGCTGGGACAGCCGAGCCACCCAGGTGATGGCCTGCAGCCGGACGGCGGGCGACGGATCCTCGAATGCCGCAAGCACGAACTCGGCGGCGTGCATCTGGTGCAGTTCCGACAGGTCGGCCAGCGCATTGTTGATGACGCTCCGGATGCCCCAGACGCGGCGGAAGTCGTCTTCGCAGTCGAATAACGCGCGGGCGACGTTCGACCAGCGGCCGTCCGTCGACAGATCGCAGCCGAGCAGCGCGAACGTCGCGTGCCGCCGCTGGACATCGAGCGGGGCCTGTCGGTCGCCGGCCAGCTTCAGCAGCTTCTCGTAGATTTCGGGGGTGCCGCGTTCGTTCAACAGCCGCTGGGCCGTTTCCCGGATGAAGACGTTCGGATCTCCGAGGTTTTCAATGAGCTGGTCGTCGCTCAAAGCGGCCAGGTTGAAGCCGGCGGCGCGGGGTGTGTCCTGATAGCGGAGCCGGTACAGTCTGCCGCGGTCGCGTTCGATGCCTTCCGGATCGGCGTTCGCGTCCTGATAGCAGTGGTAGCGGTCGTACCAGTCCAGGACGTAAAGGCAGCCGTCAGGGCCGGTCTTCTGGGCGACCGGCATGAACCAGGCGTCGTTCGCGTTCAGGAGGTCGGCCAGCCGGGGCGCGGCATCGTCGCCGCGTTTGCGGATGATGTCGTATTCGTCGTTGTCCCAGGCGCCGGCCTGGGGCGGGAAGCCGGAGTGCGGCGTGGCGTGATACGTCGCCCCGCTGCGGGCCAGAACGTCCGCGTTGATGCAGCCGCCGTGGATGTTGCCCATGAACAGCGTGCCGCGGTATTCGGGGGGATAGGCGGGGCTGTCGAACCAGGTGATGCCGCAATAGGCGGCCTTCTGATGCTTGTGATCAACGATGGATTCGATGGGCCAGGTGTGGGCCGGGTAGGGGCCGCCCTGACGGATGTAGTAGCCGTTGTCGACGATGTGCCACAGATGGTCGATGACGCAGGCCGACAGGAAGAACTCGCCGTCCTCGTTGATGGCGATGCCCCAGGGATTGCTCGTCCCCTCGGCGAAGATCTGGAATTCCCGCGTCCGGGGGTGGATGCGGAACAGGGCGCAGGTGAACTTCCAGCCCGGGTGATCCGGACGGAAGTTGGGGTTCTCGGGCGCGTAATGCACGTCGCAGTAATTGAAGACGCCGTTCAGCCCGTACAGCCAGCCGTCCGGCCCCCACGTGAACGAGTTGGGGAGCTCGTGCGTGTCTGTGCGGCCAAAGCCGGTGACGATGACTTCAGTGCGATCCGCCTTGAGATCGCCATCGGTGTCCTGCAGAAACAGGAGATCGGGCGCGTTGGCGACCCAGACGCCGCCATGTCCGACGGCGATGCCGGAGGGGATGTTGAGGCCTTCGGCGAAGACGGTCGCCTTATCGATCCGGCCGTCGCCGGTAGTGTCTTCGAGGACCTTGATGCGGTCGCGCCCGGGGCCGGGGGATTGCCGCGGGTATTCGAGGCTCTCCGTGATCCAGAATCGTCCCTGTTCGTCAATGCACATGGCGACGGGATTGACGATGTCGGGCTCGGCCGCCACGACCTCGACGGTGAAGCCCTCCGGCACGGTCATCCGGGCGACGGCTTCTTCCGGCGTGCGGGGTTGGCCGGGTGGGCGGTCCTGCGCGCGGGGCACTTCGAGTCGTTGCGCCTGAGCGGCGCCGCCCAGAAGAATTGCCAGACCGAAGGCGACCAGCGAGGCGTGGAATCGAGTCATGAGGCGGGAGGGCTGGGAGAGGTGCGGGGGTGAAGCCATTCGAGGAATCGGCGGCGGATCGAGTTCTCGTCCTCGACATCCGCCGCCTCGAGAAATGGCCGCAGATCTTCCACGGCCAGAAACGGAAATGCGATGGATTGCGAAATTCGCTCGTAGCCTGTGGGCAGCAGCTTCCAGGCGGTCAATTTCCGGCCGTCATACAGCCAGAGTTCGTCGACGCCCAGGCGCGCGTAAATGTCTTTTCGATCGACGCGGCTGTGGCTGACGTCGATTTCCACGGCCAGGTCCGGAGGCGGGTGCAGCGACGGATCCCAGTCGTGGACGCCCCGCAAGGCGTCCGCGTGCTGGATCCAGTAGCACTCGTCCGGTTCGAGCCCCGATTCCGCGGATTCGCTGCGAAATGTCGTCTGCCCGCCCGACTGAAGCGGCAGACCCTGCCGATACGTGATCTCTTCGATCATGCGCCCCAACAGCCGCTTCCACTGCTCATGCCGTCGTGAAAGCGTCATGAATTCCAGCCTCTGGCCGTCGAAGCTTGTCCTCAACCCGGAACGCTCGCCGAGGGCGTCGGTCACAGCGACGAATTGCCGGAACGTCACCCCGTCCAGCACGAGGTGCTGCTCGGGCTTGTTCAGGCTGGGCCGCGGCGCGATGGCCATGGGAGGGTTCTCAAGGGGCGTTGCGAGTTCATCGTAAAGGCTGGACCGGGCGGGGAAAACCGGACTGACAGCTCCGGTTGCAGTCCCCGGCGTCCCGCTCCACAATCCACCGGCAAAGCGCTCAGTGGCCGCGGCCCTGTTCCGCACGATCCGGGGGCTCTCCGGCGACGCTTTGCGGCCGACACGACGTTCCGCGGAAAGATCCCCGGAACGCGCCGGCCCAACAGGGAACTGGCAGCGTCGAACAAGGCAAGCACATGGCTGTGACGGCGGTGGTGGGTCTCCAGTGGGGGGACGAAGCCAAGGGAAAGATCGTCGATCTGCTGACCGATCAGCATGAGATCGTGGTGCGGTATCTGGGCGGAAACAACGCCGGCCACACGGTCATGTTCCAGGGGCAGACGTACAAACTGTCGCTGCTGCCCGCGGGAGTGCTGCGACCCGGCGTGACGTCGGTGATCTCGAACGGCGTGGTCATCAATCCGAAGGCCCTGCTGCAGGAGATCGAATCGATTCGCAGCCGGGACGTGGTCATTCACCGCCTGTTGATCAGCGACCGGGCGCACATCATCTTCCCGTACCACATGGCGGAAGAGGCGGCGCTGGAAAAGGGCCGCGGCGACCAGGCGATCGGCACGACGATGCGCGGCATCGGCACCTGCTACCGCGACAAGGCGGGACGGACGCACGCCATCCGGATGGGCGAACTGGTCCGCCCGGAACTCTTGCGCCAACGACTGCATGAGGTGGTTCCGCAGAAGAACCTGGTGCTCCACGCGCTCGACCCGGAGTGCCCGCCGTTCGATGCGGACGCCATTCTCTCGGAATACAGCGGATACGCGGATCAATTGCGGCCCCATGTGATCGACACCTCGGCCTATCTGCACCGGGCGCTCGCGGACCGGAAGTCGATCCTGTTCGAGGGCGCGCAGGGCAGCCTGCTCGACATCGATCATGGCACTTTCCCGTACGTGACGTCCTCGAACAGTTCCGGGTGCGGCATCCATCCGGGCAGCGGCGTTCCCGAGCGGGCGATCGAAAAGATGATCGGCGTCGTCAAAGCCTACACGACGCGCGTCGGCGGCGGACCCTGCCCGACAGAACTGCTCGACGACATCGGCCAGCACATCCGGGATGAGGGGCGGGAATACGGGACCGTGACGGGCCGTCCCCGTCGCTGCGGCTGGTTCGACGCCGTGGCGACCTCCTACGGAGCGCGGATCAGCGGCGTGGATTGCCTGGCCGTGATGCTGCTGGACGTCCTCAGCAAGCTGGACGAGGTGAAAGTCTGCGAGGCGTACGAGATCGGGGGGGAACGGACGACCGACTTCCCGAGCCATGCCGTGGATCTGGCGCGCGCGACGCCGGTGTATCGAACGCTGCCGGGCTGGAAGAAAGACATTCAGGGAGTGCGGAAGTTGAAGGACCTGCCGACAGCAGCCCGGGCCTATCTGGATGCGATCGCGGAACTTGTGGATCGGCGGGTGGAAATCGTTTCCGTGGGCCCGGACCGGGACCAGACGGTGATCGTATGACGCGTATGTTCGGAGTTCTGATCGGCGCGGCGGCGGCGCTCCTCGTGGCGCGTGGCACGGATGCCGGCACGATTGTTTACGTCTCCGTCAGCGGGGAGAACCGGATCGACGTCTACGAAGCGGACGGCGGCCGGCTGAGGCGGACGTCCAACGCGGCGACCGACGGCGCGCCGGGAGCGCTCGCCTATTGTCCGAAGCGACAACTGCTGTTCGCGGCGCTGCGGCCCGAGGGCCGGCTGGTCGTGTTTCAGGTCGCGCCCGAAACCGGAGCGCTCACGTTCATCTCGACGCATGACGTCGAGATCGATCCCGCCCACCTGTGCGTGGACGAAGCCGGCAACTTCCTGCTGGCCGCGTACTATCCCAGCGGCCAGATTTCCGTGCATCGAATCGGAGAGGACGGACGCCTGGCAGAGCCTGGCGCCTTCACGCCGACCGCAGTCAACGCGCATGCCGTCGTGCTGCATCCCCGGGACGAGTCCCGTTTGTATGTGCCGCACACGTCGGCGAATCGCATTTTTCAGTTCGCGTTCGATCGGGACAGCGGAAACGTGCGTCCGCTGAACCGGCCGTATCGGACGACGCCCGATGGAACGGGTCCGCGGCACTTGGTGTTCCATGAGCGGTTGAACGTCGCGTACGTCAGCAACGAGCAGGGGGGCAGCGTTTCGGTCTGGAACTATGATCCGTCCTCGGGCGACCTGAGCCTGCGGCAGACCGTGTCCACTTTGCCCGGCGGGTTCCAGGGGCAGAACGCCTGCTCGGAAATCCGCCTGCGCCCGGGCTCGCGGCATCTGTACGTCGCCAACCGCGGTCACGACAGTCTGGCGGCGTTCTCGATCAATCCGGAAGACGGCCGACTGACGGCCATCCGGCAGGCGGTGACGGAACAGACGCCGCGGTCCTTCGATATCGATCCGGACGGCACGCGCGTGTACGCGGCGGGCGAGGGCTCGGGGCACATCAAGATCTACCGGATCGACGACACGACGGGCGAGCTGCTTCCGGGCGATCGCGTCTACGTCGGCATGGCGCCCTGGTGGGTGATGGCGATTGCCGCGCCCTGACGGTCGAAGGCGTCACGAATCCAGAAGCCGGCCCAGCGCGGCGGGGTCCGTGCACGGTTCCCGGCAAAGTCCGCGCTCGCAGACGTAGGCTGTCGCCGCTCCGCTGACCGGCCGACGATTCGCGACCAGCGGGGCCATCCACTCGGGAACAGGCTCTCCCGAGACCGTTCGCAGGAGGAGCGCGCCCGGAAGAAACCGTTGCCGGACTTCCGCCACGAGCGGATCCGCAGCCCCTGACGTCGGCTCCGCCAACACAACTTCCGGCGATGGACCGAGGTGGAAATCGAGCGCCAGGAGGGACTGGCCAGCCGCGCGCGGGTGTTCGGCCATCAGCCCGGAAACGGCCTGCAGCGTGCGGTAGCCGCGCTCTTCGAGGTCCGTGCGGGACGCCAGACGGCCCAGCCGAAGCAGGGCGAACGCCGCCATCGCGGCGCCCGAAGGAGTGGCGTTGTCCTGCACGTCGCGAGTGCGGGCGATCAGGGCCTCATGGTCCCCCGCCGTATAGAAGAAGCCGCCATCGTCCGCGGCGAAATCACGGATCATGCGATCCGCCAGCTCAAGTGCGGCGTCGATCCAGCGCGCGTCGGAAGTCGCCTGTTGCAGTTCGACGAGGCCGTCGATCAGGCAGGCGGAGTCGTCGAGATAGCCGCGAAACCGTGCGCGGCCGTCTTTCCAGGAATGCAGCAGCCGTCCCTGCTCGTCGCGCACGTTTGCCAGCAGGCAGTCCGCGGCCCGTGCGGCGGCGGCGGCATACCTCGGCTCGCCCAGCACGGCCCCGGCCCGGGCCATCGCCGCAATCATCAGTCCGTTCCAAGAGACGAGCACCTTGTCGTCCCGCCCCGGAGCGACGCGCTTGCCACGGGCCTCGAACAACACCGCGCGCGCGGCGGACAGCCGGCGATCCAGCTCATCGGCCGACATTCCCAGCACGGCGGCCGCCTGATCGGAGGGCTTCGGCCGGTTGAGAATGCTGGCGCCTTCCCAGTTGCCGCCGGGGGCGACGTCGTAGGCGTAACAGAAGACCCGGGCGTCGTCCGTCTCCAGCAGCGACTCGATCTCCTCGACCGACCAGACGAAGAACCGGCCTTCCTCTCCCTCGCTGTCCGCGTCCTGCGTGCTGAAGAACGGCCCCTCCGGCGACGTCATTTCCCGCAGGACATAGTCCAGCGTTTCGCGGACGACCCGCGCATCGTCGGGGCGGCGCTCGATCTGCCACAGCTCGAGATAAGCCGGCACGAGCAGCGCATTGTCATAGAGCATCTTTTCGAAGTGGGGGACCAGCCAGCGCGCGTCGGTGGAATACCGATGAAAGCCCCCGCCCAGGTGATCGTAGATGCCTCCCGCCACCATCCGGTCGAGGGTCAGCCGCGCCGCATCCAGCGCGTCGGCATCGCCAAACCGCTTCCAGCAACGGAGGAGCACGCGGAGGTCCATCGGGTGGGGAAACTTCGGGGCGCCGCCGAACCCGCCGTATCTCGCGTCGAATGTCCGCAACAGCGCTCGCATCGCATTCCGCAGCAGGTCGACCGAGAGCTCCGCCGGGTCGAACTCCATTGCCGACATGCGAGCCACGGCTTCAGTCAGCGACGCCGCTGAGGTTCGCACATCCTGCCGTCGGTTCTGCCAGGCGTCGTCGATCGCCTGCAGGATCTCGTGGAAACCCTGCATGCCCATTCGCGCGCGGGGCGGCCAGTACGTGCCGCCGAAGAACGGCTGACGATCCGGGGTCAGAAACACCGACATCGGCCAGCCGCCGCGCTGCGTCAGGGCCTGCACGGCCGTCATGTAGATCTGATCGACGTCCGGCCGCTCCTCGCGATCGACCTTGATGCTGACGAACCGGGAATTGAGCAGTTCGGCGATCGCCTCGTCTTCGAAGCTCTCACGCTCCATGACGTGGCACCAGTGACACGCGGAGTAGCCCACGGACAGAAAGACAGGCCGATCAAGCCGACGGGCCTCTTCAAAGGCCTCGTCTCCCCAGGGCCGCCAGTCGACCGGGTTGTACGCGTGCTGCAGCAGGTAAGGGCTGGTTTCCGCGGCCAGTCGATTCGGTTCACGGGACGCGTGAGAAGAGGCATCGGGCTGGGACATTGGGAGCGCTTTCGGGAACGGGATGCTCCGAACGGTCAGGTTCGGTCGGAGTCCTGCCGCGGCCTCCGGCGGACGAGTCGGGGTCGATCGTAGGCCCCTGTCGCCCGCGGGTCCATCAGGACGGTCGCAGGGTGAAACGAATCCCGAAGGTGGGCGAAATCGCTGGAAAACTCGGCTCACCGGTGCGCCCGGAATCTGCGATGATCCTGCGACAGTTTCCTGTCGAGCGTTCGCTGGTCCCCTTGTCCGAGATTCCTTCCTCCTGGCGTTCGGAGCGATCGCTGCGCGTGCATCTGGTGGGATGCGGCGGAGCGGGGATGCGGGCGCTGGCCGAGTACGGCATCGACCGCGGCTGGCGGGCAACGGGCTCGGACCAGGCGATTTCCCAACACGCGCGGCGGGCCTTGGAAGCGCGGGGAATGCGGATCGCCGACACCCATGCTGCGGGGAATGTCCCCGCGGATTGCGAACTGCTGATCTACAGTCCGGCGATCCCGGAGTCGAACCCGGAAAGGGTCGTGGCCCGGACGATGGGCATTCGGGAGGCGTCATACCCGAAAACGCTGGGGTGGATCTCCCGGGAATGCGCGACGGTCGCGGTCGCGGGGACGCATGGCAAGAGCACGGTGGCGTCGCTGATCGCGGCGGTCCTGAGACAGGCAGGGGAAGATCCGTCCGTGCTGGTGGGCGCGGAAGCGCTCTCAGACGGCCGGCATGGTCGGGCCGGAGCGGGGCGGTGGACGGTCATTGAAGCCTGCGAATACCGCCGCCACTTCCTGAATCTTTCACCGCAGACGACTGTGCTTCTGGGGATCGAGCCGGATCATTTCGACTGTTTCCCCGACGTCGCGGACGCGGAGCGGGCGTATGCGGAGTTTGCCGAATTGACGCCTCCGGACGGCGTCGTGGCGGCGAACGCCGATTGTGCGCGGGTCACGCAGCTCGTGCGCGGGCGCGGAAACGTCGTGACGTACTCCGCGGGCGGGCGGGACGCCGCCTTCACGGCATCGCAGGTCCAATTCGGATCGCCGGGCGTCGCGTTCGAGGTCTCGCATCGGGGACGGTTCGAATCCCGGATCGAGTCGCGGCTGTTGGGGCGGTACCAGGCGTCGAATCTGCTGGCCGCGTATGCGGCGCTGCGGTCGCTGGGCGTGAATGCCGCACGGATCGCGGAGTCGTTTCGCGAGTTCCCGGGGCTCCGGCGGCGACTGGAACGGCTGACAGACTGGCGCGGGCAGGCGCGGTTCGATGATTACGGTCATCATCCGACGGCCGTCGCGGCAGTGCTGGAGACATTGCGGAGTTCTTTTCCGCGCGGCACGCTGCGATGTGTGTTTCAGCCGCATCAGTTGAGCCGGACGCGGGCACTGTTTGGCGAGTTCGCATCGGCGCTGGCGCTGGCCGACGAGGCATTCGTCCTGCCGGTGTTCGCCGCGCGGGAGCGATCGACCGCTGAGCTGGCGGCGTGTTCGGAGTCGCTGGCGGGGGCCGTCGGGGGATCGTCGCGCGGCGCGTTCTGTGCATCGCTTGACCATGCTTTGACCACACTAGAGACTGCCGGTCGTCCTGGGGACGTTCTGGTCACCATTGGCGCTGGAGATATCGACCGCCTGCATTATGAGATCGATCGACGCGTTAGGTGACTTTGTCCGCCGTGACGAACCGCTGGCTCCGCAGACATGGCTGCGAACCGGTGGTCCGGCGCAGTATTTCGCAGAGCCCCGGAACCGGAAGGAACTCCAGGCGCTGGCAAAAGCCTGCGCCGAGGAGTCAATTCCGATTCGCATTCTGGGCAGCGGCTCGAACGTGCTGGTGCGGGATGAAGGGGTCAGCGGGGCGGTCGTCCGGCTGACGGGACCCGAATTCAGCGGGATCGAGATTTCCGGGGAGACGGTCCGCAGCGGGAGCGCTGCGCTGCTGTCGCAGGCGCTCGTGAAATCCGTGGAGGCCGGCCTCGCCGGGCTGGAAGCGCTGGTCGGCATTCCGGGCACGGTCGGCGGCGCGGTTCGCGGCAACGCCGGCGGACGCAGCGGCGAGATCGGGCAGTTCGTCCGGTCGGTGACGGTCCTCACGGCCGCCGGCGAGGAGTTCGTGCGCCGCGAGGACGAGCTCACGTTCTCCTATCGGTCCAGCAGCATCAGCGACCTCGTGATTCTCGACGTCGAACTGGGGCTGACGCGGGACGATCCGGATGAGATCGCGCGGCGGATGCGGAAGTTGTGGATCATGAAGAAGTCGACGCAGCCGCTGTCGTTCCAGTCGACGGGCTGCATTTTCCGGAATCCGCGGGGGTTGAGCGCCGGGGCGCTGATCGAGCAGGCGGGCCTGAAGGGCACGCGCGTCGGGCAGTGCGAAGTCAGCGACCGGCACGGCAACTTCATTGTGACCTACGAAGGCGCCACGACCGCCGACGTGCTGCGGCTGATCGATCTGATCCGCGCGAAAGTCTCGGAGAGGCATGGCGTGGACCTGGAGCTGGAAATCCAGGTCTGGTGAGGCCGCGCGTCTGACGCGGCCGGGCGTTCTGCAAGCTGTCGTTCGAGAGGCTGCGTTGATGTCCGAGGGTTCTCCTGCGGCGCTCCGGGGCGGGATGGTCGGCCTGGGGATGATCTTCGACGAAACGTATCGGCCGTTCTTCGAGCGGGCCCATCGCGAGGGAGTGTGGTCCCGCGAGGTCGGCGAAACGGCAGTGTCGCTGGCGGCGGTGGCGACTCGGACCGGGTCCCGGGCGCGGGACTACCTGGCGGCGGCGCGCGGCCGGATCGCCCCGTTTCAGAACTTTTCTGGGGCCGATGCCGTCGACCGGCTGCTGGAATCGGGCGTCGATTTCGTCTGCGTGGCGACTCCCGACGACCGGCACTACGAGGCGGCGAAGAAGGCGCTGCAGGCGGGGAAGCACGTACTGATCGAGAAACCGTCGGTCCTGCGGCTGGACCAGTTGGACGAGTTGACGGCGCTGGCCCGGGAACGGCAGGCGCTGGCGAAGGTCGTGTACCACAAACTGCTCGATCCCGATCACAAGAAGCTGAGAACCCTGGTTGCTGACGGCGTGCTGCGGCATGTGAACAACGGCTATTGCTCGCTGCTGGAGCCCAAGTCGATTTCCGGCGGGCAGTTCGCGGAATGGATCCGCGGCCGGAACCCGGGGACGTACGTGGCCGTGCATTACATCAAGCTGATTGACTTCACGTTTGGCGGGCGATTAAAGACCGTGGCCGCGACGGGGCAGCGGGGACTGGTTGGTCCAGCCGACGGACCGACCTGGGACAGCGTCCAGCTGCGGTTGATCTACGAATACGAGGATGGCCGGGAGGCGGCGTTCGACATCCACACGTCGTGGGTCACGCCGGACAATTTCCCGGGCTACGTCGAACAGGAAGTGCAGTTCCGGTTCGACAACGGCGTCTGGAACGGTCATTCCCGCAAACGCGGCGTCGAGCTGACCGTCGAGGGGCGAACCCCCAACGAACTCAAGACGACGATCAACACGCACTACAACGGCCAGTTCCTGGAACCCTGGGGAGAACGCAGCCAGCGGGGGTACGGCGTTGAGGTCATTGAACGGTTCGTCCGCGAGGTCGCCTGGGTGGAGTGCGGCGGACCGCCCGGGGAACGCGGCGAACGCGTCCGTGCGATGAGCCGGCTGACGTACAACGATCTATCCGCGGATCGGCAGGTCGTCGCGGCCGTGCAGGCGCTGGAGGCGATTCTCGCCGAGGCCGCGTCCGGACGGCCGGACGGGATCGTCCGCGTCGACCTCGATCAGGGACGCATGGAACTCCAGCATGCGGGATCCGGAGCATCGCAGCCGCTGATCTGAAGGGACTTCGGAGCGGGACGGGCGGATGGCGGGATCGAGCCGGTCGGACCCGAATGCGAAGCGGCAACACGAGTTTTCCAGGCGAACAGAGAGCGGGACATGAAGTCGATGCCGGTGGCGCTGAGCATCCTCACGAACCCGTCCCGCCGGCGGAACCTGTTCGTGCTGGGCAAGCTGCTGATCGTGCTGGCGGTGATCGTGACCGTCTACTCGATCATCTTCCATATCCTGATGGCGCAGGAGGGGCAGCAGCATTCGTGGCTGACGGGCGTGTACTGGACGCTGGTGGTGATGTCGACGCTGGGGTTCGGCGACATCATTTTTCACTCGGACGTGGGGCGGCTGTTCTCGATTGTGGTGCTGCTGTCAGGCTCGGTGTTCATGCTGGTGCTGTTGCCGTTCATGTTCATCCAGTTCTTTTACGTGCCCTGGATGGAGGCCCAGGCGGCGGCGCGGGCGCCGCGGATGTTGCCCGCGTCCACGGCGGGGCATGTGATCCTGACGGGACTGGGCCTGGTCGAGCAGACGCTGATCCGGATGCTGAACCGGTCGCATTCGCTGTATGTGCTGCTGGTCTCGGACCTGAACGAAGCGTTGCGCCTGCATGACGAGGGGTACAAGGTCATGCTGGGGGACCTGGACGATCCGGACACGTACGTGCGCGCCCGGGCGAGAGACGCGGCGCTGGTGGTGACGACGCAGCGCGACACGACGAACACGAACGTGGCCTTCACGGTGCGGGAGATCTCGCCCAGCGTATCGATCGTGTCGACGGCCTCGACGGAGGCGTCGGTCGACATCCTGGAGCTGGCGGGCTGCAATCACGTGCTGCAGCTCGCGGAGATGCTGGGGCAGTCGCTGGCGCGGCGGGTGCTGGGCCGGGATGCGCGGAGCCACGTGGTGGGGGAGTTCGGCGAACTGCTGATCGCGGAGGCGACGGCCGCGGGGACGCCGCTGGTGGGCCGCACGCTGAAGGACATTCGCCTGCGCGATCATGCGAACGTGAACGTCGTGGGAGTGTGGGACCGGGGGCGGTTTCAGAGCGCCGTGCCGGACACCCTGATCAGCGCCACATCGGTGCTGCTGCTTTCCGGATCGCGCTCGCAACTCGACGAATACGATTCGCTGTTCTGCATCTACAGTCTGCCGGACGCGCACGTGGTGATCATCGGCGGGGGGCGGGTGGGGCGGGCGACGGCCCGGGCTTTGGCGGAACAGGGAGTGGATTACCGGATCGTGGAGCGCAATCCGGAGCGGATCCGGGATCCAGAGCGGTACGTGACGGGAGACGCGGCCGAGTTGGAAGTGCTCAAGCAGGCGGGCATCCTGAAGGCCTCGTCGGTCGTGGTGACGACGCATGACGACGACATGAACGTGTACCTGGCGCTGTACTGCCGGCGGCTGCGGGCGGACCTGCAGATTCTCGGCCGCGCGAACCAGGACCGGAACGTGTCGACGCTGCACCGTGCGGGGGCGGACTTCGTGATGTCCTACGCATCGACCGGCGCCAACACCGTGTTCAACCTGCTGAAACGCGGCAAGATCCTGTTCCTCACGGAAGGTCTGGATGCGTTCCGGGTGCCGGTGCCGGACAAGCTGGCGGGGCGCACGCTGGGCGAGAGCGGAGTACGCGAGAAGACGGGCTGCAACGTGGTGGCGGTCGTGCAGGGAGAGCGGTTCGATTCCAGCCCCAGCGCAGGGACGCCGCTGCCGGCGGGGGCGGAACTGATCATCGTCGGCGATTCCGACGCCGAGCGCCGCTTCTTCGAGGCGTGGGGCGGCGGGGCTTGAAGGCGCGGCGCCCCTGCCGAAGGCGTCCCGTTTCAACACGCTTCACGAGGCGCCCTTGCGTCAATCACAGAATCGGACGGCGAACCAGTCGGTCCGCCGCCCGATTCGGTTCCATCCGTGCGGCCGCCGCCGTTTACGATCCGGGATTCTCAACGCGTCCGATGAACAGCGGCGAGCCCGTCTCCCGATCCTGAATCACGAACAGAAAGGGGTGGTCCGCCCGGAACTCCGGCAACGGCTTCGGCGGCTCCCGCCGCAGCGCCGCCATGGGAGCTGGGAAGACCGTCACGGCCGCTGCTTCCGTGCCTTTCTCGTTCAGTTCGACGAACGTCGCCTGGATCGCGCCCGTCAGGGCCAGCGCGGTTGCTTCCGGATCATCGCTGAATCCCGTCAGCCCGCCGGGCACGAACGCCCTGGTCATGCCCAGCGCGCTCAGCGTCGACGTCAGCTCGTACTGGCCCTGCATCTTGAACCGGGGCAGCAGCACATGCACGCGCTGGGACCGCATCGATTCGACCCATGTGCCGACCTGAGCGGCGGTCAACCGATCCTCGAGAGCCGCCAGGCCGTCCACGCGGTTGGGCAGCAGTGCCAGCAGCGACAGGCGGCCCCCCTTGTAGGGCAGCTCCACCAGCTTCAAGCCGTCGGGATTGTCCGCCCATTGCCACAGGAATTCGAACTCGCTGTCTTCCGGCGCGGGGACCTGCACAAGTTCATTGACGGCCCCGTCCGGGCGCAGCTCGATGTAATTCGCATCCCGCCAGCCGTCCATGAGCTGGCACTGCAACGTCGATCCGTCCGCCGCGAAGAAGTCCTTCGGCGCCGTGCGGCCTTCATCGAAGGGATCGGTCCACTCGCCTTTGAAGTAGACGGCATTCATCAGCAGGACACGCATGTCGGACGTGACCGAGCCGGGGCCCAGCGGGTCCCGAATGCGGCCCCGCGTCTGTTCAGCCGCCCAGGCGTTCATGGTTTCTCGCTCCGCCTCCGCGCGGTTGCGGAAGTCGCAGGGCCGGGCGGTCGCCCCGTAGTCGCCGGTGACGGCCTGCAGGTAGGCCTTGGTGAGCGGGAAGCCCTTGTCCACCCACACGGAATTGGCGACCCGCAACTCGTACGGGTTGATTCCCGCCCGCAGCGCGTTGACCTCGTCGACCAGCTGCTGCTCACGGCGGGGATTGCCGAATCTGCCGGTGCGGATTTCCGCTTTCGCGGCCTTCTGGACGTCGGCGAGTTCCTGCTCGAGCTTCGCGAGCCGTTCGCGGTTTTGTGCCGTGGTGCGTTCGCCGGCCGGGGCGAGGCTGTTCGTCAGCGTGGCGAAGCCCTGCAGCTGGGAGAGGGTGTCCCAGGGGCGCTCGGCATCTCCCGAACGACGGACGGAATCGGGGAAGTGCAGAACCGCGCCGATCTCCTCGGCGGCATCGCCCCGCGCGCCCTCCGCGACCATCAGCAATGCGCCGGCGACGGAGTAGGGGGAGATGAAGACGTTTCCGGTGCGGTTCTTGCCAATCGTGCGATAGACATCGTAGCTGAATTCGCTGAGCGAGTTCGCGGTCTGCCTGGCATCGGCTGTGATGGGGGCGGGCTTTTCCAATGGCGCGCCGTCGAGCGGATTGCCGTGATAAGCCGTCCATAAAGAAGCGGCCGCGATGGCCGCCGTTCCGCCGCAGAGAAGTTTTCGCCACATGGTCGGTGTTCCGGCGGAAGCCGGCCCTTGAAGAATGATGGGGGTTGCCCGGAAACTGGCAGCATGGACGCGACTTGCTGAGCTGAAGTTCCAGCAATTCGACGAGGTTTTCCAGCAGCGCGCCCGATGGGAGACTTGTCTCTGTCAGGATGGACCACATCGGGCGGACGAACCACACTCCCAACGATTCGTTGCGTGCGGGCGCAGCGTGGCTCAGCGAACTCCCAAATTCTCGAAAGGCGCCCGGATGCCAGGTTCTCTTTCACGACGCGATCTGCTCAAGCACACGACCGCCGGCGCGCTGGCTCTGCAGCTCGCCGGACGCGGCGCGATCGCACAACCGGAAGGAGAGCGCCCCCAACGGACCGACGGCATCGGCATCGAGAATCCGCGCGGTCGGGTTCCGCTGAGCTTCATCATTGATGACAGCACCTGCCTGGTGAACCTCGCGCATTTCTGCATCCCGCAGTTCGCCGAGGTGTTCCCCGATCAATACCGGCAGGACTGGCGAAAGCTGCCTCGCGAGATTCCCGACGATTTCGTCCGCAAGTTCGGCGACTGGTGCGGCGAGCAGGGCGTGAAAGGCAAATACAGCGTCGTGCCGTATCCGGCCTGCGTGGGCTGGGTCGATCGGGAGATGCCGGGTTGGACGCGCGGCCAGCTCGAGGACAGCCTGTCGCTGTTGCGCGAGTTCATGGCGCCGAACTGGGACTTTCACCCGGAGATGATCACGCATACGTGGGTGATCGACACCAAGACGGGCCGGCCCTACGCCGATCGTTCGGCCCGTTCGATGGAGAACTGGGAATGGAGCGTCGGCCGCACGCCCGATGAGATGGCGGACTACCTGGGCTACGCGCTGCAGATTCTCAAGAATGCCGGGCTGCACTGCGAAGGGGTGACGACGCCGGGCGGATTCGGGAACCGCGCCCGGGAGTCGCTGGCGCAGGCATCGCTGGAGACGCTGCGGGACATTCACGGGGTCGAGATTCCGCACTACTTCCGGGACCTGTTCACGGATGAGCGAAGCGTCGCGCCGAAGGTGCAGTACGCCTCGGGGCTGGGGACGGATGATCCGCGGTGCGTCGTGTCGATTCTGGGCTGCACGGGGGATTGGTTCGGCGGTTGGGATGGACTGGAGCGGGGGACCGTCGACCAGTTCATCACCGAAGACCTGCGCGGCGGCCGTCTGCCGGAGGTCATTGACCGGAGCGAACCGGCAATTCTGGTCTGCCACTGGCCGGGCATCTACGTCAATGGCGAGGAGTATGGCTTCCAGGTGTTCCAGGAGGTCGTCCGGCGACTGAATCGCCGTTACGACCATCTGCTGTGGATGAAGCTCAGCGAGATCGCCCGCTATTGGGCGGCTCGCGAGCTGACGTCGATTCGCGAGGTGGAAGGGGGCTTCGAGTTCGATGCGCCGTACGCGTGCCCGGCGTTCACGGTCAGCGCCCATGGACGTCGCGGGGCGCCCACGGTCGTCCGGGGGGGCGAGCGGCAGACGCTGACGCGTGCCGGCCGCGCGCTCGATCTCGATGCCGGCAGCTGGTTCGAAGAGACGCAGCGCAGCCTGGCGTGCTTTGACCTGCCGCGCGGCCGCTCGCGCCTGGTGTGGACGACATGATCGCCCGGGGCGACTGCGCGGACGGGCGCCGCGGAACGCGGCGCGAGCGCGGGATTGTGCCGCGCGGCCCACTCATCAGCAGCGGCTGCTGCGTGTGGGATTTCCGCGGGGGATGCCCGTTTTCAAGGCAAACTTGACAGTGAAAACCGCGGCAGAAGCGGGACGGCATTCTCAACCAGTGGACTGAAACGCCGCAATCGCTGGGTTTGCGGCTTCCGCGGTCTGGAATCTTCAAAGTGGAACGGGCCTTGCAAGTGCGGTTGAACGACGAAGTCGGAGGGCGGGAAGCCAACCTCCGACATCGCCATCGGCCTTGATGACCCCCAAGCGACATCCCGGCCGAACGTGCTCTCGGATTCGGCTCGCGCAGCGCCCCGCACGAGCGATGACGCCACCCCCATGGCGAGAGTCGCGAACGACAGCGGATCAGGATGCTGAGGCCAGCCGCCTCATACGAGACTCGCCGCAACGGACCCTGAAGGGAGCGTTGCGCGCCGACTGCGGACGTCGTCCGGGAAATCCAGGGAAGAGGTTGTTTGTTGAGCGCCAGATCGAGACCCGCGGCATCGGCAGGCGCGACGCCGATCCGTTTGCGACATCCGATTGATCGGCCGAGTCGCAGGGGCTGCCGCCCGGGGATCTGGGGATGACGTGTCTGAAAGTTCTGCGGAGGAATCCAGTGAAAGTGCGAACGAGGCATCGTGGGTTTACGTTGATTGAGCTGCTGGTGGTGATTGCGATCATCGCGATACTGGTCGCATTGCTGTTGCCGGCCGTCCAGCAGGCGCGGGAGGCCGCGCGACGCACGCAGTGCAAGAACAACGTCAAGCAGCTGGGCCTGGCGCTGCACAACTACCACGACGTGTACGGGAAGCTCCCGCTGGGCGTGCTGTACCGCCACAACTGGCGCGTGGCGATTCTGCCGATGCTCGACCAGGGGCCGGCCTACAACAGCCTGGACTTCGTCACGTCCAGCTTCATGGGCAACGAGACGAACGCGAACACCCCGATCCTGCGTGGCTGGTCGGTCCCGGCGTTCGTCTGCCCGTCGAGCCCGCTGGAGACGAATCCGAACTACGGCGGCTGGAACCCCAATCGCTACCAGGGGCACCACTACGCCGCGGTGGGCGGAGCGTTCAATGCCGGAGTCGGCAACTGCCTCAGCTTCTATGGCGTGATGTGCGACAACGGCCCGCTGATGATCAACAAGATCCTGGGCCTGAAGGACATCACCGACGGCACGTCGAACGTGATGCTCGTCGCGGAACAGTCCAACAAAGTGCTGTGGACGGGCAGCCCCAGCTGGGAGTTTGAAGGGAACAAGTCGCAGGGGCCGAGCGGCTTCCGGGGCGGCTGGCATGGCTCGAACGACCTGGCGATCGGCACCGCGCAGTATGGGCAGGCGGCCGGCATGTCGACTGTCATCTACAATCCGAACGCCCCCTGCGGCGACTTCTTCCAGTGCGGCGTCGTGTATTCGAACTCGACCAACCTCGCGTCCGCCCACACCGGCGGCATCCATGTGCTGATGGGGGATGGATCGGTCAGGTTCATCTCGGACAGCATCGACCTGCTGACGTTCAAGCGGATCGCGATGCGGGCGGACGGAGCGACCGTCTCGCTGGGCGAGTGAATCGCGGCCTGGTTGCCGAGAGCCGTCCGCCGCGACGTGCGCGCCGAATCGGGCGGCCTCGGCCCCCGGCGCCGTCGACGACCGTTCTTTTCTTCCAACGACTGAAACTCATGTGTGGAGCCAACGACATGAAACGAATGGGAAATGTGCCGCTGTACGGAGTGCTGAAGACGCTGGCGGCGGGAGTGCTGGCCATGTCCTGCGGCTGCTCCTCGGGCGAGTTTCCGGGGCAGATCATCAGCGGGCAGGTGACGATGGACGGCGAACCGCTGGCCAACGTCGGCATCCGGTTCTATGAGCCGAAGCTGGGGCGGGGGTTGGTGGCGAACATTGATGCGGTCGGGGAGTACTCGACGCCCACGCCGCTGCCGCCGGGACGCTACGAGGTGTCGATCGCCCCGCGCCAACCCAGCCGGGACGACGCTGGTCTGCCGCCGGCCTCGCCTGTGCCGCCGGATTTCGTGCCGGCGCATTACCTGGATGGAGCCACCAGCGATCTGCAGGCGCTGGTCACCGATTCCGAATCGCGGTTCGACTTCTCGTTGTCGGAAAAGACCAGGAAGAAGAATGCGAAGGCGCCGCCGAAGATGCCGGTGACGTTCGCTCCCGACACGTAGCCGCCCGCTGTCCGCAACGGACGAGCGCGCGACAAACCGGGAATCAGAACAATCGCAGGCCTGTCCGGACCTCCGGGCAGGCCTTGCGGTTTGGACACGCGCAATCCGGATTCATTCCCGGGACGCGGCGCTGCGTTTCGGGAACCTTCAGTAACGGGGAACGCCGGAATCGACTTCCAGCGACCACCGATCGATTCCGCCGGCCAGGCTGTGGGACGTCGCAAAGCCCTGCTGTCGCAACCACGTCGCGACGCGCAGGCTGCGGGCGCCGTGATGGCAGTAAACGACGATCCGGGCGGCGCGCATGGCTTCGAGTTCGTGGACCCGGTCCTGCAGTTCCGACATGGGGATCAGCGTCGCGCCCTCGATCTTCGCGATCGCGAATTCGTCCGGTTCGCGGCAGTCAAGCAGCACGTGGTCCTCGCCGCTCTCACGCAGCAGGCGCAGCGTCGCGTAATCGACTTCAATCGGGTTTTCGGCCATGGGTCTGGTGAGGCTTTTAGTTCTGTTCGAGCAGTGAAATCACCAGTCCGGTGCGGATCTTCGGATCGAACCAGGTTGATTTCGGCGGCATGAACTGATTCTGTTCGCAGACGGCCACGAACTGTTCCATCGTGACGGGCGCCAGCGAAAGGGCCAGCGCCGCACGCCCGGCGTCGACCTCGGCCTTCAGCCAGGCGGCGTCCTTGTTCCCTCCGACGTAGTTGACGCGCTTGTCGCGGGCGTCGGAGATGCCGAACACGCGATCGATGATCTGCCGCTGCACGATGTCGGCGTCGATCGACGCGGCGGCGCTGGCGGCGTCAAACGCCTCGGGCCGGACGCGCAACTCGTACCACTCGCCAGCGACGTACAGCCCCAGCTCGTGAATCCGCCGGGGCCGGAAGCCCGGCAGCGGCCCCAGCGGCTGAATCTGGAATGCGGTCTCCAGTTTCCCGAGCAATTCGCTCGAGGGGAGCGGATCGACCTTCAACAGCCGGTTGTAGGGTTCCAGGCCCATGCGGGAGACCGGAAAGAACACCGCGAGGAAGTGCTCGTGACCCAGGCTGGCAGCCGCGGCGCTGCGGTGATTGCCGTCGGCGACGTAGGCCGCCGCTTCGCGACCGACCAGGGCAATGAGCCGTTTCTGGATGTCGGCGCTCGAGACCAGCCAGACGCGGTGCCGGTTGCCCGCTTCGTCTCCCGCCTCGAAGTCGCTGGTGCGTTCGCGGGCGATCTCCTGCAACGCGTGCAGCAACTCCCCCTGACGGTCGGCGACCGCCAGGTTGACGAAGCCGGTGTCGGCTCCGATGGCCTCGAGCAGCCGGGCGCGGCCGGCCGCCTTGTCGGGATGGATGCCCTCATTGCGAATGACGACGCCGCCCGGATTGGATTCGGTTCGGATCTGGTTGGTGTGGGCGCAACCGCCAAGGCCGATCTGCGGCGCCGACGGACGCTTCGGCGACGCGATCTCGTAGACCCACAACAGATCGGGGATCGTCCGCATCAGCGGCGATGCCGCCAGTTGCCGCATGACCTCGGCGCCATGCTGCAGCGACTCCGGCGAACCATCCCGGCCGATGGCCTGCGCGGTAGGGGCGTCGCAATGCGGCATGGTGACGCGGAGCAGGCTGTCGGGCTGAGCCTGCAGAATGTCCCAGACTTCGCGGTCCGATTGAAACTCGTCGTAGTTCTGCGCGCTGACGCGTTGAGCCGCGTCGGAATTCACGGGCGCCAGCGCCCGCCTGACTGGACTGATCCGCACCATCACGCACCCCCTGAGAAAGGCCGGCGTGCGGCCTCCCCGTTCCCGCTCAATGAACGTCCTGCGTCGCCAGCCAGCGCTCGCAATCGAGCGCGGCCATGCAGCCGGATCCGGCCGCGGTGATCGCCTGACGGTAATAGTCGTCCGCGACGTCGCCCGCCGCGAAGACCCCTTCCACGCTGGTGTGCGTCCGGAATGGCTTCGTCCAGACGAGATATTTCTTGTCAGTCAGTTGAAGCTGGCCTTTGAGGAAGTCGGTGTTCGGCGTATGGCCGATGGCGGCGAAGTACCCTCCGGCTTCCAGGGCTTCCTCATGGTCGCCGGGCTGAGTCCGGATGCGGACGCCCGTGACGCCGTCCTCGTCGCTCCCCAGCACCTCCTCGACGTGGGAGTTCCATTTGACGGTGATTTTCGGATTGCCCAGTGCGCGATCGGCCATGACCTTGCTGGCGCGGAAGGCGTCGCGGCGATGGACGATGTACACCCGGGAGGCGAACTTGGTGAGGTAGGTCGCCTCCTCCATGGCGCTGTCGCCGCCGCCGACGACGACCAGCGGTCGGTCGCGAAATCGGGGCAGGGCCCCGTCGCACACCGCGCACGCCGAGACGCCCCGGTTCTTGAAGCGGTCCTCCGAGGGCAGCCCGAGATAATTCGCGCGGGCCCCGGTCGCGATGATCACCGAGTGCGCCTGGACCTCCATGCCTTCGAGGGTCTGCATCCGGAACGGACGCTTCGACAGATCGATATCGACGACGTCGTCGGTGATGACCCGCGTCCCGAAATTGACGGCCTGCTGGCGCATCAACTCCATGAGTTCGGGGCCGGTGACGCCGTGCCCCGTATGCGGCGCCATGTACTGGCGTTTGTCGTTGATGATCGCCGTATCGAGGAACTGGCTGAGGTTTCCGGCGGGAAAGCCGGGATAGTTTTCGACTTCGGTCGTCAGCGCGAGCTGACCCAGGGGGAGCGTGCCGCGCGTCTGGTTTTCGGCGGTCAATGCGCCCTCGAAGACGAGGGGTTTGAGGCTGGCGCGGGCGACGTAGATGGCCGCAGCCCATCCCGCGGGTCCGGACCCGATGATCACCACGTTTTCAACCACGTGCGATTCCCTTGCATTGCGAATGCCTGGTCGGTCACGCCCCTGCGTCGACGACCGTGCGGCAGTTTATGAAGCGAATTGTTGCGGGCGTCAACCGGCGGGAAACTCCGGCGCGGGGACCGGCGGCGTTTCCGCCTCGGATTCCGCCTGCTGCCGGACGTCGGACACTTTCAGACCCGTCCGACCGAAGTAGTACAGGCCTATCAGCGTGACCGGGATGTACTGCGCGAGATGGTACAGCACCGACGCCGCGAACACCGCCTCCTTGTCGTCGGTGAACAGCTTCAGAACGCTCATGAAGCAGAGCTGGATCACTCCCACGTACCCCGGGGAGGAGGGCACCGTCACCGCGAACGCCACGGCGCCCAGCAGCACGCAGGCGACCCACAGCGACACCTGCACGCCGCAGCTCACCAGCGCCAGATGCATCATCCAGCCGTTCAGCGCCCACTGGGCCAGCGACAATGCCACGATGCCGATCAACAGCGCCGGCTGGTGCAGCGCCGACAGGCCCCGCGCTCCCGATTCCAGCAGCTCGAAGAACTTCGCGCGCAGCCCCGGAGGCACGAACGGCAGCCGCGTCAGGATCGACTCCGCCAGCCGGACAAAGGGATCGGTCCAGGCCACGAACGCCGCGGCGCCCAGCGTCATTGCTGCCGCCGCCGCGCCGCCGATCAGCGCAGTCCGCTTGAGGAGCGGATCGAGCCCCGTCACGAAGAACAGCCCCAGCCCGAAGAACGACACAATCGCCAGGACGTCGAACACCCGTTCCAGGATCACCGTCGACAGCACGGCCGCTTTTGGCAGCCGATGTCGCCGGGCGAACACGAACACCCGCACGAAGTCTCCCAGGTGCGCCGGCAGCAGGTTATTGAAGGCGAAGCCGATCATCGTTGGCGGCACGAGTTCCCTGGCCGGGTCGAAGCGCCCCAGGGGAGCGAGCAGCAGTCGCCACCGCCACGCCTTCAGCCAGTAAAACAGGGCCAGCGCGAACCACGTCGGCAGCAGCAGCCAGTAGTTCGCCGTCTGGAACGCCCGCGCGATCCGCGGCAGGGATTCCTCCGGATTCCCGAGCATCTCGCGCGCCGACCACCACAGACAGAACGCGGAGACGCCGAAGCCCGCGGCGATCTTGGCAAACCGGGACCAGCGGGACGACAGGCGGGACGCAGACACGCGGAGGACTTTCAGGGACGGTGCGGCATTTCGCAGGAGATATAGCACGGGGCCGTGAAAGCCTGCTATGCCTTCGTGGGCGGACGCGTCACACTGTCCGCCGGCGGCCTGAGAACTCCGCCGAGCCGGATGCGGCCTGTTCGAACTCTCTGCACGGGAATCCTCGGATTATGAAGATCACCTTTCTCGGGGCCGCGGGAGAGGTCACGGGCAGCCAGCACCTGATCGAGACGACCGAACGGCGGATCCTGCTGGACTGCGGTCTGTTCCAGGGGCCTCGGGCGCCCAGCCGACTGAAGAACGAGCAATTCCACTGCCGGCCCTCCGACCTCGACGGCGTGATTCTGTCGCACGCCCACATCGACCACTGCGGCAACCTGCCGGGACTGTACCGGGCCGGATTCCGCGGTCCGGTGTTCTGCACCGAAGCCACGCTCGACGTCGCGGAAATCATGTTGCTGGACGCGGCGAAGATCCAGCAGGAGGACGCGCGGTACCTGCCTCGCAAGTTGAAGCGGGGGCACCCGCCGATCGAACCGCTGTACGGCGAGGCGGAAGTTCGCGGCGTCATGAAGTTGTTCCAGCCGCTGAGCTACGGCGAATGGCATCAACTGGCGGACGACCTGCGGCTGCGGTTCTCTGACGCCGGCCACATCCTGGGCTCGGCGATTTCGGAGATTCAATTGCGGGACGCTGGCGAAATCCGGCGGCTGGTGTTCACCGGCGATCTCGGGCGCCGCGACATGCCGCTGCTGCACGATCCGCAACCCGTCCCCGGCTGCGACGTGCTGATCACCGAATGCACCTACGGCAACCGGGTGCATCCCGAAACGAGCGACATCAAGGCCGCGCTGGTGCGGATCTTCGCCGAGGCCGTCCGCTTGCAGGGCCGCGTCATCATCCCGGCCTTCAGCCTGGGGCGGACGCAGCAGCTCGTGTACTTCCTGAACGAGCTGTTCAATGCCGGGCAGTTGCCGCACCTGCCGATCTTCGTCGACAGCCCGCTGTCCCGGACTCTGACGAACGTCTTTCGGCGTCATTTGCATTCGCTGGACGACGACGTGGCCGACCTGCTGCAGCGCGATTCCGACCCGTTCGGTTTCGCCTGCCTGACATACACGTCGACGCGCGAGGAAAGCGCGCTGCTGAACCATCGCTCGGGGCCGTTCGTGGTGATCTCCGCGAGCGGCATGTGCGAAAGCGGCCGCGTCGTGCACCATCTCAAGCATGCCGTGGCCGACGAGCGGAACACGATTGTGCTGATCGGCTACCAGGCGCCTTTTACGCTGGGGCGGCAGCTGGCGGACCGTCGGCCGTACGTGCGGATTTTCGACCGGGAAGTTCCGTTGAAGGCGCATGTGGAACAGCTGGAGGGGCTGTCGGCCCACGCCGACGTGCAGGACTTCAAATGGTGGTTTGAGCACCTGGCACGGGACGAGGGCATCGGCCGGGCGTTTCTGGTCCATGGCGAGGCCCCCGCGGCGACGGCTCTGGCGGGAATGCTCAAGGACTTTTCGAATGAGGAGCCTGTGATCCCGGGCTTTCGCGATTCGTACGTCGTGTGACCCCGGCGCCGCGTGCGGCGTTCGGAAGCGGGCGAGTTCAAGAACGGGCTGAAACGTCGATTGACGGCGATTGAAGGGGGGCAGCATAATCGCCACGGCAGCCCGAGGATCGCACAAGCGTTGGTCCTTTCGAGGACGCTGCGGGGCAACCCCGCGGTAGAAGCGTTGACGATCATTCATCCGAGAATTTGTGCTCGGCAATGCGTTGTTTGCCGAGACAAATTCGCCACAGGATTCGTTGTGCGATCCCCGGGCCGCCTTCGCAGTCTCATTGGCAGGTCATGTGTGACGTGCGGGCCGGCATGACGGTCCGTCGTCCGTCGATGTCCCGCGGTTCGCCTGCCCAGACGGTTTCCTGACAGCACCGATCAGCCGCGACGCCCGTCCGCCCGCCGACCATGGGACTTTTTGCTTTCCTGCGTCGAATCCTCTTCGGCGCGCCCGAGGACGCTGCTGACGACGGCGGCTCCACGGCTCCCCGCCAGTCGCCCCCCCCGCAGTCTCCGGCAACGGCCAGGCGCCGTCGGACTCCGCTTCCGCCCCTCCGCTACGGTTCGAAACATCCGCGAACCCCCGCCGCGTTGGAGCAGGTCGCCGAGCGTCCCTATCAGTTCGCAAACCTGGGGCCGGCCGGACGATTCCTCGACCTCAGCACCGACGCTGATCTGTCGCGGCTGGAACAGCTGGAGCTGCCGCGGCTGCTCACCCCCGCGGACGTCGCTCATTGGTTGAACATGCCGCCCGGCCGGCTGGCCTGGCTGTCCGGACGCTTCGAACCCCAGCAGCGCGCCGCCAGCGAAAAGGCCGCCCATTACCACTACCGCTGGATCCGCAAGCGATCCGGAGGGATGCGGCTGATCGAGGCTCCCAAGGTCCGGCTGCGCCAGGTGCAGACTCGTATTCTCCGGGAAATTCTCGACCATGTCGCGGCGCACGATCACGCGCACGGATTCGTTCGCGACCGTTCGGCGCTGACCAACGCGAAACCGCACGTCGGCAGCTATGTCGTCCTGAAGCTGGACCTCGAGAACTTCTACGCTTCCGTGCGGTACTCGCGCGTGGTGGCGATCTTCCGCGCGTTGGGGTTTTCGCGCGCCGCCGCGCTGTGGCTGGCCCGGCTGACGACGTCCGCCGCGCCGGCGTCGCTGAGTTTTCCCGATCGCAGTCCGCTGGGGTTGCTGCCGTACCTGCCGCGGCATCTGCCGCAGGGAGCGCCGACGTCTCCGGCGCTGGCGAACCTGTCGGCCTGGTCGCTGGACGTGCGTCTGACGGGACTCGCGAAGAAGTACCACGCAACGTACACGCGGTACGCGGACGATCTGACGTTCTCCGGATCGCATCGGTTCGCCGCGGCGCTGTCGGAGTTCATTCCGCTGGCAGAAAAGATCATCCGTTCGGAACGGTTCAAGGTGAACCGGGCCAAGCGCAAAGTGCTGCGGCGCAGCGGCCGGCAGACCGTCACGGGGGTCGTCACGAACGCCCGCCCGAACATCGCCCGGGAGGACTACGACCGCCTCAAGGCGATCCTGCACAACTGCGTCCGGCGCGGACCCAGCACGCAGAACCACGACAGTCGCAAGGACTTTCAGGCGCATCTCCGCGGGCGGGTCGCCCACGTCCGCAGCGTTCACCCCGCGCGCGGCGCGAAGCTCCTCGCGCTGTATCAGCGGATCGACTGGAAGCGCTGACGCCCGCTCAACGGGCGCAGGCCGCGACCATCTCCCCGGAGAATTGGCCGACGGAATCGAGCACCGCGTCGAACGGCGCGCCCTCCGCGGACTCCAGCCTGCGGACAATCGCAGAGCCCACGATCACGCCGTCCGCCACGCCGCGCAACGTCGCCACATGTTCCGGCCGGCTGATGCCAAAGCCCGCGGCCAGCGGCAGCTCGGTTTGCGACTTCAGCCAGCGGAGCTGCTGGATCAGCTCGTCGGCGACCGATTCGCGTTCGCCGGTAATGCCGGCCACGGCCAGACAGTAGACGAACCCGGAGCACGATTTCAGGATCGACGGCACGCGTGCGCGGTCGGTCGTGGGGGCGATCAACTGGATCAGGTCCAGCCCGGATGCATGCGCCATTCGGAACACATCGTCCGCCTCGGCGGCGGGAAGATCGGGAATGATCAGCCCGGAGAAGCCGGCCTGCGCGGCGTCGGCGAGGAACCGTTCGACGCCGCGGCGCATCAGCAGGGCGTAAGACGCCATCGCGACGAGCGGCGCGAGCCCCTGGCGGTCCAGCGAGCCGAACGCGGCGAATATCGCGTCGAGCGTGATCCGCCGGCTCAGCGAACGTGTGTAGGACGCCTGGATCACAGGCCCGTCGGCGATCGGATCGCTGTACGGAAAGCCGACCTCAATCAGGTCGACGCCGGTTTCCGAAAGCCGCCGCACGAGAGCCCGCGTGCCTTCCAAGTCCGGATCGCCCGCCGTGATGAACGGCATGAACGCGGTGCGGCCTTCGCGTTTGGCGCGGGCGAAGGTCTCAGAAATCCGCACGGGGGCGGAGGGGGATTGAGCAGCCATTCCTCGAAGTCGCTGAACCGGAGTCGTTGCCAGGACGCATGCCGCAAAGGCGGCAGTCTAGCCGAACGCCTTCCGGAGAGCGACGCGGCGACGTTGGGCGGGCGGCGGGGCCGCGTTCAGTAGTTGTACTCGAAATTCGCCGTGTCGAAGTCCGAGTTCGACAGCCCCACGTTCATCTTCAGCGACTGGTAGTGGTAGTCCTCAAGCAGCGGGGGCTTAGCGGCGTTCTTCTCGGCAAACCCGTAGGACTGCGAGCGAATCGGCAGACCGGACTCCGCATCGAAATACAGCCGAATCGTCTGGTAGGCGAGGTTGTTGACGGGCGCCGCCAGCAGGGTTTCATACACCTGGCAGGACTGATCGGCGATCTTCGCGTCCGGGTAGAAGTTGACTTTGACGTCCTCCGAGGCGGCGAACTGCAACCATTGCTCGATGACGCTCTCGACCATCTTGCGGATGCCGATCATCGTGATCGGATACCGATTGCCTTCCATGGCGAGCTTGCCCTTGGGGTCCAGCCGCAGCGTGCCGACCAGCGACGCGAACCCGGTCTCGTGCGCCAGCACGAGATTGTCGTGCTGGCCCTCGACGTAAATCGCCTCCCGGCCCGCGTTCGGCTCGAGGTACTTCACGTACACGCTGAACGGGTCGTGCCGCAGCTTGAGGGCCATCCGCGACTTGATGAGCGATTTGCCGACGAGTTCCTGGCGGACGAATGTCGCCTGGTAGTCCTGGACGCTCTCGAAGTCCGAGAGCGCTTTGGCGGCCCGGCGCAGCGGCGCGGCCAGCACATGCGACTCGGGGGTTTCGGCGATGCGGGCCGCGAGCTGTTGCGGCTCGGCGAACGCCGGTCGACGCAACAGGCCCGTCAGGGCCAACGTCCCGAACGCGGTCTTGAGAAACCGGCGCCGCGAGGCCGCCAGTCCGATGTTCGATTCCGTTCGCATTGTGCCGTTTCCGTGGTCAGGTGGGGTCATGCCGGCGGCAGCAGCGCCTGCGGACGGGTTCCCATCGGGTTGATCGGGATCACAGGGGCCTGCGCTTCTCAAGTCTGCAATCGCGCATCGCGTTCGTTACAACCGGCGACCGCGGCGCGGCACGGCCCGCAGCCCGGCGTGCGATCCCGACCGGGCAGGGGAGATTGCTTCAAGACCCGACGGCGCTCCAGACGAACGCGGCGGTGAAGACCACGACGATCGCCGCCGCCAGGGTCCGGATTCGCCCGCCCGAACCAGACGGCAGCGGCATGGGCCGCAGCGGCGCGTCGACCGGTCGCGATCGCGACGGCTGCGTCAGCATCAGCGAGATCGCGAGAACATACGCCAGCGCCGAACACAGGAGCAGCGGCGAGCCGGGCAGCTGTTCAACCACAGAGAACCGCGCCAGCGAGATGATCAGCAGATTGTTCAGGAAGTGGACGATGATCGGCGTCCAGAGACTGCCCGTCGTCCGGTACACGTGGTGCAGGAACAGGCCGATCGGCACGGTCGCCAACGCGTGCGGGGGAAATCCGTGCGCCATCGCGAACAGCAGCGACGTGAGCACCATGCCGGCCGCGGCTCCCCAGCGCCCGACGAGTCCGCGTCCGATCACGCCGCGAAATACCAATTCTTCGCCGATCGCCGGCCCCAGCGCGATCGCGACCACCAGCACCGGGTAGGACTCTTCACGCGCGAAACCAAGCAGCGCGTCCACGGCGTTCGACTGCTGCCAGCCCGCCGTCTCCGGCCAGACCTGGGCAAGCCGACCCCACAGCGCGAGGCTCCACCGGTACAATTGCTCGGAGACGATCGACAGCGGCAGAACAGCGCTGACGGTCAGCAGCAGTCTGCGGCGATCGGGCAATTCCATGCCCAGGCGATCTCGCCAGGCCCGACCCAGCCGCAGCCGCGCGGCCGGAACGAGCGCGAACAGACACAACAGGTTCGCCACTCCCAGCGGCACGAACGAGCGATCGAGTTCGACGTCGAGTAGGAGGTCGACGACGCGGGTCGGATCGACGTTCCAGTGGCCGAATGCGGCGAAGACGATCAGCGACAGGAACAACCCCAAGGCAAGCAGCTGCGCGATCAGGTACGCGACGGTCCAGGCAACGCTCTCGGGGAGTCCGGGGCCGGGAGGCCGCCGGGCGACCTGAACGCCGGTCGGTACCATAAGTCGACTCTTCACTTCTGTGGACGACGGCCGCAGCGCAGCTCGACTCTAAACCGCGTTTCGAGAGTCGTCAACGGGCGAAACGGCGCCGCGCGAGGTTCCGTGAGGCCGCGTCTGACCCGCAGAGCACCGGTTTCGAGGCGGACGTCACCCGGCCGCTTCGATCCGCGATTCGACGGCTGCTGTTCGCCCTTCCCGCGCGGACGCCAGCGAACGCAGCATGATCTCGGTGACGTGGCGGGCGAAGCGGGCGTTGGCGATCGGCGGCTGGACGCCATCCCGAATGCACCGCACCCAGTGCTGATGCGAGTTCTCGTCCGGCCAGTCGCGCGTGGCGATCGTTTCTTTGAGGAGCGGCGCGTCTTCGTCGACAAGCGAACTGGGCCGGTACAGTTCGAGGTCCCCCGTCAGCGGCGGATTGACGAGTTTGCCGGTCGTCCCGTGGATCGAGAAGCCGTAGGTGCGGGCTCCGTCGCACCAGCCGGTTTCCGCGGTTCCGATCGCGCCGTTCGCGAACCGCATCAGAATCGCCGCCGTATCCTCCAGCGTCGTGGGCTTCGCGACTGTCGTGCAGCAGCAGGCGACGTCGACGACGGAACCGAGAACCGCGCACAGGTGCGCGATCGAATACACGCCCATGTCGAACAGGGCGCCGACATCGGCCTGTGCGGCGTCGAAGAACCACAGCGCGTCGTCGGGAGTCTCGCCGAGGATGTTCTGGATCGTCGCGTAGTAGACCTCGGGGCCGCCATGGCTGAATCGCGCGTGCGCCGAAGCGACGCGCCCCAGGTCGCCGCGCTCCACCCGGGCGCGGGCCTCCAGCACGTGCGGCCGGGCGACGAACGGCAGCGCCAGCACAGTGCGATTGGTGTTCTCCACGGCCCGCACGAACGCGGCCGCCTCATCCAGCGACGTGCTCAGCGGCTTCTGGATATGCACATGTTTGCCGGCCTCGAGCGCCGCAATGCCGTATCGCACATGCAGCGGATGCGGCAGGGCGATGATGACGCCGTCAATGTCCGGATCGGAGATCACCTCATCGTAGGCATGCGTCCAGCGGGGGACGTTGAACTTGCGGCACAGCGTTTCGAGCCGGCTGGCCTTGCGGCCGGCCAGGACGACGACTTCAGCGTCCGGAACCGTGGCCATCTCCGGCAGGTGCAGTTTTGCCGCAATGCCTCCGGCGCCCAGCACGCCGATCCGCAACGTCTTCATCGGGAACGCTCCTGCTAAGGGA
The DNA here is from genome assembly GCA_019636235.1 of Planctomyces sp. Lineage (GTDB taxonomy): Bacteria > Planctomycetota > Planctomycetia > Planctomycetales > Planctomycetaceae > Caulifigura. The sequence goes on from JAHBXW010000001.1 coordinate 348,896, forward strand.
AGGAATGAGTGCTAGGGTACCGGCGGCCGGCCCGGTTCGCGTCCCCGGGCCTGAAGCCCGCGCGTCGCGCTCCGCCAGGGGCGATCCGGAACGACGGATCTCGCGATTCCGGTCTGCAAGCGTCATTCAGGCTGCCAACAAGCTGACAGACCGCAGGACGATCTGCCGACTGTCAGCAGGGCCTCAGTTGGGCCGAGCCCGACGACGGTGGAGCCCGAAGGGGGTGGAGCCGCGGTCAGCCAATTCGACGATGCCGTCCAGCTGGAGAGGGCCGATCCCATGATCCCATGCGGGCGACGAATGAACGCGCAGTTTGATGCTGCGGCGTCGGTCGTGCAGGCGCTGTTCCTTGATTCGGATCGGCTCCTCGGCGAATTGCTGGCGAGTCCGTCCGGCGGTTGCGTGCGGGTTCGCTTTCTGCCGGCGGACAGCAACCCGCTGGAGACGCTGTCGCGTTTGACGGCGCTGCAGCCGGATGTCGTCGCCGCGGGCGAGGACGTGTTCGAATCGGAGTTTCGAGCGCTGTTCCAGCTGCTGCCGGTGCGGCTGGGGCGAATGCAAATCGCGGTCTTCGCGGATCGACTGAGCGATTCGCAGCTTGTCCTGGCGATCCAGCTCGGCGCCTCGGGCCTGTTGTCGCGGAAGGCGTCCCTGAGCGAATTGCGGCGGCAGTTGGAACGCATCGCGGGGGGCGATTTCATCGTCGCCGCGCCGATCGCCGATCGTGTCGAACGGCGTCCCGGCGAGGCTCGGCCGCATGTGCCTCGCGCTGCAGGGCTGGCCCAGCTCAGCGACCGTCAACTGGAACTGCTGGTCGAACTGCTGTCCGGCGAGAGCATTCGGGAGCTGTCGTCCCGACTGGGGATGACGGAGAAGTCGCTGGAGAGTCACCGCACGCGGATCATGGCGAAGCTGGGGTTTTCGAACCGCGTGCAGTTGTGTCGCTGGGCGATCCGCGAGGGGCTGTTGCGCCCGTGAAGCGCCGGCCGCCGCTTGCCTGCGGAGCGTGGAGCGCTCGCCGGCCGCAGCGACGAGAGATGCGCTGCGTTCACTGCGCCATCGAGCGTGATCCATTTCGGGACCCCGTGATCGGCACTCCACGAGGCAGCGGCCGGACGGCGATCTCGAAGCCGTTCTCGTGGGCAGCCCGCTGCAACAGCCGGTGCAGTTCAAAGCTGTCCGGATACACCCAGAATGTCAGGGACGTGCTGTCGCTGGCGCCTTCGAGCGCGCGGGCGAACCGCGACCCGGGACGCAGCGCTTCCCTGGCCGTCTCTTCGACGAGGCCCGGCGTCGGCTGCAGCGTCCATTGCGAGACGCCGAACCGCACGACGCCCCGGCCGTACTTCAGTTCTTCGACGAGGCTGGCCCCCTGGCGCTCGACGAGATAGTCCATCTTGTATCCATCAAAGGGGCCGACCGTCCCCTCGAACCTTTCCAGCTTCATGATGGCGTCGCGGTGCCGCTGCAGGTTCTCCTGCAATCGCAACGCCAGCACTTCCACCGGCACCAGCGACACCCGGTTGCCCGACAACCGGAAATGCAGCTCGCTGCCCTCGACGAGTCGGGCCACGGGCGACATGTGGTGTTCCAGCTCCTCGATTCGGGGCGGAGTGCTTTCCATGCTGGACAACTGCTCCTGCAGAACGTCCACCTGACGGGCCGTCTGAGCGGACTCGCGCTGCAGCCGCAGCAGGATCTGTTCGGCGGCGTCCGCATCGGCGGCGACGGACTGCAGTTCGTCCGCGAGTCCCGCAACAGTCGAGTTCAGAGCCGCCGCCGCGGGCCGCCGCGCTTCAATGTCGCGGCCGATGGAGTCCGAGGCCGCCACCAGTTTCTCGCGCAGCCTCCGGAGATCGTCCGCTTCGGTGATCAGGTCCACGGGCTGCCGGGCGGGCGGCAGCGGCTGTGGCCGGGGCGGATGCGGCGTGCGTCGGCGCGGCGCAGGCGGGGGCGGATCGTCGGCCAGTTCCGGGAGGATCGGCGGATCGATGAATGCGGGTTCCGGATCGGGTTCGGAGATCGCCAGGAGGGGCAGCGCCTGCGGCGCCGGCGCGCGGCTGACCCGCAGTCCCACGATGACGATCAGAATCACCAGGATGCCGACGACGTTCGCAATGACGTCCAGAAACGAGTCGGAACCGAATCCCGCATCCTGCTGATGTCGGCGAGCCATGCGTCACTCCAGGGTCTGGTCCATGGTCACGCGGAGGCCCCATAGTTCCGCCATTCCCTTCAGCCGCGACACGTGCACGTTGCCGCCGGGCCGGACGCGCAGATTGACCTTTGGCAGCCAGTAGAAGTTCCCCGCCGGCTTGCCCCAGCTGCGGACCTCGGCTTCGACGAGCATCGCGAAGGCCTCCTGAACCTCATCCTGATCGGCGTCCGCCGACAGTGCGATTTCGTCATCGCCGACGACGACCCGGTCGCCATGCACGTCCATCGACACGACGCGCTCGAAGCCAATCCGCGCCCCGGGATTCGACGTTCCCCAGCGGCGGGGGGCCGTCGATTCGGTTCCTGGCAAGGATCGTCGCCGAACGGGGGGCTCGTCGAAGTCAGGAGGCTGGAGAGGCCCGCGCGTTCGCTGACGATTCGCCTGCGCTTCGGTGGCCGCCTGGGGGCCGAATGTTCGGCGCTGCTGTGGCGGCTGCTGATTGGATTCTCGGCTCTCGGTTCCCTGCGGTGCGGAGGGAGACCGGCGAATCTTCAGTGAGGGTTCCCGGCTGACGCGGTCGGAATCGTCGCCGGGGGAAACGTCGACCGCCTGCGACTCCTGGTCGCCGGGGCTGGCGGGGTCGAGCCGCGCGATGCCGCTGGGAACGCCCGACAGTCGCGATGGCGGCGCAGGTTCGCCGGCGGCTGCGGCGCCTCCCGATTGCGGAGTTTCTGCTTGCGGAGCGTTCTTCAGTGGTGCGCCGGATTGCGGTCCGAAGTCCTGCGCCGCTGGCGGCTGCCGCCCCGGGCCGAAGCCGCCCGTTCCGCCACGGGGGAGGTCCGGGGAGCGGCTCGCGCCGCGGTCCTTGGCATCGGCGAAGTGACCGCGGAGGGCTCGGTCGCCGGTGGGCTGATCGCGAAGCTCTTCCACTTCGGGCAAGTGAAACTCGCCGTCCGGACCGCCGAACTGGAGTTCCCGCGGAATGCCCGTGCTGGTTTTCGGCGTCACGCGGCCCCGATCCGCGAGACAGCGTGCGATGGCCGCCTCAAGCGCCGCCACCTGTTGCGGATCGGGCTGCGGCCAGACGAACTGAAGGTCGTCCGGAACGAGTTCCACTCCCGATGCGAGCGGGGAATCGCCAAGCAGGGCGCGGGCGATGTAGTAGGCCTCCGTGCCGCGGGGCCGCACAACGAACAGGATGTATGGCCGCGCCGACTCCTGGACTGCGGCGTTGCTCGACGCCTGCTGCAGCGCGGCGAGCGCAGCGGTCCCCGCCCGCAGTGGATTGTGAGCGGGCGGAAAACCGGTCAGATGCGCGGGAGTCAGCGAAACGTTCTGCCCGGCGAACCGGATCCGGTCTTCGAGGCACTCCAGGACGATCGGATCGAGCCGCGTGCCGGAATTGCCCCGATGCGCAACCAGCGAATACCGTTGCGGGGCGTTCGCCTGGGCGTCGCGCAGCGATTCGAGCCGTTGTTCGAGTTCCTCGAGCGCCCGCGCGGTTCGCGCGCGTTCGTCGCGAAGGCTGCGATGGGAGCGTTCCAGTTCCTGTCGCCGTGCGGACTGGCGATCACGATCGCGCTGCAGCTGCTGCTCCTGCCGGGTCAGGGCCGCGGCGCGGCCTTCGAGCGTTTCGAGCTGTTGCCGGCGCTCGGCGATTGCGGCCTGCAGGCCGTCCACCTCCTGACGCATCGCGTCGACCTGCGTCTGCCAGGTTCGACGCAGTTCCGCCTCCTCGCGCGCAATGTCTTCGGCGGTTGGCCCGGGAGGTTCATGGAAATCCGGCAATATCGGATCCAGATCGTCCGGATCTTCGATGGGGGCGACGACCGGGGCCGGCTGGGGAGCCGCGGGAATGGGCAGGGGACGCGGCTGCGTCGTTGGCGGAGCGGGAATGATCGGCGCCGGCGGCAGCGCGGCCATCTGGGACTGCTGCCACTGCTCCACAGTGCGTTCCCGGATCTGCCGGGCGGTGACGACAAGCAACAGGATCAGCGCCCCCATCGTGCACATCAGCACGGCGAGGAAGGGGAACAGCGCAACCGGCGGTCCGGCCGATGCCCGTTTGTGTGCCACGTCGTCCTCGTCCCGGAATCGTTCAAACAGCCCGTGCGACGGCGACTCAGGCGGCCCTGGCCGCGTGCCGCGCCGTCAGCAGGTGGACGGCCGCGTTCAGGCTGTGAAGCGTCTGCTCGAACGCCTCGGCGGCGCGAACGGCCTCGAGGTTCGCCGTCAGCCGCTGCTGCACGCCGACGAGCTGCTCCTCCTGTTCGACGACACGCCCCAGCAGCCGGGTCTGGTCCTGCAGGACCTGCATCTGCGCGCCGGCGGTCTCCACCAGCGTCCGCATCTCCGTCTGCCAGGCGGCCAGGCGCTCGGCGATGTCGCGCGACCACGCCTCCTGCGCCGTGTCCCGCGCCGACTGCTCCGCCCGCCAGCGCGCATCGAAGCTGGCCCAGAACGCCTGCGACTGGCTGCTGAGCAATTCTTCGTGCCGTTGCCGCGCCGCTTCCGACTGCGCAAGGCTGTCCGCGAGCTGCCGCGAAACCTCCCGATAGGCGTCCACGAACTCGGTGCGCGCCGCGGCCAGCGAGTCGCGATGGTCGGCCCAGGTGTCGGCGGCGCCGTCCGTCAGCGACTGCGACAACTGGTCGCGATGCGCCTCCAGTGTGTTCGCCCAGCGCTCTCGCAGCTGTTCGACGGATGTGTTCCAGGCCCGGGTCTGCTGATCGAGGAGGACTTCCGTCCGGTCGACGAGGGCCTGCGCGGCCAGCGACTGCGCCTCTTCGAGCGGGCTCGCGGGGCCGCCGGACGCCAGAGAGCGGGCGAGCACGCGGCTCATGGCGTCGACATCCGCCAGCACCCGGCCGCCGCCGGCCTTCACGCTCCACTGGCAGAAAACCAGGAACAGCGACTGCACAAGGGCCACCGCGGTGGTGTCGAACGCGACCGCCAGACCGCCCGTGACTTCGCCCAGCGAGCGATCCAGCTGCTCCGGGGTGATGTGCGCAATCGCGATCGTGATGCCCAGCACCGTGCCGAGGAAGCCGGTGATGGGGATCGCCCAGATGACGGTGTTCAACAGCGAGTAGGAGTCGTGGAAGCGATCCTCTTCTACACTCGCGAGTTCGGCGACGTTCTCGTCCATCCGCTCGGCTGAACTTCCGGACGCAAGCAGCGCCAGGTCCCGCAGCCGCCGCCCCCAGGCCGTGGCCTGCAGGCCGCGCGACAGTCCGTGACAGCGGGCGAGCAGCGTGTCCCGAGCGAATGTGGACCGGTCCGCTCCGGTCGGCATCAGAGACGACAACGGCAGCCCGGCGAGCGCTTTGCGGTCGCGGCGCAGCCGCCAGCCCTTGCCCGCCAGGTCGCACAGAGCCAGAAAGAACAGCCCCGCCTGCAGATACGAGACGGGATGCCCGCAGAAGTATCGCTCCGCCTGTTCCCGTCCCGCAGGCAGATGGGGGAGGGCCGAATAGAATCCGACGGTGAGCGCTACGCTCCACAGCCAGGGGGTGCTCCACAGCGACGACCACGCGAATCCCGACGGCGGATCCGAATGCTGAGTCGAATGCGCCATCGCCTGTTCCCTTTGGATCGGTTCGACCGTGCCGGCTGTATCGTCCGTGCCGTTTGGATCAACTGTCATAGCCCGTGCTATCGGCACAATTCTTGAGGATGGAACAGTCATCCTGCCGATGGAGCGATAGGAGCCCGGCGCCGCTTTCAGGACGTAGGCGGCAGGGCCGGACCGGCGCCGACGGGAATGCCGACGCCCCATCCAGTTGCGTCGAGCGTCGCGCATCGCCCGACGCCTGTGGACATCGAACGGCCATGGACGGCATTTCTCACGATTCAACCGGCGAAAACCGCCGAAATCCGGCGGACGCCGGCCTGGCCCGAGCCGCCGCGTGGCTGCTCGTCAGCATCGCCCTGTTGAGTCTGCTGCTGCTGGTCAGCACGTTCCTGTGGCAGGTGCTGGGCGCCTGCGGCGACCTGCTGGGCGAATCGACGTTATTGGCCACGGCCGTGGTGATTGCCGGCGTGTGGGTGGCGCACTGGTGCGGGCTGATCCTGTTGAACTCGCTGAGTCTCGCACGGGCCAACTCGCGCGACGCGGCGCGGTGACGTCTTCGAAAGTTCTTTCCGCCGGCTGGGAATGGCGCTGCGTGTCGGACTGTCCAACCTAGCCCTCCCGGCACGCGCTGCTAAAATTGCGGGTTTGGGAAAGCCTTCGCGACTCCTCCGCCATTGGAGGCCTGCGGCCCGGCCGCAGGATGCGCGCATCGAATTCCAGAGGTCCTGTCGGACCGGGTTCCGCGCCCCGCGACGGTTGATGAATTCCAGTGATTTCCGGGGCCCGGGACCCCGGAGCCGTCCTGAAGTCGATCACGGCGCCGGCGTTCCAGCCTGTCGCCGCCGCAGTCGCCCGCCACGGATGTTGTCCGGGAGAATTTCGAATGTCGGTTGAGAACACCATTGATGGCGCCGTGCACGGGATCGACCCCAGCGAACTCGCCGAATGGTTCGAATCGCTGGAGGACGTGCTGCACCGCTACGGGCCGGAGCGCACGCAGCAGTTGCTGGTGAATCTGCGCGAGCGGGCGTATCTCCGCGGCGTGATGATGCCGTTCACCGCCACGACGCCCTACATCAACACGATTTCCGTGGAGGACCAGCCCCGTTTCCCGGGCAACATCGAGATGGAACGGCGGATCAAAAGCATCATCCGCTGGAACGCGATGGCGATGGTGCTGCGGGCGAATAAGAAGACCAAGCCCGGGGGCGCCGTCGGCGGCCACATCTCGACGTACGCGTCGTCGGCGACGCTGTACGAGGTGGGCTTCAACCATTTCTTCCATGCCCGGACCAAGGATCACACGGGCGACATGGTCTACTTCCAGGGGCACGCCTCGCCCGGCATGTATGCCCGCGCGTTCGTCGAAGGCCGGCTGACGGAAAGCCAGCTTGAAAACTTCCGCCAGGAAGTCCCCCGCGGCAGCGGCCTGTCGTCCTATCCGCACCCCTGGCTGATGGAGGACTTCTGGCAGTTTCCGACGGTTTCGATGGGCCTGGGCCCGATCTGTTCGCTGTACCACGCCCGGTTCCTGCGCTACATGCAGCACCGGGGCCTGCTCGACACCAGCAAGTCGAAGGTCTGGGCCTTCCTGGGGGATGGCGAGATCGACGAACCGGAATCGCTCGGCGCGATCACGCTGGCCTCTCGGGAGCATCTCGACAATCTCGTCTGGGTGATCAACTGCAACCTGCAGCGGCTGGACGGCCCGGTCCGCGGCAACGGGAAGATCATCCAGGAGCTCGAAGGGGCGTTTCGCGGCGCCGGCTGGAACTGCATCAAGGTCGTCTGGGGCCGCGACTGGGATCCGATTCTGGCCCGCGACTCGGAAGGCAAGCTCGTCCAGCGGATGGGCGAGGTCGTCGACGGCCAGTATCAGAAGTACGTGGTCTCCGACGGCGCCTACATCCGCGACCACTTCTTCGGGACTGATCCGGACCTGCTGGCGATGGTCGACCATCTCAGCGACGAGCAGCTTCAGAAGCTGCGGCGCGGCGGGCACGATTCCGACAAGGTTTACGCGGCGTATCACGCGGCGGCGAACCATAAGGGCGCGCCGACCGTGATCCTCGTCAAGACGATCAAGGGCTACGGCCTGGGCGAGGAAGGCGAAGGCCGGAATCGCGCTCACAACGTCAAGGAGTTCGACAACAAGAACTCCGTCAGGAACTTCCGCGACCGGTTTGGCGTTCCGATCTCCGACGACGACCTGGAGAAGCTGCCCTTCTACAAACCCGCGGAGGACAGCCCCGAGATGGCCTACCTGCGGTCGCGGCGCGAACAGCTCGGCGGCTACCTGCCGGTCCGCGACGCGACTCTGGAAAAGCTGGATGTTCCGCCGCTCGACGACAAGGCCTTCGCCCGCCAGTTGAAGGGCACCGAAGGCGGGGCGGCGTCCACCACCCAGGCGTACGGCGCCATGCTGATGGGCCTCATGCGCCACAAGGGCATCGGCAAGTACATCGTGCCGATCATTCCGGACGAAGCCCGCACCTTCGGCATGGAGGCCTTCTTCAGCACGTTCGGCATCTACTCCAGCAAGGGCCAGCTCTATGAGCCGGTCGACAAGCTGATGCCGGACGGCTCCCCGAGCCTGATGTACTACAAGGAGGCGACCGACGGGCAGGTCCTCGAAGAGGGGATCAACGAAGCCGGCGCGATGGGATCGTTCGTCGCCGCGGGAACGGCCTACGCCAACCTCGGCGTGCAGATGATCCCGTTCTACATCTACTACTCGATGTTCGGATTCCAACGTGTCGGCGACCTGATCTGGCTAGCCGCGGACTCCCGCTGCAAGGGCTTCCTTGTCGGCGGCACGTCCGGCCGGACGACGCTCAACGGCGAAGGCCTGCAGCACGAGGACGGCCACAGCCAGCTCGTCGCCAGCACCGTGCCGGTGATTGTCGCCTACGATCCCGCGTACGCCTACGAGCTGGCCGTCATCATTCAGGACGGCCTGCGGCGGATGTACGTCGAGAACGAAAACATCTTCTACTACCTCTCGGTGTACAACGAGGCGTACGAGATGCCCCCGATGCCCGAAGGCGTCGCGGAAGGCATCCTCCGCGGCATGTACCAGGTCCGCAGCACCGATAGCGGCGAGGGCCAGCAGCGCCGGCCCCAGCTTTTCGGCAGCGGCACGATCCTGCCCGGCGTTCTGAAAGCGCAGCAGATGCTGAAGGAAAAGTACGGCATCGGCTGCGACGTCTGGTCCGTCACCAGCTACAACGAACTGTGCCGCGACGCCATGGCGGCGACCCGCTGGAACCGGCTGCACCCGGGCGCCGAAATGAAGAAGAGCTATCTCGAAACGGTCCTCGCTGGGCGAAATGGTCCGTTCATCGCGGCCAGCGACAACGTCCGCACGGTGCCCGACCAGATCCGGGAATGGGTGCCGGGCCAGTTCGTCGTCCTGGGAACCGACGGCTTTGGCCGTTCGGACACCCGGCCGGTGCTCAGGCGGCATTTCGAGATCGACGCCGAGTGCACGGTCTACGCCACGCTGCACGCCCTCGCGGACGAAGGGGCGTTCGACCGGACCCGGCTGCCGGACGTGCTGCAGGAACTCGGAATCGACCCGGACAAGGTCGACCCCCGCACGGCCTGATTCACTGCCCTGAACCCCGGCAATTCACCGGGGTTCTTTTGTTTCAGGAGATCAACCATGACGCTGCGCCTCGCGTCTCGTGACTGCCTGTGGACGCCCTTCGTGGCCACCGCCGTCCTCGTGGGAACCTGCGTGTGCGGCGTCCGGGGGCATGACTCCGAAGGGGCCTTGGATGCGCCTCGGCAGGGACTCGCGGCGCAGTATCCGGGGGATCGGGGAATCGCCGACGATCCGCGCGTGCTGTTCGTCGAAGACTTCGAAGAGGCGACGATCGCCGGCCTGCACGAGCGCTGGGAATCGGTCGGCGCCGGCGAGCAGATGTCGTTCTCGGAAGAACGTCCCGAGGGCAGCCGCGGGCGGCAGTCGCTGCTGATGGATCGCGAACGCGGCGATGCCGGATCGCTGTACCGGAGGCTGACCAATCGGGAGGGGGGCTTCGGCGCCGACCGCGTGTTCGCAAGGTATTACGTCCGCTTCGCGCCGGATTGCGGCGAGCTGCATCATTTCGGGACCTGCATCGGCGGGAATAATCCGCCGACGCCCTGGCCCAGCGTTCGGGCCGGCCAGCCGACCGATGGCGCGAAGGCGTTCTGGTCGGGCATTGAACCGTTCGGCTCGGCGTGGACCTGGGACTACTACACCTACTGGAAAGACATGCGCGGCAGTCCTCCGCGCGGGCAGACATGGGGCAATTCGTTCATCCACGATCCGGAACTGAAGGTCGACCGGGGCCGCTGGATCTGCATCGAGCAGATGATCCGCATGAACGACGTCGGGAAATCGAATGGCGAACAGGCGCTGTGGATCGACGGCCGGCCGGTCAGCCATCTCAAGGAAGGCGAGCCGAAGGGACTGTGGACGTTCGACAAGTTCCTGCCCGGCCGGGGAGGCGAGGGCGTGCGCTGGAGCTTCGCGAAAGGGGATCGCGAGCACTTCACCGTGCCCGAGGACGGCGCGCCCTTCGAGGGCTTCGAATGGCGGACGGTCCCCGCGTTGAACGTGAATTTCGTCTGGCTGTACGTCTACACGGCGCAGCCGCCGGGGCACCGGATACAGGTGTGGTTCGATGATGTCGTGGTGGCGACGGAGTACATCGGACCGCTCGCGGATCAGGACGACTGAACATTGCCGCAGGCGCAGGGTGGGTCGACGCAGGAAACCCGCGATGACTCGCGCTTGGAACCGAGGCCATCGTCGTTGCGGACGGCCGCTTCAGTTCTGATCGACCATGGTGAAATATTCCGGCCAGGCGACTGCCGGATTCAGGGCGGCGACGCGGCCGGAAATGAAAGCGACTGCGACGACCGCGCCGATCGCGCCTGCCAAAAGCAGGCTGGCCCCGATCCCGGTCATCCACTCCCCCAAAGGCCCGCTGATTGCGGGCGCTTTAACCATCAGCGCGAATCCGACCGAAAGAAATGGCACGGACAACGAACTGGCGACGACCAGCACGGCGCGATTGAATCCGCGAACCCGGATCGTGAGCGTGGCCATGTTGTGAAAGTCTCCGCCGCAACGGTCCTTCAAATCGGGCACGATGTAGACGGCGATGTGTTTGGAAAGCGCCGCCGCGATGCCGACCCAGCCGATCAGACACGCGAAGCTCCAACCAGCGATCAACGCCTGCATTACAATGGCGAACTCCTCCAGCGGCGGATCGCGCCCTGTGGCCAGCGTGGCCAGCAGCAGCAGCAACAGGACGAACAGCGCCCGGAGCGCGGCCGCAATGCCGGCATGAGCGGCATAAAACCAGCTGCAGACGCCGCCGCGGTCCGCGAGCGGATCATGTCGCCGCAGCCAAAGTGCGGTGTCGAGGCTGGGCCATCCGACCATGAAATAGGAGATTGCGGCGACCCCAGTTGGATCGCCCGTCGACAGGTAGACGACGATCGCGACTGAGAGCAGCAGAATCGCGATGACCCAGCGGTTTGAGTTCACGAGGTCCGCGGCGCGTGAGCGAGCCGACTAAGATTGACGGTCGGGTTGCCGATTCAGGTTCACAGCAAACGCCCTCAGCGAGAGCTCGGGCTCTTCGCCGCGGATCGCCTGCGCCATCAGCCGGCCCGTGACGGTCGACAAATGCAGGCCAGCACGGAAATGTCCGGCCGCCAGAAACAGGTTCGAGCACTCCGGCATCGCCCCCAGAAACGGCGTGCCGCGACGCGTGTGCGGACGCAGGCCGCTCCAGCAGGCCTCCAGCGTCGCCTCCGACAGTCCCGGGACCAGCCGCCGGCCAAACTCGACCAGCCCGGCCACGCCCCCGGCCGTGTTCTGCTTCACGAAGCCGACCCACTCCTCGGTCGAACCGATCAGCAGCCGGCCGTCGGTGCGGGGCACGACATACCGCGCGCCGATTTCGAGGATGTGCCGGATCAGCGGCGATGGCGTCTTCAGCAGGACCATCTGGCCGCGCACCGGCTCCAGCTCCAGCGCGCGGCCGATCGATTTCAGAATCTCCCCCGACCACGCGCCCCCCGCGACGAGGAACGCCCCGGCCGACAGGTCGCCGGCGGCCGTTCGCACCGCGTCCACGCGGCCATTCGACATGTGAAAGCCAACCGCCTCACGGTCGCAAACGATCTCGACTCCGGCCGCGCGACAGGCCTCGCCCAGAGCGCGGACATGCCACGGGTTGCGGACCTGGCAGGCGTCGGGCAGGACGTAGGCGGCGGGAACGTCCCGGCTGGCCGCCGGCTCGAGATCCCTGAGGGCTTCGGCGCTCAGCGGTTCGGCGCGGACGCCGTTGATCCGCCAGCCATCGAGGTCCGATTCGAGCCGCGCCGGGTCTTCGAGGACCTGGATCTCGCCGCAGCGGCGGAAGCCGTTGTCGATGCCGGTCTGGTCGCGGAGCGCATCCGTGACCTCCGGCCAGAGTTCCGTCGCGCGGCGGAGCAGGGGGGCCAGCGGGTCGTTCGGATCGCCGCGATGGCCGGGGGGCAGAATGCCGGCCCCGGCCCAGGAGGCCTCGCGTCCCGGCTGGGCGCGGTCGAGAACCGCCACGCGCAGCCCCGTTTTCGCGAGCTCCCAGGCGGTCGTGAGACCCATCACGCCGCCGCCGATGATCAGAACGTCATGCATGGAGGATTGCGGTCCGCTGTCCGGTCCGGAAACGGCGGACTCAGCTGAGGTTCATGCTGCTCAGGAATTCGTCGTTGGTCTTCGACCGCCGCATGCGGTTGACGAGCAGCTCCATCGCCTCGACGGGGTTCATGTCGTTGAGGACGCGGCGGAGAATCCACACGCGGCGCAGCTCCTCTTCGCTCATCAGCAGCTCCTCGCGGCGGGTGCCGGAGCGGTTGACGTCGATCGCCGGCCAGACGCGCTTCTCCACCATCCGGCGGTCGAGATGCAGCTCGGTGTTCCCGGTGCCCTTGAACTCCTCGAAGATGACTTCGTCCATCTTCGAGCCGGTGTCGACCAGCGCCGTGGCGATGATCGTCAGGCTGCCTCCTTCTTCGACGCAGCGGGCCGCCCCGAAGAATCGCTTGGGATGCTGCAGGGCGTTCGCGTCGACGCCGCCGGTGAGGATCTTGCCCGAGTGCGGGCATTCGGTGTTGTAGGCCCGGGCGAGTCGGGTGATCGAGTCGAGAAAGATCACGACATCGACGCCGAACTCGACCATCCGCTTGGCCTTCTCGATGACCATCTCGGCCACCTGGATGTGCCGGCTGGGCGGTTCATCGAACGTGCTGGAGATGACTTCGCAGTTCTCCCCCTTGACCTGCCGCTCCATGTCGGTGACTTCCTCGGGGCGCTCGTCGATCAGCAGGACGATGACGTACGCCTCGGGGTGATTGTGCAGGACGGCCTTGGCAAGACGCTGCAGCAGCACGGTTTTGCCGGCCCGGGGCGGGGAGACGATCAGTCCCCGCTGTCCCATGCCGATGGGCGTCACGATGTCCATGACGCGGGTGCTGAGCTCGTCGGGCGTCGTGGCCAGCTTCAGCCGGCGCTGCGGATGCAGGGGGGTGAGTTCGTCGAAGGGGACGCGCGTCGGGAGGACGTTGGGGTCCTGGTGATTGATCGCCTCGACGCGAAGCAGGGCGAAGTAGCGCTCGTTCTCCTTGGGGGGCCGGATCGCGCCGGCGACGGTGGCGCCCGTCTTCAACCCGAACCGCCGGATCTGGCTGGGGGAAACGTAGATGTCGTCGGGGCAGGGGAGGTAGTGGTAGTCCGGGCTGCGGAGGAAGCCGAACCCGTCGGGGAGGATCTCCAGCGTGCCCTCGCCGAACATCAGGCCGTTCATCTTGGTCCGCTCCTTGAGGATGCGGAAGATGAGGTCCTGTTTCTTGAGGCCGCTGTACTCGGAGATGTTCTCGCGCTGGGCGAGTTCGAGCAGTTCCTTCATCGTCAGCCGCTGCAGGGCCGCGATGTGGATGTCGCCCTTCTTGACTTCCTCGTACTTGACGTCGGAGGCGTCGAGAAAACCAGGATAATCCTCGTCGACGTCGTCCGCATCGTCATTGGGCGGCGAAGCAGGCCTGGGCGAGGCGGAGGCCATGGCGGAAGCGTCGTCCGCCGGAGGCATCGCCGGGGCGGCCGTCGCGGTCCGCTTGAGCGGCGGATCCGCGGGGTCGAACGGGACGTCGCCGCGGAAGGGGCGCGTGGACGAGGGCTTCAATGGACGTGCCATATCGAATGGCCTGCGCGAACGCGCCGGTGAGGAGCCGAATTGGGAAGGGGCGGACGTGTCGCCCCGGGGGGAGTGGGGCGGCGGGAACTGGGGAGAACGTGAGGACGTCAGGCCGGCGACCGCAGCGCCTGATGGATATATTCGTACAATTCGCGACCCGCGATGTCGAGGGTCGCGTCATTGCGGATCACGAAATCGGCCGCGTCCCGCTTCGCATTCAGCGGCCATTGGCTGGCCTCCCGGCGCGACAGTTCCGCGTCGTCCCAGCCCCGCGCTGCCACGCGGCGCAGCCGTTCCTCCCGAGGGACGTCCACGTACGCCACCGCCCGGCAGGCGTCCCCCCAGCCCGCCTCCAGCAGCACCGCGGCGTCCAGCAGCACGGCTCGCACGGCGCCGTCCTGTTCCCAGTGCGCGAGCCGTTGCTCGAAGTCCCGGCGGATCGCGGGATGGACAATGGCTTCGAGATCCTGGCGGGCCGTTTCGTCGGCGAACACGATTTCCGCCAGCCGCCGCCGATCGACGTCTCCGTCCGGCGCGAGAATCCGGGGGCCGAAGCGGGCGGTCAACTGGTCCCGGACCTCGGCCGTCCGGAGGGCGCGATGGCCCGCTTCATCGGCGTCATAGACCCGCAGCGCGGGGTCGAATTCCGCGGCCCGGCGGGCGATGGACGACTTCCCGGAGCCGATCCCCCCGACGATCCCGAACACCGGCAGTCCAATGCGGCCGGCGCCGGAAACAGGTTCAGCGGCAGATCGGGGAGGCTGCATGGAACGCGAGAAACTGGCGAAGGAGACGAGGCACGGCGGATCCTGCAGACCTATATGGACTCAGTCCGGGCCAGTTGCAACAATCCCGCCGCAGAGAAGGAATCTCTCTCGACCCCGCCACGGACGGCCCGGATGTACAAACTGCTCCTCTCGAGCCGCTATCTCCGCACGCGGTTCATCGCTTTGGCCAGCATCGTGAGCGTCATGCTGGGCGTGGCCACCATGATCGTGGTCAACAGCGTGATGTCGGGCTTCAGTGCGCAGATGCGGGACCGCATTCATGGCATTCTGGCCGACCTGATGGTCGAAACGCTGAGCACGGACGGGGAAGGGCTCCCCGAGGAGCTCATCGAGGAGATTCATCGGATCGCGGGGGACTACATCGCCGCCGTCACGCCGACCGTCGAAATCTACGGCATGATGAGCTTCCACTTCTACGGGCAGGAAATCTACCGGCCCGTGACGCTGATCGGCATCGATCCGGAAGGCAAGGACCTCGTCAGCCCATTGCGGCAGTATCTCCGCAGCCGGCAGGAGCGGCAGGATGGCCCGCGGACGCGCCCGGCGGAAGTGGCGCTCTCGCAGCCCCTGGACTGGAACCTGTCCCCCTCGGCCAGGGCGATCCGCAACGAGTGGGTGCAACTGGAAGCCATGCGGGCGAGGTATTCCGAACAGTACGTGTCGCCAGCCTCCGGCGAGACCACCGACTTCGACGCCGAGTTCGAACCCGCGACGGATTTCGCGGCGAACCCGTTTGATCAGGCGCCCGCCTCGGCCCAGGATCACGAGCCCATCGATCCCAGCCAGCCGCAGCCGGCGCGGCTGTATGTCGGCGAGGGCCTCGTCTCGTACCCGGACCCCGCGCCGGATGGAACGGCCCGCCAGGCCTATATGGTGGCGCCGGGGCAGGACGTCAGCATCACGACGATCAAGCAGGGCAAGCCGGAACCGGTCAGTTTCAAGGCCACCGTCGTCGATCTGTTCAAAAGCGGCATGGCCGAATACGACTCGAGCCTCGTGTTCTGCAGCCTCGAGCATCTGCAGAAGTTCCGGGGCATGATGGCGCCCCCCAGCCGCCAGCCGCTGCACGCGGGTTCGACGCAGGCTGAGATGGACGCCTGGGAAGCCGCCGGACGCGACTGGCAGGCGAACCGAAATCTGGACTGGCGCGACGGCAAGTTCACGACGCTGCAGATCCGGCTGAAGGATTATCGCGACGCTCCGGTCGTCACGGACCTGCTGCGGCGCGGGCTCGACTTCCGCCGGTTCCAGGTGAAGACCTGGGAGCAGAAGCAGGGGCCGCTGCTGGAGGCGGTCGAAATCGAGTCCGCGATCCTCAACGTGCTGCTGTTCCTGATCATTACGGTCGCCGGGTTCGGCATTCTGGCGATCTTCTACATGATCGTCGTCGAGAAGACGCGGGACATCGGGATTCTGAAGGCGCTGGGCGCAAGTTCGCGCGGCGTCATGTCGATCTTCCTGGGATACGGGCTGGCCCTGGGGGTGGTCGGGAGCGGCGTGGGCGTGGCGCTGGGGCTGGTGTTCGTCCGTTACATCAACGAAGTCGAGTCGTTCGTGTCCTGGGTTCTGGGGCACAAGGTGTTCGACGAGCAGATCTATTACTTCCGCGAAATCCCGACCGCCGTGCATCCCATGATGGTCGTCTGGGTGGCCCTGGGCGCGGTGCTGATCGCCGTTCTGGCCAGCGTGCTGCCCGCCCGGCGGGCCGCTGCGCTGCATCCGGTCCAGGCGCTGCGCTACGAGTGAGTCACCGAGTCTCTCCCGCGTCAACGATCCGCTGGCCGCACCCATATGCCATCCCCCTCCGCAGCGACAATCCTCCCGATGCCGAAGCCCGCCTCGGACTACCTGGTCGCCCAGGCGCTCGACAAGTCGTACCACAAGGGCCAGCACCCGGTGCCGGTGCTGCGGGGCGTGGACGTCCGCATCAACAAGGGAGAATTCCTGTCGATCGTCGGGCAGTCCGGCTCGGGGAAGAGCACGCTGCTGCATCTCCTGGGGCTGCTGGATCTGCCCGATCTGGGCCGGGTCATGCTGCAGGGAAGCCGCATCGACGATCTGCCGTCCGCCACGCGCGATGAACTGCGCAACCGGGTGTTCGGCTTCGTGTTTCAGTTCTACCACCTGTTGCCCGAACTGACGCTGCTGGAAAACGTCCTGGCGCCGCTGATGATCCGCTGTTCGGCGATGGAGTACTGGCGCCGCCGCCGCGAATTCCATGATTCGGCCAGCGAAATGATCGAGCAGGTCGGGCTCAGCCACCGCGTCCGGCACCGCCCGTCGGAACTGTCCGGCGGCGAGATGCAGCGGGCCGCCATCGCCCGGGCGCTGGTCGGACGTCCCGAGGTGCTGCTGGCCGATGAACCGACCGGCAACCTCGACGCGCACACCGGCGGCGAGATCATGGCGCTGCTCACGAAGCTGAACGCTGACCAGCAGCTGACGATCGTGATGGTGACGCATGACGATTCCATCGCCGGTCAGGCGGAACGGATCGTGCGACTGCGAGAGGGTCGGCTGCAGTCGCTGGACGAAGCGGCCTGACGCCTGGAGCGGGGCAGGGCGGCGTTCACGCGGCTGTGCTGGTCACGACCCGGACCCGGTTTTAGACTGCGAACCGCGCACAGGTTCGACCTGTCCTCGCCGGGCCGGCGGTTTCCCGACACTTTTTCGCGCTGTCACAACGTCATGCAGGTCTATCTCAACGGTTCTCTGGTTCCCAAGGAACAGGCTGTCGTCAGCGTGTTTGATCACGGGCTGCTGTATGGCGACGGCGTGTTCGAAGGCATCCGGGTGTACAGCGGACGGGTGTTTCTTCTGGCCGAGCACGTGGACCGGCTGTACGAGAGCGCCCGCGCGATCCGATTGGAAATTCCGCTGATGCCGGCCGACATGGCGCAGGCCGTCGAGAAGACCGTGGCCGCCAACGGCATTCGTGACGGCTATGTGCGGCTGGTCGTCACGCGCGGGGCCGGCTCGCTGGGCCTGGACATCCGCAAGACCAGCGATCCGCAGGTCATCGTCATCGCCGACACGATCACCCTGTATCCGCCCGAGATGTACGAGCAGGGCATGGCCATCGTGACGGCCAGCACGATCCGCAATCATCCGGCCGCGCTCAGCCCGCGAATCAAGTCGCTGAATTACCTGAACAACATTCTGGCGAAGATCGAAGGCACGGACGCCGGCGCCCCCGAGGCTCTGATGCTGAACCACAAGGGGGATGTCGCGGAGTGTACGGGGGACAACATCTTCCTGGTGCGGCAGGGGGAGCTGCTGACGCCGCCGCGCGACGCCGGCATCCTCGAGGGAATCACTCGCAACGCCGTGATCCGTCTGGCGCGCGAGGCCGGCATCGAGGTCCGCGAAATCACGCTGCAGCGCCACGATGTGTATGTCGCGGACGAATGCTTCCTGACGGGCACAGCGGCTGAGATCGTTCCCGTGACGTCGGTGGACGGACGGAAGATCGGCGCTGGCCGGCCGGGTCCGGTGACTCAAGACCTGCTGCGCCGTTTCCACGCGTTCGCCCGAGGCGAGGGCTGAAGTTCGCCGGGGCGGTCTCGGGCGCGGCGAGCCGGCCGTTTCGAGCCGCTTCCCAAGCTGCGCATGCGCCCCCGGGGAGCCGAGACGGAGCGCGCCGAATCGGCCCGGGCGCGAGGGCAGGGGGACGCCGCATCGGCAATTCAGTCGCTGAATCGACGGAACAGCCGTCGTGCCGGGAGGGTTCGCCGCGATATACTTCCTGAAGCACCGCCACAGGGGGGAATTGCGCAGTGTCGAACATTATCGACGACTACGAACTGTTGAACTGCCTGGCCACCGGCAACGTCTCGCAGATCTGGGAAGCCAAGCAGGTCTCGTCGGGCCAGACGTTCGCGATGAAGCTGCTGCTGCCGGAGACGCTCAAGGAGTCGGAGCATCGGGCCGCGCTCAAGCACGAGGCCGCCGTCGGCAAAAGCCTCGACCATCCGAACATCATCAAGCTGTTCGATGTGCGGATCAACAAGAAGCACGGCTACTTCATCATGGAGTATTTCCGGGCGCCGAACCTGAAGTCGATGCTGCGCTCCGACCTGACGGGAGCGCGGGTCCGCCTCAAGCGGATGGTGGAGTGCATCTCGCAGGCCGTCGCCCACATGCACGAAAAAGGCTGGGTGCACCGCGACATCAAGCCGGACAACATTTTGATCAACAAGGGGTCTGAGGTCCGGATCATCGACTTCTCGCTGGCGGCGCATCCCAAGTCGCTGATCGGACGGATGCTGTCCAGCAAGCGCCGGACGGCCATCCAGGGGACCCGCACGTACCTGGCTCCGGAGCTGATCGAACGCAAGCCGCTGGCGATCTCCGCGGACATTTACAGCCTGGGCGTGACGATGTACGAGGTGCTGACCGGCCGTCCGCCGTTCGTCAGCGGCAATGCGAACGAACTGTTGATGATGCACGTCCGCGATACGCCGGAGAAGCCGTCGGGATACAACGACAACGTGACTTCGGAATGCGACGCGCTGGTGATGTCGATGTTGGCCAAGAAGCCGGAAAAGCGTCCGCAAAGCATGCATGAGGTCTTCGCGGCGATCCGCAACATGCGGCTGTTCAAGGTCGATGCGGACGAGCAGGCGAAGCTGGATGCGGTGAAGGCCGAGGACCGGAATGCGCAGTCGCTGAACGCCCGGTTGGACAGCCGCGTCGACGCCGCGCGGACGCCGGAGGAGCGGGCCGCCGTCGCGGCCGAAGCCAAGCGCATCCGCCAGGAAACCGAGACCAAGCGCAAGGCTGCGATCGCGAAACAGGCTGCGAAGAAGGGGGGCAAGCAGCCCGCGGCGCCCGCGCCGCAGCCAACCGCCCCCACGTACGGCGGCATGCCCGCGCCGATGCCGGGATACCCCGCGCCTGGCATGCCCATGCCCGGGTATGGTTATCCCCAGCCGGGAGCGTATCCGCCGGCGGCCGCGTTTCCTCCCGGACAGTTCCCCCCAGGTCAGTTTCCCGGTGGGCAGTTTCCACCAGGTCAGTTGCCCCCTGGTCAGTACCCGGGAGCGCCGATGCCCGGTCAGATGCCGGGTCAGTTCCCGCCGGGATACGGCGCTCCGGTCCCGCAGGGATTCCCCGCCGCGCCGCAGCCGATCCCCCGACCGGCCGCTCCCGCGCCTGCTCAGCCGCAACCGCATCCTGCCGAACCCCGCCGGCCCAAGCCGCTGAAGGACGATCCGGAGGACCTGCCGCTGATGGACGAACTGCCGGAAGTGATTTGAAGCCCGTCGGTCGCCGACGCGGGAACGCCCGCCGGCCAACGGCGCTGGCCCCGGACGGGTTCTGTTGCCTGCCGCAGATGCACTACACTCGCGGCCGCCGCAGGGTGGGGGAGTGGACGCCGCTTGTCGCCCGCCCCGCGTGCGCACGGGATCGTCCGGACGGACGGTCTGACTGACGAAACCCGATTCCCGCCCGAGCGCGGGCCAGCATCGTCCATGAGCAAACTCATTCCGCTGCCGTTCGAACGGCCGATCGTCGACCTCGAATCGCAGTTGGAGCAGCTTGAGCAGCAACTCGGCCGCTCCCCGCAGTTGACCGATGCCGTGCGGCAGATGCGAGTCGAACTGCAGCGGCTGACGCGCGAAGTCTACGAGAACCTCCGCCCCTGGGAGGTCGTCAGCGTCGCCCGCCATACGAACCGCCCGCAGGCCCTCGATTACGTCGAGCTGATCTTCGACGAGTTCGTCGAACTGCACGGCGACCGGGCCTTCGGCGACGACCGGGCCATCCTCACCGGCTTCGCCCAGCTCGATGACCAGAAGGTGCTGTTCGTCGGACAGCACAAGGGGCGGAATCTGGACGAGCGGATCACGCACAATTACGGGATGGCCCACCCCGAAGGGTACCGCAAGGCGTTGATGAAGATGCAACTGGCCGCCAAGTACCAGTTGCCAATCGTGTGCTTCATCGACACCGCGGGAGCCTTTCCCGGGATCGGCGCGGAAGAGCGCGGTCAGGCCTACCAGATCGCCTACAACCTGCGGGAGATGTCCCGCGTCCGGACGCCGATCGTGTGCGTCGTCATTGGCGAGGGGGGCTCCGGAGGGGCGCTCGGCATCGGCATCGGCGATCACGTCGCAGTGCTGCAGTACGCGTACTACTCGGTCATCAGTCCCGAAGGCTGCGCCGGCATTCTCTGGAAGCATCCGAAGTTCGCGGACAAGGCCGCGGAAGCGTTGCGGTTCACGGCGCCGGACCTGCTGAAATTCGGAGTGATCGACGAAGTCGTGCCGGAGCCGCTGGGTGGCGCGCATCGCGACCATCGCCGCATGGCCATCACGCTGAAAGGCACGCTGCTGCACGCCCTCAAACAACTCAAGTCGCTGCCGCTCGACGAGCTGTTGAACCGCCGCTACGACAAGTTTCGGCGGATCGGGCAGTTCGAGGAGCAGCACGCGACCACGGCCGAGTCGTCGGCGGCATCCTGACGCGGGCCGTGCGGAACCTGGAGATGCCGTCGGAGGCTGGCGGATGCGAAGTGGGCATGCGGCGCGCATAACGGCGATCCTTCTGGCTCTGGTCTTTGCGGTCCCGGCGTTCGCGTCTGATCCCCCGCCCTGGCAGGAGCGGCTGCAATCCGTTCTCGACCGACCGGAGTACCGGCACGCCCACTGGGGCCTGCTGGTCGTTGACGCAAAGACGGGCGATGTCGTCTACGAACATCAGGCGGACAAGCTGTTCGCGCCGGCCTCGGTGACGAAACTGTTCTCCGTGGGCGCCGCGTGGGCGGCCTTCGGGCCCGACCACCGCTTCATCACTCCAGTCTTTCGTCGCGGCGACGTGCGGGATGCTGGCGCGCTCGAGGGAGATCTGGTCCTCCGCGCGACAGGCGACCTCACGCTGCACGGCCGGGGCAGCGAATCCGGCGAGATCAGTTTCCGCAATGGCGATCACACCTACGCCAACGGCAACCTGACGGCGCAATTGACGGACGAGAATCCGCTCGCAGGGCTGGACGAACTGGCGCGGCAGGTCGCCGCGGCCGGGATCCGGCGGATCAACGGCGATGTTCTCATTGATGCGCGATTGTTCGAGCCGGCTTCCAGCACGGGCAGCGGTCCCGGTCGCGTGACTCCGATGCTCGTCAACGACAATCTGCTCGATGTCCTGGTGACGGCGGCGGCGGAGGCAGGGCAGCCGGCGACCGTCTCGACGCGGCCGGAAACAGCGCTGTTCACGATCGACTCGTTTGTCGAGACCGGGCCGGCCGGGGCGCGCCCGGAACTGTCTCTCCGCTGGTCTGGTTCGGGGCGGGCTGTTGTGCGTGGGAAGGTTCCTGCGGGGCATCGGCCGATCGTCCGCGTTCTGGAATGGGAGGATCCGGAGTTTGTCGCGCGGGGGCTGTTCATCGAAGCCCTGCAGCGGGCCGGCATCCGGGTCGACGCTTCCCCGCTCGCGGCTTCTTCCGCCGCGCTTCCTGAGGTCGACTGGTACGCCACGGCCCCGCGTGTCGCGGCGCTGGAATCGCCGACGTTCGCGGAGGAGGCCAAGCTGATTCTGAAGGTCAGCCACAATCTGCATGCCAGCACGCTGCCGCTGCTCCTCGCCGCCAGCCGGGACCGCCGCACGCTGTCCGAGGGGCTGGCGATTCAGGGCGAGATTCTGGAGCAGCTCGGGGTCGAGCGCGGGACGATTTCGTTCGGCGGCGGCGCCGGCGGAGATCGCGCGGATTACACCACGCCCCGGGCGACCGTCCAGTTGCTCAGCCAACTGGCCTCCCGTGAGGACGGCGAGCGATTCCGGGCCGCGCTGCCGATCCTGGGAGTCGACGGGACGCTGTCGTCGATCGGGGCGAAGGACAGCCCCGCGCGGGGAAGGGTGTTCGCGAAGACCGGGACCCTGTTCTGGGACAACCGGCTGAACGGTCGCCCATTGCTGACGAGCAAGGCCCTGGCGGGGTACATCGACGCCGCCTCGGGGCGTCAGCTGGCGTTCGCCTGCTTCGTGAATCTGACCCACCTTTCATCGGGCGAAGAGACGGCCCGGGAAGGGCAGGCGCTGGGCGAGATCGCGGAGATTCTTCAGCAGGGTCTTTGAGCCGGTGGAGCCTGCCGCGCGGCCTGTCGGCTGGCCGGCTCACGCCGCCGTTCGGGGTCGCGTCGCGGCGGTCATTCCGCGCGGGCCGTTCGCCTTGGCGGCCGCCCGCGTCGAAAGCCCGATCGATGTGGCCGCGCGGCAACGTCCGCGTTGCGTCCGGGAAACACGCTTCGTCGCGTTTCCCTGAGATTTTCACCATCCCAGGTGAACATAACGGACATTATCGGACGTTGGTGGGGGCCTTCATCCGGGCGGCGGCCTGGCGGAAGGCGCAGCTCCCGTCGCGATCTTGTCGACGCGCGCATCGCCCTCCGCGCAGCGCGCCAAGCAGCGTGCCGCGGGTCGGCCAGCGAGCGCATTTCGGGGAGCGGCGTCGGCGTTCGAATCCGGACATGAAGGCTCTGCTCCGCTGATGGGAATCGGGGCCGTCAGGCTGGTCCGCCAGCCGGACGTTTGCGACCCCGTGGAAATGTGATACGAACCCCTCCGAGGAGCGGCAAGCGCTCCGCCGGCGGCGATCGACCGCTCGGCTCAGAGGTCGTTGAGGACACGATGGCATTTCTCCCTGTCGCCGAACAGCTCGCGGTCATCCGCCGCGGCGTCGAGAAGATCGTTCCCGAGCAGGAACTGGAGCAGCGGCTCGAGAGTTCCCGCGCCTCCGGCGTGCCGCTGCGGGTCAAGTACGGCATCGATCCGACCGGCATCGACGTCCACCTGGGGCACACGGTCCCGCTTCGAAAGCTGCGCCAGTTCCAGGATCTGGGCCATCAGGCGGTGATCATCATCGGAAATGCGACGGCCCTCGTCGGCGACCCCAGCGGCCGGGACCAGGCCCGCAGCAGGAAACTGACGCCGGAGGACGTCGAGCGGAACGCCCGCGACTACCTGGCGCAGGTCGGACGCGTCGTGGACCTTGACCGGGCCGAGGTCCACCGCAATGCGAACTGGTTCGGCCCGATGGCGTTCACCGACCTTTTGTCGCTGTGCGGCAAAGTGACGGTCGCCCAGCTTCTGACCCGGGACGACTTCTCGAAGCGGATGGCCGCCGGCACGCCGATCTTTCTGCACGAGTGCCTGTACCCGGTGATGCAGGCCTGGGACTCGGTGATGATCCGATCGGACATTGAACTCGGCGGAACGGAACAGCTCTACAGCTTCATGCTGGCCCGCGACCTTCAGCGGACGCAGGGGCTGCCGGAACAGATTGGCGTCATGTCGCCGATCCTTGTCGGGCTGGACGGCGTTCGCCGGATGGGCAAGAGCCTGGGCAATTACATCGGCGTCGCCGAGCCGGCCTACGACATGATGAAGAAGTTCATGCAGCTCCCGGACGACTGCATGCGGATGTATTTCGAGTTGTTGACGACGGCGCCGCTCGACGACGTGGGCCGGCTGCTGGGCGGGCATCCGAAACAGGCCAAGCTGACGCTGGCGAAGACGGTGATTGACGAATACCACGGCGCGGGCGCTGGCGACGAGGCGGCCGCGCGCTGGCAGCGGGAGATCGGGGAAGGGGCGCTGCCCGAGGACATTCCCATCGCGACGATTCCGGCCTCCGCCGTGCAGGATGGACACATCTCCGCGGCGCAGTTGCTGAAACTCGCGGGGCTGTGCGCGTCGACGAGCGACGCCCGTCGTGCGATCCAGCAGGGAGGCGCCTACATCGGCGACGACAAACGGGCGATCGCCAGCCACGACGAGGCGATCCCCGTTTCCAGCGGCATGTTGATCCGCGTCGGAAAAAAACGCATCTGCCGGCTGGAGATCGGCGGCGGCTGAATCCGTTTGAAGATGCCGGAATTGGTCGCGCGGCGTTGCTGGCGGGCGCAGCCGGCGGGTCTTAGAGTCCAGTTCGAAGCCTGCCGGCCGCCGGGCCGCCCTGTTGTCCGCCGTGTTCGATGTCTCCTCCGCGCGTGTCCTCGCCGAACGATGCCGTTGCCGACGCTGCGTCCGGCGGCGGGCTGTCTCCCGCCCTGACCTGGCTGTTCGGGCGCTTGAATTACGAGCGGGCGCCGCACGATTCCTACACCGTCGAGGACTTTCGGCTGGGGCGCATGCAGCGTCTGCTGGAACTGCTGGGGGATCCGCAGCACGCGTTGCCTGCGGCGCACATCGCGGGGACCAAGGGGAAGGGATCGACGGCCGCCATGCTGGCCGCGATGCTCGAGGCTGCGGGGTTGCGCGTCGGTCTGTTCACGTCGCCGCACCTGACGCACTATGAGGAGCGGATGACGGTCAACGGCCGCCGGCCCGACGCCGCTGATCTGGACCGGCTGATCCAGCGGCTGCGCCCCGCTGTCGAGCGCATGGACCGGGAGCGCGCCGAAGAAGACGGGCCGACGTTCTTTGAACTGACGACGGCGCTGGGCTGGCTGTACTTCGCCGAGCAGGCGGCCGACATCGTCGTCCTCGAAGTCGGCCTGGGCGGACGGCTGGATTCGACAAACCTCTGCCGACCTGAATGCTGCATCATCACCAGCATCAGCCGGGACCACACGCGGCTGCTGGGCGAGACGCTGCCGCAGATCGCGCGAGAGAAAGCGGGGATCTGCAAGCCGGGCGTGCCCGTGATCTCAGGGGTCGAAGCCGATGCGCCGGCTGCCGTCATCCGCGAAGCCTCTGAGGCCTGCGGATCGCCGCTGCTCGAACTTGGTCGCGATGTCCGGATCGTTGGCGAACAGCCGGGTTCGCCATCCGACGCCCTGCCTCGCCTGCGCGTCGACGTCGCGACTCCCTGGCGGACGCATGCACAACTCGATTGTCCCCTGCCCGGACGGCATCAGGCGCGAAATCTCGCGCTGGCCGTCGCGGCCTTCGATCAATTGGCGGCGCGGTGGCGGGCGCTTCCGGAAGGGGCTGTCGCCCGGGGCCTGGCCGCAGCGCGCTGGCCGCTGCGAATTCAGCAGTTCTCCGCGCGTCCCCGCATCCTGATCGATGCGGCGCACAATGACGCCTCGATCGAGGCGCTGTGCGAGACGCTGGCCGGACTGCCGGACCAGCGGCGAATCGCGGTGTTCGGGACGTCCCGCGACAAGGACGCCGCGGCGATGCTGACCATCCTCGCCCGGCATTTCGATGACATCGTGCTGACGCGCTATATGCACAACCCGCGGGCCCTGCCCGTCGATCAACTGGAGGCCCTCGCCCGACCGCTGGCGGACCGGCGACTGCATGTCGCGGCCGACCCCGCGTCGGCGCTGCAGGCGGCCCGTGCGCTGGCCGGCGCTGAGGACCTGATCTGCGTCACCGGATCCCTGTTCCTGGCCGCGGAAGCCCAGCGCCTGATGGAGCCGCCCTCGACATGAGCCGATCGCGGCTGCGAATGTGTGCGGTCGTCATGCTGGCCGCCGTTGCGTCCGCCCTGGCGGCGCTGGCGATCGTCCCGATGACGGTCGGACAGGCCGCGGTGCTGGTGCTGGCGGCGGTGGGAGTCGGTGGAATGCTGTCGGGCGCCGCGTCGTGGGTCGTAGCCGAGTCGCCGCCAGCCGCGCGGACTCCCCTGCCCGCCCCCGAGCGGCCCCGGGCTCCCGCGTCTGAACTGCTCGAGGGCATCCTGGGCGCCATGTTCGATGGCGTGCTCGTCGTCGACGAGGCGCAGCACCTCCTGTTCATCAATCGTTCCGCCCGCGATCTGCTGGAAGTCGGCTCGCGGGCGGTCGTGGGGCGACTGTTGTCCGAAGTGTCGCGATCCTCGCCGCTGCAGTCAGTGATCGAACAGGCGCTCAATACGGGACAGCAGCAGCAAGCCGAGTTCGTCCTGCTCCGCCAACGGCTGACGCTGCATGTTTCCGCCGGAACGTTGAACCTGGACTCGACGCGGGGCGTGCTGGTCGTCCTGCATGACGTCACCGAGCTGCGGCGACTGGAGCGGATGCGTCGCGAGTTCGTGTCCAACGTGTCGCACGAACTGAAGACGCCGCTGACGTCGATCCAGGCTTACGCGGACACGCTTCTCGATGCGGGGGGGCTGGACGACCCGCAACACAACCGGATGTTCGTGCAGCGGATCGCCGAGCAGGCCGAGAGGCTGCGGACGCTGATACTCGATTTGCTGCGGCTGGCGCGGATCGAGTCGGACGACGTGGCCTTCGAGATCGACGAGGTGGATGCGACGGCCCTGATTCGGGACTGCCTCGAGGACCGGACGACGATGGCGGCCGCGAAGTCGCTGACGCTGATGGCCGACTGCCCCGCGGAGCCGGTGCTGGTGGACGCTGAGGGCGAGGGATTGCGGACGATTCTGGACAATCTCGTCGACAACGCGATTCATTACACGCTTGAAGGGGGGCGGGTGACGGTCTCCTGCCGGACGGAGGGAGACGAGGTGTGCCTGGAGGTCGCCGACACGGGCGTTGGGATTCCGAAGGAGCACCAGGAGCGGGTGTTCGAACGGTTCTATCGGGTTGACCGGGCGCGATCGCGGCTGGTCGGCGGCACGGGCCTGGGTCTGGCGATCGTCAAGCACCTGACGCAGGCGTTTCAGGGACGGCTGGAGCTGGAGAGCGAACTGGGCAGCGGCAGCCGGTTCCGAATCTGGCTTCCGGCCACGCGGCGTCCGGCGTCGGGCGCCCCCACGATTGGCGACGCAACCTGATGCGAATTCAGAACTTCACGACTTCTTAACAATCGGTCCGTTTACATCTTAACAATTCCGGAATAGCGTCCGTCTGCACGGCAAGCGGGAAGCCCCGCCAGCCGGCCCTGCCCCGCCCCCATGCGAGCGGGTTCTCCATCCGGACAGTTTCCAACATGTCGCGCCCCACTCCCCGCCTGTTCTTTCGCTCTGTCCTTGCCACGGGGCTGGCGGTCCTGCTCCTGGGGTGCCCCGGCTGCACCATCAAGACCAGCGACCCCTCCGGCAGCTCCGCTTCCGGTACAGGCGGCGGCTCCGCGGCGCTGTCCGGCGAAATTGTCATCGACGGATCAAGCACGGTCCTGCCGATCTCGGCCGCCGTCTCGGAGGAGTTCAACGAACTCCATCCGCGGGTCCGCGTGCCCGTCGGCGCTTCGGGCACATCCAGCGGGTTCAAACGGCTGATCGAAGGCACGATCGACATCGCCGACGCGTCCCGGCCGATCTCCCAATCCGAACAGGACCAGTTGAACGCCAAGGGGATCGAGTACCTCGAGCTGCAGGTCGCTCTCGACGGCCTGACGGTCGCCGTCAACAAAGAGAACGCCTGGTGTTCGGCGCTGACGGTGAATCAGCTCCGGGAACTTTGGAACAAGGACAGCACAGTCAAACGCTGGAAGGATCTCGATCCGAGCTGGCCGGACGCGCCCATCAAGCTGTTTGGCGCCGGGACGAACTCGGGGACATTCGACTACTTCACCGAAGCTGTCACCGGCACGAAGGGCAACAGCCGGTCGGACTACACGCAAAGCGAGGATGACAACACGCTGGTGGCCGACGTCGTCTCGGACAAGTACTCGCTGGGATACTTCGGCTATTCGTACTACGAGGAGAATCGCGACAAGCTGAAGGTGGTCTCGATCGCGCCGGGAGACGACCTTTCCGCAGCGGTCGAGCCGACGCGGGAATCCGTCGAGAACGGAACGTACGCCCCTCTGTCGCGTCCGCTGTATCTGTATGTCGCCCGCAAGGCGCTCGATCGGCCTGAGGTCGTGCAGTTCCTGAACTTCTACCTTTCGGAAGAGGGTCAGGCGCTGGTGCCGCAGGCGCACTGCATCCGGCTGAACGCCGAGCAGCTTCGAGAAAGCCGGGCGAAACTGGCCGCGGCGGCGCCCTCCGCCCTTCGCTGAGCATCGCCCCTGACTCCCCCGCCGGACCGTGAACAGCCGCTCGCCCGCATCGCCGCCCACCGACCCCGCGCGGGACCTCGCGCGGCGGCTGACGTTGTCGCGCATCGGCGAATCGATCGTTCAGTCGCTGCTGTTCCTGTGCGCCTTCGCCTCGATCCTGACGACCGTCGGGATTGTGTACGTCCTGGTTTCGGAGACGTTCGTATCCGCCAATCCGAGTGATCCGGCGTTTTTCCAGCGCGTGTCGTTTGTGGAGTTTCTGACGTCGACGCGGTGGTCGCCGAATTTCGCCGACAAGCACTTCGGCATCCTGCCGCTGCTGACGAGTTCGCTGATGATCACCGGAATCGCTGCGCTGGTCGGCATGCCGATCGGCATTCTGAGTGCGGTGTACCTCAGCGAGTACGCCCGCCCGCGGACCCGGGCCTGGGTCAAGCCGGCCCTGGAAGTCCTGGCCGGCGTGCCGACCGTCGTGTACGGCTACTTCGGCGTGACGTTCGTGACGCCCTTCATTCTGCGGCCCGTGTTCGGGGGGCTGTTCGGGATGGATGTGGCCGGACGGAACCTGCTGAGCGCCGGCATCGTCGTGGGCATCATGCTGATCCCGATGGTCTGCTCGCTTAGCGAGGACGCGCTGCGGGCCGTGCCGCGAAGCCTGCGTGAGGCCGGCTACGCGCTGGGATCCACGAAGTATGATGTCTCGGTGCGGGTCGTTCTGCCCGCGGCGTTCTCCGGAATCGTGGCGTCGTTCCTGCTGGCCCTGTCCCGGGCGATCGGCGAGACCATGGCGGTGGCGATCGCCGGGGGCAACAGCCCCGTCCTGACGCTGAACCCCCTGCAGAGCGGACAGACGATGACCAGTTTCATCGTCAGCATGGCCATGGGCGATACGCCGATCGGGACGATCGAATACAAAAGTCTGTACGCGGTGGCGTTCTGGCTGTTCCTGGTGACGCTCATCATGAACGTCATTTCGCAATCGGTGATGCGCCGCTACCGGGAGGTCTACCAGTGACGTCCTCCCCTCCCCCGCGGCTGTTGTCCACGCTGCCGCAGCGGCACAGCGAAGGCTGGGTGTTCGCGGCGGCCTGCCGCGCTGCGGCCTGGTCGAGCTTCGGATTCCTGACGCTGATCATCGGGGCGATCCTGTTCAACGCCTGGGGCCTCGTCGACTGGCGATTCCTGACGAGCTATGACTCGCGGTTTCCGGAGAAGGCGGGGGTGCTGGCCGGCCTGCTCGGCTCCTTCTGGGTGATCCTGCTGACGGGGCTGTTTTCGGTGCCGATCGGCGTGGGAGCGGCGATCTTCCTCGAGGAGTATTCGTCGGACACCTGGCTGACACGGATCATCCGGACGAACCTGGCGAACCTGGCCGGCGTGCCGTCGGTGGTCTACGGGATGCTGGGGCTGACCGTGTTCGTGCGGATGTTCGGCATGTTCGACCGCAACGGCCTGGTGCA
Organism: Planctomyces sp.; assembly: GCA_019636235.1. Lineage (GTDB taxonomy): Bacteria > Planctomycetota > Planctomycetia > Planctomycetales > Planctomycetaceae > Caulifigura. Next base: position 378,955 of record JAHBXW010000001.1, read on the forward strand.
TCGTCTGACGGGACACGACGTGGAGGCGATCGAGCTGCTGGGGCTGGAGATTCCCCTGCCCTTCAATCGCTCGGTGATCGCCGGCGCGCTGACGCTGACGCTGTTGATCCTGCCGACGATCATCGTGGCGTCGCAGGAGGCGTTGCGGGCCGTTCCGCCGTCGATCCGGCATGCGGCGCTGGCCCTGGGGGCGACGCGCTGGCAGATGATCCGCGGGCAGGTGCTGCCGGCCTCGGTGCCGGGGATCGTGACGGGCGTGATTCTGGCGATTTCCCGGGCGATCGGCGAAACGGCGCCGCTGATTGTGGTGGGGGCGACAACGTTCGTGCTGTTCTCCCCGGGGGGGATCGACTCGCCCGCGAAGGTTCTGGAGGACCCCGCGGCCTTGGCGCGCGTGCCGTTCGATCGGTTCACGGCGCTGCCCATTCAGGTGTATTACTGGGTGGAGAAGCCGCAGGTGGACTTCCAGCGGCTGGCGTCCGCGGCGATCGTGGTGCTGCTGGGACTGCTGCTGGCGCTGAACGGACTGGCGCTGTTCATTCGCTTCCGGTATCAGAAGAACCTGAAATGGTGACGACCCCGAAACCGATGTCGGCATCGTCACGGGAAGTCGCCGGATCCGGCGGACGAGGTGTGATGCCCCCGAATTTCACCGATGTCGTGAAAGACCGCCAGCCGGACGGGGATGCCGTCGTGCGGGCCGTCAAGATGCAGACTCGCGGACTGAACTTCTTCTACGGAGCCAGTCAGGCGCTGTACGACATCTCGCTGACGATGCCGGAACGCTCGGTGACGGCGTTCATCGGCCCTTCCGGGTGCGGCAAGAGCACGTTCCTGCGGACGCTGAACCGCATGAACGACATCATCGAGGGGACGCGGATCGCGGGCGAGGTGCTGCTTGAAGGCACGGACATTTACGGTCCGCAGATCGACGTGGTTTCGCTGCGGAAGCGGATCGGCATGGTGTTTCAGAAGTCGACTCCGTTCCCGAAGTCGATCTTCGACAACATCGCCTACGGCCCCCGCGTGGGCGGGCTGCGGGATCGCGCCCGGCTGGCGGAAATCGTCGAGACCTGCCTGCGGCGCTCCGCCCTGTGGGAAGAGGTCAAAGACCGTCTCGCCGACTCGGCCATGGCGTTGTCCGGCGGCCAGCAGCAGCGGCTGTGCATCGCCCGGGCTCTGGCCACCAACCCGGACGTCCTGCTGATGGACGAGCCGGCCTCCGCGCTGGACCCCGCCAGCACCTCGCGAATCGAAGACCTGATCTTCGAGCTCAAGGAGAACTACACGATCGTCATCGTGACCCACAACATGCAGCAGGCCGCGCGCGTCAGCGACACCACAGCGTTCTTCTACCAGGGGCGGCTGATCGAGGTCGGCCCGACGCGCGAATTGTTCACCAAGCCCACCGAGAAACAGACCGAAGACTACATCACCGGCCGGTTCGGCTGATCGTCGAGCGCCCTGAACCCGCCCCGCGTTTCGGAACCCCTGACATGTCCGTCCATCTGCAACTAGACCTCCACGAGCTGCACAAAGACCTGCTGTCGATGTGCGCCTCGGTCGAAGACATGATCCACCGCGCGGTCGATCAGCTGGGGGAGCCCAACCTGGACGACACGCGCCGGCTGATCACCGAGGACACCGACATCGACCGCTGGGATGTGCGGATCGAAGAAAGCTGCCTGAAGATCCTGGCGCTGCACCAGCCCGTCGCCATCGACCTGCGGCGGATCACGACGGTGCTGAAGATTTCCGGCGAGCTGGAGCGCGTGGCGGACCTGGCGGTGAACATCGCCGAGCGGTCAGCAGGGCTCCTGGACGGTCCCTCGGTGACGGTGCCCGACAAGCTCAAGGACATGGCGGCCCGCGCGGTCGACATGCTGCACCGCAGCATCGACGCCTATGTGGAGCTGGACAGCCAGAAGGCGCGGCAGGTGTGCTCGGAAGACGATTCGATCGACGACTCCAACCGGTCGTTGATCGAGGAGCTGATCCGCTACATGCACCGGGAGCCGGACCGGCTCGATTCGCTGCTGCACCTGTTCTCGGCGGTGCGGCAGGTGGAGCGCGTGGCCGACCATGCGACGAACATCGCCGAGGATGTCGTATATCTCGTCGAGGGCCGGATCATCCGGCATGCCAAGAAGCTTGAGCGCCGCGAGAAATCCTGAACCGGAGCATCGGAACCGTACTCCATGAATGCCGCCGTCCTTCGTCCCGCGGGGCCCTTGGCCCGGCAGGACCGCGTTGACCAGCGAGTCTCTGAGGCCATGTCGAAGCCCCGGATTTTGATCGTCGACGACGAGCCCGCGATTGCGGATGTCCTCGTCTACAACTTCGCGAAGGAGAACTTCGAGGTCGAGACGGCGGCCGACGGCCGCACGGCGCTCGCCAGGGCCGCGACATTCCTGCCCGACCTCGTGATCCTGGACCTGATGCTGCCCGTCATGGACGGTCTGCAGGTCTGCCGCCAGTTGCGGGCCGAAACGAAGACGAAGAACGTCCGCATCCTGATGCTCACCGCCAAGGGGGACGAGACCGACGAAATCGTCGGGTTCAACCTGGGCGCCGACGACTACGTCGCCAAGCCGTTCCGCATCAAACCGCTCATCGAGCGGGTCAAGGCGCTCCTCAGGAGGCCGACGGCGGAAGAGGACTCCGTCGATTCCGTGGAAATCGACGGACTGTCGATCGACCGGATCAAGCATGTCGCCCTTCTCGACGGACGTGAATTGCTGCTGACGCCCACCGAGTTCCGGCTGCTGTGGACGCTGGCCCGTCAGCCGGGACGCACGTTCACCCGCAATGAACTTCTCGACTGCTGTCGCGGAGAGGATGCGAACTCGATGGAGCGGACGATCGACGTCCACATTCGGGCGCTGCGGAAGAAGCTGGACCGCCTCGCGGGCGCCATCGAGACCGTGCGGGGCGTCGGATACCGCTACCACGAAGGGGGCGAGTGAGCACGGCGGCCGCCGCCCCCCACAAGCTGATTCCTCAACGGATCAGAAGTTCGAGCCTTTGCGGGTCCCGCCCGGCGCGGGCATCCCCTGCCCTGCCGCCCCGGCCGAGTCCCCCTGAGGCACGACGCGAGCCCCGTCCAGCAGCGGTTCGGTGCTCTTGAGCACCAGCTCATCCCCGGCGCCGAACCGTCCCGCGACGAAGACATGGTCGTCGCCGATCTGCCCCAGTGGCTGCACGACGACATCGCGGATGAACCCCTCGCGAATCACCTGCACCTTGCGCTGGCCGGCCCCCGTGTTGGACAGCGCGGCCGTCGGGACCTCGGCCACCGGTTGCCGCGGAATCAACGGGGAAAAGACGGTCTGCCCGGCCTGAAACTTGCCGCCGCTGTTGTCGATCGACGCGACTCCCGTGGCCACCGATACAAACAGGTCGCGCAGCGGCTCGAATTGAGGCCGCAGCGGCACGACGGCCTGCAGCGTGGCACTGGCTGTCGCGTCCTCGATCTTCAGCTCAACCGAGCCGCCGGCGGCGGAGGTCCGCCCATCGACGGGCACCTCGACCCGCAGCTGGGAAGGATCGATGATCGTCATCACCGGCTGCCCGGCCTGCACGAACTGCCCCTCGGTGACATGCACGGCGATGATGACGCCCGTCAGAAGCGTCTTCAGATTGCACTGCTCCAGCCGCAACTGGGCCAGATCGAGGTCCGCCTTGGCGACCTCCACGCGGGCCGCCGCCGCTTCTCCCTGCGACTGCTCGGCGAGCGCCGCCTTGTAGCCGGCCTGGGCGCGCGTCAGCTCGAGTTGCCGCTCCTGCGTCTCCATTCGGGCGACTTCCGCACCCGACTGCACCTTGTCCCCCAGCTTGGCATGCAGCGTCGCGACGACGCCGTCCCGGCGAGGCGAGATCGTCAGCGTGCGTACAGGCTGCAGTTGCAGCGGGATCTGATACAGCTCGGCCGGCCGGATCGTGAGGGGCGTCCGTTCAATGACGGCGGGACGGCCTTCGATCGCCGCCGGAGAAGATGCGCGCGGCGGCTCTGCCGTTTGAGAATACGCCGGCCGCAGCGCAGGCAGCGTCAGAACGCATGCGAGTATCAGACGACGCTGATCGCGGATCATGGCGGACGATCCTGCCCGGACCAACGCTCGCAATCGGCGAGCGCGACAGACCGCCGGCGCGGTCTCACGGAAACGTCCCGACATTACGCGCCCGAATCACAAGCGTCAACCGGCGGCCCCCGCCCTCCTTTCCACCGGACCGGCCGGGTTCAACCGCCCCCCCACCCAGTCCCGATCAACGGCACAGCACCCAGCCGGACAACTTCCGGCAGCAGTTGGAGCAGCACTCCTTCGTCTCGCGCCACATGCGGCGGCATCGCCCTTCGTCCCGGGGGGCCGCCTCAGCCTCCGTCGGGGCGGCGATCAGCTCGCCGTCGAACGCGGGCTGGTAGATCCCGTTCTGCAGCACTCCTTCGAGCAGGCTGGCCGGAGAGACTCGAACCGGGTTGTTCGCGGTGATCAGCTCCGTCGTCAGCAGGGCCTCGGTGGCGTATTCGGCGCAGTGAATGCCGTCGTTCCTGCGGCCCGTCAGGTGGTGCTTGACGCTGTACGACCGTCCGATCTGCGATTCGAGGTAGGTTTCGAAGTCGCAGGCCTGCTCATCGCTCATCGGACGTCGTGGCCGGCAGACGATTAATCCGCCGGGCGACTGTGTTCCCAGATACTCCGCCAGTGGCAGTTTGCGCACGCCGACGCCGCTGGTGCTGTCGTACACCCAGGCGCCCTCGGGTTTCAGGACGACGGCCGCGACATGCGTCACGCGGCTGCCGGTGTACACCCGGACCGCCAGGCAGTCCCCCTTCGTGTAAATCAGTGCGCCGGTTTCCAGCATGGGGGCGATGGTCGCCGTCGCCTGCGAGGCGGACGTCGAGCCGGATACGGAATCGCCGCAGCCTCCGCAGCTGGTCAGCGCCGCGACAAGAATCCAGGGGTGCATGGTGATTGGCCTCTGACAATGCGCCCGCGAAGGGCGACCCTGCGTGTCGACGAGTGTACGATGCCACCGCCAAGGCGGGAATGCGAAGCGCAGCGGCAGCACCGCATCCCGGCGCGAACTGGAATTGCGAGGTCTTTCGGTGCGGACATTGATTTCTGGCGCGAAATGCGTCTTCAGCGACGGAATTCGGGAAACGGACGTCCTCCTGGAGGGGCCCTCCATTCTGGGGATCGACCCGCCCCGGACGGCCGCGGCGGACGAACGCATCGACGCGACCGGCCTCCACCTGCTGCCGGGAGTCATTGACGATCAGGTGCACTTCCGCGAGCCGGGACTCGAGCACAAGGAAGATCTGCACACAGGCAGCCTGGCCTGCGCCAAAGGGGGCGTGACGACCTTTCTGGAAATGCCCAACACGCGCCCGACAACGACGTCCCGAGCGGCGCTGGAGGACAAACTCCGCCGGGCCGCGGACAAATGCGTCGTCAATTTCGGGTTCTACATGGGCGCCTCGTTCGATTCCCGATCGCAGACGCTGAATCTGGACGAACTGAAAACGGCGACGCGCACCCCCGGGATCAAAATATTCATCGGTTCCAGCACGGGCGATCTGCTGGTCGACGATCAGGACGCGCTCGAGCGGATCTTCGCCGAAACGATGCTGCCGATCTGCGCCCACTGCGAGGACGAAACGACGGTCCGGGAGAACGCCGCGCGGCTGGCGAACAGCAGCGACGTCCGCGATCACTCCCGAATCCGCGACAACCAGGCGGCGCTGATCGCCACGCGCCGGGCGATCGACCTGTCCCGCCGGCATCGCCACCCGTTTCATGTCCTGCATGTCTCCACAAAGGAAGAAGCCGAACTGCTCAGGGAGCGGCCCGCCTGGGTGACGGCCGAAGCCTGCCCTCACCATCTGTTCTTCACAACCGACGACTACGAACGGCTGGGGACGCTGGTGCAGATGAATCCGTCTGTCAAATCGCCGGCGGATGTCGACGCGTTGTGGGAGGCCCTGCGCGACGGGCGGATCGAAGTCATCGCGACCGATCACGCGCCCCACACGCTGGCAGAGAAGCAGGTTCCCTATCCCAAGTCCCCCTCCGGCGTGCCGGCGGTGGAGAACTCGCTGGCGTTGATGCTGGATGCGGCCTCCCGCGGGCTGTGCACGCTGCCGCAGATCGTGTCCTGGATGTGCGAGGCGCCCGCACGCGTCTGGAGTTTGAAGAACAAGGGGCGAATCGCGGAGGGCTTTGACGCCGACCTGGTGCTTGTCGATCTGGCCCGCCGGGAAACGATCCGGAACGAGGAGCAGTTGACCCGGTCCGGCTGGAGTCCCTGGCATGGGCAGGCGTTGACGGGGTGGCCGGTTCGGACCTGGGTGATGGGCCGGACGGTGTTCGCCGAGGGTCGCGTCGATCCGCAGGCCCAGGGCCGGGAAGTCGAGTTCGATCGCGCGCCGATCGTCTGACTGGATCGGCCGTGCTCATCGGATTTCGGAATTCCTCTGACCCTCTTGACCCGTTCCAACGTATTCCAAGAGACTGAACCCTTGTCCGAGCACTGGAGGTTGCGATGAGACGCTTCGTGTTTTGTGCGGGGCTGACGCTGGCATTGGCCGCGGTCGGTTGCAATACCGGCGGACATTCAACAGGCGTGGCGCGAGACATTACGCCCCCGGATGACGCCTGGTTTCAGGAAGAGGTCGTCAATTCGAATGTCCCGGTGCTCGTGGACTTCGGCGCGACGTGGTGCGGCCCGTGTCGTCAACTGGCGCCACGGCTGGAGCAGCTCGAGCAGAAACATGGCGGCCAATTGAAGATCGTCGCCATCGACGTCGATGAAAAGCCCGAACTGGCCAGCCATTATCAAGTTCAGGGCATCCCGCACATGCTCATCCTGGACGGCGGAAAGATCGTCGCGGAGGAAGTTGGCTCGATGGAGTACACCAGCCTCGAACGCTGGGCTCTAGGCGCCATCAAGAAGTAAAGTTCGTCAATCGTCAGGCTGTCTTCCCGCCTGCAGCCGCCCTTCGCTGTTGCCGGCAGTTCCCGTTCTTGAGTTCATGAATCAGCCTTCGCACTCTCCCGGCCGTCCCGCCGCTCCCCTGCCCGATCCCACGATTCGCATGTCGCAGGGCTGGCATTGCCTGCATCTGTACTACCGCATCGACGCCGGCGCGCTGGCCCGGTTGAGCGAGGCGGCCCGCGCCGAAGGCGCCCGCCAGGTCGCGGAGGCGCTGACGCCGGGGCGCGACGGCGGTCCCGAGCGCATGCAGGCGTTCGCCGTCTCGGGGCATCGCGCCGACCTGGGGGCCATGCTTCTCGATCCGGATCCACTCAAGCTGGACGCCGTCCACCAGGCCATCCGCGCATCGGCGCTCGGGCCGGCGCTCGCCCCGGCCGCATCGTTCGTGTCGATCACTGAGGTCTCCGAGTACGTCCCGACCGTCGAACAGTATTCGGAACGGCTGCGCCTGGACGGCTTGTCGCCCGATGACCCCGCCTTCACGGCCCGCGTCCGCGCCTACGAGCAGCGGCTGCCGATGATGAATCAGCAGCGGCTGTACCCGGACATGCCGAACTGGCCCGTCCACTGCTTCTATCCGATGAACAAGATCCGCGATCCGCGGGCGAACTGGTACGAGCTGCCGTTCAGCGAGCGGTCCGCGCTGATGGCTGAACACGCCACCAGTGGGATCAAGTTCGCCGGAAAAGTGTCCCAGCTGATCACCGCGTCGACCGGCTTCGACGACTGGGAATGGGGCGTGACGCTGTGGAGCCGAGCGCCGGATTACATCAAGGAGATCGTGTACACGATGCGGTTCGACCGGGCCTCGGCGCGGTACGCGGAATTCGGATCGTTCTACGTCGGCTACATCATGCCGCCGGAACAGCTCCTGGCGCATCTGCGGCTGGCCTGATGCGGCGCGGCGACATCCCCGCGACTCAGCCGCCCCGGCTTTCCGCGATCACCGTGGTGCGAATGCCGCCGCGCGGAGTGAAAGCCGCCTCGACCTTCATGTGCCGCGGCGCCGTGACGGCCACGAGATCGTCCAGAATGCGGTTCGTGACGTCCTCATAGAACGCCCCCAGATCGCGGTATTGCTGCAGATACAGCTTCAGCGATTTCAGCTCGAAGCAGCGCGGTCCGGGGGTGTAGGTGATCGTCAGCGTTCCGAAGTCGGGCTGACCCGTCTTCGGGCACAGCGACGTGAATTCCGGACACACCGTCTCGATGATGTAATCCCGTCCGGGATGCGGGTTCTCAAACGTCTCAAGGAGGGATCGGTCAGCGGCAGCCATGTCTCGCCTCTATTCCTGTCTCCGCCCGCGCCGCGTGGACCACGGGGCGCTTCGCCGGCGGAGATGCGTCGTCCGCCACGGTTCCGCCCGTCGCCTGTCAGGCGCCGGCCTGTTCGAGTCGCAGCAGACGCTGCTTCATGTCCAGCCCCTGGGGAGCGGAATACCCGCCGAGACTGCCCCGAGCGCCAGTGACACGGTGGCAGGGGATGATAATCGGAATGGGATTGCGGGCCATGATGTTTCCGACCGCGCGGGCGGCTTTCGGCGAACCCGCGAGGGCGGCGACGTCCGCATAGCTCAGCGTCGCGCCGGGAGCGATGCTCCGAACCGATCTGATGACCCGCGAGGCGAAATCGGTGCCTTCCGTCTCGCGCGTGCGGACGTCCGCGAAATCGTCCGACCGACCGGCCGCATAGCGTTCCAGTCGCTTCCTCAGACCGGGGTTCCAGTCCTTCACCGGCTCATCCCCCGCCAGCCGGTCCCGAAGGGCGCTCAATGCCTCGGACCGCGAACCATGCCCGAACGTCAGGCATTCCACGGTGTCCCCTCGACCGACGACTCCGAACCAGCCGATCTCAGTCGGGAATACGGAAATGGCGAATCCCTCGGCTGGGGACCCGATTTGTTGTGCACTTTGACCCATTTTTCGAATGCTCCTAGAATTCGAGCGAGTTCCCGCCTCCCGCATCCCCTGAACCATCGCATTTTGAAGTCGCGAATGCCAGCCTCGATCCGTCTGGCGCGGAGCCTTCTGCGCCTGTCTCTCCAGGAACGAAGCCGATGAATCCGTACGCCGCTCTGGCTGACGACACCTACCTGAATCTGATCCTCAACACCGAGCTGCCTCTTCCGTCCCAGCGGGAGACGATCCTCGAGTTCTTCGGGCGTGTTCAGAAGTCGTATCCCACGATGAGGAACTTCTTTGCGCGCGAAACCGGAGATTTCGTCCTCGAAGAGGACAAGGACCAGCCGGCCTATCGCTGGATGAGCCTGGAAGCGAAGCGAATCTGCAGCGGGTTCCTGAATCCGCCCAGTTTCGACGAGGCGATGCAGCAGCACCTGCTGGCGCTGGAACTGGCCCCGTACATGCTGTCGGTCAGTCCCCTGGACTGCGAGGCCCTGGACCTGCTGATGGGCTTTGATTTCGCCTATCGGGGCAATCACGATGAGATTGTCGCGGAAGCATTCGGCGGCGGGACGGTCGTCGAGGGGTTGCTGACGCTGCCGGGCGCCCGGCCCCTGCACTTCGAGCCTTCCGTGACGATGAGCCTCGACGACACCTGCCGGCGGCAGTGCCGGCTGCTCATCGAAACGCGCACCACCGCCTACCAGGTCCGCCGGAACGAGTTTGGCGAAGAGCCGATCAGCGTGTACTTCACGGTCCGGCAGTATGGCAGCCAGCCGCACAACAGCTCGCTGGCGGAGACGTTTCAGGAACTCCGCTCGACGGCCGAAAGCCTGCTGCAGGACCACGTGATCAACCAGATTCTGAAGCCGCTGGCCGCGGCGATCAGCCGACGCTGACCGCCCTGTTTCCCGGAGTCGTTTCCGAGTCGCCCCGGCCCTGTATGGCCGACGCCCCGGATCGTTCCCAAAGCTGACGCATGCATCCCGAGAAGATTTCGCTGGTGTGCTTCTTCGCCAGCTACGTGCTTGCGCTGGTGCTGGAACTGACGCGGCTGCTGCGGTCGATGTCCTTGAACCGCTGGGCGGGATGGCTGGCGGCGGCGGCGGGGTTCGTGGCGCAGACGACCTATCTGATCGTCCGCAGCCGGGCGGCGGAACTCCCTCCCCTGCTGTCGTCGACGCACGACTGGCTGCTGGTCCTGGCCTGGCTGACGGTGCTCGTGCACCTGCTGGTGGCGCTGGTGCACCGTCAGATCGCGGTGGGCGTGTTCACGCTGCCCATCGTGGTGCTGCTGGTCGGGGCATCACGGTTTGTGAGCAGCGAGCCGAATCCGATCGAGGAGGCCCACCGCTGGTGGAGCATGGCGCATGCGACGTTTCTGGTGCTGGGCATCGCCGGGGTGATCTTCGGCGCGGCGCTGAGCGTGATGTACCTCGTGCAGCACGCGCGGCTGAAGCGCCCGCAGTCGGAGGTTGGCGGCCTGCGGATGTTCAGCCTCGAGCGGATCGCGCGCCTGAACTGGTGGAGCGTGATCGTCTCGGTGCCGCTGTTGACCCTGGGCATGGCGACGGGGGCGCTGCTGACGTGGCTGTCGCGGACGAGTCCGCAGCCGATATCCCTGTGGCGATGGTCGTTTTTCGTAAGCGGCGCGGCGTGGCTGGTGCTGGTCGCGCTGTTCGGCTGGCTGCTGACGACGCGCCGCGCGACGGGCCGGTTGGTGGCGTGGCGGACGCTGCTGGCGGGCGCGTTCGTTCTGGCGACGTTGCTGACGCTGGGCATCCTCAGCGGCGGCATGCATGGCGCCGCCAAACCCGCTGATGACGTCCGTCTGCCGGCGGAGCCCGCCCCGTTCGTCCGTACCGTCGCTGTTCTGCATCCATGAACGTCCGAGTCGTCTACTGCAGTCATTCGTCGGCGGACCTCTCCGTGCGGGAGCGTCTGGCCTTCGCGACGGATGAGCAGTTGACGCGGGCCTACGATGAACTGCGGTCGCGCTTCCCGCAATCCGAGCATGTCGTCGTCTCGACCTGCAATCGCGTCGAGCTGTACACGGCCCAGGACACGCTGGCCGAGGCGCCCACGTCCCGGGAGATCGCCGATTTCCTCGCCGAGTTTCACAACGTCCCCGTCAGCTCCTTCCGCGACGAACTCCTGGAACAGTCGGGCGCGGACGCCGTGCGGCATCTGTTCCTGGTGGCCGCCAGTCTGGACAGCATGGTGCTGGGCGAAAGTCAGATCGTCAGCCAGGTCAAGAAGTCGTACGAACTGGCGACGCGCAGCGAGGTCAACGGCCCGCTGACGAACGCGCTGTTTCAGCGGGCGCTTGCCGTCTCCGCGCGCGTCCGCAGCGAGACCCGCCTTGCGGAAGGGCGCGTGTCGATCGCCAGCGTCGCCGTCGGAGACTTCGGCAAAGGCATCTTCGACCGCTTCGACGACAAGACGGTGCTGGTCATCGGCGCCGGGGAAATGGCGGAAGAAACGCTCCGCTACCTGCAGCAGGAAGGGGTCCGGTCGATCACCGTCTGCAATCGCAATGCGGAGCGGGCCCAGGGGCTGGCCGCGGCGTTCGGCGGAACGGTCCGCGCCTGGGACGAGCTGGATGTCCTGCTCAGCCAGGCGGATGTGATCGTCAGCACGACGGGCGCCGACCGGCCGATTGTCGACGCCCCCCGGTTTCGCCGGGCGCGGGCCGTGAGTTCGGGGCAGCCCGTGTTCATTCTGGATCTGGGGGCCCCCCGCGACTTCGACCCCCGGGTGGCGGACGTCGACGATTCGGTGTTTCTGTTCGATATCGACAGCCTGGAGGCCACCTGCCGCCGGAACCGGGAGGCCCGCAGTCTGGAAATCGCCCGGGCCCGGGAAATCATCGACGAGGAAACGGCCCGTTTCATGCAGGACTTGTCGCACAAGGCGACAGGCCCGATCATTAAGCAGCTCAGGGAGTCGTGGCACGAGATCAGCCGGCTGGAACTTGAACAATTGTTCCGCAAGCTGCCGTCGCTGACGGACACGGACCGGCAGGCCGTGGAGCGAAGCGTCGAGCGGATCGTCAACAAGCTGCTGCACCCCCCACTGGAAACGCTGAAGGACGAAGCCCGGGACGGCACTCACCACGGGCTGCTGGACGCGATCCGCCGGTTGTTCCGGATCACCGAGCCCTGAACGCCCGGAACCCGAATTGTCCGCGGATTCCAGCGACGCCTATACTTCCCGCCCTTCGGCCCCAGGTTTTTTTACGGTCGCGGTCCATGCAGCGTGAGTTCATCCGGAATTTTTCGATCGTGGCGCACATCGACCACGGCAAGAGCACGCTGGCCGACCAGTTGCTGCTGCGCACTCAGGCGATCAGCGATCGCGAGTTCCAGGAGCAGATTCTTGACGATCTGGAGGTCGAGCGCGAGCGGGGCATCACCGTCAAGGCGCGGGCAGTCGCGATTTATTACGACTACCCCGGGCCGTCGACCGACGCGCAGCTGCCCGCCGGAACCGCCCCCCCTCCCCCGGGGCGCTATGAGCTGAACCTCATCGACACGCCCGGCCACGTCGACTTCCATTACGAAGTGTCGCGGAGCCTGGCCGCCTGCGAAGGCGCGCTCCTGCTGGTCGACGCGTTTCAGGGCGTGCAGGCGCAAACGGTCGCCAACGCCTACGCGGCCATTGAGGGCAACCTCGAGATCATCCCGGTCGTCAACAAGATCGATCTGCCCGTCACGCGGATCGATGAGGTGCTCAACGAAGTCGAAACGATCCTGGGGTTGGACGCCGCGACGGCGCTAAGAGTCAGCGCCAAACAGGGCCTGAACATCGAGGACGTGCTCAGGGCGATTGTCGAACGGGTTCCCGCGCCGCGCGGCGATTCCGCCGCTCCGCTGAAGGCGCTCGTGTTCGACAGCAAGTACGACGACTACCGCGGCGTGGTGACCTACGTCCGCGTCAAGGAGGGCCGGCTGGCGAAGGGGGACCGCATCCGCTTCATGAAGGGGGCCACGACTCACGAAATCACCGACCTGGGGCAGTTCCGGCCGCACATGACTCCGTGCGAGTCGCTGGGCGTCGGCCAGGTGGGCTACATCATCACCGGCATCAAGGCCCTGGGGAACGTGCACGTCGGCGACACCGTCACCCATGCCGGACGCCAGGCCGCCGAACCCCTGCCCGGCTACAAGCAGCCCAAGCCGATGGTCTTCTGCGGCATGTATCCCATCGATGCGACCGACTTCGAGAACCTCCGCGAGGAACTCGAAAAGATGTCGCTCAACGACGCCAGCTTCACCTTTGCCCCGGAAACCAGCGACGCTCTGGGCTTCGGCTTCCGCTGCGGGTTTCTGGGCATGCTGCACATGGAGATCATCCAGCAGCGGCTCGAAAAGGAAGCGGACGTCGACCTGATTCAGACCGCGCCGAACGTGACGTACGAGATCCTCAAACGCGGCGGCTCGCTGGTGCAGATCGACAATCCCGTCGACACGCCCGACCCGGGAGAGATCGAGGAATTCCGCGAGCCCATCGCCAAGGTCACGTTCATCGTGCCGTCGAAGAACATCGGCACGATCATGCAGCTCTGCGAGGACCGCCGCGGAACCTACAAGAGCACTGAGTACATGGGGCCCGACCGGGCCCAGTTGATCTACGAGCTGCCGCTGGCAGAGATCATCTACGACATGCACGACAAACTGAAGTCGGCGACGCAGGGCTATGGCACGATGGACTACGACGTCATCGGCTTCCGGGAATCGGACCTCGTGAAGCTGGACATCCTGGTCAAGGGGACGCGTGTCGACGCGCTGTCGACGATCGTGTACCGGGGGTTCGCCGAGCGCCGCGGCCGCGCGCTCGTCAAGAAGCTCAAAGAAGAGATTCCGAAGCACCAGTTTGAAGTCGCCCTGCAGGCGGCGATCGGCGCCAAGGTGATCGCCCGCGAAACGATCTCCGCCCTCCGCAAGAACGTCACCGCCAAGTGCTACGGCGGCGACATCTCCCGCAAGCGGAAGCTGCTGCAGAAGCAGAAGGAAGGCAAGAAGCGGATGAAGCAGTTCGGCCAGGTCGAGATTCCGCAGAAGGCCTTCCTGAGCGTGCTCGACGCCGGCAACGACGACTGAGAGGGCATCGGCCGAGGGCGGTCAGGTTCGGCGTCTGAGGCATTGCCGCCCTCAGCCGCGCCGGCCGCGCGTCGGGGCCCGCGACGACGTATCGCCGCCGCGAAACCCCGGACGCCCGCCCGGTCAGTACGCCTTCTCGACCAGATCGCCCGTTCGGTCAGAACGCCTGCTCCGGTTTGACGCCCTCGACCGAGTTGTTCAGCAACTGCTCGTAGCCGCCGCGATTCTGCTCCTGAATGAAGTAATTGCGCTCCAGCATCCGGCCGCGAAGCATGTCGATCTGCTGTGCAGGGAGGTTGCCGTTGGTGTTGACACCTTCGCTCGGCGGAGCATCCTGCGGGGCGGCCATTTCGGGGCTCGGGCCGAGGTGCTGCGTGCCCTGATAGAACGCGTACCGCCCCTCATCGGCCATCGCGATCACGGTGCTCGTGCCGCGGATGCCGTCGGCGATCAGCAGCCCGCGGAGATCCGTCCGGCCGTCGATGAACTCTTCGTTCAAGGACCCGATGACCTTCACCTGAACCTTCGACGCATAGGCGTCGGCGTCCGAGTATCGCACCGTCACCCGCACGCGGCCGCTGATGTTGTCCTCCTGCACTTCCAGCGACAGCGGAGAGACCAGCACCAGCCCGGATGCGTACAGGTTCTCGCCCCGGCACACGACCAGATAGGCCCCCTCCTCCCGCAGCGGGAGCGTCAGCACATGCTCGCGATCCTTGAAGTCGTTTCCGTCGCCCAGCGCGGCGGTCTCTTCGTGATACGGGCGGATGCCGGCCAGGTTGATCGCCGTGATCCGGTCGAAGTTCCGCTGCAGCAGCCCGAACTTCAGCAGGTCGATCCGGTACACCTTGATCGACGCCTCGGCGAGGTTCCGGAACGAGAGCGTCACCTGCTTGTCCTCGGACGGCCGGATCGTCGTCACGTTGGGAATCGAGATCCGCTTGCGGGTGAAGAACTGGATCGCTTCGGCCGCATCGGCGAACCGGTCGCGGACGAGCGTATATTCCGCGATGGCTTCCGCCGCGCGGCCCAGGCTGTGGAACACCTGCCCCATGATGTAGATCGCTTCCCACTTGTTGTCCGCGTCCCGGGGCGCCGCTCCGTCGGGGAACTTCGCCTCGGCGACCTTGCGGCACATCTCCAGGGCCTGCTCGGGCTGGCCCAGCATGAACCGGCTGAGGCCGATCGTGTACCAGAAGGAATCAATCAGCCGGCTCTCGGGATACCGCTCCGCGAACTGTTCGGAGCGGCGGATCGCCACTTCGTACTGTTCGAGGTCCAGCAACGCGTTCGCGATCGCAAAGCTCGCTTCGTCGGCGGCCGGATCGGCCGGCCAGGTCGAAAGGAAGTGATCCAGCATCTGGATCGCCTCGCTGATGAGGTGCACGCGCGTCAGTCCGGCGGCCTTGAGACGGGCGTCGTCCGACGCCTTCGCCGCGTGCCGGTAGACTTCCTGCGCCAGCGCGTGCGTCGCCGACGCGATGTAGCCTTCCGCCGGATAATCGCGGAGCAGCGATTGCAGCACCTGCACGCTTCTCAGCAATTCACCGCGGGCCTCCAGGAATCCGGACGTCCGCGCCTCGCGCTGGAACCCGTTCTCGATCGTCGCGCGGTACACCAGGTAGCTGCGCTCGTACTCGCCCAGTTCCCGGTATGCGTTCGCGACGGTCAGGATGTCCTCGAAGCGGACTTCGATGTCGGAGAACTTCTCCCGCAGGATTTCAAAGAACTTGACGATCTCGCCATGCCGGCCGACGGCCACGCTCGTCCGGAACAGCGACTGGACGGTCTCGCGGTATATGTCGTCCCGCAGCCGATGCGGAGCGTTGAACAGTTCCAGGAACGCGGCATGCGCCCCCTCATAGTCGAGCTTCGCCAGCTTGCGCTGTCCGAAGTGGAACAGTTCGTCGGGCGTCAGTCGGTATTCATCCGCGGTCGCCGCTCCGCGGTTCAGAACCGTCAGCGCGACGGCCGGCGCGACGGCGACTTGCGACGGATTGTAGAAGTCCCGCACCGAAGTCGGCGACACCCGGTAATCGCCCGGCAGATCCCCCACGAGCGAGTAGCGGACCTGCCCGCCGCCGCGGTTCCCGAAGTAGAACGTGATCTCCCCGGCGCCAATGTCGAACCGCTCGAAATTTCCTTGAACCGAATCCCGCAGCACCTGACAGCCGGCCGGGACCGGCTCCGTAATGACCAGGTAGGGGTACCGGTCGTCGGAGGGGGTCGTCGCGGCCAGCCACGAAACGAACAAAGTCACCTCGCCACGCTGGGCGAAAGGCAATTGCGTCAGGGGGTTCACGAACGCCCGGTACTGTCCGTTGACGACGCTGAAGCCGCGCGGGATGGGCTGCCCCTCGTACTCGCGGAGCGCGGGTTCGTAGCGACGGCGGACCTGCCAGTCCTTCGTCGTCGAGGCGGCCTGGTCGGCCGGGACGAAGCCGGTCAGCACGACGGAGTACGAGAACGTGCCGCGCCCCTCGAGATCGATGTTCACGCGCTGCTGACGCCCCTCCACGAGGGCGTCGGCCGGAATGGCGATCCGCGTGGAGGCCGTTGAATCGCTGGTCGTGGCGATGGTCTCGATCTGCCGGTCGTTCACGGACACCGTCAGCCGGTATCGTTCGCTCGCAGGACGGGTGCGGGAATGCCACGTCGCGAGCGCGCGGAGCGCCGGACCATTGCTCCGTTCGACCGGCCACCGCACGCCGACCCGCGCCGCCGCGATGGCGTCCGTCAGGGGCGACAACTGCGGGTCCTGAGGGCGGACCGCCGCCAGCAGCAGGAACTGCAGCGCCTGCAGCTCGACGGGATTCCGAGTCGCTGACGGCCCTGCCGCGGCGCCCGCGTCGCCGGCCGCGGCCGGCAGCCTATCCGCCAGCAATGGCAGGAGATCGGCCGCCATCTCTTTGCGGTCCAGATGGACCAGGGCCAGGCCGACGTTCAACAGGCCAGCCGCCGAAAGCGCGTTGCGTTCGCGATGCAGCCGGTTCGCCATCGCGAAGTCCGCCCGCCCGACGGCCGCCAAACCATGCAGCAGCGCCGCCTGCCCTTCCAGATCCGAAGGGCTGATCTGCGTCGTCGCGGTGTTCAACCAACTCACCGAGCGCTCGAATGTGTCGTATGGCACGGCGAAGCCCGCCTGCCTCGCGACTCCCAGCGCCCACATCGCGCGGCTGGTCAGCAGCCGGTCGGCGTTTGCCTCAACGCGCCCTGTCCAGCTCCAGCCCCCGTCGTCCCGCTGGCTGGAGACCAGCGTGGTGATGCTGGAGGTGATTCGGCCGGCCAGGGCCACGGCGTCCGGGGCGCCGGCCTCGCGAGACAGCCCCAGCGAATCCAGAACGGCCACGCCCCCCAGGATATCGGAGATCGCCCGTTCCAGAGAATTGGACGGCGGCAGCCCGCACCGCGCGAGCAACGACGAGTCCGCGCCCAGCACGGCCTCGATCAGCGCGCGGTTCACCGATGGTCCGATGACGATCTCCGCTGCGGTTGGACGGGCCGTGACGCCTTCCGGAAATCCGGCGAATGCAATTGTGCTTTGCGACGCGACGCCGCTTGAGGCCGCGAACACCGGCAGACCGTGCGGCCGGACGGGAATCGTGCGGATCAGTCGGTCGCTGAGGTCGCCCGCTGCAAGGACGACTTCGAGATCCACATGGGTGCTGGATGCATCGACGCCGGTCAGATCGATGGGCAGCGCGATTTCGGACACGCCCGTTCCGGCGACCTCCACCGTCTCCGTCAACTCGACCGTCTTGTTGCCGATCGTCGCCCGGAAGGTCGCCTGGACCTGCCGCGCCTCCGCCTGCGTATTGTGCACCTCCAGCAGGATGCGGGCCTTGTCCCCCATCGTCAGCGCCAGCGGCAGTTTCAGTTCGCCAAAAAGTTCCTTGCGGGTCGTGAGTTCAACATCCTGATCGCCGGCCAGCGCCTCGGCCGTGACGCCCCGCGCCTGCAGCTTCCAGGTTGTGGATCGCTCGGGAAGCGGAAGTTCAATCCGCGCGAGGCCCTGCTCGTCTGTCACCACCCGGGGATCCCAGAACCCCGTCTCGGATTCGCCCGTCATCGGCAGCACGCGCAGGCCATCGTCCGCGACCATCCGCAGCACTTCCGCTTCGGAGTAGTTGTTGAGGGCCAGCACGCGGCCGTCGCGCGTCCGGCCATTCACAGTCAATTGAAGCTGCGTTCCCAGTACGACATACGCGGCAGCGATCTTTGGATCAACAAGGCCATCGCCATTGCCGTCCCTCAGCACTCCAAAGTCGGAATCAAAGGACCAGATCAACGACGATGGGCTCGCCTCGTCCTGCCAGCGATCGCTGGCGCCCAGTTTCTCGTACAGTTTTTCGCGCCCCAGCGAATCCGATTCCGGTCGACCGCCGCGACCCGTCATCATGCCGGAGGCCCGATCGAACAGCTTCGCAGCTTCCGCCTCATCGCCCAAATTGGCCCCACCTCGCGTCCACAGACCTTCACGGGAGTCGCTGAACTCCGCCTGGCCGAATCCCGCCGCTCCGGCACGCCCTCCGAAAGGTTCGTTCGCCGTCAGCATCTGCTTCATCAGATTCGGGAGCGCTTCCGCCTCTCGCGCCAGCACCTGCCGTTGCTCCGCGTCCGCGAGCAGGAATCGGCTGATCCCCCCGGTGGAGGGGGCATAGCGGAACGTGCAACTCGTCGACTGCCGAATGGAGATCGTTCGTTCGCCGGCCGAAAAGACATCCGACAGAGGGGACTGCACCGGCTGGAATCGGGCCAGCAGGTTCGCCTGGACGAGCGCCACCGACAGTTCGGTGCGCACCGGCTTGCCGTTCGCGTCCAGCACTTCGACGTCGATCGTTGCGATGTCGCCCGGCCGGGACACCGGCTGCGACGGCTGCATCCGGATCTGCAGCTTCTGCGACACCTTCAGCGGGCTGCTGGCGCTGTGGAACTGATGCCCCTGCATCAGAGACACGCACAGCGTGAAGTTCGGCGCCAGATGGCCGTTCATCGGGATCGCCAGTTCGTTGACGCCCTGCTGCAGTTCGACGAGCTGATGGCCAAGGACATAAGCGCCGTCGTACGTGACGAGCGCGAGCGCCGGCTGATCCCGCCAGTGCAGCTTGATCGTCGCGGTTTCGCCCACGAGGTAGTGCTGGCGATCCGCAAGGATCCGCAGCCGCACGGCATCTTCATCGCCGGAGATCAGGATGTCCTTCTGCCCGCTGATGCGGTTGCCGAACCGGTCCGTGCCGGTGAGCCGCAGCGCGTACGCGCCCGGCTGATCCAGCCGCAGCGTTTGGCGGGCCGCGCCCGTGGCGGGATCAGTCTGGATCTCCGACGTCGAGACGACCGATTCTCCACGCCCGCCGCGCCTGCGGGGACGATCGTCGCCCGTCGCCCGCGTCAGCACTTCGAGCGTGAGCGCTGCCCCGACGGGCTGCCCGGCGGCATCGGTGACGACGCCCGTCACGTCGAACGTCTCGCCGTTGACGAACACATCACGCAGCGCGCTGACGGCGATTTCGAAGCCCCTCGCAGAGACATAGGCGGTTTGCGCCGCCGACAGGCCGCGCTCAGCGAACTCCACGAAGACGGTCGCCGTCTGCGATTCCGCATAACTCTGGGTCGAATGCTCGAACGCGACCTCTCCAGCCGCATTGGTGACGGCGTCGACCCAGGCGCCGTCATCCCCGACGCGATACCGCAGCGACTTGCCGGCGGCGGGGCTGCCGTAGTCATAGACCAGCCGAATGGTTCCCCGGATCGGCTCGCCGCGGTAGATCACGCGCTCCGCCAGATCGACGGTGAGCCGCACCGGCTCGATGCGATACTCGACCACCTGAAACCGCGATTCGTACGACTGGCCGTCCCGCAGATGCGGCTGATGCAGATGCACTCGGTAGTCCCCCTGCGGCGCCGATTCCGGCAGCTGCAGATTCGAAGCGACCGTACCGAATTCGCTGAGGGCGACCGCCTCCGAATGCAGCAGCCGGCCGCGCGAGTCATGCACGTCGAGTCGGAACGATTCGCCCGGGTTGAAGGTGAACCGGTCCGCGTTGACCCACCGCACGATGCCCTTGAGGTTCACCAGTTGCCCGGCGCGGTACGCTGGTCGGTCGGTGAACAGATACCCCTTCGGCGTCAGGCCGACGGCGAAATCCAGCCCGTTCAATCCAGTGACCGTTGAAGCCACATGCCCGTCCTGCACCGCGAACACTCGCAGGTCGCCAATCGACTTCAGCTCGCCGTACGACTTCTGCAGCACGCCGTCGGCGGCCGTCGTCTCTTCCGCGAAGACATTCGCGCCGTCGCTGACCAGCAGACTCGCGCCCTGCCAGGGCTTCGACAATCGCGTGTTCTCGACGAACACGAACAGCTCGTTGCGGGACGCTTTGACGATCATGTCCAGATCGCTGACGATGACCATCGTCGTCGCTTCCAGCTTGTCGCTGGCGACGGTGACGGCCCAGACGCCCGGCCCGGCGACAGGCAGTTCGATGTCCTGCTCGATCCGGCGATACGGCTCGTAGCTGGCGACCGGATGCTCCAGCGTCTTGTCCGGATCGATGAGCGCCACGTCGAGCGACTCCAGCCCGGTCGCCAGGTGCATCTTCCGGAAGTAATCCGCCAGGTCCACCTGGTACGCTTTGAGCGTGACCTTCTCGACGTTTCGCAGTGAGACGTGAACGCGAGGCTGCTCATCCGTGTGGAATTTCCGGTCGGTCCGCAGTTCCAGTTGCGCCTCGGTCAGATTGGCGATCCGCTGCGCGGCCATGGACTGATAGTCACCGGTCACGGTGCGGTAGGCCTCCAGCGCTTCCGGCAGCCGGATCAGCCGCTCCTCGAGCGTGACTGCGATCAGCAACTGCGCCTGTGAGGCTTCCGCGGATGCGGGGTACTTCTGGACCAGTCGCCGCCAGTCGGCGATTGCCGCTTCGAACAGGGCGCGGGCCGCTTCGCTCAGCCCGGCCTGTGGATCGGCTTTGCGCTCGGCGTCTTGAAGCTCGATGCCCTGTTGGTTGTTCATCACGCCGAACTGCAGCAGGATCCGCGGTGCGCGCGGATCGAGGGGATACTTGTTGAGAAACGTCTCCCACAGAGTGCGAGCCTGCGCGGCGTCGCCGTCCTCCCGGAAGCTGTCCGCCTTGGCGAACTCGGCGTCGACGATCGCTTGTTGGACCTCGCTCCAGCTGGAATCGGTCGGGTAGCGATCCAGAAATTGCTTCCAGGCGGCAATGGCGTCATCGAACAGCAACTGCGCCAGCAGCGCCTGGCCGAGCATCCGGCTGGCGGCGGGCAGCTCCTTCGCGGCGGCATAGGCGGGATTCGCCAGCAGCGATTCCAGGCGCGTCACCGCCTGCGGAAACCGGCCGTGATGCATGAGCGCAGTCACGGCTTCCAGTTCGATCCGCGGCGCCAGCGCTTCCGCGGGGAATTCCTTCAGAAAGCGATCGACGGCCGCCAGCCCCAGCTCGAGCTGACTGATGTTCCCCGGCTGCGGGAACCCATGCGTCGCGGGGATGCGGGAAGCCGCCAGCACGCGAAACGAACGGATGTCAGCGTTGTCCGCATCCGCGGCCAGCAGATCCTGCCACGTGCGCCGCGCGTCGGCAGGCTGCCCGGACTCGAGCTGCGCACCGCCGAGTTCGTAACGCGTCTCCGCCAGCATGGCGGGAGTCAATTGCTCTTCCGGCGGAGCGCCTGGACGCTGATGCACGGCCAGCAGCGCCTGGAAAGCGGCGATCGCTTCGCCATGCGCCTGCAGGCGTCTCTGGCAGAGCGCCATCCGGAATTCGACCTGCCGCTGCAGGGCCGGGCTGACGCCCAGCTTGGGCACTTCTTGATAAAACGCGAGGGCCTGAGCGTAGTCGGGCTGCCGTGCGCCGACCGGGTCGGACGCCGGCACGCCGTCGAAGTACCGGTCCGCGTACTCCAGATAGACTCTGGCGAGCTCATCTTTGCGTCCGCGCGACAGCAACCGTTCCGCTTCGGCTTTGTAGATCTGCCCCGCGGCGAGGTAGTTCCGGGCTCGGACCAGGATTTCCGCGCGGCCGAACCGCGCCCGACTGCGCCATTCGCTGTCCGGATGCTGCTGCTCGAGCGCCGCGAACGTCGCCGCGGCGTCGTCCAGCAGGTCGGCGTCCATTTGTGCCCGGCCCTTGAGGTACATCAGATAGTCGACCGCGGGCGTGCCGGCCTGGGCGAGCCGCGCGTCGATCCGCGCGACGGCCGTCGCGTGGTCACGGGATTGCAGCGCCTCGTGGATTTCCGCCGGAATCCGCGGGAGCTGGCTGACGGTCGGCGGCGTTGGCCTCGCGGGGGCAGCGTCCTGGGAGAGCGCCGGGAGTTGCAGAACGTGGAACAGCAGCAGGGACGCGAATCCGTAGCGCATGCGTCAACTCCCCATGGTCCGATATCCCGCGCGACTGCCCCGCCCTCTGGGCGGTACGCCTCCGTCCGACCGACGATCCTTCGCATACGAAGGATCGACGCGGCACGGACGCCTCTCGCGGGTTTCGCTTCAGCGGATCAACGCCGGAGCGGACGTCGAATTAGAAGGGACGGACAGGCTGGGAGGAAAGTTCCGAAAAAAACAGACCTGCCGGGGACCGACGGACCCTCGCCAGGCCGCTTACAGATCGGTCCAGTCCAGGCGGACGATCGTCCCGTCCGCCATCCCGCAGAACAGCGCATCCCCGAACGCGTCGCAACTCAGGTCTACCACGTCGGACGGCGTTTCCGTTTGCCACAGGACTTCGCCGTCGATGTTCAGCCAGAACAGGCGGCGTTCGACGCTCGTTGCGCCGATCCGGTACGGTTCGTAGCTGCACGCCACGCGGCGCACGGTCCCTTCGAGCACATACGCTCCCACAGCGCCGCCGTCGCCGTCGAGCGTCTGGATGCCATGGGTCGATCCGGCAAGGTACACCAGGTCACCATCGCCGGTGGAGCACAGGTCCCCCACGTTCGACCAGAACCGCTCCTGCCAGACCTCGGCCCCGTTCAGGTCATAGCATCCGACGAGCCCGTGCTCCGCGGCTCCGAACAGAACGGCCGACTGCGCGCAGAACTGAAGGTACGCGAGAGGGCGGACTGTCTCGAACCGGGCGATGCGGCGTTTGCGCTCGTTGTAAATCTCCGTCTGCCCGTCGGTCAGGGCGACCGCCAGATGGTTCCCGAACGGGGACATTGCCACGCCCAGGCAGGGTTCCGGGAGGTCCAGTTCCCACACCCCCTGCAGGCCGCGGTCGAAGCGCAGCACCATCCCGTCGTCGATGACCACGACGCCCGCGGAGGAGTCATCGCTGACGGCCAGGAGCCGCGCGGCTCCCGGGAGCCTGGTCAGCGACGCGAGTTCCCCGCTCGCATCCAGGCGCTGCAGCGACGCGGCCTCGTCGATCGCGAACAGGTCCCCGGTTTCGCGGGCGTACCCCAGGCCGGCCACCGGGCCATCGCTGGCATAGCTCCAGGGAACCGACGGCATTCGGCCCTGGCCGGACCGGACCCAGCTCGGAACGGCGAACTCTCGAGATTCACGAGCGGTCATGCAGGCCCCGGCGACGACAGTGCGGCCCCGGGGATACGAATCCGAGGCGGTCGCACGACATTCCAGCCTGCGTGCCTCCGAAATGCAAACGCCTCGGCGAACTGCGTTACGGCCCGGCGATCACACGATGCGCATCGTCGGCCTTCAGCGGGCGGCCGTCACGCGACCGCCGCGGATCGCTTCAATGGCGGCCCGCACGTCGGAATCATTCTGCGGGTCGACTTCGCCCAGATGCCGCTGCGACTTCGCGACAGCCTCGATCGCCAGGTCCGGCTTCACGCCGATCTTGCCCAGCGTGTCCCCCTTCGGCGAGTAGAACTTGGCGGTCGTCAGCCGGACGCCGCCGCCCCCCCGGAGGTCGTAGATGCTCTGCACGGACCATTTGCCGAACGACTTCCGCCCGACGATCAGACCCCGTTGGTGGTCGCGAATCGCGCCCGCGACGATTTCGCTGGCGCTGGCGCTGTTGCCGTCGATGAGCAGCACGATCGGCAGGTCCCAGGTGCCGGGAGCATGCGCGGAATACGTGTAGTTCTGGTCGTACGTCCGGCCCCGCGTCTCCACCAGCACGCCGTTGCCGATGAACCGGTCCAGGACCTCGACGGCGGACGTCAGCAGGCCGCCCGGATTGCTGCGCAGGTCCCAGATCAGCGACTTCATGCCCTGCTTCCGCAACTGGACCAGCGCCTCATCCAGCTCCTGGGCGGTGCTCTTCTGAAACCCCGTCATCTGCAGGTAGGCGATGCCGTGCTCCGAATCGACGATGCGGGCGATGGGAATGCTCTTCACGTGCACTTCGCGGCGCGTCACCGACACTTCGCGGCGCCCGTTCGGCGACACGACTTCCAGCCGGACCTTCGATCCGGACGGTCCGGTCATCAGGCCGGCTGCTTCGTCGGTCGTCATGAACCGGCAGTCCTGCCCTTCAATCGCCGTCAGCACATCTCCCGCCCGCAGGCCGGATTCCGACGCCGGGCTTTGCGGCAGCACCTGAACCAGGTTCATGCCCTTGCCCAGTTCGCCCTCCATGACGATGCCGATGCCGACGAACTCCCCTTCAATGTTGCCGTACAGATCCTGCAGGCGGCCGGGGGTCAGCACGTTGCTGTAGTCGTCCAGGCAGTTGCAGGCGCCGTAGATGTACTCCTGGACGACAGCGCCGCCGTCGAGACCCAGTTGGCGGTAACCGATGTCGCAGATCTCGCCGATCATCTGGCGGGCGCCGTCGCGATTGCTGACTGGCTTGTTCCAGTACTTCTCGCGGAGCAGTTGTCGGAACTGCTGGACGCGCGACGCATCGGCGCCGAACAGGTTCTGATCGAGGAATCGCTCGTTGGCGAGAGCCAGCCAGAGGCTCTCCGTGCCGTGCGCGACGATGGACGTCGTGTCGATGGGATCGACGAAGTGCGCGTGGATTTGAGACAGGACTTCGTCGAACTGCGTCAGCGCGGCATCCCGCGGCATCGACTTGATGGCCGTCAGGAAGCTGCGGTCCGTATACCGCCGGTCGATGGCGAACTGGAACTGGGCACGGCGCAGCCCGTAGGTCAGGTGCTCGTCCTGAGGCCAGGTCTGCAGGGCGCTCTTGTAGTGGTCGATCGCGTCGCGCCACTTTCGCTGACGCTCCAACTGGACGCCGGTCTGCACCGCGTCCGAAGCGCTGATCTGAATGGCGGCGTCGGCGGCGCGTGCCGGCTGCGCGGCCCAGGCGAACCCCGACAGGAACAGGAGGCCGCAGGTCACGACCCTCTGCAAGGGCCGGCTTCCGAACGACAGCATACATGGCTCCCAGGCGTCCGCAGCCAGGCCGGCGTCCATCCATTTCGGCGACGGCTGCGCTCATCTCGACGGGCCGAGAGCCTCCATTGCTGGCCGGCGGGGCTGATCCCGGCCGGCGGCACGTCCAGTCGAACCTAGTCCACGATGCGCCGAGGGTCAAAGAAGCTCAAGCGCCAACTGTTGCGAAATCCCAACGTCCGCATCAAAAGCCGAAAGCCGGGTCCGATTGACCCCGTTGCCGGAAACTTTGCGGAAAGCCCGGAAGAGTGGGAGATTTCCTCGGCGTCTCCGCGGGGACCGCCCAGTTGGCGTTCGGTTTCCCGGAGCCCATGCCCGCCCGGCACTTGCGACAAGCGCCTTGGACGGCGATGGAGGCCATTCCCGATGCCGATTCTCCCTTGGGCATGGCTTGAATCTGCATTCGCGATTGTTACGGTTGGTGAAATTTTGCGCCCGCTTTGCAGCCAGCGACCGGCCGAACCGTCTGCGTTCCCGGTGCGCGCCGGCGGGGCTCCCTCACGACATCCGGGATTTGCGCGACTGTGCCACGGCGAACCGACATCAAGAAGATTCTGATCATCGGCTCTGGCCCGATCGTCATCGGGCAGGCATGCGAGTTCGACTACTCCGGAACCCAGGCCTGCAAGGCGCTGCGGGATGAGGGCTACGAGGTCGTCCTGGTGAACTCGAACCCGGCGACCATCATGACCGACCCGGGCATGGCCGATCGGACCTATATCGAGCCCATCACCTGGCCGTACGTGGCCAAGATCATTGAACGCGAGCGGCCCGACGCCCTGCTCCCCACGCTGGGGGGGCAGACCGGTCTCAATACGGCGATGGACCTGTATCGCCGGGGCATCCTGGAGCAGCTGGGAGTCGAGATGATCGGCGCCCGGGCCGATGTCATCGCCAAGGCTGAAGGCCGCGACTCCTTCAAGCAGGCCATGCAGAAGATCGGTCTCGACGTGCCGAAAAGCGCCGTCGTGCACACCATCGAGGAGGCCCGTGCCGCTGTCCGCGAAATCGGCCTGCCCATCATCATCCGCGCCAGCTACACGCTGGGCGGAACCGGCGGCGGCATCGCCTACAACCGCGAGGAGTTCGAGGACAAGGTCCGGCATGGCCTGAAGCTGTCGCCGGTCAGCGAGGTGCTGCTCGAGGAGTCGGTCCTGGGGTGGAAGGAATACGAGATGGAGGTGATGCGCGACGTCGCGGACAACGTCGTCATCGTCTGCTCGATCGAGAACTTCGACCCCATGGGAGTCCATACGGGAGACTCGATCACCGTCGCGCCGATCCAGACGCTGACGGATAAGGAATACCAGCGGATGCGGGACGCGACGATCGCCTGCATCCGGGAAATCGGCGTCGAGACCGGCGGCTCGAACGTGCAGTTCGCCATCAACCCCAGCGACGGGCGGATGGTCGTCATCGAGATGAACCCCCGCGTCAGCCGTTCCAGCGCCCTGGCGTCCAAGGCCACCGGCTTCCCGATCGCGAAGATCGCCGCCAAGCTGGCCGTCGGATATCGTCTGGACGAAATCCCGAACGACATCACTCGGGAGACGCTGGCCTGCTTCGAACCGACGATCGACTATGTCGTCACGAAGATCCCGCGCTGGACGTTCGAGAAGTTCCCCGAGGCCGATGCGACGCTGACGGTGCAGATGAAATCCGTCGGCGAGACGATGGCGATCGGCCGGACCTTCAAAGAGTCCTTCCAGAAGGCGCTCCGCGGCCTCGAAATCGGGCACTTCGGGCTGGGCGGCGGCAAGAAGGACCTGTGGGGCGCCGAGCAGCAGCCGCCGATCGAGGACATTCGCCGGAACCTGGCGACGCCCAATGCCGAACGCGTGTTTCATCTGCGCTACGCGATCAAGACCGGCATGACGCTCGAGGAAATCCACGGGCTGACGGGCATCGACCACTGGTTCCTGCGCAATCTGCGCGACCTGATCGCCCTGGAGGAAGAGATCCAGCAGGTGTCGCGGCCCGAGGAGGCCGATACGGACCTGCTGCGGCGGGCCAAGGCCGCGGGGTTCTCCGACCGGCAACTGGCCTGGTGGTGGCATTCGACGGAAATGGAAGTCCGTGCGCTCCGCAAGGAACGCGGCGTTGTAGCGACGTTCAAACAGGTCGACACCTGCGCCGCGGAGTTCGAGGCCTACACGCCGTATTACTACAGCACCTACGAGCAGGAGGATGAAACGCCGCAGCGGCGCCCCGATCGGCCGCGGCGGATCATGATTCTCGGCGGCGGGCCGAACCGGATCGGCCAGGGCATCGAGTTCGACTACTGCTGCTGCCAGGCGTCGTTCGCGATGCGCGAGCTGGGCGTCGAGAGCATCATGGTCAACTCGAACCCGGAAACGGTCTCCACCGACTACGACACCTCCGACGTCCTGTTCTTCGAGCCGTTGACGACCGAGGACGTGCTGAACATCTGTGATCGCATGCAGCCGGACGGCGTGATCGTGCAGTTCGGCGGGCAGACGCCGCTGAACCTCGCCAAAGGACTGGAGGCGGCGGGCGTGCCGATCGTCGGCACCAGCCCGGCGATGATCGACGCCGCCGAAGACCGCGAGAAATTCAAGCAGATTCTGGACAAAGTCGGCCTCCAGCAGCCGCCCAACGGCACGGCCAGCGATGTCGAGGGGGCCCGGGTCATCGCCGCGCGAATCGGCTATCCGATCCTGGTCCGCCCGAGTTACGTGCTGGGCGGCCGCGCCATGGAGCTGTGCTACGAAGAGACGCAGTTGATCCGGTACATGACCGAGGCGGTCGACGTGTCGCCCGACCACCCGGTGCTGATCGACAAGTTCCTCGAAGATGCGATCGAAGTGGACGTGGATGCGATCTCCGACGGCGCGACGACGCTGGTCGGGGGCGTCATGGAGCACATTGAGGAGGCCGGTGTGCACAGCGGCGACTCGGCCTGTGCCCTGCCCCCCTACTCGCTGCCCGCGCCCGTCATTGAGGAGATCAAAGAAGCGACGTATTCGCTGGCCCGCGAGCTGCAGGTCCGTGGGCTGATGAACATCCAGTTCGCGGTCAAGAAGGACGAATCCCGCGCCAGCGGGCATTCGGTCTACATCCTGGAAGTGAATCCCCGGGCCAGCCGCACCTCGCCGTTCGTCTCCAAGGCGACCGGCATGTCGCTGCCGAAAATGGCCGCGAAGATCATGGCGGGCGTGTCGCTGCAGGAGCAGGGATTCACCAAGGAGGTCTGGCCCCCGCACACGTCGGTCAAAGAAAGCGTGTTCCCGTTCAACCGGTTCGCCGGCGTGGACATCATTCTGGGCCCGGAAATGAAGTCGACCGGCGAAGTGATGGGCATCGACCAGGACTTCCCGGCCGCGTTCGCCAAAAGCCAGCTCGCCGCGGGAATCGACATGGTCCGCGAGGGCCGGGTGTTCATCAGCATGGCCGGGCGGCACAAAGAGGCCATGATCGAGCCCGCCCGCAAACTCCAGAACCTGGGCTTCCAGATCCTGTGCACCAGCGGCACGGCCGAGGCTCTCAGCGGGGCCGGGATCGAAGTCGAAGTCGTCAAGAAGGTCCAGGAGGGGCGACCCAACCTGTTGGACTACATGGCCAATGGAGATGTGCAGTTCATCTTCAATACGCCCAGCGGCAAGGGCAGCCGCACCGATGAAGGGCGGATCCGCGCTGCGGCCGTCCTGTACGGCGTCCCCTGCGTGACGACGCTGCCCGGCTGCCTGGCGATGGTCAGCGCCATCGAATACATGCGGGGGCATTCGCAACCGCAGGTCCGGGCGCTGCAGGACTGGATGGCCGGAGTCTGATTGCCGAAATCAGAGGAATCGGAAAGAATTTTCGTGGCGCCCGGATCCGGATGCCGCCGGTGCATGTCATGAGATTGCGCGTCACAATCGCGGGACTCGCCGCGTTCGCCCTGGCTACCCAATTCTGGACGGCCAGGGGGGATGAGATTGCCGCGTCCCCGCCGGAAGCCACTGACGAGGCGATCGTCGACTCTGATGCGGAGTCCGAGATGCCCGAAGCTGATCGCGGCCGACTGAACATTCCCACCTGGACGCTCGGCGGCCGTCAGTTCTGGGGGGATGTCGCCTTTTTTCACGGTTGGCGCATTCAGCACAACGTCTTCACCGGCCATTACCGACTGCTCGATCCGCGCGACGTCCGACAGGCCTGGGGATCGCTGGCGGCCTGCCGGCAGGTCCTGGACGACCAGCAGCAGCGGCTGGGCCTCAAACCAATGTCAGGACGGGCCGTCGTGCTGATCCACGGAGTCGTCCGGTCGTCGAAGTCGTTCGCCGCCATGAAGACCGCACTCGAACGGGACGGCGCGATCGTCGTGCCCTTCGACTACCCCAGCACTCGGATGACGATCGACTCGTCCTCCGAGTATCTGCACCAGACGCTCGAATCCCTCGAGGGCGTGGACCGGATCGATTTCGTTGTGCACAGCATGGGCGGCCTCGTAGTGCGGAGCTATCTCAGGAATCATCGCGATCCGCGACTGGGCCGGCTGGTCATGCTGGGCGTGCCGAACCATGGCGCGCGGCTGGCGAACATTCTCCGCGACGTGTCGCTGTTCAAGGCGATCTTCGGTCCGGCCGGCCAGCAACTGATCGAAGGGAACGGGGAGTTCATCGATTCGCTGCCGGCGCCAGATTTCCCCTTCGCGGTCGTTGCCGGAGCGCGCGGCGACACGGAGGGATACAACCCGTTGATTCCCGGCGACGACGACGGCACGGTCAGCGTCGACTGCACGCGGCTCGCGGGGGCGACAGACTTCATGACGGTCCCCGCCATCCATTCCTTCCTGATGGGCAATCCCGACGTCATCGCAGCGACGCTTCGGTTTCTCAGCAGCGGCGCGCTGCGGGAGTCGGGCGAGGCGCAGCCCGTCTGCCCTGCTCCGGCCCCAGAGCCGATCCCGGCCGCTGAACCGGCCCCAGTGCCGGCCCCAGTGCCGGCCCCTTGACCTGTCGCTCGGGACCGCTGATCGTATCCCTGCAAGTCCGAACGTCGGACCGGTGATGGCGCTAACGGGCGCCTTCCCGAACGTCGCCCGCGCAGCCGCATCGATCGCCAACGTCCCCATGCCCCTCCATGTTTCCCGCCGGCGCGTCCAGTTCTCCGAGACGGACATGGCCGGCATTGTGCACTTCGCCAATTTCTATCGCTGGATGGAAGAGGCCGAGCACGACTACTTCCGCTCGCTGGGGCTGCGGATCATGGAGCCGCGAGACGACGGCAATATGCTGGGCTGGCCGCGCGTTTCGGCGTCCTGCAATTATGTGGCTCCCGCGAAGTACGAGGACGAAATCGACGTGCGGCTGGACGTGGAGCGGGTCGGGCTGCGATCCGTCTCGTACGTGTTCGAGTTTGTGCGCGGCGAGCAGACTTTGGCCCGCGGCCGGATGAAGAGCGCCTGCTGCATCTGCCGGCCGGACGGCACGCTGACGTCGGTGGATCTTCCGGAACGGCATCGGGAACTGATTCGCGAGTCCGCCCCAGCCGCGCGGGCCGGCGATGCGACGTCCGAATCCGCCGCGTAGTCCGCTTCGCCTGTCGCCGGAACGCCCCGCCCCCGCCCGAACCAATGCCGACTGACAGAACCGACCAGTTGCTCGTCGAGCGGATTCGCGAGGGAGATCCGGACGCCTGGCGCGACTGCATCGCGCGGTATGAGGGGCGGCTGATCGCGTTCGTCGACAGCCGCATCCGGGACCGCGCGGCGGCGGAAGACATCGTCCAGGAGACGTTTCTGGGCTTCCTGAACGCCCTGTCCAATTACAACACCGCCACTCCGCTGGACGCGTTTCTGTTCGCGATCGCGGCCCACAAGCTGACGGACCTGCTCCGCCGGCAGGGGCGTCGTCCGGCATTCCGGGCGGGGGACTCGACGACCGAGGAGACGCCGGAGTTCGCGGGGCGGGACCGCGTCGCGTCGAGCCTGGCCCGCAGCCAGGAGCGGCGGGTCATCGAGGAGGAATTCGTGGCGGGCGTGCTGGGACCGTTGATCGCCGAGTGGCGGGCGCGCGGCCAGTTCGAGCGTTTGAAGTGTGCGGAACTGCTGCTGGTCAAAGGTCTGCCGAATAAGGACGTCGCCCGTGTGCTGGGAATCACCGAGCAGGACGTCGCGAATCAGAAGCACGCGCTGCTGTCGAAGCTGAAGACGGCGGCGGAGAAATCGCGGCTGCGGAGCCTGGACCTGTCGGACCTGGGCGGGGCCTGAGCGGGCGCCTGCGTGCCGGCGCCGGATGTTGCTAATAATCAACGTCGAAATCGACTTCGGAAGCGGAACCGATTTGACCCCCGCGGGGCGCGGCCTAGGTTTGCGCGAAGCCTGTCGGGGGAGGGTCGCGCAAGTGCGGGCCGAGGTTCCCCGGAGTTGGCTGCGTTCGCCTTCAGGAGGAATGGCGTGTGATTCCATCGTGGGAGCCCGTGCCTGTGTGAGCGGCGGGCTGCCCGATTTCCGCGACGCGGAAATGTGCGCATTGGGGAACTCTCAGATGATGACGTCGATCAAGCGGTTTCTGAAATCGGAAGACGGCCCGACGGCGGTTGAGTACGCCGTGATGCTGGCGCTGATCGTGGTGGTCTGCCTGGCCGGCGTTCGCGCCGTGGGCACCAACGCGGCCGACAAGTTCAATGACGTGAAGAACTCGCTGACCTGAGTCCTTCCGCGGCGGCGTTGCCGCTGCCTGCCCCGCGCCCGGCGACTTGCCGGGCGTTTTTCATTTGGGGGATTCAGGCAGGACCGGACGAATCTGACAAATTCTCCGATCGCGGTTTGACTGCCCGCAAACTCGACCTAGGTTTGCCTGTTCGAGGTCCGCCGCGAGCCGCGACGGTTCGGACATTCCCCGCCGTCCGAATCCTCGGCGGCGCGTTTCTCCGGGTCTGGCCCCGCTGTGCTGCGGGGAGTGTGATTCGGTCGGCTGTGGTCGCTTCGCCGCGAGTACTGGCGGACGTCCGGGGCCGATCAATCGGTGCGGACGTCCGTCCGGGCCGACGTGTGTGCAACAGAGGACAAAACAATGCTGAACTCCGTGAAGAAGTTTCTGAAGTCGGAAGACGGCCCGACCGCCGTCGAATACGCCGTCATGCTGGCCCTGATCGTCGTGGTCTGCCTCACGGCCGTCCGCGCGATCGGCACGAACGCGGCCGACAAGTTCAACGACGTCAAGAACAGCCTCACGTAAGCCTCGCCGGTCGCGTTCCGCGGCCTTGTCGACGCTTTCGCGATCGCCCGCCCGGCCGGATTCCATCCGCACCGGGCGTTTTGCTGTCGCCGGGCGTCGCAGGTCCAGGACCTGCCGCGGCCGAGCCTCTGAGGGAGACGTGAGATGTTCCCGTTCTGGATCGATCTGCCGGCGCTTCCGCTGGCGCAGTGGATGTCGGTCGCCGCGGCGGGCTCCTGCGCGTTCTACGTGCACCTGCTGCTGTGCAGCCGCAGTTGAAAACGGCACTGAGTGGAAACGCCCGGCGGGAAGCAATTCGCGCCGGGCGTTTTTTTGCGCCCCCTCCCCCGCTGCGATCCAGGGGCGCCGAATGCGCACCGCCGCCGACGGTCCCGCCCAGCCCCCGCAGGCGGACGTCGGGGCGCGAATGTGCATGACGTGACAGCTATGCCGCCGCGCGCCGGAAAATCCGCGGCAAATCCCGGGCCCACGACTTCGAGGGCCTGCGGCATGACCTAGGTTTCCAGAGCACCGCGGCATCCGGTTTGTCTGCCGCGCGGACTGTGCCCCCCAGAAGACTCCCCTCACCCATCGAACGGAAAGGCGGTTGCGCCGTGGACTGGCAACAGATTCTGATCGAGAACTGGCATGTGAAGCTGGTGTGCGTGACGTTGATCGTCGCGGCCTGGATTGACGGCAAGGAACTCCGCGTTCCGAACTGGATCACGTTTCCGATGGTCCTGGCCGGCTTGCTGTACAGCTTCGCCATTGGCGGCTGGGAGGGGCTGGGCCACGGTCTGATCGGAATGTGCGTGGGCCTCGCCACCCTGATGCCGCTGTACGCGGTGGGGGGGATGGGGGCCGGCGACGTGAAGCTGATGGCTGGCGTCGGCGCCTGGCTGGGCCCGCAGGTGACCTGGAACGCGTTTCTGGTGTCGGCCGTCGTGGGCGGCGGAATGGCCCTGGCGATGGTGCTGTACCGCAAGGCCTGGAACAAGCATTACGGCAACGCGATGTTGATCCTGTCGGAGATGGCGACGGTCAAGGATCCGCGCGAGCTGTCGAAGATCGCCGCGGATCGGAAGCCGCACATGCTGCTGCTGCCGTACGGCATCCCGATCTGCATCGGTTCGATCGCGTACTTCCTGTACGCGGGGATGATCTGAGCGAGACCGGCGGAAACGGCCGCAGGCGTTGCGGTCGGCTTCGCAAACGGGGCGGTTTGAGGGGTTGGACGGCACGACCGTCACAGGCGTTTCAATTGTTGCAACCCGCATAGATTGAAGCAGGGCGTTCCAGGCTGCCGATTCTGACACTGGAATCGTGTCGGCCCCGGAGCGC
The DNA here is from genome assembly GCA_019636235.1 of Planctomyces sp. Taxonomy (GTDB): domain Bacteria; phylum Planctomycetota; class Planctomycetia; order Planctomycetales; family Planctomycetaceae; genus Caulifigura. The sequence continues at coordinate 412,788 of JAHBXW010000001.1, forward strand.
CTCGCGTGCGGGCGGAAAGACCTCAGGGCGATCGTCATGAAACCCAAGACACTGGCGCTGTTGTGCGTTGCGGTCGGATGCGGCCTGGTGGCCATGATCGGCGTGCAGCAAGCGATGAACAAACCCTCGGCCGCGAAGGTGGAAACCATCCAGGTGCTCCAGGCCATCGACGCCATCGATCCCGGCGTTCCGCTGACGGAGGAACTCGTCGTGTTTCGCGAGATTCCACGCGACGCGGCGCCGGAGGACTGCATCACGCGGATCGAGGAATACCAGCAGCGGTCGCTGACAGTGGCGGTCGTGAAAGGGGACTACATCCTCAAGGGCAAGCTCAGCGACAAAGGCGTGTCGGGCAAGTCGATCCAGATTCCGATCGGCAAGACGGCCGTCACGATCAATGTGGACGAGACCCAGACGGCGAGCGGCATGGTCAAGGCCGGAGACAAAGTGGACGTGACCGTCACTTACGACGCGCGGACGCCTACCGGCGTGCAGACCAAGACCATGACGCTCCTCGAATGCGTCACGATCTTCGCGATCGCCGACCAGACCAAGAACGACATGGCCAAGCGGACCGACACCAACGCCGTCAAAGCCCGGCAGGTGTCGCTGATCGTCGAATACGACCAGGCCAACTGGCTGGTCCTCGCGGAACGCAAGGGCCAGTTGCGGTTGCTGTGGCGGAACCCGCTGGACACGGCGATCCGCAGCACGCGGGCCGTCACGGACAATTTGCTGTCGGAACTGCGGGGCCTGGACACCGGGTCGCGGGAGCGGCCGCTGTACGGCGAGTCGGACGAGGCGCCGCCGGAGTCTCCGGTGATCGCGGCCGAACCCGAACAGAAGCCGGACGTGCAGCAGTTCCTGGCCCAGCCCGCCCCGGTGGCCGTTGAGCCGCAGCCCGCGGCCGACCCGTCGCGTCCCACCTGGGATGTCAAGGTGTACGTGGGCAACGACGTGCAGTCGTATGCATTCGAAATGACGGAAGCGAAGAAAAACGAGGAAGCCGCAGGCGCGTCGACGACTTCGACGAACTCCGGCGGCCTGCTGGATCGCTTCGGCTGGTCGCTGCCCTGGACGGCCCGCAAGGCCCCCACGGAGGAGCCGGCCGCGACGAATCAGGCGTTGTGAACAGAACGGAGACCGGCGGTCGCCCGCAAGGGACGATCGCCGGCCGCCGCTGAGGCGATGGAGAACGGGTCCGAGGAACGGCGAGGACGCCGGCCCGCGGACGGGAACGTTCGGCGCGACAAGGATGGCCGCGGCCAGGCTGCCAACAGCAGTCTGGCCTGGGAGGTGCAGGGATGCCACGGTTCAGTCATCGATCACAGACATCGCGGATTGTGCTGCTCGCCGCATTGGCGCTGGGCGCGCTGTCCTCGACAAGCGCGCTGGCTCAATCGTCCGGGACCGACTCGCCTCGTCCCGGTGAGCCGGTCGTCTCGATCATCTCCCGCGACACCAAGCTCACGCTCGTCGAGCTGCAGACGCGGCTTCTGGAACTGGGCAACCGCATTCGCGCCGTCGACGGCCACGACCCCGACGTGCTGACGATCATCCCGGTCTCGAACCAGCGGGTGCGTCTCAAGGCCGAGAAGTCGGGCGTCACCTCGTTCACGCTGACCGACGAGTTCGACAACATCTACACCGTCGAGGTCTTCGTCGACGCCGACGTCCGCGAACTGCAGGCCTACCTGGGACGGCTGTTCCCCGGCGCCGCCATTGAAGTCGTGGGTCTGAACGGCAGCGTCGTCCTGCGGGGCTGGGTCACCGAGCCGCAACAGATTCCGCAGATCATGGACGTCGCGGAGAAGTTCTCCCCGATCGTCCTCAATCAGATGAACGTGGGCGGCGTCAGCACCGTCCAGCTGCAGGTCAAAGTCATGGAGGTGCAGCGCTCCAAGCTGCGTCAGTTCGGCTTCAACTTTCTGCATGTCGGGCAGCAGAGCTACTTCGCCAGCACGCCCGGCGGCCTGGCGCCCCTGCAGAACGCCACCCTGCCCTTCGGCGGTCCGCCCAGCGTCACGGTCCAGCCCGGCGCTCTGGCCAATCAGACGATGCAGTTCGCAATCACCGGCTCCAGCGACATCTTCCAGGCCTTCATCGAGGCCGTGGAAACCGAGTCGCTGGCCAAAGTCATGGCCGACACCGCCCTGGTGACCAACAGCGGCCGCCCCGCGACGCTGCTCGCCGGCGGACAGTTCCCGATCCTGGTGCCGCAGCAGTTGGGCACAGTGACGATCGAATACCGCGAGTTCGGCGTGCGGATGGAGGCCCTGCCGATCGTGCTGGGCAATGGCCGGCTGCGACTGCAGGTGTCGCCGGAAGTCAGCGAGCGGGACGTGTCCAGCGCGGTGGTCGTGAACGGATTCACGGTGCCCGGCGTCACGCTGCGGCGGGTGAACACGGAAGTCGAAATGCGGTTTGGCGAGACGCTGATGCTGGGCGGCCTGATCCTGCAGCGGGAACTTGTCTCAAACACGAAGGTTCCGTTTTTGGGCGATCTGCCGTACATCGGCTCGGCTTTCAGCCGCCGCCGCTCGGAGATCGGCGACACCGAACTCTTGATCATGCTCACGCCGCATATGGCCGCGCCCCTGGCCGCGGGCCAGCTTCCCATCACCGGGCCGGGCACGAATTCGGAAGCGACGACCAGCCACGAGTTCTACTTCGACGGGTTCGTGGAAGTGCCGAACTACAACCCGCCCCCGGAAACTCTGGGAGGCATGATGGACGCCGGTTACCCGCCGTCGGTTCCCGGCTACTCGCCCGGACCGGTGCTGGATCCCGGCTTCCTGCCGCCGGTCCAGACTCCGGCACACGCCGAACCGCATCCGGACGACGCCATGCCGTCGGCCAGTCGCACGGACGGCGTCCAGCAGACATCGGCCCTGTTCGACGTCCGGGCCCGCGACCGGGATCGCGGAACGACACTGGGCACGATGCGGCCCTTCGCGACGACCTCGCAGTCGCGGGCGTCCGTCAAATCAAACTCCGGCGACAACATCCGCGGCACGACGGGCGGACATTCCACCAGCAGCGAATCGGCCGATGCCTCAGGCCGGAGGCTGGAACTGGTCGAACCAGCGCCCGCCGCTCCGCGGTCCTGGTTCTCGGGAGGCGCCTCTCGCAACTGATCCGACAGCCACTGCCCGCGCTCCGTCCCCGGAGCAGGTCTCACTGCCTGTGTTGGACTGCCGGCCGAACAGTCCGCAGTCCCCCTCACTCTGCGATGTCCCGTTGTCATGAATAACGTCGTCCGACTCGCCCTCGTCGACCCCCACGACGCTTCCCGCAACTCGGTGAAAACCCTGTTGCTGGGAATCGACACCGTGTGGCTCGAGGCCGAGTGCTCCCGCTATGACTTCTTCATCGACATCGTCAACCAGACGCAGCCCGACATCGCGCTCGTGCACCTCGATGGCGATGCGCAGCGGGCGCTGGCCCTGGTGGCGCAGATCACCCAGGAGCAGCCGGCGTGCGCGGTGTTCGTGATCTCCAGCTCCCAGGAAGGCAGCCTGATCCTGCAGGCGATGCGGAATGGCGCCAAGGAGTTCCTGCACTCGCCGCTGCGGCTTGACGACTTCATGGCGGCCCTCGACCGCCTGCACGCCAGCACCGGCAAAAAGGACAAGGCCCGCGGCAGCAAGGTGATCTCCATCTGCGGCGCCAGCGGCGGCGTCGGCTGCACGTCGCTGGCCATCAACCTGGGCTGCATCCTGGCGCAGAACAAAGCCAACAGCGTTGTCGTCATCGACCTCGACGTCGCGCTGGGGGATTCGGACGTCTGGCTGGACATCATTCCCGATTACACGATTCAGGATGTGGCGGACAACATCTCCCGGCTGGATTACTCGCTGCTGAAGCGGTCGCTGTCGCAGCACGCCAGCGGCGCGTTTCTGCTGCCGCGGCCGATCCACATGGAAGAGGCCGCGCCGATCAACGCGGAGCAGCTGCAGCGCGTCATCGCGCTGCTGCGGGCGACGTTCTCCCACCTGATCATCGATCTCAGCAAAGCCTATACGCGGCTGGACCTGGCGGCGATTCAGGTGTCCGACGTGACGCTGCTGGTGACGCAGCTCGACCTGCCATGCCTGCGGAACGTCGTCCGGCTGCTGCAGTTTCTTGACGAGCGCGAAATGAGCGCCCATTTGAAGGTGGTCGTGAACCGCGTCGGCCTCGAGGATTCGCAGATCAGCCTCAGCAAGGCGCTGGAGACGATCGGCCGCGAGGTGTACTGGCAGCTGCCCAACGACTACGCGACGATGGTCGAGTCCCGCAACAATGGCGTGCCGCTGATCAATCAGGCGCCGCGCTCCAAGCTCAACAAGTCCGTTGAACTGCTGGCGGCGCAACTGGATTCCACGGCGGCGCCGCCGATAACCGAACCCGCCGAGCCGGCTGACAAACCCAAACGGAGGTTGTTCAGCTTTCTCGGCAACAAGTAGAGGGGGCGAGGATCGCGACGTCGACATGGACCGCGTCACCATGTCGACGGCCACGGTCCATGACCGCGACGGTGCGGGCGCCGGCGATTCCTGGGGGGGAAATCGCCGCACCCGTGTCCGTCGCGGTTTCTTTTTTTCCAGCGGGCTCCCATCCCTGCCCGGATCAAAGGGCATCGCGCCGATCAGATCACTGCATTGGCGCCGGAGCCGCGGCGGCGTTCGCGGGCCGGCCGGCCTCTACCCCCGACACCTTCATCACGCCCAGGTCCGTGCCGGCATGCCGCATGGAGATCGTCTCGGGAAACTGCCGGCTGCCGAACGACGCCAAGGGGCCGAACCGCAGCTCGCACTCGTCCTGATCCTCTCCGAGCGCGAAATCCATCCCCACGCAGCCGCCCGTCGACTGGTCGAAATACCAGCGGCACAGCGTCTCGCCCCGATGCGTCATCAGCACGTCCACCCGCTCGCCCGTCCCGTCCAGCGGCTCGCTGCCGAGGTAGTACGTGTCCGAGAACGCTTCGGCGCCGCGCGTCAGCATGCCGCGCAGCGCATGCATCGCCGGCAGCAATCCGCCGGTCGCGGGCGGCAGATCCTCGAGGTCCTTGTCGAGCTGCTGACCGTTCGTGCGGTCGCCGATCTTCACGGCGATCGCCTGGTCGGCCAGGCGGAATTCAATCGTCGTCCGCGCATCCAGCCGCCCGCTGACCTGCAGCGGCTCCTGGATGCCGTCGAATCCCCAGGTCTTCAGCGCTGACAGCAGCCGCTCCTGCGCCGCCCGGTTGAACCAGTAGTTGGCGAATCTGGGGCGGGCCTCATAGAGGTCGGCGTACGCCGCGGGGACGCCGCTGGACTCCGGCGCTTCAGGCGGAGCGACATCCTTCGGAGCCTCTGGCAACGGACTCTCGGGCTGCTTCTCTTCGGGTGGAGCGTCGGGCCCTGGACCGCGGCGCGGGCGGGGGGGCGGAGAGTCCTGCCCCCGCAGCTCGAGCTCGGCGGCCCGGTGCAGCCTCCGCAGACGCACGATGATCTGTTGCTCCTGTCCTTTGCGGCGATACGTCAGCGGGAGCTTCCAGCCCGCGGGGTAGATCCCCAGGATGTTCTTAAACTGGTTCGCCGTATCGACCGTACGGCCGCCGAACATGACCAGCTCGTCTCCGACCTGCAGCCCCCGGCGATACGCCTCGGACTGTTCGAGGATTCGGCTGACCGTCACCGAACCGTCGCTGTTCGTCGAGACGACCGCGCCAAGCGTCGCATGATCGACGATTCGACCGCTCTTGAGATTGTCGAAGAAGTTCCGCACCTGGTTGATCGAGATGGCGTAGCCCGCCCCGACGTTCACACGCCCCCGCTTCTCCACGGAAATCCGCCCGTTGATGCCAATCAGTTCGCCGTCCTCGTTGAACAGCGGACCGCCGGAGTTGCCCGGGTTGATCGACGTATCGACCTGAATGCAGTCGGTGTATTCCAGCAGCGTCCCCGCGGGAAACTGATACCGTCGCACGCCGCTGACCATGCCGTAGGTCACCGTCGGCTGGAAGTCGGTCGCGAGCAGAAACGGGTTGCCCATGGCGTAGGCGCCGTCGCCGACGCGGACCGTGTCGCTGTCGGCCAGCGTGGCGGCCGGAAAGTCGTCCCGCCCCAGCAGGCGGATCACGGCGACATCCCCGGTGGGATCGATGCCCACGAGAACGGCGTCGTACAGCCGGCCATCGTTCAAGCCGCACTTCATGAACGGACCCTGTCCCTCGACCACGTGAAAGTTCGTGACCACGAAGCCGTCGGCGGACACCGTCACGCCCGAACCGCCCCCCTGCCCCCCCTGGGCGAAGATCGCCACGACGGTCGGCGAGACCCGCTCGATGACCGCGATGCGTCGCGACTGGGCCTCCAGCACTTCCGGCTCAACAGCCACGGCCGACGCGGCGGACAGCGTCAGCAGCACGGCCGCCCACGCGGTCGCGCGCCGCTGGAATGAAGTCGATGCAATCACGCGGTTCCTCCGTGTCTTTGCCGGGAAGGCGCAACAGGGACATGCCGCCCGCGGCCTCTCAGCCATGGACGCCCAGGTAGGCTTTGCGAACGTCGTCGCTCGCCGCGAGGTCCGCGGCGGCGCCTTCCATGATGATCTGTCCGACCTCCAGAACATAGGCGCGATGGGCCACCTGCAGCGCCATGCGCGCGTTCTGCTCGATCAGCAGGATCGTCGTCCCCGCCTGGTTGATCTCGCGGATCACCTGGAAAATCGTCTGCACCACGCGCGGCGCCAGTCCCAGTGAAGGCTCGTCCAGCAGCAGCAGACGCGGCCGCGCCAGCAACGCCCGGCCGATCGCCAGCATCTGCTGCTCGCCCCCCGACAGCGTGCCGGCGACCTGCCGCAGCCGCTCCTTCACCCGCGGAAACAGCGCATAGACCCGGTCGCGCTCCTGCTCGATGCCCCCGTCCCGGCGACCGTACCCGCCCAACTCCAGATTCTCCTCGACGGTCAGGTTCAGAAAAATGCCCCGGCCTTCGGGAACATGCACCAGCCCGGCGCGCGCGACCTGGTGCGCCGGCCGGCCGACGATCGACTCGCCGCCGTACAGGATTCGGCCCTGGCTGGGGCGGGCTAGCGCCGAGATCGCCCTCAGCGTGGTCGTCTTGCCCGCGCCGTTAGCGCCGATCAGCGTGACAATCTCCCCCTCCGCCACGTTCAGGGAAACGCCCCGCAGCGCCTTGATCGCACCGTAAGCGACGTGCAAATCGTGGATTTCAAGCAGCGGCATGTGCGTTCTGAGCAGGAAGACGGATCAACAACGGGCGGAAAAGCCAATTCAGGCGTCGGGCGTCGGTTCCCCCAGGTACGCGGCAATCACGTTGGGATCGTTCTGGATCCGGTCGGGAGGGCCGACGGCGATGATCTCTCCGTGATCCAGCACCGTGATCTTCCTGCAGACTTTCATCACCAGCCCCATGTCGTGGTCGATCAGCAGAACCGACAGTTCGAACCGCTCCGGCAATGACTCGATCAGCTTTGCGAGCGACTGCTTTTCCTGCGGATTCATGCCGGCGGCCGGCTCGTCGAGCAGCAGCACTTTGGGCCTGGTGGCCAGCGCTCGCGCGATCTCCAGTCGCCGCTGATGTCCGTAACTCAATGATCGGGCGGGAGCGTCCGCGTCGCCCCGGAGTTCCATCACGTCCAATAATTCCAACGCCCGGTCCCGCAGGTCGGCTTCGCAGCGATGGAACCGGGGTCCGCGGAAAAACGTGCTCAGCGCGCCGACCGACCGCCGCAACTGCGCCGCGAGACGCACGTTGTCCAGAACGCTCATTTCGCCGAACAGCCGGATGTTCTGGAACGTCCGGGCGACTCCCGCGAGGGTGATCTCATGCGGTTTGCGGCCGGTGAGATCGTGGCGGGCCAGCCGAATGCCGCCCCGATCCGGTCGATAAACGCCCGTCAGGAGGTTGAAGACGGTCGTCTTGCCGGCGCCGTTCGGGCCGATCAGGCCATACAACGACCGCTCGGGAAGCTGCAGCGAGAACCCGTTGACGGCCTTGAGGCCGCCGAACGCGATGCCGACGTCCTGAACGTCCAGGAGCGGCCGATTCTCGGGGGACGCGAGCGCGAAACGCGCGGGGCCGGAGGTCATCGGGCGGTTCCCCGCCGCTTCCGGAACCAGGGCAGGAAATCCCAGATCTCCCGCGAACCGAGCAGTCCCTGCGGCCGCAGCAGCATCATCGCGATCAACAGGCTCGCGTAAATGATCATCCGGTATCGATCGAAATCTCGCAGCCACTCCGGCAGATACGTGAGGATCGAGGCGGCGATCATCGAACCGGTCACCGAGCCCTTGCCGCCCAGCACCGTCATGATGATGTACTCGAACGACCGCTGAAAACCGGCGTCGCGCGGCTCGATGTTCACGCCGATGCGGTGCGCGTACAGGCCCCCGGCGACTCCCGCCAGGAACGCTGCGATCACGAAGCTGCGCACCTTGACCCGCGTCACATTGACGCCGACCGAATAGCTGGCGATTTCATCCTCGCGGATGGCGATCATGGAGCGGCCGATCGCTGAGCGTTTGAGGCGCACGGCAAAAATCACCGTCAGCGACAGAAACAGCCCGACCCAGAACAGGTTCGTGTACTTCGGCAGGCCATTGAATCCCACCGCTCCGCCGACCGGCGGCGGAATCAGTTCGCGCCATTTCGCCTCGGCCAGACCTTCCCGGCTGCCGATCACGCGGTTGGTCTGCTGCAACAGCACCCGCAGGATCTCGCCAAAGCCCAGCGTCACGATGGCGAGGTAATCGCCCCGCAGCCGCAGCGAAGGCAGCCCCACGACGTAGCCGGCGCAGGCCGAGACCAGCCCCCCCGCCACGCAACTCGCCGCGAACAGCCACTCCCCGGCCCCGAACGGGCCCCCCTGCCGCGCAGCCGTCCCCCACAAGAGCAGCGAACCGTAGTAGGTCACCATGCCCGACGTGTAGCCCCCCAGCGCCATGAAGCCCGCGTGGCCGATCGAAAACTGGCCCGTCATGCCGTTCACGATGTTCAACGACACGGCCAGCATCATCGCCACGCCGATGTTCATCGCCGTGACCGTGTCATACGCGTCCAGCACGCGCCCCTCGAGGCTCCACACGCCGAACGCGAACGCCACTCCGCACAGCGGCACGACCAGCCCTTTCAGCGCTGCCCGCAGCAGCGATTCGTCCTGAACGGGAGCCACAGGCGACGGGGCGGCGGCGGTCACACCTTCTCCCTGTACGGAGTTCCCAGAATGCCCGTCGGCCGGATCAGCAGAATGATGATCAGCAGCGCGAACACGTACACGTCGCGGTAGTTCGAAGAAATGTAGAAAGCTCCAAACTGCTCGACGAACGCGATCACGAACCCGCCCAGCAGCGCCCCCCGGACATTTCCGATCCCGCCGATCACCGCCGACACGAAGGCCTTCAGCCCCAGCAGCACCCAGATCGTGTGCGCCGGCTGGTTCAGGCCCGGATACTTCATCGCGTACAGAAAGCCCGCGGCCGCGGCGAGCACCGATCCCGTCACAAACGTGAACGAGATGATCCGGTTGGCGTTGATGCCCATCAGCGCGGCCGTCTCGGCGTTGAACGACACCGCCCGCATCGCCGCGCCCAGGCGCGTCCGGTACACGATCGTTTCCAGCGCCAGCATCAGCAGCCCGGCCGTCACGAAGATCGTCGCGTCGACCAGTCCAATCACGACCTCTGAACTGCCAGGTCCGCCGAACGACATCCGCACCAGCGCCGGATTCGGCAGCAGCGCCGGCATCGACACCGGGCTTGAACCAAACACCGCGTCGAGCTGTCCCACGTTCTGCAGCAGCAGCGAAACGCCGATCGCCGTAATCAGCACGTTCAGCCGCGGCGCGCGGCGCAGCGGCTTGTAGGCCAGCCGTTCAATCAGGAATCCCAGAACGCCGCAGACCGTCATGGCGCACGCCAACACCACCGGCCCCAGCCACAACGGTGGCCCGTCCGCCGGCGCCAGCCGCTTCAGGCACCACTGCGCGACCGTGTAGCTGATCCAGGCCCCCAGGACGACGACGTCCCCATGCGCGAAATTGATGAACTTCAGGATGCCGTAGACCATCGTGTAGCCCAGCGCGATCAGCGCATACAGGCTGCCGACGGCCAGCGCGGTCTCCAGCGTTTGAACGAAATCGGCCATTCCGGGTCCGCGGAGCGGAGTGGTTCAGCGTTCGGGCTCAATCGTCGTGACGAACGTCGGAACGCCACCCTTGATCTCCAGAATGACGGCCTGCTTGACCGGATTGCGGTCGGCGTCGATCGAGATGCGGCCCGTCACGCCGTCGAATCCCTGCGTGGCGGCCAGTTCCCTGGCGATGGCCGCGCCGTCGCGGGATTGCGCGCGATCGATCGCCTCGAACAGGATCCGGGCCGCGTCGTATCCCAGCGCGGCCAGGCCGTCCGGCGTCTTGTTGAACTTCGACCGGTACTTCGTGATGAACTCCTGCACCCGGGGGCTGGGATCCTGGTGCGAATAGTGGTTCGAGTAGAAGCAGCCCTCGAGCGCCGCCCCGCCGATCTCCGTCAGCTTCTCCGAATCCCAGCCATCCCCGCCCATCAGCGGGACCTTGATGCCCAGGTTCCGCGCCTGCACGGCGATGTTCCCGACGTCCGTATAGTACCCCGGCACGAATACGATGTCGGGGCTGGACGAGCGGATCGACGTCAGTTGAGCCGAAAAGTCCTGGTCGCCGCCGGTGAAGGACTGCCGCGCCACGACCGTGCCGCCCAGCGTCTCGAAATGCCGGGCGAACTCCTTGGCGAGGTCCACCGAGTACGGCGCCCGCTGATCGAAAAGCACGGCCGCCTTCTGGGCCTTCAGCGGCTCATGCTCGCGGGCGAATTTCGCGCAGACGTAGCCCTGGAACGGGTCAATGAAGCAGACCCGGAAAATCATGTCCCCCTTCTTCGTGACATCGACGTTCGTCGACGAGGGGGTGACCATCGGCACGCCGTTTTGCTGGCAGACGTCCGCTCCGGCCAGCGACAGCCCGGAGGCGACTTCGCCGATGACGGCCGTCACCTTGTCGCGCGTCACCAGCCGCGTCACGACGACGCCGGCCTCGGCGGCCTCGCCTTTGTCGTCGTAAGTGATCAGCCGGAAACGGTTGCCCCCGACTGAAGCGGCGGCGTTGTACTCCTCGAGAGCCAGGCGGACGCCGTTGTCGGTGGATTGCCCGAACGTCGCCTCCGGCCCCGTCATCGACGCATAGTGGCCAATGGCGATGTCGCCGGACGCATCGCCGGATTTCCGGCATCCGGACGACAGGGCCGCGCTGGCGACGGCCACACACAGCGTCAGCGAAACAAAGCGGTGAGGCATCGGAGCCTTGAGAACTGGCACGGGACTGGAAACACGGCGAGCGCCGCTTCAACACACCGAACGCGTTGGCAGAATAGCCGTTGCGGCAGGCCGCCTCCAGCGTGGTTGGCGGCGGATGCGGCCGATTTGCCGCCTCCGCGCCAGCCGACCCCTGCCTTCAGTCCCGTAGGCCCGCACCGTGTTCACGAGGGCGAGTCGAGTCGCCCCAGCGCCTGCGAACGGTGCGTCGCCGTCACCACCGCGTTCATCAGGATGCCACGCAGGCCCCCCCGCTCCAGCTCCAGCAGGCCGGCGATCGTCGTCCCGCCGGGACTCGCCACAGCATCCTTGAGCGCCCCCGGATGCTCGCCCGTCGCCAGCACCATCTCCGCCGCGCCCAACAGCGTCTGAGCCGCCAGCCGAGTCGCGACGTGCCGCGGCAGGCCCGCCGCCACGCCTCCGTCGCTGAGCGCCTCGATGATCTGAAACGCGTACGCCGGCCCGCTGCCTGACAGTCCCGTCACCGCGTCCAGCTGCGACTCCGGAACCTCGAGGGCGATTCCGATCGTCGAAAACAGTTCCAGCACCGTCTCCGCGTCGGCGGCCGTCGCCGAGCCTCCACGGGCCACAGCCGTGGCGCCGGCCTTCACCAGACAGGGCGTGTTGGGCATCACCCGCACCAGCCGTTTGTCGGCGCCCAGCCGCGCGGCGATCCTTGCGATGGGAGCCCCGGCGACGATCGACACCACCAGCGGCTGGCTGTCCAGACTCTGGCAGATTTCCTGCAACACCATCTCGAGCTGCTGCGGCTTGACGGCCAGCACGAGAATGTTCGCGCGGCGGACAACGTCGGAGTTGGCGTCAAACGTTTCGGCGGAGGTCTCCTCGGCGAACCGCCGGCGGCAGTCCGGGCTGGGATCGCTGCCGACAAGTTGCCGGGGCGTCGCGACCCCCGCGCCCAGAAGCCCGCGCGCGATGGCGGTGGCCATGCGTCCGCAGCCGATGAACCCGATTCTCATGTCCGCGCCGACAGGCATGCGCCCCTCTTCCGATCAGGCCAGGTTCAGTCGATAAATTCGCAGCGCGTTACCGGACCAGAGCTGCGTCTGCTCAGGCTCGGGACGTTCCGCGATGATGTCCCGCAGCGCCTGCACCCACGCCAGCAGCGGAGCGCCCAGCAGGCACACCGGCCAGTCCGAGCCGAACACGACTCGGTCGGGGCCGAACGCGTCGAGGCAGAAATTCACGCAGGGCGCCAGGGTCTCGGCCGTCCAACCGGGCCGCACGCGGGCGATGACCCCCGAAATCTTGCAGATCGTGTTCGGCCGCTTCGCCAACCCCTCGATCGACCGCTTCCAGCCATCGACCGAGTGCGTCGGTTCCTCAGTTCCCGGATGGAACGCGTTCGGATCGGCGTTTCCGCAATGGTCCACGATGAACGTGACGTCCGGCGCTTCCTCCGTCAGCTTGCGGCCGTCGTCCAGTTCGTCCGGCCGCATGCAGAGGTCAAAACTCATCCCCCGTTCACCAAGTTTCCGCACGCCCGCGATGAATTCCGGCCGCAGGCAGTGACCGCGCGGCGTCGATCCGCCGTGCAGCACCTGGCGCACTCCCTGCACGACGCCGGACTCGCCATGCCGGGCGATGTAGTCTCCGAACCCGGGGGCATCGGGCCGCCCCCCGATCACCGATCCAATCGTCTGCGATTCGCCGCCGCTGACCAGCTCGATGATGTGCTCGGCTTCCTTGTCGTGCTGACCGTCGGCGACGTCGACCTCCATATAGACGGCCCGGATGTTCAGCCCCTTCGTTGCGGTCCGGTAATCGGCCGGCAGGTAACTCTTGCGGAGCACGTCGGGCGCGTCCTCCAGCCAGGGCAGCGTCAGCTTCGAGCGGTCCCACAGGTGCTGATGCGTGTCGACGATCAGCGGCTGCTCGGCGTTTTCGGCTGCCGACAGCCGTCCTCGAACGGCGCCGGGAACAAGCGCGACGGCCGCGCCTGCAAGCAAATGGCGTCGGGTGATGTACATCGGAGGACTCCCTGCGAGGCTGGTCCGGCTGGCCTTGTGGCCCGGACATGTGAAGTCTAGCGACGCCGCGGGCGGACGCGCAGTCCGCGCCTCGCCGCGCCTGCAGGCCCGGATGCCGACTCAGCCCGTCCCGCGCTTGTTGTCGTACGCCTCCAGATCCCGCAGAAACAGCGCCAGAGTCGCGTGCAGCGTCTCCCGCTGGATCTTCCACTCCGGCTGATCCTCCGTGTACTTGCTGCAGTGGTCCACGAGCAAACGGTACATGAACTTGAACATGTGCCGCGGCGCCCGCAGCCGGTCGAACGTGGCGATCAGTTCCGGCTCGGTGATGGAAGCGTCGAACAGGTCGCGGATGCCGGGTCTTGTCTCGGCCAGCTTCGCGCACGCCCGGATGCGGTCGTTCGCGATGTCGAACAGCCCCTGCCCCGTCCACGTCAGCGACGGAATCAGGTTCTGTTTGTCCAGCCGCGACTTCTCGTAGAACTCCTTCTCCTGCCGGTTCAGATAGCCCACGACCGCCGACGGCAGCAACAGCTTGAACGCGATCCCGGGATGCTTCAGGAACTTGTTGTCGAACATCGGCCACAGCATGTCCCGCATCCGCTCCGGCGATCCGTTGATCAGATGCGGCTCGTCCACCCGGTCCACCAGCACCACCAGGCTGGTGAAGCCCAGCGACTTCAGGACGGCCTGCAGCTTGTTCAGCAGCTCGTAGCGATCATCTCCGCGGGCCTTCGCAGGCAGGGACTGGCCGATGATCTCCGACCTCTCGAACGAGGACAGAATCTTGCGGAGCGCCATCGTCTGATGGTCGATGACGCGGATCTGCCGACGAATCCACCACGACTGCCACAGAATCCAGGCCTGATGCATCACGAAGGGCGCCCAGCCGATCGCGATCAGCAGCCAGGCCCACCACGTCGTCAGCACCGATTTCAGATCGAACAGCCAGTAGAACAGCGCGACCACGAGAACGGTGACGCCCAGCCCCAGCGCCCGATCCCATTTCGCCCGCCACGTCGAGAACCGCAGCTTCCGACGCAGAGCGTTCCAGCGCCGCTTGGCGCCGATCTCCCGGCTGTTGTCGTAGCACGCCGCCAGCAGCAGGATGTCCCGCCGTTGAGGGCGCGTCAGCGCCGCCAGGTCGTCCGTGCGGATCGACATCGCGCTGTCGTTCGGATCCTCGCCCTGGTTGCGGATGTCGTTCGCCAGCCGCGTGACGGCCAGCGACAGGATGGCATCCATGTGGTCCCACAGGCGCCAGGACTGCAGAGCCTTTTCGGGACGTCGCCGTCGGCCGGAAAGCCGTTCCCGAAAGTTGTCCAGAAACGGGTTGAAATCGTCGTATTCGACGATGAATGCCCGCTGACCTGATTGCTCGCGATTGTGCTGATCGAGCCGGCCGACGATCTGCAGGCGCATGGCAGTTTTTCCGCTGCCCTGCTCGCCGAAGACGACGGCGGTCGAGGGGGTCGCGGGATCGCCGAACACCTTGTCCCAGGCCGGATGGTACGTGCCGGTGAGACAGTGCTGCTGGAAGACCTTGTCCGACTGGGCGTCTTCCTGAGCGAACGGGTTCTCCGTGATGCCGTAATGATCGAGGAACTGATGGACTTTCATGGATGCTTCTGTGAACTCATCCGCGGGGGGGCACGGCGGCCGCGTCCGATCGCCTCGGGGCCCCGGAATACGGGCGCCGTCATCAGAGTCTCGCGCGCTGATCGACGGGGACAATCGTCAGGCCGGGGAAATCTGCCCGGATTTCCCGTCTTGCTGTCTTGAAGAGCCAATGACTACGGAAAGGGAGGCGTGTCGCCGGGCGTCATTTCGTGAGGATGAGCTTGCCGGAGCGGGTGATGCGGAGCCGGTAGGTGACGCCATCGTGCTCGATCTGAACCTCCCTGTGACCGGCGAAGAGGCTGCTGGAACGGATGACTGGTTCTGGATTTGCGTCGTCGTGGCGGTGCGTTGGGGAGCTGTCGGGCGTCTGATTGGGCTTGTCGGGATCCACAGTGCGACTCCCTGCGGGTTGTTGTTCGTCGTGGCGGTGGCCATGCTATTGGAACTGAGACTCAGTCGCAACACAAATGAGCAAGTGAATGGATTCTGGCGATCCGCCGCGGTACGATCGGCCGTCGCTGAGACTGAGTCTCAGTGCAAAAGCCGAGCGCCAGCCAACGGTCCCCCGTCCAGCCAGCCTCACCTCGGCCTCGATCGAACCAACTTGGATCGCTCTCTCGGGGACCTCATCCATGCGGCGGCGCGGATTCACTCTCATCGAACTGCTGGTCGTCATCGCCATTATCGCCATCCTCGTCTCGCTGCTGCTCCCCGCGGTGCAGCAGGCCCGCGAGGCCGCACGCCGGACGCAGTGCAAGAACAACCTCAAGCAGCTCGGCCTCGCGCTGCACAATTACGCCGGCAGCCACACGTTGTTCCCGCCATCGGGCATCGTCGCCGGCATTTCCGTCACGCAGCCCTGGTCGGCTCAGGCCTTCCTCCTGCCCTACCTGGACGGCACGAACGCCTACAACCTCATGAACTTCTCGGTGGGCTACCACCACGCCATCAATCGCGCCGCTTACCCGCCCGGCGGTCCGGCGACGATCCGCGTTCCCGTGCTGCTTTGCCCCAGCGATCCGAATGACCGGGCGCGGCTGAGCGCGACCGGCGAGATCGAACATTATCCGCTGTGCTACGTCGTGGGCGTCGGCGACTACCTCGTGTTTGATCCCGCGACAGGCAAGGACGGGGGCGGCGCGTTCGCCATCAACGGCCGCATCCGCGATCGGGATTTCCTCGACGGCATGAGCAACACCGTGGCCATGGCCGAGGTGAAGGCCTTCACGCCGCGCTTCCACGACGCCACGCTGCCCGCCACGCCGCCGCTGGGGCCGGATGATGTCTCCCCCTCCGTCAGTGGAGGCGCCTGGTCCCCGACGAACGGGCACTCGGAATGGGTCTGCGGCCGCGCGATTCACAACGGCTATACGACGACGTTCACCCCCAACACGTATGTCCCGCACGAGACCGGCGGCACGGCTTACGACTTCGACGTCTCCAGCCACCGTGAGGGCACGAGCACGACGCTGCCCACCTACGGCGTCATCACGTCCCGCAGCTACCACACCGGCATGGTGCACGTGCTGCTGATGGACGGTTCGGTGCGGTCGGTCAGCGACAGCATCGACCGGATGACGTGGAAGAACCTCGGCCAGCGGGCCGATGGCAACGTCATCGGCGAGTTCTGAACGCGGCGGCGCCCAAGGGACTCACGAGGCGAGAATCTCACTGACGACCTCGCCGTGCACGTCGGTCAGACGGAAATCCCGCCCTGAATAGCGGTACGTCAGCCGCGTGTGATCCAGTCCGAGGACGTGCAGGATTGTGGCGTGCAGGTCGTGCAGGTGGACCTTGTTCTCGACGGCGAAGTAGCCGTAATCGTCGGTCGCCCCGAAGCTCAGACCGGGCTGCACGCCTCCGCCGGCCAGCCACATCGTGTAGCCCTGGGGATTGTGGTCCCGGCCATTGTCCCCCTGGGCCACGGGCGTGCGTCCGAATTCGCCGCCCCACAAAACGAGCGTGTCCTCCAGCAGGCCGCATCCGTCGAGGTCCCGCAGCAGGGCGGCGATCGGCTGATCGACTTCCCGGGCGTTGCGCGTGTGGCTGTTTCTGAGGTCGTCGTGCTGGTCCCACTTGTAACTGTGGGTGCACTGGATGAAACGGACGCCGCGCTCCGCGAAGCGGCGAGCCATCAGACATTGCCGCCCGAAGTTGGCGGTCGCGGGATCATGCAGGCCGTACATCTCCTGAATGGCCTGGCTTTCGCTGCTGACGTCCTGCAGCTCCGGGGCCGAGGTCTGCAGGCGGTAGGCGAGTTCGAACGAGTTGATCCGGGCTTCCAGAACCGGATCGGGGCCGGTGCTGGCCAGCTGACCGCGGCTGAGCTCGCGCATCAGGTCGAGTTCGCGGCGCTGGAGATTCAGCGGCGTGCCGTCGGAGGTTTGAATGAAGGGGATCTTTGCCTGGTCGCTGGGCGTGCCGGCATTGCCGATCGCCGTGCCCTGGAATTCCGCCGGCAGGAAGGCGGAACCGTAGGCCGTGGCCCCGCCGTGAGTCAGCGTGGGGCAGATCGTGATAAAGCCGGGGAGGTTCTCGTTCTCCGTGCCAAGTCCATAGGTGATCCAGGCGCCCATGCTGGGCCGCACGAACGTGTCGCTGCCGGTGTGCAGTTCGAGCAGCGCGCCGCCGTGTCGGGAGTTCGACCCATGCATGCTCTTGATGAAGCAGATGCGGTCGACGGTCTGGGCGACATGCGGGAACAGGTCGCTGACCCAGGCCCCGGATTCGCCGTATTGACGGAACTCCCAGGGAGACTTGAGGAGGTTGCCGGTGGTCGATGAGAAGACTCGCGGCTTGGAAAACGGCAGCGGCTGTCCGTGATCCCGCTGCAGCAGCGGCTTGTAGTCGAAGGTGTCGACCTGCGACGGGCCGCCGTGCATGAACAGGAAGATGACGCGTTTGGCGCGGGCCGGAAACCGCGGTTCACGCGCGGCCAGCGGACCTGCGGATTGCGAGGCCCGCGCCGCCGGCTGCAGCAGCGACGCCAGCGCCAGCGATCCGAAGCCGCACGCGGATGTTCGCAGCCAATCGCGGCGGGACGTCACGCGCTCAAAGTTTCTGCAACCGTCGCTCATGAGTTCAGTCAGTTCACAAACAGGAATTCATTGGTGGCCATAACGGCCCGGCACAGCGACTGCCAGGCTCGCAGTTCGGCAAGCGGCGCCGCCCCGCCCTCCCCGGTCGCCAGCGCCTCGACGTAGCTGATTGCCGCGTCCGATTCCTCCGCTGTCGGCTCGCGTCCCAGCAACACCTCGAACACATGCGACACGCGGGCCGCGGAGGCGGGGAAGTTCTCAAGCGTCCGCGCCGCCAGCCGCTCGGACTGGCGGGCCACGACGTCGCTGTTCATCAGAAACAGCGCCTGCGGAGCGACGGTGGTCGCCGACCGCTTGCCCTGCATCACGCTGGGGTCGCCGAAGTCGAAGGCTTCCAGAAAATTGAACGTCGCGCTGCGGACGATTGGCAGATAGATCGTGCGGCGCGGGCTGGCATAAATCTGCGAATCGACGTTGGCCGTGCTGGTCACGTACGCCCGGTTCTGGGTCGCGAGCAGCGTGCCCCCCATGGCGTCGTCAAGCGCCCGGCCCGCGTGCAACAGGCTGTCGCGAATCGCCTCGGCTTCCAGCCGGCGGCGGGCCATCCGCCACAGCAGCTTGTTCTCGGGGTCGATCGCGTCGCCGTCCGCGCGCCATGCCGACGATTGCCGCCACGCCGCGGACGTCAGGATCAGCCGATGCATGGTCTTCAGGGACCAGCCGGAGCGCACGAGTTCATCCGCCAGCCAGTCGAGCAGTTCGGGATGCGTCGGCCGGTCGCCGAGGACTCCGAAATTGTCCGACGAGCGGACCAGTCCCTCGCCAAAATGGTGTTGCCACAGGCGGTTGACGACAACGCGGCCGGTCAGCGGATGTTCGCCGCTGGTCAGCCATTCCGCGAGTTCCCGCCGGCCGCTGGACGACGCGGGGATCGCCGGTTCGGAGCCGGTTTGAAACACATCCGGAAACCCGCGTGGCGTCTCATCGCCCAGCGTCAGATGACTGCCACGCAGGTGAATTCGCAGCGACTCGGGCGTGCTGTCGGAGACCGCCATCGCCTCGGCCAGCTTTGGCGTGGCCGCGTCGGCCGCCTTTTCGTCCTCGGCGAGCATCGCCAGCCGCGCCCGGACAGGCTCAGCGAAGTCGCTTTCGGCGACGGTGGTCGCGGACCATGGGCCGCTCTCCGCGCGAAGCACCGATGCTGCCGGCGCGTCGGCGTCCAGGGAGGCGAGAGCCGCGGCGTAGCGGTTCGCGAGCTCCAGGAGCGACTCCGGACGGGGCTCGGCAAGCACCGCAGCATCCAGCCCATCGCCGGATGGAACGAAGCCGTCCCAGGTTCCAGAGACGCTGTAATGCCGCCAGGCGGCGAACGGCGAAGCGGGATCGGCCAGGACCCGTTCCCACCGCACAATGGCCTCGGGATGCAGATTCTCCGAAACGTCCGCCAGCGCCGGCGCCTCGCTGGCGTCGACGGGCGTCAGTTGCAGCTTGTCGATGTGCGGGAAGAAAACCGGCTGTTCGAGCCGCAAAACGTTCTGCCCCGGCTCGAAGCGGAAGACGCCGATCGCCGACCAGGCCTGATCGGCCGGGCGCCAGCCCCCGGTAGTCGCCGCAGCGACGTCGGTGCGCACACGGCGGCCGTTCAGGAACAACTCGCAGGGGCGGGATTCCAGCGCCGCATACCGCACGTCGACCTGATGCCAGCCCCCCTCGGCGATGTCGACATCGTATTCGACGAAATTCGGCGCCTCGCCCTGATTCACCAGGACGCCGATTCCCTCGCCGTACCCGTCCCGCGCCCTCAGGACGTTTCCGCGATCGTATTCCTCCGCCTCAATGACTCGCGCATTGGCGCGGGCGGCGTCCCCGTCGCGCAGGGCGATCGGCGTCAACGACCGCGTCCGGGTTCCGTCCCGCGCGGCCAGCATGTGCTCCGCCGTCCGCGCGCGGATCGCATCCAGCAGCCGACCTCGCTCTTCGTCGACGGCCTTCGACCGCTCGGCCTTGATCGAGTCGAGCCGCGCCAGGCCGATGCGGCGAGCCTCCAGTTCGTCGGGCGTGCCGATCGGAACTTCCTGCCAGCGGGCGACGACCGAGAAATTCTCCATCGTCCGCGTGCTCTTGAAGATGCCCGCCAGCGAATAGTAGTCCCGTGCGCGGATCGGATCGTACTTGTGGTCGTGGCAGCGGGCGCAGCCGAACGTCATCCCCAGCACGGCCTTGCCGAGCGTATCGACCTGCTCGTCGATGATGTCCATCTGCATCTTGACCGGGTCGTCCTCGGCGAGCATTTTCGCTCCCAGCGACAGAAACCCGGTCGCCACCATCCGCCGGTTGCGGACCTCCGGGTCATCGTCCGGCAGCAGGTCGCCGGCGATCTGTTCGCGGAGGAATTCGTCGTAGGGCCGATCGGCGTTGAACGCCTCGACGACGTAGTCCCGATACCGGAACGCGTTCGCGAACGCGAGGTTTTCATCGAGACCGTTCGAATCGCCGTAGCGGGCCAGATCCAGCCAGTGGCGCCCCCAGCGCACGCCGTACTCGGGCGAGGCGAGCAAACGGTCCACCAGCCGCTC
Organism: Planctomyces sp.; assembly: GCA_019636235.1. Classification (GTDB taxonomy): domain Bacteria; phylum Planctomycetota; class Planctomycetia; order Planctomycetales; family Planctomycetaceae; genus Caulifigura. The sequence goes on from JAHBXW010000001.1 coordinate 433,346, forward strand.
CCAGGCGTCGGCCGATTCGTCCGCCAGGAACTCGCGGATCTCTTCCGGAGTCGGCGGCAGTCCGCGGAGATCAAACGACGCCCGGCGAATCAGCGTCCGACGGTCGGCCGCGGGGGACGGAGCCAACCCATGTTCCCGCAGCGACTGCAGGAGGAACCGGTCGATCGGAGTCCGCGCCCATTCCTCGCCGTCGACGCGGGGGACGTCCGGGCGGCGCACGGGCTGGAAGGCCCAAAAGCTGCGTTCCTCGTCGGTGATCGGCCCCGCGGCGGCGGAGCGCGAAGCGGGCGGCTCGATGTCCGTTGCGGACTGGCCGGGCCACTGGGCGCCTCGGTTCACCCAGTCGGTGAGGTCGTCAATTTCCCGCTGCGGGATCTTCGAACGAGGCGGCATGTGCACCTGGTCCGCGTGATTCACGGCCAGGATCATCAGGCTGGTCGCGGCGCTTCCGGGAATGGCCGCCGGACCGCGGCTGCCCCCCTGAAGCACGCCAGCGAGAGAATCCAGGCGGAGGTCGCTTTCGGCCGCGTCAGCGCTGTGGCACTCCCAGCATCGCTCCGCGAGGACCGGCCGGATGCGCCGCTCGAAGAACTCCTGATCGGCCGCCGCGAGATATTCGGCGCGCACGTCCGGGAGCGCGACGACCGTCGCGATTATCGCTGCGAAACACAGACACGCACGGCTGCGAATCAAGCGGTCGACTCCTCAAATGCATCAATATTCCTGCATGCATGGCAGTATCCCCTGCGGACGCAGGATCGGCAAGACGACCCGGAAATCTCTGCGGGATCCGCCCGCGCGTGTGCGGGTTTGACACCGTCCCGCCAGCACTGAAAGATCAGCAGCGCAATTGAAACACCGCGCTGGATGCGCCCTTCCCCGCTCTGAAGGACTGATGACGATGCCGAGAATGCCCGCCCGACTGCGCCTGTTGTGCTTCGCGATGGCCCTCGCGACTGGAGCGATCGCCTCCGCCGACGCCAGCGAGCGCTGGAGCGTCGAGCAGGCTCGTGAATGGCGGGACCGCACCGGCTGGCTCGTGGGCGCCAATTTCGCCCCGGCCTACGCGATCAATCAGTTGGAGATGTGGCAGGCCGACACGTTTGACCTCGAAGCCATCGACCGGGAGCTGGGCTGGGCCCAGGACCTGGGCATGAACAGCATGCGGGTGTTCCTGCATCACCTGTTGTGGGAGCAGGACTCCGAGGGCTTCCTGAATCGGATCGATCAGTTCCTGGAGGTCGCGGAGAAGCGCGGCATCCGGGTGATGCTGGTGCTCTTCGACAGCGTCTGGGACCCGCACCCGCAGCTGGGACCGCAGCGGGCGCCGCAGCCGGGGCTGCACAATTCGGGCTGGCTGCAAAGCCCCGGGGCGAAGGACCTTACTGATCCCGCGCGCCACGGACTGCTGGAGGCCTACGTCAAAGGCGTGGTCGGCCGGTTCCGGGAGGACCCGCGCGTCGTCGTCTGGGACCTGTGGAACGAGCCGGACAATCTCAACGACAACAGTTACGGCCGCAATAAGCTGCGCCAGGAGCCGGCGGAGAAACACAAGTTCACCGCCGAGCTGCTGAAGAAGTCGTTCGACTGGGCGCGAGAGGCGCAGCCGACGCAGCCGCTGACGTCCGGCCTGTGGATTCGGGACCGGGCCGTCGCCCCCAACCGACTGATTCCGATCGAGAAGATCCAGGTCGAGGAATCCGACATCATCAGCTTCCACAGCTACGGCCGGCCCGACGAAATGCGGGAATGGATCAAGGCCATGCAAAGGTACGATCGGCCGCTGTCCTGCACGGAATACATGGCGCGTCCAGTGGGCAGCACATTCGACCCGCTGCTCGAGATTCTCAAGGAGCACGAAGTCGACGCGTACAACTGGGGCTTCGTGGCCGGGAAGTCGAACACGATTTATCCCTGGGACTCGTGGCAGAAGGCCTACGACGCCGAACCGCCGCGCTGGTTCCACGACATCTTTCGCGGCGACGGCACGCCCTACGATCAGGCGGAAGTCGATTACATCCGCCGCGTGACCGGCGCCGCCGCGAAGTGAACCCGGACGGCTCCCAGACGGCTCAGCCGTCGGGCAGTTCGGCGACATCGTGATACCCGACGAGCTGGACCTCGCGCGCATGGTCGCGGGCCAGCCGTCGGAGTTGCGACAGACTCTCGCGCCGCCGGGCGTCGTCCGCGGCGCGGAGCGCGGCCAGTTGCCCGACCGGATGCTGATCGTCCGTCAATTCGACGCGAAGGTAATACGCGTCGCCGACGTGCAGCAGCCATTGCGAACCCTGCTCGATCGCCACGCCGCAGTGCCCGCGCGTGTGCCCGAACAGCGGGATCAGCAGCACCTGCGATTGCAGCCCGAGATCGAGCGGTCGCGCGGGGAGGCTGAACCAGTCCGTCGACCGAGCGGCGTCGCACGGCTTCCACCGCGGACCATGCGAGAATTGCGACTCGACGTAACGGACATCTCCGGCGGCCAGCGCCGCCAGCTCTTCGCTCGACATCCGGATCGCCGCGTCCGGAAAATCGGCCAGGCCGCCGGCATGGTCCGGATCCGCATGCGTGAGCACGATGTCCGTCACCGCCGCGGCGGACCACCCCCGGCCTTCCAGTTGCCGGACGAGCGTATCCTGCTCGGAGAATTGGAACCCGGCGAGCTCGATCAACGTCCGCCCCAGCCGCCCTTCCGGATCGCGGACATCCTGCAGGCCGATCCCGGTATCGACGACGACCAGCCGGTCCCGCTCCTCCAGCACAAGACAGTGACAGGACGCCTTCGGATTCGGCGGCGCATGCAGCCAGCCGGCGTTCAGATGATGGATGTTTGTCATGTCCGCGTTGTCGGACGTTCGCGAACGCGAGTCAACCGGAGGCAATGGACCTTCGCCCCGAAGGCGATCGTTCAGAGTCCCAAGTCACGGGACCTCAGACGGTCGTTCGGCCGCGAAGTTCCGTCTCGGCCTGCTTGAGGTCCTCGGGAGAACCGAACAGGACGACGACGTCTCCGGCCTGCAGCCGGGTTTCCGGAGCGGGTCGAAGTTGCCGGACGCGGTCCCGGACCAGCGCCGTCGCCACGACGTGCTCGAAGGCGAAGTCCCCCAGCGTGCGCCCGGCAGCCGGGCTGTTGTCGCTCACGACGACCGGTCGCAGCCGATCCTGCTCGCGCTGCTCGGCGGTCGAGAGCAGCTCGTCCCCGCGGAAGAACTCCCGCAGGGTGAGATACCGGGACGAGCGCTGCCGCTGCATCCGGCGGACGATCTTCGCCAGCGGGACGTCGAGCAGGAGCAGCGCCTGCGAAGCGATCATCAAGCCCGCCTCGAGCGTCTCCGGAATGACTTCCGACGCGCCGGCGGCCTGCAGCTCCTCAACGTGGCTTTCATCGCGCGTGCGGACCATCACCGGCAGGTCGGGGCGGACCGCGCGGACATGCCGCAGCACTTTCAGCGACGCGGCGATGTCCTCATGGCTGACGACCAGCAGCCGCGCCTCGGCGAGCCCCACGGCGTCCAGGATGTCCCCCTGCGTGGCATCGCCGAAAAACACCGGTTCCCCCGCGGTATAGGCGTCTCGCACTCGCGCGGGATCCAGGTCGAGCGCCACGAACGGAAAGCCCTCCTCTTCGAGGAAATGCCCCACGCTCTGCCCGATCCGGCCATAGCCGCAGATGATGACATGCCCCTTGCGGACCGGGGCGGATGCGGCCTGCGGCGGTTGGGCGTCTGCAACGGACGGAACTCCCGGCAGCCCGGCCAGCCGATCGGCCAGCACACTGTTGAACCGGATCAGAAACGGAGCCGCGACCATCGAGATCAGCACGGACGAGATCGCCGTCTGGCCCAGGCGTTCATCGACGACGCCGCTGTTCAGCGCAATCGCCAGGAGCGCGAATCCGAACTCGCCGCCCACGGCCAGCATCATTCCCGTTCGCCACGCCGAATGGGAGTCCATTCCATACAAACGCACCAGTTGCGCTACGATCACCGCCTTGGAAGCCATCAGGACGGTCGCCCCGATCCCCGCCCAAAGCCACGTCTCCCGCAACGACGCCGGATCAAACAGCATGCCGATGCCGACGAAGAACAGGCCCAGCAGCACATCCCGGAACGGCCGGATCGTCGTCTCCACCTGATGCCGGAACTCGGTCTCGCCCAGCATCATGCCGACCAGAAACCCGCCAAACGACATCGACAGCCCCAGCAGGTGCGTCGTCCAACCCGCAATCAGTGAAACGAACAGCACCGTCAGCGTGAAGACTTCCGCCGACCGCCCCTCCGCGACCAGATGAAACAGCGGCCGCAGCAGCCAGCGACCCGCGGCGTACACCAGCCCGAACGCCAGCAGCGCCTTGCCCAGCGCCCAGCCCAGTGTGACGGCCAGCGCCCCCGCCCCGGCCGCCATTCCCAGCACCGGAATGATGACCACAAACGGCACGGCCGTGACGTCCTGAAACACCGACATCGCCGTCGCCAGCCGCGCCGGGCGGCTGTTCTCCTCGGCCTGCTCCGTCAATTGTCGGGTCAGGATGGTGGTCGAGGTCTGCGCGAAGACGGCGCCGAGCACGAACGCCCCGGCCGCCGGCACGCCGGCCAGCCAGGCGCCGATTCCCACCACAATTGTGGTCAGAATCACCTGCCCGGCTCCCAGCTTCAGGACCTGTTCGCCCAGCGAGGCGATTTCCGAAAGCGTGAACGTCAGACCGATCGTGAACAGCAGGAACACGATTCCGAACTCGGCGAACGCCTGCACCTGCCGGGTGTCGAGAACCGGTCCGGACGTATGCGGCCCGACCAGAATTCCCACCGCCAGGTAGGCCAGGCTGGAAGGAATTCGCAGCCGCTGAAAGACAAGGATCGCGAAGACCGCCAGTCCGAGCAGCAGGACGATCTGGGAGAAGTGGTGCTCCATCAGGAAACGGCGCGCAAGGGGTCTGGACATGGTGACGGCGCGCGGGCGACCGGGACCGCGCTCACGAAGCGCCGATCTCTCCGGCGTTGCACACGCCGAACGAATGGTCGAAAGTTTCCAGCGGATCGCAAGGGCATGCCCGATTCCCGCGATCCCATGAATTCCAAGTCGCACAACGTCACAAGGCGCCGACGCGTCGCTGCCGGAATCTGGATGAAATGGATCCGCTGAAGAACATTATCGCCGCCACGGACTTCTCGACGGCCGCCCGGCACGCGGCGGATCGCGCGGCGATCGTCGCCGGCCAGACCTCAGCCGGACTGGAACTGCTCCACGTTCTGAAGTCCGGTCTGATGGACAGGCTGCGGTCGCTGGTCGGCGACCCGTCGTCCGACTGGGAGCAGCGCCTGCACCAGCATGCGGAAACGCAACTGAAAGGGCTGGCGGCCGAGCTGACGAACGCCGATGGCGCGGCGCCGGAACGCCGCCTGACCCGTGGCGAATTGCTGGAGACCATCGCGGGCGAGGCCGAACGGCTCAGCGCCGGGCTGATTGTCATCGGATCGCGCGGCGCCGGCTTCATGCGGCACCTGTTGCTGGGCTCGACGGCGGAACGGCTGCTCGGGAAGACGACGCGGTCCATTCTGCTGGTCCGGCACGCGGCGTACGCGCCCTACCGGCGGGCGCTCGTCGCGGTCGATTTTTCAACGTCGTCGCTGCCGGCGATCCGGGCGGCCCGGGCCGTCGCGCCCCAGGCGGCGCTGATCCTGCTGCACGCGTATGAGGTTCCCTTCGAGCGACAACTGTTGCTGGCCGGCGTCGATGCCGAGACGCTGGACCACTGCCGGGCCGCGGCCAAACAGTCGGCCTACGAATCATTGAACGCACTGAGCCGCGCCGCCGGCCTCGAACCCGAGTCCGCCGCGCTGCACGTCGTTGCGGGAGACGCGACGCGAGTGATCCTGGAGTACGAGCAACTGCTGGACTGCGATCTTGTTGTGATGGGCAAGCACGGAGAGGACCGGCTCGATGAGCTGCTGCTGGGTGGCGTTACGCGGCACGTGCTCAGTGAGTCGGTGGGGGACGTCCTGGTGGTGGCCGGCGCGGATTCCCCGACGCGGGGCGTCTGACGTTTCCGGCGCGCCCCCCGGTGGCGGGGCGCAATTTCGTTGACGATACCTCTCGGAGGCGAGCCGATGTCGAATTCCTTCACAAGACTCGCCTTGGCGATCGTCGCAGCATGCGGCCTGTCCGGCGTGGCGGCCGCCGCGGAGCCTGACGCCGCGCCCCCTGCGGCAACGCGCGGACTGCTGATCGTCGCGCCGGATGCCTTCCACTCGGCGCTGGGTTCGTACGTGGAGCACAAGCGCCGCCAACTGCCGACGACACTGGTCTCGCTGGACACGATCCTCGCGGAGACGGACGGCGTCGACGATCCGGAGCGTCTGAAACGCAGGCTGTTCGACTTCTGGCAACGCGAGGCGATCGGATACGTCCTGCTCGTCGGAGACGCGGATGTCCTGCCCGTCCGCTACATGGTGCTGGATCGCATCACGCCGGCCGCGTTCAACTACTCGTTCTATCCGTCGGACCTGTATTACAGCGATCTCGCGCGGGAGGACGGAACGTTCGACGACTGGAACGGGCGTAAAGACGACTTCCACGCGGGGTACTTCGGCGAGGTCCGCGGCGAGGCGATCAAGTCCGATCCGATCAACTTCGACGGCATCGACTACCGCCCCGACGTCGCGGTCGGCCGCTGGCCGGTCAGCACACCCGATGAAGCGGGAACGATCGTGGCCAAGACGATCCGCTACGAGGAGGGGGTCTTGTCGGGCGAACGCGCCGGGCTGCGAACGGCGGCCCTGTTCAGCGTCGGGGGCTGGGTCGACAGCCGTCCCACGCTGAATGAGGTCTCGAACCGGCTGGGCGGCGCCTGGACGACGGAGAAGCGGTTCTATCAGGACCGCCGGTCCCGTTCTGACGCCCCGCTTCCGACGCAAACGGAACTGGTCTCTCTGTTGAACGGCGGCGTGTCTCTTGCCGTCCATGCCGGCCACGGTCACGACGACCAGTGGGAACAGTGTTTCCCGCTCGCGGCGCTGGCGGAGATCCGCAATGCGGATCGGCTGCCGGTGATCATTTCGGCCGGCTGTTCCACGGCGCGATTTGCGACGTTGCCGCCATACGAGCCGTATGTCGATGTGCACGGCGTCGAGCATCGCGGCACGAACTTTGGGGAGATCTTCGAAGCGCCGCCGCCGCCCCCCGCGCCCTATCAAAAGGGCCGCTACAACCCCACGGGCCTCGGCGAGCAGTTGCTGAGGCGGGGACCGGATGGCGCAGTCGCCTACATCGGCTGCAACACTGGCAGCCAGCCCTGCGGCCTGGCGCTGTTGCGAGGCTTCGCCGCGACGTACGAGTCGCTGAACGCGCCGCGTCTGGGGGACTGCTGGTCCGGCGCGGTCGCCTTCTACTACGACGATCAGAAACTCGCGGAGCTGACCCCGGACGAGGGCTGGTACCCGCCGAGCATCTTCTTCCAGGCGATGAAATTCATGTGTTTCGGCGATCCCTCGCTGGTGTTGCCGCCGCGGGGCGACCGCGAAGACGGTCCAGCCGGCGGCCCCACAGAGGGACCCGGCGATCGCCCGGCCGATTGACATCCGCCTTCCGCTGGCCTGAGATGCACGCGTCGCTGATCTCCCCCATTTCCCGGATGCCGACATGCGCCGATTCCTGCCCCTGCTTCTACTCGCTGCCTGCCTCGCCCCGCAGGCGCGCCTCCTCGCCGCGGCCGAGCCGATCATCACCGAGGACGTGGTGTACGGGCACAAGGACGGCATGGCGTTGACGTTCGATGTCCTGCAGCCGGAACAGCCCAACGGCGCGGGCGTCATGTTCATTCAGAGCGGCGGCTGGTACTCCCCCTGGGCGCCCCCCAAGTCGCTGATTCCCGTGTCGCAACCGCTGCTCGACCAGGGCCTGACGGTGTTCATCGTCCGGCATGGCAGCGCTCCCAGGTACACGATTCCGGAAATCGTCCCGGACGTGCGCCGCGCGGTCCGCGTCATTCGTCAGCACGCGTCGCGCTGGGACGTCGATCCGAATCGTCTCGGCGCGCTGGGAGGCAGCGCGGGGGGCCACCTGGCGCTGATGCTGGCGACGACGGGGGACGACGGCGACCCGTCCGCCAGCGATCCCGCGCTCAAACACAGCAGCCGCATCGCCGCCGCAGTGGCGTTCTTTCCGCCGACCGACATTCGCGGCTGGACCACCGATCCGCCGGAAATCATCAAATCGATTCCGACGTTGAAGCCGCCGCTGACATTCGACGCCGACCTCGAAGACGACTTCTCTCCCCTGCTCCATGTCGGCCCGCAAACCGCGCCCGTCCTCCTGATTCATGGAGACCAGGATGAACTCGTGCCGATCTCGCACAGCCTGAACATCATGCCGGCCTTCGAGCAGCACGGGGTCGACAGCCGGCTGCTGACCATCGAAGGCGCGGCGCATGGCTTCAACGCCGAGCAGAACAAGGTCGTCATTCCGGCGATGGTCGACTGGTTCGTCACTCGGCTGGCGAAGCCGACAGAGTGACGCGGCGGCGCGTCATTCCCGGCCGAGAGTCGTGCCGCCGCTGCGATCCGTCGGGGGCAGGTCCCGCTGCATGAGGGGCACGGACGCCTGCACTTCCGAGGCGACGTGCTTCAGCGTCTCCTCGGACTCCGACCGGGACTCCGGCGGCTGCAGCTTCAACAGGGCGATGGACCGACCCTCAAGCGGATATGGCGTGCCCGGACGCATGATCTCTCCGTCGTCGGGCAGCTCATGCGTGTCGATCAGCGGCTTCCACCGCGAATGCTCGTGCAGGTCCGGCAGCGTGAAGGGAATCTCCTCGTGGTGGGCGTTCATCAGGAGCAGCACGCTCTCGCCGGTGATGGATTCCCCCTGGGAGTCCACTTCGCCGAACATTTCGCCGTCGAGGTACAGCCCCAGGCAGCGGACGAAACCCGCGTCCCACGCGTCGTCGTTCATCGGGTTGCCGTCCGTGCCGTACCAGGCGATGTCGGCGTCCTCCTGACCTCGAATGGAACGCCCCTGGAAGAACTTCTGCCGCTGAAACACCGGGTTCAGTTTCCGCAGCGCGATCACTCCCTGCGTGAACCGCAACAGCGCCTGCTGTTCGGGCGTCAGGTCCCATTTCAGCCAGGTCAGTTCCGAGTCCTGGCAGTAGGCGTTGTTGTTGCCATTCTGAGTGTTGCCGATCTCATCGCCGGCAAGCAGCATCGGCACCCCCTGCGAGAGCAGCAGCGTGGCCAGGAAGTTCCGCTGCTGCCGGGCCCGCAGCGCGTTGATCGCGGCATCCTTCGTCGGCCCCTCCGCGCCGCAGTTCCAGCTCATGTTGTCGCTGCTGCCGTCGCGATTGTTCTCGCGGTTGGCCTCGTTGTGCTTGTCGTTGTAGCTCACGAGGTCATGCAGCGTGAACCCGTCGTGGCAGGTGACGAAGTTGACGCTGGCGTACGGCCGGCGGCTGCTCCATTCGTACAGATCGCTGGAGCCGCAGAGCCGCGTGGCGAACTCGCTGACGGACCCGCCGTCCCCTTTCCAGAACCGGCGGACGCTGTCCCGGTACTTGCCGTTCCATTCCGACCACAGGGACGGAAAGTTGCCGACCTGGTAGCCGCCGTCGCCGAGGTCCCAGGGCTCGGCGATCAGCTTCACCCGGGACAGGATCGGGTCCTGGTGGATGATGTCGAAGAACGCGCCCAGCCGATCGACTTCGTACAGCTCGCGGGCCAGGGTGCTGGCGAGGTCGAACCGGAATCCGTCGACATGCATCTCCGTGACCCAGTACCGCAGGCTGTCCATGATCAACTGCAGCACCCGCGGCTGCCGCATGTTGAACGTGTTGCCGCAACCGGTGAAGTCCATGTAGTAACGAGGATCCGGAGCGAGCCGGTAATAGGCCGCGTTGTCGATGCCCCGCCAGGACAGCGTGGGCCCCATCTGGTTGCCCTCGCAGGTGTGGTTGTAAACGACGTCGAGAATCACCTCGAGGCCCGCGGAATGCAGGGCGCGGACCATCGACTTGAACTCGCGGACGGTTTCGTCCGACGTCCCGGCCGACGAGTACCGCGTATCCGGCGCGAAGAACGACTGTGTGTTGTACCCCCAGTAGTTTGTCAGGCCGGCTTCCACCAGATGCCGGTCGTCCAGCCGGTGAAACACCGGCAGCAGCTCGACGGCCGTGACGCCCAGCCCGCGGAGATGGTCGACCGCCGCCTGGCTGGCCATTCCCGCGTACGTGCCGCGCAGGTGCTCCGGCACGCCGGGATGCTGCATCGTGAAGCCCTTGACGTGGGCTTCGTAGATGATCGTTTCGTGCCAGGGCGTGCGCGGCGGCCGGTCGTCACCCCAGGTGAACGCCGTGTCGATGACGCGGGCCAGCGGGGCGAACGCGGCGCTGTCCCGGTCGTCAAACGATAGATCAAGGTCGGGATCGCCCAACCGATAGCCGAACAGCGAATCGTCCCAGGTCAAATCCCGCCCGATGGCGCAGGCATAAGGGTCGAGAACCAGCTTGTTCGGATTGAACCGCATGCCGTTCGCGGGCTCGTAGGGACCGTGCACCCGGTATCCGTACAACAGTCCGGGCCGGGCGTCCGGCAGGTAGCAGTGCCAGACCATGTCCTTGCGCTCCGTCAGCGGAATGCGCAATTCCTCCTGCGCAACGTCCTCCGACCCGAACAGGCACAGCTCGACCTGCGTCGCATTCTCCGAAAACAGCGCGAAGTTCACGCCGTTCCCGTCCCAGGTCGCTCCCAGCGGATAAGGCCGCCCCTGCCAGACTCGCATTGCATTCTCCTGTTGAAATTCTCTGCCGATGTCCTGTCGATGCGTCACTGTCCCGCGGGCTGCGCGAGCAGCGCCACGGGAAATGTCTCCAGCGCGGCGCCGACCGCCAGCGTTCCCCGCTCGACCGTCAGGCCTCCGCCAGTCATGAGGTTGCGGTAGTCTCCCTGCCGTTCGATCCCCACTACCGCGGTGTCGCGCCACACGCCCGTGCCGCAGGGCACGCGACTGCCCGTCCCTGCCAGAAGCGTATGCGCCAGACGCGGAACGACCACGATCGCCGTTCCGGGCCCTGATGTGCCCTCAGGGAACTCCAGCGCGAACGCGCAGACATGGTCGGCCGCAGCGCCCGTCGCCTCGAGCGGCACGTAGCGCGCCGCCGCGAAACCGTCCGCCGCGTTGCGCCGAAACTCCAACGCGGTCCACGTCAGGAACAGTTTGGTTCGCGGGTCGCGCGGGTTGCGGGCCAGCCGCCAGGCCAGTTCCCCCCGGGCCTGGTCGGCATCCGCCTGCTCTCGCAGCTCCGCGAGCAGCGAACGTCGGAGGTCGTAATCGACGCGCCGACGGTTGTCCGGATCGACCAGGCTGAAGTCCCACAACTCCTGCCCCTGGTAGATGTCGGGAATCCCCGGCGACACGAGCTTCAACAGAGTCTGCGCCAAGGACGCATACAGGCCGGCGTCGGCGATCGATTCGTGAAACGCGAGGAAATCCTGCAGGAACCGGCCGGCCGGATCGTCCAGAACCCCGGCGACAAACGAGCGCACCGCGTCGTCGTACGCCGCATTGGGGCTGATCCAGCTCGTGCGGAGCTTCGCTTCGTGCGTCGCCTTGAGCATGTAGTCCTGCAGCCGCGTCTTGAGTTCTTCACGCTCCTCGGCCGACGGCGGCGACAGCGGCCAGATCCCCAGCAGCGACTGGTAGAACAGCCATTCATCGTTGCGGCTGGGGGCGGGCAGCCCGTCGACTTCGCGGCGATGGCGACGGTTCAGCCGGGCCCAGCGAGACAACGCCGTCCGCCATTGGCCGGCGACTTCACTGAGCACATTCAACCGGGCGCGGACGTCTTCCGTTCGCTTGGTGTCATGCGTCGTCGTGGCCAGCATCGTCCGCGGCCAGTCGGCGCAGCGGGCCAGCGTCTGAGTGTGGAATTCGTCGACAGACGTCACGGCATGCGCCGGCTCGCCGCCCACCTCGTCCAGCGACGTCAGCGGGATGTACTGATAGAAGGCGGTGTCTTCCACCCCCTTCGCCATCACGGGACTGGTAACCTGCTGGAAGCGGCCGATGAACAAATCCCGCTCCTGCCGGCCTTCCTCGCTGAGATCCGGCGGTTCGGCGAGCAGCAGGACGTCGCGGACGAATTCAAACACCATCGTCTCGGCCGCCGGGTTGCGGCGTTTGGCCTGCGCGACGGCCCGCTGCACGATCCGGCGATCGCGTTCGGACACGTGGCCGTTGTGAATGTACGTCCGGTAGATCGGAAAGCAGGCGATGATTTCGCGGAGGGCGAAACGCAACGCCTGGCGGGTGTAATCCCGCGATCGCCGGTGGCGATTGGAGATCCGGTCCAGACGATGGGCCAGCAGGTGAATCTCGCTCTGCATGGCCGTGCTGAGGATCAGCCGTTTCGCCAGGTAGGCGATCTCCTCCAGATCGCCGGGCTCTTCCGTAAACCGCAGATAGTTGCGCCGCAGTTCCGTCAGGCCCCTGGGATCGACGAACATTCCGTTCAGCAGATTCAGGAAGTCGTACCCCGTCGTCCCTTCCACCGGCCATTCGGTCGGCAACGGCTCCTCCGCGCCCAGGATTTTTTCGACCAGCACGAACAGCGGCAGCGGCCGCTGCGCTGCGATCGACGCATCGGCTGAAGTGGCATCCTCGCTCGCGTCGCCGCCCGTCGACAACAGCCGCCGCGCCGAAGGCCCGCCGATGTCCGGCCGCAGCAGTTCCATCAGGCGCGGCAATGCGGCCTCTCGATCAGGCGCCTCTCCCCGCTCCTCACGAAGGCGTTCGAATTCCGCCTCCGCCACCGCCGCCGCGTAGCCCCATTGCAGCCGCCACAAGTATTCCGGCGGATCGAACAGCCCGTCGATGTGATCGATCCGGAAACCGTCGACTTTGCCCCCCACAGCGAGGTCCAGCACCAGCCGGTGCGTCGCCTGGAACACATCCAGGTGCTCCATGCACAGCGCGGCGAGTTCGGTCACGTCGAAGAACCGCCGGTAGTTGAGCTCATCCGATCCGGCCTTCCAGTGCACCAGCCGATAGGCCTGCCGATCCAGAAGTCGATCCAGTCCGTCGAAGCTGCCGGGCTCGCCGACGATGCCGTTGATGCGCCGCAGGTTGCCCTCCACGTGTTCGCGGACGGGCGGCGAAGATTCGACCAGTTGCTGCAGGCGCCGCTGAATGACGGTGCGTTCGCGGGACCGCTCCTCGACGCGCTCGGGCGCCGTTTCGGACCGGGCCGGAAGATACTGCAGCGAGTTCAGGATCGACTTGAATTCCAGCAGTTCTGCCGATTCCGCGCCCAGCGTCTCTTCGAGCGCTTCGAGGCCCGGCGCGAGCACGTCTCCCCACGTCTGCGGATCCAGCGGCAGGAACGCGCCGTACACGGAGACGAACAACGCGCCGTCGCGATACGCCAGCGGCAGCTCGCCGGATTCCAGCACGCGCCCGTAAAGATCGCCCAGCACCGGCAGCAACACCCGGTCCCGGAGTTCGGACTTGAGCGGCGCCCAGTCGACGTCGAAATGATTCGCCTGCGGCGACGCCGGCCCGTTCATCAGCACATCGAGCCACCAGGCGTTCTCGTCCCCGGCGACGCTCATGTGGTTGGGGACGATGTCCAGGATCTGTCCCAGCCCGCGCCGGCGCGCCTCCTCGACGAACCGCTCGTACTCGGCGTCGCCGCCGAGTTCCGCGTTCAGCCGGGAGTGATCGACGACGACGTATCCGTGCGAGCTGCCCCGTCGGGATTGCAGATAGGGGGACGCGTAGATGTGGCTGATCCCCAGGTCCGCCAGGTAACCGGCGATCGACCGCGCATCAGAAAACAGAAATCGGCCGGCCTGAAACTGCAGGCGGTAGGTGGCGTGCATGCGCGGCACGGCGGCCAGCCGCGCGCGCACGCGGGCCGCGGCCTCGTCCACCCAGGCCAGGTCCGAGTCGTTCAGCGTCGTTCGAGTTTCGGCCTGCAACAGCGATTCCTCCTCAGTTCTGATCAGTTATGTGATTCGCAGGTCGCCGTCCGCACCCAGCAGCGCAGCGCCTCCGCGACGCTCCACGCCTGCGCACAGCAGCCGCGCGCCGTGAACGGGGCCTCGGCATCAAACACCTCGCTGATGGATCCCAAACAGGCCTCGCCGAGATGTTCCTGGAATCCATCGAGGAACGCTCGGGCGCGGGCTTCTTCGCCGGGGTGCACGCGCAGCCAGGCGTCGATGAATGGCCCGATCAGCCATCCCCAGACCGTCCCCTGGTGGTACGCCGCGTCGCGCGTCCGCAGATCGCCGTGATACGTGGGCTTGTAGTCCGGATCCTGGGGCGCCAGGGACCGCAGGCCGACCGGCGTCAGCAAACGTTCCTCGGCAGCCTGCAGCACTGCAGGCCAGCGGGATTCGTCGAGGACGGCAAACGGAAGCGAAATGGCAAACAATTGATTCGGCCGGCAAGCGGGATCGTTCCCCTTCTCTCCGTCCACGACATCAAACAGGTAACCCGTGTCAGGATTCCAGAACCGGTCGTTGAACGACTGGCGAATCCGGTCCGCATGCGCGCGGAACCGGGCCGCCTCCGAAGCGCCGTGTTCGTCGCCCACCCAGCGCTCCAGCAAGCGGATCGCATTGTACCACAAGGCATTGATCTCCACCGCCTTGCCCCGCCGCGGCGTCACGACCCAGTCCCCCAGCTTCGCATCCATCCACGTCAGCTGATATCCCTCCTGCCCCTGCCGCAGCAGCCCGTCCTCCGGATCCATCCCGATTCGGAACCGCGTCCCCCGGACATGGCAGTCGTAGACCTCGATCAACTTCGGCAGAATTTCCAGCAGCGTGCCGCGATCGTTCGTCGCGTCGAGATACCGGTCGAGCGCGTGGAAGAACCACAACGTGGCGTCCGCCGTGTGGTACAGCCCCTCTTCTTTCCCCTCGGGGAACATGTTCGGGATCAGCCCATCCTGAATGTGGTGCGCGAATGTCCGGAGGATGTAGCCCGCCTCCGCCGTCCGGCCTGTGGACAGGGTCAGTCCCTCGAGGCTGATCATCGTGTCGCGGCCCCAGTCGGTGAACCAGTGATAGCCGGCGATCACCGTGCGACCTTCGTCGCCCGTCGCCTCGGCAATCGCCAGATCCTCGCGGCGACCCATCGGCCGAATCAGAAACTGATCCGCCGCCAGCACAAACTCCGCCCCCTCCCCTTCCCGCGCCGCGCGGGGAGCGGTCGCCAACAGCCGCTGCCGCCGCACGCACTCGCTGGCCAGCGCATCCTCCGGAGACATGGCCAGCACCTGGTCCCAGGGCTCGGTCGAGGCGACCAGCGTCGCATCCCGGCCCGGCGACAGGTCGAACCGAAAATAGCCGGGCGTCCACAGGTCGCCGACCGATTCATAGCCGCGGCTTTCCTCGAGCCGGTACAGCATCTCCCGCAAGTGACGCCTCTCGATGGTGAACGCGGTCCGGCAGCCGAACGTCGTCAGCCGCAGCGCCGGCAGGTCCGCTCCGGCCGACAGCTCGAACCGCTCGTCGACGCTGCGCAGTTCGAACGTCGCCGGGAGCGGAGCGCTGACCGGCGCGTCATGCGATCGGAAGTGCACGCTGGGCAGCAGTTTCAGCCGCACGGTCTCCTGCCCCTCGACCATCCGGTAGATGATGTGCACCGTGTTCTGGTGCCGGGGCATGAACAGCCGCTTCTCGATCTGGATGTCGCCGATCCGGTACGTCCAATGCGGCAACCCGGCCTCCAGCCGAAATTCGGAGAGGTACGCCGCGCCATGCAGGGCCAGTCGCGGGACCCGCTCCTCTCCGCTGAGAAGCACCTGACTTCCGCTGGCGAGCCGCACCTGCTCGGAAACATGATTCAGCATCATCATCCGGCCCAGCGGCGCCGGCATCGCCGCGATCAACAGCCCGTGGTACCGCCGCGTGCTGACGCCGGCGACCGTTCCGGAGGCGTATCCGCCCAGCCCGTTGGTCACGAGCCATTCGCGAGTCACAAGCCGTTCGTGGTCCCCCGCATCATCGGTGTCCCATGGCATTCTGCGGATCGGAATCTTCATCAAGGTTCGATGCTCCTGGCGGCCAGCAACGCCGCGGATCGTCCGGGCAAAGTCCATGCCCCTTCGTGTTCCACCGAAGTCGCGCCCAGGCCGCCATACTGCGGGTCCTCGCTGGAGAACAGCATTTGCCAGCGGCAATCGCCCGGCTCGGCCAGCAGCGGCTCGGGCGCCGGGACCAGATGCAGGTCCCGCCCCAGATTGACGACCAGCAACCGGTCCCCCGACGCGTCGTCGAACCAGCGGATCAGAAAGGCTTCGCTGGACAGGACCGCGCCGTCGATGTCGGCCGGCTGACGCGAAATCACGGGATCGGAACGCCTCAGCGCGATCAGATCGCGATGCAGCGAGACGGCTTCGACGTTCCGGTCCCGCTCCGTCCAGTCGAGGTGCGACCGCTCAAACGTGGCGCGTTCGGCGGGATCGGGCAGTCGGGCCTGCATGGCCGCCGAAGCCAGGCTCGGAAACTGCGACAAGAAGTCTCGGCGTCCCTGGCTCACCAGTCGCGCCAGGTCCGGGCGGTGATCCGCGAAGTAGAAGAACGGCGCGCTGGAGGCAAATTCCTGCCCCTGGAACAGCATCGGCGTCGCTGGCCCCAGGAGGAACAACGCCGTCAATGCCCGATAGCATCCGGGGTGAGAGACCTGGTGAACCCGTTGTCCCTTGCCGGAGTTCGCCGCCTGATCGTGATTCTCCAGGAAGGCCACAAAGGCGGCGGGCGGCATCCGCAACGTCGGCGTGCCGCGACGTTTCCCCTGCCAAGTGTACCTCTGTCCCTGGAACAGATAGCCCCACTTCAGCGCGGACAGGAACTCCTGCGGCGTCCCTCGATAGTCGGAATAGTAGGCCTCCGCGTGGCCGGTCAGCGCCACCATCGCCGTGTGGTGCAGGTCATCGTTCCACAGCGCGTCGAGTCCATAGCCCCCCTGCTCCGCCGGAACGATGTGTTCCACGTGTTGAGGCTCGTTCTCGGCGACGACGACGATTGACCGCTGCCCGGCCGCTTCGCGGGCGGCCCGGGTCAGCGCCGTCAGAATATGCTCATCCGACGAATCGAAAATGCTCTGCGTCGCGTCCAGCCGCAGCCCGTCGAGGTGAAACTCGTCGATCCAGTAGACGGCGTTCCGAATGACGAACTCCCGCACCTCTTCGGAATTGACGCCGTCGAAGTTCAGAGCCTCCCCCCAGTCCGTGCGGTACCGATCCGTGAAGTAATCGCGGCTGAAGGCCTGATGGTAGTTCCCGTCGGGACCGAAATGGTTGTACACGACGTCCAACAGCACTCCGATTCCCAGGCGGTGCGCCGCATCGACAAACTCGCGGAAGTCGTCGGGCCGCCCGTACAGCCGACAGGGCGCATACATGTTCACCCCGTCGTATCCCCAGCCAAAGTCGCCGGTGAAGTCCGCAATGGGCATGACTTCCAAAAGCGTCGCGCCGAGGTCGGCCAGCAGCGGCAGCTTGTCCCGCGCGGCTGCCCACGTTCCCTCCGGAGTGAACGTCCCGATATGGAGTTCATAAATGACCTGCCCCGCCAGCCCGCAGCCCCGCCAGCCGGCATCCGTCCACGGGAATGCGTGAGGATCGATGATCTCCGAGGGACCATGCGGTCCTTCCGGCTGAAACCGTGATCTCGGGTCCGGATAGAGACGGCGGTCGTCGTCCAGCCGGTACCAGTAGCGGTGGCCCGCGCGGACATCCCGAAGAAATCCGGCAAAGCAGCCGTCCGCCTGCCGGGTCAAAGGCACATCGAGCGGCCCCTCAGGAGTTTCGAGTACGGCAGACACGCTGCGGCGGCGCGGCGCCCATACGCAGAACGCCACCCCGTCGTCGGCGATGGTCGTTCCCGGCGCGATGCGCACTTCCAATTCCGCGGCTGCCATTGCGTTCAGGCCTGACGTTCTCGTGCGAGAACCACCAGGACGCAGCAGCCTCAGCGGTTGCTCCGACCCGCTGGTCCGAATGACCCAAAGCCTGAAGCAAACCTCATGCCGGCCGGCGGATGCGTCGCTTGGACGCGCGAATTCCGCAGTTCAGCGGCCGAGAACGGCCATTCCCGTGCGGGCGGAGTCACACCGATGCGCGCCGGGCGCGCATGATGTCGTCAGACCGGCCGACAGCCCTTCCGTATTCGTGTGCGGCCGAGGACGGGCGAAATCGGACGCATTGAAGCGAGTTTCAATGGCCCGGGCCGGACCATTCGTCGCTGGCCGGCCTATTCGGCAAGACTCGCCAGAAAGCCGCCGATCTCGTCGGCGGCATGCTGATCGCCCCGATTGCGGGCGGCTGCCGCGCCGGTCGCGGCCGCCCGACGGGCTTCTTCCAGCCGTCCCATCCGGACCAGGAGCTGGGCCTGCTGGAACATCGCGGCGTGGTGCTGTGGATCAAGATCAATGACCCGGGCGAACGCCTGCAGGGCGTCGGCGTGTCGTTCGGCCGAGGCGAACTCCATCCCCAGGGCATAGACGAGGAATTCGTCATCGGGAGAGTCTCGAAGCATCTCCTGAAGCTTTTCGAGCCGGGTCATCCGCACCTCCCTTGGACAAACTTAAGGCCCTGGCGCGGGGAATTGCGCGAGCCCGTGGGATTTCCGCGGCATTCCGTCATGTGGTCTCCAAACCCCCGAATGGCAGACTAGGCAAGTTATGCGTCACCCGGCGCGGGCTTTCAAGGGGGTCCGGGGCAAGCGTCGAAAAACCACCCCGAGGGGGGCTTTCGGTCGCCGTCCCGCATCCCCCCGCATCACTGCGGATTTGCCTGCGCTCCGGGAAACAGGGTCACCGATGAGGAATCACCTGTTGCACGCTGGACTCTGCCTCGCGATTACGGCCGGGCTGTTCAGCGTCGCTGCCGCCGATACGGAGACGCCGGCCGCGGACGCTCCCGCGTCCCCGTCCGCCGCGAGACTGACGCCGGTCGTCCGGATCGTCAACCGCGCCTGCCAGTCGACGGTCAACATCCACACGGAGAAGCGGCAGAAATCGCTGGACGTCGTCTTCTCCGCGACCCGCGGCGGCAACAAGATCAACGGCATGGGCACCGGCATCGTCGTTGACGAACGGGGCTTCATCCTGACGAACAACCACGTCGTCCAGGACGTCGAATCGATCCGCGTCACCCGCGACACCGGCGAGCAGTACGTCGCCACCGTCTTCCAGACCGACGCCAAGCACGACCTGGCGTTGATCCGCATCGTCCCCCGCGAGCCCCTGCCCGTGATCCCCATGGGCACCTCGTCGGACATCATGCTCGGCGAGTCGGTGATCGCCATCGGCAACGCGCTGGGCTACGAAAGCAGCGTCTCGCAGGGCATCGTCAGCGCGCTGCACCGCGACGTCACCGCCGGCGAGGACCAGGAATACAAGAACCTGCTGCAGACCGACGCCGCCATCAACCCGGGCAACAGCGGCGGGCCGCTGATCAACATGGACGGCGAAGTCATCGGCATCAACGTGGCGATCCGCGCCGGCGCGCAGAAGATCGGCTTCGCGATTCCGATCGACGACGCGCGGCTGGCCGCCGCCCGCATGTTCAACGTCGAGCGGACGAACAACCTGTACCACGGGGCCGTGGTCCGGGATCACAAGCGCGGCTCGTTGCGTGAGCTGCTGGTCCAGGCGGTGAAGCCGAACTCGCCAGCCGCTTCGGCCGGCCTGATGCCGGGCGACGTCGTCGTGCGGGTGGGCAGCACCGCGGTCGTCGACGGCGCCGACTTCGAGCGGGCGTTTCTCGACCGCAAGGCTACGGAGAAGCTGGCGGTTGTCGTCAGTCGCGGCGGACGGCAGGAATCGGTCGACCTCGAACTCGCGGGCCTGCGGCCCGAGAACGCGACGGCTGCCCGCCAGGCCGTGCCGAGCACCCTGCCGACGGCCACTCCCGCCCCCAGCGGCGTCCGCGCGGATCGCGTCTGGGAGCACCTCGGACTGCGGACGAACCCAATCCAGAAGAACGACGCCCGCATCAGCGGCCTGCCCTACCAGGGCGGCATGCTGATCACCGAGGTCCGCCGCGACAGCCCCGCCGCACAGAACGGGATCAAGCGGGGCGACATCCTCGTCGGGCTGCACTCCTTCGAAACGGTCAAGGAGAACGACGTCCTGTACGTCCTGAACCTGCCCGACTTCAAGGACCTGGCGACGCTGAAGTTCTACATCGTCCGGGATCGCGAGACCCTGTTCGGACACTTCGCCTCGGGCGTGAAGTGAGCGCCTCTCAGGCGAACAGCAGCCAGCGGGCGATGTTGTAGAACACCACCACCCCCGTCACGTCCGACAGCGATGCGATCATCGGGTTGGACATCAGCGCCGGGTCAGCCCCCAGCTTCTTGAGCGCCAGGGGCAGCATCGAACCGGTGATCGTTCCCAGCGTCACCACGCAGAACACCGTCAGCCCCACGACGCTGGCCCGCAGCCACGGCACTAGCAGGCTCCCCCCGCCAAAGGCGAGCAGGCCCAGGATCGCTCCCAGGAAGGCCCCCAGCCGCAGCTCCCGCCAGGCGATCGTGCCGACGTTTCCGCCCGTCTCATCCAGCGCCAGGGCGCGGATGATCAGCGTCGCCGATTGCGAGCCCGCGTTTCCGCCGCTCGCCAGCACCAGCGGCATGAACAGGATCATCCAGTTCGCGCTGCCGTCCGGCTCGAAGTAGTTCAGCACGTGCGCCGTCAACGACGACGCGCCCAGCAGGATCACCAGCCAGATGCCCCGCTTGTGGGCCAGCGTGAAGAACGGGGTGCCCAGGTAGCTGTCCTCGAGAGGCTGGACGGCCGCCAGCATCTGCGTGTCTTCCGTGGCCTCTTCCTGCAGGATGTCGGCCGCGTCGTCGTGCGTGACGATGCCCACCAGCCGGTTGTGCTGATCGACGACCGGGATGGCGATGAAGTCGTACTTCTGGATCTGGTTGGCGACGAACTCCTGGTCGTCGCTGACGCGGACCGACAGGACGTCGCGGTCCATGACGTCCGCGAGGATCGCCGTGGGTCGCGCCTGGATCAGCTTCCGCAACGACAGAAACCCCTGCAGGTGCCGCTCGTCGTCCGTGATGTAGATGACGTAGATCGTCTCCCGGCTGGGCGCCTGCATGCGCAGCCGATTGAGGGCCTCGGCGACGGTGATGTCCCCCGGCAGCGAGGCGTACTCCGTCGTCATGATGGCCCCGGCGCTGTCGTCGGGGTAACTCAGCAGCTTGCGGATGTCGGCCCGCTCGGCCTGCGCGATCAGCGGCATCAACTGCTCGACATGCTCGCGGTCCATCCGCCGCATCAGGCTGGCGCGGTCGTCGGGCGACATCTCCTCGATGACGCGCGACAGCCGCTCGCGCTCGACGGCCTCCACCAGCTCGATCTGATACGGCAGCGGGAAGTTCTGCAGAATTTCGGCCTGGTGCGCCGGATCGCAGTGACCCAGGACCTCCCACGTGCGCGCGGGCTCGAGCCCCTCCATGACCTCGGCGATGACGGCCGGGTGCAGCACCTTGCAGAATTCCGCCATGCCTGTGTCGTCATGCTCATCGAGCATGATCCGCAGGTCGGGCAACAGCAGCGAGTAGTACAGGGACGACGGCATCGGTCCAGTAGTACCATTCGCCGCGAAGGGCGTCGAGGACGGCTGTGAACGAACCCGGCGCCTGGCCGGCAGTCCCCTCAAGGCGCCGCGAACCCTCTCCCTCGGCCGGGCCGACAGCGACGTTTCCCGGGAGGGCCGCCCTGCGGCGCGGGGCGCGAGCGATTCGGTTCGATAGCATGCATCCGGCGGCGCGGATTCGAACCGTGTCGGCTGCGGGAAGTTGCCGGCGGCGGCTTCACCGGGACGCCGTTCGGCCTCAAAGTTTGCGGTTTCACCACGTCATCCACAGAGGAGCGGCCATGCGGAGTGCTTCGTGGAAGTTCAGCGTCGCTTTGCTGGGGGCGTTCGGCGCCGTTGAGGCCCCGGCGCGGTCCGCGGACGTGGGGGCGATCACCGGGCAGATCGTGTTGGATGGCGAGCCGCCGAAGCTCAAGAAAAAGGTCACGAGCGCCGCTGTCGCCGCCTGCAGCGACGTGCCGAACGAGGACCTTGTCGTCGACGACGAGACAATGGGCATCGCCAACGTCGTCGTGTTTCTGCGAAAGGCGCCGGACGGCATGCCTTCCGAGCTGAAAGCCAGCGAAGAGGACGCGGTGACATTCGACCAGAAGGACTGCGTCTTCCTGCCCCATGTGCTGGTCGTGCGGACGGACCAGGCCGTCCACTGCATTTCGAACGACGCCGTCGCTCACAACGTGCACACGCATCCCTTCAAGAACACTGGCGTAAACTTCGCTATCGCGGCGAACACACTGACGCCAGTCCAGGTTCCAATGAAGCAGACCGAATCGCTGCCTGTGAAAGTGAGCTGCGACATGCACAGTTGGATGACGGCGTGGTGGGTGGTGACGGATCATCCCTACGTGGCGGTGACCGACAAGGAGGGAAAGTTCAAGATCGAGAACCTCCCCGTGGGCGAGCACGTGTTCACCGTCTGGCAGGAGAAGGCGGGATACCTCGATCGCAACTACCGGGTGAACGTGGCGGCTGGCGAGACCGAGCTGGCGCCGCTGAAGGCGCCGTTGGCGAAATTCAAACTGGAGCAGTGAGTCCCCCGCGGCGGCCTGGCGTGGAGGGCGATCAGGACTCGACGGCGATGACGACCTGTTCCGGCCAGACATCGCGCCATTCCGCGCCGTACTGTTGAAATCGGCGCAGGGCGCGGACGACTGTCTCCCGCGGCAGGTCGCGCTCTCCGTACAGCGAGGGAATCTCTGCCAGTTCGTCTTCCGCAAGTCGCCGGCTCCTGAACAGAACGGGCCAGATCGTGGATGTCGTTCCCCACAGGCTGAAGTTCTCGGGACACGGAAGTCTCGCGATCGACAACGCGCAGCGTTTGACGCTCCAGTTGTGCTCAGAACAGCACCAGTCCAGGAACAGCGTCCACAAGTCCCGCTCCAGTGAATCAGCGACTCGTCGATCAGAACAGAGGACGACCGCGGCGACTTCGTTGAGCCGGCCCGGATCAGTCGCAGCCGCGATCAGGACATCGCACAGTTCGGACTCCGGCGCGAGGTAGACGCCGGACGTGACATTCAGTCGTGTCACTGGCTGCCCTCTCCTGCCTGACGAGTTGCAGCAACTCGCGGACGGTTCTGAAGTTCCGGTCGGTTCTGCCGGGGCGCGAAGACCGTGAGAATTCCCGTTCCCGGAATCGGCGATTGCTGTTCCCCCCGTCCGTCGCCGGTACAATGACGCTGTTGTCTCGGGGATGAACGGGACGACATCGTGAATGTGTTGAAAACTCGCCTCCCTGGCCGCCGTCGCTGACGGTCCCGCCCTCGCCATTGTTATCAGTACAGGAGTTGCCATGCGAAGTCTCGTCTCGTGGTGTTGCGCCGGTGCAACTGCGCTCGCGGTCTCGGGGATCGGCGCAGTGCCGGTCCGGGCGGCGGATGTCGGTACGATCACTGGCCAGGTCGTGCTGGATGGCGCGATGCCAAAGCTGGATCCGAAGGTGGTCAAAGGCGACATGACCGCGAAGGATGCGGCCGTGTGCGCGGCGGAAGGCGTGCCGAATGAGGACCTGGTCGTCGATGCGGAGACGAAGGGCATTGCCAACGTCGTGGTGTTCCTCCGCAAGGCGCCGGACGGCATGCCGGCCGACCTCAAGAAGAGTTCCGAGGAGGGCGTGACGTTCGACCAGAAGGGCTGCATCTTCCTGCCGCACGTGCTGGCGGTCCGCACCGACCAGGTCGTGAACTGCATTTCGAACGACGGCGTCGCCCATAACGTGCACACCTATCCGCTGAAGAACGACGGCAAGAACTTCGTGGTTCCGCCGAACACCAAGACGCCGACCGCCGTGCCGATGAAGCAGGTCGAAACGCTGCCGGTGAAGGTTGGCTGCGACATCCATCCCTGGATGACGGCCTACTGGGTCGTGACGGACCATCCGTACGTGGCCATCACGGACGAAAAGGGGAACTTCACGATTGAGAATCTGCCCGTCGGCGAGCATGTCTTCACCGTCTGGCAGGAGAAGGCCGGCTACATCGAGCGGAGCTTCAAGGTGAACGTCAAGGCGGGCGACAACAAGCTGCCGCCGCTGAAGGCGCCGGTCGCGAAGTTCAAGCTCTAAGCAGCCGTTTGCCGTGTGAACCTGGAATCGCGAGCCCGCTGACATCCGCCAGCGGGCTCGATTTCGTTCCTGCCCCTCGAACGCCGCTCTGCCCCGCTGTGCGCGTGATGCGAAACTCGCTTGGAATGCTGCTCCAGTTCGCGGCGCTGACGTTCCTGCCGGTGCTGATCATCTTCCAGTTGAACTGGGGATTCCGCCTGTTGTACATGCCCCTGCTGACGCTGGTGGGCATTGTCGTATTCTGGATCGGTCATGCGCTCCGCGATAAGGCCTGAGCGACAGCGGCCGCTGACCCGGCGGCGGCGAGTCCCGTGGCCGCAAGCGGGCCTGGCGCTGGTGGTCCTGGGCGCCGCTTCGATCGCCGTGGCGCAGCCGCCCCGGTTTCGGCAACTGGTCGCCGTCGAGGCGCCGGCCGATGTCGCCAAGTCGATCGCGGCCGCTGAGGAGTTCGCCGCGGACGCCCGCTGGGACGACGCCCTCGATCTGTTGCTGACGGTGCAGGACACACGGCCGGGCGCGCTGGTCGAAGTTCAGCCCGGGCGATACATGCAGGCGCGGGGCCGAATCCAGACAATCATTGCGGCATGGCCCGCCGGCGGACTGGACGCGTACCGACGCCGCGTCGATGCCCGGGCCGCGGCGCTGCGGGACGTGGCCATTGCGGAATGGGATCCGACGCGCCTGCGCGAAGTCGCCGTGGCGTATCCGTTGACCCCCGGCGGCATCGATGCGGCGTGGCGGATGGGGGAGCACCTGTGGCGACGGGGGAACGCCGCGGGGGCTCGTGACGTGTGGGAACCGCTCGCACGGCTGGCCGACCGGGAATCGGACGCGGCCGGGATCCGTCAGTCGGACCTGCTGGCCCGGTTGATCCTGTGCAGCATCGCCGAGCGCGACTTCGAGCGTGCGGACTGGGAACTGGCGATGTTCCGCGAACGGCGCCCGGAATCGGACGGAACGCTGGGCGGCGTGGCCGGTCCGTTGCCCGAATTGCTTGAACAAGCGCTGGCGGAGGCCCGGGAGTGGGCGGCCGACACGGGCGACACTCCGATCGCCGACGGCGTCGCGATCGACGGGCTGGCTTGGATTCGCTCGCTGCAGGCGGCCGAGTCGCACCGCGCGTTGAGCTGGCCGGCGACCGATGGCCGAAACCTGTTTCTGGTCCGCGGCGGGGCGATCATCGGGCTGAGCCTCGCCACAGGCGAGCCCGCGTGGCCATCCGGCGACCCGGACGACGCTGGCATTCTGTACCGCCGCCCTGAGAACCCGTTCCTCAGGGATGCCCCGGCGACGGGAACGCCGATCCTTGCGCCGCAGGCGTCCGGCGGGCGGTTGTTCGCCGTGGCGGGCCCGTCCCCATCGGCCGGTCCAGTCGATCGAATCGCGGCGGTCGGACCTCCGCTCGTGGCGCTCGACATCGCCGACGGGGAAGGCCGGCTGCTGTGGTCGCAGGGGATTGAGGGCTCGTTGGCACGGTCGGACTGGTTTCCTTCGGGTCCGCCGGTCGCTTCAGGGGGGGCGGTGTGGGTTCCCCTGCAGAGGAGCGAGAGTCCGCGGAAGATTGGCCTGGCGCGATTGCGGGCCGCGGATGGCCAGGTCGACTGGCTGCGGCCGGTTTGCTCGCCGATCGGTCCGGCCGGCGAGGCGATGTTTCAATGGGAGACGCAGTGGCTGGCCCCGGCCGGCGGCCGGATGATTCTGGCGACGCCGTTCGGCGCGGTCGCCGCGGTGAATGCGGATACGGGTGAGACCGAATGGCTGACGACGTTTCCGTATGAGCCGCCGCCGCAGGCCGTTCGAGATCATCCCGAGCGAATGCGATCGGCGGCCCCCGTGTGCTGGCGGGGGATCGTCTGCGTTGCGCCGCACGCCGGCGGGGACATCCGAGCCTGGGAGGAACGTTCGGGCGAGCCGCTGTGGCACGTCTCGCTGCCCGAGCGCGGGCTGCAGCTCGCCGGCGTCTGTCGGGACGGGTTGATCGCCAGCGGCCGGCGGTTGTGGTCGATCGATCCCGCGAGCGGTCAGGTTCGCTGGCGGCTGGGGTTCGAGGACGAGGATGGCGCGGGGGCCGGGGTCCCGGCGCTCATCGGTTCCACGATCGCCTGGTGCACGCAGCGCGATCTGCTGCTGGTGGACGCGGCGACGGGGGAACTGCTGCAGCGAATGCCGATTCGGGAAGCGTACGGTTTGGCGGGGGGCGACCTGCGGGCCGCGTCCGGGCGGTTGCTGCTGTCGTCGCCGGCCGGACTGGCCGCGTTCCGGTTGAGCTCAAAATCCGTCCCCATCCGCGACGGACTCGGCAATGCGAGGCGCAAGTTGCTCGAAGAGGAGCAGCCCCGGATAGAAGTTCGACGCTGAGGTGCGTGTGCGGAACAATGGCTGTCCGTCCGCCCCCCAGACGCGGAACCAGCCATCATGCACGTCGTAATCGCTGATCACGGCAAGCGGAATGTCGACGACAAGTTTCCGCCCGGGCAGAAATCCGTTCTGGCGAAACCGCAGGTGGTCTTCGCGAAGAGTCAGCTCGGGCGTCCAGGCGACGCTGCGCTCCTCGCGCCACTGGCGGGCCAGTCGTCCGGCGAGTTCTTCCGAGATGCGCTCGCGGAGACTGGTGACCTCGGCTGTCTCGAAGGCCGCGCGCTGCGTGTGCAGGATCGAGCTTCGCGGCCGCGACTCGCACAGAAACACCATCGTGAACACGGTGCCCAGGTACCGCCCCCGCGAATACTGCCGCCGGGCGTCGAAGGCGAACTGGTCGATTTCGTCGAAGCACAACGTGCGATGCCCCGACAGCGACGCCTGGCTGACGCCGCCTTCATGAAACCGGAAACAGGATCGCGACAGACGGAACGACGTCGAGATCATCGCCAGCGACGTCAGGCCGACGCCCCCGCCCAACAGCGCCAGCGGAACCATTCGCAGCAACACCGCTGCCGCGAAGCACACTCCGGCCACCGTCGCCGCCATCAGGCCCATCAGAAAGGCGACGACGGCCGCGTTTTTTGGACGATGTTCGAGCAGCACGCGGCCCAGCCCCGGCGCCTGCGGAACCTCGGGCTCGCCCGGACGGCCAAAACGAATTGACAACAGCCGGCTCAACAGCCACGCGCTGCGGGAGGAGAGTTTCAATTGGGCCGCGGGCTGCGGATCGAACCCGCGCCAGATCCGCAGGCCCTGGTGGCCGCTGTCGATCGCGGTGATCTCTTCAATGGGAATCGAGAGGGCGCGGCGGCCCTGGACGATCGTCAGCCGGGAGTCCCGCCACGTCCAGCCGTCGCCGGCGACGTCGAGACCCCGCCGCAGGGCATCCTCCGCGGCCGCATGCAGGCGCGCCTGCAGTCGGGCCAGCAGCGGCGCGACCGGGGCGGCCTCGCCGACTTCCGAATCGATGCAGAACCGCCAGGGACGGTCCGGCGAATCGATCAGCCAGAAGGCGACTTCATGACGCTCGGCGACGACCCGGCCAAAGGAGTGCTGCCAACGGCTGTGAACAGCGATGGCCGCGACGTCGGAGTCGAGGTGCTCGTGGGCGCCATTCCGATCGGCGATCCGGAAGCCGATGCCGTCCCAACTGATCCAGGCGCGGCGTCGCCACTGCCAGAAAGCCGCGGCGGCGGCCGAGGCGGCGAACGCGGCTGAGGCGACAAACAGAACCGGGGCCGCCAGCGGCCGTTGATCGTGGACAAACGCCCCCAGAATGCCGAGGACCAGCGAAAACGCGACCGCCGTCCACAACCACCAGACGTCGAAGCGGCCCGAAACGAGCAGCGGCTCGCTGGCGGACTCCGATTCGTCGCGTTCGGCGCGAAACTCGCTCTGCGTGGAATCCGCCACCCACATGACGTCCATCAACTTCCGATTGAGGTGACCCGGGAGTCTACGGTAACTTTTCGACCGCACTGAGGTCGACGGAGCGGGGGTGCGATCTTGCGTGGGCCGCGATTCTCAGTGCAGTGCGTGACTTCGGGGGGATGGGAGATGGAATTCAATGCTCGAGCGATCGGGTTCGCCCTGGCCAGCTTCGCCGCGTCAATAAACGCGGCCCAGGCCCAGGCGCCGCAGAGCCCTGCCCCGGCCCGGCCGGCATGCCTGATCGAGTTCTGCATTCACGACGCCAATTCGGCGCAGCCCCGACAGATGCTGCAGGTCTTCGACGACGGACGTGTCGCCGCACGATCGCCGCAGTCCGACGGGCCGGCGGTGGAGGCCCGGATTTCGCGCGAGGAAGCGGCGCAGCTCGCGACGGAACTCGCCCGGGAATGCCGAGTCTCGGGATTGTCCACTGAAGCGCTGGAGCAGGAGCTGGCGGAGCAGTCGCTGGAGACCGGCCTGGCGGCCGATCTGGAGGGCGCCGGGGTATATGAACTCAAGGTGCGGTGCAAAGACGGGACGGCGCAGGTGGCGTGTCCCGCCGTGGGGCTGATGGCCGAGCGGTTCCCCGGGGCTCGCCGCGTCCAGAAGTTCGCGAAGATTCAGCAACGTCTCGACAACGAGACGGCTATCGTCCAGGCGGGCGGGCGCAAGGCGGCGGAGGAACTCGCCCGGCACGCGAGCCGCGAGCTGCTGGCGGCGTATCCCAAGGCGACGCCCTGGGAGGCCGGGGATTTGGCGATGGTCCGCGTTGGATCGGATGGCGGGCGGTTCGTGCAGTTCCGCCGAACCGAAGCCGCCGGCGATCGCGACCAGGGGCCGCAGCTGTGGATGACGAGCATCTTCGAGGCCCCGTCGGGGACGATGCGGGTCAGCGTGATCCCCCCTGAGAGCGTGATTCGCTGATGGAGGAGACGCCAGGACGGGCCCGCGGCCGTCGCCGGAACGCCATTTGGCGGGTCTGCCAGATCATGCTGCAGAACGTCATGACGCTGGGGCTGCAGTACCGCGCCCGGGGTCAGGAGCGGCTGCCGGACGGGCCTGCTCTGCTGCTCATCAATCACCAGAGCTTTCTGGACCCGCTGCTGGCTGCGCTGCCGCTGCCGAGACCGGTCAGTTATCTCGCGCGCGACAATCTGTTTCGGGTGCCGGTGATCGGCTGGATCCTCCGCCAGACGTACGTGATGCCGATCCGTCGGAACGCGGCGGGAACGGAGGCGCTGCGGGAGTCGCTGCGGCGACTGGAGGCGGGTTATTACGTGGGCGTGTTCCCTGAAGGGACGCGGACGCGGGATGGCTCGCTGGGACCGCTCAAGCCCGGGTTCCTCGCGCTGGCCCGCCGGGCGGCCTGCCCGGTCATTCCGGTGGCGATCGCCGGAGCATTCGAAGCGTTTCCGCGCGGAGCGGTGCTGCCCCGCCCCCGGCGTGTGAGGGTCGTCTACGGAGAACCGATTCCGCCGGCGGAGATCGCGGGGTTGTCGAACCGGGAGGACGAGCAAGCGTTCCTGCGGCTCGTCGCGCAGCGGATGGGAGCCTGCCTGGCCGAGGCGGAGGCCTGGCGGCGGACGAGTTGACCGCGGAATCAGTAGCCGCTGAGGTCTTCAGCCAGTCCGGCCTGTGACGCCTTGTATTCCTCGAGCGCCTGGACGGTCTTCGACAGCTTGAATTCCGGCCCCGGCGGGAAATACTGCACGTCGTCCCGCAGGTAATACGCCGACGGCAGCGTCTGTCCGCCGATCGTCGTCTGGCAGCCGCTGCACAGGCACGTTGCCAGGCCGCTCAGGGCCAGCACAATCACCATCGGGGATCGCGAGAGCGTCATGGCAGGACGTCTTTCCATCGTGTGTCGAAAGGGGATGCCCGGCATCAAAGGCCGGCGGATCAGCCGCGGCCCAACACAGGGTCCTGTCCCTGTCATCGACCGGCCCGGGCCGGAATCTTCAGGAGTTCCGGAAAATCCCGCAGAATCGGACCGGGGCGCAGAGTCGCCTGTCGCCGTAATAGACTTCTGGAACGCTGCTTGCGCTGATCGACTTCCGGCATTCCTCAGCACGGGGGGCCTTGGACGCCTTCTCTTTCCCCGCACGCAGATCGATAATCCGGGCAAGAACTGGTCGAGACCATCGAACGACGGCGACAGATCGTCTGTCGCCGTCGTCGGTGGCGGCTGCGGATTCCGCTGGCGGAGCTGATGCGTGGTATCGAGTGGTTCTCCCACACCGCTGAAAGATTTCTTCTGTGCCGGCTGCAACGAGCGGTTTCTCCGGCACGTGGAGGACCCGTATTGCCCGCGCTGCGGCATGCTGGCGGCGACCGAGCTGCTGCTCGACACGCACCAGCCGACGCTGCTGTACCGCAGCGTGGACGATGCCCCAGATGCGGATACGGACTTTGTCCACGAGGATCTGAACCGGCTGGTGGGCCAGCGACTGTCGATCTACGAATGCGATCAGTTTCTGGGTCGCGGCGGCATGGGCTGGGTATTTCTCGCACGACACGCGGACCTGCATCGTCCCTGCGCGCTGAAGATCCTGTCGCCGCACCTCGCACGGAGGGACGCCGACTACCTGCATCGGTTCCGCAACGAGGGCCGCGCCGCGGCCTCGCTCAACCATCCGAACATCGTCACCGCGCATGCCATCGGCGAATGCGGCGGACTGCACTACCTGGAGATGGAGTTCGTGGCGGGGCGTTCGCTGCAGCACGTCCTGAACGAACACCGGCTGACGCCCGTGCGGGCGACGAGCCTGGCGGTGAGCATCGCATCCGGGCTGGCCGAAGCCCACAAGATCGGGCTCATCCATCGCGATCTCAAACCGGACAACGTGCTGCTGACGCACCGCGGACAGCCGAAGATCGGGGATTTCGGGCTCGCGAAACGCGTGGCCGGAACGGACGGGGAGCACTCGCTCGCCGGGACGCCGCACTACATGGCGCCCGAACTGTTCCATGGCGATCCGGCATCCACGGCCAGCGACATCTACGCGCTGGGCGTGATGTACTTTCAGATGCTGACGGGGCAGTTGCCGTACGCCCGGGCCTCGATGAATGCGCTGATGAACGCCGTTGTCAGCGACCCCGTTCCCGACGTCCGCCGGCTGCGCCCCGATGTGCCGCTGGAAATGGCGGAGTGCCTGAATCTGCTGCTCGACAAGTCTCCGGCGAACCGTCCGCAGAACGCCGTGTCAGCGCTGCAGTTGCTGGAGGCGGTGCTGGGGCACATTCGCGATCTCGATACGCTCCTGCACGAGGCGCTCGACAACGAGCCGGGGGTGACCTGGAACGGCTCGAACGGGCGCTATGAGGTCCGCGTGCTGCTCGACGACGGCCGCGGCCAGCGGGTGATGATCGAGAACGAGGGCGGGCCGCTGGAGGGGCAGATCGTGATGTACAGCAACTGCTGTCCGTCCCGGTCGGATTATTACGAGCAGGCGCTGCGGCTGAACGCGACCGTCGGCAACGGGGCGCTGTCGATCCGCGATATCGACCGCGTGCCGCATTTCGTGATGATCAACACCTATCCACGGTCGACGATTGATCCGGAGGAGATTCGCCGCACCGTGCGGGACATCGCCGCACACGCGGATGCGATCGAGCATCTGCTGACAGGCAAAGATCATCACTGAAGGCGCGTCACCTAGGGCCGCCGTTCGGGCATTTGCCGGCGGCGTGCGAGGGTGCTAAGACTCCTCCGGACATCCCCGACCCGCAGGCGCCCCCCCGTGAATCGCGAACAGATCGAGCAATGCATCCCCCATCGTGAACCGTTCCTGTGGCTGGACGAGGTCACGGAACTGACGGAGCGTTCGATCTCCGCGCGGAAACACCTCCGACCCGACCTGGACGTGTTTCGCGGGCATTACCCGGATTTTCCGCTGCTGCCGGGCGTGCTGCAGTGCGAGGCGATGTTCCAGGCGGCGGCGATATTGATATCGCGGCTGCTGCCGGTCGGCGAGGACGCGGCCCCGGTCGTCACGCGGTTGTCGAACGGGCAGTTCCGCCGGATGGTGCGGCCGGGCGAAACGCTGACGATCGACGTGGAGCTGGTGGAACGGGTGTCGAAGGCGTTTTATCTGAAGGGCCGGACTTCGGTGGACGGCCGCGTGACGGCGCGGATCGAGTTTGCGTGCACCGAAGCGCCGCGCGCGGGCTGAATCGCCCTTTGGCAGTGGCTGGCGGCGGACGATTTCAGGGTTGCGGACTGGCGCGTTCCCGGGCCACTATGATCTTGTCCAATGAGGAGGGGCGCGGCATGTCAGGCAGGTTGCACAATGCGGGACGCACGGTGCTGGCGCTGGCGTTGTGCCTGTTCGCGGGCCGCGCCCAGGCGATCGACGACGCTCAGCTGCGCGCGCGCGTGCTGCAGAGCATTGAACGCGCGCAGCAGTTCATCATCTCTCAACAGGCGGGAGACGGCTCCTGGGCCGCCGCGGGGGCGGCCTTCGGATTTCAACACGGGACGACGTCGCTGGCCGTGCTGGCCCTGTTGAACACGGGCATGTCTCCGGAGGATCCGCCGGTGGCGGCGGGGCTGCGATACCTGCGGAGCATCGACGATTACGAAGAGAGTTCGAGCCATGTGACGTATGAGATGGCGCTGATGCTGCAGGCGTTCGCGGCGGTGAAAGGGGGCCGCGACCGGGGACGGATGCTGAAGCTGGCCACGATTCTGGAAGAGTACCAGCGCCCTGCCGGAGGCTGGCGTTACAAGCGCCAGGGGAATGACTGGGACAACAGCGTGTCGCAGTTTGTGCTGCTGGGGCTGCGCGAGGCCGCGATGTCCGGAGTGCCGGTCGATCGGGACGTGTGGCGGAAGTCGCAGGACCTGTGGTTGAAGCACCAGATGGGTCCTCCGGACGCGCCTTCGGGCGCCGGCTGGAACTATCATGATCAGAGCAACGAGCCGCCCTCGGGGGGCATGACGGTGGCCGGCATTTCGTCGCTGATCATCACATCGACGATGCTGCAGGACGATTCGGACGTAACGGCTGACGGGCGGATCAACTGCTGCGCGCCGCGCGACGACCGGGTGCAGCGGTCGATTGACGCGGGGGGCAGATGGCTGGGTTCGAACTTCCGGGTGGCGTCCAATCCCGGCAAGAGCTCCTGGACGCTGTACTACCTGTACGGACTGGAGCGAGCCGGGCGATTCTCGGGCCTCCGCCAATTCGGCCAGCACGACTGGTACCGGGCCGGCGCCGAGTACCTGGTCGACCAGCAGGATCCGCGGACCGGCAAATGGCAGTCGCGGGACGGATTCAGCAACATGCCGGTGGTGGATACGTGCTTCGGCCTGCTGTTCCTGTCCAAGGGGCTGGCGCCGGTCGTCGTGAACAAGCTGAAGTACGGTCCCCGGGACCCCGGCACGGGGGAACCGCTTTCTCCCGACTGGAACCGTCACCCGCGCGATGCCGCGAACCTGGTTGATTCGATCACCACGCGCGACCGCTGGCCCCAGTTCCTGAACTGGCAGGTCGTGGATCTGGAACAGGCGGCGAAGTCCGAGGGCGTCTCGGCCCTGCTGCAGGCGCCGGTGCAATACCTTTCCGGATCGGACCGCCCGGATGCGATCCAGGGGCCGCAACTGGAACTCCTGCGGGAATGCCTGATGCAGGGCGGGTTCCTGTTCGCCGTGCAGAACTGCGAGAACTCCGACTTCGACCAGGGGTTCCGCGACCTGGTGACGCGCATGTTTCCCGAGGGGGAGTTTCAACTGCGGCGATTGCCGTCGACGCACGACGTTTACCGCAGCGAGACAGTGTTCACTGCGCAGAACGCGCCGGAGCTGTGGGGCGTCGACTTCGGATGCCGCACGGCCATCATTTACGCTCCCTACGACCACGCCTGCCGCTGGCAGAAATGGGCCCGATTCGATCCTCCACAGCGGCACGCCGAGGTCAAACGGCAGGTCAACCGGTCGATCGACCTGGGCGTGAACATCATCGCCTATGCGACCAATCGCGAGCTGCACGACAAGCTCCAGGCGCCGCCGGAACTTGCGGGGATCGATGACGACCCGACGCAGCGCGGGAAGCTGGCGATCGCCCGCCTCCGGCACACGGGGGGCTGGGATGCGGCGCCGAACGCGCTGCGGCACCTGAACAGCGCGCTGGAGAGCACGGGGTTCCAGATCGCCGGACGTTCGCCGAACATTCCCGCGACCGATCCGTCGCTGTTCGACTTTCCCATCGTCTACATGCATGGGCGCACGAACTTCGCGATGACGCAGGACGAAATCGACTCGCTCCGCACCTATCTCGACAACGGCGGCGTCCTGTTCGCCGACGCCTGTTGCGGCGCCGCGCAGTTCGACGCCAGCTTCCGGGAAATGATCGAGCGGATGTACGGCAAGCCGCTGGAGCTGATCCCCCCGACGCATGAGCTGTTCAAGATGCCGCTGGGACATGACCTGCAGCAGGTCACGCGGCGCGTGCCATCGACCGATCTCAAGGACGCGCTGGAGACCCGGGAGGTCGTCGGCCCGCCGATTCTCGAAGGGATTGCAGTCAACGGCCGGTATGTCGTCCTGTACAGCAAATACGATCTGAGCTGCGCGCTGGAACAGCAGAACACGCTGGCGTGCGCCGGGTATTCGCGGGCGGACGCGGCGAAGATCGCGATGAACATGGTGATTTACGCTCTGGTGCAGTAGCGGAACGGCGGCTGCGGACAGCTCTGGGAATGGATCGCGGTCTCCGCGCGGGTCGCCGCCACGGTCCTCGTCGTCGACCCGCGTGCGATCCCTCTGCTGGTGAGCCATGTCCGAACGTCCGGAGCGCATCGCAACCGAAGCCGAGTTGGATGAGGTCCTGACGACGCCATCTCCGGAACTGGTCGAGGCCGTGCGCGACCTGTCGAGCCCGCTGGTGCTGCTGGGCGCGGGGGGCAAGATGGGGCCCTCGCTGGCGTTGCTGGCCCGCCGCGCGGCGGACGCGGCGGGTATCCCCCTGTCCATCGTCGCGGCCAGCCGCTTCCGGGACGCCGCGGGCCGCGACTGGCTCGAATCGCACGGCATCGGAACACAGAAGTGCGATGTGCTGAACCTCGACGACCTCGAACGGCTGCCGGATGCGGCGAACGTCCTGTATCTCGTCGGACAGAAATTTGGGACGCAACAGGATCCCAGCTCGACGTGGGCGACAAACACGCTGGCCCCTGCCCTCTCCGGAGAGCGCTACCGGGGCTCGCGGATCGTTGCGCTGTCGACGGGCAACGTCTACCCGCTGGCGCGCGTCGCCGCCGGCGGATCCGTGGAAAGCGATCCGCTCACGCCGCTGGGGGAATACGCCAACGCCGCAGTCGGCCGGGAACGAATCTTCGAGCATTGTTCCCGCCGGGACGGGACGCCCGTCGTGCTGCTGCGACTGACGTACGCGCTCGACCTGCGTTACGGAGTCGTGGCGGACATCGCCGGGAAAGTGCATCGCGGCGAGCCGATTCCGCTGGCCACCGGCCATTTCACCGGCGTCTGGCAGGGGGACGCCAATGAACTCATCCTGCGCGCATTCCCGCTGGCCGCGTCGCCGCCGGCCGTGTTCAACCTCAGCGGCGACCAGATGCTCTCGGTGCGGGACGTCGCCATTCGCCTGGGAGAACTGCTGGACCGCGCACCCGTGTTTCAGGGGACGGAGTCGGAGACGGCTGTCGTCAGCAACACGTCGCGGCTCGCCGCGGCGCTGGGGCGCCCCCGCACGCCGATCGAGACTGTCTTGCGCTGGACGGCCGACTGGGTGCGACGCGGCGGGCGGTCGTTGCACCGTCCGACGCATTTCGAAGTCCGGGATGGGGCCTATTGATGCCGGAATTCGCGACGATCGGGCCGGACGTCGGCGCAGCCCTGCGCCAGGGACTCGTGATTCCGGCCCACCCTCTGGCGCTGACGCCGGAGCGCCGCCTCGATGAACGTCGGCAGCGGGCGTTGTCGCGGTACTACCTGGAGGCCGGCGCCGGCGGCCTGGCGGTGGGAGTGCACACGACGCAGTTCGAGATTCACGACGCATCGGTGGGACTGTTGCGGCCCGTGCTCGAGCTGGCGGCGGAGACATCCCGAACGTTCGCGAGCGGCGGTCGGCCGCCTGTTCTGGTCGCAGGGATTTGCGGACGGACGGCCCAGGCGGTTCGCGAGGCGGAACTGGCGTGCGATCTGGGATATCACGCGGGGCTGTTGTCGCTGGCGGCCTTCGGCGGCGAAGCGGATGACGTGCTGCTCGCGCATGTTCGCGCCGTGGGGGCCGTGTTGCCCGTGTTCGGCTTTTACCTGCAGCCGGCGGTGGGAGGTCGGCGGCTGGAGCACTCGTTCTGGCGGGCGTTTGCCGAGATTCCGGCGGTTGCCGCGATCAAGGTGGCGCCGTTCAACCGCTATGCGACTCTGGATGTCGTGCGGGCGGTCGCCGACTCCGGGCGCGCAGCGGAAATCGCGCTCTACACCGGAAATGACGACGCGATTGTCGCCGACTTGCTGACGCCCTGGCTGGCCGGGCCGGGCGCGAGCCCGCTGCGATTCGTGGGGGGACTGCTGGGCCACTGGGCCTGCTGGACGAATTCGGCGGTCCGCGTTCATCGCCTTTGCCGCGATGCGGTCGCTGCGGGGATGGCCTCGGCGGACGTGCTGGCGCTGAGCGCGATGGTGACGGACATGAACGCCGCACTGTTCGATGCGGCGAACGGTTTCCGGGGCTGCGTGGCTGGGATCCATGAGGTCCTCCGCCGCCAGGGACTTCTGTCCGACGTGCGGTTGCTGGACCCGGACGCCGGCCTCAGCCGGGGGCAGTCGGCGGAGCTGGATCGGGTCATCGCCCGGTATCCGCACTTGACGGACGATGAATTCGTCGCTGAGAACCGGGACCGCTGGCTGTCCTGAACCCGTTTTCTGTGAATGGGTTGCGCCTTGACGATTCGTTCCCGGTGCGCGGCTGATCCGTGAAAGGGGCTTGTCAGTGGCTCCCTACTGGTTAGCATGCTACTCATTAGACCTCTAGCAATGACGCGGAGTCCGAGGACCACACGGTGCTTCAATACGATTTTCAAAACAGCGTCGGCTACTGGATCCACATGACGGCCCGGATGTACGACCGGGTGATGCACCAGGAGCTGCTGCCGGAGGGCATCACGCACCGGCAGTGCCAGGTGCTGGCGTGGTTGGCGCACGAGGGCGAGCTGTCGCAGGTCGACCTCGCGGATCGGATGAACATCGAGCCGCCGACGCTGGTGCGGATTCTGGACCGCATGGAGCGCGATGGCCTGATCGAGCGGCAGGGTTGTCCCGGCGATCGTCGGCGGAAGATCATCCGTCCCCTGCCCGCCGCCCAGCCCGTGTGGCGCAAGCTCGTGGAATGTTTCCGCAGAGTTCGCGAACGGGCGACCCGCAACCTGACGGCCGAGCAGCGCCGCACGCTTCAGGAGCTGCTGCAGCTCGTGCAGGCGAACCTTTCGGAGGACGAAGGGTCGAAGGTTCCGGACGCCGCCGCGCGACGCCCGCGCGTGTCGGAAGCGGCGCTGCCGCCGTCCCCGGCGCCGCTCGCCGCCGTCGGCCCCGCGGTCGCGGCGAAAGACTCCTGAGTCGCCTGTCGTGCGTCTTGGAACGGACTCGTTTGAGCGTCTCTCCCATGGCTGATTTCCCGATTCATTCGCCCCGCGTCCTGTTGTCGGCCGGCCTGTGCCTGCTGCTTGTTGCGGCCGGCTGCGCGGAACGGAATGAGTTTCAGCCGCCGCCGCCCCCCACGGTCACGGTCTCGCGCCCGATCGAACGGGAGGTCGTTGAAGTCATGGACTTCACGGGGACGACCCGCGCCCGGTCGACCGTCGAGCTACGGGCGCGCGTCACCGGCTACCTCGAGCGGATCGCGTTCCAGGACGGCGCGGACGTCAGCGAGGGGGACCTTCTGTTCGTCATCGAGCAGGCCCCGTTCAAAGCGGAACTCGCCGCGGCGGAAGCCCGCGTCCAGAAGGCCGAAGCCACGCTGCAACTGGCGACGGCCAATCTCGAACGCACCCTGCGCCTGCAGCAGCAGAACGCGACGACTCAACAACAGCTGGACGTCCAGAAGGCGGAAGCGGCTTCGGCTCAGGCGGAACTGGCGACCGCCCGCGTGGCCGTTGACCAGGCGCAGCTGAGCCTGAACCACACCGAGATCCGCGCTCCGATTTCCGGACAGATCGGCCGACACCTGGTGGACGTGGGCAATCTGATTTCGTCCGGGTCGGTCCCGCTGGCGACGATCGAGAGCATCGATCCGATTCACGTTTACTTCTACATCAGCGAGGCGGACCTGCTGCGGTTCATGCAGATGCTGCGGACCCACGAGTTGCCCGATCCGCGCGAGAGTCCTCCGCAGATGCGAATGGGTCTGGCGAATGAGTCTGATTTCCCGCATGTGGGGCAACTGGATTACCGCGAACTGGGACTGGACCCGGGAACGGGGACGGTGCTGCGGAGGGCCTCGTTTCCGAACGACGATCGCACGCTGATTCCCGGCCTGTTCGTGCGTCTTCGGGCGGAACTGGGATCGCCACGTCCGCGGCTGCTCGTGGAAGACAGGGCGATCAGCGCCGATCAGCGGGGAGAATTCCTGCTGGTGGTGAACGACCAGGACGTCGTGGAGTACCGCCCGGTGAAGCTGGGCCGGTCGATCGGCCGGCTGCGGGTGGTGGAGGACGGGATTGCCGCCGCCGACCGGGTGATTGTGAATGGGCTGCAGCGGGCGCGTCCCGGGGCTCCGGTGACTCCCGAAGAGGCGCCGGCCGGAGATGCGTCGATCGCGGCCGCCGATTCCGCGGCGTCGCCGGCCTCATCGAACGCCGCGGACGACTGACTGACTGACGACTTATGTTTTCACGCTTCTTCATTGAACGGCCGATCTTCGCCAACGTCATCGCCATTGTGACGGTGCTGATCGGCGCGGTGTCGCTGCTGGCGCTGCCGATCGAGCAGTATCCCGAGATCACGCCGCCGACGGTGCGAGTTTCGGCGACGTATCCGGGGGCCAGCGCGGAGGTCGTGGCGAACACCGTCGCGGCGCCGATCGAGCAGCAGGTCAACGGCGTCGAGAACATGCTGTACATGTCCTCGACGTCTTCGGGAGACGGCTCGTACTCGCTGACGGTCACATTCGAGATCGGCACGAACCTGGACGCGGCGCAGGTGCTGCTGCAGAACCGGGTGTCGGCGGCCGAACCGCTGTTGCCGGAGGAGGTCAAGCGGCAGGGAGTGTCGGTCAAGAAGCAGTCGGCGAACATCATTCTGGTGCTGTCGCTGTCGTCGCCGTCGGGCGAGTTCGACAACCTGTACCTGTCGAACTACGCGACGCTGCATCTGCGGGACGAGCTGAGCCGCGTGGCTGGCGTTGGCGATGTGACGGTGTTCGGCACCGGCAACTACAGCATGCGGATCTGGCTGGACCCCGAGCGGATGAAGTCGCGGGGACTGACGACGCAGGACGTGGTGGCCGCGATCCAGGAGCAGAACGTCCAGGTGGCGGCGGGGCAGATCGGCCAGCCGCCGGCCCCCAACGACCTGAGCTTCCAGTTGGGGGTGACGGTCCTCGGCCGGCTGACGGACGCGCAGCAGTTTGAAGACATCATCGTCAAGACGGGCGCAGGGACGCAGGTCACGCGGCTGAAGGACATCGCCCGCGTCGAACTCGGCGCGCAGACCTACGACCAGTTCAATCTGCGGCAGGGCCAGCCGACGGCCAATATCGGCATCTACCAGTTGCCGGGCGCCAACGCGCTGCAGGTGGCGGAGGACGTGCTGGCGGCGATGGAGCGTCTCAGCGGATCCTTTCCGGAAGGCATGGCCTATTCGGTGCCGCTGGACACGACGCGATTCGTGGACGCCTCGATTCACGAGGTCTACAAGACGCTGCTCGAGGCGGGCGTGCTGGTGCTGATCGTGATCCTGGTGTTCCTCCAGGACTGGCGGGCCGTGTTGATTCCGGCGACAACGGTGCCCGTGACGATCATCGGCGCATTCGCGGCGATGGCGGCGCTGGGCTTCTCGGTGAACATGCTGACGCTGTTCGGGCTGGTGCTGGCGATCGGCATCGTGGTCGACGACGCGATCGTGATCGTGGAGAACGCGGCGCATCATATCGAACGGGGCGAACCGCCAAAGACGGCGACGATCCGGGCGATGGGCGAGGTGCTGGGGCCGATCATCGGCATCACGCTGGTGCTGATGGCGGTGTTTCTGCCGAGCGCATTCCTGGGCGGCGTGACGGGGCAGCTGTATCGCCAGTTCGCGCTGACGATCGCGGCCACGGCGCTGCTCAGCGCCATCAACGCCATCACGCTGAAGCCGGCGCAGTGCGCGCTGTGGCTGCGGCCGCCGAAGGAGAAGAAGAACCTGTTTTACCGGGCGTTCAACCGCGTCTACGGCTGGGTCGAGGCGATCTACGTGGGCATCACGCGGCGGCTGGTGCGGCGGGTGTCGCTGGTGATGCTGTCGTTCGTCCTGATCGTGAGCGGGACGGCCTGGTGGTACACGCGGGTGCCGACCGGGTTTTTCCCGACGGAGGATCAGGGGTATCTGCTGGTGGCCGTGCAACTGCCGGACGCGGCCTCCCAGGACCGGACGCGCGCGGTCATGCGGCGGATCGATGCGATCCTTGAGGACACGCCCGGCGTGGCGGACTATTTCACCATCGGCGGGCTGTCGCTGCTGGATCAAAGCAGCGCATCGAACGCCGGCACGCTGTTCGTGACGTTCGACGACTGGGACCAGCGGGCCAAAGAAGGCGCGACGCTGCAGGCCATCATGGGGCATCTCAGCGGACAGTTCTCGCAGATTCAGGACGCGATGATCTTCCCCTTCCCGCCCCCGGCCATTCGCGGCCTGGGCGTCCGCGGCGGCTTCCAGATGCAGGTCGAGGATCGCGCCGGAGTGGGCCTCGCCGAACTGCAGCTGGCCACCCAGGGCGTCATCGAGGCGGGGTCCAGCCAGTCCGGGCTGGCGCAGCTCAACAGCACGTTCCGCCCGGGGGTTCCGCAGCTGTTCGTTGACATCGACCGCGACAAGGTGAAGGCGCTCGATCTGCCGCTGGCCAGCGTGTTCAACACGCTGCAGTCGTACCTGGGCTCGGCGTACGTGAACGACTTCAACAAGTTCGGCCGCACGTATCAGGTGCGGATTCAGGCCGAGCCGGAATTCCGGGCCGATCCGCAGGACATCCTGCGTCTGGAAGTCCGGAACCGCGGCGGGCAGATGGTCCCGCTGGGGACGGTCGCCCGGGTCGAGAAGTCGTTCGGCCCGCAGATCATCAACCGTTACAACCTGTATCCGACAGCGGCGATCAGCGGCGAACCCGCGCCGGGCTACAGCTCGGGCGATTCGCTGACGCTGATGGAACGCATCGCCGAATCGACGCTGCCGGGAACGATGGGCTATTCCTGGACGGGCATGGCCTATCAGGAGAAGAAGGTCGGCAACGAGGCGTTCCTGATCTTCGGGATGGCCGTGATGCTGGTGTATCTGGTGCTGGCGGCGCAGTACGAAAGCTGGCTGATTCCCGCGGCCGTGATTCTGGTGGTGCCGCTGGGGCTGTTGGGCGCGGTGGCGGCGGTGACGATCCGCGGGATGGACAACAACCTGTACACGCAGATCGGCATCGTGCTGATCATCGCGCTGGGCAGCAAGAACGCGATCCTGATCGTGGAGTTCGCGCGGGACCTGCGGCGTCAGGGGCGGACGATTCTCGAAGCGGCGGTGGAGGCGGCGCGGCTGCGGTTCCGGCCGATCCTGATGACTTCGTTCTCGTTCATCATGGGCGTGGTGCCGCTGGTGATCGCGCGGGGCGCCGGGGCGGCGGGTCAGCAGGCGCTGGGCACGGCTGTGTTCGGCGGCATGATCGTGTCGACGCTGTTGGCCGTGTTCTACGTGCCGGCGTTCTTCGTGCTGTTCCAGACGATCGAGGAGGCGTGGCGCAACCGGAAGCGGCCTGCGGAGGAAAAGGGATCGAACGGACGGCTGCAACTGGAGCTGCCGCTGGAGAAGCCGGCGGCGACCTTGGAGGCGGCGGCGACATAAGGGCGCGCCGGCAAGTCGAGCGCGCCGGGCACGTTTCCCAGGCGCCTGTCCCGATGCAGGCAGCGGACTGGCGAATCGCCTCGACGGGCTTCACAATCCGACGCTCGCAGTCCGTCCGTTTCCGCCTCTCCCGCTGGTTCCGTCATGGCCAAAAAGAAGCCCGTCAAGAAGGTCAAGAAGCTCCGCCCCGGCCGCATCGTGATGCGGACCGGCGAGGCCCTGGTCGAGGTCGAAAACGGCCCCGGCTATCTCGCCGCGGAACCGGAAGTCGTGATCGGGGAACTCGACGGCCCCGTCGGCTACGCGATTGCGAACCTGATTGGCGATCAGACCAAAGGGCACTCGCGCGTCTTCGCGATCCTCAACTGCGACGTGCAGGTCCGGCCCACGACGTTGATGGTCAGCAAGGTGACCGTCAACAGCGAGAAGTACACGAACATCCTGATGGGATCCGTGCAGGCCGGCATCGCCAACGGCGTCCTGGATTCGGTCCGCTCGGGAGAGCTGCCGATCGAGAAGACCGATGACCTGGGGATCATTGTTTCTGTATGGCTGGACCCCAGCGTCCTGTCGGCCGAGACGGTCGATCACGCCGGGCTGTTCGAATCGAATCGGCTGGCGACGGCCAAGGCCATCCGCAAGGCGATGCGCGGCGAGCCCAAAATCGACTGGCTGCTGAAGAACCAGAACACGATCACGCACTTCTTCCATCAACTGGGCGTCGACGGCGAACTGTGAGGCGTCCGCGGCTGGGTCAGCCCGACAGCGCGCAATCGGCGCCGAGGTTCTGCATGTTCTGCTCGAACAGTCCCCGGAGCCGCTGCGCGCTTTCGTCGTAGGCGAGCGGGTCCTTCCAGGAATTCCGGGGCTGGAGCACAGCATCCGGCACGCCCGGGCAGCGGGGGATGGTCCGCAGCCGGAACACGGGTTCGACGACCGGTTCGACAGCCGCGAGGTTGCCGGAATAAATGGCGTCCATGATGGCCCGGGTGTAGCTCAGCCGAATCCGCTCGCCGACGCCGGGAGGTCCCCCGACCCAGCCGGTGTTCACCAGCCAGACGTCTGAACCGTGTCGGCGCAGCTTCTCGGTGAGGAGGTCGGCATAGCGCTGCGGCGGCCAGACCAGAAACGGAGCGCCAAAGCACGGGGAGAACGTCGCCTGAGCCCCCTTCACTCCCATTTCCGTCCCGGCGACTTTGGCCGTGTACCCGCTGAGGAACTGGTACTCGGCCTGTTCCAGCGTCAGCCGGCTGACGGGCGGAAGCACGCCAAAGGCGTCGCAGGTGAGGAACACGACGTGCCGGGGGTGCGACGCGACGCAAGGAATTCTGGCGTTCTCGATGAACTCGATCGGGTAGGCCCCGCGCGTGTTCTCCGTAAATGTCGTGTCCCCGAAGTCGACGTGATGGTCCGCCCGGTCGTAG
The DNA here is from genome assembly GCA_019636235.1 of Planctomyces sp. GTDB lineage: Bacteria > Planctomycetota > Planctomycetia > Planctomycetales > Planctomycetaceae > Caulifigura. The sequence goes on from JAHBXW010000001.1 coordinate 476,842, forward strand.
ACGACGTTCTCGAGCACCGCGCCAAAGCGCAGGGCGTCGAAAATCTGCGGCTCCGCCTCGCGGGTCAGATACACGGCCTTCGCGTAGCAGCCTCCCTCGACGTTGAAGACGCCATCGTCGCTCCAGCAGTGCTCGTCATCGCCGATGAGCAGCCGCTTGGGATCGGCGGACAGCGTCGTCTTGCCGGTGCCGGACAGCCCGAACAGCAGCGCCGATTCGTCGGTCTGCCGGTCCGCGGTGGCGGAGCAGTGCATCGACAGGATGCCGGCCTTCGGCATGGCGTAGTTCATGTAGGTGAACACCGCCTTCTTCATTTCGCCGGCGTATTCCGTGCCGAGAATGACGACCTCGCGATGCTCCAGAGACAGGTCGACGCTGGTCCGGGACGTCATGCCGGTGGTGAACCGGTTGGCGGGAAAGCCGCCGGCGTTGTACATGACGAGGTCGGGCGTCCCGAAATCAGCCAGTTGGTCCGCGGAGGGGCGGATGAGCATGTTCCACATGAACAGCGCATGGTACGGGCGGGCGCAGATCACGCGGACCTTGATCTGCATCGCCGGGTCCCAGCCGGCGAAACCATCGACGCAGTACAGCCGGCTGCGCGTGTTGAGGTAGTCGATGGCCCGTTCCCGGTTGATCATGAACGTGGCTTCGTCGAGCGGGAAGTTGACGGGCCCCCACCAGACGTCGTGTTCGGACAGCGGATGACGGACGACGCGTTTGTCGCGGGGCGAACGTCCGGTCTTTTCGCCGGAATAGGCGATCAGCGCGCCGCGATCGGAAATGGTCGTTCCGGGTTCGTGGCGAATGGCCTCCTCGTAGAGCGCCGAGGGGGGCAGATTCCGGCAGATGTCCCGGACCGTGATGCCGGCCGTGGACAGGTCAATACGCGTCACTTCCATCCTCCGTTGAGTGCGTCGCCACGAAAACGGCAACGGGATGCGAGGCAACGGGAGTCTAGGTCGCGAAGGGACCCGGAAGAAGGTTGCCGTCAGTGGATCGGGTTAGAAATGATTCGAATCACGCGCCGGTTCCGGACGAAAACTGATGATCCGCGCCCCCTGGGCCGCCGTTCGAACATCGATGCCCGCATTCCCGCACACGACGTTCGACCGCGAGGGGCGCGCCGGCACGGCGCGCGAGTATCGGCTGAAGTCCGAACTGCGACGAGCCGCACTGTGGGGCAGCGGCGGCGCGCTGCTGCTGGCCGTCGTGTTTCTGCTGACGCCAAATCTGCGTCCTCAACAGGGTCCCCTGGAACGTGCGTTCGGTGTCGGCATGTTCGCGGCGTTGGCCGTCGGCCTGCTCGTGCCGCTGCGGACCGTGCTGCGCGTCGACGACGAAGGCGTCTGGCGACGCGGGATCAGGAACTGGCGGTTATGGCCCTGGGAAGCGTTCGCCGCCGGACGGATCGAATTCGGCACGGGCCGGTTGTCGTACCGCAACCCCGACGAACCGATCGGGCGAAGGACGATCGACCTGTCGGCCCTGGACGATGCGGACGCGGAACACATCCACTCGCTGATTCGACGAATCTGGACGCCGCCGCCAGCGGCGCCCTTGAGCGACGAGTTGGAAATCCGACTCCCGTGGCCGGATCGACGCCGCGTGACGCTCGCGCGGGAGGGCTTCACAGTCACGGGCCCCAACGCGACCGCCACATGCGTCTGGGACGATGTCCAGCGTCTCAGATTCTGGCGTCTCGAAGCGGATCGGCCGGATTTCCGCGAGATGGAACTCATGCTGCCGGATCAATCCATCCGAATTCTCGTCGACCCGTCGAAACAGACATGGTCGGGCGGCGATTCCGCCTCGGTTTCGGCGCTGCTGCTCGAGCACGTCGATGCGAGCCGGATCGAGGATTTCGCTCTCAAGGGACCACCAGGATCCAGAGAGGAACTCCTGGCCCGGGAAGACCGTCTTGAACGGCACTGGCGGGAGCGGGCCACGCTGACGTTTTGGGCGCCTCGCATGGGCTGGATGCTTACGCTCGCCCCTCTGGTGTTGCTCACCTGGCCGCAGAGTGTGGCGATGTCCGCAATCACATCGCTTCAGGCGCTGATGGTGCATGCCATCTGCTGGGACCAGCGACGCAAATACGAAGCCGCGCTTCAGGAACTCCATGTCGAGCGGCAGGCGTTCGAATGGGACGTCGCAGGGCGCCACGATCCGGCTTGACAATGAACGCGCGCCGGCCGGTCCGGAAGGATGTCCCTCCGCTCCTGCTTACTCGCGCGTCAGCCGATGCCCAGCTTGCGTTCCACGGCCTCGCGGAGCGTCTCGCGAACCAGTTCCACCGGGATGCGATCATAGACTTCGCCGAAGAACCCCTCGACGATCATGTGCATCGCCTCGTATTCGCTCAGCCCCCGGCACATGCAGTAGAACAACTGCTCGCGGTCGACGCGGCCGGCCGTCGCGCCATGCGTGCAGCGGACATCGTCGGCCTCGATCTCGAGCCCCGGGATGGAGTCCGCCCGGGCGTCGCGGCTCATCAGCAGCGCGTCGTTTCGCTGGTAGCCGTCGGTCTTCTGTCCGGCCTTGGCGACCTTGATCATCCCCCGCCAGACAACGCGGGCCTGGTCGCGCAGCACATCCTTGTACAACAGATCCGAGCGCGTGTGCGGCGCGTTGTGCGCCTGCTCGGTGTAGAACGACAGGAGTTGCTTCTCGGTGGCGAAGATGACGCCGTTGACCTCCGCCTGCGCGCCGGCGCCGTCCAGGTGAATGTCCTGGTGGATGTGGGCCATCCGGGCGCCCAGCCCGCCGACAGTCCACTGCAGCATGCCGTCCGCCTCGACGCGCCCGGCCTGGTGCGCGAAATGCCGAAACTTCCCGTTCCAGTTCTGGAGCTGGACGTATCGCAACCGGGCTCCGCGGCCGACGAGCAGTTCGACCGCCCCGGCGTGCAGCCCCGCGAGGTCGGGATTCGCGGAAGCGGTTTCTTCAAGCAGCGTCGCGGACGCCCCCTCTTCCAGAATCACGAGCGTATGCGTGAAGTCGGCGCCCCCGTCCGTCGCGTGCGCGATCAGGCTGTACAGGGGAACGTCCAACTCGACATTCCGAGGGACGAACAACACCGTCCCTCCCGTCCAGTAGGCGGCATGCCAGGCGGCGAATCGGTCCTTGTCCGGCTGAACCGCGCGCGTCATGAAATACGGTTCGAGCTGCTCGCGGTGCGTAACCAGCAGCTCCGACAGATCGCCGAACAGGACGCCGCGGGCGGCGTACTTCTCATCGAGCGTCGAAGACACGCAGCGGCCGTCGACATGCACGAGCGCGCCGCTGAAGTCGGCGCGGTCCTGCATCAGCGTCGTGAGCGCCGCCGGGGCGGAGGCGGACGCGTCCACGGGGCGATAGACGTCCGGCCGGAACGTCCGCAGGTCGACCCGCTTGTACTCCTCCGGATTCAGCGGCGTCGACAGCAATTCTTCATACAGAGCGAACGCTTTGCGGCGACGATCCGCGATGAAGCCGGGCTCTTTCCGGGCCTGCAGCCAGGCGTCGAACGAGGGCTTCGAAAAGGGCTGCGCGGTCGTGCCGCGGGAAGTCGCTGCCACAGAACTCATGATCCACACTGCAATGCAAAAAGGGGCCTGCCTGCTGATTCTTTGCAGTCAGGGCAGAAAAGCAATCCGCCCGGGGGGAAAACCGGTCCGGGAACTGGATCTCAGGGGGATTCCGCCGCGCCTCCCCCGCCCCGCGGCGCGACGCGTTCCGGACGCAGCAGCGGGAAGAAGATCACGTCGCGAATGGTTCGCGTGTTCGTCAGCAGCATGACCAGACGGTCGATGCCGATCCCCAGCCCGCCGGCGGGGGGCATGCCGACTTTCAGGGCCGAAATGAAATCGTGGTCCATCTTGGCCATCGATTCCTCGTCCGGAAGCCCCGCCAGCTGCGTGCGGAACAGCTCCTCCTGCAGCCGGGGATCATTGAGCTCAGTGTACGCGTTCGCCAGTTCCATGCCCTCGACATACAGCTCGAACCGTTCGGCGAACCGGGGGTCTCCGGTTTTGCGCTTCGTGAGGGGACAGATGGCGGCCGGGTAGTCGATCACGAACACCGGACCGGTCAGGTGCTGCTCGCAACAGGCTTCGAACACCTCGCTGACGACGACGTCGGGATGGACGTTGGCCCACTCGATGCCGTGGCTGGCGGCGGCTGTCTGGACGGCGGCGGCGTCGGAGATGTCGCAGCCGACGTGTTCCTGAAACAGATCGGCGTACTTCCGGCGGGGCCAGGGGGGAGTGAAATCGATCGTCCCCTCGCCCCAGGGGAGCGTCAGCCGTCCGTCGTCGGCGGGCGGCGCGTCGGCGACGGCATCCCCCGCGGCCATCGCCCGTGCCGTCAGGACCGTCCGGACGGCGTCGCTGATGACGGCCTCGGTGAGGTCCATCATCGACTCGTAATTGCCGTAGGCCTGGTAGGCCTCGAGCATCGTGAACTCGGGATTGTGCGTGGCGTCGATGCCCTCGTTGCGGAACACCCGGCCGAGCTCATACACGCGCTCGACGCCGCCGACCATCAGCCGTTTGAGGTGCAGCTCCAGTGCGATCCGCAGGAACAGCGGAATGTCGAGCGCGTTGTGATGCGTGTGGAACGGTCGCGCGGCCGCGCCGCCGGCGATCGCATGCAGCACCGGCGTTTCGACCTCCACGAACGCTTTCGAGCGCAGCGTCTGGCGGACCGAATCGACGATCCGGCTCCGCAGCAGCAGACGCTCCAGCACCCCCTCGTTGTAAATCAGGTCAACTTCGCGATGCCGCAGCAACAGCTCGATGTCCTTCGCCCCGTGGAATTTTTCCGGAGGCTGGGCGAGCGACTTGCAGAGGATCGTCAGGCGTTCGACGAAGACGGTGATCTCGCCGGTGTTGGTCCGGCGGAGCTTGCCGTCGACTCCCACGACGTCGCCCAGATCGAGCGCTGAAATGAGGGTCCACTGTTCGTCGCTGAGGTCCGCTTTGGACATCATCAACTGGATGCGGCCGGTGGCGTCCTGGATATGGACGAACTGCAGCTTGCCGGTCTTGGGCCAGCGGAGAATGCGGCCGGCGACGCGGACTTCATCGCCGATGATGCCGGGTTCCCCGGGAGCGCGCCGGCGGGCCTCGGCGATCGGCAGGTGATCGTCAAACCGCTGCCCGTAGGGATCGACGCCCAGATCGACGATCTTGTTCAGCTTTTCGAGCCGGGCGGTTTCGAAACGGTCGGGAGCGGACGAGGCGGACATGCACGCACAATCGGGACGAAACTGACAGGCCCGGCGATCGTCGGCCGGGCCATGCGGAAGTCCCGCAGTGTGGAGACTGCACCCCGCTATCGCAACTCCAGCTGCCCTTCCGCTCCCGCGGAGAGCCGGTCGCGGAGTTCGTGGTCGAGCCCCTCCATCCGCAGGCCCGCCGCTTCGAGCTGTCTCAGAATCCGTGCCTCGACAGTCGTCTCCGCGGTCGTCCCCGGATCGGGGTCGTTGCGAGCGTCGTGCAGCAGGTCCGCCTTCCAGTCCTGCAGCACGCGTACGGCGATGTTCTCGGGAACTCCCGCCATCAATCCGCGAATCTCTGACTGCATTCGCGCCTGAATCTGCGGAAAGGACGAACGGAGCTGGCTGACTTCTTCGAGCAGCTTGCGGCGCTGTTCGGTTTCCGGCGCGGCCCCGCGGGACGTGAACTGCTCCCAGCTGGCCATGACGGCCGGGATCGCATCCACGCCGGAGCGCAGGAGTTGCTGCTTGAGTTGCGGCAGGTCTTCCGAGCGCGTCGAGTTCAGCAGCTCCAGGACCTGCGACTCGACCTTGCGGCGGGTGGCGGGATCGAGATCTTCGAGCGTCTGCGACAGTTTGCGGCGGGCCTCATCCCCCAGCGTGCCTTTGACGCGGGACCAGAAGTCGGCGTCCTGCTGGACCGCGGCGGCCGGTTCGACCAGTCCCTGCCCGGGGGCGAATGTGACGCCGCGCGGAATCGAGCTGCGGTTATTCGAGGCGGGCGACGGGGAGTTCGGATCGGCCGGCGGAGGGACGGGCGCGCCAGGGATGGAGGAGCCCGGAATCGACGAGCGGCCGATCGGCGCCAGGGGCGTGGCTCCGGTCGGCGGGTTCACCAGGTCCCAGAGCCCGGCGGGCGTCTGCGAGGGCTGAGCGGTCGCGGCCTGCTCCATCGCCGTGCCCCACGGGTCGTCGTCGCCGTCGTGAGCGTTCAGCGATTCGATCGGCACGAGATTGTCGAGCGCGTGGATGTACTCCTTCAGCGAGGCGCGCAGGCTGGCGGGCATGGCTGGATGAATTCGATCGACGATGATTGCCGCGACGCGGCCGCTCTTCGAATGCCGGATGGTCTCTTGAGTGGCCGGGAGCGTGGCCATGAAGAACGTCATCACCAGGCAGATCACCGCCCCCTTGAGGAAGCCGAACAGCGCCCCGAGATGCTGGTTGAATTCGCCCATCTTCACCTTCTCGACGCCGTGGTTCAGAATCCGGGCGGCGCCGAAGGCCACAAACGAGAAGAACAGGTACGCGGCAAACAGCGTGACCCATTCATTCAGCGGCGGATCGAGCGTGATGTGCGGCCCCACCACCGCGGCGAACGACTCGGCGAACAACAGGCACAGCACGATGCTGGCGATCGTCGCGAGCTGCCAGATCAGGCCCCGGGAGGCTCCGCGTGCCGTGCAGTACACCAGCACGATCAGCACCACGACGTCGTACCACATCCCTGTTGCCCCGATAGATGGCGAAGTCCCCGCTCCGCGCGTTGTAACTCTCCTGCCGTTTTAGGGTAAAGACCAGTCTCGCGCCGCCGGACCCGGGCGCTGGGGCAGGTCGACGCCAATTGACGGCGGGCAGGCTGAGGCCTGTCGGCGGCCAAGAAAAGCCGTCTTGACCCGCGGGCCTGTTCGCCGAAACGATGCGGCCCCCTTCGATGTCATTTCGCATCCCTCGGGGAACCTGCTTTGTCGATGCCCATCGAACCCCGGACGTCCGGCGAGCGCGCGGCGCCGCGCCTCAATGAATCGCTGCGCCTGCTCTGCATCTGTCGCGACGAGCCGTCCTGGACCGCACTGGCCCTGCAGCTTGATCGGCTGGGATGCAGCGAGCCGCGGTTCCGCTGGTGCTCGAATCAGACTTCGGGGCTGACTCATTTGCGGGAGGAGAGTTTTGATCTCGTCGTCATCGGAGCGCCGGCGGAGGACGACACCGACCCGCTGGTGTTCCTGGAAGTGCTTCGGGAGGCCGGCCTCGACGATCCCGTGCTGATCATTTCGGCTCGCGCGGACGACCCCTGGCTGCTGCGCTGCGGCGAACTGGACGCGGACGTATTCCCCGCGGCGGCGGAATGGGACAGCCGGGCGCTGGCGGTCTGGGTTCAGCGGGTGCTGGCCCGTGACGACGTTCAGCGGGATCGGTTGCGGCTGCTGCATTCGGAGCGTCGCCAGCTGGCCGAGGGGCGGGACGAGAACGACGACGCGCTGGCGCAACTGCAGCGGGTCGGGAGGCTTGCGACCGAAGCGGGCGATCGGCCCGTGCCGCCCGTCCTCAGGAACGCCTATGCCGAGTTGCTGCGGAACTTCGTGTTCTTTGGCGGGCAGTGGCTGGACGCGGAACATTCCCGCCTGACGGCCGCCCTGGTCGAATCGCGAATTACCGCCCGGCAGGCCGTTCGGCTGCATGCGGACTGTCTGCAGGCGTTGCTCTCGGGGTGCGGCCGGCGCAGCAGCCGGCACCTCCGTCAGAACGCCGACATCTTCGCGCTGGAAACGGTCACCCGGATGGCCGAGTCCTACCAGCAGCGATCGGCGGGACGCGGCCTGGGCGACCACGGGATCGACCTGCTGTCGCTGAACTCCTGCCCCTGAACTGACGCTGGGCGCGGTTCATTCTCCTGCCGCTGCGATCCCGATAATCAGCAACATCGGCGTCCCCGGACCGCGCAGATCAGCCGACGGCCGGCGGACGCGCATCGTCGCCCGCGACGTGGCAATTTCGGACTACATCTCCTGCAGGGGGAGTGCCGGCAGCGACCGGGCGGGCCCCGCAGCCGTTGTCGCCTGCCGTTGGACGAACCGCGATGCGCCGCTTCTGGATCTGGGGATTGGTGTGCGTCGCGGGGACGGCGCTGGCCGCCGCGGCGCTTTTGGCGTCGTTCCGCCTGCGCTTCCCGATCAGCGACGCCGCTGAGCCGCTGCTGATCGGCCTCGGGCTGGCAGGGGGGGCCTGGCATTACCATCGGCGGGGCGTCCCGCAGTTCGCGCTGGCGCTGGGAGCGCTGCTGTTCATCACGACGTTCTCTGCCTGCTATTCGGTGCTGATGTACGCCGCGGCAGCGAGCGGGCGGGGTCTGGCCGATGGCTGGCTGCAGGCGACGGACGCCGCGCTGGGAGTGCATTTGCCGTCGATCGTCCGTTGGACGCAGGAGCATCCGGCCATCGGGCGGGGCCTGCGGTTCGCGTATGACTCGCTGTTGTGGCAGACGCCGCTGGTAATCATCGTGTTGAGTTTCGGCCGCCGCGATCGCGAGTTGCGCGGCTTCGTGGTGCAGTTCATGATGGCCGCGCTGGTGTGTGCGGCCGTGTTCGTGGCCCTGCCCGCCGATGGGCCGTTCGCCGCCTACGGTTATCCCGCGGATGCAACGCAGGCGCGGTACCTCGAGCATTTTCACGAGCTGCGTGCCGGCGAACGGACGACAGCGACGTGGCGCGGCGCCGAAGGACTGATCACCTTTCCGTCGTTTCACACGACCTGGGCGATTCTGCTGTTCTGGGCGGTGCGGCAGCGGCGCGGACTGCGGATCGTCTCCGGCGCGCTCAACCTGGCGGTGATCGCCTCGACCATGACAACGGGCTGGCATTACTTCAGCGACGTGCTGGGGGGCGTGGCAGTGGCCGTCGGAGCGATTTTGCTGGAGAGACCGATCTGGGACTGGTGCGAGCGGCAGTCCCGGCGGGACCTTGAGACGCTGCTGCGTCGGGGCCTGATCCCCCAGCCCGGGATCGTCGCGGAACCGTCGATCGTTGCGACGGACAACGCGACAGCCGACTCGAACGAGGACGACCTGGAGCCGGTCGGCGCGGGGGCGGCGGGCATCGCGGCTCGCTGAGCGGAGCGCGCCGCCGACAAAACCGAAGTACGTTCGCGGGCGAATGCTTGACGCCCCAGTCGGTCAGCGGGCACTGTGTGTCGATGGACGCGCGGACACGCCGCGTGATCCCCCGCCTCTGCCCGCGAGGACCGACTGATGTCGCACGCGCTTTCCCGTCGCGCCTGGCTGAAGACCAGCGCGCTTGCCGGTCTGACAGGGGCGGCCGCGCAGACGAAGGCTGAGGAAGCGGGGGACGTGCGTGAGATCACGATCGGCGTGATGGGCATGTCGCGCGGCATGGCGCTCGCCCAGTCATTCGCCGCCCTGCCCGGCGTGCGAGTGGCGTACGTGGCGGACGTCGATTCCGAACGCGCGGCAGCGGCCGCCGCGCGACTGCAATCGTCCGCGGGCCAGGCGGCCGAACAGCTGACCGACTTCCGCCGCATCCTGGATGATGCGGCTGTCGACGTGCTGGTCTGCGCCGCGCCGAACCACTGGCATGCCCCGGCGACGATCCTGGCCTGCGCGGCGGGCAAGCACGTCTACGTGGAGAAGCCCTGCAGCCACACTCCTCAGGAAGGGGAATGGATGGTCGCCGCCGCAAGAAAGTCCGGCCGGGCGGTGCAGATGGGCGCGCAGCGCCGCAGCAGCCCGGCGTTCCATGCCGCGATCAGCCTGCTCAGAGAGGGAGCGCTCGGACGTGTGTACCTCGCCCGCTGCTGGTACAGCAGTCTCCGCGGATCGATCGGGACCGGTACGCCGGCGGACCCGCCACCGACTCTGGACTATGACCTGTGGCAGGGTCCGGCGCCGCGGGTTCCCTTTCTGTCGAACCGCATCCATTACAACTGGCACTGGTTCTGGCATTGGGGGAACGGCGAACTCGGCAACAACGGGGTGCACGCGCTCGACATCTGCCGCTGGGGACTGGAAGTCGATTATCCCATCCGCGCGACGTCGTCCGGGGGGCGGTACCGCTTTGCCGATGACCAGGAGACGCCGGACACGCACGCCGTCAGCTTCGAATTTGAAGGAAACCGGGCCATCAGCTGGCAGGGTCTGAGCTGCAATCGCCACGAGATCGACCGGTTCGTCACGTTCTACGGCGATGAGGGGGCGATGGAGGTGGACGAGGCGGGGGGCGTGAAGGTTTATGATTCCCGCGACAAGCTCGTGCAGGAACTGCCGGGGGGGCTCGATCTCGCGGACCATCTGCGGAACTTCCTGACGGCGATCCGCACCGGCCGGCCGCTGGAACTGAATGCTGAGATCCTGGAAGGCCACAAGAGCACCCTGCTCTGCCATCTGGGAAACATCGCGCACCGCACGGGACGGACTCTCAACTGCAATCCGCAGGACGGCCGCATCCTGAACGATGATGATGCGTTGCGGCATTGGGGCCGCGCCTATGAGCCGGGCTGGGAGCCGGTCGTCTGATGGCCCGCCTCTTGGCCCCTGCCCGTTCGAATCGCGGGCCTGTCCCTCAGAGCGAGTCAGCCTCATGACGCTGGACTCCTCCCGGTACAGCGTCCGCGTGACGAAGGATCATCTCGTCTTTTCGGCGGCGCACTTTATCACCATCGGCGATTGGTGCGAGCGGCTGCATGGCCACAACTGGCGGGTGGCGGCGGAGGTTTCCGGCCCGCTGGATGCGAATGAATTCGTCGTCGATTTCCTGGCCCTCCGCGACCAGTTGCAGGCGATCGTCGACGGGCTGGACCACAGCATGCTGGTGCCGCTGCAGCATCCCCGGCTGACCGTCGAGCAGACGGAGCAGGAAGTCGAGATCCGCTTCGCGGAGCGGCGCTGGGTGTTTCCCAGGGACGAATGCCGGCTGCTGCCGGTGCGTCAGACGACGGCCGAGGCGCTGGCGCGGTGGATTGCTGGCGAGCTGGCGGGCCGACTGGCGGACTCGCTGGGGGGCGGGCATCAATTGCGGGTCGACGTCGAGGAGAATTTCGGTCAGTGGGCGACGTGTGAATTCGCGTTCTGAAAGCCGCGGCCCATGGGATCGGCGCGGGGCATCGCCGTCCCTCAGGATTGCTGGTCAGTCCAGGTTCTCTGAAGACTTTCTCGCCGGCGGATTCACAGACTTCGCCGAAGCCCCTAGACTGCATCGAATTGCATACATCACCGATCGACAACGTGGGCCCTTTCCTTCGCCTTCATGTCAGTGACTCTGATCACGACGCAATCGGAGTTTGACGCATATTGCGACGAGATTCGTCATGCGCCGCTGATTGCATTTGATACGGAATTCGTCTCCGAGCGGTACTTCCGTCCCAAGCTGAGTCTGATGCAGTTCGCGACGGCCACCAGCTCGGCGGTCGTCGACCCGCTGGCCGTGCCGGACCTGTCCGCCTGGTGGCGGATCATGTCGGATTCGACGTCGACGATTCTGGTTCACGGGGGGCGGGAGGAGATTCGGTTCTGTCTGCGGAACGCCGGGGCGCCGCCGAAGAATCTGGTGGATGTCCAGATTGCCGAAGGCCTGCTGACCCGCACCTTTCCCTCGGCCTACAAGAACCTCGTCCAGCGCGTGCTGGGACGAGTCGTGCACTGCACAGAGACCCGGACTGACTGGGAATATCGCCCGCTGTCGCAGGCACAGGTCGAGTATGCGCTTGAGGATGTGACCTATCTGCCGCTCGTCTGGGAGAAGCAGCGGGCGCAGCTCGCGAAGCTGGGACGGGCGGAGTGGGCGACCGTAGAGTTCCGGCGATTTGTCGAGGAAGTGGTCGCGGAGACGGACCGCGAGGGCTGGCGGCGTCTGCCGCAGGCCAACCGATTTTCGGCCCGGGAGCTGGCGGTCGCCCGGGAATTATGGACCTGGCGGGAGAACTACGCGCAGATCATCGATCGCCCGGCGCGGGTGGCGTTCCGCGACGATCTGATGACGGAGATCGTCCGTCGCCGGCCGAAGACCGTGCGCGATCTCAACTCGACCCGGGGACTTCAGCGCCGCGACTATCAACGCGTCGCCGATGACATCGTCGAGGCCGTCCGCCGGGGAATGGAAACTCCCGAGGACGACCTGCCGCCGCGACAGAATTTCAACAAGTCGACACAGCACGACGATGTGCTGACGAAGCTGACATCGATCGTCCTGGCGGACCGCTGCGCCCAGTTGGGCATCGCGATGAGCCTGGTGGGGACGACAGCCGACGTCCAGGAGTTCGTGCACTGGCACGTGACGGAGCGCCGCCGCCCCCCGGCCCCGGAGCTGATGCAGGGCTGGCGGGCGACCGTCTGCGGGGAGCTGCTGCACGACATTCTCGATGGCCGGATTCGGTTCCGGGTGCAGAGTCCAAAGAGCGCGAATCCGCTGCGGTACGAGCGCGTCGACGGAGCTTGAGCTTCGACGCGTGGCGCGACTGCCCGGAGGCCATCAGTCCGGCAGGAACCCGCGCTCCCGCAGCTCGCGAATATTGTCCGGAGCGCTGCTGGCGATTCGCTCCGCCGCGTATCGCAGGATGGCCACGCCCCCCAGTCCGTGTGGAGCGGTCAGCACGGCGACCCGGTCTTCCTCGTCGGCGTCGAGCTGGCGGTTCAGCCGGGCCACCGCCTCTTCCACGCTGTCGCTTACGATCTGGTCCGGACCGACGCGATTGTCAAACTTGAGGTGCGAGAACGCGGCGGACCGCGCCAGCAGGAATTCGACCAGGCCCGAGAAATTCTCGTCCTCGAAGAAGTTCCGAAACTCCGGGCGGGCGTTGTCGGGCGTGATGATCAACGGCCGGGTGATGCGGACTTCGCCACGCGCGATCCGCACGGGCGTCTTGTCGCGGTCCGCGTCCTGAACCAGCCAGTAGGGCAGCTCGGATTCACCGAACGTGAACAGCGAATAGTGCACCGGCCGGGCGATTCCCACCGAGTCCCACAAACGGCGGAATCCTTCGGGTGCGGGGCCGGGATCAGGCAGCATCGGTAGCTCTTCAGGAATCTGGTGCGGTGTCCGGCCGTCAGGCCGGGCGAAGCCATGCGGGAGCAACTCCCGCACCCCGGCCAGCTCGACAGCATGGGGGATTGGACGTGTGGCGTCCATGCCCTCGACGAATCTCGGTAGCGATGATCGACGGCGGACCATTCAGCACACTTGCCAAGCCGCCCCCGCCCCGCCATAGTGCGACCAGAGACAAAGCGTCTTGAATTGGCGGTTCCGCCGGCCTCCCGCGCCCCGCCGGGGCGGTCGCTGGTTCGTCCGCGGGACGCGCCGGACGAGGCTTTCGCGAGGCGTCGCCACGCGGCAGAATCCACGGGCCGGATGACGTCAAAGCCGGCGAACCGCTTGGAAAGAGCACACGGACATGCGCGGACTCTGGGAGCGACTGCTCGGGATCGACGCTCCCGACTGGACGCGCGGCGGGGAGTGGTCGCTGGACTGGATGTCGCGGCCGGCCGGAGATCGGGCCCTGCTGCTGATCGTCCTGGCGGCCGGCGTGGCCGTGTTGCTGTGGACGCTGTATCGGATTGAGGCGAAGCAGGTTTCCCGCGGCACGCGAGTCCTGCTGTTCGGCTTGCGGGTCGCGGCGCTGGCGATTGCGGCCGTCATGCTGCTGGAACCCGTGATGGTGCTCACGAAGGAGGAACAGCAGCCCTCGCACCTGCTGGTGCTGGTGGACACGTCGGGTTCGATGCTGCTGCAGGATGCATGGCGGGATGAAGCGCGGGCGGCGCGGGTCTCCGAACGGCTGGGCTTGAAGGGGGGCGCGGCCGACCTGCGGCGGCAGAGCCGCCTGGACCTCGCGCAGCGCGTTCTGGGAGATGATCTGCTGTCGCGGCTGGAGCAGAATGGCGACCGGATCGTGCATGTCCATCCGTTCTCCGAGCGGTTGCAGGACGCTGTGGGCGACGTCTCGCAGTTGAGTGCGCACTCGGGAGGCGAAGCGACGGCGATCGGAGCGGCGGTCCGGCAGGCGCTGACCGCCTACTCCGGCTCGCGGTTGTCCGGCGTGCTGGTCGTCAGCGACGGCCAGTCGAACGCAGGCGAACCGCCGGTCGCCGCCGCCCAGCTGGCGGCCGACGCGCAGCTCCCGGTGCAGTGTCTGGCGATCGGCACCGTCGACGGACCCCGCAACGCGATGATCTCGCGAATTGAAGTCAGCCCCATCGCCTTCGCCCGGGACGACAACACCCTGTCCGTGCACCTGCAGTCGCGCGGCATGCAGGACCTGCCGGCCACGCTGACGGTCGAAAAGCGGATCGACGGCGGCCCGTGGCAGGAGGTCGGGCGCGAAGACCTGCTGCTGCAGCTCGAAGGCGTCATACAAACGGCGACGTTCCCCTTCCGGGAGGCGCGGCCGTCGCGTGTGGAGTTCCGTGCCAGCCTGACGACGGACGGCTCCGAACTGACGGAAGACGACAATGTCGCCCAGGCGGAGACGCAGATCATCCGGCAGCGGCTGCAGGCGCTGCTGATCGCCGGAGCGACGTTTCCAGAGGTCCAGTTTCTGCGGAACGCGCTGATGCGGGACCGGGGGATCGAACTTTCCAGCTGGTTGATGAGCGCGGATCGGGACTACGAGCACCAGGGAGACATTCCCATCCAGCGGTTGCCCATCACCCGGGAGGAACTGGACGCCTACGATTGCGTGATCCTGTATGACCCGGACCCGACGGGATTTCCGCCGAACTTCGGCGAACTGCTGACGGACTTTGTGTCCCGCGGCGGCGGCGGACTGGTGTACATCGCCGGGGAACTGCAGACGGGCCGGCTGTTCGACGCGCAGCTCGATCCGGCGCTGTCGTGGCTCCAGCTGCTGCCGGTCGTCCGTGAGCCGGGGCTGTTCCGCTCTGCGGTGCAGATGCAATTGAGCGCGCGGCAGCCGTGGCGGCTGCAGGTGACGGACGAGGGCCGCCGCGATCCGGTGCTGACGTTCAGCGACGACGCGGAGGCGAATGTGCAGGTGCTGGAGAATCTGCCGGGCATGTACTGGCATTTTCCCGTCACGCGTCCGAAGCCGGGCGCGACGGTGCTGGCCGTCCACGGCGATCCGCGAATGCGGAACGAGTACGGGCCGGAGGTGCTGCTGGCGACGCAGCTCGTCGGTCCCGGCCGAACCATGTTCGTGGGGTTCGACAGCACCTACCGCTGGCGGTTTCTGGACGAGCAGTATTTTGACGGGTTCTGGGCCCGGGTCGTGGATCGCGCCGGCCGCAACAAGAAGCTCGGCGGCTCCTATCCGTTTCGGCTGTCGACGCCGCGATCCAGCTACAAGCCCGGCTCGACGGTGAAGATCATCGCGCGGTTTCACAATCCGGACGATGTGGAAGCGAATGTCGGCTCGCTGCCGGGGCACGTCGAACAGGGGGACGAGGATCCGCAGCCCATCCAGTTGACGCCGGAAGCCGAGCCGGGCGTGTTCTCGGCGAGCTTTCCGGTGACGCGCGCCGGGCCGCACTTCATCAAGGTCTGGATGGGGGATGAGGCGGCGGGGACGAACGTCCGCGCGGCGACGCTGCCGCTCGATGTCGCGTTGCCCAACCTGGAGTACGAGAATCCGATTCTGGACCGGGCGGCGCTCGATGCCGTGGCGGCCTGCACGGGCGGGCGGTCCTTCGACCTGCTCGAGGCGGACGCATTGGCCGAGGCGTTCAAAATCGGCCGCGTGACGCATGTGCTCGAAGACCGCCAGGAAGTCTGGGACGCGCCGCTGTTGTGGGCGTCCCTGTTCACGTGCCTGTGTCTGGAGTGGGTTCTCCGGAAGCGGGTGCGGCTGATCTGAGATCATGGGAAACCGGGAGCCCGAGTTGATGTCCCCCCCGCCGAATGACGAGGACCTGCAGACGTTCAGCGACCAGTTGGCAGCCCGGCTGTCGGCGGTCCGCGGCGCGCTGCGCCGGCATTTCCTGGCGGAGGGGCTGGCGGTGCTGTGCGGCGTGCTGCTGGCGGCCGCGGCGGCGACGCTGCTGCTGGACTGGCAACTGGAGCTGTCGCGTCCGGCGCGCTGGGCCTGTCTGGCCGTCATCGCCGGCGCTGCAGGCTGGCTGGTGTACAGCCGTCTGGTGCAGCCGATGCGGTTGCGGCTGAGTCCGCTGGACGTCGCGGCGGCGATCGATCTGTCGCAGGCCCGGCCCACGGAGATGCGGCTCTCGGCGCGGGTCGCGTCGGTGCTGGAGCTCCCCTCGCAGACGCGCAGCGGCGAACCGATCTCGCCCGCTCTGGCGGCGCGCGCCGTCGCGGAGAATTACCGCGCCCTGCAGTCGGTCGACTTCCGTTCGCACCTCAGCGGGAAGCACCTGTGGCTGAGCGTGGCGGCCATCGCCGCGTGCGTGCTGATCCCGACGGCGTTCGCATTCAGCGCTCCGCAGATCGCGGGCCTGTGGCGCGACCGCTGGCTGCTGGGATCGGATCGCCCCTGGCCGCACTCGACGCGGTTCGAGGTGCTGAACGTACGCGACGGGCGGCTGATTGTCCCTCGCGGCGAACCGTCGACGCTGCAGGTCCGCGTGCTGGACGACGAGCGGGAAACCGAAGTCGTGCGGATGCGGATGATCGACGCCGGCGGCGAATCGCGGACTTTGACGCTGAACAAGTTTGCGGCGGGCGATTTCCGTTACGACCTGCCGCCGCTGCAGCAGCCGCAGCGCGTGGAACTCTGGGGGGGCGACGGCCGCGCGGAGCCGTTTCGCATCGAGCCGCTCGACCGCCCGCGGATCACGTCGCTGACGCTGACGGCCGTCCATCCCCGCGAGCCCGGGCCACAAGTGTTCGAATTTTCCGGCGAGGAGGGTTCTGTGCGCCTGCTGCCCAGGACCGACGCCCGGCTGGACTTCGAATCGAACGTCGCTGTCGCGGACGTCCGGATCGTCGCCGAAACCCCGGACACGCTCGAATTCCATCCCACCGGCGACCGGACGTACCGGGCCGCATGGCAGCACGAAGCGCCGATCCGCGTGCGCGTGTCGCTGGTCGCGACTGAATCGGGGCTGGAATCCTTTCCCCGCCCGATCGCAATTGGCGACAAGCCTGACCGTCCGCCCACGCTCAGCGTCCGCCATTCCGGCGTCCGGCTCCGGGTGACATCGAAGGCGACCATTCCCGTCAACGTCACGGTTCGCGACGACTACGGCGTCCGGGGCGTCGAACTGCTGGCCGCGATGGAAAGCACGGAGAGTCCGTCATTTTCGCGAGACGCGGAGGACGATGCGGGCTCGGAGGATGCAAGCATGGACGACTCGGCGACCGAGGACGCCCCGCCCGCCGGCGAGGCGGACCCCGATTCGACCGAAACTCCGCCCTCGACGGACCCCGCCACAGACACGGAGTCGACGCCCCCCGCCGAGGAGGCCCCGCCGACGGCTCCCGCCGCCGCCGCCGTTCGACGCGTGCGCTCCGAACCGCTCGTCCTGACCGCGTTCCTGCAGACTGAATCGCCCGCCAGCGATGCCGCCACGCCGGAGTCAGCCGCTTCTCCCGAAGACATTTTCGACGATGACGACAACGCCTCCGCGCCGGCCAACGGCGAACGTCCGACGGAACTCAAGTCGGTGCTGTACGGCCCCGAGGATCCCGCCGTCGAACTCGTGGTGGAACGAACACACAACGTCGAGTTGTCGCAGATGGCGCTGACGGCCGGGCAATCCGTTGCGATTGCCGTCGCCGCCGAGGACGACTGTTACACGGGACGTCAGACGGCCCAGTCCCGGAAGCTGGTGTTCAAGGTCGTCGGCGACGATGAGCTGTTCAAAGAAATCCTGCTTCGGCAGCAGCAGCTCCGGGCGCGGCTGCGCAAAGCCTACGAGCAGATGATCGATCTGCGCAATCGGTTGAAGACAGCCGACCTCTCATCGGACGGCGCCACGCTGCTGCGGACCTATCTGCTGACCCGCCGGGAGATCGGCGCCGTCGCACGGGATCTGGCGGCATCGACGCTC
Source organism: Planctomyces sp. (assembly GCA_019636235.1). Classification (GTDB taxonomy): domain Bacteria; phylum Planctomycetota; class Planctomycetia; order Planctomycetales; family Planctomycetaceae; genus Caulifigura. The sequence goes on from JAHBXW010000001.1 coordinate 494,790, forward strand.
GAAATGCGGCTGAACCGGCTGGGCGGCGAGGAATCGTGGAAACTGATTGAAACGACCGTCCTACAGCCGCTGGAGAGCCTGCAGGTTCAGGAGCTGGAACGTCAGAAGCAGGCGTTGGAATCGCTGGCGTCGTCGCAGGCCGAGTCGGTCGAGGACATCCTGGAACGGCAGGAGGCGATCATCGACTCGCTGAAGAAAATTCTCGATGCGATGGCCCAGTGGGACAGCTTCATCGACATCGTCAACCAGGTGAACTCGATCATCCGGATCGAAGAGGCGGTGCGGCGACGGACCGAAGAGCTCAAGGCCCGGCAGGTCGAGTCGATCTTCGACGAATAGCCGTCGGCGCCCGGCCTGTCGACCGACGCCCAGCTGCGCCCGTCACTGCCGGTGCCCTTCCGGCTCCTGCCGGACCTGCAGCGTCGACAGGAACTCGACGAGGTCGCGCAGTTCTCGACGGCTGATCTGCCGCACGATGTCGGCCGGCATTCCGGACTGGCCTTTCGCGCGATCTTCAATCTGCGATTTGTCGACGATCTCGACTTCCCCCTGCGGGGTGATGACGCGGAACGAACGATCGTCCTCGAATCGAACGACGCCGGACACCACGCGGCCGTCATCCAGCGCGAACACGGCCGTTTCGAACCCCTCGGCGATCTTCGCATTCGGATCGACAATGGACTCCAGCAGATACTCCCGGGATTTCAGGCGGCCGATTTCGGACAGGTCCGGGCCGACGTCGCTGCCCTCGCCGTTGATCTTGTGACACCGCCGGCAGCTGGCGGCGGCGCTGCCGAAGAAGACGCTCCTGCCGCGCTCCGCGTCGCCGCCTTCCAGCGACTCGGTCCATGCCGCGGTGGGCGGGTCGGTCCCCCGGGCCGCGAGAATCCGGTCGAGGAGGCCCCTCAGCCGGTCGGACCCGCTCGACTCCGCGGCCTCCAGGAGCTCGAGTTGGATGGCCGGATCAATCTGGCCCTGCTCCGCCCATTTCACCAGAAGCCGTTCCAGCGCGGCGTCGGCCTCGGACGTGCCCAACGCGCTCATCCCGCGGACGGCGGACTGCCGTTCCAGGGTCTCGGCCTCCGCGGCGATGGCCGCCTGTTCCAGCAGCGGCAGCGCCCGCTCGGGCGCGAACTTCGCCAGCAGCCGCCGCGCTTCCGCTCGGACGACCGGCTCGCGGTCCGACAGCAGTTCGTCGACCAATCCGCGCAGCGAATCGTCTTTCAGCTCGTCAAGCGCCGACAGCGCCTGCACGCGCACCGCGCCTCCCGAATCGTTCGACCGCACAATGTCCTGCAGCACGGGGCCGACATCCCGGATGCCGTACGCGGCCGCCAGCCGCACTCCCGCCTCCCGCAGACGCGCCGAACCCGCCAGCAGACTCGGCAGCCCGCCGCGCACGGCCTGTTCCGCCTCCTCGCGCGACCGTTCCGGAATCGGCCGGAACTCTCCCGTCACCGCGTCCAGACGGGGCGGCGAGGACCAGTCCAGCAGGCTGCGGGCGGCCAGCGCGCGGAGCGCGTCGGGCAGCCCAGAGTCGGCCGCGGCCGCGGCAATGGCGCGGGCCTGCGGCTCTCCTCCCAGCCGGTTGTTCGCATTGATCACCCGGCGGGCGAATTCCGCCCCGGCTGGCGTCGCGGCAAGTTGCGAGAACCCAGGCCGATGAATCTGCGCGGCGAGCGCCGGCAGCGCCTCCGCCAGCCCCAGGTCGTGGATCGCACGTCCCGCCTCCTGCACGACGCGGCTGTCCCCATCGGTCAGAAACCGGGCGAGGCCGGGATGCTCCAGCCGTCGCAGCGCGATGACGATGCCCAGCCGCGCTGACGCCGACGGATTGTCAGCGGCCGCGAGCAGCGCCTCCGCGTCTCCAATCCCCGCCAGTGCCGTCGCCGCAGCGTGCCGCAGAAACGGATCCTCATCGCGGTTGACGGCCAGCACCTCGAGCAGCGCCGGAATGTGATCGGCGCTGCCATGCCGTCCCAGCGCGAGCGCCGCCTGGAACCGCACCCGCGGCTCCGCATCGGTCAGCGCCGACGCCAGCACGTCCGCCGACCAGCCCTCGGCGCCATCGAACGCGCCGCGAGGGAGGTCCGTCGCCACGCGCAGCGCCTGCCGACGCTGCTCGGCGTCGTCCGTCTGCAGCAGTTCGTCGAACCGTCCGGCGCGGCGCCCCGTCCGCCGCGCGCTCTGACCATAGCCCCACAGCGCATGGCGCGCCTGCAGCGGCCGGTCCGATGTGCGGGCCAGCGTCGCCAGCGTCGTCAGCAGCGCCTCGTCGTTTCCGGCGATCCGCCGTTCCGTCCGCTCGGCCAGTTCAAACTGCGATTCCAATCGCACCCGGCGATCCGGATGCCCCAGCAGATCCAGCAACCGGTCGTCCGCGAAACTCTCGAATCCGGCGGCGTACAGCTCCGCCAGCGTCGGGCCTGCCGGCGCACGGCCCTCGACGTCAAATCGGTAAATCCGCCCCTTGCCCTCCCCCGTCCAGCCATCGACCCAGTCGAGCGCGTACAGGGCGCCATCGGGGCCGAAGTCGAAATCGGTCGCCAGCATCGAGCGCAGGAACCAGTCGGAATCGGTGAGCTCGAAACCCGCCCCCTGCTGACGAACCCGGAACGATCGAACGCCGCTGTTCCCTGGCGAACCGCGGAAGTCCACCAGGAAGAACCGGCCGCGGTGCTCTTCGGGCAGGCCGACGCCCGGGTCAAACGTCAGCCCGGACGGGCCATCGGCGATGTTCAGAATCGGCGGAACGATGTACGCCGGCTGCACGGCCGCGACTTCGTCGTTCTCGCGGTAGGGCGACCACATCTTCTCGCGGTTCCAGGGGCCGCGGTCCTGCGGGTACTGGTAGTACATCCGCCAGCCGGAATCCCCCCCGGGGGCGACGTACACCCAGCGGGCGCGGTCGCCGCCGTCGGAGTTGTTGTCCCCGGTGAACAGGTCCCCTTCGTCATTGAACGCCAGCTCCTGCGGATTCCGCAGACCATAGGCGTAGACTTCCAGGTTCGAGCCATCGGGCTCGCAGCGAAACACCGCGCCGGTGTCAGGGCGGGCCAGCCGCGTCCCCTCGCGTGTCTCCACGTTGTAGCCGCGGTCGCCAATGCTGTAGTACAGCCGCCCGTCCGGGCCCCAGATCAGCCCGTGCATGTCATGGCCGCGAAACGCGACACGGACCCCATAGCCGTGATGCAGCGGCTCGCGGACGTTCGCGACGCCGTCGCCGGTCTCATCGCGGAGCTTCCACAACTTGGGAATGCACGTGTAATACACGTCGCCCCGGCGGGCCAGCACGCCTGATCCCGTTCCATCCAGCAGATCATTGAAGCCGGTCGCGAACACCGTCGCGGTTTCGTACCGGCCATCGCCGTTTTCATCGGACAGCCGGCGGATGCGATCCGGATAGCGCGACCACCCGTCGACTTCGGGGCCGAGATAGCGGCGGAACATCTCCCCCCGCTGTTCGACGGTTTCCAGCGACAGGTCGTCTTCGAGCCAGTTCATGTGGCCCCGGTTGTCCGTGACGCCGCGGTCCTGGCGGAAAGTCTCGGCGACGTAGATGCGCCCCTGCTCGTCGAAGCAGAACGCCACCGGGTTGGCGAGTTCCGGTTCAGCGGCGACCAGAGCGCCCGACACGCCCGGGGCCAGCCGGAAGCCCTTCAGCGCCAGCTCCGCCGCGTCCGAGGGGCCGGCGATGCCGAGATGCTCGTCTTCAGCCTGCGCCACGGCGGCGAAGACCAGAATCAGAACTCCGAGCGCCGCGACCGCCCGTGACATGCTGCGATGAACCGAGACGTCCACGACTGCCTTTCCGAACCAGATGCTTCGACGAACGGATGCCGACCTGGGTCGGCCGCGAATCATTGAGTTTGGGCGGGACGGGGGCGGCAGGCAAGCCCCGGCTTCGCAGGGCTGTTCCGGTCGTGACGAACATCTCAGGGAGGCGACGAACCGTTATCCTGAAGACGCCGCGCGCGGGACGCGGTCGCACCACCTTCCAGGCGCTCGCATGTCGCCCGATCGACGCAGGCTGCTGATCACGCTCGCGGGGAGCCTGCTCCTGCCGATCAGCCTCGGGGGCTGGATGTCGGGCGCGGCGCTGCTGGCGTCGGAACCGACCCCCATCAGGCGGGATGAGGACATCGAGTTCTTCTCAACCTCCGCGCGACTGACGGATGACGGCCGGATCTGGGTGGCCGAAGTTCGTGGCTGGATCTACGAGCCGGAGTCCGGCGACCTGCTGCGGGGCGCGATGCTGCGTCAGTTGCAGTCGGGCATCGGCCGCCTGAGTCCGCAGACCGATCGGGCCGTGCTGGATGCGCGGCTGCGGCGGTTTCTGTTCGACAACGAGCGCGGGAAACGCGTGGCGATCGACGTTCTGGGGCGAACGGTCGTGCTGCCGGAGTCGGCCGTGGACGGCCATTTCTCGGACACGCTGCACATTCCGGCGGCCGACGTCGTGGGCGTGCCCGAGGGGGAGCCGATTCGATATCACGCTCTCCTCGGCGAACGGGACGGGCGGCGAATCGAGGGCCGGATCTGGCGGGTTTCGAGGGAGGGCGTGACGGTCATCAGCGACATTGACGATACTGTCAAACACACCGACGTCCGCAACCGCACCGAACTGCTGCAGAACACGTTCGCGCGGCCATTCGCGCCCGTTCCGGGCATGTCCGAGCTGTACCGGCGGTGGGCGGCGGAGGGTGCGTGGTTCGAATACGTGTCGGGCAGCCCCTGGCAGTTGCATGCTCCGCTGACGGAGTTTCTGGCGGCGGAGGAGTTTCCCGATGGCCCGCTGCACCTGCGGCGCGTGCGGTTGAAGGACGCTTCGATTCTGGAGCTGGCCGCCGATCCTCTGGAGTCCAAACTGGAGCGGATCGAACGGATCTTCGCACGCTGGCCGGGTCGGCGGTATGTGCTCGTGGGCGACAGCGGAGAGCGCGATCCGGAAGTCTACGGGGAACTGCTGCGGCGCTTTCCGGATCGGATTCTGTTCGCCGCGGTGCGGGACGTCACCAGTGAGGCGCGCACGAGCGAGCGTTACGCATCCGCGTTCCGCGACGTCCCGGAGGAGCGCTGGCGGCTGTTCGTCGACCCGGCCGAACTCCCGGCGCTGAAGACCCTGTCTCTGCCGCAGGCGGCGGGTGTGATTCCCTGACGGGTTTCGCGCGGGAGACGTCTGGCACGTTTCGCGGCGCCGACGCCGGGCACGGCTGCATGCAGGGCCTTTCGGCGGCGTTGGCCGCCGGCCAGCTCAGTGGGCCTCAAGATGCTTGAGCCGTTCCTGGCGATCGAATTCGACGAGGGCGCCGATCAGCTCGTCGAGATCGCCCCGCATCACCTGATCGAGGCGGTACAGCGTCAATCCGATCCGGTGGTCCGTCACCCGGCCCTGGGGAAAATTGTAGGTCCGAATCCGTTCGCTGCGGTCGCCCGAGCCGATCAACGTCCTACGGTGCGTGGCCCGCGCCTCGGCCGCCTCGCGCTCCCGCAGTTCGAGCAGCCGGCTGCGGAGGACGCGCATGGCCTTGGCCTTGTTCTTGTGCTGGCTCTTTTCGTCCTGGCATTTGACGACGATGCCGGAGGGGACGTGCGTGATGCGGACGGCGCTTTCGGTTTTGTTGACCTTCTGGCCGCCCGGGCCGCCGGCGCGCATGGTGTCGATGTCCAGGTCCTCATCCCGAATGTCGATCTCGACATCCGTGGCTTCGGGCAGAACGGCGACCGTCGCGGCGCTGGTGTGAATGCGGCCCTGCGCCTCGGTTTCCGGGACGCGCTGCACGCGATGCCCTCCGCTTTCGAACTGCAACTGGTGGAAGGCCCCCTCCCCCGTCACCGAGAACGTGATTTCCTTGAAGCCCCCCATGTCCGACGCGGCCGAGTCGATCAGCTCCAGCTTCCAGCCGCGGGACTGGATGAAGTGCGAGTACATGTGGAACAGATCGGCGGCGAACAGCGCGGCCTCTTCCCCTCCCGTCCCCGCCCGGATCTCCATGATCAGACTGCCGCGAGTCGCGGAATCGCCCGCCGTCGCGAGGTCTTCCAGTTCGGTTCGCAGGGCGGCCAGTCGCCGCTCCAAGTCATCGATTTCCGACTGCAGATACCGGCGCGAGTCCGCGTCCGACTCCGACTCCGCCATCTCCCGCGCGCCGGCGAGGTCCGACTCCAGCCGATGGAACTCGCGGACGGCCTCGGCCACTTTGCGCAGCCCGCCGTACTCCCGCTGCACGTCGACCAGGAGCGCCTGGTTTGAAAGCACCTCCGGGTCCTGAAGCCGGTGCTCCAGCTCCTCGAACCGTCGTCGCTTGATCTCCAGACTGGGAAACATCCCCGCCCCCCTCCCCGATCGACACGCCCAGGCCCGCCGCCTTGCCGGATGAATCCACGAATGGGAGTCCGGCTACGGAAAGGGACAGCGCGGGACGAGCGGGGCGGACGTCATGGCATGCGGAACGGGCACGGCTCCCCGCTGCGCACCGATGGCGCAGCGGAACCCGGCTGGGGGAATCGACGTTCGACGCAGAGTCCGCGGAATCAGGACGGCGTTTCGGCCGCCTTGTCCTTGTTCCACTTGTACTTCCGCTGAAACTTTTCGACCCGGCCGGCGGCGTCGACGAACTTCATCTTGCCGGTGAAGAACGGATGGCTGGCCGAGCTGATGTCGACCGTGATCAGCGGGTAGGTGTTCCCGTCCTCCCACTGGATCGTCTCCTTCGACTTCATCGTCGAGCGGGAGAGAAACTTGTAGTCCGCGCCGATGTCGTGGAACACGACCGGGTGGTAATCGGGATGGATGCCGTCTTGCATGGAATCTCGTTGCCGCAAATGGCCGTAACTTGAGAAGCCGACAGGATAAGCGGAGCCCCGAAGATTGACAAGCCCGCGACGGTTTTCGCGCGCGGGCGGAGGAGGGTTTTCACCCGGTTTCGACTTCGCCTCGCGGTTCTTCCCAGGGCCGGAACGAGAAAAAGGCAGCCCTGCGCCGGGCAGGACTGCCTTTGTTGACGTGGGATGGAATCACGCAGATTCGCCTCCGGATGGGGACTCGGTCGGGGGTCTCCGCTCAGTTCAGGCGAACGCCGTTTCCGAACGTGTTTTCCGCATCCGTGGGGAAGCCGCCGCGGGTCCGGCCGCCCTGCGCGGGCAGCGGCGAGGCCGACCACGGCGACGGCTGGTTCCACTGCACCGGCGCCTGCCACGGGGCGGACTGATTCCAGTCATACCCCGGCTGCGGGTGCATCGGCTGCTGCTGCAGGGGCAGCGTCTGCGGCTGCCAGTTGACCGGCTGCGACCACGGAACCTGGTCGAGGTTCAGCGTGGGGATGCCGCCGGCCGGGACGTTCTGCAGGGGCCGGTTCACGGGGGCCTGCGGATAGCTTCCCGGATACGGGTTCGACTGCGGCGGGCAGACGGTCTGGCAGCCGTTCGGGCCGCAGATCGTCTGGCATTGCCCGTTCGTGTAACCGTACCCGGCGGGCAGGTTGTACGACCCCATCGACGGCATCGGGCAGACGCCGTTGGCGCAGGGAATCGTAGACGGGTACGCGGCGGGGCGGACGGCCGGCGCGTAGGCGGGGGTACCGAACGCGGGGTAGGAGTATCCCACCTGCGCGTGGCTGGTGCTGGTCACGCCGAGGCCGAGTGCGACTGCGGCCACCATCGAACTGATCTTCATGACGTTCATCGCTATGTCCTTTGGAGCGGCTGCTCCCGTGAGAGGCGGCCGGTGCTGTATCGAGTTGCCCGGCTGACGGGAGGGACATTGGCAGAGGGCGTGCCGAAGTCGCGAAGGCGGAATTCGGGCATCGACGGGACAGTCTGGGCAAGCGCTGCGGGGGTGCGGCGCGACGACCGCGAGTCAGCCTGATCGCAAGCGCCGTCACAGCGATGATCGGCAACGCCCAGAGCGCGGAAGAAACTACAACGCCGGCTGTAAGAAGGGCCCCGGGCGACCGGGCGGCCGGCGTTCAAAGTCCCGTCAGGACCGGCAATTACTGCTTCTGCAGCCGCTTGATCGCGTCCAGGATCGCAGTGAGGTCATTCTCGACGACGGTGGGCGCGTTCTGATACAGCCGCCGGTTGATGCCCCGCTGGGCGAGCTTCGGGTCGAGCGGTTCCGCGTGGTAGCCGACGGTGGCATCGGGGTCCTTGAGCTGATGCCCCGTGAGAATGCAGACGACCCGATCACTGGCGGCGATGACCCCTTCCCTGCGGAGCGCCCGGACCCCGGCGACGCTCGCAGCGCTGGCCGGTTCGCAGCCGAAGCCGCCGGCGCCGACCATCGCCTTGGCGTCCAGAATCTCCTCATCCGTGCATTCCCGGACGACGCCGCGACAGGCGTCCAGGGCCCGCAGACACTTCTTCAGGTTCACCGGACGATTGATCTCGATGGCGCTCGCCAGCGTGTTCGCCCGGCGGTTTCGCGCATCCATGTCCTTGTAGAACGCGTCGACCAGCGCCTGTTCGGGACGGCCCCCGTTCCAGCGCAGTCCCCGCTGCTCGTACAGTTCGTACAGCGTGTTCGCGCCCGCGGCGTTGATGACGGCCAGCCGCGGCATCTCCGCGATCAGTCCCAGCTGCTTGAGTTCGAGGAGCGCTTTGCCGAACGCGCTCGAATTGCCGAGGTTGCCGCCGGGCACGACGATCCAATCGGGGACCTCCCAGTTCAGCCCTTCGAGGATGCGATAGATGATCGTCTTCTGCCCCTCGAGACGGAAGGGGTTGACGCTGTTGCACAGGTAAATCCCGGCCTCGCGGCAGACATCCTGCACCTGCCGCAGGGCGTCGTCGAAATCGCCCAGGATCTGCAGAGTCAGCGCGCCGTAGTCCAGCGCCTGCGAGAGCTTGCCGTACGCGATTTTGCCGCTGCCGACAAATACGACGACCTGAAACAAACCCGAGACGCCGGCGTAGATCGCCAGCGAGGCGCTGGTGTTGCCCGTCGATGCGCAGGCCGCCAGCTTCGCCCCCACCATGTGGGCATGCGTGGCGGCGGCCGTCATCCCGTTGTCCTTGAAGCTTCCCGAGGGGTTCAGCCCCTCGTACTGCAGGGACAACTGGCCGGGTTTGAGCCCCGCGTAGCGGGCGACGTAGTCCGAGCGCTGCAGGATCGTCTGTCCTTCGCCGATGGTGACGATCCGGTCCTCCGGAGCGAACGGCAGCAGTTCCCGGAACCGCCATACGCCGCTGAAATCGAGCGGGTTCCGACGATTGGACCAGCGGCGCTCGAACTCCCGCATCGAGGCGGGGACCGGGACGCGGTCCCAGTCGTAATTGATGTCCAGCAGCTCGTTGGTCTGCGGGCAGGACGTCAGCACCTGGCCGATGTCGTACGTTTCTCCGCCATCAGGCGAAATGCTCGTCTGAAAGGCGATGTCGGTCAGGTCGGAAGCGGCGCTCATGGGGGAACGATCAGGCAGTGGTCCGGAAGGCCCGTCAGGGGGCGCCTGCCATGGTAGTGGATCAGCGGCCCTCGGCGCAGGCCGATTCGACGACGCGGGCTTCGCGCGGCGCAGCGCTCAGAGCTGTTTCACCAACCCGTAGGCGATGCCCACGCACAGACCGACGGAATGTGCGACGTTCGCCACCGAGACGTTCGCCACCGCGTCCAGAATGTCCGTGAAGCACAGCAGAAACAGGCCCCAGAACAGCCAGAACAGGATGCCCGGAATGATCAGACCCGTCCGGGGATAGAAGCGGTACTTCATCCAGACGTAACCGAACATCGCGTACCCGACGCCTGACAGCCCGCCAAACATGGGCCCGGAATACATGTACTGCGCGACGTTCGACGCAACGGCGCTCACGAGCACCAGGCCGGCCAGACGCGCGCTGCCCCGCACGCGTTCAATGGCCTCGCCAAAGACATAAATCCACTGCAGATTGAACACCAGGTGCAGGATGTGAAAATGCAGGAGCGCCGGCGTGAACAGCCGCCAGAACTGGCCGTCCCGCACCAGCTGCCAGGGGGACGCCTGCGGGTCGGCATAGGTCAGGCTGCCGAACACTTTGGGGGGCGTGATGGCCAGCAGGCTGCCGAAGGGTTCGAACTTGTCGCCAAATCCAATGACCAGCGACGCGGCGGTGGCGGCCAGAATCAGCGTCATTGTGACGGGTGCGTAGATGATGCCGCGCCACAATCGGAACGGATTCGGGGGCCGCCGCATCCGGCGACGCCTGGGAGGCGCCCCGTTATTCGTCGCCGGCGGCGGCAGGCGCAGCTGACCGCGCTCCATTTCCACGAGTTTGCGGCGCGCCGCATCCAGGTCGTCCTCATCGAGGACCCAGACGACGCGTCCGTCCGACTGGCTTTCGAGGCGCTGGGCGGTTAGATGGGCGGCGAACCTCCGGGCCTGTTCCGAATTCTGCAGTTCGCCGACGCGTCGCATTGAGGGAGCCGTCTGGGGACGTCCTGACCCATGCTGTTCGCACACATGCGAACGATGCGAAGGTTTCAGGGCGGAAAGGACGTCGCAGGATACTCGACGACCACGATGTGCCATAGAATCCTGCATTCCAATCGACATTGCCGCGCGCAGCGCCGATCCGCAAGCCCGGCCGCCGTCGCCCGACGCCTGCCCGACTCATCAGAACTTCGCCATGCCGATGCTTCCACGAACGGTCGCCGCTGCCCCCAGTTACCGCAATCCGCGCCTGCTCCTGCTGTTGCCGCTGCTGGCGCTCGCCCTGTCGACGCCGCTCTCCGGCGAGGAGCGGGGCGGATCGACAGCTGCCCGGCTGCAATTGGACCTGGGCATTCTCGCGTCCGACGACTTTGAGGGGCGCGGGATCGGCACGCAGGGGCTGGACCTTGCGGCGGAGTTCATCGCGGAGCACTTCGCCAAGAGCGGCTTGCAACCAGCGGGCACAGGGGGCGATGCGTTCCAGCCTTTTCAGGCGCTCGACCGCACCGAACTGGCCGAACCGAATCGGCTGGCGCTGATCGGTCCGGAAGCCGGGCTGAGAATCGATGTCGCCCACGGGAGCAGCTTTCAGACGTGCTCGTTCGGCGGCAGCGGGAGCATTGTCGCGCCGATAGTTTTTGTCGGATACGGCATTGATTCCCAGACGCCCGCGTTTGACGAATTCGCCGACGTGGATGTTCAGGGCAAAGTCGTCCTGATCCTGCGGCGCGTGCCGCAACAGGACAGGCAGGACGGTCTGTTCTCCGATCCGCACACCGGCGGCGGACGAGCCGCTGAACTGCGCACCAAGATCAGCAACGCCTCCCGGCGGGGCGCGGCCGCTGTGCTGCTCGTCAACGACGGATACACCGGCCAGTCATCGTCCGAGCAGCTCAAGGCGCAGTTGCAGAAGGCGGAGCAAGACGTGCTGGAGGCCGCACGGGCCCTGCCGGCCGTCGGCGAGACGCCCCCCGGGGACGTGCTTCAATTGCTGGCGGAAAAGTCCGCGCATCTCCGGCGGATTCAGGCGCTGATTGCCGCCGACGATCCCGATCCGCTGATCGAATTCGGTTACGGCGGACCGACGCGCGAAGACGCGATTCCGGTGATTCACATCCGGCGGTCGGTGGCCGACCTGCTGTTGAAGGCCGCGACGGGCGAATCGCTGGCGAGCCTCGAACGGACGATCGATGAAACGGGCAAGCCCGCCAGTCGCCTGCTGGATGGTTGGACGGCGGACGTGGAAACAGCAGTCCACGCGAAGATGGTCGACATCCGCAATGTGCTGGGAGTGATCGAGGGGTCAGGTCCGCTGGCGGACGAGACGGTCGTGATTGGCGCGCACTACGACCACTTGGGGTTCGGCGGCGATGGCTCTCTGGCCGCGGGCGTGCACGAAGTTCACAACGGCGCAGACGACAACGCCTCCGGCACGACGGCCCTGCTCGAACTGGCCCGCCGGTTCGGCGGCCGCAATGGCGAAAGCCGACGACGGCTGCTGTTCATCGCGTTCACCGGAGAGGAACGCGGCCTCCTGGGCTCCGCCGCATACGTGAACTCGCCCCAGCTTCCGCTGGAGTCGACTGTGGCAATGATCAATCTGGACATGGTGGGCCGACTGACCGACGACGCGCTGACCGTGTTCGGCGCGGAAACGGCCCCGCAGTGGAACGACTGGCTCGACGAACCCGCGGCGAAACAGAGCCTCAAGCTCGTCAAGAAGCCGGAAGGCTTCGGCCCCAGCGACCATTCCTCGTTCTACGCCAAGCGGATTCCGGTGCTGCACCTGTTCACTGGCGTGCACAGCGATTACCACCGCCCCACGGACACTGCGGAAAAGATCAACTACGAGGGACTGGAGCGGATCATCGCGTTCACGGAGGAGATCATCGAGCGGACGGCCACGTCGCCGGACCGGCCGACGTATGCGGAGGTCGCGGGCCGCGCCGAACTGGCTCGGAGCGGCAGCCGGCCCTACTTCGGAAGCATTCCCGACTACAGTTCCACGAAGAAGGGCTACGTCCTGCAGGGGGTCTCGCCGGGCGGACCGGCGGAACAGGCCGGCATCCAGGCGGGGGATGTGCTCATCAAGCTGGGCGATCAGGCGATCGCGGACGTCAACGATTTCGATCTCGCGCTGCGGCGCTTCTCGGCCGGCCAGGAAGTGGACGTCGTCGTCCTGCGCGGCGAGGAGGAAGTGGCGTTGAAGGTAACGCTCGGCAGGCCACGCGGGTGATGGAACGTTGAGGCGACATGCGGCGCGCTGGCTGCGGATCGTCTGAAGAGACCTACTGACCCGGAAAGTGTCGCGATGTCGCGGAGGTTGTTGCTGACGGATTGCCCCTGGGGAGACGCAGAGATCGAGCGGGGCGTCCTCGAGCCAAAAGGAGTGGAGATCATCGTCGCCCCCGCGAAGGATGAGTCGACGCTGATTGAACTGGCCCGGGACGCGGACGCGATCGCGACCTGCTGGGCGAAGGTGACGGCGCCCGTCATTGAGGCCGCCGCCCGCTGCCGGTTGATCGCCCGGATGGGGATCGGACTGGACAACATCGATCTGCAGGCCGCGGAACGTCGGAAGATCGTCGTCACGAATGTGCCGGACTACTGCGTCACGGAGGTCGCGGACCATGCGCTGGCCCTGCTGCTGGCCAGTGCGCGGAACGTCGCATTTCATCACTGGAATACGAAACAGGGCGTGTATGACCTGCAGGCCGGCCCGAAAATGAACCGCCTCGGCGGGATGCGGCTGGGGCTGCTCGGTTTCGGTCGCATCGCCCGCGAAGTGCATCAGCGGGCGCGTGCATTCGGCCTCGACGTGCAGGCCTCGACGCCCAGCGGCGACGATTACGGCACGGGCTGTCGGATGGTTTCGCTGAAGGAGCTGCTGTCGACGAGCGACTTTCTGTCGCTGCACGCGCCCCTGACCGCCGAGACGCGGCAGGTGCTCAACAGGGAATCGCTGCGGATGTTGAAGCCGACGGCCGTCGTCATCAACACATCCCGGGGGGGGCTGATCGACCACGAGGCGCTGTGGGAAGCGCTGCGGAATGGTCGGCTGGGAGGCGCGGCGCTCGATGTGTTCGATCCCGAGCCCCCCGATCTCGGCCATCCGCTGTTCGCCGACGAGCGCGTCATCGCCACGCCGCATGCGGCGTTCGTCTCCGAGGAATCGCTGGCCGACTTGCGGACGACCGTCGCCGGGCAGGTGCTGGACGTATTCGCCGGGCGGACGCCGAAGAACGTCGTCAACGGCGGCTGATCGGCCGGCGGACCGAACGGCCGTCGTCGACCTCAAACCGTCGGCAACTGCACGCGGAACACCGTCCGCCCCGGGGCGGATTCCACCAGCCGGATGTTGCCTCTGGCCTGCTGCATCAGACTGCGGCAGACGAACAGTCCCAGCCCGGTGCCGGTGACTTTGGTCGTGAAGTACGCTTCGAACAACTGCGACTGTTTATCGGCCGGGACGCCCGATCCGTCGTCGATGATGTCGATCTGGAGCACCTCGCCCTCGCATCGGGTTTCCAGGGTCAGGGTCCCCCCCTCCTCCGTCGCGTCGAGGGCGTTCAGGATCAGATTTAAAAACACCTGCTGCAACTGGTCGCGGACGACATGCGCCAGCGGACGGAATTCGCTGAATCGCGTCTCGATCGCCTTGCCCTTCATGCGCTTGTAGTACTTGGCGACGTCCAGGGCCGACTGAATCACGTCATGCACGTCGCAGGTCGTCGCCTCCTTGACGGCGGGGCGGGAGAAATCCACGAGTTCACGAAGCGTCCGCTGGATCCGCCGCAACTGTTCGTCGATCAAACCCAGGCGATCATGCATTTCCGGTTCGAGCGGCTTGCGATTCATCAGCTGCACGACCGAACTGATCGCCGCCAGCGGATTGCCGACCTCGTGGGCGATGCCGGCGGCCAGCAGCCCGAAAGCCGCCTGCTTCTCCTGCTGGACGAGCAGCGCCTGCGACTGCTGCAGTTCACGGGTCCGTTCGTCGATCCGCCGCTCCAGCAGCAACTGGTTGTCCTGCAGTTCGCGGTTCAGGATCGAGAGCTGCATGCCCGCCGCCTTCAGCAGCGCGCTGAGCGCCGTGCTGGCCCAGGTCACCCACCCCATGAACACCAGCATCAGGAAGTAGGACAGCAGGTCCTGCTGATCCCCCACTCCCCGCTGCACGGCCAGCACCGAGTAGCTCACCGAGTGAAACGCGAACGTGGAATAGGTCACGACCGGCGAATAGCGGATGGCGCAGACGAGCAGCGACAGGAAGTAATAGAACCGGAACGGGCTGTCGAGTCCCTGATCGAACCAGCACAACAGCCCGATGAACACCGCTTCCATCAGCGAGATGAACAGCGGCGCTTCGCGCAGAAACACCTTGCCGCGCACGCCCCAGAGCGTGTCCAGCAGCGCGTACACGGCGCCCAGCGTCAGAATCGCGTTCAACTGGGGCTGATTCGCCGACGGCGCCAGCAGGTTGACGTAGACGTAACCCACGCACAGGCCGAACCACCGGATGCGGACCGTGATGCCCTCCGCCGGGAGCTGCCAGGCGATCTCCGAGCGATGGATTTCAATGGGGGTTGCCGGCATATGCGGGAAAGCCGCCTGTGAAGGATTTCAGGAAGTCGTGATTGATCGCGGCGAAATCCCGCGGGCATCCCGGGCGGGATCGTTCGACTTGAATCGATTGGACCGCCTGCGAGGGACGCCCCCATCCTGAGGGCCGCCCGACGATGCGCGAAGGGACCGAAGGTTCGGCGGCCCGACGGCCGATAGGTAGTCGGTCCCTGCGAACGGAGTCCTCGGAAGGAGCCCCTGCGCCTGCCATGACGGAGACCAGCCAGACCCTCGAGTCGGTCGAGGCCCTGCGGGCCTATGTGCACCGGACCCTCTGCGAGAAGGAAAACCTCGTCGCCGAGCAGTTCTCCATGCGGGAACAGCCGCTGGTGATGTACGGAACTCCTTGCGGGCTGCAGTTTACGATCAAGGGCCCGCGCTCCGTGCGGCTGTCGGCGGTCTGGGCGTCCGACTCCAACGTCGTCTATTTCTACGACGCCTGCGGCGAGCGCTTTCTCAAAGCGCGCCTCGACCGGCGGTTCGACTGGGGCGCCGTCGCGGCCTGATTTGCGACCTGCCGGATATGCCGCAGACGCAACCGCCGTATCAGCTTCGGGAACACGCCTGAATCGGGCCGAGGTCGCTTTCCAGCCCGCGCCGGCTGCGTTAGCCTTCGCGCACCGTCGCCGGTCCGCCTCGGATGGGCTACCGGGACGGACTCCGTCGGTCCGCGCGGACCGGCCCAGGAAGGCGCGAAATGTCCCACGAGAGTATTCGGACGGCCGTCCAGCTGATCCTGCCTGAGTGCATCCTGATCGGCACGGTCTGCGTAATGTTCCTGACCGGCCCGTTCCTGCTCGGACGGAACGGTCAGGCGTCGCCCGGGTTGCGCCATCGTTGGGGTGCGCTGGCCCTGCTGGCGATCGGCGCGGCCGCCTGGCAGTGGTGGCATACGACGCCCGTCGCCGCGATCGACGGCCCGTTCCTCAGCGACGGCCTGTCGTTCACGATCCGCGGCATCGTCCTGGCGCTGGGCGCCGTGCTGGTGCTGGCCGCCTGGAATCAGCTGGACGACCGGACGTCCGCGGAATGCAACGCCTGTCTGCTGGCGCTTCTGGCCGGCGTGAACCTGACGGCCGCGGCGAACGACATCATCACGCTGTTTCTGGGTCTCGAACTTGTCAGCATACCGACGTACCTGCTGCTGTACCTGCCGACGCGGTCGCGTCCGGCACAAGAGGCGACGATCAAGTACTTCCTGTTGAGCCTGTTTTCCTCGGCGATGCTGGTCTACGGGCTGGCGCTGCTTTACGGGGCGACCGGCACGACGATGCTGCCGGAAATTGTGGAGCTGCTGAAGGCGACCTCGCTGACGGAGTCGCCGCTGCTGCTGATCGCGGCGCCTCTGATTGCGGCCGGCCTGGGATTCCGGATCACGGCCGTGCCGTTCCACTTCTACGCGCCGGACGTATTTCAGGGAGTGCCGGCGTTCATGGCGGCGCTCCTGTCGTTCATTCCCAAAGTGGTGGGCTTCACCGCGCTGTGGCGGCTGACGGCGCTGACGTCCCGGGCCGCCGCGGAGAGCGCGGATGCGGTCAGCACCTATATGGCTTCGGTGCTGGCGGTGCTGGCCGTTCTGACGATGTTCATCGGAAACCTGATGGCCCTGCGGCAGTCAAACCTGCATCGTCTGCTGGCGTATTCCAGCGTCGCCCACGGAGGATACATGCTGGTGGGACTGTTGGCGGGGGGCGGATCGTCCGGCGTTCCGGGGGGCGCGGCGCTGTTGTTCTACCTGGCCGCGTATGGATTTATGACGATCGGCGCGTTTTGCATTCTGCTCGCGGCCCGTCGCTCGGGAGATTCCATTCGCACGATCGACGAACTGGCCGGGCTGGGAAGCAGCCAGCCGCTGGCGGCGCTCGTGCTGTCGGTGTTCCTGTTCAGCCTCGCGGGACTGCCGCCGACAGCCGGGTTTCTGGGCAAATTCAACCTGTTCCTGGCCGCCTGGTCGAGCGGCGTTTCGGGGACCCGCTGGCTGGCCGTCATCCTGGCGATGAACGCGGCGATTTCCGCGTGGTATTACCTGCGGTTGATCGGCGTGATGTACCTGCAGTCGCCGCAACCCTCGACGGCGGACGCGCCGACCCGCAATCTGCCGGCGTGGATCGCAACGGCGGTCTGCGTGGCGGGGACGCTGGGCCTGTTCCTGGTGCCGCAGGCGGTGTGGGACGCGGCCCTGCTGGCGACGCAGTGAGGCGTTCGGCCGCAGTCGGTTTCCTGGCGGCTTCGGCGTTGGCGTCATCTGTGCCCGCGCCGCCGTGCGAACGGGACGCAGTTGACGCAGCCTCATGGCCCCGTTAGCTTTTCACGATTCCCAATCCTTTCCGGAGAGATTGCTGTCATGGGGCGTGTTGAACGCAGCCGCGAGCTGGCCCGTCGTCGGGCGCGTCGGGCGAAGCTGAAGAAGTTGCGCACAAAGTTTGCCTCGGCCAAGGGCGAGACGGAGAAGAAGACGTTGCTGGAGAAGGCCCGGCGGGTCAGCCCGTTCGTGGAATTCTGACGACCGGCAGCGCCGTTGACGGACTGGAAACACACAAGCCCGAGGGCGGTTGGCCCCCGGGCTTTTCTCGTTGCAGCGTGCATTCTGACCAGCTGCGATTCGTCGCTCAGCGCTGCGCGGCCCGCGCCCGCGCGTCCGCCAGCGCCTGTTCCAGCACCCGCATGTTGGCCAGGCCATTCTCCGCAGGGGGCAGCAAGCGACCCGCGGCGATCGAATCGCAGAAGTCGTTCACCTGCTCCGCGTACTGGTTCGATTCGGGCAGCGTCTGCGTTTCCAGATTCTCCGAGCTGAGGCGTTGAATCTTCAGCACGGGCGGACGCGTGGGCTGGAACGCCTCATCGAGCACGATCCGACCCTTCTCGCCGACCAGCTCCAACTGGCAGCGGTAGGGAGCTTCGAAGCTGCAGTCGATGTTCGCCAGCACGTCATTCGGGAACCGCAGCGCGATCTGCATCGTCATGTCGACGCCGGTCGGCCACCAGTGCGCCGCGGCGCAGATGTCCAGCGGCTCGGAACCGGCGAACAGCCGCGCCGCATTGACGCCGTAGCAGCCGACATCCCACATCGCGCCGCCTCCCTGGCCGGGGTTCAGCCGCCAGTCGCTGCGATCGATGTCGAAGGAAAAGTTGGCGACGATCAGGCGCAGCGGGCCGAGTTCTCCATCTTCCACAAGCTTTCGGGCGAGCTTTGTGCGGGGATGGTGCCGCCACATGAAGGCTTCCTGCAGGATCACGCCCTGCTCGCCGCACACACGGATCATGTCTTCGCTTTGCTCGACGTTCAGCGCCAGGGGCTTTTCGCAGAGGACGTGCTTGCCGGCGCGCGCGGCGGCCAGCGTCAGGGCATGATGCTGTTCTCCGGTCGCGGGGATGTACACGGCGTCGACCTTGGGATCGGCCAGCACGGCATCGTAGCTGTCGTAGGACGTCGTCGCCCCATGCTCTGCGGCCCACTCGGCGGCGACTCCGGGCCGCAGGCTGGCGAGGGCATACAGTTCGGCCTTCGAGGAGCCCTTGATGCCGGGGATCAGACCGCGGGCCGTGATGCGGCCGCATCCGAGAATTCCGAAACGAATCATGCGAGCTGATGTCTCCAGGCTGGATCGACAGAGGGCCGGCCGGGGAATCGGGAGTGGGAGGCCGGCGGTCAGCCGCGTACTATAGCAGTCTCCAGGAATCCGTACCCGATCGCCCGCGCATGCCGGAGTCAGACCGCCCACTTTCCGACCCGCCGATGACGGCCTCGAACGCCGAGGACACGTTGCGGCAGGACGTCTCCGACCAGGCGCGTTCCAGCCGCCTGAGCCGCCTGCCCGAGGCGCTGCCGGGGAAGACGCCCGGCTACGAAGTGCAGCGCTGCCTGGGCGAAGGCTCGTTCGGCTCGGTGTGGCTGGCGACCGAGACGCGGACCGGCAGACAGGTGGCGATCAAGTTCTACACGCACCGCAAAGGACTGGACTGGTCGCTTTTGAGCCGCGAGGTCGAGAAGCTCGCGGTGCTGTATACGTCGCGGAACATCGTCGGGCTGCTGGATGTGGGCTGGGATCACGAACCGCCGTATTTCGTGATGGAATACCTTGAGCAGGGGGCGCTGTCGGCCCGGTTGTCGGACGGCGCGTTGCCTGTCGACGACGCAGTCCGGATCGCACGCGAAATCCTGCACGCGCTGATCCATGCCCACAACAGCGGCATCCTGCACTGCGACGTCAAACCCGCGAACGTGCTGATTGATTCCGGCGGCTCGTCCCGCCTGGGAGATTTCGGTCAGTCGCGGCTGACCACCGAACAAAGCCCCGCGCTGGGCACGCTGTACTACATGGGGCCCGAGCAGGCCGTGCTCGACGGCACGCCGGACGCGCGCTGGGACGTCTACGCGCTGGGCGCGCTGCTGTATCATATGCTGACCGGCAGCCCCCCCTACCGGACGGCCGGGAACGAAGCCAGGTTGCGTGCCGCCGGCGCCCTGGAGGAACGACTGGAGGCGTACCGCGGCATTCTCGCGGCCAGTCCCCGGCCCGACGCGCATCGCCGGCGGCATGGCGTCGATCCGGCCCTCGCGCAAATCGTCGACGGCTGTCTCGAACGCGATCCCCAGCTGCGGATTCCGAACGCTCAGGTGGTCCTCGATCTGCTGGACGAACGGGACAAGTCGCTGGCCAAGCGGCCGCTGATGATCCTGGGCGTCGTCGGACCGATCCTGTTTCTGCTGACGCTGTTGACCGTCGCGGCGATCGCCGTCCCCAAGGCGGTGGCGACGGCCGAACGGAACCTGACAGACCGGGCGCTCGCGACGGACGTCGTCGCGGCGAAGATTCTGGCCGCCAGCGTGCAGCAGGAATTCGACGTCCGGCAGAAGGAACTCGAGGACGTCGCCGATTCTCTGGTTCCCGGCGACGAAGCGGATTCGGGCGAACTTCGCCCCGACCTGCAGGCGTTTCTCGATGGCTGGCACGCCACGGCCGCACAGCGGCTGGAGGAACAGAACCGCACGGCTGACGAGAGCATCTTCGTCGCGAATGCGGTCGGCTTTCAGGTGTATCGCCAGCCCCGGGACGCGACGATTGGCGGCGACTTCGCCTGGCGCGATTACTTCCACGGCCAGGGTCGCGAACTGCCTCGCGGCACTCGAGCCCAGCCCCGCACGGCGCCCGGCATTTCCCGGGCGTATCGCAGCAGTTCGTCCCGGCAATACAAGGTCGCCGTTTCGGTCCCGATCTGGAATCGAGACCGGACACGGGTCGTCGGCGTTCTGGCGCGAACGATCAACCTCAACGATCTGCTCAATCAATGGGAGGCCCGGATTCGGGCGCGGGACGACGCCGGCCCCGCCCTGCCCTCCGACGCCGTTCGCGACCGGTTTCTCGCGCTGGCCGATCTTCGCGACACGCCCGCGCACCTGCTGGACCATCCCTGGATGTCCGAGCAGGACTCCGAGGAACTGGAGGATGAGCAACTCAAGAACCGGCTGCAGCTGACCGACGAGCAAACGCACTTGCTGCGGACGCGCGATCGGGATGCGCACTACGTCGACCCGCTGGCCGACCAGGATCCGCGGTTTCGCGGTCCCTGGCTGGCGGCGTTTTCGCCGGTCGGGACTTCCGGCTGGGTGGCGATCGTCCAGGAGCTGAGGGCGGTGGCAGTCGAGCCGGTCAACGAGTTGCGCAACGTGTTCTTGCGGTACGGCGTATTGGCGCTGCTGGCGTTCATCGCCGTGTTCGCGCTGTTATGGATGCTGATCCGTCGGGCGGCGCGTTAGGCGCCCGCGGCGGCAATGAGTCCGGATTCCGAATGGGCGGCGACGAGCGGCAGCCGCACGATCATCCTTGTCCCGTGTCCCGGCTGGCTTTCACAGCGGATGTCCCCGCCGTGCGCGGCGACGACCGACTGGCAGATGCTCAGCCCCAGCCCGCTGCCGACAGCGGCGCCGCGGGTTCGAGCGCGATCCGCGCGAAAGAACCGGTCGAAGACATGCGGGAGATCGACGGAAGCGATGCCCACGCCCGTGTCCTCGACGATGAGTTCCGCCTGTCCAGCGGCTTTGTCGGACGTCAGGACGATGCGGATCCGCCCGCCTTCGGGCGTGTACTTGATCGCGTTGTCGAGGAGATTGTTGACCACCTGCCAGAGGTGCTCCCGCTGGCCGGCGACTGTCGCCGGAGCGGTCCCCTCGACGTCCAGCGACACGCCCCGGGATTCCGCAACCCCCTGAAACATGGCCGCGGACTTCACCACCAGCGCGGCGAAGTCCACCGGCTCGACCTGCGTCTTGAGCCGCTCGTTTTCCGTTTCGGAAATCAGCAGCAACTGGTTCAACAGGATCTGCAACGAGCCGCACTGGTCGATGACGTCGTCCAGCAGCTCGCGGTATTCCGCCGCGGAGCGGTCGCTGTTGAGCGCCACTTCGACGCAGCTGCGAATCGCCGCCAGCGGCGTGCGAAGCTCATGGGCTGCGTTGGCCAGGACGTCTCGACGATGGTCCAGGACGACGGCGATGCGGTCGAGCAGGCCGTTGATCGTGGACGCCAGCCGATCGAGTTCGTCTCCCGTCCCTCGCACCGGCAGCCGTTCATCGAGATGGTCGGGCCTTAGCCGCCGGGCGGTGCGGGTGATGTCGCCGATCGCTGTCGTCGCCCGACCGGCCAGAAGCCATGCCCCCAGCGGAGCTCCCAGCAGCATCAATCCGCCGGTCAACAGCGCGAGACGGTCGATCCGGGCGACCTCGGACCGCAGCAGCCGCAGCTCTTCGCCGACGAGCACGCTGGCAACTCCGTGCGGATTCGCGGCGATCTCCCGCACGACGCTGCGGTCATCCCCCGGTTCAGCGGCCGACGTGGCTCGAGACGCCCACAGAATCCGCCCCGCACTGTCTCGGAGCTCGACGAACCAGCCATGGTGCTGATGTCCGGCGGCCTTCCGCTCCAGCTCTCCCAGGACAGAGTCGAACTCGCCGCGGGGCGTGTCCCGCAGCGCCAACTCAATCTCAGAGATGTCCTCAGCCAGCACTTTGTCCGCCTCATGGAGCAGCGCCCACATGACGCCCTGCCGGAGGACGGCAAGCGTGACCAGCGCCGTCGCGGCCACCGCCAGCGCGTTCCATGCCGCCAGCCGCAGGCGCAGCGATCCCAAGCGGCGCGCCCGCCCGGTGCTCGAACCCGAAGTCGGCATCATATTGCCTCAGGGGAAGGCGGACTGTCGTCCGGCGGACGCCCCTCCTCCGGAGCCCGCAGGACATATCCCCGGCCGCGCACGGTGTGCAGCATCGGTTCCGGAAAGTCGCGGTCCATTTTTGCGCGGAGCCGCGTGATGTGCACCTCGATCACATTCGTGACTCCCTCCCAGTCGGACTCCCAGAGATGCTCGCAAAGCATCTTTCGACTGACGACCTGCCCGGCATTCCGCATCAGAAACTCGAGCAGGCTGAACTCGGTCGGCGTCAGGTCGATGTCGCGGCCCTCGCGGAGCACCCGCCGCAGCGACAGGTCCAGAGTCAGCGGGCCGACCGACATCTGCTGCGACTGCCGATGAATGGCGCGCCGCGTCACCGCCACCAGCCGAGCCAGTAATTCCGGAAAGGCGAACGGCTTGACGAGGTAGTCGTCGGCCCCCGCGTCGAGCCCCGCCACGCGATTCTCCACAGAGCCCAGCGCGCTCAGCACCACAACCGGCGTCTGGACGCCCCGGGCGCGGATCCGCCTCAAGATCTCCAGCCCCGGCAGATCCGGAAGGTTCAGGTCCAGGACAATGACGTCGCAGCGCTGCGCTGACGCCGCCTCCAGCCCCTCCAGGCCGTTCTGGACCCAGTGGCAGCCGTGGCGGTGCTCGTGCAGCCCCCGCTGCAAAGCCTTGCCCAGCACGAGATCGTCTTCAATCACCAGGATGTCCACCGCGCCGCCTTCTCCTCCACGCAAGCGTCAGGGGCGCGGTGCATCGCGCCGAAACCTCATTCTATGCCGGCCACCTGCCAGGAAATCCCGCCGCGGGCGGCCCCCGGGCGAATTCTGACAGGTTTGTAACCCGTCGGCGGCGACAGACGGCCGACCCGCCGCGCCTTGCAGAGTTGTAATCCGATTCGTCGTCCGCATCGACGGGCGCGGCCCTACAAGTTGGACCAGCCGACCCGGCGCCCCGCCTGACGCGGATCGCGGACACGGGCCGGACATGCGTCTCCAGGCCCGCCGTCATGACGACTGTGCTGGATGTCGAACAACCGTCGACAGAGTCCGATCCGCTGACCGATCGGCTTGAAGCGCTCCGGGCGATCATCGAACACGCCGCGCACCTGCTTCCCGCGCAGGGGCCGATCACGGCGTTCGTCCATCACAACACGCTGCACGCGTTCGAGCACCTGCCATTTGAAACGGCTGTCGTTCAGGCGGCGAAGGTCTTCGGCTGCCACCCGTTTCTGTCCGAGGAGCATTACCGGCGGGAACTGGAGCGGGACCGCATTCGGGAATCGGATCTGGAGGCGGTGCTGCGGGAGGACCTCGGACCGGCGGCGGACGATCCGCTGCTGGGAGTGACGCGTCTCGATCTGCGGATGACGATGCTGCGCTGTCCGGTGCGGACGGCCCCGGCGGCGGAACTCCGGTGGCTGGTCGCGGAGGCGGATGCGCTGCGTCGGTTTCGCAGCGCAGCGACGCCGCAGATGCGGTCCCGCATGATCCAGGACACGCGGCGATGGGTGATGCGCGAAGTGCGTTCCAAGTCCGCTCCCCGACCCGGCGACGCCTGCCGTCCCGTCTGGCTGCCGGACCTGTTCAGGGAATTCGGCGGCGCCGCGGAGGATCGCTGGTCGGACGAGGCCTGGGAATCGTTCACGCTCAGCACATTGTGGCGGCTGTGCGTCGAGGGGGTTCGCGACGTGCGGAGCTTCGCCGAGCCGCACATCGAGCCGGTTCGGCATCGGGACGTCCTGCTGGAGGCCGCGGGCGTCGACGCGGACCTGGAAGTGCACGAGACGCTGATCCGGTTCTGCGCCGCGTTCGTCGACCAGGGGTTCGCGCCGTGGCCGCTGCCGGGGCGGGAGTTCGGACTGCTCGACGCGTTCGTGGAACTGCACAGCGGCGGCCCATCCGTCTCTTTCAACTGGATGGCGGACGTCCGCCGCGACCTGCAGGACATCCGTCGGCAGGGCCGCAGCCCGTTGGAATCGATCGACGATTCTCTGCGCCGGCTGGGCGTGAGGGACGACGAACGCCCGGATTTCATCCGCGCGACGCTGCTCGCGCTCCGCGGCTGGGCCGGCATGATTCAGCAGTTGGAGACCCGGTCGGATCGCGCCGCGCGGCCGCTGCCCCGCGGAAGCCTCGTCGGCTTTCTGGCGATCCGTCTGCTGCTCGACCTGCACGCTGCGCGGCATCTCGCGCGATCGCATTTGGGCCGGGACGTCGATTTGCGGACGTTGCGTTCGGAACTGCGTCTGAGTCTCGCGACCGCGTCCGGCCCCGCCGCCGAATCGCGGGCCTTTCAGATGTTTCAGGTGGCTCAGTTCGTGGGCTGGAAGCCGGCCGAGCTGGCGGGTTTGACCAAGTCGGACTGGTCTCTTTTGCTGCAGGAGGTTGAGAGCTTCTCCAGCCTGGCCCGCCGGCGGGTGATGCATCTTGCGTTCGAGCGCCGATATCGACTGCGGGCGCTGGATGCGATCTCGCTTCGCGCCGCACAGAAGCCGGCCGAGCGGGTGACGCCGCAGTTTCAGGCGGTGTTCTGCATCGACGAGCGCGAAGAATCTCTGAGACGTTCGCTGGAGGAGCTGTGTCCTTCGGTGGAGACCTTCTCGGTCGCCGGGTTCTTCGGCGTCGCGATGTATTACCGCGGCGCCGGCGACGCGCACGACATCCCGCTGTGCCCGGTGATCATCCGCCCCCAGCACTGGGTCCGGGAGGAAGTCGTCGAGAGCCTCGAGGACGAGCACCGCCGCCGCGCTCAGCAGCGGCGACTTCTTGGCCAAGCGTCTCATCACCTGCACGTCGGCAGTCGCACGTTCACGGTCGGCGCGCTGTTGACGACGCTGTTCGGCCCGCTCGCGTCGGTGCCGCTGATCGCCCGCGTCCTGGCGCCCCGGCTGACGGGCCAGTTGCGTCGCCGGGCCGCGCAGGTCGTGCAGCCCCCTCCCCGGACGCGGCTGCGGCTGGAGCGCCGCGCGGAGCAACCGGGACCGACCGGCGACCACGTCGGCTATTCGGTCGAGGAGATGGCGACGATCGGCGAACGCGTGCTCCGCGACATGGGCCTGACGCGGCACTTTGCCCGCCTGATCTTTCTGATCGGGCATGGCTCCAACAGTCTGAACAATCCTCACAAAGCGGCCTACGACTGCGGCGCGTGCGCGGGCTCCGCAGGCGGCCCCAACGCCCGCGCCCTCGCGAAACTGCTCAACGATCCGGGGGTTCGCAAGCGGCTCGCGGAACGGGACGTGCCGATCCCCGCGGAAACGCTGTTCGTTGGCGGCTGGCACAACACGTGCGACGACGCGCTGCAGTTCTTCGACACGGAATCAATCGCTCCGGCCCGCCGAAGCGAGCTGCTGGACGCGCTCAGCGTTCTCGAGAGCGCCTGCGATCAGAACGCGCACGAGCGCTGCCGGCGCTTTCTGTCGGCGCCGCTCGACTTGACGTTCGAGGAGGCGCGGCGGCACGTGCAGGAGCGCGCCGAGGACCTCGCGCAGACCCGTCCCGAGTGCGGACATGCGACGAACGCGCTGTGCATCGTCGCCCGGCGGTCGCGGACGCGCGGGCTGTTTCTCGACCGCCGCGCCTTCCTGCAGTCGTACGATCCGACTCGCGACAGCCCCGATGCGCCGATCCTGACTCGCATTCTGCAGGCCGTGATCCCCGTCTGCGCCGGAATCAATCTCGAGTACTACTTCTCGTTCGTCGATCCGATCGGATACGGCTGCGGCACCAAGCTGCCGCACAACGTGGCGTCGCTGCTGGGCGTCATGGACGGACCGTCCAGCGATCTGCGGACCGGACTGCCGTGGCAGATGGTCGAGATTCACGAACCGGTCCGCCTGTCGTTCGTGATCGAGACGACTCCCGAGACGCTGCTGCGCGTGCTGGACGCCAATCCCGCCCTCAAGCAGTTATGCGTGCACCGCTGGGCGTATGTGTCGACGCTCGACCCGTCGAGCGGCCGGATCCATGACTACCGCGACGGCCGGTTCGAACCTTACGTCCCGCAGTCGCAGGAGCTGCCCGCGGCCGACACGTCCGCGGAGTGGTACCGGGGCTGGCGCGATCACCTGGGCTTCGCCCTGATCCGCGACGCGCTGCATCCCGTGCGGCCCGCGGACATCGAAACCGATCGGCGGGGAGCGTGACCATGGAGGGCTGGACGATTCCCTGGATCGCGTGTTCGCTGGTGATCGGCGCGCCGGTGCTGCTGCTGGCGACGCTCGGCCTGGCGTTGCTGCTGGAGACCGGCATCAGCGAACGGATGATCAGCCGGCTGGTGCAGTTCTCCGTGCTGACGGGGCTGACGGGCGCGGTCGCCATGCTCGTCTGGATGCTGGCCACGGGAGAACGGGACGTGCCGTTCGAACTGGGGAACTGGGTGTCGATTCCCCAGCAGCACTTTCATTTCCGGCTGAAGTTCCTGTTCGACCGGCTGTCGATTCCATTCGCCATCATGACCTACCTGCTGGTGGGAACGATCGGCGCGTTTGCCGACAAGTACCTGCATCGCGAGCCGGGATTTCGGCGGTTCTTCATGTGCTACAGCCTGTTTCTGCTGGGCATGATTCTGTCGACGCTGGCGGGGACGATTGAGACGCTGTTCGCCGGCTGGGAACTGGTGGGGCTGTCGTCGGCGCTGCTGGTGGCGTTCTTTCAGGAGCGTCCCGCGCCGGTCCGCAACGGGCTGCGGGTGTGGACGGTGTACCGGATCGCGGATGCGGCCTTCATTGTGGCGGCGGTGAGCCTCCATCACCTGACGGGCGAAGGGGATTTCGACGCCTTGACGGGTTACGGGGCCTGGCCGACGGGACAGACGACGATGTCCGCAGGGCAGGCGCTGTTCGTGGGCAGCCTGCTGCTGGTGGCCGCCGCGGGCAAATCGGGACTGGTTCCGTTCTCCGGCTGGCTGCCCCGCGCGATGGAAGGCCCCACGCCGTCGAGCGCCGTGTTTTATGGCGCGCTGTCGGTGCATCTGGGGGCGTTTCTGCTGCTGCGCGTCAGCCCCATTCTCGAACGGTCCCCGCTGTTGTGCGGGCTGGTCGTCGGGTTCGGGCTGGCGACGGCGGCGGTCGGCGCGCTGTCAGCCCGCACGCAGACGGACATCAAGTCCGCGCTGGCGTTCGCGTGCGTCACGCAGGTGGGCATCATCACAGCGGAGATCGGCCTCGGGTTTCGGTATCTGGCGCTTTGCCACATCATTGGTCACGCTTCCCTGCGAACTCTGCAGATGCTGCGGGCGCCGTCAATTCTCCGCGACTACCACACGCTGGAGAACGCGATCGGCGGCCGGCTGGCGCCGTCGTCCCGGATCTGGCAGCGGATGGCGTGCAGCCGCATCGGAACCTCCCTGTATCGGCTGGGATTCGAACGGGGCGGGCTGGATGCGAGCCTTGATCGCTGGATCGTGCGGCCATTTTTGAAGTTGCTGACGGCCTGCGACGGCTGGGAGCGCCGCTGGACCGACTTTCTGTCGGGCGGCGGCTCGCGCGAATCGGACCAGGTGCGTCCCGCGCCGCAGCCGCTGGAGGAACTCCTGTGAGCGAACTTCACTTTCCGTGGCTGGAAGCGGGCGTGCTGTTGCCGCTGATCGGACTCTTGAGCCTGATCGGCTGCCGCGACTCCGAACAGGTGCGCCGCCGGACCATCCTGACGCTGTCGATCACGCTGCTGACGACGCTGGGGGCGGCCATCGATTTCTTCCAGAACGGCTCGCGCGCCGCGCATGACCATTGGGACGCGCTGCGGCAGCTGGCGGGGCGGGATGTGCTCATGATTGACGCCTTGAGCGCCCCGCTGCTGCCGCTGACGGCGATGCTCTCGCTGGTGACGGCCCTGTCGACCCCCAGCACGAAGCGGCGGCGGTTTCCGTTCGGCTGGAACCTGGTGAGCACGTCGCTGCTGCTGGCGACGTTCTCCAGCCGGGCCCCGGGGGACGTCGTCCTGCTGACGACGCTGGGCATGCTGCCGCCGCTGATGGAACTCGTGGGCCGCAAGCGGCCCGTGCGGGTGTTTTGCCTGCACATGGGGTTGTGCGCGGCGCTGCTCGTGTCGGGCTGGTGGTTGTCGCAGTCAGTCTCGCCGACGGCGGCCGTGTGGGGAGCTGGGTTGCTGCTCGCCGGGGTGCTGGTCCGCAGCGGCGTCGTGCCGGTGCACTGCTGGCTGACCGATCTGTTCGAGCACGCGACCTTCGGCTCGGCGCTGTTGTTTGCGACGCCGATGGTGGGCGCGTATGCCGCGGTCCGGCTGGTGCTGCCGATCGCCCCGGACTGGATGATTCGCAGCCTGGCGCTGGCGTCGCTGGCGACATCGGTGTACGCGGCGGCGATGGCGCTCGTGCAGACGGAGGCGCGGCGGTTCTTCTGCTACGTGTTCCTCAGCCACTCCGCGCTGGTGCTTGTCGGCCTGGAGACCGCGACGCCGATCAGTCTGACGGGTTCGCTGGCGGTGTGGCTGTCCTCGGCGCTTGCGCTGACGGGGTTCGGCCTGACGCTGCGCTCGATGGAGGCGCGGATCGGGCGGATCTCGCTGGCGAACTATCACGGGATGTACGAACACACGCCGACATTGGCGATCTTCTTTCTGCTGACCGGCCTGGCGAGCGTGGGCTTCCCCGGAGCGTTCGGATTCATCGGCGCCGAGCTGCTGGTCGAAGGCGCGGTCGCGGCGTATCCCGGCGTCGGGACGGCGGTCGTGCTGGCCGCCGCGCTGAACGGGATTGCGGTGCTGCAGGCCTATTTCCGCGTGTTCACCGGGGTCCGCCATGCGAGTGCGATTCCGCTGCGGATCGGCGCCCCCGAGCGGGCGTCGGCGCTGGTGCTGACGGCCCTCATCGCCATCGGCGGGCTGATTCCACAGCCGTACATTTCGTCCCGGTATCAGGCGGCGCTGGAGATCCATGAATCGCGCGCGCTGCGAGGCGCTGCGTCGCCCCCCGTCGTCCGAAGAGCTCAGACGGCGTCGCCGTCCCCCTCCTTGACTGAAGTCCCGCCCCGCGCGGCCCGTTCCCAGGATGCCCTGCATGTTCGCACCGACCACTGAGATTCCCCGAGGCAATGCCGCCGGCTTCCGGACGTATTTCCGGCGCGACATCACTTCCGGCTTTCTGGTGTTCCTGATCGCCCTGCCCCTCTGCCTGGGCATTTCGCTGGCCAGCGGATACCCCTCGCTGGCGGGCGTCTTCACGGCCATCATCGGCGCGGCGCTGGCGACGGCGCTGAGCAACTCGGAACTGACGATCAAGGGCCCCGCGGCCGGACTGATCGTCATCGTGCTGGGCGCGGTCGAAGAGTTTGGCGGTCGGGGGTTCATGGCGGCCGGAGGGCCAACCGCGGCCGACTGGCAGGCCTACAAAATGGCGCTCGCCGTGACGGTCGTGGCCGGCGTCCTGCAGATCCTGTTCGGACTGTTCCGGGCCGGCATCCTGGGCGAGTTCTTCCCGACCTCCACCGTGCATGGCATGCTGGCCGCCATCGGCGTGATCATCATGGCCAAGCAGTTCCCGGTCGCGCTGGGCGAATCGAACAAGGGCGAACCGCTGGAGCTGCTGCTGAAGTTTCCGCAGTTCGTCCTGGAGGCGAACCCGGCCATCGCCCTGATTGGCATGACCAGCCTGGCGATCATGTTTCTGTGGCCCTCCCTCCGACGCCGGCTGGGTCCGATCGGCGCAATCCCATCGCAGC
Organism: Planctomyces sp.; assembly: GCA_019636235.1. Lineage (GTDB taxonomy): Bacteria > Planctomycetota > Planctomycetia > Planctomycetales > Planctomycetaceae > Caulifigura. Next base: position 524,670 of record JAHBXW010000001.1, read on the forward strand.
TTGTCGTGCTGCTCGTCTCCGTCCCGATGGCCAGCGCGTTCGACCTGCTGCATCAGCACTCGTACACATTCTGGGGCAGCACGTTCGAACTCAGCGACCAGTTCCTGGTAAAGATGCCAGAGCGGATGTTCGGCATGTTCGCGGAGCTCACGGCGCCCGATTTCGGGGCGCTGGCGCTGCCCGCGGCCTGGAAGTGGGTGATGCTGTTCTTTCTGATCGGCAGTCTGGAGTCGATGCTGAGCGCCAAGGCCGTCGATCTGCTGGATCCCTGGAAGCGCAAAACGAACCTGAACCGGGACCTTGTCGCGGTGGGGATCGCGAACACGACGTGCGGACTGGTGGGCGGCCTGCCGATGATCTCAGAGATCGTGCGCAGCCGGGCGAACATCGACAACGGCGCGCGGACGCGGTTCGCCAACATGTGGCACGGCGTGTTTCTGCTGATCTGCGTGGCGCTGATTCCGACGTGGCTGCACCGCGTGCCGCTGGCGGCGCTGGCGGCGATGCTGGTCTATACCGGCACCCGGCTGGCGCATCCGACAGAGTTCATCAACCTGTACCGGATCGGCCGCGAACAACTGGTGATCTTCTGCGCGACGATCGTCGGCGTGCTGGCGACGGATCTGCTGATCGGCGTGGGCATCGGCATCGCCGTCAAACTGTTCATCCACACGATCAACGGCGTGCCGCTGAAGTCGCTGTTCAAGCCGTTCCTGGAAGTCGAGCCGCAGGATGAGTCGACCTGCGTGATCCGCGCCTATCGCTCGGCGGTCTTCACCAACTGGATTCCGTTCCGCCGGCAGATCGAGGACCTGGGGCTCGTGCAGCGGCAGAACATCATTCTGGACCTGGCGCAGACGCGCTATGTCGACCACAGCACGATGGAGAAGCTCCACGAGCTGCAGGAAGACTTCGAGCACGAGGGGCTGCGGCTGGACATCATCGGCCTGGACGATCACCGGCCGATGACGGAGCACGCGGCATCGGCCCGGAAGCGGGTGCTGCCGCGAATGCGCCGCATCACGATCGTCGCCGAAGCACGGCACGAGGACCTGATCCGCGAGCGTTCGCTGGAGCTGGGGACATCGAACCTGACAATCATCCCCTGCTATGGGACCTCGCGGCCGCTGCAGGACGACGGATTGGGCGACGCGGAGCGGCTGGTGCGCGTTGAACTGGTGGTTCCATCGCGGTCGGCGGAATCGGCGCTGATGTCGCTGCGCCGCGACCTGACGCCGGCCTGCCGGGCGCTGGTGTGCGCTGAAATGGTGGAAGTCGTGAACGCGGAGCTGTTTGAACAGCCGATGCTGCGTCCCGCGGCGGGCGTGATACGGCCGGCAGCCGCCACAGCGGAAGCACTGGAAACAGCGGCCGTCTGAACCGAATCCTGTCCCCAAGAGCATTGCGGAGCCGTCGCCGGTTCGGCCCGATTCAAGGTCGCTCCGCGTGCGGTCTCGAACTACAATCCATCAACATGGGTTGATTTGTCCGAGAGGCCGACCTGCATGACGCTCCGACTGCTGACCGCCATCGCGACCTGCGTGGGATTCGCCTCCCCCGCAACGTCCAATGACGATTCGCTGCTGTTTGAACGGGACATCCGCCCGATCCTCAAGCAGCACTGCTTTCACTGTCACGGCGAAGAACCTGAGAAGCACGGCGGCCTGGATGTCCGGACTGTGAAGAGCATGCTTCGCGGCGGCGAATCGGGCCCTGTTCTGGTCGCCGGGTCGGCCGACGGCAGCCATCTCTGGCAGCGGGTGTTCAGCGATGAAATGCCGGAGGGTACGAAGAAGGTTCCTGCCGATCAGAAGCAGAAGCTGCAGGCCTGGATTGAACAGGGCGCGCGAACGGCCCGGGATGAACCGGACGACCCCGAGTTGGCGCGGTTCACCGAGGAGGAACTGTCGCACTGGGCGTTCCAGCCCGTCCGCCGGCCCGATCTCCCATCGCTGCCCGAGCGCACGCGCACGGCGGCCGATCATCCGATCGACGCCTTCATTCTGTCGCGGTTGAGCGCCGCCGGAATCACGCAATTGTCGCCCGAGGCCGACCGCCGCACGCTGATCCGGCGGGCCACGTTCGACCTGCTGGGGCGTCCGCCGACCCCCTCAGAAGTGGAGGAGTTTCTCGCCGACGATACGACAGATGCGTTCGCCGCGCTGGTCGATCGACTGCTCGCGTCCCCTCAGTACGGAGAGCGCTGGGCCCGGCATTGGCTGGATGTCGCCGGTTATGCGGAGACGGACGGCGGCGTCGGCCCCGAGACCGAACGGCCTCACGCCTGGCGGTATCGCGACTACGTCGTCAACAGCCTGAACGCCGACAAGCCCTACAACGAGTTTCTCGTCGAGCAACTCGCCGGCGATGAACTGGCCGTGAAGCCCTACGACATTTCCGATCCGCGAACGCTCGAACTGCTCACCGCCACGGGCTTCCTGCGAATGCCGCCGGACGTCACCCAGACGTCCAACACGCTGATGGACCGGAACCAGGCGGTCGCGGACGTCGTCAAGGTCGTCGGCTCGGCCGTGCTGGGACTGACGGTCGGGTGCGCCCAGTGCCATGATCACAAGTACGATCCGATCGCGGCGGAGGACTACTACCGGGTGCGGGCCGTGTTCGATCCGGCGTTCAACATCCACGCGTGGCAGCAGCCCGGCAACCGCCTGATCGACATCACCCCCGCCGATGTGATTGCCGCGGCGGACGCTATCGAAGTCCAGGCCGCCGAACGCGACAAGTCGTTGCACGAAGAAATGACTGAGGCGGCGCGGCAGGTCTTTGAACGCGAGCTGGCGCGTGTCCCGGAGGACCAGCAGACCGCCGTCCGGACGGCCATCGAAACCGCCGAGGGCGATCGCACCGACGAACAAAAGGCGTTGCTGCTGGAGCATCCGAACGTCAAGACCATCGACTTCATCCGCGGGTTCTTCGTTGAGTACGACCGCGAGCTGCACGCGCGGTTCAACAAGGCCCGGGAGGAGATCGCCGCGATCCGTGCGACGCGTCCGCCGCGACAGTACATTGCCGCCGCGTTTGAGCCCGCAGGCCCGGCGCCGGAAAGCCGATTGATGTTCCGCGGCGATCCCGAGCAGCCGAAGCAGACCGTCGCGCCGGGGGAATTGACCGTGCTCGATCGCGGCCAGGAGTTTCGCTGCGCCTCCCCGGAGGGAGAGCCGTCAACCAGCGGCCGGCGCCTGGCGTATGCCCGCTGGCTGACGCGCGACGACCATCCGCTGGTAGCCCGCGTGATGGTCAACCGCGTGTGGCTGCACCACTTTGGGCGCGGGCTCGTCGGCACGCCGGGCGATTTCGGTTTGAACGGCGAAACGCCGACGCACCCGGACCTGCTTGACTGGCTGGCATCGGAGTTTGTCGCCGAGGGCTGGAGCCTCAAGACAATGCACCGCCTGCTGATGACGTCGGCCACGTACCGCCAGCGGTCGCTCCGGACGCCGGAACTCGACGTGGCCGATCCGGACAACCATCTGCTGGGCCGCACGAATCTCCGCCGGCTGGAGGCCGAGGCTGTCCGCGACGCGCTGTTGGCGGTCAGCGGCCAACTGAGCGACGAGGTCGGCGGCATGTCGACGCCGATCACCGAGGACGGCGAAGGACAGGCCGTGTTCGGACGGCGGCAGACAGCCGAGGGCCTGTTCTCCGGAGTCGCCGGGATCGGGCGGGACGAGTTCCGCCGCAGCCTGTATCTGCAGTCAAGGCGGGCGTTGCCGCTGTCGATGCTCGAAGTTCTCGACCTGCCGGCGATGACGCCGAATTGCGATCAGCGGCGGAATTCCACCGTCGCCACCCAGTCGCTGCTGTTCATGAACAACGAACAGGTCTGGAAGCTGGCGGAGTTGACGGCGGAGCGCATCGCCGCGGAACGACCCGCGGAGACGGAACGGCAGATTCAGCTCGCGTATCTCCTGCTGTTCGGGTCGGAACCCGCGCCGGACGAGTTGGCCGCCTGCCGCGAGTTCGTGGCCGAACAGACGACGGCGTTCCGGGACTGGGCGGACGACGCCTGGAAGACGCGGATCGAGCAGAATCCCTCGGCCGCCGAACAGCGGGCGCTGGCCGCGCTCTGCCAGACGTTGATTTGCAGCAACCGGTTCTTGTACCTCGACTGAGAAGTTTCAACGCAACCGTTCGCACGGTTGCCCACGCCCTGGCCCCGCTGACCGCGACACTCGACCGCCGAAATCCACCGATGAATCGACCCGGCCTTTGCTCGCGACGCCATTTCCTGTTCTCCAGCGCCTTCGGGCTGGGCACGCTGGGCGCGCTCGACCTGTTGCAGCGCGACGGTTTGCTGGCCGCCAGCGGCCCGCCGTCCAAGCCGGAAGACCCGCAGACATTCGACCTGCTTCCGAAGGCGCCGCACTTCGAACCGCGCGCCCGGGCGATGATCTCGATCTTCCTGATCGGCGGTCCCAGCCAGATCGACCTGTTTGACTACAAGCCGCGCCTCAAGGAGCTCGACGGCCAGGACTTCCCCGGGCAGGTGCAGTATGACAATCCCGCGCAGGCCAGCCGCAAGGTCCTCGGCCCCCCCTGGCCCTATCGCCGCTACGGCGAGTGCGGCATGGAGATGGCCGAACTGCTGCCGCACATTGGCGGAGTCGCGGACGACATCTGCCTGATCCGCTCGATGCATAGCGCGGTGAACAATCACCTCCCCGGCATGTACGCTCTCAACACCGGCAAAGGCGTGGGCGGCCGGGCGACGCTGGGGAGTTGGCTGACGTATGGTCTGGGCAGTGAAACGCAGGACCTGCCGGCCTTCGTGGCGATGACCGACCCGCGGGGTCTGCCGCTGATCGGCGGCGAGAACTGGACGAACGGTCCGCTGCCGTCGACCTTCCAGGGAACCGTCGCCCGCCCGCGGAACCCCCGCATCCTGAACCTCGACGCTCAGGAATTCCTCCGCGGACGACCGCAGGCCGCGCAGCTCGACCTGTTGCGCACTTTGAACGCGAACCATCTCGAACAGCACCCGGGCGAATCCGATCTGGCCGCCCGCATCGCCAGCTACGAGCTCGCCGCGCGGATGCAGCTGGCCGCCAAGGAGGCCTTCGACATTTCGCAGGAAACCGAAGAGACCCAGCGGCTGTACGGCATCGACGATCCGACAACGAACGACTACGGCACGCGCTGCCTCATCGCCCGGCGGCTCATCGAGCGCGGCGTCCGTTACGTGCAGCTCTGGAACCAGGGGCAGAGCTGGGACCATCACTCGAGCATCGGCTCGGAACTGCCGAATCGCTGCCGCGAGGTCGATCAGCCGTCGGCCGCGCTGGTTTCGGACCTCAAGCGTCGGGGCCTGCTCGACTCGACGGTCGTCCACTGGGGAGGCGAGATGGGGCGTCTGCCGACGATCCAGGTCGTGCCGGGCTCGGCCAGCGATCGGGTTGGCCGCGATCACAACACGCACGGCTTCGCGATGTGGGTCGCGGGCGGCGGGTTCCAGAAGGGACTGACTTACGGCGAAACAGATGAGTTTTCCCATCACGCCGTCGAAAACGTCGTGCATCACACCGACTGGCTGGCGACGCTGCTGAATCAGTTCGGCCTGGACCACTCGCAGCTCAGTTACGTGCGCAACAACCAGTTGATCACGCTGCTGGACGGGCAGGACGCGCGGGTCGTCCGGGAGATTCTCGCCTGACAGGAACCTGGTCAGGGAGGCTTAGCCGTTCCACCATTCCGGCGTCGCGAACAACTCGGCGACGGGCAGCGAAAAGCCGGCCAGCGGCGGCTCGCCGATCAGCGTTTCCACGTCGTCGGTGCGCGTCGCCGCCGCGCCCCGATGGCAGACATGCACGCAGCGGTTGTGGGGATCGACGACCCACACGTGCGGCACGCCGAACTCCTGGTACTCCAGAATCCGGCTGGCCATTCCCTTGCGGCGGTCATTGGTCGACGCCAGTTCGACGATCAGCACGGGCGGCGTGTCAGTGAACGGCCGGTCCGATTCGGCGAACCTCGGGCCGCTCAGAAAGTACGACACCGCCGGAAACCGCACAGTGTCCGGGCGGCGCAGGACCGCCAGCCCGAGATCAAAGCACGCGTAGCCCGCGTGATTCTCCTGAGTGTACTGGGCCAGCGCCTTCGACAGGTTCAGGACCACGTTGCCGTGCTCCAGCCCCGGAGGCTGCAGAAACGTCGGCACGCCTTCCACCAGTTCGGCCCACTGCCCCGCGTCCGGCAGGTCGTAGCGCTGCTCGATGAACTGTTCCGCCGTCAACAGCGCCAGCATGAACGTGCCTCGGGCCCGGTCAGGGATCGCCGCGTCCGCGGCCGGCTGGATTCAGGCGGCCCGCGACGTTGCACTGACTCGAATTGTTCCTGTCCGGACGGCCCGGTCAACTCTGCGGCCCCCCGAGCCGGCTTCGTCGTGAACGATTCGCGTGCGATTCAGCGGTAGCCGACGATCTCGCGCAGCAGATTTCGCTTGCGACGGCGGACCCGGTTCGCGTGCAGCCACGCCTCCTGCTGCTGCAACGTCGGCATCAGCGATCCGGCCAACATCCGATAGAACGCTAGCAGCAGAAACGCACCGCCCGTCGCGGCCGCAAAGCCTTCCAGGCTCACCGGCGTGATTCGCTGGTTCGGCAGAAAGAACAGCAGCGACCCGCAGCCGATGACCGTTCCGGCGACGCCTGTCAGCAGCGTGGCCACGGCGCCTCCTGGATCGCGGCCCGGCATGATGGCCTTCGCAGTCAGCCCCACCACCGTTCCAAAGCCGATCCACACGAGCACTTCATTCGCGCTCTGCCGGACAACCTCCACCCATTGGGGCTCGGCCATCGACGCTCCTCCCTGGATGCCGGCGGACGGCCAGCGCGCATTCCGCCGGCTCCTGCCGACGCATTGGGCAGACATCGACATCGCCCGCCCCCCGCCTTGTCCGAGGCTCCGGCAGGCGTCAGACTCTCGCCGACCGGCAGACTCGGGCGCGTTTGATCGGCGGCGCCTGCCTGTTCCCGTCTGCCGCCTGTCGAAGTGATGGAATGACGTTGGAAACTCTCCCCAGCCCGCGCCCCGCCTCATCCTGGCCATCGGTGTGCCTGGGGCTCGCGGGACTGGCGATCGTCGCGCTGGCGCCGGCCGCGAAGCTCGCGGCGCTGGGCGTCGGAATCGCCGTCGCCGCTCAGTTGTGGGCGGCGCACGCAGCCCGCGTTCCCGGCGCGCGGTCGCTGACGTGGCATGCGGCTGCGGCCGTCGCGCTGGTGATTCTGGGGCTGGCCGCGCTGGGATCGCCCGTCCCGCCCGGTCTCGCGAGCGTGCAGGCAGTCGTGTCGTTTCGCGAGACGCCTTTGCCCTCGATTGACGCGCCGACGGCAGCGACGTCGCTCGCGCTGCGGACGGCGGGGATCGCCTGCGTTCTGGCGGGATTGGGAGCGCTTGCGGGCTGGGCCCCCTTCACCTGGGCGGCCCCGGACCTGGAATCCGAATCTTCCGCGACGGCTTACAGAGCCCGATTGATGGCCGCCGCCGCAGCGCTGCTACTGGCCTGTCGGATGACGGCGGGGGGCGCGTTCGAACTGGAGCGCGGACCGGCGATCGCGATCCTGACGATGGCCGCCGTCCTCACGCTGGCCGTGCACATTTCCCGCTACTGTCTGCGGGGAGATGTCCGGTCGATCACCGGATTCGCCTCCGCATTGGCCGCCGCAGCGCTGGCCGCCGACTTGGCGCCGGCGACGCTGACAGTCGCCCGGCCCTCCGGGGCCGCTGCCGCCTGGTGGGTCTGGTTGCATGCCGTCGCCTGCCTGGTCGTATGGGAGGCCGTCCGGACCGGGCGCACGCCGTCGCGTGAGCTGGTCGAGCCGGCCGTCGGACATGCGTTCCGCCGAGACGCCCAGGCTCGCGGCGACTGGCTGCGACGCGTGCTGAAGGCCGAGCTGGCGGGCCTTCCGCCCGGCCCGGGGTTCTGGCTGCGCGGCGCCCTGCTGCTGTCGCTGGTCAGTCGCAGCGCGTCCTCAAATCTGTCGGGCGAGTTCGAGCCGGCGCAGGGACTGTACCTGCTGGCGTTCGGCGCGACCGCCGCCTGGGGCGCCGTCATGGCCCGCACATTCCGGGACAGCGACGCGGACGTCGAAACGATCGAAGCCGCGCAGGAACCGGACCTGCCCCCCGGCATGCGGGACTGGGTGTCAGTCGTTCGCCAGTGGCGCAGCCGCTGAGCCGCCTGCGCCCCGCCCCAGCGACAACCGACTGTCCAGCCATTCCTGAAACGCCAACAGCAGCAGCGTCGCGACGAACACCGCGGCCGCGATCGCTTCCAACCCCAACCGTTGTCCCAGGCTCCCCACAATTGTCGGCATCAGGGCGATGCCCACCGCCGCGGCGGACACCTGCATGCCGATCGCGTGCGGCGCAATCGCCGACCCCAGACGCTCGGGCGTAACGGAAATCAGCGTCGGAAACACCGGCGCCAGCGCGAAGCCCAGCAGCACGTTGCCGGCGACGCTCGCCGCTGGACTGGGGTTCCACCACACCAGGCCAGCCGCGACAGGAGCCAGCAGAGTTCCGGTTCGCAGCACGGCGCGCGACGACATCCGCGTCGTCAATTGTCCGAACACGATCCGCCCGAACGTGAACGCGCCCCAGAAGCACGACGCCACCGTCCCCGCCGTCACCACGCTCATTCCCCGGCCTTCCGTGTTCAGCGTGAACAGCAACTGGCCGGCCGTCGACTCAATCCCGCAATACAGAACGAACAGCCCCGCGTGGTGCCAGACGGCCGGCATTCGCAGCGCGTCTCCAAACGGGGCGACGGACGGCGATTCCCCGCTGGACGTCGGCAGCCGCCAGCGTCGAGCCGTCAGCAGAAACACCACGCTGAGCCCGGCCAGAAGCCCCGCCAGCACGCCATAGCCGATCCGCCAGCTCCACTCCCGGGCCAGGATCAGCGTCATCAGCGCCGGACCGCTCGTCGCGCCGATGCCAAACGACGCATGCAGCCAGTTCACAATGCGGGGACTGAACCGCGCGGCCGCGAAGGCGTTGATGCCGGCGTCGATCGCGCCGCCGCCCAGGCCCCCAATTGCCGCGCAGGGAATCAACCACTCGAACCGCGGCGCCAGCGCATAACCCGCCAGTGCCAGCGTCACCAAACCCCCGCTCGCCGCCAGCAGCCCCCCCACGCCCAGCCGCGCCACGACCTGACCCGAGAAGAAACTCGACGCCAGGTAGCCCGCCATCCCGCAAATCAGCAGCACGCCCAGCCGGTCCAGCGGCCGCTCCAACGTCTGACGCATCGAAGGCCACGCGACGCCCAGCACGCCGTCCGGCAACCCCAGGCTGATGAACGCCACGAACGCCAGTGCGATCAGGTAGCGAGGCGCAGCGGATCGTCGCGGCAGAGTTTCAGCTTCCAATGATTCCGGCATGACGTCAGGCAATCGTCCCCGCTCCTTCTTCCGCGGCCAGTTCATCCCGCACGACCGCCCCGCGATCAACGTCCGTCAGCAACCGGCGCGATTTCCAAGTCCCGCGCCGCAGCCACCCCATCGCAATGACCGCCGAAACCACATTCGCCGACGCCAGCGCCCACCAGATCCCCGTCGCGCCCAGCGGCGAATGCCGCGACAGCGCATAAGCCAGCGGGAACTGCAGGCCCCACAGCGCAATCATCGCCAACAGCATCGCCGCGAACGTGTCCCCCGCGCCCCGCAGCGTCCCGGCCGCCACCTGCTGAATGCCGATGAACCCGAATGACAGCGACAGGATCCGGATCATCGTGGCGCTCTGCGGGATCGCTTCGCCCCCGCGCGGCAGCACGAAGGCCGCGACCGTCGCCGCGAACAGGAACAGCACCGCGCCCGCGGCGGACAGGCTGGCGAAAGCGATCGCCCCGGCGGCGCGGCTCGTCGCGGCCGCCCGATCCACGCGTCCGGCGCCGATATTCTGGGCCACCAGAGTCGATGTCGCCAGCGAAATCCCCAGCGCCGGCACGATGACCACCGCCAGCACCCGCATTCCCAGGCCATACGCTGCGATCGCCACCGTTCCGAAACCGGACACGAGCAATGTCATCACGCCCATCCCGATCGCCCGCGTCGACTGTTCCAGCGAGGCCGGCAGACCGACGCGCAGCATCGTCCGCATCAATGCCGGATCCGGCCGCAGATTCCGCCAGCGCACCCGGACGCCAAACCGTCCGCTCGCCAACAGGCCGATGCCGACGGCCGCCGCGAGCGCCTGCGTGCACAACGTCGCCAGCGCCGCCCCGGCAACCCCCATCGCCGGAATCGGCCCCCCGCCGAAAATCAGCAGCGGGTCGAGCACGAAGTTCAACAGCACGGTCGCCAGAACGATCAACATTGGCGCGACTACCACGCCCAGGCCGCGCATCAGCGTCTGAAACGCAAAGAACGCAAACACGAACACAAACGCCAGAAACGTCATTTCCAGGAATCGCGTCGCTCCCGGAAGCACCTCGGGCGATGCGCCCATGAACCGCATCAACGATTCGCTGAACCGAAATCCGACGCTCGCCAGCGTCGCCGCAACGATCAGCGTCAACAGGCACGTCTGGCCGGCGATGTGGCGCATGGACCTCAGATCGCCCCGACCGCGCGCCTGCGCGATCAATACGCTCCCGGCGATCGGCAGTCCGCCCCCCAGCGCGATCATCAGAAAATTGATCGGAAACACCAGCGACACGGACGCCACCGCCGCCGCATCCAGCCGCCCAACCCAGAACAGGTCGGTCAACTGATACATGATCTGCAGCAGATTGGACGCGACGATCGGCAACGCCAATCGGGCGATCGCACGCGGTATCGAGCCGTCAGTCAGCGGAGGGGGAGCGGGCATGAATGCGGGCAATCTGGCGATTGCCGCGCCTCTGTGCAACCCGCACTCCGAACCCGTCGGACGTTATGGCGACGGCGCGGCGCCGTCGTTCAGCGCCTCTTGAATCAGCCGCAGAAACGACTCCAGGTGCTGCTCGACGTCGTCCCGTTCCGCCGGATTCAGCGGCCCCGCGGACTGGATCAGCACCTGCAGCTGGAACGTCTCGCCGCTGCCCGGCAGCGGATCGTCCACGAGTTTCCGCAGGCGGTCGGTGAATCTCCGGACGTCCCCTTCGAGCTTCGGCGCCGCGGCCGCCTCGCCGGACGAATTCCGCGCGGCGAAGCTCAGGTAGCCGTGCATGTCCGGCTTCTGCAGAAACACGCGCATTCGTTCGCTGTCATCGGTGGTCCCTTCATACTTCTCGGAACTCCGGACCTGCCAGCCGATGTTCGCGTAACAGACGCGGAGGTCGTGCCACTGCGGAAAGGGATAATCGAGCGAACAGGCCGCCTGGCCGAACGGCGTCCGGTACGTCCAGGTCAGCGAATGTTCTCCGAACTGGCTGCGCCGCGGACGCGAGACGCGTTCAAAGTCGGTCCGCTCCCAGGCTCCAAACGTCTCCGGCATCGCCGATTCATGGAGCGAGTTCAGCCGTTCGGTGAGCACGCTGGACGCCGGCGCCCGCACGGCGGCGACCGTCGTCGCGGCCCGCGATCCCTTCGCTCCGACCGCCAGCCAGATCGCTGCCGCGCCCAACAGCGCCGCGGCGCCTCCCGCGCCCGCGAGTCCCAATCGGGACAGCCAGGTGCTGCCGCCCGCCATCGGCCGCGGCGATTCGGACCGCACTCCGGCGATCCATCGGTTCCAGCCGCGGATCAGCAGGTTCGACGACTCGTAGTCGCCGCGATGGACAGTCACTTCCCCGATCAGAAATCGCGCCAACTGGTCAAACGACATCAGCCAGGCCAGCGAACCGATGAAAATCGCAACCCCCAGCACCGTATGCCCCGGTTCGGCGAGCAGGTCGACGTCCCAGCGGTCGAGCGCGTACACGATCGACACCGTGCGCACGACATTCATGGCCGCCGCCCCGACCGCCGCCGCCGCCACCAGCAGACAGGCCCACACCAGCGAACGCCGATGCCACACGGCCAGCAACACGGCCATCGTGATCAGCGAAAACAGCGACTGCACTCCGCTGCACGCCTCTTCAACGAACAGCATCTTCTTGGGAATCTCGATCAGCACGCCGGCCCGCACGTGATCGACGCCCAGCCAATCCAAGAGCTGGCTGCTGCTGCTGGCCGTCGCGCGCTGCAGCCGGGTGATCAGCACTTCGTCCAGCTTCATCGGCGGCCGCAGCGCCAACAGCAGCGTCAGCCACGGCATCCGGACGTCCCGCCAGCCTGGCCCGGACAGCAGGCACAGCACGCCCGCCCCGGCGACGATGAACGCGACATATCCCAGCCACGGTGAAAACAGCGCCAGGGCCCCCGCCTCGATGGCCAGTCCAGTCCAGACCAGCGCCAGGGCGACCGTCGGAATCGCATCCGTCGGCGCGTTCGGATGCTCGCCCCGCCGCGGCCAGCGCTGAAACAGCATCACGGCCACAACGAGCAGCAGCATCGGAAAGAACTGGTAATGCGGCCAGTCCCACAATTGCAGCAGATACAGCGCCGCCAGCGGCAACGTCGCCAGTGCAACGACGATCGCCAGCAGCAGGCCCCGCCGGTTTGTCGCGGATTGGTTCATCGCACCCATCTTGCAGTGAGCGTCGGGCATCCCTGCAGCCGCGCCCGCGGAGGTCCAAGCCCGATCGGGTGATCCTTCCATACACTCTGACCCGCGCCAAGGCGTTTCGCGGCTTCGATCAGACCGTTTTGCCCGACCCCGCGGAAAAACCGGAACAGCCGGTTCAGGGTTGCCGCCGACAACGGTTGCATGGCACGATGATGGTTTGCCGGGCGGGGGCGTTGGAGGCCCATTCCGGCCTGCTCAATGGCTTTCCAGGGGGCATTCATGCCGCTGCGTACGCTGCTGGTGATCGGTTGTCTCACGGCGGTCGTCCAGGGGGACGATTCGGCGCCGGAGGAGCCGGAGATCTCGGCGGACGAGCGAGCGCATTGGGCATACCTTCCGCTGGCCGGCAACTCAGCCCCCGCGGTCGCCAATCCCGCCTGGTGTCGGTCGCCAATCGACCGGTTCCTTCTTGCGGACCTCGAACGGCGGGGTTTGTCGCCCGCCGGCGAAGCGGAAGCGGCTACGCTCCTCCGCCGCGCGACGTTCGACCTGACCGGCCTGCCGCCGACTCCCGATGAACTGGCCGCATATCTCAATGATCCTGCGGCTGATCGGTACGAGCGCGCCGTCGACCGGCTGCTGGCCAGTCCCGCTTACGCCGAACGCTGGGCGCAACACTGGCTGGACGTCGCCCGGTATGCGGACACCGACGGATTCGAGTTCGACGCTCCGCGGCCGAACGCCTGGCGGTATCGCGACTGGGTCGTCGGCGCGGTCGGCGCCGACATGCCCTACGCCGAGTTCGTGCGGCTGCAGATTGCGGGAGACCTGATCGCTCCCGACGATCCGGCCGCGTTGATCGCCACCGGCTTTCTGCTCTGCGGCCCGGACATGCCCGACATCAACCTGGCGGAAGAGCGACGGCACACGTTCCTCAACGACCTGACGTCAACGGTCGGACAGGCCTTCATTGGACTGCAGATGGGTTGCGCCGCCTGCCACGACCACAAGTTCGATCCGATCAGCCAGCACGACTTTTATCGACTCCGCGCATACTTCGAACCCTGCGAACTGTTCCGGGAACAGCCCGCCCCGTCTCTCACGGAACAGGCCGCCGTCGCGGAATTCGAACAGCGCCGCGCCGACCGCTGGAAGGAGATTGAACGCGAGAAATCACGGCTGACCGCCGACGACGCCGAAGCGCATGCGGACGCCATCGCAGCGCTCGCGCAGGAACTCGACGCCCTCAAGAAGTCGCCGGCGCCGGCCATCACGATGGCCCGCAGCGTCCGTCAGCAGCCACGCACGGAGCCAGCGCGGTTCTATACGCGCGGCGACTTCCGCAGGCCCGGTCCCGAAGTCCCCCCCGCTCCTCCCCGCATCGCCGTTCCCCCCAGCCCGGACCTCGAGACCCTGCCGCCGGCCGATCGCGTCGAACTCGCCGACTGGTTCGCCGATCCGGAGAATCGACTCGCCTCGCGCGTCATCGCCAATCGACTCTGGCAGCATCATTTCGGCCGCGGGTTGAATGACACAGAGAATGACTTCGGCTTCATGGGTGGCTCCCCCGCGCAGCCGGAACTGCTGGACTGGCTCGCCAGAGAACTGCATCGACAAGGCGGCAGCTGGAAGGCGCTGCACCGGTTGATCATGACGTCCAGCGCCTACCGCCTGTCCAGCCGGCCTGACGGGGCCGACGACGACGGCTGGCGGCGGCTCGTCGAGAACGATCCGGACAACCGCCGGCTCGGACGACGCGGGCTGCGGCGTCTCGACGCCGAATCGCTGCGAGATGCGATGCTGGCCGTCGCCGGCCGGTTGAACGATGAGCGCGGAGGGCCGGGCGTCCGCCCGCCGCTGCCGACTGAAGTCGCCGGCACATTGTTGCGAGATCAATGGGAGGTGACTCCGGGCGCGGGTCAGCACGACCGGCGAAGCCTCTACCTGTTCGTCCGGCGCAACCTCCGGTTCCCGCTGTTCGAGGCGTTCGACCGCCCCGACACGAATTTCAGTTGCCCGCGGCGGTACGAAAGCATCACCGCCCCGCAGGCCCTGGCGCTGCTGAATTCGGAGTTCACGTGGGAATGCGCGGCGGGCGCCGCCCAACGCATCCGCCGAGAGTCGCTCGGAGCACAGTCGCGGGATCACATCGACTTCGCCTGCCGCCTGATCCTTGGTCGTCCCGCGAACGACGACGACGTCGCCACGCTGGCCGGCGAACCCGATCTGACGGTCGTCTGCGCAGCACTTTTGAACTCGAGCGAGTTTCTGTACGTCGACTGAGCAGCCGTCAGGCCTTCGGTCCGGCGTCCGCATTCGACGCAGACGTCCGCGGCGTTCGCTTGCGAGGCGGCGCGATCATCGGAGGTTTGCCCGCCCGGCGCCGGATCCAGTTGATCGAACTCAGAATTCGCGGTCGGCCGACGATCGCCTCGATCAACCTCATCTTCCCGGGAAAGTCCATCAGCGCGACGCCCAGCAGGATCGTCAGCAGCCCCTGCCCCGGCAGCACCAGCATCGCCAGCCCACCCAGGATCAGCATCGCGCCCAGGCCATTTTTGAGCACCAGCCACTCGATCCGAGTCCGGCCCGCCGACATCCAGTCTGCCGGACGGTGCTTGTGCGCGAAGTAGTCCGCCGGCAGACGCACCAGCACCATCGGGACAGCGATCAGCGACCCCACGAACGTCACCACGGACAACCCCGCCAGCCACCAGCCCCAGTTCGGCACGCCCCGAAGATAGCCCTCGAACTCCTGCCGGGTCACCTTCCCATCGCGATTCAGATCGGCTGCCTGAAACGCCTGGTGCGAACGGTCCGCCTGCCGGTCGGTGCGGCTGGGCCGGCTGGCCGTGAACTCTTCCAGCGACAATAGCCCGTCGCCGTCGGTGTCGATCGTCTCGAACGACGCCGCGATCTCGATTTCCGATTCGCCCATGACGTGAAGCGGACGCGCGCCCATGATCGCCAGCGACAATAGCAGCGCACGCGCCACGCAGCGACGGTATGGCCGCCCGCCCGTCATGACTGTTACCTGGCCGTCCATCCGCCGTCGACCGTGACCAGACTGCCGGTGACGTAACTGGAAGCGTCGCTGGCGAGGAAGATGGCCGCTCCCTGAATCTCCTCCATCCGGCCCCAGCGATTCAACGCAACCGCGCCGACGATGAACTTCTTCGCCTCTTCCGTGTCGGCGATCGGCACGTTCATCTGCGTCAGGAAGGGCCCCGGGCAGATGGCGTTCACTGTGATGTTGAACGGCGCCAGCTCGAGCGCCAGCGCCCGGGTGAACTGCACCACCGCGCCCTTGCTCGTCGCGTACGGCGTGCGGTTCGCCAAACCCACGACCCCCAGCGTGCTCGCCACATTGATGATCCGCCCGGACTGCTGCTCCTTCATCAGGGGGGTCACCGCGCGGGCGCACAGCCAGGGCCCGAACACGTTGATTTCCTGCACCTGCCGAAACTCGTCGAACGTCAGTTCATCGATCGGACCGCGGATGTTGATGCCCGCGTTGTTGACCAGGATGTCGACGCGCCCGAACTGGGAGACGGCCCGGTCCACCATCCGCTTCACGGAATCGTTCTGCGTCACATCGCATTCGACGCCGATCGCCGGTCGGCCATGCGCCGCGGCCACCCTTTCCGCCGCCGCGGCCGCCTGTTCGCCATTCCGGCTGACGAGCACGACGCTGGCGCCGGCGGAGGCCAGCCCGGCGGCCATCGACTCGCCCAGGCCCTTCGACCCGCCGGTGATCACCGCGACACGGCCATCCATCTGAAACAGACTGATTCCCGATCGCATCGGCGCAATGTCCCCGAAAACTCGACGTGTGAAACAGAAATGCGCCGGCGCGGCCCGATCAGCCGCCCGGCGCGTGTGCCTGCCGCCGGCTCGAATTCAGTTCGACGCCGCCCGCCACGGGAACGTCCCCAGCACGCTCAGTTCCTGAGGCACCCGGGTTCCCTGCGTAATGTTGATGAAGCCGTACAGGACGACCTGGCCGGTCGTCAGTTCGGCGACGTACACCCCGCCGGATGCCGGCTGGCCGCCGCGGCTGCGAGCCCCGACGAAGCCTGTCACCATCACATAGTCGCCGCGTTCGGTGAGACCGAAGTCGGCCGCGATGTTGCGGACCATCGGCTGCGAAAACGCGTTCACCTTGTTGTTGAACACGGCGCCCTGCAGGCGGCCCGTCGCAAAGTCCAGAATGAAGATGGCATCCGCATCGCCGGCCCCGGTCTGCACCGTGCACATGGCGAATTCATCCCCGCTGACGGCCGTCTGCCCGTAGGCCAACGGCTCATGCGGCCAATACGTCGCCAGGGCCAGGCCCAGCCCCATCCCGGCGATCAACCAGACAACTTTCCGATCCGACCAGTTCCGCGACACGGCGAGTGCTCCTGCGAGTCCCTGTGACAACAGCCCGTTCGATGATACCTCGAAACTCCGCGACGGGGAATCCGCCCTGCGCGATTGCTGACAGCGCTGCGCAAGGCGAACCCGCCGGCTGAACAACGGCCGTTCCCCCGCCTGGCGGGGTCCGACCATCAAGTGATGTGTGCGCCCTGCGTCTCCACGTACACCGCGTACAACGACTGGCTGGCCGTCATATACAGCCGGTTCCGCTTGAGGCCGCCGAAGCACACGTTGCTGCAGATTTCCGGGAGACGAATCTGGCCGATCCGCGTCCCGTCCGGCGCGAAGACGTGCACGCCGTCGTAGCCGTCGCCGACCCAGCCGGCGCTCGACCACACGTTGCCGTCGACGTCGCAGCGGATCCCGTCCGCGAAGCCCGCCCCGCTTTTCTTCTCGCCGCTCGAATCCGCGAAGTCCATCTGCATCGAGGTGAACTCGCGGCCGTTGGCCAGGGTCTTGCCGTCCGTCACCTTCCAGACCTTGATGTTCCGCGGCGCATCCGGGTAGTGCGACGCCCCCGTGTCGGCCACATACAGCAGCGAGTAGTCCGGAGAGAAGCAGAGCCCGTTCGGCTTATAGATCTCGTCCGTGACCTTCTCGATCTTTCCCGTCTGACCGTCAATCCGGTACACCGCTTCCTTCAGCTCCAGCGGCCCCTTGTTGCCCTCATAGTTCATCAGGCTGCCGTAGCCCGGATCGGTGAACCAGATGCCGCCGTCCGGATGCACGACGGCGTCGTTCGGCGCATTGAAGGGTTTGCCGCCGAACGACTCAGCCAGCACGGTCGCCTTGCCGGTGTGCTCATAGCGCACGACGCG
Source organism: Planctomyces sp. (assembly GCA_019636235.1). Lineage (GTDB taxonomy): Bacteria > Planctomycetota > Planctomycetia > Planctomycetales > Planctomycetaceae > Caulifigura. The sequence continues at coordinate 542,456 of JAHBXW010000001.1, forward strand.
ACGCGTCCCGTGTTCGCAGGCGATCTGCCGCCCCTGATGGTCGAACGTGTTGCCGTTGCTGTTGCCCGCCGGCTGACGAAACACGCTGACGTGCCCGTCCTCTTCGAGCCGCCGCAGCTGGAGATCGTTGGGGATGTCGCTCCACAGCAGGTACTTGCCGACGGCGCTCCACGCCGGCCCTTCGGCCCACAGGGCGCCCGTGTGCAGCCGCTGGATGGGCGTGTTGCCGAGCTTGTACTTGCTGAACCGGTCGTCCAGCACGACGAGGTCCGGGTCCGGATACCGCACCGGTTCGCTGCCGCCGAAGTCGCGGGCCACCGCCGTGGATGCCAGGCCCAGGGCCGTCAGCCCCAGGAACGCCCGCCGATCGGCGACAATCGATCCGGTTCCGTGACGCGTGCTGTTCATCGTGGTGGTCTCTCCAAGGGTGATGCGCAAACCGGCCGTCGGCGTCGGACGGCTTCCGAAGACGATACCAGAATGCCTCGCACAGCGCGATCCACGCACGGCCCCGGCGGCCCCTCAGCGTGCCATCACCGGGCCAGCGGCTTGAACCGGATGCGGTGCGGCTGATCCGCCTCCGCCCCCAGACGTTCCCGACGCATCTGCTCGTACATCTTGTAGTTGCCTTCGAAGAACGTGACCTGGCTGTCCCCTTCAAACGCCAGAATGTGCGTCGCGACCCGGTCCAGAAACCAGCGGTCGTGCGACGACACCATCGCGCAGCCGCCGAAGCTCGCCAGCCCCTCCTCCAGCGCCCGCAAAGTGTCCACGTCCAGATCGTTCGTCGGTTCGTCGAGCAGCAGCAGGTTCCCGCCCGAGCGCAGCACCTTCGCCAGGTGCACGCGGTTCCGCTCGCCGCCGGACAGGTCTCCCACGAACTTCTGCTGGTCCGACCCCTTGAACATGAACCGGTTGCAATAGGCCCGCGCATGGATCCGGGCCTTGCCGACCTCCAGCACGTCCTCTCCTCCGGAGATCTCCTCGTACACCGTCTTCGTCGGGTCGAGCGTGTCCCGCGACTGATCGACGTAGGCGAGGTCGACCGTGTCCCCGATCCGCAGCGTCCCGGACGTGGGCTGCTCCTGGCCGATGACCATCCTGAACAGCGTGGTCTTCCCCGCTCCGTTGGGACCGATCACGCCCACGATTCCGCCGCGCGGCAGGTCGAATGACAGATCCTCGAACAGCACCCGGTCGCCGAACGCCTTGGTGATGTTTTCGGCCCGGACGACGAGGTCGCCGAGAGGGCGCGTGATGGGAATCTGAATGTCGGCCGCATCATCCCGCGCGTCGTACTCCTGCGACGACAGTTCCTCGTACCGCGCGAGACGGGCCTTGTTCTTCGTCGACCGGGCCTTCGGCGACATCCTGACCCATTCCAGTTCCCGCTTCAGAGTCTTCTGCCGCTTGTCCTCTTTCTTCTGCTCGACGGCCAGACGCGCCTGCTTCTGCTCCAGCCAGGCCGTGTAGTTCCCCTCGTAGGGAAAGCCCCGTCCCCGATCGAGTTCCAGGATCCAGCCCGCGGCGTTGTCCAGGAAGTAGCGGTCGTGCGTCACCGCCACGACCGTCCCCGGGAACCGCTGCAGGAACTGCTCCAGCCAGGCCACCGATTCCGCGTCGAGATGGTTGGTCGGTTCGTCGAGCAGCAGCATGTCGGGGTTCTGCAGCAGCAGCTGGCAGAGCGCGACGCGGCGCTTTTCGCCGCCGGACAGGTGCTTGACGAGCGCGTCCCCGGGGGGCAGCCGCATCGCGTCGCTCGCGACTTCCACCGTCCGGTCCAGCTCCCACAGGTTCAGGTGGTCGATCTTGTCCTGGACGGCCGCCTGCTCCTCCAGCAGCTTCTCCATCGCGTCCGGTTCGAGCGGCTCGCAGAGCTGCATGTTGATTTCGTTGTAGCGGTCGAGAATCGCCCGGGATTCCTTGACCCCTTCGTTGACGCACTCATCGACGGTCCGGTCGGGGTCGAACCGCGGTTCCTGCGCAAAGTAGGCGACCTTGATCCCCTTCGCGGGGCGGGCCGAGCCCATGAAGTCCTTGTCCTCGCCAGCCATGATCCGCAGCAGCGTCGACTTGCCCGAGCCGTTGTTGCCCAGCACGCCGATTTTGGCCCCCGGAAAGAACGCCAGCCAGATGTTCTCCAGCACCGCCTTCTCGTCGTAGATGCGAGTGACGGCTTCCATACTGAAAATGTACTGCTGCGACATGGACGCTTCGTGAACTGGACCCTGCTGGAACCGGCCGGCGTCGACCGATGGCCCTCCAACCCGGCAGGCAGCGGCGGCGGGGGCGCGAGAAGATCGGGAATTATAGGAGGTTCGCCGCGGAATTCTTCCGTGAATCCGAAACCCTGCGAGATCGTCGCAACCCCACTCCGGGGACACGGATCAGAAAATCCAGGGCGGGCGCTTTCCTGCGGGGACGGCCGCTCCGCCCGGCCGGGAGCGCGCCGTCGTATTGCCGGAATTCAGCGAGCCTGGGCTCGTGCCGCCCGCACCCGCGCCACGTAGTCCCGGGCCGCCTGCTCAAGTTCCGGCGACTTCAGCCCCACCGCCTTCGCTTCCTTAAGCGCCGCCTCGTCGTCGAGGCCGCCATCCAGAATCCGGTGCGCCAGCCACACCGCGCCCACGCGGTTCGCCACCGCACAGTGCAGCACAACGGGGCGTTCGCTGGCCTGAAGCAGCAGCTCACGAAGTCGATCGAACGTCTCGTCTGTCAGCTTGTTGAGCGAGCCGATCGGCACATGCTCATAGTCCAGTTTCAGCCGTTCGACGGCCGCCCGCTCATCCCAGTCGATCTCCTCGTCCTCGCGGAGATTGATCACGGTTCGGACCCCTTCGCGCTTCAGGAGTTTGAAGTCCTCTTCACGCGGCTGGCTCGCCAGGAAGATGTCGCCGAACCGGTGCAGCCGGTCGATTTCGCCGCATTTCGCTGGCTCGAGTTTCGCGGGAGGATCGGCCGGCTTCTCCGCGGCGACGCCTGCAGCGAGAGTCAACGACAGCAGCCCGGCCAATGCGATTCGACAGAGCATCAGTGAAACGCCTTTCTCCTGAGGCTGTCCCGGCAGGCGAGGCACGCGCGCCTCGCCGACTCCTGTGACGATCGGCCGGCGACACGCCAATTGAACGATCATTCGGCCCCATCCGAGTGTACGCGCAGCGGGACCGGAGGTCACGGCGCGAATTCGGGCCGCAGGCGTACCGGGAGGTCCGCCAATCGCGCCTCGCAGAACGCGGCGACCTCGGCCAGTTCAAGGCATCTCCAGCGCATCGCCACGAACAGCGAGGCGCACACGAGATCCGCCGTGGCTCCCGGATTTCGTCGATGTCCGTCGGCACGCAACCACTCGTCGAGCGCCGCCAGTTCCGGTTGGGCCGCCGGCCCCGGCCAGCCAGCGTCCAGCACGCGCTGCGCCCGTCGCGCGCTGTCCCGCGCCAGTTCGCGTCCGCACTTCCGCGCGATGAGCGTGTCCGGCAGCGCGGCCATCAGCCGCAGGTGCGCCACAATGACGCGCTCCTCCAGGCCGCCGTGGTGGGAGGCCAGGGACGGAACTCCAAGTTCCCACACGTCGCGAAACCCGTGCGCGTACTGATCGGCGATCGCGTCCCGCCCTGCCGCGAGGCGCATCGCATCGAGCAACGTCACCGTCGGCTCAAGGGCGACGTCCTGTTCCGCCGACTGGCCAAGTCCCCCGGGCGCCGCGATGCGAATCGCGCGATACGCGCCGCAGGCGTCGGCGACCGTCAGGCCGTCCAGCGTGGCGGCGATGGCTTCCGGGAAGGGACGTGCGGCATCGGCGGCCGCGCATGGCGCCAGGAGCAGGCAGATGCCAAGGTTCGTGTTAGTCCCGACGATCGCACGGGTGGCCGCGACCGCCTGTTCGACCGCCTCGCCGATCCCGCGCTTGCCCGCCATCCCCAGCCAGGGGCTGGCCGCCTCTGCGGACTGCAGGAAATCCCCGACGGTCAGGTCGCCAAATGAAGCCCCGGGATGCACGTTCCCCGGCTTCCGGCACAGCGCCTCAGCGACGCACGCCAGTCGCAGCAGTTCGTCCAGGCCGGCGATCACTGCTTCACGAGGTTCGGCACCAGCTTCTTGAGATCGTCGATCGAAGCGCTGTTGGAAATCACCTTGCCGTCCTTGCCGACCAGAAACATCGTGCCGGGGGCGATCAGACCGTAGCGGATCGACAGCTCGCCGGAGTCCATGCCGCCGGCCTCCTGGATTTGCGGCCACGTCGCCCGCTGCTGACGCAGGAAATCGGCGACCGGCACCTCGGCCGGATCGAGGTTCACGCCCACGATCTCGAAGCCCTGCGGCTGATGCGTGCGATACAGCTCCGCGAGCTGCGGCGTTTCGTCGATGCTGGGCCGGAACCAGGTCGCCCAGAACACGACAGCGACGACTTTGCCGCGCAGTTTTGCGACGTCGACCGTGCCGTTCCCGCCCAGCGCCGGTCCGCTCAGGTTCAGGTCCTTGCCTTTGAGCCCCAGGCGGGTGATCGCGCCAGTCGCCCGTTTGCCCGCCGGGCTATTCGGATACTCCTTGGCCAGCGCCGCATACCACTTCTCGGCGTCGGCGAGGTTTCCATTGAATTCAATGATCGTCGACACCTGCCACATCGCCTCCGGCGCATCTTCCGACTTCGGATTCCGCTGCACGAAGTCCCGCAGGTTCTGCAGATGCTGCTCCTGAATCTTCTGATGTTCCGCGCTCGTCGAGTTCTGCATCTTGTCTGCGAATTCGGCGAGCAGCATCCGGAACTGCAGGAACGGCACCAGCGACGTCATCCGCGCGTCCTGCAGCTCCTTTTCGTACTCGCGGAGGCGATCGATGCCGTTGGGGAACGCGCCGCGCTGCGTCTCCCCCATCACGCCTTCGATCAACTGCTTCCACCACAGATCCTTGTCGCTTTCGGACTGCACGGTCCGCGCGATCTTCAAGACGAGATCCGCCCGCTGCAGGTTGTAGGTTTCCACCGCCTTCAGGTCGGCGTCCGGACCGGGCGCCCGATCGTCCAGCTGCTTGAGTTGTTCGACCAGCCGCTGCCCTTCAGGCGACAGTCCCTCCGCGGGGGCCAGCGAGCCCGAATCCAGCGACTCCTGCATCAGGATGCCCCCCTCCAGCTGCAGGTCGGTGCCCTCCATCGGCTGCGGAATGCGCGTCAGCTTCCAGACGTCTCCCACGCGCACCAGTTCGCCGATCTGGACAAAGCCCGGCGTATCGCCGTTCATCACCATCGCCATGACGTTTTCATAGACGAACACGTCCTGGTCCCATTTTCCGGGCGAGACGGCCAACAGCGTCGGCAACCGCATCGAGCAGTCGAACCGCTCCCACACCGTGCTCGACTGAATCGTCTTCGAGTTGGCCAGCGCCGTCCGCATGCTTCCGGCGGGATCCTGAACGTTCGCCAGCAGGCGTTCCCCGATCCGCTCCGAAACGCCCAGCTTGCGCACGTCGTCCTTCGTCAGCAGCACCGTCTGCAGGGCCACGGGATCATTCGCCGCCATCGCCCGCACGGCCTCCAGTGTGGCCTCCTCCGCGGACAGCACTGCCCAACTGTCAATCCGGCCGTCCTCATTCGAGTCCACGCCGACGCGCGTGCCCGCGGTCCCCAGATACCGGTACTGATCCGCCTTCTTATTCCCGTTGGTGTCGACCTCCCGATACACCTCGATGCCGAGGTTGAAGTACCGGTATTCGTTGACCTCGCCGTCGCCGTTCGTGTCCAGAAACCGACGCAGGACCTGCCCCTGCGGGCCGAACAGCACCCAGCCCGAGGCCTTGCCGCGGTTCTCAGATTCGACCCGGCACTGCTTGAGGTCCGCCTCTTTGGGCGTTTCGATCTGCACCCCCGCCCGCCTGGGCTTGAATGCCAGAATCTGCGCGGGCGTCACCTCGGCGGGCGCCGCCTGCGACGTCGCGGCAGCAATCAGAACCAGCGACGTAAGACCGGCGATCGATCCAGACATCGAATCCCACTCCGTTTCAAGGCCCGTGACCGAGAATGCCCGACGCCCCTGTCGAGCCCCTGTGCCAGAAGTGTACGGATTTTCCCAATGCGCGTCACGACGATTTCACGACGCGCTGATCGGCGGCCATATCAACCACCACAGCCACGCCACCGGCCCCGCATAAATCACGCTGTCCAACAGATCCAGAAGCCCGCCGAATCCCGGAAACAGAGCCGCGGCGTCCTTCCGGCCCACGTCTCGTTTGATCAGCGATTCGCACAGGTCGCCGACCAGGCCGATCAACCCGAACGTCAGTCCCCAGGCGATCGCCCGACCGTGCGCCACGGCCCATTCCGGACCTGCCAGCCACGGCGTCGCGAACCGCAGCCACAGCCATCCTCCCAGCGCCGCGCCCAGCAGCGCGCCGACGAATCCGGCCCACGTCTTCCCCGGGCTCAGATGCGGCGCCATCTTCCGCCGGCCGAACAACCGCCCCAGCGTGTAACCCCCGATGTCGCCCGACTTCACGGTAATCACCAGCGCCCCCAGCGCCAGGTATCCCCAGGCCCCTCCCTGCAGCCAACGCGACTGAGCCGTCATCGCCAGCAGCACGCCGCAGTAAACCACCGCCAGCAACTCGCTGGCAGAAGTCTCCATCTCCGAGCCCGGCGCCCGGAAACGCACCGCCTGGCTCGCCAGCGACCCGAGCAGCCACAGCACGCACGCCGAGAGAATCAGTCCCGCCGGCCCGGTCTCCCGCAGAGCGGGCGCCTCGCCGAACCAGGGAATCAGCCACGCCGCCACCACGACCAGCGATGATCCGACCGCCGCGCAGGCGAATCGAGGCCGCAGGTTGCGAACCGTGACGAGATCGCAGAATTCCCAGGTGCTGCGGATCGCCAGGACCTGACAGAGCAGGAACAGGACCGGCGCCGCGGGGCCGCTGCGGTGATCCAGCCAGAACAGACCGGCGAATGCGGGAACCAGGATCGCGGAGATCAGCAGCCGCCAGCCAAGCATTTCAGCGTCCCGCGCCGCGGTGTCGCGAGCCTCCCGGGCGGCGCTCCGGAACGCCCCGCCGGCCCATCAGCCCGAATTCGCTCCGGACGCGGACTCTCCCTTCAGCCCGCCGAAGCGGCGGTCCCGCGCGGCGAAGTCATGCAGCGCCTCGCGAAACTGCTCGGCGCCGAAATCGGGCCAGTACGTCTGGCTGACCCACAGCTCGGAGTAGCTCATCTGCCACAGCAGAAAATTGCTGACCCGCATCTCGCCGGCCGTGCGGATCATCAGGTCCGGATCGGACCGGCCGGCCGTGTCCAAGTGGTCGGAGATCATCTGCTCCGTCAGGTCGGCCGGGGCCAGCATGCCCGTTTGAGCGGCGCCCAGCAGCACCCGCACGGCGCGGACGATCTCGTCCCGGGCGCCGTAATCGAGCGCCAGGCACAGTCGCAGGCCGCGATTCCCCGCCGTCATCCGACAGGTTTCCTCGAGGGCCGCATGCACCGACTTTGGCAGCCGGTCGACCCGCCCGATCGAACAGAACCGCACGTCCTGGTCCATCAGCAGTTCGCGCTCGGACACCACATACCGGTGCAGCAGATGCATCAGCAGTTCGAGCTCCAGCGCCGGACGCTTCCAGTTTTCGCTGGACAGGCAGTACAGCGTGAGTTGCTCGAGTCGGCAGCGGGCCGCCTCCTCGACGACGGCACGGACGCTCTGCACGCCGCGGCGGTGCCCTTCGATCCGCGGCAGGCCTCGGGCCCGCGCCCAGCGGCCGTTGCCGTCCATGATGATGGCCACATGCCGGGGGAGCCGATCGGCTCGCAACCCCAGCTCAGCCAGTTCATCATCCGTATACGGCGCTTCCACGTTCGACCGGCGACTTCCCAACAGATCCGCGGTCGAGGCTCAACAGTTCACAGCGACCGCGGCATCCGCAGGCCGCTCCACGCCGTCTGTTCCGTCGATCCGCAGGACGATTTCCTGATAGCGGGGACGTCCGTTCGGCGACGACACCGCAAGTCTCACTTCATTGGAACTGTTGATCTCCAACACCCGTACGATCACGTCACCAACGACCATTGCCTCGTCGATTCCGCGTTCCACGACGTGCATGCCTTGACCTTTGCGACGGACCTGAGATCGCGCGGCGGACTGGAATCGTCCGCCTGAGACGGAGGGATTCTGACCGAGCCGCCACGCGGCGGCAACATCGCGCGGCGTCGAAAATGAAGGCTCCGCAAATTCGACCGACCGACCGCCGTTCCGCCCGCGCGCCGGTCTTGACAACGCGACAACGACGCGCCGCTCGCGACGCGCGCCGCGCGTCACAGTCGTCCCATCACCGCCGCTTCACGGTCCCGGTAGTTCGGCAGCCGATCCGTCAGGCGCAGAGTCTTCAAGACATCCGCGTTCGTTCCGCTCAACCCGCTCAGCCGGAACGTCCCCTGATCGATCAACAAGCGCTTGTGCAGGGCCACCAGCTGACCCACAAGATAGCTGTACAGCATGACCTGGTCGTCGACCTCCAGAACGATCCTCCGCAGGCCGTGCTCGTACGCCGTCCGGACGATCGTCTCCGCCAGCGGCGGCTCGCCGCTGTCGCCGGGATAGGCCTTCACCAGCCGGAAGAACGCCCACTCGGGGCTGGCTTCGAACTGCAGCTGCCAGCCTCCCGGCATTTCGATCGTCTGCGACATCCCCGGGTCCGCCCTTCTGCGTTCAGGCCAGTTTCTTCAACAGTAGCTCACGAACCCGCTTCGGATCGGCGCCTTTCACCTGCTTCATGACCTTGCCGATGATGGCCCCCGCCGCCTGTTGTTTGCCAGCCCGGAAGTCCTCGACGGCCCTGGGGCTGTCGGCGATCGCCGCGGCCAACGCCGCCTCGAGCGCCCCCTCGTCGTTCACGATCGCCAGGCCCCGTTCCGCGATAATCCGCTCGATCGCCGCTTCGCCGGGCAACTCGCCGACATCGACGTCCGCCCCGTCCTCCGCCGCCTCGGCCCGCGCGCTCCACGCCGCCAGCAGCTCCCCGAAAATCTCCCGCGCGCTCTTCACCGTGATCCCGCCCTGCGCCACCCGCGCCAGCAGTCCGCCCAGCACATCCGACGTCAGCGGAAACTCCCGAATTCCCAGCCCGCGGGCGTTGAGTTCCCGCAAGACGTCCTGCGTCACGAAATTGGCCGCCTGTTTGGCGTCCCCGCAGGCTCTCGCGACCGCTTCGAAGTAGTCGGCGAATTGCCGGCCCTGTGAAACGATGACGCGCGCATCGTACTCCGACAACTGGTGCTCGCCGGCGAACCGCCGCCGCCGCGCGCCGGGCGGTTCGCAGAGACGTTCCTGAATCCGGGCGACCTCCTCCGCCGCGACCGTCACTGGCGCGAGATCGGGGTCGGGAAAATACCGGTAATCGGACGCCTCCTCCTTGCCCCGCTGGGCGAACGTCTCATTGCGCTCGGCGCTCCAGCCGCGCGTCTCCTTTTCCGCGCCGGGGTCCCCGAACCGCCGCCCCGTGCGTTGGAACTCGGCGATCTGCCGCGCCAGTTCATGTTCGATCGCCGCCTCGACTCCACTGAACGTGTTCAGGTTCTTGATTTCGACGATCGGCGTCGTTGCGGTTCCTCCGTCATCCAGCGCCAGCCGGACGTTGACGTTCGCGTCGCAGCGCAGACTGCCTTCCTGCATGTTGCAGTCCGAAACCTCCAGGTCCGTCAGCAGCAGCCGCAGGTCCTCGAGGAACGCGCGCGCGTCGGCGGCCGAACCGAGGTCCGGCTCGGTGACGATCTCCAGCAGCGGCGTGCCGGCGCGGTTCAGGTCGACGCGGCTGTCCCCGCCGCGCCCCGATTCATCGTGCAGATTCTTGCCGGCGTCCTCCTCCAGATGCGCCCGCCGGATGCGCAAGCGCCGCGGAACGTCCCCTTCCGTCTCGCCGCCGATTTCGACGACGCCGTCGTGGCTGAACGGCAGATCATACTGGCTGATCTGATAGCCCTTGGGGAGATCCGGGTAGTAGTACTGCTTGCGGTCCCACTTGGTGAACGGCGCGATCCGGCAGCCGAGGGCCAGCGCCGTCCGCAGCGACAGACGAAACGCCTCCTCGTTCAAGACGGGCAGCGCCCCCGGCAGGCCCAGGCAGACGGGGCAGGTCTGCGTGTTGGGCTGATCCGGATTGAACCGGTTGGGGCAGCCGCAGAAGATCTTGGTCCGCGTGAGGAGTTGAACGTGGACTTCGAGGCCGATGATGGGTGTGGCGTTCACGGGACCGATCCGGGCGGGGAAAGAATCGGAGTGTGGGCCGATTGCTGACGCTCGTCAATTTCGTGATGTGCCAGCCGCACCGAACGGATCCAGGCGTTCGGCCCGTCGATGCGAACGTTCGCGAACAAAGTCCAGCATCCGCAGGATTTCTATGTCCGCTCAGTGCGCGTAGGCCACCGGATCCCGGCTCGTCCGGCCCGTCCGAATGTACTCCTCGAACTCGGGCCGGAACTTGTGGATCGCGTTCTTCACCGGCCACGCCGCCCCGTCCGACAGTCCGCAGATCGTCGTCCCGGGTATGATGCCCATCGAGCCCGCGACTTCCAGCAGCAGATCCAGGTCCTCCAGCCGGCCATGCCCGGTCCGGATCCGCTCCAGGATCTTCGTCATCCACAGCGTCCCCTCCCGACAGGGAGTGCACTGCCCGCACGACTCGTGCGAGAAGAACCGGCAGCAGTTGTACAGCACATCCACCATCGACGTCTGATCGTCCACGACGACCACTGCGGCCGTCCCCAGCCCCAGGCAGCCGCGCTTGCCCGGCCCGTTGAAATCCAGCGGCGTGTCGAGTTCGTCGGCGGACAGGAAGCCCATGCTGATGCCGCCCGGCACGACCGCTTTGGCTTTCCGCCCCTTCCAGACCCCCTTCGCGTGCACGTCGATCAGCTCGCGGGCCGTCACGCCCATCGGCAACTCGAAGCAGCCCGGCTCGTTGACATGTCCGGCGACGGTGTACAGCTTAGGCCCATAGCTGCCGGCGTCGCGGGGGTTCTGCGGATCGGGTGCGATGCCCACCGATTTGAACCACTCCGCGCCGCGGGCGACGATGTGCGTCACGCAGCACAGGGTCTCGACGTTGTTGACGATCGTCGGCTTGCGGAACAGCCCTTCGATGGCCGGAAACGGCGGCTTGATGCGCGGCCAGGCCCGCTTGCCCTCGAGGCTTTCAATCAGGCCGGTCTCTTCGCCGCAGATGTAGGCCCCCGCCCCGCGGTGCAGGTGGACGTCGAGCCGCCGGCCCGTGCCCATGAAGTTCTCGCCCAGAATGCCGGCCGCGTAGCACTCCTGGATGGCCGTCTCAAGCACGCGGTAGCTGCGGCCGTATTCATAGCGCAGGTAGAGGTACGCGGTGGGGGATCGGATCGCATGGCAGGCAATGGCGATGCCCTCCAGGAGCTGATGCGGATCGAACTCCATCAGGATCCGGTTGTTGAACGTGCCGGGCTCCGATTCGTCGGCATTGACGCACAGGTAGATCGGTCCGGGATGGTCCTTCGGAAGAAACGTCCATTTGACGCCGGTGGGGAATCCCGCGCCGCCGCGCCCGCGCAGGCCGGCCGACTTGACCAGCTCGGTGACGTCCCCCGGCGACATCGCAACCGCTTTGCGAAGCGCCTCGTAGCCGCCGTCCGCGCGGTACGTCTCGAGCGCCGCGGACTGCGGCTTGTTGATGCGGGCGAGGAGGACGGGTTCGAATTCAGGCATGGCGGAAAGTCATCAATTCTGCGAGGTGTCGCGATGAGATCGTGCGGCGAACGGGTTTCGAAGTCTGGCGGAGTTCAGCGGGCATGATCTTCCGGGACCTGTCCGCGGCGTCGGAGACGGAGGCATCTCCCCGACTCACAGCTTCCGGGCCAGTTCGTCGAATCCCTCGTGCGAGATGTTCATGTGGCACTCGTCGTTCACGAGCACGCAGGGCGCGCCCTCGCAGGCCCCCAGGCACTCCGCGAACTCCAGCGTCACCCGGCCATCGCGCGTCGTTTCGCCCGGGTGCACGCCCAGCTTGTCGCAGGCGTGAGCCAGCAGTTCCTCGCCCCCGCGCAGCGCGCAGGCGATGCTCCGGCAGACCCACACCCGATGCTTCCCCAGCGGATGCTTCTCGTCCTTGAAAAAGTTGTAAAACGACATCGTGTCATGGACTTCCGCCGGGTGCAGATCCAGCAGATCGGCGATCTCGCGGATCGCCTCGGTCGACACCTGACGCAGCTCGTCGTGCACGATGTGCAGGGCCGGAAGCGTCACGGCGCGTTTGTTCGGATACTTCGGAAACAGCGCCCGAATTCGCTCGCGGACGCCTTCGCTCAGCACGCTCATGAGTTGTCGCCGGACCAGAAAGTTCCAAGTTCGGCGGGATCGTAGGCCATCGCCGCAATCGGCTTCAAGCCGCCGATTCGGCGGTTTCCTTTCCCTTGCCCGGGAATTCGCCGAAACTGGAAGCCGGCAAGGCCATTCACGCGCTGACGCCCCAGCCGCGGCGATTCCTGTCCCCGGCGGGGAACGCCAGCGCGGCCCGGACCGCTGACCATTCGGAGAGCACGCATGTCATTCTGGCGAATCGTCGCGGGCGTCCTGGCAATTGGCGCCGCCGCGACCCCGCTCCGGGCCGGCGATTGGACTGGCTTCCGCGGATCCGACGGGACGGCCCGCTCCGACGGCGCGCCCCCCGCCCGCTGGTCAGCTACGGAAAACATCCGCTGGACCTGCGCGTTGCCCGGGCCGGGCTCCTCGAGCCCGATCGTGCTCGGCAATCGTGTGTACATCACCTGTTACTCGGGATACGGCGTCCCCGACGCTCCGGGTGGTTCCCTGTCGGAGCTCAAGCGACACCTCGTCGCCGTCGACCGCGGAACCGGCACGATCGTTTGGAACACCGCCATCGCCGCGGAGACTCCCGAGGATCCCTACGATGGCTTCCTCACCGAGCACGGATACGCCAGCAGCACCCCGGTGACTGACGGCGAACGCATCTACGTGTTCTTCGGCAAGACGGGCGTGCTGGCGTTTGACCTCAACGGCGCGGAAGTCTGGCGCCGGAACGTCGGCCGGGAATCGAGCGCCATGCGCTGGGGCTCTGGTTCGAGTCCGGTGCTGGTCGGCGACCTGGTCATCGTGAACGCTGCGGAGGAGAGCCTTTCGCTGCGCGGTCTCGATCGGAAAGGGGGCGCTGAAGTCTGGAAGGCGGATGGCTCGATTCTGGAAGCCTGTTACGGCACGCCGGCCGTGGCTTCGCTGCCGGACGGTCAGCAGGAAGTCATCGTTTCCGGTGCGGGGGAAGTCTGGGGCGTGAATCCCGCGACCGGGAAGCTGCGCTGGTTCGCGGAGACGAACCTGCAGGGGGCCATCTCGCCCAGCGTCGTCGTTCAGGACGGAATCGGGTTCTTGTTCGGCGGCCGGGGAACGCCGGCGACCGCAATTCGGGTCGGCGGCAAGGGAGACCTGTCAGAAGTCCCTCCCGTGTGGCGCGGTCAGTCGAATTCGAATGTGCCGACGCCCGTGCTCGTCGACGGACGCCTGTACTGGATCGGCGACGGCGGCGTCGCCGTTTGCCTGGATGCCGCGACAGGGGAGAAGGTGTTCGAGAAGCGGCTGGGCATCGATCTGAAGGGGGGGCCGGCGTATGCCAGCCCCGTCGCCGCGGGGGGGCGGGTTTATCAGGTCACGAGCCGCGGCGGGACGGTCGTGTTCGCGGCCGCGCCGGAGTTCCAACTCATCGCCCACAATGAAATCGACGGCGATTTCACGGACTTCAACGGCACGCCCGCGATCTCCGGCGACGAACTGTTCCTTCGATCGAACAACGCCCTATATTGCATCGCTGAGCCGCGGGCGAATTAGCGTCGTCCGGTGCGGACTCCGACGACCTGCTTTTCTCCCGGGGCATTCTCTGTTGGCTTCCGAGTCTGATGAATGGACCGTCCGCCGCATCCTGGAATGGACGACCGGCTACCTGCGGCAGCACGGCAGCGAATCGCCGCGGCTCGAAGCGGAACTCCTCCTGTCGAACGCCTGCGGCTGGCCGCGGATTCAGCTCTACACGCATTACGATGACCAGCTGCAGGACGACGTTCGCACAAAAATGCGGGACCTCGTCCGGCGGCGGGCCGCTTCCGAGCCGGTGGCCTACCTGATCGGGTACCGGGAGTTTTTCAGCCTGAAGTTTGCCGTCGGCCCGGCGGTGTTCATTCCCCGGCCCGAAACGGAGACGCTGGTCCTCGAGGCGCTCGCCGTCCTGAAGGACGCGGGGGAGCATCCCGCGGAACGCACATTCCTCGATTTGTGCACCGGGTCGGGGTGCGTGGCCGTCGCGATCGCCGTCAACGCGCCGGGCGCCCGCGGCGCCGCTGTCGAGCAGAGCGAGGAAACGCTGGCCTTCGCGCGCCGCAATTTCGAAACCCACGGCGTCGCGCAGCGCGTCGAGCTGCTGCAGGGAGACCTCGACGCCCCGCTCGCTGCGGATCGCAGGTTCCACGTGCTCGTCAGCAATCCGCCGTATGTGACGACGGCGGAGATGCAATCGCTGCCGGCGGATGTCCGGCGGTTCGAGCCCTCAGCGGCGCTGGAGGGGGGCGCGGACGGCCTGGATGTCGTCCGCCGCATCGCCCGGCTGGCCTCCCGGCGGCTCGTCCCGGGGGGCTGGGTGATGATGGAGCTCAGCCCGCCGCAGGCGGAGGCTGGTGTGGAAATCCTGACTGCGGCCGGCCTGGAATCGGCGACGGCGGTGAAGGACCTCTCCGGAGCGCCGCGCGTCATCAAGGCGCGGCTTCCCGTCGGATAAACGTCGGCCTTCGCGCGGGCCAACTGCACAATGGCCGAGGCGCTCAGCGACCGCTCTCGATCCGATACAGATGGGACTCGCTGCGGATGAACAGCGCCCCATCGATGGCGGCGTAGGACGCATACGTCCGTCCGCCATCGGCGAACTGATTCTCCGCCAGCCGCTCGAATTTCGGGCCGGGCGCGAACACGTGTGCCGTCCCCTGCTCGTCCTGCGCATAGATCCGTCCGTCGGCGGCCAAAAGCGACGCGGAGAACGCCCCGCCCAACCGTTGCACCCAACGGACCCGGCCGGTCTCAACCGCCGCGCACGTCAGCACGCCGTTGTCCGAGACGAAGTAGACGTCGTCCTCCACGACCACCGGCGAGGGGTTCGTCGGCGCGCCGCGTTCCAGGGTCCACCGGACATGCGAATCGGTCACATCTCCCCGACCGCCCGGATCGATCGCATACGCCTTCGGGCTGTCGTACCCCGACGAGACGATCACCAGCCCATGCGAATAGACGGGCCGCGGCACCACCGAATACCCCTCGTACCGCGCCTGCCAGATCGGTTCGCCGGTGCGCGGATCGTACGCCATGACCGCGTCCGACCCGGGGCAGATCGCCTGCGGCTTTCCATTCACTTCAATGACCAGCGGGGTCCCGAATGAGAACCCCTTGGCCGGCGACAGCCCGCGATCGCGTTTCCACAACACGTCGCCGGTCGCCGCATCGAGGGCCGCGACGTACTGCACATCGTGGCCATCGCAGCAGATGATCAACCGGTCCTCAAACAGAGCCGGCGAGCCCCCGACGCCATGCAGCGGCGCGTAACGAAGTTCATTCGTCTTCCACAGGATGTCGCCGTCGAGCGACAGCGCCGCCGTGCCGTGCGGTCCGAAGTGCACGTACACGCGGCCGTCGGCGACGATCGGCGAGGCGCTGGCGTGGCTGTTCTTCTTGTGGATCTCGACGCGGCCGCGCTGCGAGAAGACCTCGCGGGCCCACAGCACTTCGCCGGAATCCGCCGCCAGACAGAGCGCCTGCAGCGACTGGTCCTCTCCCTCACCCGGCACGGCGGTCGTCAGAAAGATCCGTCCCTCGACGATCGCTGGAGAGGACCAGCCCAGGCCGGGAAGCGGCGTCTTCCACGCCACGTTCTCCGATTCGCTCCACGTCGCCGGCAGATCCCGGGCCGCGCTGATTCCCTGACCGGCCGGGCCTCGGAACTCCGTCCAGTCGCCGGCGACCACGAGTTCTCCCAGGCAGCACAGGACCGCCGCGATTGACAGACGCCGCATTTCGCAGCGAGACCACGCCATGGCAGTTTCGTCCTTTCGCTCGTTCATCACTCCGCGCTGAGCCGCGCGGGGCGTCACTGATCCTTCGAGTCCGCGGGAATCCATCCATTGCCGGCCATCCAGTCCCGGGCGCGATCCGGCCAGGTCGTCGCCGGCTGACTGGTGCGCCGCAGTCCGTAGCCGTGCCCCCCCTTCGGATACACGTGCACTTCCACCGGCACGCTGGCCCGGTGCAGCGCCAGCGACCAGGCCAGCACATTCTCCACGCCGACGCCATCATCCTGAGCCATCGTCAGGAATGACGGAGGATGGTCCTTGGTCACCGGGAGGTCAGACGAAACCGCGCCCCCCGCCGACTTGTCGACGAGATACCCCGGATAGACGAGCACGGAAAAGTCCGGACGGCAGCTCTGCGAGTCGGCCTCATCGACGATGTCGTAGGTCCGCTGTTCGAAATTGGCCCCCAGCGACGCCGCGAGATGCCCTCCCGCGGAGAACCCCAACACGCCGATCCGCTGCGGGTCGATGCCGAGTTCGCCGGCGTGCAGCCGCAACAGCCCCATCGCCCGCTGGGCGTCCTGCAGCGGCGCCGCTGGACGCGATTCACCCGGCTTGCGCGGCACGCGGTATTTCAGCAGGACGCCCGTCACGCCAATCGAGTTCAGCCATTCGCAGACCTCCCAGCCCTCGAGGTCGTACGCCAGGATGTGATAGCCGCCGCCGGGGCAGACCAGCACGGCGGCGCCGGTGTTGTTGTCCGCCGGCGCGGGGAAGATCGTCATCGTCGGGCGGTGCACGTTCCCGAGACGCACCACGGGCTTGCCGGCGACTTCGCCTTCATCGGGCTTGGACAGGTTGCCTTCGGGGGCGGCAGGCTCGGCCGGTTCGCCCGGCGCGACGTCCGGCCACAGCGAGATCTGCCGGAAGGGCCCCGCAGCCCAGGCCGATTGGCCCTGCCCTGTCAACAGGACCGTCGCCGTCAGCAGTCCCAGCCCCCAGCGCCACGTCGTCCCCGGCAGCATCTCGTCTCTCCCACTCAGAGCCGATTGAAACGCCACGCCGCGCGTCGCGGCGACGAAGTCCGCCTGTCCGCCGTCGAATTCAATCCAGCCTTTTGACCGCCTCCCGCACCGACGCCAGGCACAGCTCGATGTCCGACAGCGGATTCTGTTCGCTTTCCTCGTACTCCAGCGCCACGACGCTGTCGTAGTTCAGCTTGCGCAGTTCGCGGAGCGTCCCCACGACGTCCAGCTCCCCCTCGCCGAGGATCGTGAAGATCTTGCCTTCCCGCTTGAGCATGTTGACCCGATGCTCGGGCAATTCCCGCGACAGCCGGGCGATGTCCTGTTCCGAGCGGATCGACCGGACGTCCTTGAGGTGCACGCCGAACACCCGGGGGCCGAACTTCTGAATCACTTCGACGGGATCTTCATCGCTGCGGAGATAATGCCCGGTGTCGACGCAGGCGCCGATCTTCGGATGCCGGTCCCGCACCCATTTCAGAACGTCGTCGGCCTTGTCGTAACGGTGCCCCGGTCCGTGATTGTGAATGCCGATGGCGACGTCGTACTCCTCCACCAGCTTGTCGAGCAGATCGAATGTCTCCGCGTTCGGCTCCGGGTCGGCCGACAGCGACTTCAGGTCCATGGCCTTCGCGAAATCGAACAGCTCCCGGGCCTTTGTCTCATCCGGGCTGAACGGCACGACGCCATAGGCCAGCAGCGTCACGCCGGCGTCCGCGAGGCGCTGGCGGCTCTCCTCGACCTGGGCGGGCAACGTGCTCAGCGGCACGTGCTTGGGGAATGATTCCCAGTAGCGCACGCCGAGCGTGCGGGTGTGCTTCAGCGCGTCGTCAGCGTCGTAGACGCGGAGCGAGTAGCTCTGCAGTCCGACTTTGAATCCGCCGTACGGGTCGGCCTCATCGGCGAATCCCCAGGCTTCCAAAGCGGCGATGGAGGCGGCCGCGGCCGAGGCTTGGAGGAACGTCCGGCGAGTCAGAAACGCGGGATCAGCGAGCATGGCAGGCATGTCCGGGAAGGAGGCGGAGGACTGTCAGACAGGGGACGCTGAGTCTACCGGGGGGCGCGCCGCGGGGCACGTGTCGGCGCGTGAAACTGTGCGGGTTGTGTGCAGGATAGCGGTTCCTCCGCGGATGCGGTTCGTGCCGCGCATGACGGTTGTTCCATGCGCGCAACCGCCTGTGACGCATGACATTCGGAAAAGCAGGCCCATCCCGGAGGACAGGCGGGGAATGTCTCATTGACACGACTGACATTGGCCGAATCAGAGTTGTGACCGGGCGGATTGTCTGCGAGGGACGCAGCGCCGCCCGATCCCGGATCGGCCGGCCGACAGGCCGGGGGGACGTTCCGGTCAGATCGATCGGCGAGCCGCATCAGGCTTGGCCCGGGTTGCCGCAGGCCGGTTTCGAACACGAAGCCAATCGCCTGCGGCTGGGGATCCCGGCCCGACGCGAACGGTCCTTTCGGGCCGCCGCACTGAGCGCCGCGCGCCGCAAACCTTCGTTCTCAGGGAGGGGAACATGTCTCGCATCGCATTGATGGGCGCAGTGATGCTCGCTGCGTCCAGCCTGACGTCCGTTCAGGCCCAGGAGAATCGCGGCCACGCCGCCGCCTTCCAGACAATCGCCCGGCAGGCGCCCGTCCAGCCGGCCAGCCATGCGGGCGTCGCCGTCGACGAATCCGGCGCCGTCCTGGGAGGGGCCGCCTACCCGCGACTCAACGCTCCGCTGTACCCCTCGCCGGTGCAGTCGATCCAGCCCTGGAGCGGCGGCACGATCATCACCAACCAGGCCCTCGCGCCGCACGAGATGCTGTACCCGCACAAGTACCACGCCATGTATCCCCCCTTCTACTACCGCGTGAAGGGCTGCTGGGTGTGGACGCCGTTCGGCATGCGGCAGCACGAACAGTGGAAGCTGCAGGGGACCGAAGTGAAGGTGAACTACCGGTCCACCTACGCCCCCTTCTCGGGCTTCCATCCGCGTCACTGACGCCCGGAGCTGCGGTTCGCCGACGCCTCCCGCGGCGCGGCAGCCCCCGACCAGAAATCTCACCAGCGGCTGTGAAGCCGGCCCGCCGCGGAGACGCCCCGCGGCGCGTCAGGCCCACCGCCGTCGTTCGACACGTCACTCACATTCCGCCATGACCCAGGAGCCAGCAATGGCAATTACCGCTTTTCGAAACTTCGTCCGCGGCAGCCTCGCCGGCCTGCTTGCGGTCGCTGCGACGGCCGGCGCGGTCGCGGAGGACGCCGAGGGCGTCGTCCGCATCCGGTCGCTGCCCAGCGCGGCGCAGACCCAGGTTCCGCAGGGAACCGTCATTCGCGGACAATCCCCCGCGTGGGACGACGCCGCGGAGCCGACCGACGGGATCATTCCCGCCGGACATCGCCGCCGCGAGAAACTGGAGCAGCGGGCTCACAAGGACGCAGCCAACTGCCCGCCGGCGTACGAGTGCCCGCCGGACGCCTACGCCTATGGCGCGGATTGTCCGCGCAGCGTGCTCAGCAACAACTGCGTCGCGCATCGCCTGCGGCTGTGCTCGATGAACCACCGCTACAAGAACCGCATGGCCAGCGCGTACATCTCGCACTGCGTCCATCGGGAGTGCGAAGAGAAGTTCAACTGGTTCCGCTGCAAGTTCGGGTTCTTCTTCCCGAGCGGCTGCTGCGGCCAGGGCTGCCCGCCGATCGGACATTATTCGATGGTCTATCCGTTGAATCCGTCGTACGCCGACGGCCGCGACGGGCAGGTCTATGCCGCCGAAGAGTACGCCGGCCCCGTGTCGGTCCCGCTCGCGCCGGTGGTGCATCACCAGTTCAACTACGGCTGGGGCGTGCCGTCGAGCCGCCTGACGCCGATTTCCAATCCCATCGGTTACTGAGCCGCGTTCCGCCGCATCCCAGGGCCCGCGCGCTCCGGCACGTCGCGCCCGCGCTGCGGCGGACGACTCTCCAGCAGACAGGAACGCTGCCATGACCTGCCTTTCCAAACTTGTGGGGGCGACGCTGGTGGTCGGCGGAATGCTGACGATCGGATCCAGCCTCCTCCAGGCCCAGAGCGGCGATGCCGAAGGCATCATCCGCATCTCGGACTGCCATCCGGGACCGTCCGGCCCCGCCGGATGCCCGGAGGGGAACTGCCCCTCCGCCGCCGGCTGTCCCTCCGGCGCCTGCCCGACCGGCGGCTGCCCCACCGGCTGCCGCAAGAGCTGCTGCATCAAGCCCTGCCGCTGCTGCCGGCACTGCGTGTACGGCTTCCTGAGCTGGCTGGATCCGCACGGGAAGTGCACGTATTCGCCGGACCACGGCTGGTCGCCTCCGGGCAAGGTCGCCATCTGGCGGAAGCCGGTCGCCTACCACAAGTTCTACCCGGACGCGTGGACCGGTCAGTCCACCGGCGCCCCCGAAATGCGGGCCCGGCACATCCTCTACCCGACGGACACGACGCAGCTCGGGTACTACTACCAACACGTGCCCTATTGGCAGCCAAACCCCGGGATGTATCCCCCGGCGCCGAATCCGAACGACTGGCATCAGCCGCTGTGCGGCGCCGCGAACGGCATCTGCGAGACGGGCTTGGTCTACGAAGGTTCGACCGTCAGCGAGCCGGCCGGCGCCGTCCCCTCGGATGCGCCGAAAGAAGCCGCGCCGCTGCCGCCGGAACCGGTCAGCGCGCTGAATGCCGGCGACCTGTTCCGGGCCGGAGCCCCGTCGCTCCAGCCCACGCCGCCGGCTGCGGAATAACTCTTCTGGATGCAGCGACCTCTGCCCCTCCTCAGGTCCGGGGAGCCGATTCCCCAATCGGCTCCCCGTTTTTTTTGTTGCCTGGGCCGCGGGATCATTGGCTTGAAACGCGAATGCGGGCACGGCGGCTAAATGTGCCGCTGAATTCCCGGCGGGGGTCCACTATCCTGCCGTTCGCCAAGTTGCGTTCGCCTTCGCCTCGCCCGATCTCCCCGGTTCCATGCAGGAGCATCTGTCTCCATCGGCCCCGATTCCTCCGCCGGCCGCTGCAGCGTCCCATGCCGCGCCCATCCCGGAAGGCTGCCCCACGCCGCTCGCCTGGCAGGAAGTGCTGGCCAGCGTGGAACGGGACGGCCGGGCCAGCGAATTCGTCGACGACGACGCGGTGGTCCGACAGATCGTCCTTGGCGACGGCCCCCCCTTGTGGTTTCTGAATGGCTTCACCGGCGACAGTCGGCTGTACGCGCTCCTCGCCTGGCTGCTTCGTGATCGCTTTGAATGCCGGCTCGTCGACATCGACTGGCGCGCCGCGCCCCCAGCCCCCGCTGCGCTGACCGACGGGCTGGCCGATGCGCTCACGGGCGCGATGCGCGCCGCCGGCGGCGGACCGCCCATTCTTTATGGAGCGGACTACGGGGCCTGCCTGGCGATCGCGATTGCGGCCCGGTCCCAGGACGCCGTCCGCGCGATGATTCTGCAGGGAGGCTTCTTGCGGCTGCGCGACTCCTGGACAGAACGCCTGCTGGCCGCGATCGGACGGCGCGTGCGCCGGCCAACCGGAACTCTCGCCGCCTGGCGGACGATTCAGGAGTCGAACCATCGCCACTGGTTCCCGCCGATGGATCCCACGCGCTGGGAGTTCCTGATGCAGAATCGCGGCGCCACGTCCGTCGCCGACCTCAGCCGTCGGCTGCGCGCCGCATCCGCCATCGACCTGCGTCCGCGCCTGTCCCAGGTCCGCGCGCCGGCACTCGTGCTGCGAACCGAAGGCGATGGCCGCGTGCGTTCCTCCGCGCAGGACGAGCTTGTCGAGCGTCTGCCGCGGGTCTCGGAAGAGATGCTGCACACCACCGGCCACTTCGCCTTTTTGACTCACCCGCACCGCGTGGCGAAACTCGTCCGCGCCTTCGCGGATTCGCTGTTGCCGTCCCCGGCCACGCCCCCTGCCCCCTGACCCCTGCCCCCCGCGCACGATGCCACCGGAACTGCCTGAACCCGTCGATGTGATCGCCGTCGGCGCCCATCCGGATGATGTCGAAATCGGGATCGGCGGGACGCTGGCGCGGATGGTCCGGCAGGGCTATCGCGTCGGCATCGTCGACCTGACCGACGGCGAGCCGACGCCGCTGAGCCCCTCCCCTGAGGCGCGGCTGGCCGAGGCCCAGGAGGCCGCGCGGATCCTGGGCGTCGACTTCCGGATCACGCTGCCGTTCATCAACCGCCGGCTGTTTGACGGCTACGAGCCGCGCGTGGCGCTGGCCAGCATCCTGCGGCGCTATCGGCCGCGGCTGGTGATCGGCATCTACGGCAAGACGCCGCTGGCGTCCCCGGATCACTGGCAGGCGTCGCAGATCACCGATGCGGCGATCTTCTATTCCCGTTTATCGAAGTGGGATGCCGAGTTCGAGGGCTACGGCGTGCACACGATTGACCGTCAGCTGTGGTATCCGTTGCGGCTGAACTCCCCTGCCCGGCTGATCGAGGACGGCGCGTTCGTCGCCGATATTTCGGACACGCTGGACGTCAAACTGGCGGCGATCCGAGCCTTCGCCTCTCAGTTTCCGCCCGCCAAGGAACGGGTGTTTCGGATGGTCCAGGCGCATGCCCATTTTTACGGCGGCGCGGCCGGGTTTCTCGCGGGAGAGCTGCTGATCGCCCCGTCCTGGGTGGGCGTCCGGGACGTCGTCGAATCGATCTGCGATCCGGGGTGATGTCCCGCGCGGCGGATCAGCGTTTGGACTTCCGGCGACTGCGCGCGTCCAGGTACGCGCCCAGCGCCTTCGCGTAAGGCTGCGTGGTGTCGAGCTGCACCAGGTCCACGCCGGAGTGGCTGCAGATGTCCGTCAGTCCCGACTGAAACGCCTGAAACTGTTCGAGGTAGGCGGCCCGCAGCCGATGCGGATCGACCAGGATCCGATGCTGCGATCGTTCCAGACTGCGAAACAGCGTCGGCCGGTTGAACGGGAACTCGCGCTCTTCAGGCGCGATGATCTGAAACAGAATCACCTCATGCCGCGCGTGCTGAAACGCCTTGAGCGCCTGCGTGAGGGGCGGCAATTGATCAAAGAAGTCGCTGAGGATCACAACCAGGCTGCGACGTTTGAGCGTCGGGATCAGCCGGGTGAACACGTTGGCCAGGCTCGTCTCCCCGCCAGTCTCCCAGTTCTTCAGCATCTGCGTCAGCCGCTGGAAGGTGTGCGGCGACACGGCCGGCTCGATCCGTTCGCGAACGTCGGCATCGAACGTGACGAGCCCCACCGCGTCCCGCTGCGACACCAGAAGGTAGCCCAGCGCCGAGGCGAGATACCGGGCGTACACGAACTTCGACAACGTGCTCTCGCCATACCCCATGCTGCCCGACCCGTCGACCACCAGGTACGAGCGGAGGTTGGTCTCTTCCTCGAATTCCTTGACGTAATGCCGGCCCGTCTTGCCGAACGCTCGCCAGTCGATGTGCCGGATTTCATCGCCGGGGTAGTACTGGCGATGCTCGACGAATTCGACGCTCGAGCCTTTGAACGGACTCTTGTGCTGACCGATCATGTAGCCTTCGACGATCAGCCGCGCCGCGACATCGAGTCCGGCGAACCGGGCCAGTGCCGTCGGGTCTTCGAGAGGCGGCAGCGATTCCGACATCGGGCGAACCGGGGCGGGCGGGAATGAGTTCAGGCGAGGGAAGTTGCGTTCTGCGGGGCTGCGGACGCCGCCCGATTCGCCAGCCGTCGCAACTGCTCGGCGATGGCCTCCAACAGCACGGCGGCGGCCTCCATTTGACGCAGCAGCCGGAATTCCAGCGGGTCCCCAGTGGGCTGGGCCTCGAGCCGGAGGGCGTCGGCGAAGTTCACAGGTTCCGCGAAAGCGACTTGGTCCGCACGCTGCAGCACCTGCACGAAGATGCGGCCATCCAGTTCAGCCGGGGCATCCGGCCCCAGGTGTCCGGTGATTGTCGCGGCCAGGTCCGCCTCGGGAGTCGTCCGCAGGAGCGCCTCCGCCAGCGCCCGAGAGGTCCCTGCGCCGACGCTGTCCGGTTCGGGAGGGACGAGATGCGGCGGATCGACGCCCAGCCAGGCCATCTTTGTTTCCGTCCGGTAGACGACGGCCGATCCGCACAGCCAGCACGAACCGCCGGGAATGCCTCCCAGCGCAGCGGCAGCCAGCCCGGCCGTGCAGCTTTCCGCCAGCGCCAGCTTCAGCCGCAGCCCGGCAATCAGTCCCCCGACCTCGCGGGCGGAGTGCGTCAACCGGGGCGTCAGCATCGAGTCATCATCGCGAAGGAAGGGCGAGACAGGGGCCGCTGACGTCGCTTGTGAGGCTCCGCCGCGACCGATAGTGTGGCAGCGTCTCACCCTGAAAGGAACTTCTGTGGCCGCGACCCTGAGCAATTTTGCCCGCTCGTTGACGGTGGAAACCGCGTTCTCCGTGCTGGCGATCGCCAAAGCGCTGAAGGCGAAGGGGAAGGATGTCGTCGAGCTGGAGATTGGCGACAGCCCGTTCGACAGCACAAGTTCCGCGAAGACGTCCGGCGTCGCGGCCATCCAGGCGAACCAGTCGCATTACTGCCCGTCGCCAGGGCTGCCGGAGTTCCGCGAGACGGCGGCGGCCTTCGTCCGCGAGGAGTTCGGCATCCCGGCCGAAGCGGCCAACGTCGTCGTCGCGCCCGGGGCCAAGGTCTTCGAACAGTACTTCTGCGAGGCCTTCCTGAATCCGGGCGACAGCGTCCTGGTGTTCAGCCCCTACTTCCCGACGTACCTGCCGAACATCCTGCGGCGGGACGCGAAGATGGTGACGGCCGCACTGACGCAGGCGAACGAATTCCGTCCCGATCCCCGGGACATCGAACGGTTCCTCGATCAGGAGAAATCGCCTCGCGCCATTTTCCTCAACTCGCCGCACAACCCCACCGGCGGCGTCGCCACGGAAGAGGACCTGAAAGCCATCGCCGATCTCGTCCGCGGCCGGGACGTGGCCGTCTTCAGCGACGAACCCTACTGCCACATGGTCTGGAAAGGGCGGCACCATTCGATCCTCGCCCAGCCCGGCATGCTGGACCAGTCCGTCGCCGCGTTCACGTTCAGCAAGTCCTACAGCATGAGCGGCTGGCGACTGGGGTTCGCCGTGGCCGGCGCGGAGATCGCGGAATCCATCGGCAAGATGATCAACACGACGTTGTCCTGCACGCCGCCGATCGTCCAGCTGGCGGGGATGAACGCGCTGCGGAACGACCGCGCCGAGCGCGACGGACAGATGGCGAAATTCCGCGAGAAGGTCGTCCTGCTGGCGAACGGCCTGAATGCGATTCCGGGGTTCAAGACCCTGGAGCCGACCGCCACCTTCTACGTGTTTCCCAGCGTGGCGAAAGTCTGCAACGAGCTGGGCATCACCAGCCATGGCCTGGCGCTGTACCTGCTGGAGGGCGCGGACGACCAGTTCGGCGTCGCCTGTCTGGGGGGCGAATGCTTCGGCGAGGCGGGGGGCGGCTTTCTGCGGTTCAGCTGCGCGGAGCCCAACGAACGGCTGGAGGCGGCGCTCGAGTTCATTCCGCGGGCCATCGAGCGGCGGGACCGGGTCGCCGCCTACATCGACGCTCACCCGCAGCACCGGCTGCGGAAGCCCTACGCGGAATAACGTCCCCGAGGCCGCGCGAGCGCCGTCCGCGACAATGGCGAACGGCGCTCGGCAACGCCTGAGAAGTTCGATCAGAATTCGCCGACGACCTCGCCCCCCTGGATCGTTCCCAGGGCCTTGTACAGCGCCTCGTCGATGTTCTCGTTGACGAACCGCACCGAGCCATCGCCCAGGAGGAAGTGCGCGCCGCCAATGTGGTAGCTGCTGAAATCCTCGAAGTGGGCCGAGGGATGGTTGGGCGTGTGGTCCATCGAGCCGAGGACCCGCTGGAAGGCCTCCTCCCCCTCCGCGACACGGCCGGACCAGGTCGACAGCCAGCCCAGGTTGGCGACCGATTTGCGCTCGCCCGTCATGATCGTGTTCGTCGTCCCGTCGATGATGTCGCGAATCTGGACTTTGCTGTTGTGGTAGAAGACGCCGTCGGAAACGCACTGCCCCTGCGGCGTCACGGGGAAGTTGCCCGGCGCGTTTTCGCAGTCGTGCAGCTCAACCGTCCCGAACGAGCCGATGTAGTTGGCGGTGGTCAGCCGGCAGATGACGTCCCCGGGATGCCCCTCTTCCTCGATCTCCCACTCCTGCGGCGCTCCGGCGTCCGACGGGCAGTTGAAGACCGTCAGGTACGACCTCCGAAACGGCTCGTTCAGCGGGTCCTCGATGCCGACGTGCGAGTTGAACAGATTGTACAGCGGCGCCTGATCGATCTGCGGGAGGATCATCGCGCCCCAGGCCGCGCCGTTGACCCCCTCGTGAGCCGACGGCAGCCGGGTCACCGGATCGACGCCGATCCAGCCCGACGGGAAGCACCGAAAATTGTCGTGATAGTTGTGCAGCGCCAAACCGATCTGCTTCAGGTTGTTGCGGCACTGGGTGCGGCGGGCGGCCTCACGGGCCTGCTGCACGGCGGGCAGCAACAGCGCCACGAGGATGGCGATGATCGCAATCACCACCAGCAATTCGATGAGCGTGAAACCACGCTTGCGGGAACGCATGAGACTCTCCAGGGAATGATGAATCCGAATCCGGAAGGAATGAGCGGCGTCGGCGCGGCGCACGACGGAAAGTCGTCTTTGCAATCGCGGCGAGATGGTTCGCGAAGACCGCCCGCGGAACCTGGCGGGGGCGTTCGGCGCGAGAATTCCCTCGGCCATCGGAAAGTTGAGCCGCGCTCCCGAATCGCTGTTTCAGCGAAGTCGATCGGAGCGCAAAGCCTCAGCGCATGCCGTGGCCGGAACTGGCGTCAGACGTGCGTCGGCGGACCGCGGATCGGCGGCGAAGAGACGGCTCTCGAAACCGGCAGGCAGTCCGGGAGAGACGCGACATTCACAAGGCAATCGACGGTCAGCTCTGGAGCGATGACCGGAGCCACGACGCCCGGCGCCGCGAAGTGCTGGCAGATCGAGCAGTCGTCGTGGTGATGATGCGGAACCGGGGCGGGACCTTCGGGCTCCGTCGCGTCCCCCGGCGCAGCGTGCCCGCAGGCGCCGTGCGCGTGGGAATGGCTGTGGGCGGCCTGTCCGTGAGAATGTCCGCTGCAGAGGGACTCGGACTTGTCAGGGCTGTCCGTGCCGGGAGCGGCTGAAACGTTGCAGGCGACGGAATCGTGACAGCAGTGCGGCGTCAGGGCGTGCAGGCCGCCCGAACCAAGCAGCGCAGTCGTCAGGTGCAACAGCAGCGCGCAGCAGACGACAGCGCGACGGCGCAGGCCGGTCTGCTGGAGTCTGCGGTGCATCAGGAAACCTGCCGATGGGCGGCCCGCGAAACGGAAGTCTCATTCCTGACAAGCCATGGAACTGCGATGCGGCGCACCGTCAGCCCTGCCTCCTGCAGTCCCTGTTTGTAGTCAATCGCAGAAACCTTTGGCAATCGAGACCTTGCGCTTTGCGCGTTCTTCTCAGACACGCTCACGGCAAGCGGCCGCTGTTCGCTAAGGCGCGAGGCCCAGGAAGTCGTCGATGTTCCACAAGCGCCGCGCCTGGAGCCCGGAGCCCGAACCCGTCTGCTGGCCGGTTTCGCCGCTCGCCACCGCAAAGTCCCGCTCCATTCGATGGCGGTAACCGGACGACCGCCACACCGCCGGGGGCTCATTCAGCCTCGCGCGCCCGACGACCACGGCGTCATTGGGCGCCAGGAGCGGCTGAACCGTCAGCATCACGGTCGACTGCGGGGGCGCGAACACCGGGCCCCGCATGACGCTGTGTCCGATCGTCGCGTCCAGCAGCGCCAGCCCGGATGCGGCCGGCGAGGCGCCTGCGGTCGCTGACGGGGGAAACCACTCGGCCGGGCGACCGGGCCGTACGGGCTGCCTGGGCCAGACCTGCTGAAACGCGGCGTCGCGGGCGACCGTCTGAGCCCGGACGCGCCACGCGCCGGTCGTCCCGATGAGAATCATCAGCGCGGCGATCATGATCCAGACCGGCAGCGCCAGCACAAGTTCGACTGGCGCCAGCCCGCTCCGTCGGCCTCCGGGCGGACAAGCCGGCAGCGTCGGCGATCGTCCGCGACGGCTGATCATCGAAATTCTTCCTGCTCTCGCCGGTCCGCCGATCCGTCCCGGACCGCCTGAACCGCCATTGACCCCCTTTGACGGTCTCCAGTATGACGCCGCCCCGGCTCGGGAGGCCAGACGGTTTGTTTCCCGCCGGGGTCCGGGAACCGCGATCAGGTCGCCACGTGCCGCTGCTGCAACGCTATATCTTCGGCGAGCTGCTGCGGGTGTTCCTGTTCGTCCTGTTCTGCCTGACGGTGCTCGTCAACTTCATCGGCGTGTTTCAGACCGCCACGGAACGGGGCCTCGGCGCTGAACAGGTCTGGCAGGTGCTGCCGTACATCATTCCCAGCATGCTGCCGTTCACGATTCCGGCGGCGCTGCTGCTGACGGTCTGCCTGGTTTATGGCCGCATGGCGGGGGACCAGGAGGTCACCGCGGCCAAGGCCGCGGGGATCAGCGTCGTGACGATGCTCTGGCCGTCGATCGCGTTTGCCGGAGCGCTGAGCGCGGCGTCGCTGGTGCTCACCGATCAGGTGATCCCCTGGGCGATGGCTACGATCGAGCAGAAGCTGGTGCAGACGATGGAGGACGTGTTTCTCGAGCGGCTGCGGACGGAGCATCATTTCAGCGATCGGGCTCGCGGGTATGAAATCACGGTGGTCGACGTGCGGGACCGGACGCTGATCCGCCCCGTCATCCGGCAGGTCCGCAAGAACGGGCACTCCTACACGCTGATGGCCGACGAGGCGACGATTGAACTCGACGTGCCGAACCAGCGGGCCGAGCTGCACATCAAGGGGGGGTTCATCGACCTGCAGCGCGGCGGCCCACGGGGCGTCACCGAATCGCTCACCGTCCGGGAACATCGCGAGGTGTTCTCGCTGGCGAACGAGCTGGGCAAGCCCAAGCCCCGGAACCTGCCGATCGCCGTCATTGAAAGCCAGATTCACGAGGCGCTGGAAGAGGAAGAGGAGGCCCGCGAGCGGCGGCTCGTCGATGCGGCGATGTCGCTGACGATGGGGCAGTTTCAGCGCCTGCCCAAACTGTCGCAGTGGAAGGCGGACGAGGCCGGCACGCACTCCAGCGTTTACCACCGGTTGCACACCGAAATCCACAGCCGGTATGCGATGTCGTGCAGCTGCGTGTTCTTCGCGCTGCTCGGCGGGCCGTTCGCGATCTACAAGGCCAAAAGCCAGTTCCTGACGGCCTTCATGTACTGCTTCGTGCCGATTGTCGCGGTCTATTACCCGCTGATACTGGGCATGATGACGCAGGCCAAGCGGGGGCACGTCGACCCGCGCTGGGCGATGTGGTCGGGCAATGCGGTGCTGCTGGCCGCCGCCTGGCTGGTCCTGCGACGCGTGATCCGGCATTAGGCCGCTGCGGCCTGTCAGAGCGCGGTGGCCCGCTCCAGTTCGGTCGCGTCTTCTCCCCACGCCCGGCCGAAGAACTCGACAAAGTTCCGCCAGAAGATGCCTTCGATGTCCGCGTGCGGGTAACCCCGCCGCTCGAAGATGCCCCGCAGCTGTTGAACGTCCGCGATCGTATCCAGGTCGCCGGGGGACTGTTCGCGTCCGAAACCGCCGTCGAGATCGGTGCCGATCCCGCTGTGCCGCGCATTGCCGGCCAGCTGGCAGACATGGTCGATATGGTCGGCGATCTGCTCCAGCGAGACTTCCGCCGCCGGCGTGACCTGCTTCACGTAGCCGGGGACGATCATCCAGTTGTCGAACGCCGCGCCGATGACGGCCCCGCGTTCGATCAGCGCGCGAAGCTGCTCGTCGGTCAACTGGCGGTCCCCGGGAACCAGGGCCCGGCAGTTGTGATGGCTGGCCAGGACCGGGCCGTCGAACACGTCCAGCGCCTCCCAGAACGACTGGTCCGCAAGATGCGTCGCGTCGAGCAGCAGCCCGGCGGCCCGCATCTCCTTCAGCAGAGCGCGGCCGTCCGCCGTCAGCCCTCCCTGACTGCCCGTCCCGTGGCAGTATTCATTCGGGCCGTAATGCGCGGGGCCCACGATCCGCAGGCCGTCGGCATGCCATTTGTGAACCTGATCCGGGGAGAGGATCGGCGGCGCCCCCTCCATGCTGAGGATGTAACCGATCGGCGGCGGGGCGGCAGCGGCGGCAGACGCGGCGTTCCATGCCTCGACGTGGCTGGTGAGAGACGCCAGATCCGGCAGTTCCCGTAGCACGCCCTTGGCGCACATCGCCCGGTAGTAATGCCGCTGGCCGTGCGCTGCGGCGTAGGCGGACTCGCGCGACTGGTAGAACGTCAACTGCGGCTCGCGGCGATGCAGGCGCGGCAACAGCGTCGCGATGCAGACTCCCACCCGCCCCCGTCGCATCTCGGGGTAGGTGACCGTCAGGTCCCCCGGCACGATGTCCACGAACTGCTTTTCGAACTCCCGGACCTGCGCCGCCGGCAACTCCAGGTTGCGGTTCCACTCCAGCGCGTTCCAGGCGAGATCCAGATGGGCGTCAAAGATCAGCATCGGCGGGTCCGTCTTTGGGAGTGGCGTCAGTCGGGACAGGTTCGCGGAATCACGCATCCAGCGCAGCCAGGACATCGGCGTGATCGACGTCCGACACCAGTTCCACAGCGCCCAGCCGGGACGGCAGGACGAACCGCAGCCGCCCCGCCTCCGACTTCTTGTCGAGACGCATGCAGTCGAGGATTTCCGATTCCCGATTGCGCAGATCGCCGGGAACTACCGTCGGCAGTCCGCAGCGTTTCAGCAGTTCCACCTGCCGGGCAGTGATGTCCGGGGAGATGCGGCCCAGCCGTTCCGCCAGTCGGCTGGCGCAGACCATCCCGATCGACACGGCTTCGCCGTGCAGAAGTTCGCCATATCCGGCGAGCGCTTCGAACGCATGGGCAAATGTGTGACCGTAATTCAGCGCCGCCCGCAGCCCGCTGCGCTCGAACTCATCCTGTTCGACAACGTCGGCCTTGAGACGGCAGCTCCGGGCAATCGCGTGTCGGACCGCCGCTGGCTCCAGTCCGGCCACAGATTCGACCTGCCGTTCCAGCCACTCGAAGAATCCGGCGTCCAGGATCACTCCGTACTTCACGATCTCGGCCAGTCCGCTGCGCAGTTCCCGTTGGGGAAGCGTGCGCAGGCAGGCGATGTCGATCAGGACGCCCAGCGGCTGATGAAACGCGCCGATCAGGTTCTTCGCGCGGGGATGGTTGATGCCGACCTTGCCCCCCACGGAGCTGTCGACGTCCGCGAGCAGCGTCGTGGGAACCTGGACGAAGGGCAGTCCGCGATTGAACGTGGTCGCCACGAACCCCGCCAGATCCCCCACCACGCCGCCGCCCACCGCGAACACCGGCGTCCGGCGATCCGCATTCAGCTCCACCAGCCGATCATACAGCGCCGCGGCCTGAGCCAGGCTCTTCGACGTCTCGCCCGGCTCAACGGTCAGCACGGTCGCGGACCAGCCGGCCTGCGCAAGACTCTGTTGCAACCGCCCCGCGTGCGCCTGGACATTGGCGTCCGCGATGATGGCGGCCGCATGCGGCACATGCCCGGGAAACTTTCGCAGAAACCAGGGCGCTGCCGCGTCCGCCGCGGCGGACAGGATGCCGTCGGCAATCAGAATGTCGTAACTTCGGTCCCCGAGCGAGACGTGAACGGTGTCCGGTTCAGCTGCCAAGTTGGGCTCCTGCGGGCGCGGATCGCAGAGCGGCGACGGCACGCTCTGACGGCAGTTTAGCGCAATCGGGGCGTGGCCGCACCGATTCGTTCCCATTCAGCGACAGGACCAAATTCGTAAACTGTGGGCCGCCGTTGGACGAGCCCCGATCCAGCCTGACCATTCGTCGCGGCCGTTTCTTCGAGAAGCGAACTCCATGCCTCCTGCCAGCGCCCCCGAGAATCCGGACACCCCCTGGGCGCCGCAGCCGGAAGCGGGCCGCGTCATTGCGAGGCTTGTCGAGGAGTGCTGCGGCGTATCCCCCTGGCTGCGTCGACTGCGGCAGCGGCTGCTCGACGACACGGGCACGCGATTGGTCGACTGGATCGAACGGCTCGTCCTCCCGGAAGATGACTCGCTCGCGGAGGAGTTGGATCGAGCCGGATTTCGCGACAGCGACTCGCGCGGCCTGTGGCGCCATGAGCGCGGCATGTTTCCGGCGGTCGAGCTGCGTGCCACTTCGGTCCGCCGGGCCGACGTTCGGGTCGACTGCGTCGCCGACTGCCTGCACGCGTTCGGCATCACCGAAGTGGAAGCCCTCGGCGCCCCCTGCGCTGCGGTTCGAGAGGCGCGCCTGTCCGCTGAGGACGGCGTCGAAACGTGGTGCGTCGAGCGGCACGGCTGCCCGGTGGGGACGCCGGACTCGGACATCCTCTCCGTGAACGCCGCCGACCTGCAGCATCACTCCGAGCGGTTGCGGCTGCGCCGCCGGCGTTTCGAGCAACTGAGCACCGGTTTCGCCGATGTGCGGCGGACGCTCGCCGACGCCGAGGGCGCACTGGGGCTGCCGTGGGCGGTCGACCTGTTCTTCCGCGGAGAACGGGAGTACTGGCAGAGCCGCAATCGCGCGGCCCGGGTTCAGAAAGCCCGGCAGGATCAGCTCGGATTGGGCTGGGGCAACCACGATCACCACACCTACCGCAGCAGCCGGCCGGCGTTCCGGGACCTGATGGCGTTGTTTCGCGGGATGGGCTTCGTGTTTCGCGAGCGATTCTATGCGGGCCGGGAGGCGGGCTGGGGCGCGCAGGTTCTGGAGCACCCGCCGACGGGCGTCGTGGTTTTCGCGGATGTCGACCTGTCGGCGGCTGAGGTCGTCGACAACTTCGCTCTGGAACCTCTCGCCCCCCGGGATGAGCTGGGCACGATCGGCCTGTGGTGCCGGCTGCATGGCGAAGCGCTGTTCGAGGCGGGCATGCACCACCTTGAATGCCAGTTCGATTTCGACGCGGCATGCCGTCAGCTCACGGAGGCCGGCATCGGCGTCATGAAGCCCTTCACCGACCTGCCGTCACTGCGGCAGGCGTTCACCCGGGGCGAGACCTGGGCGATTGCGGACGAGCGGCTGGAAAGCCTGGCGTCGAGCGGGGCCGTGTCCGCGGAACAACTGGCCCGGTTCCGGTCGGAGGGCGCCGTCGGCAGCCATCTGGAAATCCTGGAGCGCAACGACGGCTACAAGGGCTTCAACCAGGCCGGGATCAACGAAATCCTGCGGGATACAGACCCTCGCAAACGCCCGCCGCTGACGCCGGGGTGAGGGAGTTCCGCGTTGACGGCGGATCGGCCCCTGGGAATGAACGACCCCGTCGCACGGGAGACGGACGGCGGCTCCAATGCGACGGGGGTTCGACGATTCGTCAGGCGCTGACCAGCTGGTCGGAAGACTCGGCATCCTCGAGGACCACGCGCACGCGTTTGCCCATGGCGGCGGCGTACCGGGTCAACGTGCGGAGGGTGGGGTTGCAGGCGGCGTCGTTTTCGAGCTTGCAGAGGGCGGAGCGTTCAATGCCGCTCCGTTCCCGCATGTCGGCCAGGCTCAGCCCCTGGCGCATGCGCTCGGTCTTGAGGGAGTCCATCGCTTCCCGAACGACTTCCACGGAGAGCGTCTTGACGGTTGGCTCGGACAGGGGCCGGGCCGGCCGGAACGCTTCAAGCCTCGCCAGCAATTCCTCCATCTTCTGCAGAATCTCGCGCTCGACGACGAGCGGCTGAGTGCCGCGAGAGTTGGAGATTTCGACTGGTTGAGAATTTCTGACCATCAGTTTCATTCCTAAATCCCGATCGCCGGCGGGTGGTCGCCGCAGTCGGATTCCGGCGTGAAGGCCGATGTCCGACGGGTGCGCCGCATCCCTGCATGTCCTGAGCGTACGGACGAACCTGCTCGGTTGAGTCAGGACCGACAAGCGCACACGGATGGCAAGGCTCCCGGCCGGCGAAACAAATTCCGCACGACCGCCAGACCGGAACACAAGGTCCCAGCCTGGACACTGATCAACTCGCCTCGTGTGATTCTTTACGCACAGATGTGCGTCTTCGTGAGCAACGAAATGCCCGGCTCGCGCCTGGCGTCGCGTTACCCATTTCTGCGGATTGCCCGCCGCAGTTCAAGCGTCTGAATTGTTGCCGCCGCGTTTCGAATTGTCAATCAAAAAACCGTCAAGCGGTGTGGTATTTTGATTGAACACCTGTTAGAAACTCAAGCATAGCTCCCGTTTCCGCCTTTATCGAGCGTCGCCGAATTATGGTTCACGCGGTCGAGCTTGAATCCCCAGCCCCCCAGGGTTCAGAGAACGGTCCCATCGTCAAGACCAACCAGTACCACCACGGCAATCTTCGTGAAGCCCTGATTGCCGCCGGCTTGGAAATGGTGGAACGCGATGGCGTCGAATCCCTGACGCTGAGGTCTGTCGCCAAACGCATCAACGTCAGCCACAGCGCGCCCTACCACCATTTCGGCAGCAAGGCGCATCTCCTCGCCGCAGTGGCGGACGCCGGGTTTCGGCTGCTTGTCGGCGCGATCGATTCCGAACTGTCCAAGGTGAACTCGCCCCACCCTTACGAACGGCTGAAGTCGGTAATTGCCGGCTACTTCCGATTCGCGCTCGCCCGGCCCTCGCTGTTCCGGCTGATGTTTCGGCCGGAACTCACCCGCCCGGACGAATACCCGTTCCTGGCGGAGGCCGAGGCCCGGACCTTTGCCATCCTGCTGAAGTCGATCATCGCCTGCCAGGCCGAAGGCTGCATGGCCGACTGCGACCCGATGCCGTTCGCAGCGTTCACCTGGTCGACGATTCACGGCCTCGCGACGCTGTGCATCGACCGGGTGATTCTGGAGACGCCGCTGCGTTCGATGCCGACGGAAGACCTGCTCACGCAGACAGTGGAGCGGATTCTGGCAGGGATGGGGGCGGTCGGACCCGCGATCTGAAAGTCACACTCAGGCTGTTCCGCAGCGCCTGCCGATGAACGGCCGCTCAAGCGCGCGGCAGGTCTCGCCAGGTCCGGTCGAGAAACGGGCTGACCAGCCGGGCCAGCATCGGCAGCTCTGACTCGATCAGAAACGCGTCGTGGCCGTGCGGACTCGACAGTTCCGTAAACGTCACATGCCGTCCGGCCTGGACCAGCGACCGGACGATCGCCCGGCTCTGCTCCGTCGGAAACAGCCAGTCGGTCGTGTAGGAGACGACCAGGAACCGCGCCGCCGTCGCCGCCAGCGAAGCGGGCATGGGTCCGTGGTCGCGCTCCATGTCGAAATAGTCCATCGCCCGCGTCAGCCGCAGGTAGCTGTTGGCGTCGAACCGCTCGACGAACCGCTTGCCCTGGTAGCTGAGGTAGCTTTCGATCTGGAACTCAGTGTCTTCAGTCAGGCTGTAACACAACTGGTCGCGGTGCTGCAGCCGGCGGCCGAACTTCTGCTCGATGGCCTGCTCCGAGAGGTAGGTGATGTGCGCGATCATCCGCGCCAGGGCCAATCCGAATCGCGGCGTCTCCGCCTGCCCGTAATAGTTGCCTCCGTTGAACGACGGATCGGTCAGAATGGCCCGCCGACCGACCGTGTTGAACGCGATGCCTTGGGCCGACAGCCGCGATCCGGACGCCAGCAGGATCGCACTGGCGACGCGCTCGGGATGCCGCGCGGCCCATTCCAGGACCTGCATGCCGCCGAGGCTGCCGCCCACCGCCGCGAGCAGCCGGTCGATTCCCAGCGAGTCCACCAGCGTCTGATGCACCCGAACGATGTCCGCCACCGTGATGAATGGAAACTCTGGTCCGTAGGGGCGGCCCGTCGCCGGATTGAGGGAGTTTGGTCCCGTCGTCCCCTGGCACCCCCCCAGCACGTTCGCACAGATCACAAAAAACCGATCAGTGTCGATGCCCTTCCCCGGCCCGACGAACCCGTCCCACCAGCCGGGCTTGCGATCGTCGGCGTTGCGACGGCCGGCGACATGAGAATCCCCCGTCAACGCATGGCAGATAAAGACCGCGTTGTCCCTGCGGGAGTTCAGCTCTCCGTAAGTCTGGAAGTCCACGGTGATCGGCCCCAGCGTCAGGCCGCATTCCAGGGTCAGCGGCTGCTCGGCGGTGAACAGCGTCGCCTGCTGTCGCCGGACGAGCGCGGGTTCGGAGGGGTCGGCGGCGAGGGGCGAGGCGGTCAATTCCAACGCAGGGCCATTGCAATCAGTGACACAGAAACGGGAAACCTGAAAGCAGAAGTATACGAGGACGCCGCGGCAGCGTCAGTGGTTCGCGTCCCCTGCCGGATCTTCGATCCCCAGCAGCCAGAGCGGCGCCGTCAGCCGCCCGAACAGGGAGATCGCGAACAGCAGCTGAAACCCCGTCCAGACGCCCCAAGGAACGGCCAGCGACCACTCTTCCCGCAGCAGCCGATCCAGCGCCCAGCCGCCGAACAGCCCGGCGACCGCGGCCAGAAACCCCGTCACCGGACGGAACAGGGCCAACTGCACCGTGTTGTCGCTCCGCGGCGCGAGCCGCAGCGCCAGCGTCTGGCTGCACAGGTTGACGGCTCCGAACAGCCCCCACACGGCATAGGCGCCGAATTGCAGGAACCATGTTTCGGGCGTCGCAGCGAGGGTGAACAGCAGGGCCGTGCCGACGGCGAAGCTGCTGACCGTCAGCACGCGAACATCGCCGATCCGGTCCGAAATGCGCCCGGCGACGAGGTTCCAGACAGTCTGCAGAACGAGCATCAGCCCATGCATCGCCAGGAACCAATGCAGCGGAATCGTCAGGACTTCAATCTGAAACTTGGTGATGACGGCCTGCGTCAGCCCCTGAAACAGGGCGAGATGGCAGGCCCAGCCCAGCAGGTTCCGAAACCCCGGGGTTCGCAGTGCGCGGCGCAGCATCGTCCGCAGTGACGCGGCGCCGGCGGCGGTTCGCGTGGGGACCGACGGCACGCGGAGCATCGGCAGGACCGACGACAGCACGATCGCGCCGCCGAGCAGGAACGCCCCGACGAAGAACGTCGTCCGATCGCCCGGCGGCAGCGTGCGTCGCGCCCACTGGCTGGCCAGAATGGCCGACGTGTAGACGATCAGCGACGTCGCCAGCGCGGCCGACTGCCGACTCGCGAAGAACCGACCCCAGCGCCGTTCGGGCGCGAGGTCGGACAGCCACGAGAGATAGGCGACGTACCCGAGGCCCTGACAGACATGCCAGACCGCCAGACAAGCCAGAATCGCTGGCAGGATCAGGGACGCCGGCGCGTCCGGCCCCAGCCAGACCGCCAGCAGCGGGATCGCCAGCGCTGCGCTGCGGCCGATCAGCAGCCCCGCCATCCATAATGTCTTGCGGCTGAAAAGCCGGAGCACGAGGGGTCGGACGAACAACCCGGCCGTCTCGAAGAACTCGGGCGCCGCCTGCAGCGTCGCCAGCCACAGAGCGCTCGGTCCGTATCCGCTGACGAAGTAATTGAAGAAGCCGCCGACGGTCAGTGTGTTCCCCGCGGAGAACAGCACCTGGCTGGCGACGACGCGGCGCGTCAGCGCCGGGAGCGGCGTCGCCCTCGCGGGGTCGCTGGATTCGTTCGACATGGCTGGCCCGCCTGCCCTCCCCTCAGGAGTGAGGTTGCGTCGTCGGCTTGATGATCATGTCGGCGACATGGGCGCGCGGAGGCAGCAGGGCGATCGCGACGACCATGTCTGCGACATCGGACGGCTGCAGTATCCGGGCCCGGTGCTCGGCCGAAACGGGGACGGGACGCTTGTCGAGGATGGGCGTTTCCACTTCGCCCGGGTAGATGTTCGTGACGCGGATGCCGTGATCCTTCTCCTCGAGCGCCACGCAGGTCCCCAGCGCGGCCATCGCGAACTTCGAGGCGCTGTAGGCCACGCCCCCCAGCATCGACGCCCGCATGCCGGACGTCGAGGCGATGTTGATGATCAGCCCGTCCTGACGGTCGCGCATCGCCGGCAGCGCGGCCTTGATGCAGTTGAACGCCCCGGTGGCGTTGACGCGCAGCACCGTGTCCCAGTCTTCCGGGGAAATATCGTGCATCAGCCGCTTGGGCGTGTTGATCCCCGCGCAGTTGATGAGGATGTCGATGCGGCCGAGCTGCTTCTCGGCGAACCGGATCAGCTCATTGGCGCTGTCGCGATCGCCGACGTCGGAGACGTGCGTCAGGATCGCCGGGTCGCCCGTCCACTGGCTGGCGGCCTCGGCCAGTTTGTCGGCCCGGCGTCCGGAAATCACGACCCGGCAGCCCTCCTGTGCCAGGCCCAGGGCGCAGCCGGCGCCGATGCCTGTTCCGCCCCCGGTCACCACCGCCGTCTTGCCCTTGAGCCGCATTGGTCGCACCTTTGAAGTCAGCCGCCTGGAAATGAAGTCGCCGCTCATCCTGACGCCTGGCACGCGGCGGTCAAGTCGCCGGGCGTCAGCGAGCGGAACCGACGCCGCCCGACGTCAGATACGCCAGCAGATCCGCGATCTCGGCCTCCGTGAAGGAGTCGAGCAGCCCGGTCGGCATCGGTGAAACAGGCGATTCCCGCACTTCGTCGATCCGCCGTTTGTGAACCTCCGTGACGATCGAAGGCCGCAACGGGTCCGAGACGATCTTCAGCACCTCCGAACGGAAATCGCCGCCGGGGAGCACGCGGCCGGAGAGGACCTCGCCGTCGGTCGTCGCGACCTGCACGCCCCGGTAGATCTCCGCAACCACTGCTGACGGCTCGACGATCGATTCGAGCAGATCGCGGCGACTGAACCGGCTGCCGACGTGCGTCAGGTCGGGTCCGACGGACGGCCCGCGTGCCCCGACTTTGTGACACCGCGCACAGAGCGCCTGCTGGAACACCTTCTCGCCCCGCCGCGGGTCGCCCGCCCTGGTTCCGTCGTTGGCCAGCGACTCCAGATCGGCCAGCGTCCACTGCCGGACCACGGGCCGCGGCGGCGGCAGCGCCTCGTCTGCGGACTCCGGCGGCTCCAGCCAATCAAACAGCGACTCGCGTTCCGCTTCCGTCAGCGATGCGACGAACTCCTTGCGAAGGAGTTCGAGAAACCGGGGCATCCCCTCCCCGCCAGTGAACGACTCTGAAGAATTCAGCACGTCCAGGTACAGCCGGCGATCGTCAAGACTCCAGGACTGGGGGACGTTGCGGAGGATCAACAGGCCGTACATCTGCTCTTCCTGCCGCGCATCCCGCAAAAAGGCGGCGGCGACAGGCGGAACGATTCCAGGCGCCTCCAGCGAGACGAGCAGCCGCGCCAACTGTCGACGAAGCTCGACGCTTCCGCCGAAGGGGGATCGCCAATCGCCCCCGGCGCAGGCCGCCGCGAGTTCCGGTTGAAGCTGGCGGATGACGGGTTCTCGCAATCTCAGCACGTCCGCCGACGCCGCTTCCTGCAGCAGCAGCCAGACATTCAGCGCCATCAGTTTCTGGTCGATCGTCAGCGTTCCGAAGTCGAGATCGAGCAATCGCGCACCGATGCGCGGCGCGAGCGACGCGTCGCCGAGGCGGGCCAGAGCCGTCAGCCCTTCGAGCAGCGCGGTCGGCCGCGATTCCTCGAAGGCCCGCGATTCCCAGGCGGCGCGCGGGCTGCGTTCGATGGCCGTGCGCGCCGCGTGTCGCAGCAGGGGCTCGGGGCTGTCCAGATGCGGCCAGGCCGCATCGACGGACTCCGGAGCGGCCGGAAGGCGTTCCAACGTTTGGCGCACGAGCCGCGCCGTCCGGGCTTCGTTCTGGCAGTTGATTTCGTGGCTGGCGCGCTCCGCGCTGTCGTCGGCAGGCGACGGCCCTCCCCGCCAGCGGACCCGGTACAGCGCTGACTGCGTCCGCCGGCCGCCCGTCGTGAGATACATCGAGCCGTCCGGCCCGGCCGCGATGTCCGTCACGTTCAGCGGACGCCCCTTCAGAAATGTTTCCGCGCCCGCCCGGCAGCCGGAGCCGCGGGGAGCAAGGTGCACCGCCAGCACGCGGCCGTAGGCCCAGTCCAGGATGTACAGCGCGTGTCGATAATCGGCCGGGAACTCCAGGTCCGTGCCGAACATCACGGCGGTCGGCGACCCCTTGCCAATGTCGAGCGTCGGCGGAGCGTGGTCCGGCCGATCTGGAAAATACGGCGGCCAGCGCCCCGTCACAGCCCGCCAGCCGAAGTCGGCGCCGCGCGTCAACTGCACCACGCGCGTCGGCCGGTACCAGGGCGCGCCCATGTCGTACTCCGCATCGGCGTCATACGTGAACGCCTCCGTGTCGCCGGCGAACGCCACTCCGAAGGGATTTCGCAGTCCCCCGGCCACCACTTCCGTTGTCTGACCGTCCGCGGACCGCCGCATCAGCCAGCCTTCCTGCGATCGCCCCGTGCGACGTGGTTCGCGGCTGGGAGACGTTTGATCCATAACGCCCTCGGTGGGGATCTCGACGTCGTCTCCATGCATCGAGTACAGGCTGCCATCGGCGCCGATCGCCAGATCGTTCCGACCGTGCCCCACGCCTCCGGGAAGCTCCCGCAGCAGCGTCGCTTCGTCGAACCGCCCATCGCCCGTCGTGTCCCGCAGGCGGTACAGGCCCCGCGCATTGTTGGCGTTGGCGTACAGCGTTTCGCCATCGAACACGAGGCCGCGGCACTCCAGCAGTGTGTCTTCGACGGTCTGCACGCTGGCCACCGACGTGCGATCGTCGTTCAGCTCCATTCGCAGCAGGCCCCGATCCTCCCGGGCGACGATCAACCGGCCCTGCGGATCGAATGTCAGGCTGACCCACGAGCCTTCCTCCGCGGCGGCCGTGCGAATGCATGTCAACTCGAAGCCCGGCGCCAGCCAGAACGACGATTCCGCGACCTGATTGTCGGCGGTCGCCAGCCGCCACTGCTCGTAATTGTCAAAGGCGTCGATCGCGATCGATCGTCTTCCGCTGCCCCACAGTCCAGCGTTCACCGGGCCCAGCGTCCGGACCGCCGTCGGCTTGCTCGAATCGCTCGACGCCTGCCAGTTCGATCCGGTCGCCACCGACCAGGCACGCCCCGTCGTGGTGTCCGACAGGCTGAGCGCGATCGCCGACGGACCGTCGATCTCCGTCGCGAACGCTTCGACGACGTTCCGACCCAGCGTCAAGGCGGTCGTCACGTCCTGCTC
The DNA here is from genome assembly GCA_019636235.1 of Planctomyces sp. Lineage (GTDB taxonomy): Bacteria > Planctomycetota > Planctomycetia > Planctomycetales > Planctomycetaceae > Caulifigura. Next base: position 583,675 of record JAHBXW010000001.1, read on the forward strand.
GACAGTCTGCGTGAACGGAGCGACGGCCAGCACCGGATCGCCGTTGATCCGAATCTCCACGGAGCAAAAGTCCGCCGCGACCTTGAGAACGGCTGCCGCCGGGCTGTGCTCGAGGGTGAACTCGTGCGTCAGCCGGACCGGTCCGACTTCCGCCGACTCCTGGGAACCGTCAGATTCCCGCGACACATCGCTGATCCAGATCCATTCGGGGCGGGACGCGGGGGGCGCGTCCGCAGCCTGGAGCCAGGTCTTCCCAGTACCGGCCAGCAGAATCCCCGCCAGCCCCAGAACGATCGTTAAGCGGCGCGGTCCGATCAATGGCGGCCTCCAAACAGCGGCAGGTCAGGATGGAAGTTCGATCAGCACATCGTCGTTTTCGATCATCAGCGGCAGCGTGGGCTGGCGGATGCGGGGCGTCAACTGGTGCTGTCCTGTCACGACATCGAACTGCCAGCCATGCCAGGGGCAGGTGACGACGGTTCCCGTCAGGCAGCCTTTGGCCAGCGGTCCCCCCGCATGCGGGCAGATCCCGTCAAGGGCATGCAGCGTTCCGTCGACGTTGAACACCGCGACGATCCGGTCGCCGACGACGAATTCCCGTCCCCCGCCGGACGGCACGTCGTTCACGTTGCAGAGTCGGACGCGTTCAGGCATCGCGGGGGGATGAACTTTTCGGGGAGGTCCAACAGTCGCGGACCGCGTCGCGTAGGAGGGGTGTCCGGCCGGTCCTTCGCACGGACGCGGATGATGCTATCGTTTCCCGAACCTGACGACGACAGGGCGACCGTACGGCGCCGGCGGAGCAGGCCGTCGCAGACTGTGCTAATCTGATTCGCGTCCCTCGGGCCTTGTGCCCGCGGCGACACTCCACCGCCCCTTCCATCGCATCCAGGTTTCTGCGACGTGTCGACGCCCGTCCAGTTCACAACGCTGCTGCCGAACGAAGTCCTCGCGCGGGTGGAACGCATGCGGTTGTCGCCCGTGAAGCGGCTGACGAACCGGCAACGCGGCGAGCACCTGGCGGAGAAAGGCGGATCGAGCATCGACTTCGCGGATTTCCGCGATTACGTGGCCGGCGACGACCTGCGGCATGTCGACTGGAACATTTTCTCGCGGCTAAATCACCCGTACCTCAAGCTGTATGCGCATGAAGAGGACATGCACGCGGTGCTGATCCTCGACGGGTCGACCTCGATGGCGTTCGAGAACAAGTTCGAGCTGGGCCGTCAGCTCGCCGCGGCGCTGGGCGTGATGGGGCTGACGAACGTCGAACGCGTTTCCGTGTACGCCTGCAGCCGGTCCCCGGAGCCGACGCTCCTGCCTCCCTGCACCGGCCGGCAGGCCATGAAGAAGTTCTTCCGGTTTCTGGAGGATCTGGAACCGGGCGGCGAGATCACGATCGATGCGGCTGTCGAACTGGCGCTGCGCCGGCACCGGGGACGCGGGATTGCGATCCTGATTTCCGATTTCCTGACATTCGGCGACGTCACGCGGTCGTTCAACCTGCTGCACGCCGCCGGGCTGGAGATCTATGGCCTGCAGATCCTCGGCCCCAGCGAGCTGAATCCCGAATTGGCGGGGGATCTGCGAATGGTCGATTCAGAGAGTCAGCACACGCTGGACATCTCATCGATTGGCGAACTGCTGGGCATTTATCATGAGCACCGCCTCGCGCTGGAGAATCACCTGGCGGCGGAGTGCCGACGCCGCAACGGCCGTTTGTTGTCATTGTCGGCAGAGGAACCGTTAAAGGCGGTGCTGTTCGACAAGCTGCTCCGCCGCGGCTGGGTGAAGTGATTCGGGCATCAGGCGAGTGAGACTGACGACGGGAGCGACGAGAACGGCATGGCGGAGATTCGGGTGGAGTTGAGGCGGGAGCCGATCGACCATGCCGCACTGACGGAGTGGGTGCGATCCGACCAGGCGGGAGCGGTGGTGCTGTTCCTGGGGACGGTGCGCGAGCTGACGGACGGGCGTCGGACTGTGGCGCTCGATTACGAGGCCTATCCGGAGATGGCCCGGCGGTCGATGCAGGAGCTGGCGGAACAGGCGGCGGCGCGGTGGCCTGTGATCCGCGCGGGGCTGTCGCACCGGTTCGGCCGTCTGGAGCTGGGGGAAGTCAGCGTGGCCGTGGCGGTGAGTTGTCCGCATCGGGACCAGGCGTTCGAGGCCGGCCGGTTTCTGATCGACACGCTGAAGCAGGTCGTGCCGATCTGGAAGCAGGAGAACTGGTCGGACGGCACGCAGGAGTGGGTGCACTCCTGAGCGCGCCCGCGCGTCGACCGTCAGGCTGCCAGCAGCGGCGTTACGACAACTGCCGCACGTCCGTCACCGATCCCGTCACCGCCGCCGCGGCCACCATCGCCGGCGACATCAGCAGCGTCCGCCCCAAAGGCGATCCCTGCCGACCCTTGAAGTTCCGGTTCGACGACGACGCGCAGATCTCCCGGCCCTGCAGCTTGTCCGGATTCATCGCCAGGCACATCGAACAGCCGGCGCCGCGCCACTCGAACCCCGCCGCCTGAAAGACTGCGTGCAGTCCCTCCTCTTCCGCCGCCTTGCGGACGAGCTGCGATCCCGGCACGACCAGCGCCTTGACGCCCGGCTTCACGTGCTTGCCCTGGACGATCCGCGCCGCCTCGCGCAAATCGGAAATCCGACCGTTCGTGCACGAGCCGATGAACGCCACGTCGATCTTCAGCCCCTGCAGCGACTGGCCTTCCTTGAGTTCCATGAAGTCCAGCGCTTCCTGCACCCCCCGCTGCTCCTCCGCCGCATAGGACGCCACGGCAGGAATCGCTTCGCCGATGCCGACCGACTGCCCGGGGTTGATGCCCCAGGTCACGGTCGGATCGATGTCCGCGGCGTCGTAACGGACGACATCGTCGTAGCGGGCCCCCGGGCCGGACGCGAGGCTCAGCCACCACCGGGAGGCTTCGTCGAATGCCGCACCCTGCGGCGCGAACGGGCGGCCGCGGATGTAGTCCACGGTCGTCTGGTCGGGATTCACGTAGCCGCAGCGGGCGCCCCCTTCGATGCTCATGTTGCAGACGGTCATCCGCTCTTCCATCGACATGCGATCGAAGGCGTCCCCCGCGTATTCATAGGCGTAGCCAATGCCGCCCTTGACCCCCAGCCGGCGGATGATGTGCAGGATGACGTCCTTGGCGTAGACGCCGCTCGCCAGCCGGCCATTGACCTCGATCCGCCGGACTTTCGGCTTGTTCATGGCCAGCGTCTGCGTCGCCAGGACGTAGGCCACCTGCGAGGTGCCGATGCCGAAGGCGATCGCGCCGAACGCGCCATGCGTGCTCGTGTGGCTGTCGCCGCAGGCGATCGTCATGCCGGGCTGAGTCAGCCCCTGTTCGGGTCCGACGATGTGCACGATGCCCTGCCGGCTGTCCTGCAGGTCCAGCAGCGTGACGCCGAATTCGCGGCAGTTCTTCTCGATGGCCGACATCATCTCTTCAGCGAGGACGTCGCCGAAGGGGCGCAGCTGCGATTCCGTCGGCACGATGTGGTCGACGGTGGCGATCGTCCGCTCGGGATACATCACATTCAGCCCGCGTTCGCGCAGCATGTCGAACGCCTGGGGGCTGGTGACCTCGTGAATCAGGTGCAGTCCGATGAACAACTGCGTCTGTCCGGAGGGGAGCGTGCCGACGGCGTGCTGGTTCCAGACTTTGTCGAAGAGGTTGTCAGAGTCGCTCATGGAGGATCGGCGCCGGGCCGGCGGCTCGGCATAAGGCTGTCGACAGATTGAGGGCCGAAGGCGTGGGCGGCGGCGCCGCGACGAAAGCGTGGCGAAGTCGGCGCGGCCAGCGTTCGGGCATCGGCCGGGAAACCCTCATTGTGGGATGTCGAGGGCGGACCGGCAAGACGCTGGGAGCCGCGGAACGCCGGGAATTGCCCGGGCCGGAGGAATTCGCTCGCGCAATTTCCGCCGGATTTGCGAGATCGCCGTCGGGCGGTCGCCGCCTCATCTTGACCGATTCCGCCCATCCTGAGAGATTTTGCCCGCACGCCAGCCGGCGACAGGACGCTCCGGCGGCATTTTCCACAGGTATCCAAACCCCATTCGGGGGCCAGGCCCAATCGGAGCATGTTGGCCGCTCTCGCGGCCGGGTCGCGTCCGGCTCAGCAAAGGAGTGCTTTCGCCGTGAAGAAGCTCATCGTCTGTTCCGCCGCATTCGCCCTCGCGGCCGGCGTCTTTCTGTCGCAGCGCGACGTGCTCGGTCAGGCCGCCAGCGGCGCCAAGCCGGCCTCGCCGCACCAGGTCGGCCTGATCGACATGGCCTACGTGTTCAAGAACTATGACAAGTTCAAGGCCTCGACCGAGCAGCTCCAGGCGGACATCAAGGCCGCCGACGACCAGGCCAAGGCGATGGTCGAAGGCATGAAGCAACTCCAGGAGCGGCTGGGCAGCCTGCAGAAGGGATCCCCGGACCACAAGAAGGCCGAAGAGGCCATCATCACCGCCCAGACGAAGCTCGAGACGTTCCGCAAGACGTCGCAGCTCGATTTCCTGCGGCGCGAGGCGGACGTCTACAAGACGGTATACCTCGAAGTGCAGAAGACCGTTGAGCAGTACGCCCGCGCGTACAACTACACGCTCATCATGCGGTTCAACCGGGCCCCGGTTGAGGATGCCGACAATCCCCAGGAAATCATCCAGAGCATGAACCGCCAGGTCGTGTTCTACCGCGGAGAGGACGACCTGACCGACCCGATTCTGAAGTACCTGAACGAGAAGTTCACGACGGGCGGAACGCGTGCCGCGCAACCCCGCACGGCCAACGGCGGCAATCAGCCCCGGAACTGATTCCCACTTCGATTTGCGGCCAATGCTCCCGAACACGGATGGACGGCCGTTCCGTCCATCCGTGTGTTGTTTTTGATTCCCTGACTGCGTGCAGACCGACTGCCGGGCGCCCGACGCCCACTGGCCTCCCCGGTCCCGGCATCCGGCTGACCTGAAGATTGAGGTCGAGAGACATGGATGTCGCTCGCCAGCGGACGATCGCCCAGCCGGCGGAAGTCACCGGCTTTGGACTGTTCCACGGGCAGGATTGCCGCCTGACGTTTCGCCCGGCGCCTCCCGGACACGGCCTGGCCTTCCGCCGCGCCGACCTGCCCGGCTCGCCGGTCGTGCCTGCCACGATCGAGCATCTGCAGCCCGCGCCGCGCCGCACCGTTCTCGCTCAGGGCGGCGCTCAGGTGGAGACCGTCGAGCACGTGCTGGCCGCCCTGGCTGGCCTGTGGATCGACAACTGCCTGGTCGAACTGACCGCTGTCGAACCGCCGATCGGCGACGGCTCCTCGCTGGCGTTCGTCGAGGCGCTGCGTACGGCGGGCGTCGTCGAGCAGCCCGCTCCGGCGAACATCGCGAAAGTCGACGTTTCATTCCGCTCCGGCGATCCCCTTTCGCAGATTCAGATCGACGCGGAGCCCGCCGACGGGCTGGAAGTCCGCTACGACCTCGACTACGGCAGCCCGCTGATTCCCCCGCAGAGCGTCGCCTGCACCGTGACGCCGCAGCGATTCATGGGCGAAATCGCGTTCGCCCGGACGTTCATCCTGGATTCCGAGGTGGACGGTCTGAAAGCGCTGGGCTTCGGTCGGCGGGTGACGACGGACAACCTGCTGGTGATCGGTCCCCGCGGACCGCTGGGAAACGTCTTCCGCAGCCCTGACGAATGCGCCCGCCACAAGCTGCTGGACGCCATCGGCGATTGGGCGCTGTGCGGCGCGCGAGTTCAGGGGCGGTTTCATGCTGTGCGCTCCGGCCATTCCCAGAACCACGAACTGGCCGCCCGACTGCGGAGCGTCGCGGCCTCCCGGCGGTCGGGAACGGCGTCCCCGTTTGCCGCCTGAACGTGTCCCCTCAAACGCCCTTTCCGGAAAGCGATGGTTCATGCCGACGAAGATTTCCCGGTTCGCTGACGTGCATTCGGACGCCCGCATTGGCGAGGACGTCCAGATCGGCCCGTTCTGCGTCGTGGGAAAGAACGTCAGCGTCGGAGAAGGTTGCGTGCTGCACAGCCACGTGGTCCTCATTGGCCGGACGACGATCGGACGACACAACGTGTTCCACCCGAACTGCGTGATCGGCGGCGAACCGCAGGACAAGTCCTACGTCAACGGCGAGACTGAAGTGCGGATCGGCGATCGGAACCAGTTTCGGGAAGGAGTGACGGTCAACCGCGGCGCGGAGAAAGAGGATGGCGCGACGCGGATCGGCAGCCGCAACCTGCTGATGGCCAATGCGCATGTCGCCCACAACTGCCGGATCGATGACGACGCGATTCTGGTGAACGGCGTGCTGCTGGGCGGCCATGTGCACGTCCAGGACCGGGCGATCATCTCGGGGAACTCGGTGGTGCACCATTTCTCAACGATCGGCACGCTGGCGTTCGTGTCAGGTGGCTGCCGAGTCCCGTTCGACATTCCGCCTTACATGCTGTCGGCCGGCAGCGACAATCCCGAGATCAAGACGGTCAATCTGATCGGCATGCGGCGCGCCGGCATCCCGGCGCGAGGCATCGACGTCATCAAGACGGCCTACCGGCGCGTCTTTCGCGACCATTGCTCGATCTTCGACGTCCGGCAGGAGCTGACCCGCATGGCCGACGGCGATTCGCCGCCGGAGCTGGCCGTGTTCCTGGACTTCATCGAGCGGCAGCGAAACGGGCGGTTCGGCCGTCAGCGGGAGGGGAGCCGCGGCGATTCGTCGACTGGCGATTCGCGCGCCGCCTGAAAGGCGCCGCACGGCAACGTTGCCAGCGGAATTGGAAACAGATCGAAACGCGGACAGTGCAGCCACAGTGACGCATGGACACGACGTCGGGGGAGTGCGGGATGGAACCGTTGCGAATGGCGGTCGTGGGGGTCGGGGCGCTGGGGCGGCATCATGCCCGCATCCTGTCGCAGATGTCGGACGTGCAACTGGTCGGCGTGGCCGACTCCAATGAAACGCAGGGCCGCGCCGTCGCCGACAGTTGCGGCAGCGAATGGACGCCCGATTACCGGACGCTGCTGGGCCGGGTCGATGCCGCGTCGATCGTCGTTCCCACGGGCATGCATTTCGCTGTCGCGGCGGACTTCCTGCGGCGGAGCATTCCGGTTCTCGTTGAGAAGCCCCTCGCGGCGACGGTCGAGGAAGGCCGTACGCTGGTGCGGCTGGCGGCCGAGCATCGCGTGCCGGTCCAGGTCGGCCACATTGAACGCTTCAATCCCGCGTTCGAGGCGCTCGAGCGGCAGGTCCGCGCGCCGCGGTATCTGCGTGCGGAACGGCTCAGCCCGTATGCGTTCCGTTCAATGGACATCAGCGCGGTGTTCGACCTGATGATCCATGACATCGAACTCTGTTTGCACCTGGCCGGTTGCGGAGTGGAGCGAGTCGAGGCGCTGGGCGCGTCGCTCGTGGGCGGGTTGGAAGATGGCGTGCAGGCGCGGCTCGTCTTCGAGAACGGCTGCGTCGCCGATCTCTCCGCCCTGCGGGTCTGTCCGTTCTTCCGCCGGACGCTGCTGGCCTGGTCCGACGACGGCTGCGCTTACGCCGACCTGCACGAACGCAAAGTCTGGACCTGCGAACCAGGCGAGCGATTGCGGGCGGGCGAAAGCCCCTACGAACTTGCACAACAGCCCGGCGCGGACATCACGGCGCTCAAGGCCGAGATGTTCGGCGAGTTCTTCCAAGTCGGCCAGCCGGAGGTCGCCGAGGGGGTCGATGCGCTGACCGCCGAGCTGACGGACTTCATCGGCTCAGTGCGGACCGGGCGGGCGCCCCGCGTCGACGGACGCTCGGGCCTCGCGGCGCTCGAAGTCGCCAGCCGGGTCGAGGCCGCGGTCAGGGCAGGTCAGCGGACCCGCTTGCGAATCGCTCGTCCGGACGCCGCGTAATGCTCGTAACGGGGCCGGCCGCCAGCGGCGTTTGCAAACCGCGCCGACACGTGATCTGATTCCGCCCCTTTGACGTGATGAAATCCTGCTCAGGATTCGGATTCCATTGCGCCAGGGCTGCGTAGAATCTCCCGCGAGCCGAGACATCCTGAGCGGGGCATGGTCACGCACGAAATGCAGGACGCGGAATACACCCGCAGCGCCATCATGGTCGCGCTGCGCGAGGCGACCCGAACGCGACATGACGCCGTTGAGGCGGCTGTCGATTTGACCGGCCGGCCGCTGACGATGGGCCGATATCGGCGGCTGTTGCGGGCCTTTCTGGGGTTCTACGACCCGCTGGAGGCCCGGCTGTCCGCACTTCCCGATTGGAACCGGCTGGAACCCGCTCCGGGCCGGTTGGAGAAGTCGGACTGGCTGCGCCAAGACCTGCTGGCGCTGCACGATGCAGCGGTGTTTGAGGGGGAGATTGAGCGCTGTCAGGACCTGCCGGACGTCGCGGATTTCGGCTGCGCTGTCGGCAGTCTGTATGTCATGGAAGGAGCCACTTTAGGCGGCCGCATTGTGCTTCAGCACGTCCGGAATTCGCTCAACCTGAAGGGAGACAAGGGCTGTCGCTTCTTTACCAGCTACGGCACGGCGGTTGCTCGGCGGTGGACCGAAACCTGTCGTTTTATCACGACGCATGCGGACTCCCCGGGAGCGGCGCCGCTGATCATCCGGGGAGCCTGCGACACCTTTGACTCACTCCATCGTTGGTTTCAGTCCCGATCCTTATGAGCCCCCGACTTCGCGATCAAGCCGACGCACGCGCGCACGGCGGTCCGGACCTGAGTGGTTGCGAGCTCGAACCGATTCATGTGCCCTCCGCGGTTCAGCCGCACGGCGTCCTCCTGGCGCTGGACCCTGAATTGACCATCATTCAGGTCAGCGAAAACAGCGCCGTGCTGATCGGCGTCCCGACAGAGGAACTCCGCGGCCGCTCTCTGTCGACGCTGATCGACCCCCGAGCCAGCGGCCCGGTGCTGAATGCCGTTGCGAACCTGGCCGCAAGCGGCCAGCCATCCTACTTTCCCGGCGTGACGTTGCGGACCGGCCAGTCGGGCTGGGATGCGATCGCCCACCGCACGCCGCAGGCGATCGTGTTCGAACTCGCGCCCGGCAACCTCGATGCGCCTGTGGCGACCAATGCTCAGTATCAACTCGTCCGCCATGCCATCGCCCGCCTGCGTTCGGCGGGATCGCTGCACGCGCTCTGCCGGTCGGCAGTCGAAGAAGTCCGGCGGATCACTGGCTTCGACCGGGTGATGGTCTATCGCTTCGACGCGGACTGGAATGGCGAGGTGATCGCCGAGGAGACCGTCGACGGACTGAATTCCTGGCTGGGCCTGAACTACCCCGCTTCCGACATTCCGCCGCAGGCGCGGGAGCTGTACCGGAAGAACTGGCTGCGGCTGATCGCCGACGTCCGATACTCGCCGGCGCGGCTCGTGCCCGCACTGTGTCCGATCGACGGCCAGCCGCTCGACATGAGCCACAGCACGCTGCGCAGCGTATCGCCCGTGCATCTGCAGTATCTGAAGAACATGGACGTCGGCGCGTCGATGTCCGTATCAATCCTGAAGGGGGATCGTTTATGGGGGCTGATCGCCTGTCACCATCAAACTCCGCGCTACGTTCCCTACGAACTCTGCACGGCGTGCGAACTTCTGGGACAGATGTTCTCGACGGTGATCTCCAGCGTCGAAGATGCCGAGCATCGCGAGTACCGCACCCAGATAACGCAGGTCCAGGCTCAGCTCGGCGACTCGATGGAGCAGGAACGGGACATCGCCAGGGCGTTGACGGAACGGCGCCCGAACCTGCTGGCGTATCTGAATGCGGACGGCGCGGCCGTCTGGCGGGAGGGGCATTACGAACTCGTGGGCCGCGGTCCAGAGGCCCGGGATGCCGAACGCATCGTGCGCTGGCTGTCGTCCGACATCGACTCTCCCATCTACCAGACGCATTCGTTGCCCCGGGCGTTGCCTGGCAGCGAGGCACACAAGGACGTCGCGTGCGGGTTGCTGGCGGCGCGGATCTCCCGAGAGCCGGACTTTTACCTGCTGTGGTTCCGGCCGGAGATTCTGCAAACCGTCCAGTGGGCCGGCAACCCGGCGAAGGCGTTTGAACAGGTCGAGGTTCCGGACGCTCCGCCCCGGTTGTGCCCGCGCACGTCGTTTGAAATGTGGAAGCAGATTGTCGAACTCACCTCGCGGCCCTGGCTGCCTTTGGAGCTCGAGGCGGCCGAGTCGCTGCGCGTCGCCGTACTGAGCGCCGAACTGGCGAATCTGAACGCGGAACTCAACCGCAGCAATCGCGAACTCGATTCGTTCGCGCATGTGGCGTCGCACGACCTCAAGGAGCCGCTCCGGGGCATGCAGGCCTACGTGCATTACCTCGTCGAGGACTACGCGCCGCAACTCGAGGAGGAAGGCGTCCGCAAGCTGCACGTGCTGAAGCATCTCAGCCATCGCATGAGCATGCTTATCGATTCGCTGCTGTACTTCTCGCGCGTCGGCCGCAGCGAGCTGAACCGCGAGCCCGTCAACCTGGACCAGGTGCTGCGGGAAACGGCGGAGACGCTGCGGATGCAGGCGGAGTGGGCGAACGTCGAGATACGGATCCCGCGGCCGTTGCCGACAGTCGTTTGCGACGGAATCCGCGCCGGCGAGGTGCTGCAGAACCTGTTGTCGAACGCGATCAAGTACAACGACAGCCAGCAGAAGATCATTGAGGTTGGATACGCGGACGATCCGGCCGCGCTGGCGGGCTCTGGCGGCGTCGGTCCCGTGTTCTACGTGCGGGACAACGGCATCGGCATCGCCGGCAAGCACTCGCGGAAGGTGTTCGAGTTTTTCAAGCGGCTGCATGGGCGGGACAAGTACGGCGGCGGAACGGGCGCCGGGCTGGCGATCGTGAAAACGATCATCGAGCGGCACGGCGGCCGGATCTGGCTGGAGTCGACGCCGGGAGAGGGGACCACGTTTTACTTCACACTTCGTCCCGAGGATGAGACATGACCACGCGCACGATTCATCCGATTCTGATCGTCGAGGACTGCCCCGAGGATCACGAAGCGATGACGCGCTCGCTGCGCGAGGCCGGCCTGGCGAATCCGATTTTCGTCTGCGACGACGGCGATTCGGCGCTCAACTACCTGTACCGCCGCGGCAAGTTCGCGGCGCCCGAGTCTGCGCCCCGCCCGGGGCTGATCCTGCTGGACCTCACGCTGCCGGCCACCGACGGCCGCGAGGTGCTCCGGGAGATCAAATCCGATCCCGAACTGAAGGGCATTCCGGTCGTCGTCATGACGTCTTCGTTCGATCTCCGGGACGTCGAGGATTGCTATCTGGCCGGGGCCAACAGCTATGTCACCAAGCCAGTCGATCTGGACGGACTGGTCCAGGCGGTCAAACGCCTCAAGGAATTCTGGTTTGGAATTGTCGTCCTGCCCCGCGCCAACTGATCGTCATGATGCAACGGCTCTGTGTGCTTATTCTCGATGACAGTCCCGAGGACCGGGAGACGATCGTCCGATCGCTGCGCGGCGACCCGGACGTCGAGTTCGAAACCATTCAGGCCGAGACGGCCGAACTGGGCGTCGTCGCCCTCCTGGCGCGGCGACCGGACTGCCTGATCCTTGACCACGACCTGCCCGACAGCAGCAGCCTGGAGGTCCTCGCCGAGCTGGGACGCCTGGACGGCGGCCTGCCCTGTGCCGTGATCGTCGTCACCGGCAAGGGCAGCGAGGCGCTGGCCGTCAATGCGCTCAAGAACGGCGCTCTGGACTACCTCGCCAAAGGCCGGCTGACGGCCGACCTCGTCCGCCAGACCGTCCGCAACGCCGTCGAAAAACACCGGCTGCTTCAGCGAATTGAGAAGCAGCAGCAGGAACTGGAAAGGCTGTACCGCGGCGAGCAACTGCGCGGCGCCGAGCTCGAGCGCCGTGTGACCGAACGCGATCAGTTTCTCGCGATGCTGTCGCACGAACTTCGAAATCCGCTGAGCGCGGTCATCACCGCGGCGCGGCTGTTGAATCACCCGCGGCTGGACGCCCGCGCCGACCGCGAGGCCCGGACGATCATTGAGCGGCAGGTCGAACAGATCACCCGGCTGCTGGAGGACCTGCTCGACGTCTCGCGCGTCACGCTGGGGAAAATCGACCTCCGCGTCGGGATCCTGGATCTCAATGAAACGGTCGACGACGCCGTGCGATCAGTGTCCAGCCTCGCCGACCAGAACGGCGTCCACGTCGTGGTCTCGCCCTATCGCAGTCCGCTGATGATCGAGGGTGATGCGACGCGCCTGCAGCAGATTCAATCGAACCTGTTGTCGAACGCGATCAAGTTCTCGCCGCGCGGCTCGAAAGTGATCCTTGAAGTCGATCGCGAATCCGGGAACGAGGAGCCGCAGTCCGGCGAACGGGCCGCCCCTCGCGAGTTCGCCGTCATCCGCGTCATCGACCAGGGCGCCGGCATCCGTCCGGAAATGATCGGCCGCATCTTCGACATGTTCGTCACGTCCGAGCAGCTGCTCGACCGCAGCAAGGGAGGGATGGGCGTCGGGTTGACTCTCGTCCGGGCGCTGACGGAACTGCACGGCGGAACAGTGACCGCCTGCAGCGAAGGCGTGGGGCACGGCAGTCGCTTCGAGGTCCGGCTGCCGCTGGCGACACCCTCAAATCCGCCTGGGGATCAACCGCGCCAGGACCTGGCCGCGCAGGGGTGCCGCAAGCAGTTGCGGGTCGTGCTGGTCGAGGATCAGGCGGCGAACCGGCTGATGCTGTCCAAGCTGCTGGAACTGCAGGGACACGAGGTCTGGTCCGCCGAGGACGGGGCCGCGGGCGCAGCGCTGATCCTGCACAAGTCGCCCGACGTCGCGATTGTGGACATCGGCCTGCCGGAGCTCGATGGTTATCAGGTGGCCCGGAAGGTGCGTTCGGAAGCCGCCGGCCGGAACGTCGTCCTGGTGGCGCTCACCGGCTATGGCCAGCCGTCCGACGTCGAGCAGGCGCTCGCCGCGGGCTTCGATCACCATCTGACAAAACCGCTGAGCCGCGCTGCGTTGGAACAGGTTCTGGACGGCCTGCACTGACGCCGGAAGCCGGCGGTCCCCTGCTCCCGCCGGAGCGGAAGCGCACAGGCGTCTCCGTCCATGGTCACAGTCCCTCGGCGACGCCGTCCCCCGCGAGAGTCGTTCCCGTGCCGAGACTGCGCAGGTACGCGTACAGATCCGCCAGGTCCTGCGGCCCCAGATCCTTCAACAAACCGTTCGGCATCAACGATTCGTTCAGCGTTCGTCGCGTCTCGATGTTCCTGGATTCGATCCGGAACGTCTGGTTTGTCGAGTTCCGCAGCACCAGGCCGTCCACGGACTCGTAGACGATCAGCCCGGCGTACACCTCGCCGTCGACCGTCGCGATCATGGTCGTCTGGTACCGGGGCGAAACATCGCGACTGGGGTCCGCGATCGCCACAAACAGGTCCTCTCTCGAAAACCGCCGGGCGACTCCGTTGAGGTCCGGCCCCAGAGCGCGGCTGCTGCCATGGCACTGCACGCAGGCCCGGGATTCAAACAGCCGGCGGCCGCGCTGTTCATCCCCCTGCGACCAGTCCGCTTCGTCAAGCAGCGCGAAGAGCTGCGCCACGTCAACGCCGGAAGCGGCCGTCTGCCGTTCGAACTCTTCGGGATAGCGCTCGCGAATCGCATCCGTCCATTGCTGGATGCCGGCCTGCTGATCATCGCCGTCGCGTCCCAGCGAGTAGGCGAATCGCAGCCCCGTGTTGCGCTGCAGAACTTCAATCGCCTGATCGCGGGCCTCCCGTTCCTGGCCACGACTGCCCAGCCGCCGCAGAATTCGCACCAGCGCCACCTGCTCCTGCGGAGAATCTCCCGGTTCCAGCAGCAGCAGCGCTTTGACGCACTCCGCGAGGACGTCCAGCGGCGAGTTCTCCAGCCCTTCGACAAACAACGCGCGATGCTCGGACTGCGGGTCGGAGGCCAGCGCCGTCAGCACGGCGTTCCGCAGCGCGATGTCCTCGAACTTCGACAGCACGAGTTCCTGCGGCTCGGGCTCGAGCGAATGGCTGAGCAGGAAGATGACGTCGCTGTTCCAGGCGTATTCGGGATCGGCCTTGATCTGCCTCAGGAAGGCGTCCACGGCGTCATGGAAGCGCTCCGGCGGCAACGCCATGACGAAGGCCACGTGCGCCGGCCGGCCGAATTGCGGCTGATCCAGCAGCGCCTCCGGCAGTTTCGAATCCGCATCGACGTGCGCCATGTACATCTCGCCGATCCGGTCGTCCCAGTTGCTGTCCAGCGGCAGGCCGCGTGCCCGGATCTTTTGATCGAGTCCGACAATCGCGCGGGCAATGGCGGCCTGCGCGTCGCTGGAGCGGGCGGCCGGCAGCCGCGCCGAGATGATCAGCCAGTGCAGGTCCTCGACCGGGTCGGAACCCTCGGTGATCTGCGACAACACCGCTGACAGCAGCGCTGGATCGGCTGGCGCCAGCATTGCGAGGATTCGCCCCAGCTCCCGGTCCAACTCGACATCTCCCGTAGGAAACAGCTTGGCCACGGCTGCCAGCGCGGGCTGAGTCGCCTCCGCATGCCCCTCCAGCGATTCCCGACTGGCGTAACCTTCGAACACCCCCGCGATCTTGCCTTCGGGCGGCGCGAGATCGCCCAGCCCGATCTGCATCAACCGGGCGGCGTCGATCTTGAGTTCCCTGGGATGCCGGCCAGCCAGGACTCGCCGGGAGACATCAATCACGTAGGGCTGCACGCCGGGATTTCGTTCGGCGTAGGCGGCGGCAATGGCGATTCCCGCCCGCCAGCCCGTCGCCGCCCCCGCCGCCGAAGCGTCCAGGTAGCCCTGCTGATTCATCTTCGCGAGGATCCGCACCGCCGCCATTCGCACGTGCTGATCCGGGCTGTCGAGGCAATTGCCGATCGGCTCGGCCAACCGGTCCGCGATCTCGGGGGGCGCGGTCAACAGCGCTTCGAGCGCGTGCCGCTGGACGAACGCCGTCTCATCGCTGACGAAGGGCTCCAGCAGCCGGGCCGGATCCTGCCTGGGCATCGACCGGCCCAGCGACCAGGCCGCGCGTGCCCGCAGGTCCACGGAATCGACGGTCGCCAACGCCCGCGCCGCCGCCGCATCCAGTCCCCCGAACTTCTCGGTGAGGATCTCCAAGGCCCGCGCCCGGAGCTGCGGATCGAGCGCCGGATCGAGCACGGCATCGCGAAACGCCTCCGCCCCCAACTGCTGCGCCGCGGGCTCCCATTGACGCCGCGACCAGCTGCTCAACGGCTGGGGCGCCGACAGGCAGGCGATCAGCTTCTGGCGGCCTTCGAGCGACGCGATCTCCCGACCATCGGTTCGCGGTGCACGGTCTTTGGCCCGGATGCGATACACGCCCCCCCGGGTTCCGCGACCGCCGACGCTGACGTACAGCGACCCGTCCGGGCCGACTTCGGCGTCCGTCGGGGCGAACCCGTGCTCGCCAATCGCCGTCAAGAACGTCGTCGCCTCGCCGACCGCGGCGCTCCCGTTCCGGTTGAGCCGGACGGCGAACACCCGACCGTAGGTCCAATCGAGGGCGAACAACGCGCCCTGGTACTCCTCGGGGAACTGCGTATGCCGATAGCAGACGACGCCCGTCGGCGAGCCGCGTCCGAAATCGCCCGTCACGGGGGGCATGTCGAAGAAGCCGTTTGGCCGTTTCCAGTTGCGGCTCAGCCAGCCCGCGTGCGAGCCGGGCGCGGCCTGCAGAACGCGCGTCGGCACGTACCAGGGCAGCGAAATCTCGCGCTCGCCGTCGCTGTCGAAAGTGTAAATGTCCGTCTGCGCGTCGAAGTCAAAGTCGTACGCGTTGCGATAGCCATGCGCCACGACCTCTCCCCGCGTCAGATCCGGGCTGAGCCGCAGCAGCGTGCCACGCTCCGGGTTTCGGACGGGCGATTCCGGCAGCGTGATGTAGTTCTTGTCGATGCCGGCCATGTTTCCGCAGATCACGTACCACCACCCGTCCGGTCCGCGGCGGATGGCGTGCGAGTCGTGTTCGCCCCCCGCCTTGACCTGCAGAAACAGGTCCGGAGGGCCGTCCGCGACGTCATCCCCGTTCTCGTCGCGATAGCGGATCAGCCCGGCGTCCCCCGTACAGAGCAGGTCCCGCCCATGAAAGTAGAGGCCCTGGGCTCCGGTTTTCGGGCCGTCGACGAACTGCCGGAACGTGTCCGCGCGGCCGTCGCCGTCGGAATCGATCAGAATCCGCACGTAGCCGGCGCCGCTGACGACGACCCGCCCCTGCGAATCGACCGTCATTGCGAAAATGTCGTGCGCCAGCTCATCGTCGGCGTACAGCGTGACTTCGAATCCCGGAGGGGCCTGCACGCCGATCGACAGATCCGCCGCGGGAGTCGCCGACAGCGGGGCCAGCGTCAAGACGGCGACGCACAACATTCGCCGCAGCGCGGCGGGCGACAGACGGGCCAAAGTGCAGGCGCAGCTCATCCGGCGAGTGGGCATCATGCCAGTCAGCTTTCCATCGTAAGGGAGATCCGCGTCGCCGGATCATACGCCGGATCAAAAAGATCGGGCAACAGGCATCGTCCGCGGCGGACATTGGCGAGCGAGCCGCCGCCTGCCCCCTCGCGTTCCACGGCCCGCAGCGGACGCCGGCCCGTTCAAGTTTTTCCGCGAACCCGCGCATTGCTCCCGTTCGCCTGTTAAACTTCTGGCAACCCCACCTCGGCTGTGACTCGCGAGAAAGAAGCGATCCGGGGCCGCGAGTCCCTGCTGAATCGATCCTCCCATGGCCAAGCTGATCGTTCTTCAGAGCGGACAGGTCACTCCCTTCGATCTGCGCTCGAATGAAATCATCGTCGGGCGACTGCCGGAATGCGACATCCAGTTCAATTCCACGATGATTTCGCGCAAGCACGCGCGGCTGCTCCGCCAGGACGGGCAGGTCATCCTTGAGGACCTGGGCAGCGGCAACGGGACGTTCGTCAACGGCCGGCGGATCAACGCCAACGAGCCGATCACTCTCGCCAACGACGACCGCGTCAAGTTCGGGCCGATCCTCACCCGGTTTGAAGCGGACGATCCGAATCAGGCCGGCGGCGAAGACGATGATTCCAGCGGGCTCGGCGTCCGGATCAGCGCCGAAGACGGCGGCTCGACCATCATGGGGTCGCTCGACAACGCCCAGGGCTTCGGACTGCTGGACGTCCAGCCTGAAGCCAAGCTGAAGGCGGTTCTTGAAATCAGCCGCACGCTGGCCGGCACGCTCGAAATCGACAAGCTGCTGCCGAAGATTCTCGAGTCGCTGTTCGTGGTGTTCCCCCACGCCGATCGCGGGTGCATCCTGCTGAAGGACGACGCTTCGGGAAAGCTGCTGCCGCGGGCGATGCAGCACCGCCGGGCGGACGAGGACGAGACAGTCAAGCTCAGCCGGACGGTGCTGGCCGCCGTGATGGAGGAGAAGAAGGCCATTTTGTCGGCCGATGCGGGGAGCGATTCGCGGTTCCAGGCGGCGGAGTCGATTTCGTCGCTGTCGATCCGGTCGATGATGTGCGTGCCGATGCTGGGACTGAGCGGCGACGTGACGGGCGTGATTCACATCGACACGCAGAATCCGCTGGCGCAGTTCCGCAAGGACGACCTGGAGATTCTGGTGGCCGTCGCCGGACAGGCGGCGATGTCGTACGAGAGCGCGCGGCTGCTGCACTCCTACGTGGAGAAGCAGAAGCAGGACAACGAGATGGCCATTGCGGCCAATGTCCAGCGGGCGCTGCTGCCGGACGGTTCTCCCCAGGTGCAGGGCTACGAGTTCTACACGGCTTACGAGGCGGCGCAGGCGGTCGGGGGCGATTACTACGACATCATCCCGCTGTCGAACGGCCTGATCTGCCTGGCGTTCGGCGACGTGGCCGGCAAGGGCGTGCCCGCGTCGCTGGTCATGTCCCGGCTGTCGAGCGCCGTGCGCACCACGGTCGAATTCGTCAACACGCCGAACGTGGCGGTCGCGCGAATCAACAATCACATGTGCGCGAAGGCTGTCGAGGGACGCTTCGTGACTTTCGTGCTTGTGATGCTCGACACCGTGAACCACACAATGTCGCTGGCGAACGCGGGTCACATGTCGCCCATGATCCGCCGGACCGACGAGTCGATCGAGGAGTTTGACGACACGACGGTCGGCATCCCGCTGGGAGTGATGGAGGACTTCGAGTTCGAACTCGTCTCACGGCCGATCGCGGACGGCGAGACGGTCGTCATTTACACGGACGGCGTCAGCGAAGCGATGAATCCCGCCGGCGACCTGTATGGCATGGAGCGGCTAAGGAAGCTGGTCAGCGGAACGTCTTCCCGCCCGACCGAGTTGGGGCCGGTGATTCTGGGCGATGTCCGCAAACACGCGGCCGGCCGCGCGCAGAACGACGACATCACGCTGATGGCCTTTGGCCGAACAGGCGCCGCGCGCGGCGCCGAGGCCTGACCCCAGCCGATGCAACGCACGATCGTCGACAGGCTGGTGCTCTGGATTTGCGAAGGGTTCGGCCTGGGCCGCTCGCCCCTGGCGCCGGGCACCGTGGGCTCGCTGGGCGGGTTGTTGCTCGCCGCCCTGTTCAAAGTGCTGTTTCCGACGCCCTGGCAATATGCGGCGGCGACGCTGGCCGTGTGCGCCGTGGGCGTGCCGCTGTGTTCGCGCGCGACGGTGCTGCTGTCGTCCAAGGATCCGCAGAATGTCGTGCTCGACGAGATCGCGGCGGTGCTGCTGGTGTTCGTGTTCGTGGGCTGGTCCTGGCCAGCGGCGCTGTTGGGCCTGGCCATGTTCCGCGCGCTGGACATCACCAAGCCCTGGCCGGTGAGCGCGCTGGAGCGTCTGCCGCGCGGCTGGGGCGTGATGGCCGACGACCTGTTCTGCGGTCTGCTGGCCAGCCTCGCGCTGTACGTGCTCAGCATCATCCAGAGCCAGCCGGTCGGTTCCTGATCGAGCGGCCATCGGCCCGTTTTCGCCGCCACAAAAGCCGTCCGCAAACTACTCTCTCCGTCAGGGAGTCCCTACACTCGGCAGCTCCGCGGGAGCCTCCCCGCTCCGTGCTCGACACGACATTGGAACCGGCGATTCAGGATGAAGCGCACCGTCCCACTGCTGATCACGTCCTGCGTGGGCGCTTTGCTGATCGCGTCGACGTTCATCCCTGTCGCTCAGTCGTGGAGCGACCGGTTCATGATCTGGTTCGACATCCTCGCGGCGATCGCCTTCGTCCTCGGCGGAGGCAACCTTGTCGCTTCACAGCTGCGGAAGGTGAGCGACCGCCGCCCCGGCTGGGGCTATGCGCTCATCACGCTGATTTCGTTCCTGCTGATGCTGTCCTTCGGACTGCTGAAGCTGGGCGTGAAGCCCGCGCCGAACCAGGAGTACTTCGGCGAATCGTTCGCGCGGCTGCCGGTCGAGGCGCTCCCCGAGTTTCCCATGGCCGCCGACGTGCCAGCTTCCCTCCGCAGTCAACAGTTGCCCGCATCCGTCCGGAAGCAGGTCCGCTGGACGGAAGACGGCCTCGTGGTGAACGGATGGCTGACCCCCGAACAGTCGGCGGATCTGGTGGGCCTGAATCCGGTTCTCGAATGGCAGTGCGCGATCGAGCGGCTGGCTGCCCAGGCGCAGCCGCCCGTGCCGCTGCAGGGCCGCCTGTTCTATCATCCGGACCACCGGGTGCTCGCCTTCCGGGGCTGGATGAGCGAGGCCGATGAAATCGAGCTCCGGGGCCTGGCCGACGGCCACTCGGCGTTCGAATCGGCTGCGACGCAGCTGGCCATCGCGGCGCGCCGCAAGACGACGGTCTCCGCCGCCCCGGCGCCCGAGGGCTTTCAGTTGCCCCCGTCGCTTTCCCAGAGCGTGACGATCGAAAACGGGCAGGCCTCAATTCTCGGGCCGATGTCCGCAGCCCAGCGAAACGCCCTCGCCACGGGTTCGCTGAACGCTCGCCGCGAACTCCCCGGGGACGCCACGCGGGACTCGATTCTCGCGGCGCTCACGGACGCTGGCCCGCTGACCGCCGAACAGCGCGCCGTCGTCGAGAAGCGTTTTCTGGACAACCCCGCCGACGCCCTGATCGCCGCAATCAACACCGCGGGCGTCTCGGCGCCGACAAGGAAGACGGCCTGCGAGCTGATGGCGGAGCGCAACGCCGGCGTCACCGACCTGGTCTCAGAAATTGCCGCGGGGCCCCCCAGCCTGTTGAACGCGGAGCAGGAAAATCTAATCCGCGAACGGCTGGGCGCTGCCCCCGTCGATTGGGACGCGCTGCCGACGGCGATTGAGGCGGCCGGTTCACTGACGCCTGCGCAGACTTCGTCAATCGCCGCGTTCCGCTCATCCCTGCCGACCACCGGCGCGCTGCGCCGCACTTTATTCGAGGATCTGCTGAGATCAGCGGCTGCTGACGCCAGCGCCGGGCGCCCGGCCCCGACATTGAACGCCCAGCAGCGGACGCTGCTTCTGGCTCCGTATCTCGAGGAACACCGCTGGCGGCAAAGCGTCCGGGAACTGTTCCGCGCGGCGCACGTCGTGAAGTACCCGTGGTCGGGGGAGTTCAACCAACAGGGCGCGGCGTTCTGGTGGTGCTACGAATACATCTTCCAGCCGATCACAGCGATGATGTTCGCGCTGTTGGCGTTCTACGTGGCGTCGGCGGCGTTCCGCGCGTTCCGGGCGAAGAACGTCGAGGCGACACTGCTGCTGGGAACGGCCTTCATCATTCTGCTGGGCCGCACCTACGCGGGGGTGCTGCTGACCGACTGGCTGCCGAAGACGTCGCCGTTCCGGATGGAGAACCTGGCGGTCTACCTGATGAACGTGTTCAACTCGGCGGGGAACCGCGCAATCATGATCGGCATCGCGCTGGGCATCGCGTCGACGTCGCTGAAGATTCTGCTGGGCATTGATCGTTCGCATGTGGGAGGCAAGGAATGACGGAGCGACCGCTCATTCCCCCGCCCCCCCGAGATCACGGCCCCCGCCCCGCCCCTGTCCGCCGACATGGAATCCGTTGAGCGCCGGCATGTACGACTTTTTCAGCAACCTCGATCGGCGCTGGATCTTTCTGGCGATGGGCTTGGCCGTCGCCATCCCTGTCCTGTTTCAGCTCCAGTTCCCCGAGTCGTCCTCCGCGCTGTCCGAGGCGTGCT
The DNA here is from genome assembly GCA_019636235.1 of Planctomyces sp. Classification (GTDB taxonomy): domain Bacteria; phylum Planctomycetota; class Planctomycetia; order Planctomycetales; family Planctomycetaceae; genus Caulifigura. The sequence goes on from JAHBXW010000001.1 coordinate 604,820, forward strand.
TCACCGCCATTGAGGAACTGCCTCCGGGCTCGCGGGTGCTGCTGGCGTTCGATTTCGACCCGGCCAGCAAAGGGGAACTCGAGCCGATGGCGACATCGTTCGTCCGGCATTGCTGCGAGAAGAAGCACAAGCTGTACTTCATGACGCTCTGGCCGGTCGGCGTCCAGATGATCGACAACGCGATCGATCGCGTGATCCGGGCCGACTTCCCCGAAATGGTGTACGGCGAGGATTACGTGAACCTGGGCTACAAGCCGGGGTACGAGGGGGTCATCAAGGTCGTCGTCTCGGACCTGAAGAAGCTGTATTCCACTGATTCCCGCGGGACGAACATCGACCAGATTCCGATGTGCCGAAACCTGAAGAACATTCTGTCGATGCGGCTGATCGTCAATGTGAGCGCCGGATTCCCGGGCGCGAAGGAATGGATCCAGTACGCCGCCACTCCCTACAAGGAGCTGTCGATCGTCGCCGGCTGCACCGGTGTTCAGGCGGCCCTGCTGTACCCCTACGTTCCCGACCAGTTGCCCGGCCTGCTCGGCGCCATCAAGGGGGCCGCTGAATATGAGCAACTGGTGAACGCGGCCTACACGCCGGCGGACGCGACGCCGGTCGCCAAATACCTGGAAGCCAAACGCAGAATGGGTCCGCAGTTTGTCGCCCACCTGCTGATGATTTTTCTGATCATTCTGGGCAACACGGTGTACTTCCTGCAGCGGGCTCAGGCACGGAGGCGGGGCTGATGGATCGCCGGAAACTGTGGGCGGCCGCCTGGCTGGCGTTCGCGATCTATCTGTTGTACCGGGCGACGCTCGGGGCCGGCTCGACGTACGTCATGGAGTCGGACAACGGCAACTGGGTCTACGCCGATCCGGTGGAATACGTGGCGGGGGGCGCGGTCTTCAGCCCGATTCGCACGCTGGGCGTGTGGATCGCGGCGCTGCTGACGCTGTGCGTCCTGTCCTACATGTACCGCGACAACCCGTACTACCGGTTCGCCGAAGCGGTGATCGTCGGCGTCTCCGCGGCATACGCCATGGTCGTGGCCTTCTGGTCGGCCCTCATTCCGAATCTGTTCGGCGAACTGTGGCCGGCGTTCATCCAGTCCTGGGCGATTCCCGGCCTGTCAGCCGAACACCGGGAGAACTGGTGGTTGTCCTTCATTCCGCTGGTGCTGGGCGCGATGCTGTTGTGGCGCCTGGCGCCGCGGGGCTCGTGGATCGCGCGGTGGCCGCTGGCGTTCATCGTGGGGACGACGGCCGGCGTGCGTCTGATCGGTTACATCGACGCCGATTTCGTCAGCCAGATCCGCGCGACGATGCTGCCGCTGATCGTCCGGACGGCCGAAGCCGGGACCATCGACTGGGGCCAGTCCCTGCAGAACACGCTGATCGTGTTCGGGGTGCTGAGCGCGTTGGTCTACTTCCTGTTTTCCGTCGAGCACAAGGGGCTTGCCGGCCGCGTCGCGCGGGTGGGGACGTGGGTGCTGATGATCGCCTTCGGGGCGGCGTTCGGATACACGGTCATGGGACGGATCGCGCTCCTGGCGATCCGCTTCGAGTTCCTGTTCGACGACTGGCTGTGGCTGATCGACCCGCTGGAGCGTCGGGACGGGATTCTGTAGGTCTTCGTCGCTCGCGAAGCGTCGGTCGATAGTGTACCTTTGGATAGTCGCTGCGGAAGGCGCCGCGCGGACTGTCCCTTCTCGCACGGACCGAATCGACCACATGCCGATCCGTCGCAACTTCCTCTGCTGGACGCAACCGGCGCTCCCCGCCGTCGTCCGCGATCTGCAGGCGTCCCGTGGCCAGTCCGGATTCCTCGACCTCTCGGACCTCGTCGTCGTCACTCCCTCCTCGGGCGCGGGACGGCGGTTCCTGGAACTCCTTGCTGAAGCCACCGATGGCCGCTGCGTCCCGCCCCGCACGATCACGCCCAAAGACCTGCCCGAGCTTCTGTACGTTCCCAAACGACCCTTCGCGTCCGAACTCACTCAGGAACTCGCCTGGGTCGATGCGCTCCGCAGTTCCCCCGCCGAACGCATCCGCCAGGTGACCGGCAACCCGCCGGCCGACGCCGACATCCGCGGCTGGATGACCGTCGGCCGGACGCTCTCCCGTTTGCACCGCGAACTCGCCGGCGACGCGTTCGATTTCTCCAAGGTCGCCTGCTGTCCGCTGCTCAGCGACCTTGCCGAGCGGGACCGCTGGCAGGCGCTCAGCGAGGTTCAGGCCGCCTACCTGAGGCGGCTGGACGATCTCGGCCTGTGGGACCTGCAGACCGCTAGGCTGGTGGCTGTCGAACATCGGGAATGCGCATCGTTGATGTCGATCGCGCTTGTCGGAACCGTCGACATGAACCGCACTCTGCGGCAGATGCTCGAGCAGGTGACCGGCGATATCACGGCTTACATCCATGCGCCCCGTGAAATGTCGGACCGGTTCGACGAGTTCGGGATTCTCCGGGCCGATCTCTGGCTGGAGGCGCCGATCGATTTGCCCGATGACCGGCTGCGGCTGGCGGACGGGCCGGACGACCAGGCGGCGGAAGTCGTCCGGGCGCTTGCGGCGCTGCCGGAGCGACGGCGGGCGGACGAGATCGTCATCGGCCTGGTCGACGAGGAACTCGCGCCAGCCGTCCGGGAGGCGCTCGCGGCCGAAGGCATCGCCTCCCGCTGGATCGGCGGGCGGACGGTGCAGCAGACGTCCCCCTGGTCGCTGCTGGACGCCATCGCCGACTGGCTGGATGACGATCGCGCCGTATCGACCTGCAGCCTCGTGCGTCATCCGGACGTGTCGCGCTGGCTGGATTCGCGGGGACTGTCGTCGGACTGGCTGTCCAGGCTGGACGCGTTCGTGGCCGGCCGGGCGCCGCGTCGGCTGACGGCATCGGACGCGAATCCGGAAGTGGCCGGCCTGTCGGCCGAGGTCCAGGCGTGGCTGCAACCGCTGCGCGGCGATGCGCGGCCGCTGGGAGAATGGGCGACTCCCATCGCCCGGATACTGAGCGTGATCTACGGGCGCCAGACATTCGACATGGAGCAGCAGGCCGATCGCCATGTCGCCGAGGCGCTCCAGTCGCTGACTTCGGCGTTCGAGGAGCAGTCCGACATTCCGGAATCGCTCTCGCCGGCGGCATCGGCGGCAGCCGCCATCCGGTTGGCGCTGGAGTCCTGCGCCGGCGTCCTGCTGCCCCCCGATGTCGTTCCCGAGGCCATAGAACTCAGCGGCTGGCTGGAGCTGCCGCTGGATGATTCGCCGGTGACGATCGTGTGCGGATTCAACGAAGGCCTGGCGCCGTCGTCGTTGAACGGCGACCTGTTCCTGCCGAACAGCCTCCGCGAGCATCTCGGGCTGACGGACAACGCCCGCCGCTACGCGCGGGACGCCTACGCGGTCAGCGTTCTGCGGCAGTCCCGGCACACGGTGCTCATCGGCGGTCGCCGGACATCGGGCGGAGAGCCGCTGTTGCCCAGCCGCCTGGCGTTCGCCTGTGATCCGCAGACCATCGCCCGGCGGATTCGGACGCTGCTGCGCCCGCCCCGTTCGGAGTTCGATGCCGACGGCGCTCGCCGCGCCGCCGAGAAGCAGCAGTTCCAGGTCCCCCGCCCCACGCGGCTCTGCCCCGAGCCCAGGTTGTCGGTCACCGCGTTTCGCACCTATCTCGCGTGTCCGTACCGCTTCTACCTGCAGCACGTCGAGCGGCTCGAGGCGATTGAGGACCGGGTCGATGAGCTCGATCCGATGGTTTACGGAACGCTGCTGCACGACGTGCTCAACAAGTGGGGTCAGGGGCCGCTGGCCGCATCGACGGACGCCGCCGCCATCCATGCCGCGTTGCAGCAGTTGCTGCGGGAATCCGTCGGAGAGGCGCTCGACTTCGATCAGTCGCCGGCGGTGCGGCTGCAGATCGAGCAGGCCGCGCGGAGGCTGGAAGCCTTCGCGAACTGGCAGTCCCGATGGGCCAGCGAGGGCTGGCGGATCGAGACGGTCGAGGCCAGCATCCGGCACGAGTTTCCGCTGTCGGACGGCCGCCGCCTGACGATCAGCGGCCGCATTGACCGCATCGACCATCGCCCGGCGACCGGAGAGCGTGTGATTTTCGACTACAAGACGGGCGAATCCGGCAAGAAACCGGAAGCCGCGCACTTCAGCGGCGGCCGCTGGTGGGACCTGCAGCTCCCCCTGTACCGGCTGATGGCGGAGTCGCTGGGCCTTCCGAAACTGGGTGTGCAACTGGGATACATTGTGCTGCCGAAGACGTCGACGGATGTCGGCGAGTTGATCGCCAATTGGTCGACGGAACAACTGGCGGACGCGGAATGCGAAATCCGCCGAGTCGCGGAGGCGATCTTCGTCGAGGGGGTGTTCTGGCCTCCGACCAGCGAGCCTCCCGCATTCGACGACTGCGCCCCCATCTGCATGGAAGGCGTGTTTGGCCGCGAGACAGGAGTCTGACGATGGCCGCGCCCCGCCCCCCTGCCGCTGATCCCGCCGCCAGCTCCGCCGCCGGATCGAGCTCCGACTGCGGATCAGACGGTGAAACCGCCTCCATCCGGATTGGCGACGGCCAGGTGCTGATTCGCGCCTCGGCCGGTTCGGGCAAGACATTTCAGCTCTCAAACCGCTATCTCGCGCTGTTGCGGCGCTGCCCGCCGGAACGCATCCTGGCCGTCACGTTCACCCGGAAGGCGGCCGCCGAGATCCTCGACCGCGTGCTGAACCGTCTGGCCGCGGCGGCTCTCGACGCGGAGGAACGTCGCAGGCTCGGATCGTTCATCGGCGACATCTCCGAGGAAGAGTGCCTGCAGTTGCTGGCCGGGCTGACCCGTCAACTGCATCGCGTCCGGATCGGCACGCTGGATGGCTTTTTTTCGCGGCTGGCGTCCAGCCTGTCGCTGGAGATCGGACTGCCGCCGGACTGGCGGATCGTCGATGAGCACGCGGACCGCGATCTGCAGCGGCGGGCGATCGACGCCGTCCTGCACGAACGCAACGGCCAGTTCGTCGGCCCGCTGGTGAATCTGCTCGCCAAAGGGGACTCGCCGCGCTCGATCGGCCGACTGATCGAGGATGCGGTCGCGAATTTTTATGACGTCTCGCGTCTCGTCCCCGCCGCAGCCTGGTCCCGCATTCCGCAGGGGGGAGTGGTCTCGGGCGAAGAGTTGCAGGCTCTCATCGCCCAGGTCGCGGCGCTTCGCCTGCCTCCCGGCGGCCAGCTCGCGAAGGCCCGCAACAAGGATCTGGCCCTCATCGAAGTCGGCGACTGGCTGTCGTTTATGGGCAGCGGCCCCGCGGCCAAACTGCTGGCCGGCGAGACGAAGTACTATCGCGCCGAGCTGCCGGAAGAACTCGTCGCCGCCTATCGGGCGCTCCTCGCGCATGCCCGCGGCATCCTGCTCAAGGCCTGGTCGGAACAGAACGACGCGACGCGGCAGCTGCTGGACCGCTATCACGAGGCCCGCCGCCGACTGCTGCTGGAGACGGGCAGCATCCGCTTCAACGACGTCGCGTCCGCGCTGGCGGAACGCGTCTCCGCGATCGACGGCCCGACGCTGGTCCACCGGCTCGACATGGACCTGGACCACATGCTGATCGACGAGTTTCAGGACACGTCGCTGAACCAGTGGCGGGTGCTGCGGCCGTTTGTCGAGGACGTCGTCCAGCGTCCGCGGGGTACATTTTTTTGCGTGGGGGACGTCAAGCAGGCGATTTACGGCTGGCGGGGAGGCGTGGCCGCGCTGTTCGACAAGGTCGCCCGCGAGACGCCCGGCATCCAGGAACAGCAGTTGAATGCCAGTCGCCGTTCGTCGCCGCCGGTCATAGAGGCCGTCAATGAGGTGTTCCTCAATCTGTCGCGACACCTGGAACTCGGCGAGATCGGGACGCACGTCGACGACTGGAGACGGGCCTTTCCCAGGCATGCCACCGTCAACAACCACCTGTCCGGCTATGTTCGGCTGGAGTCCAGCGACTTGCTTGAGGGGAACGCGGACGAGCATCGGCTGGCGTGCAGCGCGCGGGCGGCGGACCTGGTCGCGGAGCTGATGCAGACGCACCCGCGGGCGACGATCGGCGTGCTGGCCCAGCGGAATGCCGTCGTGGCCCGGACGATGTACGACCTCGGACAGCGCGGCATTCTGGCCAGCGAAGAGGGGGGCGTGCCGATGACGAACTCCGCCGCCGTGCAACTCGTGCAATCGGTCCTGCGGTTCGCAGACCACCCGGCGCATTCGATTGCGCGGTTTCATGCAGCGCATTCGCCGCTCGGTCCGCTGCTGGGCATCGAGGCGCAGATGTCGGACAAGTCCGCGCATGCCGCGGCGCTGGCCATCCGCGAGGAACTCGCCCGCACCGGCTACGAGGCGGCCGTGGCGCGGTGGGCGGCGGCGCTGAGGCCGCTGTGCAATTCCCGGGAGTGGAGCCGGCTGCGTCGTCTTCGCGGGCTGGCCGCGGCCTGGCAGCCCGAAGCGACGCTCCGCTGCAGCGACTTCGCCGACCGGATCGACAATGAGAAGGTCGAGGAGCCGTCCGAAAGCCGCGTCCGCGTCATGACGATTCACAAGGCCAAGGGGCTGGAGTTCGACATCGTCATCCTACCGGACCTCGACACCAAACTCTGCGATGTCCCCGCTTACGCCGCCTGCGGCCCCGGTCCCGCGGAACTGCCCGACACGATCCTCGTCTATCGAAATCAGGCGCTCACGGCCCTGTTGCCGCCGGAGCTGCAGCGCGCCGTCGAAGAGCAGCAGCGGACCGGTGTCCAGGAATCGCTGTGCTGCCTGTATGTCGCCATGACGCGGGCGGCGCATGCGCTTTACATGATTGTCCGGCCGCAGCCGGCCAGGGACGGCAAGATCGGCAAGCTGCCAGCCACCGCGGCGGGCCTGCTGCGAGCGACGCTCGCCGACCGGCCCGATGCGCCCCCCTCCGCCCGGCTGTACGAATGCGGCGATCCCGAGTGGCGTCAGCCGCTGACGGTCGATGGGCTCGGTTCCGAAGACGAAGCGGCTCGTCCGGTCAAACCGGCTCGGCCGCTCCTTCTGCCCCTCGAAGGCGGACGACGGCGACGACGCGAGGCCGTCGCGCCATCCGCGTCAATACGCAGCCTGAAGGTCTCCGGCGACCGGCTGCTGTCCCTGTCCGCCAGCGAATTCACCGAGCGCGGCAGCCTGTGGCATGCCTGGTGCCAGGAGATCGGCTGGCTGGACGATGGCTTGCCGCCGCGCGATCGGCTGCTGGAGATCGCCGCCCGCGTCCGCATCGGCGGGGGACCGTTCGAGGAGGATCTGGACGCGTTCTTGACGGCCATCGGTCGGCCCGCGATCCGGGCCGTCCTGTTGCAGTCCCGTTACCGTCCCGAACAGGCGGGAAAACTGCCCGCCGCGCTGGGGGCCGTGTGCCGGCAGGAAGACTTGCGGCTCGCCTGTCACACCGAACGGCGGTTCACGCTGATCGATGGCGACCGGCATCTTTCCGGGATGATCGATCGGCTGGTCGTTCTTTCCCGGGGAGAGACGCCCGTGGCCGTGGAAGTGCTGGACTTCAAGACCGATGCCGGCGGAGACGCCAGCGGCCGCAGCGCGGCCTACGAGGAGCAATTGCGGTTGTATGCCCGCGCGGCGGCCCGCAGCCTGGGTCTCGATCCCGGCGTCTCGGGCGCGACGCTGGTGTGGCTGGCGACCGGAACGGTCCGCAATGTGCCGGTCAGGTAGGCCCAGCTCCGGACGTCAGAGCGTCACTCGGCAGCGGAAGCGGCCTGCTCCTGCAGATGGCTGACGACCTCCCAGGCCGCCTTTGGCCGCCCTTCGCCATCGACCAGACCGGCGTGCGGATAGCGGTGCGGCATCGAATCGTCGAGATGCGACAGGAACACGCCCGTCACCGCCGGCTTGGCCAGCAGCAACGACAGATAATCGTGCAGCCACACGGCCTGCGAGCGTTCGGACCAGGGCGCATGCTCGGCCGATTCCACTTCCAGATCGACATCGGCCAGACCATCCCGCGATTCCGCGGACGGGCAGGCCAGCGTCACGTGCAGCTGGATGCTCAACTGGCTCCACAGGTCAATCAGACGCGACAGCGACAGCAGGTCCCGTGACAACGAGCCGGCCGGCTCATAGGCCATCGCGATCTCCAGGTTCACGCCGGTCAGCCCCAGATTCGATCGCAGCAGCGCGTCGACGAACTGGAACGGGGACAACCGATGCTGCCCGCGGGCCTGATATTCCCCCCAGGGCTGATCGATCCGGATGAAGAAGGCTCCATCGCTCTGCGTATGGACGGCGGATTCCAGAATCCGGGCCACCAGCGCCAGCCGATGATCCTCGGACAGCGCCAGGGCGCCGCCCGTGTTCGGATGCGCGGCGACTTCCCACACGCGAATCGCGCCGGAATACCGGCCGATCGCCGTCTCGATGTAGTCGCACACAAAGCTGGGCAGGTTGAGGACGTCGTTCTCCCACGTCTTCAGCCACTCCGGCAGGCCGCGCGGACCCAGGTCGATCAGCGGGCCTCCGCGGAGCACCAGCCGGCGGTCGAGCGCGTACGAAACCATTCGGTCCAGCGGCTCCCAGTCGTACTGCCCTTCCACCGGTTCGATGTTCCGCCACTCGATGGGAATCTCCGCGGCCGAGAAGAGCTGCGGAAACCGTTCCCACATCGCGTCCCCCTGCGGCCAGGGTTCAAGCCGGCAGCCCAACAGGCTGGGCTTGTGTCCGGTGACGGCTTTCCGCGTCGCCTGCCGCTGAACGATATAGGCCTTCGTCAGCGCATCGGCCGCCGCGAACGCGTACTGCAGGCACTCCTGCGCGAACCGGCAGGTCTGCGACAAATCCGACTGCGCGGCGCTCGCCCGCGCCAGCAGTTGAAACGCCCGCTGCTGGGCCTGTTGATAGCCCTCGGGAAGGACCATCCGCAGCTGCTGCCAGATCGCCGCCTGGTCCCGGACTTCGGCGAGTTTCCCGCGAGCCAGCTCCAGCGGCAGCACATAGGGCTGCTCCCGTTCGGGAAGCGACGTGGTGCTGACTATCGCCGACCCGCGGCCCGGCACCTGCCAGGGGACGTGCAGCTTGCCGCTTTCATGCTGCTGGCGACGGCAGGACAGCACCCGGCCGTCGTACTCGACTTTTGTGGGATGCACGCGCCCGTCATACGCGCTGATGAACGCGCGATGGCCATGCCGCCAGTCAGGAGGCGCTTCGAACGGATCGACGAAAAAACGCAGCAACCCCATCCAACGCTCTGGCTGTGATCCGAACCCGGAATGGCGATCAGCATCTTGCCGAAGGCAGGCCCCAGCGCGGCTCATCCGGTCTGAGCCGAATTGCAGTGTATCCCCGGCCCCGGCGATTACCAATCCTCGGCGGGCAGCGGACTTCCGCGTCGCCGCTCAATTCGTCAGCCGGCCGCCGGCGACGTCTCCGAGGACTGCAACAGCTCCAGCAGTTTGCCGGCCGCGGCCGCGGCGAATTCCGGATCATTGATGTGCAGATCGAGCTCGATCAGGTCCACGTTGTGGTTGCAGTGCAGACGGATCGCCTGAAACAGGACCGCGTCCGCCTCGGGGTCATGAAACGGCTGGCCGGGCGCGTCAATCGCTGAAACGCCTCGCAGAGGCAGCAGGATGGCCGTCGGCCCTTTCGCCGCCGTCGCCTTCCGGCCGATCTCCTCACCAAACCGGGCATTCTCGTCGGGAGTGGTCCGCATCAGCGTCACGGCCGCGTTGTGCTGGTAAAAGTTCCGCCCGCGATAACTCTCCGCCGCCCCCTCGGGCAGCCCCCCCGACTGCATCGGTCCGAAATTCACCATGTCCAGCGCGCCGACGGAAATCACCTGCGGCACGCCCAGCTTCCCCGCGGCCGTCAGGCGCTCCGGCCCGGCCGACAGGACGCCTCCTGCCAGCTCATCCGCAAGTTCCGTGGTCGTGATGTCCAGCACGCCGGACACCAGCCCATCGGCGATCAGCGCCTCCATCGTCCGGCCACCGGCGCCCGTCGCGTGAAACACCAGCACCTCGTTCCCCTGCTCCTCCAACGGCTTCCGCGCCTGTTCCACGCAGGGCGTCGTCACGCCGAACATCGTCGCCGTGATGATTGGGCGGTCCGGAACCGGCGCCGGCCGCGGCAGCGTGACCATGCCCGCCATCGCCAACGCGGCGTTCGTCAGCACCGTCCGGCTGATGCGATTGATGCCCGCCACGTCGACCACCGACGGCCACAGGACAATGTCCCGTTCTCCCACGTAGGGCCGCGTCTGCCCGGAGGCCAGCGTGCTGACCATGATTCGCGGCACGCCGATCGGCAGCGCGCGCATCGCCGACGTGGCGATGATCGTGCCGCCGCTGCCGCCCAGTCCGAAAACGCCCGTGATGGCTCGCTCGGCATGCAGTTGGGCCGCGATCGTTCGCGCTCCCTCCGCGGCTGCCGACACGGCCCGGCCCCGGTCGCGTTCGGCCTGCAGCTCGGAAAGCGAAACGCCCGCCGCGGAGAACACCCGCTCCCGCGAGATGTCCGCGGGAATCGTCGGCGGCCCCAGAATGCCGACGTCCATCACCAGCGTCGGAACGCCCGACTCCTGCAGCCGATCGCGGACAAATCCGACCTCGGCCCCCTTCGTATCCAAAGTGCCAATCAACAGCACGGTCATACCGGCCCCTCGACGTCCGACGGTTCGCGGGTCGCCGAAGCCCCGCTCCGCGAATCGTATCGGGCCGCACGACCAGCCGTCAGAGTACGGCCGAACAGTTAGTTCGGAACACCCCCTTCCGGGAAGTCGAACTCCTCCAGAATCGACTCCGCACGGAAACTGATCTCCGGATCCGAGTTGTTTACCGCCTCCTGCAACCGGGGCCGTGCCGCCGGACCCAGCGCCCGCAGCCGCGCCGCCGCCGCCTCGCGCTCGCTGTAAGTCCCAGCGCCCAGCTGCTTCACCAGCCCGTCGACACGGTTCATCAGGTCCGGATCGGAATCGAGCAGCACGACGAGCGCCACGCGAATCTGCCGATCCGGCAGCGGCGTGACTTCCAGCGGCAGCAGCGCGTCCAGCTGCTCCTCGTCCAGTCGGAAGACGACCGTCGCCGAGTCGGCCCGCAGGGCCTGCGCTCCCAAAATTTCCGTGAGGTGCCGAATCTCGGCGTCGCCCAGGTTGAGTTCCCGCAACCGGTCCGCCCAGATCTTCAGAGCCTCGTCTTTCGACAGCGGCGTCGCGTCCGCCTGGACCGGGGTGACGGGCTGATCGCCAGCCGCGGGCGCCGCCTGGCCAGGCGCGGCGGGCGTCTCGCCAGGCGGGGGCGGCGGCGTTTCCCCGGGAGCGACCGCATCCGCCGCGACGGCGATGGCCACGGGCGCGACGGCGCCGTCGGTGATGAGGACGCTCAGCCCCTCGGGCGCCGGGGTCGCGGCCGGGGCAGCGGGCGCGGCTGCAGCCGGGGCGGCGGCATCGGGCATCGGCGCCGCTGAAGGCTGCCCATCCTCAAAGATGGCGTCCGGACCTTCCGGCGGCTTCTTCTCCGCGGGATTCTCCTTCTTCGCCGTCGTCTCCAGGCGTTCCAATCGGGCCGTCGTCCACTTCTCACCCTCGGGGCGGAAGATGACGATGTCGTGCAGGGCGAACCGGCTGAGATTCGCGATGCCGTAGCCCCCTTCGGCCAGCGTCACCTTCATCGGCGCGGCGAACGGCAGTTCCGCGTCGTACAGGATGAACCGCTCGCTCCGACGACCCGCGGAAATCCATAAACGGTCGGTTTCGCGGAGATGCGACAACCAATGCCCGTCCGGAAGCTGCGGAGGCGCATCTCCCGTGGCGCCAAGCGCCGCATGCGGCCACAGCAATCGCCGCGAACGCTGCGTCGCCGGAGGCCACGCGGCGAAGAACCGGCCGTTCTCGAATTCCATCAGCACATCGATGTCCGGCGCCGGCTGCCCTTCAAACGTGATCAGCCCGGACGGACTGGGCTGATTCAACTGCCGGCGATCCGCCATGGTCCGCTTGGCGGAGGCGAAGCCGGGCAGCGTCGAGCGGAACAGGTCGCGATGATTCAGCGACGACCCGTAGTTCGACATCACATAGACATTCACGTCCCGGACGACGAGCTTGGGCTCCGGATCGGCCGCGATCGCCGGCAGGCCGATCAGGCAGGCCAGCAGTGCCGCCGCCAGGGCATACCGGGACAGGAGCAATCGACGCGGACAGCGAGTCATTGGCGGTGCGCTTGAGAAAAACGACGCCGGCTCCTGCGGGAGGAGCCGGGCGAGGAACGGGTCAGATCCATCATCCATGCAGCGATGCTACTCCGAGCCGGGGGCCGCAGTGTCGGCCGCCGGAACCGCAGCAGCTTCCGCGGTCGACAGCCGTCGGAAGTAATCCGCCAGCACGTCCTCAAAGCCGGGGGGGAAACCCTCGGTCTTGGATTGCAGAATCTTCTCCCGTTCCTTCGGAGTCAGATCGGCGTACCCCTTGCCGTTCGTCTTGGGCGCCCTCAGTTCGCCCATTCCTCCCGGGCCTTTGCGGATCACCGACGCCTCAGCGGGACGGTTCGGCATCGGCCCGCCCGGCCCCGTGCCGCTGCACGAGCGTTCGAGGATCTCGATCAGCGAGTCGAACCGGGACACGATTCGCGGCTGCGTCACTTCCGCCGGAGGCTTCGCCTTCTTCTCGTTGAGATCGATGACGACCGCCTCCATCTCCATGTCGAGCACCAGGAACGGATCCTTCAGCCATTCCTCGCCGTCGAGCGGATACAACTCGACGACTTCTTCGCCCGCAGACTCCCGCACCTTCGGCTGCTTCTTTGCCGGGGGCTGTGCGGCCGGCGCAGCCTCCTCGACGACCGCCGCAGCGGGCGCCGGGGCCGCATCGGGAACAGCGGCGTCCTCCGCCGCGGCCAACGCGCCCATCACAGGCCACAACACCGCCGATAACGAAATCATGCGACGCATGGTGAACTCCGGTTTCCGCGATTTCGCAGGCAGCCGACGCTCGACTGCTGCTCCAGCCAATCGCCGCTCACAATCCCAGGCAGTGCTCGCACGTCTGGTCGTGCAACTGCTGGGTAATGGTCTGAATCTTCTGCTGACGCTGACGCAGCGGCGCGATCCGCTCAAGGAGTTGCGCGTCGTCCGGCGCGGCCGACAGCTCGTCCTTCAACGTCTGCGTGTCCTTGTTAAGCGCCAGTTCCATCCAGCGGAGCATCTTCACTTCCGCCAGCAGTTTGTTGAGGTTGCCGTTGCAGCCGCTGCACTGTCCGCCGCTCTGGCTGTTGCTGGGACGCGAGGCCTGCTTGAGGGCGTTCAACAGTTCCTGCAGGTCCTCTTCGATCTGCTTCTCGCGGCCGATGACGTCGTCATTCGCCACGCCGGACGACAGGTCCGCCGCCACGTGCTCCATCCGGGAAATCACCCCCTGCAGAGCCGGCGGAAACGCCAGGCTGAATTCGACCAGCTCGCACAGACCGAGCGCTTCCTCGCCCAGCATGATGATCTTCTCTTCCGTCTCGCCCAGCCGACGCACCGCCAGCGTCGCCTCGCGACGGCCTTCGCTGACCCGCGGCGCCAGCTTCTCTGTGGCCGAGCGCACCTGATGCTGATCGGCGATCATCTGCGCCAGCGTCTCCATCACGCGCTGTCGCACGAACGCCTCCAGTTCCTTCTCCAGCGACTGCTGCAGGTCCTGCAGTTCCGCGTCGGCCTGCGACAGCTTCTTGATCGCTTCCATCTGGCTTTCCGAGGCGCCCTCGCCATTCCGTTTCGAAAGGCTGCTCGCGGCGCTGCCCATGGACTGGCAGGCCCCGTTCACATTCCCCGCGGCGCTGGCCGCCGACGCCCCGAACTGCCGCAGCATCTGTTCGAGATCTTCGCCCAGCCGCTGATTCCGGTTCTCCGAATCGGCCAGCGGATCGAAATCCGCCGGGCTGGCGGCGTCCGGCAGCTTGCGCGTCTCCTCCAGTTGATCCTTCTCTTTGCGGATCAGGGCGTCGAGCTGCGCCCGCGCTTCTTTCAGCTTCCGGAGCTGCTCAAGCTTGAGCTGCAGATCGATGTCCGTCGACAGCAGCAGCTTCTTGAGTTCCTCCAGCTCCGCGATGATGACCTTCTGTTCGCTGGATGCCTCGTTGAGTTTCAGCGTCGCGAGCAGCTTCGAGGTCTCCGCCATGCGGTCCGCGATCAGCTTCTCGCGGGCTTTTTCGACCCCCAGCACGAGTCGCGCGGCGTCGTCCGGCTGAGCTTCTCGAAGCAGGTTCGCCAGGCGGAACATGCGCTGTTCGAGTTCGCGCATGTGCGACTGCGCTTTGTCCTGCTCGAACTGGATCTCGTCCTGCGGTTTGACATCCACGGGGCGTTCCTGGGCGGCGGCCCAGCGGCCGGGGCCGAATGCGACGAGAAGCGGGATCGCCAGCCACAGCCGTGTTCGCACTACGTCGCGCATCGCCATCCTCCGGATCGGGAAGCGCGTGGCCCCGGTGTGCCGCAGACCTGCTGCGACAGGATTCCGGACTCACGCCAGCAAGGCCTCACTCTATCGAGTTGGGACGGAAAAGCAAGACGTTCCGTCTGTTCCTGGTCCTCGGACGGCAACCGCCCCGTCAATTCCAGACGTATTGACTGGACCGTGCGGCCAAGCGTAGCTTCGCCGGCGCGACCAAGACTTCGACCCGGAGGGAGCGTGCGATGCGACGATCTCAGTGCTTAATTCGGCTCTTCTTGCTGACGACGGCCATTGTCGGCGCCCTCATCAGCTCCCTCCGCGCGGAGCAGCCTCCGGCGGCAGCCATCCTGGAGACGTATCGGGCCAATGCGTCCAAACTGACGACGCTGCACCTGCAGGTGGTTCAACGTCAGGAATGGACCGACGCCTTCCGCGAGTCCCACCGGCTCCGCGCGGAACAGCAGGAAGCGTTGCTCAAGTCGCTGGGAGAGGACCCCGGCCAGTCCGAGGCCCTCGGGCTGCCGGAAGGCTACTCGGTCAGCCAGTTCATCGAGACTATGCGGCAGCAGGCCAGACACGCTCGGGAGTTCGAGAACAACCGGGAGATCGAACACCGCTACGAGATCTTCGTCGATGGGGACGACTACCAGTTGCGGACGCTGTGGACCTGGACCAACGAGCCGCCCGAGGGGGGCTGGGCGTTTCCCGCCTCGAACGTGACGCCCGAATCGCTGCCGGTCGATTACGCGCTGTGCCGGATCTATTCGCGATCGTCGCTGCAGGCCCCGCCGGCCCGCATCTGGCCCGGTCAGCCGCGACCCGATTCCGCCGCCCACGTGATGTTGACCGAACAGCATGCGGGAGGCACGCAGAGCCTCGATCTCCCGCCGTTCACGGCCTTCATGTGGGTTCCGCTGCGCGGCACGCGGCACCCGATCGACGAGTTCTTCTCGGGACAGGCTGACGACTACCGCGTGGTCGGCACGGAAACGGTCGAGGGGCGCGAGCTGACGATTGTCGACGTCATCCTGGCGACGGAATTTCAGAGCGGCGTCCAGGAGGCCGATGGATCGGTCACCCTGACTCCGATGGTGAATCATTACCGAGCCTGGCTCGACCTGAGCCGCGGCGCTCTGCCGTTGACGCTGCATCGCTGGCAAAGGCTGCAGGGATACGACCTGTCGGATGCCGACCGGAAGCAGCCCCAGAAAGTGACCACCGTCGCGGAAGTTCGCACGCTCGAGAACGGGGCGTTCTATCCGGCGGCGACGGCCTGTGACGATTATCAGCTGGACCCGAAGGCATCGAATTTCACGCAGGAGCAATGGGCCGAGGTGCGGGAGGGCAAACGCACCGTGAAGCAGGTCGTATTCGACCGGATGACCTGGATGTGCGACGTCGTCCGGACCGATTACCCCCACGATGACGCGTTCTTCGTGCTGAACTTCTCAAACGAACAGCCGTTGTTCGACCTCGACGCCGGCAAGGCGGTGGGAGCGATTGAACAGCAGCCTCCCCTGCCCGTCGGGCAGCCAGCGCCGCCGCTGCAAACGGCGCGCTGGGTGGACGGCGAGACGCGCCAACTTGAGGACTTTCGGGGCCAGGTCGTCCTGCTCGACTTCTGGGGCCTGTGGTGCGGTCCGTGCCGCGGCGCCGTCCCCGCCAACAAGCTGCTTCAGGAGCGGTTCCAGGGGCAGCCGGTCGTGTTCATCAGCGTGCACACGGCCGGCGGAGATCCCGAGAAGCTCGCCGGCCGGATCGCGGAGTTCGCCCGCCAGCAGGAATGGAACTACCTCGCGGCGATCGACGCCGGGACGATGATCGAGAACTCGCAGACCTGTGCGGCGTACGGCGTGCAGGGCTTTCCGACGCACATGGTCATCGGCCGGGACGGCCGCGTGACGTTCAACAGCGGGCTGCCCCCCGCCGGGCTGGAGGACCTTTTCGGGAAGTCCTGCGACGAGGCGACGCCGGAGGACGAAGCCCGGATGGAGGCTTTCCAGAAGGCGCAGTTCGAGGCCGCTGGGGAGACCTATCCGCCCGCGGAGGGTCTCAGCCAGGCGGAGCTTTCCGAGGTCCTGACGCGAGTGTCGGCATTCCACCTGACGCAGGAGATCGCAGCGGCGCTGGCCGCCGAACCGGCGCCGGAATGACGGGCGGCCGGCCTCATTTCGAGCGGCCGAATGCCTCGCCCGTCAAGCACAATCCCGTGAAGAATTTCCGCCACAACGACACGTCTTGACACCGCTAGGGGGCAGCGTAGCATTGCCGGACGTTCCGGGCGGGCGGAACACAGCGGCGATTCCACATCCAGCAATAGCGATGAGAACAGGCTGAAAGCGCGGCCTGGAGTTCGGGCATCGCGCCCACGCCGGATTGGCAGTGGCCCGTGCGCAGCGAATCCGCGGCACGGCAGACCGACCCCGTTGCGACAGCATCGCGTGTTGCGCACCACGAGCATACAGACAGGAAGTGACACGGATGCGGTTCCGACGATCCGGGCCGTCCCTTGTCATCGACACCCCTGCCAAACTGAACCTGCACCTCGAGGTTCTGGGCAGGCGGCCGGACGGCTTTCATGAGCTGGAAACCGTAATGGTTTCAGTTGGCCTGTTCGACACGCTGGTGATCACGCCGGCTGACGAACGGATCGAACTGAGCTGTCAGGCGGACGGTGCATTCGCGGGTCAGCCGCTTCCGCCCTCCGACGCCCGCAACCTGGTCCTGCGGAGTGCGGAACTGCTGCGGGAGCTGACGGGCCATCGCGAAGGGGCCTCCTTGGCGCTCGTCAAACGCATTCCTCTGGAAGCGGGGCTGGGGGGCGGATCGAGCAACGCCGCTGCGGCGCTGGTCGGCCTGAACCGGGTCTGGAAACTGGGGCTGACGGGGGAGGAGCTGCATGCCGCGGCCGCGCGGCTGGGCAGCGATGTGAACTTCTTTCTGGATTCCGCGCCGCTGGCGGTCTGCCGGGGACGCGGCGAACAGGTGCGCCGCTCGCCCCTGATCGGCCCCTTGTGGTTCGTGATCGTCAAGCCGCCGGTCGGACTGTCGACCGCGGCCGTGTTCGGCCGTTACGCGGGCCTGGCGAGTCCGGCGCGGTCGCCGGAAGGGTTGATCGCCGGGGCCGCCGCAGGCAACGCCGCGGAATGCGGCCGCTGGATGTTCAACGCCCTCGAGCGTCCGTCGCGCGAGTTGTCGCCGATCGTCGCCCGGACGCTGGATCAGATGCGCGAGGAGGATGTGGCCGGCTGCGCGATGACAGGCAGCGGGGCGGCGTGCTTCGCACTCTGCCGCAGTCGCGAACACGCGGAGCGGATCGGGCGACGGCTCCGCGGCCGCGTCCCGGGACGGGTGTACGTCGTCAGAACCACGGTATGAAGGAGGACGATCCCGCGGCGAGGACAACCAGGATTTCCCCCGTCGGAAACGCCGGCGGGCCTCAGGGAACGACATGTCACGGCGGTCCATGGATCGCCGGAGCGCAGGGAGGAGTCAGCAATGGACGTGACCGAAGTTCGCATCAAACTCATGCACGATCCCCAGGATCGGTTGCTGGCATTCTGTTCGCTGACCTTCGACGGCTGCTTCGTCATTCGCGATCTGAAGATCATCCGCGGCACGAAAGGGGCGTTCGTGGCGATGCCCAGCCGCAAGCTGACCGACCGCTGCGCGCGATGCGGCGGCAAGAACACGCTGCGTTCCGCGTATTGCAATCATTGCGGGCGGAAGTTGACGGATTCGCGGGCCGTGCGGATGGCGGACGGCCGCGCCAAGCTGTACGCGGACATCGCGCACCCCATCAATTCGGAATGCCGGGATCAGATTCAGGCCCGCGTCATCGAGGCCTATGACCAGGAAGTGATTCTCGCCCAGCAGCCGGGATACGTCTGCCACTACGACGACTACGGAGACGACTACGACCCGGGCGACGCGGGCTTCTACGACGAGCCGGGGGTCGACGTGCGACACCATCCGCGTCCGCCGCTGCAGCGTTCCGGGGGCGGGAGCCTGCGCGTGGACTCGGGAGATGAGCCGGCCGCGCCGCCGCATGGCGAGGAAACGCGCCGACGGACCCCCGCCAGCGGCAATGGCGGCGGCGGCGAACCACGCCAGGATGCGAACGCGTTCGGAGACGGCGTGCTGTAGGCCGCTCGCCGATGGTCCCGGAACGCACCACCAGCGGCGGGTGATCGCCGCGGGCCACGTTCAGCGCGCGGCGGACGCCAGCGCGCCCAGCGATTTCAGGAGCTCCCGCGTTTCGGCAAGCGGCAGCCCCACCACATTGCTGAGGCTGCCCTCGACGCGCTCCACGAACAGGCTCGCCAGCCCCTGCAACGCGTAGCCGCCCGCCTTGCCCCAGGGCTCATCGCTCGACAGATACCAGTCCAGCCAGTCCCTGTGACGCGCCGAGAACGTCACCTGCGTCCGTACCGCACAGGCGCGGACCATCCCGGCCGGACTGGATGCGGCGACCGCCGTCAGCGCCGTATGCGTCCGCCCGAAATAGAACCTCTCAAACCAGCCGCGCACGACTTCCACTCCCGCGGGCCTCTCCGGCGGCTGGCCCAGCACCACCAGCCCCTCCTGAGCCACCTCCCCGCCGACGATCACAGTATCCGCGGCCAGCACGAAGCCCGGCCCCCGCAGGGCCGCCACCGCCGCACGCTTCGCCTCCGCGATGGACAACGCCTGCGATTCAATGGCCGGCAGCGTCGTCAGCCCCTCGAATCCCGGCTCGGCCGACGATGCGGGCGGACACACCACAATCCGTGCGGGCGGAACCAGCAGCGACAACAGCTCCAGCCGCCGCGGCGACCGAGACGCCAGAACGATCGGAGCAGGCGCTGGCGGTGAACCGTGCGGCATGGGCCCGTGGGGGGTCAGGCGCTGGCTTCCGCCGGCCGGGCGTTCAGCGCATCGAGGATGCGCTGGCATGCCGACGACGAATTCAAGGCGTAGAAATGAATGCCCGGAACGCCGGCGTCGATCAGTTCCTGACACTGCCGGATTGCAAACTCGACGCCGATGTCGAGCTGCGCGGCGAGGTCGTCCTTGGCGGCTTCAAGATTCGCGGCCAGTTCTAAAGGGATGATGGCCCCGCACATCGACGTGATGCGCCGGATCCGCCCGAACTCGACGATCGGCATGATGCCGGGCACGATCGGCACGCGAATGCCGGCCGCGTCGCACGCGTCCCGGAACTGGAAGAAGCTGCGATTGCCGAAGAACAACTGGGTGAACACGGCGTCGGCGCCGGCGTCGATCTTTCGCTTCAGATGTGCCAGATCGCTCGGCAGGTCCGCCGCCTCTGGGTGTTTCTCGGGATATCCGGCGACGCCGATTCCCACCTCGGGCAGCCGTCGACGGATCAGCGAGACGAGTTCGTTCGCATGCGCCAACCCGCCGGCGACCTGCCGGAACGTCGTCTCGCCCCGGGGGGGATCGCCGCGAAGCGCCATGAAGTTGCTGATGCCCGCGGCCTGCGCGTAGTCCAGCCAGTCCTCGAGTTCCGGCGTCGTCGAACCGACGCAGGTGAAGTGCGCCGTGGCGGGAACCTGAAACCGCCGCTGAATCTCCTGGCAGAGTTCAACGGTCCGAGTCCGAGTGCTGCCCCCCGCGCCGTACGTGCAGGAAATGAACGCGGGCTGATAGGGCGCCAGCCGGCTCAGGTTCTCCCACAACAGGTCGTCCGAGGAGGGCGACTTCGGAGGGAAGATTTCGATCGACAGGCAGAACGGCCGCTGCTGAAACAGCGTTTTCAAAGGCATCGACACTGGATTCATCCGACAGCGACGTCAGGGCGGGCGGCGGGAAAGGACTGATTACTGGGATTCGGCGGGGGACGGCGCCGCGGATGAATCC
Organism: Planctomyces sp.; assembly: GCA_019636235.1. GTDB lineage: Bacteria > Planctomycetota > Planctomycetia > Planctomycetales > Planctomycetaceae > Caulifigura. The sequence goes on from JAHBXW010000001.1 coordinate 625,102, forward strand.
GGACGCTCCGCGTCCGCGGGCGGCGCCGCATCGGGCAGTGCGGATTCTGGCGGCGGCTCCTCGACGGATTCGGCCGAAGGAGATTCCTCAGCGGGCGCCTCCGCGGGGGGATCGCCCGGGGACTCTTGCGGAGACTCCGCGTCCGGGGTCGCCGCTTCGGTCGACTCGTCGGAGACGGGATCGTCCGCGAACATCCCGCTCCAGATCGGGATCTGGACTCCGGGGCCCTCAATCGGCAGCGATTCGCCGGTCTGCAGGTAGTGGTAGTACACAATCAGCGGACGAAACGCCGAATCAGGCGCGGCCGACAACGCCTCGGAGAGATCGGCCCGAGCCCGGCTCAGCCGCCCCTGCTGCAATTCAATCAGGGCCCGCTGAAACAGCAGCAGCGACTGCTGATCGGGGAACGAGTACAGGGCCTCCAGAGCGCTCCGGGCGCGGGACGCCGCGAACAGCTGCTGCTTGAGCGGGACGCCCGAAATCAGCGGCGAGCCATCGAGCAGCGAGCGCAGCCGGGACACCGCGAGTTCATCGAGTTCCTGGCTGAACAGTTCCACCGTCCGCGAGTAGTTCCCATTGGCGACGTTGGCATACGCGGTGGTGACGCGCCACACGGAATCCAGTTCCGTCCCGGACTGCACATACGCCGCCATCCCTTCCAGCCGTTCCCAGGCCTCCTCCGTCCGGCCGACCGCCATCATGAGCTGCGCCTGCACCAGCGACGCCACGGGATTCTGCACGAGATCGGTCTCGTGGTCGTTGATCGTCTGCAGCGCCAGTTCCGGGCAGCCGGCCTGCATCGCCGCCTGCGCGACGGCCACTGGATCGGCCCCCTTGTCCAACTGCTCGCGGACCTGCTCGGCGATCTTCGGCAGGTCCTCGTTGAGCTGCCGGTACAACTGGCGGTTCGCATCGCGGGCCGCGGCGTAGTTCGGATCAGAAGGCAGCAGCGCGGTCCAGCGCCCCGTCTGCCGGTTCAGTTCCTTGAGGTGCTGAAACGCGACGTCGCGATAATTCAGGCTGACGAGATACTGGGCCAGCTCCTCGTGCAGCACGGCCTTGTTCGCGGCCGTCATGAGAGCGGCGTTGAATGCGGCGAGAATCTCGGCCGTCCGCAGATCGCTGCTGTAGTTCTGCCCCAGTTGCGCGAAGAACGCCCGTTCCTGGGACAGCATCGAGTAACACGTCAACGCGATGAGATGATGGATTCTCGCGAGGTTGGGATCATCCCGGAGGGCGCGGCGGGCCTCGCGGATGGCGAGCATGCGGAGCGCGATTCCGGCCTCAGACGCGGCCTGCGGATTCGCCAGCTGCTGGGGCAGCGCGCTCGACAGAAACGCGTAGTGCATGGCGAGCTGGCCGCTCTCCGGCAACCACGGCTCGGGCTGGATCAGCCACTTCTCGTAAGTTGTGAGTTCCCGGGGCCAGATCGCCAGGCCCTCCGGGGGAGCGACATCCGCGCCGCGAAACGCCTGCGTCAGGAATCTCGTCCCCGGCTGCTGATCGACATAGGCCCGCAACTCCGGCCCGGCCCCGGCGTCGAACCGGCACATTTCCGCGGCGGCCGCCTGTATGCGCGTCAACCGCAGCTCCGGGTTCATCAGGAACCGCAGCAGCAGGTCGTATTTGCCGGGGTCCTCGCCCGTCAGCCGAACCAGCAGCCGCGTCAACTGATAGTCGTCGAACGTCTTCCGCCACACATCGGGACGCCCCGCGCGGGGGTTGGACTCCGACGCCGGCATGAACGCGAAATACGTGTCTCGATGCACGTCCAGCAGGTTCTCAGGCCCCTGCGCGTACATCGCCAGCCGGGAATCGACAAACGGCTTCTGCCCCAGCCAGATCAGAATGTCCCCGTGTTCCACTCGCCCGTTGAACGGCCGGTCATCGAACGTCCCGTCGATCAGCTTCGCGTAGCTGGAAACCGCCGTGCGGAGCCGCCAGTCCAGTCCCATGCCCAGCCGACGGCCGGCCGGCCCGGTCAATGCGCCGTTTAGCATCAGATAGGCCAGGCCGAACATGCCGAACACCGTTACGGCACGGCCGCCGCGAGAGAACAGCAACTCCGTCCAGGCAATCGAATACGTCTGCCGGAACGTCCGTGCGTACCAGGCCTGCGCGTTCAACCCCGCAATGACGGCATTCACGATCGCAGCCGCCGGCAGCAGATGTCCCCGCGCCGCCGCCAGTCCGTTGACGAACAGCCACAACAGCGCCCAGCCCGCGTGGAACTGCCGAACGTTGAGCAGCAGCGCCAGGAGCGCGACGCCGGCCAGCGACAGGCCCACGATCGCATGCACATCCAGCAACGACCAGAAGGGAGCGCCGGACATCGGCTGCCACATCCAGGGGAAGTGCGGCCCCAGGCCGGTATAGGTCGCGATCTCCGGGTACTCAATCGCGAACTGGACGTACGGCGATTTCAGGACGTGCCAGTGAAACGGATGAATCAGCGCGGCGATCGTCGCTGCCCCCGCCGCCATCGCCAGCGACCGCGGCAAAATTCCCGCGCCCGCCGTTTCGCCCTGCCGCAGCCAGTGGCCCAGCGCGAACAGCCAGACGATCGCCAGGCCGATCCACGCGCGGGGGTCGACATTGCTCCACAGGAAGAAGCCGATTCCCAGCCGCAGCATCAACCGGGGGTCCCCCTGCTGCACGGCCCGCTGCAGGGTTCGCAGTAGCCAGGCGAGGCCCAGGATCGTCAAAACGTCCGGTCCGGCCGCGAGCCAGGGAAACGCCGCCACCAGGGCCGCCCCGCCGGCAATCGAACTCCACCAGGTCGGCGCCCCGGGACGGGACGTGCGCCCCAGCAGCCAGAACGCCAATGCCGCAACGACGGCCGCCCACACCGTCAGCATTCGATCCCCGCCCAGGGAATGCAGCACGGACAAGACGATGTCGCCGGCCCAACTCAAATTAACCCAGGGATGGTTCGTCGCAGAGTTCGAAAATACGTCGGTCCGGGGAGGCAGGATCCCGTGCGACGTCAGGTATTCGCCCGTCCGCACCTTTACGAGGACGGACGAATCCGCCAGGTGCGTCCAGCCCAGCAAAAGCGCCAGCAGGACCACCGCGCCGCGCAGCACGATGTCCCCGCGGATGGCTTCCTCCTCGACGAGTTCCGGCGTGAGCGGCTCGTACTCGGGCAGTTCGTCCTGTGGGGGCTGTGTTTCGTCCGGCGGCGGCGCGGGGGGCGCGTTGCTCGCGGGCGGCGCGGCCCCTTCCAGGGGCGTGCCGGGAACGGAAGGGGCGTCGGGCGCCGGATTCGGCCCCGGGCGGTCAGTGGCGTCGGACACGAGTGCTCAGGAACGTGCGGTGACGGGAAAGCGGATGATCATAAAACAGCACGGGGCCGCGACATCGGAAAACCGCTTCGAGTCGCAAGAAATTCCCGGAATGAAAGGCTTTGCGAATGCTAAAGGCGGACGGAGAAGAGAATCAAGCAGCCCGCCGAATGTGGCCTGGACCGACGCCCGCGGGGCCGCTCCGGGGTGGCTTGCATTCTCCCTTCGCTTCCGCGAAGAACCGTGGAGCGATGATCGCGAGGCTGCCGGGCGTCGGAGGCCGGTTCCCGCGCGGGTGCTGACCGGCGGGACGGGCGGCGAAAATTGGCGGATTCGCCGGGGGATGCGCCCCCGGTCAGGGAGAGCTGGCATGCTGTGGGAAGTCGAAATCCGTCCTCGAACCGGCGAGACGGACCGCGAGGGGGAGCGGGTGCTGGCAGAGGCCCGCGCGTTGGGCATCGACACGCTCGAACGCGTCGAATCGGCGCGGTCCTTCCTGATCGAAGGGGAAGTCGACGAGCAGCGTGTGGCGCAGGCGCTCGAACCGCTCCTCGCGGACAGCGTCGTCGAGACGACCACGATTCGTGCCCTGCCCGCGTCCGACGGCCTTCCCCGGGGCGAAGCCCCCGTCCTGTTGAACGTGCTCTTCAAACCGGGAGTCACCGACAACGTCGGCCATACGGCCCGGCTCGCCATCCGCGACCTCGGCGTCGACGTCTCCGCCGTCTCGACCTGCCGCAAATACTACCTGGCCGGCCCCTGCACCGAGGAGCAACTCTCCCGGCTGGCCGCCCGCGTGTTGGCGAATGACGCCATCGAACACATCCTTCGTGGCCCGCTCGCGCTCAACAGCCTGGCGATCGGCTCGCACTACCAGTTCGCACGGCAGGAAATCCCCATTCGCGACATGGGGGATGAGACGCTCCAGACGCTGAGCCGCGAAGGGCAATTGTACCTCAGCCTCGCGGAGATGCGGACGATTCAGGCGCACTTTCAGTCGCTGGGCCGCGATCCCAGCGATATCGAGCTGGAGACGATCGCCCAGACCTGGAGCGAGCATTGCTCGCACAAGACGCTGCGGGGCCGCATCGCCTACAAGGACGCCGACGGAGAGCAGCGATTTGAGAATTTGCTGAAAGAGACCGTCTTCGCCGCGACTGACGCGCTGCGGAAGGAGTTCGGCCCGGACGACTGGTGCGTCAGCGTGTTCCGCGACAACGCGGGCGTGGTCAAATTCAATGAGGAGTTCGACGTCTGCTTCAAGGTGGAGACGCACAACCACCCCTCGGCGATCGAACCCTACGGCGGCGCCAACACCGGTCTGGGCGGCGTGATCCGCGATCCGCTGGGAACCGGAATGGGCGCGCGGCCCGTCTGCAATACGGACGTGTTCTGCTTCGCGCCCCCGGATGTGCCGCACGCGGCCCTGCCGCCGGGCGTTTTGCATCCGCGGACTGTCATTCGCGGCGTCGTGGCCGGCGTGCGCGATTACGGCAATCGGATGGGCATCCCGACGGTCAACGGCGCGGTGTTTTTTGATGACCGTTACCTGGGCAACCCGCTGGTGTACTGCGGCAACGTGGCGATGCTGCCGGTGGGCAAGTCGGAAAAAGAAGTCCATCCCGGCGACCTGATCGTGGCGGTCGGCGGACGGACTGGCCGGGACGGCATTCACGGCGCGACGTTTTCGAGCGCCGAACTGACGCACGAGAGCGAGACCCTGTCCGGCGGCGCGGTGCAGATCGGCAACGCCGTCGTCGAAAAGATGCTGATGGACGTGGTGCTCGTCGCCCGGGACCGCGGGCTGTTCAACGCGATCACCGACTGCGGCGCGGGGGGCTTCTCGAGCGCCGTGGGCGAAATGGGGGAGCAGACGGGCGCCGAGGTTTGGTTGGAGAAGGCGCCGCTGAAGTACTCCGGACTGTCGTATACGGAAATCTGGATTTCCGAGGCCCAGGAGCGGATGGTGCTCGCGGTGGGGCCCGAGCAATGGGAGGATTTCCAGGCTCTGTGCGCGTCGGAAGGGGTCGAGGCGACGGTGATCGGCAAGTTCCGGGACGACGGACGTCTGCTGCTGAAATACGACGGCAACGTCGTCGGCGACCTGTCGATGGAGTTCCTCCATGAAGGCCGGCCGCCAGTCGTCCGCGAGGCGGTCTATCTCGGTCCTCAGACCGGTCGCAAGTTTCGACTCCCCCGCCCGAAGCGGACGCTCCCCGATGCGGGTTCAGCCGCTGCCAACAGCTGCCTGCTGGCCATCCTCGGCTCGCTGAACGTCTGCTCGCGAGAATGGATTATCCGCCAGTACGACCACGAAGTGCAGTCGGGCAGCGTCGTCAAACCGCTGATCGGGCGCCGGCAGGATGGCCCGTCCGACGCCGCCGTCGTCCGCCCCTCCCTGCGGTCCAGCCGCGGACTCGTGATTTCCAACGGCATGAATCCGCGCTACGGCGATCTGGATCCCTATTGGATGGCCGCATCGGCGATCGATGAAGCGGTCCGGAATTGTGTGGCCGTCGGCGCCGATCCGGCCCGCATCGCGATCCTCGACAACTTCTGCTGGGGCAACACCGAGCGTCCGGAAACGTTGGGCACGCTGGTTCGTGCGGCCCTCGCCTGCCGGGACGTGGCCATCGCCTACCGGACCCCGTTCATCAGCGGCAAGGACTCGCTGAACAACGAGTTCACGTTCGCCGGCCCGGAAGGCTCGCAGACGATCACGATTCCCTCATCGCTGCTGATCAGCGCGCTGGGTCAAATCGAGGACGTGGAACGCGCCGTCACGATGGACATCAAGGACGTTGGAAACCGGCTGCTGCTCGTCGGCGTGACAGCCGCTGAGCTGGGGGGCAGCCACCTGGATCTGGTGCTCGACGAGGCCGGCGCCCCGCGACCGGCATCGATCGACTCGGCCGCCTGGTCCAGCGTTCCACGAGTTGACGCATCGGCGGCCCCGCGAGTGTTTCACGGCCTGCATGCCGCGCTGCGGGCGGGCCGGGCTCGCGCCTGCCATGACCTCAGCGAGGGTGGACTGGCGGTCACAATCGCGGAAATGGCGTTCGCTGGCGAGCGGGGCGCGGAGGTTCAGTTGCAGGCGGCGGCGGATGCGGCCGGGCTGGATGATCTGACGTTCCTGTTCTCCGAAAGCAACACCCGCTTCGTGCTCGAAGCGAAGCCAAACGACGTCGCCGCGATTCAGGCGGCGTTCCGCTCCGCGGGCGCGCCGGAACCGATCGACATCGGCCGAGTCACGTCGGGCGACCGAGTGACCATCGCCGGCCGCAACGGCGAATCGCTTGTCGATTGCCCGATCGCCGATCTGCGGGCCGCCTGGAAGTCGCCGCTCGCCTGGAACTGAAATCCCGCCCCGCCGAAGGCCGCGCCATGTGCGGACGATACACGCTCCGAACGACGCCGCAGGAACTTGTCGAAGTGTTCTCGCTGTTCCGCGAGCCCGATGAGCTGCGTCCCCGGTACAACATCGCCCCCACGCAGACCGTGCTGACCGTTCGCCACCAGAACTCGCACCGCGTCCCCGCCCCGGCCCGTTGGGGACTGATTCCCTCCTGGTCCAAAGACCCCAAAGCGGCGGCGCGGATGATCAACGCCCGCGCGGAAACCGTCGCCGAGAAGCCCGCCTTCCGATCGGCCTTCAAGGCCCGACGCTGCCTGATCCCCAGCGATGGGTTCTACGAATGGAAATCGATCGACGACCGCAAACAGCCGTACCACATCCGGCCGGCCGACCAGCCGCTGTTCGCCTTCGCCGGCTTGTGGGAAACCTGGAAGCCGCCCGAGGGCGCCGAACCGGTCGAAACCTGCACGATCCTCACGACGGAAGCCGACGCCCGGATGCGGGGCCTGCACGACCGGATGCCCGTGATCCTGCCGCCGGAAACCTGGGGCGCGTGGCTCGATCCGGATCTCCGCGAACCGGGCGCGCTGGTGTCGCTGCTGAACTCCGCGTCGGACATGCCGTACGAACTGACGCCCGTGAATCCGGCCGTCAACAACGCTCGGTTCGACAATCCCGCATGCGTCGAACCTGTCGAGTCTTCCGCAGAGTGACGGCGCCTTTTCTTGTTGAACGTGGCGCTCCGGCGATGCCGCCGCATCCGGAACGCCGCCTCGTCAATCCGTCGAATTCGGGATCTCGATCCCGCCGATCTGAGCCAGCGCGTTCTGAGCCGCACGCTGCTCCGCTTCCTTCTTGCTCGGCCCCCACGCCGGCGAGAACAGCCGCGCCCCGACCCGCGCGCTGACCTTGAAGCATTTCAAATGGTCCGGGCCCTTCTCATCCAGAACCGTGTACACGGGCGTCTCCCCAAACTCCCGCTGCGACTGCTGCTGCAGCAGGCTCTTGAAGTTGACGCCGTTCGGCGAGCCGGCGACGGCGCCGATCTCATCCGGGACGCAGCGCAGGACGAAGGCCCGTGCGGCGTCGAACCCGCCATCCAGGTAGATCCCGCCAATCAGCGCCTCGAACACCGCCGCCGACACCGACCCCGGGATCCGCCCATGCGCCGAAATCCCCTTCCCCAGCAGCAGATAATCATCGAGGCCCAGCTTGCGGCTCATCCGCGCGCAGGTGGACCGGCTGACCACCTCCGACTTGATCCGCGTCAACTCCCCTTCCGGGGCGTCGGGATAGCGGTCGTACAGCGCCTCGCAGACGACGACCCCCAGCACCGCATCTCCGAGAAACTCCAGCCGCTCGTTCGATTCCAGCCGCGTCCGCGACGCCGAAGCATGCGTCAGGCACCGCCGCAGGAGCGCCAAGTCGCTGAAACGGTAACCCAGCGTGGACTGGCAGGAGTCCAGCACGTCGTCCGTGAGCGATAGCACCGCGGTGAATCGATCCTGCATAAACCGGTGCGCCGGAAAAACCTCGGTCAGAACAGACGACTCGACGCCCGTGCATCGGAGTGTGTGCTGCGGGCACGGCCCATTCAAGCCTGAACGCCGTCTCCCATGCGGTCGATGCGTCCCGTACACTGCCTCGGGCCGGTCCGGAGACCGGCGGCGGGCGGGACGACAGACACGCGATTTGACAGCAACGTTCGGCGGGAGCAGTCGTGGCAAGGATTCTGGTCACCGGCACAGCCGGGTTCATCGGGTTTCACCTCACGCGGCGGCTGCTGGCCCGCGGCGATGTCGTCGTCGGCGTGGACAACGTCAACGACTACTACTCGGTCCAGCTCAAAGAGGACCGGCTCGCGCAGCTCGTCGGCCAGCCCGGATTCACGTTCGTCCGCGCGGACCTCGCCAGCGAAGCCCAGTTGCGGCCGGCCTTCGCCGGCGGGTTCGACACCGTCGTCAACCTCGCCGCCCAGGCGGGCGTGCGCTACTCGCTGACCAATCCTCAGGCCTACGTCACCAGCAACCTCGTGGGCTTCACGAATATTCTGGAAGGCTGCCGCCACACGGGCGTCAAGCACCTGGTGTACGCGTCGTCGAGTTCCGTGTACGGCGCCAATACGCACATGCCCTTCTCGGTGCATGACAACGTCGACCATCCGCTCAGCCTGTACGCCGCCAGCAAGAAGGCCAACGAGCTGATGGCGCACACCTACAGCCACCTGTACGGCCTGCCGACGACGGGGCTGCGGTTCTTCACCGTCTATGGCCCCTGGGGCCGTCCCGACATGGCCCTGTTCATTTTTACGAAGGCGATCCTGGAAGGCCGGCCGATCGACGTCTTCAACGAAGGCCGGATGCGCCGCGACTTCACTTACGTCGATGACATCGTCGAGGGGCTCGTGCGGGTCATCGACCATCCCGCGACCCCCAACGTCGCCTGGTCCGGCGACAAGCCCGATCCCGGCACCAGCCGCGCCCCCTACCGCGTCTACAACATCGGCAACAACCAGCCCGTCGAGCTGATGCACCTCATCAGCACGCTCGAAGCCTGCCTGGGACAGACGGCCAAGAAGAATCTGCTGCCCATGCAGCCGGGCGACGTCCCCGCCACGTTTGCGGACGTCGACGACCTGATCCGGGACGTGGGATTCAAACCGGCGACGCCGATCGAAACCGGAGTCGCCCGCTTCGTCGAGTGGTATCGCAGCTATCACAGGGTCTGACGGCCCCACGCGAAGTCACGGCGACTTGGGCGTCGTCCGCTGGCGGCCCGCCACCGCCTGAAGTTCCTGCCGCTGACCCCAGCGATAGAACACGAAGCCGGCCAGCACGCCGGTCGCCGATGCCGAGATCACCGAAAACGGGCTCTGCGTGAATGTCGAATTCTCCGCCGCCGCCTGCGTCGTCAGCACCAGACCCACGGCGCTGATCGACAGCCCCAGCGCATCCGACAGGATTTCCGCCGGACTGAGGCTCATTTTCGACAGCACCGCCAGCTTTCCGAACACAAGCTGCAACGCGTAACTGACGACCCCCGTCGCCATCATCGCGAAGGCTGCCCAGTGGAACGCCGGAAAAGCCAGCCGCTCCGCAAGCAGGTAAATCGGTTTGAGGATGCCGGCCTTGACCTCCTCAGCCCGTTCGTCGGCGTCGACCTGTCGAGCGATATTGTCGACATGCCGCCGCGCGTCGCTCGCGAATTCATCGACCTCGTTGCGGATCGCCTCGCCGTTCGCCGCCGGGTTCGGAGCCTCCGAAGGGGGCGGTTCCGATTCCTGCCCCGACGCCCAGGCCGCCAGGAACAGCACGCACAACAGGGCCGGAAAAGCGATTCGCAACATGACATCACCTGCAGGAGACGACAGCGGCACACCCGCCGGAGGCGGCCTCCGGATCGACCCCGGAGAAAACGTTGAAGCGTGATTCGCGGTTCACGCGGTTTTCTTGAAGCCGGAATCGCGATGTCAGTTGACGGACGCCGACAGCCGCAACTCCTCCAGCGGAACGAGTTGCTCCGCGGGGCCGCAGGCGCGGGCCGCCGGACGCGGGATGTCGCCCCGAGGCGTCCGCTCCAGCAGCTCGTAATGCACGTTCCGCTGCCGCGGAATGTAGCCGGCGTCGGCGATGCAGCGGCGAATCTGTTCCAGCGACAGATGATGCACCGTCCCCGCCTCCGCGACGACGTTCTCCTCGATCATCAGAGAACCCATGTCGTTCGCGCCGAAGAACAGCGCCAACTGGCCGATCTTCTCCCCCTGCGTGACCCACGACGACTGAATGTTGCGAATGTTGTCCAGATACAGCCGCGCCACGGCCTGCGTCTTCAGATACTCGAACGCTCCCGCCGGCGGAATCTTCGACATGTCCACGCCGTCCCGGCGATTGCCGAACCAGGGCGGCTCGTCCGGCGGCTGAAACGTCCAGCAGATGAATGCCGTAAAGCCGCCCGTCTCGTCCTGCAGCATCCGCAGCCGGTCCAGGTGTTCAATCCGGTCCTGCAGCGTCTCAACGTGTCCGAACATCATCGTGGCGCTCGACACGCCTCCCAGTTCGTGCCACGCCCGGTTGACGTTCAACCAGTCTTCCGTCAACGCCTTGCCGCGGGTGATCTGCTCCCGCACGCGGTCGACGAGAATCTCTCCGCCGCCTCCGGGCAGGCTCCCCAGGCCCGCCGCCTTCAACCGCTGCAGCACCGTCCGCAGCGGCAGCTTCGAAACCTTCGTGAAATGGTGCAGCTCCGGCGGACTGAACCCGTGCACGTTGATCTGCGGGAACCGCGCCTTGATGTCGCTGAGGTAGTCCTCGTACCACTCGATCGGCAGCGTGGGATGCATGCCCCCCTGCAGCAGGATCTGATCCCCGCCGAGGTCGATCGTCTCATGAATCTTCTCGAACAGGACCGACTTTTCGAGGACATACGCCTCGCTGTGCTTCAACGGGCGATAGAACGCGCAGAAGTCGCAGACGGCCGCGCAGACGTTCGTGTAATTGATGTTGCGGTCGATGTTGTACGTTCGCTCGCGCTCCGGATGGAGCCGCTGCGTCACAGCATGGGCCGCTTCGCCGAGGGCCGCGAGGTCGGCGGACTGCAGGAGCGCCAGGCCGTCGGCGGGCGTGAGTCGCTGGCCTTTGACGGCCTTGTCGAGAATGGGTTGAATCGAAGTCATGAGGCAGACGTTATCGGGACGATTTCCGTCGGGGAGTATAGACGCCGGGCGCGGCGACGTCAGCGAACCGCCGCGGGCCGCGTTTCCCCTTGTCGCGGCGACGTTCCCGGCACAGACGCACGCCCTGGACGAGCGTCGCCGGCTCCGTCGCCGCGTGGGGGACGATTCCGATCGCCGGACCCAACGAGTTCCACGTCCGCACACTGCTTCCACTGGCTGCGTCCGCCGATTCAACCGGGTGTGGTTCGAGAACCGCAGCCGCGACGGGCGTTTAACGCCACGCTCGGCGAACCCCGACGGCCGGGGGCGTGTCGTTCCCGCGACCGTCGCCGAGTCGCTCGGATTGAGCCGTCCGTCGCGGGTTTTGTTCCGCTGATGGTCCCCCATGGAGATGGAATTCTCACGTCGGGAGAGAGGCTTGACCCCTTGGCCGACGGCCAATACTGTTCCGCAAGTCCCGTCCCGTGCGGACGGGTCAGGCGCCCGTAGCTCAGTTGGTTAGAGTGCATGCTTGACATGCATGAGGTCACTGGTTCGAGTCCAGTCGGGCGCATTTGATTCAACGCCAAGCCGATACGCGAGTTGCGTAACCTTCCGTCGTCCGGAAGTGCGGCCCTTTTGCCTGAAAGATCGTGGTAGCGACTACCGCTTTTCAGGGGGGAACGCACGATGCCGCGTCGGAAGACTATCCCATCTTACCTCCATCACCGCGCCACCGGGCAGGCGCGGGTTCGGATCGACGGCCGGGATTTCTACCTGGGCGCGTACGGTTCGGATGCGTCTCGGCGCCGGTACGGCGAGCTGATCGCCAAGCACTGCTCTGGCGTCCTGGAGCCGCCTGGCGATCCGCTGAGCCCGTCTGCAGGCGAATCCGGCCCGTCCGTGGCTGAGATCGTCCTGGCGTTCCTGCGGCACGCTGAGGGGCACTACCGCAAGAATGGGCGGCCGACGTCCCAAGTCCACCTGTTCAAGAACGCGACGGGGCCGCTCGTGAGGCTGTATGGGCTTTCCCCGGCCGAGGAGTTCGGCCCGGCGGCTCTGCGGGCGGTCCGGCTGTCGATGATCGATGATCGCCGGTGGTGCCGATCAACGATCAACTCGCATGTCGCCCGGATCCGGCAGGTTTTCAAGTTCGCCGTCGAACACGAACTGATCCCTGCCGAAACGCTGAATCGACTGCGGGCCCTGGCGCCGCTCCTGGCCGGACGGACGGCGGCGCCGGATCACGCCCCGGTGATGCCCGTCCCGGAAGCGGACGTCAACGCGATCCTGCCCCACGTCAGCCGGCAGGTCCGCGACATGATCCGCCTGCAGCTTCTCTCCGGCTGCCGGCCGGACGAGATCGTCTCCCTGCGACCGTGCGACGTGAACCGCGAGGGGGAAGTTTGGGAATACGCCCCCGCCTCGCACAAGACGCAGCATCACGGGCGCCAGCGCCGAATCTACTTCGGCCCTCGCGCCCAGGCGATCCTGGCGCCGTACCTCGACGACCGATCGGCTGAAGCGGCGTGCTTCTCGCCGGCGGAAGCGGAAGCGGAACGCCTGGCCCTGAAACGCCAGAAGCGGAAGTCGAAGGTTCAGCCTTCCCAGGCGGCCCGAACCGTCCGAAAGCGCCAGCGCGCCCCCGCAGCGACGTACACAGTGGCGAGCTATCGCCGCGCGATCCACCGGGCGTGCAAGGCGGCGGGCGTCGCGCCCTGGGCGCCGAACCGATTGCGGCACAGCCGGGCGACCGACCTGCGGCGCCGGTACGGCATCGAAGCCGCGCAGACCGTCTGCGGTCACTCCAAGCTGGACACGACACAGGTCTACGCCGAACGCGACCTCGAGCGGGCGCGATCGATCATGGCGGAATGCGGCTGAGCCCGTAGAATTCCTGCACGCGGGGATAGGCTGATCCCCGAACGCCGCGCCCCTTGAGCGGCCCTCCCCGCGTGCTTTCTTTCTCAAGGGTCCGCAAGGGGCGGGCGATGGCGACGAAACCGCTGCCGGAAGACGCTGAAGAACGGTTCCAACTGAGCCGTGCATGCGACATAGAGAGAGCTAAATGGGAAATGGCGCTCGACGCGATCTTGGTGCGGACTCGGGAGCGCAAGACGGAGTTCGACCGCCGCCGCGAGCTGCATGAGAAAGCGGTCGCGGCGTGGAAGGCGTTGGAAGCGAACCCTGTCGAAAAGCCAGTCTTTGAGCCGCGGCCGCTTGAGGTTCCTCCCGACTTCTCCCAGCCCTGGAGGCCGCTCGTCAAAACTGGACCGCTGAAAGACTACCTCGAATTCAGGGAACACGAGGAGTTGCTGGGCGCGCTGTGCAATCAGTTCGACGCCCTGGATGTTTCTGGAGTCGAAGCCGCCTTCAAAGACCTGGTCGGCATGCTGGATCGGCTTCAGCAGAGACTCGACGCACCCCCTGCCTCTGGGCCGGCGGCGGGAGCGGGCGAATTGCGTCTCGCCGACCGGCTGCGCGATTCAGGGATTCAGCGACGGCCGCTTGCGCTGATTCGGTTCTGCGACGGCAAGCGGACTGTTCGCCTGTCTGAACTGTCCCCGGGCATCTGGCCAGACGCCCCCGGCATCGGAGCCGTGAAAACGGCGCTGCACAGGGCGAACAACGCGCTCGTCAGGATCGGGCACGCGAAAACGCTGTCTCTGAGGGGGGCGGAAATCGTCTGGGTGTGATTTTCTCGAAGTTACATGGAAGTTACACCAGATGTAACTCTGGTGTAACTCGCGGTCTGTCTGATGCGGATGTCGCCGATCGTGGCGACCCGCATCGGAGACACGCGAATGCAGGCAGATCAGCAGGAGTACATCCCCCTCCCCCAGGCATCCGCCCACATACCTGGGAGCCCGCACCGATCGACGCCAGTGCGCTGGGCGCTGCATGGGCTGCACATCGGCGGGCAGATCATCCGGCTCCGCACCGTCCGGGTCGGCGGGCGGAGGTTCACTACGGCCGTGTGGATCGAAGAGTTTCTGGCGGCGTGCGACGGGCGCGATCAGCAGCCTGTCGCGATGACTCCCGCGCGCCGCCGCCGGCAGGCGGAAGCGGCTGTGGATGCGCTCGCCAGCATGGGCGTCGGTTGATCGGGCCCGCGCACAAAAAAACGCCCGCTGGCAGGCGGGCGCGAACACAGGAGGAGCACGCATGCTACCCACTGCGGCACGAGGCCGCCACCACAACACGCCCCTCGCCGATCGCACCGCGGAAATGGCGGTCATCGGCTGCATGCTGCTCGATCCCGAGCTGGACGATCCGCGACTGGGCGTGGGGACGTTCACCGGGACGGACACCGCGCGGGTCTACGAGGCGATCCTCAGCATGCGAGTGGAGGACGCCGCCACGAGCGATCCCGTGTCGGTCGCCCAGCGCCTCGCCGATCGCGGCTGGCTCGAGGATATCCCTGGCGGCGTGGCCGGCATCGCGGACTACATGGCGACGCCGGGGGAACTCGCCAGCTACGGCTCTTACGTGGATCGGTTGATCCACCTGCAGGCCCAGCGCGAGGCTGCCCTGGCGCTCGAGTCGGCGATGCGGATGCTCACCGCGCCGGGCGCCGACCTACATGCCGCTGCGCTGGCCCTGGACGGCATCCGGGACGAGCTGGCGGCCTCGCGGACCAGTGGATACCTGAGCCCGGCGGAGCTGGTCGCCGCCCACCCCGACCTGCCGCGTCCAGTCATCCACGGTCTCCTGCGCGCCGGCGAGGTCGCGAACCTGATCGGTGGCTCAAAATCGCAAAAAAGCTGGGCGGTCCTGCAGCTCGCGATCTGTGGCGCCATCGGCATGCCGTGGCTGGGGCGTTACGAGGTCGAGGCAGGGCCGGTGCTGCTGATCGATGCGGAGCTGAGACTGCCAGTCCTCGCATCGCGGCTCAGGACTGTCGCTGATGCCATGGCGGTGAGCGTCTCATGGCTGGGGCAGCGGCTGCTGATCCGGGCGCTCCGCGGCGAGCGCGCCGACCTGCTCTCGGTGTTGGCGCACGCCCGGCGGATGCGGCCGGCCCCGTCGCTGCTGATTGTTGACCCGCTGTATCGCCTCCTGCCCGCCGGCGTCGACGAAAACTCCAACCACGACATCGCGCACCTGTACTCCGCGATCGATCAGACGGCGGAGCGGATTGGGTGCGGCGTCGTCGTCGTCCACCACAGTTCAAAGGGCGCGCAAGCGGACAAGCGCGTGACGGACGTCGGCGCGGGCGCCGGTGCGGCGTCTCGAGCTGTGGACGCCCATCTGGTGATGCGCGAGCACGAGGATCCCGACTGCGTCGCTCTGGATGCGGTCGTGCGCTCATTCCCCCGGCCGGAGCCAGTCGTCCTGCGGTGGTGCTTCCCGCTTTGGCGGCCGGATGAGGACCTCGACCCTGCCCGGCTCCGCGGCGCATCCTCGCCTGCCGATCAGCGGCAGGCCGATCGCGACGCAGTCGGGATCCGGAAGATCGTCGAGACGCTCCGGCGGGGCCCCGCGACCGCCCGCAAGATCCAGGATACGACCGGCATTTCCCGCTGCCGCCTGGCCCGGCTGCTGGCGTCGCTGGTGGAGGCCGGAGACCTCCAGTCCGCGGACCGCCGCATCCGCGGAAACGACTGCCTGGAGTATCGGCTGACCGACGTGAGCGATGAGTCACCGCCCACGTTACCCGCGTCGCCGCCCACGTCATCCGACGTGCGTGCGCGGCCCACCCCCGTAGGGGGGGCCGCCCACGTCCACGTCACGTCGGCGGCATCCCCGTCCGTGGGTGGTCTGTGGGGTGGGGCATCGCCCACGTCCACGGGTCCGGAGATGTCTGGGGGTGATGGATGAGTTACCCGGCCGCCGATGAGCTGCTCGACGTCCGACCGCAGCCGGAGCGATTCGCGCTCGTCCTCGAGATCCCGCCCGATCGAATCCCCGCGACGATCCGGCTCCGGGCCGTGCTGAAGCACTTATGGCGAGCCTGGCGATGCCGCGCTGTCGCGATTGAGCGGGTTGACTGCCCGGGCAACCGGGACGGACTCCAGAGTCTCGACGATGCAGTTTTTGCCTGGCACCACGTACGGAGGAAACTTCTGATGCCCGACGACCACTACCTCGACGACGTTGCAGTCATCAGCCAGCCTGACCTGGCGAAGTCCAGTTACAGAATGGCGCTCGTCGAACTGATCGGAGCTGGCGCCCGGGACGGCGAGTTGTGCCTGCGGGTCATCCTGCCGGGCGGCGCCGAGTTCGTCGTCGATCAACCGGCCGCGCTAAGCATCGCCGTCGACCTGCAGGCGATGGTCCTGCAGGCCCGTCAACGCGAGTGATTTCCCCGTAAACTTTCCGCGGCGCGTGTTGCGCCGCAATAGCTGCCCGTGATAGTGCAGGAGTGATTTCGATGAAGAGTGATTCGAAAACCGAACCGAAGCCCGAGGCCGTCAGCCCGGACGTGGCATCCGTTGCCGCGCAGATCGCCGGCGCGGTGGGCAGCGCGATCGCCGAGGCGATCAAGCAAACCCTCAGTACGCTCATCGACGCGCGGCCGCGATCGTTCGCAGAACAAATCGCGGACGGCAGCGAACGCATCCAGCGCGAGGCCGAGGCGTTCGACGCCGCACAGGCGGAAGCCTGGGCCGCGCTCGCCGAGGGCCCCAAGAAATTCAAATGCCGCGTTGCAACCCGAACATTGCACGGCGCCACGAAAACCATCAACCGCGAATGCATCGTCGGCGCCGCGTCCGCGCCCGACGCGGAAGCGAAATACAAATCCGCGTTTTCGATCAGGCATGTCAGCACGCCCGCGTTTTTGCAGACCGTTGATGCCGACGCCCGATTCCAGGACCTCGACGAAAACTATCCCGCCGCCTACGTGGCTGGCTGACAACCGCCGCAAACAGTGCGGGCCGCTTTACCATTTCCTGTAAGTCATCACACGGAGGAATCGAATGTCACAAAAAGTTCTCATCAGAGAATCGAACGAGACGCTGCTCGGCGGACCCCCGCCTGCGCGACCAGCAGTCCGCCCGGGCATCGGGACGGCCGTCCGCAACCTGCGCCGGACGATCGAATCGCGCTTCCGCGCCGGCGGCAAGCTGACTGCCGTCGAGTCGAAAAACCTGGCGTCGTGCCTGGAACTCGCCGCGTCGAAGCTGCGTCGCGAAGCCTCTGCGAAGCCTGTCGCGAGCGTCGTCGAGTCGCAGGCCAAGCCCGCCAGCCGCCCGGCGGTTCCCGGGGCGTCAGCGCGGTCGAAGCCGAAGCCGGCCAAGCACGAACTCACCGACGCCGAGATTGCGAAGCTGTTCCGCTGATTGACACTCGCGTCCGTCATGCCATTGCCGGAGTCGTTGCCGGCTCGCCGAAATGGCGGACGCGAAGGGGGCGGCCGGTAGTCTCCCTGCCAGCCGCCCCCAACTTTGAAATCTCTCACAATTGCCCCCTTTCCCTCAGGAGTTGAAATGCTGATACCCGCGATCATCACCGAGTCCACCACCGCCGACGTGACAATCAACATCCCCGGCATCGTTCCAATGAACCTCACGTACAAGCCGATGACCCTGTCTCAACATCAGGCGTTCGTCCGGCGCATCCGCGACCTGAACGACGCGGCATCCGATCAGGCGATCCTCGATGAGATCGCCGCCCGTGTCGTCACCTGGTCTCTCGATGCGCCGGTGTCCGCTGAGACCGTTGGCCGGTTGCAGTCGCCCATCGGCGATCAGCTCTACGAAACGATCTTCGGGACGCCTTCCGCGCCGAAGCGCTGAATCCCCCTGAGCGCCCCGGCCGGTGGGATTCGACCGGGGTGATTCTTCACGAACACACACGCCGAGAGTGACGCCATGCAAGCAACAGGCCAGGGCACGGGTCCGATCTACCGCGACGTCGTTTTCCGGATCAAGCTGGAGCGACATCAAGATTCCATCGATCCCAGCAGCTTGAACCCGCGCAACCGGGCGGGGCTCTCCGCGTCATCCGTGGCCGGCAGTGCGATCGGCGGACAGCAGCGGTCCGTCCAGGATCAGTTGCACCAAATCCGACTCAAGAACCGCCTCGATTATCTGATGGCGCGATCGGCGCGCAACGAACGCCAGTGGCTTCACGAAGATCGCCTGCGGCAGCAGCAGCGCCGCCGCGAGAACACACTCGCCAGCCTGCAACTGCAACGGTCCGCTCAAATGCGCAGCGCGGGCAGCAGCCTCATGTCCGCCGGCAGCGATGCGCTCGGCCTGCTGAAGAACCTGTCGATCCTGAGCGCGACCAGCGAGAAGGACATCGAGAAACTGGCCCGTCGCTGGCTGTACCTCACGGCCGCATTCGAGAGCGGCCGCGGGGCCATCAGCGTCGTTCAGAACCTCTGGGCCGCACTGGACAAATTCAAGAGAGTCGGCGGTCTCAGCGCCTCAATCACCAGCCTCGGCGGGGCCGGCGGTCTGGCGTCGCGGATTGGCGGCGGCGCCATGTCGTTCCTCACGGGACTCGGCGCGGCGGGCGGGCTGCTGTCACTGGGCGGCCTCAAGTACACGGCCGCGTCCGCCTATGGCGGAATGAAGGCGATGGGCGCCAGCGCTCTTGGTGGAAAGGCGCTCGCCCTGGCAAAACCGGCGTTTGCCATCACGGGCGGTTTAGTGGGCGGAGAGTACCTGTCGCGACAGTTCAGCCGAGACGGGAAAGGGACGCTCGAGACCGGCTGGGAGGCGGTCCAGAATTGGAATCGCGAGAATTCGTACTACGGCCGGGGCCGCGTCATTTCCGACGCATGGAAAGAACGCCGCTCCCCGGAAGGCATCGAGCGTCGCCAAGAGATTCGCGGGAAACGACACGAACTCCTGGCCGGGTATCGAGAGCAACTCCGCGACGCGCAGATCGAAATGCGGGAAGCCGACGCCTCTCGACGAAGTGGCCGGGCCGGGCTGCACATGCTCCGGCAGGGGGCGCTCCAGGACCTGGGCGCCGCCCGGAAGAACCTCGCCGAGGCGCGGACGAACCCCGGCGGCGACCTGGGCGTCAACCGCAAGCAGGAGGCGCTGGCACTGCGGGAAGTCGAACAGGCCCAGCGCCGACTGCTGGACGTGGACACGCGCCGCGCACAGTTAGTTCAGGAAGAACTGAAGCAGCGGCGGGCGATCACGCAGGAACTGAAGGCGCAGGTTCAATCCGCGAAGAAAGGCGCGGAAGGCGAGCAAATCCGGTTCGGGCAACTCGGCAAAGGCTCGCAGCAACGCGTGTTGGAGCTTTTCAAAAAGCACGACAAAGGCGAGAAGTTGAACGAGTTTGAAATCGAGACCCTTCGGGATTATGGCATTGGTCACCGGATCATTGATGAACACGATCGTGAGAAAGGAGAGAAAGCCGGCCTGACAATGGAATTTATTCGCGGCAGCAAGAGCCTCTACGTCTCCGAAGAACTCCAAATGGCGGAACGCCAGCTCCAGGATTCGCAGGAGAACGAGATGATTCTGCAGCACGAGGATTTCACTCAGGAACAGCGTCGCCGGGCGCAGGCCGATCAGGCGATGGGCGCCACAACGGAGCGGGTCGCGGCGGAGGCGCGGGAAGCGGGCCTGGTCGGCGAAAACCTGATGGAATCCGCGCACCGCATGCGGGAGTTGAACACTGCCATGCAAGAACTCTCTGAAACGCTGGGATCCATGTCCCAGAGGGCCCGAGAAGCGAAGAACAATCTGCGCATGGATGATGCGGTGAAGGGCGCGACCGACGCTCTCAGGAACGCGATTGGCAAGATGGCCGGCGACGTCCATCAGGTAGCGGAAGAAGCGAAGCGCCGAAATCTGAGTCAGATCAGTCAGCGGCGGTGAATCCTTCAGGCCAATTGGCCGCAGGTTTCTGTCCGGGAACCTCAGGCCCGTTCCCGCGCGGCCGCATTCAATGCACTCCGCATCCACTGACTCAAATCGAGCAGCTCCGCGTCCGCAGCGGCCCGCCAGGCGTCCAGTTCCTGTAGAGACACGCGAAACGTCAGCTTTTCCGACTTCGCGAGGCGGGGGCGTACAGGGGCTTTGGCGGGGCGTTTCTTCATGGCGACAGCGTACTGACTTCGTCCGGCCGTGGTCAAATCCTGAAAAATTCCGGAGTCTCGTGAACCGCTGGCAATGTACTGACGTTGTATAGGCACTGGTTAGTTGCACTATCACCACCAGCTATGGAGCGCAAACATGCCGACCGCCACCAAAACCGCCACGTCAACCCGGCCCGCATCGTTCGCGAAAGACGTCCGCAAGATCGACCGGGAGTTGCGGAAACAGCAGACCCGGACGCCCGACCCGTTCAAGATTCAGGTCTACGGCGAGGACGGCGAACTGGTCATCGTCTTCCCTGAGTCGGAGCAACTCATCGACTGCGCCGCTTGCGGGCTGACGCCGACCCAGGGCGTGGCCTGGCTGATCCGGGAGCAGGCCCGCCATCTGGGCGACCTGGCCGCCGCGATCGAAGCCGAAGGCTGCTGATTCTCGACGCATCCCCGGCGGCCGGGATTACCGCTTTCCCGCTTTCCAAGAGGAGATCACACACCATGACCAAGTCTTGTTCCTGTCCTGAACCGAGCGACCGTCCAATCACTGCCGGCGACACCGTGCGGCTGAAGTCCGGCGGCCCGGTGATGACCGTCAGTGCGATCAAAGACGGCATCGCGACCTGCGTCTGGTTCACCAAAGATCAGTCCAGTGTGGGGCTGAACGCGCTCGCCAGCACGGTCCGCGTCGGCGTCGCCGCGCTGGTTTTCATGCGGGTTGTGAAGTTCCGGGTCCACGAGCCACCGACCACGGCAAAGCCCGCGTATGACGCACACCGCCTCTAGAACCCGGCGGCGCCGCGGTCAGGTCTGAGTTGCCACTGATCGCGGCGTGGGGGCGGCACGGCGCCGAATGCGTGAGACGTTCGGCCGCCGTGCTCCCCCGGCTGACACCTCTTCCCCATCCGTCAAATCTGGAGATCACCGATGCCCACTCGCACCCCGCTCAAGACCTGGACCGCTGACGACGTGCAACGGTTGCTGAATGCGTGCCAAAAACTCGACGGCACGATCGACGGCATCCCCGCCGCCGACTGGTGGGCGGCCTTCACTCAGTTGCTGCTCGAGACCGGGATCCGGGCCAGCGACGCCCTCGCGCTCTCGCCCGCGAGCCTGAATTTCGATCGTGGCACGGTCCGCGTGCATGTCCGCAAGCTCAGCCGGGACTTCGACCTCGACCTCAGCGAATCTCTGGTCGCCGACTTTCTGGAGATCATCCTGCATGGGGAACCTCGCGAACGCCTGTTCCCGTGGCGGGAAACACGCGGCCGGCTGGTCACGACGTTCCAGACGCTGTGCCGCGCCGCGGGCATCGAGGGCGCCGCCTCGCCGTTCGCCACGGCCCGCATGACGCACGTTCAACGCCAGGCCGGAGGGCGATGAAGCTCCCCGACTCGCACTGATTCGAGTCCCTTCACTGAAAGGCCAAGCCATGTCTGCGATTCCCCTGCAGACGCTGCTGGAGCTGGTTCACCATGATTTCCGCTCCGCGCATCCGCAGCTTTCCGATCACGCCGTGCGGAACTTCCACTTCGCGGTTCGCAGTCTGGAGCGCTTCGCCGGCGGCACGCTCGAGCCGGCGAACCTGTCGGAATCGCTGTTCGATCGCTGGTACGCCGACGCCCGACGTTCCGGAAGCGAATCGACGGCCCGCGTGCGGCGCACGCTGATCCTCAAGCTCTGGCGCTGGCTGGCTGCGGCTGGGCATTGTCCGCCGCTTCCCGAGTCCCTGACCGACGTGCCGGACGCCGCCGATCGATACGCCGCGATGGACGCCGCCGCGGAGGGGCTGACGCTGCGGGGGTTGCTGTGGGAACGCTACGTCCCGGTTCGCCGCAACCTGAAGCCGAAGTCCGCCGAACAGGTCGAGTTCTCGGTCCGGGCGTTGTACCGGTTTCACGATCGCGCTGTCCGCGTGGACGAGCTGTCCGAACAGACGATCATGCCGTTCATCGCGCACCTTCAGGACACGCGGTCCGGGCACACGGCGCGACGCTCGGCCACGCATCTGATGATGCTCTGGCGGTTCGCCTGGCGGCGGAAGTTGATTGAGGTCGAGATTCCGCGGGACTACGAGCCGCCGCGGCTGTTGCGGACGATTCCCAAGGCGTGGACGCTCGACGAACTGGGCCGCATCTTCGAGGAATGCTTGAACCGCCCCGGGATGATCCGGGGCACGGACATCCGGGCGGCTGATTTTTGGCTGTCGCTGGTCACGTTCGCCTACGAGTCCGGGGCCCGCATCGGCGCCATCCTGGCCGTCCGTCCCGAGGACGTGGACCTGCGGGAATCTCAGGTCGTCCTGCGGGCGGACGCTGCGAAAACGGGCGTTGAGCAACTCGTGCCGATCAACGATGCGGCGCGCACGGCCATCGGCCGGATTCTCGGTCGCGACGCCGAACGGGTCTGGCCCTGGCCGGCCGCGGCTCGGCAGCTCTGGGGCGATCATCGAGAAATCCTGCTCGACGCGGGCGTCATTCGAGAGGACGAACAGGGGGTCGGGTTCCACCGCTACCGGCGGACGTGCGCCACACAGTCGGTCATCGCCGCTGGCTGGGACCATGCCCGCATTGCCCTGGGGCATTCGCAGGAAAGCATGACGCGATCGTACGTCGATCTGCGGCAGGTTCCGCGGCCGCGACTGCATCTGCCGATGCCGTCGATCGTTCAGACCGCTGTCCGAAATCAGCCCGCGCTGCAGTTCTCTCCGCAGCCCGTGGCGCTGATCGGCGAGTCCGGCAAGTCATCGGCGATCGAGGGGGCTGATCCGTCCCGTCGCCTCTGCGGCATCGACCCGGACGAGCCGGCTGAAGTCTTTGGAGACTGGCAGTTCCGCCGGGGCGGATTCGTCGCCTTCGAAGGCCGGTGGACCCAATTGGAGAAGCGGCACGCGCTCGTCTTGCGGCTGCTGGTGGAGCGCGGCCCGCGATCATCGATCACAAAGCGGGACATCCTCGCCGTCGCAGGCGAGCCGCCGACCGGCAATCCACATCGGGCGGCAGACGCGATCATCAACTCGCTGCGGCGATCGCTGCGGCGGCGGTACCCGGAATTCCGCGAGGCGGACCCGATCCGCGTGGCCCGAGGCGGCCCATCGCACGGGACGGGCTGGACGCTCAAGATTGATGCCGCGCCGTGCCCGCTGGGTTCGCTGCGGGTCACGGCGGACGGGTTCGAATTCGAGGGGCGGTTCTACCCGGCCGAAGCGTCGCCGCTCCGGGACGCCGTGGAACACATGCTGGCGGGCGAATTGATCCCCAAGGGCTCCGGACGCCTGGCGACGGCCGTTCGGAACTACCTGCGGCGCGTTCTGGGGCTCCCGAAGTCCGCCAATCCCATCATCCGGCACGCCGGCATTGGCTGGGGGCTGAGTCTGCCGGGACAGGACCGAGCCGCGCTCGCCTTCACGCTGACCGACGACGGCGTTCGGATCGGCGGCCGGCTGTTCCGACCCAGCCCCTACGGGCAGCGCGTCCTGGCGGCGTTGCGGGGCGCGGATGCTCCGATCGGGCATCGGGAAATCTGCGAAGCGGTCGGGGCGGCGCCCTCCCACAAACGAGCCCGCAAAGCCGTTTCCAGCCTGCGTCGCTGGCTTCGCGGCGTGCTGTCGCTGTCGTGCGATCCGATTCCCTGCGGCGGCGTGCATGAGGGCGGGACATGGTCGCTTACACTGACCCCGCCCGCCCGGTGCGGTTGAGCCACTATGGTCCGGAGGTTCCCGCATCGCGGCCGGCATCATTCATCGGAAGTTCAATGCCGACACTCACGAACCGTGCCGAGAATCAGGCGGACATCCGCGCGGCGGCGCGTAGACTTCTGGACGAGTTGATTCTCGAATCGCTCACCAGGCCCGGCGTCACGGAGATCCGCATCCGCATCCCGATCAATCACGGGAAGTTCTCCCTGCCCCGGGGATCCGTCGAGAGAACCGCATGAGCGCCAACCCCGGACGAACACCCGCCGCCGAGATCGAACGCCGCATCGAGCACGTCCTGGAGCTGCTCAAGATGCAGCTCACCAAGGGCGACATCAAACGACACTGCCGCGAACGTTGGGGCGTCAGCACTCACACCGCTGAGCGATACCTGGCACGCGCGCGAGAGGCGTTGCTGAAGGACTCGAAACGCGGCCGGGCCGAGCATGTCGCCGACGTGTACGGGCTGCTGCGGTCGATCATCGAATCCCCCAGCGAACCGAGCCGGACGAAGCTCCGCGCCGCGAACCAGCTCTGCCGGCTGCTGGGCCTGAACTCGCCCAAGGAATTGATCGTCGAACAATCGCTGCGAGCCGAAGTCAGCATCGACCTGGGCAAGCCGCAGTCGGCCGCGGAACTGAAAGCCGAACTCGATCGCCGCCGCCTGGCCGCAGCCCGGGCCGCGTCTCGGCGATTGCCGGCGCCCGAGCCGAGTGAGAACTGATCTGCGCATCAACCGGCGGAGCCGGGAACCGGGGTTGCGGGTTCAGGCGTTACCGCAGCCCCGGTTTTTCTTTGCGCCGCCAGAACGTGTCGAGACGTTCAGCAGCTTCGCGGCGTCGGGCTGGGAGGAAACCTTCCGCAAATTTGCGGAAGGTTGGTCAGTGCGCTCCCCCTGTCTCATATTCGCCAGCCGCGCCGCGACCAATGCCCGCTGACTCTCAGTCAGGTGGCGCCGCCCGAGGCCCTGGCTTCGCGTCTGACGCGTCCATCACCTGAGCCCGGGTCATTGCGTACATTGCTCGCGCACGCGAGGGCGTTCTGCAGAGCCCTCTACCACCTTTGCGCCGGAAAACCACAATTCTTCACGCGTTCTCGCGACGCATGCGACGCTTGCACCGATTGCGAAAAGCCGCGATACTCCCTGAACAAACTCAGGCAATCGGGCGCGTAACTGGCTTTCATCGGCGGCCTTATGGTGTCTTTGACATGCATGAGGTCACTGGTTCGAGTCCAGTCGGGCGCATTGGACGCGGTTTCGCCGCAGGGTCTGGCCAGCGCCAGCCCGGCGGGCCGGGTCACAGGAGCGGGCCGGAATTCTCCGGCCAGAACGGAAACAGGCGACGCATGACGCGATCTTCGCTGATGCTTTCACTGGCCGCCGCGTTGCTGTTGGGCACGGCGGCGGGCACTTCCGCACAGGCCGGATCCCGCAAGGACGTCCGCCAGTGCTGCGGCAATCCTCCGGCCAATCCCTGCGAGAAGCCGAAGAAGGAGCCCAGCTTCGAGAAGCAGTTCAAAGAGGTCATCTGCGCTCCGGTCGGGTCGAAGAAGGCCAAGAAGCTCGAAAAGAAGGGGTGCTGAGGCGTCCCGCCGCGGACGTCGCGGTCCCCCGCCCTGCTCCCGGCCAGTGCGATGCCCCTCGCTGAGTCCTGCTTTCCCGAGCGTCCGACGTTCGTCACGCATCTGGAATGCAGCCTGACGGGCGAACGCTACGAGGCCGATCGGCCTCACGGCCTTTCCCGCGCCGGCAAACCGCTGCTGGTCCGGTACGATCTCGAACAACTGGGCCGTTCGCTGTCGCCGACCGAGCTCGCGAGCCGCTCGCCGGACCTCTGGCGCTACCGGGAATTTCTGCCCGTCCGGCGAACGCAAAGCATCGTCAGCCTGGGCGAAGTCGTCACTCCGCTCATCGCGGCCCCGGGCCTGCGGACCGGTTCGGGGGATGTGTTCATCAAGGACGAAAGCCGGCTGCCGACTGGGTCGTTCAAGGCCCGCGGGCTGTGCCTGGCGGTGTCGATGGCGCGGGAATTCGGCCTGCGGCGGCTGGCGCTGCCGACGAATGGCAACGCGGGCGCCGCGATGGCGGCCTATGCCGCGCGGGCCGGCATGGAGGCGTTCGTCTTCTGCCCCGAGGACACGCCCGAGGTGAACGTGCGCGAAATCGCCGCCCAGGGCGCGCACGTATGGCGGGTCAACGGCCTGATCACCGACTGCGGAAAAATCGTCGCCGCCGGTCGCGAAGCCATGAACTGGTTCGATTGCTCGACGCTCAAGGAGCCTTACCGGATCGAGGGCAAGAAGACGATGGGCCTCGAACTGGCCGAGCAGTTCGGCTGGCGGCTGCCGGACGTGATCTTTTACCCGACGGGCGGCGGAACCGGCCTGATCGGCATGTGGAAGGCGTTCGAGGAGCTTCAGACGCTGGGCTGGATTTCCGGTCCGCTGCCGCGGATGGTCGCGGTGCAGGCGTCGGGCTGCGCGCCGATCGTCCGGGCCTGGGAATCGGGAGCCGAGTTCGCGGAACCCTGGCCGAACGCGCACACCGTCGCGTCGGGCATCCGCGTGCCCGCGGCGGTGGGCGACTTCCTGATGCTCCGCGCGCTGCGCAAGAGCGATGGCTTTGGCATCGCGGTCGACGACGCGGACATTCTCCAGGCCCGGGACGACGTCGCCCGTCGCGAGGGCCTGCTGCTGTGCCCCGAAGGGGCCGCCACCTATGCGGCCTACCGCGCCGCCTGCCGCGACGGCCGAGTGCGCAGCAGCGACGTCGCGGTGTTGTTCAACTGCGCGAGCGGCCTCAAATACGAACTGCCGCCGGCGACGCGCGCCCTCGACCGGACGCAGCCGATCCGGTTCGAGGATCTGCTCCCCGAAACGCGCAATGCCTGACCAGCCGCCGCCGGTTCATTCCGCCGGAACCTCATCGGTCTTGAAGATCCGGAACAGGAAGTACAGCGACGGCAGAATGGCCGCCGCCCCAAACGGCAGCGACAGCACCAGGAACCGCAGCGTCGGCTCCGGCGCCGCAACTTCCGACAGCTCGAAGTCGGGATAGATCAGGTACGGATGCTGCGCCACGCCCCAGCCGAGGATGACAAGGAAGATCTCTCCCGCGGACAAGATCCGACTCAGCAAATAGCGTCTCGTGAATACCGCCCAGGCTGACGCGGCGAAACAGAACACGCCGGCTACGACGATGCCCAGGCTGCGCCCGCTCAGCAACTTGTTGAAAAACCAAGGGGCCTCGCGGCGTGAGAGCAGCAGCACCAGGCAGGCCGCGGCCGCGGTGGCCGTCCCTGCGAGAATCGCCCGCCAGCGAAAATCCTCCCGGAGCGCGCCCTGCGTCTCATTCGTGAGGTACACCGCCGCGAGATAGCCGCATGTCGCCACGGCCAGAAATCCATTCGCCAGGCAGTAAGGGGACAGCCAGATGTACGGCCGCGTAAGTTCGACCCCGCCCCCGGGCATGTGGCGGATCGCACCTTCTGTCACCACGCCGAATGCCGCCCCCAATACCGCGGGGGTGATCAGCGACGCCACGCCGAACACCACGCCCCACATGCTGGTCTTCACCGCCGCTTCCGCCTGTCGGCTTTGATACGACCGGAACACAAACGCCGCGCCGCGCAGCATGATGCCCAGCAGCGCGAGATGGAACGGCACGAACAGCGCCACCCCCAGCGCGGCGTATCCCGTCGGAAACGCGGTGAACAGCAACACCACGACGAAGATCAGCCAGACGTGGTTCGCCTCCCAGACCGGCCCCATCGCCTTCTGAATCGCCAGCCGCTGTTCCGTCTTCCGCGACCCGGTCGCAAACAGGTCCCACACGCCGCCCCCGAAGTCCGCGCCCCCCAGCAGCGCATAGGCGATCAATCCGACCAGCGCGGCGCCGGCGGACAGGTTGCTCCACAAGTCGGGCCAGTCGCCCATCGTTCTCCGCCCTCACTCCGACTGCGATCCGATGGCCAGCCGCCGCAACAGTCCCACGACCGTCGCCCCCAGCAGGACGTACAGGATGCTGAACCCGATGAACAGTTCCGGCACCCCTGCCGCGGGCGTCACCGCGTCCGCCGTTCGCATGACCCCCTGAATGACCCACGGCTGACGACCCACTTCCGTCACGAACCAGCCAGCCTCCAGTCCCACAAACCCCAGCGGCATGCCCAGCGCCAGCGACCACAGCAGCCGGCGCCGCGCGACCACGTCGCCTCCGCGGAACCAGGCCCACCAGTACCACCCGGACAGCGCCAGGAGCGCCATTCCCGAACCCACCATCGCCTGAAACGCCGCGTGCGTCAGTTCGACATTCGGCCATTCGCTCCGCGGGACCGCATCAAGCCCCGGAACCTCGGCGGCCGGATCGAACGTCGCCAGGTAACTCAGTCCGCCCGGAATCTCCAGCGCGTACCGCGTCTCGCCGGCCTCCGTGTCGGGCCAGCCGCCGATCCGCAGCGGAGCGTGCGTCTGCGTTTTGAACTGCCCTTCCATCGCCGCGAATTTCACCGGCTGCGTGCGGAACACATACTTCGCCAGCAGGTCCCCGCTGAGCGGCTGCAGCACCGCCGAAACCGCCCCCACGGCCATCGCCGCGACGAGCGCCGCACGCGTCGACTCGCTGCGGTCGCCGCGAAGCATCCGCAACGCGTACCAGCCCGCGACGGCGAAGGCCACGGCCAGGTAGCAGGCGAGCGTCGAGTGCCAGGCCATGTAGAACCACAGCGGCTGCCGGAATATGGCGATCGGATCAGTCACCGACACCCGCGCTCCGTCCCACTCGAAGCCCACCGGCTGCTGCATCCAGGCGTTCACCCCCAAGACGAGGACGCCCGAGAGCATCCCGCTGACGGCGATGACGACGCCGCAGCCCCAGTGGGCCCGCGGGCTCATCCGGTCCCAGCCATACAAATACAAACCGATGAAAATCGCCTCGACGAAGAAGGCGTAGCCCTCCAGCCCGAAGATGTGTCCGACGACCGCGCCCAGCAACTCCATGTACCGCGGCCACAACAATCCGAGTTCGAGGGACAGGGCTGTTCCGGACACGGCCCCCACGGCGAACAGCAGCCCCGTCGTCTTGGCCCAGGTCTTCGCCAGCGCCTTGTAGTGCGGCCGGCCCGTCCGCAGGTACAGGCCCTCGACGATGACCATCAGCAACGGCAGGCCGATGCCGACGGCGGCGAACACCATGTGGAACGCCAGCGAGACGGTCATCTGCAGGCGCGCGGCGATCAGGCTGTCCATCGGTTCCTCAACGGCGGCGTCCGCGCCGTCCCGCATCCCACGTCGGACGCCTGACGGATTCTATGACGCCGCGTCGCTGGCCCGGGACCTGAGACCGGAGATTCGCAATAGCGGGAGACGGCGCGGAAAGCTGCGCCCTTTCGCGTTGATCATTCAACCGAGGCATTCGACGCGTCGCTCGACAGGTGGTCTGATGCCGCCGAAGTCTTTCGAAGCGGGCACAATGTCACACACTTGGACTCCACACAGCCACTCTGAAGAGCTGCGCGAGCGGCTGACTGCCGCGCTTTCACTGGAGACCGCATTCTCTGCCACGGTCTTCCGGACATGCGGAATGGAATACGCCACGAAATTGGATGTGATCACCGGCGCTGGATCGCGGAAATTCGGCGGGCGTTGGAATCCGCCTGCTCAGTTCTGTGCCGTCTATGCGGCCTTGGATGCCGAGACAGCATTTGGTGAATCGATCACGACGGGCGACAAGTACGGAATCTCAGCCGCCATGCGGATGCCGCTGGTCACGGTGGCAATTCGCGCCGAGCTCTCCCGTATTTTGGATATTTCCGCTCCGCAGATTCGGAAGAAACTCGGCGTGACCATGGCCGCGATGACGAAAACCGATTGGAAAGCCGCCCAGAACAGAAATCAGGAGGCCTTCACCCAACTGCTTGGACGGCTGGCCTTCGAAGTTGGCCTCGAAGGATTGATCGTGCCGTCGATCTACTCGAGAGGTCGCCAGAACTTGGTAGTCTTTCCGGAGCGGATGCTGACGACCAGCCGTCTTGAAGTCGTCAACGGCGACATGCTGCCTGAAGGCCGGGGCGGCTAATTGGGCGCGCCCGACTCCAGTTCGAACACCATCCGCCACAGGCGATCCACTTCGCCTCGCTCAATCAGTTCGATCGGCTTGAAACCATCGAAGGCTTCGTTCGGCTGCTTCAGCCACGCGCCGATGAATTCCGCCTTGATCACGCGAGCCAGAGCGTCCCCGATCCGCGTCATTTCGAGCATCGTCTTCCGGCTCGCCTCGCTGAAGGGCTTGCCGCCTTCCCAGTCGGCGATGGCTCGCTCCGAGTAGCCGGTCGCCCGGGAGAAATCCTTCCGAGTCAATCCGAGACTTGTCCTGAGCGTCCCGATCGCGACGCCACCCGTTTGCACGACCGCAGCCCGAGCCAGAGTTTCTCGCGCCGGGGCCGACCCGGGCGCCTTGCGTGTTGACTTGCGGCGAGTTTTGAGTGCCATGACGTTGCCTCGAATCCTGTTGCTGTCCGAAGTATCGGTCATTTGCCGCAGAAGATCAAGCACATTCGCATGCAGTTTTTCATGTTCCTGGTTTTTGACGCCCGTCCAGCAACAGGCGGGCGCGCCGGGCGCCACTGTCAACCGGTCTCAGGTGAAGTGTGCCACTGGCTCCTCCACTGCCGATGTGGGATCATCGGCCGCTGGCCCTCAATGGGAAGGGGAGCGGCATGGGACATCGCAAACAGGTGGAGCGAGTTCACGAACCCGGGCATCTGCACGAATTCACCTTTCTGGTACGGCTGGGCGCCGGGCGCCACGAGGCGCTACGGCTCTGTGAGCCGTGGCGAATGGTGAAGGCGGCGCCGGGCGCCACGGGCGGATTGCCCGCCAGTGTGGCGTGTTGAACGCCCGACCCATGTGGTAGGGGAAGGTGTCCCATTGCGAATCGCGCCGATCGACGTACAGTGAGTGTGGTACCTGCGAGTGCACGGCTCGGCAGAGGCGTGCACCCAAGATCAGAGCCGTCCAACCGGGCCACCCCGCCCGGACTACCCACGATCCATGGCCTCAGGGAGCACCGTTTGACCACCACGCACATCGGCACTGGCAGAGCCAGTGGAACACACCTCCGTTAACCCGACAGTGCCACCCCGCCGCACTGTATTTCGATGTTGGGTCCAACTCAGATCTCGGGAATTTTGGTGGCGATAACAAGTGATCCCCTTCGAATGACCCAGCCTTCAAAACCATCATGGAACATTCTTCGACTTTGCCCTACATTGCCGAAGGCCACCCAAGCGACCACACTCAAGACTAGAGCCAGGCATCGAACGATGTCGGAGCATCCGGTCGGCTCGGGGAGTCCCGTAGGGTGGGTCGAGACACGAGACCCACCGGAATTCCACCCTGCGATGGTGGGTCTGCGCAAGCTTGACCCACCCTACTTGAATATAAAAAGAGAGCACCTTTAAGAACTTTCACCGATGCGTGGGGGAGGCGGCGATGAGCGAAATGGTGCGCATTAACACATTGCGTGGGTATGAAGAAATACTCGGATTAGATCGCCGTGCCGAGCGTCCCGTGTTGCATCGAGCCGTCGCCGCCGTGGGGGCCTTTTACACAGCGAGTCGCGACAAGAGGATTGCCAGATTGCTCGCGACAATAGTGGCGGATGCGGAGTTGCCAAGGGATTTGAGGGCGTCGGCCTATATCAATATGTTAGAAGTGTTGTCTCACCCAATTGAAGAATTTCCAGTTGACTTGTCCGATTTTGATGTTGAACGGGACGCAAGATGGAAGATTGTTGAGAATGCGATGCAAGTTCACGTTGATCGCATCTCGCGATCGAATGCAGCGCGGCACGCCGTCCATTGGACTCTGGCGTTTGCGATCGCGTATGTCATCGCCTGGTCCGCAACGGCGACAATCGGAATCAGCGCCGTGCGCATGAGCTACCAACTGAGACTTGAATCGCCGATTCCCCTCGACGGCGCCATCCGCGCAATCGACGGCGATGCACCGGCATGGTCGCCGTGCCCGTTCATTATTGTCGTACCGAAGTGGCGAGACGGCGGCCATCTACTGACGCTGGTGGATCGAGAGGAGTATTGGTATTCGACCTATCATTCAGGAAACTTCTTCTGGGCTTTTGGATTCCACAAGAAGCTGTCCAGCCGGTTTATTGGAGCATCATGATTGAGGCCTGCAAAGGCGCCAGCGCCAGGCGCCACGAGCGGCTTGCCCGCCCGTGTGGCGTGTTGAACGCCCAACCGATGTGGTAGCGGAAGATGTTCCGTTTCGAATCGATCCGAACAACGTACAGCGAGCGTGTTTGGTACGAGCGCACGGCTCGGCAGAGCCGTGGCACTCAGAATCCGAGGCGTCCAACCGGGCCTCCCCGCCTGAATCAGGGGAAAGAGTCAGACTCCCGACTGTCGCCAAACAGCCGTCTCCATTCGATCAAGCTGGGACACGGTCCCAGTCTACGAAACTGACATTCGTCGAGATGCAGCGTCCGGAATTGGCCGCCGGACGCGTCAGCCATTCGCCGCCAGGTCGTCGGCACTCAGTGCGCGGACCAGGTCGCCCCATCGGGAAACCGCATCGCCAGCAGCGCCCCTTGGTTGGAACAGTCGATCCCGAACGTCGACCCCCAAGCGAACGGCCGCACGACGCCATCGACGAACTTCGCATTCCCCCAGTGGCCATACACGACCCGGTCAGCTCCGCGATACGTCGACCACCAGTCGGAGCAGCCCCAGATCAGAATGGCTTCCAGTTCATCTTCCACGGGAATGTCGTCTCCCGACAGGCCCGCATGCGCTCCGACCACGTCCGGCGTGCGCACGTACGGCTTCAACCGGCGAAAGAACTCCCGGTGGCTGCTCGGCAGCGCCTCAATGAACCGCCCATAGGGCAACTCGACTCGGCGTTCAAACAGCTCCGGTCCGAGTTCCGACAACGCGCTCGTCAGGGCGTCCGCCGCCTCTTCACTGTAGCTCCGGACCGTGGCCAGCCCCTGCATCCCGACCAGCCAGGAGTGCCGGCCGGGATCCTCGAGAGTCCACACCATGGCGGCCTCGTGGTTGCCCGTCAGAAATGTGACCCGCGCGGGAACCGATCGCTCGAACTCCAACAGCGTGTCGACCACTCCCCGGCTGTCCGCGCCGCGATCGATGTAGTCGCCCAGGAAGATCACGTCGTCGTCGGCCCCGGGCGTGATCTGACTCAGGACGTTCCTGAGGAGGTCCGCACGGCCGTGAATGTCTCCGATGGCATAGGTCGCCATTTGGCCCGCTCCCGCTTGTTCGCCGACTCGTCACACCCCCAGCAACTGCGGCACGTGTTCCAGTTCGGTGATCAGCCGGTCCGGACGCGTCTGCGGGTCCTTGAGATCCTGCGACTGCACCTGACAGGTGTGCGCGTCCGCGGCGTACAACGCCGTTCGAAAGCCCTGGCTGCGGGCCACGGCCAGATCATCAATCAGCCGATGGCTGACGTACAACACCTGTGACGGCTCAATCCCCAACTGGCGGTATTGCTCGGCCGCCACAGCGAACAGCGTTGGCGAGGGCTTCTTCACGCCGAAGTGAAACGACAGCGCCGTCAGTTCCGGCGAGATCAGCCCCGCCAGCCCCGCCGTCGGATCATCCTTCTGCAGCGCGTGCTGCAACTGCTTGAGGCTGAATGGCTGCGCGTCGTCGATCAGTCCCTGGCGCAGCCCGGCCTGGGCGACCCGGCGGAGCGTGGCCGTTCCGCCGGGGGCCATCCCGACCCCCTGCAGCATCGAATGGAAGAAGTAAGCGACCTTTACCGCCAGCTGCTCGGGCTCGCCGTAGAACGCGCGGTCGTACTCGTATTCGTTCCGCAGCAACCGGTCGATCAGCTTGAACCAGATCCGCGAGGAATCGACCTCGGGCACGTCCCCTTTGCGTTTGGTCGACGCCATCTGCAGCTCTTCGACGACCTTCCCGTACTGCTGCAGCATGTATTCCCAGGGCTGCCCCGGCTTGCGGGACATGCTGTTCCACATGTTGAATTCGTCGATCGTCTTCTGCAGGGCGACCTGCATGCGGAGCTGCTGGGGGTGGACGTGCCGCAGGGCGCCGTCATGGATGGTGAGCAGCGTGCCGTAGACGCACCAGGAGACGGCGCGGATATTCTCCAGCGGCTTGAGGGCCGGCGTGGCGTTCAGCGGCTTCTGAACCGGGGCCTTCGGCCAGATCAGATTGGGCCGCGCGGCCAGCCACTCGATGTATTCCGAGAGTGATTTGCCCATCCCACGAAATCAAAACGACCCCCGGACGGGCCAGCCGCCGAGGGTCTTCCGGTGACGAGATATGCGCCGCGCCGCCCGGGGCCGCATCGCCCCGGGTCGCGGACGGTCTCTGCCGATCAAACGGAGAAGCTGCTGCCGCAGCCGCAGGATCGGGTGACGTTCGGATTGGCGAACGTGAAGCCGCGGCGGTCGAGGCCGTCGTGAAAATCGACGATCGTGCCGTCAAGGTACAGATCGCTTTTCTTGTCGACGGCGACCTTCAGGCCATGCTGTTCGCTCACATGGTCCTTCGCGGCATCGGCCGATTCATCGAAGCTCAGACGGTACTGGAACCCGCTGCAGCCGCCCCCCGCGACGATGACCCGCAGGACGGTCGACTCCGACATATTCTGTTCCGCGATCACGCGCTTGACTTCGGCGACGGCCTTTTCGGACACCTTGACCATTGCAGTCTTTCTCCAGAACCTCTTGCCAATAACGAAGTTTCCGAACGGCGGGCGCATGTGGCGCGCCGGGAGGAATCGAGGAATTATAACAACCTGCCGGTCTGCACAAGGGAGGATTTGGCCCGCGATACGGATCGTCGAACCGGATGCCGCTCTGCCGGCGGCCCCGCGCTCGCCGTCACTTCAGCAAACTCCGTTCGAGCACTTCCCGGGCGGCATCAAAGTGAGGCTGCCAAACGATTTCCGGACGGCCGTCCCGCAGGCAGTCTCGAACTTTCTGGAGCGTGTTGCGGGCCATGTGCGGGCAGCGGTTGCAGGCGCAGGTCTCGCCGGTCGAGGCCATTATCCCCGGCACGGGGACATACGTGTGCTGCGGGGCGATCTTCTGCAGCGGATGGATCATGTTGGCTTCGGTGGCCACGAGCAGCGTCGTCGGCTCGGCCCGGGCCGCCACGAACTGCCGCATTTTCTCAGTCCCGCCGATGAAGTCGGCGTGCTCGAGAATGTTCCGCGGGCACTCGGGATGGGCGATGACCAGGCTGCCCGGATTGTTCCGCTTCGCCCGCAGCAGGTCCTGAATTGAAAACACTTCGTGCACCATGCACGACCCCGGCCAGAGGATCATCGGCCGGCCTGTGACCTCCACCAGGTAGCGCCCCAGGTGCTGGTCCGGGACGAACAGAATCTCCTTCTCCGCCGG
This sequence comes from Planctomyces sp., assembly GCA_019636235.1. Classification (GTDB taxonomy): domain Bacteria; phylum Planctomycetota; class Planctomycetia; order Planctomycetales; family Planctomycetaceae; genus Caulifigura. The sequence continues at coordinate 660,503 of JAHBXW010000001.1, forward strand.
GACGCGATCGATGATCTCGCGGGCGTTGCCGCTGGTCACGATCCAGTCGCAAAGGGCTTTGACGGCCGCCGTTGTGTTGATGTACGCGACGGTCTCGAACGTCCGTCCTTCGGCTCGCAGCTGGTCCTGAAACAGCCTCAGTTCAGGCGCCGGGCAACTGTCGGCCAGCGAGCAACCGGCCAGCAGATCGGGCATCAGCACCCGCTTGGAAGGGTTCAGAATCTTGGCCGATTCCCCCATGAAGTGGACGCCGGCGAACACGATCGTCCCGGAAGCCACCTTCGTCGCCGCCCGGGCCAGCTGCAGGCTATCGCCGCTGACGTCCGCGACATCCTGAATTTCGCCGTCGACGTAGTAGTGCGCCAGGATCGTGGCGTCTTTCTCGACCTTGAGCCGGTCGATCTCGTCCATCAGGTCAAGCGGATCCTCCTCGATCGGCGTCGGGGCGCCGGGTTCGATGATGGGCAACTGCAGATCGGCGGGCATGTTCGAAAGTCCTCCGGTGGGATTATATCAGTTCTCGCGAGGAGCGTCGGGCAACGGCTCCACGGTTTCCCGGAGTGAGCGTCTTTGTTCCGGGGAACCGTTCCCCGAGGTCCGCTGGCGCCGTGACGGGGACCAGCCGGGCCGGCGAGCCAATTTCGCCGAGGAGAACTCGACCGGGCCGGGCCAGTCTTGGTAGACTTCGGTCTGCCGCTCAACGCGCCTGCACGCTTTGCGGGCGGATCGAGTGGATGCCCGTGGGTTAGCCGCCTGCCGCGGCCTTCGTCCGACGTCCGCAGGGACGTTGTGCGAAGCCGGTCGCGCGGCCGGGCTCCGCCGAGTCTGTCAGCCAACTTGGGAACGTTTCGTCCCCTGTCCGGTTCCCTCGGCGATCATTTCGTTCGACTTCCCGCCACGCCTGTCATGCCGCAGCGATCCAAGGACCTGTTCGACGATACGGTGATGACGTTCGGGGAACACCTCGAAGCGCTCCGCATCCATCTGTTCAAGGCGTTGGTCGGCGTCGTTCTGGCGATGATCTTCTGCCTGTACCACGGCGACGTCATTGTCGCGATCGTCCGCCAGCCGCTGGACCATGCGCTGAAGACTTACGGCCGGAATTTCGCCGGCGGCGAGGACGGGGACCAGCCGGCAGAGAAGAAATCGTCCTGGGGGAAGATCAAGCAGTGGACCGGCCTGGACACGCTGTTCGGCTCCGAGGGGGACGAGGCCCCTGCGGACGAGCCGCCGCTGGAATCGGACGCGCCCGCGGCGGAAGCGGTGGAACCCCCTGACACGATGACCGTCCAGGTGTCGGCGGCGCAGATCGCCAGGGCCCTGCATGACTTTGACGCGGAACAATTCCCACTGCCGGCGGGCGAGGCCGCAAATGGAACCGTCTCGCTGCAGGTGACGTCGCCCTTGATCCGCGAACTGAAGAACGTCGTCCTGATGTCGCAGCGGCCGGTCACGCTGAACGTCCAGGAAGGCTTCATGATGTACCTGAAGCTGTCCTTCGTGGGGGGCCTGATCGTCGCCAGCCCGTGGGTCTTTTATCAGGTGTGGATGTTTATCGCGGCGGGGCTGTATCCGCACGAGCGGAAGTACGTGTACCTGTACGGCGGCCTCAGTCTGGCGCTGTTTCTGATCGGCGTCGTGTTCTGCTACTACCTGGTGTTTCCGTTTGTGCTGCGGTTCCTGGTGAGCTTCAACGCGGACCTGGAGCTGGTGCTGCAGGCGCGGCTGTCCGAGTGGGTGTCGTTCGCGATTCTGCTGCCGGTGATGTTCGGCGTGAGCTTCCAGTTGCCGCTGGTGATGCTGTTCCTGGAGCGCTTGCAGATCCTGGAGACGCAGACGTTCATCGATCAGCGGCGGATGGCAATTCTGCTGATATCGATTCTATCGATGGTGCTGACGCCGGCTGACCCGATCAGCATGTTGCTGATGATGTTTCCGCTGATGGGGCTGTACGAGCTGGGTATCCTGTTGTGCAGGCGGCTGCCCGGTCATGCGCCGGAGGACGAACCGGCCGCCGGGTAATCCGACTCGGAGGCCCGTGCGACTTCGAACTCGCCGGCGATCGCGCCGGAAGCCGTTGCAGGGGGTCCGCCCGTCTGGAACGATGAGGAAACCGATTTCGGGCGACCAGCGTCCCACAGGCGGTCCGGCGGGCGTGGATGGGAAGTGCGATGTCATTGCAGCATGCATTCAGCGTCTTTCGAACGCGATTCAGCCCGTTCGTCTTTGCGATGACCTGGCTGCGGACGCGGGCCTGGAAATCGCTCGTCTGGAGCACTCCGGCGATCGGCATCGCCCTGGGCGCCGCGGCGGTCATGTCGGAATCGGCTGCCGTCTCGGACGGCGACCGCTTGAATCGCTACGTCGCGGCGGCCGAACGGGCCATCGCCCGAGAGGATTTCGAGGGCGCGGAACTCCGCTACCGCCGCGCGATGCAGATTGATCCTTCCAACGGCGACGTCCGATTCGGCATCGGCGTCGTGACGGCCCAGCAGGGGGACATGCCTCGCGCCGTCCAGCAGATGTCGGTCCTCGCGGAAGAGCGGACGGAGTCCGGCGCCCGCGCAGCGTTCTGGATCGTCGAGAAGATGCTGGAATCCAAGAACCTGTCGCGGGACGATCAGCGGCTGCTGCTGAACCGGCTGGAGCGGATCGTCGAAATCAGCCCCAAGCACGTTCCGGCGCGGCTGGAACTCGCCCGTCGGTATGTGGAGGCGGGGTTCGCCACCAGAGCCGTCGAACACATGAAGGCCGCCGCCGCGGAGCAGCCCGAGCATCTGCTGCTGCTGTCGCAGGTGTACACGCGGGCGGGTCAGCCGGCTCAGGCGCGGGTCACGGCGGAGCAGGCGTCGCGCTACTGGACGCGGCGGCTGGAGGTTGAGCCGCAGAACGTGGTGGCGCGGATGCGGTATGCGGATTCGCTGATGGCGCTGAACCGCCATCAGGACGCCGTGGACGCGATCAATGAGGGGCTGCGACTGGGGAACTCGCCCGAGCTGCGGCGTCACGCAGGGGCGATCCACGCGGTCCTGGCGAGTGTGGCGATCAAATCCAGGGATTCCGCGGCCGCGTTGACGCTGCTCAGCGCCGCCCTGCAATACGACCCGGCCAGCGTGCCGGCGCTGAGCCTGTTGACGAGCCTGGCCGGCGAGCAGGATTCCAGCGCGGAGGCGCGGCGCATGCTCAAGGAGCGGCTCGCCGCGGGGAACGTCCCCTGGATGATCCACCTGCTGCTGGGCACGAGCGCCGCCGGCGATGACTCTGCAGAGGCGGAACGGCACCTGGAGCAGGCGCTGGCCCTCAATCCCAAAGTCCCGGAGACGTTGAACAACCTCGCGTGGGTGCTTTCCGCGCAGCAGCCGCCCAAGCTGGAACGGGCGCTGGAGCTGGCCGATCAGGCCGTCTCACTGGCGCCGGCGCGACCCGAATTTCGGGAGACGCGCGGTCAGATCCTCGTCAAATTGATGCGCTGGCAGGATGCCCTGGCCGACCTGGAACTCGCCCTCCCGGCGTACAACTCCAGCGAGGCGCTGCGTCCCGGAGTCTCCAAGATTCACGATGCGCTGGCCGCGGCGTATGCCGGCCTGGGCGACGACCAGATGGCGTCGGAACACCAGCGGCTGGCCGCGGCGCGCGGCGGCTCGGCCGCCCTGCCCTGAGAATTCTCCCGCGATCGGGCCACTGGCGACGTAACACCCGCAGGCGGCGACCGCCGCCACGCGGCCGGATCGCGTGAAGGGCGCGCGGTTCCTGGGCGCCGTAGCAGTTTCGCCCGCAACCCGCCCAGCATGCAGACATTGCGTCTGTCCCCCGGCCGGGTATCCTTGTCCACAGGGCGGCGGCGAGCGGCCGTGCCCGGTTCATGAACTTTCGCAGTCGGAGGCGCCGACGCATGAAGACGGCAAGGCATGGCAGGACGGCCGCAGCGTTCGTCGGGTTGTTGCTCGGCTTCTGCCTTCACTCAACCGGGACGCTCCACGCCGAGACCGCCGCAGACGCGCCGGCGGCATCCGACGAGGCGCAGCGGCTGGCCGATCGCATCGACGAGTTGATCGCCGCGCGCTGGGCCGCGGATGGCATCACTCCGGCGCCCATCTCCGACGATGCGGAGTTCTACCGCCGGGCGTCGCTCGATCTGTGCGGACGGACGCCCCCCGGTTCTGAAGTTCGCGACTTCATCGCGGACAATTCTCCGGACAAGCGGCGCGCCGCGATCGACCGGATGCTCTCCGGGCCGACGTACATCGTGAATGCGACGAATCGCTGGCGGGAGGCGATGATCCCCGAGGCCTCCGCGCAACAGGAGGCCCGGTTCTCCCTGCCCGGCTTTGAATCGTGGCTGCGATCGCGGATCGCCGAGAACCGGAATTTCGCCGAGATCGCCCGGGAAATGCTGACGCTGCCGATCGGCGGCGACTCGATGGCGGCCTTCCTGCAGCCGACGGAACCGACGCCGGCGGCGTTCTACCAGGCGAAGCAAGGCAAGCCGGAAGAGCTGGGAGCGGCGACGTCGCGGCTGTTCCTGGGCGTGCGGCTCGAATGCGCACAGTGCCACGACCACCCGTTTGATTCCTGGAAGCGCGAGCAGTTCTGGGAATACGCCGCGTTCTTCGGCGACCTGCAGCCCATGCAGCCGCCGGAAAGTCTGGCGGAAGTCGTCTCGATCGCCCTGCCCGACAAACGATCGCTGAAGATTCCCGAAACGGACATCGTCGTCACGGCCGGGTTTCTGGACGGTCAGCGTCCGAACTGGAACGCCGGTTCCGCCGCTTCGACGCGGGACGTCCTCGCGGAGTGGATCACGTCCCGGGACAACCCCTGGTTCGCACGCGCGGCCGCCAACCGCGTCTGGGCGCAGATGTTCGGCATCGGACTTGTCGAACCTCTGGACGATTTCAGCCCGAACAATCCGCCCAGCCATCCGGAACTTTTGGACGATCTCGCGACCGCGTTCGCTGATCAGGGATACGACCTGCGGTTCCTGACGCGGGCCATCGCCCTCAGCCAGACGTACCAGCGGACCAGCCGCCGGACGCACGACTCGCAGGACGATCCGCGCACATTCGCCCGAGTGTCCGTGCGGGCGATGTCGCCCGAACAGATCTTCGACAGCCTCGCCCAGGCCACCGGGTACCTGCAGCCGTTCGACCCCGAAGCGCCGCTGGACTTCAACAACGATCCGGCGCGGCAGGAATTCCTGGAGACGTTCGCCAACGACAGCGAATCGACGATCGAACGGCAGTCGACGATCCTCCAGGCGCTGACGCTGATGAACGGCGCCTACATCGCCGAAGCGACGGACATTGTCCGCAGCCGCACGTTGACCGCCGTGGTTGAAGCGCCGTTCCTGGACGTGTCCGAGAAGATCGAGGCGCTGTTTTTCGCGGCGTTGAGCCGGTCCCCACTTCCCGAGGAGCTTTCAAAGTTCCGCGAGTACGTCGAGGCGGGCGGGCCGACGGGGGATCAACAGCAGGCGCTGGCGGACGTGTACTGGGCGATCCTCAATTCGAGCGAATTCGCTGTCAATCACTGACGAACGGCCCCGCGACACGCCAGCCGCGCTGACCGCGGCCGTACCGGCGTGCCACTGCGACGCTCGCGCCGCCGGTCGACGGGTCGTCGCCAGCCCCCGTCACGAGGGGGGATCTTCGCCCAGCATCCGCCAGAATTCCTCTTCTCCCGCGTCCGATTCCGCTGCAGGCCGGGCGGGTCGGCCCGACGGCGTCGCGCCGGGACGTCCGGAGGCGCCGGGACGTCCCTTCGCGCCAGGAGGCCGTTGCGTGTGGGACGGCCGCTGTGCGGCGCCGGCCGGCCGCTGCGATGAGTTCGAGGGTTTCGAGGACTTCGAGGCAGGGCTCGCCGGCTGTTGAGCTCCCGCCGGCTTCCCGCCGCGAGCCAACACCTCCCCGCAGGCGACGCAGCGTCCGCGGGAATCGATCGGTTCGCCGCAGGCGTTGCACAACAGGATCGGCCGGTCGGCTTCCTCGATCGGCGCCGGTGACCGCTCGCGTTTCAGGGATGCCGCTCGCGGAGGGGTGGTCATTGGCGCCCCCGCCTTGCGTCCGGAATCCGCCGGGACGAATGTGCTCGGTCCGCGCGGCGCAGGAGCGGGAGGCGCCGCAGGGGGCTCCTTCGCTGCATGCGCCTGCGGCGTGGCCGACTTTCGCTGCACCGACTTTCGCGGGGCCAATTCACGCTGGGGAGTGGACTGCGAAGCGGCCGCCTGCGGGGGAGGCAGGGGCGGAGACTCGGAGGCTGCGCCCGCCTCGCGCGGCAGCGTGCGGAGGTTTTCTTCGCGGATGATCGTCGTTCGCGCCGCCAGTCCGCTTTGCGGCTCCCGGGCGGTGACATGCACGCGCGCCTGCTCGTCGTAGTGAATCGTCACTTCGATCGGCGTCATCGCCGGCAGGTTCGGCGGCAGCCCGTCGATCTGGCATTCGCCGAGGTCCACATGCGGATCGCCCGGAGTCGCTGCCCCTTCGATGATCCGCAGGCTGACCCGGTGCTGATTGGCGCTGACGGTTCCGAAATTCTGCCGGGCGGAGACTGGCAGCGGCGTGTTCGGCGGAATCAGATCGTAGGGCTGACGCCGCCCCGTGACCGGATCGCGGACCAAGATCCCCAGCGATCGCGCGCTGACGCTCTGCTGCTTGAACCGCGCCAGCCGCGCCGTCGCCTCCTGATTCAGCACCGACGCCGTCAGCTTCTCGCCGCTGAGCAGCATGCCGCAGTAGTACGCGGCCCCGTGCGCGATCGACTGATCCGGCGACAACGTCGAATTCAATGTCGCCCCGCTGAAGCTCTGCAGCATGCTCCGAATCATCGGCATCCGCGAGGCGCCCCCCGTCACCAGCACGGCGTTGACGTGCGCCCAGCCGGCGTGTTTCGATGAAGCGGCCCCGCGTCCTTCCGTCTTGAGCTTATGCTCGCGGAGCATCTGTTCGGTGATCAGCCGCGCCTTTTCGACCAGCGACTGCGTGAGCTTCTCGAACTGGGCGCGGTCGATGGCGAACGTCTTGCGGCGTCCGCCATGCTGCATCACGATCGCCGCCCGCGGCCGCACGCTGAGCGCGCGTTTCGCCTGTTCGACGTCGATGGACAACGCCTGCATGCTCTGCCGGTCCAGCCGCGGATCGTTCTCCGGAGACTCCCGTACGAACTGCTCGCAGGCCCAGTTCGACAGCGCCTGATTCCAGTCGAGGCCCCCCAGCCGCAGATCGCCCCCTGTGGCGACGACGGTCACCTGGTCCTTGTTGTAGCGCACCAGAGACAGGTCGAACGTGCCGCCCCCGAGATCGAACACCATCACCGTCTGGTCATCCGCCAGTTCCGCGAACCACATCCCCTCCCCCAGCACGTAACACAGCGCCGCCGCCACGGGTTCGTTGATGACGTCGACCCGCTCCAGCCCCGCCTTTGTCCCCGCCTCGATCGTCCGTTGCCGCTGGAAATCGCTGAACTGCGCCGGCACGGTCACGACCGCGTGCCGGATCGTGACGCCCAGCCGCTCCTCCGCGCCGTCCAGCAGCTTGCGGATGATGAACGACGAAATATCGACCGGAGAATACGACTGGCCGTCGATCACCCAGTTCTTGCGGGGATCGCCCATGAAGCGCTTGGCGTGCTGTACGACTCGCTCCGGCTGGGCGACGGCGTTTCGCTGGGCTTCGGTGCCGACGACGATCTCATCCCCTTCAAACAGGACGACCGACGGCGTGCTGAGTTCCCCCTCGGAATTGGGGCAGCCGACCGGCTGCCCCTGAGGCGTCAGATAGGACAGGCACGAATAGGTCGTGCCGAGATCGATGCCCACGGCCTGCAGCGCCGGAGCCGTCTTCGGAGGCATGGTCCCGCCTTCGCAGTGTCAGAGGTCTGGTCGGACTTTCGACGTCGACGCCGAGCGCCGATTTCATCCTAGCACCGGCCGTTCACCAAATGCCACGCGGCGCATGCCGAGACTAACGCAGCCCCTGCGGGCGGGCGGCCGCATTCCCGGACGGCTCCGGAATCCGCAGCGTTTGCAGGCCGCGGCCGGGCGTCTAAGATCGAAGGTTCCTGACGCCGACCGAGGACCGTCGCGCCCCTCCCTCGCGAGTCCCCGGCCCGAACATTCCCACCCCTTCCGCTGACAGGTTTCACCCGTGAGCACGTCTCTCGATCAACGCATCGCCGCCGCCCGCAAGCGACTCGACGAACAGACCGTTGAAAAAGTCCGCCTGCATTTCGACCCCGAGCTGGGCGCCCCGTTCTGGCTGGAGCAGGCGCAGTCGTACAACTTCAATCCGCTGACCGACGTCAACTGCTTTGACGATCTGAAGAAGTTCCCGCTGTTCGAGGACGACTGGCTCCGCGGCGGCCCCGTGACCCGGTTCCTGCCGAAGAAGTACCACAACGAGCCGAAATACGTGTTCGAAACGGGCGGCACGACCGGCATCCCCAAGTCCCGCTGCGTCGTTCGGGACCACTGGATCGATTACGAGCTGTTCTCCGAAACGCTGCCGGACGAGTATTTCCCGAAGAACTCGAACTGGCTGATGCTGGGGCCCTCTGGTCCCCGCCGGCTGCGGTTGGCCGTAGAGCATCTTTGCCAGTTCCGCGGCGGCATCTGTTTCTGCGTCGACCTCGACCCCCGCTGGGTCGTAAAGCTCATCAAGAAGGGGGACGTCGCCGGCGCCAAGGCCTATGCCGATCACTGCATCGACCAGGCGGCGACGATTCTGTCCGCCGGCCACGAAATCCGCTGCGCCTTCGCCACGCCCAAGCTGCTGGAAGCCCTCTGCCTGCGGCTGATCGACAACGGGTCGAGCCTGGAAGAGGCCGGCATCAAGGGCGTCTTCTGCGGCGGGACCGAAATGACCTCGCAGTGGATGCGGTTCGCAAAAGAAGAACTGCTCGGCCCGAACGTGTTCATCGCCGCCACCTACGGCAACACGCTGATGGGACTGGCCTGCGGCAAGCCCGTCTCGGCCGCGGACAACTACAAGATCAGCTACTACGCGCCGCAGCCCCGCGCGGTCGTCGAAATCGTCGATTTCAAGGACTACAACCAGGTCGTCCCCTACGGCGCTGCCGGCCGCGTCAAGCTCTACACGCTCACCGACGAGCTGTTCATTCCCGGCTTCATGGAACGGGACGAGGGCGAACGCGAGCAGCCCTACGACCAGTTCCCCTGGGACGGCGTCAGCGGCACGCGGCCGTATCACGAATTCGCCAAGACGACGACCGTCGGCGTGTACTGATCGCCTCCGGCATGTCGTTCCGCCCGAACTATTCCCGCGTCTGGCTGACGTTCGTCCGCAACTCGCTGATCCGCGAGATGACGTTCCGCGGCAACTTCATCGCCGAAGTGCTGACGATCCTGTTCTGGTTCGCGGCGCAGATCGTGCTGTTCGACGTCATCTACCGGCACGCGCCGCTGATCCGCGACTGGACGCGGCACGAGTATTTCGCCTTCATGGCGACGGGGATGCTGGTCAACTCCATCGTCGAGGCGCTGTTCATGCCGAACTGTGCGAACTTCGGCGAGCTGATTCGCACAGGCAACCTGGACTTCGCGCTGCTCAAGCCGATCGACACCCAGTTCCTGATTTCGACGCAATACTTTTCGTGGTCGCAGATCGTCGAGATCGCGCTGGCCATCGCGCTGCTGGTGCGTTCCGTCTGGGCCTCCGGCATCCCTGTCACGCCGGGCCGGGTGATCGTCTACGCCGGACTCGTCGCTTGTGCGGTCGCGTTCTACTACGCGCTGATGCTGGTTCTCGCCAGCACCAGCGTGTGGCTGGGCCGGAATCAGAGCCTGTACGACTTCTGGTTCTACATCACGTCGTTCGGCCGGTACCCGCAGAACGTCTATCGCGGCCAGTCGGCGGTCGGGGACGTGATCTGGTTCGGATTCTCGTTTCTGGTCCCTTTGCTGCTGGTCATCACGCTGCCCGCCCGCGTCGTGCTGTCGAAGGTCATCGAGCCCGACATCCGGATCATCGTCCTGGCCCCGGCGGGGACGCTGTTGCTGTTGTGGGTCGCCCGAGTCGTGTTTCAGAAGGCGCTGAACTCCTACCGCAGCGCGAGTTCCTGAGGCGCGCACGCGGGGCGACAAGCCACGTCCCGTCGAAGCGCCGCCCCCGGCCAGGCACAAACAGCCCGTCGTTCCCCTGCCTGGCAGCCGTCCGCTATAACTCCTCCACCATGAAGCAGAACCCAGTCAAACAGGCGTTGCGGGCCGGCAAACCGCAGGTCGGCACCTGGCTGTCGCTCGGAAACCTGACCGCCGCGCGCGTCCTGGCACGATCCGGATTTCCCTGGCTGACGGTCGATCTGGAGCATTCGCCGATCGACTGGAACGAGGCGGCGGCGCTGTTCGGCGCGATCGCCGATGCCGGCTGCGTGCCGCTATGCCGCGTCCCCGAGGGGCGCCACGAGAACATCAAGCGGGCCCTCGATTCGGGCGCGTTCGGAATCGTCGTCCCGATGGTCGACACCGTCGAACAGGCGCAGGCCGCCATCGCCGCGGCGAAGTATCCGCCGACCGGGAACCGGTCCGTGGGAGGGACGCTGCCGTCGATCAATTTCGACGCGGGACCCGGCGAGTATTTCCGTCGGGCGAACGACGAGATTCTGGTGATCCTGCAGACGGAATCGCCGCGCGGCGTCGAGAACGCCGAAGCGATCTACAGCCTGCCCGGCGTGGATGCGATCTTCGTCGGCCCCAACGATCTGACCGCGCAGATGCGCGGCCCCGACGGCAAGGACCCGTCGCCTGAAGCGCACGAGGCCATGCTGCAGCGCATCCTCGCCGCCGGCCGCAAAACGGGCACGCCTGTCGGCCTGCACGTCATGAGCGTTGAAGCCTGCCGGACCCGGATCGACGAGGGCTGGCAGTTCATCGCCCTGGGCAGCGAACTGCGGGCCATGACCGTGCAGGTCCAGCAATGGCTGGGCGCTCTCGATATGCGTCCCGAGAAGGGCGAGCTCGCGCGGTACTGACTGGACGAATCGAAAGGCGAGGCGCCGGATGGCCAGGGATGGCTCGGAATCGGAACGCCGACTGCTCGTGACGGGCGCGACAGGACTCGTCGGACGCCACGTCGTGGAACGGGCTCTGAACGAAGGCTGGGACATTGCGGCGCTGGTCCGCCAGCCGGAGGCCTGCGCGGCATTCGAACCCCGCGGCGTGCGGCTGATTCCGGGATCGCTGACGGACGCCGATTCCATCGCCCGAGCCGCCGCCGGCGTCACGCATGTCGTTCACTGCGCGGCGAAGGTCGGCGACTGGGGACCGGTGGAGGCCTATCGCGAGGTCAACGTCCAGGGGCTGCGGAATCTGCTGCGGGCGTTCGAGAATTCGGCCGCGCTGAAGCGATTCGTCCATGTGAGTTCGCTGGGCGTGTATCCCGCCCGCGATCACTACGGGACCGATGAATCGACGCCGCCCAGCGCCTCGGGCATCGACGGCTACACCCGCTCCAAGGTCGAAGCCGAAGCGGAGCTGCTGCGCGCAGTCCGCGACCGCGGCCTGCCCGGAGTCATCGTCCGACCGGGCTTCATCTACGGCCCCGGCGACCGGTCCGTGCTGCCGCGGTTGCTGGAGCGGCTGGCCGCCGGGCAGTTCCGGTATCTGGGCGATCCCGATCGGCTGATGAACAACACCTGCGTCGCGAACCTGATCGACGCCATCTGGCTGGTGTTGAACCGTGACGATCTCGCGGGCGAAGCGTTCAATGTCACGGATGGCCGGCTGGTGTCAAAACGGGAGTTCGTCTCGACGGTGGCACGGCTGGCCGGCCTGCCGGAGCCGACGCGGGTTGTGCCGCTCGGCCTGGCCCGGGGGCTGGCGACGCTGTTGGAGACAATCTGGCGCTGGCGGTGCCGCGAGACGGCGCCGGTGCTGTCGCGAGCCCGCATCAAGTTTCTGGGCCTTAATCTCGACTTTTCGATCGACAAGGCGAAACGCGTCCTCGGGTATAATCCGCGGGTCGATTTTCAACAGGGGATTGTCGACGCGATGTCGTCCCTGCAGGAGCCGCCGGCGCCATGAACCCGCTCCCGCCGCTCGAAATCGATGAGATCCGGCAGGCGTCCGCATCGTCGCCCGCTGCACACGAATCCGCAGAATCTGCGGAACTGGCCAGCCTGTCGTCGGTGGACGTCGCCGCGCGCTGGATCGTGGGGCTTGCGATTTACGTCGCATCCATCGGACCGATGTACTGGCACTGGCACGCAGCGAAGTTCGTCAACGGTCCGAAGTGGATCGCCGTGCTCTACGAGCCTTTGTATCTGGCCTCGAATTTCAAGCCCGTCGGCCGCTGGCTGAACTGGTACATCCAGTTGTGGATTGAATAGTTCGTCAGGATTGCGTCCAGGCCGCTTCCCGGGGTCGCGTCAGCACAGGGTTCATTCGAACCGCAGCAGACCGAACCCTTCGGGTCGATGGCGTTCCCCCGCGGGCCAGGTCCAGGCCTCCTGCGCAATTCCCGGCATCGTTCGCACAATCCCGACGGCCCACGCGGTTCCCGGCCGGGGCGGCGCGGGCGTCAGCTCCTCCCACGGAATCGCCGCTTCGATCCGCCAGTAGGCGTCGTCCCCGTACGCGGCCACATGCCAGCGCGGATCCCACGTCTGATCCTCCCAGCAGGCGTCGCGCGTCCAGCCCCGCTCATCGATCTCCAGGGAATAGAAGCTGCAATAATCACGATTGACGTCGAGCGCCAGCGACAGCCGGTCGAAGTTCAGCAGGTCCGCGTCGCGCGGGCGCCCGGCATACTCCGGCGGATGACGCGGCAGGTCCGGGCGGCGCGGCACGCTGGCCGCGATGTACAAGTAGCGCTCGTCATACGCGAACAGGCAGATCGGCCGCGACTCTCCTCCAGTGCGTCGAATCTGCGGTCGGTCGATCGCGGCGCCCGTCTCCGGCGCGACATCCCGGGAGAACTCTTCGGCTCCGACCAGCCGCAGTTCTTCCGCGCCCTCCCAGCAGTCATCGGACAACACGCCATCCAGGCGCGGCGGCCGCGCCGCGCGCGTGCAGACCCCCACGACCTGCCAGGACTGAACCTGCGGCTGCAGCAGCCACAATTCGCCGCTGGCGGCGCGGGACCACGCGCCCGCGGTGCGTGAGAACGACTCCATGATCGCATCCGCGTCTCGATGCCGATCCTGCCTGCGCAACAAAGTCGCCCAGCAGAACTGCAGATCGGCCGCTTGCGCCTCATCGGGCGCGGCCCGCGACAGCACGTCGACGACGCGCGCCGCCTGCGCGACCCGCTTTTCCGCATCCAGACGCCGCCGTCCGATGGCATCGCCTCCCGGAACGGACTTCCCGATCGCCCCGCCCGCCCGCGACAGGACTGACTGCAGGTCGCCGACCTCCACGCCTCCCGCCGCCTGACGGATCAACGCCGCCCGCTGCTCCGCGTCCACCGCGACGCCTGCCGCCGGTTCGACCGACTGCCGCTCCAGTGTGTGTCCCCGCGCCCGCCGCCACTCAAACTCCTCGCTGGACCACATCGCCAGCAGCCAGCGCGCGGCCGCATGCGCCGCTGGCTCGCGCGGATAATTCCCGACGACCTCCAGCAACGTCGCTTCGGCCGCGTCCCAGCGACCGCTCCGCCACTGCTCTTCGGCGAGCTGCCACAACTGCAGCGCTGCCTGGTCCGGCGGGAGACCGCGCGTGAGATTTCCAATCTGCGCGACGAGCTGATCAGCGAGTTCCGGCCGTTCACGGGCGCGTTCGGCGATGCCGGCCAGTTGACGCTGCCGCTGGGCGATCTCCTGCCGCGCATCCCGCGTCCGATCCTCGGTGATGACGATCGTCCGGCGGGCGTCCGCTGACGAAGACGCGCTGATCGCCGCGGACAGCGAACGCGAGGTTTCTCCGCCGACCAGCCGCGCGTCGCGCCACGATTCCGCACGCGGCGCGGGGAGCGCCGACAGTCCGGTCAGCCGCGAAGCGGAGCCCGCCGTCGCCGTCGCCAGAGTCGCCCCCTGCCGCGGCAGCCATTCAAACGGATCGATCGTCGAGCCTCCGGTGCTCCCGGCCGGCATCCGTGAATACACCGCCTGTGGCCGCCAGGGCGGCAGACCGGATGCGTCCCACGCCCGCCGAGTCGGTCCCGTGCCCTCTTCCGCGGCGAGGCGCAGCGCGTCCTCCAGCACCTCGTGCAGCAGCGCCGTCGGCGCGTCGTCCGCGGGCGCGTCGTCCAGCAGAAGCATGTCGGGACGCCAGCAGCGAATCTGCGTCGCCAGCATCACGGCCAGAATGTTGCGGACATTCTGATCCGTCAGCAGCGCCCACTCCTTCATCAGCCGTTCGGGCTGGCGTTCCAGCCCCGGCGCGGACAGGGGCAGCCGCCACTCCGTGGCGGCGAACGCGCCTCCCGCGGAGATCACGGCGTCGGCGAACCGCCGCTCCGTCGCGGTCGCATCGGGCGCCGCATCCGCGGAATCCCGCCGAATCAGCGCCCAGACTCCTTCGCGATGCCCGCGCTCCCCCGCGTCCCGCGTCATCTGCATCAATGACGCGCGATCGGCCGTCGCATGCAGCGCGAGCGCGGCGAGCCGTCGCCCTCGCCCTCGAGCCGCTCTCCAGGTCGCGCCGAAGTCCTCGGAGATCAGAATCTTGCCGAACTCGCCCGCCGCCACGACCCGCCCCTCCCCCGCGGCGCACAGGCTGCGAATTGAACCCGGCTCACCCGTCAGCTGCGGTTCCCAGGTCGTTCCGCTATCAGGCGAATGCCAGATGACGCTCCCCGGCATGCCGGCCGCCCATACGTCCGGACCGTCCGCCGACACCGCCTGAAAGTTGAAGATCAGCGTCGCCTCCCGCGGCAGCGACTGCCCCGCGGCACGCCACGAGGACGCCACGGAGGTCGCCGTCAGCACCTGAGCGCCGTCCCCCGCCAGCCACAGCGACTCCGACTGCCGATCGCGTCGCAGCGAGTGGAAGCCGCGCAGGCTGGGCGGCGTCGAGGCGGCCTGCAAACCGCCCAGCGTGGCGGTCGCCACGCGCCCCCGTCCCCCCGCGACGATCCCCGCTTCCGGCGTCGCAAAATGGCCCGTCGTCCAACCGGCCGTCATCCGTCCCGGCATCGCCTCCCAGGTCTCGCCGCCATCCTCGGTCGTCAACACGCCCGTCGCGACGCTGTCCGTGGACTCGCCGATCAGCACGCCCTGCTCGGCGTTGAAGAACTGCACCCGCGTGATGCGCGGCAGGGGCATCGACGTCGCCGGCTGCCACGTCTGACCCCCGTCCTCGGTCTGAAACAGCACGCCGAACGACCGCTGCGTGAAGGGCTTCGTGTCGCCGCCGGCGATCCAGCCCCGGCGTTCATTGAGAAACGAGACGCAGGCCAGATTCGCGGTCGTCGGGATGGCGATGAACCGCCACGTCTTCCCGCCGTCGTCCGTCCGCCACGCGGCGCCGCGGTCTCCGACGGCCCAGCCGACCAGCGGAGTGAGGAACGTCACGTCGTTGAGCGCCGCGTCGTCCTGCTCGGGGGTCGGCGTCGCCGTCGGCCAGGTCGGCTCCGCTGGGCGCCGCGCAACCTGCGCGCTGACGGGCGAGGACCAACCCGCGATCAGCACGGCCGCCGCCGCCAGCGCTCCGACCGCGAACAGGCGTTCCTTCCTTGCAACGGCCATCGCCGCTCCTTCGGCTGAGAGTCGAAGGGCGGATCGTAAGCCAAGGCATCGGAAGCGGGGAGACCGGTTCCCCAGGCCGCTCAGCGCGGGGCCTCAGCGCGGAGCGTCGTCGGGGCGAATCGCTGCGTACCGGCGCGGCAGGCGCCTGCACCCCGTCCCGCCGCCCGGGATGTCACTCCGCGTCGCCGGCGATCCTGATCGGCTCGTCCCAGCCGGTCTTAAGCACCTTTCCCACCAGGTGCGAATCGGGGAAGTTCACCAGCACGTACGAACTGCGGCCGTCTTCGACCTCGATCTCCGTGAGCGCCGGAAAGCCGAACTTTCCTGCCTGGTCGCCGGGCGTCAACTGCAGCGAGCGCTGTCCCGCGGGCAGTTCCAGCCGCAGAACCTGAATGCGATCGGGGAGCAGTCCCCAGCAGCGCGTGTCGGGCGCTTCGGCCGCCTCCCAGGCGACGCCCAGGACGTTCAGCGCGAAATCCAGCACCGGCGCCGCATGCGCGCCCGTCCCTTCCTTGACGCCGTAAATGATGCCCTTCTTCAAGGCCCGGCGCGCCACGGCCCGCCCCAGGATCTCCGCCCGACGAGACTCGAAATGCGCCTCGGCCAGCCGGCCCACATCGACCAGCGTCGCCGTCTCCCCGGCCGGCCGATCGTCGACCGCCACTTTCAGGTGCTGAATCCGGTTGACCCGACGGACGACGACCGGCACACGGATCGGCGCGAGCGTCGGCGGCACGTTCTGCTTCGCGAGCGCGCTGAGAATCCGGTCCGCGATCAGCATCGCCGCCTGCGTCGGAATCTCCGAACGCTCCTCGCGGATCGGTCCGGCGCCGACCATCGCAATGATGTGCACCACGCCCTGCCCCGGAGGGCACAGCGGCGCGCTTTCCGCCCGCGCGAGATCGACCTGCCCATCCCGGAAGTCCGGCTGCCAGGAGACGACCATCGCACGGTTCCGGACGACTTCATCCGGATTCGTCTGCCGCTCCTCCTGCAGCGTGGCCCGCAAGTACGGCCCCAACGCCACCTGCAGCGACTCCAGTTCCGGGTGTTCTTCGAACCCGCCCGCCCGATCGATCAGCTCCCGCTGCTTGGCCGCGATCTGCAGCGAATACGCCTCGGCATCCCCGCCGTCTCCCATCAGGTTCGACAGCGCCAGCATCGCCCGAATCAGAATCCGTTCGTGATCCTCGCCCGAGTACGCCAGCCGCGTGTCGTCCGTCAGCATGGCCTTCGCGGATTCGACGACGTCCTTCTGCTCCAGGTGGTCGAAGCGGTCGCGGACCGTCCTCAACAAGCGCTCCGCCTGCCGCGGCTGGCCGTCGAACAGCTCGACGATCGCCTGGTCGAGAAGCAGGACGTCCTCGTCCCGCTTCGGCTTTTCGCGCAGTCGGACAATCTCCGCCCGGGCGGCGGTCAGGTCGCCGCGAAAGAACTGCTGGCGCACGCCCGCCAGCCGGTCGACATGCGAACTGCAACCCGCCAGCCACGCTGCGGCCAGAAGCGCGGTCAGCAGAGCGGGAGTGCGGCGGGCGACGGACATTCCAGGCGGCCAGGAGACAGGAGGAGCTTTCCGACAGCGGGGCGCGACGCCTCGCATTCGCCCGGATCCGGAACGCGAATCACCCGTAATTTCGAAGCTTGCCCAGCTTCGTTTTGTGGTAGCCCTTCCGCAGCTCGGCCGACTCCTTGTCCGTGTCGCCCGTCTGCACGTCCACGAGTTCCAGCGTCATCAGATAGTCCCGCTGATAGTCCTTGTTGTTGTTCGTGGTGCCCGACGTGATCTTCGCGAACAGCAGGTATTCGAACGGCTGATCGAGCTGCTCAAGAGCCGCGGCGAACATCCGGCGATTGGTTGGCAGGAACAGGTCGTCGGGACGGAGCCGGCATTCCCGCAGCCCGGCTTCGACGAACCGGCGATTGATGACCTGAAACGATCCCGATTGGCTGATGATCGTGTCGATCTGCTCGTAGATCTGCTCGCGGAAGTCGCCGACTTCCTCGATGCTTTTGTTTTCGACGCCGACGAAACAGATGCGTTTGCGCCCGGGAAGCCCCGGCGGCTGCTGATGCGAGACCTGCTCGATCACGGTCTGCTGACGGCCCAGCAGCCGGCAGGTCGCCTCGTTGATCAACGGCTCCCAGGTTTCCGCTCCGGCCGCGTGACTGCCCACCATGTCGCGGTCCGACTGGCTGAGCACATGCGCTGTCTGTCGGCCGCGGCACCCCGACTGCAACAGCGGCAGAGCGGGCAGACCGAGGGCGAGCGTATGGAGAAACTGACGTCGTTGCATCGCGGCATCCCTTCCGCGCGGTGAGCGGAAATCGCTCGCAGGGGTCCAATCTGTAGCATGACAACTCGTCTGGACGCCAGACGGTTTCGAGGACCCCTTCCGCGACGGGGGTGTTCATCGGCAGAATCGCCCGGGGCGCTCAGCCCGGCTGGCGATTCGGCGGCGACGCAAAAACGCCCACTTCGCCCACGCTTCGGGCGCGACGCCGCAATCTCCGCCGACGCCTCAAATTACCCGCCGTAATAACGTTCGACGGCCATCCCGGAACGCTCAACAGCATCGGCGATCGCATCGAGTTCGGCGACCGACAAGGGTTCGACGAAGCTTTCCGCAGGTTGCCTCGCCACCGTATAGACCTGCACCAGCTTCAGTTTGCCTCCGGCCTCCCGGATGTCGATCAAACGCTCGACGAACCTCTCGATCTCCGTGGGGGGCGGCGGAGCCCCGTGGATCCGCATGAACAGGCTCTGCAGCACCAGCGGCCGCTTCCGCGCGGCGGCGGCGATGTTGTCCAGCACGCGCTGGAACGGGATCGTCGTCCGCTCAACAAGCTTGAAATAGTCCTCGGTGCCCGCCTCCAGCTTCGCCCAGATCTCCCCCTGGTTCGCGTCCAGGATCTCCAGTCCGCGCTCGACCGCCGGACGATGGAACATTGTCGCGTTCGTGATCAGCACCAGCTTGACCGCGTCCAGACCCAGCCGCCGCTTGAGGTCCGCCACCGAGGCCACGATCTCGTCGAAGTTGCGGTACGTCGTCGGCTCGCCGTCGCCTGAAAACGCAATGTCATTCAGCCGCCGCAGCGGCCCGGGCACGTCGGCGAACGCGGGATCCTCGAACAGCCGGCCGCTCGTGACCAGGTCGAGAACGTCCTCGAGTTCCGCCAGAACGGCGTCCAGTTCGACAAACCGCGTCTCCGCTTCGCTGCGCCGATCGACCTGACAGTAAATGCAGTCGAAGTTGCAGACTTTGTCCGGGTTGAGGTTCACCCCGACGGAAATGCCGCGGCTGCGCCGGGACAACACCGGGTAAACGAACCGGTTCAGTTCGTATCGGCGGGAGTGAGAGCGGTGCTGGGGAAGCGGAGAGGTCACGGGCGGCGGCGAGATTCTGACGTGCGGGAGCGAGTCGAATTCTAGGCGTTCTCCCACGTGGAGAGCAGGCGTGCCGGAGAAGTTCGGGGCATTCCCTGTCACCCGGGGCTCATTCCGCGCGATCACTCTTTACAGATCACTTTTGTTGCGTTATTAACGATGCAACATTTCTGCTCAGTCATGACACTCCCATGAGCAAAACTCCCTGGACGCTGACCCGCGACATGTTCCTCAGCGAGGGCGAGGCCGGCCGTCTGCTCGGACACCTGGCGAGGCGCGTGCGCGACGCCGCGCCCAACGCCCGGCTCGTCGCGTCCGTCGATCGCCTGATCGTCGAATCGCTGCTGCTGTCCGGCCTTCGAAACAGCGAGTTCTGTGCGCTCCGGCTGGCCGACACCATCCTCGGCCGCCAGCAATCGGTGTTCGCCGTCGCCGGTACGCCCCGGGAGGACCGGACGGTCCTCGTGCCGGCCGCGCTCAGTCGTCGGCTCGTCGAATACGTCCGCGACGTCCGCCCCGGGCTGCTTCCGCCAGCCATCGATCCCCGGGATCTCACGCAGCCGCTGATCTTCAACGAACGCCGGCAGCCCTACGAGCGCACGGGCCTGTACCGCCGGGTCGTCCGCATCCTGACCGACGCCGGATTCCGCGACCGCGCCAGCGTACAGTTTCTGCGGCACTCCTACGGCTTTCTCGCCTATCAGCGCAGCGGCGGAAACCTGATGTTCGTGCAGCGGCAGCTCGGACATGCGCATCCGGGAGTGACCGCCATCTACGACCAGTTTCTGGACCGTTCCGAACCGGATCTTGTGGAACGCATCGCCGCCGGATTGTCGGCCCCGGACGATGCCTCGCCTTCCCCGAAGCGCCGACCCGCGAAGCATCGCTCGCCGAACCTCGCCGGCGCGAGCGACGCCTCCGCCCGAAGGAAGCCCCAATGACAGCTGCCATTCAGCCCGCATGGACCGACTTTCAGGACGTCCTCGCCGAAACGCTGGGCGCCGAGCCGGGGGACGTTCACCCGCAGTCCAACTTCTTCAGCGACCTGGGAGGCGAGTCGATCGATCTGATCGAC
Organism: Planctomyces sp.; assembly: GCA_019636235.1. Taxonomy (GTDB): domain Bacteria; phylum Planctomycetota; class Planctomycetia; order Planctomycetales; family Planctomycetaceae; genus Caulifigura. The sequence goes on from JAHBXW010000001.1 coordinate 680,599, forward strand.
CTGGGGTTTCGCTGCCAGAAGACCTTTGGCGTGACCGTCGCGTTTCAGACGATGGTCCCGAAGGGCATTGAGACGGATGACGAAGGGCGGCTGACCCCAGCATCCCGGGCGGCCATTCTGGCGGCTTTGCCGATTCGCGAGACCGATATTCCCGACGGCCCGTTTCACTATCAGCAACTGGTCACGGCACGCGTGCTCCACGAGCTGGTTGCGGCACAGGCGCGCTTTGGGCGTGCGAACCAAACGGCCTCCAGCCCGGGAGTCGATGCCGCCTGAGGCGGTTCTGAAATCGATCCGGCGACCCCGTCGGTTGAGGCCCCGTCAGGGAGACTCCGCCTCCCCCGCCTGGGCCGCTTCCCGCGCTGTCTGTTCCTGCCGAAGCTGATCCAGTCGCGACGCCGGCGGCGGAGCATCGCTGGCCGGGGCCTCGGCCGCCGCCACCGGCGCGTCCTGCGGCGCAGGGTCGACACGCAGCCGCCCCGCCCCCAGCGTGCACGGCACCGGCTCGCCGTTCACCGGCACGTTCACCTGGCAGAGCAGGTTCTTCGTCTGGCCGATCGGTGCGTCCGCGGCGGCCGTGACCTTGAACTTCAGCTCCTTCTGGTCGCTGGTGAACTTCAACGGCTCCGCTTCGCAGTTCGCGGGCAGGCCGACCAGCGTCACGTCCGCCTCGCCGTCGAAGTCACGCAGCTTTTCGACGTCGACATGCACGAACGTTTCCTGCCCCTGTTTGACCACCGCCTGGCGGAATTCAAACTTCAAATGCGGACCCTCGACTCGAAGCGGGACCCAGTTCGACGCGATCTCGTACGAGCCGCCGAAGGCGCGGCGTTCCCCGCCGCCCCCCCCGCCCCCGCGCATGCCCCGCCGCTGATTCGGATTCCGGGAGATGGCCCGCACCGCGACATGCGACATCCGCATCGGCGCGTTCGCCGCCGCGTTGACCGGAATCACCGCCTCGGTCTCCCCGGCGGCGATCTCCGTCGCGTTCGCCGAGCTGCAGCCGGGCGCGTTCTGCAGCAACAGCACCCGCACCGGGTCGTTGAAGCCTTCCGCCCGCTCGATGACGACCTTCAGCGGCAGCGACCCGCCCTGCACGATCGGAGCTTTGGGCGGCTCGAGCCGCACTTTGAACGGCGCCGGCTTCGTCACGACGATCGGCAGTCGGTCCTGCCGCTCCTCCCACACCCGCAGGTTGTTCTGACCGCGCACGAGCAGGATCTGCTGGGACACCAGCCCATGCACGAGCGAATCCGGCTGGTCCGGATCGCCCGTCCGCAGACCGAGCGTGGACCAGCGGCCGGCCATGGGCGCATCTTCCGCCGCGCGGACGATCACCGGGACAGTCGCGTCCCCGCGCCAATCCTCCGGCAGCTCCACGGTTACGCCGTCCGGCAGATTTTCCGGCAGCAGCGCGACGGGTCCGCCCGTGTCCTGCCGCCCGATGTTCAGTTGCACGCCGATCGCCCCCCCCTGCGGCACGACCAGCGTGGGCTGCACGTACTGCCGGGGCTCGACGGTGGTCGCCGTCAGCCGAGGAGAAACGGTCGTGACTTCAACGCGATAGGTCATCGCCGGTCCGCCGCCACCCAGGTGATCGCGGATCTGCGCGAAATACTCGCCATCCTCCGGCACGTTGAATCGCAGCGCGCTGTCCGGTTCGCGATTGTCGTCGTTCTCGGCGAGCTGCGCCCCGCTGGCGTTGTAGATCGTCAGCACGGTGTCGGCCGCGGAGCGGAGCTTGCGGGCGTACACCTGAATGTTGAGCACCTGTCCCTTGGAGGCGGTGAAGCGATACAGGTCGACGTCGCCGGGCTCGGCGAGCTGGCCGTTCCAGGCGCCGGGCGCGGGGGCCGGCGTGGCCTCCTCGCGGGTGTTGTTCGGCTCCTGCTCGTTCACGCTTTCCAGGGCGGAGACCCGGAATGGGTGCGCGGAGGGAGCGACGCCGAACTCATCCGCCGCCTCGACGAGCGCCAACTCGCGGCCGTCCGTCGGCACGACAAACGGCTGCTCGAACACGCCGGCGGCGTCTCCCAGAAACGTGATGTTCAGCGAATCGCCGGGCCGTCCGCCCAGCGGGAAGATCGCCGCGGGCCGGGGAAACCGCCCGACGTGCATCAGGTAATAGGCGTTCTGGTCGCCGCCATAGGCCACGTCGCGAAGCTGGATCACATAGCGGCCGTCGGCGGGCGGCACGAACGAGATGATCGGATCATTCCAGAACAGCGGCGTGTCGTCGCTGGCTTCCAGTTCAAAGCGATTGGAATCGAGGATGGCGATGTACGGATCGAAGTACTCGCCGCCGTTGCCGGCGCTGGCGCCCAGCCGCAGGCCGACGACCTCCACGTTGATCCGCTCCCCCTGCCGCGCGTCGAACGCGAAGTAATCGACGTCTTCGCTGGTGATCTGGCCGTGCACGGTCACCCCGGGCGTCAGCACCTGCGGCTCACGGAAGTCGGAGTTCGGCTCCTGCTCCTCAATGACGGGCAACGTTCCGACCCAATAGCACAGCAGGTTCGACAGGCCGGTGGCGGTCCGCAGCCGGAACCGTTGCGAGCCGAGCGGGCAGTCGGGACGAATGCGGACAACGATCTCGAGTTCGCGCCCCCGCCGCTGGCCGTCCTCGGGGACCGTCAGCGAGACGACCTCCAGGCCCTCGTCGTACAGCATCAACTCCTCCGCGTCCTCGAGGCCCGTGCCACGAAGCGTCAGCGTCGATTCCGTGCCCCGCTGGCCGCCGTGCGGAAGCACCTGCTGCAGTCGCGGGTTGACGGCCAGCGCCGGGCTGGCGGCCGCCAGCAGAAACAGTCCACACGTCGTCGCTAGCAGCGATTGGACTCGCATCAATCGTCTCCGTGGCGGGGGACCCGAGGCGTGGTCGTGGATGCCGCCGCGGAGGGCGGATCCGGCAGGTTTACGTATACCGTACCGCACGATGCTGCGGCTCGAAATACTCCGGCAGCAGACTGTCGACCTGCAGCAGCCCTTTGCGCGTCAGCGCGATGTGTCCGTTGCTCCGTTCCAGGTAACCGGCCCGCTGCTGATTCCGCAGCGGCTCGTCGAACTCGCTGAGCGGGTCGACGCCGAACTTGCGTTCGAACTCGGCGACGTCCAGGCGGCCCTCTTTCATCTGCAGCACCCATTCGCGGATCAGCCGCTGGTGGGGCGTGGGCGTCAATGCCCGATGGATGGGCAGCCGCCCTTCGCCGACCGTCTGCAGATACTGCTCGATCGCGTCCAGGTTCTGGTAATGGACGCCCTGGAAATGCCCGAAGGACGACACGCCCACGGCCAGGATGTCGCTGCCGCGGAACAGGTTGTCCCGATACACGAACCGGTCGGTCTCCGGGTTCCTCACAAGTTCGTTGCCGCTCGACAGGCCGTAGCCCGCGGCGAGGAACCGGTCGATCGCCTCGCTGGCCCAGCGGCGCTTGGTCGGCCAGTCGGCGACGGGGGACTCGATCCCGTGTTCCTTCATGTCCTTTGAAATCAGCGTGTTGAACGGCAGTTCCATCTGGTAGATGGTGACGTTGTCCGGCTGCATCTCGAGGGCCTTCTCGACGCAGGCCCGCCAGTTCTCGTCGGTCTCGCCGATCATGCCGGCGATCAGGTCGATGTTGACCTGCGGGAAGCCGACGTCGCGAATCCAGTCGTAGGCCCGGAAGATCTCCGGCGACAGGTGGGCGCGGCCGTTCTCTTCGAGAATCGCGTCATTGAAGTTCTCGACGCCCAGCGAGACCCGCGTGACGCCGATCTCCTTCAGCGTCTGGACCTTCTCCAAGCTGAGCGTGCCCGGCTCGCATTCGAACGTGACTTCCCGCGCGTGGTCCCAACTGACGGAATGGCTGAGCCGTTCCCGCAGCGTCTGCAGCTGCCGCGCGCTCAGATACGAGGGCGTACCGCCGCCGAAGTACACGAACTCCAGTTCCCGGCCGACGACGCCCGGCTTGTCCTTCAGCAGCGTCACCTCGCGGTCCAGCGCCTCGACATAGTTCTTCACCATGTCGGCGTTCTGCTGGGTGTAGACCCGGAAGTAGCAGAAGCGGCAGCGTTTGCGGCAGAACGGGATGTGCAGATACATCCCCAGCGGGACCGAGCGATCGGGCTGCCGATCCAGCGCGGCATGGATCTGGGGAACGTGCTCCGTCCGCCATTGAGAGAACGGAGGATAGTTCGAAATGAAATAGCTGCCGATTTCCGTTTTTGCTTCAGTCGCCATGAAATTCAGAGTACCGTAGCGCGCCCGCGGGTGCCTACCCTGATTGCGGCGATCGGCGGTTCTGAACGCCTTCGGCGCGGTCGCCCGCGGCCGGGCAGTCACTCGGCGGCGAGCAGCGCCAGTGCCGCCAGCACGTTGGGGGAGGTCAGGACTCCGTCGCGCCGGCCGCGGCGCTTCGTCCACGACAGCACTTTGTCGACGGGCACGAGATGCACGGCGATCCGCTCGCCGGCGACGCCGCCCCCCGGACCGACCCGCCGCACGCCCCGCGCGAGCAGAAAGTTCACGACTTCGTTCGACAGGCCCGCGGACGTGGGTCCACTGAACACGAGCTTCACGCTCCGCGCGCGATAGCCAACCTCCTCCTCCAGTTCACGCAGCGCTGCAGCCGCCAGGCTGTCGTGCTCCAGATCGTCGCCGACCAGTCCGGCCGGCAGGTCGATGACGTTCCGCCCCAGCGGGATCCGGAACTGCTCCGTCAGGATGAGTTCGCGCTGCGGCGTGACGGCGATCACCGCCACCGCCTCCAGCCCGCGGCTGCGCTCCGCGAACTCCCAGCCCCCTTCCGCCACCAGCCGCAGGTAGCGACCCTCGGCCAGCACGCTGCGTTTCGCCCGCTTTGCCATAACCCGCCCCCGGCCTGTGGCGGCGCGCCGCCGCACGTCCGCTGAACTGTGAAACGTCACCGGGCACCGAAACACAGGACCCGGCCGCTCGACGTTTCCGTGCCGATCACCAGCTTGCCTTCCGCGATGGCGGGCGAGCCCGTGACCGACTGCCCGGCCGCGTGCCGCCAGACCTGCTGACCGTCCGCCAGAGACACGCCATACAGAATCCGGTCGGACGAGCCGAAATAGACCCGATCTCCGGCGATCACCGGCGAGCCATCGATCTTCGCCCGGGTCTGGAAAGTCCAGCGACCTTCTCCCGTCTTGCGGTCGATGGCGTGCAGATGCCGGTCGCGGCTGCCTATCACCACCAGTTCCTCCGTCACGGCCGGCGAGGAATGAATCTGCTGCTGACGATTGGGAACCGAATACGTCCACACCGGCTCGTGCTTCCGCCAGTCGTAGGCATAGACCGTGCCGTTGTCGGTGCCGAAATACAGCAGGTCGCCGACGATCGCGGCGGACGCGATCATCAATTCGCGCAGCGGCGCCTCGGAGTGTTCGGCGCCGGTCTGCGTATCGACGATTCGCAGCACGGGTTTGTCGCAGCCGGTGACGAACGTGTATGGCCCGGCGAGGACGGGCGTGCCGTTGACAGGCCCTTCCGTGTTGTATTCCCAGGCCTTCGCGCCGTCCGCCCGGGCCAGGCAGTACAGCTTGCCGTCGTGCGAACCGAAAATGACGTGCTGATCGTCAAACGTCGGGCCGCCGACAATCTGATCCTTCGATTCAAACTTCCAGCGCAGCTCGCCGCTGGCGCGATCCACCGCGTGCATCACGCCGCTGTCGTCCCCGGCGAACACGAGGTCGCCCGCGATGCCGATCGGCGCGGCGAACCCCGGCACGAACGTGTTCTGATCCGGAGGAACCAGCGCCTGGTATTTCCAGATCTCCTCGCCGCTCGTCAGGTCCAGGCACAGCAGATCGCCGGACAGCGTGCCGACGAACGTCCTCCCGTCGAGGATTGCCGGCGTGCCGACCACGCCATCGGGCGTCGGCATCTCCCACAACAGTTCCAGTTTCTCGGGCAGCGGGCGGGCCGCGACGCCGCGCAGCTCCGGACCGTTGCGGAACGTCTTCCAGGAATCCTCAGGCGCTGCATCCGCCGCCAGCAACCCTGCCAGCCGTTGCGGAAATGCGGCGGCCAGGCCGACGGCTGCCGCGTGCCGCAGAAAGTCCCGGCGGCCGGAATCGGAATTCATGCGGGGCTGAGTGCGCATCGATAAAGCTCCTCGAAGTCCTTCGGTCCCGCGGGCCGGGGATTGAAGCGACCGGTCCACTGCTCCCCCGCCTCCCGGGACATCGTCTCCAGCTGGGTCGGATCGACGCCGCATTCGGCCAACGTCGTCGGCCCGCCGGACAGCGCCACGAAGTGCCGCAGCCGTTTCGCCAGCGGCTCGGCCGCCGGCGTGCCGTTCACCGAGATGCCGGCGTCCGCACAGAGCTGACCGTACAAGCCATCCACGGCCGGCGCGTTGAACCGCACGACATGCGGCAGCAGCACGCCGATCGCCACGCCGTGCGTGACGTCGAATCGCGCCGTCACGGGATTGGCGAGGGCGTGCGTCGCTCCGAGCATTGAGTTCTCAATGGCCGCTCCGGCGAGATGCGCGCCCAGCAGCATCGCCCCGCGGGCCGCCAGATTGTCCGGTTGCTCGACGACCACTGGAAACGCCTGGCTGAGCATCCGCCAGGCCCGCCGCGCGAACAACTGGGAAATCGGATTCCGGCGGGTGGTGACGTAGCTCTCGACGGCGTGGCTGATGGCGTCGATGCCCGTGAAGGCCGTCACGCTGGCCGGCATCGTCAGGGTGAGTTCGGGATCCAGCAGCGCGACGCGGGGCGCGGCTCGTTTGTCGCCGCAGGCCATCTTCTCGTGCGATTGGGCATGTGAGATGACGGCGTACGACTGAGCCTCGCTGCCCGTTCCGGCCGTGGTGGGAACCGCGATCATGGGCAGCAACGGATTCCGGGCCTGGCCCATGCCCCGGTAATCCTCCATCCGCCCGCCATTGGTCAGCAGGAAGTTGATGCCCTTGGCGCAGTCCATGCTGCTGCCGCCCCCCAGGCCGATGATCAGGTCGATCCCCAGGCTCTGGGCGAAACGGGCGCCCTTGTCGACGTCGTCCGTGGTGGGATTCGGCGGGACGTCGTCAAAAATGCGGACCTGCATCCCGGCCGCTTCCAGCAGCCCCAGCGCCCGTTGTTCGTGTCCGGCGTCCCGCAGCCCCGGATCGGAGACGAGCAACACACGTCCGCCCCCGAGTTCGGAGGCGAATTCGCCGAGCCGCGCCAGCGCTCCGGCCCCGAACACGAGGCGCGTCCGCGGGTCGTAATCGAAGTCCGGAATGGGGGGGAAGTCGTGCGGCGGGGACGTCATGCGGTGGCGGGCCACGATGGGCGACGGGGGCGGGTCACATCATTGTAAACCCGCCGGCGCGGTTCCGGGACCGTGCTTGCCGCCACTTTTCGGATTTGTCCGCGCACTCCGCGAGGCGCGAATCCGCCGCGGGACATTCAGCCGTCGGCCTGCTTCGTCGCGGCGACCGCCTCTTCCAGCGCGTCGCAGATCGGCCACAGACTGTCGAGATGCGTGACCTTCAACACCTCGAGGCAGTACGGGTTGGAATTCAGAAGTGCAAACCGGCCGTTGCGTTCCTTCAGCCGCTTCCAGACCCGGAACAGGATCTCGATGAATGACGAGCCAAAGAACTCCGTCTGCCGCAGATCGATGACCAGCCGCATCGTCGGGGGCGAGGCCGCCTGCAGCAGCGCTTCGGTCGCAGCCGGGATGAGTTCCTCAGTGATCATCCGGTAATCGGGGCCGAACACGACCTGCGTGACGCCATCGAGGACAATCGTTTCAGGTTTCGACGGAGTCGGATGGCTCACGGGCGGAATTCTGGTCGGGGCAAAAAGGCGGTTGGCCCAGGTTCGACAGGCAGGTCGAAATTCTCCAAGCCCCCGGCGAAGCTGTCAATCGGCGCAAGCGTTCACGCTCGGGTCCTGGGTCAGGAATCCGGCGACCGGGAATTCCGGCGAGGCTGGACTTGGAGTCCTGCCGCGAGGGCGAAATAATTCCGCTGCCGGCGCTCCCCGTTCACGCAGAATTCGGCAGACGTCCGATGCCCGAGAACCAAGATCTGTCTCTGAGGGCCGCCAACGCGCGCGTGGCCGCCGGGCTGCTCGTGTTCAGCCTGCTGGGCCTGGCGGGGTGTCTGGCCGGGGCCCAGAACTGGCTTCCACTGGGGCCGCAGCGGATGTTTGACCGTTCCCCGTTCTTCTGGAGCGCGCTGACGTTCGCCATGCTGGTCGGCAGTTGCGTGCTGCAATGGAAAGCCAGCCACGCCCGGACCGAATGGAAGCCGGCGACTCCGGGCCGCCGGTTTCGCAGCGGCGTGCTGTACACGCGAAAAGACTGCTCGCTGTGCGACGAAGCCCGCGAACTGCTGGCGGCATACCGCCACTGGTTGCCGCCGCTGCGCGAGATCGACATCGACATCCATCCCGACTTCCGGGACGCGTTCAACACCTGTGTGCCGGTTCTGGAACTCGACGACGAGATCCGCTTCCGGGGCCGAATCAGCGAAGTGCTGCTGCGCCGGCTGCTGCAGGGCAACGCGCCTGTCGAGGATGTCCCGCTGGCCTGACGTCGAGCTCCGCGGGCGCCGGTTCGGCGCCGGTCTTCACGCGCCCTCATCCTCGCTGTCGCGCGGGTTTCCATCCCACAGCGACCAGTAACGTTCGACCCGGTCCCGGAACGCGCTCGGCGATTCCGCCAGCACGATCCGCAGTCGCGCGATGGCCGCCGTCCGCAGCTCGGTCTGCCGCTCGTCCGCCGCGACGCGCACTGCCTTTCGCGCCGGCCCCTTCAACCGCGGACCCAACGTCGCCAGCAGCACGGCATGGTCGTTCGCGACGCCCAGTTCGTCCGTCGCCGACTTCAACAGGCCGGCCAGAGGACGCAGCAGCTCGGGGCAGGCGTGGCTGACCAACCGCACCTGATACATCAGGCGCTTGGCGCGCTTGCGCAGCTCGTGAGTCGCCTCCGGCGTCAAGGCCTCGGTCGCTTCCCGCAGTCCCCGGGACGTTTGCCGATACGACCGGGCGAGACCGCCGATCAGCAGGCCGTCGTCTGCCTTGAGTTTCAGCCGGCGGAACTGTTCCTGCGCCCTGCGAAACGAACCTCTCAGCGCGCTGACGTCCGTGGCGGCCTCCGCGGGGGGCCGCTGCTTCAGTTCAGCCCGCAGCGCCGCCCTGAGGGCCGGACGATCCCCGGACGGGAGGGCCTGACAGAGATCGCGCGTCGTGCCCTCCAGAACCCGCAGATCCCGAGCGGAGGCCAGCGCCCGTCCCAGGTCCCGCAGTTCGCGCGCGAGCCGGCGATCCGTCCGCCGCAGGCCGCCGCGAACGACATGCAGCAGCGCCCGCAGTTTCTTGATGCGCAGTCGGACCTGGTGCACGACCGCATCCCGATCGGGACCGACGACCGTCAGCTCGTCCAGAACGGATTCGAGCTGCTCGACTCCGATCCGCTGCACGCTGAGTCGAAGCGGTTCGCCACGACGGATGCGGTAGGACATATTCGCCCGTTCAGGAACTCAGGCAGCCTCGGCAGGCTCCTGAAGCCGGGCTTCTGGCAGACGGCACGGATTGACCGCTGTGGATCAGGCCGGCCGCTGCCGGGGCAGGTAATTCCGAAGATACGTGGCGCTTTGAACCAGCGAAGCGGTTCGGCTGGCCAGCGTATCCTCGTACGCGCGGTCCTCCACTTCCACGCACACCGGTCCACGATACCCCACGTCCGTCAGCACGGAAAAGAACTTTCCCCAGTCCACATCGCCCAGGCCAGGCAGCTTCGGCACGTGGTACTCCAGCGGATGGGCCAGAATGCCGTGGTCATTCAGCCGCTGCGGGTCGACGCGGACGTCCTTGGCGTGGACGTGAAACAGCCGATCCGAAAACTCCCGCAGAGCCGGCAACGGATCCATGAACTGCCACGCGAAGTGGGACGGATCGAAATTCAACCCGAAGTGCGAACTTGGAATGTCCTCGAACATGCGCCGCCAGATCGCCGGGCTGATCGCCAGGTTCTTGCCCCCCGGCCATTCATCCTTTGTGAACAGCATCGGACAGTTCTCGATGCCGATCCGCACGCCCTCCTTCTCCGCCAGGTCGATCAGCGGCCGCCAGGTCGCCAGAAACTGCGGCCAGTTGTCGTCGACCGACTTCGTCCAGTCCCGCCCCACAAACGAGTTCACCCGCGGAATGCCGAGCTTCGACGCCGCGGAAATCACCCGCCGCAGATGTTGCACGGCCGTTTCCGCCTCCTCACGGTTTGGCGAGAGCGGGTTCGGATAATACCCCAGGCCGCTGATGCCGACGCCCGTGTCGCGGGTCAGCCGCTCAAGATCCGCCACGGTGGAGGAATCGAAGGACGTCACGTCGAGGTGCGTCACCCCCGCGTACCGCCGCTCGGCCTTGCTGACCGGCCAGCACATGACTTCGACGCAGTCATAACCAGCGTCGGCGGCCACTCGCAGCACTTCCGGCAGTGAGAGTTCCGGGAGGATGGCGGTGACGAATCCGAGTTGCATGGTCGCCTCGCAGGCTGTGGGGAAGTTCTGGAGACTGAGGATCGGCGTGGCCGGGAGCCGACGGACCTCCGAGTCGGAAGCCTCGCGAAATCCTCGGCCGGCGGACATGATGACGGAACGCCGACGCGGGGAAAAAACCGTCGAGGGCCTGCATTCTGCCAAGCCGAGGCGAGAGATTCATCCATGCCCATCAAGTTCCGATGTCCGCACTGCTCGCAGTTCTTAGGAATTTCGCGGACTGCGGCGACATCGGTGGTGGATTGTCCGGCCTGCGGTCGAACGCTGCGCGTTCCCGATCTTGACGGTTCCGTTCGTCCCCTCCCGAAGCCGGCCCTGGATCTTTCGGACGCGTCTCTTTCCCGCGCGCTGGGCGAACTCGCGTCGCTGGAACCAAACGCGAAGGTCGAAGGCCCAGTCATATTGACGACGGAATCGGCTGCGCTGCCTCCGTCCGCCGCGCCGATCGTGATCGATCCGCCCGCGCATGTCAGCCACATGCGGTCGGCCGCCGCGCCTGTGGCTGTCCCGGCTGATCCGTTCGCCGCGACCACCGAGACGCCCGCCCTTGGCCCTGTCGACTCGCACCTCGTGCTTGGCAAACTGGCTGCGTCAGTCCCTGCCCCCGGGCCCGCGGCGCCCGGACTCCGGAAGCCGACTCGTCGCGATGTATTGATCGCGCTGGGCGCAGCGCTGATCGTCTGGCCGTGCGCCTGGTGGCTGGGCCGCCGGTCGAGACCCACGGGGCCGTTGGCGTCAGGCGAGGGCGGAGCAACCGCGCCGCAGCCCGGTCAATCCAATCCCGCGACGACGGAGACGGCTTCCGTGGCGGGCGCCGTCAGCCTGTCCGGGAGGATCTCATACATCGCACGCGACGGCGTGACACGCGCGGATTCCGGAGCGCGGATCCTCATCCTGCCTGAGAAGCGGCAGGGCACGGCGCTGTTGTCGATCGAAGGCTTTAGGAACGGCGCGCAGGCGGCCGATCTGCAGTTGGCCCAGGAATCGCTGCGGCTGCTGGGAGGCGCATACGCTATCGCGGACGACGGGGGACGGTATCAGGCGACGCTGAATTCGGGGGGAGTCTACGACGTCCTGATTGTCTCGCGGCATCAGTCCCGCGATGGACGTCCCGCGCTGCCCGCCGAGGTCGACCGGATTCTCGGCAGCTATTTCGATCGCCCGAGGCTGTTGATCGGTCAGACCCAGTTCCACTTCAGCCGTCTGCGGTATCACGGCCACGAGCCGGAACTTCGCGACCACGTGTTCGTCGCCGGCTGATCCGTCTCGCCAGACGACCCGAAACAGCGGCCAGCGGACTTGTCGATTCGCCGCCCAGGCCGCGACGCGGCTGGATCACAGGGGCCGGAAGTCGTCCGCGGCAGGAGCGGCCGCCGAGCGCTCATAGCTCGCCGGAAGCACCTGCGGGGCCGTCCGGTGCTGCATGTCGCGGGCGATCTCCCGGCGCATGGCCTGCAGCATGGCCACAGGAGCCTGTCCGGGCCCTTCGAGGAACGTCACGTCCTCGACCACAAACCGGTCCCGTTCGAGAATCAGGTCGACTTCCGCGACCTCGCGACCGTTGGACAGCGTCACCCGGGACTGCGTCGCGTCGATCTTCGCCGCATGAATCGGCAGGGCCAGTCGGCCCTCGATGTTCACGCCAATTTCAGGAGTCTCCTGGACCTGCTGCCAGACGATCCGGTCGAGCCCCGTTCCAGAGGCAGCCATCAGCGCGTTGCGGTCTCCGCTGGCCAGCCCCGCGCGGAACTCCGCGATCGGCGCCAGCACCTGCATGGTCTTCTTGAGGGACGACGGCCGGTTCAGAACGGGCATCAGGACGTCATCGACGACGAGCCGCCCTCCCTCGGAATGCAGAACGTATGTCAGAGCTCGCGAGCCCTGCATGACGGTCACCTCCGTCACCGGCCCCTGGAACACGGTCGTCGCATGCGTCGGCGGCGCCGTCTCGATCTCGTTCAACCCGATCGCCTGCAGAATCTGCGGCGGAAACCGCTTCCACACGCGGTCGTTGAAGTCCGTCGTGGACAACTGCCGCAACTGCACCGCGTCGCGAGCCGCCAGAAGTTCGCTGTACACCTCGACGACCGCCTGCGACTGGAACACAGCCGACAGCCGCTTGATCTCGCCGCTCTTGCGATCGTAGACCGTGACCTCCTCGACACGCCGCTCGCTGGCCATCGCGGGGTCCGTCTCCTCGCCGATCGCCGATTTCGGAGGCACGATATTCAGCGTGTACGTCGTGTCGTTCAACGTCAGCAGCACGTCGATCCGCTCGCGATGCTGCTGGACGTCGAACGGCTGGGTCAACAGGTCCATGGCGGGCAGCGGGGCCCGGGACAGATCGCCGGGAAGCAGGCTCTTCTCGTGGAACTCGCGAGTCGACATTTGCGCGAGGGCCGGCTTGTCCCCCGCGGCGTAGGCCTCCAGAAACTGCCGCGCCTGCGTCAGGGACGTGCACAACTTGCGGACCGAGGAAACCTCCTCCTCTTTGCCGCCGCTCCAGGAGGCGTCGTTCAGCAGCCAGCGACCGCTCGAGTTCCGAAACTCCATGACCAGCAGGCCGTCCCCGCGCCGCAAACCGACCGCCGCGCGATCCTGCTCCATCCGAACTTCAGGACGGAAGGAATTGGCCCGGATCGGGCTGTCCCCGGCGACGCGGCTGGCGATCTTGTCGAGCCACGCGGGAGGCAGACCCTCAAGTTCCTTCGCCAGCTCCGGCGTGGTGACCGTCTGCATCGCCTCGCGCTCGCGCGACTGCAGCGCCGCGAGCATCTCGCGCACGCACAGCAGCATGTTCATCTGGTCGGTCACCGAGCGAACGACTTCCGAGCTGCTGCCCTCCAGCTTCTGGCCGACGAACACGTCGTCGACGACCCAGCGGCCCTTCTTCGGGTTGCGCGTCAGTCGGTACTCCACCCGCTTCTTCGACTCGCCGACTTCGACGACGACGACGCGCTCCTTCGGCGACGACTCATCGATGGAAACGACCTTGGCCTTGCCCGTCGGCAGTTGCACCAGCCGCAGGTCCTGCGTCGCTTCCGGCAGCCGCAGCGCCCGCGAACCGAATTCGTCCGACGAACTCGACTTCAACTGCGCGAGATCCTTGTTCTCCAGGCCCCGGGCGAATGCCGTGACGGCGCGCTGCGTGATCAACCCGGTGCAGCCCGGAAGACTGACGCCCAGCACTGAGCACGCGAGCGCCGCGCTCGTCAGACGTTTCATGACTTCCTCCACACGGGCAAAGCGACGACCGGGCGCATTCCGCTCTCCGGAACAGGCGGTGGGAACCGCGCACGGCGGGCGTGCGATTTTCCGCGGGGGATGTGTCAGAATCCGACAGACCGGTCAACGGCAGGAACCGCAGGGACGCCGTTCCGGGGTCCGCGGGCAGCGAACGGCGTCCGGCACCGGCAGGAACCGCCGGCGCGGCGCCGCGAATTGGCCGACCGTCGGCTGACTCCGCGCCGTCGGCCAGACGCCCATTTCGCCGTTGCAGGGACGTTTCCCTGCAACCCCGCCCGCGAAACGGCTGGTAGACCAGACGACCACTCCCTTTCAGACTCCGGATTGTCCATGACGTTCCGTCTTCGCTCGCGCAGCCCCGTCCGCTGGCTGGTCCTCATTCTGGCGCTCGGAACGGCGTCCCGCGCCGACGCGCAAAATGCCACGCCCCCCCTCGCCGTCGCGGCGATCGCCAGCATCGACGCGGTGCTCGACGACGTCGACTATCTGTTCGACGCCTCGGGACATCCTCAGTACGCGCAGTTCGTGCGGGGCCTGGTCGCCAACCTCAACGAGTTGAAGGGCATCGATCGCGGCCGGCCGCTGGGCGTCATGGTCTTCTTTCCTCAGACGCTGGGGGCTGATCCCGACGCCGCCGTGTTCATTCCGGTGGCGGACATCGAGCAGTTGAAATCCACCGCGCGGCTGGGAAACGTCATCAGCCTCGAAGATGACGCGCAGCCGGGACGTCTCGTCCTCAAGACGCCGGAGAAGTCGATTCCCGTCCGGCTGGAACATGGTTACGCCTTCCTCAGCGAGAAGCCCGACGTCCTGCTTCGCACCCTGCCCGATCCGAGCAGCGTGATGGGCGACCTGCTCAGCCGGTACGACGGCGCGATTTCGCTGCGCCGGGAAGGCATTCCAGTCCACCTGGCCCTGATGGCGCGAGGCACGCTGGACGGGCTGCTGGCATCGACGCGCTCGCAGGCTCAGGGCGGCACGGAAACTGAGACCCAGCTGGTGCAGGACTCTCTGGGATTTGGCGGGCAGATCGCCCGTGCGCTGTTCGAAGACACCGAGCGGCTGGAGGCCGGCTGGCGGCTGGAGCGGGACGCACGTTCGCTGGTGATCGAAGGCGCCGTGGTGGCCGGTTCGGGGAAGCCGCGGATTCCCAACGCGTTTCAGTCGCTGGCTGAGGGCTCGCCCCGCTTTGGAGCGCTGGCCGCCGAGGCGGCGCCAATGGGACTCGTGCTGCATGTGAATCTGCCGGTCGAGCTGCGTGAGATGATCGGCCGTGCGCTGGATTTGAGCCAGCAAAAGGCGGAGGGCGAGACGGAGCGCGGCGCGGCCATCCTGCTGCCGCACGTGCGGACGCTGTTCTCGACGCTGCGGCGAACGGCGGAAGCCGGGCAACTGGATGCGGTGTTTCAGGTGGTCGGCGGACCGCCCGACCACTTCACGGCGATCGGCGGAATCGCGCTGGCGGATGGCGAGCCGCTGGCACGCGCCGTCCAGGCGGTGCTGCCCTTCGCGCAGGCCTCGCCCGAGGGACGGAAGATCGACATGAACGCCATGGAGATCCGCGGCGTGGCGTTTCATCGCGTCCGGGGCGTGGCGGAGCGACCGCAGGATCAGTTGCTGTACGGCGAAGATGCGGCCCTGCTGGTCGGCGTCGCCCATGATGCGATCTGGTTCGCCATTGGCGGCGAGGAAGCCCGCGACCGGCTCGAAGAGGCCATGGGAGCATCCGGCGCCGCAGACGGCGATGCGGGACGTCTCGCCGCCGCCCGGCTGCATCTCACCGACTGGCTGGGACTGGTCCGCGACGAGGGGGATGAGGCCGCCCGCCAATTCCGGGCCGTGGCGCAACGGGCGTTCCCGCAGCCGGAGGATGACCAGCTGGAAATCGCGATCGCGCCTGTCGACCGGGGCCTGCAGCTGAGGATCACGTTGGAAGAGGGCTACCTGCGGATGATCGGACACGCGATCGCCGTCTCGCAGGGACGCTGACCGGCGTCACGCCGCGGCGAAGATTTCGCCCTTGCCGAGTTCCAGCAGATCGCCGCAGTACCGGCGGACGCGGCGGTTGCGGAGCATCCCGGCCGGTTCGAAGCCCAGCGATTCCAGCCTCGCGGCAACGAGGTTCAGGAACACCGGCTGGCATTCGCAGGCCTCGCGGAAGGTCGGCAGCAGCTCCGGGTCCCGGGCGCCAAGCAGTCCGATCGTGCCGCGCTTCATTCCCGCGCCATGGCGGATGCCGACCTCGCCAAAGGTCAGGATCGAGCCCGCGATCATCGACACGCCCAGGAAGTCCCCCGCGGCGCCGGCGATGGCGATCAGGCCGCGGCGCATGGCGTGGCCGATTTCATTGCCGACGTGGCCGTCGATGATGATTTCGCCGCCGGTCATCCCGCGCCGCGCCCCGCGGTAGGCCGACCCGACCAGATGCCCGGCGTTCCCGCGGATGCGAATCCGACCGCCGTGAAGCTCGGCTCCGGCCCAGTCCGCGACGTTGCCGCGGACCTCGATCTCGCCCCCCGTCATCTCCGAGCCGAGGTGCATCCCGCAGTTCCCCTCGACGAGGACACGTCCGCCGGAATGGCGGGCGCCGATCCATTTCACGCGGGACAGATCGCCCTGCCAGACCAGCGTGTCGTCGGCGGCGGAGCCGCTGACGTCGAAGAAGTCCCCGAGCGGCGCCTGCCGGTTGCCGCGCTGGATGAGGATGCCACGGACGGCGTCGGGCTTCAGGTCGCGCACCGCCTGCAGGGTGACGGCGTCGACCTCCAGCGGAATGGCTGAAGGAGTTGTGAGTGCAATCGCGAGCGGCATGACGATCCGGGAACGGCAGGGTCCGGGGAACCTGCGGTTACGTGGGCCGCCGGGTTCGGTACTGCTTGATGATATCCGCGGCCGTCTCCGGAATTGTAGCCGGCTTGCCGCTCGCCGCGGCGCCGCCATCAGCAGCGGGCTTGGGAGGTTCCGGGGCTTTGGCGCCGGTCGTCTCGGGATCGGGCAGACGAACGTCCGGCGTGCTGCCGGCCGGGGCCTCAGTGGAGGCGGGAGCCGGCATGCCGGGAACCTGCTGCATTGGCATCCCGGGATACATCCCCATCGGCGGGGGATAGCCCATGGCCTGCGGGTAGTACCCGGGCATCGGATAGCCAGGCGGATAGCCGAACTGCGGAGCGTATTGCGGATAGCCCAAAGGCTGCCCGTACATGCCGGGGGGCGTCATCTGCGGCTGGACGAATGCGGTGTCGCCAGAGGTCATATCTGGAGCGACCGGCATTTCGAGCATGGTCTCGCTGGTCGACGGTTCCGGCTCGGCCTTGGCCGGCTCCGAGACCGTCCCCGCGGGAATGCTCGTCTGTGTGTCGAGATTCACGTTCAGCGACGTGTCCTCGGCGGTGGGATCCCGCAGCACCACGTCGAATTCGAGCTTGCCGATCGCGACCCGGTCGCCGTCGTTCAACAGGACGGCCCCGCGAATCCGCTCGCCGTTCACGAACGTGCCGTTCGTGCTGCCCAGATCGCGCAGACGGAGCGACAATTCGTCCGCTGTAAAGACGCAGTGATGGCGGCTGACGAGGTCGCTGTTCGGCCGCAGATGACAGTCTTCTTCCCGGCCGATCAGGAACTTGCCCAGGGGCAGCGTAATTACGCTGCCGGCCTGCCGGCCCGATGACACTCGCAGTTCTGCCTGCACCATAGGAGATCTCACGCGCACGTTGCCGACGTCAGTTGACAATGCTCCTCAGGCCGGACCGCATCCGATCGGAAACGCATTCCCGATCCGACGACAGGCGACGCGAATGCCGTAGGCCTTTAGATTCCACAGGAAGTGATGACGAACGCGAGAGAAAAGCCGCCGATCGGCGGAAAAAGGCATGACTAGTGCTACGCTACGAATGCCAACGCGGCGTGTCAATCAGCACCTCAACGTCCGCCCTCGGTTTCACATAAAAGTTCCGCCGGACGTCCGAAAACTCGCTTCGTCGCGCTTCATTTTGCTCCGCGTGATCGACTCTGCGCCGCGGAACCCATGCAATTATTTCATCTCGCCGACAGCCTCCGCCGGCTCCTCCTGTGCGGCGTTCGGATGCTCGATCGTGCCGAACATCAGGCCGCCGACCTTCCCGTGACGCCAGGTCCCCGCATAACGGCCATCGTAAAACAACAGCCGTGCGGTGAACTCGCTTCCCACCAGCGGAATCGTCAGGTCGGTCACCGACAGCACGGGCGTGTCGTTCGCCCAGTGCACCTGCACCGGCACCGGCACCGTCACGTCCAGCTGGCCGTACTTGATTTGCGAGTGGACCAGCCAGCGGTCCTCTGCGACCTTCGAAATCCCCTTGATCGCGTAACGCTCGTCATGTCGCTGAGCGTCCGATCCCTTTCCGTCCCGTTCGATCGTGAACGTGCCGGCCAGAACGGCGTTGGTCATCAGTTTGACGAACGCCTGTTCCTGCTCGTTGAGTTCCGCTGTCTCGGACTTCGGCGTCTCCGCCGCCGGTTCATCAGCCGCGATGGCCGAACCGGCCCCCAGCCCCAGCGCCACGAGCGCGATCGTCAGATACTTCGCCATGCCGGTACTCCCTGCCTGGATCACCCAGTCGCCGCACGCTGCAGATCGTAGCGTCGCCCGCCCGGACAGCAATTCCACAGGCCGGATTGGTGAAGTCCGCGGAGCCCGTCAGGCCGGAGGTACGGCGCTGGCGCTGACGATCGCGTCAAACAGGCCGGACCAATTGAACTCGGTCGCGACTGCGAAGACCTCGAGCCCCTCCGCCGCAGCCGCCTCCGCCGTCACCGGGCTGATGGCAGCCAGCCGCACCCGCCGGCCGGCCTCGGACTTCAGCAGCGACCCGGCCAGCCTCGCCAGATTCCGGGCGATCGAAGGGCTGCTGAGCGCGATCCAGTCCAGCTCTCCGCGGGCGATCCGCTCGGCGACGCCCTCCGGCAGCGCGGCCACATCCTCATTGCGATACACGACGACCTGCTCCAGCTTTGCCCCGGCACGCGACAACGCGTCCGGAAGGACGTCCCGCCCGCTGTTCGCCCGCGCCCACAGCACGTGCCTGCCATGGACATGCGGCTCCAGTGCATCGGCAAGCTCCTCGGCCCGGAAGGATTCCGGAACCAGATCCGCGCGCAACCGAAATTCCTCAAGCGCCCGGGCGGTAGCCGGCCCGATCGCCGCGACCCGGACGCCAGACAGAGCCCGCGCGTCCCCCCCGCCATCCCACAGCCGTCCCAGGCACGAGCGCACCCCGTTCGCGCTCGTGAACACCAGCCAGTCGAACTCTCCGATCCGGCCCAGCGCCGCGTCCACGTCCGACCAGTCCTGCGGCGGACCGATGTCGATCAACGGCATGACGACCGGCTCGGCCCCCAGCCGCAACGCGAGTTCGATCGCGTCGTCCTGCTGCTCGGCGGACCGGGTCAGCGCGATCGAGACTCCGCGCAGCGGACGGTCGTCGAACCAGCGGGGCGGCTCCCGCGCGCCGGCGGCGGCCCCGACGACGATCAGCGACGGCGGCTGGACCTTCGCGGCCCGGGCGCGATCGGCAATGTCCGCCAGCGTCCCGGCGACCACCTGCTGGTGCGGCAGCGTCGTCTGGCAGATGACGGCGGCAGGCGTGTCGTGCGGCTTGCCCGCGCCGATCAGCGCCTGTGCAATCGCCTCCAACTTGTGCAGCCCCATATAGAACACAAGCGTGCCGGGGAACTTCGCGAGAGCCCCGTAATCCAGGCTGCGTTCCGGCTTTTCGGGATTCTCATGCCCCGTAATCAGCGCCACGGCCGATGCATGATCGCGATGCGTGAGGGAGATGCCGGCGTAGACCGCCGCCGCTGTCGCCGCTGTGATGCCCGGAACGACTTCATACGGGATGCCGGCCCGGGCCAGGTCCGCGGCCTCTTCCCCTCCCCGGCCGAAGATGAACGGGTCGCCCCCTTTGAGACGCACGACGACCTGTCCGGCCTGCGCCGCTTCGATCATTCGCGCGGTGACGTTCGCCTGAGCCACGCAGCGCACCCCGGGACGCGTCGTCCGCGCCGTCCGCTCCACCAACCCCCGGGCATGCCGCAACAGCAGCGGGTTCACCAGGCCGTCGTACAAGACGAGATCCGCCTCGCGCAAACATTCCAGACCGCGCAGCGTGATCAGCCCCGGATCACCCGGACCCGCCCCGACAAGATGCACCCTGCCCGATTGACGAGTCATCGCCCGACCGCCGACTTCGATTCCAATTCGCCGCTGACCTGCGCGACCCATGCAGCATACGCGTTCTCCGGATGCAGCACCGCGGCATATTCACGGCTCATCAGGACCTTGTGCGCCGCAAGCTTCTGCTCCGCAGCATGTCGCTGCCGCCGACGGTCGATCTTCAAGTCCGCGGCGTCGGCCGCCAGCGATTGTTCCACCGCCGCCAGTCGTCTCGCGACGTCCCGCCGCCGCGCGCGCAACGCGCCGCGCAGCGTCTGCCCCTGCAGCGGCCGCAATTCGGAAATCAGCCTCAGCTTTTCCACGGCCCGAGGATCGGCCGAGCCGCCGGGCAGATGCCGTTCCGCGTTGAATTCCAGGCTCCGCAGTTCAACCTGCGACAGATGCCGCTCCGCCCACGCGCCGGGATAGCCCGGACCGATCGGCAGCCGCCGCGTCGCCGTCAGCGTGGCATAGCTGGGCATCTCCAGGGCGAAGAACTCAGCCGCGATCGCGTCCGTCAGTTCGTCGTACTTCGCGCCGCCGATCCCATGCAGGAACACATCGGCCAGGAGCAGCCGCGAGAACAGCGTCGTCAGCAGCGCCCGTGGACGCATCCGGATGTTGCGGGACGCAAGCTCCCGCAGCGGCTCAAGCCCTGCTTCGCCAGGTTGCGCGGAGAACCGCACGAACACGGACTGGCCGTTCGAGAGTTCGATCGTGTCGCCGACGATTCGCGACAGAACCTGCCGCCGATGCGAATCCCCCCCCTTCCAGGTCCAGGCGGGAATCTCCGTCCATTCCCCCTGCCGCACCAGTTCCGGCACCGGATGCGACCGACTCCGAATCCGGTTCGACCGCCGATAGGCCGCCAGCCAGCGATTGTGGCATTCGCGGAACGCCTCGGCCCGCCGCGCCAGATGCCGCACCAGATGCAGGAAAGCGTCGGTCTCCGACATCAGCGAGATCGGCAGCTCCACATTGCCGATCCCCGCGCGGCGTTCGAGTTCGATGCGCACCGCCGTCAGGGCCGCGACCAGCCCCCCGCCCTGCCGTTGAACATCGACGGCGGCGGGCCACAGCGATCCCAGCGCGGGGGCATAGCCCCAGTCGGCCTCGATCCGGGCGCGAACGCGGTCGCCAAACGACTCAAACAACGCTTCATCGAGAATCCGCGCCTCTTCGCCCGGCAGTTGCCCCCCCGGCGCGTCGAACGTTTCCATCGCCAGCGTCGGCTGGTTCCGGGGACCCCGTGGAATCGCGATCCCGCGGGTCAGCAGGATGTCGTTGTCGACAATCAGATTGACCCCGACGCCCCCGCAGCGCGCCGCCAGCCGCGACACGGCAATGTTCTTGACCCATACGCCGGGGTGCGCGAGGAGCGGCTGATGCCCGGTGACGTACCACAGCGCTTCCGCGCAGCCCTCGTGATTCGCACACCCCGTGCGGATCGAAGTCCGGGAGAGCCGCCGGAGTTCGGAGAGCGGACGCCCGTCGATCAACGATGTCGATTCATCGATCCTCGCGCGGTTTGACGCGGCCAGTTCGCAAAGGTCGCCGAGCGGCGGGACAGCCAGCAGCTCGCCATCCTGCTGCGGCGCCCGGAACCGGCGACTGACAATGCCCGAGGTCTCGTGGCTCACGTCCGCTCCACGGGCAGAGGTCGGTCAACAGTCCGCGCGGCGTACAGGCTGTCCAGCAGCGCCGGCGGCGACGAATCGACCAGCAGGACGTCCCGATGCGCCGGCCGGACGAACTCCTCGACGACGGCGCGATCCAGAAACCCCAACAGAGAGTCGAAGAAACCGCCCGTGTTCAGCAGGCCGATCGGCTTGTGATGCAGGTTGAGCTGCCTCCAGGTCCAGATTTCGGCGAGTTCCTCAAGCGTCCCCAGTCCACCGGGCAATGCGACGAACGCCGACGACTCCGCGGCCATCAGCGCTTTGCGTTCATGCATCGACCGCACGACCTGGAGCGTGGTGACTCCCTGATGTCCCAGCTCCTTCTCCAGGAGATGGTCCGGAATCACGCCCAGGACCTCGCCCCCTTCCGCCAGAGCCGCATCCGCCAGGACGCCCATCAGGCCGATGTTGCCGCCGCCATACACCAGTCGCCAGTCGCGGCGGGCGATCTCCGCGCCCAGTTCCGCCGCGGCCCGCGCGTAGTTCTCGCGCAAACCGTGGCGGGAACCGCAGAAGACGCAGACGGAGAACATGACGGTATTGTGCGTCCCCGCGGCGGTCCGTCGAGGGGGCGATGCGGATTTCCTCACACCGGACCGGCGCGACGCCCGTAATCAGGTCCAGCCGTGCGCCTCGCGAACCTTCAGCATGGCCTTGAGAATCGTGTTCCACGTCGACTGGGTCTCCAGCATCGCGTTCGGGAACATGCAGCCATCCCAGCAGATGTGTCGAATCCCGCGGTCCGCGGCCCCCTGCAGCCAGTAGCCCGAGCACTTGGTAATGTCCAGACGCCCCTTGGGATCGTCGGCCGGGCAGTGCCGGCCCGTCTTGTCGTGCGTTCCCGAGCCATGCACCGACCCGTCGTTCTGGGCGACATGGAAATCGATCGTCCAGGGACGCAGCGCGTCGGTCATTGTCTTGTAAGCAGCCTCGAACTCCGCCTCGGAATACGTCTCGGACTTCAACAGCGCCGCCTCGGGAGCGTTCACCCCCAGCAGATACAGATACGTATGCGCCAGGTCCGCCTGGAAACCGACCGTGCCCGGCATGTCGACCTGCTCCAGCAGGTCGACCATGTTCTTCCAGGAATGCATGCCGGCCCAGCAGACTTCCCCTTCCGCGGCCAGCCGCTCGCCATGCGCGGCCGCGACGATGCCCGCCTCGCGGAACGTCGCCGCGATCTTCTTCGTATTGCCTTTCGCGTCGCCGGCCCAGTGCGACGGACCATCCGCGGCGTCGATCCGAATCACGCCATATTGACGCACGCCATGCCGGTTCAGCAGCTCGGCGATCCGGCAGGCCTTTTTGACCGCCAGCACGAACTTCGCCCGCTGTTCGGGACCGCCCATCGCCGAATCGCCGACGGTGCCGGGCCACACGGGGGCCACCAGCGAGCCGACCGCCAACCCCTGGGACGCGATCTTGTCAGCGATCCGCTTGAGGTCGTCTTCGCTGAGGTCGATCGCGATGTGCGGATCGAACAGAAACAGGTCCACGCCGTCGAACTTCTGGCCGTCGACGCTGGCGTTGACCGTCAGTTCCAGCATTCGGTCCAGCGACAGAAACGGCTCGGCGCCGGGCGACCCCTTGCCCACGAGGCCGGGCCACATCGCGTTGTGCAGCTTGGGATAAGACTTGGCGGGAGCGCTCATGGTCGATGATTCACTGGGCGGGTGTCGGCGGATTGGCGCGGACGAGGCACGGGCCGCCCTCACGGGGCGAAACGGCACGCACGCGCCTGCGTTCGCGAAACGGCATGACACACGGGAGGCCGGACAGCGTCAAGCCAGCGGCAGGCCGTTCAATCGCCGGCCCCTGAGACGGGCCGCCGCGGCCGCCCCTTGCGGCGTTTGAAATCCGCGCCGCAGGCGCGTCACAATGCGGTTCGTTTCCCTCCGCCTGCTCCTTCGGGACCCCCGCCTCATGCGACCACTCGCCGCACTGCCGCTGTTCCTCGCGCTCGTTTCCGCCTCGCTCGATGCCCCGGCCGCGGACTTCACGCGCGAAACGTTCGACGACTCCGGCTTCGAAACGATCTTTGACGGCAAGTCGCTGCGCGGCTGGCACGTCAGCACCCAGACCGGGCACAGCGGCGCCAGCATGCACACCAGCGGCGGGCGCTGGCGGCTCGAAGACGGCGCGATCGTCGGCAGCCAGGACATCCCCGGCAACGGCGGCATCATTCTCACCGACCGCCACTTTGGAGATTTCGAAGTCATCGTCGAGATGAACAACGATTACGGCCCGGACAGCGGCCTGTTTCTCCGCAGCAACGAACGCGGTCAGGCCTACCAGTACCTCGTCGATTACCACAGCGCCGGCAGCATCGCCGGGCTGTACGGCGAAGGCCTGTCCGGCGGCATTCATGTCCGCAACTTCAACCTGCTCGACGAGCCCTCGAAAATCGAGATCGTCGACGCGCCCTTCAAATGCCCCGTGACGCCCGAGACCTGGCCGGAACTGTGGAAGCACGGGACCTGGAACGAGCTGCGGGCCCGCATCGAAGGCAACCCGCCGCAGATCACGACCTGGATCAACGGCGTGCGGTTCATGGAATGGAAAGACGTCGAGAAGCGGCACCCGGACGAGGGCTCGATCGCCCTGCAGGTGCACGGCGGCGGAGACTACACGCAGCAGTTCGTCCGCTATCGGAATGTCCGCGTGAAAGCCCTGCGATGAAGAATTCGCTTTGAAGAATGTTGCGATCGAGAATTGCGGCGGCCGGCCCCTCGCGGGCCGTACAATGAATCGTCCCTGCCAGAATCCCGCCGACAGGCCCCGTCGAAACTCCCCGCCCCCGGAGAATCGGCGAACGCCTCGGCCGCCGCCGACCCTCCCCCAAGTCCCGCCTGACAGCCCCCGGCGGCCCTGCCTGCCCATAAAGGTGACAACATGACGGTGACCGGCCGCCTCCTGAGAGTGGGACTTGCCTGCGTCGGGCTGTGCTCCGTCGGCTGGCGCGCAACCGAGCTGCGGGGGGACGAGGTCCGGTTCAATCGTGACATTCGCCCGATCCTGTCGGACAACTGCTTCGCCTGCCACGGGCCGTCGAGCGCGGGGCGGCAGGCGGACCTGCGGCTCGACCAGCGGGAAGCGGCCGTTGAAGCGGGCGTTCTGGGCCCTGGCGATCCGCAGACCAGCGAACTGCTCCGCCGGGTCCTCAGCGAGGATCCCGCCGAGGTCATGCCTCCGCCGGAAGCGAAGAAGACGCTCACCGCCGAACAGAAGGACCTGCTTCAGCGGTGGATCGCCGCTGGGTCCGAATACGAAGCGCACTGGGCGTTTCTCCCCGTGCCGCGGGCAATTGACGTCCCCGCCCCCGACGATTCCCGCGGCTGGATCCGGAATCCGATCGACGCGTTTGTCCTCGACCGGCTGAGCCGCGAGGGGCTGCAACCCGCGCCGATGGCCGAGAAGGAACAATGGCTGCGCCGCGTGAGTTTCGACGTCACCGGTCTGCCGCCGACGCTCGCGGAGCTGGACGCGTTCCTGGCCGATGACGCCGAAGCGGCGTTTGACACAGCCATCTCGCGGCTGCTGGCATCTCCCGCCCACGGCGAGCGGATGGCCCGCGACTGGCTGGACGCCGCACGCTATGCCGACACGTTCGGCTACCAGGCGGATCGCGACACGCACACCTGGCCCTGGCGGGACTGGGTCATCCGGGCCTTCAACGAGAACCTGCCCTACGACGAATTCATTGTCTGGCAGGTCGCGGGCGACATGCTCGAGAACGCCACGCGCGACCAGCAGTTGGCGACCGCCTTCAACCGGCTGCATCGCCAGACCAATGAAGGCGGCAGCATCGAGGAAGAGTTTCGCGCCGAGTATGTCGCGGACCGCGTGCGAACCATGGGCTCCGCGTTCCTGGGGCTGACGCTCGAATGCGCCCGCTGCCATGACCACAAGTACGATCCGATCACTCAGCACGAGTACTACGCGTTGTCGGCGTTCTTCAACAACATCGACGAGCACGGGCTCTATTCGCACTTCACCGAAACCGCGCCGACGCCGACGCTCCGGCTCTATGAAGGGGACCAGGAGGCGCGGCACCACGAACTGCAGCAACAGGTGCGGGAAAAGACTGCCGCCCTTGATGCGGCGCGCGACCGGGTCCGCTCCCGGGACCGCTCGACGGAGCCTTCCATGGATGGCGTTGAACCTCCGGCGGCCGTCGCCGCCTATGCGTTCGACGACCTCCAGCCATCCGGGGACTACCGCCCCGTCGAGGGCCGCCGCGGCCAGGGCATTCAGTTTGGCGGGGATGACGCCTACATCTGCGCCGACGCTCCGGCGTTCAGCCGCGCCGCGCCGTTCAGCCTGGCGCTGTGGGCAAAACCCGGCCTGCATCAGCCGCGTCAGATTCTGGCCCACCGTTCGCGAGCCGCCGAAGACTCGGCGTTCCGCGGATTCTCGCTGGTTCTGGATGACGGCATCCCGGTGGTTTCGCTGGTGCACTTCTGGCCGGGGAACGCCATCCGCGTCCGCGCGGAGTCCGCGGTTCCGATCGGCGAATGGACGCACCTGGCCGTGACGTACGACGGGGGCAGCCGGGCCGCGGGCGTGCGGCTGTACATCAACGGCCGCGAGACGCCGCTGCACGTCGAGCGGGACGCCCTGACTCGCGACATTCAGCATCGCGCCGAATGGGGCGACTACGATGCCGCGTCGGTGCAGTTGTCCCTGGGAGCGAGGTTTCGCGACGTCGGCTTCAAGGAAGGCGTTCTGGATGATGTGCAGGTGTTCGACCGCGCGCTGACGCCGCTGGAAGCGGCCGCGATCGCCTCGGCAAACGTCGAACCGACCGATGCGATGCGCCTCGAGCAGGCATGGCTGGCGGATGCGGACTGCCGCGCCGCGACGGCCGAGCTGCAGGCGGCCCGGGCCGCGGAAAACGACCTCATCAGCCAGGTCCGTCAGATCATGGTGATGCATGAGCTCGAGGAGCGCAGGCCGACTCACATTCTGGCGCGCGGCGCGTACGACGCTCCCGGCGAAATCGTCCAGCCGATCACGCCCCAGGACATCTTCCCGCTGCCGGACGATCTGCCCCGGAACAGGCTCGGATTTGCGAAGTGGCTGGTCGACGAGCGGAATCCGCTGACGGCCCGCGTCGCCGTGAACCGCCTGTGGACCCAGTTCTTCGGACGGGGACTCGTGGCGACAAGCCAGGATTTCGGCAGCCAGGGGGAGACGCCTCCTCACCCGGAACTGCTGGACTGGCTGGCGCGGGATTTCATGGACTCCGGCTGGGACGTCCAGCGACTGATTCGCCTCATCGCGCTGTCTTCAACCTACCGGCAGTCGTCGACGCCGTCCGATCCGTCGCTGTATGCCCGGGACCCGGCCAACCGGTTGTTGGCGCGGGGGCCGCGGCATCGGTTGTCGGCGGAGGAGCTGCGCGATTCCGCGCTGTCTGTCAGCGGCCTGATGAAGCCGCGGCTGGGAGGCCCCAGCGTGTTCCCGTATCAGCCCGCCGGACTGTGGGAGGAGTCGGGCACAAATCAGACGTATCGCCAGTCGCAGGGAGACGACCTGTATCGCCGCAGCCTGTACACGTTCTGGCGGAGGACATCCCCCCCGCCGACGATGATCACGTTCGACGCCCCCTCGCGGGAGTACTGCGTGGTCGAGCGGGAGCGGACCGCGACGCCCCTGCAGGCGCTCACCCTGCTGAACGATCCGCAGTTTGTGGAAGCCGCCCGCGCGATGGCGGAGAACCTGCTTCAGGCGACCGAGGCCGACGACGGCAAACGCCTGGCGGCCGCGTTCCGAACACTCACGAGCCGCGCGCCAAGCGACGCCGAACGGCAGGTCCTGAGCGATCTGCTCCGCACACAGCGGAGCTGGTTCGAGGTCCATCCGGAAGCGGCGGCCGATTACGTCGCCGTGGGCGAGTCTCCCCGGAGCGGAAACGTCGATGCCCGGGAGCATGCCGCCTGGACGGCCGTACTCCAGGCGCTGATGAACTATGACGAGTGCGTGACAAAGCGCTGATTGCCGGCCGGCCCGACCGGCGACCACTGCGAGGACCGATCAACCATGAATTCCAGACTGTGCAACGGCCGCCCGGCGGCGACGGGCTTGTCGCGACGCGCACTGCTGTCCCGGATGGGCGGCGGATTCGGCGCGGTGGCGCTGGCGGATCTGCTGCTGCAGGACCGGAGCGCGACGGCCGGGCTGGCGACACCCGGCGCGCTGCCCGCACTGCACCATCCGCCGCGAGCCAAGCGCGTGATCTCGCTGTTCCAGAGCGGCGGGCCGTCGCAGCTTGAAACGTTCGACTACAAGCCGCTGTTGAACGAGATGTGGGGCCAGGCCCTGCCCGATTCCGTCCGCCAGGGGCAGCGGTTGACCGGCATGTCGGCCAACCAGGCCGCCCTCCCGCTGGCCGGTTCGGTCTTCCCCTTCCAACAGCACGGCGAATCCGGCATCTGGATGTCGGATCTGCTGCCGCACACGGCCCAGCAGGCGGATCGGCTGTGCGTCATCCGGTCGATGCACACCGAGGCCATCAATCACGATCCCGCCATCACGTTCCTGCAGACGGGGCAGCAGATCGCCGGCCGGCCCAGTATGGGCGCCTGGCTGAGTTACGGGCTGGGCAGCGACAACGCAAATCTTCCTGCGTTCGTCGTGCTCATCACGCGAAACAAGGGGGATCAACCATTGTATTCGCGGCTGTGGGGCGCCGGCTTTCTCCCGTCCGAATACCAGGGGGTGCAGTTTCGATCGGGCGCGAGTCCGGTGCTGTTTCTGAACAATCCCCCGGGCGTCAGCCGGGAGTCGCGGCGTGACTTGCTCGACGGCCTCAACGCGCTGCATGGACTCGAAGGCGCCGCGACCGGCGATCCCGAGGTCGAAGCCCGCATTGCGCAGTACGAAATGGCATTTCGCATGCAGGCCAGCGTGCCCGAGGCGACCGACGTGACGGGCGAGCCGGAGCACATCCTCGAGCTGTACGGTCCGGACGCGCAGAAAGCCGGCACATTCGCGGCCAACTGCCTCCTCGCCCGACGGCTCGCCGAGCGCGGCGTCAAGTTCATCCAGTTGTACCACCAGGGCTGGGACCAGCACGGCGGCCTGCCGGGGGGCATCTCGACGCAATGCCGCGAGACGGATCAGCCGGCGGCCGCGCTCCTGAAGGACCTCGACCAGCGGGGCCTGCTCGACGAAACGCTCGTCCTGTGGGGAGGCGAGTTCGGACGCACGAACTACAGCCAGGGCAAGCTCGAAAAGAACAACTACGGACGCGACCACCACCCCAGATGCTTCAGCATGTGGCTGGCCGGCGGAGGCGTGAAGGGGGGCGTCACGCACGGGGAGACCTGCCCGTTCGGCTACAACGTCGTCTCGGACGGCGTCAGCGTGCACGACCTTCACGCGACCGTGCTGCACCTGCTCGGCATCGACCACGAGCGCCTGACGTTCAAGTTTCAGGGGCTGAACGCGAAACTGACAGGAGTGGAGCCCAGCCGGGTTCTGCACGAGCTTCTCGCCTGAAACGCCCCGTGGCGGAGGCTCCACGTCCGTGCCGCGCCCGAGTGGGAATCGAGTTTCCCGCGGGGCGGAACATCGGGCCTCGACGCGGGGCGTTAGACTTTGGCCTTGCCCCGGTTTTTCGGCCGGATTTAGGATGGATTCGATTCCGTCGACCCGGGGTGGAGCGGGCATGGCCCGGCCGGATTCGACCCGCACTGACCCGACAACACGTCCTGGACTGTCGACGTGGACCGCGCGCATGCCGCTCGCGTCCCGTCCGCTCGGGACTCGAAAGCCCTGAAATGACTTCAGGTATCAATCGGCTGGGACGCCGGCCCCATCCCATGTCCGGACTCGCCGCAGACGCTCCCCGCCTTTCGGAGCGCCAGGAAGCCGAAGTCGAAAGCAACCTCCGCCGCGCGCGGGACTGGCTGCTCGACCAGCAGCATCTGGAAGGCCACTGGATCGGCGAACTGGAAGGGGACTCGATCCTCGAATCCGAGTACATCCTGCTGCTGACGTACCTCGGTCGAGGACAGTCGGAAATCGCTCGCGCCTGCGCAAACACCATCCGCGGCCAGCAGCTCGCCGGCGGCGGCTGGGCGATGTTTCCCGGCGGGCCGCTGGAAATCAGCGCCTCGGTGAAAGCCTACTGGGCATTGAAGATTGTCGGCGATGATCCGAACGCCGAACACATGCGGCGGGCTTGCGAGGCGATTCGCGCCGCCGGCGGAGCCGAGAAGGTCAACAGCTTCACCCGCTACTACCTGGCGCTGCTGGGCGTCATCTCTTACCGGCAGTGCCCGGCCATCCCGCCGGAGCTGATGTTCATCCCCAAATGGTCCCCCTTCAACATCTATGAGATGTCGGCCTGGTCGCGGACGATCCTCGTCCCGCTGAGCCTGCTGTGGGCCTTCCAGCCCTGCGTCCCGGTCAGCGACGCGGAGAACATCCGCGAGCTGTTTCTGAAGACTCCTGAAGAGCTGCCGGTCGTCATGCACGACTGCCAGCAGCTCGACGCCCTGTCGCGGCGGACGCGACTCAACTGGTCGGCTGTGTTCCGGGGCGTCGATCGCGTCTGGAAGGGCCTTGAACGGATGCGGCTGATGCCGTTGCGGCAGCGGGCGATCCGCCGCGCCGCGCGGTGGATGATGGAACGGTTTGAGGGCAGCGACGGCCTGGGCGCGATCTTCCCGCCGATCGTCTGGAGCATCGTGGCGCTGAAGTGCCTGGGCTACTCCGAGGAGTCGCCGGAAATCCGGACGGCCCTCGGGGAACTCGAAAAACTCACGCTGCGCGACGGCGACGAGGCGTGGCTGGAACCCTGCCGGTCCCCGGTCTGGGACACCGCGATCAGCATCATCGCCCTGCGCGACGCTGGCGTTCCCGAAAGCGATCCGCAGATCCAGCAGGCGGCGGCATGGCTGCTGTCGAAGGAGATCCGCAGGGCGGGCGACTGGTCGGTGCGGCGTCCCGACGTCGAGCCCTCGGGCTGGGCGTTCGAGTTCCACAATGAGTTCTACCCGGACGTCGACGACACGATCATGGTGCTGATGGCGCTGGCCAGAGTCCTGCCGGACCAGGCCGACGTCGACTGGACGACGGCCTTCGCGCCGGACCGGACCACAGGCTCGATGATTCAGATCGAGACCGCCGTGCTGGCGGCCCGGACGTCCGATCCGCGGCGCGCTGTCGAGCGGCTGTCGGCGGCGCAGCCCATTCTTGAAGCCATGCGGCGCGGCATGAACTGGATCCTCTCGATGCAGAGCCGCAACGGCGGCTGGGGCGCCTTCGACGCCGACAACACCCGCGAACTGCTGACGCGCGTGCCCTTCGCCGACCACAACGCGATGATCGACCCGCCGACGGCCGACATCACCGCCCGCACGCTGGAGATGTTCGGCCGCTGCGGCGCGGCGCCGACGCTGTCGGCGCTCGCACGAGCCTTGGATTTCGTGTGGGCCAGCCAGGAGTCGGACGGCGCCTGGTACGGCCGCTGGGGCGTGAATTATCTGTATGGCACGTGGCAGGTGCTGGTCGGGCTGGAGGCGATCGGCGTGCCGTCGTCCGACCCGCGCGTGCAGCGCGCGGCGGCGTGGCTGAAGTCGAAGCAGCAGGCGTCGGGCGGCTGGGGCGAGACGGCCTGCAGCTACGATCACCCGGAACTGCGGGGCGAGGGGATCGCGACTGCGTCTCAGACCGCGTGGGCGGTGCTGGGGCTGATCGCGGCCGGCGAGGCGGGCTCGCTTTCAGTGACGCGCGGCATCCGGTTCCTGACCGAAACTCAGACGGCCGAAGGAACCTGGGAGGAAACGGAGTTCACCGGGACCGGCTTCCCCAAAGTGTTCTACCTTCGCTATCACCTGTACCGGCACTACTTCCCGCTGATGGCGCTGGGCCGGCATCTCCAGTCCTGCGGCGGCGTGCCGGAACATTCGCCGCTGCGGGTCTCGGGGACTTCCGACGAAGGTTGACCCGCGGGACCGGCCGCTCCTGACCTCCTGCCCTCCGCCGCCGCCGTTGAAGAAGACGCTCGAACACAAGCTGGCCGCGATTCATGCCGACCCCGCCGGCTGTCGCGAATTCCTCATCGCCGACGCCAAGGACGCCGACATGGCGTTCGGAATCGGCGCGCCGGGCATGTCGCCCGAGAGGCATGACGGCGAACTGCGCTTCCGCACGCTCGCTGAGTACCGCGAACAGATCCGGCTGATCGTCCGCCAGGCCGACGTCGACATCATGCTGATGTCGGCCAGCACCAGCGAAGTCCTGACGCTTCAGGACCGGCTATTCGACGATTCGCCCGTCACGCCCGCGATCCGCGCCAACGACACGACCGACATCTGGGTGTTCCGGGGCAGCCGGATCGGCGGCGAGGCGTCCCGCCCGTTCCGGTCGGCGAGCATCGATCATGCGCAGTGCGGCCGGCTCGACTGCGGCCCGGACGAGCGGACCCGCGGCGCGAATCTGGGCCTGTATTCGATCACATTCAACAACGACCGCGATCGCGATCTGGAAGCCCTCGAATGCTACGCGCAATTCCGCGACGAAGCGGAGCGCAAGGGCTTCCGGCACTTCCTGGAAGTCTTCTATCCGAACGTTTCGGGCGTTGTCGCGCCGGAGCTGCTCCCGCAGTTCATCTGCGACGCCATCGTCCGAACGCTGGCCGGCGTGACCTCGTCGTCGCGGCCGATGTTCCTGAAAATCCCCTTCCCCGGCCCGCGGGTGCTGGAGGAACTGGTCGCTTACGATCCGCATCTGGTGGTGGGCGTTTTAGGAGGCTCAGCGGGCACGACGCGGGACGCATTCCAGCTCATCGCCGATGCGCGGCGGCACGGCGCGCGGATCGCGCTGTTCGGCCGGAAGATCAACCAGGCGGAGAATCAGCTCGCCTTCATCCGGTTTCTGCGGCTGATCGTCGAGGACGCGCTGAGCGCCGAAGAGGCGGTGCGCGCCTACCACAGCGTGTTGGAGAAGCTGGGGCTGCACCCGCACCGGCCGCTGTCGGAGGACCAGGAGCTGACCTCGACGGGAACAAGCTACGGCGGCGGCGGGTCGACGCGTCGCTCGACGTCGGTCGGCCGAAACGGCGGCGAGGCGGCGGGCGGCAGCGGGTCGGGGGCCACGGACGCGAAGAAGTTGACGGAAATGACGGCCGAGGAGCGGCTGGCGTACCACCGGGCGCGGCTGAATCGGGCGCTGGGGGAATGACGATCGGCGAACTTCGCGGGATCGCGAGGTTCGGGCGGGCTGCGAAGGGTCCGCGGCGTCGGGCTTTCGGTTCCGGCCGAGCGTCTGCTATAACCTGAGCCGGAGCCACAAGTAGCGCTTCGGCCATCGGCTGTGCGCCGGTCAGTGGGACCGGTCCCGATCGTCCATTGCGCGGAGAGTCCCTTTTCACTTTGCCCCAGTCTTTGCCCGCGGCGGACGGCTCGACGCCCGCGCGTAAAGCCCTTATGTGACACATGGTCGATCGGAACCTCATTCGGGAATTTCATGTTGATGATGCGGACCTCGACGCGCAGTTCGGCGAGTCTCTGAACGAATTGATGGACGGCAATGGCGAGTTCGACATCGCCATTGATGAGCGGTCGCGCGGGTTTGATCAAAACCAGATCGTCATCGGGACGGTGCTGGAAACGGATGGCGACGAAGTGCTCGTCGACATCGGCTATAAAAGCGAAGGCGTCGTTCCGCTGAACGAATGGGCCGACGAAGAAGAGAAGCCGAAGCCGGGCGACCGGATCGAAGTCCTGCTGGAAGAGGTCGAGGGCGAGCAGGGTCTGATCATGCTTTCCAAGCGGAAAGCGGATCGGATGAAGGACTGGATGAGCGTCGTCGAGTCGAAGAAGGAAGGCGACATCGTCGAGGGCGCGGTCGTCCGGAAGATCAAGGGCGGCCTGCTGGTGAACATCGGCGAGAACACGACGACCACGGGCAGCCGGGGCGTCAACGTGTTCCTGCCGGCCAGCCAGGTCGACATCCGCCGCCCGCAGGACATTGGCGACTACATCGGCCAGCGCATCCAGTGCATGATCCTGAAGATCGACGAGCAGCGCCGGAACATTGTCGTTTCGCGCCGCAAGCTGATCGAGGACCAGCGCGCCGAAATGAAGCGCAAGCTGCTGGCCGAACTCGAGAAGGGCCAGATCCGCAAGGGCGTGGTCAAAAACATCGCCGACTTCGGCGCGTTCGTGGACCTCGGCGGCATCGACGGCCTGCTGCACATCACCGACATGAGCTGGGGCCGCATCGGCCATCCCTCGGAGATGGTCAAGATCGACCAGGAACTCGAGGTGATGGTGCTGAACGTCGACCGCGAGAAGGAAAAAGTCGCGCTCGGCCTGAAGCAGCGTCTGCCCAGCCCGTGGGACAACGTCCCGGCCAAGTATCCGGTCGGAACGCGGGTCAAGGGCGAGGTCGTCAACGTGATGAGCTACGGCGCCTTCGTGAAGCTGGAAGACGGCATCGAAGGCCTGGTGCACATCAGCGAGATGTCCTGGACCAAACGCGTCAATCACCCCAGCGAGCTGGTGCGGATCGGCGACGAGGTCGAGGTGGTGGTGCTGGCCATCAACACCGACAAGCAGGAAATTTCGCTGGGCATGAAGCAGACCCAGCCCAACCCGTGGGACAACGTGGCCGCCAAGTACCCGGTCGGCCAGCAGGTCACCGGGGTGGTCCGGAACCTCACGAACTACGGCGCCTTCATCGAACTCGAAGAGGGCGTGGACGGCCTGCTGCACGTCAGCGACATGTCGTGGACCCGCAAAATCTCGCACGCCAGCGAGATGCTGAAGAAGGGGGACACGGTCACCTGCACGGTCATCTCCGTGGACGAGCCCCGCAAACGGATCGCCCTGGGCATGAAGCAGCTCGGCAACGATCCCTGGGAGAACCAGATTCCCGACCGCTACAAGCCGGGATCGATCGTCACCGGCAAGGTCACGAAGATCACGAACTTCGGCGTGTTCGTCGAGCTGGAAGAGCAGCTCGAAGGACTGCTGCACGTCTCTGAGCTGGCGGATCAGAAGATCGCCAACCCGGAAGACATCGTGAAGATCGGCCAGGAGCTCGAAGTGAAGATCCTGCGGGTCGACACGGCCGACCGCAAGATCGGCCTGAGCCGCAAGCTGGACGCTCCGATCGAAGAGGATCCCGCCTCCCCCGAATCCCGCGCCCCGCGCGAGCTGAAGGGCGGCATGGGCGAATCCAGCGGCCCGCTGTTCGGCACCGGTTCGACGTCGTGACGAATCTGTGAACGCGGCGAGTCAATCAAAGCCCGGGGGCGTCGCCGCTCCCGGGCTTTCTTGTTTTCCTTTGAATCTCATGACGCGAATGAGCTACGATGGCATGAATCAAGATTGATGCGTTCGCCCCGCGAACGCACACGACACCTGAGTACGGGGATCCGTGGAATGCCGGTCTTTCGTCGCAGTTCGCCAACGCCCGGGCGCTTCACGGGCTGGGGCTGGCTGCTGCTTGCGTTCACATCCTCGACAGCGCCTGCCGTCGCTCAAACTCCGGCCATCGGGCTGGTTCAGCCGCGGGCCGTCGCTCCCGGCCAGGAAACGTCAGTCACTGTCCGCGGGCAGGGGCTGGCCGGCGCCGCACACCTGTGGACGACCTTCTCCGCTCCGATCCCCCCCGCGGGGGACGTCGAGGGCAACGGGCAAAGCGAAACCGAATGCGTGTTCCGCGTCGCCGCTCCCGCCGATGCCCCGCTGGGCATTCACGCCGTGCGGATCGTCTCCCCAAGGGGCGCCAGTCTGATCGCCCCGCTGCTGATCGACGACCTCCCCTCGGTCGCCGAGGCTGGCGGCAATCAGTCTGCTGCCACCGCCCAGGAAGTGGCCCTGCCCTGCGGCATCGACGGCCGCGTCGACAACCTGACTCGCGACTTCTTCAAATTCCACGTCCAGGGGGGACAGACCGTCACTCTCGAGGCGCTGGCCCGCCGGCTGGGCTCCCCCCTCGACGCCAGCTTGTATCTGTACGACTCGCAGGGCCGGATTCTGGCCTACAGCGACGACGCCCCCGGCCTCAGCGCCGATCCGCAGATCGTGCATACCTTCAAGGACGAGGGGACGTACGTCGTGGAACTTCGGGACATCCGCTATCAGGGGGGGGATGGGCACACCTATCGCCTCCGCATCGGCGACTTCCCCGGACTGAACTCCGCCAGTCCCCTGGCCGTTCGTCGCGGATCGGATGCGCGAATCGACTTCGCCGGCGTCAGCGTCGCCGACGCCTCCCCCGCCTTCATCTCGGTCCCCGCTGACTGGCCGCACGGTTGGTACCCCGTCAGCACCCGCCGCGCCGGCGGCGTGTCGAGCGCCTTCGCCTTCGTCGCGGTCAGCGACACCGAAGAAGTTCTGGAACGCGAACCGAACGACACACAGCCGCAGGCTCAACGCGCCCCGCTGGGCGCGAGCATCAGCGGACGGCTCGATCAGCCGGGAGACGTCGACCGCTTCACCTTCACGGCGGCGCAGGGAGACCGATTTATCTTCACCGGCATGACCCGCGATCAGGGTTCGCCGGCCGACCTCCTGCTGCGGATGCTGGACGCGAGCGGCAATCAGCTGGCGGCCGTGGACGACAACGGAACGGCCGAGGGCGTGCTGGATTTCGCGTTTCCCGCGGCGGGCGAGTTCACGCTGGAAGTCAGCGACCTCAGCCGCCGCGGCGGTCCACAGTACGCCTATCGCATCGCGCAGGAGCGCTGGCGTCCCGGTTTCTCGCTGGCCGCCTCGTCCGACACGCTCAGCGTCCCGGCCGGAGGCGTCGCGGCTCTGACCGTCTCGGCGGCACGCCGCGATTACGGCGGCGCCATCGAGCTGACCGTCGAGGGGCTGCCTGAAGGGTATGCCGTTCCGTCGACGCACATCGGCCCGGGACTTAACCAGACGGTGCTGACGATCGCTGTCGACGCCGGCGCGCTGCCCGCGAACCTGTCCGGCGTGTCGATCGTCGGGCGGGCCCGGATCGGCGAAGACGACGTCGCCGCGCGGGCCAGCGTCACGGCCGCGCTGCGGGCCCGCTGGAGCAACGCCATCGTGGTCCCCGCGCGGATGGAACGGGAGGTCGCGGTCGCCGTGGCCCCCGCCCAGCCGATCCGGCTGCGCGTCGAGCCGCCCGTCGTGGTGTTTGGCAAGAATCTGACGGCGACGGCTCGCGTCATCGTCGAACGCGGCGACGGCATGGACGAGGCGATCGCGCTGGCCGTCAATCCTCCCCAGGACGGCCTGCCGCCCAACGTCGCTGTCGATCTCAAGCCGATCGACAAAGGGCAGACGGAATCAGTGGCGACGTTCACCGCGAACGAGAATGCGGCGCTCGGCCCGTTCACCGTCGTCCTCAGCGGAACGCACCAGAAGGACAACGCGGCCGTGGTCGCGACGACGCCGGGGATCGGGCTGCGGCTCGAACCTCCCTTCGAGGCGACCGCGGCGATGCCGGAATCGACGGCCCTGCCCCGCGGCGGCGAACTTAAACTGAAGATTGACCTCAAGCGGAACCCGGCTTACGCGGGGGACGCGAAACTGGTGGTCGAGAAATTGCCGGCCGGAGTGACCGCGGCCGAGACTGTTCTGCCGGCCGATCAGTCGACCGTGGAACTGCTGCTGACCGCCGCGGCGGATGCCGCCCCGGCGACGATTGCTGATGCCCTCCTGAAGATCACGTCACCGGCCGACGCCAAGCTGGCCGTGGACGTCCCCTTGCCGGCGTTTCAGATCCAGTGAACCGCCGCGACGCCGCGCCTGCGGCCCTGCCCCCAACGACCCCGCCTGAGTGACGAGGGAAGCATGAAGTCTCCAATCGACGCCCCACGGATGACCGTCCGAGTGTTCGCCGCCTGCGCCGCCTTCGCGCTGGCCGCCCCTGCCGCGCTGGCCGATTCCGCCAGCCCGCTACGGATCTCGGTCATCCCGGAACGCTGCGTTCTGCAGGGTCCGCGCGGCGAACAGCGGATCGTCGTCACCGGACACTACGCCGGCGATGAGGTCCGCGACCTGACCCAGGCAGCGACGTTGACGCCGGCTGCGTCCGAGATTGTCCGCAGCGAAGGCCATATTCTGCGTCCTGTTGGCGACGGCGAGTCGGAGGTGACGGTCTCCGTCGGCGGGCAGACGACCGTGGTCCATGTCGAGGTGCGGGACTTCGGCATGCCCGACCCGGTTTCGTTCAAGACGGAAACGCTCGCGGCGCTCACCAAGGCCGGCTGCAACATGGGCGCCTGCCATGGGTCCCCCTCCGGCAAAGGGGGGTTCCGGCTGTCCCTGCGGGGCTACGATCCGCCGCTGGACATCATGACGCTCCGCTCGGAATTCGCCGGGCGCCGGACCAATTCCGCCGAACCGGATGAAAGTCTGATCCTCAAGAAGGGGCTGATGCAGGTCGCCCACGGCGGCAGCCAGCGGCTGTTCGCCGGCGATCCCAACCACGTCGCCCTTCGAAACTGGATCGCCGAAGGTCAGAAGCTCGACGCGGCCGACGAGCCGGACCTCGAACGCATTGAAGTCCTGCCCCGCCAACGCATCTTCCGCGACGCCGGAAACCGCCAGCAGCTCATTGTGAATGGCTATTTCAGCGACGGCAGCGTCCGCGACGTCACGGCGCTGACCGTGTTCAGCTCGTCCGCGGAGTCGGTCGCCAAAGTGGACGAGCGGGGCCTCGTCCGCAAGGCCGGCCGCGGCGAAGCGGCGATCCTCGCCCGGTACCTCGACAAAATGGACAACGCCGCCGTCACGTTCCTGGAAACCGTGCAGGGCTTCGCCTGGAACGGTTCGCCGGAATTCAACTTCATCGACCGCGCGGTCAACGCCAAGCTGCTGCAGTTGCAGATCCTGCCCTCCGACCTGTGCAGCGACGACGAGTTCCTGCGGCGGGCCTACCTCGACGCCATCGGCCGGCTGCCGACGATCGAAGAGGCGCAGGTGTTCATGAATGACCTGTCGGACGACAAGCGCGAGCGGCTGGTCGACCGGCTGCTCGAAACGCCCGACTACGCGGCGTTCTGGACGATGAAGTGGGCGGACGTCCTGCGGGCCAACACAAACCGCATCAATGCCGCGGGCGTCCACAAGTTCAATGGCTGGATTTACGAAGGCGTTCTGACCGATGCGCCGATGGATCAGTTCGCCCGCGAACTGCTGACAGCCAGCGGCAGCGTCTACGAGAACCCGGCCGCAAACTACTGGCGCTCGAGCCGCGACCCGTCGGACGCCGTTGAAACCACAGCCCAGCTCTTCCTGGGCGTGCGGATCCAGTGCGCCAAGTGCCACAACCATCCGTTCGAACGCTGGACGCAGGACAACTATTACGGCGTCGGCGCGGCTTTCGCCCGCGTCGGCCGCAAGCCGGGGCCGACCCCCAACGATGAAATCATCTTCCCCGCCGCCGGTGGCGAGCTGACCCAGCCGCGAACCGGCGCGACGATGAAGGTCCATCTGCTGCTGACGGGCGATGTCGACGACGAGCCGGGGCGCGACCGCCGAGAGATCTTCGCGGAATGGCTCACGAAGCCCGAGAATCCGTTCTTCGGCCGATCGATCGTCAACCGCGTCTGGGGACATCTGCTGGGTCGCGGCATCGTCGATCCGGTCGACGACTTCCGGGATTCGAACCCGGCGTCCAACCCGCAACTGCTGGATGAACTGGCCCGCCAGTTCGCCGAGCGCGGCTTCAGCCGCAAATGGCTGATCCGGACGATCATGAACAGCCATACCTATCAGCGCAGCGCGCGGACGAACGACTTCAACAAGGACGATGAAATCTACTTCAGCCACGCGACGACGCGGATGCTGTCCGCGGAGCAGCTGCTGGACTCGATCTGCGCAGTGACGGACGTTCCGGAAACGTTCCCGGGCGTCCCCGCCGGCACCCGCGCGACGCAACTCCCCGAGCCGCCGGCCGATCACTACTTCCTGAAGATTTTCGGCCAGCCGCAGCGGGAGATGGCCTGCGAGTGCGAACGCTCGTCCGAGTCGAACCTGTCGCAGGCGCTGCAGATGATCAACGGCCCCACGGTGCACAACAAGCTCCGCGACGACGCGGGCCGCATCAACCGCATGATCGAAGCGGGCGCGTCGGATGACGAAATCATCACCACCCTGTACCTCGCCGGCGTGTCCCGGACGCCGACCACGCAGGAGCTGGAGACCGCCCGCACGCACGTCGCGGCCTCGGAAAGCCGGCGGTTCGGCCTCGAAGACGTCGGCTGGGCGCTCCTGAACACGAAGGAATTCCTGTTCCAGCACTGAGTTCGGCCTCTTTCCGGGGAGCGCGGGCCGAGCCCGGGGAACCCGCCGCGCGGAGCGGATTCGGGGTTGATTTTCGCGTCTCGCGGCCGAAACTTCTGCAATCGTCAGAACCAACCGCAACCTCCCGATTGGCCGACCTCCGGCAGCACCACGATGGCCCGCGCCGCGTTCGTTTCGGACCTGCATCTGTTTGCCCGCCGCTCCCACGCTGAACGTCACCTTCCGCAAGTGCGCAAGGCGGCGACAGAAGTCGACCACTTCATTCTCGGCGGCGACATCTTCGATTTCCGCTGGGCTCAGGGCTGTCCCCGGGCGGCGATCGATTCGGCCGTCAGCTGGCTGCGGGACATGGCCGTCCAGGCCCCGCAGAGCCGCATCCATTTCCTGCTGGGCAATCACGACGACCACCGCGACCTCGTCGCCCGTTTGCCGGGCCTCTGCGAGGAACTGCCGAACTTCAACTGGCATCGCTTTTATCTCCGGCTGGGTTCCAGCGTGTTTCTGCATGGGGATGCCGCTGACGGACGGCTGACGGCCGAACGTCTGCTTCGCCGCCGGGAGACTTTCCGGCATTGCGCCGCAGCGTCCTGGAAGCACGACGCCTACCACTGGGTCCTCAAAACCCGGCTGGACCAGATCGTCTGTCGCGCCGTGCATCCGCAGCGGCTCGTCGTCAGGCGCCTGCTGGCCTATCTCCGGGACATTCAGCAAGGCCCCGAACAGGGAGTCGAGTCGGTCTACTTCGGGCACACCCACCGGCAGATCGACGGCCTGCGGCACGGCGGCGTCGTGTTTCACAACGGCGGAGCGCCGATCGGCGCCGCCCGGTTCCGCATTCTTCGGGCCGAGGTCGAAGAGTGAGGCCGCTCTCCTCGACCGTCGTCGAGTTTCTCAGCGGCAGCGAAGCAGAGACCGATCGGTTCGCCGCTGCGCTCGCGCCGCTATTGCGTCCGGGCGACGTCGTCGCGCTCGATGGAGACCTGGGCGCGGGAAAAACCCGCCTCGTCCGGGCGCTGGCCGCCGCCCTGGGCTGCGATGCCGCGCAGGTGTCCAGCCCGACGTTCGGCCTCGTTCAGCATTACGCCGGCCCGCTGCCGCTGGTGCACATCGACGCCTACCGGCTGAGGGACTGCGACGAGTTCGAGGAGCTGGGAGGCCGCGAGCTGTTCGAAGCGGACGCCGTCACGCTGATCGAATGGGCCGACCGAATCGCGCCGTCGCTGCCCACGAAACGCTGGACCATCGCCGCGGAGCACGTGGGACCGACGTCGCGCCGTTACCGGGTCGCCTGCCCGCCCGATGAACGCGCCGCGCGGCTGTTGGCCGCGGCGGCCGGCGGGGCATGAGGCTCGAGCGTGGCGCCGATCGGCCCCGATCAGGCGGAGAGCGGCGCGGCTGGCAGTCGGAACAGTTCCCGGGCGTTGGCCGTCGTCTGCTCGCCGATCTCCGCGGGAGTCGCGCCGCGCACCTCCGCCAACCGGCGGGCTGTGAACCGCACGTACGCCGGTTCATTGCGCTTGCCGCGATGTTCGGCCGGCGCCAGGTAGGGCGCGTCGGTCTCGACCAGCAGCCGGTCCGCCGGAACCCAGGCGGCGATCCGCCGCAGCGCCTCGCTGCGCTTGTAGGTCAACATCCCCGCGAACGACAGCCACAACCCGTGCGCCAGGCACCGCCGCGCCGCGTCCTCGCTGCCGCAGAACGAGTGCATCACCCCCCTCAGCGGCCCCTGCTCCGCGGCGCGGTCCAGCTCCGCCAGCACGTCCGGTTCGGCCTCCCGGCAGTGCACGATGAACGGCTTGCCCGTCGTCCGTGACAACTCCAGATGCCGGCGAAACCAGTCGACCTGCACCTCGATCGGCGTGTGATCCCAGTAGCGGTCCAGCCCCGTCTCCCCGATTCCGACGACCTTCGGATGCGCCGCCAGTTCCTCGATCGTCCGCCAGTCCGCCTCGCTGGCGGAAGCCGCGTAGTTCGGATGCACGCCGACGGCCGCATACACCTCAGGGTACTGTTCGGAAAGCTCGATCGCCGTCCGGCTGCTGGCGGCGGTGGTGCCGATCGTGACGACGGCGACCAGGCCGGCTTCGCGGGCCCGCAGCAGCGTCGGCACGAGGTCGCCGCGAAAAGCGTCCTCGTCCAGGTGGGCGTGCGTGTCGATCAGCATGGCTCAGTCGCGTTCGTCCACAAAGTCAGCGGACCGGGAATCGTAGGGGACGAACCCCGCCCCGTCATCGCCGTCAGTCTCCTCGTCCGGCCAGCAGTCTTCCGGCCGTTCCGCCGCGATCCAGCGCCGCACCGTCTCGATCATCGCTGCCAGCGTCAGAACAACCAGCAGGATGCCGCCCGCCAGCATCCAGTTGCCCGCCGGCCCTTGCCCATCCGCCGCAACAGCCACCCCCAGCAACCCCACCGCTCCGATCACGAGCGAATTCAGCAAAACAACACCACCCAGCTGATTCTCTTTCGCGGCCGGACGGGGCGGCCAACCGTGGGCCATCAGCGCCGACAGCACGCCCCCCGACAACCACAACCGCTGGCGAACGAACAGCGCGCCGGCCCAGGCCGTCAGAGACAACAGCGTCGCCGTCGCCATGGCGATCAGGCCGACGGTCAGCATCGCGTCCGTCGGATCCGCAATCGGCCCCCGGGGCCAGAAGTGTGCGATCACGCCGCTGGCGACCAGGCCCAGCAGAACGCCCAGAATCAGCACCTTGAGCGCCCCGAACGACAGGTACTGCAGCCCGCAGATCAAACCTCGCGTCGTGCTGGGATCGCGGATCGGCAGCCAGATGGCGACGACAAATTCCGGCATCCCGAATTTGACGCAGAACACGACGGAGGCAACCAGCGGGTCAGCCGACCACTCGAATGCGACCAGCGCGAACAACGGAAAGGCCGTCCAGGCGGCGACCTGCAGACGCGATAGCTGCCCGGGAGGATCCGTTTCGCCGAACTCCCCGGCGGCGAATCCCTCGTCGTCGGGGCGCATCACCCGGCCCGCGACGGCGCGGCCGCACGGGACGTCTGCTGCAACGCCCTCAGCGCGGCCAGCCGCTCCCGTTCGGCGACGGCGACCGTGTTGAGCACCGCGCCGTCCTCCGGATCATCAGCCAGTTCCCGGGCGGCCGCTTCGCAGTCCGCGACAACCCGCTGCTGATCGGCGATCAGCCGGGTCAGCAGAAAGTCCAGCGACACGTAGTTCAGATGGCTGAAGTCGGGGTACGTGCCGAACTGGATGGGGTAGCCGCGATCGCGGAGCAGCGACGCCAGCTGCTCCACGGTGTGATGCTGCAGCACCGACTGGGCAAGGACGGCATCCCGCGTGGCGACGGAGTGCGCGTCGGCCCAGGGCCAGGCCTCGGCGACATACTGCAGCAGCGAACGGTGCAGCGAAACCAGGACGTCGTTGAGGATCGGGTCGGCAGCGGTGTTCATCATTTCCGAACCGTTCGGCTGGGGAATCGGAGTCGTATCGACTGGGGCGCCGCCAAGTCCCGCCCGCGGGCGCGGCCGGACGCCGCCGCGGGAACGTCAGTAAAACAGGCTGGCCGAAATCGCCCGGGCCGTCTCGCTGAGCCGCGCCTGCAGCGGCGAGGCGCCCAGCAAAAAGATGGGCAGCGCGATGATCACCGAATAGGCCGCCACGACGCCCGGCATCTCCAGCGGACGCTGGTTCTCCGCCCGCGGCAGAATGAACACCGCCCGCATCACCCGGAAGTAGTAGAACAGGCTGATGACGGTGTTCAGGCCGGCGATCGCCAGCACG
Source organism: Planctomyces sp. (assembly GCA_019636235.1). GTDB lineage: Bacteria > Planctomycetota > Planctomycetia > Planctomycetales > Planctomycetaceae > Caulifigura. The sequence goes on from JAHBXW010000001.1 coordinate 724,230, forward strand.
CCCCACAGCACCGGATGCAGGTAACCCGCGACGAAAATCGACCGGAAGATCAGGAACTTCGCGAAGAAGCCCCCCAGCGGCGGAATGCCGATCAGACTGGCGAACGACAGCAGCAGCGCCACGCAGACAAGCTGAGTCCAGAAGTTCCCGGTGATCAGTCCCCGGCAGGCGTCGATGTCTTCACGGTAAGTCTCGTTGCGGATGAACGCCACCGCCGCAAACGCCATCAGATTCATGAACAGGTAGACCGCCAGATAGTAAATCAGTCCCTCGACCGCCAGCACCGATTCCTGCAGCGGATCTCGGGAACCCAGCAGTCCGCCCGGAGCGGCGCTGCGGAACACCATCATCGCGGCGACAGCCAGCACCATGTATCCCGCGTGGGCGATCGTCGAATAGGCCAGCATCCGCTTGAGGTTCGATTGCGTGTAGGCCGCCAGGTTGCCCAGCGTCATGCTGGCCGCGCCGACCACCGCCAGTCCCACTCCCAGGTAGGACGTCAACTGCCGGATCGATTCGCCGTCTCCTGTGAAGGCCGTCGCGAACCGGAGCAGCGCCCCGAACACCGCCGCCTTGGAGGCGATCGACAGGAAGCCGGCGACCTCCGCCGAGGCGCCCTCGAACGCGTCCGGGCACCAGAAGTGAAACGGAACCAGCGACAGCTTGAAGGCGATGCCCACAAACAGCATCGCGACCCCCAGCAGCGTCAGAATCACCACCCCGCTCGTCAGGCTGAACGGTTCCCCGGCCATGGCCACCGTGAACCGTGCCGCGAACTCATGGAAATTGGCCGTGCCGAACAGTCCCGCCAGCAGGCTCAGCCCGTACAGCATCACCCCTGCCGAACCGGCCCCGTAAACCACGAACTTCAGCGCCGCCTCGCTGGACTGCCGGCGGCCCTTCAAATAGCCCACCATCGCGTAGCTCGGCACGCTCATCATTTCGATGCTCAGGAACAGCATCAGCAGATGATTCACGCCGGTCGCCATCAGCATGCCCACCACGGCGCCCAGCAGCAGCGTGTAAAAGTCCGCTCCGTCTTCCTGATCCGGCAGCCCGGTCAGCACAGTCAGCGACAGCGTGAGCACCAGCAGCAGCAGCAGGCCCAGGCGGAACATCACCGCCAGGGCGTCATGCATCATCAGCCCGGTGAAGTATGGACCGGGCGTTCCGACCCCCTCCTCCGTCAGGTGAAACAACGCGGCCAGGCCCCGCACCGCTCCGCCGATCGCCCAGCCGAAGAAATCCGACGGCAGTTCCAGACCTGGAGACTGCATGAACCGCAACTGAACCACCACCCCCAGAAACGCCGCCAGAGACCCCGCCAACGCGATCCAGCAGGCCGGGATCCGGCGGTCCACGCCAATCATGCGGCACAGCAGCAGCAGCACGACCGTCGCCGACAGGATCAGTTCGGGGCAGAAGATCTCCAGCGACCGGAGCAGGTCGACGCTGATGAATCGATCGAGGAGTTGCGTGACTGTCATGAGTGGCTGGTGACCCGCGGACTTTGAAGACGGCCGTTCCGCCGGGGATGTCGCTGCGTGGGTGGAAAATCGCTCAACGGTTCGGGAGCGCCGGGAAGGGCGATTCTTGGGTCAACGACAGTTCGACCGCCGGTTCTTCGCGCGTCGCCTCGTATCCCTGCTGCATCGTCCGCGTCAGTTGATCCGTCGTGTTCTCCATCAAGCGGAACATGGTATTCGGCACGATGCCCAGCACGACGGCCAGGGCCGACAGCGTGAAGGCGACTGAGAACTCGCGCTCGTTCATCTCGCTGAGGGCTTCCGGATGCGGGCCCCGGTATTCCGGCCCCAGGTACACCCGCTGGATCGTCCACAGGATATAGGCCGCGGTCAGGATCACGCCGCTGGCCGCGATGATCGCCAGCAGCGGACTGTAGTTCCAACTGCTGAGCACCACGAACACTTCGCCGATGAAGCCGCACAGGCCGGGCAGCCCCAGGCCGGCGAAGAACAGGACGATCGCGAAGCCGCTGTACAGCGGCATCTTCTGCATCAGGCCGCCGAACTGGTTCAGGTCGCGGTGGTGAACCCGGTCGTACACGACGCCCACCATGAAGAACATGCCGGCCGACGACACGCCGTGAGCCAGCATCTGGAACATCGCGCCGTTGATGCCCATGTTCCAGTAGTCCCGGCCGATCAGCTCCCCCCCTTCGCCGATCTTCCACACGGCCATGCCGATCAGCACGTAACCCATGTGGCTGACCGAGCTGTAGGCGACCAGCCGCTTGAAGTCCGTCTGCGCCAGCGCGGCGAACGCGCCATAAATGATGCTGAACGCGCCGATGGCGACCAGCGCGTACGCGGCCACCTGCGTGCCGTAGGGGCACAGCGGCATGGCGATCCGCAGGATGCCGTAGCCGCCCATCTTCAGCAGCACGCCCGCCAGGATCATCGAAATCGGCGTCGGGGCCTCGACGTGCGCGTCCGGCAACCAGGTATGGAACGGGAACGACGGCAGCTTGATCGCGAAGCCGATGAACAGCAGCACGAACGCGATGATCTGCATCTCGCGGCTGAACACCGTCCCCGCCCGGGCCATCTCCGCCAGCTCGACGAGGTTAAAGTTGTTCCCGCTGTTGAAGTAGAACATCAGCATGGCGATCAGCATCAGCACGCCGCCCGCCAGCGTGTACAGGAAGAACTTGATCGCCGCGTATTCCCGACGCGGACCGCCCCAGATGCCGATCAGGAAGTACATCGGCAGCAGCATGACTTCCCAGAACACGTAGAACAGGAAGAAGTCCAGCGCCATGAACACGCCCAGCATGCCCGTTTCCAGCAGCAGAAACAGGATCATGTAGCCGCGGACCTGCCGGGTGATGCTCCACGACGCGAGCGCCGACAGAAACGTGATCACCGTCGTCAGCAGGATCAGCGGCATGCTGATGCCGTCCACGCCCAGCCGGTATTCGACGTTCCAGCTCGGAATCCAGCTCTTGACGGAAACGAGCTGCATCCCCGCCTGGGCCGGGTCGAAGCGCTGATAAATCAGGAACGACAGGATCATCGTCACGAACGTGACGCCGGCCGTGAACCAGCGCATCGCGCGGATGGAGTTCGGGTTCTCGTCCCGGAATCCGACGCCCAGAACGGCCGCGGCGGCCGTGGGCAGGAAGATCGTCCAGGACAGCAATGCAAGGTCGTTATTCATGTCGAGCCGGCCTGTGCGACCGAAATCCGGAATCCAACGCTCTGACCATTTCCTGCCGGACAACGCGCCGGCCGGAAACGCCTACCGGGGCAGGAACGCAAACATCAGCAGAAACAAACCGAGAACGCCGAAGGCGATGAACATCACATATTGACGGAGACGCCCGGTCTGCAGCCGCCGCAGGCTGGCGCCCGCCGCATACGTGGCGTCTCCCACGACATTGACGGCGCGATCGACGACCGTCTCATCGAACTTGCGGTCCCATTTCGAAATCCACACGACGGCGCGACCCGTCGCGTGCAGGAAGCCATCGAGATACTTCTGATCGAAGCCCTGCGCCCAGCGGGCCACGACATGCACCGGGCGAACGAACATCGCGTCGTACAGCGCGTCGAACTCCCACTTCTCAATCAGGAAGGAATGCAGCCCGGACAACTGGCTGCGGATCGTCGCCGGGTTCACCAGTCCCGCGCCATAGAAGACATAGGACAGCACCGCGCCGGTCAGCGCCGCCAGCAGCGCGGCGATGCCCGCCGTGGTGTGATACTCGTGAATCAACGCATGGCCGGGCAGGTTCACCGCCACTGTCCCGGCGACCGCCGCGCCGGCCACGGCCTGCGTCGGCTCGCTCGCAAACAGCATCCGCGCCAGCGGGCCGCCTTCCCCGCCGACGGCGCACACTGCGGCAAACACCGACAGAATGACCAGCGGCCCCAACATAATCCACGGCGACTCGTGCGCGTGGTCGTAAACGTGCTGGTTCCGCGGCTTCCCGGAGAAGGTCATGAACCACAGGCGGAACATGTAGAAGGCCGTGATGCCGGCTGTCGCCAGCGGCAGCAAGAACAGCAGGAAGTGCTGCCGGTTCTGCGACATGAAGGCCAGCGACGTCGCCAAGATGGCGTCCTTCGAGTGGTAGCCGGAAAAGGCGATCGCCATCCAGGGGGTCGGAATCGCCAGTCCGGCGATCGCGATCACGCCGACCAGCATGGCCCACGCGGTGATCGGCATTTTCCGGCGGAGGCCCCCCATCTCCTGCATGTCCTGCACGTGATGGCAGCCGTGAATCACGCTGCCCGACGCCAGGAACATCAGCGACTTGAAAAACGCGTGCGTGATCAGGTGGAACAGTCCGGCGAACCAGCCCCCCACGCCCAGCGCCAGCATCATGTAACCGAGCTGGCTGATCGTCGAATACGCCAGCACGCGTTTGATGTCCGTCACTACGATGGCGATCGTGGCGCCGATGAACAGCGTGATGCAGCCGATGTAGGCGATGACCAGCAGCACCTCGGGGACGAACATGGGATAGAAACGTCCGGCGAGATACACGCCGGCGGCGACCATCGTCGCCGAGTGCACCAGCGCCGAGACCGGCGTGGGCCCTTCCATCGCGTCCGGCAACCATGTCTGCAGCGGGAACTGGGCGCTCTTGCCGATGCAGCCCGCGAAGATCCCCAGTCCGGCGGCGATCAGCAGCCAGAAGGGAATGGAGCGCGGCTGTCCCGAAGCGGCGTCGACGGCCGCCCCGCCCAGGCCGTCGTTCAGGACGACCGCCCGGTCGAGGCCGGCGCCGTGCTCATGAATGTGGCCGTCGGCGTCGCGGACCATCTGGAACAGTCCGGGGGCGCCGGGCTGGGCCGGATCGGTGTTCGCGAAGCGGAACGTGCCGAACCAGGTCCACAGAATCATCAGGCCGATCAGGAAGCCGAAGTCGCCGACGCGGTTCATTACGAACGCTTTATTGGCGGCCGTGCTGGCCGACTTGCGTTCGACGTAGAACCCGATCAGCAGGTAGCTGCAGACGCCGACCAGCTCCCAGAACACGAACACCTGGAAGATGTTGCCGGCGAGGACCAGCCCCAGCATCGCGAAACAGAACAGCGACAGATACGAGAAGAAGCGGTAGTAGCGGCCCGGACGGTGGAAGTGCCGCCCGCCCGGCAGATGGACCTCGTGATCCTCGTAGTTGTCGGTCAGCTCATCGCTCATGTAGCCCATCGCGAACAGATGGATGCAGGTCGCGATGAGCGTGACCATCATGAACATCACGATGGTCAGGCTGTCGATGTAGTAGTCAATGTCGATCGACAGGCCGCCGAACGTGGCCAGGTTGTAGAACGAGCCGGACAGCGCGAACGCGTAGGGGGAGCTGGCGTGCGCGGCGTCATGCCCGTGCGGCGGCCCGTCGTGCGGATGACCATGCTCCGCAGGCGCGGCGGGCGCCTGGGCGCCCGTGACGGCCGCCGGCGCCGCGTCCGGGCTTTGCCCGCGGGCGTGGGCGTCGCCGTGATGATCGTCAACAACGGCGAAAGCGCCCCAATGAGTCGCCGACCCCCAGGTCACGAACGCGATCGTGCTGAGCACGAACCCGCCGCCGATGCAGCCCACGGCCAGCCAGGCCGGAGCGCGGCTGCGGCGATCGGTCCAGTAACCGCCCAGCACTTCGATACAGAAGCCGGCCAGCGGCAGCAGCCAGGCCAGGCCCAGCAGCCACTTCAGCGCCGCTCCAGTGCTCGCGAATTGCTCGGGGCTCATGCCAGTTCGGTTTCAATCCTGTGTGGTCGACGGGGGGAACCGGGGAATTCAGCTGTTGAGCTGCCGCGCCTGATCCACGTCGACAGTCAGGTGGTTGTTGTAGAAGTTCAGGACGATGGCCAGCGCCACGGCCGCCTCGGCCGCCGCCAGCACGATCACGAACATGGCGATCGCCTGACCGTCGAATCCCAGCTGGCCGTATCGCGAAAACGCGATCAGGTTCAGGTTGGCGCCGTTCAGCACCAGCTCAACGCCCATCAGTACGCCAATGGCGTTGCGCTTCGTGGCCATGCACACAATGCCGCATACGAACAGCACGGCCGCCACGATCAGGTAGGGGGTCAGCCCGACGTCGCTCATGATTCCAGCGACTCCTCAAGCGGGTTCGGCCGGCGACGCTTCGTCCGAGCCAGATACGAGGCCCCCACCAGCACCACCAGCAGATGCACGGAGACGATTTCGAACGGCAGCAGGTAACCGGTGCTCAGCGTCTCGGAGTTGCGACCGAGATCCCGGTCGAACCGGACGCCCAGCAGGGCCGCGCCCAGCCGGCGGGCCGTGTTCCCCTCGCCCTCCGGGTTGTAACCCATCGACCGCTCGCCGCGACCCTCTTCCGCGGCAGCCGAATACATCCGCGTCTGCTGCGACTCCCAATCCACGCTCAGCATGCCGAACACCAGCATGCCCAGCACCGCCAGGCCGACCAAGCCGCCCAGCACCACCTCGCCAGGACCGCTGCGGATCGTCAGCATCGGCCCGCTGGCCGTGAGCATCACGCCGAAAATCAGCAGCACGACCGTGCCGCCGACGTAAATCAACAACTGAGTCGCGCCCAGAAAGTCCGCATGCAGCAGGAAGAACAGTCCGGCCACCGACCCCAGCGAGATCACCAGCCAGAAGGCCATGCGCACAACGTTCTGGCTGACCATCACGGCAATCGCGCCGCCGCAGGCCGCCAGTGCGTAAATCGTGAAAATCACGGTCTCCATCAGCGGGATCCCTCCGCTTCCTGAGTCGACCGCGAAACGCGCGTCGCCATGTTTCTCCCCGCCGCGGGCGCCGAAAGGCCGGCCTGCGCCGGTACGACGCGGGCTCCAATCGGCTCATCTCCCAGGGGCAGCACCGAAGGACGCCCCAGCACGGCCAGCAACACCAGCGGCCAGATCGTCGCCCCCAGAAACAGAAAGCAACTGATCGGAACCAGATACTTCAAACACGTCGTCATCACCTGGTCGATTCGCAGCCGCGGCAGCGTCCATCGAATCCAGATCTGCACGCAGACCAGAATCGACGACTTCGCCAGCAGCACCACCATGCCCAGCACCCGGGCCGGATACCCGCCGACCGCCGCAATCACCGCCTCATCCAACCCGGGAAGCCCCGTCCACCAGCCCCCCAGAAACAGCAGCACGGCGAGCATGCTCACGAAGAACATGCTGGCGTACTCCGCCAGGAAGAAGAAGGACCAGCGCATCCCGCTGTATTCCGTGTGGAAGCCGCCAACGAGTTCGCTTTCCGCTTCCGCGAGGTCGAACGGCGCCCGCTTGTTGCTCGCCAGCGTCACCGTGAAGAACACGAAGAAGGCGATGAACGTGAACGGGTCGTGAAACACCAGCCAGTGCCCGGCCCAGCCACGCTGCATGTTGGCGATTTCATTCAGGTTCAGAGAGCCCGCGGCGACCACCGGAATGACGGCCGTCAGCCCCAGGGGAACTTCATAGCTGACCATCTGCGCGGCTTCGCGCATCCCGCCGAACAGCGACCACTTCGAGCCGCTTGAGTACCCGGCCAGAATGATGCCCAGCACTTCCAGCGACAGAATCGCCAGCCCCAGAAACAGACCGACATCGAGCGCCTGGGCGATCCAGCCATCGCTGAACGGGATCACAATGAACGCCGCAAACGAAGCGACCACCACAATATAGGGCGCGACGCGAAACAGCATCGAATCGGCCGCGGCGGGAACAAGGTCCTCTTTCGAGACGAGTTTGACGCCGTCGGCCAGCGACTGCAGCCACCCGAACCGGCCCCCCGTTCGCGTCGGACCCAGGCGGTCCTGAATCCGGCCGGAGATCTTGCGCTCCGCCCAGATGAACACGAACGCCGGCAATCCGAAGAACAGCCCCACCAGCAGGGCGTGGATCAACGCGGCGGCCAGCAGCGCGCCCGACTGGCCCAGCCAGCCGACCTCGGAGAGCCGCTCTGCCAGAGATAATTCCGCCAAGTGCGGTGACATCCGGTCGTCTCGGTGTCCGTCATGGAAACCCTGATGCTGTCTCAGGGTACGTCGAGCAAGGACGGTCCGGCCGCCCTCGGACGGGCGTTATGACAGATGCCGAAGGGGGATTCAAGCGACTGGAATTCGCTGCGCGCGGCGATTCCCATGAGAGAGAACATCGAGAAATTCCACGCTGCGGCGCGCTCCGCCCACACGGTCGTCGCCCCCTGCTCTGTCGCGCCGGATGAGGCGTCGAAGACCGTGCTGCTGCGGCTCGCCGGAGTCGGTGGCCTGACCTGCCGCCGGGCGGTTGAATTGTCGGCTTGCCGTCGGCGATAGTCGTCTCTTTCGCCCTCTGCCCCGCTGAGATCGCATGCCCTCTGATTCGTCCCGCCCGCTCAGCCAGAGCGCTTTCCATCGCGCCCGCCGGGTCATTCCCGGTGGGGTGAACAGCCCGGCCCGCGCGTTCGGCGCCGTCGGCGGTCATCCGTCCTTCATCCGCCGCGCCGATGGGGCCTGGCTGGAGGACATCGATGGCCATCGGCTTGTCGACTTCATCGGCTCCTGGGGACCGCAGATCCTCGGACACCGGCATCCAGCCGTCGTGGCCGCGATCCGGGACGCCCTGGACTCCGGCACAAGCTACGGCGCGCCCACGGAACTCGAATCAGAACTCGCGGAACTCGTGGTCGCCGCCGTGCCGTCGATCGAGAAGGTGCGGATGGTCAGTTCCGGCACCGAAGCGACAATGAGCGCCATCCGCATGGCCCGCGGATTCACCGGCCGCAGCGTGATCATCAAGTTCGCCGGCTGCTACCACGGACACGTCGACAGCCTGCTTGTGCAGGCGGGAAGCGGCGCGCTGACGCACGGTCACCCGTCGAGCCCCGGGGTTCCCGAGGGCTGCACCGCCGACACGCTGGCGCTGGAGTTCAATGACGTCGACCAACTGCGGGACGCCTTTCGCCGCCAAGGCGACCGGCTGGCGGCCGTCATTCTCGAGCCGGTCGTCGGCAACATGGGACTCGTGATGCCCGAGCCGGGCTTCCTGGAAGCGGCCCGGGAGCTGTGCACGCGGCATGGCGCCGTACTGATTTTCGATGAAGTGATGACGGGCTTTCGCCTGGCGTACGGCGGCGCGCAGGAGCGGCTGGGCGTCCAACCCGACCTGACGACGCTGGGCAAAATCATTGGCGGCGGACTGCCGGTCGGGGCCTACGGAGGCCGGGCGGACATCATGCAGGTCGTGTCGCCGGACGGGCCGGTGTATCAGGCCGGCACGCTGTCGGGGAATCCGCTGGCGATGGCCAGCGGCATCGCGACCCTGACGACGTTGAAGTCGCTGAATCCCTACGACCAGCTCGAGCGTCGGACGGCCGCGCTGGTCGAGGGTCTTGAGGCGGCGGCGGCCGAAGCGGGCGTCGAAGTGTGGTCGGCCCGGTGCGGCAGCATGTTCACCGTCTTCTTCCAGACCGGGCCGGTGCGGAACCTGACCGAGGCTCTTCGCAGCGACACGCCGAAGTTCGCCGCGTTCTTCCACGGGCTGTTGAACCGCGGCGTGTACTTCGCCTGCAGCCAGTTTGAGGCGAATTTTCTGTCGGTCGCGCACGGCGATGCGGAGATCGAGGCGACGCTGGCGGCGGCCCGCGAGGCGCTTCTGGAATTGCCGTCCTGAGGCGTCCGGGCTGGCTCCTTTCGGCTTGCGGCTGTCCCCGAACGTGAGAAACCGGACGTTTCCGCCGGCAGGGCGTCGGAGAATCTTGTCGGAGCGGCGACGCTCATCTACACTTTTGACAGACTGAATTGCGAAAAACCGCCTCGCCTGCAAACCGCTTCCCCGGTTCCCTTTACGCACCATGCCGGCACTCGACTTGACTCTGGAACAGCTCTACGAGGAGTTCGAGCAGCTCCCCGACTGGGGGGATCGCTGTGACTATCTCATCGATCTGGGCATGGAACTGCCGACGCTCGATGAGTCGGAACGTGTGGAGGCGAACCGTGTTCACGGCTGCCAGAGCAATGTGTGGCTGGTCGCGGATGTGGCGGATCGCGACGGAACTCCGGTCATCGAGTTTCGTGCGGAAAGCGACTCCATGTTCGTCAACGGGCTGATCGCGATCCTGTTATTGATTTTCGACGGCCGGACGCCCGAGGACGTGCTGCAGACCGACGAGTCCGAAGTCTTTCGCCGACTCGAGTTGAACCGACATTTGAGCGGCCAGCGGCGCAATGGACTGGCCGGCATGGTGCAACGGGTCCGCTCGATCGCCGCGCAGGCCGAGCGAAACGCCGCGTAACGGATCAGGAACCCGTGAGATGTCGAGCGGATCAAGCGCCGCGCCCAGGCTTCGAGACGACGCGCCCCCCGCCTGGAATGAATCCGCGGTTCGACGCGAGTTTCCGATCTTCTCCGATCCGGACAACGCGGATCTGACGTATCTCGACACGGCCGCAACGGCTCAGAAGCCCGGCTGCGTCATCGACCGCGAGGCGGAGGTCTATCGCCGGTCCTATGCGAATGCCTATCGAGGCGTGTATCGGCTGGGCGCGCTCGTCGACGATGCGATCGAAGAGACGCGTCAATCCGTGCGCGGACTGATCGGCGCCGCCTCGTCCGAAGAGATCGTGTTCACCTCCGGGACGACGGCCGCGATCAACATCGCCGCCCTCGGCTGGAGCCGGCGGTTCCTGCAGCCGGGAGACGAGATCCTCCTCAGCCCTTTGGAACATCACGCGAACATCGTTCCCTGGCATCTCGTCGCCGGGGAGCACGGTGCGCGGCTGACATGGATGCCGTTGACGCCGGACGGACGAATCGACCTCGACCGGCTGGACGAAGCGTTCACCCCCCGGACGCGGATGGTCGCCGTCACGGGGATGTCGAACGTGCTGGGCACGATCCCGCCGGTGCGGGAAATCGCGGCCCGGGCGAAGCGGGCCGGTGCGCTGATCCTGGTCGACGCCGCGCAAAGCATTCCGCACGGCGGCATCGACGTGCAGCGGGACGGCATCGACCTGCTCGCGTTTTCCGGACACAAGCTGTATGGCCCCAGCGGCGTTGGCGTGCTGTACGGTCGCCGCGAGCTGCTGAACGCCATGCAGCCCGCGCTGGGCGGCGGGCACATGATCGAGCGGGTGAGTTTCGACGCTTGCACGTGGGCGGCCGCGCCGGCGCGGTTCGAGGCGGGCACGCTGCCGATCGCGCAGGTCATCGCGCTGAAGACGGCCATTGACTATGTCCGTGGACTGGGCTTCGAGGCCATCCACTCGCACGAACAGCGCTTGCTCGCGGCCGCACACGAGCGGTTGTCCGCCATTCCGGGGCTGCGGATCCTCGGCCCGGCCCCGGATCAGAAAGGGCCGATCATCAGTTTCGTGACGGAGGGCGCCGCCGCGCAGGACGTGGCGCTGCTGCTGGACCGGCAGGGAATCGCCGTCCGGCACGGGCATCACTGCGCGATGCCGCTGCACGAGCAGTTGCTGCAGATTCCCGCGTCGGTCCGCGCCAGCTTCGGCGTCTACAACTTGCTGGACGACGTCGAACGTCTGGCCAGCGGTCTGGAACGAGTGCGTCAGCGACTGCGGTTGACGTGAGCTGCGTGACTGGCGCGTGAGGCCCCTGCTCGGCCGGGAACCGGTCGCAGTCCGGTCCGCGCGGCGCTCACTCGAACGCATCGACTTCGTCGTCTTCCTCGTCATCCGGCAACCGGATGGAGGCGGCCGCGTCCGGATCCGATTCGCTGTCGTCGGCCTCTGCGCTGCGCCGCTCGTGCGGGCCATTCATCCGCCGCTGCAGGCGGGCGATCTGTTTCAGGACGAGACGGTTGGCCTCGTCCGCCGGCAGGCCCAGCTTCTGCGAAAACGGCTTCGAATTCGCGCCGTCGCGGTGGCTGTGGATGTAGCTGATCAGCAAAGGCCGCTGCTGGGTGCGGTTGCGATTCAGCAGCGTGTAGGCCCAGGCCCAGGCCTCGTGGTAGTCGAGAGCCTGCATTTCGCTGACGTCGCTGAGCTGTTCCAGCCGGGCCAGATCGGGCTGCCAGCCCCCTTCGATGGCGGCCGCCAGGCGTTCGAGGTGTTCCAGGTTGACGTGGTTCGCTTCGCGGGGCGGCTCGAAGAATTCCGCCAACGCTTCATCCAGCCACAACGGCAGGCCCTTCAGCGAAGCGTGCAGCACGCCGTGCGTGTACTCATGGCGCAGGTCGATGAGCATCTGGTCGCCGCGGAATGCGTACACGGCCAGTTCGGAAGGCGTGCCGATGAAGAACGCCCGCCGCGGCGGAAGTCTCGGGAAGTTGGTCCGCATGTAGGCGGCGTAGCGCGGCTCGTTCTCGAACAGATAGATCACCACCGGCCGCCGACACTCGGGCAGTCCCAGCGTCGACAGGATGTCCACCCGCAGCGCCGCGAGATCCCGGACCAGCGGCGAATCCTCCTGGACCGGAACATCGGAATGGATGATGAGCTTGGCCAGCCGCACGTGGTGCGCGTCGGGCAGATCCAGCGTGCTCTGTCCGCGATGCGTGACGCAGCCGGGAAACGCGGCAAGAAACAGGGCGACCGCCGCCCCGGCCAGCCAGGCCACCGGCCAGCGAAGACGCCGCACAGCCGATTCTGCTCTCCGAGCCGCATCCATGCTGCACCTCGCGGAATCCTGTCTGTCCCCGGACGCCGGGCCGTCAGATCGTCGTCAACAACTGGAACGGGTCCGCCAGCATATTGCACAACGTCGCCACAAACCGAGCCGCATCCGCGCCATTGATGACGCGATGGTCGTACGACAGCGACAACGGCAGCATCTGCCGCTCCTCGACCTGGCCTTCGACCATCCGCAGCTCGGACTGCGTCCGGGACATCCCCAGGATGCAGACTTCCGGATAATTCACAATGGGCGTGAAGCCCACGCCGCCGATGCCGCCCAGGTTGGTGACCGTGCAGGTCGCGCCCTGCATCGAGTCGATCGGCAGCTTGCGGTCGCGGGCCTTTTCCGCCAGCTCATTCAAGTCCCGCGCGATCTGCAGAATGCTTTTCGTGTGGCAGTCCTTGATGACCGGCACGACCAGCCCGTGCTCGGTATCGACCGCGCAGCCGATGTTGTAGAAGCCCTTGAGGACGATCTCGTTCGTCAGCGGGTCGAGGCTGCTGTTGAACTTCGGGAACGCCTGCAGGCAGGTGGACAGGGCCTTGATGACAATGGCCGTCATCGTGACCTTGGGCCCCTTCTTGCCCAAGCCCTCAACGAACCGCTTGCGCGCCAGCTCCAGGTCGGTGATGTCGGCCCGGTCATGCTGCGTGACATGCGGAATGACGTTCCAGGAGACGGTCAGGTTCTCCGCGGCGACGCGGCCGATCTTGCTGAGCGCCTGACGCTCGACCGGTCCGAAACGTGTGAAATCCGGAAGAGGCGGCGGGGCGATCGATCCCGCGGACAGCACCGCGCCCGATGCCGGGCCGCGGCCGGACGGGACGCTCAGGCCCTGCAGCCGGTTGCGAACATAGGACTGCACGTCTTCCTGCGTGATGCGGCCTCCAGGACCGCTGCCGCGGACCGAACGGAGATCGACTCCCAGCTCACGGGCCAGGCGGCGCGTCGAGGGCGCGGCGGGCGCCGGCGCTCCATCCGAGCCGTTCTCTCCCGGCGATTTGCCCGGCACGACGAGTTCCTGCACTCCGCCCCGCGCGGGCGTCGATTCTCGCCCCTTCGATTCCGGCCGTTCCTTCGACGACGAGCGCTGCGGCTGCGACTCCTCAGCGTCCGCGGCCGTGGCCTGCGCAGATTCCGCGTCCGCGTCCTCTTCTGTTTCGGCTTCGGCGGTCGCCTCGATCGTCAGCACATTCGCGCCGACCTGGATCGTGTCCCCCGCCTTTACGTGCACGGCGGTGATTTTCCCGGCGTGCGGGCACTGCAGCTCGACGACGGCCTTCTCGGTCTCCAGCTCGACGACGACCTGGTTGGCCTCGATGACGTCTCCCGGCTTGACGAGCACTTCCGCGACGTCGGCCTCCGCCACTCCTTCGCCGATGCTCGGCAGCGGGAATTCGATCGTCTGCGACCCGCCCGGGGATTCCTTCCGGCCCTTCGATTTGCTCTCGCCATTGGCCGCGGCCGACTTCGAGCCGCTGGCGGATTTCTTCGCGTTGTCCGATTTCGTCGCGGCGGCTGAGGACTTTTCGGCGGCGGCAGCGGGCTTCTCCTCCGCTTTCGCGGCGGGCGCCTTCTTGCCGGCCGGCTTCTTGTCCTTGTCCTTCGCTTCCCCGTTGCCGCTGATCGTCATCAGCGGTTGCCCGACGTCGATCGAGTCTCCTGCCTTCACCAGCAGGGACTCAATGGTCCCGGCGTGCGGGCAGCGCAGCTCGACGACCGCTTTCTCGGTCTCCAGCTCCATGACGACCTGATCCGCCTCAATGGCGTCTCCGGGCGCGACGAGGATTTCGGCGATGTCAGCAGAGGAGACCCCCTCCCCGATGCTGGGCAGCTTGAATTCGATGCTCATAGACGGAAATGATGTCGGCGACGAGGGTCGCGGTCCGTGGTCCTCCGGATGATAGTCCGTTCTGTCGCGAGGCAGAAGCCGGAAAGAATCGCCCACGTTCCGCCGTGCCCCGGCCCTGCCCCCATTTGCCGTGCAGCGCATCCAGGTCATCGACACTCATACCGGCGGCGAGCCCACGCGCGTCGTCGTACACGGCGGCCCGGACCTCGGCGCGGGGACGCCGGCGCAGATCCGTGAGCGGTTCCGCTCGCATGGCGACGCCTTCCGGTCGGCCGTCGTCAATGAGCCGCGGGGCTCCGACGTCATGGTCGGAGCGCTGCTGCTGCCGGCCACGCGGCCGGACTGCGCGGCGGGGGTCGTGTTCTTCAACAACGTGGGCTGCCTGAACATGTGCGGCCACGGCACGATCGGCGTGGTCGTCGCGCTGGCCCATCTGGGGCGGATCGATCTGGGCAAAGGTCAACTCGAGACGCCGGTAGGCGTGGTGGGCTACGAGCTCGCGCCCGGACACCGCGTCACGATCGAGAATGTCGAATCGTATCGCTTCCAGAAACAGGCGATCGTCGAGCCGCCGGGGCTGGGCCCGATCTCCGGCGACGTCGTCTGGGGCGGCAACTGGTTCTTCCTCACCGCCCACCGCCCGGCCGAACTGACGCTGCCCAACGTCGACGTGCTGACCGATCACGCCTGGCGAATTCGCGAGGCGCTGACGGCGCAGGGCATCGCCGGCGAGGAGGGCGCGGAGATCGATCACATCGAACTGCTGGGGCCGCCGGCCGACCCTGCGAATCATGGGCGGAGCTTCGTGCTCTGCCCCGGGAAGGCCTACGACCGTTCCCCCTGCGGAACGGGGACGAGCGCTAAACTGGCCTGCCTGCACGCCGACGGGCTGCTCCGCGAAGGGGACGTCTGGCGTCAGGAGAGCGTCGTGGGCAGCGTCTTCGAAGGCCGGTTCCGCGATGTCGGCAATGGACGCGTCATCCCCCGGATCACCGGAACGGCCTGGGTGAACGGCGAGGCGACGCTGCTGCTCGACGAGCGCGATCCGTTCTGCTGGGGCATCCGCCCGCAGTGAAGTCCGCGCGGTTCGACGCCGACGATGCGCGGCGTCTCACCCGTGGAGCGCCGCAGTCGTCCGGACCAGCGTCCCCGCGAATTTCCCCAGCCGGTCGCGCAGCCCGGAGTCCTTCAGCGAGCCGTCCGGAGCGAACGCCTCGTGCGCCTTGGCGACGGTCACCTGATCTGGCAGCACCAGCACGCCAATGTTCCCCAGAATCGAACGGACGTGCACCAGGCCCCGCATTCCGCCGTTCACCGACGGCGACGCGCTGATCAGACCCGCGACCTTCCCCTGATAGGCCGCCAGCGGCGCTTCGCTCCCATGCCGCCGCGACACCCAGTCGATGACGTTCTTCAACAGCGGCGTGATTGAGCTGTTGTACTCCGGGCAGGCAAGCAGCAACCCCTGATGGGCAAGAAACAGCTGTTTGAGCGCCGCGGCGTTCGCCGGCTCTCCCTGGCCCGCTTCAAGATCCTCATCCATCAGCGGCAGCGGGTAGTCGGCCAGGTCGACGACCGTCAGGTCCCCGCCCGCGGCCCGCGCTGCGTCGACGGCGCAATTCAGCAGTTTTCGGTTCACCGATTCGCGGCGCGTGCTGCCGGCGAAGGACAGAATGCGGGGAGCGGACATCAGACGAGTCTCCGAAGGGCCGGGCGGTCGGCCGTGGGTTGTGCGAGCAGGGTCTTAGCATATCGGCCCGCGCGGCGCGATCAATTGGCTCGCCGATGGACATTCGGCCGGAACCAGGGCCACGCCGCAGCGCGATGACCGCCGCGAGCGTGCGCTCAGCGGAGCGCGCCCGACTCCTGGACGGCGATCCGCCCCCGCGTACCGGGCCGCCGCTCGATGACGAACACGTCGCCCGTTCGCGGAAACCGCGGTCGCGCGTCGACCACCTGGAACAAGGGGCCGCAGCCGGCCTCCAGCTGCTCGATTCCCGAGTCGGTCGTGATCAACGCGGCCTCCGGGTGCTGCGACAGGAACTCCGCCGCTTCGTGGAGGGTTCGCAGTCGTTCGACGCGCCGGCCGGCGTAGAACACAAGGCTGGGCGGGAAATGTCGATACGCGCCCAGTGGTTGCGGCGCATCGCCGCGACGCGTCGCCTCGGCGGCCTGCGTCAGCGGAAAACTCGTCTGATGCGGATCGAGAACGCCCGCGGCGCCGATCAGCACGGTCGCCGTGAAGGCCATTCCCGCGAGGCTGGCGCACCACGCGGCCCGCATCCGCAAATCGCGCCGCTGGAGTTCCATCGCCAACAGCCCGCCCGCCAGCGGAATCACGCCCAGCCATGCCAGCGAGGCGACTGGGGCCGTCAGCGCGCCGTTGACGCCGAGTCGCTCCAGCAGCGGCCTGCCGCCAAGCGGCGTCAGCCCCACGGCCGGGAGAGCAATCAGCAGCGCCAGGCCCACGCCCGCCAGCGTGCCGAACGCAAGTTGCGGCCAACGGGACCACGTCGCCTCCCGCCGCGCCAGCCACGCATCCACCCATGCGCCGATCAACAACGCGACGGCCGGATACGCCGGCAGCACATAATTCGGCAGCTTCGTGCGGGCGATCGAAAAAAAGCCCACCATCCACGCCAGCCAGCACAGGACGAACACGAACCGCGCCCGACTCCCCGGATCGCGGACGCCGTTCCGCAAATGGGCCAGCGTCGGCATCGTGAACATCGTCCACGGAAAACAGCCGATCAGCATCACGGGGATGTAGTACACGATCGGGCCGCGATGATTCTCCATCGGAGTCAGGAACCGGCCCACGTTGTGCACGCCGAAAAACTCCCGCAGGAACGCGCCCTGCGTCTGCAGGTGGACCAGCATGAACCAGGGCCCCGCCACCAGCAGCAGCATGCCGATCGCCGTCAACGGACGCATTTGCCAGAACGTCGCCCACAGGGGACGGCCCACGAACGGTCTGAGACGCTGCAGCAGTCGCCGCCACGCGGGCTGCCCGGCGTCGATCCGGCAGGGCGCCTGACTCAGGACGAACAGGCCGATCGCCGCGCCGGGCAACAGCATCCCGATCGGGCCTTTCACCAGCACGGCCAGCGCCATCGCGCCATACATCGCCGCGAACGTCGACCAGCGGCCGGGCAGCCACGCGACGAGCACATCGTCCAGCGACTGCGGCGCCGCGGTTCGTTCCATGCCGCCCTCGGCGGCGGGGAACACGGCCCTCACGTAAATCAGCATCGCCAGAGTGGTGAAGAACGCCAGGTAGCAGTCGGCCGTCGCGGCTCGCGAGACCACGCCCCACATCAGGCAGCCCGGCAGGATCAGGCCCGCGAGCAAACCGGCCCGGCGAGAGAACAGTCGCGCGCCCAGCCGCCAGGCGACCAGCGCCGTCAGAATCGAAAACACGGCCGAGCCAAAACGCGCGCCGAATTCGTTCAGCCCGAACAGTGCGAACCCGACCCGCATCATCCAATACATGAAGGGAGGCTTGTGGGCGAACAGCTCGTCATTGAATGTGGGCACGACCCAGTCGCCGCGGCGATGCATCTCCGCGGCGGCGGCCGCGAAAAACGCTTCGTCCTCGTCCCACAGCCGCGTCTGCCCCAGGGCCGACAGGGACATTGCCGCTGCGGCCGCGACGATCAGCAGCGCATCTCGAACGGAAGGCTTCATGGAGTGGTCGCCTCATACCGGTCAAAGACGCGTCCCAGCGGACCCGGTCCGCACAGCACGCCGGCCACCAGCAGCCCCAGGAGGGCCCCGGCCACGACATCGCTGAGGTAGTGCGAATGCGACGTCAGCCGCTGCAGGCCGGCGCAGATCGCGAGCGTCACAAAAACCGCACGGCCGCGCGGATACACGAGGCCGAGCGCCAGGCACAGCGCCACAGCCGACGCCGTGTGGGCCGAGGGAAAGCTCTGAAAACGCGAACCGCCCGCCCCGAACGGGAGCACCCCGACGAATCCGGCTGACCAGTCCAGCGCCGCCAGATCGGCGTACTTGGGGCGGGTCCGCGCCAGGAATAATTTGACGATGTTGGCCGCCATGCCCCCCAGCCACGCCGCGGCGACGATTCTGGGCAGCCGCCGCCTCTGCAGGGGATCCAGCGCGAACACGAGGCCGAAGACGATCAGGTGTCCGTAGATCGTGCCCAGCGGCTCGGCCGCCTCGAAAAACTTTGAGGGGACGTCGGGAAGCTTGTGCGCCGCCAGCCAGCGGGCCAAGGGCGCATCGGCGAGCACGAACGCGGCCGGCC
The DNA here is from genome assembly GCA_019636235.1 of Planctomyces sp. GTDB lineage: Bacteria > Planctomycetota > Planctomycetia > Planctomycetales > Planctomycetaceae > Caulifigura. The sequence continues at coordinate 742,927 of JAHBXW010000001.1, forward strand.
AGGCGATGCCGAGAATGCCGGCCAATGCCAGCCAGCGGCCAGCGCGAGGGCGCATCGAGGCGATGTCGGCGGGACCACTGGCGGGGACCGCGTTGTGAGCGGCGTCCGTGGCCAGCGGCGAAGTGGCGGCGGTCATGTGAAACGTCGAATCCCTGACGTGCTGCGGACCTTCGGCATCCCGCCCAAGGCCCGCGAATCGTAAAGCAACCCGCCGGACCCCGGCTAGCGGAAGTTTCGCTGCGGCCCGGGCCTTGCGGCTGGCTCCGGGCGGCCGTTGAATCCTCCAGCGCGGCGCGCTACAACCGCCTTCTTCCCCACTCCGCACGAACGTCTGACGCAATTCATGGCCCGCATCAACGACAGCTATCTCAAACTCAAGGCCGGCTACCTGTTTCCGGAAATCGCCCGGCGCGTCCGCACGTTCGCCGAGGCCCACCCGAACGCCGCCATCATCCGGCTCGGAATCGGGGACGTCACCGAACCGCTGCCCCCCGCCATCGTCGAGGCCATGCAGCGGGCCGTCGGCGAAATGTCGCGCCGCGAATCGTTCCGCGGCTATGGCCCCGAGCAGGGCTATGACTTCCTCCGCGAGGCGATCGCGGAGCACGATTTCCGCGCCCGGGGTTGCGACATCAGCGCGGACGAAGTTTTCGTCTCGGACGGATCGAAGTGCGACACGGGCAACATCCTGGACATCTTCGGGATCGAGAACCGCGTCGCGGTGCAGGACCCGGTGTACCCGGTGTACGTCGATACGAACGTCATGGCGGGACGGACCGGGGCGGCGACGCCCGAGGGGCGGTACGCGGGACTGGTGTATCTCCCCTGCACCGAAGCCAATCAGTTCTCCCCGGCGCTGCCCGACGAGCCGGTCGACCTGATCTACCTCTGCTCGCCGAACAACCCCACCGGAACGGCGCTCACGAAATCGGCGCTCCAGGGCTGGGTCGACTACGCCAGGCGGAATGATGCGATCATTCTGTTCGACGCCGCGTACGAGGCCTACATCACGGACGCGGAGATACCCCACTCGATTTACGAGATCCCCGGCGCCCGGGACGTCGCGATCGAGTTCCGCAGCTTCAGCAAGAATGCCGGATTCACCGGGACCCGCTGCGCTTACACGATCGTTCCCAAAACGCTGACGGGCGCGGCGGCGGACGGCGGCCGGCATAACATTCACGCCCTGTGGACCCGGCGGCATACGACGAAGTTCAACGGCGTTTCCTATCCGGTTCAGGCGGGGGCCGCGGCGGCCTACTCCCCGGAAGGCCGCCAGCAGATTCGCGAACTGGTTCGCTTCTATCTGGAGAACGCCTCGCTCCTGCGCTCCGGCCTGGAACGGGCCGGCATCCAGGTGTTCGGCGGCGTCAACGCGCCTTACATCTGGCTGAAGACGCCCGGCGGCCAGTCGAGCTGGGATTTCTTCGATGCGCTGCTGACGCAGGCGCACCTCGTGGGGACGCCCGGCAGCGGGTTCGGGTCCTGTGGAGAGGGCTACTTCCGGCTGAGCGCCTTCAACAGCCGCCAGAACATCGAGGAAGCGCTCGCCCGCTTGACGAAATTTGTCGGTTGAGGGGGAAGGCGAAATTCCAGGAGGGCCGACCCGTCGCGAATTTCCTGCTCCGTGCCCGACGTGGGATCGCGTACACTGGTAGACGGCCATCAATCGAGGATGCCGTGAGACGACAGTTATCGCTGATTGTGTTTATGGCGTTGTTGGCGGGCGGGCTGGCCGTTCCGCGGCCGGGTTGGGCCGTGGACCCGAACCGCGCGGGGGCTGCCGCCATCGCGGAGGCTCCGGCGCCGGCGGCGTTTCTCAAGCGTTACGAGCGTCTGGAGCAGGAGCTGGACCGCCTGGGCCTGCCGCCGCTGTTCAAAGGCGAGCGTCCGGACGTGCTGCCGCTGATCCGGGACGCCGCGCTGAAGTCCACCAACGTTTATGACGCCTCGGGCTTCCGATACCTGACGCTGCACCTGTTGCTGTTGAACGAATCGGATCAGCCGCAGACGCTGCTGACTTCGGAAATGTCGCTGGTGGTCGATGGCCGCGAAATGCGGATGGCGGACATCCCGCGCGAGCTGCACGGCCAGGTTGTGGATTCCGGCGGCCGGCTCGTGCCGCTGACGGACGCCTTGCCGCCGCTGTCGGTGACGGCCCCGCCGCAAGGCACGGCGGTCGTTCCGGTCGTATTCGCGCCGATTTCCTCGCGCGACGCCGTCCCTGCCCTGCGACTCAAGTACTCCCTGAACGGCAAGCCCTTCGAGCTGAACCTCAATCACACTCAGCAGGCGGCGCTGGAGTTGAGCGTGGAACGCATCGGCCCGCGCGGGGCCTGCGTGCTGGCGGAGGTCGGCGGCATCCTCGACCCGCTGAATGCGGCCGATTTTGCGGAGGAGCTGACGGCGTTGACCGCGCAGGGCGCGCGTCGGTTCGTCGTCGCCTGGAAGCCGGACTCGCCGCCCCCGTCGAGCTTTGTCATGGGCTGGCTGGGAGCGGCCGGCGACCTGGAGTCTTCGGTGTTCGGACAGTTTCCGGCGCTGCCGACGGAGCTGAAGGAGTTTCACCTGGCGGCAATCCCCGAGGGCACGCCGACGGAACTGCTCGAGGACTCCGAACTGGTGAAGGTGCATGCGGACGTCGCGGATGCGGTGTCCGCCGCGCTGGCCACCGCGCTGCCGCGGCAGACCCGCGCGGACGTGCTGCAGGAGTTGTCCTCCGGCCATGCGCTCTGCCGCGCGGCCGCGCTGCGGTACGGGACGGTGCAGTTGCTGCCGTCTGACGTGCCGACGGTGCTGCGCTTCCTGTCGGATCCCGGTTCGCGGGAAGCCCGCGCGGCGTGCGCCGGGCTGGCCGAGCTGGACGATGACCGATCGCGAAAGGCGCTGGAGGACCTCGTGCTCCGGGGGGCGCCGGAACTGGCGGCGGCGGCGTTCGAAGCGCTTGCGGCCTCGCGTTTCGCGTCCCATATCGAACTGGCCAGCCGGCTGATTCCGAAGCTGACGACCATTCCCGAAGAGCGTTTGCTGGAGATTCTGGGACGTTCAGGGCACCCGGCGTTTCAGTCGCGGGTGCTGGCGGCCGCGCGGAACAGCGACCCGCGGATTCGCGTCGCGGCGCTGGCGGCGCTGCGCGGCGCCGCGCGTCCGGAGGTGCATGGCATTCTGCGGGATGCGCTGCGGGACAGCGACCCGGGCGTGCGGGACGCCGCGTTCGCGTCGATGTCGGCGTTGATTTCCAACGGCGACACGGCGCTGCTGCGCGCGGCGACGGACGAGGCGCTGCGGCGGCTCGCGGGGAACGAGGAGTCGCCGACGGCCATCGGCGTCATTCAGAACACGCGCGATCCACGCGCCGTCCCGCTGCTCGTTCGCCGTCTGGAACAGGATCCATCGTCCCGCGGCCCGATGCTCGAACTGCTGGGGCGGATCGGCGGAGTGGAGGCGCTGGCGGCGATCTCCCGCAACTACGAATCGCTCGATCCGGGGCTGCGCGCCGTCGCGATCCGACACCTGTGGCTGCAGCAGTCGCCGGGGGCGCGCGAACTCGCGCTCAACGACGTCGCGACCCGCGATCCGGCTCTCCGCGAGCGCTGCATCGCCGTGCTGATCAGCGACGCTTCGCCCGACGCCGTGCGGGCCATCGCCCAGGCGCTGCGGGACTGCACTGGCGGCGACGGCTACCCGCTGGCGAATGCCCTCGCCTCGATCAGCACGCCGGAGGCGATCGACGCGTTGATGGCGTTCCGCGCTTCGCCGGACGAAACGCAGCGGATGTACGGCGTCTGGGGCTTTCGACAGATCTGGGACCGCTCGCCGGCGTCCGAGGCCGTGTCCACCGGCATGTCGCTGCTGTCCAACGACGATGGCACGAGACCGGACGTTTTGAGTTCCGCCGAGAGCTACATGGACCTTGCCCTGGAACTCGATCCCCTGCTGCCCCAGGCCTATTCGACGCGCGGCAACATCCGCCTCCGCCGCGAACAATGGGAGCCGGCGTTGCGGGATTTTCACGCGGCGCTCGAACTGCAGCCGGACGATGACGTGGCGCTGAGCGGCGTGGCGATCGCCTGGGTCATGCAGGGTCGCACAGCGGACGCCTTCGAGTGGATCGACGGAGTGACGCCGTTGTACACCGACCGTCCGATCTTCAATTACAACGTGGCCTGCGTGTACGGCCGCGCGTTGGAGATGGTTCGCCGGCAACCCGACACCCAGGAACGCCGCCGCAAGGAGGAGCAGTACCTCGAGGACGCTTTTCGCTCGCTCGATCGCGCGCTCCGACGGGGCCTCGAACTCGCGGACCTGATGTCCGCCGATCCGGACCTTGCGTCGTTGCGGGACGAACCGCGCTTTCAGGAACTCGTCGAGCAGGCCCGCTCGATGCGCAACTGATCCGCTTCGCTGGATTTTGTCGCCGGGTTCTCTTGCCGGTCAGGCGATCGCGCCGGCGCGAGCTCCCCAAAACGAACGCGCCTGCTGTGCGCCGGATCGACGGCGGCCGACCCTCGACACAGACCGTCACGCCGCGGGCCGCCAGTTGACCGCGAAGCGTCTCCGCATCGGTGAACAGCTCGGCGTCCAGGCCAAACTCGCGGCCCCGCGCGACGTATGCCGCGATGTCGTCTGTGTAAAAGCACTCGTGCGGCGCGCAGTCGATCGCCCGCAGCGCCGCCTCGTAAATCGCCCCCTCCGGCTTGATCGCCCCCACGTCGTACGACAGCACCAGCTCATCGAATCGGTCCAGAATCGGCCAGCGGCCGCGAATCCATTCGACATGCCACGGGCTGGTGTTGGACAGCAGGACCAGCCGCAGACCGTCATCCTGCAACCGGCCCAGGATCGGCAACATCGGCTCGTTGAGCGTAAAGATGTCCGAACAGGCGCGGGCCAGTGCGTCCCGGCAAACGACGCGGCCGCACACATCCGCCGCGGCCGTCAGCATCGCCGCCTCGGACAGCCGGCCCCGCTCAAAATCCCACAGCACGCCCGTGCCGATCAGCCGCTCCCGCACGTCGGTCCCGGCCAGCCCCAGCACTTCGCCGATCTGTCGGCACATCCGGTCATGGCAGAAGTGCACCAGCACATTGCCCAGGTCGAACAGCATCGTCTTCAGCATCCGCCTTGCCGCCTCAAGAGAACTCGGAATCCCATCCGGCCGTTCGCCGCCTACAGCGCGCCGAGCAATTCGATCCAGCGGCCGAGTTCCTCCGCCGCCGAGGCCGTCAGCCCGTCCGCGCCATCCCCCGGCCAGCGCCTGGCGACCACCGATCGCGAGCGGCCCCGCAGCAGCTCGGCGGTCCGTTCGATGTCCCGCGCGTCGCGGTCGCCCTCGAACGCCGACAGATGCAGCGGCACGGGAATTTCCATCACCATCGCCACCGGCTCCGGCAGGCCGACGCCCAGCATGGAGAGACCGGCGAACCGATCCGGTTGCTGCAGCGCCGTCACCAATGCCACCATCGCCCCTTCCTTCTCCCCCGCGAGCATCACGCGCCGTTCATCGATCGTGTAATCCTTCTGGAGCTTCTCGATGATCGCCAGCACGAACGGAACGTCCTCCGGCGACCAGGCCTCCTTGCCCGCCGGCGGCCCGACGAGAATCAACCCCCGTTCCTCGCAGACCGCCCGCCAGGCGGCAAGCGTCTCCGCCTCGCGGCGGCCGGATTCGGGGTGCAGCCAGACAACCAGACCGTAGGCGTAATCCGGGTGGTAGTGCTCGGGCACGAACGCCCAGAACCGGCGATCATCCCCCACAACCTGGTCGACGATCCGGCCGCGGCGCACGGTGGGCGATTCCAAATCGGGCGGCGCGGGGATCGCCTGCGCCGGAATGCGCGCCGGCGTCTCGAGAGGCCACGCCGTCAGCTCCGCGGTCAGCGTTCGGGTTTCATCCCCCGTCCGCACTTCCAGCGTCACCTGGTCGCCGGCTGTCGCGGCCAGCATCACGGCCTGGGCCTCCGCGAGCGTGACCACGGGCGTGCCATTGATCGACTGCAGTATGTCGCCCGCCGCCACTCCCGCCCCCGCCGCCGGACTGTCCGGAATGACGTCAAACACCCGCGCCACGGGGGGGTCCTGCCGCGCACGGTCGAACAACAGCCCCAGCAGTCCCGGCGTCAACTGCACGATCTCATCCGTCAGTTCGACCGGCACGTCCAGAGTCGACTCGCCGCGGCGGACCGTCAGCGTCACGGCGTCGCCGCCGTACAAGGGACCCAGCGCCTGTTTCAGTTCCGCGGCCCGCGACACCGGCCGCCCCCCCGCGCCGATGATCGTATCCCCTTTCTGCAGTCCCGCCCGCTCCGCCGGTGACCGGGGGTTGACCCGCTCGATCACCACCGGATCATCCAGCCCCTTGGGGGTGTACAGGATGCCGAGCTTGCCCGGCTTCAGAACGGTCCCCTCCTGCAACCGGTCGAGAACCGCCAGGACGTCGGCGATCGGCACTGCGAAGCCGATTCCCGAGTCGTAATAGTCGACGCCAGCCGTCACCTCGTCGCCGCTCGCCGACATCGGCACGACAATCCCCAGGCATCGTCCCTCGATGTCCACCAGAGCGCCGCCATAGTTCACGGGAGACGTCTTGGCATCCGTCTGAATCGCCCGGCCGGACATCCGATCCAGCGCGCTGACGATGCCCACGCTGAGATTCGGAAACTCGGGATCGAACGTCCTGCCCAGAGCGATCGCCCACTGGCCGACGCGAAGCTCCTCGCGCGGCGCAGGGACGATCGGCTTCAATCCCTCGACCGGAATCTTCAGCAGCGTGGTCCTTCGGGATTCATCCCGTCCGGCGATCGTCGCCGCGTGGCGCCTGCCGTCGACCGTCGTGACGAACACGGACGTCGGCCGGGCGGCGAAATTGAACGAACTGGTGATGATCCAGCCGTCGGCGGCCACGATCACGCCGGTCGTTGGTCCGGATGACGCGACCATCTCCCCCACAACGTCCAGGCCGCCGATCGTCTCGATCCGCACGATCGACGCGTCCGCCTGCGCGGCCGCCTGCTGAAAGGCCCGCTCCTCCAGCACCTGCAACTGAGGATCGGCCTGGGCCGACGTCGCCGCCAGCGTCAACGCCAGCAATCCCGTGGCCGCGGTTCGCATCATTCGCCTGGCGTGCATGCTCTTCATTCTCCGGCCGGGCGAGCCGGCGACAGTCGCAAAACCGCAAGATTCCAGACATCCCCCGGCCCCGGGGACATCATGCCCCAGCAGACGGCCTCCTCGGCCGACGCTCCCCCGGGAACCCCGATCACCAGCCGCCCGACGTCAGCCGGCCGCAGCAATTCCCAGTCCCCTGTCGGGCTGGCGTCCACGCGAATCCAGGTCGGGCGATCCATCGATTCGTTCGGCGGCGAACCATCGATCCGCGTCGACGACGACGCCCCCCGGACCTCCTGAATCAGCACAACCCGGCAGTCTGCGACCAGTTGCTCCCAGGCGTCCGATTCCATTCCGGCGAACTGCCGCTGCCGCAATGGCGCATCGCGTCCGAACAACACGTCATTGTCGACCGTCGCGGCATCCGTGCGTGGCGTCGCGAGCGAGGCCCGGTTCGAAGCCTCTTCGAACGGCCGCAGGGCCAGCGCGGTCGAGACGAGCGCGCCGCCGAGGATCGCGATGCACATCAAGTCCGTCGTGCGCCGCGCGACGAGCCCCGCGAGGCCGTTGCGGGTGCGGGTCGCGGGCTTTGGCGAGGCGTCGTCGATGTCGGCCGCGGCGGTCATGGCTGCGCGCTTTCAGGTCGCCGGGGTCCGGCAGTTCCGGCCGCACGGGGCCGCGCGGCCGGGAAGTTTTTCCTGAATGGTAGTCGATCCGCGAAATCCTGTCAGAGACGCCTTCTCGCATCGGGACCCCTTTGATACTTTTTGCGCCGCGATCGAGTCCGTCGATGAAGGATCGTCGACAAACGCCGGATCGCTCCTGTGGATGTGCATGGAGGGATCCGTGAACACACGCTCTACGAAGCAACGTCTCGAAGTGCAGATTCGCTGGCTGATCCGTCGGGACATGCCGGAGGTTCTGCAGATCGAACAGGGCAGTTTCTCGACGGCCTGGACCGACGAGGATTTTCTCTCCTGCCTGCGGCAGCGGAACTGCATCGGCATGGTGGCCGAGCACAACCATCAGATCGTGGGATTCATGATCTACGAGCTTCACAAGGCGAAGCTCCACATCCTGAATTTCGCGGTGGCCCCCGAGTTCCGACGAATGGGCGTCGGCGGCCAGATGGTGCTGCGGCTCATCGACAAGCTGTCGCAGCAGCGCCGCAACGAAATCCTGCTGGACCTGCGCGAAAGCAATCTCGACGCGCAGCTGTTCTTCCGGACGCAGGGGTTCCGGGCGGTGAAGATCGTCCGTTGCCACTACGACGACACGGAAGAAGACGCGTACATCATGCAGTACCGGCTGGACTGCCAGCTGGACGAGCTGCCGCAGTACACGCCTCAGAACCGGATTTCGGACATCGAGGCGGCCTGACGCCGTCTGGAACGGACGAATGCTGGCGCTCCCTCGCGAGCCCCTCGCGCGGGACGGCCTTTCCGAAAGCAGAACACGGCCAAAAGAGAACACGGCGAACAGTCGAGCCAGGCTCGAACTCTTCGCCGTGTTCGCGGGGCTTGAACGTCACGGCCGCACGGCCGTTATGTCACGATCCGCCGCAGCTTTCCGCTGCGATTCAGTTGCTGAACGAGTTCGTCGATCGGCGGCAGTTCGGGCAGTCGCCGGCCGGCTTGGGCATCCAGTCGAAGCTGAGCTTCGTGGCCGACGTCTTCAGAACGCGGGCCTTCTCCAGCACCGACTTCAACTGGGTATTGGTCAGCAGCGTGCTGGTGGCGAACACCTGGTGCACCTGCTGGCTGTCGATGACGACGACTCGGGGAAGCGCCGGGGAGCCGAAGATCTCATGAATCTTCTTCCCGTGCGTGGTGCTGGTGTCGATCTCGACGACCACGAAGTCGTCCATCAGCTCCGTCAGCTCCTCGGCCTTGCGCAGCTCTTCAACTTTGACGGCCGCAGCCGCCTTGCCGCTGTCAGACGAGGGATTCAGCACGACCAGCATCGGTCGGCTCGCTTCTTTGGCCGCATGCCAGGCCTTCGTGTAGCTGGTGTAGGTGGACAGGTTCGCAGCATCCGCCGCGGTCGCATCCGCCCCCACCAGGAGGCCAGCAGTCAGCAGAAGACTTCCAATCATCGAGACTCCTTTCCGCTTTCCGGAAAATGTGGTCCGCCGCATGTCGAGGACGTCCGCGACGCACCTGAGCTGGGTGGACTTCCGGCGAACTGTGCCCCGCAGTTGCAGCGCCGGCGTCCATGGACGTCATTGCACCCGGTTGCTTCCGCAGCCACTCCCGGCTGTCGAACGCCCCCTGTGTGCGGCGAGCACTTTCGGGCGAGGCATGGCGACTGTCAACATTTCCCGGCCCCACGATTCGAATTTTCACCAGATCCGGGGGTGTTGCAGCTCGCTGCGCGCGCGGCACAACACTAGGATGCGCAATCACTTCCGGCCGCATGCGGGCGTCGGTCGGGGTTTCCCCAAGATGACAAACTCGTCATGTCAGACCGCTTTCTGGACCATATCGGCAGCCAGTTGGCTTCCATCCGCGAGGCCGGACTGGAAAAGCCCGAACGCGTCATCGACTCCCCTCAGGGACGGCGCGTTGATGTCGCCGGCCAAGAAGTCCTCAACCTGTGCGCGAACAACTATCTGGGCCTCGCGCAGCATCCGGACGTCATCGCGGCGGCCCACGAGGGACTTCGCCGCTGGGGCTTCGGACTCGCTTCCGTGCGGTTCATCTGCGGCACGCAGACGCTGCACAAAGATCTGGAAACCGCGCTCAGCCGGTTCCTGGGGACGGATGACACGATCCTGTATTCCTCCTGCTTCGACGCCAACGGCGGCCTGTTCGAAACCCTGCTGACCGCCGAGGACGCCGTCATCTCCGACGCGCTCAACCACGCGAGCATCATCGACGGCATCCGGCTCTGCAAAGCCCAGCGGTTCCGATACCGCAACAACGACATGGCGGACCTGGAGGAGCAGTTGCGGCAGGGGAGTTCCGCGCGGTTCCGCATGATCGCCACCGATGGCGTGTTCTCGATGGACGGCTATTTCGCGAATCTGCCGGCGATCTGCGAACTCGCCGACCGCTACGACGCAATCGTCATGGTCGACGACTCGCACGCCGTCGGGTTCGTCGGCCCCCGGGGTCGCGGCACGCCTGAACTCCAGGGAGTCATGGACCGCGTCGACATCCTGACCGGCACGCTCGGCAAGGCGCTGGGGGGCGCCAGCGGCGGCTACACGAGCGGCCGCCAGCCGATCATCGACCTGCTGCGACAGCGGTCCCGCCCCTACCTGTTTTCGAACACCCTGGCCCCGCCGATCGCGACCGCGACTCTGAAGGCTCTGGAACTGTTGAGCGCGTCGACCGAACTCCGCGACACGCTGGAGGCCAACACCCGGTACTTTCGGGGGGCGATCGACGCCGCGGGTCTGAAGGTCCTGCCCGGCGAGCATCCGATTTGCCCCATCATGATCGGCGACGCCTCGCTCGCCGGCCGCGTCGCCGCGCGGATGCTGGAGCGCGGCGTGTACGTCGTCGGGTTCTCGTATCCCGTCGTCCCGCAGGGTCAGGCGCGGATCCGCACGCAGGTTTCGGCAGCGCACACCCGCGACGACCTGCAGTTCGCTGTCGACCAGTTTCAGGCCGTTCGCCAGGAGATCGGCTGGCCCTGACGGCCTCCGTTCGTCGCCGCCCGCCTGGCGTTCGGGCCCGCGAGGAACATTCCATCCATCCGACGCGCGAGGTCATGACGACCATGAGCGACGCCTCCGCCCCCCAGTTTCAGGGTCTGCTGGGAATTCTCGCCATCCTGGCGATCTGCTGCGCGTTGTCGAAGGATCGCCGGCGCATCAGTTGGCGGCTGGTGATCTGGGGACTGGGGCTGCAGGTGACGTTCGCCTGGCTGGTCATCACTACGCGCCCCGGGCAGGCGTTCTTCATCGCCTGCGATGCCGGGATCAACCGGCTGCTGGATTTCAGCCGCGCCGGGACGGCCTTTCTGATGCGTTCGTTCGTGACCCAGGACGTCGAACCGGCCCTCCGCAACCTCGCGTTCGACGCCCTGCCCTCGGTGATCTTCTTCTCCGCCCTGCTCAGCGTCCTGTACCACCTGGGCGTCATGCCGCGGATCGTGCAGGGCATCGCCTGGGTGATGATGCGGACGATGCGAACCAGCGGCGCCGAGACATTGAGCGTGGCCGGGAACATCTTTGTCGGACAAACGGAGGCGCCCCTGCTGGTGCGCCCGTTCGTCTCCACGATGACGCGCTCCGAACTGCACACCCTGATGTGCGGCGGGTTCGCGACTATCGCCGGCAGCGTGATCGGGCTGTATGTGGCCTGGCTGCAGGGACGCGTGCCGAACATCGCCGGGCACCTGATGGCGGCCAGCGTCATGAACGCCCCCGCGGCGATCATCATCTCCAAGCTGCTCGTTCCGGAGGTCGATGTTCCCGCGACGCGCGGCGAAGTGCGGCTGAAAGTCGAACGCTCCGCGGGCAACATCGTGGAGGCGCTGGGCGACGGAGCGACAGTGGGCATGAAGCTGTTGCTGAACATCGCGGCCATGCTGCTGGCGTTCGTCGCCATCATGACGATGCTGAACGCGGGGCTGGCGGCGCTGGGGGGCGGACTGGCGCGGTTGGGGGCGCCGGAGGCCGTGACGTCGCTGTTTTCCCTGGAGGCCATTCTGGGGCGGCTGTTCCAACCTCTGGCCTGGACCCTGGGCGTCTCGTGGTCGGAAGCGCATGTGCTGGGACAATTGCTCGGCAAAAAACTCGTGTTGACCGAACTCGTCGCGTTTCAGGAACTCAGCCAGATCGGGCCGGGCCAGCTCAGTCCGCGTTCGGCGGTGATCGCCAGTTACGCGCTGTGCGGGTTCGCGAACTTCGCATCGGTCGGGATTCAACTGGGCGGGATCGGCGCGATGGCGCCGGAACGCAAACAGGATTTGTCGGAACTCGCCCTGCGCGCCATGATGGGCGGCGCGCTGGCGACCTGTCTGACGGCCGCGATGGCCGGATTGTGGATTCGCATCCCGGGATGAGCGACGGTCGCCGCTACGAGCCCCGACGGTGCAGGAGAAATCTGGTTTGACGTCGCCTGGAGACTCCGGTCCGCGCCGCATTGCGAACTCCCGGCGCGCGGCCCCGACGTCGTCGCGGTCCGCGCCCGCCCCCTTGGACGCCGCCGCAAGCACCGGCGCTGCGGACGCCCCCGACACGCTCGGTGCACAGGATCTGCGAACGACGCTGCGCCGTAACGCCCCCGCGCTGGCCGTGAGCCTGGCGCTGCACGCGCTGCTGATCCTGCTGTTGGCTTTCTGGACGCTGACCGCGCGGGACGAGCTGATCGAACCGATCACGACCCGCTGGGCGTCGCGAACCGCGACTCAGGCGTCCGCCGAACCGCCGCTGCAGGCGGTCCGCATTGACGCTTCCGGGCTGCGCGGCCGCCCCGCCGCCCCCAGCTCGACGCCCGAGCCGCCCCCCCTGGCTGGCCCGGCGAAGCCTGTCGATGTCTCCCGGGCGCTGTCCCTGCGATCGTCCGACGCCTCGCAGGCGCCCGACGACGTCCGCCAGGCGATTGACGCGGCGCTTCAGTGGATCGTCCGCCAGCAGCAACCCGACGGGCGCTGGATGCTGACCGGCCCCTACCCCCAGGCGGGCACGATCGACAGCGATTCGGCGGCGACGGCGCTTTCGCTCCTGGCGTTGCTGGGGGATGGCCAGACGCATCAGTCCGGACGCCATCGCGCGGCCGTCGACAAGGGATTGCGCTGGCTGGTCGCCCAGCAGGGCGGTTCCGGCGACTTGTTTGACGGCCCCTCCGAAGGGCTGGAGGGCCACTTCTACGCGCATGCCATGGGCACGATCTGCCTCTCGGAGGCGCTGGCCCTCAGTGGTGATGAGGAATTGCGGCCGGCGGCGGAACGGGCGGTTGCCTTTCTCGTCATATCGCAGAACCCCGAACTGGGAGGCTGGCGCTATCGTCCGCTGTCATCGACCGGAGTCGGCGACCTGTCCGTCACGAGCTGGTGTCTGATGGCCCTGCATTCCGCCCGAATGGCGGGCCTCGATGCCCCCGACGAGACCTGGCGGCTCGCCGACCGGTTCCTCGCATCCGTGCAGGGCGATCGCGCGGATGGCGCTTCGTTCCGGTATCGGCCCGACCAGCCCCAGCAGCATGAACAACGCTGGTCGATGTCCGCCAAGGGACTGTTGTGCCGGCAATGGCTGGGCTGGCCGGCAGATGATCCGGCGATGACAAGCGGACTGGCGTTTCTGACGTCCGAGGCGCACGCCCCGATGTGGGCGGCTGACCGTCGCAATGTTTACGCGTGGTACTACACGGCGCAGGTGCTGCATCATCTGGGAGGCGAGCCCTGGCGGCCATGGTTTGACCGGACCTCCGCGGTGCTGATCGCCGAGCAGGATCAGGGGACGGGCCGCACGGCGGGGAGCTGGAATCCCGCGCGGCCGCGCGGCGCGTTTCTGGAGTGGAGCCATGGCGCGGGGCGGCTGTACCTGACGGCCCTGTGCGCGCTGATCCTCGAAACGCCGTACCGCCATCGCGCGATCTATGAACCGCCGGCCGGCGAGACCAGCGACGTCGACGAATTGGACTGAAGTGCGGCGCGAATTCTTCCGTCGCGCGGACGCGTCAGATATTCTCCGCCCGGTCTTTGAAGGGAACGAGCATGGGCAAGACGCCAACTCCGCGACATTGGGTGGGATTCGACCTCGGCGGCACGAAGATGCTCGCCCAGGTGTTCACCGACGATTTCAAATCGCTCGGCCGCGAACGGAAGAAAACGCGTCCCCAGCATGCGGCGGCCAGCGGGCTGGCCCGCATTTCGGAGACGATTCGCGGAGCGATCCGGGAGGCAGGCCTGACGGCCGAGGACATTTCCGGCATTGGCATCGGGTGTCCCGGTCCGGTCGATATGGATCGGGGCGTCCTGTTGTCGCCTCCGAATCTGGCATGGGACACGGTCGATGTCGGGGCCGCGCTGACGAAGGAGTTCGGTTGTCCGGTGGCCGTCATGAACGACGTCGACGCCGGCGTGTATGGCGAGTACCGGTTCGGCTCGGCGAAGGATTCGTTCTGCGCCGTGGGCGTGTTCCCGGGCACGGGCATCGGCGGCGGCTGCGTCTATCGCGGCGAGATTCTCCGGGGCCGCAGCAGCTCCTGCATGGAGATCGGCCATTGCCACGTCGTGCCGAACGGTCCAGTCTGCGGCTGCGGTCAGAGAGGCTGCCTGGAATCCGTGGCCAGCCGGCATGCGATCGCGGCGGCCGCGGCGCGGGCCGCCCTCCGCGGCGAAGCGCCGCATCTCCTCGCGGAGACTGGCACGGACATCGCCAACATCCGCAGCGGAGCGCTGGCCGAGGCCATCGCGCACGGCGACACCGTCGTGGCTGACATTGTTCGCGAGGCGGCGCGACTGATCGGCATCGCAGTGTCCACCGTGGTGAACATGCTCGCGGCCGACACGATCATCCTTGGCGGCGGACTTGTCGAGGCGATGCCGGAACTGTTCACGACGAACGTGGACCGCGCCGCCCGCAAGCGAGTCATGCCGGCCTATCGCGACGCGTTCCAGGTGATCGCCGCCGCGCTCGGGGACGACGCCGCCGCGATCGGCGCTGCCGCCTGGGCGCGGCATGTCATCCACGAGAAGTCCAGCAAGGGAAGCGGCTGAAGGATCGCTACTCCGAATCGCGTTCGCCGGACGGCTTCGAAGTCGAGGCCCGATCGCCGCAGAAGCGGCTGCCAGGGGGAACCGCGCGTCCGCGCAGGAATTCGGCGATGACCATGTCGCGCTTGCCGGCCGGCTGAAGGCGCTCGACGGCCAGGGCGCCGTCCCCTGTCCGGATGCGCAACTCGCCCGGCCCGCTGGCGATCACCTCGCCCGGCTGGGCGTCCGCCGCGAACCCGGGCAAAGGCGCGACGTCCAGCAGCGTCAACCGCAGCGGCGGTCCCTCCCCCGCCTGCAGAAACGAATAGGCCTTCGGCCAGGGTTGGAGCGCGCGGACTTTGCGTTCAATCTCCGCCGACGTGCGCGTCCAGTCGATTTCGCCGAACGACTTCGGCATCCGCGGGGCCAGCGTCGCGAATGCATCATCCTGCGGAACGGGCGTCGCCGTCCCGGCGGCGATCCGGTCCGCGACGTCCAGAATCAGCTCCGCCGCGAGGCGCGCCAGACGCGGCTCGAGGTCCCCCGTCGTCTCCCGGGGTCCAATGGCCGTGCGGACCATGCCCAGGATCGGTCCGGCGTCGAGCCGCCGTTCGATTTGAAACACGGTGACGCCCGTCTCGGCGTCACCCGAGAGAATCGCGTAGTGCACCGGCGCGGCGCCCCGATGTCGCGGCAGCAGCGACGCGTGCAGGTTCACCGCCCCGTAACGAGGAATCGACAGCAGGTCGCGTTTCAGCATCTGTCCGTAAGCGGCGACGACGTACAGATCCGCCGTGAATTCGCGCAGCCGGTCCAGCGACTCCGGCGCATTGATGTTCTCCGGTTGCAGGACGGGCAATCCGGCGGCGACCGCCGCGGCCTTCAGCGGCGGTTCGTGGTGATGCCGTCCGGGCCCGCCGCGATCCGGCTGGGTCACCAGGCCGACGACCGCATTTCGCGACTGCAGCAGCGCGTCGAACGCCGGTTCGGCGAACGAACCCGTCCCGAGAAACAGAACCTTCAAAGCGGCTGCGGCATCCATGACGGTCGGCGGACCACGCGGGAAGGGAACACGAATGGGCGGCAGAGTAGCACCGCCGCGCGCGGATCGCAGCCGCCGCGGGCGCCGATTGCGGCGCGCGCAAAAAAACGCCCCGGCAGCCGGGGAGACCGCCGGGACGTGAGGAAATCACTGGATGCAGACATGGCGCCGGGGAAGCGCCAAAGGGGGGAAGGAGCGCAAGAACGTCCAGGGTGTCTGCAATGTCGTGACGTGACTGGCAGGGGGGGAGGTTCAGACGGTCAGTCGCCAGTCACTGCCGCCGCGAGTTCGCTCACGCGTGTCAACCGGGCCCGTTACGGGCTGGCCGGTTCCAGTTTGTCGAGCTTGTCCTGAATATCGTTGAGGTCGGACTGGTTGACGATCGCCACAGCGAGGCCGGCGGCGCCGACGCCCAGTGACGCGATCGAAATCCAATCCAATCCGCCGAGTTCGTAGTACTCGTCCTGGCCGCGGACGGTGTTGTCCACAACCAGCACGGCGTGTTCCCTGGCGGCGGGCGGCGCGGCATCCGCGTGCCAGACACGAACCATCTTCTGCGACGGTCCGGCCTTCAGCTCGTAGATGCCGCTCTTCACGTCGGCGAGGGCGAATCCGCCATCGAGATCCGTCGTGGTCCTGGCAATCGCTTTCCCTTGTTGGTTCAGGGTGACGACCGCTCCGTCGACCGGGGCGCCGGCAGAGGACACGACGGCGCCGGCCAAGGCGCCGCTCTCATCGAGAGCGACGTCGGCCACAACTGGTCGGGCCGGCTTCTCGCCGGCTCGCAATGCACTCTGCGGGGCCACCAGGCCGAAGCCGGCCAGCACCGCCAGGGTGCAACGAAACGCACGGAGTTTGGTCATGGGCGCTCCTTTCTCCGTTTCCAGCCGGAGGGACCATCCTGTCAAGCTGCTCTCCGGCTGTGGAGCGGCTCGACCCCGGGAACGCACGGCATCCGACCGTGCGCCATATTCGAGACCTGTCTGCATGGTGTGAGGCAACGACGGCGCCGCATCGCCCGAGTTCACGGGAGATCGGTTGCCTCCCGCCGCCGATCACGATCGACGACGGACATTGCTAGAATGGAAAACAGGGTCGCTCGAACGAGCGGCCCGTCTCTATCCCTCATTCCGCGGGGGGGTCAACCGCGATCCCTGGCTGGCGTTTGCCCATGACCAGCACGATGCCTGCCCCAGCGACGCGAAAACCCGCTCTCCGCGACGCCTCATTTGCGCTGAGTATTGTTTCATAAACCATTCTGCCAACGGAGCTTGCAATGTCCGACCTGCCGACCTCCGGCGCCGCCTCCGGCCCTGTTTCGAGGCTTGATCGCCGTGAATGGATCGCCTGGGCCAGCGCATTGGGACCGGCGTTTCTTGCCGCTCAGGGACTCGCCCAGGAGACCCGGCCCGCGGTCCTCGGCACGCTCGTCGACGATCCGCCCCGCAAGTTCTCCATGAAGAAGTCCATCAACCTGTGGGCGCTGCCCTACCCGCAGTCGATGACGCTGAACCACTGCCTCAAAATCGTCGCCGACGCGGGCTTTGACGGCGTCGAGGTCAACTTCAACCTCGAGGGGGACATCTCTCCGGACGCCTCCCCGGACGACCTCAAACGCATCGGCGACTCGGCTCGCGACCTGGGACTCGAGATCAGCGGCCTGTGCTCGTTTCTGTTCTGGCCCTACTCGCTGACCAGCAGCGACCCGGAACGCCGCGCCAAGGGGCGCGAACTCGCGGGGCAGATGCTCGCCGCGGCCGCCGCACTGGGAACCAGAAACCTGCTCGTCGTGCCCGGCGCCGTGTACATCCCCTGGGCGCCCGAGCCCGAACCGGTCCCCAACGATGTCTGCCGACAGCGGGCCCTCGAGTCCCTCAAGCCCCTGCTGCCCGAGGCGGAACGGCTGGGCGTCTCGCTGAACCTCGAGAACATCTTCGCCAACGGCTTCCTGATGACGCCGCAGGAGATGAACGACTTCGTCGATGAGCTTGGCAGCGACGCCGTCGGCGTGCACTTCGACACCGGCAACATCATGCAGTTCCAGTTTCCGGAGCACTGGATCACGCAGTGCGGGAAACGCATCCGCAATGTGCACCTCAAGGAGTACAGCAAACGCGCCGGCACCGAATTCACGCTGGACGCCTTTCGCCCGCTGCTGGACGGCACGACCGACTGGCCCGCCGTGCTGAACGCGTTCGAATCGGTCGGCTACGACAGTTGGCTGACGTTTGAATACTTCAACCCGTATCCGCACTGGCCGGAGGCGCTCGTCTACCAGACGTCCGACTCGCTGGACCGGATGCTCGGACGCAAGTGACGCGCGGCATGGGCGGCGCGGATCGTCCCGTCGCGACCCTTTGGCGCTCGACCGGGATTGACGGCCGCGGATCGACCGCGTGAAATCAATGGACGTGAATGCGTGAGTTCCCGCCGCCGGGCCGCCGGCAACCAACCCCGCCCACCGGACGTCTGACTGATGGAACGACCGACGCATGGCCGACACGCATCGCCGCACCTGATGCGCCGCCGGGAACTCCTGTCGGCGGGCGCCGTCGGTTGGCTCGGACTGTCCTGGCCGCAACTCCTCGCCTCACGGGCCCTCGCGGCCGATGACGCGCCTCCCGGCTTCGGTCGCGCCAAAAGCTGCATCCTGCTGTTCATGTGGGGCGGCCCCGCCCATCAGGACACCTGGGACCTCAAGCCGGACGCCCCGGCCGAAGTCCGCGGCGAATTCCAGCCCATCTCCACCGCCGTCCCCGGCATTCAGATCGGCGAACACTTCCCCCTGCTCGCCCAGCGGACCGATCAGCTGGCCATCATCCGGTCGATGACGCACAACAACGTCGACCACACGCCGTCGACGCACTTCCTGCTGACCGGACAGGCGCCGCCCCCCACGTCTGATCTGCGCCAGGACTGGCCCAGCCTGGGGAGCGTGCTGTCGCGTCTCGGCCGCGGCAGCGAACCGCTGCCGCCGTTCGTGTCGATGCGGCCCACGGTGCCGGGGGACGTGCCGCGGTTCGTCGAGCAAAGTCACGGCCAGTTCTCCGGTTGGCTGGGGCGGCAGTTCGACCCGCTCACAATCGACACCGATCCGAACGACCCGAACTATCGCGTCGACGAGTACGTGCGCCAGCACGGCATCGAGATCGACCGGCTCGACAGCCGCCGGGACCTGCTGCGCTCGCTCGATTCGCAGCGGTCGATCCTGGACGCGGGCTACGAGGCGGCCGTGAATCAGCACTATCGCCGCGCGTTTCAACTGTTGCGCGGCGCCGCCGGAGGGGATGCGTTCGACCTGAATCAGGAGCCCGACGCGATGCGCGAGCGCTACGGCCGCAACCCGCACGGCCAGAGCGTGCTGCTGGCCCGCCGCCTGATCGAACGCGGCGTGCCGCTGGTGTGCGCCTTCTGGCCGAACGACGGCATCAAGAACGTCAGCGTGTACTGGGACACCCACAGCCGGAACTTCATTGATCTCAAGTCGCGGCTGATGCCGGTCGCGGACCAGGCGTTTTCAGCGCTGCTCGACGACCTCCGCGAGCGCGGCCTGCTGGACGAGACGCTGGTGATCTGGACGGGCGAGTTCGGCCGCACGCCGAAGATCGGGCAGGTCAACAGCGACGCCGGCGCCGGGCGGGATGGCCGGGACCACTGGCCGAACTGCTTCACGACAGTCCTCGCGGGGGGCGGCGTGCAGGGCGGGCAGGCGTACGGCGCATCGGACCGCTATGCGGCCTACCCTTCGCAGAACCCGGTGCAACCCGTCGACCTGATGGCCACCGTACATCACCTGCTCGGCATTCCGCGGCACCTGGAGCTGACAGATTCGCAACAGCGTCCGCTGGTCGTCTGTCCGGGCGAGCCCATTCTGCCGCTGCTGGGGTGACGCGGACTCTGCCCAGCCATTCTCCACAGAGCCATTCATGCGCCTTCTCAACTGCGTCGTCACGCTGTTCCTGTGCGGCCCCGTCCTGTGCGGTCCTGCGGAGGCCGGCCTTCGCTGCGGCGCGGCGCGCGTCGACATCACGCCGCCTCCGGGTACGCCCATGGCCGGGTACTACTTCGAGCGCGGCGCCGAAGGCACGCACGACAGCCTGTATGCCAGCGTCCTGGTGCTGGACGACGGACAGACGCGGGCGGCCTGCGTGATGCTGGACCTGATCGCCACGACCGCGCCGATGGTCCAGGCGGCCCGGGAACGCATCGAACAGACCTGCGGCATCCCCGCCGGCAACGTGCTGATCGCCGCCACGCATTCGCACACCGGCCCGATGCTGGCGAGTTCGAATCGACGCTCGAACGATTTCGGAGCGAGTCATCCGCTGGCCGTGCGGTTCATGGACGAGTTGCCGGACCGGATCGCGCAGGCGGTGAGCGACGCGCTGGCCGCCGCGGTCGACGTGCAGGCGGCCTGGGCCGTCGGCCGTTGCGAGGGCATCGCCTTCAATCGCCGGTTTCACATGCGGGACGGCAGCGTGGGCTGGAACCCGGGCAAATTGAACCCACAGATCGTGCGGGAGGCGGGCCCCGTCGACACGGACCTGCCGATCGTCGAGTTTCAGAACCCGGACGGCCGTCCCGTCAGCCTGCTGATGAGCTACGCCATTCACCTCGACACCGTTGGCGGCCCGCTGTTTTCCTCCGACGTCCCGCACACCGTCCGCTCGCTGCTGACGGCGGCCCGCGGCGAATCGCTGATCCCGCTGTACGCGACCGGCGCCTGCGGCGACGTCAATCACATCGACGTTCGCAGCAGCCTGCCGCAGAAGGGGCACGGAGAAGCGGCCCGGATTGGAACGCGACTGGCGGCCGCCGCGCTGGCCGCCTGCGACAACCTCCGTCCCGTCGAGGATCCGCGGCTCCGCGTCGCACGGCGGACTGTGGAACTCCCGCTGCCCGAGATCGCTCCCGAAGCCGCCGCCGCCGCCCGCGAGACGATTGAACGAAACTCTGCGCCCGGGGCCGCCCGCCCGTCATTTCTGGAACTTGTGAAGGCCTATCAGACGATCGACGTCGTCGAGCGCGAGGGGCGTCCCTGGGAGGTCGAAGTGCAGGTGATCGCCATGGGGCGGGACGTCGCCGTGGTCAGCCTGCCCGGCGAGATCTTCGTCGAGCTGGGAATCACGATCCGCCGCGGCTCCCCTTTCGCGTGCACGGCGATCGCCGAGCTGGCCAACGGCAGCGTGGGCTACGTCCCCAATCGCGTCGCGTATCCGCAGGGAAACTATGAGGTCGTCAGCGCCCGCGTCGCCGAGGGTTCCGGCGAACGGCTCGTCGACGCGGCGCTGGAGATGCTCCGGGAACTGTATGTCGCTCCGTAGGCGGACCGCTCAGGCGTGCAGCGCCGCGCGGGTCCGCTGCACCAGATCGTTGTCGCGATCCCCCGTGCCCTTCAGGTTGAACACCGACATCGCCAGGAACCGGTCCCGCCATTCGGGGCTGATATGGCCATAATCTTCCAGAACGGCGGAGCTGAATTTGTAGTCGTGCGAGTCCCGTCCTTTGAGGAAGATCAGCCGTCGCGACGCGGCGATGAATTCCGCGGGATCGCCGCCGGACGTCAGCCAGGCCTGCAGCTCGGCGGCCGCCTGGCCGCGATTCGATGAGATGGCCGCGGTGATCGACTCCAGCGACGGCGTCAGCCCTTCCGCTTGCGACGCCAGGTCATCGACTCGCGTTGGGCTGAGGTCGCCCCGCCCCCGGGCCGCCTCCCGGAAGTGCGAGTTGAAGGCGCTCGACTGCAGCAGCAGCCGTTTGCGCAACGTCTCATCCCCAACGTTCGCCCACAGATAGTGCATCGCGTTCGCCGTCGTCAGCCCATGCAGCGCGACGATCCCCGGCTGCTGCATCAGCAGTTCCCCGGAACCGACGAACACGCCGTCCCACAGCGACTGCGGCGACACGCCCCGGGCCAGCATTTCGACGGCCGCTTCCGCGGCGGCCTGCGGCGGCGCGTTGCGATACGCATCCAGCAGGTCGCGCGTCGCCTGCGAATCCGCCGCGCCTGCCAGCCAGCCGGCGGGAATCCGCGCGACCAGCGCCTCGTTCTGCCGCCACGCCCGATCCGCCGGCAGATCATTCTCCGCCGGGTTCGGCTCGTCGGAATGGTTCAGCAACGCGAACGTCAGCGACCGCAGCACCGGCTCGGCGTACTCCCAGCCGATCACCTGCAGCGTCCGCCATGCGTTCGCGAGGAAAATCGCCTTGTGGCCGATCGACCGGAAATCCCGAGCCGCGAACTGCGCGAACTGATGGAACACATCGACCGCGCCCGCCGTGCGGACCAGCGACACCGTCGCCGCGTCGGCCGCTTCCACGTCCCAGCGATTCATCGCATCGGTGAAGGCGTCCCTGGCAGCCGCCGCTTCCGGCAATCGTCCCTCGGGGGGCTCGGGCATCTGCCAGCCCCCGCGTCGCTGCTCGTCGGCCTGCGCCGACTTGAAGTAATCCAGCGCCCAGAAAATCGGCAGCCAGCGATCCTCGTCCGGCCCGGACAGACTCGCCAGGTGGCAGGAATTCACCACCAGCACCGCGTGAAACTTGAACCCCACCGCCGGACGCGGCTGTACGTTCCGCACGCCCGCCAACAGCAGTCCGGCCAGCACCTCGCGATACGATGCCCCGGCACGGATCCGGCCCGCCACTTCGTCCAGCAGCTGTTCCCGTGGCGTCTCTTCGATCAGCCGGACCAGCGACGTCACGCGGTCCGCGGAGGCGGGGATGCCCCGCAGCGTCGCCTCGGCCGCCGAAACCCGGGGCAACCGCCCCAGCCAGGACCAGCCTCCCGCGAACGCCGCGGCGCCCAGGGTCGTGGCCCCCAGAAACTCTCTGCGAGATGAATGCCGTGCCATGACGCGTTGCCTCCTGAAACCAGCGCTGTGTTTCGGTCGGGTTCGCCCGCATCAGGCCCGCCCCGCACCGGAGACGGACATCCGCATTGTACGACGTCGTGCTCAGCCCCGCACCCGCCAATGCCGGCAACCGGCGCGGCTTGCGCCAACCCAGGTTTCCTTCAGAAAGACTGGCAGGCTCTGATCCTCGACCGCCCCCGGTTCGTTACGATCACGCCCACCCGGCCGCGTGTCCGTGCTCCGACGAATGATCGACGAATTTCGCATGACCTCCGCTGCGCCGAACCGCGAAACGCTTCCCGCCGCCATTTCCGCCGAGCTGTCTCTCGACGAGCAGTTGCGGATCATGGACGTGGCCCGCGCTCTGCGAAAGGAGCGCGACGTCGCCGCCGCCCAGTTCAACCGCGAGGAAGTCCGCGCGATCATCCGGCAGCGATTAATGGCCTCAACCGAGATTACGGGAGACACGCTCAACGAAGCGGACGTCGACGCGGCCATCGAGCTGTATTTCAACAATCTGCATACGTACCGCGATCCGCCCTGGAGCCTGTCGCTGCTGCTGGCCCACCTGTACGTTCGCCGGCTGCAGGTCGCGGCGGGGCTGGCGGTCGTCGCGGCGCTGCTGTGGCAGCTGTTCCGCTGATTCTCACCTCGATCCGATCCCCACGGGAAATGACGACATGCCGACCGCCGATCAAGAGGCTCGCCTGCGGGGAATGACGTTCGTCCTGCAAGTCATCACGCTGGCGCTGGTCCTGGGCGTGTCGCTGTTCACCGGATACACGGTGCTGCTCGCCGGGGCGCTGCGGAAGCAACCCGAGGGGACGACAATGAGCATTGTCGGCGTGGGCATGGCGATTTCGGCGATCATTTGCCAATACGTGGCGTTCGCGGTCTGCGACGCTGCCGCTGTCCGCAACGCTCGCGGGAACCCGAACGCGGAAATCGGGCCCATCTACTTCTTGAGAACGCTGATCTCCCTCGCGTTTCTGGAATCGGCCGCGTTCATGAACGCCATCGCCCTGCTGCAGGAGCACAACGCCTGGAGCCTGGCGATTATCGGAGTCGTCCTGGTCCTGATGCTGCTGCGTCTCCCCACGCGCACGCGCGTCGAGCAATGGCTGGAGGCCCGCCGCATGGACGCGTCCGCCAGCGCGGCGGACCGCGACGAGGACTGGCCGCGAGGGAATGACGACTTCGGCGATCGGCCGAACGCGTGAACGCCCGCTAAGGCGTCGCGGCGCCCTCAGATTGCGCCCGCTCGTGGAACTGCTTCCAATTGATCAACTCGACCCCTTCGTCCTTAAGCAGCTTGCGGATCGCCGGGTTCGTGAAGATCCGCCGGTCGCCGTCCCGGCGTTCAGCGCTGTTGGTCACATGCCGCAGCTCTTCATCCAGCACGCCGCAGTGAATGATCAACTGGCTGACGCCGTCCGGCAGGTTCTTCAGCGTCCGCACGTAGTTCTGCTCGCGCTCCTCGTGCGTGTCGCCGCCATAGAACTGCGCCAAGCCATTCAGCACCGGCAGCCGCTCGCGGTCCAGCACCGTCAACAGCTCCTTCCCGGAATCCACCAGACCCGGGTATTGCCGCACGGACGGTTCGTCGAGATTCCGCATGTATAAGACCGGCAGACCATACTCGACGCCCAGCCGCACGTAGACCTCCAGCAAGTCGCCCCGGCTGACGAGCGCCCCCATGTGCGTGTCGAGATGACTGATCCGGATGCCGAGATGCCGCGCTTTCTCGATCTGCGCCCGGAGTTCGATCTCCACCTCCGCGGCCCGCGCGTTGGACGCCACCTGCTCGACGCTTCTCCACAGACAGCCATCGGGGTCGACCAGGCTGGGCACTTCGCTTTTCGGAGCCACCGGCCCCCAGCGGTAATGCTTCCATTCGGAATTCAACGTCAGGTGGATGCCGTAATCGTGCTCCGGATGCTCCTTCGCATAGGCCGCAAACTCGAACACCCACGGACAGGGCATCATGATGCTGCAGCTCGAGACGATCCCCGACTCCAGCGCCTCGATCGTGCCGACGTTGACCGAATGGCACATCCCGGCGTCGTCCGCATGGATGATGACCTGCTTCCGGGCGCGGGGCTCCTCGGCCCAGCCGCCCACCGCCGCAAGCCCCATCACTGCCGCCGCCGCAATTCCCTGCCAGTTCATGTCCGCCTCGTGTGTGACCAGGCCAGCGTCGTTGGCGCGAGCCGCATCGACCCTCTTGGAATCGATCCTTCCCGCGGCGCGCAGCCTCTCAAACCTCGGCCGGCATTGTAGGCCGCCATGCTCGACGCGACACGCCGCCGCGATCCGGCCGGCCGTACGCTTCCGTCCCCTGTTTGCGGTCCCCGTGCAATTCTGATAACGAGCACTCCGGCGGTCCGTTGCCTTGGAAACGTCCCACGCCGCAGGGCGACGGACGGACGCGCCCGATGGGTCCCGACTTGCCACACGACTCCCCCTCGCCCGATCCCCGAAGCCTCGCGGACGCCGCCCGCCAGGGACAGTTTCTGACGGTCATGGACCGCGAAACGGCCGCGCTGCGATTCCGAGCGGCGCTGCGCCTCGACCCGCTCGGCGACGAGGAGATTCCCCTCGCCGCGGCCCGCGGACGCGTCCTCGCAGCCGAAGTCGTGGCCGAAATCGACGTGCCCGGCTTCGATCGCTCGAACGTCGACGGCTTCGCGATCCGCTCCGCCGACGCCGCCGGCGCCATGGAGGAGCAGCCCCGGGTCCTCACGTTGACGCCCGACATCCTGCATCCCGGCGTCGTGCCGACACACGTCATCGGCGCCGGGCAGGCGACCATGATCGCCACGGGCGGGATGGCGCCGCGCGGGGCCGATGCGATCGTGATGGTCGAGGAAACTCATGTCGTGGACGCCCCTACCAACGATGGGACCGTCCGCATCGAATTGACCCGCGCCGCCGCGCCGGGGCAGAACATCACCTTCGCCGGCACGGACATCGCCCGCGGCGAAACGGTGCTGTGGCGCGGGCAACTGCTGACCGCCCGCGAGCTGGGCGTTCTGGCGGCGCTGGGCCGGGACAGCGTTTGCGTCCGCCGCCGACCACGGGTGGCGATCCTGTCGACGGGGGACGAGGTTGTGCCGGCCGGCCAGCCGTTGCCCCTGGGCTGCGTCTACGACTCCAACGCGCCGACGCTCGCGGCGGCCGTCGAGGAATGCGGCGGCGAGGCCGTCCTGCTCGGAGCGGTTCCGGACGACGACGCGACCCTTGAAGCAACGCTCAACCAGGCCCTCGAAGCCGACTGCGTCCTGTTGTCGGGGGGCACGTCCAAGGGCGCCGGCGACATCTCCTATCGGGTCGTCAGCCGGTTGACCGATCCGGGAATCGTCGCGCACGGCGTGGCGCTCAAGCCGGGCAAGCCCGTCTGTCTGGCGGCCACGCGCGGCAAGCCCGTCGTCGTGCTGCCGGGGTTTCCGACATCTGCGATCTTCACATTTCATGAGTTCGTCGCGCCCGTCATTCGCTCACTGGCAGGTCGGCCCGCCGATCAGCGCGCGACCGTCCCGGCCTCGCTCCCCGCCCGGCTGAATTCCGATCGCGGTCGCACGGAGTACGTCCTCGTCGGCCTTTCGCGATCCGTGGACGGCTGGGCGGCGTTTCCGCTCGGCAAGGGCTCGGGCTCGGTGACGACTTTCAGCCATGCCGACGGGTTCGTGACGATCCCCGATCGAACCGAGTATCTGGACGCCGGATCGCGCGTCGATGTCGCCCTCCTCGACCGCGATCTGCGCCCGGCGGACCTCGTCGTCATGGGCAGCCATTGCGTGGGCCTGGACCGCATCCTCAGCCGCGTTCGCGAGGCCGGTTTCGGCGCCAAGTCCATCTTCGTGGGCAGTCAGGGAGGCCTGACCGCGGCGACCCGGGGAGAATGCGACGTCGCGGGCGTGCATCTGTTCGATCCCCAATCCGGCATCTACAACCGCCCGTTCGCGACGCCAGAAGTGGAGTGGGTTCGCGGCTACTCCCGCCGGCAGTGCCTCGTGTTCCGTGCGGACGATCCGCGCTTCGCCGGCGCGACGTCCGTCGAGGCCCTGCGGAACGCGCTCCGCGATCCCGCATTGACGATGGTGAACCGCAACACCGGCAGCGGGACCCGGATCGTCATAGATCAGCTCCTCGACGACATCCCCCTTGCCCGCGGTCCCGAGCGGCAGCGGATCGCCGGATATCTGCTGCAGCCGCGGTCGCACAATGCTGTCGCGGCGGCCGTGCTGCATGGCCGGGCCGACTGGGGCGTCTGCATTGAGACGGTCGCGCGGGAGTACGGCCTGGCGACGCTGCCGCTCGTCGATGAGGACTACGACTTCCTGATCCCCAGAACGAGGCTGGAGCGTCCTGCCGTGCGGTGCTTTCTGGAAACGCTCGGATCGCTGGAAACGCGCGCGTCGCTGGCCGAAATCGGCTTCATCGTCGACAACCACTGAGGCCGCTGGAGTTCCCCGGATCAATCAACCCTGCCGTCGCATCGAGGCCCCCATGGCGAGACGCTTGTTCCCGGGCTGGATGGCCCTCCTGTCGGCGGCCAGCGTCGTCCTCGCGTTGCGGCCGCTCGGTGCGAACGACGCCCCGGCGGGCGGACCAGCCGCGACGCTGTGGACGTTCGAGGCGGATGTGACGCCGCCGCTCGGACATCGATTGTTGACCGGCCTGCGCAAGCCGGCGACCGCCGTCGATGAGCCGCTGCTCGCACGAGGCTTCGTCCTGATCCCATCCGGCCAACCGGCGCTCGTGTACTGTGCCGTCGATTGGGCGGAGATTCGCAATGACGCCTACGATCGCTGGCGGGACGCGTTGGCGGAAGCCGCTGGAACGACGCGGGAACGCGTCCTCGTCAGCGCGCTGCATCCGCACGATGCCCCGCTCGCCGATTTGACCGCGCAACGACTGCTGGAGAAGGCCCACGTCGATGGGCAGATCATCGACCTGGAGTTTCATGAGCGCGCCGTTCAGGGCGCAGCCGACGCGCTCCGCCAGGGCCGCGAACGCGCGCGAACCGTGACGCACGTCGGAGTCGGCGCCGCGGCCGCCAGCGGGCTGGCCTCCAATCGCCGGTACCTGCGCCCGGACGGCACGCCCTCTTACGGGCGGTACTCCGCCGGAGGATCCGACGAGGCCCGGACGGCCCCTGAAGGCGACATCGACCCACTCGTGCGTTCACTCAGTTTCTGGGACGGCGACACGCCGCTGGTCGTCCTCAGCACCTATGCGACGCACCCGATGAGCGTCTACGGGACCAGCCGAATCTCGCCGGACTTTCCGGGCCGGGCTCGCGCGCTCCGCCAGGTGAAGACGCCCCAGGCCCTGCAAATCTACGCCGCGGGCGCCAGCGGAAATATCACCGTCGGCAAGTTTAACGACGGCCGGATCGAGTCCCGGGAGGTCTTCGCTGAACGGCTCGCGTCAGCGATGGAGGCCGCGTACGACGGGCGAGTGATGACGCCGCTCGAGCGCATCGCGTTCCGCACCCTGCCGCTGACGCTGGATCCCCGCGCCGCCACGGAGTTCTCCGCCGAGTCGCTCCAGGCGAAACTTGAAGACTCAGGCGATCCGCACGGTCAGGAACTGGCGGCGCTGGGCCTCAGCTGGCGCCGCAGGTGCGAACCCGGCCAGCCGATCGACGTGCCGGCGATTGACCTCGGGCCGGCGCAGATACTGCTGCTCCCGGCGGAGATCTATGTGGAATATCAGCTCTTCGCGCAGGCGCTGCGCCCGGACCAGTCGATCCTGACGATCGGCTACGGGGAATGCGGGCCCGGATACATCCCGGTCGAACGCGCCTGGGACGAGGGGGACGAGAATCTTCGCGGCTGGTGCTGGGTGGCGCCGGGCCAGCAGCCGCGGATCGAGTCGCTGCTCCGCGAGCTGTTGGGCGCCGCTGCTCAGTGAACGTGCGCAGTGCCAGCCCGCCGGGTCACCCGAGTCAGCCGACCGAGCGGGGATCCGCGAGTTCCCGCAGGTACTTTGCGAGGTCCGCTTCCAGTTGCGAGACCGTCATCCACGCCGAGGGGGGGACCGTCATCCACGCGGCCTGCAGTTTCCGCGAAGCTCCCCCCTGCTGCTGAGCGAGCAGCAGAATGTTCAACAGCCGTGAATGGACGAACGAGATCATCTCGGAGACTTCAGCGGTCTGCGAGAGAGTCAGATCGGCCGGCACGGGGGGCGCGCCGTCCGGGAACAGGTCGCCCGGCAGGTCGCTCTTCTCCCCTTCCGGCTGCGCTTCGCCCGAGATCGTGTCGGTCGCGGCCTCCGGCTCGGAACGCTCCACTTCACGAACCTGTCGCGTCCGCTCGGCCATCTGCTCCGGACTGCCATACAGCATCATGCAGCGGCCGATGAGGATCTGATCGCCGATCTGCAGAATGCGGATGCGGATCGGATGGCCGTTGACCCGTGTGCCGTTCGTGCTGTCCAGATCGGTGAGGATGATCCGACCAGCATCTTCCTGGACCTTGGCATGGAACCGGCTGACGCGCTCGTCGTTCAGCCGGATGTGATTGTCCTCTTCACGACCGATGCTGATGGGCGTGGGAAGGTCTTCAAAGACGTGTCCCATCTCCAGACCGTCGAGCACTTGAAACGTCAGCAGCGGCATGGAATCGCAATCGGCTCGTACGGCGGACCGGAAACGCGGCTTGCGCCACGCGACTAACTCATCTTTAACGTGGCGTTTTCGACATCGTCAACAGCTGTCGCGGTTTCGATCGCCGCTCAGGCCGCGGAGGCCGTCGGCGCCCCCTCAAACTGCGTGTGGCTAATTTCGCGCCGAGCGGCCGGTGCGTCGCGGAACGCCATCAGCGTCTGGTCCAGGAACTCTGACATCTCGGCGTCGAACCGCGCCGGGTCGGCTTCCCGTTCGTGGTTGTGCCGGCCCCCGGGAATCGTGACCAGCCGCGCGCTGTCGCCCGCCGTCGCCGCCAGCCGGGAGGTCGTCTCCGCGGGAATCAGACCATCTTCGCCGCCGGCAAGCAGCAGCGTCGGACGCCCCCGTCGCGCCCTGAGCCGCGGCTCCAGCCGCACGAACCGCGCGCTCGCCCGCCACGCGCTCCACAACACGCCCAGCTCCAGCGTGCTGCGGATATGCCAGCGGGGCACCACCAGCACCCACGCGGCGCAGCGCCGGATGCCCCGAACAAAGTGCGCCATCGCCAGATCATGCGTCGAGAACGCGCCGATCCCGATTGCGCCGGCGATGCCCGGCCGTTCGGCCGCGGCCGCGAGCGCCACGTTCGCGCCCCGGCTGGCCCCCGCCAGGACGATCGGCAGGCCCCGCCACTCCGGCCGGCGGGCCGCGAAGTCCACGACCGTCACCGCGTCGACGATCTCCCGATCGGTCATCCAGGGCCCGGCGCCGCAGTCCTCCCGCGCGCCGCTGCGGCCGTGATTCCGAAAATCGAAAGCGACGACGTCAAACCCGTCCGTCGCCTCCGCGTCGAGAAAGTTCTGAAACGACCAGCGATCGCCGCCGAACTCATGGCAATAGACGATCACGCCCTGCGCCGGACGCGTCCGGCTGCGGAGAATGCTGCCGGCCAGCTCGACGCCGTCGGGGGTCGGCACAGCGAACGTTTCCGCGTCCGGATCGGCAGGCAGCCGAACGGCGCGCAGCCGCGGCCGGTGCTCGATGTGGCCCACGACCACGCGGGCGAACGTCAGCTGGACGATCGCGTCGAGCAGCAGGCAGAGGGCCAGCGCGGGGAGGATCCAGTCCACGATTGCACGTTCGGGACGCCCGCCGGCCTCCGCCGATTCGGCATCCTCCGCGAAGGCCAGGCCGGCGTCCGCGCCGGCCGCGCACTCCACCGCTTGAGGAAATCCTCAACCTTTGAAGGCGGAGAAGATCAACGACACGTTCTGACCGCCAAATCCGAAACTGTTGGACAACGCGTGCGTCACGGCCCCGCGGCGGGCCTCGTTCGGCACGTAATCCAGATCGCAGTCCGGGTCCGGCGTCTCGTAGTTGATCGTCGGCGGAATGACTCCGTCTTTGATCGTCAGCAGGCAGACGATCGCTTCCGCACAACCGGCAGCGGCGATCAGGTGCCCCATCATGCTCTTGGTGCTGGAGACCGGGATCGTCCGGGCATGGTCCCCCAGCGCCTGCTTGATGGCCAGCGTCTCGACCTTGTCGTTCACGGCCGTGCTGGTCCCGTGCGCGTTGATGTACTGCACGTCGGTGTTGTTCAGCGACGCGTCCGCAAGGGCCATTTTGATGCAGGCCGTCGCGCCCCGACCGTCCGGATGGATGTCGGTGATGCGGTACGCGTCTGCCGTCGAGCCGTAACCCAGTATCTCCCCGTAAATCGCGGCGCCCCGCCGCTTCGCATGCTCCAGTTCCTCGAGCACCAGAATCCCCGCCCCCTCGCCCAGGACAAAGCCGTCCCGTTCCCGATCGAACGGACGCGACGCTTTCTGCGGCGCGTCATTGTGCGTCGACAGCGCCGTCAGCAGGTTGAACCCGGTGACTCCGAAGGGGTGGATCATGCTGTGCGCCCCGCCCGACAGCATCACATCGGCCTCCCCCTGGCGGATGATCTCCGCGGCTTCGCCGATCGCCTGGCTCGACGCGGCGCAGGCCGTCAGACAGTTCAGGTTCGGTCCCTGGGCATTGAACAGGCTCGCCAGATGCCCGGCCGGCATGTTCGGCTCCTGCTCGATTTCCACCCGCGGATTGAGCTGCTCCAGCCCCCGGCGGGTGAACGTCTCCATGTCGAACTCGCCGTTCCGCTGGGCCTCGGCGATCAGCGACATGAACAGGTTGAAGTCCTGCTGCCCTTCTCCCGCGCCAAGATAAATGCCGAACCGCCGGGGATCGACAGTGGCGTCGGAGACGCCCGCATGTTCGACCGCCTGTACCGCCGCGCCGATGGCGTAACGGATGTTGCGGCCGGCGAACTCGAACCGATCCGGATTCGGGATGTAATCCGCGAGGTCGAACCCTTTGACCTCCGCTGCAAACTTCGTCGGAAACCCGGAAGCGTCAAAATGGGTGATGTAATCGATCCCGCTCCGCCCTTCCTGGAGCGCGTGCCACATCTCGCCGACCGATTTGCCGATCGGCGTGACGCATCCCATTCCGGTAACGACGACTCTGCGACGCATGACTGCTCTCCTGTCCGAGTTCCGGCCCCGCCCACGGATGCCTGCCGCGGGCGGAATTCCGCTGCCGCGGACCGCTCCGCGCGGATCGCTGCGAACCTCGCTCGGTTGACAACCTGACCGCCGGACATCGTATCGGTCGGACGACACCGGGAAAAGCGGCGAATCCCCCCGGTTCCCGCCGCCGAGGCGTACCGTGCCGGCCGGAAACGCCACGACCAATCCTCAAACCCGCACATCGGTTGCGCCGCCGAAGTCCCTTCGACCGCCCCCGCCGATACACTGAGGCCCGCCCCCCGAGCGGCGGACGACTTCACGCACTCGAAGGACTCGACGAATGCGACTGCTGATCACCGCCGGACCAACCCGCGAATACCTCGACGACGTCCGGTATCTCTCGAACGCCAGCAGCGGACGCATGGGCTATGCGATCGCCGCCGCCGCGGCCGCCGCCGGCTGGGACGTCGCGCTCGTCAGCGGCCCCGTGGATCTGTCCCCTCCCGCAGGCTGTGAATTCCACGCCGTCACGACGACCCAGGAAATGCGGGACGTTTGCGTGGCGCTGTTCCCGACCTGCGACGGCGTGATCGCCACGGCCGCGGTCTGCGACTACCGGCCGCGCGAACGCATCACGGGCAAGCTGTCCAAGACGGGCGGCCCGATCACGATCGAAATGATTGAGACGGACGACGTGCTGGCGGAGCTCGGCTCCCGCAAGGCCCATCGCTTCGTCATCGGATTCGCGCTCGAGGCCCAGAACCCTCGCGAGAATGCCCTGCAGAAGCTCCGCCGCAAGCAGTGCGACTGGATTCTCCTCAATGGCCCCGAGGCGATCGGCGCGGAAACGAACTCCGTCGAACTCATCGGCAGCGACGAACGCACCGCCGCCCACTGGTCCGGCCTGAAATCCGAGATCGGCGTCCGGTTGATCGACTGGCTGCGCTCCCAGCCCAGCAGACCGACCGGCTGACGCGGCTTTCCGGAAGCGCCGGTTTTCTTTGATCCTCGGGGCGCCGACGGACGTTGCCTTCCGGGCCGACGGTCGCAGCCGGTCGGCAATCGTTTATCTTACAGGCGCCGCCGACCCTGTCCCGCGGCGTCCAGTCGGATGAAGCTCCGCATGCGCGACGAATCGGATTCCCGCGATCAGCCCTCCGCTCCTCCTCCCCTGCCGGAGAGCGAGCGTCTCGGCTCGCGCGATCGCCGCGGAGACACGACCGACGAGGGGCGGGCCCGCGTCTTTCCCTGCCAGGAGTGCGGCGCCGACCTCGAATTCAACATCGGAGTGCAGGCGCTGAAATGCCCCTACTGCGGCGCCGTCAAGGAAATCGATCTCGCGGAAGGCGCCGCGATCGTCGAGCAGGACTTCCATGAGATGCTCGCCCGGGCCGAACGGCTCCACGACCGCGTCGAGGGCATCGAATCTGAGCTCAACGAAGTCCGCTGCCGGTCCTGCGGCGGCACGGTCGAGTTCATCGGCACGCTGACCAGCACGGCCTGCCCGTATTGCGCCTCCCCCATCCAGCGCGAGGACGTCCACACCGCGACGCACCGCATCCCCGTCGACGGCGTGCTGCCGTTCCTCATCGAACGCGTCCGCGCCCACGGCCGGCTCCGCGAGTGGGTCCACTCCCGCTGGTTCGCGCCCAATTCCTTCCTTCGCGAAGGCGCCCAGGGCAAATTCAACAGCGTCTATATCCCCTTCTGGACATACGACACCCTGACCTTCAACAGCTATTCGGGAAGCCGCGGCGACGCCTACTGGGTGACGGTCGGCACGGGCAACAACCAGCGCCGCGAGCGGCGCGTCCGCTGGTCGCACGCGTCGGGCCGCTTTCAGCGGTTCTTCGACGACATCACGGTGCTTGCCTCGCAGGGCATGAATACGCCCCTGGTCCAGGCGCTCGAACCCTGGCCGTTTCGCCAGACGATTCCTTTCACCCAGCAGGTGCTCGCCGGATTTTTCGCCCGCACGTACGACGTCTCGCTCCGCGAGGGCTTCGGCCTCGCGAAGGTCCGCATCGACTCGCAGATCGACAGCGACGTCCGCCGACGGATCGGCGGCGATGAGCAACGCGTCGATTCGATCAACACCCGCTATGACGCGATCACCTTCAAGCACCTGCTCCTGCCCGTCTGGATGCTGGTCTACCGGCACCAGGGCAAGGCCTACCAGGTGTTCGTCAACGGCGGGACCGGCGAAGTTCAGGGACAACGCCCCTACAGCTGGGTCAAGATTCTGCTGGCCATCCTGCTCGGGCTGGCGGTCGTCGGCATCATCGCCTTCGCCCAAAGCCGGTGATCGGGCCGTTCAATCGCATCGGGCGGTGCGAATCCTCGGCGCCGGCGCGGGTCGGTAGTCATTCCCCCGCGCCGGTCGTAGAGTACGAACCGTCCCCGCCAGTCTGACCCCTGCCTGATTTCGGCTGATGTTGAGCGCGCACACGGAGGTCGCCCCGCGGATCCAGCGATTGTCGGCCGGACTGGTCAACAAGATCGCGGCGGGAGAGGTTGTCGAACGCCCCGCCAGCGTCGTCAAAGAGCTGCTCGAAAACTCCCTCGATGCCGGCGCCTCGCGGATCGACGTCGAGTGCCGCCAGGGGGGCGCGGAACTGATCCGTGTCGTCGACGACGGCTGCGGCATCCATCCGGACGACGTGCTGCTGGCCATCACCGCGCACGCGACCAGCAAACTGGCCCATGAGGACGACCTGTTCCGCGTCCGCACCATGGGCTTTCGCGGCGAAGCCCTGGCCTCCATCGCGGAAGTCGCCAGCTTTCGCCTCCGCACCCGAACCGCCGAACACGACACCGGCGTCGAAGTGGAAGTCGATGGCGGCGTCGTCCAGCCCCTCAGCCCCTGCGGCTGCCCTGTCGGCACGCTCATCGACGTCGGTCGCCTGTTTCACACGACCCCGGTGCGGCGCAAGTTTCTCAAAGCCCAGTCGACCGAGTTCGCCCACATCTCCGAACAATTCACCCGGATCGCCCTCGCCCAGCCGCGCATCCATTTCACGCTGCGGCACAACGACCGCACGATCCACGAGCTTCCCAAAGTCGACGATGTCGGCGACCGCATTGAGCAACTGTTCGGCGCGGACCTCCGCCGCAAACTCATCCCGATCGAGCAGGCCCACGACGACCTCCGCCTGTGGGGTTTCGCCGGACATCCCTCGGAAAGCCGACCCACGCGCAAGGGGCAGTATCTGTTCGTCAATGGCCGCTGGATCCAGGATCGCACCGTTCAGCACGCCTTGACCGAGGCCTACCGCGGCCTGCTGATGGTCGGCCGCCAGCCGGTCTGCTTCCTGTTCCTGGAAGTCCCCCCCGAAGACGTCGACGTCAACGTCCACCCCACGAAAGCCGAAGTCCGGTTCGTGGACCCGCAGCGCCTGTACCGCCTGGTGTTGTCGAGCCTCAGGACCCGGTTCCTGGGGATGAACCTCGAAAGTTCGTTCGGCGCGCCGGCGACCTCCCGCCCCCCACACAGCCCGCCGGCGTCGAGCGAATCCACGCTCCCCCTGTTCACCCCCGCCGCCCCGCTCCCCAATCCGCAGGCCGATCCGGGCGCCGAGTCCCAGGCGCGGCAGGAGTTCGCCGACTGGGCCCGGGAGGAGCTCGCCCGCTGGCAGCCCCGGGAGGACATCGCCGATCTTGAAGAGGCCGCCGCGCGGCTCGAGGCGCTGGAAGGCCGTCTCGCTGAACCGGCGCCCGGCATCGCGGAGCACGGCTCGGCGCCGCCGCTCGCCCCCGTCCCCGGACTCCCGCTGCCGTTGCCTCCCGAGCTTGTCGAAGAAGCCGCCCGCGCGGCCGCCGCGCCCCCTCCCGCGACCGCTCCGCCCGCCGCCTCCCTGCCCGACTCCCCTCGGGCCATGCAGGTCCTCGATTGCTACCTCGTCGTCGAATCCGACGCCGGACTGACGCTCATCGATCAGCACGCCCTCCACGAACGCATCCTCTACGAGCACTTCCGCCGCCGCGTCCTGGAGCATCGCGTTGAAGTGCAGCGGCTGCTGATGCCGGTTGTCGCCGAGCTGTCCAGCCGCGAATCCGGCGTGCTGGCGGATCACGCCGAACTGCTGGCCGAACTGGGGTTCGAAGTCGCCTCCTTCGGCGGCCAGAGCCTCGCGGTCAGCGCCTACCCGGTGCTGCTCCGCAAGGCCGATCCGGTGGAGTTGCTCCGCGCCATCGTCGAGCAGCTCGACGCCGCCAGCCAGACGCTGACGCGCCGCGACCTGATCGATTCCCTGCTGCACATGATGGCCTGCAAGGCCGCCATCAAAGCCGGCCAGCGGCTGACGCCGGAGGAGATCGACAGCCTGCTCGCCCAGCGGGGCCTCGTCGACGACCACCACCACTGCCCGCACGGCCGGCCGACGGCGCTGACGCTGTCCCGCGCGGAACTCGATCGCCAGTTCGGTCGGCTGGGCTGATACGCGCCCAATTCGACGGCTCCGCCGTCGGCCGCCGTCGACCGGCAGGCTCACGCCGCGTTGCGGTGGCAATTCCCGGGGGGGATTCTATGTTGATCAGCTTGCCCCGCCCCGGACTCTTGTCCGAGCCTCCCCGCCGGCGCGGCGCTTCGGAGTTTCAGTCGTGTCGATCCTTGTCCAGAAATTCGGCGGCACCAGCGTCGCCACCGCCGCCAAAATCCTCGCCGCCGCGAAGCGCGCCGTCTCCGCCAAGCGGTCCGGCCATCAGGTCGTGATGGTCGTTTCCGCCCGCGGCCACCGCACCGACGAACTCGTCGATCTCGCCGCCGAAATCACCGACGCCCCGCCCCCCCGCGAAATGGACATGCTGCTGTCCACCGGCGAACAGGAATCGGTCGCCCTCGTCGCCATGGCCATCCAGACCCTCGGCGAGCAGGCCGTCAGCCTCACCGGCGGACAGATCGGCATCGTCACCGACACGTCCTATACCAAGGCCCGGATCCGCAGCATCTCCACCGACCGCATGCTGCGGGCGCTGGATTCGGGCAGCATCGTCGTCGCCGCGGGCTTCCAGGGGGTCGACGACGACCTGAACATCACCACGCTGGGACGCGGCGGCAGCGACACCACCGCCACCGCCCTTGCGGCCGCCCTCCGCGCCGCGGAATGTGAAATCTACACCGACGTCGAAGGGGTCTTCACGACCGACCCCCGGCTCGTTCCCGAAGCCCGCAAAGTGCCCCGCATCTCGTACGATGAGATGCTCGAAATGGCCAGCCTCGGGGCGGGCGTGATGCATTCCCGGTCCATCGAGTTCGCCAAGAAGTTCGCGGTGCCATTGCGCGTCCGCCCCGCCTATTCCGACGATCCCGGCACGCTGATCGCCCCCGAGGGGGAAGAGCAGCCGCGCGTGGTGACCGGGCTGGCGCTGGCGAAGAGCGAGGCCCGGGTGACGCTGGCCGGCATCCCCGACCGGCCGGGGGCGATGGCGCTGGTGTTTTCGAAGATGAGCGCCCGCCGCATCCCGATCGACATGGTCGTCCAGAACGTCTCCGAGGCCGGCCGCGCCGAAGTCTCCTTCACCGTCCCGCAAAGCGATCTCGCGGATACGCTGACCGCCGCGGGGGACGCCGTCGCCGAGCTGGGCGCGGGAGAGGTCCTCAGCGGGACGAACGTCGCCAAATTGTCGGCGGTCGGCTCGGGGATGCGGACGCATTCCGGCGTCGCGGCCCACATGTTCCAGGCGCTGGCCGACTGCGGCGCGAACATCCAGATGATCACCACCAGCGAAATCAAAATCTCGACGCTGATCGCCCGGGAAAAGTGCGAAGAGGCCCTCCAGGCCGTCCACCGCGCGTTCAAACTCGACAAGCCGACGATCGAACCCCCCGGCGTCGGCGTCCGACAGAAAGCCAGTTCCGCGGACCCCGGCAGCCAGAAGCGGCTGCTCAGCGAGGTGGTCAGCAAACTGGCCAGCATGGAGGGCATCGTGGTCAGCGACGTCCTGCTGGACGAATCGCAGTCGCGGGTCACGATTCACAACCTGCCGGACGTGCCGGGGACGTCCGCCCAGCTGTTCTCGGCCGTGGCCGACGGCGATGTGATGGTCGACATGATCATCCAGAACCAGAGCCACAGCGGGCAGGCCAACGTGTCGTTCACCGTGGACCGCCGGGACCTGGAGCGCTGCCTGCTGCTCGTCCGCGAGATCCTGACCTACTGGCCGGGGGCCACGCTGAGTTACGAGCCGGACATCGCGACGCTGTCGGTGGTGGGGATCGGCCTGCGGACGCATACGGGCGTCGGCGAGCGGATGTTCCGCACGCTGGCGGAGGCGGGGATCAACATCCAGCTGATCAACACCAGCGAGATCCGGATGAGCGCCGTGGTGGCGAAGTCCGAGGGCCAGCGGGGGCACGCCGCGCTGCTGGCGGCGTTTGAGACATTGTGACGCACGCTCCTCGCAAAACAAAAAAAGCCCGCTGACATTCGTCAGCGGGCTGCGGGGTTCGATGTCAGACGTTACGGCACGACAAAGGTCGGATCGTTCGGGCCATCGACTTCCTGCCAGGTGAAGAAGCTGCTGTAGACGTTGTTGAACAGATTGTTGCCGATGCCGAACGGACCATAGTTGTTCGGGCCGGGCAGGAGATCGACACGCAGCGTCGTCGTTCCCAGCCCCGGATAGGGCCGCCATTCGAACACCCCGTCGTCGACTTCGAACAGCGCCATTCCGAGGTTATTGGTCACGCTCCGCAGGCGGCCTTCGTTGCCGGCGCCGAAGACTTCCGGCGGGCTCTTGACGTTGTTGTCGCTGAATCCGCCCGGGTTCGGACCGGTGTTGCTGTAGAAGGCGCCGAACTGGACATCAATCGATCCGCCGCGGTTGTTGTTGAACACCATGTCGATCCGGATCAGCGGATCGGGCGCGAAGTCCACGCGCGGCGGTTCGGTGGCCACGAAGCCGTCGATGTAGAAGTCGCGACCCACGTTGCCGAAGAACGAGTTGTCGGTGACCCGGGCGCGGACGCCGCCCACCTGACCGGGGATCGGCACCGACGGTTCGACGACCGGCGGCGGTCCCGGGAACGGAGCGGTGGGCGGGATGGTGTTCGGGTCGGACGTGGCCGAACCGACCCGCATGACGAATCCGCCGATCGTGCTGTACGGCGGTTCGCCGTCGGCATCCGGCCGGACGCTGCCGTTGTTGCTGACGAGGTTGCGTGTGAACACCAGGTCCGTCACAGGGGCGTCGCTGATCAGGTTCGCGGGGTTGGTGTAGTCGATCAGGAAGTTGATGATACCGGCGGGGGGCGTGTCCCCGGCCACCGGGTCGAACCCGTACTCGAACATCTCGTGGTTGCTGTCCATGTCAGCATGCCAGGAGGTGATGTTCACGCCGGTGTATCCGTACCCGGTGTAGAAGTTCGCCGGATCAAAGTAAAAGTACGGATCCGGGTTCGGCACGGGGGTCGGCGTCACCGGCGTCACGTTCAGCGGCGCGTTGACCAGATAGAAGCCCTCGCGGACGTTCGAAGAGATATTGTTGCTGTCGAACTCCGCGTCCAGGTACCCGCTGACCGCCGTCAGCAGGTTCACGCCGCGACCATTGTTCTCCTTGATGCGGTTGTTGTTGGCCGTCAGGAACGTTTGGGACCCGCCGGCGGTGACGATCTCCACGCCGTCGCCGACGACGTTCATGGCATTGCCGCCCGCGAGTTGGATGGAGAACACCTCGGAGTACACGCCGTTGCCGGTGACGAGGTTTTCGTTGAAGGTCAGGAACAGGTCGGACGCCAGGACGTTGTGCACGCTCAGGCCGTCTTCGCCGTTGTTGGTGATGTCGTTGTTGAGGACGTCGACGATCGACGACCTCGCGGAGTTCGTCACGGTCGACACGATCCGCGACTTGTCGAAGTACATGTGGATGCCGTCGCGGCCGTTCAGCGTGATCAGGTTGTTCTGAATCAACAGGCTGGCAGGCGTGTCGCCCACGCCATCGCCATCCGTGTCGACCAGCAATCCGCCGTTGTTGTAGCCCTCGAGCACGCGTCCGGGATTGTCCTGATCCACCAGGTCGATGCGGCCCAGGGCGATGCCGTGGCCCGACGTCCGCAGATCGGCGATCCCGTTTCCGTTGGCGTTCTCGGCCACGAAGATGCCGTTGCCGCGAATGACGTTCTCTTCCCAGACGCCGTAGATCACGCCCTCGCTGCCGCCTCCGGAGCCGGCGATGCTGTCCCGGCCTGTCCACAGGTGGGTGGCCGTGGAGGTCCGGGCCTCGATGCCGCCGTTCCAGTTCCCTTCAATCAGGTTGTTGGCGATGTTGACTTCCAGAATCGCCGCATCGTGCGCCCGGAGCTGAATGCCCCGTCCTGTGATGCCGGTAGCGCCGGCCACTCCGCCGAAGGGCGCCAGGCGGCCGTTGTTCCGGATGATGTTGCCGTTGATGTCGAAATCCAAAATTTCGAACACGCCGTATTGCAGACCTGAGTTCTGGACCTGAATGTCGATGCCGTCGTTCAGGTTGTACTCAATCAGGTTGCCGTTGATCTCGAAGTTGTCGATGATCGACGAATCGTTGCGGCGGACCTGAATGCCCTCGTTGTTGTTGACGATCACGTTGCCGGAGTAGTCGCGGCCCTGGTACGTGTAGGCCCCGATGACCATGCCGAACAGCTCTGGATCGTCGTCGATCGGCAGCGTGCCGATGTCCGGATGATTCGCCAGATCAGTGATCGCCGTGTCGCCATTCAACTCAATATAGATGCCGGCGCCGGCGTTGCCGTCGGCGGGATTCCACGTTTCGGGGTCGTTCAGGTCGACGCTGTCATCTCGAATATCAACGCCGATGATGTTCTCGGCGATCAGGCCTTCCAGGAAGGCCGCGGGCTGAACGGTCGTCGTCGGGTCAGGCGGCGACCCGGGCGGAACCGGAATGCCCTGATCGCTTTCCTGGCCATCCATGATGATCGCGATGCCGTCGCCGTTGAACCGGTTGTTGGCGCCGTCCCGCGTGGAGACGATCAGGTTCTCGGTAATCACCAGCCGGGCCGCAGCCGCCGTGCCCTGCAGCGGAGTGCCCACGCCCGGCGCCGGACGATCGTCCGACTCGCCCAGGATCAGGCCGATGGCTGCATCGGCATTCCCATCGAAAACGTTGTTCTCGATCGTCAGGTCCAGCGTGCCGCCGCGTATTTCACCGCCGATGCCGAACGACAGATCGCCGTTCGCCGTGCTGCCCAGGAACTGGTTGTTGCGGATGACGCCGGTGATGTTGGCGTTCGAGGCGTCGAACAGGATGCCCTCGGCTCCGGTCGTGCGGCGGTCGAAGATCGTGTTCTCGATGACGCCCAGGTTGATCGTGCCGCCGTCGCCGGCGACCCGGATAAACGCGCCCACGTTGCCGCTGGTGTTTCCGCTGACGAGCTGGCCGACGTTGATCACGCCTTCGTCGTCCGCCTGGAACACGATCCCGCCGCCAGAGTTCCCGGCAATGGTGTTCTCCACGCCGTTCCCGCCGATCGACACGTCCGCCAGCGAACCCGGACCGTCCGCCAGAATCCGCACGCCGGCGCCCGTGTTGCCGGTGATCGTGTTCTGAATGAACCCGAAATCTCGCACGCCGTTGCCATTCAGATCGTCAAACCCGCCGTTCAACACCGGCTCGTATTCCGGCACGTACAGCGTGCCGCCATTGAGGGCCTCCAGCAGGACGCCATCCCCCTGATTGTTCGTGAAGCTGTTGGAGCCGACCGACGACAGGGTCAGGAGCGCGTTGTCGGCGATCGCCACGAAGCCGGCGGAGGCCGGATCCAGGTTGTTGCTGACCGTGTTGCCGTTGACGGCCGCGGTGAACTCCCCGCCGTCGATCGCGATCAGCAGCAGGTTCGTGTCGTTGCCCGTGACGGTGTTGTTGAGAATGCCCGTGCGGCGAGTCTGGCTCGAGAAGTCCGAGGCGTTGATCACGCCCGGCCCCTCGGAGACGATCCGGATGCCGGCGCCGCCATCCAGCACGCCGTTGCCGTTCACGTCCTCGCCGATGTTGATGACGTTGTTGTTGTTGGCGTCTTCGCCGTTGTAGCCGGTGACCTGGTTGTTCAGAACCAGGAGGTCCAGCTCGCCGTCGACATGTTCCACCGAGATGCCGGCCAGCGCGGGGAACGGAATCGCGCCCGGGCCGGTGACCGTCACGTTGCGGATGATGCCGTAGTCCTCGTTCGGCACGCCCATCACGCTGGTCGTGTCCGAAACGATGGCGATGCCCTGCGTGGCGTTCGAGATCACGAGGTCGTGCAGGTTGAACCCGTCGACTCCGACGCCGCGGATGCCCGCCGCGTTGCCGCCGGCGTTGATCTGGAAGCCCGCGACTTCGTTGGCGCTGGCGAGCCGAACCACGTTCTGGCCGGGCGCCCCGCTGTTCGTCAACTGCGGCAGCGCCCCGGCCGTCACACCGGGCAGGTTGAATGTCTGCTGCGTGCCCGCGATCAGCGCGTCGAACGTGTGCACGCCGCCGCTGGGCAGCGTGCCGTCGCCCAGCAGGCGCTGGTAGTCGAACAGCGTGATGGTCGTATTCAGGTTCGTGTCGCTGCCGTCGCTGCGGCGGCGCACGAAGATCAGGTTGTAATCCGCCTGGTCGGCGTCGTTCAGGCTTTCGAAGGCGAACACCGACCCGAACGGCGTTTCGATCGTGCCGTTTCCGGCCGTGGTCAGGTTGGGATCGATGTGCGCGATGCGGATCGGCTGTCCGGTCCGGGGATCCAGCGCCAGCTGCTCCGAGTGCACCGTGTTGACTGCGGCGGCGACGCGGTAGTTGCGCTTGTCCGATTCGAACATCGCATCCCGCGGCGTCTTGCGGCGGAACCACGTCGACGGCGCGCCGTCGGGAATCGTGAGTTCCATGTTGATCGAGAAGTTGCTGCCGAAGATGTCGTCGCTGGTGACCAGCCCGTTGATCCAGAAGTTC
Organism: Planctomyces sp.; assembly: GCA_019636235.1. Classification (GTDB taxonomy): domain Bacteria; phylum Planctomycetota; class Planctomycetia; order Planctomycetales; family Planctomycetaceae; genus Caulifigura. Next base: position 785,608 of record JAHBXW010000001.1, read on the forward strand.
TCGGTGACCTGGGCCTCGGTGCGGACGCTGACGCCCATGCCGTCTTCGACGTTCGGCCCCTGCAGGTAGTACATGCCCACGCCCAGGTCCCAGCCGTACCGGCCGAGGAGCGGAATCGGCGTGCTGGCTTCGAGGTCGTACCGGCGATAGGCGGTTTCGACGTTGGTGGCGACGTTGAAGCCGATGTTGTCGCTGACGTAGAAGATGTCGCTGACGGTCGAACCGAGGGTTTCCGTTTCGCTGCCGACAGGGAGGGCGAAGCCGCCGCGCCAGGTCAGGTACCGGCCGACGCTCGAAAAGTGCATGCCCATCTGGTTGTAGAACGCGCGGTGGCCGCCATCGCCGTCCCACCAGAACGTCGCCGACCAGGTCCGGTCGTCGTCGTAGGTGTACCAGCGGGCGCCCACGCCCACGTTCGCGATGCCGCCGCCGTCATGCGACACGCCGCCGCGCGGCTGGATGTACCACAGGGCGTTGTCGCCATTCGAAGCGAAGGGGATGAACGCGTTGAAGTTCGTGTAGCCGGGGGCGGCGCCGTAAATGTCTCCGGCGGTCGTGCCCACGCGGTACAGAATGCGTTCGATGTCGCGCGTCGCGGTGTAGCCGACGCCATTGTTGTACGACGGCGCGTAGGGGTCGGCCATCATCGGCGGACCGCCGTAAGGCGCGTACATCGGCGAGCCGTACTGCGGCGCGTATTCCGGAGCATATTGCGAAGGGACCGCGGCCGCGTCAGCGCTGACCGCCGCCGAGGGATCGCCCAGGCGAACCACCCCGTCGCTGGCCGCGACGTTCGCCGCTCCGCCGCCCAGGCGCACCACGCCCGATTCGCCGGCCGGCGACTGAGCCCAGGCCGCCGTCGAGAGCATGCCCCCCAGCGCCAGTGAACCCAGCGACAACCGCAGCAGGCGGCGGCGCGGGAGTCCAACAGCTCGCCGGGTGGTGAATCCCAGCGCGCGGACGGCGCCGGCCCCTCGATTCATCAGCCTGTTCAGCCAGCACTTCCAGGTCGCGTTCATCGAATGCTCCAGCATCCTGCGGCGATGCCCCAGCCGTCATGCCCCGCCTCGATCACACCCCGACAAGTTCGAGGGGAGACCGTGCGCACACCTTCGCCGCCCAGGCGGACAAAGGTCCGGACATAACGACTCTGCCGGAAATGGCAGTTATTCAGGTTTTTCGGATTCCCCGGCCCCTGAAGTTGAGGGGAATCATCGACTGGGAAAGGTTTGCGGGTCGGAGCGGTCGGACCGGTTCTGCCGATTGTGCATCCGAAAGCTCACAAACGTTGCAACACAAGCGAGTTGCGAACAGAGACGACCCAGACATCCTGAAGTCCCGCCGCGCTCCTGGGGTCATTTTTGCGGTTCGTCGGGAATAACCTGTCCAACCCCCGGCTCTTTTCCCCATCGAATTCAGCCCATGGGGGGCGGGTTCGGGTTGCAACCTAAGGATACGGCAATGAAGACGCTTTTCTCCCTGACGCTGGGCGCCGCCCTGAGCGGTGTTTTCGTTGGCTGCGGCGACACGGCCACTGACACCCCGTCGGCCCCGGTCACGCCTCCGACCTCCGCCAGCCGCACCGAGCCGACCGGCCACGGACCGGATGCAGCGGGCGGCGCGGCCACGGAAACCGAAGAGGGAACCGGCGCGACCACCACGCCGGAAGTCCAGGAGCCGGCCACCGAGAACTGAGCCGCCTCTGCAGTGCGCACTGCCAAACACCTCGCCAGACCGGCGGGGTGTTTTTTTGTCGCCGCAGCCTGGAACGCCTAATCCGCCTTACCCGCCGCGGCCTCGCTCGACTCCGGCGGGATCGACTCCGACACGCTGAACCCCTGCTCCACCTGGTTCGTGTTGGCGACGATCAGTTCGGCCAGGAACCCGAGGCTCAGCACCTGCGCCCCCAGCAACAGCAGGACGCTCGAATACTGCAGCAGCGGGCGCGCTCCGATCGCCTCCTCCGGAAGCGCGTGGAAGACGTTCATCAGCACCCACTGCAAGCCCAGATACCCCAGTCCCGTGGCGCCCAGCCCGGCGCACATCAGGCCCAGCCCTCCCAGCAGGTGCTGCGGCCGCTGACCGAATCCGGTCAGGAACGTGACGGTCAGCAGGTCCAGAAAGCCCCTCTGAAACCGGCCGGCGCCGAACTTCGACGCCCCGTATTGCCGAGCCCGATGTCGGACGGGAATCTCCGTCACCCGGAAACCGCGGGCATGCGCCAGGACCGGAATGAACCGGTGCAGTTCCCCGTAGATGCGGATCTCCCGCCAGACCTCCGCCCGCGCCAGCTTGATCCCGCAGTTGTGGTCGTGCAGCCGCAGCCCAGTCATCCGGCCGACCAGAGCATTGAACACCCGGCTGGGATAGACCTTATGCCACGGGTCGCGGCGCTCGCGCTTCCAGCCGTTGACGACGTCGTACCCTTCGTCGAGCTTCTCGAGAAACCGCGGAATCTCCGCCGGATCGTCCTGCAGATCCGCGTCGAGCGTCAGCAGCAGTTCTCCCCGGGCCGCACGCACGCCCGCCGTGATCGCCGCCGACTTCCCAAAATTCCGGCGGAACCGGATGCCGCGAACGCGATGATCGGCGGCCGCCAGCGCCTGGATCGCCTTCCACGACCCGTCCGTCGACCCGTCGTCCACGAAAATCAGCTCGATCGGCCGCGCCAGAGCCTGGCACGCCGCCGACGCCTGGCGATGGAGTTCCGGCAGGCTGTCCGCTTCATTCAGCACCGGCACGACGATCGACAGCATCAGGCGTTCACCGTGGGCTCGGACCGTCGGTGCACCGCCCAGCCGCGACGCTCCACACGCGTCGTCAGCAGCGACTTGCCGGCCGTCATGTAAAGGGTTTTCAGGTCCCGCCCGCCGAACGTCACGTTCGTCGCCAGGTCCTCCAGAATCGGAATCCGCCGCAGCAGTTCGCCGCTGGGAGCGAACACATAGACCCCCGCCGGGACGTCCGCCGTTTCGTGCGTCCCGCGCGGCTGGCGAATTCCCGCCGCCACGTACAGCCGGCCATCGACATCCACCGCCATTCCATCGCCGCCGCGGCCAGGCGCGAAATCGATCAGCCGCCTGCGACGGCGGGGCTGCAGGGAAGCGTCCAGGTCAAACGCCCACAGGCAGCGATTTCCGCCAGAAAGAGGGCAACTGTCGACGACGTACAACGTCCGCCCGTCGGGGCTCACGTGAATGCCGTTCGGCGTCTGTATGTCGGGCTGCGAAATCGCCAGCGTCACGCGTCCATCCGGATCGATGCGGTACACCGACTCATGATCCAGCTCCATCCGCGAACGATCGCCGTAACACGGATCAGTGAAGAACAGATGCCCGGACGGCGCGCAGGCGATGTCGTTCGGCGAATTCAGCCGACGACCCTGCCATTGATCGCACACCACCTGAACTTCGCCAGTCGCGAGGTCGGTCCGCGTCACGCGGCGGTGGCCGTCGTCATCGGGGCTGTATTCGTTCCCTTCGCAGGCCAGCAAGCGACCCCGGTGGTCGAACAACAGCCCGTTGGCGCGTCCGCTGGGCTGACGGAACGTGGTCACGCGGCCGGTCGCAGAATCGAGCCGGAGGATGCGGTTGTTGATCAGGTCCGAAAAGTAGATCGAACCATCTTCCGCCGCGGCCGGACCCTCCAGCAGGGACGCGAGCGCGATGGGGAGCGGGTGCGGCGCTTCGACGGGGGGGACGATCATGCTGGCGAAGCGGCGGGAGCGGAGCGGGCAAGCGCGGCCGGCACGCGGGCGATCAGTTCCTGCAGCAGCGCCAGCGCGTGGTCGGCTTCATCGAACGTCATCGTCATCGGTGGGCTGATCCGCAGCACGGTCCCGGCCAGCGGCCCCAGCAGGTGGATGCCGTCCCCGCCATCCCGGCCCAAATAGCATTGCCGCACGACTTCAATCGCCACGTCCCGCGCGGAATGCTCTCCGACCGGCCCGCATTCGATTCCGAACACGAGCCCTTCCCCGCGAACCCGGACAATTACCCCGGTTTGCTTCAGCCGGCCGAGCGCGGCCGCAAACACGCGAGACAGTTCCCGCGTATGTTCGAGCACGTTTGTCGACTCGAACTCGTCGAGCGTCGCCAGCACCGCGGCGCAGCCCATCGGGTTGGCGCTCCACGTGTCGGAGCCCTCCCCGTAGCTCAGGCTGGCCATCACGTCCGACCGGCCCGCTGCGGCGCTCACCGGCACGCCGTTGCCCAGCCCCTTGCCCAGGCACACAAAGTCCGGCTCGACGCCGTATTTCTCGAACGCGTACATGCTGCCCGTCCGCCCGAAATTCGACTGCACTTCATCGAAGATCAGCAGGACGTCGTGCGCGCGGCACCAGTCCTGGAGCAGGTGGTGGTATTCCGCGGGGGGATGGTAGCTGCCCCCGCCGCCCAGATAGGGCTCGGTGATCAGGCAGTTGATGCGCGGACCGAACTCCCGCCACAGGGCGTCGAGTTCCCGGGCGTACGGGCCGGCGTCGAAGGTCCGCCCCGCTTCCGAGAGGTCGTCGCATTCGCTGCGCGGGAAGCCGACGAACTTCACGCGCGGGTCGCGGTCGCGGTCCGATTCGCTCCCGGTGACGGCCCCGGCCAGCCCCTTCTTTCCATGAAACCCGAATCGCGTCGCCAGAATGATGTCTCGCGACTCGTCCCGATGCAGGCACGCCCACAACGCCTTCTGCACGGCCTCCGAACCGGACGCCGCCCACAGCACCGAGTCCAGCCGGCGACCCAGCGGCGACTGCCGCAGATTCGCCAGCAACCGCCGGACGGCTTCCGCTTCAACCGGCGTCACCGCGTTGTAGGCCGTGAGCGGGATCGCCGCCAGGCGTTCGCCGGCGATGTCGTCGGTCCCGAACAGCAGCGCCTGCGACCAGCCCAGGCAGTCCGCGAATCGGCGCATCCAGCGCGGTGGATTGTGGCCCAGATTGGCGACAAGCACGCCCGAGGAGAAATCGTACAGTCGGCGCCCGTCCGGGGTTTCATGAAACACGCCCCACGACCGGGCGAACACCGCCTGGCTGGGCGTGTAGGTCCGCTGCGCGAGCGGTTCGTCAGCGGCGATGGTCTCTCGATCGCGATTCGCTCGCGCTTCGCCAGGAAAGGAAATCGCCGCGGACATGGATGGCTCGAAGCGGGGACGGGACGCCGCGCGTCCGGTCCGTGGACCGATTCGCGCCACGGGAGATGAACACGCCGGGAATGAGGAAGTCAGGATACGCGGAGGCGGCGGCCGCGGCTATGATTCCCACGGGCGCGCCGCTTCCTCAGCGGGACACGCGGCCGCAGCGTTCCGTTCGCCCCGCCCCTCCCGTTCCCGATCCGGACTTCGAGTCGTCGACATGCAGATTCTTCTGGCGAACCCCCGCGGCTTCTGCGCCGGCGTGAACATGGCCATCGACTGCCTCGACGAGTGCGTCCGCCGCTTCGGCCCGGAGATCTACGTTTATCACGAAATCGTCCACAACCGCTACGTCGTCGACCGCTTCGTGAAGATGGGCGTCAAGTTCATCGATGATCCGTCGGAGGCCCCCGAAGGCGCGATCCTGCTGTACAGCGCGCATGGCGTTTCACCCGAGGTCCGCGCCGCCGCCCGCGCGCGAAAGCTGCGGACCATCGACGCCACCTGCCCGCTCGTCACGAAAGTCCACATCGAAGCCATCAAGTACGCGAGCGACGGCTACCACATCATCCTCATCGGCCACGAAGGGCACGATGAAGTCATCGGCACGATGGGCGAGGCCCCCCAAAGCATCACCCTCGTCGAATCGCCCGAACACGTCGATCGACTCAGCTTTCCCGCCGACGCGAAGCTCGCCTACCTGACGCAGACGACGCTCAGCGTCGACGAGGCCGGACAGGTCATCCGCCGGCTCGAGCAGCGGTTCCCCCACATCGAGCATCCCCTCAAGGAAGACATCTGCTACGCGACGACAAATCGCCAATACGCCGTTCGCGAGCTCATCGCCCGGGCCGATCTGCTGCTCGTCCTGGGCAGTCAGAACAGTTCCAACAGCCGCCGGCTGCAGGAAATCGGCACGGCCGCGGGCAAGCCGTCGTACCTGATCGACGGGCAGGCCGAGCTGCGCCCCGAATGGTTCGAGGGCATTCAGACCGTGCTCATCACGGCCGGAGCCAGCGCCCCCGAAATCGTGGTCCAGGAAGTCATCGAGCGGCTGCAGGCGGAATTCGGCGCAGCGCTCTCCGAGGAAGTGCTCCGCGAAGAGCACGTCACTTTTCCGCTGCCGCGGGAGCTGCGCACGCTCCAGGCGGGCTGAGCCGGCCGGCGCCGCCAGCGACGAATTCGCGACTCGCGGCCGGCGCGCGTTATTTGGCCGTCCGCTGCGACAGCCGCTGCTCGAACAGCCACGTCAGCATCTCCTGGTCGATGTACGCGCCGTTCCAACTGTCGTGGCCGATGTCCGGGTATTCCGTGTACCGCGGGGCGCCTCCGGCCGCCTTCAGCGCCTCGACAATCTCCCGCGAACGCTCGACCGGCACGGCCGTATCCTTCGCGCCGTGGTAGATCCAGATCGGAATGTCCTTGATCGATTCCGCGCGAGAGACGTCCGCGCCGCCGCACACAGGGACCGCCGCCGCGAACCGCTGCGGTTCGCGCATCAGCAGATCGAAAGTTCCGTAACCCCCCATCGACAGTCCGGTGATGTAGATCCGGTCGGCGTCGATGGGAAACTCCTTCGACAGACTGTCGATCAGCTCCAGCACGAGCGCGGCCGGCGCGCTGGCCTGGTCGCCGAGTCGAGGAGTCTCGCGAGTGCGGTCAATGCTGGCCCAGGTCTGCCCCCGGGGGCATTGCGGCGCGGCCACGAAGCACGCGTTCTTCGCGGCGACCTCGTCGCTGGCGAAGACTTTGACGCCGTGAATCAATTGCGCGGCGTTGTCGTCCCCTCGCTCGCCGGCCCCATGCAGGAAGATCACCAGCGGATACTTCCGTCCCGCCTCAAGATCCGGTGGAGCATGCCAGCGATACAGCAGCTCGCCGACGCTGCCGGCGAATTCCTTCTTCTCAAACCGGGCCGCGAGATCCTCCGCCCTCAGCACGGCCACCGCGAGGCTGACCAGCAGACAGACCGCGGCGGCAAGCATGAAACGCAACATGGAGGCGACTCCCGAGATGTGCCAGTGGGGGGATTGTCCGATCCGACTGCGCGGCGCGGGGCCGGCCCAGGCGGAAACCCGCTGTCTTGGACCTTTCAGCGCGTCCAGCCCGGCTCGTAAGCGTCGCTGAACAACAGTTGCAGCCGTTCGGCGCGTCCGGGTCCCTCCGACGCGAGGATCGCGAGCCCTTCGGCGATTCGCAGGCGACGCGGATCCTGCTGGACGCCCGTCGCATTGGCGGCGCGGTCGAGCCGGTCCAGCGCCGCCGCCAGATCCAGAAGGCCGCACCGCAGCTCCAGGTAATGGCGGTCCAGAACCTGCAGGGCGGACTGAGGCGATGACATGCATTTTCTCCGGTCGAAAATCGGACACGGATCAAGAAAAGAACTCCCCGATCGTATCCGAACGACCGGGGAGTTCCAGAATCGAGCTTCGCGTCGGACTTCGAGGACCGCCGGCCAGGCAAGTCCTGACAGGCCGAGAATGCCCGGCCTGACGCGGCAACTCCGCTGTTCGGACCCAGCACCGCCCCGCGCTGGCTTCCGCGGCTTAGATCATGCCCTTCAGCTTCTTCAGCGCCCGCACCTTGACAACTTTCCGCGCCGGCTTGGCCGCGATCATCATCGGCTCGCCAGTCTTGGGGTTGCGACCTTCCTTGGCCGGCTGCGCCTTCTTCTCCGTGCGGAGAATCTTGAGGATGCCGGGCAGCACGAACACGCCAGATCCCTTTTTGCCGAGGGCCTGATCGATCAGACCCTCCAGCCCGTCGAGGACGGCCGTGACCTGCTTCTTCGTGAGTTCCGTCTGCTCAGCAAGTTCAGCAACGATCTGCGACTTCGACATTGGCCGGACGGCGGCTTGCTTGGCCATCGTGGCTCCTTTCCTGTTGTAGGCCTTGCGAATGACTGCGGGGAATCCCGTTTTCTGCGGGGCAGTAGAACGCGGCCGAAAGGCAATGTCAATTAACCCCGAAGCGCAGAAACACGCAGATTTCCGTTCTTTTTCCCACTTCCCCCGCAGCCTCCCCGCCGTCGCCGCAGTCCCTCTCGCGCCCCGCGCGACCTCCGCTACACTGACCTGTGACACTCGACCAATCCAACCCGACATGACCGCAGCACTCATCGACGGAAAGTCCATCGCCGCTTCGATCCGCGAACGCATCGCCGGCGATGCCGCCGCCTTCAGGCAGCGCTCCGGCGTCACGCCGCACCTGGCCGCCGTCCTCGTCGGCGACGATCCCGCCAGCGCCGTCTATGTCCGCAACAAGCAGCGCGGCTGCGAGCAGACCGGCATGACCGGCTCGCTGCACCGGCTGTCCGCCGACGTCTCGCAGAGCCAGCTCCTCGAACTCATCGCGCGGCTCAACGCCGACCCCGACGTGCACGGCATCCTGGTGCAGCTCCCGCTCCCCCGGCACATCGATGACGCCCGCATCCTCGACGCCGTCGATCCTCTCAAGGACGTCGACGGCTTCCATCCCACGAACGTCGGCCTGCTCAGCCAGGGCCGCCCGCGGTTCATCCCCTGCACGCCGCACGGCTGTCAGGTCCTGCTCCGCGAAGCCGGAATCCGCACGGCCGGCGCTCATGCCGTCGTCATCGGACGCAGCGACATCGTCGGCAAGCCCATGGCGTCGCTGCTGCTGCAGAAGGGGGCCGGCGGCGACGCGACGGTGACCGTCTGCCACAGCCGGACCCGGGACCTCGCGGCGATCGTCCGCGAGGCGGACATCGTCATCGCGGCGATCGGCAGGCCGCACTTCGTGACGGCCGACATGATCCGGCCCGGCGCGACCGTCATCGACGTGGGCATCAACCGGCTGGGTCAGGTGCTGGTCGGCGACGTCGAGTTCGCGGAGGTCTCGAAGGTCGCCGGCGCGATCACTCCAGTCCCAGGCGGGGTCGGCCCGATGACCATTGCGATGCTTTTGGGGAATACGCTTCGCGCGGCGCGGCTGCAGACCGGCGAGACGCTGGAAACAGCCGGTTGAACCAGCCGCCGGATGTCGCGCGGGCGGGCTCCACGGTCGGGGCCGCCGCAGCGGACCTCGCTGGCCCGGGGCTCTGCATGCGAATCTCGGGCGCGCCGGGGCGATCGAACGCCGGCGCGTCCCCGGGGTCGTCCTCCCACCCGCCTCCCGACGACGGATAGGCCGTCGGGTCGGACGCGTCCCAGTCCTCTTCCAGCGACAGATCGATCTGCGCTCCCGCATCCTGCGGCGCCTCGGCATAGGCGTCGTGCGGCGGCCATTGCGGCGCCCCCCGTCCGCCCCGCTCCTCGGATCCGGTCAGCTCCGAGGGCGATCCCCGCGGCTGGTCCAGCGTCGCCGAGCCGATGCCGCCGGTCACTTCCACGGGCGACGCCGAAATGCCCCGTGCGATCAATCCCAGGTCCCGCACCGCATACCCGTGATAAGTCGGCATCGTCCAGATCGGACTGCGATCCTCCAGCCGCGGATTGACCTCCACGTTGCGGAATTCCAGGCCGACCGTCATGTCCGTGTCGGGCGAGGCGATCAGGATCTTCCGGGCGATGATCGCTTTCGATTCGGGATCGCGGTAATGCCCCGACAGCGTGGCGCGGGCGACGATGCTGCCGTTGGGGCGGCGGAGCTGGTGTTCGATGATGATGCCGTGGCAGGCGTTGACGCGGATGACCCGCTGCACGTCCTCGCCGGTGGGCCCCACGCGATCGGCGACCAGATCGACGATCGGCCCGGTCGGCAGCGGGCGTTCCATCCGGAACTCGCTGGGATCGAGCGGCGCCACGCCGAATACTTCCATCATCCATTCCGGGTGGAACGGCAGCGCCATGTCGAGTTCCGTCATGGCGACGTCGAATTCCTGATGCTGGCACGTCACGATTTCCGGACGCGGCGCTTCCTTGGCCCAAACCCAGAATCGGTCCGAGTTCGATCCGACATCCAGCTCCACCGCGTTGGACATTGGATTGTTGACCCGCAGCCGCAGGTTCAGCGGAGCCTGTACGGAGATCTGCGCGGGCAGCGCCACCGGCATCCGCTTGACCGTCACGCGGACATCGCTGCTCCGCCAGCCGGCCAGCCCGACCCGCCCTTCGGCGCCCAGGACGTTGCTGTTGAGATGCGCGACGAGGTCGTCCCGGCTCACGTCCTGTGGCAGCGTGCACGCGGCGCGCGGACCGAACGGATCGCGGTTCGTGAACTGGCTCAACCACTGGCAGCCCGAGCCGCACAGCACGGCCAGGACGATCGCTTGGGGCAGGGCCTTGAGGATCACAATGAAGCTCCGCGGACGTGTGGCGATGGCGGTCAGGCCGCGTCGGCCGCAAGGAGGTGTTCGCTGAGCTGCCGGTTGAGCTCCGCCTGCGCGTTGCGGATCTCCTCTTCCGGAAGCTGTTGATCGCGGATCAGGTACGGCCCCTCTCCGCGGCTGCCCGTCAGTTCCAGCATCGGTCCGCCGACTTCGTCTTCGTCGTCGCGCGTCCCCTCCAGCCGCAGGCGGCGGCGCTGCAGCAGGTACAGGGCCAGCACATACAACCGCCGGTCGTGCGCCGGATTGGCGGTCTCCACGAGCTGCTCGAACAGTTGCAGCAGCAGCTCCGGGTCGACGCGAGCGGCGTTGACTTCCATGGCGGCCGGCGTCTGACAGCGCCACACGCCGATCGTCCCGGGAGGCGGACCTGTCCAACCGGCCAGCGAAAAATCGAGCCGGGAAACAACTCCGTCCCTCTCGACGAGAGCCGACAGGCAGTCCTCGCCCGGTTCGAGCGGACGGCCCGTGGCGGCGCACACTTTGCCAAGGGGACGAAACTGGTATTCCAAGGGACGGCTCTCGCCTTCGATCCTTCGCGGGCGGACAGCGGGGCGGGATGCTACCGGGCTTCGCAGCGACGCCTCAAGACGAGTCTCGAGCGGGGGGCGGAACTGGTCTCGCCCCCGTCCGGTCGGGCGCGATACAAACCGCGCGTCACACTGGCTTTTGATCGGGAAGGACCCCCATGGCCCGCGCCGCGTTTCGTGTCCTCGGACTGACCCTCGTCGCCGCCCTCGTTGCGCACACTCCCCTGACTCTCGCCGAAGACGCCCCGGCCGCCGGAAAGACCTGGCGGCTGCGCTACCGGTTTGATGCTGGCCAGACCGTCTACTTCACCGTCTGGAACGAAACCGTCCGCCGTTATCAGCACTCGGAGGTCGAGGCCCGCACGCGCGACGGCAACGACTCGCTGAAGCACTACCGCGTGATGTCCGTCGATGCGGAAGGAAACGCCAAGCTGGAACTGACGATCGACCGCACGCGCATGTTCGCCGAGAAGGACTCGACGCTGTTCCAGTACGATTCGCAGTCCGACGCCCAGCCGCCCGACGGCTTTGAGGACGTGGCGCGGACCATCGGCCGCCCCTGGCTGCACGTTACGCTGAATGATCGCGGCGAGCCGCTCGACTTCCAGACGCCCCTCGGCGAACGGGTCGTACAGTCGCCGGACCTGTTGTCCCGCGTGCTGCCCGCGCTGCCCGAACAGGAGGTCGCGATCGGCGACGTCTGGAAGGAGCCGTTCACGACCGAGGTCCGCGAAACAGAGACGCTCAACAAGCCGATCCGCATGCAGCGCACGTATCGGCTCAAGTCGGTCGAAGGCAGCGTCGCCACGATCGAGTTCTCGACGCAGGTGCTGACAGCCAACAAAACGCCCGAGCAGGACGCGATTCTGGCGCAGCGGATTTACTCCGGCACGGTGACGCTGGACATCGACCGCGGATTGATGCTGGCGCGCGAACTCAAGGTCGACCAGTCGGTGATCGGCTATGCCGGCGCGCAGACGGCGCTCACCATCCGGCTGGACCACCGTGATGAAATCGCTCCCGGCGGCGCGAAGACGCCGCTGCCGGCGACCCGCTCGTCGGCCGCGGAACGGACCGCCGCGTCCGATGCGCTCAAGTCCGGCAATTGACAGGTCGTTCGACGGCAGGCGCCTGCCGTTCCCGCATTCGGGACCGGCGAACTCCATCCGGGACGCCGCCGAGCGCCGGCGCGTATACTTCCGGGACGATTGCCCGCTCCGCACGCCGTCCCGAGTCGACGCATGCTCCGTCTCGTCCTGTTCGCACTCACGATGGCCGTTTCAGCGCAGCCCCTGGCCGCGCTGCAGGCTCAGGATTCGTCGGCTGCGGAGTCCTCCGCTCAGCCGGCCCTCGTGCCCGCGCCGGAGGACGACCTCCCGGTGGCGCGGCTGACTCGGGAAGGCCCGGACGTCTTGTGGGACGCGATGCGCGTCGGCGAGTTCTCGCTGCTTGATCAGGAGGGGCGAACCGTCACGCTGGAAACGCTTCGCGGCAAGCCCTGGCTGGCGAACTTCATCTTCACCCGCTGCGCCCTGGAGTGTCCGCTGCTGCTGCGGAACACGTTCGAACTTAACAAGCGCCTGCAGGACCTCGACCTGCGGATCGTGACGATCACGGTCGATCCCAAATACGACGACGTCGACCGCATGAAGAAGCAGTCCAAAGTGTTTGACGTCGATCCGGACCGCTGGCTGTTTCTGACCGGTCCGCCCGATGACGTCTATGACCTGATCCGCAAGGGCTTCAAGCAGGCGGCCTGGGAAAACGTCGGGACCGACGCCCGGCCCGGGATGGAGTTCGCCCACTCGCGGAACATGATCCACGTCAACGCCGAGGGGGAGATCGTCGGCAAATACGACGGCCACAAGCAGGCCGACATCGAATCGCTGATCGCAGTCCTGCAGGGCCGCGCGGAGACGCCCCGCGCGAATCGGCCGGTCGCCATCACCACCGCTCCTCCCGCCAAGGAACGCCCGCGCGACGGCGCCGCCCCCGGCCAGCTTCCGGAATGGGCCCAGCGGCTGCCCGTCACCAACGCGATGCTCAACACGCTCGCCACGATCCTGCTGCTCGGCGGTTACTCGGCCATCAAGTCGCAGAACCGGGAACTGCATGCCAAGCTGATGCTGTTCGCCTTCGGCACGTCGGTGCTGTTCCTCGGCTCGTACCTGACGTACCACTGGCAATTGCAGCACCACACCGGGCAGTCCGGGCGGCCGTTCGACGGCGTGGGCTGGATCCGGCCAGCCTATTTCGGAATTCTGATTTCCCACATCGTGCTGGCGGTCGTCGTCGCGCTCGCCGTGCCAGCCGTGCTGGTCCTCGCGCTGCGGGAGAAGTGGACGCTGCATCGACGGCTGGCCCGGATCGTCTATCCGATCTGGCTGTACGTGTCGATCACGGGCGTCGTGATCTACTTCCTGCTGTACCACTTGCCGCCCGGCCTGCGGCAGGCCGCCGCCGGCTGAACGCCGCGCCGCGCATTCCGCGCAGCACGCCTGCACCTCACGCGACGAACGCCCGGAAGCCCTCCCGCTCGAATTCCTCGAGCGTGCAGCACAGCCGCCTCTGCACTTCCCGCACCCGCTCCGGATCGAGCACCTTCCGGCCGTCGTTCTCGACGACATAGAACACGTCGACCACCTGGTCGAAGTGCGTCGCGATCTTCGCCAGATCAACCGACAGCCCCAGTTCAAACAGCGTCCGCGAAATCGTGAACAACAGCCCCGGACGATCGTGCGCGAACACGTCGATGATCGTCCGGTTCTCGGACGACTCCGTGTCGATCAACACCCGCAGCGGCAGATCCGACACCGGCTTTCTCGTAGAATCCAGACCAAACCTCCGGTTGCGGAGAAACAGGCTCTCGACCGTCGTCCGCCCCAGCAGCACGTCCCGCAGGCTGCTCGTGACGGCTGCAATCCGCTCCGGCGGCGGCTCGCTCTGGTAATCCCGGTCGTGCACCCGGAATGCGTCCACGACGATGCCATCCGACGTCGTCGCAATGTCGGCCGCCAGAATCTCCAGCCGCCGCGCCGTCAGCGCCCCGGCGAGTTTGTGAAAGCAGCCGGCCGTCACTGACGGGTTCGCCGTCACGACCCTGTACTCCACCGTCTGCGTGTCCGGCGTGTACGACGCCCGGATGCTGATGTCCTCGCCGCCCAGGGTGCGGATCGTCTCCAGGTCCGCGGCGATCGCCTCGGGCGTGGTCGACGTCAGGTAATAGGATGGGAACGTGGCCAGTCGGCGCTCGATCGCTTCCCGCTGCTGCTGGGCCTCCACATCTCCCGCGTCCGCCGGCACGGCCGCCGACATCACCTGCCGGGCGACAGTCTTCAGGCGCTCCTGTTCGTGAATCCCGTAGTGCTTGCCGCTGAGGATCACCATCGCGTGATCGAACAGCTCGGTCAAAAGTTCGGCCTTCCATTCCGTCCAGGCCGAGGGTCCCACCGCCGACACGTCCGCGGCCGTCAGCACGTACAGCATCTGCAGGACGTCCGGAGTCCCGACGCTGTGCGCGAAGGGCACCAGCGTTTCGGGATCCGTGATGTCGCGGCGGAACGCGAGATGCGCCATTTCCAGATGCCGCGCGACAAGCTGGATCACGATCTCGCCCTGCGCCGCCGGCAGGCACAGCCGCTGGGCGATCCGTTGAGCGATCTCCCGCCCCACTTCCGCGTGCGGCCGTCCGAATCCCTTGCCCAGGTCATGCAGAATCAACGCCAGGTGCAGCAGTTCCTTGTTGCGGATGTTGGCGTATGCCGCGGCGATCGGCCCGGTTCCGTTCTCGAACCGCGTGCACGTTTCAACCGCCCGCAGCGTGTGCTCATCGACTGTGTAATGGTGATACTGGTTGAACTGCATCAGGTGCCGGACGTGCGTGATGTCCGGGATCAGCACATCCAGCAGCCCCGTGTCGTACAGGCTGCGCAGAATCGGCCCCAGCGGCGCCGTCGACCGCAGAATCTCCATGAACAGCTTCGCGGACGTCTCCGACACGGTCCCATCGAGCCGCGGCACGGCCGCCATGATCGCCTCGGCGACGCGCGGGCTGGGGCGCACGCCGTACAGCGCCGCCGCGCGGTACAGCCGCAGCATCCTTTCCAGGTCGCCGCAGATCTTCGAAAAGTGCCGCGGAGGGACGTCGATCTCCTGCGGTCCGACGCGCAGAATCCGTTCCGCCCGGTGACCCACCAGAAACTCCCGGGCCTGCTTCACCAGCGACTGCGGACGGTGCAGCGTCGCGAATCGTCGCGACAACTGGGCCACCTGGCTCGTGTGACGGAAGTACTGCTGCATGAAGACTTCCACCGCCCGCTGCGTGGGGGTCGGCTGGATGCCCAGGCTGTCGGTGATCCGCAGTTGTTCATCCCGGGTCAACCGGTCCTGCGCCTTGCCGGCCGCGAAGTGCAGGTCGATCCGCACGCGCGTCAGAAACTCCCAGGCCTCGCGCAACCGGCGGGCCTCGTCGAACGTCAACGCCCCTTTCATCCGCAGCGAATCGATGTCCCGCGCATCGAAGAGCGCGAAGCCGATCCAGCGGATGAAGTGCAGGTCGCGCAGCCCGCCCAGCGAATTCTTGACGTCGGGCTCGAGCTCCTGTGCGGGCGGTCCCGTATCCGCTCCGTCCGGATAGCGCGCCTGAAGGCAGTCCAGCAGAAACGCCTTCCGGCGGCCGTCGACCACCTTCCGGCGGAACTGCCGCTGCAGGTCCTGCACCAGCGCTTCGCTGCCCCACAGCCCGCGGGCCTCAATCAGCGTCGTCGCGATTTGCGGATCGCCTTTGGCCAGGGACACCGAATCGGCGACGGTCCGCACCGCGTGGCCCAGCTTCAGGCCCGCGTCCCAATACGACTGCACCGCCAGATTGACGATGCCCTGAAACTCGCGAACCAGCCCCCGGTTCGAATGCAGGAACAGCAGGTCGACATCGGAGTACGGGGCCAGTTCCCCCCGGCCGGTGCCCCCCACGGCGACAATCGCCGTCTCCCGGGCCAGGCCTTCGCGAATCCGCTCCGGCTGTTCGGCCAGCAGTTCGGCGAACAGATCGACCACCAGCGCGTCGGTCTGTTCGGAGAGGCAGGCGGCGACGGCCACGCCGCCCGCGCCGCGCTCGAACAGGCTCCGGGCCCGGTCGCGCATGCGGTGGACGCGGGCCTTCTTCTCGGCGAGTGCGCCGTTCCGCAGACCGACGGATTCCAGACGACCGGCGGTCATGGCGGGCAAATGACGAAGCAGGGACAATGGGCAGGAGTTCAACGGGCGGCGGGCGAAGAATAGCCGCCGCGGGCGACCTGCTCCATGCCGGGATGAGGTCCGGTCGCGGCGATCAGATCGCCTCCGCCCCGCTCTCGCCCGTCCGAATTCGGATCACCTGTTCCAGCGGCGTGATGAAGATCTTCCCATCGCCGACTTTGCCGGTCCGCGCAGCCTGAGAAATGATGTCCACCGCGCCGTCCACGTCGGCGTCGTTCACGACCACCTCCAGCTTCACCTTCGGCAGGAAGTCGACCGTGTACTCCGCCCCGCGGTACTGCTCCTTGTGGCCGCGCTGCCGCCCGAACCCGCGAACTTCCGACACCGTCAGTCCGACGATGCCCTTCGCGGTCAGGGCGTTCTTCACGTCCTCCAGCTTGTAATGCCGGACAATCGCTTCAATTTTCTTCATGGTTCAGGCAGACGGTGTCGTGTTGGGAACGGGCTACGGCAGTTCAGCCGGGCGGAAGGGCAACAGGCCGCGGCGGGGCCGTCCGCTTGTCGACCCCGCCACGGATTTCAAACGTCACAACGAATCCGCGCCGGTCTCGCCCGTGCGGATGCGGATCACCTGGTCCAGGTCCGAGACAAAAATCTTCCCGTCCCCGATCTGGCCCGTCCGCGCCGAAGCGATGATCGTGTCCAGAATCTTCGACAGGTCCGAGTCATCCACGACGACTTCCAGCTTCACCTTCGGCAGGAAGTCCACCGTGTACTCGGCGCCCCGGTATTGTTCCTTGTGCCCCTTCTGCCGGCCGAAGCCCCGGACCTCGCTGACCGTCATGCCGTATATCCCGGCCGCCGTCAGCGCGTCCTTGACCTCTTCCAGTTTGAAATGGCGAATGATCGCTTCAACCTTTTTCATGTCCGCAGATCCTCCGGGCCTCGACCCTCCCCATGACGGTCGGCGGCCTATGCTCGTTTCAGCACGTCGGGCAGGTCAATCACAGTTGCGACGAGCCGGGATGTCACATGTCGTTTTGAGGGTTCGCGGCTCGATGCCGCCGTTCCCCCGCCGTCCGAGTCTTCCGGGTCCGGTCCGCCGGACGACGCCGTCTGGCGGCCGCGCCGCGGCGCCGTCCGGTCGAACCAGTCGCGATGCGGCGGAAGGCTCGGAACCGCCGCATCGGAACATCCTCAGGTCTCAGTAAAAAATGTATCCCTCTTCCCCGTGCTGGCTGAGGTCCAGACCCTGGACCTCGTCGTCCTGCGCCACGCGCAGGCCCATCACGGCATCGAGAATCTTCAGCAGCACGATGCTGCCGATGACGGCGATCAACACCGAGGCGCCGACGCCCACGATCTGATTCCTCACCTGCACGGCGTTGCCGTCGATCAGGCCGGAAAAACTGCCGTTGCTGGCGGCCTTGGTGGCGAACACGCCCGTCAGTATCGCCCCCAGGGTCCCCCCGACGCCGTGCACGCCGAAGGCGTCCAGCGAATCGTCATAGCCGAACTTGTTCTTGATCGTCGTGCAGGCGAAGTAGCAGACAAATCCCGCGGCCAGTCCCAGCACCATGCCCCACAGGGGATCGACGGCCCCCGCCGCCGGCGTGATGCACACCAGGCCGGCCAC
Source organism: Planctomyces sp. (assembly GCA_019636235.1). GTDB lineage: Bacteria > Planctomycetota > Planctomycetia > Planctomycetales > Planctomycetaceae > Caulifigura. Next base: position 803,381 of record JAHBXW010000001.1, read on the forward strand.
CGCTCCCGACGACGCGCCGAGCACGCTGGGCTTGCCCCGCGCCACCCACTCCGCCACGGACCAGGCCAACAGCCCCGCCGAAGCCGCCAGGTGCGTCGAGGCGAACGCGTTCACCGCCCGCGGAGTCGCCATCAGCTCGCTGCCGGCGTTGAAGCCGAACCAGCCCACCCACAGGAGCGCCGCCCCCAAGGTCGTGTAAGTCAGGTTGTGAGGAGGCATCGGCTCCTGGCCGAAGCCCAGCCGCTTGCCGATCAGCAGCGCACACACCAGCGCCGAGACGCCCGATGTGATGTGCACCACCGTGCCCCCCGCAAAGTCAATCGCGGCGAAATCGCCTGCCAGCAGCCACCCGTTTTCCGACCACACCCAGTGCGCCACCGGGCAGTATACGAACGTCCCCCACAGCACCATGAAGACGCACATCGTGCTGAACTTCATGCGCTCGGCGAACGCTCCGCAGATCAGGGCCGGCGTGATGATGAAAAACATCCCCTGGTAAATGACGAACAGCAGCTTGGGAATCGTCCCGTGCGCCGGAACCAGCGACGTTTCCGTCGCGGCGTCCCAGGTCGGCAGCACCCCCTTAAGCAACACCGCATCGAAGTCGCCGAAGTACGGATTTGTTCCGCTGAACGCGAAGCTGTATCCCCACAGCGCCCACACGATGGACATCAGGCCCATCAGGAACATGCACTGCATGAACACGCCGAGCACGTTCTTTTTCCGGACCAGTCCGCCGTAAAACATCGCCAGGCCGGGTGCTGTCATCATGAGCACCAGTGCCGAGGAAGTGAGCATCCAAGCTGTGTCGGCCGGGCTGATTTCCGAGGCGGGAACCGCCGTTTCGGCCTCTTGGGCGACCGCCGAAACCATCGGCAGTCCGGACAGGAAGACCGTCAGTAACGCAGTCCAGTAAAATCTCCGTGTCATCGCTGATCCCTTGAGCGCGGTGGGAGTTGCGTTGAGTCGTGGGGGTCGGTTTCGTCAGCCGGGGAGAATCTGGAAGTAAGTCGTCAGCTCCAGGAGGTTCTCGTCAGGACCGGGATTCGAGCCATCCCGCTCAACAGGTTTCTGTGTTCCGCATCGCAAAGGGTATGCCGCGTTTCGAAGCACTCGCCGCCGACATGGACTCCCGAAGTCGTCACATGTCGGCGGGGCGAGCGTCGGCCCGCGGCTGTTGCCGCGGTCAGTCTCACTTCGGGTCCGTCCCGTAGGCCGACATCCCGTGCTCGACCATGTCGAGCCCTTCGATCTCTTCTTCCGGCGGCACCCGCAGGAGGCCGATCGCCTTCAGGGTGAAGAACACGATGGCCATCGTGATGAACGCCCAGGCGATGATCGCCGCCGAACCGATCAACTGCACCTTGAGATCCTTTTCGGCGCCGAAGATGCCCGTCGCGATGCCGCCCCACAGGCCGCACGCCCCATGCACCGGGAAGGCGCCCACCGGATCGTCGATCTTCAGCTTGTCGAGCAGCATCACGGCGCCGATGCATACCGCGCCGGCCACGGCGCCGATGATCACCGACTCCACATTCGTCACACAGTCGCAGTTCGCCGTGATGCCCACGAGTCCGGCGAGGATGCCGTTCAGGGCCAGCGTCAAGTCAGGCTTGCGGAACAGCAGCCAGCTCAGGGCCATGCCCACGGCCCCTCCGGCACATGCGGCCAGCGTCGTATTCAACGCGATCAGCATCACCGCGTCGGTGTTTTCCGTCCCGGCGAACGCCAACTGGCTGCCGGGGTTGAAGCCGTACCAGCCGATCAACAGGATGAACACGCCCAGCGAGACGAACGGCAGATTGTGACCGGGCCACGGCACCGGTTTGCCTTCGGAGGTGAAGCGTCCGATCCTCGGCCCCAGGGCGATCGCCCCCGCCAGACCGGCGAATCCGCCCACCGCGTGCACGACGATGGATCCCGCGAAATCGTGGAATCCCATCGCATCCAGCCAGCCGAGGCCCCACTTCCAGTAGCCGCTCACCGGATACACGAACCCGGTGATGATGGCCGTGTAAATCAGGTAGCCCGCGAACTTCATCCGGCCGGCGACGGCGCCGGAGACGATCGTCGCGGCTGTCGCACAGAACGCCGCCTGGAACAGGAAGTCGACCTGCGGATTCAGCGTGCCGCCTTCCGTGGGGGCGGAGACCTCTTCGAAGTTCTTCGGGCCGAATCCGAAGTAGCCCCCCTCATGACCGCTCCCCTGCGGGTACATCAGCGCGTACCCCAGGAAGTAGAAGATCAGCACGCCCAGACAGAAGTCCATGGCGTTCTTGAACAGGATGTTGACCGTGTTCTTGCTGGAGTTCAGGCCCGCTTCGACCAGCGAGAACCCGGCCTGCATGAAGATCACGAGCACCGCGCACAGGAACAGCAGCAGATTGTCGATCGCGTACGTCAGGTCGAGATCGCCGGGAATCACTGCGACCTCAGTCTCTTCGACCGTCGCCTCGACGACGCCTGGCGCCTCCGCCGGCGCGGAGCCCTCGTCAGCTTGCGCCAGGACGACGCTCGTTATCGCGCCGACCGGCATGGCCCGGACTGATGTCCCCGCGGTCAGCAGGACCGCGACCGTCAATGTGGCTAGGAGCGCTCGTTTCATGTGGCTTCTGATTCATCCTCTCGAGGGTGCGATAGGGACGCCGCGATCGCTCACGCCCAACGGAATCAGCCGTTCGCGGCTGACCGGGCGATGCACGCTGATCGAAGTCTGATGCGAACCCGCAAAGCAGCCGTTATGCCGCGCTTCTGCGCGGAACCCTGTGCGACCCGCCCCTTGCAACCGCAAGCATCAGCAAGAATTGCTGTTAAGAGATTCTGGACGTCCCCGCGCAGCGACGCGGACTCCGCGCTGGTGCGCGGATTCTCAGCGGAGGATGCCTAGGCGCGCAGCAAGCGCGAGCTCAATCGATTGGCAGTTCCGACGTCTGCGGCTTCTCGCGCAGTTCCGCCGCCTGGCGTTCGAGCTGTCGCTGCTGGGCCCGCAGCCGCGCGATCGAAGCCCGCGTGTGGGCCGCCGTCGCCAGCGCATCGGCCACCGCCAGCAAAATGATGTAGCCCGTGAGCACCAGCACGGCCGACCAGTACACTGCGAACACCGCCGGACGCTCACGCCAGGGAATCGCCAGATCGCCAATGACGATCAACAGCCCGATGACGGCCAGCGACGTGGAAGCCGTCACCCGCCGGCGAAACTGCGCCTGGTAATGCAGCAAGTCTCCCGGGTCGAGAGTCGCATCGGCCCTGCGCGTCCGCCAGCTGCGGAGATGCCCCCGCACCAGCAGCGCGCCCGCGAACACCAGCAGCGTGCTCACGACCGCGGAGGGAATCCAGTTTTCGAGGGCGGGATTCACGCGATCGCCACCTGAAGGGTCAACGGCGGACGGCCCAGCGGCTTCGAATCACCCTTTGAAGGCGCCCTGTTGGCGGGCGAGCGCAATGATTTCGGCCGTCGTGCCTGGCTGTTCCCGAACGACCGGCGTTCCAGACGCGGCTGATGCGGGGGTCACCGGGGCGACCGCAGGCGGAGGCGGCGGAGCGGGAGGCGCCGGGGCTGACGCTGCCGCAGCGGGGGCGGCGCCGCCCGCCTTGGCGGCCCCCTGCTGACGGGCCTGCTCGAGGGGCGACAACTTCTTTTCCCCAGGGGCCTGGGCGGGCGCACCGCCTCCGGCTTTGGCTGCCCCCTGCTGACGGGCGAGTTCCAGCGGGGACAGCTTCTTCTCTCCTGCAGCCGGCGTCGCGGCGGCGGCGGCGGCTTTCGGAGCCCCCTGCGAACGAGCCATTTCCAGCGGACTCTTGCCGGCCGCGGGCGTGGCGGGGGCCGCCTTCGCCGGGGCCGCGGCTTTCGCGGCGGGAGCGGCTTTCGCGCCCTTCTCCAAGGCCGCCTTTTTCACCGGCTCCGTGACGACCGTCAGGTAGGTCGGCTCGATGTCGTACCAACTGATGTCGACCGCGCCGTCGAACTCCACCAGCGCCCGGCAGTTCATGTTCACCGTCCGGACGCGTCCCGTCAGTCCGGCGAAACGACGCAGCTCCGGAACGCCCTCGGCCACAACGACGAACTTGTCAGTCAGCTCCGTCTTCAGCTGCTCGGCACGCGCGATCGACATGATGCTCCAGAAGTTCAACGAGTGCGCTGGCGGATGCGGCATCCGCAAGGCGGGTGCGGTCAGGCGCTGATTCTTGAACCCGCGGGAAATGAAATCAAGCCCCACCGGACAGCGATTCGCCCGCTCCAAGGGACGGGAAGTGCGGCCGCCCGCACGGATGCCCCCCGGCGCGGTGCGGCTGCGCAACCGCGGGGCAGTCGTGCTGAGGCCCTGAGCAGACCGCTTTCGCGATCCCATCGAGCCTCCAATCTCAAGTCCCGCGACAGCCAGCCCTTAGACGAACTGTGCAGAACGCCCACGGCGGCGGCATTGCATTTGAGATAGCAGCCCGGCGGTTCGCTTCCCTTCTCACGCATCAGGTCCTCATGCGCCGCCGACCCGCTGCTTTCGCTGCCGTACTGTTCGCCCTTCCCTGCCTGATCGCGCTGGTCGCCGGATCGGCGAGCGCCGGCGATGTCGTCTCCCGCTGCGGCGAGTCGGTCTGCTGCTGCTACCAGCGAACGCAGTCCAGCGGCTGGAAGGTTCTCGAATCGAAATGCTTTCGCATTCACTACGTCGGCGGTTCGGAACTCGCCGAGCGGCTGGTTCCGATCTGCGAACGCAACTGCCATGACCTGCGGAGCCGCTGGCTGGGCGTGGTCCGCCAGGGCGGGTGGAGCGTGAAGTGCGACGTCTACCTGTACCCGACGGGCGCCGAGTTCGAACGGCGTTCGCGGTTTCCGCAGCAGATGTGGGGCGTCGCTGATCTCTCCGTCGGCGACGGCCGCGTCTGGATGCGGCGGTTGCATGTGCGGACCGATGACCGCGACAAGCTGGAAAACGTCCTGGTCCACGAGCTGACGCATGTCGTCCTCGCCGAGCGGTTCACTGACCGTCAGATTCCCCGCTGGGCGGACGAGGGCATCGCGGTGCTGTCCGAGCCCGCGGAGCGTCGCGAGCACTACGCCGAATGGCTGCGTCAGGAGGCTTCCAGTCGGCGGCTGTATTCGCTGCGGGAGCTGACCCGGTTCGCGCACGTGCCCCAGGGAGAACGGCAGAGCGAACTGTTTTATGGGCAGAGCGGCGCGCTGGTCGAGTACCTGCTGACGGAGCGAAAGCTGTCGGAAGCGGAAATTCTCAAGCTCATCGACGACGTGCAGCGGCGGGGCTGGGAATCGGCCGTGTCGAAACAGTTTCCGACTCTCAGCAGCGTCCGCTTCGAATCCGAGTGGCGGGACTGGCTGCTGTCACGACCGGCCACTGAGATCGCGGCGTCGGTGGCGCCGTCAGCGTCCGCGTTCGCCGCTCCCTGACTCACGGCCCCGACAGCGAGGATCTAGTAAGCTGCGCCCGCCGACCAAGTGGTTGATTGCGGGAATCTCGTGAAAGCCCACGGAGCCCCGGCCCGGGTGTCCGGACGTCCGATCCTGACGTTCGGCGCTGCTGAGTGCGCCCGGAAGTGAGCGGGCCGCAGCTTCAGAAGGCCGGCGATTGCGGCCACCGGGACGTGCCGCTGGAAACGGGAGTCGCCGCGGGGGGCAGCTGCGGCAGCGCCAGTTTGTTGAACGTCGTCTCGCCATCAAGGTCGTCATCCCATTCTGAGACCCCCCGGGCGGTGGGAGTTTCGAACTGCGGCGACGCGGCGTTGTTGATGGGCGCCGCCGCCGCGTTGGGAATCGACATCGGTTCGCTGACGACATTCAGCCCGGAGGCCCGCTGCAGAACGCGGCCTTCGTTGTAGCCGAGTTCATTGCCGCCGGCGTTGGGATCAGCGTACGTCGGCGTGGGCCGAACAGCGCTGTTGTTGCCGGGCGACGTCGGCGGGCTGTAGTACGGGGCGTTGCCCCCGTAGGGATTCGCGCCGCCCGGGATCGTGCCGCCGTTGTAGGGCACGGTTCCGCCGGGAGCATACGTCGGACCGGGGCTGATCGTGCCGCCGGGCGCGTAGGGCTGGCCGGGAGTCAACGTGTTGATCGGTCCGGGATAGCCGCCGTAGGAGCCGGGCGCGGAGTACCCGTACGGAGGAGCGTACATCGGGCCATAGCATCCAGCGGCACACAGCGCTGCCGCCGCGCACGCGGCCGCATACGGAGAACGCATACCCGTTCCTCGCTGCCTGGGTCGAAGGGAGCGGACGTCGTCGCGACCGAAGATTCGGCGCGGCGGCGAACGCGTGCGGACTCGGCCTTCGACGGGCGTCTGTCGAAGGCGGAACCGCAACCTGAAACAGGCTTCCGGCGACGCGCGCGGGAACGCCGACGCCTGAAGCGGCCGGGGATGTACCGCAAGCCCGAACCGCGTGTCCAGACCGCTTTTTCGGTTTCGGCGGCAGTTTCTACCGCAGGCCGGCGACTGAAATGCCGATCAATCTGTCTGCTGGCGACTCCTGAGTCCCGCCACAACGGCCCTGGCCCATGTCGATTGCCCTGATCGACGGCCGACGCCGTTCACGCGTGTGGCGAACTCGAAGAGAAACCTGGCAGGCTGACCGTCGTCCCAGTTCGCCGGAGGACCATCACACCGCGTAGGCCGCGATCACCCAAGAGGACGTGCCAGTCACGACTCGATCGCCGCTTGTCTCGCAGCGACATCCACCCGTCGCGCAACGGGACGTCCAGCCTGATTTTCGCGAGAGCCCGGGCGCCTTCGGACGTCCGGGCTCTCACTCGTTGGTCCCCGGGAGCATCTCCCCAATCTCCGCCGCCGCCGACGCGATCACCTCTTCCAGCGCGCCCGCCGCCAGCATCGCCACCTGCTCCTGGTAGATGCCCCGCCCGTACGTCTCCCGCGTCGGCAGATACGAACACCGCCAGCCGTCCGCCAGCGACAGCACCAGCAGCGTCCTGTCCGGAAACCGACGCCGCAGCTCCGTCTGCAGCAGCTGATACGGTTCCCCCTCCGCTGTAACCCAGATCGCATCGCCCAGCCGCAGCAGCGTCACCTGATAGGGGAACCGATCGCCCGGCGGGAGGCTGCCCCAGCGCGCCAGCGCCCGCGTCGCCCGCTCGGCCAGAGCCCGCTGGTCCCGGGCGACCGCCTCGTCGCCGGCCGATCGCGCCGCTGATTCCCGATCCCGATGTTCACGCAGCTCCGCCTCCAGCTGTCCGACGTCAGGCCGGCCTGGAATGTACGGCAGCGGGACGTCGATGCGCCGCACCGCGAAGGACTCCGCCGCCGCCCGGCGCGACGCATCGAAGGGCCGATGCGACCACACGCCCAGCGTGGCGCCGGAAATCACCGGACCGTCATAGCCGAAGTCCGCATCCGGCGGCCCCATCGATTCCAGCGCCGCCAGGGCCGCGTACGCCAGCTCGCGACCGTTTCTATCGGCGATCGCGACATCCCCCACATATCCGTGTCGCGGCCCCAGGTCCCCGGACGCCCCCTGTAGAAACACGCAGGGCGCGCCGGCCTCACGCTCCACCGTCTCCCGGAACGCACCGATGTAGTCCGGGCTGATCAGCGTATTCTCCCAGGCGAGCGTCGTGGGATGGCAGGCGTAGTTGGCGATGATCGCGACCGGCCGCGCCGACGCGTCCGTGACCCGGCCGACAATCACCGTGGCGTCCGCTGGTCCCTCCGGATTGAGGCCGCACACGAACTGCCCCGTCGCCTCGTCCCACGCATCGCGGTGCGCCGCCAGCCGACAGTCCCCCCGGGCATGAGTGATGGTCGCGGGCGCGAGCGCCGCCAGCGCGCGCACCGTCAACTCCGCGAGCTGACCAGCCAGCCGTTCGAGATAGGGCGCGATCAGCTCCCCGCCAGGCAGATCGTGCCGGGACGGGTCCAGCAGACCCGATCCATGCGTGTGCGAAAACGTGACCACCACGCGCTCCGCGGGCAGACCCGACGCCTGCAGCACGGCCGCGCGGATCCGGGCCATGTCCGGCGTCCACAGCAGGCAGTGATCGACCGTCAGCAGCACGAACGGCGGCTCGGGGGCCTCAACGTCGCGCGGCGCGAATGCCATTGCGGTCGCCAGCAGCGGCCGGTGCACGCCGGTCGAGCGGTCATGCGTCGCCGCGCCCCACATCCGGTGATACATCCCCACCGGCGGAGTGATGTCGGCGGTCGCCAGGCCGAACCGGCAGCGGCTCGTCGGCGTTTCGAGTCTGCGAATCATGTCGGCTCCGGTTCGGATCGCTGCTCACTCAGCGCCGGTCTCTCGCGCATGGAGCGCCGTCCGGGCGTCGGATCCAGGAGCACCCAGCAACCGGCGACGCCCAGGTACAGCGTACCGAAGAACCCCAGGATCGGCTGCCAGCCCAGCCGCGTGACGAGATAGCCCACAACCGCCGGACAGATCGCCGCGCCCACGTTGCCGCAGGTGTTCATGACGGCGAACAGCGTCGCCGCCCGCGGCCCGCCCAGGTCCATCGTGATCGTGTAACTGCACGCGCCGCCGATCGCGAACAGGAAGGACCCGGCCGCGATGACCAGCGTCGCGGTGCGCGGACTCTCGATCCTCGCGGCCACCAGCACAATCAGGCCGCACAGGGCATGACAGACGACGGCGACCAGCTGCCGGGAGATGCGGCGATTCCGCGTCTGCTGATCGATCTGGTCGATCAGGAAGCCTCCGAATGCCCCGCCCGCCACGACGCCCAGCAGCGGCAGGCTGGTCAGCAATCCGGCCTGCTGCATCGAGACGCCCCTCGTCTCGCGCAGGAACGTCGGAAACCAGGTCGCATAGAAGATGTATCCGGCGGCCCGGAGAAACTGCTGCAGGCAGATCAGGATCGTCCGATAGTCGCGTCGCCAGTCCGGCCCCTCCGACGCTGCGGAATCGGAGCCGTCCGATCCGCTAACTTCGAATGCCTCGGATGCCGGCGGTCGATCGCGAAACGTCCAGGGGAAGGCAACCGCCCACAGCAGGCCGGGCATCGCATACAGCAGGAACGTCAGCCGCCAGGCCTCGGAAAGCCAGCCCGCGCCGGCGATCAGCAGCCAGCCCGTCAACGCCGTCGACAGCGCGCCGCCCACTGACATCGAGCTCCCCAGCGAGCCCGACGGAAACGCCCGCTCGCTGGCCGGGAACCAGTGGACGATCGACTGCACGCAGCCGGGAAACAGAGCGCCGATCCCCAGACCCGCAGCCATCCACACCAGCGCCAGCTGCTCCGCGCTGTCGCAGAACGCCATGCCGCCTACGAACAGCGAGCTGGCCGCCATCGAGGCCGGCAGCATGATCCGCGCCCCGAACCGCTGGCAGAGCCGCCCGCCGGGAATCTGCCCCACGGCGTAACCCCAGAAGTAGGCGCTCATCACCGTGCCCATCTCGAGATCGGAGATGCTGCGAGTCGCCTGCAGGTCGCCCGTCGCCACGCCGATCGACGTCCGCTGGACGTAGGAGATCAGGGCCGCCAGGCAGAACCAGGCGAGGACCCCATAACGGGCGCGGGGGGCGGAAACCGTCGGGTCAGGCACGCGCTCTCCGGCGGACAGGGTTCGCACGAGCGACGCCCGGGGCGCCGTCCATTCCCTCGCGGCGATTCGGGCCAACGCCGCAGGCAGACGTTATAGTCGCTGCCGCATCATTCCCGCCACGAGCCGCCCATGCAGCCGCCAGTGACGCTGATCTCCGACGCCCAGTCCGCCGAAGAGACGTTCCTTCGCCAGATCTTCGTCCGCGACCAGATGGCCGAATGGTCCCGCGACCCGCTCGTCATGGCCCGCGCCGACGGCGTGCATTACTGGGACATCCATGGCCGGCGGTATCTCGACGCCCTGTCCGGCATCTATGTCGTCTCGGTCGGCCACAACAACCGGCGCGTCATCGAGGCCATGCGCCAGCAGCTCGATGTCCTGCACTTCTCCCCCCCGATGCACGGGACGAATCCCGTCGCCGTCCGGCTGGCCAACCTGCTGGCGGAGGTCAGCCCGGGCGACCTCAACACGTGCAAGTTCGAGTGCGGCGGCGCGGAGGTCACGGAGGCGGCCATCAAGCTCGCGCGGCAGTATCACCGGCTGACCGGGCATCCCGGCAAGTACAAGATCGTTTCGCGTTATCAGTCGTGGCACGGGTCGACGATGGGCTCGCTGGCGGCCTCGGGCCTCAAGTCCCGGAAGACGGTCAACGAACCGCTCCCCGCCGGATTCCTGCACGCGCTGCCGCCGACGTGCTATCGCTGTCCCTACGGCAAGCGCTACGACGGCGGGGCCTGCGGAATCACCTGCGCCGACGTCATCGAGCAGATGATCGACCTCGAGGATCCCGAGACGGTCGCGGCCATCATGGTCGAACCGATCGGCCACACCGGCGGCGTCATCGATCCCCCGCCGGAATACCTGCCGCTGCTCCGCGAGTATTGCGACCGTCATAACGTGCTGTTGATTTTCGATGAGATCATCACGGGCGCTGGCCGGACAGGGCGGATGTTCGCCGCGGAGACGTTCGGCGTGACGCCCGACGTGCTGTGCACGGGCAAGGGGCTGAGCGGCGGGTTCGCGCCGATCTCGGCGATGATCGTCCGTCGGCCGATCGCCGACGTCTTCTGGGGGCCGATCGAGACGAACCCCGGTTTCGTGGAGGGCCACACGAACGAGGGGCATCCGGTCGCCTGCGCCGCGGCCATCGCGGTGCTGCAGGAAATCCTCGAACGGGACCTGTGCGCCAACGCGCGCCAGCAGGGGGATCGACTGCGGGCGGGTTTCGAGCGCCTGGCCGCGAAGTTCGACTGCATCGGCGACATCCGCGGCAAGGGATTGCTGCAGGCGATTGAATTCGTCGAGGACCGCGAAGGGCGAAGGTCGTTTCCGAAGTCGGTGAATTTCGGCGTCCGCGTCGGCCGCCGCGCGCTGGCCCACGGGCTGCTGTGCCGGTTTGATCCGAACTGGATCGCGTTCGGGCCCCCGCTAATTTCGACCGCCGAACAGATCGACGAAATGCTGGCGATTTTGGAACGGAGCCTCGCCGAGACGCTGGACGAGGTTCTCAGCGCACGACGGGACGCCTGACGACCGCACTCCCCGCTCGAAACGCGAACCCCGCCGCCCCCGCCATGACCGCCCCCAAACGCCGACCGAACAACGTCATCGCCGACAGCCCCCGCACGCTGGAATGCGTCGAGGTCTATCTCCCCAAAACGCTGGAGCACCTCTCGGAGCTGTACAACTATCTCCGCAGCAAGCTCAAGCCGCGCGGCGCCGGCCCGGATTCCCAGACGATCGACGGCTTCTCGATGTACGAGGTCGACGGCGCCTTCGCCGGCGAGCGGATCTATCAGGAACGAACGCTCGTGATCCGCATGCTGTTCCTCCGGGCCGACGGCGACGACGAACGCTCGATCCATCGAAAGATCGAAACGCTCGGCCGCGAAATCGCCAGCACCGTGGCGATCGCCGAAGAGCAGCTCTGGATCTGCCATTACCCGCAGGGGGTCGTCATCTTCCGGCCGCGCGGCGCCTCCTGACGCCGCCAACCGGCAAAAGTCATTCGCCTTCCAGACCCTCGCGGGGAATCAGCCCCAGCAACGCCAGCGCCAGCGACGCTCCCCAGGTGAGGAACAGACCGATGCGCGCCGCGTCCGTGAACCCGTAGGCGTGCAGGCCCGCCCCCAGCTGATTCGTCCCGAACCAGGACCAGCTCACGGCGATGATCCCCAGCACCGACAGCACCGCCAGGCCGCGATTGCGGATCATCCCGTCCCAGCGGGCATGCAGCACCAGGCAGTTCCACAGCACGATGATCAAGGCGCCGTTTTCCTTGGGATCCCAGCCCCAGAACCGGCCCCAGGAATCGTCCGCCCACAGGCCGCCCAGCACCGTGCCGACGAAGCTGAACAGAATCGCGAAGCACAGGCTGCCGTAGGTCATTCGCGTGACGGCCTTGAGGATCGCTGGATCGGGCTTCGCGACAGCCACGCGGTAGACACAGTAGATGGTCCCCAGCAGCCCCGCGACGGCCGTCGCCGCGTAGCCCAGGTTGATCGTCACCACGTGCGTCGCCAGCCAGAACTGCGTGTCCAGCACGGCCTGCAGGACGGTGAACGTGTCGCCGCCGCCGAGCGCCAGCATGTGCGAAATGCCCAGCGCGCTGAACCCCGCCATCGACGCCAGCGCGTTCCCCACTCCCATGCGGTAGAACCATTCGAACGCCAGGCCGAACAGCACGCCGGCCCAGCCGATGAAGATGCCCGTCGTGTACAGGTTCGTCACCGGGGGGCGGCCGGAAATGTACATCCGCGCGATCAGCGCGAACGTGTGCAGCGCGAACGTCAGCGCCATCAGCCAGAACGCGCTCCGCCGCAGCGGCTCGGAGAAGCCCAGCCAGCTCCCCGCGGTCAGCAGGAACACGCCGACGCACAGCACCATGCTCAGGTAGAACGGCGCGAAGCCGTTGAAGAACGTCTCGAACCGCACCGCCTGCAGATCCAGGTGCGGCAGCCTCTGGCGGGACAGCCAGTTGCGGTATTCCGCCACCCGGTCGTTGAACACGCCGACGTTTCCGTCGCGGTACGCCATCAGGATCCGCTGCAGCATCAGCGTCTGCTCGGGCGGTTCGCCGCTGGCCAGTTGTCGCTGCAGGAACGCGCGGAGAATCGACGTCGACAGGGGCTTCCACTCGCCGGTCGTCGCGGCCTCGGGCGATTTGTCGTCGCCGGGAATCGGCACGGCCAGCGGAACCTGCGACTCCTCGATCTGCTGGGCCCGGGACACGGCGCGGCGCATCTCATCCAGCGCCCGGGCGCGAGCCTGCTCGGCGCCGGCTTCGAGTTCCGCGTCGGACGGCAGCTCGGGCAGCACCGGCTCGAACGCCACGAACAGCATTTCGTACATCGACAGGTTGCGGCTCAGGTCTCTGAGGCCGCGCTGGTACAGCGTCAGGCTTTCGGAAGGCGTGGCGGAGGCCGCCTCCGCTTCCCGCCGGAACGCCGGCAGCTCCGCGATGACTTCGTTCAGCGAGTAGACGAAGCCGGCACGCGGCTCGAGCTTCAACAGTTTCAGGACTTCCAGATTGGTGATGCGGAACACGCGCGTGTCCCGTCCCGCCGGATTCCCTGAGATGACGTCCAGCAGCCACCGAATCGCCGGCTGCCGCTGATCCTTGTCGTCCCGGTACTCCTGTTTGCCGGACAGGATCAGCAGCGTATTGCGGGCCAGCGAGTCGAACGGCTTGACGCGGCCTTCATAGGCCAGCGGCAGCGCGCCGAACGCCTGCAGGTTCATTTCTCCCGAGGACACGCGCGGCGGACGCGCTTTGCTCAGCACCCATGCGGCCGCCAGCAGGCTGATGGCCAGCGGCAGCCACCGCGCCCAGGCCGAGCGTTCAGCCTCCGTGAGCGACTCGGCGCGGCGACGCGTCGCTTTCCCCGCTGGCGGCGCGACCGTACCGCCCGTGCCCGGCGGGGTCCGGCTCCACCGATTGAGGAACCGCAGCAACGTCAGCACGAACTGGTAGCACATCCCGACGCCCACGATCATGCAGGACACGTACGGGATCATCCAGCCGGCGTTGTCGACCACCTGCAACGTCGTCGACTCCCGCCCCGTCCGCTCATCCCGCTGATAGCCGCTCTGGTAAAACGTCAGGCCGCGATACCGCAGCGGATTGTTCATCCAGATCGTCAGCTCCTGCCGCGTGTTCGTGGTCTCGTCGGTCAACAGCACCGAGGACGAATAGTTCCGCGGCGTATTCGTGCCGACGTAATCGTCCTTGCGGACGTCCAGCAGCTTCAGCTTGTAGGGGAGATACGTCCGGCCGTAACGCAGTTCGATTTCATAGTCGCGGCCGTTGACGGACACCGTCTGGGGATCGGCGTGCACCCAGGTCAGCCACACGCCCAAGTCCTCGCCCGTCGCCTTCTCCTTGAGCCGCACGAACAGCGCCGGCGAATCGACCCGGCCGCTGGTGTCCACGCCCGTGGAGGAAGCGATGGGCCGCATCTGCCGTTCCAGGCCGATGCCCCGCGTCGCGAGATTCGTTGACGGATCGGGCGCCGCTCGAAGCATCTCCGCGTTCTGCAGATACTGCACGACCTCCAGATCGAACGGCAGCAGCTCATGGGCCACCTCGGCCCCTTCCGTCTTCAGTCGCACCGTCGGGACGACCGTCTCGATGTCCTCCTCCGGCTGCGAACGATCAATGACCGCCAGCTCCGGGCTCCGCGTGTCGAACACATAGCTCCGCTCGTCCCCTTCCTGCAGGAACATGTTGGATTCGACGGCCCGCACGCCGACGAACACCTCGCTGATCATCAGCAGGGCGATGCCGCCATGCAGCAGCACGATGCCCGCCCGCCGCTGGAACAGGACCAGGCATCCCGCCAGCAACACGACGCCGGCGATCGTCCCCTTCACCAGCTGGTACAGAATCCGCATCGACGAATCGTCGGACCAGACCGCGCTGCCCCACAGCACCGAGACCGCGGCCATCCCAAACAACCCCGCGGCCGCCAGGATCGACATCCAGCGTTCTCCGCGATGCTGCGGCGGAGTGCCCACCGCCAGCCACGTGCACCCGCACGCCAGACCGAACAGGCCGAACGTCAGCAGGTCCCACAACCGCCGGTAGGAGATCAGCGTTTCCGTCTGAAAGCCGTCCTGATTGTTCCCGCTGACGACGACCAGCCAGGTCACCAGGCAGCCCACGGCCAACAGCCACAGGCCGACCACCAGCCGCATGCCCCGCGCCTGCAGCCGGAATCGCACCAGATGCGCGGCCAGCAGATTCAGCAGCATCAAGCCGCCAATGACCCAGCCTTTGGGGAACCAGATCGCCGGCCAGCACGGCTGCGAGAATGATTGCACGAACGCATCGAAGTTCGAGCGCTCGCGCTCGGCGAGTTCCGTAGGACCGCGGCCCTTGAAGTACCACGTCTCCCCGGGCCGTTCGAGGACGGCGCCCAGGATCGTTTCCTGGTCGGCCGTCAGCGAAATCGCCCGACCGTCGTGCCGCCCGATCTTGATCGGAACAAACCCCGCCCGGAGTTCGTCTTCCGTCATCGGCGCCCGGCCGATCTGGCTGTTCCAGCGGTTGATGTTCTCCAGCACCGTGCCGCCGACGGACGAAATGCTGACGGCCAGTTTGCCGGCGTCGCCGCCGTCGGCCTCCAGGCTGACCCGCTGAAACGCGCCGGTCTCGACCGTCTTCCAGCCCTTGGGGACCTCAAAATTCACTCGCTCGGTCGGCCGCGACGGAAAAAACGCCGATGGGAAGAAGATCTGCGACGGTATGCGGACGAAGAACGCGCCGGCCGCTTCCCGCGGACTCCCCTGCAATTGCCGGGGATGGATCCGGAAGTAGTCGTCGACGACGTCCCACACGTCCGCGTTGACCTGCGCCAGCGTCCCCGCCAGGACGATGAAGATCGCCAGCAGGAACAGCACGACCGTCAGTTTCAACGAAGCCAGCGGCTCGAGCAGCAGCGCGGCCAGCGATCGAGGGGCCGGCTCGTCGCGGCGCGGAGTCTCAGCCGATTGGGAATTGCCGTCGGACATGGGCGTAGGCGCTCCGTCACAAGGGACGGTTCAGGACAGGATCAGGGAGCGAAGGACAATGACTGCAGGAAGGCTTCGAAGCGTTCTCGCTCTGCGGACGCGAGTTCCCGCGGACCCCAGGCTTTGAAGAACCACGTCGAGCCGCCCCGGACCTGGACGGCGCCGAGAATGGCGTCGGATTCGCCTTCCAGCACGAAATAGTCGGCGCTGGCGTCTCCGACGGGAAGCGTCTGGCGGGCCGACTCCAGTTCGGCCGGCGTGAACGGGGGCAGGCCGACCTGGCCGCGCCAGCGATTGACGTTCCCCAGCAGGTCGCCTCCGGCCGTCGCCAGGCTGATCTTCAGCGGAGCGGACTCGGGACCGGCCTCGAACGTCGCGAATTGGAACGTCCCGGCCGGCCGTTCGCGCCACCCTTCGGGAACGGAATATGTCACGGGCGGCGTACCCGTCGACGACGCTCCCGCGGACGCTGCGGCGCTTCTGTTGGAAGATTCCGGGGCTCTGGCGGTGGACGGCGGCGTGCGCGGCGGAGACGACCGGGATGTCCCTGCCGCGGACGGAGCGGGAATCAGCGCCGCCAGCATCCGCGACTCCCCATACTCCGCAGTTCGACCTGTCAGATTCACGATCGTCGCCGGCCGGCCGTCCCGCTCGAACTGCTCCAATTCGCCCGCCGACCGGGCGGCGCTCATCCAGTCCGAACCTGTCACCCCCGGCAGTCCCAGTTGCCCCCGCCAGCGGACAAAGTTCTCCTTCAGGTACTCCGTCGACGTGGGATCGTCGGCCGGAAGCGGAATGACGGTCGCATCCAACGGAGGCGTCGTCGGCAGTTTCAGCGTCGCGTACCGCAGGCCCTGCTCTTTCCGTTCCTGCCAGCCGGACGGCAAGGTCCATTCGGGCTGGCCCGCCGGAGAAAACCGCACGGAGCTGACGAACTGCCCAAAGGGCTGCACGAGCTTCAGAACTTCGTCGTTCGGCCCGGTCACTTTGAAGAACCAGGCCACGCCGGCCTGATTTGCCGCGGGGGCCGCCCCCTCCGTCTCGGCGGCCTGGCGCGGAACCTTGTACTGCCGAATCGAATCCGAATCCGAACAGGACGCGCACGTTCCGACAACGAGGGCCAACAGCAGCGGACGCCGATGAACCATGACCTGTGAATCGCAAGGGGAGCCGTCACTGGCGCGGCGGAACGCCGCAGCCCCGTCCGCATAGCCGATCGGTCGACCAGCTGAGGACGGCTGACGTCTCTTGGGCAGGCGGCGACAGGCGGGAACAAGCGATCGGGCCGGCAATCGCCGCCGGGCTGGATGCCGTTTCGGACCCGTTCGACTTATTATAGCCGGCTCGATCGCCGAACGTACACGCACTTCCGGCGACCTCCGCCCGGGTTTCGAGCCTTCGGAAAGACGCACACGATGCCCACGCTGACTGCCGTTTCGTCCACCCGTCCGGTCGACTGCGACTGGCTGATCGTCCCCGTCCTCGAGGACGCTGAGATCGACGGCGGATATGGAGTCGTCGGCGAGTGGCTGCAGCCCCGTCTGAAGCGCCTTCGCGAGGCGGGGGATCTGACCGGGAAGCCTCTGGAACTGCTCGATCTCCGCGACCTGTCGGACGTTCCGGCACGACGCGTCCTGCTGACCGGCCTGGGCAAGGCTGGCACGGTCTCCCTCAGCGGCCTGGAGAAGTCGCTGACCGCCGCGATCCGCCGAATCTCTTCAAAGAAGGTCGACCACGCGGCGCTTCTGCTGTCCGAAAAGTGCGTCGCTCCGGCGCCGTTGGCCCAGGCCGCGAAGATCGCCGCCCTGTCGACGGTCGTCGGCTCCGTGGGACAGGGACTCTACAAGTCCGAACCCGACCGGTTTCCGATCCAGCGGATGTCGATCGTTGCGCCGGCGTCCGCCGACGTCTCCGCGATCCAGTCGGCCGTCGAGGAAGGCCGGATCCTCGGCGAGGCGACGAATCTGACCCGGGAACTCGTGAACCGCCCGCCTGAGGACGTTTACCCCGAAGTCTTCGCCGATCGCGCGGCCCAGCTCGCCGCGGAATACGGACTCGAGTGCGAGGAATTCGACGAAGCCCGGCTCCGCGAAGAGCGGATGGGCGCCATGCTGGCCGTCGCGCGGGGCAGCGACCGTCCGCCGCGGATGGTCGTCGTTCGCCGCCGCGGCGCCGCTGACGCCGACGCCCCCTGGCTGGCCCTCGTGGGCAAGGGCGTGACGTTCGACAGCGGCGGGCTGTCGCTGAAGCCCAGCGACGGCATGAAGACGATGAAATGCGACATGGCCGGCGCCGCCACCGTATTGGGCGCGATGGTCGCTGCCGCCCGCCTCAAGCTGCCCGTCAATCTCATCGGCCTGATGGGGCTTGTCGAGAACATGCCCAGCGGCCGCGCTTACAAGCTGGGGGACGTGCTCCGGGCCCGCAACGGCGTCACGATCGAAGTGCACAACACGGACGCCGAAGGGCGGCTGGTGCTGGCGGACGTGTTGTCCTATGCGGTTGATCTGGGCGTTTCGCGGATCGTCGATCTGGCCACGCTGACGGGTTCCTGCGTGGTGGCGCTGGGCGAGGACGTCGCCGGCGCGTTCGCGAACGACCAGCCGTGGTGCGACGCGGTGCTGGCGGCCGCGCGGCGGGCCGGCGAGGACGTGTGGCAGTTGCCGATGTTCGATTCGTACGCCGAGCAGTTGAAGAGCGATGTCGCCGATCTGAAGAACATCGGCTCGCGCTGGGGCGGTTCGATCACCGCCGCCAAGTTTCTCGAGCGATTCGTCGCCCAGACTCCCTGGGTGCATCTCGACATCGCCGGGCCGGCGTTCGCGGAATCGAACAAACCGCACCGCGAAGGAGGCGCCAGCGGGGCCTACGTCCGCACGCTCGTCGAGGCGGCAAAGGCCTTCCCGTGACCGCCTTGATGACGGACGAGCCATCCGCCGCCCCGCCCGCGTCGCTGAGCCTCATGGGCGAACTCGCCGCGCGGCTGCGCGTCCACTGGATCGTCCTGCGGACCTGCATCGAAGAACGCCTGGTCTATCGCGGCGACTTCATGCTCGGCACGCTGTTGAGGTTTCTGCCGATCCTCACCCAGATTTTTCTTTGGGGAGCGATCTTCGGCGTCGGGACCTCCCAGCGGCGCGACGAGATCGTCGGGTACACCTACGGCGACATGGTCGCCTATTACATGCTGACGATGGTCGCCCGGGCCTTCTCCAGCATGCCCGGACTGGCCAGCGGCATCGCCCGCGAGGTCCGCGACGGAACCATCAAGAAGTATCTGACGCAGCCGGTCGACATGCTGGGCTATCTGTTCTGGCACCGCGTGGCGCACAAGCTCGTGTATTACGCTGTCGCGACGCTGCCGTTCGCCCTCGTATTCTGGGTCTGTCGCGGGTATTTCCGGGGCTGGCCGGACAGCTTCACGATCGCCGCGTTCGTCGCCTCGCTGCTGATGTCGTTCCTGATCGGGTTTCTGCTCGAGTCGCTGATCGGCCTGATCGCGTTCTGGTTTCTGGAGGTGAACTCGCTGCTGTTCATCTACATGATGTTCAATTACTTCCTGTCCGGGCACATGCTGCCGCTGGACTTTCTGCCGGGCTGGCTGCAGGCCGGCGTGCAGTACCTGCCGTTCAAGTACCTGGCCTACTTCCCGTCGACAGTCATGCTCCATCGATATGACCATGCGACGCTGGTCCGCGAGCTGGCGCTGCAGGCGGGCTGGATCGCGCTGCTTTTCGTGCTGTGCCGCGTGGCCTTCGCCCGGGGCGTGAACCGGTATTCGGCGCACGGCGGCTGAGGACGCGAGGGCTTTCCGGTCCGACGTCCCGTCGGCGCGTCAGTCGAGGGGGACGAACTCGCTGCCGCTGTCCGGGCTCATTCGCCGATGGACTCGCGGCGCTGCGGCGCCGCGGAGGACGGCTGGCCGCCCCTGTCCGCCCGGATGCGACGGGTCTGCGGCAGCGCTCCGGGCTGCGTCTTCAGAACCTCTTCGCTTTCGCTGCTGGCGATCCGTGAATCGCCGGGCTTTGACGCCGGGGCCGCGGCTGCGCTGACGGCCCCACGGACCGCACGGCCGAGTCGGGGCAGCGGCGAGGCGGATTCGCTCTGGCCGCGGATCGCGACGGTCTCCGGCTGGCTCGACAGTGTCCGCGGCGGCGCCTCTGACTGCGTCGGACGATCCGAAGCCAGTGAATTTGACGCCGGTGGCGACAAGGGGGGCGACGACGGAGCCTTCGCCACCAGCGAGCCGACCGGCTGGCGAAGCGGCGGGCTGCCCGCGATCACCCACTGGTTCCAGTGCGAATCCAGCTCGTGGATCGTCGCGAATCCATAGTGCTTCCGGAACGCCGTCTCCCAGTTGCTGGCCAGGGCGTCCTTCAAAAACGCGAGATACACCGCGCGGCCCTGGTCGCCGTGCTGCTGCACCAGAAAATCGGCCAGCGAATAGCCCTGTGCGTACAGGGCCAGCACCTGCTGCATGTCCTTGGGGTACTCGTCGATCCGCAGCAGATCGTTGAGGGGGATCCGCTGCTTGTTGCGGGTCACCTGCTGCAGGATTTCGACCTGTCGCATCCGCTCGGAGTGATGCTCGACAAGCGTGGCGGCGCCTTCATCGGCCCAGCGGGGCAGCGGCCGCCGGAAGTGGCAGGCGAAGATCGTGTGGCTGACTTCGTGCGGGATCACGGAATCGAGAATCCGCTCCTCAGTGCCCTGCACGCGCATCCTCCAGCCGAAGACCTCGCCGCGTTCGAAGCTGAATGTCGTCGCGCCGCCGGCGCCGATCTGTCCGACCTTCACCGTCACCTGGCAGGGCTCGTACCAGTCGGGAAGCTTCTCGCCGAGCCATTCCACCGCGAGCTCTTCGCGCCACAGCTCGGCCGTCTCACCCACCTGGCGGGCGAAGTCCGTCGTCGGCGCGTGAACCACGAAGTTGGGCGTGCGATACGTCGCATCGTTCGCCTGCGCCCAGGCAGTCGCGGCGAAGAGAATCAGAATGGTCGTCCAGACCCGGCGGCAGACATCCATGCGTGCGTCACCCTCCCTGGCGAATCGGGGTCCAACGCGTTCGTGCGTCGGCATTTCGTCGGTTGCACCCGCGACGCCGCCCCAAGGAGGAGCGACGCGCTAATGGGAATCCGTTGCGGATTCGCGCTCAGTGTTTCTGTCCGCCCGACACGCGGCTGCTGTCGCAAACGCGGGACCGGAAGGACGCCAGTTCGCATCCCGAATCACTGAGGCCAATCGACGTGAGCAGCGAATGGTTAGTGAATCCCCAGGGGAAAGGCGAGAGGAAATCGGCGGATTTTGCGTGACCAGACGACACGCGCGGGTTTACGATAATCGTGGATTCTCGCGGCTAAGCTCATAATAGTGCCCGGGTTACGGGCAGACGCGCTCATCAGCGCGGCAGCCGGAGGCCGGAATTCACGGCTCGCAGGACGGAGCTGGCATTGACACAGTGGCCCGCGTGGAGCGGCGGCCCCGGCGCGACGCGTTCGCGCCTTCAGGAGCAGGAGGGCGTTCTCATGACGTCTCAACCTTCGCCAGATCCCTGCCCGTCGGAACTCGACAGCGCCATCATTCGCATGGACCTGCTGCAGCGCTCGCACGTGACGCAGCAACCGGAGGCGCAGGCCGAACGCCCCGCGCCCACGGACATCCATGCCCGTTGCGTGCGCGTCGATCCCCGCCACCGGGAACTCTCCAGGCAGCCGCTGAACGACTTCCGCGAGTAGTTCCTGCGCGGCGTCCGTGCGGGAGGTCGACTCAGGCGGCGCGATCCGTCGGCGGCGAAGCCGCCAGCAGTCGGGCCGGAGACGCCAGCGTCCGTCGGCGCCGCAACCGGAATTGCATGCGGGAACTCAGCCGGAAGATCCGCAGCGCCAGCACGCGGTGGTCGATCGCCTGCGGCTCATCGATCCGGCAGACCCACCGCACCGTTGCCAGCCGCGCGACCAGGCTCGCCCAGAACAGGCAGTGAAACCCGTTCACCGAGCAGCCCAGGATCTCGGTCGACCAGCCCTGCAGGCCAGCCAGCACCGCGCCGCAGCCGACGGATGTCGCACACCCAACCAGTCCGGCCAGCGCCATTCCCGAGGCGATGAACATCGCCCGGTTCCGGGCTGGCGACTGCTTCATCAGGAATCCGTCCTGAGCGATCTGAATTCCCACGTTCAGCGCGGCGTCGAACATGAACGCCGGCATCAGGATCCAGAACGCCGCCTCCGGGTCTCGCGGCAGAACCAGCAGCGACAGCATGTTCAGCGGCTTGAGCACTGTGCAGAACACGAGCAGCGGACGGCTGCCGAACCGCTCGGCGAACCGGCCCAGACGACCCGCCGTCAAAGCGCCCCCCACCGCCGACAGCGACCACAGCAGCAGCACCTGGAACAGCGACATCCCGATGTGCTGCAGCAGGTACAGGCTGATGAACGGCGCGCCGATCATCGCGGCGAAGTGCCACATGCAGGCGTAGCCGATAAAGCTCCGGAACCCCTTGTGCTTCAAGGGTTCGATGAAGATCTCGCGAAATGAGGTCAGCTTCATCCGCGTGACGGGCGGCTCCTCGACGCGCAGGTGCAGCAGCAGGTCGACAACGCCGAAGATCGACGCCAGCAGGCACAGGTGCGGGAAGCTCGCCCGAATGCCGATTCCGGAGAACATCACGTACACGGCGCACGTCATCAGGCTGGCGACGATCGTCCAGTTCATCCAGGACTGCCGCCGGCCCCAATACGCGCTCAGGCCGTCTCGGGGCAGGTAATCCCCCATCCAGGACAGCCACAATGGGTGACCGAACTGCGCCAGTCCGTGCACGAACATGTTCGCCAGCAGGAACAGCCACACCCACGCGGCGTCAGAAGCGCCGGACCACCACCAGGGCCCGAACACGAACGGCACGAGCATCGTCCGCTGGATCAGCGACAGCCCGAACCACAGGGGCCGCCGGTAGCGCAGTCGGCTGGCCGCCATGCCCGCGAGCAACTGCATGAACAGCATGCCTGAAGGCAGGGCGTTCAGAATGCCGACGTGCAGGCCCGACCCGCCGAGTGCTCGCGTGTATTGAACCGCAGCCGCAGAGGTGATGATTTGAAGAAACGCCGTCCCCAGACATCCAGCGATCACAATCGCCGTCTGGGCCGTCCGCAGAGGCCACAAGGAAACTGCTCCGTCGCCGCTCTTGCGCGGCTTCTCCTGTCGCAAACGCCTGTGATGCGACGCTGCGGCCAGGACGCGGCGTCACCATCAGGGATCGTCCGGCGTCGCGGCAAGTTCGCAGTCGTTTCCGAAAATCCTGCAGTTTCTCAGAACCGGCAGGCGGAGGAACGTTGCGGCTGCGGCGCCGCCCAGGAGGATCGAGCACGATCCCGGCTGAGCAGACCCACTCCGAGGGCGGGTTGTGCCACAAGCGCCGACCCCGTTCAAGCGGAAGGCGTGCGGATTTCCGGCCGCGGGGAATCGGGCGGTCACGGAATCGCGTTTCGCGCGCGGATGCCCATCCACGGCCGGGAGTTGCACGATCGGCGGAATCCGCCGGTCATCCCCCGCCGACCCGGATTCGACTGGACGGGGTCTCCCGCCAGCTCCCGCGCCGCCCCCGTCGACGGCAGCCAGCCGCCCTACCCCCCGGCGGTCTGCTCGATTCCGAAACGTTCGATGAGCCGGTACAGCTTGCGGCGGTGGATGCCCAGGATGCGGGCGGCCTGAGTCTTGTTCCCTCCCACCCGGCGCAGGATCGTTTCAATGTGCGCCCGTTCGTGGGCCGCCAGGTCGTCGACTGGCGAATCGTTCGCTCGTCCCGCGCGAGGCCCGCTCCCGCGCGTCACCTCCGGCGGCAGGTCGCCGAGGCCGATCACCCCGCCCGCGGCCACCAGCAGTGCCCGGTCGAGTGCGTTCGCCAACTGCCGCACATTCCCCGGCCAGGCATAGCTCAGCAGCGCCTGACGCGCGGGTTCAGACAATCGCACACCCACGGGCAGGTGCTGGCCGATGAGCGCCGGAATGTCCTCGGGGCGATCGCGCAGCGGCGGCAGCCGCACCGACAGCGCGTTCAGCCGGTAGTACAGGTCGTCCCGGAAGCGGCCCGTTTCCACGGCCTTCTCCAGCGGATGATTCGTCGCGGCCAGCACGCGCGCATCCAGCGGCCCCGGCGTCACTCCCTCCAGCCGCGGCAGCTCCCCATGCTCGAGAATCTGCAGCAGGATCGGCTGCAGCGCGACCGGCAACTCTCCCACTTCATCAAGGAACAGCGTCCCACCCGCCGAGGGCAGGAACTGACGCAGGTCCAGGGGGGTGTTCTGCAGCGATCCGCAATTGACCGTCAGGAACGGTCCCGATGAACGCCGACTCTGCTGATGGATCGTCGCGGCCAGGAGCGCCTTGCCGACGCCGCTCTCCCCGCAGATCAGCACCGTCTTCTCGGTCGGCGCGATCCGGGCGACGAACCGCAATACGTCCTGCATGACCGGGGACGCGCCGATCAAGCGCACCGCCTGGCCGCCGGCGGGAGGACGCAGCGGCACCGATCGCGTCCGGGCGCGGCGCGCCGCGCTCAGGCAGCGGGTTTCCAGATCCTCCAGGGGCGCCGGCTTGGTCAGGTAATCCGAAGCCCCCAGCCGCATCGCTTCCACGGCGTCCTCGACGCGCCCATACCCGGTCAGCACGACGACGTCCCCGCCGCAGGGCTGCAGACGCAGCCGCTGGAGCAGTTCCAGCCCCGTCATCCCCGGCAGGTGCAGGTCGACGAGGACGACGTCGAAGGGGGCGTCCGCCAGCGCATCGATGGCGGCCTCCGCCGAACCCGTCGGGACGACCGTGTGCCCGCGATGCCGCATCCACCGCGTCACGGCTTCTCGAAAGGCCGGGTCGTCCTCGACGAGCAGCAGCCTGATTGTCTGTGCGGAACCGGCCGGACTTCCATCGGGAGTGTGCGGAGTCGCACGGTCCAGCGCGGAATCGAACGCCGCCGACTGCCGCCGGGAGTTCGCATCCCGCCGAACGCCATCGCCATCAGGCAGCCAGACACCGTCGTCGTTGGGGAAAAACACGGCCATGCGCTGTCTTCAACCGCTCGGCGGAGATGGGACCGATTCGGTCGGGTTGCACACGGCGTACCGTTTGCATAAGGGTGCAGGTCGCCGATTCCGTGTTCCGCCTGGCCGGGCGCGCCGTCCCCCGGGACGGTCGACCAGTACGACAGGAACCCGCGAACGTCACAGCCGCCAAGGACCATTCGATCCGGGAGACCATCGACATGCCCACGTTCCACCGCATCCTGGTTCCGGTCGACTTCAGCGACTGCAGCGAACGCGCGTTGCAGTACGGCGCCGCGTTCGCCCGGCACGAGCAGGCTCAACTGCATCTGCTGCACGTCGTCCAGGAGGTGTTGCCGGTGACCCCGGGAGGCGGCATGGTGCTGCCGCAGGAGACGTACGTGCAGGAGATTCAGAACTCCGCCCGGAAGGCGCTGAACGTGCTCCCCAAGGCGGAGGTCGCAAAGGACGTCAAAGTCACGCGCGAACTCAGGACCGGCTCCCCGGCCGATGCCACCCTCGAATATGCGACGTCGCACGCCGTCGACCTGATCTGCCTCGGCACGCATGGCCGGTCCGGATTGTCGCGGTTCCTATTGGGCAGCGTCGCCGAACGCGTCGTCCAGCACGCCCCCTGCGCGGTCCTTGTCGTCCGCACGCAGGAGCATGAGTTCGTCAACGCCAATTCGACCGAGATCCAGCTCCGCAAAGTCCTCATCCCCATCGATTTCAGCGAGTTCACCGCGGGCGCGCTGCAGGACGGACTCGCGATCGCCCGGCATTTCGGCGCGGAAGTCCACCTGCTGCATGTCGTCGAGGACACCAGCCCGGCGGTGTCGGAGACCGCATTGGCCTACCCGGTGTTTCAGGAATACGTGAAGACGATCACCGAGGACGCCCGGGCTCGGATGGAGAAGCTGCCGCTGGAGAGCTTCGAGGGGCTGGCGGTGCACAAGCACATCAAGGTCGGCGCGCCGTTTGAGCTGATTGTCCGGGAGGCGTCGGCCCTCGATGCCGATCTCGTCGTGATGGGGACGCATGGCCGGGTCGGGCTGTCCCACTGGTTCCTGGGCAGCGTCGCCGAGCGCGTCGTGCGGAAAGCCCACTGCCCGGTCATGGTGACGCCCCGGCGCCCCGCCAATTGAGCCGGCGGCCGGGCGAATCCCGCCGCCCAGTCGACAATCCAAGCCCGAAAGCGAACACGGCCCAAAAACGAACACGGGGACGGCGTTGCGGC
This sequence comes from Planctomyces sp., assembly GCA_019636235.1. Classification (GTDB taxonomy): domain Bacteria; phylum Planctomycetota; class Planctomycetia; order Planctomycetales; family Planctomycetaceae; genus Caulifigura. Next base: position 829,180 of record JAHBXW010000001.1, read on the forward strand.
CGTCCCCGGAGCGTTTTCCTGATGATTCGGGCGGGCGAATCACTCCGCCTGCCGCAGCGGCCTCAAGCCGCCAGGCGTCGAACAAGTGCCCAAGAGAGGACTCGAACCTCCACGGGTGTAACCCCACTAGCTCCTGAAGCTAGCGCGTCTGCCAGTTCCGCCACTTGGGCTGGGCAGTCGTTCGACACGTTCACTGCTCCGGGGGTTCGCACCGCGACTCCCGGCGACAGCGATTGCACAGTGTATCGCCCGGCGGCGAGGCATCAACTCTGAATCTCGCCGCTTCCCTGCCCGCCCTGTCCGTCCTGCTCTGGTGCGGAATGGAACGCCGCACGCCTGGTGGCCCGCGGCCACCCTGGTTCATCGGTGGTTCATCGCTGGCCGAATTTCGGACGATTCGAACGTCGCCCCAATTGCCCTTCTCGGACCGGGTTGACCTCGGATTCCACGCAGTGTTAGAACCAGTGCCGCCGGCCTGATCGCTACAACACGATGTTGCCAACTGACAGCATGGCCGTCCCCTGCGAGCGGCTGGACGCGGCCCGCAGCCGATTCCCGGCTCCCCGAATTTCGCGGTTGCCTCCCCGCGGTTCGACCGCATTTTTGTGCCGACAGGCCGCGACGCGGACGACCGCGCATTGGAAAGTCTCGCCCGCGCCTGCAGTGGCCTCACGTCCTGGAGCGTCGTTTCATGTGTGGAATCGTCGGTTACATCGGGTCCAGACAGGTTTCCGACTTCCTCATTGAAGGCCTTCGCCGACTGGAGTACCGGGGCTATGACAGCGCGGGCGTCGCGGTCATGTCGGGCGGAGAAATCCAGGTCCGCAAACGAGCCGGCCGCGTCCACGAACTCGCCGCGCTGATCGACAGCAGCCCCGTGCAGGGGAATCTCGGCGTCGGCCACACCCGCTGGGCCACGCACGGCGAAACCACCGACACCAACTCCCACCCCCACATCGGCGGCAACGGGACCGTCGTCCTCGTGCATAACGGCGTCATCGAGAACTACGCCGCGCTTCGCACGCAGCTTCAGGGGCTGGGCTACGTGTTCCGCACGGCGACCGACACCGAGGCCATCGCGCACCTCATCGCCCATCACTTCGATGAACTGATGCTGATGGGCGAGAATCCGGCCGACAGCCAGACCTGCCTGCGGGCCGTCGAATCGGCGCTGCCCAAGCTCAAGGGCACGTATGGTCTGGCCATCCTCTTCAAGGATCACCCCGAACTGCTGATCGCCGCCCGCAATGGCAGTCCGCTGGTTGTCGGCGTCGGCCAGGGGGAGAACTTCATCGCCAGCGACGCCAGCCCCCTCGTCGGCCACACCAATGAGGTCGTGTACCTCAGCGACCACGAAATCGCCGTCGTCCGCGCCGATTCCTTCGAGGTACACCACCGCGAAGACGGCCGCCGCGATCCGTCCATCCAGGTCATCGACCATGTCAGCGAGGACATCGGCCTGGGCGGCTTCGAGCATTACATGCTCAAGGAGATCTTCGAGCAGCCGCAGACGATCGAAAACGCTCTCCGCGGCCGGCTCGACGACGAGGAAGCGACCGCCCGATTCGGGGGCCTGAACCTGACCCCTCAGCAACTACGGCGGATCAATCGCGTCGTGCTGACGGGCTGCGGCACGAGCTGGCACGCGGGCCTGGTCGGCGAATACCTGATCGAGGAGTTCGCGCGGCTGCCCGTCGAGGTCGAGTACGCCAGCGAACTGCGGTATCGCAATCCGCCGTTGTCCGAAAGCACCATGGTGTTCGCCATCACGCAGAGCGGCGAGACGGCCGACACGCTGGCCGCCATGCGGGAATGCAAGCGCAAGGGGCTGCCCAGCCTGGCGATCTGCAATGTGGTGGGCTCGACGATCGCCCGCGAGGCGGACGGCGGCGTGTATCTGCACGCCGGTCCGGAAATCGGCGTCGCCTCGACGAAGGCCTTTACCTCGCAGGTCACCGTGCTGACGCTGCTGGCCCTGATGCTGGGCCGCATGCGGAATCTGTCCTTCCAGGCCGGCAGCCGGATTATTTCCCATTTGCGGGCCATGCCGGAGGCGATCGCGCGGACGCTGGAATGCAACGACGCCGTGCGCGACGTGGCCAGCCGATATCACGACGTGTCGAACACGCTGTATCTGGGCCGGCTGTACAACTTTCCGGTGGCCCTGGAAGGCGCGCTGAAGCTCAAGGAAATCAGCTACGTCCATGCCGAGGGCTATCCGGCCGCCGAAATGAAGCACGGCCCGATCGCCCTGGTCGACGAACACACGCCCAGCGTGTTCATCGTCCCCCGCGGCCACATTCATCCGAAGGTGATGAGCAACATGGAGGAGATCAAGGCCCGCAAAGGCCCGATCATCGCCATCGCCACCGAGGGGGACGACAAAGTCTCCGCCGTCGCCGACGAGGTCATCTTCGTCCCGGACGTCGAGGAGTATCTGCAGCCGCTGGTCACGGCGATCCCGTTGCAGCTGCTGGCCTATCACATCGCCGTGCTGCGGGGCTGCAACGTCGACCGCCCCCGCAATCTGGCCAAGAGCGTCACCGTCGAGTGACGCTCGGAACGGGGTCCGCATTCGGCTGAATCTGCCGTGGCGGAGAACTTTGGCCCGCCCGGATTCTCTGGATTGCCAGAGTTCCGGATGTGGGCCGACCGATCTGGACAGGCGGAAAAACGGCTTCTAATAAGCCAGGTCCTGCCCTCCGGCGGGTTTCCCTGCCGGACCACATCCCCGTCCTTCCCCGTTGAACGGCACGTCGCCCGCGCATCGCGGCGCTGCGGCCGAAGGTTCGAGCGCCCCGCACCGCCGGGGCGTCATGTGGCCTCGAACGTGGTCTCCTTATGAATACCCGCAAGATCCGCTGGGCCTGGTTCGCCGCGCTGGCGGCCGGCTGCCAGTCGCCGAACCTCGCCGGCATGGCCCCCTGGCGCGAGGACGCCGATTCCATCGTCCAGACCAGCGGGGAAACGGCCGCCCGGAACGCCCCCGCCGGACTCCCCGGTCCCGCGCAGAAACCCGACAAATCCCCCTCCCCCCAGGAGCTCGCCCGCGAGGGCGAACTCTACCTGCAACAGCACTTCAACGCCGATGCGCCCGGCGCCCTCGAGGCCGCACGATCCCGCTTCGATGCCGCCGCGCGACTCGACCCCAACTTCGCCACCGCCCACCACCGGCTGGGCATCATCGCCGACCTGCAGCGGCGATTCCCGGACGCCGAGCAGCATTACCTCAATGCCCTGGCGCTCGATCCGCAAAACGCCAGCATCCTCAGCGACCTCGGCTACTCGCACGTCCTGCAGCACAACTGGTCCACCAGCGAGGCCTATCTGACACGGGCCCTGCAGGTCTCGCCCCGCAACGAGATGACGCTGGACCATCTGGCTTACGTTTACGTCCAGCAGGGACAGGATCAGCGCGCCGCCGCCGTTCTGCAGCAGTTCCTGCCCCCGGATCGAATCTCGTCGCGGATGTCGGAACTGATCGCCGACCGCCAGCGAATCGCCTCGGTCCGCGCCAACCCGCCGATCCAGCAGCAGGCCGCCCCCCAGCACCAGTTCGCTCAGCAGCATCTCCAGCCCGACGACCGCCGCGCCGCGGAAGTTCAACGGATTCACCAGACCGGATTCTCGGGCGCTCCGAACCAACCCCAGCATCCTTTGAACAGCCGAATGTCGGCTGCTCAATCGCCGCTGGCCGCCGGCGCCCCCAGCCAGGGCGACATCATCCGCGACCAGTTGGCGCGCATCGACCGCGAAGGGCTGCCTCAGGACAACGCCCCGATCGTCGTCGGCGCCAGCCACATGTTTGCGAATCCCGCGCCGGAAACGCGACCTGCGGAGCCGTATTTCGGGCCCCCCAGCCAATTCGAACACCAGCCTCCACCAGGCGGCGCTCCGGGATGGAACCACGTCCCGCCCCTCGCCGCCCCCGGCAGGTCGCAGCAGCCGCCGTCTGCGGACCAGCAGCACTCGAACTTCTCCCAGGAGCACCAGCAGACACGGCAGTCGCCGCCGCCCATGAATGCGTGGTCGCCGGATGCGGCGCCGGGCGACTGGGCGACGAATGCTCCCTCCGGTCGCGATCCTCAGGCCTCCTCGCGGCCGGTCGGACCGGTCGAAGAGCTGGTCGCTCCCTCGTATGACGAACCGCACGTCGCGTTGCCGCACCTGCCGACGACTGGCCGGCAATCGTTCGTCCTGGACCAGACTGCCGACGCCGCGCGATCCGGATACGGCGTCCCGAGCCAGCCGTCGATGAACGCCCCAATTCCGGAGTTCGACCGTCAACCGGTCGACCGCCGCGAATTCGACGCCCGGCAGTACGAGGCCCGGCAGCATTCCTATGAAGCGATGCCGCAGGATTCCGGGTGGCCCCACGAACCGACTCCCCGCGAAAACCCGTATTCGATGCCGCCGCATGCGGCGGGAGCGGGCGCCGAGTCGCTGCCCCGCATCGCGCCCGGGCCGTCCCGGCACAGCGAATCATCCGCACGGGCCGCTCGGTCAGCGCCGCTGATGGCGGGGAACCGCTCCGCGGATCCGACCCGCGAAGCGGCGCCGCGATCCGACGCTCGCCCGAATCAACCAAGAGAACGAACCGCCTTCGGCACCCGCCCATCGCCGCATTACGAGATCCCGGACGAATCGCCGTACATTGAAGCCCCGCCCATTCGGTCCGCGCCCGCTCATCGGCATCCGCTCGAAGAGGGATTGAACGACTGGGGCGGACAGCGACCGCCACGTGCGCGGCAGGCGTCTTTCCCGGACGACATCGGCACATCCGCCCCGCCGCTGGATCTGGTCCGACAGCCGCAGGAGCGGACGACTCCGCCACTGGATCCGGCCGCCGGCACGCGTCCGCCCAATCGCTTCGACGAGGCGCGTCGCAGAGCCGCCCTGATGGGCCTTGGAGTCGGCCCCGGACAGGAACTCACTCCGCTGGAACAACCTGCGCGTCGCGTCAGTCCCGGCAGCGACAGCCAGTGGAACGGCTCAGCCTTCCAACCGCCCCGCCGCGAACTCCCGGATCAGGCGCGGATTCCCGATCTGTCGACCAGCCCTTCGTTCTTCGAACAACGTGACGCCGCGACGCCGCGAAATTCGCTCGGTCAGGAAATGCCGTCCGGCCCCTCGACGATGAGACGGCATGAGGTCTGGCCCGCCGCTGCGACCTCGCAGCCTGTCTCCCAGCCGCCCTCGCATCCCGCGGCCGGCGTGTCGGCCGGCTCGGCCCTCGACGCCCCCTGGGCGAGCAGCGCCGTCGTCAACGCCATGTCGCCCTATGACGAAATGCGCCGTCGCGTCGATCAGACCGTGCAGCAGTCGATGACCGAGACTTGGGGCAATCGCCCCGCGCAGGCCATCCCCTCCCCCGCCAGCGGAACGCCGATTGACAGGCCGCCACCGCCCTCCCAGCAGATGGAACGCTGGAACCATACGGCTGTCCGCCCGGATCCGTATCCGCACGATTCGGCGCAGCAGCGGACGTCGCAGGCGAACCAGCCTTCGCAATTGCCGACCGTCACGCCCACGGCCGATCGGATGACGCCCGGCCATGCGGGCGTTCCGCGATACATCCCGCAAACGTCGCGCGCCGTCGCTCCGCCGAACTACCGCGACGGAATCGTCATCCCGGAACAGTACGCTCCGCAGCGCTGACGCCTCAGGACACGATCTCCCAGATCGGATCGGCGCCCTCGACGCCCACCAGCTTCTGATCCAGGCCGCCGTAGAAGTACGTCAGCCGGTTCGGATCGAGCCCCATCTGGTGCAGCACGGTGGCGTGCATCCGCTTCACGTGGCAGCGATTCTCCACCGCGGCGCTGCCCAGTTCGTCGGTGCTGCCGTAGCTCACGCCTCCCTTGATGCCGCCGCCGGCCATCCAGGTCGTGAACCCATAGGCGTTGTGGTCGCGGCCCGAGCCCTTCTCGTACTCCGCCGTGGGCTGCCGGCCGAATTCCCCGCCCCAGACGATCAACGTCTTGTCCAGCAGGCCCCGCTGCTTGAGGTCCTGCAGCAGGCCGGCGATTGGCTTGTCCGTTTCGCCCGCATGCAGATTGTGGTTGGCCTCCATGTCCGTGTGGGCGTCCCAGTTGTCGTCATTGTGCGCCCCGCCGGAGTAGAGCTGCACGAACCGGACGCCGCGCTCCACCAGCCGCCGCGCGAGCAGGCACTGCCGGCCGAACGTGGCGCACTTCGGATCATCGAGCCCGTACAGCGACTGCGTCTCCGCCGTCTCCTGCGCCAGATCGACCGCTTCGGGAGCGTGCGCCTGCATGCGGTAGGCCAGTTCGTAGCTCGCGATCCGCGCCGCCAGATTCGTATTGTCGATCCGCGGCGCCTGGTGCTCCTCGTTGTAGTCCCGCAACGCATCCAGCAGCCGTCGCTGCGCCTGGTTGGACAGGCCTTCCGGCGGCGACAGATCGAGAATGGGATTCCCCTGCGACCGCATGACCGTCGCCTGGTACGTCGCCGGCATGAAGCCGCTCGACCAGTTCTTCGCGCCGGAAATCGGCCCGCCGCGCGGGTCCAGCATCACCACGAATCCCGGCAGATCCTCGTTCTCCGAACCCAGCCCGTAGTTCAGCCAGCTCCCGATGCAGGGGCTGCCTGACAGCAGCCGGCCGGAGTTCATCATCAGCATGGCCGACCCGTGAATGGGCGACTCGGCCGTCATCGAGTTCAGAAACGCGATGTCGTCCACGCGGTGCGCCAGATGCGGGAACAGTTCGCTGACCCACTTGCCGCATTCGCCGTACTGCTGGAACTTCCAGCGGGGCTCGACGATCCGCCCCTGGTTGCGATGCCCGCCGCGGCCGAACGTCTTGACCTCGACCGTCTGATTGTCGCGGCCGACCATGTCCGGCTTGTAGTCGAACGTGTCGATGTGGCTGGGGCCGCCGTACATGTACAGGAAGATGCAGGCCGTCGCCTGCGGATCATGATGCGGCGGTCGCGGAGCCAGCGGATTCTCGAAAGGCGTCACGCCGTCGGCCGCCACCGCCTGCCGCGCGAAGAATTCCTGCTCGAGCATCCCCGCCAGGGCCACCCCGGTGAACCCCGCGCCGGCCTCCCACAGAAACTCCCGCCGCGTCCGTCCGCAGAATCCTGACATCGGCAAACACCTCGGCTCGGTCAGTCGTTTCGTCCGCAGCGCAAGGCTGCGATCGCGTCTCGGAACGCCAACAGCCTTTCGGCGCGCAGTCGCTCCCCGATTCTCTGATTTTACGGCGGACGACGGCCCGAGGCGAGGTTCAGCCGTCCGAACCGTCCAACGCAGCCGGGAAAACTGGCTTGCGCTGCGGACTTCAGACCCGGCCTGTGGAAGGCGGCCGCTGAGCGGACTGCCTCGGCACGCGAATTCGAAATCCGCCGCCGTCGTCCTCCAGCAAACGCCTCGTGGCGCCCTGCTCTTTCCGGCGCGACTCTCTTCGGAACGGCGTGCTGCTCTTCGTGGCCCGCATCGGTTCGCAGCCCGTGGTTGCCCGCATCTGCTTGTGGCCCGCGTCTGTTCCGCTGCGTTTGACGCCCTTTGCCGGAGCGGAGAGAATGCGCCGGCCGCTCGGGTCCCGTAGCTCAGTTGGTTAGAGCGTCTGTCTTACACACAGAAGGCCGTCCGTTCGAGTCGGACCGGGACCACTGAACACGCGTGCATATCTCCGCGAAATTGCTGCTGAAGCCCCGGTTTTGCTTGGTTTTCTTCGATGGCAGGCGTGGTGGCTGTCATGTTGGGATGCTTACTGGCCGACACCGGCTGCACCGCTTTTTGAACCGCCTGTGCACCGGATTCTGCACCGCTTTCCCGGGGCGTCAACGCCCGTGCGAAGTCGCCGTCGGTGACACGCAAGTAGTGCTCCGCTGCGACCAGCTTCGAATTGCCCAGCCACTCGCACACAACGTGAATCGGAAACTGCTGGGCCAATTCCGTCTGTCGGCTGGCTCGCAGGTTGTGAAACAGCTTCGGCCAGGGCGTGACCTTCGCCCGTTCGATGATCCTCTGCAGCCCCGTTCGAAGGTTCATCTTCGCGTCCCGGCCGATCGTCACGACGTGCGTCGCCCCCTCAGGGGCAGCGTCCCACGCCTCGCGAAGCAGCGGCAGCAGTTCCGGGAACAGCGGGATGACGCGCGAGCCCTTCCCTTCGTGATGCTCAGTCTTGGGAGAGCGGATCAAGACCCGATTCGATTCCCAATCGACGTCCTCCCAGGTGAGCGCAAACGTCTCGGATGGCGTCCGAATGCCGCCAAACCGCGCCAGAGCAAAGACCAGCCGCCATTGCAGATTCGGACAGGCGTCCAGCACCTTCTCCGCATCTTCGACGGTGACGTGCTGGAACCGCTCACGGTTGCCTCGCACGTTCGCGGACAGCTTGGTGAAGGGGTTCTTCTCTGCCTGCTCGCTGTCGATCGCGGCATTCCAAAACTGCTTCGCCCGCCCAATCCTTCGACGGATTGTGTTCTCTGAGAGCGCACGGTCGCCAGAGGCGTTCTTTCGGCTCCGAAGAAACTCCACGAACGCGAGCGCGTCGCCGGCATTGACCTCGCGCATCGGCCTCGCGGCACCGAAGAACTCGACGAGGTTGTTCTGCGTCGATCCCGGTCTCCGCGTGGTCGAACCGCTGCCCGTCAACCCCCTCAATCGCAACGACCCGGCGAACGTCGCCCCGCTCGTGAAACGGCATTGGCGCCCGCCTGTCCCGCACATGCCGCAGTTCCTCGGTCGTCAGCAGAGCCCGGTCGCTGAGCGTCGGGTGGCCCCGCCAGAGCAGAGCATCGCACGACGTTCGAACGAACGCCGCCCGCCGCCCCAGTTCGTGCCGTTGCGTGCCGCCAAGCGAATCCACGAATGCCCGGGCATGGGTTGCACGTTCACTGCGGCTCGGTTTTACTGAACACCCGTTCGTAGGACGCGTTCTGGGCTGGGTGGCTGATACTCTGGGCAGTCATGCACGCTCCCGGTCGCAAGGATGCTGCGGTCGCGCCGCAGCGTTCGGGCATGGGGCCAATGATCACTCGTCGAGGCGGGCACGATGTCCGACGCCACACAACTCCTGCGCCAGTGGCAACTGCTACGGATGCTCTCCGTGCGGCGAGCCGGGCTGACGCTCCGCCAAATGGCGTCCGATACCGGCCGCTCGCAGAAGACCATTCGCCGTGACCTTGAAGTTTTGCAGCAGGTCGGCTTTCCGCTGACCGAGCGCGTCTCCGACCACGGTCGCAAGCACTGGCGTCTGGTGGGGCCGAGCGGCGTCGCGGGCCAGAATGGCAATGGTCATGCTCCGACGAACGGCTGGCCGTCGCTGTCGTTCAACCTCGATGAAGCAATCGCTCTCTATCTGGGGCGCCAGCTCCTGGAACCGCTCGCCGGCACTTGCTTTTGGGAGGGAGCCCGGTCCGCATTCCGCAAGATCCAGGCCGGCCTCGGCGAGCAGACGCTCGCATACCTCGAACAGTTCCGCAGCACGTTCCTCGCGACCCACTTCGGCCACGGCGACTGCTCCGATCGCGGCCCTTTGCTCGACGCATTGCTCACCGGCATCGAAGACCGCCGCACCGCGAGGCTCTTGTACCGCTCGTCGCGGCTCGACGTCCCCGAGCCGACGGACGTCCACCCCTACGGACTCGTCTGGCATCGCGGCAACCTGTACCTCGTCGCTCATTCGCCGCAGCACGAGGAACTCCGCCATTACAAGGTGGACCGCGTCCGCGATGTGGAAATCCTCCGCGACGCTTCCTTCGAGCGTCCCGCCGATTTCGATCTCCAGCAACACCTGCAAGGGACGCTCGGCGTCTTCCACTCCGACGGCCCGCCGAAACGCGTTCGCATCCGCTTCGCCCCCGCGGCGGCGCGCTATGTTCAAGAACGCCACTGGCATGCGACGCAGCGGCTCACCCCGCACACCGACGGGAGCCTGACGCTGGAGCTCGAATTGACCGAACTGACTGAAGTCAAAAGCTGGGCGCTGAGCTTCGGCTCGCAGGCGGTAGTTGAAGCACCGGAGGAGTTGCGGCGCGAAATTCGAGCCGACCTCCGCAGCATGCTGGTGGATTACCGGGACTCGCCAAATTCCTAATGGGGCCGGGCTCGAAGAGCCCGGAAAGAGACGTGAGTCTCACCGCAGAAACAGGAAATGCAAATTCTTCAATGGGGCCTGTTGACCGCGGAAGCGGAAGAGTCTACGGTCAGCGGAATCATTCAGTCAAACATGAAATTCAAATGAACATCGATCATCGCCCTCTCGCGTCAGCCGACGCTCGTGTCGAGCAAGTTCTGTTCATTGTTCCTTAGGCTGCACATTCTGGAGACAAGAAATGGCTCAGTTGACCCTCGGGAAACTCGAAGAGGCGGTCTCCGGTCCGACGGCGGCGTTTCGATGCCGCACGGGCCTCCAACCCGCCGGCGGCGAGGGAGACAAGGTCTTCCCGCCGACCTATGCGGGGGCGGTCTACGCGACAGAGAAGCGGCGATTGCCGGATCGCGATCAGCCCGTGGAGTGCGTGCTGCTCGACTCGGTGCAGTCGCAGGCCAACCGGATGGAGGAGGCCCTGCAACAGGCCGTTGATGAAGGACGGCTGAAGATCCCGGTCATTGAAGTGGATTTCGCGGGCAACGGACTGCTGACGGAGATCGGCAAGGTGACGAGCCTCCAGGCGCCGCATCGGATTGCCGACGCGATCCTCCGCGACAGCCTCCTGGACGGGAAGCCGTTTCGACAGTCGGAGGAAGGGAAACGGATCGACTCCGTCAGCCTGGCGAACGCGACGCCGCTGTATGAACTCTGCCCGACGGCGCTGGTGTTCGGGATGTGGGACTCGACGGGCCCCAAGGGGGGGCTGGGGGCGAAGTTCCAGCGGGCGATGGTAAGTGAGATCGTCGGGATCGACGCGGTGTACGGGGTCAAGACGAGCAGCCGGATCGACCCGCTACAGATTCGTTCCGGGATCACGATATACGAAGATGTTGACGGCAATTGGACGCTGGAGAACACTCGGAAGAAGTATGGTCGGAACAAGGAGACACAGGGAAAGCCGTCGGCGATCAATCACGGGAATGTGACACCTGCCTTTACGAAATACGTCAAGGGAGCAGAAGGACGAGATCCGCTTCGCCCCGCCTCCGTGGAGCTTGATTATCGTGTTCAAACTGACGACGAGACGCTTCGCGGCAGCAGTCGATTTCGATCATTGGAGATTGAAGCTCGACAAGGCGCGATTGCGGCAGGCGGAGTGACTGTGGCTTCCGCCGAGCAGATGGTCGTGCTGTCTCTGCCGGCGTTGCGGAGGCTGCAGTTCCCATTGGACGGCGGCCAGTCCGATTTGAAAGTCAACCAGGCCGGCCGCACGGTCCTGGCGGCGCTGGGCCTGTGCGCCGCGGCATTGACCGCGGAGCGCGGCTTCGACCTCCGCTCGCGTTGTCTCCTCTGGCCCTCCGAGGCTCTCAAGTGGGAGTTGCTTGGCAAGCCGGGCACTGCGGCCGAAGGGGTGGGACTCGATGCCGACGCGGCAATCCAACTGCTCAACGAGGCGGTTGAGACTGCTGCGAAGCTCGGGCTGACTTGGCGGACGGAGCCGCTGAAGCTTCAACCGTCCCCGCAGCTCGTCGCCCTCGTGCGAAAGAGCCAGGAGTTGTCCGCCGCCCAGGGAGGCGGAGAGGAAGGGGGCGAGTGATGTTCGCACTCGGAATTCGCTATCTCACCGGCTATTCCGTCGCGACGGATGTCTCGAATCGCGAGCGGGCGGAATGGCCGCCGCACCCGGCGCGGGTCTTTCTGGCCCTGGCGGCGGCTCATTTCGAGACGGGGGGCGATCCTGACGAACGGGCCGCTCTCGAGTGGCTTGAACTTCAGACGGAGGCCCCCGGCGTCGTCGTCGGGAAGGCGTTTCCTCGGGACGTGGTCGTCCACTACGTGCCGGTCAACGACATGGAGACGCCTAGAAACCCATCGGCGCTGAAACCGGAGGCGGTGTCGGCGGCAATGGTCATCATCCCCCAATACCGGTCCAAAAAGCGGCCGCGCTCGTTTCCTCGCGTCGCCCTTGACCGTGATCATTCCGGCGAGCCGCTCCCCGTCTATTTCGTCTGGGCGAACTCAACTCCGGAGTCCTCGGTCCGGAGCGCGCTGGATCGGCTCTGCTCCAAGGTGATCCGGATTGGCCACTCCTCGTCCTTCGTGCAATTGTGGGTTGAGGACAATCCGCCAGTTACAAACCTCGAACCCGATGAACTCGGCGAAACGCGGATGCGGGTAGTAGGCCCCGGGACGCTGAGGATGCTGGAGTCCAGCTACAACCGCGAAGCGATCGACGACTGGGCTGACCTGCAGGAGCGGATCGTCGCGTCCAAGGGGAAAGCGAAAGCCGCACTCAAGAAGGAACTTGCGGATCGCTTTGGTGGTCGGCAGCCACAGAGCCTGCGGCCGACGATCAGCCTCTGGCAGGGATACAGAGGAGTCGCCGAGAAACAGCGCCATGAATCGCATCGAGGTCCGTTCGATTCGAACCTGATGATCCTGAGCCTCGAGGAAGGGCCGGTCCTCGGGTTGGAATCCACATGGCAGCTCGCAACGGCGATGCATAAGACGCTCCTCAAGCAGTGCCATCCGGCGCCGGAGTGGATCAGCGGGCATCAACCGGACGGAAGTCCTTCGAAATCCTCCCACCTCGCGATTGTGCCGCTCCCCTTCGTTGAGCATGAACACGCCGATGGGCACCTGCTCGGATTGGCGCTGGCGTTCCCGCGGGAGATCGCATCCGAGGAGATCGGAAAGGCGATGAGCGGATTTTTCTACGAGTCGAACGGCGACTCCAAGGAAATCGAATTGCGGCTGAACTCGCTCGGCAATTGGCGCGTCCTGCGCGAAATCCGGTCCTCGCCTCCTCTGTCGCTGAAATCGGAGATATGGACGAGGCCAAGCTGTCATTGGGCCACCGTGACTCCGATCGTCCTGGATCACCACCCGAAGGCCGAGCGTTCCAGGGACCGCCAACGCTGGTCGCTGGAAGTCGCTGAAGTAATAGCCCAGAGTTGCGATCGGCAGGGACTGCCACGGCCCATCGGTATCGACGTCGATAAGACGAGTTGGTTTCGCGGCGTCCCGCGCGCCGTCGCCGGCAAAGGGGGCGGGTTCCCGCTGATGCCGGTCAAGCCCGGCCAACCGCCCCGGCAACAGGTCCACGCCTGGCTCAGATTCGAGTCCCCGGTGGAGGGGCCGCTGCTCCTGGGTGCGGGTCGATACCGGGGATACGGTTTGTGTCGCCCGTGGAACCAACCCAAGGAGGGTCGTCAATGAGTCTCTCACCGGAACGGTTCGACGAGTTCTTCCATGAACTCTGGGGGGCCAATCCTTTTCCCTGGCAACGTCGCCTTGCGGAAAAGACTTGCAATGGCGTCTGGCCGGAATTCATTGACCTTCCCACCGCCAGCGGCAAAACGGCGTGCCTGGACATCGCCATCTTCGCCCTGGCGGTGCAGGCGGTCCTCCCGCCAGACAAGCGCACGCTCGGACGACGGATCTACTTTGTCGTCAACCGCCGCGTCATTGTTGATGAAGCGAACGACCGGGCGGGGACGATCGCGCAAAAACTGCTCAATCCGTCTCCGCAAACTTGCCTGGCCGAGGTCGCTGCGGCATTGCAACACGTCAGCGGCGACACCAATGCTCCTCCGCTGGATGTGGCGATGCTGCGCGGCGGCATCGTGCGGGACAACCGCTGGGCCCGGTCGCTTACGCAGCCGACGGTTATCACCAGCACAGTCGATCAGGTCGGTTCGCGGCTCCTGTTTCGCGGCTACGGCGTCACCCCCGAAGCCGCTCCTCTGCACGCGGCTCTCGTCGCACAAGACAGCCTGATCCTGCTCGACGAAGCTCACATCAGTCAACCATTCGTTCAAACTCTGCAGGCGGTTCGGCGCTACCGGGGGGAGAAATGGGCGGCCGAGCCCGTTCTCACGCCCTTTCACTTTGTCCAGATGACGGCCACTCCCAGCGACTCGGACGGAGAGGTCTTTGGACTTGACGATGATGATCGGCAGGCGCTGGCTGAACGTCACGGTGCGAGCAAGCCGGTCTCGCTGCAAATCGCTGAGAAAGCCAAAGGGAAAGGGGGAAAGGCGGTTCGCGAACTCGCTGTCGAATTGGCGAAGAACGCAGTGGAACTTGTCGACGATCAACGGCGGAACGTCGCGGTCGTGGTGAATCGCGTCGCCACGGCGCGCGAGGTTCATCGTCTGCTTCAGGAAAAGCACCGGGGAAGAGCCCCGGATGAGGAACCGTCGGCGGACGCCCTGCTTGCCATCGGCCGCATGAGGCCGCTGGACCGCGACGAACTCACTTGCCGCATCCAGAAGCGCGTCGGCAAATGTCGCAGCCAAGCGAAAGGGGCTGACGCAGACGCTCGTCCGATGTTCGTGGTGGCGACGCAATGCCTTGAAGTCGGCGCGGACCTCGATTTCGATGCGATGATCAGCGAGTGCGCTTCGATCGACGCACTCCGGCAGCGGTTCGGCCGGCTCAATCGCACCGGCCGGCCCATCGACGCCCGAGGCTGCATCGTCGCCCGAGCCGATCAGATCGGAGATGAGGAAGACCCGATTTATGGCCCCGCCCTGGCGGCCGCCTGGATGTGGCTCAACTCGATCGCAACGGAAGGGAAAGTCGATTTCGGCGTCAATGCGCTCGCCGTCGTACTGGACTCGGCAGCATCCGAGACCGTCCAAGGAATGTTGGCGCCTCGGCTCGACGCTCCGATCATGCTGCCCGCGTATGTGGACCTCTGGGCGCAAACGAGTCCCATTCCCACTCCGGACCCCGACGTCGCGATCTTCCTGCACGGTCCGCAGCGCGGCGACCCGGAAGTCAATGTCTGCTGGCGCGACGATTTGATCGACGATCCTGGGTTGGACAGAGAGGAAGCCTGGCGGCAGATCGTCAGTCTCTGCCCGCCGAGTTCTCCTGAATGCATGCCGACGCCTCTCAGTGTCGTCCGACGCTGGCTCTCGAACGAGCCGGTCTCTGACGATCACGCCTCCGATTTGCTCAACGACGTAGCCGAGGAATCGACGGACAGTGCCGCCACGCCGATGTGCCAGGCATTGGCCTGGCGCGGACTGGAACGCAGCCAACTCGTGACCCGGGCTCGCGACGTGCATCCCGGCGATACACTCGTCCTCCCGACTTCCGCGGAGGGTTGGGACGTGTTCGGCCACAAGCCTGCCGACGCCGAGCCCGATCGCGCCGAAGAGGCCTGTCGCCTGTCGCGCGGTCGACTGTGTTTGCGGCTGCACCCCGGGCGATTCGCAGACTGGAAGGACGAATCCTCCCAACCACTCAAGGAATGGCTGCTTGATCCCGACTCCCCATTGAAGTCTCGCGAAATTCGCGACGCAATTCAGGCGGCCATCGACGGAGGAACCCTGGGCGCCGCGGTTCAGAATACATTGCAGGGAATCCTGAACGACGGCGCATTTGAAATCCATCGCTATCCGTCGGGCCGGGGAGTCGTGCTGACGAGTCGTCGTCGTCTTCGAAGCGAGTGCGGCCCGCTGCCGACCATGGACGATGGGGACGATGAACCCTCCTGCTACGCGTCGGAGACTCCGGTAACACTGGCCCATCACCTCCACGATGTCCGCGATGAACTGGCCCGTTCACTCCAGTTGGTTTGTCTGAACGGCTGGAGTGGTCCACTTAAGCTGTCTGCGGAATGGCATGACCTGGGAAAGGCTGACCATCGCTTTCAGGCGCTGCTGCTCAACGGCTCCCCTCAGGAGGCGGCGGCTCAACGCCTGCTGTATGCGAAATCGGGGCGAATGCCCCGAACTCAGGCGGATCGAAACGCCGCGTATCGACACAGCGGCCTGCCGCGCGGATTTCGTCATGAGATGCTCTCCGTCCAGCTGGCCGAACGACTGGTCGGCAGACTGCCGGAGGAACCGCGGCAGCGCGACCTGTTGCTGCATCTCATCGCGGCGCACCACGGTCGCGCACGCCCCTTCGCGCCGGTCGTTGAGGACGACGATCCTCCCGAAGTTCAACTGTCGCTGGAAGAGTTGGAGGCCAACTTGAGCGGAGCACAGCGGCAGGAACTCCCGCCGCATCGCATCGACTCCGGAATCGCGGAACGCTTTTGGCTTTTGACACGATGCTTCGGCTGGTGGGGATTGGCATACCTGGAAGCCATTCTAAGGCTGGCAGATCAACGGGCGAGTGCAGACGGATCACAACGATCGACATCTGACACGTCTGCAGCAAGCGAATAACGGGAGCACGCAATGCCTGTTCACGCTTCCACTGGCGAACCCATTGTGCTTCGCGGACTCGATGGTACAAACCCTTTGGCCTTTCTCGCAGCGCTCGGAACGCTGCGCGCCCTCACGCTGGGACGTCCTGAACTTGGCGTCCGAATGTGCTGGAGCCGGCACGCGGCCTGGAATCCGTGTCTCCTGTTTGAGTGCGAACAGCCGGCGGAGGATCAGCTTGCGGAATTGCTGCACCAATCGCTGACGGGCCGGGAAAGTTCGCCTGAATTCAATGCCATTGGTCAGGATCTGACTGTCGAACCCGCGGTCTTTCGCGACTTCGCGCGTTCGGCTGCGAAGGAGGCCACGCCCAAAGCACGGACCACAGCCGACTTCGCCGCAGCGTATGGGTGCGACGCACTGACCACGGAGGTCTCTGGCGGGCGGATTATTCAGGACACGGCACTACGAACAATGTCCGGCACCGGGCATCAACACTTCCTCGCGTTCGTGCGCAATATTATCATGGCCACGACCGCTTCGCATATCGCCAAGTCGCTTTTCAGACTATGGCAGTATAATGATCCAGTCCAGAACCTTACGCTTCGGTTTGACCCGATCGACGACGTCCGCTATGCGCTTCAGTGGCGTGATCCGAGCGGCGACCCGCGTCGCAAGACGACGGGTTCGATGCTTGGCGCCAATCGCCTGGCGATCGAGGGGCTTCCATTGCTTGCAACCGCACCATGCGGCACACGCCTCGGCACCACCGGCTTTCGAGGATACAGGAGCAAAGGCACGCATTGGACCTGGCCAATTTGGGAACGGCCGATCGGGCTGGATGTGGTCCGAACGCTTCTGACGGATGCACGCTTGCAGCAGACGCCGCTCCCCCGCAGTGAGTTGTTGCACCTGGGCGTGTGCGAGGTGTTTCGGAGTCAACGACTGACAATTGAAAAATGGCGGAACTTCACGGTTGGAAGTCCTGCATAGCGAATCCTTCGCCTCAGCGCCTTCGTTCTTTCACAACCCGATTTCGAACATTCCGATTGCCACCCCTTGGGCCGGGCGTTAGGTTGGCGGCGTCGGCTGTGATGGGCACGTTCGGGGGCGGATTGCTTGGGGTCCCGCAGCGAGCTGATGCATCTCCGCCGGCGCCGTCGACGGGTGGTGGCAGGGCGGGAGCTTTCGTCGCCTGGTCCCGGCGGGGCGCGTCGGGAGGGCGGACCGTTGGGGGCGGGGGGACGGGGCGGCTTTGCCGGAGGGAGTCCCGTCGCTTTTCCACGGAGGGCGCCTTCGTCCCTGACGCAAGGAGCCCGCAATGATCTCCGGGCCGCGTGTTAGCGCTGTGAGTCCAGTGTCCAGCGTCGAGAGTCCGGGGAGGAATACGCCGGATCCTGACGATGCAAACGAGCTCGCCCTCATCCCTGTGAGGATGCTCAACGAGTTCACCTATTGTCCCCGGTTGGGCTATCTCGAGTGGGTGCAGGGGGAGTGGGCCGACAACCTGGAGACGCGACAGGGAACCTTCGGGCATCGCAATGTCGACCAGCCGGACCGGCAGCAGTTCGGGAGTCCAGAGTCGAATGTCCAGAGTCCAGAACCGGCGGACGGCGCATCAGATCCAGGATCGTCCGCGCCGAAGGACGACTCCATTCACGCCCGCTCGATTTCGCTCTCCGCGCCGCTGGAGGGACTGGTCGCCAAGTTGGATGTGCTGGAGATCGAAGGCACGCGGGCCACGCCGGTCGATTACAAACGAGGCAAAGTCCCCGACGTCCCCGGCGGCGCCTACGACCCCGAACGCGTGCAGCTCTGCGCCCAGGGGCTGATCCTGCGCGAGAACGGCTTTGAGTGCACGGAGGGCGTGCTTTATTTCATGGGCTCCAGGCAGCGGGTGACGATTCCCTTTGATGACGAGTTGATTTCCCACACGCGCGAGCAGGCCCGCAGGCTTCGCGCGACCGCGGCCCGCGGTGTTTGCCCGCCGCCGCTGGTCGACAGTCCCAAGTGCCCGCGGTGTTCGCTGGTCACGATCTGCCTCCCGGACGAGACGAACTTTCTGCGGCACTTCGGCGGTGATGCAGATAAACCGGCGGATGGCGGCATCACGGACATCGCTCCCGACGGCGATCAACTCACCCTCCGCATCGCCCCGCCGACCGGCGAACCACCCAAACCTGACGACGGCGTAGCCGGGTCCGCACCGCCTCTCAAAGACGGCCTCCGCCGACTGCTCCCCGCCCGCAACGATGCCCTTCCCCTCTATGTCCAGGAGTTCGGCGCCTACCTCGGCAAGTCCGGGGACCGGCTGACCGTGAGCAAAGAGCGCAAGGAACTTGCCAGCGTGCGGCTGCTCGACATCTCGCAGGTCTGCCTGTTCGGCAACGTCACCGTCTCCGCCCCAGCCCTCAAGGAGTTGACGACCCGCGGCATTCCGATCTGCCACTTCACCTACGGCGGCTGGTTCCACGGCATGACGACCGGCCTCGTGCATAACAACGTGGAACTCCGCATCCGCCAGTACGCCGCGGCGAGCGATCCGGCCGAGTCACTGGCCCTGGCCAAGGCGATGGTCGCAGGCAAGATCAAGAACTGCCGGACACTGTTGCGGCGGCACCTCGGCGACCGTGAGGCTCCCGTCCTGCGGCAACTGGCGGAATATTGCCGCCGCGTTCGCCGGGTCGACTCGATCGACAGCCTGCTGGGACTCGAAGGGATGGCGGCCAAGGAATACTTTTCCTCTTACTTCATCCTGATCGCCGGCCAGAGCGAGTTCGATGTTCACAGCCGCAACCGTCGTCCGCCGCGCGACCCAATCAACGCTGTGCTCTCGTTCGTCTACAGCCTGCTGACGAAGGAACTGACGATCGCGCTCCAGTCGGTCGGATTTGACCCGATGCTGGGGTTCTATCATCGACCGCGATTCAGTCGGCCGTCGCTGGCCCTCGACCTGGCCGAAGAGTTCCGGCCGCTGATTGCCGACTCGGTGACGCTCACCGTATTCAACAACGGCGAGGTCGACGGCGGGTCGTTTCTCGAGCGGGCCGGCGCCGCCACACTCACGTCCGCCGGCCGTCGCGCTGTCCTCGCCGCCTACGAGCGCCGCCTGGCTACGGAGATCACCCACCCGATCTTCGGATACAAGGTCAGCTATCGCCGCGTGTTGGAAGTGCAGGCGCGACTCCTCGCACGGACGATGCTGGGGGAGATTGCCGCGTACCCGAACTTCTGCACGCGCTGACGTTTCGCCGGTTCACGCGCCGGCAATCCATTGCTTCGCACTCCCGATCGTCACTGGCTTCCCGTTCGCTTTCATCGACGAACATACAACGTTCATCGTCCACCATGCGCAACGTCCACATCATCGCCTACGATATCGCCTGCCCCAAGCGTTACCGACAGGTCTACAAGGCGATGTGCGGCCACGGCGACCCGGTGCAGTACTCCATCTTCCGCTGTGAACTTTCGGACCTGGAGCTGCACAAGCTGAAGGAGCTGCTCTGGCCGGTCTTGAACCTTTCGGAGGATCGCGTCATGATCGTGGATCTCGGCCCGGTGGATGGCCGCGGCGATGCGTGCATCGAGTTCTGGGGGGATCCGAAGTCGACGCCTCACGATCGCACAGCGGCGATCGTTTGACGATCGAGCGGTGCAGTGCCGGAAAATCTCCCGGTGCCGCTCGCAAGCGTCAAGTTGCTCTTTGGCAATCTGTTAGGAGAACTTGGACTCTGATCAGTTGTGAGTTCTGGCAGCCTCCACGGCAACCGCTCGCAATCCGCAACGTAAGTCGCTGGCCGGCAACGGTCTGAGACGCGGGCGGTCTTCCGCTCCGAACAGGAGCGGCCCCATTGAAGCAATTCGCGTCTGAACAGGGAAAAACCCTGTACTTCCGTCTTCCGCTCCGAACAGGAGCGGCCCCATTGAAGCTTATATGATATGAACTGTTCTTTCCGGCTAACTCACGTCTTCCGCTCCGAACAGGAGCGGCCCCATTGAAGCTCCGCACGCGGGAATCGTGAACCGCTCCTGCTGCTGCCGTCTTCCGCTCCGAACAGGAGCGGCCCCATTGAAGCCTCTCCCTGCATGGATGTCCTGCTGGAGAACGCCGAGTCTTCCGCTCCGAACAGGAGCGGCCCCATTGAAGCCAGAAGTCGCTGGAGGAGGGGCGCTCGGCGTCGGAGGTCTTCCGCTCCGAACAGGAGCGGCCCCATTGAAGCGATGTGCCCCCGGCGGCCAAACTGCCAACCGGCCCTCCGTCTTCCGCTCCGAACAGGAGCGGCCCCATTGAAGCGACGACGTCCAGACCGACGAGTCCGCGCATTCGCCCGTCTTCCGCTCCGAACAGGAGCGGCCCCATTGAAGCGGCCAACCAAAGAACACCGGGGCCGCCGTCGCCGAGGTCTTCCGCTCCGAACAGGAGCGGCCCCATTGAAGCAACAGGAACGGTACGCCGGCCTCCTGGCACTGGTCGGTCTTCCGCTCCGAACAGGAGCGGCCCCATTGAAGCAGCGAGCTGAACACGCCGGAGAATTGCGACGACAGCGTCTTCCGCTCCGAACAGGAGCGGCCCCATTGAAGCGCGATCAGCGACTCATTGCTCGTCTGTCGGAACCGAGTCTTCCGCTCCGAACAGGAGCGGCCCCATTGAAGCACGTTCATGACGAGGGACCAGGAATCAGGGGCCGGGGAGTCTTCCGCTCCGAACAGGAGCGGCCCCATTGAAGCGACGCCCTCGACATGGAGGGGGGCGAGGCGGCCGGCCGGGTCTTCCGCTCCGAACAGGAGCGGCCCCATTGAAGCGACCGGGAGGGGGTCATGCGCCGCGTCGGCGCGGCCCGTCTTCCGCTCCGAACAGGAGCGGCCCCATTGAAGCGCGCTGCTGCGGACGCTGGCGGATGATCCCGTCGAGTCTTCCGCTCCGAACAGGAGCGGCCCCATTGAAGCGAGCCTCTTCAGCGCTTCGAACAACTGCGGATCAACGTCTTCCGCTCCGAACAGGAGCGGCCCCATTGAAGCTTCACGGGCCGCCGCATTGGCCAAGGGGAATGACCCGTCTTCCGCTCCGAACAGGAGCGGCCCCATTGAAGCCGCGCGGCGGCGCGGCGCAAGGTCATGCCGACCAGGTCTTCCGCTCCGAACAGGAGCGGCCCCATTGAAGCGTCACGTGCTCGATCTTCGAACCGATTCTCAGCGTGTCTTCCGCTCCGAACAGGAGCGGCCCCATTGAAGCGTCGACCAGCCGCTGGACCATCTGACCGCCGACCCCGTCTTCCGCTCCGAACAGGAGCGGCCCCATTGAAGCGTCGAGTCGTGCCGGCGACGGGCTTTCCAGTGGATCATGTCTTCCGCTCCGAACAGGAGCGGCCCCATTGAAGCCGTCGACAGACCGCCGATCAGGTCGCGGCACTGCCCGTCTTCCGCTCCGAACAGGAGCGGCCCCATTGAAGCGGCAGCCTCTGCCGCGGCCCGCGCGTGTTCCATCCCCGTCTTCCGCTCCGAACAGGAGCGGCCCCATTGAAGCCTTGCGGCGGCGGCGGCGGCCCGCAGGTTCGGCGGGTCTTCCGCTCCGAACAGGAGCGGCCCCATTGAAGCCGACGCGACCAGATAATCAAACGATTCATTATTTGCTGTCTTCCGCTCCGAACAGGAGCGGCCCCATTGAAGCGGCTATGGCTACGGCAATGGCTTCGGCGATGGCCGTGGTCTTCCGCTCCGAACAGGAGCGGCCCCATTGAAGCGACGTCGCGACGGCAGGCCGGGATTCGCCCTGCTGCTGTCTTCCGCTCCGAACAGGAGCGGCCCCATTGAAGCGAATGCGGATTCTGCGGACACGCCATCCGCGTAAAGGGTCTTCCGCTCCGAACAGGAGCGGCCCCATTGAAGCAATTCCGGCAGTTACAAAGTAGTGGGCACTGTAATGTCTTCCGCTCCGAACAGGAGCGGCCCCATTGAAGCCACAGCCTCAGCCACGATCGGATCGTCTCCGCCAGGGGGTCTTCCGCTCCGAACAGGAGCGGCCCCATTGAAGCCATTGACAGCAGGCCCCTGTGTTCAACCCCTCCAACGTCTTCCGCTCCGAACAGGAGCGGCCCCATTGAAGCGAATGCACTGAGACGGCGGCCGAGCCGGTGGATGCGGTCTTCCGCTCCGAACAGGAGCGGCCCCATTGAAGCGGCGCGCTGTCGCTGGATACCTGGTACTACGCCTGCGTCTTCCGCTCCGAACAGGAGCGGCCCCATTGAAGCAGTCTCCCGATCTACGACGTGGAGACCGGGGAGCCGGTCTTCCGCTCCGAACAGGAGCGGCCCCATTGAAGCGTTCTCCGGTTGTGCCCTTGCGAGAGCCGCGTGTTGAGTCTTCCGCTCCGAACAGGAGCGGCCCCATTGAAGCGACGTCCCCGGCCTCCGGCTCCGAAGCCGCGGGCACGGGTCTTCCGCTCCGAACAGGAGCGGCCCCATTGAAGCTCAAATAGGCGGATCATCTCCGTCTCCCCAGCTTCATGTCTTCCGCTCCGAACAGGAGCGGCCCCATTGAAGCTTCAGATGCACCCACATCTCAACGCTCCGAAAACTGGTCTTCCGCTCCGAACAGGAGCGGCCCCATTGAAGCCCGGCAGAGACGTGGGCGGAGCTGTTGCAGATTGACACCGTCTTCCGCTCCGAACAGGAGCGGCCCCATTGAAGCGACGCCGACGGGACTCGACCAGCCTCCCGTGCCGTTGTCTTCCGCTCCGAACAGGAGCGGCCCCATTGAAGCCGATCAGCCGGCCGCTGATCGTGCGGGCGCCGGGGGGTCTTCCGCTCCGAACAGGAGCGGCCCCATTGAAGCCCGAGCGCCGGCTGCAGGGCCAGCCGCTGGACCATTCGTCTTCCGCTCCGAACAGGAGCGGCCCCATTGAAGCCACGTCGATCCCAACGAGGCCAGGGCGCTACCGCTCGTCTTCCGCTCCGAACAGGAGCGGCCCCATTGAAGCGTCATGTTTGTGTTCATTGCTTTGGTGCTGTTTATCGTCTTCCGCTCCGAACAGGAGCGGCCCCATTGAAGCCTCGCGTGCGACCCGGGCCGCGGTCTGCAACCGCTTGTCTTCCGCTCCGAACAGGAGCGGCCCCATTGAAGCGGCTCGACGGTCGCCGCCACCAAGGCGGTCGTCACGGTCTTCCGCTCCGAACAGGAGCGGCCCCATTGAAGCTTGCCGTAGTTCAGCCGGCTGGCCTTCCACAACTCGGTCTTCCGCTCCGAACAGGAGCGGCCCCATTGAAGCATCAAGGACCCGCTCATGTTCCCGTGGCATCACATGTCTTCCGCTCCGAACAGGAGCGGCCCCATTGAAGCAGTTTTCGATCGAGGCATTTCCCCGCCATTCCCACGTCTTCCGCTCCGAACAGGAGCGGCCCCATTGAAGCCAGCTCGTAGAACCACAGCGGATGGCTGGGGACCGAGTCTTCCGCTCCGAACAGGAGCGGCCCCATTGAAGCCGCCGCGAACCGGTCGACGTCGCACCGGCCCGTCGCGTCTTCCGCTCCGAACAGGAGCGGCCCCATTGAAGCTGGAGCGCGCCGGCGTCCTGATGCCCGGCATCTACGTCTTCCGCTCCGAACAGGAGCGGCCCCATTGAAGCGCAGGTGCGCAACGAGATTCGCGCGGCCCTCCGCAGCGTCTTCCGCTCCGAACAGGAGCGGCCCCATTGAAGCTTCAGCACGCTC
Organism: Planctomyces sp.; assembly: GCA_019636235.1. Classification (GTDB taxonomy): domain Bacteria; phylum Planctomycetota; class Planctomycetia; order Planctomycetales; family Planctomycetaceae; genus Caulifigura. The sequence goes on from JAHBXW010000001.1 coordinate 853,120, forward strand.
GCAGGGGCCCACATCACAGGCCAGGTCTTCCGCTCCGAACAGGAGCGGCCCCATTGAAGCCGCCAGGCCGACTACGAACCGCCGCAGCCCGACCCGTCTTCCGCTCCGAACAGGAGCGGCCCCATTGAAGCACCGGAGTCGTCTTTGCCCGCGTCGGCGATGTCGGCGTCTTCCGCTCCGAACAGGAGCGGCCCCATTGAAGCCATTTGGGAATGGCGCGTTTCGTTGAGGATCGGGTAGTCTTCCGCTCCGAACAGGAGCGGCCCCATTGAAGCGAGTACGATGACTTCACCCGCCCTTCGGGGCACAACCGTCTTCCGCTCCGAACAGGAGCGGCCCCATTGAAGCGTGGCCGCGCCCCGCATCGATGAATGCGGAACAGATGTCTTCCGCTCCGAACAGGAGCGGCCCCATTGAAGCGACGCCGACGGGACTCGACCAGCCTCCCGTGCCGTTCGTCTTCCGCTCCGAACAGGAGCGGCCCCATTGAAGCGCATTGAGGCGATGGCCGTTGAGTTGGAGACGGCGGCGGTCTTCCGCTCCGAACAGGAGCGGCCCCATTGAAGCGTAGACAACATCGTCACTACCAGAAGCCTCGTCTACGTCTTCCGCTCCGAACAGGAGCGGCCCCATTGAAGCCTCTTCCTGATGGACTCGCTCAGACTTGCCTGCAAGTCTTCCGCTCCGAACAGGAGCGGCCCCATTGAAGCCAGCCATTTATCGAGACTCAGTGGTGTTCTCCTTCCGTCTTCCGCTCCGAACAGGAGCGGCCCCATTGAAGCCAATCGGGACGTTCCCGATGACACGAGTGAGTTTCAGGTCTTCCGCTCCGAACAGGAGCGGCCCCATTGAAGCGCCGTGGCCGGCATGCTGGCCCACGGCTGCCGGTGGAGGTCTTCCGCTCCGAACAGGAGCGGCCCCATTGAAGCTTTCGCGCGGCATCGACAGCAGGTGATCGGAGCTGAGTCTTCCGCTCCGAACAGGAGCGGCCCCATTGAAGCTGAATCCTCCATGACCATCGAATTTGCCGTGCCCGGGCGCGTCTTCCGCTCCGAACAGGAGCGGCCCCATTGAAGCCAATACGAAACAAGATTATCAGTAAGAGCCATTAGCGTCTTCCGCTCCGAACAGGAGCGGCCCCATTGAAGCCCGTCCTCCGAGGAGACCAGCCATGACGGCGGCAGCAAGTCTTCCGCTCCGAACAGGAGCGGCCCCATTGAAGCGCACGAACTCGAAGCCTCCTCGCACGAACTGTCGGGGTCTTCCGCTCCGAACAGGAGCGGCCCCATTGAAGCCGCTACGCGCGCAAGTGGGAGCGCGACAGCGACGGTGTCTTCCGCTCCGAACAGGAGCGGCCCCATTGAAGCCAAGTAGTAGCGGTAGTTCGAGGCTCCGCTGTCGCAGTCTTCCGCTCCGAACAGGAGCGGCCCCATTGAAGCTCAACAGAGTTTGAACATGGCGTTTGCGCCTGCCGCGCGTCTTCCGCTCCGAACAGGAGCGGCCCCATTGAAGCGACATCATGGGGTGAGCAATGCGGACAGGGACGGTCAGTCTTCCGCTCCGAACAGGAGCGGCCCCATTGAAGCGCCCTGACGCTGACGACCGACATCACGCAGTTCGTGGTCTTCCGCTCCGAACAGGAGCGGCCCCATTGAAGCCACCACGACGCGCGGTTCCAATGCTCCTCGACCAGGTCTTCCGCTCCGAACAGGAGCGGCCCCATTGAAGCCCCAAGCCTGACGCCCAGGACGTACGGCGACTCGCGTCTTCCGCTCCGAACAGGAGCGGCCCCATTGAAGCATCTCCACGAGAGGGGCGATGCCCGCCTCCTGGTCCGTCTTCCGCTCCGAACAGGAGCGGCCCCATTGAAGCGGCAGCCGCACGACGACGGGCCTCGCGCCGCGCTCGAGTCTTCCGCTCCGAACAGGAGCGGCCCCATTGAAGCCGGCTTGATTTCTTCGTCGTCCTCCACGCCCGGCGACGTCTTCCGCTCCGAACAGGAGCGGCCCCATTGAAGCTGACTTAGTCCGTCCGTCCCGACCCGAACCGCCATGTCTTCCGCTCCGAACAGGAGCGGCCCCATTGAAGCTCGTAGATGATGAGCGTCGCCATTGTCAGGTCGCCTGTCTTCCGCTCCGAACAGGAGCGGCCCCATTGAAGCTTCTGGACGACGCTGGCGGCCTTCGTGGCCCGGATCGTCTTCCGCTCCGAACAGGAGCGGCCCCATTGAAGCGGTACGCCGACCGGGAGGACTCCGGCGCGAACCAGCTCGTCTTCCGCTCCGAACAGGAGCGGCCCCATTGAAGCCCTGAGTTCGTCGATCAGGTTGCCGTGGATGGAGGCGAGTCTTCCGCTCCGAACAGGAGCGGCCCCATTGAAGCGGGCAACCCACCTTCGTCCGGCAACGCGGCGAGACGGTCTTCCGCTCCGAACAGGAGCGGCCCCATTGAAGCCGGTACACGCTGCGGGACGCGGACGACGACGATCGGTCTTCCGCTCCGAACAGGAGCGGCCCCATTGAAGCCACTGCCTGGCGGACCTCGGCGATGCGAACCGCCAGCTCGTCTTCCGCTCCGAACAGGAGCGGCCCCATTGAAGCGCGGACCACCCCGCCGAACCTGCCGCCGAACACGCCGGTCTTCCGCTCCGAACAGGAGCGGCCCCATTGAAGCCGGGCCGCCCAGAACGTCGAGAGCGAAGATGGCGTCGTCTTCCGCTCCGAACAGGAGCGGCCCCATTGAAGCGGCACGGTGGCCTGCGTCGAGGTCAACCGGCTGGTGCGTCTTCCGCTCCGAACAGGAGCGGCCCCATTGAAGCCGTTCAACTCATTCTCGATCAATTCCCGAAACACGGGTCTTCCGCTCCGAATAGGAGCGGCCCCATTGAAGCCAATTCCGTGCCGATGAAGTACAGCTTCCGGTAGCCGTCTTCCGCTCCGAACAGGAGCGGCCCCATTGAAGCTTGTTGAGGGTATTAAGGATGCGTTCCTGAGCAGAGCGCGTCTTCCGCTCCGAACAGGAGCGGCCCCATTGAAGCCAGGTTGGCACCGGTCAGGTTGGCACCACGCAGGTCGGGTCTTCCGCTCCGAACAGGAGCGGCCCCATTGAAGCCCTCTGGAGCGCGAGCGCCGTGTTGCTGCTGCGCAGGTCTTCCGCTCCGAACAGGAGCGGCCCCATTGAAGCCGCCAGGGCGCAGGGAATCAGGATTCCGGCGGTCAGCGTCTTCCGCTCCGAACAGGAGCGGCCCCATTGAAGCGGCATGTAGACCCGGATGCCGAAATTCGTTCGGCCTGTCTTCCGCTCCGAACAGGAGCGGCCCCATTGAAGCGTCGCCATGCGGGCATAGGCCGCCGACTGCACCGCCGTCTTCCGCTCCGAACAGGAGCGGCCCCATTGAAGCCATCGGACCACGCTTCGATGCGGGCCTCGACCCAGGTCTTCCGCTCCGAACAGGAGCGGCCCCATTGAAGCGATGACGAACCGCGCCGAACAATTTCAGACGGACGAGGGTCTTCCGCTCCGAACAGGAGCGGCCCCATTGAAGCCAGATGCGGCTTCCGAACGTCGGGTCCTTCGACGCGGTCTTCCGCTCCGAACAGGAGCGGCCCCATTGAAGCGCGACCGGAGAACCAATCTGCTGACGGACGAGAGCGAGTCTTCCGCTCCGAACAGGAGCGGCCCCATTGAAGCGATTCCCCCGCGGCCTGCGCCGCGTTCGGCCCCCTGAGTCTTCCGCTCCGAACAGGAGCGGCCCCATTGAAGCGCCAGTGCCAGCGCGGCCCGCAGCACTTTTGCCGTTGTCTTCCGCTCCGAACAGGAGCGGCCCCATTGAAGCAGGCCGGCAGCGGCGCGACGGTCACGTTCTCCGACTGGTCTTCCGCTCCGAACAGGAGCGGCCCCATTGAAGCTGCGGCGTGACGCGCACGCCGGCGTCGGTGACGCCCGTCTTCCGCTCCGAACAGGAGCGGCCCCATTGAAGCGTGCCGGTCCCGCCGTTCACCGCATTGTCGATCCGCCGTCTTCCGCTCCGAACAGGAGCGGCCCCATTGAAGCGTGGTGAGGGCGGCTACCGCAACGAGTCCTGCAAGCAGGTCTTCCGCTCCGAACAGGAGCGGCCCCATTGAAGCGTTCGGCGCGCTGCTGACGGATCGCCTCGACGCCGCGGTCTTCCGCTCCGAACAGGAGCGGCCCCATTGAAGCCTTTCGGGAAAGTGGAAAGCCCCGGCGGCCGGATTCGTCTTCCGCTCCGAACAGGAGCGGCCCCATTGAAGCTCGCCAGAGTCGTTGGTAATCGACTGACATACCGTCGTCTTCCGCTCCGAACAGGAGCGGCCCCATTGAAGCCAGGTGAGTCGCGAACGTCTTGACGTACAGGACCGCATGTCTTCCGCTCCGAACAGGAGCGGCCCCATTGAAGCCGCGGCGGCATTGGCGGCGAACCCAAAGCCGATCGCCGTCTTCCGCTCCGAACAGGAGCGGCCCCATTGAAGCCAGTGTCCGGGACCGGTGCCGCGCTGCAGCTCGTCAGGTCTTCCGCTCCGAACAGGAGCGGCCCCATTGAAGCACCTTCGTCGCTGACTTGGGCTTGATCTCAACGGCGTCTTCCGCTCCGAACAGGAGCGGCCCCATTGAAGCCGTGCCGACCCGCATCCACACGTCGAGTTCCGGCAGGTCTTCCGCTCCGAACAGGAGCGGCCCCATTGAAGCACCACAAGGGTTTACGACATGCCGGCCAAAAAGAAGGTCTTCCGCTCCGAACAGGAGCGGCCCCATTGAAGCTGGCGACGATCCCTCGTACAAACGATCGACGAGACGGTCTTCCGCTCCGAACAGGAGCGGCCCCATTGAAGCACGCCGCAGGGCGCGCCGTCATCGTCGAACTCGTAGGTCTTCCGCTCCGAACAGGAGCGGCCCCATTGAAGCACGCCGCAGGGCGCGCCGTCATCGTCGAACTCGTAGGTCTTCCGCTCCGAACAGGAGCGGCCCCATTGAAGCGCCGAACGTCTGCAGCTGTCGCTCGTCGTTCAGCCCGTCTTCCGCTCCGAACAGGAGCGGCCCCATTGAAGCGCAGGCATCCGCTTACACGACCTCCAAGGCCTTCAGGATCTCGGCGGCGATTGCGTCCCGAGTCGTCTCCGGAAGGTCGGCCCAGCGGTCGAGGAGCAGTGCCAGGCGTGGATCAGTGTGTGCTGCTGCCAGGGCGGCCGCCCCTTCGGCGATTGCACCGCATTCTGCACCGCGGGATCCCGGAATGCCCGTAAAGCATTGAGATTTCGCCGTCCGTTCGAGTCGGACCGGGACCACTGAACACGCGCGTGCATGCGCATGAGATCGCTGTGGGTCGTGCGAGCCGCAGGTTGCTGCGGGCG
>JAHBXW010000010.1 GCA_019636235.1 Planctomyces sp.
TTAGGCCTGCCAGTGCAGTTCAGCCATGCCAAGCCCCGGTTCGGAGCCCCCATCAGCCAATCCGACTTGGTGATGTACGAAAGATGTCGCGCATAGAATCCAGCCCGGTGGTCGAAATGCCCGACGGCTTCCCAGGGACGGGACCATTTCGTCACCGGTCCACCGGCGCCTACCAGCAGAGCCGAATTGTGATCAGGACTGCGGCAGATGCCATAACCTCGCGTAAGGCCACTCTCCCAGATCGAGACTGGTTCGATTGGAACGGGAATGTTGTCTCGACTCTCCTTCCGATGAATCGCGAGCCGAAACAGCACGGCATGCCCTTGCGTAGTGATTACGACCAACATTCGGCGTTTCGGATCGAAGCAGGCGTCCACAGGCGGCTCGTGCAAATCGCGGCTGACGATCCTCTCGCCAGTGTCGGGACGGATGATCGAAATGGCTCCTCCAGATCTGTGATCGCGTTCCAGGACGGCCAGATACTCGCCATTGGCGGAAAAGGCGACACCCGATGCCTTGTAACGTACTTCGATTCGCTGGACTTCGAGACCGCTGTCAAGGTTCCAGACTCTCGCCGTGCCGTCATCACTTGCGGAAGCCAGCATTGGCGTCCCGGCGTTTATTGCGATTGACTGGATCGGCGCAGCATGGCCCAGCAAGACGCCGCGGCTCAGGCCGTCTTCAGCATTCCAGATGCGAATTTCAGATCCTGTTCCGCAGGTAAAAAGTGCATCACGCCGCGAATCAAACAGGACCTTGAATGCCTGCTCGCCCGGGTGGGCTTCAGTCGACCACAGGCATTTCCCAGTTGCAATCTCCCATTTCTTCAGGGTCCCGTCGTCTCCCGCTGTCCATACGAACTCGCCATCGGCGGAGAATGCGGCGCAGTTTGTCTCGCCCTGTCCTGTTGCCCATGCATGGATGAGTTCTCCGGTTTCCGCATCCAGAATCCGGACCCGCGCATCCTGGCCGACGATGGCGATTGACCGCCCATCCGGCGAGTACACGCCGCAGTATACGTCTCCGATATTGTTGGCCAGCACGGAACCGTCCCGGCGTGTTCGGCCATTGAGCAGATTCCACTCGACGCCTCGAACGGCGGCGCTGCTCTGACCGTCCGCATACCGAGCGACGATGTCCTGGAAGAGCTTGAACTGTCCGCTCGACCACGCCCCCGCCGCCCGTTGAACATCGCTTGCATACAGTCGCGATTCTCGATCGAACAACAGCGCGGCCAGCGCCTGCGATTGAATCTGGCGATCGATGACAAATGCGGCGGTCGCGAGCACCGCGAGAACGGACAGCGACGCGGCCAGCCAGTGTCGCTTCGCTTGTCTGATGACCCGTTCCAGGGCACGTGGGCGGCGAGCACCGATCGGCACGCCTTCCAGATGGTGTCGCACGTCATTCGCCAGTTCACTGACTGAGGAATATCGATCGTCCGGCGAGTGTGAAAGCGCCTTGAGCACGATCGAGTCAATGTTCCCGTGCAAGTCTCGAGACAGCTGACGAACGCTCAATGTCCGTGCAGCTGCAATTTCGGGAGACAACGCACGTCGGCTCGGCAGCCGCGGCACTTCCGTATTGACGATCTGAATGACATTCAGCAGCGAGCAGCTTCTCAACCTGTCCCGACCATGAGGCAGATCGCCCGTCAGCAGCTCGCAGAGAATCACTCCCAGCGCGTAAATGTCCGCACGTGTGTCGACTTGCCGCGAATCGAAGAGAAACTGCTCGGGCGCCATGTACTCGATGGTTCCCACCATCTGGCCGTGCTGCGTCAGCGACTCCTCGGTCAGCAGCGGATTGGAAAACGCCTTGGCGACGCCGAAGTCGATGACGCAGGGCTGCAGGCAGCCGGACACGTTCTGCAGCAGGATATTGCTCGGCTTCAAGTCGCGATGAATCAGCCCCTTTTGATGAGCGTGCTGGACCGCCTCGCAAAGTCGAATGAACAGCTTCAGCCGCTGCCTGATGCTGAGTTGTCGCGCATCGCACTCTCGGGTAATCGCCGCACCGTCGATGTACTCCATGACGAAATACGGGAGACCGGCGTCCGTCGTGCCGGCGTCAAAGACGCGGGCAATTCCCTCGTGGCTCATCATCGCCAGTGCCTGCCGCTCTGCATTGAAACGTTGCAGGAACTTGCCGACAGCGAGTCCGGACCGAATCACCTTGAGGGCCACCTGGCGTCGAATCGGCCACTCCTGCGCGGCGAGATAAACCACACCCATGCCGCCCTGGCCAAGGACGGCCTCCAACCGATACGGGCCGATCGTCGCATTCAACGGAGCGGGAAGCTGCGTTGCCTCCTCCCGCGATGCGACTGTGACCGTTTCCAGCGACCGCGAGTTTCGCTCGTGGGCCGCAAGCAACTGAAGTATACGGGCCTGGCGATCGTGGTCGCCGGGCAGCGCATTCTCCAGGTGCTCCAAACGCTCCTGCTCGGTCGCCAGGCGGCGCAACGTGTTGAAGATCGCGCCGTCCTCAATGAAGGACTCAGGCATCGTCCGCCCCTTTGCCGCATCGTTTTCCGGCCCGGCCCCATCTGTCGTCAGCACCCGCTGGCGTTGCGCGTCCCCTGAAGTTCCAGTTTCAGCCACGAACGCGCGTAAGCCCAGTCGTCGTCCACCGTCGAGGAGGACACGCCGAGGGCTTTTGCCGTTTCATCAATGCTCAGCCCCGCGAAATACCGCAGCTTGACCACCTCGGCATGCCGCGGCGAGAGGCTCTCCAACCGGGACAGGCACTCATCGAGCGTCAGAATGTCGATCGTGCGGCCCGTGGGATCATGGCCGCAGTCGCTCAGCCCCACGCGCTCCCAGCCTCCGCCCCGCTTCTGCCGGCGACGCCGTCTCGCCCGCTCGACCAGAATCCTCCGCATAGCCTCTCCGGCAGCCGCGAAGAAGTGCCCCCGGTGGTCCCACAACGGCGTGGACGGCCCCGACGCCAGCCGCATATACGCCTCATGGACCAGATCAGTGGGCTGGATCGAAAGCGGCTCGCCACGTTCCTGCGCGAGCTTCGCCGCGGCCAGACGGCGCAACTCGCGATACATGCGGGGCAGCAGCACGTCCGCCGTGCAGGGCCCGTCGTAGTCGCCCGACATGGGGGCTCCCAGTCAGCTTGTGTTGGCCAATTCACAATCCCGCGACCGGCCCCCCCGCCGAGACAGACGGCAAGTCTAACTCGACGCCGTATTCAATACAATCGGCGACTCACTGAAAATCGCACGTGTGCGCATGGGGCAGAGCCTGGTGGGGGCGGTCTCCGTTCGCCGGAGCATTCGAAAGGCAGCGAATTTCAAAAAACTGGAGAATCTGGCCGGTCGCTGACGATTGGACGGCGCATATCGGTTCGGGCGGAGTCCACATTCATCCGCTGTGGTCCTGGTACGGGGCGGCGGAGCGATGCGTCTATCAGCAGGGACGCGAATCCTGATTTTGCTGGGCGTCGTGCTGCTCGCCGTTGGGGCGGCGGCCTTTGCCAGGCGTCAGCTGCAGGTCCGCGAACTGCGGACCTTCCGCGGCGATGGGGCCGGTGCGCGCTCCATGTCCGCGGGAGTTCAGGAAGACAGCAGGCGGTCAACACAATCACGTTGAAGGATGGGCGATCATGAGCTTTCGAACGGGCTGGCTGCTGGGGGCGATGGTGATGTGCTGCCTGCCGAAGGTGGGCGAGGGGGCGATGATTTCGGGGGGATCGAACATCCTTTCGCAATCGGACGCTGATCAGCTGGAGACGTGGCTGGGCCAGGGGCCGATCACTCAGACGAACATCTTCAGCTTTGAAAGTGGGCCAGTCGGGCAGAACATCGCATTCGACTTCCACGCGGCGGCCGACGGAAAGGGGCCGACGTTCACAGTCGTGCGCGTGGACAGTGTGTGGGAACGAGACACCATCACAGGGGAATGGATCGACCGCCCAGACCTCACCGGGCAAATTGTCGGCGGGTACAATCCGGAATCGTGGGTTTCATTCGTTGTTTTCAATTTTAGCTGGGATCCGACGGTCAGAGAAGCCTTCCTTTTCAACCTGTCGACGAGCCTCAAGCTCGACCAACGCTCAGACGACCAGGGGGTTTTTCAGACCTACAACGCGATTTACAACGGACCTGTGTTTGGCGGTGGATTCGACTTGTACATTGACAACTACCAGGACGACCAACCAATACGCAATTACGCGTATGACTACTCTTACGGGGAATTGACGGGCCAGAACGTGTTTGGCATGCAGTGGTCATATTTCAGTCTCAGTCACCTCGAAGTCTTCACGATCGCCCCGTACGTCACCGACCCGACCGACCCCACGGACCCCGGGGCGGCCAATCCGGTCCCCGAACCCGGATCGCTGGCGCTCCTCGGCCTCGGCGGCCTGGGGCTGTTCCATCGGCTCCGCCGCCGGACGAGCACTGCGAACTCCTCAGCGGACGCGTAAGCAACCTGGCTGATCAGCGAACGTCGCTGTACATCGAGAATTGTCGCGCTCCGGCGGAAACGGGCCCTCCGCCGGAGCGTCTTCATGCGCCGCCCCTGCACTGGCCGCGGAGTGTCTCTCCAATCTTCGTCTCATGATGAACTGCTGCGCCCGGGCGGTATCGTCCGGAGTGGGGTTCGACCACGCAGCCCGAAGAATGGGCCTTGGTGGAGATTCCGCAAGCTGAATGGCGTCTAATCCCCGGTCTGAATGCACGCCCAGATACTGGGGCACATGCCCCCAGCGGAGCTTGTGCGTCGCAGGGCCTTTCGGGAACCCTGGGCATGGGCCGTCCGCGCTGGCTGATTCAACCTGAATCACCCCCGCCCGTCCGGACCGTCGCGGTCCGCCTGGTCTTCAAACTCGCGCATCGCGGCGATCAGCGCATCCACCCCCGCCGGCGGAAACGCGTTGTAGATGCTGGCCCGCATGCCGCCCACGCTGCGGTGCCCCTTCAGGCCGTCCAGCCCGCGGGCCTTCGCGAAGGCGATGAACTCGGCGTCCAGCGTCTCATCCCCCGTGACGAACGTCACGTTCATCAGCGAGCGGCTGTCGGGCGCGGCCGTCGCGCGGAACAGCCGGCTGCGGTCCAGATGCGCGTACAGCTTGCCGGCCTTGTCCTCGTTGCGGGCGGCCAGGCCCTCCAGCCCCCCCTGGGACAGGATCCACTTGAAGACCTGCCCCATCAGGTAGATGCCGAACGTCGGCGGCGTGTTGTAACAGGAGTCGTCCGCGGCGTGCGTCCGGTACTGCAGCATCACCGGCAGGTCCTTCGAACCGCGTTCCACGAGATCCTTGCGGATGATCACCAGCGTCACGCCGGCCGGCCCGATGTTCTTCTGGGCGCCAGCGTAAATCAGTCCGTACTTCGCGACGTCGATCGGCCGGCTGAAGATGTCGCTCGACGCGTCGCAGATCAGCGGGACGCCGGCGGGGGGCGTCGGCTCCTTCTGGAACTGCGTGCCGAAGATCGTGTTGTTCGAGGTGAAATGCGCGTACTTCGGGGCGCCGCTGTAGCGGACCTCTGATGGGATGTACGAAAAGTTCCGGTCCTCGCTGGTGCACGCGACATGCACGCGGCCGTACCGCTTGGCGTCGGCGACGGCCTTCTTCGACCAGGCCCCCGTCACGAGGTAATCGGCCGTGTCGCCTGGCGTCAAAAAGTTCATCGGCGCCATGTAGAACTGCGTCGACGCGCCCCCCGTCAGAAACAGGATGTCGTAGTCGTCGGGAATCTTCGCCAGCGTCCGGCAGTCGGCGATCGCCTGCAGCAGCACGGTCGAAAACGCTTTGCCCCGATGCGAGTGCTCGAGGACGCCAATGCCGGTGTTCGAGAGGTCCCAGAGGTCTTCACGGGCCTGCTGCAGCACGGGTTCGGGCAGGACGGCCGGCCCGGCGGAGAAGTTGAAAATGCGATTCGACATGGACGGTTGCTGAGGTTGGAGAAGTCGCCGCGCCCGGCGGGACGTGCCCGCAGAGGGTATATCCCTCGCTTCTCGCCGGCGTCAACAAGCCGCAGGACGCGCGGAACGGGGTTCCGGTTCGCGGGAAACGCGGTCAGGCGACCGCCGGGGACCGACGCCCGCGGGCGTGCCGGGTCGACCGTCGGGGCCGGCGCCAGGCGGCTGGCCGGCCATCCGGGGGCGGTGAGAAACTGGCGGCGTGAAGCTGGCGGCAGGCCATTCTTAACAATTCATCATCAATCGAAAAAACCGGCACAACCGATACATCTTCACAGACGGCGCGTCGAGTTCGCTTGCGCTCCGCATGCGCGCCGCCCCTGGAGTTGCCCCCTTGCCTCTGCGCGTTCGCGACATTCCGCTGCTCGTCGCCCTTGCTCTGGCAGGTCTGGGGGTCCATCCGGCGAAAACCGCCGCTGACGAGTGGCCCGCATCGACCATTCGCGGTCAGTCGCCGTCCGGGGATCTGTTTGAAGGTCAGATTCCCCGCGCCGAATCGTCGTCGGAGTTTCTGGCCCCGCCCGCTGCCGCGTCGCTTCCCGATGACGGGCCCGCCGCCGAGCTGGACAGCGCCCCGCCGCCCGACGACTGGAACGCCGCCGCCGCCCGGCTCTCCGCGCAGATCGAGGAACTGCAGGCGGAATTGAAGGACCTCAAGGCCGCCCCGCCGAAGTCCGACGACAAGAAAAAGGAGGAGAAGAAGGACAAGGCCTGGTACGAGAAACTCAACATCCGCGGGTACACGCAGTTCCGCTACAACGCTGTCCTGAACGATGAAGGAGATGCGCCGCCCCAGCACGTCGGCGACTTCTCCGTTCAGGAGGATCAGACGTTCCTCATCCGCCGGGCTCGCGTCATCCTGTTCGGCGACGTCAGCGATCATTTGTACGTCTACCTGCAGCCGGACTTCGCCGTCACGCCCCCGGGCAGCACGGACGGCATCCAGTTCCTGCAGATCCGCGACTGGTATGGCGACATCTACTTCGACGACAACAAGGAGTACCGCGTCCGCGTCGGACAATCCAAGGTCCCCTATGGCTGGGAGAACCTGCAATCCAGCCAGAACCGGCTGCCGCTCGACCGGGCCGACCCGTTGAACAGCGCCGTCCGCAACGAGCGCGACCTGGGCGCGTTCTTCTACTGGACGCCGACATGGGCCCAGGATCGGTTCAAATACATCATGGACGAGGGCCTGAAGGGCTCGGGCAATTACGGCGTGTTCGGCATCGGCGCTTACGCCGGGCAGGGGGGCTCGCTCCGCGAGCAGAACGACAACGTCCACCTGGTGACGCGGCTCACGCTGCCGCTCCAGCTGGAGGACGGTCAGCTCGTGGAGTTCGGCGTGCAGGCCTACACGGGCCAGTACGCGGTCCTGTCGACGCCCATCTCCCCGCTGGGCGTGGGGCCTCCCGTGCGCCCGACGGGAACGTTCGAAACGGGGGACGCCGACGGCAAGCTCGATCAGCGGATCGCGGGTTCGTTCATCTGGTATCCGCAGCCGTGGGGGTTCCAGTCGGAATGGACGGTGGGCCGCGGTCCGGCGCTCGACGACGCGCAGACGGCCGTCACGGATCGGCCTCTGTACGGCGGTTACGCCATGACGATGTATCGCATCCAGACGGAGTCCTGCGGCGAACTGTGGCCGTTCGCCCGTTGGTCGTACTTCAAAGGGGGCTACAAGTCCGAGCGGAATGCCCCCTGGTCGCACGTCAACGAGTGGGAACTTGGTCTCGAATGGCAGATCAGCAAGTCGATCGAGTTCGTCAGCATGTACACGATCACCGACCGCACGAACACGATCGCCCGCAACGTCGCCGACACCCGCTCCTATCAGCAGTTCCAGGGAGACTTGCTGCGGTTCCAGTTGCAGATGAACTACTGACTCGCGGCCCTGCTCCGGGGGACGGGCCGGCGGTCGTGCAGGAAGGTGAAGCCGAACAGGACGAGCGCGGCGGCCGTCGTCAGCAACCGGGCGCGCAAGAGGCCGTTCTCCGCCAGTTCCCGGAGTTGCGGCCACAAGGGGGGCAACGGCGCGTCGGCCGGGGGGGCGGCAGGACGTGTGCTGGCCGGGGCGGCGGGAATGAGGATTTCGCCGGGCGCCGACAGACGCAGTCCCTGACGCGCCCGCGCCGCGACGAATTCCGCATCGCGCTCGAACGCCCGCATCTCCAGTTCCCGCTGTTCGACGTCGGCCGCCAGCCCGGCTGCCCGCGCCGCCTGCCGCAGCGCCTCGTGCTGCCGCACCGTCAGGCTGACGACCTTCGGCCCCAGCGTGGCTGCGGCGTACAGGCAGGCCGCGACGAGCAGGGTCAGCCAGAAGGCGCACGACAACAGTCCCGCTCGCCAATCGTCGGCCCAGTCGCTGGACGCGGCTACGTCGGAGGTCGTCGAGTCGCGGTCGTCGTCCATTCCGCCCCCGCGGTACGGCCCGGGGACTCGGCCGTCGCCCACGGCCGGGCGCCATTGTCATTGCGGACCATCGTCCAGCTGACGCCTGGGGCGGCGCGCACGCTCCCCTCGGGCGACGTCATCGGCTGGTCCGCGGTCCGCGGACGACCTCAAATCGTGCCGCCGTAGATTGCGGCGTCCCCCAGCATCTCTTCGATCCGAAGAAGCTGGTTGTACTTGCAGATCCGGTCGGTGCGGCTGGCCGATCCGGTCTTGATCTGGCCAGTGCCGAGGGCCACCGCCAGGTCCGCGATCGTCGTGTCCTCGGTCTCGCCGGAGCGGTGGCTCATCACGGCCGTATATCCGTTCCGGAAGGCGAGGTCGACCGCTGCGATCGTCTCGGTCAGCGTGCCGATCTGGTTGACCTTCACCAGAATGCTGTTCGCGACGCCCGAGTCGATCCCCTGCTGCAGACGCTGCGTGTTCGTGACGAACAGGTCGTCGCCGACCAGCTGGACGGTGTCGCCGAGCCGGTCCGTCAGCATCTTCCAGCCCTCCCAGTCGTCTTCCGAGCAGCCGTCCTCGATCGAGCAGATCGGGTACTTCGCGGCCCAGCCGGCGAACAGATCGACGACTCCGGCCTGATCGTAGGTCTTGCCCTCGATGCGATAGGTCTTGGACTTGGCGTCGAACAGCTCGGTGCAGGCGCAGTCGAGGGCGATCTTGACCTGCTCGCCCGGCTTGTAGCCCGCCTTCTCGATGGCCATCAGGATCACCTGAATGGCCTCTTCACTGTTCTTGATGTCCGGCGCGAAGCCCCCTTCGTCGCCGACGGCCGTGCTGAGGTGCCTGTCGTGCAGCACCTTTTTGAGGCTGTGGAAGATTTCCGCGCCGCAGCGGAGAGCGTCGCTGAAGTTGTCGAAGCCCAGCGGCATGACCATGAATTCCTGCAGGTCGATGCCGTTGTTGGCGTGCGCGCCGCCGTTGATGATGTTCATCATCGGAGCGGGCAGGCGGCGGGCGCCGACGCCGCCGAGGTAGCGGTACAGCGGCAGCATGCAGGAGCGGGCGGCGGCATGCGCGGCGGCCATCGAGCAGGCCAGAATCGCGTTCGCTCCCAGACGGGCCTTGTTGGGCGTGCCGTCCGCTTCCAGCATCGACTTGTCGAGCGCGGCCTGGTCGAACACGTCCTGTTCGAGCAGCACACCGGCCAAGGTCTCGTTGACGTTGCGGACGGCCTTCTCGACCCCCTTGCCCAGCCACCTGGACTTGTCGCCGTCGCGGAGTTCGCAGGCTTCGTGAGCGCCGGTGCTGGCGCCGCTGGGGACAGCGGCGCGACCCACGGTGCGGTCTTCGAGTTCGAGGTCGACCTCGACGGTGGGGTTTCCGCGGCTGTCGAGAATCTGCCGGGCGTGGACGGAGACGATGGCAAGCGACATGGCAGGAACTCCCGAAGATTTCGACGACGCGTGACAGGCGGAAAGCGGGCGCGGGCTTTCCCGAGCGGGAGGGGCGCACAGCGACCGGTCGATCGCCTCGATAGCGTCCTCCGGCGGCGAGTTGTAGCGGTCCGGCGCGTGGGAATCCACCATCCGGACGGCCGCGGGGCCGACATCGAAACCCGTTGCAGGGTTTGAGGTTCCGTTGAGGTCGTCAAGGTTCAGCGGGCGTCAATGGAGCGAAAATCCTGACGCGGACCCGGTTTCCGTGTGGACCACAGGCGTCTCAACCGTACATCTAACCAGAGGAAAGATTCCACTGTAAAGATACAAGTCAAATTCCGTGCGAGCCTTATGAACGCTGAACGACGCACGATGCGGACCCGCCTGCTGGCCCTCGGACTCGGCGCCTGCGTCATCGGAGGCGCCAGCGAAGCCTACCGCTACAGCGTCCGCGAAACTCTCCGTCAGGCGGATGCGGCGGACCACCTCGCCCTGCTGACGCCTGGCCCGCCCAACGCCCACGCCGCGCCGCCCGAAATCGGCATGCTCGCTCCTTATCGCGTCGAGTCGGCAATCGCCGTCCGCGAGTCCGGCGGGCCGGGCGCTCAGCACGAATTCGTCGACGACGCCACCCGCACGCTGGTACGCGTCGCCATCCATCGCTGTCGGCCGCTGGCCGCCGAGCACGGCCTGCCCGCATCGACAATTAATCTCGTCGACGGCTCCGACCATGATCCCTGCACGTCCGGCGGGGCGGTGGAACTGCGGGACCTCGACACCGGAGACGAGCTTCAAATCCGCTTCAAACTCATCGGCGCTCCCAACGGCACGATCTCCTGGGACGCCGAACGGCTGGCCGCCGATCCCCGCTGGTTCGATCGCCTCCAGCGGCTGGAGGGCTCGCTGTCCGGCGGCGGTCATTCGACGTCCGAGCTCCCGGGAATGCCCGGGGCGGTCGCGGACGGCGAACGGATCGCGCTGCGGGACCACGCTGATCCGGATCGCGTGCTGATGGAGGGTCCGCGCGACGACGTCCACGCGCTGCTTCAATTCCGGAACGCGTTCCGCGAGTTCTACGACGCGCAGAACGACGAGCACTCCGGCCGGATCGCCGCGATGGTCATCGAACGGCTGCTCGAGTCGGACGAGCAGCGCGAATTGACCGGCGAATGGCAGCGCTACCTGCGGACGCTCGACGAAGCGACCGCTGGCGCTACGGCGTACGCGGCTCTGGGCGATACCTGAACCGGATGATCTGTTTCGGCATCCGCACATCGATCCAGCCGTCGTCGACGCTGCGCTCGACCGTCATTCCCATGGCCCGGGAGACCCCCGCATAGGCCGGCCCTCCGGCTTCGTGCAGCAGCTTCCCCGTGCGGCGGTCGAAACAGCGCAGCCGATCGACGGGCACGGCCGATTCCATCAGGGCGTCGTCGATCACGGCGTCGTTGATGATCAACAGCGGCACGTCGGGCGGTTGATCGAGCGGGAACACCGTGCCCTCCAGCTTCAGCGACCAGAGGCGGTCGCTCCCCGATGCATTGACCGCGTGCAGCCAGCCGTTGGCGGCCGGTCTCCGCGGACCCACCAGCGCGCTGAACGGCCGTCGTGTCTGCCCGACCGGCGGCAGGGCATTCGTCAGAATCAGCAGCCCCTGCGGATCGCGGACCGCGTGGACGGAATCCAGCGACGCCGGCGTTTCGACGCTGTGTTCCGCGACGAGTTCGCCGTCCGCCTGTCGATGCAGCGCGAGTCGCCCGGATGAGACGACAATGACCAGCTGATCGTCCGCCAGCGCGGCGACGCTGCCGATTGGCGCGTCCTTCGCCCACCGGCGTTCCCCAGTCGCCAGGTCGAGCGCCTCGAGCGGCGCAACGCCCGGCGCGCTGCCGCCGCCGTCGCCGGCCTGTGGAGAAGCGAACGCAAACGCCAATCGACCTGCGACGCCGATTAGCAGTTCAGACGGAATGACAGT
This sequence comes from Planctomyces sp., assembly GCA_019636235.1. Taxonomy (GTDB): domain Bacteria; phylum Planctomycetota; class Planctomycetia; order Planctomycetales; family Planctomycetaceae; genus Caulifigura. Next base: position 11,742 of record JAHBXW010000010.1, read on the forward strand.
CGCCCCCTGATCCAGCAATCGGCCGTCCAGCGGCCGCAGCGATTCCCGGCGGCCGGTGCGCGGCGACCACAGGACGAGCGCCGTCTCGTCGCCATGCGCCTCCTCGTCCGCCGCGTAGCCTTCACGGGTCCACAGCGGTTCGCCCGAGGCGAGATCGAACGCCGCCAGACGGCCGAACTGCCGCAGCGCGAGGTAGGAAGCCGTGACGGGGCCGACCTGCGCCAGCGGTCGCCCGAAGCCGTCCTGATCGAGCGGATGCGGCCCGGGTCCGGCGTCGGACACGCGCGGCAGAAAGTCGACGCTGCCGTTCGCCGCCGTGCCCCAGGCGTCGATCGTCATTCCGTTCAGGGGCCATACCAGACGGGCGGAACGCTCCCCCTGCGCATCGAACGGCGCCGCGCCGCGGAGTTGCGTGCCGCTCTGCATGATGACCAGCGGACCAATCGACCAGGCCCGCTGATGCTCGGGAACATGGCTGATCGTCCGCTGACTGCGTTCGATGCGGACGGCCCACGGGCGGTCCTCTCCGCAACCTGAGAAGCGAATCTCCGAACGGCCAACGAATCGCAGCTCGACGTTGAGTTCGTCAAATGAGGGGCCGGCGACGGTCTGTCGCGCAAGCCGGCGAAAGGGCGTTTCCGACGGCCAGGCGCGCTCCTCGACCTGCGGCGGCCCGGCCGGCCAGCGGTCGATGGTCGACGCCGGCGCCCGTTCGAAGCGAGCCAGGAGCGCCCTGGCCCGGATGCCAGCGGCGTCGTCGACCAGCGCCAGCCGATGCAGGACCACCTGTCGACGAACCTCGGACGTCCGATTGCCTCCGGACAAGAAACGCGAATCGGCTTCCAGCAGCGACAACCAGCGGTCCGCTCCCTGATCCGTTGGCAGCAGCCACTGCAACAGCGACTCGACGTCTTCGTCGCGCCCCGCGCCGCGGAGCCGCGCGAGGGCGGCGTCGAGCACGGCCGTCGTCGACTCGCTGAGCCGCGCGCGGCCGTCGACAGCAGGCTCCGTTTTATCGATGAGAACGGACGCCGCGAACGCCTCGGCGCGCAGTCGCACCGCGGGGTCCGCGCGGGACGTCGTCCAGAGCGGCGGCCCTCCACTTTGAACGGCCGCGACCAGGCAGTCGATCGCGCGCACGGGAGAGAGATCCCGCTGCAACAATTGCAGCGCTCCGCGCAGCTCGCCGGTCGGTTCGCCCGCGACGACGGCTGGCAGCGGGAGGACGTCTGTCGGCTCGGCACTGGCCGCAATCACCGTCAGCTCCCGGAGCTGCCGGATGAGGTCTGTGCGCTGGTCGCCGTTCGCCGCCTCAATTGCATCGGTCAGAACGGCTGCTGCTTCCGCGAGGGCGCCACGCCGCGCGAGCGCGGCGGCCCGAGCGACCGCATCGGCATCGTCGGCGAACAGCTGCGGCGCGGACCCCGTCGTTCTGACAAGTCGCGCTCCCTGATGATCGACAATCAGGATGCCCTCCGGGGCCTGCGTCAGCGTGCGCAGCGTTTCGAAAGGCCGACGGTCGCCGGTCGGGGCGGCGATCTCCCGTGGCCAGTCGATCGCGCGGCGCACAGCGCCATCGTTCAATCGTACGGCCAGCGTCCCACCGCTGCGAAGCGGCACGACCGCCCAGCCCCGGGCGACGAACCCCCGCCCCGCGATTTCCGGCACGGGGATCGACCAGCGCTCGGTTCCGTGCTCTGCATTGAGCAGCGTCAGGCGGGCTGGCTCGATGACCAGCGCATCCTCCTCGGCCGGCACGACGAGCAGCGCTGCGCCGCGCGGACGGTTCCACAGTCTGCGGCCGGAGGAGGGGGCCAGCGCCTCCAGCAGGTCCGATTCCGGCGTCGCCCAGATCAGCGCGTTCCCGGCGCGGAACACGGCCGGCGCCCGCCACCCCGCGAAATGCTTCAGCCGCGGCGAATGCGGAGGGATCGAAGCGCTGGGAGGCCCCGCGCCGCGCCAGTCATCCCGCGATGTCCGCCGCACCCACTCCACTCGCCGGTTCCGCAGGTTGACCGTCGCCAGCGCGCCGCAGCCCAAGCTGATGCAGACGCGCTCGCCGATGACCGTCTGTTCGACGGCTGCGGACATCCGCCGCGGATCCTGCGCCAGCGGCAGACCGGCGACGCCCAACTCCAGCGTCCAGCGACGCGTGCCGTCGGCGGGATCAAGCGCCGCCAGATGCAGCGTCGAGTCGACGTCCGCAACGAACAGCAACTCGTCGCCGGCGCGGACGGGCGGGCCGAGCACGACGATGGGCAGCATGACATCGCCGATCGCCCACACCGGTTCCGATTGCCAGTGCTCGCGCCGGAAGTCTGGCGACGTCGTGACGATCTGCCGCACGCGGACGCGCCGCTGCTGGATCGACCTGTCGGCGAACGGCGGCGGCAGCGGCGGCGGCGGCAGCTGTGACGCGTCGTGGGCGTCGGCGGCCGGATCGACGATCCAGTTCTCGACGACCAGCGAGACGCGGTCCCCATCGGCGGCCGGCTGTGCGAACACCGATTCGCCGAGCAACTGGCGGGCCAAGGTGAAGGGCTGCATGCGGTCGACGGCGATGCCCCCCGGCCATTCCACGGCCGCCCCGCTGTCAGCAGTCGCCGATGCGATCGTCGTCATGCCATTGACGATCCAGCGGCCGTCCGCAGTGCGAGCCGGCGCCGTCAATGCCAGCAGCGGATGGGCGATGAATTCAAAGTCGTCCAGCGCCCCCGCGACCTGCCGCGCAAGTTCCTGCGGCACGCGCAGCGGCAGATCCCAGACGACGGTCTCCGAGGGCAGCAGTTCTGCCGGCTCGTCCAGAGCGCTGGCGCCGCTGCGTTCGATCTCCTTCAGAACCGGTCCCAGGCGAGGATCGTTCAAAGCGGCGGCGCGTGCCGCCGGCGACAGGAGCGGTTCCGTCGCGCGCCACCACGCGGTCGCCTCGGCCGTCCGTCCAGTCTCCTGCAATGCGATTGCTCTCCACAGCGCGGCGCGGAGCGACGCATCCGCCAGCCCGGCAGGCACGGCCACGCCCGCGAACAGTTCGTCGCAGGCGGCGGCACATTCGCGCAGCGACCACGCGTCGAACGCCCGCCCGGCGAGTTCCACCAGCGCCCGCTCCCGGGACGGCGTCTCGGGAAAGCGCTCCGCCAACGACCACAGATCATGCGGCGAGCCGTTGCGGAGTGCCGCTTCAAGTTGCCGGCCCGCCTCCGGTTCCGCGATTCGAATATATTCGGCGCGGACGGACCGGGGCTGCGCGGCGAGCGCCTCCCGGACGGCCAGCCGCGGCGAGAGCCTTCGATCATCAACGGCGATCAGCGCAGCCGGATCGGCGCTCTCCAGCAGACTCCGCCATTCCGCGATCGCGGCCAGCACATCCCCGCGCGTCGCGGTTTCCGCTGCCGCCGCCAGTCTGCGCGTGGCGGCTTCATCGACGACCGTCTGCAGTGAGTAGCGCCGCAGCGCGGCATCCGCGTCGTCCGCGGCAACGTCCGGTCTGTCCGCCTGGGCGAGAACGTTCGGAGAGGACAGCAGAGCCGCAGCCAGCGCGGCGAACGCGAACGTCCGGCGCCGCAGCGCGGGCGCACGCTCGCCGCGGCGCGCAGTCCGGTCAGGAGGCGCCGAGTTCCCGGCGCAGGGCGTGCAGCTCGTCGCGGAGTTCAGACAGTCCGCCTTCCAGCGCGGAGACGCGTTCTTCGAGCGCCGCAAGTGCGGACGCGCCGCGCGGGACGGACGTCGCAACGGCTTCATCGTCGGACTCCTCGTCCGGAAACTGGGCGGCCGGTTCAAGGCGTTTGCCCTCGTCGGACAGGTAGAAGTGATGATCGACTTCCACGCCCCGGCGGTCCAGCGAGCCATTGGACTGGACGTATCCCTGTTCGATCAGCGGCGCGAGTTCCGTCCGCAGCTGCTCCAGTGTTTCGATCGCCGCCATCCGCCCCGCGCGGGATCGGAGTTCCCCCAGCTGCTGCCGACCGCGCAGCCACAACTCGGCCATGATGGCCAATTGCGGTTCGGACCAGGGGTAGGCCTTGCGGGCGTAATGCCGGAAGCGTTCGGTGCGGCCGCCTTCGGTATGCACTACGGCGACCAGCCCCAGATGCCGGAGTTCCGTGAGGAATCGTTCGACCTGCTCTTCGCTGTAGCTGGTGACAGGATCGCGATTGCTCTTCTGATTGCAGCCGGCGGTGCAGGACTTGAGCGTCAGCGGATACTGATCGGGCGTGGTCATCGCCTTTTCGATCAGAACGCCCAGCGTGCGGCGCTGCGGCCTGGAGAGTTCCCGGGGCGCCGGCGCGCGCTCCGCCTGGTCTTGCAGTTCCTCGGACATCCCTGACGACTCCTGTGTCTCCCTGCCGGACATTCCCACAGCGCGCCGCTTTCCGCCGCGGCGGACCGGGCCGGCGCGCGCTGCCGGAACAGCAGGTTAGTTTTCGGTTCGTGTCGGGTCACGCGTCCGCAGGCATCTTTCATCCGTCGCGACGGAATGGCCCGGGGCTGGAACCGTTTCGCGGGCGGTGCATCTTGCGGGCGGCTTTCGAACCGCCTACGGTGGCGGATTCCTTCCCGCCTGCCCGCGACGTTCATGCCCACCGACAGCCTGCCCCGCGTCGTCCTCAAGCCCCGTCGCGCGGCCCCGTTCTTCAACCGCCACCCCTGGGTCTTCGCCGGCGCGGTCGATCGAATCGAAGGCTCGCCCGAAGCCGGCGACATCGTCGACGTCCATTCCAGCGCCGGAGCGTTCGTTGCCCGGGGCCTGTTCAACCCGGCCAGCCGCATCCGCGTGCGGCTCTACGCCTGGCAGGACGGAGTGTCGCTGGACGACGACTTCTGGGCCGAGCGACTGCGCGAGGCCATCGCCCTCCGGCGAAAGCTGTTCGCTGGAACGCCGGCCGAACGGGCCTGCCGCATCGTGTTCAGCGAGGGAGATGGGCTGTCCGGCGTCATCATCGACCGCTACGGCGATTATCTGACCGTCCAATGGACCAGCCGGGCGCTCGCCCAGCGGCAGGCCGTGTTTCTGGAAGTCCTGCAGGAGGAGCTGCAGCCCAAAGGCATCTGGCTGCGAACAGAGAAGGGCATCGGCGAGATCGAGGGGCTCGAGATTCGGGACGGTCTGCTGTCCGGCGAAGCGCCGCCGCGTCCGCTGATCGTCGAGGAGCAGGGGCTGTCGTTCGCGGTGGACATCGTCGAGGGTCAGAAGACGGGGTTCTTCTTCGACCAGCGGGAGAACCGGGCGGCCGTGGCGCGATACGCGAGCGGCGCGAACGTGCTGGACACGTTCTGCTACACGGGGGGGTTTGGGATCGCGGCGGCGAAGCTGGGGGGGGCGGCGCGTGTGACGTCGGTCGATTCCTCCGCGCCGGCGCTGGCGCTGGCGGGCCGGAACGCGGAAATGAACGGCGTTCAGGAGCGGATGCAATTCGAGAACGCGAACGCGTTTCGCAAGCTCGAAGAGCTGAAGGAAACGCAGGCGCGGTTCGACCTGGTGATCCTTGACCCGCCGAAGATGGCCCGGAACCAGAACGGACTGGAGAAGGCGTTGCGGGGGTACTTCAGCCTGAACCGGCTGGCCATCGACCTGCTTCCGCCGGGGGGCATTCTGGCGACATGCAGCTGTTCCGGGCTGGTGACGCGTGAGGATTTTGAGGGGATGCTGCAGCAGACGGCCCTGCAATCGAAACGTCGGGTGCAGATTCTGGAGGCCCGTCTGCAGGCGCCGGATCATCCCTTTACGCCGGCGTGCCCGGAGACTCTATACTTGAAGTGCTACATCTGCCGGGTTCTCTGACCGGGCGGCGGCGCCGGAGACGTCTCTCGCGGGTCGCCGAGCGGCCGCCAGCGAACGCTGTCCGTGCGATGCGGCCCGTCGCGCCCGCCCGGCGCACCTGGGAAAAATCGCCATGCCGATGTGCCTCATCCCGATGGACGGCAGCCACCCGGTCCCTGTCGACAAGGCCGTGATCCTCGTCGGCCGCCAGCAGGACTGCGACGTCGTCATCAAGAACAGCCGGAAGGTCTCGCGACGCCACTGCTGCGTGGCCCAGATCAACGGCGAGTTCGTGGTCCGGGACCTGGGCAGCATGAACGGCGTGCGGATCAACGGGCAGTTGATCGGCAAGGAGGGGCGGATCCGCGTCGGCGACGAGCTGCACATCGGCGACGTCGGCTATCGGCTGGCGGCGGTGGACGCGATTCCGAAAAAAGGCGCCCCGGGGTCGCCGCCCAGGCGGCCCATCCAGACGCCCGATCCGAAATACCTCAGCATGGACGTTCCGGTGGCGCTGCCGGAGCAGGCTCAGAATTTCGCGGTCGAGGAGACCGATCCGCGGATGAAGGCCGTTCCGAAAAAGCCGTCGCGCCCGCCGAGAAAGACGTACGAAGTCACCGACGACGACGTTATCGAGGAGTGATGGGACGGCGCGGCGGGCCCCAGCGACGCCGAAGGCCGCTCCCGCGGCATGACGTTTGCCCGTACAATCGCCCGTGCTGTGCCAAGGCAGGCTGCGTCCATTCAGGGAGGTGGTCCTCCACTTTGAAGGCCGGCCATGGCTGCCCACGCGTTCTGGAAGGGTTTTCTGCGCATCAGCCTCGTTTCGATCCCCGTCAAAGCCTACTCGGCGATCAATTCGGGCGAGCGCATCTCGCTGAATCAACTGCACGCAGACTGCCTGTCGCGCATCCAGTACAAGAAGTCCTGCCCCGTCCACGGCGAAGTCCCCTCAGCGGAAATCGTCTCCGGCTACGAAGTCTCCAAGGGACGCTGGGTCGTCATCGATCCGGATGAGCTCGACCGCCTCAGAACCGACAGCGACCGAAATGTCAGCGTGGACACGTTCGTCCCGGCGGGGGCCGTCGACCCGATCCATTACTCCGGCCGCAGCTATTACCTCGTGCCGGACGCCGCCGTCGGCCAGAAACCGTATCAGATCATCGTCGACGCGATGCGCGACCAGAAGGTCGAGGCCCTGGCCCAGGTCGTCATCGGGCGTCGCGAACAGCTCGTGGTGGTCCGCGCCGCGGACGGATTGCTGATGATGTCGTCGCTGATGTACGCGGCCGAGGTGCGGCCCGCGAGCGAATTCCGCAACGAGGTCGAAGGCGCCTCCGCGAACCGCCAGGAGCTGCAACTGGCGAAACAGCTGATTTCAGCCATGACCGCGAAGTCCGCGAAGCTGGATGCGTACCGCGACCTGTACAACGAGAAGCTGACGGCGCTGATTCAGTCGAAGGCGGACGGGAAAGAACTGTCGGTTCCGGAGGAGTCGGCGGCGCCGCCGGTGATCAACCTGATCGACGCGATGCGGGCCAGCATGAAGCAGGTGAAGTCGCCCCCGGGGCGGGCCGCGAAGCCGGCCGCCGGCCGCAAGAAGACGGGCGCGCTGCGGCAAGTGGTCGCCGCGACGCGCAAAACGCCGGCGAAAAAACGCAAGTCAGGCTGATGCGGACGTGTCATCGCCCCGCGCAGGAAGCGCGGCATGAGCCGGCAGCCTGAGCGCCGGGCGTCGCCGCAGGGTGCGGTCGAGGCACGAGACCCACCGGCTCTTCGGCGGGCATTGGAAAGTGCAAATTGAAGAGGCGAGCGGGGGACGCCCATCCCCTTTACCTCGTGGATGGTGGGTCCCCGCCGGCTCGCCCTCACGGGCTCACGGCTCGACGCCACCCTACCGCTTCGCGCGACGTCAAATCGATGTAGGGTGTGGTCGAGGCACGAGACCCACCGGCTCTTCGGCGGGCAAAGTGCAAAACGGCAATTGCAAAGTGCAAATTGAAGAGGCGAGTGGGGGACGCCCATCCCCTGTGGACGTCGTGGATGGTGGGTCATCGCCGGCTCGCCCTCACGGGCTTACGGCTCGACGCCACCCTACGGCGCCGTTTGCAGGCGAATGATGACGATCGCAATGACCAATTATTGATGACCAATGATCAATTCTGGTCGCCCGGACCACGCCCAGTGCTGCGACCTGGGTCCTGCAGCCCGACAGCCGAGCCGTCGGCTGGGATGCCTGTCATCCCGCCGCCTTCCTCCTCAGTCCGCCTCCCGCAACTTCGGCTGCGCGGCACGCCACGTCGCCTCATCGACCTGCCGCGTCTCGTGCAGCAGCACATGGCAGCCCTTCATCCCTCCCACCACGATATCCGGCAGGCCATCCCCGTTGAGGTCCGCGATCGAAATCTGCCGCCCGATCCCCGCCTCCCCGTCCGCCAGATAGGGCGTCCACACAACCCCTTCGTCCGTCCGCTCGAGCCGGAACCAGTACACCACTGCCCCGGCGTCCCACATCGGGCTCTGCCGGTGGTGTGACCAGTACGTTTTCCCGGTGACGATGTCCTGCAGGCCGTCGCCGTCAATGTCCGCCAGCGCGACCGAGTGCAGCTCGGTGAACACCAGCCCGTGCCGGTTCTCCTCCGGCCGCTCGTTCATGATCATCCGCAGGTCGAACGTCCGCTCATCCCCCTCGCGCGACTGCTGGTACCAGGCCAGGCCGAAGTCGTGCGCCGCCAGGCTGGTGATGACGTCGTTCAGCCCGTCGCCGTCGACGTCGTAGGCGTGCATCTCCGCGCCGCCGTACTTCGGGGTGAATTTCGTTTCGTGGAACGGCCAGGGCGCGTTCAAGGCGTTCTCGGCCGGCTGCTCGAACCAGCCGGTGGCCATCAGGATGTCGCTGCGGCCATCTCCGTTGACGTCGCCGACGCCCAGGCCGTGGCCGAAGCGTTCCGGCGCGGACTGGTCGGAAACGACGTGAAACGTCCACGCCTGGAAGGGGCGTTCGGGGTGAAATGTCGCGAAGCCGTACTTGCCCTGAAACGTGCAGACCAGCTCCGGCCGCCCGTCGCCGAGGACGTCGATGAAGTGGGGGGATTCGTTGGCGACCGAGTCGAAGACCTGGTGCCTGGGCCAGTGTCCGCCGGCGTCGCCGGGGTTCTCGTAGACGTACGCGGGCGTGCCGGGGAAGCCTACGACGAACACGTCGGCCCAGCCATCGCCGTTGAAGTCGTACACCCAGTTGAAGAAGTTGTCGGCGTAGAAGTCGAGCGGTTGCGGTTTGGGCGGGTAGATCTCGTGAGCGGTCTGGAAGTCAGGCCCCGCGTACCAGAAGGGGCCGTAGACGACGTCGGGATGTCCGTCGTTGTTGAGGTCGCCGGCATTCGCGCCTTCGGAGTAGTACACATCCGTAAGTTGAATGCGGCGGAACGTGTGCAGAACGCGATCTTCGGCGCTGGCGGCCGTCAGCAGGGCGGGAACGGCAAGGACCAGCAGAACGGGCAGGCGGCGCATGGAGGACTCCGGGAGAACTGCCGCGGCGGAGGTCCCGCCATCGGCCGGTGTCGATCAGGCCGCCACTGTACCCGCGCGGCGTTCGCGTCGCACGCCGCTGACGTTTACCGGGGGCCGTCGGAGGGGGAGTCCTCGCTGGCGGGTCGCCACCGATAAACCGCGAGCGCGTTGAGTTCGCGGATGAACACCTGGCCGTCGCACGCCGCCAGGTGCGCCCAGGCCGGATCGCTGCTGATGGTTCGCGCATCGACAATGCGGAATTCGGCGGGGTCCGCGTCCAGCAGCAACAGCTCTCCCCGTTCATCGAGCGCGAGCATCCGGCGATCGTTGGCGATCAGGCTCCAGTACTTGCCAAACGGCCGCGAAATCCAGGTCTCCAGGCCCGTTTCGAGATTCAGGCAGGCGAACCGCTGGTTTCGGAGATGCAGGTAGACGTGGCCGTCGATGACGATCGGCGACGACATGTAGGCCTGGACCTTGTTCCGCCACAGCTCGCGGACGGACCAAACGCCGGCGGCCTTGTCGATGGCGAACAGAAACGATCCGCCGCCGTAGCTGCTGGTGAACACCCTGTCGCCGACGACCGTGGGAGTCAGGATGTTCATGCCCCGGAAGGCGGGAATCTCCTGCGACCACAGCTCGTCCCCGGTTTCGGGATCCACGCCGGCCAGCCGGGTCCGCGTCTGCACGACAAGCTGCGAAACTCCCTGAATCTCGGCCAGCACCGGCGATGAGAACGCGCTGCCATTCATGCCGCCGCCGTCCCGCAGCGTGTGCCACACGATCCTTCCGGTCCGTTTCTCGACCTTCACGAACCCGGCGCCGGCCTGCACGTAGACGTGATCGCCGATCACGAGCGGCGAGGCGACGAACCCGAACGCTGGAAGCTCCGCGGCCGATTGTTTCACGAAGTCGATTCGCCAGCGCTCCGCGCCCGTCGCGACATCCAGGCAAATGAGAACATCCCGCATGCCCCCCACGAACAGCGCGTCGCCGTCGCAGGCGGGGGTCGACCGGATCCAACTGCCGTTGGACATGGCGAAGAAGGGCACGAGCATCGCGCCCTCCCATTCCGTGCGCCACAGTTCTTCGCCCGTGGTCCGGTCCAGTGCGGCGGCGATTTCCGTCCCGGACTCGGTCGAGCCCGTCACGAAGACGCGATCGCCGACCACGACCGGGCCCGAGTAGCTGGACGGCAGCGGGACGCGCCACTCGGCGACCAGCGACTGTTCATCAAGCCGGACTGGCCAGCGCCCCGTTGCGGTGCCATCCCGCCGCGGGCCGCGCCACTGGTTCCAGCCGGTCTCTTCGGAATCGGCTCCGAGCGCGGCGCCCGTCACAAGGATCGCCGCGGCGATCACGGCCCATTTGGTCATTGGCTTCACTCCGAGTGTCCGCTCTGACGCCGCAGCGCGCAGCCACGCCCGCGGAGTCGCAGGGAGCGTAGACAGGGAGCGGCTCTCGGACAGGCGAAGTCTCGAAAATTCGCTCAGCGTTCGATCACCCAGTGCCCGACGAGCATGTGTCGCTCGTAGGACATCAGGTACAGGTGCGCCCGGTTGGGGTTCTGGGCGTCCCGATGCAGAATCGGTCCATCCACGCCAATCCGGCGGTGGTCCAGCCACTCCCCTTCCTCGTTGAGCATCAGGCACACGTAGGGGGATCGCTGCGGCGGCGAGGCCAGCAGCGAATCGTAGTCCTGGAAAAAGGGCGGTACGGCGATGCCCATCGGCATATACAGGCCGCGGGGATACTCTTCAGGGCCGGCCTGAGGCAGCCGATCCCAGCGGAACCCGCTGACGATGAACCGGCAGACGCCCGGGCTTCGCGAGCTGCGAAACACGAGCTCGATTTCATTGCGGACCTCGTTGTCGGCCCGAGAGGCGATCTCGCGGACGAGCGCCCGTTCGAATGTGTCCATCCGCTGGTATTCGTTCCCCTGCGGCCTGGCGAACGAATACCGGCCGGGCGCTTCGAACGCGGCGAAGCGAACGGGCCGGCCGTCGTACAGGTCCTTCCACGACAGGACATTCTCGGCGACGACAGCGCGCCGCCGGCGCGCCTGCTCGCCGCTGGCGAACACGAACTCCGCGGGGTCGTAGCCGCAGCGGGCCTCGGCCTCCCGCGTCACGCGCCGCAGATCGTCCATGCGGATGCGGACCCCCTCCGGCCGGCAGCCGGTCTCCAGGCGCCAGCCGTTCGTCAGGTACGACAATCCCGTGTTCTGTTCGAACAGCCGGCGATAATGTCCCAGGGGGAACTGGAACCAGCCCTGGTAATACAACGCCTTGTCGCCGCGCTCCTGCACGTACAGCATGACTTCCCAACGTCCCGCCTCGAGCGAGTTTTTGACCAGGTCGGCCGAGTACAGGCGTTTGGCCTCGAAGCCGTCACCGCCGGTCACTTCGAGATGCCGCGACCCGACGCCGCCGAACCGAACTTGCTGGCGGTTCCATTGCCGGTCGGTCAGCGCGACCTTGCGAAGGGCTGATTTGTCCTTTGTCCACTCGGGCAGCGAGGGCGTCATCAGGCTGACGTCGACGTTCTTGAACACGATCCGCGCCAGGTGCGGATGCTGTGGCTCGAACACGAAGTCGAAATGCGTTTCGTCCCGACGGTTGAGGGTCAGTGTCCGCCCGGTGTACTTGCCGTGATGAATGCTGCGCGGCGTCGGGTCCTCGGGATAGTCGGCGTTGGTGAACTCGACGACCGGAATGGCCATCGAATCCGCGGTGCGGTAGCGCAGCCAGGCGGCCGCGGTCGACCCCATCAGCAGCACGCCCGCCGCCACGCCGGCGCCGATCAGCACTTTTCGGCGGGGAACCTTCAGCAGCCAGCGGAATGCCAGCGGCGCGACCCCCAGCAGAGTCAGTGAAATCAACACGGCCGGAGAAACCAGGTCCGCGGGACGATCAATGGCCCCCAGCACGCTTCCCGCATTCGCGTAAATCCAGATCGCGGGCAGCATCCCGACCAGACTGACCCAGGCGAACGTCCACACGCGGACGCGCGTCAGGCCCAGGGCCAGATTGACCAGAAAGTACGGGACCACCGGGGTGAGCCGCAGCGCGAACAGGTAATACGCGCCTTCCTCTTCGAACCGCTTCTGCACGGGCTCGATCCGTTCGCCGAAACGATCCGTGACCCAGTCGCGGAGGAAAAACCGGCTGATCAGCATGGCGCCGGTCGCTCCCAAAGTCGAACCGAGCGCGACCAGCGGCACGGCCATCCAGACTCCGAAGATCGCTCCGCCGAGCAGCGTCAGAGCGGTGCCGATGGGCAGGCTCGCGGCCGCCGCGGCGGCATACAGGCCCACAAAGGCCAGACCCGCGACCAGCGTATTGTCGTCAGCCAGTTTCTGAATGGATTCCAGGCGGTTGCGCAGCGCGTCCATAGAAACGGCTTGCGAACCGAAGGCCCACAGCGCCACGGCCGCCAGCACGAGCGCAAGCCCGATCAGCCCCCTGCGGCGGCCCGCGGACAGGGGGCGCGATTCCGGTCGACCTGGCGTATCTGGCTTGGGCACGTCTGTGCGCTGGAAACGACGACTGTCGCAATCGGCCGTCCCGAACGGGACCACCGGACAATTCAGCACGCGCGTGGCGCGTCGTTCCCGGCCTCGAAAACGAACGGGCAGCTGCGCAGCCGCGGTAAGATAGCAGCGACTGCGGACTTCACTACAAGAGGAGTTTCCCGGCAGCCTGTTCAAAGCGGGCAGTGCGGTCAGCAACAGGTCCCGGGGAATGCTGGCGACCTTGGCGGCCGACGCGAAGCGGAACATTGGTCACCACGATCCATCAGCCGTAGGATACGGCCCCGTCCGCCCGCGCCCGGCCCCTCTGACCAATGATCATCTCACCGCTCGACCTGATCATTGTCGCCGCCTACCTGGCGGTCGTGCTGGGGTTCGGCGGCTGGTTCTTCCGGAATCAAAACACCGAACGCTACATGGTGGCCGGCCGCTCGTTGCCCGGCTGGGCGGTCGGCCTGTCGATCTTTGGCTCGTACGTCAGCAGCATCAGTTTTCTGGCGAACCCGGGGAAAGCCTATTCGGGGACATGGAGCGCGTTTTCATTCGCGATCCTGATGCCCGTCGCGGCCTGGATCGCCTGCAAATGGTTCGTCCCGTTCTACCGGGCGACCGGGGATGTCTCCGCGTACGACCACCTCGACCGGCGGTTCGGGGCGTGGGCCAAGATCTACTCCGTGGGCTGCTATCTCGCACTGCAGATCGCGCGGCAGGGAACGATCATGTATCTCCTGTCCGGGGCGCTGCAGCCGTTCACGGGCTGGTCGAAGCCGCTGCTGATCGGACTGCTGTCGCTGCTCGTCACGATCTATCCGTTCCTGGGAGGGCAGGAGGCGGTGATCTGGGCCGGAGTGTTCCAGTCGATTGTGCTGCTGATCGGTCCGCTGCTCTGCCTGCTGGTGATCCTGCAGGGGATTCCCGGCGGACTGTCGGAGTTCGCGGCGGCGACGGCGGCGGACGACAAGTTCTCGCTGGGCTCGTTCGTCGCTGATTTCAGCGTGCCGACGTTCTGGGTGATCGTGCTGTACGGCTTTGTGACGCACCTGCAGAACTTCGGGATCGACCAGGCGTATGTGCAGCGGTACGTGTCGGCGCGTTCGGACCGGGCGGCGATCCGGTCGGTGTGGCTGGCGACGGCGATGTTCATCCCGGTCAGCGCGCTGTTTTTTCTGATCGGCACGGGGCTGTATGTCTACTACCGGGCGCATCCCGAGCTGCTGCCCGCGGGGATGGGGTCGGACGATGTGTTTCCATGGTTCATCCGGTACGCGCTGCCCGTGGGTTTCCGGGGGCTGGTGCTGTCGGCGCTGTGTGCTGCGGCGATGGACTCCAACCTGGCCAGCATGGCGACGCTGTACTGGTGCGACATCCACAAGCCGCTGTTCAAAACGCCCGAACCCCGGGGGGTGTTCGTGCTGCGCGCGGCGACGATCGCGTTTGCGCTGCTGAGCACCGTGGCGGCGCTGGCGATGCTGGACTCCAAGCAGGTCCTGGACAGTTGGTGGACGGCGGCGGGAATTTGCAGCGGCGGGATGCTGGGGCTGTTTCTGCTGGGGCGGATCAGTCGCCGGGCGGATGGGCGGGCGGCGGCCGCAGGCGTGCTGGCGGGGACGCTGGTGATCCTGTGGATGACGTTGTTGCCGATGCCCAAAGGGGACGTCGCGACGGCAGCGGCCGGGGAGTCGGCGCTGGAAGCGGAGGCGGCGCCCGTGGCGGCGTCGTGGCGCGTCCCGAACGCGTTTCGCTCGCCATTCCATGAGAACATGATCCTCGTCCTCGGCACGGCGACGGTGCTGGGCGTCGGCCTGTTGTCGACGGCCTTGAGACGGCCGCGGGTCGCGGATGTGCCACAGGGATCGGGCTGACGACGATGCCGCAAACATCGGGCCTCTGGCCGATTGTCGCGTCGACGCTGGTCGGGGGCGGGGTGTTCGCCCTGGCAGCGGCGTATCTGCGGTTTTCGACGCCCAGGGATGCGGCGGAGGGGGGCTGGCGTTACGACCGGGCCCGGGCAGGGGAGCTGCGGCGAATCAGTCTGTTGTATCGCCTGGCGGGTCCGCTCATCCCGCCCCTGGCGCGATTCAACCGGCGGGCGCTGGCGCGGCAACTGCCGGAGATCGGACGCGAACTGCAGGCCGCCGGCCGGCCGCGTTTCTGGTCGCCCGAAGAATGGCTGGCGGTGACCGAGCTGCAGGCCGTCCTGCTGAGCCTGCCAGCATGGGTGATGCTGTTCCGCTGGCTGGGTCCGCCGGGGCTGTTGATCGCGGCGGCCGTGACGGTTTTGGTCGCGCTGTTGCTGCGTCGCGGACTGACGCAGGCGGCCCGCGCGCGGCTGTGGGCGCTGAAGCTGTCGCTGCCTTATCTGCTGGACCTGTTGACGCTGTTGATGGAGGCGGGGGCGACGTTTCTGCATGCGCTGCAGGAGGCGGTGCAGGAGTTCCGGCACGATCCCGTGGGCCAGGAATTCGGGCGGGTGCTGGCGGAGATGCAGATGGGCAAAAGCCGGCTGGCGGCGCTGGAGGGCCTGAAGGAGCGCCTCAACGACGACGAAGTCGGCAGCCTGATCGGGGCCATCATTCAGGGGGAGCAACTCGGGACGCCGCTGGCCTTGCTGTTTCGGGCGCAGGCGGATCTGCTGCGGCTGAAACGGACCCAGCGGGCGGAGACGATCGCCGGGGAGGCGGCCGTCAAAATGCTGTTTCCGGCCGTACTGATTATGATTGCGACGGTGATCATCATGCTCGGGCCGTTCGTGCTTGGGCTGCTGACGGACAACTGGTTCGCGGGCTGAGTCGGGGAGGGGCGGGCGATGCGCATCGTCCTGGCGGGAATCGTGCTGGCGGCGGTCTGCGCCGCAGCGACCGGCGGCCGGTGCGACGAGCCAGCGGTCCCGGATCCCGGGCAACTGGCTCGCGTCGACGCCCGCGAGCCGGTCACGTATGACGTCGAACTCGTCTACGCGGTCACCGCCCCGGCCGGGACGCGGGAGTTGCGAGTGTGGATTCCCGTCCCGCAGACCGGCGACGGACAGGAGATCCGCTCCGCGGAGTTCGAAACGTTTCCGGACGATCAGGCGCCGGCGATCGAATCCGAGCCGGAGTTCGGAAACCGGTTTGCATCGTTCGTTTTCAAACGGCCGCTGGGCGCTCAGGTGATCCGGACCCGCATTCGCGCGACAGTTCAGGAGTTGCGCTGGAACGTCGATCCGGAGGAGGTGCGGCTGCCGGAGACCTGGCCGGCGTCCTTTGACGTCTACCGCCGGCACGAACCGGGCGCCGTCGCGACGGACGAGCGGTTCCAGGCGACGCTGATGCGGATTGTCCCCGATCGGGGGGGCTCGGTGACCGACTTCACCCGCGTGTTGCGGTGGGTCGACGAGTCGCTCGAATACGATCACCACGACGCCTCCCTCCGGGCCTCGGCCGAACATGCGCTGGAGCGCCGCCGCGGACACTGCAGCGACTATCACTCGCTGTGCGCGGCGTTCGGCCGACTGCTCGGACAGCCGACGCGCGTGGCGTACGGTCTGAACCTGTTTCCCAAGGGCAGCCCATCGCACTGCAAGCTGGAGGCCTTTCTGCCCCCCTATGGCTGGGTGAGTTTTGACGTGTCGGAGACGCAGCGGCTGTCGCGCCGCATCGAACAGGACGAATCCATGAGCGCGGCCGAACGCGAGGCGTTGCGGCGCGCCTGCTTCGCACGGCTGGACTCGGGTTTCCGGGAGAACAGCTGGCTGGCTCAGACGCGGGGCACGAATTACGAATTGGCGCCGCGAGCCTCGCGGAAGGTGAATGTGGTTCGGACGCTGTACGCCGAGGCGGATGGCGAGCCGCTTCCGGAGCCGGACCCCGCGGACCCGGACGAGCGGATGTTCGCCTGGATGACCGCGCACCGTTTCACCGCGGACCGGGAGGTTCCAAACCCGTTCGTCGACCGCGGGACGCTGGCGCCATGGATTCGCTGAAAGCCGAACTGGCCGCATTGGGAGGGTGGCTGTCGGGCGTCGCGGCCGCCGGACGGGATGTTCTGTTTCCTCCGGACTGCCCCCGCTGCGGACGCGGCATCGCGGAAGGGTTGGTTCAGGGGGCCGGTCTGCGGCTGTGCGGAGAATGCGTTGGCGCGCTCGTGCCCGGGCGCCGGGATGTGTGCTGGCGGTGCTCGTGTCCCGTGGGTCCGAATCTGGACACGACTCAGGGTTGCGGCCAGTGCCGCGCCGAGCGGTGGTCGTTCGAGCGCGTCGTGGCGCTGGGGCCGTACGAAGGGGAACTTCGCGGGGCATGTCTGCGGAGCAAAGAACTGGGAGGCGAACCGCTGGCGGCCGGGCTGGCGGAACTGTTGTGGGCCGAACGCGGTGCGGAGCTGCAGGCCTGGGGCATCGATGCCGTGGCGCCGGTCCCGCATCATGTGCGTGACCGCATTCAGCGGCGGACGTTGACGCCGCTGGTGCTGGCGACTCAGCTCGCGCGGCGGCTCGGGCGGCCGCTGGCGCATCAGATCGTGTCGAAGGTCCGGCATACGCCGCCGCAGCACCGGTTGTCGCCGACGGAACGGCGCCGGAACCTGGTGAATGCGTTTCGACCGTCCGGCCGACCGCGGCTGGAGGGCGCCTCGCTGCTGATCGTGGACGACGTGCTGACGACGGGGGAGACGGCTCACCGGGTGGGACTGGCGTTGCGAAGTGCGGGCGCCGCGCGGCTGCTGACGGCGGTGATCGCCCGCGGCGGGGCGGGGGGCGGCGGCGCCTGAGGGCCGGATGAAATCCGGGACGCCGGCGGGGAGTCGGCGGACGCAGCGTTGGCAACCGGAGGCGTCGGATTAGAATTGGACGTCATGGCGGCGCCACTCATCATGGTCGTCGAGGACGAGAGCGCCCTCGCGAAAGGGCTGGCTTTCAACCTCGAACAGGAGGGCTACGAGCCGGTCGTGTTCGACAACGGGCCGGCGGCGCTCGAGTATTTCGATCAGCACCCCGGCGACGTGGCGCTGGTGCTGCTGGACCTGATGCTGCCGGGCATGAGCGGCTACGAGATCTGCCGCAACCTGCGGAGCCGGGACGGCCGGGTGCCGATCCTGGTGCTCAGCGCGCGGACGCTCAGCGAGGATCGCAGCCTGGCCTTCGACTGCGGCGGCGATCAGTACTTGACCAAGCCGTTCCATCTTCCCGAGTTGCTGAGCCGGGTGCGGAACCTGCTGAGCCGTTCGGAGCGGATGGGCCTGGCCCCGGGACCGCTGGCGACCGGAGTGATGCGGTTCGGCGAAGTGGAGGTCGATTTCGACCGGTTCGAGGTGCGCACCGCGGGGGCCGTGCATTCGCTGACGACGATGGAGATGCAACTGTTGCGGTATTTCATCCAGCACGAGGGGACGGTGCTGTCCCGGAGCCGGCTGCTGCGGGACGTGTGGGACGAGAAGGCGGACCTGGCGACGCGATCGATCGACAATTTCGTGATGCGACTGCGGCGGGTGATCGAGCCGGATCCGGCGAATCCCGTGCATCTGCTTTCGGTGCGCGGAACGGGGTACAGATTTCTTTTGACCCCGAACGGATTCTCAAGTGTTGATTCTGTATAGGGTTGCGCTGCTGACAAAAGTTTGACAGAAGTTTGAACGGTCTCAGACAGGGCGGCTCCGAAATCCGGTTATAGTTCGCCGCGGTTACCCGCTGGCGGACGCGCATGCTCCGCCGCGGACGGCCTGCGGGATTCCAACACTGACGATCGGACTGGAGAGCCGAAGATGCATATGCCCGTCGTGGAGACGACTCGAACGAAGTCCCGGCGCCGCAAGCGGAAGTTCTCGACCGAAGTGCCCCAGGCGCCGAAGCCCGCCCTGCAGAGCGAAGCCGCCGCGGAGCGCTCGGTCGTGCTGGAGAGCTTCTACCGCGACCAGTTGAAGTGGAAGAACGTCGACTGGATCGTGCTGGTATGGATGGTCGGCATGCACGTGGGAGCGCTGGCCGCGCCGTTCTTCTTCACCTGGTCGGCGCTGGGCGTCACGGCGGTGTTGCACTGGCTGACGTGCAGCATCGGCATCTGCCTGTGCTACCACCGCTGCCTGTCGCACCGTTCGCTGAAACTGCGTCAGCCGTCGCGGTTTTTCGCGCTGCTCGCGGGGGTGATTTCGGGCGAGGGCTCGCCGCTGATGTGGGCGGGCGTGCACCGCATCCACCATGCGCGGTCGGACCAGGACGGCGACCCGCATTCGCCGCTGGAAGGCACGTTCTGGTCGCACATCCTGTGGCTGTTCGTGCTGCATGACCCGAAGACGCGGGACATGATGAACCGGCGGTTCTGCCCGGACCTCGCGAAAGACAAGCTGCTGGTGTTCTTCGACCGCACCTACGGGATGTGGATCATCGGCACGGGCGTGGTCCTGTACGCGCTGGGCGGCCTGCCCTGGCTGCTGTGGGGCCTGTGCGTGCGGATGGTGCTGGCGTACCACAGCACGTGGTTCGTGAATTCGGCGACGCACCTGTGGGGCTATCGCAACTATCAGACGAAGGACGAATCGCGGAACCTGTGGTGGGTGGCGCTGTTCGCCTATGGCGAGGGCTGGCACAACAACCACCACGCCCATCCGCGGCTGGCCCGCGCGGGACATCGCTGGTGGGAGGTCGACATGACCTGGTGGTCGATCCGGTTCCTGCAGTTGATCGGCCAGGCCACCGACGTCGACGACCGCATCCCCGTGGAGGGCGCGGAATCGACGGAGCACGACCTGTAAGCCGCGCTTCAGGAAAGCCGCCAAAACACAACGCCGGACGCCCGCCACTGCGCGGCCGTCCGGCGTTTTGCGTTTCCGGGCCAGCTACTTCGAACTCGACTGCGCCGACTCCGCCGGCGGCTCGAAGTGCTCGAACACGTTCTCCCGCTCGAGCTGAAGCTGGAACGTGTCCGACACCTTGGTCATGAACTGGCAGCGGGCGATCCACCAGATCGCGTCGATCGCCCGCTCGCGACCCAGCGCCTCGACCAGCGCCTCGAAGTCGGCGTCCGAGACGGCCCAGGGCGTCCGTGTCATCTTCGAGGCCATCGCGAACGCGGCCCGCTCGGCCGGCGCGAACTCGCTCCAGTTCCCATCCGCCATCCGCCGCGTGCGATCGGAGATCTGGTCCCTGGAGAGGCCGCCGACCTCCATCAGCATTTCGCAGTGACCCATGCAGTAAAAGCACCGCAGGTCGCGCGTCACCACCCAGAACACGCTCTCCTCGAACGCACGGTCCTGATGGGCCTCGTTCCCGAACACCCGCAGGCACTTGATCCATGCCGGACCGATCGTCGGCTGACGACCGATCACCAGCCGGCTCCAGCGGATCCGCAGCGGCCGGTTGGGGTTGTACAGGCCGGTCGGCAGCCGGGCGATCATCTCCTCCCACGTCGGGATGTCGATCCGCGCCTCGCGGTCGCGCTGCTGTTCCAGCCGATCCTGCAGGGCGTCGAAGTTGAAGTCGATCCACACTGGACGCGGGATGTCCGGGCCGGATGCCGCCGGGAGTTCGGGACGCGCCGCCTGCTGGACCAGCGAACCGCCGGGCGTCGATTCCGGGGACTGAAAACGGACCTCCGCCGGAGGCAGGGGGCCGTCGGACTCCAGCGGCAGCGCCAGCGCATGCACCAGCCGGTCCTGGAAATTGGCATACGCGGTCAGCAGCACCAGCCCGACAAGCCGGTCGTCCCCCAGGTCCGCGCGCAGTTTGGCGACCTGCTCATCGGTCAGGTCGCGCGCGGCCAGCGAGGCCTGAGCAGCATACGCCGTGATTCGCCGCTCCTGTTCGCTGAGCGCCGGCCAGTCGCCGGAATTCAAGGCCCCTAGGTCCGACTCCGACAGCCCGGCCGCCCGCAGCTCGGCGTCCGCGTAGGCCAGCCCGTAAGCGCTGCGGTTCACGCTCGCCACCGCCCGCCGGATCAATCCCCGCTCCCGCGGAGTGAACTCCGGCGTCGTCCGGCAGGCGAAGTCGAGTTCCAGCATCGCGGCCGTCGTGTGCGGCAGCGTCGCGGCCAGTCCCCGCGCCCAATTGGGCAGCCGCGGTTGCGCCTCCGCCTCGGGCAGCCCGGCCCAGGCCTCTTCATCGCTGAGGAGCGGAACGCGCGGTTGGGCATGCGAAACCGGGCCGGCGTCCGGAGCGCCCGACGGCAGGGACTGATCGAGGAGCGTCATCACGAGCGCCTGTTCCATTTCCCCCGCTTTGAAGCCGAACGGCCCGCGGCCTCCCTTATACGCAACCCGGCCGGTGCGATCGATGACATACAGCCTCGCCGGCATGCCGCTGTAGGCATGGCCAACCGAGTCCTGCGCATCGTCGACGAGCAGCGGCATGCCATACTTCAGCCGAGCCTGACATTGCTGGGCGACGGCCTGCCGTTCAGCGTAGGTCTTTGGCTGAGCGACGGCGACGCCCACGCGATCGTTGGACTGCATCTGCCAGCCGTCCGTGGGATGCGCTTCGCGGACGTAGACCGCGAGAAACTCCGCCTGATCGCCGAACCGCTCCCGCACCCGCTCGACATCCGGATACATCGAGCGGAACGGGCCGCAGGTGAAGTTGCCGAAGACGAGCACGATCGGCTTCGATCCGAACAGGCCCGACAGCCGCACCCGGCGGTCGCCGCCGACCGTCTCCAGTTCAAAATCCGGCGCCGGATCGCCGACGGCCGGGCCCTCCTGCATGGAACCCACGTCCCCGCTGAAGAATCCCTGCAGCAGGCGCTCCTGCGTCGGCTCATCGCCCGGGAGGAACCCGGCCGTCATGCCTTCCAGCCACAGGTCGCGGAGCGTGTCGGAGGTGACGTCCTCGCTCCCCTGCGCGGCCTTGTCGAAAAAGGCCAGCCATTCCTCGCGCGACAGCCGTCCATCCCCCGAAGGATCGATCTTCCGGAACATCCGGTTCGCCAGGTACGCGTATCGCACCCAGGGATTGCCTTCGCTCCAGTCGAGATCAATCGGCGTGATGCGGCCGTCGCGGTCGCGGTCCAGCCGGTCGAACAGCGGACGCGGGCCCAGAAACTGGTCCGCCGCGATTCCGGAGTCCGCCGGAACTCCGTGTTTGTCCGCCAGCCAGGCCCAGCCATAGGGCGATTCGCCGTCCCGGAACCAGCCTTCGCCGGCGCCCATCCGCGAGCCTTTGAGGATCGCGAGATACATGCGGACGGCTTCCGGCGGCGTCGCGTCCGCGTATTGCTGCTCCAACTCCTCGACGGTTCGGCCTTCGAGATCGGCGGCGGCCGGCGCGTCCGGCTGCCGGTCCGGAATCGCGGCCTCGGACGCTGCGTCATCAGCTGCCGCTTTGTGCAGAGTCGACTGCGCCAGCATGAAACACCCCAGCCAGAACGAAAGGGTCAACGAAACTCGAAAACGCATGTGCGGGTCTCCCCAAAGGAATCCAGATAACAGGGGAATCAGGGCAGCATGTGGCGGAACACCGTCAACACTGGATCCGTGCCGACCATGTAGGCCACCTGCTTCTCACGTGGCTTGCCGTCCGACTCCTCGAGAGTCAGCCGGACCTTGGCGATCAGGTTGGCGTCCTGAGCAAGCGGATTGGGCAGGATTTCAAAGTCGACCAGCCGCGCTCCGCCTGACCAGTCGAGGTCCTGGACGACGACCGAGGGCGTCGCCGCGCGGACGTCGTCGGGGCTCAGGCCGCTTTTCCAACTGTCCAGAACCGATGCCAGCGTTTCCTGGGCCACTTCGACGCGGACGGGAGCATTGCCATGACCGCAGCCCGGAAGCAGGGTCAGCGCCAGGCAACCGCCCAGCAACGCGCCAATCAAGAACCGCAGGGGAACATTCCGCATTGCAATGCTTCTCATGGGACTGTCATCCAGTGTGATTTCAGGAAGGGCGGGGAGGCCGCGCTGGCGGCCCGCCGCCGAAATGCGATCGAAACGCTCAGAACTCGCCGACGACTTCGCCTTTGTCGCGGCTGCCGACGGCGCGCCACGTCTGGCGGCTGATGCTGTCGCTCACGAACCGGACGGAGCCGTCGCAGAGCAGCGTGTGCACGCCCCCAGTGTGGCGGCTGCTGGCCGGCATGTTCGCGCGGAGCACGGTGAAGAATCCGCAGGACCGCGTGTTGGGCGTGTTGATGTGCAGGTAGGTGTGCTGGCCGTGCATCCAGGGAGCCCCCATGAACAGCGGGAACTGGTTGGCCAGATTCTGGATGTCGATCGCGTCGCAGATGAGGATGGCCTCGTCCGGCGTGGTCGGCGCGGCCGGACTGAAGAACACGTCGGCGATGGGGCTGACGACGCCGTTGTTGCCGTCGGCGAGAATCCGCTCGGACATGGCGGCGGTGTTGGTCGTGCCGTCGGTGATGTCGCGCATCCGGATGCGGCTCTGATAGAACATCACGCCGTCCTGAGGCGGCATGCCGGTGTTGGGGCCGGTCGGATCCTGCCAGATGACGCCCGTTCCCTTGTTGCACAGGTAGTTGATGGCCCCGCCCGTCTGCGGCAGCACATTCTGCAGATCGCTGGGGCACCGCAGGACGGGCAGCTCGGTCAGCCGCGCCGGCTGATTGACGACGTTGTCGAACGTCAGTCGAAAGTCGATCGTCTGATACAGCGGCCCCTGGTCCAGGTACGGCATCAGGTGCGTGACGGCGGAATACGAGGTGCTGATCAACTGGCCGGGCGGAAAGCAGTTGTGGCTGTCGTGGTAGTTGTGCAGAGCCAGCCCCAGCTGCTTGAGGTTGTTCTTGCACTGCGTGCGGCGCGCCGCTTCGCGCGCCTGCTGCACGGCCGGCAACAGCAGCGACACGAGAATCGCGATGATGGCGATCACCACCAGCAATTCGATCAGCGTGAATCCGCGGTCGCGGAACGGCGATGAGGGACGAGTCAACATGGGATGCATTCCTGAGGACAAATGAATGGAAACAGCAGCTCGCCGCTGCGAATGCAGCCGGCGCGAATGGAATCGCGGGCGCGCTTCCGCTCGGGAAGTCGCGCTGCGGGATGCGCGGCAGCACGCTCGTGCGGGCGGAAGGCCGCGTCGGGATCAGCTGGCATTCCGCGGCAGTCGCGGACAGCGTCCCGGCGCAGCCACGACCCGGCGGTCGGAGCGGTCAGCGCGCGGCGGATCAAACAGAGACGATCGCGGGCCGTCGGACGGGCACAAGCGGAGCGCGCGAAATGCGAGCACGCAGGCCGTCAGCGGCGACGGATCCAGGGAGGCGTCACGCCGTCGGCGGGCGGAGAATCGCGGGCAAATAACCATCCCGCGCATGCATCCCGGACTCGCGCTCCCGATCCCGGACCGGGCCGGTCAGGGGCAGCTCCGGATTCCCGAAAGCCGCCAGCAGCGGGTCGTGCCCACGTTGCAGCTCGGGGGACGAGGGCGGCACGGCCGGGGCGGAGGGCTGATTGCGACAGCCCGGTCCGCGACAGGGCCGGCGCTGATCCGGCTGCGGCGTCGCGGCGCCGGAAGCGTGCGCGGCGGCGACAACTTCCGCCGCGTCGGCCTCCGTCATGCCTGAGTGCAGCAGGTAGTCGCCGCAGGTCGCGTCCGCTCGGCTGGCGGCGCCGAGCGTCAGGACCACGAGGAAACAGGCCGTGCGTCGCGCGCGGACATTTCCCGCGAGTCGCGTCCTGGCCAGTCGATCGCCCCCGTCAGCCGTCACAACGTCACCGCCCGATGAAACCTTCAGGCCTGTTCGCCGATGCGCGGTTCGCGCCCGCGATCAGACCTGACGTTAACGATGAGATTACGCACGCGAGGATTTCGCCGTCAAGACGCTGGCATCCAACCTTCGGGCGCGGCCGTGGGAGGGCGCGGAGCGTCGAACCGCGCCGCGAAGCTGCTGCCCGGAACCGAAATCTGACACAATGCCCGGTCGTCGCCGACGCCGGAAAAGTCGGGGCCACGCGTCGCCGCAGGCCGGGCCGGTCTGCGATCGTCCTCCTTCGACCGCCAGCGAGGATCCATGAAATCCGATCCCACCGACGTCGGCTATTTCGTCTTCGACATCGAAGCCATCGCCGACGGCCATCTCGTTTCCAGCCTGAAGTATCCGGGACAGGGTTTGATGCCGCAGGACGCGGTGAAGCGATTCCGGGCGGAACTTCTGGAAACGACCGGCAAGGACGTGTTCCCGCCGACGTACGTGCTGCCCATCTCGATCGCCGTGGCCAAGGTGAGCCGCGAGCATCGGCTGCTGGACGTCTGCGTGCTGGACGATCCCGCCTACCGTCCGCACGTCATGACGCGGCTGTTCTGGCAGGGCTGGCGGCACTATGGCCGGCCGGTGCTGGTTACGTTCAACGGCCGCGGCTACGACCTGCCGGTCCTGGAATACGCGGCGTACCGTTACGGGATGTCGCTGCCGGACTGGTTCAACGTGAACGCGCCGACCTACGAGCAAAGCCGGAACCGGTACAACACGCGGTCGCATCTGGACCTGGTGGACCTGTTCTCCAACTTCGGCGCGACGCGCGTCAACGGCGGGCTGAACCTCATGGCGCGGCTGATCGGCAAGCCGGGCAAGACCGGCGTCGATGGCTCGCAGGTGCAGGACATGTACGACGCGGGGCAGACGGCCGAGATCAACGACTACTGCCGCTGCGACGTGCTGGACACGTACTTCGTCTTCCTGCGGACGCGCGTGCTGCTGGGCCGGCTGACGCTGGAACAGGAGCAGGAACTGGTGGAGGAAGCGAAGCGGTGGATCGCGGAGCGCGCGGGGGAGGTCCGGGCGTTCTCGCATTATCTCGAGAACTGGGGGGACTGGAGTCCGCCGGAGGACTGACGCCGCGCGCCTCAGGGCGCGAGCGCCTCGAACACCGTCGCGCTGGCCTGGCCGGCCCGCGTGAAGTTGATCTTCAGGAACGTCTTCGAAGCGACCGGCACGAAGTCCTGTGTCACGTTCAAACGGCAGGCCGGGTCGGGCTCCTCGCAATTCAGCGTCGGCGGCGCGACCCCTTCCGCGGCGGCCAAAAGCGACGCGGCCGCTTCCAGCGTACCGCAGCCCGCGCCCGAATTGCCCGTATAGCCTTTCAGACCGGCGACGGGGATCCGACCGGCGAGGTCGCCGAACACGTCCCAGATCGCTTCCGCCTCGACGTGATCCGAGGCGACGTCTCCCGTGCCGTGCGCGCTGATGTGGCCGATGTCGCCCGGCGCCAGTCCCGCGTCCTCGAGCGCCGACCGCATCGCGTTGACGAGCGCCGTGCGGGCCCGCGGCCGTCCGTCCCGGTCCAGTGCACAGGACGATCCGCCCCCCAGAAGCCGTCCATAGATCCGCACGCCGCGGGCGCGGGCATGCGCTTCCTCTTCGAGAATCATGCAGCCCGCGCCTTCGCCGATCGCCTGGCCATTGCGATGGGCGTCGAACGGGCGGCAGCTCCGCCCGGGATCATCCGCGGTCCCGATGGCGTCCCACAGCCGGGCATGCATCGCCCGGATCGGATGCAGCCGCGTGCCCGTCGCCCCGGTGATCATCGCGTCCGCGGCCCCGCGGCGCAGGATCCGCAGGGACTCGGTCAGCACCACGTTCGAGGACGCCTCATCCAGCGTCAGCGAGTTGCTGGGCCCCCGGGCATCGGCGTAAATCGCGATGTGGCAGGCCGGCATGTTGGGCAGGTACTTGAGCATCCACAGCGGCTCCATTTTGGCGAAGCCGTTTTCGCCCCAGCGTTCGAAATGGAACTGCCGGGTGTCGTCGGTGCAGGCCCAGCAGGCGTCCTGCAGGTCCTCGGGCGGGGAGAAGATCAGGTTCGCGCCGTATTCGACGCCGATCCGCTCCGGGTCGACCGTGCCGCGGATGCCCGATTCCGCGAGAGCCAGCGACGCGGCGGCCGCCGCCATCTGGATGTCGCGGCTCATCACCTTGAGGCTCTTGCGGAGGTCCTTCAGATAGACCTTCTTGATCGTCTCGTCGTTGAAGTCCTTGACCTCGCCGCCGATGCCCCGCGAGACGTTCGAGCATTCGAACTGCTCCACCGGGGCGACGCCGGAACGCCGCTCTCGAATGGCGTTCCAGAACGCCTCGCGCCCGATTCCGCAGGGACTCAGAATGCCCAGCCCGGTGATGACCACCTGGCGGGAGCGGTAACTGTCTGTACTCATCGAACGATTCACCCAGCCGATTGCCGGACGGTCTGAGGGGAGACTCCGCGTTCGCGCGCCGGGGCGGTCCGCACCCGGGGGGAATCAGCGACAGCGCGATGTTCGTCGCGCGCCGTTCGGCGGCCCCCGCGGGCCGGCAGTTCCTGCGCCGACCGCCGGCGCCGCCGGCCTCGACCGTAATCCGAAATTCTGTTCTTCGGCGTCGCACGTTCCGACGCCGCATCGCAACCTAACCCGGGAATAGCAGAGACGTTCGCACGAAACTTTGCAACCGAACTGTATCCCCGGGGAGCCGGGCGCGTCCCGTCCCGCTGGAATTGTCGGCAACCGCGCCGCCCCCGACGCAGCCGGAATCCCCTACCAGGTCCGTTCGACGAACTTTGTGTCGCCGGTCGCATCAATGAACGTGGGGTGGTTGATGATCTTCTGCAGGATCGGAATCGTCGTCTTGATTCCCTCGACGACGAACTCGGACAGCGCCCGGCGCAGCGTCGTGATCGCCTCCGTGCGGTTCGCCCGGTGCACGATCAGCTTGCCGATCATCGAATCGTAATTCGGCGGAACCCGGTATCCCTCATGGACATGGCTGTCCCAGCGGACCCCCGCGCCCCCCGGAATCCGCAGCCGGGTGATCGTTCCCGGGCAGCCCCGGAAGCCCTCGTCCGGGTCTTCCGCGTTGATCCGGACTTCGATCGCATGCCCCGTCGTCGTGATGTCCTTCTGCTTGAACGCCAGCTTCTCGCCGGCGGCGACGCGGATCTGCTCCTTGATGAGGTCGACGCCGGTGACTTCCTCGGTGACAGGATGTTCGACCTGGATACGCGCGTTGACCTCGATGAAATAGAAGTTGAAGTCGGCGTCGACCAGAAACTCGCAGGTCCCGGCGTTGGTGTAGCCGGCGGCCTTCACCAGCCGCACCGCGGCCTTGCAGATTTCCTCGCGGACGTCCTTGGGCAGGTTCGGGGCGGGGCTTTCCTCGATCAGTTTCTGGTGTTTGCGCTGCATCGTGCAGTCGCGTTCCCAGAGATGCACGACGTTGCCGTGCTGATCGGCCAGGATCTGCACTTCGACATGCCGGGGCCGGTCGACGTAGCGCTCGATGTAGACGCCGGCGTTCTTGAAGGCCTTCTCGGCCTCCGCCGAAGCGTTCTTCAATTCCGCCCGCAGGCTGACTTCATTCATCGCGGGCCGGATGCCCTTGCCGCCGCCCCCGGCCGTCGCCTTGATCAGCACGGGGTAACCGATGTCCGCGGCGACGCGGATGGCGTCCTCCTCGGATTCGATGAGCCCCTCGGAACCGGGGACGAGCGGGACCTTGTTCTCCTTCGCGAGCTTCTTGGCGGCGACCTTGTCCCCCAGCAGGTTCATGGCCTCATGCGGAGGGCCGACGAACTCGATCTTCGAGTCCCGGCAGACTTCCGCAAAATGAGCGTTCTCCGCCAGGAAGCCGTACCCGGGGTGGATGGCCTGCACATTGCCCAGCTCGGCCGCGCTGATGATCCGGTCGATCTTCAGGTAGCTTTCGGTCGACTGGGCGGGGCCGATGCAGTAGGCCTCGTTCGCCAGCGACAGGTAATGCGCGCCGCGGTCGGCCTCGCTGAATACGGCCACGGTTTCAATGCCCAGCTCTTTGCAGGCGCGCATGACGCGGAGGGCGATTTCGCCGCGGTTGGCAATCAGAATCCGCTGGAACACGATCAATCCTTGCAGGAATCGGGCGGCCGCACACCGGCGGGCCGCGGAGGCCACCGGAGTCTAGAACGACGGCCGTCGTTCCCAAAGCGTGCGGCGGTCCTTCAGGCAATCCCTGCGGGCTGGCGAGGCGCGGCGAATGGCGGCGCGGCAAGCGGTCGCCCGAAATTCTCAACCTGTCCGAAAGTTTTCGCCGATTCCCAAGGTGCTTGAACGACTTTCAACGCGGCTCGTAGAATTCGGGCAAGCCGCGCAGACTTTTCGGGGCGGCTGTCGAGATCCGAGGCAACGATGGCGATGACTGGAACCTGGCCGGGGACGCGGGGGCGCCAGCCCGGCCGGAGCGCTCCTCCGGCGGCCCGGTGCTCGTGTCCCGGTCCGGCGTTCGGCCGGACCTGCCGCTGATGCCTGGAGCGGACGCGCGCGTCCCGCACGCACGCCTTCGCCACGCCCCATACTCGACTCCGGAACACGTCCCCATGGCCACTGACTATCGCGTCAAAGAACAGCTCGGCGATCTCACCGATCGCATGGTCGAGAGCTATCTCGAACACGGCACCATCAACTACCTCGGCCATTGCCCGCTGCCGAGCGCCACGGCCGTCGTCGACATCGTCGACGACATCAAGGAACTGCTGTTCCCCGGCTACCGCCGGCGGCAGAACCTGCACGTCGGCAACGTCACGTACTTCGTCGGCGACCTGATCGACTCCCTGCACGACCGGCTGACCCAGCAGTTCGCACGCGCCGCCCGTTACGGCCACGACGCCCTCCGCGGCGAATGCAGCGACGCCGCCATGCAGCAGGACTTCGAGGCCCTTGGCCAGCTGCAGACCGTCCGGTTCCTGAACGCGCTCCCGGATATCCGGGCTCTGCTGGCGACCGACGTCCAGGCCGCGTTCGACGGCGACCCCGCGGCCTCCGGCTACGACGAGATCATCTTCTGCTATCCCGGACTGCAGGCCGTCACCAGCTACCGGATCGCCCACCAGCTCCACCGCCAGGGCGTGCCGCTGATACCCCGGATCATCTCCGAGCACGCTCACAGCACGACGGGCATCGACATCCATCCCGGGGCGAAGATCGGGCCGTCGTTCTTCATCGACCACGGCACGGGGGTCGTCATCGGCGCGACGTGCGAGATCGGTTCGCGGGTGAAGATCTATCAGGGAGTGACGCTGGGCGCCCTGAGCTTCCAGAAGGACGAGCAGGGGAACCTGGTCCGCGGCGTCAAGCGACATCCGACGATCGAAGATGACGTCGTGGTGTACGCGAACGCGACGGTGCTCGGTGGCGAGACGGTCGTCGGCGCGAACTCCGTCGTGGGCGCCAGCGTGTCGCTGACGCGCAGCGTGCCTCCCTTCACGATCGTGACCATCGAGAAGCCGCAGTTACGATTCCGGGACGTCCAGCCCAAGCCCGAAGCATGTTGAAGCCCCCGGGGCGGCGGCCCCGGCGCTTGGCACGCATCCATCTCTTGTGATGCGATCCCGGCGCGGGGACAATTCGGAAATGCACCGTTCCGAATGCCCCGATTGGGATTCACGCCGTCAGCGCCGCGCATTTTTGCGGGACCTCGGACTCGGCTTTGGCAGCGTCGCGCTGGCGTCGATGCTGGACCGCGAGGCCCGCGCCGACACCGGCTGGTCGCGCGGCCAGGCCATGCATGCGCCGCGAATCAAGAGCGTCATCTGGCTGTTCATGGTCGGCGGCGCCAGCCATGTCGAGACGTTCGATCCCAAGCCCGAACTCACCACGCACGCCGGCAAGACGATCGCCGAGTCGCCGCACCGCGCAGTCCTGGAATCGCCCTTTCTGAAGAACCGCCGCGCGATGGTCGACGACGACCCGCGCAAGGGCGTCCTGCCGCAGATCTATCCGCTGCAGGTCGGCTACCGGAAACGCGGCGACTGCGGGCTGGAGATCAGCGACTGGTTTCCGCACGTCGGCGGGCTGGCGGACGACCTGTGCCTGATCCGGTCGATGTGGACGGAGGACAACGATCACGCGGCGCAGTTGCAGTTCATGCAGGGCCGGCATCGCCTGGACGGCTTTCATCCGACGGTCGGCGCCTGGGCCAGCTACGGCCTGGGTTCGCTGAATGAGAATCTGCCGACGTTCGTGGTGCTGGGAAATCCCTTGTCCGACTGCTGCGGCGGCAAGGAGGGGCATCGGGCGGCGTATCTCGGTCCGGAGTTCGACGGCGTGCCGGTGTCGATCGACGCGTCGAATCCGCTCCCGTTCGTGCGTCCGGCGGACACGCTGTATCACGAAGAGCAGGCGGGCGAGTTCGATCTGCTGCGAAAGCTGAACGGGCTGACGGAGCAGCGTTACCCCGATGACGCGGCGCTGCGGGCGCGGGTGAAGTCGTACGAGCTGGCGTTCCGGATGCAGTCGGCGATGCCCGCAGCGGTGCATGTCGAAACGGAGACGGAAGCGACGCAGGCGATGTACGGGCTCGACCAGTCGGAGACGCGGGAGTTCGGGCGGCAGCTTCTGGCGTCGCGGCGGCTTGTCGAGCGTGGCGTGCGGTTCGTACAGGTGTTCCACGGCTCGAACGGCGGCGCCGGAAGCTGGGACGCACACAGCAATCTTAAGGACGGCCACACGGCGCTGTGCCGCCAGACGGACCTGCCCATCGCGGGCCTGCTGCGGGATCTGAAGCAGCGGGGCCTGTTCGAGGAGACGCTGGTCGTGTGGGCCACGGAATTCGGCCGGACGCCGGGCAGCGAAGGGGCGACGGGTCGGGACCATCACCCGTTTGGATTTTCAATCTGGCTGGCGGGCGGCGGCGTGAAGGGGGGCATCGCGCATGGCGCGACCGACGAACTCGGTTTCCACGCTGTGGAGCACCGGCATTACGTCAGCGACGTGAACGCGACGGTGCTGCACCTGCTGGGGCTCGACTCCGGACGGTTGGCGATTCCCGGACGGATCCGGCTGGAGAAGGAAACCGGCCACGTGATCCACGACATCCTGGCGTGACGGGCCGCGGGGGGCGGGGGGCTGGAACGAACGCGTTTCGGCGTGGCCGATCGCGACGCTCACAATACGTCGATCCCGGGGATCGGTTCGCCGCTGGCCAGTCGGACGATTTCCTCGGGCACGCCCGGCACGAGCCGCAACTGGCCGACATCGAACAGCGTCCGCAGGATGGTGGCGACGAGCTGCGGAATGTCGACCGCTGCGGACTGCGGCTCTCCGGCGTCCCTGGTGGACTGGCCGATGACGCCGCCCCGCGGCACGCCGGCTCCGGACAACAGCAGCGGCGCCAGGCTGCCCCAGTGGTCTCGACCTCCCGACGCGTTCAGCCGCGGCGTGCGGCCCATTTCGCCGCAGCACACGAGCAGGATCCGGTCGCTCAGCCCGCGCGCCTCGATGTCCCGGAGAAATGCCGAGACGGCGTGATCGAACGGGGTGCCGACATACCGCATGCCCTCAGCGGGCGGCGCGTTGTTCACATCGGAGTGCATGTCCCACACGAAACTCGTCGTGACCGTCACGAATTTCGCGCCCGCTTCGCACATCCGCCGCGCCAGCAGCATCAGCTTGCCCAGCGACTTCGCGTGATCGACATAGTGGTTGTAGTTGTTCCAGACGCGGTCGATCTGATCGGGACGGACCAGGGGAGCCGTGTCGTACCGCTCGACGGTCGTCGCGTCCTCCTTCGACAGGTCGAACGCCCCGGCGATGCCGGCCAGCAGCGTCTCGAACGCCTGCTCCCGCAGCGGATCGGTCCGCCCCTCGCGCAGTCTCGGTCGCAGCCGGTCGATCTCCTCCAGCAGCGAGCGGCGGTCGCCCAGCCTTTCGGCCGTCAGCCGCAGTTCCAGATTCTGCTGCAGGTCCCCCCCCGCGCCGGGCACGAAGGGAGCGGCGCCGGCGCCGAACGCTCCAGTGCTTTCGAGCCGACCGAAGTCCTGAATTTCCGGGCCGGTCGAGTCGTCGACGGAGCGTGGGTACAAGACGAGGTTTGTCGGGAAGCCGGTGCGGGGATCGTTCGAGCCGGCCACGCGCGCGTACAGCGAGCCGATGTTCGCGCCCGCGGAGTTCCGGCCGACGATCGGTTTGATGTCATGGTTGCCGTCACCCGTCACGAACGAGCGGACGATCGTGAACCGGTCGGCCAGCTCCGCGAGCTGGGGCATCAGTCCGCCGAACCGCACGCCGGGGATGCGGGTCTGGATGTCGCCATTGACGCTCCGCACCTCGACGGGGGCGTCGGGCTTGGGATCGAAGGTCTCGATCTGACTGGGGCCGCCGTGCTGAAACAGAAACACGACCGATTTTCCGGTCAGGGCGTCCCGCAGCGCCGGCGTGGCGGCTTCCAGGCGCGGCAGCCAGCGGTCGACGAGCAGACCCGAGCCCAGGGCCAGGCCTCCGACGCGGAGGAAGTTGCGGCGCGAAAACAGCAGCCGATTCAGCGACATGACAGCTCCGCGAGGCCGGGGCGTGTCGCCTGATCGTATAAGCGGGCATTGATCGAAGCAATCCTCGAAGTGTGCTGACAGACAACGGCGCGGGATCGAAGCGGCGTCGAGGATCTCCTTCTCGCGGTTCGTCCGCGAAGCGCGATCGCCGGGTGTTTTTGTCGATGCGCGCCGATGGGGAACGGGATGGAGCGCGGCGCGGCGGCGGGGTACGATGGCTTCCCCGCCTCCCGTCCGACGCTTCCAGCGTCGAGCCCACCCGAACGGAAGCTGACCGACATGCATCGTCAGGTGCTGCAGTCGATGATCGTGCTCTTCGCGAGCGCCTCGCTTCAGGCCGGCGAGTTTCCCGCGGAACAGATCGAGTTCTTTGAATCGCAGGTGCGGCCGCTGCTGGTCGAGAGCTGCGGCAAGTGCCATCAGGGGGGCGAGCAGAAAGGGGGCCTGCGGCTGGACACGCGCGAGGCCCTGCTGAAAGGGGGCGACACTGGCCCGGCGATCGTCCCCGCCAATCCCGACGAGAGCGAGCTGATCCGTGCCGTCCGCTACGACCCCGATGGCTACCAGATGCCGCCGGAGGGCCGGTTGCCGGCGGACAAGATCGCCATTCTCGAACACTGGGTGTCGCTGGGCGCGCCCTGGCCCGCGGACGCCGCGTCTGACGGGTGGACCGAAGACGGGCACGATGTGTTTGCCGAACGCGCCCAGCACTGGTCGCTGCAGCCGCTGCGTCGCCCGTCGATCCCGGCGGTCGCCGACAGCCACTGGGCGAGAAATCCCATCGATCGGTTTTTGCTCGCGGCGCTCGAGGAGCGCGGCCTGAAGCCCGGTCCCGACGCGGCGCCTTCCACGCTATTGCGTCGCACGGCGTTCGATGTGGTCGGACTGCCCCCCGAACGGGAGCTGCTGCAGCGGCCGCTGACCAGCGATGAGTTCGACCGTCAGATCGACATCTGGCTGGCGTCGCCGCACTTTGGAGAGCGCTGGGGGCGCCACTGGCTGGACCTCGTGCGATACGCCGAATCCCGAGGGCACGAATTCGATTACGACGTTCCGAACCCGTGGCATTATCGGGACTACGTCCTCCGCGCGATCAACCAGGACGTCCCCTACGACCGATTCGTCGTCGAGCATGTCGCGGGGGACTTGCTGACCGACTCGGCCGCCGAAGGCCGGCATGTTGTCCGCCGGAACCCCGGGAACGGCGCCGAGGAATCGCTGTTGGGAACCGGGTTCTGGTTCTTTGGTGAGTGGGTCCACTCGCCGGTGGACATCAAGCAGGACGAGGCCGAGCGGGTGCACAACATGCTGGAGGTCTATGGCAAGGCCTTCCTGGGGCTGACGATCAGTTGTGCGCGCTGCCACGATCACAAATTCGATGCGATCTCGGCGCAGGATTACTATTCGCTGGCCGGGTACCTGGCGAGCGCCGCGTACGTGCATGCGCCGTTCGATGTCCGCGGCGACAACGCGCGGATCGCCGGGCGGCTGGCCGCGCTGGACGATGAAGCGGCCAGGATCGTTCGCGACTGGCTCGCGGAAGGGGGCGTCGACGTCCCGACGCTGTCGGCTTCTTCGGCCGCCGGGCCGGAGGACGTCCCCGCCGAAAACGTCATCGCCGACTACCGGTCGCCGGACGCATCCGTGGTCTCGGACGGGCCGGCCTATGGAACTCGTCCCCGCCAGCCCGGAGACGTCCGCTGGGGCGCCAGCCCGGAACGTCCGCTGGCTGGTCTTGTCGTGGACCCGGCGGTGGAGCGTGATCCCGCGTGGAATGAGCTGCATCCCGCTGAAGATGTGATGGAGGATGTCGGCGTCAACGGCTGGCGGAGGGCTGGACGCACGCTCGTGACGCCGAACTTCTGGGTCGGTCCCGGAAGGGTTTACGCCTGGGTTCGCGGCGGCTGCCGGACGTATGCCGCGGTGAACTCGCATCTCATGCTGGCCGGTCCGCTGCACGGCGGGCTGGTGAAGGATCATCCGTCGCAGGCGGGCTGGCGGTGGATCGAACACGATCTCAGCCGGTACCGGGGCCACCTGGGTCGTCTGGAGTTCAGTCTGCGGGACGGCGAGGACTTCGCGGTGGCGCTGATCGTTCAGGCCGAGTCGTCTCCGCCGCCGTTGGAGACCGCGCCCCCACTGGTCGATGCGGATCTGGCGAACGCGAAGCCGCTGCAGGAACGATTGCGTCCGCTGTTCGAGCAGCGCGCCGCGCTCCGCTCTGAGATTCGCAGCGGCTATCAGGCGGCCCCCGTGATGCTCGACAGCACGGGCGTCGATCTGCCGGTCGCGATCCGTGGAAATCCGCACAAACCGGGGGACATCACGCCCCGCCGGTTCCTGACGGTATTTGAACAACCTGGCGATGACGAGCGGCCCAGCGATCCCGAGTTGCCCGCGCGGCTGGAACTGGCGCTGCAGATGGTCGATTCCGGTCGGACGCCGATCACGGCGCGGGTCATCGCCAACCGCATCTGGCAGCATTACTTCGGCGAGGGCCTAGTGACTTCGCCCGATGACTTCGGCCGCATGGGTCAGGCGCCCTCGAATCCGGAGCTGCTGGACTGGCTGGCCTGTGAACTCATTGACCACGACTGGTCGTTGAAGCACCTGCACCGGCTGATTCTGAATTCGCGGGCGTACCGCATGGCGTCGCATCTGCCGACCGACGCGGCGCCCGCCGTTCGCGCCGCCTGGGAGGCCGCCGCCGCCGCCGATCCGAACAACGCGCTCGTGCACCGGATGCCGGTCAAGCGGCTCGAGGCCGAGGCGCTGCGGGATGCGATTCTGTCGGCGTCCGGACGCATCGACGACGCGATGTATGGCCGGAGCGTGCCCGTGCACCTGACGGCGCACCACGACGGCCGCGGCAAGCCGGGCGTGTCCGGTCCGCTCGACGGCGCGGGGCGACGCAGCGTTTACATGGCCGTCCGCCGCAACTTCCCCGACCCGCTGATGCAGGCGTTCGATTTTCCCGTGCCCAGCACGACGCGCGGGCGGCGGAGCACGTCGAACGTGCCCGCCCAGGCGCTGGCGCTGATGAACAATCCCTTCGTGATGGAGGAGTCGCGCCGGTTCGCCGCGCGGGTCATCGAGGAGACTCCGTCCGTGGACGGCGCGGACCTTGACGACTTGAGAATCCGTGCGGCATTTTCGATGACGATGGCGCGCGACCCCTCCGAACCGGAGGCCGCTGCGGGCCGCGCGTTCCTGAACGAGGCCCGGTCCGAGGGGGCGCCCTCAGAACTCGACGTCTGGGCGGACTTCTGTCACGCACTCTTCAACGTGAAGGAATTCTCGTTCGTGCCCTGATCGCGTTTCGGCCGTCGGGTTGAACGGCGTCGGCCCGATTTCCGATCACTCGAGCGGGAACGGCTTCTGGCCGCGCTGTTCGAGATAGGGCTTCGTCGACATCAGCGCGCGGTTCGCGCGTTCGTCGACGAACACCGCCAGGTCCGACTGGTCCGGCACGGTGACGATCGCCCGCAGCGCCTCGATCGCGGGCTTTTCGCCGAGGCTCAATTTCTGCGGCATGTTGCGCGTGTAGCCCGTCATTTCGAGGGCCTCTCCGTCGACGGCGAAATTCACGCCCGTCTGCTCGCCGATGTAGATGACGGCCTGCTCAATCGACATTCCCTGGAACTCGGCCAAGATCGGCTTGCGCAGCCGCTCGGCGATCGGACGCGTATCGCCGCTGGTCGCGACGGGCGCCGCCTCCGCCGGGCTGGTCTCGCCGCGACGCAATTCGTCCCACGTCAGCAGCGTCCCCAGCGCGAGGTTCGGCGCGGCGCGGGCGGGAAGCACCGTCGTCAGCCGCACCTGCTGCGGCGCGACGTGCATCACCGTCGCCTGATTCACCGCCTCGAGCATCGCCGGAAAGCGGCCCACGATCTCGCGGAACCCCTGCTGGCGGGGACTCAGCGTCTTCACGATCTCCACCATCCGGGGAGGGACTGCCGCCAGCCGCTTCTGCAGCGACGCCCGCAGCATCGTCGGCGACACCCCCATCTGCGGCCGCACAACAAGTTCCGAATGCAGCGCCGGTCGCGTATGCAGACTCCACAGCACCGCCTCGACGTCGTTCCCCAGCCAGTCCACGAACGCCTCCACCGCCGGTCGCACCGGTTCGCTGAACAGCATCGCCGAGTGCCGCCGCAGGTCGGGAAGTTCAACGGCGATGGTCAGCAGCCGTTCCCGATCCGATTGCTTGAGCAGGTCCGCCAGATTCCGAGAGACGTAACCATTCGGCTCCGCAAGGGCGTCCTGCAGCTCGAGCGACGTATCCGCCGGCGCGATCGCGAACGTCTGCGAATCGACCAGCACGTGGGCCGTCTGGCCGCTGACGGTGATCGGCGGCTGCGTTTCATCGTCCACCAGCCGGCCCTGAAACTCCTCCAGCAGTTGCGAGGGTTTGACCGGCTCCTTGAGCCGGACGACGACGGCCCAGCGGGGCTCGGTGCCGAAGGCCCCCAGTATGCCGACGAATGTCGCCTCCGCGACCTGCGCGGGTTCCCGGCGGCAGACGGCGCGGATCTGCGTCTCCAGCCAGGCGACGACGCCCTCCGTCAGACTGGCCCGCAACTCCGCCGCGGCGCGATCATCGCTCCACAGATCCGCGGGTCGCAAGTGGATCACCAGGTTGACGCCATTCGGCACGTAGCGCATGCCGACGGGTTGACCCTGCGTGGGGCGGAACTCGTCCAGCAGGCCGAGATTCGATTCAAGCGTCGCGCGGGAGTAGGGGCCGAGGCCGTCGGCCGCCTGGGGGGTCCCGCCCACATCAGGATTTGCCGGCCCGGGAGCTGTCCGCGCCACGGGGCGCGTCCGCGGCAACAGCAGATACGCGCCCAGGGCGAGACTGGCCACGACGCCGATCGCGACGATCGTCATCCGGCGCTGCCGCGCGCGCTTTCGCTGGCGCAGGTCCGCGAGCGCCGAGGCGTCGCCCCCTGTGGCGGGGGCGATGTCGATCCCGACGGCCTGCGCGGCAGCCGTCCGCGCCGCCGGCGGCTCACCGGGCGGTCTCGCGGGCGACTCCACCAGCGTGCTCCAGCCGTCATCAGCGGCGGGCGCGGCGGGAGGCGGGACGTCGGGGAACTCGGGTTCGACGACGGGATCGTCCGGCACCCATTTCGCATTGACTCCGACGAGAATTTCTCCGGGCGCGGCGAGCGTCGGTTCCGAGCCGCGGGGACGGCCACGCAGAGAGGGAGTGGTCGCCTTGGAAGTCCCGGGCCGACCGGGGAGCGGCGGTTCGGTCGCGGACGTATGCGACCGCTGCCGGTCCGGCTTCAAACTCGGCGTGGCGGGTTCGGGAGGCGCGGCGCCGGACGGCCGGGGCGGAGCGTCCGCGCCAGATCCAAGCATTGGAAACTTGTGGCCGCAGGCGGAGCATTTGCCCGTCCGGCCAATCAGTTTCGGGTCCGCGATGCGAAACGATTTATCGCATTTCGGACACTGAACAACGACACCAGGCATGGCGGTCGGCTGCGGGCAACGGGACGACGGCGGCTTCCCAACCGGAAGCCGGTTTCCTGATTGTAGCGCAGAATGCCGCGCGCGGGGCAGTCCGGTGGCGATCCGCCAGGCTCCGGCGGTCCTACATCTCCCGGGCGGCGGCGAGCGACTCGATCTGTTCCAAGGGGATGAAATCGCCCTGACCCACGCCCGGACAGGTCGCGCCGGCCCGTTCCCAGGCGTCGGGCGAGGCGAGATTTGAGCGCCAGAACGGCCAGGTTCGGCACTGCGTGGGGCGGGCGGGATAAACCCGGCAGCCGCGTGTCGCCGGGTCGAAAAACGTGCAGTCGCCGTTCGCGAACTCCGCCAGCGACAATTGCCCCCGGTACAGGCGCGTGTGCATCAGCCGCGTCTCGCCGATCGTCTGCCCCAGGTGGTCGGCGATGGCCTGCAGCTCGTCGTCGGTCAGCCAGACGAAGCCCGGAAACCCGGAGCAGCAGTTGCCGCACTGAGTGCACTGGAAGCGAAGCCCGTCCCGGTACCAGGGGCTGTCGGCGGGATCGACGGGGGGCGAATCGGACATGGCAAGAACCAGCAGGATGGTATCAGGCGGCGGCTGGGACGGGCGACGGCCGGGCGCAAAAACCGGCGGAATCGCGCCAATTCGCATGACCATTCGAGTTCATTTGGGATAGGCTTTAGCTGGCCTGTCCGCACGGAACCACCGTCCTGACAGCTAGATGCCTCCCTGTCCGCGTTGCTGGCAGGATGCGTTCCGCCCCCACGCCGCGCGAGGAATCGCAGATTCTGCCGGTCAGTTTCGCAACGAGCCTGACCTAGTGTTGCAGAGTCAACCGATGCGAATGGGGTCGGACGAAGGACTCAATCGCAGGAGGGGATGTCGCACGAGGCTTCCGCCATAGAGGACGCGGTCATGTTGGTTCTGAGCAGGAAACAGGACGAGAAGATCATCATCGGGGATTCGATCACGTTGATGGTCGTGTCGATCCAGGGGGACAAGGTCCGCCTGGGCATCGAAGCGCCCAAACACGTCAGCATTCACCGCGAAGAGGTCTACGTGGCCATTCAGCGGGAACGCCAGATCCCCCCGACCGCGCAGCCGGCGAACTGATCCGGCCGCGTCCGCGCCGCCCCAGGCTTGCGTCAGGGCGGCAGGAGCGCCGTATCCGTGTAGCCCGGCGCGGCCTCCTCGCGCACCGTTTCGAACGATTCGTTCGATCCCAGGCGGTACACGATGCCCGTGTCCGTGCGCTCGAAGCCCGCGCCCGTGATCGCGCGCATCGCCGCGTCGTTCGCCTCCGGACAGTGAATCTCCGCGCGCGTCACCAGCTCCTGACGCAACTGCTTCAGCATCTCGATCAACAGCGTCAGCCCGTACCCCTGGCCGCGGTACTGCTCGGGCACTTCCAGGTCCACCAGGCCGATCGTCCGCTCGTTCCAGACCGGGATGTACTGGTCCAGGCCGATCGCTGTGATGCCGGCCACCTGCTCGTGCGTCTTCTTGAACTTCAGCCGGAACCGCAGCGTGTCCAGCCGGCCGAACCGCGTGAACCACCACCAGCTGGGGCGCTGCGGCTTTTCCGACACCTCCACGTAGGTCGAGCGGCGGATGTTGATCACCCGGACGTTCGTCGGATCGCGGCCCGTCGTCATGTCGCGCTCGAACACGCCGTGCCGTTCGAGTTCCTCGTAGCCCAGGCTCTGAAAGAAAGGCTGCGCGACGGGATCGGACGTCAGGAAGCCGGAGGGCCGACTGCCCCCATAAAGCCCGAAGTAGAACGGGTCGTTGTAGCGGTGGGGGCCGGCGACGATCTGCCGGCTGCCCCGGTCGCGAAGGTGCTGCTCGGTGCGGCGGACGAGTTCCCGGCCAATGCCCCGCCGCCGGAATTCGGGATGCACGACCACCGCGCACACCACGCCGATGCTGCGGCTTTCCCCCTGCCGGTCGGCCCGCGTGCCGAACCCGCCGTGTGCGAACCCCGCCAGTCGCGGCCCGTCGAAGGCCAGCAGCAGCCCGGCCGGATCGAAATAGGGCTGCGCGTAGTTCGAGATTTCAAACGGTTCGGTGCTGCGACAGCGGACGGCGCCCCGTCCCAGTCCGCTGTCATTCCACAGTTGCAGAATCCGCGGCGGATCGCTGTTCTGGAACGTACGGAAACTGACCACCGAACCGCTCATGCTCCCGGGCCTGTGCGGCCCTGACCAGTTCTTGCGGGCGCCGTTTGAACGCCGTCAGGCGGCCGCTGTCACCGCGCCTGGGTCGCTCACTTCCGGCGGACGACCCGACGTACGGCCTCGGCGACGTTCTCCGCCGTCAGCCCGTACTTCACCAGCAGGCCGTCCGGATCGCCGCTCTCCGCGTACTGATCGCCGACGTTGACGAATTCGACCGGGGCCGGATGCGTCTGCACGACCGCCTGCGCCACGACCGAACCCAGGCCGCCGTGCGCCAGGTGCTCTTCCACGACCACGATCGCGCCCGTCTCCTTCGCCGCCCGGGCGATCGCGTCCACGTCCAGCGGCTTGACCGTGTGCATATCCAGCACGCGGACGTCGATCTTCTCGGATTCCAGCAGTTTCGCCGCATCGAGCGCAGCGGCCGTCATCAGCCCGTTGGCGATGATCGTCGCCGACCGCCCGGCCCTCACCTCGATCGCCTTGCCGATCTGGAAATCGCAGCCATCGGGGTAGATGTCCGCCACCTTCTGGCGGCCGATGCGGAGATAGGCCGGCCCCGGGCGGTCGATGATGGCCTGCGTGGCGGCCTTCGTGCAGGCGGCGTCGCTGGGGACAACCACGATGACGCCGGGCAGCGAGCAGGCGAGGGCCACGTCCTCGATGCCCATCTGCGAGGGGCCGTCCTCGCCGATCGAGATGCCGGCGTGCGAACCGACCATCTTCACGTTCAGGTTCGGAAACGCGACCGACATCCGGATCTGGTCGAACGCGTTGTCCATCAGGAAGCAGGCGAAGCTGGCGATGACCGGCGTCTTGCCGCAGGCCGCCAGGCCGCCGGCCACGCTGACCATGTTGCTTTCCGCGATCCCCACGTTGAACGCGCGGTCGGGAAAGGCTTTGGCGAACAGTTCGGTCCGGGTGCTGTTGCCCACGTCGCCGTCGACGGTGCACAGCAGGGGGTTCCGGGCGCCGCACTCCTTGAGCGCATCGCCGAACGCATCCCGGGTCGCCTTGCCGAGTTTCAATCCGCTTCGTTCGCCGAGGTACATGCGTCGCGTTGTGAAGAGAGGGTTAACGCCGTCGCTGGTCTGCAGTTGCGCGGCTGGGCCGGGAGGTCGAATGCGGGAGGATACCCGGAGAGACGCGGCGCGTGAAGGTTCACGCGGCAGTTTCGAGCCGCGGAACCAGAGACGCCGATCGGTCGACACGCCCGCGCGCAGACCCGCCGCGGCGCGCCGCGCTCCCCGTCAGACCCCGCCGACCGACGTCGTCGCCGTCTTCTGCAGCCCCGACACGTGAGCCCGCAGCACGTCCAGCTGGGCGATGACCTTATCCTTCAGCGGCCCCGCGGACTTGAGGACCTTCTCGCTGTTGTTCTTTGCGAGATTGGCGCAGCGGACGATTTCGTCGATGGCCTCGATGTCGCTGGCGACGGTGTTCACCGCCACCTCCATTTCGTGATAGCAGACCGTCTGCTCGTTCATCGCCTTTTCGCGCTGGACGATCAGCGCCCGGGCGATCGACAGCGCCGCCTTCAAATACACGTCCGTCGTCACGTCCTCCGGATCCCAGACGACAAACACGTCCTGTCCGAACCGGGTCAGCGGCTTCAGGTCGGTCGGCGCGTTGTTCCGGGCGAAGACGAACACGCCGAACGCGGCGTCCCGGTTCTTCCGGGCCGTCTGAATCTCCTCCCGCGCGTCCTTCAGCCGGACCACCTGCTTGTCCTTGGCCTCGATGACGATCCGCCCCTCCGGCGCTCCGGACTCCGCCGACAGCGTGATCACGAAATCGCCGACCTTGGAATTGTGGATGCTGCCCGGCCGCGTCCCCGTCGCGTCGACCAGGTCGCCATGCCCCTCGGCGTCCGCCGTCAGGAACCGCCCCAGCGCCGCCTCGAAGTCCAGACCGTGCGTCGTCGAACGGGCCGCCTCCTGCTTGCGGACGTTCAGCGCCTCCAGCGTCGTCCGCACGTGTTCCTGGAAATCGGTCTGCTGCCGGTTCAGCTCCTGCATCACCTTCAGCAGCTCGCTGCGGAGTCGCGACAGCGGCGACTTCTCATCGTCCAGCGACAGCCGCGAATCGATCGAGCTGTTCGTCGTCTCCAGGAGCCGCGACAGCTTCCGCAGCGCGGACTGCTCATTGTCAGCCGAGAACTCCAGCAGGATCGTGCGGTTCGCCCGATCCACCTGTCCCACCAGCCGATGCAGCGCGCCGTCCTCGTTGTCCAGCGAGAATTCCTTGCGGACTGCTTCCAGGTCCTGCGTCAAAGCCGTCCGCAGGTCCCCGTTCTTCTGCGTCAACTCCGCGATGCAGCGCGACAGCGCCGACTGCCGGTCATCCAGCGAGAACTGACGCAGAATCGCCTCGCTCTGCTTCTGCACCACCTCGCCGATGGAGCCTGTCAATGCCGCCAGCAGCCCCCGCTTCTGATCGGGCGACAGCATCTGCAACAGCGGGCTCTGATCGCCGACATGCCGCTCCAGCATCCGCGACAGCGCCGAACCCTCGCCATGCAGGTGAGTCGCCAGCAGCGTCTCCAGCTCGCCGTCCTTGCAGATCAACCGGTCCAGACGACGCTGAAACTCGCCGCTCTGCGGATCGAAGAACCGGCCCAGCAGCGTCCCGACCCCCTGCGATACCGACTTCTCATGCTCGCGCAGCGTATCCTGAATGCCGTCCAGGAACCGCTCGCACTCCTGCTGCACCGACTGCGCGTCCACGACGCCGGAGGCCTGGCGCACGGCCAGCACGCCGATCCGCAGGGCCGCCAGGGCGAACTGCTCGCGATCCGCGTCGATTTCGTGCTTCAACAGCTCGTGGACCGTCTCCCGGTCAGTGACGTTCAGCTCCAGACGGATCGCGTTGTCCAGCTCGCCATTGACGCTCGTCCGATGCATGAGGACTCCCCGCTCATAAACGGATGTGTCTGGCTGCCGGATCCGGCGGCCCGTGGTCGTTCGGCCTCTCCCGCCCACAGTGTACGAATACACACGTGCGACGCAACC
This sequence comes from Planctomyces sp., assembly GCA_019636235.1. Taxonomy (GTDB): domain Bacteria; phylum Planctomycetota; class Planctomycetia; order Planctomycetales; family Planctomycetaceae; genus Caulifigura. The sequence continues at coordinate 55,386 of JAHBXW010000010.1, forward strand.
ACGATCCGGCGGCCTCGATGCTGGCCGGCCCCGAGGACTGATGGCGGACAACGCGACCGCTCCGCGAGCCTCGCCGCAATGTGGGCAACGCCCGCGACAACAGCTCTGGCGTCGCGGGACGCCGCGCGGCGCGAGTCGATTGACACCACTCGCCGATCCGCGTGAAATTTGGGTCTCACCCGCGCCATCCCCCGCGAGGCTGCGTTGTCCCGCCGAACACCCTCCTCAATCTCCCGACCACCTGGCTTCGGGACGTCCCGCGGCTTCGCGACCGGCTGGTCATTTGTCGCCGTCCTGTGCACATGGGCGGCGTCGGCCGGAGCCGATGACGACTATTGGAACCAGTTTCGCGGGCCGCGCGGCGATGGCGCTTCGACCAGCACCGACCTCCCGACGACCTTCAGCGAGGGCTCGCCCGAGATCGACTGGAAAACGCCCCTCCCGGGCCGCGCGTGGTCGTCGCCCGTCATCTGGGGCCGGCAGATCTGGCTGACCAACGCGCCGGAAATCGCGGACGGGGCGGACGGCGAAACGCGAATCGACCCGCCGATCGTCCTGTCCGCTGTCTGCCTGGATCTCGACTCCGGCCGCGTCGTGCATGACTTGCCGCTGTTTGAAGTTGACCTGCCGCAATTCACCCACGCGACGAACAGCTATGGGTCGTGCACTCCATTCGTCGAAGAGGGCCGCGTCTACATTCACTTCGGAGCGTATGGCACGGCCTGTCTCGACACGGCGACGGGGAAAAAGTTGTGGGAACGGCGGGACCTGCCCTGCGACCACTTTCGGGGCCCCGGGTCGTCGCCAGTGGCGTACGGCGACCTGTTGTACCTGACGATGGACGGCTTCGACGTTCAGTACATCATCGCGCTCGACAAGCGCACGGGGGAGACCGTCTGGAAGCGCGACCGGGACGTCGATTTCGGGACGTCGGACGGCGACGCCAAGAAGGGTTACTCGACGCCGCTGCTGATCCACGCGGACGGCCGCGACCAGCTCATCAGCCCGTTCGCCTCGGCGACCATTGCGTACGATCCGCTGACCGGCGAGCCCATCTGGACGGTGCGCCACGGCGGGATGAACGCCGCGGCGCGACCCCTGTACGGGAACGGCCTGGTGTATCTCAACGCCGCGGACGGCTCCGACCCGTTGCTCGCCGTGCCGCCCGTGGGGACGGGGGACCTCAGCGACAAGATCGCCTGGCGGTCCAACAAGTCCGTGCCGAAGCGCCCGTCGCAGATCCTCGTCGACGACCTCCTGTTCCTGGTCAACGACAGCGGCGTCGCCTCCTGCGTCGATGCGATGAACGGCGAGACGATCTGGACGAAGCGTCTCGGCGGCGAGTACTGGAGCTCGCCGATTGTGGCCAACGGCTTGATCTACTGCTGCTCGCAGTCCGGCGAGATCCCCGTCTTCAAGGCCGCGCGAGAGTTTGAACTGGTGGCTGAAAACAAGCTGGATGACGGCTTCGTGGCGTCGCCGGCCGTCGCCGGCAACTCATTGATCCTGCGATCGAAAAGCCACGTCTACCGGATTTCGAAGTCAGGCGCCGCGGGCAGCGACTCATCGCCGGGGCCGCGCACCCCCAATTCGCCCCCGCAGGACGACTGAGCCCGACCCGCGATTCCGCACTGGGGCGCTGTCGGCCGCCGCGAACCCGGGCGATGGGGGCTGTCCGTTTGGTCCGTCAAATGAAACCGGGCGCGATGCCTGGTGAGCGTCGCGCCCGGGAGAACCTCACGCGTCCGGAACAGCGGGGGTCAGCGATCGAAGCTGGCGGGCGGAAGGGCGGCCTGCCGCGGCGGAGCAAACGAACGCGGCGGCGCCGGGAGCCCGGGCACGGTGCTGACCGCCCGCGGCAGCGTCGCGGGAGGAGTGCGAAGGAAGGACATATCGGAATCGGCGGGCTGAGTTGCCGGCGCTGGCTCGGCGGCCGTTGCCGGCAGCGCCGCAGCCGGTGCCCCGGCATTTGGCGTCCGCGCCGTCGTATCGCCTCCCGCTGCAGGCGGAGTTCCGCCTGAAGTTCCCGTAGACGGCGCGGGCGGGCAGGGGCACTGGACGTTGATGTTCGCGGGCTTGGTCCCGCCCAGCGGATCGATGACGTCCACCTTCACTTTCAAGACGCCCTCGACGCGGATGACGGGTTGGGCGTCCGAATGCGTCGTCAGCGGGAAAGCGCCATCCTTCTCCTTGAACCGCAGGTAGCCGACGATGTGAACTTCCTCGGTGTCAGGATGCACTTCGCCACGTTTCAGCAAGTCGGCAATCTGCGATTGGAACTTGCCAAGATCGACCGACGCCCGCCTAGCGGAGCCGAACGACGTGAATTCCACGGGGATGTCCGTTTGCGACCCCCCGCGTTTCTCCGGATCCTTGTCCTTTCTCTTGACGGAGACAACACATCGCAGATCGGCCTGCTCTCCCTTGAATGGCGAATCCGTGGCATCGACCAGCCACAGCGGCGACGGATAACAGAAAGCTTCGACTTCCCGGCAGTTGCTGAGCAGAATCCGGCCGATCGCTTCAGTCTTGTCCCACAGCACCTTGTCGACGTGCTTGTCGGCGACGTGCTTGGCGACGACCTTTTCGATCTCCGCCTCGGCCTTGCCGATTTCGGTCGCCGGCACCAGCAGATGGTTGGAAACTCCGTAGGGCGTCGCGATGTGAATGTCGACCCGGCCGTCGACGACGCGGACGTCGCTCGGCACCTCGATTCTCATGATCTGACGGCTGAGAATCTGAGGCGTCAACCTCCGATTTCCAGCGATGACGTGGGCCTCATGGACGCTGAAGTTGTCCCCGACAAGAAACAGACTGGTGATGGGATTGTACGGCTCCGCTTTGGGCTTCTGATTCGCGGCCGCCGTCCAGACAGCCGGCGGATTCACCTGGATGCCGGGCTCGCCGTAGAAGCCGTGCAGCTCGGGCGCCAGATCGGGCACTCCGCTGTTGAAGAACTCGAAGCCGCCCAGCGAGTTCTCATACGGCATCGGGACATGGGCCGTTTGCAGCGGAAGCCGCTGTTCGAGCTGATGTACGGCCCGCGTCAGCCGGTACACTTCGTCGGGTCGATACAGATGGGCGTCCTGCGCACATTCCATAGACAGCGACTTGAGGCAGGTGATCTCCTGGCTCAACTCCATCGACTTCCGCAGGTCCAGCTCGTGCTTCTTCGGGTTCGTCAAACGGAACCAGTTTGATCGCACGTCAAAAATCACGTACGGCACGAACGACGGCATGATGACGATCGCGGTGCACTCCCGGATGCCTGGTTCCAGTCGCCGCTGCTTGATCAGCGAATCGCGGCTCTGGCCTCCCCACAGCAAGTCCCGCACGGCGACTTTGCAGTTGCTGTCGCTGTCGGGATTCTGCACACGCGGAGAGAACCGCCAGCCGAAGGTGTCGTCCCCATGCGAGAAGCCGACGGCCGTCCGGTTCAGTGCAATCGTTTCCTGATCGAGCTCCAGCCGCCGCGCGTACTGGGTGAAGTTCTGAGCGCTCATTCGGCCGCTGGCGAACGCCAACGACATGGCCAGCTGCATCTCGCGACGCATGCTGAACGCATCGGCCACGTTCTGGTCGTCGGTCACAGGATCGAGAGCCACGACATGGATCGGCCAACGGCAGGCGACGTACTGGTTGAAGACGGCCCGCGCTTCCGGGCACGGATTCGGATGACTGAACTGGAGGCCGTCTGCGTGGAGATGGATGGCGTTCTTGGCCGCCGCCAGATGTCGAATGTCCTCCACGAGCCGCTCGTTGAGCAACGCCGACTCCACCAGAATCAGCCAGGCCAGAGCGGCGACGTGGCCGTTCGGCTCCACCGATTGGGAGACTTGCGTCACCGTTGCTTGAAACTGGCATCGCAGGTTGCTGAGCAAGACCTTGTCCGACGTTCTGACAGCATGGACGATCGAGTCCGAACACTGATCCCAGAAGATCGGGGTGCGGACCAGGAATTCGTACGCATGGTCGGCCTCCTGCAGCAACGTCTTCTGGACGTCCAGCAGAAGCACATGCGGCGTGTGCAGCGGTTCCGACTTCAGGCCCGCGGCCAGAACGGCGAGGCCGCCGAGCATCTGGCAATCGACGATGTCGACGAGCTGGGAAGGCGGGAAGGGCATCTGCGCCCGGCGGCCGGGGGAGACGGGAGCGTCAAAAGTTACCTTCTCGCGAAGAGCTTCGTTCGCAGCAATCTGCGAGCGAAGCTCGTCAGCGGCTGCGTTAGCAGACGCTAGTTGATCATACAGCTTCTCGTCTTCAACTTGCTTTGCCGCATTCGCAAGTTCTAACTTCGCGGCCTCAAGCTGGCTCATGATGGCTGCTTGCTGCGAATTCAAGTTTGCGAGTTTCGACTTGTCTAACGATTCACTCAACTGAATTCCTGACATCTGATTTGAAAGCGACTCAATCTGATTGTCGTAGTCCTGCAACTGAGCCCGCCGCTGTTCCAAATCGGCTGCAATTCCAAGTAGTAGATTGTCGATTGGTTCCTCGGCCGCTTGAACCTGGACTCCCTGTGCAGATATGTTCGCCTGCATTCGATTCGCGAGCCACAGGCGATCCGTTTCGCCAGATTCCATCGACTCAGTTACTGCAGCCCGCGCGGCGTTTCGGATCACGGGATTCTTGAGGTCTGAGACGTACTTTGCCTCACGGGCGCTTAGGTTGGCAATTTCCAATCGGAGACGTGCCTTGAGTGATTCCAGTTCTTTGAGATGAGTTTCCGCTGTGTTCAACTGTGATTTCGTTGAAAGACGCTCGAATTGAAGTTCTGTTGACCTTGCGTTCAGTGCTGCAATCCGCGCCTCGATGTGACATATCTGTGCTAGGATCGCCCTAAGCTCTGTTTGTTGCTTCCGTGCGTCCTCGTCGGCCTTCTTGAGCTCTTCATCGCTAGGTTCTTTGCAGCCATGCTTCTGAAGCGTCTTGGCAAACTTCATCGCGTCCTTGCGGTCCACCAGCTTCGTCAACGGGAATGTCAGCACATCGACAACATCATTGACGACCAAATGGCGAAACACTTTGGGGAGCAGTTCATCATGCAGGTGCGGCTTGGCGGTGATCGTGACCTCCGCTCCAAAGCCTTCGCGCGTCCGGGAGCCCGGCATCACCGAGACCGGAATCCGCACGAGATTCAGCGAGTAGCCGGGAAAGTCCGCGACGTCGTCGCCATCATTGATCCGGCGCAGATGATGGAGATGATTCAGATAGCGAGAGCGTTGATCGAGGCTGATCACCGGCTCGAGCGCAATCTCCTTCTCAAGCCGCTTCGTTTTCAACAGGCCGCCGGGATCCGTCGATGCGCCGGAGGGCGAGACCGCGCCCATCAGCTCGGCCGCCGATGGCCCTCCGGGAATGGCGATTGGCTCGCGCGTGCGAACCGGCTCATCGGCAGGAGCCGTTGTCTCTGCGGGCGTCGATGTGGTCGTCACCTGAACATTCGACTGCGTCGGCGCCGGAGTCGACCCTTTGCGCCGTCCACTGCCGATGGCGGCCTGGAGCGCGAAGGCGTTTGCCAGGAAGGCGTTGTCGCTGCGTGCGATCGACGCATTGATCGTGTCTCCGAACGCATCGAGCTGCTTGCTCATCTGCTGTTCGTATTCGAGGCGATACTTCGTCAGCCGCGCTTCGCCCCACACGTCCGGGGTCTTGGCGACGACCGTCCCGTATTCGTCAATGTGACGTTCCAACTTGTCGATCTGCTTCGCCAGACGCTCCACCGTCGTCGTCCCGGCAAACGGGTTCCCCGCCGTGCACAACATCGGCGAGATCAGATTCAGGACGCTCGCGCTCAGCGCCGCCCACATGCCCACACGCATCCGTCTCATGAGAGGCCCCTCGTTTCGCTCGTAGCGAAGTCTGTGCGAACAGAAACGTGGATCAGCGGCCCGCCCTGTGGCCCCCGCCGTCCAGACGCCGCCCGCACAACAGCGTCGCTCCGAAGAATCGGCCCGACCCGACGAACTCCTCCCGCCATTCCCGTTGGAACAACCCCAACCCGTCATTGGAGCATTCCGCCGCGCCGTTCAGCTTGCCCGGCTTGCCCGACCGGACCCGCATGCGTGAGGGAATTCCCGCACAAATCCGGAGAAACCTTCGCAAAACACCGTCGATCTCTGCCCTCCGCTGCGTTGAATCCGCAGACCAGCGGAGACATCCCATCCGCACGCCAGCCAGCTCCGTTGTCATCACTGGGACGACGCTGGCGCGATTTGCGCGCGGCGGCTAATCGCGACCGAATTGCTGTTCAGCCGCCGGAGAGGAACCTGAATCGCTGGCGAGGCCGGACTCAACCGTCGCTCGGCGCGCCCTCACATCCCCAGCCAGGGCAGCGGAGCGCCGGCGGACGGCAGCTTCACCAGTTGCACGCCCGTCACCTCGGGGTGGCCGGCCACTTCCTGCAGCGCCGCCTCCGAGGGCTCGTTGTCCAGGTTCAGAATGGCGATCGACTTGCCACCCGGCGTGTTCCGCTCCCGGCCCAGCGCCATCCGCGAAATGTTCACCTGGTGACGCCCGAACGCCGTCCCGATCGCCCCGATCAGCCCCGGCACGTCCCGGTGACGGTACACCAGCATCAGCCCGTCCAGAAACGCGTCCATCTGGTAGTCGTCCAGCCGCACCAGCCGCAGAAACTCGTTTCCGAAAATCGTCCCCGCCGCGCAACGCACGCCGTCGCTCGTCTCCAGCGAAATCGAAATCATCGAAGAGAAGTCCGCGGATATCGTCGACGCCGATTCCGTGATCGTGATGCCCCGCTCGCGGGCCAACAGCTCCGCGTTGATGATGTTCACGTCCTCCAGCGCGTGCTGCAGCAAGCCAGCCGTGAACGCGTTGGTGATCAGCCGCGTGGGCCGCGACGCCGCCTCGCCCTGGTAGGTGATGGTGGCCGCCTTCACCGCCGACCCGCGGGTCATCTGCGCCATGAACAGGCCCAGCCGGTAACCCAGGTCGAGGTAGGGCTTGAGGCCTTCGACTTCCTTGGCCGAGATGGCCGCCATGTTGACGGCGTGCCGCACCTCGTTCCGCGAGAAGAAGGCCGCGATGATCTCGGCCGCTTCGATGGCGACCTGCTCCTGGGCCTCGTCGGTCGAGGCGCCCAGGTGCGGCGTGGCGAGAACCTGCGGCAGTTTCGGCAGGCGGCAATCGGATTTGGGCGGCTCATCGACGAAGACGTCCACGGCCGCCCCCGCCACCTGCTTGGCTTCGATCGCGTCGGCCAGCGCGTTCTCGTCGACGATGCCCCCGCGGGCGCAGTTGATGATCCGCACGCCCTTCTTCATCGCTCCCAGCCGGGCCGCATTGATGATGCCCCGGGTCTCGTCCGACAGCGGCGTGTGCACCGTCACGATGTCGCACTTCGGCAGCATCGCGTCCAGGTCGCGGAACAGTTCGATCCCCTGCTCAGCCGCCTTCTCCGGCGACAGGAACGGGTCGTAGCCCAGCACGTTCATCTCCAGGCCCCGGCAGCGGCGGGCCACCGCCAGGCCGATCCGGCCCAGCCCGACGACGCCGATCGTCTTGCCGGCCAGCTGCGTCCCGGTGAAGCTCTTGCGATCCCAGCGCCCCTCGCGCATCGAGTGCGAAGCCGGGCCGATGTTGCGGACCAGGGCCATCAGCATGGCGATGGTGTGTTCGGCCGTGCTGGTCGTGTTTCCGGCGGGCGTGTTGCAGACGATGATCCCTTCGCGGGTGGCGGCGCCGAGGTCGATGTTGTCCACGCCGACGCCGGCCCGGACGATGATTTTCAGCCGCTGCTGGCCTTCGAGCAGTTCGGGGGTGAGGCGGGTGGCGCTGCGGACGATGATGGCGTCGGCGTTTTGCAGTTCTTCGCGGACCTGGGCGGGCGAGAGCCCCGATTTGTTGACGACTTCGAGCCCCGGGGTTTCGGACAGGAGCGCCAGGCCGGCGGCGGACAGGTTGTCGGTGATCAGGACGCGGGGCATCACGTGGCTCGAAGAACGGAGTCAGAAGTCGGAAACGTCCGCCGCAGCGGAATCCGTAAGGATAGGGGACCCGGCGACGGCGGCAAGCGCGCGGGAGAACCTGCCCGAAATCGCGACATCCGAGCCTCAGGCGGCGACGGACAGGTTCCCGGGCGGCGACCTCGGGAATTCATTCCCGATCGAGCGACAGGTGCTGCCGTGCGAGGTCGGCCCATGGACCGCGGGGGTTATGCGCCAGAAACGCTTCCCAGTGCGGCCGCGCTTCGCCGTCCCGGCCCTGCGTCGTCAGCAGGTCGGCCAGGTGATAATGGGCGTCCGGGAACTCCGGGTGCACGTCGAGCGCGATCCGGAACGCATCCGCCGCGGACTCCGCGTCTCCCATCTCCGTCAGCAGGCAACCGAGCTGCGTCCAGGCTTCGAGATAATCGTGATCATGCTCGACGGCCGCGTAATAACGTTCCAGCGCCCCGGACAGGGCGCCGGATCGGTACAGGCACTCCGCCAGGTGGAAATGCGCTTCCGGATAGGCCGGCGTCTGCATCACCGCGCAGCGGAAGGCTTCGACGGCCCCGTCGAGCTGTTCATCGGCGTACCGCCGACACCCCTCCTCGAACCAGTCGGTGGCGGACCAGTCGGGAACCGTCGTCCGCGCGACAAACGGCACGGCAGCCGGCTCGCTCTCCTCGTCCGGGGCCTCGTCCTCCGTCTGCGGATCGAAAGCCAGCAGCCTCTGGCCGCTGGCCGGCTCCTTCAGCCCATGATCGTCCCGCACTACGACACGCTGGTGATGCGCCAGCAGCCGCAACTGTTCGAGCGGCCGGCCCTGCCCCTGTTTCACCCCCGGCAGGTCCCTCAGGCTGCGTTCCAGTTCTTCGCGCGGCACGCCGGAGGCCAGGAGTTCCGACAGCCGCCGGGCGCTCGCCGCCTCCTGAAAATCGAAGTACGGCAGCCGATACACCTTCCGCACCGAACGGATCAGCCCGGCCCGCTCCCAACCCCGGATGACGTGCACCGATGTGTCCAGCAACTGGCTGAGCATCGCCGGCGTGTACAGCCTCCGAGACTCCTCCCGGCCTTCCGTCAGCCCCAGGAGCTGCAGAAAGTCCGATTCGCTGATGATCCGCAGTTCGCCCCCCGCTTCAAGAATCCGCTGCGCCTCCTGCAGCTTCACCGACGGTCGGCCGTCGTTCTCCAGGGGCCAGCCCTCTTCGCCGACGACGAGCATCGTCGTCTGGCGGCTGATATGCTCGGACGCTTCGCCGCCGTGGCGTTCCGTCAGCTCGCCGGCCTGCGCGTGCGTCATCGAGGCCAGCACGCCCGTGAAGGCCACGCGCTCTCCCTGCAGGGCGGGCGAACTCGAAAGCGACGGGGGAGAGGGCATACCGCAGTGAACCAGGACTGGGCTCACTCCGCCGTCCCACCCGGGGATGCTCGCAGCGTCCGATGGGACGCGGCGAGGGCGGCGGACCAGCCTCCACGCCCCTCGATTGTTCAACCCTGGACCGGTTTCGCAACCCTCCCATGACTCGCAACATCCGATTGACGCTGGCCTACGACGGCGGGGCCTACGCCGGCTGGCAGGTCCAGCCCGATCGGCCGACGATCCAGCGGACGGTCGAGGAGGCGATTTGGAGCCTCACCGGCGAGCGAGTTTCGCTCCTGGCCGCGGGCCGCACTGACGCCGGCGTCCACGCGCTCGGGCAGGTCGCGAACTTTCGGACCGCCTCGCCCATCCCTCCCCAGAAATGGCGACCCGCCCTGCAGTCGAAGCTTCCGCCGGACATCGTCATCCGCGACAGCCGCGAGGTCCCGCTGGACTTTCATGCGACGTTCGCCGCCAAATCCAAGAGGTATCGGTATCTGATCCGCCACTCCATCGTCGACGACCCCTTTCTGCGGCGGTACTGCTGGCGGCTGGGAGGCGAGCTGGACGTCCCCGCCATGAACGTCGCGGCACAGTGTCTCGTCGGCACGCACGATTTCCGGAGTTTCGAATCGCACTGGCCGAACACGTCGACCAGCGTCCGCACGATGACCCGGGCGACCGCCTTTCGTACGTCGGCCTGGCTGCCTTGGAGCGTTCCGGAGACGGCCGATCCGGCTCGAGACTCGGGGCCGTTCGTGTGTTTCGAAATCGACGGGAACGGGTTTCTTTACAACATGGTGCGGGCGATCGTGGGGACGCTGGCGAACGTGGGCCGAGGCACGTGGACGGCCGATGATTTTCGGACCGCGCTGGCGGCGGGCGACCGTCGGCTCGCGGGAGAGACGGCGCCCCCCCAGGGGCTGTACCTGGTGTCGGTCACATATTGATTCCGGCAAAGAGACGGGCGCCACGGTCGGCTTGTCCGACCGTGCCGACGGGGATCGTTGACCGGAGCGGCGGAGCCCTTGCTTGGACCGCCGGGGCCATCCGCACGGCCCCGCACGCTCATCGGCCAATTGCTGACTCTCGCCCCGCGTCCGCCTACAATTCGCGCTGCCTCGTGCGACCCGCTCTTTCCCGTTACGTTCCGTCAATGATCAAGCCCCGCGTCTGCGTCCTCCGAGCCCCTGGCACCAACTGCGATGTCGAGACGGCGTTCGCCTTCGAAAACTGCGGCGCCGACGCCGAACGCGTGCACCTGTTCCGGCTGCTCGAGGACCCCTCGCTGCTGGACCGATTCCAGGTCCTGTGCGTGCCGGGCGGGTTCAGCTATGGCGACGACCTGGGCGCGGGGGTGGTGTTCGGCTCGCAGCTGCGGGGGCGGCTGGGCGATGCGTTCGGCCGGTTTCTGACGGCCGACAAGCTCGCGCTGGGCATCTGCAACGGGTTTCAGGTGCTGGTCAAAGCGGGCATCCTGCCGGACGGCGGCGAGGGCTGGTCGGGCGACGCGACGAAGCCCCGCGACATGACGCTGACCTGGAATCGGAACGGCACGTACACGGCGCTCTGGACCCGTCTGCGGGTCTGTTCGCCGAAGTGCGTCTTCCTGCGGGGCATCGAAACGATGGATGCGCCGATCGCCCACGCGGAAGGCCGGATCGCCGTGCGGGACCCCGCGATCCTCGACCGCTGGCGCGAGCGGGGCCAGGTCGCCCTGTGTTACGTCGACAGCGCTGGACAACAGTGTGCGGACGTCCTGCCCTGGCCCGACAATCCGAACGGCTCGTTCGCCAACATCGCCGGACTGTGCGACGCGACCGGCCGCGTGTTCGGACTCATGCCGCACCCCGAGCGATTCCTGTTCGCGACTCAGCACCCGACGTGGACGCGCGACGGCCGCCAGGGGGAAGGGGACGGCATGAAGATCTTCCGGAACGCCGTTGAATACTTCGGCTGATCGGACTGCTCAGCAGGTTCCGAGGACCGGTCGGCTGGCGATTCTCCGTTCGACTCAATCGCCGACAACCGCGCCGGTCCCGGACCCGGATCGCGGGTTTGCGCTGTCTGCCGCGTCGCCATCCGGCCGGGATCGCCCCGATAGCACGACGAGCAGCAGCCCGATCGCCAGGCAGCCCGCCGACGCGACCAGCAGCCACCACGGCAGATGCGTGCGCCCTTCCATGTCCAGGCCGGCCGCCTGCAACTCCTCGCGATAGCGCGCGATCGCCAGCAGGATGCCGTTGTGGGCCACATGGAACACGATGCCCGGCAACACGCTGCCGGACCGCAGTGCGATCGTGCCCAGCACGATCCCCAGCAACGTGCTCGGCAGAAACCGCTCCACGGCCAGCGATCCCCCAACCAGCAGATGAAACGCGCCGAAGGCGCAGGACGTTGCGATCACGACGCCGGCGGCGCTCAGGCGCCGGGCGATCGACGCGAACAGCACGCCGCGGAAACTCAACTCCTCGAACACCGCCGGGACGACCGCCATGGACAGGAGCACGGCCGCGAACGGCACGTTGTTCCACTCCCGCAGAATCCCCGACACCCGTTCGAGCTGCTCGGGCCCCAGCGTCGAAATCCCCGCCGCCTGCTGCGCCAGCGCGACCTCATGCATCAGCGGCCACGTCAATAGACCGGCCAGCAGGCTGCCCGCGATGGCCAGTCCGGGCGCGCGATGCAGGCGGAACGCATCCAGCGCGGGTATTCGTTTCCAGACCGCGACCAGCCAAGGCCAGGCCCCGAACAGCAGCGCCGTCAGCAGTGCGTTCAGCAGCAGGCGCGTCGCAATGCTCAACCCAGCGGAGCGGCCGATCAGGCTGCCGAACACGAAGAACAATGGAAACACGATCACGAACACCGCCGCCGCGACATCGGGCGATGGTCGCGCGGGCTCGGGAGGCCGCCGGAACAGGTCGCCCCACCCGGCGCTGCTTCCCGCCAGCACGGCGTCGCTGCCGAACCACCGCGCGGCGACCGACAACGCGCCCATCCCGTACAACAGCGTCGAACCGACCACGAGGATCGCCAGCCCCGCCGAGGCCGTGCCCAGCACCGTCGCCCGCGCCAGGAGCACAATGTTCAACAGCGGCACGACGGCGTACGCGGGGCTCAGCTCCACCCCCGGAATCAGGCTCACCACCCCCGGCGCCAGCGACACCAGCATCAAGGGAATCAGGTAGGCCTGCGCCTCCTTGAAGCTGCGGGCCACGCTCGTCAGGCACAGCAGCACCGCGGAGAAAAAGGCCGCGAACACCACCAGCAGGAAAAACAGCGCGGCGATCGCCCGAACCGTCACCCCCTGGTCGCCGAACAGCGCGGCGTCCAACCCCACCGACTGCATCGTGATCAGCATGGCCGCCATGTTGATGCCGGCCGTCAGCACCGCCACCGTCACTACCGCCACGTACTTGGCCAGCAGAATCCCCAGCCGCGACACCGGCGCAGCGATCAGCGTCTCCAGCGTGTGGCGCTCGCGCTCTCCCGCGGTCAGGTCGATCGATGGATAGACGGCCCCCGTCACCGTCATCAACAACAACACCAGCGGCACCAGGCTGGCCAGCATCGCCCCCGCCGCTTCCCGCGAGGGCAGCACCGTCACGATCACCTCCGCCACGTTTGTTGGCCGGCCCGATTCCACCGCCACCCGGTGCAGCCAGTTCGCGTTCACCGCTTCAATGCGGTCCAGCACGTAGCGGTAGGCCGCCGTGCTGCGCGGAGAGCCCTCGACGTACACCAGCCGCAACAGGCCGCCCGCTTCGGCGTCCCGTCCGAATTCCGGACGCTGCTCCAGGACGATCCCCAGATCGACCAGCCCCATGGCGACATGCGCATCGACGTCGTACGGCGGCTGGCCGGGATCCGGGCGGCTGGCATGCAGCACCGGCTCCTGCGACAGCTGGGCGGCGGAGTCCCCCGGATCAGTGGCAGAGCTTTGTTGCTCGAACCGGCGGCGGAACCGTTCGCGGCTGCGATGCAGCTCCCGCCCCTGCTCGATCAACCGCTCGATGAGCCGCGCCTGTTCCTCGGTCGCGAAGGCCACGAAATACTCGGGCCGCGAGTCCGCCGACAACTGGGTCAGCAGCAGCCGTTGAAACGCGACGCCCAGCAGCGGGTACGCCAGCACGGGCATCAGGATGAGAGTCAGCAGCGTGCGGCGGTCCCGCAGCGTCTCGCGGAGTTCTTTGCCGACGAGCCGGAACCGTCGGGGCCAGGGCGAGCCGCGCTGACCCGCGGTCGGCGACGGTTGGTTCACGAAACGCTCCCGGCCAGCGGACCTTCCCGCAGCATCCCGACGAACATGTCGACCAATCCCGCCTCCCCCGTCGTCGCCTGCAGCTCCGCCAGCGTCCCCTCGTGCTGCATCCGTCCGCGAAACAAAAGTCCGAACCGGTCGCAGAGTCGCCCGGCCTCGTCCAGATGATGCGTCGACACGACCACCGCGCGCCGCTGCGACCGCAACAGGCCGACATAATCGAACACCACCTGGCTGCCGACGACGTCCAGCCCCAGCGTCGGTTCGTCCATCAGCACCAGCGGCGGATCGTGAATCAGCGCCCGCGCCAGGTTCACCCGCTGTTTCTGACCCGTGCTCAGGGTCGCGGACCGCTGATCCAGGTAGCCGCGGAGATCGAGCAGCTTCGAAAGCTCCTCGATTCTGGGGGCGGTGTGATCGGCGGGGACGTCGTAGACGTCGGCGAAGTATTGCAGGATTTCCCGCGGCGTCAGCCACTGGTACAGCCCGGCGCTGGCCGAGACCAGCCCGATCCGCCGCTTCACTTCCTGAGGCGACTTCAGAATGCTGCAGCCATCGACGACGACGTCTCCGGACGTCGGTTCCAACAGGCCCAGCAGGCAGCGGAGGGTCGTCGTCTTGCCGGCGCCGTTGGGGCCCAGCAGTCCGTAGACTTCGCCCGCGGCGACATGGAACGAGACATCGTTGACCGCCAGAAACGCCCGCCCGTCGCGATGAAACTCCTTCGAGAGACGGTCGACGGTGAGCATGCTCGGACGCGGTCTCTGCGGTCGGCGGCCGCCGCGCACGACTTGGCGGGGCCGGGGAGGATGGCTTATGACATCAGCCTAGCCGCCAGGCGCGCAGCGGCAAGTCGCAGGCGCTCCGCAATCCCCCCGCGGCCGATGGGAGATCCTCCAGACATGACGCTGTTTCTCGGTGTGGATGTCGGCAGCAGTTCCATCAAGGCGGCGACCCTCGACCCCGAGGCGGGCACGATCGGCCCGATCCGCAGCCGGCCCTTCCCCGATCCCCAGGCGGGACCGCCGCTGCACTTTGAAATCGAGCCCGCCCAGGTCGCCGCGCGGATCCGCGAGTTGATCGATGAACTTCTGCCTCGTCCGGGCGATTGCGCAGGGCTGGTGATGTGCAGCCAGATGGGGGGGCTGCTGTTCATCGGTCCGAATGGCGAGTTTCGTTCTCCGTATTACTCGTGGCGGGATCAGCGGGTCGTGGAACCTCATCCGTCGGGAAGGGGGTCGTGGTACGACGTCTATGCCGCGCGGCTGAACGATGCGGACTTCCGCGCCGTCGGACGCGAGCTTCGGCCGGGTTCGACCACCACGCTGTTGCACTGGCTGTGCGAAAAGGGGCAGTTGCCGGGGTCCGACGCGATGCCGGTGACGCTGACGGACGGCGTGCAGGCGCACCTGTGCGGGGCGTTTCCCGCGACCGATCCGACGCTCGCGTTGGGCACAATGAACCTTGAGTCCGGCGCATGGCATGGTCCCGTCTTTGAGGCGGCCGGAGCCGGCGCGTTCCCGCATTCCCGCCTGCAGCCGTTCCTGGAGCCGATGGGGCGCGTGCGCGTCGGCAATGCCTCGATTCCCTGCTATCCCGCGGTGGGAGACCACCAGGCGGCGCTGCGGGGCGTCGGCCTGGAAGAGGGGGAGTTGTCGATCAACTGCTCGACCGGCTCGCAGGTCAGCCAGGCGACGCGCACGCTCGTCCTGGGTGATTACCAGTCGCGTCCGTTCTTTGGGGGCCGGTCTCTGAACACGCTGACGCATCTGCCGGCCGGCCGCTCGCTGAATGTCCTGCTGGACCTGTTGCTGGAGCTTCCGAGAGCGTTGGGGCACGAGGTGCGGGATCCGTGGGACTGGATCGCGCGGGAGTCGTCCGCCGCGCCGGCCGAAGAGCTGGACGTGGACCTGTCGTTCTTCGCCGGGCCGATGGGGGACCGCGGCCGTATCGGCAACATCCGGACAGACAATCTGCGCGTGGGTCCGCTGTTTCGGGCTGCGTTTCGCAACATGGCGGAGAATTACGCGCGGTGCGCCGTGCGGATTTCCCCGGCGCGGGACTGGTCGGCCGTGCTCGTCTCGGGCGGCCTGCCGCAGAAGATTCCGGCGCTGCGCGAGCAGATCGCGTCGCATTTCGAGACGGCCTGTCGATTCAGCTCGGAAACCGAAGAGACGCTGGCGGGGCTGCTGTCGATGGCGCAAGAAATCGCGTCCGGCGAGTGACTTCAGACCCACTACTTCAGCAGCCCGGACCTTTCGTCCCATCTCGACTGCCCGCAATAGGTTGTGTGAACCGGCCCGGCGCCTGACTTGCCCCAGCCTGAGCCATAGCTCACAATCCACGGAGGGACAGGGGGAACTTTCCGGGAATCAGATCGTTTTCCGAAAAAATCGGTGGACCCGGCTAGGAGGGCTGGTGCATCCTGAAGCGGCGATTTCAATGCGCCGCAACCTGCGCAGATCGCCAGAGTTTCCAGGTCAACACAACAGGTCGCACAACGAGGAGCCCCATGAGGACACTGCTGATTGCCACAGCGGCATTGCTTGCCGCCGTGCCCAGCGCCGACGCAGCGCTGGTCTCGATTTCCGACAATGGTGCGTCATTCACGTGGAATACAGACGCCACCGACAACAATGCGAGCTTCTTCGCCCCCGGCAGCAATAACATGCAGTTTGCCGAGGTCTGGATGCTCGAGGTCGGCGGCGTCCGCCAGGCGCTGACCGGCGGCACGTTGTCGGTCAACGCTCCGAACTCCGCCTCGGTCAACTTCGGCAATGTGCTGGGCCTGAACGTCGCCATCTCGTCGACGATCACCGGCCTCGCCCCGGGCGTGGCCAGCCAGTCCATCTCGGCCGTGCTGCTGAACACCAGCGGCGGCCCGCTGTCGTACAGCCTGTACCGGTACTTCGACTACGATCTCGGCCCGGATCTCAACGCGAACTCGGGCGAAATCAACGCCGCCGGGTTCTCCGTGACGAGCGCGTACAACGCCATCACGGGGGTGCTGTCGACGCCGGCCAACGGCGCCGATCTCGGACCCTACGATGACTTGCTCGACCACCTGAACAACGGCGGCAACCTGACGCCGGTCAACGGCACGATCAGCTTCGGGCCGGGCGACCTGACGGGCGCGTTCCAGTGGAACGGCACGCTCGGCAACGGCGGCCTCGCCGTGTTCTCGTCGGTGCACACGACGGCCGCCGGCGTTCCGGAGCCGTCCTCGCTGGCGCTGCTCGGCCTGGGCGCGGTCCCGATGGTGCTGAAGCGCCGTCGTCGTGCGAAGGCTGAACAAGCCGAGGCCTGAGTTTCGCTGCAGGGCCGACCCTTGGAAACTCGCGGGGGGGACATCCGTCCCCCCCGTTTTTGTTTTGCATGCCGGCTGCGGAGCCGATCACTGCGGCGGAGCGTAGTACGGGCTGGGCCGGACCGTCGCCGCCGCCCCCTCCGGGTGCGATTCGACCGCCTGGTGCACGGCGTCCTCTTCGAGCGGCAGCGGCCTGGGCTTGGCGGAGAAGACTACCTGCGGCGGCAGCCGATCCTTGGTCACCCCCGCCGGGCCGGTCGTCGTACGCTCGATTTCCTTCTTCAGCGAGCCGCTCTGGAACGGTCCGATCCCGACGACGTAGTAATTGCTGTCGTCCGACTGCGCGACGGACACGCCCCCCGCGCCCAGGGTCTCGTGCGACTTCGCGTCGTAGGCGGCCATGCCGATCTTGGCGAAGCCCGACTGCCGGGTCCGCGTGAACATCCGGATCTCGGGAAGCGTCAACATCCCGGGCAGTACGACTTCGGGAAAGCCCAGGAACGACGACGACGAGGTCGTCCCCACGCCGCCGCTGCGCGGCTCGAGCACAATCGCGGCGTCGTCGACCTTGTCGACCAGCTGGCCGCCGGCGCGCAGGATCCGGTGCCGGATCGAAGCGATCACGTACTGCTTGTCGACGCAGTCCATGTACTTTTCTTCGAGATAGACCGCCTGGCCGCTGAACGGGCGGAAATCGACCTTGTCCAAGGTCTGGTCGACGGCGTTGGACAACAGCAGCTGCTCGGTGGCGGTGCGGGCCGTGTTCGAGGTCTGCGCGGAGGTGCAGCCCGCGAGGCCAGCCATCGCCAGGACTGCAACGGATTTCACGACAACGCCCAGACGCATCACTGGTCTCCGAATGTCGGCCTCTGATGTTCTGCGAACCGTGCCCGGGAACGAAGGCGTCTCGGGGAACGGGCGGCCTCAGATGCCGAGTAGCCGCGGACTCGTTCGGCGGTCAAGACGCGGCCGCTGCGGGAATTTCCAATCAGCGGAATTCGCCGGTGATCGATGGGCGGCAAAGTGGCTACCGTGTGGACCCGAAATATGTTCAAATGAACACACCGATTGTGAATTTCCAGGACTGCGGATCAGCGTCCTGGGGCACCACCTTCCGTACATCCCCGTTCCGCTTCCAAGTCTCCAAGATCAATCGATGATCCTTGCGGAATCAAAATCGCTCGATGCGCTATTGCCCGAGGAGCTTCGAGCTCTCGACAATCACCAAACGGCGATTCCGGCCATTGCCAAGAATGACAGGCTGATGGCGATGGTGGAGGACGCCGTTCGGCAGATTCCGACGGGCCACGACGCCTTTCTCGGGGATGCCCGGGAAATGCGACTCGAGCCAGAATCTGTCCACCTGGTGCTGACATCCCCGCCGTACTGGACGCTCAAAGAATATCGGGACACCGAGGGCCAGCTCGGACACTTTGCGGACTACGAGGGCTTCCTGCGGGAGCTGGACAACGTCTGGTCAGCCTGCTTCAACGCACTCGTTCCGGGCGGGCGGCTGATCTGCGTGGTTGGCGACGTTTGCCTTTCGCGGCGTAAGAACCAGGGGCGGCATACCGTCGTCCCGCTGCATGCTGCGATCCAGGAACACTGCCGAAAGATCGGATATGACAATCTCGCGCCGATCATCTGGCATAAAATCTCCAACGCAGCGTTTGAAGCGTCAGGCAACGGTTCGGCATTTCTGGGAAAGCCGTACGAACCGAACGCCGTTATTAAGAACGACATTGAATACATCCTGATGCAGAGAAAGCCCGGCGGATACCGCAGCCCATCTCTCGCGACCCGCGTTTTGAGCGTCATCAGCGATCGCAATCATAAGGCATGGTTTCAGCAGATCTGGACGGGCCTGACCGGGGCGTCGACGCGGCACCATCCGGCGCCGTATCCACTCGATCTGGCGGATCGTCTGATCCGAATGTTCAGTTTCGTCGGGGATACGGTTCTCGACCCGTTTCTTGGAACCGGCACGTCGATGCTGGCGGCTCTGCAGTGCGGTCGGAGTTCTATTGGCTACGAAATCGACCCTCATTACCTGAAACTGGCTCAAAAGCGGATCAACAACGAACGGGACATTTTCAGTACTTCGGAGATTCGGGTTCATGCATGACCTCGACAAACGGGTCGGGGAAGCCATCAAACTGTTCTGGATGACCCGTGATCGACAAAGCGAGCGTCAGGGTTCGGCAACCGGAAGGAAGGACGCCGGGCTTCGAGCGGCCGTCACTGGTGGAAAACATCTGGACGGATTCACGGACATCTGCCGGGATCTGTTCCTAAAAAATGGCGTGCCTGAGGCTCATGTCTACTGGAAACAGAAGCGGTCTCTTCCCGGGTACTTCCGAGCCACCAAGAACTGGGACCTCATCGTCGTCGCCGACGGCCATCTGCTGGCAGTCGTGGAGTTTAAGGGCATGGTGGGGCCGTCGTTCGGAAACAATCTGAACAATCGAGCCGAGGAAGCGCTGGGTAATGCGACGGACCTGTGGGCGGCGTATCGCGAGGGTGCGTTTAAGCCATCAGCCCGGCCCTGGCTCGGCTATATCTTCATCCTCGAAGACTGCGAAGCGAGCCGTCGTCCCGTCAAAGTTGATGAGCCGCATTTTCTTGTGTTCCCAGAGTTTCAAAATGCGTCCTATACAGCGCGAGCCGAGAATCTGCTAACGAAACTGCTTCGGGAACGGTTGTACGACGGTGTTTGCTTGCTTTTGACAGGTAAGCAGGATGGGCTGAGAGGCAAGTTCCACAGCCCGACGGCAGAACTCAGCTTCAAGCACTTCGCTGCGGGGCTTGCCGCGCACGCGATGGCGTTCTCCAAAACGCACTGACAGGCTCGAACCACCGCGAGATGGCCGATCAAGTCATTCGGCGAAACCTGCGATCCGCACGCTGCACTCCAAGAGACCATCCCTGAAACAGCAGTCGGCCTTCTGGTTTCCACTCGCCATCCCGCCTTCAGTTGCCGGACGTCTCGCCATCTGTTGAAGTGCGGCACGCTTCGTGCGAACGCCTCTTGGTCCAGCCCGCGTCATGTCTCACGCCATCGTCTGCCGCGAGCTGGTCAAGCACTATCCGGGCAAGCCGCCCGTCGAGGCCGTCCGCGGTCTGGACCTCGAAGTTCGCGAGGGGGAATGCTTCGGCCTCCTGGGACCGAACGGGGCCGGCAAGACCACCACGCTGGAGATTCTGGAAGGGCTGCTCGACCCGACGTCCGGGGATGTGCGGATTCTGGATCGCGAGTGGAGGACCCACGAACAGGAGATCCGCGAGGCGATCGGCATCTCGCTGCAGGAGACTCGATTCTCCGACAAACTCACCGTCGCCGAAACCGTGCGGATGTTTCGCAGCTTCTACCGCGCCGGGATGGCGCCCGCGGAGGCCGTCGACGTCGTCTCGCTGGAGGAAAAGGCGGACGCCTACGTCGTTCAGCTCTCCGGCGGGCAGC
This sequence comes from Planctomyces sp., assembly GCA_019636235.1. GTDB lineage: Bacteria > Planctomycetota > Planctomycetia > Planctomycetales > Planctomycetaceae > Caulifigura. The sequence continues at coordinate 75,723 of JAHBXW010000010.1, forward strand.
GGCAGCGGCTGGCCGTCGCCTGCGCCATCGTCGGCGATCCCAGGCTGCTGTTCCTCGATGAGCCGACCACGGGGCTTGATCCGCAGTCGCGGCGGCAGTTGTGGGACATCGTGAACTCGTTCCGGTCGTCGGGCCGGACGGTCATGCTGACGACGCACGCCATGGACGAGGCCGAACGGCTGTGCGACCGGGTTGCGATCGTCGACCACGGGCGGGTCATCGCGCTGGGCACGCCCTCGCAACTCATCGGCCAGATCGGCGGCGAGCACCTGATTGATTTCAGCTTGATGGAAACCTCGCAACCGCTGTCTGAGGACCAGCTCCAGCGGTTGCCGTCGGTGCGGTCCGCCCATGCCAACGGCGGAACGTATCGGCTGGCGGTCGACAAGCCGCACGTGGCGCTGCCGGCGCTGCTGGCCTGCCTGCAGGACGAAGGGCGCGAGCTGTCGCATCTCACGACCCGGCATGGCACGCTCGAAGACGTGTTCCTGTCGCTCACGGGGCGACGGTTGACGGAGGACGCCGATGTCGTGGCGTGAGTCCAGCCCGTTGTGGCAGCTCGTGATGTCGCGGATCCGGCTGTTCCTGCGGGAGCCGTCGGCCGTGTTCTGGGTGTACGGTTTTCCGCTGCTGATGCTCGTGGCGCTGGGGACGGCGTTTCGGGACGATCCGCAGGAGCGGATCATGGTGGACGTGGTGGGTTCGGGGAATCGCGAGACGGTTCTCGAACGCCTGCGCCGCGAATCGCGGTTCCAGATTGCGACGCCTGCGGACGACGGCTGGCGCAAGCGCCTGCAGTACGGCAAGACGGACCTGGTCGTCGAGGCGGACGCGGCGACGCCGGTCGGCTATCGGCTGTGGGAGGAGCCGCGCCGCGCGGAGAGCCGTCTGGCGCGGTACGCGGTCGAAGCGGCGCTGAACGGCCCCGCGACTTCGACGCCGGGACCGGCATCGGGGCCGGAGGTGCGGCGGCTGGAAGGCGCGGGATCGCGGTACATCGACTTTCTGCTCCCCGGGATGATCGGCATGGGGCTGATGGGGGGCGGCGTGTGGGGCGTGGGCTTCGTCCTGGCCGACATGCGCGTCCGCAAACTGCTGAAGCTGTTCATCGCGACGCCCATGCGGCGCGGCGACTTTCTGGCGTCGATTCTGATCAGTCGCGTGACGTTCACGGTGCTGGACGTCGTGTTCCTGATCGCGGTCGGCGCGTGGGTGTTCGACGTCCGCTGCCAGGGGAGCTACCTGGAGCTGGGTCTCGCATCGCTCATGGGGGCGGCGTGCTTCGCCGGGATCGGCCTGTTGATCGCCAGCCGGGCCCAGACGATCGAGACCGTCTCCGGGCTGATGAACCTGGTGCTGCTGCCGATGTGGGTCTTCTCAGGGGTGTTCTTTTCGTCGGAACGGTTTCCCGCGGCGATCCAGCCGGTGGTGAATCTGCTGCCGCTGACGGCCCTGAATCAGCTTCTGCGGGGCATCATGCTGGAAGGCGCGTCGATGTTCGCGTTCTGGCCGCAGCTCCTGCTGCTGGCGGGATACGGAGTCGGGACGTTCTTCGTGGCGCTGAAGATCTTCCGGTGGCGATGACGCGCTGCCGGGTCGCGACGGCGTGCGCCGTTGCCGGCGTCGAGGATTGCCGGCACGATAGGATGCGCGAACTTCGCCGGCGCGCGGACGAAGCGGCAACCGCTGACCGCGCGGGATCTCCATCAATCCCGAATGAAAGGTCGACGCATGTCGCCCGCCACTGTGCTGCGGTGTGGATTGCTGGTCGTCGTCCTCGTGACGTGCGGCGGCGCCGCCTCGGTGGAGGATGAAGTCGTCCCTGTCGCCGGCCAGCCGCTCGCCGCGAATGTCGAGCGCGTCCTGCGCACGCTCGACCTGCTCGGCGCCCCGCTCTCCGCAGATGGACCGATCCGCGAATCCGTCGACGCGCGGGACGCGGCCGAAATTCAACGGCGGCTTGATCCGCACGTCCTGCTGCACGTGCACATCAATCCCGAGCACCGCGTCAAAGTCCGGCGGGGAGACGGTCCGGCCGTCCTGCAGCAATGGGGCGCAGTCCCCGTGCTCGTCAAAGTCGCCAACGAAGGCGCGGTGGCGCGCAGCCTGCGCATCTCCAGCCCCCAGGCGGGACCGATCTACGCCGGCGAATCGGAGTTCATTCTCGGACGCCAGGCGCAGACCGAGCTCCGCGGCGGCGCGCCGGATCAGAACCTCGCCGATCGATTCCTCGACGTCTCGATCCACACCGCCCCGCCGATGACCGAACGCCTTAGCGGACTGGAGGTCGAGTACGTCATCGCCATGCTGAGTTCAAGCGAATCGGGCGCGCGGGAGGCGACAATCGCCTTCGATGTCGGCCAGGGGACGCAGGACCTGGAGTTCCGCGCCGAAGCGCCCGTCCTGTTCCAGATCGAACCCGCCCGGGCCGTGAGGATTCATGTCCGGGACGAACAGGGCCGGCCGACCATGGCCCGGCTGTCGATCCGCGACGGGCAGGGCCGCGTGTTCCCCAGCCAGTCGAAGCGACTCGCGCCGGACTTCTTCTTTCAACCGCACATCTACCGGTTCGATGGAGAAACCATCCTGCTGCCGGACGGCGAGTATTTCGTCGAGGCCGGTCGGGGGCCCGAGTATCGCGTGTTGCGATCGACGCGGCACGCCCGGGATGGCGAACGCGAATGGACGTTCGCCCTGGAACGCTGGCTCGATCCCGCGGAGTGGGGCTGGTACAGCGGCGATCATCACATTCACGGCGCCGGGTGTTCGCATTACGCGTCGCCGACGGAAGGGGTCGCCCCGGGCGACATGTTCCGGCAGGTGCAGGGAGAGGCGCTGAACGTGGGCTGCGTCCTCACCTGGGGACCCTGCTTCGATTTCCAGCGACGCTATTTCTCGGCCACGGCCGATGAACTCAGCGAGCCGTTCACCGTCCTCAAATACGACCTCGAGATCAGCGGCTTCGGTTCGCAGGCGCTGGGACATGTGTGCCTGCTGAATCTCAAGGACCAGGTCTACCCGGGCACGGACGGGACGTCGCTCCGCTGGCCGACCTGGACGGTCCCCGTGCTGAAATGGGCCAGGGATCAGGGCGGAGTCACCGGCTATCCGCACTCCTCGTTGCGCACGGAGCCGGGGCCGGCGGGGAAACGGCTGTTCGAGTCGCTGGACGCGAATCGCGACGGAATCGTCAGCCGCGACGAATCCGCAGGGCGACTGCTGCCCGAACCCTGGGAGCGAATCGACCGCGACCAGGACGGCGTGGCGACGTTAGAGGAGTTGACGGCCGCCTGCGATCGGCAACTCGACCAGCTGCCGAACCTGGTCGTGCCCGATATGGGGGGCGGCGGGGCGCTCGAGATCTGCGTGGCGACAGCGGCCGGCGTGTGCGACTTCATCAGCGCCATGGACACGCCCCGCATCGGCGAGTGGAACACCTGGTATCACCTGCTGAACTGCGGCTATCCGCTGAAGGTCGCCGGCGAGACCGACTTCCCCTGCATGAGCAGCCGCAACGTCGGCCAGGGACGCAGCTACGTCCGGCTGGGAAACATCGAACGCATTGACTTCACCGACTGGTGCAACGGCCTCGCGAAAGGGAACTCCTACTGCTCGGACGGCTATGCGCACGCGCTGGAGTTCTCGGTGAACGGAGAGGCGCCCGGCGGGGCGGCGGTTCAGCTCGCGGCGCCGGAGACCGTGCGCATCGAGGCGCTCGTGGCCTTCGCGCCGGAAATTCCCAAGGCAGTGGCGCATGGCGCACTGCCGCCGCAGGTTCAGCGCCGGCAGTCGGGCGACACGGTGGTCCTGCACGGTCCGCGGTCCGAGGAATGGCTCGTCGGCGGGGAGCGGATCGTGGAACTGGTCGTCAACGGGCACGTGCTGCAGTCGAAGAACGTGCCGGCGGACGGGCGGCCGCACGCGGTGCGGTTCGACGTGCCGATCTCGCGAAGCAGTTGGGTCGCGGTGCGACAGTTTCCGCAACTGCACACGAACCCGGTGGACGTGCTGGTGGCGGGGCGGCCGATCCGGGCTTCACGGGACAGCGCGCGCTGGTGCGTGGAGACGGTCCGGGCGCTGTGGGACGTGCGTCACACGATGATCAGCGAGGCGGAGCGTCCGGCGGCCCGGGCGGCATACGACGACGCGATCCGCCAGTTTGAACAGATCGCCGCGGAAGCCGAGTGACCTGCTCCTGCAGGCTCGTGCGTAAGCAGATCGCTTTCTGGTTGATTGCGGACGCCATGCTGAACGCCGTCCAGGGCCTGGCGGCAGTGCTGCAGTCGCTGGAGGCCAGCGAAGCCACGTGAGCCAGAGCGTGGCCGGCGTTGATCTGCGACGATGGAATTCGCCGCGTTCACAAATGCCCACCGGCCGAGGCCTCGACCATTCCCGGAGAACTCGCTGGGCCAAGGCCCAGCCTACGACAGGGGCGCGAAGTTCCGTAGGCCGGGTCTTGACCCGGCGAGCCAGTGCGTGGCCGGCGTTGATCTGTGACGATGGAATTCGCCGCGTTCACAAATGCCCACCGGCCGAGGCCTCGACCATTCCCGGAGAACTCGCTGGGCCAAGGCCCAGCCTAAGATGTTGTCCCTCGGTCTTTCATCTCCTCCCCCATGTCTCCATCCGTGAAAAAATCCACCATCGATGAGATCCGGCGCCGGTTTGACAACGATGTCGATCGCTTCTCCAACCTCGAAACCGGACAGGCCGCCACCGTCGACGCCCGGCTCGCCATGGACCTCGTCGCCCAGGCCGCGGCCTGCGTCTCCCCCCACGCCCGCGACGTCCTCGACATCGGCTGCGGCGCCGGAAATTACTCGCTCCGGCTGCTCGCCGAACTCCCCGGCCTGAACGTCACGCTGGTCGATCTCAGCCGGCCGATGCTGGACCGGGCGGTGGAACGGGTCGCCCCCGCCACCACGGGCGTCGTCGAGGCCCAGCAGGCCGACGTCCGCGAACTGGACCTCCCCGAGGATCGGTTCGACGTGATCCTCGCCGCGGCCGTCCTGCATCACCTCCGCACGGACGACGAATGGGATGCGGTGTTCCGCGCCTTCTCCCGCTGGCTGCGCCCCGGCGGCTCCGCCTGGATCTTCGACATGGTGACCAGCAGCCTGGAACCGGTCGAAGGCCTGATGCGGGAGCGCTACGGAGCGTATCTGACCGACCTCAAGGACGCCGCGTACCGGGACCACGTGTTCGCGTACATCGAGAAAGAGGACACGCCGCGGCCGCTGGTCGAGCAGTTGGACCGGCTGCGCCGAGCGGGGTTCCAGCAGGTCGACGTGCTGCACAAGCACGGTTGTTTCGCAGCTTTTGGCGGCGTGCGCGGAGGTTGACCGGCGGGCGCTTTCAGGCGGCGCGGGCGACTTCGTCGGCGACATCGGGGATGGCGAACGCGCGGCCGCGAAGGAGGGCTTCCGCGGCGCGGGCGATGCCGCCGGGCTGGGCGACCCGGTCGCGAAGTTCGACCATGTCGCGCGCGACGGCCTGCAGCTCCTCGGGGTTCGAGAGCCAGCCGTCGAGCGTTCGGGCGATGCGTTTCGCATGCCGCCCGGCCCGGATCATGAACGGGAACTCGGGCATCATCTCGCGGTCGAGCATCAGGTTCGGCAGCGACATGTATTTGCAGTGCACCAGAAACCAGGCCAGCGAACCCATCAACAGGCCGCCGCGGTACATCACGGCCGCCGGCTTGGCGCGGGCCAGCACCTCCAGGCTGACGGAGCCCGAGACCATCAGCACGCAATCGGCCGTGTCGATGATCTCGGGGGTTCGTCCGCAATGCAGATCGACAGGCAGCGGACCGGGCTGGCGATCGAGCAGGTTCTGGCAGAACCGCCGCTGCGATTCACGGAAACAGGCGACGGGGAATCGCAGGTCGGGATGCCGGCGGGCCAGCCTGCGCACGACGTCCAGCATGACGGGGAAGTTGCGGTGCACCTCGTGCGTCCGCGAGCCGGGCAGCAAGGCGACGCGCCGCGGCGAGGCGTCGCGCAGGGCGCGGCAGGCGTCGGCGTCGAGCGTCTTCTCGGACAGTTCATCGAAGAACGGATGGCCGACGAAGTCGACGGGAATGTTGCGTTCGCGATACCACTCGGCCTCGAAAGGAAGCACGGAGAGCACCCGGTCGACGGTCCGACGGAGCTTCCGAAGCCGCCAGGTTCCCCAGGCCCAGAGCTGCGGCGGGCAGTAATAGACGACTTCGACGCCGGCCTGTTTCGCGGCGGCGGCGATGTGCCAGTTGAAGCCGGGGTAGTCGATGAGGACGCAGAGGTCGGGGCGTTCCCGCTGGAGGAATTCGGCGGCCTGGTCGCGGAGCCGAAAGAACTTGCGGAGCTGGGGGATGACGGCTCCGATGCCCATGACGGCGAGGTCGGTGAGCCGGAACAGGGATTCGAGTCCGGCCTGCTCCATGAGGGGCCCGCCGAACCCGGAGGCGCGGAGGTTGGGCTGGCGGCGCCGGAGTTCCTGAATGAGGTGCGCGGCGTGATGGTCGCCGCTGGGTTCGCCGACCGAGAAGAAGACGTGCATCCGTGCACCTCCGAGAACTTCCATGCGGAGCGGACCTTCGGGGATTCGGGAGAGGGCGTCAAGGCGAGGGGCCGGCAGTCGGCGGCCCGCGGTCCGTTCCGTCTTGAGGCGAATCGGAATTCGCGGCTAAAAGTCGGACTGGAACATGGCCCTCGCGTGCTGACGTCTCGCTTCCGCCAGGAGTGCGCTCTGATGCCAGGTCGACCGCTGTTCACTGCATTGCTGTGCCTGACGGCGGCGGCCCGCCTGATGGCCGCGGAGGATGCCTCGACTCCGCTCGTGGCGGAGGGCGAGTCGCTGCTGGCAAGGCTGCCGGCGGTCGATACGAGCACGCCGGGCGCGGCGCCGTTCACTGCGACCGCGGAGATCGACTTTCCGGGGCGGCCGGCGCGAGTCTTCGTCTGGTTCGGTGGCGGCGAGCGAGTCGCGTGGCGGGTCGAGGATGCGACGGACGGCACACCCATGCTGGCGGCATCGGGCCGGCGGTTGTTCGTCTACGATCCGGTCCGCCCGGTGCTGCTGCATAACTCGGATGCGGCAATCCGGTTCAAGCTGTCCGGCCGTGGCGGCGAGCTGCGGTTCGACGTCGCAGTCACAAACAGTCCGGAGCAGCATTCGAGCCTGGACCTGGACCTGGGCTCGCTGCTGGACAAACCCGGGGGCGAGCTGCAGGTTGTGGCGAACGAGGAGTCGCGGTTTCAGCTGGCGCGGATCTCACCGACGACCGGAAACCGGATGGTGGCGACGATGAACCCTGAAGGCGTGGTCACGATTGAACTGCGCGAAGTGGACCTGGATCGGCCGCGACTGGCAATCCGGTATGAGCCTGGAGTTCCGCCCGATGCAGCGTTCCAGTTGCCTTCTCTCGACGAGCTGGGGGAGGTTCCGCTGCTGTCGATCGAGGGCGCGGAGTCGGTGCTCGGCAAGGCGGAGGTCGCCGGGCTGCTGATCCGCAGCGTCGCCGTGCACGCGGCGTGTGCGATTCCCGAATTGCGTGCGGAACTGCCGCTGCTGGGGAATCTCGACTGGGACAGGCTGGCGGCAAATGAATCGCGCGTGTCCGAGAGACTGCGACAGGCGTTTCAGCGTTCCTCCGACGTCACGCCTGGACCCGCGCGGCAGGCGGAGGGGGCCGCGGCGCCGATGCGCTGAGGCCTGTCAGCCAGGATGCCGTCGGAAGGCGCCGACCGCTCGAAACTGCCGGAGTTTGCCGTGCGGAGGTCGATTCCTGTAGGGGAATTCGTCCGGGGCGGCTACAAACCGGCGGTTGCGGCCCGCCGTCCGGGCCCGCGGCGCAGCGCCTCAGGGAGGAGGCCATGGCGGCCTTTCGCGAACACATCACATTCAGCAGCCTGCTGGGGATCGGCTACGGGATCGCCAGTTGCACGGTGCTGGGGTTCACCCCGACGCAGGGGGCGCTGGCCGGCTGGCTGACGGGCATCGCCGGGATGCTGCCCGATCTGGACTCGGAGTCCGGACGCCCGAAGCGGGAACTGTTCAGCGTGGTGGCGGCCATTGCGCCGATGTTCCTGGTGCATCATGTGCTGCGCTGGCTGCAACTGCCGTACGATGCCGAGACGATCCTGCTGACGATGATCCTGCTGTACATTGGCGTGCGGTTCGGGTTGTCGGAGGTTGTGAACCGGCTGAGCGTGCACCGGGGGATGTTTCACAGTTTGCCGGCGCTGGTGATCGCCGCGGACATCGCGTACCTGGGTTATCCCGGGCGCACGGTCGGCTCGAAGCTGCTGATGGCCGGCGGCGTGGCGGTCGGGTTCCTGTCGCATCTGGTGCTGGACGAGGTCTACAGCGTGCAGTTGTCGGGCATGGCGGTGCGGTTGAAGAAATCGGCCGGCAGCGCGCTGAAGCTGGTCGGTCCGTCGTTCATGCCGAACATTGTGACATTCTCGCTGTGCGGCACGCTGACGTACGCGGTGCTGACGCAGATGGGCGTGCTGGATCGACCGACGGGCGAGCCGGGCCGGGTGCTGCAGCAGGCGGACGAACGGGCGCGTGAGGCGGAGCGGGCGCTGGTTCCGCGGTGAGCGGACGCGGCGCGGTTCTGATCCCGCGGCGAATCAGCCCGCGGCCCCGGGCGGATGGGCGAATGCGGCGACGCCGTTACAGGTGACGTTCCAGCCCCTGCTGACGCAGGCTGTCGATCAGCGTCTTGATGGCGTTCTCATCTCCGCGGCGGGCGACGAGCGTGGCATCCGGCGTGTGGACGACGATGCAGTCTTCGAGGCCCAGCGTGGCGACGAGGTGATCGTCCGTGCTGCGGACAATGCAGCGGCGGGTGTCGACAGCGCAGGCCTTGCCCTGCAGCGTGTTGCCGGCTTGATCGGTTCCGGACAGGCGAGGCACGGCTTCCCAACTGCCGACGTCGTCCCAGCCGAAGGGAGCTTCGAGGACGACGATCGACGATTCGCGTTCGAGAACGGCGTAGTCGATGGAGATCGACTTCATCCGGGGGAACCGTTCGGCGAGGAGCTGCCCGTACTGCGGCGAGCCGATGCCGCGCGCGATTTCATCGGTCAGCGCCCGGAGTTCGGGTTCGTGCACGCCAAGCGCTTCCAGGATGCGCGCCGCCCGCCAGACGAAGATGCCGCAATTCCAGTAGAAGGTCCCCACGCGGAGATAGGCTTCGGCGACGCCGCGATCGGGCTTTTCGCGGAACGCCTGGACCGCATAGGCGCCCGGGCCAAGCTCCTCGCCGCGCTCGATGTAGCCGAAGCCGGTCGAGGGGAACGTGGGCGTGACTCCGAACAGGACGAGTCGCCGGGGATCCTCATCGACGAGCGCGGCCGCCCGCTGTCCGGCGCGGACGAACTCGGCCGCAGGCTGAATGACGTGATCAGCCGGCAGGACGAGCATCGTCGCGTCGGGGTCCTCGGCGACGAGGTGTGCCGCGGCGAGCGCCAGACAGGGCGCGGTGTTGCGGGCGCAGGGTTCAACCAGCAGGTGGGCGGCCGGAACCTCGGGCAACTGCCCGCGCGTCGCCTCGGCCTGCGCGGCGTTCGTCACCACCCAGTGGCGCTCGACGGGAATCCAGCCGGAGCAGCGATCGGACGTCGACTGGATCAGCGAGCGCTCGCCCACCAGCGTCAACAACTGCTTCGGAAACGACTGCCGGCTCAGCGGCCAGAACCGCGTTCCGGATCCGCCGGCCATGATGACCGCATGCAGCATGATTCACGCCTGACTGTCGACGGTCGCGGGAGGTTGTCCGGGCCGGAATGAAATACGCCTCGGACGCACATTGCATCCGAGGCGCGGGTTGTTCAAGGGAGCGATCGAATCAGCGGGCGGCGTCCCACCACCAGCGGCCTTCCGGCAGGGCCGAAGCCTTCGCCTTGACGGCCGTCTGCCCGACCTCGTCGGACTCACGCCGGATCTCGGGGTTCGAGACCGTGGCGAGGATGTCGGCCCGCACTCCGCCGGCCACCTGGACAACGACGTCGCGGCCGTTGAACACGCGGTGGTTCACGACGGAATCGACTTCCTTCGGGGCCATGTAGCGGGCCGGTTCGTAGGCGCCGCCCTGGGCGAACGCGCCGCGGTTCCAGCCCGTCGCCGTGTCGAGCCCTTCGTGCCGGATGATGGCCGCCGCGAGGGCGAGGTCGAACACGCCCTTCAGATCGGCGAAGACCGGCTGCTCGCGGGCGAGGTCGTTGTAATGCCGGGTGAAGTTCTCGGCGAACTGGCGGTTGATCGGCTCGGTCTTGCCGGTCGAGGCGCGCTCGCCGCTGGCTGTCAAAAACTGGTTCTCAGAGAGGCACTTCACCGAGGCGCCGCGGATCTCAAAGGCATCGCGATCCGGGCTGTACAGGACTTCGTCGGTGTTCAGCGTGAGCCACCAGCGGAGGGCGTCGAGGCTGCCCTGGGCCAGCCCGGGCTGCCTGGCGATGAGGTCGAAGTAGCTGGGGATGTCCTTGCCCCCTTCGAGCTTGCCGACGCCGATGAGCTTCATCCGGTAGTCGGCTTCCACGAGGACGCGGGCGACGCGGGAGTCGGTCGGGATGCCGTACACGGTGATGTCCTGTCGGCCGAGCAGGTCGCCGATCTGTTCCGCCCAGCGGCGGGCCTGACCGGAGGCCAGCGGGCCGCGACGCTGCGAGTCTTCGACGAACGACTTGACCGCCTTGAGTCCGTCAGCCCGGGGGTCGATCGAGCAGCCGAACATCTGCCGGGCCGCCGGCTCGAACGTCCGCAGCACGACGACGAGATCGTCCAGCCGCAGGGTCGGCCGTCCGCTCGCCGCGCCGACCGGCGCGCCGTTGGCCGCGATCGTCCAGCCCTCAGCCGGACCGGCGATCAGGATTTCGCCGGTTTCCGAGTCGGCGAAGACGTAGCGGATTTCCGACAGTCCGGCGAGTTGCTTCATCGAGTCGAGAACGCGTTCGCCGCGAGCCAGCCGGTCGGCGACTTCGCGCTCCAGCCGCGTCAGCGAGACGATTCGCAGGTCTGATGCGGCAGCGACGTCCTCATTCAGGCTGGCCTTGCGGGCGCGGACGCCGATGGCCGCCAGCCGGCCGTCCAGGTCCTGGCGTTCGACCCGGGACAGCACCCCTTGGGGATCGACGCGAACGCCGCTTTCGAACGGCGTCATCGTGCCGCCTTCGCCATCAAGTTCCTCCCACGGACCAGTGGTCTGTTCCATGATGAGGTCCATCAGCGTCTGGAAGTCCGCTCCGGAACCCGACAGCGGCCGCTGGGACTGTTCGGCCGTGGGCGTCGCGGCCCCGCTCACTCGCTGTTGCGCGGCGTAATCGCCGCCCTGCCGGGCGGCCCGGATGCGGGCCTGCGCCTCTGCGGCCTCCCCGGCGGGAAGTTCGCTGGCGGCGGCGGCCGCGGCGACGAATTCGCCGGCGGCGAGGTGCGCTTCCACCCGGGTGGACGCATCGGCGCCCCGGACGGCCGCGGACGTCGAGAGCGCCAGCACCACGGACAGTCCGAACACTATCCCGCTGCGTGCGCGGCGGATCATTCGGGTGAGCATGACCGGAGTTCCTCGTCAGCCTGGAGGGAGGACGGATGCGGATCGTCGACAGCAGCGACGGACGCCGCGGCGCGCGGATGGTCTTTCGCCATAAAGCGGCCTGTTCCTAGAGAATCGTCAGGCCGCGTTGGAGCGTCAAGGACTTTCTGCGAAATCTGCTGGTGAGCCCCGAGTTGCGCCGCGGACCCCGAAAGATCACGAACAGCCCGCAAACTGAAAGCCCGATTGTGACGGACCTCGGGCCTGCGCCGATCCCGCTGGACTGCGGCATTCGAAGGGCCAGGTCGCCTGAGCCAGCCGGGCCGTGTGACCGGTGGTGGGAGAGCGCGACGGCGATCGCAAGGCCGAGGGACTCAACCCCTTGGCACAGGCGCGTGCGACGCCGTCCCGGGAGATCCCCTCCGGCTCAGTGCCGGAAACTCACGGGGTCTCCGTAGGCGGCGTGATGTCGAAACACGCCAGCTCCTCGTCGCTCCGCACGTACAGCCGGCCATGCGCGAGGATCGGGTGGTTCCAGCACTTGCCGGAGATCGCCTGAAACTCGCCGAGTTCCTCGTGCCGTTCGGGGTTCGCGGCCACCAGGATCACATTCCCCTTCTCGCCCAGGACAAGGATCCGGTCCTGATCGGGAATCAGGAGCTGCTGGCCAAATCCGTAGCGCCCCTTCTTCCAGCGGCGTTTGCCCGTCTCGGCGTCGACGCAGCAGAAGATCCCGTCATCGAGTCCGTACAGATGCCCTTTGTGCAGGGCGAAGTCATTGAACGACGGCTTGAGGGCGTTTGATGTCCACTCCTGGACGACGCTCCATTCGCCGTCGGCGGGCGTCAGCGCCAGCCGGATGATCCCGTTGTCCCAGCCCGCGATGAGCCGACCCTCGCCGACGAGGTGCGGCTGCAGCATGGGTTGCGCGGTCTCGCTGTCGCTGGCATGCCGCCACAGGACGCGGCCGTCGTCGACGGCGACGCCCATCAGCCCGCGGTTGTCCTGCATGACGATCTGACGGACTCCGTGGATCGTCATCAGTTGCGGCGAGCTGTAGCTCTGCGTGCCCCCCGGCGCGGCCCAGCGCTGTTCGCCAGTCTCCGCATCCAGCGCGACGAGCGACCGCCCCTCGCCGCCCCCGGCGAACAGGACGACCATCCCGTCCACAACCAGCGGCGACACCGAGAAGCCCCATTGCGGCACGGCTCCGCCCGCGGACTGGAGGGCGTTCTGCGACCACACGCAGCGTCCGTCGGCCGATTCCAGACAGTTCAACAGCCCCGTGGCGCCCGAGGCGTAAATCCGCCCATCGGCGAATGTGGGCGTGCCGCGCGGGCCGGGACCGGACAACGCTTCATAGAACCGGAACGAGTCGTCGTGCGTCCATTGCTCCTGACCCATCGCGGCGTCGTAGCACACGATCGTTTCGACCTCTCCCCGCTGTTCCTGGGTGACCAGCCGACCGTCGACAAGGATCATGCTCGACCAGGCCGGACCGACCGCCTGCTTCCAGACGAGCCGGGGGGGATGCTGCGCCCAGTCCGCGAGCGCGACGTTGGCGACGGCCCCTTCCCGCGCGCCGCCCCGAAACGACGTCCAGTCGCCCGGCTGCTCGATCCAGTTTTCGGACGGGAGCGTGATCTCGGGAACGACTCCGGCGCGGGAGGCGAGAAACCGCTCTTCGCGGCTGGGCGTCCACCGCCAGGCGAACTGCGAAGACTGCCGGCCGTCGAGCCCCTCCCAGCGCAGCAGGGCGAATACGCCGAACACCAGGACCGGGACGGCGCTCAACCCCAGCAGCCGGGTCAGGGGCCGGGACGATCGCGTGAGCGCCAGCCAGGCGACGCCCAGCGTGGCAATCCAGGGGACGCCGGACAGGATCATCCCGAAAGCGTCGACGGACGGATCCGACACCCGGGAGGCGACGACCAGCGACGCCAGCGCGACGGCCGGAACCAGCAGTTTCGCCCGCCACCGGAAATGGCGGCTCGCGAACCACCAGATCAGCGTCGTCAGCAGCAACAGGGTCGTCACCGCCATGCGCGACAGGAAGCGGTGCAGCATCGCCAGTTCGACATACGGCGCGGCGAGCGTATAGGTCCAGAAGATCGCCAGCGCGATGGCGGGCGCCAGCAGACGCAACGGAGGTCGGGCGGTCGCGGTCGGTTGCGACGATGGAATCGGAGCGAGATTCGGTGCGGATTCAGGCGTGGACATGGCGGGTCGGGGGATCGGTGTCGTGTGGGGGACCGGGCGGATCGGGACGGTGTGGAGACTCGGGGCCACGGGCCGCGTCGAGCAGTTCCTGGGGGCTCCAGGCGAGACGTCCTTCACGCAGCTCGTCGCGAAGTGCGTCGATCCAGTCGCGTTCAGCGCGCTTCATCGCGGCGGCGTACTCGACTTCAATCAGGCACAGTCGCCCGATCTGGGGCTGCAGCGATTTCAGCAGCGCGTCGAGGGCGACGAGTTCGCATTCGAGCGCGCGGCTGCGGAGTTCGAGGTGGTCGGCCGCCTCCTCCGGATCGAGATGCGGCAGAAAACTGAGCGCGGCCACGAATGATGAGGGTTCGCGAATGGGAGTCGCCAGGAGGTGGCGGAGCCATTCCAGCACATGGGCTTCGCCGTCGGCGGTGATGGCGTAGACCGTGCGTTCGGGCCGCCGTCCTTCGCGGGACGTGGCGACTTCGTCGATGAGTCCGTCGGCGCGAAGGCGGCTGATCGCGTGGTAAAGCGATCCGCGTTTCAGGGACAGGAAGTCCTCGTTATGCCGTTCGAGGATCAGCTTCTGCATCTGATAGGGATGCATGGGCTGCTCGCGGAGCAGACAGAGGACTGTCAGTGACCAGAGGTTTCCAAAGGATGCGGACACGGTTTCCGATCGGAACGGCGAATAGCTCATGTGAACCAATTCGCACGAGCCATGCGGATCTTAAACGAATTCCTCCGAAATCGCCAATCCGCAAAGCTGGACCTGCCCAGCCGACAGCAAGCATTCGCGACCGCGCTGACCGCTCCCATGACCCCGGGGCCGTCAACAGCAAAACTCGACCCCGCCCATTCAATATCGCCGAATCTTCGCGTCCATCGGCGTCAGTCGGCACGGACGCAGGATCCGCTGTTCCACCGAGAGCACTTCATAGATCGCAATCTCGTTTTCCCCTTCGTGGAACAGGTCCTCCGAAACGATCGCGCTGAACCAGCCGGCCGCGCGTTCGTCGTCATACGTCCGCGTCACCGCACCGATTCCTCCGTTCACCGCAATCACGATCGACTGCGGCGGCCAGCTCAGGTCCCAGGCCACATTGCAGCCCTCGAACACGCAAGGCACGACCGTCTCCGTGGCCAACGAGCCCCCCAGCGCCAGCGCCAAGCTGTGTTGCGGGACGCCCTCCACTCGAAAGTCTTCGAGGTCCGCGCCCACCCAATCCGGCATTCCGCCCAACCCGTATTCCTCCGGGATCGGGGTCTGAAAGTCCGCGTGCAGACGCTTAAGCGTGTCGAACCGCTCGGCGAAGTCGGGGCGGAGCAGGACCGCGTGATTATCGACCTCGAGCGTCTTGCGGGGACGGTCGCTCCGCGCAGCGTCGAGAATCGACTGTCCGTCAACCGGTCCGGAGAGGGGCATGTCGATCACCTCCGCGATCGTCGGCAGTATGTCGATGATCTCGACGTTCCGGTTCCGTAGCGCATCCGGCAGCCGCTCATTGCCGGGCAGCTTGATGAACAGCGGCACGCCGGCGATTTCGGGGACGTTGTCGCGCATCGGCTCGCGACGGTTCAATCCGGGCGCGAACGCCGCCCCATGGTCGGCCGTGACGATCAGCAGGCAGTCATCCCACAGGCCCCGCTCCTGCAGCGTGTCGATCAGGCGTCCAATGAAATGGTCGGCGTAGCCGACCTGCAGTTGATAGCGCTCGCGGCAGTTGCGGACCCCGAGCTTGTCGTCGATCCACTCCTCCTGCCGCCACATTGCGGCCGCGAATTCACCGAACCGCAACTCGGGGGCATAGGTTCGTCCGGACGGCAGGTTTGCCCAGGGGTAATGCGGGACCGCGACATGCAGAAAGTCGATGCGCGGCCGGTCGGCGGGTTGCAGCCCCTCAAGGAAGTCCCTGAACTGCCGCTCGTGCTGGCCGTCCCAGGGGAACCGCACGACGTCGGGATCGACGCCGCCGTCGAGCGAAGGCATTTCGCCCATATTGAAGAACGCGCGCGGGACGGGAGTTTCCGGCAGCGGCGTGTCGATCGGCAGGGTGATGTGCCGGTACACGGCGGCCAGCGTCCAGGCGATCTCCGCAGGCCGCGGCCGGGCGGCGCGCTGCAGGTCATCGGGCCCCGGCTGTTTGGGCGTGCACAGCCGGGTGAAAGGTTCAAACACCTTGCGGTCGTAGGCGCTGGTGCGGCGGAGGAGCGCGAACAGATTGTCGGGGAAGTAAGCCTCCGTCGACGGGCTCGTCTTCTCGTTGATCATGCCGGTCATCATCGCCGGCAACGCCCGCTCCGTCCGGTGGTGCACGGTTGTCGCGGCGGGAAACCAGTTCGCCTGCTGTTCGAGCCGTGCGAAGTTCGGGAAGGTCGCCGCGTCAATCCGCCCTTCGACATCCAGGATCGCCAGTCCGCTGAACTCGTCGAATACGACCATCACGATCGGAACCGGGTTCGCGGCGTGCATCGTCGCCGGAGGAACTTCGGGCTCGGGCACGAGGATCCGGTAGGCCGGACTCGCAAACAGGCATTTCGCGGGAAAGGCCAGCACGCCCACAGCCGCAATCGTTAGAAACAGATGCAGCTTCCGCGACCGGCGATACAGGCGCCAGACGACCGCCGCCCCGGCCGTCGCCAGAAACAGCGAAACGAACCAGGGGACGCCGGCGTCCCGCAGCGTCGAATCGACAATGGACCGGACGGCGCCGCAGAACGCCAGCCAGGCCAGCAGAAACACGAATACGAGATGCGCCCGCCACGCCCCCCGTGCGGCGATCCGTTCAATGAGTTCCTCGATCGCGAACAACAGCAGCGGCGCGGCGAACAGCAGCGCGGCGACGATCAGCAGCAGACCCGCAGGGGGCAGATTCTGATCCGTGAAGTACATCGTCCTGCGAGAAATCTGCTCCAGCAACGGCTGAGCGATGGCGAAGCCCGACAGCGCGAACAGATGCAGGAACCGCACCAGGCGCGAGGGCGCCGGGGTCACGGTCGCATCGGCGGCGCCGGGACGAGCCGCGGCGGCTGGCGGTTTCACAGTCGCGATTGTCATCGGGGCCGGACGTCGAACAGGGTGCGGGTCCCGGATGGCAGGTCCAGCGTCTGCAGCACGTCGAACCGCAGGCGGAGCTCCCGCTCGAAATTCTCGCGGGAATAGTCCTCGCACCCGTCGGTGCGGTTCTTCAGCAGCGAGCGGACCTGCGGATCCTCGCGGTCGACGAACTCGATGACGCTGCGGTCTCCCGCCAGCCGGAACCACTCCAGAAGTTCGCCCAGCCGCAGGTTCTCCCGGATGACCAGGTGGTGAATCAGCGCCAGCGCCAGAATCAGGTCCGGTCGTCCGCGGCGCTCCAGCGGGCGGCGTTCCGCGCCGCGCCAGCCCAGCCCGGGCGAAGCGTCCGCCAGGTTGACCACCAGCGGCAGGATCAATGTCTGGCCTTCATCGCCAAGATCGCGATACAGGCGCTCGATGGTCCAGTGGTCGAAATCCATGGCGACCACGTGCGCCGCGCGGCGGGCGGCGATTCGCGAATAACGCCCCAGGTTGCAGCCCAGGTCCCAGGCCAGTTTCCAACGACCGGATTCGACGACGCGGCCGACGAAGTCCTCTTTGGCGACGGCGTCCTGGCGGACCGGCTCTGATTCCGCGTCGTATTCCGACCATGCGGAGCCGGATTCCTGCCAACTCAGTCGCGATACGGTCCGGCGGAGCTTGGAAACGTTCGCCAGGATCAGCGACCGGTTGAACCCGCTTTGCTGCAACCCCTGGCGCGTCGACTTCCCCTCGCGATCGGCCCGGCCCTCCAGCGCCGCGTGCAGCACGACATGCGTCAGGACGCCGCGCCGCAGCCAGTCCCGAATCGACAGCAGCCGAACGAACTGCCCCGGTGCGATGCCGCTGATCCGACCCCTCAGCCAGGGCTGAAAATCGATGCCGCGGTAGGCCTGCAGCATCAGCGGATACAGCATCGTCTGGCAGAACTGGCGATAGCCGATCCAGGGCTCCGCAGGATGGTGCTGGACGAACGACCCGAGATCGATGAAGCAGGGGCGGACGCCGCGGAACTGCACGTTGAACGGCGTGGCGTCCTTGAGTATGAGTTCCTCGGCAAGGGCCGCCTGCAGGAGATCGAGGTGCAGGAGGGCCGCGTCGCGGAGCATTCCAAAGCACCATTCGTACGGATAGGAGACGAATGGCAAGGGGTCGTGCTCGAGGACGGCCGCCCAGCCGCTGTCCTCGCCGGAGCGCGCGTCCCGAGGAGGCGGCACGTCATCGACCAGGCGCGTGCGGACGATGCGGCCCGTCTGCATGTCGTGTTTAAGAAACGACGCCGCGCTCAATCGTCGCCAGTCCTGAAGCGCAGTCTCGCTGAGGGCGCGGTACAACCCGCTCCCGCGACGAAAGACCCGGCTGTCCCGATCACGAAATGAGCCGGGATCGAATTCGGCCGAGTCGCGCGCAGCGACGACAGCACTCATGCGAACCAGTTTCCGCGACGAGGGGCGGATCAGCGGGAGAGATCATCCAGCGGGCTGGGCGCGGCGAACGTGCGGCGCACGGCATCCCAGATGTACTTGCCGAACACGACAAGTCCGGCGCCGCCGCCGACCAGCGCCTGCAGCAACAGACTTCCCGAACCGGGATCCAGGTAGCCAAGCGTGTTGAACGGTTCCATGTTGGCTGCTCCTGACGGCGCGCAGTTCCACCGCGGCGCCGCATGTTGGCTGGTTTCTGCGGTTCGGCATCGGCCTGCCCGACTTGGCCGCCGACCGCACTGTTCAGGGAATGTGTTGAGTGTTCAGTTCGAACACCGCCCGCATAGCCCTGGTTCCGGAAAACGGACGGCTTTTGGAGAACTTTTCAGTGAGTTTTTCTTGGGTTTTCATAGATGTGAATGCGCGCTTTCATAAATGCGAGCGCGGGCCGGAAAACCGTGCGATTCGCGCGCTGCAGCCTGCGGCGATGCGCCCGAGATCGCCGCATCGGCAATGTCCGCCGGAGATCGCGCCCAGGTCAGCAAGCCGATGTCGCCGGCCGCTGGAATGAAGCAGCAGCGACCGCGGCCGCTCAGCCCCGCGACCGCCGCGCACGGGGCCGCCGTGGATTGCCGGGCGGCGTCCACTATAGTCTCGTTGCCCAGATGCACTCCCCGGAGCCGCTCGTGATTGCCGAGTCCGTCGCCCTGATCCGCAGCCTCGAAGACAACATCGCCTCGGCGCTGCTCGGGAAGCCGGAAGTCATCCGTCTGGCGGTTGTTGCGCTGGTTTCCGAGGGGCACCTGCTGATCGAGGATGCGCCCGGCGTCGGCAAGACGTCGCTGGCCAAGGCGCTCGCCCAGAGTCTCAACGCGAAATTCGTCCGGCTGCAGTTCACGCCCGACATGCTGCCCAGCGACATTCTCGGTTCGTCGGTGTTCCTGCCGAACCGGGGGGAGTTCGAGTTTCGCCGCGGACCGATCTTCACGCAGGTGCTGCTCGCGGACGAAATCAATCGCACGTCGCCCCGCACCCAAAGCGCGTTGCTCGAAGCGATGATGGAGCGGCAGGTGTCGGTCGAGGGCGTGACGTATCCGCTCGATCGCCCGTTCTTCGTCCTGGCCACGCAGAATCCGTACGAGTTCGAAGGCACCTATCCGCTGCCGGAGAACCAGCTCGACCGCTTCACGCTGTGTCTGGAGATCGGCTACCCGGATCGAACTCACGAGCTGCAGGCACTGTTGAACCATCGCCATGGCGAACCGGTCGACCGCCTGCGTCCGGTGCTGACCGTCGAACAGTTGTTCCAGATTCAGGCCGCGGCCCGCGACGTCCGTGTCGATCCGGCGATCAACGACTATCTGTTGAACATCGTCGAGGCCACGCGCCGGCATCAGGAACTGCTGCTGGGCGTCAGCACGCGCGGCGCCCTGACGTTCGCGCGCACGGTCCGCAGTCTGGCGCTGGCGGAGGGGCGGGACTATGCGGTTCCGGACGACGTCAAGCGGCTGGCCGCCCCGGTATTGGCACACCGGGTTCAGCCGGCGGGCCTGATCCGCGAAGGGCAGCGGAAGCGAGCCCAGGCCGTCATCCGGCAGATCGTGGGGGAGATTCCGCCTCCTTTGTGACGGGCGGCCCGCCGGCCGGAAATGCCGTTCGGAGCGACTTGGCAAGCTGTGACGGTCCTGCCGTCGAATCCCGGCGAAACGCTTTATCGTGACGGGAATCGGCAGACTTGATGCCATGCCATGGTCCGGTCCGTCCGATTCTGACTCGGGAACCAGATCTCCGCTGGAGGGCCCAGCGGTTTCTACAGGAGCACTCCATGCAGCTCAAACTGAGTTGGGCGAAGACTGCGGCGATTGTTGCCGGGCTGAATGTCGCCGCGCCGCAGGCCATGTCGTTTGCCGCCGAACCGACGGCTCCGGCGAAGCGTGTTGTCGCCGCGCCGACCGATGTCGTTTTGACTTCGGCCGGGGAACTCCGCGGCCGGGTGATCACGGCCGAGGGGCAGGCCGTGGACGGGGCGGCGGTGTCGCTGCAGCAGAACGGCAAGACGGTCGGTCGGGCGACGACGACGGAGTCGGGCGACTTCCGTCTGGAGAATGTGCGCGGCGGCGTGTACCAGGTGTCGGCCGGCCAGTCGTCGCGGGTTGTCCGCGCCTGGACCGAGGAATCGGCGCCCCCCGCGGCCCGTCCGACGACGACCCTCGTGCAGGGCAACCTGGTCCGCGGCCAGGACGAATGGGACTACTTCGAGACCGACGAGATGGTGATCGCCGGCATTGCGACCGCCGCGCTCATCGTGGGCATCATCGCCCTCGTCGAAGCCAACGACAACAACAGCCGCCCCGCGAGCAACTGATCGCTCTCCGCTACGGACGCTGCGACATCCCACACCCGCGCCGGTTGGCCGCGGGTGTTTTCATTGGCGGCGCGGGTCCGTCGAGCGCGGCGCCGCGGCAGCCCCAGGGCTCTCCCCGCGCCGCGGCAGGTCCAGATTCACCAGCGGCAGCGACTCCCCGGGCCGCGCTCCGGATCGGCGGCCGACCGCGCCGCCCGACGGGCACGTGCCGCACCCAGTCCCGCAGCCGGAATCCGCCGGGGCGGGACGCGTCAGTCGCCGCACCCACCAGCCGGCCGCGCCGAGCACGCAGGCCAGGGCGACGATCGTCTGCCAGTCAAAGTCGGGCATGGGCAATGCCATCCTGCGAGTCGGCCGCGCCGTCGATTATCCCAGAAGTCGACTGGAAAGGGCATACGTTCCCCACGCCGCCAGCCAGGCCAGCGCCGTCATGTAGACGAACGTGACGACCGGCCACGTCCAGCTTCCGGATTCCCGCCGGATCACCATCAGCGTCGCGCCGCACTGCGCGCACAACGCGAAGAACACCATCACCGACAGCGCCACCGGCAGCGTGAACAACGGACGCCCGTCGGGCCAGGTCGCCGACTGCAGCGCCGACGCCAGGCTCGGATCGTCGGCCTCGGTGTCTCCCCCCAGGCTGAAGATCGTCCCCAGCGAGGCCACCACCACCTCCCGCGCCGGGAACGAGGAGATCACCGCCACGCCGATCCGCCAGTCCCAGCCCAGCGGCGTGAAGACCGGTTCCACGGCCCGGCCCGCCCGGCCCAGGTAGCTGCTCTCGGTCAACGCCGCGCTCATGGCGTTGCGCTCCTCTTTCAGCGACGCCAGCGTCTCGTCGTCCTCGCCCGACTCCTCTTCGAGCCGTTCAATGCGGACGTCCAGGTCATGGACGGCCGATCGATCGCCCGGAAAGTAACCGGCCGCCCACACCAGCACGGTCGTGAAGAAGATCAGCGTCCCGGCCTCCTCGACAAATCGCCGCACCTGCGAAATCACCCGCTGCGCCACGATCCACGGCGATGGCCACTTGTATTCCGGCAGCTCCATCACGAAGGGGGGCGTCGGCCCGCGAAACACCGTCTTCTTCAACAGCCAGGCGATCGGCACGGCCACCACCGCGCCCAGCGAATACATCGCGAACAGCGTCAGGCCCTGCAGCGGAATCCAGCCGCCCGCCAGCGCGATCGCCGGCACGAACGCCCCGATCAGCATCGTGTACACCGGCAGCCGCGCCGAGCAGCTCATCAGCGGAGCCACCAGCATGGTCGTCAACCGGTCCCGGCGGTTCTCAATCGCCCGCGTCGCCATGATGCCCGGAATCGCGCATGCGAACGACGACATCAGCGGCAGGAACGATCGACCGCTGAGCCCCAGCCGCAGCATCAGCCGGTCGATCAGATACGCCGCCCGCGCCATGTACCCGCAGTCCTCCAGAAGCGCGATGAACAGGAACAACAGCCCGATCTGCGGAATGAACACCAGCACCGAGCCGACGCCCGCGACGATTCCATCCACCAGCAGACTGCGGAGCATGCCCGGCGCCAGCGCGCTCGAAATCACCCCCGCCGCCGCTTCCTGCGCTCCCTCGACCGCCGACATCAACGGCTGGGCGGCCGTGTACACCGCCTGAAATACGAGAAACATGACGGCCAGGAAGATCAGCAGGCCGCTGGCCCAATGCGTAACGACCGCATCGATGCGATCCGTGGTCGCGCGCGGCGGAACAGCGGACTCCCGGACGACGCCATCCAGCTGCTGGCGGATCCAGGCGTAGCGGGAGATGGATTCGACGGCCGCCAGCCGCAGGCCCGCCTCGGCCAGCCGAGTCCGGGCGCCCTTCAGGCGCTCCGCAGTTTCTCGAGGTCCGCCGTGGATCAACCGCTGTTCCGCTTCCCCCTCGACATCCAGCAACGCGCGCGTCGCAAGGAAGCCCTCGGTCGCGGTTCCCTGGCCGTCCAGCCAGCGGGCGAGTTCGTCGGCCTCCGCGCGGACGGGCTCGGGGAGAATGGCCGGAGCGTCGGCGGGAGGTTGTCCGGCCGCCTGAAGAATCGCGCCGCGGAGCTCCTCGAGCCCCACGCGATGATGGGCCGTCGTCGTGACGACCTGGACGCCCAGCCGAGAACTGAGTTCAGCGAGATTGATCTCCTGACCGTGCCGCGCGACGGCGTCCCACATGTTCAGGCACAGAACGATCGGAATCCGCAGCTCGCGGAGCTGCGTGAACAGAAACAGGTTACGCTCCAGGTTGGCGGCATCGACGATGCACACGATGACGTCCGGGCGGCCGACGTCGGCGACGCGGCCCAGGAGGACGTCGACGGCCAGCATCTCATCCGGCGAGCGGGGCGCGAGGCTGTATGTTCCGGGCAGGTCGACGAGCCGGACGGAGCGTCCCTGAATGGACAGCCGCCCGACTTTCTTCTCGACGGTGCAGCCGGCGTAGTTGCCGATGCGCGTCTGCACTCCGGACAGGCCGGTGAACAGCGTGCTTTTGCCGGTGTTGGGATTCCCCAGCAGCGCGACGGTGAGCGGGGGGGCGATCGGGGGCGCGGCGACAGGTGCGGACACGGGACGGTGCGCCGGGCCGAAGCCTGGCGTTCACAGGAGGAAATTGAAGTCCAGGGGTTGGTCCGCGGGCTGGCTTCAGGCTGGCGGCAGGACGCAAGGCACTTGCGAATCAGCGGGGAGGGTTCATGTCGGCTGGATGGAGACTCGCCGCGCTTCGGTAGCACGCAGCGAGAGTCGGAATCCGCGGACGAGGTATTCTCGAGGGTCCCCGAAGGGCGCCGCTCCCAGCACTTTGACGGGCGTGCCGTCGATCAGTCCCATTTCCATCAGTCGGACGGCGAGCGGATCTTCGCCTTCGACGTGCAGGATGGCGCCCTGAGCGCCGACAGGAAGCTGGTCGAGAGTGACGGGCGGCATGCCGAATTTGAGACGGTCCCCGCGGCTCCGTCAACTGGCGCGAGAGGTTTCCGTGTGGCACGTCCCTGAAGTGCCGTAAATGATCCTCCACGCCGAAGAACTTCACCGGCCTGAAGGGCGTGGAGAACGCCTTCGACGACATCCCGATCGCCCGTCGTCACACCTCGCCCCTTGTCGGCAGCGTTGGGTCAATCTCCACGCGCACTGGGCGAATCCCCGCGTACCATCGCGCGCTCGACCATTCCCACTCTTCCGGACGTTCACACAATCCGCGTCGGACCGGGTTCATGTGGAAATGCGTGATCATCGATTCGAGCGTCCGTGCCTGTTCCACGTTCCGGTCGAAACCGCCCCCCGGCTGCCAAAAGCGGCGGCGTGTGATGGCCCCTTCCTGAACCGTCAGCGTCCGCAGGAACTCCGGCGAGTGCTCGGCCAGCCACCGCATCGCCGGCCGGGCCGTGCGCTCCTTAATGGCGCCCAGAAATCGGCCAATCGAAACCTGAATCTCCCGCGGCCTGACGAGAAGATGCACATGCTCGGGCATGATCACCCACGCCCACAGGTCGACTGGCCAGCGCATTCGCGCCTCTTCCAGCGCCTGCAGAAACCACTCGCGCGTGCGGTCCTTGTCCAGGAGTCGCAAGCCACGAAAGCACGAAAACGTCAGTTCCCGAGGAGAACCATCGTCGCAGCGCTTGCGGCGCTTGCTGAAAAATGTCTGGCCCGCGCGGGGATCGCGGACGCGAATCGACTGGCCCTCGGTCGAGTGATTGATTCACACAATTGTAACGATCTTCTCCATGACCACGCCCTTCCTTCGTGTGGCACGTCCTTGAAAGGCCGCAGATGGTTCTCCACGGCGAAGAACGTGATCGGCCTGAAGGGCGCGTGGCGTGTGTCTGACTCGACCTTGCCACGCCCTTCGGGCTCTGAACGGCGCTCGGGCTGCGACGGTTTCCCAGCGCCCTCAGGGTCGTGCCACACACTCGGAGCGCGGCTCCGTCAACTGGCGTTGCAGAGTTCCCGCGCGGGCGATCGCTCCGATCGCACCAGCTTTGTCAGCGTCACCTCGTTCCCCGAGGGGTTGTACTCGACGCGGTCCATGAAGGTCCGCATCAGCAGCACGCCCCGGCCGCTCGAGCGTTCGATGTTCCGCGGGTCGCAGGGGTCGGGCAGCGACCTGGGGTTGAAGCCCTGCCCCTCGTCTCGAATGACGTACCGCACGCCCGAGGGGGACAGATCGACCTGCACCTGGACGCGGCGATCGCGATACGGCGTCGCCTTCGCCCGTTGCCGCGCCGTCTCGTAGTACAGTGCGTAGTCGTGTTCGCGGAGTTCCGAGCTGACCTCCAGATTGCCGTGGTACGCGGCGTTGAGCAGCGCCTCCTCGAGCGCCACGCCGATTCGCAGACGGTCCGCCTCGCTGAACAGCGCGAGTTCCTGAAGGAACGTCTGCAGCTCGCCAACCAGCGCCGTGAGCAACGCTGGATCGTTGCCCAGCACGTATTCGCAGCGCATGGTTTGCAGGCAGCGCCGCAGAGTGGCCTTCTGACGGCGCTCGCCAGCGATCGCCAGCACGCGCTCGACCGTGTCGGGCAGCAGGCTGAGTTCCCCCTTGGGAACGTAACTGGCCGCGCCCGCCTCCAGCGCCTGAACGGCGACCGATTCGCTGCCCTGGCCGGTCATCAACACGACAGGCAGCAGTGGAAAGTCGCGCGACAGCGCACGGACGAGTTCCAGCCCGTCGAGTTCCGGCATCTGCAGGTCGGTGACCACGACGTCCGGAATCCGACCGCGGATCAACATCAGCGCTTCGGCGCCGTTCTCAGCGAACTGCAGGTTCCACTCCCCGGAGCGTTCCAGAAGACCCCCGGCTCTCCGGCGATCCACGAGGGAGTCATCAACAACGAGAACGGCTGTCATGGCGAGCGTCTTCGCAGCGTGTCCGAACTCGTAACCGCTTCACAAAGTTCACCATACTTGGGCGGCTGGCGATTGCCAAGCCGCGAAAACTGAGCAAGCCTGCGCGTTTCTTCCGCGACCGAGGGCTGACCTTTGCGATTCTCGGAATCTTTCCGATGGACGGACGGAAAACGCCGGGAGTGTGCCGCCCCGGGAGAAGACTTTCCCTGAGCCGCGAAGACTCTCCGTGCGGCACGCAGGGTTTTCCCGCGATTGGAGTGAATCCCCGCCAGCGCCCGTGTAAGGCCGCTGGAGCGGCTCCGTATTGCTGTTTGCAGGGAGGGTTCTTGTCGACGAGCGACATCACTCCCTCCCCAGACCGGCGACTCCATGCCTCAGACTCGACCCTCGCTGCTGTTGCGGATGCGACGCCCCGAGGATGGGCTCGCCTGGGCGGAGTTTGACGGACAGTACCGTCCCTTTCTGCTTCGCGTCGCGACGCGCTCGGGCGTGACACTGTCGGATGCCGTCGACGTCGTGCAGGACGTCTTCGTGTCGATCGTCCGCGCGCTGCCCGGATTCACCTACGACCCCCGCCGCGGCCGGTTTCGAGCGTGGCTCGCCCGGCTGACCCGCAACGCCGCGGTCGACTGGCGCCGGGGCCGCACGAAACTGCAGCGGGCAGCCGACCGGTTCGCTGAACGTCAGCCCCCCGCATCGCCGGCTCTGGAAGACAACGCATTGGAAGCCGAGGACCTGTCGAGCCATGCCGCCCTGCATGCGGCGATCGAATCGCTCCGCCGGTCAAGTCGCCACGACAGCTGGCGGTGCTTCGAGCAGCACCTGCTGCGGGGTCGTCCGGCCCGGGACGTCGCCTCGGAACTCGGCGTCACCGCAAATTCCGTGTACGTCAATGCGTCGCGGATGCTCGTGCGACTGCGGCGCAGCTTGCGGTCTGAACCGGGAGTTCCCCGCCGATGATCGCCACGCGCAGGTGCCCGAAGGATCGCGATCTCTGGCCGGTGATCATCGGCGATGAACCGCCTGCGCGACTGGCCGCGCACGCCGCCCGCTGTTCGCGCTGCCGGACGCGCGTCGAGCGTCGCCGCGCCGAAGTGACGCATCTCCGAGATCATTTTCGCGCGTGCGCGCCCGCGGTCGGCGCTCGCGTGGGTCGATATCGGATCGTCGACAGGCTCGGAGCCGGCGGCCAGTCGGTCGTTTCGCTGGCCTGGCATCCCACGCTGAGCTGCCACGTCGCCCTGAAGCAGATTCGCTGCGATGCGCCGGACTCCGCCGGACGCGCCCGCCTGCAGGCCGAAGGGGAGTGCCTGGCGCGACTGCGGCTGCCCGGCCTGGCGGCGGTTCTGGATTTCGACTTTGACGACGACCGGCCATTTCTGGTCCTGGAATGGATCCGCGGCACGACGCTCGCCGCGGCGCGCGACCGCCTGACGATTCTCGACATCGCGCGGATCATCCGCGACCTCGCGCTGATCGTCGCCGCCGTGCACGCCGCAGGTCTGATTCATCTGGACCTCAAGCCCGAGAACGTCATGCTGACCGACGCCGGCCTGCTGAAGCTGATCGATTTCGGATTGGCGCGGCGGCTCTCTGACGCCGTCAGCGACTCGCCGGCCGAGTCCCCTGTCGGCGGCACGCCCGGCTACATCGCCCCCGAAGCCTGGAGAGCCGGAGACCGCCGCAATGAGGGAGCGGATGTCTACGGCCTGGGCGCCATTCTGCACTTCCTGCTGACAGGCCGGCCTCCGGGCGAGCCGGAGCCCCCTCCGCGCGACGGCTCCGTTCCGTCCATGACGATTCGCCGCTGTCGACGGTTCCGCCAGTTGTGGGCCATCAGCGTCCGGGCCCTCTCGGCTGCCCCCCAGGACCGGCCGCCCTCGGCGCTGGCCTTCGCGCGGGAAGTGGACCGCGCGCTGGCGCCCCGACGTTGGCGCTGGCCGCTGGTTGCCGTCGCGCTGGCCGCCGCCGGTCTGGCAGCTCTGGGGTTCTCGCGGGCGAACCCGCCGCGCCCCGCGCGGATGTCCGTCTCCGTCGAGCGCGCCGGTTTCAGCCTGCCGCTTTTCAGTCGAGGCCCCGTGCGCCTGGGCGACAGCCTCCGCATCGGGATCGATGCGCCGGCCGCTTGGCCAGGGGTGCTGCTCGCGCGGACGCCCTGTGGCCGAGTGCTCCAACTGGCGCCGCTCGCCGCCGAGAGCAACGGCTCGAGAGCGAAGCTGCGCTGTCCCCCCTGGGGGCCGGGGATCCGTCTGCGGGACGAGCCGGGCGTGTACGTCCTGATCTATCTGCCAGCGTCCGCCGCCGGGTACGCCGCCCGCACGGCGCTGGCCGCGATTCAGCCGCCGCCGCTTGCGGCTGACGAGTCGATCGCCTGGGAATCAGGAGACGCCGCCGCCTGGCGGGACGGCGACGAGCAGCCTCGCGCGACGCCTGCGGCGCAGCAATGGTGGGACACCCTCGGCGACCGGTTTGGGGAAGCATCCTCGGCGTCCGCCGGCATCGCCTTTCACGTTCACTGATGAACGCTCCGATGCCGACACGCGAACTGCTGGACAGGCTCCGACGACTCGTGCCGATTCGTGACTGCCCCGCGTTCCCGCCCGGTCTCGTGATTCAGCTCGATGCGACGTCCCGCGGTCTGCGGATCGCCGCGGGCACGGACGGTTCGCGCGGAGCGCAGCCGGCGACGAGGACACTGCGTCCCCGCGGCGCGACGGTTCGGGTCACGCGCTGGCTGCTGAGCCGAGACGCGGACGTGGCCTGTCTGGCGGCGGAGGCGCGGCGATTCGCAGAGTTCGCCGCAAGACGCCCTTGGTCGGCGACCGTCCTCCGCGCGCTGCCGCTGTATGGCGCGGCCCTCGCGGCCGAGCGGGATCGCCAGGCGCTGGAGTTGCTGCGCCGCGAAATCGACGCCGCGGCCCGTCGCCAGCGCCGCACATTCCGGGCTGCGGTGCGGCGCGCGCTCGAGCGGAATCGATGAGCGTTTCAGCCCGCACTGTTCCGCAATGCAGAGCCGCCGCGAACAGAAATTCAAGGCCCCGCGTACGAGTGCGGAATTGCGACAGGCGTCTCGGGATGCGGAACGTCCGCCGGCGTCACTTTGGCGTCGCCGTTTCCGTCTTCTGGTCCGCGTCCGGGCTGACGGGCGGCGTCTCCGGTTCGTCGAACCGCAGGTCGATGATCGGCGTGTCCGGCGGGAGCCGAATCCGGTTCAGGTCGACGATCTCGCCATCCACCGCCACCTCCAGGTAGCGCGTCCACATCCAGCGATCATGCACGCTCGTTGCGCGGTCGATCGGCTTCTCGGCCTGGCGGCTGTCGCGGGGCGGGGCGTGCACCAGCACTCCGGCGGGAATTTCGCCAAAATGCCAGTGCGTCATCGGGCTCTTCCGCAGAATGATGGGCGCGCCCGGGCTCTTCACCTTCAGCAGATGCGGCCAGGCCCGCTCGAACTCCTCGCGACTCTGAAAGACCAGCAGGTGCTTCTCCAGTTCGACAAGTCCTCCGATGATGGTGCGGGACTGCCCCCGCAGCGAGTCGAGTTCCGCCGGCCAGTCCTTCGACCACGCGCCCACGTCGGAAACGCTCCAGTCCGCCCGCAGGAGCGAAGCGGTCACGAGCGCCAGAGCGCCCAGCGGAATCATGAGACGTTTCATTGTCGATGCTCGCGCTGGCGGACGGATTCCCCTCGGACAACCTCCCCGCGGCAACGACGGTTTCGAGGCCGCCACGTTTAGGTCAAATGTCCGCCAGCTCGTCCGAAAATCCGAGATTCCAGTGGTTGGTCGCCAATCCGGGCTGTGGAACAGTTTGAGGATTCGGACGTTGCGAAATGCGTCCCCCGGTTGTCGGCGTCACTGCAACCGCTGTAAAACTGATGGTCCGTCCGTGGTCCGCCGCGGGCCGTCCCGCCTTGCTTCCCCGCCCAGGTTTGCCCGACATGCTCCGCCCAGCCGCTGCCGCAATCCTCGCTGTCCTGTCGCTGACCCAGACGGCCCTCGCCGAGAACTGGCCTCAGTGGCGGGGACCCACGCACAACGGCATCTCCACGGCGAAGAACATCCCCACCGAGTGGGTCAAGGCGGCGAAGAACGTCGCCTGGCGGGCGAAGCTGCCGGGACCCGGCGGGGCGACGCCCGTCATCTGGGACGACCGCATCTATGTGACCAGCGCCGAGGGCGACAACCTGGTCCTGATGTGCTTCTCGACCGACGGCCAGGAGCTGTGGCGGAAGACCGTCACCGACGGCAACTACAGCGCCCGGGCCGGCGAAGGGAACGCGGCTTCCCCCTCTCCATCCACCGACGGCGAGCATGTCTGGTGCTTCTTCGGCACGGGCGTGCTGGCCTGCTACACGAAGGACGGCGACGAGGTCTGGAAGTTCGACGTCCAGGACCGGTACGGCAAGTTCGACATCCAGTTCGGCATGACGTCCACGCCCGTCCTGCATGAGGATGGCCTGTATCTGCAGTTGATCCACGGCACCTGGGGCGGCCCCTACAAAGTCGGCAAGGTCATTCGTCTCAACAAGGCCGACGGCAGCGAAGTCTGGGCCGTCGACCGTCCCAGCCAGGCGGACGACGAATGCAAGCATTCCTACGCTTCCCCCATTCTGTATGACTTCGGCGGCCAGACGTTTCTTGTGACGCACGGCGCCGACTGCACCGTCGGACATGACCTCGCGACCGGCGCCGAGCTGTGGCGCCTCGACGGCCTGAACGGCCCCTCGCCGCTGAACCAGCGCCGCTACGACAATACCTTCCGGATGGTGTCTTCCCCGGGCGTGGCCCCGGGCGTCGTTGTGGTGACAACGGCCAAGGCCGGGCCGGTCGTCGCCGTGAAGTCCGGCGAAAGCCTCTCCGGGGAAATCCTGAACTCGCCGGCCATCCAGTGGGTCGTCGACAAGACGCCCGACGTCGCCTGCCCGCTGATCATCGACGGCCTCGTCTACCTGCTGATGAACGAAGGCCGCATGCTGTGCGTCGACCAGGCGACCGGCGCCGAGGTGTACTTCCAGCGCGTCCATAACGCGCAGCACCGCACCAGCCCGCTGTACGCCGACGGGCATGTGTACTTCGCTTCCAAGGATGGCATCGTGACGGTCCTCAAGCACGGCCGCGAGTTCGAGATCGTTGCCGAAAACGATATGAATGGCGAAGGCATCACGGCGTCGCCGGTCGTCGCCAACGGGACGCTTTACCTGCGCAGCGCCGACGCGCTGTACGCGATCCGCGCAGCGGACTGAGCGTCCCCTGATTCTCCCCGGGAGGCCGCAGTTCCTCCCGGCATTAGCGCATCCCTTTCGACAACGTCCTGGAAAGTCCGTTTCATGCTTGAAATCCCCGTCATCCGCTGGGGCCAGCCGTACGAATCGATCGACAAGCAGCCCGTCGTCCATTTCGAGACGGGCGAAGAGCTGGCCGTCATGCATCAGGCCAACGCCGGCCTGATCAAGATGGACATGCGCAAAGCCGGCAAGGCCCGCGACATCCTGCGGCAGTTCAGCGTCGAGCAGCTCTGCGAGATGTGCAGCCAGGCGGCTGACCTGTACCTCGAAGGCACGCTGCCGCTGGGCAACGGCGTCCAGTCGCCGCAGGACTTCTGCCGGATGCAGTCGGCGACGACCGGCCTGCCCGAGCACATGTGCGCCGCGAACATGCGGAAAAACGCCTACGTGCTGCGGCATATGAAGGAAGTGCTGGAGGCGCTGACCCGGGGCCTGCCGTTCGACATTCTGTCGAACGGCTACGGGACGGAGTCGCGGGGCATCATGGTCAGTTACCAGGCCCAGACGACCGTGCTGGGCATGGTGCTGCCGTCGAATTCGCCCGGCGTGCACACGCTGTGGATGCCGGTGATTCCGCTGCAGTTCGGCCTGGTGCTGAAGCCCGGTCCGCAGGAGCCCTGGACGCCGTATCGGATGTTCGAGGCGTTCGCGCAGGCCGGCGTGCCGCGGGAAGTGTTCTGCCTGTACCCGGGCGGTCCGGAATGCGGCGCCGCGGTGCTGGAAACCTGCCCCCGGGCGATGATCTTCGGCGGCACGGCGACGGTCGACCGCTACAAAGGGGATCCCAAGGTGCAGGCCCACGGGCCGGGCTTCTCGAAGATTCTGTTCGGCGACGACGTCGTCGACCGCTGGGAGGACTACCTCGACCTGATGGCCGACAGCGTGTTCGTCAACAGCGGCCGCTCCTGCATCAGTTGTTCGGGCATCTGGGCCAGCCGGCACACGGAGGCCATCGCCGAGGCGCTGGCGAAGAAGCTGGGGCCGGTCGCCCCGTTGCCGATGACCGATCCCAAGTCGCCGCTGGCGGCCTTCACGATTCCCGGCGCGGCGCAGGCGATCAACGATCAGATCGACGGCCTGGTGAAGTCCCCCGGCGTGACGGAAGTCACCGCGAAATATCGGGACGGCAGCCGGATTGTCTCCAAGGAACGCTGCGATTACCTGCGGCCGACCGTCGTGCACTGCGCCAGCACCGAACCCGAGATCGCGAACACGGAGTACATGTTCCCGTTCGTGTCGGTCGTGCAGTGCGAGCAGAAGGACATGCTCAGGAAGATCGGCACGACGCTTGTCGCGAGCTGCCTGACGAACGACGAGAAGTGGTCGCGCGAACTTCTGGACGCGACGAACATCGACCGGTTGAACATCGGCCCGGTGAAGACGATCCAGTTGCACTGGATGCAGCCGCACGAGGGGAACATCATCGACTTCCTGTTCCGGAATCGAGCGTTCCAGAACAGCCCCCCGCCGGCACATTGAGGCGCGAGCGGCGGCCGGCGCTGTACGAGCGCCACGCAGTGCAGCGCCGCATAACGAGGAATCGCAAGTCACTGGCGAAGCCAGCAGCCGACACGCTGATCGTCGCCGTGATTCGCATTACGCCGGCCAGGCCGACTTCAGCGTCCGGCCCAGCGACGACGGGATGGGTTCGCAAAGCGACTGGGAATCGCGGCCGGGCCTCGCAAACGGCGCGAACCAAGTCGACTTGTTCGCACTCCAGATTCCGATAGACTTGCTGCTCGTGGCTGCGGTCTCCGGGGCTTGTCTCCGGAGGGGTGCTGTGGGGTCTTTCCCTGCGGCGGCCTGCGTGGGCGACGATCGGGCGGGGTAGCTCAGTCGGTTAGAGCACCGGCTTCATAAGCCGGTTGTCGGGGGTTCAAGTCCCCCCCCCGCTACTTCTCTGTACGGGCGATTCGCGCCCGCATTCTGGCGCGGGCGACGTGGAACGCCCCCTGCCGGCCCCCTCGGCTGTCGGGCAAACCGGTCTTGACTCATTTTTTCAAACGCCCCTATAAGCCGCGCGGACTCGTGGGGGAGTCTTCTCGCGACGACGTCGACTGGCGCGCAGGCGCCGCGTCGCTCGCACCGGAACTACGCTTCGCCGACCCGGCCGAGTGCCGTCCATCCCCCGACCAGGGAGAACACGCCATGAGTGAACGGAATCACTCCCCGGACGTCGCGTCCGGACCTCGCTCCGCCATTCGTCGCCGGCTCACGCCGGTCTTCGCCGGAACCATCGGCGCCGTCGTCGGCGCCGCCATCCTGTTCCAGTTCCTGCGGGCCGAACCCGCGCATTCGCAGACCCAGCCGCCCGCAGGCAAGGCCGCTGCGCAGCCGGCCGCCGGGCAACAGGTGCTGGCGCGCGTCAACAATCAGCCCATTCACTACGACGCGGTCGCTCGCGAATGCGTCGCCCGGCACGGCAAGGAGGTGCTGGAAAACCTCATCAACCGCCTGCTGATCCAGCAGGAATGCGATCGCCAGGGGGTCACGGTCTCGCGCGATGAAGTGGGCCGCGAAGTGCAGGAGATCGCGAAGAAGTTCAACCTGCCGGCGGAAACGTGGTACCAGATGCTGCAGTCCGAGCGGGGTCTGACGCCGCAGCAGTATCAGGACGACGTGATCTGGCCGATGCTGGCGCTGAAGAAGCTGGCCGGTTCGGAGTTCAAGCCGACGAAGTCGGACATGGAGCTGGCGTTCAAGCGGGACTATGGTCCGCGCGTCAAGGCCCGTCTGATCCTGATCGAGGGCAACATCCGTCAGGCGAACCAGACGTGGGAGGAGTGCAACGCGAATCCGGACGACTTCGATCGCCTGGCGCGTGAGAAGTCGGCCGATGCGAACACGCGTCCGCTGGGGGGCGTGATTCCGCCGATCCGGATGTCGGGCGGGGCCGATCCGATCGAGGCGGCCGCCTTCCGGCTGCACGAGGGAGAGATCTCCCCGGTCGTCGAGATCGGCCAGAGCAAGTACGTCATCCTCAAGTGCGAAGGCCGCACCGAGCCGGTGGTGACGGACATCAAGGACGTGTGGGACGAGCTGTACAAACAGGTCGTCGAGGAGAAGACCCAGACCGCCGTGGCGAAGGTCTTTGAAGGCGTCCGCGACAAGGCTCAGATTCAGAATTTCCTGGCGGACACCGCGACCGGCCGGCCTCGCACCGCGGCGCCGAACGGCGTCAAGCCGGCCTCCGGGGAAGCGCCCGGGGCCGCGCGGGCCCGACCCGCCGCGAGGACCGCCGACGGCGAAGCCGCGGGAGTTCAGCGAGTCACTGAGTGACGTCGCAGTGGAGTGCGCAGCTGAAGCACGGGACGTCGCCCTCGGGGCGGCGTCCCGTGTTCGCGCGCGGGGCCGAGCCCTCGCGGGATGTCGACGATTTCCCCGCGCGGCGGAATGCGGCGCTTCTCGCAACCGCCCGGCCGCGTATACTTGGCGCGTGATATGGGCCTGTGCCAAGCAGGACTCGCGCGTCGCTCGGCGGCGCTTCGAACAACACCGTCGTGGGCGTCTCGCGAATGTCTGAATCGCTGAAGGGGCAGTTGCTGATCGCCGGCTACCGGCTGCGCGACGCCAACTTCTTCAAGACGGCCGTGCTGCTGGTCGAACATTCCGACACGTCGGCGATGGGCCTGGTGATCAACCGGCCGTCGTCGATCACGGTGGCGAATGCGCTGGCCGGGCACTTCGAGTTCCCGGAAGGCAACGAACTGGTGTATGTCGGCGGCCCGGTCGAGCCCGCGGCGCTGTTCATTCTGCACGACTCGATCAAACACGGCAGCGAAGAGGAGCACGTCGCCCCCGGGCTGTATGTGGCGTCGTGCGCCGAGAGCTTCGAAGGGGTCATCGAGGCGGCCGTCAACGACGATCCGCTCCGCTGCCGGGTTTACTCCGGATGTGCGGGCTGGGGGCCGGGGCAGCTCGAAGAGGAACTCGGCCGCGGCGACTGGATGCTGCTCGACGACCCCGAGGACTTCGTGTTCCACGACGACCCCTACTGCGTGTGGGAGGAGCTCGTGAACGCGGTCTACGCGCGGCACCGGCTGCTGCCGCATCCGTCCGTCAGCCCCGAGTGGAACTGACGCGGACGCAGGCGCGTGCCGGCGGGCATCGGGTTTGAAATCGCGGGCCGGTCCGGGTCCAATCCATCTCCGGCGCGGCGACGTCGTGAGCGCGCCGCCGTCTCCGACCGCACCCCTGGATGCCCGCCGATGAATCTGCTGACGACGCTGTCCGGCTCGCTGATGGAAGGCTTTTTTCCCCGGGGCTGGGACCTCGCGAAGATCGACGCCTGCGTCGACGACGACCCCGCCGGCGTCGCCCGCCGTCAGAAGTGGTGGCACCGCCGGTTCGAACCCGTCCTGTGCGAGACGTTTGCTGATTTCGACGTCCTGATGGGGCACGAAATCGCCCAGACGATCCGCCGCAGCCGCGATGCCGGCGAGAAGCTCGTGCTGATCCTGCCCGTGGGGCCGATGGGCATGTATCGCTGGGCCGTCTACTTTCTGAAGGAATGGGGCGTGGGCTGCGACCACGTCTTCGGCTTCAACATGGACGAGTGGAGCGACCGGGACGGGAACACGCTTCCGGCCAGCAATCCGGGCGCGTTCCAGTACGCGATGGAGCACGCCTTCTACGGACCGCTGGGGAAGCTGACGGTCCCGGTCCGGCAGCGCCATTTCGCGCTCAAGAAGGTGCTGCCGACGTACGCGGACCGGATTGGCGAGCTGCGCGCCAATGGGGCCAAACTGACGGTCATCTTCGGCATCGGCCGGGTCTGTCACATCGCGTTCTGGGAGCCGCAGTTCGCCGGCGAGTACGCCAGCGCGGCCGAATGGAAGAAACAGACGCATCGCATCGGCGCCAGCCTGCACCCGCTGACGATCGAGCAGAACGCGATCACCAGCTTCAAGAGCCGCACGACGCTGGTTCCGGCCTTCGCGAACACGATCGGCCCGGCGCTATTCCTGGGCGCCGATTCGATCATCGGCGGCGCGGATGGCTCGCTGGCCCGGGGCATGATGTGGCAGGGCCTGAGCCTGTGGATGACGCTCCGCCACGAGCCGACGCCCTGGATTCCGTCGACCTACATGCCGACGCAGCCGGGGCGGCTGTTCGTCCTGCGGGAGCTGGCCGGACCGCTGGTCGCCGACTGCAACTGAGGGCGTCGCCGGGGGCGCGGGGCCGTCAGTTCATCTCCTCGGCGCCGAACTCCCCGGACTTGTAGAACTTCGACAGGTCCAGCGAGCCCTTGCCCTCCTGCTCCAGCAGCGCGATCCGCGCCTCCAGCCGCTGAAACCGCATCTCCACGGGCGGGTCGAACAGGGGCGAGGAGCGTGGCGGGCGCGGACGCGGCACGGACGGATAACCCAACTGACGCTGCAGCGCCGCGAACATGTGCAGCGGATCCTTGCCGCGGTTGGCCTTGGCGATACGCCCCTCCTGGACTCCGAACAGGATCGGAAACGAGGGCTGGTACTCGGCATTGCCCGTCCGCCGGCGGATCTCGTCGATGCGGTGCTGCGATCGCATGTACAGCAGATCGGCGAAGTCGACCGTGCCGAGCTGGCGTCGGATCTTGAGGATCCATTCGCGCCAGCCTTCGTCGTACATCACGTCGGCGGCGATCGCCGCCATGCCGGCCTCGTAGCCCAGCCGATTCCGGGAGAGGCACTCGAACTGGAAGATGAACAGCCCCTGGCGGTGGGGCGCGTTCGACCGGAACTCGGCTTCGCGTTCGAGGATCTGCAGGGCCAGCCGCATGTCGAACTTCGACTCGTCGTCCTCGGCCCGGCTGACGACGAACGCCTGGAAGGGCGTGAAGTAGTGGGGCAGCCGCGTCATGCCCTCGCCGATGCGTCCGCGGAGCTGCAGTTCGCCGGCCAGGAAGTCGATGGCGAAGGGCAGCTTGGTGGTGGCGAGGATTTCCTCGCGGACGTGCGTGAGAACTTCCTGGGCGGGGACGTTCTCGATGATCCGCTCGCGGTAGACGCGGAAGAAGTACGCCTGCTCGATGTATTCCTCGCGTTCGAGTGGAGCGGCGGGCATGAGCGGGGGCCGGGGGCGAAGACGCGAGGAACGTGGTGCGAGGGACCCGTTCATGGTACCGACGGCCGGTCGAGCCCGCCCGGGTGAAACCGGCAGCGACGCCGCCCGGGGGCGGACGGCCGGCCCGTCGGACAGACGCTCGGGCGGCCAATCTCCAACGGGACTGATGTCGCCGGACGTTCCCCGCGCGCCTGCCCCGGACACTGTTCGGCCTCTGGTTTCAGCCGGGTCGAAACCACGACAGTCGAGACGTCGCATCCCGATGCCGGCGTCCGGGCCGCGAGGCCCCGTGGCGAATTGTTCTTCGAAACAATTGCCATTTCTGCGGCGGCCTGTTAGTTTTCGCGGTTTCGACGAGGCTCGGCCTCGTGCCTGCGCGGACGGTGTCGCCGCCGTGCGCGGGCGACAGTGCTCCCGCAGCTGCCGGAACCCTTCGGGCGGCGGCGTATTCCCGGTTCAGAATCGAGACATGTCCACCGCCACCAAGCTCACCGCCAACCAGCGTTCAAAGTCCGGGTCGCGGAACGCCCACCGCCTGCGCCTTGAGGGGATCGTCCCCGCCAACGTGTACGGCCACGGGAAAGATCCTCTCCAGATTTCCGTTCCCGCCGAGACTGCCCGGCCGCTCGTGGCCTCCGGACACAAGGTCGTCGACCTCGAGATCGACGGCGCGACCGAGAAGGTGCTGCTCCGCGAAGTCCAGTGGGACACCTTCGGCAATCACCTGCTGCACCTGGACTTCATGCGGATCGACGCCGAGCAGCGGATCCTCGTCGACGTCCCGATCCACCTCCGGGGCACGGCCCCGGGCATCGTCGCCGGCGGCATCCTGGAGCAGCCCCTGCACGCGCTGCACGTCGACTGTCTGGCGATCGAAGTTCCAGACGAAATCGCCGTGCGGATCAACTCGCTCGACATCGGGCAGTCCATCCACGTCCGCGATCTGACCGACCTGCCGCCGTCCGTGGTCATCAAGAACCCGGCCGATGCGGTCATCGTGCACTGCGTCAAGCCGTCGGCCGTCGAGGATGTCGCCGCCCCGACGCCTGGCGGGGTCGAACCGGAAGTCATCGGCAAGAAGAAGGACGACGGCGAGGGCTGAGGCCCGCTTCGCCGACTGGCGCTCGCATTCGACGGCCCCCGACCCCGGGGGCCGTTTTCGTTTCATGCCGGTCCTTTCGAATCGGCCGGTTCTTCCGGTCCGAGCGCCGCGCTTCCCGCGCCGAACGGCCGATCCGGGCCGCGGCCCCCGCCACCCGATTTGACAGCTCCCGGCTGCGGCCTAGCTTTGCAGCGGGCGAACCGCCCCGGTCCCGCTGACTCCCCGCGCCCGTCGACGCCTCCATGCCGCTCCGCAATCCGGGTCCGCCCGCCGAGTCTCCCTCTGCCCGGACTTCCTCCCCGGCCGCTGCCGCTGCCGCGTCCGACCACGAGGCGGCGGAGTCGAGCGCCTGCGAATACGTCAATTCCGGCCGCGGCGGAGTCGTTCGCAGACGCCGCGTGGAAACGCCCGAAGCCATCCGCGGGCACGAACACCTCGCCGCGCTGTTCGAACGTGTCAATTCCCTGCTGGGGGATGCCGTCGGCGAGCAGGAAGAGGGCTTCCGCCCGCGCGTTCCGCAGACCCTGCAGGAATCCGGCCTGACCGAAGAGGACGTCCAGCGGCTGGTCCTCAAGTACCTGATGCAGAAGGGTTCGGGCAGCGGCCGCGAGATCGCCATCCAGATCAAGCTGCCCTTCGGCCTCGTCGATCCGCTGCTGCGGCAGTGGAAGCACGAGCAACTGGTGGCGTTCAAGTCCGCGGCGGAGATGGGGGACTACATCTTCACGATCACCGACGTCGGCCGCGAGCGAGCCCGCCGGTACACCGAGGAGTGCACGTACTTCGGCGCCGCACCGGTCTCGCTGCGGGATTACCTGCGGTCGATGGAGGCGCAAAGCGTGGCCGGACTGGAGGTCACCGAGGCCGCCCTCAAACGGGCCTTCAACGATCTGCTGGTCCCGGAGGACCTGATGGAACAGCTCGGCCCGGCGATCAACTCGGGCCGGGGCATGTTTCTGTTCGGTGAGGCCGGCAACGGCAAGACGAGCATCGCGGAGCGAGTGACACGCTGCTTCGGCGACACGATCTGGATTCCCCGGGCGTTGGGAATCGACGGCGAGATTATCCGGCTGTTCGATCCTGGAGTGCACGAGGAGGTTGAGACCCCCACGACGGACGGGCTGTTCGACCTGTC
Organism: Planctomyces sp.; assembly: GCA_019636235.1. Classification (GTDB taxonomy): domain Bacteria; phylum Planctomycetota; class Planctomycetia; order Planctomycetales; family Planctomycetaceae; genus Caulifigura. The sequence goes on from JAHBXW010000010.1 coordinate 114,707, forward strand.
AGGGGTCGATCCCCGCTGGGTTCGCGTTGTGCGTCCGACGGTCGTCGCCGGCGGCGAACTCACGATGTCCGAACTCGAGGTCACGCAGAACCCGCAGACAAAGATCTGCGAATCGCCGCTGCAGCTCAAAAGCAACGGCGGCACGCTGGTGATCGACGACTTCGGCCGCCAGACGATGCCCGTCAACGTGCTGCTCAACCGCTGGATCGTCCCGCTCGAAAAGCGGTACGACTTCCTGAACCTGCCCAGCGGCAAGAAGATCCAGGTGCCATTCGACCAGCTGATCATCTTCTCGACGAATCTCGAGCCGAAGAACCTTGTGGACGGGGCCTTCCTGCGGCGAATTCCGTACAAGATCAAGGTGCCCGACCCGTCGCCGGCGTTCTACCGGCGGCTGTGCGAGATACTCGCGCCCAAGCTGGGGCTGATTCACGATCCGGACGCGGTCGACTATCTGCTGGAGACGCATTACGCCGCGGTGGGACGGCCGCTGCGGAGCTGCCAGCCGCGGGACCTGCTGCTCCAGGTGCGGAACTACTGCACCTACAAGCAGATTCCGAAGCGCGTCACTCGTGAGAGTTTCGATTACGCGGTGGCGAATTACTTCTCGGTGATGTAAGACTCATGCGGCGACTGTCGCTGGCCCCGGCGCCGGGGGCCGGCCGCGACTGCCCGGGAATTCCCGTTTTACCACCGGCCTCGGGTCGCCCCCTGCGGTCCCCCGCCAGCGCCCCTCCTCAGGCGTGACTGTTCCTTCCGTTGGCCCTGCTCCATGACTCATCCCTGGCATGACGTGACCCCCGGCGAGCGGCTCCCCCGCGAGTTCACCGCCGTCATCGAGATCCCGATGGGGTCCAGCGTCAAATACGAACTCGACAAGCAGACCGGTCTGCTCAAGATGGACCGGGTGCTGTATTCCGCCGTGTACTATCCGGCGAACTACGGGTTCATTCCGCAGACCTGGGCCGACGATGACGATCCGCTGGACGTGCTGGTTCTCTGCCAGGAGCCGGTCGCCCCGCTGACGCTGGTCAGCGCCCGGGCCATCGGGCTGATGACGATGCTCGACAGCGGCAAGATGGACCACAAAATCCTGGCGGTCGCGATCAACGATCCCGAGTACGCGGGATTCCAGCAGGCCCAGGAGCTGCCGTCGCACCGGCTGATGATGCTGCGGCGCTTCTTCCAGGACTACAAGACGCTGGAAGGCAAGGAAGTGGAGGTCGAGGAGTTCGCGCCGGTCGAAGCCAGCCTGCCGATCATCGAGCAGTCGCTGGAGCTGTACAGCGCGCGACGGCGTCGCGGGTTCGGGCGCGGCAGCTCCCTGCACTGACGACCCTGCTGCGAGGGAAGCCCCGGGACGGACCTGGATTGGTCATTGGTCATCAGCAATTAGGGCGCCAGCGAGGTCGACTGCGTCGTCGTCGACCTCCCGCTCCCGCGCGAGCAGGCCCTCAACATCGCGCTGAACAACAGCGAAGTTGGCGGCGACTGGGACCCCGGATCGCTGGCCAGCCTGCTGACCGAACTCGAGGACCTGCCCGACTTTGATCCCACGCTGACCGGTTTCGACGAACAGCAGCTCCGCGACCTGTTGTTCGTTCCGACGGACGAGGAATTCGACGACGACGAGGGGGACGAGGAATCTGGCCTGCTGACGATCCGCGTCGAGTTTCCGCCGAATCTCCGGGGGGTGGTGGAAGCGTCGCTGAATGGCCTTCTGGCCCGGGCGCCGGGCGTGCGGGTGCATGGTCCGCAGGGGGGCTGAACCCTCGGCCATTGGCGCGCTGGAACGGCGGGAGGAAGTGTTCTCGGCGTGTTGGAAAACGGTGTGACGTGCCGGTAGGATGCCGCGTCTTGACATTTTCCGCGCGGCTGATGCGCGGCGCTCACGACGTGTACGAAACACACTCGACCAACATTCAGCCTGGCGGAGACGATCTCCAATGAGCAACGGCAATCAAGTGACCCTGGCGCCGAATGCGTATCGGCTGCTCTGGGCCGGTTTCATGGCGATCCTTGCTGCGGGCATCGGATTCGCCATTCGCGCGGGCGTGTTCGACATCTGGCGCGCGAAGTACGGCTTCACCGGGCTGGAAGTCGGACTGATCAACGGCGCGGGATTCACCGGGTTCTGCTTCGGGATCATCATTGGCGGGATCATCGCCGACAAGATCGGCTACGGGAAGCTGGTCGTCGCTGCGTTCCTGTTCCACGTCTTGTCAGCGGTCGTCACATTCGCCGTTGGCGACGACACGGCTCCCAAGGCGGCGTTTACGTACCTGTGGGCCGGAACGTTCATCTTCGCGGTCGCCAACGGGACGCTGGAGGCTGTCGCCAATCCACTGATCGCGACGCTGTTCCCCAATAACCGCACGCATTACCTGAACATTCTGCACGCCAGTTGGCCCGCGGGCCTCGTGTTGGGCGGCCTCGCCGGCGCATATCTCGGCGAAGACCTCCAGTGGGGCTGGAAATCGCAGCTCGCCTTGTTTCTCGTGCCGACGGCTGTCTACGGCCTGATGTTCCTCGGCCAGCACTTCCCGAAATCCGAGGCGTCGGAGAAGGGCCTGAAGCTGGGCGACATGCTGAAGGATGTCGGCATCCTCGGCGCGGGCGTGATCGGTCTGTTCGTTGGACTGTTCGTCTACTACAGCCTCGGCGATCTGCTGTACGGCTTCACCGACAACGCCTTCTTCCAGCAAAGCCAGGGCTGGACCTACGTCGCCATCGCCACAGGCGCCATCGTGTGGGCCATTTTCAGCGGCCTGAGCGGCTTCGCCCTGGGGTCCGGTCTGCTGTTCATTCTGTTCATCACGCACGCCCTGGTCGGCGCCGTCGAACTCGGAACCGACAGCTGGGCTCAGAACATCACCGGCAACATTCTGACGCCGAAGGAAGGCAAGATTCTGTTCGTCTTCACCTCGGCGATCATGTTCGGCCTGCGGTTCTGCGCCGACTTCATCGAGAAGAACTTGAAGCTGTCGCCGATCGGCATTCTGCTGGTCTGCTCGATTCTCGCCTGCGTCGGACTGAACGCCGTCGCCGCGATCCAGACGTTCGGCGGGGCCCTCGGTGCGCTCGCGATCTACGCCGTCGGCAAAACTTTCTTCTGGCCCACGATGCTGGCCGTCGCCAGCGACCGGTTTCCCCGTACAGGCGCCATTGCGATCAGCGTCATGGGAGGCATCGGCATGATGTCATCCGGGCTTCTCGGCTCACCAGGCCTGGGCTACTTCAAAGACCGCTACGCCGGTGAAGAACTCAACCAGGCGTCTCCCGAACTGTACGCGGAATACAAAGCGGAAAAGGAAAGCTCGTTCCTGCCGTTCGTGTTCCCCAAGGCGACCGGCCTCGACGGCAAGAAGATTGCCGACATCAAAGCGAAGACGCCAGAAACGCAGTCTGATGCCGAAAAGCAGGTCCTGGCGTCCGACATCAAGGGCGACCGGCGCACGCTGATCGCCGACTCCTGGATTCCCGCCACGATGGCGGTCATCTATCTGCTGCTGCTCATTTACTTCCGGGCGATTGGCGGGTATCGACCCGTCCACATCGACGGAGAGCCGCAGTCGTCGTCACACTGATCGCCGCTCGAACGCACAACAGCCGGTCGGGACTCGCTCCCGGCCGGCTGTCTTCCTGCGCAATCAGCGACTTGCACACGCGGAGCCCGCAATTCGTACAAAGACCGCAGCGCATCGCACCCGCGGCACATCACTGACCCGACCCGGAATTCGCCCCACTGATCGGCGACGCGGAACCCCGTCTCCCGAAACTCGCACTGACAATTCCGATCGCCACTTCATCTCTTCACTCCGAGGGGGTCTGGCCAGGCTCCGAACCAGGCTCCCGAGGCGTCTCCGGCGCGGGAATCGGCACTGTGGCCACGACGAAGAAGGGGGCCTGTCCGTTGCGAGTCTCCTCCCCGTACACCGCTTGTGCGGTCCGCTCGAGATTGAGGCGCACGACAGAGAAACCCGGGGCGGACACGGAGATTGACAGGCCCTGCAGGGTCAATCTTCCCTCGCCGGACGAACAGCCGATCGCGCTGCCAGAGCGGCACGTCGTCCACCGACAGCGGCACGGTCCCTTGCTGGTCCGTCGTCCCCGCTGCGCGGACTCTGCGTTCGCATTCGTCACCGCGACCCACTCTGGAGAATCGGCGCGCCGACTCAACCCCTGGCGCTCGTGTCCGTCAGCCTTGAGGTCCGCCCTGCTGCGACAATCTCAGCCCTTCCGCGTACACACGTTTCAACACCGGATGTTCCAGCCACTTCTCAAACACGACATCGACGCCCGGCATCGGCAGCAGATGTTCCAGCACGACTAACAGCACCAAGTCGGATGCGTCGCTCGGCCATTTCTTCAGTACGCCCTCTAATCCAGTGGCGATTGCATTGACTGCCTTGCTGGATGATTTGCGACGCCTCCAGCAGATGACGAACAGCGCGCGTATGTACAACAGTGCATCAAATGCGCTCAACGCAGCCGTGGCGCATTCGACAACCTTGAACAGGCGAAACGCCAGCCGGCGAGACGCGTGTTCCACAACGTCCTCGTCGATGGAATCAACGTTGGACGTCATCAGCCAGGCCACTGCGTCTGTTGCGGACGGGCTCTCGTCGCGCAGCCAACGGTCGACAATGTCCGAAGTGATCGTTTCGCACCCGGCTGCAGCAAGCCGCACTTCCTTCCACACCGGATTTTCTGACTCACGCTCCCAGCCTTCATCAGTCGATCCGCCGCCACATGCATAATCACCGCGGTTCATCACTGCCCCGCCCATCGGGGTTGAGTTGGACCATATTCGCCCTGTTGCCGGGCCAGGCGCGCGGTGGCTGAGTTCCGCTGGCCCGGTTCCCAGTTCAGATTCTCAAGGCTTCGCCGGTGTCCGTCCGACGCACTTCGATCGTTGGCCGCGCATCCCGCGCCCCGCCGTCAATGGTTGAACAGGAACTCCTTCGTGTTCACCAGCGCCCACAGGATGTCCTCCCACGCCGTCTGAGGGGCGTCCTTGTGCTTCTCGATGTGCGTCAACGCGATCTGCACTTCTTCGGCCACCGGCTCCCGCGCGTACACCCAGCGGTACAGCTCGCGGACCTTCTCTTCCGTCGACCGGGAGGCGTCCGCCGCCAGCGTCGCCGCCCGACCGCCGCCGCCGCCGATCTTGTTCTGCACTTCGCTGCTGTTCAGCAGGTGCAGGCTCTGCGCGAGGTTCGCCTCCTGCGAGCGTTCGCATTCGCAGGCGGTGTCTCCCTGCGGCTGGCCGAAGACCTTCAGGAAGTAGGGCGCCGCCGAGGTTTCCGGCAACTGCACGGCCCGGGTTCCCGCCGGCAGGCCGCTGTAGCCCTGGCTGCTGTTCGTCACCTGGTGGAAGGCGTCGTACAGGACTTCGGCCGTCAGGCGTTTGGGGTAGTACCGCGAGAAGTTCTGCTTGTCGCGGAGGTTGTCGTCGTTCGGCAGGGCCGTGAGCTGGTAGCTGGACGACTGGCAGATCGTCCGCACGAGCTGCTTCAGGTCGAATCCGCTGTCGACGAAGTGCTGCGCCAGCGCTTCGAGCAACTCGGGGTTCGTGGGGGGGTTCGTCTCGCGCATGTCGTCTTCAGGTTCGACGATGCCGCGGTCGAAGAAGTGCTTCCAGTAACGGTTGACGAGGGCCCTGGCGAAGAACGGGTTCTCGGGCTCGGCCATCCAGTGCACGAGGTCCAGCCGCGGATCTCGCTCCTCGCCGACGGACAACGGCTCGCTGCCCAGCCCGGTCGGCGGCAGGGGCTTGCCGCTGCGGGGATTGGCCGCCTGGGCCAGCCCGACGTTGTGGAACACGCGGCGGTCGCGCGACTGCGTGGAGTTTCCGGCCGCGAGATTCTTCTTGCCGACCCGGCTGAAAAACGCCGCGAAGCCGAAGTAGTCGTCCTGGCTCCACTTCTCGAACGGGTGGTGATGGCAGCGGGCGCACTGGATGCGGATGCCCAGGAACAGCTGCGCCACGTCCTCGACCTGCTGGTTCGTCTCCGCGACCTCGCGGTACCACACGACGGGAGGGCTGTCCGAGACGTCGCCCGAGGCCGTCAGCAGCTCGCCGACGAACTCATCGTAGGGCTTGTTCTCGTACAGGCTGTTCCAGATCCACTGGTGGAACGCCAGCGTGCCGGGCGCGTCCTCGTCCTGCCGCTTCTTGTTCCGCAGGACCGCGTTCCATTTGTTGGCGAACAGGTCGGCGTACTCGGGGCTGTCCAGCAGTCGATCGACCAGCCGGGCGCGCTTGTCCGGCAGCGGGTCCGACAGGAACTCGCGAACCTCCTGCTCGGTCGGCAGCCGCCCCGCGACGTCGATCGACACGCGGCGGAGGTACGTCGCATCGTCGGCCAGCGGCGAAGGGGGCACGCCCAGCACCTTCAGCTTGCCGAACACATGTTCGTCGACAAAGTTGGCGACCGGCGGCGTCTCGGCCACCTGCAGCCCCAGCGGGATCGTGGCCCGGAACGTCGAGACCTGACCCTGGTAGCGGGCCATGATGGCGACTTCGCCCGCGAGGTCGTGAGTGGACACCAGCCCCGTGACGCTGGACTCGGCAAGTTCCGTGTCGTTCGGTTCGAACAGCGCCATGCGGGTCACGTCGTCCACCGACCCGTCGCTGTACGTCGCCAGCACCGCCAGTTGCTGACGGCCGTTGCGGTCCAGCACGCGCTGCGAGGGATAGCATTTGATGCCCGTCACGACGGGGTCGTCCGCCTGGCCGTGGGGCATGCCCTGTTCGATCCAGCGATACAGCAACCGGTATTCGTAGCTGTCGGCCTCCATCCGCTTGCCGCCGCCGTGGGGCGACTGACCGGCCCCTTTCTGCAGCAGCAGGCTGCGCTCGGGAGCGTTCGGAAACAGCCGCCGGCCGCGTCCTTCCTTCACCAGGAATTCGTAGTCGTCCTCGGGATAGAAGCCGAGCAGCGACAGCTTGAAGCCGTTCTGCCCGCTGGCCTTGCCGTGGCAGCCGCCGCCGTTGCAGCCCAGCTTGGTGAAGACGGGAACCACCTGATTCGTGAAGTGCACCGGCACCTGCGTGGCCACGTCGGAGACCTGCACTTCGACGCGGCTGGCGTTGCCGGCGGCGGCTGCGGTGATCGTCGTCACGCCGTCGGCCAGCGGAGTCATCAAACCGGTTTCGTCGATGCGGACGATGCCTTCCGGTTCGGCCGTCCACTGGGCGCGGTCCGTCACGTCGAGCAGCCGCCCGCCCGCGGCTTCGCCGGTGACCAGCAACTGGACGCGGGCGTCCCGCCCCCGCAGGGACAGCTTCCCGGTTCCGAGGTCCGGTTCGATCCGCAGTGCGGACAGTGAAACGTCCTCGGCGGCGATCGCGGGGGCCGCGGGAATCAGCAGGAGGGCGAATGCGGCCAGTGGCCAGAGCCAGCAACGCATGGACGGGTCTCCAGCGAAATCGGCGGGTGGCCGCGATGTCCATTCGGCGGCCGAATTCAGGCAGGATCGATCGGCCGGCAGCAGGCGGGACAGGAAACGCGGCCGATCTGTTCTCCAACATATCAACGGCTGTTGTTATGTCAATCAGGAACGGTGTTTAGGGAGGGATCGATCAGGGAAATCCGGGGGCGGGGGCCGGTTGGACGAAAGACTCCGGATGCGGACCGGCCCGGGGCGCGGCGTCCGCGGAAGCGCCTGAGTGACGGGCGCACGAAAAAACCCGGCGGGACGCCTGTCCGGCCGGGTCGAAGATGCGATGGCGAGGGAAGCAGCCGCGATCAGCGCTTCGAGAACTGGAAGCTGCGGCGGGCCTTCTTGTGGCCGTACTTCTTGCGTTCGACCATGCGGCTGTCGCGGGTCAGGAAACCGCCCTCGCTGAGACGCTGGTGGAACGTCGAGTTGCGGGCCTGCAGGGCGCGGGCGATGCCGAGGACGGTGGCGCCGGTCTGACCGGTGGGGCCGCCGCCTGAGACGCGGACCCAGACGTCGACGGTGCTGGCCGATTCGGTCGCTTCGAGCGGGGCCAGGACCATCCGCTGGTCGCGTTCGAGGGTGAAGTACTCGGTGAGGTCGCGTTCGTTGATCACGACGCGGCCGGTGCCGTCCTTGATGCGGACGCGGGCGACGGACGTCTTGCGGCGGCCGGTGCCCATGGCGACGCCGAACCGGTCCAGCTTGCCGCGGATGACGGGCGCGGGGCGCTCGACGACCTCTTCGGTGGAGGCTTCGCTGCCGATCTCCAGGTTCAAGTGCGTAACGGCCGAAGAGGTTTCGACTTCGGGCGTTTCCGGGGGAAGCGCCAGATCGTCCTCATCCTGGTTCTGCGGGGCCGGATCGTCAGACATTGCAGTTCTCGTCGTCTACCGCTGAGTATTCGAAATCCAGATGCCGCCCAGCCTGCCCGGCCGGCGGAACGGTCACTTCAACAGCACGTCCGGGCAGTCCTGCGGGAGCTGCGCCTGGTGCGGATGATTGGGCCCCTTGTAGAGCTTCAGACGGCTCAGCATGTGGCGGCCGAGCTTGTTCTTGGGGAGCATCCGGCGGACGGCCTCGCGGAGAATGTGGTCCGGGCGGCGCTTGAGGTACTCGTGCGCCTTCACGAACCGCTGCCCGCTGGGGTAGCCGGTGTAGTACTCGTACTCCTTGGTCAGCATTTTGCTGCTGAAGTACGGCGATTCGCTGTTCGCGAGGGGCTTGCCGCTGAACCGGACTTTCTCGCAGTTCACGACGATGACGCCGTCGCCGCACTCGACGTGGGGCGTGTAGGTCGGCTTGTGCTTGCCCATCAGAATCGTGGCGATCTTCGTCGCCAGGCGACCCACGATCTGCCCTTCCGCATCGACGACCAGCCATTGGCGGTCGACGGTCTGGGCATTGGCCATGTATGTCTTTGACACGACTGTCCGTTCCTCAGTCACTCTCGCTGAACGCCCGCGGCGGCAATGGGTTAGAGCCCGGCCGGCGCAAGGGAAACGGGCAGTGTAGCGAACCCGCCGCCGACGATCAACGCCGCGAAATCGGAAATTCCGGGCCGCGGGCTCAGCTCCGAACCCGCGGCCTGCGAGATATCAGCGCTGCGTCCCCGCCGGCCCGCCCGGCGGCACGCTCGACGAGGTCTGCCCCGCCTGCATCTGGCGGCCCAGCATCGTCTCCGTGAAACCCTTCAGGTCCGTCCAGAACGTCCCTTCGCCGGCGTACAGGAACCGCAGTTCGATGTCCGAAGGCAGGCCGTTCGCGAACACCCACTGGTTGTACGCCGTGCCGCCGCCGAACGCATCCACCGCCAGCTGGAACTTCGACGCCTTGGACTCCTCGAGCATCTTCTGAGACTTCGCCTCGGCCTCGCCCAGGACGACCGTCGCCTGCTGATCGAGCAGCGCCGTCTCCCGGTCGATCTTCGCCAGGAGCTTGGCCGTCTCGGCGCGGGTCTCGGCCGCCTTCTTCTCGCCGTCCGCTTTGACCTTCGCGACCTTCTTCTCCGTCTCGACCTTGACCGTCTCGACCGCCAGGTCGACCTGCTTCTCCGCCTCGCGCAGCTCCCCCTCGGTCTTGGCGGTCAGCTCTTTCTGGTCGCTGGTCAGCTTCAGTTCGTTCGCCAGGTTCGCCAGCTGGATCGGCTCGCGGACCTTGGCGGGAATGTAGATGTAGCGCACCAGCCCGTTGAGCAGGCTGATGTTCTTCGCCTTCATCGCCGACTGGAACGCCTCGGTGATCTGCTGCTGGAACTTTTCGCGGGTGTCTCCGGCGAGCAGATCGGGCGCGCCGAACTGCGAGCCCTGGTTGCGGCAGATGCTTTCGATCTGCGGGACGATGATCTTCGTCTCGACGGCGGCCAGGTTGCCGAAGTTGCGGACGATTTCCACCGCCTGGTCGGGCATCACGCCCCAGACCGTCGTGAAGTCCATCTGAATGTTGAAGCCGTCGGCGGACGGGAATGAGATCCCGCTGCCGTCATGCGCGGCCATCGGCTCGCCGCTGGCGTCCAGCTTCAGGTGGCCGTCGCTGGCGGTCAGCAGGTTGGTGACGATGCTCTTCTCGTAATAGCCGACGTACATCACGTCGATCTGTCGGGCCTTGGGATTCAGGACGTAGATGCCGGGCTGCAGCACGGCCTGCTGGATCCCGGCGCGGATGTTGAACGCCGGATCGTCGACCAGATTCGTGACGACGCCGATGGCCCCGGTGGGGATGTCGACCCAGCCGCTGGACTTCGCCTGGTTGTAGTCGTTCGAGACGTGGGTCTTGACGACCTCCACGGCGTAGCCGAAGGGATTGACGCGATACTTGCCGGGGATCAGGACCCGCCGCAGGTTGCCCTTGTGCGCGGCCTCGCCGATCGTGCCGTCGACGAGCAACTGGCCGGCCGGCAGGCGGTCGCCCAGCTTGCTCGTCACCAGCCCGACTTCGCCCGTTTCGATGGCGACGTTCGGCACGAGTGTCCGCTCCCACCAGATGGGCGAGTAGAAGTGGCGGCCCGGGCCGGGCATTTCCTCAATGACGCCGATCTCCTGGACGCCGTCCACGACCTTCGCGAAGCGCCCCACGGCGTTGACGCGTTTGCCGAACACCAGCGGCCCCTTGTAGCGGAGCATCAGGCTCTGCCCCTCGGGGACCCAGACGCGGTCGATCATCCATCGCCAGCCCCCCAGCCCCAGGCCCAGGATGAGGATGGCGACGACCAGGGGGCCGATCGGCAGGCGGTTCGGGCGGACTTCGTTCATGGCTCGACTCACGGTTCTGGCGCTGCCGGGGAAATCACGGATTGGGAAGGACCCTTACGGGGCATGCACGGCGGTCTGGTCGACCGTCGGCGCTGCGGGCTGCGTCGCCAGCGACGACGAACTCGTTCCGCGCCGCCGTTCCGGGGCGAAGTCCTCGAAGACCTTCATGATCGGGCTGTCGGCGGTGTTCACCATCAGCGACCGGTAGGCGCTGGACAGCTTCTGGTACATCACGAACCGGGCGTACTCGGCGCCATCGCCGTTGAAGGCCGACACGGCCGTCTTCCAGCCCGCGGCCTCCGCCTCGTTCTTGAATCTCACCACGTCCGCCGCCCCCTGCCCGCGCGACAGAATCGCTTCCGACTCGTCCCGCGCGGCGTCCAGCTTCAGCTCTGCCACGGCCAGATCCTGCTGTCCCTTGGTGACGGCGACTTCCTGCGCCTGGAGCGCCTCTGTCGTCACCCGCACCACGGACTGCTCGGCCTGAACGATGGACTGCTTCTGCTTGACCATCTCTTCTTCCACCTTGCGGCGGCGCTCCGACTCCTGCTGCAGGATCTGCTGCTGATACTGCTTCTCGGTCTGGCGGGCGATTTCGCGCTCCTGGATGGGGGTCGCGATCTGCTCCGGCGGAATCACGCGGGTGATCAGCGCCTGGACGATCTCGATGCCGCTCAGGGCGCAGGCGTCCGTCAGCTCTTTCTGGAAGCGCTCCTGGAAGCCCTTCCGGTTGCCGATGAAGTCCTTGCCGAGCGTGTTCGAGCCCTCCAGCCGGCAGAAGCTCCGGGCGTTGGGCATGATCACCTTGTGGATGATCTCCTCGTCGATCGCGTCCCCGTTGAAGTCTTCGTTGTAGATGACGTACACCTCGGAGACCCGGTCGGGCATGATCCGGAACTCGATCACCGCGTCGATCGCGACCCAGTAACCGTCCTTCGACGGAAACCCGAAGTCCTTCTGCTCGGCGAGATTGAACCGCTGGCTGCGGCAGTCGACCTTGTTGATCCGCAGCTCGTAGGGGTTCACGAGGTGCGTGCCCTCGCGAACGGTCGTCCGCTGCGTGCCCCGAATGCCGTCATCGACGAGCAGCACGTTCGAATCGTCAGCCAGCGGTCCGGAGAGGTTCGTGACAACCCCCTGGAAGCCGGCCTCGATGATCACCGGCGGGTACTTCTCGACCTTGTACTGCGCCGTGTTGATCGGGTACCGCCCGGGCATCAGAACGCCCGGCACGACGCCCCGCTCGGCGTCGGCGTTCGCCAGAATCTGGCCGACCGGCAGTTCCTGGCCGCCCAGACGAATCAGCACGCCGACCTGTCCCGCGGGGATTTCCTCCTGAGGTTCGATCCGCCACGTCCAGACGAGCGGATTCACGAAATACCGCCCCTCCGCGTAGACGTCCTTCTGGACTCCTTTGTAGTCCAGTGAGGGGGCGATCAGCTCGGTGTTGGGCAGATCCCGTCCCGTCTTTTTGAGCAGGATCGCCACGTGCCCGGCCGGGACCTCGATCCGAAACTGGTTGTAGACCACCACCAGCCCGATCGTCCCGAACAGACCCAGGAACACCAGGCCCGAGAGGAGGACCAGCAGCCCGCGACCCTCTTTCGACATGCTTGGTTTGGCCATCGCCGCTGCTCCTCTGCGCACCCCTGAGAATCCGAATCTTCGTTGCTGCCAACGCCGGCGTCCGCGGAGCGGATCAAGAAATTGGCGCGAACGACTCCGGCTTTGAGGCCCAAGCCCCAAGCGCCGCAGCGCACGATCGGACGCGCCGGCCGGTCGGAATGATGCAAACGGGTCCGGCGGGAGGTCCGATTGCGAAAATGGGGGCGAGGCTGCCGGACGTGCGGGTTGCAGCGAGGCATGAATACGGAGGCGGACATCGGCCGCTCGCGGCGAAGGTTTCTGGATGATCTTGATTGAATCTGGACGATTCTGGTTCTAACCTTTCGAAACCATCCAGCTGCGGACGCCCACTGATGCTGCCCGACCAGCGACGCGAAAGCATTCTGTCGCTTCTGGAAGCCCAGGGGTTTGCGTCCTTGCAGCAGTTGACCGACGCGACCCGGGCGAGCGAATCGACGATTCGCCGCGACCTGGAGCTGCTGGATCGCGGCGGTCAGATTCGCAGGACGCGTGGTGGCGCGGCGTTCGCCGGCGACTCGCTGGCCTCATTCGAAACCCGGCGGGAACGTGCGTCGGCGGAGAAACAGAGGCTGGGCCGGGCGACGGCGGCGCTGATCGAACCGGGAGAGACGGTTTTACTGGATGGTGGGACCACAACGTTGGAGGTCGCCCGTCACCTGGCGGGAAAGTCCCTGCAAGTTGTGACGAACTCGCTGCCGATCGTGAGTCTGCTGGCGAGCGCGCCCGACATCGAACTCGTGTTCCTGGGCGGATACCTGTATCCGAAAACCGGGGTGACGCTGGGTCCGTTGACGGCGGCGGCGCTGGAGCAGATGCAGGTGCGGCGGCTGGTCCTGAGTTCGGGGGGCCTGACCGGCAGGGGGTTGTTCAACAGCAACTCGCTGCTCGTCGAGGCCGAGCGGCGGATGATCGACGCGGCGGACGTGGTCATGGCGGTCGCGGACCACACCAAGTTCGGCCGTTCGGAACTCGCCTTTTTGTGCGGCTGGGACTGCGTCGACCGCCTGATCACCGACCGTGATCCCGGAGACGACTGGCGGCGGCTGCTCGAGGAGCAGTCGGTGCGACTGGACATTGTTTTGGACTGACCATTGCGACGCGGCGGCAGCGGCCCTGCGTCCCGGCGAAACAGACGCAATGACGGCGAACGCGATTGATCGGGCGGCGGTCGAACGCCTCGTGCGCGAGGTGCTGCAGCGGCGTCTCGCGCCGTCCGGGGCGGCGTCCTCCCGACCGAATCCGCTGGTCGTCAACATTTCGGCGCGGCATTGCCATCTGACGCCCGAGCACGTCGAGGTCCTGTTCGGCAAGGGGCGGACGCTGACCCCCGTGAAGGATCTGTACCAGACGGGCTACTTCGCGGCGGAGGAGACGGTGACGGTCTTCGGTCCGCGGCGACGGATGATTCCCAACGTCCGCGTGCTGGGCCCCTGCCGGGGAGACTCGCAGGTCGAGCTGGCGTTCACCGATGCGATTTCGCTGGGAATCGAAGCGCCGGTGCGGATCAGCGGCGACCCCAAGGACACTCCGGGATGCGTGCTGGTGGGCCCGGCCGGCGTGCTGGAACTGAAGCACGGCGTGATCCGGGCGATGCGGCATGTGCACATGTCGCCGGCGGATCTCGCCTGGCATGGCGTGAAGAGCGGCGATGCGATGCAGCTCCGCGTGGAAGCGCCGGGCTGCACGACGCTGTTCGAGAACCTTGTCGTCCGCGGCGGCGATGACAAGATCCGCCTGGAGGTGCACCTCGACACCGACGAGGGGAACGCCTGCAACCTGGAGCGCGCCACGCACGTCGAACTGCTGAAGCCCAAGTCCGGCGCCTGCGGGTGCCACGGCTGACCGCCCGGGGCTGACGCCCACGGCGGAGAGACACATTTGAGTCCGGAAGTTTTTTTCACCTGGAGAGTGCAATGGCCGAACGACAAGCCCTCGGCATGATTGAAACGAAAGGCCTCATCGCCCTCATCGAGGCGGCGGACGCCATGCTCAAGGCGGCCAACGTGCAGATGATCGGCTGGGAGAAGGTCGGCAGCGGGCTGGTGACGGCCTTCGTGGCCGGCGACGTGGCGGCGGTGAAGGCCGCCGTCGACGCGGGCGCCAGCGCCGCCAGCAAGCTGGGCGAAGTCGTCAGCGTGCAGGTGATTCCGCGCCCGCACGAGGAGCTGACGGCGGTGCTGCCCAAGGCGAAGTCCTGAGCGCTCCCGACCGGCCGGCGGTTTGCCCGCCGGATGACCCTTCCCGATTTCTCGCGGGCCGTGCCCGCTTTCCTGCGGAGTGACGGATGGCGAAACGACGCCCGTCCCGAACTCGTCCGGCGCCGTCGGCGGAATCGCCCGCGGCTGACCCCTCCGCCACTCCTCACTCGGTGCAGACCATGAACGAAGCCATCGGACTGATTGAAACCAAGGGCCTGATCGCCCATATCGAAGCCGCCGACGCGATGCTCAAGGCCGCGAACGTGTCGGTCGTCAAACAGATTCAGATCGGCAACGCCCTGGTGACGATCGTCATCAAGGGGGACGTTGGCTCGGTCCGGGCCGCCGTCGACGCCGGCGCAGCCGCCGCCTCCAAGGTCGGCGAACTGATTTCCAGCCATGTCATTCCGCGTCCGGCGACCGGCCTGATGGAAAAGTTCGTCTGACGCGCGCGGCGACCCTTCCAGAAACCGCGCGGAGCCAACCCGGCGGCGCGCTTGCCGCCGGGCCCGGTCGCCGACATGCTCCGATCGTGTCCCGCGAGACGATCGATCATGCCTGACTCGCTGCTGCCGCGACCCTGGACGCTGCTACCGGACCTGGGCCTGGCCCAGCCGGGCTGGGAACAGTTGACGCTGCGCGGCCGGGACCGGGCCGCGTTTCTGCACAACTTCTGCACCAACGACATCAAGGGGCTGGCCCCCGGTCGGGGCTGCGAAGCGTTCCTGACGAACATCAAGGGGCGCATCCTGGGCCACATCGCGGTCTTCGCGGGAAATGACGAGCTGGCGATCGTCGCCGCTCCCGGCAGCATCGACGGCCTCCGCGCCCATCTCGACCGGTACCTGATCACGGAGGACGTCGAGTTCAGCCTCCCGCCGCAACCCGCGCCGATGCGGTACGTCTTCGGCAACGGCGCGGCGGCCGCGCTCGGAACCGCCGCGGGCATGGACCTCAGCGGCCTCGAAAACTGCGCGTCCGCGGCCTGCGAAATCGCCGGGCGGGGGCTGTCTCTCCGCCGATTCGATGTGCTCGCCGCGCCCGGGTTCGAAGTCCGACTGGCGAATGCCTGCAGCGATCCGGACGCGGACCTCGCGGCCGTCGTGGCGACATTGCCCGGGGTCGTGGAAGCGTCGGATGCGGACTTCGACGCCTGGCGGATCGACGCCGGCACGCCCCGGTACGGCGTCGACATCGATGACGGCTGTCTCGCGCAGGAAGCCGCCCGCACGGCACGCGCGATCAGCTTCACAAAGGGCTGCTACCTCGGCCAGGAGCCGATCGCGCGAGTGGACGCCCTGGGACACGTGAACCGGCTGCTGCGGCTCATTGTGTTCGAAGGATCGGCGACGCCGGCGGCGGGCGACGTCCTGCAGGATGTCGGTTCGGGCGCCGAACTGGGGCGGCTGACGTCTGTTGGCCGGACCACGGGAAGCGCCGCCGTCGGGCTGGCGCTCGTGCGGACGTCGGCCGGACCGGGCGCGGAACTGCGGGCCGTTTCCGCGGACGGCCCCGTATCAGGGAGGATCGTCGCGATCGAATAGCGCCTGCGCATCGACGCTCGGCCGGCCCTTGAATCAGGGAGCGCTGCGGCGCGCGGGACCCCTGCGAGGATCAGCGGCTTGGCCGAACGGGCTTCGGTTCGAACACCGTGATCCACAGGAAGCCTTTGCCCGCTTCGTCGAGACGGAACTGCGCCTGCAGCCCCGTGCGCGCCAGCGCGGAATTGACGATCAGGATCCAGGGCGAACTTTTCTGCGACACGCCGTAACGCCTGTCGCTGAGGTCGATGGGCTTCTGCGCCATCTTCCAGTGATCGAGCGCGATCACGACGCCCGTCTCCTCCTGCGCGGCGGCCAGCGTGTCCTCGATCGGCCGGTCCAGGAAACCAATCTTCCGGAACTCGAACAGCTCGGGAACGATGTCGCTGCGCTGCACCTGCGTGTTGAGTTCCCAGCCGACGGGCCAGGGCTCGGCGACGTCCGCCCGGGGCTGGACGACGAGTTCGATCGCGCCGGCCGGCGTGCGCAGCGGCCGCATGCACAGCCCCTGGTTCGCGAGGAGCAGCGAGAACCCCGCGCCCCGCGCCAGTCCGCGCACTTCGTGCGTGGCCACCGGCGGCGAACCGTCCCCGCTCCAGGCGTCCTGTGCGGACGTATGGATCCTCAGCGGGACTTCGGTTCCCAGCCCGATCGCCTCGGCGACTTCGGGGAGCGGCCGGTTCAGAACGTCCTGCTCAATGGGCGCCGCGAGGCGCTGCATGAGGTCGTCGAACTGCTCGACCGTCAGCCCCCAGCGCGGCTGCCCCTCGGGCGAGCCCAGCGCGCCGTAGACTTCGTGTTCATGCAGCCATTCGCGGAGCGCGCGGGCATCGTCGCTGCGAAAGGACTTCCCCGGGAACGAGAGCGTGCCGCGGCGGTCGATGCGGCCGACGATCTTCACGGTCCGCAGCGTGCCGCGGACCGTCTCGGAAACCGAGGGCTCTTCGCCGACTTCGGGCGTGCGGACGCGAACCGTCTGGCCGAGCTGATCGAACACGCGGCCCCAGGTCTGGGAGTCGAGCCCGACGCCGACGTCATTCATCAGCAGGTCGACTTCGAGGACGGTGGCGCGGGGCGCGGCGGGCGGCGTGGCGGCGGGCGATCCGTCCGGGCGGGGCGGACGCGTGTCCGCGGCTGCGGCGCGGGGCGGTTGGCGGTCGCGCGGCGTCGAGGCCTCCCGGCCGTTCTGCGCGGCGCAGGGCGAGGCGCAGGCGGCGAGCGCAATGACGGCCGCCGTCCACCGGAGTCGAGAAGCAAGTTCGAACGCTGTCGGCATGTGTCCAAATCCGCGACGGTTCGGGCGGCCCGCGATCGACAGCCTAGGCCGCTCCGTTCCGAGGCGGCAAGACGAGTTGCCTGTCAAGGGCGGTCTGTCGCTTCGAAGTCAGAATGAGAAAGTCTCCTGAGACTGCCCTCGGGGAAATTGCAGGCGTCCCACCGGCGGGGCATACTTCGTCCGCGGCAAGCCTCTCTTCCTGAACCTTCCGTGGAGTCGCGCATGCAGCCTCGCATCATTTGTCCGGACTGTTCCGCCGATGCGGAGCCCCACGTGAATCGTCGCGCGTTCATCCAGTCGGCGGCCGTGGCCGCGGCGGCCGCATCCTGCGCTCCGACCTTGCGGGCCGCGGAAACGTCGGGACGGGAGCCCGAGGCGCTCGTCTGGAAGCTGCACCAGTCGCTGACTCCCGACCAGCGCAGCCAGATCTGCTTCCCCTGGGACCACACCGACAAGCGGGGCCTGCTCCGCACGCACGTCTCGAACAACTGGAACATCACCGACACGAAGCTGAACGTCGGCGGCTCGTTCTATACGCGCGATCAACAGGAGATGATCGAGGCCATTTTCTACGGCCTGTACAATCCGGAATGGCATGACCGGATTCGCAAGCAACTGCAGGACGACGCGGGCGGCTACGGCAAGGCGCAGACGATCGCGCTGTTCGGCGAACCGGGGTCGGACAAGTTTGAACTCGTGATGACGGGCCGGCACCTGACGATCCGCTGCGACGGCAACACGACCGACCACGTCGCCTTCGGCGGACCGATTTTCTACGGCCACGCGGCGCAGGGCTTCGACGAAGCCAAGGACCACCCGGGGAACGTGTTCTGGCCGCAGGCCGTGAAGGCCAACGGCCTGTTCCAGATGCTGGATGGCAAACAGCGCAAACAGGCATTGCTGGAAGAGGCGCCGCACGAGGCCGATGTCGCGTTTCTGGGGCCGGACGGCAAGTTTCCGGGGATCGCCATTTCCGACCTGTCGAGCGATCAGAAGGCGGTCGTCCAGGATGTGTTGAAGCTGCTCGTCGAGCCCTATCGGAACGTGGATCGCGAAGAGGCGCTGGAGTGCCTCGACAAGCAGGGAGGCCTCGACAAGTGTTCGCTGGCGTTCTACCAGTCGGACGACATCGGGGACGACGGAGTGTGGGACATCTGGCGGCTGGAAGGGCCGTCGTTCGTGTGGCACTTCCGGGGGTCGCCGCACGTGCATGTGTGGGCCAACATCGCGGACGACCCATCGGTGCCGCTGAACGCCGTGGGCTGAGATCGGTTCCGCCTTCGCCCGGGCTGGCGGCGCTCGCCGGCCCGTTGTGGGCCGCGAAGGCGGAGCGACCGGGGGAGCAAGCTGTCCCCGCGTCGCCTGTGGCTGCCGCCCTCAGCCTTCCGAGTCTGGTTCAGGTTGTTGACCGACATGTCGCGTGACCCTGGAATCGCAGGTCCGATGGCTAATTCCGCTTCGTCGCCGGCCTCCGGCGACTCCGTCTCCCCGGCGAGCGTCGAGCCCGCCTCCGCGGAGCGACGGGCGGCCCGCTGGATGGCGCGGCTGTCGATCAATCAGATGACCACTCCCCGCTGGTCGCTGGAGGAGGATCTCGAGCACTACGCGGCCGCGGGCATCGCCGGCATCGGCATCAACTGGCAGAAATTCGATGACGATGCCGCCCCCAGCGACGCCGCCCGCGTCCGCGAGTCGCCGCTCCGCGTCTCGTCGCTCGGCTGGTGCGGCGGATTCACGGGCTGCAGCGGCCAGAGCTTCCGCGAGACGATGCTTGACGCCCGCCGCAAGCTGCGCGTCGCCCGCCAACTCGGCGCCTCGGCCCTGGTCGTCATCCCCGGACCGCAGTTGACGCACATCCGCAGCCACGCCGCGCGGCTCACCATGGACGCCCTCCGCGAACTGGCAGACGCCGCGGCCGAGTCGTCCATCCGCATCGCCGTCCAGCCCATGCACGAGCTGTTCCGCCGGGGCTGGACCTTCCTGCACACGCTGGAGGACACGCTGGCCCTGCTGGATCGGGTCAAGCGTCTCAATACGGGTTTCTGTTTCGGCGCTTACCACCTGTGGAAAGAGCCGAACCTGACGTCCGTGCTGCAGCAGGCCATCGAGCGCATCGCCCTGGTCCAGCTCAGCGATTGGCGCGAGCCTCCGCGCTGCGAGAACGATCGCCTCGTGCCGGGAGATGGCTGCATCCCGCTGGCCTCGATCCTCAGGACGCTGGAGCGCGGCGGATACCGCGGCTGGTACGAAATTGAGGTCTGGTCGCGGGACTTGTGGAAACGGGACCACGGCGATTTAATGGACCTCTGCCGCCAGCGTTATCAGCAACTGGGGGCGGAAGTTCAGCGCAGCCTGTCTCCGGCTTGACGGCGATCCGTCCGGGGCGGTCGGACCTGCACTTCTCCCCGCGGGTTGCCGGCGCTTTCTCGTCCCTCCCCGGAGCGGTGAGACGCCGTGGCTGATGTCGCGTGCGGCCCCCCCCGAAAACCTCCCTCGACGGTTCCCCCCTCGCGACGTGCGACCCCCTGCCGCGGCGTTTCGGCCTGCCCGCCGTCCCGCCCCCTCGCCGGCTTGGCCGTTCGATCGGTCCCCGTCAGTTCAGCTCTCCGCGGCTGCGGCCGACACCCCCCATGGCTCATGACTGGCTCACTCTGGACGAGTTGTCCCGGCATCTCGGACGCGATCGGCGCGAACTCGAACGGCTCGTGAATCGCGGCCGCATCCCGGCCCACAAACGCGGCAGCGACTGGCAGTTCCATTCTGCCGAAATCACGGAGTGGCTGGAACAGGAGATGCGCGAATACAGCGAAAGCCAACTGGCGGCGTTTGAGCAGTCTCCCGCGACCACGGGGGGCGAGCAGTCCCAAGGGCTGCTGGCCCGGCTGATGCCGTTGGAACTCATGCAGGTTCCGCTCGATGCGCGAACGCGGCGGTCGGTGCTGGAATCGCTGGTCGAGACGGCCGGACGAACCTGGAAGATCTGGGAGCCGGCTGCGGTGCTCAAGGCGGTGATGGATCGGGAAGCGCTGATGTCGACGGCGTTCGACGTCGGCGTGGCGATCCCCCACCCGCGACAGCCGCTGCCCGATTCGCTGGAGGACTCGGTGGTCGCCTTCGGGCGCACGCTGTCGCCGATTCCATTCGGGGCGCCGAACAACTCGGGCACGGACCTGTTTTTCCTGGTGCTCTGCCGGGACGCGCGGACGCATCTGCAGGTGCTGGCGCGGGTCGGCCGCCTGATTCAGAACCCGCGATTTCTGGAAGAACTCAGGGAATGTGGCGACTCCGCGTCGGCTCGGGCCTGCATCGCCGAGGCCGAGGCCGCGATTCCCCTCGGCTGATTCTCGGCCCGGCAAAACGCGGCATCGCACGGCCATTCAGCAGCACAAAGGCTGATTCTGAAATAGGTTGCTGCCAGAGAAGCGGCGGCATGCGCTGTCAGGAAAGTCCAATTGACCGAGTTCGCAGAATGGATACAATCGGCACAGCCGAGAACACTGGTAAACTCGACACTTCGTGCGACACGGAATGTTTGAGGGCTTTTTGAGGACCGGTTCGGCAGTCGATGCGAGGTCGTAGGTGCCCGCCACGGGGCTCTGTCAGTGGCGGTGGTGAGTCATGGAGGATGGCGCCGGACTGGTTTTCATCCAGGGATGAAACAAGTGCTAGGGCGCGGCCGCGGTTCGCTCCGGCCGTCCCGAATCGTAGGATGGATCAGCACATGAAAACCGTGTACACCACTGGCGAGGCCGCAAAGATCTGCAAGGTCAGCCAGCAGACAATCATCCGCTGCTTCGATTCGGGGCAGCTGAAGGGGTTCCGCGTGCCGGGATCCCGCTTTCGCCGGATTCCCCGGGACGTTCTCTACAAGTTCATGAAAGAGAACGGCATCCCCACGGATGCGCTCGAATCGGGGAAGCGCAAGGCGCTGATCGTCGACGACGATCGTGAACTGGTCGAACTCATCCGGGATGTGCTGGAGACGGACGGCCGCTTCGAGGTCCGCGCCGTCAACAACGGATTCGACGCCGGCATGATGGTCAAAGAGTACCGGCCGGACGTCATCGTGCTGGACGTCATGCTGCCCGACATCAACGGCCGCGAGGTCTGTCAGCGGGTGCGCAGCGATTCGACGCTCGACGGCACGAAGATCCTGTGCATTTCCGGCATGGTGGAAGCCGACCGGATCGAGGATCTGAAAGCCGCCGGCGCGAACGACTTCCTGCAGAAGCCGTTCGAGGTCGAAATGCTGCTGGACCGCATTTGCGGGATGCTGGAAATGGAGCCGGCCGCCGGCGGTCGCTGAGCCGGCCGCGCTGCGCGGCGGGGGCACGATCGCGGCGCCGCGGAACTGCCCGCGCCGCGTGGAATGCCGCTGAGACCCGGTCATGTCCGAGAATGAATTCCGCCCTGGCGGGAACGACTTCGAGGACCGGCTGCGGGCGGCGAAGCTGGAGGCCTTGGCGGAATTCGCCGCCGGGGCTGGTCATGAAATCAATAATCCGCTGGCCACGATTCTGGGCCGGGTGGAGCGCGCGCTGCGCCGACTGGATGGGGCGCCGTCCGCCGGCGCGCTGAACGAGACCCGCCGCGACCTGCGGATCATCGCCGGCCAGGCGCAGCGGATCCGCGACATGATCGGCGACCTGATGCTGTTCGCGCGCCCCCCCGCGCCCCATCGGGAGCGGCTCGACCTGGGCGAGGCCGTGCGTTCCGCCTGCGGGTCGCTGGCAACCTTCGCGGCGGAGCGGGCCATCGTGCTGGACGTCGATCTGGCGCCGGGAGTCATCGTCGACGCCGACCCCGTCCAGACGCGCGTGCTGGCGTCGGAACTGATTCGCAACGCGATTGAGGCCTCGCCCGCCGGCGGGGCCGTCAGCGTGAGTCTCCGGGCTGCGGATCCGTCGTTGGCCGCGCAGCTGTTGGTGGTCGACGCGGGTCCGGGGCTGGGGCCTGAGGACGTCGAGCACCTGTTCGATCCGTTCTATTCGGGTCGTCCGGCGGGACGGGGGCTGGGCTTCGGGCTCTGCAAGGCCTGGCGGATTGCGGAGCTGCATGACGCCCGGTTGACGGTCGCGAACCGCCCCGCGGGCGGCATGGAGGCGAGCGTCGACTGGCCGGCCGCAGGCCGATCCGCCTGATCCGGTCGATCCGTGGTCGGATCAACGCGCGCCGCGCAAGTGGTCGGGAACACGGATCAAAGGGATATCACGGATGGTCCCGAAGGCATCAGCTCGCACCCAATCAACAAGCCCGCCGTGACGCCCTGAGTCCTCTGAGATTGCAGCCCGACGTTCAGTCCGCACGCCGATCGGTGCTGGACACTTTCGTGTCTTTCTTTGTTTTCGTGGTTCCTCCTCGCCATCCAGAGAAGGTTCTGACCACGAAAAGCACGAAAGAAACGAAAGGCTTCGCGAGGTGGACCGACCAGCTCCCGCGCCTGCGCCCGCTGGAAAACCCCTGTCCGCTTGATTCGCGTGGATTGATCGAAGCAAGACGCGCCCACAGACGCGCGTTCTCAAAGCCCGCTGCCCGCCGCGGGCCGGTTCCTGACCGGAGTCTCGGACTGGGCTGAGCTTCCATTGACAGTAAAGACAAGCTGTTCCTGGACCCCTTCAATCGGTCGCTCATCGACTGTCCGACCGCCGCAGACCAACGCCACACTCAGCGGCTGACTCGACTCGGGGATGTTGACGTGAAACTTATTCATCACGGTGGCGTTGAGACGTCGATTCGCCAGCCGAAAACGCAGCGGACCGCCGCTGGTTTCCACCAGCAGATGACAGTCCTCCTTGCTCAATGACTTTTGATCGTCCGGGTAGGTGAAGCCGTACGCTCCGTGCAGCGCCGGATAAATGCAGCTCTGCAGCTCGCCTTGAGGATCGTAGTACCCGACGAGGGTTGTTACCGGGACGCCGAAGGCTTGCGGCTTGCGCTCGATCAGTCGGTTCGCCGTCTGGCCCGCTTTCCAGCGCCTCCCGTCCGATGTGTAATTCATCTGAAATCCGCGGGAGACGGTCAACTGTCGCCCATTGATCGACAAGACACTGTCGAGCGTGGCTCCATGATCGATGGCGACCGTGCGACCGCGGTTGCCAGCCGTGGCGGCCGGAATGGGGATTGATTTCGTCCAGTTGCCATCCTGCATCGACACCTTGACAACTTCGTATTCGGCGAGCAGCGACGTGATCTTCGCCTCTGAAAGCTCGTCCACCGGAGCGTTGATTTGTTCGGAGGCGTCAATCACGTGGTGGTAAGGCTCCATCTTGCGTTTCTCGGCGTTCCACTTGCTGAATCCAGTCCGCGAGGCGGGATCGAACACGGCCTTGCTCTCGAGAAACCGCTGGATGATGGCGGCGGAATTGGGCGTGTAGAGTGTAAAGCGGTTGAAGCTCGAGAGCGGCGCGCCGCCGGCCATTGCGTCCAGACCAAACTCGCGGCCATCGAAGGGACTTTGGCACTGGCCTTCCAGGCAGGCGGCCCGCCCGCTGCGCACCGGCGAGAAGTTCGGCAGGAAGCGATTCTTGTCCGCGTCCCATCCCCAGGTGGAATTGATCTGGTCGGCGCTGCGATGCACCGAGCCTTCGAAGCCCCCCACATAATGACCCAGTCCGTAGTTATGGCCGACTTCGTGACTGAACTCGTTGCCCAGTGACGCGTCCAGCGTCGCAATCCCCCCGCCGCCCGAACCGCCATGCACCACCAGGCCGTTCGCATACCTGCCGTGGCTGTTGTGTGCCGTCAGCTGAGCCGCCAGATAGGGATGCCCCTCCTCGCCTGTTCCAGCCGAACTGTGAATGCCGTAGTTGGCGTTGTCGATGCCCAGCGAAATCAGCTCCTTGCCGATGTGCTGGCGCATCCCGCCATTATGCCAGTCGCCATGGCTCGGATCGTATTCGGTCAGAACATCGCCATTCGGCAGCACCACTTCGCGCAGGAAGAGCGGCGCGTACTGGCTGACCACCATCCGGCTCGTCGGCACGGTCTGGAAGTACTCCCGGTGGGCTTCGGGATCCCTGGCAAAGTGAAACTGGCCGCGCGGCGGGGCCAGCATCCCGATGTCAATGGTGTGTATGAGGAGTTCCGTGGGCGCCCCGACCTTGAAATTCGTCAGCTCTCCGCGGAGGGCGCCCTGTCGAAATTGAAGTCTTAAGCCGGGAAGGACCCATTCGGCAGGCAGCACGCCGCTCCAGGTGTCGGCCGCGTACGCGAGCCCCTGATTGTCAAGCTCGCCTTCTCGAATCCACTGTCCGCGCACGCACTTGAACTGCTGGCTCTCGCCGTTTGAGATCGCCACGGCACGGTCGCTGTAATGGATGGTCGAGCCGTACGCGGCGTGTGAACGAATGCGCAACATTCTGCCGTCGAATTCCGCCCCCCCGGGGACATGGATGTCGCTGACCCACTGGCCGTCGGCTGTCTGAATTTCCACCAGCCCGTGCCGCCGCAGTCGGTCGGCCAAAATGGATTCCTGTGGGTCGCTCAGCGTCTTCAGTTCGGAGAGGCCGCTGATGATGTCGGCGTCGCCGTTCGGAGCCGTGAACTCCACATCCTCATCCGGCAGCCCGTCCACGAAATAGGCGGTCGTGGGAAGCTGCTCGGGCGGGTGGAGGTTGAGAGAGCCGAGCGTCTTTCCGCTTTTGTCGAGAACGGTGACCTGCATCGGCGCATCGCCGCCCGCTTTGAGCGGGCGCACCATCACGAGACTCCGGCGATGGCCGATCAGATGCGGCTGGTTGTCGTCCTTCCGAGGGCGACTCGGCAGAATCTGGCTCTGGGCGAATTGCACGCGAGCCGCCAACGAGCCTGTTAGATCGTTGTCCGGAGCAGTCGTGTTGAAAATCAGCGGCTGGTCGGCCGGATAAGCGGGAAGCGGCGACGACCAGACGCATGCCATTGCCAGCAGAGGGGCGAGGTTCTTGGCGATCATTGTTGTCTTTCACGCGCACTTCTGCCGGGAATGTTTGCGTCCACGACGCCGATCATTCGCTTCGAGTCGCACTGCCTGATTCACGATTTTGCGCGGTCGGTAATCCACCTGCAATCACGAGCCGGCTGAGAAGAAACCCGTCGCCTGAGGGCCTTCCGACGCGCGTCGGCCCTTTCGTGTCTTTCGTTGATTTCGTGGTTCCCTCCTCTCCATCCAGAGAAGGTTCTGGCTACGAAAGGTACGAAAGGGCCTCACGACGTGGACCGACCAGCTCCCAGCAGCGGCCCGCTGGGCAAAGACCCTATCCGCTCGATCCGTGGTTCCTTCCACGTGCCTGGTCGTCAACGACCGGCGCCAATGGGCTCTCGACAAGCACAACCGACCCGTCCGTGGTTCCCCGGACGTGAACTCGACCGCGCATCGGCCCAGCCGTCATTGCCGCGGGGTCCGCGCAGAACGTCAGTCAACGTCAGTCGAGGTACAGGAACTCGTTCAGGTTCAGCGCCAGCAGGCAGAAGTTCTTGAGCGCCGCTTCCGGCGACTGCCCCAACTGCTCCAGGTCGCTGATCAACGCCATTCCCCGCTCGATCTCCGGATCGGATGCCGGCCGCTGACAGGTCCGCTCAATCGCCCGCCGCACCTGCGCCTCGCGGTCCGATCCGACCTCGCCCGCCACCAGCCGCGCGAACGTCTCCGCTTCGGAGTTTGCGAACTCGCTGTTCAACAGGCCCAGCGCCTGCGTGGGCTGCGTCGAGGCGAAGCGCACCGGACACGTGGTGTCGGTGTCCGCGACGTCGAACGACGCCAGGATCGGCACGGTCAGCGAACGCTTAACATGGATGTAGATGCTGCGCCGCCGCTCGTCCTCGGCCGATGAGCGGCCCCAGCCGTATCCCGGACGTGATTGCCCCGCCAGCACCTCGTCGGGAATCTTGACGTACACGCTGGGTCCGAACATCGAATCCAGGTTCAGGCTGCCATTCACCGCCAGAATTGAATCGCGGACCTCTTCCGCCTTCAGACGCCGCATGTCGAACCGCCAGAACAAATCGTTCTGCGGATCAATCTGCAGCGGGTCCGGCTGCCCGTCCGCCGGCGGCGCATGGCGGCTGGACTGGCGATACGTGTTCGACAGCAGGATCGTCCTGTGGAGCGCCTTCATCGACCAGCCGTTGGCGACGAACTCTTCCGCCAGCCAGTCGATGAGTTCGGGATGAGTGGGCGCATCCCCCTGCAGGCCGAAATTGTTCGTCGACCGCACGATCCCCCGCCCGAAGTGACCCTGCCAGATCCGGTTGACGGCGACCCGCGCCGTCAGCGGGTTGTCCGCGCTGGCGATCCATTCCGCGAGCGCCAGCCGTCGTCCGCTGCTCTCGCCGCTGGCCGGACGACGGATGTCAGGCTCCGGGGGCGACAGCACCTGCGGGAACGCGGGCGCCACCTCCTCATCCGGGGCCTGCGGGCTGCCCCGCAGCAGCACATGCGTCGGCGGCACATCGGGGCCGCGCTCCGTCACGCACAGCGCCTGCTCGCCGCTTCGCGGCGGATTCCGACGCAGCCGGTTCCGCTCGCGCCGCAGCCGGCGATATTCCTCGAACTGCTCCTGCGTGATGACCTCGCCGATCCGGCGGCTCAGCACGGACTCGCGGACCCCCTCCGACTGAAAGTCGTCCGCTTCGCCGCCCACCAGCCGCGGCCGGACCTCCTGCTCGATGGCGTCGATCTCGCGGTTCAGCTCTTCCATTCGCGACTGATGCCGGGCCAGCTCGGCGGTCTGCGCCTCGATTTCTTCCGCCGTGGCGATCGACCGCAGCGACGCCCTCTGGACCGACTCGTCCGATCGCTCGCCGTAGTGCCGCACGTTCCGAAAGAACGCGATGAACGAGTAGTAGTCCTTCAGCGGAATCGGATCGAGCTTGTGATCGTGACAACGGGCGCAGTTCATCGTCAGCCCCAGGAAGCCCTGCCCGGCCGTCGTCGCGATGTCGTCCAACCCGTCGTAGAACGCCAGTTCCGGGTCGGCCGGCTCATCGTCCCACAGCCCCAGCCGGTAGAACCCGGTGGCGATGATCGTCTCGGCCGTCCGTTCCGGCAGCTCGTCCCCGGCGAGTTGCTCGATGATGAACCGGTCATACGGCTTGTCGTCATTGAGCGCCCGGATGACGTAGTCCCGGTATCGCCAGACGAACGGCTTCGGGTTGTCGCGCTCGAAACTGTTCGTCTCCGCGTAACGGACGACGTCCAGCCACAAGCGGGCCCAGTGCTCGCCATGCTGCGGCGAGTCGAGCAGCCGGTCGATGAGACGCTCGTAGGCGTCCGGCGCCTCGTCCCGGGCGAATGCTTCCACCTCTTCCAGGGTCGGCGGCAGGCCGGTCAGGTCGTATGTGACGCGGCGGATCAGCGCCCGGCGATCGGCCGCCGGCGCGGGCGACAATTCCGCGTCCTCGAGCTTCTTCAGGACGAACGCGTCGATCGGGTTGGCGACCCAGTCCTGCCCGCGCACCGCGGGAACCTCCGGTCGCGTCCGATGCCGGAACGACCAGTGGTTCTTCGTCTCGTCATTGACCTGCGGAGGTCCAGCGTGTTCCTCGACGTGCAGCGTGACGCCTTCCGGCCACGCCGCTCCTCCCTGCACCCAGTTGACGATCGCGTCGATCTTCGCCTGGGGCATCTTGCCCGTCGGCGGCATTTCGAAGCCGTCGTACGTCACGGCGGAAATCAACAGGCTGTCCTGCGGGCGCTCCAGATCGATCACCGGCCCGCTGTCTCCGCCGGCCAGCATCGATTCCCGGCTGGTCAGCCGCAGTCCCGCCTCGGGCTCCTCGCCCGAATGGCAGCGAACGCAGTGCATTTCCAGGACGGGTTTGACGTCCCGGGAGAAGCTGTCGTCCCCGGCGGCGGCCTGGTCGTCCGCGGCGGCCCGTGCCTCAGCCAGCAGCGGCAGGAGAGCCAGGCAGAATGCGACTCGCAGAACGGATGAACGCATGGGAATCCGACAGGGTTGGCGGGCTGTCAAGGGGGGGGAAATGAAGTCTACCCCGCTGGTCGCATCCCGGGCAAACGCTGTGGGGCCGCGGGCGGCGAATTCGGGGCGACCCGCTATAATGGGCGGCTGGATCCCGTGCCGGCGTTCGCCGGGTGATTTTCCACATTGAAACTGTACGTGACGCGTCGGAATGCCCTCGGTCATTGACCTGCAGGCTATCGGGGATGCCCCTGGCGCCGCCGAAACCATTGCGCGCTGCCTGCGCGAAGGGGGACGCGTCGGCCTGCCGCTGGAGTGCAGTTACGGCGTCGCATTCCTGCCCGGGGCGGCCCCGGAGTCCTCCTCCGAGCTGTTTTCCGAAACGCCGCTGGATGACCGGCCGATCGGCATTCTGGCGTTTCGCGACGTCGCCGCGGTGCGCGATCTCGCCGGGCGACTGCCCGGTCGGTCCGGAAGACTCCTTGACCGCGGCTGGCCGGGGTCAATGATTGTCGAACTCGCGGGGCTGCCGGCGGGCTCTCCCGTCGAGCAGATGTCGGCGGGAGTGCGGAATCTGGTCGGCGGCGACTCCCGGGTCCGGCTGAACGTGCCCAGGCATCCCCTGTTTCGCGCCGTCCTGCGGCACGTTCCAGGCCCACTGGCCGTCGCCCTTCCCGATTTTCAGTCCGAGCCGGTTCGCACCGCCACGGCGCTGTCAGCCCGGCATTCCCGTGGCCTGGAGATCCTCGTCGACGACGGCCCCTTGCGATACGATCAGCCAGCGGCCTGCGTGTTCATCCAGGGAGAGGAGTGGCGTCTCCTCGCCGAGGGCGTTCCCTCAGCAAAGGCGATTCAGCGAATGGCGGGAGAGATCATCCTCTTTATCTGCACGGGCAACACGTGCCGCAGTCCCATGGCCGAGGCACTTTGTCGACGGCTGCTGTCCGGCCGGCTGGGCTGCGCCGACGACGAACTCATCGACCACGGGTTCGCGGTCATGTCGGCCGGCCTGGCCGCCCCCTCGGGCGCTCCGGCCAGTCCGGAAGCGGTCGAGCTGCTCGACGCCCAGGGCGTCGACCTCCACGGCCACGAAAGCCAGATGGTCACCCGCGACCTCCTGGAGCGGGCGGACAGGATCATCGCCATGACCCGCGCCCATCGCGAAACCATCATCCGAGAACTGCCCGAACTCGAGGACCGCGTCCGCGTCCTCTCCGTCGAGGGCGGCGACATTTCGGACCCCATTGGCGGCGGTCCGCACGAATACCGGCAGTGCTGCGAACAGATCGCAGACAACCTCCGCCAGCTCGTGGAGGAGATTCTGCCGGCCGGGCACAGGTGAGCAGAGCAGGATCCAGACAATGAAGATTGCGGTAGGAAGCGATCACCGTGGCGTGCGCGTGAAGGGGCAGATCCTGTCCCAGCTCGCGGAACTCGGCCACGAAGGCATCGACGCGGGCCCCCATGAGTCGGACAGCGTCGACTACCCCGACTTCGCCGCCAAAGTGGCCGGCGCCGTGGCCCGCGGCGAGGTCGACCGCGGCATCCTCATCTGCGGCACCGGCATGGGCATGGCCATCACCGCCAACAAATTCCGCGGCGTCCGGGCCGTCACCTGCCATGACGACGTCACCGCGGAAATGAGCCGCCGGCACAACGACGCCAACATCATGTGCCTCTCGGCCGACATGCTCGGCGACCGGCTCCTCGGCCGTATCGTCGATCTCTGGATGCGCACCGAATTCGAAGGCGGCCGGCACCAGCGCCGCATCGAGAAGATCGAACAGCTCGAAGAGCACCTGGGCTGCACCGACGCCCCGCCGGAAACCGGCGGCGGCTGCGGCTGACCGGACGGCGCCGCGCCCGATCGCGCCGTTCGCTCCTCCTTTCCTTCGTCTCCTCCCCTCGCGGCCGCAACCTCCATGATCCCCGCAGACCTGCGCTTCGCGAAGACCCACGAATGGGTCCGCATTCAGGGCGACGTCGCCCGCGTCGGCATCAGCGACTTCGCCGTCAAAGAACTCACCGATCTCGTCTATATCGACCTCCCGGCCGACGGCCGCGCCGTTCAGGTTGGCGACGCCTTCGGCGAAGTCGAATCGGTCAAGGCCGTCAGCGATTTGTACGCGCCGGTCGCCGGAACCATAACCGCCGTCAACTCCGAACTCCCCGGCAACCTGCAGTGGCTGTCCGAGGACCCCTACGGCAAAGGCTGGATCGCCGAAATTCAGCTCAGCGACCCGGCGCAGGCCCAAGCCCTGATGGCCGCCGACGCCTACAAGAAGTTCTGCGACAGCGAACAGCACTGACCCGGCGCGTTCGACCCCGCCGCGCGCCGCGGCGGTCCGACCCCGTGCAACCGGCAACCACCTCAGACCAGCACATCCCGGCCCGCGACGCACGCGGACACACGGAGAGTTATTCGTGGCGTATCTGTTCACCACTCCCGAGCAGCAGCAGCAGATGCTCGAGGCCATCGGCGCGCCCGACGTCGGTTCGCTGTTCGATTCCATCCCCGCCGACCTTCGCCTCAAACGGCCGCTCGACCTCCCGGCCGCGCTCACCGAACTCGAACTCGAGCAGCATGCCCGCCGGCTCGCCGGCAAGAACGCCTCCCGCCGGGTCTGCTTTCTGGGCGGCGGCGCGTACGACCATTACATCCCCGCCGTCGTCGACGAAATCGCTTCCCGCGGCGAGTTCTACACCGCGTACACCCCCTACCAGCCCGAGGCCAGCCAGGGCTCGCTGCAGGCCTTCTTCGAATACCAGTCGTTGATCTGTCAGTTGACCGGCATGGACGCCTCCAACGCCAGCCTGTACGAGGGGGGCACGGCCGTCAGCGAAGCGGCCTTCATGGCCATGCGCGTCGCCGATCGTCACTCCCGCGTTGTCATTCTCGGGTCGGTGAATCCCGAGTATCGGCAGGTGCTCCGGACCTACACCGACAACCTCGACTGCGAGGTCGTCACGGTCCCAACGCCCGCCGGAACCGTCGATGTCGACCGCGTCGTCGACGCCCTCGACGACCGCACCGCCTGTGTGATCTTCCAGCAGCCCAACGTGTTCGGCTGCCTCGAGGACGTCCGCGGCCTCGTCGACGCCGCGCATGCCAACGGCGCGCTGGCCGTCGTCTCGTTCGATCCTGTCAGTCTCGGGATTCTGGAACGCCCGGGGGATTACGGAGCCGACATCGCCGTCGCCGAAGGGCAGCCGCTGGGAGTGCCGCTGCAGTATGGCGGCCCCTACCTGGGGGTCCTCGCCTGCCGCAGCGATTTCGTCCGCCGGATGCCCGGACGCATCATCGTCGAAGCCAAGGACCGCGACGGCCGCCGCTGCTTCGTCCTCGGGCTGCAGACGCGCGAGCAGCACATCCGCCGCGACAAGGCGACCAGCAACATCTGCACGAACCAGGGCCTGCTGGCCCTGCGGGCCACGGTCCACCTGTCGCTGCTCGGCCCGCAGGGGCTGCGCGAAGCGGCCGAGCTGTGCGTGCGGAAGGCGCATCATGCGGCCGAACGGCTGGCCGCGGCCGGCGCCGTCGAACTGTTGTACGACCGGCCATTCTTCAAGGAATTCGCCGTGCGGGCGAAGTCGGGGACGGCCGCCTGGCTGGAGCGCGCCCGCGCGGGCGGCTACGACGTCGGTCCGGACCTGGCATCGCTGTCCGGCGGAGACGAGTTCCCACGGGACGGCGCGCTGGTCGCCGTCACCGAGCAGCGCACGCTCTCCGAAATCGAAGGCCTGGCGGCCATCGTCTGAACCCCGCCCCGCGCCCGGTTGCGACCGCTCAGAAGTAGTGCATCTCGCAGGCGTCGACCGCCTCGCGCCCGGAGGTCCGGGCGAAGTGCGGGCTCGTCACCCGCGGGCCGAACATCGCGTCCAGCCGCAGTCGGTACGAGTAGTCCGTCTCATCGTCGAACGTCTCGCCGCCCAGCGAGCCCTCCAGGTCCCGGCGCCGCATCTCGTCCAGCACCACCGGATGCCAGGCCGGGTCCCGCTCTTCCAGGCTCGTGTAGTTTTCCCGCGCCCACCGGCGAAGGCGCAGCTCTTCGATGAGATCCAGCCCTGCACAGACCGCCATGACGTTCTCCGGTTTGCCTGCTGTTTCGAGACCAGTGTGCGGCCGGACCGCCGGAATGCAGCGCGGGCCGGGGGCCGCGACAACCATCCTGGTGGAACGCCGACAACGACTGCCGGACGTCTGATGCCCCGCGTGCTCCCTCCTGGGGCGGGGGCCTCCTTGGGGACAGCATGTCCCCAGCGATCCGTCGCCGTATTCATCGGCAGGCCCGTCTTCAGACTTCAGGCAAATCGGCGGCCCCGTCCGGTTTTCTCTCCGGACATCCGGGGCTCCCGTCAGAACCCCGCCGGCCGGCCCGCGCCCGGAATCTTCACATGCCCCGTTTCCAAGCGCCCCGTCGCTCCGTAACCTTCCCCCGGGAGACCGCGCCGCAGCGGAGCCTCCCGACTCTCTTTGGAACGACGGTTCCCCCCGGCATGTATCGCATCACCAAGCACATTGATTTCTGCTACGGCCACCGGCTGCTGAACTACGCCGGCAAATGCCGCCATCTTCACGGGCATAACGCAGAGGCGGTCGTCGTCCTCGAGGGGGGGGAACTGGATGACCGCGGGATGGTGTTCGACTTCACCGACGTCAAACGCAACCTCGCCCGCTGGATCGACGATACGCTCGATCACCGGATGATCCTCTGCCGCCGGGATCCGGCCGTCGAGACGCTGCGGGCGCTGGGCGAGCCGCTGTTTCTGATCGACGAGAACCCCACTGCGGAGAACATCGCGAAGATCATCTTCGAAGAGGCCCGCAATCAGGGGCTGCCGGTGATCGAGGTCTCGCTGTGGGAAACGGGTTCGTCGTGCGCGACGTACCGGCCCGACTCCGTGTAAACTCGCCCGTCCACATTCGCAAGAACAGCTGTTAGCGTTTGTCAGGTAATCACCGATTCGCTGCGCGATCGCTGTCGATTTCCAGTTCCCGCGACTTGCAGGTGCGAAACGCAAATCCCCCAGAAGTATCCTTTGCGGCGGGCCCGCATTGTCTCGCAACATGTTCACCCGTCTAAACCTGCGATGTTGGGGGCGGCTGTCGCTCAACGCCGTTTACACGCCCCTCCCCCCGCAGCTCTTCCCGCATGCGCGCCGGGTCGGCGCCGTCCCGACGAGCCACCTCCGCCCGCGACAACACCCCCGTCTCGACCAGCCGCACGTCGGCCAGCCGTTCCCGGGAACGATCCCGCGTCACGAGTTGCGGAAACGTCCACTGCGGCGCCACCCGCTCGAAGAAGTCTCCCCCCAGTAGCCCCATCCGCACCGCGTCCGTCATCGCCATCCGCCACAGTCGCGTGTATTCCGCCGCGAAGAACTGCTGCTCGCTCTGGAACAGCTTCACCGCCGGCCCCTCGGCCACCATCGTCGACGCGAAGTTCGCGTTGGACGCGTCCGACGTCAGCATGAACTCCGGCAGGCCCGCCCCCGCCGCGATGTTCAACAGCAGCATTCGCCCCAGCGGCACCGCGTCTGTGAAGTTCGTGTTGGGCTGCAGAAACTGAATGTCCGTCCCGTGGTTCGTCGTGACGATCGTCCCTGGACGAATCGGTTCCCGCCGACCCCCGTCGCTCCCCGCCGCCACGTCCGCCAGCGAAGCCGCCTGCTGCGGAGATCCCTGCACCTTCCGCCACAGCACGATCGACGACTGCAACTTGCGGGCGAGCAGCTCCGTCTCGATCCAGCGATCAAAACAGTCCAGCGTATCCAGCACCGGGCTGAACACCGTCACCCCGCGCTTCTGGTTGGAATCGACGCCGATACGCGTGTGCAGCAGCTCCTCGGCGGGAATCCGCTCGACGAGCCGACCCGAATCGGCCGCGACCTGCAGATACGCCACCGGCCGCTCGACGTCGTCCGGATCCGTCAGTATGCCCGCCGATCCGGGATGTTCGGACGTCTCCGCGATCGCCTCGGGGTCCAGGAACCGCACCGCCGGAGGCCACACCGGCGAGGGAAACCGGCGCACGAAGCACTCGCCATCCCGCCACGCCCGGCGCGCATGCTCCCGCGGCGTGTAATGACTGGCGTTCTGATCCAGGAACAGCCGCCACAACCCGTCGGCCCGCCGCGCCTGCCGCATGGCGCGGTTCGCCAATGCCCCCGTCCCCTCCGCTTCCGCCGGCTGATGCGTCAGCCGCAGCCCCGGACCGGCGACGTACACCTCCAGCAGCCGCATGATGTTCTTCGCATGCGGATTGCTCAGCACAAGCTGCCGGGCCCGGTCCCGGGCGTCCCGCCGCTCCGGTTCGCCCAGGTCGCGCAGCGCTCCGCCGACCTGCCGCCAGCGGCCTCCCTCCGGCGGCGCCGGCTGGCAGCCCTCCTCCGTAAACTGCAGCAGCCGTTCATGAATCAGCCGCTGATAGCGGGCCTTCAGCCGCACAGTCGCCAGCGCATCGCGAATCAGCGTCCACATTCGGGGCGTCCCTTGGAAACTGGAGATTGGAGCTCATCCGCTCTACCCCAGTTCCTCCGGTTGCGCCGTTCATTCGAGCGTCCCGGAGCTTCCCGGCCTTGGGAACCACATGCCGGGGCTTGAGTCCCGCCGCGAGCCGGTCTAGTGTGTCGAGTTCCGGGGCGTTTTCGCGTCGGACTGCCGCGCTTCTGTGTGAGGTTCGGCCGTCCGGACCCGCCCCCTTCGATTCCATTCTCCGCGTTCGAGCCGTTCGATGGTTGCCCTCGCCGACCTGCGACTGGTTGTCGTCACCCCCGAGACCACGCTGCTGGACCTGCCGGTCACGTCGATTCAGTTTCCGCTGTTCGACGGCCAGATGGGCGTGCTTCCGGGGCGTGCGCCGGCGGTCGGCCGCCTCGGCGCCGGCGAACTCAAGTATCAGTCGGGCGAGGGCGAGCGCCGCTATTTCGTGGACGGCGGGTTCGTGCAGATCAAAGGCTCGATCGTCACGCTGCTCACGAACCGGGCCATCCCGGTCGAGCGGATCGACGTCGCCGCCGCCCAGGCCGAATACGACGCCGCGATGGCGCAGCTGCCGACCGATGACGCCGGCTTCGAGCGCAAGCAGAAGTCGCTTGACCGGGCTCGCAAGCTGATCGCCCTGGGTCGTCGCTGATCTCGTGGAAGCGTGCGCCGCTGTCGGCTGGGCCGACAGCGCGGCAGGTTGCCGATGATGCGCTGCGCCGCTGCGGACTTTCGGCGCCGCTCACTCGGTCTCGCCGGAGTCCATTCCGACCGCGGCGACTGTCGCCGCCTCCGCCGGAGTCGAGGCGAGCGTGCGCTGCTTCAATCGCTGAATCTGCTCCCGAGCCAGCGACAGCGCGATGGCCCGCCGCGACCAGACGTACACCGCCGAAGACATCGGCCGCGTCGTCCCGTACAACGACGCCGTGTACGAACCCTCGGACGCACAACTGTCCAGCACCTCGATGTCCGGGTGCTCCCGGCGGATCGCGGAGATCAGGTCCAGCTCCGACCAATGCCCAGGGTTCCCCTTCGACCACTCCGGATCCCAGCCGATCTTGAACGCATAGGCCACGCGGCCCGCGCGCAGATTGCAGGTCGAGGCGATCACCCGCCCGTCCAGGCGCAGCTCTCCCATCAGCAGCCGTCCCCGCGCCGCGAACCCGCGCGTCATCTCGCGGAAGAACAGTTCATCCGCCGGACGCGTCGCCAGAGCCGTTCCCCGCTTCCCCTTCCAGCCCAACGCCTCAAGCCGCAGAAAGTCCTCAATCGGCTCGACGTCGTCGGCGCCCGGCACGACCAGCCGGTATTCCAGCCGGCCCTGTTCGCTCAGCCACCGCCGCGACCGCTGCAGCGATTTCCGACGCGACTTCGAACACCGCTCCAGCACGCTGTCCGGATCCAGGCCGTCGAGTTCCAGCACCGGCCGGTTCCACACGCGGTCCACGAACCGCGCCACGCCCCGGGCGCAGGCGATGACGTCGAGCAGCGCTGTTTGCCTGCCGTCCGCACGCTGGGTCCGCACCCGGAAGCCATGCCAGTTTCGCTGTGCCGACAAATAGTCGAATGCCGCCTCCATCGCCGCGTCCGCCTGTTCGCGGTCAATCAGCGGCTGATCGAGAAAGGAATACGCGGAGCTCAGCGCCCGCAGGTGCGGCAGCGGCCGCGTCAGGGACGGCGCGCACTCCTGAAACACGCCCGCGGCCAGCCATTCGCCGCCGTCGCCGCGGGACACCGTCAGGACGCGCAGGGGCTCGGCATCGACGAGGCCGCTCGCCAGCGGCAGGATGAACTCGGGTTCCTGGAACGGGTTCGGGTCCAGAGCCCGCTCCGCCAGATCGCGCCAGCGCGACAGGTCGAGGGAGTCGAGTTCCGCCAGCCGCCGCACCTGGACGGAAAGGCGCGGCGCTCCCGGGCGGGTCGAATGGAGCATTCGGAAGTCGATCGTGGCACGCATTGGAATGCGAAAGTGCGGATCAGCGTCGGCCGGTCGCGAGCCCGGCGTCGGGAACAGGTTGCGATCTGCCTCGCTGGCAAACGGATCACGGGGGGGCCGGCCGACCGCGAAGCCCGTTCGAGCGGACTTCGGCGGCCTGCCGTCCTCGGCCGACGCGCAGTAACGCGTTTCGGTCCGATGCTCATTGCTACGGCCTGATCCCGCGGTTGGCAGCCGCGTTTCCTTCGGCCCCGAGGCGCTGCCGAGCGACTTTCGGCACTTCCCGGCAGGACCGTTACAACAGGCCGCGAAACCTGAAACCGCCTTCAGATTCACACCACCGCGCGCCGCCGCCGCCCGAAATGCATCGCACTCTGGGCGCCCAGTCGCCGGCTCCCGAGACGCCCCTCAGCCCCAGGGGGCCCGCGCAGGCCGGTCCAGCATCGCCTGCGCCTCCGCATCCCCCGAAATGGTCTCGGTCTCCGGATCCCAACGCACGCCCCGGCCCAGCCGCGCGACGATGTTCCCCAGATGGCAGACCGTCGCCGAACGGTGCCCGATTTCCACATCCGCAATCGGATTCGCCCGGTTCGCCATGCACTCCAGAAAATTCCCGTGATGGTCGTTGGACTCGACCACCTCCGGCAGCCGCGACTCGTCCGCCTCCTCGACAATTTCTCGCGGCTCGCTGCTCAGCCGGCCGCGGTTCACATGCAGCCGACCCCGCTCGCCAATGAACGTCGTCCCCTGGGGGATGTCCGGCTGCTGCTGGCCGACGATCAGCCGCACTCCGCTGGCATAGGCGTGCACGATCCGGCAGCGTTCAGCGACCTCGTGCACGCCATCGGGATGAAACTCCGCCTGCCCTTCGACGGCAACCGGCCCCGTCCCGTCCGCATCCAGCCCCCACTGCGCGATGTCGATGTGATGCGCCCCGAAGTTCGTCATCTGACCGCCGGAGTAGTCCCACCAGAACCGGAAGTTGTAGTGCACCCGCTTCTCGTTGTAGGGACGCCACGGCGCCGGCCCCAGCCAGGCGTCGTAGTTCAGGTGGCTGGGCGGCGCGCTGTCCGGCCCCAGCGGACCCGGGTGATTGCACTCCGGCAGGCCGGCCAGCACGGTGCGGATGTCGCCCAGCGCCCCGCCGCGGACCAGTCGGACCGCCTTGCGGAACTCCGGAGACGACCGCTGCTGCGAGCCCGTCTGGACGACCCGGGCATTCTGCCGCGCCGCGTCGACCATCCTGCGGCCCTCGGCGACGGTCAACGACAGGGGCTTCTCGCAGTACACGTCCTTGCCCGCCTGGCAGGCGTCGATCGTCATCCGCGCGTGCCAGTGGTCGGGGGTCGTAATGACGACGCCGTCGACATCGTCGCGATCCAGAATGCGTCGGTAGTCGTCGGCAATGTCGCACGGCCGGCCATCGGCGGAGACCAGCGCCGCCGCCCTGGCCGCGATCTCGGCGTCGACGTCGCAGACGGCGACAATGTCGACCGGCCGCGACTGGAAGGCCTTCAGGTTGTTGGTTCCCTGGTTCCGGACGCCGATGAACGCCAGCCGGATGCGGTCGTTGGCTCCGAAGACCGACCGGGGCAGGACCAGCGGGGCGGCGGCGAGCGCGGCCCGGGCAACGAACTCGCGGCGGTTGATGCCGGACACGTGGCGGTTCCTCATCAAGGCGGGAAGCGAAACGGGGCTGTGCCCGGGGGCGTGATTTGCATCGTCCCTCGGCGGGCGGCGGCCCGCAAGACCGGCGGCCCCGCCCCCGTGAAGAACGCGCGCGGCGTTTGGCAATGGTGTTTCCGCTGCTTGATTCCCGTTCTTCCGGGCGTCAGAATGCCGGGTCTATTGACAATTCGCAGCCGTCAGGCGGAACGGCGTTCGCCATGCCCATTGCGTCGGTGCAGGTCCATTGAGGACGCCGCCCGACGACCCATCCCGGTGCATCTCGTTTGAAGGTTAGGCCTCATGAAGATTCTGCCCGGCAATACCGTCGGCGTTGACCTTGGAACGACGTATTCATCGATCGCCCAGATCGACGCTGAAGGCGAGCCGATCGCCCTCGAAAACACCGAGGGCAAGACGATCACTCCCTCCGTCGTGCTGCTCGGAGAGGACGGCAAGGTCATCGTCGGCCCGTCCTACGAGCGGATGTCGATCGAGAATCCGAAGAACATCATCGAGGCCATCAAGCGGCAGATGGGCAACAAGGACTTCTTTG
Source organism: Planctomyces sp. (assembly GCA_019636235.1). GTDB lineage: Bacteria > Planctomycetota > Planctomycetia > Planctomycetales > Planctomycetaceae > Caulifigura. The sequence goes on from JAHBXW010000010.1 coordinate 153,602, forward strand.
TTGTCTACCAGGGGAAGAAGCTGACGCCCGAGTTCGTCTCGGCGCTGATCCTGAAGAAGCTCAAGCAGGACGCCGAGGCGAAGATCGGAACCATCGCCAACGCCGTCATCACCGTCCCGTACTACTTCAACGACGTCCGTCGCAAGGCGACCCAGGACTCCGGCAAGATCGCCGGCCTGAACGTCATCGACATCATCAACGAGCCGACGGCCGCCACGCTGGCCTACGCCTGGTCGAAGGGGGAGCTGGGACGCAAGGACCTGGTCGCCAAGGAAAAGACCATCATGGTCTATGACCTGGGCGGCGGCACGTTCGACGTCACCGTCGTGCGGTACACGCCCACGTCGTTCCGAGTTCTGGCGACGGACGGCGACGTCATGCTGGGCGGACTCGACTGGACGCGCCGCGTCGTTGACCACGTCGCCGAGCAGTTCCATCGCAAGTTCAAGGAGGATCCCCGCGAGGATCCCGAATCGCTGATGATCCTGACGCAGGATTGCGAACAGGCGAAGCGCGACCTGTCCGGCAAGGCCCAGACGCCGATCAGCATCAACTACAAGGGCAAGGCCATGACCGTCGCCCTGACCCGCGGCGACTTCGAACGCATGACGGCCGACCTTATGCAGCGGACCCGCGACACGACGGAACTCGTGATGCAGCAGGCGGGCGTCAACCGCGGCGAACTGGAGGCTGTGGTGCTCGTCGGCGGGTCGACCTGGATGCCGGTCGTCGAGACGATGCTCGAGGAGGTCACCGGCGTGGCGCCGACCCGCGACGTCAAGCCGGAGGAGGCGGTCGCGCAGGGCGCCGCCATCCACGCCGCCATCCTCGAAGCGCGGGAAACCGGGGGCGAATCCCGCATCTCCAAGGCCGTCATCACCCGCCTCCGCTCAGTCACGACCACCGACGTCAACTCCCACTCGCTGGGGATCAAGATCACCGATCCGAACAACCGGACCCGGAAGATCAATCACATCATGATCCCCAAGAACAGCGCCGTCCCCCACAAGATCACCCAGCAGTTCGTCACCAATTCGACGAACCAGCAGCGCGTGCACGTCTGCGTGCTGGAGGGGGACGCGTCCGATCCCGACGCCTGCACGACGATCGGCGACTTCCGGATCACCGGCCTGCCGCCGAACCTGCCTGCCGGCGCCCCCGTCGAAGTCACCTACCAGTACGACAAGAACGGGCGGATCGACATCAGCGCGCGGGAACTCACCAGCGGCCAGGCCGGAAAGATCGAGATCGTCCGGGACTCGGGCCTCAACGACAGCAACGTCGACGCCTTCGAGAATCTGGCCCGCGAGTACGAGGTGGAATAGCGGCTGCCGCCTGTCCGACGGGCGCGGCGGATCGTCGCCCGCCCGTTGGGTGCTCTTCCGCCGTCCGCTGATGCGCGCCGGCAATCTCCCCCCGCGAGCGCTGCCCCATGGATTTCTACAAGGAATGGCTGGGAATTCCGGAAGGCGTCCGGCCCCCCGATCACTACGAACTCCTGCGCTGCAAGAAGTTCGAAGACGATCTCGACAAGATCCGCGGCCACTACAAGAAGCTCAACGGCCACGTCCGCAAGTACGCCACCGGCCAGTACTCGATCCAGTCGCAGGACATGCTGAATGAGCTGGCCAAGGCCATGCTCTGCCTGACGGACATTGAGCGCAAGCGGGACTACGACGAAACCCTGGGCCGCGAGTTCCCGCCCGAGAAGGACATCTTCGGCCGCCAGCCGATGCTCGACGTCCTCATCCGGCAGGGCAAGCTCGAACGCGTCCAGAAGGCCGAAGTCGAGGAGTTCGCCGACAAGCGCGGACTGTCCCACCGGGACGCCGTCGTGCAGATGAAGCTCGTCGAGCCGGCCGACGCCGCCCAGGCCCTCGCCATCAGCCTCGGCTATTCCTACGTCGATCTCGAGGATATGACGCCCGAGGACTCCGTCCTCGACATGGTCCCCCGCAACCTCGTCAAAAAGTATTCCATCATCCCGCTGTTCATCGACGACGACCGCCTGCTCGTCGCCTGCATCGATGAGCTCGATCACGAGGTCGAGGAGGAGCTGCGGCTTCGCTATGGCGTGCCGGTTCGCCCGGTCATCGCCGTGCCTCGCGCCATCAATCAGGCCATCGCCAAGTATTACGCGCCCGGCATGCGGGATGAAGCCGTCGCCCCTCCGGCGGCCGCCGCACCGGCCGGGAAGGCCGCCAAACCGGCGAAGACGGCCAAGCCCTCCGAGAAAGCCGCCAGGCCGGCCGCCAAACCCGCCGCCGGCGGACGCGTCCCGTTCAGCGCGCTGCCTCCCGAGGAACAGCAGCGCCGCAAGCAGATCGGCTACCTGCTGCTCTGCTGGAGCGTCATCGTCCCCATGCTGCCGCTGATCCTCTCCAACGTGTTCCCCATGCAGATGATGGCGCTCCGCTCGCTGTGGATGGCCATCGTCATCACGCTGCCGGCGACGGCCGCGTACGTGTTCCTCAGCTACTGGAAGTAGCGCCGCCGGGACGGCGCGCGGCCTCGCGCCCAGAGCCTGCCCGCCCTGCCAATGGAAGCCCGCATGCCCGCATCGGACGCGTGGAAACTGCTGCTGGAACTGCTCGAGATCCCCGGACGCAGCGGTGAGGAGGCGCGCGTCGCCGACTTCGTCGTCCAGCGGCTGCTGCGGGCCGGCGTCCCCGACAGCGCCATCGCGTTCGATGACGCGCATCGCAAGAGCCCCATCGGCGGCGAGGTCGGAAACCTCATCGTGCGACTGCCCGGGACGGTCCGTGGCCCCCGCCGGCTGCTGATGGCGCATCTCGATACGGTCCCGCTCTGCATCGGGGCGCGACCCGTGCGCAAGGGGACGCGGATCGTGTCGGCCGATCCGGCGACCGCGCTCGGCGGCGATGATCGGGCCGGCGCCACAGTCGTCCTGCACACCGCACTGAAGATCCTCCAGCAGCAGTTGCCGCACCCGCCGCTCACGCTGTTGTGGTCCGTGCAGGAGGAGATCGGCCTCGTCGGCGCGCGGCATCTCGCCTCCCGCAAACTGGGGAACCCCAAGCTCTGCTTCAACTGGGACGGCGGGGCCGCGAACGTCCTCACCGTCGGCGCCACCGGGGCCGACAATCTCGACATCGCCGTCCACGGGCGGGCCAGCCACGCGGGCGCGCACCCCGAACGCGGCGTCAGCGCCGTCGCCCTCGCCGCTCTGGCCATCGCCGAACTCCAGGAGGCCGGCTGGCATGGCCTCGTGACCAAAGGCCGCCGCTCCGGCACCAGCAACATCGGCGTCGTCCGCGGCGGAGAAGCCACCAACGTCGTCACCGACCGCGTCGACCTCCGCGCCGAAATCCGCAGCCACGAACCCGCGTTTCGCCAGCGGATCGGCGAGGCCTACGTCGCCGCGTTCGCCCGCGCCGCCCGCCAGCTCCGCAGTTCGACCGGCGAAGTCGGCAGCGTCGAGTTCGACATCGAAGCCCGCTACGAGGCGTTTCTGCTCGATCGCCGCGATCCGTCCGTCGCCGCGGCCTCCGCCGCCATTGCGGCCGCCGGACTCGCGCCGGAACTCAAGGTCAGCAACGGGGGCCTCGACGCCAACTGGCTGACCGCCCACGGGTTCCCCACCGTCACGCTGGGCTGCGGGCAGGACGGCATCCACACGACGGCCGAGACGCTGCATCTCGACCATTTCGATGACGCCTGTCGCATCGCGCTCGAGCTGGCGACGGCCGTCTGACCCCGAGTACCGCACGCCATCGCGAACCGGCACGACCGTCATGGTCGCGCCGACCGCTGCCGCACGCATGACCGCGGCGCCCGTTCGCGCCGCCTCGTTGCGTTCTGGCAACGCCTCTCCGGATGCGGCCTACCTTTGAGCGCGCCCCCGCGGCCCCCCTGTTCGCGCCGCGCGGAGCGCCCGATCGTCCGGGCACTGTCGATGCAACTGCTGAAACGACTCAGGATCAGCCAGAAGATCACGCTCTTCGGAGTCTCGATCAGCGTCATCGTGCTGATCCTGATGGGCCTCTCGCTGGCGATCTACGACATCCGGAACATCCGCGAGTCGCTGGAGGAGTCGTACGTCACGCTGGCCGACGTCGTGGGCCAGAGCTGCGCGCCGGCGCTGCTGCATGAAAGCCGCGAGGAAGCTGCGGCCGTCCTGCGGATGCTCAGTGAGGACCCGGCGATCGTCGTCGCCGAGCTGCTGGACGAGGATCGGAACCTGTTCGTCGAGCACCTGCCGGCGGCGCAAGTCGACACGGGCGGGCCTTTCCAATCGGTCGCCGCGCCGCACGAGGCCATTCCTTTCGAACGGCCGATCCGTCTGCACGGCGAACTCGTCGGCTGGATCCGTCTGCACGTCGTTTCGGACCGCCTGTGGCGGCAGGGCCGCGAGCACACCGAGCTGATCATCGGCGTCACGGCCACCAGCGCGCTGATCGCCATGCTTCTGGCCGGTTATCTGCAGCGGGTCATCTCGGTGCCGCTGCTGCATCTCGTGGAAACTGTCCGCACCGTCTCCCGCACGGGGGACTACTCTCGCCGGGCCCGCAAGGAAACCCGGGACGAGCTGGGCGATCTCTGCGACGAAGTCAACGCGCTGCTGGCCCGCATCGAGCACCATGCCGCTGAGGTCGAACTTCACCGCCGGCATCTCGAATCGATGGTCCGGCTCCGCACTGAGGCCCTCGAACAGAAGACCCGCGAAGCCCAGGAGGCCTCCGTCGCCAAATCGCAGTTCCTGGCCAACATGAGCCACGAGATCCGCACCCCGATGAACGCGATCCTCGGGTTCACGGACCTCTTGCGGCAGCACGACGACGGCGATCCCCAGACCCGCAAGGAATGGCTGGAGACGATCGCCGTCAGCGGGCGGCATCTGCTGACCGTCATCAACGACGTCCTGGACCTGTCGAAGATCGAGGCGGGCAAGCTGCAGACGGAGCGGATCGACTGTTCGCCGCACCAGACGATCGCCGAGGTCTGCACGCTGCTTCGCGTCCGGGCCGTCGAAAAAGGACTGTCCCTGGAGGACGCCTGGATCGGGCCGGCGCCGCCGACGATCCTCACCGATCCGGTCCGTCTGCGGCAGTTGCTGATCAATCTCGTCGGCAACGCGCTGAAGTTCACCGAAACGGGGGGCGTGCAGATCGTCTCCCGGCTGGACGGCGAACGGCTGCGGATCGACGTCATCGACACCGGGCCGGGAATTCCGCAGGACAAGCTGGCCAGCATTTTTGACCCCTTCGCCCAGGCGGACGCGTCCGTCACCCGGCGGTACGGCGGCACGGGGCTGGGCCTCGCCATCAGCCGTCGCATCGCCGAGGCGCTCGGCGGCGACGTCTCGGTGGACAGCGAACCCGGTCGCGGCAGCACGTTCACCGTAACGATCGACCCCGGTCCGATCGATGCGGCCGCCCTCCTCGACGCGCCCCCCGCGCCGGCCGTGGCCCTCTCGGAATCCTCCGCATCGCCCCTGCCGCCGATTGGCCCGGCCCGACTGCTGCTCGTCGAGGACGGCGAAACCAACCGCCGGCTGATCCGCACGATGCTCAGGCGGCACGGCGTGGAAATCATCGAAGCCGAGAACGGCCGCGACGGCATGCGGCTGGCGCTGGCCGACGACTTCGATCTGATCCTGATGGACATGCAGATGCCCATCATGGACGGCTACACCGCGACCGCCCAGCTCCGCGCGCAGGGGCTGCTGATCCCGATCGTCGCACTGACCGCGCACGCCATGACGGGGGATGCGCAGCGCTGCGCCGCGGCCGGCTGCACCGACTACCTTTCGAAACCGATCGACGAGGCCCGCCTCGTTCGAACCCTGTCGCGGCATCTCCAGGGGGCCATCGACGCCGCCGACAGGTCCACGTCCTCCAACAAGTCCGCAATGTCCGTTCCCGACTCCGCGCCCCCCGCCCCCATGTCCTCCATGCCCGACCGTATCCGGTCCTCGCTGCCGTTTGACGACGCCGAGTTCTGCGAGATCATCGCCGACTTCATCGCCCGCGCCAGGACTCGCGTGCAGGATCTGCATGCCGCCGCGGCGGACAACCAGTTCGACGCAATCGCCGACGTCGCCCACTGGCTGAAAGGTTCCGGAGGCACCGCCGGGTTCGACGCCCTGACCCTGCCCTCCGCCCGGCTGGAACGGCTCGCCCGGCGGCAGAACGCCGACGAACTGCCGGCCGCCATTCGCGAAGTCGAAGACGTTGTCGCGCGGCTCGACGTCCCCCGCCCGATCGCCGAATCTTGATCCGCGACGGCCGCTCCGCGAGAGTGACGTCCACCTTCTCTGACGTCGAACGGACTCTGCGCGCGTGGCGGCTGACAGCATCGACTTTCGCATCGTCGCGGACGGAATCCTGCTCCCCGTTCAGGCGCAGCCCGGCGCGCGGCGCTCGGCCGTCTCGGGTCTGCACGCCGGCCGCCTCAAGGTGGCCGTCGCCGCCCCTCCGGAAAAGGGCAAGGCGAACGACGAACTGGTCCGCGTGCTCGCCGCATCGCTGGACCTCCCACGGCGGCAGGTCACGCTGCAGCGGGGCGAAGCAAGCCGGGAGAAGCAGTTTCTGCTGACGGGCGTTTCCATCGACGATGTCCGGGTCCGACTGAATCGCATTCTCGCGCCGCCGAACGACAGTCCCGGAGGGCCGACCGGATGAGCGGCGCTTCCTCATCCAGCCGCACGGTCCTGCCGCCGCTGCCCGATCTTAACGCGGATCTCGAGCGACGGCTGGCGCAGACGCCCCCCGGCCAGGTGACGACGTTCGGCGCGTTGGCGAAGTCGCTGGGCGACCGGCGTGCGGCCGTCTGGGTGGCGAATCTTGTGGCGGCATTGCCCGAGAATGGTCTTCTCCCCTGGCATCGCGTCGTCCGTGCCGACGGAACCCTGCCCGCGATCGGCCCACGGCTCGAACGGCAGCGCTCGCGGCTCGCCGCGGAAGGCGTCGCCAGCGTCGACGTCGCCCCGGGCCGCGCGATCGTCGATCCCCGGGCGCCGCGCCGGCGCGACTTCGAGGGAGCATCCGTATTGCAGCCGCTGCTGGACTGGCAGCGGGAAATGGCGGCGCGCATTGACGAATCGCCGCGGACGGGGCCGATCGAGTTGGTCGCCGGCCTGGACGTCGCGTTTGCCGCGGATGGCCGCGCCTGCGGCGCCGCGGTTGTCGTAAACGTCCGCGAACGAACGGTCATCGGCTCCGCTGCCGCCTCCCTGCCGGATCCATTCCCCTACATCCCGGGCTATCTGACGTTCCGCGAGCTGCCCGTTCTGCTGGAGCTGTGGCAGCGACTGGCGGCGGCGGGCCTGCCCGCGGACATCGCGATGGTCGATGGCCAGGGGCGGCTGCATCCCCGTCGGGCTGGCATCGCGAGCGCCTTTGCGGCCGTATCGGCCGTGCCGACGATCGGCGTCGGCAAGTCGCTGCTCTGCGGCCGTCCATTGGCGACGAATGATCCCGACCTGGCTGAGATCGTTGATGACGGCGAGCGGATCGGCTGGTCGCTGAGTCCCGGCGGTCGGTTCAAGCCGATTTACATCTCGGTCGGCGGAGGGCTGTCGCTGGACCAGGCGCTCGCCTGCGTGCGGAGTCAGCTGACCGGGCGACGCCTGCCGTTGCCGACGCACGAGGCCGATCGCCTGTCGAAGCAAGCGGTCGGTGGGCCGGTCGGCACATCCGCGTCTTGAATCCATGCCGCGGGGTCGACTACCGTCGCGGCATGGCGATTCAGTTCGATTGCCCCTACTGCACGGCGACGCTCCGCGTCCACGACGCGGCCGCCAACACGATTGTCCGCTGCTCGAAATGCGAGACGCGGCTCCGCGTGCCGATCGTCCCGATTCCCCAGTCGGTGCGGGACGTCCCGCGTGCGGCTGCGCGTGCGGCCGCGGCCGCGCGCCCCGCCGAACCGGCCGACTGGGAAAGCGAAACCATCACGCTGCCCAACCGGGCGGCGGAGGTACTGGCTTCGCAGTTGAAAGCCGCGGCGTCGGCGCCGCCTCCCGAGGAGGACGCTGACGCTTGCGGAATCGCGATCAACGTCTCCGCGCCGCCGCTGATCGTCACGCCTGTGAGTCCGCAGGCGGCGGCCGAAGCGGCGTATCAACGTCGGCAGCGGCGGCCCAATCGTGGCTGGATTTGGGTGGCCGGCGCGTTTCTGCTGGCGGCGATCGGCATTGGCGCCGGGTTCTGGATGCAGTCGCAGTCCAATGTCGTCGAATCACTGGAGGGCGAGGTCATCGCGGCCACGTCGCTGACGGGCTTCGTGTCGCAGAAAGAGGTCGGCCTGTCCGATCTGGAATGGAGCGCCATCCGCGCGGCGCTCGAGCAGAGGCCGGCCGAACTTCGCAGCCCGCAGATGAACTTGAAGTTTGAATCAGCGCCGCGGGGTTTGAAGGTGTCGCTGACCCCGGGCAAGACGGGCGACCTGATCGCCGTTCCGTTGCTGCAGACGGAAGGCGTCGGCGGGTTCGCGCGGAAGAATCCGGAGGTGCTTCGCGCCCCGCGGATCGCCGCGCTCGCCGCCGCGCTGAAGCGGATGTCGGCCCGCATTCAGGAAGCCACCGCCGCGGGGCGGCCCCCCGATCTCGGCGATTTCGGGCTGTCGGTCGGCGTGACGGTCCTCGCCGGCGACCTGGGCTTTCACTGTCATGCGGTCATCGAGCGGAACGCGTTCCCCTGCGTGTTCGAGGACCGGGACGGCCGACTGTACTTTCTCGTTCCCGGCGGCACTGACGCGCTGACGATTCGGCCGCGGATCGCCGCGGAGACGAACGTCCTGCCCCCCCGGATGCAGGCGCAGGTGAAAGTGCCCCGCGCCACGGTTGTCCGGAAATCCGAAGCGGACGCCGAGCCGGATTCGCCGCCCGCATCCGATTCCGGATCCGACGCCGACCCGGACGTCGATTAGGCGCGGACGATTTCTGTGCGCGGCCGCCGGGGGGCGCAGCCCATTCTTCACGCCCCGCCCCTTTCCCCGCCGCCGTGCAATACCGATGATGCCTTCGCCCGCAGCCGCGCGCGTCGCGCGGAGCGGCGTTTCCGCTGAGGAGCTGCTGTGCCGCTGCCCCCCCTGGAGGATCTCCTCCGCGAATACATCTCCCGACCGAACTACAAGCCGCTCCGCGGCAAGCACCTCGCCAAGCAACTGGGTTTGAAGAAAGGCCGCTTGACCGAGTTCCTCGAACGGCTCGACGGCTGGGCGGCGGCGGGGCTCATCACGCGGACCGAATCGGGACGCATCGTGCCCGGCAAGCGGCTGGGCGGCGCGGGAGGCGGAGCCCAGGAGAAGAAGGGACGGGGGGCGCGCGCGTCGCGGCAGGTGCAGGGGACGCTGAAACGCACCGCGGCAGGCGACGGGTTTGTCCTGCCGCACGGGGCCAGCCGAGAGACGGCCAACATCGAAATCTTCGTCGACGGAGGGAACCTGGGGGACGCACAGACCGGCGACATGGTGCTGGTCGAGCTGATGTCCGCGCGGCGCGGCGGCGGTCGCAGGACGGGGCGGGTCGTCGAGGTCATCGAACGGGCGTCGACGACGTTCGTCGGGTCCTACTATGAAGAGGACGAGCAGGGCTGGGTGCAGATCGACGGCAAGCAGTTTTCCGAGCCGGTCTGGGTCGGCGATCCGGGGGCCAAGGGAGCCCGGGATGGCGACAAGGTCGTCATCGACATGGTGCGGTTTCCCGGCGGGCATCGCCGCGCGGAAGCGGTCGTCACGCAGGTGCTGGGGCCGCGCGGCGAACCGGGAGTCGACCTGCAGACGGTCATTCACGAATACAACATCCCGCACGAGTTCCCGCCCGAGGTGCTGCACGATGCGCGGCTGGTCGCGCAGGCCTTTCCGGAGACCGTCCCCGAAGACCGCGAGGACCTGACGGACACGACGATCATCACGATCGACCCGGCGGACGCCCGCGACTTCGACGACGCGATCTCCCTGCGCCGCAGCGACGACGGCCACTGGCATCTCGGCGTGCACATCGCCGACGTCTCGTCCCTGGTCCCGCCCGGCTCGGCGCTCGACGCCGAGGCCCGCCGCCGGGGCAACAGCGTCTACCTGCCGCGGCACGTGATCCCGATGCTGCCCGAGGTGCTGTCGAACTCGCTGGCCAGTCTGCAGGAGGGGAACCTGCGGTTCACGGTGAGCGCGTTCCTGGAGTTCACGGCGGACGCGGTGCTGGTGCACGCGCGCTTCGCGCGGACGGCCATCCGCGTGGCCAAACGGTTTGCCTACGAACAGGTGATGCCGATCGTGCATCGGCCGGACCGCGCGGCGCACGTCGCCCCGGAAGTCCGCTCGCTGCTGGTCGACATGTACACGCTGGCGATGCTGCTGCGCAAGCGTCGGTTCGTGAAAGGGGCCCTGGAACTCGACATGGGGGAGATCGAACTGGATCTCGATGCCGACGGGCGCGTCATCGGCGCGCACGAGGAGCACCACGACGAGAGCCACCAGATCATCGAGGAGTTCATGCTGGCGGCGAATGTCGCGACGGCGACGTACCTGGATGACGCCGACGAGCCGCTGCTCCGCCGTGTTCACGACGATCCCAGCCTGCTGAAAATGGCCGCCTTCGTCGAGTTCGCCGGGGCCGTCGGCTATCCGATCCGTCGCCCGCAAAGCCGCCGGGAACTGCAGTCGCTGCTGGAGCGCGTCAAAGGCCAGCCCGAGTCGCGGGCCATCAGCTACGCGTTCCTGCGGAGCCTCAAGCAGGCCGTGTACTCGGCCGAACCGCTGGGGCATTACGCGCTCGCCGAGGAGCATTACTGCCACTTCACCAGCCCCATCCGCCGGTATCCCGACCTGATCATTCACCGGCAGCTGCTGGCATCCATCACCGGGAACCGGACGTACTCCGGACCAAAGGGATCGGAACTGGAACAGCTCGGCCAGCACTGTTCCGAGACCGAGCGGCGGGCCGAGCAGGCCGAGCGCGAGCTGATCAAGATCAAGCTGCTCGCATTCCTGGAGGAGAAGTCGGGGGATGAGTTCGAGGCGGTCGTGACGGGGGTGGACCGGTATGGCTTCTTCTGTCGGGGCGTGGAGCTGCCCGCTGAAGGGTTGGTGCACATCAGCACGCTGCGCGAGGACATTTACGATTACGACCGCGCGGGGCATTGCCTGGTGGCGCGGCGCTCGGGACGCACCATCCGGCTGGGAGACGCGGTCCGCGTGGCGGTGGCGCGAGTCGACGTCGATCGCCGCGAGTTGGATCTGCGGCTCGTGGAGGGGATGGCTCCCCGCGGCGGCGGTTCGTCGTCGGCCCGCCCTCCGCGCGATCGGCCCCGGAAAGGCAAGGGGCGCGCCCACGAAGGCGCGGGTCGGCCGCGCGATGGCGCCGGTCGTCCAAAAGATGCGGGCGGACGCCCGCAAGGCGAGCGCCGGCAGGGATCGAAACCCGCTCGAGACGCCAACGGCCGTCCCAAGCGGAAAGATCGACCGGCAACGGCCGGCGACGCGGGACCGGACCGGGCCCGCGGAAAACGACGCGGCCGCCGCGATCGACCGTCCTGACGCGCAAACAGTTTTGGCCCAACCCGTCAGGCCGCTTCCTGGACCGCGTCCTCGTCCAGCGGCGTCGTCCGCAGCAACTCGCGCTTCCAACCCGGTTCGTGAACCGGCCACGCCTGCACGCGCACCCCGCGCCCTTTGAGCGTCACGCCGCGGCCCGACTCATGCGCCCGCGACTGCGCCTCCCGCTCCAGCGACAGCAGCGGCGGGGGTTCCAACTGGCCGTTCCCTCGGCGGCGCATCAGCCGACCATGATCGAACACGCTGACGAGCGTCAGCAGCCGCAGCCGCAGCAGGCCGTTCAGGATCAGCTCGTGACTGGCGGTCGTGTAGATCGACTTGAGCGCCGGCACGCGTCCGCCCAGCCGCTGCGCGTCCGCGAGAAATGTCCGCCGGGGAAGCAGGATGGCGCCGGCCAGCAACACGGCGATCTGTTCGCGCTGTCCGGTGGGCGCATCCGCGGGATCAAGGTCGAGGCGGTCGAAGACCCGCGCGGCGGCCCACTCGCCGATCTCATGGGCGACGGCCCATTGAAGGCGTTCCGGCCTCGGATCGGGCGCGAGAAACACGGCTGGACGCCCGGCCAGGCGCTTGAGGCGACCTCGGCTCGTTTGCGCGGCGTCCATTGCGACTTCCAGCCCCAGGCGGGCGGCCAGCCGGATCGAATCGACGGCCGTCTCCCGCCAGTCGACGTCATCGAGCAGCGACTCGACGATGTCGTCGCAGACAGCCTGTTGCGTTTCCGGGGAGCAATCCAACAGCACGGGCGTCATGGCGTTCTCCAGTAGTAGTGTACTGTAGTTCATTATAGCAGCCGTGAGAGCGCTGTCACGCCCCCGGAATGGCCTTGTGAGGACGGCGTCCGCTCGCGTACAAACCTCGCCCGCCACGGGGCTTGCGATCATCGAGCGCCCCCGGGGGGTTCCTGATCTTCTGGCAAGGATGCCGGTTATGGAGTTCCGGATTTCGGACCGACTGTCCCGTGGGATGCGGGACGTGGCGCCGCGCAGCGGCGTGGCGCTGGTCGTCGGCGTCATCAGCTGGTGCTGGCTCACGCAGTTCGTTCTCGCCTGGGGCGCGAACCATGCGACGATGACGGCGCTGGCGGCTGTTGTGGCGACAGCGTGGATCGTCGGCGACAGCCTGCGGTTGCAGTTCGGCGCGGTGGCGAACGCCCCCTGGGCGTGGCTGGCGCCGGCGGCATGGACGATGGTCGCGCCGGCGCTGCTGACGGCTGGCGTCGACTGGGCCGGCCGCTGGGGGTGGGAGGCGCTCTCCGATTCCCGAATGGTGTTTCTCGCGTCGTACCTGGGCGGGCTGGCGGCGATCGGTCCGGGACTGGCCTGCACGTTCTCGCTGGCCCACCGGGGAGACGCCGACCTGCGACTGCGTCCCGGCTTCTGGTTCCAGATCGCTGCGCTGTGGCTGCTGCTGCCCATCACGTTCGCTGCCTGGATGGACGTGCAGTCGCTCGCGCTGCTGACGGCCGCCGGTTGCGTGGCGGCGTTTCTGACGCGGACGCTGCGTCCGGGCACGCCGGCCGCGCCGGCGGCGGATGTGGAAGTCGTGCGCCGCGGACTGGCGTGGGCCGATGCGGTCGCGATCGCCTCGGTGGCGGCATCCGGCGGCGTCGCGTTCGCCTTCATCGATCGGATCCGGATGAATCTGTTTCTGCCGGTCGCCTCCATCGCGTTCGCCGCCTGGGCGGGGCTGATGCTGGGCATCGGTTGCGGTCTGGCGGGGCGGCCGAAGGCGCTTCCGCGCGGCGCGCGCTGCGCCGCCGGAGGGCTGCTGGTTCTGGGAGTCGCCCTGTCGTTCCATTCGGCGGCCTGGCCCTGGTTGTCGCACGCGGCCCTGATGATCAGCGCCTCGGTGTCATCGCTGGCGTGGATCGTGTTGCTGCGGATGGCGATCGCGGCGTCGATGACGCTGCCCGTCGGGTTCGCGCTGGGTCGCTGCCTGCGGCTGGGTTCGGTGCGTGCGGATGGCGGCCGCGGCATCGCGCCGGCAGGAATGACGCCGCTGCTGACGGCGGTGTGGTTCACACTCGGGCTGGCGAGCGCGGTCTGGAGCGGAGCGACTCCGCAGACGGCGTGGCTCGTCGGCGTGGGGCTGGTGGTCGCTTCCGCGATCGTGCTGACGGCGGGTCGCGGCTGGACGGCGCTCAGTCCGCTGCGGCGGGGGGCGTTCGGAGGCGCGGCGGTCGCGGGCCTCGCGGCCGCGGCGCTGTGCGACGTTTCGACCATCCCCGGCGTCTCCCGGGTGCTGTTCTCCGGCTTTCATTTTCAGGCGTACAGCGCGGGCGTCGCGCCGGCGCAGTTGCGGCATCTGGACGGGGCGCGGCTGGTCGAACATGTCGCCTCGCGGGATGCCGACTGGTCGGTGTGGAGCGTGCGCGGCGAGAGCCGGAGCCTGCATCGCAATGGCGTGCCGCGGAGCATCACGAGCGTCGATCCGGCGCTCTGCCCGCAGCCCGCGACGGAAGTTCTGTCCGCCGTGACGCCGATGATTTTGCATCCGCACCCGCATCGAATCCTGGTGCTGTCGGCGGAGAGTCCGGCGGTGGCGGCGACCTGCCTGGCGTTTCCGGTGGAACAAGTGACGATTCTGGAGAGCGATCCGTGCGCGGCGCGGTTGGCTCGGATGGCCCTGGAGCGAATCGATCCGCGCATCAGCGCCGGTGAAGAGCGCCTGGAATGGTGCGCGGCGCCGGCGATGCTTGCGATGGCGTCCGCCGAGCGGGACTGGGACCTGATTCTGGCTCCCCAATCGCCCGTCGCTGAATTTTCCGCGGCCGGCCTGATGACGGTCGAGCATTACCGCCGCGTTGCCGCGCGGCTGGCCCCGGAAGGCATGTTCTGTCAGCGGTTGTCATGCGTGGATCTGGGCATGGACTCGGCGCTGACCGTGGTCCGCAGCCTGCAGCTTGCCTTTGGCAGCGTCGATTTGTGCGAGACGGCGCCGGGGGAGTGGCTGCTGCTGGCGACGCAGGCGCCCATCGAAGTCGACGAATCGCTGATCGCGCGGCTGGAAAAGCCGCACGTGCGCAACGTGCTGGCGGAGGCGGGCTGGGACTGGTCCATTCTGTGCGGCCTGCGCGAGGTTCCGGACGCGGCGCTCAGGCGTCAGACGGAATCCCGCGGCGCGAGCACGACGGGAGGCGGGCGACTGGCGTTTCAGGCGCCGTTGGAGGTCATGCGCTGGGCCCCGAAGTTCGAGGAACGGCGACAGTGGCTGGCCCGGCATTCCCGCGCGCTGGCGGACCGGCTCGGCGAATCGTCGGCGTTGACCGACATCTCTCAGCGTCTCAGCGACATTCAACTGGCGCAACAGGTGTTGACCGATCATCCGGACCAGTACTGGGCCTACCGGAAGTGGCTCAAGAAGCGGCTTCAAGAGCGGCCGCGGGCGAAGGTCATCCAAGTGGCCGACGAGGGCCTGCGGAACGGCTTGCATCCGGAGGACGCCCGGCGGAAGAAGTACCTGGCAACATTGGGGACGGCGGTGCGCGACGGAGCCACCCGCTCCGAACTGGAGTCGCTCGCAGAGTTCGCATCCCCCTTCGATCCGCTCGTGTCGCCCTTCATTGATCGCGAAGTCGCGATGCTGGAGCGCCGACTGGGGGGCTCGGAACCCGGGAATGAATGGCGGGCCTGGATCCGCTCGGTCTATTTCGCTCCGACGACGGACGTCAGCGTGCGGAACGTGTGCGATGCGATGCGGACGCTGTGCGAACGGCCGGACCTCGTCGCGGATCCGGGCGCCCGCTGGGACCACCACAACGCGCTGTTGGAGCAGCTCAAGGCGCGCTGGCAGTCGCGGCTGGCCGCCCGGGACCGGCTGAAGTACGGCGTGGCGGACGCGGAGCACACGCTGTCGGCCGTGACGGCGACGTTCGCGGCGATGGACGATCTGCGGGATGCGGCAGGAGTGCCGGAGGCGGAATGGACGACTCGCCGCGCTCTGCTGGAGCGGCAACTGGTCCGTCCAGTGCGTTCGGCCCGCTCGAATCAATCGGCCCACGAGGCCGTGCTGGCCGGCAAGACCGACGCTGACGAGTTCCGGGTCGACGGCGTGGAGCAGGCGGACGGCGAGTCAATGCCCGCGGCGTCCTCCCCGGCGGTCCCGCGGCGGCTGACGCCCGAGCAGACGGCAGGGCAACCCCTTCGGCGGGCGGACTGAGAGTCCCGAGGCTCCGCGCATCAGCGCGGCCTGACGAGGGCCGTTCGTTGCCCCTGCGCGGACCCATGCCGGGGCGGGGGCCTCGTCTGGCGCCGGATCGAAGCGCGCGTCCGTATCCCGGACCGGCGGCGGGGCGTTATCGTGTACGGGCGCGGGCGCGCCGCGAGTGTCGCGCCGCAGGTTCGCGAACACCGCCGGAACATGATGATCTCGCCGGAACTCACGCAACTCGAAGCGCTGTCGCAGATCGATGACCTGACGCGGCAGGTGCGGGCCTGGGCGGATCAGCCGGTCCGCTGGACGGCGGCGGAACGCTCGCAGGCGCTTGTGCGACGGGTTTTGGACCGCGTGGAAACGCTGCGCGTGCGGCTCGAGGCGCCGCTGGTCGTGGCGACGTTCGGCGGGACGGGAACCGGCAAAAGCACGCTGGTCAACGCGCTCGTCGGCGAGGAATGCACGACGGCCGGACGCCAGCGGCCGACGACGCGGCGGCCGATTCTGATCGCCCATCCGCGGACGTCGCTGGACGCGCTGGGGCTGCCGCTGGACGAACTCGAACTCGTGCAGCGGGACGCCGACCTGCTGCGCGACATCGTCATCATCGACTGTCCCGATCCCGACACCAGCGAAGGGGACGCGGCCGGCAGCAACCTTGCGCGGCTGCGGTCGCTGCTGCCGTTTTGCGATGTGCTGATCTACACCTCGACCCAGCAGAAGTACCGGTCGGCGCGGGTGCTCGACGAGCTGGGGCAGGGGGCCGGGGGCTGCCGGCTGATCTTCGTGCAGACGCACGCCGACCAGGATGCGGACATCCGCGGCGACTGGCGCGAGCAACTGCGCGGCCAGTACGAGGTGCCCGATCTGTTCTTCGTCGATTCCCGCCGGGCGCTGGCGGAGCAGCAGGCGGGGGAACGGCCGTCCGGAGACTTCGGCCGGCTGCTGGACACGCTGACGACGCAGCTCGCGGCGTCGGAACGGGTGCGGGTGCGGCGGGCGAACGTGCTCGATCTGATGCAGGCGGCGCTCCTGCGCTGCCGGGAGTGGCTGTCGGAAGGGGCCGGTCCCGTGGAGCAGCTGTCGCAGGCGCTCGCTGATCAGCGGCAGTCGCTGGCAAAGCGAATGGCGGGGCAACTGCAGTCGCAACTGCTTCAGAACCGGAACCTGTGGGAGCGGCGGCTGCTGAGCGCGGTCACCGACACCTGGGGCTTCACGCCCTTCTCGGCGATGCTGCGGATGTATGCCGGGCTGGGCGCGCTAATCGCGTCGTTCACGTTGTATCGGGCGCGGAACACCGTGCAGATGGCGCTGATTGGCGCGGTGCAGGGCGCCCGCTGGCTGCAGCAGCAGCAACAGGCGCGGTCGGCCGACGCCGCCGTCTCGAAGGCGGCCACGTTCTCGCTCGACGACGATCTGCTGCGCGAGGCAGAACTTGTCGTGCAGGGGCACGTCCGCGCGGCCGGGTTTCAACCGGCATCCCCCCCCAGGCACAACGTGCAGGAGCTGCGGATTCAAGCGGAGCAGTTGGAGCAGCAGTTTCTGGGGGACGCGGGACGGCGGATCGACGACATCATCCGGCGGCTGGCGGCGACGAACTCCCGGTGGTACGTCCGCGGCTGGTACGAGCTGTGGTTCGTGGCCTACCTGGGCTTCGTCCTGTACCGCGTGGGACGGAACTTCTTCTACGATTCGTTCCTGCGGGACCAGCCGTTGCTGAGCACGGACTTTTACATTCCCGCGGCGATTTTTTTCCTGCTGTGGTCGCTGCTGCTGGTGATGCTTTTCACGCGGCGGCTGCGACGGGGGCTGTCTGGGGAGATCGAGACGCTGGCCCGGGAGATGGTCGATGCGCGCCTGTCGCAGGGGCTGTTTCCGGAGTGGGAGCGGGCCTGCGAGGAATCGGCCCGGTTCCGGGATGCGCTGGAGAACCTGTCGTTGCGGGCGTCCGCTCTGCGCGAGCAGTTCGCGCTGGCGCCCCTGGGGGGGGCGAGGCGGGAATCGCCCCTGGCGCGAGTCCGCAACTGAAACGATCGCCCGCGCCCGTTCGCAGCGCGGTACAATCGGACCGGGTCGTGGAACCGCCGGGCCGTTCAACAGGGAGTCGCCGCATGGCCGGGACGGAGAAGCCGGATGTCGTCGTCGAGGGACCGGAACTGGAACGGGCGCTCGCCAGCCTGCCCGGCTGGGAGGTCCGCGATGGCTGGCTGCGCCGAAAATATGTGACGCCCGGATGGCCGCACACGATGCTGCTGGCGAACGCGATCGGTTACGCGGCGGAGGCGGCGTGGCACCATCCGGACCTGGAGCTGGGCTACGCGCAGGTCGTCGTGAAGCTGCAGACGCACCGTGTGCGGGCGATCACGACGGGCGATCTGGCGCTGGCGCGACGGATTGAGGATCTCGCGCTGTGGAAGCCCGATGCGGACTTGCCGCTGCCGGGATTCCCGAAGAACTGGGTGCGCTGAACCGGATGCGGTCGGCGATCAGGCGGCGTCGGCGACGAGTTCCGACTCGGCCGAACCGGAATCGTCCGCAGCGTCGACGTCGGCGCGCCGCCCGTCCTCGATCGCCGCCTTCCGTCCCAGCGGGGTGAGGCGATACCGCATTCCCCCCTGGCGGCCGAACAGCTCGAACTTCAGCAGCCCCAGCGCGATCAGCCGCCCGTGCAGCGCCGGCAGCGATGCCGCGTCGACCCCTGGCAGCGACATGATTCGCGGGATCCAGGATTCGATCCGCTCGGCCCCGCCGCCGACCTCGACGTCGCTGGCGTCATCTTCGCCCAGCTCGCCCAGGCCATCCGCGGGTTCCGTGGCGACCACAGCGGCGGCGGCAGCTTTTGCCGGTTCCGCCCGCTTCGGCAGCGCCGCCTCGCGTTCCGAATACGCGGTCAGCAGCGTCCGTCCCTCCGGCTGCGAGCCCAGCCAATCGAGCGCATGATCCGTCATGCCGGTGAGATCGTCCCGGCGGAACGGGAGAACTGAACCTGGTTGGGCCGCGCGGCGCGGCCGTCACAATCCGAGAGACCCCTGCCGGCGTCCGGACCGGTCCAGTGGGAAATGATTCAAGGCCCTGCGGCCCGGGCAAGGGACAGGGACCGCGGTGGTCAGCTCCGGGCCTTAAGGCTCGCGAGTTTCTTGAACCCGCGGAAATACACCCGTCCGTTGGCCACGGCCGGCGAGGCGTACGAAGGATCCCCCAACGGGCTGCGGAAAATCCGCAACTCATCGCCCGGCTCCAGGACCACGACCTCTCCCTCCTGTGAAACGCAGAAGATGCGGCCGTCGATCATGATCGGAGAGGCGAAGTAGTTGCCGCCGATCCGCTGCCGCGACAGATTCTTGCCGGTCCGCACGTCGACGGTGAAGAACGTGCCGTCGTCGTTCCACAGGAACAGTTCGCGGTCGTTGGAGACCGGTGTCGGCACGTAAGGGAGTTCGCGGTCGCGGACGTATCGAATGTGCGTCTGCGAGACATCCCCCCGGCCGGTGGGATCGACGCACACCATGTGTTCGCCGCGGCCCCCCTGGCCGCACGTCGCGAACAAGAGGCCCCCGGCATACACGGGCGAGCCGACTGTCCGCCGCGGCAGCTCGCCAGACGACCAGATCTCCCGCCCCGTCATGAGGTCCAGTCCGGCCAGTCCGTTCGCGCCGCTGAGGACGATCAACTGCGGCGCGGCGCCTTCGGGATGAATGACGATGGGGGTGGCGTAGGAGGCGTCGCGCGATCGCCGCTCGGCATGCCAGACGACGTCGCCCGTGTGGCGGTTGAGGGCGATGACGGCGCTCGGCGGCGCGGCGCCGTTTTCCGCCGGGGCCTGATCGTTGCAGATGATGACCAGGTCCTCATGCAGGATCGGCGAGACGCCATGCCCGTGCTCGGTCGAACAGGGGCCCAGATCGCGCGTCCAGACCTGCTCGCCCTTGAAATCGAACGCGCTGACCAGGTAGTGGTCGGCGTCCGCGAAACCAACGTACACCCGCTCCTCATCCACGGCCGGCGTGCCGGACGCGTAGCTGTTCATGTGGTGCAGGTGGTTTTTGTTCAGCGACACCGAGTGATGCCACTTCTGCTTGCCGGTGTCGGCGTCGATGCAGAACAGCGTCCGGCGTCCCTCTTCATCAGCGCTGGTGACGAACAGCGTCTGGCCCCAGACCACGGGGGACGAATGGCCGACGCCGGGCAGGTCGACCGTCCATTCGTAATCCGATTCCTGCCATTCGCGGGGCACGCCCTTGAGATCGCTGACGCCCGCGCCGCGGGGGCCGCGGAACCGGGGCCAGTTCTGCGCGTGCGCCGACGAGGCCGCGAACGCGGCGGTCAGGGCGAAGCAGAGACAGATGGACGTCGACAGCCTGGGCATGCGCCGCATGGGGACTGTGGGGCAGAGGGCTGGTGGGAGCGGCGTCGCGGACATCCCGGCGCGCGGCCGCCATGGGGGCGAGGGTGTGCTCCTGCAGACGTTCAGAATGGCCGCCGCGGTCGACGGCCGCAAGTCCCGGGAGCGATTGCTCGCAGCGCTTTGCGGTTTTCCATTTTCCGCGGGGGGTTTTCAGCCGACAGCCCGGGGATGACTGGTCGCTGGCCCGGCGACAGACAGACGGCCGCGCGCCGCGCCGAAGCGGTATAATGGGCTTTCGCGCGACATCGCGCGGCGCAGCGCATCCCCCGGCGGAGACTCCGCTTCATGCAGGCCGTCGATCCCATCTGCGGCATGACCGTCGACGAGACCACGCCCCACCAGGCGCACGTCGCCGGCCGCACCGAATACTTCTGCAGCGCCTCCTGCCTGCAGCGGTTCCTGAACGCCGGCGCGCCGCAGGCCCCCGAATCCCCCGCCCCCGCGGCTGCATTCTCGCTGCCCATCCTGCAGCCCGAACTCCCCGAGCAGACGGCGATCGACCCCATCTGCGGCATGACGGTCGACCCGGCCACCGCCCTCCGCGCCGATCGCGATGGCCGAATCGAATACTTCTGCAGCCCGTATTGCCGCGCGAAGTTCCTCGGCGAGGAGGTCAGCGGACATGGTTGCTGCGGCGGCATGGGACAGGCCGCGACAGCGTCCGCCAAAGCCTGGTTTTGCCCGATGTGTCCGGGCGTCGACAGCGATCGCCCGGGAGACTGCCCGACGTGCGGCATGGCGCTGGAGCGGAATCCCGCGGCGGCGGCGGCCGCCGCACGCTGGACGTGCCCCATGCACCCGGAAGTCGAGCGCGACGGTCCCGGCGCCTGTCCGATCTGCGGCATGGCGCTCGAACCGCAATCGCCGGTCGCAGAGGACGATCCGGAACTGGCCCGCATGCAGACCCGGCTGATCGTCGCGGGGCTGCTGTCTCTGCCGGTGCTGGTTCTCGCGATGGGGCCGATGGTCGGCCTGCCGCTGGAGCGGTGGGTGTCGCACCGGGCGAACCAGTGGCTGCAGTTCGCGCTGGCGACGCCGGTGGTGCTGTGGGCGGGGTGGCCGTTCTTCGTGCGCGGCTGGCGGTCCATCGTCACGCGCCGTCTGAACATGTTCACGCTGATCGCGATCGGCACGGGGGCGGCGTACGCGTACAGCGTCGTGGCGCTGCTGCGGCCGGGAGTGTTTCCGGAATCATTCCGGATGCATGGCGTCGTCGAGCTGTATTTCGAAGCGGCGGCCGTAATCATCGCGCTGGTGCTTCTGGGCCAGGTGCTGGAACTCCGGGCCCGGCAACGGACGGGCAGCGCGATTCGCGAGCTGATGTCGCTGGCGCCGGCTACGGCGCGCGTGGTCCGGGACGGCGAGGAGCGGGAGATCCCGCTGGCGGACGTCCGCGCGGGAGACGAACTGCGCATCCGGCCGGGAGAGAAGGTTCCCGTCGACGGCCTGGTGCTCGACGGCCGCAGCGCGGTCGATGAGTCCCTGCTCAGCGGCGAATCCCTGCCGGTGGAGAAGTCGCCCGACGACGAACTGATCGGCGGCACGTTGAACACGACGGGAACGCTGCTGATGCGTGCGGAGCGCGTGGGCAGCGAGACGGTTTTGTCGCGGATCGTGCAGATGGTGGCGGAGGCGCAGCGGAGCCGCGCGCCGATTCAGCGGCTGGCGGACCTGGCGGCCGGGTGGTTCGTGCCGGCGGTCGTGGCGGTGGCCGCGCTGGCGTTTCTGGCATGGGGGGCGTTCGGCCCGGAACCGCGTTTGGCGCATGCGCTGGTCAGCGCGGTCGCGGTGCTGATCATCGCCTGTCCCTGCGCGCTGGGTCTGGCGACGCCGATGTCGATCATGGTGGCCGTGGGACGGGGCGCGCGGGAGGGCGTGCTGGTCAAGACAGCCGAGGCGCTGGAACGACTGGAAGCGGTCGACACGCTGATCGTGGACAAGACGGGGACGTTGACCGAGGGACGTCCTCGGCTGACGGACGTGGTGACGACTGGCGTGGAATCGGAGTCGGAGCTGCTGCGGCTGGCTGGTTCGGTGGAGACGTACAGCGAGCATCCGCTGGCGCGGGCGATCGTGGAGGGCGCTCGCGGACGGGGCGTGGCGCTGTCGCCCGTCGAGGCGTTCGAGTCAATCACGGGCGGCGGCGTGGCGGGCCGCGTCGATGGGCGCGAGGTTCTGGTGGGCCGGGCGGAACATCTCGCGGATCGCGGCGTCCGGGAGCTGGCGGCGGCGGACGTCCCGGCGTCGCTGCGGGATCAGGGACGCACGGTGATGGGCGTGGCCGTGGAGGGGCGTCTCGCGGGATGGCTGGCCGTCGCGGACGCGATCAAGCCGACGACGCCGGAGGCCGTCCGGACTTTGCACGGTCTGGGACTGCGGCTGGTGATGCTGACGGGCGATCACGAGCGGACGGCCCGGCGTGTCGCGGACGAGCTGGGGATCGACGAAGTGCGGGCGGGCGTGCGGCCGGAGGAGAAACGGCGCTACGTCGAGGAGCTGCGGGCGGGAGGCGCCGTGGTGGCGATGGCGGGAGACGGCGTGAATGATGGTCCGGCGCTGGCGGCGGCCGATGTGGGCATCGCGATGGGAACGGGTTCTGACGTGGCGATCGAGAGCGCGGGGCTGACGCTGCTGCACGGCGATCTGCTAGGGCTGGCGACGGCCGTGCGGTTGAGTCGGGCGACAATGCGGAACATCCGCCAGAACCTGTTTTTTGCGTTTGTGTACAACGCGGTCGGCGTGCCGATCGCGGCGGGAGCGCTGTATCCGGCGTTTGGTCTGCTGCTGTCGCCGATGTTCGCGGCGGCGGCAATGAGCCTGAGTTCGGTGAGCGTGATAGCGAACGCGCTGCGGCTGCGGACGCAACGGCTGTCGTGACAGCGCGCTCCGTAGGGTGTGGTCGAGGCACGAGACCCACCGCATGGACGGCTGGCATTTGCAAGTTGCAAAACGGCAATTGCAAAGTGCAAATTGGAAAGGGCGAGCGGGGGACGTCACGGTCGGTTGTCGACCGGACCCGAGCCGAGGGGTTGACCCCCTCGGAATTTCGATGCCAAATGGGGACGCCGGTTCGCGTCGTACGGCCGACACGTCAGACGGCAAAGGGCCGTAGGGTGTGGTCGAGGCACGAGACCCACCGCATGTCCGGCGGGCATTTGCAAAGTGCAAAACGGCAATTGCAAATTGCAAATTGGAAAGGCGAGCGGAGGACGTCAGTCCCCGGTGGACGGCTTTTTCCGGTGGGTCATCGCGGCTCGCCTTCCGGGCTCGCCGGCTCGACGCCACCCTACACGCCCGATGACAGCGTGTGTGGCCAAGGCTGGACCGAGCGCAGCGAGGGAAACCCCGGGGCACAGTCGATGCCCACACGCCGCGGGTCCCTCACGGATTGGTCATTGGTCATCAGAAAATTGTCATT
>JAHBXW010000011.1 GCA_019636235.1 Planctomyces sp.
GAACAGATTCCCGCTCCCTGGCGCAAATTCCATGCCGAGGTTTTTGGTCCGCTTCTTATACGCACCGCGGAAACTGAGGCCAAGTACCCCGCGAGACCGATTTGCCATCTTTGGTTGAGAGTCAATTCGATATTGGATAACCTAATCTTCTGCTCAGTTTTGGAAGCCCCTGTCGAATTGCAGCTAAAGAGCGGTACAAGTTATGTCGTCGCGAGCGAGTCGATTGAGGACTGGATGATCAATCAGGACGGGACAGCCTACGGTGGTTTCTCGTTGCGTGTTATTAGATGCAACCTCCCCAAAGAAGACCAATTGAAGTTCGATTCTCACACTGGAGTTCATGAGTTCAAGAACCTGATGCCCTGATCTGACTTGCGGCGATCAACCACCGAGAATCCGTCGAAGCCCGGCGTCCCAGCTACGGACTCCGGTGATGAAAAGTTCAATCGGCGTCTTGTCACCCCGACTGAATCGTAACATCAAATCCCGCCAGTGGTTGTGAGAGCGACTGGCGGGATTTGAACGTTTTCGGTCAGCCGGGAGCCTGCTTCCCATGCCGCGAGTGACGTGGATCCTCGAAGCGAGAGTCTTTCCACAGTCGCACTCCGCGATGTGCAATGGGGTGCGTGCGGCCCAATTCGAATTGCCCATTTGGAACGATGATTGGCTCGTCAGCGGCGATCGTCCTGGCCTGCTCCCCGTTTTCTGATCCAGTCGCTATGAGAGTCTCGGAGGCTCTGAAGGGGCAGGAGAGACTCGATGTCGAAACGCAGGCAGCGGCGTAGCCTGGAGCAGATCGTCACGAAGCTGCGGGACGCGGACGCCATGCTGAACGCCGGCCAGGACCTGCCGGCGGATCGAACGTCTCCTGCGGGGGCCAATTGGGCGTGTGTGGGAGCATCTCACCGAACGTGAGAAACGCGGCAAATGGCTGGCGTCCGGAGAAATGGAGTTACGAGTCGGCGGGAAGGTGCAACTGCACTTTCTCC
The DNA here is from genome assembly GCA_019636235.1 of Planctomyces sp. Lineage (GTDB taxonomy): Bacteria > Planctomycetota > Planctomycetia > Planctomycetales > Planctomycetaceae > Caulifigura. The sequence continues at coordinate 990 of JAHBXW010000011.1, forward strand.
TCGCGAGCCTGACCTCGCATCAGGAGCCGACGCCCGAGCGATTCAAGAACATGGAATGCAGCGTTGGTTTGGCGGCAGGTTCGTGATCACCGATCGGCGCGACGGCGACGATGTGGAACACTCAGGCGAATACCTGGAAATCGACCGTCCCCGACGACTCCAGTCCATATTCGGCGTCCCCGCCTACTCATCGGACATAAGCATCGTGACGATCGACATCATCCCGCTCGAGTGTGATTGTGAACTCATCCTGACGACCGAACTCAAACGCGAATGGGCCGATCGTACAAAGGAAGGCTGGGGCAAGACTCTCCGAACCTTGGAAGAGATGTTGTAAGAAGCGGCCGCTTTGGCTGTCGGAGCCAGCGATTGGCCTCGAACTCCCAGTCGTCCAGCGGAATTGTCGACGCCCGCAGCAGCTCCTCCCGCGTCGCACCCGCCATGCCTTCCGGATGCGCGTGCGTGACCTCCGCCGACAGCCGCGCCTCGTCGACCACCCGCGGCAGATCGTCCGCGAAGTAGGCCCGCAGCGGCGCCGCCCGCATCGCGCCGCCGTTCCCGAACGACTTCCGACCGTCGAACATCCCCCGCGAACGTGACCGCCAGTCCAAACCGCGATGCAGGTCGCGGAGCAGCTCGTGCTGAGCGCCGCCATATCCGCGGTCCGGGGCGTCGTCATAGCGGCGGCCGAAGACGCGGGCGAGGTCGTCCTGATCGATCCGCCCATGCCGTTGCTGGCCGGCGCGTGGTTCGGAGGCCGCCCCCCGGGCGACGACGGCCGCCACCGTCCCGATTGAACGCCGCCGCTTCCTCAGCCCGATCGATTCGCGCCAGGCGCGGGTCATCTCAATTCCGGCCGATGCCGGTCTGCCGCGCCGCCCAGTACAACTGCCAGCCGTCCTGATCGTAGCCGAAGTCCTGATCCGCCAGTCTCTTCAACGCCTCGAGCACGCGCTCGTTTCGGAAATCGGCCTTCACCTTGACGTTCCGATACCGCTGCCCCCCCTGCGGACTGATGATGTTCACGCCGTACGGCAATTGGCCGGTCCGCAGGAGGATCTCGATGTTCGGAGGCAGGATCGACGGGGATCCGCCGACCGAATAGCGGCCGTCCGGGGAGCGGTTGATGGACACGGCGTCGTTGACGGGCACCTGCACAATGATGCGGTGCGTGGTGATCAGCGCCCGGATCAGGGCGGGGACGACCTTCTGATCGCCGACGACGCCCAGCGCCGTTCCCGCCCGCTGGACGACCTCGTTGGCGGAGTGGTCAAGCGCTTCGACGTAATAGGGCACGGCGTGGACGTATTGCCCCGGATCGAGGGCTTGGAAGGCCGCGCGGCGGATGACGTCGCTGGGGTCATGCAGCGAGACGCGGACCAGCGATTCGACCGGCCGTTCGCCGGACATGGCGTCCAGCCGCTGGACGAGCAGTTCGCGGAGCGGAAGGTGTTCGCTGCCGCCGAGAAACTCGTTGAGAGCGGGGATGGCGTCAGCGTCGTCGACTTTCCGCAGGTTCGCCAGGCCCTCGACCTGCCGGCCGGCGTTGCGGCCCGTCATCCAGCCCGTCCACAGTCGGACGCGGGGATACCACTCCAGTTCCGCCTTCCGCTGGGCGGCCGTTTTATTCAGCAGGGCGAATTCCTGCTGGGTGAGGTACTTTCCCTTATGTTTGACGTAGCCCTGCCGCTCCATGGACTCGTCCTTGGACATCCATTCCCCCTGGAACTGGACGTGGCCCAGGCCGCGGCGGGAGGGGACGTGCTCGGGATCGAGCAGCAGGATCGCCTCCAGTTGTTCCTCGCGCTGCTGGGTGAGACGTTCCTCGCGGCACCATTCAGCGAGTTCCCAGCGGGCCTCGATGACATCGACGACTTCGCGGGCGCGGGTGACATATTCCTCGACCAGCGGGCTGCGGCGCGAAACCGAGGAGATTTCGGCCCGCGCGAGGATCACCCGACCGCCGAGCAGCGTCTCGAGTTCGACGGTTTCGCCTGGCCGGCGGTCTCCCTGCAGCAGTCCGCGAACCTCGCCGCCATTGTTCAATCGGACGACATCCGCGCGCACGTCCGGCGTCAACGCCCCGGCGGCGATTCCCAGCGCCAGTCTCAGAATTGCGTATCGCGACATCGAAACCGCTCTGCGCCCGCTGTCCCGCCGACAGCCGAATATTCTACACACAACCGGGCGGCACGTGTCTGCGCCGATCGGCCGGCAGCGGGAACGCAGTTCAACAACAAAGAGGGCGCCTCTCTGGACATCCGCACCACCACGGATTGGCGACCACGCCCGCCGTGGGAGAGGGTTCCGGCAGAGCGGCCGCTGCTGAGGACCGGCGTAATGCGGCTCGCGGAGGCGGGATGGCAGGGCCAGCCCCGAACGGCCAAGATGCCTTGATGCCTCAGCCCCCCGCACGGGACGACCTCGCCGCCCGCTACCTCGATCAGCTTCCGTATCCGCCCTACCCGGTTCAGGAAGAGGCGCTGCTGGCCTGGTTCACCGCGCCGGAAGGGGTTCTGGTCTGCGCTCCCACGGGAACCGGCAAGACCCTGATCGCCGAAGCCGCGTTGTTCGAAGCCCTGCACACCGGCCGCACGGCGTATTACACGACGCCGCTGATCGCGCTCACCGAGCAGAAGTTCCGCGAGTTTCAGGAGGCCGCCGTCCGCTGGGGGTTTTCCGCCGATGACATCGGTCTTGTGACGGGCAACCGCCGCGTGAATCCGCAGGCCAAAGTCCTCGTTGTCGTCGCCGAAATCCTGCTGAATCGGCTGTTGCACCCCGAAGGCTTCAACTTCAGCGAGGTCGATGCCGTCGTGATGGACGAGTTTCACAGCTTCAACGATCCCGAGCGGGGCGTGGTGTGGGAGCTGTCGCTGGCGCTGCTGCCGAAGCATGTCCGGCTGCTGCTGCTGTCGGCGACGGTCGGCAACGCTGTCGATTTCGTCCTCTGGCTGGACCGCGCGCACGGCCGCAAGGTCGAACTCATCCAGGGGCAGGAGCGCAAGATCCCGCTGAGTTTCGAATGGGTCAGCGACCTGTTGCTCAGCGAGTACCTGGAACTCGTCGCCCAGGGAGACGGCGAGGCCCGTCGGACCCCCGCCCTGATCTTCTGCTTCAACCGCAATGACTGCTGGTCCACCGCCGAGCAGCTCAAAGGCAAGGCTCTGCTGGTGGATGGCCAGCAACAGAAGCTGGCCGCCGAGCTCGACCAGCACGACTGGAAGATCGGCGCCGGTCCCAAGCTGCGGCAACTGCTGATGCGGGGCGTCGGCGTGCACCATGCCGGCCTGCTGCCGCGCTACCGCCGCCGAGTCGAAGACCTGTTTCAGCAGAAGCTGCTGTCCGTTTGCGTCTGCACGGAGACGCTCGCCGCAGGCATCAATCTGCCGGCGCGAAGCGTCCTGATGACGACGCTGATCAAGGGGCCGCCGGGAAAGAAGACGCTGGTCGATCCCAGTACGGCGCACCAGATCTTCGGCCGGGCCGGGCGACCGCAGTTCGACACCCGCGGACACGTGATCGCCCTCGCCCACGAGGACGACGTCCGCATCGCGCGTTGGAAGAAGCAGGTCGATCAGATCCCCGAGGACACCCGCGATCCGAACCTGATCCGCGCCCGCAAGAACCTCGAACGCAAGAAGCCGACCCGCCGCGCGACCGAGCAATACTGGAACGAGCCCCAGTTTCAGAAACTCATGACGGCTCCGGCCGCGAAACTCGCCAGCCGCGGCGACCTCCCCTGGCGACTGCTCGCGTATCTCCTCAAGCTCTCGCCCGACGTCAGCCGACTGCGGTCCTTCATCAAGCGGCGGCTGCTGGACAGCAAGCAGATCGAGCACGCCGAGAAGCGGCTGACTCAGATGCTCGTCACGCTGTGGTCCGAAGACCTGATCGAGCTCGATCCGCCGCCGCCGGCGGAACTCCGGCCTGTGCCCGTCGTCAATTCCCCGGCCGCCGCAGGCGAGGCCTCCGCCCCGCCACCCCCGCCGCACCGCAGGCCGCTGATCGACATCCCGGAGGCCGATGGCGACGACGACTTCGGCGGCGGACTGATCGACGAGCCGGAAAGAGATTCCAAGTCCGCCGACGATTCCGCGGATGCGGCCTCGGAAGTCCCGCCGCCCCCGCCTTCGTTCGAACAGCTTCCGGCTCCCGCAGCGCCGCCCGACCCTGTTCCCGAAACCACGGCCGTGCACGCCTCGCAGCTCAAGTGGCTTAAGGACCTGGCGCCGAAGGTCGCCGCGGCGGCGGCCCAGCCGTCGGCCCCGGAATACGCGCCCCGCCTGGCGCGGCCATGCCCCGGCATGGAGCAGGTGTTCCTGTTCCGGACGATCAATCCGCTGTATGCGTTGTTTCTCCTCAAACACCTGGGCAAGGGAGATGCCGCGGAGCGGATTCAGGCGCTCGAAAGCGTCCTCGAAATGCCCGGGTCCCTGTTGCCGCAGGTTCGCGTCCCGGGGCCGGACATCCTCCCGCAGGGCCCCCTGGCGACGGGCTTCTTGAACAACGAGCTGCTGCAGCGGGGGCTGGCGTCGGCCGAGGAACTCGCGCCGCCGACGCGCGAGGAACTCGATCAGCAGAAGCCCTGGGAGCGGAACGAGCGTCGCCGCATTCTGGCGCTGGGCGACAAGCTGCGGCTGCTGTTCGAATCCGAGCATCCAGGCCTGCGGGATGTCCGCACCATGCCGGTGTGGGTCGTTGGGGACCTGCTGCAGTTCGGCGGGGACTTCGCGAAGTACGTTTCGGGTCGCGATCTCGCCAAGCAGGAAGGGCTGATCTTCCGGCACTGCCTGCGGATGGTGCTGTTGTGCGGTGAGTTCTCGAACGCGACGCCGGACGGCCTGGCGGAAGGGGAATGGCGGCAGGAGATGCGATCGGTGGCGGACCAGTTGACAGCGTCCTGCCGGGCCGTCGATCCGGAGAGCACGGACCAGTTGCTGGAGAGTCAGTCAGCGGCGGATGTTGTGGCGGCGGAATCGGCGGACGTCCCGACGACCTGATCCGAGACGCTGGCGGGCGTGTGGCCGGGGCTGGACCAAGGGCAGCGAGGGAAGCCCCGGACGGTTGTTGATGGCCGTGCTTCGACCGCACCCGAGCCGAGGGCTTGATCCCCTCGGGCACGATCCGTCCATTGGGTGCGCTACCCGCCAGTCGTGGGCGCTGTTGGCGTCGGCCAGGGTGCTGCGGGAAATCCGTCCCCGAAAGCCAGCAAGATCGAGCTTCAGCCCCAGGGCCCGCAGGCAGGTCTCGATGTCCCGCAGGCCCTCGTGAAAGGTGAGCTGCGCGAAGGCCAGCGTCAGGAACTGATCGCGGCAGGAGAAGCCCCGCGGCCGGAATCGAAATCGTGCGCGCTCAGGAATCGACGAAGATCCTTGATCACATTCGCTTCTCGGCTGAACGACAAACCGTTGGCCGGACGGTTGTGATTTGCGTTTTGCAAACTGCAATGACCAATCCTGGTCGCCAGGCCACGCCCCTCGCCGCAATGCTCGAATCGCTGGATCATCGCCGGCTCGCCCTCCGGGCTCGTCCGACTCGACGCAACCCTACGGCCCGAGCCCGCCCATCCGCTTCAGGCCACCCACCGAGGGGACAAGCCCCTCGGCTCGAGCACAGTCGGACAGGCCAACCGTGGCGCACGGCCCGTTTGTCGCGTTCGTCGCTCAGGCTTCTGGAGCGTGCCGCCCCAGCGCCCGGAACGTCAGCGCCGGTTCGACATGCCACGGCAGCGGCACGCGACGCAGCCGCTCGGCGAGCGCCCGCTGCCCCGCCAGCTTCGCGAGAATGCCGGCCCGCATGTCGTCCGTAAGATGTTCGGCAGGATAGTGCTCCAGCAGCGCCGCCAGCTGGTGATCAGCAAACGTCAGTGGCTCGCTGACCGTCGCCGGGCCTGCGGAGTCCGCTTCCGCCGCGCCGGGCGTCGGATCGTCATCTCCCCGGGCGGAAGCAGCCAGCCACGCGCCTGACGCCAGCGCCGCGGCACGCACGGCGAAATCTCGGCGGGACACTTCGGACATCGCGCAGCCTCTCGGGGTTCAGGCACCAGCAGGTCGCCCCGCTGCTGGCGCCGGCCGACCGGGGCGCACTGGCGCTGGACAGCAGCCGACAGGGCACACGTCCCAGTTTGGGCCATATTGGCCGATCGCCTCTTTGGGAGTCGACGGGTCGAGCCGTTCCTGGATCAACTTGCGAATCATTGTGACGAATCGCGGGTGAACTCCGACCGTCGCCGCCCGGGCCATCGTCAGACCAGCGTCCCGGGCAGCGGCCGCGGCCTCTTCATCGAGGTCGAACATGACCTCCATGTGATCGGACAGGAAACCGATCGGCGCGACGACGACGTCCGTCGCCCCCCGGGCTCCCAGTTCGCGGATGAAGTCGCACACGTCCGGCTCCAGCCACGGATCCTCGGGACGTCCGCTGCGGCTCTGGTAGACGAGAGCCCGCCGTTCTTCCGGAAAGCCGGCGGCCTCTCCGATGAGACGCGTCATCTCCTCGAGCTGTTTGACGTAGTCGCATTGCCCGGACATCGACAGCGGAATGCTGTGGGCGGTGCAGACGAGTTGGGCCGCCGCGCGGCGCTGGGCGGGGATGTGCTGCAACGCGGCCTTTACGCAGTCGACCTGGGCGGCGATGAAGTCGGGGTGATTGTAGAACACCCGCAACTTGTCGATCTGCGGGGCGCCGTCGCCGGCCGCCTGCCGCGCCGCTTCGATGTTTTCCCGGTATTGGCGGCAACCGGAGTAGGAACTCTGACCGGACGTGACGAACGCCAGTGCGCAGCGCCGACCATCCCGCGCCATCTGCTGCAGCGTGTCGGTCAACAGCGGATGCCAGTTGCGATTGCCCCAGTAGATGGGGAGGTCGATGCCGGCCCGGTCCAATTCGCTGCGCGTCGCGGCGATCAGGTCGCGGACCTGCTGGTTGATCGGACTGACTCCGCCGAAGTGCTGGTAGTGTTCGGCGACTTCCAGCATCCGTTCGCGGGGGACGTTGCGTCCGCGGAGGACGTTTTCGAGGAACGGGATGACGTCGTCGGGGCCTTCCGGTCCGCCGAAGGAGACAAAGAGGATCGAATCGTAGGGCATGCGGACGCGATGACGGGTGATCGGGAGGCGCGGGCAGTCAGCGGCTGCCGCTCGATCCGAGGATAGAGCGGGTGCGTCCGGCGTCCAGTCTCATCCGCCGAACGCGGGCTGCGGAATGCCGCTGAGCAGTCGATTCAGGGATTCCCGATCCACCGGCTTGACGAGGTGGAAATCGAATCCGGCGGCGCGCGACCGCTGGCGGTCCTCCTCCTGCCCCCAGCCCGTCATGGCCACCAGCACGACGACGCGGCTGCCGCTGAGTTCACGGATCCGCCGCGCGGCGTCGTAGCCGTTCAGCCGCGGCAGTCCGATGTCCAGCAGCACGACGTCCGGCTGAAAATCCCCGGCCTGTTCCACGGCGTCCAGTCCGTCGTAGGCGCATCGGACGGAATGCTTGTCGAACCGCAGTAGCATGGAAAGCGTATTGGCGGAGTCGCGGTTGTCGTCGACGACCAGGATGCGGCGCCGGGGAATCTCGCCCGGCGCGGCGGCGACGGGAGCGGGCTTCTCGTTCGGGGCGGTCGGGGCCAGCGGCAGCCGGACGACGAATTCCGTGCCCTGATCGCGGCCCGGACTGTGCGCCTCGATCGTGCCGTTATGCAGTTCGACGAGGCTGCGGACGAGCGTCAATCCGATGCCCAGACCGCCGTGCGCGCGGTCGATCGACGAGTCGAGCTGGGCGAACATCTCGAAGATGCGGGCCACCTGGGCGGGGTCAATGCCGATGCCGTTGTCGCGGACGCGGATCTCGCATTGTCCTCCGGCGACTCGGGCGGACAGTTCGACGCGGCCCCCCTCTGGCGTGAACTTGCAGGCGTTGTTCAGCAGATTGCCGACGACCTGGGTCAGGCGGGTGGCGTCGGCCTGCAGCATCAGCGGCTGGTCGGGCAGGTCGACGACAAGCTGCTGGTGGCGGGCGTCGTGCAGGGGGCGGGCAGCTTCGACGGCGTGGCTGACGATGTCGCGGACGTCGACGGCCGTGCGCCGCAGCTCGATCTTGCCGCGGCTGATGCGGCTGACTTCGAGCAGGTCGTCGATGAGCCGCACCATGTGTTCGAGCTGCCGCTCCATGGTTTCGCGGGCTTCGCGGCAGATGTCGGCGTTGTCGGCGGCGTGTTTGAGCAGCGCCAGGGAGTTGGAGATCGGCGCGAGGGGGTTGCGGAGTTCGTGAGCCAGGATGGCGATGAACTCATCCTTGCGGCGGTCGGCTTCCTTGAGCGCGGCGTTGGCTTTCTCGAGGTCCGCCGTCCGTTCCTCGACGCGGCGCTCGAGCGCCTCGTTGAGCTTCCGCAGCGCGTTACGGTCCTGCCGGCGTTCGACGGCGTAGCGGATCGTGCGTTCCAGCGCCTCGGCGATGTTGGATTTGGGCAGATAGTCGGCGGCGCCGGCCCGCATGGCCTCGACATCGACCTCCCGTTCCCCCTGCCCGGTCAGCAGGATGATCGGCCGGTCCGAATTCAGTGCCGCGGGATCGCGCAGCAAGTCCAGCCCGGTTCGCTTGCCGAGTCGGTAATCCAGCAGATAGACGTCGTGCGCGCGGTCCCGCAACGCCTCCAGCCCGGCCTCGTACGTCGAGGCCCAGTCCAGCTGATGCGGCACGCGCAGCGTCTCCGCAAGCACGTCGCGCGTCAGGATGAAATCGTCCCGATCGTCGTCGATCAGCAGGATCCGCAGCGGCTCGCTCATCCGCTCAGGCCTCGTGCACCCCGTTGTCCAGCTCGACGATCTCCAGCCAGTACTTGCCCAGCGTCCGGATGACCTCCACCAGAGATTCGAACGTCACCGGCTTGGTGATGTAGGACGCGGCCCCCAGATTGTACGTCCGGTAAATGTCCTCTTCCGCCTTGGACGTGGTCATCACGATCACCCGGATGCTCCGCAGGTCCGGATCGTTGCGGATGTCCTGCAGCACCTCGCGGCCGTCCTTTTTCGGCATGTTGAGGTCCAGCAGAATGATGCCCGGACGCGGGGACGAATCCGGATCGGAGAATTTCCCGCGGCGGTACAGATAGTCGAGCAGTTCGACGCCGTCCTCGACGAAGACCAGCTCGTTGGCGAGCTGGCTGGCCTCGAAGGCCTCCTTCGTCATCAGACGATCATCCGCGTCGTCGTCCGCCATCAGGATCGTGATCGGGTTGCGATTGGGCATGGCTCGATTCGGTGCTGTCGGAATCCTGCTGCCGCCTGGGCAGCGTCACAAAAAACGTGGCCCCCTGGCCCGGCGCGCTTCGGGCCGTGATCCGGCCATGGTGCCGCTCGACGATTTTACGGCAGATCGCCAGTCCGATCCCCGTGCCATCATACTCATTCCGGCCGTGAAGCCGCTGAAAGACTTCAAAGATCCGGTCCAGATAGACCTCCTCGAAGCCGATGCCGTTGTCCTCGAATTCGATCAGGACCTGAGAGCCGTTGGCGCCCGGCGCGGGCTGCGCCCGGACCCGCACGCGCGGGGCGACGCCCGGTGAGTGAAACTTCAGCGCGTTGCTGATCAGGTTCTGGAACAGTTGCCGCATCTGGGTCGCGTCGGCGTCGATGGCCGGCAGGTCGCCAATCTCCACCTCGCCCCCGACCTGCTGAATCCGCCCCTCCAGGTCCGATACGACGTCGCTCGCGATCCGCTTCAGGTCCACCTGCGTGAAGGGCTGGGCCCGGGTCGCCACTCGGGAATAGCTCAACAGGTCATTGATCAGCGTCCGCATCCGCGAGGCCGAGGTCAGGACGCGGTCCAGGTAGTCCTGCCCCTGGTCGTCCAACTGCTCGCGATTGCGAGTCTTCAGGCGGTCGCCGAAGGCCTCGATCTTCCGCAGCGGCTCCTGCAGATCGTGCGATGCGACCGACGCGAACTGTTCCAGCTCCCGGTTGCTCGCGCCAAGCGCCTTGTTGGCCGACTCCAGCTCCGCCGTCCGCTCCCGAACTTTGCCTTCCAGCTCCTCGCTGGCGCGCTGCCGCCGGACGATTTCACGGATCGACAGGCCGAACGCCGTACCGACCATCACCAGGCCCAGCAGCGATGTGAGCAGCGTGGTGGCGAGCGCCACGCGATGGCTGTCGGACGACTCTGCGGAACGCCGTTTCAGCCGGCCCGATTCCCGCTCGTTGATGGTCGCCACGAGGTCGCGCACCGCATCCATTTCGGCCTTGCCGACTCCCGTGCGGATGAAGGCGACGCCTCCCTCGAGTCCGGCCAGGTCGCGGGCGTTGACGCCTTGCTGGAGAAAATTGAGCCGCTCGGCGACGCGACGCCGCAGTTCCGCCAGTTCGGCGCGCTGTTCCGGATCGTCTTTGGTCGCGGCGTCAATTTCTCTCAGGAGCGCGTTCACCCGGGGCGTCGCGTCCCGATGGAGTTCGAGGTATTCGTCGTCTCCCGTGATGATGTAGCCGCGCTGCGAGGTCTCCGCATCGGTCAGGGCCTGGCGGAGCGCGTCGAGTTGGTGCATGAGGTCGTGGGACTGCGCGACCAGCAAGTCGTTGGCCTGAATGCGGCGCAGGTTCCAGTACGTCGCGGCGCCGCTGACGACGATCACCGCGAGCACCAGGCCGAAACCGGCCGCGGCGGTGGAACTGATGGCCAGCGGACGTGCCATGCGGAGTGAAGCTTTCGTGGATCGTGACGACGGAATCGTTGCAGTCTCGCCCCCGCATGGCTGCAGCCGGCGAAGCATAGGAGGCGGGGAAGTGCGGGACAAACGACCGCCGGCATCAGGCCGCGATGTCGAATTGGCAGCCTGGGGAGCGTGGCGAAACCCGTTGACCCCCTGAGAACCGAGCAATAAACTTCGGCCGGCAGGATGTTTGCGCTGATTGTCTGCGCAGCGGACGGATTCCGGTCCGGCACGTGCAATTGCGTGCCGAAGGCGGTTTTTTCAATCGGTTCCGCGTTTCGGCGATCGACGTCCGTCGGTTGCGGCCGCGGTTCAATCACCCTGCCCGGGTCGTCCCTTCGGGGCCGACACGTCGTTCGCCGCCGGAGCGCGGCGGGCGTTTGCGATACCTCCCGAGAGAAGCGGACGTTATGGAATTCTTTGATCGCCTGGGCGACATCTTCAACGCTGTCACGGCCTTCATCGAGCGGTTGATCCGCAGCCTGTTCGGCTCGTCCAACGAGCGGGACGTCCGGCGGATCGGCTTCCGCCGCGAGAAGGACGGCCGGACGTCGGTCCACCCGGGGTCGACTCTGGACCGCATCAACCAGCTCGAGCCCGAATACGAGCGGCTGTCGGATGGGGAGCTGAAGGAAACCGCTTCGCGGATGCGGGCCCGGATGGCGGGGGGGCAGACGGTCCATGACATTCTGCCGGAGGCGTTCGCGGCGGCCCGGGAATCGGGCAAGCGCTACCTGAAGATGCGTCACTACGACGTGCAAATGGTCGGCGGCTACGTGCTGAATCAGGGCAAAATCGCCGAAATGGTCACCGGCGAAGGCAAAACGCTGGTCGCCACGCTGCCCGCGGCGCTGAACGCCATGGCCGGCAAGGTGCACGTCGTCACCGTCAACGACTACCTCGCCAAGCGCGACATGGAGTGGATGGGCCCGCTGTACCTGGGGCTGGGCCTCAGCGTGGGCGCCATTCAGTCGTCGATGCGGCCCAACGACCGCCAGCCTTCGTACTCCTGCGACATCACGTACGGCACGAACAACGAGTTCGGTTTCGACTATCTCCGGGACAACATGAAGGTCCGCGTCGAGGACCAGGTCCAGGGGCGGCTGGATTACGCGATCGTCGACGAAATCGACAACATCCTGATCGACGAGGCGCGGACGCCGCTGATCATCTCCGGCCCGGCCTTCGACGACACCACGAAATACCCCAAGGCCGACAAGATCGCCCGCAAGCTCGTCAAGGGCGAAGACTTCGAGGTCAAGGAGAAGGAGCACTCCTGCCACATGACCGACGTCGGCATCCGCAAGGCCGAGGAACTTGCCGAAGTCGAGAGCTTCTACACCGCCGGCAACATGGAGTGGCCGCACCTGATTGACAACGCGCTCAAGGCGCATCACCTCTACAAACGGGATGTGAACTACGTCGTCGAGCAGGGAGAAGTGGTCATCGTCGATGAGCACACCGGCCGCAAAATGGTCGGCCGGCAGTGGAGCGACGGGCTGCACCAGGCCGTCGAGGCCAAGGAAGGCGTCCGCATCAAGGAGGTCAGCCAGACCCTCGCCACGATCACGCTGCAGAACTACTTCAAGCTGTACAAGAAGCTGTGCGGCATGACGGGCACGGCGATGACGGAGGCGCAGGAGTTCTACAAGATTTACGGGCTGGACGTCGTCGCGGTGCCCACGAATCGGCCGATGAGCCGCATCAATTATCCGGACGTCATCTTCCGGACCGAGCCGGAGAAGTGGCACGCGGTCGTCGATGAGATCATGGAAGTCCACAAGTCGGGCCGCCCGATCCTCGTCGGCACGGTGTCCATCGAAAAGAGCGAACGCCTGTCGAACATGCTGCAGCGGCGGGGCATCCAGCACGCCGTGCTGAACGCCAAGTACCACGAGCGCGAGGCGGAGTTCGTGGCCCAGGCGGGCCGGCTGGGCGGGGTCACGATCGCCACCAACATGGCCGGCCGGGGCACGGACATCATCCTGGGGGGCAACCCGGAATACCTGGCGTGGGAGGTGTTGAAGAACGAGTACGCCTCGCGCCTGGATGTTCCCAAGACGGTGTGGGACGACAAATCGGCGGAGATCGCCGAGCGCGAGGGCATGAAAGCCGAAGCGGCGAAGGTCGCCGAAGTGGGGGGCCTGCACGTCATCGGCACCGAGCGGCATGACGCGCGGCGCATCGACCTGCAGTTGCGGGGCCGCTCCGGCCGGCAGGGGGACCCGGGATCGAGCCGGTTCTTCCTGTCGCTGGAAGACGACCTGATGCGGATCTTCATGGGCGAGAAGGTCCAGGCGATGCTCACCTGGCTGGGCATGCAGGAAGGCGAGGCCATCGAAAGCCCGATGGTCACCCGGCAGATCGAGAAGGCGCAGAAGCGCGTCGAGGAACGGCACTTCGAGTCCCGCAAGAACCTGCTCGAATACGACGAGGTCATGGACTTCCAGCGCAAGGAGGTCTACCGCTACCGGCAGCGGATTCTGGAAGGGGCGAACTGCCGCGAGCTGATCCTGCAGGCCATCGACCGGCAGCTCGACCGGCTGACGAAACGGCCGGACGACGCCATCGTGATGGGGCTGATCGAGGAATCGCAGATCGACCGGTTCCGCCACTTTCTCCACGAACTGTACGCCTGGGACATCGCCTCAGGCTGGGCGCGGATCGCCCTCAAGATCGAAGTTGAACCGCAGCGCATCCAGGGCATGGAGTTCGAGCAGCTCAAAGAGTTCCTCAGCGAAGAGGCCGTGCGGCAGTCGGAACAACTGATCCGCGAACAGCTCGAGGAGAACGTGTCGGCCGACATGGACCGCCGGGACTGGAACTGGCAGGCGCTCGCGAGCTGGGCCAACCGCACGCTGGGCATGAACACCAACGACCGCGAGCTGCGCAAGATCTGCGCGCCGCCGTCGGACGAGGACGACATCGATCGCGACTCGCTGGAGCGGTTCCTGTATGAGGGCGCCCAGCAGTCCGTGCAGCGGACCGACTTCTCCGCGCTGGAGACGATCTGCCGGGCGGACTTCCCGCAACAGCAGCTCGCGGGCTGGCTGAACCATCAGTTCACGCTGCAGATTGATCCGGCGGAGATCGCCGGGCACGAGGAGGCGACGGCGGCGGTCGAGATGCTCAAGCAGCGGCTGCGGACGCTGTATCAGGATCAGGAGATCCGGTTCCCGGTGTCGGTGGGACTGACGCGGTTCATGCCCGAGCATCAGGGCAGCGATCGCGGCGGACTGATCGGCTGGGCGAACCAGCGGTTCCGGGCGCGGCTCAGCCCGGATGCGCTGCAGGACGCGCCGCGGCGGAAGATCGAGGAGGAATTGCTGGCCGCGAGCCGCAACTACTACCCGGGCGAGGCGGCGCTGGTGCGGATCGACGAGGAGGTCGACCGGGCGCAGGGCCGCGTCAACGGGCATCCCGATCCGCAGGCCTGGGGCTCGCTGGTGCAGTACGGCAACGAGTCGCTCGAACTGGGGCTGCAGCCGCAGTCGCTGTCGGAGCTTCCCAAAACGGCCGTGAAGCAGGCGGTCTACCGGGCGTTCGAACGCCGTTATCGGCCGGAGATGGGTCAGGCCGAACGGGCCATCCTGCTGGAGGTGCTGGACACCGCCTGGAAGGAGCACCTGTACCTGATGGATCACCTGCGGCAATCGATCGGCCTGGAGGGCTACGCCGGCAAGGACCCGAAGGTGGAGTTCAAGCGGCAGGGCATGCGGGCCTTCGAGGGGATGTGGGACCGCGTCCGCGAGCAGGTCACCGGGGCGATCTTCCGTCTCGAGCATGAAAGCCCGATGTTCCTCGGCCACCTCTGGCAGATCACCGATACGTCGCATGCCGACGCCCAGTCTCTGGCCGAGGAGTTCGCCCCGCAGCCTCCGCAACAGGCGTCCCCTCAGCAGCAGCAGCGCCGTCCCGAACCGGAGCACACCACGTCCGGCCCCGGCGACGACGCCAAGCCCATCGAGCCGATCCGCAACTACCAGGCGAAAGTCGGCCGTAACGACCCCTGCCCCTGCGGCAGCGGGAAGAAGTACAAGAAGTGCTGCGGCGGAAACGAGTGAACCCGGGGCGCGGATCGAGCGGCCGCAGGCGCGGTTCTCTCCGGGCCTGCGGCGCTGCGTCCCCCGAGCCGAACCTCAGGCGAGAACCTCCCGGATCACTTCGCCGGCGACGTCGGTCAGCCGGTAGCTGCGGCCGTTGTGGAAGTAGGTCAGCCGCTCGTGATCCAGGCCCAGCAGGTGCAGGATCGTGGCGTGCAGGTCGTTCACGCTGACACGGTTCTCGACCGCCTCGTAGCCGATCTCGTCGGTCTCTCCGTAGCTGACGCCTCCGCGGATGCCGGCGCCGGCCATCCATTGCAGGAAGCCCTTCGGATTGTGATCGCGCCCTCTTCCGTTCTGGGAGATCGGCATGCGGCCAAACTCGCCGCCCCAGATCACCAGCGTCGAGTCGAGCAGGCCGCGGGCCTCCAGGTCGGTCAACAGGCCGGCCACCGGGACGTCCGTCGCCGCACAATGGTGCGTGTGGTTCTCTTCGAGGTTGTCGTGAGCGTCCCACTCTCCATCGCTGTACACCTGCACGAACCGCACGCCGCTTTCGATCAGCCGCCGGGCCATCAGGCACTTGGACCCGACCGACCTGGAAGCCGGGTTGTCGATCCCGTACAGCGCCTGCGTCGCCTGCGTCTCGCGTGAAATGTCGACGACCTCCAGGGCGTCCTGCTGCATGCGATACGCCAGCTCGAACGACTGCATGCGGTTCGCGAACTCGGCATCCCGCGGATGTCGCCGCAGATGCTCATCGTTCAACCGGGCCATCAGGTCCAGTTGTGCGCGCTGATCCTGCCGGGTGACTTCCGGCTGCCGGTTGAGGTTCAGGACAGGCGCGCCCTGCGAGCGGAACAGCGTTCCCTGGAACGTCGAGGGCAGGAACCCGGCGCCCCAGTTGTGCGGCCCCCCTTTGGCGCCCTGGGTGTTGCCCATCACGACGTAGCCCGGCAGGTTCTGGTTCTCGCTGCCCAGGCCGTAGGTCACCCAGGCGCCGGCGGTGGGAAAGCCCGGTCGCGGCAGTCCGCTGTTGATCTGATAGATCGCCGGCACGTGGTCGTTCGACTCGCTGTGGCAGGACTTGATGAAGGCCATTTTGTCGACGTGCTGGGCGACGTGGGTGTACTTGTCGCAGACCCACTGCCCGCATTCGCCATACTGCTGAAATGAAAACGGCGACTTCATCAACGGCCCGGGATTGCCGAAGAACGCCTGAATGTCCGTGGTGTCGCCGTCGCGTTTATCGAGCTCGGGCTTGCGGTCGAAGATGTCGACCGCGCTGGGAGCGCCTTCCATGAACAGCCAGATGACCGATGTCGCTTTGGCGGCGTAATGCCCCGGGCGCGGCAGCAGCGACTCGACGGGCTGGGCTGACGGCTCCGACGGGGGCGCGGCAAGCAGGCCCTGCTCCGCCAGAAGATTGGCGAGGCCGATCATTCCCGCGCCGGCGCCGGCGCGGCAGAGCCACTCGCGGCGACTCAGCAGGTTCGCCACGCGACCGCAGGGAAACATCGTGGAAGGGACTGCCATTTCCGCTCCTCAGTCGACGTAAATGAATTCATTGAGTCCGAACAGCGACTGGCAATAGTCGGCCAGCGATTCGCTGCGGGGGTCGTCGTCCCCGCGCCCGGTTCGGGACTGGAACTGTCCGTCGAGAAACTCGAGCGAGGCCTCGAATTCCGCCGGAGTCGGCGACCGCGCGAACAACGCCTCGAACGCCTCCGCGATGATCGGCCGCAGCTCCTCTTCCGTCGGAGCCGATTGACCGGCGGGCTTCGGAGCCAGCCGGCTGGCGACATCGCGGGCAATGGTGCGGACGAAGCGATCGTTCAGCAGAACCATGGCCTGCGGCGCGACGGTCGTGGTCTGCCGGTTGGCGCAACTGGTCATCAGGTCCGGGCGGTCAAACGCCTGGAACATCGGATACGGGATCAGCCGCTTGTGGAACATGTACACGCTGCGCCGCCGGGTGGAGGCGTCGTCCGGCGCGTCATTCGGATAGCCGCCCCCCTTGATGTTGCGGGCGAGGTTGGCCTCGGGAGCGATGTACGGCTTGAATCCCGGGCCGCCTGCTTCCAGGTTCAGCGTTCCGCTGACGGCCAGCATCGCGTCCCGCATCACCTCGGCTTCGAGCCGCTGCGGCGTCATCCGCCACAGCAGCGTGTTGGCGGGATCGATCTGCGGGCCGCGCTCGTCCAGGCCGCCTTGCGTGCTGGCCTGCCGCCAGACGGCGCTGGTCAGGATCGATCGATGCAGGGCCTTAATGTCCCAGCCGCTCTCCACGAACTCGTTGCCCAAATGCTCGAGCAGCTCCGGATGAGACGGCGGATCGCCGCGCACGCCAAAATCGCTGGTGGTCCGCACGAGACCCTGGCCAAAGTGATGGCTCCAGACCCGGTTGACGAAGACTCGGGCCAGCAGCGCTCCGCCCCCCTGCTGCGTGTCCGTGATCCAGTCGGCCAGGGCTCGTCGCTGCAGGGTGCTCGCCGCCTCTCCGATTTCTCCGTAGCCGTCCTTTGCCTTCCGCCAGTAGTCGTCGGCATCCGCGCCCGCCGACAGCATGGCAGGAAACCCGATGCCGACTTCGATCTCGCGGTCGTAGAAATCGCTTCGGCGAAACAACCAGGTTGTGCGGCGCTCGTGGTCGAAGTCCCGGAAAAAGAAGCCCTCCTTCCCGCTGGGCAAGTTGGCCGTGACGCGGTCGCCGCTGTGAAACACGCCCAGCAACTGGTAGTACTCGCTCGCCGTGAACGCGTCGTACTTGTGGTCGTGACAGCGGGCGCAGGCGACCGTAATCCCCAGCAGCCCGGATCCGACTGTGGAGATCACGTCGTCCAGCTCGTTGTATCGATTCAGCAGACGTTCGCTCTCGATGAACGTGTCCGGCAACTTGAAGGACGGCCCGGCGGTCAGAAAGCCGGTCGCTGAGACCGCAGCATCATTGCCCGGCTCGTATTCGTCGCCGGCGATCTGCCAGCGCACGAACTGGTCGTACGGCAGGTTGTCATTGAGCGCCTGGATCACGAAGTCGCGATAGACATACGCGTGCGGACGGTCCATGTCGGATTCCTGTCCGTCGCTGTCGGCGTACCGCGCCACATCCAACCAATGCCGGCCCCAGCGCTCGCCGTAACGGGGCGAGTCCAGCAGCTGGTCCACCAGATTGCGCACGGCGGAATCGGGATCCTCGGCATGCGCCGCGACGAACTCTCGGGTCTGCTCCGGAGTCGGCGGCAGGCCGATCGCATCAAAGTGCAATCGTCGCACCAGCGTCCGTGCATCGGCGGGCGGCGCTGGCCGGAGTCCGGCGTCGTGGAGTCGCCGCAGCACGAACCGATCGATCGGTCCTTTCGACCAGGCGTCGTCGGACGCCCGGGCAGGCGCCGTGGGCCGGGCAAGTCGCTGGAACGCCCAGTGCTTCCGGGCCCGATCGAGTTTCGGATCCACGATGTCCGCGTCTTCGGGCCACGCCGCGCCCTGGTCGATCCAGGAGCGAAGCAGGCCGACCTGCTCGCCGGTCAGCGGCGCCCTGCCTTTCGGCGGCATCAGCCGCTCGTCTCCTCCGGACACGAACTGAATCAGCGGGCTCTCCTCGCCCTGGCCGGCGATGATCGCGGCGCCGCTGTCCCCTCCCTGGAATGCCCGGGACTTGATGCCCAGGTTCAGGCCCCCTTCTTCCGTGGACCCGGCGTGGCACTCGTAACAATTGTTTTGCAGGATCGGCTGAATCTCGCGCAGAAAGTCCACGGGTGCAGCGCGTGCCGCCGGCGACGGCGCGCTTGGGACGCCCGCTGCGGCAGGGTCGTCGGCGTGCTGCGCCAGGGCGATGCTGTGAACCATTCCCAGGCAGAGCGCCAGGCACGCGGGGCGACAGCGCGACGGAGAGATGCGGGACAGGGCCTTCATGCGGGTTCGCCGGTCGGGCGCCGAGGGTGCAAGAGAAGGCGGCATCATGATTCCATATACCGAGCGTCGCGATGAATGGAACGGCGTGCGGAGTCTTCGCCGCCGACATGTCCTCGAATCGAGCGTCGTCAGCAGGGCCAACCGCCGACTGTCTGCCGCGTTCTGACTATGGCTCAGTCTATGCGAAATCCGATGGCCAGCAATGCGATGCTGCGCACGGCAATTTCGATTGTTCTCGCTGGCCGGATAACGTCGCGGTTCCGCCGCCGCGTTGGGTGCCATGGGCGGCTTGTCCGCCCGTGTACGGCTTGCGTTGGGTGCCATGTGCGGACGTTCAAAGACCTGTCCGCGTCGCTGGGCAGACCTGCCCTGGTCCAGCGAATTCTTCAGGCATTCAACACACCTCGATGTCCCCGCCTGTTATCAGTCTTCATGAGTTGGCCCCTGTCGTGCTCCAAACGTGCGTTTGACGATCGCCTCGTACTCATTGACGGTTCGATGCAGCCAGTCGCACGCGACGTCCCAGCTGGAGTCGTCATCGGGATCAATCGGGTGACGCTGGATGAGATAGCGACCTTCCGCGTGCGGCTCGAGCGCCACACCGGTCCCCGCCTCCAGCACCTCGCGCTGCGACGCAAGTCGCTCGAAGACGGTTTCGTTCTCGGCGCCAAAAGCTCCGCGGACAAACACGCCGCAGTCCTGCCGTCCAACGTAGGCCCCGAGATACAGGCCGAGATCCCTCAATGTCCGTCGTCTGGTGTTTCCGCCGTTCGCGGGGCCGTAGACCGCCTCGGAGGGATGCCGGAGCAACAGACGCGACCAGAACCGCGAGCAGAGCTGACCATATTCGCTCTGAGCCGTCTGCGCGATCGTGTGCAGCCGGCGCTCCCAGCCGTTCGGCCGGCAGAGAATCTCAAACTGCGGTGCGGGGAGCGAATCGCCGATCCGGACGGCCCGCAGGCGGACGGCGAAAAAGGCACACGACTCGTCTGTGTGTTCGTTCAGCCAGCGCAGTGCCGAGAGATGTGGTTCCCGAAACTCGCGGGCGATCCAGATCACCGTCTTCGCGTCAAGCCCCGCCAGATAGGTCAGGATCTGACCAAGATGCCAGTGATCGGACGCCTCCAGCTGATTCTCGATCAGCACGAGCGTGCCATCGCTGATGTTTCTCGCAAGAAGGTCCGCCGCGAAGCGTTCGACAGCGACCTCCGTCCCCTCCAGCTCCAGCCGCAGGTCGAGAAGCTGTGAGAGATGGTCCAGATTGGCCGCCAGCCAGGGCGTCAGACTGTGCGCTTCATGCGGCCAGGCTTCCCGGAGATCGACTTCGACAAGCCGGCCGAGTTCGGGAATCATGAGGCGGCGTCCGGAGTTCCAATCGGGCGGCGCATCCTGAAGGCCGCTGAAGGCGGGGCTTTGGAAGAAACCTTCGCCGGCCGGAAGGGCGTGGCGAATGTTGCTGGCGCCTCCGACAAGCAGGTCCTCTTCCTCAATGACCGGCCGCTTAATGACTTGCTGGCTCGAACGATGGTCAGTCGCTGAGGGTCATCGCTTAAACAGAACATAGCGTGGCGCATTGCAAGGCTCAATCGGCAAGCCGATTCACGGGAGAACGGGGCGCACTTGTCGTCGCAATGCAAACGCCCTCGCGGCGCTCTGATGCTCCGCCGAATCACGGTCCGCCGGTTCGCAACGCCGCTGCGAGGATTTTCCCGGGCTCTCTCCGAACCGGGAAAACCCCACTCCCACGATTCCGCCAAACGGCACGGGGCGCACAATCCGCACGAATGGCGCGGGCCGCAACAGCCGAACTCAAGGGCGAATCGCTATCCGCAACCGGCCATTCCGCCGGTTGCCACGCTTGACGAAGCCGCCTTCCCGCAGCGCGACCTAACGTTCCGCAGGGTCGGGCCTCAACGACTCACTGTGGGCAGACACAAAACCATGCAGACGACGACGATCCCGACCGGGAAAGCCACACACGATGTTCGCAACCAGACCGGCTGGTGCCTCATCGGGTGCCTGCCGCCATCGCGCCAGCTCATGCGCTCGGTCGTGGACTGCGAAGCGTTCGTCATCGGGCGCCGGCCGGGCGTCAACCTGCAGGTGCACTCCCCCAAAGTCTCCGGACGGCACGCCGAACTCCTCACCATCGGCCACTGCCTGTTCATCCGCGACCTGGGCAGCACGAACGGCACGTACGTCAACCGCCGCCGCATCCGCCAGCCCACGCCGCTCGTCGCCGGCGACCACATCGAACTCGCCGACGTCGAATTCCGCGTCGAACTCGACGGCGGACTGACGCACGAAGTCGTCCACCCGCAGCTCAAGAACACCTGTCAGGACATCGACACGATCGAGGACGAGTGGGTCCTCAGCCAGCTCGATCGCCTGATCCGCGAACGGGCCGTCACGCCGCACTACCAGCCGATCGTCTCGCTCATCGATTCCGACGCCACCACCGGCTACGAGGCGCTGGCCCGCAGCAAAATGTGCGGCTTCGAAAGCCCGTTCAAGATGTTTGAGACCGCGCGGATCGCCAACCGTGAGGTCGAACTCAGCCTGGTCTGTCGGCAGCGGGCCATTGAAATCGCCCCCCAGCTGCCCGCCCGCCGGCCGGTGTTCGTGAACACGCATCCCACGGAAAGCTTCACCGTCGACGTGCTCCCCTCGGTGCGGAACCTGCGCCGCCAGATCCCCGACGTGCCGATGGTCGTCGAGGTGCACGAGGCGGCCGTCCACGACGCCCACAGCGTCCGTGAGTTCCGCGCCGAACTGAAGGACCTCGACGTGCAGCTCGCCTACGACGACTTCGGCGCGGGGCGCTCCCGGCTGATGGAACTCGTCAAGGCGCCCCCCGACTACCTGAAGTTCGACGCCTCGATGATCCGCAACGTCGACCAGGCCAGCACGCAGCACTGGCGGATGATCAAGACGCTGGTCGAACTCGTCATGGAGTTCGACACCCGTCCGCTGGCGGAAGGCATCGAGACGACTGAAGAGGTCCAGGCCTGCCGTGATCTGGGATTCACGTTCGCCCAGGGCTACTACTTCGGGCGGCCGGCCGATCCCAAGTCGTTCGCCGAGACGACGGCGCTCGCCAACTGACGCGGCAGCCCGTCGGAATGCCAGGCCGCAGCCGGTTATTCGGCGCGCATGCCAAGTTCGACTTGAATGCGCCGGGCTTTGCCTTCCCGCAGCACTTCGATCGTCACGACCTCGCCCGGGCGCTTCTCGCCGACCAGCTCGACGAGCGCCGCCAGCGTCGTCACTTTCTTCGAGCTGAACAGAACCAGGATGTCCCCCGTCAGCACGCCCGCGCGCTCGGCCGGTTCGCCGCGGTAGACCTCGGTCACCAGCAGGCCCCGGTTTTCCGGATCGGGTCGCCCCGTCAGCCCCAGCAGCGCCCCGCTGTGGCCGGGAAAGTCCTCCCCCGAAGCCAGCCGGTCCCATTCGTCCCGGTACACCGCGACCGGCACGTGAAAGTTGTAATTCGGGTTCTCGCCGATCCGGCTGTGGATCGCCACCACGCGCCCCGCCATGTCGAACAGCGGTCCGCCCGAGTCGCCGCCAACCAGCTGGCAGTCCGTCTGGATGAACCGCCGCCGGGATGAAATGACGCGCCCCAGCCGCAGGACGACGCCGCGATCGGAATCGTAGCCGCCGGGATGCCCCAGCGCCGCGCACCATGCGCCCGGCCCCGCCGACGTTTGCTCCGCCAGCTCCACGTGCGGCCACTTGCGGTCCTTCGGCAACTGCACCATCCCGGAATCGAACGACCGGTTTCGTCCAAGCGTCTCGCCGCGGACGGTCGATCCGTCCCACAGCGTCACGTCCACGCGACGCCCGGGCTCGCCGATCACATGGCCAGCCGTCAGCACAATGCCTCCCTCGGTGACGATCACGCCCGTCCCGAACGCCCGGCCGATCCGCAGCCCCACCGTCGCGCGCTGCGACCGCTCGACCAGACGCGTCAGATGCGTCTCCATCTCCCGCACGTCGGCCAGCGTTTCCGGTTCGCTCTTCAGGAACACGGCTGGCGGGGACAGCGGTGCGATCAACTGCGTCGACGTGGCTGTCCGCTGCGAGGGCTGCGCCAAGGCTGACGACGCGCCCAGAGGAATCAGCCCCAGCCCCAGACTGGCCAGTGCCAGCCAGCGGACGCGGTTTTGCACGCGAGGCAGCTGCGGCATCCTTTTCCCCTTGGGTTCCGGCCGCACGATCCGGCTCCATCGGCCGCGCGGCGACTCAGTCTTCGCAGTCTGCGCCCGGCTCGCCGGGCCGCACCTCCCCGATCACTCGACTTTCCAGCCCGCACGCCCGCACCGACTCGATGGCGGCATCCGCGGCATCCGCCCGAACCGTCGCTGTCAGGCCGATGCCCATATTGAACACTCGGAACATTTCTTCGCGGTCGACATTACCCAACCGCCGCAGCCAGTCAAACACCGGCGGGGGCGTCCAGGCGTCGCGGCGAATGTGCAGCCGGCAACCCTCCGGCAGAATCCGCGCGACGTTCTCGGCCAATCCTCCCCCGGTGATGTGCGCCAGGCCCGTCAACCGCTCGCCCAGCCGCGACTGCAGGGCGGCTGTGGTCTTCGCGTAGATCCGCGTCGGCGTCAGCAGGACGTCGCCGACCGTCCCGCCCAGCTCCGAAACGGGCTCGGACACATCCAGCCCCGCATGTTCGAACACGATCTTGCGGACCAGGCTGAACCCGTTCGAATGCAGGCCGCTGGAGTCGACGCCAATCAGGACGTCCCCGGGCCGGATGGCCTTGCCATCGAGGATCCGGTCGCGTTCGACGACCCCCACGCAGAACCCGGCCAGGTCGAAGTCGTCCGCCGCGTACAGGTCGGGCATGATGGCTGTCTCGCCCCCCAGCAGGGCGGCCCCGGCCTCGACGCAACCCTCGCAGACGCCCTTCACGAGGCTGGCGATCAGGTCCGGATTGTCCCGGCCCAGCGCCAGGTAGTCGAGAAAGAACAGCGGCTCCGCCCCCAGACAGAGGCAGTCGTTCACGCACATCGCGACCAGGTCGATGCCGACCGTGTCGAACTTCCCGGCCAGCGCGGCGACTTTGATCTTCGTGCCCACCCCGTCCGTCCCGGAGACCAGCACCGGGTCGACGTATTTCTTTCCCTCGCCGAACAGTCGAAACAGCCCCGCGAAGCCCCCTGGGAGCGGCATGACGCGGGGCGTGTTGGTCCGCGCCATCAGTGCGGGCAGCCGGCCCATCGCCTCCTCATACAGGTCGAGATCGACGCCTGCGGAACGGTAGGTCAGCGAGGACTCGGACACGTCGGACAGTTCGTAGGGGAGCGGGGGCGGAGACCCGCAGGGACGCGCGCGGATGGCGGCCGCCTGCCGGAAACCGAAGGATATCGAACCGCCCGGGAAGTTCGACAGTTCACGGGGCCGGCGGGACGGCGTCGCGACAGGTCCGCCCCTCCTCGCGGCCCGACAGCGCGCGGCGCAGCGACGCGATTGACGGCGTTTCCGCCATCCCGTAGAGATCGATTTCCCCCGCCCCGGATCACGGAGACCGTGCATGAACCCCCGCGACGCCCTGCAACTGACCATTCAGATGGGGGAATTCGTCGGACTCGCGTACATCAATGACCTCAGCGACGAGGACCTGATGCGCCGCGCGGCCCCCGGCATCAACCACATCAACTGGCAGCTCGGACATCTCATCGCCTCCGAACACGAGATGCTCAACGGCAGCCTGCCCGGCTCGATGCCCCCCCTGCCGCAGGGCTTCGCGGAACGCTATGCGAAGGACAAGGCCGCCAGCGACAACCCCGCCGACTTCGCCTCCAAGGCCGAGCTGTTGCGCGTCTACCGGGAACAGCGCGAGGCCATGCTGACAGCCCTCGGCGAACAGAGCGACGAGGCGCTCGACAAGGTCTCCCCCGAGGCGTTTCGCAGCTATGCCCCCACGCTGGGCGCGGTGTTCGCCCTGCAGGGCAGCCACTGGCTGATGCACTGCGGCCAGTGGGCAGTCGTCCGTCGCCAATTGGGACGTCCGCCGCTGTTCTGACCTGCGCATCCGACGCCGCGATTTTGTCTCGCCCCGCTGTCAACGCCCCGCCCGCCCCGCCGATCACCCGCATGCGCGTCGGACTGTTCATCCCCTGTTACGTCGATCAGTTCTATCCCGACGTCGGCATGGCGACGCTGGAGCTGCTGGAGAAACTCGGCTGCGACGTCGACTTTCCCCCGGCGCAGACGTGTTGCGGCCAGCCCATGGCGAACACCGGCTGCTGGGACGACATGCGGCCGCTGGCCGAGCAGTTCCTGAAGATCTTCGCCCCCTACGAGGCGGTCGTCTGCCCGTCGGGGAGCTGCACGGCGATGGTCACGCACCATTACGAGCACGCGCTGCATGGCCAGCCGGGGTTCGAGGAGCTGAAAGCGAAGACGTTCGAACTGACGCAGTTTCTGACGGACGTCCTGCAGGTCGACCGGTTCGAGGGGCTGCGGTTTCCGCACCGGGTCGGGCTGCACAACAGTTGCCACGGGCTGCGGGAACTGCGGCTGGGACGCTCCAGCGAGCGCATGGAACCGGACTTCAACAAGGCGCGGCAGTTGCTGGAGCTGGTCGAGGGGCTGGAACTCGTGCCGCTGCAGCGGCCGGACGAATGTTGCGGATTCGGGGGGACGTTTGCGGTGTCGGAAGAGGCCGTTTCGTGCATGATGGGGCTGGACCGCGTCCACGACCACGAGCAGGCGGGCGCGGAGGTCATCACGGCGGGGGACATGTCCTGTCTGATGCACCTGGAGGGGCTGATCCGGAGGCAGAAGAAGCCGCTCGCCGTGATGCACATCGCGCAGATTCTTGCGGGACGCCAGCCAGCGACGGCGGCGACCTAGGCCATCAATACGGAAGTCGTCATGGAACGCCGCCCACTCGGCAACACG
The DNA here is from genome assembly GCA_019636235.1 of Planctomyces sp. Lineage (GTDB taxonomy): Bacteria > Planctomycetota > Planctomycetia > Planctomycetales > Planctomycetaceae > Caulifigura. The sequence goes on from JAHBXW010000011.1 coordinate 26,559, forward strand.
GGACTGACACTGCCCGTTCTGGGATTCGGAGCCTCCTCGCTGGGCCAGGAGTTCCGGCAGATCGATCTGCAGGAGGCGCTGGCCACGATTCCGGCGGCCCTTGAAGTCGGCATGAACTTCATCGACACCTCGCCGTTTTACGGGCGGGGCCTGTCCGAAGTCCTGCTGGGCGTCGCCCTGCGGACGGTTCCCCGCGATTCGTACACGCTGTGCACCAAGCTGGGCCGATACAGCGGCACGCATTTTGACTTTTCGGCCCGTCGCGTGACGGAAAGCGTGGACATCAGCCTGGAGCGGATGGGGGTCGACCACGTCGACATCATGCTCTGCCACGACATCGAGTTCGTCGACATGCGGCAGATCGTTGAAGAGACGCTGCCGGCGCTGCGTCGCGAGCAGGAAAAGGGGAAGCTGCGGTTCGTCGGCATCTCGGGTTATCCGATGAACATTTTCCGGTACGTGCTGGATCGCGCCCCGCTGGACGTCGTGCTTTCGTACAACCACTACACGCTGCAGAACACGATGTTCGCCGACCTCGTGCCGTACCTGCAGTCGAAGGGCGTGGGCGTCATGAACGCGGCGCCGTTCTCGGCCCGGCTGCTGACGGCCGATCCGCTCCCCAAGTGGCATAAGGCGACGCCGGAGGTGCGGGAGGTCGCGGCCCGCGCGGCGAAACACTGCCGCAAACGCGGCGTGGACATCGCCAGGCTGGCGCTGCAGTTTTCGATCGCGCATCCGGAGATGACGACCTGCATCACGGGCAGCGCGCGGCCCGACCGCGTCCGGCAGTGGGCCCGCTGGGCGCAGGAGCCGATCGACCGCGAGCTGCTGGCCGAGGTGCAGGAGATCCTGCGTCCGATCCACAACTGGTTCTACATCGAGGGACGGCCGGAGAACAACGACCCCCGGCCATAGGGCGTCGTTGCGGCACGACCGAGATCGCGGCGATGGGCATGGCCGGGCGGACCGGGCGCAGCGAGGGAAGCCCCGGAGCGCCGTCGTAACCACACGCCGACCGCGTCCGAGCCGGCATGCTCCACCGGATTGCGCTGTGCCGCGCCGCATCTGGCCCTTCCCCTCGCTGACGCCGACAGTCATCATCAATGGTCCCGCCTCGTCCCTCGAGCTGAGACCCGCCCCATGGTCGGTCCCTCCCCGTTGCATGCCGCCACGCGTCGGCACTTCTTCGCCGACTGCCGCGTCGGCCTCGGCGCCATCGCCCTGGGCTCCCTGTTGGCGAAGGACGCCCGCCCCGCCGACGCCCCGCAGAACCCCGATCGACTGCCGCTGGCCCCCAAACGCACGCACTTCCCGGCCCGCGCCCGACGCGTCATCTTCCTGTTCATGGCCGGCGGGCCCAGCCAGCTCGAACTCTTCGACGACAAGCCGCGGCTCCGCGAACTCGACGGACAGATCGTTCCCAGCGACGTCACCCAGGGCAAACGCTTCGCCTTCATCAAGGGAGACGCCCGGCTGCTCGGCGGACGACGCCAGTTCGCCAGACACGGCGAGTCCGGCGCCGAACTCAGCGAACTCCTGCCCCACACCGCCGCCATCGCAGATGACCTGACCTTCATCCGCGGCATGGCGACCGATGTGTTCAATCATGGGCCCGCCAAGCTGTTCATGAACTCCGGCTCCGCCCGGTTCGGCATGCCGTCGATGGGCGCCTGGCTGACCTACGGCATCGGCAGCGAATCGCAGTCGCTGCCCGGGTTCGTCGTCCTGCAGTCCGGCCCTCGCGGGCCCCGCGGCGGCACGGCCCTGTGGGGCAGCGGCTTTCTGCCCACCACTTACCAGGGCGTTCCGTTCCTGTCCGGTCCCGAGCCCATTCTGAATCTCGCCAGTCCGCCGGGAATCGATGACGACCGCCAGGCCGCCTTCTTCAGCGCCGTGCGGGATCTCAACCGCTCCCGGCTGGAAACCGTGCAGGACCCGGAGATCGCCACGCGGATCGCCGCCTACGAAATGGCGTACCGCATGCAGTCCAGCGCCCCGGAACTGGTCGACCTGTCCGGCGAAACGCGCGAGACGCTGGACCTGTACGGCGCCGAGCCCGGGCAGCCGTCGTTCGCGAACAACTGCCTGCTGGCGCGGCGGCTCGTCGAGCGCGGCGTGCGGTTCGTGCAGTTGTATCACACCGACTGGGACCACCACGGCAACAACGATACGCACCTGGGCGAGCCGCTGGAGGCCCGCTGCAAAGAAGTCGACCGCGCTTCGGCGGCGCTGGTGAAGGACCTCAAGCAGCGGGGCCTGCTGGAAGATACGATTGTCGTGTGGGGGGGCGAGTTCGGCCGCACGCCGATGGGCGAGCCCCGGGACCTGATCGGCCGGGACCACCATATCGAGGCGTTCACGATGTGGGCGGCTGGAGGCGGGTTCAAGCCGGGGCAGACGGTGGGCCGGACCGACGATCTGGGCTATTACGTGGTGGAGGACCGGGTGCACGTGCACGATCTGCACGCGACGCTGCTGCACCTGCTGGGCCTGGACCACGAGCGGCTGACGTTCCGATTCCAGGGCCGGGACTTCCGGCTGACGGACGTGGCGGGGAACGTGGTGTCGAAGCTGATTGCTTGACGGGGGCGGCAGGGCGGCGTCGAGCCAGGCGGCCTGCACCGGATCGAGGGCCGTCCCGGCATCCCTGCGCGGGAAGGCTCGCTGAGTTCGCGAGAATTCTTGCCCCCTGCTGACACCAACCCGAAAGCGCCACCCATGTCCTGACCACTCACCACCACTCAGTGAATAGGTCATTGGTCACCAGCCATTGGTCATTGCAAAGTGCAAAACGGCAATTGAAATGTGCAAACTGCAACGGGTGTGGCCGGGGCTGGACCGAACGCAGCGAGGGAAGCCCCGGAACGCCGTGGTTCCCCGCGTCCGGCCAATGAATGGACCACGGATCAAAGGGATCGCACGGATGGTCGGAGGCTGACCACGCGTCCATCGACAGGCCGCAACGACTTCTCGCGCGCCTGTTGAGATAACAGCCTGTGGTTCTAACAGCGCCCCGATCGCTCCTGGCCCCTTTCGTGTCTTTCGTGTCTTTCGTGTCTTTCGTTGTTTTCGTGGTTCTCGTTTCTGGCTCGGTTCCAGCAGGTTCCAACCACGAAAGGCACGAAAGAAACGAAAGGCCGCACGGCGTGGGCCGACCAGCTTCAACCGGCGGCCCGGTGTGTGGGGCCTGTCCGTGGCTCCGTATGAGATCGAGTCGGTCTGGATGCCTGTCGTTTTCCGCGGCCGCATCAGGCCCCGGCCGGCTTGTCCCGCTTGAGCCACAGCCGCAGGCCTTTCTCCGCCTCCACGACGACATACGTGCCCAGCCCCGTCAGCAGAATCCGCCACCAGGCGTCCAAGCCAATCGGCGCGCTGTGGAAGGCCCGGTTCAGCAACGGCACATACGTGAACAGCATCTGCATGCCCACCATCGCCGCCGAACCCACCAGCACCCAGTGATTCGTCAGCGGGCCGATCTGGAAGATTGACCGCGTCAGCGACCGGCAGTTGTACAGGTAGAACAACTCCACGAACACGAACACGTTCACCGCCACGGTCCGGGCCGCGTTCTCGCTCATGCCTTCATCCAGCGCCCAGCGGAACGAACCGAACGCCCCCGCCAGCATGATCGAAGCCACGATCAGAATCCGCACGATCAGCGTCGGCGTCAGCAGCGGCTCGGCCGGATCGCGCGGCGGACGCGTCATGATGTCCGGCTCCTTCGGCTCGAACGCCAGCATCATTCCCAGGAACACCGCCGTGGTCATGTTGATCCACAGAATCTGCACCGGGTAAACGGGCAGCACGACGCCCAGGATCACAGCGGCGAGAATCACGAGGCCCTCGCCTGCGTTCGTCGGCAGCGTCCAGACGATGAACTTCGTCAGGTTGTCAAAGACGCCCCGCCCCTCCTCGACGGCCGCCTCGATCGTCGCGAAGTTGTCGTCCGTGAGGACCATGTCGGCGGCCTCCTTGGCCACCTCGGTTCCGCCCCGGCCCATCGCCACGCCGATGTCCGCCTGCTTGAGCGCCGGCGCATCATTCACGCCGTCCCCGGTCATCGCCACCACGCGGTCGCTGGCCTGCAGCGCCCGGACCAGCCGCAGCTTCTGCTCGGGAGTGACCCGCGCGAACACCGCCACGCGGTCCGCCGCCTCGATGAGTTCCTTGTCCGACAGTTCCGCCAGCTCGTTGGCCGTCAGCGTCTTGAGTTCACCGGCATCATCCGCCAGGCCCTGCAGGCCGATCTGCTGGGCGATGGCCCGGGCCGTCGCGGCGTGATCGCCGGTGATCATCTTCACATGCACGCCCGCCTGCTGGCAGGCGGCGATGGCGCTGATGGCCTCCGGCCGCGGCGGATCGATCATGCCCTGCAGGCCCAGGAACACCAGATCCTGCACGTCCGGATGGTCGATCGACTTGGTTCCTTCCGGCATTTCTTTGTAGGCGAACCCCAGCACCCGCAGCCCCTGCGACGCCAGCGCGTCGAAGTGTTGTTGAATGGCGGACGCGTCGACCGGCCGGACGTCCCCCTCGGACGACAACGCGCCCCGGCAGCGGCTGAGCAGAACTTCCATGGCGCCTTTGACGCACAGCAGACGTTTGCCGGACTCCCGGTCGTCATGCAGCGTCGCCATGTACTGGTGCTGGCTTTCAAAGGGAATCGAGTCGAGCCGTTTGCGGCGCGCCTGCCAGTCCGCGTCGGCGAAGCCGGCTTTCCGGGCGGCGACGATCAGCGCGGCCTCGGTCGGGTCCCCCTGGATGGCCGGGTGGCCGTCCTCCTCGTAGACCGAGGAATCCGAGCACAGCAGGCCGACGAGCAGCATTTCCCGGAGCGCCGGATTCTCCTCGGGGGCCGCGCCGTCGGCCGGCCGGGTGAACTGGCCGTCCGCGCCGTAGCCCGTGCCGGTCACTTCATACGCCGCGCCTCCCGCCCAGCAGCCCCGCACGGTCATCTGGTTGACCGTCAGCGTGCCGGTCTTGTCGGAGCAGATCGTCGTGGTGCTGCCCAGCGTTTCGACAGCCGGCAGCTTGCGGATGATGGCCCGCCGCTGGGCCATGCGGGAGACGCCGATGGCGAGAATGATCGTTACGGCGGCCGGCAGACCTTCGGGAATCGCCGCGACGGCCAGCGCCACGGCCGACATGAAAATGTCGATCGGCGGCTGGTCCCGGACGAGACCGATGATGACCGTCAGCGCCGCGAGACAGAGGATGACGATCAACAGCAGATGGCTGAACTGGGCGATCCGCCGGGTGAGGGGCGTTTCCAGGACGTCGGCGGTGGAGATCAGGTTCGAGATGCGGCCGATCTCGGTTTCCTTGCCGGTCCCGTAGACGACCCCGCGTCCCTGGCCGTAGGTGACGAGCGTGGAGGAGAACGCGAGGTTCTTGCGGTCGCCGAGCGCCACCCGGCCAGCCAGCTGGTCGATCTTCTTGGAGACGGGGACGGACTCGCCGGTCAGCGCGGACTCGTCGATCTGCAGGTCGCGGGACTGGATGAGGCGGAGGTCGGCGGGGACCTTGTCGCCGGACTGGAGGAGGACAATATCGCCGGGGGCGAGCTGGTCGGAGGGAATCGTGCGGATTTCGCCGCTGCGGAGGACGCGGGCCTCGGTGTGGGTGGTCTGGGCGAGGGCTTCGAGGGCGCGGGCGGCTTTGGATTCCTGGAGGAAGCCGATAATGGCGTTGACCAGGACGACGCCGAAGATCACGCCGGCGTCGACCCATTCATGCAGGACGAGGGTGATCGCGGCGGCCGCGAGCAGGATGTAGACCAGCGGCTGGTGGAACTGCAGCAGGAAGCGCTTGAAGGGGCCGTGCCCCGCGGTGGCTGGGATGACATTCAGCCCGAAGCGTTCATGCCGGGCGCGAACTTCAAGGAGATCCAGCCCTTTCTCAGCGTTGACGTCGAGCAGTTCGAGAACTTCATCGGCCGGCAGCTGATGAATGTTGTCTCCCAGCATCCGTTCCATTTGGGGATCACTCCAGTTGTTGTCGCGGGTCGAGGACGCGGTGTATCAACAACGGCCGGGCAAATCGCGTGCTCCCGGATGGGATTTCATGCCGATTTTAACTGCCCGGCGATCAGTTTCGCAGATTCGCCGGGAATTGGCTGGCCCGCATGCGATCGGCGCCGAGTGACGTGAGCCGCGGGGGGACGCCGCGGCGGTCTCCGCCTGATATTGCAGTAGGATCGCGTCCAGCTCGCTCGACCCCTGTCCGAGGGCTGCCGCGCCAGTGACCACGCATGTCAGAAACATGACTGGCGCCGCACGCATCACTGGTCGAGCGCCTCAGAGGGCCACGCAGGTCGCCAGAGTGACGTGACAGGCAGTCTACAGGCCGACGTGTCCGCAAGCGCAGCCATCGACGAGGATTCCGCCGCCACACATTTTCCCGCATCTTCGCACCGCGCGACGGACGCACTTGACGCATCTGGATGCGGTCTCGACGCTGGCGGGGTGCAATCACCAGTCCCACCTCCGGCCGCGTCCCCAAAGCCCCGGCGCTTTCGCGGCATGGGGCCAGCGTTTCTCCTGGCGCTCGCGGCCGCCGCGCTGGTGCTCCTCACGTCAGGGCGAGAGGCGTTCCGGGGCGCCGTCGCCGAAGGGCCGGGCATCACGCTCGACGAATCGTTCAACGTCGAAACGGGCGTGTATCTCATTCGCAGCCTCCGGGAGTTCGGACTGGCGGCGCTGCATCCCGACTCGGTCCGGGAGATCTGGGGGGCCGCGGCATACAACCCCGATCACCCGCCGCTGGGGCGACTGGCCCTGGGGCTGGCGCATGACGCCAACGTCGATCGCGAGTCGTCGGGGATTCGCGACTCGGCTGCCCGGCCGGCCTCGGCGATCGCCTTCGCCCTGACGGTCTGGCTGGTCGCCTGGTGCGGCGGCCGGTGGTACGGGCGGACGGCGGGGATCGTCGGCGGAGCGTCGGTGCTGCTGATGCCGCGACAGTTCGGGCACGCGCATCTCGCGTCGCTGGAGACGTTCATCGGGCTCGCCTATGCCGCGGCCGTGCTGGCGATTGCGGAGACATGGAGCGTCGACGCCGAGGTCGCGAGCCGGGCGGGGGGCCGACGTCCGCTGCCCGGTTGGGGGAACGTGCTCGGCGGAGGCGCGCTGATCGGCCTGGCGCTGTTGACGAAGATTCAGGCCGTGTTTCTGGGGCCGGCCGTGGCGGTCTGGGCGCTGGCGCGGTTTGGAATGCGGGGTCTGCCGCGGCTGGCGGCCTGCGGCGGGATGGCGCTGGCCGTGTTCTTCGCGGGGTGGCCCTGGCTGTGGCTCGATCCCGCCGCGCACCTGCACGAATATTTCGCGCGAACGACCGAGCGGCAGACTCTTTACTGCTTCTACTGGGGCGAGCGCTGGGCGGATCTCGACGTGCCGTGGCATTACCCCTGGGTGCAGTTCGCCGTCGTCGTCCCGCTGGGACTGCAGCTGCTGGGCCTGGTCGGGCTCGGGACGGGGGAAGACGGTCGATCGGCGCGGCGCGACCCGCGTCTGGCACTCGTCCTGCTGGCGGTTGTGATTCCGCTGATCGTGTTTTCGTTGCCCGGAATCCGGGTCTACGACGGCGAACGGCTGTTTGCGGTCAGCTTTCCGCTGTGGGGAATCGTCATCGGCCGGGGCGGAGCACGCGCGATGGCCTGGTTGCGGGCGCGCCTGTCTGCACCCGCTGCGATCAGCATCGCGACCGCGTTCGTCGCCGCGCAGGGCTGGGGACTGGCGCGCCTGCATCCCTGCCAGCTCAGCTATTACAACCTGGCCGTCGGGGGGCTGCAGGGCGCGGCCGGGCTGGGCTTTGAGACCAGCTACTGGGCCGACAGTCTGACCGAATCGCTGCAGCGGCGGATCGTCGAAGCGGTTCCCCGAGGCAGCCGGATTGATGTGGCGCCGGTCCTGCATCCAATCTACCTGGACCACCTGCTCAGCCAGTCGCCTCTGCTGCAGGCCGCGGAGTTGCGGCTGGAGCCCTACGACGACAAGGTTCCGGGCGGGTCGCGGCTGGTGCTGTTGTTTCATCGCCGGGCCGATCCCTGGGAGTCGCTGGACCCGCCGCCCGAGGGGACCGAGGTCCTGGCGCGGCTGGAGCGGGCCGGCGTGCCGCTGGCGACTCTGCTGCGGCTGCCCGAGGGCGAACGACCGGCAGAGTTTCCGTGATCTGCGAACGCGTCGAATGCGGCAGGGGCCGCCGGGCTTCGCCGTCCGACAGACGCGAGGGTCGAAGACGCCCAATGCCCGCGAACGCCGCTTGCCCCCCCTTGCAGCGTGTGGGAGACTCGCAATGTCCCGCGAGCGCCGTGTGCGCCGCCGGGGGTCTCCGCGCCGATCCACTCCCGCAGCAGATACGCCATGCGAGTTTCCCGTCGCCTCCGCACGTCGGTTTTCGGCCTGGTGCTGGCGTGCTTCGCCGCGGCGCCCGCCTTCGGGCAGGGTCTGCTGAACAACCTGCCGGATGAGGACGGCGTGGGCGTGCGGTACGAAGGGACCTACCGCCAGCTCGTCAAACGGCCCAACGCGGTCGAAGGCGATACGACGATCCAATGGAGCCGCCGGCTGCGGATCGCGTCCGTGGGCCGTGAGGAGGCCGAGTACCGGGGGCAGCTCCAGCCCTGCCGATGGATCGAGTTCCGCGTGCAGACGGGTCGCCCGAAGGAGGGTGACATCGACGCCGGACCAGGCTCGACCCGGATCTACAAGGTCCTCGTCCCGGAGAGCGCCGTCCGCGGCACGATCGATGAGCCGATCGCCGAAAACCGGCAGATCTTCGTCTCGTACATTCCGATCGTCCGCGGCTTCCGCAAGATCGGCGACGAGCCGGCGCAGCCGATCGAGCCCCCGGTCCTGCAGGCCCGGCCCGTTCTGACGCAGCTTCACCACTACCGCAACCTGATGCCCGATGGCGCTCCCGGAGATTTCCAGGCGCCCGCCGGCAATTTTGATTCGCAGTTGTACAAGGGCTCGCAGTCCGCGGAATCGACCACGCAGCGTTCCGCGAGCACCGCGGAAATCTATCGCAGCGACGCGATTCCGTTCGGGCTCGTCAAGTGGACTGTGAAGACGGTCGTCGAGGAAAAGCCGACAACGGCGCCGCGGACCGACTACGTCATCACCAACGAGATCACCGAAGAGATGTCGGCGTTCGAGATCCTCAACGGCGTGGACTCCGAGCTGATCACCGACTGATCTGCGGACCGCCAGACGCCCGATGGCTTCAAGGCGGGCGTCCCTTGCGGGCGAGGCATTCCGCTCGTCGCATCGATCGGTGCGATCCCTCTCGATCCGTGACTTCCCCGTTGCGTTCGACAGCCATGGACGTGGACCACTCAACGTTCGAATCGAACGGATGGGGCCGCGCGCGACCGACGCCTTAGATTCCGCCACTTGGGTTGAGTGCGCCGGGCCGCTGCACGATGCTGTCACGCCATCGCCTGCCCACTGCGTTCCAGCCCTCCGACCATGATCATTCTTGTCGCCAACCTCGGCTCGACGTCTTTCAAATACCGCGTGTTCGACATGCCGGCCGAACGCCAGCTGGCGCGCGGCGGGATCGACCGGATCGGCCAGGCCCAGAGCCGCTGCACCGTCGAGATCGGCGACCACAAGGGCGAGCTGACCCGCGAGATTCCCGATCACGCCGCCGCCGTGCAGATGTGCCTCGATCAACTGACCGATCCCCAGCACGGCTGCCTGAAGTCCGCGGAGGACGTGGCCGCGATCGGCTTCAAGGCGGTGTTCGCGGGGAAGCTGAGCGGCGTGCGGATCGTCGATGACGCGGTGCTGGGAGAAATGGAGCGTCTGGCGGACGTCGCGCCGGCGCACAATCCGCCCTACGCGCGGGCGATGCGGCAGTTGCGTTCGGCCTTTCCGCAGATTCCGCTCGTCGCTGCGCTGGAGACAGGCTTCCATGACACCATTCCCGAGGCCCAGCGCGCCTACGCCGTGCCCTATGAATGGAAACAGGAGTACGGCATCCAGCGCTGGGGTTTTCACGGCGCCAGCCATCGCTTCATCGGCGGCCGCATCGCCCAGCTCATCGGGCGAGACGATCTCAAAGTCATCTCCTGCCACCTCGGGGGCAGCAACTCGCTGTGCGCCATGGAGCGCGGCGTCTCGCAGGCCAATTCGCTGGGCATGAGCCCGCAGACGGGTCTGCCGCACAACAACCGCGTCGGCGACTTCGATCCCTTCGCCCTGCCCGTGCTGCTGAAGGCGACCGGCCGGACCTTGGAGCAGTTGCTGGACGACCTCGCGGAGCGGAGCGGACTGTTGGGCGTCAGCGGGCTGTCGCAGGACGTGCGCGATCTCGAGGAAGCGGCGGCGAAGGGGCATGTCCGGGCCGACCTGGCGCTGAATGTGTTCGCCGTGGCGATCCGGCAATACCTGGGGGCCTATCTGGCGCTGCTCAACGGCGCGGACGCAATTGTGTTCACGGGCGGAATCGGGGAGAACTCCGTCCGCATCCGGCGGCAGGTCTGCGAGAATCTGGATTACGCGGGCATCCGGCTGGACGCGGCGCGGAACGCCGAGGCGCGGGGCGAATGCCGGATCTCCGCGGCCGACTCGCGCACGGAAATCTGGGTCGTCCCGACGAACGAGGAGATCGTGGTCGCGCGGCAGTCGCTGGCGGCCGTGGACGCGAAGTAGTTCCAGCACCCACGCGGCGGAAGGCGGGCCCATGCGGAGCCGAGTCGGCGGGATCGTCGGACTGGCGGCGCTGATCGCTTTGGCCAGCGGCGTCGCGCTCGGCTGGCGGTGGGGCGCGACGACCATCGCCGACCAGCGTGCGGATGAGCTCGCCGACATGACCCGCCAGCGGGACGACGTGCTGGAACGGCTTGCGGCTCAACGGCCGCTGTTGCGCCAGGAGGCGCTGCACCCCAGCGAACGGGCGCTCGAGGAAATGTTCGCCATGTTCCCGGCGAAACATCCGCTGGGGGACTGGAGTCCCGCGGACAGCCGCTTCGAGGACTGCTGGTTCCCCAGCCTCGACGAACTTCAGTTGCATGGCTGGCTGCTGTGGCGCCCGAATCCCCGCGCGGCGGTGCTGCACATTCACGGGAACGCGGGCAACCTGACGCATCGGGCCTGGCTCGCGGAACTCCTGCACGATGAGTTCGACTGTTCGGTGCTGATCTTCGATTACCGGGGCTACGGGCGCAGCGAGGGGACGCCGACGCTGGACGGGCTGGTGCGCGATGCCCGGGCCGCGCGGGACGAACTCGCCCGTCGGCAGGGGATCGAGCCGTCCCAGGTCGTGCTGCAGGGGGAGTCGCTGGGGGGCGCCGTCGCCGTGCAACTGGCCGCGGAGGACGGCGCGCGGGGTCTGGTGCTGGAGAACACGTTCTCGTCACTCCGGGAGGCCGCCTCGTCGCACTGGCCGCCGGCGCTTGTGCGGCTGGTGGTTTCGAATCGTCTCGACTCGCGGACAGCCATTCGGAATTACCGGGGTCCGCTGCTGCAGCGGCACGGGACGGCCGATTCGGTGATCCCCTACGCGTCGGGAGAAGCGCTGTTCCGGGAGGCGAACCAGCCCAAACGGTTCGTCATGGCGCGCGGAGGCGAACACAACGATCCGCCGCCGCCCGAGTTCCTCAAGGCGTTGGGCGAGTTTCTCGGCGCGCTGCCAGCCCCCAGCTCGGAACCCGCCGGTCCCTGAACGGGCGGCGCCAGGCGGTCCCGAGAACTCCTGAAGTCCAGGGTCGCCGTCAGAATCGGCGGAACCGCTGCGACCGCTGCATTCGCGCGACTCCCCGCCAGGTCGCCCCGATTTCGCAGTTTTCCATGATGCGTTCCGTCACCAGACCGGAATGGGACGCAAACTTGTCGCGACGCAACTTCGCGAGTCGGATCAGGCTGCCAGAGTGCGCCCCGGCCCCGCCCCCCGAACATCCGCCAGGCGGATCGCGGGACCGGAGCCCGGGATGCGAATGGCGGTCCAGGAGAGAGCCGGCCGGGTCGTCATGTTCCCTCAGCGTGAAAGGCAGCTCCCCATGACCGAGTCCGTCTCGACGGCCGTCGCCGAAAAGGCCAATCGGCGACTGCAGAACCGTCGCATCCGCCCCGAACGGCGCGGGCCCGCCGAAGCTCCGTTCCAGGGCGACGAGCGGCGTGCCGCTCCGCGCCGCAAGGTCGAACGCCGCCGGCAGATCGACCCCACGACGTGCGAGCGCGACTATCAGCCGGACGAAGTTGAATTCATGAAGGCCATGGACGATTACAAGCGCCGCAGCGGCCGCCAGTTCCCGACCTGGAGCGAGGTTCTCGAAGTGATCCGCGACCTGGGCTACCGCAAGGTCGCCGAGCCGATGCGGACCTACGACTGAAGCCCGCGTCCGACGACTCGCATGCCATCTGCGCCGGTCCGAACCTGGGACCGGCGTTTTTGTTGGATGCCCGGCAGGCTGGGCCTCTCCAGGACGCATGCTCGCCACGGGTCGTGAGGACCGGAACGGCGCTCTGCGAGGACCAAGGCCGAGCGCGCGGTCGTCTGCGGATGATCGCGCGCTCGATCATTTTCGCCTCGTTGGGTTTGCCTGCCGGCGGCGGCAGGCCGATACTCAGGGCCGCAGTCTCCGACTTCTGCCGCGCCTGACGCGCGGGAATCGGCCTCCTCGAAACTCTCCGCCTGCGCCCGCCGTCATGTTCCACGAATCGCGTCTGGAAGAGCTGAAGATCATTCTGCCTGAGGCGCCCAAGCCCGTCGCCGCTTACGTGCCGGCCGTCCGCACGGGAGACCTCGTATTCGTCAGCGGTCAGTTGCCCCTGGCGATGGGTTCGATGACGACGGGCAAGGTCCCCTCGAAAGTCTCCGTGGAGGCTGGAGCGGAGGCGGCGCGGGCCTGCTTGCTGAATTCACTGGCCGTGCTGCGGGACGTGATCGGCAACCTGTCCAAGCTGCGGCGGGTGGTGCGGATCGGAGTGTTCGTCCAGTGCGATTCGGACTTCACGGAGCAGGCGCTGGTGGCCAACGGGGCCAGCGAGCTGCTGCAGCGGATCTTCGGCGACATCGGCCGGCATGCGCGGACGACAATCGGCGTTCCGGCGCTGCCGTTGAACGCCAGCGTCGAGGTCGAGGCGGTGTACGAGGTGTTGCCGCAGGCCTGATCTTCCGCGGTTCGCAGCGCCGCGACCGCTTTCGGGCGCCCGCGCGCGAAGTTTCCAGCATTGGGGCTGGCGAGAGGAAAACGCGCGTGGGATACTGTCGCGCTTCCCGCAAGTCGGGCCGGCCCGGGAGGGACGCGGGACGGCCGTCAGCGGGCCTCCCTGTGAGCAACCACCACGGACATTGGGATCGATGATCTGCGTTTCACTCGGCCGCACGCGACATCGGGAGCTGGTCAAGTCGCATCAGGCTCTGGCAGAGAAGGGAGCCGAACTCGTCGAGCTGCGGATCGACTGGCTGCGCTACCCGCCCGATCTCAGCCGCGTCATCAAGGAGCGTCCGACAGCGATCGTCGTGACCTGCCGCAGGCCGCAGGACGGGGGCCGCTGGCGCGGCAGCGAGGACGACCGGCTGATGCTGCTCCGGCAGGCGATCGCCTCGGGCGTCGATTACGTCGACCTGGAAGAAGACATCGCGAAGAAGATTCCAAGGTACGGCAAGACGAAGCGGATCGTCAGCTATCACAACTTCGAGGAGACGCCGGACGACTTCGACCTGCCGGACATTTACGAGAGGATGTTGGAGCTCGACGCCGACATCATCAAGATCGTCACGATGGCGCAGACGCCCGCGGACAACGTCCGCATGCTGCAGCTGCAGGCGGAGGCCGAACGGCCGACCGTCGCGTTCTGCATGGGGGACATCGGCATCCCCAGCCGCGTGCTGTGCGGCAGGTACGGCGCTCCCTTCACCTACGCCACGTATTCCAGGGAGCGGGTCCTCGCCCCCGGACAGTTGTCGTTCGACGAGCTGCGCGACCTGTACCGCTATGAGGAGATCAACCGGGAAACGCGGGTGTTTGGCGTGCTGGGAGATCCGATCGGCCACAGCTGGAGTCCGCTGATCCACAACACGGCGCTGCGGAGCGAGGGCATCAACGCGGTGTATCTCCCGCTGCGCGTTCCGGCGGAACAACTGGTCGAAACTCTCCGGGAGTTCGAATGGCTGAGGCCGCAGGGGTACAGCGTCACGATTCCGCACAAGGAGGCGGTCGCGGGGATGGGCGTCCTGCCCGATGCGACCGTCGTCGATTCCGGTGCGGCGAACACGCTGTACCGCAACGAAGGCGGGAAATGGTGCGCGACGAACACGGACTATGAGGCCGCGCTGACCGTTCTGCGCGAGGGGCTGGCCGAAACCGGCGACGACTCGCTGGAGGGCAAGCGGGTCCTGATCCTCGGGGCGGGGGGCGTGGCCCGGGCCATCGCGCTCGGCCTGTCCCGCGCCGGCGCGGCCATCACCATCACCAACCGCAGCAAGGACCGCGGCCGGGCGCTCGCCGAGCAGCTCGACTGCCAGTTCGTCGGCTGGGAGAACCGCGGCTCGACCTTCGCCGACGTGCTCATCAACTGCACGCCCATCGGCATGTTCCCGGACGTGGAGAGCACCCCCTTTCCGCAGCACTGGCTGAGGGACGGCATGCTCGTCTTCGACACGATTTACAATCCGGAGAATACGCTGCTGCTCAAGGAGGCCAAGACGCACTTCTGCCGGACCGTGAGCGGACTGGAGATGTTCGTCCGTCAGGCGGCGGCGCAGTTCGAATGCTTCACGCACCTGCCAGCCCCGGTCGACCTGATCCGCGAGACGCTGCGCCGCGGCATCTCGCCGGTGCGGATCAAGGGCGCTCCTGAGAAGCCGCCGGGGGCGCCGACTCTGGATCCGGCGGAGTAGCGGCAGGGCCCACGCCGGCCGCCGCGCTCAGCGCATCCGCCAGCCCTTCCCGATACGTTGGAAACTCGAACCGGAATTCGAGTTCGTCCCGGGTCCGCGAGCCATTGCAGCGTTTGTTCAGCCCGCGCGCGGAACCCCGAGCGCCGTCAGCGTCCGGATCGAACGCTGGCGGCGGCGCGCCCGCCAGTTCCGCCAGCTGGCGGTAGAACTCCTCGCGACGCACCGGTTCCTGATCGCTCCCCAGATACGTGCGCCCCGCTCGGCCTCGCTCCGCGCAGCGGATGGCCAGCCGCGCCGCGTCCTCGGCATGAATCAGATTCAACCAGGCGTCTCCCCGCCCGGGCATCGTCACCCCTCGGTGAAGCGCGTCCAACCGCGCCAACAGCCGGCCCGGACCGTACAGCCCCGCAAACCGCAGCAGCATCGTCGCACTGCCCTGGCCCGCGCCAGACGCCCAGTCCCACAGCGCCCGCTCCGCCGCCAGGCAAACCTCTCCCGATTCGCCGGCCGGCGTCGTCGCCGAATCCTCGTCGACCTCCTCGCCGTGCTGCTGGCCGTACACGCTGGTGCTTGAGATCGCGACGACGCGTCCGCAGCGGCCGGTCATCGCCCGCAGCACATTCGACAATCCGTCGACGTAGACCTGCTGACGAGTCGCCGCGCCGCGCGGATCGTAGCCCACGGCGAAATACAGCACGTCCACCTCCGGCAGGTCGGCCAGAGTCTCCGGCTGGGTGACGTCGGCCCGGATCGCCTGCCAGCCGGCGCGCGTCCACTCCTCCGCCCGCTCCGACGACCGCGTGACGGCATACGCTTCCCAGCCATCCTCCCGCAGGCGCCGCGCGATCCGCGCCCCCACGTAGCCGCAGCCAAAGATCAGCGTCCTGTTCATCCCCGCGCCTCCTGACTCCGCGAGCGAACCGGACGCCCCTCAGACGTTCCGGCGACGCCGCTCAATCCGACGCGTCCGCCTCCGCCGCGGCGGGTCGTTCCCGCGCGACTTCCTGCCGCGGCGCATCCGAAGGCAGCTCCGGCGCCCCGCCCCGCTGCAGCGGGTAGATCGTCAGCGCCTCGGCCGCATGGTTGCCATGCGGATAACGCTTCCGCGCCTCGGCGATCGCCCTGCCGCGGATGTTATCGTCCTCCTTGTACTTCATGTGTTCCAGATGATGCCACGCGGACAGGCGTTCATACTCCTCCTGCCTGGCTTCCGTCGTCGCCAGCGATTTGAGCTGCGCGTACAACTGCTGCAGCCCGTAATGGGCCGCGACGTTCTCGCTGTCCAGCGCCAGCGTCTTCTGGAAGGTCTCCACGGCCTCCTCGAACAGGGCGATCTTCTCCCCCTTGCGGGTCGGACTGCGGACCTGCTTGCCCAGGTCGAACAGCGTGCCGCCCAGCTCGTTGATGGCGTTATAGTCCAGGCTGAAGTCGAACTTCCGGTCCGGAACGGTCATCGCGAGCAACGCCTTCAGGTTCTTCTCGGCCTCGACGAGATGCCCCTGCTGGCGATTCACGCGGGCCGTGAACCAGGCCATTGACCACGGGGGCGGCGGGGGATCGGTGAAGGCCGAGGCGCGGTCCAGGTCGGCGACGGCGTCTTTCAGACGTCCTTCCACCAGCGCCACGCGCGCCTTGTTGACCGCTCCGTCCCAGCGGCCCAGACGCTCGACGTGGTCGAACGCCTCCGTCGCCTGGCGCAGCTCCGCCTTGCCCTCCAGCAGCAGGCCAATGCCGTAATCGTTCCAGCGCTGCCACTCGGGGATGTCCCGCGGCGTGGCCACGGGCGCCGGCCCCGCGACCCCTTCCACGGGCAGCGTCACGACGTCGCTGGCCAGCGTGACCACCGGCAGATCGTTGCGGACCGGGCTCGTCGCATCCTGGCTTCGGAAGTGCGGGTCGCCGGGACGCGCCTTGCGGACAAAAAAGTCCACGTACTCCTGGTCGAACTTCCGGTACTGCAGTTTGACTTCGATCGTGACGTGTTCCGACATCGTCTCGGGCAACTGGAATCCGTAGTGCACCACCTGCCCCGCGCCAGGCGGAATCTGGTGGTTGTACAGCGGCACGCGGATGTCCTGCGGGTTCCGGCGATTGATGCGGTTGCCGTCCTGGTCGAGCATGAACACGTTCACGAAGTGCGACCAGCGGTCGACTTCCCGCTTCTCGTCCATGCCGCCCGAGCGACCGATCACGCGGTCCCCCGCGCGCAGCGTCACGTCCATCCAGATCTCGTTCGAATCGGCCGTCCCCTGCGTGAACTGGTGACCCAGCTTCAGCGTGCGGATGACCGTCTCCAGCAGATACGTCTCCCCCGGCTTAAGGGTCGGCAGCGCCGGCCGCAGCGGCGCCGACAGCGGACTGTCGATATCGCCGCCCGCCTTGATCCCGAACACGTCCACCCGCACCACGTCCTTCAGGAACTCCTTTTGACGCTCGACGATGTCGTCAAACCCCAGCAGCCACGCCAGGCCGGTGTTCGCGCCGGGGAACAGGTGGTCGTGCACCTGCAGTTCACTCCCGCCGTCGTACGGCTTGGCTCCGAAATCGGTGGACGCCACCAGCGGCATATGGCATTCCGCACAATTTTGCTTCGCCACGTCCGGGTAGTAGAAGCTCTGCACGCCATGCCCGGACACTCCGCTCAGCAGATACGGATCGAAGTGGTTCTGACCGCGCAGGAACTCCTTGTAATGCGTCAGTTCCTGAGGCAGATGCACCTTGTGGCAGGTGCTGCAGAACTCCGACTGCATGTGTCCCTGGTGGAAGGGCTTCAGGAAGGTCTTCTTGTGGAACGACGGCTTGGCCTTCACGAGCTGGTTGTTGATCCACTGCAGGACGGCGTTATCGCTGGTCGCGAAGGGGTAATGCGTCGGCTCCTCGATGGTGTAGTCCGCGTTGCCGCGGGTGGAGTTCACGTGCGTCACCGCGTGGCAGACCGTGCAGGTGATGCCGGCCTGCGCCGTGGGATGGTGCACGTCGTCGAAGTTCGGATCATCGAACGCCCCGCTGACGAACGGCACGATGTCGTGGCAGCCCGCGCACCACCGCGAAGCCTGCACGTTCCCGTCCCGCTTGAGCGACACTTCGCGGGTCTCACGGACGCTCGCCAGGTAGGCCGGATTGTTGAACGAACTGAAGTGGTGCGCGCTCTTCTCCCATTGCGCGTGCACGTCCGCATGACACTTCTTGCAGTAGTCGTCCATCATCAGCACGTCGCCGTCGATGAAGTTGCCCGTCGACGTCCGCAGCAGCGACGGCTGGAAATATTTCTCTCCCTCCTTCGGACCGGCCACGTTCCACTGCCGCGGATCCTGCGCATGGTTCAGCGTCAGCAGCAGCACGCCCGCGGCCACCATTCCGCCGTAAATCAGGCCGAACCGCCAACGGACTTTCGCGCCCGCCAGCCGATGCAGCAGATACAGCCACACCGCCAGTATCGGCGTCACCACGTGCGCCCAGTACACCGCCTGCCGAGCCGCCGGATGCCTGAGGTCGAACCCCGGCAGACGAAACAGCGCCAGACCCGTGACCAGCACGGCGATCGACATCGCGAACAGCACGTAGCCCACCCTCACCGCCCGGCGGTTCCGACGGTTCCGCGTGTTGCGCATGTGCGCCAGCGAAAACACAATGAAGGGCACGATCAGCAGCAGTCCCACGCCGATATGGACCAGAATCATCCACAGGTAAAACCAGTTCTCATACGACTGACCCGTCACCACGCCCACCAGACGGATCGTCCCCAGGTAGGCCGAGTTCGCGAACAGCACTCCCAGGAGCGCCAGCACCACATACAGCAGTTTGCGCAGCCTTGGACCGACCGCCTTCACAACCCGGTGCACCGGGCGCGGAGCGGGGGCCGCCGCCGGCGAAGTCCCCTCAATGGCCGACATGACACGAGATCCTTGAACGAACGAAACGAAAAAACGAAACGACACTCAGTCGAAACAACTCGCACAGGTAAAACCGAATCTCAATTCTCGCTGGAAGCCCCCGGCGACGAGGTCGCGCGCGTCCCGCTTCCCGCCGGATCCGACGCCGTCCCCCCTTCGGACAGCAGCCAGATCAGCGATTGTTCCATCTCGGCCGGCTTGAACCCGAACGGGCCCCGGCCGCTCTTGTAAACCACCACGCCGGCGCGATCGATCACGTACAACCGGCTGGGCATCCCGCTATAGGCCTGCCCCGCAGCGTCGTCGATCGTGTCCACGACCATGTCCCACGGCAGGCGCAGCCGCGCCTGGCATTGCTGCGCGACCGACTCGCGCTCCGCCTGCGTCTGCGGCTGCGGCAGCGTCACGCCATGCGTCTCATTGACCGACAACTGCCAGCCGTCGGTCGGGTGCGCCTCGCGCACGTAGACGGTCAAAAACTCCGCCTGATCCCTGTAACGCCGGTGCACGCGCTCCACGTTCCCCGAGTGCGCGCGGAACGGACCGCAGGTGAAGTTCCCGAACACCAGCACCAGCGGCTTGTTCCGATGCCGCGAACGGAGACTCACGTCCTCTAAACCGTCGTGCGTCCGCAGCGTGAAGTCCGGCGCCGTTTCGCCAATCGCCGGCCCCTCGTTCCACGCGCCGATCTCCTGACGGATCAGACCCTTCAGCAGCATTTCCCGCGTGGGGCCATCCGATCCCGGCCCGCTCGGCGGCCTCGGTGCGAAGGCCGCTTTCAGGTCGTCCAGGCTCAGTTCGCCGACCTTGTCGCGATCGAACTTCAGAAACAACGCGGCGATCTCCTCGTGCGTCAACTTGCCGTTGCCGTCCTCGTCCCCCCAGTAAAAGAGCTGGGTCACGGGAGAACCGGCCAGCGCGTGCTCCTCCCACTTCAAATCCGCCGGATCGATGGCGCCGGAGGAATCCCGGTCAAGCCGCTGGAAATCGGCATCCGGCCCGGGGAACTCCTCGCGGACGATCTTGCCGTCCTGATCGAGGTCGTATCGGGCCGACAACGCCTCCCACGTGTAACGCGTCGTGCCCTGCGAGAGCGCGAACCAGCCATCCCGCGGCCCCATCTCGGCCCCCGTCAGAATCGCGTCCAGCATGGCCCGGGCTTCCGTCCCCTCGTCGAGCTTCTCAATCAGCTCGTCCGCGATCCGCTGTTCCTCCTCGGACAGCGGCGGCGCTTCGGGCGGCGCGTCGTCCGTCCCGGCGTCTTCGGCCGACTCAGCGGGCGCGGGCTCGTTGGCCGACTCCGACTCGGACTCCGCGGCGTTCGCCATTCCGAACATCAATGCGGCCGCCAGCGGCGCCGACCACACGGAACGCGAGACAGGACGAAGCAGCAGGGATCGGAATGACATGACAACCTTGCAGCCGGCCATGGGCGGCCGGAGGAAACGGAAACGGAAATCGGAGCCGACGGCTCCGGGGAGACGCACCGACTCAACCGGCGACGCAGTCGGCTGAGTCCGGATGGCAGGCGCCCGGCGCCATGACGCGGGAGGCGCGCAGCGCAGCAACCGCAGCACGGACGTCCGCGGCCGCGAACGATTCAGAGAGATTCCGGAGGCCGGAAGATCGGCCAGGCGACGCCCTCCAGGGCGAATGCCCGAGCGCCCGCTTCTCCCGGAAGAGCCGGGCGGCGTGGGGCGTGACGATCGGCGGACGTCAGCATGCAAGGCAGACGGTCCGAATCGCTCCCCGGTGCGGGCGCGGTCGGCGTCGGTTCGAACGGCAGGTTCTGGCAGCCGGGGCCATCGCAGCGCGGCGCCAGGGGCAGCGGCATGCGGTTCGCCGGCGCCGGAACGGCGTCCGCCCTGATCTCGATGCGCGACAGCGGACTCGTCAGTTCGATCCGCGACAGCCGGCTCGACAAATGGTCGCCGCAGGCTGCGTGCGCCGCGCCGGCATCCACCAGGACGACTGCGACCGCGACGCCAACCGCCAGCCCGAACCGGGCCGGCAGGCGATTCGCGTCGCGCATCGAGGCGCGGCAGCTCGCTCGCAACAGGGATGTCATACGCGTCGTCCGGAGCATCGGCGGTTCGTGACGGAATCCGATGCCTCTGCTGCGATTATGCAGCGGGGGGGGCGGGCGTCAAGACTGACCGAATCGTCCGCGGAAGCCAGGTCGACTGAGTCAATTGGTCGGACGTCGAGCGGCTTGAGCGTTCGCCCCCGTGAGATTGCAGCGATTTCCACTCTCCGCCGGCGCCGCGGCCGCCGGCTGTTTCCAGTTCGCGGCGGACGCTTTCGCGAGGACGGCGTCGCCGCGTACAGTCGCGTCTGCTGCTGCGACGCTGTCCGACGTTTTCTGCCGCCTCTCAGGCCCGCCGCCATGTCCGTTGTCCGACTGCAGGAGATCGTCAAGGACTACGGGTCGTACCGCGCGCTCGATTCGGTGACCTGCGAGATCGGCGAGGGCGTGACGGGTCTGCTGGGGCCGAACGGCGCGGGCAAGTCGACGCTGATCAAGGTGTTGATGGGGCTGGTGCGGATCACGAAGGGGACCGGCGAGGTGCTGGGGATTCCGCTGGCGTCGGATCACCGGGCGATCCGGGCGAGGATCGGCTACATGGCCGAGGACGACTGTTACATCCCCGGGCTGACGGGCGTGGAGATGGTCCAGTTCGCGGCACGGCTGTCGGGCATCCCGCCGATCGAGGCCCTGCGGCGGGCGCACGAGATCCTGGACTTCTGCGGGGCCGAGCAGGAGCGGTACCGCGAGGTCGACGGGTATTCGACCGGCATGCGGCAGAAACTGAAGTTCGCGCAGAGCATCGTCCACGATCCGGACCTGATGATTCTCGACGAGCCGACGGCGGGGCTGGATCCCGAGGAACGCAAACAGATGCTGAACCGCATCCGGGTGCTGTCGCAGCGCGCGGGGAAGGCGGTCCTGATTTCGACGCACATTCTTCCGGACGTGCAGGAGATCTGCGATTCGGTGGTGATACTGGCGCGTGGGCGGGTGCGGCTGACGCAGGGTCTGGACATGCTGAAGCGGCCGTCGTCGCCGACGTATTATCTGCGCGGCAGCGGTCCGATGGAGGAGTTTCTGGCGCGGGCCCGCCAGGCGGGAATCGAACCGCAGCTCGATGAACAGGGCGTGGTTCGGCTGCCGAACGTCGATGCTTCGAATGTCGAACAGGTCTGGAGCTGGGCCCTGGAGACGGGCCTGGGCGTGCGGTCACTGGCGCCGGCGCGGAACACGCTGGAGGCGGTGTTCATGGAGGCGATCCGGGACAGCCGCGAGCCGGCCCAGGGGGACGAGAGCTGAGGACCTGCCGTGGCGGGCGTCCGCAACAGGCTGTCAAGCGCTTTTTGGGAATTCGGCGACACTCGCGCGTGGGACGGACAAGTTCGTTGCCACTGATCAAAAGTCGCCGATACACTGGCGGTCTCATACCTCAGCGCCAGCGGCCCCTGCGGCCGCGGCCCGCCAAATCGTTCGACGCCTCCCCAGTGCGTCGTCCCGCCCAACGCCCCGCCTTGTCTGAACGTCCTGAAGGACCGCCGATGAACGTAAGACTGGTCTGCCTGTGCGGCGCCATGTGTCTGGCCGCCGCGGCCGATGCCGCGGAGTTGACTGAACTCCGAGTCGCGCCGACCAGCGTGAACCTCAGCACCGCGCGGGACCGTCAGTCCGTGGCCGTGCAGGCGTTCTACTCGGACGGCGTCACCCGGGATGTCGCCGGTGAAGCGGCCTGGACTGTGGCCGCCCCGGACGTCGCGCGGATCGACGGTCGGACCTTGTATCCCGCCGGCGACGGCACGACGGAACTGAAGATCTCGTTCGAAGGCCGCGACGTCGTCGTTCCGGTCGTCGTCGAGCGCGCCGCCGAACAGACGCCCGTCAGCTTCAAGCTGGACGTGATGCCGGTGTTCATGAAGGCCGGCTGCAACTCCGGCAGCTGCCATGGCGCGGCCCGCGGCAAGGACGGGTTCCGCCTGTCGCTGTTCGGCTACGACGCGGACGGCGACCATTACCGGATCACGCGCGAGCAGAGCGGCCGTCGGATCGACCTGGCGATTCCGTCCGCGAGCCTGATGGTCGAGAAGTCGGTCGGCGACGTGCCGCACACCGGCGGCAAGCGGTTCGCGGCCGATTCGGAACTCAACGCCATGCTGGTCTCCTGGATCGGGGCCGGCTGCCCGCAGGATCCGCAGGATGTCGCCTGGTGCACGAGCATCGAGTTGTTCCCCGAGAACGGCGTGCTCGATGGCGACGGCGAGACGCAGCAGCTGACGGTGCTCGCGAAATACTCCGACGGCACGGACCGGGACGTGACGCATCTGTCGGTGTTTCTGACCAACAATGAGACGTCGGCCGCGGTGTCGCAGGACGGACTCGTGACGGCCGGGGCCCGCGGCGAAGCCTTCGTGATGGCCCGCTTCGCGACGCACACCGTCGGCTCGCAGTTCATCGTGATTCCCAAGGGCCTCAAGTACGAACAGCAGCCCGACGCTCCGTCGAACTACATCGACGAATTCGTGGCCGCCAAGCTGCAGAAGCTGCGGATGCACCCGTCCGGCTTGTGTTCGGACGAGGAGTTTCTGCGGCGGGTGTCGATCGACCTGGTCGGCCTGACGCCCTCGCGCGAAGAGTACGCGGCGTTCCTCGCGGACTCCGATCCGGACAAGCGGGCGCGGAAGGTGGACGAACTGCTGGAGCGCAAGGAATTCACCGAGCTGTGGGTCTCCAAGTGGGCCGAATGGCTGATGATGCGGTCCAGCCAGATCGTGTCCTACAAGTCGATCGTGCTGTACTACCAGTGGCTGAGCGATCAGATCGCGAAGAACGTGCCCCTGGACGAGATGGTGCAGGACCTGCTGGGAGCGACGGGCGGGACGTTCAAGACTCCGCAGACGAACTTTTACGAGACGGAGCGGGACCGCCTGAAGGTGGCGGAGAACGTGGCCCAAATCTTCATGGGCATGCGGATTCAGTGCGCCCAGTGCCACAACCATCCGTTCGATCGCTGGACGCAGGACGACTATTACAACTTCGCGGCCTTCTTTGCCCAGGTGGGGCGGAAGGCGGCTGAGGACCCGCGCGAGCAGATCATCTTCAACGCCGGCGGCGGCGAGGTGCAGCACGTAGTGACGGGGCAGAATGCGGTTCCGCACTTCCTGGGAGGCGGCAAGGCCGAAACGGCCGGCAAGGACCGTCGCGAGGTGCTCGCCGGCTGGCTGGCCTCGCCCGAGAACCCATACTTCGCCCGGAACTTCGCGAACCGCGTGTGGCAGCACTTCTTCGGCATCGGCATCGTTGAGCCGGTGGACGATGTGCGGATCAGCAACCCGGCGTCCAATCCGGAGCTGCTGGACGAGCTGGCGCGGCGGTTCACCGATTCCCGGTACGACTTCAAGCAACTGGTGCGGGACATCTGCAACTCGAAGACCTATCAGCGGTCGACCGGCCGGAACGAATCGAACCAGACCGACGAGCTGAACTTCGCGCATCAGAACATCCGCCGGATCAAGGCGGAGTCCATGCTGGACATCATCAGCCAGGTGACGGACACGAAGGACAAGTTCCGGGGCCTGCCGTTGGGGGCCCGGGCGGTGCAGATCGCGGACGGTGCGACGAGCGACTACTTCCTGACGACGTTCGGCCGGGCGACGCGGGAGACGGCCTGCTCCTGCGAAGTGAAGATGGAGCCGACCCTGTCGCAGGCGCTGCACCTGATGAACGGCGACGTCGTAAACAACAAGATCGCCGCGGGCGGGGTGATTGACGCGTTGAGCCAGGGGGACCGCCCGCCGCTGGACGTGGTGGCCGACCTGTACATCACCTGTCTGTCGCGGCGCCCGACCGAGGAGGAGCTGGCGACGCTGTCGCCGATGTTCGCCGAGGGGAGCGACGTGAAAAAGGCTTTGGAGGATGTGTTCTGGGCGCTCCTGAACAGCCGAGAAATGTTGTTCAATCACTAGGGGTCGCCGCGGCCCGCCGGGTCGCCGCGAATGCCTGCAAGGTCAACCGCTCAAACACGTTATGCACGGAGGATTGACGCCATGATTTCACTCGCCCGTTGGACCCGAAGCGAACGCCGCAGCCTGCTTCTGGGCAGCGCGCTGTGCGTCGCCGGCACGACCGGCATGTTCGGACTGTTCTCCGGAGATTCGATCGGCGCGGACGGACAGCGTCCCCGCGACCGCCGCAAAGCGGAAATTCAGCGGACGGCCGGCGAAGAGGCCGCTGCGGCCGAGTACGCCGCGAAGATGGAAGCCGCCATGGACCAGGCGTCCGAGAAGCTGGACGATTTCATCGCGGCCCTGAAGAAGCCGGCGGCGACGCAGAAGGACTTCTCGGTGAAGTACCTGGTCGAGCAGGGGGAGGCCGGGGAATACCTGTGGGTCAATGAAGTGAAGTTCGACGGCAAGAAGTTCACGGGGAAGGTCGCCAACCATCCGCAGGTCGTGAAGACCCTGAAATTCGGCCAGCAGGTGGCCCTGCAGGAGGACGAAATCGACGACTGGATGTACGTCGACGACGGCAAGCTGAAGGGCGGGTTCACGATTCGCGCACAGCGGGAAATGCTGAAGGGCGCGGACCGCAAGAAGTTCGACGAGCAGTTCAAGTTCACGTTTGAGTAATCGAGCGGCGTCGGACCGCGGATGCCGGCCCGGGCGCGAGAGCGTTCCGGGCCGTTCCCGGCCGGCCCGTTGCAACGACCCAGGTCGCCGCCATGTTTCGATCCGCTGTTGTGGTGTGTCTCGTCAGCAGTGCCGCTGTCGTCGTCGCGGAGGACGCCCCGGCTGAGAAAGTGACGTACGCCGACCACGCGCTGCCGGTGCTGCGCCAGCGGTGCGGATCGTGCCACAACGCGAACGACAAGAAGGGGGGCCTGGTCGTCGACAACTACGCCGCGCTGCTGGCGGGCGGTTCGTCGGGGCCGGTGCTGGAAGGCGGCGATCTTTCGGCCAGCTATCTCTGGAATCTGGTGAACCATGATTCCGAGCCGAAGATGCCGCCCAACAGCGACAAGCTGCCGCAGGCGGAACTTGACGTCCTGAGCAAGTGGATCGAAGGGGGCCTGCTCGAGAAGTCGGACAGCGTCGCCAAAATCCGGATGACGAAGTCGCTGGCCAAAATTGAAGTCAGCGGCGCGCGGCCGGAATCCATTGCGATGCCGGATCGCTACCTCGGCGAACCGAAAGTGCTGTCGGAATCGTCGAACGCGGTGACGGCGCTGGCGGTCAGCCCCTGGGCGCCGCTGGCGGCCGTGTCGGGACACCGGCAGATCGCGCTGTGGAACACGGCGACGTTCGAGTTGCTGGGCGTGCTCGATTATCCGGAAGGTCAGCCGCACATTCTGAAGTTCAGCCGGAACGGGTCGCTGCTGCTGGCGGGGGGCGGCCGGGGCGGGGCGTCGGGACGCGTCGTGGTGTTCGACGTCGCGACGGGCGAGCGCGAGGTCGAGGTGGGCGATGAGTATGACGTCGTCCTGGGCGCGGACATCAGCCCCGATCAGACGCAGATCGCCCTGGGCGGCCCCAAGAAAATGCTCCGCGTCTACGCGACGGAAACGGGCGAACTGCTGTACGAAATGAAGAAGCACACCGACTGGATCACGGCGGTGGAGTACAGCCCGGATGGCGTGCTGCTCGCCTCGGGCGACCGCGCGAACGGCCTGGTCGTGTGGGAGAGCTTCACGGGGCGGGAGTTCTACACCTTGAACGGCCACCAGGGGGCGGTGAACGATGTGTCGTGGCGTCCGGACAGCAACGTGCTGGCCTCGGCCAGCGAGGACAACACGATCCGGCTGTGGGAGATGACGAACGGAACGCAGGTGAAGTCCTGGAATGCTCATGGCGGCGCCGCGGCGGTGGATTACACCCGGGACGGCCGGCTGGTTTCCACGGGGCGCGACCGCGTTGTGAGGCTGTGGAACGGAGACGGTGGCCAGGAGAAGGAATTCGGCGGCATGGCGGACGTCGGCCTGGAGGTCGCGTTCGACAACGAAAGCGAACGCGTCCTTGGCGGCGACTGGACCGGCACGGTGCGGATCTGGAACGTCGCGGACGGCTCGGAGCTGTTCCAGTTCCGGACCAGCCCGGAACCGGCGTCCGTTCGAATGACCGCCCTCCTGCAGCAGATCGAACAGGCGGAGACGCAGGCGGCGCAGCAGACGGCGGCCGTGACGTCGCTGACCGAGGCGCTGGCGCCGCTGAAAGCGGCAGCCGACATGGCGGCGGCCGAGGCGGCGGCGGCGGCGACGACGCGTGAGGAATCCATTTCGGCTCGCGCGGCGGCGGATGCGGTGCTGGCCGAGAAGCAGGCGGCGGTCGCGGCGGCGGAAGAAGCGCTGGTCGCGGCCCGCGCGGCGTATGAGAAGGCGATCCTCGAGAAGGATGCCGTGGCGCGGACGCAGTCGGCGGCCGACTCGCAATTGGCGGCCGCGAAAGACGCCGAAGCGGCCGCGACGCAGATGGCCGCGGAGAAACAGGCGGCCGCAGAAGCGGCCGCGGCCGCGGCGAATGGGACCGACGAGCAGCGACAGGCGCTGGCGGCCGCGCGGGCGGCGGCTCAAGCGGCCTCGGAGCGGGCTGCGACGCTGAAGGCTCAGCGGGAACGGCTCGAAGCCATCATTCAGGCCGCGTTGCAGGGCGAAGCCAACCAGCAGGCGTCGGCGAACTGAGTTCGCGAGGGAGTGGATTGGCTGGACGCCGACGGGTCCTGATGCCGATCAACAGGGTGAGGAGTGCGTCGTGCCAGCCCCATGCTGACGGGGCCGGTCGGCTGAGTCGCCGACCATCGATTCTCTCCCGTAAGGACTTTTGATCCTCAGGCACGACGCCGCAGTCGCGACAGGTTCCGCCCCATCGGCGGGCCTCCGGCGGGACTGTGTTCAGCCAGGATGGTTGCGTTGGAGCAACCATGATCCATTCCGATTCCGGCTCGTCCCGCGGCAACAACTTCTCTTCCCGCAAGGGCTTTCGTGGCCGTGGCAAACGCCCGTTGTCCCCCGGCGTGGTGCTGCGGTATGATCCCGCCGATGCGCTGGCCGATTCCGACCCCAAGGGGACAGGCGGTGCAGAATTTTCGAAGGACGCCGACATGGAAGTGACGGGCGCCGGTTTTGTGGGGGGCGCAGGTTCCGTCCGCCCGATTCAACCGCTGTCGACGGGAGGCGTTGCGCCTTCCGCGGCCTCGGGGCTGCAGGCTCCGCGGGATGAAATCCTGATCTCGGACGCGGCCCGCTCGTTGAGCGAAATGCAGATGGACCCTCAGGTCCGCGCGGCGCGGCTCGCGGAAATCCGCTCGGCGATCGAATCCGGAACGTATGACACCCCGCAGCGGCTGGAAGCGGCCATCGAGAAGATGATCGCCGGCTGGCAGCGGCACTGACCGATCGCGGCGGCCATCCCGGGCTCGCGGCCAGCCCGGACGCCAGGACGGCGCGTCGCGACGGATCCCCCGGACGACGGCTCCGCGGAATCACTCCGCGGGTTCGCCCTTCGCCGGTCCGACGATTCGTGTCCGGTGGCTTTCGATGTGCGTCCGCAACTGCGTCTCGGCGCGGGACACGCGGCCGGCGCGGAGATCGTCGAGGATCGCCTGGTGGGCGACCACTCCGCCCGACCATTCCGCCTTGCGGACGCTTTCGCGAAACCGCTGAAAGAAGACGGCCAGGACGTCGGCGAAGGCCATCAACGGCGTCAGGCCGCTGGCCTCGATCAGGCTGCGGTGGAACTCGATGTCCAGCGTGACCCAGCGCTGCAGGGTCCGCGCATCCCGGAGGCGGGCGTTGATGCCGCTGAGCCCATCGTAAAGGGCGGGGTCGTCCTTCATGCGGCGGGCGACGTGCGGCAGAACGCCCGTTTCGATGATCACGCGCGTGTCGATCAGCACGGCGGGGTCGGCCTCCTGCAGCGCGGGATTGAGGCCCAGGTAGCCGGTGATGCGTTCCATCCGCATCCGGCCGACCGTCAATCCGCGCCCCGGCCGGGCTTCCAGAACGCCGATGAACTCCAGCGACTTGGTGGCCTCGCGAAGGCTCAGCCGGCTGACTCCGAAGCGGGTCGCGAGCTCGCCTTCGGTCGGCAGCCGATCCCCGGGCCGGAGCCCCTCGTCGGCGATGTATTGCTGGATGCGCTGGGCGACGACGTCCCGCAACCGGGTCCGGCCGATGGTTTCCAGCATGCACAGGCTCCGAAACGGGAACGACGGCGGCGGGGCGAGGATGCTTGCAGCGCGCCGCGCCGGCGGGTAGTTTATCTGACAATCTGATGGTACGCCAGCCAGTCCCGGCGCGCCGCTTTCGCCCATTCCGTATCTGTCCCATCGCCCCAGGCCCCCGATGAAGGTCGCGGTCACCGATTACTCGTTCCCCGACCTGTCCATTGAGGAGGGCCTGCTCCGCGGCCCGGACTGCGACATCGTCGCCTGGAAGGAACGGCGGACCCCGCGGGAACTCACGGAACTGGTCGCCGACGCGGGCGCCGTGCTGACCCAGTTCGCTCCCGTCAATGCGGAAGTCATCGCCGCAATGGGCCGGGCGCGGGTCATCGTCCGGTACGGCATCGGCGTCGACAATGTGGACCTGGCCGCCGCCCGCGCGCGGGGCATCCCGGTCTGCAACATCCCCGATTACTGCATCGACGAAGTCGCCGATCACACGCTGGCGTTCATTCTCGGCTGCACGCGGCAGGTCCTTCCGAATGCCTTGCTGGTCCGCGAGGGGCAATGGGGGCTGGCGACGCCTTTGGAGGGGCTCAGGACGCTGCGCGACCAGGTCGTGGGCTGCGTGGGCTTCGGGCGGATCGGCCGGGAAGTGCTGAGCCGGCTCGCGCCGTTCAAATGCCGACGGCTGGTGTTCGATCCGATGGTCCCCCCGGAAGCGATCCGCGCCGCCGGCTGCGAACCGTCGACGCTCGACGCGCTGCTCGCGGAATCGGACATCGTGACGCTGCACTGCCCGTCGACCCCCGAGACGCGGAAACTCCTGAACGCGTCGTCGATCGCCCGCATGCGGCCGGGCGGCATCGTGGTGAATCTCGCGCGGGGCGACCTCGTGGACACCGCGGCGCTGGCGGCGGCGCTCGAATCCGGCCAACTGTCGGCAGCGGCCATCGACGTCTGCGACCCGGAACCGATCCCTGAAGACAGCCCGCTGCGCACGCTGCCCAACGTGATCGCGGCGTCGCACATCGCCTCAGCCAGCCCGAAGGCGGTGCGGACGCTGCGTGAAACGGCTGCGCGGATCGCGGGCATGGCGCTGCGCGGCGAGCGTCTGCCGAACATCGTCAACGGCGTCGAGCCGGCGGGTGCTCCATGACGGCCGGCGGGCGGGTTCCGGTCGCCGCGCTGCGCGGGTTCGCGGCGGCGGCGTTTCGCGCCGTCGGGCTGGCGCCTGTCGATGCTGACGAGTCCGCCGATCTTCTGGCGACGACCGACGCCATGGGCGTCCACACTCACGGGACGAAGTTGCTGGCGGGGTATCTGCGAAAGTTGAAGGGGGGCGGCTACGATCCGGGCGCGCGTCCGCGGATCGAGCGGGAAGGCCCGGCGTGGGCGATTCTGGACGGGGCGTCGTCGTTGGGACAGATCGGCTGTCTGCAGGCGGTGCGGACGGCGATCGACAAGGCCCGCGCCTGCGGCATCGCGTACGTCGGATTGCGGAACACGGGACACATCGGCGCCGCCGGGCAGTACGCGGCATTGGCCGCCCGCGAGGGGCTGATCGCAATGGTTGCCGGGAACGACATTCCCAGCGTGGCGGCGCCCGGTTCCTGCAGGGCCGTGCTGGGCAGCAACCCGATCGCCTATGGGATTCCCGTCGCAGGAGGGGATCCGATTCTGCTGGACATCGCGACGGCGGCCGTCGCGGGCGGCAAAGTCTACGCGGCGCTGCAGCGCGGCGAGAGGATTCCGCCGACCTGGTTGATCGGCCCCGACGGCCATCCGACGTGCGATGGCTCGCTGTATCCCCAGCAGGCGTCGCTGGCGCCGATGGCCGGCCACAAGGGCTACGGGTTCGGCCTGTGGTGCGAAGTGCTGTCCGCCGTGCTGCCGGCAGGGCACAGCACATGGCAGGTGGGGAGCTGGATCTTCGATGAGCCCTCGCGGCCGTCGTGGCACAATGCGGCGTTCACGGTGATTGATGTCGGCCAGTTGACGCCGCGCGGGGAATTCGACGCCCGGTTGCGGCGGCTGATTGATGAGCTGCATGCCGCGCCCCCGGCGGAAGGCACGCAGGGAGTCGAGCTGCCGGGCGAACGGGAGTGGCGCTGGCTGCGCCGGTCGGAGGCGGACGGCATCGAGTTGCCGGCCGATGTGCGGTTGAAGCTCCGGGAGGCTGCGGCGGTCGCTGAATTGCCATTGCCGGAATGGTGCGCTGGCTGACGAATTCATCAGATCCGGTCCTGCTTGGGAGGGAAGCATGACGAGACATCCACACGGCCGCTCACATCTGCACCGGGGGGGCTCGCCGATCGGCGCGGGGCTCGCGCGACGGGCCGCGACGCTGGCGGCCGCCGCGGCGCTGGTCGCCGCCCTCTCAATGACGTCTGGCGCGGTCGCGGACGAACCGTCCAGGTTCGTCGACCACTCGCTGCTGATCGCGCCCGAGCTGCCCTGCACGTGGCCCTCGTATCCGTTCCCCCGATTTCAGATCACCCATCAGCGGCGGATCGGTCCGGATTCGGCGTACAACGTCGACGTTCTGTTGATCGACGGCAACACGGGGACGCAGCTCGACGTGCCGCCGCATTCGGTGGCGCGTCCGGACCTGAACCGCGAAAAGTCGGGGCCGTTGGGGCTGGCGTTCACCGACCGGATCGAGGCCTGGCAGTTCGGCGGCGAGGCGTGCGTCGTCGATGTCCGGGACCTGCTCGACCAGGCGCCCAAGGGAGTCAGCCCGCTGGTTCTGCGGCAGCACGTCGAACGGTTCGAAGCGGCCAACCGTCCGCTGCGGTTCGGGGATGTGGCGCTGTTTCGCAGCGACTATTCGGACCGCTACTACCGCCCCTTTCCGGAGGGGCGGCGATTCATCGCGGACGTCCTTGATCGGCAGGCGCCGGGGTATCCGGATCCTGATCCGGACTGCATGGAGTTTCTCGCCAGCCGCGGCGTGATGGCTCTCGGAACGGACAGCGCCAGCATGGGGCCGTTGCCCGATCTCGCGGAGCCGACGCATTACGCCGGGTTGAAGCACGGCATGATCTGGACGGAGAGCGCGACGAACCTGGGAGCGCTGCCGGCGACGGGGGCGTTCTATTGCATGCTGGGCCCCCGGCACGAAGGCGGTCCCTACGGCGAGGGGCGGGCCTTCTCGATCGTCGGCGGCGAGTTGCCGGCGCGGCTCATCGACTCGGCTCGGAACCGCCGGGCAGTCGAATTGTCGCCCGTGCTGTCGCCCCGCCATCCGGTGACGAATCCCGGGATCGGTTCCGGGGAGCACCGCCAGACGTACTTGAAGATCGATTTTCTGTACTCCGAGTACCTGGACCTGTGGCATCACGCGCATCTCATGGACGCGATGGCGGGGACGCATCTCGTGCCGCCGTCTTACGCTCTGCCCGAGAAAGAACTCGACGAACCCTACGCTCCCGAAGTCCGGGGCTGGCTGGAGGAATACGAGCGTCGCTATGGCGAGCGGGGCTTCAGTTCGCTGACGACCGAGAAAGTGCCGCTCGACTGGACGTGCGGTCCGGCGCGGGTCGTGGATGTGCGGTCGCTGGTCGGCAGCGTTGAACGTTCGCAGTGGCCGGCGTCGCCGGAGATCACCCCCGCGCTGCTGGAAGCCTGGGAGGCGGAACACGGACGGCTGCGCGAGGGGGACGTCGTGCTGCTCCGCACGGGCCATCTCGACGCGCATTATCGGGAGTCGCCGGAGGAGGCAGGCGCGTGGGCCGATCCGCAGGCCGGCAAGGCGGAAGGCTGGCCGGCGCTGGGGCCGGACGCCGTCGTGTTCTTGAAATCTCGAGGCATTCGCTGCGTGGGGACGGATGCGCCGGACCTGGGGGGCGTCGATGCCCGGCGGGCGCTGATGACGTACTGGGCGCTCGGCAGCCGGGAGATGGTGGGCGTTGAGTTCCTGCACAACCTGGGGAACGTGCCCGACGGCGCGTACTTCCTGTTCGCGGCGCTGAAGATCGCGGACTGCCATGGGGGCCCGGGCCGGGCCATCGTCCTGTACTGAACTGACGGTCGCTGGCGGGTCCCGCACGGCAAAGTGTGGGGAGGCGCGGCGCCGGAACGATGGAGGCGACGACGAACATGACGCAGGCCGGCGCGATCCCCCCCTGGGACAAGGCGGAGCTTCCCGAGCCCCGCCCCCTGTCCTGGCGGAACTGGACCAGCTTCATTGGTCCCGGCATCGTGATGATGGGGATTCAGATCGGCGGCGGCGAATGGCTGCTGGGTCCGACGGTGACGGCGAAATACGGCGGCGGGCTGATGTGGATCGCGACCATCGCGATTCTCTGCCAGGTGTTTTACAACCTGGAATGCGGCCGATACGCGCTGTACTGCGGCGAGCCGGTGCTGACGGGCTTCATGCGCTGCCGCCCGGGTCCGCCGTTCTGGCTGGGGCTGATGCTGCTGCTGAACCTTTCGGCGCTGGTGCCGGGCCTCTCAACGCATGGCGCGGCGATCATCGCGTCGCTGATTCTGGATCGTCCGCCGACGCTCGACGACCGCTGGCTGGTGACGGCGCTGGCCTACGCGTGCCTGTTTGGAGTCGCGCTGCCGGTGCTGATCGGCGGCAAGGTGTATAACGTGCTGCAGGTGGTGATGACGGCCAAGGTCATCATTGTGCTGGGGTTCTGCCTGACGATCGGCATCCTGTTTGTCAGTCCGGCGAGCTGGTGGAACGTGCTCAGCGGGTTCGTGAAGTTCGGGCACGTGCCGGTCAGCGACGGGCAGGGGGGCGAAGTCGTCGTCAGCGGGCTGGGCCACTACTGGGGCACGGGGGAGTGGCCGGTGGTGTCGATGACCAGCATCGTCGTGCTGGGCGCGTTCGCCGGCTACGCGGGGGGCGGGGGACTGGCGAACTCGACGTATTCCAGTTTCGTGCGCGACAAGGGCTGGGGCATGGGCAGCCAGGTGGGCGCGATCCCCAGCGCCGTCGGCGGGCATGCCGTGGCGCTCAGCCATGTCGGCAAGGTGTTCGACCTGACGCCCGAGAACCTGCGGCGCTGGAAGGGATGGTGGCGTTACGTCATCACCGATCAGGTCTTCATCTGGGCCCCGGGGTGCTTCATGGGCATGGCCCTGCCGGCCCTGATTTCGATGCAGTTCTCGCAGTATTCGACCATCACCGGCGAACAGGCCAGCGTCGCGCAGGCGCTGATCACGGCCGACGGCATCCGCAACGCGGGGTTCAGCCCCGTCGTCGCGCAGATCCTGTGGCTGGCCGCGCTGTTCACCGGCCTGATGGTCATGCTGCCCAGCCAGATGTCGATCGTGGACGATTTCAGCCGTCGCTGGACGGACGCCATCTGGACGGCCAACCGCCGCGTCCGCGACACCATGCGGCCGCATCAGGTGAAATACATCTACTACGCCATCCTGGGCAGCTACGTGCTGTGGTCGTTCGTGTGCGCGTACTTTTTCAGCGCCGTGCCGCGGCTGATGACCGACTTCATCGCCAACTTCAACAACCTGGCGCTGGGGGTGACGTCGTTTCAGCTGCTGTGGATCAACCATCGGCTGTTGCCGAAGGCGGTCCGCCCGCGGTGGCATCACTCCCTGGGGGTGCTGTGCTGCGGGACGTTCTACCTGGGCCTGACGTGGCTGGTGTTCGCGTACAAGATCTGGCCGCTGATGACGGGCCGGGGAGCATGAGGTCGTGGCGATGAACCTGTTTGATCTGAGTGGCCGTGTGGCGGTGGTGTCGGGGGCGGCGCAGGGGCTGGGCCGCGCGACGGCGCTGGCGGTCGCGGAGCAGGGCGCGGACGTCGCGCTGGTCGACCGCAATGCGGCGGGGGCCGAGGCGACCGCGGCCGAGATTCGGAAGATGGGACGCCGAACGCTCGTTTCGGGCTGTGACGTCTCGTCGCCGGAGGCGATCGCCGGGCTGTTTCGCGAAGTGGATCGCGAGTTCGGGCGCGTGGATTTCCTGGGGAACATCGCGGGGGACGGGCATCTCGCCCCACCGGAGGAGCTGTCGATCGATGACCTGCAGCGGGTGTTGCAGAACCTTGTCGTGGGCCGGTTCGCCATGTGTCAGGAGGCGGGTCGGCGGATGCTGGCCCGGGGGCGGGGCTCGATCATGAACATCGGATCGCTGGCCAGCACGACGGCGCTGGGCCGGGGCCATGTGGCGTACAGCATGGCGATGGGCGCGGTGGTGCAGATGACGCGCGAGCTCAGCACCGAATGGAGCGCCCGCGGCGTGCGGGTCAACGCCGTCCTGCCGGCGCAGGTCGTGAATCCCAGCCTGGAGGCGCGGATGTCGCAGGACCCGCTGCTGGAGGGCCGGTTCCTGAAGGGCATCCCGGCCGGTCGGCTGGGTCAGCCACGGGACATCATGGGTCTGGCGGTGCTGCTGGCCTCGGACGCCTCCGAGTGGATCACCGGGGCCATCATTGCCATGGATGGCGGCAACCTGGCGATGAATGCTGGCGGCACGCCGGGCCATGAAGCGCATCGCGTGCAGTCATTTCGAGCGGAAACGAGCAGGACGTAAATGCCCACAGCCACTGTCGACGCCCCCAGCGTCCCCGATGTCGCGTTCGCGCTGTACCGGACGATGCAGATCATCCGGCAGACGGAAGAGGAGCTGGCCCGCTGCCACCAGCGGGGCCTGATTCATGGAGCCTGCCACACCTACGTGGGGCAGGAGGCCATCGCCGCCGGCGTCTGCGCCCATTTGACGCGCGACGACGTCGTGTTCAGCACGCACCGCGGGCACGGGCACGCCCTGGCGAAGGGCATGCCGCCCAAGGAACTCATGGCCGAGCTGTTCGGCCGCGAGACCGGTTGCTCGCGGGGGCGGGGGGGCAGCATGCATCTGTTCTCCCCCGAGATCGGCATGATGGGGACCAGCGGCATCGTCGGCCCCTGCATCCTGCAGGCCTGCGGAGGCGGGTACAGCGCGAAGCTCACGCGCTCCGGCCGGGTCGCCGTCGCGTTCTTCGGGGACGGCGCCGTAAACAACGGAGCCTTCCACGAGGGCCTGAACATGGCCAGCATCTGGAAACTGCCGGTGCTGTTCATCTGCGAGAACAATCAGTTCGCGACGGAGGTGCCGTTCGCCTATGCCAGCGGCAATCCGAGCGTCGGCAACCGCGGCGCCGCCTATGGCCTGCCCGGGTTCGAACTCGACGGCAACGACGTCCGCGAGATTCATCGCGTCGCCGGGGACGCGGTCCGCCGGGCCCGCGCGGGGGACGGTCCGACGCTGATCGAATGCCGCACCTACCGGACCCGCGCTCATGCCGAGGGCATGGGAGACTTCTCCTATCGCACGCGCGAGGACGTCGAGGAGTGGAAGCAGCGCTGCCCGATCGTCCGTCTGCGATCGGAACTGGTCGCCGGGAAGGGGGCCAAGACGGCTGCGAAATCGCTGGATGCGATTGATGAGGACGTCCGCCAGATGGTTCAGGAGGCTCGGGAGTTCGCAGAATCGAGCCCCGAGCCCGATCCGGCGACGGCGCTCGAGCATGTTTATGCGCCGCCGCGCGTCATCCGCTCCGCGCCGCCGGAACCGGGGACCGGGACCCGCACGCTGACGTATTCCCAGGCGACGCTGGAGGCGCTGGCGGCCGAGATGGAGCGGAATCCGAACATCTTCGTGATGGGAGAAGGCATCGGCGCCCGCGGCGGGAACTTCCTGACGACGAAGGGGCTGTACGATCGGTTCGGTCCGGAGCGGCTGTGCGATACGCCGATCTGCGAGCGCGGGTTCGTCGGGCTGGCCTGCGGCGCGGCGATGACGGGCACGCGGCCGGTCATCGACTTCATGTTCGCGGACTTCGTGCTCGACGGATTCGGCGAGATCGTCAATCAGATCGCGAAGATGCAGTACATGTCGAGCGGGCGGCTGCGGATGCCCGTGTTGCTGCGGGGCTGCATCGGCATCGGGCATTCCGCGGCGACGCACCATTCAGGCAGCTACTACGGGATGTACGGGCAGGTTCCCGGCCTGCGGGTCGTGGTTCCTTCATCGCCCGCGGACGCCCGGGGGCTGTTGACGCATGCCCTGCGCTGCGACGATCCGGTCCTGTTTCTGGAGCATCGCGAGATTCTGCAGGCCAGGGGGCCGGTGCCCGAGGGGGACTGGGAGATCGAGTTCGGCCGCGCGCGGATCGTCCGCCCGGGGCGAGATGTGACGGTCGTCGCCCTGGCCCGGATGGTGCACTTCGCCGCCGCGGTCGCCGAGGAACTCGCGGGGCAGGGCGTCTCGGTGGAACTCATCGACCCGCGGACGGTCCTGCCGCTGGATGTCGACGCCATTCTCGAGTCGGTGGGGCGCACGGGACGGCTGCTGATCGTCGATGAGCCTCCTGCGCCGTTCGGCGTTTCGGCGGAGATTGCGGCCCGGCTGGCGGACGATGGCTTCAACGATCTCGACGCCCCCATCCGCCGCGTGACCGGGCGGTTCTGCCCGACGCCCTACAGCCCGTCGCTGGAGTCGGCCGTCGCGCCTGGTCCGGCCGACATCCGCGCGGCCATTGAACGACTGATGAAGGAATAGCCGTGGCTCACGAAATCCGCGTGCCCCGTCTGGGCTGGTCGATGGAGGAGGGGACGTTCGTCGGCTGGTTGAAGCGGGACGGCGATCCGATCCAGGTCGGCGACGCCCTGTTCGAACTCGAAGGGGAAAAGGCGCTGCAGGAGATCGAGTCGGTCGACGCCGGCATTCTGAGGATCGTGTCCGGCGCGCCGCAGCCGGGAACGGTCGTCGCCGTCGGCGCGCTGATGGGCTACCTCGTCGCCGAGGGAGAGGCGGTTCCCGCAACGCCCGGGGGAGCGGCGCCCGCGCCTGTTGCTGCGCCGCCGCCAGCGACGCCCACTCAGCCGACGGGTTCCGCGCCTCCGGCCAGTCCCGCCGCCCGCCGGTTGGCCCGGGAATTGGGCGTCGACCTCGCACGAGTTTCCGGATCGGGGCCCGCGGGACGGATCACGGAACACGACCTCCGCGCCACGCGGGCGGCGCCGACCAACGGCGATCGACCGGCCGCGACCAATTCGCCGGGCAGCGCAGCTGTCGCCAGTCCCCGCGCGCGGCGCATCGCCGCCGAACTGGGGCTCGACTGGACGACAATGTCCGGCAGCGGCGCGGGGGGACGGATTCGAGAAGCGGATGTGCGGGCCGCGGCAGGACGCCGGTCCCTGTCGAACGGACCCGACGCGGACGGCGCCGGAACTGTGATTGCGTTGACGCCCCGCCGTCAGGCGATCGCGGCCCGACTGCGGACCAGCCGCGACCAGACGATTCCTGTCACGCTGACGGCGACGATCGACGCCGCGCCGCTGGCCGCACTGCGGGCGCAGTTCAAAGCGTCGGGCGCGGCGATCGTTCCGGCGTTGATCGACATTGTCGCCTGCCTGGTTGTGCCCGTGTTGCGACAGCATCGGATGCTGGCGGGGCGCTGGAACGCGGAGCAGACGGCGCTCTCGCTGCCGGCCGATGAGGGCTTTCACATCGGCATCGCGGTCGATACGGCCGACGGCTTGCTGGTCCCCGTGGTACGGAATGTGGGCGGCTCAACGCTGATGGACGTGGCGGCGCGTTCTCGAGCGCTTATCGAACAGGCGCGCGCCGGCCGGCTGACCGCTGCGGGAATGTCGGGGGGCGTGTTCACGATCAGCAATCTGGGGGGCCTGGGGGTGGAGGCCTTCACGCCGATGATCAACGTCCCGGAGGTGGCCATTCTGGGGCTGGGGGCCATCCGGCCCGGCGTGGTTCGGCAGCCGGACGGCTCGGCCGCGTTCGGCGACACGCTGACGATCAGCCTGACTTTCGATCACGCGGCGATCGACGGCGCCCCGGCGGCGGCGTTTCTACGAGACCTGGCCCGGGCGCTGGAAACCCCGGCGGCCAGCCTGCTTCAGTAAACCGGGCGCGGACGGCGCACGATCGATTCCTCCGCCGTGCGAAGCCGCCCCGCGCCGTCCGAGTCGACGCGTTTCGGCCCCCGGCGCACGGCCGCGCGGCCGCCCTATCGACATTCGTTCCCCCGGGACTTGAGTCGATTTTCAGAAAACGTCTTGACCAAAAATTGCCGGTCGCGGTACACACCCCGCCGCACGGTCCGGGTCCGGTTCAGCGACCTCCGTGCGACCCCTCGCCAAGACACACCTCAGATCAGCATCCCTTCCCGCACTGCAGGATTGCACCGTGTGAATCACGGCGCATTCGCCTGCACCCTTCGACCCAGACCTGGTCGGATGCGTTCCGCCGCCTTCCGGCCTGCGTCACCAAGGAACCTTCCATGAAGCGATTCGCCCTCCTCCTCGTCGGATTGACTGTCGCGTCCAGCGGGTCCGGATGCTGCTGCCTGGGAGGCCTCTTCGGCCACGGATACGGCGGCCAGCAGTGCGGCACGCCTTACGGCGCGCCCTATGGCGCTCCGGCGCCGGCCTGCGGATCATGCGGCTACGGACCCAGCTACTCTCCCTATGGCGCCGGCTTCGGTCCGGGCGCCTCGGTGACCCCGGTGGGGACGACGGCCGTGCTGCCCTACACCGGCCCCGTGTACGCCGCCGCGATCAACCCCGCTCCGACGCTCTGAGTGCGGGCATCCGCCGCGCGGCGCGATCGGCATGACGCCTCCGATTGTCGCCGCCTGGGCCATGTCGCGCCGCCGGCCGAGAGCCAGTGATTGCAGCGGGCCGCCATTTGCATTCGGCCGCGATCCGGGGCCGCAACTCCCGTCGCCGATGCGGAGAATCGCGCTTCGGTCGCCGTCAGCGGGACGACTTTGCCGCGGGAACGGCCGCGGACAGCAACGCCAGCTCCTGGCTCTCGTGCGCCTGGAGCGTCGACAGCATCGTGTCGAACGTCTTGGAGACGTCCGCCCAGCAGTCCATTCCCGGACGGCATACCCGCAGGTGCTGCAGCATCTGGTCGAGGTCGGCCAGCAGCATCGCATGCGCGCGGATCATCTCGTGCAGTTGCCCGGCCGCGACGCCCTCGGCCCCCGCGTCCACGGCGACCCGCAACGCGGCTTCTTCCTGCTGGAAGTGTTGGGACATCCGATTCCGCAGCGCCAGCACATGGCCGCAGAGAGGTTCAAATGGAGGCTCGCTTTCGGTCGCCGCCTCCGCCCACCACGTGCGCAGCTCCGCCAACTGGTTCAGCACATCGCGCTGTTCGGCGACCATTGCGTCGAGAGATTCGGCGTCGTAGTGCGTGACCATCGCTGGGGCTCCTGCTGGTCGCGGCGACCATTCGCCTCGACACAACGCAGGGAGTGGCCGCAATCACAGTGCCGGCGCGCGAGATTCGGAGCGGTTTGCCCGGTACCAGGCGTGATATTCTCGACAACGGTTCGGATCACACAAGTTCTCAGCGGTCTGGAAGTTCCAGTCGCAGCGCGTGGAGAACGGGCGTTCCACCGAGCCGATGCGGGCTGAGCGGCAGCGCGACGCCCTCGGCGGCGACGGCCGCGGTCCCGCCCGCTCGAACCTGCCGCAGAGTCCCCCGCTCGCCCGACTTCAGCAAATCTCGCCATCCCAGTGCCAGACGCCCCATCGTCCAGCGCGCGTTCACGTCCTGAAGCGGGCGAATCCGCACACCCCCAGCCGGGTCGCGCCAGCGCATCGCGTCGATCCCCAGCGGGCCGAAGTATCCCTGCCGCTGCAGCTGCGTCGCCGCCTTCCGCGTCGTCTCAATCGCCTCGGACCATGCGGCCTCCAGCCGCGCGGCTGCGGGGCCAGCGACCGCTGTGAACTGGCTGGCCTCAAACTGGCCGCGCTCGTCGACGTTCAGCCGCGCCACGCCGACGAGCCGCGGCGGCCCCTCGTCGGCCCGCGGGATGTCCCATTGGAGGCCCGCTTCGTCGATCCGTTCCACAACCGGCTCGACGCACACGCGCCCATCGCGATGCAGCCGCGTCTCGACCCATCGCCGTTGCGCCAGAGACAACGGCCCGCCCTGGCCGCTGATCCGTTCTCGACCCGACGCGGAGTACATCGCTTTCACCAGCCAGCGCTCACAGGCCGCCGCAGCCATCTCGACCTCGGAGGCCGCGGCGCAAATCCGCTGACCCGGCAGTCCGCAGCCCCAAGCGGTTTCCAGTTCCTGCGACCAGGCGCGGCTGTTCGCCAGGGCGACAATCTCCAACGGCGGATGCGCCGCATCGACTGCACGCCGGGCGGACCAGCGCAGCACGTCCGCATTCCAGCCCCAGGGAATCAGCTCGCCGGCGCCAACGTCGGATGCGGGCAGAAATCGCACGCCCGTCCGGCCGAGTCGGGCGAGGCGGTCTGGCGCCCCGGAATCGAGCGCATCGTCCAGAACAATGACGTCTCCCGCGCGGGCGACGGACAGCCACGCGAACGACAATTCCGCGTTGCGCCGCACGGTCTCGCGTCCCGGGGGATTTCCGGGTCGGGCGAGACCGGCCTCGAAGTCGAAATTCCCCATGAAGACGCGGGGCATGT
The DNA here is from genome assembly GCA_019636235.1 of Planctomyces sp. Lineage (GTDB taxonomy): Bacteria > Planctomycetota > Planctomycetia > Planctomycetales > Planctomycetaceae > Caulifigura. The sequence continues at coordinate 67,911 of JAHBXW010000011.1, forward strand.
CACGGAGGCGCGACGCGGGCCTTGTCGGAAATGTCCTTTCGGCACCAGGCGCCTTCCCAGCGGACGCACTTCACGGCTTCGTATGCGCGGCGTTTGGCGTCGGAGATGTCGTGCCCCAGCGCGGTGACGCCCAGGACGCGGCCGCCGTCCGTGACGACCTGCTGCCCCTGCCGCGTCGTGCCGGCGTGAAACACCTTGGTGTCGGGGAGCTGCGCCGCCTGTTCGAGTCCGCGGATCGGCTTGCCCTTGGCGTACTTGCCGGGATAGCCCTCGGCGGCCATCACGACGCAGACGGCCGGGCGCGGGTCCCAGTCCAGCGACGCGTAATCCCGCAGTCGACCCTCGGCCGCCGCCGACAGCACCTCGAACAGGTCCGTCCGCAGCCGCATCAGCACGGGCTGCGTCTCCGGATCGCCGAACCGCGTATTGAATTCGAGGACCTTCGGCCCCTGCGATGTCAGCATCAGTCCGGCGTACAGCACGCCGCGGAAGTCGATGCTCCGCTTGCGGAGTTCGTGAACCGTGGGAATCAGGATCCGGTTGATGACCAGCTCCATGAGTTCCGGCGTGGCGAACGGGGCCGGGCTGTAGGCGCCCATGCCGCCCGTGTTGGGGCCTTCGTCGTCGTCATAAGCGGCTTTGTGGTCCTGGGCCGATTCGAGGGGGACGATGGTGCGTCCGTCGACGAGGGCCAGCACGCTGACCTCCTGCCCGGAGAGCTTCTCCTCGATGACGATCCGGTCGCCGGCCTCGCCGAAGACGCGCTCGCCCATCGATTCCTGGATCGCGCGGATGGCCTCTTCGCGGTTCGAGCAGACGGTCACGCCCTTGCCGGCGGCCAGGCCATCGGCTTTGACGACCAGCGGAGTCTGCTCGCGCTCCTGGACGAACTGGATGGCGTCTTCGGCGGCGGTGAACACGCGGTAATCGGCGGTCGGCACGTTCGCCGCCCGCATCACGTCCTTGGCGAAGGCCTTGCTGCCTTCGAGCTGAGCGGCCGCCCTGGTGGGCGCGAAGACCTTCAACCCCGCCTTGATGAAGGCGTCGGTGACGCCAGCGACGAGCGGGGCCTCGGGGCCGATGATCGTCAGATCGATGCCCTCGTTCCGGGCGAACTTCACGAGCCGCTCGGCGTCGTGCGAACCGATGTCGACGTTGACGGAGTCCTCGCCGGTTCCCGCGTTGCCCGGCGCGCAGAACACCTGCGTCACGTGCGGGGACTGTCGAAGTTTCCAGACCAGCGCATGCTCGCGCCCGCCCTGCCCAATCACCAGCACCTTCATCCGGTCGTCCTCTTCCCGCTGTGGCGGGGTCATTTCCATTTCGGCGGCTGAAACGCCCAATGATAGCCGATGGCGGGTCTCCGGGGCAGGGTGCGAGACAGGAACGCGACGGCCGGGGTGTTCACCCGATTCCGGGGCCTCGCTACACTTCCTCATTCGACTGCGGGGCGTCGCGCCCCGGTTTCTTCGACCATCGACGATTGCGTGACATGGCCAGGCTGTCTCAGGCGCGACTCGTGCCTGTCAACAAGACGTTCGAGGACCGTTCGCCTCTGGAGCTGCTGCACTGGGCGAAAGACATGTTCGGCGACCGCGTCGCGGCCATCTCCGCGATGCAGGAGTCGGGCAGCGTCCTGTGCCACATGATCGCCCGTTCCAAGCTCAACATTCCCGTGCTGTTCGTCGATACGGGCGTCATGTATCAGGAGACGCTGGACACTCGCGACCGCATCGCCAGGGAGTACGCGCTGAACATCGTCACCCTGACGCCCCGGGAAACCATGCAGCAGCAGACCGACCGGCTGGGCGTCCTGTACCTGTCCGTCGACGGTCAGAAGCAGTGCTGCCACATGCGCAAGGTCGAGCCGCTGCTCCAGGTCCGCGACCGCTACGACGCGCTGCTGGGCAGCCTGCGGCGCAGCGACGGCGGCAAGCGCGGCGAATGCCCGATCCTGGCCGTCGACCCGGAGATGAACGCGCTGCGGATCAACCCCATGGCTGGCGTCGATGACGACCAGTTGCAGGCTTACATCCGGGAGCACCGCGTCATCACCAATCCGCTGCACGGGCAGGGATTCTCGACGATCGGCTGCAACCGCTGCACGACTCCCGTCCTGCCCACGGAGCCGAAGCGGGCCGGACGCTGGCGGCACCTGGGCCCCTGGTCGATGTACTGCGGCATCAACCCGACGGACGTCGATGACGCGACCTCGCAGGCCATCGAACTGCCGCAGGACCTCGTCGACCGGATTCTCGGCCAGAAAACCGACTTCGTGATCTGACCGCCGTGAGGCCCGCCCCGCCGGGACGAGTCGCAGGGGTTCGCGGCAACGGGTTCAGTCCGCCGACAGCGTCGCCGTCAATGGTTCGGCGAAATCCCGCGCGAGCCGGTTCAGCCGGTCCGCATCGGGCGGGCCGTCGAACGCGACCAGCCGGTATCGCGCGCGGTAAGCCGAGTCCGCCGTCAACTGGAATTCGCCCAGCACCGGCGGCGAATAGACGAAGTACGGCTTGTCCGGGTGCAGGCGAATGGGCTGCGGCGCCCGGACGCTGCCCGGATGACAGATCAGGGCGATTCCGGATGGCGCTCCGTCCACGGTTCCGTGGAGCGCGACCCACGCGGGGCGCGTGTGATTGCCGTCGCGCCGGGTCCGCCCTTCACTGGTCAGAAAGTCGCTGCCCGGTTGCTGAAACCATTCCGCCGCTCCGCGAACCGCGAAACCGCCGTAGTGATACTCGTGGACGGTCAGCGGCCGCCCCTCGATGCCCTGCTGCTCCACATCGACGTCCACGACGAACGCGTCCTCTCCTTCCAGATTCCACGTCCGAACCCGCCACGTCTCCCGCAGGGCGGGGACGTCTCCGCCGTCGATCCGGGCGATCTGCTCCAGCCGGGCGACGAACCCGGCGAACAGCGGCCCCGATGCGGCATCATCGAGCTGACGATGCTCGACCGTGCCGGTCTTTTGGCCCTGGTTCCAGAAGTCGACGGGCCTGCCTTCGAACGACGTATGCACCCAGGCGCTGAACACCCCGTGCTGATGGGGGTGATCTGCGGGGAATTCGTCGGTGACGACCCGGCCCCCGGGAGTCCAGAACGGATGAATGTGGCCGCTGCGGCGAAAGACCGGATCGAGGCCCGTCGGCGGTTCGACGGCCGCGGTGTTGTACCGCAGGACGGGCCGATTGCTGAGGACCAGCGTGGCGGCGTCGTCGGTGACGCGGCACTCCGCGACCGGCGGCCCCACTTCGGCTTCCGCCTCGGGGTCGGTCCCGGCGGGCAGCACGATCTCAAACGTCCGTGTTTCGCCGGCCCGGGGGCGTTCGAGCCGCCAGTGCACGGTCCGGGCGATGGGATCGAACTGCGACGCGGACACGCGGCCGCCGGGGAGTTCCGTCACTTCCAGCGGTCCATTCCAATCGATGGGCAGCCGGGCGCGGACGATCGCGGAATTCGGCGTGAAACCGTCAGGAATCTGGACTGTGGCCGACAGACGGTCCGCGGCGCCGCCCCGAGCGGCAAGACAAAGCAGCGCCGCCCCGGCGAGGCCGGTCAGAAGTCGGGAGTCCATTGGTGGCAATTCCTTGCGTCAAACGGTGCTGATCGAACCGCAGGGCGTTCGGCCCCGTCGGCGGAATCCGCGGCTGACCGTCAAACCGGGGGAAAACTTGCTGGAAACCATCGGCCCGGTCTGTCTATACTTCGCCCTTTCGACTTTGCGACCGGTTGACTGACGGCTGAACCATGCCACGGCAAAAGACTCACAAGGGAATGTCCAAGCGCTTCAAGGTGTCGGCCAGCGGCAAGGCCAAGCACCGCAAAGCGAATCGGGGCCACATTCTCGGCAAGAAGACCGCGAAGCGGAAGCGCCAGTTGCGCGCGAACGGCGTGGTGGTCGGCATTACGGCGAAGAAAATCGTGGAGGCCCTGCGGCCGGGCGCCTGAGGACGCGTCCCCGCGGCCGCCATCTCTGTAGCGATGGCGGACTGCCTGATGGCAGGCGATGTGGGCCTGGAAGTTTGACGAAGACATGATCGCCCGGCGCGGCAGACGACGGGCGCGACAGAGATCTCGGCAGGTGCTTCGATGCGAGTAAAATACAGCAAGGCGGCCCGGCGGAAGAAGAACCGGATTTTCCGGGAAGCCAAGGGCAGCGTCGGCGGACGGGGGCGGCTGTGGCGGACGGTGCAGGAGCACGTGCGTCGCTCGCGGGCCTATGCGTTCCGGGACCGCCGCGTCCGCAAGCGCGACTTCCGTCAGTTGTGGATCACGCGCGTCACGGCCGCCTGCCGGATCCGGGGTCTCCGGTATTCGGCCTTCATTCATGGCCTGAAGCTCGCCGGGATTGAACTGAATCGGAAGATGCTGTCGGAACTGGCGATTCACAATCCGACGGTGTTCGACGAGATCGCCGCCGCGGCGACGGCGGCCGTGCAGAAGTCCGCCGCCTGATCTCCGGCGACCCGGCGGGCGCGGACGCTGGCGCTCCGAGCGCCATTCCGGAACGGTCCGCTCAGGTTTTCCGGTTCGCGTCCGGAAGTCGTGACGTTCCGCGCGGTGCTCAATGGGCTGTCCGCAGGGACTAACCCGATCGCCGGTGCGAACTTTTCGAGGTTCTCCGCGATGGACGCCGTCGCTCAGATTGCCGCTTATGAATCGGACGCCCTCGCGGCGCTCGCCGCGGCCGCCAGCGCCGATGACCTCGAAGCGGTCCGGATCAAGTTCCTGGGCAAGAAGCAGGGCCGTCTCAAGGACCTGCAGACGCTGATCGGCAAGGTGCCCGCCGACGAGCGGCCCGCCATCGGCAAGCGGTTCAACGAGGTCAAGGACCGCGTCACGGCCGCCTGCGAAGTCCGCCAGTCCGAGTTGCTGAAACCCCGCCAGTCCGCCGGCGCCATCGACGTCACGCTGCCCGGTCTGCCGCTGCGGCTGGGAGGCGTGCACCCGTTGACGCAGACCATCCAGGAATTCCGGGACGTCATGGCGCGGCTGGGCTTTTCGGTCGCCGACGGACCCGAAGTTGAGGATGAGTGGCACAACTTCGAGGCCCTCAACATCCCCGCGGATCACCCGGCCCGCGACCCGCTGGAGAACTTCTACGTCGCTGCCGCCGAAGCGCTGGCCGGCGGACCACGACTGCTGCGCAGTCAGACGTCGACCGTGCAGATCCGCGTCATGGAGCGGACGCGCCCGCCTGTGCGGATTGTGTCGCTGGGCCGTGTCTATCGGCCGGACGCGATCGACGCCACGCACTCCTGCATGTTCCACCAGATGGAAGGGCTGATGGTCGACCGCGGCGTGACGATGGCCCACCTCAAGACGGTCCTCCGCCAGTTCGCCACGGCCTACCTGGGGGACAGCGTCGAAATCCGCTTTCGCCCCTCCTTCTTTCCATTCACCGAGCCGTCGGTCGAGTTCGACATGCGCTGGCGCGACCGCTGGCTGGAGGTGGGCGGCGCTGGCATGGTCGATCCGAACGTGCTGGGCGCCGTTGGCTACGATCCCGAAGTGTATACCGGGTTCGCGTTCGGCCTGGGGATCGAACGGTTCTGCATGCAGCGCTACGGCGTCACGGACATTCGCAACTTCTACGAAAGCGACGTCCGGTTCCTGCGACAGTTCGCCTGATTGAACTCGGCCGCGCCGGAATGCCATTGGCCGGTGGGCGACCACGCCCTGCAGAGCGCGCCACGGCCGCCGACTGCCGCGGCGTCACCAGGCCGCGTCGTAGACCGCCAGAATGTCGCTGACCGTCGGCGGCCGCGGTGTCAGCGTCATCAGTCGGGTGATCGCGAAGGCCTTCTCCGCGAACTTGCGGAGATCGTCCCGATGGACTCCCAGCTCGCGCAGCCGGCTGCGCAAGCCCGACTCGCCGCGCAGCCGTTCGACGGCCGTGATCGCCCGCTCCGCGGCTTCGCCTTCGGAAAGTCCCCGAACATCTTCCCCCAGCAACTCGGCGATGCGGGCGAACTCCCGGACCCGTTTCGGCAGCGTGAACCGCATGATGTATGGCAACAGCAGCCCGTTCCCCTCCCCATGCGACACGTGCACCGCCCCGCCCACCGGGTACTCCATCGCATGCACCAGCGCCACGCCGCAGTTGGAGAAGGAGAGCCCCGCCAGCGTCGCGGCCAGCGCCATGCCGGTTCGCGCCTCGCGGTTGTCCGGCTCGCGCGTCGCCGCGATCAGGTGCTGTCCGATCAGGCGGAACGCCTCTTCCGCGAACAGGTCGCCCAGGGGATGTTTGCCTTCATAGGGGAAGCGCTCGCCCGCGGGGATCGGCATATCGCGATAGGACGTCGCCGTGTACGCCTCGACGGCATGCGTCAGCGCGTCCATCCCGCTGTCCGCCGTCGGCTTTTTGGGGCAGCTGACGGTCAGCTGCGGATCGACGATCGCCAGCATCGGCCGCAGATAGGGGCTGAGCGTGCTGATCTTGATGTGCTGGTCGGGATCGGTGAGAACGGCGGCATGGGAGACTTCGCTGCCGGTGCCGGCCGTCGTGGGGACGCCGACGAGCGGCATCAGCGGGCCGGGGACATTGCCGAAGCCGAAGTAATCCTGCAGCCGGCCGCCGTGGGTCAGGCACAGGGCGATGAGCTTGGACAGGTCGAGGTTGCTGCCGCCGCCGAGGCCGATGATGACGTCCGGGGCCGCGATCCGCGCCGCCTGGATGCCGGCTTCGGCCGTCGCGATTGACGGTTCAGGCTCGCCCCCCAGGTAGGCCTCCGCTTCGAGTCCGGCAGTCCGCAGCGGATTGACGACCGCGTCCACGACCCCCACGCCCGCCAGCGTCCGGTCGGCCACGATGAACGCCCGCCGCAGCTTCCGCTCCTGCAGCCGCGGCGCGAGTTCCCGGATCGCCTCCCACCCGAACACGATTCGTCCGGCCGATTCGAATCCCCAGGTCGTTCTCACGTGTCGAGCAGCTCCAGCGTCAGGCGGCGAATGGCGGCGGCGTTCCGGGTCCGGCCACGACGGACGGGGGGAACGCCAGCCTTGTCAGAGTCGCAGGATAGCCCGCCAACGCGACAGGGGAACCCGTCACAGCCCCGTCATGCCCCCGTCCTCGTCCGGCGGCCACTGCCGCGGGGCCGCCTCCCGGCACAGAATGGCCGGACGCGGCAGCAGTTCCCCTTTGACGAGAATCGGCAGCATCGGCCAGTTCTCGCCGATCGTCAGCACTTCCAGGCCCTGGGGCCGCACGAGCATCGTGTCGCCGGCGACCGTCGAGCGAACCGAGGGATGCCAGAACACGGCCGACCCCGCGACGAACCTCCGCGATGACCCGGGCACGATCGCCGCTTCGCAGGCGTCGTAGCCGATCACCTCGGCCTGTTCAGCGGCCCGCCATTCGTCCGCCGCGCCGAACTTCTCGTAGATCCGCGCCATCCGCGACCAGGTCTCCAGGAACTCCCAGCCCGGATGGCTGAAGTACATGCCGGTCGCCTGGATCAGCGCCGCGTGCTGATGCCACTCGATGAGCTGCTGCGGCGGGCTGCTGAAGCACAACGTGCGCGAGACGCCGCAGTGGAGGCCATTGCGGCGTCCGATGGCGGTCAGGACCGCGAAGCGTTCGATGTGGTCGTCGCTGTAGGCCCAGTGCCGATAGCGGCGGCCCTGGCCATCCGCCAGCACCTGGATCGTCACGGGAACGATGTTCCGCTTCATCATGCGGTGCGCGATCTGTCCCGCGACTTCCGCTTCTGTCTCTCCCCGCTGGCACTGCCGCGCGGTCGCCTCGACGGCGTGCGTCAGTTCCACGGCCAGCGAGCGCAATGCGGCGACGTCGCGCTCGGCGAGCAGCATCCGGAAGTCGGCCAGATCCTGGTGCAGCGAGGTCCCGACATCGTCGCTGGCGATGGTTCGGCCGCGGCAGAGGTCGCGGACCAGGATGTTGCGGTCCTCGGTCCAGGGACGTTCCTTCAACTGGAAGCCCAGGCCGGACAACTCGCGGTCGAACAGTTGTCCGGAGTCGGCCGAGCTGCACAGCACGAGGCGAGCCTCGGGGGTGATGAACAGCGTGGCGACGGCATCGCCCGGTCCGCGGCGGGTGCTGTCGCCGCCGCCGGAGAGCCATGCAAAATTTTCAGGCCGGGTGAGGAGCAGCGCGTCCAGATTGCGGAGCGCGAGATACTCCGCCAACATGGCGTGGCGACGGTCGACTTCGTGCGCGCGGTCCAGGTCAAGGGCCTGGAATTCCCCGGAAGAGACGGGTTCGAGCACCGAAACGGGCGTCACCGACATAGGCGAACTCGCATCAATCGAACAGCCGCACAGCACGGCGGCCCGGGTCCGCCGGACCGCGGACGCCGGCGAACGGCCTGCCGGGCCTGTGTACGGCCATCATACCAGTGCAACTTGGCTGCCGCCTCTCGCGGAAGTTGGTGATTTTTCGAAAAACTGGACGTGGCACGGGAAGAGGCCGATCGTGAGGACTTGTGGGCTGAGGCGTCGGCATTGTCGCCACGGCTGGAGCTGCGCCTGAAGGGGGGCGCGGAGCCCGTTGTGGCGGGACTGCGACCGGCGACAGGGGGGTGGTCGGTTTACTTTGGCCCCGATCCCGCATATCACTTCGACCGCTCCGGTGCGCTCCGCCGGGCCTTCGTGAGCGACAACCTGTATCGGACGCAGGGAGAGACACTGGCGCGCCTGACGCGGCGCCGCACCCCGGACCGGGTGGAACTGTTGCGGAGCGATCTGCCGCCGGCGGAACTCGAGGGCTTCCTGCGGCAGGCGGAAGAACGGCTGCGGGATCTGCACGCGGCGCTCGTGGCGGGCGTCGCGGACATCCTGCGGCGGCATCCCGCCGACGGCGACGGCGTTCCGCAACTGCGGCAGGCGCTCGAGGACATCCTCGCAGCGCCCCTCCGGCTGGCCCCGGCGATCTCCCCCCGTCGCTGACCCCGAAGCGGGTCGGCTGCGCCCGTCTTCCCCGTGGCGAGACTTCGGAACCTCCGTAGTCCCATTTCCCGAATCGCGTCTATACTCCCGGGCATTCGCAACTGGATCAAGGAGCGGCATTCCGATGGACTATTCGATTCACCAGAAGACGATTCACGAGAAGCTCACCGAGCTGGCGGGAAATCTCTGGTGGAGCTGGCAGCCGGACGTCACGGACATCTTCCGAGAGATCGATCCGGTCCGCTGGTCGGACCTGTCGCACAACCCGATCGTGCTGCTCCGCGAGTACGGTCCGGACAAGCTCGAAAACCGCGCTCGCGAGGAGCTGCTGCATTCGAGGATTCACGGTGCTTACCGCCGCTGGCTGCAGTACATGCGGGCGGACGACACCTGGGGCGACACGCACGCGGGCGTGCTGGGGCATCGGCCGGTGGCCTATTTTTCCGCCGAGTTCGGTCTGCACGAGTCGTTGCGGATTTACTCCGGCGGCCTGGGGCTGCTGGCGGGCGACCATCTCAAGAGCGCCTCGGACCTGAAGGCGCCGCTGGTGGGCATGGGCCTGTTCTATCACGAGGGCTACTTCTTCCAGACCGTCGACAAGGACGGCTGGCAGCGCGAGGAATATCTCGTCGCCAACCCGGCTGACCTGCCGATCCGTGAAGCCATCGACGACGACGGCAAGCCGATCCTGGTCTCCGTCGAAACCCGCAGCGGCAAGATCCACGCGAAGATCTGGAAGGTCGACGTCGGCCGCGTTCCGCTCTACCTGCTCGATACGAACATTCCGGAGAACACGGCCGAGGATCGCCAGCTCACGGCCCGCCTGTACGGCGGCAACAATCGGACCCGCATCCGGCAGGAGCTGTTGCTGGGCGTCGGCGGACTGCGGGCGCTGACGGCCCTGAACATCTCGCCGAAGGCCCTGCACATGAACGAGGGTCACTCCGCGTTCGCCACGCTGGAGCTGATCCGGATGCGGATGAAGGACGACGGTCTGACGTTCGACGACGCGCTCCGCGAAGTCGCCGCGGGCTCGGTGTTCACGACCCACACGCCAGTCGCCGCCGGACATGACCGCTTCGACAGCGGCCTGATTGAGGAACACCTGTCTCCGCTGTACTCGGACCTGGGCCTCAGCCACGAGGCCTTCATGGGGCTGGGCCGGGTCGATCCGCACCGCATGGACGAGACGTTCTGCATGACGGTGCTGGCGTTCAAGACGAGTCGGCGGGCGAACGCGGTGTCCAACCTGCACGGCGTGGTCACGCGGCGGATGTGGCGAGCCTTGTGGCCCTGGCGCAGTGAGGAGGAAATTCCGATCGGCCACATCACGAACGGCGTGCACGTGCCGACGTGGCTGGCGATGCAGATGCGCGTCCTGTACGACAAGGTGCTGCCGCTGAACTGGCATCTGAAGACCGGCGAGCCGGGCGTGTGGGCCGACTTCGAGCAGGTCACGCCCGGGGAATTGTGGGAGACCCATGAATCGCTGAAGGGCCGGCTGATCGCGTACGCCCGGCACCGGCTGCTGCGATACGCGCAGCGGCACAAGGCGTCGGAGGCCGAGTGCGCGAAGCTGCACAACGTGCTGGACCCGCAGGCGCTGCTGATCGGGTTCGCGCGGCGGTTCGCCCCGTATAAGCGGGCGGACCTGGTCCTGAGGGACATCGACATGGTGGCCGACCTCATCGCCGACGATGAGCGCCCCGTGCAGTTCATCTTCGGCGGCAAGGCCCATCCGGCCGATGATCTGGGCAAGCAGATCATGCAGAAGATCCACCGCCTGGCACACGACAAGCGGTTCTGCGAGCGGATCGTGTTCCTCGAAGACTACGACATCAACGTCGCGAGGCACCTCGTGCAGGGCGTCGACGTGTGGCTGAACAATCCCCGCCGCCCGCTTGAGGCATCGGGGACCAGCGGCCAGAAGGTGGTCCTCAACGGCGGCCTGAACCTGTCGATTCTCGATGGCTGGTGGGCCGAGGCGTTCGACGGACTGAACGGCTTTGGGATCGGCACCGGCGTGATCCACGCCAACCAGGACGTGCAGGACCAGCGGGATGCGGAATCGCTCGTCGAGGTGCTGCGCGATCAGGTGATTCCCCTGTACTACAACCGCGATGCGGACGGCCTGCCGCAGGAATGGATCCGGCGGATGAAGCGGGCGGTTCGGACCCTGGGCTGGCGGTTCAACGCTGACCGGATGGTCATGGATTACGTGACTCACGCGTACGTGCCGGCGGCGGGGGGGACCTCGTCCGCGATGACCGTGATGCCGTAGAATGTCGGGACGGGCCGCATCCGGCCCGGCGGATCAGCAAGGTTCCGTCCCGATGGGAAGTCTTCCAGATCAAGCGGCGCGTCGCGCGGCCGGCGGCCTGTTGGCCTTTGGTGCGTCGGTCGTGGGCCGGGCCATCTTCGTCCAACCGACGATCGTCGTCGTGGCGCTGGCCGGCGCGTACGGCCCCGCCGTCGGTGCGGACGAACCGCCCCGCCTGTACGAAGGTCAGACGCTCGACGACTGGCGGGAACGGATCGGCCGGATCGACTTCGCGGCTCCGATCCGCCCGGAGGACGTCGCGGGATTGCGGAGCATCATGGCCGACCGGGACGCGCCCTGGTTCTCCCGGCGGCAAGCCGCGCTGACGCTCGCACGAATGGGCGCCCCTGCCGCCGCGGCCATTCCGGACCTGATCCGCCTGCTGGACGAGCCGTCCGACGACCCCGAAACGTCCCCGCGCCTGTGGGCGCTCAAGGCCCTGGCGCGGTTCGGCCCATTGTCCGCGGAGGCGACTCCGCGGATCGTCGAGATCATTCGGGATCGAAGCTCGCCGCTCGCGGACCGGCTGACGGCGACGGAGCCGTTGGCGCAGATTGGCGGGCGGCATCCGGCGGCGGTGCCGGCGCTGATCGAGGTGCTGGAAGACTCTTCGCCAATCGCCGAGGAGGGGGACGAGCTGGAACTGCGGATCGCCGCGGCGGAGGGACTGTCGCTGACACGGGCGGGTCTGGCGGTTCCCGCCCTGACCGAAGCCTGCGAGTCGTCGAGCCTGCGGCTGCGGCGGGCGGCGGCGACGGCGCTGGCGACGTTCGGCGCGGAGGCGGCCCCGGCGCTGCCGGTTCTGGCAGGACTCGCGGCCTATGACGATGCGGAGGAGGTCCGCGAGGCGGCCACGGAATCGCTGGGCCGGATGGGTTATGTCGCCGGTCCGATGCTCGCGGCGCTGTGCGGCGAGGAGGAGGCGGTTGTGCGGCGGCGCGCGGCGACGGCGCTGGGCGGGATGGGGCGTACGGCAGCCCCCTGGCTGGATGCGGTGCGCGGCCGGCTGGCGGACGACGATGCGGAAGTCCGCGTGGCGGCGATCGCCGCGATGTGGGACATCACGGGCCGAATGGAGGGGTTGGAAGGGCCTGTGTTGTCGCTGCTCGGCGCTGAAGAGCGGTCCGTCCGGATTTCGGCGTCGGAGCTGCTGATCCGAATGGGCAGCGCCGCGGAAGGGCTGCGGCCGCAACTGGTTGAGCTGGCGGAGACGGGAAGTCCGGAAGAGCGGACTGCGTCGCGGCGCGTGCTCTTGGTGTGGCCCGAGCCGACTCCCGGCCGATGAAGGCGGCAGCGACCGGCGTTTCGGCAACGATCAGCGGCGGCTGATCCGTGGTTGCAGCCGCCTCCTGGCGGCGTCACACTGGCGGAGCGACCAGTTCATCCTTCTGCGTTTCGAGGAGTCAAGGCATGTCGACGCGTCGGGAGTTCCTGCAGGCCGGAACGGCTGCAGCTGCGGGTTCGGTGCTGCTGTCGGGGCTGTCGGCGGGCGCGTACGCGGCCGGCAGCGACGTCATCAAGGTGGGTCTGATCGGTTGCGGGGGTCGCGGCACGGGCGCGGCGAACGATGCGTTCAGCGCCGGCGGAAATCTCAAGCTGGTGGCGATGGGGGATGCGTTCGAAGACGAGCTGACGCGGTCGCTGAGCAACATCAAGGGGGTGCTGGCGGACGCGGCCAAGGACAAGATCGACGTGCCGGAGGACCGGCAGTTCGTGGGGTTCGACGCCTATCAGAAGGTCATCGATTCGGGCGTCGACATGGTGATCCTCGCGACGCCGCCGGGATTCCGGCCGATGCACTTCGAAGCGGCCGTGAACGCCGGCAAGCATGTGTTCATGGAGAAGCCGGTGGCCGTCGACGCGCCCGGCGTGCGACAGGTGCTGGCGGCGGCGAAGGTCGCTGATCAGAAGGGTTTGAAGGTCGGCGTCGGCCTGCAGCGCCGGCATCAGGAGTGCTACCTGGACCTCGTCCAGCGCGTGCACGACGGCGCCATCGGCGACCTGCTCGCCCTGCGGGTCTACTGGAACGGCGGCGGCGTGTGGGATCCCCGCCGCACCCGCGAAGAATGCAGCGGCGAAATGGAGTACCAGATGCGCAACTGGTACTACTACAACTGGCTCTGCGGCGACCACATTGTCGAGCAGCACATCCACAACCTGGATGTCGGCTGCTGGCTGAAGGGGGACAAGTGGCCCGTCAAGGCGAACGGCATCGGCGGCCGGCAGGTCCGCACCGACAAGCGCTACGGCGAGATCTACGACCACCACGCCTGCGAATTCTACTTCGACGACGGCAGCGTGATGTTCAGCCAGTGCAAGCACATGGGCAACACCTGGAGCAGCGTGACCGAGCACGGCCACGGCACCAAGGGGCAGATCCATCTCGACAGCAACCCGCGCGGCTGCTCGATCGTCATCGACGGCCAGCCGCAGCGGTTCCGCGGAAACTCCGACAACCCCTACGTCGTCGAGCATCGCGACCTGCAGGCGGCGATCGTCGAGGGCAAGCCCTTCAATGAAGCCGAACGCGGCGCCATGGCCACCATGGTCGCCATCATGGGCCGCATGTGCACCTACTCCGGCAAAGAGCTGACCTGGGAACAGGCCCTCAATTCCGAAGTCGCCCTGCGGCCCACCTCCTACACCTGGGACGGCGTCCCGCCGTCGGTTCCGAACGACAAAGGCGAGTACCCGATCGCCATCCCGGGCGTGTCGGACAAGATCGTCTGACAGTTCGGTTGCGGCGGAAGCGGCCTCCCGCAGGCTGCCCTTTTGCGATCGCGGGATTTGCGTCAGCATGAGACAGCCGCCGGGGCGCGCACGCGCTTCGGCCGCTGTCTCTTTTTTGTGAAGCGGCGGCCCCCGGCTTCCGGGGCGGAGGAGCGAATCGATGGGCACGTTTCCGCAGATGACCGGCCTGTTGAACCGGCTGTCCGCCTTCTCGACCGCGGTCATCGTGGCGTGCTTCGTCGTGCATCTCGTGGTGTTCTTCCTGCTGACCGTCTGGGCCCGCCGCGACCTGCGGAGCCTCGCCACGGCGCTGTTCGACTTCACGAAGGGGCTGCGGCATCAGAGTCTGCTGGACCGCGCCGCGCCGCTGTCCGATCAGGTCGAGGCGTTCCTGGCGGACGTCAACGACGTGCTGGATGATCCCTCCCGGGCGGCGGATCGCCGGTCGCTGCACCAGCGGATGCAGATCATCGACGAGAAGCGCCGCTACCTGCAGACGATGCTGTTTGAAACGGTTTACAACGTCGCCAGGACGATGATCGAGGCCTACCCGCTGGGCGGCATCGTGGGCACCGTGCTGGCCATCGGCGCGGCGCTCAGCACCGAGGCCGCGGGCGGGGGCGCCGCGTCCGTCGACGCCATCGTCCTGCGGTTCGGCGAATCGATCTGGTGCACCTTCGCCGGCCTCGTCGCCACCATTGTCCTGCTGTTCATCAACAGCTTCCTGGAACCGAGCTTCCTGCGGCTGACGGAGAACCGCCAGCACGTCCGGGACACGGTGGCCCGCGTCAAGCGGGAACTCGCGTTCTCCGGACCGCCCGACCTCATCGAGGAGGCGACGCCGTGAGGCTCAACCGCCGCAAGCTCACGCTGCAGCTCACGCCCCTGCTGGACCTGATGCTGATCGTGTTCTTCATGCAGTACCTGGAGCTGCGGCAGCGGGAGACGGCCCGGTCCGCCGTCGTGACGGTCCGCGAAGAACAGGCCGTTTCGATGCGGCAGGAACTCGAAGCCGCGCTCCGGACGATCGACGAGCTGACCCGCCGCGAGAGCCTGCTGCGGTCCGAACTCACGCTGCAGCAGGCGGCCGCCGAGGAACTCGCCAGCCAGGCCGCCCTCGAACGCGGAAGGTTCAACGCCTCCGCCGCCCGCCAGCAGCTTCTGGGGCGGCTGGTCGTCGACCTGTTCGGCCTTCCGCAATCCGAAATCGACCGCGTCCTGGACCCCGAGCAGCAGCCCGGGCTGGAACGCACGCCCGCGGAGGTCGCGCGGCTGCGCGAACGGTTCCAGGAGATGTCCGCTCAGTCCCCCGGTCGCATGATCCGCCATCTCCTGACCTGGGAGGAGATCCGCAAACGCTGCGACGTCTGGGAGCTGTTCATCGATCCGCAGCACCTGGTGACGATCGACACGGGCGAACGCCGCGAGCAGTTGCGGCTGCACCTGCTGCCCAACGGCCGCCCCGACCTGCCGCGGTTCGAGGAGGAGTTCTTCCAGCTGTACCGGTCTCTGCCCGAGCCGAAGAGTTTGGTCGTGATGCTGCTGACGTACCATCGGGACACGCGGCTGATCGTCACCGAGCCATTGACGCACTCGTTCGCGGCGTTGACGCGTCGACTGACGGACGATGCCCGCGGCCGGGTCCGGTTCGAATACGCCGACCTGGGCATCCGGGACGAGCCGGTTCAGTAAACGCTTCTCGGGGTACAGGAGCCGGCGGGCCGCCGGGCCGACCATGCACACGTCGCGCGGAACCTGGTTGCCAACGCTCGCTGAGACGGCGGACGCCCTGGTGCTGACGTGCCGGTCGTCGCGACTCGATGCCGCCGCGGTGGAGGAAGCGCGCGACCACGCGATTCCGTCGTCCGGCCGGATCGTCGTCCTGGACGTGCAGACGGTTCACAATCTGGTTTCCGGCAGTCTGCTCCCGGAAGAGGAGCCGTTCGTGCCGCTGCTGAACCTGCGCGCGGCGCTGGCGGCCGCGGGGCGTCGGCTGGTGCTGGCGCATGTCTCAGCGGAGGTCGCTGAAGTGTTGGCGACGACGCGGCTGGACCGGGTTCTGGAGACGGCGCCGGACGTCGCCGCGGCCGTGACGAGCGCCGATCCGCCGGGTTATTCGCACACGCAATGGGCCCCCTTGTGCCTGATCCTGTACGGCTTTGCGATCTGGACCATTGGCGTGTACTGGTTCGCCCCTCCATTTCCGGGAGCGCTGATCGGCATGGGTCTTCTCGCAGGTCTATTCGCGCTGCTCGGCTCCGCTTTTCAGTTCCTGCGAGTCGAGGACCGCGGCGATCGTCTCGATGTCCGGTTCGGTCCGCTGCCCCTGTTCCGGACGACGGTGCGGTATGTCGACATCGAAAGCGTGGACGTGGGCCGAACGCTGATCATCGAGAGCTGGGGCGTGCACCTCAGCGTGCGCGGCGGCTGGGTCTGGAACTTGTGGGGCCGCGATTGCGTCGTGGTGCGACATCGCCGGACCACGCTGCGGATCGGCACCGATGATTCGAGGAATCTGGCGCGGTTCCTGGAATCGAAGATCGCTGCGCGCCCGCCCCTTGGGTAAGGCCAGTCTACTCCAAATAGGCCTCGGGTCGACCAGTCCGGGAGTCAGCGAGTGGACGCGCCGGACGCGTGCCGACCCATCCGTCTGATCCGAGGTTCCATTGTTCCTCTCCGGATGGCCGTTGCGCGTCGGCGCCGCGATCCTTGGATGAGTTTACACCAGTCGTTTCTCAGCCGGCCGTTGCCTGGAACGGGGCTGTCCACTCCGAGAATCCTTTCGTTTCTTTCGTGCCTTTCGTGGAACGACGAAAGACACGAAAAAGGGCCGACACGCGTCGGACGTTCACGGTCTCGTGGGCGGAGTTGGGCGAAGCCGGTCAACACCGTGTTCGACCGGTCAATGGTCCATCCGTGCGATCCCCTTGATCCGTGGTTCAAACCATTGACCGGAGCTGACGTCGAGCCCCAGCGCCGCCTGATCGACTACGCCAGAATCTTCGTGATCACGTGCCCGATGACGTCTGTCAGGCTCTCGTCGCGCCCCTGATGGAAGTACGTCAGCAGCTCGTGGTCCAGACCCATCAGATGCAACAGCGTGGCGTGAATGTCGCTGATATGGGCCTTGTTCGACACGGCTTCGAAACCGAACTCGTCCGTCTCGCCATAGGCCACGCCCCCCTTGACGCCTCCTCCCGCCAGCCACATCGAGAAGCCGTATGGATTGTGATTGCGCCCCGGCTCGCCCGGCCCTTCGCTGAACGGCATCCGCCCGAATTCGCCCCCCCAGACGACCAGCGTCGACTCCAGCAGTCCACGATCCTCGAGGTCCTGCAACAGCGCGGCGATCGGCTGATCGACCTCGGCGGCATGCTGGCTGTGATTCGTCTCGATGCTTTTGTGGGCGTCCCAGGTTTCCTCGAGATGTCCGCCGCCGGAGTACAACTGCACGAACCGGACGCCGCGCTCGACGAGCCGCCGGGCGACGAGGCAGTTGCGGCCGAACTCATCGGTCGGGTGTTCGCCGACGCCGTACATGTCCAGCGTTTCGCGGGTTTCCTGCGACAGGTCGACCGCTTCCGGCGCTTCCGCCTGCATCCGGAAGGCGAGTTCATACGAGTTGATCCGCGAGGCAAGTTCCTGCCCCCCCGGCCGCGATTCCAGATGCTCGTGGTTCAACTTCGCCAGCAGGTCGAGCTGTTCGCGCTGGATCCTGGAGTCGATGTGTGCCGGTCCGCGGAGGTCGAGGATCGGATCGCCGACGGGTCGGAACAGGGTGCCGGCATACGTGCTGGGCATGAAGCCGCTGGACCAGTTGGGCTGTCCGCCGATGGGGCCTCCGCGTTTGTCGAGGACGACGACGTAACCCGGGAGGCTCTGGTTGTCGGTTCCGAGGCCATACACGGCCCAGCTCCCCAGGGACGGTCGGCCGATGATCGTCTTGCCGGTGTTCATGGCGACGAGCGCCGAGCCGTGCGCGTGGCTGTCGGTGTAGCAGGAGCGGACGACGGCCAGCTTGTCGGCGTGCTCGCGGACTTTGGGGAAGAAGTCCGAGATCAACAGGCCGCTTTCGCCGCCGGGCCGGAACGGTCGAAACGAAGGCGTCAGGAAGCCGACTTTGCGGCCGCCGGAGTTAATGAACGTTTTGCCTTCGGGAAGCGGCTGCCCGGCGTACTTCTCGAGTTCGGGCTTATAGTCGAATGTGTCGACCTGGCTGGGCCCGCCGTTCATCATCAGGAAAATGACGCTCTTGGCCCGGGCCGGGAAATGCGTGGGCCGGGGGGCCAGCGGGCTTTCCGACTCCGAGGCGCGCGCGGCGCCGGGCAGAACGCCGTCGGCGGCAAGCAGGCTGGCGAGGGCGACTCCGGCGAACCCGCCGCCCATTTCCCAGACGAACTCACGCCGGGTAAAACCACAGGGGTACAGTCGGGCGTTGCGAGTCATGGGCAAAGTGCAGGGGTTCGAGGAACTGGGACCGCCGACGTCTTGATGAAGGGCTGACGGACATGGCGAAGCCGCCGCGGGATCGGCGCCGTTATCCACGAGATCCGCGGACGCGACCGATCCGGCCGGGGATCGCTGATGGAGTTTATGTGTACGTCTTGTCCGGTGGGGACGTGCTCGTCCTTGAGGATGGGCCGCATGCGCATCCGCACATTCTGGGGGAAGCCCGGTCCGTCGAATATGCCGGCGATCTCACGGTCCTGGGTGATACAATCCACCAGCTGACAAACCTCTCCGGCACGTTTCAGTTTGATGATCCGGAAGGCCTGCGGCGAACGGCGGACGTTCTCCAGACACTTGGATTTCCGATTCGGCCCGGGGGCGTCAGGTTCTTCCCCGCGGACGGTTCGCGGCCCCGCATCCTCGAGTAACCAGCGATGACCCGCAGCAGCGACACTGAATGCCGGATGCGCATCGTCGTGTTGGAGGACGACCGGGACCGACAGGGCGAATTCTCCAGCGCCCTGTCTGCGAAGTTCCCGGCCTTCGAACTGTGCTTCGCCGAGACGGCGGGGGACGCGATCCGATTGCTTGACGAGGCCTTCGACCGGATCGCGCTCGCGGACCTCGACCACGATCTCAATCTGCTCATGACGTCGGCAGGGAATGCGCTTGACCCGGGATGCGGTCAGGACGTCGTCGACTACCTGCTGCGCCACGCGCCTGGATTCCCGGTGCTGATCCATACGACCAACGATTCGGCCGGGGCCCGAATGCAGGCCGAATTGACGGATGCCGAATGGACCACCCGGCGCGTCGTGCCCTACGGCGACCTGGAATGGGTCGCGGAAGTCTGGGCGCCCGCAGCCCGCGATCTGATCGTCGAGTCGGTCCCGGCAGCCGGTCATGACTCCCTCGCTTCGCCAACGCCAGCGCGCGCCGGCACGCTGGCGTCCGCCGCCGTTCGCTCGCTCGCCCAGGCCGATCGGTTGCTCAACGACCTGTGCACTGAGGAAGGCGCAATGGGAGCCAGACGCGATCGGCTGGTCGACATCATCGGGGATCTCAGAAGCCGCATTGCACAATTGGCGAAACTGGTCGAACAACAGGAACTCTCGGGGACGCACTGAGGCGCTCGCCCGGACCGCATCTCAATCCACGTACACGAACTCGTTCGAGTTCAACAGCACGTGGCACAGCGATTCCATCGCCCGGCGCGCTGGGGGCTTGGGCGACGGCGGAGCTTCCGTCCACAGTCCATAGCGCTCCGCCAGCAGCCGTGAGGCCGCCAGCCGCTCGGAGTCCGACAGGGCGCGGTCGTATACCAACAGTTCGGCCAAGTCCCCCTGCCAGTATTCGCCGTCGATATTCCCCTGCTGCCCCAGCACGTAGCCAGTCGACAGGTTCCGCGGCGCCAGCGGCGTCGACTTGCGCGCCAGTTCGTCAGTGTTCTGCAGCAACACCGCGTCGTATTCCCGCGATACGCCCGTCAGGAGGAACGGGATTTCCGAGCGGCGAACCCGGCCGACCCCCGCAAAGTCATCGCTGAGCCGCACGGCGCCGCCGGCCGTCAATCCAAAGAACACCGATGTGACCGAGTTGCCGGCACGGCCGTTCCAGTTGGAAAACAGGGTGCGATGCCCTTCGCCGCCGGCGTCGCTGATGACGGCCAGAATCGTGAACTGATGCGAGGACAGGACCTGGCCGGTGAGGCCCAGGCACGACCGCTGGCCGTCGAACCGGATCGCCGGATGGCCGTTCAGGCCGTCGGCGATGAGTTCGGGCCGTCGCGACGGATCGGACTGCTGGGCGTCATGTTCGAACCCGGACAAGTCCCGCCAGTGGGCGACCAGCCCGGCGTCATGCTCGACTCCCTCGGACGCGCGGAAGTGCAGCGCCAGTCCGGAGAAAATCATGCGGCCCTGCGAGGCAGGCGGCTCATCCGGGCGAGCCTCGAACCGCGCCGCCTGAGATTCCAGATGCTGCAGTGCGGCGGCCCGCTCCGCAGCCGATGGATTTCGCCCCAATGATCGTAAAAACGCCTGGTCCACCTGCTCCGCACGATCGACCGCGGCGGCCAGCACATCATCCGCCAGGCGCATGCTCTGCTCGTGAACGAACTCGTTGTTCATGAGCGCCAGCGCCTGCGGCGCGACGGTGCTGACGTCCCGACGCCCGCACGGCGCCGTCGTGTCGCTGAAGTCGAAGGTCGTCAGCAGCGGCGGCAGCAGCGACCGTTTGCTGAACATGTACAGAGTGCGGCGGAGCTGTTCTTCCGGGGGCGACGGCTGCCAGGCCGCCCCCTTCATCGACAGCCCTTCCAGGGCATCGGCGCTGACCGTGCCCCGAAAGCTCGGCCCGCCCACCTGCAGGTCCAGCGATTCGCTGACGGCCAGCATGCGGTCGCGGATCTGTTCGGCGTCCAGGCGGCGACGCATCGCCCGCCACCACAAACGGTTCCCCGCATCGACGGCGGCGATCGCCTCCGCTTCGGGATGCAGCGACGACTGGCGATACGTTCGCGACAGCGCGATCAGCCGGTGAATGTGCTTCGCGCTCCAGCCGCTTTGAATCAGCTCGTCCGCCAGCCAGTCCAGCAGTTCGGGGTGGGTCGGCTGCTCGCCAGTGAAGCCGAAGTTGTCCGGCGAGCGGACCAGGCCTTCGCCAAAGTGCGACTGCCACAGCCGGTTGACGAAGACCCGCGCGGTGAGCGGGTTCTCAGGGTGGATGATCCATTCCGCCAGTTGCCGGCGCCGGCCGGTCGTCTTCGCGCCCGCCGGGGGGGGCTCGACCGGCAGCACCAGCGACGCGGCCATCGTCGGCGAGCCCGGCTCGACGGCCCCCAGCGGATGCTTCGGCTCCCCTTTCTTCAGCACATTCAGGGGCCGCGGCGAGGCCGTGAGATCGGTCCAGCCCAGGACGTCATAGCCAAGTTCGTCGGCGGACGGGCCGCCCAGCAGTTCGCGCTTCCTCGCCTCGATGGGGCCCGGCCAGAACGTGGCGGCCACCTTGTAGTAATCAACCTGCGGGATCGGATCGAACTTGTGATCGTGGCAGCGGGCGCACTTGACCGTCATTCCCAGAAACGCCGTGCAGGTGACGTTGACGAGGTCTTCGAGCCGCTCGTATTCGTATTCCTCCGGATCGTTCGGCTCGTCATTCCACGTGCCCAGCCTGAGGAAGCCCGTGGCGATGACGGACTGCTCGTTCCGTTCGGCGATCTCATCCCCCGCCAACTGGTGCAGCACGAACCGGTCAATCGGCATGTCGCTGTTCGCCGCGTCGATGACCCACTGACGGTACCGCCACGCGCCGGGCTTTTCCTGATCACGTTCGTAGCCGGAGGTCTCAGCGAACCGCGCCACGTCCAGCCAGCCGCGGGCGAACCGCTCTCCGAACAGCGGCGAAGCGAGCAGCCGCTCGACGAGATCCTCGTACGCCGTCGGGCTGGCGTCGTTTTCGAACGCGGCGATTTCCGCAGCCGTCGGCGGCAGGCCCCAGAAATCGAAATACATCCGGCGGATCAACGTCGCCCGGTCCGCCTCGGGCGCGGGTTGGAATCCGGATGCCTGCAGCTTGTCGAGGATGAACGCGTCGATGGGATTCGCCGCGGCGCCGGGTGGCGTCACGCGCGGCGGCGCCGGTCGGACAACGGGCTGCAGCGACCAGAAGTCGCGCCCGCCGCGGACATCGGTCGTGCGCTCATAAGGATCAAGCACGCGGCCCTTCGGCCACTTCGCCCCCGCGGCGACCCACTCTTCAAGAATGGCCAGCTCCTCAGGCGGCAGGGGCCGGTCCTGTCCCTTCAGCGGCGGCGGCATATCGCCGTCGCGCACCCGCTGGACGAGATAGCTCTCATCGGCGTCTCCGGGAACAATCGCCGGTCCGCTGTCGCCGCCGGACAAGAGCGCCGCATGCCGGGTCAGCGGCAGTTCTCCGGACGCGTCCTGCTCCGAATGACATTCCAGGCAGCGGCGGATCAGAATGTCCGCGACGCGCGCGAACTCCGGCGGGTCTTCGGCGGCCGACGCGAGACCGGGCAGACTGACCGACAGCCAGCACGCCGCCGCGGAGGTGATCAGCCACGCCGAACGGACGCCCTTGTACATAGAGAAATGCTCCGCTGCCGCCCCGAAAGTTCGCAAACGCATCCAACACGCTGGATGGGTCAGCCTACCCGAAGCCCGGTCGTCGCTCAAATCCAAGTTGCTTCGCGGCGACGCTTCGACGCCCGGCGATCCCGGGCCGTGCGCCGACGCTTCCGATCGGCTCGCCGCTCCCCCTAAACTCGCCCGCCATCCAGGGAGGAGCATTTCATGGCCGCTACGCGTTCCACCATCAAATCGCTGCTTAGGGACGGGCAGCCCGGCAGCGACGTCCACGTCGCCGGCTGGGTCCGCACCCGCCGCGATTCCAAGCAGGGCTTCTCGTTCATCGAACTGAACGACGGATCCTGCATGGCCAATCTGCAGATTGTCGTCGATGCGGCCACCCCCGGGTACGAGGACGCCATCCGCCGCGTCACCACCGGCGCCAGCCTGAGAATCGTCGGGACGCTCAGGGAGTCCCCCGGCAGCAAGCAACGCGTCGAGCTGCACGCGTCCACCTTCGACGTCCTCGGCGAAGCCGACCCCGCGAAATACCCGCTGCAGAAGAAAGGGCACAGCTTCGAGTTCCTCCGCGAGATCGCCCATCTCCGCCCCAGGACCAACACGTTCGGCGCCATCGCCCGCGTCCGCAACTGCGTCAGCTACTCGATTCACCGGTTCTTTCAGCAGCGCGGGTTCCTGTACATCCACACGCCCATCATCACGACCAGCGACTGCGAAGGCGCCGGCGAGATGTTCCAGGTGACGACGCTGCCGCTCGATCGCCTGGCCGAAGGGACCCCCACGAAGACCGTCGACTACGGGCACGACTTCTTCGGCAAGCGGGCGTCGCTGACCGTTTCCGGCCAGCTGGAGGGGGAGATCTACGCGACGGCCGTCGGGCCGGTGTACACCTTCGGCCCCACGTTCCGCGCGGAAAACAGCAACACGCCCCGGCACCTCGCCGAATTCTGGATGGTCGAACCGGAGATGCCGTTCTTCGATCTCGACGACAACATGGCGCTGGCCGAGGAGTTCATCAAGACCATCATTCAGGACGCGCTGTCCGAGTGTGCCGAGGACATGGCGTTCTTCAACGAACGCATCGACAAGACCGTGCTGGCCACGCTGACGCACATCCTCGAGCACGAATTCAAGCGCGTCAGCTACACCGAGGCCGTCGACATCCTGCTGTCGGCCGGCAGGGACTGGGAGTACCCCGTCGCGTGGGGACACAACCTGCAGGCCGAACACGAACGCTTCCTGACCGAGCAGCACTTCCAGCAGCCGATCATCGTTCACGACTACCCACGGACGCTGAAGCCCTTCTACATGAAGTGCAACGACGACGGCCAAACCGTGCGGGCGATGGACGTGCTGGTCCCCCGCGTGGGCGAGATCATCGGCGGCAGCCAGCGCGAGGAGCGGCTGGACGTGCTGTTGACACGGATGGGGGAATGCAACCTGGACCCCGCGGAATACTGGTGGTACGGCGACCTGCGGCGCTACGGGACCGTGCCGCACGCGGGATTCGGACTGGGCCTCGAGCGGATGCTGCTGCTGCTGACCGGGATGCAGAACATCCGCGATGTGATTCCCTTCCCGAGGACGCCGCGGAACGCGGATTTCTGAGAGTCGCGGCGCGCCAGTCCAGCCGCACTCCGCAGTTCGACTGCAGGGCGTCGTCCACGGGTCCGCCAATCCGGCCAATTCGTCAGGACGCGCTGCCCGCCCGCGAGCGGCATCGCTCGGACACCCGCGACATCGCCTCGCGCATGGCCCCCAGGTCGATCTCGTGGACATCGACCGGCCGGCCGATCCCCTCCAGCATGGTGACCGTCAGACGGCCGCCGAGATGCTGGCGGAACTCCTCCAGCCCATCGAACAGCGGCTGCGGATCGTCAAGCGCCGGATTCTGCAGCGGCAGTCCCAGCCGCGTGAGGCAATTCAGGATCCGCTCCGCATCCGCGTCCGGCAGCCCGTGCGCGAGTGCGGAGTACGCCACGTCGATCGCCACGCCGATGCTGACCGCCTCGCCATGCCGCAACTGGAACTGGCTGAGAACCTCCAGCTTGTGCGCCGACCAGTGGCCGAAGTCGAGCGGCCGCGCCTCCAGGGCCTCGAACGGATCGCCGCCACGGGTGATGTGATCCAGGTGCAGCCGGGCCGAACGGCGGATCACCGGGTCGGCCGCGCTCCAGTCGCGGCGACGAATCCGATCCGCCAGCCGGCTGACCTCCTCAAAACCTGCGGGATCCTTCAGCAGCGTCACCTTCACCGCCTCGGAGAACCCGCAGCGAAAGTCGCGGTCGGGCAGCGTCTCCAGCAGCGCGGCGTCGTTGACGACGGCCCACGGCACGGCGAACGTTCCCACCCAGTTCTTCTTGCGGAACAGATTGACGCTGTTCTTCACGCCCACGCCCGAATCGGCCTGCGACAGCGTCGTCGTCGGCAGCCGGATCAGCCGGATGCCGCGATGCGCGATCGCTGCCGCGAAGCCGACCGCGTCCAGCACGGCCCCGCCGCCGATGACGACGACATAGCTCCGCCGGTCCAGCTCCGCTGCGTGCATGCACTTCAGCATCCGCTCGAGCAGGTGAATTTCGTTCTTGACGTCCTCTCCCCCGGGGACGATCTGGATGTTGCCCGGCATGACGCAGCGGTCGCCGTGCGCCTTCAAAAACGCCCGAATGCGGCGACGCAGTTGCGGCTGAGCCTCCGCGACGTGCGAATCCAGCCAGAACTGGACGCGCGCAGGCGCCGCGCCGGACGGCTCCAGCAGGTCCGCCAGAACCTTGGCGTCCTGGCGGAACACGTTCCGGGTGAACCGCAGGCGGTGCACGCAGGGGACGGAGAACGGGATGTCGATCGCGTCGGAAGCAGTCATGAACGGTTCAAGGGGGCGCCGCACATGGGCGGCGGCAGGTCCGGCAGCGACCGCGGGGAGCGATCACGGAATGACAGCGACATTCGATGGCGCCGCCGCGAGTCCTCAGGGACCAATCGACGCCGCCGCATATGACCTATTCTGCGGGCACGCCGGCGCGCGTCAAGTTTGCGGCTTCCACGGCGCGAGAATTCAGCCCGCCCGCTCGGCCGGATTGACCGATGGAAGCGTTTCATCTGCGTCCTCCGACGCGGCCCGCGGCGGGTCCGGGTTCGCGCTGTCGGAGGGCTCTCCCGGATCTCTTGGCGGCGGCGCCTTGACTCCCGGCGAAACGGTCGTCGCCGGCGGATCCCCCGCGACGGGAGGCGGATCGGGGGCGGGACGCATGTCCCGGACGCTGCTGCCGATGTCCACCTGCATCCGCTTGCCGCCCGTCTCGAACACGACGCGGTCCGATTCGATCCCCACGACTTTGCCTTCGATGTCCGCGAAGCGCAGCGCATCGTTGACCCGCAGATAGGTCCGCTTGTTGGACAGCGCGTCGTAGAACCAGGCTTCCATTTGCCCGTTGACGCCGATGATGCCGCTGAGCCGCGCCTTGGCCGCGTCCTCTTCCGTGCGAATCGTGATGTTCTGCCGGACGGTCTGCGGCGGGTCGCCGGTGTCCGTCACGCTGACTTCGATCCGAATGTCTCCGGCGTCCAGGTCCTCGGACGGCGTCCAGGTGAACCGCCCCGTGCGGGCGTCGAGCTGAGCCCCCTGCGGGACGTTGCCGGACAGCGAATAGCTCAGCCGGTCGCCCTGGTCCGGATCCTCGGCGGACAGGTCCAGCGTCAGCAGCCGGCCCAGGTAGGCCCGCGGGTTGGTCACCGGCTTGAACTTCGGCGGCCGATTCGGATTCCGCAGCTTCAAGGTGAGATCGACCGGCACGCTGGCGGATGGCTCGTCCGCGCCGGTGGCGACGACGCGAAGCTTGTACTCGCCGGTCGCCACGCTGCTGGGAGGATCCCATTTCAGCGCGCCGGATTCCTCGTTCAGGCTCAGTCCTTCCGGGGCATCCCCCTGGATGGCGAACAGGGGCTTGCCGTAGGCCGGATCCCAGTTCTCCGCCTTAAGCGTCAGCGAAAACGGCGTGCCGCGCATCACCGTCTGCAGTCCGGCCGGAGTGACGCGGGGCCGGTACTCAAGTCTGGGCCGCGGCTTCATGTAGGGATTGATGGCCGCCAGCGTTTCAAACGCCTGGGCCACCGCCTCGTTCCGCGCCGGTTGGGCATGCGTCTGCACCAGTTCGGCCTTCTGGCCGGCGGCATGCGCAATCGGCTTCGAGCCATCGGCGCCGCGCTGCACGGTCCACCGCCCTGTCGCCGCTTCCGTCACGGTCACCCATTCCGGGCCGATCCGCACTCGAAACGGCGTCTTGATGGGAAACCCTTCCGCCGGTTCGATGGTCAGCGCCGTCTGGTCCGCCGTCGCGTCGGCAGTCAAAGCAGTCTCGGGAAACAGAGTCGCCCGGGGGGGCGCGTTCGGCATGGACACGCCTTCCGCCGTCAGGACGATCCGCAACCGGGAGTTCGGCTCGGTCGACGCCGCCGTCGCGTCCAGTGTCGTGATGCGATGCAGCAGGCTGACCTCGTGAAACCGGCGTAGAAACCGGACGAGCTGGTCGTACGTCGCGTCGGCATTGATCGTCACCGGGCTGGCGACGAACACGGTTCCTTCCGCGCGCTGCGTGACGACGATCTGGCGGATGTTCTGGAAGCCGCTGGCCTGGGCGAGTTCCGCGACCCAGTTTTGATACAGACGGTGCGCCTCGGACCGGTTGGGGGGCAGCGACACCTTCTGGGCCGAGACGAGCGTCGCCTGCGCGGACATGACGTCTCGTTCGGTCTTCTCGAGCCCCAGCTTCTCAAGCTGTGCCGCTGCGATTCGATTGTCGAGTTCCCGGAGCGGATCCAGAAACATGGATCGAAACAAGGTGAACGCGAAGATCAGGCCGACGCCGGCGACGATTCCGAGGATGATTTTCTCGCGGCGTTTCATGGCACGAAGAGCGGGGAGGAGCGTGATCCGGAGGGTGGCGGGATTGGAATCGGGGAGCAGGCTAGTTTCCGGCGGCGGCGACAGCCGGGACCGCCCCCGACGGGGGAGCGGCCGGCTTGGGCGGCAGCTTCAGGTGTTCGACTTCCAGCGGATACTCCCGCGGGTAGTCGGGATCCTTCGTGCTGGCGGCGATGGGCCGCGCCGCGACGCGGTAGCCGTTCGCGACTAGGGACTCCTGCAGCGCATTGATGTCGGCGTCCGTCCGCGCGTAGCACATCGCCGTCAATTTCGCGTCCGCATCGGCCGACGGAGCACGCGCCTTGAGCTCCGTGATGTACAACCGGTCCGTGCCTGGCAGCAGGGAAAACAACTTGGCCGCGCCGTCCAGCGGGCGAACGTCGCCGGCCAGCCATTTGTTGAGCTTGTCCGCCGCGTCCAGCTCCGGCTTGGCGTCGTTGTTCGCTTTGCGAAGCGTTGCGTTGTTCTCGGCGATCTCCTCAAGCAGTCCGGTGCGTTTCGCCTTTGCTGACTGGAACATCCACAGGCCGAGCAGCGCCAGGATCGCGGCCGCGCCAAGGCCCAGCTTCAGCCGTTCCTTGCGGCGATCGGGAGGCGCCACGCGCCGCCGGGGATTCGCGAAGTCAATCGCCGGCAACGTCGGCGTGCGCCGCGCCAACAGCTGGCCGATCGACGGACCGGCCCGGCTCACCAGCTCCCGCTCCTCCGGCTTCAGACGCGCGGCGTCGACCGACTCCGCGGCGTCGATGACCTGCACGCCCGAGGCGAACCGATCCTTCAGCAGCGACTGCACGGCCGGATCGCCATGCCGGCCGGGCAGGTAGTTCGCCCGGTCCAGCGACACGTCCGCCGCCGAATGCGACATCGCCACCAGCGCGCGGTTCAGCTCCGTTCTCAGCGGCTGGATGTGCGCGTCCCCCTCCCCGGGGAACAGCCGGATGGAATGCATGAACGTCAGCCGGCCTTCGCTGAGCAGCGAGAGCTCGACGTAATCGTCGGTCTGCCAGATGACGATCGCCGGCCGCTGGCGCTCCGGCTCATCCAGTTTCTGCAGGACCAGCTCGGCCGTCGCCATCGGCGTCAGCGCCACGCCCTGCAGTTCCAGACCCGCGCCGAGCACGATCTCCTGAATCCGGCGCAGCCGCGCCATGTCCAGAGTGGCCACCAGCGCTGAACGCCCCGCGTCCTCCTGCGGCGGCAGCGGCACGAAGTCCAGCGACATCCGGTCCAGCGATGTGGCCGCCTTGGTCGCCGCCTGGAAGCGGACCAGGTCCGGCAGCTCTTCATCCGGCACATCGGGCAGATCGAGGCGCCGCACGACGACCTGCTCGCGCGGAATCACCACCACCGCCTGCCGCGCGCCGATCTTCGCCGCGGCCAGTTGCTCCTTCAGGAACTCCGCGGCGGCCGAGGCCGAATCCTCGGGCCGGGCTGTCGCCGGCCACTGGAACTCCACCGCCCGGTCGATGGAAACACTGGACCGCACCTGGGCCTCGATCGCGATGACGTGCTCCGGCTCCCATTGCAGCACCAGGCATTCCGGGGCCACCCGTTTGGCGCGCGCAGCGGAGGGATCGCTGTTGAGGCGTTCCCACAGCGTTCGGAGCTTCGCGCGAAGTTCGTCAGAGGTCATGAGTTTCGATCGAAGGCGGGCTGGCAGGCCGATTCAGTGTCACTGCGGGAACCGCCCGGGACAAGGGCGGTTTGACGGAAGGGAGCGGCCCGGGCGGGGGGCCGGTCAGGGGGCGGCGACTCCCGCCAGTTGATCCGACGTGAATCCCGGCCCCAGCGAGGACAGGTCCCGACGGAAGATGATCCGCGGCGGCAGTTCCGTGGCGTCGATGACGGCCTCGACGCGGGCCACCGGCCCTCCGCCGTCGAAATGACCCACCGACTGAACCCGATGCACCGACCCCCGCGCCGTGATGTATTTGTCCATCGAAACCAGCTCGGTCTGGTCCATGATGCCTTCGCTGAGCAGCCAGGCCGTCGTCGACTGGATCGTCATCCGATCGGCGAGCGCCGCGCCGTCCGATCCGATCAGACGCTGCGACACGATTCCGTCCGCGATCGTCGACGTCATCCCCGGAATGCCCAGCAGGACCTCGTACCGCGCCTGGTTGATGTTGATCCGCCCCTCCAGCCAGCTGCTGTCCGACAGCGACAGGCTGTCCGCCACCAGCGGCCAGTTGTTCGCCAGGTCGCTGGACCCGCTGGTCCACGGGCTGGCCAGCAGGGTTTCCTTGCCGTCCACGACAGCCGCGACTTCGGCGTCGATCAATTCGTACAGCGATACGAACTGCACCTGCGATCCGCCCGACAGGTCCAGCCCGTTCCGCGTGACGTCCCCCGCGGTGCCGGAAAACAACCCCTTGGCGATGTCCTCCGCCAGTTTCTTGAGGGCCTCGTCCGCCGACTGATTGCCCGTCGTCGGGGCCCCGCCGTTCGAAACCGGGTTCACCGGGCCGAACAGCCGGAACGCCACCACGAACGTCGCCATGTCCGGGCCGAACTCCTCCTCCAGCGTGTCGTACAGCTCCGTCAGCAGCGCCTGGTTGAGGTTGATCCGCTCCAGCCCGTCCGACCGCAGATTCGTCTCCCGCGAATGCACCGTGAAATAGGCTGACCAGCCCAGGTCCAGCACGCCGTCCGAATTGTCCCACGGCGCCGACAGGTCCCCGTCGTTCTCGTTCGGATCAAGGCGCCCGTTGCGGTTGGCGTCCTCGCCATACAACAGCCAGGGCGTCACCCCCTGAATGAGCAGCAGTTCGTCCAGCGAGTCCAGCCGGCCGTTTTTCGCGTCATACGGCGGGGTCAGGGCCCGGTAGTAGCTGCTTTCCGCGCCGAACTCTCGCGGCGACTCGTCGCTGTCGATCCAGTCCAGAATGCTGTCGGCGATGACGTCCGTCATGCCCGGCACGGACAACAGGATCGTCAGCAGTTCCTCGTCGCTGAAGCCGGCGCTGAGCAGCGCGTTCAGATTCCATTTTGACGATTCGTCGATCGTGCCGAAGCGGATCTGTCCGGTTCCGTCGTTCTCGACGGGCGCGACGATCGAGAACCGACCCACGTTCAACGGCGTCTCGCCGCCGGACAGGGCGATCCCGCCAAACAGCTCCGGCGAGTGGTACAGGGTCGCCAGCGACGTATCCATCGGCGAACCCAGCACGGCCGCCGCCAGCTCGATCCCGGAATCCGCCAGCATCCGCGCCTGCGCGTCCTGCTCGAACAACGTCGTCGCCTTGGCCTCCGCGATCATCAGCTCGCAGAACGTGTACGCCCCCAGCGACAGCATGACGACGACGATCAGCACCACGATCAGCGCCGTGCCGCGTCGGGCGGACCGCAGTCCTTTGGAAATCCGTCGGGCGAATGCCATCAGAGATCGCCTCCCAGAAAGGGCGTCGCCATGGGAATCGCGATCACGTGCCGGATCGTCCGGCCGATCTGCGGCGCGTCATTGACCTGCTGCCGCCGCGCGTTCGGACGATCGTCCGGCACGATGAATCCCAAAGTCACTTCGATCGCCATCGGCAGCATGCCCGCGGCGCCGCTGTCCCACGAGTCGTACCAGGCCGAGCCGTCGAAGTACCGGAACTGCAGCGCCCCGACCTCGGGGGCGATGATTTCCGCCGCCTCCGCCATCAGCGACATGTTCGAGTTCTCATCCGCGAAGTTCAGGGCCATCCGGTCCCCTTCCAGACGCGCCAGACCCACGACCTGCCGCGAGTCCCGCAGCGACGTCTCGCGATCTCCGACGGCTCCCTGCAGGCCCCCCGCGCCCGGCGCCGCCAGGAACCAGGACACCGACAGCAGGTCGCTGGCCCGGGCCGTGACGCCCGCGCCCGCCGTCAGCGGCGTGTACTCCAGACCCCGCGAGGGTCGGTTGACGTGCAGCATCAGCGTCGTCGCATCGCCGATGACGCCGACGTTCATGGCCGAATTGAACCCCGCTTCGCCGGTCGTCGTCGATGTGTCGCTGGAGGAAGTCGACGAGGACGACGACCCGCCGCCGCTCCCTCCGGCGCCTCCCGTTCCGCCGGCCCCGCCCGCGCCGCCCGTTCCACCGGCGCCTCCGGCTCCCCCCGTGCCGTCGGCATCCCCGCCGCCGCTGCCGCCGGACGAACCGCTGGAACGCGATCCGCTCGACGAACTGGCCGCCTGTTGTCCGTCATCCGGCGCGGTCTGCGGCTGGCCGAACATGACAGATCCGGCGTCGACTTCCATTCGCCTCAGAATGGACCGCGCGAGCTGTGCCTGGACCACCTGGTTCTGACCGGCGGTGCTCATCGTCCAGTACAGGTTCAGCGACCCGTAGACGGCCGACAACAGCGCCAGCGAAAGCGCCAGCGCGATCAGGATTTCCAGCAGCGTGTAGGCGCGGCGATCGCGGCTTTGCCGTGCGCGTGCATCGGAAGTCGGTCGAACGCGGATCATGGAAACAACCCCGTGGACGAACTGGCGCCGGCCGCGTCCAGGAAAACCTGAGGATTCCGGATCAGCCGCGCCATCTGCGACTGCCCGTCCACCCGGCCTCCCCGGGTCTTATGCGTTACCAGCACCGTCAGCAGCATCGTGTCGACATGCGTCCCGTCCGCCACGACCAGCGACCACGCCCAGGCGTCATCGTCCTCGAACGCGACGTTGTTCGCCGTCTGCAGGTTGATCGCTCCCGCGACGGCTTCGGCCATTTTCGATTCCGCGCGCAGCGCGGCCTCGCTCTGCAATTGCGTCTGGATGGCCGCCCGGGAGCCGGTGCTGATGATCTGCGTGATGGCCGTCAGCGCCCCGATGAAGATCGCCAGCGCCAGAAACACTTCGAGCAACGTCATGCCCCGGCGGCCCGCGCCGCGGAGCGCGATCTCGGCGCGGGAGGCGCGGAGTCGTCTCATGGCGAGCCTCCGCGAATCACCGGACCCAGCTCCACCGATCCCGTGATGCCGCGCAGCGTCAGCCCCTGCCAGTAACCCTGGCGGTCCTCGATGATCAGCGTCGCGTTGTCGGTCGTGCCGTCCAGGAAGGCCAGGATCGGACCCGACCACTGCACCATGCCCAGCGACTCGCGCTGCGACAGCATCGACAGCCATTCGGTGGGGATCGTCTCCACGCGCTGCGTGGGCAGGGCGCGGAACTGCAGCGTCTCCGGCAGCTTGCCCATCACCGTCGGCACGCCCTGCGGCCGCGTCGGGCGGAACTGGCTCTGCGTCGACGATGCCGCGACGTTTCCCGTCTCGGGCCGGTCGTACGGCAGCACGATGTAGTTGCGGCCACCCGGCTCGTACCGGAACTGGTAGACCAGCCCGTTTTCGATCGCCTTCAGCCGCGTCCCCGCGAGATCCTGCCGGACTTCATCCACCGCGGACCGCAGCCCCTCCTCGCGAACGTACTGCATCAGCGACGGCCATGTGGCGCCGATGATCACGGCCACCACCGCCAGCACCAGCAGGATCTCCAGCAGCGTGAACCCGCGCCGCCTGTCGTTCTTCGCAGAGCGGCGGAGACTGCGACGGTTCACGGCGGCACCTGCTTCAGTTTCTCATTCCGTCCGTCCGTGGCGAGCGTCCCCGGAAAGTCACAGCGACGTCGCCTGCGACCAGTTGTTGATGTCGTCCCCGGCGCCGTTCTCATTGATGCCGTTCGGACCCGCCGACCAGATCGCCGGCTCGTCGATGTTCGACTTCGTGTTCGGGTACTCGTAGAACAGCGGTCGCTGCCAGGCGTCCATCGGCACCGACCTCAACAGCGGTTCGGTCGTGCGGCCATCTGAACCGACGGTCGGCTGCAACAGAACCGTGAGCGCCTCCTGCCCCCCCTGCGGGTACTGTCCCGCCTGGCTGACGGCGTACAGCTTCACGGCGCTTTCCAGCCCCTTGATGTTGGCGCGCGACGCCTTGATGTTCGCCTCGCGCTGCTGGCCGATCAGCTGCGGCACGACCATCGCCGCGATCACGCCGATGATCGACAGCACAATCAGGATTTCCAGAAGCGTAAAGCCGCCCCGCCGCGGCTGTGGACGTCGCAAGCGCTGCATCGCAGTTTCCCCAGAAGGAATTTCAATCAGGTTCGATCAGGACGGTTCAGGGATTCGTCTGAACTTGAAACACCGCAGGCGGCCGAATGGGCCGCAATTTCTCTGCCGCCCGGCCAATCGTTCAGTCCCGGACCGCCCGGGCGGAACGCCGTGGAGCCCCGATTGCGACGATTCGCGGAGTCCCGCAGATTCTACGGATTTCGCGGCCGGAATCGTAGGCGTCTTTGTCGCCGCGGCCCTTCGCCGCGACCGATTCCGCCCCCGCCCGCGGCCTGCCGCATCAGAACCCGCCCCGGTCCATGGCGCCGATCGCCTCCGCGAATTCCTCCGCATCCAGCTCGCCGTCGCCGTTCGTGTCGATCTGGCTGAAGAACGTGAACAGCAGCCCGCGCTCCTTCACTTCCTCCCGCGAGAGCCGGCCATTGTTGTCCTTGTCCAGCCGGTCCATGATGATCGCCACACGCAGCGAGGGCGTGACCGCCGGGGCCGTCAGCTTGGTCGCATCCCGCGGCGTCATGATGTCGAAGTAGCCGATCATCATCTCTTCCCACGACTGCTCGCCCCAGTACACCTTCTTCGACGGATCGGGATTCGCCAGATTCTGCTCCGAGTTGTCGAACAGCGCCCGGCACACGATCCGCGAGCCCGCCGGAACCGTCAACGGCTCCGCCAGCAGGTAGGACGTCTGCCAGTTGAAGTCGTAGTGCGGCACGTCCAGCAGCGTCTCACGCGATCCGTCCGGACGTTCCAGTTCGAACCGGAACGCCTGGCCTCGCAAGTGCATGTGCGGCGACAGCGACAGCACCTGCACGTCCCGCGCGGCCTTCGCGGAGCGGGCCCGGACTTCCTGATTCCGCTGATTCGGCTGCAGAGCCAAACGCACATTCGCCGCCTCCGTCGTGATGACCTCATGCGTCACCGCGTCGGGATCAGCGAACAGGAACCCCACACGGCTGAGATCCTCCTGCGCCGTTCCGTTCGGCGTGTAGTGCATCTGAAACTTCAGCTTCGACCCGGCGGGAATCCGCTTGGCGATGTTCTCATGAACCGGCCGGCTGCGCAGCCCGGGGACGTATGCCGCCAGAAAGATCTCGTGCCGCACCCCGTCCGTCGGCGGCACGACATACACGATGATGTGGTGCACGATCGCCCGGTTGCCGGGCTGCACCTCGATGCCGTTGACCCAGCGGTCCTCGGTGAAATTCGTATCGACCACGAAGTGCTGATACCGCACGCCTCGGTCGCCGGCGTCCGCCGGAACCTGGAACGGGGTCTCGCTCATCGCGAACACCTGGTCCGGCTCGCGCGGCAGTTGCCAGCCCTCGGTGAACGTCCGCGGCTCGGGCAGCTGCGCGGGATCTCCTTCGGGGCAGCCCTCGTCGACCCAGGCGAGGATCAGATCCCGCTCGGCGGAGGTCAGCGTGCGGTCGTTCGAGAAGTGGCCGAATTCCGGATTGGCATGCCACGGCGGCATCCGCTTCTGACGGACGACTTCGGCGATCATCTCGCCCCACCCGGCCGCCTCGTGATAGTCCATGAGCGCGAACGGCGCGATGTCGCCGTCACGGTGACATTCCTGGCAGCGATCCTGGAACAGCCGCGAGATCTGGTTCGACCACGTTACGTCGGCCTGTTCGTTCGCGGGTCGCGGACGGCCGATCAGGCAGCCCGCCGCCTCCGTGGAGGCAACCGCCACCTCTCGGCCGGCCAGCAGGTCCTCGATCGCCGCACGCAACTCGGACTGTCCCACCTTGTCGCGGGACACGCCTGGCTGGTGCTGATCGTCGATCCGTCCCCGGTAGCGGACCGTCCGGCGCTCATCCAGCAGGAACACTTCCGGCGTCCGCGTCGCACCGAACTGATCGGCCAGCGCACAACCGGCGTCGACGAGCAGCGGATAGCGGAGCTGCTGGCGGCGGACAAACGCGTCGATTTCCGTCGGCGAGTCCTGCGAGTTCGAATCGACGCCGATGACGGCGACGCCGCGTTCCGCATATTCGTCGGCCAGCGTCTGCAGCCGGCCGGCGTACAGCTTCGCCAGCGGGCACTCGACGCCCAGGAAGGCGACGACCACCAGCCGGCGATCCGCAAATTCGTCGAGCGTGTATTTCCGGCCGCGATAGTCCTGAGCCGAGAACGCCTGCGGACCACTGGCGGGGGCCGGGGCGGCCGGCTCCGCGCCCGACACGCGAGCGGCGCCGGCCAGCGCCAGCATCAGGGACAACAGCCGCAAGGCGGTTCGTCGAGACACCGTCTGAGTCGTCATACGTGGAGTAGTTTTGGGGGGTAACGAGAATGCGGCGGGTGAGCGCGGATCGTGAGGCACGGCGTTCGCCGACGGCTGACGGCCCGAATCCGGCTGGCCGTCCGGGCGCCGCCGGTAATACCCGGCGACGGGCGGAAGGTTTCGAAATGCGGGCGGCACGCGGCGTTTCCGCCGGCCGGGTTATGGTAGACGATCCGTCCCCGGCCGTGATACTTCTTCTCGCCGCTTCACGGCCTTTTGACACGTCCCACGGAGCCCGTCATGCCGCGCTCGCCCGTCTGGTCCCTGCTCGCCCTGGCGCTGTTCGTCGCCGCGCCTCCCCGCAGCCGCGCCGCCGATTACGACCTCTACTACCTCGGCGGACAATCGAATATGGACGGCTTTGGCACCGTCAGCGACCTGCCGGACGATCTCCAGCAGCCGATGGAAGGCATCTTCATCTTTCACGGCAACCCGCAGGCGGACGCCGCGCCGGTCGACGGCCGAGGCCTCTGGCAGACCCTCCGTCCGGGACACGGCTGGGGATTCTCCACTGATGGCCAAACCAATTCCTATTCCGACCGCTTCGGCGTCGAGCTCACATTCGCGAAGGCGCTCCGCGAGGCGCATCCGGACCGGCGGATCGCGATTCTCAAATACTCCCGCGGCGGGACGTCGATTCATGCGGCGGCCGCGGGTCCGTTCGGCTGCTGGGAGCCCGACTTCCAGGCGGGGGACGGCGCGGGGCGGGGAATCAATCAGTACGACCACTTCCTCGCGGCCGTCCGGTCCGCGACGAGCGTCCGCGACATCGATGGCGACGGCGAAGAGGACCGCCTGATTCCGCGCGGCATTCTGTGGATGCAGGGGGAAAGCGACGCCGCCTATTCCCCGGAGATCGCCGCCGAGTATGAAGCGAACCTCAAGCGGTTGATGGATCTGGTTCGCGCGGCTCTGCGGGCCGACGACCTGCCCGTCGCCATCGGCCGCATCTCGGATTCCGGCCAGGGCGCGAACGGCGCGAAAATCTGGGCGCACGGAGACGTCGTCCGCCAGGCCCAGGCCGACTTCGTCGAGAAGGACGCAGCCGCCGCGCTCGTCACGTCCACGGACGACTACGGCTATTCCGATCCCTATCACTACGATTCCCGGGGCTACGTCGACCTCGGCCGGAAATTCGCCGAAGCCCTGCAGTCCGTCGACGCCAACGGCCGCTGAGCCCGATCCGGCCCGGCATCCTCAATCGACTCCGGGTCCGGAGCCCCGCCCGCATGTGGCAGCTTGTCGTTCAGGGACCGAATGCGACGCAACGGCTCCGGCAGATGCTCGAGCCGGAGCGGGGCTGCCGCGTCGGACGCGGCGTGGACGCCGATCTCCCCGTCCCCTGGGAGAACTGGCTTTCCCGCCAGCACTTCCGGGCGACGGCCCGCGCTGATGGCGTGCATATCGAACGCCTGTCCCAGGCGCGGAATCCGATCTTCCTCCGCGGCGAACCGGTCGACCGGATCATCCTCCGCGAGGGCGAGGCCGTCGTCATCGGCGAAACCACGTTCCGGGCCGACCGCGCGGAACCAGAATCCCCTTCCCCGGCCGAGCAACCCATCGAGGAAGTCACCTTCACCCGGCAGGACCTCAGACGCATCCGC
Source organism: Planctomyces sp. (assembly GCA_019636235.1). Classification (GTDB taxonomy): domain Bacteria; phylum Planctomycetota; class Planctomycetia; order Planctomycetales; family Planctomycetaceae; genus Caulifigura. The sequence goes on from JAHBXW010000011.1 coordinate 105,269, forward strand.
TATCGGGACGCTGACCGCCGGCTGGAAGTCCTCTCGCACCTGCCCGAGATCATCAGCGGTGCACACGACGAACCCTCGCTGTGCAGCCGTCTGTCGCATCTGCTGCTGACGGGCATCGGCCATGCGGAGGCGGCCGCGGTCGTGGAACTCGATGCCAGCGGCGCCGTGCGGCTCAAGCAATGGGAACGCCGCCGCGAAACGGCCGGCGCCTTCCGGCCCAGCCAGCGCCTGGTCGATGAGGCCCTCACTCAGCAGCGCTCGGTGCTGCAGATCTGGCAGCGGCGGTCCCCGTCAAACAGCGAATACACGATCTCCAGCGACTTCGACTGGGCGTTCTGCACGCCGATCGAAGGCCGCTCGCCCCGCTGGGGGCTGTATGTCGCCGGCAAGCTCGATGCGACGCAATCAATACTGGAGACGATGCGCCCGGACGGCCTGCACCTGCAGGCGGACGTCAAATTCGCGGAGCTGGTCGCGGATGTGATCGGCTCGGTCGACCGGGTCAATCGGCTGGAGTCGAATCTGTCCGTGCTGCGGCAGTTCCTGTCGCCGCCTGTCGTGTCGGCCCTGGAGCGGACCTCCGAGGGGCGGGGGTTGAACACCGAGCTGCTCGAACCGCGCGAGTGCGACGTCGCCGTGCTGTTCTGCGACGTCCGGGGGTTCAGCCAGCAGGCGGAGGAATCGGCGGGGGATCTGCTCGGCCTTCTGGATCGGTTAAGCCGGGCCCTGGACCTGATGACGCGGCAGATCCTGGAGCATGGCGGCGTGACGGGGGAATTCCTGGGAGACGCGGTGCTGGGCTTCTGGGGCTGGCCGTTCGCGTCCGAGGAGTCGCCGCTGAACGCCTGCCGCGCGGCGTTGGCCATCCGGCGGGCGCTGTCGGCCGCGCGGGAGGTTCCCGGACATCCTCTGGCCGACGTGGAGGTGGGCATCGGCATCGCCCAGGGGCGGGCCGTCGCGGGGAAAATCGGCGCCGGGGAGCGCGTCACCGTCACGGTCTTCGGACCGGTGGTGAACCTCGCCAGCCGCCTGGAAACGATGACCAAACAGCTTCGCGTGCCGATTCTGGTCGATGAACGGACGGCCGAACTCGTGCGCCGGCGGTTAAGCGCCAGCGAGGGCCGCACCCGCAAACTGGCCCGCGTCCTGCCCTATGGGATGGAGACGCCGCTGACCGTCAGCGAACTGCTGCCGCCGCTGAAGGAGTTTCCCGAGCTGACGGACGATCACCTGCGGCTGTACGAGGAGGGCGTTGAACACTTCTTGGCCGGACGCTGGGCGGACGCTTATCGGCTGCTGCACTCGATGCCGTCGTCCGACCGCGCCCCGGACTTCTTATTGCCGCGCATCGCGCAGGCGAATCGCACCGCCCCGCCCGGCTGGAACGGCGTCGTGGAACTCGGCGCGAAATGACTCCGCGTTCGATCCGCCACGGGTCAGCGCTTGTCGAGTCGCTGAATCCGCGCGTTGCGGATCTGCACCGGCTCGTTGTTCCGGCTGAGGTGCTGAAACCCCAGTCGCCCCTTCGCGGGGCGGTCCTTGATCGGCGCCGCCTCGGTCCCGTCATGCCGCAGCACGGGCTGATCAAACGTCGACAGGTCGACATCCTGAATGAGTTCGCCGTTCATCGTGACCCGCAGCTGCGACCCGCGCAGCTCGATCCGGCAGGAGTTCCACTCCGTCGGGCGATAGACCTGCTTCGTCGGCGCGATCGCCCGATAGACGCCTCCCGTCAACTCCGAGTCCTTCGCCTGCGTGTTGTACCGGAAGTCCGCCATCTGCAGTTCCAGACCGTCGAACGCCGGATCGCCCGCGGCCGGGGACCGCAGCGCGACGCCGCTGTTTCCGTACTCCGTCAGCTTGAACTCGTATTCCAGGATGAAGTCGCCGAACTCCTCATCGCTGAGCAGCCACGTGCCGCGCTTGTCGCCGGACGTCAGCACGCCCTGGGCGACGGTCCACGGCGAATCGTCCACCGCGCGGGCCACGTCGCTCCACTCGCGAACCGTCCAGCCGCGGGGCTGGCCGTCCTCGGGAAACAGCGGCTGAAAATCGGCGGCCGCGACTTCCGCCTGGGAAGCCGCCTCTGGATCGGCACAACACAGCGCTGCGAGCAAAAGCCACGGGAGCACGCGGGTTCTCCTGCTGGGGACTGGGAATCAATCAGGGCGCGTCAGTTTGGGAATTCGACACTGGGAGCCTGGTTTCGCGTCACGCCGCGGTCGTCGGAGGGTCAAGGCGCGGCCAGCTCATTGTAAAGCACGCTCCCGAACCGGGCTGGCTGTCGACCGTCAGATCTCCGCCATGCTCCCGCAGGATCTTGCGGCTCACGGCGAGGCCCAGGCCGGTTCCCCGGGCGCCTTTGGTTGATTCGAAGAAGTTGAACAGCCGGTCCAGTTCGTCGGCGTTGAGCCCCGGCCCGTTGTCCGAGACCTCGACGATCAGCCGGTCGCGGGCGCGATCGAACCGGGTCGCGATGCACAGCCGGGCGTCTGCGACGCCGTCCAGCGCCTCAATCCCGTTGACGATCAGGTTCAGAATCGCCTGGTGCAACGCTTCGGCGTCGAACGCGGATGTCGGCGTGTCCTCGTCGAGTCGCCGCTCCAGGGTCACGCCGCGCTCGAGCGCCTGAGCCTGCATGAGGTCGCAGACGTCCCCCACGACGTCGTTCAGCCGCGCCGCGGACAGCGTCGGCCGGCGGTCCTTGCTCAGCGACAGCATGTCCATCACCAGCCGGTAAATGCGGTCCTGATTGCGCTCGACGATCCGCCAGCCCTTCTGAACCATCTCTGGAGTTTCATTCTTCAACCCCAGATCAATCAGATAGCTGCCGCCGCGGACTCCCTGCAGAATGTTCTTGATGTGGTGGCTGAGGACGGCCGTCGTCTGGCCAATCGCGGCGAGGCGTTCGGACTGCACGAGGGCCTGCTGATAGCGGGCCGATTCAATGGCCGAGGCGGCCTGCCGCCCGATGGCCGCGAGCAGCGCGAGGTGCTCGTCGTCAAATCGCGTCGCGCCGCTGCGCGAGGCCCAGTCGACGCCGGAGGTCGTCGTGTCGGCGTAGATCACGCCCAGGAGTTCAAACCGGCCATGCATGGGGACGCACAGCGCCTCGCGAATGCCGCTGCTGAGGATGCTCTCGCCGGTGTTGAACCGATCGTCGGTTCGGGCGTCAGACGTGCGGACGGCCGTGCCGTGCTGAATCACGTACTGCACGATGCTCCGCGAGACCGGGAACCGTTCGTCGTCGGGCAGTCCCGGGCGGCGGACGACGACGCGAGGCTCGATCCGGTCGGTCCGCGCATCGGCGACCAGCATGCAGCCGCGGTCCGCGCCGATCGCCGGCAGTGCGATCTCCAGCAGCCGCTGCAGCAGCAGCTCGAGCCGTGCGCTGGGACGGACGATCTCCTCCGTCACCCGGTACAGCACCTGCAGGTTCGCCGCCGCGCGCCGCGGGACGGACGCATCGCCGAACGCCCGTCCCAGGATCGCCTCGGGCTCGTGCGGCAGCGATCCCAGGATCCGCGACGAATCCGACATCTGGTCGGCGCCGACGAAATCAATGTCCGCCAGCGGCGGAGTCGTCTCGGGCTCCTCGACGCGATAGACCAGCACGGTGCGGCCGACCTGCAGATGGTCCCCCGGATGCAGCACGCGCCGCTGGATCCCCTGCCCGTTGACGAACGTGCCGTTCGAGCTGCCCAGGTCAATGGCGAACCACTGCCCGTCCCGGCATTCGAGACGCGCGTGCTCGCGGGAGACTTCCGTATCGCTGAGCGCGGCGGCGTTCCGCGACCCGCGGCCCAGTCCGACATGGTCCCCCTCGAGCTCAAAGCTTGCGCCCTGATCCGGCCCCTGAACCACGAGCAGCGAAGCGGCCGACACCGTGGGCGAACTCCTGGAAGGTCGAGGCAACGTCTGCGGCCGGATCGCCGGCGTGCCGGGCCGCGCTCACGCGTCCGGCTGCCATTCGCCGATGTCCGGGAGATGGCGGTATTCGTCGTTGAAATCCAGCCCATACCCTACGACGAACACATCAGGGATTTCAAAGGCGACGTAGTCCGGCCGCAGCGCCGCCTGCGTCCGCGCCCGCTTCCACAACAACACCGCCGTCCGCACGCTCAACGCGCCGCTGTCCCGCAGCCGCTCGACCACCCCCTCCAGCGTCCGGCCCGTATCGAAAATGTCGTCCACGACCAGCACGTGCCGCCCCTCCAGATCCGGCAGCGACTCCAGGTCCAGCGTCAGCCGCCCGGCCGTCGTCGCCGTCCCGCGATAGCTGGATGCCTGAATAAGCCCCAGCTTGTGCGGGCATTCGATGCGCCGCATCAGATCGGCGACCAGCATGATGCTGCCGGTCAGGACGCCAAGGATCGTCAGCGGCTGCCCCGCGTAGTCGCGTGAGATGCGGCGACCCAGTTCCTGCACGGCCTGTTCGATTTCGGCGGCGGGAATCAGGGGCCGGACAGGCATGGAGGCGAATCGAAACAGGGCGGGCGTGTCCAGGCCATCATGGCCGCGCGGCGCGTCCCGGTCGAGTCCGCGTTCCGCGCGGCGCGATTGAGTTTGTCGCCGCGCGCGGGGATGCTGGGTCGCCAATTCCGATACGAGAGATACGCATGCCCCGTTCACTGGCCGCCTGGTTGATGTCCGTCGCGCTGGGCTTCCTCGCCGCGGAGACGAGCGCGGACGACGAAACGCCGGCCCGCAGCCTGTGCGTCATGACATTCAACCTTTGGCATGGCGGAGACGCCGGCGGTCAGCCGCTCGACCAATCGGCGGAAGTGATCCGCCGCGCAGGCGCGGACGTCGTGGGACTGCAGGAAACGCGCGGCCAGTCAGAAGCGGATCCCCGGCCCGATCGCGCCCGCGAACTGGCCGCACTGCTCGGCTGGCATTACGCGGATCGGCCGGGAAGCACGGGCATCATCAGCCGCCACCCGCTGGCCGCCCAGGCCCCGGGTCGGCTGGGTGCGACGATTGAATTGCCGGACGGGCCGTCCGTGCACATCTTCAACGTGCACTTCGCGCATGCGCCGTATCAGCCGTATCAACTGCTGGGAATCCCCTACGAGAACGGCGCATTCCTGGCGACGGCCGATGAAGCGGTGGCCGCGGCTTCGGAGGCCCGGGGCGCCGAAGTCGACGCCGTTCTGCAGGACATCCGTCCCTGCCTCGCCCGCGGAGAGATCGTGTTTCTGACCGGCGACTTCAACGAGCCCAGCTGGCAGGACTGGACGGCCGAGGCGCATGCAGCCGGACGCTGTCCGACGCCCGTCGCATGGCCGGCGACGTCGCGAGTCAGCGCCGCCGGGCTGGTCGACAGTCTGCGCGTCCTGCGTCCGGATTCCGTCGCGGCCCCCGCCTGCACGTGGACGCCGATCACCGCGGATGATGACCCCGCGGACCGGCACGACCGGATTGACTTCGTATTTTCGAATCTGAACGCGGGTCAGGTCGAGCGCGTGCAGGTTATCGGCGAGAGGGCCGATCGCGCCGACGTCGTCGTCGCCCCCTACCCGTCGGACCATCGCGCGGTCGCCGTGCGATATCGGCTGCCCCGAACGGGGTCCGCGGGACCAGAGGCTGCCCCGCGCGAGCGCGACGCAGATTGAGCGATCAACGCGCACTGGCGCCCGGCGGCGACCGGTCCTGCAAGGCTCTTCGTTCCAGCCGTTGCGCGCCGCGCGATCGTCCAGCGCCGCCACGCCGAAACACTTGGCGGATGGACTGATGCGTCCGGCCGCCGGCGTTGGACTCTGGGCAATGAGTTCTTCCCGCACCGGCGGCGCATGACTTGCTACCGGGTTTGAGTGCGGGGAAACAGCAGTCGTTCCGGAGGGGGGCCGCTCGTTCCGGGACGTGTATCATCAGGAGAAATGTGATGCGCTGGATGAACTGGATGGCATGCGGGACCGTGGCGAGCGGGTTGGCGATCGCGGGTCTGCAGGCGGCTGATCCGCCGCGCGTGGAGGTCGAAGTGCGGCGGGCGCCGGAAGTCGCGCCGCCGGCCGGCCGCGAAGCGGTCGACAAGGCTCACACCACGCGCGCCTCCGAACTCATGGGGACGGAAGTCGTCGTGAAGAGCGGCGACGCACTGGGGACGATCGCGGACCTGGTGATCGATCAGCGGAATGGCCAGGTGACGCACGCCGTCATTGAAACCGAAGACGAATACCGCGCGATTCCGTTCAAGACGCTGGCCTGGCATCAGGGGGAGGAGCCGCAGGATCACTACTTCGTGGTGGGCCTCGAGCCGGCGCGGTTCATGGAATCGCCGGCGATCAGCCACCAGGAATGGCGGACGTTCTCCGCTCCCCAGTGGCAGACGTACGTGCCACAGGTGACCGAGTTCTACACGAACGTCGAGATTGAACCCGTCGCGCCGGGCGCGGTCCGCCGCGCCAACCGCGCGGAGCGGACGATCGATCGCGAACTCGACAAGGCCGAGCGGCGGATCGACCGCAAGCTCGACTGAACGTCCGCGACCGGGCGGTGAAGCAACAGCGCCCGCTGCGGGGGGACGCAAGCGTCAGGGAGGCGAGATCGCCCCGACAAACTGGCGAAGCGCTGCAGGAAGGCTCGTCGGACCCATCTCCGCCGGGCCTTCCGCCTTTTTGGCGTCGGCCGAAATGGATGCGTTCCGACATTTCCGCGAAGGAGGTCGACCGCCTGAGGCCGAATGCGATATCGTCCCGGTTTCCCCGCGCCGACCCTTCAGGACTTCTGTCGAACCGCCTGCAATGCCCCCACGGAAGAAGACGTCGAGTTCCCGCAAAGCCCCCCTCTCCGAGGCCGACAGAAGCGACGCGGCGCAGCAGACCGCCATCGCCGAGGCGCATACCCACAGCTACGAAGCCAACCGGCCCGTGCCGTTCTTCAACGAGCCGCTGGCGGACTTCGGCCAGGACGAGCCGCGGACCGCGATGGCCGAGGCCCTGGAAGTCGTCGGCGACATGCTCGGCGAGGAATACCCGCTCGTCATCCACGGCAAGCTGATCGAAACCCGCGGCAAAATCGTCTCGCGGAATCCGTCCCATAAGAAGCAGATCGTCGGTACGGCCGCATCAGCCACCCGCGATCACGCCATCCAGGCCATCGAGTCGGCCAAGCGGGCCTTCAAGCCCTGGTCCCGCGTCGAGCCGCAGCTCCGCGCGGAGTACGTGGAAGTCATCGCTTCTGAAATGCGCGGCCGCCGCTACGAACTCGCCGCCTGGCAGGTCTACGAGTGCGGCAAGCCCTGGGCCGAAGCGGACGCCGACGTCGCCGAGGCGATCGACTTCTGCATGTACTACGCCGACCAGATGCGGCGACTGACCGCGCCGCTGAACTGCGACGTCGCCGGCGAAGAGAACAGCTACATCTATCGCCCGCGGGGAGTCACGGTCGTCATCGCCCCCTGGAACTTCCCGCTGGCGATTCTGACCGGCATGACGGCGGCCGCGATCGTGACTGGCAACACCGTCGTCATGAAGCCTGCGGAACAGTCCTCGGTGATCGCCGCGAAGCTGATGCAGATGATCCGCGATGCGGGGATTCCCGACGGCGTCGTGAACTACCTGCCGGGCGTGGGCGAGGAGATCGGTCCGGCGCTCGTCAGCCACCCGGACGTCGAGATCATCGCTTTCACCGGCTCCCGGGCCGTCGGCCTGCAGATCAACGAGACGGCCGCGCAGACGTCCCCCGAACAGCGCTCGGTCCGCCGCGTGCTGGCCGAAATGGGTGGCAAGAACGCCATCATCGTCGACGACGACGCCGACCTCGACGAGGCCGTGCTGGGAGTGATGCACAGCGCCTTCGGCTACAGCGGCCAGAAGTGCTCGGCCTGCTCGCGGGCGATCGTGCTGGAAGGCATCTACGACCGGTTTCTCGAGCGGCTGGTCGACGCCACGGAGAGCTTCGAGATCGGTGCGGCGGAAAACCCCGGCTGCTGGATGGGGCCGGTCATCGACGAGGAATCGCTGGGCCGGATCCAGGCCTACATCGCGATCGGCCAGGAGGAAAGCCGCTGCGTGCTGGCCCGCGACGTCGGCCCGCTGGCGAAGGAGGGCTGGTTCGTCGGTCCGCACATCTTCGCGGACGTCGATCCGACCTCGCGTCTCGCGCAGCACGAAATCTTCGGCCCCGTGCTGGCCGTCATCAAGGCGAAAACCTTCGATGAAGCGCTGGAGATCGCCAACAGCACGGAATACGCGCTGACCGGCGGCGTTTACAGCCGCAGTCCGCAGCGTCTGGCGCGGGCCCGGGCCGAACTGCAGGTGGGCAACCTGTACCTCAATCGGGGCATAACCGGGGCGCTGGTCCAGCGACATCCGTTCGGCGGGTTCCGGATGTCGGGCATCGGGACGAAGGCCGGCGGCCGCGATTACCTGACGCAGTTCGTGCTGCCCGTCAACGTGACGGAGAACACGCTGCGGCGGGGCTTCGCTCCGCAGGAGCCGTCTGACGCGGCCGCCGAGGAATCGGCTGGCGAGTAATGCGGGACTGCGGGATTCCGCGGGGGGCGAATTGCAGCGCCGCGCGAAAGCATTTCGTGAAATCACCGCAAAGCCGCCGCGCCGCGCACAATTCCCGTTGAGCGAATCCGCGGCTCAGCGGTAAACTGCACGGAGAGTCAGGGATCAGACGCGCGTGACGACCGCCGCTTTCGTACGGCCGCCGGCACACCGCTGAATATCGGGGAGGAGCGAGCCGACCGAGATGGACGTGCACTGTGCTCAGCACGCCGTCGAATCCGAGTCTGCCCGCTGGCGAGGTGCGCATGTTTTCGACGTCCATCAGCGGCCCGGTCGCTGTGATTGGCGATGTTCACGGTCAGTCCGAAAAGCTCGCGGAGATTCTGGGGCAGCTCCAGTCGCGAGACGATTTCCATGACCGCTGGGTTGTGTTCATCGGCGATCTCGTGGACCGCGGCCCCGATTCCCGCGGCACGCTGGACATGGTCGCCGAGCTGCTGCGGACGCACGAGCGGACGACGCTGATCGCCGGCAATCACGAACTGGCCATGGCGGCGTCGCTGAACCTCATCGAAACGCCCCCCTACACCGACTGGCGGAAGCGCTGGCTGGCCAGCTTCGGTTCCGAGGCGACGTTCGATTCCTACGGCGTCGAACGCGGCGACTGCGAGACGCTGGCGGCACAGCTCCCGGCCGCGCATGCCGACATCCTGCGGCACGCCCCCTGGTGCATCGATCACCCCAACCTGTTCTTCGTGCATGCCGGGCTGGACCCCTACATGCCGTTCGCCGCGCAGCGCAGCGTCCTCGAACAGCGCGACTTCAGCCTGAATTCCCCGGGCTGGCTGTTCTCCAAACGCTGGCCCTTCGAGCCCCTCCCGGCCGACTGCTCGAAATGCGTGATCTCGGGGCACGTCCCGATGCCCGAAGTGCAGATCGACGCGCAGCGGATTCTCGTGGACACCACGGGGGGCGTCGGGGGCGATTTGAGCTGCGTGCTGCTTCCCGAGCGAACCGTGCTGACGTCGGGCGCGCCCGCGCCGGCCCGCAAGCCGCTCTTCTCCCGGCTGTTCGGCCGCCGCGCCGCGGCGCTGTGACGCCCCCCCGCCGGGTCGGATTCCCGGATGCGGAATGACGCACGGCAGTTCGCGATGACCATCGCCCATCTGTCGCGGACGCGCCGGGCCTGCTTCGGAAGCGGCTTCAGCCCTCAGGCGTCGCCCGCTGCACCTCGTACGTCAGATGCACGAAGTCCGCGCCGAACTGCTCCACCAGCTTGAGGCGCAGCGGCGGAGCGACGATCCGTCGTGGCAGGAGCGGAGCCCCTCCGCCAAGCGTCACCGAGGCCACCGCCACAATGATTTCGTCGAGCAGACCCTGGTCGAGGAACTGCCCCACGAGTTCCCCGCCTCCGGTGATCCAGATGTTCCTGCCGTCCGCGGCACGCGTCATTTCCGCGTGCACCGGCCGCACGTCGCCGCGCACGAAGCGAATGTCGGCCCCGGGGATCGCGGGCAGTCGACGCGACGTGAACACCCACGTCGGCTGACGGTAGGGCCAGGGCTTCTGCTGTTCGCTGCCCGGACGGATCTCATGCTCGAGCAGCCATTCGTAGGTGGTCGAGCCCATGGCGATCGCGCCCACGTCCTCCATGAACCGGGCGTGATCCTCGCCCGGACCGTCGCCGAACTGGAACAGCCAGTCCAGCGAGTTCTCCGTGTCGGCCAGAAAGCCGTCGAGACTCATGGCGGTCGCGTACTGCGTCTTCATCGGCTGCGCTCGGGGCGGACGGATCAACCGAAACCACATCGCGAACTGCAACGCGGCCGCTCGCCAGCGTCGGGCTCCGCCGATTCACCGGCAGCGGAGCAGCGTCATCACCGCGAACGAAGTCCCATACGGCTGGTGGTACGCGTACAGCGGAAAATCCCACCACGAACCGTCCTTTTCCTGCTTGTCGAGAATCACCCGGGCCAGCGCCGCCTGGTGCCGCGGACGCTTCTCCTCCGGCAGCTCCTCAATGCAGTACGCCGCGTAATAGTGCCCGAAGTAGTAGAAGTATCCCGCGACCTGGAACCACGCCTCGTGGGGAATCGGACGCTTGCGGCCGATGTCCAGCCAGCCGTTGCGGGCGATCAACCGGTCCAGCCACTCTTCGATCAGGTCCTCGGTGATCTTGTCGTCCCCCCAGAATCGCAGCGCGAGATTGCAGGCCTGCGTCCGGCCCAGGCTGCCCGCCGGACGGTTGATCGCCCTCCGCGGACGCCACTTCAAATACTCCCCGTACAGGTAGCTGAAATCCGGCAGCTGCTGACGCAGGGTCGCCGCCACCGCCCGATCGACCACGCGCTGCGGCGGCTCGAAACCCGCCAGCTTCGCCTCATGGAAAGCGACCAGCACGGCCGCGTTCACGAAGCTGATCGAATCGCTGCTGGGCTGCTTCGTCCGGTAGCGGAAGTCGTAATAACCCCAGCCGCCGTCGACCGATTCGTAGCGCGAGAGCAGATCGAACTGCTGTTCAATGAGCGACCGGATGGACGACTTGCGGGCTTCGTCCTCTCCCGCGCGGGCGTGCATCCGGACCAGCGCCTGCAGGCCATAGCAGTGCGACCAGACGTTATAGATCGCGTCCCCCGTCGCCCGCCGCACTGTCGGCAGATGTTCCAGCAGCCAGTCTTCGCCGCGGCGCAGCGCCGCCTGCACCTCCGGCCGCTGGTCGTCGGCCTCGATGAGCGTGCTGACGCACAGCGCGGTCGTCGCGGCGCGGAAGCCGTGATGCGCGCCGGGGATGGGCGCGTAGATGTTGAGGTCCTTGGTCTGCGTGGCCGAGCCCCAGGATCCGCTGTCGTTCTGATCGGCGATCAGGAAATCGATGCCGCGCGTGATGGCGGCCTGAATCTCCTCCGCCGTCGGCGGGACGATCTCCGCGGCAGGCGCCTCGGAGTCCACCGCGACGTCCGGGGCCTCGGCCTCCCCAGTGTCCGGGGCGGTCGCCGCATCGAACCCTCGGACCGCCAGCGGCGCAGCGAATGCCGCTGCCGCGGCGACGGTCAGTATCAGCGAACGACGCAGCATCTTCGACGCTCCTTGAAGTTTCGCGACCGCATCGAGCCGGCAGCCGCGCAACCGGTCTTCCTGAGCATACGGCATCCGCTCGGCGCGACAGAAGCCCGCCGCCCCGGATTCGAGGCTCGCACGGACCGCGATCGTCCGCCACACGTCGCACCGGCTACCGCGGCCGCACGACACGGTGGAAATGCAGTTCCACCTCGCGGTCGATCACGCGCCGCAGCCCTTCCGTGATGCACCGCGGCTCGTTGTCCGACTCGCCCCGCCGGGTCACCTCCTCCAGCGACGTCCCCGGCAGCACCGTGAACGTCTCCTGGTGGATGATCTGATTCCCAGCGTCCAGCTCCGGCACGATGAAATGGGCCGTGGCCCCGAAATTCAACATCCGCCGCGCGAAAGCGTCCGCATACGGCTGCGGCCCCGGAAACGAGGGCAGCAGGCCGTGATGCAGGTTGATGATCCGGCCGCCGGCGAACTCCCAGCAGGCCCGCGCCGGAAGCACGCGCATGTACCGCGCCAGCACGACATAGTCGACGTCATGCTGATCCCAGAGCTCGACCAGCCGCGAGTTGTCCGGATGGCCGTGCGCATCGCCGATGTTGTGGAACTCAATGCCGAATTCCTCGGCGATGCCCCGGCAGGCGTCGCGGTTGCCGATCATCACGGGCACGACGGCCTTCAACCGCCGGTCGCGAATCGCCCGCAGGATCGCCAGGGGCGGCTCCGTGCGGTAGGTCGTGCACAGCGCCACCCGGGGCGGACGCTCGCGCTCGTCCCGGGCCCAGGTCCGCACCGACAGGTTCTTGAGCCGCCCGATCTCGTTCATTCGCGTGCGGAGCGTCGCGACCGGCTCTTCGTCGCCAGGCCACTCCATCCGCAGCAACATGGCGAACAGCCGCTCGGAATCGTGATCGTACATCTGGATTTCGTGGATGTTGGCCCCGGCCGTCGCCACGTAGTGGACGATCGGATCAGCCAGCCCGCGATTGTCAGGCCCCACGGCAGTAATCGTGACGTGCATTGTCAGTTCCGAAACTTCAATCCGAAGGCTCGCCGGACGGCGATGCCTGGTCTTGCAACGCCCGACAGGGCCCTCAACGCCGGCGCTCGCCGCCTCGCTCCTCGGATGAGCGCGTGCGGCGCATGGACATCGACAGCGTTCCGGGCAACGCCGAGAACGAAACGGGATAAGTTTCGTAGGCTGGGAACGTGTCGACCGTGTCCCAGCTGGATCGGCATGGCACGCTGCGCGCACAGGTCGCTGACGTTCACCGCTTACCCGTGAACCCCGGCGGGGGCTCCTCTCGGATGTTCAGTTCCGGTACGCCTGCGTCGTCAGCGAATACGGCACGCCGTCGAGTTCGAACTGGAACTCGCCGAACACCGCCGTGTGGCCGTCGACCGCCGCTTCCCGCTCGCCGACGTACTCCGCTCCCGTTGACTCCACCGGACTCGACGTCCACTTGGATTCCCGGAAGTCCTTCGTCGCCGAGTCGGCCGACCAGAACAGCACCTTCCGCGGCTGCGGATCGGAACTCATGCTCAAGCGGATCCGGCGGTCGCCGTTCGAGAATTGCCAGTCCAGGCTGGGCAGCGGCTTCTGCAGCGCCTGGTGCCGGAAGAACATTGCCAGGCTCTGCAGCGCGTAGTCGCGGCCGTCCCCCAGGTTGTGCCCCGCGTTCGGCACCTGCAGCGTGTACTTGGGACCGACCAGACCGTCCCAATACAGGGTCATCGCGTCCACCGTCCAGTAACGGTCGTTCGTGCCCACGATCATCAGCTTCGGCAGTTCGAGCTGATCGCGATAGATGTAGGGGTCCATCATGCGCCACAGTTGCCGCTCGCGGGGAGTCTGCGGCTCCCCCTCTTCGCGGACCAGTCCCTTGCTGGTGTAGTCGGCGATCTGCTCGCTGTATTCGCCCCAGGTCTCGATCTGGTACTTCATCTGGGCGGGAAAGTTCAGCGTGTTGATGACGATCGGCGCCGTGGCCACGATCCGCTTGTCGGCGACCGGCGTCAGCCAGCTGGTCCAGCCCCGCTTCGAGGCGCCCGTGATCACGAACCCTTCCACTTTCCCCCCGCCGGCCTTTTCGACGAACTGCTCGAGCGCGTCCATCGCCTTCACCGCGCTCTTGACCATCGGAAACAGCAGCGGCCAGGTCTCGTCCCCCGTTTCGAGATACCGCAGCCAGGTCTCGGTGATCAGGTCATCCTCGACCCGGTCGCCCAGCAGCGGCTGATTCGGAACCTGGTGCAGCGTCGCGACCCGGGCCCCGCAGGCCTGCGCCAGCCGCAGCCCCATGGCCACGTCTTCGTCCCGCGGCTTCCCGCCGATGCGGCCGCCCGTCACGAACAGCAGCACATGACCCGGATGCCGGATCTGCTTCGGCTCGTACACCTGCAGGGCGTGCTCCCACACAATGTCCTGCCACTTCTGCGAGACCAGGTGCAGCCGGATCATCGACCCCAGCTCGGTCTCCCGGCGCTCGACCTCCTCCCACCGGAAGTCGGGCTCGGGGCGGGCCACGAACCGCTGCAGCGCGTCCGGCGGCACGGCATCGGACGCCTCTTCGGCAATGGCCGGCAGGGACCACGCCAGGCAGCACAACATCCACAGGGAGACCATCCGCGACATCGTCAATCCTGTTCGGCAAGGACGGGGATTCGAAGACCGCCAGCGTACCAGCCGCGGCAGGAAGTTGGGAGCAACCGCGCCGCGCGACACGCCCCGCCCGGCCTCCACCAACTTGCTCCCAAGAGCCCAACTCCGGCGGAATCCGCCGCTCGACCCACTCAAGAAGGCAGGTCAGGCAAGAGAGTGTGTCTGAACGCTGGCAAGTCGACTGCGGGGCTCACGGGGAACTGTGATGCAAGCCTAATCTTGGCCGATAACCACCACAGGAGACGTTCTGTACTCGCGTATGGATGCGCGAGACGGCACGCCGCGTCTTGTCGGGTGTCCTAGCATGCCGCGTTCGGTTCGATCGCTCACGACCGCGTGCGCCTGGTTCGGTCTCGCGGCCGCAACCGCAGGCTGCAACATGGGCCAGCCTCAGGTGGACTACCTGGGCGAGCCCGGACCCGCGTACGAAAAGACGCAGGCCACCGAGGTCGACTACCCCGTCGTCCAGACGACCGTCGCGGACGAAATCGCGGCCTCGTTGAAGCCGCATACGATCCGCGACCGCAACCATTCCGAGATTCGCGACCTCACCCTCGCCGAGGCGATCCATACGTCGCTGCAGGCGAACGACGTCATCCGCAACGGAACCGCGTTCCTGTCGCTGCAGAACCCCCTGTTCCAGAATCCCAACTTCGTCGCCTCGGTGTACGACCCGGCGATCCAGGAGTCGGGCGTGCTGTTCGGCACCCGCGGCGTGGAGGCCGCCCTCGCCGACTTCGACGCCCAGTACACGACGCAGCTGATCTTCAGCGGCAACGAGTTCTGGAACAACAACTTCGGGGGCTTGACCAATCAGAACACGGCCACCTGGCAGAACTCGCTGTCCAAGACGTTCGCCAACGGCGGCACCGTCGAAGTCAATCACGACGTCAACTACCTGCGTTCCAACGCGCCCTTCAACCTGTTCGACTCGTCCTACTCGGGCTCGCTGAACTTCAACTACCGCCAGCCGCTGCTCGCCGGCGCCGGCACGGAGTTCACCCGCATCGCCGGCCCCATCGCCCGCAGCTTCGGCGGCATCACCGGCGTGTCGCAGGGCGTGGTCATCGCGCGGATCAATAACGACATCACCATCAGCGACCTCGAGATCGCCACTCGCAACCTGCTGCTGGATGTCGAGAACGCGTACTGGGACTTGTACTTCGCATATCGCGTTTACGACACCGCCGTCATCGCGCGCAACGCGGCGCTCGACGCCTGGCGGCTGACCAAGAAGCAGGCCGGCGAGGTCGTCATCCCGGCCGAAGAGGCGCAGGCCCGGAACGCCTACTACGCCGCGCGGTCCGCCGCGCAAACGGCCCAGTCCACGATCTTCACCAACGAGACCAGGCTCCGCCGGCTGATGGGTCTGGCCGTCAACGAGGGCGCCGTCCTCCGGCCGATCGACGAACCCGTTACCGCCGAAGTCGTGCCCGACTGGCAGACCAGCCTTTCCGACGCCCTCTCGAAACGCGTCGAACTCCGCCGCCAGAAGTGGAACATCAAGAGCCTCGAACTGCAGCTCACCGCCGCCGAAAGCCTCACCCGGCCCCGACTGGACATGGTCACCGGCTACCAGATCAACGGGTTCGGCAACCACCTGCTCGACAGCAGCGGCGGAGGCAGCCCGCCCGACGGCTTCTACAACTCCATGTCCACGTTGGATCAGACCGGCTGGGGCGCCGGCGTGCAGATGAACATTCCCATCGGGTTCCGCGCCCAGCTCGCGCAGGTCCGCAACCACGAGCTGCGTCTGGCCAAGGCCCACAAGGTGCTCGCCGCGCAGGAACTCGAAGTCGGCCACGAGCTGGCCGCCGCGTTCCAGGAACTCGACCGCGCCTACGGCACGATGCGGTCCAACTACCTGCGGTTCCTGGCCGCCGAGGACGATGTCCGCCTCCGCGAACCGCGCTACCGCAACGGCGAGGAACTCGTCGACACGATCCTGCGCGCCTATGAACGCCGGGCCGAAGCGGAAAGCGTCTACTACCGCAGCGTGACGGAATACAACCGCGCGATCGCCAATCTGGAACTCCGTCGCGGCACGCTGCTGGAGTACAACAACGTGCACGTCTCCGAGGGCTACTGGCGGCCCGAGGCGTATGGCGACGCGGCCCGGCAGGCCAAGGCCCGCGCCTACGCCGAGCCGGACGACGCGCTGTACCACTCGCCGCAGGCTTTCGCCAGCGACGTCCCCGTCGATGAAGTCCGGATCGCTCCGGCCGTCATGCCGGCGGAAATCGGACTGCCGCCGGAACCGGTCAATCCGGCCCTCGAACCGCTGCCCACGCCGTTGGAAGACGAAGTCCCGGCGGCGCTGCCCGAGGCCGCCTCGGCCGAAGAGCTCCGCGCCATGTTCCGCCGGTAAGCGGGACCGGCCCGCCGGGTTCGGGAGCGGACGGCCCGCGCCCGGCGATCACTCTCCCGCGTCTGAACTCGCTTCGGCCCCGGCCGTCGGCCGGAACTGCAGCCAGATCCGTCCGCCCCGCGACGGCAGCCCGTTCAGTCGCAGCCGCGCCGCCCCGATCTCCACGTCATCGACCACCGGCGACGCGCTCTGCCGCGACGTCCACGACCGCCAGCTCCGCTCAAACGCGCCCACCAGCGGACCCGCGTCGAGACGCGCGTCCTCCGCCGCGTATCCGGAACAGAACTCCAGCGTCCCCCGCACGTCGAGTTCGTCCCCCCAGCGGACCTGGACGATCCGTCCCTCGCCGGCGGACCCGCCCAGCGACAACCGGATCGGCTGACGGAGCTGCAGCCGCGTCGTCAGGCAGTCCCGCCAGACGCCGGCCGTCGCGTCTTGATACGACGTCACCAGCAGCGCTTCGTCCGCGCGGACGTCGATCTCCAGAGCGTCCCCCGGACCATCCCGAGACTCCAGCGCGATCGGCCGACTGAGCACAATCTCGGTGCGAAAGCGGGCCTCCGCCCCATGCCGCGCAAGGTCCGGCGCCGCCGAGCACAACAGGCTCCGCTCTGCGAGCGCCGCGAATCCCGGATCGGGCGCATCGAGCACATTCAGCCGCGCCTCGTCCGACCGCACCAGCGATTCCGACATCGTCGCGACGGCCGACGGCGCGATGCCGATCGCCAGGCCCCCCGCGCCCCGGTCCAGGATCGGCGCCGCCGCATCGATCGTCCGCGGGCCCCCCGCGCTCTCCCCGGATGGCGCCGCCGCAATCAGCCGGGCCGTCACCGAAACCCCCTCCCGGTCCGTGCGGATCGCTTCCGGACGAATCCGAAACGCGGGGGGCGACGTCGGCAGCGGCCACAACAGCCCCGACGTCGTGTCCGGCCCCGTCATCGCCAGCCGCTCTTCAATCCGGTCGATCAGCGAAGGAATCAGCTCCCGGACCGCCTCTTCCACCTGCGGCCGGGCGCGGTACAGGCCGCCGACGATCGCGATCCGCCCGATCTCCTCGGTCAGCCCCGGGCCGCTCGCCGTCACCTCGTCCGGCTCCTCGATGATCCAGTTGTCATCCGGAATCGTGAACCGGATGTCCCGCGCGTTCAGCCGCAACTTCCCATCCACGATCCTCGGACGCGCGGCCACGTCCACCGGCACTTCGCGCCAGGGCGCGATGACGATCCGAAACGGACCTGACGCCAGCCGGTAGCCGGCCCCGGACGCCTCGCCGCCGCCCACCTGCAGCACCAGCCGCCGCAATCCCGCTCGGATTCTCAGATCCTCCGCCGCCACCGCCGCGATCGAGACCGATTCCAGCTCCATCGTCCAGCGGATGCCCGTCAGCCGCGCGACGATCCGCTGCCCTTCGTATTCGAACTCCTGGCTCAAATCCGCCAGCTCGCCCTTGAGATTCTCCCGATCCACGCCGGCCGGCAGTCCCGCGCTGATCGCCTGAAACGCGTCATTTCCGATCCGCAGCGCGACCGCCCTCGTCACGGCCGTTCCCGGAACAAAGGGCGCATCGGACTTCGGAATCTCCCGCCGCCACGCATCGAGCGCGGCGTCGTCCCACACGACGTCCTCCGGCCGCACCGAACCCGGATCGAACAGCCAGCGGATCACGTCCGGATGACGCAGGGCCAGCCGCCACGCGTCATGCCCCGCCCCCTCGATCCGCGTCGAACTGCAGGGGCGTCCCGCCGCCGTCGCCGCGTTCGTCGCGGCGGTCATTTCATCCGCCGAAACGATCCGGTCGTCCGTCCCATGAATGGCCCACAGGGAGGCTCCCTCGGGAATCTCCGCGGCGTCGCGCGGATCGCCGCCTCCCGATATCGGCAGCACGGCCGACCAGGTCCCCTCCGGACAACCGGCCGCCAGGCTCCAGCAGCCGTACGCCCCCATCGACCAGCCGATCAGAATCCGCCGCGATTTGTCGATCGCGCGCTCGGTCTCAACCGCCTCCAGGATCCGCAAGGCCCGGGCGCCGTCCGGCGATGTCGGACGCCACACATCCCGCACGCTCTCCCGGCGATCCTCCGCCTGAGGGAACACGACGACCGCCGGAAACAATCCGGGCTGCCGTCGCAGAACCGGCCCCAGGCCGACGTCCAGCATCCGCCGCCCGTCGGCGCCCCGCTCTCCCGCGCCATGCAGAAAGACGATCACGGGCCAGGCCCGGTCCGCCGTGTAGCCTGGCGGCAGCCACTCGACGTATCGATGCTCACCCTGCTCGTCGCGCAGCACGCGATCAAGGAACGTTCCCGCGGAAGCCTGCGACGACGCGGAGGTCGCGGCCACGGGGACGGCCTCCGCGCCCACCGTGCGAGCG
Organism: Planctomyces sp.; assembly: GCA_019636235.1. GTDB lineage: Bacteria > Planctomycetota > Planctomycetia > Planctomycetales > Planctomycetaceae > Caulifigura. Next base: position 124,195 of record JAHBXW010000011.1, read on the forward strand.
GCCCACACGCCCAGCCCCTGCCAGACGACCACCAGTCCGATGGCCGTCCGCAGTCTCCCGCCCTGCCAGCGTCGCCAGCGCATTCGAGTTCCTTCCACCTGCATTTCCAGGCCGCCTGCGTCGAGGGACCCGTGGTCTGACTGCTGCGACCGCCTGTCGCTCGACGGACGCTCCGCCATCGCGCATGCTCCCCGCGGTCCGGCCAGCAGCGAGCGCGGTCAACGTCCCCGAGCCATCATAGTCGACCCGATCCCGGCGCGAGCCCACTTTCGCGATCCCCTCACATGCTGCAGCACTTGCCCCCACTCCCCATGATTCCCGGCGGCTGGAAGCAGCAGCCGTTTGCCGTCGGCGACCGCCGGCTGGAACTCATTCTCCCCGGCGCGCCGGACCAACTGCTGGACGATCCGGACGTCATCGAGGCGAATCAGCGGGACGACTACATGCCGTACTGGTCGTATCTGTGGCCGGCCGCGCCCCCCTTCGCGGAGGTGCTGGCCCAGGCGCCCTGGCCGATCGGCGTCGATGTGCTGGATCTCGGTTCGGGCATCGGAATGACGGGGCTGGCGCTGCTCGTGCGGGGCGATCGCGTCACGTTCAGCGACTACGACGTGCAATCGCTGCTCGTGTGCCGTCACAACGCGGTGCGAAACGCGTTCGACGATCCCGAGACGCTGCTGCTCGACTGGCGGCAGCCGCTGGATCGACAATTCCCGGTCATCACGGGTTGCGAGGTGACGTACGAAGCCCGCAACCATGCGCCGCTCGTCGCGCTGCTGCAGCGGATGCTCGCGCCCGGGGGCGTCGCCTGGATCGCCGATCCCGGTCGGTTTCACGCTCCGGCGTTTTATCGGCTGGCCGGAGAGGCGGGCTTTGATGTGCAGGTGCTCGACCGTTCGCTGACGATTCAGCCCGGACCATTGAGCAACGAGTTTCAGATCATGCAGTTGCGGCCGGTTGACGAGGCCTGACGGCCGCGGCGGGGCGCGCAAAAAAACTCCGCCGGGTTTGAAGCCGGCGGAGCTTTCGGCAGGACGACAACCCCACGAAGCGCCTGCCGTGTGGAGGCGGGACGGAACCGGGTGTGGGGACAGGCGACCAGTGTGCGTGTCGGTCCGGACGGGTCTGGGCGTCCGGCTGCGATTGGCCGCGAGCGGTTCCGATCAACGTCGTTTCAGCAAACCGCGAGACGGATCAGTGAATGTCGTACTGGCCGTCGCAGTAGTTCGGCTTGTCGGTGAAGCACGAGCCGGACTTCGATCCCTTGTGGCCGCAGGCCCCCTGGAAGCTGAAGCTCTGCTGGACGGAGGCGAAGGCGCTCCCGACGTCTTCCAGCTCGTTGTTGATGTTCAGGGCGAGTTCCGACAGGCCGACGATCAGTCCCAGGACGGTGATCGTGGCGACGAGCACCAGTTCGGCCGACACGATGAAACCGGCTTCGTCGTTGAGCAGCTGGGTGGCGAGGTTGGTCATGGTTGCGTCTCTCTCAGTGGGGGTTGTGAAGTGCCTCGGTTGTGTTCGCGACGAAAAGCAGGGGCAATGCCAAAGGACCTTGGCGCGGCGTCACGAAATCTGAACAGGCCGCTCGCGGTCAGCCGCAACTCATGCCGGCGTATGCGGTTGGCGGAATCGGAAATTCGCGGCACGGCGTTTCGACCCTTGAACGCCACCGCCGGACGGCTGTTGCCGTAGGGCCACACGCACCCCTGATTTCCAGCCTCTTTCCTTGCGTCGGCCGCCTCCAACCCGCGACTCTCATGGAACTTCCGCCGGCATGTTGCCTTCACGCCACACGTCGCCACCAGGCATCCTTGATTCGCACCGCCCCGCCCCGTCCATGATCGACGTCGAACGCGTCAGCAAAAGCTATCGCCGCGGCGCGGCGCAGATCCCCGTCCTGAGGGGCCTTTCCTGCCACGTGCCCCAGGGCGCCTTCGCCTTCATCGTCGGCCCTTCGGGCAGCGGCAAAAGCACCCTCCTGTACCTCATGGGCGCGCTGGAGGTCCCGGACTCCGGCGCCATCCGGCTGGCCGGCGAATCGCTCGGCGACATGCCCCCCCAGCGCAAGGACGACCTCCGCCGACGTCGCATCGGCTTCGTCTTCCAGAGCTTCAACCTGCTCTCCAATCTCGACGCCGTCGACAACGTCCTCGTCCCGTTTCTGCCCACGGGCGAGGCCGCCCAGCGTCGCCCCGAGGCAGTCGACCTGCTCCGCGACGTCGGACTCGGCGACCGGCTCGACCACCGTCCCAGCCAGCTCTCCGGCGGCGAGCAGCAGCGCGTCGCCATCGCCCGCGCGCTTCTCAAACAGCCGGACCTGATTCTCGCGGACGAGCCGACCGGCGAACTCGACAGCGCCACCGGCCACGAAATCTTCGCCCTCCTCCGGCGGCTGCAGGCCGAACGCGGCACGACGGTCGTCACCGTCACGCACGATCATCGCTACATCCGCCAGGAGGACCTGGTCCTCCGCATCCAGGACGGCGTGATCGTCCCTTCAGAAGCTTCCTGAACACCACTGGTCAAAATCGCGATAGTCGTCGCGTTTCCGCCGCTGCTACCATCCCCGACCAACGCCTTCCGCACGCACGGACGCACTCGCCGATGAACGGCTCTCCGGACCCCGCCGCACGCTCCTGGTCGCGCGACCCCAGCTTCTGGGGCATGACGGCCACCCAGTTCCTGGGCGCGTTCAACGACAACGTCTTCAAGCAGTTGATCCTGCTGTTGTGCATCGATCTCGCCCAGGGCGACCCGGCGCGCGACCGGCAGGGGCTGGCCCAGGCGCTGTTCGCCGCCCCGTTCATTCTGTTTTCGGGATTCGCGGGCTACCTGTCCGACCGGAACAGCAAGCGCACGATCGTCGTCCTCTCGAAGCTCGCCGAGTTGGGCATCATGATCGCCGGGCTGCTCGCGTTCCTCAGCGGCGGTCTCCCGGCGCCGATGGCCGTCCTGTTTCTGATGGGCGCCCAGAGCGCGTTCTTCGGCCCCCCCAAGTACGGCATCCTCCCCGAGCTGTTCGCCGAGCATGACCTGCCCAAGGTCAACGGCGTCATCCTGATGACGACCTTCCTGGCGATCATTCTCGCCTTCCCGGCCGCGGGCGCCCTCAAGATGTGGTTCGAGGGTCGGCTGTGGCAGGCCTGCTTCGGCTGCTTGGTGATCGCCGTCGCAGGCATCCTCACCTCGCTGACCATCCGCCGCACGCCGATCGCCGAACCCGGACTGCCGTTCCGCTTCGCGAGCCTCGTCATCCACCCCGGCACATGGTCCGCGATGAAGGCCCAGCCCGGCCTGCTGATCGCGCTGGCCGCTTCGTCGCTGTTCTGGTTCACGGGCGGCGTCGTCTACCCGCTGGTGATCAATTCCGTCGGCAAGCTGCAACTCGGGCTGGACGACTACCGCACCGGCTGGCTGGCGTCCTGCACGGGTTTGGGCATCACGATCGGATGCATCGCGGCGGGAGCGCTGTGCGGCAACCGGTTTCGCGCGGAACTCGTAAAGGCCGGCATGTGGGGCATGCTGGTCAGCCTCCTGCTGCTGGCGATTCCCGGGCCGGGACTCGTCGAGCGGGACATCCCGGCCTTCGAAGCGGAACGCTTGCTGAAATCCACGTCGGCGGATGCGCCGGGCGCGGCGATCCCGCCGGAGATGGTCCGCGTCGCGTTCCGTCCATTGTGGCTCGGCGACATCGGTACGCGGCTGATGCTGGTCGCACTCGGCGTCTGTGCGGGGCTGTTCAGCGTGCCGGTGCAGGTGTACCTGCAGGCCCGCGCGCCGGAGGATCAGAAAGGGCGGATCATCGGCGTGATGAACCTGTTCAACTGGATCGCGATCGCGCTGGCCAGCCAGTTCTACACGGCCGCGAACGTCGTGCTGGGCGACGCGCAGGCGCCGAACCTGTTGTTCGGCGCGGCGGCCCTGGCGCTGCTGCCGCTGCTGGCGTTCTATCGTCCGCGCAGCGAGGCGCTGCGCTGACCGCGGTCGGTTTCGACGCCGGTTCGTCAACTGTCGCGGCGATTCACTCAGACGGTGGGGTCTGGACGACCGGAGCCGGCGCCGCACCCCCCGCGCGCGTCACCTTCAGATAGCTGCCGATGCCGACAATTCCCGTCATCAGCAGCAGAATCACCAGCAGCCACAGGCCCCCCGCGCGCCGCAGTCCAGCGAACTTCGGCGACCGGCCCGCCAGCGCCGACGCCAGAAAGAACACCGGCAGCGCCAATACGATCTTGATCCCCATCAGCATGTGGTACTGCTTGTCTCGCGGCTGCCCCGTGAACAGGTAGTTGTAAAACCCCGTCAACAGCAGCAGCAGCACGCTCAGCGCGATCACCTTGCCCCACCGCGCGTTCACACGCTCCCGCATCAGCATCCGCTGTTCGTCCGACAGCAGGCTCATCGCCGGCAGCACGGCCAGCCACTGGAAGACGGCGCCGCCGATCACGATCGCGGCGAACCACACGTGCAACCAGCGGGTGAGGACATCAATCGGCATGGGAGCTTCTCACAGAGGGACGTCGCGGACGGGTCGGGCCGCGCGGATTGTAGCCGCTTCTCCGGGATGCGGGGAGACGCCCGCTCGCCCATCGCTTCGCAAACCCCGCCTGCTGTCCGAAATCGCGCAGACCCCCGGCAGGACGGGAACGATGCTTACACGTCCCCGATCCGCCGGATGTAGTTCGCCATCAGGTGCGCGTCCACCTTCGAACGCACCCGGTTCCACACGTCGTCGATCAAGGTCGCCGACAGCACCTGGTCCGTCGCCTTCGATGCCAGATTCCCCAGCACCGAACTCGCGGCGTCCGCCTGCTCCGGGCACTTCAGCAGCACCTCCGTCAGGCAGTGCCCGTACTCGTTGCTCAGCAGGCTGATCGTCGGCAGCAGCGGCACGAGATCGAGTTCATCGACATACCGGAAGATCCGGCCCGGGAACTCGAGGGCGAAGGCCTCCGCCGCAGCGGCGTTGCCGATCATCGGCGCGCCGAACGTGTACACCTGATGCACGGGGATCATCTGCCGCTGCAGCCGCCAGGCGGCGACGAGCGCCAGCGCTCCGCCAAGGCTGTGGCCCGTGACGAACACCGGCCGCTCCTGCTTTGAAAACGCGTCGTCGACCGCCGTGAAGAACGGCCGCCAGACCTCCTCCAGCGCGTCCAGAAACCCGCGATGAAACCGCGCCCCGACCCCCGCCGCCGCAAAGTCCGTCCCCGCTCGTCCCTCCGGCAGCGCCAGGAAGTTCCGCGCGTTCGTCAGCAGCCAGTCCTTGAACCCGTCCAGACTCGACGGAGATTCGGACCCGCGAAACACGCACACGATCGCGTCCGCCGACGTGGCGACATAGACCTGCGTGTTGTCCACGCTGATCAACCGCGCCTCGAGTCCCAGCTGTTCCTGAAACCTGGGCCGGGCCTCGGGCTCAGCGTAGTACGCGAGATCGCAGGCCGTTGCGAAATATACCGCGTTGCCGCTGTCGCGGCCCGCCGCCTTAACGTTCAATGCCAGCGCCATTCCGCCCCTCCCCGGCCGTTTCCGCGGACTCCGTCGATGCGTCTGTCGTCGTGCCCGTCGTCGAATCCGCCAGCGGCCCATCGACGCCGCCAACCGCCCGCCGCCCCTCCCCGGACTGCTTCCATTCCTCCAGCGTCGACTTCCAGATCCCCGTGCCGGGGCACCACAACCGCCGCAACTTCGGATGCGCCATCAGCGTCGCCCGGAATCCGGCGTCCGTTGTCGGAGTGTTTGAAATCCGCAGTCGCTGCAGCTCCGGAAGGTCCGCGACGAGCGCCAGGCCCACATCGGTCATCCGGGTGTTGTCGAGATCGAGTTCCCGAAGCCGCGCCAGCCCGCGGACATGCTCCAGCACGGAGTCGTCGACGTCCGCGTTCGCCATCTGCAGGACGACCGCGTCCGGATGCTGCGCGATCGCGCGATAGTCGCCGCGGTCCCAGCCGGTGAGCGTGATGTGCGTTTCGCCATCGACCTCGCGGATGCGCGGCCCGAGGTCGATCGGCGCCAGCCGCGTGTAAAGCGGCGGGAACGAAGTCAGTGCGATGCCCAGCGCCAGCACGGCCGCCGGAACCGCGGTGCGGGCGGGATCGCGATAAATATGCCACGGCGCGGCGACGGGAAAGAAGGCCATCACCGCCAGGCCCCGCTTCGTCCCGACCCGAAACGCGGTGAAGATCAACCATGCTGCCGCGATCGCGATCAACAGCAAGCCCGCGTAAATCGAAAACTCGAACAGCGTCTCCATGCGTGTGACCCGCCCGCCCTCCGCGCGCCGGCGGCCGCGGCAGGGGCGTCGCGCATTCGTTCCGTCCGTTGAGCCGCGCCGGCCATCGTCAGTTCAGAAAGAAGAATCGCTCCGCTTGTTTGACCGTCGCCGGATCCCGCTCGCGCAGCTCCTCGACGAAGCTCTTGGCCCGGCCAATGGTCGCGGCCAGGTCGGGCGCCGCATCTTCGGAGGTCGGCTTCTTCTTCGACAGCAAGAGCATGTACCGGACGATCGCCCGCTTCGTCTGGCTGTTGCTGAACTCCGGCGCGTCGTACATCGTCTTCAGACGCTCCATGACCTCCCAGTCCTCCCAGCGGCCCAGGTCCGTGATCACCAGGTCCGCCACTTCCGGCCGCTCCAGCAGCGATCGCATCGCCGACCGCAGCCGCGGTTTTGGAATCCGGTCCCCCGCATACTGCCACATGAACCGCAGCGCCTGCATCGCAGCGTACGTCTCGCTGAACGGAACCGTCGTGTCCCGGAGCTTCGCTTCTTCCAGCACCGCGACGCCTTCATCCCCCGTCAGCAACAGGTAGCCGGCCATCATCCCGTCGATCCCCAGCCGATAGCCGTCCACCGGCTTGAGTACCTCCCCCTTCAGGAACTCCGCGTCCTCCGCCTGGCCGCACAGGCCCAGCATCAGCCCGTAAAAGCCCAGCCGGGTTGGCGTCGTCTGCGGGTTGGTGATCCAGCCCCGCAGCTTCTCGGCCGAGAACTCATCCGCCAGCGGTGCGATGTCCTGATACGGCGCCCCGGCGAACTCCGAGTACGCGTCCCGGGCGATCAGTTCGTCCGGCGATTCCAGGAACTTCAGAAAGTACGACAACCGCTTGACTGTCGGCTGCTCTTTGCCGGGCGCCTGGCGCACGTAGTTGTACGCGGTCTCCGTCACTTCCATCGGGCTGGACCAGTTGATCGCACCCGACGACTTCGTGCCCAGCAGCAGGAACAGGTCGCCCGGCCTGCCCGGACGGAACCGGTCCAATACGACCGCCTCGCCCTTCTCGAGTTCGCCGGATGGCTGGCGCAGCACTTCGACGACCTCGTAAGACGTCTCGCCAAACGACTCCTTCTCGCGGTCCGCAGGCGTTCCCGCGGACCACTGCGCCAGGACCGCCGCATCCGCCTGGCTGAGCTGCTCCGCCAGCGTCTGCTCCGGCGCAGCACAGAACGGACAGGCGCGAACCGACTCCGCCGATGCGGCGATGACCGCCGCGGAAAGCGTCAACGCAACGAGAATCCGACGCATGTCAGTCCCCTGTCTGCGGCCGGGCCGCGCCGATCCGAGCCGGAATCAGCGATCGACCACCGTCGCATCTGTGATGAAATACAGAAGGTACAGCTCGCCATCCTGCTCCTCGGGCTCGAGGCTCATCGTGCCGATGACATCGAACGGCCGTCCCTGGATGTAGTTTGTCGTCGTGCCGTCTTTCAGCTGCACGTACACTTTGTCATACAGCTTGGCCTGCCGGCCGAAGCAGCAGATCTGGTTGTCCCGCACGAACAGGAATTCCGGCAGACCGGTCTCGATCGGCGGCGGGAACATCCAGCCTCGCAACCGCACTGTCTGGCCATCCAGATCGCGCAGCCAACCTGGAAAATAGTCCATCGCGTTGAGCGGCACCGGCTCCATGTTGAGGACCTTCAGCAGGTCCAGATCGTCGTAGCTGACGCGCAGCGCCTGCTCGCGGCCTTCGCAGTCGAACGTCTTCTCCGGCACCAGCAACTCAATGGTCCGCGGCTCCAGAGGCGCTCCCGGGAACAGTCCGGCGGCCGGATCATCAAAGGGGCTGATCGGACGATTCGCCTGAGCGTCGATCACGGCGGCAATGTCCGCCCTGCCGGGGATCTCCGGCGTCTCCCGCTCGTCCGCTGCGATCGCGTCCCGCGCGAAGTCCGCCGCGTCGTCGGCAGCTGACGATTCCCCGGCGCCGGGGCCCGCGAGCACGTTTTCCGCGGCCGCCACGTCTGCGGGGGCGAGGTCCGCAGCCGCCGCGCTCGACGACGTTTCGATTTCGGCCGGGTCCGCAATGGGCGTCGAGTTGTCGACAACCCGCGCGCGGCCTTCGCCGGACTGGGAAATGGCGTCCGCGGACGGCGTCCGCAGCGAAGTCGTGACGGTCGGATCCGGCAACTCCCGGAACTCGCCCGGAGACGATCCCACGCAGCCGCTCAGCAGGGCGGCGGCCAGGGCCGCCAGTCGCCAGTCACCGAGATTCCGCTCCATCGCCGGGCTCCACGAGGCCTCAGGAACTGCGGTCATCAACGGGTGTCGCCGTCGACGCGGACGCTTCGCCCGGCGAGGCGGATTCCGACGCAGCTGGCGTGAAGTCAGGCGCCGCCGGTGGATCGAAGTCGCTGCGGGATCGCGTCACTTGATACCCGTCCAGCACGAACACCGGCTCCATTTCGCTCCGGCCCGTGTACTGGCGGTTGAGCCGGAATGTACCCGTGACCGAGACTCTGCCGGAATAGTAGTTTGCGGACGCCTGACCGCTCATGAACACGCCGATCATGTCCCACAGCTCGGGCTTGCCCCCGAAACAGCAGGTCCCGCTGTCCTTGACCAGCAGGAACTCCTTCAGCCCCCGCTGCTGCTCCACGGGGTACATGAACCCTTTGACGAACACCTTCTGGCCGTCGAGGGCCAGCAGGTCGGGGTGCATTTCATTCATCCCCTGCAGCACCCGCTTGGCTTTGTCCGAAACATCCCGGGAAAAGCTGATCCGCGTGTACCCGGCCGGGATTTCCGTTTGATAGACGTACACCTGGTACAGGATGCCCCCCGTCAGAGCGGCCCCCGACAGCGCCAGCCCGGCGATCGCCAGATTCGTGCCGCCGTACTCGCCGCGAGCCGCTCGCAACTTCATCAACGCCATCGTCCCCAGCACCAGGTTCACTGCCGGAATCACCAGCGCGAACCAGAACAGCATCAGGGCGGCGGACAACAGCCCCAGCACGAAGCTGACGACCGCCAGCATCGACAGCGGCCGGTACTCGAACCGGCTCAGCTCGCCCGGTTCAACCGACGGCGCGCCGGCATCCGCGGACGAGAGGGTCATTGTGGACATGGAGCACTCCAGAACAGGCCGAACGCGAACAAGATCGATGAATTCTCAGGAACGATGACCAGACCGCGAATGAAAAACCGCCGCGGCCGAACGGAACGAATCTCCGCAAACCGGCCGGTGGGCTGGCGATGCACACGCTCCAGCGGACCGAATATCGTGCACGCTGAGCGCAGCGAACGCAATTCCACCTCTCCATTTTGACCGACGTCCGGCGGTCGGCAAGCCCGGACACGGAAGGCTGCGAAGATTGGCGCTCGGGCGAACGGCCCCGCCCGCCGAACCATCCCGGCCCGCAGCGATCATTCCCCGCGTCTTTCTCAGTCGACGCAAGCGCGAGGTTGCCGACGACCGTCAGGCTCAGCGGAACTTCGCATCCCCCTGGGCGACAGGGGCCGGCGACTCCAGCGGCAGATCGGGCTGCGCCGGCGGATCGAAGTCGCTGCGGGAACGCGTCACTCGATGCCCGTCCAGGAGAAACGCCGGCTCCAACTCGTTCCCGCCTGTGAACTGGCGGTTCAACCGGAATGTGCCGGCGACCGAAACCCGGCCGGAGTCATGGTCGGCCGTGGCCTGGCCGCTCATGAACACGCCGATCATGTCCCACATCTCGGGTTTGCCGCCAAACAGGCAGCAGCCGTCATCCCTCACAAGCAGAAATTCTGTCAGGCCCCGCTGCTGTTTCGTCGGGTACATGAACCCCTTCAGAAACACATTCTGACCGTCCAGGGCCAGCAATTCGGCAGGCAATTCATCCGGCGGCGCCCCTTGCAGCACGCGCTTCGCTTTGGCGGAAACGTCCCGGGTGAAGCTGATCCGCGTGTAGCCGACCGGGATTTCCGTCTGATAGACGTACACCTGGTACAGGATGCCGCCCCCGAGCGCCGCCGCCGAAAGTGCCAGGCCCCAGAGCGCCAGCCCTGTGCCGCCGATCTCCCCCTTCGAGGTCCGCACCTGATAAACGGCCAGGGTCAACAGCAGCAGGTTCGCCGCCGGGAGGACCAGCGCGAACCAGAACAGAATCAGGGTGGCGGACAGCAGCCCCAACACGAAGCTGATGGCCGCCAACATCGACAGCGGCCGGTAGTCGAACCGCTCCAACTCGTCGAGTTTCGCCGCGACCGGGATGCCGCGGGAGGTCGGGCAGGTCAGGGACGACATTGGGCGCTCCACCACGTCACGGATTCATTTCAGGCAGCGGGCAGCATATCCGGCCGCGCGAAGTGTCGCCGCAACGCCATTCGGCATCAGTGAATGCGGCCAGAAGCGGCGACCCTGCAGCATGCAGCCCTGCCGCAGGAATACGCGAATTCGATGGCGCTCCGCCAACCAATCCCGCCCGCAGTGGCCATTCCCCGCGGTTTCCTCCAGACTACACAACGGCGCGGCGACTGACGACCGTTTCAGGCCCATCCACGTTGCTCGGGAGCCGCGCCCCGTTCCATCGCGGCCCCGGAGACTCCCAGGTGTCCACCTCGAATCCCGGCGACCTCAAGTTCAAGTACCTGCAGCAGGCGGACCTGCGGCGACTCGAACAATTGCTGTTCGCCCCCCGGCGGGTCATCGAAGGTCGGTTCTCGGGACAGTACGCCACGCGGCAACGCGGCCAGAGCATCGAATTCCGGGACTACCGCTCGTATTTCCCGGGGGATGAAATCACCGCGATCGACTGGAAGGTCTACGGCCGCACGGATCGCCTCTACATCAAGCTGTTTGAGCACCAGAGCGAACTGACGGTGCACCTGATCCTCGATGCGTCCGCGTCGATGGCCTACCAGGGCATCTCTCCGGACACGCGACACCCGTCCGACTCGAAATTCGATTACGCCTGCCGCCTGGCCGCGGCGATCGGGTTCCTCATCGTCCGGCAGCACGACCGGTTCTCGTTCTCGCTGGCCCAGGCCCCGCTGGCCGCCTCCAAGACGACGCGCCTCGGAACGTCCGGGCCTACCAAACATTTCCCGCCAGGCGGGACGCTGCGGCATCTCGCCGGCGTGCTGGAGGCCATGGAGCAGACGCGTCCCCGCGGGAATTCGGGCCTCGCGACGGTGATCCACGAACTCGCCCGCCGCGGGCGGCGACGGGAACTGGCCGTCATTTTCAGCGACCTGCTGGACGATTCGGATGCGATCGCCGAGGCGCTGGCGACCCGCGTGCACCACGGCGGCGAGGCGGTGGTGATCCATGTGCTGCACCCGGACGAGGTGTCGTTGCCGAACGTCGAGCACGGCATCTTCGTCGACAGCGAGACGGGCGGCCGGTTGCGGCTGGATGTTCAGGAGATCCGCGAGTCGTACGCGGCGCGGATGCAGGAGTTCCTGAAGGGTTGGGAACAGCGGTGCGCCCGGATGGGGGTAGATTACTTCCGGGCGGAGTCGTCGGAACCCTACTGGCAGACGCTGGAGCGGTACCTGCTGGGTCGGGCGGCGATCGGCCGGTAGCGGGGCCGGCGAGGCGAGCGAGGGGGCCGCAAACGCACAACGCCCGACGCATCATGCGCCGGGCGTTGAAGTTGCGTCTCGAATCCGGACAGCGAACGTCTCGGTCGTCCGTTCAGTGGTGTGCACTCCGCGGCGAAGTGCAGTGGAAGGTTCCGGACACGGCCAGTGCAGCGGTTGCGGGGTCGCCGTTCAGGCAGGTTTGACGACGGAAGCGCGCATCCCCTTGGGGCCCATCTCCGCCTCGAATTCCACGTTCTGCCCCTCGTAGAGCGTCTCGAAACTCGCATCCTGGATGGCCGACAGGTGGAAGAACAGGTCCTTCCCCCGTTCCGCGCCGGCGATGAATCCGAATCCCTTGTCCGCCACCAACTTTTTGATCGTTCCGCGCTGCATGGCAGCCCTTCCTCACACGAATCAATGGGAGAACATCCACAGAGGCTGGGGAACGAGCCAACATCCGCGACTTCCTGCACGGCGTGACGTCTTGCGACGCCGTAACAACCACATTCCGCGTTGACAGGCTGCGTGAGTTCCAGAACGGAACTGATCTGCTGCGTGACAGTACGTGTGAGGTGACCGCTGGAAAATCGAGGTCGGGATCGAATCCGCCTCTACTGATGCGTCAGTCTAGACAGACGTTCTGGACGACGCCACCCCGTACGTCCCCGGTTCCGGGGTCACTTCAAGTGGATAAATGTTCACATAAGGCCAGTTTCTCGGAAATGCATAATTCCCATCCGGCCTTGCATCTCGTCCGCCGCCCGCGCCGTCCGCGGCACATCGCTCTGTAACCTGCTTCAGACAATCAACTTCGGGATTTCATCTCCGCCTCCACCGCCGACAATTGCTCCTGGGTGTTGACCCCCATCGCTTCCCGGATTTCGAAGCGGCAGGCCGCCCGCACCGGACGCCCCGACCCCCGCAGGATCTCCGCGCAGTCCGTCAGGTAGTACTCCGCCTGAGAGTTGTTCGGCCGCACCTCGTCCAGCGCGCGGAACAGCTCCCGCCCATCGAACGCGAAGCAACCCGTATTGATCTCCGTGATCGCCTGCTCCTCGGGCGTCGCATCCTTCTGCTCGACGATTCGCAGGAACTCCCCGTCCGCCCCCCGCACGATCCGCCCCAGGCCGGCGTTCTGCTCCGTCCGGGCCGTTCCCACCACGCAGGCCGCAGCGTGGGTCCGCTGTTCTTCCAGCAGTCCCGCCAGCGACTCCGCCCTGAGCAGCGGCGTGTCCCCCGCCAGCACCAGCACCGGACCGTCATGATCCTTCAGCAACGCGCGCGACATCATCACCGCGTGGCCCGTGCCGAGCTGCTCGGTCTGGTGTGCGAACTCGACGTCCGGATGATGCGCGAGCGCCGCCTGGACGACCTCCGCTTTGTGGCCCACCACCACCACCAGCCGCGTGCAGCCCGCCTTCCGGGCCGCGTCCAGCACGTACTCGACCATCGGCCGCCCGCACGCCTGGTGCAGCACCTTCGGGGTCTCCGACAACATCCGCTTGCTCTTGCCCGCCGCGAGAATCACCGCCACTGCCGACATGTCGATTTCACCTTCTTACCCAGGACGCCACGAAATCGCCCCGCACTGCCGATCTGTTTACCAGCCGGACCGACCGCGACCAATCGAAAACCCGGCTGCGGACCGGCTCCGCGCCTGGGACATCGCCGCCGCATCACCGACCGGCGACCGCATCTTTCATTGAGCGGACGGGCGACGATGGCTCGCTGCGGTTCCGCACGGCGATCAGCTCCGCCACGATGCTGACGGCGATCTCCGGGACGGTCTGCGATCCGATGTCGTAACCCAGCGGCGCGTGGACCCGTTCGAGCGTCGACCGCGGCACGCCCGCCTGCTCCAGATCCTCGAAAATCATCCGAATCTTGCGTTTGCTGCCGATCATTCCCAGGTAGCGGAACGGCTTCCGGGCCAGGTGCAGCAGCGCCTCTTCGTCGTGATTGTGGCCGCGCGTGACGATGATCCCGAAATCCGCGTCGGAGGTTTCCAGCGGCCGCAACACCTCTTCGATCGGCCCAGCAATCCGCTGCGCCGCCCGGGGGAACCGTTCCTCGCTGCAGTATTCGGCACGGTCGTCGATGACCCAGACGTCGAAATCGACATCGGCCGCCAGCGCCGCCGTCTTCTGTCCGACATGCCCGCCGCCGACGATGATCAGCCGGCAGCGCGGCAGCGTCGTGAGGTAGGAGACGCCGCCGGCGACGTACGGGCGCGGACGACCGCGCAGCGGACGCAGGCCGTCGACGACAGCCTCCGGGACGTCGCCCGGAAGCGTCTGGGCGAACAGGCGGTCCTCATCGTCGAACAGCCAGCGCGCGCCGGCCGGGACATCGGGCAGGTCCAGCGCCACGGCTTCGGTGCAACCGCGGCCGGCCGCGAGATGGTCGGCGTACGCCTGGTAAAAGCCGGACCCCGGGCCGGCTGCGACGGGGTCGACAAGCATTCGCATCCGGCCGCCGCAGATCAGGCCATCGTCCCAGCCGTAGTCGCTGTCGAGCTGGAACGTGAGAAGCTCCGCGGCGCCGCCGGGCGGGAGCGCCAGGGCCTTGCGTTTGACTTCCGCCTCGACGCAACCGCCGCCGAGAGTGCCGACCTGGCTGCCGTCGGGAAACACCAGCATGGCGGCGCCGGCCTTCTGCGGCGTCGACCCGCGGGTCTCGACGAGGGACGTGAACACGACGCGGGCGCTACGGCGGGCGGCGTCTGTCAGGGCTTCCAGAACCTGGCGCATGATTCAGAACGGAGTGGCGGGCGGCCCGTCGCCGCGCGACATCGCGGGTCGACGCGAGCCGCCGGTCCGTAAGAGTCTCGCCGCGCGCCGCGGGCAGATCGAGTCCGAGCGGGAAAAAACATCCGGGCGCCGTCGATCGATCGAAGGCCACCCGACCAAGCGGGACCACGCGCCGCGGCCAGCCGTGTGATACACTGCGCGTCGCGCCGGCTCCCGATCTCTTGTTGAGGCCCGATTCATGTACGTTCGGCTCCGAGTGTTCGCTGCGCTGTCTCTGGCTCTGCCCTGCGGCGCGGCGTTCGCGGAAATCGCCCCCCTGATCGAAGTCATCCCCGCCGAGAAGGCCACGGCGGATTTCGCGTTCGCCAGCGTGCCGCGTCCCTCCGCCAGCGACGCCGCCAGCGTCGCGCGGCTGTCCATCGTCGCCGGCCAGGCCGATGCCAATTCCGGCAGCGTCAAAACGCTCCAGGATGGCCAGCTGCCCGAGAACGACGATCAGCCCGCCCGCAACGTCTTTTTTGCACCCGGCACGCGCGGCGGACGCGTCCTCGTCGAGCTGCGCGAACCGGCCGACATTCAGCAGATCAATACCTACTCCTGGCATCCCGCCGACAGGGCTCCGCAGGTCTATCGCGTTTATGGCGATGCGGGGGACAGCGACAAGCGCGTCCCCGCCCGCCGGCGCGATTCCGCTGCGGATGCCGGCTGGACGCTGATCGCCACTGTCGACACCCGTCCCGTGGACGGCGCGCCCGGCGGCCAGCACGGCGTATCGATCGCCGGCAGTGAGGAACAGCCCATCGGCCGCCATCGCCGGCTGCTGTTTGAAATCGAACGCACGCAGGACCGCGATCAATGGGGTCTGACGTTCTTCAGCGAGCTGGATGTCGTCGACGGCAACGAGTACGAGCCGCAGCCGGAGATCCGCGAGATCGCGACGCTCGACATCGACGGCGGCTACACGATCACGTTCGACACGACCGACACGCCCGAACTGAAGAGCTGGGTCGACAGCAAGCTGCAGCCCGTCTGCCGCGAGTGGTATCCGAAAATCGTGGCGATGTTCCCGAGCGATGGTTACGACGCGCCGCGGACGTTTTCCGTGACGTTCCACGCGGACATGGACGGCGTGGCCTTCTGCCGCGGGACGGAGGTCCACTGCGCGGGCCGCTGGTTCCGACAGAACCTGGAGGGCGAGGCGGCCGGCGCCGTCGTGCATGAAATGGTTCACGTGGTCCAGCAGTACGGCCGCACTCGGGGCGGCAATCGGAATCCGGGCTGGCTTGTCGAGGGCGTGGCCGACTACGTGCGGTGGTGCCTGTACGAGCCGGAGTCGTTGCGGCCGCGTCCTGATCCCGAGCGCGCCAAGTACACGGACAGCTACCGCACGACCGGCGCGTTCCTGGCCTGGATCGCGGACCGGCATGGCGAGGACGCGGTGCGGATGCTGAACACGGCGATGCGGGAGGGGACGTACGCGCCGCACGTCTGGGAGCGGGCGACGGGCGCGACGGTCGATGAGCTGTGGGAGACTTACGCGGCGTCGCTGCGCGGCAAGTGAGATGGGAATTCCAGACGGCGGATCGGGCCGTCGCTCCGGCCTCCCGTCTGGGCAGTCCCGGCGCATCAGCCTCCGCCTTGTCGCGAGTCCCGCCAGGCGCGAACCGCTTCGTCGACGTCGACCGGCAGCACGACGACCGGCGGCGCCGGCTCGAGCGAAGCGATCGCTTCCCGGATCTGTCCGTTCAGACGTTCGAGCTGCTGACGCACCTCGAGTTCAGAAGTGATGCGCGGCAGGCGCTCCAGCAGCCGCTCGCGGGCGAGGTTGGCGGTCAGCAGCGGATGCACGACCGAGAGCCCCTCGTCCTTCAGTTTGCGTTTGACCCACCAGTCGTCATCGCGGGGATCATCGATCCCGGGAATTGGTTGTCCGGCGCCGGGCAGATTGTCGAAGTCGCCGGCCGCCTCGGCCTCGCGAATGCGGCGATCGACGTAGCTTTCCCACTCGAGTCCGGCGGGCTTGCGCGGCGGAGTGGAGGGCGGATCGGGGGGCGGAGCAGAGGACATGACGAGGCGGACCGGCGGAGCCCGTGTTGCAGGGAGTCGTACGCTCAGCCGAGAATACCTCAGGCAGGCAGCGCGAGTGGAGCGAGAGCGATGGTCCGAACGCCGTTAAAAGACTTCTCCTGGGAAAGGATGGCGGCAGCCGTGGACGCCGTTCGAGAGCGGGCATGCCGGGCGTCCGCGGCCCTCGTGCGGGCCAATGTCCCACACTCCATTATTGGCGGACATGCGGTGGCGTCCTGGGTGGCCCGCGTGGATGCCGAAGCCGTCCGCAACACGGCTGATGTCGACCTGCTGGTGCGCCGCGAGGACTTCGCCCGCGTGATCGACGCCCTGCAGGACGTCGGATTTGCGTATCAGAACGTGCACGGAATCGATCTGTTTCTCGACGGACCGGACGGCTCGGTCCGCAGCGCCATCCACCTGGTGTTTGCGGGCGAACGCGTCCGCGAGACCTATCCTGAACCGGCGCCGACAGTCGAAGAAAGCGTACCCGGCCCGGACTTCCCCGTCCCGACGCTGGAGGCGCTCGTCCGGATGAAATTGACGTCGTTCCGGCTGAAGGATCGCGTCCATCTGCTCGATCTGCTGGAAGTCGGGCTGATCGACGATCGCTGGACGGACCGCATTCCCGCGTCCTTGCGGGATCGGCTGCAAGACGTGTTCGACTCGCGCGATCGTGAGGCTTGAGACCGCGCCTTCGGCGCGTGTGGCGAGCGAATCTTTGTCCGCCGCGCGCCATCGCGACGCAGATCAGTTGTTTTGCAGATGCTCTTCGAGCTGCCCGAGTCTCCGCAGCGCCTGCCGGACGTCGAGTACGCTGTCAAACGGCGCCATCATCGCAATCCAGTTGGCCGACACGGTACGCATCTCGCCTCCTTCGCCGTCGACATCGATCCACGGTCCCCGCGTGTCGATCGTCAGAAACTGCAGGAGTTGCTCGGCCTTTTCGAGACTCCCGTCCGTGAGCGTGGCGACATTCAGCAGGACGACGACTCGCGGCGGCTCGACCTGGTCGTTCCGCATTGCGAGTCGCCCCCGGGACAGCGTGGTCAGTTGCAGTCGCCGGGCCACCTCGCGAAATGCGCAACTCTCGACGGTCAGGCCGTCGGCCACATGCAGATCCAACGCGTACTCCAGCTCCGGATCAACATCCGAGGCGGACCAGTCGATCCCATCGCCGCTGATTTCCGAGAGCGTGGACCGCCAGCTCTCTCGCTTGTCGGGATCCAGTCGAAGCGTCACGCGCGTCTCCAGCAGCGCGAGCGTCCCAATCAGCGCCTGCGGTTGATTCAGATATACCTCGCGTCCCGAGGCGGCCAGCATCGCGAGCGCCTGGCGCGCCTGACCATGGACCGTACGGCGGCCGCGGACAGTCAGCCGACCGTTCCGGATCTCCAGCGTCCCCCCTTCTCCGTCCCTCGCTTCCCAGGGCCCGTCCGTCAGAAATTCAATCCACTCGATCAGCTCGACGTCGGCAATCCCCAGCTGTTGGTGGGTCGCGATGTCATGGTCCGAACGGGAATCTTGTCGCGCCTCGCGGGCATAGAGCGGCTGAATGGTCACTGTGATTGTTTCGTCGTCCGCGAGGTCCCATTGAATCGCCCATTCGTCCTCGTGCGACTCCAGCCGCTCCAGAACCGCATAGGCGGGCTGTCCGCTGACGTCGAAAGGCAGCCCGGCGGGCCGGGCGTCGGCGTCCAAGTTCCAATGCAGCAGAACGCCCAGTCCGGTCGTCTCATGCAGGGCGCGAGCCAGGTCATCGAATGTCCGCACGTTGCCTGACAGGGGCGAGTGCAGCGCCGGCGGATATGCCTGACCTGCATCGATGCAGACAATCCGGGCCTCGCCGGCCGGCGTCGTCCAGTTCATTTCGCCCGGCTCGGCGGCAACAACGGCCAAGGGCATCAGCAGCAGCGCAAAGAAGGCGATCTTGTTGGCGCGCATCGACATCTCCAGGGAATGGCTGACCCGTATCGCCCGCAACCCGGAAACACCTCAACGCCTGCGGCCCGGCCACGCCACGCCGACCGCTTGCGCAACTCGTCTCACTCCTTCTTCAGCTCCTCAATCACGCCGGCGGCGAGGGTCTCGTTCGGCGAATCGAACCCGAAGGTCGCCTTTACCACGCCGTCCTTCGCCACCACGGCCGTGATCACCGCCTCATCGCCGAGCTTCCAGTCCGGCGGCCCGGTCGGATTCTCCGAATAGGCGGCCAGCGACGTGCGATCGAGCTGCAGCGACCGCTGCGCAAGCGGCAGGTATTCCTGCGTCTTCGTCAGGTCGGCCGTGACCCAAATGGCGACGACCTCGGCTTCGGCCGACGCCGCGGACAGGTCCTGGTCGATCTGCCGCATCAGCCGCGCGGCGGGACGATCCCACTTCGTGGCCGGGATGAGCAGATAAATCGTCGGCTTCCCTTCCCGCCGGGCGGGGTAATCGATCGTCTGCCGGGCGAATTCGCCGGTGACGGCCGTCACCTTGAGCGCGGGCACCTTCGTCCCCGGCTCGGGACCCGACTTGATGTCGGCCGCGACTGCCGCCAAGGGAACCGCGAGCGTCAGAACCACACAGGACAGGCAGGCCGCATGCATGACAGGCTCCTTCGACGAGAAACAATGCCGCGACCCAGCCCGGCGCCGCAGTTGCCCATTGTGGCCGTGGGCGACTG
This sequence comes from Planctomyces sp., assembly GCA_019636235.1. Lineage (GTDB taxonomy): Bacteria > Planctomycetota > Planctomycetia > Planctomycetales > Planctomycetaceae > Caulifigura. The sequence continues at coordinate 143,466 of JAHBXW010000011.1, forward strand.
CGTTTGAGAAGCCCATGTTCCCCGCCCAACAGGATCCCGCCGCGATCGAGCCGCGTGTTTCATGTCGCGAATTCAGCACGCGGTGCGCGCTTCGGCTGTGGGCGTTTCACAACGCCAGCGATTTCCGCGAGGCCGAGCTGCGGGCGGTGAACCTGGGGGACGACGCGGACACGACGGGGGCCGTCTGCGGCCAGTTGGCCGGCGCCTGCTGGGGAGAGACCGGGATCCCGGGCGAATGGCGGGACGGGCTGGCGCGGCGGGACCTGATCGAAGGTCCGCTGGGCAAGCTGCTCTCGAGCGCCGCGTCATCGCGGGGGTGATGGCGGCCGGTGGCGACGCACGATCAGCCAGCCCGCAATTATCTGTCGATTTCGCCCATCACGATGTCCAGCGAACCGACGATCGACGGAATGTCGGCGATCAGCACCCCTTCGCAGAGCGGGCCGGTCACCGACAGGTTGCAGAAGCACGAGCTCTTGGCCCGGGCCCGCAGCGGCTCGGCCTGGTCGTTCCCCACGATGTAGAATCCCATCTGCCCCCGGGGGCACTCCGTCTCCAGGTAGGCCTCGTCCCGCGGCAGCTTGGTATTCATCTTGTAGGGCACGCGGTAGGCGCCCTGTGCCGTCGGGTACTTCGCCAGTCCCTGCCGCACCAGGCCGATCGACTCCGCCACTTCGCGCATCCGCACGTAGAACCGGCACCAGTTGTCGCCCAGAATCGCCTCGCGCGGCGCGTCCTCGAACGGCGCCACCGGGACGTTGAACTCGTACCCCTGGTACATCCGCGTATAGATCGGCTCGCCGTCGCGACGCAGATCGAAGTCCACGCCCGATCCACGCAGCACCGGCCCCGTGCAGTTGTACGAAATCGCCATCTCCCGCGGCATCACGCCGATCCCGGCCGTCCGCTTGATGAAAATCGAGTTCCGCGTCAGCAGCGTGTGGTACTCGACGATCCGCTTCTCCAGCCATTCCAGGAACAGCAGCACGGCGTCGGACCACTGCAGCTTCAGGTTTGGGCTGCGACCGGTCAGCGACGCCAGCCCGGGGGGAATCGTGATCATGCCGGGCAGGTCGTGCGTCGCCCCCCCGATCGTCAGGTAGCTGTAGGTCAGCCGGGCGCCGCAGGCCTCTTCGAACAGGTCCAGGATGATTTCCCGCTCGCGGAAGGCGTACAGGAACGGGCTGAAGCTCCCCAGGTCCAGTCCGTAAGCCCCCATGCCGACGAGATGGCTGGCGACGCGGTTCAGTTCGGCGATGATCAGCCGCAGCGTCATCGCCTTCTCGGGCACTTCGATTTTGAGCAGCTTTTCGAAGGTCAGCGCCATGCCCAGATTCATGTTCATGGCGGCCAGGTAATCCATCCGGTCCGTGTAGGGGATCCACTGCGGGCCGGCGAGGTTCTCTCCGATCTTCTCCGCGCTGCGGTGCAGGTAGCCGATGTGCGGCGTCGTTTCGTGCACGACTTCGCCGTCCGTCCGCAGCAGCAGGCGCAGCACGCCATGCGTGCTGGGATGCTGCGGCCCCATGTTGACGAGCATTTCGTCGGTGCGGACGTCGAATTCGATGACCCGGGGGTCTTGGAGCGTCGTAGACATATTCGGTGCGTCAATCGCAAAGAGATCGGATGAAGCCGGCTCCCCCTGGGGCGTCACTTCCCGCGGATGCCATGATACTCGAGCGGGAACTCGTAATCCTTGCGGAGCGGATGGCCGACCCAGTCCTCGACGCACAGGATCCGCACCAGGTTGGGGTGCCCGGTGAAATTGATCCCCACCAGGTCGTACGCTTCCCGCTCGTGCCAGTCGGCGATGGACCAGATGTGCGCCACGCTGGGGCAGTCCGGAATCTCGCCCGGCACGTCGTTCTTCCAGCGGGGCAGTTTGACTTTGACCACCAGCCGGCAGCGATGGACGAAGCTGTACAGGTGAAACACCACCTCGAGGTGCGGCTCGTGGCCGAACTTCGGCGCCTTTTTGGGGTCGGTTTCGAGGTAATCGACCCCGGTCAGGTTCGTCAGCGAATCGAACCGCAGGGCCTCGTCGTCCCGAAGATACAGAGCGACCTCATCCCAGCGGGCCGGCGCGACCTCGATCCAGGGATCGGTCGCTGTGGCGTTCAGCCCGGTAATCTGGTCGCCGAACTGCTGAACCAGCCGGCTGTGAATCTCGTTGATCGTCACGGTCGAGAACGGGCGAAAGGAGTCGGGAAAGGGGGCCGCACGCCGCCTCCGCGCACCGGCCATCTGAAGCCCGAAACTTTGGCGTGACGGATGGTCGATGTCCAGCCAGTCCGGGGACTTCGGGGCGGCATTCCGAGGGGTGAGACTCGCCGCGAACGCGAGTTCCGCCGAGCTTCCCGCGATTCCGCGAGCCGCGTCGCCCGCGGCCGCAAAGGCAGGGTCCACTCCGGTCGAACCTCGCGCCGACCGCAGGGCAGGTGAATTTTCCCCACCCCAGCGATAGGCTGGACGTTCCGGCAGCGGGTCCAACGACCGGGCGGCGGCCGGCGTACTCAGGGTCAGACCGCGCCACCACCAGTCCGGCACTCTCGCATGTCGTCCGAAGCCGTCATCACCGTCGACAACGTCTCGCACCTGTTCAAGCAGCACCGCGCGCTGGACGGCATTTCGTTCACGGTCGCGCCGAAGTCGCTGCATGGCTTCGTCGGCCCCAACGGCGCCGGGAAGACGACGACCCTGAAGCTGATCTGCACGCTGTTGAAGCCCCAGAACGGCCGCATCGAGGTGTTCGGGCACAGCGTTCGGGACGACGTCAAAGCCATCCGTCGCCGCATCGGCTACATGCCCGACCACTTCAGCATGTACAAGCAGATGACGGTTTTCGAATACCTGGACTTCTTCGCGGCGGCCTACGGGTTCTCGCTCAAGGACCGGGACCGCATTGTCGCCGACGTGCTGGCCCTGACCGACATGGATGGCCGCAAGGACGACCTGATCCAGGGACTGTCCCGCGGCATGCAGCAGCGCGTCAGCCTGGCGCGGGTGCTGGTCAATGACCCCGATCTGCTGCTGCTGGACGAGCCGGCGTCGGGTCTCGATCCGCGGGCCCGCATCGAGCTGATGGAGATTCTCCGCGAGCTGCGGCGGATGGGCAAAACGATCTTCATCTCCAGCCACATTCTCAGCGAGCTCGCCGAGCTGTGCGACAGCGTGACGATCGTCGACCGGGGCCGGACCAAGTACTCAGGGCCGATGGACGATCTGCTCGAGCACCAGACGGAGAACCCCGTATACCGGCTCCGCATCGACACGCGCAACGGGGAAGCCGAGCAGGACGGGCACGCCGACGCGCTCCGGCAGTTGTTGGGCGTCGTCACGGTCGAACCGGTGGAAGGCCGGCCCGAATACCGCATCGCCATCGACCCGTTGAAAACCAACGCGAACGATCTGCTCCGTGCGCTGCTGGACCGGGGCGTGCCGATCGCGGGCTTCAGCAAGGACCAGCGGCATCTCAACGAAGCCTTCATGGATCTGACCGAGCGGGGCGTTCGGACCTGATTCCGCGCACGGGGGAGTGGACGCCCGGTCCGCCGGCTGCTTCACTAAGTCCGGATTCGCGCGCATCTCCGGCCATCTCTCCCGCAATGGGGAGTTTCCCGTGGGCGGAGGGCGCGGCGCAGGATGATCGGAACACCGCCATGACCGCCCAGCCGCTGACGTACGATCCCTCCGCCGCCGCTCGCCATCTTCGCCCCGCGGCCCGCGCGGCGCTGGCCCCGGCTCTGGAAGCCGCCCGCAAAGAGGTCTTCGCGGACGTGGCGCTGCTGGCGTCCGGCAAACCGATCTCCAGCGACAAACAGCCGCTCGACAGCGGGTTCATCGAATGGCCCGCGCGATTGCTCCGAGGGGACTTCGACAACCTGCTGACGCGAATTGAGGCCTCCGCCGGCCGGCTCCGCGATTCGATCGACCGCGTGGTCGTTCTGGGGATCGGCGGTTCATACATGGGTCTGCGGGCGCTGTTCGAGGCGCTCTGCCACCCGTATCACAACGCACTGACCCGCGACGAGCGCGGGGGCGCGCCGACGCTGCACTTCGAGGGGGACAACCTCGACAACGACGCCGCCTCAGGACTGCTGGACCTGCTGCAGAAACGCTGCCGCGACCCGCGGCACGTGGATCAGCGGTGGGGCATTGTCGTCATCAGCAAGTCGGGAGGGACGCTGGAAACGGCCGCCGCCTTCCGGGTGTTCCGCAGCGCGCTGGAGGCGTACTACGGGCCGGAGTCCGACGAAGCCCGCCGGCTGGTCGTCCCCGTGACTGGCGAGACGGGCAAGCTCCGGGACATCGCCCGGGCCGCGAAATACCCGGACGTGTTCCCGATTCCCGACGGCATCGGCGGCCGGTTTTCTGTGCTGACGGCTGTCGGTCTGTATCCCGCGGCCGTTTTGGGAATCGACGTCCGCGCGCTGCTGCAGGGGGCGGCCGACATCACCGAGCAATTTCGCACGGCGGCCGCCGGCGACAATCCGGTCCTCGACTACACGGAAATCTGCCACCTCTGCGAGCGCGATCTCGGGCTGGACGTCCGCATCCTGTCGACCTGGGGCAAGCGGCTGGAAGCCTGCGGGCTGTGGTACGACCAGCTGCTCGCCGAGAGTCTCGGCAAGCATGAGTGTGGCGCGCTCCCGCTGACCGTCGTGAATACCCGCGATCTGCACAGCCGCGGGCAACAGCACCAGGAAGGCAAGCGCGACAAGCTGGTGACGAACGTCATCGTCGATCGGCCGTCGCAGGCGGACGTTCTCGTCCCCTCTGTCCCGCCCGACCGCGATCAGGATCAGTTGAACCGGCTGGCCGGCCGGCCCTTGTCCGCTCTGCTGGCAGCGGCGATCGCCGGCACCAACCAGGCCTATGCCGACGTCGACCGTCCGACAGCCGACCTGCATCTGCCCAAACTTGACGCTTATGCCGTGGGCCAGTTGCTGCAGATGTTCATGCTGGCGACGGCGCTCGAGGGCCGGCTCCTGGGCATCAACCCGTACGGGCAGCCGGGCGTCGAGGCCTACAAGAACAACATGGGGCGGATTCTGTACGGCGCCTGAACGGAGCTCGTCGCCGCCGGACGTCAATCAGGCAGGAACGGATTCGACTCCGGATCGGCTGCGGTCCAGCCGGGATCCTCCAGCAGTTCGTCGCTGTCGACGGCCGTCCCGCCCGATTCAGAACCGAAATCCGGCGTGATCACCGGCGCTTCGAACAGCGGGGCCTCCGCGACTTCGTCGTCGGAACTGGCGGACTCTGGGTCGGCGACTTGTTCTGCGGCCGCGGATTCCGTGGCGGCTGGCGGGGCGGTCGCCCGGGGCGAGGCGTTTGAGGTCGGTTCCGTATCCCGGCGGGCGGTGCGCGGCCCGTCTCCAGATGCCAGCGACGTGGCGGCAGCCGCGGCGGCGGACAGTGGGGCCGGGGCGCCGGACGACGGTGCGCGGGATGGGTTCGCTGACGCCTGCGACGCCGAGGCTCCGCTGCGGGCGACCGGAATCACGACGCCCCGGCCGTGTTTCTGCGCCGCGGCGGCGTACACCTGATCCGCCTGCGGCAGCAGATCTTCAAGCAGGCCGGCCCGGCGCTCATCCGCCGGGTGCGTCGAGAACAGCTCCGGCAGACTGCCGGACTTCGAGCCGCTGAACCGGCGCCAGAACAGCGGCGCCTCCGAAGGGTCGTAACCCGCCCGGGCCATCAGCATCAGGCCGATCGAGTCCGCTTCCGTTTCGTGCCGGCGGCTGAACGGCAGCATGACTCCCAGTTGCGTCCCCGCGCCATACACGGCCAGGATCGCCGTCCGCTTCTGCTCCGATTCCGTTTTCGCGCCCGCGGCCAGCACCTCGCCCAGTGCGTCGACGACGGCCTGATCGCGCATCCGTTCGCGGCCATGCCGGGCGATCGCGTGCGCGACCTCATGCGACAGCACGACCGCCAGACCGGCTTCGTTTTCGCAGACCGGCAGCAGCCCTTTGTAGATGGCGACCTTGCCGCCCGGGAGGCAGAACGCATTCTGCGTCGTCCCCGCCAGCACCCGGAACTCCCAGTCGAAATCGCGCTGCCCGGACGCGGCGGCGATCCGCTGGCCCACTCGCTGAACGATGGCGTCGTAGTCCGCGCGGGTCGAGGGTCGGGATTGGCTGAGGATTTCCTGATACGCCTCGGCGCCGAGGCGCAGCTCCTCTTCGTCGGACATGACGAGCACGGGCAGCCGCGAGCCAAAGGCGTTCGTGGCGGCGGACACCAGCGGCGCACTGCAGCCCGTGGACAGCGCAGCCGCAACGCCGGCGAGCAGAAGGGACAGCGGCGACAGGCAACTTCGCGGAACAAACATCGGCCGGCTCCCCGGGTCAGGAGGGTGAGTGAGCGGCCTCGTCCGCCAGATTCGGCAAACGAGAAATGGCGTCGGACTGATGCCGACGCCGGAGGGGATCAAGTTCAGCGGGCAGGCAGCAGGGGGGAGGGAAGAAGTGCGTGATCCGCCGGACCGCCTCGGATCACGCGGGGGGCAGGCATCAGTTCGCGGAAAGGTTCGCTTCGCCGGCGACCGGCGGGAGCGGAGTCTTGGCGGCACGCCAGCCCGTCAGTTTGACGGTCGGCTGCGGCTGGACGGTGGAGGCCACGGGTCCGCTGGGGCTGGCCGGAGTCGGCTCGGGCTCGCGGGCCGGGGCCTTCTTGGGCGGAGCGGAGATGCCGCGGAGGACGTCGTCGGCCGGGGCGGTGGCCGAGCGGTTCTCGTCAGCCGGCGTGGGAGCGGCGGCGGTGGCCGTCGTGCCCGTGCCGCCGAAGCCGTCCATGAAGGCGTAGGTGTAGGTCGTGCCCACAGCCATCCGCTTGGTGACGGTGACGGGCTCGTAGGCCGTGACCTGCTGGTCGACGTACTCGATCTTCTGAACGGCGACCTTCTGGGTCGTCTGCTCGGCGACGGTGCGGGCGACGTTATAGGTGACCTGGCGGACAGTCGGCACGGCGACGACGCGGTTCACGGGCACGTTGACCATCTGCACGTCCGGCACGAATTCACGCCGCGGAATGTAGTCGGGCGTGAAGGCCATGCGCGTCGAGTAGCCCATGCGGTTGAGTTCGCCGAGCAGTCCGGGACGGGAGTCGTACTGGCAGGCGGCCATTTTCGGAACGGGCTGCATGACGGTCCGCCAGTGGCTGCGATTGACGCACTGCTGCTGGCATTCCGTGACGTGCTGATAGCTGACGCTCTGGACGTCCTGCGTACGGGCCTCCATGACCTGCCGGTAGACGGTCACGGGGCGTTCCTCTTCGACGGTGCGGATGACGGGTCGTTTCTCGGTGCGCTGGACGGCCCGATACTCGACGGTGGGGACATCCCGGTAGACGGTCTGCGGGATCGCCTGCATGACTGGCGGGCAGACGGCGACCGGCTGCGGGCAGGCGTTGCAGGGGTCCCACAGCGGACGCCACTGGGCGCTGGCCGGCGCTGTCATCCCGGCCGAGGCCAGGGCGACAAGCAGGCAGGTGCGGAGCTTCGACATGACTGGATTCCTCACGGAACTGGGTCTGACTGGATTCGGATTGCGAGGAAGAGCTGAGGTGCTCGTGCGGCGGCCAGGAGGGGGTTGGGCGGCCATCCGCGGCGTGTGGGCGGGCTTTTATGGAAATTGAATTTTTGGGTCAAGACGATGGGCAGACATTGCCGATGGATTGTAAATCGTGCCCGGAATTGGCCGATTTCGGCGCGCATGCAGGTGGCATGCCAAAGAGGGTCGTTCGGCTCGAGATTCGGCGCAATCCCCGTCCTGCGGCGGGTTCCGCCGACTTCGGCCCCAGGCGGCCCCCGCGGCCCGCAGCGCCTCGCCGCTCAGCCGTTCCGCGCGACGATCCGCGACTCCAGCTCGGCATTCACGCGATCCACCTGCGCGGCGATCGTCGCTGCCTGGGCCTCCGCGTCCGACAGATCTCCCTGCGCGGCCGCTGACTCCAGATCGGCGGCGAAGATCGGCTCGCGAACCTGCAGCGCCCGGAGGTTTCCCTTCAGCGTGTGCGCCAGGCGGCGCGTCAGCGGCGCGTCCTGCTGCGCGATCGCATTCTGCAGTTGCCGCATCAGGTCCGGGCACTCGGAGAGATGCGCGTCGATGACATCGAACAGCAGGTCCTCATCTCCCTGCATCGAAGCCAGCGCCGCGGACCAGTCGATCTGATCATGCCGCCGGGAGTCGTCGGCCCCTGTCGGGCCGTTCGCGACAGGGGACCCGTCGACGTGTCGTGCCTCGCGCGCCGGGGCGCGGACGTCCGCCGCGGGGCCGCCGTTCGATCCGGCGGACGACTCGGCGGTGGTTCCGGACGCCTCCGCGTCGGGCGTCGGAGGCGCGTCGGGCAGCGCCGCGTCGGGCAGAACCTGCAGAATCGCGAGATGCAGCTCGTTGGGCCGGATCGGCTTTGAGCAGTATGCGTCCATCCCGGATTCCAGGCAGCGCTCCTTGTCTCCTTTCATGGCGTGCGCCGTCATCGCGATGATCGGCCGGTGCTCGCCGGTGCTCTGCTCCCATTCGCGAATGTGCCGCGTCGCCTCGAGGCCGTCGAGTTCCGGCATCTGCACGTCCATCAGCACGACGTCGAACGTGTGCCGTTTGACCGCGGCGATCGCCTCCATGCCGTTGTTGACGATCATCAGGTCGTGGCCCCAGCGCGTCAGCAGCCCCTTGGCCAGCTTCTGATTCGCCAGGCTGTCCTCCGCCAGCAGCATCTTCAGCGGCCGCAGCGGCGGCAGCGACTCCCGTTCGGCGGACCCCAGCGACGGTCCGCGTTTCTCGCCTTCCAGCGCCAGCACGATCGCGTCGAACAGGTCCGACTGCTTGACGGGTTTGATCAGGTACGACTTGATCCCCAGCTCTTCGCAGCGCGCGGCGTCCCCCATGCGGTCCAGCGAAGTCAGCATCATCACCAGCGTGCTGCGGATCTGCGCGTCCTGGTGGATGTGATCGGCGAAGGTGAACCCGTCGATCTCCGGCATGCTGGCGTCGGTGATGACGAGGTCGAAGGCGGGGCCATGCCGGGCGGCGGTGCGGAGCATTTCGAGGGCCGAGTCCGCGTTGGCGACGGCGGTCGGCTGCATCTGCCAGTTGTGGCACATCTCGACGAGGATGCGGCGGTTCGTCTCGTTGTCGTCGAGGATCAGGACGCGCAGGCCGATCAGCCGGGTGCTGTCGGGGAGCGCGGCGGGCGCGTCGGCCTCCTGGCCGATGCCCAGTTCAATGACGAAGTGAAACACGCTCCCCTGGCCGGGGACGCTCTTGACCCACATGCGGCCGTTCATCTGCTGCACGATCCGCGAGGAGATCGCCAGCCCCAGCCCGGTGCCGCCGAACTTGCGGGTCAGCGACATGTCGGCCTGTTCGAAGGCGCGGAAGATCCGCTGCTGCTGTTCGCCGGGGATGCCGATGCCGGTGTCCCGGACGCGGAAATGGAGACGTACGCGGCCGTCGGGCGCGATCGCGGCGTCGTCCGCCAGCCCGCAGGCCACGACGACCTCTCCCCGCTCGGTGAACTTCACCGCGTTGCCGACCAGATTGATGATCACCTGCCGCAGCCGCAGCGCGTCCCCCAGCACGACGCGGGGCACGTTGTTGGCGATCTCGCAGGCCAGCTCCAGACCCTTCACATGCGCCCGAAGGCCGATCGCCCGCAGCGAGTCGCCCAGCCACTCCCGCAGTTCGAACGGCGCAACTTCCAGCTCCAGCCGCCCCGCTTCGATCTTCGAGAAGTCCAGGATGTCGTTGATGATCGCCAGCAGCGACAGGCCCGAGTCGCGGACCGTTTCCAGAAAGTCGCGCTGTTCCGGGGTCAGCCGCGTTTCCAGGACGAGTTCCGTCATGCCGATGATGGCGTTCATCGGCGTGCGGATTTCGTGGCTCATGTTGGCCAGGAAATCGCTTTTCGCGCGGTTCGCGGCTTCGGCGACTTCCTTCGCTTCGGCCAGGTCCTTGAGCGCCTGCTGGCGATCGGTGACGTCCCAGAACATCACCTGCACGCCGATCACTTCGCCGCCCTCATCGCGGATCGGCGTCTTGCGGACTTCGAAGTAGTTGAACCGGCCCCCGTCGCTGTTCTCCTCGATGTCCGAGAACACCTGGCCGGAATCCATCACCCGCAGGTCGTCCTGACGGTACTTCTCCGCCAGATGGGCAGGGAAAAAGTCGAAGTCCGACTTGTCCAGCACGTCGTCCAGCGGCCGCCCCAGCAGCGCGCACACCGCCGCGTTGGCGTAGGTCACCCGGCCGCTGCGCTCCTTGCGGATCACGTACACCGGCAGGTTGTCGACCAGCGAGTGGTACAGCCACTCCGATTCCCGCAGCGCGCGCTCCGCCTGTTTGCGGCTGGAAATGTCGTGGCAGATGCCGACGAGCCCGATCACTTCTCCCTGGTTGTCCCGCAGCGGGACCTTGGTCGTCACGATCCATTGCCGCGATCCTTCGGGCGTGACGATCTGCTCCTCGCGCTGGTGCAGCGTCTGCCCGCTGCACATGACTCGCTCGTCGTCCTCGCGGAACGCCTGCGCCATATCCGCCGGGCAGAACTCGAAATCCGTTTTGCCGACCAGTTCGGTCTCCGACGCGAACCCGAACTGCCGCACATAGGCCCGATTGGCCGTCACCAGCCGGTAGTCCCGGCTCTTGATGAAGATGATGTCCGGGAGAATGTCGATCAGCGTCCGCAGCCGGTCGCGCTCCTGCTGCAGCTCGTCGGCCATGTTCCGCTGCAGCGTGATGTCCCGGGAGATGCCCAGCGTGCCGACGACCTCCCCTGACCAGCTTCGCAGGGGGACCTTTGTCGCCGAGACCCAGGTCTGCGTGCCGTCGGGCCAGGTGATCCGCTCCTCCTGCCCCAGCAGCGCCTGGCCGGATTCGATGATCCGGCGTTCAACGGCCGCAGCGGCCTCGGCCATCGGCCGCGGGAAGTAATCGAAGTCCGTTTTGCCGATTGCGTCATCCGGGGACTGCAGCCCCGAGCGCCGCGCCTTGGCGTCATTGATCCGCAGGTAGCGCCCGTCGCAGTCCTTGAAATAGATATGGTCGGGGATCGCGGCCATCAGGCCGTTCAGCAACGCCGCCTCACGCGCCAATTCCGCCTGAATCCGCTCCCGCGTCGTCGCCTCGCCCTGCAGATCGGTCACCGCGCGGCTGAGCTCCGTCGTCCGCTCGGAAATGCGGTCGTCGAGCTGCGTGTTCGCCTCCCGAAGCTGTCCCTCCACCTGCCGGCGATGGCTGGTCAGAATGGCCGTCGTGAAGATCGTGAACACCGTCAGCACCAAGTTGCCCACCAGATAGGACGGCATGATGCCCAAAGTGCGGATCGAAGCGATGAAGTCCAGCAGCACGAGGGCCGACGAGACTCCCGCGGCCAGCCAGGTCCAGTAGCTTTCGCGCAACGACCCCGCCAGCAGCACGAGCGCCACGTACAACAGCCCCGCGGTCATGCTCGGCGGCAGGATCGTATCCACCGCCGTGATCGCCAGCGTCAACAGCAATAGCGACAGCACTCGTCCCGGCGACTGCGACATTCGGGCTCGTCCCATCTTGTGCGGCCGGCATGCGCAAGTCGCTCGGAACAGAAGCGGCCCCCGCCACGCGCCTGTCGCGATCGGCGACGCTCCGCTCTCCGAGCCCGCGGTCAACGTCCTGTCTCCGCCGGCAGGCTTGTCAGTTTATCGGCGGCGCGACGTGAAATCGAACACGGCGCGCCAACCCGGACACGCGCCCGGCAGGTGTTGCCGGATTCTCCGGCCCAGCTTTCCCAGTGTCCGCGGGGCAGTCCGTTTTCGCCCGCGTCCGGCCGCGGAATCATCGCCGACGGCCGTTCCTGCGGGACCGCTCTCTGCCGCGAGAATGTCCGCCGGCCTGCCGATGCGCTGGATCGGCGGCTGGACTTTGCCCGCCGCGGGCCGCATGCTGGTTCGACGTCTTCATCGATCGCCGTGCGTCCGTGCGCCGGACCGCGGCCCGCCGGCCGTTGAGCACCCCTCCGATGCGACGCCTCAGTGTTCTCCTTGTTCTGGCGCTGCTGGTCCGGACGTCCGCGGCCGCCGAAGGGCTGCATTCCGCACTCGCCTCCATTACCGAGGTCGACCTGCGGAGCCATCTCACGTTTCTGGCCAGCGACGCACTGGAAGGGCGGGAAGCCGGCACGCAGGGGGGGCACGCCGCCGCCGCATACCTTGTCGACCGGCTGCAGGCCATCGGCGTCCGACCCGCGGGCGAGGACGGCGGCTACATCCAGGAATTCGGACTCGGCTACCGCAACGTGCTGGCGGTGTTTCCCGGCAGCGATCCCGAACTTCGCGACGAGTTCATCCTTCTCGGCGGGCATCTGGATCATGTCGGATTCGGCACGCGGCTGAACAGCAGCGGCCCGATCGGCCGCATCCATAACGGGGCCGATGACAACGCCTCCGGCCTGTCTGCCATTCTGGAGATCGCCGAGGCGCTGACGAAGCTGGCCGCTCCCCTGCCGCGCAGCGTCGTGATCGCGCTGTGGGACGGCGAAGAGAAGGGGCTGCTGGGCTCGCGCTACTGGGTCGATAATCCCACAGTGCCGGTGGCGGGCCTGCGGCTGGCGGTCAACCTCGACATGGTCGGCCGACTCCGCGACGAGTCGGTCACGGTCTATGGAGCGCGAACGCAGCGCGGGTTGCGGCAGGCGCTCGTGCGGGCCAATCAGGCGGCCAACCTCCGGCTCGACTTCGACCACCAGCACAAAGCCGACAGCGACCATCACTCGTTCTATGTCCGCCGCATTCCGTATCTGATGCTGTTCACCGGCGATCACCCCGACTACCACCGCCCCAGCGACGATGTCGACAAGATCAACTTCGCCGGGCTCGAACAGATCAGCCGCATCGTGCTCGAAGTCGTCGTCGAGCTGGCGGAGGATCCGCGCCCCGCCCCTTTCCGCAACGACAGCCGGCACGAGACGAGCCCCACGCGCATCCTGACTCAGGCGCTCCCCTCGCGTCTGGGCATCACCTGGGCGCCGGACCGGGCCCCCGGAGCGCCGTTTGTCATCGAACGCGTTGTGGAAGATTCTCCCGCGGCGGTCGCGGGCCTGCTGCCCGGTCAGCGGATCACGGCCGTCAACGACATCCCCGCCGGGCGCATCGAGCAGTTCCGCGCACTGGTCAATGAATGCCGCGGCCCGTTGTGTCTCGCAATTGAAACGGAAGACGGTCAGACTCCATCGCCGGTGACGGTGAACCTGGCAGGGACCGCGATTCCCGCGGGGGCGCGACTGGCGGTCGACCCCGCCGATGACGCCGCCTGGCATGTGGAGTCGGTCGCGCCCGACTCGTTCGCCGCCCGCGCCGGCTTCATCGCCGGCGATCGCATCATGCATCGCCCCCCCCAGGCCCCGGCGGACCGATCGGCCTCATGGACCATCGAACGCGGCGGACGGCTCATCCCGCTGCAGATCGAACAGGATTGATCGACTCACTTCCAAGGCGACGCACGATGCGGATCGACGCCCATCAGCACTTCTGGCAGCTCGGACGTTTCGACACCTCCTGGCTGAACCAGCCGCTGCTGGAACCGATCCGCCGCGATTTCCTGCCGGCTGATCTGCAGCCGCATCTCAACGCCTGCCGAATCGAGCGTTCGATCTTCGTGCAGACCCAGCACGACCTGGAAGAGAACCGCTGGGTCCTCCAGCTCGCCAGGGACAACCCCTTCATCGCGGGCGTCGTGGGCTGGATCGATCTCGCCAGCCCGGCCTGCGAGGACCAGCTCGCGGAGTTCCGGGCCGATCCGCGATTCGTCGGCGTCCGGCACATCACCCAGGACGAGCCGGATCCGAATTTCATCGTCCGCCCCGACGTCCTCCGCGGGCTCGAGGTCCTCGAACGGCACAGCGTCCCGTTCGATCTGTTGTTCTATGTGCCGCACCTGCCGCACGCGCTGACGGTCGCCATGCACTGCCCGAACCTGCCGCTGGTCATCGACCATCTCGCCAAGCCGCGCATCCGGGATGGCTCGCTCGAGGACTGGGAGCCGCACTTCCGAGCGGCCGCGCGCATGCCGAACGTATTCTGCAAGTTGTCGGGGATGGTCACCGAGGCCGACTGGCAGCGTTGGCAGCCGGCCGATCTCAAACCCTATGTCGATGTCGCGCTCGAATGCTTCGGGCCGGAACGGCTGATGTACGGCAGCGACTGGCCGGTATGCGAGCTGGCCGCCAGCTACGAACGGACGCACCAGGCCCTGGACGAACTGCTGGCCGGGCTCAGCGAGTCCGAACGGGCGCTGATCTTCGGCGAGACGGCCCACCGGTTTTACCGGCTGGACTGACGGCCGCTCGTCCGACGTTCTCGGACGACGGCTACTCCGGAAGGGCGATCAGCGTTTCAAGCAGGGCGCGCAGATCGGCGTCGCTGTTCCGACCGCGACCGGTCTGCCGTCCGGTCAATCCGTGAAAGTTCCGGGGATCGCGGACGTCGGCGGAGTTCAGCAGGTCGAGCACGCGGACGTAGTTCCGGCGCTCCTCCTTCGGCCGGCCCTGCGAATGCTCCAGCAGCGCCTGCCGCAGCAACTGCTGATAGGGCTCGAGCGTCTGCCCGTCTTCGCCGAAGAACGCCCGCAGCCCGTCTCTGGCCCTCGATTGCGACGGCTGCGACGAGGCGTCCCCCGGCGTCCAGAACAACAGGCCCAGCGACAGGGCGGCGCTCGCCAGCACCACGGGCAGCAGCAGCCACGAAGGCGCCGCGCCGCGGGGCTTCGCCTCGGATGACGCCTCGGAAGCGTCCGCGAGCTGCAGTTCGGGGAGCCGGCCATCGGCGCCGAGCTGGACGCGCGGCTCCCCCTGCGGGTCGAGGACGATCCGCGCCGTGCGGCGTTTGGGATCGGCCTTGCGGCGTTTTCGGCTGGCGGTCGACGACGATCCTTCAGCCTTGGGCGCCTGCGGCGCGGGGGCCGCCGCGGCGACGCAGGATGCGGCGGCAATGGCTGCGGCCATCCCCCCCGGAGTGGGGTCGGCCGTCAGCGAATGGGTCTCGTGCAGGGTCGTTTCGGGGGACGTCATCTGCGTTTCAAACTGAACGACGGTGTCCTCGCCGAGATGAATCTGCGCCGCCGAGGGAAGCCAGATCCAGCGTTCCGGCGGCACGGCCGCGCCGTCGACCTGCACGCCCCCCGGCATTGGCGTGTACAGCGCGAACCGGCCCCCCCGGCAGACGATGCTCGCCTGATGCGGAGCCACCGACGGATCGCTGAGGACGATCTGGTTGCTGTCCCCGCTGCCAATGTGCGCGAGGTCCAGCGACACGTCGAACGCCCGCCCTTCATCAGGGCCGCGGGTGACGATCAGTCGCGCGACTGCCACCATCGGTCTGCGTTCCGCCCGGCGACGGCCCGGATTCGGCAGGCGACTTGCCGGGAACCCGGCCATGGGCCGCCCCGTGCGCCGCTGCCTGCCGATCGGCATTTCCGCCGGCCGCTCCGTAGTCTAACCAGTTCCTTCGTCTCAGGTTGCAACAAACCTGGGGGTTCCGCCGGATTCACCCTTCAGAACCCTGCCTCCATGCGCAATAATTCTGCCGAAGCCCCCAATGGATTGTATCGAACGCGGGACGGCTCGAGGGCCTCCATGGATTGGTTCGCCGCCTCCCAGCGTTCAGGACTCGCCCGCCTGGCGTCACTTGCTGCCCTCCATGCTGCCTGAAATCTCCCAGGACCTCTCCCGACCGCTGGATCCGACGAAGGTCTACCAGCCGACGCCCGTCGCGGACGGCGTCGCCTCGGAGGCCCATGAACTCGTCGATCGCTTCCAGCGGATGCTCCGCAGGGACGCGGTCAGCTGGGAGCAGAATTACTCGTTCGTCGAGCGCCTCGGCGCCGGCGGGCAGGGCGTCGTGTACCTCGCCGACCGGTCCGGAGCGTTCGACGTCAAGTTCCGTCTGGCCCTCAAGTTCTTTCGACCGGACGGGTACTCCACGGTCGCCGCCTATCGCGCCGAAATGGGACGCCTGGCCCGCGTCGCCGTCGAACTCGCCAGCGTTCAGCACGACAACCTGCTGGACATCTTCAACGTCATTGAACTGCAGGGCATTCACGTCCTGGCGATGGAGTGGGTCGATGGATTCGACCTCCGCTATCTGCTGACGCCCCGCACGCTGGACGAAGTCCGGGCCACGATGAATCCCGCCCGCTGGGAATACGTCAACGACGTCGTCGTGACCCGCACGGCGTCGCAACTGCGGCTCAAGCCGGGGGTCGCCACCTCCATCCTCCGCGAATGCCTCGCCGGCATGGCGGCCATGCATCGCAACGGACTGGTGCACGGCGACATGAAGCCCGCGAACATCATGGTCAAGCGGACGGGCAACTGCAAAATCATCGACTTCGGCTCCGCGTTCGCCGTCCACGATCCTCCCACCCGGCCGCTGTGGACGCCGCGCTACGCCGCCGTCGAGGTCCTGGAGGGCGCCGCGCACACCCCCGCCTCGGACCTCGCCAGCCTGGGGTACGTCTTCTACGAAATGCTCTCCGGACAGTTCCCGTTCCCCGAGGCCAGCGATGGACCCGAACTTGTCCAGGCGAAGCGCCAGCTCGCCGAACAACTGCCGGACCGCCTGCCCCGGGACGTCGCCCTGAACGACAATCTGATCCAGCTCCTGCAGGGGCTGATCGCCCCCGATCCGGCGATTCGCTTCAAATCGGCCGAAGAGGCGGAGCTGTCGCCGAACGGCGCCTCGGCGTTCCACCGGGAGCTGATCCGTTCAAACCTCGCCAGCGAGTACGAGAACGAGATCCGGCTGTGGTTGAGCGAGCTGGAGTGACGAGACGCGGCCCGGCCGTACCGCACTTCCGCTGGGCGCGGACGCCATCCGCCGCCGGGCGACTCAGGACCGCGTGATATTTACCCGCCGTTCCCGCCTGCGTATCCTGACCGGGAACTTTTTGATGCCCGGGCTCGTCTCTGACACATTCGGGTCCGGCGACGGACGAACCCGGCGGGAACCGCGCGCTGCTCCCGGGTCCGATCGCCGAACGGCGACTTTGAACGTCCTCCGCCCACGGTCCGGGCGATTTTTTCCAGGGAGCGTCCCATGGACATCAGCGTGGCGCGAAAACGCGGGCTGACGTGGCTGCTGACGCTGACGATCGCCCTGATCGCCGGCCGCTCTGCTCAGGCGGCCGAACTCGTCTTCCTTCCGGTCCGCGAGGCCAGTCTCCGACTGGCCAGCGGCAGCATCGTCCGCGGCGATCTGAAAAGCGTCGCCTCTGATGTCGTCACCCTGCGGCTCCGGGATGGGTCGGAAAAGACCTACCCCATCCCCGATGTGCGAACGATCTCCTCCAACGACAAGGCGTTCAGCTGGTCGCCGGCTCAGGAAACGTTTGCGAAACTCGTCGAACGCGCCGATCGGATTCAGGGGGTATCGATCTCCGGCGCCGCGTCCGCCGATTCCAATGCCAGCCAGGGAAATGACGCCGCCCGCGGCCGCCGTCCGGCAAGCCCTCCCGCCGTCTTCGCGGAACGCGCCGGGTTCGCGGAACCGCCGCAGGAAACCGGAACCAGCGGTCAGGCGGGGTTCGTTGCCGTCGGCGGATTCCCAGGCCCCAGTCAGCGTCCCCGGGAACGCGCCGTGATCGATCCGTCCACGGTCGCCAGCCTCGACGTGCCCGCTGAGTCCGACCGCGCGCTCGCCACGTTCGGCGAGACGCGGACTCCCGCCGCGGCGACACGGAACAGTGCGACCGGCGTTTCGACTGATGTGCCGAAGAACGCGGTGATCTGCACCAACCCGGCCTGCGGCAAGGCGGTCGTCGGCGGCAAGTACGGCGATCGCTGCCCGCACTGCGGCGTGGTCTGGGTCGCCCAGTCCAGCGGCGATCTGATCGCCTCCGGCGCCGTGCCCTCGCAGAACTCGGGAACCGTCGCCAACAGCAGCAACCCGTTTGGCGGCCCAGCCCGTCCTGCGGGCGGCGGGGGCGACGGCGCAGCGGCCGTTGCGAATCCCGCGACGCCCGGCGGAACGACCGTGACGACGACGTCCGGCTTCGACCTGGAGGGCATCCCCTGGTGGGGCAAAATCGGAGGTTTCGCGGCCCTGATGTTCGGGCTGTGGTTCGTTTCGCAGCGGCGTTGAGCCGGGGGCCCTGGCGGGCCGATCGCGCTGATTCTGTCCGCGATTCGGGTTCCGCTTGCGTCGGACCCCGGCGGCGACGCAGGGTCGCCCGGCAGCACGCCCGGAGGGATTCGAACCCCCGACCGACGGTTTAGAAAACCGTTGCTCTATCCTCCTGAGCTACGGGCGCATTTACTTAATTTTAATCGACTTACGCAGGAACTCGATCGCTAGAGAAGTCAGTTTTTACTCGACATTCCACTAGCAGACGGAAAGTTGGCCCCAGTAGTTCAGATGCCAGGGCCGGCGCCACCTGTCCAGTTTCGAGAAGGTGACGCGTGGATAGAGAGTCTACCGCGCCACAGCGTTCGCGCAAATCCGCAGGCTCCAAACCCAAGGCTGGCCACAGATTGGCCTTGGCATTAGCACGGGAAGTGACAGAGGTGGAGTACTGCGCGTCCATCGCCGGCTCCGTCGTCCTTGACCTGGGAGCCAAAGACGTGGAGTCGAAGCGATTTTCATCCGCTCAGCCAATGTGAAGACACGTTCTCAGTCCGCCACGACCAGCGTGTTCCGCACGTAGCGATGGCATTCGATGCAGCTCATCGTCGCGGCCATCCACTTCAGCGCCGCCTGGTCGAGATTCCGGTCGTCAGCGGCCTTGATGAGGTCGCTCGTCGTTCGCCGGAATTCGGTGCTGAACTGCTTGTACAGGACATCGTTGTGGACTCGCCATTTCTCGGCGCCGCTCATCTCGTGCATTGTCTTCGCGCCGGAGGCGATCATCTCCATGTCCTCGGTCGCCAGACCGTAACCGTTCACCCCTGCGGGGCGAGTTGGGGCTTGGGTTGTCCGGTGCGGT
>JAHBXW010000012.1 GCA_019636235.1 Planctomyces sp.
GAACAGATTCCCGCTCCCTGGCGCAAATTCCATGCCGAGGTTTTTGGTCCGCTTCTTACGGACTCTTCGGCCTCCGCGATCAACGCCGGGGCGATCTTCGCGGCCAGCGGACCGAGCTGATCCCGAACATCCAGCACCAACGCCCCAAAATCATAATCTCGCCGCACCGTGAAATCGCGGGGGCAGGAGTTCAACGCATCTGGAAGCGCTTCCCGATCTTCATGCAGCAGCGCCCTGATCAGCACTCGCCAGGCGTCAAGGTCCCATGGACAGCTCTTGATCACTCCGCGCATGACTGACGCCGCCAACGGGTAGGCCCGCATGTCCAGGCACCAATCAGCGAAAAATTCCTGCATCAAGGGAACCCAGAGCGCAAGCGTACTTCGATCGCTTTCGGAGACTGTCGGATCGCGCTGTTTGGCCCAACACTCCCCCAGCAGAGCGATGACGACGATGATGGACTCTCGACGTACTTTCGCTTCGAACTGGGCCTCGACGTAGTCGTCCCAGATCGCGTCATTGCTGCGGTGATGATTCATTGCTCCTTGCGACACTCTGATGTTCCTCCGAACTCGCCATCCGACGCTTCCATCTCGCAAACCAATCTCACCTGCCACGCACGCAGCGACTCGGCTGTCCCGGACCCAGCCTATGAACGGAAGCATGGCATGCTGCCGAGGGCGTCAAATGGTAGAATATTCTGCGGATCGTGCTTTGTCGATTCGATCCTCGGCATGCCCAACGTTGTCAGCCATGCACACATCCAGATCGCTAAAGCGGCTGGGAATCTTCGCCGGCGGGATGATGGCTTTCGCCGTTGTCTGGCTGGCCGCACGGCCCGGAACTGCGGTCAGCGGCCGGACGGAGATTCGCGGACATTTGAGCCTCGTCCTGCCGCCCGGTTCTCGCCACTACGCCGACGTGGGCATCGACACCTGGGTCGGGCGCATTCGGCTCGGCGGAACGCCTGTGACGCTGACCTACGACATTGGCCATGTGGCCGGCAATTATGCGACTTATGTTGATGGAAATGGGCCGTTCGTCTGGACGAAGCGAACTGAACAGGACGGAATCGCCTGCGATGTCTCGCTTCACACCGCGAACGGCTCACACACGCTGTTCGTGTCGTTTCCGGACCTCGGCCCCGCGAACTTCTGGTGCGATGTCCGGGATGACTCACAGGTCGACGGGATCTTGAAGATCCTGAAGACGGTTCGCCCCGCACGGTGAGTTACGGCTCCGTCCGCTGGCACTGGCAGATCCCGGCGGCACGATCATTCCCCAGCGCGGGCAGCCGCTCGGTTCAGCCGCGCCGCGTTGAGTTCCAGAAACCGCTCCCGCCACGCGTAGTCGTCCAGCAGGCCCTCGGTCGGTCGCCCCAACTGCGCGTACGCCGCGAACAGCGCCTCGATCGTCGCCAGCCCGGCGGTCGGATCCTCGAACAGCTTGGAGACGCGCGGGTACGCCGTGCGCCAGTCCCCCAGGCTGCGCACCGGCGACTCGGCGAAGTCGCGCTCCATGGCCGCCGCCCAGCGCCACGTGCCGTCCAGAATCAGCAGGCCGCGCTCCGCGTCCTCCGGCCCGAGCTGCGGACCGCCCAGCCCCAGCCGGACATAATTCCCCAGCGGCTCGGTCCCCCGCCGCGGATGCTTCCAGAAGACGAACCCTTCCCGCCCGCGCAGCGGCTCCACCGAGCACTTGCTGCGGCGCTCCTTCGGGTGCACGACGATGATCGTAGGCGGCCAGACGGGCATGAATGGGGCGTCGACGAGGGGCGTCAGATCGATTCCAGCGGCCCGACCCCGACGGTCGTCACCTTGGTCAGCGGATAGGCCTCCAACAGCTCCCGGATGTCGGCCAGCGTCACCCCGTCCAGGTCCCGAAGGTCGTCTTCGATCGTCCGATACTCCTGGCGATGCAGCCAGTTGCCTCCCAGCGAGGCCAGCCGCCCCATCGGCCGTTCGCTCTGCAGCACGACGCGGGAGGCGACCTTTGTCCGCGCCTGCTCGAGTTCATCGGGGGTCACTCCATCGCGGTTGACCTCGGCGTAAACCTCCCGGATCCGCGCGAGATTGCGGGCCGCCTGGTCGGGCGTGCTGCACAGATAGGTCGACCACAGGCCGGCGCCCTGGTAGTCGTTGTACGACAGGTCGGCCGACTCGGCGTGCCCCGGATCGACGAGTTCCCAGTACAGCCGGCTGCCCGTGTCGTCGCCGACAATGACGCTCACCAGTTCCGCGGCGAACCGCAGCCGGTCGGTGGCGCTGGGTGCGGCGCCCATCGTCACCAGGTGCTGCTGGTTCAGCGGCCGTGCAAAGAGCACGGTTTTTCCGGCGGGGGGGCAGTCGCAGCGAAGTCGCTCCGGCGAACCCTGCGGCCAGTTCCCGCAGTGGGCCTCGGCCAGTTCGAGCAGTTCGTTCCAGTCGACATTGCCGGCGGCCGCCAGGGTGATGTTCCCCGCGCGGTACCGCTCTGCGAAATAGCCGCGCATCTGGTCGACGGTCAGCCGCGACACGGTGTCGATCGAGCCCAGCACGCTCTGGCATAGCGGATGCCCCTCGAAGTGCACCTCCATCGCCTTTTCGAGGACCAGAAACGCCGGCATGTCGTCGTACATGCCGATCTCCTCAAGGATCACCTGCTTCTCGGTCTCGAAGTCCTCGGTCCGCAGCGCGGGGCGCAGCAGGTTGGCCAGCAGTTCGAACGTGCCCGGCAGGTATTCCGGCAGGATGGCCGCGTAGTACAGCGTGACCTCTTCGCTGGTCGAGGCGTTGTACTGGGCGCCGAGTTCGTCGAACACGCGATTGACGTCGTCCGCGGTGAAGCGGTCGTTGCCCTTGAAGGCCATGTGTTCGAGGAAATGGCTGACGCCGCCGACCTCGCAGGTCTCGTCGCAGGCGCCGGTGTTGACGAAGAACCCGAGCGCGGAACTGCAGGCGCTGGGGTTGATTTCGGCGATCACCTGCAGGCCGTTGGAAAGCTGATGCTGCTGGAACGTCATGGATGTCGTGGTGTGGGGATGCGGGTCGGGGGCCCGGAATCAATCCGGGTCCGCAGGCATTGTTGCAGGCGAGTCAATCGTGAGGGGAGTCCACGGGACGGCGGCGGGCCGCCGCGGGGGTGTAAGTTCTACAAAATCGGGAGTTGCGTTTCGAAATCGCTCGAAGGCTTCTTGACCGGTTTGCGGGAATCCGCAGAATCCTCGCGCTCCCCGGAGCATGTCCCGCCCCTTATCGCGGAACGACCGCCAGCGGCGCCGTTCCCGCATGTCGCTCGCCGGTTCCGGCGACACGATTCCCAGACGTCCAACCCAGGCATTCCGGCCTTCCCGAGCGGCCTTCCGGTCGCCCCAGCGAGCCTTCGGCCCGCGGACGGGAACGCTGCCCGCGTCCATGCAACGAACCCGGTCCCCGGCGGCTACTGTCAGTCTGCGGCGCTTGTTTCCGCAGGCCAGTTTTGTCGGCTGCGCCGATGTCGCGGTCAGCCGCGCCGTCGCCAGCAGCCAGGAATGCACGCCCGGCTGCCTCTTCGCGGCGCTCCCTGGAACCGTGCACGACGGCCGGACGCACGTGGCCGACGCCATCTCCCGCGGCGCCGCGGCGGTGCTGACTCCCACGCCGCTGGCCAACGTCCGCGTGCCGCAGTGCGTGGTCGCCGACGTCCGCGCGGCCTATTCCGAACTCTGCCAGGCCATTAGCGGCTTCCCTTCCCGCCGGCTGGGGCTCGTGGGAGTCACCGGAACGAACGGAAAGACGACCACGACCTGGCTCGTGCGTTCCATCCTCGAAGCCCAGAAGTTTGGGACCGGACTGCTGGGAACAATTGAATACAGCGACGGGCAGACGGCGGAGCCCGCTGAGCTCACGACGCCCGACTCCCGCGCTCTCGCCGACTGGCTGGCCGCCATGGTCGCCGCCCGGACTCGGTACGCGGCCATCGAACTGTCGAGCCACGCGCTCGACCAGCAACGCGCCTCGGGCGTGCAGCTCGACGTGGCGATCGTCACCAACATCACCCGTGATCATTTCGACTATCACGGCGACCTGGAGGCGTACCGCGCGGCCAAGTCGCGGATCCTGTCGATGCTGAAACGCGGCGGGCTGATCGTCCTCAACGCTGATGATCCAGAGAGCGCCGGCCTGGCCGAGCAGGTTCCCCCCGGCGGGCAGGTCTGCCTGATCGGGCTGCAGAATGATGCGCATGTATCGGCCCGCATCCTCGATGAATCGCTGATCGGCACGCGGTTCTCCGTGACGCACGGCTCCGAACAGTGCGAGTTCTTCACGCCGCTGATCGGCCGGCACAATGTGCTCAACTGCCTGGCGGCCGTCGCCGCCGCGCGGCACTTCGGCCTGTCCCTCGAAGCCGCGGCGGATGGCGTCGCGACGCTGACGACCGTTCCCGGCCGGTTGGAACGCGTCATCGGCCGGCAGCCGTTCCATGTGTTCGTGGACTATGCCCATACCGACGACGCACTGCGAAACGTGATCGCGGCCGTCCGCCCGATGACCCGCGGCCGCGTGATCACCGTGTTCGGCGCCGGCGGCAACCGCGACGCCTCCAAGCGGCCGCTGATGGCCCGCGCCGCCGCGGCCTCCGATCTGTGCGTCGTCACGACCGACAACCCCCGGCACGAATCGCCAGAAGCCATCATCGAGCAGGTCTGCGCCGGGTTCGACGGCACGATGACCGGAGTCCATGTCGAGGCCGATCGCGAAACGGCCATCGCCTGGGCGATCCGCTCCGCCCAGCCCGGAGACACGCTCCTCATCTGCGGCAAAGGGCACGAACGCGTCCAGGTCGTTGGCGATGAACGCATCCCCTTCGACGACGTCGCCGCCTGCAGCCAACACTTATTCCATTACCGGGTGCCTCGACGAGCCGCCTCATGACGGACTCCCACCGACCGGAGCCCCCTCCGATTCCATGTTGAACCTGACCCTGCAGCACCTGATCGACGCCACCGGCGGCCGACTCGACGGCCCGGTCGATGCGTCCATGTCAGTGCGGCAGGTGCGGATCGACTCGCGTCAGGTGGCTCCCGGCGACGTCTTCTTCGCCCTCCGCGGGGCCGCCACCGACGGGCACGCGTTCATTGATGACGCCGTGCGACGCGGCGCGGCGTGCTGCGTCGTCGAACGGTCCCCTGCGGACCGCCGCCGCGTCCCGATGCTGCTCGTCCCGGATTCGCTGCAGGCGCTGCAGTCGCTGGCGCATGCCCGCCGTCGCGCTTCCGATGCGATGGTCATCGGCATCACGGGCAGCAATGGCAAGACGACCACCCGCACGATGCTGAACGCCGTGCTGTCGTCAAAGCACGTCGGCATGCAGAGTCCGGCGAACTACAACAGCCAAACGGGCGTCCCGCTGAGCCTGCTGGAGATCGCTCCGGGGGATGAATACGCCATCATCGAGTTGGCGGCGTCGCATGCCGGCGAGATCGCGGCCCTGGCCCGCATCGCCCAGCCGGAAGCGGGGATCGTCACCAGCGTCGCGCCGGCCCATCTCGGCGAGTTCGGCTCGATCGAGGCGATTGTCGACACCAAGGGCGAACTCGTCGCGGCGATTCCTGCTGGAGGCTTCGTCGTCCTGAATGGAGACGATCCGCGCGTGCGCGGCATGGCCTCGCGAGCCGCCTGCCGAACGCTGTTCGCGGGCGAGCAACCGGACAATTCCGTCCGCGTCTCGGCGGTCCACGTGGAGCAGGACTGGATCGAGGCGGTCGTTGACGGCGGCCGGTTCCGCGTCCGCGCGATTGGCCGACATCATGTCAATCCGCTGGTGCAGTGCGTCGCGGTGGCCCGGGAGATCGGGCTGTCGGACGCCGACATCCAGGAGGGACTGTGGACGTTCGAATCCGTCGCCGGGCGGTGCCGACGCTGTCAGATTGGCCCCTGGACGGTCATTGACGACACATACAACGCCAACCCCGGCTCGATGCGCGCCGCCTGCGACGTCCTTGGCGGATGGCGGGGGCCGGGGAATCGCTGGCTGGTTCTCGGCGACATGCTGGGCCTGGGGCCGGGCAGCGGAGCCCTGCACCACGAGCTGGGCGAATACGCGGCGTCACAGCCGATCGACGGGATCGCGGCGATGGGCGAGCATGCCGGCGACGTCCTCCGCGCCGCGCGATTTCGAGGACTTGAGGGCGGCTGCCTGGGCGAATGCGGCAGCCTGTCGACGCTGATGCTGCAACTGGAATGCTGGCTGGCGCCGGGGGACGTCGTGCTCGTCAAAGGCTCGCGGGGCATGCGAATGGAACAGGTTCTGGACGGACTCCGCGACCTGTGGAGCCGTCAGACGACCACGACCGGGATCAGACAGGCGGCATGACGCACCAGCGGCTTCCGCGCAGGCGGATGCCCGGCGACACACTGGAAACGGCGGTTCCCACTCGAATCAGGAGGAGAGCGGACAACGAAACACCGATCCTGCCGTGTGCTCTCGGGTTTGCGGGAATCCGTAGCACCGTCCATGGCGTCTCGGACGGAGGCATCACAGGCTTTGGGACACGGGTGATCTCCTGGGTCGATCACCTCCCGAACCGCTTCACGGCAGGATCGGTTTTCTGTTCTCCTTGCCGGCCGCCGGGGATGCCCGGCAGTTGCGAAAGCGCTGATGCGGGGAACTCTCGCGGGTGGTAAGCTGCAACCCTCGTGCCGTCCGCAGGAGGCGGCGGGCGTCGTCCGCGGGTTGTCGGCATGCTGGTCTGGTTGCTGAATCGGTTCGCTCCACTGGCGGAACGCCTGGAAGCCGCATCCTCGGGCGACTCTCGTGTTTATCTGACGGCGCGCATCGCGTTGGCCGCCGTGCTGGCCTTCACGCTGGCCGTCGGCCTTGGCCCGCTGGTGATCGCCCTGCTCCGCAACAAACGCGTCGGCGAGCGGATCGACAGCGCCTCGCCGCAGCTCAATGAATTGCATGCGGCAAAACGCGACACTCCGACGATGGGCGGCGCGTTCATCATGGCGGCCGCGATTCTGGCGACGCTGCTGTGCGCCGATCTGTCGAATTTGCACGTTCTGCTCGCGCTGGTTGTCGGTCTTGCATTCGCCGTCGTCGGGGCCGTCGACGACTGGCAGAAGCTCCGCCGGCAGAAGCGGGGGCTCTCCGCTCGCGGCAAACTTCTCGCGCAGACGATTCTCGCCGCGGGAGTCGCCGTCGCGCTCTGGCTGCTGCAGGGCGAGCATCCGCAGGGAACTGCACTCCGCTCGCCAATCGGAGAATGGGCGATTCGGCTCGGCGTGCTGTTCATTCCCTGGGCCGTGCTGGTGATCGTCGGCAGCTCGAATGCCGTGAATCTGACGGACGGACTGGATGGCCTGGCGGCCGGTTGCATCGTGTTCGCGGGCGGGGCGTTCGCCGTTCTGGCGTACTTGTCGGGGCACGCGGCTATGGCCGAGTACCTGGCGATCCCCCGGGTCGTGGGCGGCGGCGAGCTGGGTGTTGTGATGGCGGCGCTCGTCGGCGCCACGCTGGGATTCCTGTGGTACAACGCGCCGCCGGCGCAGATCTTCATGGGAGATGTCGGATCGCTGCCGCTCGGCGCGCTGCTGGGATACGTCGCGCTGGCGATCCGCCAGGAGGCCCTGCTGGCGATCATCGGCGGCGTCTTTGTCGTCGAGACGCTGAGCGTCATCGCGCAGGTCGCCAGCTTCAAAATGACGGGCAAGCGCGTCCTCGCCTGCAGCCCGCTGCATCATCACTTTCAGTTCCGCGGAATGCCCGAGACGAGAATCGTCGTGCGGTTCTGGATCGTCGCCGCGCTGCTCGGCATCGCTGGTCTGGCCTGCCTGAAACTACGCTGATTCGGCCCCACGGAAGCGCTGTTGCGGACGTAAGACTGGCGGACCGCTCGCTATTTGATGACCATATTCGACATGCCTTCCCACCGATTCGCTGTGATCATGGCCCTCCTGTTGTGCGTCGCCGGATGCCAGCAGCGCGAGGCCGCGACCAGTGCGCGCCCCTCCGCTGCGGCGCCGCCGCCGGTCGCCGTGAGCAACGGCGCGCCAAAGGCGACCGGGCTGGGCCGCGTGGAAGCGCCGCATCTCCCCAATCCGCAGCGGATTCACGAGAACGTCATCTCCGGGGGCCTGCCGGAAGGGGACGAGGCCTTTGCGGAACTGGCCGCCCTCGGCATCAGGACGGTCATCAGCGTCGACGGCATGAAGCCCGATGTCGAAGCAGCCCGCCGCCACGGGATGCGCTACGTCCACCTGCCGCATGGCTACGACGGCATCCCGGAAATCCGCGGGCAGGAACTCGCGAAAGCGGTCCGCGATCTGCCCGGCCCGTTCTACATCCATTGTCATCATGGCAAACATCGCAGCCCAGCGGCGGCCGCGGTCGCCTGCGTGGGCGCCGGGCTGATCGACCCTTCTTCAGCCGTGCCGTTCCTTACTTCGGCGGGGACGAGCGATCGGTACCAGGGACTCTACGCCGCGGCCCGCAACGCGCAGCGGTTTGAAGCGGCCCTGCTCGACGCGCTGCCGGCCGAGTTTCCCGAGACCGCGACGCTCCCCCCGCTCGCCGAAGCGATGGTCGAGCTGGAACGCGTCCATCACCGCGTCAATCTGATCGCCGCGGCGGACTGGGCCGCCCCTGCGAACTATCCGGACCTCGACCCGGCCCACCAGGCTCTGCTTCTCCGTGAGCAATACACGGAAATGCTCCGCATGGACGATTTGCAGCAGCAGCCCGAGGCGTTCCGGACGTTGATGGCCGACAGTGAATCCGCCGCGCTGGCGCTGGAAGAAGCGCTCCGAAGCGGCGACACGTCCGCCGCGGCCGCGGCACTCGGAGCGGTCAATTCCGGCTGCGCGGAGTGTCACAGGTCGTTCCGGGACTGACGCCCCTGCGGCCCTCGAAGGTGCGGCCGTTCATTCCTCGACGTAATGCACGTCGACAAAGTACGCCCCGCGAACGTCGCCATTTGCATTCGTCAGCCAGGTGTCCAACGTCCGGCGGTTGAACGCGCCGCCCGCGGCATCGGCGTCGAGCACGAGCGTCAACGTCGCTGACGTCGCATCCGGATCAATGGCCGCCGTGGCCTCCTGCTCGCCGACCTTCACCCGCGCGCTGGTCGCCCGCAGCGCCTCGGCCGCGTGCTCGGGTCGCGAGCGCAGCGTGAATCGATACCCGCCCGGCCGGGCGATCTCGACCCACCAGGTTCCATTGGCCAGCGGATCGTTCCGCACGTTGTCCTGCATGACCATCACCTGACCCGGCGGCGCGTGCCAGTCGTGCCCCGTGAGCCTCGCGGGGTTCTCGCGAGGATCGCCGATCGCGATCGGCACGTGGTCGGAGAACACCGGCTCGAGCGACGTCCACCACGCGTCATACGACTCGCGCAAGGTCGCGAGAACGTTCGGATATTCGGCCGCGACGTCGACCGCCTGGCCCGGATCCGCCGCCATATCGAACAGTTCCCGGCCATTGATCAACCGCCAGCGTTTGGTCATGACGGCCGATTGCCGCCACTTCTCCGGAAACTCGACCCGCTGCGAATGCACGAACAACGTCCGCTCGTCGATCGGCGCGTCGTCTCCGCGGAGCGCGGCCGCAAGGCTCATGCCGTCCAGCGGCGGCCCGTCCGTGCGTTCCAGGCCGCACAACTCCACGAGCGTCGGCAGGATGTCGATGTGGGCCGTCAGCGCGTCGACGTCCCGACCGCCGCCGATGCCCCCCGCCGGCCAGCGGATGAAGCACGGCACGCGATGTCCGCCGTCGTACTCCGAGCCCTTCAGCCCCCGCATGCCGGCGTTGAATCCCGGCCAGGCGGGAGCGGGTTCTCCGGGCCGCACTCGCGCCAGTCCTTCGGCGCTGCCATTGTCCGTCATGAAGATGACGATCGTATTGTCGCTCAGACCCAGGGAATCAATGCGATCCAGAAGCCGTCCCAGGTTGTTGTCGATGTTCGCGATCATTCCGTAGAACGTCGCCATCGGCTCGGGCACGCCGGCGTCGACGTAGGGCTGCTTCCATTCGTCCGCGACCGTGTACGGAAAGTGCGGCGCGTTGGTGGCGAGATAGCAAAAGAACGGCCGCTCCTGATTGCGTTCGATGAACGCCAGCGCCTCGTCGAAGAAGACGTCGGTGCAGTATCCCGTGAACTGCTCCGGCACGCCGTTGCGGAAGTAGACATCGTCGAAGTAGTCGTTGCCGAACCAGTCCGGAACCTGGGTGATGCCGCCGCCGCCATGCGCGACCGATTCCTGAAAGCCGCGTTCGTGCGCCCGCAGCGGCGCGTTGTCACCCAGATGCCACTTGCCGAACTGCCCCGTGCGGTATCCGGACGCGGCCAACCGATCGGCCAGCGTGACCTCGCTGGCGCTGAGCATCGAGCGCCCCATGATCGTGTGCCACACGCCGGTGCGCGTCGAGTATCGCCCGGTGAGCAGCGCCGAACGCGTCGGCGCGCATGTCGGGTCGACATGAAAGTCCGTCAGCCGCACGCTCTCGCCATGCAGCCGGTCGAGATGCGGCGTCCGCAGCACCGTGTTGCCGTGCGCGCTGATGTCGCCGTAGCCCTGGTCGTCCGTGATGACCAGCACCACGTTCGGCGGCGCCGCCAGCGCCGCGCCCGTTTGGCACAACCCGGCGGCCAGCAATAGTCCGACGGCCAGCAGATGACGCATGGCGGCTCCTCTTGGCAGTCAACGAATGCGAGGCCGGCCGAAGTCATGCCGGCAAGGACGGCTCTTCGCTGCGACGCGTCATCGACCAGCCCAGCAGCGGCGGCGTGACGAGCGTCGTGACCATCACCATCACGACAATCGCGGTGTACACCGATTCGCTGATGACGGCATGACCGTCCGTGTGCAGTCCCCGGCCGATCGCCGCGAAAATCAATCCCACCTCGCCGCGGGGAATCATTCCAAACCCGACGCTCAGCCGGTCCACGCCCCGCTCGACGACGCCCAGCGAACACACCTGCTTGCCGATCACGGCCGCAATGGTGATCGCCGCCGCGAGCAGCAGCACCGACGGGTTCGCGAAGCTCCGCAGGTCCACCTGGAAGCCCATCATCACGAAGAAGATCGGCACCAGCAGCGTGGTGATCGGAATCACCCAGTCTTCCAGCGAGCCTTCGTCCGATTGACGCAGCGGCGCGTAATGCCGCTCGTCGAGAATCAGGCCGGCCGCGAAGGCGCCCACGATCGGCGCCAGGCCCACCAGCCCGGCGATCCACGACAGCAGGAAGCACACCACCAGCCCCGTCACCACCAGCATGCCGTGCACCTTCAGCCGCGCGGCGATGGTGTACATCCGCGGGAACAGGAACTCTCCCAGCACCACCGCGCCCACCAGAAACGCGAACGCCTTGCCGGTGATGATCGCCACTTCCGCCAGGCTGGCGCTGCCATTGAGAATGATCGCCTGCACGACCGCCAGCACGATCAGGCCCAGCACGTCGTCGATGACGGCCGCACCCAGAATGATCTGCGATTCTTTGGCGTCCGTCTTGCCCAGGTCCTTCAGCACCCGCGCGGTGATGCCCACGCTCGTCGCGCACAACGTCGCCCCCAGAAACAGGTGCACATGCCAGCTCTCCTCCGGCAGCAGCCACTTGCCCACGCCCCAGCCCAGGCCGAACGGGGCCAGCACGCCGAGAATCGCCACCAGAAACGCCGACAACCCCACCCGCCGCATGTCGCCCAGGTTCGATTCCAGCCCCACCTCGAACAGCAGCAGAATCACGCCGATGCGGGCCAGCATGTCCACCGTCGTTGAGACCGCCGAGGCGATCGTCTCCGGATGGTCGGCCGATGCCGGCCGCAGAAACTCGAACACCGTCGGCCCGAGCAGCACCAGGTTGCCCATGATCACGCCGACCAAAAGCTCGCCCAGGACGGCGGGCTGACGGAACCGGACGAGAATGGCGCCGCCGATCTTGGCCGCCGCCAGAATCAGCGACAGGCCGACGAGCAGCGGGGTGACGGGATCGTGGTGTCCGTTCGCGTGATCGTCTGCGGCGGTCTGCGCGACCTCGCCCGTCAGGGGGGGCCCCGCGGCATCGGGCGCCGCATCCTGACCGAACACATACGCGGCCGCGAGCAGGATCAGCAGAACGGGAAGCGATCGTACGGAGACAAACCGGGGGCGGCGCCGGCGACCGGCGCGACTGTCCATCTGCATCTCGAATTCACCAGGTCTCGCTGGAACAAAACAGGAAAACCCAGCCCCGGAGGCGAAGCTGGGTTTTTACGAACCGGCGCAGCGCGGGCCGGCCTGCGTCAGACGGGGATATTGATCTCGTAACCCTTCCGCTGTTCGCGGGTCTGCCACAGATTGGCTTCATCGTCGCCGACGATCTGCTGCTTCTCGGCGTCCCATTCCAGCCGGCGGTCGAGCCGGATGGCGATGTTCGCCAGATGGCAGGTCGTCATGGCGCGATGATGCGAGTAGACGTCGGACATCGGCTGTTCGCGCGTCTTCAGGCATTCGAAGAAGTTGCCCATGTGGTTGCCGGGCTCCTTGCCCTTGTACAGCTCCACAATCGCGCCGTCCGGCAGCGGATTGGATTCCAGCTCCTCGTAGGGGCGGCCCTTGATCCGCTCGCGGCTGACATGGAACCGGCCCTCGGTCCCCTCGAACAGGATGCCGTTGCCGTCCTGCGAATGGCTGACGATGTGCATTTCCACGTCGCCGGGGCACATCACCTTCACGTCGAACGCCGTGGCCGTGTTGTACATGTCGTCCCGCGTCGGCATGCCGTTCTGGAACTCGCAGGGATGCTTGACAGTTCCCGGAACCGGCTCGACCGACGTCGGCCCGCTCTGGTCGATCCCCAGCGCCCAGCTGGCGATGTCGACGTGGTGCGCGCCCCAGTCGGTCATCTTGCCGCCCGAGTACTCGTACCACCAACGGAACTCGTAGTGCACCCGGCTGTGCGGATACCGCGCCCGGCCGCCCATCGGCTTCGACCGGTAATCCACCATCGGCGCCTGGCCCAGCCACATGTCCCAGTTCAACGCACCGGGAACGTCCGCAACCGGAATCTCGCCGCTCTCCGGCGCGCCGCCGATGTCGCACACCACCCGCTTCACCTGGCCGATCCGGCCATGCTTGATCATCGCCACCGCCGTCAGGAACCGCAGCCCCATTTCGCTCCGCTGCTGCGTGCCCACCTGGAACACGCGCTTCGTCTCATCCAGCACCTTGATGATCTGCTTGCCCTCATGGATCGTCAGCGTCAGCGGCTTTTCGCAGTACACGTCCTTGCCGGCCTGCATCGCCTCGATGGCGATCTTCGAATGCCAGTGATCGGGCGTCACGATCGTGACGACGTCGATGTCCTTGCGGTCCAGCAGATGCCGGTAATCCTCGTACACGTCGACCGGGCGGTTCGCTCCCTTGGCGCCGTTCCGCTCCTTGGCGACCGATCGTCCCGCCAGAGCGTGATCAAAATCCACGTCGCATACCGCGGCGCACGTCGAGTAATTCATGGCCTGCCGGCCCACGTCATGCCAGCGGTCGCCGGTGCCGATGCAGCCCAGCACGGGCCGCTCGAGGGCGCTCTGGTTCTCCTGGGCCAGCGACCGGCGGCTGGTGAACCAGTAAGGCATCACCGCGCCGGCGGCGACAGCTGTGGACGTCTGCAGAAAACCGCGTCGACTGGGGCGTGCAGGCACGGGCGCTCTCCTCGGAGTCACGGGGATCCAACGTTGTCGCGGAGTGTAAACGAATCGCACACCCGCGACCATCGCCCGCGCGGCCGATATCAATGCCGGAAATGCCGACGCCCCGTGAAGATCATTGCCAGTCCGCGTTCGTTGCAGGCCGCGATGACTTCCGCATCCCGGACCGACCCGCCCGGCTGGATCAGGGCCGTCACGCCCGCCTCGGCCGCCTGGTCGACGCCGTCCCGGAAGGGAAAGAACGCATCCGAGGCCGCGACCGCGCCCCGGCCGCGGTCCCCCGACTTGTCCGCGGCGATCCGCGCGGAGTCCAGCCGGCTCATCTGCCCGGCCCCCACGCCGAGGACCATCCCCGCCTTCGCAAACACGATCGCGTTGGATTTCACGTGCTTGCAGACCTTCCAGGCGAACTCCAGGTCCCGCCGCTCCGACTCCGTCGGCGCCCGCTCGGTGACCACCTGAAACTCGTCGACCGGATCCGGCTGATCGTCCCGGTCCTGAACCAGCAAGCCCCCCGACACGCGCCGATACTCCGCCGCGCCGCCCGCCCCCTCAAGCAGCCCGGGGACCCGCAGCAACCGCACGCTGGCCTTCCATTTCGGCCGCGTCGTCAGGATCTCCAGCGCCTCGGGGTCGAAGCCGGGGGCGATGACAGCCTCGATGAACCGGTTTGGCTGACAAAGCCGGTCAGCCGTCGTGGCGTCCACCGCGCGGTTGAACCCCAGAATCGACCCGAACGCGCTCACAGGATCGCCGTCGTACGCCTTCTCGAACGCGTCGGCCAGAGTGTCCGCAATCGCGCAGCCGCAGGGATTGTTGTGTTTGAGAACCGTCGCCGCCGGCTCCGCGAACTCGCGGACGATCGCCAGCGCGGCATCCAGGTCCAGCAGGTTGTTGTACGACAGCTCCTTGCCGTGCACCTGCTCCGCCGCCGTCAGAGAATTCCTGGGAGCGTTCGGTTCGACGTACCAGGCCGCCGACTGGTGCGGATTCTCGCCGTACCGCAGCGCCTGCCGCAGTTCGAACGCCAGTT
Organism: Planctomyces sp.; assembly: GCA_019636235.1. Classification (GTDB taxonomy): domain Bacteria; phylum Planctomycetota; class Planctomycetia; order Planctomycetales; family Planctomycetaceae; genus Caulifigura. Next base: position 14,677 of record JAHBXW010000012.1, read on the forward strand.
CCAGCCTCTTCGCCGGGGCCGCCTCAGAAATCACATCCACTTCCGCGGCCGTGCGGGCCGTGCCCGCGAAGTGCTTCGCGATCGCCGCGTCGTACCGCGCCGTGATTTCAAAGGCGGCCTGCATCAGCCGACGCCGCAGCGGCAGCCCCAGCGAGCCGCCGCGAAGGGCCTCCAGCACGGGGCCGTACTGGTCGGGGGACGTCACGATCCCGACGTATGCGTGATTTTTCGCCGCGGAGCGGACCATGCTCGGCCCGCCGATGTCGATCTGTTCCACGGCTTCGTCGTGCGTGACGCCCGGCCGGGCGACCGTCTGCTCGAATGGGTACAGATTCACCACGACGAGTTCAAACGGCACGATCCCGTGCGCGGCGATCGCCGCCGCGTCCGCGGGCAGATCGGGGCGCCCCAGGATCGCGCCATGCACCTTCGGGTGCAGCGTCTTGACCCGGCCATCCATGATTTCGGGAAAACCGGTGTATTCCGAAACGTCGACGACCGGAATGCCCTGGTCCCGCAGGAACCGCGCGGTCCCCCCCGTGGAGACGATTTCAAATCCGAGCTGATGCAGCTCGCGGACGAAGCTCTCCAAACCTGATTTGTCACTGACGCTGATCAGCGCGCGGCGCGGCATCGACTAAGACTCCCTGGCGACGAAAGCGCGGGACTCTATTCCGCAGGGGGGAGGCCGTCAAATGCCGCGACCCGCGGCGGAAACCGCGGGTCGCCGTTGCCGCAATCGCGTCTGCGTCACTTCTTGACGGCCCAGATGTTCCGGAACCGCACGGGATTGCCATGATCCTGCAGGAAGATCGGGGCCGCCTTGCCATCCTCCGCGCCCACGACGCCGCCGGGAGTGTGGTTCGGAAGCTCCAGGTTCTCATGAATGGCCACGCCGTTGTGCCGGATCGTCACCACCGCGTTCTTGACCTTCTGCCCGTCCTCAAACACCGGCGCTTTGAATTCGAGATCGTACGTCTGCCACTGCAGCGGCGGCAGGCACATGTTGATCCGCGGCCGCGCAATCGAATAGATGCCGCCGCATTCGTTGTTCTCCCCTTCCAGCCCGAACGAATCCAGAATCTGGCACTCGTAGCGGCCGTGCACGTACAGCCCGCTGTTGCCCCGCGCCTGGCCGCGCGATTCCGGCATGTAGGGCAGCAGGAACTCCAGGTGCAGCTCGTGGTCGACAAACGTCTCGGTCGTCGTCGCCCCCGCGATCAGCAGCCCGTCCTCCGTCATCTTCGTCCCGTCCCGCCAGAATTTCTTCAGCGTCTCCGGCTGGCCGTCGAACAGCACGATGGCTCCGGCCGGCGGCTCGGCGCCCAGGGTCGGGCTCTCGCGCTCGATCCGCTTAAGGCCCTCCGTCGCGTGCTCGATGTGTGCGGCGTCCCCTTCCGAGGCGGACTTGGATTTCTCATCCCAGCCCGCGCCCGGCAGGCCCCCTGCATACGTCACCGCCCGAAACTTGCCTCCGCCGAGCGCGATGACCTGCACGCCCTTCCCTTCCCCGGCGTATTCCCCCTGGACCGCGAAATCGGGGTCGGCCTGCGCGGCCTTGACGGTCTCGTACGTCAGATGCCCCTCTTCGGCGGACAGCGGCAGCGCAGGAACGCTGATCAGCGCGGCCAGCAGGCAAGCGGAAGTGATGCGGGACGGCATTGCGAATTCCTGATCAAGTGCGTGGAAGGGTCGTAACCGGAGCCCACTGCCGCCCTCCGCAGGCCCCGCGTCTCTCTCGAACCCGGACGCGGCGAGCCGGCGGACAGGCAGCCGACAGACCTTCAAAATCAAAAATGGCACAATGGCGGGCGGCCGGCAAGGCTCCGCGACTCGCAAAGCCGACTGGAATCAACGGCCCCCCCAAACGACCGCAGGCCGACGTTTCCTGGGGAACGCCGGCCTGCGGATTTGCGGCCAGTTCGTGCGGGGTTGCCGGCCGAACGTGCCGTCCAGGCGTCGATGTCACCGCCCCGCCTGCTCCGCCAGCTGGGCAGGCCGTCCGGTACGGACGATCTGCAGGGCAGCGTGCAGGTCAGGATCGCGGGCGTCATCGACGTCGATCGCCCCCGGAGCCTTCGCCACATTGTGGTCCGGCGACACGCCGGCTCCGGCCATCACTCGGCCCGAAGGACCGTAGAAGGCCGCGGTCGTCAGCTTCAGCTCCCCCGCCGCCGACTGCAGCGGGAAGTGCGTCTGCACCGACCCCTTCCCGTAGGACCGACGTCCCACCACCATGCCGCGGCCGTTCTCCTGGATCGCGGCCGCAAAAATCTCGCTGGCGCTCGCGCTGTTCTCGTCGATCAGCACCACCAGCGGCGTCTTCCACGTCTCCTGCCACTTCGCGGAGAACACCGAGTTGTCCGACTGCGTCCGACCCCGCGTCGACACGATCGTGCCCGAAGGCAGGAAAATGTCGCACACGTCGACGGCCACGCTCAGCAGGCCCCCCGGGTTGCCCCGCAGGTCCAGCACCAGCGACTCCATCCCCGCGTTGTGCAACGACCACAGCTCCTTCAGCAGATCGTTGGTCGTCGACTCCGAGAACTGCTTCACCCGGACGTAGCCGACCTTCCGCTGTGAATCCAGGAACTTCGTATCCACCACGCTGCTCACGTACACCTGCCGCCGCTGCATGTTCATCGACAGCGACCGGCCCTGGCGAACCAGAGTCAGGCTGACCGTCGAGCCGGCCGGCCCGCCGATCAGATCCGCGGCCTGGTTCAGGCTCATGCCGCGCAGCTGCCGGTTGTTCACCGCGATGATCACGTCTCCCTTCTGCACGCCGGCCCCATGCGCGGGTCCCCCCGCGATGACTCCGGTCACCAGCACGCCGTCCGCGTCGGTTTTGAGCTCAACGCCGATGCCGACGATCCGCTCTTCCAGGCTGGCGCTGGGGCCGAACTGAGTCCGTGAGGGCACGAAGCTCGAATACCGGTCCAGCGAATCCAGCATGCTGTTGACGAACTCCAGCCCCGCCGCCTCGCGACGCAGGCCGATCCGCTGCTGCGACACTTCCGCGGCCCACTGCATCAGGCCCAGCGCCTCGCTGGACTGACGGGCCGGCTGCGACTGCGCCATCTGCAGGAGTTCCTGCCGCAGCCCCTGAATGGCCGTCGGCGACGGATTGATCCGGTTCGCGGACAGAAACTCGGGCAGCGTCACCGCATCCGCGAGTCCCCGCAGCGCCGCGGCGGTGCGGACCTCGTAGCCGGGCGGATTCACATGCCGCGTGTCGATCAGCCGCGACGTTTCATTCAACAGCGACGCGACCTGGTTGAACGTGACCTGTCCGAGGTAGCCCAGCATCCGCGAATCGGTGTACCGGCCGCGAATCCGGGTCAGGTTGGAATCCGGCTCCGTCGGAGCGACGGGCGCAGGGTTCGTCCAGGGCGCCTGGCCGGGCAGCGCGTTGCCGCCGTCCCAGCCCGCGGGCTGCGTGGGCTGAGGCGTCCAGCCGCCGGGCGCCGGCGTCGCGTTCCAGGGATCGCCGATGCCCAGCTCATTCGCGGGACGGACGGCGGTCCGCAGATACGGCGGCCCGATCCCCACCTCGGGATGAAACTCCGCGAGGACGATGAGGGCCGCGTTCTCGGTGGCAGTGGCGCCCGCGACGGGGACGACGACCGTGTGGCTGGAAGCCGGCGTCGGGGCGAGGTCGGCCGCCTGAACATCGTCGGTCGCGGTCGCCGTGACGGCGAACGCAGCGACGAGCATCATCAGGCCAGCCATGAAGTTCTTACGGAAGTCAAAGGTTCGAGCAGTCATTGCCGTGATCCTTCTGGGAGTTGTCCTTGGGAAGTTGAGGGGAAACGCGTCTCGGCTCAGCCGGCGACAGGGCGGGGAACAGCCGCGGAATGCTCGTGAGCGAGATTCCGCTTGAGGGTGGCGAGGAGTCCCGTTTCGGCCACTTCGCCGCGGAGGACACGCACATCGGTGGGGGCGTCGATGCCGATCTTGACTCGGCCGCGCCCGCAGGAAATCACTTTGATGACAACGTCGTGTCCAATCCGAATCGTTTCAGCCGTCTTGCGAGTCAGAACCAACATGTCGCACGCTCCTGTCCTTGGAAAAGTTTCTCTGGTTTCCCACCAGGCCTCGCTTTCGGTCTTGACTGACCGTCGCGTCCTGGCGACGCAAGATGCACATTGCACTAGGCATGCCAATCCTCGACAAGTCGCTTCTGGAACACCGACACACACTGCAAATTATAGACTTACGACGAAACGCAAGCTCCCAGCTTCTCACTCCGGCTGTTCCAGCGCGTGGAATTGCCAATCCGCCTTGCAGCCGATTCAATGTCAGTGCGACGACATTCAATTTGCATCCGATCACTTCGACGTCATTTCCGGCAGGTTCTGCCGTTGGGGGCGCGCGGCGCCGCTCACACTGGCCGGCCTCCGGTCGCGCCGCGGGCTTTTCTTTCGATGGCGATTCTGCGAAGAGACCACGTGGCATGAACCCTCCCACGCTGGCCTTTGAACCGCAGCGGATCGCCGCCGCCTGCGTTGGCCGTCGGCCCGCGTCTCAACTGCTGGCCGGCGCCTTTCCCTCCGGCATGGACTGGACGCAGTTCCCCACACTCCCGACGCTGCTTGCGGAAAACGTCATCCGGCCGCCCGCACTGATCCTCGTCGACCTCGAGTGGCCCGATCAGCACGAGCGCCGCGAGGTCGAAACGCTCCTCGCGGGGTTCCCCGCCTCCCGCGTGATCGGCCTCGCCGGCCCCTGGTCAGCCTCGTTGAATCGCTCCCGCAGCGTGTGGCCGATCGCCGCCATCGTCTTTCCCGAGCAACTGCCCGCGCGGCTGGCCATCGAGCGGGAATTCATTCAGGGGCGCCGCCCGCCGTTTCCGCTCACGAGCGGCCGCGAGGAATTGCCCGTCGCCGGCTCAGAGTCAGCACTGAACGGCGTTCGGGCCGGAGTCCGCAGGATCGCCGTTATCGGGTGCGATTCCGCGATCCGGGTCTGGTGGGGCGATGTGCTCCGCGATGCGGGGCACGTCCTTGTCGAAGACCCGCAGGGCGCGATCGATGGCCTGCTGTGCGACGGCGACCCCTGGAGCGCTGAACTCGCCAATCAGCTCGCCCGCAGGGGAACCGAATGTCTGCGCCGGCCTGTCGTCCTGACGGATCAGCTCGAACCGAAGGAACACCCGGCCGTGTCGAGCGGCGCGGACGTGCGGTCGAAATTCGAACCGACCTCCGCGTGGCTTCGAGCCATCTGTCTGGGCGCGTGCTTGTTGGCCGTCATGACCGGCTGCCGCGAGTCCGCGTCTCCCCCCAGCGCGTCAACGCCGGAGGCGGCGGCCACCGAAGCGCGCGTCGAGCCCGCCTGGATGGATCAGATCGAGGCCGTCCGCAGCGGGGCGTCGCTCCGCATCGCAACGGAAGCGCTGATCTCGGTCGAGGACTGGAATGAACTGCGGACCGGCTGCGAAGCCCTGCAGGTGCTCGAAGTCCCGCAATCGACGATCGGTGACGCCGATCTGGACCTCGCAGAGGCCCTGCCGAACCTGCGGCGGTTGATGCTGGGCATGCCCCTGACGGATGCCGGCGCTGCGGGCCTGTCCCGTTGGCCGGCCCTGTCCGAGCTCAATCTGCCGATGACGAAGATCACCGATGCGGGGTTGCAATCGCTGGCCGAGCGGCCGCTGCGACAACTTCGACTGGGCAGCCCGCATGTCACTGATGCGGGACTGGCCGCGCTCGCCGGTCAGGATCGACTGCGATTCCTGCACCTCATCGGAGTTCCGATCACCGACGCCGGCCTCGAGTCGTTGAAGCCGATCGAGTCTTTGCAGTCTCTGTATCTGGATGGCGGGCGCTGCACGGAGGAGGGGTTGTCGGCGTTCCTCAAAGCCCGACCCGAGATCCATTTCCACCGCGATCAGTTGCACCTCCCGAACGATCCGCAGGCGCACGAGCACTGACGTCCCAGCGATCGAGTCGTCGCGTGCGGCGACTTTGCGTTCCACGCCCCCGCCGTTTCCTCGAGCCGAAGCACGCGATGGAAGAGCCCGTCCTCTCGACGCGCGGACGCCGATGGATGGCCCTTTTGGGCATCGCCCTGGCCATCGCGGCGTGGGGACTCGCGCGGGGCGCCGAGCTGCCGCCGGCAGCCTGCCATCTCGCGGCCACCACGGTCCTGATGGCCGTCTACTGGGCGACGCAGCCGATCCCCATCGCGGTCACCAGCCTGATCCCCATCGCCCTGTATCCCCTGCTGGGAATCGCCGGAGCCCGGCAGGTCTGCGCGGCATACGGCGAATCGAACGTGTTTTTGTACCTGGGGGGATTCGTCATTGCGCTGGGTCTCGAGCGCTGGGACCTGCATCGCCGCATCGCGCTCAACATCGTCAGCGCGATCGGCACGAGCACGAAACGGCTGGTCTACGGCTTCGCCTTCGCGACGGCCGCGCTGTCAATGTGGATCAGCAACACGGCGACGACGCTGCTGATGCTGCCGATCGCTCTGTCGCTGGTGCAGATGCTGGAAGAGGAGCTGCCGGGGCTGGCGGGCAGCGCTCGCGGGGAGGCGTTGTCCGGATCGCTGTCGCGGTTTACGGTGGCGCTCCTGCTGGCGGTCGCATTCGGGGCGACGTGCGGGGGTCTGGCGACGTTTGTCGGGACGCCGACGAACACGAGCTTCCGGGGGTTCTGGGAGCGGATGGTCGAAGCCGGCGCTGAACCGATCTCGGCGGGCGAGTGGATGCTGGCGTTCATCCCGCTGTCGGCGGCCATGCTGACGGGCGTGTGCGTGATGACGACCTGGCGGCTGCGTCCGTTGCCGGGCCTGGATCGCCTGGGGCGGGAGTTCTGCCGGTCACGGCTGGCGGAACTGGGACCGATGTCGTCGGGAGCGCGCTGGATGCTGGCGGTGTTCCTCGCGGCCGCAACGCTCTGGATGACGCGCGAGCCCATCGCGCTCTCCAGGGGCTGGGAGATTCCCGGCTGGCGGGCGCCGCTGACGGAGTTCATCGCCCGCCGGACCAGTATCCCTCCCGCATCGTTCCCGGCCGTGGACGACTCGACCGTCGCGATCCTGCTGGTGCTGGCGATGTTCGTGCTGCAGGGCCGCCGTCCGGGGGACGCCGAACCAAGGCCGCTGATGGACTGGGCGACGGTTCAGGAGCGGCTTCCCTGGGGCGTGCTGCTGTTGTTCGGCGGCGGGTTCGCGATGGCCGACGCATTCCGGACGACGGGACTGGCCGACTGGCTCGGGGGGCGGATGTCGTCCCTGTCCGAGGGGACGCCGCTGTGGGCGATGACGGCGGCGGTGTGCAGCCTGGTGACGCTGCTGTCAGAATTCACATCGAACGTGGCGACGGTGAACACAGCCCTGCCGATGCTGGCGCCGCTGGCGGACGGGGCGGACGTCGATCCGCGACTGCTGCTGATCCCGGCGGCGATTTCCGCGAGCTTTGGATTCATGCTGCCGGTGGCGACGCCTCCCAATGCGATTGTGTACGGGACGGGGCGGGTGCCGGTGCGGCAGATGATGCTCTACGGTTTCGCGCTCGACGTGCTGGGGGTCGTGCTGATCGTCCTGTTTTCGATGACGATCCTGCCGGCGGTGTTTGTCGGCGGCTGAACCGGACGGGTGGCACGACCCAGAGCGCAGCGATGGGCGTGGTCGCAGGACAGTCAGCCGCACGGGACCTATGATGCCGTCCGCCGAACCGCCGCCGCCCGCCGCGTGTCCCGGCGACATGGCCGGATCGGACCGGCGCGACCCTGACCTGCAGCTGATCGAGCGAGACCCGTGGACGGCCCCGATTTCTCCAAGCACGAACTGATTCCCGTCATCGCCCAGGACGATGCGACCGGGGACGTCCTGATGCTGGCCTACATGAACCGTGAGGCCTACGAGGAAACCCTGACGAGCGGCCGCGTCGTGTACTACAGCCGCAGCCGCCGCAAGCTGTGGCGGAAGGGGGAGGAAAGCGGCAACGTGCAGCGGTTGCGCTCGCTGTGGTACGACTGCGACGCCGACACGCTGTTGGCCCGCGTCGAGCAGATCGGCGGGGCCGCCTGCCACGAAGGCTACCGCAGTTGCTTCTTCCGGCGGATCGATCCGGCGACGCGCACGACGACCGTCGTGGGCGAGCGGGTCTTTGATCCCCAAAGCGTCTATGGCAAGCAGGGTTAACCGGGCTCAGGCGCCCGGCATCAGCTGACGGTAAGCCGTCAGAACGTCGTACAGGTCTTCAGGGACCTGGAGTTCGTCGCTGTCGAAGTCGCGAAGCCAGGACCGCTGAACGTGCTGGGCATCCAGCACGATCCGCCGGAACTCGCCGAAGCTGATCGAAACCGTCGGAGTCGAGGTTTCAAACTGCTCGCCGTTGAACAGGCGCAGACGCTGACGCATGGGACTTCCTTCCGTGGAACCGTCGCGGAGACAGACCGTCTCCGTCGTGCCGTGCGGCACACTCTTCACGCAGAAGGTTTCGGCAGAGTCGGCCGCGCGTCTTAACGGAATCTGCCCGGCATTCCCGTCAGGGGGCGGCGGTGAAGGCTGCAGGTCGCGCCAGCCGGACTATCCGACCGCCGGCAGTTCCCGCCGGCCGGGGTCGAACCCTCCTCCGCCGGCGGCCGCCGTTCGAAATCGCAAACGCAATCCGCAGGGGCGGTTAGCGCGGGAATCCGCCAGCCGGCATTGCCAGTTCCGCCCCCTGAGACTAGAACTCCCGACACTTCCGCGATTGAACGCGGGGGTGCGGAAAGCCCCGGCGCACGGCGGCTGACCCGCCTCCCGAATCGGGCAAGGATGCCCCTGATGATGAACGCCTCTGGATACCCCCGACTCGCGTCGCCGCAGGGCCTGCCGGTGACGCAGGGCGAAATCGCCGACTTCGCGCGCGATCCCGTCGACTGCATGCGGGCTTTGAGGCGGCAACACGGAGAAGTCGCCGCTCTGCAGGAAGACACGCAGCGGCTGCACTTCGTGTTCGGCCCGGAATACACCAAACAGGTGCTCAGCGATCCGCAACGCTTCCACTCGCGGTTCTTCGCCGTCCGCGGGTCCCGCAACTCCGCCCAGCGGCGCGTCTCCAGCGGCCTGTTGAGCATGAACGGAGACCAGCACAAGGCCCATCGCCGAACGGTCATGGAGCCGTTCCAGAAGCGGTCGATCGTCGGTTATCACGACTCGGTGATCGCCGTCGCCGACGAAATGATGGGCGACTGGGCGGCGGGCGAGGTCCGCGACATCAACGCGGAAATGACCCGCTACATGCTCCGGCTGACCAGCCTGATCGTGTTCGGACTGGACTGCACCGACCTGGCGATCCGCATCGGCGAACTAACCGAACGCTGGGTGGCGCTGAACCATCGCGTCGGACCCGCGGCGCTGGTGTCCGACCGGCGGATGACGAACGAATACGACGAGCTGCTGGCCGCCGCCGAGGAACTGGAGGTGGCGGTCAAGGAAATGATCGCCATGCGGCGCGCGGGCAAGCTGGGGCATGACGTCCTGTCGCTGCTGCTGCGGGCTCACGAGATGGGAGCGCACATCACTGATGACGACCTCGTCGGGCACATCGCCCTGATGTTCGGCGCGGCGCACCTCACGTCCGCGCACACGCTGAGCTGGACGCTGTTTCTGCTGGAACAGCATCCCGAAACGCTGCGGGAACTGACGCAGGAACTCGCCGAGCGGCTGGAGGGCCGCCCGCCGACCCCCGAGCAGATCGACGAGCTGCCGGTCCTGGACCGCGTGCTCAAGGAAAGCATGCGGGTTCTGCCAGCCTCGGCCTACTCGCAGCGGATCGCCGCCGAACCGGTGGAACTCGGGCCGTTCCAACTGTCGCCCGGGTCGATCGTCATTTTCAGCCAGTTCATCACCCATCACATGCCCGAGCTGTACGATCAGCCGGAGCAGTTCCGTCCGGACCGGTGGAAGACGATCACGCCGTCGCCGTACGCGTATCTGCCGTTCGGGGCCGGTCCGCGGATGTGCATCGGCGCGGCGCTGGGCACGATGCAGCTGAAGATCTCGCTGTCCGTCCTGCTGCAGCGCTGGAAGCTGTCGCTGGCTCCGCAGACGCCCGTGAACGCGAAGGTCATGTCGACGATGCTGTTTCCGGACGGCCGGATGCCAATGCGGCTGGATCGCCCGGACGGCACGTGGAGCGCGGCGCCCGTATCCGGGAACATTCACCGCTACATCGAGCTGCCGTCCCGGTCGTCGATCGACGTCAAGCGCGCCGCCTGAGTCGGCGCCGCGCCGTCACGCGGTCGGGGCCGCCAGCATGCCGCCCGAAGCCATCCGGTCCAGCTCCCGCGCCAGCTCCTCATCTCCGGGGAATCGCCCGGCGGACTGCTCCTGCCGGTAGGCGGACGTCATCTCGTTCAGCTTCGCGTTCAGTTCGGCCCGCGTGAGATCGTCGACGCGGTCGATGAACAGCACGCCGTCGAGGTGATCGGCCTCATGCTGGACGACGCGGGCGGGAAGATCGTCCAGCTTCACACGGAAGCCCTGCCCGTCGAGATCGAAGGCCTCGACGACGATCTCCTTCGAGCGGACGACGTCGCCGTACAGGCCGGGGAGACTCAGGCAGCCTTCCTCGCCGACGACTTGCCCCTTGCGTTTCTGGATCACCGGGTTGATGAACACCAGCTCCTCCTCGGGGTTGTCTTTCTCTCCCGAGGGGTTGATGACGAACAGCCGGATCGGCAGCCCGACCTGGTTCGCGGCCAGACCGATCCCCCGGGCCTCGTACATCAGGTCGAACATCGACCGGACGATCGCCCGCAGCGTGTCGTCGATGCGGGCGACGTCGACGGACTGGCGGCGGAGAGCGGGATGCGGGAACGGGACAATCTGCATATCGAGGCGGACCTTCTTTCAGCGGCCGCACGGTCGTGCGGCCGAGATTCGCAAACCCGTATGTTGACGGTTGCGGGGGCATCATGGCAAACGACCGACGGCGCTGTGCGGCCCGTTTCCCGAGTTGTGTGCCACGGTCGGCTTGTCCGGCCGTGCCGGGCGGCACGAGGCGCCACGGTCGGCTTTGTCCGACCGTGTTTCGTTCGGCGGGGGCGCCGCGAGAACTCGACCGCACGGCGTCCGATGGCAAATCCGTCGGCTCGGACAGGCGTCATTCCATGACAAATGACCAATCCGCAATGACCATTGATTAATCCGATTCGCGACCGGGCATCCAGGCTGTGCCCTCCAACCGCCGGCCGCACGGCACGCCGATCCCTGTTCCCCGGCCCCTGATCCCTCTTCGTGGTGGGTCATCGCTGATTCGCCCTGCGAGCTCGCCGCCTCAACGCCACATTCCTGCGGGCGACGTCTCCGGCGTTCCGGGGAACATCCGGCCCGAATGCTTCCGGTTTTCGGCGAATCCGCATAGCATCCCGCCCGGTCCGGCCCGCGGCGCGCCGCGGAACGGACGCAGCCCATCGCCCCCTGTCATTTTCGATCCGCCGCAAGCGTTCCCATGGCCAAGAACATGATCGTCGCCCAGTCGGGCGGCCCCTCCCCCGTCATCAACAACACGCTCCGCGGGATTGTCGAAACGGCCCGGCAGATGAGCGAGATCGGCACGGTCTATGGCGGCTGGCATGGCATCGAGGGGGTGCTGAAGGAGGAGTTGATCGACCTGACGGCTCAGGACGCGGACGAGATCGCCCTGCTCCGCACGACGCCGGCCGCCGGCTCGATCGGCACGTGCCGCTACAAACTGAAGGACAAACAGGCCGAGGATTTCGACCGCATCCTGGAGGTCTTCAAGGCGCACAACGTCGGGTACTTTTGCTACATCGGCGGCAACGACTCGATGCACACGGCGCACACCGTGGCCAACCTGGCCCGGTCGAAGGGGCTGGATGTCGTCGGCATCGGCGGACCGAAAACGATTGACAACGACGTCGGCGACAGCGAGTTCAAGCTCGTCGACCACACTCCCGGTTACGGTTCGACCGCCCGCTACTGGACCCACTACGTCCAGCAGGCGAACGAAGAGAACAACGGCAGTTGCCCGGCCGATCCCGTGCTCGTCATGCAGGCCATGGGCCGCAAGATCGGCTACATCCCGGCCGCGGCCCGGCTGGCCGACCCGAACCGCGAGCTGCCGCTGCAGATCTATCTGGCCGAACGCAAGACGTCGCTGGAACAGATTCACAGCAACGTCAACGACAGTCTCCGCGAGCACGGGCGCTGCATGATCGTGCTCAGCGAAGGGCTGGACGTCGGCGACATCGGCGTTCGCAAGGATTCCTTCGGCCACGCCCAGTTCAGCTCATCGCAGATGACCGTCGCGCAGATCGTGACGAACTACCTCAACGAACAGGGGCTGGCCGTCAAGGGCTCGGCCCGCTGCAACGTGCCGGGGACCGATCAGCGGCACTGCATGGCGTACGCCTCGACGGTCGATCTTGAGGAAGCGTATTACGTCGGCCAGAAGGCGGCCCTCTTGGCCGCGGCCGGGGAACACGGCTATATGGCGACGATTCTTCGGGCCGACTGGGACAATTACCAGGTGCGGTACGACAAGGCCCCGCTGGCTGAAGTCGCCGAGAAGGATCGCAAATTCCCCGACGCGTGGATCAGCCCTTGCGGGACCGACGTGACGGATGATTTCATCAAGTATGCCCGGCCGCTGATCGGCGATGACTGGGTCAGCGTGCCGCTGGTGAACGGCCGGATGCGGTTCGCCCGTCTGAAACCGATCTTCGCCTCCCGCAAGCTGGCCGATTACGTTCCGCAGGCGGATCGCGGCAAGTAGCTGCCGGGGAAGCCATCCCAAGCCGGGACCGTGGAATGCGAACGGGCCGCGATGCCATTCGGCGCCGCGGCCCGTGCCCGTTCGAACTGTGTGGAAGCGTTACTCGTCGGAGGTCGCGGCGTCAGCGGCGGAGTTCGGCTCGGTCGTCGCTGTCGGCGCGGGCTGAGCCTTCTGCTCGGAACCAGCGATGGCCGCCGCATCAGCCGCGGGATCGTACGTCGGGATCTCCCCCGACGACTCCAGGCCGCTGTCCCGCTGAACTTCCTTCAGCTTGCGCAGCTTCAGACCGCTCAGGAAGATGTGCAATCCGACGCCGCCCGCGACGATCAGCGCGATGACTCCCTCGCGGAGGTACGAGCGGTTGCTCCACAGCCCGGCTGTCAGCAGTACGATGGCAACGACGCCGATCAGCGCGGCGATCACCGACGTCAACTGCAGCCCGGACTTGAGCTCGGCCGACTTGTGTTTGGCGACGGCGGCCCGGGCCTGCTTGTTCGCCAGTTCGCGGAAGGAACTCAGGTTGGCCCGCAGCGCGACCTTCTCCTCTTCGTTCAGTCGTCGCGGCTGCCGCTGCGCACGGGCCTCCTCGTCCTCCTGCGGCTCGGGCTCGTGCGTGGCAACGGGAGCGACGGGCGCGGCCTTGGGCGCCGGCGCCTCGGGCGTGCGACCGAGAATTCGATTCAGGTAGGCCGACATCACCTCCTGGTGGTCGGCTTCGTTGTGATGTTCCTCGCCGAACTTGCCGGCCTCCGAGTACGCGCCGAACCCGTCCGCGGCATCGGCGGGCTGTTCGAATGTCTGGTCCTCGAACGCCTGCTCTTCAACGGCGTGTTCCTCAGAGTCCGCAACTTCGGCGTCGAGACGCTCCTCGGAAATGGATTCGGCGTCGTAGCCGACTTCCGCTTCCACTCCGGCCTCGACCTGGGCATCGGCATCGGCCGACTGGTTTATGTCGTCGTCCGCGATGACCGCCTGGCCCTCATCCCATTGCTGCTCGTCCCAGCGGACGTCGCCGGAGATGGCTGCGTCCTCATGGTGCGCGGCTTCTTCGTGACCGTGCCAATGATCCGCGGGTTCCTCGGCTTCGGCGTCGTATTGGTACGGCGACTCTTCCAGCTCCCGGCGGGCCGCCTCATCGCGCTGGAACCCGAACATCTCCGCGAGCTGAGCCCGCAGCCGCAGGACCTCCGCTTCCGGCGACTCCTCCTCGAACGCGGCATGAGCGTCGGATTCGCAGGCGTCCTGGTTGTACGCGCCGCTGTCGCCGTGAATCGCGTCGGCGTCATATTCGACGGCCGACTCGGCCCCATACCCCGCCTCCGGCGCGTCAGCCTGCCAGTGCTCGTCCAATGACGATTCCCCGGCGGCGCCGTAACCACGGGCCGACTCGTACGCATCAGGGTTGTCTTCGTACGGGCGATCGTCGACGGACGCGCCCGAATCATAAACGTGCTGGGGCGCCGGGGCGGCGGGCATGGAACGCAGCTCTTCGACGCGCTCCTCCAGCCGCCGCCACTCGGTCTCCAGCGCCATGCGGTCGCGCAGCAGCAGGTCGTGCTCCGAGTCCCACGTGTCGCGAGCGATGCGATACGCTTCGCGCTCGTCCGTCAGTTGTTGCGTCAGCGCGGCGACCATCTCCTCGAGTTCATCAAGTTTGCCGGAGACATCCGCTTCGACGGAGCCGCGGTCTCCGAGATCGGCCGTCAACGACGGATCGATGAGCGGACTTGCCTGGGAGATCCCAGCCAGTTCGTCCCGCAACCGCCCGGCTTCCTCGTCCGCCGCCGCCGTTCGGGCCTGCCATGCCTCAAGCTGAGTCCGCAGCCCATCCGCCTGATCACGTTCCCGGGCCAGTTCCAGGCGAAGCTGATCGGCAGCCTGGACCAGTTCCGACTCACGCTCCTCGATCGCCGCGAACCGGTTGGCGTGCACGGTCTCGTCGGATTCGATTCGCCGCAGTTCAGCCTCGCGGTCCGCCAGCGCGGCCGATTCGGCGGCGAGTTCGGCGATCCGCTGTTCGAGCGCCGCCGATCGTTCAGCGAACAATGCTTCGCCGGCGGCAAGCGCCTCTTCGCGACGAGCCAAATCGACGCGGATCGACTCGATCGCGGACGAACGCCCGTCAACATCCGCGGCCTCGGATTCCAGTTCGCGCCGGCGCTCCAGCAGCTCGCGGCGCTGGTCCTCCAGCGCGGACAGTTGTTCCAGGACCGCGCTGTTCTGTTCCGACGCCGACGACTCGCAGATCGCAATCGCGTCGACGCGCGCGGCGAGTTCCCGCTCAAGTTCCGTCAGCCGCTGACGATCCTGGTCCAGCGCCCCGCGCGATTGCTCCAGCTCGCGCCGGGCTTCCGCCAGTTCCGCCCGTTGCTGGTCCATCGCGCTGCGGCCATCCGCAAGCTCTGCAGCGCGCGCCTGCAGCTCCCGTTCGATCTGATCCAGCCGTTCGCGATCCGCGTCGAGCGCCGCAATCCGACGGGCAATGTCCGCGGACTGACTCGCGATGTCCTCCGCGCGTTGTTCGAGGTCGGCCGACTGACGCCCCAGTTCGGCGGCCCGCTGGTCCAGCAGAGCAGCGCGTTCGCTCAACTCCGCGGCTCGACGGTCCAGCTCTTCCGACTGCCGTTCCGCGTCCGCCTGCCGGGCGTCAATTTCCGCAGCCCAATTGGCGATGTCCGCCTCCAGCGCGTCAACCGCGGACGCCCGCGCCGTCAGTCCCCGTTCCCATTCGGTCAAACGCCGGGCCTCCGCGTCGCAATGCGCGTTCCGCATGTCGATGGCGCTGGCCTCGCGGATGTACGTCGACTCCTTCTCCTCCAGTTCAGCGAGCCGTCGCCCGATCCAGTCCCGCTGGCCCAGGCACGCCTCTTCCTGGCCCGCAATGGCGGCTTCCCGCTCGGCGATCTGGCTCTGCAGCTCTTCAAGGCGCGCCCGCTCCTCGCGAATCGCGGCCTGTTCAGATTCCATCGCCGAGGCGCGTTCCGCGACGTCGGCGGATTGACGATCCAGTTCCGCGGTCCGCGCTTCGAGGTCCGACCGCCGCTGCTCCAAGTCCAGCAACCGCGCCGCAAGTTCCGCCGACCGGGAGTCCGCTGTTTCCGCCTCGGCAGCCAGCGACGCGGCCCGCTCCGTGAAATCGGCGGCCAGTATCGTCACCCGGTCCGATTCCGCGCGAACCGCCTCCTCCCGTGCGACCAGCTCGTCCGCACGCCGCGCCAGCTCGGCCGACGTCGCATCCAGCGCCGCCGCCTGATTCCTCAGTTGCTCACGCTCAGACTCCAGCTCCAGCGATTGCTGAACCAGCTCGGCCCGCCGATCGGCGATGGCGACTTCGCTGGCGGCCACTCCTTCCGACCGGCCCGTCAGTTCCTGTTCGTAAACCGTCAGTCGCACGTCGACGGCATCCAGGGCGGCCGCCCGCTCATCCAGCGCCGCCGACTGCCGCAACAGTTCGACCGACTGCTCGTCGATTTCCGCGCCCCGGGCCGCAATCCCGGCCGACTCAGAAGCCATCTGCTCCCGGAGCGCCGCCAGCGACGCCTGCTCCTGCGAGAACGACAGTCGCTCCAGCTCAAGCGCTTCCCGCTCGCGCCGCAGTTCCTCGGCCTGCTGATTCCAAGCATCCTGCGTCGCCTGCGTTTCGGCGTCGCGCCGCTCCTGCTCCTCATGAAACCGGATTTCGGCGGAGATCAGAGTCTGCTCCCGATCGGCGATGCTCGCCTCCCGGGCCTCCAGTCCCTGCAGCCGGGCTTCCACCTGCTGCAGCGCCTCCTCCAGCGACCGCGATTGCAACTCCCACTCCCGCCGCCGTTCGGCGAGAGACTCTTCGGCCTGCGTCGCGGAGGCGCAGCGCTGTTCAGCGTCGCGGATTCTGGCTTCGTTTTCCAGCCGCTGAACGTCGAGGTCCCGCCGCTCGCCCTCCAATGCGACGCGTTCTGTCTCCAGTTCCGCTCGCACAGCCGCCAGCGACTCCCGTTCGCTGCGGGCCTGCTCGGCGCAGGCGCCGTCCGTCGCGATCCGTGTTTGCGACCAGGCGTCCCGCTCGCCCACGAAACTCGCCATCGATTCCTGCAACTCCGCCTCCTGGCGGCGCAGCTCCTCCAGCTGTTGTTCCAAAGACAGCCCGCGTTCCTCGAGTTCCGCGGCGCGCTGCTCGATCCGCGCCTGGCGGGCGTCGAGTTCCTGAAATCGTTCCGCGATCCGGCTCCGCTCTTCGTCGAGTTGAGCGTTCCGCTCGGCGACTGCCTGGCGCACCCGCTCCGTCGAGTCCTGTTCTTCGCGCAGCCGCTCCTGATCGGCCCGCAGGGCCTCGCGCAAACGGTTCAGTTCGTCGGACTGCGACTGAATGCCCGCGCGCTCCGCATCGAGTGCGGCGGTCTGCTCGGCGACTTCCCGGCGCAGCCGTTCGGAGGCCTCGCGGTCGCCGCGAATGCGATCCTGATCGGCATGCAGGGCATCCCGCAGCCGCTGCAGCTCATCCGCTCGGGCCTGCACCCCCGCCCGATGCGCATCGAGGCCCCGCTGCTGCTCGTCCAGCCCGCTGCGGATCCGGTCGAGTTCGCGGCGATCCTCTTCGAGCGACTGCCGTCGGACATCAATGCGGGCCGATTCTTCCAGTTGACGACGCTCACGCTCCTGCGAACGCGCCTCCCGCCCCGTCAGCTCGCCGAGGTGTCGCAGCAGCTCGCCGTTCAAATCTCCCAGCAGGCTCTCACGCCGACGAAACGACTGTTCGGCGGCGCGCAGCGCGGACTGATCCACGGGCTGCAGCGCCGGGGCGTCGCTGCCCTCGAACGGCGGCATCCGCGATTGCGATTCCAGACCCGCCAGCTGGTGTTGCGTCGCGGCGAGCGCCTCCCGCAGCGACGACTGAATGGCCGCCTGCCGGAGAAGTTCGTCGACATCTCCGGAGCTGGTCCGGGCTCGGCCCTGGACGAACCGCGCGGTCCGCACGTTGAATTCGATCGGTCCGATCGTCAGCCGGTCGCCTGACCGGAGCGGCGCTTCGCGGACGAGTCCGTCATTGATCCAGGTGAACCGGGATGACGCCCGTACAACGGCGCCCGCTTTGCGAACGATGATGACGCAGTGCCGGGGCTCGATGCCCGGCACCGGCAACTGGATGTCGCAGGCGGGATCCGAGCCGATTTCGTAACGGCCGGGCATCAGCCTCAATGTCTCGCGCCCTGACCCCTGCCGGGCGGGCTTGAGGATGAGGCCGCGATCGCTGCGCCCCGACTTGCGGGGACGGGCCAGTTCGGCTGAACGCTCCATGATGCTCGTATCCCTCGAGGGGTGCGGAGGCCGATTCGCGAATCCGCGGACTTCAGACGCTGAAGCCCTGCGCCGTCCGGACCCGGACTGTGCGCGCGGAATCCCGCCTCCGAGGGTACGTAGCTCACCCTGCCGGGAGGGTCAAAACGCGTTCCCGGCCGCGTCCCCCTTTTTCAACGAAACGGCAGAGCATGCGCCGCCGGTCCGGTCTTCCATGCGGCGCCCGGCGCGCAAGGAATCGAGAGTGGCGCGTGCGCCGAATTCACGGGTTGTCCCGGCCCTGCGACATCCCCGGGGCCGCGTCCGCTGAAGCCCCCGAGCAAGGCCGGAATCGGGCGAAAGCAAAACGCCCGTCGCCGCGGCCTCGCCGACGCTCGCGCCGCCGTCTCAACCGGAACGGCAGCGCGTCGTCTGGAAAGGTCGCGGCGACGCGGTGCAGCAATCGCCCCCGGAAATGCCCAGCGTGGGTGACTGCACCTGGCGAAAAACGCGATCCGGCCTCACGCCGCCCATCCGTACGCGAACCGCGATAGCGGTCCGCGGGCCCTGGGAGCGGCGGGGCCGTCAGCCAGTCGGCCTCATTTCTTGACAGGCGCCTGAAACTTCGAATCGTTGGCGGCGGCCCGGGTCGCATTGGCCGAAGGCGAGGCCGGATTCGCCGGCCCGGCCGCATTGGCCGGCGCAGCGGCGTCCGCGGTGGCGCCTGCCGCCGGAGCGGCCGTCGCATTCCAGCCCGCGACGGACCACGTGGGATACGTCTCGACGACCGTCGTCCCCAGGTCCTGCAAAATCATCTTGAACTTCGCAGAAGTCATATCCTCATTCGCCACGACGCGCTGCAGCACGAACCGGCGATTGTTCGGGATGTATGCGAAGAACTTTCCGCTGCCCAGCTTGTCGTTCTCGGCGAGCAGCCGCAGCAAAGCCGTTCGCGGCACGTCGGCGGCCGCTTTCGGGCATTCGTCGAGCCAGGCCATGACCCAGACCGACTGCGCGTCCTGGCTGAGGACGGCCGACATGGACAGCTCCCACTTCTGCTCATCGAGCGTCGCGGCGAAGGCGAAGTCATAGCGCTGCTGCTGCTTGTCGGGCTTGAGTCCGATCGCCTGCAGCAGTTCGCCAAGCTGGTCCTCGTTAATGGCGCCGGGCGCGGGGGCCGTGGCTTCCTGCGCTTTGAGCGTCGTCGCTCCCAGCAATCCCGCCGCCGCTCCCGCCAACACGCCTCGACGAGTGAAAGCCATCTGTGACACTCCTTTGTCAATCGTCGCCTGTTGCCGCTGCGCGCAGCGGCATTTCCGCCGACCAGCGCCCCTCGCGAGGCGTTCCGGACGACGCCGCCCGGCGCTACTCCTGTGCGCCGGCGCGGTTCAGGTAATCCAGGCAAATCTGCGACCACGTTTCGAACTGGCCGCTGTCGCGCGCCAGTTCTGACGGTTCTGCGAATCCTGAGAGTATAATCGACTCTTCCCGGGGCCGAACTTGCGGCGCTTCAAGCTCAAAAACGTGGACCACCCCCAGGTGCACGCGCCCGACGTCTGTCGCGTCGTCGTTGATCAGGCCCACGCAACGCTCAGTCCAGGCCGACTCCAGGTGCACTTCCTCCTGGATTTCCCGCCACATCGCCTCGCGGTAGACGTCCGAGCCGCCGTCCCGGTCGACGCTTGAAATGTGACCGCCGATTCCCACCGACCGCTTGCTGCGCAGCCGTCCGTCGCCCTGCAGCTTGCCGCGCGTGTAATGGAACACCCGCCCCTGCCAGCGGAAAATGCAGTACGGGATCAACTGCTTGAACGACGGATCCTCTTCGACCTCGTGCCGCGGGCGGTAGCTCGTGTAGGCCGGGTCCAGCAGCGACTTCAGATAGGGCTCGATGTTCGGCTGGAAGCCCTGAAAGTGCCCGAGGTCGTGGAACAGCGACGTCGGGACGACGAGCACCTGCTCGAGGGACGTGGACGCGGGGTCGGCCGCGCCAGCTTCACGTGCGGAGGCTTCACTCACAGGGGGAGATCCTTCAGGCAGGGGAATCCGTTCGGCGTCCGGCCAGCAGCGCAGCGGCCGCCCGGCCGATGTCCGGCTCACGCATCAGCGATTCGCCGACGAGCATCGCATCGATGCCGGCGACCCGCAACCGCTCCACGTCCGCCGCGGTCCGAATCCCGCTTTCCGCAATAAACACCACCTCCGCCGGCGTCTTCGGACGCAGCGCGATCGCATGCCCCAGGTCCGTCACGAACGACCGCAGGTCCCGGTTGTTGACACCCACCAGTTCCGGACCCAGCGCCAGCACGCGGTCCAGATGCCGCTCCTCGTACAGCTCCACCAGCGACTGCATCCCCCAGCCGCGAATCGCGCTGTCCAGCTTCGCCAGCTCCTGTCCCGGCAGGCATTCCGCGATCAATAGCACGGCGTCGGCCCCCGCAGCCCGGGCCTCCACGACCTGGTATTCGTCCAGAATGAAGTCCTTGCGAAGCACGGGCAGATCGACGGCGGCCCGGATCGACCGCAGGAAATCCAGATGCCCCTGAAAGAACCGTTCGTCGGTCAGCACGCTGAGGCAGGTCGCCCCATGGTCCGCGTAGATCCGCGCGATCGCGACCGGATCGAAGTCCTCGCGGATGACGCCGGCGGACGGCGACGCCTTCTTCACTTCGGCGATCAGCGCGACCGGCCCGGCGGTCCGCAGCGCGCCCGCGAAGTTCCGCGGCGGAGGCGCCGCATGCGCCTGCCGCTTGAGTTCATCGAGCGATGTCCGCGCGCAAGCCGCGGAAATCTCCTCGCGCTTGTGTTCGACGATCTGCTGGAGAATGTCGGCCAAATTCAAACCGCCTTCAGGGGGAATCCACAAATTCAGTCGTCGGCGCCGGCGAAGTCCTCGCCGGAGGCCAGCAGCTGTTCGAGCTTTTGAATCGCACGCGTCCAGAGCATCTGGACCGCGGGCCGCGTCCGGCCCATCCGTTCGGCGATCTCCTCAAACGGCAGCCGCTGCAGGTTGCGGAGAATAATGACTTCCTGGTGGTCGGGCGACAGCCGCGCGATCGCATCCGCGACGGCGATTTCCCGTTCGCGGGCCGAAACGAGCTGACTGGGCGTCGCCTCGTCCGCGGCCGGCTCCGCGAAGAACGACCCCGAATCGTCCCCCGGGGACAGCGACCGCTCGATCGCCCCCCCGCCCCGCTTCTCGGTCCGCAACTGACGAATGAAGTCCTGTGCGTTGTGAGTCAGGATCTGACGCAGCCACGCCAGCCACTCCCCCTCGCTGCGCCCCTGAAAATTCTGAAACCCGCGATACGCTTCGAGCAGCGTCTGCTGGACGAGGTCCGACGCGTCAACTTTGGTGCGCATCCAGCTTTCGACCTGCGCCCGCGCGACCAGCGCGATGTAGTTGCGGCACTTCGCGAACAGCTCCTCCTGCGCGGCGATGTCCCCCTGGCGGGCGCGGTCCAGCAGCGGTCGGAGAACGGAGGCCTGCGATTCGTCGGAATGGTCGCTCATTGACGGGCGCTCCCGATCTCAACGGCGCGGCCGACGCGACGGCTTTTTGCGAGGCCCGCCGCCCGGCCGGCCCGCCGGCTTCCGGAATCCGCCGGAAGGATTCGCCCCCGCCCGTCCGCCGGGCTGCTTTGCGGGGCGTTTGCCCGGACGCTTTCCAGGACTGCGGCCGGGCCCCTTGTCCGCCGGCCTCCGACCGCCTGGTTTGCGCGGCGCGCGACGCGCCTCTCCCCCCCGCTCGACCATGCCATGCAGGTCCGCCAGTTCCCGAACCGTCAGGGGACGGAACTCTCCCATGTTCAACCGGCCCAGCCGGATCGGGCCGAACGCCATCCGCGTCAGCTTCAACACCTTGTGCCCGACCCGCGCGAACAGCCGCCGCAGCTCCCGGTTGTGTCCCTCCGACAGCACGACCTCCAGCCACGCGCTCTGTCCAACCTTCTTCAGCGTCTTGACCGTCCGCACCCGGAACCGCCCGTCCGAGAAATGCAGCCCCTCCTTGAGCGATTCGTAGACCTCCCGCGTCGGCACGCCCGCCACCTGCACGTGATACGTCCGGAAGATCTGATTGCGCGGATGCGCCAGCTTCTCCGCCAGGTCTCCGTCGTTCGTCACGAAGATCAGGCCCGTGCTGTTCTCGTCCAGGCGCCCGACGGTGAACATCCGCGGCCCCCCGGGGGGCATCAAGTCCAGCACCCTGCGCCGGCCGGCCGGATCGCGGGCCGTGCACAGATAACCGGGGGGCTTGTTGAGCGCGTAGTAGCGTTTCCGCTCCATCCGCAGCCGCTCGCCGTCGAGCAGGATCTTCTGAGCCGACGGGTCGACCGTGGCGCCCAACTGATCCACGGTCACGCCGTCCACTGTCACGCGGCCATCCGTGATCAATTCCTCGCAGGCGCGGCGCGAGCCCAGTCCGCAGGCGGCCAGAAACCGCTGCAGCCGGATTCGCGCGGGCGACGCTTCGGCGGAATCGTCGAGAGGAAGGTCTTCGTCGTTCAAGGCTGTCGTCCAGTCATCAGGCCGACTCGGCGTCGGCCATCGAGTTCAAAACGCTGTTGAACCACATGATAGCAGGTTCGCGGCAGGCTCGCGCAAGACGATCTCCTCGGCCCCACAGCCCGCTCGCCCCCCCGCTCCGTCTCCGCATCCGTTTCCGGAGACGGCCCCTTCCGGTACACCATCGGCCGGATCGATTCGTGGCCAGCCCACGTCGGGAGAAACAGCAACGTGCAGACGCTCGTCACTGGAGGCGGCGGCTTTCTCGGACGCTACATCGTCGAACGACTCCTGGATCGGGGGGACGACGTCCGCATTTTCTCGCGTTCCCGATATCCGGAGCTGGAGAACCAGGGCGTGGAGTGCCTCACGGGGGATCTCCGGGACGCCGATGCCGTCGCCGCCGCGTGCGCCGGTCGGGACGCGGTGTTTCACACGGCCGCGGTTCCGGGAGTCTGGGGGCCCTGGAGCCTGTATTACGAAACGAACACGGTCGGCACGCGAAACGTCGTCGCCGGATGTCGTCAGCACGCCGTTTCCAAGCTGGTTTACACCAGTTCGCCCAGCGTCGTGTATGACGGCCGCCCGCATGAGGGCGCAGACGAATCGCTCCCCTATCCCCGCCGGTTCCGCTGCCACTATCCGCATTCCAAGGCGCTTGCCGAACAGGCGGTCCTGGCAGCGAATGATCCCGCGACGCTGCGGACAATCGCGCTGCGTCCCCACCTGATCTGGGGGCCGCGCGACAACCATCTGCTGCCCCGGTTGATCCTGCGGGTGAAGTCCGGGCGGCTCCGGCGGATCGGGAACGGAGTGAATCGGGTCTCCATGTCGTACGTTGAGAATGTCGCCGCCGCCCACATTCAGGCCTGCGATGCGCTGGCGGCGGGCCTCCCCTGCGCCGGCCGGGCCTACTTCATCAATGAGCCCGAACCGGTCCGATTGTGGGACTGGGTCGCGGACCTGCTGGCGCGGGCCGGCCTGCCGCCTGTGCAGCGATCCGTGCCCTATCCTGTCGCCTACGGCGCCGGCGCCGTGCTGGAAGGGCTGTTCACGCTGGTCCGCTTCCCGTATGAGCCCATCATGACGCGATTCGTGGCCTCGCAACTGGCGACGTCGCACTGGTACCGGATCGATGCGGCGATCCACGATTTCGGTTACGCGCCCCCGGTCTCCACGGACGAGGGCCTGCGCCGCACCGAGCCCGATCTCCGTCGCTGGGCCGCGGAACTCTAGTCCGTCGCCTCGCGCCGATTTGCGATCCGGTCCAGCTTCTGGGCGATCCTCGAGAAATTGTGCAGCCAGCGGTCGTAGTCCTCGCCCTTGAAGGCGAAGAACTCGGCCACCTGGTGGTGCGGCAGAATCAGGAACCGCTCGTCGGCGAGCCCCTGAATGACCGCTTCCGCCACATCCTCGGGCGTGAGCGCGCTGGTCGCCAGGAACTGGTGGATCGCGTCGTCCTCTTTGAGGAACTCCGTCGCCACGCCCGCCGGGCACAGACAGCTCACCCGGATGCCCCGCCGCCGGTATCGCACCGACAGCCATTCCGCGAACGCGACCGCCCCGTGCTTGGTGACGGAGTACGCCGCCGAACCGATCTCCGTCAGCAGACCGGCCGCTGACGATGTCTGCAGCAGGTGCCCCTCGCCGCGCTCCAGCATCGACGGCAGTACGGCCCGGGCCGCGTAGACGTGCGACATGACGTTCACATCCCACAACCGCTGCCAGTCGTCGTCCGGCGTCTCTTCCGTCCCGGAAACCGTGATGCCTGCATTCGAGCAGAACAGGTCGATTCGCCCGTGTCGCTCCCGAGTCGCGCGAACCAGTTCGACAATCGAGGCTTCGGACCGGACATCGCATTCCCGGGCCGTCGCCGGAGCCCCGAGCTGCCCGGCGAGTTCCTCGGCCGCCGCGCGATCGAGGTCCGCAATGATGATCGCCGCGGCGCCTTCCTCGGCGAATCGGCGACAGAGCGCCGCCCCGATTCCCCGGGCGCCCCCCGTGACAACGGCCACTCGATCTCGCAGTTCCACGTCGGCTCCGTCTCCCACAAATACAGTCGCTCATTCCGGATGCGGAGGATACGCAACGGATCAATCCGCGACAGTGTTGATTTCCTTCATCAGCGCATGCGGCGCACATTCGCCGCAAACCGCTTCTGAAACACGCGTTACGCAATGTTTCCGAAATGCAACGTGGCCGCGGCGCGGCCGGATTCCATGACGTAGGCTTGGACGCACGGCCTTTCCCGGCCGGGGCTTCGCCATTGGTCTCCCCGCTTGCGGCTGTCCCCATGTCCGAATCCGCTCCCGCCGACCGTCCTTCGAACGCACCCGCTCCCCGCCCGCGCCATTGGCTGTGGCCGACATTCGCTGTGCTGTTCGCCGCGGTGGGAGTGATGACGTCGAACGGCGCCGACCCCGATCTGTGGGGCCACTACCAGTACGGCAAAGAGGCCCTCCGCGACGGCGAACTGGCGACGACGACGACCTGGTCGTATGCCGTCGAGGGGCATCCCTGGGTCAATCATGAAAATCTCGCCGAGATCGCGACCGCCTGGACCGCGGACCGGTTTGGCATTCCCGGTTTGACAATCGGCAAGCTGCTGCTGGCGATCGTGATCTTCGGGTGTGCGATCTGGAGCTGTCGGCGACGCGGCGCCGGTTGGGCGACAATCGGTCTCGTCGCCATCCTGGCGGCGGACAACATTCGTTTCCACTGGCAGTTCCGCCCGCACGCATGGACCTACGCGTACTTCGCAGTGATGGTGCTGATCCTTGGTGAGGCGTTTGCGGGGTGGCAGGGCGTCGCCCGCCGCTGGCGGGAAATGTTCAGCCTGCAATCGGTCGATCCCGATCCGCCGTCGCTGCCCCGGCTGCGGCTGCTGTGGCTGTTGCCTCCGCTGATGTTCGCGTGGACGAACACGCATGGCGGGTTCGCGGCAGGGCTGGCGATCGCCTGCTCTTACCTCGGCATGAGAATGCTGCAGGGCTGGAACTGGTGGGGACGGGCCAGCATTCCCCGCCAGCTGCGGATCGGCATGATGATCGCAGCGACGATTCTCGCTTCGCTGATGAACCCGTACGGCCCCGGGCTGCACCTGTGGATGCTCGATACGCTGGGCGCCGCGCCGCCGGAAATTGGAGACTGGGCTCCGCTGCCGATCTGGACCCGGCAGGCGACCGGGTTCTGGCTGCTGATCGCCGTCGTGGGCTTCAGCCTGTTGCGGACGTCGCGCCGGCGGGACCCGGTGCAGCTCTGCCTGTTGGCGCTGACGCTGTGGCAGGGACTGTCGCACTGCCGGCATATCTGTTTCTTCGCGATCTTCTGCGCCTTCTGGATGCCTGCGCACCTGCAGTCGGCCATCGAGCCGATCCGGAACTCCTGGCGGGCGACGCTGCAGGGGCGCGAGCCTTCGCCGGTGATCCGCCGCGTCCTGGGCGGCGTGTTCGTCCTGTGGCTGGGAATGCTCGCGCTGCGGCTGGGCCCGCAACTGTCGACGATCCCGGTCGAGCGGTCCGAGTATCCCGTATCGGCGATGCAGTTCCTGCGGCAGCACGATCTCCGCGGCCGCACGATGGTCACGTTCAACTGGGCCCAGTATGCGATCGCCTGCTTCGCGCAGGACTCAACTGACGAGCCATCGCGCGTCGCGATCGACGGCCGTCTCAATACCTGCTACCCCCGCCCGGTGCTCGACATCTACCTCGACTTCCTGCTCGGCGAACCGCAGCCCGGCGCGCGGCTCCGGGCGCGCGACTCCGCGCCCTACGATCCGACGCGCGCGTTGACCTATCAGGAGCCCGATCTGTTCCTGCTCGACCGCGGCCAGCAGCCGGCGATCCGAACAATCATGGCCAGCCCCGAATGGGTGCTCCTGTATCAGGATTCGCTGGCGCAGGTCTGGGGCCGTCGCGACCGGTACGATGACCCGGCCAGCCCGGACTACTTTCCGCCGCAACGGCGTTCGATCGGCGAGATGCCGCAGGTCGGCGCGGTCGCCTGGCCGGCGTTTCCGAAGTCGCCACGCGCAGCGGTCGTCGCGTCGCGTCCGTAAACCAACACCACGGCGACTCAATTGGCCGTCACGCCGACCAGTGATTCTTCTCCCACAGGAAGTGGCCGACGCTGACCGCTCGCTCCAGGAATGCGGCCTCGCAGTAGCAGAAGTAGTACTCCCACATCCGCAGAAAGCGCTCGTCGAAGCCCAACTCGCGAACATCCTTCCGTCGCGTTTCGAATCTCCGCCGCCATTCTCTGAGCGTCAGCGCGTAACTGTCCGGAAACTGCTCCGCGAACAGGAACCGCAGTCCCGGCGCCGCGGCGACCGCATTCAGCATCTCGCGGACCGACGGCAGATGCCCGCCGGGGAAAATGTACCGCTGAATGAAATCGACCGACCGCGAGTACGCTTCATAACGCTGCTCCGGCATGGTGATGGCCTGAATCAACATCCGGCCCTCGGGCTTCAGCAGACTCGCGCATTTCGCGAAATACCTCGGCAGGAATTCTCGGCCGACCGCCTCCACCATCTCGATCGAGACGAGCGCGTCGTACGTCCCCCGGAGGTCGCGGTAATCCTCGAGCAGTACGGTCACCCGGTCGGACAGGCCCTGGGCCTCGATCCGTTGCGTCGCGAACTCGTACTGCTGGCGGGAGACCGTCGTCGTCGTCACGCGGCAGCCGCATTCCCGGGCCGCGAAGGCCGCCAGGCCGCCCCAACCTGTTCCGATTTCGACCAGGTGCTGCCCCGGCTGCAGCCGCAACCGCCGGCACACGGCGTCCAGCTTTCTCTGTGACGCTTCGTCCAGCGACATTCCCGGTTCGGCGAACAGGCCGGACGAGTACATCAGGTCGCGGTCCAGAAACAGCGAGAAGAACTCGTTGCCCAGGTCGTAATGCGCGGCGATGTTCCGGCGGCTTCCCCGCTGAGTGTTGCGGCTCAGCCGGTGCCGCAGTCTCAGGGCGGCCATCAGCGGCGCGGCCGGTCCGCGATCGAGCCGCATCAGACTGTCATAGTTCCGGCAGGCGATCCTGAGGAACGCGACGAGATCATCGCAGTCCCAGCTTCCCTGCAGGTAGGCCTCCGCCGCGCCCAGGCTGCCGCCAAACAGCAGCTCCCGGTAGAGGGCCGGGTCGCGCACGGCGACACGCGCTTGCAGGCCGTCCTCGGCCGGACAACCCAGCCGTTCCCTGTCGGCCCCTTCCGTCAGCAGAATCTCGCCGCCAACGAGGCCGCGCAGCACGTTGAGCACCCGCCCGCGGACCCAACCGTCGATGAACCCCGGTCGGGCATCGTGGGCGAACTTCGGGGCCTGCGCATCGCCGGGGAATTCGTCCCCGGGCAGGGGCTCGCGCCGCAAACCGCCCGCCCGGCGATCCCGCGCCTCGTCCCTTCGCTCCTCCGCCACATCGAATCCACGCATCGTCAGGGGGTCCTCTCGGGGGGGCTGGTCAGGACGCCGGCGACGGATGCCGCGCCGGCCGGCATGGAATTCGGGTGCGGATGAAACGGCGCGCCCTTCCACCACAGCTTCAGCGCCTGCCAGTAGATCGCGGCTCCAATCTGTGCCGAGACCCACGGATGCCGCAGCAGGCAGCGGGAAATCACGGACGTCGTCAGCGGAGACCGCACGAGGTCCAGAGAGGACTCGAACAGCAGCTTCCGCTCGCGCCAGGCGTCGATCCGCAATTCGAGGCGGTTGCCCGGCGGCGACACGACCCAGCGGTATTCCGAGTCCATGCCCATGAAGGGCGAGACATGGAACGCCTTGCCGTTCGAGAACCGGGCGGGTCCATCGGCGTCGCGTGGCCAGTCGAACGCGTAGCAATGCTGCTCACGCCAGGGAGTGTTCGTCACTTCAGCGACAAGCGCGTCCGGCCGCGCCGCCTCGCCGCCGCAGAAGTAGAAGCTGACGGGATTCATCAGGAAGCCCCACCAGCGAAGCTGAGTCAGCAACTGGATCCGCCCGGGGACTTCGCGGCCGAGACGCTCGCGCAGCAGGGCTCGAACCGCGTCCGCCAGCGGCAGCTTCGGATCCCCCAGATGATCCGCGCGGCGGAACCAGGCCGGGGCGGGACGCGTCGCCGACGACAGCCAGCGGCCGGCGAACAGCGGCTCGATCTCATCCAGATCGAGGCCCAGCAGAAACACTGGATACTCGAACTGATGGACGCACGGCATCGTGCGTCGATGACGGACGATGCCGCGATACACGCAACTGCTGGCCGACGCGGCGTCAGGCGACACAGAGTTCCCCCGCGGTCGGGCGGCCTTCGTCGCAGGCCTGTCGCGCCGGGGCCCACTCCGGAACGATGCCAAAGGCCCGGCCGACCGCCAGCGCGCTGTTCACGCCGTCCTCGTGAAAGCCATTTCCCCAGTACGCCCCGCAGTATGATGTCCGGCGATTGCGGAGCATTTCGCCATGCCGCCGCTGGGCCGCGTCCCGGCGCGTCGAGAACACCGGATGGCTGTACTGGTATGTCCCAAGCACACGTTCCGGGCGGATCGAGCCGGAGTCGTTCAACGTCACGCAGAAAATGTGCTGCGACTCTATCCCCTGCAGGATGTTCATGCAGTAGGTCAGCGTGGGGCGCGACGCGTCGTGCCGCGCCCGATCGTAGTTCCAACTGGCCCACAGCCCGCGATGCTCGGGCAGCAGACGCTCGTCGGCATGCAGGACGGCGTCATTTCGGCCGTACCGGAATGCCGACAGCAGATCGACCTCCGTCGGCGTCGGATCGGCCAGCAACCGCAGCGCCTGATCGCTGTGGCAGGCGAAAATGACCTCGTCGAACCGCTCGACGCCCCGCGCCGTGGCGACGTCGACGCCGAGATCGTCGCGGCGGACCTGCAACACGGGGGAATGGAGCCGAATGGCGCCGCGGAACGGCGCCGTGAGTCGACCGACATACTCTCGCGAGCCCCCGCAGACGATCCGCCACTGCGGCCGGTCGTTGTACGAGAGCAGCCCGTGGTTGCGATAAAACTCGACGACGAACCGCGCGGGGAAATCGGAAAACTCATCCGCAGCGCAGGACCAGATCGCCGCGCCCATCGGCAGCAGATAATGTTCCGCGAATTCCGGTCCGTACCGCTCCCGCCGCAGGAACCGTCCCAGCGTTTCCGTTTCTTCCAGTTCCGTTAGCCGCCGAGGAGCATCCCGGTTGAACCGCACGATGTCGCGCAGCATGCGGTAGTAGGACGGCCGAAACAGGTTCCGCCGGCGGAGAAACATGCCCCGCAGCGATGAGCCGTTGTATTCGACGCCGCACTGCCGGCAGCGCATCGAAAAGCCCATGCTCGTCGGCCGCGTTCGCACGCCCAGATCGCGAAACAGGGCCGACAGGTTTGGATAGTTCCGTTCGTTGTAGACGACAAACCCCGTGTCGACGGCGTGCGACTCAGCGCCCACGGCCACGTCGACTGTGTTCGCATGACCGCCGACATGGCCGTCGGCTTCGAAGACGGTGATCTTCGCCCGGCGGTGCAGCAGCGCCCCGCACACCAGTCCGGAGACTCCGGAACCAATGATCGCGATCGTTTGTCGCGGGGTCTGTTCGAGAGGGGCGATCACGAGGGCGACGGGGCGCTGGCGGGGTGCTGACGCTGACTGAGGACGGGCCTTTCCTGAGAACCTAGACCGGCGCTGGCTGGCGGCCACTGCCGCTGCGCGCGGAAAATCGGCGAGAGGCCGGTAGACGACGCCCCAACCCCGCTAGAATCTCGACGTGGGCGTCCCTGCGGCACTTCGGGCGGGGGCCGCGTCACTCCGCCAGGACGGTTGAGGGCACTCAGTGAGACGACTCATCTCTCCGAAACAGGTCGCCCGCGCGATCGGGGTCAGTGAGTCGTCGCTGAAACGCTGGTGCGATTGCGGGCTGATTCGGGCCGAACGGACGGCCGGGGGGCATCGCCGTTTGCCGCTCGATTCCGTGATGTCGTTCCTCCGGGAGCGCGGCATCCGCCTGGTCGAACCCGAGGTTCTCGGACTCCCCGTCTCCGCCGGCACGACGGAATGGACGATCGAGCGCGCCCAGACCCGATTCCAGGAGGGACTGGTCAGCGGCGACGAAGAGACCTGTCGCCAGATCGTCCATGACCTGTTTCTCGGGCGGCACGATCTTGCCCGGATTTGCGACGAGGTGTTTGCCCGCTCGTTTCATGCCATCGGGGACTTGTGGAGCTGCGGAGAGGTCGAGGCCTACGAAGAACGCCGGGCCTGCGGCATGGCGCTGCGGCTGATTCATGAACTGCGGAGCATCATCCCGCCCCCGGACGCCGGAGCCCCGGTGGCGATCGGCGGCACGGTCGAAACCGATCCCTACACGTTGCCGACGGCGATGGCGGAAATCGTCCTCCGCGGCCAGGGTTGGGATGCGACTTCGCTGGGAACGCTGCTGCCCTTCGAGACCGTCGTCGCCGCGGTCGAGCGGCTGCGACCCGGACTGGTGTGGCTGAGCGTCTCGGCGATCGCAGATGAGGCCCGGTTTCTGGACGGCATGCGGGCCGTGCATCAGGCGATCAGTGCGAGCGATTCCGCGCTCGTCCTGGGGGGTTGCGCGCTGACCCCCGAACTCCGACGACGAATGGCCTGCGGCGCCTTTGGAGACACGATCCAGCACCTGGCGTCAATCGCGGCCCCGCTGATCGCCGCCCGCCGGCTGGCTCAGGCCGCCCCCGCCTCGTCCGGATCAGAAAACGCCGCGCGGCGGGACGCGGATTTGAACGCGTGAGCCGGCCGGCAACTCGGGCCAGACGGCGCCCGTCGGTTCAATCCGCACCTCGATGTATGACTCGCCCCCCGTCGCCCCCGCCGGGACCACCGCCTGCGGAGCAATGTCAAACACCCGGCCTGCACGGAGTTCGCGCCCGGCAAACGTCAGCGACACCTCGCCCCCCTTGCGGAACGAGCGAATCTGCTCCGAGGGCACGTTGACGACGATCACCCGCTCCACGTCGTCCAGCACATCGACAATCGGCGTTCCCGGCGCCACGGAGCAGCCCGGGGTGACACGCATCAGTCCCGCGGTACCGACCGCCGTCGACTTGATCTCCAGTTCTTCCCGGGCGGCCGCCAACTGGCCGAGGTCGATGCGGGACTGCTCGAGCTGAGCGGCCAGGACATCGATGCCGGCCGACCGCTGCACGACGTCCGGCAGCCGTTCCTTGTGCTTCTCCAGCCGCTTCCTGTTCCACTCGCACCACTCGATTTGCGCGGTCGAAACTTCGACGGCGTTTTCGGCGGCCTCAAGCCGGAGCACGGTGACGACCCGGTCCTGCGGGTTGTCTTCCGCGTGCATCAGGTAGGACGTCATAAACTGGTCGGTGTCGCCGAACAGGGCCCACTGGCTGCTCGCCAGCGCGTCCTTGAGCATGTTCCGCCGCAGCTCGATGTCGTACTTCTCCTGCTGAAACTCGGCGGTGCGCAGCTGCACCAGCCAGAGCTCGTCCTCGATGTCCCGGACATGCCGGTCGAGATCGAGTTCCGCCTGGGCCTGGGCGGTCTTGAGCCGCGCTACGGCAGCCGCGATTTCCCCCTGCTTGGCCAGGTACCGCGTTTCGAGCGTTTCATCGGCCAGCCGGGCGACAGGCGTGCCGGGCGTCAGGCTGTCTCCGCTGCGGGTCTCGATGTTGGAGATGACGCCGCCGCGGGGCGCGACGATCGTCGTCGTCCGCGGATACACATACCCGTAGAACTTCGGAGACCGCCCGTCCGTCAGCCACCAGGCGAGGACCAGGCCGCACCCCAACGCCGCCACGACCACCGCCAGAACCTGCAGCGGCGCAACGCTCACTCCGGAGCGCATGTGTCGCGGCGGTTTCGGAACCAGCTTCATGGGAGGCAACGATGCCCGCGGGATGTGACACGCCATCGGAATTCGGATCGGGTCGCCATCGTGTCCCGGTCCAGCGGAAACGGGCCGGTCCTCGCTTTCGCGGGCGATGCCGCGGTTCGCACGACAGAACTCCACCGGGAGGCGCGAAACGGCCGGCCGGCAGGTTTGCCGCGACGTCGAGCATTCGGCGGCGATCCGATAGAATTCCCTCAAGTCTCCTGGCGTCGGCGACCCCTGCCGCCGCGCTTCATCACCGCCCGCCGATCCGTGCAATGCCCGGAACCGAACATTCCGCTGGTCAGCCTTACACCGTTCTGGCACGGCGTTTCCGTCCGCAGACGTTCGACGAAGTCGTCGGCCAGGAGCAGATCGGACAGGCGCTCCGCAACGCCATCCAATCCAGCCGCGTCGCCCACGCCTACCTGTTCACCGGCGCTCGAGGCGTCGGCAAGACATCGACGGCCCGCATCTTCGCCAAAGCGCTCAATTGCCCGAACGTCCGGGACGCGGTCCCCTGCAACCGCTGCGAAATCTGTCAGGCGATCGGCGCGGGATCCGACGTCGACGTCCTCGAAATCGACGGCGCATCGAACCGCGGCATCGATGACATTCGCACCCTGCGGTCGAACGTGAACGTCCGTTCGATGCGGTCCGCCTGCAAGGTGTACATCATCGACGAAGTCCACATGCTGACCAAGGAGGCCTTCAACGCGCTCCTCAAGACGCTCGAAGAGCCCCCGCCGAACGTCAAATTCGTGTTCTGCACGACCGAGCCGAACAAGGTCCCCGACACCATCCTGTCCCGCTGCCAGCGGTTCGATTTCGGCACGATCGCTCCCGACAGCATCGCCCGCCGGTTGACGGAAATCGCTGTCCAGGAAGGAATTGAGGTCCATCCGGACGCCGTCGATCTCGTCGCCCGCCGGGCCGCCGGCTCCATGCGGGACAGCCAGTCGCTGTTCGATCAACTGCTCGCGTTCGGCGGAGAAACCGTCACCGCGGTGGACGTCCACCGGCTCCTCGGCACGGCCCCCGACAGCCGTCTCGTGGAACTGTTCCAAGGCGTCATCGTGCAGGACCGGTCCGGCGTGCTCGAACGCCTGAACGGCTCGCTGGACGAGGGCGTGCAGATCGGCAGCCTGGCGGACCAGTTGCTGAACTATCTGAGGGATCTCCTGATTCTGAGCGCCGGAACGACCACGGTGCCGCTCTTGTCGGTGGCGGAAGGGTCGCGCGGGGACGTCGCGAAGCAGGCGGAGGCCTGGGGGCTGCGAAACATCTCCGCGGCGATGCAGGTGATGACAGAGTGCCGCGCCCGGATGCAGCGGGCCACGCACGCCCGGGCGCTTGTGGAGTTGGCGCTGGTCAGAATGACGTTGCTGGCGGACCTGGATGCGATCGCCGCTGTCGTGGACGGGCTGGCAAGCGGCGCAGCCCCCCCCGCGCGGCCGCCTGCCGCCGGAACGGCCCCCGGGGCCCCTCTCCGCCCGCTGACAGCCGCGTCCGACGTTTCAAAAAAAAAAGCTCCCGGTCTGCCGGATGAGCATTCGCCTCGCGATCGTCTGGTTGATGATCGATCAGCGAGCAAAAGCGCGGCGAATAGCGGCGCCACTCCTGAACCCGTTCACAGCGCGGCGATGCAAGAGAAGCCGGCGCAGGTCTTTACATTTGAGAACTTGGAGCAGGCCTGGCCTTGGCTGCTTGCCCAATTGCCCGATCCGGTGGCCGGTCATTTGAGGAATTGCACGAAACATGCAATTTTTGGGCCAAATACTCTAGAGGCATCGTTCGGAGCGAGTTACTTTCTGAGCAAGGCGTATTGCGAACGCCCGGAGGTCGTCAGCCGCCTGGAGGCGGCGGCCACCGCGACGTTCGGTCGACCGATGTGCGTCCGCTTCCGCATGGACAGCGCCGCGCACCGGGAGTCTGCCGCAACTCGCAGTCCTGCTGCGAGTTACGAGCGACGCCCGACCTCCGCCACGGCGAACGACGCATTTGTGCAGTCGGTCCTCGCCACGTTCGGCGGAAGTGTCGT
This sequence comes from Planctomyces sp., assembly GCA_019636235.1. Lineage (GTDB taxonomy): Bacteria > Planctomycetota > Planctomycetia > Planctomycetales > Planctomycetaceae > Caulifigura. The sequence continues at coordinate 49,047 of JAHBXW010000012.1, forward strand.
TGAGGTCCGGGAGCTGCCTGCCGCTGGACCGGCGGCGCAGGATCCGGCCGATGCCTGAAGCAACAGAAAGTCACGTCCGATGTTCAAAGAGATCAGCAACATTGCCCAGCTCTTCCGGCAGGCACAGGAGATGCGCTCGCGGTTTGGAGAGCTGCAGGCGCAACTGGCCGACGTCCGCGAACAGGGGGAGGCCGGCGGCGGCCTTGTGCGGATTGAGGCGACCGGCGAACTGCGGGTCGTCGCCTGCCAGCTGGATCCCACGCTGATGCCGGTGGAGCGCGATCGGGAGTTTCTCGAGGAGCTGCTGGTCGCGGCCATTAACCAGGCTCTGGAGAAGGCGCGTCAGTCGGCGACCGAGCGCATGCAGAGCGCCACGTCGGACATCCCCGGAATGAGCGACCTGATGTCGCGGCTGAATCCGGGAAGCTGACGCCGCCCCGGCGGCGCGGCGGTCATCAATCAGGGGTACGGATACGGCATATGGCGCGGCGAGATTTTCATCCGGAGGAGCACCCCTTCGGCCCGGCGGTCGGTCGACTGGTCAACCGGCTCGCGGATCTGCCCGGCGTCGGGCGGAAGTCCGCGGAGCGGCTGGCGAACCATCTGGTGAGTTGCAGCAAGCGGGAGGCGCTGGAACTGGCTGATGCGATCCGCGACGTCAAGGAGCGGGTGCATCGCTGTCAGCGGTGCTTCAATTTGACAGACGGCGAATTGTGCCCGATCTGCCGCGATTCCAGGCGGGATGCGGCGGTTGTGTGCGTCGTCGAGCAGCCCCGAGACGTGGCGTCTCTGGAGGCGACCGGCGTGTTCCAGGGCGTGTACCACGTACTGGGAGGACGCCTGGCCCCGCTGGAAGGCATCACCCCTGGCGACCTGACGATCGACTCCCTCGTCGAGCGCGTCCGGAATCAGGGGGTGCGGGAACTCGTGATGGCCACGAATCCCACGCTGGAAGGGGACGGAACTGCGTTGTTCATCACCAATCTCCTGGAGGGCAGCGGCGTGAAAATCACCCGCCTGGCGCGTGGCATCGCCACCGGCAGCGTCCTGGAGTTCGCCAATCGAGAGATGCTCGCGGACGCCCTCCGCGGCCGACAGTCGTTTTGAACTGCTTTCGCCCCTGCCCGACCGGGAAGGGAGACCCGCGGCCGCCCCGCGCCGCAGCCTGCCAAAGTTTCGTGTGAATCATGCACCTGCACGTTTCCCAACAAATGCGAATGAGCCAGCAGATGAAGCTGGCGCCGCGCATGATTCAATCGATGGAGATCCTGCAGCTCCCCACGATGGAGCTGCAGGAACGCATCGATCAGGAGCTGTCCGAAAACTTTCTGCTGGAACAACTGCAGCCCGACGTCGGCGGTTCGGCCCCCGAGGAAACCGACGGCGAACCGTCCATCAGCGAGCCGATCGACGCTCTGCCGGCCAAAGACGTCGAAGACCGGGAACTCGTCGCCGGCGACGACAACAACGTCAGCGACTTCGAACGCCTGCTGGAGATCTCCCAGGACTGGCCCGACGACAACTACACCTCCGGCACCAAGCCCTCGGGCAATCGGCTGGACGAAGAGGCCGATCGCCAGCACGACGTCATGGCGAACGCCGAAACCCGGCCCCAGACGCTCCACGAATATCTGCTCGACCAGTTTCACTATTTTGACAGCTCCGGCCTGACGCGCGAGTTCGGCGAGTATCTGATCCAGAACCTGGACGCCAACGGCCGACTGCAGAGTTCGCTGCCCGAACTCGTGCAGGTGTTCGGCCGGCCGATCTCGCAGGAACAGGCGGACACCGCGCTGCGGCTGATCCAGAAACTCGATCCCCCCGGCGTCGGCGCGCGAGACCTCCGCGAATGCCTGCTGCTGCAGATCACCCCCGAAACGCCGCTTCGGGACGTCCTGTACACGCTGATTTCCCAGCATCTCGACGACGTCATCCAGAACCGCCTGCCGCTGATCGAGCGCAAGACGGGCTATCCCATGGATGCGATCAAGTCGGCGATCGAGCAGATGCGAACGCTGAATCCGTATCCGGGCCGCGGCTTCGCGCAAGCCCCCGTGCAGACCATCACGCCGGAACTCGCCGTCGACAAGGATGACAACGACAAGTGGGTCATCCGGCTGCTCGATGAACACGTCCCGCAGCTCCGCATCAGCCGCCGCTACCTGCAGATGCTGGAACAGAACCCCGACCCGGCCACCAGGGAATTCATCAAACGGAAGGTCGAATCGGCCCGCTGGCTGATCGATGCCATCGAGCAGCGCTACAACACGCTCCGGAAGGTGGCCCAGACGATCGTCGACAAGCAGATCGACTTCCTCGATTACGGCCCGGAGCACATCCGGCCGCTGAAGATGGAGGACGTGGCCCAGGTGGTCGGCGTGCACGTGACGACCGTTTCCCGGGCCGTCGCGGACAAATACATCGCCACGCCCCGCGGCATCTTCCCGCTCAAGCGGTTTTTCGGCGGAGGCACGACCACCGAAAGCGGCGAAGAGGTCGCCTGGGACATCATCCGCATCAAGCTCAAGGAAATCGTCGACCAGGAAGACAAGAAGGATCCGCTCAGCGACGACGCCCTCGTCGAGGAACTCGCCAAGCAGGGCTACCAGCTCGCCCGCCGCACGGTCACGAAATACCGCAAAGCGCTGAACATTCCCTCCAGCCGCCAGCGCCGCGAATACTGATTCGTCTCCGCGCCGCGGCGGCTCATCTTGAGCAGGGCCGGGGGCGCGGCGTAGCATCCCGCCCGAATCGCCCGAGCCGGCCGCACGTCCGCCGCAACCACAGCGCCGTCGAGCTGGCCGCCGGGCACGATCCAGGGAGGGGTCCATGTCGAATGCCCGCGAGACGCCGTCCGACGACCGGCCCTTCTCCGTTCGCGTTCACGCCCCCGAACCGGACAGCCCCGATCCCGTCGACCCGCCGGACGACGGCGGCATCACGGCCGAGGATCTGGAGGCCGAATGGCAGCGGGCGGTCGAAGCGTCCGACCAGGCCGAGTTGCTCTCCGAGTTGACGTTCGAAGCCCTGGGCGCGGCGCCTGTGGAGTCCTCGGACGACCCGCCGCCGCAGTCCCCGGAGGACTCCGCGGATCCCGCCGCGACGCCCACGCCCCGCAAACCGCGGGAAGCGCGCGGCCCACGCGCCGCGTCGGACCCGGAGTCGGACTTCAGCGGCGTCGACATCGCACAGGTGCTCGAGGCGGTCCTGTTCGTCGGCGGCGGCGCGTTCACGTCGCGAGCGCTGGCGGATCTCGTCGGCACGTCCGCCGAGCGGATCGACGAGCGCCTGGGCGCGCTGAATGCCCGCTATCGGCACGAGGCCCGGCCGTACGAGATTCAGCTCGTCGACGGCAGCTACCGGCTGTCGGTCACCGCGGCTTACGAGGGGGTCCGCAACCGGGTCTACGGCCATGCCCCCAAAGAGGTTCGGCTGGGCCCCGAGGCGCTGGAGATCCTGGCGTTCGTCGCGTATCAGCAGCCCGTCGCCCGCGAACAACTCGAAGAGACCGGCAAGACGGACGCGGATTCGCTCGTGCGGCAGCTCATCCGTCGCGACCTGGTGGCGATCGAGCGCGGCCCCGAAGGCGAAGTCCGGTACCGCACGACCCCGCGGTTTCTCGAACTGTTCGGCCTGCGGTCGCTGAATGACTTGCCCCGGGCCGAGGACGTCCGGTTCAAGTGAGCGGGCGCCGTCCGGCCCCTGACGGGGAGCGCGCGGTCGGCATACGAAGCGGAGAACAGCCGCGACCTCGATTCAGCGAGGCCGCGGCTGCGTTTCTCAATTCCGGCGCGGCGCAGGGCGAAGGCGAGTCGAGGGCTCAGTATTCGCCGTCGTCGTCGTCGTCGAGGTCATCGTCGTCATCCTCGTCCTCATCGTCGTCGTCGAAGTCGTCTTCGTCATCGAAGTCGTCTTCGAATTCCTCTTCGTCGTCGAACTCCTCGTCGTCGAACTCTTCCTCTTCGAATTCTTCCTCTTCGGCGTCGTCCTCGCCGTCGTCTTCATCGTCGGCGAACTCCTCTCCCTCTTCGGCGAACTCCTCCTCCGCGGCCATTGTGACCGCGGCGAATCCGTCCCCGGGCTCACCCGTCACGGAATCCGACGCGCCCCATGCCACATCGAGTGTGCAGACGGCGTCAAGGCTGGTCTTCGTCATCGGCGGCAACCTCTTACTCTTCGATTTATGCGGGTCGGAACTGGACGGGAATCCGTCTGAGGGTTCGATCAGTGATCCCATCGAACGGCGGCGCCGGCTCCCTCGGGGAGTCCGGTTCCGTCGCGATCAAACCCGGCCGCGCTCATCCGGAACGTCGATCCGTGGCTCTTACGCCCGTTCATAACTGCGCGTCTGGTAGCCGATGGACCCGCGCTGTGTCAAGCGCCCGAAAACCGGCAAACCCAGCCGCGATTCGCGAGTTGTGCATCGGCCGCCGCCCGGCCGTTCCGCGAGCCATTTTTCGATCGCCGACGCGGTTCTGCGGAGAGCGGCGGGAAAGGTCCGCTCAGCCCGCCGCGCCGCGTTCGCCCGCCCGATTCCCGCGCCGCCCTCGAACACTGATTGCCCGACGGACCGCGTTGCCCTATGTTCGTTCCGGTTTCCCTCACGCCGCGCCGCGTCTGCGGCCGGAGGTCGCCACGGTTGGCCGCCCCGGACGTCCCTCTGCTGCGCCGCCCGTTCGCTGACGACCCTCGGACATGTTTCAGAAAGCCGACGACCCGAACTTCATCCTCGGCGAACACGAGGTCCTCCGCTTCTGGAGCGAACGCGACGTCTTCCACCGGCTGCAGCGGAAGAACGCCGGCGGCCCCCGCTGGTCGTTCCTCGACGGCCCCATCACGGCCAACAACCCCATGGGCGTGCACCACGCCTGGGGCCGGACGTACAAGGACGCCTTCCAGCGCTACTTCGCCATGCTGGGCCGCGACCAGCGGTTCCAGAACGGGTTCGACTGCCAGGGCCTGTGGGTCGAGGTCGAGGTCGAAAAGGAACTCCAGCTGGGGACCAAGCGGGCCATCGAGGAGTACGGCATCGACCGCTTTGTCCGGGCCTGCAAGCAGCGCGTCCTGCGGTTCGCCGCCCGCCAGACCGAGCAGTCCATCCGCCTGGGCTACTGGATGGAGTGGGACGATCCCGACGAACTCCGGAAACTCGCCGAGGCGATCGGCTCGGACACGCCCGTGTCGTACACGACGGCCCGCGGGCAACAGGTCTCGGCGCCCGCCGAGGACGTCGTCGCCCGGCTCGGCAATCCCGAATGGGGGGGCAGCTACTTCACGTTCTCGACTGAGAACAACGAAACAATCTGGGCGTTCCTGAAGAAGTGCTTCAACCGCAGGAAGATCTACCAGGGTCATGACGTGATGCCCTGGTCGGGCCGGGGCGGCAGCGCGTACTCGCAGATGGAGGTCGCGGACGGCCGCCGGCTGACGGTGCACCGCTCGTGCTTCGTGCGGTTCCCGATCACCTCCAAACCGGCGGCTTTGTCGGAGACGAGTCCCGTGGACACGAGCGGCGCGGACTCGGCCCGGGGGGATAAACCCCCCGGCTCGGAGGGGGAGTATCTGCTGATCTGGACGACAACCCCCTGGACGCTGACGTCGAACGTCGCCGCCGCCGTGAACCCCGATTTGACGTACGTTCGCGTGCGGGCGAAGCGGGACGGCGCGGTGTACTACCTCGCGAAGGACAACCTCGAGTCCAAGCGGATGGAAAGGGAGTTCAAGGAGGGCTTCGGACGTCCGGAATGGCAGTGGCCGGAGGGCGTGCCGAAGCTGAAGACGCTGGCGCAGATCTTCAAGGAACAGGGGGGGTACGAGGTCGAGGGAGAGCTGCTCGGCCGGGAGATGGTGGGCTGGCGGTACGCGGGACCGTTTGATGAGTTGAAGGCGCAGCAGACGCCGGGTGGATTTCCACCGGCCAGGATTCAGGACCTTCCGCCTGATGTCTCTCAGCAGCTCCTCGGATGGGACGCGTTGCAAGGCGACGCGTCCCCCGGGGCTCCTGCTGCCTTGGAGTCACACCGCGTCATCGACGGCGGGCGTGACTCCAAGGGTTCGCCCAACGTCACCGCCGGCGAGGGCACGGGCATCGTCCACATCGCCCCCGGCTGCGGCGATATCGACCATAAGATTGGAGTCGAACTCGGACTGCCGATCATCGCCCCGCTCAAAGAAGACGGCACGTTCGACGACGGCTTCGGCCCCTTCACCGGCCGCAGCTCCATCGACCCCGCCACCGCTCAGCTCGTCTTCGATTCGCTCAAGGAGCAGGGGCTGCTGGTCTATGTCGAGCAGTATCCGCACATCTATCCGCACTGCTGGCGGACGGGGGATGAGCTGGTGTTCCGGCTCGTCGACGAGTGGTTCATCAACATGGACTGGCGGGACGAAATCAAGGACGTGACCCGCGCCATCGAGTGGCTGCCCGAATCGCTGCAGGGACAGGAGCGCGAGCTCGACTGGCTGACGACGATGCGCGACTGGATGATCTCGAAGAAACGCTTCTGGGGGCTGGCGCTGCCGATCTGGGTCAATCCCGACGACCCGACCGACTTCGAGGTAATGGGCTCGCTGGCCGAACTCAAGCAGCGGGCCATTGAGGGCTGGGAGGAACTGGAAGGCCACACGCCGCACCGGCCCTGGATCGACCGCGTGAAGATCAGAAGCGAGCGCACCGGCGCCACGCTGACCCGCGTCCAGGACGTCGGCAACCCCTGGCTGGACGCCGGCATCGTCCCCTTCTCCACGCTGAACTACAACGAGCGGTTCTCCAGGGACCTTCTGAACTGGAGCGACTGGTATCCCGCCGACCTGGTGACCGAGTCGTTCCCCGGCCAGTTCCGCAACTGGTTCTATTCGCTGCTGGCGCTGGCCACGATGATGCGCTTTCAGGAGCGCGGCGCCGCCCCGAACGATCCCCCGATCACCGATCCCGAGCGGAAGAAGCCCTTTCGCAAGCTGTTCGGCTACCGCCTCGTGATGAACGAGGAAGGCAAGCCGATGCACAAGTCGGACGGCACGGCCATCTGGTTCGAAGAGGCCGCCGAACAACTCGGCGTCGATGCGCTCCGCTGGCTGTACCTCTCGCAGAACCCCGCCCAGGACCTGCGGTTCGGCACCCGGCATCCCGACCAGCCGGTCACGGTCCCCACGCCGGACGGTCCCATCGCCGAGACGAAGGAAGGCGTGCCGGTCTGCCGCGTGACGAGCAAGCCCGTCGACGAAGTCCGTCGCCAGGTATTGATTCCGCTGTGGAACAGCTACGCGTTTTTCGTGAACTACGCGCGGCTCGACGGGTTTGATCCCGGGCTGCCGACCGTGCCCGCGGCGGAGCGACCGGAGATCGACCGCTGGCTGCTGAGCAACCTGCAGTCGCTGATCGCCGACTGCCGCTCGGGCTTTGAGGCGTTCGACACGGCGCGGGTCTGCCGGGCGGCGGAAGCGTTCATCGATGATCTGTCGAACTGGTACATCCGCCGGAACCGGCGGCGGTTCTGGCGTTCGCGCTCCGAGCCGGGCGCCGGCGCCGCGTGGGACGCTGACAAGCTCGCCGCGTATCAGACGCTGTACGAGACGCTCGTCACGTTGACGAAACTGCTGGCGCCCTGCGTTCCGTTTCTCAGCGAGCGGATGCACCAGAATCTTGTCGTCGCGGCCGGCGGCGCGGACGCGCCCGATTCGGTGCACCTCTGCGACTACCCGCAGGTCGATCCGGCGCTGCTGGATGAGTCGCTGAACCACCGCATGGCGACGGCGCAGCGGGTCGTCACGATGGGGCATCGTTTGCGCGAGACGGCCGATCGCCGCGTGCGGCAGCCGCTGGCCGAACTGCGATATGCGGCGGCCAGCCCGCAGGACGCGGACGACATTTCCCGGCTGGCGGACGTCATCGCCGACGAGCTGAACGTCAAACAGCTCACGCGGAGGGACAATCTCGACGACCTGGTGCGGTATTCGTACAAGCCGAATCTCAAAACGCTGGGGCCCAAACTGGGCAAGCTTCTGAATGCGGTTCGCACGCAGTTGCCGGCGCTGCCCGAGGCGTCGCTGGCGCCGCTGCGGCGCGGGGAATCGGTGACGGTGACGATCGACGGGCAGCCCGTGACGCTGGCGCCGGAGGACGTGCTGGCGACGACGGAGCAGGCGACGGACTGGGCCTGTGCGGACGACGCGGGGGTGCAGATCGCGTTGTCGACGGTGTTGACGGATGGCCTGGTGCGCGAAGGCGCGGCGCGGGATTTCATCCGGCAGGTCCAGCAACTCCGGAAGGACCTGGACCTCGACGAGAACGAACGGATCGCGATCGTGTGGTCCGGCGGCGAGCAGGCGTCCCTGGCGCGGGCGCTTGATGAATGGCGGGACGCGATTCAGTCGGAGACCCGCGCGGACCGGATCGAACAGCGTCCGGACGTGACTGGCAAAACTGTCCCAGTGGGCGACGCCGATATCACCTTGGCGATCGCCCGGGCATGATCAGCCTGCAGGGTGGGTCAAGCCTGTAGGGTGGGTCAAGCCTGCGCAGACCCACCGTCTCAAGGCCACATCGCATTGGCTTTCGCACGCGAGCGCAATCAATGGTGGGTCTCCTGCGTCGACCCACCCTACAATTTCGTGGGCCAACTTTGCTGACCCGTCGCCTCGACTGTGCAACGTTCGACGGACATAGTAGGTTATCATTTTGAACCTCTTTCCGTTCGATGCCAGCCACACTCCCCAGGGCCGGGAACATGTCGCAATATCGAAGAAACCTCGTGGCCGGCGGGGCCTACTTCTTCACAGTCGTCACTGCAGATCGGAGGCCGATTTTGACGACCCCGGTCGGCCGTGCGTGCCTGCGATACGCAATTCACACAGTCAGAAAGAAGCACCCCTTCACGGTCTTTTCCTGCACTCTGCTGCCGGATCATTTGCATGCAGTCTGGTTCCTGCCTGCCGACGACGCCCGGTATCCCCTCCGGTGGCGCCGGATCAAGGAAGTTTTCACGCGAACGTTTCTGTCGTCTGGCGGCCAGGAAGCCGTGGTTTCAGCCAGGCGCGCGGCCAGGCATGAACGCGGCGTCTGGCAGCGCCGGTACTGGGAGCACACCATTCGGGACGATGACGACCTGCGACGCTGCGTCGACTATTGCCATTGGAATCCAGTAAAGCACGGGCACGTGTCGACGCCACGAGACTGGCCGTGGTCGACGTATCACCGGTTCGTAGCCTCGGGCGATTATGAAGAGCGCTGGGGGCAACACGATCCCGCCCCTGGTTTTGAATACGCCGGCGAATAAGCCCGCAGGGTGGGTCAGACCTGCAGGGTGGGTCAAGCCTGTAGGGTGGGTCAAGCCTGCGCAGACCCACCGTCCTATCGCCACAGCGACTCGTCTTCATCGGCGCGTTATCACAGGTGGGTCTCCTGCGTCGACCCACCCTACGAACTGCCGGGCAGTTCAAGCCTGCAGGGTGGGCCAAGCCTGCGCAGACCCACCGTCTTATCGCCACAGCGATTCGTCTTCATCGGCGCGTTATCACAGGTGGGTCTCCTGCGTCGACCCACCCTACGAATCTACGAATCTGCGCCGCCCTGCCTGACGCCGCGGCGTCAGCGCAACAGGGACACGGCCGTACGGCGGATGCGATCAAAATCGATCTCGCCTCCCAGGCCCGGGCCGCCCGGGGGACGCGCGAAACCCTCCGCGTCAATTTCGACGTCGCACAGCAATCCGAACTGGTGCGCGGCCGAGGGCTGCAGGACCTCATAATAACCGCAATTCCGGATCGCCAGAATGACGTGCAGATTCGCGACATCGTTCAGCGAATTCGCCCCCATGTGCACCTCATAACGCATTCCGAACGCCTCGGCGAGATGCGCGGCCTTCAGCAGTGTTGTGATGCCGCCCTTCATTGCCACATCCCCCCGCAGGAAATCGGTGGCGCGTCTGGTGATCCAGGCCGCGTAATGCGTCAACCCGTTGGGAGGCGCCTCCGTCGCCATCACGGGCACCTTCAGCGCGGCGCACAGCGGCGGATAACTGTCGATCTGCGTATAAGGCAGCGGATCCTCATACCATTCGAAGTCCAGCGCCTCGATCGCCCGACCCAGTTCCAGCGCGTCATCGCTGTTGTAGCTCCATACCGAATCCAGCATCAGCGCGAACTCGCCGCCTGCGGCCTGGCGCACGGCCTCGCACATCGCGGCCGCCTCCCGCCACGGATGCGAACTGTGCAGCTTGTACGCCTTCCAGCCCCGGGCCTGAAACGCGAGGGCCTGCTCGACATACGCCTCCGGCGAATCGTGCATCTGCGAACTGCAGTACGCGGGAACCTTGTCCCGGTATGCTCCCAGATACTGATACAGCGGCAGCCCCGCGGCTTTGGAGGCCAAGTCCCACAACGCCACGTCCATCGCGCCGATGGCGCGGACCGTCGTCCGCAGCCGCCGGGCCCACAGCGCCGCATTCAGACGCTCCCGCTCGAAGGGATTCTGCCCCAGGACCACCGGTTTCAGCACGCGGATCAGCGACTCCGCGTCCAGATCGACCGAATGCAGTGCGGAACCCAGAAACGCATGCCCTTCCAGCCCGTCCGAAGTCGTCAGCGTCAACAGTCCCAGACGGCTGGGCGCGCCACCCACCTTGATGCTGGACGAATAATACGTGGTTGGTATGTTGTCCCAGGGGAAGACCTGCAGCGTAACGTCATCAACATGCATCGGTTGACAGCCTGTCAGTAGCGATTCCCCGGGCGCGGAAGGCGGGATTCTAGCGGGCCGCTGACGGCGGGGCCACCAAATGCTCAAACGCCGGAAACAGCCTCATGTCCGGTTCAAGACGCCTCCCGGCGAGCCAGCGTGCGCGGCCAGCGGCGCTCGCGACGATCGGCTGGACCTGATTCGCGGGCTGGCCCTGTTGATCATCATCGTGGATCACTGGCCGGACGCGGGCCTCGCTCGATTCACGCCGCGGGCGATGGGGCTGTCCGACATGGCCGAAGCGTTTGTCTTTGTGTCGGGCGTCAGCCTGGGACTCGCTGGCATGCGGCGTCTGCTGCGGGACGGCTGGTGGGCGACGGCGTCACGGGCCGTGCGGCGGGCTCTGCAGATCTGGGGCGCGTTTGTGCTGACCACGGTCGGCTTGGTGCTGCTGCGCTCTGGCCCGGGCGAATGGAAGTGGGCTGACTGGGGGCGGCCGGGGAGCGATGCGCTGCTTCTCCGTTCCGGCGCCGGGAACCTGGGCATCCTGCCGATGTACTTTGTGCTGGTCGTGGCGGCGCCTCTGCTGTTGCGGGGGGCGCGGACGCATCCCGGGGCGCTGACGGTTAGTTCGCTGGCGATGTGGGCCTGCGTGCAGGTCTGGCCGGAGGCCACCGCGCTGCCCGAGCCGTGGCGAATCGCCTGGGGATACCACCCTGCGGCGTGGCAGACGCTATTCGTCCTGGGACTGCTGATCGGCAGCCGATTGGCGCGGAAGCGAAGCGAGTTGTCAGCGGCGTTGCCGTGGAGAGCGCTCGCGGCACTCGCCGTCGTGGGGACGATGCTCGTGATGGGCACGAGCGTCTTGAGGGACGCGGCGCCGGAGACGACGACCGCCTGGGCGCGGAAGTCGACTCTGGGTCCGTTGCGGCTGGCGCATTTCGGAGGTCTGGCGGCGCTGGGCGTTGTGGCGTGTTCGTTGTGGCCGACGTTTGCCAGACGCTGGTGGCTGGCCCCGTTGCGTCGCTGCGGGCAATGGCCGTTGACGGTGTTCTGCACGGGGGAGCTGTTCGTGGCCATGGCGATAGCTCGCCGATCGCCGGACGCTGACGGAGGGGGACCTGGGCTGGCCGCCGCATTGGTCGCGTGCATCGCGGCGGCGGAGATCGCGCAGGTGATCCGCGGTCGGTTCAAACGCACTGCCTGACGACTTCGACGCTACTTCGACAGCCCCGCGAAGATTTCGAGCGCCCGAGTCCGCGCCTCGGCGTGGTCGACAATCGGTCGTGGGTAGGATGCCCCCAGTGCGACCCCGGCGGCGGCCAGCACGTCCTCCGGCGCGTTCCAGGGCTCGTGAATCCAGCGGGTCTCCAGCGCCGCCAGCTCCGGGACCCAGCGGCGGACGTACTCGCCTTCATGATCGAACTTCTTGCCCTGCAGCACGGGATTGAAGATCCGGAAGTATGGAGCGGCATCGGCGCCGCAGCCGGAAACCCACTGCCAGCCCAGAGTGTTGTTGGCCAGGTCGGCGTCGACGAGCGTGTCCCAGAACCAGCGCGCCCCCTCGCGCCAGGAGATCAACAGGTCCTTCGTCAGAAATGATCCGACGATCATCCGCACGCGGTTGTGCATCCAACCCGTACGCCACAACTCACGCATGCCGGCGTCCACGATCGGGTAGCCCGTCCGGCCCTGCTGCCAGGCGTGAAGCGGCCGTCGCCCCCGGCTCCAGGGGAACTCGCGAAACTCCGACCGCAGCGGCACGAAGGCGGTCTCGGGAAAGTGGTGCAGGATGTAATGGGCAAACTCGCGCCAGCCGATCTCCGAGAGATAGACGCGCGCCGCCTCGGGGTCTTTCGCGCGCTGTCGAACGGCCGCCCAGATCTGGCGCGGGCTGATCTCTCCGAAATGAAGATGCGGCGAGAGGCGGGATGACCCGCGGACGGCGGGCAGGTTTCTCTGCGCGGGATACTCATCGAGGACGTCGAAGAACTGCGTCAGCGCCTGCCGGGCGCCGGCCTCGCCGGGCGTCCACCGGTCGGGGAACTCCGCGTCCCAGGGGATCTTCGGGAGCAGCCCGAATGACTCCAGCGGTTCGGACTCGGGCCAGGCGGAGGGCGGCGACAGGTCCTTCGGCGGGGGCAGCGGCGGCTCCGGTTCGCCCGATGCCAGGCAGGCCTTCCAGAACGGCGTGAACACCTGAAACGGGCGCCCCTGCCGATTGCTGATCGTTTCCGGTGGATACAGCAGCGAAGAGTTCAGTCGCCGCGCGACGAGGCCGCGGCGCTCGAGCGCCTCGGTCAGCTGGCGGTCGCCGACGCGCCCCTGCGGATCGGAGCGGCAGCTCCACACGACGCCCCGCGCACCGCTGTCCTGAACCAGCTGCAGCAGCCCTTCTTCAGCCGCGCCCGATCGGAGAATCAGCCGCGAGCCGCGTTCGCGAAGTTCACGGTCCAGTGCGTTCAGCGAGTGGTGCAGCCACCAGCGGCTCGCGGCCCCCGGCGCCCAGTCGTTTCCAGAGTCGGCCATCGGAAGCGCTACGGGGATGACGGCACCCCCCTGCTCCTGCGCGGCGAACCAGCCCGGGTGGTCGTGCAGCCGGAAGTCGTTGTGCAGCCAAAGCAGGAGGGGCGCGGCATTCATGGTTCCCCGATTGAACACAATGGCCTGCCGACTGAACAGAACGTTTTGAACGTTTTTCACTCGACAGAGGAAATTTCTGTGTTATCGTGTGACCGTTTTGAACGGTTTTGAGGCCAGTCCGTTTATTCCTCGTCGACTGGAGCAGAGACCATGGCCGCCCGCTTGAAAGTACGTTCCCGGTCCGCGGATCCGGACCTGATCGCACGCGCCGAACGGCTCCTTGACCGGGAAATCTCGTTCATCTACAGCCGATCGTTCGAGCAGCTCAGCGAACAGCACGTCGCCCTGCCCGCGGCGCAGCAGCTGTTCCGGAGAGACGCCGGCAGCCCGCCGGGTTCTTCCGGCGTGGGGGACCTGCTGACCGCCGAGGGGGAGGCGGCGCTGTTCCGGCGCATGAACTTTCTGAAGTTTCAGGCCAGTCGGCTGCGGGCGCGGTTGTCGCGGAGACGGCCCAGCCGGGCCGCCGTCGAGAGGATGGAACGGCTGCTCGCCGAGGCTGCGGAAGCCCGGGCGATCATCGCCGAGGCGAATTTGCGGCTGGTCGCCAAGCTGGCCCGCAAGCTGGGGCGGGGCGACTGCTTTGACGACTTCCGCAGCGAAGGGCACGCCATCCTGCTGTATTCCATCGACATGTTCGACGTCGATCGCGGGTTTCGGTTCAGCACGTACGCGACGCACGCGGTGCAGCGGCATCTGTACCGGCAGTTGCAGCGGCGATCGCGTCGGCTGCAGCGGGAGACGTCGACGCCGGCGGACGTGCTGGCGGATTCCGTGCCGGCGGCGGATGTCGATGAAGGGCTTCCGGAGGTGGACCCGCAACTGGCGCGGCGGATGCTGGCGATGATGCATGAGCATCTCGAGCCGCGAGAGCTGTCGATTCTGCGATCACGATTTGGCCTGGGGGGCGGCCCGGGGCAGCCGCTGCGAGCCGTGGCCCACCAACTGGGGCTGAGCAAGGAGCGGGTGCGGCAATTGCAGAACCGGGCGCTCGAGAAGCTGCGTGTGCTGCTGGCTCCGCTGGGCGGGCAGTCGCTGGCGTTGGGCTGAGCGGCCGCGAGTCAGCTGGCGGCGCAGAATTGGCGCTCGTCGCTGGGCCAGCGCGTGCCGGCCGAGAGTCAGCGCGGCGTCCTCCCGGACCCTGAGGCCGCCGCGCGCCGTCCTGAAAACACGAACAGCCCGCTTCGGCGTCACGAAGCGGGCTTGTCGTCTGGTCATCGCCCCCGGAAATCAGAACACGTCAAGCACGTAGTGGTACCCGGAGTGGTACGGCTTCTTGGACGGGTAGAAGTTGTGCCAGCTCGAGTTGTACACCGGAATCTGCTTCTGGACCGGGTACTTGTAGTACATGTGGTCGTAGCTCTCCGGCAACTTCTGGAAGTTGTGCGGGTAGTAGACGTACGGGTAGTAATAGAACCGCTGCCAGTTCGACGGCTGTCCGGGCGGAGCGGCCTGAGCCTGGCTGGCGATGGCCGCCGTGACGGCGACGACCGCCACGATGACGCATTGGGAAAGTGCTCGCTTCAACATGCACCCGTGCTCCTGCGACCAAACGTGAGCCGCTCTTGAGGGTTGACCGGCCACGACTTCCGGCGGCGTTCGCCCGCAATCCGAAAGGCATTACCCTCAGTACAATCGGCAGAACACAGCCGGTGCGGCGAGTTTTTCCCGCAAAATCGCTACGACCCGTTGACAGGCCCCCGGCCCGCGAAGCCCGCCGACGGCCGACGTTCGCACCGCCTCCGTACGCACGCGAGTCAGCCCTGGCCCTGTGGCAGTCGATCGCCTCAGCCCGCGGTCGCCAGCGGCGACCGGGCCCGTTCCAGAGCGGCCCGGGACGCGTTCGTCGAGATCGCCCCCGCGATGCAGAACATCACGGCCGACGCGACCGTCGACCACCACAGGCTCAGTCCAAACTGCCGGATCACCATCAAGGCAATCACGTTCCCCAGCGCCAGGGGGATCAGCACCTTCCACGCCAGGCCCATCAACTGGTCGAACCGGAACCGCGGAATCGTCCAGCGGATCACCATGATGAACAGAATCACCAGCAGCACCTTGGCGAACAGCACGCCCAGCTTGACCGCCCAGGCGCCGGGGTAGGCGCTCTCCGCCGTGGCCAGGGGACTGTGCCAGCCGCCGAAGAACAGCACCGACATCAGGAAGGCGATCGTGATCATGTGCGTGTATTCGCCCAGGAAGAACAGCGCGAACTTCATCGCGCTGTATTCCGTGTGAAATCCGCCCACCAGTTCCTGCTCGCACTCCGACAGATCGAACGGCAGCCGGTTGGCTTCCGCCAGCGATGCGGTGAAGAAGATCAGGCACGCCAGCGGCTGCGTCCACACGTTCCAGGCCAGGAAGCCCCCTTTGGCCTGTTGCGCCAGAATCTGTTCGAGATTCAGCGTGCCGGACACCAGCGCCACGCCCAGAATCGACATCCCCAGCGGAATCTCGTAGCTGACGACTTGGGCGCTGGCCCTCAGCGATCCCAAGGCGCTGTACTTGTTGTTCGAGGCCCAGCCTCCCAGCACCACGCCGTACACCGACAGGCTGCCGATCGCGAAGATGAACACCATCCCCATATCCAGGTCGGGGGCGATGATGAACCGCATCCAGGAGGGCTCGTCGCCAACCGGACCGAAGGGCACGACGGCGAACGCCAGCATGGCCGTGAACACCGCGACGCAGGGCGCCAGCAGGTACAGCACCTTGTCGACGTGCCCGGGAATCACGTCTTCTTTCAGGAGGAACTTCGCACCGTCGGCCAGCGGCTGCAGCAGTCCCAGCGGACCGACCCGGTTCGGACCGACCCGGTCCTGCATGAAGGCCGAGATCTTGCGCTCGATGTAGATCAGGTAAGCGCAGGTCGTCAGGATGGCGCCCAGCGCGATCGCAATCGTGATCAGCGTGGGGAGTTGCGACTTCAACAGGTCCAGCACGAATCCGCTCTCCGGTCGGTTCCGCCAGCGATGCAGGTCTGGCGTCGCGGAATTTAGAGCATCGCGTCGGGCGCGGCCATCGAAACCCGCTCGCGTCTCAGCGGCAGGAACGCGCCGGCGGCCGCCGCGTCGCTGCCGTTCCGTGTTTCGCGGCACGGCCGCCCGTCGGGAACGGTTCGTTTCAAACGCGGAGTTCTCATCGCGGCGAACCGGATCGGCCGGCGTGAGACAGTCGGCGAACATTCTCGACCGCAGGGAACCGATCCCCTATGCTGCGGCCGAGTCATCCCGAGATCGGTCCGGCGGCCGCGCATCGCGCCGCCCGCAACACAAGGCGCTGCTTCCAGATATGCCCACGGTTTACGTCAACGATCAACCCGTTGAGATCGGTCCCGAGGAGCGACTGAACTGCATCCAGGCCGCGCAGCGGGTGGGAGTCGAGATTCCGCATTACTGCTGGCATCCCTCCCTGTCGGTCGTCGCCAGTTGCCGGATGTGTCTCGTCGAAGTCGGCGACACGAAGCCGGACGGCACGGTGGCCATGCAGCCCAAGCTTGTCCCGGGCTGCCAGACTCCCGTCCGGGACGGCACGGTCGTCATCGCCAACAGCCAGAAGGTTCAGGACGCCCAGAAGGCGACGCTGGAGTATCTGCTGCTGAATCACCCGCTGGACTGCCCGGTGTGCGACCAGGCCGGCGAGTGCGGACTGCAGGATTACGCGTATCGCTATGGCCGCGGTTACAGCCGACTGGATGAGCCGAAGAACCTCAAACCGGACAAGGACCACATCGGCGACCAGATCACGCTGTTCACCGATCGCTGCATCATGTGCACGCGCTGCGTGCGGTTCACGCGGGAGTTCAGCGGGACGGC
The DNA here is from genome assembly GCA_019636235.1 of Planctomyces sp. GTDB lineage: Bacteria > Planctomycetota > Planctomycetia > Planctomycetales > Planctomycetaceae > Caulifigura. The sequence continues at coordinate 66,177 of JAHBXW010000012.1, forward strand.
CGAGCTGCAGGTCGTCAGCCGCGGCTCGCATGAAGAGATCGACATTTTCCCGGGCGAGCCCTGCAACAACAAACTCGCCGGCAACGTCGTCGACCTGTGCCCCGTCGGCGCCCTGTGCAGCAAGGATTTCCTGTACGAGCAGCGGGTCTGGTGGCTGCAGCGTAAGAACAGCGTCTGCCCGGACTGCAGCACGGGCTGCAGCGTGCACGTCGATCAGAATCACGACACGGTGTTTCGTCTGACGCCGCGGCACAACCCGCAGGCGCAAGGGCACTTCATGTGCGACGAGGGCCGGTTCGGCTGGAAGTACATCCACTCGGAGGACCGGCTGACCCGTCCGGAGGAACGGATCGACGGCCGGGTCGCCAGCCAGGTGTGGGAAGGCGTGCTGCCCTCGCTGCGGGCGGCCCTGGACAGCGCGGTTCAGCGTCGGCCCGCGTCGGTCGCGGCGATCTTCTCGCCGTGGATGACGGTCGAAGAGGCGTACCTCCTCGCCAAGCATCTAAAGGGGCTTTCGCCTGAGGTCACGCTGGCCATGATCCCGACGCGGGTTGTCGGAGAGGATGATTCGTATCCGAAGGATGTGCGGGGCCGAACCGTCGAGCCGGTTCGATTCACGATTCGGGCCGAGAAGGCGCCGAACCGCCGTGGCGTGGAGGCCGTCCTGCGGCACTTCCAGGGCAGCATCATTCCCGCGGGGGATGTCCTGGGGGGCATCGGCTCCGGGCGGTTCGACACGCTGGTCGCCGTTAACGGCGATCCCGCGGGGTGGATCACTCCCGCGCAGGCGGAGCCGCTGTCGCGGCTGAAGCTGCTGGCGGTGCAGGACATCCTGAAGACGCCGGCGACCGTGCACGCCCACTATGTGCTGGCCGGGGGCTCGTTCGCGGAGCGTGATGGCACGTTCATCAACCATGCGGGTCTGGCCCAGACGATCGCCCGCGCGATGCGAGGGCCCGGGGAATCCCGGCCGGACGGCCGCATCCTGTGGGACCTGGCCGGCCGCGCGGGAATGTTCGTGGCCGCCCGGGTCCGTCAGGAACTCGCCGCAGAGATCCCGGAACTGGCGGCGCTGTCCCCCGCCAGCCTGGGCGAGCTGGGCGTGATGATCGACGCGGCGACTGCAGGCGTTCCGGGCTGATTCAGACACCGAGGCCGAATCGTTTCCATTTTCTATGGCGCACCCCACGACTCCCGCGTCCTCCGAGCCGCTCGCCTACCTGAATGGCGAATTCGTGCCGCATCGCGATGCGAAGCTGCCGGTGTGGGATCTGGGAATCGTCCAGGCCGTCACCGTCACCGAAGCCATCCGCACGTTCCGGCATGCCCCGTTCCGGCTGGAGCAGCACCTCGCGCGGCTCAAAGGTTCGCTCAGCGGCATCGGGCTCGCGCCGTCGGAAACGCTGGAGCAGTTGCGGCACCTCGTCGCCCGGCTGATCGAACACAACTCGGGGCTGATCGACGCCGCCGAGGACCTGGCGGCGGTGATTTTCGTGACGGCCGGAGAGAGCCTGATACATTCCGGCGGCCTGGCGGCGCACCCGGGTCGGCCGTCGATCTGCATTTACACCTATCCGCTGGGGCTCCGCACGGCGGCGCGGCTGTACACGCGAGGGCTGTCGCTCGTCGTTCCCTCCGTGCGGCACATTCCCCGGTCAATCATCGATCCACAGATCAAATACCGCAGCCGGCTGCACTGGTATCTGGCCGACCGCGAGGCGCAGCAGGTCGAGCCCGCGGCCGAGGCGCTGTTGCTGGACCTCAACGGTTTTGTCACCGAGACCGCGAAGGGCAACCTGTTCGCGCTGATTGGCGGGATGGTCCAGACGCCTTACGAGGACACGACGCTGGGCGGCATCAGCCAGCAGGTCGTCGAGGAGTTCCTGCTGCAGATGGGTTATGACGTGGAGCCGGCCAACATCACTCCGGATGAGCTGGCCCGGGCGGACGAAGTGTGGGTGTCAAGCACGACGACCTGCCTGACGCCCGTCACCCGATTGAATGACGCGCCGATCGCCAGCGGCCAGCCCGGCCCGATCTGGCGGCAGGTGATCGACCGCTGGTCGGCCAGTGTGGGGATGGACATTGTCGCCCAGGCGGAACTGGCCGCCGGCAAGGGGGTCGTATGCTGACCGCGCTTCGCGATCAGCTCTGCTTCTTCCGGCAGTTCCGGCAGCGATTTGAAACGACGGGCGCGGTTCTGCCGAGCAGCCGGTTTCTGGCGCGGGCGATGACGCGGCCGCTGCAGTCGCTCAGTGGTCCGCGGCGGGTGCTGGAAGTTGGTCCCGGCACGGGCGCGGTCACGGGCCGCATCGTCCGTCTGCTGCGCCCCGACGACCGGTTCGACCTCGTCGAGATCAACGAGACATTCGCGCAGCACCTGAAGGACCGGTTCCAGGCCGATCCGCATTACCGTCGGTGCGCGGACCAATCGCAGGTGCATGTCTGCCCGCTTCAGGACTTCGCCTGCGAGGCTCCGTATGACGCGATCATCTCCGGCCTGCCGTTCAACAACTTTCCGGCTGAGCTCGTGGAGTCGCTGGTGGATCGCTGCCTGGGCCTGTTGAAGCCGGGGGGCACGCTGTCGTTCTTCGAGTACATGTACATCCGGCCGGCGCGGCTGCTGATCACGCGCGGCCCCGAAGGGGAACGGCTGGCGCGAATCGAGAGCATTCTTCAGGATCGCTTCACACGCTGCCGCGAACGCCGCGACTGGGTGTTCGTGAACATGCCCCCGGCGTGGGTGCAGCACCTGCGAGTCCGTTGATTCGATGGGGGCGCGGCCATCGCAGACGGAACGCATCGACAGAGACGGATGCGTCCGCGATTGTCAGCCGGTATCGTGACGCCGCCGGCGCACGCGAGGCCGTGGTCCGCCGGGTTCCCGGAATGCGCTCCTCACTCAGGTGACCCGATGCCGATGCGATGGTCGCTGTTGATTCTCTTGCTCTGTCCCTGCGTCGCGTTGGCCCAGGCGCCGCCGACGCTTCCGAACACACAGCCGCTGGAGCTGGACGCCCCGCTCGACGTCGTCATGGTGCAGGGCATCAATGCGTTCGCCGAGCAGGAGATCGGGCTCAGCCGCGACCGGCGGGCACGGCACTGGAATCGGGATTACACCAGCCCCGAGGCGTACGCGGCCAGCATCGCGGCGAACCGGGAGCGATTCCGGACCATCATCGGGGCGGTGAATCCTCGCGCGGAAGCTCCGCGAGTGCTCTTCGATTTTGGACCGACGACGACAGAACGGCGCCAGCGGACGCCCCGGTATTCCCGACTTCGAGCGGACGTCCTCCCGGGCGTCAGCGTCGAGTTTGTGGACTTCGCCCGGGATCCCAATGCTGCGCGAATGATACTCATTCCCGATGCCGAATGGGCGCCGGAAGAGGTGGCCATGCGGCTGCCTGCCGAAGCCGGCAGGTCCCGAACGGCACGGCGGATTTTCGATCATGGGATCGGCATGTTCGTGCCTCAGCTGATCAATCGCAGCGACGAGCATTCGGGACATCCCGATATTCGCTTCACGAATCAGCCGCACCGGGAGTTCCTGTATCGCCCGGCATTCGAACTGGGCCGGCACCTGATTGGCTACGAGGTGCAGAAGATTCAGACTCTCGTTGATCTCCAGATCTCCCGGGGTCAGGGGAGCGGCCAGGCCGACGCGCCCGTCGTCGTCTGGGGCATTGGCGAGGGGGGGCTGCTGGCGATGGCCGCGGCCGCTGTCGATCCGCGGATCGACGTCTGCATCGTCTCGGGCTATTTCAACGAACGCGAGGGGGTCTGGCAGGAACCGATCTATCGAAATGTCTGGCGGCAGCTCGACGAATTCGGCGATGCCGACATCGCGAGTCTGATCGCGCCCCGGCGGCTGATCATCGAGGCCTGCGCGGCGCCGGAGGTCGACGGCCCCCCCGCCCCGCGCGACGGACGGTCCGGCGCGGCGCCCGGCCGGATCCGCACGCCGGACCTCGCGGCCGTGGAACGCGAGTTTGATCGCGCGAAGGTGCACTTCGAGCGACTGGGCGTGGCGGACCGCATCCAACTGATCCGCGCCGGCGACGGACGGGACCCCGCCGGGAGCGATGAAACGATCGCCGCCGTTCTGGCGGCCTTCAATATCGACACTCCCGTCGTGCCTCCCAAGGAGTATCAGCCGCCCGCCGTCGATGAGCGCATCGTGGACCTCGTCCAGGCCCGCCAGAAACGTCAGATCGACGAGCTGCGAGATTACACGCAGCGGCTGCTGCACGTCTCCGACAAAGCCCGCGACAAGGTCTGGGCGAAGGCGGACCGGTCGTCTCTGGAGGCTTGGCAACAGACGCAGGAGCCGTACCGAGATTTCGTTTACGACGAACTGATCGGCCGGATTCCGTATGACCTCAACGCGCCGAATCCGAGGTCGCGGAAGGTGATCGACGAGCCGACGCATGCCGGGTACGAGGTTGTCCTCGATGTGTTCGCCTCGGAAGGCGGGGGGGAGCCCGTCATCGCCGGCGGCATCCTGCTCGTTCCAAAAGACCTCAAGCCCGGAGAAGCGCGGCCCTGCGTCGTCTGCCAGCACGGCCTGGAGGGGACGCCCATGGACACGATCGTCACCGACCCCAACGCCTCGGGGTTCGGCCCGTACAAGGGATTCAGCACTCAACTCGTGCAGCGCGGATTCATCGTTTACGCGCCGCAGAACCCCTACCGCGGCCAGGACGAATTCCGCGTCATCCAGCGAAAATCCAACCCCCTCGGCCGGTCGCTGTTCAGCTACATCGTTCCGCAGCACCAGCAGACTCTGAACTGGCTGTCGACGCTGCCGTATGTCGACCGCGACCGGATCGGTTTTTACGGGCTGTCGTACGGCGGAAAGACGGCGATGCGCGTGCCGCCGCTGCTGCCGCCGGGGGCGGCGGGCCCGGGATCGCCGGGGTATTGTCTGTCGATCTGTTCGGCCGACTTCAATGAATGGGTGCTGAAGAACGCGACGACCGAGGATCGCTACAGCTACGTTTTCACCGGAGAGTACGAGATCTTCGAGTGGAACATGGGGCACGTCGCGAATTACGCGGAGCTGGCGTCCCTGATGACGCCGCGGCCATTCATGGTCGAGCGCGGGCACGACGACGGCGTGGCGCCGGATGAGTGGGTGGCGTGGGAATTCGCCAAGGTCCAGCGGCACTACGACAAGCTGGGCATCGGCGATCGCGCCGAAATGGAGGTCTTCAATGGCCCGCACACGATCAACGGCCAGGGGACGTTCGACTTCCTGCACCGGCATCTGAAATGGCCCGCCACGAACCCCCTGGACGGCATTTGATTCCGCTCGCAGCGATCCGGGATGGCCGGGCCGCCGGGGGTCATCGCCGTCGCTGCATCGCGCGCATCACGTTTTCAAACGTCTGCACATCCCGGTCGGTGAGGCGATAGACGTCGATTGAATCGCCAATCCGCGCGACCGGCTTGAACAGTCGGAAGTAGAAGAACTCGTCCAGGTCGATGGCCCGCGCGCCCCCCTGCCCGTCCGGCGCGGCGTGCGGCCGGCCCATCACGTAGTTCACGCTGACCGCGTACACGCCCGGTTCAGGATGCCGCGAGGGAGGCAGCCGATAGCGGATGCCCACAGCCTCGGGCCGCAGCGTTCCGAAGTACGCCAGACCGATCTCGTCGATGTTCTCCGCATCGAGCCAGGCCTTCAGGCCGTCCAGGTCCTGTCCCCAGTCGAGGTTCGAGTCGACGAGACGTTCCCGTCCGCCAATCGGCCCTCCCGCCCATTCATTGAAGTAGGCCAGGTGATAGGGATGACAGCGCAGGCCCGCCAGCGACCCCGCGGCCGCCACGACGACCAGCCCCTTCGCCAGCCAGCGCCGCGGCTCGTTCCACAAACGTCCCAGCCGTCCCACGAACACGCAGCCCAGCGCGACGCAGGGCAGCACGTAGCGCACGCCGAGCTGCATGTTCTCGCGCGAGGCCACAAACAACAGCAGCGCCGCCGGCGCCAGCAGGAACAGGCTCCGCCGAAAGTCCCGGGGCGGCCGGGCCAGGGAAACCACCGCCATACCGAACAACAGCAGCGTGCCCAGCGGCAGCTTGTAGACCAGGGCCTTCACGTAGTACAGCGGCCGGCCGTGAACGGTCCACTGGCCGTCGAGATAGACCGGGTGCTGCTGTTCCATGATGGCCCGTTGATCGTCAATCCCGCAGAGAAAGTCGGCGGGCAGCGGGACGGGCAATCGGCGGAATGTGGACACCGCTTGCTGAAGTCTGGAGACGGCCTGACTGCGAAAGGCGAAGTCCCCCAGCGGCCGGCCCGTTCCCTGGAACAGGTACGCGGCGTTGAGAACCAGGAGGCTCACGCCCAGCCCGACCAGCCAGCGTCCGGCGACGCGGCCCTTTGAGGGGCGTTCCAAGGACGGAGGACGATCGCACAGAAACCAGCCCACCGCGCACAGCGGATACAGCAGCAGATTCGTGTATTTGAGCGCCTGCGCCGCGCCGAGCATCGCGCCCCAGCCCAATGCCCGCCCCCAGGTCGGCTGTTCCGCGAACCGCATCAACAGCGGCAGGACCGTCACGAATCCCAATACGGCCGCCATGTCGGTCGTGACGAGCGCACCGTGAGCGATCGTGTTCGGGTTCAGACACCAGACGACCGCGGCCAGCGCGCCGCCCGCCGGCCCGTACAACCGCCAGGTCCATGCCACGAGCGCGCCGCTGGCCGCCAGAGACAGCATCAGCGCCATCACACGGCCGCGAAAATACAGGCTGCGGAAAGTCTGGGGATTCTCGCGGACGAATGCGTCTCCATATTCGCCCATCGGCCGCGGCCCAGCGGGGACCTCCTGCCTCGCGGAAGCCGCGACCGGCGCGGCCGCCCAGGCCCGCAACAACGGCGGATTCAGCGGCTCCCAGTCGAATCGTCCTGTCCGCCAGTACAGGACGCCGACCGGCAGATGCCAGTATTCGTCATGCGTGACGCTCGCCGTTGCGGCGAACTGCAGCGACAGCGCCGCCTGTGCCAGCAGCGCCGCGGCCACGATGACGGCCGCGCTGCGCCCTCGTCCGCGCGCATCCGGGCGGGCCGGCGCCGAGGACGTCTCGGTTGGCGCTCGGGAGGCCGGTCCGGAGGGGCGGGCGGGAGTTGTCATGGAGTCAACACAGGACGGCTCGCTGCGGAGCGTTTGCGGCGCGACGGCATTGCGGTCGCGGGTCCGTCGCTCATTGGAACGTTCGCCGACCGCGACGGGAACTCCTCCGCGTCGTCGGCCCTCTGCAGATCATGATGGGGCATTCGCGTTTGGCGCACTGGAACGGTTCGACGCTTCTGATCGCAACGCCCGTCGCCGCACTGTGAGTCGCAGCCAGCACCAGCCGGCCAAAACGCACAGCGACGCCCCGCCGACGACCGCGCCCAGCCAGACGCTGCGCGGCGCGTACCGCCACTCGACGCGATGGCGACCGGGCGGAATCGTCGTTGACCGGAACATGTCCTCCCAGGTCGCTGACTCGGCCGACGCGCCGTCAATCTCCACGCGCCAGCCGGGGTACGACAGATCCAGCAATGCCAGCTCTCCACCGCCAGCGCTGTCGACGTCGAGTACGATTCGCTCCCGCCCCTGCTCCACAAACGTCACCGTCGCCTCGGCATCTCCCTCGACAAAGGCCCGGGGACGGGGGCCGCGAAGCCGGTACAGGTACAGCGGCTGCCGAAACCGGGCCCAGGCCGCATTCAGAAAGCGATCATCCACAACCCCCAGCGTTTCGACCGGCCACACGGCCAGGTCCAGCGGCTCGTACCGCAGCACGTGCGTCACGCCGGCCTGCTGCAGCCAACGGACCTGTCGCTGAATGTCCTCGGGAGAACTGCGCTCGTCGATGGAGGGGATCGCGAGTCGTGTGTCGTAGTACGCCGCAGGGCCGATGCCCAGGTATTCGGGAACGCAGTTCACTCCCAGAAGGGTCGGCAGATTCGGTCCCGGCGCGAACAGCCGCACGGGCGCGGGTTCCTGCGCCAGCAGACGCCGGACTTCGCTCTCGGCGACATGCTTGATGGGCGGATCGGGGATCATCTGGATGTTCGTCACCCAGCGGCTGACGAACCACAGGTCAACGACGCACAGTCCGCCAATCGCGGCGACGACGAGACCGCGCAGCGCTTTGCCGCGGATGCGGCCGAGCAGCCGGTCGAGGACCGCCCCCGCCCCCAGCGCCACGGCCCACGTCGTCACGATGCCGTATCGCCCCGGACCGGCGAAGAAGCTCACCCCGGGCAACGATTTCAGCCACAGGACGGGCCAGCCGGTGGCCATGACGACGGCGCCCAGTCCCAGCCCGGCCCACAGCAGACCGCGGCGCGTCGGCCGCGCGCCGCGCTTCAGACCCGCCAGCCCGCCAGCCACAAGCAGATAAAAACCCGCCGCGCTGAAGTACAAGTGGGCCTCGATCTTGTTCGTGCTGCCGTCGGGCGCGGGTGGCGAGCCCCAATTGGTCGACCACAGCGCCTGATCCGGATTCATGTCCGGTCCGTACCACATCAGCGGCCACAGCGCCTGGCTGAGATACCAGGGGGGCAGGTGTCCGTAGGTCTGCTTCTCGTAGCTGTCGCGCTGGCTCAGCGACTTCAATTCCACCGTCGGCAGGAGCTGCGGCGCCGCCAGGCCGAACCCGAGCGTCACCGCAACCAGCCAGCCGGCGATGGGCTTCCACGCCGGACGCATTCGCGGATCCAGCCCCTCCTTCGCGAAGCAGGTTCGCACCAGCAGATAAACGCTCGTCGTCGCCAGTGCGATGAACGCCAGGTTGAAGTGTCCTGCCAGCAGGAATTGCGACAGCGCAAGCGCCGTCGCGATCAGCCATCGCTGCCGGCCGGTCTGCAGATAGCTTTCCGCGCACCACAGAATCGCCGGAAACCAGACGCCGCCGAAGATCGCCCATTCCAGGCACGCCCGCGGCGGGAACCAGCCGTACACGAAGACCGTCGCCGCCAGTCCGGCGCCCCAGTGGCCCAGGCCCAGCCGCCGACCCAACAGCCAGGCGGCCACCCACGCGGCGATGTAATGCAGCAGGTGCGTCGCGTTGTAGGCCGCGTTCACCGGCAGCAGCCGGTACAGGAGAAGGTGCGGCAGGTATAGCGCCCCCGTCTGACTCTCCGCGTGCTGGGGGTAACCGAAACTGACCAGCGGGTTCCAGAGCGGGATTCGCCCTTCGCGGAGGGCCTCGGCGTACACGACCTTCTGCGGGAAGTAATAGGTGTACGTGTCGCCGCCGATGACGCCGCCGCCCGTCCACAGCGGCCCCCAGAACAGGCCGGCGAGAAACACGGATACGGCGCACGCGCCGGCGAACGACAGGGGGCGGATCACGAGCGGCGACATCCCCGGCCGGCACGGCACGTTCCTTGCTCCCAGCAGAGTTGTCGGCGGCGACCATTCCAGAGGAACCACGCCCACGACACGGTTTCCAGAGTCATTGCACGTCACAACGGTTGAGAAGTCGCCTCTCCGGCAGCAGGATGCGGCCGGGCGGGGAAATTCGTGTGTAACTTCGACACGAACTGGATGCAAATCTTACAAACCGTCCGCGGTCGGAGCTTCAAGGATGAAGGCCGTCTCGTTGCTGCTGGTGTCTCTGTTCGGGGCCGCTCCCCGCGGAGAAGTGCTTGAGTTTTCGTCGCGGAACTGCGGTCCCTGTCAGCAGATGGCGCCGATCGTCTCTCGCCTGCTGCGTGACGGCCAGCCCATCCGTGCGATCGACGTCGCGCAGGACCCGGGCACGGCCCAGCGGCACAATGTCAGCCTGCTGCCCACGTTCCTGCTGATCGTCGACGGCCAGGAGGTCGAGCGGATCACCGGAGCGCAGTCCGAAGACCGCATCCGGCAAATGCTGGCGCGCATTCCCAGCGGGACGGCCACGCCGACCGCGTCGCCGATCGCCATCGAACTGGGCGAACCGACGTCCCAGCCGCAGCCGCGGCCCCGCTCGGGAGAAGGCGTCATCGCCGAAGCCTCCATTGAGCAGCCCGAAACCCGATCCGGCGTGCTGGGCGAGTTCCCCCGCCTGTTCCGCCGGACTCCGAAACCGCAGCCCGAGATTCGCGGCCAGGATCAGGAACTCGGAGGATCGCCGAGCCGCAGCGGCGAGGCCGCATACGCCGCCAGCATGCGAATTGTCGTCACCGCGGGCGGCACGAAGCAGCTCGGATCGGGAACAGTCATCGACAGCCGTGCCGGCCGCACAACCGTCCTCACCAGCGCCAGCCTGTTCGCCCAGCACAGCGACGCCGCGAAGATCGAGGTCAGCGTTCCGGGAACGGCGACGCCGCGGACGTACGTCGGCCGTTTGCTGGCGGCGGATTACGATGCCGACGTCGGCATCGTCGCGATCAACACCGACGCGCCGCTGCCCAGCGCCGCCATCGCGCCGGCGGAACGCGCGCCGGCGGTCGGCATGCGGGTCGTCAGCATTGGAGCGAACGACGGGCAGGAACTCGTTCGCCAGCAGACCCGGGTCACCGCGGTCAACAAGTACTCGGGTCCGGACAACCTCGAGTGCGCCGGGCTGCCACTGCAGGGACGCTGCGGCGGCGGCCTGTTCAACGACCAGGGCGAACTTGTCGGCATCTGCGTCGCCAGCGGCGAGGCCCCGGACACGGGAATGTACGCCGGCCTGCTGGCGATCCACGATGTCCTGCGCAAGAACGGGCTCGAGTCGCTGATCGCGCCCGCGGCCGCAGCGCGGCCAATGATCGCCTCCGCCGAGATCGATCTCGGAGAGCCCTCCGCCGCGCCGTCCGGAGCGGAAGACCTGTTCGCGAACCCGGACGTCGATCTGGCGTCGTACACGTCCATGGAAGGCCCGGCGCCCGGGAACGGCTCCGGTTCGCCGCTGTCCGGCGTCCGGGACGAAGACCTGGAAGTCGTCGTGGTGCTGCGCAATCGCAAGTCGCCCGATGCCGCCAGCAAAGTGATGGTGATCCACCGCGCCAGCCCGAAGACCATGGCGCTGCTTCGCGGGGAACTCAATCCCTCGGCGGGAACGGCGATGGCCCGCAGCGGCGACTCCCGCAGCGCGGCCGACGCGCGGGAATGGCGGTGAACCGCCGGTTCCCGAGTCGACGTCCGGGATGATCGATAACGGGCGCGCCCGTATCCACGAAGCGGCGGCGCCCGCGGAGATGGCGTCCGCCGTCTGCTGTTGCGCCCGCGGATGGCTAAAGCCTGAATCACGGACCGCCGGGCGGATTCTCCACTGCCGCCGGATCGTCCGGGCCGCCCCAGGGATTCGCCGGCGGCACTCCGGCGTCGCGCGGCCGTTTCGGCAGCCGCGGAATGAACAGCCGCACCGCGAGCGACAATACAATCGCTGCCCCGGCCATCAGCAGCAGCGTTGACCGCGCCGAGGGAGGTCCGATGCGACGCACGGGAGGCGTCGCGGGCGCCGCCGCCGCTGAGACCTTCCAGCCGGGCGCGATCAGCACTGGAGCCACCGCCGCACCGCCCGGCGTCGCATAACCCATGAGTTTGAAAAAATACCCGGATGTGCGGGCCGGAATTGAAATTTCGATCCCGGGACGCAGGTCGCCCGAAATCGTCGGCGCGATCACCCGCCAGGGCATCGTCCCGGATTCCTCGGTGAACACCCACGCGTCATACAGTTCCCCCTCCGGGTCGGGCGTCAGTCGCTCGTTGCAGCGCTGCAGGCGGCGCACGGTCCCTTCGATCCGCAGCAGCTCGCCGCGAAACTCCTCGGGCCGCTGCTTCAAGTCCGCGATCGGAACGTTTGCCAGCCCGGCTTCGCCGACGGCCTGCTGCGGCAGCTCGGATGCGGCGGCCAGCAGCGCCTCCACGACATCCTGCTCCTGACGCAGCAAGCCCACCTGTCGCTCTTCGATCCGCTCCCACAGGCCCGCGTCGATATCCGCCTGCTGCTCGACGTCGGCCGCGGTCCCGCGGGAGACGACCTCGACCTTCACCGCGGAGGCGACGTCCGGCCCGGCGGCCGCCTGCCCCGAAGCATTCGGGAACATCCAGTCCCACGTCGATGGCCGGCCCACGATTGGAATCGCCAGCAGCACCATCGCCAGCAACAGGCACATCGTCCCCAGGGGCAGCACCGTGCGGCGCGGCGGAGACACGTGCGTGATCAGGCGCTTGCGCGGCGGCATGAGCGTTCAGCGAATGACTTCCGGAGGAACAGAACCGTCGAGGTATCTCCAATTCTTGACGAACGAGATGACGTCGGCCAGATCCTGAATCGAGAGCTCGCGTTCAAATCCCGCCGGCATCAGGGACACGCCGTTCGATCGGATGAGTTCGATGTTGTCCGACGCCAGCGTGATCTCGCGTCCTTCGGGCTGGCGCAGCGTCAGCGACGTCGCCGTCTCCGCGGCGATGACTCCCGTGTGAATCACGCCCTGGCGATCCACGACGGTGTAGCTGAAGTAGTTGCTGTCGATCGCGCGGTTCGGGTCGAGGATGTCGGTCAACAACTGGTCCTGCCGTTTGACGCGCGAGTCGGAGATGTCCGGGGCGACGTTCACCCCCAATTCGCCGATGCGATGGCACTGCGCGCAATGGCGGACGAACAAGTCGCGGCCACGGGAGGGATCTGCCGGAGCGTCGGGAGCCGGCCGATAACGTGCCAGCACCTCGGAGCGATCCTCGGGCCGCGCCGCCTCCGCCACCAGCGCGATCCGCGGCTGCAGCGCAGGATCGGCGATTCGTTGCAGTTGCTGCAGCACGGCGGCATCGAGATCAGCGACCGCCACTCGTCCCGCGTCGATCTCATCGAGCAGCGCGCCGGCCCGGTCCGCGCGCGAGGCCACGAGCGTCAGAATCGTCCGCCGCAGCGACGGGGTCCGCGTCTCAAAGTCAGTCAGCAGCGCCGCGGCGACGTCCGGATCGAAGCGACGCGCGAGCGTCTGAGCGGCCGCCGACGCCAGCCCCGGATCGGGACAGCTCATCGCCGCGGTCAGCACGGGCGCGGCCGTCGCATCGTTCGAGAACTCAAGCAGCCGAATCGAGGCGAGTCGCAGATCCGGTTCCGCATCGGAATCCTGAATGGCCTCGCAGGCCAGTTCCAGTTCGTCGGCGAGAGAGACGCCCGCCGCGGCAGCGGCCGCGCCCAGCGCCCCGGCCGGCGCATGTCCCCGGGCGCGCAGACCATCCGCTGCGCGAAGCCACAACTGGCTGACCCACGCCAGACGATCCCGGCGGGATGCGGGCCGCACGGAATCGATGGCCCGCAGCAACGCCGCCAGTTCGTCCGGCTGGTTGCGGCCGCCAATCACCTCCGCGAGACGTCCCAATCCGACGCCGGCCGCCAGCTGCGCTTCCGGCCCGTTCCCGGACAGTCGCGACAGCACATCCAAGAACACGTCCGCCACGTCGCGCTGTGCTGCGAGCGCCACGGCCGTCGCCAGCCACGCGTCCGACCCGTCGGCCGCCAGCAAGCTCCCCAGCGTCCGAGTTCTGCGGGAAGCAGGCGGCGCCGCTCCCAACGCCAACGCGAGTTGGAACCGCAAACGGGTCGTCAATGGCCGTTCGGCGATGCCCTCCAACAGGGACGCGTCGTCCGGCGCGCTGGCCAGGCGGCGCTCCACGAGGGCCAGACACTGTTCGACGACGTCTTCCGAGGCGTCTCCCGCGGCGACTCGAAGATCGTCGATCGTCAGCGTGCCCTGCGCTTCCAGCAGCCACAGCGCGGCGGCCTTCGCGGCCGGATGCCCCTCGGAGTTGAGCAGTTGACGCAGCGGCTGGACGCTGGCCGGATCCTGACGCTCGAACAGCAGCCGGAATGCCGTCTCGCGCTGCCACCCCCAGGGATGAGCCAGTCGCTCGACGAGCAGATCGGTCGGCGGCGCGTCGTCGAACACGGGCGCCGCAGCTCTCGCATTCGCGGCCGCGCGCGGACGAATGCGGTAGATGCGGCCGCGATCGCTGCCCAGCGTCAGGTCGGGACGCGTCCGCAACTCTTCGGGCATGTACTCGGGGTGTTCGATGACCGCGCGGTGCATGTCGACGACATACAGCGCGCCGTCCGGACCGAACGTCAGGTTCACCGGGCGGAACCAGAGGTCCTCGGTCGCCAGAAACTCACGGCCGTCGTGCGGACTGTGCGATTCAAACGTCGCGCCGGCGGGATGCATTCGCTCCCGGTGCACCAGGTTGCCGGTCGGATCGCAGACGAACAGGTCGCCGCGAAACCCGTCCGGCAGCGCGGAACCTCGCTCCAGCCGAAGTCCGCAGGCCGCGGTGAACTGGCCGGCATGCAGGTTTGATGTCGTCCAGAACCGGCTGATCGGGTGAATGCGGGACTCGTCTCCCGCCCGGGCGACATCGTGAACGACGGCCGAGGCGGTCACATCCGCGTTTCGGCGCAGCGCCGATTCCGGAACGACGGCGTGCATGCAGGGATTCCGGTTGCTGCATAGAAACCGCCGCCCGAAGTCGTCGAACGCCATGCCGTACTGCCCGAAGCCGGATGTCGTCTCCGCGGCGCCGGTCGCCGGGTCGAACCGGAAGTCGCGTCCGCCCAGCGTCACAGGATCGTGCGGCGCCCAGCCCTCCCGCTCGGCGGCGACCACGCCGCCCCGCAGGCCGTTGGCGACGTAGATCCAGCCGTCGAGTCCCAGCGTCGGGCTGTTGCAGCGAAGCTGCGGGTTCTCGCGCGCGAAGCCGGCGAACCAGGTTTCGCGGACCTCCGCGCGGCCGTCGCCATCCCGATCGGCGAAGAAGTCGATCCGGCCGTCGGTCGTCGCCAGGACGCCGTCGCGCCAGAACATCAGGCTGTTGGGGAATGTGAGGTCTTCCGCGAACGTCTGCGGATCGGAGAATCGTCCATAGCCATCGGAATCGGACAACACGCGAATGCGCGACCGGCCCGGCTGTCCCTCGGCCGGCCCGAGGGGATAGTCGCGCATCTCAATGACCCACATCCGCCCCTGCGGATCGAAGGCGATGCACACCGGATCGATGACGTCCGGCTCCGCCGCGACGAGTTCAATGACCAGATCGTCGTCGAGTTGAAACCGAGTCACGGCTTCCTCGGGGTCGACCGGGCCGGCGGCTGGTGCGACCGTCTCCTCGGCGGCCGGAGCCGCAGCGAGCGTCGCCAACCACACCGCGCACGCGAATCCGCCGAAGCCCCCAAGTCGCGTCATGGTCATGCGGTCCCCTGCTCTCCGGACTCGCGCTCGAAGAACCGTTGATCAAATCCGAACGCCCGCCACGACCGCGGCAGCGGCGCGACGATCGTCAGCGGATCGTACCGGATGGGGTGCTGGATGGTCAGACTCCATGCGTGCAGCGCGATGGGACGATCGCGGGGATCGTCTTCGGGGCCACAGCCTCCCGGAAATTCCGTTCGAGCGCCGTACTGGCGATCGCCCACAATCGGCCAGCCCCGGCTGCCGAACTGGATGCGGATCTGGTGCATGCGGCCGGTGTGCAGTTCGATTTCCACGAGCGCCCGCCCCTGATGAACGGCCAGCGTGCGGTAGGACAGCTCAGCGCGTTTGGCGCCCTCGGCGCCCTCGCGAGACAGTTCCACACGCGGCTGCTCCGGCACGCGATACAGCCAGTCGACCAGCGTGCCCTGTGCCGGCTGCGTAGGCCGTTCCAGGCAGGCCCGGTACACTTTGCGGACCTGGCGTTCGTGAAACTGTTCGGCCAGCCGCGCCGCGCATTTTGAGTTGCGGGAGAACAGCAGCACGCCGGAGACGGGGCGATCCAGCCGATGCGGCACGCCGAGATAGACATTCCCCGGCTTGTCGTACTTCCTGGCGATATAGGCCTTCACCAGGCCCACGGCGCTGTCGACTCCCTGCGGCGCGCCCTGCGAGATCAGCCCGGACGGCTTATTGATCGCCAGCACCGGACCGTCTTCGCACAGAATTTCCAGCGAGTCCCCGTTCACGCGAGCTTCACTTCCGGGCCGCTCCGCCGCCGCTGACCTTCGCCGAGTCCTCCAGGTCCCTGAGCGACTCCGCGAACTTGTCGGGATCGAGGTGCGTTGCCGCGACCTCCGCGAGCGTGCCGCACAACTTGCGGATGCGGCTTTCCGCGACCTGGTCCTTCCTGCCGCGCGCGGCCTCCACGCCGGCGGTCCGCACCAGATCCAGACGCTGCTGAAACGTGCGCAGGTCCGGAACGGCCTTGAGTTCTTTCAACAGCGAGGTGAAGGCGTCGGTCTGGCCCGCCTTCGCCGCGGCCTGGGCCCGCACGGTCAGCACCTGCCGGCGGGCGATGAGTTCCACCAGGTCGGCCTCCAGCAGCGACACCTCCGCTTCCACCGACAGCCGCGGCGAATCGTCAATCACGTCCATCCGCAGCGACTCCTCCGCCCCCGGGCAGAACGGCACGCGTCCCAGCATCGCCTGTCCGCTGAACACCAGCGCCCAGCGAATGACGGTCGAGTCCTCCGCCGGAATGCGCACCCGCCCGTCGCGATCGGTCCGCATCCGGACGCGATCCAGAACCGGGTCTTCTTTCGTCGGCAGCCGGCCGACGATCTCCACCCGCGCCGCCGCCACTGGATTGCCGGGGTTGCTGCGCGGCACGACCTGAATGACGGTCGCGGGATGCCAGACCTTTGTCGCCAGGGCCATCGATTCCATCCGCCGCTTGGCCGGCACGACCGCGGGCGTC
This sequence comes from Planctomyces sp., assembly GCA_019636235.1. GTDB lineage: Bacteria > Planctomycetota > Planctomycetia > Planctomycetales > Planctomycetaceae > Caulifigura. Next base: position 82,808 of record JAHBXW010000012.1, read on the forward strand.
GCGTCCGACGTCGCTGTGAAGGTGGACACGGCCTTCGCCTCCACCCGGGCCCGATCGGCGGAGACGACCTGCAACAGCGTCCAGGCGACGGGCTGAATCCGCCGGACGTCCTTGTTCTTGTCGAGTTGCCGATAGAACGGATCGAGCAGATCGCCCGGCGCGAGCTGCGTCGCCGTCACGTCGGGAGGCAGGAGTTCGCCCGCCCGAATCCGCAGGACGACGTCCCGGCCTTCGACCGATTCAATCTGCACGAGAGCCCGGAAGGCGTCGCGGACGACCGCCGCCGCCGACATGGTCGCCAGCCGGGGGTCCGAGCAGACGTTCGATCGCTCGGGCCCCAGTCGCTGCGACGCCAGGTCCCATTCCCGCACCGCAAACTGAAGCTGGCCCGCCTCGCGCCCCACGGACAGCGGATAGACCTTGTCGAACGGGGAGGTCTTCCAGCGCTCAAGCGCCGCGGACTGATCGAGTTCACGAAGCCGGGCCAGGGGCATCACGTCCGAGCCGCTGGTTTCGCGAACATCGAGCGTCCACATCGCGCCCAGATCGTCGGCCAGTCGGTCGGCGAGTCCCTTCACGAATGCCTGCCGCGATGCGACGGAGAGCGCCGGGTCCGGAGCGAACGTGACGGGAATCAGCACGCGGTAGGGCCGCACGCCCCAGGGAAGCTCCTGGGGCGGCGCCGCGGGTGTAGCGGCTGCGGAGGATTCGACCGTCGGATTCTCGGGCGGGGACTCGGGCGGCTGCGCTGACGCGGATGCCGGCGCCGGCGTCTCCTGGGCGAAGGCCGCCGTCAACAGAACCCCGCCAAATGCCGCCAGCGCGGCCAGCGTCCAGAACGCAGTCCGGCGAACGGGGGCCTGCGAAGCCTCTGAGTCAGGGCGCATCGGCGGCATACCACGCCTCCAGGTGCCAGCGATCGAGCCGGTCGTAACTGTGCAGCGGATTGGTGGGCACACCGCGAACCTGCTTGCGATACAGCAGGTAACCGTCGACCTCCCACAAAGGAATGAACCTCACATCGGCCCACAACTGCCGGTGCAGCGTCTGCAACTGATCCACCGCGCGATTCCAGTCGGATGTGCGATCGAGAGCGACCAGCCCCTGCTGCAGCCAGTCGGGGAACATTTCCAGATCCTGGATGTTCGCCCGGTCCTGAACCGTCAGGAAGGGCCACAGGTCGACGATCGGCTCCTCCATCTGCAGCGTGCGGTAGGCGATGTCCCAGCCCGCCGCCTCCGCGGAGTCCGGCTCGACCAGCACGACCTCGATGCCGACGCGCTTCCAGGCCGCCAGCAGCCGCTCCGCGACCAACTGGGGAATCGCCTCCGGAGGCACGGCCATCCGCAGCGGCGGCAGCTCGCCCCCCATCTGCGCGGTGACGGCCAGAGTCAGCGCCAGCGCGGCCGACAGGTCGTGGTTGCGGGGCGTGAGTTGCGGACTGTTTGCGTAACTGAACGACGGGAACGGCGAATTCACGATCCGGCCATGCGACAACTGCCGGCGGTCGCGCAACGACGCCGACAGCGCCAGCACATCGGCATCTCCCGCGCCGCGTTCGGCACGCAGCGTCTGCAACCGCTGCGAATCCGCCAGCAGGCCGGGATCGCGCAGCACCACATCGAACAGCAGGCGTTCGCGATCGATCGCCTGCATCAGCGCCCGGCGCAGTTCGCGGAAGCCCAATGCGCGGCTGCGGGGATTGAACTGCAGCACGTGCGTCGTCGGCGCGGAATACTTCTGAATGAAGAAGTCCTTCTCCAGGGCGCGATTCGCCTGCGCCCGGCGGACGATCCAGTCCGGCAGATCCGGCAGCATCCAGACGTCCCCCTGCAGGAGCGCCTGATAGGCCCGTTCGTGGCTGTCGTACAACTGTTCGATGACTTCGGTGACGTGATACTGCGGCAGACCGTCGGGTTCGAGCCGCAGACGGCGATAGACGGTTCGCCCCTCCTCCGAACTGACGACCGGAAAGCCACCTGACAAAAGCTCGGCGGTCGCCGTCGATTCGAAGGCCACGGGCTGCAGCCCCTCGACGTCGGCGTCCGGGCTGTCCGCGACGGCCGGTTGTCCTTCGATCGGGCGACTGGAGCGGCGGGCGGTCGCGTTCCGCAGGATGGGCTCGACGCGGGCCGGAACCCGGGAAAACGTCAGCGAAAACTCGAACGGCGATTCGACCGTCACCGTCCGGATGTAGGCGGACAGTCGTTCATCGAAATCGACGGAGGCAGGATCGAGCTGGCTGAGCAGGACATCTCCGAGAACCGAGGCGTCGAGCGGCGGCTGAGCCTCCCAGGGCTGGCGGGTTTGCGTCAGCGTGAACCGCATCCGACGTCCGAGGTCGAAGGGTTCCCATTCATCGAGGTAGCTGGTCCGGTAATGCGGGATGCCGCCGCGGAAGGAGTCGACTTCGAACAGGCGGTGATCGGACAGCCGTCGGCCGCGGAGTTCCGCCTCGCCATCGAAAGGAGTTGCCTTGGGCGATCCCGGGAGCCGCACGACGCCCACCCTGAGCCGCTGGTAACGTTCGGTCGCCGCCTTGTGGCCGGGCCGCAGATTGACGAGCGGCGGCCAGACCTGCACGGCCTCCTCGGCCAGGGTCGCCGCCAGCGGATGGTCGCCGTTTCGCGTCGCCGCAGCCGACTGATTCATCAGCTCCGTGGCGCGGGCCGCATAACTGGCCGACAGCCGCGTGAAGACCGGATGATTCGCGAACATCCGGTTCAGCCGCATCAGGAAGTGCCGCGCCTGCAGCGGGTCCGATGCCATCTGCGCCGCCAGGATCAGCTGTTCCGCCGCCTGCCCCGCGAGTTCCGACAGCCCCGGAAATTCCGGATTCTGGACATGCAGCTCCTCGCAGAGGACGAGCGCCGACTCGGGGCTGCCCTGCGACAGCCGCAGTCTGGCGTCAGTCAGCAACAGCGCCTGCCGGCGTTCGGGCAGGCCCGGCCAGTCCGGCCACTGCCGCTCGAACCGCACCAGCAGCTCGTTCGCCGTTTCGATGTTGCCTTCGGCCAGCAGCGCATCGATCCGCGACAGAATGTGGTCTTCGTGATAGATGATCTGCGAGACCTTGACCCGCGCGATGCGGAACTCCTGCGCGGGCGGCCCCGGCATGTTGACGTACAGGAACCGCAGATCTTCAAACTCCCGCTTCCACTGCTCGAACGCCGCGCCGGTTTTGCCCCGACGCTCCTTCTCCTTTTCCCGGAACGCCAGTTCCAGCTTGTTCAGCGTGTCGGGGCGCGGCGTCACCGGCTCGCTGATGACGACTTCGCCGCTCGACAGCACGACCCAGTCGAGCGGCATGCCGTTCAGCAGCGCTTCGAGCGTCGGCGGTTCGAGGTCCTGGAGCCGCGGCAGTGTGATCGATTCCGGAGTCAGGGCGTCCGGATCCGCCTCGTCGCCTTCCGCCGTCGCCTCCTGGGCCGCAACCGGACGCGGCGCAAGCGACAGCAGCGCCAGCGACAGGCCCACGACGGCCGCGAGCGAGATCGGCAGGCCCGCCATTCGGCGAAGCGCGTCGGCAAGTTTCATGGTTGCGCCTCCGGCACGAGGACCAGGCTTCCATCCATCGCGGGGACATACAGCTTGGTCCCGACCGCCACCGGCTCGCCGTTGAGAGCGACGTTGAGTTCCAGCGCCGACTGAATGGCGCCGCTGCCGGGATCGCAGTCGACGATCCGGCCGTCCTGCAACGGGATCATCAGGGTTCCGCCACGCGGCGTCGGCGTGCCGGCCACATGCGTGCCATCCAGCGGCAGCACCCACAGCTCGGGCAGGTCCGCCGCGATTGACAGCGCGTGCAGCTCCGTCCCGCCGACCTCCACGAGGACCATGTCGCCAGTCAGCCAGGGTCCGGCCGTCACTGCCGCGGGCAACTGCCGGGTGCGGGGCTCAAACACATCGGAGGGAATGACGGCCACCTGGCCATCGACCGACGCCACCGCAAGCCGCCCCTCCGCGAACGCCGGCCGGCCGCCCAGCGGCGCGTTCAACGCGTATCGGCCAGCCTCCGCGACGTGGGGCCGGGGATTCGACTGCAGCCGGACGGAGAACACGATGCCGCTCTCCAGAACGGCGACGCCGGAATCGTTCCCAGCGGCGAACGCCGCGCTCCAGCGCGCCCCGGCGTCGATGTCGCCCGGCAGCTTGAACTCCTGACCGGCCTGCTGGCCGTTGGTCGCCTGCAGCAGTTGCAGAGCCCCGGCGACCGGCGCGAGGATCCGATTCCCCAGCAAGGCCGGCGCCGCCTGCAGCGGCTGCGACAGGATCAGCGAACGCTCGATCTGGCCGACGCGATTGACGACCCACAGGCGGGGATCGGGCAGGCCGCAGGCCACCATCAGCTGACCGTCGCCGATCGCCCGCGCCAGCAACGGATCGGCGAGTTCCTCGTTCAGCGGCAAACGCTCCGCCACCGACAGGAAGCCGCCCGACTCCAGATGCCGCGCCGTGATGCGGAACAGGTTGCCGGACTCGGTCGCGCAGATCACCGACGGCGAGTCCCCCGACACCGGGCTGGCCGCGAGAATCTCCGCCCCGACGATCGCCTGCCAGTCGCCGCTCAGCGACGTGCGATCCACCGGCGTCAGCACGACGGCGTCGGAATAGCGCCGCTTCCGAGCGACGTACATCATCCGGTCCTGGTACTGCAGAGGCTGGGAGGCCCGGCCGAGCAGGATCGGCTCCTGGGCCGGTTGCAGCGCGTCGACCGTCAATTGCAGCTTGCGGAGAGCCGTGCTGGCCATGAACAACTCTTCGTCCGGCGCGGGCGCGAGGTAGGTCACCGTGGGCTGCCCCCCTTTGACCTCATACGTCGGTCCCGTCGACAGCGGCGGTTGCCCCATCTCGGCCGACAGCAGGAAGGCCGCCACGCGCTCGCCCGTGGACGGCACGAACAGGTCCCGACCCCGGACGGCCGGCGGGTCGACGACCTGCCCCGCCACATCCGCCGTCGCGATGTCGCGCAGCGGCTGGTCCTTGGGCTCCGTCGTCAGCAGCCGCAGCCGGCAGGTGTTGGTGGTGCGATTCTCCGCCGCCAGCACGTACGGCCCCATCGACAACAGCGGGGCCACGATCGACTTGGACGGCTGTCCGAGGTACGAAACGGCGACGCACGCCAGCGGCCGCTTGGTGATCGTGTAGAACACTTCCCGATCCCCGCCCACCACGATCCGCGAACCGTCGTCCAGGGCCACCGGGTTCGAAATCTCCTGCGAGAACCGCAGCCGTCCCGTCGCCCGGCCCGTCTCCAGGTCGAAGCGGTACAGCACCCCGCCCGCGGTCGGCACGTAGACCTGCCCCTCATCGAGCAGCGGCCGCCCGCTGGCTGGTGAATCGACGGGCTGGCGCCACAGCGCCTGTCCGGAGTTCTGCTGGATCCGGAGGACTTCCTGGCGCACGTTATCGAAGGCGATCAGGCTGCTCGTCCCGGCGTCGCGAACCGGGAAGAACGGGCGCTCGGCGCCGACGGTGACCTTCCAGACCGGCGCGCCGGTGATCGTGTCGATGCCGAACAGGCTGTCCTCCGCGAGGACCGGGATGGCCCGCTGCACGGAAACCTGGTCGGTGCGCGTACGGGCCTGGTACACCAGCGAGATTGTCCCCGGATTGGTCGGCAACGGGTCCTTGATGGCCTCCAGCTCGAAGGCGTCGTCCTGAACGAGCTCCCGCTCGGTCTCCAGCATCTTCTGCGTCGCGGCCAGCACGCGACGGTCGCGCTCCAGGTCCGGATATCGGGCCAGCAGCTCCCGCCGCAGGACCAGCGCCTCCAGCGGCTGCTTTCCGGCGATCGCCTCGTCGATCCGAGCGAGCAGCGATTCGTAGGTCTCGTTCTTGAGGATCGCCGCTTCCGAGTCCCGCCCCAGCGCATCGATCCGCTTCAGCTCCTCGGTGGGCTGCGCGTCCCGGGGGGAGTTCGTCGCGAACACCCCTTTGGCCTCCTGGGAAATCGCCAGCAGATCCCGCGCGTACGGCGGCCGGCCAGCCATTTTCGCAGCGCCTTCCGCCACCTGACCCGCGCGCGTGGCCAGCTGCTGCTGCAGTTCTCCGAATCCCGGCAGTTCGCGTCGCGCCGCGATGAAGTCCTTCAGCAGTTTGAATCCCTCCGGGAAGTTCGGCGTGGCGCCGTTGATCTGCTGGTCGATCCGCGCCAGGCCGAGCTGCACGCGCGCCTGCGGCGCCAGCGACGATTTCGCATGCAGTTGCAGGAACTTCGTCAATTCGGCGATCGCTTCGTTGTATTTCTGTTGCTCGAACAGCGAGTTCGCCGCGTCGTATGCCATCTGCGTCGACTGGCGATTGCCGATGAAATAGAAGACGGCCGCCGCCAGCGCCAGAACCAGCGAGCCAATGGCCAGGCCCAGCACCAGGGGCGATCGGGCGACGTCCTGCTCGCCCGGCCGCGCGTGCTGCTCCTTCATCGCGCGGCGGATGCGGTCGGTCACCGTGTCTTCCGATGTCGCGGCAGCCGCAGGCGCGGGCGCGGACGATGACTCGACCTCGTCCCGCGAGTCCCGTTCAAGCCGATCATCAAGGGGCTCGTCGGGAGCCTCGTCGTCGGGGGGCTCGAAGAGGTCATCCAGCGCCTCGTCCCGGCGCGGCTTTGACGATGACGGCGCCTTGGACCCGCGACTTTCGGCGGCCAGCGCCGCCAGCCCCGCATCGAGATCGAGTTCCCGCACGGGCTTCTTGGCGGGCGCTTTCGGCGGTTCCGGCGCGGGGCGCCTCGGTTCTTCGGCGCGGGCGGGGGGCGACGCCTCCCGGGACGGCTTTTTGGGAGGTTCCGGGGACCGCTCGGCGGGACGTTCCGCTTTGGCGGACGGCTTGGAGGAACTCGCCTTGCCGGGAGGGGCCTTGTCTCCCGCGGACCGCGGCGCCGGGGACTTGGACGACGAGGACGACGTTTTCTGCGCCGAGGGCGCCGTGGACTTCGGTGACCCCTTCGCGGCGGAACCGGCACTTCGCGGAGCGCTGTCGCCCGCGGGCCGGGACGCGGGTTTGGCCGGCGCCGTCGGAACCTTGGACGGTTGGCTGGCACTCCCTTTGAGCCATTCCGGGACGTTGACTTCTTCGGACAACGGCTTCAGGGAGATCTCGCTGAGTCCTCCCTCGCTTTCCCGGGGAGCTTTAGCGGCGGCTTCATCGTCGCGAAAGCGGACATCGACCGTGCCAAAACGGAGCACGTCCCCGGGCTTGAGAGTGGCCCGCTGCACGATGGCCCCGTTGACTTCCAGGCCGTCCACGCCGGCCGCCACCGCCTCGAACGCTTCCTTCGCCCAACTGACCCGGCAATGCATCGACTCGACGGCATCCTCGTCGATCTGGATGTCATTGGAGGCATGACTGCCGATCGACACGGGCTGCTGCTTCTCGAGCGGACGCTGCTCCGTTTCGCCAGTCAGGTGAATGATTTCAAGGAACGCCATGGAACAGTTTTCTGGAACGGGGAATGTCGTCCTGGTCCGAGTCCCGGCTGCCAACGGGAGCGGAACGCCTCAGTCGTCGTCCTTCCGCGAGATCCGCCGCACACGCTGCATGCCGACGTCGATCGCGGCGCTGGTCACCGCCACGACGGTCCCATGCTTCGCCTCGTAGGCCGGCTCGATCAGCAGCTCATTCTTGGATTCGCTGGCCATCTTCAGGGCCAGCACATCGCGCAGCTCGGCGAGGCCGGCCACTGGTTCGTCATCGACAAGGATCTGGTCGTCAGTGGTAATGGTTACAACGATCGACTCCGAGGCCAGATCCTCGAGCGTGACCGACTGCGCGGCTCCTTCGTCCTCGGGCTGGGGCGCGGAGGTCTCCAGCGACTTCTGCGTCGAGAACGCGGCCGTCAGCATGAAGAAGATCAGCAACTGAAACGTGACGTCGACCATGGGCGTCATATCGAGCCCATCCGCGGTGAACTCCCGCTTCTTGAGGCGGACCTGCGGGGCCTCGTCATCGGCCTCGACAGCCGTCCGTTCCCGGACTTCGGGGGGAATGGACAGTTCCGCCGCGGTCAGGGATTCTCCGGACGCCGCCTCATCCAGCGACGGCACGCGGACCTCGGTGGTGCACGACGGACAGAACACCTCCTGGCCCGCCTTGCGGGTTGCGATGCTCAGCAGCTGCTGGCAGGACGGGCACCGGAACTGGATGGACATCCGCCGCGATCCTTGTTGCCGTTTCGGACAGGCCGGCGACCGTCGCCGGCAGACCCCGGGGAGGGGCCGTCACGTCAGGGTCAGTTCTGCGGCACGTCCTGCACGCCGACGAAGAACTGCTCGATTCCTTCCACCTCGTTGGCCGCCCGGGCGACTTCCTCGACGAACCCCGAAGGGGCCTCCCGGTCGGCCTTGATGATCACCGTCGTCTTCTGCGATTCGCGCTTGCCCTGCTCGACATACGCCGTCACTTCGGGCAGCGTCACCGGGCCATTGGCCTTTTTGCCGTCGGACAGGTAAACGCCCGCCTCGCCGTCGTCCATCAGCACGGTCACGATCGTCGAAGTGTCGGTGATGACGCCCTTGCCGTGCTTGGCGGGGGGCAGCTTGAGGACGCTGGCGGCGTCCATCGTCGACGACACCATGAAGAAGATCAGCAGCAGGAATGTCATGTCGATCATGGGCGTGATGTCCATGTCGTCTTCGATGGCGAATCGCTTGCGTGCCATGCTCCGCCTTTTGTCTCAACCAACTGCCGCCGGATCGCGGCGTCTGTGGGCCTCTGGCTGACGCCGGGCCGCGTCAATCGCTAAGCGCGCGTTCCAGGTCGTGGAAGAACTCGCCCAGATGCTCCTGCACGGAATCCACGAGCTTGCTGATCCGCACCTGCACCATGCCGCCCAGCATGGTCATGGGGATGGCGATCGTCAGCCCCCACATCGTGGTCAACAGCGCGAGGCTGATGTCGTCGGCCAGCTGTTTGGGATCGGTGCCGGTGGAACTGGCGGTGGCGATCTTGGCGAACGCCAGGATCATGCCCGTGACCGTGCCGAGCAGCCCCAGCATGGGGGCCGTCTTCACGACCATGGAGATTCCCGAGTGGCGATAAGTCAGGTCGGCGACGACGTCGCGCTCAAACTTCTCCGTCAGCAGGCCCCGCAGCTTGGCGACGCCGCGATCGCGGTTGGCCAGCGCCAGCAGGATCAGCTGGGGAACGGCCTTCGACCAGTAGGGGGGCGAATCGCAGACCTCGCCCGCCCCCTCGAAGTCCTTGCGGTCCATCCGTTCGCGAACGTCGCTGAGAAACTGCTCGGCCTCCTGTTCGCTCGCGAACCGCTTCTCGCGGATCTTCCGCATCAGCAGGATGAACAGGAACACGCCATACATGGCCGACAGCGCCTGGGCGGTGTAGATCACCGGTCCCGACAGGCTGAGGGCGTAGTCCAGGAGCCCCCGCGACCCGGCGGGCTCGGCCGTCAGGTCCTGGGCGAGCACGAGTCCTGCTTGCACTGAGGCAGGTCCGAACATCTGCAGTTGCTCCAATAGGAACGGGGACAGCCGCGCCGGGGCGGGCTATTTCAAATAAGTCTGACGAGTCACCTCAAAGGAGTAGCCGCCGCGCTGGGCCAGCACCTGGAAGTATGTCCGGCGAATGTCCTTAGCCGGACGGTTGGCGTACTTGAGTTCCAGCGTGGCCAGCACGTTCTCGATGTTCTCGGGATAGAAGTGCAGGATGTTGGCCCGCGAGGCGTCGACGCCGGCGCGCTGAAACAACTGGATGTCCGCCTGCTTCCGCTCTCCCCCCTGCCAGGTGAAATACAGCCGCTTCTCATCCCGGCCGGAGGTCACCACACGCGATTTGGGGCTCTTCGAAACGTCCGACAGATACACCAGCCGGCCGTCCCGAAACATCGCTCCCAGTTCGATTCCAAAGTAGTCCAACTGAGCCGCGTACGCGGTCAGCGAGGCGTCGTTGGCGAACTGCACCACCCAGCGCAGCTCCCGCGCCACGCCGCCCCCCGAACCCGGACCGAAGCCCAGCGGACGCCGACCGGTCCCGTCCACCGAACCTTCCGCCTCGGCGTACTCGTCCTGCGGCTCGACGAACATCTGCGCCTGAATCGACGCCTGGTCGGACACCTGCGTCACCATGTCCAGTTGCTCCTGGACCTGCAGTTCGTCGACCTCTTCCGGGGACTCGACCATCGGCGTCTCGTCCGGCGCGCCGTCCAGATCGCCGCCGCCCACGACGTCGACGACCTCCATCGCCACCAGCAAAGGCGGCGGCGCGGGTCGTGTCTGAAACCAGTAGAACAGCGCCGCGATCACTCCGCCGATCAGCGCCAGCACCAGCGCCATCATGAATGAGCTGACGCGGTCGTAGGGATTGATCCGCATCACCGGCGTGCGCGGCGCGACGGAACGGGCGGGTGCGTCGGCCGGTGCGGAAGTGGACAGCACCGGGGGGGCGGCCATGCGGTCGGTTGTCCTGTACGGGGTCGAGGGACGGGAACGACTCGGTCGCGAGGTGCGGCAGCCAGCCGGCAGAGATGAGCGATCAATCCCTCGAATCTCGCCAGAGGGAACGCGTCCGCCTGAGCGCCGACAACGGCCAGCGTCGTCGGAAAACGGCTTTCGCGGTCCAATCGCCGATGCTATGGCCGGCGCTGAACACTGTCAACAAGCCGGCGGCCGTTCATCGATGAGGGAAATCCCGCGTGTGATTTCCAACCGGAATCCGCCTGCCTGACCGGGATTCGGAGGCAGAATTTCATTCGATGCGGGCCGGTTTCCAGATCGGAACGCACATCCCAACGCGGAGGCGCGGCGTTTTTGTCGCGAACATTCTCCGTCCCCGGGAGGTCCGGGAACGGACCCCTGCGATCCGCCGCGCCCGTCGGCGCGCCGCAGCGCGTTTCATGATTCCGCGGCGACCAGCTGAGGCCTATCATGACGACCATGAAGCACCTGAAAATCTTTGGCGTCGAGCAGTTCGGCCCCGCCGTCGTCCTGACCCCCGAAGGGGATGCGAGCAACTTTCGCTATCGCGACCTTCAGGCCGAAGCGAATTCGCTGCGCGCGCACCTCATGAAGCCGGGCTGCCAGCATCTGATCGTCGACCTGCATCGGATGCAGTATTTCGGATCGGAGTTCATTGGCGCGATTGTGTCGATGCTGCGGGAAGTGCGGGCTCGCGGGGGCAAGGCGATGTTCTGCTCCGCCAACGAACAGATGCTGCAGGTGCTGCAGAACATGAGCCTGTTCCGCCTGTGGCCGCATTATGCGACCCGGGAGGAGGCGCTCGCTTCCCTGGGCGAGCCGACTTCGGCTTCCTGAGGTCTAACACCCCGGCGGATCGGGGTTTGCAGCTGACTGGCGATCTCTTCAAGTCCATCCGCGAAACCGTCCGATGAATGGGCGGAGACCCGCGTGCGACGGATGCGCCGCGGCAGGACGGGGACGGACGATCCGCATGGCTGAACGAAACGGGGCCGACAAGCTGCACCTCGGCTTTCTCAGGGTCGTGACCCTCGACGCCGGGTATGTCGGCGGGCTGCTCGTCACGAACCGCATCGGGCGGCCGCTGGAGTTTCAGTGCACCACGCCCGTTCGTCCCAACCGCACTCAGGAACTCCTGTACGGCGCCACGCTGGAAGGATTCCTGTTCACCGAGGTCCTGGGCCGAACCCTGTTCGACAGAACGGCGGTCAAGCCGGATGTCCTGCTGATCGATCAGCCCGCGCTGCTCGCCATCCGCGAACAACTCGCGATCGGAGTCATCCAGCTCCCCGCATCGTCGGAGGGGCTCGCCGAGGCGATTCTGGACGCCGCCGTCCTGCATGACGAGCACCCCGGCGACCGCGACTGGATCGAACGGCTGCGCAAGGCGATCCCCGCCTCGGCCGACATTCGCGAACCGCTCGACCGCGTGCAGGACGCGCTTCAGGAAGCGCTTCGCGCTGCGGCCTGAACCGCCGCCAGCCCCTGCAAGGCTGCGCCGCCGACCCGGATGCGATACGATTCGCCGGGTCCCTCCCTTTCTCCGCAGACGCTCCGCCATGCGCGCCATCCGCCTCGAGCAGCCCCGCGAATTTCGAAAGATTGAACTCGAGGAACCCGCTCCCCCCGGCCCCGGCCAGGCGCTCGTCCGCACGCACCGCATGGGCATCTGCGGATCGGACGTCGGCGGCTATCTCGGCAAGATGCCGTTCTTCCGCTACCCGCGGATTCCCGGCCACGAGCTGGGCGTCGAGGTCCTGCAGGTCGGCCCGGATGTGACCAACGTCGCCGCTGGCGACCGCTGCAGCGTAGAACCCTACATGAACTGCGGACGCTGCTTCGCCTGCCGCCGCGGTCGCGGCAACTGCTGCCAGACTCTGGAAGTCATCGGCGTGATGGCCGACGGCGGACTGCGGGATCGGTTCCTGATCCGCGCGGACAAGCTGCACCGTTCGGCGAGTCTGACCTTCGATCAGCTCGCGCTCGTCGAGACGCTGGCGATCGGCTGCCATGCCTGCGACCGCGGCGGCTCGCAGGCGGGGGATGATGTGCTGATCATCGGCGCGGGACCGATCGGACTGGCGTCGCTGGAGTTCGTGCGATTGACGGGCGCGCGGATCACGGTGATGGACATGGTCGCCGAGCGGCTGGAGTTCTGCCGGCGGGTGTATGGCATCGAGCACACGGTCCTCGCCGGGGACGGACAGGAGCTGGATCGGCTTCGCGCGGCGACCGGGGGCGATCTGTATCCGGTCGTCATCGACGCCACCGGCGCCCAGCGCTCCATGTCGGCCTGCCTGGGATACGCCGCGCAAACCGGCGTCGTCGTTTACGTCGGCATCACCACGCAGGAGGTCAGCTTTCCGCACCCGGTGCTGCATAAGGCGGAGCTGACGCTGAAGGGGAGCCGCAACGCCCTGCCGGCCGATTTCCCTCGGATCATTTCGCTCATTGAACAGGGGACGATCGACACCGGCCGCTGGATCACGCACCGCACCACGTTCGATCGCGTCATCGACGAGTTCGAGACGTTCACGCGGCCCGAGTCGGGCGTCATCAAGGCGATCGTTGACGTTGCATAACGGCGCCGGCAATTTCGCGGGCGATCGCGGGCGAACTCAGAACCCGGCGGCGTCCGCCTGCAGCGCCGCCTCGACGTCCGGCTGCTGCAGGAACTCCCAGATCGCGTCAAACTGCCGCCGCGCATCCCCTTCGTAGATCCGGGTGACCTTGGTGGTCCGCCCATCGATCGCCAGCTTGGGCATCCGCGTGTTCAAGTCGTACCGCGGCGGGTCGAGCATCCAGCGATGGTAGAACTCGGGCCGCATGCGCTCGCGGACCGATGCGAAGTTGATGCCGGGAGCGAGCAGCGTCTGGCGGTCTCCCGTCGGGGGCAGCCGTCCCACCCCGTGGCACTGCCGGCAGTCGAGACCCGTGCTGTTCAGCAGTTCCCGTCCGGCGTCCAGGCGGCTGGCGTCCGCAGCGAGTTCCTCAACGGCCTCGTGGCCGTCGTGCCCATGTTGCGCGGCCATGCCGAGCGCCAGGGTGCGGGCGTACGCGGGGAAGGCCGGCATGCGGGCCTTCAGCCAGGCTCTGGGCTTCTCGTCGACACGTCCGGCGAGGAACGCCTCCGTCCATTCCGGCTTGAGACGATCCCCCGTCCAGGTCAACGCCGGGAGCTGTTCCGGCGAGAGGCCGCCGTCCCCTTCCTCGGCGATGATTTCCATGCGGGGGCTGCGTCGTCCGTCCCGATCGTGGCAGGCCGAGCAGCGCAGCGACGTCATCAAAGCCAGCGATTCGTCGGCCAGCGACGGTGGCCCGCCGGCCCGCAGAACGGCCTCGCGCAGCGCCGAACGCTGCTCATGAGTCAACGGGTGCCGGGGCGACTTGGGATCGGCGTCGTCCGGATTCGCCAGGCATCCGCGCGCCGCGAGTTCCCAATCGTCCGCATGCAATTTCGGCGCGTTCGGCGCCGGAAGCTCGCCGTCAGGCGCTGTCGCATGGCATTGCCGGCACTGGAGGGTTTCAAACAACGTTCGGCCGCGTGCGGCGTCGCCCGGTACGGACGTCGCGGAATCCCCCGATGGAGAGGCGCGGTCGACCAGAAATGCGGTCAGAGCCGCAGCTTCCTGATCGGTCAGCCTGAAGTCTGGCATGTAGGAGTTGGGAAAGTGATCGAGCGGCGCGCGGAGATAGTCGTGCAGCGCGCCCGGCAGGAACTTCTCAGCGACCAGCCCCAGCGGAATCCGGTCCCACTCATCGTCAGCGGCACCGTTCAGGCGATGACACGCGATGCAGCCCAGGTCTTCATAAAGCTGGCTGCCCCGGTCAGCGTCCCCCGGCGCGCGGTCCGAGGAGACACCGGGGCGCGTCGATTCGTCGGCTAAAGTCTCGAGCCACGCCGCGAGGTCCGCGGCCGCCGTTGCGCGTTGTTCTTCCGGCAACGTCTGCAACAGCGCCGGCATGGTCGCGTCTGGTCGGTGCGATGGAGGGTCGAGCACCCAGGCCCGGACCCAGTCGGGGTTCAGCCGATGTCCCGCACCGACCAGAGAGGGAGCGCCCCGCTCCGGCGCGGCGCTGGACGGCGTCAGTCCGGGATGACACCGCGCGCAGTTGTGGCCGGCCAGGAGCCGGCGCCCGGCAGCCGCCTGCACGGAGTCTGCTTCCGGGCCGGGCAGGATCGTCGTCCATAGCGATTCCGGAGGAATCGGCTCTTCCGGAAACGCGTCCGAAGACCACAGCACTCGCGCGGACACCGGCGCGCCCGAAGTCCCGAGAGTCAGTTCATACCGGTTGTATCCCGCATGGAGCGGCACGACGGCCGTCTGGCCCGCGTTGATCGTCACCCCCTGAATCCGCAGATGGCCGGATGGGCTGCCCTCCAGCCGCAGGCGGTGCTCGCCCTTCAACGGCACATGCAAGAAGCCATGGGCGACTGCATTGTAAGGAATCGCCTCCCCCGCGATCCGGTCCTGGAGCAGGGTTAACGTCCTGCTCAGGCGGACATCCTCCCGAGTCAATTCGGAAGAAGCCAGCGGCCGGAACGTCCACTTCACGCCGGGACGGGAATGCTCCAACTCCTCGGCCGTCAACTGGCCCCGGCGCGGCCGCCGCGTAATCCGCGCGGGATCGAACGGCGCATCCCGGACGTTGTGAATCGTGTGCGCATAGGTGTGCGCCAGTTTCGTTCCGTCCGCGGCGCGCAGCGTCCAGGACAGATTGAACTGACTGACCGGCGCGAGCTGCTCGACCTCCAGGAACACCGTGCAGTCGTCGTCCAGCAGCGTCGCCGACAGGATTTCGACTTTGTCCCGCCCCTCCTCCCGGGGATTGGAAACCTTGAACTCCGGAGAGCCGTACTGCTCGCGATAGGCGATGTTCCACTGCTCGGCGAAGTAATTGTCCGGGTCCTCCGCTTCATCGCGATCGAGTGGCTTCGAGAACGTCAGCAGCATGCCATTCGGCAGCGTCGCCACGTTCACCGGCAAATGCACGGGTCCGCCCGTATGGCGCACCCGCTGAAAGCAGCCGTCCTGCGTCGCGGCCGTCGTCCAGCCCCGCAGGCCCGTCAGATACAGCTGCCCGTCATAGGGGCTGAATCGACCGCGGCACACGCCCGATTCGAACACATGCGGCAGGACCAGCGTCCCTCCCTGCGCCTGGCCATGAATGAACTCCGTCAACACAAGCTGCAGCGTGCACTGACCGTACGACAGATGCAGCAGCTTGCCCGCCAGCGGCCCCCAGCGATCGCTCGTCACCCACACCTGTCCTCCGCTGGAGTTGTCCTGTCGGCGGGGAATCCAGCACAGCGGCGGGTCGTATCCCAACGGCCGGCTGAACTTCACCTGCGGCCCGCCATAGCCGCCGTAGCCCCCCTCGCGAACCAGAAAAATTCCCGAGGCCGGCGTCCACTCCCCCTCCTGAGGCGCCACCGTCATGTCGCCATCCAGGCTGACGCCCAGCCCATTCGGGTTGCGAAACCCCGTCGCCACGACATCCTTCCGACGGCCGTCCGGCGACACGCGCACCAGGCCTTCGTTCGCGTTCAGGTAATACAGCCGCCCCATCGCGTCGGTTTCGAGGCACGTCACGTAATCGTGCCCGCCGGCGGACGTCTCGATGTCCCCGTGAAAGCATTCGTAGTAGTCGGCTTCGTCATCCCCGTTGAGATCATGCAGCCGCGTGATCTGGTCGCGCCCCAGGATCAGCACGTCGACGTCCGACGTCGCGCTGGCCACGGCTCCTCCCGCCTCGGCCGGAGGCGGCGTCACGCGCTTGCGGACCAGCATTCCCAGCGGCTGAAACAGTCCGGTCGCGAACCGCTTCCACGTCAGCCGGGACAGATCGCCCGCGAGCCCCCGGACCAGCCAGACGTCGCCGTGAACTGTGCAGATCAGCGCCGCGTCCTCGGACAGGAAGTCGTGCCCCGCCACGAACAACAGCGCGCGGTACGGGTTCTGAAATGGCAGCGTGATCGTGTCCACAACATAGGGTCCGTCCCCGGCGCCCAGCGTCCCCTGTGTGACAATCTCTTCCGTCCACTGCGGGTCTCCCGCAATCGCGCTCCGCTGCACCGGCTCGGCGGCCGGAACGTCGCGCAGCGCCGCCAGACCCGCTTCCAGTTCCGCGGCGGCGCAGCGCCAGGTCGCCACCTGCACGACAGCATCCGCGGTCCGCGCGTCTGCCGTGATGCGCACCGCCCCGTCCCGGGTCGTCTCAAGGGCGACCGCTTCGCCGCCGCTAATCACGGCGACGCCGATCGCGTCCTCCCCGTCGCGCAGCACGACGCAGGGCGGCCCAGCCTCGGGGATCTGCGCCCAGTCGCCCGGACTCCGCATCAGCTCGACGACAATCGGCTCGCCCCCCGGGCCGAACTCGAACGAGCGGGTGATCGTCCGCAGCGGACCCGCCTCGCGATATCCAGGAGTCTCCAGCACCCGCGTCTCACCGACCTGCCAGTTCAGAACGACACGGCTGCCATTCCGCCACAGACCGCGAAAACGGGCCTGGTGCGCCTCCCCGTCAGTCTCCGATCCCGGAAAACCCGGATGCCGCCCGCTGACGAACACCGGCGTTCCATTGGGAACAGGAGCTTCGATCAGCCCGTAGCGCGCCGGCTTGAATTGCAGAAACCCATCCAACCAGGCGGCCCGCATCTGCCCCCGAGCGGTGTCGTAGCAGACGGTGCCCTGGGCGCCGTCGCCGACCTTGATCGACAGCCCTTTCTCGGTCATCTCTCCGTTGATCGGCAGGATGCTCGCCAGAAACGGTCCGACCTGCGTTTGCTGCCAGCGGCCGTCGACGGAGTCCCCTTCCTGCCAGTCAAAGCCGACCATCTCCTTGCCCCAATGGTTGACGGCCCTGCGGGGCGCGGCGGACATCGAGGCGTCAGCGGCGGGAAGTTGCGGGCGGTCGAATTGCGCCGGACGGACTCCCGTCTCATCGGCGACGACGCCCCCCTCCTGAAGCGCGTCGAACCGCCACAGGGCCAGTGTATTCGCGTCCGCGGCGAAGGCGGCGTCGGCGGGCGGGGGATCGTGAATGCCCGACCGAATCTGCAGTTCGTCGATCGCCCCGTCGCATCCCAGACCGTCCTCGACGAGCCGCCCCAGCCCCAGAAGCGTTCGCGTCGCCTTGCGCTCGCCATTCGTTTCGAACGGCGGCGATACCTGGCGATCCAGGACATTGCGGCCGTCGACGTACAACCGCACGCGCGCCGGTTCGAGCTGCAGGCAGACGGTGTGCCAGGACCGGTCGCAGATGTTGGCCTGCGAGCGATACTCGCCGCCGTGGCCGGGCAGATAGACGCTGAGTTCGCCGCCTCCCGCATAAGTGTACAATTCCCAGTGTTCGGGCGAGGACTTCGGCTCGCTGGCGGCGATGATGTTGAAGTTCGCCGGCGAATCGATCCGCACACGGGCGTCGACGGTCAGCGGCGGGCGGCGCAACGGCTCGTCCGCGGCGACGAACATCCCGGCGACCCGCGCGTTCAGCGCCGACCCGTGCTGGCCGGGAATGAGCTGCTGCGTCGACGTCACGCCGCGGAAGGCGGCATCCTCCTCGACCGCGAACCGCCGCACCTCGCGCCCCGCGCACCACGCCACCGCCCGGCGCAGCATCTCCCGCGGCTCGAACGCCTCGTACGTCCGCTCGCTGTGCCCCAGCAGCGTCTGGAACACCCGCCCGCCGCCATACGTGTACGTCCAGGCCAGCGGTTCTGGCCGGCGCGTGATGACCGACGTCGCCGTCAGCAGCGGCTCGACCGGCTCGTCCCCCTGCTGCGCGAAATACAACTCGTCGAGCACCTCGAACCGCTGGAGTCCCGCCGTCAGCGGCGAGTCCTCCGCTGCGATGTTGACCGTGAATGTCCGAAACGGATCGTGCGAACTGCGTTGCGACTCGGGCCCGTCATGATTCCACATCCGCCGGACGATGCGGCGATACTCCGGCCACGCGGCGGCGCCCGCATCCGGCAGCGAAGGATGAAACGCGCCATTCGAGAAATGGACGAGCGCCAGCCCTCCCCCGCCGTTCAGGAACTCGACAAACGCCTGGCGAGATTCTTCGCTGAGCGGCGTGCCGTCCTGCCAGTTCACGTAGTTCTGAACGATGACGTCATACGCCCGGCGTCCCTCGGCGTCGCTCAGCCGCCGGCCAAGGTCCTCAATGTCATACGACACATCCACGGAGATCCGCGGGTCGACCTGCAGCAGGTCGCGAATCGCCGGCGTCGTGCGCTCCCAGTTGTGCCAGCGGTGCGCGTCGTTGCCGGCGAACATCAGGACGCGAATCCGCTCGGCTTCCGGGACGCTCTCGCGAACCGCGCCCGGCTCGAACTCCGGCTCGCCCGCGGTCACGCGATCGTACGGCTCGCCCAGGTGCTGGGCGATCTGCCGACGCGACGGGAGCGCCGCCTCGACGCCCTGCTCGGGAACTTCGCCGCCGGCCGCCCAGACGAGGGCGTTCAGCACCAGGCGGCGAAAGCTCTCGTTCTGCCAGTTGTCGTAGAAATGTCCGCAGGTGGTGCCGAACCCGCGGCCGCCGTTCTCGCGCTCCCGCGCCCAGGCCACAGTCTGACCCCAGGCGTCCCGCCCGGGCAGCGCCGGCACGATCGCCAGCGGCGTCGTCCGCCCGCCGAGCACGTCGATCGGCTCCGCCGTCTTCCGTGGCGGCCCCTCAGCACCGGCCGGTTCGAACCGCAGATTGAAATAGAACTCCTCCCGCAGCTGGAATGGCCGCACCCCGCGCAGCGCCGGATGAGACGGGTTCACGGGCAGCACTTCGGTGTCGTGCACCTCGATCGCCGAATGCCACTTGCGTTCGCCGTTCTCTTCCCAGTCGAAGTATCCTCCGGACCAGTCGAGAATCTGCCGTTCGTACTGATCCGGCGCGAATGTCGAAAAGTGAAACGTCAGCAGGCCGCAGCCGCGGTCGATCAGCCGCTGCACCTCGGCGACGCGCTGCGGCGATTCCAGGTGCGGCGCTTCAGCGTACAGGTCGCCATCCCGGCCATCGGAGATGACCATCACCGCGTCGGCGCCGTCGAGGGCCGCCGGGTCGTCCGGCCAGCCATCGCGGAACACCGACACCCGCACCTGTTCGCGGACGTTCGACGTTTCCAGCATCGTCTTCAGCAGGCGCGCGCTCCACGGATAGTCATGGATGCGATTGCCTTCGGGACCGTGGCTCTTCACGCCGGCGACAATCACGATCCGCCGGGGGCGAGGCTCATCCGCGGCGGCCGCCAGGCCGTTCGCGAGCAGGCAGGCGAGACTCAGGACAAGACCGGAAAAGCGGAGCGCGGGCATTGCCGATTCCAGGTGGGACATGTCGGGGGAACGACAGTCTACGGGGAACCGAGACGATGTTCACGCCGCGACAAGCCGCGGCGCAGGGTGGCGTCGAGCCGCGTGAGCCCAGAGGGCGAGCCGGCGATGACCCACCGGATTGCGCGGCACGAGCCGGAAGCGTGAGCGACGGCCGCGGCCTTGCGACCAGGATTAGTCAATGGTCATCGCAGACTGGTCAATTGTCATTGAATGACACGGACCCCAGTCGACGTCTCCGCCGTCAGGCGTCTCGGCGTCACTCCATCGCCGCGGTAACTTCCAGATCTTCAAGCGCCACGTTCGCCGCGCGTTTGACCAGCACGATCTCCCGGCCGCCGTCCGCATAATGCACTTCGTCCATCACCGACGGCAGGAACACGAAACCGCCCAGCCAGCCATGATCGGCCGCCGCCGCCTCCAGATTCGCCGGAAGCATGGCCGGGTTGATCGGCGTCCCCTCGTGACGGATCGTCACCGTCGCGCTGTCCGGACTGATCTTCGCATCCACCGTCAGCATGCGGTGCTGGCACTCGGCCAGCCCCATCCGCTGCGCGATCAGCGCGGCCACGGCGGCATCATCCAGCGACTCGTCCAGAGGGATGTCCAGGTTGCCATGGTGCATGGCGATCAACAGCGCGTGCTTGACCGCCACGCAGACGCGGAGCCGCTCCGCTTCATCCCCCAGCGGCAGGCAGCGCAGCATGCCCTGCAGCTGCGCGACGAGCGGCTCGAACATCTGCTCGTCGTTCCGCAGCCGGAATCGCAGATGGCAGGTTTCCAGCGAGTGCATCAGCCGCGACTGCATCCGGTCATGCCCCGCCGCCTGCAGGATGCGGTGCACCGTCTCGCGGAGCTGATCCCCCAGCCGGGACTTCGGCACATAGCTGGCCGCGCCCTTGCGGAGCGCCTCCGCGGCGATGTCCTCGCTGCCGCGGGCCGTCATCAGCACGACCGGAATCGACGGGTACTCGCGCTTGATCGCCTCCACGAGTTCCAGCCCGTTCATTTCGGGCATCTGCAGGTCGGTCACGATCAGGTCGGGAATCCGCGCCTGGATCTCGTCGAGCGCCGCGCGGCCGTCGACCGCGTATGTCACGCGGACCCCCTGCTCCTTCTCCAGGAGCCGGCCGGCCCGTGTCCGGTCGATCGCCGAATCGTCCACCACCAGAATGTTTGCCATCGCCCGAATCCCGAGTTGTCCGCTCGAAGTTCGCCGTCCCCGTCACATGTCCAGCGTGAGGTCGCGGCGTTTGTTTTCCGAATCGTCAGGACCGTACTGATCCTGAATCCGCTCCAGCAGCGAATTCAGGTCCTGATCCTTCATTCCGATCTTCGACATCAATGATTCTTTTCGGTCCATCGCATTCGTTTCCGGCAGCGGACGTGCCCCGACCGGCACATAATCCAGTTGAAACCGCTGGTCGGCGATCGACAACCGGCTCTCCGGAAAGACCCAGGCCTCCCGGCAGGGCTGGCTGTCGACCCGGACGCCGTTGCGGCTGTCCATGTCGAACACCCGCCAGTAGCCGTCGATCCACTCCAGACGGCAATGCACGGACGACACGGTCTTGACTCTCAGGGTGACGTCGCAGGTCTTGTCCCGGCCGATTGTCGCCACCGGACTCGTGATCAGGAAGTCGACGCCGCCGCCGATGGGCACGAGATGGGCCCGCGGGCCCGAGGGAGCGGGGGGACTGACGGGCCGCGCCGGCAGCGACTGCCGCGACGGCACGGCCGGCGCCAACCGGGACGGCGGAGCGGGCGGGGGCGAGGATGACCCCGACTTCGGCGACGCCCCGGAAGGTTCGCCGCGAGCGACGTCTGCCCCCGGTATCGGCGCCGACAGCACCTGCATCGCCACGTCCGTGGCCGCGTCCATCGGCACGGCGTACTCAATTCGATATCGCGCCCGGCCGATTCCCAGCTCGTCTCCCGGACGCAGTCGTCCTCCGGGGCAGGCGCGGTTGTTGATTCGCAACGGCTCCGCCGGGTCGAGAGATTCGATCACCCACCAGCCGTCCGTCAGCCGCAAACGGCAGCGGGCCGTGTCCTTGGACAGCGGAGCGGCCGCATCCGTGCCGACGCGGCGCCCCAGGAACAAGTGGGGCCTGGTCAGCGCGATTGGCTTTCCGCCCGAACACGGCACGAGGTGAGCGAGCATGACCCCAGCAACCGTTCCGATGGTGTGAGACGCTTTTGACTCCATCCGGATCCCTCCGCCCGGACGATGGTCACTCTAACACGCCCCGGCCCGGGGCTCCACCTGCGACGGCCGGGACCGGATTCAATCGATGACTAATCACCAATCCGCGATGACCATTGACCAATTCACCGCGGGTGGGCGCGGCCTTCACCACGCCCTCCCTGCGTCAGGGCGTGCCACGAGTGCCACACTCGCGGCGCTCACTGGCGCGTCTGGCCGCCAGGCGTCCGCTTTGCGGGAGGCGACGGCGGGGCGGCAGCCGGAGCCGCCGACTCGGCGGACGGCAGGCCGGTCGGCAGGGCGCCGGCCTTGAGCACAACCATCCCCAGGGGAGGCAGCGTCAACTGGACGCTCTGATAGCGCCCGTGCGAGGGGATCGGCTCGGCCTCGACTCCGCCGCCGTTGCCGACGTCTTCGCCGCCGTACAGCCGCGCGTCGCTGTTCATGATCTCGGCGTAGAATCCCGGCGACGGCACGCCGATCCGGTAGTGCTTCCGAGGCACCGGAGTCATGTTCAGCACGATCACCAGCTCTTCGCTGCGGTCCGCTGAGAACCGGCAGAACACGTACACGCTGTTGCCGGCATCGTCCGCGCCGATCCATTCGAACCCGTCGGACGCGAAGTCGCGCTCGTGCAGCGCGGGCTGCGACTTCACCAGCTTGTTCAGGTCCCGCACGAAGTTCTGCACCCCCTGGTGCCGGGGATACTGCAACAACTGCCAGTCGAGCTGCGAATCGTGGTTCCACTCGCTCCAGGGCGCCAGCTCGTTCCCCATGAACAGCAGCGTCTTCCCGGGCATCGTGAACTGATAGCCGAACAACAGCCTCAGATTCGCGAACTTCTGCCAGTCGTCGTTCGGCATTTGCCGCAACAGCGATCCCTTGCCGTGCACGACTTCATCGTGCGACAGCGGCAGCAGAAAGTTCTCGGTGAAAGCGTAGACCATCCGGAACGACAGCTCGTTCTGGTAGTGCTTGCGGTAGACCGGATCGCGCCGCAGATACCGCAGCGTGTCGTTCATCCAGCCCATGTCCCACTTGCCGCTGAACCCCAGTCCGCCGTCGTACACGGGGCGCGACACCCCCGGCCACGCCGTCGACTCCTCGGCGATCATCAGCACGCCGGGGAACTCGCCGTGCATGACGGTGTTGAGGTCCTTCAGAAACTGGATCGCCTCCAGATTCTCACGGCCGCCGAACGGGTTCGGCACCCATTCCCCGTAATTCCGCGAGTAGTCCAGGTACAGCATCGACGCCACGGCATCCACACGCAGCCCGTCGATGTGATAGACGTCGCACCAGAACCGCGCGCTCGACAGCAGAAAGCTGCGGACCTCGTTCCGGCCGTAATTGAAAATGTACGTGTTCCAGTCGGGATGGAACCCCTGCCGCATATCCTCGTGCTCGTACAGCGCGGTGCCGTCGAACCGGCCCAGGCCGTGGGCGTCCGTCGGAAAATGCCCCGGCACCCAGTCGATGAGGACGCCCAGCCCCGCGTTGTGGCAGGCGTCGACGAACTTCTGAAAGTCCTCCGGCGAACCGAACCGGCTCGTCGGCGCGAAGTACCCCGTCGGCTGGTAGCCCCACGAGCCATCGAACGGGAACTCGGTGATGGGCATCAACTGCAGATGCGTGAACCCCATGTCGAGCGCATAGGGAATCAGCATTTCCGCGAGTTCGCCATAGGTGTGGTAGCGGCGATTGTCCCAGGGGCGGCGCCAGCTGCCCAGGTGGACCTCGTACATGCTGACGGGCTTCGACGACCAGTCGTATTCCCGGCGGCGCTCCATCCAGTCCGCGTCCGTCCAGCGGAAGCCCGAGTGCTCGTAGACGATGCTCGCTGTTTTCGGAGGGACCTCGGCGGCGAAGGCGAACGGATCGCACTTTTCCAGCAGCGTCCCTTCCTGCGACCGGATGCTGTATTTGTAATGGTCGCCCACGCCGACGCCGGGGACGAAGCCCCACCACACGCCAGCATCGCTCGAATTCAAATAGAACGAGCCGTGCTGCCAGTAGTTGAAGTCGCCGACGACGCAGACTTCGCGGGCGTTGGGGGCCCAGACGGAGAACCACGTGCCGGGGCGCCCTTCATGGATCGCCGGATGTGCGCCTTGGGTTCGATACATCGTGCAGTTGACGCCCCGTGCGAGTGCGGCCGCATCCCGGACGCCGCTCCATCCCGTGCGCAGCACGGTGACAGACGGCGGCGCATCCGCCGGCGGCGGCGCGGAGGGGAAACCAGCCATCTCTGGATGTCACGCGTTGCCGCGTTCCGAGCCGGGAGGCGGACGGCCGGGCCGCGAGGGTGGGTTCAATCCGTGTCCTGGCCGGGGCAGCCGCCCGTCCGGACCGCCATTCCCCTGACGCAACGCACATGGATCGCAAAAATCCGCTGGATCGTAATGCCTCACCCGCCCCTGAACAACAGCCTCTTCGGGAAGCCGCTCCCCGATTCCCACACGCCCCGCGGGACGCAACGTTCACGGCGACTGGACAGCCTGGGCAAATCCCGCCGACGAGCGGCACAGCACGGTGGGACCTCATCCGCCGCTCGTCTAAGCTGCCGATCCCGAGCCGTCAGTCGTTCACAGGATTCTGTCGACGCGATTCGGCTCCGACCGCACAACACATTCCCGCCGGCTCCGCCGTCGCCCATCGCCCCACACCCCGCCCATGCAGCCCGTTCCCCTGGGACTCGAACCCTCCTTCGGATTCGGCGATCGACTCGGACTCGCCACGCCCGGACACGCCGAGGCGCTGCGACGCGCCGGCGGCCCCATCCGCGGCATCTTCCCGCAGCAGTCGATCCGGGAAATGGCCCGCACCCAGCGGACGCCGGAGGACGTCATGCGGGACGCCCTGCAGGGTCTTCAGGACGAGCACTGGGCGGATCCCTTCGGCGCCGACGCCGATCACCTGAAGACGCCCGGCGATGTCGAAGTCACTGCCGCCGCGGGATTCACCTTCTTCACCATCGACCCGTCCGCGGACGTCGATCCGCACGCCGATGGCTACGACGCCGCCGAACTGGACGCACGCGCGGAGCAGGTCCGGGAAGAAGTCGACTGGATCGACGGGTATCGGGGGCAGACGCGGCGCTTGAATGCCGGGACGGTCATCGATTTCTCTGACGAAGCCTGTCTCCGCGCGGCGGTCAAATACGGCCGCGCCATCAACACCGCCATCGCCCTCTCCGACCACATCCGGACGGTCTGTGAATCCCGGGGCCAGCCGTTCGAGATCGAACTGTCCGTCGATGAGACCGAGCAGCCGACCACGCTGGCCGAACACTACATCATCGCCGATCAGTGCCTGCGCCGCGGCATGCGGCTCGTCAGTCTGGCCCCTCGGTTCATCGGCGAACTGGAAAAGGGCGTCGACTACAAGGGCGGCCTCGACGCGCTGGACCGCTCGCTGCGGGATCACGCCGCCATCGCCGACAGCCTCGGTCCCTATAAATTGAGCCTGCACAGCGGATCCGACAAGCTGTCGATGTACGGAGCGCTGGCCCGCGCGACGCGAGGCCGGTTTCACGTCAAGACGGCCGGCACGAGCTACCTGGAAGCGCTCCGCGTCGTCGCCCGGCACGAGCCCGCGCTGTTCCGCGAGATCATTGAGTTCTGCCGCGGCCGGTACGACGTCGACCGCGCGACGTATCACGTCTCAGCGACGCTGGACTCCGCCCCGGAACCCCGCGCGATCACCAGCGACGCCGGCCTCGAGCGCATCTATCTCGAGGTCTGGGCCGATGTCCGCCCCGGACGCGGCTTCACGAATCCCGGACGCCAGATTCTGCACTGCACGTTCGGCTCCGTGTTGACGGACCCGCAGCTGGGACCGCGCGTCAAAGACGTCGTCGCCGCGCATCGCGACACGTACCGCGAGGTGCTGGTCGAGCACTTCGTCCGGCACCTCGAGGCGCTCGCAGCCGGCCTCGACGTTGGCTGACTCGCCACCGCGGGCTACGCCGAGCGGGCCGCGGCGCGAAGTTCCATTTCCGCCGCGATCAGACAGCCTCGCACGAGAGTGAACTCGGATGATCGGCCGACCCGCACCTCGCCCAGAGTGACGGGAATTTCCGCCCTCCGCAACGCCTCGGCCGCCAACCGCTCGAAGCCCGTCATCCGCGCCGGCCCGCCTCCGGTCACCAGCGTCAGGGGTTCGCTGACATCCAGCCGCGTCCCGGCGTCCCGCATCTGCTGCGCGAAGCTCCGGCAGGCCGAGTTCAGCCACTCGCGGAACAGGCTCGACAGCAACTCCTCGTCCGGCGTCCGCGGCGCGGCGAGATTGATCGGCTCGGCCATCCGCCAGCGGGCCACCGCCGCCAGGTCGAGGTATCGATTCCCCGAGCGGTCGAACAGGAAGCAGCCCCGGCTCCTCGCGAACGCTTCATCGATCTGATCGCTGCCCCGTCGCACCGTGCCTTCGAACAGCGGCCGTCCGTTGAGCGCGATGGCCATCGATGTCGCCGCCGAACCGGCCACAAACCCAATCCCGGTGAACCCCTGATCCTCCAGCTCGGCCAGCACGCAGGCCCGCCCCGCATGCACGGCCAGCGCCCGGTAGCCACGCAGCGCCAGCAGCCGCTGCAGGAAGCTGAACAACGCATCGCCCGCCGGATTCAGGCTGCCCGGATTCGCCGGGATGATGACCCCCGCCGTCGTCGCCCGGATGCCCTGCTGCGGAATCAGCGCTTCGATCAGCGTGGCGGCGATCTGCCGTCCCAGCGGATCGTGTTCCGTCAGCCGCCCGCCGGGCAACACCGGCGCCAGCGGCAGTTTGAGCGCCTGCGCCAGCTCCACGGCATGCGCCCCGACGACGACGTAGCTGTCCTCGCAGGCCGAGAACGGCACGCACAATTGTTCCAGCAGCCGCCGCTCGGCCGGTTCCATCGGCAGCGTCA
This sequence comes from Planctomyces sp., assembly GCA_019636235.1. GTDB lineage: Bacteria > Planctomycetota > Planctomycetia > Planctomycetales > Planctomycetaceae > Caulifigura. Next base: position 109,676 of record JAHBXW010000012.1, read on the forward strand.
GGTACACGGCCGGAGTCTGCCGCCCGCGCAGCGCGGGTCCGATGCGATGCAGCGATCGCAATCCGCTGGAGCCGATGTCGAGCGCCAGGCTCATCGTCGCCCCTCTCGATCCATTGCGATCAGGACGCGTTCCAGAAGCCCCTCGTTCTTCGAACGCGGCGTCACGCCCGTCACCGGCTGCCGCTCGTTTGCGTCGGCGGATGCGACCGGCGTCTCAGCCGTCGCGACGACGGCCAGGGGCGCTTCCGCCGCCTTCGGCGCGGCGAAGTGCGGTCCCGCCAGGGGCTGCGCCGCGTGCACAATCAGCCGCGCCTGGCCGACGGCCTTGCCGTAGAACTGCAATCGTTCCGGCAGTTGCAGCGGCTCTTCGATGATCGGCAGCCGATTGTCGACCAGGTCCTCAAACGCTTCCGCATCTGCGGCCGCCGTCTCCGCCACAATGTCGCGATCCTCCGCTGGCTTGCCAGCTGCCCGACGGGGAACCCGCAGCCGCACCAGAGAAACCAGCCAGACCCCCGCGATCGCCATTCCCAGCGACCCCGCCATCAGCATCGCGAACGCCGACATCACTGACGTGGACTCAACCGCCGCCCCCGCCGCGACGTCCAACCTCAGGGCGTCCAGGCCGCCCGCAACGGCGGTTTCCCGTTCCGCGTCAGCGCTCATCCCGAATGTCGCAGCGTCCCGCGTTGCTTCCGTCCCCTGGGAAGCGACTGCAGTCTCCACTGAGGCCTGCACGCTGGTCGGCGCCGCGACCGGCGCGATCATCGATTCCTCGCTGCTGACTGTCGCAGGTCCGACTGCCGGAGTTTCGGCGTCGCCAACCGGCGCCGACTCCCGGGTCGCCAGCGGGTCGAGAATTGTTTCCGCCGCCTCGTCGCGGTTCAGCGATTCGTTGTCGCCCGGCGCGACGAAAGGCCCCGAGGTGAACGACGGCGGCAGAAACTCGCGGACGTTGAACGCGCCTTCGGGCGCCGCGACCAAGCCCGTCGGCACCGCGTGCTCGTGCTGCGGATGGATCGTCGGGAGATCGGTCGTCGCCCATTCGTCGAGAAACGCCGACCGCGGTTCCTGCGTCGTTGTCAGCGGAGCCGGTTGATCCGGAGTTTCAAATCGATAGACCGCCTGCAGCCCGCATGTTTCATCGAGTGCGGGACGGTTCACGAGCGTCGCGTCCAGGAACACGACGTCTCCCGCCTGCAATCGGACGTCGCCCGTCTGCCGCGATCCGGACTGCGCGCGTCCTTCCCGCCTCCAGTCGGCAAAGCACGTCCGGGCCGTCGTGAGGAGTTCCTCCGGCTGCTTCCAGCGGCGAAGCGTCTGGCGCAGAGACGACTCGGACTTTGAAATTCTGGCGATGACAGGGTGATCGAGCAGTCCCAGGACCGCGACTTCAAATTCCGAGTCCGGGAGTTCCGCGCCATGCTGCAGAGCGCGGGTCGACTGCGGCGGTCGGACGACGACGACGTCGCCGGCCCACAGCCGTTCATCCGCCGCCGAGCCCAGGCTGGTCCAGACGATCGTCTGTCCCTGCCGGTAGATGCAGATGCCGCCGATTTCGGAGGTCTTCAATCCGCCGGCTCTCTCAATCGCCTCGCCGATCCGGGGCGACACCGACATGTCGATCTCGCAGGCCAACGGCTGATCGACGTGCCCCAGGACGGCGACGAACGGCTCCGGCGCGGGTCGGCGCGAAAACTGGTTCGGTCCCCGCAACGATCGCGCAGCCGCATCGGCGTTCCGCGCTGCTGCCCGCCGGTCCACGCCGCCCCGCTCCTGAGCGGCGACCGGCCCGGACCACGCCGCAGCCACGACGCACAGCCCCCACGCGCAGGGCGCGAGGCCGGCGGAATTCCATTGGCGGGCGAATGCGAACTTCACGGACGTCGCGCGCTCCCTCGTCGCTACAACCGGAACAGTCGCTCCATCTTCCGCGCAGGCGGCGATCCGCTGCGCAGCGGCAGTGTCGTGATCGGCAGGCTCGGCAAATCGGAATCAGCAAATCAGCAGTCCACCCCGGCATTCGGCCAGTCCTCGACCGCAGCCAGCCGAGTTGGATGACAGAGTTTGCGAACGGGCCGGTGCGCCCCAGGATCTGCACCCTCGAGAACGCGCATTGTCTGCCGATCCCCGAACCAGGAGTTTTGAAGGACCGCTCAGCGCCTTGTGAGTCTCCCCCCGGGAGTCCGCCGATGACGACGATCCTCACCCTGACCGATGACGACGCACTCCGCGCCTGGCTGATCTCCAGCCTGACGCGTCACGGCGCCAGCCATGTGATCGCCGTGTCGGGCGTTCACGAGGCCCTGGATCGCCTCGATCTGCACCCCGTCGACCTGCTGCTGGTCGACGGCCGGACGTGCGGAGCCGATCCGATTCTGGAGACGATTCTCGCCCATGTCGCCCGGAGGTTCCCCGTCCTCGTGGCCAGCCCGGACGCCACGGCGCCGGCCGCCTGTCAACAGCTGACGCTGCCCTGTTCGCCGACGCAGCTGGCGGTCGCCGTGCGGGAATGCCTGGACCAGGGGCCGTCCGTTTCGCGCCGCGCGTTCGCCGCCGGGAGCACGCGCTGTTCGCTGGAAATCGAGCTGAACAACGACCGTCGCCGCGTGCCGCCGCTGGTGGCGCTGCTGCTGGAACAGGCGCAGCCGCTGGGCTGGCTGCCGGAGTCCCAGGAGACTCGCGTTCAGATCGCCCTCGAAGAGGCCCTGCTGAATGCCGTCGTGCACGGCAATCTGGAGGTCTGCTCGCGGCTGCGCGAGTTCGAGGACGGCCGCTTTGAAGAACAGATCGCCTGCCGGCTGCGCGAGGCGCGCTTCGCGCGTCGCCGGGTCCGCATCCGCATGCAGGGGAACGAACATGAAGTCCGCTGGACGATCCGGGACGAAGGTCCCGGTTTCGACGTCGGACGGCTGCCGGACCCGCGCTGCGCGGACCGCATCGGACTGGCGAGCGGCCGGGGCGTGCTCCTGATGCGGTCCTTTATGGACGAAGTCACGTACAACGCCCGCGGCAACGAAGTGGTGCTCGTCAAACGGAACGCGGGCAGCGACCCGTTGGAACAGGCCGCGCCCGCGTGTCGCGAATTGTTGTCCGCCGTCGGCGCTGGCTGCAGCGATTGAGCCTTGCCGGACCAGAGCGCTCAGCGACGCGTGCCGGGATCCCAGCCCGCGATCGTCGCGTCCGGCGCCAGGACGAAGATCTCGACCCGACGATTCTGCTGACGCGACGTCGCATCGACGTTCGCGGCCGTCTGCTGGAACATGCTGTAGCCGGCGGCGCCCATGCGCTGTTCGTCGATGCCCAGTTTGGCGAGCGTCTTGACGACGGCCGTCGCCCGGTGGACCGACAGGTCCCAGTTGGTCTGATGCGCCGCCCGCGTCGCCGCCTTGACGATCGGCTGATCGTCCGTGTGCCCGACCACCAGCACGTGAAACTGCCGGGCGTCCGGATCGTTCATGATGCGGCTGAATTCCTGCAGCAGCGTCCGGCCCTTGTCGCGGACCTCATCGCTGCCCGTGGCGAACAGCAGATCGCCATTGAACCGGCTGACGCCCGTCGTGGGATCGAACTCGAACTCGGGATACTTGCGGGCCAGTTCCTCGAACTTCCGGCTGGCCGCGCCGCCCAGGGGATTCTCGCCCGGCTTCAGACCGGTCAGCAGGCTCTTGTACTGGTCATGCAGCTGCGAACGCTCGCTGGCGAGATTGGCGATCCGCTGATTCGCGACGTCGAGATTGGCGGCCAGCTGCTGGTTTTCGGCGGAAAGCTGGCCGGCGAGCATTTGCGCTTCGCCGAGCTGGCCGGCGAGGGCCTGGCTTTGCTGATAGATCTGCATCGTTTGATGCTGCGCCGCACGCAGGCGGTGCCGCTGCCCGCCGCAGCCGGACAGGCTGCAGCCAGCGGCGACGATCAGGGTCCACGCCAGGGGACGGGAAACGACGGGTGGCAGCATGGGGATGATCTCCGCAGTGTGCCGAATGACACGTCGCGGCCCTCACGGGATGCGAGGCCGGCGACAGCGGGTCTGTGGGGTGGGACCTGTCGGCCCGCCAGAGGGGGTTGCGAGGACGCGGAAGCGCCCGACGCGGCGGCGGGTCGGAAGGTCCGGCTTATAGTGAGGCCACTTTCGCCGCTGCCAGTGGAATCGCGGAGATTGCCTAAAGACCGGCAGGATTCGCCGACGGCCGACGCATCCCGCCCCGGCGACGCCGCAAACCGCGGCGGGACAACCCTCTGAGCGCGTCGCCTGCGGCCGGGATTGCCGTACAATGCCGTTCCGAGACAACCCGCACGGCCTGGCAGGCGAAGTCGGGCGTTTTCCCGGGCCGCCGCCCCGCCGCGGCCCTCCCAGCCTCCCAATCTGAGCACCCATGCGGAATCTTCGAGTCCTCATCACCGGGGCATCGTCCGGAATCGGTCGCGAGCTGGCCGCCGAGTTCGCGGAACGGGGCGCGGATCTCGTCCTCGTCGCCCGCAGGCAAGATCGCCTTGAAGCGCTGGCCCGGGAGCTCGCCGCGCAGCATGCGGTCCAGGCCGAGATCGTCACGGCCGACCTCTCGCGGGAGGAGGAGGTCCGCAACGTCTTTGAGGAGACGCAGCGCCGCGGGCTGACGATCGACGTGCTCGTGAACAACGCCGGATTCGGCGTCATGGACCGGTTCCAGAATGTGCCCACAGAACGGCTCCTGCAGATGATCGCGCTGAACGTCAGCGCGCTGACCCATCTCACGCGACTGTTCCTGCCGGGCATGTTGGAGCGCAAGTCGGGACGGATCCTGAATCTGGCGTCGATCGCGGCGTTTCAGCCGGGGCCGAACGTCGCGGTCTACTTTGCGACGAAGGCCTATGTGCTGTCGCTCAGCGAGGCGCTCTGGCTGGAGCTGCGGCGGACGGGCGTGACCGTGACCTGCCTGGCGCCGGGGCCGACGCGAACGGATTTCGGCGCCGGGGCGGCCATGGAGCACACGCCGCTGTTCCGGATGTCGTCGATGGATGCCCGGGCCGTCGCCAAAGCGGGCGTCCGCGCGACGCTGGCCGGGAAGTCGCTGGTCGTGCCCGGGTTCGTCAACAAGGTGCTGACGCTGTCCGCGAAGATCTGGCCCCGGCGGTGGGTGCTGTGGGTCACGGGCCGGCTGCATCCGCTGAAGGATTGAGGCCCCCCAACTCAGCCGCGCGACTTCACGCGCTCCGCTTCATGCCGCAGCACGCCCGTCACGAGGGCCGTCAGCTTCGGCTCGGCGGCGTTCGCCACGGCGATGATCTCCTCGACGTTCGCCGGCCGCAGCGCGTCCGGCAGGCACATGTCGGTCACGATCGAAAAACCGATCGTCCGGAGCCCCGCGTGCACCGCGGTGATCGCCTCGGGCACGGTCGACATGCCGACGACATCCGCGCCGATCCCTCGCAGAAACCGGTACTCCGCCCGCGTCTCCAGGTTGGGACCCGCGACGGCGACCAGCACGCCCCGGTGGCAGGCGATGTCCTCGCGCCGCGCCACGCGCAGCGCCTCCTCCCCCAATTCCTGATCATACGGCGCGCACATGTCCGGGAACCGCGGCCCCAAGCGATCGTCGTTGATCCCGATCAGCGGGTTGTCCCCCATCAGGTTGATGTGGTCGTCGATGACCATCAGATCGCCCGTGCGATAGTAAGGATTCAGCCCCCCCACCGCGTTCGACACCACCAGCAGCTCGGCGCCCAGCGCCCGGAACACCCGCACGGGCAGCGTGATGGCCGACAACGGATACCCTTCGTACATGTGGAACCGGCCCTGCATCACCAGCACCGGCAGCCCTTCCAGCCGACCGCACACCAGCCGCCCCGCATGCCCGGTCGCGGTCGACTTCAGAAAGTTCGGAATGGCGTCGTACTCCAGAGACGCCTCGACCGTCATTCGGTCCACGAGCCCCCCCAGCCCCGTACCCAGGATGATGCCCGCGTGCGGCGTCTCCCCCCATGCGCGCCGAATCGCGGCGCAGGCCTCCTCGATCTGTCCGTACAGATGCAGCATCCTGGATGTCCCCTATCGATTTCGGACTGAGTGGCGCCGGGCGCCCGCCACGTTCAGTCTTTCCGAGACCGCTTGTAAAACGGCAGTGCCGTGATGATCGCTGCCTCGGTCTTCCCGCGAATGTCCGCGAGCGCGGCCGTTCCCGCAGCCGTGAATCCCGGCTCCACGTATCCCATGGCGATCGACTTCTGCAGCGTCGGCGAAAACGTCCCGGAGGTCACTTCGCCGATTTGCCGGTCCCCCGCGAGGATGTGCGAATGCTCTCGCGCGATCCGTCGCCCCGCCAGCGTCAGCCCGACCCGCACGCGGTCCGGCCCCCGTTCCGCGATGCGTCGCAACGCCGCCGCTCCCACAAAGTCCCCCTTGTCGAGCTTCACGGCAAAACCCAGCCCGGCCGTCAGCGGATCGATTTGCTCGCTGAGTTCATGGCCGTACAGCGGCATCGCCGCCTCGAGCCGCAGCGTGTCCCGGCAGCCCAGTCCACATGCCGCCAGGCCATGCCCGGCCCCCAGTTTCCACAGGTCGTCGAGAACGCCCTCTCCGATCTCCCGGGGAATCATGAGTTCAATGCCATCCTCGCCGGTGTAGCCGGTGCGGCTCGCGATCACGCGGCCCCGGGGAGTATCGGCCAGCCACGCGGTGTAATACTTGTGCGGCGCCGGATCGGGCGTTCCGTAACGGGCAAACAGGCCGCACGCCAGGGGGCCCTGCAGCGCCAGCATGCTCCAGGCGAACGTGCGGTCGTCGACTTCGACGTCCAAGTCCCCGCGGCGAGCCTCGATCCACGCGACGATCTTCTCGCGGTTCGACGCGTTGACGACCAGCAGGTGCGTCGGCGCGACGTCCAGCCCGGCCTGCAGCCGGTACACCAGCACGTCGTCGAGAATCCCGCCATCCTCGCGACACATCAGCGAGTATCGCACCTGACCCGGCGCGAGCGCCGCTACTGAATTGGTCAGCAGTGTGTCGAGAAACGGAACCGCATCCCGGCCACGGAACTCGATCCGTCCCATGTGCGAAATGTCGAACAGGCCGACGCGTTCCCGGACCGCCTGATGTTCATCAATGATGCTGGTGTACTGGACCGGCATCGACCAGCCGGCGAAGTCCACCATCCGCCCGCCCCGGGCCACATGCCACTCATGAAACTGCGTCTGCATCATCGCTGGAATTGTCCGCGGTGGTCGGCGGACCGATGTCATTCGGATGCCATCGTTCCGCCCTGCGATTCGGATATCCGGCCCGCGCTGCGCCGGCGGTCCGGTCCCGCGAGTTGTATCGCATGCGCCGGTCCGGCGTCTTGTGCGCGGCGTTCGGTCGGGGCGACGCGACGTCGCGATTCGGCAACATGCCGTCCGCAGCGGACTGCGCAGCCTCGGCGGACTGACGAAGGCAAGTCGCGGCTTCCGACTGCTTTGCGCCGCTGGACCTGAAACGCCCCCCGGGCCGCTTGCCATCGGGCATGCCCTTTGCCAGCATGTCCTGCATGCTGCTCATTGGCGACGATCTGCTCCCGCAGACTGACCTCTCGTATTTCGCATTTCGCGTTGCGTTCTGTGAAACCCTCGAGCGGATTGTCCTCGCGGAACAGGCCCGCCTCTCCGCGGATGCGTCGTTTGGCTACCTGACGGAAGTCCCCTTCCTCCGCAACGTGCCCCCACGAGTGCAGCTCGATCTGCTGGTTGACACCTGGTCCGGCCATTACGACGCCTCCACCGTCTCGGGTTCGCTGATGGACGAGGCGGTGATTTATGCCGCCTGCGAGACAGCGGTCCGCGTCGTCGGCGCCGATCGCAAGGCCATCCGCCGGTTCCTGCGCGGAGGCCCGCGTCCGCTGTTCCCGGTCCTGGATGAAGCCCTGGCGGCGTCGTTGCACGCGCTGCACATGGACCTCGCGACCGAGGGGGACTTCCTGCTGATCAGTCAGTTCCAGGACTTCCCGCCGGACGAAGCGAAGGTCCTGAAAGAGCGGTTCCGCCTCACGGATGCGGCCTGCGAGCCGCTGTTTGAAGCGCTCGGCCGGTGGCACGTCAAACGGGATTTCTGCATCCGTGCCCGCGGCCTGCTGACGCCGCAGGAAGCCGTCAAAGTCGCTGGGATACTGCGAATCTCCGCTGCTGCGGCCTGCTGAACGCTGGCGACGTCGGCCCACCCCGGCGTCCGCGTTGGGTTCCAAACCGGTGGCTGCGATTCGCCGCCCGTCTCACAAGACGCCACGATTCCCAACGAAAACGGCCGCTGCAATCGCCGTTTCCGACGACTCAGCGGCCTGAGTTTCCTGCTTCCATCGATACGGCGCCCGCCGGCGACAAAACGGCCGGCTGACCCGGATTCAGCTCGAAGGTCGGCGTCGGCCGCCCCCACGTCCGCCGCGGCGACGACGCTCATCGCCTCCGGAATCGCTGCCGGACGACTCGCGACTCCGCGAGCCCCCCTGACGTCCGCCCCCGCTGCCGCTGCCGCTGCCGCGTTTCGGCAGGTGCAGGTAACCGATCGCCTCCTCCCAGGTGGGGACGTCGGTGTAGTCGATCGGGACAATGGCCTCCTGATCCTCGATCGGCTCGACATCGGATGCCGACCGCTCCGATGTACGCCGCTTGCGCTCGCCGCCGGGACGATCCTCACGACTGCGGCTTCTCCCGCGAGACTCGCGCGGTTCGCGAGTTTCACGCGGCTCGCGCGGTTCCCTGGTCTCTCGCGCGGCTCGCGGCTCACGCGATTCCCGCGGCTCGCGAGATTCACGAGGCTCGCGCGTCCGTTCGCGACGGCCGGAACGCTCGCCCTCCGACCGGGGGCGGCGTGGCGGCGGCGATGTGATGCCCGACCCGAAGTCATCGTCAGCATCCGCGTCCGACGAGGCATCCGCAGCACCGAAATCGTCGCCCTCGCCAGCGAAGTCGTCGTCCTCCGGCGCCTCATCCGCGGCGCTGCGGCGGCTCACCGTTTCTTCTTCCGCGGGGCGGCGTCCCCGACGGCGGCGACGGCGGCGACGGGCATCCTGCTGATCGCCTTCGCCAGCCGGCTCAACATCGCGATCCTCAGCCTGCGGCCGGGCCGTCGACTCTTCAAACAGCCCCAGCCCGAACCCCGCCTCATCGTCGGCGTCCGGGACGTCCGCCGGAGGGCGGGGCCGTTCGGCGGCCGGCGACTCGCGGCGCGGACGTTCGGAACGGCCGCCCGATCGAGGTTCGCGCTCGCGGCGCGGCTCGCGTTCCGGCGTTTCCGACCGTGCTTCGCGGGGCGGGCGCTCTTCGCTGCGACGACGTTCGCCGCGCGCCGGGCGTTCCTCGCGGGTCCGTTCCTCACGCAGCGGCCGTTCCTCCTGAGTTCGTTCTTCCCGAGTTCGTTCGCCGCGGGGTCGTTCCTCACGCACCCGTTCCTCCCGGGCGGGACGTTCCGCACGCGGACGGGACTCGGCGGATTCCGCGCGACCCTCCCGCGGAGCGCGGCTGGACCGATCCGATCCTGCCGCGGATTCCCGGCGGGGACCGCGATCCCGTCCGCCCCGGTCCCGACCCCCACGCTCGCGGCCGCGACCGCCGCGCCCGCCGGGGCGTCCCCGGTCGCCGCTGTCTTTGCTGTCCCGCCCCTCGGAGCGCTTCGCGGCCGATTCCTCCCAGTCCCAGCCTTCGAGCGCATTCCAGTAGGTGTCGGCCGATTCATCAGTCTCGTCGGACTCCGGCTCCGCCGCCGGGGCGGACTCGGCCTTGGCTTCCGCGGGCTCGGCGGCCGGGCGACGCTCTGATCGCCGGGGCCTTCGCTCTTTTTCGCGGGGCGCCTCCGCGGCGGGCGCTGACTCCTTGTCGTCCTCGTCGAGCGGATCGGCGTCGATCAGGCCGGCGCCGAAGTCGTCGCTGGCGACGGGCGCGGATCGCCGGGGCCGCGGCGCGGGCTCCTGCCACGGCTCGACCAGCGGCTCGGCAGCGGGCGCGACGGGAGCCGGCGGCTCAACCTCTGGCGCGTCAACAGCTTCCGGCTCGGCCGGCTCGGGCTCCACATCCAGACCATCAAGATCCAGCGGATCGTCGTCCACCGGGGGGGAGGCAAAGCTCTGATGGCTGCCGAGAATGTCGTCGGCGATCGATTCCCAGTTGTCCTTGGACGGTTCCTGGGGGGATCTGCGAAATGGGTCGTTCATGCGGTGACACTACATCTGGCGGAAAACGAATTCAATGTCGGAACGGCCGGCGCGGCCAGCGACTGCCCCCGCGCAGCGTTGGGATCGCGTCGTTCCGATTCCGGAAACTCGGTGGCATGTCGATCCGACCTCCGTCACCATGCCGCCATGCGCCTCGAACAGACCCGCTATTCCGAGTTCGGAATCGTCCGCGACATGCTCGCCGCCGTGGACGTCATCCGCGCCTTTGAGCCGGCCGCGGTCGAGCCGATCGTCCCCGCGGTGCGGGACGCCGGTCGATTGTTCCTGACCGGCGAAGGCTCGAGCCGCATCTTCCCGGCAAAAAACGCCATCGCGGACAGCCGCCGCCGCGGCGATTCTCTGGCGATCGACACCGAGGCTGGCTCGCAGGCGGCCGAGTACGACCTGGCGGACCACGCCGTCCTGGGCGTTTCCAACTCCGGTCGCACGGCGGAAGTGATCGGGCTGTTCTCCAAGCTCAAGGAGGCGAACCATCAACGCCGGTTCTCGCTGGCCGCGCATGCGGACTCGAAGCTGGAAAGCCTCGCAACCCGTGGCTTCACGCTGAGTTGCGGGCCGGAATCGGCCGTGGCCGCCACCAAGAGCGTCCTCGAGCAGGCGTTGTTCGCGCGGGCGCTGGTTGATGCCGTCGCCGGGCGAACGCTGAAAGCGGCGGAGCTGTCGCGGGCTGCCGACCAGGTTCAGGCGGCGCTGACGGCCGTCATCGATCCAGCCATCACGGCGGCGATCTCACAGGCAAAGACGATTTACTGGGCGGGCCGCAACGACGGCGTCGCTGAGGAACTGACGCTGAAGACGAACGAGATCACCCGCAAGTCCGCGGACTTTCTCGAAGGCACGTACGCGGTGCATGGCGTCGAAGAGGTAATGAGCGCCGAGGACGTGTTGATCTGGGTCGATCCCTACCCGGAGTCCGAGGCGAAGTTCCAGGAGGTGCTGGCGACGAACGTCGGCGTGCGCGTGTTTGCGATCAGCAGCCGTCCGACGCTGTTCCCGACGATCGCCATCGAGGATGCCGGTCCGCTGGCCGGATTCGTGCAGATGGCGGCGGGCTGGAATGTCCTGGTCGAGGTCGGGTTGGCGCTGGGCATCGACCTCGACAAGCCGCTGAGGGCGCGCAAAGTGGGCAACGAATTCACCGAGCCGGGGCCGCGCTAACGCGTCCGGCCGCGGCGCTTGAGGTTGTCCAGCAGCACGGCGACGAGAATCACGCAGCCCATCACGACCTGCTTGGTGTAACTCTCCACGTTCATCAGGTTCATCCCGTTCTGGATGACCGAGATGATCAGCGCGCCGACCAGCGTGCCGAACACGCTGCCCTCGCCGCCGGCCAGGCTCGTCCCGCCCACGACGACCGCCGCGATCACATACAGTTCGTACATCTGCCCGAACTTCGGCGAGCCGCTTTTGAACTGGGACGCCATCACCACGCCCCCGACTCCCGCCAACAGCCCCGACAGCACATACGCAAACAGCAGCACCCGCTCCACCCGGATGCCCGACAGCCGCGCCGCTTCCCGGTTGCCCCCCACCGCGTACAGGTATCGGCCGATCACCGTCCGCGTGAGCAGGAAGTGCGCGGCGATGTACAGCACAACCATCAGCAGGGCCGAGTTCGGGATGCGCCCGATCGCCGTGCCGATCCCCAGCCTGGAAAACTCCGCCGGCACCCGGTAGGCCGATTCCCCCCCGGTCAACAGGAACGCCACGCCGCTGGCGATCAGCATCATGGCCAGCGTCACCACGAAGGGGGGCACGCGAAATCGCGTAATGATCAGCCCGTTCGTGAGGCCGGCCGCCCCCGCCGCCGCGATGCCCAGCAGCGCGGCGCCCGTCATGGCTCCGGCTGAGGCGGCCGTCGCCCCCCAGCGCTCGATCAACAGGCAGCACGTCACCGCGGACAGCGCGATCAGGCTGCCCACGCTGAGGTCGATGCCCCCGGTCAGGATCACCAGCGTCATGCCAATCGCCAGAATGGCGATCACGGCGTTCTGATTGGCGATGTTCAGCAGGTTGTCGGCCTTGAGGAACATCGGCCAGGAATACGGCCGGGGCTCGAAGAACTCCGGCGCGCCGAGCGCTGGGAACTCCTCCGAGAGCCGCTGAATCAAACGCCAGCGAATGGCGTCCTGCGTGCCCGCCAGCGCCCCGGCCGGTCGCCCGTCCTCAGCGAGTCGCGCCAGTTGCTGTCGCACCGCGCGCGGGTCCCCGCGGATCGCATGCACGTCCCGGAAGTTCGCATCCGTCAGCCGCGACTGCAGCTCGGCTGCGAACTCGTCGTCCCGGGAGCCCTGCCCCGCGACGATCAGAACCCGGCTCTCCGGCGCCGCGCGGGCGACGATCGCATCCGCCGCCTGCCGTCCCGCCTCGCGCCCCTGCGGCGAATGCTGCGACCACGTCGCGACGCTCAACCCGGCGCACAGCGCCACGAGGACCAGCACCATTCCATAGTCGGACACGCGACGCAGCATCGGGCGATCCGCTCAAGGGGCGATGAGGGCGAAGCGGGACTCGAACTCCGCGACGGCCGCGCGGACATCACTCGGCGTCAATCGGCAGCGCGAAGTCGCCGCGCATGTCGCGCCACAGCGAGTGAATGTGGTTGGCGATGTTGCCTGCCGCGTCCGGCTGCGTGTTCACGAACTCGACGAGGAACGTCGGGCCCTGAACGCGGTAGTAATGGCCGATCCCGGGCTGCGTCGCGCCCGCCCAGCCGAAGTGCACCTGGTCCCAGCCGGCCTCCCGGATTTCGCTGAGACGCTGCGCGGCGACCTTTTCCGGCATGGATTCGCAGTAGACGACGAGCAACTGTTCGAGCAGCTTCTTCTGGTCGTCGTTCAATTCGGAGGCCGCGATCCCTTCCGGGGCGGCCTTCGGAGGCTGGGGCTCGCCCGCGTTGCGAACCTCGCTGAGCGCCTCTTCGCGGAACACGGCCCTGGCCCGCTGCTGCGCGGTCAGGCTGTTGACGAGTTCGAACGCCAGCGTCTCTTCCTTGTCGAGAATCCGCGTGCCGACGGCCACGCCGCTCGCGTTCTCGGCCTTCACGATCGCGGGGTTCGTGGCCAGCGCCTGCGGGCTGGAAGAAATCACCTGGTCCCCGTCGATCACGAAGTTCAGCGACAGGTGATGCCCTTCGACCGACAGGCCCCAGCGCCCCTCGCCGACCGTTCCGAAAAACGTGAAGAAGTACCGCTGAGGATCGCGAATGTTGGATCCCCGCCCCCCTTCCAGCTCATGCAGCAGCGACTCGAGCGCCATGATGCCGGTCGCCTTGCGGTAGCCGATCTGGCTGAGCGCCGCCTGCAGCGTGCGGAACGCCGCATCCCGCTGCTCGGCACTCATGTGTTTGACTTCCAGCCCCTTCCGCTCCGGCTTGGGGATGAAGTGCCAGTCGGTGCGGCGCGGCGTGTCGTAGGGCAGGACGGCCGCCTGCTTCTGGGCGTCGTCGAGAGTCTCAATGAACGCCGCGGCCGATTCCGTGAGCTGGACGGCCGGATTGACCTCTTCAAAGAACGTGTTCGCCGTGGCCCCCAGAGCAAACACGCACGCAACGACGACAGCGGGCCGGGTCAGACGCATCGTGAGTCCCTCGATCAGACAGCGTTCCAACAACACGACGTCCGCCAGGGGACGCGGGCTTTGCATGGTAACGCTGAAATCTCGCCGCGCCACGCCCGTTGTCGGGCAATTCCGCAAGTCAGGCCCGGGGTCTCCCTGGGGTCGCCCCAGTGAGATTGCCGGTCATCCCGCCGCGGCCATCGCCCGGGGACGCCGCCACTGCCCAAACAACACGGCCGCCAGCACTCCGGCCGCTCCCGCGCCGATCGCCCCCACGCTCAGCCAGCCCGGCTGCGGATGCAGGTTGCCGACGCCCTCGCAGTACAACACCAGCACGCCCAGCGGAACAAGCTGCGGGCGCAGCACGTCCTCCACAAGCCGCCGCCCGTCGAATCGCAGCGCCCGGAGGCCATACGGCAGCAGAATGAACAGGTCGGCGATCAGCAGCGGCACGAGCGTTCCCACCGCCACGCCGACCAGCCCCCACACCGGCGCCAGCGCGATGGACAAAGCCAGGTTGATCAGCGCCTGACCAATGTCGATCAGCGCCGGACGACGCACCGCCCCCACGGCCATCAGCGTCTGACGCAGCATAATCAGCGGCATGCCCACCACCTGAGCCGCCGACAGGATCACCAGCACCATCCAGCTGTCCGACAGCCCCGGCCCCATCCATGTCGTGATGAACAGATCGCCAAAGTACGCGCCGCCGATCAGAAACGCCGCCGCGAGAAGCAGCGACAGCCCCATCGCCCGCGAGCACAGCGCCTGCAGACCCGTCCGATCCCCGGCCGCGTGCAGCGCGCCCGCCTTGGGCAGGACCACATCGCCGATCTTCTCCAGCGGACCATGCACCATCTGCACCAGCCGCAGCGCGACGTAATACGGCACCGCGGCGTCCTTCCCCAGCATGATGCCGATCACCACCACATCCGACAAATAGATGAGCTGCACCGCCATGCCGCGGAGCGCCGTGTAGGCGCTGAATGAGAAGCACTCGCGAAGCACAGCCCGCGAGACGAACCGCCTGCGAATCGCCAGCGTCGGAGACTCGCGCCGCGCCAGCCACACCGTCACGCCGTTTTCGAACAGCGTCACGCACAGAAAGATCAGCGCCAGCGTCACCAGCGCCTGCTGCTTTTGCAGGAGGGCGACGGTCAGCCCCAGCCGCGTCAGGGCCGTCGCCGCTTCGATCCCGCTGTACAGGTCGAACCGCTGCGCCGCGATCAGGACGCCGCCATGCACGCTGCCCAGCATGCCGACGGCGATGTTGAGTCCGAGCAGGATCATGGCGATCCGCACGTCCGAAATCGGCACATCTCCCCAGTCGCCGAGCGCCGGCGCGGCCCAGGCCAGGCCGCAGGCGACAAGCATCACGGCTGCGGCCGCGACGAGATACACCGCGAACACCCCGCTGCACACCGCATTCAGCCGGATCCAGTCCTGGCGGGCCCGGGCGTCCGCCACGAACCGGCAGACCGTCGCACCGAAGCCCATGTACAGCAGGCTGGAATAGCCGGCGATCGAGTTCACGAAGACCCACGCGCCGTAGCCCGATTCGCCGATCGTCCGCATGACGTACGGCATCAGAAAAAACCCCACCGCCATCGTAACGATGTGGGCCAGCCATTTGGCGGAAACCGAACGGGTCAGCGACATTCCGGCGACGGGGAGACGGGGCGGACGGGCGGAGGGGATCCGAGCGGACAACCGTACCGCGCCGCACGCCGGCCGCGGCCCCGGGACTGGCCGGGGGCGTCGAAGCTCCGCGATTCGCGTCCCGGTGGCGACGCACGCGCCGGGATGTCGCCGTTTGGCAACGTCGCGAGCGGCGATCGCGAGAGTCCATGCGGCCGGCCGGCTGGCGCGTCAGGGAACGGCTGCCGGGCTCCTCAATGAAGAATTCGGGAATTCTCCAACGCCGGCTTCGTCCGCCAGCCATCCCGCGTGGACCGAATCGCCCGCAACGGGTCGCGGCGCGGGAGTTTGCGCGGGGCGTGCGGGTCCCAGATGCGTGAAACTCCTTTTATCATCGCAGGTTCCGGCGGATCGCTTGAACCTCGTACTGCCCCGGCATACGTTACGGGTTCCATTTTTCCGGCGACGGACCCGGCGATCGCCAGCCGCCGCCATTGAGCCCCCGGCCTCCGCGCCGGTTCCGTTGATTCGTTCCGGATTTGTTGCCCGAGTTGTTCCCACGTTTCCCGTAAGGTGAGTCAGCCCGCGCTCGCGGCCGTCATTCGACGCGCTGCCGCAGGTCGCTCGCCGGAGTCCAGGATCCATGTCCGCGGAAGCTGTCATCCAGACGCGTAATTTGTCGAAAACCTATCGCGACTTCTGGGGCCGCCCCAAGGTCCGCGCGCTCAACTCGCTGACGCTGGACGTCAACCGCGGCGAGATCTTCGGCCTGCTGGGGCCGAACGGTTCGGGCAAGACGACGACCCTCAAGCTGCTGCTCGGACTGCTGTTCCCCACCGAAGGGGACGTCAGCGTGCTCGGCAAGCCGGCGCACGACGTCAGCAAGAACGAGCGGATCGGCTACCTGCCCGAGGAATCGTACCTGTACCGGTTCCTGAACGCGGACGAGACGCTGGACTTCTACGGCAAACTGTTCGACATGCCGTCCAAGGTCCGCCGCGAGCGCCGCGACAAGCTGATTGAAATGGTGGGGCTGCAGAACGCCCGGCGGCGGCAGCTCAAGGAATACTCCAAGGGCATGACGCGGCGCATCGGCCTGGCCCAGGCGCTGATCAATGATCCCGAACTGGTGCTGCTCGACGAGCCGACCAGCGGGCTCGACCCGCTGGGCACGCGCGACATGAAGGACCTGATCCTGAAACTCAAGGAACAGGGCAAGACGGTGGTGATGAGCAGCCACCTGCTGGCGGACGTCCAGGACGTTTGCGACCGGATCGCGATTCTGTACGCCGGCGAACTGAAGGTCGTCGGCAACGTCGCCGACCTGCTGCAGTCGCAGGACGAGACGCAGATTCTGTCGTCGCAACTGAGTCCCGAGGCGGTGCAGGAGGTCGAGGCGGTGCTGGCCCGGCATGGGGCGACGGTGAAGCGGGTGTCGCACCCGACATCGACGCTGGAGGACCTGTTCCTGCGGACGGTGGAGGAAAGCAAGGCGCGTCCCGGCCGGCGGTTCGGCCCGGGCGAAGGTCCGGCCGCGAAGAGTTGACCGGATGGCGTTTCCCGCCGTCCCCGCAACGCGGTCCCCCCGTATCGAGCCTGCTTTTCCGGTGTCCTCATGACGACTTTACAACTTCCTTACGATCTGCTGGGAGGCGTCCTGCACTGGCTGGCCGCCGTGCTGGTGGTGTGTGCCGTCGGCCTGTTTGTCGGCATGGTCGTCTCGCTGCTGACGGTCGGTCCCCGGGGCCCGGGGCTGGTGGTCGATGTGCTGCAGCGGGGCCTGCATGACATGCTGCACATGTCCGCGCGGCGGATCGGCGCGATCGCCTCGCTGACGATGAAGGAATCCTTCCGCAAAAAGGCCTTCGCCGTCCTGGTGGTGTTCATCATTCTGTTTCTGATGGCCGGGTTTTTCCTGCGGAATCCGGAACGTCCGGACGACCTGCCCGCGAAGCCCTACATCGCCTTCGTGCTGATGACAATTCGCTGGCTGACGCTGCCGGTGGCGCTGCTGCTGGCCTGCTGGGGCCTGCCGACGGACATCAAAGACCGGTCGCTGCACACTGTCGTCACCAAGCCGGTGCGGCGTTCGGAGATCATGATCGGCCGGTTCCTGGGCTATGGCGCCGTCACCACGATCTTCCTCCTCGTGATGTCGCTGATCGGCTATGTGTTCATCAACCGGTCCGTGCCGGAACTCTCGCAGCCGCAACTCGTCAGCCGCGTGCCGGTCTACGGATCGCTGACCTACCTCGACCGGAACGGCGAACCCGGGGAAGGAGTCAACACGGGCGACATCTGGACGTTCCGCAGCTACATCGAAGGGCTCACCAAGGCCGCCGCCATCTGGAAGTTCGACAACCTGGACGTCGAGCGCCTGAAGCAGCACGACGGGCTGCGGCTCGAGAACCGCTTCGAAGCCTTCCGCACCTACAAGGGCGTGATCGGTCAGCCGATCATGTTCCGCATCACGCTTGTCAATCCGACCAAGAAGCTGAGGGTCACGAACGGCGACCTCGTCAAGGGCGTCGCGGAGTTCTCCGAGGAACGTCAGCGGAGCGCGGCGCTGGAGGAGGACCCGGCGGCGGAGTCGTTCGGGGGCCTGCGAACCGAGAGCACCATCTCCATTCCCCGCACGATCACCTACATCGACGTGTCCGGCGACCGCGGCGGGGACCAGGCGAAGACCGTCGACCTGTTCGACGACCTGATCGACGGCAACTCGCTGACCGTTGAAGTCACCTGCCAGGATCGCGATCAGTACCTGGGCACGGCCCAGTCCGACCTGTTCATCCGGCTGCCGGACCGCGGCTTCGCGTCGACCTACTTCAAGTCGATCTTCACGATGTGGCTGATGCTGATGCTGATCTGCCTGCTGGGCACGACGGCGAGCTGCTTCGTGAAGGGCCCGGTGGCGACGCTGCTGACGTTCTCGCTGTTCATGCTGGGCGAACATCTGCGTCCGCAGATGGACCATCTGCTGAAGCAGTTCAATGAGAATGACCGCCAAGTGCTGGGCGGCGGCGTGCTGGAGTCGGTGTACCGGATCGTGCTGCAGATGAATCCGTCGCAGGAGCTGCCGGACAACCCGGCCATGACGATCATGCAGTGGATCGACCGCCGCGTGTTCGACATGCTGGGAATCTTCCGCAACGTGATTCCGAATTTCGAATACTTCAATACGGCGGCCTACACGGCCAACGGATTCGACGTGTCGTGGAACACGGCGCTGCTGCCGGCGATCGCCACGGCCCTCGCGTACCTGCTGCCCTGCGTGCTGCTTGGCTATTTCAGCCTGCAGTTGCGGGAACTGGAGGCGAAATGAACGCTTTATCCACACGGAATCGCAAACTCGTCTACATGGGGATCGTGCTGGCGCTCCTCGTGCCGATCATTTATCTGGGGCAGCCTCCGACCACGGGGGCCTCCGCGTCCGGCGGCCTGATCTCCCGGATGCGCTTCGAAGAGGACCTCGGGGAGGCCAGCCTGGGCGACGTCGACCCGGCCAGCACCTCAATGAGCCTCGTCCTGCTCGGCCTGCGCGGCATCGCCGCCAACATCCTGTGGATGCAGGCCGAAGAGGAGAAGATGACCAAGCAGTGGTCGCAACTCGAACGCACCGTCGAGTCGATCCTGCTGCTGCAGCCGCACTTCCAGAGCGTCTGGAAGTTCCAGTGCTGGAACCTGACGTACAACGTCTCGGCCGAGTGCGACGCTGTCGAAGATCGTTACTTCTGGGTCAAACGCGGCCTGATCTTCCTGACGCGCGGCGTCGATCGGAACCGCTACATTCCCGAACTCCCGCATGACGCCGGCGACTTCAGCGGCAAAAAGATCGGCCGCGCCGACGAACGCGAGTTCTACCGCAAGTTCTTCGTCGTCGACCCCGACCGCGAACGCTTCAACGGCGGTCCCGACAAGGCCGTCAATCCCGATGGCATCGACAACTACCTCCGCGCCCGCGAGTGGTATCAGCTCGCCAACGACCGCGCGGATCTCGGCAAAGTCCAGCAGCACAAAATGGACTTCCCGCTGTTCTTTGCCTACCCCTACCGGTCGCTGTTCGATTACGCCACCGCCCAGCAGCAGGATGCCGTCAATGCGCCGCTGGAAGACATCCCGTCCCTGTTCCAGGACGCGCAGCAGCGGTGGGCGGAGGCGGCCCGCGAATGGACCAGCATCTACGGCCGCAAGGTTTTCACCGTGCCGATTTTCGGCACGCTGCAGATCGACGGCACCGAGGAGGAGCTGGCCCAGTTCGCCGCCGCGGACAACATGTCGCTCGAGCAGAAACTGGTGTTCCGCGACCGGTACCAGAACACCGTCGGCTATCGGTTCTGGAAGACCCGCTGCGAGGTCGAAGCCGAGACGGAAATGTCGGACGCCCACCGTCTGCTGGTGGAAGGCCGACGCAAGTATGAGCGCGATCAGGATATGGTCGGCGCCGAGGAGGCGTACCGGGAAGGCCTGCTGAAAATGCAGTCCATGTTCCAGAAGTTCGCCGGCGAATTCGGACCGAACCAGCTGGGGATCGACGACCGGGACCTTGCGGAAGAGGTCATCAAGGCCCTGATCTTCTACCGCTCCACCCGGGAACTGCTGGGCAACCCGGTCGACGAAAACGAGGACTACCCGATGCGGCAGCTCTGGATTGATCCGGAAATGCAGTCGCAGATCAAGGAGTTGCTTGAGAAGTTCCAGCGCTGGCAGGGCGGTCTGACGACCTGACGCGCGGAGCTTTCAGGTCGAACTTCGACGGGCGCGCTTTCCGGATTGCGGGAGGCGCGCCCGTTTGTCCGCCCGTCCCCTGGGGAAAGGACGTCGCGATGCCGCGCCGCATCCGTCTGCTGCTGTTCTGCTGGTTGCTGTCGCATGGGCTGCTGGCGGGCGCGGGGGCGACGGCCTCCGAACCGGATTCCGCGCTGCCGGACGAAGTCGACCTGCGGCCGCTGATCGACGAGCGGCACGGGCCGCCGCAGAACCAGGGCCGCCGCAACACGTGCTCGCTGTTCGCGATCACCACGCTGGCCGGCGTGGCCGCCGCGGCGGACGCCGAGACGCAGGGACCGCAGCGGCTGTCGGTCGAGTTTCTGACCTGGGCGGCGAACTCCGCCACGGGTCGGCGCGGCGACCAGGCGATGTTCTACGAGGCCCTGCACGGTCTGAATGCGGTTGGTCTGTGCGCCGACGAAGCTATGCCGTACGCCGACGCCGAGGATCCTCGCCGCCGGCCTTCTGAGGACGCTCTGATCGAAGCCGTCCGGCTGCAGAGCCGCTGGACGCCGCACTGGATCAAGCGCTGGGATGTCGCCACCCCGCTGACGGACGATCAATTCCAGACGATTCTGCGAGCGCTGGCCGAACAGCGGCCCGTCGCCTGCGGGCTGCGCTGGCCGCATGGACTGCGCGGCTCGGACCTTCTCGACGTCCCCCCGCCCGAGGGCGTGTTCGACGGCCACAGCATCGTCCTCACCGGCTACCAGCGCGATCCCGACCAGCCCGGCGGAGGCGTGTTCCGGTTCCGCAACAGCTCCGGCAGCCGTTGGGGCGACGGCGGCTACGGCCGCATGTCGTTCGACTATGTCCGCGCGTATGCGAATGATGCGCTGTGGCTGGAACTCGAACCGTCCGGGCTGCGGGTCACGACATTCGAAGCCGAGCGACTGGAAATCGCCGCATCGTCGGAGGCGACGGCTTCGGTGCAGGCGATGCGTCCGTTCGGCGGACGGATGTGGAGCGGTCGCGAACAACTGCGGGTGCAGGCCATTGAAGGGGCGACGTTGGAACTGCGGCTTCCGGTCGCGGAATCCGGCCGATATCGCGTACGCCTGCTGGCGACGACCGGTCCGGATTACGGCGTCATCGAGGCGGAACTGGCGGGCAGCGCCGCCCAGGGGACGTTCGATCTGTATTCCGGGCGGGTCTCGCCGACCGGACCGGTCGAACTCGGGGAAGTCCATCTGGAGGCCGGCGAGCACACGTTGCGGATCCGCGCGGCAGGCAAGCACCCCGCATCCAGCGGAACGTCATTCGGGCTCGATGCGGTCGAGCTGATCGCCCACCCGCCGGACGCCTGAGAGCCGCCCGCGATTTCGCCCCCCGACCGAGGTCGCCAACGCATCCAGAATGCTTTATGCTTCGTCGGATGCCGCCCCTGCCGGCTCGCGGGCGGCAGGCATCCCGTCAGGACTGCGGCCACGGGGCGAGGATATGAACATCGACGCTGCACTCCGCCTGCTGCCCAACCGCCGCGACTGCCTGCAGGCCGCGGCCGCGTGTTTCGGCGCATCGTGGCTGCGCTCCGCGGGCGTCGCTGCCGCATCGGAGACCTCGGTCGAACCGCCCGCCAGCCCCATTCAGTCCTGCATCCTGCTGTTTCATTACGGCGGTCCCAGCCAGCTTGAGACGTTCGACCCCAAGCCGGATGCGCCGGCGGAGGTGCGCGGCGAATACGCGTCGATCGCCACATCCGCGCCGGGCGTGTTCGTCGGGGAACATTATCCGCGGATGGCCCGGCTGATGGATCGCGTCTGCCTGGTGCGCTCGGTCCATCACCCGATGCGGAATCACAACTCCGCGGCCGCGGAGATGCTGACCGGCCGCACGCCGACGGGGGGCGACCTCGAGCTGCTGGCCGACGACGCGACGTCGTATCCGACGCTGGGTTCCGCGGTGGGCTTCGGGCTGGGTCCGCGGGCGCACGCGCTCCCGTACGTCGCGCTCCCCTACACGATGTTCAATGTCGTCCAGTTGCCCGGACAGACGCCCGGCATCCTCGGGCGTCGACACGACCGCTTTCAGATTCAGGGGGATCCGGGACATCCTGATTTCCGGGTCTCGACGCTCGACGCCCCCTCCGGGCGCGGTCCCGGGGTCCTGCCCGCCCGCCGCTCGCTGCTGGAACGACTCGATCAGACGCCTGTCGGTGGCTCCTCGGCCGACGTCCGCACGTACCAGCAGCGGGCGCTCGACCTGATCGGATCCGAAAGCCTGCGGCGCAGCTTCGAAATGTCGGCCGAGTCCGATCCCGTTCGCGACCGCTATGGACGGCATCTGCTGGGCCAGAGTCTGCTCCTCGCGCGGCGGCTCGTCGAAGAAGGGGTCAACTTCGTCTCCGTGTTCGATGGCCAGCACAACGGACAGGAGGCGAACTGGGACAGCCACACGAACATCTTCCCGCGGCACCGGCAGCTGATCCCCCCCGCCGATCAGGCGTTGTCCGCGCTGCTGGAGGACCTGGAATCGCGGGGTCTGCTGGAGTCAACGCTGGTCATCGCGCTGTCGGAGTTCGGGCGAACGCCGCGCGTCAACGGAAGCGCGGGGCGCGACCACTGGCCCGACTGCTACACGGTGCTGCTGGCGGGTGCGGGCGTGCGGGGGGGCGCCGTGCATGGGGCCAGCGACCGAATCGCCGCCTATCCCGAGCGGGATCCAGTGACGCCCGGCGACCTGGCCGCGACTGTGCTGTGGCGGTTCGGCATCGATCCCGCCCGGGAGTTCGAGGATCCCGCCAGCCGACCGTTCCGACTTGCCGACGGCCTGCCGCTGACGCACCTGTTCTGAGTTGGGCCGCGGTTCCGCCCGTTCGCCGCATGCCAGCCGGACGCGGACCTGTCATAATTGAGATGCGCGTTCGCCCGCAGCCGGGAAACGCCCTCCCCCTTGACGATCCCGCGGCGCCATATCCATGCGTTTTTCTCTCCAGCGGCGAAGCGGCCTGTGCCTGGCGATCGCTTTCGTCGTGTGCTGCGGGTGCAGTCGACCCGCCCCGCCTGCCGTGGCGGAGGCCGATCCGTATTCGCCCAGCCATGCGCGGATGCTGCAGCGCCTGGACGACGCGCGGACCCGGGCCGCGCTGGAGGATCCGTTTCATGGCGACGCGTCAGTCGCGCGGGCGGAACTGCGGCTGGCCCGCCTGAGCGCCGGCGGCCCCGAATCCGAGCGGCTCGATCTGCACCTGCAGCTCGCGGACGGTTACCGCCGCCTGGGCATCCTGCGGGAGGCCGTGAATCACTACGAGGCGGCGCAAGCGCTCGTTCGCTCAGCGGGCGATGCGCGGCGCGAGGGCGAGCTGTCGCGCGAGATCGGCCACACGCTGATGCAGGCGGCACTCGGGGAAAACTGCACCTACTGCCAGACCAGCGACAGTTGCGTCCTGCCGATCATCGAAGACGCCCGCTACCGCTTTCCCGAACACAGCCGCAACGCGATTCCGCATCTGCGGCAGGCGCTGGCGCTGAACCCCGAAGACATCGAGGCCCGCTGGCTGCTGAACATCGCCGCGATGACGATCGGGGACGCATCCGTCATCGATGACGCCGGAGTCCGATTCCGGGCGGACGCGTTCGCCGTGGGCGCCGAGTTTCCGCGATTCGAAGATGTGGCGTTTCCCACGGGGGTGCGTTCGGTCGGAAGCGCCGGCGGCGCGGCCGTCGAGGATTTCGACGGAGATGGACGGCTGGACCTGCTGGCGTCGTCGCACGCGCTGTCGATGCCGCTGCGGTATTTTCGGAACATGGGGGACGGCCGGTTTCTGGAGGAGTCGGCGGCGCGTGGACTGGACGGCATCGCCGGCGGATCCCGACTGGTGCTCGCGGACTTCGACAACGACGGCCATGTCGACGTGCTGGTGCTCCGCGGGGCCGGGCATGGCGTCGACAGCTCGAATCCCAGTTCTCTGCTGCGCAACGACGGCGGCGGACGGTTCGAGGACGTGACGTCCGCCGTGGGATTGGAGTCTCTCGTCGGTCCAGTCTCCTGCGCCGCGTGGGCGGATTTCGATGGCGACGGCGACCTGGACCTGTTCGTCGGCTTCGAGACGGCCCCCTGCCGGCTGTTCCGCAACGATGGCCCCGATGGATTCGTCGACGTCACGGCCCAGGCCGGCGTGGAGAACGGCCGAATGACGCGCGCGGCGCTGGCCGGCGACTGCACGGGCGATGGCCGCCCGGAACTGTATCTGTCGAATGCCGATGGCGCGAATCGCCTGTACCGCAACGACGGCGGGCTGAAGTTTCAGGATGTCGCCGCGGAACTGGGCGTCGACGGCCCCGAGGCCGGCGGCGAGGCCTGGTTCTGCGACGTCAATCAGGATGGGCGGCTGGACATCTTCGCCGGCGGCTGGAACGACCGGATCGAAGACATCACCGCTTCGTTCTTCGGCACGTCCGCAGCGGGGACTCCCTGCCGGCTGTACCTGCAGACGGAGACAGGCGGGTTTCGCGACGCCGCCGCGGAGTTCGCCCTTGATCTGATCGCGCCGGTCACGGGCGGAGGATTCGCGGACCTCGACAACGACGGCAGTGAGGATTGCTTCATCGGCACGGGACTGCCCGAATCGAACGTTCCCTGTCCGAATCGCGCCTTCCTCGGCCGTCCTGGCGGCGCGTTCGAGGACATCACGTTCGCCGGGGGCTTCGGACATCTCCAGCAGACCAACACGGTCGTGTTCGCCGATTTCGACAACGACGGCGCCCTGGACCTGTTCCTGCAGGTCGGCGGGCCGCAGAAGGGCGCCGCGTTCGGCGATGTGCTGTTGAAGAATCCCGGACAGGTCGGGCATTGGCTGAGGGTTCAACTGGAGGGCGTGACGTCGAACCGGCGGGGTCTTGGCGTGCGGGTCCAGGCCACCGTCCGGGACGACGCCGGGACGCGGACGATCACTCGCTGGAACCTCGGCGGCGCGGGGCCGCTGGAGATGCACCTGGGCCTCGGGGCCGCCGATCAGGTTGAACGCCTCGAAGTGCACTGGCCCACCAGCGGGACGAAGCAGACATTCACAGACGTCGCAGCGGACGGCGTGATTCGCATCCGCGAAGACCGTTCCGAACTGGAACGCCGGACGCCTCCGACGTTCCGCCTTCGATCGCTGCTTCAGGCTGAACCGGTGCGCGTCCCCGCGGCGCCCGAAGCGTGACGTTTCCGGCGCGTCGGCCGCTGTGGCCGTCCGAGGCGCTCCGAAGCCCCGCGTTCGCAGGACCTTCCCGGCCCGTCCGCTCCCCGTCCTATCTTTGAAAGACCTACTGATGTCAGGGACCGTCCTCGTCACCGGATCGGCTGGCCGCCTCGGCCAGGCCGCCGTTCGCGAGCTGGCCGATCGCGGCTGGTTCGTCCGCGGGTTCGACCTGCATCCCACGCGCGGCGCCGATGAATCAATCGTCGGGGACCTGGCGGACCGCGCCGCGGTGAGCCGGGCGATGGCCGGCGTGCGGGCGCTCGTGCACCTCGCGGCCTGGCCCGACGACGATGAGGATTTCGTCGGACGCCTCGTGCCGCCGAACATCGTCGGCGTCTACAACGTACTCGAGGCGGCGCGTCGGGAGCGCGTTCCGAGAGTCGTTCTCGCCAGCAGCGGGCAGGTCGTCTGGCGTCAGCGGTTCACCGGGCCGCTGCCGATCCAGCCGTCCGATCCTCCGACGCCGCGCGGCTGGTACGCGTGTGCGAAAGTCTTCGCCGAGTCGGCCGGGCAGGTCTATGCGTACGACAACGACGCTGATGTGATTGTCGCGCGGCTGGGCTGGTGCCCGCGCAGCCCCGAGCACGCCGCGGAGCTGGAACTGACGACCTGGGCGCACGACGTGTACCTCAGTCCCGGGGACGCCGGCCGATTCTTCGGGGCCGCGCTGGATGGCCCGGGGCCGATCGGCTTCCGGATCGCGTTCGTGACGAGCGCGCCGCAGCGGGAGAAATATGTCGATCTGTCTACGGCGCTGGAACTCGGTTATCGGCCGCAGGACCGCTATCCCGAGGGCCTGGACCTCGCCTGACGCCGAGTCGCCGTTCCGCTCATACGGCGAACATGGGATCGCAGAGGCATTGATGCGTTCTGGAATGCAATATCAACCCGGGAAATCCGTGAAGATTCCCCGGTTCGCCAATGCGACGCGGGTCTGACACACCCCGTTTTCGTTGTCATCATTTCGTGAACATGGCGACAAATCACATGGATGAATCTTTCCCGATTGCGACTGAATTTCGCTGACGAAAACTGCACCTCTGCCGCGCTCTGCGGCACGTCTTGATCTGCAATCGCCAAATCAACGAATTCATCGGGTTTTCCCCATCTTCGCAGTTGAGGAACTGCGAACTCGCGCTTACCGTCTCCCCCCGCGGGCCGCATCTGGAAATTTCCACTGGAGGATGCTTTATGAGAGTGACGTCAGGGAGGTGGGCAGCTCTTGCTGTCGCGGGCATGTTGGCATGGGGGGCGGGCGCTGCGGAGGCGGCGTTCATCTCGGGGGTGCATCCGCAGGATCCGGCGATATCTGTCATCGCCGTGTCCACGTCGGGCGCCGCCAATCAGGATTACTCCGGCGCGGGTCCGTCGAACCCGAACTTTGCGACGCTGGGTCTGACGACTTCGCAGTCGAACGGCCTGTACCAGGTCGACTTCGATGTCGTTCGGAACTTCCCGAACGCCGGCGGGGGCGGGACGGTCAACGGCGCCTCGGAGTATTTCTTCACCGTGAACCTGGCCAACGTCAGCGGCCAGTCGATCGAGACCTTCGGCGTGGCGATGATTCCGCGGTCCAACCCCTTCACCGGGTACACCCTGGATTCGCCGAACTACACGCCGGCCCCGACCCCGCCGGGGTCGATCAATTCGCCGACGCTGATCACCTGGTCCGACCTGGATGTCGCCGGCAACCAGACGTTCACGTTCTCGGTCGATCTCCCGCAGATCGCCGTGGGCAGCATCGCGAATGCGTTCTCGCTGATTTTCACGACGGTCGGCGCGACCCCCGTGGTTCCCGAGCCGGCGAGCCTCGCGCTCGCTGGTCTGGCGACCTGCGGACTGGGCGGCCTCGTCCGTCAGCGGCGGAAGTCCCGTCAGAGCTGATTGGAGCTTCGCTGCGAGCCAACCCGGCCCTCCTGGTTCATTTCCGGGGGGGCCGGGGCTCTTTGTCCGGCACTCAGTCTCCAGGGACTGGAGTCGCGCTCGGACCGCGAGTCATCGCCCCTGATCGGCGCCCGCCGTCTCCTCGATGCAGTAGAGATGCTGCGCGCCGCGCACGAACATCTGCCGGCCGATGATCGCCGGCGATGCGTCCACCACCTCGCCCAGGTGATTCGTCGCCAGCACCTCCGGCTCGGGACCGTGCTGCAGAACCAGCGTTGTCCCGTCCCGGTCGGTGTAATACAGCCGCCCGTCCGCCGCGACCGGAGACGCGTACAACACCTTCAGGTCGGGCAGTCGCCGGCGGTCGCTGAGCACTTCCCCCGTCCGGGGATTCAGCGTCGTGAGAATCGCTTCACGCGACTGCGTCACGTACAGGATGTCCCGGTACAGAATCGGCGAGGCGATGTAGGGCGTGCCGTCCGAACGCTGCCACGCAACCGCATCCGTCCCGGTGATGTCGCCCCGGGATTCCAGGGGGATCGCATACAGCGCGTACCCGCGGTAGCCCGTCATGCAGTACACCAGGTTGTCGAGCAGCACGGGCGTGGGAATCGGGTTCGTGGCCTGCCCGCCGCACTCCCAGATCAGTTCCCCCGTGTCCAGATCGTAGCTGCGGACCCGGTTCGTGCCGTTGGTGACGACCTGCGTCCGGCCGGCGTGGTCCACGACGAAGGGGGTCGCCCAGGTCGTCGGCTCGTCCCGGTCGACCTTCCACTTCGGCTCGCCGGTCCGCGCATTGAGAGCCGTGATGAACGACGGCCCTTCATGATCCCAGGTGACGACCAGCGTCCCTTTGTGGATCGTCGGCGAACTCCCCTCGCCGAAGCCGTTGCGGGTCTGCATTTTGCCGAGGTCGCGGCTCCACTGCAGTTCGCCGCGCATGTCGTAGCAGTAGACGCCCTGCGATCCGAACGAGGCGTAAATGAATTCGCCGTCCGTTGTCGGCGATCCGGAGGCGTAGGTGTTCGTCTGATGCCGGCTTTCGTGGGGCACGACGTCCGCCGCCACGCGCTGCCATTGCACCTCGCCGGTGTTGCGGTCGAAGCTGAGCACGGTGAACTGGAAGGCGTTGTCGGGCGCTCCGTCCCCCGGTCCGCGTTCCGGGGGCCGACGGGAAGCGTCTCCCTCCGGCCGCCGATCCGTCGGGACGGCCGTGAGGACAATGATCTGGTCCTGCCAGACGATCGGCGACGCGCTGCCTTCGCCGGGTATCGCTGTCTTCCAGCGGATGTTCCGATCCGGCCCCCAGTGCACGGGGGGCGTCCCATCGGGCGAGACGCCGTTGCCGTCGGGCCCCCGCCACTGATGCCAATTGGCCAGCCGCTGGGATTCAAAGTCCTGGGCGAACGCCGCGGGCGTCAGCATCCAGGACAGGACACATCCGCACAGGGCCGCTGTCAACAAACGCATCGGAAGCCTTTCCGGTCCGCAGGGCGTTGGAATCCGGGCACTGGCGCCAGGCTGCGCTCAGCATAGCTCATCGAGCCGTCCGGACCACGGCCAGGCGTGCCGGCGATGCCCCATCGGTTTACGTGGCGCGACCCAGAATCGCCACGCATGTCCTGACCACTCACCGCACCCGCACACGGTGATTTGGTCAAT
>JAHBXW010000013.1 GCA_019636235.1 Planctomyces sp.
AACCAGCCTGAGGAAGAGCCTTGCGTTCTTCAACCTTCAAGTCACCGACTTGGAACTACTGAATGACCAATCCTGTTGAGTGGTGAGTGGTCAGGACATGGGTGGCGCGATGCCGAGGGGATCAACCCCCTCGGCTCGGGCGCGTGCGGAGGAGGGACATCGGCGGCGCCCCGGGGCTTCCCTCGCTGCGTTCGGTCCGGCCCCGGCCACACGACTGATGCCTCCTGCCCGATGGGTCTCGCCGGCTCGCCCTGAAGGCCCACCGGCTCGACCGCACCCTACCGGCTCGTCCGCGCCCGGCAGCCAGCCGGCGCGCGTCACGACGCCTCGCGACGCGACTGCCAGATCGCCCAAGCCAGTGCGACGACCGCCACCACGACGGCGCCGTACCACATCCCGTCGATCGGCGTCACATCGAACGCTGACGGCAGCGCGAAATTGTGCTGCGACGCGCCGGTCTGAACCTGCTCGACGATGTTGGCGTCGTAGCGCATCGCCAGCGGAACGATCAGAATGGCGACCATGTTCATGACCTTCAGCAGCGGGTTCACGGCCGGGCCGGCCGTGTCCTTCAGCGGATCGCCGACCGTGTCGCCCGTGACCGACGCCTTGTGCTTCTCGCTCCCTTTGCCGGTGTTGGCGTCCAGGTCGCGCGGCTCGTCTTCGACCATCTTCTTCGCGTTGTCCCACGCGCCACCCGAGTTGCACATGAACGACGCCAGCAACTGCCCGACGACGATCGACCCGGCCAGAAAGCCGGCCAGCGACACGGGCCCCAGCACAAACGCCACCAGCACCGGCGAGAACACCGCCAGGAACGCCGGGCCGATCAGCTCCTTCTGGGCCGAGGCCGTGCAGATGTTCACGACCTTCGCGTAGTCCGGCTTCTTCGTGCCTTCCCAGATCTCCTTGTCCTGGAACTGGATGCGGCACTCGTTGACGATCAGGAACGCCGCGCGGCCGACCGCGCGGATCGTCATTGAGGAAAACAGGAATGGCACGCTGCCGCCGATCAGCATGCCGACGAACAGCTTCGGATCGGACACCGTCAGCAGGCCGGAGATGCGGTCGAACAGCGCGATCGGCAGGGCCTGGTCCTCGCCGCCGCCCCCCGAGCCAATGACCGTGATGTAGCTGGCGAACAGCGACACGGCGGCGATGACGGCCGAGCCGATGGCGACGCCCTTGGTGACGGCCTTGGTCGTGTTGCCGACAGCGTCAAGGTCGGCCAGGATCTGCCGGGCTTCCTTGTAGCGCTCCTCCCCCATCTCCTCGCGGTCATAACCCATTTCGCCGATGCCGTTGGCGTTGTCGGCGACGGGGCCGAACACGTCCATGGAAATCGTGTTGCCCGTCAGCGTGAGCATGCCGATGCCGCACATCGCCACGCCATAGGCCACGAAAATCGCGTTCGTTCCGGCGTACATGCTGGCCGACAGCAGGATGGCTGCGCAAAGCGCCATGGCCGTCCAGACGGCGGACGAGTAGCCGACGGCGAAGCCTTCGATGATGTTGGTGGCGTGGCCGGTCGTGCAGTTGCGGACCAGGCCGCGGACCGGCGAGTACTCGGTCCCGGTGAAGTATTCGGTGATCTTGTTGAGCGCGATGCACAGCAGAATCCCGATGAAGCAGGTGTAGGCCGGACGCATGTCGAGGCCCGCCTGCCCCAGGTTGGCCCAGTTGGGCAGGGCGTTGATGTTGGCCAGCTGGTTCGGGTCGGGCATGTTCTGGGCGTTGAACCGCAGGTACATGTATCCGAGCACGAAGAAGCCGACGACGGAGATCGCCGAACCCATGATGAAGCCGAAGTTGATCGACCGCATGGCCTCGGCGACGTTCCCCTTGTCGCCGGCCTTCACCAGGTAGGTGCTGATGATCGACGCGAACACGCCGATGGCCCGGACCAGGATGGGGAACAGGACGCCCACGTGGCCGAAGCTGGCGTGGCCGAGGATCATCGCGGCGACGATGGTGACTTCGTAGGACTCGAAGATGTCGGCGGCCATGCCGGCGCAGTCGCCGACGTTGTCCCCGACGTTGTCGGCGATGGTCGCGGCGTTGCGGGGGTCGTCTTCGGGAATGTCCTGCTCGATCTTCCCGACCAGGTCCGCCCCGACGTCCGCGGCCTTGGTGTAAATGCCGCCGCCGACGCGCATGAACAGCGCCAGCAGCGTGCCGCCGAATCCGAACCCGAGCAGCGCCTCATAGGCCTGCTGGCCGTAGGCCATGAAGATCAGCGTGCCGCCGAGCAGGCCCAGGCCGTCCGTGAGCATGCCGGTGATGGTGCCGGTGCGGTAACCGAGCATCAGGGCCCGGCCGAAGCCGACCTTCGCCGCCGCAGCCACGCGGAGGTTGCCCGTCGTCGCCAGTCGCATGCCGACGAACCCGACGGTCGCCGAAAACACCGCGCCCATCAGAAACGCCATCGCCCGGCCCAGCGCGAATGGATCGCTCCAGCCCAGTTCGGACGTCATCGCCTTGGTGGCGAACAGGACGGCGACCAGCACGACGATCATCAGCGACACCGTTGTCAGCTGACGTTTGAGATACGCGTCCGCGCCCTCGCGGATCGCCGCCGCGATTTCCTGCATGCGGGGCGTTCCCTGATCCGCATCGCGGACCTGCTTCATCAGCATCCAGGCGTACAGCAGGCCGGCCGCCGCCACGCCCAGCACGACAAACAGCAGCACGCGTTCGAGATTGGTGAACGCATCGTTCGTGAGGAAATCGAAGTACCGGAAGTTCGCGTGGCTTCCGCCACCGCCGCCACCGTCATCCACCTGAGCAAGAAAGTAGCCGCTCGGAAGCGGCCAGAATGCTCCCAGGCCAAAGAACGCCGCAAACAGCGCAAGCACAACCGTCGGCACGCGTCTCATGATCCCCTCGGATGCAGGACCGAATGATGCGGAAAATCCAGCACAGACTGCGAACCAGTGTGGACAGGTTCGTAACGGGAAAGCGGGTGTTGATGCAAGCGAGGGGGGCGGGAGGGCCGCTCCGCCCGTCAGGACCGGATCGACCGGCCCGCCAATCCGAGGCCTGTCCCGGGGATTGCCGCCGCCCCCGCCGCCGCGCGGCCTAGGGTCTTCCATTGGGGCGAATGTGTGCCCCGGGTCTCTCGTCCACTTTCGGCGCCGCTGCGATGCCCTTCGTGCTTGCCAATTGGATGCAGCAGTACTACCGCTTCTACACGCGGTACGCGGTCGAGTCGTGGAACAACATGAGCCCCATGCAGTACGGCATGGTGCTGATCGGCGTGTTCCTGTTCGGCTGGCTGCTGATGAAGAGCAACCGTTGAGTCTGGCGCAATCGACGACGCCTGGAGGCTTCGCGTCGTCGTCATTCTGAGAGCGCCTGACGCCAGTCTGATTCGATTCTGCTCCGGCCTGGCGACGACTTCCGCAACGGGCATGTCTCTGTAAGCCCCTGTCCGCATTGCCTTTGCAGATGTACAGGCGGAATCCGCCGGAGCCCGGCATTGACTCTGCGATTGTCGCCCCACGCAGGCGACTCACGTCCCCGACACAAACGTCAACGCCAAATCGAGACACGGGGTCCGACGGCGGGGGAAGGTACGGCGAGCATCTCCGTCCTCAACGCAACGCGCGTCGCAGCCTGTGGAGCACCGACCATGAAGACCCTGTCCCTCACCACGTTGCTGGTCCTCCTGGCGGGGGCGAATTCCGCCCGGGCTGACCATTCCTACTATCGCCGGATCGACCGCCTGACTGCCGACGCGATCAGCGACGCCCGCGACCTCCGCTGGACGGTGCGCGACACGCTCAGCCAGTCGCGGAACATGCGGGACCTTTTGAACGACGCGGACGACGTGCTGCGGTCGTTGCGAACTGTCGAGGACCTGATCCTGGACGAGGCCCGCATGAGCCGCATCCATGAGTCGGTCGATGACGCGATCGACGCGCTGAGGGACTTTGACCGGAAGCTGTCTCGCTCCGACTTTGCGACGCTGCGGCCGGCGGGGTTCTCGCCGCGACCGGGAGGCGGCTATGCGTACTCGCCGGCGACGCGTCATCCGGGATATGTCCACGTGGAGTCGCTGCGGCGGATGGCGGCGCGCCTGGAGACGAAGCTCGACGCGCTGCATGACTCGGTCGAGCCGGGGTATCGGCGGCCGATCGGCCGTCCCCGCGGCCCGCATCTGGGGCATGCTCCGCATCCCGGACACGTCCCTCAGAACGTGATCCAGGTTCCGGTCGGCAAGGGGGCCAGCGTCGTGTTCAAGCTGGATCCGTGATGGAGTCGACTTTCGAAACCTGATGCGCCCCGGCCGACCCGCCGGGGCGCCTTCGCGCGCCGGGATCGGAGGCGCGCCCGGAGCCGATTCGGCCGACAGCCGGGCGGCCGGCCGATACAGTAGCGGTCAGTCCGTCTCCCGCGGTTTCGGTTGCGAACACCTGCGTGCGACGGCGAATTTCGCCTCGGGTGATCGCCCCATGCTGCGTTCGACTGCCGCCGCGCTCGAAGACCTGCGGACGCGGATCGTGTCCGGATATCCGCTGATTCTCCTGCGGACCTATGAAGAGGAGCGCTGGGAAGCGGCGCTCGCCGAACTCCTTCCCGAAATCGAACGGGGCCTGGTGACGTGGTCAGCGACGGCCGGAGCGCAGCCGGCGCTGAACGGCGGGCGCACCGGACCGCAGGAGTTTCTCAGCCAGGTCCGGGAGTACCCGGACGATCACGTGTTCCTGTTGAAGGACCTGCATCCCTGGTTGAAGGATGCGGCCGTCGTCCGTCAGTTGCGGGATCTGATCCCCGAGTTGCGGTCGCGGCGGCAGTCGCTGTTGCTGATGAGTCCGCTCGATGAGTCGCCGGTCGAACTGGCGAAGGACCTGTCGGTCGTCGAGCTGCCATTGCCGGGTTTGGACGAAATGCGCGAGGTGCTGCGCAGCGTGCGGGCGGAGCGGCCCGGGGACCTGCGGCTCGATGAGCGGCAGGAAGAGCACCTGCTGAAGGCGGTGCTCGGATTGACGGCCCAGGAGGCCCGCAAGGCGTTCGCCCGGTCGCTGCAGGGACGGGAGGAAGTGACGGACGAGATTTACGCCGAACTCGTCGCGGAGAAGCGACACATGGTGCAGGGATCGGACCTGCTCGAGTTCTTCGATCTCGACGAGTCGCTGGACGACATCGGGGGGCTGGAAGGCTTGAAGGAGTGGATCGAGCAGCGTTCGGAGGCCTTCAGCGCCGATGCTCAGGCGCGGGGGATTTCGAGTCCCAAAGGGGTGCTGCTGGCGGGCGTGCAGGGCTGCGGCAAGAGCTTGAGCGCTAAGGCGATCGCCCGGCTGCTGGGTTTTCCGCTGGTGCGGATGGACCTGTCGAACCTGCTGGAATCGACGCGGGGGACGTCGGAGCAGAATCTTCGCGAGGTGCTGCACGTGATGGAGACGATCGCGCCCTCGGTGCTGTGGCTGGAGGAGATCGACAAGGCGTTCGCCGGGTTTGACGAGGAGTCGTCGCAGGACGCGACGGTGTCGCGGATCGTGGGACGGTTTCTGACGTGGCTGCAGGAACACACGGCGCCGGTGTTCGTCGTCGCGACGGCCAACAACGTCGCGAAGCTCCCTCCGGAACTGCTGCGCCGCGGCCGGTTCGACGACCTGTTCTTCGTCGACCTGCCGAACTTCTACGAGCGGCGAGCCATCTATGAGATTCACCTGAAGAAGCGCGGCTGGAAGCCGGACATGTACGACATCGAGGGGCTGTCGAACCGCAGCGAGGGCTACAGCGGCGCGGAAATCGAGCAGATCGTGAACTCCGCGATCATCGAATCGTACAGCCAGGGTCGGATGCTGACGGACGAGGACCTGGAGCAGTCGCGGGACTTGACGGTGCCGTTGTCGGTGACGATGGAGGACAAGATCTTCGCGCTGCGGGAATGGGCGCGGACGCGGTGCCGTCCGGCGACAGTCGACAGCCGGCTGGCACAGGTGATGGACGAGGAGGAGCGGCGGGGGGAAGCGGTCGATCCGCGGGGCGTCCTCCAGAAGCCGAAATGGCAGGAACTCGCCGAGTACGGGCAGATCAACGCGGCGATCGTCGAGCATGTGCGGTTCCACGACCACGTGACGCTGGACCGGCTGCTGAGCGATCTCGCCCCGCACCAGGAGACGGGCGGCGACTTCGGCCTGGTGCTGCGCTCCGACACGAAGGTGGTCGTCTGGACTCGAATGAGCCGGGAGATCGCCGACCTGCTGGCGGACCTGGTATCGGGGAAGCGATTGTTTTTGAATCCGTGCGCGGCGGATGCGTATGGCGGGCGTCGTCCGGCGCTGCCGGCCCTCGAGGCTCCGCCTGAAGAGAAACTGGATCGTCCGGGCTGGCTGCCGATGGCGCTGCGTCTGGTCCCGCCTCCGGAAGGGAGCGGACGGTATTCGCGGCTGGCGAGGATCAAGCTGGGGAAGTAAGTCGCGAGGCGGCGGCACGCCGCTGTCGAGGGGTTCAATCGACGTCCAACGGGAGAAGGCATGCTGCGCACGCTGTTGACCGCGCTTCTGGGAATGGCGGCAGTTGCGGGACGGCTGGGCGCGGCAGACGTCCGCCCAAACGTGATCGTCATCCTCACGGACGATCAGGGATCGGTCGACGCGGGTTGTTATGGATCGGCCGACATTCAGACGCCGCATCTCGATGCGCTGGCCGCGCGGGGCGTGCGGTTCACCCAGTTCTATGCGGGCGCCCCAGTCTGTTCGCCGTCTCGGGCCGCGCTGCTGACCGGACGCTACCCGCTCCGCGCCGGCGTGCCGACGAACTGCGCCTCTCAGCCCGGCGCGCCGGGAGCGCTGCCCCCCGAACAGGTGACGATGGCCGAGGTGTTTCACGCGGCGGGATACGCGACGGCCCACATCGGCAAATGGCATCTCGGCTACACGCCCGAAACCATGCCGCTGGCTCAGGGGTTCGACCACTCCTTCGGCCACATGGGGGGCTGCATCGACAACTGGTCTCACTTCTTCTTCTGGTCGGGGCCGAACATCCACGACCTGCATCGCAACGGCCGGGAGGCGTTCCACGACGGTCGCTATTTTCCCGATTTGATGGTTGAGGAGGCCGCCGCCTTCCTGGACCAGCATCGCGACGGGCCGTTCCTCATGTATTTCGCGATGAACATGCCGCATTACCCGTATCAGGGGGACCAGCACTGGCTGGAGCGGTACGCGGACCTGCCTCATCCGCGGCGGCTGTACGCGGCCTTTGTCTCAACGCTGGACGAGCGCGTGGGACGGCTGCTGGCGCATGTCGACTCGCTGGGCCTTCGGGGCCGGACGATCGTCGTCTATCAGTCAGACAACGGGCATTCGACGGAGGACCGCGCGCACCATGGCGGCGGCAGCTCCGGGCCCTATCGCGGGGCGAAATTCAGCCTGTTCGAAGGGGGCATCCGGCTGCCGGCCGTCATCTCGTGGCCGGGACGGATCCCGGAGGGCGAGACCCGGGAGCAGCCCGCGCATGCGTGCGACTGGCTGCCCACGCTCGTCGAGTTGACGGGCGTGGAGCCGCGGCATCCGGAACTTGATGGCCGCAGTCTCGTGGAGGTGTTGCAGTCGTCTGCGGCGCCCTCGCCGCACGCGGTGCTGCATTGGCAGGTCGGGACGGGGCCGGGCGCGCAGTGGGCCGTCCGCGAGGGGGACTGGAAGCTGATCGGCAACGCGGCCGACACGGGGGAAACCCCCTCTGGGGCGCGGATCCCGCTGTTCCTGTCGAACCTCGACGAGGACGTTTCCGAATCGACGAACCATGCGGACGCCCAGCCGGACGTTGTCGAACGGCTCCAGCGGCTGCACGACGACTGGCTGCGGGATTCGCAGCCGGAGTGACGGGGGATTCGCCGGCGAATTCGGCATCAACCGCGGCTCATGGGAAATCGGACGTCGTCCGGAAGTGAGGTTGATCCAGCGGCCCGATTTGTCGAAGGTGCCCGGCGCATGCGGGTCTGCGGGCAGGGAGACCGACATGAAGATGCTGAGCGGATTGTGTCTGCTGTTGTTGGCGGCGGGGCTGGATGCGGAACGAGCCCGGGCGTCGGAAGCGCCGCCGGCGCTGTTCGTCGAGGGCTACGCCGATCGCGTCAGCTACGCGCCGGGCGAAGAAGTGCAGTTCCATGTGTCGACGACGGCGCCGACGTACAGCCTTGAGATCGCCCGGATCGGCGCGGAATCGCAAATCGTCTTCTCGAAGTCGGACATCCCCGGCGCGGCGCACCCGGTTCCCGAACACGCCTCCTCGCACGGCTGCGGCTGGCCGGAATCGTTCCGCACTACTGTTCTGCAGGGCTGGACCAGCGGCTATTACCAGGCGACATTCCGGGCGATGGACACCGGCGGCAAGTTCGTCGGGCGCGGGCGGCGGACCGCCGAATCAAGCACGTTCTTCATCGTCCGTCCGGCCATCCCCGGCCGCAGCACGAAGATTCTGCTGCAGCTCTCAACGAACACCTACAACGCCTACAACAACTGGGGCGGCGGCAGCCTGTATGGGTATCATGGGCGGGCCAATCTGCAGGGGAACCGCGTCTCGTTCCTGCGCCCGTCCGCCAGCCAGTTCGCCGCCTGGGAACGTCCCTTCGTCGCCTGGGCGGAGAAGAACGGGTACGAGCTCGATTACTGCGCGAACAGCGATCTCGAACAACTGCCCGATCTGCTCAAGAATTACCAGCTCGTGCTGAGCGTCGGCCACGACGAGTACTGGTCGGCCGGGATGCGGGACAAGCTGGAGGCGTTCATCGGCCGCGGCGGGAATGTCGCGTTCTTCAGCGGGAACACGTGCTGCTGGCAGGTCCGTCCGGAGGACAACGGCACGGCCCTGCTGTGCTGGAAACAGGCCTTCAACATGGACCCGGTGTTCCGCGAAAAGGACAAGTCGAAGCTGAGCACGCTGTGGAGCCACCACCTGGTGGGGCGGCCGGAGAATCAGCTGACGGGCGTCGGGTTCCTATGGGGCGGTTACCACCTCAGCCACGGGCAGTTCATGGACGGCAAGGGCGCCTACCGCGTCCACGACCCCGACCACTGGATTTTCGCGGGCACGCAGCTCAAGCAGGACGATGAGTTCGGCGCGATGCACACGATCGTCGGCTATGAGTGCGACGGGTGCGAACTGGAATGGAAGGACGGAATTCCCAGTCCCACGCATCGGGACGGCACGCCGGAGACATTTGAAGTCCTGGCGACGTGCCCGGCGCGCTGGCATCCCGACGACTGCGAGTGGTACGACCAGTGGGAGCCAGGCCGCACCGGAAACGCCTGCCTGGGCGTTTACACCCGCGGCGGCACGGTGTTCACCGCCGGGTCGACCGACTGGGCGCACGGCCTCCGCGGCGGCGACCTCGTGGTCGAGCAGATCACCAAGAACATTCTCAACCGGCTCGGCGAAGCGCCCTGACGCCCCGTCGCAGACGGTTCCCGCGCCGCGTCACTCGACGGCGACGGTCAACAGCTCCTCGGCGGCCGCCTCGATCTCAACCGGGGAAATCGACGTCAGCCGATCGGCGAACCCGACCAGCAGCGACAGGTCGCAGAGCTGGTTGATCCGCCGCGGGATGCCCTGCGACAGTTCCCACAGCACGGCGAGCGCTTCGGCGGTGAACACCGGTTCCGGCTGACCGGCATGCGCGAGCCGCGACGCGACGTACTGGCCCGTTTCCTCGGCCGACAGCGGGCGGAGCGTGGTTCGCACTGCGAAGCGCTCGTCGAAGGCGCCGTTGCGCTGCAGCCGCGGGATCAGGTCCGGCTCGCCCACCAGGATCAGCGAGAAGTGCGAGCGGGCCTCGGTCGAAATGTTCAGCAGCAGGTGCAGCACCTGGAACTGCTCGGGGACCAGCAATTGCGCTTCGTCGATGACGAGAATCGGATGCCGGCCCTCGGCGGCGAGACGCGTCAGCCGGTGTTCGAGCACCGCCAGCACGCGATCGGTGCGCAGCGTGTCTTGCGGATGGCCCGGCTCGGCGCCGAGTTTCGCAGACAGGTAGGCGAGGAGTTCCGCCGGACTCATCTGCGGGAACACGAGTCGCGCCAGCGGTCCGGCCGAGGGCGCGATGTCGGCCTCGAGGACGTGAGTCAGGAATGTCTTGCCCAGGCCATGCGCGCCCGTCAGCACGCCCGCGCCCAGCCGATGTTCGACGAGGTAGCGCAGTTTGAGCAGCGCGCCCTGGTGAGTGCGCGTGGCGCAGAATGAGGAAACGTCCGGCGCGCCGTGAAACGGGGGCCGCTGGAGCTTCCAGTAACTTTCGTACATGACGAATCCCCGGGCCGTGCCGCCGGCTGCGGCAACGAATGCTCAATCGATTTCGATGGTTCCGGCCAGCCAGGCGCCGCGCCCCGCGGCGCTCGCGGCAGTGGAATCCGGAAGAAGTCGGTGGCGTACGGGCTGGACGCGGCGGAAGCTGGCGGCGTCGCTGGCCTGGGCGAGGGCGTGGACGACGCGATCGCCCGCCGGCGACTCTTCCCCCGAGGTGACGATGACGTCCGACGGCGCCGCTGGCGCGCTCGACGCAGCGGCGACTGTCGCGCCGCGGCTGCGGGCCTTCAGCTCCAGAACCTCCCGCTCGTCCTGGAACCGGGCCAGGCGTTCCGACCAGGGGGGAGGCGTGACACGTTCGCGTCCCGTCGCTGGGCCGGAGGCGTTCGCGGTCTCGGGCTTCTGACGGACAAAGGGCCGGGGTCCCGGAACGCCGGCGATATTGAGAGCTTCATTCGCCGGGGCGTCAACCGGGCTCAGCTCCCGGGACACGCTGGCTGCGGATTGCCGCCGCAGCGGCCGTTCCAGGGGGGTGAACAGAATGTCGTCCGAGTCGTCGGCGTCGAGGAGACTGGCGTCATCCTCGCCGGCGGCCGTCGAAATGCCGAATGACGCGAGCTTGAGGTCGGGCTGGAGCAGCACCACGGCGGCGGCGGCCAGACCCGCCGCGACTGCGGCGACCAGCAGAGTCTGCCGATGCGATGCTTCAGGCGGCTTGTCCATCCTGCGCGATCCTCCGGATCGATGCCACGCCGACGCCCGTCCGGGGCGCCTGCTTGGATCATCGGCCGGAGGGAAAATCCCGGAATAGCAACTTTGCCGAAAGAGCCGGGATTCCCGCCGGGAAGCGGCGGGCCACCGAATTCCGGTGCGTGGCGACCGGCCCCGCCACGGCCTATAAATCCGGTCACGTTTCTGAAGTCCGGGTGGGAGCGAATGCAATGACGGCCACGGATCAGAGCCTGCAGCAGGCCGATCGTGAAGTGTTTGATGCGGTGCGGCGCGAGGAGCGCCGGCAATCGGAAGGCCTCGAACTGATCGCCTCGGAGAACTACACCAGCGCGGCGGTGCTTGAGGCCGCCGGCACGGTGCTCACGAACAAGTACGCCGAGGGTTATCCCGGACGACGATACTACGGCGGCTGCGAGTTCGTCGACGAGGTCGAAAACCTCGCCCGCGAGCGTCTGAAGCAGCTGTTCGGCGCCGAGCACGTCAACGTGCAGCCGCACGCCGGCTCGCAGGCCAACATGGCCGCCTACATGAGCGTCCTGCAGCCGGGCGACACGATCCTCACCATGGACCTGGCGCACGGCGGCCACCTGACGCACGGCATGTCGCTGAACTTCTCCGGCAAGCTGTATCGCGTGGTGCACTACGGCGTGCGGGCGGACGATCACCGGATCGACTTCGATCAGGTGGCCCGGCTGGCCAAGGAGCAGCGGCCGAAGATGATCGTCGCGGGAGCGAGCGCCTATCCCCGGGAGATCGATCACGCGAAGTTCGCGGAGATCGCCAAAGAGGCCGGGGCTCT
The DNA here is from genome assembly GCA_019636235.1 of Planctomyces sp. Taxonomy (GTDB): domain Bacteria; phylum Planctomycetota; class Planctomycetia; order Planctomycetales; family Planctomycetaceae; genus Caulifigura. The sequence goes on from JAHBXW010000013.1 coordinate 11,783, forward strand.
CCTGATGGTCGACATGGCGCACTACTCGGGGCTGGTGGCGGGCGGCGTGCACAACAGCCCGGTGCCGCACGCCGACTTCGTGACGACGACGACGCACAAGACGCTGCGGGGCCCCCGATCGGGAGTCGTCATGTGCCGCGAGGCGTTTGCGAAGGATGTCGACAAGACGGTCTTTCCCGGCCTGCAGGGGGGTCCGCTGATGCACATCATCGCCGCCAAGGCGGTGTGCTTCGGCGAAGCCCTGCGTCCGTCGTTCAAGGACTATGCCCGGCAGGTGGTGGCGAACGCGCAGACGCTGGCCGAGACGCTGACCGCCGGCGGCGTGAAGCTGGCTTCGGGGGGGACCGACAACCATCTGATGCTGTGCGACGTGACGTCGATCGGCCTGACGGGCAAGATCGCCGAACAGGCGCTCGACCGGGCGGGGATCACCGTCAACAAGAACATGATTCCGTACGACGCCCGCAAGCCGCTCGATCCAAGCGGCATCCGCATCGGCAGCGCGGCGCTGACGACGCGGGGGATGCGGGAGTCCGACATGCAGCGCGTGGCCGCTTGGATCCTGAGCGTCCTGAAGTCGCCGGACGACGCAGCGGGAATCGACCGGGTGCGCGGCGAGATCGCGGAGTTCACGAAGTCCTTCCCGGTGCCGGGGATCGACGAGCCGACGGCTGGCTGAGCGGCCCGCCGTCCGCGCATCGCCAACGCCCCGGAGAGCCGGTCGCGCTCCTCGGGGCGTTGTGTCGTCACGAGATGCGGTCTTGAAGCCTGGCTACCGACCCGCGGCGCTGGCGCGGGGCTGGAACACCTCGTGGCCCGGATCCCCCCCGGACTTCAGGAACGCCACCAGATCGAGGATTTCATCCTCCGAGAACGTATCCAGCAGGCTCTCCGGCATCATCGACGTCGTCGACGGCTGGCTCTCTTCAATCTCGTCCCGCTGAATGGACTCGATCGAGTTCGGATCGAACATGTTCGTCAGCAGCATCAGGTTCTTTTCGTTGAGGTTGATGACGCGGCCTTCCAGCACGCGGCCATCCTGCAACTGGTAGACCATCTTCTCGTACTGGTCCGAGATCACCTTGCTGGGCTCAATCAGCGATTCCAGCAGGTTGCGGTGGTTGAACCGGCCGCCCACGCCCGTCAGGTCCGGCCCCGTCGAGCCTCCCTCCAGACGCACGCGGTGGCACTTGAAACACTGGGCCGCTGAGAACATCGCCCGGCCGCGGGCGAAATCCCGCCCGTGCAGGCGGTCGTCGACCACCGGCACGAGCTCGTCGACGGTCCACTTCTGGACGAAGGGCCGCTCCGGAGCAACCGACGCCGGGTCGACCGCCTCGAAGGCGCCGCTGATCAGCGGCTCGAGCGCCGTGCGCTCCTCGTCCGTCAACGTGTCGATCGCCCCCTTGCGGATGTTGCGGATGAACCCGATGAACGAGTTTCCGCCGCGCGTTCCCGCCAGCCGGTTGAACCACTCGAAATACTTCGTCCGGTCCTCCAGCGTCCAGTCGCTGGCCAGCGTCATCAGCGTGAACACGTAATGGATCTGTTCTTCCTGGGTGACGGACCGGTCGAGCACGTCCAGAGTCCGCTTCACTACTCCCGGCGCCTCCAGGTAGACGAGCTGTTTCGCCAGTTCCAGGTTCAGCCGGGGACTGGCGTTCGGGTACTGCGAGTCGAGCTTCTCGATCACCGAGCGTCGCACGAGCTCATCCCCGCGGCCCAGCCGGATGAAGACGAGTTGATAGGCCCGCAGCAGATCGACGCGCCGCGCCTCGGTGAGCTGCGACCAGTCGATGCGGTTGAGCGCTTCGATGGCCCGCGGCTGCAGCGACTCGTCGCCGCAGCGGGCGAGGGCGATGAGGGCTTGAATCGCGGCGATGGGGTTCTGCTCGTCGAGGGCGCGTTCGACCCACCACTCGACGGGCTGATGCTCGATGGCGATCCGCGCGGCGAACCGGATGCCGCGGTCCTCGTGGCTGAGGTGGGGCCAGGCGAGGTCGAGCGTATACGGCGACTGCTCGCCATGCAGCCGTTCGAGGACGTAGCGCGTGCTCCGCAGAGCCCGCTGGGGATCGTCCCCGCCGGAACTGGCGGGCTCGGTCGATTCGGTTCCGGTGTAGCTGATCCGGTACAGGCCGGACTGCGTCTTGCGGCCTCCGATCGTGACGTACATCGCGCCGTCCGGATGGATGACGAGATCCGTGACGGGCAGCGGCTGGGCGGCGGCGAACTTCTCGGCAGTCCCCTGGTAGCTGGAGCCGTCGGGCGTCATGTGCACGGCATAGATGATGCCGTAACTCCAGTCGCAGATGAACAGGGCCTTCTGGTACTTCTCGGGGAACTTTGCTCCCGTTCCGAAGACGATGCCCGTGGGCGAACCGGGGCCGATGTCGACCACCGAGCCGAGGCTGTCCGGGTAGTCCGCCGGCCATTTTCCGGTCCCGCTGCGCCAGCCGAACTCGCTGCCGCTGATCGCATGATTGACGCGCGTCGGCCGGTACCAGGGCGCGCCGATGTCCCACTCCATGTCGGCGTCGTAGGTGAACAGCTCCCCTTCGTCGTTGAAGGCGATGTCGTACTGGTTGCGGTAGCCGGTGCTGATCAGGTCGAACCGCTTGCCCTCCGGGTCGGTGCGGACGATCCAGCCGCCGGGGGCGAAGATGTTGTGAGCATGACCGCCGGCGTCCCACAGCCGCGTCAGCAGGAAGTCTTCGTTCCAGTTGCGGGGCACGCGGGACGTCTCGGGATCGCACAGCGGCGTGTGGTTGCCGGCGCAGATGTACAGCGACTGCTTGTCGGGCGAGAGAATGACCGCGTGCGGACCATGCTCGTTGCCGCCGCGGAACGCGCGCAGCAGCGTGACCTCGTCGAACTGGTCGTCGCCATTGGTGTCGCGAACGCGGTACAGGCCGGACCCGGGGCCCTCGCGGCCTCCGCCGTTCACGACGACGTACAGGCTGTCGAAGGCGTACAGCAGGCCCTGCGCGGCGCCGATCCGCACGCTGTCGATCGGTTCGACTTTCGTCTCCGCCGGTTCGGTTCCGGGAGGCGAGACGGTGATGCGGTACAGCTTGCCGTACTGGTCGGACGTGATCAGCCGGCCCTTGTCATCGACGCAGAGGCTGACCCACGAGCCCTGTTCCTCGCCGGGGACGGAATACAGGAGTTCCGCCTGAAAGCCGGGAAGCAGGCTGATTCGTTCGACGGGGGTGGCCTCGGACTGAGCCTGCGCGATCCCGGGGCCGGCGCTGACGAGGACCAGGGCCGCGGCACAGGCCCAGACGTTCCAAACCGCTGCTCGCATCGCATCGATCTCCGAAGAGGGGGCCGCGCGGACGGCACGGCCAGGCGGGACACAGAACCGCATCATGATTGAGCGATCCATCAACGGCAATCGATCGATGCGCTGAGTTCACGGGGATCGGGACTTGGTCGGGCGAGTCGGCGCAACCCGGCGTTTCCACTCGCGCCTGGATTGCCGCGGGGATGGGTCCCTCGGCTCGGGTGCGGACGGCGGTGTGGACATCGACGCCGCTCCGGGGCTTCCCTTGCTGCGCTCGGTCCAGTGCTGGCCACACGCCGCCACCGTGCCGGCCGTCTGCCGCTGCGGGCACGCCTCAATCAGGGCTATTCGGGAATCCTGGTCCCGTCGACGACGCGAAAGATGACGCACCCCGGCAGCGATTCCCGCAGCTCCAGGATGTCTTCGCGAGTCAAATTCGTGTCACTGAACATCACCGCCACCCAATTGCGGCCAGTCAACGGCTTGAGAATCGACAGCTTCGCTAAATCCTGCTGGCTGAGGTTGCGGCGATGGAACTCAACGTGGATCTCGTCGCCGAAGGGCCATGCCCCCAGGCTGCCCATCTTTCCGCCAAGCTCCTGGACGACGGCCGATGCGTCGCTTCTGCGACGCGACTGGAGCACGTCCCGCACGACGAGCCAACCGGCGCCCGCGATCAGTGCGACCACGACGCCGCGCCTGACTGTCCAGAATGAGCGTCTGTTTTCCATGCCTGCAGCATACTGCGGTCGCAGGGCGGTCGACGTCCACCGGGCGCCCTTCCTGCCAGCAGAATTCACCAGTGAGCCTGCTGAGCATCCGTCGGACTGCCAGCGGTGCAACAGGGGACATCCGCGACTCCGGCATCTGATTGGTCAATTACTCCTCAATCACTCCCCTGCCCATCCGGCGTCGAGCTTCGATGGCGAAGTGTGCCACGGTCCGCTCAAGTCCGCCACCGCTAACCCGGTCCGGACGATCCGTGGCACGCCCGTCAGCGGAGAGATGGGCGCGGTCGGGCGACCAGGGTACAGGTTCAGGACAAAGGCAGGTCGGAGAGTTTCCGACTCGCAGCCGGGGCACACTTGATGTCGGGCCGCGACGGCTCGCCAAGGCCCGGCTCCGGATCTGGTGGGTCTCGGACTCGCCCGCTGGGATCATCACTCGACGCCACCCAACGGCGACGCGACAGACGACAGACGACAGACATGTCCGACGGCGGAGCCGTCGGCTGGGATTCGTGTCAGTGCCGCGCTCGATCGTCGACTACAGCACCGGGCCCGGCGTCCAGGGGCAGAACTCCTCGTCCCCGATCCCCTGCTGCTCGCTCTTTGTCCGCCGCCCGCTCGCCACGTCGATGATCGTCTCGAACATTTCGCGGCCCACGTCGTCCAGCGTCGCCCCCTCCAGCACCCGGCCCGCGTTCACGTCCATGTCGTCGATCATCCGCTCGTACAGCGGGGTGTTCGTCGCCACCTTGATCGTTGGAACCGGCTTGCAGCCGAAACAGCTCCCCCGCCCCGTGGTGAACACCACCACGTTCGCGCCGCCGGCGATCAGACCCGTCACCGACGCCGGATCGAACCCCGGCGTGTCCATCACCGCGAACCCCCGCCCCGTGATCCGCTCCGCGTACTCGTACACCGCCGACAGCGGCGCCGTGCCCCCCTTGGCGATCGCTCCCAGCGACTTCTCATAGATCGTCGTCAGCCCGCCGCGCTTATTGCCCACTGACGGATTGTTGTCGATCGTCCCACCGAACTTCGCGACATATTCCTCCCACCAGCGGACCCGCTCGATCAGCTTTTCGCCGACCGCGCGCGACACGGCGCGGCGCGTCAGCAGATGCTCGCCGCCATAGATCTCGGGTGTTTCCGCGAGCACGGACGTCCCGCCGTGCGCGACCAGCAGATCGCTGGCGACCCCCAGCGCCGGGTTGGCCGTCACGCCGCTATTGCCGTCGCTGCCTCCGCATTCCAGACCGAGGATGAGTTCCGAGACGGGGATCGGCACGCGCTCGACGCGATTGACCTCCGGCAGCAGCTCGCGGATCGCCGCCACGCCCCGGGCGACCGTCTTCGCCACCCCCCCCTGATCCTGAATGTTCATCACCAGCGGCGCGTCGACCAGCGACCGACCGGCCGGCGTGCCGCGCCCGCCCCCCCGCAGCCCCGACAACTGGACCAGCCCCTCCGACTCCGCCAGAAACGACGCCTGAGCCGTCTCGCAGCCCAGGCCGACGACGACATACGCCGCCACGTTCGCATGCTTCGCGAACCCGGCCAGCGTGCGGTTCAACTGCCGGTGGTCGGTTCCGTCAAACTCGATCGCGCAGCCCCCTTTGTGGACCAGGGCGATGACGCCGTCCACGTTGGGATAGCCCGCGAGCTCCTCGCGGCTGAAAGCCTGTGCGATGGCCCGCGACGAGGTCGCCGAGCAGTTGACCGTGCTGATGATGCCGATGTAGTTGCGGGTGGCGGCGCGTCCGTCAGGCCGGCGGTACCCGAGAAAGGTCCGAGGCTGTGCGGGGCGGGGCAGGTCGGCGAGTTCGGTGCAGAACTCGTAGTGATGTTCAAGCACGCCCATGCCGAGGTTGTGCGTGTGCACCCAGTCGCCGGGCTGGATGTCGGCGGTCGCGTAGCCGATCCGCTGACCGTATTTCCGGACTGGGTCTCCCTGACGGATTGCTTTGAGAGCGAGCTTGTGGCCCAGGTCGATGTCCTGGCGCGCGGCGACGGGGGGGCCGCCCTCCGGGGGCGTCCAGGGGGCGCCGGCCTTTGCGGACCGGCGGGCGATGGCGACGTCGTCGCCGGGATGCAGCCTCAAAAACGCCTCGACCGCCGACATGCGTGGTGCTCCGAAATGCTCGCGCGCCGTTGCGCCGCGATCGATGCAGAATATTCCGGCCTCGTTCCGGACGCGATGCGCCGAGAACTCGACCTGCCGCGGACAGTCGCCCCGGCGGCGGTCATCGTCGATGCGTCTCAGGCGCCGTCCGCATCGCCGCAGGCAGCCCCGGCGGCAGGGGATGCGTCGCCGGATGCAGCGCGTGAGCGATGATCTCCAGCGCTTCGACCAGCCGCGGGCCGGGCCGGCTCAGGTAGGCGGAACCGTCCAGAACGAACACCCGCCCCGCTGGCGCCGCCGGCGTATCGAGGATCGCCGGCTGCCGCCACAGCAGCGGCAGGTCCTCGAGCGTTCGTTCCACCGTGTAGCCGCAACAGGAAATGATGATTGCCTCCGGCGCGGCGGCCGCGACCTCTTCCCAGCTCAATGTCCGCGAGCGTTCTCCGCCACCGCCGATCGCCTCGTCGCCTCCCGCGAGTCGGACGATCTCCGGAACCCAGTGCCCGGCCGAAAAGGGCGGGTCCAGCCATTCCAGGACGACAACGCGGGGGCGGTCGGCCAGCGGTTCGGAGCGCTGCCGAACGGCGTCGACCCGCGCCTGCAGCCGCGCCCGCGCCGCGCGACCCTGCTCAGCGATTCCCGCGGCCTCGGCCACCTGTTCCAGACTGTCGAGCACTTCGCCCAGCGTCGTGGGTTCGAGATTCAGCACGCGCGGACGTCCGGGCAGCGTGCAGGCCGCGGCCTCGACTTCCGCTTCGGCGACGGCGCACACATCGCACAGCGCCTGCGTGACGATCAGCGTCGGCCGCAGCTCGGCGAGCCGCGATTCGTCAAGGGAGTACAGCGCCCGCTGACCCGACAGACGTTCGCGAACGAGCCGGTCGATCTCGGCGCTCGACGCGTCGGTCGGGATCAGCGTTCTGGTGACCTTCGGCAGCGACCGGACGTCGGGGGGCCAGTCGCATTCATGCGTGACGCCCACGAGCGCATCGCGGAGTCCGATTTCGCACAGCAGCTCGGTGGCGCTGGGCAGCAGGGAGACGATGCGCTGTCCCATCGGCGGGCGGCTCCCGTTATCGAGGCTTCGGGGCGGGGGCCGCGGCGGATTCGGGCACGAGCTGCATGAGGAGCGGCGGCAGGAACGCGGCCAGAGAGTCGGCGGCGCCCTGCGCGTGCTCGCGAAGCCGCCACAAGTCCGAGGCGCTGCGCGGCCGCTTCCACAGCGAACCGGCGACGGCGCCCAGCCGGCGCACGCCCCGGGTGGCGAAAATGGCTATCGCCTCGGGGGGCAGGTCCTCGGTCAGGTCGTCGCTGATGCTGCGGATCGCGAGGAAACGCCGACCCTGCCGACGGCAGACATCGGCGACGGCGAAGCTTTCCATATCGACGGCCAGGCACCCGGTTTCGCCAGCCAGCCGCTGTTTCTCCTCGATGGTGCGGACAATCCGATCCATCGTCAGCAGCCGGCCGCAGTGAATGCCGCGCTCGGGTTCGGCGGGATACGTCAGGTCGAACGCCAGTTCGCGCGCCTGCCAGTCCCGGACGCGGTCGGCGACGACGATGTCGCCGCGCTGCAGCTCGGGGACCAGTGCGCCGGAGAACCCGGCGGAGATGACCCAGTCTGGAGAATGGGCGTCCAACAGGGCCAGTGTGCCGCGTTCCGCCAGGGACAGGCCGGGGCCGGTCTCGACGATGGCCACACGCACGCCGTTCAGGCGGCCCCCCCGAAAGACGAAGGGGCCGCCCGTATAACGGCGAACGTGTTCGCAGCGATTCAGAAACCCGGCCAGCTCGATCGGCAGGGCGCAGACGATCCCGACGTCGGCATGAGCCGCATCGCTTCGGGGATCGGACGGAGTTTGCTTCGGCGCAGACATCAGTGTCTCACGCCGGGACTATACAGGTTTGGCTCGCGGCGCGCAGCGCCGACGAACCGGGTGGACCAACCTGCATTTCTGCGGCGCCTCCGCCGCAACGCTCCGCCCGCGTCCGGGACTGCGAAATTCGAACTCTCAGCGCCCCCAGAACATCTGGCGGAGCATGGCGTTCTTCTGACGCTCGAACTCCATCATCCGGGCGAACGGGCCGCGCGAACGGGCGCGATACCCCGAGTTATAGTTGTAGTTATAGGACGGGCTGGTCGCCGCCGGGGCCTGCCGGTAGCCGGACCTGTAGGAGACCACTGCCGCCTCCGCCTCGATCGCGCCGAACGCAACGATCAGGGCAGCCGCCGTGAGAAGCCGCTTCATGTCTGATTCCCTTGGTTGAAGGAGAACGGTCAACAGCGGATACGATCGGCCGTCGGACGAGGCGCTGAACGGCAATTTCTGCCGCAAGCGCCGCGGATCGCGGAAACGGGGCAGACGGCGCGAACTCTTTGGCCTGTGACGATTCTGCGGCGGCGACCTTCCGCCCGCACCGCTGGACCGGCGATCAGCCTGCGCTCGATGGTCGCGCAGCGAGCAGCTCTCTCTGCATGGAAGCCTCCGTCGCAACTTATTGCAAGGACTGCCCTTGCGGCAGCGTCAAAAATCATCGCGCGTTCGCGCACGCGAGTTGCGTGACATCCCCAGCAAGGCCGGCGGAGGTCAGTCAGGTTGACCCATCACACTCCGCGGCAGGCCCTGGAGGATTCGCACCATGTCCTGTTCCAGAAACGGATCGCACGCCACTCTCGGCCGCCGGACGGCTGAAGCTTTGAACTCCGCCACCGGCGGTCGGTTCCCATCCCTCGCGCCAGCCCAGAACTCAGTGCAGGTCAGCCATTTCGGAGCGGCGCTGATCGGCGCGGCCATTGGCTGCCTGGGCGTCTGTGCGGGGATGACCCTGTATCGCCGCCTGCGTGCTCGAGCGAAATTTGATCCCGCCGCGACCCCCGAAGCGACTCAGCGGATCGCCGATGAGCTGCGTCGCCGGCGGGAGTACCGGTTCTCGCGGACCGGCTCCAGCGAAGACAGCGACTTCGACCACGTCGATGAGGCGCTGATGGAATCGTTTCCCTGCAGCGACCCGCCGGCCTTTATGAGCCAGCCCTCGTCGCCCTCCGTGCCGACGACTCCGTCGGAGCCGAGCCAGCCCGCTCCCGCGTCTCCAACGCCTCCCACGCAGGACGCCGGATTGGCGAGATGAATGGCGGGTCACGCCGTGCCGCCGCCGTCGACCGTCAGGATCGCGCCGGTGATGAAGCTGGCGCGATCGGAAGCCAGGAACAGAAAGGCCTCGGCGATTTCCTCGGGCTGGCCGACGCGTCCAAGCGGCCGGTCCGCGGCGGCCTGCAGGAAGGCCCGCGGGTCCGCCCCCAGTTGCAACGCTTCCCCCTCCAGCAGGGGCGTCGCTGTGTCGCCTGGGCAGACGCAGTTAACCCGTATGCCGTCCGCGGCGTGATCAATGGCCATTGCCCGCGTCAGGTTCACGATCGCCCCCTTCGACGCGCAGTAGGACGCGGCCCGTGTGCCGCCCCGAAGCCCCCAGCCCGATCCAGTGTGCAGGATCACGCCGCCGCCGCGGGACTGGAGGTGGGGCAGGGCCAGCCGGCTCATCAAATACGGGCCCCGCAGGTTGACGGCGATTACCCGATCCCAGTCGTCGACCGTGCCTGAGGCGACGTCGTCCCGCCGGATGATGCCCGCGTTGTTGACGAGAATGTCGAGCGCGCCGAAGGCGTCCAGGGCGGTCTGGACGATTGCCCGGGCGTCGGCCTCCTCGGATACGTCGCCAGTCGCAGCGCAGGCCCGACCCGACGCGCCGACGATCTCCTCGACGACCAAGTCGGCAGCTGCCTCATTCACGTCCGCCACGATGATCGCAGCTCCCTCCGCGGCGAACAGCCGGGCGATCGCGCGGCCAATCCCGCTGCCGCCCCCGGTGATGATCGCCACGCGTCCCTGCAGTTCTCCCTGAGACGTCATGTTGAGCTTTCCTGCGTCGAGGCCGGAGGGCGGAAAACGTGCTGAACGTCGCGGACTGCCCAGTCTTCCAGTGGAGAACTTCATTTTGACAGATTCGCTCAAGTTGCAGTAACGTCCCGCCCCCGTGCCCCTCGCAGGCGCGCCCCGTCTGCGGACGCGGGCGGCGAGGTCCAGGGGCCTGACGCGGCGCAGGATGCGCTGCCTGAAGACTGCAGGGATGCGAATGGCAATGCGATCTCCGACCCTCGTCGTGTATGACGAAACATCCGACACCGCGGATGTGCTGAGCGCCGTGTATGCCCAGCGGGGCATACCGGTGGAGCGTCGTCGTCCGTCGCTGAGTCCGGTCGCCGACGATCAGGCGGAGTGGCCCGCGATTCACGTGGTGGACCGCCCCGCGCCAGGCGGGGTCGAGCGTTCCGGCGCGGGCGTCGTCATCGGCCGCTGGTCGGAATCGGCGGCGGGGACCGCGCGGTCCCTGCATCGTCTGCCTGCGGTGTTCCAGTACCGCGAACTGATCGCCGTCATCGACCGGCTGCTGGTCGAGCGGCCGGCCGCCTGAAACAGGGAGACGCCGGAGGCCTCCCGGAACCAACATGCGGACAATTCCCGCCAGCCGCCGCCGTTGTCGGCCCGCGCCATTGCAAATGGCGTGCGAGGGCTCGGCCGCGCCGGGACGGAGCGCGGCGAACATCGCCGCCGGCTGGCTGCTGCTGGTCCTCGCGGCGACCGGCTCGGGCTGCGGCACCGTGCAGCAGAACAGCGCCACCGAGCAGTTGCTGGCGTCGGACGCCGTCGACACGGCCGTGTCGCAGATCGATTTCACCCCGCTGACCAGCCAGAAGGTCTACCTGGACACGCGGTACGTCTCGAAGCCGGAGCATCTCAAGGCGATCGGCGCGGTGTCGGGCGACTACATCATCAGTTCGATCCGCCAGGCGATGACGGGATCGGGCGTGCTGCTGATGGATAAGATGGAGGAAGCGGATTACATCGTCGAAGCGCGGGTCGGCACCTTGGGCGCCGACGGCCATGAGATGGTGTACGGGATTCCGTCGTCCGGGGCGCTTACGGCGGCATCGACGGCGGTGGCTGCCGCGACGCAGACGCCCGCCGCGTTCGTGATTCCGGAGATTTCGATCGCCAAGAACAAGAACCAGCTGGCGGCTGCCAAGGTGGCCTGCTTCGCGTATCACCGCGAGAGCCGCGAGCGCGTCTGGCAGTCGGGCTTGTCGACCGCCAAGAGCACGGCCAAGGATTCCTGGGTGATGGGCGCGGGACCGTTCCAGAAGGGGACGATCTACGAGCGGACGGGGCTGGCGGGCTCGACGCTGCACGTCGGCGAAGAGGGCTTCGGCGGGCAGTCGCTGGGCTTCCGGGAGCCGATCACGTTCGAGCTGCCTCCGGTGAAGGAAGTCGAAGAGGACGAGGTGATCACGGCGGGGGCGGAGTCGCCGGCGACGGAGACGGTGGAAACCCCGGCCGAGACGCCGGCCCAGTGACCGTCACTCTGTGTGTGCCCCGGCTTTGAGGTTCGGCGTTTTCACGCCCGTTCGCGATGAATTGGTCAACGGTCATCTCTGACCAAATGACCAATCCGCTGGGCGCCACGGTCGGCTTGTCCGACCGTGCTGTCCGCCCCGGGTGTGGGGACATCGAAACACCCGCGTGGCGGGTCATCGCACTCGGCCTCTCGGTCTCGTGGCTCGACCGCAGTCTGCGGCTTCGCGGGGCGTCAAGTGCTTCCGTCCACGGCGGCCATTCCGGCTGGCGGGCCGCGCGCGACGCGCGATACCCTGACTCTCCCTCACGCACGGACGACCCGATCCCGGCCGATGCCCGGCCGCCGATCGCGCGACGCGCGGCAATGTCGCTCGATACGGATCAGCAGGAGACACCGCAGATGGCGAAGTCGGACAGGACCTCCCGGAAGCCTCACGCCGCCAGGCCCGATGTCTCCGAAACGCATTCGCTGCCCACCGAGCACCAGCCCGTCCCGCAGCCGATCGCCCAGCTGGTCGATGAGATCAAAGACACCGCGGAGAAGCTCGGCCGCGACCAGGCCAGCCGCGGGGACGTCAAAATCCTCGCCCGCGCCCTCAAGGAACTCCGCTACGCCTTCAAGGTCTTCACGCCCTATCGCCGCCAGCGGAAGGTGACCGTCTTCGGCTCCGCGCGGCTGCAGCCAGAACATCCCGCCTACCAGCAGGCGGTCAAATTCGGCCGCCGGATGGCGGAAGTGGGCTGGTACGTCGTGACGGGCGCGGGCGGGGGCATCATGGAGGGCGCGCACGTCGGCGCCGGCCGGACCCACTCCATGGGGCTGAACATCATGCTCCCCTTCGAGCAGGAGTCCAACTACATCATCAACGACGACCCGAAGCTGGTGCACTTCAAGTACTTCTTCACCCGCAAGCTGATGTTCGTGAAAGAGGTGCACGCGATCGCATTGTTCGCCGGCGGATTCGGCACGCAGGACGAACTCTGGGAGACGCTGACGCTCGTCCAGACCGGCAAACGCGACCTGATGCCGATCGTCTGCGTCGACTATCCGGGCAGCACGTACTGGAGCGACTGGCTGGAGTACGTGAAACGGCACCTGCTCGGCGAGGAACTGATCTCCCCAGCCGACCTGTCGCTGGTGAAGGTCGTCGACGACGTCGATGCGGCGGTCGACGAGGTGCTCGAGTTCTACACCATCTACAACAGCATGCGGTTCGTTCGCGACAAACTGTACCTGCGGCTGCACAAAGCGCCCGACGCCGCGCTGCTGGACCGGCTGAACGACGAATTCCAGGACATCGTCGCCAGCGGCAAGATCGAGCTCGTGGGCAGCCACTCGCTGGAATCCGAGGACGAGCACCTCGCTGATCTGCCGCGGCTGGCGTTCGTCTTCAACCGCCGCGATTACGGCCGTCTGCGGCAGCTCGTCGACGTTCTGAATCGCGAACTGGCCGACGACTGATGTTCGGCGTTGCAGCCATGAAGCAAATGACCGGCCTCGATGCAGGAGCACGCGGGCTTTATGCGCTCAACCGCATCGGGCCGGCAGATGAAGTTTACCACATCTTCCCAGCGAAATCGCGAGGGCTCACGCGGCAAATTTCGCTGACGCGGCCTTCCGCATGCCTCTGGCGACGCCTACCACGACTTTGCGGGACCTGCCGGGTTCTCTAAATTCCGGGCGATGGAGGGGCCGGCCAAACGGAGACGCCAGATGCAAGGAATCATCGGACACGCCGCGGCATTCGCGCTCATTGCCGCTGCGGGAGCGACGCCGTTGCGGGCGCAGCCGCCGGAGCCCGAAGTTCGCAGGTTGCTCGTCCTGCGGGGACTCGACCCGGAATCCGCCGCGGCCCAGCAGTCGGACGCGGCCGAAGATGTTGTCGATCGCCGCTTGCTGCGGGAGTTCCTGACAAAACAGAAAGTGGACGTGCCCGACGAACTGATCGACGGGCAGTGGGCGCGGTTGCAGTTGGCCGCGGAGCGGCAGGGCCTCGACCTGTCCGCCGAACTCGGCCGCCTGGGAATCTCCGAACAGGAACTGCGGCAGGACATGTGGCTGCCGCTGGCCTGGACGCTGTACGTCCGGCGGACCGTCACGGACGACCAACTGCGAGAACACTTCGAAGCGCAGCGTCGGCGGTTCGACGGCACGACGCGCCAGGTGCGGCATCTGGTCGTCCAGCTTTCCTCCGATGCGTCTCCGGGAGACTGGGACGCTGCCGTCAAACGGCTCGCCGAACTCCGCACGGACGTGCTTGCTGAACGGACGACGTTCGTGGACGCTGTCCGGAAGCACTCGACGAGCCCGACGCGCGAGTCCGGCGGCGACCTGGGATTCATCCATCCGCGCGGAGACCTCCCGCGGGCGGTGGCGGAGGCGGCCTTTGCGATTGCGGTCGGAGACATCAGCGAACCCGTGCGGTCGCCATTCGGCGTGCATCTGGTGCTGGTCGAACGGGAACGTCCCGGAGAGTTGAGCCTCGAGGACGCGCGGCCGGACGTCTACGAATCGCTCGCGGGAGCGATGTGGTCCGAGCGGACCGCGGCGCTGCGTCAGTCGGCGGGGCTGAAGCCGCGGGGGACGGCGGCGCCGGGATCCGCCGCGCAGGTTCGGCCATGACGGGGCCCGGAACTGCGGAACCGCCGTTCGACGATCCGGCCTGGATCGAGCGGTCGCTGGTCATCGTCGATTCGTTCGAGCGCTGGCTGCGGCGCCCTCTGGTCGGGCGGGGCGCGTCGACCGTCGAGACGGCTGGCGCCTTGTTCGAGGCGCCGTTTGTCGTCGTCGCGCACGGCACGGAGAGCGACCCGCTGCTGAACTATGCGAACCGCATGGCGCTTGCGCTTTGGGAGACGGACCTGCAGACGTTGCTGGGAATGCCCTCCCGACTGACGGCCGAGCCGATGCACCGTGATGAACGAGCCCGCATGCTGGAGCGGACTCAGCGCGACGGCTACGTCGACGATTATCGCGGCATCCGGATTTCGACGACCGGCCGCCGGTTCCGGATCGACCAGGCGTATGTCTGGAATCTCATCAACGCATCCGGCGCAAACGCCGGACAGGCGGCGTCGTTCGCCCGCTGGGAACGGCTTGGGGACTGACAACTGGAGGCGGAGCCGGATCGCTCAGCGCGGCTCGGACGCGTCGCCCACCTCGTAGGCAACCTTCATCTCGCTGCCGATTCGCCTGATGAGGTCCGGCGTCATCAACGTCGAATGGTCCTTGCCCGGGTGCATCACGACGACGGCGTCGCTGCCCAGCTTTTCCAGCGACTTCTTGAGCAGCTCGGTCGCCCCCTCCAGCAGGAACGTGTCTTCGGTTCCCATGTGGACGTGCAGCTTTCGGGTCAGCTTCGGTCCCAGCGTCTTCCAGTTTTCCTCGAGGATCAGCCGGATGTCGTAGGCCCGCCAGGCCTCGGCCACCGCGGAGTCGATCTCGCCGGTCTCGCGGTCCCACAACAGCAGCGGGCGGCCATCCGGTCCGCGCGGACTGAACACGGCCTCGAAGCTGTGCAATTGCCCGCCGGGACCCAGCACGTCTTCCATCCGACAGAACGCGTCATACCACAGGACCGCCATGCCGCGCATCCGGGCCAGCGGGCGTCGCTGACCGGCCCGATCGTGATACATGTTCTCGCCAGCGGCATAGAGGTCGATCTTCTGGAAGTCCCGGAAGTCGACCGGATCGGGCGCGGTGCTCCACACGCCTCCGAACACCTCCGGATACGTGACCTGCAGCCACAGCGAACTCCAGCCGCCGCTGGAATGACCGGTCAGCAGCCGGCCATACGGCTTGCCCGTCATCCGGAACTTGGATTCGAGGTGCGGGATGAACTCCGAAACCAGCGCCTGCCCGACGGGGCCATTGTTCGCCGAATCCGCGAACGTGTGATGCCCCAGCGGGCAGTTGGCGTCCAGCGTGACGTGAATGAACTCGACCTGATCCGTGCCCGGATGCGAGTGCGGCCTGTCGGCCATCGCATGGTCGAGCGTGCCGCCGAACCCCTGGATCTCGTAGATCACCGGGAACTTCTTCTGCGGCGAGTCGTGGTACGACGGCGGGAGTTGCACGGCCGCCTGCATCATCACCTCGCGGCCATGAAACTCGCTGAGCAACGGCGACTTCAGCCGGGCCAGCTTGGTCCAGCGGTTCTCTTCCAGCGGCTGTTCGGCGACGAGCGATCGGACGTCGAACGTGTAGTTGCCGGGGCCGCGGCTCAATTGGACGACCTGGCTGAACCCGTTACCCGCGCCCGTCCCGACGGTCCGCTGCAATGGGTTGAACCGCATCACGGCCTGGGCGGACATCCCTTTCAGCGACTCAGGATCGACGTGCCTGGGGTTTGTCAGGACAGGCGCCTCGAACGGCGGGCGAAACGTCACGACCTCGCCGGGCGACAGATGCTCGACATCCAGCGCGATCATGGGTGGCGGCGAGAACCAGTTCATCGAGCGTCGCGGCTCCCCTGTCGGAGAGAACATCAGGTACACGCGTCCCGTGAACGGCTCGCTGCGGACGGACGCATCGAACCGAACCTGAAACTCCCAATCCTGCGCGTGCGCCGCGACCGGGAACAGACCGGCGGTCAGGGCGATCAGCGCCGCAAGGGACGCGCGCAGCAGCCAGTCGCGGCGCGGCAGGGAGACGACGGCGATGGCCGGGGTTCGTCGAACTCTCATGAATTCTCCAGAACGTCTTCCAGGGACGTGAGGGTGTCAGCGGCAGGCGTCCCGCCGCGGGCGATCAACAGCGCCCGCATTCCGGCGGCCCGCGCCGCCTGGACGTCGTTCACCGGGTCATCGCCAATGAACAGGATCTCCTCAGGACGCACTCCGCACGCGGCGACCACCGCCTCGAAGAACGGCGCAGCCGGCTTCTTCCACCCGACCTCCGATGAGATCAGCCGCAGTTCCAGGCCGCGGAGTTCCGGGCGGCCGTCCAGCACCGGATGCAGCCGGCGGTCGAAATTCGAGGCGATGCCCAGTTTCAGTCCGCGGCGGCGAAGCTCGGCCAGCGTGTCTTCGACGTCCGCGTAAACGCCCCAGGCCGCAGGCTCGGCGAAGTGCTGGAACAGCGCGTCGAAACAGGCGTCCGGATCGGCGAGGTCCGGGAGGACTTCGTCCACGAGCGTCCGCCAGAACTCGCGTTCCGCGTCTTCCGTCGTGGCCAGGGAATCGCCGTCGCCGCGACCGGCCGACGCGCGGCTGAAGGCCTCTCGGAAGCGGCGTCCGCAGTCCTCCGGCGCGATCCGCGACCCGAACTTCCGCCCCACCCGGTGGTAGGCCATGTGGATCGGAGGGTCCGCGAAAATCACCGTTCCGACGGCGTCGAACACAACGGCCCGAATGCCCGCAAGAGGTCCGTCGCTGTTCACTCTGCCCATTCCCCGGATTATGCGTGGCGTGAGGCCACAGAATCGGACGAGCCGGGCCGGCCTGTCAATCGTCTGGTTGACCGCTGAGGCGGAGGGCCGCAGAATTCCTGCGGTCCTGTCCTCCGACCCGCTCGCCGGCAGGAACCCGCGGCGACTCCGCCGTGTCGCTGTTTCCGAACCGAGCGCCGACCGCGTTGACGACCCGCTGTTGCCCATGCCCGCCGACCGCACCGCGACGATCGATCGCGCCACCGCCGAAACCGAAATCCGGCTGTCCCTGAATCTCGACGGCACGGGTCAGGCCGACGTGCAGACGGGCGTCGGGTTCTTCGACCACATGCTGACGCTCCTCGCACGGCATGGCCTGTTCGATCTTTCCGTCGCCGCCAAGGGCGATCTCGAAGTCGACCAGCATCATACGGTCGAAGACGTCGGCATCTGCCTGGGGCAGGCGCTGGCCCGCGCGCTGGGGACCAAGCAGGGCATCACCCGCTACGGCAGCCTCACTCTGCCCATGGAGGAAACGCTCGTCACAGTCGCCGTCGACCTCTCCGGCCGGTACGCGTTCCATCCCGGGTTCCGGTTCCCGACGGAGAAGATCGGCGAGTTCGACACCCAGCTCGTGCGGGAGTTCTGGCAGTCGGTCGCGGTCAACGGCCTGTTGAACCTGCACGTGCTGCTGCATCACGGCGAGAACAGCCACCACATCTCCGAGGCGATCTTCAAGGGCACGGCGCGGGCGCTCCGCCAGGCCGTGGCCATCGATCCCCGGCAGGTCGGCGTCCCCTCGTCCAAAGGGACTTTGTGACGGATGCGGATCTGCGAAGTTTTTCATTCGATCCAGGGGGAAGGCCGGCTGACGGGGACGCCCAGCGTGTTTCTGCGCACCAGCGGCTGCAACCTGCGCTGCTGGTACTGCGACACCCCGTATTCCTCCTGGGACCCCGAGGGGGAGCAGCGGACGGTCGAGGAACTGCTGGCGGAGGTCGACCGGTTTGACTGCGGTCATGTCGTCATCACGGGGGGCGAGCCGCTGCTCGTCGCGGAAGTCGCGACGCTGTCGCGGGAGCTCCGCCGTCGCGGCCGGCATGTGACCATTGAGACCGCCGGCACTGTCGATCTGGACGTCGAGGCGGACCTGATGTCGATCAGCCCCAAGCGGGCGAATTCGACGCCGTCGCCGGACACCGGCTGGGCCGAGCGGCATGACGCACGGCGACATCGCCCGAACGTCATTCGCCGGCTGACCGCGGACTACGAGCACCAGCTCAAATTCGTCGTCGACGCGCCGGCGGATGTTGAAGACGTTGCGGGTTATCTCGCGGAGTTTCCGGAGATCGCCGCCGCGAATGTCTATCTCATGCCGCAGGCGACCGAATCGGACGACCACGCGCGAAAGTGCGCCTGGATCGCGGAAGCGGCGGAGCGCCGCGGCTGGCAGCTGTCGCGGCGGCTGCACATCGAGCTGTTCGGGAACACGCGCGGCACGTGAGCGCGGACGCACCGCGCCTCGCGAAGGCGTCAGGACGGTTCGGGGACGATCATCGTTCGACGGCCGTCGATGGAGATCCGCCCGGCGGCGAACTGACGGATCGCCTCGGGATAGGCCCCGCATTCGGCCTCGAAGACGCGCGCCGCCAGCACATCGGCGTCGTCATCATCCAGGACCGGCACGGCACGCTGCAGAATGATCGGCCCGTGGTCGAACTCGTTGTCTGCGAAGTGAACGGTGCAGCCGGACAGCTTGCAGCCGCGGGACAGGACGGCCTCGTGGACATGGCGGCCGAACATGCCGTGCCCGCAGAACGCGGGGATCAGCGACGGGTGAATGTTCATCACCCGATGCGTGAATTCCGGGGGGATGTCGACGCGGGCCAGAAAGCCCGCCATGGCGACGAGTTCGACGCGCGCCGTGCGGAGGCGATCGAACACCGCCTCGCTGAACTCCGACGTGTCGGCGAAGCTTCGCCGGGGCAGGACTTCGCAGGTCAGTCCCGCCTGCATGGCGCGGGCGATGCCCGTGCAGTCGCGGTCGGCGAGGACCAGCGGAAACTCGACGTCGAGCTGCCCCGCCTCGCGGCAGCGCAGCAGATTGACAAGCGTCGTGCCCCCGCCGGAGATCAGGACTCCGATCTTAAGGGGAGGACGGGGCGGCATCGCAGTCAGTCAGTCGGGGTTGCAGTGGTCCGCGGGACGTCGCGTCATGCGGACCTGGGACAGCGTACGCAGGCGCGGCGGCGGGGTGAAGCGATGGGACGGGGGACGGCGGATTGGCCGGGCGATGGCCCGCCGACCCAAGCCGACCGTGGCGCCCCGCCGACCCAAGCCGACGGCTCCGCCGTCGCCCCGCCAGCACGCGCCCGGCCACACAACCGAGGGGAGCAACCCCTCGGCACAGATTCCAATGCTCGCGGTTCGCGCCGCGTCCGCACGTCACGCCGCGCGGGACTGCGCGGGGCTCAGAATCTCGCCGTGTTCGCCGACCTCCTCGAACCGCACGGACATGCGTTTGGAGATCCCGGCCTGCTCCATCGTCACGCCATAGATCGCATCGGCGGCCGTCATCGTCCGCTTGCGGTGCGTGATGATCACGAACTGCGTCATCGATACGAAGTCGCGGACGATCGACGCATACCGCTCAACGTTCGCCTCATCGAGCGCCGCATCGACCTCGTCCAGAATGCAGTACGGGCTGGGCTTGCTCTTGAACATCGCGAACAACAGCGCGACGGCGGTCAGCGTCTTCTCGCCGCCGCTCAGCAGCGAGATGCTGCGCAGTTCTTTTCCGGGGGGGCGGGCGACGATGTCGATCCCGCACTCCAGCACGTCGTCCGGATTCTCCAGGACGATTTCCCCCTCGCCGCCGCCGAAGAGCTTGCGGAACAGCTCCCGGAAGTGT
This sequence comes from Planctomyces sp., assembly GCA_019636235.1. Classification (GTDB taxonomy): domain Bacteria; phylum Planctomycetota; class Planctomycetia; order Planctomycetales; family Planctomycetaceae; genus Caulifigura. Next base: position 31,607 of record JAHBXW010000013.1, read on the forward strand.
GTGCGGATGCTCTCAAACGTTTCGAGAAACAGCTTGCGGCTTTCGACGTTGATCCGGCGGATGATGTCTTCCAGCGCGGTGCGGGCCTCCTGCAGGTCATGCAGCTGTCCGGCCAGGTCCGCGTACCGTGTTTCGAGTTCGTCGAGATCGTTGAGCGCCTCGGTGTTGACGTGCCCCAGAGCCTTGATGCGCCGGCGGAGCCGTTCCACCTGGGACTCAAGTTCGTCGCGGACTTCCGCGAACGCGGGAGCCAGTCCGGTCGCCCACTCCGGCGCAGCGGAGGCCGGGTTCGCCGCCGTGGAATCCCTCGCCTCGACTTCCGTTGAAGATTCGAGCGGCTGCTGACCGCGCGAGGTCAGGTAATCCCGATACGCGGAGGCGCCGGACGCCCGCACGTCTGCCAGCGACAATTGATACTCCTCCTGCATCCGGGCCTCGAGCGTCGCACGCTGCTGAACAATCTCGCGAAGCTGCATTTCCGCGGAGTGAATGCCGTCGCCGATCCGATGCCGGTCCCGGCGGCAGGCATCCTCTTCGGACAGCAGTTGCTTCCGTCGAACCCGCACGCCGCCGCGCTGCTCCTCCAGCCCCGCCAGCTCCGATTGCAGCGTCTCAACCTGCAGCGTGAGCGCCGCCACGTCGGCGGACGCCTGCAGCACGGCCAGCTGCGACCGTTCGAGGCCCTCCAGAAGGACCTGCAGTCGGGACTCGGCCTCGGTCCGCTGCCGCTGGCGTACGACCTGATCGCGCTGCAGCCGGTCGTGCGTCTCGCGGAGTGCGTGCAGCCGTTCCTCCTGCTTGGCCAGTTCCAGCCGCTCGCGGTCGAGTTCCGACAGCAGCGATCGCAGCTCCCCGTCGACGGAATCGATCTCCGTCTGCAGCCCGGCGACGTCGGCATCGAATGCGGCGAGTTCCTGTTCCAGCGATTCGACATCGGCCTGCAGGGCGCCCGCCTGGGCGGACAGCTCCTGATCGCGGGCGACGGCCGCAGCCCATTGGTCTTCGAGGCCCTGGACCTGTTCGACGATCCGCCCGTGCTCCTGGACCTGCACGTCGTGCTGGGCGCGGGCGGCGGTCGAGAGTTCGAGCCGTTCGCGAACGGCGGCGTCGGCGTCGGCGACGGCCGCTTCGCGGGCGTGCTGCTGAGCGGTGAGTTCGGCGAGCTGGCGGGTTTCGGCGTCGATCTGACGGTCGAGTCGGCGGAGATCGAGCGTCAACTGTCGGAGTTCGCTGCGGCGGGAGACGACGGCCGATTCGCCGGACGAGACGCCCAGCGTCAGGCGTCCATCCCGTTCGAGGAATTCGCCCTGCAGGGTGACGCAGTCGCAACGTCCGGCCGCGGCCCTGAGAAAGGTCTCCGCGACGCCCAGATCGTTGACGATCCAGACGTCCCCCAGCAGCCGCCGCGCGAGCCCGGGAGCGAGTTCGCTGTCGGCCAGCACTTCATCGGCCCGGGCGACGACTCCGGGAAGCGATCGCAACAAGGCTTCGAAGCCGGCGTCATCGGCGGGCGGCGCCGTGCCCAGGGAGATGAGCACCAGTCGGCCAGCGGCGACATTCTCGGCCTTCCGCCAATGCGCCAGCCAGGGCGCGAGGTCCTCGACGACGATCGCCTGGCTGCGCTGCCCGAGTGCGAGGTCGATCAGCGGCGCGTATTCGAGCGGCACATCGAGCAGCGATCCGGCGACGCCGAGCACGCTGTTCCAGGGAGGCGTCGAGCAGTCGGCGGCGCGTTCCAGGATTTCTCGGACGCCAATTCCGATGCCGGTCTGGTTGGCCTCCCACTCCTGAAGGATCAGCCAGCGGGCATGCCAGGTGCTGCGCTGTTCGCGGCGCTGATTGAGGCAGCGTTCGAGTTCCGCGAGCTGCGCGGCGAGGCGGGCGCGTTCCTGCAGGCGGGCGTCGAGACGCGTCCGGGCGTCGGCGGCCTGCGCATCCAGTTCCGACAGGCGGGCGGCCGCTTCCGCCAGCTTCCGCGCGGAGACGTCCGCCCGTTCTCCGAACTGGGCGCGGCGATCGTCGAGTTCGCCAATGGAGGCGCGGCTGATCTCGAATTGCGAGCGCAGCGCGTCCAGCCGGCGGCGGTCATCAGCCAGTCGTTTCAGCGACTGCTCGCGTCGCGCCCGCCGACCCTGAAGATCGTCCCGGGCGGCCGCCAGATTGCGCTGGACGTCTCCGGCGAGGGCCTCCCGCTCCTCGAATGCGCCGCGACGCTCGGTGATTGACGCCTCAAGCCGCGCCAGGCGGTCGGCCGCGTCGCCGAGTTCGCGTTCGGCCAGCGCGGCGTCAGCGGCCAGCCCGGCCTGCTGGCGGCGGACCTGTTCGATCTCGTCGTTCAGCTCGGCACAGCGCTGCGACTGGTGTCCGATGGTCGCATTGCTGGCGGCGATGGACTGGCGCCAGCCGGCGGCCTGCTGGTCCAGTTCTCGGATGCCGGCTTCGCAGTCCGTGAGTTCAGCTTCGATCGTGCGGCGTCCGGCCTCGATAGCGCCGAGCTGGGTCTCGAGATCTTCGGCGCGGGTCCGGAGTTCGGCAAGCCGCGCGTCGACATCGGCCTGTTCGTCGTCGAGGCGCTGGCTGTCGTCGGCGGCGAGGCCCGTCCAGAGTTGGCGAAGCTCCTGGCTGAGCTCACGGTATTTGGCCGCCTTGCTGGCCTGACTGCGAGTGGCGTTGAGCTGGGTTTCGATCTCATCGACGATGTCGGTGAGTCGCAGGAGGTTCTGGGAGACGCGTTCGAGGCGGCGTTCGGCGTCGATGCGTTTCGATTTGAACCGGCTGATGCCGGCGGCCTCCTCGAACACCTGGCGTCTGGAGGCGGGGTTCGACTGCAGGATCTGATCAACGCGACCCTGCTCGATGATGCTGTACGCGGCGGCGCCGGCGCCGGTGCCGAGCAGCAGATCGCGGACGTCCTTGAGGCGCACGACGGCGCCGTTCAGCAGGTATTCCGAGTCGCCGCTGCGGTACAGCCGGCGTCCGATGCGGACCTCGGCGGCATCGATCGGCAGGATGCCCCGGGCGTTGTCGAAGGTCAGCGAGGCTTCGGCGAACTGGCTGGGTTTGCGCTGCGAGGAGCCGTTGAAGATGACATCGGACATCTCCTTGCCGCGGAGGCTTTTGGCGCTTTGATCGCCGAGGATCCACTTGATGGAGTCGACGACGTTGCTTTTGCCGCTGCCGTTGGGGCCGACGACGCAGGTGATGCCCGCCGCGAACTCGAACACGGTGCGTTCGGCGAAGCTCTTGAAGCCGAACAGTTCGAGGGACTTGAGCATCGGACGAGACGGGACTTCGGCCAGGGGCGGAACGCGGCGGCGGCACGGGGCAGGAGGTCCCGCGCCGACCGCCTTCACCGGTCAGGGGCTGGGCGTGACTTCCGGCGGCCGGGAGCCCGCGTCGAGGTCGACGTTGCGGAGGACCTTGGTGGGGGGGGATTCGGGCTCGGGTTCGGGGAGCGAGTCGGTTTCTTCGGGGCTGAGGCCGCCGGCAGGGGCCTTGCCGCCGAGGAACAGGTTCGGGACCAGGGCCTCGTCGCCGATCTGAACCTCGGTCGACTGTCCGCTGGGGAGCGGCCGCTGGTAGACCCGCAGCGCCTGCGGCATTTCATCGATGCCGATGCGGCCGGGGAGGTTGTGCTGCAACTGGGCCTGGACCAGCATCTGCACGATGTCGGGATAGCTGGCGCCCAGATCGGAGCAGGCGCGGATGACGTCGGCGATGCGTGCGGAGACCTCCAGCGACCGGGGAGTTTCGCCGGCCGCGATTCGGGCGACCTTGACGATGCCGCTGCCCGCGTCGCCGCGGACGACGATCCGCTGTCCGGCGCGGACCATCAGCGGCGTGTCAAATTTCTGATCCTGTCCGAACAGGACGATCTCGGCCTTCTGATAGCGGGTCAGATGCACGACCGGCGTCCCCTGCGAGGCGATGGCGTGCAGCTTGAATCCGCCCGGCAGCTTCTCGCCGCGGATGTTGGGATCGTCGGGATTGGACGTGCTCAGGGCGCGGAACGCTCCGTACTTTGTTTCCACGCTGTCGCTGTTCATCAGTTCCACGAGGGCGTTGAAGGCGTTGCCGTCATCGAGCGTGGCCATCGCGGCGAGGGCGTACACGCGAAAGGCGGCCTCAGTGGCGGCGACGTCCTTCAGGACGGTCGAGCCGGCGGGATCGCCGAGATAGGCCAGCGCCTCCGCGGCGCGGAACCGGCACTCCAGGATCGGCGACTTGAGCCCTTCCTTGAGGATCGGAATCGATTCGTGGCCGATGGCTTCGAGCTGCAGCGCGGCCGACTCGCATTCGTCGGCGGAACCCAGACGGTCGCGCAGCGCCTGGATGCGCAGGTGGCGTTCGACGGGGGACTCGCGGAGGGCGATGCTGCGGACGACCTGCATGTAGCGCGGGAAGTTGTCGCGGTAGCGATCCGGGACGAGCAGCGTGATCTTGCGGTCGGTGTTGGCCTCCGCCTGGGCCCGCTGCAGGCCGTGCCGGTCGTAATCATGAAAGCGGTCGCCGATTCTCTGGGCGATGCGGTGCGAAAGCTTGGCGCTGCGATAGTCCTGGCGAACCATGGCGACGAGGCTGCGATCCCCGCCGACATACGTCGCGCCGCCGGGCACCGTGCCGCGGATCTGGCTGCCCAGCGAGCCCTTTTCGTCCTGGATGCCCAGCAGGATCGGGCCCGCGGCCTTGGCCAGCCGCTTGCCCTCGCGCACGCCGCCGCCGGAGACGTTCGCGTATTCCTTGAGATCGCACTCCAGCAGCCAGCCTCCGGACAGGCTGGTGCACTTCGTGCCGTCCGGCAGCATGACTTCAATGTCGAACGGCTCTCCCTTTTTGATCAGCGGCGGGAGCATGGCGCGGACCAGCACCAGGGCCGTGTCCTTGGAGCGCAACAGCGTGTTCGGGTCCTTGACGCCGCGACGCTTCATGTCTTCCATCAGCTTGGTGCGGAACGGCGAAACCGGAATGTCCTCGCCCGTGCCGTCCAGATTCGTGATCAGTCCGACCCCCTCGAGGACGACGTTGGTAAACCCGGAGACGCTGATGTAATCGCCGATCAGCTTGGAGTGCCCGTGGCGGCCTTCCAGCGCGCCGGTGGCGTTCGCCTTGCTGACCTTCCGCTCGTACTCCTTGGGGTCGCGAATGCGCAGCATGAGATCCTGGCAACCGGAGCACAGCAGGGCCGCTGCGAGAATCGCGGAGAGTGTCTGGGGGGCGGTCATGCTCGAGGCTCCGCAGGCGCCGGCCAGGGGAATGGCCGGGAACGCCGCACCGGAAGGGGATCGCGGGGAGTGGAGGTCTCGTATACGACCGCGGAAATCCGAGGGTCAAGAGGGCTTCCGGCGGCTCTCGGGAGGCCCCGGCCGGCGCGGCGTCCGCACTTTAATTCTTTTTGAGAACACGACTTGCGGGGCTGATGCGAGCAGCGAAAATGGCAGGTGACGGCGGCAATCGCCGCATCGGCGAAGTCCCCGGAACCACTGCGAGTTTCTCGTTTGCGGCGAAGTATGCCGGTCGGGCGCGACGGCCGGTGGGCTGTGCCGGACGAAGCAGCGGGACTGCCGGCGGCTGATGAGGACTGCCGATCCAGTGGTGCGGGCGAATTCCATCGGCCAGAATGGACGTCATGATCCGGCAGACCATCGCCAGTCCCTGCAGACTGCATTTCGCCGCGTGGGCGGCGGCCGCCGTGACGTTCCTCATGGGAACCGTCGGACCTGCCCGGGGTGCGGAGCTGACGGCCGAAGAGGCCGAAACGCTGATCGGCCAGCTGGACGACGACGATTTCGCGGTGCGATCGGCCGCGGCGCTGGAGCTCGAGCGGGTGGGCCTCGCGCACGTCGAAGTGCTGGAGGCGTCCGCCATTCGGAATCCGGAATACGCGGCGCGGATCGTGCCGCTATTGGAGCGGCTGTATGTCGGGTCGACGGATCGCGAGTCCCGGCGGCTGGCCGTTTCGGCCTGCGTGTCGTCGCTCGAGCCGGTGATGACGGCGATGCATCTGAGCGTCTCGGAACATACGGACACGACGCGGGCGGCGGACCAGGCGCTCAAGCGGCTGTCGCGTTTGAACTCGCCGGTCGCAGGATATGCCCGATCGGTGTTCGAGCGGCATGGCCTGCTGCGGGCGGGCCGCGCGGTGTCGGACCTGAGGCAACTGGGCGCCAAGGTCGTGTTCACGAGACGAGCCGAACGCGACGAGTCGGTCCTGCTCCTGGATCGCGCGGCCTCCGACCAGCGGGCGGCGACCCTGGGCTATCAGCCGGCGCGCCCGCACCCAGTGTATCAGGTGTTCATCCTGCCGGGCTGGCGCGGAAACGTCGAATCGCTGGAGCTGATCAGCCAGTTGGAGCGGGGCCACCGTTTCACCGTGTACGCGATCACGGGCTCGGGAGTCACGTCGACGGACATCGAGCACGCCAACCGGGATGCGCCGGGCTTTCAGTCGGAGAACCGGGGGGCCGCGACGCTGGGCGCCACGTTTGATTCGCTGAGCGCCTGCGAAATTCGTTCCGTGATTCCCGGCATGGCGGCCAGCCAGGCCGGCCTCAACAAAGGGGATCGGATCCTCGCAATCGACGACCAGCGGATCAACACATTCGATGCGCTGGTCCAGTCCCTTCGCGGACGGCAGGTTGGAGAAGTCGTGTCGATGAAAGTGCTGCCCGGGCGATACGCGCTCCTGCCGGCATTCGACGAGCCGCTGCCCATCGATCCGGAAGAAGGGCGCAACGGACCGGACGACCGCCACGTGCGGTCGATCGAGGTGCGGCTGTCCGGCTGGGATGAACTGGCGGACTTCGCGGCCGAACCGGACGACTTGTGATGGGACGTCCCGCGACGGGCGGCTGCTGCAGCGGCCAGCCCGGCCGTCACTGGGCGCTGGAGACGTCCGGTCGCAGCCGTTTGGCGTCCCGCAGATAGACGTGCGTGATCTCCCGCTGCCCGCGCTCGGTGTTGACGTGCAGCAGGATGCGGATGACGCGGGGCATGCCGTGCGGAACGGCGATCTCCGAGGCGCACAGCAGCGGGACCTGGTTCATGCCCAGTCCCCGCGCGGCCTCGGCGGGAAACGCGGCGGTCAGGTCGGGCGTCGTCGTGAAGATCGCCGAGACGACGTCGTCGAAGTCCGTCAGCGCGTTCGCGCGGCACAGCTCGTCCAGCAGTTCGCGCGTCGCCGAGAGGATCTCGGCGGAGCAGTTTTCGGCGACGCTGATGGCGCCGCGAATGCCACGAACGGCCATGGAACGGGAAACCGGGGACGAGGGAAGTGCGGAGGCTCGGCCGCGAACTTAGGCCCGGCGCGGAGCGAAGGCAAGCGTCTCCCGGGGAGGACGAGCGGCTTAACTCACTTCGCGGCGGACGCCGGGCCTTCAAAGCCGAACGCCTTGAACCGCGACAGCTCGAAGGTGTCCAGCAGCTTGACCGCGGCGATCGCATCCAGCGAGATCATGGCCTTCCGCGCGCCGTACGCGTCCGGCTTGTCCCGCTCCAGGAGCAGCACGCCGTCGGCGATCATGAAATTCGCGAACGGGATCGATTCCTGAAACGTGGTCACGACCAGTCCCGTGCGCGGATAGCCGGCCGGCCAGTTCTTGAAGATCTGCAGCCAGCTTTGCGACGAATCCATCGAGCGAATCCTTTCCAGGCGGCGCGGGCAGCGGCCTCGCACGCGCGATTCCCGCCCGGTCCGCAGGCGATCCCTGAGGTGATCAGGGCGCCGCGAGCTGCCGGGCATCGCGGTAGACGTAACGGCCCCGCGACCCGGCCGCAAGCTTCTGCAGAAAGTTCGGCAGCGGGCGGCCGCTGGCATCCGTCGGCTCGGGCCCTTCGCCGAAGTCGATGCAGTGGATCTGCGCGCCGCTGCGGTTCTTGCGCAGGGCGTCGTCGAGTTCCCGCGCCGACATCGGATCGGCGGAATCCGTCAGAAAGAAAATGACGTCCGGATTATACTCATAGGCCTTCAGCAACGCCGGCAGCCGGTCGGTGCCGCCGTCGGCCGTGACGTCCTGCAACTGCCGCACGACCTGCTCGCGATCCTCATCCGTCCCGGAGAACACGTTGAAGCGGGTCTTCAGCGTCGTTGTGCGGTTGCTGAAGAACACGACCTGAAACTTCTGCTCCCGGTCGAGTTGCTGCAGGCTGGCCAGGAGTTCGCCCTTGGCGGCGGCGAGGACGACGTCCATGCTCGACGATCGGTCGATGACATACACGAACCGGCGGCCCTTGGCGGCGACCTGAAACAGGCTGGTCTCGCCGGCTTCGCTGCGGACCGCACCCCCCGACGATGCGCCTGCGGGATTGCCCGTCGCGGCGGAGGCCGGACTGGTCGGCGGCAGGCCCGCGCCCAGCGGAGGAGCGCCGCGGCCAATCACGGGACGCTCCGCCGGGCGCGGCAGGGTCAGGGGAATGGGCGGTTCGGCCGAGGCGATGGGCGACGGCGGGCGACTGTGGACGGGCGTGGATTCCGGACTGGCCGCATTCGCTTCCGTCGAGGTAGGCGTGGGCGCGGGCTGCGACGCGGCGGGCGTTCGCAGCACGATGCCGACCTCCCGCGCGCCGGCGTCGCTGAGCCGTTCGCCACGAGTCGCCCGGCAGCCTGGGGATTGGGACGCCAGGACGATCGCCGTCGCCGCGCCGACATGCAGGCACGCCGAGAGAATCCAACCCGAGCCGGCGGCCCACGCGAGGCGCGGCGTCAGCCAGTCGGGGATCTCTCGGGACAGCCTCGGCGCGGGAGTCGCCATGCTCGAACTCTACGCACGTGCGGAAATGCGGGTCAACAGGCGTTGTGCGGCCGCCCCCTTTGCTCGCCGTGCCGCCGCCGTCCCGCGGATGCGGCGCTCAATGACGGCCGGGCTGCCGGTGCTCGGGAAAGTCCCGCCCGTAGCGGTCCAACAGCGCCGGGACATCGTTCGGCAGCATGTACATCTTTCCTCGAATCGACTTCGTCTCCCCGGCCTCAATCCCGCCCAGCCGGAAGTCCGCATGCAGGCAGACGATCACCCCCTGAAACAGCTCCTGCCAGGGTTCGAAAGCCGTGGCGAACAGCATCGATTCGTCGGCGGAGAAGCAGCCGATCAACCCGTGGCTGGGAATCAACGGGTTCAGCGGGCGGGGATTGACGTCTTCCGCGGGGACGCCGGCGTCGCGCCACACCTGGCCGGGCGTGTAGCGGGCTTCGGTGGCCCAGTCGCGGGTCGGCATCCGTTCCAACTGTCCGTCCAGGAACACGAAGCTCTTGGCGAGATACGACTCCTGATTCGCTCCCGTGAACCGGTCGAGACGGATACAGGGCTGCGCCCAGTGGACGACGGACCGCTGCCGGGTGGGATTGCGGGCCGTGATCCGGAAGTCGACCTCATCGTGCGTCGCGCGGATGTCGTGATCGACGATGAGGCCGTCCGCGACTCGGCATTGCAGGCGAATCCGCTGCGGGGTCGCGGAGACGAGCCGGGTTTCATGCGGCACGACGGTGTGGGCCGTCCAGTCGGCGTCGGTCGATCCGGCCCGGCAATAGGCCTCCAGGTACCACACGCTGATCGTCTCCCCCGGAAGGCGCGGCCCGGAGATCGTGAGCAGATTGCGGTCCCAGCTCAGCACCAGCGGCTCGACTTCGCTGGCGAAAGCCGAGCGGGGCAGAGGCCAGGTGACCGCACCGACGGCGGCGGCTCGAAGAAACGACCTGCGGCGCATGGCGAGGCTCCATGACGGCAACGGCAGCGTCCGCACGTCGGGACGCACGCTCGGATTCTCGCCCTCGCGCTGTTTTCCCGCCAGCCTGTGTGTCCCGTGTCCTCGGGCGGGATAGAATGCCATGCGGACAAGGCGTCGACGCCTCGTCCGGGCGCCGGCGGTTTCCCAAAACGGGGGCGGGCGGCGCCGCCTTGCTGTCACTCCCGGTGTGTCGCACTTATGCCGAAACCGCCTCGTGACCTGTTGCGGGACTTTCAGGCGGCCATCGAGACGCGGCTGCGTCTCGAGCGCGAATTCCAGACGGGAGCCCGGGCTAGCGACCCGCAGCTGGCTGAGGCGCAGGCCGGACTGCAGGCGGCGGAGGATCGGGCCGCGGCCGAGGCCGCAGCGATCGACGCCAAGGCGGAAGCCCGGCGTCGCGCGGCGCTGGAGCGATTCGAGACGGCGGAACGCGCCGCTCGCACAGAACACGATGCCCAGGTTCGTCAGACAGTCCGTGCCCTGGACGCCGAAACGGCCGACCTGGAACGGCAGCACGCCGACAGCGCCTGGGTTGTGACGTCCCTCCTCGACGAAAGCCACGATGAGAATCCCGTCCGCCAGCACGAACGGTTCGTGGGCGGCGTCGAGCGCACCCGGGCCGAGCAAACGGCGGCCCTGGAGGCGGCGGAGCTACGGTTCGAGGAACAGCTCCAGGAGGCCGGCCGAGCCCGCTGGGACATCGCGCCCGATGCCCTCTCCGGCTCGACGCCCGACGATCTGCAGGAGCAGTTTCAGCAGCACTTGCAGGCTGCGGAGCAGGCCGCCGAGCGGGGCCGGAAGCTGTTCCTGCCCAGGCTGTTCAAAGGGTTCCGATCGCTGTGGTTGTTCGCGCTGTTGTTCGGGGCGATCTTCGCGCCGGTTCTGCTGGCGGTCGATCCGGCGCTGTTGAGCATCGTCAGCGGGCGGTTCGGAGGGGAATGGCTGGCGATTTCGTTCGGCGCGGCGGCGATCGGCGCGCTGATCATCACGCTGGCGTTGTATTCGCTTTCGTCGATGGCCGTGTCGGACGTGCTGCAGGACCGCGAGCGAGCGCTGGCGACGGCGCGGGCGGCTCGTAAACAGTGGGATGCGGCGACAAACCGCGACCTGGCGCGCCGCGATCCGGAGATCAGGCAGATGCAGGCGGAGATGGAGACGCGCCGCGAGGAGACGCTGGAACGCTATCGCCAGACGTACGACGCGCGGATTGCCGAGCTGCGGCAGCGCCGCGCGGATGCGCTGTCGCAACTCGCGGAGACCCTCCAGACGCAGCATCGCGAAGCGACGGCCCGCCGCGATGCGGAACTGGCCGCCGCGGACGCCGACCACCAGTCCCGGCAGGTCGAACTGGCACACAGCGGCCTGGCGGAATCGGATCGGCTGAAGTCGGAGATCGCCGCCCGACTGACGGCCCGCCAGAAACAGCAGTCGGCGATCTGGTCCGAGCTGAAGACCGGCTGGGAGCGAGCGACCGCGGACTTGTGGAGCGCGGTTGACGACGCCCGCGCGGACAGCGGCGAGCAGTTCCCGAACTGGCCGACGCTCGCGGCCCCGGATCGAAACTGGCCGACGGCGATCCCGTCCGGCATCCGGCTGGGGGAATTCGAGATTCACCTCGACTGCTGGGAGGGGGCGGTCTCCAGCGACATGCGGCTGGCGCCGCGGACGACAAGTTTTCGGCTGCCGGCCACGCTGCCGTTCCCCGCCCGGCCCAGCCTGCTGCTGAAGTCATCGAGTCCGGAGGGGCGGGCGGCGGCGCTGCCGATTCTGCAGACCGCCGTGCTGCGACTGCTGACGTCGTTGCCCCCCGGAACGATCCGGCTGACGCTCATTGACCCGGTGGGCCTGGGAGACAGTTTCGCCGGTTTGATGCATCTGGCCGACACGGACGAACTGCTCGTCAACAGCCGGATCTGGACGGAGCCGGGGCAGATCGAGGCGCGTCTGGCTGACCTGACGGAGCACATGGAGAACGTTCTGCAGACGTATCTGCGGAACGAGTTTCCGACGCTCGAGGACTACAACGCCCACGCGGGCGAAGTCGCCGAGCCATACAGGATCCTGGTGATTCGCGACTTCCCGTCGAAGTTCTCGGAGGTCGCGGCCCGGCGGCTGACGAGCATCATCGTCAGCGGACCGCGCTGCGGCGTGTACACGTTGATGGCCATCGACGGCAAGCTGCTGCTTCCGAACAACTTTCATCTTGCGGACATCGAGGCCGCGATGAACGTCTTTGAATGGCGCAGCCCGGGAGAACGCCGCGAACGACCGCTGGACTGGGTCGAGCCGGAACATCCGATCGCCGCCCCGGGGGAGCCGCCTCAATCCAGGGACGAACGACCGCCTGCGTTTTACGCCGTCGACCCCGTGTTGTCGGACTGGCCGCTGCTGCCCGATGAACCGCCTCCCGCGGACACGTTCTCCCGGATCGTCAAGCAGGTCGGTGCGGCGTCGCGCGGCGCCCGGCGGGTCGAAGTCTCGTTCGAACGCATCGCGCCCTCGCGCGAAGAACGCTGGTCGCGGGACAGCCGCGCGGGCATCGACATCCCGATGGGCCGGGCCGGGGCCGTCAAACTCCAGCACGTCCGCCTCGGGCAGGGGACGTCGCAGCACATGCTGATCGCCGGCAAAACCGGGTCCGGCAAGTCGACGTTCCTGCACGGGCTGATCACGAACCTGGCGCTGCACTACAGCCCGGATGAGTTGCAGTTTTTTCTGATCGACTTCAAGAAGGGGGTCGAGTTCAAGGACTACGCGGCCTGGCGACTGCCGCACGCGCGGGTCATCGCGATCGAAAGCGACCGCGAGTTCGGTGTGAGCGCGCTGACGCGGCTCGATGAACTCATGCAGGAGCGCGGAGAGCTGTTTCGCCGGCATGGCGTTCAGGACATCGCCGGGTTCCGCAATGCGAATCCGCGCCGACCGCTGCCGCGCGTGCTGCTCGTCATCGACGAGTTTCAGGAGTTTTTCGTCGAGGACGATCGGTACAGCCAGTCGGCGGCGCTGCTGCTGGACCGGCTGGTCCGGCAGGGGCGGGCCTTCGGCATCCATGTCGTGCTCGGATCGCAGACGCTGGGCGGCGCGTATTCACTGGCGCGGAGCACGCTGGGGCAGGTCGCCGTCCGCGTGGCGTTGCAGTGCAGCGAAGCGGACGCGCATCTGATCCTCAGCGAGGACAACACGGCCGCGCGCCTGCTGACGCGACCGGGCGAAGCGATCTATAACGACGCCAACGGCCTGGTCGAGGGCAACCATCCGTTCCAGATCGCCTGGCTGCCCGACGACCAGCGCGAACAGTATCTCCGCGAACTCAGCAGTCTGGCGGAACAACGGCAGTTGGAACTCGATGCGCCGCTGGTGTTCGAAGGCAACGTGCCCTCGGACCTGTCGACGAATTCCGGCATTCTGCGGCTGATCGAAGCGGCGGCCGAGCGGTCCGGGGCGGAACTGCTGGCGCCGCGGGTCTGGCTGGGCGACGCGGTCGAGATCGGCGATCCGACGTCCCTGTCGCTGGAGCGGCAGACGAGCGCGAACGCCCTGTTCGTCGGACAGGAGCAGGAGGCGGTGCAGGGCATCTTCGCGTCGGCGGCGCTGGCGCTCGCGCTGCAGGGACCGGCGGATGATTCGCCCGAGCGACGGACGAACGAGGCGCCGTCGGCCGAGGAGGCGACGGTCTGGCTGTTCGACGGCAGCGCGGCGAGCGATCCGGCGCGGCGGACCTGGGCACGGCTGCAGGAGGCGCTCGGCGGGCGGCTGAGGATCGTTGCGGCGAGCGACGCGGCAGGCGCTGTCGGCGAACTGATGCGCGAGTTCGAGTCCCGGGACGGGAACCGTCAAGAATTCGGGCCGACGATCGGCATCTTCATTTACAACCTCAGCCGGTTTCGCGACCTGCGAAAGGCCGAGGACGACTTCGGCTTCGGCGGCATGGGCGGCAGCGAGGCCCCGCCGTCGTCCGCGAAGCAGTTTTCGCAGCTCCTGTCGGGCGGCCCGGACCTGGGACTGCATGCGTTCGTGTGGGCAGACTCGTACAACAACGTCGAACGGTGGTTCAGCCGTCAGACGCTGCGCGACTTTGAATGGCGGATCCTGTTCCCGATGAACGCGGCCGATTCGAGCAACCTGATCGACTCGCCGCAGGCATCGCGGCTGGGGCCGGGGCGCGGAATCTTGTATCGCGAGGACCGCGGCACGACCGAAAAGTTCCGGCCGTATGCCGTTCCCGCGGACGAGCTCCTGGCCGGCGCGCAGCGTCGCCTGCAGGGAGCGCCGCCGCTCGAGCTGGCCACGGACCTGGAAGAGTTTCGCGTCCTGTGACGGCCAGCGCGCCCTGTCTCCGCCGATGCCGAAACGGGATTCAGGCCGGAGTCTTCTTGAGGTAGCCGGCAATCAGCGGCAGGATCGCGCCGAGAATCGCCGACAGCCCCGCGTTCCCCGCCTGCCCGCCGGGTATCCCGTCCTTGAAGATCTGTTCCAGGATTTGGCCGCCTCCCGCGCCTCCCAGGGCGCCGAGGATGCTGTTGATCAGCGGCCCCATGTTCTTCGCTTTGGCAATCAGACCAGCCAGATTGCCGCCCACAGCACCGGAAATCAGTTGGACGATGAGAGTCGTCGGGTCCATGTCGCCACCTCAGAGGAGGAACTCACGGCAGCCAGCGCAGCAGAAGCCAGCCTGATGCTAGATCGCGGCGGCCTGACCGGCGAACAAATTCCGGCAGAATTGTCCCGCCGCCGATTCGCTTCGCATGTGAACGTTCGACCAGCAGATTCGCACGTCCCAAACTCGATTGACCCCCTCGCCAAGTCTGTTATCCTGCACGACTTCGACAAAACCTGAAACGAGGGGGCGTGTTCACGCCCTGCGAGGAAGAAGCGTCATGCACCCGCTGCTGCGTAAAGCTGAAGAGCCCTGCTTTCGCGAGAACCCGCTGAAATTCAACATCGGCGATACGGTCGACGTTCACACGCGGATTCTGGAAGGCGACAAGGAGCGCATTCAGATTTTCTCCGGAGTCGTGATCGCGCGTCGCGGATCGGGCACCCGGGAGATGTTCACCGTCCGCCGGATCGTCGCCGGCGAAGGCGTCGAGCGGACCTTCCCGCTGCACTCCCCCAAAGTCGCGGAAATCGCGGTCAAGCGCCACGCCCGCGTCCGCCGCGCCAAGCTGTACTTCCTCCGCGACCGGGTCGGCAAGGCGACCCGCCTCACCGAACGCCGCGCCAAGGGGGATGAGGTCGTCACGAACTGACGCCCCGCATCGGTCCCGGGTTTCAACCAGCCGGGCCCGCCGCTCATCGAAATCTCGCCGAACCGCGCCGTCCAGCGCGGTTCGTTGCGTTCAGGGACGACTCGACAGGGCACGGGGCGCGGACCTGTTTCGCGCCCCGGCGTCCCGCGCTCCGACTCAGCCACCCGAGACTGTCGGCAGAAACGTCACGTCCGCACCGGCGGGCAGCGGCGTCGACAGGCCCGTCGAACAGATGCGCGAGTTCACCGCGACCGCCAGCCCCGTCCGCAGCCGATCCCCCTCGCAGAGTCGGTCCCGCAGCCCCGGAAACTGCGCGTCCAGTGCGGCGACCAGGTCCCGCACGGTCGCCGCCCGCGCCGTCGCCTGAGCAGCCCCGCCGGTCAGCCGGCGCAGCGAGGCGGGAATCTGCACCGTCAACTCCGGGCCGTCGTCGCTCATCTGTCGTCCTGCCGCGGCGCGGGTCTGGGTGCGGAGCGAACCGGCGCCGGCCCTGCCCGCCGCCGCGCGGGAACGCCTCACACCAGCTCGTGAATCAGCTCGCCATGGTCGATTGCCGGAATCGGCCGCCCGCTGTGATTCAGGAAGGCGATCTCCCGGTCGACGCCGAGCACGTGGAAGATTGTATGGTGCAGATCGCCGGGGCGAAGCGGGCGTTCCGCGGGATTCTCGCCCAGCCGGTCGCTGGCGCCGACGACAAGGCCCCCCTTCAGGCCGCCGCCCGCCACAAGCACGGACATCACATTCCCCCAGTGATCGCGGCCGGGAGTTCCCTGGCTCAGCGGCGGGCCGCCGTTGCCTCCGTCGTTCATCCGCGGCGTGCGGCCGAACTCGCCGCAGACGATGACCATCACCCGGTCCAGCAGCCCGCGCTCGACGAGGTCGCTGATCAGGGCGCTGACCGCCATGTCGACTTGCGGCAGATACCGCTCCATCGCCGACTGGTGATCCCAATGCGTGTCCCAGCCCCCGAAATGGCAGGTGACGAACGTGCTGCCCGCCTCCACCAGCCGCCGGGCCAGCAGCACGCTCTGCCCCCAGCTTGTGCGGCCGTACCGCTCGCGGGAGATCGAGGGTTCCGTGGAGATGTCGAACGCGTCCCGGGCCGCGGAACCCGTCACGAGGTCGAACGCCTGCTGGTCGAACCGATTCATCGCCTCGACGATGCCGCGCTGGTCGGCGTCCCGTCGGAGCCGGTCCAGCCCGCCGATCAACTGCCGGCGGCTGTCGAGTCGGTCCAGCGTCAGGCCGGCGATCGAGGACAGGTTGGTCACCTGAAACTGGTCGGCGTTGGGATCGCCTTCGGTCTCGAACGGATTCTGATCCACGCCCAGATAGTTGCCGCCGAAGTACCCGGGCCGCAGACCGATGCTCATGGCGTAAGGGACGGCGACGTTGGCCGGCATGCCGGCGCGGCGGGCGCCCGTCATCTTCGTGGCGATGCTGCCGATGAAGGGATACCGCTGGGGCGTGTTCGCGCCGTTGACCTCGCCGCGGCCGGTCAGCATCCAGTGGCCGCCGGTGAAGTGGTCGCCCGTGTCATGGTGCATCGAGCGGATCAGCGAGTACCGGTCGGCAAGCTGCGCCTGCCGGGGAAACAGTTCGCAGACGTCCATTCCGGGGACGTTGGTCGGGATGTGCCGCCAGATGCCGCGGTACTCGGCCGGAGCGTCCGGCTTGGGATCGTAGGTGTCGTGATGGCTGGGGCCGCCGTCCAGCCAGATCAGAATGACGGACGTGTCCTTCGCCGGCCGCCCCGATTCCGCCGCCGCCGCCCGACCGCGGAGCACGTCCTCCAGCCCCCAGGCGCCGAGCCCCGCGGCCCCGATCTGCAGGAACGAACGGCGATTGACGCCATCGCAGTAGGCGGGCGTCCGACCCAATTCAAGGCGAAGCATGCGGCGTTTCCTCGACAGGCAGCGGGCGTGGCGAATCCATCGACACGGACGCATCAACGGTAACTTACGCGTTCCGGCTGCGTCAATTGGAGAGAACGGACGATGGCCTGCTGCGCTCCATCCCGCGCGTCGCGGCCGGTCCATGCCCTGCGGGGGATTCCCGGAGCTTCCACGGGGGTCCGCTCCTTGACCGCCCGCGGCGGCGTGGGTCGAATGAACGTCGGTCGTCCGCTCCGTCCGATCGACTTCGCAATCCTCGACCTTGAGGTCGCCCGCCGCGCCATGCTTCTGCCCCGGATGATCCGCGTTCGACAGACGTTCGAACGCCCGCTGATCGAGGACGTCGCCGCAGAGACCCGGCGGCAACTGGCGTCGCTGCAGCTCGAGCGCCGCGTGTCCCCCGGGCAGACGGTGGCCATCACGGCCGGCAGTCGCGGAATCGCCAACGTCGCGGACATCACGCGGGCGATCGTCGCCCACTGCCGCGATCTGGAGCTGCAGCCCTACATCGTCCCCGCGATGGGCAGTCACGGCGGCGCGACGGCCGACGGCCAGCGCGAGCTGCTGGCAGGATACGGCATCACGCAGGAGCTGGTCGGGGCGCCGATCCGGTCGTCGATGGAGACGGTCGTCGTCGACACGACTCCGCAAGGCATCCCGGTGCACTTCGACCGGCACGCCTCGCAGGCGGACCACGTGATCGTCGCCGGCCGCGTCAAGCCGCACACGGGCTTCGTGGGGGACATCGAGTCGGGCCTGCACAAGATGATGCTGATCGGCCTGGGCAAGGCGACAGGCGCGGCCATATATCACAAGGCCATCAAGGACTTCACATTTCTGGAGATCATCCGGGCCGTGGCCGAGGCGGTGATCCGGCGCTGCCGGGTGCTGTGCGGCGTGGCGATCGTCGAGAACGCCTACGATGAGACGGCGCGGATCTCCGCCGTGCGGCCGGAGGAGTTCTACGATCGCGAGGTCGAGTTGCTGCGGCTGGCGCGGCAATGGCTGCCGCGGCTGCCGTTTCCCGACGTGGACCTGTTGATCGTGGACCGCATCGGCAAGGAGATCAGCGGGACGGGGATGGACACGAACGTCGTGGGCCGCAAGTACAATGACCACGCGGCGACCGAGCGGGACGAGGCCCGCGTCCGACGGATATTCGTCCGGGGGCTGACCGAACAGACGCACGGCAACGCGACGGGCATTGGCATGGCGGAGTTCACGACGCAGTCGACCGTCGATGCGATCGACATGGAAATCACGAAGGTCAACTGCGTGACGGCGGGGCATCCGACGGCGGCGATGCTGCCGGTCACCTACGACACGGATCGCCAGGCGATCGAAGCGGCGCTGTTGACGATCGGACTCACGCCGCCGGAACGGGCCCGCGTGGTCCAGATCTCCGATACGCTGCACCTGGCGACGACGCTCGTCAGCGAGGCGTATGCCGGCCTGCTGCAGGAGCGGGACGATCTGGAAGCGCTCGACGAGGCGGCGCCGATGTCTTTCGACGAACGCGGCGGTCTCTGGCCGGTCGGCGAGTAAGGCCGGCCTCCGAGGGACGCTCAGCCGCTGCTGTCGAATTCCAGCGCGCCGGCGTCGATGAGTTCAATCGCCCGGCGGCGGAGGGCCTGGACACGCTTCTGGTCGCGTGCCGCCAGGAACTGGACTTCCAGGGGCTGCAGCAACCGTAACGTGGCGTGCGGCCGCTGCAGCGCATGCAGCGCGAGCTCCGCTGCCTCGATGCGGACTGGTTCAGACTCGATCGGGTGATTCTTCAGGTAGTCCCGCAGTTGGCCGACCGCGGCTTCCGACTGTCCGGCTCCGGCCAGCGCGCGGGCCAGCTCGAGCTGCAGATCGCCCGGCGGCTTCCATTCCGGTTTCCAATGCTTCAACGACTGAAACGCGGACCACGCGGCGGCCGTTTCGGATTCGGCAAGGTGGCGGCGGATTCTGCGGACGACCTTTCGCTCCCGGTCCTGGGCGGTTTGCTCAGGGTCCGCCTTGCGGGCGCGCGGCTTCTTCGGGGGGACCGCATCGACGACTGGAGCGCTCCGCTTGAACCGTTCGTCCAGTTCGGATGGCGGGGGGCCATGCCGCAGCAGAGACAACAGGTCCCAGCCCTCGCAGTCGACCCACTTGCGATTCAGCATCATCCAGCCGATCCCCGCGCCGACCGCCGCTCCCGCCAGATGCAGCACCTCCGACGCCGGACGGAACCCGTTCAACCACGCGATCAGAGTCTCCTGCAGCAGCAGCAGCAGCGCGTACCACTGGATCGACAGGTCGACCGTCCCCACGCGGAACATCAGCGGCAGCACCGAAATGAAACCGAACGTGATTTCATTCCGGGGCGCCCACAACAGCGCGATCGCCAGCAGGCCAAACAGCACCGAGGACGATCCGAACGAGCCCCCCGTCAGGTTTCGCAGACAGGCCTGCTCCAGCGCGCACTCAATCACGCCAATCGCAAACCACATCGCCAGAAACTTCCACCAGCCCACCTTGCCCTCGACCACCAGCCCCAGTCCCCACAGGAGGAACAGGTTGCCGAGCAGATGCAGCCAGCCGCCGTGGACGAACAGCGACGTCACCCACTCCAGCGGCCGCAGCCCCTGGCCGTAGTGCAGCATCAAGGCGTCGATGACGTCGTCCTCGGGGCCGAACGCCCCGCCGCGAATCGCGGCGAACGCCGCGTACTGGGCGATGATCAGCCCCAGCGTGGCCCGCGGCCAGTGGTAGATCGGGGCGTCGGTGTTCAGCGGCGCGAAGAACAGCATGCGGACCCCAACGGCGGCTGGAGAGTCCGCAGGCCGGCGCCGCTTTGGACGCCGCTCGCGATCCGGCGCGGACTCTCAGCTGCTACGACTCCGGCAGCCCTTTTCGCGGGAAATTCGACCGGAGAACCGGCACCAGGTGCTTGAGGCACTCAAGCAGCACCTCCGCATGGATTCCGGTCGATTCGACCTCGCGAATGATCTCCTGAGGATAATACTCCAGGACCGGCAGCGTTTCCTGCCGGTACACCTCGAACCGCCGGCGGGTGACCGATTCGCTGGCGTCGTCGAGCCGGTTCTCCAGCACGGCCCGGCGGCGGATCCGCGCGATCATCGCCTCTTCGTCGTGGCAGGTCAGGTGCACGATCAGCTTGACGTCGCACAGCTTCCCCAGCATGTCGCACTGCCGGATGTTGCGGGGGATGCCGTCGAGCAGCAGCAGATGCTCTTTAGGGCGGAACCGCTCGGCGACGCGTTGCGACTCCAGCCAGTTGCGGAAGATCTGGATCGTCGTGTCGTCGGGGGCCAGTTCGCCGCGGGCGCTGTATTCGCGGACGACGCGTCCTTCCTCGGACTTGGGGTCCAGCTTGCGGAAGATGACGCCGCTGGACAGGTGAAAGAACCCGGGGATCCGCGACAGGATCTCTCCCTGGGTTCCCTTGCCGGCGCCCGGGACGCCGAAGATGAGGGCGGCCGGAAAGGGCAGCAGACTGGCCATGGCGTTCGCTCGTCAGTGAATCGGCCGGCCGCAGGCGCCCCCGGGGCCAGCCGGCAATAAAAAAGCAGCCGCACGTCGCGGCTGCCGTTGGTTGTTCGATGCCGGAGTCGGTCGACTCCGATTACCGCGACAGGAAGGCCACGACCTGCCCCATGTCCACGGGGAGGCTGACGTCTTCCATCTTGGGCAGCGTGGTCACGATGGCCTTCATTTCGCCGGCGGCTACCGAGATCCAGCTGCATTCCTGTCCGGACTTGTCATTCATCCGGTCGCGGTAGATGTCCCGAAGATTGGGCCGGTTGCGGACGGTGATGACGTCGCCGGCGCGAACCGAGTAGGACGGGCGGGTGATCGTGCGGCCGTTGACCTGGAAATGGCCGTGGACGACGCCCTGCCGGGCCTGGGGCCGTGTCTGGGCGAAGCCGGAACGGCGGACGACGTTGTCCAGTCGGCGCTCGCAGAGAATCAGCAGCGCGGCCGAGGTGTTGCCCTTGGTCCGCTTCGCCAGCGCGAAGTACCGGCGGAGCTGCTGCTCGCGCAGACCGAAGTAATACTTGATCTTCTGTTTTTCGTTGAGGGCCAGCCCGTAGTTGGACTGCTTCCGGCGGCGGGTGGCCATGCCGGGCGGATACTCCTTCTTCTCCGCTGCCCGCACCGCGCCGGCGTTCTCGAAAACCATGAACCCCAGGCGGCGATTGATTCTCGCCTTCGGACCGGTGTAACGCCCCATCCCTTGCTGTCCTCTGACTGCCTTGGGCCGCGTCGCGACCCTGCCTCATTACGTGTGGATTGGACTCCCGTCGTCCGCGGCAACGACCGCCGGACGGCGCTCGCGGATCAGCCGGCCTCGCCGGACGGCTCCTGCGACTCGACGACCTGCAGCCCCGGCACCGAAATGTCCGTGACCTCGATCAGCGTGTGCTTCTGACGATGACCCGTATGCCGGCGCGACGAATTGTGACGCCGACGAATCTTCTGAATCTCGAGCTTCGGCCCCTTGTGGACCGACTCGACCACCTTCGCCGCCACCGTCGCTCCGGAGATCAACGGCGCGCCCAGCACGCTGTCGCCCCCGCCGTTCGCCAGCAGCACCCGGTCAAACGTCACCGACTGACCCGGCTCGACGTCCTCGCGCAGATCGATCGGCAGCTTGTCGCCAGCGGAAACGCGGTACTGACGACCGCCGTCTTCGATAATCGCAAACACGCTCGACACCTGAATCCACCTCTCCGACTGTGTCTGACTTCGCCAGCGCCCTCAGCACGGGCACGGCGTCCGCCGTGGCGAACTCCTCCGCCAACACCCCTGGAAAATCGCCGGGGGGCGCGGAAGAACGCGGCAGTTTAATGGCTCACCGCCGTGAATACGAGTCTCCGCTTCCGAGAATCGCGACTTCCGCACCGATTTCGTTCAGGCACTTGACGTGCAGATGCTCGGGGCTCACATGCAGCCCCATCTGGATCGTCACCGTGACGTTGTACTCTTCCTCTAACTTGGTGATGGCACGCCGCTTACGGTTGATGAGATAGTCCGCGACCCGCTGCTCGACCTCCACCACCACCCGCCGCACATCCGGGTGGCTGGAGTGCGTCATCAGCGTCCGCATCACCTCGATCGCCATGCTTTCCGCCGTTTTCACATGACCCACGCCGCGGCAGCACGGGCAGTCCTCGTACACGCTCCGACGCAGCGACGGACGAATCCGCTGACGCGTCATTTCGATGAGCCCGAAAGGACTGATCCGCAGGACCTTCGTCCGGGCCCGGTCCCGCTCGACGCACTCGCGCAGCTTGCGTTCTACGCCGCGGCGGTGCCGCTCATCCCGCATGTCGATGAAGTCGTTGACGATCACGCCCCCCAGGTCCCTCAGGCGGATCTGCCGGGCGATCTCCTCGGCCGCCGCGAGGTTCACCTTGTAGGCGTTCTGTTCCGCATCGTCGTCCGACCGGAAACTGCCGCTGTTGACGTCGATGGCGACCAGCGCCTCTGTCTGGTCAATGACGATCGACCCGCCCCCGGCGACCGGCACGCGGCGGCTGTTGATCTGGTCGATCTCCTGTTCGACCTTGTACTTGTGGAAGATCGGCTCCTTCCCGTCGTACAGCCGGATGCGCTCGACCGCTTTGGGCAGCACGGCCTCCATGAATTCGCAGGCCCGGTCGTACGACTCCTTCTCGTCGATCCAGATTGTTTCGATGTCGGACGAATAGATGTCCCGGATCGTCCGGGTGATCATGTCCGTCTCTTCGTAGATTCCGGACGGCGCGGACTGCTTCTTGAGGCGGCCCACGATCGTGCCCCACAGCCGCAACAGAAACGCCAGGTCCCGCTGCAGGTCCTTCGGGCTGCGGTCCACCCCTGCGGTGCGGACGATGAAGCCCAGGCCCTCGGGCGGGCTGATGGCGCGGAGCACCTGGCGGAGCTTCCGGCGGACGTCGTCGTCCGCGATCTTGCGGCTGACGCCGACGCGCTGCAGTCCGGGCATCAGCACCAGGTAGCGGCCGGGGATGCTGATGTACGTGGAGAGGGTCGGCCCCTTGGTGCCGATGCCTTCCTTGATGACCTGGACGAGGACTTCGCTGCCGCGCTGGAAGATCTCCTGGATGGGGGGCTTGTTGCGGGCGCTGCGCTCGTTGAATTTCAGATTGCGGCCTCCCGGCCGCCCCCCCGTGGGGCCCTGATCGGCCGGCACGAGGTGCTTGTAGTACTGGTACTCGACGTCGCTGACATGCAGGAATCCGTTCCGTCCGACGCCGAAATCGACGAAGACGGCCTGGATGCTGGGCTCGATGTTGACGACGCGGCCCTTGTAGATGTTGCCGACCAGGTTTTCAGCGCTGGTGCGTTCGACGTACAGCTCCTCGAGCACTCCGTCCTCGAGGATCGCGATGCGGCTTTCCTCGGGCTGCAGGACGTTGATCAGCATCTCTTTTTTCATTGTTCGCCTTTTCTGGGGAGGTAGGGCGAACAGAGGATTGACCGCGCCCGGGGGGCGCCGCGGGCTGGACGGACGTCGGGCCGATGCGCTCCCGGGCGGCGGATGCCGGCGCCGCCGCCGCACCCGCGGAGCGCGGGAGACGGGGGCAGGGCGCGACGAGGCCGCGGGCGGCGCCACAGGGCGCGGCCTGGGGAACGAACGGACGCCGGCTCGTTGGCCAGGCATCCGGAGCAGACGGCCGCTGACGCGGCAGGAGCGGCGCATGCCCGACGCCTGCGGCGCTCGGGGCCGATTCCACTCCGGCGGCGGGCAACTGGGTCAACACTCTGTTCTCAGTCAATGTCTGTGGGACCATGGGGCCGGGCGCTCCAGCCCCGCCGCATCGGACTTCGGCGAATCGCCGACGATGCGGAACGTGGTCGTTCATCTCCCCGGCCAGCGGACCCGCCCCGACTGGGCGGCATCGCCTCAGCGGTCACAGGCCTGCGTCCGGGCTGATCTTCTTGAGTTCGCCTCTCAGGTACGACTCGACGTCGCGCGCGACCTCAAAGTCCGCCACGCGAGCCGCAATCTCTTCCGCCCGTGTGATCGTCAGGTTTCGGATCACGTCCTTCAACACCGGGACCGCCTGCGGCGTCACACTCAAATGCCGCAGGCCCAGCCCGATGAGCAATGGCACAAACTTCACATCCGAACTCATCTGACCGCACACCGTCACGGGGATGCGGGCATCCGATGCGGCTGTGACCACCATGCGGATGAGCTTCAGGATCGCCGGATCGGCTGAGTTGTAGTACTTCGCCACAGCCGGGTCCGACCGATCAGCCGCGAGAGTATATTGGATCAGATCGTTCGTGCCGATAGAAAAGAAGTCCACTTCCCGGGCAAATTCTTCAGCCCGGATCGCCACGGACGGCACCTCCACCATGATCCCCACCGGCACGTCCCGTCGGAACGGAACCCCCTGATCCTCAAGGTCTTCCACGACGTCCCGCAGGATCATCCGCGCCTGGCGGACCTCGGTCAGCGACGACACCAGCGGGAACATCACCCGCACGTCCCCCTCCACCGCCGCACGCAGAATCGCCCGCAACTGCGTCCGGAACAGCGTCAGGTCCTGCAGGCAGACCCGGATGCTCCGCAGTCCCAGCTCCGGATTCATCGCGTCCGCGAACATGTGCTTCAGCATCCCCGGCACTTTGTCCGCGCCCAGGTCCAGCGTGCGGATCACGACGGGCCGGTCCCCCACGGTCTTCACGACCCGGCAGTAGGCCTCGTAGTGCTCCTCCTCGCTGCGTTCCTTGTGCTCGCCGAGGTACAGGAACTCGGTGCGGTACAGGCCGATGCCGTCCGCCGCGCGCTCGCGGCAGTGCTCCGCCTCCTCGGGGAACTCGATGTTCCCGTAGACGTGAATCCGCACCCCGTCCTGCGTGACGGCCTCCCCCTGGCCGCGTGAGCGGAGCTGGGCCCGCTTCCGGCGGGAGGTGGTTTCGGCCTCGTGATACTCGGCCAGCGTCGCGGCGTCGGGGTCGATGATGACCTCCCCCTGGTCGCCGTCGATGATGACCGTTTCGCCCCCCGAGATGTCCGTCAGAAACGTGCCCAGGCCGACGATCGCCGGGATCTCCAGCGCGCCCGCGAGGATCGCCGTATGGCTCGTATGCCCGCCGACTTCCGTCGCGAAGGCCCGCACAAAATTCCGATTCAGCTTCGCCGTCTCACTGGGCGTCAGGTTGTGCGCCAGCACGATCACCGGCTCGGTCAGATGCTCCAGCTCGCCCCGCCGTTCTCCCAGCAGGTGCCGCAGCAGGTTCCTTTCGAGATCGAACAGGTCGTGGACGCGCTCGGCGAGGTACTTGTTCCCCAGGTTCTGGAGCTGGCGGGCATAGCGTTTGAGCACGAAACTCGCCGCGTACTCGGGCGAGAAGTGCTTGTGCGTGACGAGGTCGACAATCTCGGCGACCAGCTTGGGGTCGCGCAGCAGCTGCAGGTGGGCGGCGAAAATGGCCCCGTACTGCTCGCCCAGATGTTCGGCGGCGAGCCGCTCGTTCTGTTCGATTTCCCGGCAGGCCCCGTCGAGGGCCAGGTTCAGCCGGGCGAGTTCGGAGTCGACGGCGTCGACGCTGACAAAGCGTTCGGGGATGCGGAACACGTCCGCGCCGAGCACTAGGGCGGGCCCGATGGCCAGGCCCGGTGAGACGGCGATGCCCCGTTTGACAAGCATGGATGCGGAATCGGCGTGCCGGTCAATCTGCGTGTTGTGATGGCCCCGGGGGGCCGCCGTCGGCCGGAGCGCCGGACATCAGGCGTGCGACGCCTTCAACCAGCTCCTGCGCCTGCTCGCCCGAGGCTTCGACGACCAGCATCGTCCCTTTGACGGCGTTGAGCTGCAACAGGTCGAGCATCGATTTGGCGTCGGCGATGAATTCGTCCCGGGCGATCGAAACGGGGCCGGAGAAGGCGCACGCCAGCCGATTGATCTGCGAAAGCGGGCTCATGTGCAGCCCGTCCTTCAGCAGCACCTCGATTTCGCGGCGGAAAACCAGCGAGTTGTTCATCCGCGTGTCAACGTCCCGCCTGACAACGGGCGAGGAAACAGAGCCCTGTGCCGAGGCGGCAGCGGGGGCGGTTGGCGGGCGCGTCAGTCCGTCCCCGAGTCGGAAGGCTACGAACCCGCCTGGTCATCGACTTCCTTCAACAGGTCGACAATCGCCTCGCGCGTCCGCGACTGCCGCAGGAAGCGGCAGAAATCGTCGCTCTTCAGGTGCCGGGTGATCGTTTCCAGCCCGCGGAGGTGATCCCCCGGCCGATCCGGCGGAGAGACGAGCAGGAACAGGATGTACACGTTCTCACCGTCCAGGCTCGCGAAATCGAGCCCGCTGGAGGAGAGCGCGACGGTCGCGATCAGCGATCCGACCGAGCTGTGCTTCGTGTGCGGGACGGCGACGCCGCGGCCGATGCCGGTCGAGCCGAGTTCCTCCCGCTTCATGATCGCCGAGACGATGGTCTGTTCGTGCTCAGCGGCGATCTGACCCGCGCGGCAGAGGCTGCCGACCATTTCGCGGATCGCTTCTTCCTTGGTCCCGGCCTTGAGCTCGGGGATCACCGCATCCGCCACGATAAAATCGCTCAGCTTCATTCCAAACTCCCAGTGACGGCGGGACGACATGCCCGCTCGACAGGCGTTTTCGTTCCAGCCCGGAAACGCGGGCCGCCTGTCCGGAAACGCGTATCGTAAGAATCGAAAACAGGAATCGTAAAGACGGGTCCCGCCGCCGCACAACCGACAGCGGGCGAACCCTTGACGCCGAGGCCCGCCGTCCGGGGTCGCCCGACGACGATGATCTGCCGCTTCGCGGCCCGCCTCGCCCCGGGGGGGACTATTCCGGCTCCGCGGCCGACTCCGCCTCCAGGGCGATCTGCCCCAGGGGTTTGTCGCGGCGGTGATCCTGCAGCTTCTCCTTATACCGCTTGATTTGCTGCTCCATCTTGTGCAGCGTCTGGTCAAAGGCCGACAGCGAGTCGCCCCCCTCGTCGTGAGCCACGAAATTGTGCTTGTGCTCCGCGTCGACGAGAATCTCGCACTTCACCCGATCAGAGTTCATGTCGAAGGTGACGGTGATCGCCGTGACCCGCTCGAAATACGTCAGCAACTTCTCGGATTTCCGAGCGACGGTCTCCTGCACGTCTGGACGCAGACTTCCATGACGGCACGCGATCTGAACTTGCACCGGAAACCTCTTCCACTCCGCGAGTCGGGAACATTCGTCAGGCATCGGACGACGGGCGCGATTCTATCCGCAGGTCAACTCAGGTCAATTCAGGGTTTCGTCCGCGCTCCGGACGCAGCGCCCGTCGAAGCCGGCCTCCCGAATGCTTTTCGGACCCTGTCCGACTCCGTAGACTCCCCGCTCCGCGGCCTTCCGCTGATGTTGTCCCGCATCTCCGCACACCTCCGCGCCCGGTGAACTCCATGGCCGAATTCTTTCCCGATATCCCGAAGATCGAGTACGCCGGCCCGAAGTCGAAGAACCCGCTGGCGTTCAAGCACTACGACCCCGATGAGGTCGTCGAGGGGCAGAAGCTCAAAGATCTGCTGCGGTTCAGCGTCGCCTACTGGCACACGTTCCGGGGCACCGGCACGGACCCGTTCGGCGCGGCCACGCTGTCCCGCCCCTGGGACGATGGCAGCAATTCGGTCGACAACGCGCTTCGGCGGGTCGACGTCGCGTTCGAGTTCATCACCAAGCTGGGCGCGCCGTTCTACTGCTTCCACGACCGGGACGTGGCCCCCGAAGGGGATTCCCTGAAGGCCACCAACCAGATCTTCGACACGATCGCCAAACGCCTCAAGGAAAAGCAGAAGCAGACGGGCGTGAAGCTGCTGTGGGGCACCGCCAACCTGTTCTCGCACCCCCGCTTCATGCATGGCGCGGCGACCAGCTGCAACGCCGAAGTCTTCGCGTTCGCAGCGGCCCAGGTGAAGAAGGCCATCGAGGTCACGCATGAGCTGGGGGGCTCGAATTACGTCTTCTGGGGAGGCCGCGAGGGCTACCACAACCTGTACAACACCGACATGAAGCGCGAGCTGGACCATCTCGCGACGTTCATGCACATGGCGCACGAGCACGCCAAATCGATCGGCTTCAAGGGGCAGTTCCTGTTCGAACCCAAGCCCAAGGAGCCGACCAAGCATCAGTACGACTTTGACGCCGCCACCTGCCTGAACTTCATCGGCCGCAACGGGCTGGACGGCATCGTCAAGCTGAACATCGAGACCAACCACGCCACGCTGGCCGGCCACACGATGATGCACGAGCTCGAGACGGCGCGGATTCACAACGCGCTCGGCTCCATCGACGCCAACACCGGCGACATGCTGCTCGGCTGGGACACCGATCAGTTCCCCACCGACATTTACGGGACCACGCAGTGCATGCTGGTGATCCTCAAGCAGAAGGGGCTCAAGCCGGGGGGCATCAACTTCGACGCCAAAGTCCGCCGCGAGAGCTTCGACCCGGTCGACCTGTTCTACGCGCATATCGGCGGCATGGACGCCTTCGCCCGCGGCGCGAAGATCGCCGCCCGGATGCGCAAGGACGGCGTGCTCGACGGCTTCGTCAAGAACCGCTACCGAAGCTTCGACAGCGGGATCGGCAAGAAGATCGACAAGCGGTCGGTCGGCTTCGCCGAGCTGGAGAAGTACATGCTCGACAAGGGCGAGGCGGCCGGGAATGAATCGGGCCGCCAGGAATTCCTCGAGAATATCATCAACGATTACCTCTGACCGCGCCCGCCCACGGTTGAAGACGCCCAGCCCGGCGCCCGGTTGTGTGGCACGTCCCGGAGCGCAGCGACGGACTGGCCTGCTCGACGCCACCCTACCGCTTCGCGCGGCGTCAAGTCGATGTAGGGTGTGGTCGAGGCACGAGACCCACCGGATTTCCGGCCGTCATTGCAAATTGCAAAACGGCAATTGCAAAGTGCAGATTGAAGAGGCGAGGGGGGACGTCAGTGGGCGGCTCGCTGTGTGGCCGGGGCTGGACCGAGCGCAGCGCGGGAAGCCCCGGGAAGGGTCGTAGGGTGTGGTCGAGGCACGAGACCCACCAGATGTCCGGCCGTCATTGCAAATTGCAAAACGGCAATTGCAAAGTGCAAATTGAAGAGGCGAGCGGGGGACGTCAGTCCCCGGTGGCGATGACCCACCCATGTCCTGACCGCTCACGGGGATTGGTCAATGGTCATCGCGGAATGGTCATGTGTCATTGACGGAGCGACCAACTGACGCGGTGTGAAGCAGGGCGGACTGCGCCCGTCGGTGCGCTCCGGGACGTGCCACATAGGATCAACCCTTCGGCTCCAGGCGGCCAGCGCCCGGCGTTCCAGCCGCCCGACGGCGGAGCCATTTGCTTGGGTGCGGGGCGATCGATGACAAAAATGACCAATCCAACCCCCGCCACGCCCGCTTCCGGCTCGTGCCACTGAAGCCCCGTGTTCCGCCATTCGCCGCGGCGTTGGCCGGTCGCGTAGAATTCGACCATGAGCCGCGAAGAGTCCCCACCCGAACCCCGCTCCCCCGAACCGCCCCTGGCCCCCCGGGAAAAGGTCCGCCGTTTCCCGACCGTCCCCGGCGTGTACCTCATGAAGGACGCCCAGGGACGCGTCATCTACGTCGGCAAGGCCGTCAATCTCCGGAACCGCGCGGGCAGCTACTTCACCTCCGCAGCCGCCGTCGATTTCCGAACCGCCGACCTCGTTCGCGAAATCGCCGACATCGACTTCATCCCCACTGACAGCGAAGTCGACGCCCTGCTCCTCGAAGCCCGACTCGTCAAGGACGTCCAGCCCAAGTTCAACCAGGAGTTGAAGGACGACAAGACGTTCCCCTACCTGCAGATCACCACGGACGAGGATTTCCCGCGCGTGGAGTTCACCCGCAAGCCGCGCCGCAAGGGGGTCAAGCTGTATGGCCCGTTCACCAGCGCCAAGCGGCTTCGCGGGGCGATCGCCGTGCTGCAGCGGATCTTCCGGTTCCGGACCTGCGGTCTGGACATCATCGAATCGGAGGAGAAATGGCGCTGGTTCCGGCCCTGCCTGCTGGCGAGCATCAGCCAGTGCACGGCGCCCTGCAACCTGCGGATCTCGCAGGCCGAGTACCAGGAGGACATCCGGCGGCTGCGGATGTTTCTGGACGGACACAAGCGGCAACTGCTCGATGAGCTGCGGGAGTCGATGCAGACGGCCGCCCGCGAACTGAAATTCGAGAAGGCGGCGCGCATCCGGGATGAGATCAAGGCGATCGAGACACTGAACCTGAGGGGGAACCTGCGCGATCACGCGCAGCCCGAGGCGTTCTACATCGATCCGAAGCGGGGCATGGCCGGCCTGCAGAAGGTGCTGCACCTGCCGGTCCGGCCGCGGCGGATCGAGGGAGTGGACATCGCGCATCTGCAGGGCGGGGAGACGGTCGCCAGCCTGGTGCAGTTCATCGACGGGCTGCCGTTCAAGCACGGGTACAAGCGGTACCGCATGCGGACCGTGGAGGGCGTGGACGACTTCGCCTCGATGCGGGAGGTCGTCAGCCGGCGGTTCCGCAGGCTGCAGCAGGAGGGGGAATCGTTTCCGGACCTGCTGTTGATCGACGGCGGAAAGGGGCAGTTGAGCGCAGCGGTGGAATCGCTGGACGCGCTGGGGATCCGGCGGCCGGCGGTGATTTCGCTGGCCAAGCAGGAGGAGGAGGTGTACGTGCCGGGCGAATCAGAGCCGATCCGGCTGTCGCGGCACAGCTACGCGCTGCGGCTGTTGCAGTACGTGCGGGACGAGGCGCACCGGTTCGCCCAGAACTACCACCACCTGTTGCGGCGGAAGTCGACTTTCGACGAGGGCTGAGCGGGACTCAGCGAAAGAGGTGCATCCGCTCGATGCTGCTGCCGGTGCGGGTGGCGTGCGGACCGGACAGGGTGCGGGCGGCCGTCGATTGGGCGGACTCTTCAAGATCCGGCGGATGCAGGTGCGCCAGCCGGGGGCGGAACACGACCATCAGGAACAGCGGCAGGTACCACAGCAGGTAAATGCCGCCCTGCTGCGTGTACCAGAACTGCGTGCCGACGATCAGGGCCGCGGAGTGGGCGATGAGGTGCTCGACGGTCTTGCGCCGCGGCCAGACGGTCAGGCAGATCAGCAGGACGACATAGGCGACGATGATCGGGACGCGGTACATCGACAGGAATGTGCCTTCGTCCCAGAACGTGGCGCCCCCTTCGCCGGCGCGGAACGCCAGGCGGGCGACATCGAGCGTGCCGATGGCCTTGCGGAGAAAGGCGTCGACGGTGGCGGAGGTGAACGCCAGGCTGCCGAGCGTCACGGCCGTCACTCCGGCGAGCGCGGCGCAGAACTTCACACAGCCGCGGCGGCCGTAGAAGGCGGCCCACAGCGGCAGCAGGAACACCGGAAAGAACATGCTGCCCCCGGCCAGCCCCAACAGGACGCCGGAGACCAGCGGCTTGCGGTACGCGACGACGGCCCAGACGACGAGCGCGGCCGGCAGCACGTGATTGAACTCGCCGACGTCATACGCCGTGCAGGGCAGCAGGAGATACAGGGTCGCCATCGCCCAGCCCGAGGAGACGTCCCCGAACAGCCGCGTGCCGACGGTCAGCAGTCCGAGGACGACGGCCAGGTGGGCGACGATCGCCAGAATTCGGACGGCGAGGATTTCCGGGAGGATGCCCGTCTGGACGGACAACAGCTCCGCCATCGATTCGACGGGAGCCGTGATGATCGGCGCGGCCGGCCCGGGCGTGCCCTGGCGGGGCGGTTGAGGCTCGATCGGTTCGCGTTCCAGCATGGCCTTGCTGCTGGCGACAGTGGCCTGGGCCAGATCGGCCGGCGGTTTGGTGACGGCCTGCACCGTCAGGAACACGAAGGCGCAGATGCAGAGGAACGCCAGCCCGGCCCCGTTCAGGTTCTGTGTGAATTGGGGGCGTCGGGTGAAGCCGGTGTCCGCGAGGAGGCGGATCAGGATGCAGGCCGACGCAGCGAACAGCGTGCTGTAACCGAGGGCCTGCACGTGTGAGCCGGGATCGCCGGCCTCGATCAGGAGCAGGCCCGGCGAGCAGGCCAGCAGCAGACCGAGATCGAGATTCCGGACCGACCAGATGCGATTGAACCGGAAAAAGACAGCAATGATCAGGAGCAGCGACAGGTAAAACCAAGTCGCCGCATTGACCGAGTAGCCTCTGAGGATGATGTCCATCGACGCCTGTGAAAAGGCAGACCGCAGCCAGTCTTATCGACGAACCAGAACGCCGCCGATCCAGGTCAGCGTCCGGGTTCGGATCCTCCCTGCGCGTGGCAGCACGCGGTCGAACCCACGGCGCACGGCATCCGGCCGTGCGCCCTCCTGTCCGAGGAGTTCGGGGACATGCGAGACGCTCCCCTGTGCTCCTCACCAAGTGCGACGACCGCTTTACCCAAGCGCCGCCGCGCCGGCCGAACGTCGAATGTTCGGCCGGGAACTTTCGTACTCCACTTGGCAGACTACCGCCGGCGCGGCGGTTGGACCAGTCTGTGAAGGCCCGTGCGGCGAATTCCGACCGAGCCGCCGAGAATTGTTCCAAAGTCGCTTGACAGGCAGACCGCGGACTCTGTGACGATCGCGAAAGCCCTGACGGCGACCAGCACACGAACGAGCTCCCCCGCGCTGCCGCTGGATTGTCCCGCCGGGAATTGGCACAATTGGTGCCGTGCAGTGAGCGAGCGGCTGGGGGAATTCCTGGAGGGGCGTCGGCATGACGTGTCTGCCGGACAATTCTCGGTCCGTCGGCAACGGGCCTGGGACCGCTGAAAGCAGCGGCCAGCCGGCGGATTCCCAGCACGAGCCCACGGTCACGCTGGACGCGACGGCTGGTCGCGTCGTAGCGGACGCCGTCGAGCGCATCGGCAAGTACGAAGTCCGCGAGATTCTCGGGCATGGCGGCCAGGCCACGACGTTCAAGGCCTGGGATCCCGACACGCAACGGACGGTCGTCGTCAAAGCGTACCACGGCTTGGCCATCTCGGCGGTTGCGGATTCGGTCCTCGAAGAAGGCCAGAAGCTGACGAAGATCCGCAGCCCGTACGTCGTGCAGTGCCTGCACGTCGAGCGTCTGGAAGGGCTGCGTTGTCTGATTCTCGAGTACGTTCCGGGGGGCACGCTGGCGGAATTGCGTGCCCGGGGCCCGATTCCGCTGAGGGAGTCGCTGCGGCTGATGGGCCAGGTGGCGGACGGGCTGGCGGCGGTGCACGCGCGGGGTCTGCTGCATCGGGACATCAAGCCAGCGAACATTCTCATCGGGCAGGACGGCGTCCCGCGGCTGTGCGACTTCGGGCTGGCCAAGTCGCTGGGCGATCCGACGATCGGCGAATCGACGGGCACGTACTCGTACATGGCGCCGGAGCAGGCGCGGGGGGACGGCGATCATGTCGATCCCCGGACAGATCTGTTCGGGCTGGGGGCGACGCTGTACTTCCTGCTGACGGGCCACGCCCCGTATGAAGGAACGCGGCAGGAGATTCAGCAGGCGGCGCGGCTTGGCGAGGTCGTTCCGCCACGACAGCGCACGCCGTCGGTCCCGCGGGATGTCGACCGGCTGTGCATGCGGTGCCTGGCGAAGTCTCCCGAGGGGCGATTTCAATCCGCGGCGGAACTGTCTCGAGCGATTCGATCGCGGGGCTGGCGTCGCACCCTGATATTCGCATCGGCGGCGGTGCTGGCGGCCGCCGCCGCTGCGATTGCGTACTGGCCGTCGTCGAAGTCGGGCGATTTCGAAGCTCCGGTAGTGCAGGTCGCGCCGCTCGCTGTCGATGAAGTCGTGTACCAGCAGTTTCGGAGGGTCGAGGGGGGGCGAATCAAGCCGGGGGGCTTCCTGCTGCGAGACCCGTTCCGCATTCGTTTGGGGGATGGCGTGCGGTTTCGCGCGAAGCTGACTCGCCCGGCATACTGCTTCTGGCTGGCGTTTCGGACCGACGGAAAGCTGGAACTTTGTCTGCCGCACAAGGAGGACCGGCTGTCGCCTCCGCCGTTGACGGACGAACTGACGTATCCCGAGCCGGGGCGGAATGTCT
The DNA here is from genome assembly GCA_019636235.1 of Planctomyces sp. Classification (GTDB taxonomy): domain Bacteria; phylum Planctomycetota; class Planctomycetia; order Planctomycetales; family Planctomycetaceae; genus Caulifigura. The sequence continues at coordinate 65,506 of JAHBXW010000013.1, forward strand.
TCTACAGCCTGACGGACGGAATCGGGCTGCAGGCATTTGTCCTCGTCGCCTCGGAGACTCCGCTGCCGGCATTTGACAACTGGCTGAAGACGCTGGGACCCAGTCCGTGGCGAGCGATTCCTGAACCGGGCCTCGATATTCATCGTCACGACGGCGTTAACGAAGTGGCGCATCAAGGGATTTCCCGGGATGCAATCAGCTTCGATGCTTTGGATAAACGTCGAGGCGAAGGGGAGCCATTCGAGGGAGTCGCAAGTCCGCTGGCCGAATTGGTTCAGTGGATCCGCGGCGCTTCGGACCCGCGTATGGTCGTGGACGCCTGGGCGTTTCCGGTGCTGCCTCGGGACGACGCGATCACGAACGCTTCACAACCCGACTGATGGTCGGACTGCAGGGGGACCTGTCGATGTGGCGATCAATCATTGGCGTCGCAGCGATGTGCGCCGCCGCCTGGTTGCCGGGCGTGGCGTTCTCCGACGTGCCGTCGCAGTCGTCGATCGCGCCCCCCGTCGAGAGAATGCTGTCGGGCGAGGAAGCGGACGCCGCCGCACAGCTCGAGGAACAGCGGGCCGCCGCGGCGGAGGCCGGCCGCGATGAGGACGCAATCCGGCACGCGGAGGCGCTGCTGGAGTTGCGAACCCGTCTGCAGGGGGCCGACCACTGGCAGGCCATCGACGCTCGCTGGGATCGTGACCTGCTGCGGAAGCGGGCGGCGATGACGCCGGCGCAGCGGGACGCTTTCGAGGCAGCCGAGGAATCTCGGGCTGCGGCGCAACGAGCCCTGCAGGCCGACGACTCTGAGGCGGCGGAGACGCATTGGCGAGCCGATCTGGCGGCCCGCGTTCCCTTGATCGGAGAACGCCATCCGGAGATCGGGGTCGCGCTGCATGAGCTGGCGGTCACGCTGAATCGGCAGTCCCGTTTCGACGAGGCGCATGACTGTTATGCACAGTCGTTGAGCGTGTTTCGCGAGACGGTGGGCGAGATCCATCCGTTGACGGCGAGCGCGTACAACGGCCTGGCCTTCAATCACAATTCGCGGGGGCGGTTCTCAGACGCTCTGCCGCTGTATCAGCGCCGATTGGAAATCGACATCGCCCTGTATGGGGAGGAGCACCCCGAAACCGCGAAGTGCTACAGCAATATCGCCCATACGCTCAAGCGGCAGGGGCGGCATGCCGCGGCTTATGATCTGTTTGAAAAGTCGCTGCAGATCAAACGCCGGACCGTGGGCGAACATGCGCAAACGACCATCATCGGGTACAACAATCTGGCGGCCAATCTGGACGACCAGGGACGGAACGCCGACGCCGAGCCCCTGTATCGACGCGCCCTGGAACTCTGCCGCGAATCGCTGGGCGAGGGGCACTCCGACACCGCCTGGACCTGCAGCAATCTCGCGACCAATCTGACATTTCAGGGCCGCTACGAGGAAGCCCTGCCGTTCTGTGAACGGGCCCTGAAGCTGTGCCTCCAGACGCATGGCGAATTGCACCAGGACACGGCCTGGAGCTATGACATCCTCGGAGTTGCCCTGCATGCCCAGAATCGGTTTTCCGAGGCCCAGCCGAATTTTCAAAAGGGACTTGAAATCAGGCAGCTGCTGCTGGGCGCAGCGAATTCGGATACGGCGACCAGCATCCTGCACCTCGCGAGGAATCTGACGGCGCTCGGCGAACTGGAGCAGGCTCAGCTCGACCATCAGAGGTCGCTGAATCTGTTTCGCAACCTGCTGGGCGAGTGTCATCCGCACACCGCGGCCGCGTACTCGCAGCTCGCCGACTGCCTGTTTCTTGCGGGCAAATTCGATGAGTCCGCCGCTGTGATGGACGAGGGGCTGCGATCCTATGAGGCGGCGCGCCTGGGCGTCGCCCACCGCGGATTGGATCGAGCGTTCGTCAAGTCGCCTTACCGATTGCTGGCGTTGACGCGCGTCAAACTGGGGTTGCCGGCGGACGCGTGGCAGGCGGCCGAGCTCGCGTTGGCCCGCGGCCTGCAGGAGGAATTGACCAGTCTCTCAGGGCCGACGATCTCGCAAGACGAGGCGGATGTCCGACAGCGGTTGAACGACGAACTTTCGAGCCTGCAGTTCCGCATCCGCGGCGCCGCTTCGCAACGGACTCCAGACGCGGCGGAACTCGCGGAGTTGCACGCCGCGCGAGCCCGCGCGGAAACCGAGCTGGCCGACCTCGCCGTCGCCATCGGCAAGCGGGACCTGGCCGATCTGGCCAGCGTGCAGCGGGCCATTCCCGAGGACGGCGCGCTGCTGATGTGGATCGACGTGGGAGCTGGTCCCGGCGGTGCTCAGGAGCATTGGGGGTGCGTGGTCCGCTCGACCGGCGATCCCGTCTGGGAACGGCTTCCGGGCACCGGCCCGGAGGGCGGCTGGTCGGACGACGACATACAACTTCCGGCCCGCCTTCGAGAGGCCTTGGCATCCCGGACGACATCGCTCGCGAAACTGAACGAACTCGCGAGCCGGCTGAACGCGCAGCGCATCGACCCGTTGCGCCGACACCTTGAAGGCGTCGCACGGCTGTACGTCCCGCCGGTTTACGAAATGGCCGGCGTCCCGATCGAAGTGCTCACAGACGACTACATCGTCAGCTATATCCCTTCCGGAACGCTTCTGGCGCGATTGTCCCAGCAGGCGCCGCCGGGCAGCGACGCGTTGTTGGCCCTCGGCGACCCGGTGTTCCGTAGTTCGAAGACCAGGCCAGGCCCCGCAGTCGAACTTCCGCCCGGCGGCTTGTTGATTGCCGGCATCGTCCCCGGAGGCCAGGCGGAGGCGGCCGGCATTCGCGAGGGGGACGTCCTGCTGCGCTACAACGGCAGGGAGGTGGCGAGTCTGGAAGCCCTGTCCTATCTGGCCGCGGCGTCTCAGGACCTGCCCTCCATCGAGGTGACCATCTGGCGCAGCGAGGGCGACCGCGTTGACGAGGGTGACGGCTCAGCCGACGCCGAACGAAAGGCCACGGAACTCGAATTTACGCTGGCGAGCGGCCGCCTGGGCATCGCCCTGTCAAAGGAGCCCGCCGCGGAGGCGATCGCCCAGCAACGTGAGATGGACGGGCTGCTTGCAGGCCTCCGAAGCGGAACCTGGTCGGACCTGCCGGGCAGCCGCGTGGAAGTCGTGCAGATCGCCGCGCTCTTCAGCGGTCGGGCCACCGCGCTTTTCGATGCCGATGCCAGCGAAGCGTCGCTGGAAGAGCTTCGTCGCGCCGGCGGCCTCAGGCGATTTCGTTATCTGCATTTCGCGACTCATGGGAAGGCGAACAACCACCGGGCCATGCAGTCGGTCTTGATCCTGTCGCAGCCGGGAACGGCGGACGATCCGCTGTCGGAGAACGCGGCGCCGGGACTCGACGGCAGGTTGTCAGCGTCCGATGTCCTCGAGACGTGGGACCTCGATGCGGAACTGGTCACGCTGTCCGCGTGCGAATCCGGTCTCGGCCGTCCCGGCGGCGGCGAAGGGCTGCTCGGCTTCGCTCAGGCGTTTCTGGCTCGAGGCAGCCGCGCCGCCTGTCTGTCGCTGTGGAAGGTCAGCGACCGCAGCGCCGTGCTTCTGATGACGCGGTTCTATCAGAATCTGCTCGGCGCGCGGCCGGGTTTGAGCGGACCGATGCCCAAGGCCGAAGCCCTCGCCGATGCCAAACGCTGGCTCCGCGAACTGCCAATCGACGAGGCGCGGGCGATCTTTGACGAGGCCGCAGCGGGCGTTGACCGCCGGCATCGGGGAGAGCTCGAAGCGGAAATCGCGGAACCGGACGTGGATGCAGGTCAGGCGGCAGTCGACGCTGAGCGCCCGTTCGCCCACCCGCGGCATTGGGCGGCCTTTGTCCTGATTGGCGACCCCAACTGACGCGACGCGGCGGCTGGGCTTCGCGGAACGTGCCGCCCTGCCCGCCTGCCATCCGTCCGCCGAACGGGACAGGCGGCTTGCCCCCGCTTGCAAAACGCCCGTATCATGCGCCGGGCAACCACTTGCGAGGATTTCCAGAGTGCTTGAATTCGACTGGGACAACAGCGTCGGATACTGGATCTGCACGACCTCGCACACGCTGCGCCGGGCGCTGAGCACGCGGCTGGCCGAAGAGAAAATGACGCTCCGCCAGTGGGAAGTCCTCGCCTGGCTGTCCCGCAAGGGGGAGCTGTCGCAGACCCAGCTCGCCGAATGCCTGGGCATCGAGCCGCACACGCTGACCGGCGTCGTGACGCGGATGGAACGCGACGGCTGGTTGAAACGCGTTCCCTGTCCCACCGACCGGCGGCGATTCAGCGTCCATCCCACGCCCCGCGCGGAAACCGTCTGGGCCCGCGCCGCCGAATGGTGCCACGAGGTCCGCCAGCAGGCCCTCATCGGATTCTCGGATGCCGAGATCCGAAGTTTCAAAGGCATGTGCGAACGGATTCAACAGAACCTGGGACCGGAGGCGACTGCCGGCGCGGATTCCGATTGCCTGACGGCGGAAATCGTGATCGAACCGCAACCGGAGGAATCGGTCCCGGCCGTCAGCTGATCCGCGCAGCTTGGGCGGGACGTCCGCCGCTGGCCCGACGGAGCCCAACTGTCCTGCGGGGAGTGCCGCGATGCTGAGAATCGGACGGCAACGGGTGCGGACGTGCGGCGGCATGTCGCGGCGGGAACTGCTGCGCGTGGGCGGCCTCTCGGTCGCGGGCCTGACTCTGTCCGATCTGCTGCGGATCCAGGCGCAGGCGTCCGAGTCTACGCCGGCGAAATCCGTCATCCTGTTGTGGCTGTGGGGCGGTCCCAGCCATCTGGAAACGTACGATCCGAAGCCCGCGGCGCCGCTGGAGTACCGCGGCCCTTACGCACCCATCGCCACGTCTGTCCCGGGTCTGCCGTTCTGCGAACTCCTGCCGCAACTGGCGACGCGCGCCGATCGGCTGGCCGTCCTGCGTTCGCTGCATCACTCGTCCAACGATCACGGCATCGCGGGGACGATCAGCCTGACCGGTTCCGCGGAAGGCGCCGTCAGCCTGGGAGGCCAGACGCTGCCCGGCCGGCTGCAGCCGACGCACGGTTCGATCGTGTCGCGCATCTTGGGGGACGACGCCTCTCGGGCGGCGTTCGTGGCGCTGGGGGGCAAGCTGCATCAGGGGAAGAAGGCGATCGCGGGGGAGACGGCGGGTATTCTCGGAACGCAGTACGACGCCTTCCGGCTGGACTACGACCCGGAGACGGGCGTGAAGGCGCCGTCGCTCGATCTGCTGGACGGGCTGAGCGCCTCGGGGATCGATGACCGCCGGCGACTGCGGGATCGTCTGGAATCCATGGCCGAGCGGCTGCACGCCTCAGGGGCGATGGAGCGGCTGGACCGCAATTACCGGCAGGCGTTCTCGCTGCTGACGACGCCCGAGGCGCGAAACGTGTACGAGCTGTCGCGGGAATCCGAGGCGCTGCGGCGGCGTTACGGGCGGTTCCGGTTCGGGGAGTGCTGCCTGCTGGCCCGGCGGATGGTGGAGGCGGGCGTGCGGTTCGTGCAGGTGAACTGGAGCTCGCACGTGGAGTCGGAGGAGGACACGGGGGATGGCGGCTGGGACATGCACGACCGCTACTTCCAGATTTTCCAGACGCGGCACGCCTGGATGTTCGACCAGGCGGCGTCGGCGCTCCTGGACGACCTTGCCGAACGGGGCCTGCTGGAGGAGACGATCGTCGTGGCGATTGGCGAGTTCGGGCGCACGCCAAAGATCAACGACAAGGCGGGCCGGGATCACTGGAACCAGTGCTATTCGGGGTGGCTGGCCGGCGGCGGCATCCGTCCCGGCGCGGTGGTGGGGACGAGCGATCGCTTTGCGGAGCTGCCGGCATCGCGTCCGGTCACGCCGGCCGATCTGTTTGCGACCGTGCATCGCCAACTGGGAATCGGCGCGGCCGAGCTGACCGAACTCGGGCTGACGCCGCAGGGCGAGGCGATCGAAGAGCTGCTGTAACGGACGGTCCCGACGAGCGGCGGCAAGCCGCTGGCGATGATGGTGTCCGCGGCGATGAGATCGGCCGTTCGCGGGGCGCATAAAAAAACGTCCCGGATGAACAAGTCCATCCGGGACGCATGTGCCGAGCAGCAAGTGCGGGCCAACGCTCGCCGCTCAAGGCATGAGCAAGAATATCGGTCGCAGCTGGGTCGTCGAGTCGTCTCTGACAGGCTTCGGACAAAAAGAATGAAAAAGACATTCAGCCTATTGAGAGCGCGTCCGAATGCCGCGGCAAAATGCCGCAATTGTCTGATAATGATACACTTGCGTCGAGTGGGCTCAGAGTGAGCAGAAGACTTTTCGCCGTCGACTCGCCACTCGCAACAGCCTTTCCGAGTGATATCCAAGTCGCCAGCACGCCCTGTCGAAAGCATGGTCGCGACGCGACGATGATGCAATCCGAATTCGTCGGTTGTCGACACGAATTTCGAACGCGGCCAACGCCATCCTGCGCACGGCCGCATCGCGCGTCGGCTCGCAAACAAGGCCGGGGCGCGTGTATTCCGTACGCGAATGACGCCCCCGATCACTCGTCCCGATGCTGAGTCCCATGCTCACGGCTGACACCCCACGCCCGTCGCTGCTGCGTTCCGGCGGCTTTGTCGGCCTGATCGCGACGCAGTTTCTGGGTGCGTTCAACGACAACATGTTTCGCTGGCTGGCGGTGAACCTCGGGCAGCGCTCGATGGACGACACGGCGGCGCTGGCGATTGGCGGAGCGCTGTTCACGATTCCCTACCTGGTGCTGGCGCCGCTGGCGGGATCGCTGGCGGATCGGAACTCCAAGCGCGGCGTGATCATCGCCTGCAAGGTCGCCGAGATCGTGCTGATGATCCTGGGCGTGCTGGCGATGCTGCTGGGGAATCTTCCGTTCTTGTTCGGCTGCGTCTTTCTGATGGGCGCACAGAGCGCGTTGTTCTCGCCGGCGAAGTTCGGCGTGCTGCCGGAGACGCTGGGTGCGGACGAGCTGTCGAAGGGCAACGGCATCATGGGGCTGGCGACGGTCGTGGCCTCGGCGCTGGGGCTGGTCGCGGGCTACCAGTTGTACGGCGCGATGCAGCCGTTGCTGGACGCGGGACGGATGCTGTCGGCGCTCGTCCTGCCGGGTGCGGCGCTGATCGGCGTGGCGGTCCTGGGGACGCTGACCAGTCTGCTGGTGCAGAGTCCGCCGGCGGCGAATCCGCTGCGGCGGCTGGAGTGGAATCCCGTCACGGAGACGTGGCCGGCGCTGCAGGTTCTGGGCCGCGACATCCGCCTGCTGCGCGCGGCGCTGGGCATTGGGTTCTTCTGGATGCTGGCGGCGCTGGCGCAGATGAACGTCGACCCGCTGGGCGAAGGGCTGGGGCTCGACAAGCAGGACGTGGGCGTGCTGATGGCCGTGCTGGTGGCGGGGCTCGGCTCGGGGAGCGTGCTGGCGGGGGTCTGGTCGCAGGGCAAGGTGGAGCTGGGGATCGTCCCGCTGGGGGCGCTGGGGATCTGCCTGAGCGCATTCGCCGTCTATGGCGGCTGGATGTTCGTGGATCCCGGGGCGCCGCCGATTCATCAGCCGGCGTTCTTCGCCTGCTGCGCGGCGCTGTTCGGCCTGGGCGTCGCGGCCGGGCTGTTCGATGTGCCTTTGGAGGCGTACCTGCAGCATCGCAGCGACACGTCGATCCGCGGGACGGTGCTCGCGGGCAGCAACTTCATCTCGTTCGCGCTGATCCTGGCGTCATTCGGCCTGTTCGCGCTGATGCGAGAAGTGCTGCACCTGTCGCCGGCGGCGATCTTCATGGTCGCGGGCCTGGGAACCATCCCGGTGCTCGTGTACGCGCTGCGGCTGCTGCCGAACATGACGGCGCGGTTTCTGTTCTGGCTGGCGAGCAATCTGGTGTACCGGCTGCGGGTGTCGGGGCGGGAGCACATTCCGGAGCGGGGCGGGGCGCTTCTGGTCGCCAACCATGTCTCCTGGGTGGACGGAATCCTGGTGCTGGTCAGCTCGTCGCGGTTCGTGCGGTTCCTGGTCTATGCGGACTATGCGAACGCCCCGCTGCTGCGCTGGCTGGCGGGCATCATGGGCGTGATTCCGATCAAGGCCAGCGACGGGCCGAAGGCGATCGTGCGGGCGCTGGGCGCCGCGCGGGAGGCCATTGAGCGCGGCGAGGTCGTCTGCATATTCGCCGAAGGCCAACTGACTCGCACCGGCCAGTTGCAGCCGTTTCAACGAGGCCTGCTGAAGATCGTGCAGGGGACGAACGCGCCCATCATCCCGACGTATCTGCATGGTCTGTGGGGCAGCATCTTCAGCTTCAAGGGGGGCCGGTTCTTCTGGAAAAAGCCGTCGGTCTGGCGGTATCCGGTATCGATCCATTTTGGTAAACCGCTGAGCGCCCCGGACGACGTCTTCCAGGTCCGGCGGGCGGTCGAGGAACTCGGCGTGGAGGCGAACGAGATGGCGAAAGAGCGCGAGCTCGTCCCGGTCCGACGGTTTCTGCGTCAGAGCCGCCGCAGTGCGCGACGCCTGAAGGCCGCGGATTCGACCGGTCTGGAAGTCACGGGCGGCAAGCTGCTGGTGTTCGCCCTGGCCCTGTTGCGGGTGCTGTCCCGCGGCCCTCTCGCGAACGGGGCGCCGCGAGTGGGCGTGCTGCTGCCGCCGTCGGTGTTCGGCTGCGTGGCGAACATGTCGCTGGCGCTGGGTCGACGGACGTCGGTCAACCTCAACTACACGCTGACCGACGCGCAGATCAACTATTGCGTTCAGAAGGCCGGGCTGCAGCACGTGCTGACGAGCCGCAAGTTTCTGGAGAAGCGGCCCGTCGCGCTGGAAGGGGCCGAGTTCGTCTTCCTGGAAGACCTGAAGACGCAGATCACCGGCTGGGATAAAGCGATCGCCGCCCTGCTGGCTTACGCGACTCCGCTGTCGATCCTCGAGTCGCTGCTGAAGCTGCCGGCGATCCGTCCCGAGGACGAACTGACGATCATCTTCACGTCCGGGTCGACGGGCGAACCGAAGGGCGTCGTCCTGACGCAGAGCAACATCGGCTCGAATGTGCAGGCGGTCGACCATCTGCTGCAGCTCAAGCCCAGCGACACGCTGCTCGGCATCCTGCCGATGTTCCACTCATTCGGTTACACGGCGACGCTGTGGCTGCCGATGTGCTTCGACGCGGCGGTCGCGTTCCACTTCAACCCGCTGGACGCGAAGATCGTCGGCAAGCTCTGCGAGAAGTACAAAGTCACGCTGATCCTCTCGACGCCGACGTTCCTGCGGACGTACATGCGCCGCTGCGACCGGGAGCAGTTCGCCCATCTGGACATGGTCGTCGTGGGCGCGGAGAAGCTGCCGCTGGACCTGGCGAAGGAGTTTCAGGAGAAGTTCGGCGTGCTGCCCAGCGAGGGGTACGGCACGACGGAGCTGTCGCCGGTCGCGGCCGTCAACATTCCCGATCACCGGTCGCTGGACACGAATCAGCAGGGATCGCGGCTGGGCACGGTGGGTCGGGTGATTCCCGGGTGCGCTGCGAAAGTCGTCGATGCGGACACCTTCGCCGACCTGGGGAACAACCGCGAGGGCCTGCTGCTGATCACCGGACCGAACGTGATGCGGGGCTACCTGGACGAGCCGCAGAAGACGGCGGACGTCGTGCGGGACGGCTGGTACGTCACCGGCGACTTCGCGAAGATCGACGACGATGGCTTCATCCAGATCACCGGGCGGCAAAGCCGGTTCTCGAAGATCGGCGGCGAGATGGTGCCGCACCTCAGGATCGAAGAGGAGCTGATGCGGCTGGTGGACGTTCCGGGCAGTGAGGAGACGGAACTCAAGGTGGCGGTGACGTCGGCGCCGGATCCGCTTCGCGGCGAACGGCTGATCGTGCTGCATCGGCCGTTGAACACGACGCCGGCGGAATTGATTCGCGAGCTGTCGGCGGCGGGGCTGCCGAATCTCTGGCTGCCCTCGTCCGATTCATTCTACGAGGTCGAGCAGATTCCGATCCTTGGGACGGGGAAGCTCGACCTGCGGGGAATGAAGCAGATGGCGCTCGAACTGGCTTCCGGCGGCAAACGGACGGCCGGGACGGAGGCGGCCCGCGTCGGCTGAGGGCGCGCTCGCCCCGGCGCGGGCGGGCCGGTACGCTGCCCGCATGTCGTCCACAGCCGCCGTTCCGTCCTCACTGTCGTCCGCGGCGCTCGCCGCGCTGTCGCTGGCCTTTCGCGAGCTGCGCCGCTTCTTCCGGCAACGGACGCGGATCGTCGGAGCGCTCGGCCAGCCGCTGATCTTCTGGATTCTGTTCGGCGCCGGACTGGGCGGGACGTTCCGCATGTCGGACGCCAACGGCGTCAGCTATGCCGCGTATTTTCTGCCGGGCGTGGCCGTAATGATCGTCCTGTTCACGGCGATCTTCTCGACCATCTCCATCATCGAGGATCGCCGCGAAGGCTTCCTGCAGGGCGTGCTCGTCTCGCCGATCCCGCGCAGCTCGCTGGTGCTGGGGAAGATTCTGGGAGGCACATGCCTGGCGGTGCTGCAGGCGCTGGTGTTCATCGGCATTGCGCCGGTGCTGTCGCGGCTGGGCGTGGTGACGCCGTTGACGCTCGACCTGACGGTCGGGCAATGGGTCGCGGCGACCGTCTGGATGGCGGCGATCGCGTTCGTGCTGACCGCGCTGGGGTACCTGATCGCCTGGCCGATGGAGTCGACGCAGGGGTTTCACGCGGTGATGAGCGTGTTCCTGATGCCGATGTGGCTGTTGTCCGGGGCGTTCTTTCCGGTCCCGGCGTCCGGCTGGCTGCACTGGATCATGCGGGCGAACCCGCTGACGTACGGCGTGGCCGGGCTGCGGCGACTGATGACGCCGGAGGGAACGCCGCTGCCGCCGGGTCTGCCGTCGTGGGGCACGTGCCTGCTGGTGACGGGGGCGATGGCCGCCGGGCTGTTCGCGGCCGATGTGGCGCTGACGCGCTGGAAGCGGATCGCCGGTCAGTGACGATCGGCCGGCGCCGAGGTCGGTTCGACCTCCGCGAGATAGGCCAGCAGCCGGTCGCGTTCGCTGGTCAGATGCCGGACCCGCAGCAGGGACCGGACGCGCGTCTTGAGTTCGAGGCGATGGACGGGCTTGGACAGAAAATCGTCCGCGCCGGCCGCCACCGCTTTCTCGATGTCCCCCATGTCGCGCAGCGCTGTGACCATCAGCACGGGAATCGACCGTGTGTGGGCATCCGCCTTCAACTGCTGGCAGACTTCGTAGCCGCTCAGCTTGGGCATCATGATGTCGAGCAGGACGAGATCGGGCTGCCGCTCGTGGGCGACGTCCAGCGTCTGCCGGCCGTCGACGGCCATCAGAATCTCGTGCCCCTCGTCCGCGAGATAGGCCTCCAGCAGTTCGCGATTCTGCTGATTGTCGTCGGCGATCAGGATGCGGCCGACGGGAGTGTCAGAATCGTTCACGGTCGACGGGGCTGCGGACGCGGGCATGGCGGGCGGATCGCCGGACGACGGCGCTGGGGCGTCGAGACAACGACGCCGTTCGCGGGGAGTCTATCCGACGGGGGCGACGCAACCAAGCCGCAACCGCGGGTGCCAAGCGCCGCGCGACTGCGTAGACTGAATCGACGCCCGCCCTGCGCTGCCACCGGTTTGAGGACGCGATGCCCCGGCCACCTGTCAGAACGTTCGTCCGCCTGGCCCTCCTGCTGTCGTTTGCCGCGACGTTGTCGGCCGCCGACGATCCGGCCGCTCCCGAAGGGGCCAACCCGACTGCCGGCACGGTCCCGCTGGGCCTCGAACCGCTCGTCAAACGGCTGCAGCCCTCCGTGGCGGTCGTCAGCGTCCGCGATCGGGATGGCACGACCCAGGGCGTCGGCAGCGGCGTGATCATCAGCGCCGACGGCCTGATCGCCACCAATCTGCATGTCCTCGGGGAGGCCCGGCCCGTGCAGGTGAAGCTGTTCGACGGACGGACGTTCGACGTCGTGCAGATTCACGCGCATGAAAAGTCGCAGGACCTGGCAATCGTGAAGATCGACGCCGCCGGTCTGCCCGCGCTGCCGCTGGGGGATTCCGACGCGCTCCAGCCCGGGCAGCCGGTCGTGGCCCTCGGCAATCCGCAGGGCCTCGCGCACAGCGTCGTCGCGGGACTGGTCTCAGCGCTTCGCGAGAACGTCGAAGGCATGTCGATGATCCAGCTGGCGATTCCCATTGAGCGCGGCAACAGCGGCGGGCCGGTGGTGGATCTGGAAGGCCGCGTCGTCGGGCTGCTGACCTTGAAATCGCTGGTGACGGACAACCTGGGCTACGCGGTGTCGGTCAACTCGCTGAAACCGCTGCTGGAGTCCCCCAATCCGGTGGCGATGTCGAAGTGGCTGACGATCGGCGCCTTGAATCCGCGGCACTGGCGGGTGCTGGGGGATGCCCGCTGGACGCAACGCGCGGGACAATTGCGGGCGGACGGCGGAGGCGGGACGTTCGGCGGGCGGTCGCTGTGCCTGTCGACGACCGAACCGCCAGCCGTGCCCTTCGACGTGGCCGTGCAGGTGCGCCTGACCGAGGCGGACGGCGCAGCCGGATTGGTGTTCCACTCCGACGACGGCGACCGGCATTACGGATTCTACCCCAGCAGCGGCAAGCTCCGGGTCACGCGGTTCGACGGCCCCGTCGTGTATGACTGGCACGTCCTGTGGGAGGAGCGGCGTTCGGAATACAGGCCGGGAGAATGGAACGAACTGCGAATCCGCGTCGAAGCCGAACGCATCCAATGCCTGTGCAACGGCGAGGTCGTCTATGAGCTGCAGGATGACCGCTACCGTTGCGGTCGCGTCGGCGTGGCGAAGTTCCGGCACACGACCGCGGAATTCAAGGGGTTCCGCGTCGCAGAACGGCTTGACTCCGCGGATGTCGACGATGCGACGCGGACCGCGATCGCCGCACTCGCCAGCCAGGCGGACGCCGCCCGTCCCGCAGGGCCGGAGCAGATCGGAACGCTGCTGCCCCTGGGCGCGACAGGCCGCGCCGCCGCGCAGCGGGAGGCGGAAGGGCTTGAACAGCGGGCGGCCTGGCTGCGGCAACTGGCCGGGGCGACGCACGCGGCGGACGTCTGCGAACGGCTGGCCCGGGCGCTGCGCCCCGCCGACGGCGAACCGGACCTGCTCCTGGCGACCCTGTTGATCAGCTCGCTCGACCACGAGGACCTGGACGTCGACTTTTATCGCCGCGAAGTGGACGACTTGGCGGCCGAGCTGCGGAGCCGGTTCAACGACGACATGAACGACGCCGCGCGGTTCGAGGAGCTGCATCGGCTGCTGTTCGAGGACTACGGATTCCATGGCAGCCGCACGAACTATTACAACGCTTCGAACAGCCGGATGAACGAGGTCATCGACGACCGCGAGGGGCTGCCGATCACGCTGTCGGTGCTGTATCTGGAAGTCGCGCGGCGGGCGGGACTCAAAGCCGAGGGGGTCGGGCTGCCCGGTCACTTTCTGGCGCGGGCTCTGCCGGACGGCGGCGCGCCGCAGCTCGTCGACGTCTATGGAAGGGGCGAGCGTCTCAGCCGCGAACAGGCGCTGGCGCTCGTCGTTTCGAACCGCGTGGCCTGGGATGAGTCGATGCTCGACGCCGTCGGCCCGGCGCAGATCGCCGTCCGGATTTTGCGCAATCTGTTGGGGATTACGAATCCGCAGCAGAATCCAGAGCAGGCGCTGCGGTACGCAAACGCGGTGCTGGCGATCGAACCGGACTCTGTGACCGACCGGCTGTTCCGGGCGGTGCTGTGCTACGACACCGGGCGCGTGGACGCCGGGCTGGCCGATGTCGACTGGGTCATCGCCCGGCATCCCGACGGGATCGACCTGCGGCGCGTGCACCAGCTGCGGGAGGCGCTGCTGGATCGACGTCCGACTCTGGACCGCCGTCCTACCGAGCCGCAGTCGCCGCCGGCGCCTCAGGCCACGGGCGGGGCCGGGTGAAACAGCTTCAGGCCGACGATGCCCGCGAGGATCAGCACCACGCAGGCCATCCGGGCGGCCGTCAACGGTTCGTGAAACAGCGCGATCCCGCACAGGACGGCGCCGACCGCGCCGATGCCTGTCCACACGGCGTACGCCGTCCCCAGGGGGATCGTCCGCATCGAGACGCCCAGCAGCAGCACGCTGGCCGTCATGAATCCCGCGGTCGCCACGGAGGGCCACAGCCGCGTGAAGCCGTCGCTGGCCTTGAGCGCCACCGCCCAACCCACTTCGAACACGCCGGCAAGGACGAGCAGCGCCCAGGCCATGTCATTGCTCCCGGAAGAGTTCAGAGTCCGGGAAATCCGGGCGAACGCATCGCCGCGACCCCCCGTTCCGCGGACCAGACCGGCGGCGAGTGTATCCGTCATGATCGTCACGGGGCACGGAAACGTCCTTGAGCGGGAATTCCCCGACCGATAAGCTGGTATTGATTGGTCTGACCGCCCTGGAGACTGCCCGCAATGATGCGCGTTCTCGGAAATCGCAAGCGGCTGTGCAACGGCGTCACCCGGCGGGACCTGCTGCAGGCGGGAGCGCTTGCCGGCGGGCTCGGCCTGGCGGACCTGCTGGCCGTCGGCTCGCGGGCTCAGGCCGCGCCGGTCCTCGACCCCGCGTTCGGCCGCGCCAAGAACTGCATTCTGCTGTTCCTGTATGGTGCGCACAGTCAGCTCGAAACTTTCGACATGAAGCCGCACGCGCCCGTGGAAATCCGCGGGACGATGCAGCCGATCGCCTCCTCGCTGCCGGGCCTCGACGTTTGCGAACATCTGCCGCAGACGGCGAAGATCATGGACCGCGTCACGGTCATTCGCTCGGTCACGCATCCCTACCCGCTGCACGGAGTGGCGTTCGCGACGACCGGCGTCAGCAACATTGACGTGGGTATGGAACTCAACCCCCGCGATGAGCGGCATTACCCGTATTTCGGGTCGTGCGTCGAGTACTTTGATCGCCGCGACAATGGACCGGCCGGGCATTCGCTCAGCAACCTGGCGCTCCCGTTCCCGTTTTCCAGCAAGCGGACCGATCAGCCGTTTCGCGCCGGACCGTATGCCGCGTTCCTGGGCGCGGCCTTCGATCCCGTGTGGACCGAATTCGTGGGGCATGGGACGAAAAACGTCTACAAGGCCCGCCCCGGATTCTCCTATGACGGCCCCGAGCCGTATGTCGCCTGCAACCCGGACGCGCACTTCCGGCTGGCGGCCGTCGACCCGCAGCCCGGCCTGACGCTCGACCGCTGGGACCGGCGGCGTTCGCTGAAGCTCCAGTTCGAAGAGAGCCGGCGGGAACTCGATGAGACGGCGCTCGGCACAAACTACTCGAAGTTCCAGGAAGCCGCGCTGGGGCTGTTGGGTTCGACCAGGGTGCGGGACGCGCTGGACGTCCGCCACGAACCGGACACGCTGCGCGATTCCTACGGACGGACGCTGTTCGGTCAGTCGTGCCTGGCGGCGCGGCGGCTCGTGGAGGCGGGGACGCGGATGGTCTCCGTGTTCTGGGATGAATACGGCCTCGCGGGCGACGCCTGGGACACGCACTACGACCACTTCCCGCGAATGGTGGATCAGCTCTGCCCGGGGTTCGACAAAGCGTTCGCCGGTCTGATCTCCGATCTGGATGCGCGGGGGCTTCTCGACGAGACGCTAGTCGTCGTGCTCAGCGAGCATGGTCGGACGCCGCAGATTCAAAACATACCGGGGGGCGGCCGCGACCACTGGTCGCAGGCGTACTCGGTGGCGATGGCGGGGGGCGGGGTGGCGCGGGGCCGGGTGATCGGCGCGACGGATTCGATCGCCGCTCAGGTGAAGGAGCGTCCCGTGTCGCCCAAGTCGCTGCTGGCGACGATGTACTACGCGCTGGGAATCAATCCGCACGAAGAGATCGAGCTGGCGGACGGGCGGCGGTTCCCGCTCCTGCACGAAGGGGCCGAGGTGCTGAAGGACGCGCTGGGCTGAGCGGCGGGGACGCTGAGCCGACCCCACGCCTCACGACGACGTCAGCGAACGCTCAACGCAGCGCGGTCGCGCGGCGGATCGGCCTTCAATGCCCGCCTCGCCGGATGGCTCGCGTCGCACGGGAATCTCCGGGGCGGCCTCGATCCCCAGACGCACGCGCCCTCCGCGAACATCCAGGACGGTGATTCGCACGCGTCCTTGATCGATCACCAGTCCTTCCGCGACCTTCCGTGCCAGAACGAGCATAGCCAGGCTTCCAATGCAGATGTGGCGTTTTGTTCAGTAGTGCTCGTTTGTACCCAAGGCGCCCGCCGGACGTCAAGGGGCTGTCGCCAAGTTCGCGGCCGCCGTCGATTCGTCAGTCGCAACCTCCGATTTGCCCATGTGTTGCGGCGGCGAGCAGTCCAGGCACACCGCCTCCTCCGCATTTCGGACCAGCAGATAGCGGCCCGACACGCACGGATGATTCCAGGTCTTGTTGTTCAGGACCGGAATCCGCGCCAGCTCCTCGAACCGCTCCGGTCGGAGGTTCACCAGCGCCACGTCGCCGTTCTCTGCCTGCACCAGCAGCGTGCGGTCCAGCAGCAGAATCTGGCCGTGGTTGTAGCGGCCCGTCTTCCAGCGGCGCTTCCCCGTTTCGAGATCAATGCACGCCAGAATGCCGTCGTCCAGCCCGTACACGAACTCGTCGAGCCGCACCGCGTTCGTGAACTTCGTCTTCATGTCGCGGCTCGTCCACACAGGCGATGCGCTCCAGCGTTCGCCGTCCGCGCGCACATCCAGCAGCACGGCGCCCTGGCCATAGCCCGTTGTCGCCAGAACCCGCCCCGCGTCGCCGTCGATCACAATCGGCTGCGAACAGTTGTTGTCGAACTCATTCGACCAGGGAAAGTGCCACAGAAACTCCCCCGTGTCGGCGTCATGCCCTTCCAGCCCCACCGCGGCATGCAGCAACAACTGCCGGCGTCCGGCCAGCGACACGATGACGGGCGAGCTGTAGCTGGCCGCGTTGTGTCCCGCCTGCCAGAGGCGCGTTCCATCGAACCGGTTGTAAGCGACCAGGCAGGCCTTGGGATTCCCCGTGGGGGCGACGATCACCCGCTCGCCGTCGATCAGCGGCGACCCGCAGACGCCGTGCGCGATCGTTCGGCCGCCGTTGTCCGCCAGGAGATCGACGCTCCACTCGACCGCGCCCGAACGTCCGTCGAGACACTGCAGCCATCCCGCGCCGCCGACCGTGTAGATGCGGCCATCCTCAGCGATCGCGGGCACGGCCCGGGGACCGGCGCCCCCCATCGGCGATTCGAACCGCGCGCGATTCGCCGCGCTCCACAGAATCTCGCCATCCACGATGCGGCGGCACACGACGTATTCCGATTCCCCCCGCTGCTCCTGCGTGAACGCATAGTCGCCGCGGGTCGCGAAGCCGCTCCACCCGGGCCCGACGGGCTGCCGCCACAGCTCGCGCGGCGGATGCGCGACCCAGTCGATGCCGAATTCCGCGGGGCGCTCCAGGACTCCCGTGCGCTGCGGTCCGAGATAACCCGGGAAGTCATCGGGCGTGGTTTCGAAGCCGACGAGGACCGCCTCGGCGGAGGCCACAGGCGCCGGCATCTGGAAGTCGCGCGGCTTCGCCCATCGCCAGGCGAATGAGATCGTCGTATCGCCGCGCATCGCGTCGACTTTGAGCAGGCCCGCCAGCAGCACGAAGCCGGCCGCGACCGCAGCTCCCTCCAGCAGGCGGCGGGACAGCGTCTGACGATCGAACAGTTGCCACCCCAGCCACGGCGCCCACAACGTCCCCGCGACGAACAACAACGACACGACCGCCTTCGGCAGTTGATTGTCCGTCACGAACGCCAGACCGACTCCGCAGCACGCCGCCCAGGCGAGGAAGATGAAGACTCGCCCCAGACGCTTATAGCCATCCGGAAGCCGCGGCCGCAGGCCGGCCGTCAGCGCCAGCGCGGCGCCGATGGACAGTCCCAGCAGCGCCAGCGTCAGCGGCTCGAACCGGCTCCCCGCCATTCGCACCACGATGTTCCGCACGACGGCATGCAGCATCATGCCCAGGGTGATGACGACGGCCGCCCACCAGCGCATCCGCGCCATTCGCTGCGCGCGAGCAGCTTGCTCCAGCGCGGGATCAGGCGGCAAACTCGTGTCCACGGGGGAATCCGTGTGTAGGCTCGACATCGCAAACGGCGGCGAAGGGTGGGGACAGCGAACGCCCGGAGGCCGAATCGGCGGATGCTGACCGCGCAGCCTGCGCCGCCGACTTCCGTTGACGACGCCGACCTCTGAGGACGCATGTCGCGGAATTCAGGATCGGCGTTGATTATTCAGCACGTCCGTCCGGATGAGTAGGCCCCCGGATTCCCCATTGTCGAATCCCGTCCGCCTGAGGGGCTCGCGGTTCGGCAGACAAGGTCGCAGACAGATTCCGGGCTTCCGTCGTTCGCGGGGGCGTCAACGCTCGATCGCGGGCGCAGATCGCACACTCCGCGCGCCTCTCTGACACGCGCTGCCCGTGCGATAAGGCGCTCGCCTGCTGTTTCCGCACGGCGCGGATTTTGCAAAACGGTTGAGCACCCGACACAATGAACGCGTCGCCAAAGGGCCGTCGGTTCAGGGTGTCGTTCCCCCGGGAGCGGATGACATGAACAGGAAGGACCTGGAACACTTTCGGGCCGTGCTGAAGGAATTGACGTCGCAGATCGTCGACGACGCGGCGTCGATGACCGAGTTGACGCGCGGCGGAAGCGGCGGCCAGGCGGGGGGCGAGTTGTCGAATGCGCCGATGCATCTCGGAGACATGGGCACCGACGAGTACCTGCACGATCTCAACACCACGCTGCTGGAAAATGAAGAGTACCTGGCCGGAGAGGTGAAGGCGGCGCTGGCGCGTCTCGATGCGGGAGCTTTCGGCGTGTGCGAGGCCTGCGGCAAGGCAATCCCGCGCGAGCGGCTCGAGGCGCTGCCGTATGCCCGGCATTGCGTGCCGTGCGCGGAGAAGCTCGGTTCGGGCCGGTCGGTGAACCTGAATCGCGGTCGTCCGGCGGGACCAGACGACACCCTCGCCCCGGAAGGCGAAATGGCCGAAAACCGGCGGCGCCGTCCGCAGTCGACGTTCACCGACGCCGATGCGCGCCGTCGCACTTCAGGCGACGGAGGGGACACTCACGCGGCGGGCACGGCGGGAGGCGGCACGGCCATCGGCGGACTCGCCGGCGCCAATGTCGGTCGCGGCGACCCGGAGATCTCCGTCCTGCAGGACGCCACCGGCAGCGGAAACTTCGACGCCCGTGAACAGGACGATGAAGAAGACCTGACTCCGCACGCCGGCCCCGGAGGTGGGGCCGTGGGAGGCACGCCGGCCGGCAAGCGCGCCGCCGACTGACCCCCGAGCCCTTCAGCGCTGAATGCGGATGGCGCCCGCCTGCTGGACCGCGCCCGTCGTGGCTTCCTTGACGCCCGTGCTGCCCTTCAACGCGCCGCTCACTCCCAGCAGTTCCGGATGCCGCGCGATCTTGTCGCTGAAGATCCGCACGTCAGCGAGGATCGGTTCGAGGTTGCGCAGGACCACGGCCATCGACTCGGCCGAGCGGTTCAGGTTCTCGTAAAGTTCGGGGTCGCGGGCCAGCCGCTGCATCGAGCCCTTCTCCGTATTGATGAGCTGGGCGAAGGTGTTGAGTTCGGTCAGGAACGAATCGAGCTGGGCGAGGCTGTGGTCCAGGCGGGCCGTCATGCGGGCGCTGTGCTGCGCGAGCGGATCGGTCGCCGCGCTGATGTGGTCCAGGCTTTCGCTGATCTTCTGGATCGATGTCTTCGCCGCGACGACGGTCTCCCGCGCCGCGCCGATCGTCTGACGGGTCTCCCGGGCCAGCGCCGGCAGCTCATTCGTCACGTCCCGGAGATTCTGCTGCAGCTGCGGATCGGCCAGCAGGTTGCCGGCCTGAGTCAGCGTGCGATCGGCCGTTTCCATGGTGCGGGTGAACGACTCGAGCGCCACGGCGGCCCGCTCGATGACGTCATCCAGATGCCCTTCGTGCGTGTCGACCAGCCGGTTCAAATTCCGGGCCACTTCGCCCCACTGCTGGCTGGTCTCCTGAAAAGCGGCCAGCGTCTGGTCGACGCGCTGTTCGAGCCGGCCCACGGCCTCCAGCGGATCGCCCGCCGCCTCGCCCTTCAGCCGCTTGTTCGGCGGCAGCAGTTCGGTCGACGAGCCGGAACTGAATTCAATCGTCGCGTCGCCGAACAGCGAACGGACCAGCACGGGCTGCGCGTCCTTGCGGAGCCGTCGGTCGCCATGAATCTCCACGACGACCAGCACGCCCGGCTCATCGTCGTCCAGCACGATGTCCGCGACGGCCCCGATCGGCACGCCGTTCAGCCGCACGGGCGTGCCGCGATACACGCCCGGCGCATCGTTGAAGTGCACCGCCACCCGGTACGTCTCCCGCCAGTAGCGCTGGACGTCGGTGAACCGCAGAACCAGGACGACGGCGATGGCCAGCGCGGTGAACACGAACAGTCCCACCCGGAACTGGAGCTGTCGTTCATTCATGGCCGCACCGTCTTTCTGTGGCTGCCGGAAGCCGGCATGTCTTCGCCGTGTGGATTCGTAGGGCGGCCGGTCAGGCGGCGGCCAGTTCCTGCAGCCGTTCTCCGGCTTCGCCCCGGACGAACTGCGCCACGCGCGGATCCGGGGAATCGAATGCGTCGGCGGCGCTGCCCTCGAAGATCAGTTGCGGTTCGTCGGGCCGCAGCCGGGACAACGGCTCGAACATGACGATTCGCGTGGCGACCTTGCGGACAGTGATCATGTCGTGCGTGATGACGATGCTGGTCACCGGCCGGCGGGCGCGCGTCTGCAGGATAAGTTCATTGATGACGTCGCTCATGATCGGGTCCAGGCCCGTCGTCGGCTCGTCGTACAGTATGACTTCCGGATCCAGGGCCAGCGCCCGGGCCAGGCCGACGCGCTTCCGCATGCCCCCCGAAAGCTGGGCCGGCTTCTTCTCCGCGACGACGCCCGCTTCCAGACCGACGTCGCGCAGCCGGGCCCGCACGATGTCGCGGACCCGGTCCTCGGGCATGGTCGTGTTCTGCCGCAGTCCGAAGGCCACGTTCTCGAACACGGTCAGGCTGTCGAACAACGCCGCGGACTGGAACAGGTAGCCGAAGCGCAGTCGTTCGCGCGTGATCTCTCGTGTCGACATCGACCGCACCGGCCGCCCGTCCCAGCGGAGCTCGCCGGCGTCCGGCTTCATCAAGTCCATCATCAGCTTCAACGTCACGCTCTTGCCGCAGCCGCTTTCCCCGATCACAACCAGCGTCTCCCCGCGATGCACGTCCAGGCTGATGTCGCGCAGCACCGGCTGCGTGCCGAACCGCTTCGACACGCCGCGGAGTTCGATGATGGGCTGGTCGTTCGACATGAATGGCGGGCTGCGTCCGTAAAGGCGGGGGCCTCACATCGGCCAGAGCACGAAGTACATCTTCATCAGGAACGCGCCGAGCAGAAAATCGATCGTCAGGATGGCGATGAACGAGTAAACGAAGGCCTCGGTGGCGGCCCGGCCCACGCCTTCGGCCCCGGCCCGCGAATGAAAGCCCCGATGGCACGCGATGACGGCTATCGCCGCCCCGAAAAACACGCTCTTCAAGATCCCCGTGAACAACTCCCAGCCGGTCACGAACCGAGTCGAGTAATGCCAGTACGGGAAGCTGTCGATCCCCAGCACGACCGTGCTGAACACCCAGCCCGTCAACACGCCGATGCCGTCTGCGAACAGGGTCAGCAGGGGAATCAACAGGAAACACGCCAGAAACCGGGGCACGACCAGGTAGGCGATCGGATCGGCGCCCAGCGCCGTCAGCGCGTCGATCTGCTCGGTCACGCGCATCGTGCCCAGTTCCGCCGAAATGGCGCTCCCCACACGACCGGCCAGCATCACGGCCGCCAGCACCGGGCCCAGTTCCTTCACCAGCGTCACATTGATCACCGCCCCGAGCTGGTTCTCCAGGTGCATCAGCTTGAACTGGTCGTACGACTGCACGGCCAGCACCATGCCGATGAATCCGCCGGTGATCAGAATCACGGGCAGGCTTTCGACGCCCACCTGGAACAGGATCGGCCACAGCGTGCGGCCGCGCGGCAGACGCACCGTCAGCCAGCCCAGCATCCGCAGGCTGAACAGCGTCAGGTCGCCGAGCAAACAAGAGGCGTCCCAGACCGCGCGGCCGACAAGCTGCACGGGCGAGGTCCAGGTGGGGGCCGTCGCACTCGACATAACGTCTTCTGAACCCGGTTCAGGGGTCGGCGAAACATGACAGGGGGGCGGACTCTATCCCGGATCGGCACGCAAGGGCGAGATGAGTCTCGGGCCGGACGGCCGACAGGGTCGCATCGAGCCTTCAACGGGCGAAATCGGCCGAAGCGCGTTGAGCCCAGACGGGCAGCCCCTCAGCATGCGGGTCCGTGCAGGACCGAGCGCGGCGCGGAAAGCGGCCGTAGGCGCTCTTTGAACGCTGGGCGTGAAGCACTCTCGCCCCCCGGACCGGGGAGCGCTATTGACGACCTCGCTTCACCTCTGGACGAGGCATCGACGCCGCCCGCTCCGAACTTTCAGAGCCGCCAGACGCCGGAAACCTGCACCTTCAGGAACCCCGTCTCATCCACCTCGCCGCGGCCCACAACGGCCAACTCGTCGCCCGGCGACAGCTCCAGCAGCTCGCGGGCGCTGATCGGCAGCACCACGCCGGCCGCGTCAACCACTTCCAGAATCGCCAGCGAATCCGCGTCTTTCCAGCGCCACTTGCAGAACGGGCACGTGCTGGGATCGTGGTCCGGCGCGACGTTATACTCCGAGCCAGGCAGGCCCTCGGACACGAAAAACGTGGCTTCGTGATCCATGGACCAGTTCTCGAAATTCCGGTTCCCGACCTTCACCATCAGGACCACGTCCGGACTCTCCGCTGCCTGCTGCCGCGCCTGCTCGATGGAAATCGCGCCCTCCGGCAGGGCGTCTAGCTGCAGCCGCGCACGCGCCGCCAGGACTTCCGGGCTGACTTCCTTCGCGCAGCCGGATGCGGCGCACAGCGACACGATCAGACAGGCTGTCCGCAGGGACGTGCGGCGCCGCGGCCCGTGCGAGGTGCGCGACATCAGCGAGTCTCCCCGGGGCCGGAACCAGCTGCGATCCTTTCCAGCGACTCCACCGCCTGGTTGACCTCCTGCTCGACGTCGCTCCAGGTCTTGCCCTCGCTGGAGCCGTGAATCGTCTTGTCGAGTTCGCCGAAGCCCCCGAACAGCGCGTCGGTCGCTGTCTTCACCTCGGCGAGCTGCTCCTCGCTGAGATTGGCCGACTTTGCGAGTTCCTGGAGGTCCTCCAGCACATGACCGATGGCGTGCAGCGGTCCGTCCGCCCGCTGCAGGTCGTTGGCCTCAAAGCCGCCGCGGATCGCGTCCCGCGCGGTGGAAATGGCCTGGACGGCGGCGGCGAAGGTTTCGGGATGCTCGTCCGCCGTTCCGTGGTCATGGTCGTGATCGTGGTCATGCTTGGCGGACTGCGAGGACTGCTGACCAGTCGGCGCCGTCGCCGTCGAATCGGCCGGACGACATCCGGCGACGGGCAGCGCCGCGAGACCAGCGGCCACGATCAGTTTTTGACGAATCATCGAAAGCTCCGAATGGACTGCCGGTGTGAGTTGCTGAGTGAGCGGACCGCCCCGATGGGACTGACTCCGGCGTGGGACGTCAAGGTTCCGCAGGCTCTGGCTGTCCGATGCCGCACGACGCGGCATCGCCGCCGATGTGGATCTGCAGGCACTCGCGGGCCAGCGGCTCTGCCTCGGCGATAGTCCAGTTCGCTCTGCAGCCGCAGCAAAACCGGCATCTGAACGCACTTGTTTTGCACCGCCGGAATCGCGATCGTCGCAATCAACCCGATGATGCCGATAGCGACCAACGACTCGATAAGAGTCGTGCCCCGGCGAACGGAACGCAAGCGAGGGATGGCGCGGCACTTCCCGGCGCCTCACTGCCGCATCCGGGCCTCCTGAATCTCAATACCCAACCGCCGCGCCGTCCTTTCGCGGATCGCTGCCGCCCCGCAGCACCCCCTGATCGCGATCAATCACGATCGCCTGATAACCCCCGAAATTCCCCGGCGACCGCGTCGTCTGATGCCCGCGCTCCGTCAGCTTGCGCAGCACTTCGGCGGAAATCCCCGCCTCGTACGCCACCTTGCCGCCTCCCGACGCCATCGGCTCCCCGTTCGGAGACGCCGACCCCAGGTGGTTGATCCGCGCCGCATCCCCCGCCTGCTGCACGTTCATTCCGAAGTCGATCATGTTGACCAGCACCTGCACGTGCCCCTGGGGCTGCATGTCCCCCCCCATCACGCCAAACACCAGCCAGGGCTGGTTCTCCCGGAACGCCATGCCGGGAATGATCGTGTGGAACGGCCGCTTGCCGGGTTCGAGCCGGTTCGCGTGGTTCGGGTCCAGCGAAAACTGGGCCCCGCGGTTCTGCAGACAGAACCCCACATCCCCGGGGACCACTTTCGAACCGAACCCGTGGAACAGGCTCTGGATGAACGAGCAGCAGTTGCCGTGGCGATCGACCACGCACAGGTAGACGGTGTCTCCCTGAGCCAGCGCCGCGTCCCCCGCCGCGACATCGGCCGAGGCCTTGTTCGGGTCGATGCGCCGCCGCTGCCGGGCCGCATATTCCTTCGACAACAGCGCCGCCACCGGCACGTTCGCGTAGGCGGGATCGGCGTAGTACCGGGCCCGGTCCGCGAACGCCAGCTTCTTGGCTTCGATCAGCAGGTGCAGGTACTCGGCCGTGTTGTGCCCCATCGTCCGCAGATCGTAGGCCTCCAGAATGTTGAGCATCTGCAGGACGGCCAGACCCTGCCCGTTGGGCGGCAGTTCGTACACCCGGCAGCCGCGGTAGTCGGTGAAGATCGGATCGACCCATTCCGCCCGGCACTGATCGAAGTCCTCGAGCCGCAGATAACCGCCGTGCGCCGCGCTGTACCGACAGATCTCCTGCGCGATCGGCCCGCGGTAAAATCCGCGCGGCCCCTGCTCGGCCACAATCCGCAGCGACCGCGCCATGCTGGGGTTCTTGAACACATCCCCGAACCGCGGCGCGCGGCCGTTCACCAGAAACGTGGCCGCGGATTCCCGCGTCGCCGCCAGCTCCGCGACCGACGCCTGCCAGCCCGACGCGATCACTTCGGCCACCGGGAACCCCTGATCCGCGGCATCAATGGCCGGGGCCAGCAGCTCCGCCAGCGGACGGCGGCCAAACCGCTTCCGCAGCTCCTCCCAGCCGTCGACGCAGCCGGGCGTCGTCCAGGACAGCGGACCCGTCAGCGGAATTTGGGAGACGTTGCGCTCCGTGAACGCCTCCCGGGAAATCGCCAGCGGCGCGCGACCCGAGGCGTTCAGCCCGAACAGATGCCTGGCCCCGGCGTCCCAGTACAGAACGAACAGGTCGCCGCCCAGCCCGCAGCTCATCGGCTCGACGACCGACAGCATGGCGTTGACGGCAATCGCCGCATCGGCTGCTGTCCCGCCCGCGCGCAGCACGTCGACGCCGACCTGCGCGGCCAGCGGATGGCTGGTCGCGACCATGCCGTTGCGGGCCAGCACTACGGATCGGGACTGAAAGGGATCGGCGCCGCCGCGCTCGTAGCCGGCGGCCTGCAGCGGCGATGACGACATGAACGACGAGGCGGCGAAGGTGGAGGCGGCGGCCAGCGACTGCAGGGCCTGGCGTCGGGTGCAGGATTCGGGCGTGGGCAACGTCATGTCGATCGAGACGCGGTCAGCGGAAACGCGGATCGGCGGCCGGGGAGCCCGCCGGAAGGGCGCGCGGTCAAGAGGAACCGCCTGTCGCCACAATCAGGCGTCTCCATCGACCGGGCCACTGCGAGTTTCGCCGGTTCTTCCGCCCGGCACAACTCAGTTTCCGCTGTGATCAGGGCGCTGGCTTGGGCCTCGTCCGGTCCTTGCCCGCTCGCCGGCCTGGCTGGGAGACGGGAGCATCGAATCGGCGTGACATGCCATTTCATCCGCACGCCCGCGACAGCCCGCGATCTCCCGGGTTCAAACCGCCTGAACCCGATCAGCAAACCGCGCGGGGATCCCAGCCGTTCGCCCGCTTGCATCCAGCAATTGGCCTCGTGCAGACGTAGCAAGGGCGACTATTGTTTCAAACTCAGAGGCCGTCTTGAACCAGGGGCTCCCGGATGCCGCACGTCAGCTTCGTCGCGCTCTCCGGGTTCCGGATCCACGATCCGGTGTTGCGAGAACTGGGGATGACGCTGCCTGGTTTCGACGAACGCGCCCAGGCGCTCGCGGCGCTCCCCGCGTTGGGGCTGATTACGCTCGCCGGCCTGCTTCCGGAGCACTGGACGTGCAGTTATGTCGCGCCTGCGGCCGTCACGCCGGAACTTCTCGACGCGATTCAACAGCAGCGCCCCGACCTGGTAGCGATCTCCGCGCTAACCGCCTCAATCGAAGAGGCCTACCAGCTCAGCGACGCGCTCCGCGCCGCCGGCCGGACCACCGTCCTGGGCGGACTTCACGTCACCGCTTGCCCGGAGGAAGCCGCCCGGCATGCCAGCAGCATCGTCGTCGGCCCCGCAGAACCGGTCTGGACGCAGCTGCTGGAGGACGTCCAGGGCAACCGCCTCCAACTTCGGTATGGGGAGGCCCGACGGCCGGAGAGCGAGGATCGCGGCGACTGGCCTCTGCCACGATTTGATCTCCTGGGCGAAGTCCAGCGCTATACGCTGCAGACTCAACGGGGCTGCCCGTTGGCATGCGATTTCTGCGCGGCCAGCCGGCTGCTCGAGCGGTTTCGCGAAAAGCCCGCGGCCAATATCGCCCGGGAACTCGAAGCGATCCAGGCCTGTTGTCCCGATCCGCTCATCGAACTCGCGGACGACAACACGTTCGCCGGGTCGCGAGATCCGTTTGAGCTATTGGACGTGTTGGAAGCCTCCGGCGCGCGCTGGTTCACGGAAAGCGACTGGCGGCTGGGCGAGCGGCCGCAGGTGCTGGCCCGCCTGGGCGGTGCGGGTTGCGTGCAAGTGTTGATGGGGATCGAATCAATGGTGTTCCGGTATCCCGGCATGGGAGGCAAGCAGGCGGAACTTGAACGGATGCTGGACGCGGTCCACGCGATTCAGGGGGCCGGCGTGGCCGTCAACGGCTGCTTCATCGTCGGCGCGGACGGCGAGACGCCCGCGTCGCTCCAACGGCTGACGGCCTTCCTTCTCGAATCGCCGTTCGCCGACGTCCAGATCACGCTGCAGACGCCCTTCCCGGGAACAGCCCTGCGCGAACGCCTGGCTCGGCAGAACCGGCTGCTGCCGGAACTCGGCTGGCCGCACTGCTCGTTGTTTGAAGTCACGTATCAGCCCGATCTGCTCAGCGTCCCAGAGCTTGAGCAAGGCTTCCGGGAGGTTCTCACACATGTCTTTGCCGCAGCCTCCACACAACGTCGAAGATCGCTCCGTCGCGACGTCTGGCGACGGAACCGCCGCCTCCGACGCGTGCCGGTCGCCTGAAGCGTCTATCACCTTTCGCACTCTGTTCTGGTTTCTGCTGGGGAAACCCGACTCCATCCGTGCCGTGTTCGCATCGCGAGCGGCCCTGTGGCTGGGCCTGTCGCTGGTGCTGCTCGCCGGACTGTTCCGCGAATACGACCAGGAACCGCTGCTGTTCGAGCCCTGGCATCTGTTGATTCCCCTGGCGGCGTCGACGGGACTCGCGGCGCTTTTGTACGGGACGCTGGCCGCTTCGAATCCCTTATCCAACCGGCCCGTGCCCCGACTGCCGGCCTTTCGGGGGTTTCTGTCCTGCGTATGGATGACGGCCCCCCTTGCGGCGATCTATGCGATTCCCGTCGAACGACTGATGTCCGCGCCGGAGTCCGTGCGATGGAACCTGATCTTTCTCGGCATCGTTTCCGTCTGGCGCGTCCTGCTGATGTCGCAGGTTGGTGCGATCCTGTTTCGCCTGTCATTCGTGGGATCGCAGTTCCGCGTAATGCTGCTGGCCGACACGGTCGCCCTCGCGCTGACGCTCATGATGCCGATTCCGCTCCTGCAGATCATGGGGGGCATCCAGCTCACGGACAGCGAACAGTTGATCAATTCCGTCCGCACTTCCGTCATCGCAATCGGACTGCTCGCCTGGCCGATCTGGTTCGTCGGCGCCGCGGGATCCGCTCGCCGCGACTCCGAAGACCGGGAGGCCGGAGACGTCATGGACTCTGATCCGCCCGTCGCCGGGAAGGTCTGGCTGCTGCCGACCGCAGGAACCCTCATAATGCTGCTCGCGTGCGCGATCACGCAGCCCGAGCAGCACCGGCGTCGTCAGGTAGAAACGCTGCTCCGATCAGAGCGTTCGGCTGAGGCGGTGGAGCTGATGTCCAAGCTGGGCCGCGAGGCGTTCCCGCCGCATTGGGAACCGCCGCCCAGCGTCATTGATGTTCGCAGTCCGGAGGTCCACTTCCGCCATTTGCAGGCGGCGCTGGAAGACGATGCTGCGGCAGGCTGGGTGCGGGACGTGTTCGCTCAGAAGATCGTCCGCGTGCGAGGATTCGGGATGTTCGCCGATCGCTTCATCACCGATCTCGCGCCTGATCAGCTGGCGGTGCTGGTCGACCTGCTCGAAAGCGAACCGAAATGGCTCGACATATTCGATTCGGAGAGGACGCCGCTGCAGTTTGCGATCGACGTCCATTTGGAATCCACGGGCCAATACGCAACGACCCGGGCCCCGGCCGATCTGCTTCAGCGACTCCTCGACGTGTCGCGGGATCATCCGGAAGGGACCGGGTTTCGAAATCGAACGAACCGCGCGGGCATTCAGAATCAGCTCAATCGCCTCTTGGCGCCGGCACATCCGCCCGATGAGCCCCAGGCCGACGCCGGCGGTCCACCCGCCTCCAGCACTTCGGACGAACTGCCGGAGCCCCACTGACGCGTTTCACCTCGCGCTCGTCGCCGCCCCGGGCGAGCTCAAGGCCCCAGCACGCGCCTGGTTTGCATCTCCCCGCGCCATCCTGCATCCTCGCCTGCATGGACGCCGGAACCGACCACACCCTGCTGCTCTCCCACGCACCTGACGCCGACGAACCGGCCCAGAGGCTGCTCGCCGCCGTCGGATTCGCCAACGTCCCCGAGGCTCACGTCCGCATCCGTTCCCTGGTCCGCACGCCCGATGAACGGGAACTGTTGCTGCGCACGTTGCCGGGCATCCTGTTCGCATTGTCCGAAGGCGCCGCCCCCGATCCCTCGCTGATCAACCTGGAGCGCTTCATCCAGGCGGTCCCCGACCGCGCCGATATGTTCCGCTACCTCGCGGAAAACCCCCGTGCCGTCGAAATCCTGTTCCGACTCTTCGTCGGCAGCCAGTTCCTCACCGAAATCCTGCTCCGCAACCCGCAGTACCTCGCGCGGCTGACGCAGCACAAACGCCTGGCCGAATTCAAAAGCCGTCCGCAGTTCATCCAGGAAGCGCAGGAGGCCAGCCGCGAAGCCGCTGATGCCGCGGCCTGCATGAATGATCTCCGCCGCTGCCAGCAGTGGGAGCTGCTCCGCCTCGCCGCCTGCGACACGTTCGGGCTGATGGATCTGAAGAGCGTCACGCTGCAGCTCGCGCTGCTGGCCGACAGCCTCGTGCACTGCGTCCTGGACCGCTGCCGCCACGATTTGAAACTGGCCGCGGAGGACTTCGCCGTCCTGGGCTTCGGCAAGCTGGGGGGGGAGGAGCTGAACTACAGTTCGGACATCGACCTGGTGTTCGTCTGCCGGACGGGGGCGGACCAGTACTGGGGGCTGGGGCAGAAGCTGATCAACGGGATCGCCGAGCCGACCTCAGCCGGTTTCCTGTACCGCGTCGACATGCGGCTGCGTCCCTGGGGCCGATCGGGTCCGCTGGTGTCGACGATCGACGCTTACGTCGAGTACATGAAGAAGCACGGCCGGCTGTGGGAGAAGCAGGCGCTGTTGAAGGCGCGGGTCATCGCCGGCAATCAGGAGGTCGGCGCCGAGGTGCTGGCCCGGCTGGAGCCGTTCATCTACGACGTGGATCGCGAGGCGGCCCGCAACAACGTCGCCGACATGAAGCGCCGCATCGAGGAGCACCTGGAAAAGAAGGGCCGCGCCTGGGGCGAAGTCAAAGGCGGCCAGGGCAGCATCCGAGACGTCGAGTTCGTCACGCAGTACCTGCAGCTCGCCCACGGCAGCCAGATGCCGGAGGTCCGCAGCTTCAACACGCTGGACGCCCTCGTGCGGCTGGCGGAGTTCGACCTGGTTCGCGCCGATGAGTTCCGGCAACTAAGCAGCGGCTACGTGTTTCTGCGGACGATCGAGCACGCGCTGCAGCTGATGCACAACAAGCAGGAGCACGCCCTGCCGGAATCGACCCGGGAACTCGCGTATCTCGCGCGGCGGCTCGATTACCCCGGCGCGGACGAGTTCCTGTCGCACTACGGCCAGCACTGCCGGGCGATCCGCTCGATTTACGAGAAGTACATTCTCCGCGGCGAGGACGCCTCGACCTCCACGGAATTCGCGGCGCCGCGAACCGTCGACATCCATTTCGGCGACGCCGCCGCCGGCTACCACGAAATCTTCACCCCCGAGCAGGCCGAACGCCACCTGCGGCTGCTCGATCAGCTCGACGATCCGCACATCATCCGCACCGAGACGCGGCCGCTGCCCGACGGCGAATGCGAACTCACCATCGTCGGCTACGACATTTTGGGCAGCCTGTCGATGATGTGCGGACTGCTGTTCGTCTGCGGCTGGAACATCGAGTCGGGCTGGGTCTTCACGGGGTCGGAGGTGTTCGAACCGCGATCGGGATCCAGCGACCGTCGCCGCGACCACCGCCGCCGCAAATTTGTGAACGTGTTCCGCGTCCGCCCGCAGGCCCCCCAGCCGGCCGACGCCTGGACCCGGTACACGGCGGAACTGATCGAGCTGCTGCTGCTCGCTCAGGAGGGGCGGACCCGGGAGGCGCAGGGCAAGCTGGCGAAGCGCGTGGGACTGGCGCTGCGCGGCCTGCCGGTCGCCAGTTCGCACTTCCCGGCGCAACTGCTGCCCGTGCTGATCGACATCGACAACGTCGCCGATCCCGAATGCACGGTGATGCACATCCGGGCCGAGGACACGATCGGCTTCCTGTACGAGCTGTCCAATTCTCTGGCGCTCAGCGGCATTTCGATCCAGCGGGTCCGGATCCAGTCGGAACGCAACGAGGTCCTGGACACGCTGGCGTTCGTCGGGGCTGACGGTCGGAAAATCACCGACGGAACGCGGATCTCGGAACTCCGTGCCGCCGTCGTGCTCACGAAGCACTTCACTCACCTGCTGCCCCAGTCTCCCAACCCCGAATCCGCTCTGCTGCAGTTTCGCGAGTTCCTGGAGCACCTGTTCCAGCAGCCCGACTGGCTGGAGCAGCTCGGCTCGCTTGAGCAGACCGAAGTCCTTCCCGCGCTGGCCCAGTTGCTGGGCGTCAGCGAGTTTCTGTGGCATGACTTTCTGCGGCTGCAGCACGAGAACCTGTTTCCCGTGGTGGCGAACGTCCAGGGGCTGCGGCACGCCAAAACGATCGCCGAACTGCAGGCCGAGCTGCGCAAGGGGATCGCCGAGGCGCACGATTACGACTCGCGCTGCGCCGCGCTGAACGCGTTCAAGGACCGCGAGATGCTGCGGGTCGACATGCGGCACATCCTGAACCTGCAGGAGAAGTTCATCGAGTTCTCCCGGGAGCTGACGGACGTCGCCGAGACGGTCGTGTCGGCGGCGGTGCAGTTGGCGCTGGAGGAGCTGCAACCGCTGCACGGCGAGCCGCGGATCGACGCGGACGGCGCGTCCCGCGCCTGCGGCCTCGCGGTGTGCGCGCTGGGCAAATGCGGCGGCTACGAACTGGGCTACGCGTCCGACATCGAGCTGATGTTCATCTACGAGGGCGAGGGGCGGACGACGGGCCCCCAGTCGATTGCAAACGCGGAGTTCTTCCAGAAACTCGTCGACCTGTTCCGCGGCTCGATCGACGCCCGGCGAAAGGGGATCTTCGAGGTCGATCTGCGGCTGCGGCCCTACGGGAAGGCGGGCAGCCTGGCCGTCTCGCTGCAGACGTTCGAGAAATACTTCGGCCCCGAGGGCGCGGCCTGGCCGTACGAACGCCAGGCGCTCGTCAAGCTGCGTCCCATCGCCGGAGACCGCGGTTTCGGCGAGCGCGTCGCCGGCGTGCGGGATTCGCTGATCTACACCGGGCAGCCGTTCGATGTCGCCGCGATGCGCGGCATGCGCGAAAAGCAGATCCGCCAGCTCGTGAGGGCTGGGACGTTCAACGCCAAATTGTCCCCGGGGGGACTCGTCGACTGCGAGTATCTCGTGCAGGGACTGCAGATCACCTTCGGGCATCGCCATGCGGCGCTGCGGGCGACGAACACCCGCGCTGCGCTCAAGGCGCTGCAGGCGGCCGGCGTCCTGACGCCCGAGCAACGCGTGCGGCTCCGCGACGCGTACCGCTTCCTGCGGCGGCTGATCGACGGCCTGCGGATGGTCCGCGGCGACGCCCGCGATCTCGCCGTGCCCCCCGCCGATTCCGAGGAGTTCGAGTTCCTGGCGAGGCGGCTGGGCTACCGCGCCGACCCGCTGCAGCTGCATCGCGAAATCGAGACCACCGCGGAGACTGTGCTGGAACTCAGCCGGCTGCTGGAGGACCATGTTCCAGCGGGCCGGTGATCGCGAGTCATCCTGTCTGAATCCCGAATTGCGAGGGCCGTATGCAGAGCAAAGCCAGGACCGTCGCCGAGTACCTGTTGGAACTTCCCGAAGACCGTCGGCGGGAAGTCGAAGCCGTGCGCCGCGTCGTCCGCAAAAACCTCGGCAAGGGGTTCCAGGAGGGCATGCAGTACGGCATGATCGCCTGGTTCGTGCCGCACAGCCGTTATCCGGCGGGCTACCACTGCGATCCGAAACAACCGCTGCCGTTCGTCTGCCTCGCCTCGCAGAAGAACCATCTCTCCCTGTACATGATGTGCATGTATTCGGAGGGCGATGACGCCCGGGGCTTCCGCGAAGCCTGGGCCCGCACCGGCAAGAAGCTCGACATGGGCAAGAGCTGCATCCGGTTCCGCAAGGCGGACGACCTGGCCCTGGACCTTATCGGCGAGGTCATCCGCCGGCATCCGGTCGATGTCTGGATTCGCTATTACGAGGACTCGCTGAAGTCGTCGCTCGCGACGCGTCAGGAACAGCCGGTTCGGAGCGCCCCCAGCGGTCGGAAGCCGAAGACAAAACCGAAGGCCAAGGCCGGGGCGAAAGCCTCCGCGCGTCCCCGGGCGAAACCGAAGTCCTCCAGATGACGGCCGCGGCAGCGCGGACCGGGTCGCCAGTTGCCCTCAAACGATCGACGGATCGATGCTGGACGTGCTGACAACGCCCTGGTGGGAATGGAATTCGGCGACCGCCTCGCCCTGGGACTGGCTGTACCGGACATTCAACCTGGCGGAAGCCACGGCCTGGATGACGTTCGCGGGACTGGTGCTGCGGCGGTGGCTCCAGCATCGTCATTCGCCGCTGGAGCTGGCGTATGCGGGCGCCTTCGTGACGTTCGGCCTGACGGACGTCGCCGAAGCGTGGCAGCACACGTTGGCGCTGTTGCTGATGAAGGGCGTCGTGCTGGTCGCCCTGTTATGGCTGCGGGCGATCTCGATGCGCCGCTGGCATCCCGGCAGCCGGCTGTACTGAAGTGCTGGGGGGGCGCTCATCCGGCGACGGGGAGCTGCGACCGCGGCCTGCATGGACGGCGCCCCTTCCGCCGCGCCATTCAGCAGCGCCCGACAACAAAAAAAGGCCCGCCGACATCCGGCAGGCCCCCAGCGTGATTCAACAGTTGCTGAGCGCTTCCGATCAGGCGTCAGCCGTGGCCGGTTCCGCCGCAGAAGAGGCGCCGACGACTTCGGGAGCCTTCCGCGACCGGCTGGGCCGATCCCGCACGCCGACGAACTCGACGATCGCCTGCTCGCCCCCGTCCCCCAGCCGCCGCTCGGCGATCCGGACGATCCGCAGGTAACCGCCCTGGCGATCCTTAAAGCGTGGCGCGACGACGCTGAACAGCAGCGACACCGCTTCCTTGTCGCGGAGCTGCGCGAAGGCCCGGCGACGAGCGGTCACGGCAGGTGCGATCGCCGCGTTCCACTTCTGCCAGCGATCCGATTCCCGCCAGCTCTTCCATTCCGGCGAGTTCCGTTCGGCCGACGTGGCGAACTCTTCGGCCCGCTCCTCGTGCGGCAGCGCCGACTTGGCGATCGTCACCAGCCGCTCGACGAAGGGGCGCAGCTCCTTGGCCTTGGGCACCGTGGTGATGATCCGGCCGGCCACTTTCGGCTTCTTCCGGTCGTCAGCCGCGAACTCGCCCAGAGTGCGGATCAGGCTGGCCGCCATGTTGCGGAACATGGCGCGGCGGTGGGTTCCGGTGCGGCCGAGGATCCGGCCCTTGATGCGGTGACGCATGACGTTCAGACAATCAAAAAAAGGTCAGTGAATCAGGACGCCCGGCCGCGGACTCAGTGCGATCCGGCCATGGACTGCGGAACCTTCATGCCCAGCCGCAGGCCGATCTGCGCCAGCCGCTCTTTGACTTCCTGCAGCGTCGTCTCGCCGAAGTTGCGGACCTGCAGCAGTTCGTCGTCGCCGCGGCCGACCAGGTCCCGGACCGTGTTGATCCCCTCGGACTCCAGGCAGTTCGTCGCCCGGACCGACAGGTTCAACTCGGCCAGGCTTCGCCCCAGCCGCTCCTCGAGCTCCAGATCGACCGGGGCGTACCCCGTGGCGTCGATCATGCCCTTCAGCGAGGCCTCCGGAGGCAGCTCCGCCCCGGCCTCGCGGTAGTTGATGAACGGATTCAGGTGCTTGCGGAGGATCTTGGCCGCCTCGACCAGCGCCATCTCCGGAGAGACCGTGCCGTTCGTCCAGATCTCCAGCGACAGCTTGTCGTAGTTCGTCCGCTGGCCGACGCGCGTGTCCTCGACCTTGTACCGCACGCGGGTCACAGGCGAGAACGCCGCATCGAGGGGAATCACCCCCAGCTCAGGCATCTTCTCGTAGTGCTCCGCCGCCGGGATGTAGCCGCGGCCGTTCTCGACCGTCAGCTCGATGTTGAACGGCACGTCGTCCGTCAGCGTGGCGATGATCAGGTCGCGGTTGACGACTTCCACCTGGTCGTCGCAGATCACGTCGGCGCCGGTCACCACGCCGCGCTGCCGCTTGTCGATCCGCAACGTCTTGCTGGTGGTGCTGTGGTTCTTGACCACCAGGCTCTTCAGGTTCAGGCAGATGTCGGTGACATCCTCGACGACGCCGGGGATGGTCGAGAACTCGTGCTGCACGCCGAGGATCTTGGCGCGGGTGACCGCGCTGCCTTCGAGGCTGGACAGCAGAATTCTGCGGAAGCTGTTGGCGATGGTGTGTCCGAAGCCGCGCTCGAACGGTTCAGCCACGAACAGGCCATACGTCGGGGTCGCGCCCTCTTTGACCTGCGCCACACGACTGGGAAGCTCCAGATTCCGCCAACGAATACGCATGCTGAAAACTCCAAACAGGCCGGCGGTTCGTCGGACCCCAGGTCCTGGCGACTGCTCCGCCCCACGTCGCCTTAAACGAGAACTCCGGAAGTGACTTGATTCCTCCCCGCGTCCCTGCGGCGGACACGTCGGCTCAGACGCGGCGCTTCTTCGGCGGACGGCAGCCGTTGTGCGGCAGCGGCGTCACGTCTTCGATGCTCTTGATGGAAATCCCGGACACCTGCAGGCCGGAAATCGCGCTTTCGCGGCCCGATCCCGGCCCCTTGACGCGGACTTCCAACTCCTTGACCCCGTACTTCCGAGCCTTGTCGGCACAGATTTCCGCGGCCCGCTGCGCCGCGTAGGGCGTGCTTTTCCGCGACCCCTTGAAGCCCGACGTGCCGGCCGAACCCCAGCACAACACGTCCCCGTTCGTATCGGTGATCGAGATCACCGTATTGTTGAACGTCGCCTTGATGTGCGCGACTGCGCGGCTGACGTTCTTGCGGGCCTTCTTCTTCCTGCCGCTGTCTGACTTCGACTGCTGTGCCACGTATCCTGCTCCCGAATGGCGGCCGCTGCCGCCGGCCGCTCAACGCTTCCCAACCGCTGAATTCCACACGCCGAGCCGGGACCCCCGACCACGGCCGAACATGGACGCCGCCCCTGGCGTCAGTGACGCATGTCCTTGACGCCCTTCTTGCCGGCCACCGTCTTCTTCACGCCTTTGCGGGTGCGGGCGTTCGTTCGCGTCCGCTGGCCCCGGCAGGGCAGACCCTTGCGGTGCCGCACGCCCCGATAGCACTGAATGTTCCGCAGCCGGCCGATGTTCTCCGCCACTTCACGGCGCAGCTGGCCCTCGACGGTGAATTCGTTGTCGAGCAGCGAGTTCAGCCGCTGCACGTCGTCGTCCGACAGCTCCCGCGCGCGGCGGTTCGTCGGCAGGTTCAGGCTCCGGCAGACCTCGATCGCACGGGCCTCGCCCACGCCATACAGATACTGCAGGGAGATGAACGTCGGCTTGTCGTTGGGAATGTCAACACCCAGAACGCGCGGCATCAATGACCTCGTAATTCAACCAGTTTCCGCTGCTTCGTTCTCGCGGGCGGACACGCCGCGCGGCTGCAGAGTTCCCGCCGCGGAGCCGGCTCGACGACCCGCACTCCCGCTATGCCGCCCGCCCAGGCCGGCGACGACGCGGCTCTCTTAACCCTGACGCTGCTTGTGACGCGGATTCGCGGCACAAATGATGTACACGCGCCCCTTGCGGCGAACGACCTTGCATTGCTCGCAGACGCGCTTCACGCTGGCACGGACCTTCATGGAATCAAACCGCCGACCGCCGACTAAATCTCCGAATGCCCCGACCCTTCGGACCATCTTCCGAAGTTCACACGGGCGCAACCCGACCGCTGCTCAGGCCGGACTCTACTGAGCGCGGTGAAGAATTCGCAAGTGTAGCGGCTCCCACGAGGAACGCAACTCCACTCAACAGCGCGTTTCGCGCCAAATTTCGCCCTTTTTTTCAACGGACCGCAACCACCGTCGATTTCCCCGCCCCCTCGCGACATACTCCCATCCAGACTCGCTTGTGCGTTCCCGGAGATGTCCATGCTCCATCGGCGTGACGCGTTGCTGCGACTCGGCTCGGGACTCGGGGGGCTCTCGCTGCCCGGATTGCTCCAGGCCGCCAGCCGCCAGCAGGCCAGCGACGCTCCTGCCGCCACGGCCAGATCCTGCATCCTCATTTACCTGTGGGGCGGGCCGCCCCAAATGGACTTGTGGGACCCCAAACCCGATGCGCCCGATGGCATTCGGTCCCCGTTCGGCACGATCGCCACCGCGGTTCCCGGCATCCATTTCACCGACCAGATTCCCGGGATGGCCAGGCATGCCGATAAGCTCGCCGTCATTCGTTCCTACACGCATGACAGCAACCAGCACGAAGTCGGCGTCTACCACACGTTGACCGGCCACATCGACAACACGCTGGCCGTCCCACGGAATCGCCGCAGTCGCCGCGACTTCCCGAACCTGCCCGCGGTCGTCGCACGCTTCTCGCCCCCTGCGTTGATGCCGGCCAGCGTCACCGTCCCCCGCCCCATCGGGCATGACGGCGTCGTGTACACTGGCACCTGGGCCGGATTTCTCGGACCGCAGTTCGACGCCGTCGAACTCCAGTCCCCCGGCGAAGTCGACGCCCCGCCCCCGCATGCGCTCGAACTCCCCCCCAGCCTGTCGCAGGGCCGACTGCAGTTGCGGCACGGATTGCTGTCGGTGCTGGAGCACGCCGATCGCACGGCCCAGTCCGCGAGGTTTGAACGGACGGCCGCGCGGTCCGGCATGAATCGGTTCCGAGAACAGGCGTTCGCCATGTTGACCGCCCCGGAAACGAAATCCGCGTTCGACATCGATCGGGAACCGGCTGCGATTCGCGACGCCTATGGGCGCAACGAATATGGAGAAGCCATCCTGCTGGCGCGGCGGTTGATCGAATCCGGGGTTCGCATCGTCACGATGGTGTGGCAGCACATTTGTCCGGACGGCAATGTGGCCAACGTCTGGGACAATCACGGCGGGACCAGTTCGCTGGGCGGCCTCACCGGCTACGAGATGTTGAAGCAGCCCTACTGCCTGCCGTCGCTCGATCGGGCTACGGCGGCGCTGCTCGACGACCTGTCGCAGCGCGGCCTGCTCGACGAGACGCTGGTGTTGATGCTGGGAGAGTTCGGGCGCACGCCGAAGATCAACGCGACGGCCGGCCGCGACCACTGGGGGCCCTGCCAGTCCGTGGTGCTGGCGGGGGGCGGAATCCGCGGCGGCCAGGTTTATGGCGCCAGCGATGCCAGTGCGGCTTATCCCGTTCGCGATCCGGTGCGTCCGGAGGATTTCATCGCGACCGCGTGTCAGGCGCTCGGCGTGCCGCCGGACGCGACGATAACCGACGAATCGGGCAGGCCGCACCGCGTCAGCGAAGGACGCGTGATTCAGTCGCTGTTCGGTTGATCGCAGCGCCCGGCCGAACATCCGCTGCGCGTCAGCCGACCGCCCCGGGTGCTGAACCGCTTCACGACGCCGCCGCCGACGGACGCAGCGCCCCCGTCGCCGTCAGGTGCTTGTCGATCTCGTTCGCCACAATCACTCCGTAGTTCACCGCGCCCAGCCAGCCCGACATGATGATCCCCACCGATCCGGCGTGAAACAGCCCGGACACCTGCTGCGGCAGCGACTGCGAGACCTTCAGCCCCTCGAACTTCGTCCCGAACGACGCCCCCTCGAGGTGCCGCGTGTAGTGCCGGAATGTCCGGGGCGTCGAGGCCTCGAGCCAGTCCACCTTCTCGCGGACGTTCGGCACGTACTGCTCCAGGCAGTCCAGCGTCGACTCGCACAGCCGCTGCTTGTCAGCCTCGTACTCCTCATCGCTGAGCGTCGACCAGTCCGCGTAGTTCGCGTTCGTCGAGGAGACGATCAGCCAGCGATCCGAACCCGGCCGCGTTTCCGGGTAGTAGAACGAAAACGTCCGGCTGCTGATCGATTTCGACAGCA
This sequence comes from Planctomyces sp., assembly GCA_019636235.1. GTDB lineage: Bacteria > Planctomycetota > Planctomycetia > Planctomycetales > Planctomycetaceae > Caulifigura. The sequence goes on from JAHBXW010000013.1 coordinate 104,605, forward strand.
TCGCGTCGATGTCGAATCCGCTGTGTTCGGAGTGGAACAGCAGGTCCCCGCAGTAGTCGAAGCCCGCGCCCGGCTTGAGGGCGATGTACACCTGGCAGCTCGAATTGTTCAGCCGGACCGCCCGCGTCTCCTCAACAAACGACGGATCGAAATTCTGCTCGCCGGCGAGGTTCAGCACGGTGGACTTGATGTTCGCATTCGACAGCACGCTCTGGCAGGCGATCCGCTTGCCGTTGACCCACACCGCCGACACCTGCCGCCCCGGGTTGACCTCGATCCGCTCCACCAGCGACCGGATGCGGATGTCCACGCCGTTGCGCTCCAGCTCCTCGCGCATCTGGCGGATCAGCTTGTCGGTCCCGCCCTGGAACGTGTAGACCCCCTTGCTCATGAAGTTCGAGAACACGATCCCGTAAGTCAGCGCGGGATCCTCGAGCGTCGAGCCGTTCGCATAGGTGATCGGCTCCATCAGCAGCCGGACGACGTCGCTGCGGCCCGGGAAGAACCGTTCGAACAGCTCGCGGGTGGTGGTCGTCTGGTCGTCGTAATAGTTCATCTGCCGGGCGGCGTCGAAGAACGCCTGCACGGTTTCGGCCGTCACGCCGAACTTCTCAATCAGAATCCGCGTGAAGTCCTCGCGATTGAACGACGTCCACAGGCTGAACTGCGGGTTCTCGAACCGAATGCCCTTCAGCGGCACGATCGAATCGGCGATTTCCTGCGTCCAGTATTTCCGGCAGGACTTGATCATCCCGATCGGAAAGCCGTGGAGCGAGATGTCGAAGATGTGCCCGCCGCGACGCTTGAACCAGGTCGCCATCCCGCCCAACTGATAGTGGTGCTCGAGCAGCAGCACCGAGTACCCGGCCTTGGCCAGGACGTTCGCGCCGGTGAGTCCGGCCAGTCCGCTGCCGATGACGATGACGTCGTAATGGTCGCGAACGTCGCTGAGAAAGTCCTTGGACATCGTTCCGCGTGGAAGTCTTGGCGAGCGATCATCCCGTCGCCGGTGAAGACGGAGTCCCCCGGGGGACGCGCGTGCAGGGTGAGGAAACCGTCAGAGTGTAAGAGACGCGATCCGAGAGTCCAATGGGCCGCCCGGCTGCGCCGCACAAGCCGCACCGACGTTGAGTTCGACTGGAGTTGATGCGTGTCCCCAAGTCCCCTGAACCGCCATAATGCATGAACTCCGCTTCGACATCCGTCAGTCCGGGAACCGCATGATCGGATACGACTCCCTGCGCGAGAACGCCGCTGCTGCCCGTCGCCTGTTCCTGCAGCATTGCGCGAACGGTTTCGGCGGCGTGGCCGCCGCCGGGCTGCTGGCCTCGGAGGGCGTGGTCGCTCCAGCCCTCGCCGCCGATGCCTCGTCCGCTCTCACGACGCGGCCTCCGCATCTCCCGCCCCGCGCCAAGAACTGCATCTTCATCTTTCTTGAGGGCGCCCCCAGCCAGCTCGACCTGTTCGATCGCAAGCCGAGACTCCTGGAACTGCATGGCCAGCCGATGCCCGAATCGCTGCTGGCCGGCGTGCGGTTCGCGTTCCTGAAGCCGGAGACGGCGCTCCTCATGGGACCGCAGGCCCGAACCTGGGCCCGGCATGGCGAGTGCGGCCTCGAACTGTCCGATCTGCTGCCGAATCTGGCCCGCTGCGCCGACGCCCTGCTGCTGGTCAAGTCGATGCACACCGACCAGTTCAACCACCATCCGGGGCAGCTTCTGATGCAATGCGGCCGGGCGATGTTCGGACTGCCCGCGATGGGCTCGTGGGTGATGTACGGACTGGGCAGCGAATCGCAGAACCTGCCCGGCTATGTCGTCCTGAACTGCGGCCGGGGATCCAGCGGCGGCGCCTCGCTGTGGTCCAGCGGCTTTCTGCCATCGACGTACGCCGGCGTCCTGTTCCGGTCGGAAGGCGAACCGGTTCTCAACCTGGCCAACCCCGACGGCCTGCCGCAGTCGCTGCAGCGGGAGGGGCTGGACGTCCTGGGCCGCATGAATCGCCGACGGTTCGACGAACTGGGGGATCCCGAAATCGCCAGCCGAATCGCGAACTACGAACTGGCGTTCCGGATGCAGACGTCGGCGCCCGAACTGCTGGACCTCTCGGGCGAGACCCGCGAGACGCTGGAGGCTTATGGCGTCGATCGCCCGGGGCCGGACTTCAAAGGGGGCCGCGGCGGCGGGCCGGAGACGTACGGGGCGTTCGCCCGGAACTGCCTGCTGGCGCGGCGGCTCGTCGAGCGCGGCGTCCGGTTCGTGAACCTGATCCACGCCTCGTGGGACCATCACTCGAATCTCGACCGGGAACTGGCGTTCAACGCGGGCATGGCGGATCAGCCGGTGGCCGCCCTGATTCAGGACCTCAAGCAGCGAGGGCTGCTGGACGATACGCTCGTGGTCTGGGCCTCGGAGTTCGGCCGCACGCCGTTGGGAGAGAACCGGAACGGCGACACGCAGAACGTCACCGGACGGGACCATCACCCGTACGCGTTCTCGATCTTTCTGGCTGGCGGCGGAGTTCGCGGCGGGCAGACCTGGGGCGAGACCGACGACATCGGCTGGAGCGTGACGCGCGATCCGGTCCACATCAACGATCTGCAGGCGACGCTGCTGCACCTGTTCGGGCTGGACCATTTGCGGCTGACGCACCGCCACCAGGGGCGGGACTTCCGATTGACGGACGTCGCCGGGAACGTCATCGACGGCTGGCTGGCATGACGGGCTCAGGCGCCGGGGGCGTCGGCGGGTTCGCCGGCCCACTGCTCGATGATGTGGTTGGACTCGTCGAGAATGGCGATCTTCGGCTGCACGCGCGCGGCGCGGCGTGGCTTCGCGAAGGCGAAAGACATCACGATGATCCGGTGTCCGGGAGACGCCAGGTGCGCCATGGCTCCGTTCAGCTCAATCGCGCCGCTGCCGCGCGGACCGCGGATCACGTAGGTCTCCCCCCGGGCGCCGTTCGCACAGTTGCCGATCAGCACCTGTTCGAAGGGCAGGAAGCCGACCGCTTCCATCAGATCCTCGGCGATCGTGATGCTGCCGTGATAGTTGAGTTCCGTACGGGTGACGGTCGCAAGATGGAGTTTCGCCTTAAGAACGCGCAGCAACATGGATGGGACTGACTTGTAGGCCGGGGACCGCCGGGTCAGCCGGCGGGTTCTGAAGAGTCGGGGTTTCCCGGGCGGCGGTCAAGGCCGCAATCCGTCGAACGCGCCCATCGACCATGACCGGAGCGAGACAACCCGCCGAGCGCGCCTGGCGACGCAGCGGGCGATCTTCTCTCAGCCCAACCCGTGCTTCTTCAACTTGCTGAAAAACGTGCTGCGCGGCAGCCCCAGCAGCCGTGCCGCGTCCGCCTTGTTGCCGCTGCAGCGGCGGAGCGCGTCTTCCAGCATCGACCGCTCCTCGCTGGACCCGTTGATCACGATCCGCCTCGGCACGGAGAGCGCGTCGGCCGTCAGCCGCCGTCGCCGCGGAGCAGGCGTTTCCTCGATCACGGGCCGGGCCGTCGCCGGCAGCAGATTGCCCCTCAGCTCGCCCGGCAGATCGTCCACCGTCACGATGCCATTCTCCGCCAGCACGACAGCGCGCTCGATGACGTTCTGCAGCTCACGAATGTTGCCTGGCCAGGCGTGCTCGGTCAGCAGCCGCAGTGCGAAATCGTCGATCGTCGACACGTGCTTGCCCGTCTTCTCGCAGGCCCGCCTGAGAAAGTGCAGCGACAGATCGAACAAGTCCTCGCGTCGCTCGCGGAGCGGGGGCAGCGTGATCGTGATGACGTTCAGTCGGTAGTACAGGTCCTCGCGGAACTGACCGTCGGCGATCAGTCGTTCGAGATTCTGATGCGTCGCCGCGACCAGCCGCACATCGACCGGCACGGGCTGCGACCCGCCCACCGGCTCGATCACGCGCTCCTGCAGGACTCGCAACAGCTTGACCTGAGTTTCCAGGGAGATGTCGCCGATTTCGTCGAGGAACAGCGTCCCCCCCTCAGCCAGTTGGAAGCGCCCGACCCGCGCCTCCCGGGCGTCGGTGAACGCACCCTTCACGTGGCCGAACAGCTCGCTTTCGAGCAGCGACGGCGACAACGCCGCGCAGTGCACCGTGACCAGCGGGCCGTCGCGGCGGGGGCTGTTGTCGTGAATGGCCCGCGCCAGCAGTTCTTTGCCCGTTCCGCTTTCCCCGCGCAGCAGCACCGACGATTCGCTGGCCGCAACCTTGCGAACCGTGTCCAGCACGCGTTCGATGGCGGGGCTCTTGCCGCGAATCGCGTCCCGCCGGAATTCCGTCGGCGCCAGTTCGGTGCGGGGCCCCGCCGCCGTCGACAGTTCCGCCTGCAGAAAGGCGATTCGCCGCCCCTGCTCCGAAATCAATTGCGTCTTCTCCTGCAGATCGTGCGTCAGCCGGCTGACGTCCTCATGCACCTTCGCGCAGTGCAGCGCCACGCCCGTGACGCGGCCGATCGCCGTAATGAATGTCACGTCCTCCGCCGTGTAGGCCGCGCCGTTCGCCTTCGCCCCCAGCACCACGACGCCGATGATCTCCCCTTCCGATTCCAGCCCCTGAATCAGTTCGGCGCTGAATCGTCGCAACCACTCCTGGACCGGACTGACGCCGCTGGGCACACGCTGCACGGCCGTCTCCTCGGCCAGCGCCTGGAACGCCTCGTCATCTGCGGAGAACTGGCGGGGCACGTCCATCCGGCCGATGACCGTCGCCAGTCGAAACCGCTGCCGGTCGCCGTCCTGCAGGTACAGCGCAGCCCGGTCGACTCGCAACGCTTCGCAGCAGGACGACAGCAGGTTCTCCGCGACCGCCTGACGCTCGAGCACGTGCGTCACAGCGCGGTTGATCCGCTGCAACGCCTTGTCCAGCGGGTACTTCTCCCGGAAGAACCGCCGGTCCAGCGTTCGCTGAAACCGGTCCCGGAACCAGCCCGCCGCCAGCAGGCTGACCGCCAGCACCAGCACCAGCGGCAGCGGATGGCTGAAGAACGGATTCTCATGCCGCAACGACGCGACAGCCGCCGCCGCGATCAGCAGGCTCGACCCGCAGGCCAGCCCGAAGCTGATCACGTAGTACCACATGCCCCGGCTGAGCACCTGGTCGACGAGCATCAGCTTGTAGCGCGCGATGCCCACCGCGTAGGCGATCATGAACAGCGCGCTGGCGACAGCCATCGGCGCGCGGGCCGCCCCGAATGCGAAGGCTGACGTCTGAAACGCCGCCAGATACAGCGTGTAACAGATCGGCAGGGCCGCCCCGAGACCGGCCCACAGGATCCATTTCACCTGGGCTCGCTCCATCGGATGATGCGCCTGCAGATAGCTCCGCACGAGACAGACCATGCTTGCCACGAACATCAGCGCCGCGAGGCTCACGTAGGCGAACACGCCCGTCCGCAACAGCCCCATGACGGACGCAGCCCCCAGCCCCATCCAGCGTTCCACGCCGCTGGCCAGCGGAGTCTCGCCCCAGTCGCGCGACAACAGTGATCCCGCCAGCGCGCAGCCGATCGCCGCCGCGGCCGACATCGCCGGAACCGCATACAGCCCGGTCAGGCACAGGCCCCTGCGACGCTGAAGCGCTGGAGACGGCGAGGGATAGACCAGAAAGAAGTGCAGCAGCGCCGGGGGCAGCAACACGGCCGCCAGAATCAGGCCGCAGGCCAGCACCGGCGATCCCGCCACGACCCACCAGTGGTTGCCGCCCGAATACGCCACCAGCGCCAGACTGCTGACCACGAAAAACAGCTTCACCGCCTGATCGTCCGGACGATTCCAGTACGCCATGCCGGTCAGCACGACGATCGGCAACTGCAGCAGGAACCACACGAACGTCCAGGTCAGCGGACCCAGCGGCTGCGGCGAGAGTCTCAGCCAGCCATGCTCGACTTCGCGGGCGCCCGCGGGCTGGAACGCGACACGCACGTAGCGCGTGCCGTCGTAATGTTCGACGATGCGGTGATACGTGTCCGTCAGGTCCTCGGGCGAGGAGCCAATCCACAGCCGCCCGCCGGCGATGGGCCGCAACTTGCGCAGATCGGCCTGGGCCCGCGCGTAGTTCACGAAGGAATGAATCGAGCTGCCGCCCAGCGCCAGCAACCGGTCGCCAGCTTTTGGAACGGGGCGCCCGGACCTGCCGCGGTACTCCGACTCCTGCGGGCCGCGACTGATGACGATCCCGTTCTTCGGGTCTCGATCACTGCCCAGCACGCAGCGCACGGGGACTTCCGGGCTGGACGTGACGTACCACAGCGCCGCGACGCAGTACAGGACACACAGCCCGCTGAGAGCAGTCAGCGAGATCTGCTCTCGGCGTAGACTGGGCATGGCTGGCAATACCGGATGACTATACGTTTATTTACATTTGTCAGCGCCGAAATCAGCGCCGACATCGACGAAGATCGTACGACTTCGGCGCGCCGAACGCAAATGTGCGCCGAATCGATGTCGGCGCGAAAACAATTTCCTTGGCGTTTGCTGGGGATTTCGATCTGCACTCCGATCAATCCCCATCTCGGCGCTGATTGGCACACGATCTGCAAATCTTTCAATCGCCCAGCTAAGACCCTTGGCTGAGTTGCGACAGTCCACAGGACTGCGGGAACTGAACAGGCAGCCTGACCCACGTTGCTATTCAGACCGTACTCCACTCCGGCCTGCAGTCCGGACTGACGCCTCGCCAAGGGTCTTATCTTTATTTTATGCCCTTGTCGCGTCACGTCTTGTTCGCCGGCCGCCGCCGCTGAGGCCCCTCGCGTGAGGATCGACCGGATCGATCTGTTCCACATCGCGATGCCGCTGCTGCGCCCCTGGCGGACCGCCTATGGCGAAGACTCCGTGATCGAGTCGGTCCTGTGCCGTCTCTCCTCCGGCGATCGGGCCGCCTGGGGAGAAAGCTGCCCGCTGGCCGCGCCCACCTACTCTCCCGAATGGGCCGGCGGCGTCTTCGAGGCCGTCCACCGCTGGCTCGGCCCCGCGATCCTCGGGCATGAATTGGAAACCGCCTGCGATCTGCAGTCCCGGTTGAACGCCTTCCGAGGGAACTCCTTCGCCAAGGGCCTGCTCGACAGCGCCTGGTGGAACCTCGAAGTTCAGCGTCAGGGGGTGCCGCTGCACCGGCTGCTCGGCGCCGCTCGCGACATGGCGCCGGTCGGGGCCGACCTCGGCGTGGCCGACTCGCTCGACGAACTGCTGGACGACGTCGACGCTGCGGTGCGGGACGGCTTTCCCCGGCTGAAGCTCAAGTTCAGGCCAGGCTGGGACCTGCCGATCGTGCGGGCCGTCCGCGAGCGGCATCCCGGTTTGACCCTGCACATCGATTGCAACGGCGGATACTCGCTGCGCGACATCGACTTGTTCCAGAGGCTCGACGAGTTTCAGCTGGCGATGATCGAGCAACCGCTGGCGTGGGACGACCTGCTGGAGCACGCCGAGCTGGGCCGCAGCATTCGGACGCCGATCTGTCTGGATGAAAGCCTGAGCAGCGTCGCCCAGGTCGAACGGGGCTTGAAGCTGGGCAGCGCGCAGGTGTTCAACCTGAAGCCCGCGCGGCTCGGCGGCCTGACCAACGCGGTGCGGGCGCACGATCTGTGCGCCGCCGCTGGCGCGACGTGCTGGGTCGGGGGAATGCTGGAAAGCTCAATTGGCGTCGCACAATGTGCCGCGCTGGCCATGCTGGACAATTGCACGTACCCGGCCGACATCTTCCCCAGCACGAAGTACTATGCGGAGGAGCTGGGCGATCCTCCGGTGACTCTGGTCGTTGATGCTTCGGGGACGCCGGCGATCCGGGCGCCGCTGTCGCTGCCCGAGCCGCGCACGGATCTACTGCGACGGTTCACGCTGCGGACGGAGACGTTGTCGACGTCGAGCGTCTCGTCTTGAGGAACCACTGATCGAACGGGTCCGCTCGAGGGGCCGTTGCGCGGCGGGCCGTTGCTGGTGAGTGGCGGTCCACCTCGCGAAGCCTTTCGTTTCTTTCGTGCCTTTCGTGGTCAGAATTCTTCTCTGCATGGAGAGGAGGGAATCACGAAAACAACGAAAGACACGAAGGACACGAAAGAATACAGACCCCGCCCGCTGATGAATCGAGACCGCATGAGCGAGCCAGGAGATCTGTTCGATGGCAGCAAGCGCGGTGGGCGGGTTGCGGGCCATCCGTGCTATCCGTCCTAGCGCCGCGGCACACTCCCGTCCCTGGGAATGACCCGACCGGCGAACCGCCGGATCGTCGACGTGTCTGGCCTCCTGATTACACTGACCGCTGAATTCCACGATTCCGCCAGGTGCGCCGCGATGACTGAGTCCGACCGAGTCTTGAAGCTGGGAATTCCCGCAGGCAGCCTGCAGGAGGCAACCGGGGAGCTGTTCCGCAAGGCGGGCTACAACATCACCTTTTCGTCCCGGTCCTATTATCCGCAGGTCGACGATCCGGAAATCGAGTGCCTGCTGATCCGGGCCCAGGAAATGGCCCGGTATGTCGAGCAGGGCATTCTCGACGCGGGCATCACCGGTTACGACTGGGTCCGCGAAACCAACGCCAAGGTGTTCGAGATCTGCGAACTGCAGTTCTCGAAGGTCAGCCGCCGCCCCGTCCGCTGGGTCCTGTGCGTGCCGAACGACTCGCCGGTGCAGAGCGTCAAGGACCTGGAAGGCAAGCGGATCGCCACCGAAGTCGTCGGCCTGACCCGTTCGTTTCTGGCCCAGCACGGAGTGCAGGCCGAGATCGAGTTCTCCTGGGGGGCGACGGAAGTCAAGCCGCCGAAGCTCGCCGATGCGATCGTGGAAGTCACCGAAACGGGCTCATCGCTGCGGGCGAACAACCTGCGGATCGTCGCGGAAGTGCTGCAGAGCACGACCCGCTTCATCGCGAATCCTCAGGCCGCACAGGACGCCTGGAAGCGCCAGAAGCTCGACAATATCGCCCTCATGCTGAAGTCCTGCCTCGCGGCCGAGGGCAAGGTCGGGCTGCTGATGAACGTCCGCCGCGACCACCTGCCGCACATTCTGCAGCAGCTGCCGGCGCTGAAGAATCCGACAGTGTCGTCGCTGTCCGATCCGGAATGGGTGGCAGTGAACACGATTCTCGATGAGTCGGTCGTGCGGACGATCATTCCGCGACTGAAGGAAAACGGGGCGACAGGGATCGTCGAATATCCGATCTCGAAGATCATCGACTGACGCTTTGTCCGCCCTCGCCCTTGCCGTCGCGGAACGGCGCCTGATCGCGCACAGGGACGGGGACGTCGTCGGCACGATCGGCGTCGTGCCGCAGCCGCATGGCATCGGCCTGATCTTCCCCCCGCAGGTGGTGGGGGGCGAAGAGCAGGCGCCCGTCGAGCGGCTGTTGATTCAGGGAGCGGTCGAGCGGCTGCGTCTCCAGGGAGTCGCCCTGGCGCAGGTCGTGCTGGCGGACGCGGAGCGGGAACTGGCGGCCCGATTTGGCGAGTGCGGGTTCCGAAGGTTGACGACGGCGCTGATTCTGGAGCGCGAGCTGTTGGGGCTGGCCGCGGGCGCGCCTCCGTCTGGCGCGCTGAGGGCGCGCGCGTGCGATCCGGAGCGGGATCGCGCGGATCTGGTTCGCCTCATCGAGCGGATCGGCGTCGGATCGCTGGACTGTCCGGAGCTGGACCCCTTTCGGCCGGCTGCGGCGCAGTTGGACGGGCATCGCGCCGCATGTGCCGGCGGGGCGAGCGCGTGGTGGACGTACGCGGTCGAGGGAACGCTTGCGGGGGCTGCCTTCTGTGCCGTCTTTCCCGAGACGCAAACGTGCGAGCTGCTGTTTTTTGGAGTGGCGCCGGAGTTTCGCGGCCGGGGGCTGGGGCGCGGCGTGCTGGAGCACGTGTGCGCGGTCGCAGCGGGTGAGAGGCTGCATCTGCGTGCGGCGGTTGATTCCAGAAACTCTTATGCACGAAGTGCTTACGCCGCTGCTGGGTTTCGAGAATCGGACTCGGTTGAGATCTGGGTTCATTCTCCCGGGCCGACGTCGTAAACTCATTTCGACAGGTTTTCGACATGGACGGACGCGCCGCCTCAGGGCTGGCGGCTGCGGTTGCTTGGGAATTCACGTCGTTGCGGCAGCGGGATGTCTTCATGGTCCGTTCACGTTTGACACGCCCCCCCGCACGGGTAGCATCGCCCGCGTCGAGTGAGTTCAATCATCGACCCGGCAGCGCTGGTGGAGCGAGGCCGGGGCGAACGTGTCTCCTGTCCTGTTTCCCTGACGCCATTGTCGGTTCCGCACGGAGCGGCAACGGAGTGCTGAAGCGGATCAATTCCGGAAACCGAGTGGGTTCCGGGAACAGGATCGGTGCGCGCGGGGGGAGCACCATGGTTGTGGAACATGACGTTCCAACGGCGGGCGAAGTCGGCCGCATTCTGCAGCATCTGCAGTCGCAGCTCGACGAGCGGCGCATCAAAAACTGGTTCGCCAGCGGGTCGACCCGCATGGAATGGCGCAGCGGCGCCCTCTGCATCTATGCGGCCAGCCCCTACCTCATCGGCTGGATTCAGCGCCAGTTCCAGGCGGCGCTCGAAGACGCCGCGCGGCTCGTCGGCGGTCCCGCCGCCCGCGTGCAGTTCGAAATCGACAACACGCTGAACCCCGCCACCCCCCGGGACGTTCCCCGGGCCATCGCGCCCGGCGTCCGCAGCGTCCCGCGGACCACGCCCGCTCCCGCTGCGCCGCGTCGGCAAAGCCCGCCGCTGTACGACCTCCGCCGGTTCGTCCGCGGCGCCTGCAACGAACTGGCGCTCACCGCCGTTCAAAGCCTCATCGAATACCCCGACACCTGTCCGAACCCGATCTACCTGCACGGGGGCGTCGGCTGCGGCAAAACGCATCTGCTCGAAGGGCTGCGCGAAGGACTGCAGCGCAAGCATTCCTCCCTGCAGGTCCTGGCGCTGACCTCCGAGGAATTCGCCAACCTGTTCACCCAGGCGCTCGATTCCCGGTCGTTGCCCAGCTTCCGCCAGAAGTTTCGCAACGTCGACATCCTGCTGGTCGACGACGTGGACTTCTTCGACGGCAAACGCGTCATCCAGGAGGAGTTCCTGCATACGGTCAAACAACTGGCCCGGCAGCGGCGGCAGATCGTCGTCACCGCCGACCGGCATCCCAGGCTGCTGTCCCGCAGCAACGACGAACTGCTGAGCCTGTATCAGTCGGGCATCGTCTGCCGGATCGAGGCCCCGGACGCGGCCACGCGGTTGACCGTCGTCAAGCAGCTCGCCGACCGGATGAAGCTGAACGCGACGCACGACGCGCTGGAATTCGTGGCCTCCCGGTTCACGCGGAATGTGCGGGAACTCGAAGGGGCGGTGCACTTTCTGGGGACCTGGCAGCAGGCGAACGAGAGCCGGATCACCGTGTCGACCGCCCGGGACGCCCTGGCGGCCCTCGTTCGCGACTGCGTGAAGATCGTCCGCCTGGCGGACGTCGAACATGCTGTGTGCAACCTGTTCGGCCTGCCGCCGGACGAACTCCGGTCGGCGAAGCGTCAGCGGTCCGTCTCCGAGCCCCGGATGCTGGCGATGTATTTGTCGCGCCGGCTGACGCAGGCCGCCTACACGGAAATCGGCGGCTATTTCGGCGGCCGGAACCACAGCACCGTGATGTCGGCCGAGCGGAAGATCAACGACTTGGTGAAGAGTCGGGCCTCGGTGCGGATCGCGGCCCAGGACTGGCCGATGTCGGAACTCGTAGCGACGCTGGAACAGCAGCTCAAGGCGGTGTGACCGGCAAGGTCTTCCGTGCGGACGGCGCCGGTCATGACGCGGATCAGGCGCGCGGCCGCCGCATCGCCTTCGCCCCCGACTCCAGCGGCCCCGGCAACTGGCAAACCGGGGTAGCGCGTGGTATGACTCGCCCCGTCGAACGGGTGTCGTCTGCCATCATCGCAGGCGCGAAATCGGAAATATCTGGGGAGATCGCAGCATGTCGTTTCAAGTCGGAGAGGCCCTCGTCGGTGATGGCAACGAGGTCGCGCACATCGATCTGATCATCGGCGACAAGTCCGGCCCGGCGGGCGTCGCGTTCGCCAACGCGCTGGCCAACCAGTCGTCCGGCCACAGCAACCTGCTGGCCGTGCTCGAGCCGAACCTGGCCGTCAAGCCGGCCACCGTGATGATCACGAAGGTCACCATCAAGGGCGCCAAGCAGGCCGTGCAGATGTTCGGCCCGGCCCAGTACGCCGTCGCCAAGGCCGTCGCCGACTGCGTCGCCGATGGCGTGATCCCCAAGGATCAGTGCGAAAAGCTGTGCATCGTCTGCGGCGTGTTCATCCACTGGGAAGCGGCCGACGACAAGAAGATCTTCCAGTACAATTACGACGCGACCAAGTTGTCGATTCAGCGGGCCATGAAGAACCAGCCGGCCGCCGATGAAGTCGTCGCCAAGAAGGACTCCGCCAAGCACCCGTTCTCGGGCGTCTGATCGGATTCTCCGCAACGGACCGTCGAGCCCAGGGGACATCCCCTGGGCTTTTTCGTGAGAACTTCATGAAACGCATCCTGATCCAGCTCGACACCGACCCCCTGCCCAGTGCGTTCGATCGCGTCGTCGCCATCGACGCCGACGTCGACCAGCTGTTCAGTTACGGCGGCGTGACTCCCGCCAACGCGACGGCTTTGGTGCACGGGGCGATCTTCACCCGCGCTCCGGCCGACTTGAAGAACACCGCGATCTTCATCGGCGGCAGCCGCGCCGACGCGGGCGAGGCCGTGCTGGAGGCCGTCCGCAAAGCCTTCTTCGGCCCGATGCGCGTCTCCGCGATGCTGGATTCCAACGGTTCGAACACGACGGCGGCGGCGGCGGTCCGCGCGGCGTCGAAGCATGTGACGCTGGACGGCGCGCTGGCCGTCGTCCTGGGCGGGACGGGTCCGGTCGGGCATCGGGCCGCGCAGATCCTCGCCTCGCAGGGCGCGACGGTCGTGGTCGTCTCCCGCGACAAGGACCGCGCGGACGCCGTGTGCCGCAACATCGCCGGGATCCATCCCGACGCCCAGCTCCAGCCGGCCTCCCTCAGCGACGGCGCGGGACGGCTTCTGGAATCGGCGCAGATCCTGATCGCCGCCGGGGCCGCCGGAGCTCGGTTCTTTCAGGCGGACGAATGGCGGACGCCGACGCTGAAAACCGCCATCGACCTGAACGCCGTTCCCCCCGCCGGGCTGGATGGAATTGGGGCGACGGACAAGGCCGCCGTCCACGGGGGCGTCACGTGTTACGGCGCGATCGGCGTGGGGGGCCTGAAAATGAAGATCCACAAGGCGGCCCTCGCGCGACTGTTCGAAAGCAACGACCGGATCATCGACACGGCCGAGGTGTACGGCCTGGCCACCGGACTCGCGTAAGCGTGCGCCCGGCGCATCGGCGTGTGGTCCGGGGCTCGATCAAGCGCCCTGCGGCTTGGGCGGCCGGCGGGAACTCTCGCATTCCCAGCCGATCGCGGGTACTCGTATCGGCACGTTCCGATCGATTCCGAAATCCCGCTCGACGAGGCGATCATGATTCTGCACCTGCTGCGGTTGCTGACCGTTGCCGCCCTGCTGCTGCCCGGGCTCGGCAGGGGCGCGGCCGCGGACGAATGGCGGGCCGGACTGGCGCGGGTTGAGATCACGCCGCCCCGCCCGATGTGGATGTCGGGCTACTCGTCCCGGGATCGTCCGGCCCAGGGCACGCTGACGCCATTGTGGGCGAAGGTCGCCGTGCTGGAAGACTCAGCCGGCCGTCGGCTGGCGCTGGTAACTCTGGACCTGGTTGGCATCGATCGGGAGCTGTCGCAGGAACTCAAACGCGGGATCCGGGAAGCGGCGGGGATCGAGCCGGCGCGGGTCGCGCTGTGCTGTTCGCACACGCACACGGGGCCGGTTGTGAACCGCAACCTGCGGGCGATGTATCTGCTGGCGCTCGATGATTCGCAGTGGAGCCTGATTGCCGAGTATGCGGAGCTGCTGAAGGCGAATGTCGTGCGGGCCGTGCAGGAGGCGGTCGCTGATCTGCGTCCGGCGGAGCTGTCCTGGGGGACGGGCGAGGCGACATTCGCAGTGAATCGCCGCAACAATCCCGAGGACGAAGTGACGGCCCTGCGGGCGGCCGGCCAGTTGCAGGGGCCGGTCGATCACACCGTCCCGGTTCTGGCGATTCGCCGCGAGGGCCAGCTTTCCGCGGCCATCTTCGGCTACGCCTGCCACGCGACCGTCCTGAGTTCCTATGAATGGTCGGGCGACTATCCGGGCTTCGCACAGATCGAACTCGAGCGACGGCATCCCGGCGTGCAGGCGATGTTCTGGGCGGGGTGCGGCGCCGATCAGAATCCATTGCCGCGGCGCGAAGTCGAACTCGCCCGGGAGTATGGACGGCAACTGGCGGCGGCCGTGGACGAGGTATTGGGGGGGCCGATGATGGCCATCCAGGGGCCGTCCCGGGCCGTGCTGCGCGAGATCGAACTGCCGTATGCGACTCTGCCGACGCGCGACGACCTCGACCGTCTGGCGGCGTCGGACACGGGTTACGAGGGGCGTCGAGCGCGGTTGCTGCTGGAGCAATGGGGCCAGGACGGGGAGCTGGCGGCCGCGTACCCGTATCCCGTTCAGGTGTGGCGGATCGGAGACGCTCCCGCGTGGGCGCTGCTGGGCGGGGAGGTCGTCGTGGATTTCGCGCTCCGGCTGACGGCGGACCATCCGGACCAGTCGGTCTGGGCGGCCGGATACGTCAACGATGTGATGGCGTACATTCCCTCGCTGCGCGTGCTTCGCGAGGGGCGGTACGAAGGGGGCGGGGCGATGGTGTATTACGGGTTGCCCTCGGCCTGGGACGAATCGGTCGAGGAACGGATCGTGACGGAAGTGACCAGGCAGGTCTCGGAGACGTCCGCGCCCTGAACGGCGAATGTCTCCCGGGGAGTCGTCCAGCAGGCGACCATGCGCTGTTCGTTCAGCGCGGCGCAGGTCACACTGTCGCGCGGCGATCGAATTCGCACTGAACCCTGGTCACGCGCTCTTCGGAAA
Organism: Planctomyces sp.; assembly: GCA_019636235.1. Taxonomy (GTDB): domain Bacteria; phylum Planctomycetota; class Planctomycetia; order Planctomycetales; family Planctomycetaceae; genus Caulifigura. The sequence continues at coordinate 119,618 of JAHBXW010000013.1, forward strand.
CTTTGCACATGCTTCTGCGCTGGATGTTCGTCGTCACGATCGCGCTCTGCATCGGCCGTCCGGCGTGCGGACAGGCGGTCGACGCACTCGATCCGCTATCATCGCCCGATGGCGCCGTGCGACTGACGCTGCAGTTCACCGATGGGCGGCCCGCCGGTCGCGTCGCCTTCCGCGGAACGGACGTCTGTTCGCTGGCCTTCGGCCTCCAGTTCGCAGGCGAACGGCCGATTCGCGACAGCCTGAAGATCGTCGCTGCGCGGCGACAGTCGCATGACGAGACGTACCTCGTGCCTGTCGGCAAGACGTCCTCCGCGCGGGATCATCACCAGGAACTGGTGCTGACGCTGCAGGAGCAGGCGGCGCCGAACCGCACCGTGGAGCTCGCCTTCCGCGCGTTCGAGGACGGCCTCGCCTTCCGGTACCAGCTGCCCGCCCAGGAGCCGCTGGCGTCGTTCGAGCTTGAACAGGAACTGACCGAGCTGACATTCTCCGACGACGCGATCGCCCATCTGCTGCCGCTGAACGGTTACACGACGTCGTACGAGAAACACTACGAGACGCGTCCAGTCTCCCAGGTCGGCCCGCAGACGCTGATCGGTCTGCCGCTGCTGGTCCACCGGCCCCTCGAGGGGAACCCGCTGTGGATTGGCGTCACCGAGGCCAACCTCATCGACTATGCGGGCCTGTATCTCGCGGAGGCGGAGGGGCGACCTGGCACGCTCGCCGCGCGGCTGTCGCCCCTGCCGGGCCGCCGGGATGGCCTCAAAGTGTCCGCTTCCCTGCCGCACAGCACTCCGTGGCGCGTGCTGCTGCTCGGCGATGACCCTGGCCGGCTGATCGAATCGAACCTGGTGTTCCATCTCAGCGAACCATCAAAGATCGCCGACCCATCGTGGATCCGGCCGGGACGGACGACCTTCCCGTGGTGGAATGGCTACGTCCTCGAAGGGGCCGATTTCCAGCCGGGCGTGAACACGGCGACGATGAAACGCTACATCGACTTCTGCGCCGAGCAGGGGATCGAATACCACTCGCTCGACGGGCTGGATGTCGCCTGGTACGGCGGACCGATCGCCCCCAACGGTCCCACCGACATCACCACGGCCGTCCCTGAAATCGATCTCCCGGACGTGCTGGACTACGCGAAGCGGAAGGGCGTGCGACTGCGGCTGTGGATGCATTGGATCGCGCTCCAGCGGCAGCTCGATGAAGCTCTGCCGGTCTACGAGCAATGGGGCATCGAAGGCATCATGGTCGACTTCATGGACCGGGATGATCAGGAAATGGTCGCCTGGTACCACGAAGTCGCCGAAAAGTGCGCGAAGCATCGCCTGACGGTCACCTGGCATGGCGCCTACAAGCCGGTCGGGATGGAGCGGACGTGGCCCAACGTGCTGACTTCCGAGGCCGCCCTGAACCAGGAGTACAACAAGTGGGAGGGCCTCGGCACGCCGCCGGAACACAACCTGAACATCGCGTTCATCCGGATGCTGGCCGGCCCGCTGGATTACCACCAGGGGGGGATGCGGTCGGTCCTGCCGGCCGATCACCGGCCCCGCAACGACGCGCCCTTCGTGCAGGGCACGCGCGGGCACCAGCTGGCAATGTTCGTCGTTTACCTGAACCACCTGCCGATGCTCGCGGACACGCCCGAGGCGTACCGCGACCAGCCGGGGCTGGAATTCCTGTGCCGCGTCCCCTGCAACTGGGACGAGACGCGCGTGCTGCACGCGGAGTTCGGGAACTGCCTGGTCGTCGCCCGACGGAATGGAACTGCCTGGTATGTGGGCGGCATGACGGGCGCCGCCGGGCGGACGCTGGAACTGCCGCTGTCGTTTCTGGGCGACGGCGCGTTCCGCGCGGACTTCATTGAGGACGACCCTGCGGGTCCAACCCGGGCGACGACGCGATCGCTCTCCGTGCGGTCCGCGGACTCGCTCCGCGTGACGATCCCGGCCGCCGGCGGATTCGTGGCGACGTTGACTCCCGAAGGCGAATGATGCGGCGCTGCGGCGGCGCGGTCTCCTCGATCACTTCGCTTCGGTCGTCGCCCGCGGCACGTCGTCCGGCAGCCCCCGCGGCGTGAACCGCAGACGAATGTCCCCCTGACAGCACTCGCAGGGTTTGATCTCGTACATGGGGATCGCGCAGATGTCGCACCAGTAGTCGATGTGCTGCGTCCGGCCGCGCTCATCCTCGGCGAACACTGTCAGCGTCTGCAGGTACGGAATCCCCGGCCGGCTGAACGCCACGAGGTGCACCGTCCGGTCGCGCAGCCGCTCGTCCTGATAGAACGCCCTGCCCCGCCAGTCCGCCAGAATCGGATGCAGCCCGCCCGACTCCGTCTCCAGAACGACGTGCGACTCCATTTCCTCCGTGAACCGGATGTCCCGGCGGCGCAGCGCATCCGCCAGCAGCACGACGCGGCCGGAATGCAGCCGCTTCTCGATTCCAGGCGGCGTGTCCGAGGCGACCTGTTCGGCGGCGGCCTGCTCCCGGGGCGGGTCAGACCCGTCGGGCGGCGGGGCGGATTCGACGGCGTCCTCGGCACGGCCGGCGGTCGGCCACCACCACGCGGCGGCCAGCGCTCCCAGAATGCTCCGGCGGGGGATCAGCGTCATGACTTCGGGTCCTCGCATCGCGCCGCGGGAGGCTACTCCACGCGCGGCGGCATCAGGGACAGCAGGGCCTGCGTCGACGCCACCAACCCCGTCCGCAGCGCCGGGCGGACATCCGGAGCATACTTCGCCGAATGCAGCGTCGGCAGCGGCCGGCCTTCCCGGCGCGCGGCCTCAATTTCGTCCGGATTGACCGTGCCCAACCGGAACATGAACACCGGCACGCCCGCCAGGCTGTAGAAGCTGAAGTCCTCGCCCCCCATCACGGGCTCGACCGGCAGAACGTTCTCCTCGCCCAGGACCGCTTCGAAACTGGGCACGACCCGCATCACCAGCCCCTCGTCGTTGAACACGGCCGGCGTGCCTTCATCGAACGTCACTGTCGGCTCCGGCGCCCCGAAGCTTTCCGCGACGGCGAACGCCTTCCGGCGGATCGACTCGTGCAGCCGGTCCCGCACGGCCGGATCGTAACTGCGGATCGTCAACTGCAATCGACACTCGTCCGAAATGATGTTGTGCTTCGACCCGCCGTGAATCGAGCCGACAGTGATCACGGCCGGTTCGAACGGGGAGATCTCGCGGCTGACGATCGTCTGCAGGTCCAGCACGAGTTGCGCGGCCTGGACGATGGGATCGATGCAGCCCTCGGGGCGGGAGCCGTGACCGCCGCGGCCGCGGACGACGATGTCGCAACTGTCGGTGTTGGCGCACACATACCCGGCCCGCCAGCCGACGCGCCCCGTCGCCATCGACGAGTCGCAGTGCAGCGCCAGCGCGAACTGCGGCTTGGGCAGCCGGGTGAACAGGCCGTCTTCAATCATCCGCTGCGCGCCGTTGCCGCGCTCTTCCGCGGGCTGGGCGACCAGCATCGCCGTACCGGTCCAGTCGTGGCGATGCGCCGCGAGAAATCGGGCCACGCCGATGAAATTCGTCATGTGCAGGTCATGCCCGCAGGCGTGCATCAGTCCCGATTCCGCGCCCCCGGCGGCGACGGCCGTCTTCGTCGACGCGAACGGCAGCCCGGTCTCCTCCGCGACGGGCAGCGCATCGAGATCGCAGCGGAACATCACAGTCGGCCCGTTGCCGTTCTTCAGCAGGCCGACGACTCCATGCCCGCCGACGCCCGTTGTCACTTCGCAGCCGGCGGCCTGCAGTTCGTCCGCGATGCGACGGGCCGTCTCCCGCTCCTCGAACGACAGTTCGGGATTCTGGTGCAGGTGCTCGTAGAGGGGAATCAGTCGTTCCACTTCCGCATCGGCCCAGGCATGCACATCGGCCGCACGCGCGCCGGACGCGGCCAGGATCACGCAGGCTGTGACGGCAACCAGACACCGGAGCATGGTCGGACCTTTCTGCCACCAGGCGGGACATCCGCTCCAAGTCTAACGGAAAGGCCGCGCCCCGGCAGAGCGCGCGCGTGATGGGGACTCGTCGTGCGCCCTGATCGGCTTCTCCGACCGTCAGTGCGGCAGCGCCAGGGGGCCTGGCTGGGCGAATGGCCGAGTTTTGGCTGAGTTTGCGTTCATCTACCGCCGGGGCCGTTTTTTCAGAAATTCGTTGCCGGCCGGAAAAGTTGGCATGCTGGAGAAGGCCGAATTGTTACGATGTCGACGCACGACGGGACGAATCCCGTGACTGTTTCTCGGGTCCGTCGGCAAGTCTGTTCTGAGAGCTGGTGACTGATGGCTGAAGGCACGATCAAGAAAATCACGGACAAGGGCTTCGGGTTCATCGACACGGGGCGCGGTGGAGATCTGTTCTTCCACTCGTCCAATGTCGAGGGCGGCCGGTTCGACCAGCTGTACGAAGGTCAGAAAGTGACCTTCACGGAAGGTCGCGGGCCGAAGGGTGCGCGGGCCGAGAACGTGACTCCGGCCTGAGCCGGATCCATCGCGGATCGCAATTGCAGGGAGCCGGCGCGAGTCGCCGGCTCTCTTTGTTTTTGGCCCCGGCTCTGTGCGGAGCACGGCGCATTCCCCCGTCGATCACCCGTCGTCCTGCAGCGCCTTGAGCGCCTCCTCGCGGATCGAACGCAGCGACTCGATCCGGCTTTCCAGCGATTCCAGCTCCGCCTTCCGGGCGGACTCGTCAAGGGACCTCTGCAGCCGCTCGCGCACCGGGGCGACCTTGGGCTCGACGTCGACCGACTCCGACCGCATTCGGTTCGTCAGACGCTCGATCTCCTGCGACTGTTCGACAAGCCGCCGGCGCATGACCTCCAGCGGGTCCGCTGGCTGCTCGCGGAGGGCATCGAACCGCGACCGCAGCAGCTCGCGCGCGCTCTCGTCCCGGGCGTCCCCCACGCGCGGCGCCGATTCCGTCCGGGAACTCGTCGCGGGTTCCTCCGCCTTCGCAGCCTCCGAGGATTCCTCGTCGAGCGCCGGCGCGTCCGGCGCCTGCGCTTCGCGGATCTCTTCCACGAACGTGGTCACAAACACGTACAGCGCGAAGTTGCCAGCGGCTTCCTGCGCGTTGAGGTGCGACATGCCGCCCGCGAGCGTCGTGGCGCCGACGGCCGCTCGGACCGTCGTCGCGAAGCGATGCGTCCGCAATGCCGGACGGTCGAGCCGCGGCGACTGCGCGTCGTAATCGCTCGGATCGTCCAGAACGACGTCATTCACGAGGCTCTGCAGATTCACATCGACGTGCTTGCCGGAACGCGAGACCAGCGGCGTCACCTGGGCGATCACGCCATCCGAGAGCGCCCGCACCTGCGGCTGATAGCCGGCGGCCTCCTGGGCCATCACCGTGGTCAGCGAGGCCACGACCGGAATCTGCCTCAGCGACTGCTGGCTGACCGTCTGCCCGTTGTAGCAGGCGATGCGCATCGACCGGGACGCAGGTCGCTGCTCATCATCCGCATTGCGCAGGGAATCGAGAGCCTCGCGGGTCATCACGCGGCGGGCCGAGCCGTCCGCGATCGGGGCCAGCTCGTCCAGCTCCTCAGGCGTCAGCCACAGCCAGTCGACTTCAACGTTCAACAGCTTCGGCCGTCCCCACTTTTCGCGGAGCAGCATCAGCAGGTTCTCGACCTGCAGCTGGTTCTCGAGCGTCGTGCTGACGAGCAGCGTGTTGCCGAGGCTGACGATCCGCCCGCCTTCGCCGTCGACCTCATCCCAGGGGCCGGGCGTCATTTCGAAGATCACGTCCCTGAGGCTCTGCAAATCGACGATGACATCCGAACCGGCGATCGCGCCGCCGCCGATCTGGAAAAACCCGCCGCCCCCGGCGCCCATGCCCCCCATCGCGCCGCCCATCGCGCCGGTGAAGCCCGAGAGATTGGAGGACGCCAGCGGGAACACGACCTCCGATTCGCCCGTCAGGTCCTTCGGCGTCATGGCCGGGTACGCAGTGATCGGCACGAACAGGTCGACGAGATCATACGCCCGCAACACCATGACGGGCTGGCCGTCCGCTTCAGCCATTCGCTCGCTGAGCTGGCGCATCTTGCGCTCCTCCTCCGACCCGCGGGCGGCGTCCTGGAGCTGACGATCCAACTGCTCCTGCAGCTTTTCGATCTGAGCCCGAATCGCGTCCGGCGAGCCGGGCCGCGGATTCTGGGCGACGGCCTGCGCGGCCGCCAGCGACACCATCACGCACAACATTCCGGAGCGCATCATTGCCCGTTCTCCCGACGATCTGGCCAGCTGCACCAAGCCCGCAGACATCACCCTACCCCCGCCAGGGCAGCAGCGTCAAAATATTCACCGGTCAAACCAGCCCTCACGCAAGCGCCGCTTCGGCCCCCGCGGCCTCCGGCTGCGTGAAGAATTCCGCGATCACCTCTTCCAAAGGCCGTTCCTGAACGCCCACGTCCTCAAGCGAGTACCGCGCCAGAAGAGCCGTCAGCACTTCGGCGATCCGTTCCCGCGGCACTTCCAGCCGGGCCCGCGGCGGCTCGACGTCGAACACATGACCAAACGACGCCAGATCGTCCGGCACTTCGGTCCCGGCAAACTGCAGATGCACCACCTTGTTGCGGCTGAACCGCTCGACGATCTCCGCCAGCGGTCCGTCGTGTTTGATCTCCCCCTGGTTGATGATCACCGCGCGGCGGCACAGCGCTTCGACATCCTTCATGTAGTGGCTCGTCAGAATGACGGTGATCTTCCGCTGGGCCTGGTAGAACTTCAGAAACTCCTGCACCTTCCGCTGCGAGACCACATCCAGGCCGATCGTCGGCTCATCGAGCAGCAGCACCTCCGGGCTGTGCAGCAGCGCGGCTATCAACTCCATCCGCATCCGTTCGCCGAGGGACAGCTCTCGCACGGGTTGGCTGACGAGTTGCCGCACCTGCAGGAGGTCGGTGAGTTCGTCCCGGCGGCGGACGAACTGTTCCGGGTCGATGCGGTAGATTTCCTTGTGGAGGATGAACGATTCCTGCGCCGGGAGGTCCCACCACAACTGGTTCTTCTGCCCCATGACCAGGGAGAACCGGCGGCGATACGCATGTTCGCGCTTCCAGGGGACGTAGCCCAGAACGGTCGCCGCTCCGCCGGTCGGCACGATCAGTCCGGACAGCAGTTTGAGCGTCGTCGTTTTGCCGGCGCCATTGGGTCCCAGGAACGCGACCATCTCGCCGGACTCGATGGTGAAGCTGACGTCGCGGACGGCCTCGACAGTCTTGTACTGCCGACGCAGAAGCCCGCGGACGGAGTCCCATAGCCCCTCCCGCTTGTGGTAGACGCGGTAGGTCTTCGAGAGATGACGGACTTCGATCGCGGGCATGCGGTCGATCGTAATGGCGGTTCGGGGAAACCCCAAGAGCCTGCCGGGGGCGAACAGGGCGGACTCTCCGGGCCGGGCCAGCGGCGGCAGCGAGTTCCCACCACCTGTCGTTCGCCGTCCGCCGCCGTTTCGTCCGGCGCAATCCGCAACGCCTGCAAGTTCGATCCAGGCCCGTCGCATCGCCGCCGACGGGCGGCAAAGCCGGCGAAGGGAGGCCAACGCCGCAGGTCAGGAGGATTTTGACGGCCTCGACGTTTCCATTCGGGCAACTTGGGAAATCCGCGGATTGACGGAGACGGTTCCCGGGAGTGTAATCGAACCCGCAGTTGCAGTTTGCTCCGCTCCGGGCGCCTTCGGGCTCGGAAGACCGGGCAATCCGCCTCATTGCCGACCGCCGGGCGATTCCGGGGTCGCCGCCGTTCCTGTGCACGGACTGCCGCAGGACCGCGCGGACATAGCGTCTCTGCCACGGCAACGTGGTCTGGAATCGGAGTGAAATGGACATGCAGTCCGCCAGGGGTGTTTCGGACGTCGGCGAACGGTCGTTGTCCGCGCTGCACCGTTCGTCGCGCGCCGAGGTGCCGAACGCTCGGTTCGAGCAGGAATTCTTCGGCGAGCTCCGCACGCTGTTCGGCGCTGAAGCCGTCGCCGTCTGGTTCTGCCCCGGGAACGAAACGCTCTATCTCCGCCATCAGCAGAATCTCCCGACCGAGGAACTGCAGCGCAGTCCCGAGGAATGGCAGCGCCACGGCCGCTTGCTGAAGCAGGTTGTCGAAGTCGGCAAGCCGCGATTCGTGCCGCCGGAATGGAGCGCCGACGATGCCGGCAATCCCACGTCGCTGGAAATCCTGATCGCTCCCGCGGCCGTGGTCGGAACGCAGCAGGTCCTGCTGGAAGTCTTCCGGCCGCGCGGCCGCCGCAATCCCGCCATCGACGGGCCCGCCGAACTGGAACTTCTGGCACGCGCCGCCGAATTCGCCGCCGACCGCACTCGCATGGGTCAGCTCGCCGGCGCGGCGCGCGAGCGGCTGCAGCTCAAGTCGCGCGACAGTTTCGCCCAGCGCATCCATTCCACGCTGGACCCTCGCAAAGTCGCCTATATCGCCGCGAATGAAGGCCGAGACGCGCTGGGCTGCGATCGTGTCAGCGTCGCCCTGGGACGCGGCCGAAGCGTCCGGCTGGCGGCCGTCTCCGGGCAGCCCAAGCCCGATCGACGCGCCAACCAGGTGCGGCTTCTGGAATCGCTGGTCCGCGAGGTCGTCGCGGCGGGAGAACCTGTCGTCTACGGCCCCGGAACGCGGCAAGCCCCCGATCGCGCCGCGCACTGGCTGACGGCCTACCTCACCGATGCGAAGCCCGCGACGCTGTTCGTCATCCCCATGCGCGGCGAGTCCGGCAAGCGCGGCATCGGAGCACTGATCGTCGAACAGTTCGATAATCAGCTGACGCCCGAGGCGCTGGTCGATGGCGTCAACCAGACGGCCGCTCACACGTCGCTCGCGCTGCAGAACGCACTGGCGCACGACCGCGTGTTTCTCGGATCGATCCGCCGCCGCATCGGGACGTTTTTCGCCGAGACGATCCGGCTCCGCACGCTGATCACGCTGGCGCTTCTGGCGGCGATCGTGACGGCGATGATCATCGTCCCCTGGCCGCTCCGCATGGAGGGGCGCGGCACGCTACGGGCCGATCTGCGACGGGGGGTGTTCGCGCCCGAATCGGGCGTCGTCCGCGAGGTGCTCGTGCGGCACGGAGACCGCGTCCACGCCGGACAGATCCTCGCCAGAATCGAAAATCCCGAACTCGTCCTGAAACTGCAGGAAGCCCGCGAACAGCTTGTTTCCACGTCCGAGTCGCTGAAGCTCAAGCAGGTCCAGCTTTCCGACCGCAACCTGTCGCCGCAAAAAGCGATCGAAGTCGACGGTGAAATCGCCCAGCTCAACGAGCGGCGCCTGAACCTCAACCTGCAGGTCTCGCTGCTCGAGCAGCGGATCGAACCGCTGACCGTCCGGGCCCCGATGAACGGCGTCGTCGCCACCTGGCAGCCCGAACGGCAGTTGCTGAACCGGCCGGTCAACGCCGGCAACCTGCTGCTGCAGATCATCGAGCCGGAAGGCGCCTGGACGATGGAACTGAACGTCCCGGAAAGCGCCGCGGGTTATGTTCTGGAGGCCTGGCGGACGCGGCCCGAGGGCTCGCGGCTGCGCGTGGACTACATCCTGGCCACCGATCCCGAGCGGCGGTACCGCGGCTGGCTGTCGGAAATCTCCCCCCGCACGGAAATCCAGGGGGACAAGCATGCGGTGCTGATGAACGTCGTGCCCGATCCGGACGACCCGCCCCCGCTGCGGGACGGCGCGGAGGTCCGCGGACGCATCCTCTGCGGCGAAAGGCCAATGGGCTACATCGCGCTCCGCGAGATCATCGAATTCGGGCACTCCCGGATTCTGTTCCTGTTCTGACGCCGCGCTTCGCCCGCCCGCATGACCGCGACCGCCGAACAGCCGACCGCCATCGCCCGCCGGTTCACGCTGCGCGCCGATCTGCAGATCGAACCGCAGATCTACGCCGGCGAACTCTCGTATGTCATCAAGGATCCGGTCTCGCTGAATTACTTTCGTTTCCGGCCCGCCGAGCACGACATCCTCCGGCTGCTGACCGGCCGGACGATCGATGAGCTGCGGCAAGCGATTGAGCGGCGACAGGCGGGGCCGGCGCCCGCACGCGAGGAACTCGAACGCTTCCTGCAGTCGCTGGCCGAATCGGGACTGGTGGTGTTCAGCGGCGGCGGCCAGGGCGAAATGCTGCTGGCGCATGCCCGTTCCGTGGAGCGCGCCCAGCGCCGTTCCTGGATGGGCAGCCTGCTGTATGTGAAGTTTCCCGGCGTCGATCCAGAGCCGGTGCTCAGCCGGCTGTATCCGCTGGTGAAGTGGATGTATCGCCCGTGGGCCGTCATCACGGCGCTGGCCTTCATCGCGGGGACGATCGCATACAACCTCGTGCACGCGGACACTTTGGTGGAACGGTTCCGCGAGGAGTCGCTGGGGCAGTTCTTCTCGGCCGAGACGCTGTTGTGGCTGTGGGTGGCGATCGGCGTCAGCAAGGTGCTGCATGAATTCGGCCACGGACTGACCTGCCGGCACTTCGGCGGGGAATGCCACGACATGGGCATGCTGCTGCTGGTGTTCTCCCCCTGCCTGTACTGCGATGCCTCGGACGCCTGGACGATGCCCAGCAAGTGGCGGCGGATGGCGATCAGCGCCGGCGGCATTTACGTGGAGCTGTTGATCGCCTCATTCGCATCGCTGGTGTGGTGGTCGACGACGAACGGCGTGGTGCACAACATCGCGCTGGCGCTGATGACAATCTGTTCGCTGAACACGTTTCTGCTGAACGCCAATCCGCTGATGCGGTTCGACGGGTACTACCTGCTGTCCGACCTGCTGGAGATTCCGAACCTCAGGGGCCGGGCCCAGGCGGCGCTGCAGGGCTGGATCGACCGGACGCTGCTGGGGCTGCCCCCGAGCGGGCCGACGGAGCCGCTCACCGCGCGGCGACGGGTCGCCTTCGTGATGTTCGCTATCGCCGCATGGCTGTACCGCTGGCTGCTGTGCATTTCGATCCTGTGGTTCTTCTACCATGTTCTCAAACCGCACGGGCTGGGCAATGTGAGCCTGGTCCTGGCGGCCCTTGTCGGCTGCCAGTTGTTCGTGATTCCTCTGTGGAGAACTGTCATGCGCGTCTCCCGCGCCGCCTCGCGCCCCGGCGGATTGAAGTGGGGCCGGCTGGGGCTGACGACCGCCATCGTCGCCGGTCTGGGCTATGCCGCGGTCGTGGTCCCCGTCCCCCGCCGGGTCAGCGCCGCGTTCGTGCTCCAGGCCCGCGACCAGCTTCCCGTCCAGGTTCCGGTCGCCGGACGGCTGGAATCCATCGAGGTCCGCCCCGGGCAGACCGTCCAGCAGGGCGACGTCATCGCCCGGCTCTCCAACCCCGACCTCGAACTCCAGGTCGCCGAGCTGCAAACCTCCATCCGCACCATGCGGCTGCTGTCCGATCAGCACCTCGCCGCTGGCCGCCCCGCGGAAGCCGAAGCCGTCCTGGAAATCCTCAAGCCCGCCGAGGAACAGCTCGAATCGCTGTGGAAACGGCAGCAGCAACTGACGATCGTCGCCCAGCGGGATGGCCTTGTCGCCCCTCCGGCCATGCAGATCAACGTGGAAATTGAGACCCGCGGCTACCGCGAACTCGGCGGTTGGCAGCAGATGCCGCTGCGGGACGAAAACCTTGGCTCGCGGCTGTCCGTCGGCACGACCGTCTGCGATCTGCACCCCTCCAGCGAGCTTGAGGCGGTCCTGTTTGTCGAACAGTCGGAAGTCCCCACGCTGGAGGTCGGCAGCCCGGTGCGGCTGAAGCTGGACGCCTTCCCGATGCGGGTGTTTGAAGGCCAGGTGCGGGAGATCTCGCAACAGGACGCCGATGATCCGCCGCGGCAGTTGCTGGTCGATGGCGGCGGCACGGTGCCGACGATTCGCGCGGCGGACGGTTCGGCGCAGATGTGGACGACGCACTACATGGTCCGCGTGGCGTTCAATCCCTCGGACACGACCGAGGCGGCGGAGCTGCAGCAGGCCCTGTGGAGCGGTTGCCGCGGCCGGGCGAAGGTCCGCTGCGGGAAAACGACGTGCTGGAAGATCGTTTCCCGCAAGCTGCACCAGACGTTCTTCTTCTGAGCGCGGCAGACCAAGGCTCGCGAGGCGGCGTCAAGGGGCGACCCGGATGGGCCATTGGTCATCAGCAATTGGTCATTGCAAA
>JAHBXW010000014.1 GCA_019636235.1 Planctomyces sp.
GCCAGACCTTCAAGGATCTGCGAGGAGGCCTTCAGCTTGAGACGCATGAAGTCCTTGAGCCGCAACGGCAGGCGTCCGGTGACCTCGGGGTCTTCTTCATCGTCGACTTCTTCATCGTCCGCATCCGCAGTCGCCGGATCGTCCTCCTGCGCTGGATTGGCTTGTGCGGGAGGCGATTTCCCGGCCGGGTCCTCCGCCCGAGTGCCCATCGACAAGATGGCGGCGAACACGACCAGTGCAGACAGGGACGCGAACCAGCGAAGACAGGTCATGTCGGGATTCCTTGGAATGCGCTCTGCGCAATGAACGGGGTCCGCCGACAGTCCATCAGGCAAACGCCGCGCCGAACGGCATCGCGCCCGGCGATGCCTCGGAATCCAAGCAATCCCACGCGCTGACGGCGCAGACGATACGAAATTCATGCGTCCGACCGTGCGATTCGCGAAGCCGCGCGCGAATCCGCACACCGCACGACAGGCCAGTCGTCCCCGAGCCGATCAATCCCGCTTGTCGAGAATCGCCGCCAGCAGTCGCGGGGGAGACATCGGCAGTTCGGTCATCCGCACGGCGACGGCGTCATGAATGGCCGCCGCGATCGCCGCGGGAGGCGGGCAGATCGGCACTTCGCCGACGCCCCGCACGCCGTAGGGATGCACAGGGTTGGGAACCTCGACGATGATCGTCTCGATCTCCGGCAGATCGAAGCAGGTCGGAATCCGGTAATCGAGGTACGTCGAGTTCCGCATCATGCCCGACTCGTCGTACCAGTATTCCTCGTTCAAGGCCCAGCCGACGCCCTGCGCGACGCCCCCCTGCATCTGCCCTTCGACGTAGCTGGGATGAATGGCGGTTCCGGCGTCCTGCACCGCCGTGTAGCGGAGGATTTCGACCTTGCCCGTGTCGGGGTCGACTTCGACGTCGACGACATGCGCGCCGAACGAGCCGCCGCAGGTGTCCATGCTGATCGACGCGGTGGCCGCGATCGGTTCGCCGTTGTGCAGGCTCTTCGCGGCCAGCTCCTGGAAGCTGAGCTTCTCGCCGCCGGGACCCAGGATCGTTCCGTCCTCGTAGCGGACCGCGGCCGGATCGCATTCCCAGATGACGGCGGCCCGTTCCCGCATCAGGTCGCGGATCTTGAGGCCCGCCATATGCGCGGCGGCGCCGGTCGTATGCGTCACGCGGCTGCCGCCGGTGACGTCCGTGTAGCCCACGCCGTCCGTGTCCGCGATGACCGGATTCACATCCTCGGCGGCAATGCCCAGCGTTTCGGCAAGCTGCATGGCGATGCTGGTCCGCGTCCCGCCGATGTCGGTCGAGCCCTCGACCAGCGACACCTTGCCGTCCGGGTTGACGGTCACAGTGACCGACGACTTGAACCCGACATTGAACCAGAACCCGCAGGCGACGCCGCGGCCGCGCTGCGCGTGCGGGACGGCGTATTTCGGCAGCCGGGAATGACCGTTGGCCTGCCGCTGCGTGCGGGGTCCGATCGGCGCCTTCCAGTGATCGCTGTCTCGAATCGCCTCCAGGCATTCGACCAGCCCGACGCGCGGGTAGACGACGCCGTCCACGCGGCGCGTGCCCTCCTTCGCCGCGTTCTTGAGCCGGAACTCCAGCGGATCCAGGCCCAGCTGCCGGGCGACTTCTTCGACGACGCTCTCCACCGCGAAGGCCGCGTTCGTCGAACCGGGCGCCCGGTAGGCGCTGGTCCGCGGCTTGTTGACGACGACATCGAACCCCTCCACGCGGGCATTCGGAACGTCGTAGCAGGAGAAGATGCACATGCAGCCGGGATTGATCGGGCTGCCGGGAAACGCGCCCGCCTCGTAGGCCAGCCAGGCGTCGGCGGCGACGATCCGGCCCCTGGCGTCGGCGCCGAGCTTCACCCGGATCGCCGAACCGGGAGTCGGGCCGGTCGATTCGAACACGTCGGTGCGGCTCATCGTCACCCGCACCGGCCGGCCGCTCTTCTTCGACAGCAGCACGGCGACGGGCTGTTCGTAAACGGAGATCTTTCCGCCAAAGCCGCCGCCGATTTCCATCGGGACGACCTTGATGTTCGTCTGCGGGATGTGCAGCAGTTCGGCAACCTGCTGGCGGGCGGTGAACGAACCCTGCGTGCTGGTCCACAGCGTGACGTGTCCATCGCCATGCCACAGGGCCGTGCTGGTGTGAGGTTCGATATAGCCCTGGTGGACGGTGGCGGTCTGAAACTCCTTCTCGACGACGACCTTGGCCTTCTGGAAGGCCTCGTCCGGCGTGCCAACTTCGTAGAAGAACCGCTTGGCGACGTTGCTGGGCTGGGAGTTGATCCGTTCGCCGAATTCGTCGGTGTAGATGTCCGGATGCAGCAGGGCCGCCTCGGGCCGCATGGCGGCGCGGACGTCCATGACGGCAGGCAGCGGCTCGTAGTCGACCTTGATTTTGCGGGCCGCCTCTTCGGCGATGTGGCGGTTGTCGGCGGCGACGGCGGCGACGGGATGCCCGCGGTACAGAACCTTTTCGTCCGCCAGGATGTTGGCCCGCAGGTGCTTCATGATGGCCGCGCCCTCGCCCAGCTCGACGACGCGATCCCCCTGCGCGGGCAGATCGGCGCTGGTGAGGACGGCGTGCACGCCCGGCGTGGCGAGCGCCTCGCTGGCGTCGATCGAGCGGATCTTCGCGTGCGCATGCGGGCTGCGGAGAATGAAGCCCTCGAGGCAGCCGGTCAGCGTGGTGTCGGCGCCATACCGGGCGCGGCCGGTGACCTTGTCGGCCCCGTCGTGGCGGATGGGCCGTGTCCCGATGACCTTGTAGCGGGGAGTCTTCGTCTTGGACGTGCGGGCCATGGGCGGGTCACTGGAGACGGAAAGGAGTTGCGGGGGACTTGGGGCCGCTGCTGAACATGGAAGAAGATCGCGGCGACCGCGTCAACCGCTGACGAGTTGCGAGCGATGCGGCGTGCGTTCGACCAGGGGCAGCACCTGCGGATGGTAGACCGTGGTGTAGGCGTGCGCGGTGCGGTGCACGTCGAGGGCCGCGTCCGATTCCCAGCGCTCCACGAGCAGGAACGTCCGTGGATCGTTCTCGGAGTGGTACACCTCGAACCGCAGGCAGCCCGGCTCGGCGCGCGACAACCGCGCCTGCTCGGACAGCAGCTCGCGAACCCGCGGGACGTCCGCATCGGATTTCACCGTCAGCACGACATTCACGTAGACCATGGCGATTCCTGCAGAACGCGATTCCAGTGCCTGCCTCGTCCGCCGACCGCCTCAGCGGATGCGGCGCATCCTGTCCACCTGCGGGTAGAAGGGGACCGTCCATTTGGGGTAGTCCTTGACCTTCTCGGCGACCCGTTCGCGATTCTTGTCGAATCGGTCGGTCTCCTCCTTGTGATACACGAGGGGATACCCGCGGCCGTTGTTCAGGAACGGCACGCCGTGCGGCCAGTAGATGAAGAAGGCCCGTCCGACGAGGTGCCGGCGCGGCACGGATTGCATGCCGTGCTTCCACTCCCGGCTGTCGCGGCTGCGGGGGCTGTTGTCGCCCAGCGCGAGGAACCCGTCCTCATCGACCTGCAGTTCGACGGTTTCATCCAGCTGGTCCTGGAAGAAGCGGCCCCATTCCGCGGGAGAATCCAGGAGATCCTCCAGCCGGCGGTGCCGCAAGCCCATCGGATCGCTGTGTCCGCGGTAATAGATGTCGCGCTCCAGCCGCAGATTGCGGACGATGGCCGTCAGTCCCTGCGCGCCGATGCCCACGGGACACAGGTCGCTGTCCTGCGGCAGCGTCAGCCCGGTGGCCGGGTTCCGCACCAGTTCCGCGCCGGGGCCGAAATCGACGAGCTGGTCATTCACCCACAGACACAGCCGGTCATCGGCGTTGGAGAAGCTGATGTCGACGTCGCTGGCGTCGCCGGGATCGAACGCGCCGGCCGCGAGTTCCCGTTCCTGATTGGGATCGAGCCCCTGGTTGATTTCGAAGATCCGGGCGATGCCGTCGCGCATGCCCAGCCGGGCACGGTAAAAGTGCACGCCCTCGCAGATCTCAATCACCAGCTCGCCGTTGTCTGACACATCGCCGACTCCGACGGTGAAGTTGACCGTCAGATCGCCGACCCAGAAGGGCCCCAGGTCAAAGGTATCTCCCAGATCGGGTTGCTGCTCGCGGGAGGACGTGGCGTTGTAGCCGCAGAAGTCGCTGATCAGACGGGCTTTCGGCTCGGGCGGACGTTCATCGCTGAAATTCTTCCAGTCCGCGGGGAACGGCACGAAGTGGCGGTAGCGCAGCCAGCGGGTCTCGTCCGCCGCCTTGCGCTCCAACCGGTAGACGCGCTGTTCGGGCGTGCGGGTCCAGCCTTCGGCGGACTCGGTCCAGCCCCCGACCCCGCCCCCGGCGTCGTCGGCGCGGACCACCGGCGACCAGCGCTCGGGCCAGCCGGCGGACAGCAGGTTCGTCGGCGGGTGCGCGTCATCGTAGACGGGAATCTGCAGCCGGCGCTGCTTGCCGGGATCCTGCTTGCGGAGAATCTGCTCGGACGGCCCGTCGGCGCGAAACAGGTCCCCGTGGCGGATGCGGATCGTCTCCCCCGGCAGGCCGACGAGCCGCTTGATGTAGTTCACATCCGGCTCTTCCGGGAACTTGAAGACGAACACGTCCCAGCGCAG
Organism: Planctomyces sp.; assembly: GCA_019636235.1. Classification (GTDB taxonomy): domain Bacteria; phylum Planctomycetota; class Planctomycetia; order Planctomycetales; family Planctomycetaceae; genus Caulifigura. Next base: position 4,647 of record JAHBXW010000014.1, read on the forward strand.
CGGCTCGCCGATCTCGTACGGAAACTTGTTGACCAGAATGCGGTCGCCATTGAAGGCCAGCTCGTCTTTGAGCTGCGTGTTCTCGAACCGGCAGTTCGGGCAGAGCGCGGACTGCAGCCGGGCGTTGTGACGCAGCAGGCCGCTGTCCGGATCGTATTCGTCGCTGGCGCCGACCACGATGTGGCAGCCGCACTGGACGCAGTCCGCCTCCTTGTGGCGTCCGTACAGCGTGGGCGCCATCGATCCGGTCGGGATCACGAAGGCTTCGGCTTCGAACGTCCGGAACAGGAACGCGAGGATGAACGCGAACACGATCGATTCCATCGTGTCGCGCAGGCTCTCCCTGCGCGGTTCCTGCACGGCCGGGACGACGACCGTGGATTTGGCAGGCGCGGGTTTGGCCTGAGGCGCAGTAGCCATTCGAAAGATGCCGGCAATTGGGGAGTGAACTCTTCGCCGCGGCCCGGAAAGCCGCGCCCGAACGCCGCTCGATGCGCTCCGGAAACAGGCCGCACGGGCCGAGCCGGAAATTCATCCATCGGACTTCAGGACCGCATGGCGAACGTCACGCCGCAGCCTGCGGATCAACGAATATATCGGACCCGGGAGAAGTCCGGTATCCGAACGAACCGCCGCTTCCCAAACAGCTCAAATTCCGCCTGCTGCGACGGCAGATGCACGATCAGCGGCTTGCCGACCAGGTCCCCGCGCCGCACGCCGGGTCGGTCCCAGCAGCGGCTGTCGATCGACACCGGGCTGTTGTCCCCCAGCACATAGAATTCGTCTCCCGCCAGCTGGTGCGGGGTCTCGGTGCGGGCCTTCGGCGTGTAATACACGTCCCGGTGCACGCGCAGGGAAGTGATGCGCAGCGGGCCGTCCGCGGCGCCCACTCGAATCGGCCGCCGCGGGACCGGATACGACGGATGCCCCTCGAACCGCACCGCGGGCAGCAGCGGCGCGCCGTCGACCGCGACCAGAAACTCTCCGTCCACCAGCGATGTCTCAATCAGCCGGGCCTCGCCCGCGTTCCCGTCCGGCAGCGACGCGTGCTGCAGCGGCTGGTTCCGCTCCGCGTCCCGCAGCTCAACCTGTCCGCTCGCGAAATCGAATTCGACCTGCATCCGCGTGTGGCCATCGTCCATTTCGATCGCCAGCCGCCCCGCCCCCGCTTCGGGAACGGCCGTCAGCTCCAGCAGCAGATCGCGGACGATATAGCCCGCGTCCGGCGCATGCGCCGGGTTGTAGCCGTAGTCGTCCGTGATCGGCGCCTCGTGCGAGGCCTCGGCAAGCTCCAGAATCGCCCGGCGAAACGCCTCGTCCGAGGACTTCCTCAGCCAGCGGTCCCGGTCCACGTCCGACAGCACGCCCGTGCAAGACAGCGTCCGGTCATCCAGCCCACAGGTGATCGCGTCCCCCGCGATGGGACGCGGCCCCGCGTCCGCCGGCCAGCGTTCCAGCGCTACGCGCGTCACATGCCGTCCGCCGCTGCGCACCCAATGCCGGAACGTCAGCCAGTCGTAGTCGGGGTCGTCCGCGATGCCGGACACCGACGCATCCGGCGTCGCGGATGCCGCGGCGGCGAAGTTCAATCCCGTTCGCGACACGGTCCAGCGCGACGTCTCTCCCGACGGGGCCCAGCGCGGCCGCCAGTCGGACGCCGGCCGCTCGGGCTGATGCGCCAGATCATCCACGAGAATTCGCATGCCGCGCAGGACGGACAACGACCGCGCTGGCCGCTGGCCGTCAATCCACACGTCGCCGTCGCGGATCTCGACGCGTTCGCCCGGCAGGCCGACGACGCGTTTGACGTAGGGCTGCAAAGGGTCTTCGGGATTCCGGAATACAATCGCCTCCCACCGCCGGGGATCGCGGAGGTCGTAGGCGTGTTTGTGAACCATCAGCTGGTCCCCCTCATTCTGGGGGAACTCGTCGATGTCGATGCGGTTGAAGCCGCAGTTCGGGCAGGTCGCCAGTCCGCGGCGCGCGTCGTCGCCGTACAGGTCCTGCGCCTGAGCGGCGCTTCGCGAGTCGTCGTCGATCTGCACGCCCGAGGCGAAATGCAGGCGGCAGTCGGGGCATTCCACCTGCCGGTGATACCCCAGCAGGAACGGGGCCATCGAGCCCGTCGAAATCAGGTACCCCTCCGCGACAAGTTCGCGAAACGACAGCACGGCGATCGCCAGCACGATCAACGATTCCACGAACTGACGGACCAGACCGGGAACTGGCCCGCCCTGCTGCGCCGGCTCTGTTGTCGCCCGCTCGCCAAACATTCCCGTCATGTCGCCTGAGAACGAACCCGGATCGCCGTCGCACCGGACTTGCCGGTCATGACGATTCTAACGCCTGTGGGGAATCTGAGGGAATGGGGAGCTGCAACACCCGCCGGCGGGGGTGCATTCGCTGAATGGTGGGGGCATCCGGCGAAGGTGAGGGATTTCCAGAAGGTGTGCCAGCAGCCGTTGCCGAAGACCCCAGCTGCCCGGCGACGTGAAGCTTGCGTCAGGGCCTCACGCGCCCAATCGCCCGGCGATTTCTGTGCCAGCACCATTCCCCCCGTCGGCGATGAAGATTCGCTCCAGGGCCTGGCGAGTCCGCAGCGGCAGGCCGCACGGAACAGGCTGGCCCTGAACCGCTGGGAACGCAGTTCCACAACAAGGAGGGCGCCTCTCTGGGCATCCGCACCACCACGGATTGGCGACGACACCCGCCGTGTCGCGGCCGGCGGCGTGTTGACGGTCCCCCGTCGGAGTTCAATAATCGCCCGGCAGGTTCCACGTCTCACGAAAGATCGATTCATGGCGGTGGCGAGCACTTCGCCGGCGACGCGCAACGTCCCGGATGAGCGGGGACGCTTCGGCGAATTCGGACGCCGCTTCGTCCCGGAAACGCTGATGTTCGCGCTCGACCAGCTCACGGCCGAGTACGACAAGGCGAAGCAGGATCCGACGTTCCAGCAGACGCTGGACGGGCTGCTCAAGACGTTCGTCGGGCGTCCCAACCCGCTGTATTTCGCGGAACGGCTCACGCAGCGCTGCGGCGGCGCGCAGATCTGGCTGAAGCGCGAGGACCTGAACCACACGGGCGCCCACAAGATCAACAACACGATCGGCCAGGCGCTGCTGACGCTCCGGATGGGCAAGCCCCGCGTGATCGCCGAAACGGGCGCCGGACAGCACGGCGTGGCGACGGCCGTGGCCTGCGCGCGGTTCGGCCTGGAATGCGTCGTCTACATGGGCGAGGAGGACATCCGCCGCCAGAAGCTGAACGTGTTCAACATGCGGACGATGGGGGCCGAGGTCCGATCCGTGACGAGCGGTTCGCGGACGCTGCGGGACGCGATCAACGAGGCGTTCCGGGACTGGATGTCTTCGGTGGAGAACACGAACTACATCATCGGCTCGGTGGTCGGGCCGCATCCGTTCCCGATGATCGTCCGCGATTTCCAGTCAGTGATCGGCCGGGAAGCCCGGGCGCAGTCGCTGGAAGCGCTGGGACGCCTGCCGGACGAGGTCGTGGCCTGCGTGGGGGGCGGATCGAATTCGGCCGGCATGTTCTATCCGTTCATCGAGGACGAGGGCGTGACGCTGACCGGCATCGAAGCCGGCGGCCGCGGGCCAAACCCGGGCGATCACGCCAGCACGCTGTCCTATGGGGCCAAGGGGGTGCTGCACGGCAGCTACAGCTACGTGCTGCAGGACGCGGACGGCCAGACGATGGACGTGCACTCGATTTCCGCGGGGCTGGACTATCCGGGGGTGGGGCCGGAGCACAGCTACTGGAAGGATGCGGGTCGGGTGCAGTACACGAACATTCTCGATCACGAGGCGCTGGAGGCGTTCCATCTGCTGGCTCGTTCTGAGGGCATTCTGCCGGCGATCGAGAGTTCGCACGCGATCGCGTACGCGCTGAAGGCGGCGAAACGGCGGTCAAAGGACGAGGCGATCGTCGTGTGCCTGTCGGGCCGGGGCGACAAGGACGTGTATGAAGTCGCGCGTCTGTCGGGCCAGGAGATCTGAGGGGGCCCGCGATCGGTGGGCCGCGGCCGCGAAGAGATGTCACCACGGATTCGACGGATCAGACGGATTCGCACAGCGGATCGCGTCCGCCCCAGAGAGTGGTCCGCCTCCCGGTCTGTGAGTTTTGTTTCTTTCCTGCCTTTCGTGGTCAGAACTCTTTCCTGAATCAGGCAGGAAAGGGAACCACGAAATCGACGAAAGACACGAAACAGTCCACGCTATCGGCGTGCTGTTTGAACCTCAACCTTGCGGTTTCCGGGTCTCGCGGCGTCGCGGCGGACTGTTGGTTGAGTGCGATGCGCTGCCCTGGACCATCCGTGCAATCCCTTTGATCCGTGGTTCAAACGATTGACCGGAGAACGAGGAGGAACCACGGCTCCCGGTCACTCCCGCGTGATCGTCTCATCCAGGTTCAGCAGCACCCGGGACACGGCTGTCCACGCGGCCGCTTCCGCCGGCGTCACCGTGTTCGGCAGGATCGAACCCTGGCTGCCCTCCCGAGCGAAAAACTCCCAGGGCTTCGCTTCCGCCTGCGAGAACCGCTCGCGCTCCTGGCCAAGCAGGCCCAGCAGCACGCGCGCCTCGGCGTCCGAGGGATGTCGCGAAAGACAATTGCGGAACGCGAACGCCAGCCGCTCCGCATCGCTCGCCCCCCCGTCGCGAAGCGTCCGCAACGCCAGCGCCTGTGCGGCCTCCAGGAAGATCGGCTCGTTGAGCGTCATCAGCGCCTGCAGCGGCGTGTTCGACCGGGGACGACGCACGCACGCGAAATCGCCGTTCGGCGCATCGAATGTCTGCAGCACCGGGTAGGGAATCGAGCGGAAGCGGAACGTGTACAGCGCCCGACGATACCGGTTCGGCCCTGTGTCTTCCGGCCAGGTCTTCGGACCGTAGCTCACCGGCGGCTGCAGCATGAACTCGGGCAGCGGCGGATAGACGCTGGGTCCGCCCAGCTCGCGATTCAACAGACCGGCGGACGCGAGGAACACGTCCCGCACGATCTCCGCATCGACCCTGAAGCGGCTGCCCCGCGCGAGCAACCGGTTGTACGGATCGCGGGCGGCCAGTTCGGGAGTCACGGCGGAACTCTGGCGGTACGTGGACGACATCACGATCAGCCGGACCAGGTGCTTGAGGCTCCAGGCCCCGGGCGTCTCCCCGCTGGTCGCCGGCAGCGAGGGCTCCATGAGTTCCACCGCCAGCCAGTCCAGCAGCTCGGGATGCGAAGGCGAATCGCTCTGGACGCCGAGGTCCTCCGGCGTGCTGACCAGCCCGGCGCCGAACAGCGTCTGCCAGACGCGGTTGACGATCGAGCGCGAAGTCGTGGGCATGTCGCGACTGGTGATCCAGCGGGCGAACTCCAGCCGGTCCGCGGGCTGGGTCATGTCGTCCTGGCTCAGAAACTCGGGCACGCCGGGCGCCACCGTCTGCTCGGGCTTCAGGAAGTCGCCGCGTTTCAGAAGGTGCGTCTGCCGCTGGTGGTCGCGTTCGAACAGCGCGAGCTGCGACTCCGGCCGCGGATGCCGCTTCCAGAGGGCCTCGATGCGGTCGTTCGCGTCCTTCCATTCGGCGACGGTCGTCCGCCAGTGGGAGAACACGGCGTGCTGCTGCGACTCGGATCGCTCCGCGGCGGGTACGGCCAGGATTTCACGGACGCGCGCGGGAATCGTGTCGGCAGTGGGGGAGGCGTCGCCCGTCACCGAGAATCGGAACCGGCCGAGGTTGTTGTTCTGATTGTCGTCGCTGTTCCAGCCGCCGTGGAACTGGTCGAGCTTGAAGGTGATTTCGCTGCCGGCGGCATTCTCGATGGGCGTTTCCAGCACGAACACGGCGTTGCGCGGAACGTTGCTGCGCCCCGGGCCGACGTCCAGCCCCCAGGCCGTGTCGTTGTTGCCGTCGAGCGCGTATTCGATGGGGCCCGTCACGCGGCGATGGCCGCTGCGGTTGTCGTAGATCGGGGCCAGCTCGGCCTCCGCGGGATTCGCGTCGGCCGTCGCGGAGGCCACCTTCACTTCCGCGCGCCTGGAGGCGTCATCCGCCGGCGCCGCGTCGAGCCGGAAGCCCGTCAACGCCGCCAGACCTTCGATCGAACGTCCCGGCCCCTGCAGCGGCAGGTTGTCGTCGTTCAGCAGCTCGAGTCGCGCGGCTGTGATCTTCGGCAGATCCGTGCGGACGGTGAATTCCGTCGTATGCCAGGTGGGGGCATACCCCTGGGCAAGGATCGAACCGTCTTCGAGAACATAGTGTTTCTGGCTGCCGGACGGATCGTAGTCCGGCTTCACGATCGTCCAGGCGATCTGCTGTGCCTGAAGCGACTGCTCCCAGGCGGCCATGCGTTCAGCCCAGTCGGGCGTGCGATGCCGCAGGTCGGCCTCGATCTCGGCGATCTCGCGGAACAGTTCGGCGCGCATCCGCTGCTGGTCGGGGGTGTAAACCGCCAGGCTGCCTTCCGCGCTGTTGTTGAAGAACGCGAAGATGCGGTAGTAGTCGGCCTGGGAGATCGGGTCGTACTTATGGTCGTGGCACTGGGCGCATTGGATCGTCAGGCCGAGCATTGATTTGCCGATCGCGTCCATGCGGTCGAACATGGCCTCCATTCGGAACTGCTCGGGATCGATGCCCCCCTCCTCGTTGATCATCGAGTTCCGCAGGAAGCCGGTCGCCACCTTCTGGTCCTGGGCGGCGTTGGGAATCAGGTCGCCGGCCAGCTGCTCGGTGAGGAATTCGTCGTAGGGCAAGTCGCGGTTCAGGGCGTTCACAACCCAATCGCGATAGAACCAGACGAATCGCGGTTTGTCCTTTTCGAACCCGTCCGAATCGGCGTACCGGGCGGCGTCCAGCCACAGCCGGCCCCAGCGCTCGCCATAATGCGGCGAAGCCAGCAGGCGTTCGACCTGCCGTTCATAGGCGTCCGGACGATCATCGGCGAGGAACGCGTCGACCTCCTCAATGGTCGGCGGCAACCCGATCAGGTCCAGGCTGAGGCGGCGCAGCAGCGTCGCTTTGTCGGCCGGCTCGGATGGCGACAGCGATTCCTGCTCCAGCCGCGACAGGACGAACTGATCGATCGGGTTGAGGACGCGGTCGGCCTCGCGCACCGCCGGGGGCTCGGCGCGAACGGGAGGCTGAAACGCCCAGTGGTTCCGGCCGCCCGTTTCGTCTCCGGCCAGGGCCTCGGGCCAATCGGCGCCGGAGTCGATCCAGGTCTTGAGCGCCGCGAGTTCCTCCGCGGTCAGCGGTTCGCCCTCTCCCTGGGGCGGCATCCGCAGGTCCGGATCCTCCGCGGCCGCACGCTGATACAGCGGGCTGTCGTCGGCCTTTCCGGGGACGATGGCGGCTTCGCCCGATTCTCCGCCGCGGAACGCGCGGGACCGGACATCGAGCCGCAGGGCGGCGATCTGCTTGCGGCCGTCGTGGCATTCGAAGCAGCGGGCCTTGAGGGCGGGCAGGACGTCGTGTTCGAAGTCCGCGGCGGATGCCGTCGCGGACGCCAACAACAGGCCGAGGAACGCAGTGGATCGAGCGCGCATCATCGAAGGACCTGGAGGTTCCGGGGGGAACGCTGGAAGGAGTTCGGGCGGGACCGGCCGCATCCCGCCTGGCCGGCGACAGGAATTCTCCGCGTTTTCGGGCCGGCGGGCAACGGTCGGATCGCCGCGATTCCAGAAGCCGGCGGATGCGAACCCCGCGAGGGTCGTCGAGTTGCCTGACCCGGTTCATGTTCTGGCGATCGCTGGCTCGACCCGCTACGCGAAGAACCCCAGGTCGAGAACGAAGTCCTGCGGAACAAATTCCCGAATCGCTGTCACACTTGCCTTATCTCCGTGTCCAAGAGGCAAGCGCCGCGCTCTCCACGCGTAGAATGCCCTTACTGACTTTGGAGCCAGGTCTTGTTCAACCCATTCGCTGAATCGAACGAGGGCGTTTCTACCGATGCCGACCTGGCACAGCGGGCCACGAACGGTGATCGCACCGCGCTGGAGAGACTGGTCCTGCGGCATCAGGCGTGGATTTACAACATCGCCGTCCGCATGGTCTTCCAGCCGCACGATGCGGAAGAAGTCACGCAGGAAGTGCTCGTCAAGGTCATCACCCAGCTCAGCACATTCAGGGGCGACAGCCAGTTCCGCACCTGGCTGTATCGAATCGTCGCCAATCACGTGCTCAACATGCAGCGCCGCAGCGCGGAGTCGCAGACGACGACGTTTGCAGACTACGGCGCAGCCATCAACAGCACCCCCGACCAGGACTTGCCCGATCCAAACAGCGTCCCCGTGGACGTGCCACTCCTGGTTGAGGAGGCCAAACTCAGCTGTACGATGGGGATGCTGCTCTGCCTCGACCGCCGGCAGCGGCTGATCTTCACGCTCGGTGAGATCCTCGGCGCCAGCGACACCGTGGGGAGCGAGGTTCTGGAGATGACGGCGGACAATTTCCGCCAGTGCCTGGCCCGCGCCCGACGGGACCTCTCCAGTTTCATGAACAACCAGTGCGGCCTCGTCAACAAGTCTAACCCCTGCCGCTGCTCCAAAAAGACCAAGGGCTTCATCGAGGCGGGCCACGTTGATCCCCAGCAACTCCAGTTCGCCGGACGACATGTCGAACGCGTCAAGCAGGTCGCAGGGGAAACGGTCCGCGAAATCGAGGATCTGGTGGACCGGCAGCACGCTGATATCTTTCGCGATCACCCTTTCCTCCACCCGACCGACCAGGTCGGATGGCTGCGGCGCGCTTTGGAAAGTGATGCGCTGCGCGGAGCGCTGCGGCTGAACTGAAGAACTTCTCGCACAAGTTGTCACAGTCGCTCGTCGCAGGTGTCTATGAGGTAGCGGGGGCAAACGTCCCCATCCCTCTCACACCGAAGGAGCTGACCGATGACACTCGCACTGCCACAGCCCATCGCCGATTACTTCACGGCTGACGCCGTCGACGGCGGCGACGTCTCTCAATGCTTCACCGACGATGCTGTCGTGAAAGACGAAGGGCACGCCTACCACGGTCGGGCCGCAATTCGGCAATGGAAGGCGAACGTCTCGACAAAGTACCAGTACACATGCGAGCCGCTCGCGTGCCAACAGAGCAACGGCGAGGCCGTTGTCACCTGCCGGCTTGTCGGGAACTTCCCGGGCAGCCCCGTGAAGTTGCGATTCTTCTTTGAACTGAAAGGGGACAAGATCGCATCACTGGAGGTCACTCCTTGAGTGGTGGGCTTCAACGAGGAAAGGTTGAAACCAATGTTTGCCGTATACGTCACACACGCGGCTCCCGTTGATCCACTCGCGGCGCTGAAGATCGGCGACATGCCCGAGCCAGAGATTCCCGACGGCTGGGTCCGCGTGAAGATCCGTCATGCCAGCCTGAACCGGGGCATTCCGAGGGCATCACCTTTCCCATCATCCTGGGGAACGACGCGGCCGGCACGCTGGATGACGGGACGCCGGTTGTCATCCACCCGATGATGGGGAGCGATGACTGGCGCGGCGACGAGACACTCGATCCCAAGTGGCACATTCCCAGTGGCGGCTGCGGCGTACAATCTGGGACGCGTGCTGCTGAAGCAGTTCGGAGTTGGAAACCGCGGGGATTGAGGGTGTTCTTTCGTCGTTTTGGCGGCTCGTGGGCGTGGTGCTGGCACTCCACCGCCGCCGGGGCTCCCTGCTTCGGCGGATGGGAGTCATCGCCCGCCGCGCCCCCGGCTTGCCAGCATTGGCCGGCTGAAGGGAAGTCGGCCCAGATCAACGGGCCCCTAACGTGACGTACAGACTGTCCGGGTCGGTCGGCGCGTTTCCAGCGAGCCAGAAGGTCTGGCAGCCGGATGAGGCGCGTCGCTGCTGGCGAAGCTGGAGAGGCTTGGAGCCGGCTGAAAAGCCGCCGGCGGTGCGTGAGGCCCATCGTCAGCTGACGGGCTATTTGCGGAACAACGTCCACCGCATGAACTACCCGCGTTGCCTGGCCCACGGCTGGGAAATTGGCTCCGGGGCCATTGAGTCGGCCTGCCAGAACATCGTGGGGCGTCGCCTGAAGGGGCCTGGGATGCAGTGGCGCGAGCGTGGCACGACCAGCCAGTGCCAGTGGCGGGCCCTGGACCGCAGCGAGACTCCCCTCTGAACAGCCTTCTGGTCTCGAACCTCACCCGCCTGAATTACCGACCATCCGGACGCACACACGCGGCGGGCGGCGGAGGGCCACGGAATGGAAAGCTGAAGCGAAACCATGGTTTCGGGCGTGGAGGCCCGGCGATTCACGGCGGCCGAAATGGAAATCGCGGGAGGGGAGTCGTATAGTCCGGCGTCTTCACAGTGTTCGCCGCTCACTCCGTTTGCGTCCGCCGTCCATGCCCAAGGTTACGTTCGTCAAAGAGAAGAAGACCATCGAGGCGCCCGCCGGTTCGAATCTCCGGCAGGTCGCGCGGAGAAATGGCGTCAATCTGTATCCTGGGCCGCACCAGGTCGTGAACTGCATGGGCTTCGGCATGTGCGGCAGTTGCCGCGTCATCGTGCGGAAAGGAACTAACCACGTCAGCCCTCCCGGCGCATGGGAGCGGTTCACCCGATTCCTGAACCCGGTCTGGTTTTTCGCCCGGATCGGCCGCGAGCAGGAAATGCGGCTGGCCTGCCAGTGCACGGTCGAAGGGGATATCGAGGTCGAAACGCAGCCGCCGCTGAATCAGTGCGACAAGTTCTGGGCCTGAGTCCGACGACTACGGGCCGGGGGGCGGCCGCGCAGGGTCGCTGCAACCGTTCCGTCCACCGGCATTCTCCGCCGAACGGAATCGGAAGGACGCGGGCGCTTTAGAATTCCGCCGCCGTCGATCGAAGAACTCCCTGCTGCGGGAACTTCTTCGGAGGACGGCCGAATGCTGGAATCACTCTCGGACAACCAGATCGCCCAGGCGGGCTGCGCGGCGGCGCTCGTGACGTCGATGGGCATCGCCTCGCTGAGTTACTGGCTGGGGGGCGCGCGGCGCCGGAGCCTGGAGCTGCAGGGCCGGGTGATCCCCACGGGGAACGCGGCCCAGGACGCGGTCGCGGCGGCCGTCGCCCAGGCGCGTCGCAAGGCGGCTTGATCAAGGTCAGCGGCGGAAGGAATTCAGCCTTATGCCCGACGGCCCCCGGTTCGCCTCCGGGGGCAGACTTGTTCGCGGGCCGGCTGTGCGTGAGGCCCGTCGCGTCAGGCCGGCGCGATGCTGGAGTCCGGCCGCAGTCGAATCCAGTTCTTGCCCAACCGGCCTCCGTAGTTGCCGGCGGAGATCCGCACCAGGTCGGGGGTCTCGACGGCCGCCGCGATGGCCCGCTGCGTGGCGGCGGCGACTGTCTCCAGGTCCCGCCCGTTGACGATGATCTCCTGAATCGACGCGACCTCCGCGGGGACGCGCGACTCCTCTCCCAGCTTCTCGCGGAGGGTCGGGCAGAACGGGTGGTTCGTGCTCGCCACAAGGAACGAATAGCGGCTGCCCGCCTTGGACCCGCTGGAGGCGATGCCGCCGGGGAACGGCGTGATGACGCCGGGAGTGTCCAGTGCGGCGTCCCGGGCGCGGATGGCGGCATCGAGCGCGGCGTCGGCGGTTCGACCGAGGAACCACAGGTTCCCCCCCATGATGCCGTCCCGGAATCCGAACCGGCGGTCGATCACGAACTCGCCGGACATGATGGGAACGACCCACACGCGGCGTCCCCAGCGGACGTCCCGGGCCTGGTGCCCGTCCCCGAACAGCGCGATCTTCCGGCCCAGTTTAAAGAACGGCTCGGAGTCGATCAGGTTGAAGCAGGCCGTCGTGGGGCAGGTCAGCACGTTCTGGCTGAGCCGGGCCAGCAGCGTGCGTTCGAGGTGCGCCTCGCGGTCCTTGCGAAAGCGGGGCACGTGAAACTGCAGAATGGCTCCGGGCCGCCCGTCGGGCGTGCGGAACGACTCATCCCCGCCCGGTCCGACGCGCCGCGACTGCCCGGCTTCGCAGTCGCAGAGGATCGAGCTTGAGGCGTGTCCGGCAGCCGCGTGCACGGCGTGCGTCAGCCAGGTTTCATCCCGCGCGGTGATGAGGACTTCCGCGTAAATGCTGCGGAAGGCCTCGGCGTAGGTGTCGTCGATCTCGGCGGTCATGGGCGGAACGGGCGAGGGGTTCGCGGGCCTCGCGGGGATCGGACGAGAGGGGCCTGCCGTCGGCTCGGGTCGGGCGGCGCGCGGCTTGGGCGGGCGTCAGTGGGCGTGCCCGTGGCCGGAGCGGAGGTGCGCCTGTGCCTTGGCCTCTTCCGCCTCCATGATCCGTCCGCAGCGCATGTAGATGACGGACAACTGCGTGTAGGCGAACACGTCGTCGGGCATTAACTCAACGACCTTCTTCGAATGAGAGATGGCGTCGTCGTGCTGGCCCAGCCGCTGCAGGTAGACGGCGAGGGCGGCATGCGTGTCGGTGTGGGCGGGATCGACATCGAGGACCTGTCGGAGTTTCTCGACGGCGCCGGGGAGGTCGCCCTGGTCCTTGATGCGGATCGCTTCGTCGTAGAGTTCGTGAGCCGTGGGCATGGTGTGCGGGGGTGGGAAGGCTGAGGATCGGCGGAAGGCCCGCCATCGCCGCGCATGATAGGCCGCTGGGGAGGCGCACGCGAGCGGCCTGGGAGCGCGGGCGCTGCCGCTGACCCGACGCACCGGTTAGACTGAATCGCAACAGAACTCAGCGCTATCCATCCACGGGCCAGATGATGACGACGGGCAAGCGAGCCTCGGCGCGATCGCGTCGGTCCGGCTACCAGGTGTTTCTCAAGTCACACGACCGCGGACAAATGGCTGGCCGAAGTGCTGTGCGAAAAGATCGAGCTGACGGGCGCGACGACGTTCCGTGACGACCGGGATATCAACGGCGGCGACGAACATTCCCGAGGAGATTCGCCGCCAGTTGCGCCGGTCCCGGGAAATCGTGGTGCTGCTGACGCCCGAGTCGGTCAACCGCCCGTGGGTGCTGCTGGAGGTCGGCGCCGCGTGGGGGCTGAGCCGTCGAATGCGAATCACGCCTGTCCTGTGCCACACGCCGTTCGATATGATTCCGGACATGATCCGCAACAAGAAGGCGATCAGGCTGAACGAGATGAACGCTTACCTGGCAGAGTTGTCCCGCCGCGTGGAGAGCGGAACATGATCGCGACGCGACAACAGACCGTCGATGTGTTTCTGTCGTTCTCCGCTGCGGAGTCGGCTCTGGCCGGCCGCGTCGCCGACCAGCTCCGGGCACATGGGCTGGTGGTGTTCGATGAGGACCGCCTCGAGGAGCGCGCGCACATCGAAGACGCCATGTGGGACGCCGTCGCGGAATGCCGTGCGGTTGTGGCGATCGTGTCCCGGGATGCGCCGACATCCCGAATGACGTTCGAGATCGGCGCGGCGCTGGCGTGGCGAAAGCCGGTCTTCGCGATTGCCAGCGACTGGTCACTGACGCGCGTCAACCCGCTGCTGGCCCAGGCGAGCGTCTATTCGCCGGACCGCATCGACGACGTGGCCCGCGCCGTGCGGTCCATTCGTGATCTCTCCGCCCGCGACCGCCGGGTACTGGCCGGCGCGTGTCGGGCGACTGCCGGTTCCGTCGATCAGTTGATCGCCGACCCGGTCCTCCTTGATTCGCTCGAAGCCCGGTATCAGGCCCGAACCGGACAGTTCGTTCCCGCGGAACGTCTGCTTTCGGAACTCCTGCGGATGCGCAAGCAGGGGCTTCTGAAAACGTCCGGCCGGGATCGCAAGGCTCCGGGCCGTCCGGCCGATGAGCCCTGAATCCGCGCTCCGGACCTCCACGCGTCACGTGAAACTTCGGCGTGCGATCCTGGAACTCGTCGCCGTCCTGATCGTGCTCGCGATCGGCGTCGGACTGCGCGTCGCCTGGCCGTCCCGGATGGCCGTCGAGCACTTCGACGAAGGCGTCTACGCCTCCAACCTCTACTCGCCGTTGACGGGCGATCGCTACCCCGATCAGCACCTGTACGCGCCGCCGCTCCTGCCGTGGCTGCTCGAATGGAGCACGGTGTTTTTTGGACCGGGCGGCGCGATGTGGGTCAACGTCTTCGCGGGGTCCGTCACTCTGGCCGTCGTGTGGGGACTGGTCCGCTCATGGTGGGGACCGGCGGCCGCTGGCGCGGCGCTCGTGCTGCTCGCGTTCAACGAGTTCCATGTCGCCTACAGCCGCGCGGCGCTGACCGACGCGCTGTTGTGCCTGTGGCTGACGGCCGGGGTCTGGACTGGCTGGCGGGCCGTCGTCCGTGGCGGCTGGGGGAATCTCCTGATCGCGGGCGGCTTCGCCGCGCTCGCCTGGTGGACGAAGTACAACGGCTGGCTGACGCTGGCGATCACGGGCGCGGGGACGGGGGGCTGGCTGGTTGCGGAGCGTTGGCTTCGTCCCGGGCCGCGGTCCGCGGCTCTGGCGGAGTCATCGCCTGAAGCCGGACGTGTCCTATTCCGCTGGCTGGCGACGGCAGCCATTGCCTTCGCCGCCTGGTCCCCATGGCTGATCCGGCTGCAGGACCACGGCGGCTACGCGGCCGTCGCTCGGAATCATGCCGGCTACTTCAGCGGGCCGGGCGAGTGGGGCGCGAACGCGGCCCGTCAGCTCGGCGCGCTGTTGCTGCAGCTCGGTTGGTCGGGCTCCCTCCTGCTTCCCTTGGCGACACTGGCGGCGGCGGCGCTCCTGGCCGCGGGTCTGGCGGGCGCTGCGGGGACGCGCGGAGCGGAGCCGGCCGCGCGGGACGACCGCGGGGCGCGGTCGGCCGCAGTATGGTTCTCACTGGCCTGGCTGATCGGGCTGTCGGTCGCCGTGCCTTTGTACCGTCCCTATCCGCGGCTGATGCTCCCCTGGGTCGTTGCGGGGGCGGTTGCGGGGGGCGGGCTGGTTGCGGCTGTCGTCACGCGGCGCGGGCGCAGATCCGTGGTTGGCTCCGGGGGGAGCAACCCAGCCAGCGACGCTGAGCGACCTTCCTCGGCCGGTCGGCTGGAAACGGGACTGGTCGCGGCGGGCCTCGCGCTGTGCGCGGTTGTCGGCGTCTGGCGACCAACATCGGCGACCGGACGGGCTGATGGGATCGGCCGCACGCCGACCGCCTGGCAGGACAGGACGTCGCTGCAACGGGTCGCGGACGAGGCGCTCGCACGACTGGCCGATGAGCCGCTGGCAGGGACGTTCGAGGGCTACCGCGCCGCGGTGTACGTCGTCGCCGAACCCGGGCTGTACTTCCACCTGGCCTCAAAGGAACGGGACAGCTCCGTCGGTCACCTCACGCAGGCGGCGAGCGACTTCGGCATGGCCGAACCGGGCGGGCATCGGGCGCCAATTCCGGCGTACGTTCTGGCGGGGCCGCATGCGGATCATGCCGAGGCGGAGCGCTTCCAGGCGACCGGCGCGCTGGAGCTGCTGGCGGAGTTCGAGGACCGGCCCAGCGACCTGGTGCTGCTGGACGATCGTCCGGCGGCGGAAGTCGCGCGCGGCGCCGGGGGCGTGCAGAGGATCCGGCTGTTCCACGTGAAAGCGACCGGTCGCTGAACGGCGCGCCTCATGGGGGGTCTGGCGCCGCCGCTGAGGCCGGTCCGAGATCACTCCGGAGCTTCCGCCGGGCTGCCTTCCTTGAGGTTCACCAGCGTAATGCCCAGCGCGACCGCGGCCCCGCTGGCCAGCAGCCAGGAAGAGAGTTCATCTCCGCGCAGCAACACTCCCAGCGCCACGCCGAAGATCGGCGTCGTGAAGCTGAACACGGAAATCTGCGAGGCGCCATGCCGCTTGAGCTGCCAGGCGTTCGCCGCGAAACAGAACCCCGACACAACGAACCCCGAGTACAGCAACGCCCACCAGGCGGGGAGTCCGGGCGCCCGGTCGGGGATCGGCTCGAACGCCAGACTGAGCGCGAGGAACATCGCGGCGCCGAGGATGTCATGCCAGAGGATCAGCGTCCCGGGCGGGATCGTGCGGACCACGGTCTTCGTGTAGACGACCTTCACGCCCAACAGCAAGCCGCTGAGCATCAGCACCGCGTCGCCGAGCAGAGTCGGCTGGTCGAGCGCGGGTCCGACAGTGACGGACGTTCCGCCCGGCTTGCCGGATGTCGCCAGCAACAGCACGACGCCCGCGGCGGCAATCAGCAGGCCCAGGACCTGGCGCGGCCGCAGGGCGATGCTGCGCAGCCAGAAGTGTTCTCCGGCGGCGACCCAGAAGACGTAGGTGTTGACGAACAGGGAGGCATGCGAGGCGGTCGACAGTTTGCCGCCGATGTTGAACGCGCCGATCTGCCCGACGAGCAGGACGGACATCCAGAAGACGGGCCGCCATTGAGAACGGGTCAGGCCGAGGGGGGCGCCCTCCCAGCGGCACCAGGCAAGCATGAACACCGCCGCCATGACGAACCGGATGGCGCCGACCAACAGCGGGGGGACGTCGTCGACCGCGAACTGGTTGGCGACGCCGGTGCCGCCCCACAGAAATGCGCTGAACAGCGCGAGCAGCGTCCCTGATGTTCGGAGCGGAAGGTGGGGCGAGTTCACGGAGACGAACCGGCCCTGGTCCGGACAGGCAGTCGGCGCCCCGTGTCGGCACGCCGCTGACGGCCGGGGCGATCGAGCCGCCGCTGGCCCCGCCCAGGGACGTCCGTCGCGCGGCGCCCAACCGACGCCGGGTCTCCTCCGTCCCGCGGCCGCATCAGAGATTCAGTTCCATGAGGGGGTTGGACTCCTTCACGTCCTTGATGAGCGGGGACGTGGCGCGATCCTGGAACTGCGGCGGGATCTTCGTGAAGTCCTCGAGGTTCACCGGCCGGACCCAGACCCGGTTCTTGCCGATCACCGCACCGCGAATCCGTTCCGCGGGCATGTACAGCATATCGAACGCCCCATCCTCGCCGGTGAGGGCGGACGCATCCCGGGGGATGAGTTTGGGGTCCTCCCGGCTGCCGAGGGGGGTCATGAAAATCTCGACGTTGCTGAGCGGCTTGCCGTCGAGCTTGAGGACGCCGGAGACCCGGGCCAGGGGAGGCAGCGGGAGCGGGTCGTTGAACATCCGCGACGTCATCAGGAACAGGCCGACGCAAAGGACAATGACGCCGACGACGTAGTGGCCGTACTGGCGCCCGACCTCGATCAGCTCCCCCTTGATGTCGATGCGGGGCTCGCGCGATTCGGCGGGCATTTGTCCGGCGCGCGACCGGCCTTCCTGGGCCGTCCGGGCAAGGAGATCGCGGGCGCTGGAGGACGTCGTCGCGGCGCCGGAGAGCATCGCGCCGGCCATGTCGGCGGCGGAGCGGCCTCCGCGGGCCGGAGGGACGGCGGTCTCGGGCCGTCCGGGAACCTCGGTCTCTTCGTCCGACAGTTCGAGCTTGTCGCCGGCGTCGGGCTTCGATCCCCAGGGGCGACGGGCCGGAGGTTCAGGGCGGGGCGGCTGCGGCGGGGGGGCGGGCTTGGGCCTGGCGGCCCCCTCGGTCATCAGGAAAGCGACGGGATCAAAGTCATCGCCCTGGGCGGCGGCGGCCTTGGCGGGCGGCGCAGAGGCCGACTCGGCCGTGGCCGCTGGAGGAGCGGCCGCGGGCGACTTCGCGGGGGGCGGCTCAGAGGTCTTGCCAGCGGACCCGGCGGCGGGCGGGGCGGCTGGAGCGGGTTTGCGATCGGCGGGGCGCGGCTTCTCGGGCGCCTCGGCGGCGGAGCGCGCGGGGGGAAGGGGCGCTTCGGTCGTCGTCGCGGGGCCGCCTTCAGCCGTCTCTCCCGACACGCCGACCGGAACGGCCGGCTCGGCTTCCCCGACCTGCGGCACGACGAACGGCGTTTTGCACTTGGGGCACTTTCCCTGCGTGCCGGCGAGTTCCTCCTTGATCTTCAGCAGCGAACCGCATTTGCTGCAGGTCACCCGGATCGACATACGAACCGCCTCATGGAACAAGGGGATGTGCGAGCGGCCGACAGGCGGCGCGACGCGCCGGACAGCGATGCGTCCCGCCCTCGGCCGCTTCGAAAGCGCCCTCCCGGAAAGGATACGCGGCTTCGGCACGGATGCCAAAGCCTACGGCCGCACAGCGACAGGGCGCCGCGCGGCCGTGAGGGAATCGTCATCCGCAACAGGACGCCGACGGGATCACTGCGACGGGAGGTCGACCGGCGTCCCGTTGGCCATGTTCCCCAGGTTCTCCCATGTCCTGAGGTCAATGTTCACGCTGACCTTCCGGACGCTGCCGTCGGCCATCAGGACGTGCAACATGCCGTCGTGGGAGCTGTCGGCTTCGTCGAAGTGCCGGCCGGTGTGCGGTGCGGTGCGGGCGCTGAACATCGTCGCCGGACCGCCGTAGGCCCAGCCGTCGCTGCTGCGCAGGACGTTGACGTTGGCGGCGACGCGGTTATCGAACAGCCGCCGCTCGGCGACCATCATCGTGTTCGACGTGCCGTCGGAGACGTCGCCCATGCGGGTCGACGAATTGACGCCGAACATGCCCACCCGCCACTGGTGCTGCGTGAACGGCGAGATGGCCTGGTTGGTGATATTGTTGATGACGATGGTCGCCTGAAGTTCGGCCGGCCTCAGCCAGTAGGTCTGGCGGTCAATGTCATTGAATGTCAGACCCGAACCCGAGCACGCGGCGTAGTCGTTGCCGCCCTGGTTCCAGGTCTCATGGACGCGCTCGGCCTGCGAGTACACGCCGCCGGCCAGCATGTTGCCGCGGCGCGTCGGGCAATAGAAGAACGGCAGCTCGGTCCGCGGCGGAAAGACGATGCCGAAGTCCGTTGTGAAGGCCCCGATCTCGCCCATCGTGCGGACGTTCAGGTTGAAGTTCCAGTAGTTGTACAACGCCCCCTGATCGAGTCCGGGCAGGATGTGCAGCATCCACGACGTGCCGTGGTAGCTCGGGCCGTTGTACAGGTTCTGCTGGTTGACCTGGACCGGCACCAGGAACTTGGCCTCGATCGGATCGACGTAGCGCCCGATCGTGTCCACCCGGAACAGGTTGGCGATCTGGCCCGGCGGAAAGACGTTGTGCGTGTCGTGGTAGTTGTGCAGCGCCAGCCCGATCTGCTTGAGATGGTTCGAGCACTGGGTCCGACGCGCGGACTCCCGCGCCCGCTGGACCGCCGGAAGCAGCAGCGACACCAGAATGGCGACGATGGCGATCACCACCAGCAGTTCGATCAGCGTAAAGCCTCGGCGTCTCCGGATGGGCGTCATGACGCAACCCTCGTGTAGCAGCGGACCAGGGATTCCCGACGTGTGCAGACCAGCGCAAGGATGAATGACTCGCCTGGGCCTTGCGCCGTAATGCCGGGCCGGCGGAAGCGTGTCTTCTCCTGCATCTTGCGGCAGCCCAAACCGGGCTGTCAAGACGGAAGTCGTGCGGTGAAGCGGTTTGGGGCGCTCCAGGACCCGGGCTCAGCGGGCCCCGGCGACCTGCTCCAACGGCACGAAGCCCGCTCCGGCCAGCGAATCCTCCGACGCCGGATCCGGCGAAAGCGTGATCCAGACCGACTTGAAACCCGGCGTCTTCGACTGCTGGTCGACGTCGCGGGGCACCAGCACATTCGCCTCCGGCAGGTACATCGCCGCGTTGCCGGCGCGGATGTCGAAATCCCGCACCAGGATCCGCCGCATCTCCCCCGCCGGACTCGACACCCGCACCCGCTGATCCACGGCCAGCCCCAGCCGCGCGATGTCGTCCGAGTTCATCAGGATGATGTCCCGCCGATCCTGGCCCCGATAGATGTCCTCGTCCTCGTACACGACGGTGTTGAACTGTCCCTCGGAACGGATTGTCATCAGCCGCAGTCCGCCCGGTCCGGAGTCCGAAGGGGCGGCCGCCTGCGCGACCTTCTCCCAGGCGGGCCGGAGTTCCGAGAACCGCGCGCGTCCGTCCGCCGTCGGGAAGACCGGCTGGTGGAACGTGCGTCCGCCGATCTGAAACTCCTTCCGGGTGACGTCCACAGATCCGATCGCTTCGTAGCCGGGAATGATCCGGGCGATCATCGCGCGCACCCCGGACAGCTCCCGCATGTCCCGCCAGTTGACGGGCGAGTCGGCGAGCAGCCGCTCGGCGAGCGTGGTGATGATCTCGACTTCGGATTTCGCCTCGGCGACGCGTGATGGTCCGCCATCGCTGAAGCGCACGAAATTAAACATCGATTCCTGAGTCGTCGGCTGCGGCTCCTCGTCGCGGGCCAGCGCCGGGAGGATCAGCGTTTCCCGTCCCAGTCCCCAGGCGTGACCGGTGTTCAGGGTCGTGTTGACGTACGTCACCAGGTCCAGATTCGCAAACGCGCGGTGCGCGAACTTCGCATCCGGATTGCTCCCGAACAGGTTGCCGCCCAGGCAAATCGCCCCGCGGACGCGCCCTTCAGCGGCCGCCTCCATGCAGGCCATCGTGTCCAGGCCGGGCGTCGTCGGCAACGACACGCCCAACAGCTCTTCCAGCCGATCAATGATCTGCTGCTTCAGCGCCGGCGCGACGCCCATCGAGCCGATGCCCTGCACGTTGGAATGCCCGCGGATCGGCAGCAGCCCCGCGCCGGGCCGACCGATCATCCCCCGCATGAGCGCCAGGTTGACGATCATCCGCACGTTTTCGGACCCGTGCAGGTGATGCGTGATGCCCATCGTCCAGCCGAACACCGCTGTCCGGGCGCGTCCGTACGTCAGCGCGATCTGCTCCATGTCCTCCCGCGACACTCCCGAGCGGCGGACGATTTCGTCCCAGTCGAGCGCGCGGACCTCTTCCGCAAAGCCGGCGAAGCCCTCCGTCGCCTGGTTGAGGAATTTCGCGTCCGTCAGGCGGCGTTCCAGCAGCGCTTTCGCGACGCCCGCCAGCAGCGGGATGTCCCCGCCAATGTGCGGCTGCACGTACTGCGAGGCGATCTCCGATCCGAACAGCAGGCTCCGCACGTCCGACGGGACGCTGAAGTTCACCAGTCCCAGCTCGCGGATGGGGTTGATGACGATCACGTGCCCGCCCCGGCGGCGGATGTTCATCAGCGTTCGCATCAACCGGGGGTGGTTCGAGGCCGGGTTGCCACCGATGAGGATGAACAGGTCGGTGTCTTCCACATCCTCGAGCGTGACGGTCGCCGTCCCGGTGCCCAGCGCCTGGTTCAGCGCCACGCCGCTGGCCTGATGGCAGTAGTAGGAACAGTTGTTCACATAATTGGTGCCGTACAGCCGGGCGAACAACTGCAGCAGAAAGGCCGCTTCGTTCGACGACCGACCGCTGCAGTAGAAGAAGTTCTGCTGGGGGCCGGCGTCCGCGAGCTGGCGGACGATCCGCGCGTATGCGTCCTCCCAGGAGAGGACGCGGTAGTGCGTGTCGCCCGGACCGGCGAAGACGGGCTGCGCGATCCGCCCGCTCCATTCAAGTTCGCGCGGGGAGAGAGTTTTGAGGTCGGCGATCGAATACCGCTCGAAGAACTCGGGCCGCAGTCCATCCTGCATGTCGGCCACCATGGCCTGGAGGGACTTCTTGCAGACTTCGGGCCAGTGCCCCTGTTCGTTCCGCATGCCTCCTTGCTGGCCCCCCATGCCAAGCGCGCACGTCTTGCACGTATTGCGCGTGGACATGGCGTTCCACAGCCGCCACCACCGGACGCGGTTCGCCATTCGCAGCGTGTACTTGACGGCCGCCCAGCCGCCGCCTGACTTCAGCCGTCGCATGACGTTCCCCATCCCCCGAGCGAGTGTCGCCGACCGCGCCGCTTCCCGGCCGCCTGCCGTTCAGTCCTCCGGCGGAGGCGGGGCCTTGCGCGGATACCCGGTCCACGCCAGCGACTTCGCCACCCGGCCTTCCGCGCCCGATTCGAGCGTCTTGAGGATGTCCTGAACGGTCCGATTCATCGGGAGTTCCCGCTCCAGCTTCTTCAGGACGTCCGCGGGCACGTTGCGGCTGCCGGCGCCGGGCCCCCCCTCAACGAACGAACGCTTCTGATCGAACACCGCCCAGAACACCGTGCGGCCGTGCGTCCTGGCGCCGTCCCGCGCCTTGTCGGCATCGCCCCCTTTCGCGCGGTTGCCGTTGACCGTGTACAGGTCGGCCCGCTCGAAGATGATGGCGATGACGTTCCAGTCCTTGCGGCTGAACAGTCCCATGGGTCGACCTCGCAGTCCTCGAAAACCAGGCGGGGAATCAGGGATCGCACGACGGATCAGGACCGGCCGCCGCGGGCGCGGCTCACGGCTGCCTGCAGCACGCGCTCGACCAGCACGCCCGTGACGTGCGTGCGGAATTCGGCCGTCCCGCGCATGTCCGTGATGGGCGAGATGATTTCCCGCGCCGCCCGGCCGGCCGCCTGGAACGTCGACTCCCCGACCGGCTGGCCTATGACGGCCTGCGCCGCCTGCTCGGCCAGCAGCGGCGTCGGGGCCACCGCGCCCAGCGCGATTCTCGCCGCCGTGATCGTCTGGCCCCCGGCGTCCAGGGTCACCGCGGCGCCGACGCCGACCACGGCAATGTCCATTTCATTGCGGGGAATGAACCGACGGTAATGCGATCCGGAATGCGGCCCCGGCGCGGGAAGTTCGAACTCGACGAGCAGTTCGCCCGGCTGCAGCACGTTCTTTCCGGGGCCGGTGCAGAACTGTTCGATCGGCACGCGGCGGGTTCCCTGCGGTCCGGCGATGACGCAGGCGGCCGAGAGCGCGATCAGCGATGGAATCGAATCCGCGGCCGGCCCGGACGTGCAGACGTTGCCGCCGAACGTCGCCCGGTTCTGGATCTGAATGCCGCCGATGATGTGGGCCGAGTCCGCCAGCGCGGCATAATCGCGCTGGATCGCCTCGTGGGCGACAATCCGGAAGCAGGGAGTCGCCGCCCCGATCCGCAGCCCCTTCGGGCCGGCCTCCAGAATGTTCAGTTCGGGCAGCTTCTTGACGTCGACCAGCACGTCGGGGGCGAGTCGGCCGACGCGGACGTGATCGATGAGATCGGTCCCCCCCGCCAGCGGCCGGCAGCCCGGCCCTGTCGCCAGAATCGCCAGCGCCTCCGGAAGTGTCGTCGGGGATTCGTATTCGAAATCTCGCATGGCGGAATCGTCAGGGAGGGCGGCGGCGGTCAGCACGGCAGGCCGGCGGGACGCCCGGTGCGGGAATTCCGCGGACCGGCGTCCGTTGGGACCGATCACAGTATCCGGATGCGTTCGCCGACGCCAGAAATCGGCCTGATGTCGATCGGCCGCGCGGCCGGCGGCGAATCGCGCTCGACATGCGGGACGCTTCTCCGCAAAATGGTGCGTTCACCGCACTCCCTGAATTCCGCCAGAGCCATGTCCGAGCAGACGACCCATTCCGAACACGCCGCCGCCTCCACGGCCGACGAGCCCCTCTTCCCGCGCAATGAAGTCACTCAGTTCGAGAATGATGACCGCGAGGCGGGCGTCGCCATCGGACAGATGCTGTCGCTGCTGTTTATCTACACGCTGCTCGTGATGGGGCTGTCGACAGTCGCCACCTATGCCCATTGGATGGGGCAGTAGGCGCGGCGGGGCGTGTGGCGCGACGTGGAACGATAAACGGCGCAGGACTCGGGCGGCATGCGGATCGGGATCGCGGTCGTCGAATCGCAGGGGGCCTGTCTCGTGGGGCGGCGCGGACCCGAGGGTCCGCTGCCGGGCTATCACGAGTTTCCCGGGGGCAAGCTGCTGGAGGGTGAGGCCCCTGAAGCGGGCGCGGTTCGCGAGTGTCTGGAGGAATCGGGTCTTGAGGTTCGGGCGGTCGGGCGGCTGACGGAATGCGTCCACGAGTACCCCCACGGGCGGCTGGAGCTGACGTTCGTCCTGTGCGAACCGGTTTCTCCCGGGCCGCGTCCGACGGCTGGCCGGTTCGACTGGGTCGAGTTCGAAAATCTTGGAGGCCTGAATTTTCCGGAGGCCAACGCGGGGGCGCTGGCCGCGCTGCGCGACCGGCATCCGGCCGCGCCGGCCGGCGGAATCTGATATTTTCGGCAGGACCCGGATTTTCCGCGTGAGATCGCGCCGGCGGTCGACGCCTTGCGCCCCGGGACGATCGTCCCGACACCACACCCGGAGCCATGCGCGATGCCTGACCATCTGCCCCCCCATGCTCTTCGCGTCGCGGCCCTCGCCGCGCTGACTGCCGCCGCGCTCGCCGCGCCCGCCGCCGCGGCCCCGCCCCCTCTCGGTCCGCACGCCTGGACCATCGATTCCGCCGAAGCCGCCTTCCGGCAGGCGCCGGACGACCCGTTCGCTCAGTACCTGCTGCTGCAGCTCGCGAAGTCCACGAATCAGATGCACCGGGCCGAACGCGCCTTTGAGCAGGCCGACCGCGCGCGAGCCCGCAACCGCGGGCGCACGAACGACGTCGATCTGTTCAGTCTGTTCAGCGGCGCGGTGGCGGTCCAGGAAAGCCTGCAACTGGACACGCTGGCGCCGGAGGCCGTGAATGCGTCGGCGATGTCGTTCCAGCCGGAGGTGGACGTCGCGTCGCTGGCCGGGCCGGGCGTCGCCAGCCATCCCTGGGGGGAGATGCTGGCCGGCAGGACTCCGGAGGTCTCGGCGCTGTCGAAGCTGACTCCCGCCGACTGCTATTTCGTCGAGTCGCGCTCGCTGATCAAGCTGCTCGACGCGCTCGAGTCCGGCGACCTGTGGCGGCAGCACGTGACGGTGCAGACCGGTTCGCCCGCGCGCGTCCCGCAAACGGTGTCCCGCGTGCAGCAGCGCCTGGCGCTCCGCATCGATCCGTTGCTGAGGCCGCTGTACGACACCGTCGTCGATCGCGTCGCCATCACCGGCAGCGACCTGTACATCGAAGAAGGAAACGACGTCACCCTGCTGTTCTCATTGAAGCAGCCCGCGGCGTTCCGCGTGCAGTCGGAAGGTCTGCTGGCCGAGGCGGCGAAACAACCGGGAGCGAGTTCCCGGACGATCGACGTCGAGGGCGTGACGATCCGCCACGTGTCGACGCCCGACCGCGGCGTGCACGTGTTCGCCGCCGATCCGCGACCGGACCTGCACATTCGGAGCACCTCCGAGCCGGCGATCCGCGCGGTGCTGAAGGTCGTGCGCACGCGCGAGGGAGCGCTGGGAGAGACCGAGGAGTACCGGTATCTGCGGACGCTGATGCCGCAGGACGCGGCGGAAGAGGACTTCTTCGTGTACCTGTCGGATCCATTCGTCCGGCGAATTCTCAGCGCGCGGGTCAAGCTCACCGAGCGCCGGCGGCTGGTGGCGCTGACGCATCTCAGAATGATTGAATACGGCGCCGTCCTGTACCGCACGCAGTATGGCCGGCCGGCGGCATCGCTCGCGGAACTGCTGGACGGCAAGTGCCTGCCGTTGGGATTTCGGGACGGGTCGATCCGCAGCCCGTTTGGCGGCACGTATTCGCTGGGTTCCGACGGGCTGACGGGAATGTGTTCAGTGGTGGGCACGGCCGCGGCGCCGCGGCCCTGTCTGGAACTGGAACTGCCCCGCTGTTCGAAGCAGGAGGCCGAGGAATACCGCACGTTCGTGACCCGTTATGAAAGCTACTGGCGGACGTTCTTCGATCCCATCGCGATCCGCGTGCAGGCGACGCCGGAGCAGTATCGCGCCGAAACGATCGTGCTGCCGTTGATCAACAACTCCCTGTATCAGAGCCTGCTGCAGAGCATTGGCGGCGATGTCGTGGATGTCGAAACGCTGCCGGTCGCCTCATCGACCATCGGCAGCGTGCTGCTGCATATCAACAAGGCCGAGCAGCAGCGCGCCGTCAGCAACATCTTCAACGTCGCCGCGGCGCAGATGATCACGGGCGTCCCGAGAATCCCGGACGTGGAGAAACTGATCCAGCACGGTCTGGGGGACTCGCTGTCGCTGCATGTCTGCGACAGCGACCCGCTGTTCGATCTGAACCTGCTGCAGTCGAGCATGGTGTTGCTCCAGTTGGGCTCGCGGAATCCGGCGGATTCGATCGGTCTGAGCATGCTCCTCGCGTCGCTGACCGCGCCGGTCTATGTCGCCCTGCCGGTGACGTCGCCGCAGATCGTCGACGAGTTCCTGGCCGATCTCGATGCGCAGCTCGGGCTGCTGGCGCGACAGCGGAACACGAGCAACTTCATCGATATCCACGGCGACTATTACGTCGTCAGCCCCGATGAGGAGGGGGGGCCGGAGGTCCGGGTCCTGGCTCTGCGGCTGGGGCCGGCCACGTTCCGGTTCTACTGGGCGCGGATCGAGGACGGCCTGTACATCGCCACGCGAAGATCGGTCCTGGACGAGCTGCTGGTCGCCGCGAAGACTCCCGCCGCCCGACCGGAGCCCGGAGCGAACCCCCCGGCGCATGCCCGACTGCGCATCCGGCCGGAACACTGGCGAAACATTCTGCCGACATACCTGCTCGGCTGGGCCGAAGGCGCCCGCAACTCGACGCTGCAGAATCTGGGCACGCTGGGCCTGTTCCTGCCGGCGCAGCTCGCCGTCGCCGGGGAACCGGCCTCGCCGGAAGAAACGCTGCAAGCGACCATCGATCTCGCCCAGCGGATTCACGGCGTGGCGTTCCTGCTGCCTGACGGCGGCGCGTATGCGCTGTCTGAGGATGGCCGACGCATCGTGCATTCCGACTATGGCGATGTGCTCAGACCCCGGCAGAAGGCCGCGCCGACGGAAGGCAGCCCGCTGGACCGCGCGATCCGCGAGTTCCAGGGTCTGACGGCCGATCTGACGTTCCTCGAGGACGGCTTGCACGCCGTGGTGACGATTCGCCGCACAGCGCCCTGAGGATCGCCTTGGGAGGAGACGGCGCGCGTCCGGGCCGGAGCCCGGGTTCTCGCTGCCGGTCGGACACGCCGAACCGCCGCGACATCGCTATCCTGCGAGATTCGGCAACTCACGGCGAGGACGGCATGGCGGCGTGGATCCAGGTGCGAGACCTGTCCTTCAGCTACGGCGGACGGGAGCTTCTCGAAAGCCTTTCATTTCAGATCGAACCCGGCGAACGAATCGGCCTCCTGGGCCGCAACGGCGCCGGAAAGTCGACCTTGATGCGGCTCATCGCCGGGGAACTGCAGCCCGACAATGGCGCCATCGACGTCGCCGCCGGAGTCCGCATCGCCCGGCTGGCCCAGGAGGTGCCCCGGGACGGTGATGACAGCGTTCAGGATGTCGTCCTCAGCGGGTTCTCCGCCGCCAGCCGCGGCGCGTCGCCGAAATCAACCGCGGACGCCGCTGACCACGGCGAAGACTGGCAGCGGCTGCAACAGGCTGAACAGGTCGTCAGCCGGATGGGCCTCGACGCCGCCGCGAGGTTTCAGGATCTCTCCTCCGGCATGAAACGCCGCGTCCTGCTGGCGAAGGCGCTCGTCACGCAGCCGCACGTGCTGTTGCTCGACGAGCCGACGAACCACCTGGACATCGACTCCATCCGCTGGCTGGAGGAGTTCCTGCTGCGCGAGGGGCTGACGCTGGTTTTCGTGACGCACGACCGGGCGTTTCTGCAGCGGTTGGCGAATCGGATCATCGAGGTCGACCGGGCGCGGCTGTTCGACTGGTCCTGCGACTACCGGACGTTCCTGGTCCGGAAGGACGCGGCGCTCGAGGCCGAGGCGAAACAGGAGGCGCTGTTCGACAAGCGTCTGGCGGCGGAGGAGGTCTGGATCCGGACGGGGATCAAGGCGCGGCGCACGCGGAATGAAGGGCGGGTCCGCGAGCTGGAACGCATGCGGGAGGAGCGTCGCCAGCGGCGATCGGCGGTCGGGAACGTGCGTCTGCAAACGCAGGACACGGAACGTTCAGGGCACATCGTCGTGCAGGCCCGGGGAGTGTCGCACGCCTTCGACGGCCGGACGGTGCTGCGGGACGTGACGCTCGACATCGATCGCGGGGACAAGATCGGCATCATCGGGCCGAACGGCGCGGGCAAGACGACGCTGATCCGAATCCTGCTGGGCGAACTGACGCCCGACTCCGGTCACGTTCGCCGCGGTTCGAACCTGCAGGTCGCGTACTTCGATCAGCTCCGCGCGCAGCTCGACGAGGAGCGCTCGGCGGCGGAGAACGTCGCGGGCGGCAACGACTCGGTCGTGGTCGACGGGCGATCGCGGCACATCGTCGGCTATCTGCAGGACTTCCTGTTCTCCGGGGAGCGCGCGCGGACGCTGGTGCGCTACCTGTCGGGCGGTGAGCGGAACCGCCTGCTGCTGGCGAAGATGTTCACGAAGCCGGCGAACGTGCTGGTGCTGGACGAACCGACGAACGATCTCGACGCCGAGACCCTGGAACTGCTGGAGGCGCTGCTGGTCGAGTTCTCGGGGACCGTGCTGCTGGTCAGCCACGACCGGGAGTTTCTGAACAACGTCGTGACGGGGACGTTTGTGTTCGAGGGGGACGGCGAGGTGAAGCCATTCGCCGGCGGGTACGACGACTGGTTGCGGCAGCGGGTCGTGGAAACGGCCCCTCGCGACGCGCGTCCCGCATCCCGGCCGGCCGCGACGCCGCAGCGGAAGAAGCTGAGCTACAAGGAGCAGAAAGAACTGGAGGGGCTGCCGCAGCGGATTGAACGTCTCGAAGCCGAACAGGCGGCCCTGCATGAGGAACTGGCGGCGCCGGGATTCTACCAGCAGCCGTCGGCGCAGATCGCGGCAGCGACCGCGCGGTTGCAGGCCCTGAGCGCCGAGCTGGAGACCGCCTACGAGCGGTGGACGTCTCTGGAAAGCGAATGACGCCCGCCACAAGGTCGGGCGGGCGTCATTGCGAAATCGGATCGGACGGGCTCCGGGCGGTTCAACAGAGCGGCATGGGCTCGGGCGCCAGCACGTACGGGAAGACGCGCAGCGGGCGACCGGTTTCCAGGTCGGCCTTGTAGACGAGCTGGGCGGCTCGGTCGGCGGCGAACTGCAGGTCTTCAAACCGCAGCCCGCAGTAGCGTTCGAGATCGGTTTCGGCGGCGACGTCGGCGAAGACTTCGCCGGCGGAGGCGGCATGCCGGCGGACGCCGTGAATGCTCTCTTCGCGCACCTTGATGCCGGCGGCCGCGAGCTTGACGAGGCCCTTCAGGAACTTGCCGACCATGGTGTCCGGGCCGCTGGCCCGCCACAGCCGTTCCCATTCATCGTGGGATTCCCAATAGAAGCCCAGGTTGAACAGGTCGAGGCCCAGCAGGTACGACCGGCACTCGGCCCAGCGATGTTCGTTCAGCGGCTTCGGGTTGACGGGCTTGCGGCCGAAACAATGGCCCCGCGGGTCCCGATACGGATGCGGCGTGCCGGTTCCGGGGACATGGGTGTAGCGGGGGAGGTCCGCCGCGGGCAACAGGCGGACGAACTTAATCGACGCTGAGGCTTCGATCTCGGAGATCGGGGCGGGAGCCGCCTTGCGGGTCGATTTGGATTTTGAGCGGGGCGCGCGGGGTGCGGCGTTGGGCATGAGTCAACCTGGTAAAGAACGCGTCGCTTCCGCGAACCGCGGGCAGCAACGGAAACACCGAATCGGCCAAGGCGAAGCGACAGCCCGGAATGCGATTCCGGCGGGGGCGACTGGACCTAACCTTCGCAGGCAACGGGACTTGCAATCGAATCCCGACTCCCCTGCGGCCTGCCAGATTGGCGGCCGCCGCGGTGGTTTGGTTCCCTCAGCACCCATTGCGATCCTGCCAGGCGAACGTCCGTGCTCGCGCCTTCGCCGAGGATCGACAACGCCATTAAAAGCAGATGCTGACCGAAATGACAGACCAATTTTTGGGTTGCGGGAAAATCCGCGGCCCGGGAAGCGGATCGGCTGGAGGCTGCGCAGATTGCGGAAGGTCTTCGGATCGATTCGGGCAAGGTCAGGCTCGTCAATGGCTTGCGACGGGCCGGCTCAAACGCCCTGCCGCGCGAATGCCAACATTGGACCGCTTCGTCGGGATCCGTGGAGCCGCCTCCGCCTGATCTGAGCCCATCGTCCGCTCCTCGCAGCCCCGGCAATTCGATTCATGCGACTTTGACGGTCGTGCCGATTTTACCGGCAGGTAGACCGTCTGCGCGAAGTTGCCACCCGCGGCGTCTCCGGGCGATGTGCCCGGACCGGCCGGCAACCGGCGGACGATTTTCGGAAGGTGCGACATGACGGTGAACCGCCTGTCCTGCGCAATGGTGCTGTGCCTCTGGCTCGTGCCCGAATTCGCGCACGCTCAAAACATCGAACTCGCCCGCCATCGGCGACGCAAGCTGCTCGACCCCTGCCGCTGCGGAGCGCCCGCGCTGCCGGGTGCGGACTGCGGCTGCGCGGCCCCGATGTTCACGCCGCAGGCGGTCTTCGCGCCGCCTCCCACGTTCACGTCGCAGATGTGCCCGATGGTCGAGACCTGCCTCGTCCCGCAAACCTGCACGACCTGGCGGGACGTTCCGCAGACGTGCTTCCGCCAGGAACCCGTGGTCCAGAACGTGCCGGTCACCTGCTTTCGCCAGGTGACGGTCGACGAGGGCTGCTGGCAGCAGGTCTGGGTCCCCCGGATGGTGACCAAGTCGGTGCCGCAGACGACGATTCAGCAGCAGGTGTCGTATCGCACGGTCCCGGTGACGACGATGCAGCGCGTGCCGTTCACGGAAACGCGGATGGTTCCGCAGACGCGCACGCGGTACGTGCCGCAGGCGCTGCCCCCGATGCTCCCGGCCGGCTGCTGCGGCGGCGGGCCGATTCCGTACGGCGTTCCGCCGCTCGGTCCGGCGACGCTGGGGCCGATCGTTCCCATGGACGACTTTTCGACGGCCCCAGGAACGTCCGGCTTTCCGGCGCTGCCCCCGGCCGGCCTCGGCGATCCGGCGGCCTACAATCCGCCCAGCGTGCCCGTGCCTCCGGTCTATGATCCCGGCCACGCGGCGGAGCCCACGCCCGCCCGTTCCGGCGCCGCGGACGGCGAATGGACGCCGGTGCAGCAGCGGACGGCGCAGTTTGAAAGCCGCTTCGGATTCCGTCCGTTCGGCGCGCCGACGCGGCAGGCGAGCTATCAGTCGCGCTCGGCCGAGCTGTGGCAATAGAGCGGGCGATGCGGTTGGTGGACTGCGGCGGCAGAGAACGGCCGACTCAGGCGGCGCGGCGACGCGGGCTTTCCAGTCCCGCTCGTCGCTCGCCAGGAACCGCCGCGGCCTCGCCGACGCCGGGCGCCGGAACCGTTCCGCGGCGCAGGCCGCCCAGCCCCAGCATCTGCAGCAGCACGACCCCGACTCCGCACAGCGCGAGCACCAGGCCGTACTGCTTCAGGAAGCTGAGCATCCGGTACGTGTCGTTGCGGTGGATGTAGAACGCCCAGTTCGGCATCCAGGCGCACGTCACGCAGATCGCCAGCGTCGAGCCGCGGCGGATGACCATCGACGCCCCGCGCAGCACGCACGCGTAGGCCGCCGCGAACGCGAACAGCAGCAGCCAGCCCCCCGCGCTGTACATCTCCGCCCAGATGTTGGACGCGATGCCCCAGGGGACGTCGGTGAACAGTTCCGCCGTCAGCCAGCCGCCGTAGCTCACATCCCCCGACTTGCCGACGCCTGGCAGCAGCGACTCCACCAGCGTCGCCTGCCAGTGTTCCCAGAACGGGATGCGGTAGTCCTCGATGAGCACGATGTTCAGCAGGTGCGTCTGCGTCATCGCCTCGGACTTCAGCAGCGACTCCGACAGAAAGCCGTCCTGGCTGACGACCGCCACCACCGCGTCCCAGCGTCCGGACTTCACGAAGATGTAGACCTGCTTGTAGCACAGCACGAACGCCAGCATCGTCATCCCGCACACGCCCAGCTTCCAGTTGCCGACCAGCGGACGCCGCCCGCGGCCTGACGCCCAGATCACGAAGATCGCCAGCGCCGTCAGCACCATCGAGCTGCGAAACCCCAGGAACCACAGGAAGCACAGGCTCAGCAGGTTGACGAGCATCAACCGGGGCCGCGCGCTGGCGTAGGAGAACACCGTCCCGCTGACGCTGCCCATCTGCCAGATGAGGCACCACACCGTCAGGACCTGCAGCACCTCCTGTTTGTTGGAGGACCACAGGTCCTCGCCGCCGGTCCGCCAGGTCTGGATCAGGCCCAGCAAGTTGATTGCCGTCAGGACGAACGCGATGGGGCCTTCCAGCGGACGGTTCCGCACCGGCACGGGGGGCGCCGTGCGGATCGTGTCCGTCAGAAACGCGCCCAGCAGGATCGCGAACAGGACGACGCCGCATGCCAGGTACGCCTCGGCGCACATCGGCGTTTCTTCGTAATAGCCCCCGACCGAAATCCCGACGAACGCCGGCGTCATGTAGATGCAGGACGACACGTAGCCGACGGAAAACCAGTCGAACACCCGGGGCACGAACAGGAAGTAGCCCAGACCCAGCAGCGCCAGCACGGTGAAGATCAGGTTCATCGGCCGTCGCGCCCTCCGAGGCCCGGACCGCAGTCGGGGCGCAGCAAGGCGCGGGATCGCAGGCGGTCATCCATGACGGCAGTCGCACTCCGCGGTTCGCGTGGACGCGGGACTGTACCGGCGGATTTTTCCGGAACGCAAGGGGGGTTTGGAACTCGGGGTTGCCGCGCGGCCCTGGATGCCGCCGTGTCGCTGCGCACCCGCTGCGGCCGTTCAGGCCTGCTCTTCCGCCCGCCGTTGCACCTGCTCTTCGATCAGCGACAGCAAAATGACCCGCGCCACCAGCACGTACGCCATGAAGAAGACGACGGCCACGGTCAGATGCCCTTCCGTGCCCAGAATGACGCTGAACACCGGTATCCCCACGACCGGAATCATGCAGGCGCAGCCCGCCGGAAGATACATCCAGTGGAAATGCACCAGCTGATTGATGAACAGCAGCGGCCCAGCCAGCAGCAGCGTGAGGCACGCGCAGAGGATGCTGAGCCGCACGCCGAGGGGGAGCACGCTCTCGGGCTGCAACATCAGAATTGTCAGCGTGGCGGTCACCCAGAGGAGGTCGGGGATGGCCAGCCTCCGGTTGCCGCGCGCCCAGCCGTCATACAGGTCCCGCCCGGTCACCGGCAGCAGCATCAGCGTCGACAGCGTCCCCGCCTTGAGTTCCCGCGAAATGCAGTCGCCCGGCTTGAACACCGCGATCAGCGCCCCCGCCACCGGCCCCAGGATCAGCATCCCCAGGTACAGCGGCGACCGCGAAACCCACAGGGCGAGCAGCAGAATCCCGCAGGCGAGATACAACAGGCTTTTGAGGACGACCGTGGCGCGACCGCCGCCGTGCGCTTCGCAGCATTGCCACGCCAGCGCGTCGTCCCAGACGCGTCGCGACGCGCGGGACTGCTTGGATCGACGTTCCGCAGGAGCGGCCCCGACGCTCTCATCTGTATCCGCTCGAAAAAACGCCGTCCGCGCGAGCGCCCACAAGGCCAGCGCCGACCCGCCCAGATGCAGGCCCAGGCTCGCCAGCGTCACCCGCCAGGCCGGCATGCTGACCGGACGGTTCCACAACTGGCTGAGCAGCGTCGTCCTCGTCAGCAGCTCAGACGCGTTTTCGACGACCGCTGGCACGCTGATGGCTCCCGACGTCACGTACGTCACGACGCCGATCGAGATTTCCGGCAGCGCGAGCAGCATCTGGGACAGCAGCAACACGCCCGCGGCCAGGAACCGTGTCGCGCGCGGCGTCTCGCAGAACCGCGCGATCAGCAACGTCACCGATGCGGCCGTCAGCAACGCCGCCCACTGCAGCAGTTCCGCCGTCCAGACTTCGTCCATCGTCCAGCCGCCCAGCGTTCTGACGTAGGCATACAACGGCCAACGCAGGACCCACACCGGCAACCAGGCGACAACGACGCACAGCAGCCGGTACAGCACCCAGTCGCGCGGCCGCAGACCAGTCAGCTTGACCAGGCCCACCACGCCGGCCGTGCGGTCCTCCGTCATCCGGCTGGCGCGAAACACGCCAAAACCAATCGCCAGCAGACTGTGGAAGTGCAGCAGCGTCTGGATCGCGACGATGCCCGCTGGCGGAAAGGGGTTCCACCGACTGGAGTCCACGATCGTCAGCACCAGCCAGCCCGCCAGAATCAGGTAGATTCCGCCCGTCAACCACAGGGCGATGCGCCGGGCATCGAACTGCATCTGCCAGTGCAACAATCGCAGCAGCGGTCTCGACATGGTTCCGGCCCGGAAGGTGAACGTCCGCCGCCGTCCGTGCAGCTCCAGCGAGAATAGCCCAGCCCCGGCAGCGCCAACACGGTGCAGGCCAGGTTCATCGGCCGTCGCGCCCTCCGAGGCCCGGACCGCAGTCGGGGCGCAGCAAGGCGCGGGATCGCAGGCGGTCATCCATGACGGCAGTCGCACTCCGCGGTTCGCGTGGACGCGGGACTGTACCGGCGGATTTTTCCGGAACGCAAGGGGGGTTTCGCCGTCAGACCTCCGTCCCGACCCCCAGCCTCAGGGCTGTTCCTCGACCCGCTCCTGAACCAGCTGCGGGATCAACGACAGGAACCCCTGCCGGGCGGCCAGCGTCGAACCCAGAAACACCGCGACCGCCGCGACGAATTGCTCCTCCACCAGGAGCACCATGCACAGCACGCAAACCCCAACTCCAATCAGGATGAAGAAGCATCCCACCGGCAGGAATTCCAGCTGCAGGCGATAGAGCTGGTTCAGGAACAGCAGCGGACCCAGCAGCAAAATGGCGACGCTGACGCAGGCAATGCCGATCTTTCCCCCGAGCGGCATGATCGATTCGGGCTGCGCAAACAGGATCGACAGCACGATCACCATCCAGGCGAAGTCCGGCGCCGCCAGCCTCCAGTTGCCGCGCGACCAGCCGTCATACAGGTCCCGTCCGTTGACAGGCAGCAGCATCAGCGTCGGCAGGGTCCCCGCCTTGAGTTCCCGGGCTGCGCAGTCGCCCGGTTTGAACGCGGCAATCACGGCGCCGGCGACCGGCCCCATGATCAACAGGATCTGAAACAGCAACGAGTCCAGAGCCCACATGCCCAGCAACAGCGCCAGCAGTGTGCCATACAGAGCGAACTTGATGTGGACGGTCGCCGCGCCCCCCGAGTGAACCTGGAAGCACTGCCAGGCCAGGGCGTCTTTCCAGACGCGTCTTGGCGGCCGCCGGTTTCCCCGCGGCTCGCCTGACTTGGGCTCGCCTAACTTGGGATCGAGCGGCCTGGGATCGAGCAGCCTGGAGTCGAGCGGATTCGCCGCCGACTCGATCGGCCGACGAACGTCCGAACTCCACTCCGCAGCGGGCCGGTCGTCCGCCGGCGCCGCCTCGACGGCGTCTCCCTCTTCCGCCCGGAAGTATGCGATGCTCGCCAGCGCCTCGAGGCACAGCGCCGCCCCGAGCAGGTGCAATGTGATGCTCGCCAGCGCCATCGCCCAGTCGAGCGAGCTCGACGGCAGCTCCCACAATTGGACGATCAGCGACAAACGCCCCAGGAACAACAATAGAACCTGCGATGTGGCCAAGATCAGCCCCGAGACCAGCCGGGCGGCCCGCGGCGTCTGGCAGTAGCGACCCACCGCCAGCGTGACCGACGCGGTCGTGAACAGCGCCGTCCACTGCAGCAGTTCCGCTGTCCAGACCACGTCCATCGTCCAGCCGCCCAGCGTCCAGATCAGCGCGTACAGCGGCCAGCGCAGAATCCAGATCGGCAGCCAGCCCGCAACCACGCTCAACAGGCGAAACGTCGCCCACACGCGGGCCGGCGTGTCCGTCAGTTTGATCAACCCCATCACTCCGGACGTCCAGTCCTCGACCATCCGGCTGGCCCGGAACAACGGGTATATGACGGCCATCACGCTGTGCAGATTGATCAGCGACCAGATGACGACGGTGGGCGGCGCACCCCAGAGCGTCGACTGGATCGCGCCCATGGTCCACCAAATCGCCAACAGCACGTAACAGCCGCCGATCAACCAGACCGCGACCCGGCGGGAATCGAACTGCAGCTGCCAGTGCAGCAATCTCAGCAGCGGTCTCGACATGGTTCCGGCCCGGAAGGTGAACGTCCGCCGCTGTCCGTGCGGCTCAAGAGCCGATGATCGTCCGCTGCTCTTCAGCGGGGATCGGCGATGTCAGCCGCGCGCCCATCTGGCTGACGACCCGCGCCGCGGCATGGCTGGCGAGTCGTCCGGCCTGCTTCCAGGACAGGCCGTTGGTGATGCCGTACAGGATGCCGGCGGCATACATGTCCCCTGCGCCGGTGGTGTCGATGGCCTGCACCGCCACGCCCTCGATGGGGATCGATTCACCGGCGTGCATCAGGATCGAGCCCTGGGCGCCGAGCGTCATGGCGACGTTCTCCGCGTGCTGGTGAATTTCCTGCGCGCAGTCGATCGGGTCGTGCTTGCCGGTCAGGGCGCGGGCTTCCTCGAGGTTGCAGAACAGCAGGTCCACGGGCCCTTCGATGAGCGACCAGAACTCGTCGCGGTGGTACTGCACCAGGAACGGGTCCGAGACGGTGAAGGCGACTTTCACGCCGTGCCGCCCTGCCAGCTCGATGGCCCGCAGGGCCGCGCCGCGCGTCGGCTCGCCGCCGAAGAGATAGCCCTCGACGTACACATATTTCGACCGCTGGATGTCCTCTTCGCGAAGGTCGCCGGCGCCCAGCGTGGCGGACAGCGCCAGGTTGGTGAGCATTGTCCGCTGGGCGTCCTCGGTGATCAGGATGACGCTGGTCCCGGTGAGCCCTTCGAGCGGCGGAATGTCGATCGACACGCCGGCGGCGCGCATGTCGTCGAAGAAGAACCGGCCGAGTTCGTCCTCGCCGACCTTGCCGGCG
This sequence comes from Planctomyces sp., assembly GCA_019636235.1. Lineage (GTDB taxonomy): Bacteria > Planctomycetota > Planctomycetia > Planctomycetales > Planctomycetaceae > Caulifigura. Next base: position 41,308 of record JAHBXW010000014.1, read on the forward strand.
TAGCCGGCCCGTCCGCCGAACTGGGCGACGCCCATCACGGTGTTCGCGGCGGAGCCCCCCGCCGAGCGGGAGATTGACTGGTCGCTGAGCGCCGACAGGACCTTCCGTTGCGTCGATTCCTCGACGAGCGTCATCACGCCTTTGTGAAAGCCGAGCGATTCGAGCAGCGGCTCGCTGATGTGCGCCTGGATGTCGACCAGCGCGTTGCCCACTCCGAACACATCCAGGCTCATCGTCACTCGCTCCGGGGAGATCGCCCTGACAGGCGACAGGCTGGGGCCGACGGGCGTCGGGCCCTCGCTTGGAGAATAACGCCTGGTCTGGGTCGGGGCACGCGGCCGGCGCCCGCGACCGATCACTCGTCGTCGACCGGGCCGTCGCCCGAAAGCGGCGCGGCGGCGTCCGCTTCGGACCGCATCCGTGTCAGCACGAACTCAACGTCCAGCCGTTCGGAATCGCGGAGGATCACGCCCGAAACGGTGTCGCCGATGCGATGCCGCATCAGAATCCGGACGGTGTCCTGGGTCGACCGCACCGGGGACCCGGCAAGCTCCGCCAGTTGATCGCCCGGCTGGACGCCCGCGTCCGCTGCCGGAAATCCCGGCGTGACCTTGCGGACGACGAACGCGTCCGTGACATCAGGGTCCTGTTGCACGCCCAGCAAAGGCATCCGCTGCGTCTGCATGGACTGGAACAGCAGCAACGACAACATGATTCCGTTGACAGTCGCATGCATCGCCATCGGTGCGACGAGCGTCTTTCGCCGTGCATAGACCCAGCAGAAGGCCAGCCCCATGACGAAGACTCCAATGCTCCGGACAGGCGCGTATCCGTGCATGACCGCGAACAGCCCCGACGACGCCACGGCAGCCAGGAACCCACCAATCCGGCTGGCCAGCGTTCGGAACAACAGGCGGCGAAATGCAATTTCTTCGAAAATCGGCGCCCAGACGCAGCCTGCGACAAACAACGCGGCCATCATCAGGGACGGGCCGGAAAACCGCAGGGCCTCGTCCCGAAACGTGCCGTGGTCCTGTTCGTCGCCCACGAAGGGCAGCAGGATGGCCCCGGCTGCGATCAGCGTCAGGACGCCGGCGCCGAAGCCGATGGGCAACTCGCGGTCGAGTTCCGCTCGTGGGCCATCGAAGATCCTCTGCCCCTTCCAACGAATCAACAGCGGCGGAACGACTGTGAGGATCGCCAGCGACGCAAACGCGAGAAGGTAGCCCAACAACAGCTGGCTTCTGTCCTGGTGGCCACTGACGACGCGAATCGCCGCCAGTTGCACGGCCAGCAGGACCGCGCTGAACACGAGACTCCCGACGAGCAGCCGGGAATCCGCAGCGGCCGGCGGCAACGACGACGACGGATCAGCGCCGGAGTCCACGTCAGGCGGGGCAGGCGTGTTCATGGAGGGCGCTGGCGGTTCGAGCAGTCTGACGTTCCCGAGAGCAGCGGCCCGTCATGCGTCTCAATCGCTCCGAGGAACGAACCCGATGACGCATCCGGCCCGTGCTGTCTGCTTTGCGAGCATACCCTGATCGAGGTGCGACGGCACGTTCGATTGAACAGACTCAGGCTTCCGGGAGTACACTGAAGTCAGGCCGCGTGTCCAGATTCCCCGGAGAGCCTTCGCCGATGACCGCGTTCGCACTGCGACGAATTCCGCTGCTGCCCCGGCTGTTGTTGCTGCCGCTGTGCCTCGTCGGCGGCGGACTATGTCCGTTGCGGGCGGACGAACCCCTCGACCGCCTTCGCCGCGGCGAGTTCCGCTGGACCGCCACCCCTCCCCTTGTCGCCCCGGTCGAACGGCCCGAGGACCGCTGCTTCAGCGTCAAGGACCCCACTGTCGTCCGGCACGACGGACGCTGGCATCTGTTCAGCACCATCCGCAGCGAACAGCGCACCCACCAGATCGAGTATGCCGCGTTCGAGGACTGGGAGGCCGCGGATGCCGCGCCGCGCACGATCCTGACGCTCCTGCCCGGTTACTTCTGCGCGCCCCAGGTGTTCTATTTCCGCCCGCAGGAGCGCTGGTATCTCGTCTATCAAGTGGAACACCCCCAGGGAAAGCCGACGCTGCTGCCCGCGTTCTCGACCAGCGAGACGGTGGGCGATCCCGCGAGCTGGTCGGCGCCTCAGTTGATGTTCGACGAACGGCCGGACAGCGTGTCGAGCTGGATCGACTTCTGGGTCGTCTGCGACGAGTCCCGCGCCCACCTGTTCTTCACCTCGAACGACGGGCGGTTCTGGCGCTGCGACACCTTGCTGGAGGCGTTTCCGCGGGGCTGGAGCGATCCGCGGGTGGTGCTTGCGGGGGACATCTTCGAGGCGAGCTGCACGTATCGGCTGAAGGGCACGGATTCCTGGCTGACGATCATTGAGGCGGTCGGCGATCGCGGCCGGCGCTATTACAAGGCGTACCTGGCGGACAGTCTGGATGGCGACTGGACGCCGATCGCCGACACGCCCGAGCGGCCGTTCGCCGCGCCGCGGAATGTCGCCGGCGCCGACTGGACGACGTCCTTCAGTCATGGCGAATTGCTGCGGAGCAGCAACGATGAGCGGTTGGAGGTCGACCCCGCGAACCTGGAGTTTCTGTACCAGGGGGTCAGCGACGCGGAGCGGGAGGGAGTGCCGTACGGACGCATTCCGTGGCGGCTGGGCCTGTTGAGGAGCGTTCCATGAGTCTGGTTTCCCTACGATCGGGTGCTGCCGCGCTGCTGATGCTGGCCGCGGCGGGGTTGGCTGCATCGGCCGCCAATGGAGACACGACGCCGAACGAGGCGCGGGGCCTGGCGGCGGACTTGGTGTGGCTGCAGGGAGGCGGCGAGCTGCGCGGCGCGGTGCTTGAGGCCTCGGCCGAGGGAGACCTGCTCGTGGCCGTCCGCCGGGACTGGTTGAAAGCCGAGTCGCCGCGGCTGTACGAGCGGGAAGCCGAGCGTGAGAAGGAGCGGTCCCACGAGGTCGACGAGCAACTCCTCACGCGGCTTGACGAGTGGATCGCCCTTCGCGAAGAGGACCGATCGCTGTTCGCGGCTATTTCGGCGGAGCGGCGGCGCTGCCGCGAGCGGCTGGATGGAAAGGCGCGGGCCGCCGAGCCTCCGGAGTTCTGCCTGATCGAACTGCCGGCGGACGACGTGCGGCGCGTGCAGCGGCAAACGCCCGATCGGCGACGGCTGGCGGTCTTCGCGTGGCGCGAGCGTCTGAAGAATGTCGAGACGTCCTCGGCGACGAAGCTGGTTGCGGACGCGAAGGCGAAGTCCGCCGACTGGGCGACGGTGGAGGCGGATCTGTCGGATCGGCTGCCGCCGCTGCCGCAGTCGGATGCGGAGTGGCGGCGGCGCGTGGCACTCTGGGAATACGTCTTCCGCGAGCCGTGCGATCTGCAGGGCACGGGAGAGGTGTTCGTGCGGACTGACTCCGCCGCCGAGCGGCCTGACGTCGCGGCGCTCATCGCGCCGATCTTTCAAAGCACGCTGAAATCACAGCTCGCGGATCTGCTGGAGCCGGGGCTGGGAGCGGCGCCGCAGCCCAGCCGGTGGCGGGAGACGGCGGTGCGGATGGCGGAGCAGGCCGAAGTGCTGGCCTGCCGGGTGACGCGGCTGGAGACGAACATCGAGCGGTTGAGCGGCCAGGTGGCGACGGAGTTTCTGGTCCGCGAGGACGCGGCCTCGCGTCAGTGGACGACGCTGTGGAAAGAGGAGCGGATGATCGATCCGTCGCAGGTCACGCAGAAGCGCGTCGACGCGCTGCGGGACGACCCACAGGTGAAGCAATTGCTGACGACGCTGGCCGGCTTCGGCGTGGAAGGGCAGCTGGATCAGGCGCTGCGGTTCGGGGCTGCGGTGGAGATTGCCCAGCAGGAGTCGGCCGCGGCTTTTCAGGCCTACCGGGACCGGTACACGCGCGACCTGCGGACGCCGCCGCTGCGGACGGCCGAGATGCCGTAGACGTCATGCGAAAGTGCGTTTCGGTGCGCGCCGGCGCCGCGCCTGCAGGGAATTAGCCAATCAATGGTCATCGGCGACATGCCATATGTCATTGACCATGTGGCGCTGCACGTATGCCGCTGGCCGCCATAGGTGGCCGGGGCTGGACCGAGCGCAGCGACGAAAGCCCCGGGGCGGACCGGGATTGGTCATTGGTCATCAGCAATTGGTCATTGCGAATATTGCAAATTGCAAAACGGCAAATGAAAAGTGCAAATTGAAGGGGCGAGCGGGGGACGTCAGTCGCCTGTGGGCGTCGAGAATGGCGGGTCATCGCCGGCTCGCCAAAGGACTCGCCCGGCTCGACGCCACCCTACGGCCTCACGTCGGCCGTCGCCGCTGAGTCCGGCTCGTGCCGCGAACCGCGACCGACGGCAAAGCCGTCGGCTGGAGCCCGTCTGATCACTGATCCCACTTCATGGTGGGTCATCGCCGGCTCGACGCCACCCTACGGCGTGTGGGGTTTCAGGCTGAGCCCTGCAACCGCCGGCCACGCGGCGCGAAAGGCGTCGAATCCTCGATCGACCGTTGAGCGATCGTGCGGGGCTTCGGAATTACCGGCCGGGTTTGCGTCCGCCCTTCCAGGCATCCCGGTTCGCGGCGCGGGCGGCCGCCTTCTTCGCCGCTTCATCGGACTTCTTCTTCGAACTCACAGACTCCTGCGGTTTCGGCTTGCGGGGAATCATTCCAGTCGGCTCCAGAAAATTCAGCGTCGTACGGATCCTTCGCGGGAGCGCAGCGTAGCTGCACCCGCCGATCGCGGCCATCGACCGGCGCGCCTCTCCGCGCATTCCCGAACGGAAAGTCCGATCCCAACCCTGTCAGCGCCCGATCGACAACGGCGTTATTCCGTCGTGCGAATCCGAATCCGCCGGTACTCCATCTGCCCCCGGTCTCCCTCGAGGCCGATCGGACCGTCGGCCGGCAACGCGAATTCCGCTTCCAGCACCTCGCCGTTGCAGGTGCACTTCGCGACGCCCCCCACCGCGACGACCTCCAGTTGGTTCCAGTCCTGCGGCCGGTAGTTCTTCAGCGACTTGTACGGACCGGCGAGCAGGTAGTCGCGGCACTGGAGCTGCGGCTTGCGGAGGAACACGCCGCTGTCGGCGTTGGGCGTGGCGCGGAACTCGAGCCGCAACACAAAATCGTGAGGGAAGTCGCGCGTGGTCCACATCTGCTGAATGCGACGTCCCTCGACGGGGGTCAGGACGACCAGCCGGCCGTTCTTCGCGATGTAGCGGCCATCGCTGCTGGCGGTCTGACCGTCAAACGCGATCGCCTCATCGATGATCGGCCAGGGGGGCGAGTTCGGATCGTTCTTCTTCCAGCGCTCGACGAACGCCCGATCCTCAGCGGATGTCGGCCGGAAGCCCCAGCCGGTCAGGTCCTGGCCGTTGAACAGGCTGACGAACCCCTCTTCGGGGACGAATGCGTCCGGCTCGGTTTCAACGAACCCCAGCGTCGCCAGGACGGGCCGCAGCGCGGACGCCCATTTCGCGTAACCGTGTTCATTCAGATGCAGCAGATCGGGGAACTCCTCCGGACGCGCGTCCCCCTGCTCGTTGGCGTACAGCGTCCAGGTGTCGAGGACTGTGACCTGCGGGAACTCGCGGGCCGTCTCCTCGTAGAGCCGGTTCAATTGTTGGATCTGATCGGCCGGACGACGCATCGACGCCGAGCTGGGAAACACGAGGCACAGGACGACTGGCGTCTCCGGCTGCTGTTTGTGAATGGCGGCGAGGATCAGCCGGACGTTCCCGGCAATGGTCTCCGGCTCCGCGCGTTCTTCCAGATCGTTGGTGCCCATCAAGAGAACGATGCCGGCGGGATCGAGCGCCAGGACGTCCTGCTGCAGCCGGATCAGCATCCCGCGGGTCGTGTCGCCGCTGATGCCGCGATTGGCGATCCGCATTCCGGGAAAGTGTTGGGCGAGCTGATCGCCCCAGCCCTGGGTGATCGAATCGCCGAGGAAGACGAGTGCGTGTTTGTCCTCGGCGGCGGCGTTCTGAAACTCGGTGCGGCGAGACGTCCAGAGCTGTTGGAACCAGTCGGCGCGGCGGATGGGTCCGGCGCCGGGCAGGCCGTCGTCGCTGGCGGGCAGTTCAATCCGATCCTCGGCGATCGCGGCCGGGTTCTGCGAAACGGCGGCGCCGAGGAGCAGCGCGGTCAGCAGGGCGACGGGCAACCGCCGGAGACGAAACGCGGTAAGCGGCATGGGGAACTCGTGCGAGAGCGGAAGAAGGAGCCGTCAGCGGACGGTGGCGAAATCGTTGTGGTTCAACAGCACATGTGCCAGGTTTTCGCGGGCGCGGTGGGCCGGATCGGCGGAAGGTTCCCGTCCTTCAGCCGCGCCGCCGACAAAGCTGGTCAGCGCATCCGGGTGCGACAGCAGTTCGCGCTGGCTGGCGAGAAACTCGCGACAGACCTGAACTTCCGTGACGGTCGGGGGACGGGTCAACGTGGCTTCGAACAGCGACGTCACATAGGCTGTCTCGACGCCCGGATCGTCGGATTCCGCCGCCGGCGACACTGCGGTCCACAGGCGTTCCGCGAGCAGCCGCGCCTGTTCCAGCGACAGCCGGCTGTTGGCCATCGCCAGCGCCTGGTGGGGAATGATGCTCTCCGAGCGGCGATAGCACTCGTTGGGGCTGGCCGCGTCGAACGTCGTCAGGAACAGCATCTGTTTCTCGTACGCGTGACGGAAGTAGACGCTCCTCCGGGGCAGCCGCTCGCCCTCGGAATAATCGATGTCCGGTCCGCCGCGGGTCAGGTCCAGCGAACCAGCCGCGAACAGGACGGCGTCGCGGACGGCTTCGGCGTCGAGCCGGCGGACGTCGGCCCGCCACAGGTCCTCGTTCTCACGGTCCCGCTCGCGGTTGCGCTCCCAGACTTCCCGCTGTTCTTCATCGGCCGGAGCCGAGGCCCGCCGGTAGGTTTCGGAGGTGACGATCAATCGATGCAGCGGCTTCATCCGCCAGTTCTGATCCATCAGTTCCACGGCGAGCCAGTCGAGCAGTTCCGCCTGTCTCGGCCGGGGCGTGCGGAGGCCGAAGTCGAACACGTTGTCGACCAGCGGACGGCCGAAGTGACGCATCCAGATCTGGTTCGCGGCCACGCGGGCCGTCAGCGGGTTGTCGCGATTGGCGATCCAGTTGGCGAGCGCCAGGCGGCGGCCGGAGCTGGTCGCCGGATAGGCCTGCGCGATCGGTTCGAACGTGCCGTCGATCGCACGGCCGCGGGCGGCGTACAGCTTCTGCGTGGCTTCGGACAACGCGGTCTCGGCCTCATTCACGCGGGTCCGATCCGCATCATCGCCCGGCCGCAGTTCGGCGCGGGCGGCGTCGCGCTTCTGCCGGGCCTCCGCCAGGCTCGCTTCCGCCTGCAGAATGCGGTGGGTCCGCTCCGCCCGGCTGGCCCGCTCAGCAAGTCGGTTGATGTCGGCCGACGCATCGACTCCCGCCCGCGCCCGGTCCGCGGCCAGACGCGCTTCGAAGGACTCCAGTAAGGCCTCGGCGACTGCGCGCTGATGACGGGCGAGCGTCGCCGCGTCGCGGGCCGCAGCGAGATTGCGACGCGCCTGTTCCACCGTGACGGCGAACCGCCCGATCTCCTCGGACGACTGTGCCAGCGGGGTTTCGTCCCGCAGCGGCGAGACCGAGACTGACAGAAACTCGGCCTGTGAATCGAACGCCCACGCCGCAAACCGGCCCGCTCGTCGCTCGTGCGGCAGCGCATAAACCAGCACGAGTTCTCCGTCCACATGCACGTTCAACAATTTGCCGCGGACGAACACGTCGAGCGCGTATTCGCGGTTCTGTCCGATCGGCAGCGCCTTGAGGCCGTCGTTCGGATACGTCGACTGGCCGTGCTGGATGAACGAGACCTGTGCCTTGGGACCCGGACCATGTGCGCTCAGGTAAACGCTGTTCGAGTTCTGTTCGTCGAGCCAGTCGAAGCTCAGGCCGACCGAGTGATAGGTCTGGCCGCGGAGGATCCGGAACCGGAACGACGCGTGAAAGTTGTCCGGGACGGGCTCGCGGGCGATGAGCTGGCAGGTTTCCGCGGCGACGCGGGTCTGCCGCAGCCGGCCGTCAATGACCTCCCACTCGCCGTTCCGCGGCTCCCAGATCGCGTCATTGAGGTCCGCGAACTCATCGTTGAGGACGGGCGTGGCGGAGGGCCGGTTGGGGTCCGTCGAACGCTCCAGGGCGCGCAGCTGGCCGACGGCCGCGGCCTCTCTGGCGATGGCGTCGTCGACCGCCCCCCGGGCCGCGCTGACGGCCGCGACCGCCTGCGACCGCAGATGCTCCTGTTCCGGGCCGTCGAGAAAAGGTCGACTCGCCCGCGCGGGGAGTTCCACCGGCGTGGGGGCGAACGCGGCGTCAAACACCGCCGGCAGCGCCGGCTCGATGACGGCCGACTTGTCGGGCTGCCGTTCATCGCCGCGGATGAGCAGGTAGGTCGGCGCCGCGGGCTCCGCGTCGAAGATCCGGCTGAGGCCGTTCTGCTCGAGATCCGCGGCGCCAGGCAGCCGGTCGAGCCGCACGTTGTAAGGCTCGAACACGGCCTGCAGCTGGTAATACTCGCGCATCGCCAGCGGATCGTACTTGTGATCGTGGCACTTGGCGCAGTTGATCGTCAGCCCCAGGAAGGCCTTCGTCGTGTGTTCGACGACATTGTCCAGCCACATCTGGCGGTTGAACTTGTAGTAGTTTCTCGCCAGGAAACCCGTCGCGCGGAGCACCTCCGGATCGAGCGGCGCGAGTTCATCGCCGGCCAGCATCTCCCGGACCAGTTCGTCGTAAGGGCGATCGGCGTTCAGCGACTCGATGATCCAGTCCCGCCAGCGCCAGATATGCTTCTGACTGCCGCGCAGTTCTGCGCCGAAGCCGTCCCAGTCGCTGTACCGCCAGACGTCCATCCAGTGCCGTCCCCAGCGTTCGCCATATTCGGGACGGGCGAGGAGGTCGTCGACGACGCGACGGTACGCGGCCTCGGAAGGATCAGCCAGGAACGACTGCAGCTCCTCTCGCGTGGGGGGCAGGCCGAGCAGATCAAAATGGACTCGCCGCAGCAGGGTCGCGGGATCGGCGGCGGGAACCGGCTCCAGGCCGCGCTCGCGGCGCTTCGCTTCAATCAGCCGGTCGATGGGATTGGCCGATTCGGGGCCGGCCACGTCGGGCCGAGTCGGACTCTGAAAAGCCCAGTGCTGTTTCGGGTCGTCGGCCGCATCTTCCATTTCGGGGGCGTGAGCGCCGGCGGCGATCCACTCCCGCAGGAGGGCCAGTTGATCGGGCTTCAGCGGCTCCCCCTCGCCCGCGGGAGGCATCCGTTCAGACTCGTCCGTCGCGGAAACGCGCTCCAGCAGCAGACTCGCCTCCGGATTCCCGACGTCGATCACCGTGCCGCTGTCCCCCCCCTGGCGGATCAGTTGCGAGGCGTCGAGCCGCAGCCCGGCCTCTTGTTTGAGCACTCCATGGCAAGCCGCGCATTTGGCGGCCAGCAGCGGCTTGATGTCCCGGTGATAGTCGACGTCCGCGAATGCGGCGGGCGGGATCAGCCACGCCGCCAGGCAGGCGACAGTCACAGGCAGGGGGAGTCGCAGGCGGGGCATGAGTCTCGATACCGGCGGGGGCGGATCGGCGGGCGGCCGCGCAGACTGGCGGCCGGTTCTTCACTGTATCGCATCAGTCGACGTTGAACCATTGGCTGCGATGGCGAACAGCCGGCCGGTTCCCTGCGTCGTCAGCGCGTCCGGCCTGCCATTTGCACTGCGACGGCCGGCGCCGCGGCGGCGGATCGTTTGCATGTTCGCAAACTGCTCCCGAGTCTATGGACGGCCAGCCCCCGCATCGGAACGACCTCTGCGATACTCCATGCCCGACTCCTCCGAACCTCCCGCTGCCTGGCATGCCGCCAGCGTGCCAGCAGTCCTCGACGCCTTCTCCGTCGACCCGCATCGAGGCCTGTCCGACGACGAGGCGCGGAAACGCCACGACGAACACGGACCGAACGAACTCGTCGAGCAGCAGCAACGAACCGCGCTGCAGATCCTGCTGGAACAGTTCCAGAACCCGCTGGTCTGGCTGCTGATCGGGGCCGCGATCGTCTCGATCTTTGTGGGGGAACTGGCGGAGGTGATCGCGATTCTGGCGATCGTGGCGCTCAACGCGGCGCTGGGCTTCTTTCAGGATTACCGGGCCGAGAACGCGCTGGCCCTGCTGCGGGACCTGTCGGCGCCGACGGCCGTGGTGCTGCGGAACGGAGAGTGGCGGCGGCTCCCTGCGCGAGAGCTGGCGCCGGGCGACGTGTATCAGCTGGAGGCCGGCGCGCGCTGTCCGGCGGACGGGAGGCTGGTCGAGGCGGCGCATCTGCAGATCAACGAGGCGTCCCTGACCGGCGAATCGATGCCGGTCGAGAAACAGATCGAGCCGCTCGACGAGGACACGTCGCTGGCCGAGCGCTCGAACATGGTGTTCAAGGGGTCGACCGTCTCGGGCGGCCGCGGCGTCGCCGTCGTGACGGCTGTCGGCATGCGGAGCGAACTCGGCCGCATCGCGGAGCTGCTCGAAGGCGTCGAGCGCGAGGAAACGCCGCTGCAGCGGAGGCTCTCGAAGCTCGGACGGCAGTTGACGTATGGCGCGCTGATCCTGATCGCCCTGATGGTCGTGATCGGACTCGTCCGACAGCAGCCGCTGAAGCTGGTGTTTCTGACGGCGCTCAGCATGGCGGTCGCCGTGATTCCCGAAGGGCTGCCCGCGGCCGTGACGGTGGTGCTGGCGATCGGGACGCGGCGAATGCTCAAGCGGCAGGCGCTCGTCCGGCGGCTGGCCGCGATCGAAACCCTGGGATCGGTGACAGTCATCTGCACCGACAAGACCGGCACGCTGACCATGGGGCGCATGGCGGCCACGGATGTCGCGATCGGCGACCAGGACATCAGTCTCTCCGACCTGGCATCCGGAGGGCACGACGCCGCGGCCGATGGCGTCCGCAGCCTGCTCGCGGCGGCCACGCTGTGCAGCGACGCGCATCAGCCCGCCGCCTCGAGCGCCGATGTCGATGCCGCCGCGTCGAAAGCGGACAACGGCGAAGGCGACGCCGCTCATCAGGGCGGGGAACCGATCGGCGATCCGACGGAAGTTGCGATCGTCGAGGCGGCCGCGGACGTCCGAATTGACCTGCAGTCCCTGCACGAACGGTTCCCGCGCGTCGAGGAGGTCAGCTTCGATTCCGATCGCAAACGGATGTCGACGGTGCACAAGATTGCTGAACCCGGGGATCTGGAAACGTTTCTGCCGCTGCTCTCTTCGCAGGGGGGCCAACCCGGCGATGCCCGGCTGGTGTGCTGCAAAGGCTCGCTGGAGAGCGTGCTGTCGGTCAGCGATCGGCACTGGACGGGATCGGATGTTGCGGCGATCGACGAGCAGGCGTCCCGCGACTGGAACGCACGGCACGACCAGCTGGCGAGCCGGGGGTTCCGCGTGCTGGCCGTGGGCGTCGACGTCCGCGCCGGCGGCGACTGGATGCGCTCCAACGAGGGCATCGAGCAGAACCTGATTCTCGTCGGATTGATCGGCCTCAGCGATCCGCCCCGCAGCGAAGCGAAGGAGGCCGTCGAGCGCTGTCACACCGCCGGCATCCGCCCGGTGATGATCACCGGCGATCATCCGCTGACGGCCCGGCACATCGCCGGAGAAATCGGCATCGGCCCCGCCGACCGCGTGCTCACCGGCCGGGACCTTGCCGCTCTCGACGACGCCGGACTTTCGAAAGCAGCCCTGGAAACGAGCGTCTACGCGCGGGTCACTCCCGAGGACAAACTGAAGATCGTCGACGCGCTCCGCCAGCACGGCGAAGTCGTGGCCATGACGGGCGACGGCGTGAACGACGCTCCCGCCCTGCGAAAGTCGTCCGTCGGCGTGGCGATGGGCATCACCGGGACGGATGTCGCCAAAGATGCGGCCGACCTCGTGCTGCTGGACGACAATTTCGCGTCGATCGTCGCGGCCGTCGGCGAGGGTCGGATCATCCTGGGCAACATCCTGCGGTTTCTGAAGTTCCTGCTGTCGACGAATTCCGGCGAGCTGTGGGTGATGATCCTGGCGATCCTGCTCGGCATGCCGCTGCCGCTGCTGCCGATCCAGATTCTGTGGATCAACCTGGTGACCGACGGCTTCCCCGCGCTGGGGCTGGCGTTCGAGAACACGGACCGGCACGCGATGCGGCGTCCGCCGCGCGCGGTCGATGCGCCGCTGCTCGATCGGGAGATGCTGATCGACATTCTCTGGATCGGCCTGCTGATGGGGATTGTGTCGCTGGCTGCGGGCGGTTCTCTGTCGCCCTCTGCGGAGGACGAGGCCCGCTGGCGGACGATGATCTTCAGCGTGCTGACGATCTCCCAGCTGGGGAACGCGCTGGCCCTGCGGTCGTCGACGGAGCCGCTGTGGCGGCTGGGGCTGTGGACGAATCCGCTGCTGCTGGTTTCCGTCGTTGTGACGGCCGGACTGCAGGCGGCGGTGGTGTACGTCCCGTTCCTGCAGCGGACATTCGGGACCGTGCCGCTCAGCCTGCGGGATGCGATCCTGTGTCCGCTGCTGGGGCTGGTGGTTTATGTCGCGGTCGAAGGGGTGAAGCTGTGGCGCAATCGCGGCTGATGCCGCGGCGCCGGTGCGATGTGTCGAGTGTGGCGCTGCATGTCGCGGCCGCACCAATTTAGCCATTCCTCGAAATAACCCTTGACCGTATTTCGGTACTTAGCTAATTTTCAAAAATGAACGCGGTCTTCAAAGCGCTGGCTGATCCGACCCGTCGTCGGGTGCTGGAACTGCTCCGCGAACAACCGATGACCGCCGGACAACTGGCGGAGCACTTCCCCGTGTCGCGCCCCACGATGTCCGCGCACTTTACGGTCTTGCGCGAGGCGGACCTGATCGAGGCGCGGAAGATCGGGACGAGCATCACCTATCAGCTGAAATTGTCGGTGCTGGAAGACGTGCTGCTCGGCTTCGCGCAGGTCTTCGGCATCGGTTCCAGCGAGCGGGCGGCGGGCGATGTGTCCGACGATGCCAGGTCTCAGCTCCACCAGGCAGGACGATCCAGATGAACGACATCCCCACTGCTTCCCATGGCCGGCACGTGGTCTTCGCGATCAAGCTCGCGGCCGCGATGATCGGCGCGGCCTTGCTGCTGACGCTGGCCCGCCTGCAGGGGCTGATCGGCAGAGAGTCCGTCGAGCGCGCCATCAATGTCGTCACGGCGCTGGCCTGCGCAGCGTATTGCAACGTCATTCCGAAGGCGCTTGGACCGCCGTCCAGCACGATCCAGGCCGCGAAAGTCGCTCAGACTCTGGGGCGCGTCAGTGGATGGACATTGACGCTGGCATTCCTGATCTCGGCCGCGGGCTGGGCATTCGCGCCGACGGGAGTCGCTCAAATTGGTTCCATTGTCAGCATCGGGGTCAGCGGCGCCACGATCGTTGGCTATTCGCTGTGGAAGCGCCTGCCGATGCGCAATCGGCGTACCAACGCGTGAGCCTGCAGTTCCGCAGGCCGAGTCCGCGACCCGGCGAGCCGTCGCGGAGGAACGGACATCCGGCCCGCCGCCTGCGCCCGAATCTTCATCAGGGCCGCCTGAAGAGCTGCACATTCATCCGACCTGTGGTCTCGGCAGGAGCGGACCCAAAGTGGACGCTGCTGAAAGTACCAAGAGACTTTGCGCCCGCCATACTTCAGCACGACCTGAGTCGGTCTGACGGCGCTCCACTTCCTCGGCCCTTTCGTGTCTTTCGTGTTTCTTCCACTCTGTTCTCAAGAAGAGTCCCAACCACGAAAGGCACGAAGAAGACGAAAGGCTTCGCGGAATGGAAAGCCGCCCGGCCTGCGGATCGTCGTCAGCGCGAGCCAGCCTCAGGACCGATCCGTCTGATCCGTGGTCCTCAGCTCCGCGGCCACATCGGGCGTGTGTTCGCCCTGGCGCCGCGCACTGTGGAACCCGCAATCCGGCCGGCGCTCCCGCTCGGCGAAAGCGCCTGAAGAATCCGCTCTCAGCAGCCCGCGTCACTCGTACCGCAGGGCATCGATCGGATCGAGCCGCGCGGCGCGACGCGCCGGGTAGAACCCGAAGAAGATCCCCACCGCCGCGGAGAAAATCACCGCCACGACCCCCGCCGGGAACGAGATCACCATCGGCCAGTGCACGCCCGAACCCGAGAACGAGTTGATCGCCGTCGTCACGCTGGCCGCCGCCCCCACGCCCAGGCCAAAGCCCACCAGCCCGCCCATCGTCGACAGCAGCACCGACTCCACCAGGAACTGCCGCAGGATGTCCCGCGGCCGCGCCCCCACCGCCATCCGCACCCCGATCTCCCGCGTCCGTTCCGTCACCGACACGAGCATGATGTTCATGATGCCCACGCCCCCCACCACCAGGGAAATGGCGGCGATGGCTGACAGCATCAATGTCAGGCTGCCTGTGATGATGTTCAGCACGTTCGCGATCTGAGTCGTGTCGAACACCTCGAAATCCGGGCGCTGCCCCTCGTTGATGCGGTGCCGCTCTCGCAGCAGCGTCTCGACTTCGATCACGGCCTGCGGCATCAGCTCCCGGGTGCGCGCCGAGGCGACGATCAGATCGACATTCGAGAATGCCGAACCCTGCAGCCGCTTTCGCACGGCCGTGTAGGGCATCAGCAGGATGTTGTCCTGGTCCTGCCCCATCATGTTGGCGCCCTTGGCCTCCAGGACGCCGATCACGCGAAACGGAATGTTCTTGATCCGCACCGTCGCGCCGATCGGGTTCTCCGTCTGGAACAGCTCGGCGACGAGCGTGTGGCCGATCACACAGACCTTGTTGGCGCCCGTGATGTCCTGTTCCGTGAAGAACGTGCCTGCCTTCAGCGGCCGGGTGCTGACCTGCAGGAAGTCCACGCCGACGCCCTGCAGCTCCTGCGGACTCCAGTTGGAATTGCCGTAGATCACCTGCCCCTGCGCATTGACGATCGGCGACGTCACGAACACCGAGGGGCATTCGTCGACGATGGCCAGCGCGTCCTGGGGCGTGAGCGTCGGTCGATAACCCTCGCGAACGGGCCCCTGCCGGGCGTTGGCCGGCATGATGACCACCATGTTCGCGCCCAGCGATTCGAACTGGGCCTGCATCATCGCGCCGGCGCTCTGGCCGATGCTGACCATCGTCGTCACGGCGGCGATGCCGATCACGACGCCCAGAACCGTCAGCCCGGCCCGCATCTTGTTCTTGAACAGGGCCCGCATCGCGGTGCGCAACGTGTCGCGGAGCGTCATGGCGCGGGTCCGCTGACGGGGGTCGTGTCGAGCCGCGTCACCAGCGCCTGGCCTTCAGTCAGATCGCCCGAAATCACCTGCGAGAACCGGGAATCGGTCAACCCGATCTCCACGGGAATGGCCCGCAGCAGGTCGCCCTCCTGAATCCACACATGCCGGAAGTTCCGACGCCGGGCCGCGTCCACCTTGTCCATCGCCGATTGCCGGCTGGTCCGCGCCGTCTCGGCCGCGTCGACGTCCGTCAGCTCCAGGATCCCGCGATCCTCCGGACGCACCTGCTCCGGCTTCGGATAAAACCGCAGGGCCGAGTTCGGAACTTTCAGCACTTCCTCGGTGCGGCTGATCTGAAACGACAGGTTGGCCGTCATGCCGGGAAGCAGCTTGAGGTCAGCGTTCGGAGCGGAGACGACGACCGGATAGGTGACGACGTTCTGCGTCGTCGTGGAGCTCTTGCGGACCTGGTGAATCGTCCCGTGAAAGACGTCCTGGGGATAGGCGTCCACGGTGAAGAATACGGGCTGGCCGCGCTGCTGGGCTTCGATGATGTAACCGATGTCCGCCTCGTCGACCGAGGCGAAGACGTGCATCTCCTTCTCCATTTCCGGAGCGACGATGAACAGCTCGGGGGTCTGGAAGGCCGCGGCCAGAGTCTGGCCCGGGTCGATCTTCCGGTCGATGACGATGCCGTCGACCGGCGATGTGATGTCCGCGTAGCCCAGGTTTGCGGCGGAGTTCTCGAGATTGGCCTCGGCCTGTTTGATCGACGCGCCCGCGACGGCCAGCTGAGCCTCGAACGAGGCCCGGGTGAACCGGTACTGGTCCATCTCGCTGTCGGAGATGAAGTCCTTGTTCGTCTCGCGCAGCCGGATCGCGCGCTGTTCGTCATTGATCGCCTGCTGGAGCACCGCCTGGACGCGCTCCTGTTCGGCGCGGGCGACCGCCAGCGTGGCCTCGTCCCGGCGGACGGCGGCGACGTACAGCTTGCGGTCGATCCGCGCCAGGAGCTGTCCCTGCTTGACCTCCTGGTTGAAGTCGACGAACAGCTCTTCGATCGGGCCGGAGACGAAGGAGCCGATGGACACGGACTGCACGGGCTTGACCGTGCCGGTCGAGTTGACGACGAACGCGATGTCGCCGCGTTCGACGCGGGCCGTCTTGTAGCGCGGCCGGTTCCTCTCGGCGATGAACGCGCGGGCCCATCCGGAGGCGGCCATTCCGCCCCCGCCCAGAACGCTCAACAGCAGCAGCCAGCGGATCGTGCGTCGCATCGAAGTGTCTCTACCCTGCGGGCAGGCCCCGCGGCGTCAGAAATCCCGCCGTTCCCCCGCTCCGACCCCGGAATGATACGCGGCGCGGTCTCTCAATTCGCCGAGTCTTCTCCACGGAGAACGCAGCTTTTCTCAATCGGATCATCAGCGCCCGCGCGATCGCTGCGGTTTGTCGGCCCGCGGATGCCAGTCGCGCGACGCAACCGGAAATGTCGAAGCGTCTTGCGGCATCGAGGCAATCCGCCCCGGTCAGAGAAGCGCCCCCAGGCCCGGCAGTCCGATCTCCTCCCGCGACGCCAGCGGCTCCGCGTACGCCGTCCCGATCGACCAGCCCCAGTACCGCGCCCGATCCCGAATGTCGTCCAGCGGCGTCGGAAACGTCGGCGTCCGGCCGGTCGAAAACTGCGACGCATAGCAGGCGATGGATGCCATCTTGGCGTCGATCGCCGACGTGATGTCCAGCACGAATGACGGCTTGGGATGAATTCGGAGGTGGATGCTCCAGAAGTGGTACAGCCGCGGGGGCCACCAGGGTTCTCCGGCGAGGTCCGAGCGGCTCAGCTTCGCCCAGAACCGGGCGGCGTCGATCAACTGGCTGGCCGCGACATGGTCCGGATGCACATCCTCCCAGTACGGCCCCAGAACGATTCGGGGCCGCGTCTCGCGGAACACTTCGGCGAGCTGCGCGCGGGATTCCAGGTCGGCCTGCAGCCGCCGGTTCGGCAGCCCCAGGTTCCGACGCCAGCCCACCTGCAGGACTTCCGTCGCCGCCGCCGCTTCCGCCCGCCGCAGCGCCTCGGTTCCGTGCGGCGTTGGCTCGCCCGTCGTCAGATCAAGAATGCCGACGCGCAGCCCCGCACGGACGGCCATGGCGATCGTCCCTCCGACGCTGATCTCGGCGTCGTCCGGATGCGGGGCGACGACCAGGACGTCGAGCGGGTCAGCGGCAGGCGGCATGGGGCATTTTCGTGGTTGCGGATCGTTGAGGCGCGCCGTCGTCAAGGCATTCAGCGGCAGCCCAGCAGGCGCTGCAGCCAGTCGAGGACGCCGCGGACCTCGACGCGCGTGAGCACCTCGGTGTTGCGCTTCCACTGGGAGGCCGAGCGGCGATCGGCGATCGTCATGCCCCGCGTGAGCTGTCCCTGCAGTTCGACGTCGACGGCCATCGTTTCCCGTTCAAACAGCCGGGACTGGCTGACGGCCGCCAGCGCGGCGACTTCTGGCAACCACAGCAGTTCCTTGCCGAGGTGCTGACGATGCGACCGCAGGGCGAAGTGAAGGGTTCGCTCGAGGAACTGCCCCATGCGGGTGTAGGGATCGCCGTTCAGGCGGTCGTACTGTTCGAACGTGAGTTGGACGGCCCGCGCGGTCTCGAGCGGAAGGAGGGTCTTGGTCGCCGCGGACCCCATGAAGATCCGCGCGGCCTCGGGATCGGCGAAGATGTTGAATTCCGCGGTGGCGGTGACGTCTCCCGGACCGAGCAGGGCGCCGGCGAGGCTGATGACGCTCCCCACCTGCGACCAGAAATCCGACCAGAGCTCGGCGGCGCGTTCGAGATTGGTCAGCGGGCCGAGCGTCAGCAGCGTGATTTCGTTCGGGTTCGCGCGGACCAGTTCGACGAGGAGTTTGGCGGAATCGTGTTTCTGATGCAGGCCGGTCGCCGGGACGTCGAGATCGCCCAGCCCGTTCTGGCCGTGCAACAGCGCCGGTTCGGGCGAGCCCGGTTCCGGCGGCCAGAAAGCGGCGGGGCCTTCGCCGCAGCCGATGCGGGGCCAGTGCGGCGGATCGAGCAGCGCCACGACGGCGTGCAGATTGCGAGTCGCCTGGTCCCCGCTGACGCGGCCGGCGACCGCGGTCAGTCCGATGACTTCGAGTTCCGGGTCGCAAAGCGCCAGGGCGACGGCGAGCGCGTCTCCGATCCCGGGGTCGGCGTCGATGACGAGTTTGACTGCCACGAGCGGGGCGTCCTCCCTGGTGCGCAATCGGCGGGCCAGACGGTCTGGGCTGGCAGGGGCCGGTCCGTACTCGCGCCGCCGAAACGGGCCGTTTCCCGCGGAACAACCCCTGCCGCGACGGTTCGCTCGGACCGCAGGACGCCTCAGCAGACCCAGGCGCCTGCCAGCTTCACTGTCGCCGCTGCCGGGCGGAGATTCAAGACCCCATTTCGGCGTCCGCGGGCGTTTGTGCGGCCCGCCAGGCCTCGATTCGCCGCTGCGCGGCGTCGAATTCCGCGCGCCGCCCCGGGTTCACGACCCAGCGGAAGCCCGTGTGAAACGTCCCCGAATTGAATTCCGAAGCCATCCGCGCCGCACAGCGATAGCCGGTGCAACTGTTAAGATTGCAGAGAAACGAGCCCCCGCGCGTCACCCGTTTGATGATTCGCGGTTCGCGCTGGTCGTGGCTCACTGCGGGACCGGGCGGGTTCCGCCGCGGGCTGACCGCGTAGTAGCCGTCGTGGAAGAGGTCGGCGCACCATTCCCAGACGTTTCCGGACATCTCGTACAGGCCGAATTCATTCGGCGGGAAGGACTTCACCGCGCAGGCCCCTTCGTGCCCGTCGAGGTTCAGCCGCTGGCTGGGAAACGTTCCCTGCCAGTAATTGCAGCGGTATTCCCCGTCCGGTTCGCGCTCGTTCCCCCAGGGATACAGCGCGCCCTGGAGGCCGCCCCGGGCTGCATATTCCCATTGGGCCTCCGTCGGCAGTTCACCCCCCGCCCACAGGCAATAGGCGACCGCATCCTCCCATGACACATGCACGACGGGATGATCCCAGCGGCCGTCGAGGTCGCTGTCCGGCCCTTCCGGATGCCGCCAGTCAGCTCCTTCGACATAATGCCAGACTTCATATTCCCACAGCGGGATCTGCTGCGCCTGCCGCACGAGCGCCCGCCGCGAGAACCCGGGGTTGAAACACATGGACCCCGCTTTGAGGTCCTTGCCGCGGAAGGCTTCGACGGGCGCCCCGCTGCGGGCGAGTTCCTCGGGCGTGGGAGGGATCTCCGCGAAGGTCCGATGCCCCGTCATTCGCACAAACTCATCGAACTGCCGGTTGGTGACGGTCGTCTCCGCCATCCAGAACCCATCCAGTTCGACATCATGCGCGGGGAACTCATCGTGCTTGATGCGATGGGGATTCGCCTCGTCCGGGGGGGCCGATCCCATTCGGAATGTCCCTCCAGGAATCCAGACGAAGCCCGGGGGCGTGTGTGCGGGCGGGTCGACGATCAACGGCCGCTCGTCGGCGGTCGTCGCGGAAGCCGCGTCCGACGCCAGAGCCGTCGGTTCCTCGACGGGCGGGTTCGAACGGTCGGACGTCGCGGCGGCGACGGCGTCATTCCGATCGGAGTCCGTTGCGCTGGCGGTCTCGTCGGGCGTGTCGCCCGTGGACTGAGGCCGCGCCGTGCGGGTCGACCGTCCGATCGGCGCCAGGAGCGCCGCGGCGACCAGCGCCGCGCAACCAGTCAGCAGAGTGATCCACAGCGCGGTGCGGGACATGATGTCACTGCGAGCATCCGCAGGAGCCGGTTCCGCAGCCGCCGGCTTTCGGCAGCTCGACGAGACCGCTCGCCGAGACGGGTTGGACTTCCACGATGCCCAGCCCGGCCGCCGCCGCCTGGATCGCCAGCTTCGTGCATTCCGGGCCGCGTTCGTTCAGGACATACAGAATCTGCTTCGAGCGATCGAGCGTCCATTCCAGATCGACGAGCTGCAGATCGAGCCCCCACTCGCGGATGCGGGACTCCCAGGCGGGGAACTCATCGGCGGCGCGCGTCGCCAGCCCGGTGGCCACGAACTGGTCTTCGGGCGTCGCGTCCCGCAGCACGACCATTTCGCTGTCCTCGTCCGGAGGGGGCGTCTTGAGCGTGTCCAGCACCTGCGCGAGTTCGGACCCCCGCTGTGTCCGCACGACGACCCGCTCTCCCCGCTCCCGGCGGCGATCCGCCCTGACCCGCGCCACCTCGGGCACGCGCCCATATCGAACGAGCAGCATGACTGACATTGGATTCCCATCGCCTCGAACATGACCCGCGGCGCCGGAGGCCGGCCCGTTGATTATACCGGCGGCCGCCGCGGAAAGCCGCTTGCTTCGGCTCCGGCGATCGCGGAGAGTGCGGCCAGTCGCAAGCATGCCTTTTCGTTGACTCTGACGCCCGATGTCCCAGCCGCTGCAGCGTACCGATCTGGCGATCGTGGGGGGCGGCATCGTCGGACTGGCGACCGCCTGGCGGTTTCTGCAGCGGTTCCCCGGGCGAACGGCCGTCGTTCTGGAGAAGGAAGCCCGGGTCGGCGCGCATCAGTCGGGCCACAATTCGGGCGTCCTGCACACCGGCATCTATTACCGCCCCGGGTCGCTGCGCGCCGCGCTGTGCCGCGCCGGGAAAGAACAGCTCCAGCGGTTCTGCGACGAGGAGCACATTCCCTACAAGATCACCGGCAAGGTGATCGTCGCCGTCGATGAGTCCGAGATCGGGCGGCTGGAGGGGGTCTTCGAGCGGGGCCAGGCGAACGGCGTCGCCTGTTCGATGATCGGCCCGGAACAACTCCGCGAGCTGGAGCCCGCCGCCGCGGGGGTCCGCGCGATCCACGTGCCGGAGGCCGGCATCATCGACTATGTCGCCGTCTGCGAACGGCTGGCGCAGCGGATCCGGGACCTGGGTGGCGAAGTCCGGTTGCGCTGCCGGGTGACGCGCATCGAACACCGCACGGAGGCGATCGTCGTCCGCAGCGGCGATCAGGAGATCAAGGCGTCCCTGTTGACGACCTGCGGCGGGCTGCATGCCGACCGGCTGACGGCGCTCAGCGGCCAGAAGCCGGCGGCGCCCATCATTCCGTTTCGCGGGGAGTTCTATCTGCTCAGGCCCGAGGCTGAACATCTCTGCCGGGGCCTGATCTACCCGACGCCGGATCCGCGGTTTCCGTTCTTGGGCGTGCACTTCACGCGAGTCATCCAGGGGGGCGTGGAATGCGGGCCGAACGCGGTGCTGGCCTTCGCCCGCGAGGGGTATCGCAAAACGGACATCAACCTGCGGGACCTGGCGGAGAGCCTGACTGATCCCGGCTTCCTGCGGCTGGCCATGAAATACTGGCGGACCGGCGCGGGGGAAATGTGGCGCAGCTTCAGCAAGCGGGCTTTCGTGCGATCGCTGCAGAGGCTCGTGCCGGACATCACGGCGGCGGATCTGAGTCCCGCGCCGTCCGGCGTCCGGGCGCAGGCGCTGAGCCGCGACGGCGCGCTGATCGATGATTTCGTCTTCCAGGAATCGGAGCGGGTGATCAACGTCGGCAACGCTCCCTCGCCGGCGGCGACCTCGTCGCTGCAGATCGGAAACGCGATCGTCGATAAGATTGCGGTTCGCATGAACATTCAGGGCGTCGCCGCCGGAGCCGTTCCCAGCTCCGGCTGAGGGCGTCCAACGCACCCCGTGAGGAGCGCAGGCGGACGTGGCGACGTACGACGAAGTGGTGGTGCTGATTCCGGCGCACAGCCTCGAGGACTTTCCGACGGAGCTGTCCGAGTCGCCGGCCGAGTCGCTGCTGAACGCGTTCGCAGCGCCCTGGCATCCGCTGGTGCTGGCGCATACCGGTCGGATGCCGCGCTGGCGGCGCGCGGATGAATACCTGGCGCCCGATCGTCCCCGCATGGTGATCGTCCCCAAGCCGTCCGAGGACTGGCTGGGACACGGCGTCGCGGATTCGGACCGGTCGGCCGATCAGGTGCTGCTGAAAGGGCTGGTCGGCCGCGAGGAGCTGCTTCAGGGGCTGTTGGCTCCTCTGGGTCCGGTCCCGCCGACGCTGCTTGAACAGCCGGACCTGGTGGAGGACTTTCACGCGCTGGGGACGTCGTGGCTGCTGACTGAGCTGTTGACCCGCGCGATGCGGAACATCAGTTCGGTGGACCACACGCGGCTGGAGGGGGAGGCGGTTCGCGCGGCCCGGGCGGCCATCGCGGGGGATCGGCCGGCCGCCGAGTCGTACCTGCGTCGCGCGTTTGAGACGCTGCTGGAGTGCCGCGAGCGGTTCTACCCGGTCGATTGCTGGCTCATCGACCTGTGCCTGATCGGCCCGCGTCAGGCGGACGACGCCCTCGACCGGCTGATCGCCGAGCGGACGCCGTACAACGCTCTGGTGGCGGCGGAAGACCTCGACCGCATTGCGGCCGAGCGCCCGCAGACGGTGCAGTCCCTGGCGGCCGCCATTCAGGAGCGGCGGGCGGCCGTGCTGGGCGGCGAATGGCGCGAATCGGCGACAGCGATCCGGTCGCTGACGCACGCTGTGTGGAATCTGACGCGCGGTCGCGACGACTATCAGCGGCTTCTGGGCACGACGCCACGCGTCTGGGGCCGGCGACGCTTCGGACTGCATCCGATGCTGCCGCAACTGGTCCACCGGGCCGGCTTCACCGCCGCACTGCACCTCGTCGTGGACGACGGCCAGTACCCGGATGAGGAGCACATGAAGTTCCGCTGGCAGGGCTGCGACGGCTCGGTCGTCAACGCGCTGAGCCGGATTCCGCTGGCCGGGGACAGCGCGTCCAGCTTCCTGCGGTTCGCGCAGCGGATGGCGGAGTCGATGGATCACGACCATTCCGCGGGGCTGGTATTCGCGCGCTGGCCCGACCTGCGGACGCCGTTTCTGAACGACCTGCGGCGCGCGTTCCGATACGCGCCCGTCCTGGGGCGGTTCACAACGCTGGATGCCTTCTTCGAGGGGACCGACCTGCCCGGCCGGCTCGTCGAGTTCAAGGCCAGCGACTATTTCTCGCCGACGCTCGTGCAGTCCGCGGCGCGGCAGCGGCCCGACGCCATCAGCCGGATCGCCCGCGACTGGCGAAACCGCCAGCGGTTCGAGGCCGTCAAGTGGTGCGCCGACCTCGCCGGCCTGTTGACGCAGGGCCGGCCCGATGCGGCAAAAACGTCCGCGGTCGCGGAACGCCTTGAACTTGGCGAACCGGACGACGAGGCGGACGCATCGCGAACGATTGGAGACGAGGTCGCGGCGCTCGCGGACAGCGTGCTGCCCGCGTTTCGGGACGCCGTCGCGCCCGGGGGCGCGGGAACGGCCGGTTGGCTGGTCGTAAACCCTCTGTCCTGCGCGAGGCGAGCCGTGGCGTCCTTTCCAGCCGAAATTGGCGTTCCGGAGGCCGGAGGCGCGGTGACGCATGTGCAGCCCGGCGAAACGGTGTCGACGGCGATCGTTGATCTGCCTCCGTGCGGATTCGTCTGGGCGCCGGCGTCTGCCCCCGACGAGCATGCCGCCCGTCCGGTGAAGAAGACGCCCCCCACCGCTGAACCGGGCGTCCTGCGGAATGAGTTCTTCGAAGTTCTGCTCAGCGAGTCGACGGGCGGCATCGCCCAGGTCCGGACGGTCCGACGCAGTCCCAATCGAATCAGCCAGCAGCTCGCCTACCGGTTCCCGCGCGAGCGAACGATCCCGGCCGGCGACGAGGACGGGGGGGCAACGACGCGGTCATACTATTCCGAGATGCGGGCGACCGGGTCGAACATCCTCTGCGACGGACCCGCGGTTGGCGAGATCGAGACATTCGGCGTGATCGTCGATCAGGCGACTGACCGCGAACTCGCCGATTTTCGGCAGGTGATGCGGGTCCGCCGCGGACGTCCGTTCATTGAACTGGACATCGAACTCTCCACCGACAAGCCGCCGGAAGGGGACCCCTGGACCAACTATTTCGGAATTCGCTGGGCCTGGCGGCACGAGACGGCGGCCGTCTCCCGCAGCCTGTTGCAGACGACGCAGCCGGTCGGCGACGAGCAGCGGTTCGAGGCTCCGCACTTCATCGAGATCGCAGACGACCCGCACCGGACGACGATCCTCACGCATGGGCTCGCGTTTCATCGCCGCACGGGTCCGCGGATGCTGGACACGCTGCTGGTCGTCGCTGGGGAAACCGAACGGCGATTCCGCGTCGATGTGGCGATTGATGCGCTGTATCCGCTGCAGGCGGCGATGGACGTGATGTCGCCGCCGCTGGTGCTGCCGTCGGCCGCCGCTCCCGGGGCTTCGTCCGCGTGGCTGCTGCACCTGGCGTCTCGCAACGTGACGCTGCTGGATCTGCTGCCGCTGGAAGCCGCGGACGACGAGGCGCGGCCGGGACTGGGCTTTATCGCCCGGCTGCTGGAGACCGAGGGTCGGCACCGCACCTTTGCGCTGCAGTGCTTCCGCACGCCGGTCGCCGCGCGGCAGCGTGACTTGAACGGCAAGACGGTGCAGGAGTACCGGATCACCGGAGACGCTGTGCAGGTGGAGATCGCCCCGTATGAGGTCTGCGACGTCGAGTTGAAATTCGCCTGACGGACAGCGCGACGCTGCGCTGTGCGCTCGTCGGCCTTCAGCCCGCCGGGGTCTCGGCGGACGATTCCGCGTCGTCGCCGGGTGCGGCGGGTTCTTGGACAGCGGCCGGCGCCGCCCGCTTCGGCTTCTTGCCCACGAACACGCGCGTCTCGGGGTGCTTCGCCTTCCACTCGCTCCACGCCATTCGCTCATACGGGTGGTCGTCGAGCGGAATGTCCTCCGAAGTCTGCTGGTACATCCGGCCGTCCAGCCGCACGGACATCTCGCCGTTCAACCAGCCTCCCAGCCCGAGGTCGATCAGCTCGCTCCCGGAAGCACGGGTCAGCACCCGCGCCCGGTCGGTGTAGTCGCAATAGGTCATCGAAATCGGCACGCCCTCGACGACGTCGTTGACGACGTGACAGTCGGTGTCGGACATCTCCTGAATCACGTAGGCGCGGGCCTCGTTCCCGACGACCACGCCGACCACGGGGGCCTCGTCGGCCAACTCCACCTCCTCAGCCAGCGGCATCGGCGGCTGGTTAATCCCATCCATGAAGAACGGCGTGCTGCCGCCCCCCGGACCTGGCGGCGGCGGCAGCGGCATCTGCGCCGTCGAGTCCGGCGCACAGCCGACGGACCACGTGAGCATCAGAACAACGGCAGGAATGTGGACTGAAGCAGGATGGAGAACACGACCGGATCGAATCGAGCGCATGCGTCACACCGGGAAAGGCGCGATCAGAAACTGACTCCTTCGACTTTACGCAGGCAACTTGCCGGTGTCACGTCTGTCACGCGCTCCACCAGCCCCGAAGGCCATCGAATCTCGACCCAGCCTACGGTCTCCGCATCCCCCAGCCCGAAGTGCAGCGTCCGCGCCACGGACGACGCGTAACTGCCTCCCCCCTTCACGAACCGCACCTGTTCCCCGCTGGACGTCTTCAGCGTCACCCGCGCGCCGATCGGATCTCGCGAACTGCGTACGCCGTACAGCTCGACATTCAACCAGCGCCCTTTAGGGTTCGAGGCGTTCCGCAGGATGGCGACGGGCTCGTTCATGTGCGACACCGCCAGGTCGAGCGCCCCGTCCCCATCGAAATCCCCCGTGGCGGCGCCGCGCCCCATGTGGGTCAGTTCCAGGTACTCGCCCGCCGTCCGCCCGATCTCCGGGAACCGGCGGCCCTCGACATTCTCGAACAGCAGCGGCCGCTGCCGGAGCGGCGCGCCCGTCGGGTATTTCAGCACGTGCCCGTTCGAGACGAAGATGTCCTCATCGCCGTCCAGGTCGACGTCGAAGCAGGCGGTGCCCCAGCCGACGAACAGGCCGCCCGTTGCCGTCACGCCGGTGGGCTGGCTGACGTGTCGGAAGAACAGGTCGCCGTCGTTGCGGTACAGCGCGGCGCTTTCATTCTCGTAGTTGACGACCCACAGATCGGGCAGCCGGTCGCCGTTGAAGTCGAACACATCGACGCCCATGCTGCCATCGGGATTCCCGCGATCGTTCATGCTCGTGCCGCTGATCAGCGACACATCGATGAACCGGCTGGCCCCCTGGTTCGCGTACAGGTGATTGGGGACGGTGTCGTTCGCGACGTAGATGTCCGGCCGGCCGTCGTCGTTGAAGTCGGCCACGATGACGCCCAGGCCCTTGCCGTCCTGGCGCATCCCGGAATCCGTAGTTCCATCGCGAAAGGTTCCATCGCCGTTGCTGAGATACAGCGTGTCCGGGAGGTCCTGAAACGACCGCGGCGGGCAGACGTCGCGATAGCCCTGGAATCCCGCACAGACGGGATGATTGTCCCAGCTCCAATCGACGTAATGGGCGACGTAAAGATCCAGACTCCCGTCGCCGTCAAAGTCGCCCCACGCGGAGCTGCTGCTCCACAGCGCGTCCGTGAGTCCGGCTTCGGCGGCGCGTTCGTGGAACGTCCCGTCCCCCTGATTCTCGAACAACTGCAGCCCGGCGTAGCCGGTAATCAGGAGATCCGGGAATCCGTCGCCGTTGTAGTCTCCGCGATTCACCCCATGGGAATACGGCCCTGGGGCGTTCACGTGCGCCACTTCCGACGCGTCCCGGAATGCCCAGTCCCCGAGGTTGCGGTACAGCCCCAGCGGCAGCCCGAGGATCGATTGGCCGTCGTAGCCGCCGCCGCCCGCGAAGCAGAGATCTTCCAGGCCATCGCCGTCGAAGTCGATTGCCGCGACGCCGCCGCCCAGGGTTTCGATCATCGCGCAATGTCCAGCCTCATCGCCGTTGCGGCAGGTGAAGTCGATGCCCGTGCGCTCGGTCAGATCGTCGAATTTCGCCGCTGACGGCGGGGGAGTGGCCGTTTGTTCCGTTGTCGCAGACGTCTCCGGGACGGTTTCGGCCGCCGGCGCGGGCGTGGTCGTCTGGGGGCGGCAGCCGGGCATGACGAGCACGATGCCCAGAACACAAAGGCGGCCGAAACGCGGACGGATCGCGGACAGGCGGACCATTTTTCATTCGCCAGCGGAAAGGGGGATGCCGATCAGGAACTGCTCACTTTAATTCCAACAGCTCCGGACATTTGTTCGCGATTCTTCTCAAAATGTGAACCGACGATTGACATTTTCCCGAGCGAGGATGAGGATCAAAGTATTCCGATGCGTGACGTTCGTCACTTCACTTCGAGTCAATGAGCCTCTGTTTCCCAGCGTCCCAGCCGCATTCGCGGAATTTTGTTTTCACTTTGGCGGAGGAGTTCGTTCGATGGTCCTGTCCCAGAGGCGCGTTCGAACAGCGTTCACGCTGATCGAGCTCTTGGTCGTGATCGCGATTATCGCGATCCTGATCGCGCTGTTGCTGCCGGCCGTGCAGCAGGCGCGCGAGGCGGCTCGCCGCACCCAGTGCAAGAACAACCTGCACAATCTCGGTCTGGCGATCCACAACTACCACGACAACTACAACCAGTTCCCGATCAACGTCTGGCAGCCGGACGTGAATCCGCCGGCCCTCCCGTCATGGAGCGATTCGTCCCGCGGGACGTACTTCGTTCGGCTGTTGCCGTACCTGGAACAGGCGCCGCTGTTCAACCGGATGAACTTCGAGAATGTCGGCCCGGCCTGGAACCTGCCGAACTTCGAGGCGCAGGTGGATGACAAGGGCAAGCTGCTGCGGCACTACGTCATTCCAGTGCTGCTCTGTCCGTCCGATTCGTCGCCCAACCTGATCGGCCACAGCGCCAAGTCCAGCTATGCGATGAGCATGGGCAACCAGCAGATGGACTCGCTGAACGGCATGTGCCCGCAGTACTTCGGCAACAACTTCGGCACGGCTCCGGTCGGCCACGGCAACACGATGCTGAACGCTCAGGTGTCGGGCATCATCTCCCGGATGCCTTGGGCGGCCCGCATCGGCGACATCACCGACGGCACGTCCAACACGATCTGCGCCGGCGAGATCCGCCACCTGTGCGGCGACCACTCGATCAACGGGTGGCTGCACTTCAACGCCATGTGGTTCGCCACGACCGCGCCGATCAACTTCCCGATCCGCTGCTGGGGCGATCCTGGCCACCCCGGGCCGGAAAACTGCAACCACTGGCAGAACTGGTCCACCAGCCAGGGCTTCAAGTCGCAGCACGTCGGCGGCGCTCACTTCCTGCTGTGCGACGGCTCGGTGAAGTTCATCACCGAGAACATCGACTACCTGACGTACCAGCGGCTGGGCGACCGCCGCGACGGCGTCCCGGTGCCGGAGTTCTAGGCTGTGAATGACGGGTCCGGATGGGGCTTTCCCGCCGGACGTTTTGATCACCTCCCACGTCGCCGGTCCACATCAGGACCGGCGACGTGCGGCGTTTGACCCCCTGCGGCCCGCCCCTCGCTCGCCGCGAATCCCCCCGCGAGTTAACGGACGTCGACTCCATGACCACTGCCAAGATTTCTCGAACCGGCCGCTGCCTGATTCTCTGCGTCGCCGCCGCCGGATGCTCGAACAAAGTGGCTGACCGCCCCAACACCGTCCCCGTCTCGGGCACGGTTGTCTACAAGAACGAGCCCGTCGTCGGCGCCACCGTTTCGTTCTGGGCCCCCAAGGCCGGCCGCGCTGCCGAGGGCGTGACTGACGCCGAGGGCAAATTCAAACTGTCGATGTTCGACTTCAACGACGGCGCCGTCCCCGGCGAAAACAAGGTCACCGTCGCCAAGGCGGATGCCGCGACGGCCGTCAACACTTCGTCGTCCCCCGGGACTGTTCCTGATCCGACCGAACTGATGAAGTCGTATCAACAGAACCTGAAGGGCAACAAGGTCCAGAGCGCGAAGTCCGCCCTGCCGGAAAAATACCGGTCTTCAGAAACAACGCCGCTCACCGAAACGGTGACGGAGTCCGGCCCCAATCAATTTGTCATCCAGCTGGCCGACTGACGGCGACGCCGGCACGTTCATGAAGCGTCCCGCGGTGATTTTGCTGATCGCCTGCGGCAGCGTCTTGTCGCTGCTCGCGGCGATCGCTTTGTTTCGGGACCGCCGCTCGCCCGAGGACCACTTCAACTCCGCCCTGGCTGCGCTGAATCGGGGCGACGCGGCCGGCGTCGACGAGGCGTTTCAGATCCTCGAACGACGCCCGGGGTTCGAAGACCACGCCCGGCTGCTCGACGCCGTCCTGTTTCTCCGGGGCGGCCGGCCGGATGCCGCTCTCAGAAGCCTGTCGCAGATTCCGACAGACGGCCCCCTCCGCCGGGACGTCATGCTGTACACCGCGCAGGCGCTCCACGCGCAACAGCGCGTCATGGAAGCCTGGAGCATCCTGCAGGACCTGGTCGCCGAGCATCCTGACGATGTCGACGGCCACCGCTGGCTGGGCGCGATCTACTACGATCTGGGCGCCAACGACGCCGCCGTGTACTACCTGAAGCGGGTTTCCGAACTCGCCCCGGACGATTACCGCCCGCATCATCTGCTGGGGCTGATCGCGTCCGACTTCGAGGATTTCCCGACCGCCGCCGCGCACTTTCGCAAGCTGCTGGAGCTCGATCCCCCGGACGAACTGCGGCGGACGATTCCCCTGAAGCTCGCCCGCGCGCTGTTCGCGATGCGCGAGTACGACCAGATCCAGACGCTGCTGCGGGACGCCCCCGAATCCGCGGAATCGTTGGCCCTGTTGGCCTGGTGCAGCCAGAACGAAGGCGACCTGGACACGGCCAGATCGCTGATGGACGCGGCCCTGGCGCTCGATCCCCAGCAGCGGGACGCGCTGCTCGTGAAAGTCGATCTGATCTCGCTGGACGGGGATCCCGAGGACGTTCTGCAACTGCTACAGGAAGCCGTCGCCGCGCACCCCTACGATCAGGAGCTGCGATACCGGCTGGCGCTGCAGTACCGGCGTCTGGGTCGCGAGGAGGAGCACGAGGCGGAACTCGCCGCCTGGAATTCGGTCACCGAGCGGATCATGAAATTGTCGAACCTGAACCGGGAAGCCATCGCCCGGCCAACGGACCCGGACGTCCGGGATCAGCTCGCCGACGTCTGCGAGTCGCTGGGCAAGGCGGACCTTGCCAAGATGTGGCGCGAAGCCGCCGACGCATGCCGCCGCGGCCTGTCCGCCGCGTCCGCCAGCGCGCCGGCCGGAGATGCCGGTTCCTCCGAATCGCCCGCAGCGGCGTCCTCACAGCTTCCGCCCCCGGCCGAAGCGCCTCCGTAATCGGCACATCGCGGCGACGCAACGTGCGCCAGGCAGGGAGCGCCTACCGGGGGCCGCGCCGCTGGACGCTGCGTCCGACTGTTCCGGACAATGTCGCCCCCGCGACGCGCGCCATCGCCTCGGCCAGCGCCCCGGTCAGCGGATGCTGCAGCATGTCGCTGGCGGCCTGCGCGGCGCGGCGTTCGAACTCGGTGAGTTCGCGCTCCTGCGAGCGCCGGATCAACTGCCAGAACGCATCGCGGTCGAACGCGCCCGTCCGGAACTGCGACACCAGCCCCGCCGTATCGAACGAAGGCTCGAAGAACGACTGCGCCACATGAAAGTTCGATTGCTCGAATCGCCGGACGATGAACTCCATGCCCTCGCAGCGGCTCACCGCCGCCTGAGACCGCTCGACAAGTTCACTGACTCGCGGGTCCAGATCGGCCAGCTCGCCGGTCAGCGACTTCAGTCGGCCGACGATCTCGTCGTCCACGCGGTCCGGCGTCTGCAGCGCGCGTGACTCGAGCAGCCCCATTTCCGTCTGCGCCAGGAACGTGCGAAACCGATTGACGGCATCTTCGTAGAACTGCCCCTGCTGCTGATCCAGCGCCGCCAGTTCGAGTTCCAGCGCCTGCACGCGATCGCGATCGGCGGCGGCGGACAACGTCAGGCGTTCGCGCTCCGCGGCGGCGGCCGTCGCGGCCCGTTCGGACTGTTCGATGGCGAGTTCCCCGGCGGCGGTCGTTTCCAGGGCCTCAATGCGTTCCATCGTGCGGTGGAATTCATCCCGACGGCGATCCGTCTCCGTCCGCATGATGTCCGGCGTGTGACGCAGAAAGTCGTAGCTGCGAGAGGCCCTGGAGAACTCGATCTGCCGCGCGACCCAGCGATCCATGCGCCGACGCAGGCCACGCGGGCGATAGTCCGCCGTCCCGAATCCGACGTCCCGCAGGTATCGGAACAGCCGGCTGCGCTCGTACGCCGGAATCTTCTCGGCCGCTTCCCGCTGGATCTCGACGACGCGTTCCTCGTCGCGCTGCAGCTCCTGTTCGGATTCCAGCGCCTGCCGCGACAGCGTCTGGAACTCCTCATTCCGGGCGAGTTGATCAACAAGCGCCTGCCGCCGCTGGTCCCGATTGCGCGTCGCCTCATCCGCCGCCGCAAGGGACGCATCCGCCCGGGCCTGACTCGCCGCGGCCGACTCCTGCAACCGCCCCAGCCGTTCCGCCAGCTCCCGAACCCGTCGCTCCTTGCGCTCCACGATCGCCAGCAGGTCGTCGCGGATGCCGCCGAAGGTGCGGTCGGAGGCCTCCCGGGACAGCACCGGCAGATAGTGGCGCGCCAGCTCCAGGAAGGCCGCTCCCCGCTCGGCGATCACCTGCTGCATCCGGGCATCCAGCTCCCGGTGCTGCGTACGGAGCGCAGCGGCGTCCGCGTGCAGGTCGCTCAGCGACCGGCGCAGCTCCTGGAAGACGATATTCCCGGGGATCTTCATGGGACGAACGCCGAAGTGCAGGCTCCGCGAAACCGCAGTCGGCTCCCGGGGCGGCTGCGATTGTAATCGCAGGGACGCGTCTCGGGGACGCGGGCCGACCGATGCCTTGCGCCGAGGGCGGCTTCGGGTCTGGTCGCTGACGGGACCGGGACGCATGGCCGCCGCGCCGCGGCCGCCGTTCCTGCAGGATCGCTGACGGAAAAACGTGCATGGGGAAATCCGCGTGCCATTCCAAGAGGACTTTTCCGAAATCCCCTGCACAGTTACACTTTCCGCCCGCAGGGGTTCCGCTCCCTGTTCTGGACCGCACGGAAAGGACTCCGACATGTCGGCGGACGCGTTTCGGTTTATTCACGCGACCAATCTCCGCCTCGATCAGCCGCTCACCGGCGCCGGATCGCTGTCCCCCGACGACCGCGCCATCGTCGAGGATGCGACGCTGACGGCGTTCGGCCGGATCGTCGACGCCTGCCTGGAACACGACGCCGAGTTCCTGCTGCTGACTGGCGATTGCTTTGAACACCAGACTGGCACGCTGCGGGGACGGCTGCAAATGCAGCGCGGGCTGGAACGGCTCGCCGATCACGACGTCTCGGTGCTCATTATTCCGGGTTCGCTTGATCCCCCGTCCTCGTGGCGGCGGGGGCTGACGCTTCCCCGAAACACCACGCTGTTCTCCAGCGAGGATGATGAACCGGTTTCGATCCAGCGGAACGGCCGCGTGCTGGCCTCGATCGCGCCGGTGGCGACCGCCGCGTCGGACGAGTCGAACTGGCGGGCGGGCGGGCCCGCGCTGTGGCGCGCCGAGCCGGACGTATTCCGGATCGGACTGATTGGCGCGGGCGCCGCGATCCGCTGGAACGGCTCCCAGCCGGAGGCCTGTGGAGGTCCGGGCGCGTCGACGGCCGCCGCGACTTTGGCCCGGCTGGCGATTGACCAGGGAGTCAATTACCTGGCGCTGGGCGAAGGGGCCGAACGGCAGACGATCGATGTCCGCCAGGGGGTCGCGCATGACCCTGGCAGCCCCCAGGGTCTGAACGCGAACGAATCGGGAGCGAAGGGCTGCAGTTGCGTCGAGGTCGGCCCGGACGGAGCGATTGAAATCCGGTTCCTGCCGACCGCGCCGGTTCGCTGGATGTCGCTGACCGTCGACATGCCCAACCATGTCGATCGGGACCAACTGGCCGAACGGATGGCGCTGGTCGTCATGGAACACGAGCCGGCGCCGGGCGATGACCTGTGGTTGATCCGCTGGTCGCTGCGCGACGTCGCGGCGGACTGGAATCCGACCTTGTCGAACGCGGCGGCGCTGGCGGACTTGTGGGACCGGGCTGAGCGCGAGCTGGCGTCGGTCGGCGGTCCCCGGCGGAAGCATTCGCTGAATGCTGGCTGCCGGCCGGGCGTCGAGCGGCGGGCGATCGTCCGCGAGCCGGGCGCGCGGGATTTGTGCGAGGAGTTCTGCGAGCAGATCAACGAGGATGCCGAGGCGGCGCTGGATGGCGTCCGCCTGCAGATCAATGGACCGGAATACGCGAGCGGGGCCTGGGTCCGCCATGTGCGGCAGGCCCTGCAGCGGACG
This sequence comes from Planctomyces sp., assembly GCA_019636235.1. Classification (GTDB taxonomy): domain Bacteria; phylum Planctomycetota; class Planctomycetia; order Planctomycetales; family Planctomycetaceae; genus Caulifigura. The sequence continues at coordinate 74,887 of JAHBXW010000014.1, forward strand.
CGGCCGGCGGACATCGCCCGGCGGTCTCGCGAACTGGGGGATCTCTGGTTGCGGTGAGTGCGAGCGGAGTGCGGCGAGGGCGGGGGGCGGTACGGAGGCAGCGAGGGGGAGACGTTCGACCAGGGGAGCGGCGGCGGACGCCGGCAATGACCGGCGCGGCGGCGGCCCCGGCCCACGGGCGTCAGGGAGGACTCGGATGAGAATCCAGGAACTGCAGATCGACCGGTTCGGCGTGTGGCGTGGCCTCAACATGCCGCTCACCAAATCCAACGTCTCGGTCTTTTACGGACCGAACGAAGCCGGCAAATCGACGCTGATGCGATTCATCCGCGGCGTCCTGTACGGCTGGCAGCCGCACGACGAACGGACTCCCGGACCGCAGCCGCAGCGCGCTCACTGCCGCGGCGGGCTGCGCATCGAACATCAGGGGCGCGAGTACGAAGTCCATCGCGAATCGGCCGCCGGCACGCGCGGTCGGCTGCAGATCGACGGCGACGACGACCCCGGCCGGACGGCGGAACTGTTGGCGCGGATCCTCGGGAGCGCCCCCGAGCCGATGTTCGAGAACGTCTTCGCCGTCGGTCTGCAGGAGTTGCAGGAGCTGGCGACGCTGGATGGCGCGGAAGTCGCCCGGCATGTGTACGGACTGTCTCTGGGCCTGGAGGGGGAACGCGTCCTGCAGACCCAGCTCGCCCTCGAGCAGGATCGGCTGCGGCTGATCGGCGAGGACGGTCGCAGCGGCGTCATCGCCGAACTCGCGCGGCAGCTCGACGGATTCGAAACGCAGATCGTCCGCACCGGCGACCAGACGCAGCGGCACGCCGAACTTCTCGCCGAGCGCGACCGCCTGGAACAGGACGTCAGCCGCACGAAACGACGGCATCAGGACGTCCAGCAGAACCTCCGCGGCTGGAAGTTCCTCGACAAGGTGCATGGCCCCTGGAGCCGTGAGCGGCAGTTGCGATCCGAAATCGCCGCGCTGCCGTCGCTGACGGGCGTCACCGAAGACGCGCTCGCGGAGCTCGACAAGCTCGACCGGGAGCTGGACGGGCAGGAGACTCGCCGCAAGAAACTCGTCGAGGAAGCCCGACGACTGTACGAGCAGTCCGAGGCGCTCACGCTGGAACCGCAGTTCGAGGAGCACGCCTGCGGCATTCGCAAGCTCGTCGAACAGCAGGACCAGGTGCGGCAGATCGAGCGGACGCTGGCCGACCGTCGCGTACGGGCCGACGCTCTGCGAAAGGAATGCGAGACGCGGATGCCGGGCGGGGCCGGGGCGCTGGCGCACGCCACCGAGCGGCTGGAGCTGGGAACCTCGACGACGCATCTGCTGCTGGACCGTGCCCGGCGGTTCCGCGGGGCCGTGGGCCGGCGGGCCCGGCTGGTGACGCGCTATAAGAAGGCGACCGCCGCGCTGGCGCGGCGGCAGGCGGCGATCGACGAGGAAGTCCGCCAACTGGGCGGGCTGAACGTGTCGCAGGCCAAGACGCATGTGGCGCGGCGGCTGGACGAGCTGGAATCGCTGATGCGGCTGCGGACGCGACACGCGGCGCTGGCGGAGGCCTCGGAGGCGGCGACGGAGCATCTCAACTCGGCGGTCAAACCTCGGGAGTTGCCCCCCTACTTCTACCTGTGCCTGTGGTTCTTCGGGATCGCCGGGCTGGTCCTGTTTCTGGCTGGCCTGTACGGGGTGTTTCACGGGCTGATGCGCGAGGGCGTGGGGCACTCCGCATGGATTATCGGCGCCTGCTACGGCCTCCTGGGGCTGTGCGCGGGGGGCGTTTCCTGGACCATGAAGGAGTATTTCGAGCCTCGGCAGTTCGACCTCTCCGGGCTCCGCCGCCGGCAGCGCGACCTCGAAGCGGAGCTGCACAGCGTCAACCGCTCGATGGAGAAGATCCTCGCCAGCGACAACGTGCGGCCCGTCGTCGGCCTGGACCTCAAGACGATAGCCGCGACGGACGGGGAGGTCTCCGAAACCGACGTCATGACGGCCATCCGCCGCCGGCTCGTCGATCTCGAATCGCTCGACCGCCGCGAGCAGGCGCTCGAAGACGCCCGCCGCCGCCTCAGCCGCTGGCGGCAGTCGATCCAGCATTACCAGAAGGACGTCAGCCACGCCCGGCGCGACTGGTGCGAGCTGCTCCGCAGCCTGGGGCTCAGCGAAACGATCAAGATCAGCGAAGCCTTCCAGTCCTGGGAGAAGATCGCCGAATCCCGGTCGCTGTGGAGCGACTGGCAGCAGGTTCAGAAGGAGTACGACCGCGACCGGCAGACTGTCGACGCCTATCGCAAGCAGGTCGAGGAACTCGCCGGGCATCTCTCGCCGGACCGTCGCAACGCCGACCCGCACGCCCTCGTCGGAGAGTGGGACCGGCGGCTGCAACTCATGGAGGAACGCCGCAAGGAACGCACCGCGCTGCGGACGGCCGGCAAACAAAAAAGACGAGACGCCGAACAGTTCGACGGGCCGATCGCCGATCTGCGGAACCGCCGGCAGGCCCTGTTGTCCCGCTGCCAGTGCACGTCCCGCGACGATCTCGCCCGGCGGATCAAACTGCTGGCCCGCAGCAGCGAACTGTCGCACCTGGCGTCGATCGCCCGCAGCGAGCTCGACGCCGTCTGCCGCACCGAGCCGGAACTGGCGGTCGTCGAGGACGACCTGCTGGCGTATGACTCCGTCCGCAATGCGCGGTCGATCGAAGCGGCGACGCACGAACTGGCGACGCTCGACCGCGACCTCGAGCAGGCCTACGAGACGCTGGGCCGGCTCAAGGCGGAACTTCGGGACCTGGAGCAGGATCGCCGCGCCTCCAGCCTGCGTTACGACCGGGCTCAGGTACAGGCCGACCTGCAGAGCGCCGTCGAGCAGCTCTGCACAGGAGACGCGGCGCTGCGGGCGCTCGAGCGCATCCGGAGCCGGCTGGAGTCGGACGGCCAGTCGGGAACGTTGAAACTGGCGTCGCGCTACCTGGAAAAGCTGACGTGCGGGAAATATCGCCGGGTGTGGGCGCCGATCGGCGAGCGCCGGCTGCATGCCGACGACGATCAGGGGAAATCGTTGCGGGTCGAGCATCTGAGCGCGGGGACGCGCGAGCAGGTGTTCCTGGCCGTCCGGCTGGCGATGTCCCGCGAGTTCTCCGAGCGGGGCGCCGGGCTGCCGCTGGTCCTCGACGACGTCACCGTCAATTTCGACCAGGTCCGCACCGAAGCCGCCGTGCAGACGCTGATGGACATCGCCGAGTCAGGGCAGCAGGTGCTGGTGTTCACCTGCCATTTGCACCTGGCGCACCTGTTCCAGAACCAGGGGATCGAGCCGGTGTGGCTGCCGGCGAACGCGGCGTCGGAGTTCCGGTACGCGAGCTGACGGCCTGTTCGCGACGACCGCAAACAGCGCCTCGCCGGAATTGACGACCTGTGGCGGCTTCGCCATGACACTGCCTGACAATGCTGAACTGGTCAAGCGGCTGACGACGCACGTCGACCGGCTGGCCGGGCTCATCGGTCCGCGGCACCCCGGAAATCCGCGGATGCTGAACGCGGCGGCGACATACATTGAAACCGAGCTGCGGCTCCTGGGCGACGACGTGCGGCATGAGACGTATGCCGTGAGCGACGGAATCGTCGCGAATCTGATTGTCGAGCGTCCCGGAACGAGCCGCCCCGGCGAGATCGTCATCGTCGGCGCCCACTACGACACGCTGCCGCAGTCGCCCGGAGCGGACGACAACGCCTCCGCCGTCGCCATGCTCATCGAAGTCGCCCGGCTGCTGCAGGGCGGCCGCGCCGCGCGGACGCTGCGGCTCATCGCCTTCACCTGCGAGGAGCCGCCCTATTTTCATCTCGGGCAGATGGGCAGCCAGGAGCACGCCCGCGGTTGTCGGGCCCGGGGCGAGCGCGTCGTCGCGATGCTCAGCCTGGAGATGGTCGGCTACTACACCGACGCGCCCGGCAGCCAGCGGCTTCCGCCCGGCATTCCACGCGGGCTGCGGTGGGCGTTTCCCAGCCGGGGCAACTTCCTCGCGGCCGTCGCCAACCCGCGGTCATGGCGGGTGCTGTGGACGTTTCGCCGCGGCTTCAAGCGGGCCAGCCGATTTCCGCTGTTCACGGTCGCGCTTCCGGAACGGATTCAGGAGATTCGGCGATCAGACAACAGCTCGTTCTGGGATCAGGGTTACCCGGCGCTGATGATCACTGACACGAGCTTTCTGCGGAACGCGAACTACCACGAGGCCACCGACACGCCGGACACGCTCGACTACGTCCGGATGGCGGAGGCGACACGGGGCGTGGCGGGCGGCGTCGCCCGGCTGTGCGGGATGCGGTGAGAGGGGAGCGGGAAACTCAACTGAGCCCCGGGCCAGAAAACGGCAGCAGGCGAAACCGCGGTTCGGGCCATCCCGTGCTGACTCGCCAGGTTCGCCTTTCAACCATTGCCCGGGGGAAGCGACCACGGATTGGACGGATCAGACGGATCGGTCCTGAGGCTGGCTCACGCAGACGACGATCCGCAGGCTGAACGGCGTTCCACTCCGCGAGGCCTTTTCGCTTCCTTCGTGCCTTTCGTCGTTGGAACCCTTCTTGAAGGCGGAGAGGAAGAACCACGAAAACAACGAAAGGCACGAAAGAGCTGAGGAAGTGGAGCGTCGTCGGACAGCCCGCATGTCGATGCCTAACGGGACTCGGTTCGGCAGCCAGTTCCCCGACGTTTCCTGCGTGGCGCCAATCGGAATTCATGGCCGGCCTCCGATTCTCATTCCCATTCCGTCCGAATAGAGTCTTCCGGTGAACGTCCGGACCTGGCGTGGTGTCCCGGCTCCGGAACGTCCCGCGCCCCGCACGGCCCCTCCGCCGCCCGCTTCGACAGCTTCCTTCGCTGGAATTCGCTTCATTATGCCCCGTTACGACGCTCGACGCATTGAATCCCGATGGCAGAAGTTTTGGGACGAGCAGCGGACGTTCGAGACGCCGAACGAGCCCCCCGCCGGCTCGACCGGCAAGCTCTATGTGCTCGACATGTTCCCGTACCCGTCGGGGTCGGGGCTGCATGTCGGTCATCCGGAAGGCTACACCGCGACGGACATCGTCGTCCGCTACAGCCGGATGCGGGGCAAGCACGTACTGCATCCGATGGGCTGGGACGCCTTCGGCCTGCCGGCCGAGGAACACGCGGTCCGCACCGGTACGCATCCACGGATCACCACCGAGCAGAACATCGACACGTTCCGCCGGCAGTTGAAGATGCTGGGGTTCAGCTACGACTGGACCCGGGAACTGGCGACGACCGACCCGGACTATTACCGCTGGACGCAGTGGATCTTCCTGCAGATTTTCGACTCCTGGTACGACGCCGCCCACGAGTGGACGGGCCCTGATGGACGCCGCCGCCGGGGCCGCGCCCGGCCGATTCGCGATCTGCCGATCCCTCCCGAGGTCCACGCGCTTGGACCGGACGACGTGCGCCGCTTTCAGGACCAGCACCGGCTGGCCTACATCTCGGAAGCGCCGGTGAACTGGTGCCCGGCGCTCGGCACCGTGCTGGCCAACGAAGAGGTCATTGACGGCAAAAGCGAACGCGGCGGGCATCCTGTCGAGCGCCTGCCGCTCCGGCAGTGGATGTTGCGGATCACGGCGTACGCGGACCGCCTGGGCAGCGAGCTCGAGGATCTGAGCTGGCCGGAATCGATCAAGCTGCTGCAGCGGAACTGGATCGGCCGCAGCACGGGGGCGGAGGTGGATTTCCTGGTGGAGGGTCTGCAACCGGCCGCGGGGGCGCCGCCGAGAGGCTTTGACGAGTGGCGTGAAAACCGTTCCCGTTCGAGTTTTCCGCGCCATCCCGAGCCGAACGTCGTCCGCGTGTACACGACCCGGCCCGATACGCTGTTCGGCGCGACCTACATGGTCCTGGCGCCGGAGCATCCGCTGGCGGACGCGATTACTACGGACGCCCAGCGCGCCGCTGTCGCCGCGTATCGCGAACAGGCGTCCCGCAAAAGCGATCTGGACCGCACGGACCTCGCGCGCGAAAAGTCTGGCTGCTTCACCGGCGCCTTCGCGGTCAACCCGGTCAACGGGCAGCGGATTCCGATCTGGATCGCCGATTACGTGCTGATCAGCTACGGGACCGGGGCCATCATGGCCGTCCCGGCGCATGACGAGCGCGACCTTGAATTCGCCCGGCAGTTCGACCTGCCGGTGATCGAGGTCGTGCAACCTCCGCAGGCGGGCGAGTCGGCGATCGGCTTCACGGGCGACGGCGTGGCGATCCACTCCGGCGAGTACGATGGCCTGCCGACGCAGGAGTTCAAGCGGCGGATCACCGAGGACCTGCATGCTCGCGGACTTGGCCGCGAGGCGGTCAACTATCGGCTCCGCGACTGGCTGTTCTCGCGCCAGCGATACTGGGGCGAGCCCTTCCCGATTTGGCATGAGCTGGACGCGGACGGCAAGCCGACGGGCCTGATGCGAGCCGACGCCGCCGAGTCGCTGCCCGTCCTGCATCCGCACATGGAGAACTTCCGCCCCACCGGCAACCCCGAGCCGATGCTGTCCAAGGCGCCGGACGAATGGCTGTATCGGACGGCTGAAGATGGCGTGCGACTGAAGCGCGAAACCAACAGCATGCCGCAATGGGCGGGCAGTTGCTGGTACTACCTGCGGTTCGCCGACCCGCAGAACGGCGAGCGGTTCATCGACCCTGAGGTTGAGAAATACTGGCTGCCGGTGGACCTGTACATCGGCGGCGCGGAACACGCCGTGCTGCACCTGCTGTATGCCCGGTTCTGGCATAAGGTGCTGTTCGACCGCGGTCACGTGTCGACAGCGGAGCCGTTCTCGCGGCTCGTCAACCAGGGCATGATCCTGGGCGAGGCGGAGCTGACGGGTTACGTGCGCGCGCCGTCCGGCGGGGCCGCGCCATCGCAGGCGGCGGAGCGCGACACCGGCGGAGGCTTTCAGCGCGATCAGATTCCGCCTGATCGCTGGGTCTCGCTGACGGATGTCGTTGAGCAGGCGGGCGATCAGCTCGCCGACCGCGTCACGGGCGAGCCCGTCGTTGCCATGCGCCTCGCCGCTGAGGACGTCATGAAACAGGGAGGCTGCCTGGTTCTGAAGGAACGCCCGGAGATCGTCGTCGACAGCCGCGCGTTCAAGATGTCGAAGTCGCGCGGGAACGTCATCAACCCTGATGACGTCGTCCAGGCGTACGGCGCCGATTCCCTGCGGCTGTACGAAATGTTCATGGGGCCGCTCGAGCAGGTGAAGCCCTGGAGCATGAGCGGCGTGGAAGGGGTCTCGCGGTTCCTGTCCCGGGCGTGGCGGATGATCGCCGACGAACGGGCCGACGAGGTCGCATTGAATCCGGCGGTTCAGGATGTGGAACCGACCGAGGAGCAGGACCGGCTGCTGCATCGCACCATCAAGGCCGTCACCGAGGATGTGGAGAAGCTGTCGTTCAACACGGCCATCAGCCGGATGATGGAGTTCGTGAACGGGTTCTCGCAGTGGGAGCCGCGGCCGAGATCGGCGATGGAACGGTTCGCCCTGCTGCTCAGCCCGTTCGCGCCGCACATCGGCGAGGAATTGTGGCGTGTGCTGGGGCACGGGACGTCGCTGGCGTACGAGCCCTGGCCCGCGTTTGACGCCGCCAGGATCGCCGAGGCGGAGGTCGAGATCCCCGTGCAGGTGAACGGCAAGGTCCGCGGCAAGCTGCGGGCGCCGACCGGCGCGGACCAGGCCGCGATCCAGTCGCTGGCGGAGTCCGATGCGCAGGTGCGAGCGCTTCTCGACGGGAAGACCGTGGTGAAGGTGATCGTCGTGCCCGGACGGATGGTGAACTTCGTGGTGAAATGAGCCGCGGGGGCGAGCCGGGCACTCGCGCACATTCCGCGAAACGCCCAGGGGATCCGCATGCTCGGGCCCGATGCGTTCCAGCACGCGGCGGAGCTTGCCCGGCAGGCCAGGCCCCGAAATGATGTCCGTATGGCTGTCCCCTCGCCTTCCGCCGCTGTTCCGCCGCCTCCCGGCGACGACTCGCGCGCCGCGCTGCCCGATCCCCGGGAGGTCCGGCTGCTCGAAGTCCTCAACGGTTACGGACGCGTCGCGGTCGCCTTCTCCGGCGGCGTCGACAGCAGCCTCGTCGCCTGGGCCGCGCACGCCGCGGCGCCTTCCGCGGTGGCCGTCACCGCGGTCAGCCCCAGCCTGGCCGAGGGGGAACTGGACACGGCCCGCGCCGTCGCCGCGCACATCGGCATCCCTCACATCGCCATCCGCACGGAAGAGTTCTCCCGACCTGAGTACGTCCGCAATGCGGGCGACCGCTGTTATCACTGCAAGACGGAACTTTACGAACACCTGATCGGGTTGAGAGAACGTCTGGGGGTGGACGTCGTCGCCAACGGGGCGAACCTCGACGACCTCGGCGACTATCGGCCGGGAATGGACGCCGCCCGCGAACACGGCGTGCGCAGTCCGCTGATCGAAGCGCAGCTCACGAAATCGGACGTGCGCGACATCGCTCGCCGCCGCGGTCTGCCGGTGTGGGACAAGCCGGCCGCGCCCTGCCTGTCGAGCCGGATCGCGTATGGCGTGGAAGTCACTCCCGAGCGGGTCCGCCGCATCGACGCCGCGGAAGCGTTTCTGCGATCCCGATTCGGGCTGCGCGAACTCCGCGTCCGTCTGGAAGCGAATGACCTGGCGCGGATCGAAGTCCCGCTCGGGGACCTGCCGCCGCTGATGGCCGGCGAGTCGCCGGCGGCGATTGCCGCGGAGTTTCGCGGTTTGGGGTTTCGGCGGGTGACGATCGACCTGGAAGGCTTCCGCTCGGGAAACCTGAACGACGCGTTGCCGTTGACGCAGTTGACGCCGCTCGCGGGGGATCGCTGACGGCTGCTGAGATTGCTGGCGCTCCGTCGTGAATTATTCGCGCGTCTCGCCGCGCGCCAGCGATTCCAGCACCCGGGCGTACGCGCCGTAAACGCCCTCGCTGAACAGAACGAACCGCACCTCGGCGGGTCGGCCCTTTCGCGCCAGAAACTCCCGCACAGCGCCCAGCGACGCCTCCGCGGCCAGGTCGACCGGATATCCGTACACGCCCGTGCTGATCGCCGGGAATGCCACAGAATCGCACCCGAGTTCGAGCGCGAGTTCCAGGCAGCGGCGGTACGCGCCGGCCAGGAGTTCCGGCTCGCCCTGCCGACCGCCGCGCCAGACCGGGCCGACGGCGTGAAAGACGTGCCGCGCGGCGAGTCGGCCCGCGCCCGTCGCCACGGCCGAGCCGGCCGGGCATCCATCGGGGTATCGTCGCCGGGTCTCCTGCATCAGGTCCGGTCCGCCGGCGCGATGGATCGCGCCGTCCACCCCGCCGCCCCCCGCGAGCTGCGCGTTGGCCGCATTCACGATCGCATCGACCGTCTGCCGGGTGATGTCTCCGACGAGCAGTTCCAGCCGGCAATCGTTGAGCAGCGCGTGCATCGGCGTTTCCTGGGCCTAAACGGGAAACGGCACGGCCCGATTCACCCTCCGCGCGGCGGTTCGCCGTTCGTCCATGGCCCGGCCAGCGCCATGTGCGGCGGATCCTCGATCGTGCTTCCGTAGTCGCCGGCCTTCCAGCCCGGGATGTGCTCCGGCTTGCCGCGTTCGCGGGAGCGCTGTTCCCAGCGGGCCGCCCAGGTTCCGTCGCCGTCGGACAGTCCGGTCTCCGGATTGAGATGGAACACGCGCCCTTCGCGGTAGCTGCGGGCGCCGAGGATCACGGTCGACACGGCGGCGGCGCCGAGATCGGGCATGTTGTTGCACCGCTGCGGATCGTTCGCCTGGATGGCTTCGATCCAGTTCTTGAAGTGCACGTAGTCGTGGTCGGGGCAGGGTTCCGCCTGAATGGTTTCCGCGACGAGCCGGCTGTTCTTCGTGACCTGCGGCCGTTCGGGGATGAAATCGAACGCATCCCCCTTGAACACGAAGGAGCCGAAGTGCCCGCGGATGCACTGCTCGATCCGCGTCTCGTTGTTGCACATCGTCGAGGAAACGAGGCCGTGCACTCCCTCCGGGTAGTCGGCGGCGATCGTGGCCACGTCCGGCACGTCCCGGCCGTCGTATTCTAGGTACAGGCCGCCGGCCCCCACGACCCGCGCCGGATACCGCAGCCCGGTCGCCTTGAGCATCATCGTCACCCGGTGCACGAACAGGTCGGTGTACATCCCCGAGCCAAAGTTCCAGAACCGACGCCACTGCCGATACACCTCGCGGTCGAATGGAATCTCCGGGGCCAGCCCCTCGTCGACCCCCAGCCAGCGCTTCCAGTCGATCGACTTGGGCGTCATCTCCTTCGCCAGTTCGTAATACCGCCACTGGCCGATCGTCGAGTTGCGGTTGTACTCCGTCTGATACATCAGCACCTTGCCGAGCTTGCCGTCCCGGAGCAGATCGCCGGCGGCGTTCCACACCGGCTGGCTGGCCGCCTGGACGCCGACCTGCATGACGCGTCCCGACTCCTTCCAGACCTTGACGACGTCCAGCGCCTCCTCGACCTGCTTGGTCATCGGCTTTTCGCAGTACACGTGCTTGCCGGCCCGGAGCGAGTCGATGATCTGCCGGTGATGCCAGTGGTCGGGCGTGGCGATCGAGACCGCGTCGAGGTCCTCCTTCTCGAGCATCTCGCGATAGTCGACGTGCTTCGACGGCGTGTTGCCGTTCTCCTTGTGGATGTATTCGGCGACCTTGTCCCGTTGCAGCGAGTAGACGTCGCAGACGGACGCCAGCTCGATGTTCAGTCCCTCATTCTTGAGTTTGGCGAGGGTGCTGACATGGGCTTCGAAGCCGCGTCCGCCGGGGCCGATGAAGCCGATGCGGACGCGTTCGTTGGCGCCGGCCGCGCGGGCGGGAGTTGTGGAGAACAACTGCGTGGCTGCGGCGGCGGCGCCGGTGGAGGCCAGAAAGCTGCGGCGGGAGACGGACATGGCGAAACTCGCGGGACCGGATCGGCGGAAGGAGGATCAGCGGTCCGCCAGTCTACCGCGAACGAGGACGCGGGACAGCGGACACGCCGCCGGAAGCCCAGTGGCCTGCGAAGGCCGTCGTTCGGTTGAGGTTGGAAGCCTGGCGTCGGGAAGCTGGGCAACCGCTTGCCATTGGCCGCAATCGCCGGCACCATGAGGTGCGGCGCCGTTCGCTGATGGCCAGGCGGCGGACGTCGGGCAGATCGCGTGGCTGCTCGCAGGTGCGGGGACTGGAGCCCGTTCCCGCAGGCCAGCCGTCCCGGGAGCTCCCAGCGCCCGCCGCGTCCTCTGGTCCAGTGAGCCGTCTGATGAGCGACATCGCCACAACACCCGCCTTGCCCGGCGAACCGCGTCCCCGACGGTTCACGGAGACCGGGCGTTTCTGGATCGCCGTGCTGTGTGGACTGTGGCTGATCCTCGGCAGCGCGATCTGGTGGAACGATCAGTCGCTGGCAATCGTCGACGAATTCGGCGGACCGGACGGCCGGGTGTTTCTGATGGTCGGCGATGACTGCGTCGCCTTCGGCCGCGGTGCGAACGAGCAGTTGTTGGCGAGGGGGCCGGCGGAAGTGTGGGACCTGCGGACACGGAAGTGGGTCCGGCAGGTCCTGACTCAAGAGGACGAATTGACCACGGTGAGCGGACAAGCCGGCTTATGGCTGATCTCTCGTCGGGCCGACAAGGCGTCGCTGTGGAATCTGAGCGAGGACGTCCCCCGCTGGACGATCGAATTGACGGGGTCAATCCACCCGCGTTTTTCTCCTGACGGACGCCTGCTGGCGATTGATCAGGACGATCGGCTCCTTGTGCTCGATCCGCGGGATGGGTCTTCCGTGTGGGACTCGGGCGAGCTGCCGTTCATTGCCGGGATCGCGTTTCTCGGCAACGGGCGACTGCAGGCGAAGTTTTTCGATGAGGACGGCGACCAGAACATCCGCGTCTGGGACACGACCGCCTGGCAGGAAGAACTGCTGGACCATCCGGATGACGTTGAATCCGTCTCCGACGACGGGCGTTACGCGGTCATCTGGTGGGACTCGACGACGGCCGAGTCGTTGAACCCCTTTGTCCTTGATCTGCAGACCCGGCGGAACCTCTGGTCGCTCCCGGAAGACTCCGTCCCGGTGTTGGTCAACGGGGGCCAGGAGATTCTCACGGCCGAAGAATGCTGGGACGGACTGGCGCTGATTCGCTGGAGGACGTCTGACGGTCAGCCCGTGGGCCGCGCTTCGCTGCCCGGCGCGGACCAGCAAGTCTTCACCCTGTCGCCCGACGAGCGGATTGCAGTCGTCGAACCGCAGCGGGTCAGCACATCGGTCCCTGTTGAGTGGATGCAGGCCATGGAGGCCTGGGGAGTTTCAGCGGACTGGCTGAACGGATCGGAGGGCGGGAAGGCAACGGTGCTGAATGTGGAGACCGGCCGGACGCTGGGACGGATCACGGACGATGTCGACACGACCATTTTCGTGCCGACCGGCGACCATGTCGTCGGCGTCGGGTTTGACGACACGGTTCGCACGTACCGGCTGCCGTTCGTGAGAGATCCCGGGCGACTGGTGCGGTGGGGCGTCCTGCCCCCGCTGGCGCTGGCCGGGTTCACGTGGATTGTCGGCGCGGGACGACGTCGCCGCGCCAGCGAATCCAGGCCGGCGTAACGGGTCCGGTGCTGGACCGCGCGCTACCCGCCGATCGCATGCATGGCTCGGGCGGGCTGCACGAACCGCGCGGTGTTGATCTCGTGCCCTTCCCATTTCGCGGCAATCGAGGAGCGCACCGCCGCCCGCAGGTCGTCATCGGTCCCCGTCCCGCGCACCAGGCTCCTCAGGTCTGTCTCCTCCAGGCTGAACAGGCAGTTTCGAAACTTCCCGTCCGCCGTGATCCGGGCCCGGTTGCAGCTGGCGCAGAACGGCCGGCTGACGGATGCGATCAGCCCGATCCGGCCGATGCCGTCCGCGAACTCGTAGTCGCTGGCCGGCGCCCGTGGATCCTGGTTTGCACAGGGGACCAGCGGCTGAATCTCCCGCGACAACGTTTCCAGAATCTCCGCGGCGAACAGCACCTTATCCCGCTCCCAGGCCGCCTCGGCGTCGAGCGGCATGTATTCGATGAACCGCACCTCGCAGCCCGTCTCCCGCGCGAATCGGCCGAAGGGGACGATTTCATCCTCGGTGACGCCGCGAATCGCGACCGCGTTGATCTTGATCGGGTCGAACCCGACGTCGCGGGCGACCTGGATGCCCTCGACGACTTTCTCGTAGCCCTCGCGGCGCGTGACCTCCCGAAACTTCACCGGGTCCAGCGCGTCGAGGCTGACGTTCAGCCGCCGTAGTCCGGCGTCGTACAGGTCCCGGGCCTGTTCGGCGAGCAGGATGCCGTTTGTGGTCAGGCCGATGTCGACGATGCCCTCGATGCCCGCCAGTCGGCGGACCAGGCGGTGCAGGTCTCTGCGGACCAGCGGCTCGCCCCCGGTGAGGCGCACCTTGTTGATGCCCAGCGGCACGAGGGCCCGGACGACGCGCTCCAGCTCTTCGAAGGAGAGCAAGTCGCGGCGGTCCATGAACTGCACGTTCTCCGCCGGCATGCAGTAGAAGCAGCGGATGTTGCAGCGGTCGGTGACGCTGATCCGCAGGTTGTTGTGCACGCGGCCGAAGGCGTCGATGAGGGGCGTCTCGGACGTCATGGAGGCATTATACCCGGATTTGGACGCGGGCGGGGAAGGGGATTCGTGGCCTGGGACGGAAGTCGAACGGGGGACGGCGGCCTGTCGACGCGGGCGATGTCGGCGTCGCTGGAAGCCGAAAATCCCGCACGACCGCACCCGAGGGCGCGTCGCGGATCGACGTCCGCGTCTGAACAGCATACAAATTGACTTGGCCTCGGGCGCTCAGTAGAGTCGAACCGCGGGTCTCCGGACGACTGACAGGGCACGAGGAGCGTCCCTCTGGTCAACTCAGGCGTTGGCGCTGGAGCGCGGCGCGTCTGTTTTGCGGACGTGGCGATGGATTCGAATTCTGAACTGGGGCAGCTCGTTCCCTGCGGCGGGGGCGACCCGATTCCACTGTTCAAACAGCGGCTGGTCATCGGCCGCCGCGAAAACTGCGACATCGTCCTCGAATATCCGAACATCTCCTCGCAACACTGCGCGCTGGAGCTGCAGAACGGCTACTGGCACGTCCGGGACCTCCGCAGCCGCAACGGCATCAAGGTCAACGGCGAACGCACGGATTCGAAGTTTCTGCTGCCCGGGGACGAACTGTCGATCGCGAAGCACCGGTTCGAAATTGAGTATCAGCCGGCCGCCGACGCTCCGCCTCCTCCAGAGGAGAATCCCTTCGAGCTGAGTCTGCTGGAGAAGGCGGGCCTGATGCGCGAGCAGGAGGAGCGCCGTCGCGCCCCGCTGCCGCCAGCGGCGCGGCGTCCCGCGGAGAATGGCGAAAAGAAGGACTATTCCGACGACGAGAACCAGGCGGCGGACTGGCTCATGGACGATGCGTAAACGTGTCGGAGAGCGAGAAACGAAAGATCCGCGTCTCGTTCCGGAAGAACCGCGGCGCCCGGCCCCGCCGGAACGACCTGACGCGGGCCTTCGATGACGACGCCGCCGATGCGCGCGGCTCGGAACGCCTGTCCGGCAAGGGCGATCTCACCCGCCGCCGGACCCTGGTCGCCACCCAGGCCGGAGAACAGGCGCAGCGCGAGATCGACGCCGACGCCTGCATCTTCGGCCGCGTCCTCTGGACCAGCGGGGCCAATCGCTCGACCGTCCAGCCGGACGATGGCGGCGTCGAAATCCGCTGCTCCGTCCGCCGCGTCCTGCGGACCATGTCCCGCGACGCCCGGAATCTGATCGTCGCCGGCGACCGCGTGCTGGTCCGCCGCACGGGGCCTGATGCCGGAGTGATCGAACGCGTCGAACCGCGCAGCTCGGCGATCGCCCGCACCGCCGGGCGGCAGGCTCACGTTCTGACCGCCAATATCGAACAGGCGATCATCGTGGTGTCGGCCGACGATCCGCCGCTCAAACTGGGCGTGGTCGACCGCTTCCTCGTGGGTGCGGAAAAAGGGGGCGTGCAGGGCGTCGTGTGCATCAACAAGGCCGACCTGGTCAGTCCGATTCTGCTGCAGCCGATTGCCGGGCAGTACGCGCGGATCGGCTACGACGTGGTGCTGGCCAGCGCGCGGCAGGGGCTGGGAATCGAGACGTTGCGGCGACGCCTGCGGGGCCGCCAGTCGGTGATCGCCGGGCAGAGCGGCGTGGGGAAGTCGTCGCTGTTGAACGCGGTTCAGCCCGGCCTGGACCGGCGGACGGGGGACATCACGGAGGAGACGCGGAAGGGCACGCACACGACGCGGGTGGCGGAGCTGATCCGTCTCGACTTCGGGGGCTGGGTGGTCGATACGCCGGGGTTCCGGAAGCTGGAGATCTGGAACGTGCAGACCTCGGAACTGGAGGGGCTGTTTCGGGAGTTCCGGCCGTTTGTGCCCGGCTGCCGGTTTCAGGACTGCACGCATTCGCACGAGGGGGAATGCGCGGTGCAGGGGGCCGTGGATCGCGGGGACATTTCGCCCCTGCGGTACGAGAGCTATCTGCGGATGCTGCAGAACGAGCGTTACGGGCTGGACCGGGATTGACCTGTCCGGCGGGTGTGGGCGAGAGTCCTCGCACGCAGGGCTGCGCGACCCGCCGACCTGCTGAGGATTCGTCGCCGGCCGCCAGTGTTTCGGGAGACTGCACGATGCTTCGCCGCCTGTTTCTGACTGCGCTCGTGGTTTCGACGGCCGGATTATGGACTGGTCTCTCCGCGGAAGCGGGGTGCTTCCGCCGGCATCGCTGCTATCGATCAGACTGCCCGGCATATGCCTGCCCGCGTCCGTGCGCTCTCGAATACGCGCCCTACCGGTACGACGCCAATGAATACCGGACGACGCGCCGCATCATCTGCCGCGACCAGCCCGTGCCACCGGGCTACGTGATCGTCGGGACGGCGGAGAAAGCGGGCTGCACCGTTTCGTCGCCGAACGCTTATACGCTGGCCGAACTGCCAACCGAAGGTCAGATGACGATCTGCGCGAACCAGTCGATTCCGCCGGGCTGGCGGGAGGTGGGGACGACTCGCTCAGCGGCCTGTCCCGGGGACGGGCAGAACGCCAGAATCATCGTGAAGCCGTGACGCGTGGGGTCAGCTCGCCAGGGCGCTGCGCCGCGAGTCGAGGGACGGGCCGGAGGCTGGACGCGGTCGCTGTGGCGGAACAGGCAGACGCAGCAGACTTAAAATCTGCTGGGGCGAATCGCCCCGTGTGGGTTCGAGTCCCACCAGCGACAATCGCGGCGGGGACGCGCCGTTTGCATTCGGGCGGCATCCCCTGGCGGGCGCTCGTCGGCGGGGACAAGCCCCGCCGGGCACATGACGACGCGGCCGGGCGGCAAGCGTCATCGCCGAGGGCGGAGTATCATTGCCTGTCCGCCGAGCGCCTCGAGCAAAGGCGTGCGGAGTCTGTGGGTTTGGTGTTTGTTCCCAGAGGCCACCACCATGAAAACCTCCATCGTGGCATTCGGAGCACTCGAGCTGGGAGGCATTCTGGCGATCATCGTGGGCGTCTCGGGCCTGCATGTTCCCCATCAGCCCACGGTCCGCATGCACCTTGCCGAGGACGCGAACCCAAATTCGTCCGATGCCTGCCCGGACGGCATGCGACTCATCGAGGTCATCAGTCGTCTGCCCGCGTCGGTCGACTACCCTCCGACCGAACTTCTAGCTTCCGACCGCGAACGATACCGGGAAGCGGTCGATGAGCACTGGCAAAGCATTCTTGTGCCGGCGCACGCCATGTTCGTTGACTACCTGGAATCGACGACCGAGGACCGCGACCAGTTCTTGAGAATCTATTTGCGGACGATGCTCAACGCCCGGCCTCAGGAGAGCTATCGACTGTGGCTGGGAGGACACGATTTTCTGTTTCCCACCAGCAACTACCAGTACCGCGGCCCGACGCAGCAATTGCAGGAGCAAGGCGCCCGCGCCAGCGTGTTGCTGATCGCAGGCGATCGCGAACTGCGCACGAAGCACTTTCGAATGGCCGCCTGGCACTCATCCGCCATTCACCATCCGAACAGCGCGATGAGTTCGATGGAGTCCACGTTCAGCCATCAGGACCCTGCTGATCGATTCTGGTGGGATACGCTGTCCTTTTCGCATCTGCTGATCGCGACAGGTCACGACCACCTTCTGGACGGACTCGACGACACGAACGTTCGAACTCGGTTTCAGCAGTGGAAAGCGTGGCTGGACGAACATCAGGGGCGCCTCGCACCATCGTCGGCCGGCCCGATATGGGTCATCAATCCGGGAAAGCCGCATGACCCGGAGGCCTTCTATTTCCCGCAACTGCGGGCGCTGCCATCGTTGCCGACGTACGAATGGGAAGGCCCGCTGCCGCTTATCCCGGGGGATCTCAACAGCATTGAAGAGGGCTGGCCGGATCGGAAATGAATTCGATGTGACGGCCCGGAGCGCGTTTCTCCCGCCGGGGTTTGTCCTCGCGAGTTCACGCCAGCGGCGTTGCCGCACATGGTTTCCCGACCGGCTTTGATCGCCGGACGTTTCTCGGGTCAATCCGCATCCCGTCGCGGGAATCCCGGGTGAATGTCGCGCGTCCGCCTGCGGTTCTCCAGGCGGAGCAGCGCCGACCCCGCGGGCGCCGCCCGTCTCGCCTCACGCGTTCGTGGCGCTGCGGCGGGACGCCCCATGCGAAAACCCGTTGTGGCGGAGCCTGTGGCACCTCCCTATAATGCCGCCCGCACGCGGGAGGAGCGCCGCGATCTGACCCTGCCCTTGGCCGCACACGCGGCAGGCGGGAGCGACTGCCGACAGCCATGATCGACCAAATGCGAACGTCTCCGACGAACCCCGGTGCGGATGGAGTCCGCATCGGCGCGGTGACTTATCTCAACTCCAAGCCCCTGATCGAAGGGCTGGCCGACTTCGCCTCCGAGGCGTCGCTGATTCTCGATTACCCCAGCCGCCTCGCCGACGGCCTGGCCCGCGGCCAACTCGACGTCGCCCTCGTGCCCTCCATCGAGTCCGTCGCCGATCCGGACTACGAAATCGTTTCGGACGCCTGCGTCGCCGCCCGCGGCCCCGTGCTGAGCGTCAAGCTGTATTTCCGCACGGCGCCCGCCCGCGTCCGCACGCTGGCCCTCGATGAAGGCTCCCGGACGAGCGCCGCGCTGGCCCGGTTGATGCTGGCCGAGCGATACGGCGTCCACCCGCAGATCGAGCCGCTGCGTCTGGAGCAGGACACGACGGCGACCGCCGCCGATGCGGTGCTGCTGATTGGCGATCGGGCAATTGAACCGCCGGCGGAGTCGTTTCGCCACGTCTGGGATCTGGGCGAGGAATGGCTGGCCTGGACGGGTCTGCCGTTCGTGTTTGCGCTGTGGGTCACGCGTCGCGGGAGCGCCCTGGGGCGGGCCGAGGCGGGGTTGGCCGCCGCCCGCGACCGGGGGCTGCGCGACATCCACGACATCGCGCGACGGGAGTCGAAGCTGATGCGGCTGCCGCTGGAGACAGTCGACGACTACCTGCGTCATCGGCTGCACTTCACGCTGGGCTCGGCGGAGCGATCCGGCCTGCGCCTGTATCTGAATCTCGCGGCGAAGCTGGGTCTGGCCCCGGAGGGCCGTCAGCCCCGGTTTCGGGAGACGTCGCCCGCCCCGCGCGGAAACGCAGCGGCCTCCACTCGGCGGGAACGGGCCGAACCGGTCGCCCGCTGAATCGCGACGCGGCCCGCGACCTCACCACCGCCGGTCGAGGCATCGCCGCGATGGGCGCTGCCGGCGCAACGCGCACAGCGGCCGCGACGACTATTGTTCCGCCGCGACCGACCCGGGTTCCGTCGCCGCTGGCGTCTCGCCCGCGTCCTGCGGGTAAATCAACAGCCGGTCGTGAACCAGCAGCAGCAGGTCCGCCCGGCCGTCCCCGGTGACATCGGCGATCGTCCCCTCCCGCGGCTGGAAGCCCGATTCCCCGCCCCCCTGGAAGCTCTTCGAATCGAAGACCTTGAACTGCATCGCGTGCTGCAGTCCTTTCTCGGGCGAATAGGCGAGCAGTTCCACGATGTGGGTCCGCGCGTCGAACACCGCGGCATCCGGACGGCCATCGCCGTTCAGATCTCCCGCCACGAGATCGATCATGAAAGTGTCGCGCAGCTTGGATTCGAATGACGCCAGCTCCAGCAGTTTGAACTCGGGCTGACCGGCATACAGGACGGCGAACCGTCCGGCGCCGGCCAGCAGCAGGTCGGGCCGCCCGTCACTGTTCAAGTCGGCCACCTTGATGCCGCGGTAGGGAAACGACACGAGATCGATTTCCCGCCAGGGGGCATAGCCGGTCGCACCCTGCCGCAGGATTCGCAGCTTGCCGACTCCCGAGTCCACCAGCACGACTTCCGCGCCCGGCTCGCCATCGAGGTCCAAAGTCGCCACGCCCTCGACGCGAGAATTCACCTCGCCGGCATTGAACTGGTCGAGAACCTGCCAGCGCCCCTGGTCGTCGAGTTTTACGCTGCGGGCGAAGTTGCCCTGCGCGATCAAAAGCACGGGCTTGTCGAGCGTCCCGGAGTGGACCGAGCCCGCGCGGGCCTCGCCCAGTTGAACGCCGCCCGATTCGGCCGCCGCGGCGAAAGCGGCGCCTTCCCCCTGCACCAGCAGCTTGGGGTTCTTGCCACCCTCAAACGTCAGCAGCAGGTCCGGGCGGCCATCCTGGTTCGCATCCAGCTTGACCATCCGCACCGGATCGGACTTGAGATCGAGTTCGATGGAGGGCTGCCCCCCCAGCGGGAACGCGGTCCATGTTCCGTCCTCGCCCCGGGTGACGGCCGACAACAGATACCGCGCCCCTGTCCGGGACCGGGTCGCCTGGCTGTCCTTGACGACGATCGCCAGTTCATCGCGCCCATCGCCGTTGAGGTCGATCGTCTCGAACGCGCGCACCTCGCCCGCCACATTGACGGCCTGCGGAAACGTCAGCCGGCCGTTTTCGAACTGGCTGACGCCCAGCGTGTTTTCCTTGGTGCTCAGCACGGCGGCCTCGACAGCGCCATTGCCGTCAAAGTCCGACAGCCGGATCTGCGACACCCCCAGAAAGCTGGGATAGGCGGCGCCCAGGTCGAGCTGACCGTTCCGCTGCAGGAACACGATGACCTGCGCGCGGTCAGGGTCGGTGGCGACGACGTCCGGTTTGCCGTCGCCGTCGATGTCGCCGACGTCGACCTCCCGGTCGGCGCCGTCTGCGGCGGCAAATCCGTACTGCACGATCCGGCCGGCGGAATGCTCCATCGGCGTCGCCTGTTCGATCGTGAACATCCGGAGGCGGTTCGTCTGGGCGTCGATCGCCAGGATCTCGGCCCCCGGCTTGCCATCCATGTTTTGCAGCACGACGCCGCGCGGCGGCTCGAGCCGGAACCGCTGCTCCGGCCCCAGCCGTCCGTCTTCATTCTGGACGCGGATGCAGATGGGCTGCTTCTGGTCGTCGTTCGCCAGGGCGAACAGATCATTGCGGCCGTTGCCGGTCACATCGGCGATCATCGCCAGTCCCAACCCCGGAGACGTGTTTCGCAGGACCACCGGATCGGCCATCGTGCCGTCGGCCTGCTGCAGCAGCAGATACGTCGAGTTCTTTCCGAGGACGACGAGATCGTGGCGCTGGTCGCTGTTGAGGTCGCCGGCGGCGATCGACCAGGGACGGGCTTCCACTTCCGGCAGCCGGAACTCACGGGTTTCGGTCCAGGGGCCGGATTGCGGCTGGTAACGGATCGTCAGCCGGTCAGGCGCCCCGAACGTCGCCAGGTCGATCCGGCCATCGCCGTTGAAGTCGCCGGCGCACAGCGCCTGGATCTCGCGATCCATGGGCAGCTTGCGGCGTTCGAACCGCCAGGGCTCGTCGAGTTCGTTCACCTGGCGGGTCGCCAGTTCGGCGACCGGATCGAGCGGCGTTTCGCGCTGAATCAGCAGCGCGATGTGGTTGCTCTTGTTGTCGACGATCGCCAGATCCATGCGGCCATCGTGGTTGAAGTCCCCCGGCACGATCGAGTGCGCCCGATCGGACAACTTCACGAGCTCCAGCGGCTGGAACCCGTAGTAGTGGTCGAGCGGAACTTCCGCGGGCTCCGACGCGACGGCCGCGGAGGCGGCCAGCAGACAGCCGCCAAAGAACGCAGCGCGGACGAACAGCGTGCCAGTCATGTCATTGCCTCAATCGAGCCGGAGTGTCGGAGCGACGTTCCTGATGATGAGCGGGACCCGCATCTCCGGCAAGCGCCATTGAGTCGCGGCCCGCCCGGCCCAGGCTCGAATTGGCCGTCGATCGCGTCCGGACATCGATTCCGAACTGCCGTCTGTCGGTCGCTGGCCCCCTGCCCCGCTGGCAATCCCCGTCGACGGCGGTTAGCCTCAACGCCGCGTTCGTGGCCACATACGCGTCTGAGAGGGCCCTCTCATGTCTTTCCGTACGGGTTGGATTGCCGCGGCGCTCGCGGCCGTTGGCGTGGCGTCGTCATTGTGCGGGCAGGATCGGACGTCTCCCAAGGCCGGCGCCAGGAACGCCGCGCCGAAGGCCGCTCCCAAGGCGGACAAGGAATTCCAACTCACGTCGAAATGGACGGTCCTGCACGCCCCCAACCAGCGCGTCGCGGGTCGCCGGCCGCTGCCTCCCAAGGCGACTCTGCAGAACCTCGACGACCTGACGTTCACCGGACCCCAGCCCGGCCACCCGTTCGTCATCGGCAATTTCGCCGACGACGGCGACTTCGGGCTTGTGGATGGAGGCATCCAGCTCACCTCGGGAGCGAACGCCGCCCTGCAGCTCCCCTCCGCCGACCAGTTCGAACTGGAAGGCATCATGGAGCAAGTCGACTTCGGCGGCTGGTTCTTCCTCGTCGGCTGGGCGGACGGCCGCGGATTCCTGGTCAGCAATCCGACGATGAAAGAAAGCGGCAGCCCGTGGATCGTCTGCGAACTTCGTGGCGGCGTGGCCATCGCCGACACCGTCGAGGATCTCCCCGATTTCGAATGGCGGCGGTCGCAGCCTTTCCGCATTCAGGTTCAGGACGACGCCCTGACGCTGGAAGTCGGCAAGGTCAAAGTCATCGACGGCCGGGCTCTGGCGAACTACTCCTCCGGACGGGTTCTGCTCGGCGTCTACGACACGCGGTATGGACCAAAGCCGATCCGCATCCAGTCGTTGCGAATGCGTGCGCTCGAAAAGAACGCCGCCGCCCCGGAAAAAGACGGGGATGCCGACGGGGACCCCGACGACGACGCTGACCCGGCTTCTTGAACGGGCCGACGCCCCGCCGCGCTGATCCGAGACCCTTCAGCGACCGCCCGCAACTCCCGCGAAAGAACCGGCGCAGCAGCCGGCCCATTCGCCGCATACAATCCGCAAGCGATCGCGCCGCAGCCCCGCCAGCCAGCAGCGGCCGCAGATCGCCCGGATCGCCGCCTTCCGTTCGGCCGTCCGCAGTCGCCGGGAACCGTTCATCATGCCGCTCCGATCCGAAGCCCCCGAAGAGCCCCAGCTCAACCTGACGCCGATGATCGACGTCGTGCTGCAACTCGTCATCTTCTTCATGGTCGGCACCCAGTTCGTCGACAGCGAACGCAAATACGACATCAATCTGCCGCTCGTGACCGACGCCCAGCCGCTCACGGAGCGGCCGGACGAGATCGTGATCAACATCAGCAAGACGGGAGATGTCTCGCTGGGGGCGGAACCCGTCGACGAACAGAGCTTGTTGACCCGGCTCCGCGAGGCGCAGCAGCGTTACGCGGACCAGGCCGTCGTCATCCGCGGCGACATGGAATGCGTCTACCAGACCGTCGTGACCGTGCTCGACGTCTGCAAACTTGCGAACATCAGCCACATCCAGGTGGCGACCCGCGTCGAGAATCAGGCCATCAGGAACTGACCTCCCGCTGACTACCAGGCCGCCAGGACTGAAAGCCGCGACTCATGTTTCTCGCCGCCCTCGATTTCGATGTCGAGCGCTTCCGGCTGCTGAAGCTGATCATCGCCATTGCGCAGCCCGTGCTGCTGGTCCTGCTGTGCGTCGGCTTCGTGGTCGCCTCGGTGCACCTGCTGACGATGCTCAGCACGCGCTGGGGGCACCGCCGGGTGTCGACGAAGGCGATGCTGTTCTCGCTGGCCGTGCATTGTTCGCTGGCGACGGGCATCGTCGCGCTGATCCCGGAGTACCGCTACCGGGTGTGGGCCCGCTTGCAGGAAGAGGAGCCCGAGCAGCGGATCGAGATCGTCGCGCCCTCTGTGGATGCGAACTCATCGCAGGGCGCGAACGGCGGCCTGGCCATGCTCCGCAACATGGCGCAGCCGGTGCAGATGGAGTTCTCGCGGACTGATCGGCTGGATGATCCGTTCCTCGAGTTGCCGCAGTCCCCCGAACGGGCGCCCGGCGTCGTCTCTCTGCCGGATGTCGCCGAGACGCCCATCGAGCCGCCGCCCGTCGAGCCGACCGCCGAACGCATCGCCGCCGCCGAAGCCATCCTGCAGGAATTCGCGGCCGCCACGCTGCCCGAGCCGGAACTCACGACCGAGTCCCGACCCGAAGCGCAGATCGGCGCGCCGGAATTCACACGCACCAGCATCCCATCGCCGACCGTTCCCCCGGAGCCTGATCTCGCCCAGCGGCCGCCGACCGGCGCCGTCGAGCGCATCACGTCCGCGGAAATCGAGCCTGTCGAACCCAACTCGCTGCTGCTCGATGCGACGCCGCAGGCGACGATCGCACGGGGGGACGACGTCGACATCACGCGTCGGCCGGGCGTCATCGCCACGCCGGCCCACGCCGATCCCACGACCGGCGCCGAGCTGCCCAACACGGCGGCGCCCGCCAGCCCGTCTCCGGGAACGCCCATCGCCCGGACCGGCCCGCTTCGCCCCGATCCCGGCAACGACCCAACCGAAATGATCGTCGAGCGCCCGCGGGTCGCGCGCCCCTCGACGCCCGCCCCCGCCGCCCCGTCGATTGATGGTCCGCTCGCCCCCACGCCCCGTGAAACCCCCAGCCTCGCCCGCATCGAATCCGGGGCGCCGGTCCAGATGCCCGCCACCTACCAGATGCGGACGCCCGACCTGCAGGAACGCGCCGTCCAGCAGTTCGGCGGCAGCGAAGAATCCGAGGCCGCCGTCGAACGCAGCCTGAAGTTCCTCGCGTTCGCGCAGGAGGAAGACGGACGCTGGAACGTCGGACGCTGGGAAGGGGGCCTGCTGACGAGCAGCCCCGACAACGAGCGTCGCGACTTCATCTCCCGCGACCTGGACGTCGGCGTCACGGCGCTCGCCACGCTGGCCTTCCTGGGCAAGGCCAACACCGTCCGCGATGGCGAGTACGCCGAAAACGTCCTCCGCGCCATCCGCTGGCTGGTCGCCCGGCAGCACGCCAACGGATTCATCGGCATCGAGGCCCGCAACGAGCGCACCGGCACCGTTCCCGGCAACATGGCCGGCATGTACGGGCACGCCATGGCCACGTTCGCCCTGGCCGAGGCGTATGCCATCTCCCGCGATCATCCCGAGGCCCGCGCGCTGCGCGGCCCGGTCGAGAAGGCCATCGGCTTCATCCTCGCGACGCAGCTCGAAGACGGCGGCTGGCGTTACTTCCAGTACCAGACGCAGGGGGGCGACATGAGCCTCTTCGGCTGGCAGCTGATGGCCCTCAAGAGCGCACAACTCGGCGGCATCCCCGTGCCGGCGAAGATCCGCGACCGGATGGTCGACTTCCTCAGAACCAACGCCCGCGGCCAGAACGGCGGACTTGCCGCTTACCGCAAGGGTCAGCGGATCACCCCCGCGATGACGGCCGAATCGCTGTTCTGCCGGCAAATTCTCGGCGTCGGTCGCGATGCCGCTTCCAGCCGCGAGGCCGTCGCCTATCTGCTTTCGCCGCAGAACCTGCCCGCGCGGCAGCGGATGGACCTTTATCACTGGTACTACGGGACCCTGAGCCTGTTCCAGTATGGAGGCGCGGAGTGGAACCAGTGGAACGTCCGCGTCCGGGATCTGCTGATCTCCGAACAGGTCCAGGACGGGGAATACGCGGGGAGCTGGCCGCCGCGTGATCCGTGGTCGGGCTACGGCGGCCGCATCTACTCGACGGCGATGGCGACGTTGTGCCTCGAGGTGTACTACCGCTATCTGCCGCTGTACCGGCAGGCCGTGCCCGGCGGCCCGGCCCCCGCGGAGCCGACTCCGCAGGAACCATAAGTTTGCGCGCCTGCCCGCCGCTGGGCGCCGCCGGAGCCCATCCGCTGTCCGAAATGCTCCGCGGATCCGGCCTCGCGCCCGCCGCTGTTTCCAGGGGCGAAGGCTCGGCCTTGGACCAGCGAGCGCCTTGGGAATTGGCAACATTCCGACAGCACGGTCGCGGAGATCATTTTGTGCGGACGAGCGAGTACGCATGTCCGCCCCATTGGATCGCGAGTTGGTCGTCGTTCACCGACGTGATGAGGCCCGCGTCGCGATGGCCGGGATGACCGGGACCGTCAAGCGGATGTGAGACACGTCCTATGGGGCATCGGGCGCAGGCGTCGACCTGCGGCGAGCGGGTCGCCCCCGCGCGGACCGTGCCCGCGGTGGATTGACGGACGACTGCGCTTTGCGAAGATCAGAGCGCGACTTTGTGAACCGTCGAACGCAGTCCGCGGACGGGTTCCAGTGCAGGCGGCGACGTTCGCACCGCCACGTCGAGCGATTCCTGAGCGGTCTGGTTGCCTGCTCGGAATCGCGGGCGCCGCCGTTCGCCGTCCCTTTCCCCGGCAGGACCGATCCGGATGATTCGCAGCGTGTGGATTCTGGCGATGATGGCGGCCGCCGGGCTGGTCGGCGTCGATGCGATCGCCGCGGAACGGCCGAACATTCTCATCATCCTCGCCGACGACCTCGGCTACAGCGACCTGGGGTGTTATGGCGGCGAGATCGAAACGCCGCACATTGATGGCCTCGCGGCGGAGGGGTTGCGGTACTCGCAGTTCTACAACACGGCCCGCTGCTGGCCGAGCCGCGCGGCGTTGATGACGGGTTTGTATCCGCATCAGGCTGGCATGGCGATGATTTACGGGCGGGATGCGCCTGCGGCCTATCGCGGCGTGATGCCCCCGGGAACGGAGCTGATTTCCGAACGCCTCGCGCCGCTGGGGTATCGGAGTTATCACGCGGGGAAGTGGCACCTCAACGGGCCCGCGCCCGACCCGGCCACGACGCTGCCGCTGGCGCGCGGTTTCGTGCGGTCTTATGCCGTCATGGGGCACGACAATTACTTCGCGCCGCGGTCAGTGCTCGACGACGGCCTGCCGGTCCCCGAGTTTCCCGACGACTATTACGTCACCGACGCCATCAGCGACCGGATGGTCGCCTGTCTGCAGCAGCACGCCATCGCGCACGAGGACCAGCCGTTCTTCGGATATCTCGCATACACGGCGCCGCACTTCCCGCTGCATGCGCGGGCCGAGGACGTCGCGACCTGGCTGGGGCGTTTTCGCGAGGGCTGGGACATCAGCCGCGCGCGTCGCCTGGAGCATCTGCGTCGCGAGGGGCTGTTGGACTGCGGGCTGTCGCCGCGCGATCCGGAGGCCCGCGCCTGGGACGAGCTGACGGAAGATGATCAGGCGATCTGGGACGCGCGGATGGCCGTGTACGCGGCGATGATCGCCAGCATGGACCGGGGCATCGGGCGGGTGCTGGAACAGATCGATGCGATGGGCGCGGCGGACGACACGCTGGTGATGTTCCTGTCGGACAATGGGGCCAGCGCGGAATACATAATCCGCGGAGAAGGAGACGACCCGGCTGCGCCGCCGGGATCGCGCGGCAGCTACAAGTGTCTGGAGATCGGTTGGGCGAACGCGGCGAACGCTCCATTGCGGATGACGAAGATCTGGACGCACGAGGGGGGCATTTCGACGCCGCTGGTCGTGCGCTGGCCGCGGGGAATTTCGGCGCGCGGGGAAGTGCGTCACGACGTGGGTCATCTGATCGACATCCTGCCGACGCTCCTGGAACTCACGGGGGCTGGGGCCGCCGCGGAGGGCGCTCGCGAACTGCCCGGGCGGAGCCTGCTGAGTTCGTTCCAGGGGGAGGCGCAGCCGCCGCGGGGGCCGCTGTTCTGGGAGCACCAGGGAAACAAGGCGCTGCGCGACGGCGACTGGAAGATCGTCGCGGAGTTTGAAGGGGACTGGGAGCTGTACGACCTGGGAACCGATCGGTCGGAAACGGTCGACCTGGCGTCGAGGCATCCGGAGATCGTGACGCGGCTGGCGAAGGAGTGGTCGCGGCTGGCGGCCGAGTACGGCGTCGTCGACTGGGCGACCTTCCCGCAGTCCCGGCAGAAGCACACTCCCGAATACCGGATGAAGTGACGGGCGGCGGCGGCCGGGCGCTGCAGCGCGTGATCAACCGCGCGGAGGGCGAATTCGGTCCGCAAATTGCCTCAATGTGGCTGTGGCTCCTCAGCGGCGTCCTGAACGCTTCGGGACGCGACCTGAGCGACCAGAGTGACCGCCCGGCGGGCGGCGGCCTGCGAGCCGGACCCGATCAGGGAGGCGAACATGCCACGCGGCGACAAATCGGCTTACACGGACCGCCAGAAGCGGAAGGCGGAGCACATTGAGGCGGGTTACAAGGAGCGGGGCGTCTCGGAGAAAGAAGCCGAGCGCCGGGCCTGGGCCACCGTCAACAAGACGGAAGGAGGCGGCCGCAAGAGCGGGAGCGGCAAGGCCAAGGGAAAGGCGAAGGCGAGTCGAAAGGGCCCCGCCAAACGCACCGGCAAGGGCAAGGGCCGTTGAGCGCTGCGAATCAGTCCGGCGGCAATCTGGTCAAGCTGGCGACGACTGGACTTCATCGCGGGGAAGATTCCGAATGTTGACGCCGCATTTGCCGGCTCCGGAAGGTGCAATGGCAAGCGTGGTCGCCTAGTCTGGGGAGCCCACGGAGCGGCGGCCGCGTGCGGGCGGGCGTCCGGGGCACGAACTCGGGGCTGGAGACTGTCCTGGTGGCGTCTTCGCGGTTCGCAGACGTTCGGCACGCTGGCTGCAATCCAGTCGCGGCACGACCGATCCGCCGGATCACGGAGTTTGCGCGGCATTCGAGGAGGCGCCGAGATGGCACACGGCCACGTTCTGCCATTCCTGAGCACGTTCCTGCAGCACCCGCGGGAGTTGGGGACGTTCCTTCCCAGTTCGCGGCATCTTGAGGCGCGGCTGGTGCGCAATGCTGCGGTCGAGACTGCGGCAACCGTCGTCGAACTGGGTCCCGGGACAGGGGGCACGACGCAGGCGCTGCTGCGAGCGATGCCGGAGGATTCGCGACTGGTCGCGATCGAGGTCTGCCCGAAACTGACGCGTGTGCTCCGCGAGATTGATGATCCGCGGCTGATCGTTCATCAGGGGGGCGCGGACGAACTGCACGACGTGCTGGATGACCTGTCGATCGAGAGCGTGGATGCGGTGGTATCCGGCATTCCGTTTTCGACGATCCCGCGGACGACTGCGCGGCTGATCCTGCGGGCGAGCCGGTCCCGATTGAAGCCGGGAGGGCGGTTTGTCGCGTATCAGTGGAGCCGCGCCGTGACCCGGCTGGCAAAAGAGTTCTTCGGCACGCCGACTTCCGAGTTCGAGCTGCGCAATTTCCCGCCGTTGCGGGTCTATCGGTGGACGAAGTCGGCCATTCCGGCTTCGGGCGGGACCGTCTTGGGCATCAAGGGGAGCGCCAGCGGCAGGTTCAAAGCGACGGAGACGCGGCGCGACTGAAGCGGCGTTGCCCGCTGGTAATCTCCAGCGCCTGTGTCGACGCACTTGAAGGCCACTCTCCCCGTCGGTCGGGCGGCTGGAGAAACCTGGCTGCCGCTGGGCCGGCGGTTCGGTTCTCGTTTCAGGATGGGGTCCGAAGGCGAGCTTTTTCGAATGCGGCCGCATTCGACCCGATTTTGCGATCCGCTCTGAAGAGCGTGATGCGCGGCTGGACGCTGCTGCGCGCGCTGTGTTTTAATGCGGTTTCGTCCGGCCGCCGGACAAAAGCCGTGTCCAGGGCTGGATGCGGAGGCGGTCATGGTTCGGGGGATTCGCGCGCCGTTCGCCGGGGACCGCGTCGCGCCTCCGGGAAGCCGTCCAGGCGATTCGATTGCGGACCAGTGCCTCATGCGGTCGGAGAACGGGGACCAACCATCGATCGGCATCGCCGGCGCCAGCGCCCGGGCCGCCGCCTTCTCAGCCATTCGCGCGGGGTTCGATCCCGTGTGCTGGGATCTGTATGGCGACGTCGATCTGGCCGCCGCCGCGACAGCGCGTTCGGTCCCGGCGCTCGACGATCCCGACCTCCTGCAGGAGGCCGCCCGCGCCGGGAACCCGTTGATCTATACGGGCGGAGTCGAGAACCATCCGGATTGGATTGAAGCGGCCCAGCAGCAGGCGCCGTTGTGGGGCAACACCGCGGAGGTCGTCCGACGTGTCCGCGACCCTCACGACGTCGTCGAACGGCTTCGGGAAACGCGGCTGCCGGCGCTCGATGTCCGCCCGGAGTCCGATCCGCCGCCGCGGGACGGAACGTGGCTGCTCAAGCCGCTGTGCGGCGCCGGCGGGCGCGGCGTTGTCCGCTGGACGTCCAACGCCGCGGAACATGCCACGCTGCGCGAGCCGCATTACTTTCAGCGGCTCGCCGAGGGGGAGGCGTACTCGGCTGTGTTCGTGGGGCACGAGCCGCCGGGGGATGTGAATTTCGTCGGCATCACGCGGCAGGTCATCGGCTGGGCGCCGCTGCATGCGCCCGAGTTCGCGTGGTGCGGGTCGGTCGGGCCGACGGCGCTGGAGGTCGGGTCGGAACATCTGATGCGTCGGTTCGGCAATATCCTGATGTGGAAATTTCGGCTGCGCGGCCTGTTCGGCTGCGACTTCGTGGTCGACAGCGACGGAACCCCCTGGCTGACGGAGATCAATCCGCGGTATCCGGCATCGGCGGAGGTGTTCGAGCTGGCGTGCGGGTTCACGCTGTTGCGGTCGCACGCGGCGGCGTTCGGTTCGACGTGGGAGGGCGAGGGGCGTCGGTTTCGGACGTCGCTGGACGGGTTGGTCGGAAAGGGCGTGCTGTTCGCGGAGCGGGACTTCGAGATGCCTGAGGTGCCGGTTTCGTCGATTGCGCGGCCCGAGGATTCGCTGGGACGCATTGCGGACGTCACGGCGCCGGGGACGCTGGTTCGCGCCGGTCAGCCGGTATGCACGTTTCTGGTCGACGGGAAGACGGAACAGGCGGTCCTCGACGCGCTGGCGGGCGCGGCGGCGGCGTTTGAAAGCCTGTTGGGGACGCCGGCCGGGGCGACGAACGGCCGGCCGGCCTGACGGGATCCGGCCCCGGACAACGGCGGACTCGATGCGCCCTCGACGGCGATGGACGCCGCGCCGACGCCCGCGATAATGACAACGTCTCCCGCGTGTCCGCAGAAAGGCAGCGCATGTCGCAGGCCATCGTCAATCCGCAGGAACTGCGGGCCTTCGCCCAGAAGCTGAAACAGTTCAACACGGTGCTCACGGACCACGCCGGCATGCTGGCGACGCAGTTGGAGGCGCTGGGGTCCAGTTGGCGGGACCAGGAGAACCGCAAGTTCACCGAGGAGTTCCACGAGCACCTGCGGCTGCTGGCGGCGTTCGTCGAGGCGAATAATCGTCATATCCCCTATCTCCTGCGCAAAGCCGAGCGGATTGACGAATACCTGCAGCAGCGGTGAGCGCGGGCGGGTCGGCCGGACCCGGCAGATTCGACGCAACGCGTTCCGTCGCGGCGAACCGGGCGGGATGGCGCGGGGCAGCGGCGATTCGCTGGCGATCGCGGCCGCATCCGCCGATCTGCAGGACAGGAGTCCGTCCGTCCCGCGAGGAGGGACTGCCGGCATCGGGGAGCAGGCCGACCAGCGGTTTCGCGCTGGCTGGCGGTCGTGCCGTGTGCGAGACTGAACTGTCCGCGACAGACGCGGTCGCGAGGCGACTTCGGCGCGCCAGACGCCTGGATCATGACCATGCATACGCTCGGCAAAGTCTTCATCGGCCTGATCATTCTCGCGGTGATCGGCGCGTTCATTCTCACGCACCAGTTGAACAAGCGGCAGGACGACTGGATGCGGCAAATCGCGCAGCTCAAGGCGACGCGCGACAAGAACAACGACGAACTGCGTCTGGCAAGGCTGCAGACAGCGGAGCTGGAAGCCGAAGTCAACCGCGCCATGGAATTCTGGGGCCGGCAGTGGACCGCGACGAACTCCGGCCCGCTGCAGGGCTTCGACGGCGTGCAGGTCGCCGTCGGCGCCAACATGGGCCTGGCTGCCAAGGAACAGCAGCTCGGCCAGCCGCTGCCCACGGTGTACATCTTCTCCGACGCGGATCAGAACCCGTCCCGGTTCCTCGGAGAGATGAAGATCGAACAGCTCGACAACAACCGCGCCGCCGCGCTGCTGACCCGGGAAGCCTATCCCGGCGAAATCGAAAGCTGGCAGCCGGGCGTGTACCGCGTTCGGGAATCGATTCCCCCGGGCTGGCGGTCCACGCTGTGGGATCTGCACACGCGGCAGACGATCGCCGATCAGCAGGTCATTGATGAGACGGCCAAGCTGGACATACAGAACCGGCACATCGCGGCGTCGCAGAAGGCGCTCGACTTGCGGCTCGCGGAGCTGAACGGCGACGCGGCGGCGCCGTCCAACGCGCCCATCGAGGTCCAGTTGGGGCTGGTTGAATCGATCCGCCAGGAAGAGGCGGACCGCAACGACGTGCTGGAAGACGTCGACCAGCTCCGCCGCGACCTCAGCGACCGCTACGCGGAGCTGATGTCCGTGCTGGAGGAGAACTGGTCGATCGTCCGCGAGATGTACGAGACGGCCGAATCGTCGGACGTCCCGCCGCGGACCGCCCGCAACTGATGGCCCGCCGCGCGGGCGTCATCGGGCGTCGTCCGCCAGCTCCAGCACGATGACGGAGTGCACGTCGACGCGCGGAACCGTGATGCTCGCCGTCTCCCCCGCGCGCTCGACCTCCAGCGTCCGCCCTTCCGGCTGCTGAACGGCCGAGCGGATCGCGTAGCCCCGCAGCGCGATCTCGATGTCGTGGATCGGAATCGTCTCCTCGCGGAGCGGAACGTCATCGTTCGGCAGGGCGTGGAAGGCGGTCGTGTTGACGTCGTTGAACAGATGCACCAGCAGCCGCTCTGAGCCCTCCCGGGTCTGTCGGAACGTCGTCGCGTGCACGCACATCGGCGCCCGCACCTCCACCGGAGGCGGCGACCCGGCCGCCCAGCGCATCGCGTTCGCCAGCAGCACCCGCTGATAGGGATACGAGTACATGTAGTTCGCGTGGTCGATGCCCGCGGCGAAGTACACGACCCGCCCCCGGCCGAACGTGCGGGCGACGATCGCGGGACGCGGCGGCGCCGACGACTCGCCGTGCGGAACGGCCGTCGCCGCCAGCGACGTCTCCGGCGACTCGGCCAGCGTCACCTCCAGCAGCGGCCCCTTGAACGTCACCGGATCCCGGCCGACCAGTCCGCGCAGCGTCTCCGAACCCAGCGGACTGTCCTCCGGAAGGGTCAGCGAAAAAACGCTCTTGCGATTCTGCCAGTAGGCCGCGTCCAGGGTCCGGGCGAAGTTGACGTCCAGTTCCTCCGCCGGAGCGGTCGTGGATTCCGCGCGCTGCCCCGCGCGAACGCCCAGCACGTCGCTGAGCGCGAAGTCCGGCCGCACGTCGCCGAATTCATCGCACAAGGAAACGTCCAGCGAGGCCACCAGGCCTCCGCCATTCCGGACATACTCCCGGATCGCCGCCGCCTGCGCATCGCTGAGGCTGGCCGTGTTCGGCAGCACCAGCACCTTGTGCTGCGACAGGTCTTCGTCGCACAGGTTCCAGTCGCAGGCCAGGGTCACCGGCAAATGTTCCTCGAGGACGGCCCGAAAGCAGCCGAACACGTGCGCCAGGTATCGGTCCTCGACGAGTCCCGATTCGCGGCCGTAGAACACCCGCGTGTTGTCGCTGAGCACCAGCGCGCCCCAGGGTTCCGGCCGCTTGTGCGTCGTCCAGGGCTTGCGGCGCTGCAGCTCGGCGAGCGCGGCGTCGGCTCCCGGTTGCAGGAACTCCGGCTGCGCCACGGCCAGGCTGGGGCCAGCGCCATGGGTGACGGCCAGCATCATCCGGCGGAAAACTTCATGCGCCGGGAAGCTGTCCTTGCCGTACGGATTTCCGTGCGACATCAGATATGGTTCGCTGAACGCGACGCGGTGATTCGTGCAGGCCCAGATGTAGGCGTTCGCGATCGCCGGCACGACCGTCGCCCCCCGGTTCGTCTCATCCAGCCAGAACTCCTGGTCGGGCGCGTCGAGCAGCAGGTTCATCCGCGCGGGCATGTTGCGGGGGATGTCCCGAAAGTGGCCGAACCGGCCCGCGTTCGTCGTCCAGGTGACCAGCGCGACTTCCGGCTGGATCGACTTCAATCGCGTCTGCATCCGCTGGATCAGGTCTTCCATCCGGCGGTCGGCCCAGTGCTGATAACGGCGGAACTCCGGCGCGTTCAGGTTCACATCGGGAATCTCGCCGCCCGTTTCCGCGCGGAAGTTCGCCCGGCAGTGCTCGCAGTAGCAGACCCCGCCGTAATGCAGGCCATCGAAGCTCCAGGCGTCGACCCGGTAACGCTCGGTGATCTCGGCCAGCAGCTCGATCAGGAAATCGCCGTAAGGCCCCAGCAGGCACAGCATGCCGCCCACGGGATTCTTCTCGGCGTCGAACGGCGGAATGTCGGTCGTGTTCGTGCCGATCCGACGCCAGTCGGGATGCAGCTCGTAGCACTCTCCCTGCAGGGAGGGGGGTACGACCGCCAGAATTCGCAGACCCAGTCGGCGATAGGCGGCGACATCATCCTCGGTGCGGCTCAGCGGCACGTGCGGGCTGCGGCGCTTGAGCAGCGCGCTGTCGTAATAGGCGTAATAGGGGTCGACGAACCCGAGTTCGCTGAGGGTGACGCCGGCGCGGACGAAGCGTTCGCGCTGTTCATTGGACTGGCCGGAGAGCGTGTAGCCGACGCCGGCGGTGTCTTCGAGCCAGGCGGGGATGCGGACTTCGCGGAAGGGCCGCTTCTCGAAGGGCTGGGGGAGGATGGTTCGTCCCCAGATGCCGGGAGGGGCCGGTTCGTCGGCCGCTGCGGCCGCGCCGGCGAGCGCCGCGATGATGACCAGTCGGATGCCCGTGCCAGGACGCATCGCCATCGCATCATTCTCCGTTGATGGGTGAAGCGGGAGGATAGCAGACGGCTGGGGCGCGAACACTTTCGCCCAAGCGTTCCACAGGCTGGTCGACCCGCCCAATCGTCGGCGTGTTCGGCGGGGAACAGCCGCCGCCCACCCTGCGGGCGTCCGTGTGACAATCCGCAGGACGATGGCTACGCTTCGTGTCACCACGTGATCTGACGGTGCGTCTTCGAACGCATGTGCGGCCTGCTGCTGAAGGGCAAAAGCGACTCGCCAACAGGTTCGACGAGGGAGGCGGGCGAAATGTTTCAAAAGGTCCTGGCGAAGTGCGCTAAGAACGTCGGCGAGAGCCCCCGCCGCATCTCCCTGTGGGATCGGCTGACGTACTGGCGAGTGGCCCGCCCGCCCTGGCTGAAGTCGGGCAACGAGTTGGAAACCGTGTTCCAAAATCTCGCCAGTTTGCGGAGAGATGGCGTGGTGCTCTGGGGCCACATCGTCCAGGCGAACGAACTGATGTTTTCGCCGGGCCCCTACAACTGCCCGGGAGATGTGGTGTACTCGCTCGACGCGGGCCAGCGGGCCGACCCCATTGAACTCGGCGAGGTGGCCCATGCACTGTTCTCGCTGAAGCACACGAAGCCGGCCGATCGGGACCTGGCCGCAATCGCCGACGATCTGACCAGTGAATGCACGCCGAATTTTGGCAAGCGAATCCCGTCTGCCATCAGCCCGGTGCTGTCCTGCCGGATGTCGTCCATTTATTTCGTTCGCAAGCACCTGCCCGGACCGGCCCATTGCCTCACACGGCCGGTGCTGCCGATCATTGTCCTTCCGACGCCGCCGCACGTCGCGATGGTGTTGCCGTCGCGCTATTGGCCGCGAATGCTGGTCGAGTGGTGGCAGGGCGAGGAGCTTGCCGCTGCCCCGGCCCGCCGCCGCCGGTAGGGGCTGCGGATCCGCGGCGACCGGCGCCGCGGCTTGCCCGGTCCAGGACCGATTTCAGCACCCCAAACAACGGATCACGTCCCCCTTGCAAGTCCGCCTGTTCGCCGAACGCTGCCTCCTCGCGGAGGACCTCGCCGTCAAGCTGCAGTCGCCGGAGGTCCCGTTCACGGACGACGATCCCGGTCCGGCCGTCCGCATCGAACGCCCCGGGCGGCCGCCGCAGCTGCAGTTCGCGCCGCGTCGGACGGCGCCCGGTCTGCCTTCGCCGGAAAGTCTTCGCGACCCGGCCCGCCGCGGCCTGGCCCATCACATCCTCGCCAACCACGAACTGCAGGCGCTGGAAGTCATGGCCCGCGTGCTGCTCCTGTTCCCCGAGGCGCCTCGAGAATTCCGACAGGGGGTCGCGGACATCATGCTCGATGAGCAGCGGCACACGCGGATGCATATCGAGCGGGCCGCCCGGCTGGGCGTGGAATTCGGCGCGTTCCCGGTCAACAGCTACATCTGGCAGAAGTCGCTGGAGCTGACGTCGCCGCTGGAATACTGCGCCTGCCTGCCGCTGTTGTTCGAAGGTCGGAATCTGGACCATTCGCTGGAGCTGGCGGACGAGTTCGCCGCGGCGGGGGATGAACGAAGCGCCGCGCTGCTGCGGACGATCCACCGCGATGAAATCGGGCACGTCGCGTTCGGCTGGACGTGGCTGCGGAAACTCAAGCCGCCCGGCGTGACCGACTGGGAGGCGTTTGAGGGGAACCTGCACTGGCCGTTGCGCCCGGGCAAGGCGCGGGGCAGGGTGTTCCAGCGCGCCTCCCGCGAGCAGGCGGGGCTGACGCCGGAGTTCCTGGAACGGCTGGAAGCCCTGGACGACGAGTGACGCGGCGGGTCATTCGCCGGACGTTTCCCGCAGAAACTTCGCGGCGTTCTCCGGCGGCACAGGGTTGATGTAGAACCCGCTGCCCCACTCGAAGCCGGCCACGCGCGTCAGCCGGGGGAACAGCTCGATGTGCCACAGGAAGTGCGGCAGCTCCTGGCGGTCGAACGGCGCGGTGTGGATCACGAAGTTGTAGGGCGGGTCGTCCAGCGCGAACTCCAGCTTGCGGAGCGTCTGCTTGAGCACGACGCCCAGCTCCTCGATCGCCGGCCGCGTCACGTTCTCGAAATGACTGGAGTGCTGCTTGGGCAGAATCCAGGTCTCGAACGGGAACCGGCTGGCGAACGGGCAGATGACGAGGAAGTTGGGCGAATCGAGGACGACGCGGGAATCGGTGGCCAGCTCCTGCTGGATCATGTCGGAGAAGATCGACCGTCCGCGGTAGCGGTAGAACGCCTCCGCTCCCTCGAGTTCCTCCTGAATCGTGATGGGCACGATCGGGCTGACGATCAGTTGCGAGTGGCTGTGGTCCAGCGAGGCGCCGGCGAGGGCGCCCTTGTTCTTGAAGATCAGGCCGTGAATCAGGCGGGGATCGCGGCGGAGGTCGACGAGGCGGTCGCGGTAGACCCACAGGACTTCGCGGATGTTGTCGACACTAAGGCGGGACAGATTCGTTTCCCGGTGGGGGCACTCGATGATGACTTCGTGAGCGCCAATGCCGGTGGTCTTGTCGTACATCCCGTCGCCGCGCTTCAGCAGTTCCCCCTCGACCTTCAGGGCGGGGAACTTGTTGGGGACGACGCGGACCCGCCAGCCGGGCCCGTTGGGCCGCGTGCCGGGATTGCGATAGGCGAGGATTTCCGGAGGCGTGGCTTCTTCGTTGCCCTCGAGAAAGGGGTCGAACTCGTCGTTCAGCGGCGGCTCGACTTCGTGCAGATTGACCGGACGCGTGATCCGGTCGGGCGCAATGATCACCCAGCGTCCAACGATCGGATCTTTCCGCAGCTCGTGCATAGGGCGTCCAGGCGGTGAGTGTCCGTTGGGAAGTTAGCGAAACGGGAGAACGACTGTAAGCCGGGGGACTGCCCGTATTCTGCTATCGGGCCGCGCAGCGGCGCGCGGCCACTCTCTGCAACATGAATTCCTGCAGCCTCGCCGTCCGAATCGCCGATACGACCGGCAGAGTCCTTATTTTGCGGCGGAGATTGTTCATGAATGCGCGGTTCTGGATCGCCGTGCTGACCTGCTGCCTGCTCTCGACGACGTCGGGCTGCGGTTCCTGCCGCTGGCGGCATGGCAGGCATCCCAGCGCCTGCGTCAGCCCGATGTGCGGAGATCCCTGCTGCGTCGTCTGCAGCCCGTTGCCGTCTCTGTATGACGGCATGTCCCGTCACCGTCAGGCCCGGCTGGGCGGATGGGGAATGGGCTGCGGCTGTGGAACGTGCGGCGGCGAAGTCATTTCCGGCGATTGCGGCCCGTGCGAAACGAGCTGCGGAATGCCGATGGACTGCGGCTCGATGCCCGGCTGCGGCGGTGAAATGATGATGGACGGCGGCTCCTGCGGCCTGCCGGGCTGGTCCAACGGCGTCGTCTGCCCGAACTGCCAGCACCAGGTCATGCCGTCGAACTCCGGCCCCACGACCTACGAGTCGTACGAATCGGCCGAACCCGCACCGACTCCGGCCACGCCGCCCGTCGGCAGCCCGGAACACAACGCACAGATCTTCCATCAGCAGGCAATCCCCGGCGAGCTGCACGGCGGGATGCAGCCGATTCCCGTCCCGCGGAGTTCAACGCCCGCCGAACGTCCGCCGGCGCCGCCGGTTGCCTCGCCGACATCGGGCGTCCGACCGTCCGACTATTACGCTCCGAACAAGCCGGTCACGCATCTGCCGGCTCCCGCGCCCGTGACGGGGCCGGTGAAGCTGACGTCGCCGCCGCCGCAGTGGGAGACGTCGCTGACGATCGAACCGCTCCATCAGGCGGGCGGCATTCGACTGCCTCCGCTGCCCTGACCTGGGCGGGTCGAACGGCAGAAACTGCCGTTGGATCGGGGGGAGAAGGGCGTCCGCATGCTCTGGCGGCCGCGTCGCGTCGCGGGACACCGGGACCGACTTGAGGCAATTTTCGGGAATCGGGTAGGCTCCGGCCCCTTCCCGCCGTGGAGTTCTCCGCGGCCGATGTCGCCTCCCCCGTTTCCGCCTCCCCGTTCCGGAGCCGCCGCATGTGCGTTCGGTGCGCGCTCGCTGCCTGGCTGAGCG
This sequence comes from Planctomyces sp., assembly GCA_019636235.1. GTDB lineage: Bacteria > Planctomycetota > Planctomycetia > Planctomycetales > Planctomycetaceae > Caulifigura. The sequence goes on from JAHBXW010000014.1 coordinate 113,238, forward strand.
TTCTGGCGCTCTCGGGTTGCGCGTCGCCGAAGGAACACCATTTGTCCTTTGTGGCCGATCGGCCGGCCCGCAGTTGGGGCTGGCCGTTTGGCAGCTCATCGAAGTCTCGAACGCCCGCGGACACATCCGCCGGCTCCGCCCCGACTGCCGGGGGCCGCGCTCGCGAGAAGGGCGTCGCGGAATCGATCGACGTCTACCTCTCGACGCTCGACCCGCAGACGCGGCTGCTCGCCGAACAGGAATTCCAGCGGGCGCAGTCCGACGCCGACCGGCAGCGGCTGTTGTCCTATCTGCTGACGGTCGATCCCCGGCGCGTGCCGGCCCTGTTGCAGTCCCGTCAACGCGAACGCCCGGCTGCGGAGGCCGCGCCTGACGCTTCCCTGGCCGAGCGATTGGCCGACGCCCCGTCGATCGATGCGGAGGTGTCGCCCGCCGCCGGGACGGCGACCCCGCAGCCCGTCACGATGGCGCTCATTGAACAGGACGCGGAGCCGTTGCCGTCGACCAGGCGACGCAATCCGCTTGATGTCCCGAACTCCGCGAGCGACGCCGCCGGTCCGGACGCATCGAGCCTGGATGCTCCCGCGTCGTCGTCGGCCTTCTCGCGGCTTCGCCAACTCGACCCCCGTCGGGCGCTCAGTTTTGGACGGGCCTCCGAAGACTCGATCACCGCACCCGAAGCCCCCGCGGCGCCGGCGCTCGCGCTCTTGCCCGGTCGTCGCCCCCGGGGCGAAGAGCTGGACCTTGCGTCGCGCCTGGCGAACCCGAACGGGGCGCCCGCCGCCGCGCCGCATCCCCAACCGGGGAATCGATCTCCCGACGCCGGCGCGCATCCCGCCTTCCTGCAGGAAGAACTGCAGCGCCTGATTTCGATGCTCGAAGCTGACGTCGCACGGCTCCAGTGCGGACCGACTTTCGCCGAGCGCGAGGAATACATTCAGCGGCACGTCCAACTCCGGATGCTGTATCTGATGGCCAACGAGCCGCAGCTCGCCCAGCAATCGATTCCCGGAATCGACGCGACGACGCAGGAGTACTGGACGTCCGTCATGTGCGCGCTGGCCAGCTCCTTTGACCAGGTCGCGATTCCCGATCCGTCCGATCGCGCCGCCGCCGCGTTGCATCAACTGCGAACCGCCGCACAGCTCCTGCAGACAACGTCCCGGCTGGAGGTTCCCACGCTGGCCTTCTGCGACAAGATCGACGGCTACGGGCTGTTCCATCCGTTTCCGCGGGACGTCTTTCGCCCCGGCCAGCCCGTGTTGCTGTACGCCGAAGTCCGCAACTTCCGGACGGAGTCGACGGCCTCGGGGAACTACCGCACGCTGCTGCGGTCGACGATTGAGGTGCTCCGCAAAGGGCCTGACGGCGAGTTGCTGGAGCGCCGGACCTTCGAACCGACGGAGGATCTGTCGCGATCCGCCCGGAACGATTACTTCCACAGCTACAAGCTCGATCTCCCGGGCGATCTCTCTCCCGGTCCGCACTCGGTCCGGCTGACGCTGGAGGATGAGTTGAGCGGCAAGATCGGAACCGCGACGATCGACTTCATGGTCCGCTGACCGGGCGGCGCTGCGCCGTCCCGGCGCGGCCCGTGTTCCGCAGCTCCCCGCTCACTCTGTTTCTCCCCCGCAACGTTCCGCCATGGCGAATGTCGACCGCGACTGGAATCAACGTTACCTGGACGGCCAGACCCCCTGGGATTCCGGGCTCCCCTCACGCGAACTGCAGCACATCCTCCGGGAGTCGGAAATCCCGCGCGGGAGAGCGCTGGACCTGGGCTGCGGTTCGGGGACGAATGCCGTCTTCCTCGCGCAGCAGGGTTTCCGGACGACGGGAGTTGACGCTGCCGCGGAAGGGCTGGCGCTGGCCCGGCGCCGAGCGGACCAGGCGGGCGTCGAGGTCGACTGGATCGAGGCCGACGTGCAGGGGCTGTCGCTGGCGGGGGGGCCGTTTGATTTCGTCTTCGATCGGGGCTGCTATCACTGCTGCCGGCGGGTCGATCTCGACGGCTACCTGGCAACCGTCCGGAACGCGACGCGGCCGGGCTCGCTGATGGTGTGCCTCGCGGGCAATGCGGACGAGACGTCAGAGTACGGTCCGCCGCGCGTGACGGCCGCCGAACTGATCGGCGAGTTCGAACCATTGATGCACATCCGGCAACTGCGGCCGTTCCGATTTCAGGACGCCGACGAGCGCGAAGGCCCGCTGGGCTGGTCGCTGGTTCTGGAACGCCGCGCTCGCGAGTGACGGGCCGATCGAACGCAAAGCGGTCAGTGCGCGTGCGTCTTGTTGCAGCTGCATCCCGGGTGGTTGCAGCCGACGCCATCCGCGCAGCCCTTGGAGCAATACGACTTCCCGTTCCTGACGACGGCGTTTTCGCCGTCCGCCTGGCAGTGGCAGCCGGCGTGCGAACAGTGGGGCAGGGCGAACCGGGGCAGAGTGGACTTCGACATGACGGCGCTCCTGGATTCGATGGTCGGCTGGCGTCAGAAATTCGGGGGAGGCGCGGGGGGTTTGCCGCTGGCCCCTTCGGACCGCGACGGGGCGCCGGACGCGAATTTTCCGCAGCCGCTGTTGCCGGTGACTCGCAGCAACACGACGGACATGTCCGGCTCGCGGCAGGCGCCGGTCGTCTGATGCGTGGCGATCGCCTGGGGCTCGATCTGCCACCAGCGGCAATCCACGCACATGCCCCAGTTCAAAGTTTCGTCGGTGGACACTCGTGAAACAGTCTCTGGCAATTGGTTCCGCGCCCCGCTCTCGGCAATGAGGCAAATCGAATGCCGGAGTCGATGGCGCCCCGCGGAGGGAGCGCCGCACCGCGAATAGCGCGTCCCGGCAGTGGCATTTCGCGGCGGCGCGAGTCGACCTGCGACGCCTGGCAACCGGGCCTGTGTCGCCAGCACGCAGATTGATCGCCCTCGGATCAGCGCACGCCCCCACGCCGCAGCGGCCCAAGTCCGCAAGTCGCAGAACCTTTCGAAAACCAATGCACGGAACCTCGGCGCGTGGCGGACCACGCCCCATAATCCGCCGTGGGCCTGTTTCACCGAATCCGCCTGACCGCACGTCTCTCCATGTCCAAGAACCTCAAGTCCGATGTCGACGCCGCTGTCAAAGACGTCGACTTCTCGAAGACCAACTACCAGATCGAGTTCGATACGACGCTCGGCAAGATCGTCCTCGACTTGTGGCCGGACGTCGCCCCCGGGCACTGCCGCAACATCATCGGTCTGACGAAAATCGGCTTCTACGACGGCATCCAGTTTCACCGCGTCATCCCCGACTTCGTGATCCAGGCGGGCTGCCCGCAGGGCACCGGAACCGGCGGACCGGGCTACCAGATCAAGGCCGAGTTCAACACGAAGCTGCACGAGGCGGGCGTGCTGTCGATGGCCCGCACCAACGAACCCGACTCCGGCGGTTCGCAGTTCTTCCTGTGTCTGGCCCGCGTGCCGCACCTCGACCGGCAGTACACCGGCTTCGGCAAGACGGCCGATGAATCCAGCCTGAACACGGTCCTGGCGATCGGGGGCGTGAAGACGGGTCGCGGAGACAAGCCGGTCGAACCGGTCAAGATCCTCAAAGGCCGCGTCATCGAATCGGCTGTCTGATTCGATTCCGAAACGGCGACGCCCGCGTGCGGCGGATGCGCTGCGCAACTGCGGCTCCGCAGCGCGCGCCCATCGGAGCTGCGCCGCAGTGCGCTCGCTTGCTGTCATCCGGCCGGCGCTGTCTCCTGCCGCTCAGCATGACGCCCCAGCCGGGAGGAACCGTTGCTGACCGCCGCGATCGTCTGTTCCGGAGGAGCGCCGTTGGCCTGCGCGCTGGCGCTCGCCCTGCGCGGCGCGCCCGCCTGGGTCGCGATCGCCTGTCAGCTCCTCGCGGTCATTTCCGCGGCGCTGGCGGTCCTCCTCGGCGCATCAGCGGACAGCGCCGGCACGCTCCCCGCGCCGGCCTGGTTCGTCGCCGTTCAGGCCCTCATCGTTCTCGCCAGTCTGCTCGTCCATCCGCCTGACGATCCGCAATCGTCGACGTCCCGGGCGATCCTCTGCCTGGGACAGTCCGCGGCCGCGGCCGCGCTACTGGCCAACGATGTGCGATTGATCGCCGCCGGGCTGACGCTCGCCGTTCTCGCGACTCCCGCCGCGCTGCTGCAGGCCGGGTGCCGCGAGGCGCGTTCGCCGACCACGGGCGCCGGCTCGCTGTTCACGCCGGCGTCGCTGGGCGGCCTGTTTGTCGTCCTCGGGTTGCTGTTGGCGACGTACGGCGACGCGGCGATCCGCGCGCGGCAGGCGCGCGGCGCGGCCGAGATGCGGTGGGATCTGCCCGCGATCCAGGCGGCGCTCATTGAGGCGACGACCGCCAGCGGCGCGAGGGCCGGAATCTGGAAGCAGTTGGCCCCGTGGACGGGCGCATCGCTGGTCGCGGGCTTCGTGCTCCTCGGGGGTTGCGTTCCGTTTCATCGCGCGGCGTCGCAGGCGCTCCGCGAAGCTCCGGCGGAGTTGCGGGTTCCGGTGATCGCAGCCATGGCGATCCCGACCTGGGGGCTGGCGGTGCGGCTGGAGCCGGGGTTGATGTCGCCGCTGCTGGCGAGCGCCGAGTTCCTCGGTCCGCTGATGCTGTTGACGGTCTGGCTGGCGGCGCTGTTGATTCTGTCGCGCGTCGATCTGTCGCGGCTGGTCGCGTCCGCGGCGTTGATGCTGACGGGCGTGACCGGGGCGGCGTTCCTGGCGACGCGAGGAGTCGGCGTGTCGTCGGCGGGCCTGCTGGTCGCCGGGTGGACTCCCGCGCTGGCCGCCGTTGGGTTGCTGCTGACATGGCTCGAGCGGGCGGCCGGGAGTCGAGAGTTCTCGGAGTTCGGCGGGCTGTTGCGATCGCATCCGCGGTTCGCGGCGGCGTTGATTGTCTGCGTATTGTGGATCTGCGGACTGCCGATGCTGTCGGCGTATCCGGGGCTGTGGCTGTTGTGGGCGGCCCGGGCGCAGACCACCAACGTGGATGGAACGGAGCTTTTGTCGCTGTGGCCGGTGCTGATGCCGCTGGCGATCGGCGTGTGGGGTTGGCTGCGGACAGTCGATGCGCTGCTGTTGAGCGTGCCGCGATTGCCGGAGATGCCGGACGTGCTGCGCGAGCGGACGGACCGTCCCTGGGCGCCGGTGGCGACGCGGGATCTGAATGTTCGAGAGCTGGCGGCGATCGGCCTGTTGGCGGCCTGGGGGCTGCTGCTGACCGCATGGCCCGGGTTTCTGACGGGTTGATGAACTGCGAGCGACCAAGTTCGCAGCCCGGGGCCTTGATGGCCGGGGCGCTCAGCCGTCGAATCAGCGTGACCCGCAAAATGCGAAAGCCCGGAACAATCGCCCCGGGCTTCGCACAGTACCCCCACGGGGATTCGAACCCCGGTCCTAGGACTGAGAATCCTATATCCTGGGCCTCTAGACGATGGGGGCGTCAGACACGTCACCATACGCGGCGCGCTGCCAAGCGTCAATCGGCCGCTGCGAGATTCCCGGGCCGGTCTTGCCTGAAACGCGGGCTTCGGATTCTGGAGGTCCTGGCGCCACGTTGTGCTTGATTGCGATGGGCTTTATCGTATCTCTAAAGTCATGATCGACGTCTGAAGTTCGTGCAGTCGCAAAAGGGGTCACGCGATGAGGATCTTCGGCGCTCTGCTCTGCCTGGCTCTCTCATTAATGATGTTGCTTCACGCCTTCCATCGATTCCAATTCGATCGATTGATCAGTGCTGTTTATCTCTTCGTGTCGTTGCTGATGGCGGCCTGTGCGGTCGTTCTAATTCTCTCCCGGCCGCGCAAAGACCAAGACGACCTGTCGCCCGAGCCCTGATGCAGGGCGCAGGCTGATCCGCCGGGCCGCACAGTGAATCCAGCGCGGCTCACCGCGCCACGCCCACGGAGCGCGTCTCCCGCATCACGACGACCTTTACCTCGCCCGGGTACGTCATCGTCTGCTCGATCTGCTGCGCGATGTCCCGCGCGAGCTTCGCGGAGCCGCGGTCGGTGACGTCCTTCGGATCGACGATGACCCGCACCTCGCGCCCCGCCTGAACCGCATACACCTGGCTGACTCCCGGAAACCCGTACGCCACCGCCTCCAGGTCCTCCAGCCGCTTGACGTACCGCTCCAGCGTCTCGCGCCGCGCCCCCGGACGGGAGGCCGAACACGCGTCGGCCGCGGCCGTCAGCACCGTATAGATGAACTCCGGCCGGATGTCGTCGTGATGCCCGAGGGCCGCGTGCACCGCTTCCGCCGGCTGGCCGTAACGCTTCAGCAGGTCCGCCCCGATCGCCGGGTGGCCCCCTTCCATCTCATGGTCCGCCGCCTTGCCGATGTCGTGCAGGAACCCGCAGCGACGGGCCATCGCACCGTCCAGCCCCAACTGCTCGGCCATCATGCCTGTCAGGTGCGCCACCTCGATCGAATGCCGCAGCACGTTCTGGCTGTAGCTCACGCGGAAATTCAGCCGGCCCATCAGGAACACCAGCTTCTCATGCAGGCCCGGCACGCCCGCCTCCTCCGCACCGTCGCGGCCGAGCTGCATGATGTGCAGCTCCATCTCCTTTTGCGTCTGGTTGACGACGTCCTCGATCCGCTGGGGATGGATGCGTCCGTCCTGGATGAGCTTGATGAGCGACAGCTTGGCGACTTCGCGGCGGACGGTGTCGAAGGCGGAGACGACGACGACGCCGGGCGTGTCATCGACGATGACGTCGACGCCGGTGGCCTGCTCGAAGGCCCGGATGTTGCGTCCCTCGCGGCCGATGATCCGGCCCTTCATTTCGTCGCTCGGGATGTCGACGGTTGAAACGGTCGTTTCCGAAGTGTGCGTGGAGGCGTACCGCTGCACGGCCATGCCGACGATTTCGCGGGCCATCCGCTCGGCGTTCAGCTTGAGTTCCTGCTCGTGCTTGCGGATCAGGCTGCCGGCCTCGTTCTGCAGGTCCTGCTCGATGCGTTTCAGCAGCCGGTCGGCGGCCGCCTCGCGGCTCAGCCCGCTGATGGCGTGCAGTTCCTCCTGCTCTTCGCGGATCAGGCGTTCCAGTTCTTTCTCGCGGGTTTCGACGGCGCGGGTCCGCTCGGTCAGCCGCTGCTGCGTCGTCTGCAGCATCTTTTCCTTCTTGCGGATGTCCTCCTGAACTTCGTTGAGCGCGGATTCCTTTTTGTCGAGCGTGCGTTCCTGGTTCCGCAGGCCGTCGCGTTGCGACTGGAGTTCGCGGTCCTGGGTTTCGCGATGCTTGAGGAGCGCCTCTTTGGCGTCGAGTTCGGCCTGTTTTCGGAGCGAGTCGACTTCCCGCTGGGCGTCGCTGAGGATCTGATCTCGCGCTTTGTACGCGCCGCCCATTCTCAGGCGGTCAAAGAAGAAACCCAGCGCGCCGCCGATGATCAGGGCGATGAGGGGATAGATCTCTGGGGGCATGGATGTCGCTCGCCACGGAGCCGGGACGCCGCCGTGGCAATCGCATCGACAACACGCCTGCGTCCGGTTCCCATGCGGCCGACCCCGAGTCGGGAGGGCGCGATCCTGAGATTCCGCCGAAATACGGCGGGGCTGGCGACCGGGACAGGCCCGGGCGGAGCGACTCCCGGCGGCGCGGCGAGGCGGCGTCGGGGGAGGGCGGAAGGGCGGCGGGGCGGCGATGCCACGGGACTCAGCCCCCGGGAGGGGCGTTCCCGACGCAGGTCGCTTCCGGCGGAACGGGCGCATTCGCAAAGTCTGCGAACCGCCATTCCCAGCCAGGCCAGCCACGCGTCCATGTCTCGTTCACCAGCAACTTCGGATTCGGGAACCGCCTGGCGCGCCGGGCGCCGGCGATGGGACGTGATGTGTGTCGACAGCGATCCCGGCGGCCCAGGGGCCGTTCTATCGGTGAAGTCGGAATCGTGTGGACGGCCGCCCGCCCGGCCTGTGAGCAGCCCGCGCAGGCGACCTTCGTACCTTATCCGTGCGCCGCTCCGTTTTCCACGCCCCCGCCGCGCTGTTCCGCGCCGCTTCAGCGATTCGATCCGCCCGCCCGGAGATGCACCGCATCAACGCGGGGAAACCCTCGGCCGAGACGCCTGCGAACGGACCCCATTCGCCGCGAGCCGTGCCGTCGCTCCGCCTGGCGCATCCCGCAGATCGGATACGCCGCTCACGCCCCGCACCCTGGCCCCTCCGACGCCCGGAAACCGATCTCCATCAGCGGCCTCGCCCCGCACGCCGCCGCCCCGCGCGTAGAGTGTCTGCGTCCGACTGCCGACCCCATGACGGGACACGCCAGCCGTCCGCAATCCGCGCCAGCCCGATTCTTGATAATGACGGAACGCATCTCGACGCTGCCGGACGTGCCCCCGGAACTCATCGCCCGCCTGGAACGCACCCTCGGCAATCTGCGGATGCTGCCCGCAGCCGCCTCGCAGGCCCTGCAGATTGCCAACGATCCCGACTGCGATTTCCTGCGTCTCGCCGGCGTCATTCAGCGCGACCTCAAACTCACGACGCACGTCCTGCGAACGGCCAACAGCGCGCTGTTCGCCCCCCGCGCGCCCGTCGCCAGCCTGCATCACGCCATCTCCTCCATGGGGCTGCGACGCTGCCGCGAAGTCATCCTCACCGCCGGACTCGACAGCGTCTCCCGCAAGATCAGCCCCCGGCTCTGCGAACGCCGGGAAACGCTCTGGCGGCACGGATTCCTGACGTCGATCTTCGCCGTCAAAATCAGCCATCTGCTGCGGCTGGGCTTCCAGGGGGAGGAGTTCACCGCGGGGCTGATGCACGATTTCGGCCGCACCCTGCTGGCGGTCGCCGCGCCGGATGAGATCGACGAACTCGATCCGCTGGATTTCGACGAGCCGCTGCAGATCGAGATTCGCGAGCGGGAACGGATCGGGGTCTCGCACGCCGCATTCGGCGCCTGGTACGCCGAGATCAACGAACTCCCCGCCGCGCTGGTCCACGCGATCCGGCATCATCACGCCCCCGCAAGTGCGGGCGAACACGTCCGGCTGGCCGCGCTGATCGCAGCCGCCGATCACGTCGCCAACCACGTGCAGCGCGGGACGGACGAACCTTACAACCCCATGCTCAACGGCGCGCTCGTCGTGCTCCAGCAGGACGGCGTGACGAACGCCACCGGCGTGTTCTCCGACGCCATCGACGCGTACGTCCGCGAGGCCCCGGCCGTCGCCGAAGAGCTTATGCAGGAGTGACCGGTTCCGTCCTACTCACCGCGGCTGCCGCAACCGCTCGCGCACCAGCTCCGGCAGGTACTTGACCGCCAGCGTGCCGTGGTCCAGCACCGCCTCGTGGTACCGGCCCAGGTCGAACTCGTCCCCCATCTCGCGGGAGACCGCCTGCCGCAGCCGGTAGAACGCCATCCGGCCCACGAAGTACGTCGACAGCTGGCAGCTCGTCTGCTTGGCGCGGATCAGCTTGCCGACCGCCTCCCCCTCGGACTGATACGCGCCGTCGATCATCAGCGACATCGCCTCCGCGTCCGTCATGTTCGCGGCGTGCAGCTTGTGGTCGAGAATCGCGTTCGTCACGGCCCGCAGATAGAACTTCAACTGGATCAGCCGCAGCTCCAGATTCTGCTCGCCGTAGCCCTGGTCGAGCAGCATCTGCTCGGTGTACACGGCCCACCCCTCGGCGAACACGCCGGAGGACAGGATCTTGCGGATTCGCGAGGGATGCCGGTTCGAGTATTCGAGCTGCACGTAATGCCCCGGATAGGCCTCATGGATGGTGAGGATCTGGAGCATGTAGCGGTTGTATTCCTCGAGGAAGCTCTTGACCCGCGCGGCATCCCAGTCGGACGGCGGCGGGGCGACCGCGTACACGCTGGCGGCCATGGGATCGAGCGGCGGGGCGGGGTTCAGGTAGGCGACTGAGTTGCCCCGCTGGAACTCCGGCATCTCGATGATCTGGCAGCGATCCGGCTCGGGCAGCCGCAGGATGTCGCGTTCCGTGATGAACGCCTTGATCCGGTCGACAGTGGCCCGCGCCTCGGCCACCAGTTCCTCCGGCGTGCCATGATCCTGGCTGACTTTGTCGACGACGCGGCGGATCGTCTCCGCACGCCCCGGTTCGTCGTCGGGGGGCAGCGGCTGGCCGGCGAAGTAGCGCGACCACAGTTGCCGGGAAATCACGTACATGTCGCGCTGCACGCGCGCGAACTCCGATTCAGCGTCCGCCAGCACTTCATCCGCCGTCAGCCCCGCTTCCAGTTCCAGCTCCAGCTTCTTGGCGAACTTCTCCGGGCCCAGCCGCCACTCTCCGCCGGCCTGAGGCAGGGCTTCGGCTTCCAGCCAGGTCTGATAGTCGCGCAGGGCCGCGAGAATCGGCTCAGCGGCGGGGCGCAGCGGGCTGAGCTGCGGGGTCTCGCCAGCCGCCTCATACAGCCCCTCTTCGTAAAAGGAAATCGCTCCGCGGTTCTGGCGGATCGCCGTTTCCAGGACGACCCTGGGCGGGTTCCTGATGCTGCGTTTGGCGGCATCGATGACGGCCGGAATATGCCGCATCCGTTCCGCGGCGTTGGCCACGTTCTTCTCGCGGGGCAGCGTGGACTGCGTGAGCAGCAGGAACACGCTGCTGGTGATGTAGTCGCCGTAGACGCGGGGATCGGTTTCGAAGGGGCGGGTGTGCTCCCACTGCCACAGGGAGCGCGTCAGGTGGTGTTTGAGGATTTCGAAGTCCACGCGTCCGTTGGCGGACAGCTGGTCGACATTCACGTCGCGGGGGAGGGCGTCGAGGGTCTCGCGCGTAAGCCGGACCCATTCTTCGCGGGCCTCGGGGGAGACGTCCTCCAGGCGGTCGTCGTACCGGTGATCGCCCAGCATCGTGGCGTCGAGCGGCCGCTGCTCCATCCACTTTTCCAGGTACTTCTGGAAGAACGCTTCGAGCCGCGCGTCTTCGGGGGCGGGCTGCGGGGCCTGGGCCATGACGGGGCTCGCAAGGAGGAGCAGGAGGCAGAGGGCGGCCAGTCGGGGGGCGCGGGTCCCGGTTCGCAGCGTGCGGATCCGGTGCATGATTGCTCCTGCGGTGGTCACAACATCAAAGCCCGCCATCAGGGAATGACGACGGGCTTGTTGGGAAGGCGGAGGGGCTCTCCGCAAACACGTTCCAGGGCGGGCGCCGAGCTCGCTGGTCGCGCGCCACTGCTGCGGGGTTTCAGGCATTGCGCCAGGTCCACGCTGAATGCTGGGGAAGTGGCCTGCATTCCGCTTCGCCAACCCGTTCCGAGTTGCCGCACGCCAAACGTGTGCGACCGGATTCCCCTGCTCAGCAGCGACCGGAGATTGCCGGACTTTCCGCCGCGGTCCGACGCTAGGCATTGCTGCCCCCCGTGTCAAACGGACGCGGCGGAATCTCGCGCCGTTCGCCGGGGCGCACGAGGGATCGGTCGCGTTCGCCCACCGGGTTGCGAGGACCAGCGCCAACAGCGTGTTCCTCCCCGTCCAGCCCGGAACGTGCGATCCATTACGCTACCTCGCGGACTC
>JAHBXW010000015.1 GCA_019636235.1 Planctomyces sp.
AAGCGGACGGCCCTTATGGTGCTATACTCGCAGTGTGTGGTGCCCTTTCATTGCGGCATCCCGCGCGTACGTTACTCTGGCTTGCTTCCGTTCGTCAAGAATCTTGACAGGATCAGGTGTTCAAGAGGCGGGTGGCGACAGTGTTCGTGCGGACTGGTCAAGTATGTTGAGCAGGAGTTCTGCATCCTTCTCGCCGTGTGAAATCGCCTGCATCAACCATTTTCGGGCCAAGACATAATCTTGCGACACGCCGAAGCCGCTCGCGTACATCATTCCCAAAAACAATTGTGCCAACGGGACGCCCTCCAGTGCACGGGCGCGCATCCATTGGGCGACCGACGCGTCATCAGTCGCCAGTTTCAAATGCCGTAGGCACGTTACGACCGCCCACAATCGCTCCTTGGGAACATCGCTGCCAGCTTCCTGTGCCCAGGTAGCGAGCGCATCCTGATACAGGCCACCACGAGTCTTGGCGTCACCTTCCGAGCAATAGTCGCGTGCCAGTGCTTCACGCGGAAGGAGAACGAAGCACAACAGCAGGCAGGCTCTAAATATCGGACTCATGGGGCGTCGTGTGGAATGGCACTTGCTTGAAGTCGCGCGCACACTCGCAGGGTTAGCGGATGGCGTGGGGGACAATTGCCCGGAGTCATTGGTCGCGGTGGTCCCAGGACCTGTCATGAGGAAGTGCTGACCGGTAGTGGAAGCAGTCGTGATGTCCGCTCCCAGCCGACATCCACACAATACTGTCGTATGGCTTCTAATCCCGGTGGCTCGGCGTACCAATAAAAGTCGATGCCGGCAACGCTGTCGGAAATAGCTTTGGGCTGTGGTGCATAGTCACCACCCAAACCTATAGTTAACTGACCATTTTTATCGAAGGCAATCGACCAACTTAAGGCATACGCGTTCTCTTTTTGCAAGGCATCTGCAAAGTCGCGCATAACTGCCGTGGCCTCTTCGGTGAAGTACACGCCCTGGCGAGAGCGAATAAAATGGTGCATCGGAGCCTATCGCAGTATGTTGATCGGCGTGTAAGGTTGGCCTTCGTGTGGCAGTATGAATGTCCGACATTGAAAGGCCCTTGATATTTCCTGCGCGCGCTGACCGCTTGCGCACCTGAAAATACAGGTTCTATTGCCGGGAGTGGTTAATTCCTCTGGCAGCTCTCGCAGAAAGGGACATGTGCCCTTTGGATTGTTGTCGTTTGCGGGGCAATTGCTTGGTTTGGACTCCTTTCCAGAGTCATCGAGTCCCATTGGCGTGCCGCCAAAGTCGAAGAGGCCGAAAATGTCTAGGCCCTTGGGATCGATGTATCGGATCGGGTTTGCCGGCGTGTAGTTATACAGCCCCATGCTGGCCTGCGTCGTTCCATCCAGTCCGATCGGATCGGTCTCGATGTACCGGCCCATCGTCGAGTCGTAATCGCGGAAATAGTTGTAGTTCAGCGCGGACTCGCTGTCGGCAAAGTGGCCGGGGAATCGCAGGTTGTGGGTGATTGACGAGCTGAGGCTGTACTGCTCGCCGAACGGCTCGGCGATGCGATCCCAGACGATGTTCTTGCTCGCATCGGTGATCTTCTGCGGCGTGTTCAGGTGGTCGGGATGGATGTAATAGATCGACCCGCCGGATTCGATCTGGGCCAGCGGCATGTCGTCCAGCCAGACATATTCGCGGATGACGTTGCCCGTCGAGCCGTCGGACTCGGCGATTAGGTGTCCTGCCTCGTCGTAGTGGAAATGCGTGGTTGTGCTGCTGACCGTCTTGCTCACGCGCTCGCCGCGCGCGTTGTAGGCGTAGGTGGCTGCACCGGAGCCGCCGATGGATAGCGCGTCGTAGCGGTTACGGTGGCCGAAGGTGTAGGCGTAGCTGCTGGCACCCGCCCGGTCGTCGGTAGCGACGTTGCCGTTGGCGGCATAGGTCATGTTACGGGTGGTGCTGCCCGAGTAATTGGTGATCGAAGTCAGGCGGTTTGTGCTTGTGGCATAGGAATAGGTCTGGGTCGTGCTGCTCTTGACCCGCGTGGCGCGGTTGCCGTTGTTGTCGTACGTGTAGTCGATGGTGCCGTACTTGCCGATGGCCTGGGTCAGCCGATACAGGTCGTCATAGGTAAAGTCCTGGTCGCGGGTCGAATCGAGGTAGTCGGTGATCGACGTGATGTTATCCACCCCGTTGTAGGCGATTTCGAGGTCCTGGATGTCGCCGCCCGATCCCGTGGTGACAATGGCAGTCAGGCGGAAGTCCTGGTCGTAGCCGTGCGTCCGGGCCAGGCCGTTGCCGTAATCAAGTGCGGCAAGGGGACCGAACGCCTTGTACGTGACATCGGAGGCGAGCGCCGTTGCCGAACCTGACGGATTGAGCGTCACCGTTGCTATGCGGCCAGAGTCGTCACGGCCATAGCCGATGACGGTGCCCGACGGGTAGGTGATGCTGGTGATGTGGTCGGCAAGGTCATATGCGTATTCGGTGGTGTAGGATTCGCTGCCGATGGTCCTTGTCGTGCTGATGACGTTGCCGCGCTTGTCGTAGGTGAGCGTCGTGCTGCCGCTGCCGTCGGTGAAGGCGGTCATGTGGCCGATACCGTAATTCCCGCCGCTGGTGGAGTCGTAGGTATAGTCGATGTCCTCGCCGGAGGAGGAGGGGAAGGTCTCGGTCAGCACGCGGTCGAGCTTGTCGAACGTGCGGTTGGTGACAATGCTGCGCGCGTCGGTCTCGCTGGTGATGTTGCCCGCCTTGTCGAGCACATAGACGGTCGTGCCACGGTCTGGGCTGGTTTCCTGGATGACGCGGCCGAAGCCGTCATAGACGTAGCTGGTGACCAGGGAACGCGGGTCGGTGACTGACGTGCGATTGTCCTGGGCGTCGTAGGCGTAGCTCGTGGCATGCGTCAATGGATCGGTGATGGTAATCAGCCGGTTTAATGCATCGAAGGCGTACGATGTCGTGTCGTTGAGAGCATCCTTAACCGATGTGCGGTTGCTCTGCGAATCGTAGCCGTAGGTCGTGGTCTGACTGGACGCGCCGACCTGCGTCAGCATGCGGCCGATGATGTCAAAGGTGCGGCTTTGCGTTTTGACGATGCCGCCGCCGGAGTTCTTAATATCCTGCTCGGTAATCTTGCCCGCATCGTCCAGCGTGTATTCGATACGTTCGCCGTCGTCATTCTCGACGGCGGTCAGGCGGTGGGCGTCGTCGTACTCGTAGTTCAGCTCGTAACCGTCCGGCAGCGTGATGGAGGTAACCAGCCCGGCGGCGTTGTAGCCGAAAGTGGTGGTCGCATCCGCGCCGCCATCATCGACGGTACGCGTCAGCAGCCTGCCGCGTTCATCGTAGGTGAAGGTCGTGACCATACCGTTGGGGTCGGTCATCTGCGTCGGCAGGCCACGGTTGTTGTAGCTGTCGATGGTCGAAACATGGTTTAGTGCGTCGGTAACCGTTTCCAGGTTGCCGGTCGTGGAATCATAGGTGTACGTGGTCGTCGCGGTCACGTCGGTGCGCGGTCCGGTGACGGTCAGCACGTGCCCCAGGCTGTCATAGGTGTAGGTCCATGTGCGGGTCTGACCGTTGGTGGAGTACGGGACGCTTTGCGAAGTCGTATCCGTCTCGGTGCGGGTTAGCATGTTGCCCGCGCTGTCGTAGGTGAACGTCGTGGTCTTGCGCGGCGCGGTGATCTGCGTCGGCACGGCGAGCGTCGAGTGCCAGGTGGTCGTGATCGTGCGAGCCAGGCCCGTCGTGTAGGCTTCGGTGCGGCTGGTTTCAAGACCGCGCGTATTGTTGACGTAGGTTGTCTTGTTGCCGTTCCAATCGGTCTCACTCGCAAGGAAGCCGTTCGTATCGTAGGTGAAAACGCGGTTTGCGGCCGGGATGCCCGTAGCCGCCAGCCGGTCCATGCGGCTTACCTTGGGCGCACCTTGCACGGTGGCGAATGTGTAGAAGCAGTCTCAAAACCCCTTGAACTGCAAGCTTGCGCCAGCCCTGAAGTTACGTTACGAACGCCATCGAAAGGAGCCTTTCGATGGCCATCAGGGAAGTGTTGCTGACGGACGCCCAGTGGGAGAAGCTCCGGCCGTTGATCCCCCAGCGACCCCGCTCCCCCAGGGGCGGCCGGCCGCCGGCCGACGATCGGGCCTGTTTGGAAGGCATCCTGTGGGTGCTCAAAACGGGCGCCCGCTGGAAGGACCTGCCCGGCGAGTTCCCCTCCCCAGCCACGTGCTGGCGGCGGATGAACGAGTGGGCCGAGAGCGGCGTCCTGGAAGCCGTCTGGAGGGCCCTGCTGGACCAGCTCGACGACCAGCAACTGCTGGACTGGGACGAGGTGTTTGTGGACGGGACCTTCTCGCCCGCGAAAAAAGGGGGCTTTGCGTGGGAAACACCAAGCGCGGGAAGGGAACCAAGTGGATGCTTCTGGTTGATGCGCAGGGTCTTCCTGTGGCATGCCGGACCGCGAGTGCTGCGCCTGCGGAGATCACGCTGGTCGAAGACCTCGCGGCGCAAGTGACCGTGGAGGGGGGCCCCGTGCCGCTGGTGGCCGACCGGGCCTACGACAGCGACCCGCACCGGCAGCGTCTGAAAGCGCGGGGGTTCGACCTGGTGTGTCCGCACCGCCGGGGGCGGAAGCGTCCGGCGACGCAGGATGGTCGGAAGCTGCGGCGTTACCGGCGTCGGTGGAAGGTGGAGCGGACGATTTCGTGGCTGGGAAACTACCGTCGCCTGCTGGTGCGTCACGAGTGCCATGTGCACATGTTCCAGGCGTTTATCACACTGGCCTGCCTGATGTTATGCCTCAAGCGGTTATGAAACCGCCTCTACTTAATCTGCTCGCCAAGCGGGTAGGTCACCGTCTTCGTGCCATCCGTGTTGTAAGTGACCGTCGTGGCGTTGGCACCGCCTGCATGCTCGCTCGATGTAGTCTGGCCGGTCGTGGAGTCATAAGCCCAGGTAGCGTAGCGTTCGCCCAGCTCGTCGGTGATGCCGGTCAGGTATGTCGGGAAGTCCGTGTCCTCGTAGTGGTATTCGATCTCCGGGTAAGGCGTGGACGCAGCCGGATACGTGACATTGGTAAGTAGCTTGACGGTGGTCTGGGTCGATGGGTAGGCGTCCGTGTAGGTATAGGTGTAGTCGTTACCATCGGGATCGGTCATCGTGTCAAGATTGCCGTTGCCGTCATAGGTGAACTCCAACGTGCGGTCTTGATTATCTTCGACCTCGGTGAGTTGGCCTGAGGTATAGGTAAGGGTCTGCGTATAGCCGTTGGCGAAGTCGATGGATTGCAGTTTTCCGGCGGAATCGTAGGTCTCTACCGTGCCGTCAATCTCGGTAAGCGTGTAGTCCGAGCCGCTCGCGGCAAGCTTCAGAGTTACGTCCTTGTCCCAAGTGAGCCAATTACCAGCGACCTTGCTGTACGACAATTCTTGGCCGTCTGGACGAATGACGCGTATTGACGACGAAGATATGATGACCAGCCGACGTTCCCAATTGTGCTGCCAACTGATACCGATGGCGCCTGCGTATTGGCTTTGGCTGTTGTAATGACGGCTGAATTCAAGAACGTTCGTGCCGGCACTGCGGAAATCAACGGCGGCCTGGTACTTGTTGCCGGTGCAAACGGTAATGGGATTGCCGGCAGTCGTGCAGCTATTGCCCTGCGTCTTGGGCACCGGTCCCTTCACGCATCCGTTGGCGGCAAAGATGTCCTGCACGTATCCAGACGGGCAAAACGCATGGATGTAGCCGGTGATAGTGACGGTGTTGGCAATGTACTTGCATACCCACGCGGGTTTGCCAAGGCCGTCAGTGCCTGGTCCAAGAGAAAGGAATGTGTGGTTGAGGTAGTACTCGTACTGCCCCGTGCAAGCAGCATCGGGGCTGATGCAATAAGTGTATCCCGAGCCGGTGCATCCGCCGCCGGCGCTGGTTCCCCCCGTGTACCAGTTGTATGGAATGGTCTGAGCTGCGCTGTTCGGCGGATAGATTAGAATTGCTGCGCCAGCGAGAACAACGGCGACAATAGCTGCGCGCAATAAGAGCATGGGACCACTCCATGTTGTTGTACCCAGTGGCGGGGCCACGAATGGCTCACGTAGTATGAGCGCGTTGGCTTAACGAGTGGTTAATGCGACCACGATGTGAGTGGTGACGGAGAATCAACCGTCTGAAAGCAAACAAGAATGTCGTATAATTTATGTTATGGAAAAAAAGGTCCGTGTCAGCGGCTTCGTTCGGGCGCGTCGAACGACGGTGACGGCGGACGGCGGCGATGTGCGGGGTTCCGCTCCGCGACCTTCTCGGCATGCGACTTTCGCTGCCAGCGTTCGTAGTCGCGCTCCGCGACCTCGACGACGCGCGACACTTCGTCCGGCGACAAGGGCTGATAGCTGTTTTCGGTAATGAGCTGGTTGTACCATTCGAGCAGGCCGCGAACCTGCCGTCCGGTGGGATACGTGTTGTCAGGGCGCTCCCATACTTTCAGCAACGCTGTTGCCGGCACGTTGTAGCCGCGTTGCGCACCGAGCGCGCAGATGTCCTCCAGTGCCATCGAAACATCGACCGCTTCCCGTAGCGATTGAAGCAGCGATGAAATGCGCGTCTTGCCGTCGATCCCAGCCACAACGTCGTGGGTTGTCGCGGTCAACTGGGAAGGCTGAAAACCAGCGGAGGCGACCATCGCGCTGAGTTGTTCGGGAGTCACCGGATCAGCCAGGCGGCCCTGGTTGAGGTGATGTACGGTGGCGATAAAGGACCGGAGCTTCTGGAGCGTTAGCTCCGTTCGGCCGAGGCGCCACGACGAAAGGTCTGATGGACGAACGGCAGAACCGCCCGGCACGCTCAGGGTCTTGGCAACTTTCGTGAACTGGTACATGTTGACGCCCTGCGCGGCCATGTGGTCAATAACGTCGTTCAGGGCCTTTGTGAATGCCGTTGAGCGGATCGGATGCCCCAGCGGTATGGAGTCCGATGCGATTCCCCGTTCAAGTTCAGCAATCTGGTCCGGGTCAAGATGAACGTAGTGATAAAGGGCAGCTCGCTCCTTATGGTTGGCGGGTCGGTCATTGTGCGTGACGTGGAGAATGCGGGGTCCGGTTAGCTTTACGTCCGATGGCGCGAAGCGTTTTATCTCATTCGCGATTTCGCCCAATGAGCGGCGGCCGCCCTGGAGATGAAAGGAAAGTAGTTTCTCCATGATGTCGCCCCAGCGCGGTCGGGGTGCGTCTGGATGCGCTTCGACGAAACGCCGATGGCCCGCCAGGACTTCTCGATTCCACTCGCGGACGGATGCCGGCGTGACCTCGATCATGCCGGCGGCGGCAAACAACGCGACGCGCTGGTCACCGGAAGGCTGATCGCCCTGCTCCGGCCGAATGCGCTGCGGGTCAAGGTGAAGGAGATTCGTTGCGAGCAAATCTTCAATGAACAGATACGGCGGCTGTCGCTCACCGATCCGATATTGCCGTACCCTGCCCTCAGTCCAGGCGGAGCGGCCGTGATCGTTGAGACTTTGCGCGAACCCGTTCGTGCTCGCGCCATTCGCATCAAGCAGTTCATCGAACAGGGCGGCGAAGCCGGGATAGGACGACCAGCGGTCCATGATTTGGTCGACCTGACGCCGCACCTGACCGTGCGTGAGGGAGTCCCTTCCCTGTTTGGCCATCTGCCATCCATGTCAGTTGCTCATTCATGGATAGCGCAACCAATGGGATTGTCATCTGCAAAGTGGCGCTGGCACCGCCGCAGATAGCCCGGCTGGCCGGGAAATACTAGGTAACCCACTGAAAGACAGGCGCGTTTAAGTTTTGCGCCTATGCCAACCGGGCGATCATGAAGAGTTTCGCCAATGTGGTGGCTGAGGCCGAACCTCGCTGCCGATCGGCGGTTGCGCTCACCAGATTAGGCTTGCTGCGGCGGGAACATCCGCTGAGAGAGACTCCCCGCGATTTTGCGGGCGTGTCGAAAGCCGCGTTGCCTCAATGGTTTAGTTGAACTCGCATCGCCTTGGCTACTTCGGATGGCACACCCATTGCCTGCGGCCAGCCGCGCGGCGAAGCACCCAATCAAGGAGCTATCCGCCCATGCTGCCTCCGGCCAGACCATTGTCCGCAGCGCCATTATACGCGCGTCGGCAATGGGTGAACGCGCAAAAGCCTACGGGAGTCCATGAGCTTTTTGATTAGGAGAGAAGGAACGGGGGGCACCTTCTGTCACGCTGACGACGGCCCAGGCTGAATTTGATGCGCCATCGCAGTTCCCCGCACGAAAGGATCGACCATGCCGCAACTGACGAACAAGCCGCTGCCGTGGTTCAAGATCAACCCGCAGGCCCGCAAGGCATTCGACGACGGCGAGCTGCGCCTGCTGGGCGAATCGCTCAAGGTGAGGCAGCTCCAGCCGGTACTGGCGAGGCCCGACGGGACGCTGATCGCCGGCGAGCGCCGCCTGCGGGCGGCGAAACTGGCTGGGTTGGAATCGCTTCAGGTCATCGTGACCGATGAGCCGCTTTCCGACAGCCAGATTCGCACGATTCAGCTCACCGAAAACCTTCATAGGGCCGACCTGTCCGGGCATGAGAAATGGCAGGCATGCGCCGAGCTGATGTGCATGAACCCGGAGTGGCAACTGAAGGACCTGGCCGGCCACCTCAAGCTCGATCCGTCGATGGTGACGCGGCTGCTGTCGCCGTCGAAGTGTATCCAGGCAGTGCAGGAAGCGCTGGTCGCCGGCAGGATCGGCATCTCCGACTGCTATGCGATGTCGAAGGTGGATGCGAAGGAGCAGCACGAACTGCTCGCGCTGAAGCTGGACGGCGCCAGCCGCGACGAAATCGAGCATCGGGGCAGGAAGGCCCGCAACGCCCCTGCCCCCGCCGTGCGGCTGGCCCGCTGCAAGGTGCCGCTGTCGTCGGGGCTGAACGTCACAGTGAGCGGCGAGGAGCTGTCGCTCGACGAGCTGATCGACGCTCTGGGCGAAGCGCAGAAGGAAGCCAAGAAGGCCCGCGACCAGGCGCTCGATGTGAAGACGTTTCAGGCGGTGATGCGCGACAAGGCCAAGGCCGGAGTCTGATGCCATGTTTCTCAGGAAAGCAAAACCGCAGACGCGCGATGCGCTGGATGCCGTGCTCTTCAACTGGACCGAGCACGATGAATTCACCGTGCGCGACCTGCTGAACGGCGGCGTCGCCATCATCGGCCGGTCGGGGTCGGGCAAGACCAGCTCTAGCGGCAAGATTCTGGGGCGGTCCATCGTCCGCCACGGCAACAGCGGAGGGCTGATCCTGTCGGCGAAGCCCGACGACCTTTCGATGTGGGAGGGGATTTTCCGCGAAGCGGGCCGTGAGGGCGATCTGATCGTCTTCAATCCCGAATCAGGCCGGCGGTTCAACATCCTGAACTACGTGATGCAGTGTTTCGGGCACACGCGCGAAATTACGAAGGTCATCACGACCATCGGCGAGACGCTGCGGTCGGCCGATGCGGATGCCACCGAAAACGCCGATTTCTGGTCCAAGGAACAAGAGCGGATGATCTACAACGCGGTCGAGGTCGTGAAGCTGGCGACCGGGACTGTGCACGCCCCTCACCTTCAGCGCTTCATCACAGGAGCCGCGCATAGCCCGGAGCAACTCAAAAGCGAGGAGTGGCGCAAGGATTTCCACTGCGAGCTGATGCGCCGAGCGACGGACAAAAGCAAGTCGCCGATGGAAGAGCACGACTTCGCGCAGGCGGCCGACTATTGGCTTAGCGAACTGCCCACGATGGCTGACAAGACGCGCTCGTCGATCACAACGGGCGTCATGGGCATACTGCACGTGTTTAACACGGGGATCGTGCGCGAACTGATGTCCACGGCGACGAATGTGTCGCCGGACGACATGTTCGCCGGCAAGTGGATCATCGTCGATATGCCCCCGTCGGAATGGGGCGATATCGGCTTGTTTGTCGCCGCGGCGTGGAAGTACATCACGCAGCGCCGCAACCTGCGGCGCGATGCACGGTCCGGCGATGCGATCAACGTCATCTGGTGCGATGAGGCGCAGCAGTTCGTAAACAGCCATGACAGCCGGTATCTGGCTCAGTGCCGCTCGCACCTGGGCTGCATGGTGTACCTGACGCAATCGCTTCACAGCTATTACGCGACGCTACACGGAGAGAGCGGGCGGCATCAGGCCGACGCGCTGCTGGCCAACGCGGGCCACAAGGTCCTGCATGCATTGGGCGATGTGCAGACCGCCGAATGGGCCAGCGGCCTGATCGGCAAGTCACTGCAGACTTTCACGGGCGGCTCGATGGCCCCGGTCATGGATGTGTGGGAGGAGCTGGCCGGCAAGTCGCAATACACCGGCAATTTTTCGCAGCACTACGAGCTGATCCTGCAGAACAACGTGTTCTTAAACGGGCTGCGGACCGGCGGCCATGCCAACGGGCTGATCTGCGATGCGATTGTGATTCGCTCCGGCGAGCCGTTTCGCTGGGGCGGCAACTACCTGCGCGTGGCGTTTTCCCAAAGGTAAGCCGTGGACGCGGAACTTCAGCACGATGCGGCGGTGGCGATGGCCGTGGCCCTGGTCGAAATCATCGCGCCCTGCCTGCGGGAGGAAGAGCAGCGCGATGCGTTTGAGGAGTTTTACCGGGTCTGTCATGCCGGAATCGAAGCCTATGTCGCGCAGGCAAGTCACAAGGAACGGCAGCTCCTACCGGGGAGGAATTGACGATGAATGCGAATCCGATGGAATCGCCGCCCGACGACAAAGTCACGATGAAGGGCGGCTTCAATTTCCTGCTGTTCGCCGCGCAGGTGCATGCGGCCTGCATCTGGCCGTTCCTGCGCTCGGGCATGGGCGTCGATGCGCTCCGGGCGCACGGTGCGCTGGCCTTCGTGCTGATGTTGCTGTGCGTGGCGGCGGGAGCTGAGTCGATGCTGATCTATACCGGCGTCTGGATCATCTTCGCCGCGCGGATGCGGGCGAAGGCCGACGAATCGCAGCACTCGCGCTACACGGGCTTTCCGTCGCTTGCGATCCGCATTCCGGGTTTCCGCACGGAAATGAAGGCCAAGGCGGCCGAGTGCCTGCTTTGCCTGTTCGTGGGCATCCTTCTGACGCCGCTCGATGAGGCCGTCGGCCTCTTCGTCATGTTCGGCTGCCTGTCCCTTGGAATCCTTGAAGGCATTCACAGGGAAATGAATCGGATGCAGGTGCGTCGCATGCGCGACGCGCATATCGAGCAGACCATGCTCGCGGAGCGGTTCCGCGGGGAGCGCCACGATTACTGAAGGGAAGGTGAAACATGCCTGAAGAGACCGAACCGCAGGAACGTCCGCCGTCGTTTTCGGCGCCGCTGCTTGCCGCGCTGCGGCAGGGAGCGAAGGAGCTGGCGCAAGTGCTGCCGGCCTTCCCGGAAAGCGTCCGGGTCGTCGAAGAGCCGGGGATGATGGGTGTTCCCACTCAGTACGCGGTGAACAACCAGATGGGTATTGGACGTGACTTCGACAACATGCTCGACGGTTATGCCGCGCGTGGGCAGGACCGCGAGCAATCACAAGAGAAGGAGATGGAGCGATGAATTCGGTTCAGTTATTCCAGATCGTCCTGTGGCTCGTCCTCGGCTGGGTCATCTACATGATGACCTTCCGCACAAAGGACTGGCTGGAACTGGAGCGGTCCAACCGGGAGCGCAATGATCGGATGATGAAGGGTCTCGGCCATGCCGCCAAGGGCGGCCTCTGGCTTGCGGGCCGGTTCCTGAAGAAGTGACTTGATCGCACGCGGAACGCAGCGTCTTCCAACTCGTGCCACGCGGGCGGGGTTTGGCCCCGCCCGCCCTTTACAAAGGTGTCATCAATGTCAGTTCATACCATTCTTCTGTTGCTCGGATGTGCAATGGTGTACTTCATCATCGAAGAACTCTTCCTCGCCATCTGGAATGCCATTGTCGTCAGGCAACGCGATGCAGAAGAGGAAGCGAAACTCCAACGCATCGAGAGAATCATCGCGGATGCCCGGCTGACGGGTACGCCGGTCATCGTCGAGGATCGGCGCGGCGCAATCGAGAGTTTTCAACCGGCGGGAACAGCATCGCCCTCCCCGCCACTTGATGGAGGCCGATGATGGACATTCTGCTGGTCGCCTTTCTGCTGATTCTCGTCGCTTCCCCTGCTGATCCAAACGACTCAGAGCATGGATAGACGGTGTACTCATGGCGCGCCGCTTGGATACGTCCGCTGGTCAAAACGTGGCTCCGGCCATGTTGCCAGCCGGCGCGCCGGCCTGGGTCACTTCTGAGCTGGTCGAGCTGACGATCTCCACCTGGCAGCGTTATTACGATGCGCCGTTGACCCCTGAGGATGCCCTCGCGATCATTATGACAGCCGGTCGCTTATTCGAGGTGCTCTCTCGGGGAACAGAGTCATGAAACGGTTCGTTGCCCTCGCGCGCGTCAGCAGCCGCGAGCAGGAACGGGAAGGCTTCTCCCTTGAAATCCAGGAGGATGCCCTGCGGCGATATGCCGGGCAGCACGGCGGCGAGATTGCCCGCCTGTTCAAGATCGCCGAAACCGCGAGCAAGGCGGATGAGCGGAAAACGTTCCGCGAGCTGATCGCCTACGCCAAGAAGCATTGCGCCGAACTCGACGGGCTGCTGGTGTATAAGGTGGACCGGGCGGCTCGCAACCTTTTCGATTTCGTCGAAATCGAGCGGCTCGAATCGGAATATGCCCTCCCCTTCATCTGCGTTTCGCAGCCGACGGAGAACAATCCCGCCGGCCGCATGATGCGGCGAACGCTCGCCAACATGGCGAGCTTCTATACCGAGCAGCAATCGGTCGATGTGCGTGAGGGACTGGCCCGGCGCGTCAAGGAAGGCTGGTTCGTCGGTCTGGCGCCCTACGGCTACCGCAATATCCGCAAGGACGGCCGCGGCTTGGTTGAGGTCGATCCCCTCCCCGCCGCCAACGTGCGGCGTATTTTCCACCTGTACGCCTACGAGAATCTGACGCTCGATGGCCTGGTCGAGCGCGTCAACGGCGAAGGCATGGTCTTCCGGCCGTCACAGCCGCAATTCCCGCGAAGCTCGATTCACAACATTCTGCGGGACCGCGCCTACATCGGCGAGATTTCCCACAAGGGGGAATGGTATCCCGGCCGGCACGAGCCGCTGATCGACCGCGCGACGTGGGACCGCGTTCAGGCGTTGCTGGGCGGCCAGAACTACCGCAATCACGCCCTCACCTATGCCGGCGAATTTATGACATGCGCCCATTGCGGGCATCCGATCAGCGGGGAATGCAAAACGAAGATGACGAAGGCCGGGCCTCGTTCCTACGTCTATTACCGCTGCGCCCGCTACACGAAACCCGGCCATCCCCGTATCCGGGTGCAGGAAGCCGATCTCGACCGGCAGGTGCTCGCCCTCTTCGACCGCATGCGGGTTGAGGACGAATCCGTCCGCGACTGGTTCCGGGCGGTGCTCGCCTCACAGACGCGCGATGCGCAGGCGGAGTCCCTCGCCCAGCGGTCGGAACTGCAGCGGCAGGAAACGCTGCTTGTTCAGCAGCAGGACCGCCTGCTGAACCTGCGGCTGGCCGATGACATCGATCAGGCGACGTTCGCCCGCAAGAGCACGGAACTCCGCGACCGCCTGGCGTCGATCAAACTGCAACTTGATGCCCTGGACCGCTCGCACGACGAAACGGCGGAGCTGGCGTCCAAAGTGTTTGAACTTTCTCAAACGCTTCGCCAGCAATGGCTTACCGCCGACTACAACGCAAAGCGTCGAATTCTGGAAATCGTGTGTTTGAACTGCACGCTCGACGGCACAACTCTTTGTCCGTCAATAAGAAAGCCCTTCGACGTACTGGCCGAAGGGCTTCTTTCTGAAAATAGTCGGGGTGACAGGATTTGAACCTGCGACCTCTACGTCCCGAACGTAGCGCTCTAGCCAAGCTGAGCTACACCCCGTGTGTTTCGCGCGCCGAGCCTCCCCTGGCCGGATGCATCCGCACCCGAGCCGCAGGAACGACTTCGCCGAAGCTGTGACTGGACACTCGAGCCTGAGCAACGGCGTCCGGTCAACGATGTCGGGAGACACCGCCTCCGGCAACCGGTTCGCGAACCGTTCGCGGATTCTAGCGGCCGTGTCAGGGGGGTCAATGGCGACGCCCGATCGGCTCAGATCGGCCGACGCCCGCACGAAACCGTGCCGCCCCCGAGACCTCCCGGCGGCCGCGGGTCGGGCCTGCTGGCCGTTTCCCGGCGCCCGCATCCCGCAACCAGCGAAGCTCGGACCCGAGCGGTTTCTGACTGAATCTGCCCTCTCGCCGGGGCCCTCTCCCTAAAGTCGCACAGGGCCGCTAATCCTCTCCCGGCCCCCTCCCTACGCCGCGCAGGGCCGTATTCTCAAGCCGTCTCAGGCGGCGGTCCGCAGGTTCTGCCGGTACATGCACCAGGGCGCGGGATTTGCCACTGGCAGAATCCTCTTTCCGACCAGCCCCCGTGTGTGCTACAAGCCGCGCGATGGCGGATCCGGGCGGGCGGTCGTGCGCCCCGCGCCCGGCTGCCCATTCGTCAGGGATGACGCGGCACAGTCCTGCCGTTGTCTGTGCGGGGGAAAGGACTTCCCATGTCAGCGATGCTTTGGAAGACCGCGGCGCTCGTGGGCGTCATGGGCGTCGGTTCCGTTGTGGTCTGGCAGGCTCAAAAGGGCATTCAGAGCCTGCAGAGTTCCCGCAGCGTGGCGGACGAGTTTCCGCCATTCGACGCGGAAGGCGACGAGGACCTCGACGACCTCCTGGCCGATGTCGGAGGCCCCGCAGGCGACCTCACGACAGCTTCCGGGGCGAACGCCGGGGGCGCCGCCGCATCGTCCGGGCTGTCGGCCGCGGACGACGAGGCCGCCGGGCTTGCCCGACGCTCGTCCAGCATTCCCCGCAACACAGCCGCCGCCGCCCCGGCCGACATTGAAGACTTCGCCGACGGCGAATTCGACTGGGACAACTGGGGGCAGACCGAACCCGAAGTCAACACGGCGACCGCCTCAACCCCCAGCAGCGACAGCTCCGCAGCCAACGTCTCCCCCGCTTCGGGCGAAACCGCAGGCGGACCATCGTCGTCTCCCGCCCGGCTGAACTCGGTCGCTGGCGCTCCGGTCCTCCTCTCGACGCCCGGCGAACAGGACGACGACGAACCGCACGACAGCGGCAACCCCTTCGCCGGCTTCCCGACGCGCTCCGCCGCGACGTCCGTACCGGACACGTCCAGCAACCCGTTCGCGTTCCGGGCTGATCCGCTGGCGGTCGACGACGACGATTCCCCGGCGACGGACGTCCCGTCCGGCGAGGACGAAACCGACGGTTTGACGCCCGAGGAGTCGGCGGCTCTCGAGATCGGTCCGACGGATGACTGGAACTGGGACGGCCTGCCGGAGTCGGAGGATGCCGCGCCGGCCGCAGCCCCCGCGGCCATCCCACGATCGTCAATTCCTCCCGCCGACAATGCGAAGCCCGTCCCGGGGACGCCGGGCGCTCCCGCGGTGAATTCCGAGGAAGCCGGGCTGTCGTCAATTCCCCGCCGCAACGAGCCGGTGGAGATCGACGAGGACGGCCCGCAGATGGAGTTCGGCGACGAGCCGGAGACGTCGCTGACGTCGCCCCGCCCGCTGGCGCTCCCGGACGTTCCCGAGTCCCTGGATCCGGATGATGAGCCGATCGACCCTCCCATGGCCAATTCGCCCCGGGACAACAAAAGCATCGATCAACCCGCGCAGCGGTCGACGATCGCGCTGCCGGGCGTGAACCTCGCCAGCGGAGACGACGAGGATGAGCCGCTGGAGGTCTCCGAGATGCCCGAGATCCGGCCGAACGTGCGGTCCTCGATTCCGCAGGCGACGCCCGAGCCGCTGGGATTCGACCTCGATGACGAACCGGCGGCGTCTTCCGCGCCCTCGGATTTTGAACTCGACGACGAACCGGCAGCGGCCCCTCCGCCGCGGTCGCGAAGCACCATTCCCAATTCGCCCCCCGCGACGGCGGTTCCCGAATTCGGTTCGCAGGACGATTCGCCCGCAACGGAACCCGCGCCCGAGCCCGCAGCATCCCCGCGCCGGAACCCGTCCCGCGTCTCGCCCGACCTCATTGGCGACGGCGTCATCGATCGGGAGGTTTCCACCGGCCCCGCGCAGCCGCAGCTGACAATCACCAAGCAGGCGCCCAGCGTGGCGGTCATCGGGCAGGAGCTGGAGTACTCGATACTCGTCCGCAACGCGGGGCGCTCGGCGGCGCATCATGTCGTCGTCGAAGATCAGATTCCCCGCGGCTCGGAATGCACGGCGACCGCGCCCAAGTGCGAGGCCGAGAACAAGAAACTGATCTGGAAGCTGGGCACGATCGCGCCGGGCGGCGAGCAGTTGCTGCGGGTGCGGATCACCCCCACGTCGTCCGGCGAAATCGGGAGCATCACGACGGTCAGCTTTTCCGCGGAAGTCGCGGCGCGAACGACGATCATCGAACCGCAGGCCGCTGTCGCGTTGACCGGTCCGAAAGATGTCATCGTCGGCGAATCGGCGCCGTTCCAGATCACGATCCGCAATCCGGGGGACATCGACCTTTCGGGACTGATCGTCCGCACACAGCTCCCTGAAGGGCTGAACCACGCGGCGGGCCGGGACCTGGAACTGGAGATCGACGAGCTGCCGCGGGGCAAGTCGCGGACGGTGCCCCTGGCGCCGCAGGCGACCACCAAAGGCAGCTGGCGGCCGGTTGTCGTGCTGCTGCATCGCGGCAAGGAGCTGGCGCGGGCGACGGCCGACCTGGAAGTCGTCGAGTCGCGGCTGGTGATCAGTCGGACGGGTCCGGCGCGGCGGTTCATCGGGCGGCCGGCGGCCTTCACGAACAGCGTAACGAACACCTCGGGCAAGCCGCTGACGGACGTTACGATCACCGAAACGATTCCGCCGGGGCTGGAGCTGGTGAAGACTCCCGAAGGGGGTCGCTGGGACGCCGCGCGGCGGACGGTCACGTGGGTGATCCGTCAGCTTCCCGCGGGAGCGACGCAGAACCTGACGTGCACGGTGGCGCCGAAGACGGCCGGGGCCCTGGAAGGCCGGGTCTTGGCGGCCGACTCCGCCGGCAACCGGGCGGAGGTCGCAACGAGCCTGGAGGTCGCCGGCTTCTCGGCGCTGAACATCGACGTCAGCCATGATGGGCGTCCGATTCCGGTCGGCGACCAGGTTTCGCTGCGGTTCTCCGTCAAGAATCGGGGCACGGCCGCCGCGGAAGAGGTGCAGGCCGTGTTCGAGCTGCCGGATGAAGTCCGGTTCGTGAACGCCGAAGGGCCGACCGCGTTCGAGCGCGTCGGCAATCTGATTCAGTTCGACGCGATCCGCAGCGTGCCGGCCGGACAGGAACTGCAGTTCGACGTCGTGTTCCAGGCGGAAAAGCCCACCATCGCCGGCGATCGCCGCGTGCGGGTCAGCCTGCACAGTCATCAGCTCCCGAAGGACAAGCCGCTGGAACAACACCAGCAGATCGTGATCTTCGACGAGGATCCGGCGGATGATGAAGTGATCCTCCAGACGAGCGGCCTCCGGTAGCGCGCCCGGGTGGGTGGGAGCGGAGGCGATCGGCTAGACTGCCGGAGGCAGGATTCCGCGCGCGGGACGCGGCGATCCAACGCCTGCCGCCGGGCGTCACGACGCGGCCGGCCGACCGAACCCCACACGGGAATTGTCCGATGTCCGCTCTTCACCGCCCGACCCGCCTGCTGGCGCTGGCCGTAATCATGTGCGGTTGCGTCGGCTGCGATCAGGCGACGAAGGTCTACGCGGTGCGGAATCTGAAGGGTCAGCCCCCCGCGGTCTATCTCAACGGGTTGCTGCGCGTGCACTACGTTGAGAACCCCGGCGCGTTTCTGGGACTGTTCGGCGGGCTTCCCCAGGAAGTGAAGTTCGGCCTGCTGGTCGTCGGCAATGCGCTCGTGCTGGGGGCCGTCGCGATTTATCTGCTGCGCGGCCGGCATCTGGACGCCTGGATGTTCCTGGCGCTGTCGCTGATTGTCGCCGGCGGGGTGGGGAACCTGATCGACCGCTGGCGGCTGGACGGGCGGGTGATCGACTTTCTGAACGTGGGGTTCGGCGACAAGGTGTGGATGCGCACGGGAATCTTCAATGTGGCGGACGTCGCCATTACGCTGGGATTCCTGATGCTGCTGCCGCGGGTGTTTCGCTCGGAGACGCCGGACCGTCCGACGACGCCGACCGTGCCCGCGAGCTGATCCGCCGCAGCGGAGCACATTCCCCGGGGGGGCCATCCCATGCCGCGCTCGGCCAGGGCATTGACGTGGCTGCTCATCGCCGCCTGGGTCGGAATGGCGACCTGGGTTTGGCGCAGCACGGTCCCGGTCGTTCCCGAAAGCGTGCTCGACATCGGCCGCCGCGCCGCCTGGTTTCCCGGACCCCCGGGCACGTTATTGCTGCATGAACAGCAGCACAGCGCAGTTCGACGGGGCATCGTGGCGCACGGACCGCTGTCGATCTACGACGCCCGCGACGATCGAATCCACCGCTCGGTCCTGACGCGGGAGGATGAGATCCTGACGCTCATGTGGGGCGACCCGCCGCTCGCGGTGGTCCAGCGGATCGGCGGCGTGTTCGTCGTGAACCTGCAGCACGGCGCGGACGTCTGCCGCCTGCGCGATGCGCCTGTCTGCACGTCCGCGCGGCTGGTCGCCGACCGCGGCGTCGTCGTCGTCGACCAGGAGGGCGCGGTTGCCGCGGGCTACGACGCACGCTCGGGAGAACTGCTGTGGGAGGCCCCGGGCTTTCGCCTGCCAATTCGCGACGAGGACTATGAGGGAGTCAAGGATCACCTGCTGCTGTTTCAGTCCCGACAGCCCGTCACTGCCGGCAGCGTGATGATCGTGGGCCTGAGTTCCAGCACGCCGCGACAATTGAGGAACGTCCGAACGGGCGAAATCCTGAATCGCTTCGGCGATCTGACCGGGACGAACCGGCTGCATGTGTTTCCGGACAGCGGCCTGATGTTCGTGATGCGTTTCCCCACACTGGCCGGGGGCGTGAACGACGATCCTGCGGCGGAATTGTTTGACTTTGAAACGGGGGAGCGTCTGTGGTCCGGATTCGTGACATGGTTTCCCCGGTTTGCCAGCGACGACAGAGAGGAACTGCGGGACGAGTGGTGGGATCGGTCGAGCGGCGCGCTGCTGGCGATCACGTGGCGCCCGGGAACGCGGGGCGCGCTGGCAGCGCCCCCGGTCCGGCCGGAAGGCCCGGTCAGCCCTTTGGAGGGGCGCCGGGTCGGCGCGGGCCGCTACACGCTCAGGACATTCGCTCGCAGCCGGCATGGCCTGGCCCGGTGGCTGCTGCCGCAGGCGCAGCGCTGGAATCTCTCATGGCTCAGCCAGCAATTGTCGCAGACGGTTAATCAGACGTGGCTGATCGACCATGAACACGGCGGACGGCTGGGCCCGTTTCCGGACCATCCGGGGCAGGCGGCCGACGTGCCGGGCGGCAACGAATTTGTGGTGATCGTCGGCGCCGATGAACGGCAGTTGCACCGCTACCGGCTGCCGCCGCGGCGGAACTGGGCCTGGCTGTTCGGCTGGGGCCTATTGCCTCCAGTGGCGTTGTTCGCCCTCGGCTGGCGGTGGAAACTGAGAGGAACGAGCCGATCGCTGTCCCCCGGCGCACTGCCGAGCCCATCGGCGGCCGGACAGAAATCCACAGGCGATGCAGGAGACGCCCGTCAGTTCCCGCCTTCCCCTGCAACGCCCTGATGGAGGGCCAGAGGTTCAATGACGCTCACGCAGCCCGCGCCGCGCCGCAGACGCCTGCTCTCGTCGGCGGCATTACTCGCCTGGTGTGCGATCGTCGGCCTGGGGTGGTGGAACAAGCCGATGACGCCGATCCGCACCGTCCAACTGATGGATGGCTGGTTGTTCGGGACATACACCAGCGACGGCAACGTCGTCCTGGCGACCTATGCCTATTGGGGGCAGGCGTCCGGCCCGATCCGCATCTGGAATCCCCGGTCCGGAACGGTCGTTCGCGAACTGCTTTCCAAAGAAGACTGGATAGTCAATTATCCCAATCATACCGACCATGCTCTGGTCGTGCACGGTTTGAGGGACGTCTCGCTGATCGACCTGTCCGATGCCAGCATCCGCTGGACGCGCACCTTCTCAGTGCTGACTCCGCCCGTCGTGTCGCGGGACGGTTCGCTGATCGCGATCGCGTGGGAGACGCGTGTGACGGTCGTCGCCGCAGAGACTGGCGAGACCGTTTGGGAATCCGAGGGTTTCCAGAAGCCCGTCGAACCGGCGTTCGTTGGCCGGAACTGGTTGAGGATCAGGACCGCCGACGGAATTCTGACGATCCTGAACACAGAGGACTGGACACGCCGCCTGCCGGATTTGCCTTATCAAGTCGACGAAGTCAGCGACGATGGTCGGTACGTGACGTTTTCCGGGGCGCTCGACTTCAGTCGCAGAGGCGTCCTTGATGTCGAGACAAAGGACATCCTGCTGCAGGCTGAGGGCGTACGGCTGGTTGCCGGCGGCGCGGAGGCGATCGCGGTCGGCCGGGATCAGGGCGGAGAAAGACTTTTGCGATGGCGCATTTCGGATGGTCGGCAACTCCTGGGCACGCCGCCGCAGGTGTCCGAGTTGCCAATCCGCAATCTGCACAGGTTCATCGTCTCACCTGATGAACGACTCCTTGTCGTTCCGTCGGAGTCGACTTCCACGTTGACGACCGGACCGATCGCCAGTTTTCTCGTCGATCAAGGTTTGTTTCTGCCGCAGCACTTTCCAGGATCGCACGCGCCCGCCAGAGTGCTGGATACAAACACGGGACAGGTTCTCGGAGTGATTCCTCATCGCCTGGTCGCGAATGAAACGAATCAGAATGTGCGTTATCAGGCGACGAACTCAACGATCATTGCGTATGGCCCCGACCATGTCTTGCGGGTGTTTCGCCCCCCGAATGGCCGAAACATCTGGTTGCTCCTGGGCTGGGCCCTGCTGCCGCCGGCGGCGGTGTTCGCCTTGTGCTGGCAGATTCGCCGCTGGAGGACGAGGAAACACCGACGGGTTCCGAGTTCGGCGACCGACGGGGCTCCTCCCGGATAGGCCCTGCGGAGGCGACGTCATTTGCTGCACGGACGCGCGACATCCCTCGAATTGGAATTGAATTCCAAATGACAGCCCCCAGCATCGCATCGCGCTGGAAACGACTCGCTTTTCTCGCAGCCTGTTTGTGCTGGTGTTCGATTGTCGCCGTGATGTGGTGGAACAAACCGATGGCGCCCATCCGGACCTTCCAGACACCGGAGGGATGGGTGAGATGGAGCGATGTCGCTGACGGCAGTCAGGCACTCATTGATGCGCATGGCATCGAGGAGCCGGATGATCCCAAAGGCCCCGTTCGAATCTGGAGCCCGATTTCGGGCGAGATCGTTCGCGAGCTCCTGGAGGCCGGCGACTCGATCCTGAATCGGCCGATCGGGGCGGACTCGCTGATCGTCGCTGCTCGATCCGGGGAAGTTCTGGCGGTCGACCTGCTGGACGAACGAATCCGCTGGAGAATGTCTTTCGCGATGCCGCATTGCGCGGCCGTGTCTCGCGACAGTTCGCTGGTTGTTGTCTGCTCGGGAAGCCGGGTGACGGTCCTGGATGCGGAGCGAGGCGACGTCGTTTGGGAATCCGAGGACTTCGTCGAGCCCGTAAAGGCCCTGTTCGTGGGCCGGTTGTGGTTGAAGGTCGTCACTTCGGATGGCATCGCAACGCTGGCAATTCAAAACACGACGGACTGGCATCGACGTCTGCCGCGACTCGACTTTGAGATCCATGACGTGAGCGACGATGGGCTGCGGGCGACGTTTGGCCGATATTATGACGACGGCCCAGTCGGCGTTCTTGACACGGAATCGCAGGAGGTCCTGGTCCGCGCGAAAGGAGTCCGGCTGGTTTCTGATGGAGCCGAGGCGCTGGCCGTCGCCCCTGGAGCGGGGGCCGAGAGCGGCGCCGTGCTGCGATGGAGGACATCGGACGGCCAGCAATTGTTGGGGCCGGAAGGCGCGGACACTGCTCCCTGGTTCGCTTTGTCTCCCGACGAACGCTTCGTTGTGGCCCGTGCGGGACCCGCGAGGTTCACAGGGGCAATTCCCGACTACCTTTTGAATTTGGGCCTGTTTTTTCCCCAGTGGGTTCCCTGGACTCATGCGCCCGCCCATGTGCTGGACGCCCAATCGGGCCGAACCCTGGGCGTGATTTCGAATCGTGTGATTTCGAATCGCCTCTATCCGGCGGAATCGTATTCCGCGACAAGCACGACCATCACTGTGTGTGGTCAGGATGGGTTTCTCCGCGTGTTCGCGGCGGACGGAGGACGCAGCCTGTGGGGGCTGTTTGTTTGGGCCCTGCTGCCGCCGGCGGCGTTGGCATGGCTCGTCTGGCGCATTCGCCGCTGGAGGACGAGGGCCGCTCCCGTCATCGCGCCATGAAGCGCCATCGACCTGCACAGAAACCTCCTCCGGCCAATCCGATGCGTCGACGCCAACTCGGGATCGATCAGCACGATCCGCACGCGTTGCTGTGAAGTCGTCGCTGCGCACGGATTGACGATGCGGACCGTCGGCATGACGACTCATGGCCGCTGGCAGGACCTGGCGACGGAGTGGTGGCCGCGCCGGCCGGGGCTGGCGGCGAATGAATTCGGACGAAGGGACGTCACGGCGGGGGCTGGACTGAGCGAAGCCCACGCGTCAACGGGGTCGCCCGCGTCAGTCCGCGGTGTCGCATCGCCCGAGTCACCATCCCCGCGCCAATCAGCGGCCCCAGACTCCAGCCAAACAGCCAGGGCCAGTTCCGATGCGGTGGATAGGAGAAGTGGCGCAGCTCGCCGCTCGAAAACATCACGAACCCCTCATTCGTTTTCGCAAGCGGCACGGAATCGACCGTTGCGCCAAAACTTCCCAGTCCGACCTCAGTTGAAGTGTCCACAACCTCCCAGCAGCCGTTTTCGATTCTGTACTGCCAGCTCCTGAAGCCCGGCACGTTCCGCAACCACTCTGCGATCGGAACCGCAATGGTGAATCCTCTGCGAACTTCCACTTCGAATCGACGCCTCGGTCGACGCCACGTCAACTCTTCAACGTCGGGCAGCGGCGCGAGTTCCAGGCCGTCCGCGGATCGCCAGCGGGCGATGCCCCTGTCGCCGGTCTTCGTCTCGTATTCGTACCTCAATTCGCCGCCTGACTCGTCAAACGCCAACGGGACCTTTCGCGGGCAGGTCCACAGCAGCCGCCCGGTTTCAGCATTGTGAATTCGCCGGTCAATTCCGTCATTGACGAGCGCGTATCGTCGAAGAGGCGACAGCCTAAGATCCACGACTGCAGCCACGCCCTCAAATCGGGGCGCGGTTTCGCCTGTCCTGGCCAATACGAGTTCGGTGACCGTGGGGCCAGTCAACAGCAGCATGAATCCCGGCGCGGCCGGCAATCCGGAATAGACCCGACCGGCCCGATTCCAGAGTTGTTGTCCAGTCCGTACGTCGATGGCGACGACGTTGGTTGGTCCCGTCAGGAACGCCACGCTCGAGTGCACTTCGAAGGCGCAGTTGTCGACTCGGGCATGGCCTGGATGCGATTCAGCGACTCGCCCGTGGCGAGATCGACGAACACGATTTCTCCGCCGCGCCGCGCCGCGACAAACGGATAATTGTCCGGGAGATCGGAGATCAGTTCATCGCCGGGTTCCAGGACTTGACGCAGAAGCTGACCCGTCCGAGCGTCCAGGGCGAACAGCGGGCCAAAGTGACCGCGGCGGCCCTGCCTCGCCGTAACATCAGAATCTCGCCTTCGACCTGCAAGCGGAGAAACGGGCCGACGCTGTCGCTGAGCGGCGTCGTGCGGTCGGGCACGAGCGGGACGCAGGTCCGCCAAAACACGAAAACGCACACCATCCAGGCCGAGGACACGGCAATTCCAAGAGAACAGCGGATGGAGTTTCTCGAGAACATCGTCCGACAGAAATTCCCTGGCGAGGGCGATCAGCGGCGACGACTATGGCATGGTACGAGAATCGGCTGTCGTTTACTGGACCAACCGGGGGTGAGATCTCCCGTTCTCAGCTGCTCGGCTCCCCTCGAACGCAGCATGGCGTCGCACTGAAACCGGCCCGCTTTGGCGCATTGCGGTCCTCAAAGGAGTGAGCTGCGGGCCGCGTCCAGCGCGGTGCAGCAGACGGCGCCGCGAGAACCGCCAACGGGCTACCCCGGTTGCCCCGGGACGGACTATCTTTCGCGATTCCCCGCACCGAACGTCGGCGACCGGACCAGTCGCCCGTCCGGGACGGCCGCGAATCGCTCCGCATGAAACACATCGCCATCCTGGGTTCGACCGGCTCGATCGGCACGAGTTGCTGTGAAGTCGTCGCTGCGCATGGGTCGACGATGCGGATCGTCGCGTTGACGACGCATGGCCGCTGGGAGGACCTGGCGGCGCAGTGCTGGCGGTTCCGGCCGGGGCTGGCGGTGATTTCCGATGGAGACCGCCGGCGGGACGTCGCCGCGGGGGCCTTTCCGCCGGAGACGGAGGTGCGGTTTGGACCGGACGCCGTCGTCGAGGCGGCGTCGCTGCCGGAGGCGGAGGTCGTCGTTTCGGGGATTGTCGGGGCGGCCGGGCTGCGCGGCGCCTGGGCGGCCCTGGAGGCGGGCAAGCGGCTGGCGGTGGCGAACAAAGAGACGCTCGTCGTCGCCGGGCCGCTGGTGATGGAGCTGGCCCGCCGGACGGGGGCCGAGCTGATTCCTGTGGACAGCGAACACAGCGCGATTTTTCAGGCGCTGGCGGCGGGGCGGCGGCAGGACGTACGGCGGATCATTCTGACGGCCAGCGGGGGGCCGTTTCGGACCTGGCCGGCCGAGCGCCTGCGGTCGGCGACTCCCGCGGACGCGCTGTCGCATCCCACCTGGCAGATGGGCCCCAAAATCACGGTCGATTCCGCGACGATGATGAACAAGGCCCTGGAGGTGATCGAGGCCCGCTGGCTGTTCGATCTGGACGCCTCGCAGATTGACGTGGTGGTGCATCCGCAGTCGGTGGTCCATTCGCTGGTGGAATTTGTGGACGGGTCGGTTCTGGCTCAGCTTTCGCCGCCCGACATGAAGCTCCCGATTCAGTACGCGATCACGTATCCTGAACGGCGGACAGGGATTAGCCCGCGCCTCGATTTTCAGACCGCTTTTGCACTGGACTTCTCCCCCCCCGATCCCGAACGATTCCCGGCTCTCTCGCTGGGCTTCGAAGTGGCACGCCGGGGGGGCGGCAGCGGCGCGGTGCTGAACGCGGCCAACGAAGTTGCTGTCGCACGATTCCTCGGAGGCAGCCTATCCTTCCCCGACATCGCCCGCGCCTGCCGCGAGGTTCTGGACTGTCATCAATTCAACCCCGCCCCGACGCTCGCCGAGCTGATCCAGCTTGACGCGTGGGCCCGGGAGGAGATGCAACGTTGGAAGCCGTCGTCTTAGCCGCCATTCCCAGCGCCGATCGACTCTTGAGCATCGTCCAGAACATCGCCACCGTCGCGATCGGTCTGGGCCTGGTCATCTTCTTCCATGAACTGGGGCACTTCGCCGTCGCCAAGTGGTGCGGCGTGTTCGTGGAGCGATTCAGCATCGGCTTCGGCCCGATCCTGTGGCGACGGAAGTGGGGCGACACGGAGTACGCGCTGTCGGCGATCCCCTTTGGCGGATACGTGAAGATGCTGGGGCAGGACGACATCGACCCCGGCCAGATGGCGGACGAGCAGGTGGCCGCCGATCCGCGGTCCTACACGTCGAAAACGGTCCCGCAGCGGATGGCCATCATTTCGGCCGGCGTGACGATGAACGTCATCACCGGCCTGTTGTTCTTCATGCTGGCGTTTCGCGCGGGGATCAAATCGCCCGAGCCGGAAGTCGGCCTGGTGCGGGCCGCCATGCCGGCCTGGCAACACGGCATTCGCGATGGCGACGTGATCACCTCGATGAACGATCGCAGCATCGAGGAGTTCACCGACATCCTGCGGCAGACGGCCCTGTCGCGCGGAGACATCCGCGTGGTCGGCCTGCACGAGGACGGCACGCCCTTCGACGTGACGTTCGCTCCGGACGGCTCCGGCATCCGCAGGATGATCGGCATCGGCCCGCAGCACAGTCTGCAGGCGCCCCCCGTCCGGGACACGAAGAAATACCCGATCGTCCAGCCCGGCAGCCCCGCCGCGACCGTCGACTTCCAGCCGGGAGACCGGATCATCGCGGCTCAGGGGCAGTCGATTCAGCACTTCCGCGAACTCGAACGGCTGCTGGCCCAGTATCGCGACGAGCCGATCACGCTGGACGTCGAGCGTAAGGGGACGTCCGGCGCGAAGGAGCAGGTTCAGCTGACGCTCGCTCCACAGCCGTTCCGGGGCCTGGGTCTGCGGATGTCGATGGGCCGGATCGCGGCCGTGCGGAACGACTCCCCCGCCGCCCGGGCCGGGATTCAGAAGAACGACCTGATCACGCACGTCGATTCGCAGGACGTCGGTCGGGACATCGACCCGCTGCGGCTGCCGGACTACTTCTCCGAGCGGGCCGGGCAGGAGGTCGTGATCCGCGTCAAGCAGGAGCAGACCGGCAACGAGCCGCGGACGCAGGAGTTCACGGTCATTCCCGATGACCGTCTGCCGTGGTCCGAGCCGCCGTTCGAGGAAAAGGCGCCGTTGTCGATTCCCTCGCTGGGCGTGGCGTTCGATGTGCTGCCGAACATCCTGTCCGTTCGCGAGGACGGGGCCGCGGCCAATCTGGGTCTGCAGCCGGGGGATTCCGTGGTGGGCGTCACCATCCCCCAGGATCCGGCGCTGAAGGGCTCGAAGTCGACGACCATCAACGTCGGCACGGCCGGCTGGGCATACGCGTTCCACCGTCTGCAGCTGCAGCCGTCAGTGACGCAGGTGTCGCTGGAAGTCAAGAAGTCGGGCAAGGACAACCAGACGTTCAATGTCGATGTGGAGCTGCAGCCGATTGAAGGCTGGAACCAGACGACGACGCGGGGGCTGCTGCTGGCCGGCATGACGGAGGACCGCAAGGCGGACAACCTGGGCGACGCGCTGGCGATGAGCTGGACGCACACCCGGAATTCGGTCGTCGACATCTATCTGACGCTGCGGAACCTGATCTTCGGCGATCTGTCGATCAAGAGCCTGCATGGGCCGATCGGCATCGCCAAGGCGGCATCGGTGTTCGCCGAGGAGGGGCTGGCCGACTTCCTGCTGTTCCTGGGGCTGATCAGCATCAACCTGGCTGTGATCAACTTTCTGCCGATTCCGGTGCTGGACGGCGGGCACATGGTGTTTCTGATCTGGGAGGCCATCGCGCGGCGGAAGCCGAGCGAACGGGTGATCGTGACGGCGACGTATGTCGGCTTCGCCCTGGTCGTGGGGCTGATGATCACCGTGATCTACGTCGACCTGTTCGAGGTCAAGAAGTAGCGACCTGGCGGCCGAGCCGGCCCCGCCGGAGCTTCAGCGGCCGAGACTTCAGCGGGGGTAGGCGGGATCAAACGCCGCCGTCGTGGGAGACGGCCGGTCGACGCGCGGCAGCGTCGCGGGAAACCGGGGCAGCGCCACATCCACGCCCGCGTCGGTGCGGCCGTCATCGGCCCCGGCGACTGGCGGATTCGAGGGGGAGGGCCGCAGCCGGAAATCCTGCGGCGTGACGCGCGTGAAATCCGCCTCGTTCCAGGCCGAGGGATTCTGGAACGGCTGGCTGGAAATCTTCACCTGCCGTTCGACGCGCCACAGGTTCTTCCAGCCCGCGAAGTCGTAGGTCGTCTGCCCGGAGATGCCCTGCCGCCCGGTGTAGTTGACCTCCCAGAAGGGCCCCTGAACGTCGTAATAAGTCGAATTGCCCCGCCACGAGAAAAGGTTGATGAAGCGGTCCAGGTCGCCAGGCCCGGACATGCTGATCAGCGACTTCTGCGGGCTGGAGACCCACAGGATGCTGTTCGAACCGTCGATATGAATCGGGGCCGAGTCTCCGGTGTCGCCCAGGTCGACGGCGACCAGCCCCTGCTCGAACACGCCCGTCACGAAATCGAGA
Source organism: Planctomyces sp. (assembly GCA_019636235.1). Classification (GTDB taxonomy): domain Bacteria; phylum Planctomycetota; class Planctomycetia; order Planctomycetales; family Planctomycetaceae; genus Caulifigura. The sequence continues at coordinate 28,115 of JAHBXW010000015.1, forward strand.
AACATCTCGTTGCGATGGTCGGAAGCGGCCAGCCGGCTGGAAAACTGCCGCCCGGCGGGTTGCCGGTAGAACACGCCGTTGAGCGCGAAGGCCGACTGCCGGACGTCGAGCCGGAGCGGTTCCGGGGACATGTGAGAGATCAGGTCGGCCGGTCCGCGGATCAGGCTGAGCTCGAGGGCCATGTCGGTCGGTTCGCCTGCTCCGCGGGACACGCTGCCCATCATTTCGGTGCTGGCCGGCTGGCTGATCTCGAACACGGCGGCCGGCGCCCGGTCGGGGTTCACGACGGTGACGCTCACGCCCCGGAGATCGACCTGCGATCCGGAAACGACGGAAAACAGCACCCAGCGATCGGTGATGCTGCCGGAGGAGATATCCAGCAGCAGGTCGACATCCAGCAGTTCGAGGGCCGCGCGTTCTCCCGACAGGCTGATCAGCCGGGGCTGTCGCTGGCTGCCGCTGCGCGCGGTTGCGGCGGGCAGCCCGAATGTCAGCAGGGGGCGGCGGCCGGCGGCCGAGCGAATGGTGATCTGCTTGCCCTGAATCTTCAGCGAGTCGATGCGTTCGACGGCCGGCCCGTCGAAATCCAATTCGATGACGTCATTCGACATAGCCGCGGCGCACGCGGACTCCAGTCTCCGGAACCGCTGCGATTCGCCGGTCGAGGACACCAGTCGGAAGTTGCCGCCAGCGGTCGAGGACGCATCCGGGGGCAACACGCCGGACGGAGGCGTGGAGCGTCCGATGCCCGTGGATTCGGGCCCCGTGCGAAGGGGATCCCCGACGCCGCGCGAGGCGGCGATCCGCGTGCCGCTCGAGGCGTTCAGGTCCGGAGCGACAGCCGAGCCATCGGTCCGCAGCGTCCCCAGGCCGCGGGCCAGTCCTGTGCTGGATTCATCAGCCGGGGGCGCATCGGGGGCGACAGCCCCGGACGCCGCCGCCGTGGACGCGGTGTCGCCCGGCCGACCGCCCGTCCCGGCCCCGTCGCCCTTGGCTGACGTGCCGCTGGATATCTCGCTGTCACGTCCCTTCAGGGCGAGTTCGTCCGGCCGACGGCTTGTTCGATCGAGATACAACACCATCGCCAGCAAGCCGACGAAGGCGCCCAGCCAGCCCCAGCCGGCGCGCACCCGGCCGTCCCGGGCGCGGATCGTCACCCAGCCTCCGTGGCTCGCTGGCTGCAGCCCCAGCTCGATCGCCACGACGGTCAGGTCATGCACCACGGCCTCGGCCGTGGCGTAGCGCAGGGCCGGGTCGCTGGCCATCATCCGGCGGACGATTCGGGACAGCTCCTCGGGGACCTGCGGATTGCGGTCCTGGGCGTCCGGCGGCTCGGCCCGATGATGGTCCACGACCTTCTGGAACATCGACCCCCGCGGATACGGCGGCTCGCCGGTGAGCATGTGGTACAGCGTGCAGCCCAGCGAGTAGATGTCGCTGCGGACGTCGACGTTGCGGGGGTCGACGGCCTGCTCGGGGGAGATGTAATCGAACGTGCCCAGCGTCGTTCCGGTCTGCGTCAGCTCCTGGGACATCTCGAGGCTGTTCTGGCGCGCCAGCCCCCAGTCGACGAGCTTCGCCCGCCCCTCCGGCGAAATGATGATGTTGGACGGCTTGATGTCGCGATGGACGACGTCGGCGGCCGCGGTTTGCCGCAGCGCATCGGCGATCTGCAGCGCATAGGACAGCGCCTCTTCAACCGAAAACGCCCCCTGCCGCCGCAACAGCAGCTCGCGCAGGTTCGTGCCGGCCACGAACTCGAAGGCGATGTAGAACAGGCCCTGGTCGTGGCCGACGTCGTGCACCTGGGCGATGTTGTCGTGATCGAGACGCGCGGCGGCGCGGGCCTCGTTCTGAAACCGCTGGACGGCGGATCGATCTCGCGAGAGTTCCGGGGACAGGACCTTGAGGGCGACGATCCGGTCCAGCCGGTCATCGATCGCGCGGAACACGGCTCCCATGCCGCCGCGGCCGATCTGTTCTTCAATCCGGTACGGCCCCAGCGCGATGCCCGTGACGGGCCGCGACGGACTGGCGTCCCGCGGGGCGAACAACGCGGACGCCGCCTCGGCCAGCCCCCCGCCCGGCAGCGGCAACGACGGCTCCTGCCGCCCCGTCTGCACCGAGGGCATCGGCTTGAGGAACGTATAGGCCGTCCCACTCCGCTCCGGATCCTGTTCGCGGCGGATGCTGCTGCTCATGGCGGGCTGTGATCAACCGGTCGACGCGCTCCGGCGCAGACCCTGGCCGATCCCCCTTCGGCTCCCACGGTCAGGTCGTTATGTCCCGGGTTTCCGCTTCGATCGACTGCAGAAATTGTCCCAGCGCCACGCACAGCCCGTGCGAGAAATCGTCGCTTTCCAGAACCCGGTCGACCGTGCTGCGGACGGTGACATCCGTGACGTCCTCATGCTCCCCCTCGCTTCCCTGCCGGGTGATCCGGCGCAGGCCATGAATCCGGGGAGCGAACCCGCGCTCCAGGTGATCCATCAGCTCCCGCGCCAGCTTGTCGGCCTCAATCAGCTTCTGCCGCAACGTCATTCCATGAGGCGAAGGCACGCGCATCCGCGGACTCTCCCTTTGACGAGCGACTTTGACAGCCCCATGATTAGACTGGGCGGCGCTGTCCGGGGTCAAGTCGCCGGGTCCGGCGCGCCGCCGCGTCGTATCTGCAACTGTTGATCCGATCGCCCTTTACGCCCCGTCACACCCGCCCCACTCGCCTGCCGATGAAGGTCCTGCTGCTCGGCGACATTCACTCGAACTGGACAGCGCTCGCCGCCATCCAGGAGTCGTTCGACGCCTGCCTGGTCGTGGGGGACGTCGTGGACTACGGCTGCGATCCCCGCCCCTGCATCGACTGGACCCGGCGCCACGCGACGGCTGCCATCCGCGGCAACCACGACCACGCGGTCGCGCAGCGGGTCGCCCCCCGCGGCGGTGGAGGCTTCCGCAGGCTGGCCGCCGCCACCCGTCCCCTGCACTGGGACTGGATCGATCCGTTCCGCATGAAGTTCCTCGCCCGGCTGCCCCTGACGCAGCGGATCGTGCTGGGCGGCCACGCCTTCTTCCTCGTGCATGGCACGCCCCGGGACCCGCTGGATGAGTACCTGGCTCCGGATCGGGACGCCTGGCGCAGCCGCATCGACGATGTCGACGCCGATTTCATTTGCGTAGGCCACACGCACCTCCCGATGGACCTCGACATCGACGGCCGGCGGGTCATCAACCCGGGCAGCGTCGGCCAGCCGCGCGACGGCGACCCCCGGGCCGCGTACGCCGTCATCGAGGACGGAGCCGTGAGCTTTCGGCGCGCGGAGTACGACATCGACGCCGCCGTCCGGCAGATGCGGGAAGCCGGACTTCCCGAATGGGCGGTCGAACTCAACGAATCGGTGCTGCGGACCGGCGGTCGCCTCAGCCGCGAGGAAATGGACCGACTGGGTTTGGGCGACGGCTGAGCGCGCGCCCTCCCGAAATGCAGCACGTCGCTCTCGCGACCCGACCGCTGCGGCTCAATCGGCCGGCGGGCCTGCCGGCCAGAGGATCACGCGGCCATCCAGGCCGGCCGTCATCAGCGCCTGGCCGTCCTGCGTCGCCTGCACGGCGGTCAGTCCCAGTTCGTGGCGGCGCAACGCGAGCACCTCGCGCACACGGACTTCCTGCATCGTTTCGTCGATGGAACGCTGCTCCTGCACGTTCCACAACCGGGCGGACCGGTCGCGGCTGGCCGTCAGATAGCGGAGCGAACCGGCATCCGCGGCCTGCTCCAGAAAGCCGACGGCGGTGATCGCGTCGGCGTGCCCGGTCAGACGGGCCCGGGGAACGCTGCGCGATTCGGCGTCGACCGCCCAGATGCGGGCGATGCCGTCATCTCCGCCGGCGATGATTTCGCGGCCGTCCGGAGACATCTCCGCGCACAGGTAAGCTGCGGCCGACGACGAATCGTCGCTGTAGGTTCGCGGGGCCTGATCGAGGGCCTCAACGTCCCACACCAGGACCTCTCCCGCGTCGCAGGCGGCGATCAGCTGCTGACCGTCAGCCGACCAGCGGACGCGTCGGACGACGCCCGGCGCCGCGAGGCTGGCCGTTTCGGTGATCTCATTGGCATCGGGGTTCCAGTTCCAGATCCGCACCTGTCCGGTGAGATTGGCGTCGTCGCCGGGTCCGCCGGTGGCGAACCGCAGGGGCGAGGTCGGATCCCACTGCGCGGTGTAGGCCGGTCCGTCATGGGGAATCTCGAACTTCGTCAGCGGCCGTCGGGCAGCGGCGTCCCAGACGACGATAGAGCGGCTGGCCGTCACGATGTGTTCGCCGTTCGGCGAGAACGCCGCTTCGGTCAAACCGCCCGCCTGGCGATAGCTGCGTTCATGCACCAGAGTCGAGGGATTCCAGCGGTAGACCGTGTCGCCGTGCAGCGTCAGCCAGCGGGGTTCGCCCGACGCGGCGTCCGGCACGACGACCGCGAGGTCCGCCGCGCGGCGTCCGGACGGGAACACGATGCGACGAAATTCCGGCGGGCTGCCGTCGCTGAACGACCAGACCTGCAGCTCGGATTCGCGGAGGTTGCGGGACTGCGTGATGCTGAGCGCGCCCCCCGAGCCGGGAGTGAACCGCGCGGACATCAGCCGCTCGGCGCCCGACTGGGGCGCGTTCTCTTCGAACGATCGTTCATCAATGACCAGGTCCTCGGGAGCGTCGGCCGCGTCGCCAAACGTCCACATCCGCAGCGCCGACCGCGTGCCGTTGCCGGTCCGCGCCCAGGACACGGTCAGCACCCGGCGGCCGTCGTCGGAAACATCGACGTCGACGACGTTCGCGCCGTGCGGAACGGTCGGCAGCGCCTGCCGGCCGGGGACGTCGTACACAATCAGTCCGCCGTCAATTCCGACGTACAGCCGGTTGCCGTCCGGAGAGAAGGCGGCACAGTTGATGCGTTGTTCGCCGCCGCCGATGCGGGCAAGTTCGGCGCCCGTCGCGGCGTCCCACAGAATGCCAGCGCCTCCCTGTCCGCGGGTGAGCCCGGTGAACAGCCGATCGCCGCGGGGGGCGATGGCCAGCGCCGTGACGGTGTCCGTGGGGCTGGAATCCGCGAGCCGGAGCGTGACCGGATCGCCGTTGGGAATGCCGTTGTCGTTGAGCTGCCACAGCCGGGCGGGGCCGCCCTGGCCGGTGAGGCCCGTCAGCAGCGAGCGGCCGTCGCGCGACAGCGCGAGTCCGAAGTTGAAGCCGGTCGACGGCAGGCTGGCGATTTCCACGCCGCGCTCCATGTCCCACACGCGGACATAGCCCTCGAAGTCGCCGACATACAGCCGTTTGCCGTCCCGTCGGGCGGCCATGCTGAAGGCGACCCACTGGGCGCCCTCGATGAGCGGCTGGTCTCCGGCGCGGGGGCGGGCGACGCCGTTCGAGAGTTCGCCGACGTCTTCAAAAGTGGCGCTTTCGGGGTCGAATTCGAGGATGCGGGCGGAGTGGTCGCGTCCGCCGGTGATGATCCGGTTGGACGAGGGATCGAACGCGGCGGACCAGATTTCATCGTCGTGGGCCTGCAACGCGGAGACGCCGGTCGAGGCCCGGAACTCGGTCGCGCCGCCGCGGGCGGCCGTGAGCCAGGTGCGGACAGTGCTGTCGACGCCGGTCGTCAAAACGCGGTCGCCGGCGGGGCCCAGAAACTCGGCGCTCATCACGCCGCCGCCGTGGCCGAGCAGCGTTTTCTGCAGCTGCGCGTCGGCCGCCGTCCAGATCTTGGCCGTGTAGTCGGCGGAGGTGGACAGCACCAGTCGGCCGTCGCGGCTGAAGGCCAGCCGGGTGACCCGGTCGAGGTGCGCGCCGCGGCGCGCGGCCGGTCCGGTCAGGGCCAGTCCGGCGCCGACGCCGGGGTCGGACAGTTCGCGGGCGGGGGTCGTGGAAGCGGCGGGAGAGATCGGCCCCGCGCCGCGCATGGCGACGACGGCGCTGCTCAGCGCGTTCCTGGTTTCGGTGATGGGCTGCAGGCCCGCGCGCTCCCAGACATACACCCGGCCGCGGGCGTCGCCGCTGGCGATGGTGCGTCCATCCGGCGAGAAGGCGACGGCTGTGGCCGGTCCGGCGTGGCCGTTGAAATCGCCCACGCGATCGAGCTCGCCGTTGGGCAGCGAACGCCAGACGCTGACCCGGCCGGCGCGGAGATCGGCCACGGCGGCGGCGAACCACAACTGCGAACCGGCCATGTGGGCGGCGACGTCATGCACCGGGCCGAGATGGCTGGCGGTCGCCAGTTCGCGGCCGCTGTCGGCGTCCCACAGCCGGACGGTCCGGTCGTCGGAGGCGCTCAGCAGGCGTCCGTCGGGGAGGAACAGCAGTCGGCGGATCTGGGCGCCGGGCCGGTGCCCCGTGAGTTCGGCGAGTGGCGCGCCCGTGCCGGCGTCGCTGAGCACGATCCTGCCCTGGGCGGAGTCCGCCGTGGCGACTTTGCGGCCATCCAGCGACATCGCGGAGACGCTGCGGCGGTCGCCGGCGCGGGGCTGAATCATCGGGCCTTCGAGCCGCGGCGCTCCGCGGTCATCGACGGCGACGTTCTGCAGCTGGCCCCCCTCGAGGGAGATGACGGCGCGGTCCCCCTGCGGGAGCAGCGTGACCTCGGCGCCGCGGGCGGGCAGCGCCTGGTCGCCGACCGACTGGTTGGCCTGGCTCCAGAGCCATTTCCATTCCCATTCCAGGGGGAGCTGATCGGCTTCACGGGCCTGGCGGATGGCGGCGAGGATGCGGCGGGCGTCCTCGAATTCGTTCTGATCGATGCGGGAACGGGCGAGCGCGATTTGCGAGGCGTATTCCTCGAAGGCGGCCGTTTCGCGGGCGCGAGCGGCGATCTGCTGCTGCTTCTCCGCTTCCGCGGTGGCCTTTAGGGCGTTCGCAGCGGCGAGGTCGGCTTCTTGCTGGGCATCCGTCGCCCGTAGCTCCGCGGCGCTGGCTTCTCGCATGGCCGTGTCGGCGGCGGATTGCGCCGTCATGGCGAGCGCCTGCTGCTCGTTGGCCAGCCGCTCGAATTCCGTCGCATTCTTCTGGGCATCCAGAACAAGCTGATTGGCGTCGTCGACTTGCTTCTTTGCCGCCGCGATCGTCTCGGCAGTTTGCCGCTTGGTGTCCACCAGCGCTTTTTTGGCTTCTACCGTATCTTCTTCTGCCTTCTTCTGAAGCTCGACAGCACCCTTGGCCAGTTCCTGGGCATCGCGCGCATCATTGATCAATTTGACCGAGTACAAGCCGCCGGCCAGCAACGCCAACGACAGCGCCATCGTGGCGCCATAAGCCAGCTTCAGTCGTTTGGCGCGAGAAGCGCGTTCGTCCCGTCCCACCTTCAGCTTCGCCACCAGCGGCCGATGCCGCGCATCGTTCTCATTGAGCAGCGACAGGCCCAGGTCGAAATCCTGCTTGTCGTGCGCGCACTGCGCGTACGCCAGCTGGGCTTCCAGCAGGCTTTCCCGGGCCGTCGTGTTCCCTTCCCACAGCGTCAGCGCCTCCTCGCAGCCAAACACAGCGCGGGCATAGTCCGCATACACGCCGGACTGTCCGGCCTTTTCCAGCTCCTGCGTCGCCTTGGTCGTCAGCTGAATGCTTTCCGCGTGGTCGCGGTACGAGCGGATCGCCGCCTGCAGTTCCTGGACGCTGGCGTAGCGGTCCTCGGGGAGCGTGGCCATCGCCTTCATCGCGATGTCCAGCAGCTCGCCGCGCTCCTCGGGCCGGGGTTCGATGATGACGTTCGGCCGGACGATCTGCTCGAGGTACTGGCGGACCTGCTCCCAGCCGGTGAGGTCGTTCGCCGGGTGGGGGTGCGGCGGTTTGCCGGTGATGATTTCAAACAGCGCGGCGCCGAGGAGATAGATGTCGGACGCGGCCGTGACGCGCTCCAGCCGACCGACCATTTCCGGCGCCATGTAGGCCGGCGAACCGCCGAAGCTGCTCGTCTGCTTCATGGCCCCGTAGCGCGGGAACTGCGGGGTGACGATCGCCAGCCCCCAGTCCATGAGCATCACGACGCCGAAGTCCCCGAGCATGACGTTCTCGGGCTTGATGTCGCGATGCACGACGCCGCGCGAATGCGCGAAGGCGACCGCATCCGCGACCTTCAGCAGAATCTCCAGGTTCTCGTCGAGCGTGTTCTTGGACAGCACCGAGCGCCAGGCCGTCCCCTCGACCTGTTTCATCGAGTAGAACGGCGAGTCGTCCAGCGTGCGGCCGACGTCGTGGATGGGGACGATGTTCGGGTGGTCCAGCGCGCCGGTGACGACGGCTTCGGACAGGAACTGCTCGCGGCGGGTCTTCTCGTGCGCGGCGAGGCGGCCGCTTTTCGACATCCGCTCCCGGTCGGCCGGCGGGATCGGCTTGATGACCTTGATGGCGACGACGCGCTCCAGCGACGTCTGCTCGGCCAGGTAGACGGTGCCCATGCCGCCTTCGCCGAGGACGCTGCGGAGCTTGTAGTCGACGATGTCGTCCTCCGCGGCGCGGTAGGGGACGACTTTCCGCGACTGCAGCACCAGCCGGCCTTCGATGCTGCGGAGGGCCGGCGAGTCGTGAATGCTCTGCGAGTCCCCCTTGCCGAGGGCCTGCTTGAGGATGGCTTCGACCTCGCGGCGTTCGCTGTCGCCGAGCTGACGGGGGTTGATGGTCTGCGTCAGGTCGGAGCGCATGCCCTCGAGGGAGCTGTCGTCCACCTCGATGGAGGAGAGGTCGTCGAAGTCGCCCGCTTCACTGAGGATGGTTTTGGCGACGCTGTCGGCCGAGGCGTTGGGGTCGACGTGCAGGCTGCCCGTGCCGTCGTCCTCGCCGGCGTCCGGCATGTGGGACGAATCGAGCGTGGGAATGGTGTCGGGCGTGGCGCCCTCCGGCGGCGCGTCCGGGACGTGGAGCGTGCCGTCCGACTTCTTCTTCGACGTGTCGGCGGCGGGAGGCTGCTTGTCGTTCGCCATGGCTGGGATGCTCGCTTGCCTGGGCCGTCGCGGAGGATCGCGGGCGGCGGCTCATCGTGTCCGCCGGGGCGGACGTCTGTTTCCAACTGCGGCCCGGGCCGAAAGGGCACGGGTTCCGCGGCGGCAGCATCCTGCGGCCTGCGGGCGATGTCGCGAGGGGTTCCTCCCACCCGCGTTTCGCCCGGGGACGCGCCTCCTGGCGTCCCCATTCCTGTTAATGACGGCGCTCGTTCGCCTCCGTCACCACGCGGCCCGGCGAGCCAGCCTGCGGGCCAGCCCCAGGGGATTGTCCTCTTCCAGACCGCGCGTCCGCAACAGGACGCGGATCCGGCCGGTCGCCGCGCCCACGTCCTCAACGTGTTCCGAGGTCGCCAATCGCGTCGGGTTCGCTTTGCCCGCATCCGCTGCGACCTGCGCGTCGGCGACGGCCGGGGCGTCCGGGGGCGGGGCGGCCGCGGCGTGACTGTCGAAGTCCGCGTCCTCGGTTTGAACCGTGTCCTGCGATTCCCGGATCGCCTCCTGAATCTCCTCGAGCCGGAGTTGCCCGCCGTCGAGCGGCTCCTCGGGAACGACCGGCCGGCCCGAGCGGATGTCGAACCGGATGATCGGGCGATCCTGGCCATCCCCCGTCCGCAGAATGATGTCGTACGCCCCGTCCGGCAGCGCCATGAACAGCCGCTGCAGCCGATCCGCCTGGAAGTCGTCGTCGTTCAGCCGTTCTTCGCCGAGAACCTCGGGTTCGGGATCGGGAGACAGCGCGCGGAGGATGAACTCGTGGCGCCGGACCGACACCGTGGAGGACGGCACCGGATCGTCCGTGGAGACGATGTTCGTCAGAACGACGACCGGCGGCGGCGGGGCGATGGCCGGCGCGACGAGCATCTGCGGCGTCGGCGGAGCCATCGGTTCGATGAAGGGCGGCAACTGCACATAGGTGACCTGGATTTCGATCTCGCCGTTCACGAGATCGTCCGGCCCCTTGCCGCCGATGAACTGCGGCAGCGAGTTGTCGGCGGACACGTACGTGGTCGTGAACACCCGCAGCGGATCGGCGACGTTGCCCACCGTCACGCCGTTCTGCGTCAATTGCTTGGCCTCGATGACAATCGACGGGTGATGCGACACCGCGAACTTGCCGTCGAATGTGTCATCCCCGCCGACGAGCAACTGGTTCTGGACGTCCAGGTCGGTGTAGGTGTGCTTCATCGACGCGTTCGTGCCTCCGGTCAGTCCGGAGAGCGTGCTTTCGCCGGTCGGCCAGCCCTCGGCGGCGGGGCCTTCGAACCGCTGGCTGTCGATGACGGTGTCGCCCCAGTCCATGTAAACCTGCAGCCCCTGCTCGGCGGGGAGTTCGGTTCCATTGGGGCCTTTGCCGGCCTGCGCGCCCTGACCGACGATGAACTGGAACGTGGCCACGTACTGATTCACGCCGGAGGCGATGGCGGCGATCATGGCCGGGACCGTCGTCGAATCGTACAGGGCGGTGTTCGATTTGCCGGGCTCGGGGACCGGGACGAACGTGGTCGCGACGGCGTCGTACTGGCCGGCGTTCAGGTTGGCTTTGACATGGAAGCCAGCGCCCAGCGAGAGGGCCCCGTTGGCGACGATGTGCACGCTGTTGTCCGCGCCGCTGTTGACGACGACGTACGCGTTGTCCTGGAACGTGATGTTGTCGCTGGTCGCCTTGAACGTGTTCAGCGGAGTCGTTCCGCCGACGGGCGAACTGAACGTCGTCGACTGGGCGTTGACGATCTGCAGATCCCCCTGGCCCACGGCGCCGCCGTCGATCGTCCCCAGAAACTGGATGTCCGTGCCGGCGGTCAGCTTTTGAGCGCCCGCGCCAACGAGCACCGGATCGCCGTATGTCTGGAATGTGGTCGTCGTGACGGACCCGCCGCTGATGACGGTCTTCCCCTTGTTGTCCGTCTCCAGGCTGAGGAGGTTGACGCCGCCGCCGAACGTCGTCGTGCCGCCGCCGGTCGTATTGACGTTCAGAGAGAACGCGCCGCTGAGCGTGCTGTTGAAGGAGACGTTGCCGGCCGCGCCGGACGTCGTGAGCGTCGTGTTGGCCCCGAGCGTGACGGGATCGCCGTAGGTCTGCGAGCCGGTGGTGGTGATCTGGCCGCCGTTGATGTGGGTCGTGCCGCCAGCGTTCGTCGCAAGGCTGTCGAGGGCATTGCCCGCTCCCTGGCCGACAGCTGCCTGGAAGGTTGTGATTCCCGTGGAATTCACGACGAGATTCGAAGGCGTGCCGGCGGCGCCGTCATCGACGACTTCGCCGGTGAACGTGACCGCGCCGCTGCCGGCGTTGATCGTCAGGTTGGCCGCGAGCGTCAGCAAATCCGCGAACGAGACGAGGTTGTTCGTAGTCGACAGAACCGCGTCCTTGACGCCCACCGTGACGATGTCGTTGTACGACTGGGCGCCGGATGTGGCGACCTTCCCGCCGTTGATGAACGTTGCGCCGCCGGCGTCGGTCGTGAGGCTGGCGAGGGGCGTCGTCCCTCCGACCGCGTCCTGGAAGGTGGTGTTTCCGCCGCCGGGCGTGTTCACGACGAGCGCCGAGGCCCCGTCGACCGTGCCGTTGAACAGGACATTGCCAACGGCCGCCTGGACCGTCAGGTTCTTCGCCAGCGTAACGGACTGATCGAAGGTGACGTCTCCGCCCGCCGCCGTGGTTTCCAGCGTGGCGTTGTTCGTACCGACGGTGACGGCGTCGCCGTAGGTCTGCGCGCCGGTGGTGGTCACCTCGCCGCCATTGATGAAGGTCTGGCCGAACTTGTCCGTCGTCAGGCTGGCCAGGGCCGTCGAGTTGCCGACTTTGCCGCCGAAGGTCGTCGTGCCGCCCCCCGTCGTGTTGACGTTCAGGGAAAACCCGCCGTCCAGCGTGCTGGCAAACGTGACGTTTCCGGGATTGACGACCACCGCATTGTTCGAAGTCGTCAACACCGTGTTCGCGCCGAGTGTGACGGCATCATTGTAGGTTTGAGCGCCGGTCGTCGTGACCTTGCCGCCGTTGATCTCGGTGGCGCCAATCAAATCGGTGGTCAATGAGGCCAGCGCAGTTCCGCTTCCGACGTCGTTCTTGAATGTTGTCGTGCCGCCGCCGGTCGTGTTGACGGTCAAAGCGAACGCGCCGTCGACGGTGCTGTCGAACAGGACATCGCCCGTGCCCGCGGCGCCGGACGTCGTGAGTGTCGTATTGGCCCCGAGGAGAACCGCGTCGTTGTACGTCTGTGCGCCGCTGGTCGTCACCGCGCCGCCATTGATGAGCGTGTTCCCGCCGCCCGTCGTCGTCAGGCTGGTGAGCGCGCCTCCCACGCCGACAGCCGCCTGGAACGTCGTGTCCCCCGAGGCGTCGACGGTGAGATTCGATTTCGTCCCGGCGACGCCATCGTCCTGCACCGCGCCCTTGAACGTGACGGCGCCGGTCCCGGCGACGATCGACAGGTCGGCGGCCAGCGTCAGCGTGCTGTTGAACGCGACGTTGGAATTAGTGGTCTTCAGCGTGACGGGATTCGTGCTGACGGTGACGGCGTCGTTATAGGTTTGCTCGCCGGTCGTCGTGACGTCGGCGCTGATCGTCGTCGTGCCGCCAGCGTCGGTCGTTGCCGATTTGGCGTTGACGGTCCCCAGGAAGGACGTCGCGCCGCCGGTGTTCACCGTGAGATTCGTGCCGGCCCCAGTGAACTGTCCCTTGAATGAAACCGCGCCGTTGCCTGTCGACGTGAATGCGACATCCGCATTCGCCGTGGTGACGTTGTCGCCGTACTCCTGTTTGCCGGACGTCGTGATGCTGGCGACGGCCGCGCCGAAGGCCGTCGTGCCGCCGGCGTTCGTCGTCAGGCTGGTGAGAGCCTTGTTGGCGCCCTCGCCGACATTGACCAGAAACGTCGTGGCGCCGGTCGTGTTGACGGTCAGGTTCGACGTCGTGCCGGCGACGCCGTCGTCCTGGACCGCCCCCTTGAACGTCACTGCGCCAGTGCCGGCGCTGATGGTCAGATCGGCCGCGAGCGTCAGTGATTTGGCGAAACTGACGGCGCTGTTCGTCGTCGTCAGCGTGGCTGCGCCGGTGATCGTCACATCGTCGTTGTAGGCCTGTGCGCCGGTAGTCGTCACGCTGGCGCCGATCGACGTCGTGCCGCCGGCGTTCGTCGTCAGGCTGGTCAGGGCCTTGTTCGCTCCCTGGCCGACGGCGGACTGAAACTTCGTGGCGACGGTGCTGTTGACGGTCAGATTTGATGTCGTGCCGCCGACGCCGTCGTCCTGGACGACCCCCGTGAACGTCGCCGCTCCCGCCCCGGCATTGATCGTCAGGTCGCCCCCCAGCGTCAGCGAGTCGTTGAACGTCACCGCGCTGTCCGTCGTCGCCAGCGCGATGGCGGCCGTGGTCGTCACGGCGTCGCCGTAGGACTGCGCGCCGGTCGTCGTCACGTTCGCGCCGATCGTCGTCGTCCCGCCGGCGTTGGTCGTCAGCGACGCGGCGCTCACGGCGCCCAGGAAGGACGTTGCGCCGCCGGTGTTCACCGTGAGGTTCGTGCCGGCTCCGGTGAACTGTCCCTTGAAAGAGACCGCGCCGTTGCCGGTGGACGTGAACGCGACATCCGCATTCGCCGTGGTGACGTTGTCGCCGTATTCCTGCTTGCCGGTCGTGGTGATGCTGGCGACGGCCGCGCCGAAGACGGTCGTCCCGCCGGCGTTCGTCGTCAGGCTGGTGAGCGCCTTGCCGACCCCCTGCCCGACATTCGCCTGGAACGTCGTGGCGCCGGTGCTGTTGACGGCCAGGTTCGACGTCGTGCCGCCGACGCCGTCGTCCTGCACGACGCCTCCGAACGTGACCGCGCCAGTGCCGGCGCTGATCGTCAGATCGGCGCCCAGCGTCAGTGATTCGGCGAACGTGACGGCGCTGTTCGTCGTCGTCAGCGTGGCTGCGCCGGTGATGGTCACATCGTCGTTGTAGGCCTGTGCGCCGGTCGTCGTGACGCTGGCGCCGATCGACGTCGTGCCGCCGGCATTGGTGGTCAGCTTGGAGGCGGACACCGCGCCCTGAAACGTCGTTGCGCCGGTAGTGTTGACGGAAATGTTCGACGCCGCGCCGGTCAGCTTGGCTTTGAACGTGATCGCGTCGTTGCCCGTCGATTCGAACGTGACGTTGGCGTTGGCCGTGGTGACATTGTCGCCATACTGCTGCGCGCCCGCCGTGGTGACCGTCGTCACGCCCGCGCCGAAGGCCGTCGTCCCACCGGCGTTGGTGGTCAGGCTCTTCGTGCTGACGTTGCCATTGAAAGCCGTGGTTCCCGTGGTATTGACCGTCAGGGCGCTGCCCACGCCCGTCACGGCTCCGTTGAACGTGATGTTCTGGTTGTTCGTCGACGAGAACGTGACGTTCGCCGGGGTGAGCTGGACGGCGCCGTTGAACGTCTGGGCGTCGAGCGTCTGGATGTTCCCCTGCACGGAGATCGTCGTGGCGGTCGCGGTCAGCGACTTCGCATTGGCGACGGGCCCCAGCTGCAGCGTGTTGGCGTCGACGAGCTGGACGGCGCCCGCGGCCGTCACGGAGACGACGCCCTGAAAGTCATTGGCGGCGTTGGTCAGCGTGACGTCGGCGGCGTTCAGGCTGAAGTCGGCCGTCTGCAGCTTGCCCCCCTGAGTGACGTTGTTGACGCCCTGCAGGTCGACGACGTCGACGGCGGAGAAATCGAGGCCGCCGGCGTTTCCGAACACCACGTTCGGATTGACGTCGTTGGTGTCGTTGATCTGCAGGCCGGCCGTGGCGATGTTGTCGAGGAAGTCCTTGTCGATATAGAGGTCGGCCCCGTCGCCTTCGGCGTCATCCCCCCCGGCGCCGTCGAGGTTCAGCAACCCGGCCTGGTTCCAGTCGCCGAGGTCGTTGAGGGTGAACTTGTAAGCCGCGACGTTGCCGGCCCCGAAATCGTGGGTCGTCTCGATGATCGTTACGCCGGGGGCTGCGCCGGGGCCGGTGAAGTTGTCGAGCTGGACCTGGTTGCCGACGAAGCCGACGTCGGCGTTGAGGACGATGCGGGGTTCGAGGCCGCGGACGGCCAGGCGCACGAGGCGGCGTTGGCGCACCGTCTGAAACGGCCGGACCATGCGCATCAGACGCCGAGAAAGGGTCGCCAGTCTCATCGCTTCGACCTGAAGAGGGCGAGTCTGCGGATTGCGCGGAATGCGGCGGCGTTGTCCGGGATGACCGTCCCCCGAGTCATCATCGACGTCGCCGGAGCGCCCGCAATGTTTCAACTCTAGTCAGACTGGAGAAGCGGGTGCAATAAGCGAATTCGTTCCGGTTATTCCGTTCGATTCCGGTCTGCGGGTCGGACGGCGCGTAGCAAATTGTTTGGTGGGAGCGGGTTCTGCGATTCGATGAATGCGGATGACCGGGGCTGCGCGTTGCGGCGCGTCCGCCGTCCGTCACACCGAACTGCCCAGGGAGTGGGACCATGCCACGGATGGCGCGTCTCGTATTCTGCACGGTTATCGCCGTTTCCGGCGGGTTGCGAGCTGCCGACCCGGAGGGAGTCGCGCGGATTCAGGCCGACCGTGTTCTCTGGAGCGACGTTGAAGGCCGGGCGCGCGTCGGCTCGCTGGGCGTCTGGGTCGACGCCCGCCAGAAGGATGAGGGAGTCGTCCGGGTCCGCAATGAATCGCCGCCGACCGCCCCGGGCGTGGCGCGGGTCTCCAAAGCGGTCGCTGAGACGCCCGTCCGCCCGATCCTCGAAGAAACCGGCCTGCCGCTCGGCGTCTGGAGACGCGAGATCGAGGCGACGGCCTCCGCGGCCAAGGGCGCTCCCGCCAGCAGCGGCCTGCCGATCCCCGCCGCTGCCTCCGCGCCGGGCCTTGCCGTCCGCGCCGAACGCCCCGCCCCCGTCGTCATCGAGTTGCCTCCGGCCCCGCAGACCGGATCATCGTCCGCGGCGCCGCGGTTTGAACTCGCCGCCCGGTCGACGCCCGCTCCTGGATTCGCGGCCGGCGCCCCGTTTCCTATGCCGCCGCTGGACCGGAACTCGGTGAGCGCCCCGGACGCCCCGGATGCGGCCGTCCCGGAACTCGAGTTTGTGGCGCCATCCGCGCCGCAGGCGACCGTCCGCGCGGTCAAGCGCGTGGCGCAGTTCGATTCCCTGCCCGAGCCCGCGTTCATCGATCCGGAGCCGCAGGTCGATCCGCTGGACCTCGCGCCGATCCCCGGCGCCGAGTCGGGCCCCGCCGCGGAGAGCCTCAGTTCCCGGTTGCGGTCGCTGAACCGGCCGGTGAATTCGATCGGACTGGTCGAACAGCCGATGGGGGACGAGCAGTCTCCGGAGAACATTGCGCGGCTCGCCGAAGGGGACCTGCCGGTGATTGCCGTCTGGGGCTCGCCGTATCCGGTGGGAGCGCCGGCCCGCTACACGTATTGCTTCACCCACAATCCGCTGTACTTCCAGGACGCCAATCTGGAGCGCTGCGGGCAGGGGCATGGCTGCTTCCAGCCAGTTGTGTCAGCCGCGGATTTTGTGGGACGGGCCTTCCTGTTGCCCTATATGATGGTCGTCCGTTGCCCCGGCGACTGCGAAACGACGCTGGGCGACTGCCCGACCTGCCATTCCTATCCGCACGGCTGTGATTGCCCGCACGGTTCGATGGAGGCGGAGCTGGCCGGCGCGGCGATCCAGGCGGCGGCGGTCGTTGGGATTGTCGTCCTGCTGACGCTCTGAACCGCTCGACCGCGTGCACGGCGTCCGAGAGGGGAGCGGCAGGCAGCCCGCAGGTCCGGCGTCGATGAGGACATTCCGCACCGCGCACGATGCTCCGCTCGAAGCGGCCTGCGAGGCCGTCCGACGCACGCTCGAACTGACTCCGTACGATTCTCAACGAACGGCCGCCCGGCTGCTGTTCGAGGGGCGCATCGTCGAACTCGACACGGGCGAGGGAAAGACGCTGGCCGGGGCGCTGGGCGCTCTCCTGCACGCGGACACCGGGGCCCGGGTCCGCATCGCGACGGCGAACGACTATCTGGCGCGGCGGGACGCCGAGTGGATGCGGCCGGCGTACGAGGCCCGCGGCCTGTCGGTCGGATGCGTCGTGGACGGGATGCCTCCCGCCGAACGCCGCGCAGCGCACCAACGCGACATCGTCTACGGCACGCTCCGCGAGTTCGGGTTCGACTACCTCCGCTCCCGGCTGACCGCGCGCGAGTCGGGACCGGCCGGCGGCGCCGCCGCGATCGTCGACTCCGCCCTGTTCGACAGCGTTCTGATCGTCGATGAAGCTGACAGCCTGCTGATCGACGAGGCGCGGACGCCGCTGATCATCAGCCGGGGCGCGCCGGCCGGGGAGGGACTCGGCTCGGGCGATGAGGGCGCTCTCCGCTGGTGCGCGGAGCTCGCGCCGCAGTTCCGGGAGGGGGCGGACTTCGAGCGCCGCCCCGACAACCGCGAGGTCATGCTGACCGATGCCGGGCGACGGCGGTTGCTGTCGCTGCAAGCTCCGGACTCGGCACGTGCGCTGAGCCTCGACCGTCTGCACGCGGCGCTCGAACGTGCGATCTCCGTCGACCTGCACGCCCAGCGGGATCGCGACTATGTCGTGCGGGACGGGAAGCTGCTGATCGTCGACGAATACACCGGGAGGACGTCCGAAGGGCGCACCTGGAGCGAGGGGATTCACCAGGCGCTCGAAGCCCGGGAGGGGCTGGAGCTGACGCCGCGGACGCGAACTGCGGCGTCGATCACGGTGCAGGAGTTCGCGACCCGGTTTCGCCGACTGGCGGGCATGACGGGCACGGCGCTGGAGGCGCGCCACGAGTTTCGCGGCGTCTACGGGGCGCCGGTGCGGCGGGTCGCGCCGCACTGTCCCTCCCGCCGCCGGGCGGAGCGGACCGTCATCGTCGCCACGCTGCGCGAGAAATGGGAGGCGGTCGCCGGCGAGGCGGAGCGTCTCCGCGGCCTGGGGCGACCCGTGCTCATCGGAACCCGGACGGTGGAAGCGTCCGAAGCGCTGGCGGCGGTGTTTCGCGCGCGGGGGATTCCGCACGTCGTGCTGAGCGCCCGGAACCCCGATCAGGAGTCGGAGATTGTGGCGGCCGCTGGCGCAGCGGGACGGGTCACGATCGCGACCAACATGGCGGGACGGGGAACGGACATCCGGCTCGACGACGAAGTCCGCGCCGCAGGAGGACTGCACGTCATCGGGACGGAACTGCACGCTTCGGCGCGGATCGACCGCCAGCTTGCGGGTCGCTGCGCGCGACAGGGGGAGCCCGGTTCGCACCGCTGGTTCCTGAGCGCGGAAGACGAAGTTCTGCAGCGGGCCGAGCCCGACCGACAGCCGCGCGGGGCCGGGCTGCCGTCCCTGGGCCGGTTTCGCGCCGCGCAACGGGCTCTGGAACGCCGGCACGTCGAGGAACGGCTGCTGCTGCGGCTCGCCGGCGCGAACCTGGCGAAGTCGTACGCGACGCTGGGGCTGGACCCGGTGATCGATCGGATCGAATGAATCGATTGTGCGGCCGCCCGCGCCGTCGGCGCGGTTCACGGAACCGCCGCAATCGATCGGCCGGGACGGGGACGATGCGGACCGGGGGCGGGAACCAATTGCCCGGGGTCCGGACGCAGGGCAGACTTGAGCGGCTGGGATTCTGCGCTCCCGGTGTTCCCCGTCAACGGCGGATCGGTCATGGCAAGTGCCCCTGTTCTCGATATCGAAAAGCTGTGTCGGCCTGTCAGCGATGAGGCGCCGACGGGGGCCCACCTGCGGTCCAGTCCCGACCTCGAAAAGCAGTGGTGGAAGTTCAGCGACCAGCTCGAGAAAGAGCGTGGCAAGGAAAAACGCCGGCTGTCCGGCGGCGACGACGGCCCGGACGCCAAGGACCTCGTGCCGCGCTGGCAGGAGGTGGTGTCGATCGGCGAGGAGATTCTGACGACCTCGTCCAAGGACCTGTGGGTCGTGGCGGGGATGATCGAGGCGCTCACTCGACAGTACGGTTTCAACGGGCTGCGCGACGGCTTGCGCCTGGCGCGGGAGCTGACGCAGAAGTATGGGGCGTCGATGTTTCCGCCTCTGGACGAGGACGACGCCGCCGACACGGGACTGCACACGGCCTTCATGCGGCTGGACGGAATCGACGCGGCGCTGCCGGACGTCATCCGCCGGCTGCCGATCGTCGACTGTGCGGGGAGCCCCCCCTATTCGACGTTTGACCATGTGCGGATCTACGCGGGGCGGGGCGGCGACGACACGCCGGCGTCCCTCGAAGCGGCGGCCCGCGGCACGCCGCCGCAGGTGTTCCGGGACCTGATGGATGACACATCGACGGCGATCGACGAACTGCAACAGTTGACTGAGGCGGCGGATGCGGCGTCCGGCACGACGGAGGACGGGCTCAGCCTGGCGCCGTCGCTGGGGCGGATGAAGGAAACGTTGGAGGACTGCCTGCGCCGGATCCGGTCGCTGGCGGGGGATTCCGGCCAGGAGCAGGAATCGACGCCCGGCGAGGGGGGGCCGGCGACGTCCGGGGCCGCGGCGAAAGGGGCGCCGGCGGCGTCCGCGGACGCCATCAACACCCGCGAGGACGCCTACCGGGTGCTCGAAAAACTGGCGGTATTTTTTGAGCGCACAGAGCCGCATTCGCCGATGGCCGCCGCGTTGCGAGAGCTTGTCGGCTGGCGTACACTCAATTTTGCTGATCTGATGAAGCGTTTGATCGAGGATGCGAGCGCTCGCCGCGAGCTGTTCCGTCGAACGGGCGTGCCGAATGCGGAAGACTGAGGAGAGCTCTGAAATCTCCAGCGGGTTCCGGGCGGGCATCGAGCCGCGCCGCGTCCGGTTCGGAGACTTGTGTTACAGGGGACTGTCTGGCGGCGGAATGTTCCGGGAATCTGCGGCTTAAGCATCAGGGGTCTGTCGATGTCGTCCGAAAGCGTCCATCAGAAGCTGAATCGCGTGCGGAAGCCCCGCGTCCACATCACGTACGACGTGGAGACGGAAGGCGCCGTGGTCCAGAAAGAGCTGCCGTTCGTCGTGGGCGTGATGGGGGACCTGTCGGGCAACGCTCCCAGCGAGAAGCCGAAGCCGCTGCGCGACCGCCGGTTCGTGCAGATCGACCGGGACAATTTCGACTCGGTGATGCGGCAGATGGCCCCGGGCCTGAACATCCGCGTTGAGAACACGATCGCCGGAGACGGCAGCGAGATTCCAGTGCAGCTCAAATTCGACTCGCTGGAGTCGTTCGAGCCGGCGAAGGTGGCCGAGCAGGTTCCGCAGCTCAAGTCGCTGCTGGAAACCCGCAACAAGCTCCGCGATCTGCTGACGAAGATTGATCGCAGCGAGAACCTCGAAGAGATTCTGGAGAACGTGCTGAAGAACACCGACGAGCTGCAGAAGCTCTCGAAGGAACTCGGAGTGGAGCCGAAGGACGAGGCGTAAGTCCGGCGTCCGCCGCCGGATCCGCGCAGTTGATTCCCCGCGCAGTTGATTCCCCGCAGCAGTTGATTCCCCGCAGCAGTTGATTCCCCGCAGTAGACCCCGGAACCCGTTGACGAGAGCGAGTCATGGCCAAGGCCGCAAAGGCGCAGACTGAAGGCGCTGCTGAGTCCGTGCAGTCCGAGAGCCTGTTGGAACAGGCGATCACCGCGACGAAGCAGACGGAACGCTCTGAAGCGGAGGACCTGATCCGGACGCTGGTGGAACAGGTCAACCAGGGGACCGTGTCGGTCAGCAAGGACGTGCTGCGGACGATCCAGTCGGGCATCGACGCGATCGACGGCCTGCTGTCGCAGCAGCTCGGGGCGGTGATGCACCATCCGGAGTTCCAGAAGCTGGAAGGGGCCTGGCGGGGGCTGAACTATCTGATCAAGAACTCGGAGACGGGCAACATGCTCCGCATCCGGGTGCTGAACCTGTCGAAGGACGATCTGAAGAAGGATCTGGCGCGGGCGACGGAGTTCGACCAGAGCGAGATCTTCAAGCGGATTTACGAGGACGAGTTCGGCATGCCGGGCGGCGAGCCCTACGGCGCGCTGATCGGCGACTACTATTTCCGGAACCATCCGGACGACATCGACACGCTGGCCAAGATGTCGAACGTGGCGGCGGCGGCCTTCGCGCCGTTCATCACGGCGCCCTCGCATGAGCTGTTCGGCTTTGATTCCTGGACGGACCTCTCCAAGCCGCGCGATCTGGCGAAGATCTTCCAGTCCAAGGAATACATCAAATGGAATTCGTTCCGGGAGAGCGAGGATTCGCGGTTCGTGGTGATGGCCATGCCGCGGGTGCTGTCGCGGCTGCCGTACGGGGCGAACACCGCGCCGATCGATGAGTTCGCCTTCGAGGAGGTCGCGCTCGACGCCAAGGGGAACTCGGTCTCGGTCGGGCACGACGAATACTGCTGGATGAACGCCGCCTACGTACTCGGCGCCCGGCTGACGGACGCGTTTGCGAAGACGGGCTTCTGCACGGCGATTCGCGGTGCGGAGGGGGGCGGCAAAGTCGAGGGGCTGCCGGCGCATATTTTCCGCACCGACGAAGGCGACATGGACCTCAAGTGTCCGACGGAAATCGCCATCACCGACCGGCGCGAGAAGGAGCTCAGCGACGCCGGCTTCCTGCCGCTGTGCCATTACAAGAACAAGGATTACGCGGTCTTCTTCGGCGCGCAGTCGGCGCAGAAGCCGAAGCAGTACGACCGTCCCGAAGCGACGGCCAACGCGGCGATTTCCGCGCGGCTGCCGTACATGATGGCGACGTCGCGGTTCTCGCACTTCCTGAAGGTCATCGCCCGCGACAAGATCGGCTCGTTCATGGAGGCCACCGATTGCGAGGCCTGGCTGCACCGCTGGATTCACAACTACGTGACGAGCGATCCCAGCCCCAGCGCGGAAACGAAGGCCCGCTGCCCGCTCCGCGAGGCCAAAATCCAGGTGCAGGAGATCCCGGGCAAGCCGGGCTCGTACCAGGCCGTATGCCACATGCGCCCCTGGCTGCAGATGGAAGAGCTGACGACGTCGATGCGGCTGGTGGCCCGCATTCCGCAGCTCGCCAAGTAGTCCCCGCCGGCCGCGTCCGGCGCGCCCGCGGACGCCTGATCCGCAAGTGATCCGCAAGGCCCAGCCGTGCCCAAGTCGTCCGGAGCCGCCGCCTCGCCGGGGAGCGCGCCGCCGCGGGACGCCCCTGCGGCGTCCGCATCGCTGCTCGAGGACATCCTTCAGCAGGCGGGCGCACTGACCGCCGCCGATGGCCGCTGGCGGCAGTTTCACGCCGCGCGCGACGCCGGCTCGCAATTGCGGGCGATCTTTGGCCGCGCGCTGCCGTCCGATCCGGCGCGGATCGTCGAGCTCCTGAACCGGCTCGTCGCCGAAATCGACGTGCTGCTGAACGGCCAGATCAACGCCATCCTGCACGCGCCGGAACTGCAGGCGCTGGAGGCCACCTGGCGGGGCCTGCGGTATCTGGCCGATTCGATCGACCCCGAGCAGGAGGGGGACGTCCGCATCCGCGTCTGGAACTGCTCGCGCCGCGAGCTTGTCCGCGATCTCGAGCGGGCCGTCGAATTCGATCAGAGCCAGTTGTTTCAGAAGGTCTACGAAGAGGAGTTCGGCACGCCGGGCGGCACGCCCTATGGCCTGTTGATCGCCGACTATCAGTTCACAAATCATCCCGGGGACGTGGACCTGCTGGAGAAGCTGTCGCAGGTGGCGGCGGCGGCCTTCGCCCCCTGCGTGGCTGGCGCCGCACCGGGCCTGTTCGACCTCGAGTCGTTCAGTCAGCTCGAGCGGATCGGCAGCTTCGACGCGACGTTCGACCGGGCGAACTACGTTCGCTGGCGGGCGCTGCGGGAGTCGTCCGATGCGCGGTTCATCAGCCTGGCCATGCCCCGGATTCTGATGCGGGCGCCCCATCCCGAAACCACGACTCGGACGGACGGGTTCGTGTTCCGGGAGGATGTCTCGGCTCCCAACCGCGAGGGCTTCCTGTGGGGCAACGCCGCCTGGGGATTCGGCAACGTGGCCATCCGCGCGTTTCAGTCGGCGGGCTGGCTGGCGTCGGTGCGAGGCGTCCAGCCCGGGCAGCGGACGGGGGGCCTGGTCGATCCGCCGCGAATCTACTGGTTCGAATCGGACGCGGCGGGGGTCGCCCCCCGGTGCATCACGGAGGTCGTGATCACCGAGCATCAGGACCGGATGCTCAGCGAATGCGGCATCATGCCGCTGTGCAGTCTGCCGGGCGCGGGGCACGCGGCGTTCTACTCGACGCAGTCGCTGCAGAAGGCCCGGACCTATGACACGCCGGAGGCCACGCTGAATGCGAAGATGTCCGGCATGTTCCAGTACATGCTCTGCGTGTCGCAGTTCGCACGGTATATCAAGACGATGGCCCGGGATTATGTGGGCGCCTTCACCGAAGTCGAGGACCTGCAGCGGCGGCTGTCGAACTGGCTGGTGAAATATGTGACGCTGGACGACGACGCGAGCCCGTCGTCGAAAGCGAGGTTTCCACTGCGGCAGGGGCGGATCCTGCTGAAGCCGCACGCCGACCGGCCGGGTTCGTACGTGTGCACCATCCATCTGCAGCCGCATTATGAACTCGACGACCTGTCCGCGGCCGTGCAACTGACCACTGAACTTTCCGGCCAGCGCCAGTAGGATGGGTTCCGCTCTCTGGCGCCGCGGCATCGAACGACATCGACGAGGACGGATGATGAGCGCTTCCGAACTGTTTCGCTCCGGGGACCTGGCCGGGGCCTTGAACGCCGCGCTGGAAGCGGTCAAGGCCTCGCCGACCGACCTCGCCGCCCGCTGGCAGCTCGCGGAACTCGCGGCGATTTCCGGCGATCTGGAACGGGCCGACCGGCAGGTCGACGCGATCTCCACGCAGAGCCCAGAAACGGGCACGGTCGCGGCCGTGTTCCGCCAGTTGATCCGCGCCGAACTCTCCCGCCGGGAGGTGTTCGACAAGGGCCGCGTCCCGGAGTTCCTGGGGCAGCCCGGGCCGGCGCTGCAGGACGCCTTGAAGGCGCTGACGCAACTCCGTTCCGGCCAGGCCGCCGAAGCGGCGGCCACGGCGGCGGCCGTCGAAGAGACGCGCAAACAGGTGTCCGGTCGGCATAACGGCCAGCCATTCGCGGACATCCGCGACCTGGATGACCTCCTGGCGCCGGTGCTCGAAGTCCTGACGACGACCGGAAAGTATTACTGGGTCGGCTGGGAGAACATCGAGCTGCTGGAGTTTCTGCCGTTCGAACGTCCGCGGGACCTGTTGTGGCGGCAGGCGCACATCATCGTGAAGGGGGGTCCGGACGGCGTGGTGTACGTGCCGGCGGTGTACGAAGGGACGGCGACGGTCGAGGATCCGGCGCTCCGGCTGGCGCGGTCGACGGACTGGATCGAGGGCGCGGGCGGGCAGGTGCGCGGCGTGGGCCAGCGGGTGCTGCTGATCGGCGAGTCGGACGTGCCGATTCTTGAGTGCGGCAAGTTCGAGTTCGACGATCCGGTGCGGGTCATCGGGCGCGGCGACGAAGCGGAGGCCTGACGCGTGGCGCAGCCTTCGGGAGAAGGGACGGTCCGGCAGTCGCTGCTCGACCGGCTGATCGACGAGCGGGTCGACCCGACGCAATCATCGCGGCAGGCGCAGTCGGCGCGTGTGCTGCGGGAGTCGGTGCGCCGCGACCTCGAGGACCTGTTCAATTCCAAGCGTCAATGGCAGACGTGGCCGGACGCCTGGGAGGAATTGAACGAATCGCTGGTGAACTACGGCCTGCCGGACTTTTCCGGCGTCGTGTACGCGGGTCCGCAATCGCAGGGCGCGCTGCAGCGGATCCTGGAGGAGACGATCGAACGGTTCGAGCCGCGGCTCAGCGACGTGCAGGTCGAGTTCCAGAAGCGTCGCCGCTCGCAGACCCGCAAGCTGATGTTCAAGGTCCGCGCGGTGCTGCGCATGGATCCCTGGACGGAGCCGGTGGCGTTTGAATCGGACGTCGAACCGGGCTCGGGGGCCATTCGCATCCGGGAGACGCCGACATGAGCTCCGATCTCCTGCGTTACTACAACGAGGAGCTGCGGTTCTTGCGGCAGCAGGGGCGGGAGTTCGCCGAGCGGCATCCGCAGATCGCCGCGCGCCTGACCCTGGACGACGAGTCCTCGGACAGCGTCCGCGACCCGCACGTCGAGCGTCTGCTGCAGGGGGTCGCGTTTCTGAACGCGCGGACCCGGTTGAAGCTGGACGATGATTTTCCGGAGATCACCGAGGCGCTGTTGAATGTCGTGGCGCCGCACTATTCGAATCCGGCGCCGGCGATGGCGATCGCCGAGGCGCGGCTGGCGCCGGCGCAGGCGGGGATGACGCAGGGCCTGCATCTGCCGCGGGGCACGATTCTGGAGTCGGCGCCCCTGCCGGACGGCGAGCCGCTGCGGTTCCGGACGGCGTACGCGCTGTCGCTGTGGCCGGCGACGGTCGCCGACGCCGCGCTCGAACATCGCCCGTTCGCCGCCCCGGAAACGCCCGCCGCCAGAAGCGCCCAGGCGGTGCTGCGCCTGCGGCTGCAGTCCTTCAAACCCGATCCCCCGCTGGGCGAGCAGGCAATCGCGCCATTGCGGCTGCATCTCAGCGGCCAGGCGCCCTTCATTTACGATCTGTACGAGCTGCTGTTGACCGGCGTGACAGGCGTGTCGGTCGCGGCCCCGGGGGCGACTCAGGCGGTGCAACTGCCGGCCGCGTCGACCATTCGCCGGGTCGGCTTCGAGCCCGAGGATGCGGCCATTCCGTCGTCGCCGCGGACGCTGCCGGGGCACACGCTGCTGTCGGAGTTCTTCATCTTCCCGCAGAAGTTCCTGTTCCTGGACCTGCACATTCCTCCGGAGGTGTGGTCGCGGCAGGGCGCGGAGGCGGAAATCCTGCTGTTCCTGGACCGGGAGGCGACGGAACTGGCGCCCAGCGTGTCGCGGACGACGTTCCGAATGGGCTGCACGCCGGTGGTGAATCTGTACTCGCAGACGGCCGAGCCGATCCGCGTGACGCGGATGCAATCGGACTACCGGATCGTGCCGGACGCGCGGCGGCCGGGCGTGCATGAAGTGTACAGCGTGGACCGGGTGACGGCCGTGGACTCCGCCGGCGCCTCCCGGGAGGTGCATCCGCTGTATTCCTTTCGACGCGAGGACGCGACCGGAACCGGATGCTTCTGGATCGCGTCGCGGAGAACGCCGGCCGGAGCCCCGCGCGCCGAGGAGGGCAGCGACCTGCACCTTTCGCTGGCCGATCTGGACTTCCATCCCACGACCCCCGACGCCATCACCCTGAACGTCGAGACGACCTGCGTGACCCGCGATCCGCTGCGCCTGCGGGATTTCGAAGGCGGCCTGCCGCGGGTGCAGCCGGTGAAGCACGACCGCTCGCTGATGACGATGCAGTGCATCACGCGACCGACGTCCGTGCTGCGGCCGGCGCTGGGCCGGGGCACGCGCTGGCGGTTGCTGTCGCACCTGGCGGTGAACGGGTTGTCGCTGCAGGATTTCGAGGCCGGCGCGGACGGCCTGCGGGAGCTGCTGCGGTTGTACAACCTGCGGGACGACAAGCGGGCGTCAGAGATGATCGCGGGGATCGCCGGAGTGCGGTTCGAGCGGACGACGGGCCGCATCCGCGAAGTCATCGATGGCCGCCGTCATGAGTTTCTGTGCCGCGGCCAGCACGTGACCGTGGACTTTGATGAGTCGCGTTACTCGGCGGGGGGGCTGTATCTGTTCGCCTCCGTCCTGGAGCGGTTTCTGGGGGCCTACTGTTCCTTGAATTCGTTTGTGCGGATGTCGGCGATTTCACGTCAACGGGGGATGATAGCGCAATGGCCGCGGCGGGCGGGCGATCAGGTCCTGCTGTAATCGATGTCCTGCGGGCGCAGCCCGAGCGGTTCGGCTTTTTTCAGGCCGTGCGGCTGCTGCTGCAGTCTGCGCGGGATCGCGCGGGTGCATCGTCGGGGGACATCGGGACGACGGCGCCGCCGGAGCTTGAGCCGCTGAGGTTTTCGTCCGCGCTGTCGATGTCGTTTCCCGGGGCGGAAGTGGCGTCAATCGCCGAGTCGTCGGGCAGGGAAGGCGAGCCGCGTCTGGAAGTCCGGATGGCGTGTTTTGGCCTGGTCGGCGCGGCGGGCGTGCTGCCCAGCCATTACACGCGGCTGCTGATCGATCGCGTCCGGCGTGGGGACGAGGCGCTGCGGGATTTTCTGAATCTGCTGGACCACCGCGCGGCATCGTTCTATTTCCGGTCCTGGGAAAAACTGCGGCTGACGGCGGCCTACGAGCGTGCCAACTCTGTGGAGACGGCCGCCGAGGACGTCGTCACGCAGGGGCTGTATGCGCTGCTCGGGCTGGGGACGAACGCGCTCAGTCCGACGGATCGACGGACGGGGACGCTGCGGGGTCGGATGAGCGTCCCGGACGAATCGCTGTTGTATTTCGTGGGACTGTTCGTTCACCGTCCGCGGAATGTGCGGTCGCTGCGGAACCTGCTGCGGGAGTTCATGGGGCTGGCGATCGACGTGGAGCAGTTCCGGGGTCAGTGGCTGCACCTGTCGCGGGAAGATCAGTCGCAGTTGCCGACGGCGACGTCGCCGCTGGGCGGGAACTGCGGTCTGGGGGACTCGGCGATGCTGGGCTCGCGGGTCTGGACGGGCGAATCGCGGTTTCGCATTCGACTGGGTCCGCTGACCTGGAAGGAATTTCAGGAACTGTTGCCGGGCGGCCGACGATTGCGGCAGTTGTCGGAACTGACCGCGCTGTACGCCGGAACCGAGTACGATTTCGACATTCAGCCGGTGCTGCGCGCCGCGGAGATTCCACAAACGGCGCTGGCAGGGACTGCGCGGCTGGGATGGAATACGTGGATGTTGAGCGGTCCGCGCGATCAGGACGGCGACGAGGCGGTGTTTCCCCCCGAGGGGCGGCTGGCGCCGCGCCCCCGAAACGAAGACAGCCCTGCAGGCGGCCAGCGGGCGGCGACGACGTCGACCGCGGCCACGGTTTCAATGCAGCCTTGAGGATCCCGGACGATGTCACTGAATCTGAAGCAGTTGATCGGCAAGCTCAACGACGACAGCCGGCGCTCCATGGAGGCGGCCGCCGGGCTGTGCCTGTCGCGGACGAACTACAACATCGAGATTGAGCACTGGCTGCTGAAACTGCTGGACCTGCCGCAGTCCGAGCTGATGTCGATCATCAAGACGTTCGGAATCTCGGTCGACCGGCTGACGGCCGACCTGACGAAGTCGATCGACAAGTTGAAGACCGGCAACGCCCGGCCGCCGGCGCTCAGCAAGAATGTCGTGGACCTGATTCGCGAGGCCTGGCTGGGGTCGTCGATCGAGTTTCTGGATCAGGTGATCCGGACCGGGCACCTGGTGTACGCGCTGGTCGCGGATGAGGGTCTGAACCGGCAGATCTCCAGCGTCACGGCGGAGTTCGACAAGGTGTCCGCCGAGGAACTGAAGAAGCAGTATCACGCGATCACGCACGACGCTTCCGAGGCAGGAGCGCCCGCGGCGGCTGCGGCGTCCGCGTCGGGCGCGGGAGCGACGGGAGGCGCGCCCGGTCCGCGCCCCGGGGGCGGACGCACGCCGTCGCTCGACCAGTACACGATCGATCTGACGGGCCGCGCGGCCGCCGGACAGATCGACCCGGTGCTGGGCCGCGACAGCGAAATCCGGCAGGTGATGGACATCCTCTGTCGTCGCCGGCAGAACAACCCGATTCTCACCGGCGAGCCGGGCGTCGGAAAAACGGCCATCGCCGAGGGGTTCGCGCTGCGGATCGCCGCCAGGGACGTCCCTCCTTCGCTGCAGAACGTTTCATTGCGCACGCTGGATCTGGGCCTGCTGCAGGCGGGCGCGGGCATGAAGGGCGAGTTCGAGAACAGGCTGAAAGCCGTCATCGAGGAGGTCAAGGCGTCGCCGCAGCCCATCATTCTGTTTATCGACGAGGCCCACACGCTGATCGGCGCGGGGGGCTCGGCGGGCCAGGGGGACGCGGCCAACCTGCTCAAGCCGGCGCTGGCCCGCGGGGAGTTGCGGACGATCGCCGCGACGACCTGGGCGGAATACAAGAAGTATTTCGAGCGGGACGCTGCGCTGGCCCGCCGATTCCAGGTCGTGAAAGTCGAGGAGCCGACGGAGGACTCCGCGGTGGCCATGATGCGGGGCCTGATCGGCACGCTGGAAAAGCATCATGGCGTCGAGATCCTGTCGGACGCCGTGGAAGACGCGGTGCGGCTGTCCAAGCGGTACATTTCCGGCCGGCTGCTGCCGGACAAGGCCGTCAGCCTGCTGGACACGACGGGCGCGCGGATCAACCTCGCGCTGAATTCCACGCCGTCGGCGATCGAGGACTGCCAGCGGCAGCTCGAACAGAACGACGTCTCGCTGAAGATTCTCGAGCGCGAGGCCCGGACCGGCGCGGATCACACCGAACGGCTGGCCAAGCTCGCCGAGGATCGCACGGCCATCACCGCCCGGCTGACGCAGCTGCAGGAACAGCTCGACAAAGAGCGCGAACTCGTGGCGAAGATTCGCGAGCTCCGCGCTCCGGCCGAGGAGAACGGCCAGCCGAATCAGGAGGGCGCCGCGGCCGTCGACCCCGCGAACCTCGGCGCGGAGCTGAAGAAGCTGGAGGCGGAGCTGCGGACGATTCAGGGCGAAACGCCGCTGATGCACCCCTACGTGGATTCCCAGGCGATCGCCGAGACGATCGAGAGCTGGACCGGCATTCCGGTGGGGCGGATGGTGGCGGACGAAGTCCAGACGGTGCTGCAGCTGCGGTCGCTGATGGAGGATTCGATCGTCGGCCAGTCGCATGCCCTGGAGCTGATCTCGCAGAGCATCCGGACGTCGCGGGCGAAGCTGACCGATCCGCGGATGCCGATCGGCGTGTTTCTGCTGGTGGGGACTAGCGGCGTGGGAAAAACGGAGACGGCCATCACGCTGGCGAACCTGCTGTACGGCGGCGAGCAGAACATGACCGTCATCAACATGTCGGAGTTCAAGGAGGAGCACAAAGTCTCGCTGCTGATGGGTTCGCCTCCAGGCTACGTCGGTTATGGCGAGGGGGGCGTGCTGACGGAGGCCGTCCGCCGCAAGCCCTACAGCGTGGTCCTGCTGGATGAGATGGAGAAGGCGCATCCCGGCGTGCAGGACATCTTCTACCAGGTGTTCGACAAGGGGCAGATGAAGGACGGCGAGGGACGGGACATCGACTTCCGGAACACGATCATCCTGATGACGTCCAACGCGGGCACCGACCTGATCAAGAGCCTGTGCGCCGATCCGGACACGATGCCGAACGTCGAGGGCTTCACTGAAGCGGTGTTTCCCGAGCTGCTCAAGACGTTCAAGCCGGCGTTTCTGGGGCGCTGCACGATCGTGCCGTATTACCCGCTGTCGGACGACGTGCTGAAGCGGATCATCCGCCTGAAGCTGGGGAAGATCGGTCAGCGGATTCGGGAGAACTATCGGGCAGCGGTGAGTTTCTCGGACGAGATGGTGGAGGCCATTGCCGCGCGGTGCACCGAGGTGGACACCGGCGCGCGAAACATCGACCACATTCTCCGCAGGACGCTGCTGCCGGAACTGTCGTCGGAGTTCCTGGCCCGGATGGGGGCGGGGGATCCGATCTCGCAGGTGACGGTCTCGTCCGGGGCGGATGGGAAGTTTCTGTACACGATCGGGTGATGGGACTCGCGACGCGTGGCCCGGCGGACGTCGCGCGAACGTCGTTCGACAAGGGTTTCCCGCCGGGAGTAGACTTCACTTCGAATTCCGCGCCGGCGGTCGCCGCGCTCGCCTTTCCCGCATCGGCGCGCGGCCGCGACCGGCCCCGGACTCGCTGATCGAGCCGCCGTTCCGAAGGGCTGACGATGCCGTCCTGGCGAGATGGTCGGAAACCGCAGACTCCGCGCAGCACGGGCGGCGATCCCGTACCTCCGCCCCGCGGCGCATCCGGCGCCTCGCGATCCGAGGCGGCCAAACCCAAAGGCTCCTGGCGCGGAGGCGGCGCGGACGCGGCCGCGGAACCGGCTCAGAAATGGCGGCGGCAGGAGGCCAAAGCGGCGCCCGGACTGACGCGCGCCTTCTGGGTGCGGACCGGCGGCCTGCTGACGCTGGCGCTGGCGGCTTTCCTCATTTACACCGTGTTTCAACGCCCGCAGGCCACGCCCGTCTTCGCGCTGTCGATCCTGGACTACGACCAGACGCCGGAAGAACTCGCCTCGTCCCCCTGGCCGCCAAACGCCTGGGTCGCGGAGGACTTCACGCACCTCGCCGAGGTCAACACGGCCAACCTCAAGTTCCAGCCGGTCGCCGAGCATCGATTCCTGGCTCAGGACGCCGGCAACCAGGGACTGTTGAAGCGGCTGGAAGATCGCCTGAACTCGGGACGGCCGGGGCGTCCGGGCCGCGGCAAGCCCGAAGTGCTGCTGATTTACCTGAGCGCGCACACGGCCGAGAACTCCCGGGGCGAGCCCTGCCTGATCACCAGCGATGCCCATCCGCTGGACGATTCCACCTGGTTGAAGTTCGAGTCGGTGCTGGCGACGCTCCGCGGAACCCGTCCGGAGATCCAGAAGCTGGTGCTGTTCGACTGCGGGCGTCTGCACCATGACCCGACGATCGGCCTGACTTCGAACACGTTTGTGGAGCGGGCCGCGGCGCTTGTTGAAGAGAAGCATCTGGAGAAGCCGGAGGCGCTGGCCGTCCTGTTCTCCCACGCGCCCGGGCAGCAATCCTGGGGCGCGCCGGAACTGGGGGGCAGCGCGTTCGGCTTCTTTGTCGCCGAGGGACTGCGCGGACACGCGAACGACAACGGCGACAAGTGGGTGTCGCTCGACGAGCTGCACCGGTTCGTTCGCGCCCAGGTCAGCCACTGGTCCCGGAACCGCCGCGGCGAACGCGGCGAGCAGACTCCGATTCTCGCCCCGGCCGCGGCTCCGAAGCTCGATCTGGCCTACGCGCAGTCCGGCGCACTGCCGGAAATCGTGAATCGCCCGACGTCGAACCCGGACTTCCGCGAGCGGATGGGGCGGCTGCAGGACGCCTGGAAGGCCTTCGACGAAGAACGCGGCTCGATCGCCGCGCCGGACCGCACGTCCGCGACAGCCCGCGGCGCCATCATCCGCAAGCTCTGCCAGTTGGAGCTTCGGAACCTCGCTGGCGGGCATTATCGGATCACTGACCCGCGGCAGGAGATCGAAGCCCTGCTGCGGCGACTGCGCGTCGAACCCGCACGTCCGGCCATACCGCCGACGAGTCTGCCGCAGCATCGCTGGGCGCGCCAGGAGCCGACCGACGCGGA
The DNA here is from genome assembly GCA_019636235.1 of Planctomyces sp. GTDB lineage: Bacteria > Planctomycetota > Planctomycetia > Planctomycetales > Planctomycetaceae > Caulifigura. Next base: position 60,378 of record JAHBXW010000015.1, read on the forward strand.
CCTGGCCGCGTGGACGGCCGCGACGCAGGCCCCCCTGTCGCCGTCCGCCCTGGCGCCGTTGCTGGAGCCGGTCGCTGCGCCGATTTCGACGACGGAACTGGCGCTGGCGCGGATGATTGCGGACGGGGCCGATCCGGAGACCCCGCCGGACCTTGTGCGCGCGGCGCTCCGCGCGCGGCAGGCCGCCGAAGACGCCGCCTGTCCGGCGCCGCCGGCCTCAAGTTTCCTTGATCTGCGGTTCCTGCCCTGGACCCGCGATGCGCTGACGCAACTCGACCGCCAGCGCCGCGCCTGCGACGACGACCTGTTCGCCAACCGCTGGGACGGACTCGAAGGCCGATTCGATCAGCTCACGCGGGACTACGAGGCGCAGCGCGACCTGGCGCGGGACGTCGCTCGGGCCTACACGATTTCCGAGGAGGCGCTGGCCGAACTCATCGACAACGCGCGCTGGCCGCTGGGCCTTCCGCAGCTCCCCCAGAAGGACATCGAGGCGCGGCTTGAGGAACTGAACCGTTCGATCGAACGGCTGCAGTCGTTGTTGCAGAACCCCGCGTCGGACCCGGCGGCGTTAAGCGCGCTCGTCCGGGACGTGGAGCGGATGCGGGAAGCGCTGCGCGACGATCGGGGCGACATCCGCAGCCGGCTGCAGCGGGAGCTGCGCGAGGCGAGCGTGGCAGTCGCGGAAGGCTCCCGCATGCGGAACGCACTGGCGGCGGTGTGCCTGCCCTCGCAGGCGCTCAGCCACGAAGACCGTCGGGCGTGCCGCGATTACATTTACGCCTACGCGTACGAGGCCCACGGGAACGTCGCCAAGGTCTCGACCGTCGAGTTCGGCACTCTGGCTGAGGCGCCGACTTCGTCGGAGATTTCGTCGGCCGCGGAAAAGCTGGAGCGGCTCGAACTGGCGTGGCTGCGGCGGCTGCAGGCGGACCAGGACGACGGAGAAGCGGGCGGGGCGGCGCTGCGTTCGCAGCTGCGGGCGTTTGCAACACGCTACAACGCGCTGACTGGCGTCGTCACGCGCGAGTCATCGGCGGGCAATCTGGAGACCGCGCTGCGCCTGGCGCAAGTCGCATCGGTGGGGCGGGACCTCAAACCGCTGCAGACCGATGAGGCCCGTGTCGTGCGAATGCTGCAGGAAGGCGAAGCGGGCGCCTATTTGAGCTGGCTGGTGCGGCGGACGGTCGAGGATTTCTGGGGTCCGCAGGAAGCGCCGTTTTTCGAACGGATCGCGCGACGGCAGTTGTCCGCATTCAACTCGCTGAATGCCCCGGCTGCACCGGAACTCGCGGCCGAGATCGACCGGGCCGTCGAGGCGGCGTCCGCAGGGACGGCCCGACTGGCGGCCAACGATCTGGCCTTCAACACCGATCCGAAATCTCCGCTGGATCCCGCGGCCGCCGCGGCGCTCCGCCTGACGCTCGGCGTCGATCCCCGCACCGACGACGATGGCGTCGTGCCGGCCGGCAGGCCGGCGGGAACGGGCGCGCTCTGGGTGGAAGGCCGACGGCCCGCCTCCGTCATTCCGCTGCGCAGTTCGCGGCGGCTGGCGTTTGATGTTCGCGCCAGCACTCCGCAGGAGATTGTCCGCGAGGAACTGAAGGACGGCGCCCTCGCCCAAAGCGGCGGCGGCGAACTCATCGCGTTCTACCGCGGCCACACCGTCCGCCGGCCCCTGCGAATCACGAGCGTCGAGGAGGAATCCGTCGACTGGGACTACCGGCCGAAGCCCCCCGAAGCGGCCCGGATCCGCGTCGAAGACCCCGGCGGCGAGCGGCCGATCGTGTACTTCGTCATCGACTGCTCGGCATCCATGACCGAGAAAGACATCAAGGGCGAGCTCGGCGACGACAAGGTGGCCCGCTGGGACGTCGCGGTCCAGGAGCTGACGTCGCTGTTGCGGTCGCTGTCCACGGATTACCCGCGCCAGTTCGACGTGGGGCTGATCGCGTTCGGCCACCGGTATTCATTCACGACGTCGTCGACCGGCCGCCGCCGGCTGCAGAACCAGCCCTCTCCCTATGCGACCCGGCTCGAGGCGAGGCAGCTGAACCAGCTGGCGACGCCCAACTCGTTCGATGGCGAAGACGCCGACGCGATTTGCGCCGCCGCGGACGAGGCGATGTTCCAGTTGTTCAACGTTGACGTCGAGGTGCTCGTCGAACCGCGCCCCCTCGACGCCCGGCAGTTCGATGACCTCCGCGGCATGTTCGGAAACGCCGGCCTGCAGCCCTGGGGACAGACTCCGTTGTATGGAGCGATCCAGAAATCAGTTCAGCAACTCAAGGCGCCCCGGCTGGCGTCGCGGCCGCGCCGGATCATCGTGATCTCCGACGGCATGGATTACAGGCCATCGATGGCCGGATGGGGCGGCGAGGGAATCGACTTCAAAACGCTGCAGACGCAGGTCCGCGAGGCGGGCATCGCGATCGACGTCGTCGGCATCGGAGGCGAGTTTGGCGACGCAAAGGAGGGCCGCGGCAAGCCGGAGGCCAACGCCGCCTACAAGGAACTCGAGAAGATCGCGACCTGCTACTTCGCTGCGAACCGCCAGGAGCTGCTGGCGACGCTGCAGCGATCGCTGTCGCCGCTGTCATACCATGTCTCGGCGCTGGACGGGACGCCGCTCAGCCAGGAGTTGGCGCTGGGCCAGGAGTGGCGGATCGACCCTCCGCAGGCGCCGCTGGACCTGCTGGTGCAGCTCATGTCCGGCGCAGAAGTGCTGGATCAAAAGCCGCTGCGCGTGGAAGGCGGGGAACAGATTTCGCTGGGCGTCGAACGGACGGGACAGTCGGCGGAGCGTTCGCTGCGATTGCGTCTGCCGCGGTACGGGTTCGAAGGAGATGCGGACCGCGACGACCCGGACGGCGTGCGCCTGAACCGGAATCCCGTCACGACGCTGGCGGCGCCGTATCGCATCTTTGGCGGGGCCCTGCCAGAGCCGGCGCTGGATTCGTGTGCGGTCCTCGTGCACCAGCCGAAGTTCGATGCGGCCGGCGCCGGCCGGATTTTCCCCATCTCGTTCCAGTCCGGCAGCGACGAGCTGTTCTCGCCGCGTCCGGCGCTGGTCTGGATTCGCGCGACGCCGCGGGCCGGCGCCCGGGAATTCACGACGCGTCACACCCTGTACCGCGAGTTTCTGCCGAACCGCCCCGTGCCGGTTGTGCCCGTGGAATACCCGGACTGGCCGGGCGAGGCCGAGGAATGCCGGCTGGAGATCGGGTTCAGCTATGCGCCGGTCGCTCCGGATTTCTCGTCGCGAGAGCTGTCGCAGGGGTCGATCCAGGTCGCCGGATCGGACGCGGAATGGAGCATGCGAATGGGCCCGCGCGACCCGCGGGGGTTTGTGGTCGTCGTGACGGAGCGGCATGCGGCGCTTCCCGCGGACCCGGTGACGGCCCTGGTGACGATGTCGCCGGCCCCGGAGAAAATCCGCCGGCGGGTCTTCTCGACCTCGCCTCGGGTCGATCACGAGTTCTACTATGCCTCAGACGCGCTGCCTGCGGATGCCGAACTGAAGATTCTCACCCGCAGGACGTTTGAGCAGCGGGCGACGATTCTGCCGGGGGCCGCGCACGTCCGGGCCGCGGTGAACTGACGGCGACCACGCATTCGCCCGCCGTCCGCTCGCACGACCCGGAAACTCCCAACCCGACGATTTCACACCGCATCTCCGCGAGGAACGCCATGGCTGGTTTCATCAAGTTCGACGACGTCGACGGCGAGTCCCGCGACAAAGGCCACGACAAGTGGTCGGACGTCATCGTGTTCAGCCAGAACTTCCATCGGCAGGTGCAGGTCGGCGCCCGGGCGCATCACATGATTTCTGATCCGGTTCGCGTCGTGAAGGCGGTCGACGCGGCCAGCGCGATCCTGCTGGAAAAGATGTCCACCAACCACATCTTTCCCAAGGTGGAAATCGACTGCACCCGGTCTTACACGGGCGAAGGCCGGAAGGGGTTCCTGAAAGTCCGGCTCCTGCGGTGCATGGTGCACGGCTTCCAGTTGACCGGCCCCACTCAAAGCGACGACGTGCCGACAGAGGAGCTGACGCTGGGGTTTGAATCGATCGAGTTCGAATACATTCTGGCGGGGCCGGACGGCAAGCAGGAAGGCGCCTTCACCACCCTCATCGACTATGACTCGGCACGATGAAACGGCGAACCGGTGGGCTGATCCGCCTCTCCGCGGCGCCCCGCCGGAACCCGTTGAAACTGCCGCAAGGGGGATTTTTCAGAATCCAGACGAATCGCCGGAAACATTTCCGGCCCTCAGCCGAGAACAGCCACGTCAGGCCGGGGACGCGACCAGACAACCCTGATCGGGAAACGGAAGCGTCCGCGAGTCAGTTCGGTCCCCCGGGACTTCACACAGGCGTCACTTCGGGAGCAGGCAAATGGCAGGCTACATCAAATTCGACGGAATCGACGGCGAATCGCTGGACAAGGAGCACAAGGGCTGGAGCGACATCATCTCCTTCGAGCAGCGGATTCACAAACCGGGAACCGGCACGGGCGTGTACCGCCGCCGCGCGGACGTGGTCTTCGACGACATCGTGGTCTCCAAGGCGGTGGACAAGGCGTCCCCCAAGCTGGCCGAGCGGGTCGCCAACGGCAAAGTCTTCTCGAAGGTCGAGATCCACGTCACCCGGTCGTACACCGACAAGGGGCGTCAGACGTACCTGATCTACGAACTGGAAAACGTCCAGGTGCTGTCGTACGACATCAACGGCGCCTGCCAGTCGGCGGATGTCCCGACCGAGGAACTGTCGCTGAACTTCGAAAAGATCAAGGTCGTCTACAAGGAAGCCGGAGCGGACGGCAAGGAGAAGGGTCAGGTCGACTACTCCTGGAAGGTCGAAGAAGGCGAGAGCTGAACCGGCTCGGGGGCCGCGCCCGAACCGCCGCGGGCGGCGGACCTGCCGCCCGCGCCAATGTCTGACCCGGGGCGCCCGTGGCTACGGCCATCGGGCGTCCCGTTGTTTCCAGAACCGCTTCGCCCACGCGAAGCGACTTGCGACACAGGCCGCACATGCCAGCTTCCACCCTGGGCGACGCACTGCAGGTCACAATGCCGGCCGAGTGCCCCCCGACGCTGCGGCTGCAGCGCCTCCGCGGACGCGAGGAGATCTCCCGGCTGTTCCGGTTCGAACTCGAACTGCTGGCCTATCGGGATCCGAGCGTCGAATCCATCGACCCCCTGAAACTGGTCGGCAAACCGATCGGTTTCGCGGTCGGCACAGCCGAGGGACCGCGCCATTTTCATGGCGTCATCAGCCGGTTCGTCGTCGGCGACATGGACGCAAACAATAACCGCTGGTTCCGCGCGGAAGTCGTCCCGTGGCTGTGGCTGCTGCAGCGCACCTCCGACTGCCGCATCTTCCAGAACAAGACGGCCGTCCACATCATCGAGCAGGTCTTCCAGGACCTGGGCTTCAATGACTTCCTGATCGATGTGAAGCGCACTCTGGCCTCGCGCGACTACTGCGTCCAGTACCGCGAAACCGATTTCAACTTCGTGTCGCGGCTGATGGAGGAGGAGGGCCTTTACTACTACTTCGATCACGGCCAGTCCAAACATGTGCTGACGATCGGCGACAACGTCGACCGGTACCGGACCTGCGCCGACGGCAAGCTGCCATTTCGCAATCTGCAGGGGGTGGTCAGCGAGGATCCTGTCATCCTCGCCTGGGAACGGCAGTTCGAGTTCCGGACCGGCAAATGGGCCCAGACCGACTACAACTTCGAGACGCCCACCGCCTCGATGATGACCGTGCTGTCGACGACCGTGAACGTCCCCGACGCCAAGAAGCTGGAGTATTACGACTATCCCGGACTGTACTCCGAGCGCGTCATGGGGACCGGGCTCGTCAAACTCCGCATGGAAGAGGAGGAAATGGACCACAACGTGGTCCATGGCGCGTCGAACAGCCGCCACTTGTCGCCCGGCTTCAAGTTCGACCTCAGCGAGCACAATTCGCACACAGAGGAGGGGAGTTACATCATCACGTCCGTGCAGCACACGGCGGATGAGACCGGAAACGCGGCCGAACACGGCCCGATGGAGTTCTACTCCAATGTCTTCACCTGCATCCCCTCAGCGGTCGTCTTCCGCCCGGCCCGGATCACGCCCAAGCCGGTCATCCAGGGCGTGCAGACCGCCGTCGTCGTCGGACCGTCCGGCCAAGAGGTCTTCACCGACTCGCTGAGCCGCATCAAGGTGCAGTTTCACTGGGACCGAGAAGGGAAATACGACGAGCGCAGCTCCTGCTGGATCCGCGTCGCCCAGGCCATCGCCGGCTGCAGCTGGGGCTTCCAGATGATCCCCCGCATCGGCCAGGAAGTCGTCGTTGATTTCCTGGAAGGCGACCCGGACCGGCCGCTCGTCCGCGGCAGCGTCAACAACACCAACCAACTGCCCCCCTGGCCCGGCGCCGGCAACATCCTCTGCATCCGCAGCAACAGCACGAAAGGCGGCGCGGGGCACAACGAACTGATGTTCGACGACCTCACCGGCAGCGAGAAGTACTTCCTGCATGCCCAGAAGGACATGCATATCGACGTCGAACACGACCGTCACGTCCGCGTCCGCAACGACGAACATGTGACCGTCGAGGGAAATCAGTACTATCGCTACGTGGGGGAACGTCACGAAGTCGTCGTCGGCAAGACCTCCATCGAGCATGTCGGCAACGTCGAGGTGAAGTTTCACGGCGCCTCCGACATCACTATCGTGGGAGATCAGCGGGCCAAGGTGGATGGCGGTTCGCACCTGTCCATCAGCGGCGACTCGCTCACAAAAGTGGACGGCAGCGTCGGCCTGCAGATCGGGGGCGACTTCGCCTGCAAGGCAGGCAAGAACTGGGCCGTCGAGGCCGGCCTGAACGGGCACCTCAAGACCGGCATGAATCTGGTCCTCGAAGCCGCGACAATCACGCTCAAGGGAGCCGGCGGCTTCATCACGATCGATCCCAGCGGCGTCTCCATCCAGGGCGCGCTGGTCAAGATCAACAGCGGCGGCGCCGCGACGCCTGGCCACGGTTGCGTCGTGCAGTCCCCGCAGTCAGCGAAGTTCACCGAGCCATCCAAGGCCACGTTGCCCATGGAATCGAAGACTGGCAGCTCGTCCGTCACCGACTTTTCCACCAAGTCCTGACCTCGCCGCCCGGCGGCCCGCGGAATTCAACCATGCGCGTCGTGCTGAAAGTCACCGGCGGTCCTCACAAGGGGCAGCATCGAGTCCTGCACCGCGGTCAAACCTTGCGGATCGGACGGTCCGACTGGGCCGAACTGTGCTGCCACCTCGACGAGTCCCTGTCGAGACTGCACTTTGAAGTCATCGCCGGCGAGGACGGTTGCGAAATCGTCGACCTGAACAGCCGCAACGGGACGTTCGTCAACGGCCGGCCGATCCAGAAGGCCCTGTTGAAGGACGGCGATGAAGTCCGCGCCGGCGCCTCAAAGTTCGCCCTCGGCGTCAGCGGAGACAATCCGCTCACAGCGTCCTCCAAGTCCGATCTGAGATACGTCGAGGCCGCGAGCGATCCGCAACTGGCCGCGGGCCTCAAAGGGCGGCTGGCGGCCCGGTTCGACTCCAAGGCCCTGCCCAGCGGCTGGTCGTCTTACCGTGGGCGCATCGAGGAGGCCGCGCCCGGCGTGCTGGCCGAGCTGCTGCAGCAGGCGTGGCCCGTGCACCTGCTGTACGATCCGCACCGCGCGGCGCCGCTGCCGGAGGACGCGCCCGGGGCGATCCTGTTCGACTGGCTGCCCGCGGCGGCCGCGGCGGCGATGTCTCCCGTGTTCCTTTCCGCGTCGGAACTTCCCGGCTGGTCGGAGCTGCTGGCCGCCGGCTGGGGCCAGGACGCCGTGGTGACATTGTTCTCGCCGTCGCCCCAGGACGAGTTGCTGGCCGGGTTGCGCGCCGCGTGCGCGATGGCGGGCAACGGGGGCGTCTCCGGTTTGTGCTGGCCGACAATCCTGTCTGCCATCCTGACATCGCAGGGGCCGGAGGAGACGGCGAAGGTCCTGCCGAACGTCATGGCCGTCCTGCTGGAGTCGCGCGAGGCGCCGGATACGTGGCTGTTGTTCGGCCGCGAGCCCCTGCACGACCGGTTGCGAAAGTTCGGATTGAAGCCCCAGGCGGTGGAATCGCCGACGGCCGCGGACATGGATGCAATTTCGTCGTAATTCCGGCAACGTTTCGCCTCGTCGGCCGAGAATGGTCCCGGGACCGAAGAGCAGACACAGGGAACTGCGATCATGATGCCCGCCGCACGCATCTCCGACATGCACGTCTGCCCGCAGGTCACCGGCGTGGTGCCGCACGTCGGCGGCCCGGTGATTTCCGGCGAGCCGACCGTGCTGATCGGCTTCATGCCGGCCGCCCGGCAGACTGACCAGTGCACCTGCGTCGGACCGCCGGATGTGATCGTCATGGGAAGCGCCACTGTGATGATCGGGTTTCTGCCCGCGGCCCGCCTGGGGGACCCCACCATTCACGGCGGGACGATTGCGTTCGGATTCCCCACCGTCCTGATCGGCTGACGCCGATCGCGGCCCGCGGCAACTGTCGAACCCGGAGTGCGACGCATGGCCAAGACCAAGAGCGGAAAATACTGGGTCGACTGGGCCAACGAGCACGCGCAGACGAGCGCGTCCGTCGTGGACCTGGCGCCGCCGTTCAAGGGCCGCGTCGAGGCTTTCATCGAGGCGCTCGAAGCGGCCGGCGCGACGGTGCATATCGAAGCCACCCGCCGCGACCCGCGACGCGCGTACCTGTTTCACTGGTCCTGGAGGATCGGACTCGGAAAAGCGAAACCCAGCGAGGCGAAGCCGATGGCGGGCGTCGAGATCGAATGGGACCACGGCAGCGACGCCGCCAGCCGCGAGGGCGCGATGGAAATCGTCCGCGGCTTCAATCTGGCGATTCCGCCCCGCAGCAACGTGCCCCCGGCGCTGCACAGCCACCACCTGGCCGGCACGGCGATCGATATGGACATCGCCTGGAACGGCATCCTGCGCGTCAAGCTGAAGAACGGCCGCGAGCAGACCGTGCCCTGGATGTCCGATCCCAACAAGAACATCAAGCTGCACAAAGTCGGCGCCTCGTATGGCGTTCGAAAGCTGGCGACCGATGCGCCGCACTGGTCGTCCACCGGGCATTGAGCCCGATTTCCCTGGCCCCGCGGCGGTCCGCTTTCCGGAGCACGTCATGTCGATCCTCAACGCCGATCCCCAGGCCGGTTCGAAGTCGATCGTCCGAAACCTCAAGAAGGGGCACCGCGGCGTCGACGTCAAACATCTCCAGTTGCTGCTGGACGCCGCCCTCCGACCGCGCGTGCGCCTCCCCGCCGACGGCGTCTTCGGCGACGCGACGCACTCGGCCGTGCTGCTGCTGCAGCAGCTTAAACAGTTGCATCCCGACGGGATCGTCGGACCGCAAACCCGCAGCGCGCTGGGCATTTCGTCCGTCCGGGGCAGCGCCCACCAACGCCCGCCGACCGGCAGTCCGAACTGGATGAAGGTCGCCATCGACGAACTGGGCGTGTCGGAGATCCAGGGCGCGCGGCACAACCAGCGGATTGTCGATTATCACCAGACGACGACGCTGCGCGCCCAAACCGACGAAGTTCCGTGGTGTTCGTCGTTCGTCAACTGGGTCATGATTCAGGCCGGATTTCCCGGAACCAACAACGCGCTCGCCAAGAGCTGGCTGAACTGGGGATCAAAGCTGGAGCAGGGGCGGTACGGCGCGATCACCGTCATCAAGCGCATCGGCAAGACGTCCGATGCCGCAACCGGGTCCGGCACGGGCTACCATGTCGGGTTCTATGCGTCCGGCACGACGTCTTCGGTGCAACTGCTGGGCGGCAACCAGGGGGACCAGGTGAAGTACTCGAACTTCCCGATGTCGAAGTACTCCATCGAGGGGTTTCGCTGGCCCTGACCCGGGCGACGCACCGAGGCCGCCGGCGGTTCGCCGCTTGGCAACGACCCCGCGGCCCGCCGCGCATGAGGAGTTGCAGAAAATGAGCATGTTTCGACAACCCGGGCCGATCGGCGTCGGCCGTGCCGCGCTGCCTGTGCCGCAGACGCTCGTGTCGCCTCCCAGCCGCCCCTTCTCCAGCCCCTCGCCGCGCGGACAGCGGGGGTTGAACGACGATCAAAGGCAATTGCTCCGGGCGCTCGCCGACCTCGCCGCCGCGCTGAAGGGCGCCGCGCATGCCAGCCCCGCGCCAGAGGACGCGGCAGCGAGTGGAGAACACGGCGCGCCGGTCGGACTGGAGTTGGTGCCGACGCTCGGCGCGCTCGAGCGGACAGGCCGGCTCGAGCGGTTCGTCCGGCAGGTCAGCGACGCTGTCGAGGAGTGCCGCGTCGACGCCCGCTTCGCCGACGCCGCACGCCCCCTGCTGACCGATGCGCTGCGACGCCTGTCGACGATTCCGCTGGATTCGCTGTCCGGCGAGGTGCGCGGCTGGGTCGCGCGGTTGCTCGCCCCGCTGGCGGGATTCGCGGGGATCGCCGCCGCGCTCGCCGCCAGCAAGTCGGAATTCGACGAGCAGGTCGACCGGATGCTGATCGCCCGGTTTGGTTCGATTCAGAACCTGGGGACCAGCGTCCGGACGGCGATGCAGCAGGTCGTCGAACTGCTGAACCGCCACAGCCTGTCCGAGCAGCAGATGCTGGAGGCGATCACCGGGATTGATCTGCACAGTCCGGTGCGCATCATGACGCTGCGGCCGGGGGAACGGCTGGTGCAGGCGACGCAGAACGGGCGGATCGGCGCCTGGTTCGTTCGGGCGGGGGGCGGGGTCGGTCCCGAGCGGACTGGAATCTCCCGCGGCGGCCGGCAGAACGAGCACTTCGAGGTCGTCCGATCAATCGACGCCCTCGAGACCCGGGCAGCCAGCGTGATGGACACGTGGACGTCGCAGTTGCCCGGCGTCGGAGGAGTGCGAGTGGCGGCGAGGACCGTTGACGTCGATCCCGGCACCGGGCGGATTGTGATGTCCGACGGGGGAACCCCGCAGTACCGCTCGCAGGGCGGGGCTTCGCGCAACGGCGTGCCCGCGCATGGCGGCGGCACGCAACTGTTCCTGCCGGCCCTCGCCCGACAGTCGAATATCGGCGACTTCGGGCTGTGGACCTCGTACCTCAAGCGGATTCGCTGAGTTCCTCGATGCGTTCGGCGATGGCGGCCTCCAGCAGTTCAAACGCCTCGCGCTCCCGGGGACCCGCCGTCTTCTCGACGGGCGAACGCAGCCGCTCCAGCTCCGCGATCAGCTCCCTCGGCGGGAGCAGGTGCACCCGCGTCGCCAGGATGGCCGCTTCCAGCACGGCGTGCCGCGCCCGATGGAACCCGAAGAAGTCTCGCAGCCGGCCGGAGTGCACGACCCGCGCGAACAACTCGGCCCGGGGCTGCGATTCATCGATCGATTCGATCTCGAACTCGTACCAGCGGCAGGCGTCGGCGAGGATCGATCCCTGGATTCGTTCCGCCGGCAGGAACGCGGGCGGGCTGGACAGCCGGCCAATCGCGGCCCGGGCCAGCAGCAGGACGTCGTCCGTCACATGGAACACGCCGCAGCGCGTGCGAAGCAGGTTGGCGAAGGTGTGGGACGTCTGAAACGGGCGCAGCCGCAGCCAGGTCATCGATTCGTCGACCTCAGGCCCCATCGGCGCGACGTTGATCGACTCGTCAGCATTCCGGCTGGTGAGCACGCCTTCAAGAATCACGGAATCCGCCTCCGCGGAAGGGACTTCCAGCGCATGGTACGTCGGGGCGCGGAAAACAGAAACGGCCTGCGTCAGGAGATCGGCTCCCGGCGCAGGCCGCGTGGATCGTCAACGGCTTCCGGTCGGTCCGCGATCAGCGGGCCGTGACCGTCACCCAGCCGTCGCGCGGCGTGACGTCCGTCACCCGCACGGCGATCTTCTTGTTCCCCTGCTCGAGATCGAACCGACTCTTGATGGTCCGCTCGGGCAGCAGCCGCTGAATGTTCGCCCGCATGATGTTTCCGCGGACGATCTGCTCGCCGCGGCCGCCGGATCGCTCCACGGCACGCACCGTGACGGTCCGCGTCCGCTTGATGATGATCTGGTCGCCGTCGACGGTGAACCCCAGCGGCATTTCGATGATGTGCGTGGGAATGTCCTCATTGCCCGGCCGACGCAGACCCGTCCGCAGGACGATCCGCACTTCGCCGTCGGACACGTGGAACCGCACGGCGTCGCGGCTGTCGAACAGGAACGTCGCATTCGCGTCCGCCCCCTCTTCTTCGTCCTCCGGCGTCGGCTCCTCGGCGATGGTCTGTCGCTCCAGCGGCCGGCCCAGCAGCTTCTCGATCCGAGCCCGCAGCTCGGCTTCCACCTCTTCGCGGGTCATCTCCCGTCCGGCGAATCCGGCGCGTTCCAGAGAATTGTTCAGCAGCGACTCATGCACCTGGATCAGGATGCCGTCGGTCGGCGCCGCCGCCTCGGGCCACTGCCCGCCCCCCAGCTCGCCCGACTCCATCAGCCGGGCCCGGGCGATGATGGCCGTGTCCGTGCTGTTCACCGCCAGCTCCTGCGGGTAGCTCTCCAGTTCTCGGAGCGGTCCGTACAGCTTGGCTTCGAGGTTCGTCGAGGCCTTGTCGAACTGCGAGCGGACTTCGGAATCCAGCCGGGGACCGACCTGCGTGGAGATCTTGTTCCGGGTGATGGCGTCGGTCTGCGGGCGGCGCTTCTCCACTTCCCGCATGGCGATCCCGTTGGCGATGCCCCGGATGATCGGAATCCGAATGCCCGTATCGGCGTTGACCGTGCGGTTGTTGACCCCCACCGCCACGCGGCAGCCCGTCGAAGTGAACAGATGGCCGTCGAACCAGAGGTCCTTCTCCGCGCGGAACGTGTGGTTCCCCACCGTGTGCACCGTCGCCTGGTCGGTGAACGCATTCGTGTTCGACTGCACGTGCCCTTCCAGCTTCAGCACGAAGGCGGCCGTATTCGCGCTGGGGCGCACATCGACGTCAATGTTGGACGTCGTGCACTGATAGCCGCGGACCTGCGCCTCCATCACGCGGTCGTTGACCCAGCTCGACTCCTGGCGCGTCTCGCGGAACAGTCGCCGCAGAAAGCCTTCGGAGGCGACGGTCCGGAAGTTGAAGTTCAGATAGTGCGTCCGCATGACGTCCGACAGCGCCTCGCCGCCGTCGGCCGCGACGTCCCGCCACGCCTGGTACTGATCGCGAATCGCGCGGGCCGACACCTCGTCCCGCCGCTGCTCATAGTCTTCGATGGCGACGAACAGCGCCGCGCCGACGTCTCGCAGCGTGGCGATGTATTCGTCCTGGCCGCTCGCCGGAGGAATGCTCAACACGCCGTCGATGGCGCGCTCGAGCCGGATGAATGAATCCCGTCCCAGGAAGTTCCGCTGCGATTCTTCCGCCAGCGTGCTCCGGCCGGCCAGCCGGTCTTTGACGGCGATCAGCAGGTCCGGCGCGGCGTCCTGCCGGGAAGCGGCAGCGTGGAGTTCATCGGCCCGGACGTAGGGCAGCCAGCGGGCGCCGTTGGTCACGCGGCGCAGGTCCCGGTCGAGCCCGGACAGGGCGTCCTGCAGCTCTCCGAACGCGGCGTCGACCGTCCGCTGGCGGGCGCCCCCCGCGTCGGCCTGCTGAGTGCGGAGGATCGCCTGCGCGACGTCGACGCGCCGCCGCAGCCGGCCATACAGGTCGGCCAACGGACCATGCAGCGACTGATACCGATTGTCGTCCAGCGCCTTGCGCATCGTGCCGAGCTTGATCTCAACGCGCGCCAGATCGCTCTCCAGAGACTCGAGCGAGTCGTGGTCGCGGAACAGCTCCTCGACGGCGACGGCGGCGGAGTCCCCCCAGTCGGTCCATTTTCCGCCCAGGACGGCGAAGTCGTCCGCCGTCAGTCCCAGCGGAACCTCGGCGGGCAGAATCCCGTTGAGCGTGGGACCGCCCGGCAGGGGCGGCAAATCCTCATTTCCCCAACTGACGGTGGCCAGAGCGAGCGCTCCTCCGCTGAGGAGCGCATGCTTCCAGCGCCGAACCGTCGACTTCCGCCAACCCGCCATGGAAACTTTTCGCAGCATATCAGTTCGACCTCCTACGAGCCTGCGGCGGTCGCGACGCGCACCGGAAGGTTCTATCGACCGGAACGGGGGCGTCGGAAGCAGCCGTTGCCGCCGGTCGGCGCGCCCGTCAGAAACAGCCGCCGGCGAAACCAGTACTCTTGTTCTGAGCGGAGCATGACGATCAACCGGAATCGCTTGCAAGTCCCGCAGGCCCGGAAGATTCGGAAGGCATGGAATTCTGGGAAGATTCCGTGAGACCGCGTTCAGACAGCCTGGTTTCGCTCACCAAATCTTAACGGCGCTCGATTCACAAGTCCTGCGAATCGCAGCAGTTGTGGTTACTGCGCACATCTGCCCGTCACCGCCCCAGGCGATGCCCGGCGAGGGCGCCGCCCGGGGCCTCGGCGCGTCTCAGCGCATCGGCGGGTGCGCCGGAGGAGACTCCGCGAGTGCCGCGCGGATGCCAGCCGCGTAGTCCGGGTGCACCTGCTCGAAGTGTGCCAGCTGTCGGTCGACGATGAACTCCGGGACGCCCTGCATGGCGGCCGCGATATTCGAGAACAGCCGCGACTTCTGGCCGTCGTCGAACAGGTTGAACAGCGCGCGGGGCTGGGAGTAGTCGTCGTTGCCCTCGCGGTGGTTGAAGCGGTCAGCGTCGCCGGAGATTTTCAGCGGCGGCTCCTGGACGTCGGGCCGTTCGACGGGGCCGTTGAACGAGTTGGGCTCGTAGTAGGCGTCCGGGTTCGGGTTGTTCGCGAAGAATCTCATCTGCCCGTCCTTGTGGTAGTGATGCACGGGGCATTTCGGCGCGTTGACGGGCAGCGCTTCGTAATGCGTGCCCAACCGGTGGCGATGCGCGTCGGCGTACGAGAAGACCCGCGCCTGCAGCATCTTGTCCGGCGAGAAGCCGATGCCAGGCACGATGTTCGACGGCGAGAAGGCGGCCTGCTCGATCTCCGCGAAATAGTTGTCCGGGTTGCGGTTCAACTCCATGACGCCGACATCGATCAGCGGGTAGTCGCCGTGCGGCCAGACCTTCGTCAGGTCGAATGGGTTGTAGGGCGTCTTGTCAGCGTCCGTTTCGGGCATGATCTGGACGGCGAAACGCCACCGCGGAAACTCGCCGCGTTCGATGGCGGAGTACAGGTCCTCCTGCGTCGATTCGCGGGTCCGGCCGACGACGCGCTCGGCTTCGGCATTCGTCCAGTGGCGATGCCCCTGCAGCGTCTTGAAGTGGAACTTCACCCAGAACCGCTCCTGCGCGGCGTTGATGAAGCTGAACGTGTGGCTGCCGTAGCCGTTGATGTGCCGGACATCGGTCGGCAGGCCGCGATCGGAGAACAGGATCGTGACCTGGTGCAGCGACTCCGGGGAGAGGGACCAGAAGTCCCACATGGCGGTGGGAGAGCGGAGGTTGGTGCGGGGGTGTCGCTTCTGGGTGTGGATGAAGTCGGGGAATTTGTAGGGATCGCGGACGAAGAACACTGGGGTATTGTTGCCGACGAGATCCCAGTTTCCCTCCTCGGTATAGAACTTGAGGGCGAAGCCGCGGACGTCGCGTTCGGCGTCGGCGGCGCCCAGTTCGCCGGCGACGGTGGAGAACCGGGCCAGAAGGTCGGTCTGCTTGCCGACCTCCGAGAAGATCGTCGCGCGGGAGTAGCGAGTGATGTCGTGGGTGATCGTCAGAGTTCCGAACGCGCCCCAGCCCTTGGCGTGCACGGGCCGCTCGGCGATCCGTTCGCGGTTCTGATGGGCCAGCTTTTCGAGCAGTTGGTAATCCTGCAGCAGGACGGGGCCGCGCGGGCCGGCGGTGAGGGAGTTCTGGTTGTCCGGGATCGGCGCTCCCGCGGTCGTCGTCAACGTGGGCTTGGGCGTGTCGGCCATGTGTCGGTCTCCGGCGTGAGAGGAGCCCTTGCGGCGGGGACGGCGAGGTCCCTGCGCGCGGGGCGGGAAACATGCTGGCAGGGTAGCCGCGTGCGATGTATAGATCAAAGATATTGTTCCTATGGTTTCAATAAGCATTCCCTATGGAATTGCATCAGTTGCGGTACTTCGTGGCGATCGCCGAGCTGCGCAGCTTCACCCGCGCGGCCGAACGCTGCCGTGTCTCGCAGCCGTCGCTCAGCCAGCAGATCATCAAGCTGGAGCGGGAGCTGGGGCAGCCGTTGTTCGAGCGGCTGGGGCGCAGCGTGCGTCTGACCGAGCCGGGCGAGGCGCTCCTTGCCCAGGCGCAGGCCATCCTGCGATCCGTGAATGAGATCCAGGAGCGCGTCGTCGCGGCCGTCGACCCCCAGCAGGGGAAGGTCAGCGTCGGCGCGATTCCCACGATCGCGCCCTATCTGTTGCCGCCGCTCTTGAAATCGTTTCGGCGGCAGCACGCCGGAGCCCGGGTCAGCGTGCACGAGAACCTCACCGATCCGCTGCTGCAGGGTTGCCTGTCGGGCGAGGTGGATGTGGCCGTCATCGCGTCGCCCCCGCATCACGACCTGCTGTGCAGCGAGGCGCTGTTCACAGAGGAGTTGCGGCTGGCGACGGCGCGGGGGCACCGGCTGCTGAAGGGGTCCGCGGTCGCGCTGCGGGACCTGGCGGCGGAGCCGTTCGTGCTGATGAACGAACTGCACTGTTTGGGGGAACAGGTCCTGGGTTTCTGCCGGCAGGAGGGGTGTGAGCCGCAGATCCACTGTCAGAGCGTGCAGTTGCTGACGATTCAGGAGCTGGTGGCGCAGGGGCAGGGGGTGTCATTGATTCCGTCGATGGCCTGCGAAAGCGATCGGGGGCGGAAGTGCTCCTACCGGTCGCTGACAGCGCCGACGCCGACACGGACGATCCGGATGGTGTGGCATCGGGACCGCTACCAGTCGCCGCTGCTGAAGCGGTTGCTGCAGGCGATGCGGGGGCTGTCTCGTCCATAAGGGAACGCTCGCGGCGCAGCCGACCGGTGTGGGCGGGACTCGGCGGTCCGCCTATGATTCGTCGCTCAAGGGAGACTGGGAGACGATCATGGATACGGAACTGGGCGCGACGGCGCCGTCGGCGGCGTCATACGAGCGGGGGCTGCCGTGGACGCGGCGTCGGCCGCGGCTGCATCGGAATCTGAATCGGGCGTTTGCGTGGATGCTGGGGCTGTTCGCGGCCGGGCAGATCTGGATGTGGTTTCTGTCGCCGCATCCGTTCGGTCTGTCGATCCCGTACATGGTGACGTACGGGATGATCATCGTGACGACGGCGACCGGCCTGGCGTGGCTGGTGCTGTGTTCGCGATGGCCGCGCCCCGCGGCGTGGGGTCTCGCGCTGACGGCCGTGGCGGCGATCGCGGCGATCGTGAGTTCGATTCGTGAAATCCGCTTCAACGGCGACATGCGGGCCAGCATTGAGTGGCGCTGGCAGCCAACGCGGCAGGAGCGGCTGGCGGCCCGCCAGTGGACGTCGGCCGCGGGCTCGGTCCGGGACGCGCCGGAGATCGCCGCTGAGGACATGCCGGATTACCGGGGTGCGAACCGGGACGGCGTGGTCGTCGGGCCGCCGCTGGATGACGACTGGAAATCCAATCCGCCGGTGATCCGCTGGCGGCAGGCGATTGGCGGCGGCTATGCGCAGTTCGCCGTCGTGGGCGATCTGCTGGTGACGTTGGAGCAGCGCGGCGACGAGGAGTTCGTCGTGTGCTACGCCGCCGAATCGGGGGAGGAGCTGTGGACGCGGAGCTGGCCGGGCCGATTCTGGGAAGCGATGGGAGGCGAGGGGCCGCGCTCGACGCCGACAATCGCGGACGGCCGGGTCTACGCGCTGGGAGCGCTCGGCCGGCTGGTCTGCCTGGACCTGACGTCGGGGGAGCTGATTTGGAGCCGCGACCTGCTCGAGGAACTGGGCCTGTCGAATTCGGAATGGGCGATGACGAGTTCTCCGCTGGTTCTCGGAGAGCGGCTGATCGTCAACATCGGCGGGCACTATGGCGGAGGCTTGATCGCGGTTCGCCGGGACGACGGCAGCGACGTCTGGAAGACGGAAGGGATCGCAGCCCCTTCGGATTCGCCTCCGGCAATTGTCGCGGCGGCGCTGTCGGGAGAGGCGCCCCCCGCGGCGTCCGATAGCGAACACGCGCCTCCCGCCCGTCCGGATGGACGTCGCAATCGCGCGGGATACGCCTCCCCCGTTCTGGCGACGATCGACGGCACGCCGCAGATTCTGAACTTCGACGGCATGGGGCTGTGGGGGCACGACCCCGACACGGGACGGGCGCTCTGGTTTCATCACTTCGAGAACGGCCCGGGAGTGAATTCGGCGCAGCCGATCGTGTTCCCGGACGGCCGCATCCTGATTTCCGCGAGCTACAACATGGGCTCGCGGATGCTTCGCGTCTCCAAACCGGCGGAGCAGTGGACTGTCGACGTGCTGTGGGGCGGCGAACAGAAGCCGAACCGTCAAATGAAAAGCAAGATGTCGAGCCCGGTGCTGGTCGACGGGCATGTGTATGGTCTGGATGAGGGCATTCTGGTCTGCATCGATCCGGCCGACGGCAAGCGGCTGTGGAAGGGATCGCGAACGGCGCCTTCCCGGGGCCGGTACGGTCATGGTCAGATGCTGGTGACGAACGGCCGCATCCTGCTGATGTCCGAGGACGGGGAGCTGGCGTTGATCCAACCCGATCCGCGGGAACTTGTGGAGCTGGGAAGCCTGCCGGTCTTCGATGCGGGGAAGACCTGGAATCCGCCGGCGCTGGTGCGAGGCCGCGCGTACTTGCGGAACCACGAGGAAATGGCCTGCGTGGAGTTGTGCCTGCGGCGTGAGACGGGCGAGCCCGCTGCCACGGACGCCGGGGCCACGAATGCTGGCCCGTGAGTCCGGAAGGCTCGTGCGGTATGCTGGCCGTACGTGAACGTGGAAATGCGGCCGTGTGAGCCGTCAGTGTTTCGGGGGGATGAGCTTGTGACCTGGTTTCGATGGTGTGTGCTGTTCTGCTGCGCCGTGTGGCTGGCGCCGGCCGGCGTGGCTCGCGGCGAGGAATCGAGGAAGCTGGTGCTGATCGCCGGACGGCCGTCGCATCCGCCGCGAATGCATGAATTCAACGCGGGGGTGCAGCTCCTGGCGAAGTGCCTGCAGGACACGCCGGGACTGACGGTGTCGGTCGTGTTGAACGGCTGGCCGCAGGACGAATCGCTGTTCGACGACGCGGACGCGGTGGTGTTCTACATGGACGGCGGAGGCGGCCATGAAGTGGTGCAGGAGGAAGGTCGGCGTCTGAAACTGGTGGACGGCCTGGCCCGGCGGGGCGTGGGGATCGGCTGCATGCACTTCGGCGTCGAGGTGGTCCCGGAGCAGGCCGGAACGGAATTCAAGCGCTGGATCGGCGGTCATTACGAGCACATGTTCTCGTGCAATCCGATCTGGGAGCCGAAGTTCGTATCGCTGCCGGAGCACCCGGTGACGCGGGGCGTCGAGCCGTTTGAGATCAAGGACGAGTGGTACTTCAACATGCGGTTCGCCGGCGACATCCCCGGCAACGTGGCGGCGGCGGTCGGCGATGCGGAGTTCCAGCCGATCCTGATCGCGGCGCCGAGCGACGAGGTCCGCGCGGGGCCGTATGTCTATCCGCAGGGTCCGTATCCTCATATCGAGGCCGCGCGGGGACGCGACGAGGCCATGATGTGGGTCGTCGAGCGGCCCGACGGCGGACGCGGAATGGGCTTCACCGGCGGCCATTTTCACGACAACTGGGGGAACGATCAGTTCCGGAAGATCGTGCTGAACTCGTTCCTGTGGCTGGCGAAGGCCGACGTGCCCGCGGAGGGCGTGCAGTCCTCCGTGACCGCCGACGAACTCAACGCAAACCTCGACCCGAAGGGGCGGTGAGAAGTTTGCGGACGGCGCCGGTGGCGGCGATCGCGTCGGTCCTGCCGGAGCGGTCGCGCCGTCCGGCAGGGCAGTCCGCGCCGAATGTGGCCAAAAGGCAACTTCCGTTTGACTCCCCGCTTCTGCGATGTAGCGTTTTCGCAACATGGCAGATGCGGAGTCAGGCGACATGGCGTATTCCGGCCTTGAGGCGATTCCCGCGCGTACGCCGCCTCGCGACGACGCCAGCGCCGCCGTTCTGCGGCTGCGGATGATGTACCGCCAGCAGGAACGGGTCCGGCGGCAGTGGCAGCGGATTCGCCGCGAATACATCCGCTGGATGCTGCTTTCGATCGCGGGCGTGGCGGTGGCGATGTGGCCGGGACTGTGGGCCGATCGGTTCGCGCAACCGACGACCTTGGGGCCGGATCGGCTGCACTCAAGCGCCTCAGGGGCCGCTGCGGAGGGACCATCGATGGCCGCGTTCGCGCCCCCGACGGCTGCGGTGCGGCTATGGCTGGAAGACGAGCTGGACCGGCCGGCCGCCATGACGGCGCGACGCACGTCATTTCTGCGGGGTTCGGCGGAACTGCTGCCAGCGGGCGTCTCCGGGCACGCGGGGGCCGCGTCGGCTGGTTCGCGGATGCATGCACGGGCGGCGATGGACCTGGGCGCATCCCCGTTGCGGCGGCTGTAGGCGGGAACGGCCGCGGCGGGCGAAAAGGGCGGTTGAGCGAGCCGTTCGGCGGCCGTAGGATTGGGCTGATCCGAAGGGTTCGCGAGCGCCGTTGGCGCGCGGCTCTTTCGCACTGGCGCCCTGCGAGGCGTCGCCAAAATGCCGAACGAAAAACTTCGCCGACGACTGGCGTATGACGCGGCCCGGCTGATCTACCTGCGTCAGGAGACCGACTTCTACCGGGCGACTCTGCGCGCCGCCCGAAAAGCCGTCCGCGGCTGGCTGAAGCCGGATGAGTTTCCGACGGAAGCGGAGATCCGGCTGCAGCTGCAGAAGCTGTCGTGGCTGACGGAATCGGACGCGCGGTTCGACAATCTGCGGCAGGCGCGGCTCGCCGCCCGGGAAGTGATGGACGGACTGCGGGAGTTCGAGCCGCGACTGGCGGGGGCCGTCGCCTCGGGAGACGTCCGGAATGTGCGGGAATTGCGGTTGTATGCGTTCACTGAGACTCCGGAGCAGGTCGGCGAGAGGCTGCAGCGCTGGGGGTCTGTGGCGCGGGAGGACCGGGACGTTCGAGGGGGGACGGAGACGCTCCGGCGGCCCGTGTTTGTGGCGCCCGGCGAATTCCTGATCCGCGTAGCGTGCGTTCCCCGGGACTGGTCGCGGCGCCGACTGCGGTTTCATTCGACCGGGGCGGCTGCGCCGCAACTCTCACTGCGTCAGCTTGAGACGCTGATCCGCGAACGGCATTCCGATGCGGATGCGGAATCGCGCCCGCATCCGTCCCGGCAGGGCGAAGACCGGTTCGAAGTCTACCGGATGCTGCTCGCGCCTCTGGCGGGGGTGGAGCAGCGTCGGCGCTCGCACCCCGAGGGTGACGCGCTGTATCACAGCCTGCAGGTGTTTGAGCTGGCGCGGAACGAGCTGCCATGGGACGAGGAGTTCCTGCTGGCGGCGCTGCTGCACGATGTGGGCAAGTCGCTGGACCCGTTCGAACCTGTGGCGGCCGGGCTGGCGGCGCTGGAAGGGCACATCACCGAGCGGACGGCGTGGTTGATCGCGAACCATGCCGACGCGCATCGGCTGCTGGACGGCAATCTCGGGCAGCGGGCCCGCCGGCGGCTGCAGGGCTCGGAGAGCTACGACGAGTTGCTGCTGTTGGCGCGCTGCGATCGACAGGGGCGGGTTCCGGGGGGCGCGGCGCCGGAGGTCGATGTGGCGCTTGAGTATGTCCGGGAGATCGCCCGGATGTGCGGCGAGTGATCGCGGCTGCGGTTCGGTCGGGCGCTCGGTTACACTGCTGTCGGCCAGTTTCCGTGAGATGGATGCGGTATCGCTATGCCTGTTGATCGGCTGTCATTGACCGTCCGCTTGCTGCGGGCATTGTGCGCGTGCCTGTGCGGCTTGTGGCTGCAGGGAGCGATCCCGGCCGCGGGGTTCGCCCAGGCTGCTGACGATGTTGAAACGGCTCCCGACACCGCCCCGGATGCACGAACGGCGGAGGATGCGAACCCGGCCGACGAAGAGAACCCGGCCGACATGCCGGCCGCCGATCCGGCCATCCCCGGCGGCGGGAACCCCGTTCTGAATTTCATGCAGCGGCTGCTGGGGGGCGGGGACGAGGCGCCCCCGATGGATCTCGTGGACCGCCATGCGCCGTCGGCGCCCGCGGACCTTGAACGCACGATTCAGCAGGCGGATCGGCTGGCCCGCGAGGGCAAATGGCAGGCCGCGGTGTCCAATCTGCAGTTCGTCCTCGATCAGCCGGGGGACTTCGTGGTCCGGCGCGGCGCCCGCTGGCATCCGATGAAGCGGGACGTCGAGCAGCGTCTGCGGGCGCTTCCCGAGGATGGACGACGGGCCTATCTGAACACCTTTGCGACGACCGCGTCCGAGCAGTTGGCGGAGGCGCGGCGGCGGCGGAGCTTTCAGACGCTGTGCGACATCGCCGCCCGGTATCGCAATACGCCGGCGGGCGAGGAGGCGGCGGACGAGGTGGCCGGACGTCTGGCGGACGCGGGCGACCTGGTGGCAGCCGCGATCCTCTACGGCCAGCTTGAAGAGGACGGCGCCGCCCTGACGGAGAATCCCGCCTGGCGGCGGCGCGCTGCGGACGTCTGGCGGCAGGTCGGCCATTTAAAGCATGCGGAGCGTCTCAGCCCGGCGTCAGCTGAGTCGCCGCAGGAACCGCTGGCGCCGGCGGAATCTGGCGCGCTGACGGCCGTGACGGACTGGACGATGCTGTTCGGCGGCCGCAGCCGGTCGGGCGTGTCGACGGGGAGTCGTCCGCTGCTGCTGGAGGAATGGTCGGCGCCGCTGTCGGACCGGAGCGAAGTGCAGTCGCTGGTGAACGAGCTGCAGACTGACTTGATTGAAGAGGACGCGTTGACGTTTCCCGCGATGCACATGGTGGCGGTGGGGGATCGCGTGGCGGCGAGGACGCTGCGCGGCGTGGAGGTGCGGAACCTCAGCGACGGCGCGCTGTTGTGGCGAACTGCCGATCGGGCGACGGCCGAGTCGATGCTGACCAGCGCCGAAGGGCAGATGTATTTCAACTCGTTCGCGGGGAACCGCTGGGACAGCGCATCGGAGAGCCCGGTGACGAGTCTGCTGTACCGGGACGGCGTTTTGGGGCAGTTGACGTCCGACGGCGAACGGCTGTTCGTGATCGAGGGGCTGCCGCCGTTCCTGGATGAGGACTTTGACGTGTACTTTGAAGCGGAAGAGGAAACGTCGTCGTTTTCGGATCGCGGGACGAATTCGCTTGCGGCGTACGATCTGGCGAGCGGCCGGCGGTTGTGGTCGGTGGGCGGGCCGTTCAGCGATGAGCCGTTCGCTCCGCCGTTGTCCGGGGCTTATTTCTTCGGCCCGCCGACTCCCGATGGGCGCGAACTGTTCGCCATCGCCGCCGCCGGCGGGGATGTCCGGCTGCACTGCATCGACGCGGCGACAGGACAGCCGCTGTGGGACCAGCTGATCGCCCAGTTCGACGCCGCGCCCATCGAGGACGATGCCGTCCGACAGATGTGGTCGTGCTTGCCGACGGTGACGCGCGGGCTTGTGTATTGTCCAACGAACGCGGGGTCGCTGATCGCCGTGGATCGGGTGCAGCGCCGGATTGCCTGGAGTCACCGGTACGGGGAATCGCGGAACGCTCAGCGGTACGAGCCGCAATATTCACTGGTGAGTCTGGACGACCGCTGGACGCCGTCGGCGCCGGTGCTCGCCGGGGGGAGGCTGCTGTTCACTCCGTTGGAGCAGCCGGACGAATTCGGCGAGGCGATGCCGCGGCTGGTGTGGATCGACGCTCCGACGGGGGAGGCGGCGGGGCCGCCGCGGCCGAAGGACGAACGGATCAGTTTCGCGGGCGTGTTCGGCGATGCGGTGGTGTCGATCGGGGCTCGCGGGTTGATCGCTGAATCGCTGCGGACGCGGGGGAAGGAGCTGTGGTCGACGCCCTTTCCGGAGCAGTCGAGCGCGTGCGGACAGGGAGCGGTGGCCGAAGGCGTCTACTGGCTGCCTTTCGATGACGGAACGGTGCGCGGTTACCGGATGTCGGATGGCGTGGAAATCGCCGCACTGCGGAATCCCGGCGTGGCGGGCCGGCTGGGCAACCTGGTGCTGCATCGCGACCGGCTGCTGTCGATCGGCCCGCAGGGCGTGATCTGTTTCTGGCAGGAAGCGGCATTGAAGTCCCGGCTGGCGGCGGCGGAGTCGCCGGAGGCGACGCCGGAGGCCCGGCTGTTGAAGGCGCGCGTGCATTCGGCGAACGGCGAATGGGCCGAGACGCTGGCGGCGCTCGGTTCGCGCGGGGCTGGCCTCAGCGAGGACGCGACTGCGGACGACCGGCTGGCGAATGAGCTGCGCTGGGAGGCGCTGTCCGCGTTGACGGGCCTGGAACCCGCGGGCCGTGACACGGAATGGCGGGAGCTGCAAACGCTGGCGACGTCGCCCGAGCGGCAGGACGCCGTGCTGCGGGCGACCGTGGACCGGGGCATCTCGCGGCAGGACTGGTCAGTCGCGCTGGACGCCTGCTGGTCGCTTCTCGAAGCGGCGGGGAATGTCTCGTCGCCCGTGCGGGACGGACGGTTGACGCTGCAAACGCCGGCCTGGTTGTCGACGCGCCTGGAACAGATCTGGCAGGGGCTTCCGGAAGGCGATCGCCCGGCGCTGGATGCGCGAATCCGCGGCGAACTGGAGGAAGCGCGCCGCGCGGGAACGGACCGGATGGCGGCGCTGGAACTCGTGTTCCGGTTTCATCCGGACGGTCGGAAGCTGGCCGTCGCGCTGGCCGACGAGGCGTTACAGGCGGACCAGCCCGGCACGGCGGAGGCACAGTTGCGATCGCTGCGGGCGGGTGAATGGGGCGAGCACGCCGACTCGCTGATGCGACTTGCCGACGCCTGGGCCAGGGCGGGGTCGGCGAATGACGGGCGGCGCGTGGCGGAAGCTTTGAAAGCGTCTGGCGACGCGGCGACGCCGTCGGGGGAACACATCGGCACATGGGCCGACAACTGGCTGGCGGCCCACCCGCCGCAACCCGATCCGGATCCGGCTCTGGCGTGGCGCATCGGCGATTGCGACCTGGCGCGGACGGGTTTTGAGTTCGGTCCCGGATTCCTGTCGGAAATCATTCTGCAGGGGCGTCCCGCGGAGTGGTTCCAAGGCCGATCGCTGATGGTCGAAGCAGTCTGGGACGGGCTGGCCTGCATTTCGCGCAGCACGGGGGAACGCGAATGGGTGACGCCCCTGGGATCGTCGTCGGGACATCGGTACGAACCCTCGCCGCTGGTCGTGGCGAGCGGCGGAATCGCGCTGATGGCGCAGCGGGGGTCGCTGGTGGCGATGTCTCCGGTTGATCGCCGGGTGCTGTGGACCTGGCCGTATCCAGCCAGGTTTGTGCGTCAGCCGGAGTACTACTGGTACTTCAGCGAGGAATCCGGCGCGGTCCGCGCGGCGCGAACCGGTCTGGCGCTGACGGGCGAATTCGCGTCAGCGTCGCAGGAACGGCGAATCGGTCCGCTGGTGGCGGTGTCGGGGCGGACAGTGGCCGTCCTGGGGCAGCGCGAGCTGGCGGTGTTCGACCTCCTGACCGGCCAGGAGCGCTGGCGGCGTCAGGGGATGGCGTCATCGTCGCTGCTGGTGGTCGACGGGGACGCCGTGTGCGTATCGAAGGTGAACGAGACCGGGGCGCCGGCCGCGTTTCATCTGCTGGACGGGCGGCCGCTGCCGGGCGAGTCGCTGGCGAGCGTGTTCGACGCCGCGTTCGAAGTCGATCAGGATCAGGTGCTGACGGTCCAGCGGCGCTACAGCCCGATCCGGCCGACGATCGCGCTGGCGGCGATGCGTCCGCACTCTGGCGAGGCCGCCTGGGAGCTGACGTTCCCGCGGGAGTCGGAGTTCAGTCGCACGGGCCGGAACGAGCTGACCGCGCTGACGCCGGATGGCAAGGTGGCTGTGGTCGACACCCGGACGGGGGAGCGCACGGACCTGGGGACGGTTCCCGTCGCCGCGCTGCGGACCCGCCAGGAACGCTGGCTGTTCGCGGATTCCGGTCGGGTGTACGTGCTGATGAACGGCTGGGGGCATGACGACTACTCGTACATCTCGCTGAAGGGCGTCCGCGCGCATGGGGAACTTTATGCGTTCGATCGTGCGACGCGGACGCTGGCCTGGAAGAAGACCATCCGCGGTCAGAACATCATTCTGAACCAGTTCGACGACAATCCCGTGATCCTGCTGGCCGGCTATCGGACTGAACAGAAGATCGCCGGAACCAACACCCTGTACGTCTCGCGATTCGACCTGCAGGCGCTCGACAAGCTCAGCGGCCGGGAACTGTTGAACTGGTCAGGGCCTGCCATGGCAGGCAGCCCGTCGTCGATCCGGCTGGACATTCCAGGCCGTCGGATCGATCTGATGAGCTACAATGAGCGGTTCCGGCTGCAGTTTCAGTCGCCGCGCGAGTCGCCCGGCGAAGAGCCGCCCCCCGCGGACCCGGCGCCCTGACCGTCGAGCCGGACGAAGGCCGCGCCGGAGCGCCAACGGCATGGGCTCCGCCGGCGTCGTTCGCGGCTTCCATCAGGTCGCGATGACCTGCTGTTTCGTCGGCAGGTACTTCCGGGGCTGGGGCGCTCCGATGAGAATGGTCAGCGCTTCGCGGTCCAGCACCTCGGACTTGAGCAGGGCCTCGGCGACCTTGTCGAGATCGCCGCGGCGCTCATTCAGCAGATGCATGGCGCGTTCCTGGGCCTCATTGAGGAACCGCTGGATTTCCTCGTCGATGACCTGGGCGGTGCGCTCGCTGTACTGCCGCTGTTCGTGGATTTCCTTGCCCAGGAAGGGGTGCTCCTCAGCGCCGCGGAAGGCCGCGGGGCCGATGACGTCGCTCATGCCCAGGTGGGCGATCATCCGGCGGGCGAGGTCGGTGCTCCGTTTGAGGTCGTCCTCTGCTCCGGCGGAGTATTCGTTGAACACAAGCTTTTCAGCCGCGCGGCCGCCCAGGCTCATGGTCAGCCGGGCATGCAGTCGGCGTTCGCCGATGTGGTGCAGTTCCTCTTCAGGCTGGAATTCGGTGAACCCCAGCGCTCGCCCGCGGGGGACGATGGTCACCTTGTGAACGGGGTCGACCTCGGGGGTGTACCAGGCGACGACGGCGTGGCCGGCCTCGTGATAGGCCGTCATTTCGCGCTCGTACTCGTCGAGGATGTCCTCCCGCTTGGTCCCCATCAGGATGCGGTCCTTGGCGACCTCGAAGTCTTCGCGGTCGACGGCCGTCTTGCTTTCCCGGGTGGCGTTCAGCGCGGCCTCGTTGACCAGGTTCCGCAGGTCGGCCCCGGAAAAGCCGATGGTGCTGCCGGCGATCCGATCGAGGTCGACATTGTCGGCCAGCGGCACCTTGCGGACGTGCACTTTGAGGATGCCGAGGCGGCCCTCGCGGGTGGGTCGATCGACGGCCACATGCCGGTCAAACCGCCCGGGGCGAAGCAGCGCCGGGTCGAGGACGTCCGGCCGGTTCGTGGCGGCGATCACGATCACCGCCTCCGACTGGTTGAACCCGTCCATCTCGCTGAGAATCTGGTTCAGCGTCTGTTCGCGTTCGTCGTGCCCGCCCCCCAGCCCGGCGCCCCGAATGCGGCCGACGGCGTCGATCTCATCGATGAACAGGATGCAGGGAGCCGATTCCTTCGCGGACTTGAACATGTCGCGCACGCGGCTGGCCCCCACGCCGACGAACATCTGGATGAATTCCGACCCGTTGATCGAGTAGAACGGCACGCCCGCCTCGCCGGCCACCGCGCGGGCCAGCAGCGTCTTGCCGGTTCCCGGGGGGCCCATCAGCAGCACGCCCTTGGGGATCTGGGCCCCCAGCCGCTGGAACTTCGCGGGATCCTTCAGGAACTCAACGACCTCCTGCAGCTCGCGCTTGGCGTGCTCCATGCCGGCGACGTCGTCGAACGTGTTCCGCTGGTCCGACGGCTTGAACCGCTTGGCCGGACTGCGGATGAAGCCTCCGAACATCCCCGATCCCATCGGATCGGACGAGCGCCGCAGCAGCCACCAGCCGATGGTGAACACCAGCAACAGTGGGATCGAATACGCGAACGCCTCGAGCAGAATGCTGGGCCGCGCGTTGTTGACCGTCACGTCGACGCCCGCCAGCGCCAGCGTGTCGAGCAGCTTGCGGTCCTCCTGCGCGGGAATGTCGGTGACGAAGTTCGGCCGCAGCTGGGGCTTGCGGACCTTCGTTTCCGGATCGGGATTGGCCGGCGCGGTCTTCCACTTGCCCGACAGCGTCCAGTTCTTGATCTCGACGCTGGCGACGTTGTCGGCCGCGAGCTGCTCCCAGAAGAAGTTGTACTTGACGGCATCGCCGCTCGTGGACGCCTGGGCCCAGGTCCAGATCAGGAAGGCCAGGGCGATCAGCAGCAGCACCATCGGCACCGGCGGGCCGGTGCGGCGAGCTTCCGCGGGAGATTCCTCGCCGGCGGACTGTCCCCGCGGAGCGGTCGACGGCGGCTTCGGCGATGTCGGATTCGTGTTGCTCATGACTCCTTCCGGGCGCGATGCCGCGGGCGGGCCGATCGCGCTACGGCGCTGCCGGGCCGCGCGGCCAGCCTCGAAACGTTAACGTCCGCCGCCACGCCGAACAATTCGGTTCCGCCAACGAAAAGCCGGCTGGAATCAGTCCAGCCGGCTTGGGCGGCTTCGCATTCGGCCCCTCCCGCATCAATCGGCCGATTTCTCGCCAATCGCGTACAGCCGGGACTTGTTGGCGATGTACAGCACGTTGTTCGCCACGATCGGCGTGCTGTAGACGCTGTTCCCCATGTTGACCTCGGCGATCAGGTCCATCTCCTTGCTGTGACGGAAGATCGCCACGTCGCCGTCCTCATCGCCGATGTACACCTTGCCGTCGACCAGCAGCGGGCTGCCCCACGACGCCGCGAACATGTCGTACGTCCAGTGCTGCTCGCCCGTTTTGGCGTCCAGGCAGTGCACCAGACCGCTGAAGTCCGCGATGTACAACAGGTCGTCCTTGATGACGGCCGTGCCGCAGGTGCGGTGCATTTCCTCTTCGAACTCCAGCTTGCCGTTGCCGTTGGCGTCATAGCCGACGTAATGCCACACCACGGCCGAATTGGGATTCGGAACCGCCTGTTCGTCGACGCGCTCGTCGACGGCCTGCAGCCGCCGCTGCGGCAGCTCATTGCCGTCCTTGTCCTGCGCCAGCTCGGGGCTGACGTCGCCGCGCTTCGTGGGGTCGATGCACCACAGATGTCCGTTGCCTTCGCCGTGTTCCGGATCTTCGCCGACCGCCACGTACACCAGGCCGTCATACACGACCGGCGTGGCGATGATGTGGTTCCGCGTCGAACGGCCGCTGACCGAATACAGCGACGTCTTCGGATTGCAGTCGAACTTCCACAGCAGCCTGGAGTTCCCCTGGCCGTCGCCGGCCGGATCGAAGCTGTACAGATAGCCGTCGCCGCCGCCGAAGAGCACCTGCGCCTGCCCGCCCAGCACGGCGTACGTCGGCGAAGACCACTGGCCGTGCAGGATGTTCACGCCGGGGCTCTTGTCGGTCCACAGGACCGCGCCGGTGTCGCGGTTCATGGCGAAGAAGCTGGGCGCGTTCGGAGCGGGAATGTTGATGTGCGTCTCATCGACGCCGTTCGCCGTGCAGACGAACAGCGTGTCGCCCACGCAGACCAGCGAGCAGCTGCACATGTTGTGCTGCGACACGCCCATCTGGCCCATCATGTCATACTTCCAGATGACGTCCGCTTCGTCCTGGTTCTCGTTGTCTTCCTGCTTGAACGGCCCGTTGTTCTCGCCGTCGCGGAAGCCGTTGGCGTCCAGGCAGATCACCTCGCCGCGGCTCGACACGAACCACACCCGATCGCCCTCCGCGTACACCGCCGCGCAGATGCCCTGGTCGGGCCAGTCGTGCACGCGGCCCGTCGGCAGCTTCTGGCTGGAATGCTGCCACAGGAACTCGCCCGTCTTCTCGTCGAAGCACAGCAATACGCCGAGGTCGATGGTCTTCGGGAACCGCGCCAGCCAGGCGTGATGGTTGTTCGTGCCGATGTAAACCTTGCCGTTGGCGACGACCTGGTTGCCGTACGTCTGCGAGCCGAGCGGCACGCTCCACAGAATGTTTTCGCCCGAATCGACGTCCCATTCGGTGGGGATGTTCTTGCCCTCGGGCGTGTTGTTGCGCTGCGTCCACCCGCCCCACATCGGCCAGTCGCCCGGCTGGACCTCGCGTTTCGCGATTTCTGCGACGGCCAGGGCCGTGGGATCTTCGCGCGACTCAGAGCTCTCGGAGCCGGTTACGTTGAGGGTCAGGCCCAGAGCGCCTAAGGCACAACCCATGGCTGTCAGCAGCCATTTCGAAAGTCGCATGTCGAAGGATCCTGAATGCGGGGCGGGGAGGCGGACATCCCGTCCGCCGCGAATGGGCGAGTGTCGCCGCGGATGGTGCGCGCGGCGTCTGGAGATTATAGGCGGTCCGGCCCGTGGGTGAATGCTCTGGGGGCCTGGAGGCTCGCACCGGGCCGTTTTTCACCCGCCGGAACGCGACCAGGCGTTTCCGTCAGCGCACAGCGGCAGGATGTCCGGGCCGGCGATATGCTGAACGGTCCGCGAACTTCCCGATTCTCAAAGCGGTGCAGCGCACCGGGCGAACTTGATGAGCAGCGACGACGATCCGAACCTCGACGACCTCGACCAGCCGCCGCATTTGAACGATCAGGCGTTCAACCTCGTCAATCAGGCGCTGGGGGCCTCCGAGGACCTGCGGATCGAGCCGGCGCCCGTCAAAGGCGCGGGGTGCATTCTGGATTGCGGCGTCGAGGCCGAGGGCAGCCTCGCGGCGGGCCTCGCGCTGGCCGAGATCTGCCTGTCCGGAATGGCCGAACTGTCCATTGTGCCGGGCGAAGTCGCCGGCGCGCACTGGCCGCACTTGTTCGTGACGACCGACCAGCCTGTCGAGGCCTGCCTCCTCAGCCAGTACGCCGGCTGGCAGATCAGCGTCGGCAAATACTTCGCGATGGGGTCGGGGCCGATGCGGGCCGCGGCCGGACGCGAGGAACTGTTCGCCAAGCTGGGCTATCGCGAAGCGGCGACGGCCGTCGTCGGCGTGCTGGAATCGGGCACGCTGCCGGATTTGAAGGTCGTTCGCTGGATCGCGGAGAAATGCCGCGTGGCGCCGGACCGGGTGGGGCTGCTGGTCGCGCCGACGTCCAGCATCGCCGGGAATCTGCAGGTCGTGGCGCGGAGCGTGGAGACGGCCATGCACAAGCTGTTTGAAGTTGGCTTTGACGTCTCGGAGGTCGTCAGCGCCTGCGGAGTGGCCCCGATTTCTCCCGTGGCGGCCGACGACCTGAACGGCATCGGCCGCACGAACGACGCGATCCTGTACGGCGCGCGGGTGACGTTGTGGATCGACGGCGACGACCAGCAGATCGCCAGCCTGGGGCCGAAGGTGCCCGCGTCCGCTTCGCCGGCGTATGGGGAGCCGTTTCTGTCCATCTTCGAGCAGGCCGGCCGGGACTTCTACAAAATTGATCCGCTGCTGTTCAGCCCGGCGGAGGTGGTGTTCCAGAACGTTGCGACGGGCAGGGTGCAGCGGTTCGGACGGGTGAACCACGCGGTGCTGGAGCGTTCGTTCGGGCTATGAGCCTGGAGGCGGCTGACGATCGGCGGCGGCTGCGTTGGAGCGGAACGCGGCTGCCCTCGCGCGACCAGAAACGAAAACAGCCCGCCGATGATCAGTCACCGACGGGCTGCTTTTCTCTCAGGATGGGGTCAATTCGGCGTCGGCCGCCAGGAACCGCAAAGGGCTGGGTTGGCGATCCGGCGCGCCGGTGTGAACTGGGCGGGCATTCCGAAATCACACAGGCGATTGTTCCTCATCCAACGGGCCGCCATCGGACGCGTTCGCGAAACGCTGTTCGATCGCAGCCCCTCATAATAAAACGCAACAGGTCCCGAAATGTCTCGGCAAAAACCCCGAGTTTTCGTGAAAGACTATTAAGAAGCAGTCTCATGGTTCGCAGTGCGAACCATTCGAATTAATTTGCCGCAACTTTCTACCACACGGACGCTTGCGCAGATCGGCCAACTCCAGACAATTCGCGCAAACCTGGCGAAAAGTTCGCCATCGTGGCGCGCCGATCGCCAAGTCCACGGCTGGCGCAGAATGCTCCAGTTCGCTGCAAAGATGAGCCCAGTGCCTCGCCCGATGGCCCGGCTCGCGGAATCGCGGGAAGGCGCGCATTCTCCGAGGTCGATTGTGCTCCAGGATCCCCCGGTCGCGACTGGCTGCACTCGCGAGCCGCCGTGTTCACTTATGTCGTCAACAGGTTGCGGATCATGAGGATCGCTGCCGGGCCGACCAGCACCACGAAAATGCCCGGGAAGATGAACAGCACCAGCGGGAAGATCATCTTCACTGCGGTCTGTGCCGCCTTCTCTTCCGCCAGCTGGCTGCGCTTGGTCCGCATGCTGTCCGACTGGACGCGCAGGGCCTGGGCGATCGACGAGCCGAAGCGGTCGGCCTGAATCAGGATCGTCGCCAGCGCCTTCACGTCATCGACGCCCGTGCGGACGCCCAGGTCGTGCAGCACCTCGCGGCGGGGACGGCCCATCTGCAGCTGCATGTTGCACATCGCCAGTTCGCCGCAGATGTCGGGGGCGGAGTCCCCCAGCTCTTCGCACACGCGGCGCATCGCCGCGTCGAGCCCCAGCCCGGCTTCCACGCACACGACCAGGAGGTCGAGCGCGTCCGGCATTGACAGGAAGATGCGTCCCTGCCGGCCCATCTTCATGATCCGCACGACGATTTCCGGCAGGTAGAACCCCAGACCGCCGCCCATGAACAGCGCGGATGCCGCGTTCAGGTCGAGGCCGTTCTGAATCACTCCCCAGCCGCCGCCGAGAACCAGGCCGACCATCAGCGACGTCGTCTTCAGGGCCAGGAACAGCGTGGCGGCGTTGGGCGAGTTGAAGCCCGCGTTCGCCAGTCGGACCTTCAGCTCGTTCTGTTCCAGTTCGGATTTGGGCTGCAGGGCCTTGGACAGCGCCGGCGCGGCGGCCTGGATGACGTTCGTCACGCCTCCCTTGTCCTGCTGGGCGCGTCTTCCCGGATCGCGGAGTTCCTGCAGCCGCTCGGAGGCGCGGTCCTCTTTCGGCGCGAACATCGTGAGCACCGCCCACACGCCGCCCGAAATGGCGACGAAGATCGCGCCGGAAATCATCAGGGAGGAGTCCATGCGTCTGTTCCTTGTCGTCTCTCGCGGCCGATCCGCGCGGGCGCCTCAACGACCCGCGCCGACCGGCGTCTCGCGTTCCGCGAACTCAAACCTTGATCTGGATGATCTTCTTGATCGCCACCGCTCCCAGCAGCTGCAGCACGACCGCCACGGCGACCATCTTCCGGCCCAGTTCGTCCGTGAAGAGGACCATCACGTACTCTTCGTTCAGGTGCCACACCGCGAAGAACAGCGCGATCGGCAGCAGCATCAGGACCACGCCGCTGATCCGGCCTTCGCCGGTCAGCGCCTGCACCTGGCCGATGATGCGGAAGCGTTCGCGGATGATGTGGCTGATTTTGTCCAGGATTTCGGCGAGGTCGCCGCCGCACTGCCGCTGGATGGCCACGGCCGTCGAGAAGAACTTGAAGTCCAGATTCGGCATCCGGCGGTACAGGTTCTTCAGCGACTGCTCGATGGGAATGCCGAGGTTCTG
The DNA here is from genome assembly GCA_019636235.1 of Planctomyces sp. Classification (GTDB taxonomy): domain Bacteria; phylum Planctomycetota; class Planctomycetia; order Planctomycetales; family Planctomycetaceae; genus Caulifigura. The sequence continues at coordinate 94,213 of JAHBXW010000015.1, forward strand.
TTCCTCGTAGGCGATGTTGAATTCCTTGGAGATCGGTTCGGCCATTTCCGTGCACACGACGTGCAGGCCGGACGCGAGGCTGTGGCCGGAGCGCAGCGCCCGGGCGATCAGCTCCATGGCGCCGGGCATCTGCGAGGCGAACTTCTTGAACCGCCGCGACCGCCGCCACAGCATCCAGGCGATGGGCAGCGTCGCCGTGGCCAGTCCGATGACGGGGTACAGCGGCGCGGGGAGGGCCGACATCGTCGCCGCGCCGACGCCCGCCAGGCCCGACACCAGCGTGATGGCCGCGAACGTCTCGGGCTTCATCGACAGATCCGCCTGCAGATACAGCAGCCGCAGGTTGGCGAACCGTTCGAACAGCTGGGCCATCATGGCGGCCAGTCCGCTCACGCCCTCGCGCATCAGGATGTCGCGCGACATCGACGCCTGCTCCAGCGCGGGCTTCTTCCCCGCCAGAACGGACAGTCGGTTCTCCACCGAGCCGGACTTTCCGGAACTCAGCAGCACGGCTACCGCGCCGATCAGTCCGGCGACGCCGATGAAGGCCGCGATTGATGCCAGCATGGGATTCATGGGTCTTGCTCCAGTCGTCTCAGCCGAGGCGCCGCGCGGCGAACAGGTTGGCCGGCAGCCGCACGCCCGCGGCCTCCAGCCGGTGCATGAACGAGGGACGCACGCCGGTCGATTCGAAGTGCCCGAACGCCTTGCCGCTCTCGTCGACGCCGTCGACGATGAACCGGAAGATGTCCTGCATGATGATCGTGTCCTGCTCCATGTTCAGGACTTCCGTGATGTAGGTCACTTTGCGAGGCCCCCCCTGCAGACGGCTGGCCTGGATGATCAGGTCCACGGCGGAGGACAACTGGTGCCGGATGGCCTTCAGGGGCAGCTCGGTGCCGCCCATGGTGACCATCGTCTCGATACGGGAGACGGCGTCGCGCGGATTGTTCGAGTGCACCGTCGTCATCGAGCCTTCGTGGCCGGTGTTCATGGCCTGCAGCATGTCCAGCGATTCCGCGCCGCGGCATTCGCCGATGATGATCCGGTCCGGACGCATACGCAGGGCGTTCTTGACCAGGTCCGTCGCCGTGACCTGACCCTTGCCCTCGATGTTCGGCGGACGCGTTTCCAGCCGCAGCACGTGCTCCTGCTGCAGCTGAAGTTCGGCCGCGTCCTCGATGGTGATCACGCGGTGATCCTGCTGGACGAAGCTGGACAGCGTGTTGAGCAGCGTCGTTTTGCCGGAGCCCGTGCCGCCGCTGATGATGATGTTCAGCCGGGCCTTGATGCAGCCTTCCAGCAGCATGACCATTTCGGTGGTGAAGGCGCCGAACTTCAGCAGGTCTTCCAGGGTCAGCGGACGGGCGCCGAATTTTCGGATCGTCAGCGACGGCCCGTCGAGGGCCAGCGGCGGAATGATGGCGTTGAGTCGCGAGCCGTCCGGCAGACGGGCGTCCACCATCGGCGATGTCTCGTCCACCCGCCGGCCGACGCGCGACACGATGCGGTCCAGAATCTGCAGCAGGTGGGCGTTGTCCCGGAAGGTGACGTTCGAACGCACGATCCGGCCGTGCTTTTCGACGAACACCCGCTTCGGGCCGTTGATCATGATGTCGGCCACGCCCTCTTCCTTCATCAGGATCTCGAGGGGGCCGAAGCCCAGCGTCTCATCGAGGATTTCCTCGATCAGCCGCTCGCGCTCCGAACGGTTCAGCAGCGGGTTTTCGGTGTCGCAGAGATGTTCCACGACGAGGCGGATCTCGCGCCGCAGCGTGTCCCCCTGCAGGTCGCCCAACCGGGTCAGGTCGAGCTTGTCGACGAGCTTCAGGTGAATCAGCCGTTTGAGGCTTTCGAAGTCGAGCTGCTGTTCGCTGCGCGCCGGACGTCCGGGCCCGCCAGGTCCGCGGGGAGGCGCAGAGGCGGGACGACCCGAGGGGGCTGGGGCGGGCATGTCGACTGGTCCTTCGGAAGCCACAGGGTCTGCGTGGCCCGGGCGACGTCATGCGGCGCCGGGCGCGGAATCTCGGTTGCTGCAAACCTAGGTCAGGTTCCGCCGCGTTGCTTCACGGAATCCTCCCACGTTCCCGAATTGCAACACGCGCGCTGCGCACGGCGGCGCGGGTTCTGACGGCGGCGCCGGTCGCATCGTCCGCGTCTGGCCCCCGGGCGGCGGCCCGCTCGCTAGAATTGCCCGGTCCCGCCGCAGCGCGACCGATGGACGATTCCGTACCGCCCTCTCATTCTTATGACGCCCGCACTCCTGGCAGGCCGCCTCCGCGCGGCGCCGATCGACGACGACCCCGACGGCCAATGGCCGACCATGGGCTGGCTGGCCCTCCGCGAAGCCGGCGTGCCCCGCTGGACGATCCCTGCGGACTTTGGCGGCGACGGCGGCCCGACCGACGAGATTCTCGACGGCTGCATCGAGCTGGCCCGCTGGCGGCTGACGCCCACGTTCGTCCTCAGTCAGTTTCAATCGGCCGTCGCGCGGATCGTCGCCTCAGCCAATGCGCCGCTGAAGGGGGAGTGGCTGCCGCGGCTGGCCGCCGGAGACGCGTTCACGACGGTCGGCATTTCGCATCTGACGACGTCCCGCCAGCATCAGGGCCAGCCAGCCGTCGCCGCGACGCCGGTCCACGGAGGCTATCGCGTCAGCGGAGAGATTCCGTGGGTGACGGCGGCGGGCCGAGCGGACGTGATTGTCGCCGGCGCGACCCTCGACGACGGACGGCAGATTCTGTTCGCACTGCCTCGTGAGTCAGAGGGCGCGACAATTGATCCGCCGTGGACGCTGCTGGCTCTGACCGGCTCAGAGACCGGGCCGGTGAGACTGCGGGACGTGTTCGTGCCGCACGCGCGGGTCCTGGACGGACCGCGGTCGCAGGTGCTGCAGTCCGGGGGGACGGCCGGCGCGGGTTCGCTGACGACGTCCGCGCTGGCGCTGGGGCATGCGCTGGGTTGTCTGGATCGGCTGCAGGACGAGGCGGCGCGGCGGGAGACGCTGAAAGGAATTGTCGCCGCGTTCGACAACGACGCGGCCGGTCTGTGGGAGCGTCTGCTGAAGTCGGCCGGCGGAGGCGAGACGGCGGACACGCCGGAGACGCTGCGCGCCGCGGCGACGTCGCTGGCGCTGTCGACGTCGCAGGCGTTGCTGACGGCGTCGAAGGGAGCGGGGTTTGTCGCCGGACATCCCGCGGAGCGGCTGGCGCGGGAGGCGATGTTCTTTCTGGTCTGGTCCTGCCCGCAGGCGGTGTCGAACCGCTTGTTGAGAGAGTTCAGCGGCTGCGACGAGTTCTGAGTGGATCAGTCCTGTTCGAGCCGCTGCAATTCGGCCCGAGCCGTGGCGATTTCCTTTTCGAGTTGGGCGACCTCCTGCGGGTCGTCGCACTGCTTGCGGGCGCCGGCGAGCTGCCGCTGCAGGAGCTGGAGCTTGGTGCGGAGCCGTTCGATCTGCTTCTTCTCGTTCATGCGGTCATGGTAGCAATTCGACGGTCGATGCGCCCGTCTGTCGTTCCGGACGATGAGTTCCGCGTGTGGCCGGGGCCGGACACGGCCGACGGCAAAGCCGTCGGTTTGGAAGGGCTTCATTCCATGATCACATGGACGGCCACACGGCAGTCACGAGTTCTGCCCGCCGCGCCGCGAACGTCCGCCGCGGCCGCCTTTGGAGCCCGGAGCGCCCTCGCGGGACCGGCCCCGACCGCGCCCCCGGCCGCCCGACCGCGCGAAGCCCGGCCGCTGCTCGTCCCCTTCCAGGCTCTCCGGCGTGTACGCGTCAATCGACTTCACCGGCACGTGCGAGCCGACCTGCTTCTTGAGGTCAACGATCCGGTCGCGGAGCTGCGCCGCCCGTTCAAACTCGAGGTTGTCCGCGGCCCGCAGCATCTCGGCTTCGAGTTCGCCGAGGAACTCCTGGGTGATGTACTGTGTCTCGGAGGCCACTCCCGACGCGGACTGCACGACCCGGCGGGCCTCCAGTTCCTCTTCAATGCCGCGGCGGATGGCCTTGCGGATCGTTTCCGGAGTGATGCCGTGTTTGGCGTTGTACTCCAACTGCAGCGTGCGGCGGCGATTGGTTTCCTCGATGGCCCGCTGCATGCTTTTGGTGACGGAATCCGCGTACAGAATGACTTCCGCGTTGACGTTTCGGGCGGCGCGGCCGATCGTCTGAATCAGGCTCGTCTCGCTCCGCAGGAAGCCTTCCTTGTCGGCGTCGAGAATGCAGACCAGCGACACTTCCGGCAGGTCCAGCCCTTCCCGGAGCAGGTTCACGCCGACGACCGCATCGAACTTGTGCTCCCGCAGTTCGCGGAGAATCTCCCAGCGTTCAATCGCATTGAGTTCCGAGTGCAGCCACTCGCAGCGGACCCCTTCCTCCTTCAGGTAATTGACGAGATCCTCCGACAGCCGCTTGGTGAGCGTCGTCACCAGCACGCGTTCTTCGCGTTCCGCACGGAGCCGGATCTGCTCGATGAGATGCGGCACCTGGCCGCGGGCCGGATGGATGTGGATGACGGGGTCGACGAGTCCGGTGGGCCGGATGATCTGCTCGACGACCTCCCCTTCGCTCTGTTCAAGTTCCCAGTCGGCCGGCGTAGCCGAGACGAACACCGCCTGGCCGCGGCGGGCGTTCCACTCCTCGAACTTGAGCGGCCGATTGTCGAGAGCCATCGGCAACCGGAAGCCGTGTTCGACCAGCGTCGTCTTCCGGGCCTGGTCGCCGTTGAACATCGCCCGCACCTGCGGAATCGTCGCGTGCGATTCGTCCACGAACAGCAGGAAGTCGTCGGGGAAGAAGTCGTACAGCGTATAGGGGGGCTCGCCCGGCTTGCGGCCCCCCAGCGCCCGGCTGTAGTTCTCGATGCCCGGGCAGTAGCCCAGTTCCTTCATCAGTTCGATGTCGTGGCGCGTCCGCGCCTGCAGCCGCTGGGCCTCCAGCAGCTTTCCCTCGTGTTTGAACTTGTCGAGTTGCGCGATCAGTTCGGCTTCGATCTCCCCGAGCGCCGCGTCGATCCGGCTCTGCGGCAGGACGAAGTGCTTGGCGGGGTAAATGTAGATGTCCGACAGCGACTGCGATTCCGCTCCCGTGACCGGGTCAATCATCGACAGCTTCTCGATGTCGTCCCCCCACAACTCGATCCGGTAAGCGAACTCCTCGTAGGCCGGCCAGACCTCGATGACGTCGCCGCGAACCCGGAACTTGCCGCGGGACGGTTCGAAGTCGTTCCGCTCGTACTGAATGTCGATCAGCTTGCGGAGCATCTCGTCCCGGTCGAGGGCGTCCCCGACGCGGAGCGGGACCATCATCTCAAGGTAATCCTTGGGGCTGCCCAGGCCGTAAATGCAGGACACGCTGGCGACGACGACGACGTCCCGGCGACTGACTAGGGCGCTGGTGGCGAGGAGCCGGAGGCGGTCGATCTCCTCGTTGATGCTGGCGTCTTTCTCGATGTAGATGTCCCGCTGGGGGATATAGGCCTCCGGCTGGTAATAGTCGTAATAGCTGACGAAATAGCTGACGGCGTTTTCGGGAAAGAACTCGCGGAATTCGCCGTAGAGCTGGGCGGCGAGCGTCTTGTTGTGGGCGAGGACCAGCGCGGGTCGCTGCACCTGGACGATGACGTTCGCCATCGTGAAGGTCTTGCCGGTGCCGGTGGCGCCGAGCAGCACCTGATTGGTTTTGCCTTCGGAGAGGCCCCGGACGAGAGAGGCGATCGCCTGGGGCTGATCGCCGGCCGGCTCGAATTTCGACGACAACTGGAACTGGGGCATGGCTGGCGGCCATTGTACGTCGGCCCGCGCCGCCGAACAGGACGGCCGGGGCGGGAATGCGGGGACAGCTTTCCCCACGGCAAAGGCAGGGGCCGCAGCGCAAGTGGCGGCTTCGGCAGCGTTCGCCGGTTTGAGGCGGCGCGGTCTGGAAGCGGCCCGGGGAACGGCTTACAGCTGGCCCTGCGTCCGGCGGGGCGCGATGGCGATCGCCCCGATCGCCGCGATCAGGAGCAGCGTGCCGGCCAGTTCCACCGCATAGATATAGGGTCCGAACAGTTGCGAGCCGAGGCCGCGCATCGCGCCGATCGACGGGCGCGGCGGGTCGGGCGCGGCGACGATCCGGTCATCCAGCACGGAATCGCCGGACGGCGGCGATGGCGGCAGCGCTTCCGGACGGGCCTTGCTGAGGCCGAACAACAGGCCGCCCAGCAGGACAAAGGCAGTGACGGACGCCAGAAAGGGCTGGCGGGCACGCTGGTCGTACGCGGTGGCGCCGCTTTGCTGGGCCAGCATGATGACGAACAGGAACGTCACGATGATGGCCCCGGCGTAGACGATGGCGGTGGCCGCGGCGAGGAACGGGGCTGACTGCATCAGGAACAGCCCGCAGACGCTGAGCGTCGCGACGGCGAACCAAAGCGCGGCGTATACGGGGTTGCGGTTGGTGACCATCATCACCGCGGAGGCGATGGCGGAGACGCCGAATACGGCCGTCATCAGGGATTCGACGCGGGCGTCGGCGGCGGGGGCGAAGTTGCCGGCCAGAAGCGCCAGGGCCGCGATGCCCAGAAGCGCCCCGACGATCCGCGGCCGCGACGCGGCGGTCGGCATCAGCCACCACAGCGCCAGCGCACCGAGAACCAGCGGAAGAACGAGCTGCCAGTGATCGAGAAACCAGGTCATCGGGCAGAAACTTGAGGATCGGCGGAAACAACGGGACCGTCGTGCCGGAAGGGGTCGCGGCGCGCGGCATCCGCGCCGGCCGGCTGCTGGTCCGGAAGATAGAACATCGGGCCGAAGGCGTACAGCAGGCGGAGGTCCGCTGCGGAGTCAGGCAACGCTGGAGTCGGGAGGGCCGGCCGCGAGGCGTGCAACTTCTACGCGGTTTGGTGGCAAAGGCTGCACAATTCTCGAACTGGAAACGGCAGGAAATGCCGCGGCCGATTCTTGTCGGCCTTCGCCGGGCAACGGATAATCGAAGCCGGAGAGAGGTTGACCGCCGCGTTCTCAGGGAATCGTCGTGGTGAACAACGAGAGATTGAACTGGGACATGTTGCGAGAGTCCACATGGTCCTGGATTGGCCTGATAGTTGCGATCCTGGTTCTGGCGAGCGTCGTGTACTGGATCCGGTCCTGGTTTCAGGGCGATGAAGATTCGGGTCTTGCGGGCGACACTCAGCAAATGCTCCTGGAGGCGGCCGAAATGCGCCGCACAGGTGCGTTGACCGAAGCGGAATTCCGATCCATCCAGAGTCGTCTGTCGAGGCGTCCAGTCGATGCTCCGCCCGCTGGGGCGGACATGGCCGATCGCCACGGCAGCCCGGTCCCAACGGATGGAACGGGGAGATAGGAGCGGCTGTGCCGGTGGGGCGGATTCCGTCCGCGACCATCCGCAACAGCCAAAAGCGGGAACGGAACCGACGGCGGCCCAATCGGGTCGTCGAAGGGGCCGGTCCTGCCGACAACGCCGAACGCGGCCTGCGGGCTGCGGTCAGCATTGCCGGCGACTTGTGATCTGTTTCACGACGATTCATGACCGACTTCTCCGCGCGCCGAAACACGGAAGCGGCCCCGGAACAGACCGTGGTTCGTATCGAGTCGCTCGAACGACCGCTGTGAAGGAACGTGCATGCCTTCGGAGAAAGACTTCACGCCGGGAAAACGGGGTTCCGCCGGCAAGAAGAACGCCAATTGCTCTTTCTGTGGAAAGAGCTACCGCGACGTCGGTCCGCTCGTCGAGGGGCCTGGCGACGTTTACATCTGCGGCGAGTGCATCGACCTGTGCCAGTCGATCCTCGAGCAGGAGCGCAAACGGCGTGGCGATTCCAAGAAACTGTTCACCCGCATTCCCACGCCGCGCGAGATCGTGGCGCATCTCGACCATTACGTGATCGGCCAGGAGCGGTCGAAGAAGACGCTCGCCGTCGCCGTCCACAACCACTACAAGCGGCTGCAGTTGAGCGAGGAACGCGGGACCGGCGACATCGAGATTGAAAAGTCGAACGTCCTGTTCATCGGCCCCACCGGATCCGGCAAGACACTGCTGGCCCGCACGATCGCCAAATACCTCCAGGTGCCCTTCGCCATCGGCGACGCCACCACCCTCACCGAGGCCGGCTACGTCGGCGAGGATGTCGAGAACCTCCTGCTGAAACTGCTGCACGCCGCCGACTTCGACATTGAAGCCGCCCAGCGGGGCATCATTTTCATCGACGAAATCGACAAGATCGGCAAGACCAGCCACAACGTCTCCATCACCCGGGACGTCTCCGGCGAGGGCGTTCAGCAGTCCCTCCTCAAGATGCTGGAAGGCACGATCTCCAACGTCCCGCCGCAGGGGGGCCGCAAGCACCCCGAGCAGCAGTACATCCAGGTCGACACCACCAACATCCTGTTCATCTGCGGCGGCACGTTCGTCGGGATCGAGGAAATCGTCGGCAAACGCCTCGGCCGCAAGATGATCGGCTTCGGCAACGACCCCAGCGTCGCCGCGGACCGCCGCCGCGACCTGCTCGCCCAGGTCACCGTCGACGACGTCCTCGACTTCGGCATGATTCCCGAACTCGTGGGCCGGCTGCCGGTCATCAGCACCCTCTCGCCGCTCAGCGAAGAGGACCTCGTGCACGTGCTGACCGAACCGAAGAACGCCCTCGTGAAGCAGTTCCAGAAGTTCTTCGAAATGGAGGGCTCGGAGCTGGAATTTACGCCGCACGCGCTCCGCGAAGTCGCCCGCATCGCCCGGCTCAAGGAGACGGGAGCCCGCGGACTGCGGTCGGTCATCGAAGAGGTCATGTTCGACCTGATGTACGAGCTTCCGGACCGGCCCCGCGGCCAGCGGTATGTCGTCACTCCGGAAGTCGTCCGCGGCGAAACGAAGCTCATCAGCCGGGACGGGTCTGCCGCCGCCTGAGCGGTCCCCGACTCGGAATCGCGAATTCGAAGCCCCGGGGTTGCGACCTCGGGGCTTCATTCGTCAGGCTCGGCCGACCGGCCTGCGCCGCCGGCGCGGAACGGAAGTCAGGGGGCGAATCGAACCCGATGTGCGGAATCGCCGGAGCCGCGTGGACCGAGCGGGGGCTGCCCCTGCCGACCGACGCGCTTGCGCGGATGACGGCCGCCATCGCCCACCGCGGGCCCGACGACTCGGGCGACTACTGGTCGGCCGACTCTCGCGGCGCCCAGGACGGCGCCCCGACCCGCCCCGGTTGTGCGCTCGGCTTCCGACGCCTGTCGATCATCGACCTCGCCGCCGGACACCAGCCCCTCTCGAACGAAGACGGCAGCGTCTGGATCGTCTTCAACGGCGAGATCTACAACTACCGCGAACTGCGCCAGGACCTCGAAGCCCGCGGGCATCGCTTCTCGACGCACACCGACACCGAGACCATCGTGCACCTGTACGAGGAGCACGGGATCGACTGCGTCCGCCGGCTCCGCGGCATGTTCGCCCTGGCCCTTTGGGATGCAGGCCGCCAGCGGCTGTTGCTGGCCCGCGACCGCATCGGCAAGAAGCCGCTGTTCTACACGCACGCGGACGGTCGGCTGGTCTTCGCCAGCGAACTCAAGTCGCTGCTGCAGCTCGCCGACATTCCCCGCGAGGTCGACCCCGAAGCTGTCGATCTGTACCTGACTTACCAGTACGTGCCGCACCCGCGGTCGATTCTCAAGGGCGTCCACAAGCTGTCGCCGGGACACGTCGCGGTTTTCGAGCGCGGGGCGCTGGATGTCCGCCGCTACTGGCGGCCGCCCTACGACGACGCGGACGCCGGCGACCTGGCCGACCCCGCGCTTCAGGAATGTCGCCGCTGGTCCGCCGCGGATTGGACCAGCCATCTCCGCCGCACGCTGACCGACGCTGTTCGACTCCGCATGCGATCCGACGTGCCGATCGGTGCGTTTTTGTCCGGGGGGATCGACTCCACGATCACCGCGGGACTGATGCAGTCTCTTTCCGACCGGCCGATCCTGACGTTCTCGATCGGCTTCCCCATTCCCCAGTTCGACGAACGACGGTTCGCCCGCGATGCCGCGCAGCGGCTGGGAACCGAGCATCACGAATACGTCGTCGAACCGTCGGCTCTCGAATCGCTGCCCCGGCTGAGCTGGCATTACGACGAGCCGTTCGGCGACAGCTCGGCGATTCCCACCATGTATCTGGCGGAGGTCACGCGCCGGCAGGTGACGGTCTCGCTGTCCGGCGACGGCGGCGACGAGCTGTTCGCCGGCTACGACCGCTACGAGGCCGTGCGGCTGGCGCGGCTGGCTGATCGGCTCCCGCAGTTTCTGCGGAACGTGTTCGGCTGGGGCCTCTGGCAGAAGATTCCGACGTCCAGCGCGCAGATGTCGTTCGGCCGCCGGGCGAAGCGGTTCCTCGGCGGACTCTCGGAATCGCCGGAGCGGCGGTATCTGAAATGGGTCGGCATGTTTGACCGCGACCGCCGCCAGGACCTGTACACGCCCGAATTCCGCCGCCGCATCGAGGGTTTCGACTCCGGCCGGTTCCTGCTCGACTGCTACGCGATGTGCGTCGACCGCGACTTCGTGACCCGCACGACCTGCGCCGATCTGCTCAGCTATCTCCCCTGCGACATCCTCACGAAGGTCGATATCGCCTCAATGGCCCACAGCCTCGAGGTCCGCTGTCCCTTCCTGGACCACCACGTCGTCGAGCTTGCCGCGCGGATGCCGATCGAGCTCAAGCAGCGCGGCGGGCGCGGCAAGCGGATTCTGATCGACGCCTTCGGCGATCTTCTGCCGCAGTCGATCCAGGACCGCCCCAAGATGGGGTTTGGCGTGCCGATCGATCACTGGTTCCGCAATGAGCTGCGGGATCTCGTGAACGACATTCTGCTGGATTCGCGGGCCGTCGCCCGGGGGTACTTCCGTCCAGAGGCCGTGCGCCGCCTCATCGGCGAGCATCAGTCCGGCCGCTGGGATCACAGCTACCGGCTGTGGACGCTGATCTGCTTCGAGCAGTGGCATCGCAATTACATCGATGCCGCGCTTCCCTCGCTGGCGCCGGCGGCCTGACGCATCATCGGGCAGCGGCTTTTGCGCAGACCCGTTGCGACCGGGCTGGGAAATCCGCTCGAGCGTCACAGTCTGCCCGGTTTGCCCGAACGGACGGAGCCCTGATCTTTCGACGCCGCCGCGAAGGTTCCGAAATCCGGATCGCGCCCGGCGCCGTTAAACTGGCACGCGATTTTCCGGAGTTCCCCGCGCTATGAAGATCGTCTTAGCCAGTTCGGAAGCCCTCCCGTTCTCCAAGACCGGCGGCCTCGCTGACGTCGCCGCCGGGCTGACGAAGGCCCTCGCCGCGGCCGGCCATCAGGTCACGCTGATCACGCCACACTATCCGCATGTCTTCCCGGCCCATGCGCCCCGGCTGCCCACCCGGGCCAGACTCCAGGTGCCGCTGGGCAATCGAACCATTTCCGCGCATCTGCTCCGCAGCGAATTCCCCGATTCCAATGTCGACGTCGTGCTCGTCGACCAGCAGGCGTTCTTCAATCGCCCCGCGCTGTACACCGAGGGGGGCAGCGATTACCCCGACAACTGCGAGCGGTTCGTATTCTTCAGCCGCGCGGTGATCGAGGCCGTGCATCGCCTGGGACTCGAGCCGGACGTGTTCCACGCGAACGACTGGCAGACCGGACTGATCCCCGCGCTCGTCGCCCACGAATACCGCCAGCTCCCCGGCTGCGAGACGACGGCCAGCGTCTTCACGATTCACAATATGGCGTTCCAGGGACGCTTCCCCGCCTCCGCCATGGAGCTGACCGGACTCGATCAGCGGTTGTTCAACATGCACGAAATGGAGTTCTACGGCGAACTCAACCTCCTCAAGACGGGAATCGTGTTCTCCGATTTCGCCACGACCGTCAGCCCCACATATGCCCGCGAGATCACCCGTCCTGAGTACGGTTACGGCCTCGAGCGCACCTGCCAGGCCAAGCTCGACCGGCTGGTCGGCATTCTGAACGGAGTCGACCTCGCCGACTGGCATCCGGCGACCGACCCTCATCTGCCCGTCCGGTTCTCGGCCGACACCGTCGCCGAGGGCAAGGCCGCCTGCAAGCAGGCTCTCCAGCACGAGCTGGGATTGGATGACCGCCCCGACGCGCTGTTGTTCGGCATGGTCTCCCGGATGACCGACCAGAAGGGCTTCGACCTGATCGCCGCGCGGGCCGAGGACATCCTGCGGGCGAACGTCCAGTTCGCGTTCCTCGGGACGGGCGAACGCCAGTACGAAGACTTCGTCGCCGAACTCGCGGAAAAGCACCCCGGCCGCGTCGCGGCCACACTGGGCTTCAACGAGGGGCTGGCCCATCGGATTGAAGCGGGCGCCGACGCCTACCTGATGCCCAGCCGGTTCGAGCCCTGCGGTCTGAACCAGCAGTACAGCCTGCTGTACGGGACCGTGCCGATCGTGCACGCGGTCGGCGGGCTGGCGGATACGGTCGTCGACCTGCGGCCGGACACGGCGACGGACGGCACGGCGAACGGGTTCGTATTCCACCACTACGACGCCAACACCTTTCTGGAGACGGTGTGGCGGGCGGTGGGCTGCTTCCTGCACGACCAGGAGACCTGGGCGGGGCTGGTGCAGTCGGGCATGCGTGGCGACTTGTCGTGGAACCGGAGCGCGGCGGCGTACGCGGAGCTGTATCAAAAGGCCATCACGGGCCTGTACGTCGATCGCGGCCTGACACCGCCTGGGTCTGCGGTTCCGGCCGGAGCGGCCGCCATGCCGGGAGCGGCCGCGACGCCAAGCCAGTCGCCGCCCGGCGACTCGCCGCGTGCGGTTCGCGGGAACAAGTGAGCGCGCTGACAATGCGGCCGCGGCGCCGACTCTACGTCCGCACGACCGCCACGCGCAGGTCCATCACGTTCGTATGCGTCGGCCCGGTGATGAGCAGGCCGCCGGCCGACTCGAAGAAGACGTAGGAGTCGTGGCCGGCCAGCGCGGCTTCTGGATCGAGAGCCGCCGCCGCACAACGTTCGAGAATCCGCGAGTCGACGAACGCGCCCGCCGCGTCGGTCGGGCCGTCTTCCCCATCGGTCCCCCCGGACAGCACCACGAACTCGACCCCCGCCGGGAGCGGATCGCGGCGCAGCTCGCACAGCGCCGCCAGTGCCAGCTCCTGATTGCGGCCTCCTTTTCCGGGAGGCCGGGACGGGTCGAGCGCCACGACCGGTTCGCCCCCGCTGATCAGGCAGACGGTCGCGCCCGCCTGGCTGCTGTTCGCCACGCGGGCGCACTCCCGCGCGAACGCGCGGCCGATCTCCGCGGCCACGCCAGGCTGATCGACGGCCAGCACGCGAACGTCCGCCAGCCCCAGCCGGCGGGCCTCTTCCGCGGAGGCGTCGACCGCCACGCGATTGTTGCCGATCACGGCGTTCACCACGCGCGGCGAGGGCGCCGTCGGAGCGGGGGGCGCGGCAACCTGCAGCTCGATCGCCCGGCGAACGGCGGCGTGCCGCCCTTCGGGATCGAACCGGTTCAACACGTCGAGCGCCGCCCGGGAATCGACGGGCCCCGGAGACGTCGGCCCGGATGCGATCACATCCAGCGGATCGCCGATGACATCGGAAATGATCAGCGCGATCAGCGTCCCCGCCCGGCAGCTCCGCAGGAGGCCGCCTCCTTTGACGCGGGAGATGGCGCGGCGGACGGCGTTCAACTCCTGGATCGTCGCCCCCGCCGCGGACAGAAACCGGGTCACGCCCAGCTTGTCCTCCAGTGACACGCCCTCGATCGGGGCGGGAAGCAACGCGCTGCCGCCGCCGGAGATCAGCACGAGACACACATCGCGCGGCCCCAGCATTGACACGCGCCGCAGAATCTCCGCGGCGCCCGCGACGCCGTCCGGCGCGGGCTCGTTGACTCCGGCCGGCCGCGCCGCGTGCAGATGGATCCGCCGCAGGTCGCGCACGCAGTTCGCCGGCACGTTGACCCAGCCATCGAGGCGTTTGGCCACCAGCTCCGGCCCCAGAGCCGCCTCCAGTCCCGCCGCCATGCCGGCCCCCGCCTTGCCGGCCCCCACGACGCACAAGCGATCGATGTCGGCCAGCTCGAACGATTCGCCGCAGATCGTCAGGCGACCGCCATTGACGCTCACCCGGTCCCGGACCAGTCGCTCCGCATCCACGGCGCGGACGCCCGCGGACCAGATGCGGATCGCGAGGTCGCGCACCGGTTCCGGGAACGTCATCGGGCCGCTCCCTGGACGACCTCGCTCAGCCGTGCTGCGAGAAACTCGACGGCCCGGGGAAGGATCTCCGAGCGATAGCGTTCGCGATCGCCCCCCGTCGAATCGCGGAGGACCGAAGTGAACGGGATGCCGATGGAGGAGAGCTTGCTGGCCAGCCGGTCGCAGCCGATGAAGGCGTCCCAATCGACGGGGTCGGCGGCGAACCACTGGTGCGGCGGCCAGTTCAGCGGATGCAGATGCAAGGTTGCGGTTTCCTGGCGGGCCGCCTCGGAGTTTGGGAAGACGTCCACGAGAACCGGGTCGTCTCTCTGCAGGAGATGGAAGTCGATCAGCGGCGCCACGGCCGCCACGACCGGCACGGCCCGCGGCCAGCGATATGCGAGTTGCATCGCCCCCTGTCCCCCCCGGCCGACGCCCAACACGCCGATCGCCGCTGGGGCCAACTCCGATTGCATCCAGGGGACCACCGTCTCGGCCAGAAACGCCAGCGGCGACGTTTCAAACGGCGTGCCGGGTTCCGGACGGCTGAGCCACCACAGCCCGGGCAGACGCGGCATGACGGCCGCCAGCGAGTGCTTTGCAAGCCGCGACTGCAGCAGCGCGACGTGACGCTCGTCCGGCCAGTCGGAGTCCGGCAACACAAGCAGGCAGGGCGAACCCGGAGACATTAGCCCCCACATGCGGAGTGCGACGCCCCCGATGTTCGCGTCTGTGCTGTCCGACATGCCCCCCGATCTCCCTGCGCGCGATCTCATTCTCATTCACAATCCGGAGACGGGAATGCTCGCGACGCGCGGGCGATTCTGCCAGTACAGCCGATCCTCTGTCAGAATGTTGCGCCGCATCGCGCACCACAGACAGAGCTTTTCATCCCCCCGCTGGATGTAGATTTCTCCACTCAACAGCAGGTGCAGGTAGTCCTGCCCGGGCAGTTTCGCGAAGCAGTATTCCTTCTCCCAGCCGACCTTCACGCGGGCGGACCAGGTTTCCGGATCGGGCAGGTAGAGGCGGTAATCGCGAGCGGGCGCCGGCTCCTCCGAGGGGTTGCCGGCGGAGTTCGTGCTGGGGTCCATGCTGGCTCCGAACGAAGCGTCGACGTTGGGCGGATTTCGGGAATTATAGCGGCGTGCGAAACGCCGGCGCGGCCCGTACGGGCGTCATCGACTTCCGCGGGTTGCGGCGGGGCGGGCGGCTTGGTACTTCGGGACTTCCCGGGGCGAATCGCGGCGTCCGTCGCCGCCCCGAAGAACGACGCTGATCCCGCTCGATCGAAGGAATGCCATGCGCCTCCCCCGCCTGTTCGCCGTCGTCTGGCTGCTGACGTTTTCCGCGGCATCCGCGGAGGAGCCGGTTTTCCAGCCGCTGTTCGACGGCCAAACACTGACCGGCTGGACGCAGCGCGGCGGCCAGGCGAAGTATTCAGTTGAGGACGGCGCGATCGTCGGCCGCTCGGTCCCCAATACGCCGAACAGCTTCCTGTGCACCGAGCGGGACTACGGCAATTTCGAACTCCTGCTCGAGTTTCAGGTCGATCCCGCCCTGAACTCCGGAGTGCAGATCCGCAGCGAGCACTTCGACGAACCGCAAACAATCACCGTGCCTGACAACGGCGGCGAGAAGACGCTCACCATCCCCGCCAGACGCGTGCATGGCTACCAGGTCGAGATCGACCCCAGCGAGCGCGCCTGGACGGGCGGCATTTATGACGAGAGCCGCCGCGGCTGGCTGAATGATCTGAAAAACAATGAACCGGCGCGGCAGGCGTTTCGTCAGAACGAGTGGAACACGCTGCGGATCGTCGCGAAGGGCGATTCGATCCGCACCTGGTTGAACGACGTCCCTGCGGCGGATTTGACGGACGGCCTGACCGCGAAGGGCTTCATCGCCCTGCAGGTGCACGGCGTCGGCGACCGGGCCGAGCCGCTGACCGTCCGCTGGCGAAACCTGCGGATTCGCGAACTCGACACGGACGTCCCCTGACCCGGGGGCTTCCCTTTGGAGACCAGATGACTCGCACGTCCGCCGTGATCGCCGCTCTGGCCGCCTGCCTGCTGATCTTCGCCGGCGCGAGGTTCTGCTCGCAAACGCGGGACATCGTCGCCGATCAGATTCGATCGGCTGTGGGGGGCGGCGCATCGACGGAGACGGACGATGCCAGCGGCCCGGTGTCGGACCTGGCCCGGGACTTTGGGATGGAACTGTCCGCGGGGCTGGCGACCCGCATCCAGATTGCGGACGTGCTGACGCGCTGGTGGCCGTTTTGGGCAGCGGCGACGTTCGCAGCCTGTTTTGGGGCGGCTGCGCTGCTGGGACGCGGGCCGCATCCGACGCACGCGTCGGGGGTTGGTCCGGCGCCGGTCGTTGAACCGCGGAATGAACCCCGGGGACTGGAGGAGGATTGAAGGCGATGCGGGCGGACGTGCGCCGTCTTGCAGGAAGCGCAACCGCGCTCGAAGATGCGGATGCGATCCGCTCGCATTCCCTGCGTCCAGCCGCTCCGTTCCCAAGCCTCAATGCCCGGCAATTCCTTCGGCCAGTTGTTCCGCATCACCACGGCCGGCGAAAGCCACGGCCCGGGAAATGTCGTCATCATTGATGGCGTGCCCCCCGGTCTGGAGCTGTCGGTCGACGATCTGCG
Source organism: Planctomyces sp. (assembly GCA_019636235.1). GTDB lineage: Bacteria > Planctomycetota > Planctomycetia > Planctomycetales > Planctomycetaceae > Caulifigura. The sequence goes on from JAHBXW010000015.1 coordinate 111,061, forward strand.
GCCCGATCTCGCGCGGCGACGTCCCGGACAAAGCCACATCGTCACGCAGCGCGATGAGCCGGACGAACCGGAGATTCTCTCCGGCGTGTTCGAGGGCCGCACCACGGGAACCAGCCTCGCGATCCTGATCCGCAACACCGATCAGCGCTCCAAGGACTACAGCGACATCCGGGAGCTGTATCGCCCGGGACACGCGGACTACAGCTTCGATGCCCGCTACGGAGTCCGCGACTATCGGGGGGGCGGACGATCGAGCGCCCGGGAAACGACGGCGCGCGTCGCCGCCGGCGCCGTGGCGAAGAAGCTTCTGGCGACCGCCTGCGGCGCGCGGATCGTCGGCTACGTGACGCAGGTCGGCGACATCCGCGCTCAGGGACTGGCGCCCGAATCCGTCACGCTCGAACAGGTCGAGACGCTGCCGGACGGTCAGCCGAACATCGTGCGGTGCCCCGATCCGGACGCCGCCGCAAAGATGGTCGCTCTCATCGAAGAGCTGCGCAAGGCGGGAGATTCCATCGGCGGGGCGGCCGAGATTGTCGCAACCGGCGTTCCGGCCGGTTTGGGCGAACCGGTGTTCGACAAGGTGAAGGCCGACCTCGCCAAGGCCCTGTTCTCGCTGCCCGCCGTGCTGGGCGTCGAATACGGGATCGGCTTCGGCTGCGCGACGATGCGCGGCAGCCAGCACAATGATGTGTTCATCAATCGGGCCTCCGCGGGCGCCGCTCCGCAAATCGGCACGCGGACCAACCGGCATGGCGGCATGCTGGGCGGCATCACCACCGGCATGCCGATCGTGCTGCGCGCGGCGGTCAAGCCGACGAGCAGCCTGCCGATCGAGCAGGAGACGGTGACGCGTTCGGGAGAGGCGGCGAAAATTCGCACGAAGGGGCGGCACGACCCCTGCCTGCTGCCACGGTTCATTCCGATGGCCGAGGCGATGGTGGCGATCGTGCTGGCGGACCACTGGCTGCGCTGGCGGGCGCAGTGCGGCGGTTGAGGGGCATGCCGACGCCGGGCGAGGCGGCTTACGTCGGCAGGCCGAGGACCTGGCGGAACCCGACGCCGTTGTCGCCGTAATGATCCCCCGTCACAAACACCTCGCCGCGACGGCCGAGGACGATCCGGAGTTTGCCGGCGTTTGACCGCGGCTTGTAACGGGTCCAGTATCGTCCCGAGCGTGCCGGCAGGCGCTGTTCCTTGTCGTCGAACTGCGAATGCCCCCAGCCGTGCTCCTCGTGTCGGTTCCGCCGGAACTCCTGGATCAGCTTGTCCAGGTCCTTGAGGCGGGGATCGCTGAATGTTCCCGGACCGCCCCATTGAATGCGTTTGCGCGCCATCATGTGAAAGCCCTCCCGCGTGAATCGGCCGCCGTGACCCGGCGCAGCCGTCGACTGCGTCCAGCATACCCGCAGCGCTGGGACGTCCAGAAGTCTCACGGTTCCGCGAACCGCGTCGCCGTCACCGCAGCCGATCGCTCGCCTGCGCCAGAATCTGCACCGCGACCTGATTCGGATTGTAGCCCCCGGGCAATCGAATGAGCGGCTTGTCGTGGTTGTCGCAGAATGTCTTCACCTCGCCGAACGAGTGGCTGGACCATCGGATCGCCAGCAGCACGGCGGCCACGTCGCTGCGCGCCACGTAGGGCGCGAAGCCCTTGATGGACTCATGCGCCCGGGTGTCCGGCCAGATCAGCTCCTTCAGCCCGAAGGCTGCTTCCAGCGCCTGGCAGGCGCTCGGCCGCTTTTCACCGCCAATCAGAAACAGCGATTTCCCGCGGAGAAGTTCAGCGACGTCGGCGACCTCTTGCGTCGGCGCCGCGGCCGCTGTCGCCTCGGGGGGCGGAACGGTCGCCAGTACGCGGTCGATTTCCATGAGGACCTGTTGAAACTCCGCGGGAATCGTCGCCGTCTCAGGCAGCCAGTCGACAACTGGGAGCAGCAGTTCCCGCAGATCCCGGTGGCTGGGCGGCAATCCCCCTTCCAGCAACTCGCAGACCGTGCTGATGAGCGTATCCCACTCGTTTGCGGCCAGTAGCGGGTCTTTGGCGATCACTGAGCACTTGTGCCGAACCTTGCCCAGCAGACGCTTGCGTTGGCGTCGATGGCGATGCCCTTCCTGCACGCGGAGAGACAACTCCTCGATGCGATTCAGAATGTCGGCCCATTGCTCAGGATTGGCCGGGTTGTCGCGCCTCATGTGCTTTTGAATGAAAATCTGCCGCTGGGTCGCGGTCTGGCGAAGCCAGTGGAAGATCTCGTTCTGGTCGTGGTCCTCAGTCCAGTCGATCGATGCGACAGCCACCCGCAGCGCCGATTGGGACTCCGCCAGCAGATCGAGCGCGGCCTCGAAGTTCGCCTGGTCCGCCTCGGGTTCCTCCTGAATCTCCCGAACCAGGGCGATGGCTTCGGCGGCGGCCTCGAAGCAGCCGGCCACCTCTTCGAACCTCAGGTTGTTGGACGGCAAGGGGCCGCTGGGGTGACACATCCACAAGTAACAGTTCGGAAGCGCCTTCGCCCTCGCGATAATGTCGCGGTCGAGCGGCTCAATCTCCGTGACGAACCGCGCCCCCTCCGAGATCAGGCGATGGCGTCTCGCCGCCCAGCGGGCGCCTTCAGACTTCAAGCGGCACCGCGACTCGACCAACGCCAGATCATCGCCAACCAGAGACGCCGCGGCAGGAGCCGTCCGCGGTTCCTCGACCGCCGTCGAACGACCGAGCGTGAGGCGGGAGATCAGCGCCTCCAGGTCCCGCTCAGACGCGTCGCGATTTTGGGTTTGCTCCGCATCGCGGGCAGCCGGCCGGACTTCGACCGCAGCCTCAATCCGCACGTTCGACGGCGATTCGACCAGTTCGTCCCCGGTGAGTTCGAGGAACGCCTGCGCCAATCGGCGCAGTTGGCGCTTCAAGTCGGCGTCCTGGCTGGCAAGCGCGACAATGCGCGTCGTCAGGGCCCGGGCGATTTCATCAAGCGTTTCGGACATGTCGGCTCACTGGAAGACGCGACGTCTCAATCTCGCACGTGCGCCGCCGCACGAATGACGGGATTTCTCGCTACGGCGAGGACCGCACTGGCGGCCAGCCACGACTTGATGCCGTCGGATTGCGTCGCGCGAACGGCGACGCCGCATGCGGCGCGACCGCTCGCAGGGGACCCGCCGAGCAACGGCTGCGGACATCACCCCGCGGCTCCGCGCGGCCGCAGCAACTCGTCCGCCGTCCGCAGCCAGCGGCGAATCTCGAAGTCGCCGCGCCCGGTCGGATCGACGCACGCCGCGTTCACGCGCAGCTCGCCGACGGCCGCCTTGAGGTCCTCGATCCCGCTCACCGCGACCGCCCGAACCTGCGCGTTGCGGTTCGCCCGGCAGGCGGCCCGAAATGGCTTGCTCGTGAAGATCAGCACCGCGTCGACCTCGCCGCGGGACAGCTCGCGGATGGCCAGCGTCGCGGCATCGTCCGGACAGCCCAGCAGCTCGCGCCGCCAGCCGCTGGTCCGGTCGAGCAGCACCCGATCGAGCACCGGCGAGCCGCTGACGACAATCGCCAGCCGCCGGGCGGCCGGCGCGGGAGACCCGGCCGGGGCGGGGGTCTCGCGGCGGATCGTCAATTTGCGGGAGCGGACGAGGTCCAGCGCCGCCGGAGTGACGACGGCGCGCGGCGAGATGACAAGCTGCGTCGCGCCGCCGGGAATCTGGGAGACGACTTCCGCCGTGATGACAGGCTGCGGCAACTTCATTCCGGAGGCCGACGCGTTCGGGGCTGGCCGGCCGGGGGAACTCGCGGTCGGGATGGGCGCAGGCGCAGCGCCGCGCGAGGCGCCCTGCAGTCCATGCAGCACGCCGCGCACAATTCGATCGACCAGCGAGGAATCAACAGTCATTCAATAGCCTGGCGGAGGCCGCAGGTTCGTCCTTGGTTTCGGCGGGAAAGGCGACGCGGGTCCGGTCGGTTGCGTCCGGGATCGTCATTCCGGCCGATCTGGCGGTTCTCGCCGCATGCAGGTCGCGCAGCCGATGCAGTTGGCCGGATTCGGGACCGCGGTCGACCGCGCAGCCGGGGGCGTCGCAACCGATTCGACCGGCAAGTCTATTCGGACCGGCAGCCCCCGCAAGGATCCTCGCGCGGAAGGCCGGTTACCGGACGGCCCCGCCGTTCACATTGATGACCTGCCCCGTCACGTACGCGGCATCGTCGCTGAGCAGAAACCGCGCCATCCGCGCGATGTCCTCCGGCAGTCCCCACCGCCGCAGGGGCGTCTCCCGCAGCACGCGCGCCTGCCACGTCTGGCTGGCCGTCTCTCCCCAGGCCGTGCGGATCCAGCCGGGGGCGATGCAGTTCACTCGCACCTCGGGCGCCAGCGACAACGCCAGCGATCTTGAGAACCCCATCACCGCGTTCTTCGCCGCCGCGAACAGTTCGCCGCTGTCTCCCTCCATCCCGCGGTCGGCGGTATCCCAGCCGATCGTCACCAGCGCCCCGCCGCCGGCCTCCCGCATCCGCCCACCCAGGTCCCGGCACATCAACAGCGAGGCGCGGACATCGACGTCCAGCAGCCGGGCCAGTTTCTCCTCGAACGACCAGTTCGCCCCCGCGCCGGTCAGCGTGTCGACGCCCGCATTGCAGACGCAGCCCTCGAGGCCGTCCCAGGCGTTCCACGCCATCCGGCTGAGATGCTCCGGCGCGCCGGCCTCACCCAGGTCCGCCGCCAGGATGGCGACGTTTCGGCCGAGGGCGCGAATCTCTTCGGCCGCTTCCTCCGCCGGCCCCTGCCCGGAACGACTGTGCAGAATGACGTCCGCCCCCCCGCGCGCCGCCTCCAGCGCGATGGCCCGACCAATTCCGGTCGACGAGCCCGTCACCAGAATCCGCCGCCCCGTCAGGTCTCCCAGCGTCTTCACCGCGGTTCCTCCCCATCAGTCGTCCGCAGCCCTGCGAACGCCAGGGCGATCCAACCCACGATAAACAGCACGCCGCCAATGGGAGTGATCATGCCCAGCTTCCGGTGGCCGGTGAGCGTCAGGGCATACAGGCTGCCGGAGAACAACAGCGTGCCCAGCAGGAAGCACCACGCCGCCAGATTGGTCCGCCGGCGGGCGCTGATCGCCAGCGCTCCCGCGAGGATGATCCCCAGCGCGTGCGACATCTGATACTCGGCGGCCGTTTTGAAGTCCGCCACGTATTTCTTCGCCCGCGGGATTGTTTCGACGACTCCCTCGTACGCCTGCGTGCCGTATTTCTCCAGCAGCAGCTTGTCCAGGCCATGTGCGGCCCAGGCCCCCAGCGCCACGGCCAGCGCCGCCAGGCACGCTCCCACTCGGACCCACGTCCAACCTGTCATCGCGCCATTCCTCTTGTCTCGGACATCCCGTCAGCAAACCGCCCCGTGCTGAGCATCATAACTCATCCGGGGGCGCTCATCCGGCGATCAGGAATCGCAACAGGCCCGCCGCAGCCGCCAACCCCAGAACCGTGAACAGGCTCCAGTGCCAGCGCACCAGCGCGACGGCGCTCGCCGCGGCGATCAGCGTGCTCGCCGGATCCCACGTCGACCAGTCCGGCGCAAGCCATTGCAGAGGCCCCCGGGTCTCGGTTCGGACGTCGGCGAACAGCGTATGCGCGGCGAATACGACCGCCACGTGCAGAATGACGCCGACGATCGCGGACGTCACCCCGGCCAGCGCCGCCTGCAGTCGCCGCACATTTCGCAGCCGCTCGACATACGGCGCCCCCAGGAAGATCCACAGGAAGCAGGGCACGAACGTCACCCAGGTCGTCAGACAGGCGCCCAAAATGCCGGCCGTCAACGGAGACCAGGGGGCCGGCTCCCGATATGCCCCCAGAAAACCGACGAACTGGACCACCATGATCAGCGGCCCCGGAGTGCTCTCCGCCAGCGCCAGGCCATCCGCCATCTCCAGCGATCGCACCCACCCGTAGCGCTCCACCGCCTGTTGCTGCAGGTAGGCCAGCACCGCGTACGCGCCGCCGAATGTCACGGCCGCCATCCGACTGAAGAACAGTCCCTCCTCGGTCAGAACGTGTCGCCACCCCAGCCACGCGGCGCAGGCCAGGATGGGCGCCCACCACAGCCCGCCGGCCGTCGCCAGCACGCGGAGCGATCGTCCGACGCCGAATCGCGTTTCCCGCGTCTGTTGGGCCGCCGCATCCACTGCCGGCACGGCGCCCGATGAGCCGGCCGACTGCGGAGCCGCGCTCCCGCGCAGCAGGCAAGCGCCCAGGACCGCGGCGCCCAGCACGATCGCCGGAAACGGCACGCCGAACAGGTGCAAGGCGATGAACGCCACGACCGCGATCAGCACCTGCGCCCGGCCGCGCAGCGCACGGCGGCTGACACGGATCACGGCCTCCAGCACGACGGCGATCACGGCCGCTTTCAGCCCCGCGAAAATCGCCGTCACCCAGGACAGATCGGCCAGCGCCACGTAGGCCACGCTCAGCGCCAGCATCGTTACGAATCCCGGCAGGACGAACAGCGTCCCCGCCACGAGGCCGCCCCGCACGCCATGCAGCAACCAGCCAATGTAGACCGTCAACTGCTGCGCTTCCGGTCCCGGGAGCAGCATGCAGTAGTTCAGCGCGTGCAGGAAACGCTCTTCGCTGATCCAGCGTTTCTCTTCGACCAGCACGCGGTGCATGACTGAGATTTGCGCCGCCGGACCGCCGAAGCTCTGCAGGCCGATCTTCGTCCAGGCGCGGGTCGCTTCGCCGAACGAGGGCGCGGCGATCGCCGGCAGGGCGCTGGCGTCGGCGTCAGAAGTATCGGTGGACATCGAGTGCGAATCGGAGCGGATCAAGGCGCTATGGGCGGTCAGGGTTTTTGGAACCGCGACCGGCGGCATAGACTATCGGTCCGGCCGCGGACGGGCGATTGCAGCGCCCGCATGACCCGCGACGTGCCGAGGTCAGAACGTTCCCTCGTCCCCGCCCTCCACGATGCCCGACCGCCTCCCGGCGCCCCCGCGGCCGCGCCGCCCGCCCCGCCGACTGACCGGATTCTGCCTGCTGGCCCTCGCGATCCTCGCGGGCGGACGCGCCCAGGCCGGCATGTCCAACAGCCTGCTCGACATCTCCGCCGATGGTTCGCTGTTCGCCTGTTCGAACCGCGATTCCGGAACCGTCTCGATCTTTGCCTCCGCGGGACAGGGACGCTGGGAGAAGCGGTCCGAAGTCCCCGTCGGGCGGCATCCGGAAGGGGTCAGCTTCATTGGCGGCTCGCATCGCCTGGCCGTCGCGGTTTATGGCGATGATGTGATCGTCGTCATCGACGGCGACCGCGGCGAAGAGACCGGGCGTTTGAATGTTTTCGACGAGCCGTACTCGGTGGTGTCCACTCCCTCCGGCGACCGGCTGTTCGCGACGCTCGACTTTCCGGGAAAGCTGCTCGAGATCGACCCGGAGTCGCTAACGATTGTGCGCGAGATTGACGCCGGCAGTTTCCCGCGCGGGCTGGCTCTGTCGCCGGATGCCCGGACGCTGTACGTCGCCGAGTATTACACGGCGGTCGTGCGGGCCTTCGACGCGAACTCCGGCGAAGAAACGGGCAGCTGGACCGGGACGCCGGAGGACAACCTGGCGCGGCAGATCGTCGTGCACCCGACGCGCCCCAAGGCCTACCTGCCGCACATTCGGTCGAGGACGCAGGTGCCGCAGGGCGCCGGGGCCATCATGCCCTACGTGGCGATCGTCGACACGGATCGGCCGGTCGACGTCGAGCCGACGGACGCCGTGAACGCGCGCCGCAAGCGCGTGCAGATGGATTCGCTGCGCGGGACGCTGGTCGTCGCGAACCCCTGGGAGGTCGCCATCTCGCCGGACGGCTCGGAGTGCTGCGTGGTCTTCGCCGGGACCGACGACATGTATGTCTGCGACGTGCTGGACGACAACTACCGCGAGCTGAAGTACAGCAGCCTGCTGCGTCTGCCGAGCAATCCCCGCGCGGTGCGCTACACGCCGGACGGCAGGCAGTTTCTGGTGTACTCGGCCCTCGATTTCTCGGTGACGGCGTTCGATGCGGAGTCGCGCAAGCCCGTCGAGACGCTGGCCGTCTGCGATTGTCCGCTCGATGAGGAGCTGCTGCTCGGCAAGCGGCTGTTCTACTCGGCCAACCAGCCGATGGTGGCGCTGCGGTGGATCTCCTGTTCGAGCTGTCATCCCGACGGCGACTCGGACGGCCGCACATGGCAGCAGCCGGAAGGTCTGCGGCAGACGCAGCCGCTGGGTGGGCTGGCCTGGACGCATCCGCTGCACTGGTCGGCGGACCGCGACGAGGTGCAGGACTTTGAACACACGATCCGCGGGCCGCTGATGCAGGGTCGGGGGCTGATTCGCGGACCGCTGGGGGACGCGCTGGGCGAGCCGCTGAGCGGCCGTTCGAAGGAGGCCGACGCGCTCGCGCGGTACACGAACTCGCATCATGTGAGCCTCAGTCCGTTCGCCCGGAAGATCGGCGAGAACGGAGAACGGATCGAGGGGGAGGCGGGGCTGACCGATGCGGCCCGTCGCGGCCGGGAGGTCTTCTTCCGCGAATCGGTGGGCTGCGCGAATTGCCATTCCGGGCCGTACTTCTGCGACTCCCGCGCGGGGTCGCTGACGCGGCATGACGTCGGCACCGGGAACGATGATCCCTCGGAGCTGATGGGGCCGGAGTACGACACGCCTTCGCTGCTCGGCCTGTACCGATCCGCGCCCTACCTGCATCATGGTCGGGCGGCGACGCTGGAAGATGTGCTGACGACCCAGAATCCGGAGGACCGGCATGGGAAGACGTCGCATCTCAGCGGCGAGGAGGTTGCCGATCTGGTCGAATTCCTGAAGGCATTGCCGTACGAAGATCCGGAGCCGCTGGCGGAGGCGGCGGGCCTGATCAAAGTGGAGAAATGACGCCGCGCATCCTCCCCCGCCGGCCAGGCCGTGGCTGGCGGAGGACCGCGCGACTCTCAATGATTCATCGAACGTCCCGGCCGCGCGCCGGGCTGAACCAAGGAGCGAACGATGCCGCGTAGGATGCTGCCCGGAACACTGTGCCTCGCGATGGGGCTGAGCGCGGGATGCAAGGAACAGACGGCGGGGCCTGAAGTTCCGAAGGCCGGTCCAGCCGCCGTTGATCCCGGCCCCGCGCCCGAGGGGCAGTCCGAGCCGGGCGAGGAAGCTGACGCCGCGACGCCGGCCGCGGATCCCGCCGCGGATCCGGAAGTCGGCCGCCTGCCGCTCCCCGAGGCGGGTGCGGACGCGTTCCAGTTCGTCTATTTCGAACAGCCAGCGACGGAAAGTCGCTCCGCCGGGGCGGCCGCCAGGGACGAAGTCAAAGTCGAGATTCTCGACTGGAAACAGACCGAGGCGCTGATCGCCAAACACAAAGGCAAGGTCGTCGTCGTCGACATGTGGTCGCTGTCCTGCGATCCCTGCCGCCGCGAGTTTCCCAACCTCGTCGCGCTCCACAACGAACAGAAGGACCGGGTGGCCTGCATCTCCGTGTCGACTGACTACGCGGGCATCAAGTCCAAGCCGCCGGAGTTCTACAAACCGAAGGTGCTGGAGTTCCTGACCCAGCAGAAGGCCACCTGCGAGAATGTGCTGTGCAGCGTCGACTCCGAAACGCTGTTCGATGAACTCGCGCTGGCGTCGATTCCGGCGGTGTACGTGTACGGGAAGGACGGCAAGTTGGCGAAGCGGTTCGCCGGCGAGGAAGTGCATTACGACAAGGAAGTCGTGCCGCTCGTCGAGGAGTTGCTGGCGAAGTGACGCGGCGACAGCCGGCAGAGCCGAACTGACATCCGGTAAGAGTTCAGAAGGCAGGCGTCCCGGAAACAGCTCCGAGATGCTGCGGCGGCTGCCGTCCGGCAGCGATCGCGATTACGCCGGCAGGGGCCAGGCGCACATGGACAATTCGCTGGGGACAGCGATCGTGGTCATGGTCGTGCTCGGGCTGATCACGTGGTTCGGCGTCTCGTGGCGATCCCGAAGCGATGTCTTTCGAGTGCGCATCAGGGACGGGCGGCCGGAGGCGACGTTCGGGCGGGTGACGCAGGCGTTTCTGGAAGTGGTCCAGACCCTGTGTGCGGAACATGCGGTTCAACACGGCGACATCCGCGGCCGTGCGCAGGGGCGAACCATTCAACTGCGGTTTTCCCGTGACTTCCCGCCGGGGTGCGCCCAGCAACTGCGAAACTGGTGGGCACTTGACGGCTGGCCCGCGCCGGCCCGCTCAGCCCGTCGATGTTAAGGGCGTCCATTCGCGAGGGGGTGCGGCGCCAAGCCGCTCATGAGACGCCTGCAGCATCAGGATGACTCGCCGCGGGGAGGATCCGGCGACTGGGAGTCCTCGGTGGCGTCATCGAGCCATTGGCGGACCGCTCCTTCATCAGTTGTCCGCCGCTGGAGTCGCGCCGGTTCGGTGTGCGGGCGTTTGCGCAGCACCGCGCGGACGATCAGGTATGTCGCGAACAATCCGGCGACCGCCCAGAACGTCCACGGCGAGCCCTGCCGACGGGCCTCGAAGGCGCGGCGCCCGGGGTTGTCGATGAAATCCGCGCGGCCGATCAACAGCGGCGCGCCGCGGCGAGTTCCGAGCTTGTCCTCGTAGGACATCACCTTCAGGAAATATCCCGCGAACCGGGCCTCTTCATTCAGTTCAGCCCCCAGCGGCAGTCCCTCCGGCCGGGAGTTCACGATCAGGCAATACGGGAACGTCCCTGACTCGCTCGTGCGGCCCCAGATCTCGTACACGTCCACGTCCTCGGGAGCGTCGGGGGACGGGTCGTGTTTCAGAACGCGTTGGACGTTCAACCGCAGTCCCACCAGTTCGCCCCGGTGATGCTCCGGCGATCCAAACAGATGCGTGAACAGCAGATCCTTTCGGGAGCGCCGCCACAGATCTTCGAATGAACTCCGCCGCGTCCATTCGAACAGCCGCCAATAGGCGAACATCTCATCCGCGGTCAGCGACTGGTTGTCCGCGATGGACGCCAGCGATTCGCGAAAGGCCGCCTGCTCGTCCGGGTCTGTGTCGTCGGGGCCTTCGAGCACTTGCATGCCGGCAGCCGCGGACTCCGGGACATCGAGCGCCGCCTCCCCGTCGTCGACGGCCGCCTGGTCGGGATCGTTCGCGAACCAGCGCCACATCACCGGGTCCCGCGCCCGGAAATACAACATGACCATCACCGCCAGCAGCAGCGTGAGCGACGCGATGCGGGTCATCTCCCGGCTGCCAAAGCCGATGGCGTCGGAGCGGTGTCGGACATGTCTACGGATCATGGCCCTCAGTATACCTCAATCCGCCGGGGGCAAGTGCCTCGAAGCGGCAGCAAAGCCAGTGAACTTTCCGCGCGCGAAACTGTGCAGCCTCCGTGGCGGTCAGCCGTGTCTGCAAAAGGGGTTCACGGCGATTCCTTCCCGCCTTCGTGAGGGCAGTTCCACTGCCCAGTGCCGGGAACTGACCCGAGGTCAATTCCAGGTCTGGTGCAATGAAGAACGCGGACACTCGGCCAGAGGCCATCTGCCTCCGGCTTGGGACCAACCGCCTGAGCCAGTCCGCGCCATCCGTCGGCAGGATGTCGTCTGCACGACGCGGCTGGGCGGGTTCTTGAAGTCGTACTCGCGGCGGGCGGCGTAGCGCCCCGTCAGGGCCGTCGGTTGTCTCCGGATTGGCGTTCCCACTCCGCGCTGCGACGGCCAATCCATGCAGAATCACCCCTGCTCGAACGGTTGACGGACGACAAGCCGCGCTCGCCACTGGATCATCGAATGACATTGAATCGTTCGCGTCACTTGAAAATCGCCACATCAGTCGGTGACAGGATTTTGTGACCCCACGCCCGGTGCAAACCCGGAACTTCCACTTCCCGGGCTGCGATCTCCGGCTCAAAACAGTGTACCACAAGACTGCCATTGGACCGCTGAAAACATATAGCCCGATCGGGGGAAACAGCAAGCTGATATGCCGGTCCTAAGACGCGCGCCTCCCCATTCGCGACATTTCGCAGAGTCGCGATCGAATCAGCAATCGTTATGCATTCGTCCACGTTCCACAAGCCATATGCCGCAACGCCGTCGCACAGCACGCTTGACTCCTTGAGCATAGGCGAATCTTTATACTCCACTCTGGGCATCCCATTTTCATTGACAGTGCCAACAAACAGCCTGTCGCCACTTAAGGAGAATGACGCAAACGGCCAAGTGCCTATCGTTTTCATTTCAATCGTATCGATAACGTGGAATCTGGTGAC
>JAHBXW010000016.1 GCA_019636235.1 Planctomyces sp.
GATCGCGATTCGGCATTTCCGGAGCTTGATTATAAGTGTATTCGTCCCCATGAACCCCGATCAGCGACTTTCGAATCTGGATCGCTGCAAGGTACTCGTCGAGTGCCTCGACGCTTCGTCCCATGTCCTCAAACAGCGCGCCCAGCCGATCCTTCTCCCACGCCAAGTTGATCCGCAGCCCGTAGGTCCATTGAGCCGCGTTTGAAGTCTGTGCGGAATTCAGTTGCGACAGCAGCCTCTCGAACCCCTCGATGGCCTGGCGACGCGCCGTCTCCGATTCTACATTATTGTGCCCACGAAGAGATGTCGCCAGCCCACCATAGGCACGCGAGAGTCGAAATCGCACATAGAACTGATTTGGATTCGATTCGAGGTCCGACTGCATTCGTGCAATTGCCTGCCTGAAATACGTCTCCGCGGATCGACGGTATTCTGGTCCCGCGTCGAGGGCCGCGGACGCCGCTCCAAACTGCAGGCGGACAATGTCAAGTGACTCGTCGCTATTCTGCGTTGTGTCGATCGAGGCGCTGAGCAACAGAGCTGCTTCAAACGCAACCAGTGCCTCTCGTGAATTGTTTAACAGAGTGTTGATAGTTGCCAGTCTTGAATATGCACGGGCTGCCTCCTGTTTCAGGGCATCGTCATTCGGGGTCTCTGCCAGAAACTCTTGGTATAGCTTTAGTGCATCCTCCAGAATTGCCTTGCGAATCGGGGCTGTGCCGGGAAGCTCGCCCAGTCGTTGTTCTCCAACGTGCATGAGCATCCTGTCAACCGCTTCCATTGCACGGTTGTAGTTCTTCTCGCGGCGCCTTCGGTGCTCCTCGGATGAAGCCAGGTTTTTACGCGCCTCGTTGCGGGCAATTGTCGTCTTGCGAAGCTGCCAGAGCACGCTTCCGAAGCCGATGGTCGTGACCAGGAGCACCAGGAGTATCAGCCCCGCCACGACTGGCTGACGACGACACCACCTCGTGGCACGCCCGAGACGACCGACCGGCCGCGCAACGATCGGCTGATTGCCGAGGAATCGATTGAGGTCCGCTCCCAACGCCTGTGCAGTCGGATATCTCCGACCTGGCTCCTTCTCCAGGCACTTCAGGCAGATCGTTTCCAGGTCGCGCGGTATTGTTGCGTTCAGTCTTCGAGGCTGCGGCGGATCGTCCTTCAGGATCTGTACAACCAACATTCGAGAATTGCCGCGGAACGGCAGTTCGCGCGTCAGTAGCTGGTATAGAACTACGCCAAGGGAGTAGACGTCGCTGCGGCTGTCGGCATTGTGGCCATCGCCTCGAGCCTGCTCGGGCGACATATAGGCCGGCGTGCCGATCACACGGCCCTCCATGGTCATTGTGATTTCCCCGACTTCGCGCTTCGCTAGCCCGAAGTCCATCAGGTGAGGGTCGCCATTGACATCGAGCAGAATGTTCGACGGTTTGACGTCCCGGTGCACGACGCCAGCGCCGTGCGCATGGTGCAGCGCAACGGCAAGCTTTACGCACAAAGCCGCGGCTTCCCTGGCGGTCAGGCGCTGGCATTCAAGGTAGTGGGCTAGCGTCGCACCCTGAATGAAGTCGCTGACGATGTAGATTTGCCCATCTTCTCGCCCAACTTCGTGAACGCTCACGATCGCAGGATGCCTCAATTGGGCAGCTGCACGGGCCTCACGAAAGAACTGCTCCGATTCAGCCGCGCTCAGTTGGTCCTTTCGAGGCATCTTGAGCGCCACGGTACGGTCCAGCTTCGTGTCCTTCGCCTTCCATACTCGCCCGTATGCGCCAATTCCGACCTGCTCGATAAGCTCGAAATGGCCGATGGTTTGACCGACTGCGCCGCAGCTGATTGTCGCCGATTCAGCGAGGCTGAAGCCGCTACCGCACGAGGGACACAGAATTTCTGCCCATTCGGCGTCGATAAACTCGATGGGACTATGGCAGTGCGGACACCTGACAAGCATGTGCGCCACCTTTTTTCCCAACACTTGCCCAAGCGAGGCTGTGTGTTTCGTCTCCAGAGTACGTGCCTGCCTTCAATTTCCGCAAGAGAGCGACGGGCTTGTTGCGGTATCCGCTGCTCGATGCGGCCCTCGCTATGACGACTCGGAAACGTCCGGCGGATGTCTCGCCCGGGTTGCTGCTGGAGGTCGAAGCGTCATTGCAGAATTGGCGCGCCGACTGATGGGATTGGCCGCTGCACGGTTGCGGAACAGGGGCCCCGTCGCCGGATCGCGCTTGGCAGTACGAACCTTCATCGTCGTCCTGCTCGAATGGTCTGAATCGAGTTGGTGGTTCCCGTTTCTCTGCGAACCGACGCCGCCAGCCGCGGGTCCGATGACCACCACTCGCCCGGCGACATCACAGGGCGACTCCCAATTCCCAACAGGACCAGAGCGGAACAGGGCCACGGACATGGACACCCATTTCATCGCGCGGCAGTTTGAACAGATCGGAGCGCGGGCCCGCATCCGCGCCGGACTCGGACGGAACGCGCCCTCTGGACTCGCCGTCGACATCCGTCGCGACGACTGCGGAGAGTTCTTCGACATCGAGCTGGGCGCCACGCCGCCCAGGGAACTGGCGGTGCTCGACGTCCAGCCGCGCCTCCGGCACCTGCTGCTGATGTCGCGCGACGACGCCGGCAAGCACAAGTTTCTGTGCGGCCACGATGAGCGCCACTGGTTTGTGGCGGCCGTGCCCGAGCGGTTGAACGCGTCGACGGTCCGCACGGCGTTCGATGCGCTGCGTCCGGCCGGCGTGCATCAGGAACTCAGCCGCCGCGGCGTTCGGCGGAAGGACTGGAACCGGCGCCGGAACGACGCGTTCCTCCGCCAGGGGGAGTGGTTCTTTGTGCCCCAGCCCGACCTGTCCTTCCCCGACCTGTTGATCCTTCGCAACGAGCCGCTGCGCCGCGGTCGCGGCAAGCCGCACCTGTGCGAACAGCTCGTGCGATCGGGCGGCGAGGTCGTGTATGTCAGCCCCCAGCATCCCAACGGAATCCGGGAGGCGCAGCATCGGAAGCTGATGTCGCGGCGTCCGGAGTTGCGGCATCTCCACTGGGTGGTTCAGCGGCGGAATCCGGATGTGTTCGTCCGCGGACGGGTGCGGCACGCCGACCACAAGACGATCGTCCTGGACGGCTGGCATCGCGTGCTGATGAACACGGAAACGCAGGCGATCGCCATGCGACACGTGGCGTTCATCGATTGACGCCGGGCATGAAGAGCACGCGCCATTTGATGGGTGCACTCCATCCGAACTCGGTTGCGAACTCTCGTGGCGGGCGGGCGCCGCGAGATTCGCATCATGGCGCGGGTCGCAGGATCACTAAGCGACCCCTTCGACAACTCACGAAAACGCCGTCGCGCCTGTTCGGCCGACCCGCGCCAAATCGTCGAACAATCCCGCCAGGCACAACGACGCCGGCATCGACTGATGCAGGTGCCCGGCCGCATCGATGCAGCGGTTCAGGCCAGCCGCCGCGCGATCGCATGCGTCGTACGGGTCCGCGGCATCCGCCGCGAGAACTTCGCGGTAATGCTCGATCGCCATCTGAATCGCCCAGCCGGCGAATTCTCTCTGGGCGGCCGTATCGGCCCCCTGTTCGACGATCTCCAGGACGGCCGTGTGCAACGCCCCGCCATCAAGGGCCGGCCGGGCCAGCCCCGAGCGAATCGTCGATCGCAATGCGGCCAGCGCCGGGTCGAGCAGCCGCCGCGCCGTATCGAGGCTGCCGCCGCTGAGCCGGGCGGCCGCCGCAGCCGCCGCGGGATCGAGCTGCGGATCGGCCTCGCGCAGCAGGGATTCGACGAGCGGCAGGGGCAGCGGGGCGAACCACAGGGGCTGACAGCGCGACCGGATCGTCGGCAGGATCGGCTCGAGTTCGGGGGAGATGAGGATCAGGATCGAGCCTTCGGGGGGCTCTTCGAGCGTCTTCAACAGGGCGTTCGCGCTCTCCTCGTTCATCGTGTGGGCGTCGTCGATGATCGCCACGCGCCGGTCGGCCGACATGGGCCGGAGCGTGATGTCGTGGCACAGACCCTCGCGGCCGCGCTTGTCCTTCGCCCCGGCAATGAGGTCGATCGGCAGTTCGCGCTTCCCCTCGGGGCAGCCGATCTCGAACAGGTCAGGATGCGAGCCCGCCTGCACCTGGCGGCAGGCGGGGCATTCGCCGCAGGGTTCCAGCTCTTCGCCCGACCGGGGGCAGAACAGCGCCTGGGCCAGCGTCCGGGCGACCTGCCGCTTGCCGATCCCCGCCGGGCCCAGGAACAAATAGCCATGCGCCAGCCGGCCCCGCGCCGCCGCGCGGCGGAGCATGTCGATCGCCGTGGACTGTCCTTGAATCTCCCGCCAGTGCATCTCGAAAGACCGCCTGCCTTGCTGAGTTGGGACGTGTGACGAGAATACGGCCCCGCGGCGTCCGGCAAAACCTGCCGGAGTCGGCCGGGCTTCCCGAATAATCCTGAGGCTCCCATGCGACACGACGGCCGCCGCCCCGAAGACCTGCGACCGATCTCCATCGAACGCCCGTTCACTTCGGCCGCCGCCGGCAGCGTCCTCGTCCGGGCCGGACGCACGACCATCCTGTGCACGGCCAGTGTCGAGGAAAGCGTCCCCCCGTGGAAGCTGCGCGAGGATCCCCCCAGCGGCTGGGTCACCGCGGAGTACAGCATGCTGCCGGGGAGCACGGCGCCCCGCAAGCCCCGGGACCGGTCCGGCAAAGTGGACGGCCGATCGACCGAGATTCAGCGGCTGATCGGCCGCAGCCTGCGCGCCGCGGTAGACTTGCGGGCGCTCGGACCCCGCACAATCACCGTGGATTGCGACGTTCTCCTGGCCGACGGCGGCACGCGGACCCTGTGCATCACGGGCGGCTTTGTGGCCCTCTGCGACGCCGTCCACGCGCTGGCTCCGCTGGGCGTCGATCCCGCGCTCGTGCTGACGAACAGTGTGGCGGCGATCAGCGTGGGCATCGTCAACGGGCAGCCCGTGCTGGACCTGGACTACGTCGAGGATTCGCGCGCGGACGTCGACATGAATCTGGTGATGACGGGAGACGGGCGGTTCGTGGAGATCCAGGGATCGGCGGAACGGAACGCGTTCACCCCCGCGGAACTTACGAGCCAGATGGCGCTGGGCGAGGCGGGTCTCCGGCAGCTTTCGCAGTGGCAGCGGTCGGTGCTGGGGGCGAAATGGCCTCTGGACATCAATTCCTGAGATTTGCTAAAGACCGAGCCCCATCCCGGCCGGGATCCTTCCGGCCTCGTGATCCCATCCCTGTTCCCGCCTTTCCGGCGTCAGCCGCGCGGCTTGTCCGCAGGCCCGCCTTCCGTCGGACTGACGTCCGCACGTCCTGATTCCCGCACTTCGCATTTCCCAAGGAGTGGGCCATGCGCATCGCATCGCCGAACACGTTGTTCGCCCGGATCTGCCTGACGGCCGCGATCGGCCTGGCTGCCGTCATCCCCGCCCGGGCAGCGTCCAAGATCGAGGCCGTTGAAGGCAAGCGCTATCAACTGACGCGCGAGCATGGCCCTTGGATGATCATGGTGGCCACGTTCCACACCAGCGCGGCCGACGGCCAGACGGTCGAAGGCAAGTCGCCCGAGAACGCGGCCGCCGACCTCGTCCTGGAACTCCGCAAGCGGAATCTGCCGGCCTACGTGCACAAGATCACTGCGGGCTCGGAGATGGTCCGGACGGTCGACCGGACCGGACGCGACGACGTCCGCAAGAATCTGCGGATGGTCACTTCCTGGGGCGTCATCGCCGGCAACTATCCGTCGCTCGACGATCCGCTGGCGCAGAAGACTCTCGCCTACGTCAAGCAGTTGAAGCCGCGCTGCCTGGACCAGGAGTCGGGAGTCGTGTGGTATGCCAAGGCGGGCGAGGGTCCGCTGCGGAACGCGTTCCTGACGACCAACCCGCTGTTGTCCGAGGAGGAGATCAAGGCCCGGCAGGGCATCGACCCCCTGCTGATCCGGCTGAACTCGGACGACAATTATTCGCTGCTGGAGAACAAAGGGCAGTACACGCTGCAGGTCGCGATGTTCACCGGACGGAAGGTGCTGGCGAACACGCTGGCTTCGCAGCGGACGTCGATCGGCGTCGAGGACGGGCAGGCAAGCCCGCTGGACCTGGCGGCCCAGGAGGCCCGTGACCTGACGCTGGCGCTGCGCGAATTCCGGAAGATCGAAGCCTACGTCTGGCACGATCACTTTCAGTCGATCGTGACGGTCGGGTCGTTCTCGGGGCCGGATGACCCCAAGCTCCGCGAGGCCTACGAGCTGTTCCGCGCGAAGGAGAAGTTTGTCCAGAAGTCGGGCCAGATCGAAGAAGTTCCCGAGACGTTCTACCCGCCCAGCCGGACTGGCAACGGCGTGCAGATGTGGGCGTTCATGCCGCAGCCCGTGGTGATGCCCGTCCCGAAGATGCGTGCGCGGGTCGCGTCCGCGGCTGGCAAGACGCCCTTCATCAAGTCCCCGGCCCGCGCCCGCTGAGCCGTTCGGCGCCCGCGTCGGAGTCGGTCGCCCCGGCCCCCGAGGCGCCGGCAGTGGGCACGTTTCGCCACACGGACTCCAGCACCTCGTAATGGGCGGCGCGCAGTCCCAGCGATGCGTACACCGCCTTCGCGCGGGCATTCGCGTGCTCGACGTACAGCCGCAGGCCGGCGACGTCGGGATCGTTCCGGGCCAGGGCCTGCAGGTGGTCGAACAGCGCGCGGAATACGCCGCGGCCTCTGAACGGCTCATCGACGAAGACGCTCTGGATCCACCACAGATCTCCGTTGCGCCAGTCGCTCCACTCGCGAGTGTGCATCAACTGGCCGACGACCAGGCCACTGTGCTCGGCGACGAAGTACCGGCCCTTCGCCGGATCGGCCAGCGCCGTCCGAACGCCCGCCAGCACGGTCTCCGGCTCGAGGCGCAGCCCCTCCGTCTCCCACGCCAGCAGCGCGTTGAACCGCGCGATGACGTCCGCATCGCCAGCCAGTGCGGGGCGGATCTGGATCTCTGACGACACAGGACGGACTCGCGCAGCGCCGGGGGGACAGGCCCCAGCGAAAGGGGCCGCCGGGCCACCATACCAGCGTCGCGCGAGACCGTCACCCGTTCCAGACGAGTCCGCAATCGGCACTCAGGGCTCGACGGCCGGTTCCACCACCGTGCTCTCCTCGGCCCGCCGCACGTCAATCGTCGGCACATCGATCGTGCGTTCCTCAGTTCGCACATCAATGTCGGTTGGAACGTCAATCGTGCGCTCTTCCATGCGGACATCGACATCCGGCGCGTTGACGTCCATATCCGGCATGCGGCCGCCCCGCACATCGACCTCCGGAAGCTGCCCCGGATCCCTGACATCGACGTCACAGGCCGACAGCAGCCCGGCGAGGGCGGCGCAGCCGAACACCATCCAGATCTTCATGGGAGTCCTCATCTGAGAGTTCAGGTTCGCCGCAGGGCCTCCCTGACCGGGAGCGCCGCGGCGTGAGGAATTCCAGTTCAGCAACGCGCGTGCCGCGCCGATCTCTCGGCTGGTACGCGGGTTGCCTGAAGCGGGCCGTCATGTTCATGCGCCGCTTCCCGCCGCCGCTATTGCGCCTGTTGCGTGGATGGGAGCCGCGCGCGCTGGCCGCCCTGCTGCTGCTTGCAATAGGGGCCTGGGTGTCGGTGAAGATCGCAGGCGAAGTGCTTGAAGGCGACACCTTCAGCTTCGACCGGCTGTTGCTGGAGCTGCTGCGATCGGGAACGGACCCGGGCGCGCTCCGCGGTCCGGGCTGGCTGGCGGACGTGGTGCGCGATGCGACGGCTCTCGGATCGGTGCTGGTGCTGACGATCGCCGCGGGGACGGCGGTGATCTTTTTGTGGCTGCAGCGGCAGCGCAGCACGGCGATCTTCCTGGCGACGTCCGTCGTGACGGGGATGCTGGCCAGCGCGGCGCTCAAGGAGTTCTTCGATCGGCCGCGGCCGACGATCGTGCCACACCTGGCGACCGTCGCGAGCAGCAGCTTCCCCAGCGGACATGCGATGATGTCGGCCGTCGTTTACCTCACGTTGGGCAGTCTGTTGATGTCGGTGGTCGCCGAACGCCGGTTGAAGCTGTTCATTCTGGCGGCGGCGATCGGTGTGACGGTGCTGGTTGGCGTCAGCCGCGTGCTGCTGGGCGTGCATTATCCCAGCGACGTGCTGGCGGGCTGGGCGTTTGGTCTGTCATGGGCGGAGGCGTGCTGGCTGGGGAACGCGTGGCGTCGTCGTCGCGCGGGGCTGGCGACGGCTGCTGCTCCGGCCCGCCAACCCGTGGGCGGAGCCATTGACCCGGCTGGACGTCCGTCGTGAACGCCGCCCGGTGGTGCGCGGGCTGACAGGCTGGAGCACAACCGACCAGTTGACCCGGACGCGATTCGCCCCGCGGCCGTTCCGAGGGGGGCGGCATCGGCGATGATTGGAACAGCGGGACGGGAAACCATCCCCGGCTGCATTTCGTTGCGGCATCGCCAGCACGGCTGGCAGTGTCCGGTTTTCGCGGGATTTGAACGGCGTCAGGCGGCGGCGCGGACTGAGGGATTCCGGGGAACGCGGGCGCGCGGCATATCGGTTGCTCGCCGCGGCAGAGGGACTGGACGTTCAGCGGGAGGGAGTGGTTGCTTTCGCTCCGCGGCGCAGGAATCGCGCGAGGATGCCCGAGACTTTCTGCCTGGAGAAACGAGAATGCTGCACTTCGCACCCCGCATGTGGTCGATGGCCGCCGTCCTGAGCGCCGGCTTCGCCTTCGCACAGGATCAGAATCAGGACCGAACGCCCGAGCCGCCGCCGGCGCCTGCCGCCGAGTCGACGCGCGAGGCCGTGCCCGCGCCCCCCGCCGCCGGGGATCGCACCCAAACCCCGCGAACCGACGCGGCCCCCGGCGAGCCGCTCTCGCCCCCGCCCGCCCCGCGCGATGAAACGCGTCCGCTCGATCAGCCGGCTGCGAACCGGATCGAAAACGAATACGACGACGCACGCGACGCCGACCGCGATCAGCTCCGCGACGCCGACCGCGATCAGCTCCGCGACGAACAGCGTCTGGATACGACGCAGCGCGAGACGGAACGCCGGACGTTCGACGATCGCCCGAATCATGGCCGGCAGGGTCTGGGCGTGTGGTTCGGCCAGGGCATGACCGTCAGCCGCGTCGTCCCGAACGGGCCCGCCGCCCGCATCGGACTGCAGCCGGGGGACCAGCTGGTCTCCATCAACGGCCAGCAGTTCGCGGACGTGAACCTGATGGTCACGGAGTTCGGCCGCATCCCGCGCGACCAGGACATCGAGGTCGTGTTCATCCGGGATGGCCAGGAACACGTCGAGTCGACACGCCTCGCCGGCTGGGATGAGCTGTATCCGAACTACATGGCAGCTGGTTCCGGCCAGTATGGGGCCCAGCCGTATATGGCGATGCGTCCGGTCGGACCGGACGGCGGTTACATCGAGGGGGGCTTCGTCGAGGGCGCTCCGTGCTGCGCTCCCGTGGCGACCTGCTGCGAAGCGCAGCCGTTCGTCGGGGGCGGGTATGGGCATCAGGTCGCCTTCGCCCACGGTTACGGCGGCGGGTTTGATCCGTGCTGCGACGACGGCTGGGATCGGGCGAGCCGCCGGGCGCAGCGTCGGGCGGCGCGTCGCGGCTGCTGCTGGTAATGACGTCGCGTGAGGACCGCGCGCGCGACGCCTGATCGTCTTTCATCGGGCATCGGTGCGGTTCGGAAGTGACGCTGACGATAGAGCCGGATTGCTTCCTTGCGGGGCGATCCGGCTCCTTTTTATGGACGGCGGGCCTCGCGGCCCCCAGCGACCGGACGCCCGACAGAACGCTGATGGATCAACGGCCAGCCCGCTCGATCAGAGAAAGGGGAGCCACGGAGGAGGACGGCGCCTTCATAGCGACAGGGACGATCCGGCGACAACCGCGATCCGAGTGCAACATGATTTCCAACCATGAGTTACGAAGTTCCTTCGGGGGGCGTCGACGACGCCGAATCGTGATTGGCGCAGCACTTGCGAATCCCCGGGCATCTACCGCCCGCCACACGCGGGCGCCACGCAGGGACCCACAGGGAGAGCGGAAGATGATCACGCGTCAGGAACTCGAAGGACATTGGAACACCGTCAAGGGGCGCATCCAGGAAAAGTGGGGGCAGCTCACCGACGACGATTTGCAGCAGGTCAAGGGCGATGCGACCCAGCTGGTGGGCGTCATCCAGACGAAAACTGGCGAGACGCGTCGCGCGATCGAAAGCTTTCTCGATGAGGCCGTAACGAGCGGCCAGGGCATGATGAACGAAGCGGTCGATACGGCCCGTCAGTACGCCGACCAGGCGTCGCAGGCCGCCCGCCGCGGCTACGAGCAGGTCTCGGCCGGGCTGGCCTCGGGCATGGAACAGACGCAGACCATGGTCCGCCGCAATCCGATGGAATCGATCGGCGTGGCGTTCGGCGCCGGCCTCATCGCCGGCGTCATCACGGGTCTGGTGCTGAAGTCGTCCCGCTGAGGGCGACGGTCAGACCCCGCCGTCCGGCGGGGCGCTGGCGCCGCATTCGCCGCCTGCCGGCTTCCTTTCACGATCCTGTCATTTCTCGGAGCGGAATCATGGCCGCACACAGCAATCGCGTTCAGGGACACTGGACCGAAGAAAGCGAATCGGGCTCGATGTTCGGCCAGTGCGCCGAAGTCGCCCAGCAGACAATCGAGGACTATCCCCTGGGCGTGACGCTGGGCGCGTTCGCCGCGGGCCTGGGCCTGGGGGCGATGATCGGGGCAGCACTCGCGCAGCCCATCGCCCAGCGCCGCCAGGCGTCGGCGGAGCACATTGGCCGCCGCATCCTGGATTCGATTTCCGATCTGCTGCCGGCCAGCGTCCAGCGGCAGTTGCACTTCTGATTGACCTCGACGCGCGCCGTGACGAGTTCGCCGCAAGCGGCCGCGATTGTCCTTTCCGCGGAGCCGGATCATGGAACCCACTCCCCACCGACCGGGGGGCGCAGACCTCAGTGCCGACGAACTCTGCGGCCTGATGAACGTCGTTCGCCGCCGGATGGCGTGCGAGGCCGCGGGCGTCGCCCGTGGCGCGCGTCAGCTGACCGACTGGCGTTACTACTTCCGATCGTTCCCCGGCCCGATCCTGGCGGGGGCGGCGTTCCTCGGCTTTCTGGCCGTCCCCCGGCGGCTGGAGATCATGTCGCCGGACGTGGCGACGCTCGAGGAACTGGCGAAGAAGAACCGGCTGGTCGTCGAGACGAAGCCTGCGTCGGCCGCCAAGCCCGGCTTCCTGGACTCGATGGTCACCATGGCCGGCAACGTGCTGCTCCGGGCCGGGCTTGCGTACGCGCGGCAGCAGGCCGGACGGCTCTTTGGCAATCAGGCCGCCGAAGCGGCGTCCCCCCTGCAGGAGTCCTCACCATGATTCTGGGCAACGACCCGTCGCTGTACACGGCCTATGGCGGAGGACGGCTGGGAGCGGAACCGCCTCCCGCGCCGTCGAAACCGCTGGCCTCCCGCGCGGAAGAGTGGGTGGAAACCCATCCGACCATTTGCGTGGCCGCCGCCCTCATGCTCGGAGTGACCCTGGGATGGCTCATCAAGAGACGATGAACGGCGCCGACGCCAGCGCGCGACGATTCGGACGCAACCTCAGCGGCTTCGCACACGATGTGGCGACGCTGGCGGAGCTGCAGTTCCGGCTGCTGGCCGTGGACCTCCGGGACGCGAAGAAGGCGGCGGGCCTGGCGGTCATGTTGATGGCGGCCGGCCTCGTGCTCGCCTTCGGGATGATTCCCATCCTGCTGGCGGCTCTGGCGTACGTGCTGGTGGACTTCGCCGGGTGGCCGCTGTCGGCCGCCTTCGGCGTGGTGGCGCTGGGCGCGGTCGTGTTGGCGGCCGGGATGGCGTTCGTGGGCTGGAAGCGGCTGACCCGCGGCACGGCGACATTGAACCGCTCGCGCAGAGAACTCAAAGAGACGTTCCACTGGATCAAGGAATCATTGCGCCCGGGCGATGAACTGTCGCCCGCCAACTCGGATCGATACGCCGCAAGCCCGCCGCGCTGGTGAGCCCGCGGATCGCCGAGAATTCAAACTTTCTCAACCCGTTCCGGAAACTCAGGACACCCAAGGACATGAATACGCAGACCGGATCGACCCGCAGCAGTGCGCAGGTCCGACGCCCCGGCGAACCGGCCGTGCAGCCGTCGCAGGACCTGTTGTGCTACCTCAAGGAATACGCGCGGCAGAAGCCCGATGTCGCGGCGATGTGGTGCTTCGGCATCGGATTCGTGCTCGGGTGGAAGCTGAAGCCCTGGTAGAATGCGGACAGCGGCCGACCGTCGCCCGTCGACGGTGGACCAGCCGCGCCACAGGGGCGCTCCCGTTCGTCTCCAGCCAATGACGATCGGTCGCGCCCCTGTCGGCGTCTGGCGACCATCAACAATTCACGGAAACGACCCGGCGTTGTTCCCTGCGGGGCCGACATGGCGTGGAGCTGGCTGAAGCGCAGCGGCGTGGTCCTGTGGCGGACCTACACCCGCTGGCAGAACGACGACGGCCCGCTGATGTCGGCGGCCGTCGCCTATTACCTCAGCCTGTCGCTGTTCCCCGCGCTGCTGCTGCTGATCACCGGGATCGGGCTGTTCTTCCGATACACGCTGCAGGGCCAGGATGCCGAGCAGCAGGTGCTGGCCTTTGTCGCGGAGCAAGGTTCGCCGGCGCTCGAGCGGCAGGTGCGGGCGATGCTGGGGCAGATCCAGGATCGCACGGAGGTGGGGGGCTCGCTGGGAATCGTGGGGGTGTTGATCGGCGCCCTGGCGGGATTCACCCAGATGGAGCGGGCGTTCGACCACATGTGGGACGTGCACGCGACCCGCGACAAGGGAATGCTCGCGACAGTCCGCCATATCCTGATTGAACGCGGCGTGGCGTTTCTGATGCTGCTGGGCGTCGGCTTGCTGGTGGTGATCGTCTTGATCGCCGGCCTGGTGATCACCGGACTGGAGCATTACGTCCGGGATAATCTTGGCGTGCCGGCGTTCCCCAGCCCGCTGTTGCGCCTGTTGGTGACGATGTTCATCAATACGGCGCTGTTCGCGATCCTGTACCGCTACCTGACGCCGCCCAGGGTGCACTGGCGGCACGCGATCCGCGGGGGCCTGCTGGCGGCCGCCGCCTGGGAACTGGGCCGGACGATTCTGGCGTCCTGGGTCATCGGCTCGCGCTACACCAGCGCGTACGGGATCGTGGGATCGTTCCTGGCGGTGATGCTGTGGTGTTATTACGCGGTGGCCGTGATCTTTCTGGGGGGCGAATACCTGAAGGAGATCGTGGGGGACGATCATCCGCATGATGTGGTCGAGCCGCCGGCCCCCACGGGCGACGTCGATTTGCCCGTTGCGGAAGAACCGCGGGACATTCTGCACCACGACGACGAGCCGGAAGGTCCGCCGCCGGCGCCTGGATGAGCGGGGGACGAGACAGAAATCGCCGGAGCGGAATGGCGTCGGCAGGCCTGCGTCGCGGCAGCGATTCGGACTCTCACGCCGCAAGAACTCTCACACCGGGACGGAGCGCTCCTTCGCTCGCCCGGCGGATTCCTCAACAGCGACTCTTGCTGGTGCGATCGAACTCGATCAGACGACCTGCAGGATCGAACTCGATCAGGCGACCTGCAGCTCGTTGCGCACGCCCTCGATGCCGTCGAGCTGCCCGATGATGTGCTGGGCCATCTGCTTCATGAAGAAGCTGCGGACTTGGCCGCGGAGAGTGACGGTGCGTCCCTGGACGTCGAACGCGAGCGACTTGAGGGCACGGTAGGGCGCCGATTCCAGTTGCTGGCGGACGGCTCGCGACAGCGGGCAGACGGGCGTCCTGCGTTCGAGACGCGGGGCCGGCCCGGAATGAGAAGTGGTGTGAAACGATCGCGAAGCTGAGGCAGCGCTCTCTTGAATCATAAATCCTGACAGTCCTGACCTGAGTCCGTTTGGCGGCCGGGGTCGTATGTGGGGTTGCGGGGTCTGCGTAAGAGTTCGGGTGAGAACAAGGCGGCCCGTCGAAGGATGGGCACCCCGAAGAGGGCAACCGCTGGGCGGCTCGCAGGGGCTGATCGGGAACGGCTGTTCTCGTCCGCCGGGAGTGGGCAAATCGCGCGCCCTGACTTCCGATCGTTCAGATTCGGGAAACTGCAGGGCTCGTTGCCGTTCGTCGACGCAGGCGGGAATTGTCGCGGGGCTCGGCGATTGCCGCGCGTTTCTGGCCGAACTGGACCGCGTGATCCCCCGAAAAACGTCACGTCGGCTTGTCATCCGGATTCTGTTCGCCGCACGCCGGCTGCGCGACAAACTTACAACTCCTGCGCGATCCGCGATCGCGCCGGTTGTCCCGAACCTATGCCCTTGGTGTCACACTCGGGCGACACAGACCTGTGACCCTGAGGGAACGGTCATGTAGCGATCCGCAACGCCGCCTGTCTGATTGGCGACCAACCTGGCTGGAATCCGGACACTCGTGCGGTCAAGGCCAATTCTGATCGATTGGCGGCCAGGCGCCGGGCAGCGGATTGCAAAGAATTGTCCAGCATTCACTTCGGCAATTTCTGCCGGTACCTGACAGTGTCAGGATTCGTAGTTGGCGAATGTCTTGAACGATTGGCATGCTTACTGCACGTTGAACGGTCGATGTGAGGATCTTTTCCTCCAGGGAAGGCGAATCGTCGCAAGGAGTGACAGATGCTTGTTCTGACGCGGAAAATTGGCGAAGAGATCATTATCGGCGGGTGCATTCGCGTGAAGGTCGCTGACATCCGGGGCAGCCGGGTGCGCATCGCGATCGACGCTCCGCGCGAACTGTCCGTGCAGCGGCAGGAAATCGCGATCGAACTGCAGTCGCAGACGCAGCCGGCGCGTCGGCCGGTCGAGCGGGAACTGGAAGCCATCCCGGTTTGATTCGCGGAGCCACTGCGGCCGCTTCGGTGGCCAGCGCGAGGCGTTCAGCATAGTAGCTGAACCGTCCGTCAGACTCGTTCAACGCCCAGGGCATCTCGGCCGACGCTGGGCGTTTTTTCTTGCGCTGACTTCAGCGAGCGCACTGCGAGACGGGACAATCCTCTCGATCCCGACGCCCTCGATGCTGATCAGCCCGCGGCCGCGCCCTGCGGGGGAATCGGCGGCACGCCGCGCACGACCCGCAGCGCCGCCGGCAGCACGCTGACGCTGAAGTCGCCGGGTTCCAGTGCATCGCCGTCAGCCGTCATCGGGATCTCCGGGAAGGCCCGGACATCAATCCGGCGGCATTGGCGGCAGACGACCAGTTCATTCGCCCGGAAGTCGGTGAACACGTAGTCCAGCGTCAGAGTCGCCAGGTCGAGCGCGGTGCCCTCGCGGATCGCCAGCAAATCCAGTCGGCCGTCGTCGAGCCGCGCTTCCGGCGAAACCTCCAGCCCGCCGCCGGATGTCCGACCATTGGCGAAGAACAAATTCAACGCGGCGATCCGTTCCGGCGGGCCCCCGTCGATCGACAGGTCGATTTCGAACACGTCGAGTTCCTGCAGCAGGTCGACGGCGCCGCGCATGTAACACAGCGGCCCCCACCGGGCCTTCATATCATCCGTGACGATGTCGGTGTACTTGCCCGTGTTTCCGGCCGTCAGCATGTTGGCGACGATCCGGCGTCCCCCCGCGCGCTTCAGTTCCAGCACGTCCATCGGCGCCGCCGCGCCCCGCAGGCAGACCTCCAGCGCCGCTTCGGGCTCCAGCGGCATGTCCAGCGAACGGGCAAGGTCGTTGCCGGTTCCCAGCGGCAGGACGGCGAGTTCCACGCGAGCCCGCGCCTCGGAATCGGCTTCCGCCAGCGCCGCCACCACGGCCGATACCGAACCATCCCCGCCGGCGGCGATGATCCGCTCCGCACCTCCCGCGACGGCATCATGCACGGCCCGCCGGGCGGCATCGCGGTCGGTGGTCTCCAAAACTTCGAGTTCCGGATGAGCGTCCAGTTGGCTGCGCAGCTCCGGCGACGAGCGGGCGGCGCGGGCCGCGGGGTTCCAGATGAGAACGGCGGAAATGGGCACACCTCATGACCGGACGCGAAGCGCTCCCGCGGTCGCCGCCGACGTGGCGACTGCTGGGGCGAGCTGCCGAAAGTGCAACCTACATGCCGCAGCCCACGGCCATTTTTTTGGAGACCAGCCAGTCGCGCGGTCCGCCGGATGCCCGATCCGACGAACACTTCCGCCGGACCAGCTGGTCGGGATTCAGACCGTCAGCCGGCGATCGCGGGCCGCGACCTCCCAGCGGTCGACGAGATCGCCGTGCGCAATCACGTACGCCTCCCGGTACAGCGCCGAGCAGGGGCAGACGTGCCGCGGGATCGCCAGCAGCCAGTCCCCCGGCTGGAAGCGTTCGGCGTCGGGCGTCTCGACGACCATGTGCTCTTCGTTGTGGAGCACGATCGTCGCGTCGGGGAGCTGTGGAAACACGGCGCGCTGATCCATCGGCGGGTCGGCGGCAATTGCTTTGGAGCCGAGGTCGAGCGTGATCCGGTTCGGCGTCGGGCGGCTGACGACGCGGGTCAGCAACAGCGCGGCCGGCGTGAACATGTCCAGGTCGGGGAACTTTTCGCCGTAGCTGGCGTCATGGAACGTGCACGTTCCAGGGCAGAGTTCGATCCACGGCTCGTCGCGGGCGGCGTAGACGGGGAACGTCGGCGTGCCGCCGCAGAGGACGCGGGGGACGGGGCAGCCGCCGCGTTCGAGTTCGTCGCGCAGGGCGGCGGCGGGGGCGAACGCCTTCGCGACGGCGGCCTTGCGGCTGTCGAGGTCCGATTCGACGAAATGGCCGTCGTACAAGTGGAATCCCGCGGGGGAGATTCCGGGCGTGTCGCAGATTCGCCGGTAGAAATCGGCGGCTTCGGGACCGGGGGGCAGGCCGGTGCGGTTCCGGCCCGGATTGACGTCCATCAGGACGCCGACGGTGACGGCCGCGCTGCGGGCGGCCGCGCTGAGCTGGGCCAGCGGCCAGGGGTGGTCGGCCGTGACGGCCATTTCGACATCGGGAAACCGTTGCCGAAAGGCGATGACGCGGCCGATGTTCGGACCGACCGGGTTGTAGGCGAGGACGATGTCCGTGGCTCCGGACAGGGCCAGCATTTCGGCCTCGGCGATCGTCGCCGCCTTGTGGCGGGTGATGCCCAGTTCAAGCATCCGCCGCGCGATCGCCGGCATCTTGTGTGTTTTGCAGTGCGGCCGCAGCCGGTCGGGCGAACCGGCCAGTCGCAGCATCGCCTCCAGGTTCCGCTCGAGGATCGGCTGAAACACGATCAGCGCGGGAGACAGGAGGTCGTCGGGGCGGGTGAGGTGATATTCCGTCGACATGTCGGGTTGCGGGATCGGGGCGCTCACTGTCCTGAGGGCTCGTACTCTACAATTCGGGGACCTGTTTCACACGACTGCCTTCCGGCGCCGGGAAATTGCGGCGCCGCGGGAACATGGCCGGATGTCGAGCTGGATCGCCCAACACTTTCTGAATTCGGCCCTGTTCTGGCCAGCGGTGACGCTGCTTTCGGCGCCGATCATCATCCATCTCATCAACCGCCTGCGCTTTCGCCGGGTGCGGTTCGCGGCGATGGAGTTCCTGCTGGCCAGCGAACAGCGGAACCGTCGCCGAATTCTGCTGGAACATCTGCTGCTGCTGCTGGCCCGGGTGGCGATCGTCGCGCTGATCGGACTGCTGGTGGCGCGATTCGTCGCTGATCCGCGGCAGCTGTCGCTGTTCCAGGGGGCGAAGGCGCATCATGTCGTGCTGCTCGACGACAGCGGATCGATGCGCGACCGGCTGGGCGAACGAATGGTGTTCGACGCGGCGCGGGAAGTCGTCAGCAAGCTCGCGGCGGAGGGGGCCCAGCGTCCCGACACCCAGGTGCTGACGCTGCTGCGAATGTCACGGCCGGAAGAGACTGTGGGCAGCGTCAGCGAGCGAAGCATTGATGACGCGCTGGTCGCCGAGCTGACGACCCGGCTGGAGGATCTGGACTGCACCTATGGCACGGTGGACGTCGCGGGAGCGCTGGACGCGGTGCGGCTGCGGCTGGCGGATGACGCTTCGTCGGTGCGGCACCTGCATGTCGTGTCGGACTTTCGCAAGGGGGACTGGTACGACAACAAGTCGGCGGCGGCGGCGATCCGGGCGATCGCCGAACTGGACACGACGATCAACCTCGTCCGCACGGCCCCGGCCGCGAACGCGAACCTGGGGGTCGTCGGGCTGATTGGGGACGTTTCGGCCGCGGCGGCGGGCGTCCCGGTGACGATGACGGCCGCGGTCCGGAACTTCGGCGACCGCGAGGCGGAGAACGTGCGGCTGGCGGTGCAGGTCAACGGCCGGCCATTGCCGGCGAATCTGCTGTTCGAGCGGATTCCGGCGGGGGAGGAGATCCGGGAGTCGTTCGAGGTCGTGTTCGAGACGTCGGGGTCGCACCGCGTGTCGGTGACGCTGGAGACGGATGCGCTGGAGGCGGACAACGTGCGGCGGCTGGCGGTCGAGGTGCCGGAGGACAATCCGGTGCTGATCATCGACGGTTCGCCGGGGGCGGACCAGGGACGTTACATCGCGGACGCGCTGGCGGCGGACAAGAGCATTACCGGATACGCGACGACGGTGGCGACGGCCGATTACCTTCGGCGGCATCCGCTGGACGTGTTTCAGGCGATCTACCTGGTGAATTTGCCGGAGCTGCCGGAGGACACGGTGGACAGCCTGGAGAAATATGTCTTCGCGGGGGGCGGTCTGGCCTGGTTTCTGGGGGACGTCGTGCGTCCGTCGTTTTACAACGACCGGCTGTACCGGGAGGGCGCGGGACTGTTTCCGACGCGTCTGGCCAATGCGCCGGCCGTTCTCCCGCGGCTGGAGGACGCGACGACGCCGGACATTGTCGCGGGGGACAACGCGCTGTTCCGGGTCCTGTCCGGCGCGGACAATCCGTTCATCGACGAAGTGTTTGTGAACGTCTTTTATCCGGTCGATGAGGAGGCGTTCGCAAAAGATACGTCGCGGCCCGACGGCGTGTCGGTCCTGGCCCGGCTGCGGAACCGCGCTCCGCTGATGGTCCAGCATCGTTTCGGGGCGGGGCGAATCATCACGTCATTGACGGCCGCGGGACCGGCGCTGACTCCCGAGGGGCGGGCCTGGACGAACTGGGCGAACGGCCCCGGAGCGCCGAGCTTCGCGGTCATGCAGCTCGAACTTGCGAAGTCGATCGCGCGGCGCGGCCGGAACGCTCCGGAGCGGCAGGTCGGCGAACCGATCGTCCTCACGCTGGACCGCACGCAGCAGCGCGAAACGGTCGAGATCGTCGGACCGGACGATGAAGTCGCACAGTTGACGGCGACCGAGGGAACGCCGGCGGAAGGCGCGTCGGAAGAGGTCGTGCCGCTCCGCGCGGAGTATGCCCAGACGCAGCAGCCGGGGTACTACACGGTGACGACGTTCAGCCAGTCGCAGCAGCCGCAGCAACAGGTGCTGGCCTACAACGTGCCGGTCGAGGAGAGCGCGCTGGGGATCGCGGAGGATGCGGAGATTCGCCGGGGGATTGGCGAGGGCGTGGAGGTGACCATTCAGCCGGCCGGCTCATTCGAGTGGATCCGATCGGAGTCGCCGGGGCGGGAGCTGCGGATGGCGCTCCTGGGGGCGCTGGCGGCGTTCCTGATGCTCGAGCAGTTGATGTCGTACCGGTTGAGCTATCACGGGACGGGGGATTCCAGCGTGGTGCGGGGCCGGCGCGGGGCGGGACCGCGGCGGGCGGCGTGACGCGGACAGGAACCGGAACGGCGACAACAGAAGGAATGGCGGTTGTTCATGATCGTGCTGGCACAGGCGGATTCGTCGTCCGCAACCTCGACGAGCTGGGAATTCGACTGGCCGTACACGGCGGGCGAATGGAGCCTTGTCGCGGCGCTGGCGATCGTGGCGCTGATGGGGATCTGGCTGTACCGCAAGGACACCGTGTCGCTTCCCCGCCCCTGGACCTACGTGCTGACCGCACTGCGGCTGGTGGTGCTCGCGGGCCTCGCCCTGATTCTGCTGAATCCCCATACGCGGACCCAGACGACGGGCTTTCGGCCTTCGCAGGTGGCGGTGCTGATCGACACGTCGACGTCGATGCAGCAGCCCGCGACGGATGTCGCCGCCGGCACTCCGGCGCAGACCCGCGCGGAAGCGGTGCGGGAGGTGCTGGCGGGGAGTCCGCTGATCGAGGAACTGCGGCGGACGCATGTCGTGGACGTGTACACGTTCGACAGCGATCTCAGTCCGCAGGCGGGACGACTGCCGCGGCTGTCCGATTCAGAGGGCGAATCATCGCCGATGGTCGACTGGTCGGCGCTGGTCGAGCCGCGGGGGTCGATGACCCGGCTGGCCGATTCGGTCGACAAGCTGCTGGTCGAGTCCCGATCGCGGACGCTGTCGGGCGTCGTCGTGTTTTCGGATGGGGCGTCCAACGCGGGGCGGGACGTGCGGACGGCGAACGATCGGGCTCGTGCGGAGGGGGTGCGGCTGTTCGCGGTGGGCGTCGGGGGTGTGGAACTGCCGGTGAACGTCGCGGTGGAACGGGTGATTTCGCCATCCGACGTGCAGAAGGGGGATTCGTTCGAGATCACGGCGCTGGTTTCCGGCACGAACAGCGGCGGCCGGACCGCGACGGTCGAACTGCTGGAACAGGGTCCGAACGACGCGGAGGCGGCAGTCGTCGAAACGGCGGACGTTCCGCTGGGCGATGACGGACTTCCCGCCGAGGCGCGATTCGAGCGGCAGCCAACGGCCGGCGGCGCATACGAGTACACCGTCCGGGCTCGCGTGCCGGGGCTGCTCGAGACTCGTGACGACGACAACGAGCAAAGTCGCAGCGTCAACGTCTTCGATCGGCCGCTGAAAGTGCTGCTGATCTCCAGCGGGCCGATGCGGGAGTACATCTACAGCCGCAACGTGCTGCACCGGAACCGGGGCATCGAGATCGATCTGTGGCTGCAGACGGGCGAACCGGGGATCAGCCAGGACGCGTCGCAGCTGCTGTTCAAGTTTCCGGAGTCGCGGGAGGAGCTGTTTCGCTACGACGTGCTGCTGGCGTTCGACACGGACTGGACGAAGGTGACGGACGAGCAGCAGCGTTGGATCGAGGAGTGGGTGTCGACGGAGGGGGGCGGGGTGCTGTTTGTGGCGGGAGATGTGCACACGCCGCTGTTCGCGGCGGCGACGGAGACGGCGGGACCGATCCGGACGCTGTACCCGGTGGTGCTGGACGAAGTGGGGCATTGGATCGCCGGACGGGACAAGGCGACGACGGCGCATCCGCTGCAGTTCACCGAGGAGGGGCGGGCGGCGGAGTTTCTGCAGATCGGCGAACCGGGTTCGCCGCCGGGGGAGGCCTGGCAGGACTTTCCGGGCGTGTTCCGGTGTTATCCGACGCGAGCCCGCAAAGGGGGCGCGACGGTGTACGCCGAGTTCGGCGATCCGCTGTCGCGCGGCCGCGACGGCCTGCCGGTGCTGCTGGCGGGGCAGCGCTATGGTCAGGGCGCCGCGCTGTATCTGGGGAGTCCGGAGCTGTGGCGGCTGCGCGGCGAAAGCGAATCGTATTACGAACGGCTGTGGACGAAGCTGACGCGGAAAGTCGCCGAAGGGCGATCGAAGCGGGGCGTCCAGCGGGGGCTGGTGATCCTGGAGGGGCGGGAGTTTGAGCTGGGGCAGACCGTCCCGATCCGCGTGCGGGCGGTGAACGCGCAGTTCGAGAAGTTAAGCGCGGACAGCGTGCGGATCGAGGTCTTCGATCCGCGGGGCCGCCCGCTGATCCCATCGCCGGTGCTGCAACGGGACCGGAACCGGGAGACGGAGTACTCGGGGCAATTCCGCGTGGGTTTGCCGGGCCGGTATCGGATCGAGTTCGAGGTTCCGGATTCCAACGAGAAGGCGGCAACGGAGATCGTGGTCACCGTGCCGCAGCGGGAGTTCGCTTCGCTGCAGCAGGATGTCGCGTCGCTGCAGACGCTGGTCGACGGGACGGGGGGACGGTACCTGCCGTTGGCGCGGTCCGGCGAACTGGCGGCGTTGCTGCCGGACTCCGGCCAGGAGTTTCTGATCGATCAGCGGATCAAGGAGTTGTGGGACCGGGACTGGATGCTGTGGATGCTGGTGGGGCTGTTGTCGCTGGAGTGGCTGCTTCGCAAACTGCTGAAGCTGGCGTGATGGCGGCGCAGGCGGGCGTCCGGGGCCGTATCCGGGCGCGGGCGGGCGGAATAGGATGACGACGACACTGATGGCGATTCGATATGACTGAAGGACCCGACGCACCGCGTCAGCTTCACGAGGCGCTCCGGCAACTGCGACGCCAGGTGCGCAGGTACGTGCTGCTGGAGGGTCTGGCGATTGTGATCGTCGTTTTGGGCCTGGGGTTCTGGATCAGTTACGGCCTGGACGAACTGTATTTTCAGTACCGGCGGCTGGAGCTGCCGCGCTGGCTGCGGCTGGGCTTCACGACGCTGTTGATCGCGGCCGGGGCGATGGCCTTTC
The DNA here is from genome assembly GCA_019636235.1 of Planctomyces sp. Taxonomy (GTDB): domain Bacteria; phylum Planctomycetota; class Planctomycetia; order Planctomycetales; family Planctomycetaceae; genus Caulifigura. The sequence goes on from JAHBXW010000016.1 coordinate 22,558, forward strand.
TGATCTGGGTCGTGGGTCGGCTGTGGCATCGGTTCGGCCGGCGGCTGTTGGCGCTGGTTGTCGAGCGGCGGTTTCCCCAACTGGGAGACCGGCTGATCTCCGCGATCGAACTGGAAAACTCCCCGCAGACGACGGCGACGCCGCTGGCCCGCGTGATGTGGGAACGGACGGCGCGGGAAGCGGCGACGACGCTGCAGCGGCTGGACCTCAAGCAGGTGTTCGATCCGCGACCGCTGCAGCGTTCGCTGGCCGTGGCGGGGGTCATGCTGGCGTCGCTGGCGGGCCTGGGGGTGGCGAACGCGGCGGGGGTCGAGCGCTGGGTGCAGGCGTTTCTGCTGGGCCGGGATGATTACTGGGAACCGTTCCGCAAAAGCGCGATGACCGTGCGGGTGATCGCCGAGCCGGGGGGCCGGATCCGCGAGTTCGACGGACGGGGCGTGTATCTCCACCCCCGCGGGTCGGACCTGACGATCGAAGCCGAATCGGCCGAGGGGCGGCCCGCGCCGGATCGCGCGAGCCTCAGCTTTCGCAGCTTCGGCGCCGGCGGCGCCGCGCGGGGGGCGACGCCGATGAGCCGCCGAGGAGAACGCGTGTTCCGGCAGACGCTGACCCGCGTGATCGATGAACATCACCTGTGGGTCACCGCCGGGGATTTCGTGAACCGCGAGCCGCTGCGCGTGCTGATCGTTGATCCGCCGCGCGTCGACCGGCTTCAATTGCTGTGCGATTACCCTTCGTACACGGGCCTCGACTCGATCGAGGACCGGCCGGTGGTCGTGCAGTCGCTGCAGGTGTCGATTCCCATGGAGACGAAGTTCCTGCTCGAGGGGCGGGCGAACAAGCCGCTGTCGAGCGTGCTGATTCGCAGCGAGATGTTCGAACTGCGGTTTTCAGCTCCGGATTCGAGGTCCGGATCCCAGGGATCGGCAGGGGAACCGCCCGCGCTGATTCTTCGCGAGTCGCCGACGGCGGCTCCGCGGGCCGTGCGTCTGGCCGCGGGAGAGTCGTGGTTCGCCGACGACCGCATGTCGTTCCGCGTGCCGTTCCGCATCGCCGCCGCGGGGACGGAGCAGTTGCTGGCGCTTGCGGACGGCGCCGAACCGCCCCTGCCGCTGCCGCCAGTGGCCCCGTTGAGCATCCAGCTCGAGGACGCGGACGGCATCGTCAGCAGCGATCCGGCGATGGCGACGCTGTCCGGGATTCCCGACCTGGCGCCGGTTGTCGACGTCCGCCTGACGGGAGTCAGCAATGTCGTGACGCGGCTCGCCGAAATTCCCATCCGCGGGCGGATCACCGACGACTACGGCGTAGCGCGCGCGGAGTTCGGATTCGAGGTCCTGCCGGACAACACGGCCGCCGCCTCGAATTCGCCCCCCGAACCCGTTGAACAGCGGACGCGCCCTTTGGGACTGGCGCCGCAGGGACAGAAAGACTTCGCCCTGGGCGGGCAATCCGGTTTGGAACGCTTCGCCCTGCGGCCCCTGGAGCTGAGCGACGGCCAGCGGCTGCAGTTGTCGGTATACGCCGAGGACGGCGACACGATCAACGGGCCGAACCGGTCGCGCGGAGAGATGTTCACGCTGCGGATCGTGCCGGCGGAGGAGCTGTTGGCGCGGCTGTACGAAAAGGAGATCAATCTGCGGCAGCGGTTTGAACAGATCATGGAGGAGACGCGGCGGCTGCGGCAGGATCTCGCCGAGCATCGCGGCCGGACCGACGAATGGAACCAGCTTCGTCAGTCCGAGCCAGAGGGCGAGCCGACGCGACAGGCCTTCAATTCGATCGACGCCTGCGCCCGCCGCAGCCTGCATCAGATTCGCACGAACCACACGGAGGCTCGGGCGATCGAGGCCGCGTTCGGCGAGATCCGCGCCGAGATGGTCAACAACCGCGTCGACACGCCGACGCTGCTGGAGCGCATCGACATCGGCATCGTCGCTCCGCTGAAGACCATCAACGAATCCGACTACCCCGGCATCGATTCGGTGCTGGGCCTGTTCGTGCTGACGATGGAGCGTCGGGACGACCCGGCGCGGCAGATCGATGACGCGCTCGAGTCCGTCGATCGCCTGCTGGCACGGATGGAACAGGTGCTGTCGGAAATGCGCAGCCGCGGCAACATCAACGAAATGATCCAGCAGCTGCAGACGATCATCGAGCAGCAGCAGCGGCTGCGGGACGCGACGGAGCAGCGGAAACTGGATGAGTTGTTCGAGGGCCTTGGGATCCCGTGACCGCGCCGGCCGACCTCAACGACGGACCGTCGCGGGGACAGGCAGCCGTCCTGCTGGTCGCGGCGATCTGGCTGGCGGCGTTTTCGATCTATTTCTACCGCCAGCCGCTGCCGAACAATTCGACGGCCGACCGGCCGCTGACGCGCGTCGACGTCTGGCAGGCGGCGCCCGATCTGTTGCTCGACTGCGTCGTCGCCGAGACGGAACGCGGCCAACCCGCGCCGGGCTGGCGGAACTTTCCCCAGCGGTTCGAAGCGCTGGGAACGGCGCTGTTCGTCCTGGCGGGCGGCTTCAGCCTGGGGAGCCTGCTGCTGCGGGGGCTGGGGCTGCGGGAGATGCTTCGGGAGGATCGGGCCGGGCGGTGGGCGGCGGGCGGCCTGCTGGGACTGTCCGCATGGTCGCTGGCGACTTTGGGTTTGGGGCTGGCGGGCGTGTTGCGGCGGGACGTGTTCGTCGCGCTCCTGGGAGGGCTGATCGTCGTCGCCATCGGGCTGAAGATTGCGGACCGCTCGCCGCCCAACCCGATTCCACTGTGGCGGCGGCGGTTTCTGACAGGCGATCCGTTCGGGACACTCAGTGTGCTGATCGTCGCGCCGTTCCTCCTGGCGATGCTGCTCGGCGCGCTGCTGCCTCCGACAGACTTCGACGTGAAGGCCTATCACCTCGTGGGGCCCAAGGAGTGGCATCAGGCCGGCCGAATCACGTTTCTGCCGCATAACGTCTACACCAGCTTCCCGTTTCTGACGGAGATGCTGTGCCTGGCCTCGATGGTCGTGCACGGCGACTGGCATCGCGGGGGAATCGCTGGTCAGGCCGTGCTGGCTGCGTTCGCGCCGCTGACGGCCGGGATCCTGTTCAGCATCGGACGACGGCTGTTCTCGGAGCGAGCCGGCTGGCTGGCGGTCGTCGTGTATCTGACGACTCCCTGGGTCTGCCGGATTTCGGTGATCGCCTACGTCGAGGGGGCGTTGGCGGCGTATCTCGCGGCGTCGCTGTGGTCGTGGCTGCTGCTGCGGGAGCCGGGTCCGTCCGCGTCGGCCCTGCCGGGCGATGAGCGCGTCGCGCTCAGGCGTGAGCGAATGCTGGTCTGGCTCTGCGGCGCGTTCGCGGGCAGCGCGATGGCCTGCAAGTACCCGGGGCTGCTGTCGGCGGTCCTTCCATTTGGTTTGGCGATTGCGTTCGCTCCGGGACGTCGCGCGGGGCAGCGGGCGACCACTTCGGCCGTGCGGCGCGTGATGATCTATACAATGGGCGTCGCGGCGGCCTGCGGTCCCTGGCTGCTGAAGAACGTGTGGCAGACGGGCAACCCGGTCTATCCGCTGTTGTGGAGCGTGTTCGGCGGCCGAGGATTCGATGCGGAGCTGGCAGCCAAATTCAGCGCCGGGCATCGTCTGCCGATCGATGTCCTGTCCTCGCCAGCGCGGTGGCTGCCGGACCTGTGGGCGCATCTGCGCGATGTGGCGATCGGCAGCGACTGGCAGAGCGCGCTCATCGCGGGGCTCGCGCCGGCGTCGCTGACGGTCTTCGTGGGCTGGTCCCGTCGGGGCGAGTCCGCGTCAGCGGTGGTTGATGCGGCGCGTCGGCGGACGGTCGCCGCGCTGTGGCTGTACGCGGCGTGGCTGTTCCTGAGCTGGTGGGGTTTGACGCACCGGATCGACCGCTTCTGGGTGCCGATGCTGCCGGTGCTGGCGCTCCTCGCCGGGATCGGCGCGGCGGAGTTGCTGGGACAGGGGCGGGGCGTGCTCGCGCGGGCGCTTCAAGCCGCCGCGGGCGCGGCGATCGCCGGATCGCTGATCTACAACCTGGCGTTCGACGTCAGTCCGCTGTGCGGGTTCAACGGCTACCTGTTGGATGAAAAGGCGGCGCGGGCAATCGCCGAGCCGGCGAGCATCCGGCTGTTGAACGACGCGCTTCCCGAAGACTCCAAGACGCTGCTGGTCGGCGAAGCCCAGGTGTTCGATGTGCGGCGGCCGGTGATCTACCACACTGTCTTCAACGAGAACCTGTTCGAGGCCTGGTTCGCCGCCCCGCCCGACAGCGATGGAATCCGTCGGCTGAAGCCCGCCGAGGAACTGCGGCGCGTCCTCGATGAGCAGGGGGTGACGCACGTGTTCGTCAACTGGCTGGAAGTGCTGCGGTACCGCACGACGTACGGCTATTCCGACTTCGTGACGCCGGAGCACGTGCAGGGGCTGGTCGATGCGGGCGTGCTCGCGCGGGTACCGCTGCCCGTCGCATCAACGGGGCAGGACGTCAGCGGGCTGGATTCGGCGAAGCGGGACGATCTGCAGACCTGGGGTCGAGCGCTCGTTGTGCCGAACGGCGACCGGCCGTGGTTTCCGGCGTACGAGCTGTTCGAAGTTCGTCGCTGAGGGCGATCCCACGGGCTGGGCGGCCCCAGCGGATGGCCTCGGTTCGTGGCCCGCCCCGAAGGGGCAGCGCCACCCATGCCCTGACCACTCACAGCAGTTGGTCATTGCGAATTGAAATGTCCAAGTTGAAAAGTGCGAACGGGGACGCCGGCATACGGCACGAGCCGGAAGCGTCAGCGACGGCCGTTCATTGGCGGAACAAGGCAATCAGCAACGACACAACCGGAAACAGCACGACCGGCATCAACACCAGCAGAATCAACAGGCAAACGTCAAAGGGCGATGGGCCGAGGATGACCCAGCGCCGCCCACATTTTCTCGGACTCGCCATGCCGCGTGCCCCCTGTACTCGCAAGTGAGCCACATGATCTTCCATCCTGGAGAAACCTGCTGGGCAAGAGCCCTCCCGATCGACAGTCCGAGCGACTCGTGGGACGAAATCAGGTGTCAAGAGAAATATCCTCCCAGGGCTCGTCCGTCAGCAGCCATTCCAGCGCTCGTCGTCTCTCGACGATCACATACGGATCCACGGCCCCGGGCGACTTCTCGCCGCGGTACTGCGAGTCTCGAATGCCCCAGTGCAGGCAGTACGCAAGATCACATGCCGACACCACCTGCGACGCAGGCCGCATTTCGCCGCGGCCGCGAAACGGCTGGCTGCTCCGACCGCCTTTCAAATCAGGCAATCGCAACACAAAATCAGCGTCGCAGGGTTTCGCAAAGTCGAGGCCGGGCACGCACTGGATGCTCCACGCCAAGGCCCACATGGCTTCGACTTGCAACAGGAACGGCAACGACTGGCCGATCCGCGAGTTCAGGTACTGGCGTTCCGCACTCGTTGACAAGTCAGTTTTTCGCTCCCGATCGAGCCACGCTACCGCCGTTGGATGGTCAATTCCGGAGGCGCACGCCGCAGCACATTCCATCGCCAGCAGGCGATCAACGACATCGTCGCTGGTGCGCACGACAGGCGAGGCATCAAGCAAAGGCAAGGCCGGGTTCACCGGAAAGCCGAGTGCCTTCGCAAACGTCAAAGACTCGAAGCGAATCGCGACAGGATCGATCAACGCAGGACTCCCAGGCCAGGAGAAGAATCGTTCTGCTGCGACTGATCGCCATGCTTCCGAACGAACAGCTGACGATCAACCTTGCATTCTCGCGAGGCGGCTGAATCTCGTAAACATCACGACCACCGGAGGCGGCGCGCCGCCGCAGGGCGCGGTCGAGACGAGCCCGGCGGGCGAGACAGTGACTCACCAGATCCGCAGGCCGGGCCTTGGCCGGGCGAGCCGTCGATGACCCACCGGAAAACGCCGTCCACCGGGGGCCGACGTCCCCCGCTCGCCCTTTCCAATTTGCACTTTGGAATTGCCGTTTTGCAATTTGCAATGACGGCCGGACAAGTCGGCCGTGGCGCCCGCGCCGGTGAGAATAAATTGGTCAATGGTCATCGCGGATTGGTCAATTGTCATTGATTGACACGGGGCCCAGCCGACGGCTTAGCCGTCGGACGTGTCGGCCGTACGACGCGAACCGGCGTCCCCATTCGGCATCGCGATTCCGAGGGATGAACCCCTCGGCTCGCGTCCGGTCGACAACCGACCGTGACGTCCCCCGCTCGCCCTTTCCAATTTGCACTTTGCAATTGCCGTTTTGCAATTTGCATTGACGGCCGGAAATCCGGTGGGTCTCGTGCCTCGACCACACCCTACATCGACTTGACGCCGCGCGAAGCGGTAGGGTGGCGTCGAGCAGGCGAGTCCGGAGGGCGAGCCGCGATGACCCACCATGCGAGCCGCGCGGTCGCCACCGGGGACTGACGTCCCCCGCTCGCCCTTTCCAATTTGCACTTTGCAATTGCCGTTTTGCAATTTGCATTGACGGCCGGACATCCGGTGGGTCTCGTGCCTCGACCACACCCTACGACCCTCCCCGGGGCCTCCCTCGCTGCGCTCGGTCCAGCCGCGCCCCCACCAGCTGCGGCCACACTCCCGGCCGGCCTCGGCCACACGCCAATCCGGCCTCTTGGCTCAGGCGCCGAAATCGGTCAATTCCCGGCCGAATCGACCAAACGTCCGGGTCGCGACGGCGCCCGCTCGCAGCCCCCAACGATCAACGCCGGTTGATGCTTGTCCAGGCCGCCACCCGCAGGTAGAGTCAAGGTTGCCGCGCCGATGGCCCGGCCCCCGCCTCGATCCTCACGCCTGCCGCCGGGTCCCCCGCGACTCCGTCCCGAATGAGGTTGCTGAATGTCACTTCGCTCGCTTGCGTTGACGCTGACCGCAGTTTCGCTGCTGGCCGTCGCGCCTGCTCTCCGGGCTGACGACGCCGAAGCCCCCGCGGGCGCCGCCGTCAGCTATTACCGGCAGATCCGCCCCATCTTGCAGGCCCACTGCCAGGGCTGCCATCAGCCCGCCAAGCCCAGCGGCGATTTCGTCATGACGTCCGCCGACCGCCTCTACAAAGGCGGGGAAAGCGGCTCGACGGCGATCGTCCCCGGCAAGCCCGACGAAAGCCACCTCCTCGCAGAGATCACGCCCGTCGACGGCGCGGCCAGCATGCCCCAGGGCAAGCCGCCTCTCGCGGACGCCGAAATCCAGCTCATCCGTCAATGGATCTCCGAAGGGGCCGTCGACGACACGCCCGCCAACGCGCATCAGCGGTACGACAGCGAACATCCCCCGGTCTACACCCGGCTGCCGGTCGTCACGTCGCTCGATTACTCTCCGGATGGGACGCTGCTGGCCATCGCCGGCTTCCATGAAGTCCTGCTGCACCATGCGGACGGCAGCGGTCTGGCGGGTCGGCTGATCGGCGTGTCGGAGCGGATTGAATCGGTGCGGTTCTCGCCGGACGGGACTCGGCTGGCGGTCGCGGGGGGACTCCCCGGGCGGCTGGGCGAGCTGCAGATCTGGAATGTGGCGGACCGGTCGCTGGAGCTGTCGATTCCGGTGACGTTCGACACGGTGTACGGGGCGAGCTGGTCGCCGGACGGGACGAAAGTCGCCGTCGGCTGCGCGGACAACACGGTTCGCGCGTTTGATCTGTCCACCGCCGAGCAGGTGTTCTTCAACGGGGCCCATGATGACTGGGCCGTCGACACGGTGTTCGGCGTCGATGGCAAGCACCTCGTCTCCGTCGGCCGCGACATGACGGCCAAGCTGTACGAAACCGACACTCAGCGGTTCGTGGACAACATCACGTCGATCACCCCCGGAGCGCTCAAGGGGGGCCTGCAGGCCGTCGCGCGGCACCCTGAGCGGAACAACGTCCTGCTCGGCAGCTCGGACGGCGTGCCGCGGATCTACCGGCTGGAGCGCGTGACGACGCGCGTCATCGGCGATGACGCCAACCTGATCCGCAAGTTCCCGGCGATCCCCGGCCGCATCTTCAGCGTCGATTTCGCCCCCGGCGGCAAGACCGTCGCCGTCGCCAGCGCGCTCGACGGCCGCGGCTGGGTGTACACCTACGCCACCGACGACGACGACTCGATGTCCGACGAGATCAAGGGCATCGTGCAGAAGGTGGTCGGCACGCAGTCGGCGGAAGAGCTGCAGAAGCTCGAAGAATATGTGACGCGGGGCGTCGCCCTGCTGACGAAGACAGAATTCCAGACTCCCGCCTACGCGCTCTCGTACAGCCCCGACGGGCAGACGATCGCCGTTTCGGGCGGGGACGGCATTCTGCGGCGCATCGAAGCGTCCAGCGGCCAGGTCGTCGGCGAGTTCCCGGTCGCCGAGGTCTCCCCGGCGTCCGAGGCGCCTCCCGTGGCCCAGCAGCTGGCCGCCCTGGCCGAGCCGCCGTTGTCCGAGGAACAACTCCCCTCCGGATCGCAGGTCGTGCGGCTCGTGGCGGAACCGGCGACGGTCGAGCTGACGGGTCCCAATTCCTATGCCCAGTTGCTGATTTCCGCGGAACTCGACAGCGGCGACCGCGTCGACGCCACGCGGCTGGTCGAGTTCGATCTGGCCGGCGCGCCGGTCGCGGCCGTCAGCCGCAGCGGACTCGTGACGCCCCGGTCCGGCGGAGGCGGGACGCTCCGCGTGTCGCTGCAGGGACAGACGCTGGATGTCCCGGTCGTCGTCGATGGCGGCGACGAAACCGGTCCCGTCAGCTTCATTGAAGACGTCAACCCGGTGCTGTCGAAAGTCGGCTGCAATCAGGGCACCTGCCATGGCTCGAAGGAAGGCAAGAACGGCTTCAAGCTGTCGCTGCGCGGTTATGACGCGCTGTTCGACATCCGCTCGTTCACCGATGATCATGCATCGCGGCGGGTCAACACGGCTTCGCCGGACGACAGCCTGATGCTGCTCAAGGCGACGGGGGCGGCGGCGCACGTCGGCGGCCGGCTGTTCAAGCCGGAGGATCCGTACTACGCGATCATCCGGGAGTGGATCGCGCAGGGCGCGCGGCTCGATCTCAGCGACGCCAAGCCCTCGTCGATCGAGGTCTATCCGCAGAATCCGGTCGTCCAGTTGCTGGGCGCGCGGCAGCAGGTCCGCGTCGTGGCGAATTACCCGGACGGGCGGAAGCGGGACGTCACCCGCGAGGCCTTCATCGAAAGCGGCAACGCCGATGTCGCGGTGTCGACGTCGACCGGCCTGATCACCGTGCTGCGCCGCGGCGAGGCCGCGATTCTCGCCCGCTACGAGGGCGCCTACGCGGCGACGACCGTCACCGCGATGGGGGACCGCACCGGGTTCGCCTGGCAGGACCAGCCCGCTTGGAGCGAGGTCGATCGGCTCGTCGCCGCCAAGTGGCAGCGATTGAAGATTCAGCCGTCGGAGCTGTGCAACGACTACGAGTTCATCCGCCGCGTGACGCTGGACCTGACCGGCCTGCCCCCCTCAGCCGACGAGGTGCGGGCCTTCGTCAGCGATCCCCGCGAGACGCGGATCAAGCGGAACGAACTTGTCGACCGGCTCGTCGGCAACGATCAGTACGTCGAGTACTGGACGAACAAGTGGGCCGACCTGCTGCAGGTGAACGGCAAGTTCCTGGCCCGCGAAGGGGCCACGGCGTTCCGCGGCTGGATCCGCAACGAGATCGCCAACAACACGCCGTACGATGAATTCGCTTACAAGATCCTGACCGCCTCCGGTTCCAACCGGGAGAATCCGGCCGCGTCGTATTACAAGGTGCTCCGCGATCCCGATCTGATCATGGAGAACACGACGCACCTGTTCCTGGCGGTGCGGTTCAACTGCAACAAGTGTCACGATCACCCGTTCGAGCGTTGGACGCAGGACCAGTACTACGAAACGACGGCCTACTTCGCCCGCGTCGGGCTGGACCGCGATCCGGAAAGCGGCGACCGCAACATCGGCGGCACGGCCGTCGAGGGCGCCAAACCGCTGTATGAAGTCGTCGTCGACCGCCCGCAGGGGGAGACGGTCCATCTCCGCACCTCGGAAGTCGCGGCCCCGGAGTTCCCCTACGAAGCCCACTATCGCGCCGGACCGGAAGCGACCCGCCGCGAGGAACTGGCCCGCTGGATCACCTCGACCGACAATCAGTACTTCGCGAAGAGTTACGTCAACCGCATCTGGGGCTACCTGCTGGGGGTCGGCCTGATCGAGCCGCTGGACGACATCCGCGCGGGCAACCCGCCGACGAATCCGGAACTGCTGGACTGGCTGACGCAGGACTTCGTGGCGCACGGGTTCGACGTGCGGCACCTGGTGCGGACGATCTGCAAATCGCGGACGTACCAGTTGTCGGTGGCGACGAACGCCTGGAATGAGGACGACGCGCAGAACTTCTCGCACGCCGTGGCCCGGCGGCTGCCGGCCGAGGTCCTGTTCGACGCCCTGCACGCCGTCACCGGCTCGCAGTCGAAGATTCCCGGAGTGGCGCCCGGAACCCGCGCCGCCGCCCTCCCCGATTCCGAGATCAGCACGCAGGACGGCTTCCTGGCGAACCTGGGACGCCCCGCCCGCGAGAGCGCCTGCGAATGCGAACGCGGCAACGACCTGCAGCTCGGGCCAATCATGGCCCTCATGAGCGGACCGACGGTGGGGGATGCCCTGTCCAACCCGGAGAACGCCATTGCCCGCCTCGTCAATGAAATCCCCGAAGACCCGCGGCTGATCGACGAGCTCAGCATGCGGATCCTCAACCGTCCGGCGACGGCGGAAGAAGTCAACGCTGCGATCGCCGCCATGCAGGCGCTCGAATCGGAACACCAGGCGCTGGAAACAGAACTCGCGCGGTACGAGCAGGAGTTCGCTCCGGTGCTGGCGGAGCGCGAGGCGCTGCGTCAGGCGTCGATCGATGCCGCGCGGCAGACGCTGGACGCCTATGCCGAGGAGATTCGCCCCCGCGAGGAAGCCGCTGAGGCGGAACGGCAGGCGAAGATCGACGCCGCACAGGCCGACCTCGCCGCCTACGAGGCGCAGCTTCCGGAACTCGTCAACGCCTATCTGACGACCATCGCCACCCGCCAGACCGGCTGGACGCCGCTGGCCATCGATGTCGAGAAGTCGCGGAACACGACCGGCCCCGGCCGCCGCGGGCGGTTCGAAGTCCAGGACGACAAGTCGGTGTACGTCAACGGCGCCAGCAATCGCAAAGGCGAATATGTGCTCGTCTCCGAGACCGATCTGACGGGCATCACCGGCTTCAAGCTGGAAGCCCTGACGGACAGCCGGCTCCCCGGCAACGGACCGGGCCGCGCGCCCAACGGCAACTTCGTCATCACCGAGTTCGAGGTCTTCGTCGCCCCCAGAGATCGGCCGGATGAAAAGCAGAAGCTCGACCTGCACAACGGCAAGGCCACCTACACCCAGCCCGGCTTTGACATCGCCCAGGCTATCGACGGCCAGAAAGTCGAGAACGGCAACGGCTGGGCCATCCACGACCAGATGGGCAAGAGCCATGCGGCGCTGTTTGAATGTCAGGCTCCGGCCGGCCACGAAGGGGGCTCGATCCTGACGATCCACATCGACCAGCGGTATGCCGACAACCTCCACACGCTGGGCCGGTTCCGGCTGTCCGTGAGCACGTCCGCGGCGCCGCTGGACTTCGGGACGTCGGCGGAGCTGCTGGCCGTCGCCGGAACAGCGCCCGAGGAACGCTCGCCCGAGCAGGTGCAGCTGGGGACCGACGCCTTCAAGGCCCAGGACGAGGCGTTCAAGGCGAAGACCGCGGCCGTCGCCGAAGCGCAGAAACCCCGGCCCGAGGATCCGCGGCTCATCGAGCTGCGGGCGGCTCTCGCTGCAGCGGAACTTCCGCTGCCGATGGACCCGCAGCTCGCGCGGCTCAAGCGAGCCGTCGAATTGAGCGGCGTGCAGAAGGCCTCGAGCCGGTTGACGGTCGCCCAGGACTACGCCTGGGCCCTGATCAACAGCCCGGCCTTCCTGTTCAACCGGTGACGGCTGGAATCAGCCATTGAACGGGAACGTCGATGGCGCCATGCGCTAAGCGCCGCTGGCAAGAACCGGACGCCCTTGGCGTCGGGAGCTCGCGGTCTTCGCGCGTGGTTCGCAGGCTCGCGCCCGGGCGCGTCACTCGCCGTAATAGCGCGAGATGAACCAGGCGATCGTCACGATCGACAGCGCCATGATGCCGAAGTCCGTGGCATCCGCCTGCTGCCAGCGGTCCAGCAGTGACGCCACTCGGAAACTCACTGCGACCACCATCGCCGCACCTTGTCGTTGATCTGCCCCGTCGCGGGCGCATCGCCCCTGCACTTCGCCCGATTTGCAAGAAGCGTAGCCCGGAATTGGGAGGCGCGAGGGGAATTCATCGCAAGGTCGTAGCAGATGAAACGGATTTCACCCGTCCGCGACGGACTTCCCGCGTAGCCATGGGCGTCCCACTACGCATGTCCCGCCTGCTTGACCGCCACCGGCGCCGATTGCAGCAAATGCTCCGGTCATGACGTCCGAAACGTCAGCGGCCCCGCCGCGCCTAAAGCCGCTCACCGCCCCGACGCCCAGGCCAGCCGTCCCAGCAACCGGGCATGCATCAGGACCAGCGCCGCCGCTGTCGGACCCGCCACGAGCAGGCCCGCCGTCAATGACTGTTCCATCAGCCACGACAGGCCCAAGCCGACGACTCCGGCCAACGCCCCGGAAATCGCCCAGAAGCCCAGCCATGCCCCCGGCCGGAAGAACAGGCTCCCCAGCACGCCCGGCGAATAAAAGTTCCACGAGCCCCCCCGTTCCAGCGCCGACACCACGACCACCGGAAACAGCAGCACGGCCGTCACGCCGAACGTCGCGGCATACGCGCCCCCCGCCAACCGGACCAGCCACGCCACGCCATGCGACAGCATCAACGTGATCGCCAGCAGGTACTGCACGTACGTCAGTTGGAGCACCCATTCCCGCCAGTTCTGATCCCCCCAACTGATGATCGTCCGGCATCCGTTCGCCGTGTCGATCAGAATCGTCAGCCAGACGGCCGCCGCGTACGACAGCGTCCAGATCGCCACCCAGATCATCGGCAGCGCAAAGAACGCCAGAGCCATCCCCATGGCGCCGCTCGCCTGCTCGAACAGATGCAGCGTGAGCAACCCGATCACGCACAGGGCCGTCAGACCCAGGGTCAGGCCCAGCCAGCGCGACCGGACCTCGCGCTGCCAGGGAATGCTGAACGTGTCGGACAGGTACAGCCGTTTGGGAGGTTCAGGATCGGGGTCGCGGCGGATGCTGGACTGCGCCTGCAGGAACCATTGCGAATATTCGCGGGGCCGGCGGGCCGACGTCGGGCGCAGGGGCACGGCCTCGACGACCTCCGCCTTCCGACGGGGTTGCGATTGAGCGGCAGCGGCGCGGGCCTCGGTGCGGGAGGGAATGCGGACCGGTTCGAGACAGTCGGGACAGGACATCTGCCCCGCGTCCTTTTCGGGCGTGGCGTGGATCCGAGCGCGGCAGATCGGGCAGACGACGAGAACGACGTCGGCCGCCTTGCGCAGGCGTTCCGCGCCCGCCCGGGTCGCGGAATCGGCGAGCGCGTAACCCTCGACGTCGGGAAGGCGGACCGGCGGCGAGGGCGGCGTCTCGGAAGCTGCCGGCACGGCCACCGAGGTCTGGCAGACAGGACACTTGACGCGGCGGGGCCGCTCGTCCTGGCGCTCGTCGAGCCGGGACTGGCAGACGCGGCAGACGACCGTCACGTACCGGACCGGCGAGGAATCGCTCATCGCGTCGGGGGACAGCGGAAGGGGGAGTCGGGCAGTCGGGGGACTGGGGGTATCTATACCACGTTTACGTGCGGCCCGAGGAAAACGTGGAAGGATTTGCGGTCTGGAAGTTGGAGAGTCGCCGGATGGGGGCCGCGCGGCGCGATCGGGAATTGATTCACCCGCCGAACGCCCGTAGATTGACAGGCAAGGCTGAAGCGGCGTTCTCGTCGCCGCGGGTTCGCTGTCGTGAATGTCCTTCGAACCGAGAAGCGAGCAGGTTGCCCATGAAACTCTTCCCTCGCCCCGGAACCCGGACGCGTTGCCTGTTGGGCCTGCTGGCCGGGCTGGCCGTCGTGGGCGCCGGTCTGAATCCAGCCGCCGCCCAGGACGACGCCACGCCCCGCCTGGACTCGGTCCGCACGGCCGACGGCCATGCGATCCAGTACACCTACTATCCGGCGATCGGCTCCCAGAATCCCGCCGGCCTGCAGAACGCGCCCGTCGTGGTGCTGCTGCACGGAGATGACCAGGGCCGCGTCCTGTGGGACAACGGCTCGGTGCTCCGCGGCACGAACATCACCTTCCCGGTGATGCTGCAGAACAACGGCTACGCGGTGTTCACGGTGGATCTCCGCAAGCACGGGGAAAGCCGCCTGGGGGGCGAGCAGGTCAATATCCGCCCCCAGGACTGGGAGGCGATGGCCGCGATCGACCTCGTTGCCATCAAGCAGAAAATCTTTGAAGAGCATCAGGCGCAGCAGCTCAATATGAACAAGCTGGCGATCGTCGCCGTTGGCCCGACCGCGCCGGTCGCCGCGGCCTTCGCCGTCAACGACTGGCAGTTGCCCCCCTACGACGACGCTCCCGTCGTGCAGAACAAAACCCCCCGCGGCCAGGACGTGCGGGCGCTGGTGATGGTCTCGCCCGACAGCGGAGCCGGCCGTCTGTCCACCGCGAGGACGATCACGTTCCTCCGCGGCCCACAACTGGGCGTCGCGATGCTGGTCCTCGTCGGGGCGCAGGACCCTCAGGACAAGGGGCAGGCCACCAAGGTGTACGATCTGATGGCCGCCGGCCAGCGACGCAACGACCCGCAGCGAGTCTATATGCTCACGCCCAACCTCAAGGACCGCGGGCTGGGGCTGTTCGGCAAGCTGACCGACCAGGTCGAGGAGCCGACCCTCAACTTCCTGAATCGGCACGTCAAGGAGTACGACAGCCCGTGGCGCGATCGGCGGAACAAGGTCACGGGCAGGTAATTCGTGGCCGACGCAACTGAAGAGTCCTCCGCGTCCCGCGTGCTGGTCTCGCTGTGCACCTACAACGAACGCGGAAACGTCGTCTCGCTGATCCCGGAGATCCTGCGGCTGCTGCCGGACGCGAACATCGTCGTCATTGACGACAATTCCCCCGACGGCACGGGCCAGGCCGTCGAGGAACTGCGGGCGTCCGACCCCCGCGTGCATCTCGTCAGCCGGCCCGGCAAGCTGGGGCTGGGGACGGCGACAATCGCCGCCTTCCGGTTCGCCATTGCCGGCGGTTACGACTTTCTGCTGAATCTGGATGCGGACTTCTCGCACCCCCCGCGGCACATTCCGGAACTGCTCCGGGCGGCAGCGGACGCGGACGTCGTCATCGGCTCGCGCTACGTCCCGGGAGGGGCGACGCCTGGCTGGAGCTGGCGTCGGCGGTTCATGAGCTGGTGCATCAACACCTATTCGCGGCTGATGCTGGGGCTGCGGCTGAGGGATTTGAGCGGGGCGTTCCGGTGCTACCGCGTCTCGCGGCTGCGGCAACTGGATCTCGACCGGATCCGGGCCCGGGGCTATGCGGTTCAGGAGGAGATTCTGTACCGCTGCAAACGGATCGGTTGCACGTTCGTGGAGACGCCGATCACTTTTGAGGAGCGGCGTTACGGCACGACGAAGATCAACGCCCGCGAAGCGGCAGCGGCGCTGTGGACGCTGGCCCGTCTGCCGTGGGAGCGCGGCTGATCCGGGGCCGGCGCGTGCCGCTTCCGAACCTCGGGAATTCCCGATTGCCCGCCTCGGCGCCCCGTATGATATCATCGGAAATTCCGGGGCGGCGACGCTCAGCGCACGCCCCGCGAACGCGAGAGAACCGCACGACCGGCAGGGAAGGACTGGAGTGGAGCATCACGTGAGGAGACGCCGGTCGGGACTGCTGCTGCATGTCTCATCTCTGCCAGGCCGGTTCGGCATCGGAGACCTCGGACCGGACGCGCTGCGCTGGATCGAGCAACTCGCCCGGGCGCGGCAGTCCGTCTGGCAGATCCTCCCGCTGGGGCCTACCGGCTACGGCGATTCCCCCTACCAGTGCTTCTCCGCGTTCGCCGGCAACCCCCTGTTCATCAGCCCGGAACGCCTGATCGAGGACGGGCTGCTGCCCGATTCCGTGCTGAAGGACGCGCGGCGGTTCAAGCCGGGCCCGGTCGATTTCGAGCGCGTGACTCCCTGGCGGATGGCGCGGCTGCGCGAGGCGTTCGCCGCATTCTCCTCGAAGCGGCCCCGCAAGCTGACCGGCGAATTCGACGAGTTCCGCCAGCAGTCGGACAAATGGCTGGGCGATTATGCGCTGTTTATGGCGCTCCGCGACCGCTGGCCCGACCGGAGCTGGACCGACTGGCCCGAGGAGCTGCGATCGCGCGGGCCGGAGGCTCTGCATGCCGCGCGGCGCGAGTTCAGCGAGGGGGTCGGATTCCATGAGTTCTGCCAGTTCCTGTTCCTGCGGCAATGGACGGCGGTTCGCGAGGCCGCGCAGGCCCGCTCGATTTCCATAATGGGGGACGTCCCCATTTTCGTGTCGCACGAGAGCTCCGACGTCTGGGCGAACCAGTCGCAGTTCGAGCTCGACGCCCGCGGACGGCCGATCCACGTCGCCGGCGTCCCCCCCGATTACTTCAGCGAGACCGGACAGCGCTGGGGCAATCCCCTGTATCGCTGGGACCGCATGGAGGCGGACGGCTTCCGCTGGTGGATCGACCGCCTCGCCGGCAGCCTGACGCTGGTCGACTTCATCCGCCTGGATCACTTCCGGGGGTTCGAGGCCTATTGGGAGATTCCCGCCGCGGCGCCGACCGCCGCCACCGGCCGCTGGGTTCCCGGTCCCCGCGAAAAGCTGTTCCGCGTGCTTCGCGACACGCTGGGCGAACTGCCGTTGATCGCCGAAGACCTGGGCGTCATCACTCCAGCCGTCGAGCAGCTCCGCGACGACTTCCAGTTGCCCGGCATGCGCGTGCTGCAGTTCGCCTTCAGCGGCGACAACGAGGTGCACCGGCCGCACCGCTACGTCGCGAACTCGGTCGCCTACACCGGAACGCACGACAACGACACCACCTGGGGCTGGTTTCATGCCGAGCCGGGCAAGTCGACGACGCAATCCGCCCGGGAGGTCGCAGCCGAACGGCGGTTCGCGCAACGGTACTTCAATTCCGATGGATCGGAGATTCACTGGACGCTGATCCGGGCCGTCTGGCAGTCGGTGGCCGACCTGGCGATCGCGCCCGTCCAGGACGTCCTCGGGCTGGGCAGCGAAGCCCGCATGAACCTGCCCGGCACGGGAACCGGCAACTGGCGGTGGCGGCTGCGGCCGGGACAGCTCAAGGCCGACGCCATGCAGCGGCTGGCCGATCTGACCGGTCTGTACGACCGCAATCCGGCCTGCCCGATCGAGGAGGCTCCGCCCTCCGCCGCCGTGAAGCCCCGTCGCGTCCGGTCCCGCGTCCGCTCGCCCCGGTGACGATTTCCGTCGCTGCCGCCCCGCCCCGTTCCCGCCCCCCTGCCCCGCCTCCTCCGCCGGCCTCCCCCCGCGTTCTTGATTCCCGAACACGTCCGTGGTGCAATCTGATTCTGCCCGAGGCGCTCTCCTCCGAGACGACTGACGTGACCAAACCCAAACTTGAGAGTTCTCAACGGGCCGCCCGCGCGGCCAAACGCCGGTTTGCTGGCTTTCCGGCGATGAAGCAGTTGAGTTCGCAGACGTATCGCGACCGCATTCGCTCACTGTATGACGGCCCCGCCGGCTCGGTGCTGGCGCTGGCCAGCCTCGTGTCGCTGCACATGCCGCTGGTGGGTCGCATGTTCAAGGCCCGCAAGCCCGACGTCTCGCAGGTGCGGTCGGTGCTGGACATCGGCTCGGGCGCCGGGCAGATCCTCGGCCATCTGGTCAAGTTCGTGCCGGCCGACGCCGTCATCGTCGGCTGCGACCTGTCGCATCAGATGCTGTGCCGCGCCCGGAAACGGCTCCGCAGCCCCCGCCCGCTGTATATCGCGGCCGACATGACGCATCTCCCGTTCGCCGAGGCGGCTTTCGACCTCGTGACGTGCGGCTACGTGCTGGAGCATCTGCAGGACCCCATGCCGGGCCTGCGCGAGTTTCACCGCGTCCTCAAGCCGGGCGGCAAGCTGTTCCTCCTGGCGACGGAGGACACCGTCCCCGGCCTGCTCACCAGCCGCACCTGGAAGTGCCGCACTTACAGCCGCGCTGAACTGGAAGCGGCCTGCGTCGAAGCCGGGCTCCCCTGGCGCACCCAGTTGTGGCTGACCCCCGTCCACCGGTTCTTCAAACTCGGCGGCATCCTGTTCGAAGCCGAGAAACGCGCTGCCGCCGCCGTCAACTGACGCGCCGCGATCCGCCCTCCCGGCCGCGCCTCGCGCCGTCCGACGTCCGCCTTCCAATCTCCCGCGGCTTCAGCCCGCCGGCCGTGTTTCCCCTCATGTCGCTCAGCACGCTTCCGCTCAGCTATTGCACGAACGTCCATCCCGCTCGAACGCTGGACGACGTCCTGAACGGGCTGCGGGACTACACGGGGGCGATTCGTGACGCGGCCGGACAGCCCGTCGCCGCGGGCCTCTGGTTGGCGCGATCGGTCGTCGAGGAGTGCGTCACATCGTCCGCGTCGCAGGGCTCGCGTCCCGGGCAGCGCGTCGAGGAACTCCGTCGACAGCTCGCCGAGCTGGAGTTGACGTGTTACACGCTGAACGCCTTCCCCTACGGCGATTTCCACGAGGAGCGCGTCAAGGATCAGGTGTATGTCCCCGACTGGTCGACGCCGGAGCGAGCCGACTACACGACCGACTGCGCCGCGATTCTTGCCGCGCTGCTGCCCGACGGCTGCGACGGCAGCCTGTCCACATTGCCGTTGGGCTTCAAGGGGCATCCGCACGACGCCGAGTTCGAGGGCCGCTGCATCGACACCCTGTTGGGCGTCGCTGACGCTCTGGACAGCCTGCATGATGAAACCGGCCGCTGCGTGCGGCTGGCGATCGAGCCGGAGCCGTTCTGCCTGCTGGAGACGACGAGCGAAACACTGGCGTTCTTCCGAAAGCTGTACGATCGGGCCGAGCAGGCGGGCCAGGGGGACGTTGTGCGCCGGCATCTGGGCGTCTGCTTCGACGTCTGCCACCAGGCGGTCGAGTTCGAGGACGTCGCGGAGTCGATTCGCCGGCTGACGTCGACAGGCATTCGGATCAACAAGCTGCACATCACCTGTGCGCTGCACCTGGCGACGCCGGCGGAGGCCGCGCTGCGCGAGGAGCTGGCCGCCTTCGTGGAACCGCGGTACCTGCACCAGACGCTGGCGCGGACCCGGCAGGGGATCGTGGTGCGTCGGGTCGATCTGGATCGCGACCTGTGCAAGGCGCCTCCCGCGGCGTTCCGGGACGCGGCCGCGTGGCGAATCCATTTTCATGTTCCGGTGCATCGCGAGCACATCGGCGGACTGGGGACGACGCAGGCCGACCTGAAGGCCGCGCTGGCCGCCGTCGCGGCGCTCGACTATGCGCCGCACCTGGAAGTGGAGACCTACACCTGGGGCGTGCTTCCCGGGGAGCGTCCGAAGTCGCTGGTGGAGGGCATCGCCGCGGAGATGCGGGCCGTCCACGGCTGGCTGGCGGAACTTCGCTGATCCCGGTTCAAATCGCGGCCGCGCCGTTCGGCGCTTTGAGAATCGATGCGTCCGGGCCCACGACGCCGGAGCGCCGACATGGCCTCCCGCAGATGCTCAGCGCGCGGCCGGATCGTCCAGGCTGGCCGACCGTTCCGGCGGAATCTCATCCGGCGGGATGAACTGATACTTGCCGCCGCTCTGCTCGGCGATCGCCTTCAGCAGCGGCTCGCCGCGATTGTCTCCGAAGCCGATCGTGTGGATCGTCACATTCCCCGTGTTGGCGTCGGAGACGTCCCGGACGACCGTTCGGCGGAAGTCTCCGTCGGTCAGGAAGTAAATGATGTCGGGCTTCAGGCGCACCGCCATCTGCAGCGCCTGAGACGGCTCGGTGTCGCCATCGGCCCGGGCCTGCGCCATCCAGTTGAGATACTTCGCCTTCGACGCCTCGCTCGCGTTCACCAACTGCGATGACGGCATCGGAAACGGGCGATGGTTGAAGAACAGAATGTAGAACTTCTGCTCCGGGGCCAGGCCGCTGATCGACTTCAACAGCTCCAGCTTGACCCGCCCCATTCGGGTCTTCGCGGGCCCCGGGTGCGGATGGTTCATGCTTCGCGAGCAGTCGACGACGTACACGATCGAGTCGCCGGGCTCGCTGAGCCCGAAGAAGCCGCCGGATCCCTCGCCGTCGCCGCCCCCCTCGCCGCCGCCCGTGCCCAGGGAAGCCAGCCGCATCGCCAGCGCGTCCACTGGAGTCGCCAGTCCCTGTGCCGGGACATAAGGCACAACCGAAGCCGCATCGGCCAGCAGCGCTTCGGGGACGGCGTCCGTCGAACCCGCCGCGGCGCCGGCCGGCGGCACGGTCAGCGCGTCCGACTCCTGGCCCCCCGGCGAATCGAGACGGATCGGCAACGGCTGCGAATCGGCCTGCGACGTCCCGTCCCAAACCGTGTTGAACACCAGCCCTTCGTCCGGGCGCGCGCGGGGCGTACCCGCAACCAGCGCCAGGCACATCAACAGCGTGCCATGCAGCACGCTGGTCAGCGCGACGGCGGCGGTGCGGGAGGTGACCCGCTCGGCGATCTGCGGGCGCCACCCCATGGCGACGGCCAGCCTCCGGAAAGCGTTGCTGTGTTTTGAGTTCCCGATCAGTTTCATCGGCGGGTCGCGGGCGTTTCAATCGGAATCCTCTTCCCCGACCGGGGAATCGGAACAAAGATGCGGGCAGCCTCCGGTTGATTCGCTGAGGTCGACTGCGGTTTCCTCCCTGACGGGCCGGCTCCCCAGGCCGCCGCACGAACCTCAACCCCAGACCTCCACGCACCTTAACGCCGGGCGACCCGCTCCCGGCCGTACGCCGAAATGAATGCCCCCTCATCTCCGACAATCGCCGCCGCTCCCGGCGCCCCGCCCGACGACGCCCCAATCGTCTTCTTCGACGGCGTCTGCGGCCTCTGCAACCGGACCGTGGATTTCATCCTCTCGCACGACCGGCGGCAGCGCATTCGCGTCGCCCCGCTGCAGGGCGAAACCGCTTCCCGGGAACTCGATTCGTCCGACACCGCGCAGCTCGGCTCCGTCGTCTTGAAGACCTCCCGGGGAACCTATCGCCGGTCCTCGGCAGCCGTCAGAATCCTGACGGAACTCGGGGGCGTCTGGCGCGTCCTGGGAGGGCTGCTGTGGCTCGTCCCGAAGCCGCTGCGGGACGTCGGCTACGAGGCGGTGGCCCGGAACCGGTATCGCCTGTTCGGCCGCAAGGAGTCCTGCCGTTTGCCGACGCCCGAGGAAGCGGGACGGCTGCTGCCCTGACCGTTCCAGGAGAATGTCGATGCTGGCGCATCTCATCGGCCGTCACAAACGCGAACTCGACACGCCTGCGCTGTGCATTGATCTGGACCGCATGCGGTCGAACATCGACGCGATGGCGTCGTTTCTGAAGCAGCGGGGCAAGCAGTGGCGGCCGCATGCCAAGTGCCACAAGACGCCCGTCATCGCTCATCGGCAGATTCAGGCGGGGGCGATCGGCGTGACGGCCGCCAAGGTCTCCGAGGCTGAGGTCTTCATCGACGCCGGCATCCCCGACGTCCTGGTGGCCAACATGGTCGTCGGCGAGCCGAAACTCGAGCGGCTGGCCGCCCTGACGCGGCGCGGCGATCCGATTGTCGCCATCGACCATTTCGTGCAGGCCGAGGCGCTCGATGACGTCTGCCGCCGTCGCGGCACGCGCTGCCGGGTGCTGCTTGAGTTGAACATCGGGCTGAACCGCGTCGGCATCCGTCCCGGCGTCGATGCGTGGGAGCTGGCGCGCGGCGTCGCCCGGCTCAAGCACATCACGCTGGCGGGCATCATGGGCTACGAGGGACATCTGCTGACGATCCCGGACCCCGAAGAAAAGCGGGCGAAGATCGCCGCGGCGATGGCGCTGCTGGTCGAGAACCGGGACGCGCTGGAGCGCGAGGGCATCCCGATTGGCATTGTCAGCGCCGGGGGAACCGGGTCGTACCAGGACGCCGCCGACTGCCCGGGCATCACCGAACTGCAGGCGGGAGGCGGCACGTTCGCCGATCCGTTCTATGTCGACCGCTGCGGCGTCCGCGGACTCGAACCAGCGCTGGCGCTGATCGCCACAGTCGTCAGCCGCACGAAGCGGGAGCGGGCCGTTCTGGATTGCGGGCGGAAGTCGCTGCACCCGGACATTCATCCGCCGACGATCGCCGGCTGTGTGAATGGCCGGCCGCTGCCGGACGCCGCCATCACGCAGTTCAGCGCCGAGCACACGACGCTGGAGCTCGGGCCGCAGTCGCAGGACCTGCGGATCGGCGACAAAGTCGAGCTGATCCCCGGCTACAGCGATCACACGACGCCGCTGCACCCGGTGTTTTACGGCCTTCGCAACGGAGTTGTGGATGCGGTCTGGCCGATCGCCGCCCGCGGCTGCATTCACTGAGGCGCGGCGGCCTCGAAGCGTCGGCGCAGCTCGTCGACCCGCTTGCGGTTCGCCCCCAGGTCCGAGTAGCCGATCCGCGACGCCGACCGCACCTGGATCAACTGACGGTTCGGGACCAGCAGGAACTCGACGTCGTCGACGAACCGCAGAACGGGCGTCGAACATTCCGCATGCAGATAGGTCTCCGTCCGCGTGACGACCTTCGTCCGGGGATACGCCTGCAGGACGGCCGCCAGCCGTTCCCAGGCCTCTGCGGGCGTCCCCTGGAAGTTCAAGGGCGCGATCGCATGCACCGGGTCGCTGATGGCGGCGCCCTTCCCCGAGCAGACGCAGTTGGGCGACGCGGGACAGGGCTTGAGCTGGCCGTTCTGCAGACCCGCGACGGATTTCGACCAGGACAGAAACGAAAGCATGTACGGGCAGAGGATCAGGGTCGCGACGATCAGCCACAGGTCGCGCCGCCAGCGGCGACGGGCCGCGTCGGAGGGAGGGGGCGCGGAGTTCAAGGCAGGTCGTTCGACGGCGAGGGGGATTCGTCCGGGCCTTCCTCCCGGTCCGCGGAGCGCTTGCGGCAGACGTCGATTGTCATGTTCGACATCGTCAGCGTCCACTCGCTGGCCCACGGCGGCGGCAGTTCGTAGACCGAATGTTCCGGCGTTCGCAGAATCAGCCACGCGTCCGGCGACGTCACGTCCGGCTTCGCCAGCCGCTCCAGCGACCGGTACAGCGGCGTTCCGGGATGCAGGTCCTCGATCATCTGATACGGCGGATCGAAGAACGCCAGATCGAACGGGACGAACGAATCCACGTTCCGCGGCCGGAATGAACTCCGCAGCGCGTCCGTCGCCCAGCACAGCGTCTCCCCCTGGACCTTCAGGGTTTCGACGTTCTTCCGCAGCAGCTCCTGCGCTTTGCGATCGCTTTCGATGAACACCACGCTCCGCGCGCCGCGGCTGAGGGCCTCGAACCCCAGCGTGCCCGTGCCCGAGTAGATGTCGGCGATGCGCGCATCGGGAAGCCACGCCTCGATCCGCGCGAACAGCGACTCCTTCACCCGGTCGGTGATCGGCCGCGTCACAAGTCCCGGATTGGCCAGCAGCACCCGATGCCGAAATCGCCCCGCGATGATCCGCATTACTCCGCCGTTCCCCCATCCGCGGGGGGATTCAGGGATTCCAGATGCAGCCGGATGATCTCCCGGGCCTCTTCCGCGATGCTGCGATAAACCCGCTTCGCCGGGGCCGCTTTCGGCGCGGGAGTCGGCGCGACGGCCGGAATGACGGCCGAATCCTCGCCGTGAATCGTGGTGTCGGACGTGCTGACGGCGCCATTGTCGACCGACAGCATCGAGGCGATGTCGTCGTCCGAAAGTCCCGCGGCCGCGCGTTCGTCCGAGCCCCTGAGGAACGTCGCCGGTTTGGGAGTCGCGACCGCTTCCCCTTCGAGCTGAAACGACATCGGGCCCACCGTCAGCGAGCCCCCCGGGGGCAGCACCGTCTCGCCGGTGATCGGCACGCCATTCACGTACGTGCCGTTGCGGCTGTTGAGATCGGCCACCCGGACCTCGGAGGCCGTCACGGTCAGCGTGCAGTGCTGGCGGCTGACTTCCGACGAGGCGATCTTGATCCGGGACGAGTCATCCCGCCCGATGATCACTTCGCCGTAGGGCAGTTTGACCCTGCGGCCGGAGTGTTTGCCGGACTGGACGATGAGCGTGTACATGCGCGGACGATTCAAATTCGGGGAACAATCACGGACGTGCCGCACCGGGGACAGTTCAGCGTCTTGCCCCGATGCGAGCCGCTGGCCTTGAGCTTTTTCCCGCACTCGCCGCACAGGAACCGCACCTTCTCGCCGGTCGATTCCGGCTCGTCGATTCCGTGCGAGTTCCGCCAGACGCGCTCCGCGGCGTCGAGCACCACGCGGACCAGATCGTCCGGATCGTAGGGCTTCGACACATACGCGTCGGCGCCCACCCGCGTCGCCAGGTCCCGCGCGTCGTCCCGGTCGATGGCCGTCAGCATGATGATCGGGACATTGCGGTTCTCCCGCTTCATCCGCTCGCAGACCTCGAACCCCGATACGTCGTTGGGCAGGATCACGTCCAGCAGCACCGCGTCCGGCAGACGCATCGTGAAGGACGAGTGCGCCTGACCCGCATCCCGCGCGATCTCCGCCGTCATCTTCTTCGTGGCCAGGAACTCCTTAAGGAATTCGGCCTCATCGGGGTCGTCTTCGACGACCAGAACGCGATGCACAATCAGGTCTGTCGCCGTGCGCTCGGTCACAGAGTTTCTGACCAACCGGTTTCTTCAGGATCGGGAGCGGCCGCTTGCCGCGCGTGCGGTTCGGTCCGTCCGGGTCGCGTGCCAACCACGCGGTTCCATGCTATCAGTTGCCGTGGACATTGCCCAATGTCGTTTCGAGACGACTTTTTCGGCCGCGCGCCTCCCGATCCGCCGCCCCCCTTCGCGTTCCGCCTTCGATCCGTCCCATGCCGCCCGCCACGACTGTCGCCACCGGCGCCCGGCTGCACTTCGGCCCGCTCGCTTGGAAGCCGGAGTCCGGCCCCGATTTCGGCGGCTGGGGCGTGATGATCGACAGGCCCCGCTGCGTCGTCCGGATCACGCGCGAGACCGGCACGGCCCCCGCGAACGCCTCACCGTCAGGCCGCGCGGTACAGCTCCTGGCGCGCTGGCTGCGCGAGCGCCCTCAGAGCGACCGACTGGCCGTGGAGGTCCTCGAATCGCTTCCCGATCACCGGGGGTTGGGATCGGGCACGCAGCTCGCGCTGGCGATTGGAGCCGCGGCCGGGCTGTCGCTCGATGCCCGGATGCCTCGGCTGTCGGACCTGGCGCGCGTCCTCGAGCGGGGCGCGCGATCGGCCGTCGGGGTCTATGGCTTTGAACAGGGGGGCCTGATCGTCGATGCGGGCAAGCGGCCGGGCGAGTCGCTGGGGCGGCTTGCCGCGCGTCGCCCCGTGCCCCGGACATGGCGGTTCGTGCTGGCCTGGCCCGCGGGGACTCAGGGGCTCGCGGGGGATGCGGAGGCGTCCGCGTTTCGGACGCTGCCGCCATTTCCGCAGGCGTTGACCGACCGGTTGTCGCGGCTGTTGCTCTGCGACGTGCTGCCGGCCGTCGACCACGGCGACTTCGACGGGTTCGCGGGCGGGCTGGGCGAATACGGCGAGCGTGTGGGCCGGGCCTTCGAGTCGCTGCAGGGGGGAGTCGTGCACGCCGCGTCCCTGCCGGTCTGGAACGCGGTCCGGCGCCGCGGAGTCGCTGGCGTCGCGCAGACCTCGTGGGGCCCGACGCTGGCGATCGTCCAGCCGGACGCCGCAGCGGCCGAAACCTTGTGCGCCGACCTGCGGGACGAATTTCGCGATTCCGTGGAACTGCTGGTCAGCCAGCCCCTCAATCAGGGCGCAGCCATCGTAGGAACGGAGTAGCATTCGGCCGCGAGCCACGTGCGCGGCCTGCGCCACGGGGACTTCCCCACGGAAGCGGAGCGGGACCATGCCGACCTTCCCCTTTCCCCCGCCTCGCCCTCCCGGCGACTGGCAGATCTCCGCGGCCGCGTTCCACACGGTGCTTTTGCTCCTGGGCATTGGCAGCGTCGCCGCCGTCTTTCTTCGCAGCTACCGGCCGGCGCGCGCGTTCGACCTGCTGGCGTGGATTGGGTTCGGCGGACTGACGTTTCCCGTTGCCGACTTGTCGTACCGGATCGAAGGCTCCCGGACGGTCGCTCTGGGCATCATCACTTTCCTGCTGATGGTCTCGCTGGCGGGATTTGTCGTGACGGCGCTGCGGCTGCATT
Source organism: Planctomyces sp. (assembly GCA_019636235.1). Classification (GTDB taxonomy): domain Bacteria; phylum Planctomycetota; class Planctomycetia; order Planctomycetales; family Planctomycetaceae; genus Caulifigura. The sequence goes on from JAHBXW010000016.1 coordinate 48,965, forward strand.
TCGGAGACGCTCGCCCCCGGCTGGGTCTGGCGGCGATCTGCCTGCTGAGCTTCACCGGCTTGAGCCTGCTGTTCATGCCGATCGTGCCTGAGGCCCGCGAGCCAGCGCGCCGCACGGTCTGCAAACACAATCTGCATCAGTTGGGCTTCGCGCTGCATGTCTACGCCGATGTGTTCGGCGGCCTGCCCGCGCCCGTCATCACGGACGACGGCCCGCCGCGGTCGTGGCGCGTCGAAGTCCTGCCCTTTGCCGACGGCGGCGCGCTTCGAGATCAATACGACGACTCGCTTCCCTGGGACGCCCTCGAAAATCTGGAACTCGCGAGCAGGACCGCTCCGGTTTTCGTCTGCCCCAGCAATCGCAACCCCAAAGACGACCAGGGGCGGCGCTATGCCGACTTCCTGGCCGTGACCGGCGCGGGGTCGGTCTTCGACAATCCGATCCGTCTCTCGTTCCCCAACGTCCCCGACGGCGCGTCCCACACGATCCTGTTGATCGAAAGCAGCGGCCAGCAGGTCGTGTGGACCGAACCGCGCGATGCGGACATCGGCGTCCTGCCGATCGAGGTGAACGCGGACGGGCCGCGCCCCGGCGCTTCCAACGGCATCGCGTCGTCGTATCATACCGGCGGATTCCATGCGACGATGGCGGACGGCTCGGTCAAGCTCATCTCTGACACGATCGACAGAAACGTGCTCCGCGCCCTACTGACGGCCAACGGCGGCGAACCGCTGCCGGAGTTCTGACGCTGGCAGCGTCAATCCGGCTGACTTGCCGGCCGATCCGATCCGCGACGATGAATGGCGCTGGTTACGGAGACCTGTGATGCTGGAATCGTTTCCCTTTCCGCCGCCCAATCCTGAAATCTGGCGAAACTCCCTGGCCGCGTTTCAGTTCATCCTTGCGGTCCTCGGCGTCGCATGCATCGCGGCGCTCATCCGCCGGCTCTGGACGCCAGTGCGGAAACTCGACCTGCTAGCGTGGTTTGCAATCGGAGGCGTGTGCGTTGCGGCGAAGACGCTGGCGCATCGGGTCGACGGAAACACGCACGACACGCTGAACTTCGTGTCATTCCTCCTGACTATCTCTGCTGTCGCGTTTGTCATGACGCTGCTGCGATTGTGCAGCGACGACGACCATCCGCGGCTTCGGGTTGGAGTCGTTTGTCTGATCAGTGTGGCGGGGTGGAGCGTCATTCACCTGGAGGCGACTTCGAGTCGCATCCCGGCGGCGAGAACTAACTGCAGAAACATGCAGCTCAACGTGGACTACGCGCTTCGCGACCATGCGAAGGCCTTCGGCGAACTGCCCCCCGCCGTGACACAGGACGGCGGCCCGCCGCGATCGTGGCGCGTCGAACTTCTGCCCTTCCTGGAAAGCGGCAAGCTGAGGGAGCGCTATGTCGACTCCCTGTCGTGGGACGCTCCAGCCAACCTCGAATTCGCCCAACGGGACATGCAGGTCTTTTTCTGTCCCAACAATCGCAACCCCAAAGACGACCAGGGACGGCGCTTCGCCGACTACCTCGCCGTCACCGGTACGGGATCGGTATTCGACGACGCGATCCGACCCATATTTGCTCGCGTCCCCGACGGTTCGTCGAACACGATCCTGCTGATCGAAAGCAGCGGCCAGCAGGTCGTGTGGACGGAACCGCGCGACGCGGACATCGGCGTCCTGCCGATCGAAGTGAACGCGAACGGGCCGCGCCCCGGCGCTTCCAACGGCATCGCGTCGTCGTATCACGGCCACGGATTCAACGCGATGTTCGCGGGGGGGAACGCCAGGTATCTCAGCTCGCAGATCGATCGCGACGTTCTCCTCGCTCTGCTGACAGCCAACGGCGGAGAATCCGTGCCGCCAGACTTTTGACCGCATCCGCGGGGGCCGAATGAGACGCCGGCGCGCCTCAGGCGGCAATCCGCCCGGCGGGTTCCGCGGGCGGCACAACGGGCCCGACCACCGGCGCGACCGTCGCCGCGGACGTCCCGCGACCGTCCAGCAAGCGGCCAATCCACGTCTTCCGCACAAACGCCGCGTAAGTCGCCAGCGACAGCCAGACCGCGATTCCCAACGTCGCCGCGAACTTCGCCGCCGGCGGCGCGGACACTGGCAGGAGCGCCAACTGGCACAGCCCCGCCAGCGGATGATGCACCAGGTACATCCAGAACGACGCTTCCGCGACGAACCGCACGCCCCGCGGCGGCTGCGGCGCCGTTTTCGTCAGCGCCAGTGAGAACACCCCGGTCGCTGCCAGGGCCGCGACCAGGCAGTAGCCGCACGTCAGCGCCAGGAGCGGCCCGCCTTCAAACGCAGTCTCAGTGTGCCGCCGAATTGCCGCCAGCAGGCAGGGAAACGCGACCGCCGCCAGCGCCAGCCGCAGCCGACCCTCGCCCCCGCCGTTATCCGCGGCGCCCGCCGCCGTCGACCAGCCCCAACCCGCCGCGAACCACAGCCCGTAAAACAGCACCGCGACGGGACCGGGGAACCAGCCCTGCCGGAACCCGATCAGAAACTGCGGATCCGCCGCCAGGACGATTCCGCTGCCGACTCCCAGGGCTGCCAGCCCGGCGCGGCTGTGAGGCGCGGAAACGAGCCGCCCCAGCGCCGGAGCCAGCCGCGTGCCGCCGGGCGTCTCCCGCATCAGCGTCTGCAACCACCACGCGCCGAGGCTCAACGCCCACAGGCATTGCAGGTACCAGAGGTGCGCCACGCCCCACAGATGGCCCTTCAACGGACCATTCAATTTCAAACTGAGAATCTTCTGAAACGGAATCCGCCCCTCGGTGAACCAGCCGACCAGCCAGATGTACAGGTCCGCGGGAAGGACCAGCACGAACGCCAGTCCCAACGGCAGCAACAGACGCCGGGAGCGATGCTGGAGAAAGGCCACGCCCGGCCGGCGGCGCCAGAGGCCCGCGGCGAGGAAGCCCCCCATCAGGAAGAACGTCGGCATGACGGCGACATTGGCGAACCAGCACAGCGCGTCGACCGACGCGCTGCCCGCGCCATAACGCACGCACCATTCCAGCCCCGGCAGGGGATGCGTCATGTAGGGCATGCCGGCGTGCAGGGCGACAACGCCCAGGGCCGCGGCCGCTCTCAGCCAGTCCAGTCCCGCCGCGCGGGGGGACGCAGCGTCGGGGTTCGAGGTCGAGCCCGATTGCTCGAATCGGAGAATCGATGGAGCCGCGGACATCCTGTCGCGCTCGGAGGGCGGAGTCGGGGACAAGCGCCCGGGACTCTAACGCCGAACCTCCGACGCGATGAGAGCAGTTTTCGCCTGGTCGTTTCGCCTGGTCGCGGGGAGCTCGATCGACGCGAACTCCCCCGGCTCGTCCGAGAGACGGCCGTTACGTGCCGGCCAGCTGCGGGATGCCGCTCGACGACTGCGATCGCGCTTCGCGCCGCAGCGTCGCCGGCGATTCCTCGACCGCCTCCGCACGCATCACGCGACGTTCACGCGGAGCGTCGATGCACAGCTTTACCCGGCCGCCTTGAATGCACGACACCGAGATGCGGATGTCGCCGTCAATTACGATGGATTCGCCCATCTTGCGAGACAGCACAAGCATGGCATTCCTCCCTGATACCGTTGTTCAGATGACTTCCAATGTCGCAGTTGATTCGTACACGAACCGTTCAGCACGCCGGAAGCATATCCGGGACGGCTTCCGTCGCAATTGCTTTTTTCAAGGTGCAAGCGGAATGCCGAAGTGGTGAAAATTTAATGTCTTTCAACGAAAAGACTTGCGCGTTGTTTTTCGGAACCGGGAAACGTAAATTCCAATTCAGGCAATCCGTCTGTCCAGTCCGAATCATCGCCGGACGCCTCGGAACGACAGCCGGCTCCCGCTTCATTTCGCAGCAGGAATCTCCCAGGCGCGATGTCCCTCTCCCCCTCCCGGACTGACCTTTCGCAGGCGGCGCGGCGCGTCCTGGAAGCCGCCGTGCAGCGCGGCCGTCAGCGCGGCGCACTCGCCGCCGTCGACATCCTCCATGAACTCTGGAGCGACGACAGCCGCGCCGCGGAACTGCTCCGCAGCACCGGTTACGACGACGAGGCGCTGTTCGACGACTTTCCCGCCGACCTGGCGTGTGAAGTGACGACGGAACAGGTAATCGTCGAGGCCGGCCGCATCGCCCGCGCCGTCGGACGGGGCGTTGAGATCGCCACGGAACACCTGCTGGCCGCCCTGGGAACGGTCGCCCCCGAGATCCGCGAACGACTGTCGGTGCGGGGGCTGGAGATCGACAGCATCCGGGCCGGCGAGCATCATCCCGGAGGCCCGCCGGCGGAACCGCTCGAGGCGGACGAACCAGTCCGGCTGTCGACCCCGGCCGTCACCGAGGCGGCCCTGCAGGCCCGCATCCTGGACGCCGCCGCCAATCGCTGCCGCGAGGGGCTGCGCGTCGTCGAAGACTGCCTGCGGTTCGCGATCGCCGACCCGCAACTGACGGAAGAAGCGAAACATGTGCGGCACGGGCTGGCCGCTGCGCTGGCCGCGCTGGGCGCGGAACAGTGGATCGCGCTTCGCGACGCCGCCGGCGACATCGGGACCCACATCAAGACAGCCTCCGAACGTCGCCGGACGTCGCTGCAGGACGTGGCCCTCGCCAACTGCAAACGAGTCGAAGAGGCGCTCCGCACGCTGGAAGAGTTCGGCAAGCTCACCAGCCCCGCCGCGGCCGCGCAGATCGAATCGCTGCGTTACCGGTTCTACGCGATCGAGCGGGCGCTCCTCGCGCGGCAGTCGCGGCAACAGCGCATCGCCCGCGCGCGGCTGTATCTGCTGTTGACCGACCGCCTCTGCCCGCAGGGGCTGGGGCCAGTCGCCCGGGGGGCCATCGCCGGCGGCGTGGACGTCATTCAGCTCCGCGAGAAAGAGGTCGCCGATCGACGGCGGATGCGCCTCGCGCGGCTGGTCCGGGAATGGACCCGCGCGGCGGGCGTGCTGCTGATCATCAACGACCGCCCGGACATTGCGGCGCTCGTCGACGCCGACGGCGTGCACCTCGGGCAGGACGATATGGACGTCGCCGAGGCCCGGCGGATCGTCGGCTCGCGGGCGCTCATTGGCGTCAGCACCCGGAACCTCGAACAGGCGCGCGAGGCTGTGCTGGCCGGCGCGGACTATCTCGGCGTCGGCCCGGTGTTCCCCTCCGAGACGAAGTCATTCGCCGAATTCGCCGGGCTGGACTACGTCCGCGCAGCGTCCGGTTCGATCGCGCTGCCCTGGTTCGCAATCGGGGGCATCACCGGCGAGAATCTGCCGCAGGCGCTGGAGGCGGGGGCGCGCCGCATCGCCGTCAGCGCCGCCGTCTGCGCCGCAGGGGATCCCGCCGCGGCCACGGCCGGGCTGCGATCCGCCCTTGCCAGCCAGCCTTTGTCGGAAGAGCCTTCGCATGACGTCGCTGACCCATTTTGACGACTCGGGCGCCAGCCGGATGGTGGACGTCAGCCGCAAGGACGTCACCGAACGGGTCGCCCGGGCCGAGGGTTTCGTCGACCTCGCCCCCCAGACTCTGGACCTCATCCAGAACCGGAAGCTCGCCAAGGGGGACGTCTGCGAAGTGGCTCGGCTGGCGGGCATCATGGCGGCCAAGCAGACGTCGTCCCTGATCCCGCTGTGCCACATCCTGCCGCTGGATGGCGTGAAGATCGACATCGTTCCCGCGCCCCCCGGCCGACTCCGGATCGAAGCCGAGGTCCGCGTCGCCGCGCGGACGGGAGTTGAGATGGAGGCGCTGACCGCGGTCAGCGTCGCGGCGCTGACCGTGTACGACATGTGCAAGGCCGTCGACAGGGACATGTCGATCGGGCCGATCCGTCTGCTGGAAAAGTCCGGCGGCCGTTCGGGGCATTACATCCGCAAAGCGCCGTCCGCTCAGGATTGAGACGCCCCGTTCCCGCCGCGCAGGAGTCGTCGACAGGCCCCGCGGCCCGGCCTACAACTGCCGCATGACCCGCGTTCTGCTGTTCGATGATCCCTCGCTGATCCCGTTGCTGCCGGCGCTCGCGCCGCCCGATGGCGGCTGGCTGGCGGTCGTCGCGCCGCGCGAACATCACTCGCGGTGGGGGGAGGGGACGCGACTTCTGGAACCGGGTCTCGCCGCCGCATCGATCGCGGAGGCCGACGAAGTCGTCCTCGCGGGATCGCATCCGGACCTGCTGCAGCTCGCCCATGACGCCGCCGCCCGGGGACAGGCCGTCCAGGTCATCGCCGACATCCGCCACACGGCCGACTGGGCCTACGCCCTGTATCCGCTGACGGAAGACTTCCCAGACCGGCTGACGCCCCGCTTTGCCCATCACGCGTCGCACGACGTCCGCCGGCTGCGGCAGCAGCTCGACCGCGGCCATTACGGACCGACCGCTCAGTTGCACTGCCAGTGCACGCTGCCGGCGGCGGAGTTCTCCAACGAGGCCATCGACCGCCAGCTGTTCGATGATGCAGCACTCGCGCGGTTCCTGGGCGGCGACTATCGCCAATTGACGGCGCTCGGCATTCCCGGCGACGGCGACTGCCCCCGCTCGTTGACCGTCACATGGCAGGGCGACGGGCTCCCCCCGTTTGTCTGGACAGTCCAGCCGGGTCCGGAGTTCGGCTGGCGGCTGACGGTCCGCTCGGACCAGCGGCAGGCGTCGTTGTCGCAGTCGCGCGATCGCGCGTGGACGTTCGACTCGCCAGCCGGCGACGACCCTCTGGCCGACGATTCCCCCGCCCGCTGGTCGGATCTGCTGCGAACATTCGACGACGTCGCGGCCGCACGGCGGTCAATGCGTCGTCGCCGGACGATCGACCTGCAGGAGGAGGCGATCTCCGAACGGGCGCAGTTCAAATCGCTGATGTCGGCGGCGGGTTGCGGGCTGCTGGTCTTCACGCTGCTGGGCGTCGTCGGCCTGCTGGTCGGGGCCGCGGCCTTCGATCCTCGGGATTCGCTGCAACGTTCGAGCGAAGCGGCGGGTCAGGTGCTCGCCGCGGACGCGTTCTCCGGGACCTCGGCGGACCTCACGGAGGAGGGGCGGCTCGAGTTGGCGAACATCGCGCGGCGGATGCTGCGAACGACGACGCCCCTGCTCGTGGAGCAGCAGTCGCCGGCCGATCCGGACCTGGATGTCCGGCGGCGCGGCGCGGTTGCCCAGACGCTCGAGCAGGCGGGAATTGCCGGGGCCGCATCGCGCGTCGAGGTCCGGGAACTGCGGGGACGGTGGTTCGTGCGACTGGTGACGGTCGCCTGGGTGTTGCTGTTTCTCCCGCTCGGCGTGTTTCTTGCCGTTCAAGGGCTGATCGTCCTCGCGCGCTCGCCCCGAACGTCCGCCGCGCGGTCCGCCCCGTGAATTTGCATCCCGGCGCTGAACTCACGACAGTGGAGCCCCCGTCGCCGCTGTCCTTCATCCCGCCCCTTGTCCGGGCGCAGACGGATTTCCAACCGCCAACCTGCCCGATCCGCGACCAGCCATCGCGGACCGATCCTCCTCGGAGGGAGCTTCATGGAATTGCCGCCCACTCTCGCCCAGCACATCGAGCAATCCTCTCAGCAACATCTGCTCCGCTACTGGGACGAACTCGACGAATCCGGCCGGCAGGTTCTCGTGGCCGAACTGGAACATATCGACTTCGCGCTCGTCGAGCGTCTGGCCGGGGCCACCGAAGTCGCCGGGTCGGTTGCGGACCGCGTCGCCCGCGCCCGCGCTCCGCAAAACCTGGTCACGCCGCCGACGGATGAGGAGTCCCGCAACGAGCAACGCCGCGCCGTGCAGGCCGGACAGGACCTGCTGCGCAGCGGCCGCGTCGGCGCTATTCTGGTCGCCGGCGGACAGGGCACGCGGCTGGGCTTCGACCGGCCCAAGGGCTTGTTTCCAATCGGGCCGCTTTCGAACAAAACCCTGTACCAGCTGTTCGCCGAGCAGCTTGTCGCCCGCGGACGCCAGTTCGGGCCGCCGATCCCCTACTTCATCATGACGAGCGGCGCGACGCACGCCGAAACGGTCGCCTTCTTCGAGGAGCACGACTTCTTCGGCCTGCTGCCCGAAAACGTGTATTTCTTCGAACAGGGCACGCTGCCCGCCCTCGAACTCGACAGCGGCCGCATGCTGCTCGATCAGAAGGGGCGCCTCAGCCTCAGCCCGGACGGACATGGCGGGCTGGTCCGGGCCCTCGCCAGACATCGCCTGCTGGAGGAGATGACGCTCCGCGGCATCGACTACCTGTATTACCACCAGGTCGACAACCCCTCCGCTCCGCATTGCGATCCCGCGTTTCTGGGCTGGCATGTGCTCCGGGGCGCCGACATTTCGACCAAGGTCGTCCGCAAAGTTTCTCCCGATGAACGGATGGGCGTCGTGTGCGACGTCGACGGCGCCGCGCAGATCATCGAGTACAGCGATCTGACTCCCGAGCAGGCCCGCACGACGGACGCATCCGGCCAGCCCATCTTCTGGGCCGGCAACACCGCGATGCATGTCTTCAATCGCGAGTTTCTGGAGCGGCTTACCGAGACCAACGGCGAACTGCCATTCCACATCGCCCGCAAGGCCGTCCCGTATGTCGACGATTCCGGGCAGCGGATCGTCCCCTCGCAGCCGAACGCGCGGAAGTTCGAACAGTTCATCTTCGATGCGCTCCCCCTGGCCCGGAACGCGCTCGTGGTCGAGGTCGAACGCCGCGAGGAGTTCAATCCCGTCAAGAACCGGGACGGCGCCGATTCCCCCGCGACGGCCCGCCAGGCCCTGATCGACATTCACCGCCGCTGGCTCGAAGCGGCCGGGGCGGTCGTCGAGCGGGATGTGGTCGTCGAGATCAGCCCGCTGTTCGCGTTGGATGCGGAGGAAGTCGCCGCCCGCCTGCCGGCGGATTCGCGGTTCGCCGAGGACACGCACCTCGAGCCGCACCTGGGCACATGAAGTGCGGGATCATTGGTCTCATGGATTGACGCCGGTCCCAGCCGACGGCTTCGCCGTCGGGCGCGGTTCGCGGCACACGAGCCGGATGCGTCAGCGACGGCCGTGTTCAGGGCCGTTGGGTGGCGTCGAGCCGGGCAAGCCCGCAGGGCGAGCCGGCGGCGACCCACCGATTCGCGCGCCTCGATCCGGAAGCGATAACGCCCGGCGATTGAGTTCCCGGGGCGCCCCGCGCAGAACGAAACACGGCCGGGCCGGTGAGAAAGGATTGGTCAATGGTCATCGCGGATTGGTCAATCAGTAGTTCTCAGTCCGTCTGTCTACGGCGTCTGAGTGGAAGGTGTTGAGCCGTCGTGGAATAAGGCGACAACCTGCCCGGCCAGCCAGTCGAGCATGCGCCGGAAGCGCAGCCGCCACAGCTCCAGCGTCCGGTCCACGCCCGACCCCGGGCTCAGGCGCGTCTCGTGAATCCACAGCCACAGATTCCGCAGCATCAGTCCGATCACGAAGAACAGGAGCCGGTGATGCGGATCGCGCGTGCAGGTCATGATGCGGGCCTGCCGCTGCTGACGGTAGCTCGTCTCGATCCCGAACCGCTTCCGATACAACTGCCGAATCTCCTGCGCAGATCCGGACACCCGCCAGCTGCCAAACAGCAGCTTCTGCTGTTTCCGTTTCCCGTCCCTCCGGTTCTTGTGCGTGCGGTAGGCGAGGGACACGTCGATCGTCACCGTCCGCTTGCCGTTCCTGAGCGTGTGGACATGCCACCCCGCCTTCTGACGGCGAATCCACCACAACCCGCGTCGCGGACCCTTCTTCTTCGGGGGACGCCCCCGGAACACGACGGGCATCAGGAACGGAGTCTGACGCGACTGGAGGTACTCCGTCACCGGGACGTTGAAGAACGCCCGATCCAGGAGAATCCGCTTGATTTTCAGGCCTCGGGCGTCGATCCGGGCGAACAGCCGCTGGAGTCCCGTCACCAGCGACTCGTGACGCCGGACCCAGGTGGCCGCCAGCGTGTACCGCATGCCGCGAGAGACGATGCAGGCGGTGGCGTAAGCGTGAAACCGGCTCGTCCCCTTGGTGGGCTTCCCGTAGTAGAGTTCGTTGGCCGAGCGTTCGGGCTGGCCGTAATAGGGGACCAGATGCCAGTCGATGGCGATGGTCCAGGCGGCGCGTTTCCAGCGACTGGGAAGCGGGCCGGCCAAGAGGCGGTCGAGCTGGTTCTCCAGAGCCTTGAGCGTCTTGGGCAGACCCCGGTCCAGCGCGTCGAAGACCGCCTGGCTGGAGGGAGCGTCGGAGAGGTCGCCAGAGGCGGCCCCCAGCGACGATGTGCGGGCGGCGGCCCTGAGGATGATGTTCCAGACCACCAGGGCGGTGCACTTCCAGCCGGGCGCCTTGAGGGGCAGAGCTTCCAGGAGCCATTCGATCGCCCATTGATGAACGTGGCCCGCAGAGATGGTATGACTCTTCCTTGAACGCATGGCTCCCTCCTTGGGATGTGTTCGTGACACAAACCAGCCTGAGGAAGAGCCTTGCGTTCTTCAACCTTCAAGTCACCGACTTGGAACTACTGTCAATGGTCATTGAATGACACGAGTCCCAGCCGACGGCTTTGCCGTCGGACGTGTCGGCCGTACGACGCGAACCGGCGTCCCCATTTGGCATCGAAATTCCCGAGGGGGTCAACCCCTCGGCTCGGGTCCGGTCGACAATCGACCGTGATGTTCCCCGCTCGCCCTTTCCAATTTGCACTTTGCAATTGCCGTTTTGCAATTTGCAAATGGCCGCCGGGCATGCGGTGGGTCTCGTGCCTCGACCACACCCTACGGCCCCTTGCCGTCGGACGTGTCGGCCGTACGACGCGAACCGGCGTCCCCATTTGGCATCGAGATTCCGAGGGGGTAAACCCCTCGGCTCGGGTCCGGTCGACAACTGACCGTGACGTCCCCCGCTCGTCCCTTCCAGCTTGCACTTTGCAATTGCCGTTTTGCACTTTGCAAATGCCCGCCGGACATGCGGTGGGTCTCGCGCCTCGACCACACCCTACGGCCCTCCCCGGGGCTTCCCTCGCTGCGCTCGGTCCAGCCTTGGCCACACACGCTGTCATCGGGCGTGTAGGGTGGCGTCGAGCCGGCGAGCCCGGAAGGCGAGCCGCGATGACCCACCGGAAAAAGCCGTCCACCGGGGACTGACGTCCTCCGCTCGCCTTTCCAATTTGCAATTTGCAATTGCCGTTTTGCACTTTGCAAATGCCAGCCGGACATGCGGTGGGTCTCGTGCCTCGACCACACCCTACGGCCCTTTGCCGTCTGACGTGTCGGCCGTACGACGCGAACCGGCGTCCCCATTTGGCATCGAAATTCCGAGGGGGTCAACCCCTCGGCTCGGGTCCGGTCGACAATCGACCGTGATGTTCCCCACTCGCGTTTCCAATTTGCAATTTGCAATTGCCGTTCTGCACTTTGCAAATGCCCGCCGGACATGCGGTGGGTCTCGTGCCTCGACCACACCCTACGGCCCTACCCGCGGCTCACTGCGACTGTCGAATGGAGCGCTCTCTCGAACTTCTGACCTCGTCGACACAACCCGTCGGCGGCGGCAGAATGGAGCGGCGACACGAATTCTCACCCCGGAGCGCCGAACATGCGTGGCTTGTTGATCGTCCGATTGTGGCTGGCCGCAGGGCTGTGCATCTTCGCCATGCCGGCCTCCGCGCAGGATCGAGTGCTCCGGGCCGGCGCCATCGCGATCGACATCTCGCCCGTCGAACTGCCGGTGTCGATCAACGGCGGCATGACCGACCGCCAGGCCACGGGCATTCACGACCCGCTGTACGCCCGCTGCCTGGTTCTCGACGATGGCACGACGACGCTGGCGCTGACGATCTGCGACAGTTGCATGATCCCCCGCGAGCTGTTCGACGCGGCGAAACGGGAGGCCGCCGCGCGGACAGGCATTCCCGCGGCGAACATGCTGATGTCGGCCACGCACACGCATGAGGCCGTCACCGTGGCGGGCGTTTTCCAAAGCGAGCCGGAACCGAAGTACGCGGAACTGCTGGTCGCCCGCATCGCCGACGCCGTGGAACTCGCCTGGCGGCAGCGCGAGCCGGCGCGGATCGCCTGGACGGTCGGGATCGACGGATCGCAGTTGTTCAACCGGCGCTGGTTCACGCAGCCCGGGCAGGTCAACGAGGATCCCTTCGGCGGGACGACCGACGTCGTCAGAATGAACCCGGGCTTCGCCAAAGAGGTTCTCAAGGAGCCAGCCGGCCCGATCGATCCGCAGGTGGGCGTGATCTCGGTCCAGTCCACGGCCGGCCGGCCGATCGCCGTGTGGGCGAACTACTCGCTGCACTACGTGGGGGATGTTCCCGGAACGCTGTTGTCGGGGGATTACTTCGGCGTGTTCGCGGAGCGGATCGCCTCGCGGATGAGTGCGACGTCGGTCGAGCCGGCGTTCGTGGGGATGATGTCCAACGCGACCAGCGGGAACATCAACAACGTCGACTTCGCGACCGGGCCGCGGCCGCCCCGCGCGCCGCTCGAGCAGTCCAGCGCCGTGGCGACAAGCGTCGCCGACGCCGTCTGGCGGGCTCTGCAGGGGGCCGCCTACCACACCTGGGTTCCGCTGGATGTCCGGCAAACGGAGATCGAGCTGGGCGTGCGGGCGCCGAGCGTCGCCGACGTCGAACGGGCGAAGTCGCTGCTCGCCAAGGCGGGCCCCGGCCAGTACACGAAGCTGCCGGAAATTTACGCCCGTGAGACGGTCCTGCTCGCCGAGTATCCCGCGACGGTCCCGGTCGTTCTGCAGGCGCTGCGGATCGGCGACGTCGCGCTCGTCAGTTCCCCCTGCGAAACGTTCGTGGAGACCGGACTGGCGATCAAGGAGGCCAGCCCCTTCCTGCCGACGTTCGTCGTCGAACTGGCGAACGGCTACAACGGCTACCTGCCGACGCCCGAACATCACCGGCTGGGCGGTTACGAGACGTGGCGGGCGCGGTCGAGCTACCTCGCGGTCGATGCGGAGCCGATGCTGCGCGAGGCGCTGCTGGCGCTGCTGGAGGAACTGGCCGCGGCCCGCTGACGCGCGCGGGGGCGCCGGACGTCGCGCTCGGGTTCAGCCCGTCGCGCCGGCCAGTTGCTGCTGCAGATCGTTCCACTGCCGCCGGGCGACGGCGAGGACGTCCTCATCCGGACGGACGGCCAGCGGTGAATAGTTCGGATGCCGACCCGCCTTGTACGGATCGTTGCGGCGCGTGTTGTAGCAGCAGATCAGCGCCCAGCGGGGATCGTCGCTGTGGTTCTGATCGGAGCGGTGCAGCAGGTTCGCGTGGAACAAGACGGCGTCGCCGGGCTCGAGCTCGACGTGCACGAGTTCGTACCGCTGGCGGGCCGCTTCGACGCGCTCCAGGTCGGCGCCGGTCTGGTCCCCCGTGCGGCCGTGGTCGATGCGGCCCATCGCGTGCGAGCCGCGGAGCACCTGCAGGCAGCCGTTGGCCCGCGTGGCGCGGTCGATGGCGATCAGGCAACTCCCCATGTCGGGCAACAGGCAGCCATTGTGGTACCAGTAGCCGTAATCCTGATGCCACTCCCACGCGCCGCCGAAGCGCGGCTCCTTGAGGATCAGCTTGTGGTGGTAGTGGTAAACCTCGCCGTCGAGAAAGGCCGACATCGCATCCACGACGCGACGGCTGGACGCGATTGTGCTGTACAGGTCGTCCCCGAGTTCGTTCCGGACGGCCAGGGTGACGACCGCCCCAGAGGAGTCCTGGCGTCCATAGGCCGATTCCGCGAGCCGCTTGTCGGCTCGGGCGATGCGGCCGAGAAGTTCAGCCTCCTCGGGGACGAGCAGGTTCCGGACGATGACGAAGCCGGCCTGCTGGAATCGGGCGATGTCCTCGGCGGTCGGTCGATCGTGCGGCATGCGGATCACGGCCCCGGGGCGGGGCGAAGATGAGAACGGGCTCGGCGTGTGCGACTGCAGCGTATCCGGCCCGGCCGTCCGGGTTCCATCGCTGGCTGGCCGATGGACATTGCGGGGGCGCCGTTCCCGGCACGCGCCGCGCGCGAACCCGGGACGTCACCAGCCGAGGATGTGCGCGAAAATCAGCGGCACGCAGATCGTCGCGTCCGACTCCACGATGAACTTCGGCGTGTCCGCGCCCAGCTTGCCCCAGGTGATCTTCTCATTCGGCACCGCCCCCGAATAACTGCCGTAGCTGGTCGTCGAATCGCTGATCTGGGCGAAGTAGCCCCACAGCGGAACCGAGTCCCGCTGCAGATCCTGGTGCAGCATCGGCACGACGCAGATCGGAAAGTCGCCGGCGATGCCGCCGCCGATCTGGAACATGCCCAGTGAGCTGGCCCGCGTCGTCTCGGTGTAGAACTCCGCCAGCCACGTCATGTACTCGATGCCCGTCCGCACGGTGTGCACGTTCTTCACGTCCCCGCGGATCACGGCCGCCGCGTACATGTTGCCCAGCGTCGAATCCTCCCAGCCCGGCACGACCAGGGGCAGGTTCTTCTCCGCCGCGGCCAGCATCCACGAGTCCCGCGGATCGATCTGGTAATGCTCGGCGTACTTGCCGCTGAGCAGCACCTGGTAGAAGAACTCGTGCGGGAAGTGCCGCTGGCCGGCGCGGTCCGCGGCCGTCCAGACTTCCAGCATCGCCGTTTCCATGCGGCGCATGGCCTCGCCTTCGGGAATGCAGGTGTCGGTGACGCGGTTCAGGTGCCGTTCGAGGAGCGCCTGTTCGTCCGCCGTCGACAGGTGCCGGTAATGCGGGACGCGCTCGTAGAAGTCGTGGGCGACGAGGTTGAACACGTCCTCCTCCAGGTTCGCGCCGGTGCAGGAGATGAGATGCACCTTGTCCTGGCGGATCATCTCGGCCAGCGACAGGCCAAGTTCGGCCGTGCTCATGGCGCCGGCAAGGCAGACCATCATGCGGCCGCCGGCGTCCAGGTGGGCGCGGTAGCCGTTGGCGGCGTCGACCAGCGCGGCCGCGTTGAAGTGGCGGAAGTGATGCGTGAGGAATTCCGAAACCGGTCCAGTGGTCTGGCGGGGGCGGGACATGGGCGAGTTTCCTTTCGTCAGTCAGTCGTCGAGGGCCGTCCGGCCCGGGGGCATCTCGTGCTTGGACGCGAGCGGCGGGGGACCGCGGCGCAGCCGGGCATTCTGACGGAACGCGCCGGCGATGCCATCCCACCGGGCGGAGGTTGGCTGGGACGAGCCGGAGCGTGGCGCCGCAATTCCCGGGGGGACGCCGGGGCGCGGCTGGCGAATGTCGGTACCATGCGAAGGACCATTTGCCTCGAGCACGCATCCCCGAGGGCCCTCGTTGTGTTTCAATTCTTGCGCTGGGTGCTGACCAGGCGAGCCGAGGCCGGCGGCGATGCGGGGCACGCGTCATTCGCGGATTGTGCGCACCACGAGCGCTTCGCTCCCTGCGGCACGGACCTGGCGCCGTCCCTGGCGGATCGCAGTCTCGAGCTGGCGGCCCAGAACCGGCTCGACGAGGCACTGGAAGAGGTCGCCCGGGCCTTGAGATTCGACGAACACAGCGCGCGGGCGCTGTTCGCACGCGGCGCGATCCGCGTCGCTGCGGGTCAATTTGAAGAGGCGGTGTTCGATCTGACCGAAGCGCTCGCGCGGAACTACGCGGCGGCGGAGGTCTTCGCCCAGCGCGGTTACGCCTGGCTGAGCCTGGGACGCTATCGAGACGGCCTGGCGGATTTCACGAAGGCGATTCGCCTCGACCCGAATGATTTCGGGTCGCGCTGCAATCGGGCCGTGTGCCTGCAAAGGCTGGAACGCGTCGACGAGTTGTCTGGCGATCTGGAGGAGTTGCTGGCGATGACGGAGCACCTCGCGCTGCCGTCGGAGGAGGCTCTGCCGGAGGACGACGAGGAAGCGGAGGAGGCGGAGGTCGCGGAGATGGAACGCGCCCGGCAGATTCGCTGCTGGACGTTGATGATCCGCGGATCGCTGCGGCGTCAGCGGGGCGAGTTCGCGGAGGAGCTGAAGGATTATCTGGAGGCGATCCGCTGGCAGCCGTCGGATGCTGAGGCCTGCAACAACGCCGCCTGGGTGCTGGCGACGAGCCCTGACGATTCTCTGCGGGACGGGGAGCGAGCGGAGGCGCTGGCGTGGAGGGCCTGCGAGCTGTCGAACTGGGCGGTGAGTTCGTACATCGAGACGCTGGCGGCGGCTCTCGCGGAACGGGGGGATTTTGAGAACGCCGTGAAGCGGCAGATCGAGGCGGAGCGGGACATGAGCGCGGAAGAGCGGCTGACGTTCGGCGATCTGAAGGAGCGGTATCGCAAGCGGCTGCCGTTGCGCGTCGCGATCCCTGCGGACGGAACCGGCGACGACGCGCGGCCGTGAGAGGCGAATTCGTCGCCCCCAGCGTCCGCCACACCGCTGGCGCGCGTGCCTGTGACTGACTGAAATCCCGCGGCTTGATGAATCCCGATCTCTCGGTGGATCGCGGCGAGCAGGCGGCCGTTCAAAACTCGCCGACGACTTCCCCGCCGTCGCGGGAGGCCAGCGCCCACTGGATCGATTTGTCCAGGCTGTAGCTCAGGAACCGCACGTGCCCGTCCGCGAACGCGAATTGCGCCCCGCCCGGATGGTAGCTCCAGTAGCAGTACGTATCCCCATCGAGAGGAATCGCGAGGTTGCCCACCAATGCCTTCCAGGCGGACCGATGCCCCGACGACGAGCCGCACAGCGCGCTCGAATTGTCCCCCGTCTCCCCCAGCAGCAGCGTCGTCGACATCCCGTCCGTCACGTCCCGGGGACGCACCCGGCTGCAGAGGTACAACATCCCGTTGCCGAATACGGGGATCGCCGTGCCCGGCCCGAACGACGGCGGCGGCCCGACCGGACCCCAGTTCCCCGACACGCCGATGTAGGGCATGTAGACGGAGTGGGAGTCGGGGTTGCTCGGGCAGTGGAACGTCTCCGGGACGTTCATTCCGCTGGGCAGTTCCGCCTGCAGCCGAAAATACTCCGGACCGCACCCGTAGTGGCCCGACGCGGAATCGATGTTGTTCTCGAACCGGATGGCGGAATACAGCGGCGTCTGATCGAGCTGGGGCAGGATCAGGGCGGCCCAGCTCCAGCCGCCGGGGACGGCGCCGGGGGGGAACGTGCGGTGGGCGCTCTCATAGTTCTGGAGGGCCAGGCCGAACTGGCGGAGATTGTTCTGGCAGCGGGCTCGGCGGGAGGCTTCGCGGGCGTTCTGGACGGCCGGCAACAACAGGGCCAGGAGCAGCGACAGGACGGCGATGACCGTCAGCAGTTCGAGAAGCGTGAACGCGCGTCGCGGACGGGACATGGCTCGCCTCGGTCATGAATTCCGGAACTCATCCGACGGAATCGCCTCCCGCCCCGCGGCGCTAATCCTCCGTCGCCGCCGCGTCCGCCAGCGCGGCGCCGAGGTCGTCGAACCGGGGCAGCGCCGAGACGGGGATCACGAGTTCATTCTCCTGCGGCACGCCCGTCACCCGCAACCGCAACTCGGTCTTTTGAAGTCTGTCGATCTCCGCATCCCCGCGAAGCGACACGGCGACTTCCCATCCGTCGCCGTCCGCGGGGCTGGCCTGCACGTCGAACAGGTCCGATTCCTCGGCGACGACGAGTTCGAACGGCTCCGAGGCCGTCACCGTGACGGTCTGCGGGCCGGCCGCCGAAGGCCCCGCCTGAAACAGCAGCGCTGGCGGCCGCACCCCCAGACGGGAAGGCGCCTGGATCTCGATGGGCACGTTCAGCGTGCGGTAGCGGGGATGATTGGTGGCGACGGTCAGCGTCCCCGAGACGTGCCCGACCCCATCGGGGCGATGCGTGAGCAGGATCGTGAAGGCGGGGCCAATGCGGTCGTCGGCATCGGCAGCCGGCTCCGGGGGAAAGACTTCGCATTCGGCCAGATCGCAATCGGCGGACAGGATCTCGAACTGCGCATCGGGATCGGTGCAGAAAACCGTGACTTCGCGGCGCCAGTTCTCGCCGACCCGGGCATCGGCGACGCGGAGCGTCTCGGGCGAGGACGTCAATCCGCCCTGCATCCGCCCCCGCACGACCACGGTCCGCAATGGCGCGTGCGGATCATTCGAAGGGACGAGAATCTCCTGCGCGTACTCCGTGCCGGCGGGGCGAGCGGGACGCAGTTTCACCTGGAACGATCCCTGTTCGCCAGGACCGAATTCCGTGGCGCTGAGTTCGCCCGGCGCACAACTGCATCCGGGAATCGGAGGCTGCATTCGCAGCAGGCCGGCCCCGGCGTTGCGGAAGCCGATCGACAGGACGAGTTCCTGGTCGTGCACCAACTCGCCGACGTGGAACTCGGGCGAGATTTCGAGTTGCGGAACGCGGTGGGCGTCCGACCACCATGCTGACGCCGAGAACCCGACGACGGCCAGCGAACCGACCAGGAGCAATGGGGCGACCCGCGACAAGATCAGTCCCTCACGATGGATGCCAGTGTCCTGACGAGAACTCAGGCCGCCTGCCGCCGCTGCCGCCAGACGATTCCCGCCATCAGTCCGCAAACGGCCAGCGACACGGCCAGCCAGATTCGGGAATCGGCCCACCAGATCCACAGTCCGCCAGCCTGGGTGACGGGAGCGGCATTCCGTGTGGCGGAATCAATCGGCCGTTCGCTTCCCGAACGACCTTCGACGTACTCCTTGCCACGAACCAGGTCGCGGACACGTGTGCCCTCCGGAAAGCTGATGCGAAAGTCGTCGTCATTGACCGGCGGATTCAGGCGGACGGATTTCACTTCAATTCGGGCATCTGAATAGACTGTCTGTTTGCCTGCCGCCGAGACCTGTTCGGCGACTTGCTGGAACATTCTGGGCAAAACGACGCGGCCCTCACGAAGGAACTCTCCAACCTCGATGCGGACCACGTCCTGGACGATATCGCCGGGAACGGCGCCGGGCGGAACTTCCATCGTTGTTACAATCCGGCGAGGCTGCCATTCCGCCGCCGGGTCAAGATAGAACTCCCGCACTCGCCGATTCTGATGCGTCGCGGAACATTTCAGCAGGCGACGGCCGCTATGCTCGACCCATGTCGCCGTCATTGGATCGACCTGCTCCAGCTCCTCTCGGAGCGACTTCGCGCCATAGGCGGTCACGAAGAATGCGTGATCGACGCCGTCACGGGCAGAAATCACGCCCTGGCGGGATTGCGGCGCAAACTGCCGGAAACCGCTTCCATCAAAGCTTCCCAAGTCTTCATCCACGGCGCCAACGGCGGCCAGGTCTTTCGTCGACGCCTGAGTAGTCGTCCGGCGCGTTGTCCGGAACCGGTCTCCCGACCGCAGTTCCTGGTATTCGCTGCGCTGCGCTTCAATGCCTGCAAGCACCGCCTTCGATTGCACGACATAGTCAATCTGCAAAGCATCGAGAGTCTGTTCCTGATGCTCGATGACCGCGAGCGCGGCCGAGAACGCGTCGGCAGGTGATTGATGAACGCAGAGTGCGACGAGGAATGGAGCGAGTCCCGACATGCGAGGTCCCCGAGCATCAATGACGCTTGAATGCCGCACGCTGCGCAGCGCGACGGGAATCGTGCCTGGAATTGCTGCGAAGCACCGCAGCGATTCAATCCTCCCACCCGTTGCCGCATTGGAAGCCAGCGCCAACGACAACAGCAACGCAGCCGAACAGTACCTGCCGAATCGATACGCGGTTCATAGCGACTCCTTTTAACTCAGAATGACCAAAACGTTCGTCGATTTGACCGGTCGGCGCCTTATGCAAGGGACCCACCGCTCGCAGAACTCTCAATCGCAAATCGTGCGAGTTGACCCCGAATGCCATCAACGATGGTTGCTGCAACAATCGTCACGCGATGACAACACAGCAACGAACTGAACTCACGAGATGGCCTCCCGTCTGTTCGTGTTTTTAATGCCCGCGAGCGGTCCCGCAACTTCCCGCTGCCACCGATCATCCCCCCCCGTCCGGCATGTCAACCCGGAGGTCAAGAGAATCCTCGCGGAATTTTCGAAAACCTCGGGACCGCAGGCCCAGCTGACAGCCCGGTGGCGGTGATATGCTGGCCGTCGACGGAATTCCGCCCTGGGTGCAATCGGCACAGCAGTGATCGACGATCGCGAAGTCTTCGAAGCCATCGTGGACGATTGATGACATTCTCTGAGCATCGACGATCGCGCAGCGCCCTTCGCGCCGAACGGGTCTGGCTGCCGCCCTATCAGCTCGCGGCGGGACTGCTGTTCCTGCTCGGTTGCTCCGACTCGGACGCCGCCAGGAGGCGGTTGATCAGCGATCTGCGATCGGGCGTCGTCCCGTCGGGCGCGGTCGTTATCATTGGCGAATCCGAGGAGTCCACGGCAGGCTCGCCGATCGTCGAATCGTTGACGTGCGTGGACTGGATCGAGCCCAAACTGTTCAACCGCCTGCTGATGTTTCGCGAGCTGCGGCGGCTGATCCTCACGAAACGACCGTTGTCGGCACGCGATGTTGCCGAGATCGGCAGGCTGGAGGAGCTGGATACGCTGGTGCTGCAGCACTGCCGCGTCGAAGGACGGATTTCCGAACTGGCTTCATCGCGGAAGCTTCGCGAGCTCGACATCAGTCATTCGCAGTTGGAGCCCTGCAGCGATCCGTCGACCAGTCCGGTGGCATTGGAGACGCTGAATGCGGGGGGCAGCACGCTGGAGGATGCTGACATTCGCTGGCTGACTCAGTCAGCGCCCGGACTGAGGAAGCTTCGGATCGGGCACTGCCGGGTGTCCTTGGAGTCATGCCTGCGACTCAAGGACTTCAAGAACCTGGAATACCTTGATTGCGACACAGCGCCCATTAATGCGAGCGTTGTCGAGTCGCTGGGTCTGTTAAGGGGACTCAAAGAACTGTCGTTGGCGGGTACGGACGTGTCCGATGACGATCTGCGGCCGCTGATGGCCCTGACGTCGTTGGCAGTCCTGCGACTTGACCGCTGTCCGAACATCGACGGCAGTTGCCTGCAGTTCCTGCAGGAGAGCCCACGGCTGCGCTTCGTGACGCTCTCCGAGACGCGATCGCCGACGACGGTTCTGGACCGGCAGTAAACATCCCTCGCGACGGCCGCGCGTTTTGATCGAAGGTCGCGCGAACCCGTCAACCCGACGGCGTGTCAAACACGCGGGCAGGACGCTGGACGCCGCCCGGATCGTCCGGGAATCCAGCGTCGCGGGGAGGCGGAGAATCCGGTTTCGGAGGTCGCCGTCTTCCCCCGTTTTTCGGCGTCGGTTCGCAGGATTGATCTTGCCGACCGGCCGGAATCTGCAAAGAATCCCAACGTGCCGTGCCTACGCAACACGGCTGTGGTCCGGCCCGCGGACGGACAGGATCTGGCGAGCCTGTCAGTGCGGGGTGTCCAGCTAGAAAGGAGGTGGTCCGTGCAAGATTCTTGTAGTAGCCAGCGAGGTGGGACTGTCTGAGCCGACAGTCGGCGGGCTGTCGCCGACCATGCTGGAAACCGGCTCGACCAGAGTCCGCATGGACGCCTTCGGGCAAGGCAGCCACCTCCTCGTGACGGATCCCTCGATTCTCACGAGTTCGAATCGCGCCCGGTTCTCCGACCCCGGAGAGCCGGGCGTCGTTGTTTGATGTCCCCGCTTGATGTCCCACCAGCGGAGCAGCAGGATGCCGCGTTCCAGGTTTGTCATCGCCCACCGCGGCGCGTCGGGATATCTGCCCGAGCACACCTCCGAAGCCAAGGCGCTGGCCCACGCCATGGAGGCCGACTTCCTCGAGCAGGATGTCGTGCTCACCCAAGACGACATTCCCGTTGTCCTGCATGACATCCACCTGGACACGGTGACGGACGTCGCCACGCGGTTTCCCGGGCGGCAGCGCGACGACGGCCGGTTCTACGTCCTCGACTTCACGCTGGACGAACTCTCCCGACTGCAGGTCACCGAACGGATCGACCTCAAAACGGGCCGCGCCGTTTATCCCAACCGCTTCCCCGCCTGGTCCGGCGAATTCCGCATTTCCACCCTCCGCGATGAACTCGCGCTGATCGCCGGCTTGAACCGCAGCACGGGCCGCAGCGCGGGGATCTATCCGGAGCTGAAGCTGCCGGCCTGGCATCGCGGGGAGGGGCGGGACCTGGCCGCGGCCGTGCTCCGCGAACTGTCTGCTGCGGGCTACCGGGACGCATCGGCGAACGTGTTCGTGCAGTGCTTCGATGCCGCGGAGCTGCGGCGGCTGCGCGAGGAGCTGGGCTGCACGCTGCCCCTGGTGCAGTTGATTGGCGAGAACCGCTGGGCGGACGCGCGGGACGACTTCGAGCGGATGTGCGCCGCGGACGGGCTGGCGGAGTTGGCGCGGACGGTGCAGGGGATCGGACCCGGGCTGAATCGGGTGATCGCGGCGGGCGGTGCGGCGACGGAGCTGACGTCGCGGGCGCACGACGCCGGGCTGGTCGTGCATCCGTTCACGGTGCGGGCCGATGCGCTGCCGGCGGGGTTCGACTCGCTGGACGACCTGCACGCGGCGCTGTTCGAGGCGGCGGGCGTCGACGGGGTGTTCACCGATTTTCCGGACCGCACGCGACAGTGGCTGCTGGGGCACGCGCGGGGCTGACGCGATTCAAACGTCCGGCGCCGGGTTGTCCGGCAGCGTCGGCGGTTCCGGGAGTTCGCCGGTCGTCGCCTGGACCATGCGGTACAGCGTGCCGATGAATTCGCGCGCGACGTCCTTGAGGTGCGTGTCGAGGACGATGTGCAACTGGCGGATGACGTCCCGCTTCTGGTTGATGGCTTCCGCCGCGCTGAGCACGCCCAGGGGCGTCAGTTGGCCGCCGACGCCGAACTGGCTGTACAGCTCGTCCCAGTCGTCATCGCTCCAGTTGGTGAACACGACGGGGCGTTCGCGAACGACGTCGGCGACGGCGGGATTGGTGGCGCGGTCGAACCGGGAAGCGTCGCTGAGAGGCCTGCGCGGCGCGGGCGGCGGGCTGGCCAAGGCGGGCGTCCGCTGGGCGGCGGGAGCGGAGAGCAGCTCATCGACGCTGATGGACAGGGCGTCGGCGAGAGCCTTGATCGTCGAGGGGGAAACGCGGCGGGTGTGCCCTTTTTCGAGGTGATAGAGCGTCGTGCGGCCGAGCCCCGCGCGGGTGGCCAGCTCTCCGGCGTCCATGCCCAGCCGCATGCGCTCCATGCGGACACGGGCGGCCAGCATGCGGGAGTCGAACGGAACCGAGTCGTTTTCCATGGTTCGTCACCGTGCCGGGCGATTTTCGCGAATGTTCATTGACAGGCCGCCATGTTCGGAACAATAATAAACATATCCGATCGTTCTGGCCACGGATTTCTGAGAAAAGGGCTGTCAATGGTTCGCATTGTTCGCTTTTCGTGGGATGACCTGCCGTCTCGTTCGTTCGATCCCCGGCGAGAGTACGCACTGCCCGAGCCGTCAGGCGCCGTCGCCGATGACGGGTTTTCGGACCCCGCGCGGCGGGAGCAGTGCGCCGGTGCGACCCGTCGACGGGCGAGGGAGGACGGCCGGCGACGTCGACTTCGCCGCAGCGCATGATCAAACGGTTCCGAACCCGATGGACGTCGTGATTGAAATTGTTTCATCTTCAGCCCCAAAGTGGAAGCGTATGCCCTCCCGATCTCTTCAGAAGCAGATTTCGATCTTCCTCCCCTTGGACGACTGGCGGCGCGTGCGGCGCGAAGCGGCCCGCCGCCAGGTTCCAATCACCGAGCTGTGCCGCCAGTGGCTGCGGCCCGGGCTGGACCAGCTCCGGCGGTCGGACACGGACGATCGGGAGGAACGTCCCCGCGCCGCATGATCCTCACATCCGGCAGCCGCGTCGTGGTTGGCCGGGCGTCCTGAGTCGGAGCAGTCGCGGTTGCGGTGTTGGACCTTCTACGGGGCCGGGGGCAACCTAGGTTTGGCGAGGCGGAAGCGCCGCCCGGCCGGCAGACGTTCGGCCGGGTTTCCACTGCAGAATCTCCGGGACGTGTCGGCCATGGGTCGCTCGAAGCACCGCAATCGTTCGCACGGATCGTCGTCCAGCACGCCATCGCAAGCGGCTCAGGACGCGCCTGCGCCGTCGTCGAACGCCGCGCCGGATCGCGCGAACGCCCCGCCCGCAGCTCAAGCGGCTGTCATCGACGCCGAGGCGATGGACGAGCCGATCGCGACATTCGACTTTGATGAACCCGCCCCGCCCGCATCCGCACCTCTGGCCGACGCGGAACTGTACGAGCTCGAATTGCTGGAGAAGGACGAAGTCATCTCGGCGCTGACGGCGCAGCTCGAGCAGGCGGTCGAGCAGCTCGACCGGCTCTATCGCCAGGGCGCGGGACGCGGCGGGGCAATGTCGGCTTCCCTGCCGGCCGATTTCGTCGACGACCAGCGGGCCACCGCCGACCGGGTGAACCAGTGGATCGACCTGTGGGACGAATCTCAGCCGATCGACATCTGGCAGCGGATCGAACAGCAACTGGCGGCGCTGACGTACCAGATCCAGAGCGGCGGATTTCGGATGTCCGAGGCGCCGGCGGCCGCTGAATCGGGCGGGGAGGGATTCGACGACGAAACGGACTGCCAGCCGGACGCAGCGCCGCCGGTGGAGGATTCGTGGGAGCGAGCCAAGCAGCAGCTCCTGGGATCGATGCTGGGCGAATCGGCGACGTCGGCCGCGGACCATTCCGAAGGCGGTCGCGAGACCGCCGAGCAGGCCCGCGCCCCGCAGCCCCCCATTATCAGCCAGGTCGGCGGCGCGGCCGAATTCCCGACGGCTGTCGACCTTGAAAACGCCTCCCGGGAATCGCTCTGCGAAGCGATCGAGCGCCGCGACCGGTACATCTCGCATCTGACGCAGCAACTCCGGGCGGCCGAGCAGCGGCATCCGGTGGACTGGGACGCGCTCGCCTCGGCCCCGGCCGACCTGCGCACGCAGCTGGAAGAGCTTGAGGCCCGGTATCACGAGCACCTCCGCCGCGAGGAATGCGAGCTGGCGCTGGAACGGGCGCGGCTGGCCCGGGAACAGGCGCGGCTGTATCAGGATCGCTGCCGGCTGGAGCAACAGCTCCGTCGTCACGGCCTGGCGCAGGACGAGCCGACGGCCGAAGGGGAATCGGCGGCGGCGGACGAGCGCAGCTGGCTGAAGCGGTTCGGCCGGAAGAAGTGAGCGACAGGGCGGCGGGCGGGTTCAGCCGGGGAAGACGCCCTCGCCGGCGACGAGGCCGTCCTTCATGAAGATCGCCCGGCGGGCCTGCCGGGCGACGTCCTGCTCGTGCGTGACCATGATGATCGTGCGGCCCTCGCGGTTCAGCGTGGTCAGCAGCTTCATGATTTCCGTGCCTGTGGCGGAGTCGAGGTTTCCGGTCGGCTCGTCGGCCATGATGATCGTGGGGTCGTTGATCAGGGCCCGGGCGATGGCGACGCGCTGCTGCTGTCCGCCGGAGAGCTGAAATGGCTTGTGGTCCAGCCGGTCGCCGAGTCCGACGCGGGAGGCGACGTCGATGCAGCGGTCGCGGTCGGCGGCCGTCAGCGGGGGATAGCCGGGCCGGTAATGCAGCGGCACCTCGATGTTCTCCAGGACCGTGTACTGCGGGATCAGGTTGAACGACTGGAAGATGAATCCGATGAGGCTGTTGCGGATAGACGACAACTGATCGTCGTCGAGCTGGGCGACATCTTCCCCGCGGAGCAGGTACTGGCCGCTGGAGGGACGGTCGAGGGCGCCGAGCAGGTTCAGCAGCGTGCTTTTTCCGCTGCCGGAGGAGCCCATGATGGCGAGGAAGTCGCCTTCAGGGATGTCGATGGAGACGCCCCTGAGGGCGTGCACCTTGATGGAGCCGAGGTCGTACTCCTTGTGCAGGTCGACGACCTGTGCCGCGTATTTCATCGGGTGCTGTTCGGCGAAGGCGAAGGGCGGTGAGGTTCAGCCCCCATCATCGGCGGGTGCGGGGCGGGAGGCAACAGAGCGGCGGCGGGCGGATCGCCCCGCGGATCGCTTGAGGGGGGACCTTCGTCTCACGGATGAGAACCCCAAGAGGCCGGAAGATTTCGAAACGGGTGCTTGACTCCACGAAACTGCACGTGCAAACTCAATGGCAGAGGCAGGTTCTGTCGACGCTCCCCGGCCTTCATCAAGAATACACACTTCGGCAGTTGCCGACACGGGGCCGGAGCGTGACACTGCTGCCGGTTGAATGTGCTCTCGATGCCGTGCTTGACCGATTCCTCATCCGCCATGCAGACGATTGCCCGGCCCGACGCCTGTTGATCAGGCGGCCGGCGAACGGTTGTCGACGCCCGGAGGCGTCGCGAAATGACGGCTGCTCCGCCGCGACGACCGGCGGACGTATTTCTCAGGATTCACGCTGATGTCCAGGTGGTTTTACAGAATCCGGAACGAACAGTTCGGCCCCGTGACCGATTTGGGGCTGGCGGCCCTCCTGGCGGACGGAACCGTGCGGCCCACGGATCATGTCCGGGCCGAGAATGAGACGGCTTGGCGGCCGGCGAGCGAAGCCCTGTCGATGCGGGCGTCCGAGCCCGCGCCTCTGTCCGCGGACGAATGGTCGGCGGACGATCTCGACGCCTTCTCCGTACAGGGAGACCCGGGCGTCGCGACGTCGGATGACCTCGATGACCTGCTGTCGGATGCCGATGCGAATCCTGACAGTTCCGACCTGGATCGCATGCTGGCGCCGTCATCGTCGGCAGAGGCGGTTCGCACCCGTGCGAAGGCGCGGCCCGCGGCGTTTGACGGCGAGGGCTGGTATTACAAGTCGCTGGGCCAGGAGCTGGGCCCGGTCGGGTTTTCGGACCTGCAGCATCTGGCCCTCAGCGGCGAGCTGGCGACAAATGACTTCGTGCGTCCCGGCGAGAAGGGGGCGTGGCAGCGGGCGGGGCGCGTCGACAAGCTGTTCCCCGAGGGCTACCAGGCTGACGAAAGCAAGTTGAAAGAAGCGGCTGCGAAGGTCGCCGTGTCCTCGCAGAGGCTGGGCGAGAGGGGCATCGCGAAGCTGCATGAGGAATCGGCGACGCCGGAGCCCAAGCCGCGGGCCGTCGCCGGGAAGGAAGAGAAGAAGCCGTCCAGGAAAAAGGCCCGCAAGGCCGCATCTCGAGAGGCGAAGGCGGAAGCCGAAGACCTGGCGGCGTCGATTCTGGCTGAGGAGGCCGACGACGAGGAGGAGGCTCCTCCGCGGCGGTCGTACGCAGCGGCGCCGGCTCGGCCCGCGACTGCGGCGATGACCGAGACGATGTCCGCTCCCACGGCGCCGACGCCTCTGCCGCCGACGCGCCCCTTCACCCCGCCCGTGTCCGCGCCCCCGGCGTTTCAGCGCGGGCCGCGGAAGTCGAGCATCAGCCTGCCGAGCATACGTCTGGACGGGCTGGCTGGGCCGAAGGCGCTGATCGCCGTGGCGATCGTCGCGTTGTGCGCCGGCGGGTTCTTCGTTCCGTGGAGTTCGCTGATGGCGTTTGGCGGAGGCTCGGCCGGCAAGCACTACGACAAAGCGACGGCCATGTGGACGGAGATCAAGCAGCTCCACGAAAAGAAGGCCTCCGCCGCGGAGTGGAAGGCCCTGGAGGACAAGCTCACGCCCGACATCAACGCTTCGCTGGCGGAACTGAGGCCGCATACGCGGGCCAACAAAGCCGCGCAGAGCATGTACCTGTTCGAGAAATACGGCCTGCAGGCGATCCTCGCGAGCGGAGCCAAGACGGAAGAGGCGCTGTACCAGAAGGCCGAAGACTACCTGGCCCAGGCCAAACAGCACCTGGGCAAGTGACGGTTCCGCCGGGCGGGCTCATCCGCCCGAAGGCGGCCCTCAGCGTCTGCGACGCACCGCGTCCCGCATCTCGCGAGACGCGGTTTTCTTTTTCAAGTGCTCGCGCTTGTCGTGCAGCTTGCGCCCCTTGGCGACGGCGATCGTCGCCTTGACCATCCCCCGCACGAACTGCACCGACAGCGGGATCAGCGTCAGACCCTGCTGCTTCGCCGCCTCGGCGAACTTCTGAATCTCGCGGCGTTTGAGCAGCAGCTTGCGGGGCCGCTTCCGTTCGTGATTCAGATACGACGCCTGCGGGTACTCGGCGATGTCGGCGTTCAGCAGCCAGACTTCGCCGTCCTCGACGCGGGCGAAGGCTTCGTCGATGGTGATCTTGCCGGCGCGGATGCTTTTGACCTCGCTGCCCATCAGGACGAGGCCGCAGTCCATTGTCTGCAGGATTTCGAACTCGTGGAGCGCGCGGCGGTTGCGGGCGACGAACCGCGGCGCGGCCGGCTTGTCGTTCGACTTGTCCCCCTTCGCGGCCATGTCTGTTCCTGGTCCCGAGTCTGCTCCGCGCCGCATGGCCGTCGCGCCGCGGCCTCCACTCGGACGCCCGGCCCGCCGCCGAGGTTCACAGGATTTCCAGCGTCGGCAGGCTGGGCGATTCCAGCAACTGCCGGGCGATCTCCATCGCCGTGCGACTGACAACGTGCTCCAGGGGGGCGCGCGCCGGGTTGTCCTCGTTGAACAGCGCGGACATGCGGCCTTCGTCGCCGCGGATGCGGATCAGCGCTTCCGAGGGGACTTCGCCCAGGAAGGGGATGCCGAGTTCCGCCGCCTTGGCCCGCGCGCCGCCGCGGCCAAACACGTCGCCGCTCATGTTCTCGACGATCCCGAGGATCGGAATCTTCACGGTCCGGTACATGCTGATGGCTTTCACGGCGTCCAGCAGCGCCACCTGCTGGGGCGTGCAGACGACGACCGCGCCGGCCAGGCCGACCATCTGCGACAGCGTGAGGGCCACGTCGCCGGTCCCCGGGGGCATGTCGATGACCAGGTAGTCCAGCTCGCCCCATTCGGTCTGCTGCAGGAACTGGGTCAGGGCTTTGTGGAGCATCGGCCCGCGCCAGATGACGGCCTGGTCGGGGCGGACCATGAAGCCCATGGACATAAGCTGCAGGCCGTCGGCCTCGATGGGGACGATGCGTTCCATGGTGCTGCCGTCGGGCAGGGGAATCTGCCGCATGACGGGCTCGCCGCGGGCGCCGACGAGGTGCGGAATGCTGGGGCCGTAGACATCGGCGTCCATGAGGCCGACTTTGGCGCCGAAGTGTTTGAGTCCATAGGCCAGGGCCGCGGCGATCGTCGACTTGCCGACGCCCCCCTTGCCGCTGCCGACGGCGATGATGTTCTTGATCTTGAGGCCGACGGCGCCGCCGGTGTTCTTGCCCTTCACCGTGGTGGAGAACTGGACATCGACGGGGGCGCCCGCCGGCAGCTGCGGGGCGACAGCGTTGCGGATCAGGTCGGCGATCCGTTCGCGGCCGGGGTAGGCTGGAGTCGGCAGCTCGATGTCGACGCGCAGGCCGTTCCCCGCGGCGGTCACGCCCTTGACCATTCTCAGGTCTCCCAGCGAGCGGGGAATCTCCGGATCCTGAAGGCGCGAGATGACAGAGCGGAGGGAGTCGAGGGGCAGAGACATGGACGTCAGCCGTGCAATCGCGAAGAATTCCGAGACCGAAGCCGCTGGAGCGGCGGACCTTCGAATTTGACGGGGGCGGCGCGGAAACAGCAAGGCACCTGTCGCCCTGCTGGGGACAGACTCAGGTTCGGGATTCCGCGGCGCCGTGGCTCGCATTCGTCTTGACCGGCGGATTGGCAGGCGGTCGGCGCTTCCGATAAGGTGTCATTGATCCCTCGGAACGACCACTGGCCGGCCCGGCCGCATCCGGCCTCCCTCCGGTCCCCGCCGACATCGAACTGTCCCACCTCAATTCCGCCCACCACGGGAGTGCTCACCATGTCCAATCCTGCCGATTCCGCGCTGTCCCGGCGCGATCTTCTGGCCACGACGACGCGCACGGCGGTCGCCACAGCCGCCGTCGGGGCCCTGCTTCCCGGGGCCTACGCCGCCGGCGATGAGACGATTCAGCTCGCCCTGGTCGGCTGCGGCGGACGGGGTTCGGGCGCGGCGGTCGACGCCATGTCCAGCAGTTGCGGCCCGACGAAGCTGGTCGCCATGGCGGACGCCTACGAGGACCGGTTGAAGGGGAGCTACGAGGGGCTCCAGGGGCGGTTCGAGAAGCAGATGGATGTGCCCCAGGAGCGGCAGTTTGTGGGCTTCGATGCGTACAGGCAGGCCATGGACGCGCTGAACCCCGGCGACGTCGTGCTGCTGACGACGCCTCCGGCGTTTCGCTGGGTGCAGTTCAAGTACGCCATTGAAAAGGGCCTGAACGTCTTCATGGAGAAGCCGATCTGCGTCGACGCGCCCAGCGGGCGGCGGATGCTGGAACTCGGCGAGGAGGCGAAGAAGAAGAATCTGAAAGTGGGCGTGGGCCTGATGTGCCGCCACTGCGAGGCCCGCGGACAGCTGTACGACCGCATTCAGAACGGGGAACTCGGCGATCTGATCCTGCTCAGAGCCTATCGCATGGTCGGGCCGACGGCGTCGGCGTTCGTCCTGCCGAAGCCTCCCGAGCAGAATGAGCTCGAGTACCAGATCCGGAACTTTCACTCGTTCCTGTGGGCCAGCGGCGGCGCGTACAGCGACTTCCTGATCCACAACATCGACGAATGCTGCTGGATGAAGAACGACTGGCCGGTCGAGGCCCAGGCGTCCGGCGGCCGGCATTACCGCGGCGATTACGTCGACCAGAACTTCGACACGTACTCCGTCGAGTACACGTTCGGCGACGGCACGAAGATGCGGCTGGAAGGCCGCACGATGGTGAACTGCAAGCAGGAGTTCGCCAGCTTCGCGCACGGCTCGAAGGGCTCGGCCGTGATCTCGCAGAGCGGCCACGCTCCCTCCCGGGCGCGGATCTTCAAAGACCAGCGGATGACGCGCAGCAACGTCGTCTGGCAGTTCCCGCAGCCCGAGCCCAACCCCTACCAGCTGGAGTGGGATCACCTGCTGAACGCGATCCGCGAGGACAAGCCCTACAACGAGGTCGAACGCGGCGCGAAGGCCAGCCTGGTGACGGTGATGGGCCGCATGGCGGCGCACACCGGCCGGGTCGTCACCTGGGACGACATGCTGGAACTCGACCACGAGTTCGCGCCCGACGTCGACAAGCTCGTCGTGGGGGGCGACGCTCCGCTGAAGGCCGACGCCAGCGGCAAGTATCCCGTTCCGGCGCCGGGACTGATCACCAAGCGCGAGTACCAGGTCTGATCGCTCCCGCGCAGCCTGTCGCCAGTTGACGGGCGGTCCGGCGCCCTTCGCGTCGGATCGCCTGCAAGGCCCCCCGCAGTCCCCGAAGGATTCGTTCCCATGATTCGCGCACTTGTCGTGTTCACGGCCCTCGTTGGGCTTTCGGGGCCCGCGGGCGCCGAGGAATCCCGCACCGTCCTGTTCGACGGCCAGACCCTCGAAGGCTGGACCGGATCGCCCGACGTCTGGTCGGTTCAGGATGGCGCGATCACCGGAACCGTCACCGATGACCGCCCCCTGGAACACAACACGTTCCTGATCTGGCAGGGGGGCGAGCCGGCCAATTTCCAGCTGCGGCTGAAGTACAAGATGGTCGGCAACAACTCCGGCATCCAGTACCGCAGCCGCGTGCACGATGCGGAACGCTTCATCGTCGGCGGCTACCAGGCCGACATCGACGCCTCGCTGCAGTTCACGGGCATCAACTATGAGGAGCGCGGGCGGGGCATCCTCGCCGAGCGCGGCCAGTCGGTCACGATCCGCGCCGACGGCACGAAGTCCATTGTTCAGTTCGCCGACGCCGGAGAACTCGGCAAGCTCGTCCGCAAGGAAGACTGGAACGACTACCTGGTCGTCGCGGAAGGCATCCGCGTGCAGCACTTCATCAACGGCGTGCTGATGTCGGAGGTCATCGACGAGCAGTCGGACAAGGCGGCGACCAGCGGCGTGATCGCGCTGCAGGCGCACACCGGCCCGGCGATGGTCATCCAGTTCAAGGACATCTTCCTGCTGGAGAACAAGTAAGGGCATACTTGACTCGCCACGCGGTCAAGTGCCCCTAGTCGGCCGTTGCCATCAGCTTGACGAGCGCTTCCCACGACAGGTTCTTGTGGACGACGCGGCCTTTTGATCCCGACACGACCTGAAGTCCCGCGTGATTGATGAGGACGCGGCAGACGAAATTCCCGTCGCCGTCCCGACCTTCAACTTCCACGGGCACTTTGCCGAGATCAAGCGGCGGCGTTTTCAGTTGAGCGGAGCGTCGTTTCATCGGCAATCGGCCTTTCGGAGTTGTGAGTCGCGAACTCGCGACGCTCGATGATCACTTTTGGCACCTTGTTCGAAAGCTTCATCGCGCGGTCAAAATCGGCAAGAGCGGCAAAGTCCCGTTTGTCCTGCGGGTTCTCCTGCTGAGTCATTCGATACACTCATTATGGGTCTGAACTCGTCCGATTCTAGCGATAAAGGCGGCCATCAGCGGATAGTGTACACTTGATCGCTACCCAGGCCTCGGGGTATCATGCTCCAGATATTCCGTTATCGATCACGACGCCGCTTCGAGACTGATCGTCGGGGCGGGGGCGTCAACAGTGACCACACGTTTTCGGTGAAGACGGCAGCGGTCGGTAAGTCACAGTGGGCCGAATCGCCGTACTTGCTCGCGAACGAGTGGATCGCGGCGAACATTGCGCAGTTTCTGAGGCTTCCAGTTCCGCCATTCGCCCTCGTACAAAAGCGGAGCCCCAAAAGCCGCATGTACATTTCCTACGACTATGAGGGAGACACCACTCCTGACGACGTGAAGCCGCAGCCGCTCTACGACAACTTTCCGAGTGCAGCAACGGGTATAGTCTTGTTCGACATCCTGATTGCGAACTGCGACCGACACGGCGGCAACCTGAAGGTTGATAAGCCGAACAATCCAAGCGCATTCTACCTGATCGACCACGAGCGGGCGCTGTTCTACATTTACAAGGGCGAGGGAGAGAAGCGATTGAAGTCTCGGATTGATCGGCTTGGTGTCACGGATGGAGCCGACTCATCCGACGAATGGCATTGCTTGGTGGAGCTACTGAACGACATCAATTTCGTACAAGAGTGGTACTGCCGGGTGCGGGACATTCCTGAGTGGTTTATCAGAGAAGTGTGCAACGAAGTTCGGCGAATCTCGATCAGGAAGTCGGAATGCAAAGCAGTCTGCGATTTCCTCAAGTACCGTCGCGATAATCTCTGGCAATTGTTGTACAGTCACCGAGACCGATTCCCCCTGATTCCGAAGGACGCTTGGACCCCACTTTACTGAGGGGGACATCGCCATGAACGCACGGTTTATCCTCGCGAAATACGCTCCCGACGTCGCCCGCATGGAGCCGCGCAATGTCGGCGTAATCCTGTGGTACAAGGGCGAGTTTGCATCGAAGTTCCTGGCGACGGCTGACGCCGCATTCGTCCATGACGCCAACACATACAGGCGTTGGGTCGCGTTCTGGCGAGACCGCATGTCCGGCGAGACTGTTCGGCCGAACAGGGGCAAGCCTGTTCCGAAGTCAGATGCGGCATCATTCGATGCGCTCATCACCAACCAGAAAGGCAACTACTTACTGGTTGACGCCGGTGACGTGCTGTCTCGCATGACGCCGCGAAAGATGGATGCCGCCGTCGCCAAACTGTTCGCCGAACTGGTCGCGACGAAAGAGACTTCTTCACCGAAGTCGGGTAGGCATTTTGCGAGACAATGCGACGACGTGTTTCAATCTGCCAACGTGCAGTTCAAGCCGCATTACGCTGTCGAGGCGCGATGGCGAGGCGAGGTGACGACTGTGCATCCAGATTACTACATTGGAAACGGAAAGCCGGACGCCATCGCGCAGCGGGCAAGACTGTCAAGCGAAGTCAGCGTGCATCACGCAGCGCTGACGGTCGATGCAATCCAGCAGTCCGGCCTCACGGTGAATCGGTGTCGAGTGCTTTACCGCGGCAGCGATTTGGAAGGAGATGGCCACGCCGAACAGGGTTTGCGACTGCTGAAGCAGTTATGCCCGGCAATCGATGTTGAATCGCCGACTGCAATAGAGGAAGTTGCAGAACTGGCCGCCTTGAACGTGCGCCGCTGATCTTTCTAAGTCGTCCGGGTTTCGTAGGTCAGGTGGCGATTGGCTATTGCAGCGGATTCTCCGGCCAGGCGTGCTTGGGGTAGCGCCGCCGCAGTTCCTTGCGGACCTCGGCATAGGTCGTCGCCCAGAAGCTCGGCAGGTCGTCGGTCACCTGCTGGGGGCGCATGTTCGGCGCCAGCAGGTGCACCAGCACCTTCGCGCGTCCCCCCGCGATGCGCGGCGTTTCGCGAAGCCCGAACAGGTCCTGAATCCGCGCGGCGAGCACCGGCGGCCGGCCGGACTCGTACGTCAACCGGAACGATTTCCCCGAGGGCGCCGTCACCCGCTCCGGCGCTTCGCGATCGATCGCCCGCAGCTGATCGTACGTCAGCAGCCCTTTGACGGCGTGCAGCCAGGGCGCCGACCGCAGCTCGGCGAACGATCGCCGCCCCGCGCACAACTCCCGCAGCAGCCGCATCCGCTGCGGCTCGTCGAAGTCCGGCAGTTCCAGTTCGGGCATCCGCTGCCGCAGGAATTCGACTCGTTCCAGGAAGGACGCCTCTTCGGCGTCCGCCGGAAATACGGATGACCATTGGGACCGCGCCGCCGCGAACAGCGCCTCGGCCGTCGCATCGTCGTCCGGGGTCGGAACGGGCGCTTCCGACAACAACAGGTCCTCCCAGTACACGCGGCGGCGGGCGACGACCTGCTTCTGCGACGGATGGAAGAACCGCTCGACGACGTCCCGTCGAAAGTGCTCGGGCAGCCAGTCTCGCTCGATGGCCGATGCCAGCCGCACGATGGCCTCGGGCTGCGCGTCGGCGACGTCGATCGCCAGAAACAGTTCCGCAGATGTGACGGCCGATCCCGGCGCGAGCTTCACGCCCCGCCCGCCGACGAGCACGGCCCGATCGCTGCCCGGTTCGCGGCGACGCGCCACGCGGTCGGGAAACGCCGCCAAAAGCGCCCGCAGCAGAGGTTCGTCCTCGGCCACGGAGAAGCGCGGGGCCGGACCGAGTTCCGCCTCGGCCGTCTGCAGCAACTGTTCGGCGCCCTGACGGATCGTGTGGACGCCGCCGCGATGCAGCTCTCCCCAGGGCGTCCGCGCGTCCCCCGTTCGCAGGAACTGTTCGATCGCGTTCAGCCGATCCAGCACGTCGGAGTGTGATCGCGTCGACCGCTCGCCGGGGGGCGGGCCGTCCCGCCGCGTCGAGAACGGGCTGCGTTCCGCCAGCCAGGCCGCCAGCAGGCAGGTCCGCTGCAACTGCCCCGCGCGATGTCCCTCGACGACCAGTCGCGCCAGCCGCGGCTGCGTCGGCAGCCGGGCCAGAGTCCGGCCGAGAGGCGTCACCTGCTGCGCTTCATCGATCGCTTCGAGTCGCGACAGCAGCCGATCGGCGCGGTCGAGCCGATCCGCCGCCGGCGCCTCGATCCACGGAACCGCGGCCGGATCCTGCTCGCCCCACGAGCGCAGCGTCAGCACAGCGCCCGACAGGTCGACCCGCGCAATCTCCGGCGCCTCCCGCTCCGGACGGGCCCGCTGAGACGCCTCGTCCCACAACCTCCAGCACACGCCCGGCGCCGTGCGCCCCGCCCGCCCCGTACGCTGCTCCGCCGAGGCCCGTGAAATCGGCGTCAGCTCCAGCCGGTCCAGCCCGGATTCGGGATCGAACCGCAACATTCGCGCGAGCCCGGAATCGATCACCACGCGGACGCCTTCGATCGTCAGCGACGTCTCGGCCACATTCGTCGAGAGCACGACCTTCCGCCGCGGCGACGGCGCGAGCACCCGGTCCTGCTCGTCCGGCGGGAGATCGCCATACAGCAGCATCAGCGCGAGGTCGTCCCGGCGGGCCGCCGACTGCAGCAGCGCCGCTGTGCGATGAATCTCACCGACGCCGGGCAGGAACACGAGCATGTCGCCGTCCGTCGTGCCCAGCGCCCGCTCGATGGCGTCCGCCACCGCCTCCGGCAGCGGTGCTCGGGGCGCGCGGGGAACGTAGCGCACGTCCACCGGGAACTGCCGGCCCTCGCTGCGAACGACCGGGCAGTCCCCCAGCGCTGCGGCCAGCGGCGCCGGGTCGAGCGTCGCCGACATCAGCACGAGTCGAAGATCAGTTCGGACCTGTTGGACGCGGCGCGCCATGGCGAGCGCCAGGTCGCCGATCAGGCTGCGTTCATGGAATTCGTCGAACACGACGGCGGCGACGCCTTCAAGGAACGGATCCGACTGCACATGCCTCAGGAAGATGCCCTCGGTGACGATCAGAATCCGCGTCTCCCGCGAGCTGCGGTCGTCGAACCGGACCTGGTATCCGACCTCGCGCCCCAGGGTCGCGCCGCATTCGGCGGCGATGCGGCGGGCGGCGGCTCGGGCGGCCATGCGCCGCGGTTCGAGGACGATGATCCGGCCCTGGGCGCTCCAGCCCGCGGACGCCAGCGCGGGGGGAACGCGGGTCGTCTTGCCGGCGCCGGGCGGGGCCTGCAGAACGAGCGCGTGGCGATCCTCCAGGGCCGCCGCGATCTGCGGCAGACACTCGTCGATCGGCAGCGGGCTGCGCTCGGGCACGGGGGCGGCCTTCCAAGACCCAATCGTCGCGGCGTGGAGTTGGCGTTTGTATCGCACAGCCGGCCCGATTCCATCGAACGGGATCCTCCGGCGGACCGGAATTTCTGCTCCGTAGTTCCGCCGCCCCTGCGCCCCCTGCGGCGGTGGCGTGCC
This sequence comes from Planctomyces sp., assembly GCA_019636235.1. Taxonomy (GTDB): domain Bacteria; phylum Planctomycetota; class Planctomycetia; order Planctomycetales; family Planctomycetaceae; genus Caulifigura. The sequence continues at coordinate 85,610 of JAHBXW010000016.1, forward strand.
GCGGGAGCAGCGCGATACGCTTTCCGGATGCCTGTCCGGCCCGCCGGGCAGTCGATCAGACCGGCCACCCTGAGGAGCGATGTCATGAGCGGCGTCAAACGCGTGCTGTTGTTGGCTGCGGCCTGTCTTATCTCCGTCACGGCAGGCGCCCAGGAGGACCTCGCCCGAGCGCGTCCCTGGCTGCCGCAGGACATCAACGCGCTGGCCATTGTGCGCGTGGAGCGGATCATGGACAGCGGGTTGTCCCGGCGCGAGCACTGGAACGAACCGGGCGGCGGGAATTTTCTGGCCGGCGCCGTCGAGTTCCCCCCGGGCGTGAAGACCTTTCTTCGCGGAACGCAGGTTCATCCTGGACATCGTGGCGACAGCTGGTCGGTCGCCATTCTGGAGTTCGCGCGGCCGGTCGACATGGATCGGCTGGCGGCCCGCGAGAACGCCTCCGTGCAGACCGTCGCCGGCCGACCCGCCGTCGCCTCGCCGCGCAACGCCTTCTTCGCCCTCCTCGATCAGAATCGGCTGGGCGTCGTCAGCCCGGCGCATCGCCAGAACCTCTCCCGCTGGCTGACCCGCGGAGGCCAGGGGGACGGCATGACGGCCAGCCCGTACCTCAACGGGCTGCTGCAGAACGCTGACGACTCGATCGTGCTGGCGATTGATCTGGCCGACATGTTCGACCCCGACCGGACGCGCGAGCGGCTGTCCGCGGCGACGGTCATCCTGGAGAACCCCGGGCAGTTGGATGCGACCGCCAGCCTGCTGATGACGCTGCACGGCCTGCGGCTGGGCATTGACGTGGGCGAGTCGGTCGAGGGGACGTTGAGCCTGGACTTCAATGGCCCCGTCACCGTGAACGCGGATCTGCTGCGGAGCCTGGTGCTGGAGGTGCTTTCGGATCTGGGCGCCGGACTGGACGGGTTCGACGCCGGGAAAGCGGAGATTCGCGGGCAATCGCTGGTGCTGACAGCCGCGCTTTCGGACGAGGACCTGCGGCGGGTGATGTCGCTGGTGACGACGCCGCATCCGTCGGCGCACGAGACGCCGGCGCCGCCGGCGGCCGAGGTGCAGGCGCCCGCGACTTCGGCGCCCGGCCCGCGGGTCAGCCTCGAAGCCAGCCGCCGCTATCTGAAGGCCGTCGATCAGGTGATCACCGACCTGCAGCGCGCCAATCGCCGGGCCAAGGAGTATCTTCGCACCGCGACGTGGCACGACAACTTCGCGAGGAAGATCGAGCAGTTGCCGACCGTGGCCGTCGACCCCGAGCTGGTCCAGTACGGCGACTGGGTGGCCTCGCAGCTGCGGGGCCTGGCGGCGTCGCTGCGGGGCGTGGCGGTGGACGTCGATACGCAGCAGCGGGCGCTGACGTGGAACGCGACGTTCGACCCGGGCTGGGAGACCACCGGCTGGTGGACCTGGGGATATCGTCCGCCGTCGTACAACGTGACGAGCAACCTCGCGGAGGTGCGGCAGCGGCAGGCGGAAGCCGTGACGGCCGGCGCGCAGGGCCGCGATCAGATCTGGCTGATGATCACGGAGGAGCAGACGAAGATCACGCGGCGGATGGAGGAAAAGTTTGGACCGGAATTTCAGCGTCCCGGCGCCGCGCCGCGTCGCTGAAGCCGGAGGTTGGCGGCTGAGTCGGTGCGGCGCTTGGGTTTAGAGCGCGACCGGCAGTTCCTGCGCGTGCGAAACAGAGTGCGGCAAAACGTCTTGACCCATATCGCCGATGGTCATATCACTCCCGCACCCTTGAGCGAGCGATCGCCCGGGGGTTCAAAACGCGACGCGTGTTGACGGAAGTGTCCCGTCGGGAACGCATCGCTGGCATGGACGCTGGCGATGTCGACATCCTTGCGGGTCCGGTTTTGCGACTGCGGTTTTTGCTGCTTATCGCCCCCGGAAATGGCTTGAGTCCTCCGCCCCCCTGGGACTCGCTGTTTCCGGGTTTTTTGTTTTCTCGCGCGAACGCGACTGCGTCGGCCAGGCCGCAGGGTTCGGCGCGACATTTCGCCGATCGGCGCTAATTGACTGCGAGGGCCCGCATGCGATGGTTCGCCTCTGTCTGCGTTCTGCTGTCCGGCTGCAGCACGCTCTTGAACTGCACGACATGGATCGAGCCGCCGTCACACGAAAATGCGTACCGCAGGCCCTTTCAGATCTATGGGGGCGTCAAGATCGCGATCGCCAAGGGTGCAGCTGCCGTCCGTGCTCCCCACACCCCAGGCCGTCTGACCGCCGGCGCGGCGTGGCTGGCGGTTGATGCGCCGCTGAGCCTGGTCGCCGACACGGTCACGCTGCCGTGCACGTTGTGGCTTTCCTACGACCTTGGCCTGCAGTTGCTTTTTCTTCAGATGGGGTCCACACAACTGTGCACGGACAGCCTCCCCTGTCCGGACGGCGATGGCTCGCCGTCCACGCCTTCCGTGCAGCCCGCAGAGGAGATTTACCGCCTGTGTTTTCAAGTCGGCGTGAACGGACCCGAACTGCGCGGGGTCGCTCCGCGGCGGCCGCTTCTTAACGGACGGATCGCCGTCCCGGAGCGTATCGACGATCGCTGAGGCCGCGAATTCTCGCGCCGATCGCAGGCAATTCCGCGAGCGATTGGGAATGCAATTGCAGGAGCCGGTGCTCTCAGAATTCAGGCGGCGGCGCAGCGCCAGTCTGCCGACTGCGAGCGGACGGCGGGAAGTGCGGGGCCGGCGGCGTGTCTGAAACGCAGCTCCCCGTTCCCGATCTGATCAGCCCACCAGTTCCTTGATCGGCTTCGAGGCCGGGTCGGCCATCGGCACATCGCGGCCGTCGATGTCGAAGCTGGAGGTCGAGTCCAGCCCCATCGCGGCAAGGTACGTGTGAAACAGGTTGCCATGGTCGACCTGTCCCTCGACGACCTGCGTTCCCTTCTCGTTCGTCTTGCCGTACGCCGCGCCCCGCGGCATCTTCGCCCCCGCGCACACGACCGACCACGCCGCCGACCAGTGGTCGCGGCCGTAGTACAGGTTCACGTTCGGCGTCCGGCCAAATTCCGACAGCACGACGATCAGCGTGCTCTCCAGCATGCCGCGGTCGGCCAGGTCCTTCACGAACATGGCGAAGGGCCGGTCGAACTCGCCGACCTGCTCGAAGTGGAAATTGAAGTTCTCGTTGTGCGTGTCGTAGTTCGAGTGCGAGACCTGCACGAAGGTGACGCCGCGCTCCAGCAGCCGCCGGGCCAGCAGGCAGTGCCGGCCGAAGTCGTGCTTGCCGTAGCGTTCGGCGTCCGCCTCGGGTTCGTGGGAGACGTCGAACGTGTCGGCCTGCCGCATCAGCTGCAGGGCCTGCTCGTAGCTGTTGGTGTAGGCGTCGGTGACGGCCGTGCGGCGGCGCGAGAGGAACCGTTCATTGACGCGGCGGCGGAAGTCGTGACGGGCCGCTTCGGTTTCATCGGTGAACTGTTCCGGGCGGGCCATGTTCTGCGGCGGGTTGCCGTTGCCCAGGGAGATGCTGGCGAACTTCGGCCCCAGGTAGGCGGCGTCGTTGCCGCGTCCGCCTCCGCCCCAGGGCGTGATGACGATGTGACCGGGCAGCGGATTGTTGTCGGTGGACAGGGCCTTGGCGGCGACGGCGCCGATCTGCGGGAAGTCCAGCGCCGGGGATTGCCGCCGCCCCGTGAGCATCATGTAGGCCCCCTTGCCATGGTCGTCCTCGGCTGTGTTCACGCCCCGCACCAGGCACAGATGGTCCATGATCTTCGCCGTCTCCGGCAGCAGCTCCGAAACATGGATGCCCGGAACGGACGTGGGGATCGACAGGAAAGGGCCGCCCGTCTCCGTGCCCGGCTTGGGATCCCAGCTTTCAAGCTGGCTGAGGCCGCCGTGCATGTTGAACACGACCACGCGCTTCTGCTGGCGGGCGAGCTGATCCGCGGCGGCGGGGCGGGTGAACGCGCCCAGTCCGCCGACGACGGCGCCGGCGGCCATGCTGCCGAGAAACCCGCGGCGTGCGAGGAGGTGCTCGGTGGATTTGCACGCGTAATGGCAGTTCATGGCGATCCCTGTCCTGTTGGTCTGGTTCTGTCGAGCGGACGCGACCTTGCGCCGCTCAGCCTTCGGGAGTGTCAATCAGGCGCCTCAACCGGTCGCCCAGGACCCGCGGCAATGAGGCGATCCACGTGTCATCAATCAATCCGACTTCCAGCATGTCGCGAACATGGGTCCGATCCTTGTCGCGGAACGACGTCAGCTTCATCCGCAGCAGCGCCGCGAGTTCCAGCACGTCGAAAGGAGGCCCCGGCAACCGCTCCGACACATCCGGAGACGACTCCAGGTATTCGCTGCGCACCTTCTCGTTCGCAAACACGACGTGCACGGCCTCGCGAGGCCGCCCGGCATCGCCATCGAGAAACATGGTGACTCCGCGTACGTGGCGATGCACGAACCCGGAATGCTCCAACGCGGACTTCGCGGCTGGGAAGTCCTCTCGTCTCAGGAGCACGTCGACGTCGACCGTCGTGCGGACGGCCGCGCGGTCAATCTTCGACACCCAGGCCGCGACCGCCTGGCCGCCACAGATGGCATACGGAACGCCAGCCGCTTCGAGGGCTCTGACCGCGCGCTCCAGTCGTCGCTGAACGTCTTCCACGGCGCCGATCATCCGCTCCCAGGAAATCGGATTGTCGTCGATGATCGTCATCGTTCGAACCACGTTCACGTCAATCGTGCCAGCGCACGCCCCGCGTCCCTTAGTGATTGAACCGGAATTCCACGCTGGCGATCAATCCCCAAATCAGCTCCTGGGCCGCGGCCGCCTTCTGCTCGCCCCGCGCCGTCAGGTAGTCCGCGACATCCTGAATCTCGGTCTCCGTCGGACTCCGCGACAACACGCGCAGGTACAGAATCTCCGCCGCGCGGCGCAGGTCGGCTTCGTTCGTCACCTGACCGGCGATCGAGCCATTGCCCCCCGCCCAGGAGAGGATCGACCCGCCGTTCGCCGTGTACAGCGCCTGTTCGGCCGACGCGAAAAAATCTCCCTGAGGCTGACCGGGGCCCGCCGCGTACAGGTTCACGTAACCCGCGTTGTAGGACTTCAGCAGCTTGTCGTAGACGCGCTGTTCGAGTTCCCGCTCGCGCGCCAGAACCTTCGCCGGATCCTGGCGGTCCTCGCCGGACAGCGGCGCGGAGTTGTCGAGTTCCGTCTGCTCCGCCAAACGGTAGCTGTCATACACGCCGGTGACCCGGAAGATCGCCAGGCAGAGTTGTTCGGGAGTCAACGGCTTGAGGACGCCGATGGATGCCGACTGCGTCAGCCGGTCTTCAAGCTCCGAAACTGCGGTCGCGAGTTCGGTCTTCGCGGCAACCGCCGCACTCTGGGCCGCCTCGGCAGCCGCTGTCGCCTGCTCCGCGGCCACGCTCCGACGGGCCTGTTCGGCGACTGCGGCTTCAAAGGCCGTCCGCGCCGCGATCAGCCGATCCTCCGCGGCCTGTTCAGCGTCGGCCGCCGCCTGCGCCTGCTGTTCCTGCTGAGCGATCGACTCCGACAGCTGGCCGTGTCGCACGCGCAGCGTTTCCACCGCCAGCGCGACCGCTTCGTCCCCCGGCAGGCGTTCCAGAGCCGTCTGCGAGGCGCTGACCGCGCCCGCCACGTCCGCCGCGGCGGATTCCCGCGCCGCCAGTTCCGTCAGCGCCGCCTCATGCGCCGTCGCCGCATCCGCCACGGCGCGAACCGCGGCCTGATGCGCCGCATCGGCGGCCGTCACGACTCCCGTCAATTCGGTCCGCCGGGCCTGCGCCGCTTCGGCGGCGGCGGCCGCATCGGGAATCTGCTGTTCCGCGGCGACGATCGCGTCCCGCAGCGCCTGCAGCGCGACGAGGCCGCGGGCCGTCTCGAGACGTCGCACGATTCCCGCCAGTTCGGTTTCCGCTTCGGACGCCGCCACACGGGCCGCCAGAAACTCGGCGTATTTCTGCCGGCAGGTTTCCGCCAAGGGGGCGACCTTGTCCTGCGCCGCGAGGAACTCGGGATGCGTCGTCTGCAGCTCGGCACGCACTGGCTCGACGGCGGCGGACTTCTCCGCGGCGGCGGTCGACAACGGCTCGAGTTCCGCGGTCAGCGATGCCAGCCGCTCCGCGAATTTGGCCGCCGCAGCGACGAGCTCCTGATCCTGCGGCAGCTTCTGGACGACGACCTGCGCCTTCTCGTTCGCCTCGTTGACTGCGGCGATTGCGGCCTGCTTCGCGTTGACCTGCGCCGCCGCCTCGCGAGCCGCCTTGAGCGCCTCATCCAGTTTCTTGACCGCGTCCTGCGACTTGCCCCGCGCCGCCTCGCGCTCGGCAATGACGGGCAGCAAGGCCGCTTCGGCCTCCGCCCAAGCGGAGAGCGCCGCCTGACTGGCGGCCACCCGCTCCTCGACCCGCGCTTCCAGTTCGGTTCGCTTTTCGGAGAGGGGCGTTTCGAGCTCCGCCGCTTCGGCCACAGACGCCTGCTGCACGTCCGGCGGTTCGATCGACCGCTGGTACACGTCGGTCAGCGAGATCTCCCGCAGGAACCCGCGGATGTTGAAGTTCGTCTCGGCGAAGCGCTCTCCGAGCAGCCGCATCAACTCGGGATGCGTCGGCGGATTGTCCGCATGGTGCAGGTCCAGCGGAGCGACCAGGCCCCGGCCCAGCATGTGGGCCCACAGCCGGTTGGCGATGTTCTCGTTGAAGGCCCGATTCGTTCCGCTCGTCGCGAGTTCCGCGAGCCGGGCGCGGCGGCTGAACTTCGGAACGGGTCGGACGTTCTCCGCGGGACGGACCTCATATTCCTCGCCCGGCGGGAACATGGGCTCGGTGATTTCCGCCTCGCCGGGAACCTTGGGGCCGGTGATGTGCCGCGTCCCCTTGATGAACACCGATTCGAACGACGCATCGACCGCGGACCGTTCCACATAATGCTGGACCTGGGCGTCCCCGACCTGCACCGCCTGATTGGAACTGGCGCCGAAGAACGCCAGCAGACCGTGATAGTCCGTCTGCAGATAGTCGGAGACCAGCGGGTGGTCGTGACATTGAGCGCATTGCAGGTCGCGGCCGAAGAAAATGCGGGCCACGTCCTTGGTGATCAGGTTCGGCTCCCCCTCCCGGTCGAGGTAGAACCGCGCTGCCGCCCGCTTCCCTGGCTCGGAACCATCCGCGCTAAGGACTTCCCGCGCCAACTGGTTGTAGGGCTTGTTCTCGCGGACCGACTGCAGCAGCCAGGCCTGCCATTCCTCCGCCGGAATGTGCGGATGAGCCCGGCGCTCCATCAGCATCACGTCCAGAAACGTCGCGATGTGCCGATCGGAAAGCGGCGACGCCAGCAGGCGATCCACAGCCCGGACGCGCTTGTCGTCCGACCGGTCCTTTAGAAACGCCTGCAGCTCGTCGAGCGTCGGCGGCGATCCGGTGAGGTCCAGCGAAACCCGTCGCAGAAACTCCGCGTCGTCGCAGGCCGGCGCTTCCACGTTCACGGAAGCGCCCGCAAGCACGCGGTCGATCTCCAGATGCAACGGGTCCGCGGCCTGCGCGGATACCTCGCCCAGCAACAGAATGACACACAGCGGAAGGCAGCGAAGCGTCATGCCGCAGCGGCTCCCCTCGAAGTCGATCGCAGTGGAGACATGGACGGGTGGGAGCGATTCGCAACGTCCGCTGCGATCGCGAATCCGGCCGGGCGCCGGGCGTCCACGCATCACCAACTGTTGATACGATACTTCACGATGAGGGGCCGGTCAATCGCCGCGAATTCCCCAGACTGACAATCGGGGCCTTCGCGGCGGTCGCCGAATCGTCCATCAGGGCGTCAGATTTTTCGCCGTCACGCCTTCCCAATCGTCCGTTCGGAACGGATACGCGGGCAGCATCGCGCCGTTGCAGAGGTTCCCGTTCGGGTTGTCCGCCCAGTTGTAGCGCACCGCCAGCGGCTCGGGCACGGACTCGCTGCTGACGACGACCGTATCCCCTTCGACTTTCGCTTCCGCCCACACGAACTTGCGGTCCGCTCCGGCGATCGCGAAGCCGCGCAGCGGATCGCCGTACCAGCCGGACAGTCCGCGCAGTTCGCCTTCGCCGAGATTGTCGAAGTGCAGGATGCAGCGGCCGTTTTCGATCGTCATCGACCGATACGTGGGTCCGCTCCGCGTCACCTTGCCGGCGAATCCGTACAGGTCGACCAGCGCCAGACGAGCCAGCCGCTTGCCGACGTTCTGCTTGTCCTTGGGATGGATGTCCTTGATCGCGCCCAGATCAATGATGCAGGCGCAGCCGACATTCTTCTCCGTCTCCGCCGTCAGGTGCTGCGCCTCGCGCAGTTCGGCCCAGGCGCTGTCGCCCGGTTCGTCTTTCGGCGCCATGAAGTTCGCCAACTGGACCTGGTAGAACGGAAAGTCCCCCTGCCCCCAGGCGGCCCGCCAGCTGCGGATCAGCGCGGGCATCAGCGTGCGGTACTGGTAGGCGCGGCCCGCGTTCGATTCGCCCTGGTACCAGATCGCTCCGCGGATCGCGAACGGGGTCAGCGGCGCGATCATTCCGTTGTACAGCGTGCTCGAACGATCGTGGTGATGCGTGGGATCGACGGGGGGATTCGGCTTGCGCGGCTCGCGCTCCCCTTTCGCCTTCGCCTCTTCGGCCGCCGTCTTCCACGCCTCCAGAGCCTGCTCGTAGCTCGCCTGCGTTTCCGGCTTCTGAAACTCGTCGATCCGGGCGGCCCACGTGTCCAGAATCGGCTGCAGCTCGGCGCGGGACGCCATCCCCTCGGCCGACGTCCAGGCCTCCGCCCGCGTCCCGCCCCAGGACGTGTTGATCAACCCCACCGGCACGCCCAGCGTCTCATGCAGTTGCCGTCCGAAGAAATACGCCACCGCCGAAAAGTCCCGAACTGACCGGGGAGTGCAGGCGGTCCATTCCGCGTCGACGTCCGTCTGCGGTTCGGCACTCGCCTTCCTCGGCACGGTGAACAGACGCAACCCCGGATGCGACGCCGTCAGCGACTCCAGGTCCGGGTCCAGCGACCGGCGAATCGGCCACTCCATGTTCGACTGCCCGCTGCAGACCCACACCTCGCCGATCAGGACATCCTGCAGTTCAATCGTGTTGGCCCCCTTCACGGTCAGCGTGGCCGGCTCGCCGACCGCCAGCGGATCCAGCGTGACGCGCCACCGTCCGTCCGCCTCCGGCTGAGCCGTCTGCGACTGTCCCCGGATCGAGACCGTCACCGTTTCCCCGGCGTCCGCCCAGCCCCAGACGGGAACCGGCGCATCCCGCTGCAGCACCATGTGATTCCCGAAGACGTGCGGCAGGCGGACTTCCGCCGCGGCCGTCGAAACCAGCGCGATCCAGCCACCGGCAACCCAGGTCAGGCGAGCGATCCAGACGTTCATTGATGCGGCATCCAGGAGGGAGGGGCAGAGAGAATCAGAAGCAGCGCGCACAGGACGTCGCAGCCGACGTCTGGCAATCGAAAGGAATTCGGGAGCGCGGCGGCCCGCTTCAGCCGCCGCCGAAGTACGACGGCTCGTTGCCGGCCTTCCACTTGATGTTGCAGCCGATGCTGGGCTTCTGCCCGTCGGTCACGGGTCCGCCGGCGAGTACGGCGTCGCAGGCGGCGCGGAGATCGCCGCCCGTCACGGGAATGTTCGACTGCGGCCGGCTGTCGTCGAACTGGCCGCGGTAGACGAGCTTGCGTTCCCTGTCGAACAGGAAGAAGTCGGGCGTGCAGGCCGCCTGGTACGACTTCGCGACCGACTGCGTTTCATCGAACAGGTACGGGAACGTGTAGCCGGCGGAGGCGTGCTCGCGCTGCATTGCCTCGGGGGAGTCCTGCGGATACGTCTCGACGTCGTTGGAGCTGATGCCCACGATCGCCAGCCCCTTGGCCTGGTACTCTTTCGCGAACTTCGCCAGTTCCTCGCGGACGTGGATCACGAACGGGCAGTGATTGCACATGAAGATGACGAGCAGCGCCGGCTTGTCGCGGAAGTCGGTCAGCGAGACCGTTTTTCCATCGACGTTCGGCAGCCGAAAGTCGGGAGCGGTGCTGCCCAGGGGCAGCATGGTGGAGGCGGTGCGGACCATGGTGAATGGCTCCCGGGAGGCGAGTGGCGATGCGGCGGGTCGCGCCGCGCGGTTGTCGGCGGCGCCAGTCCGCAGGCAGTCTATCGCCGCCCCGGGCGGACGACTAATGAGGGCCATCCGGCCCTGTCATCCGCGGGATCGGTTCCCCGCCGGATCACAAGCGACCGAGCTGTTCGTCCAGCAGTTCGACCAGCCGATCGCGGGCCGTTCCGATTCCCTTGTACGCCGCCCCCTCCGGCGAGATGGTCGCCAGCATGCGGCGCAACCGGCGTCCCGCGCCCCGATTCGCGAGCACCGCGGCGATCGGGATGATCTCCACGCGAATGCCAAACAGGATGTCTCCCTTTGGACGCAGCCGCAGCAGGAGCTGATGCTCCAGGCGCAAATGGAACTCTTCCAGCGTCACGCTGGCGTCGAATCGGGTCCGCGGACGGGAGGGGTGATGATTGAAGCGCGCGTCCCGGCTGAAATTCGCGTTCTCGCGGGTCCAGGCCGTCCCCGGCGTCAACCGGCTGAGGAACACTTCGATCTGCCGCTCGAGCGCCGGATTCAGCCCGGGAACCGGCGCGTGGATGGCATGCATCGGTTGCCCCAGCTTTTCGCGCAGGTCCCACGAACTCGGGAAGCAGAGCACGCCGCCGATCAGGCGGTGCCGCCCCTCGTCGTCGCAACGCATCCACACGAAATCCGGCTCCCACATCCGCCCCAGCGTCTGCAACTGCACGTGCGGAGGCAATCCGTCTTCGATCGGAACGCCCAACCGTCGCGCGAGGGCGACGGTGTCTCCGAGCGCGGGTTCCGCGTCCTCCGGCAGCGACGCGTAGCGCTCCGGCTCCGTGTTGAGCCAGTGGGCGCGCTCGGCCCGCATCGCTCCGGATGAATCCCAGGCGGCGAAAAAGTCCGCGACATGTCCCGGCCGGAGGCCCATCGTCCAGCGGTGGTCGGCGTCCGGGAGGATGCGCGCCCAGTCGGGGGCGCGGGCGCCCGCGGCGGGAGTCGAGTCGGCGGGGAACGGTTCGGGGGGAGCGGGATCGGCGGCGGACATGGACGGACGGGGAACGAACGGTGCTGCGGCGGGGAGCGTCACACAAGCATTGCCGATGACAGGCGATGTGGGGAAGCCCGCGCGAGATCAGCGGCGTCCAGAAGGCGCTCTCGCGGACTATTGCCAACCCTTCTCCAACCTGCGAACGACACCGCGTCCAGCATTCACGGGATTCCGCGCCGTGCCCTCCGCCGCCGGCCGCACGGCAATCCCGCCGCTCGCTGCGATCCCCGATTGACGCCCCGTCCCCGGGGGACATACTTCACTTCATGAACGACTGGAACGCCTATGCCCGCTCGTATGGCGAACGGGCCCGTGCCGCCGCCCGCCAACTGGCTCTCGCCGAAAGCGACGCCAAGGACCACTGGCTCGAAGTCGCCGCTGAACGGCTCCGCGACGCGACCGGCTCGATTCTGGAAGCGAACGCCCGGGACGTCGCCGCCGCGCCCGGTTTGGGGCTGAATGCCGCCGCCATCGACCGGCTCACGCTGACGCCGCCGCGCATCGAGGGCATGGCCCGCGGACTCGAGGAAATCGCCGATCTTCCCGATCCTGTCGGCGAAGTCATCGAAGGCTACTTCCGGCCCAACGGACTCGAAGTCCAGCGGGTGCGCGTGCCGCTCGGCGTCGTGTTCTTCATCTATGAGTCGCGGCCGAACGTGACCGCCGACGCCGCGGCCATCTGCGTCAAAAGCGGCAATGCCGTCATTCTCCGCGGCGGCAAGGAGGCCCTGCACAGCAACGTCGCCATTCACCAGACGCTGGCTGACGCGCTCGCCGAATGCGATCTCCCGCCCGAGGCCGTCCAGCTGGTGGACACGCCCGACCGGGACGCCGTCGGCGCGTTCCTGAAGCAGCAGGAGTTCATCGACCTCACGATTCCCCGCGGGGGCCGCTCGCTGATCGAACGCGTCGCGGCCGAAGCGACGATGCCCGTCATCAAGCACTTTGACGGCGTCTGCCATGTCTTCGTCGACCGCACCGCCGACCTGGGCATGGCCGAGGAGATTCTGATCAACAGCAAGGCGCAGCGGCCCGGCGTGTGCAACGCGGCCGAATGCCTGCTGGTCCACGCGGCCATCGCCCAGCCGTTCCTGAAGCAGTTGGAACCGGCACTGCAGAAGGCGGGCGTGCAGGTCCGCGGGGACGCCCGGATCCGTGAAGCGCTCCCCTGGGCGACGGCGGCGACCGAACACGACTACCGCACCGAATACCTGGACCTGATCCTTTCGGCCCGGGTCGTCGACAACCTCGACGAAGCCGTCGCGCATATCGAAACATTCGGCTCGCACCACACCGACGCAATCGTCACCAGCGACATTGGCGAAGCCGAGAAGTTCGTGGCGGCGGTCGATTCGGCGGCCGTCATGGTCAACGCCAGCACGCGCTTCAACGACGGCGGCGAGCTGGGGCTGGGTGCGGAGATCGGCATCAGCACGGACAAGTTCCATGCCCGCGGGCCCTGCGGGCTGCGGGAGCTGACGAGTTATAAGTACGTCGTCCGCGGCAGCGGGCAGGTGCGCTGACTTTCAAGCGGCGACCCCGGCGCGGGCAGATGAGAGTCGCGCGGCGATCTCTTCGCCAACGCGACGAAAATGTCGCCATTAGGGCATTCAAGGCCTGCGCTACGCTGGGCAGGTTCGACATTGCGTGCGAAATTGTGCGCCGCCTCCAACGCCAGGGGTGCCTCCCGCGTATCTGCTGGCGTCCCTGTTCCGTCCCGGGAGTCCCCCGACAATGCGATTCGCTCTTCCCGCCGTCACACAGCTGGCCACGATCGCGGCGCTGCTGATCTGCCAGACGGCGCTTGCGCAAACGAAAGAGTTTGAGATCCGCGAGGATCGGGCGTACCTGGGAGGCCAGCCCATCGAGTTGTGGGGGCTCCGCTGCGGCAATGCCCTGCACAGCGAGGCCATCACCGAGCGCCACATCCGCAATCTCGACAACATGACGGCGCACGGCATCAACCTGATAGGCGTCTACATCCAGGGGAGCAACGCGGGCTGGCCCGACGCGGATGCCGCCTTGAATGGTTTCACGCGCGAAGGGGGCCTGAAGCCGGCCGTGGCCGATCGGCTGGAACGCCTGATCCTGGAGGCCGATCGCCGCGGGATGGTCGTCATGGTCGGGTTGTTCACGCCCCGAAAGGATCAGGACTTCTATGACGAAGCGGCCGTCCAGCGCGCGGTCGAGGAGGCCGCCGCCTTCCTCCGCGACCACGGACTGAGAAACGTGTTCATCGACATCATGCACGAGTTCAGCCATCCCGAGCGGATCGACCACCCGCTGTTCCGCGAGCCGGGAGGGGAGGCCAAGAAGGCGAAGCTGACTGGCTGGTTCAAGGCGGTGGCGCCGGACATTGAAGTCGGAGTCTGCCCCGCGGCCGATTCCTCCACCGGCGATTCCTACCCGGGCATGGACGTGCGGATCATTCAGAAGGATATGCCGATCCCCAGGGACGGTTTCGTGGTGAACGTCGAATCACAGCGGCAGGACGTTTATCAGAACGACGGCGTGTTCGCCGAATCTCAGGTCGCGAAGATCCTTGACGACTGCACGGCGTATCATGCGGCGCCGAACGCGGCGTACCTGTTCCATGCCGCTTTCATTCAGGGAATCACCAACGCCAGCGGCAGCGCGCCGCATCCGGAAATGGGGGGCGGGGGCCGCAAGGCCTCTGATCGCGGCGTGAAGTTCTATTATGAATGGGTGCGGGATCACGTGGGCCGGTACGAGTACCCCCGCCATGTCCCGCACGAACCCGGGCACTGATCGCGGGCGGCCCGCCGCCGCCGGCATATTCCGCTGCCACTGCCGCCTCAGCCACGACGCTACGTCCAGCCAGGGTGAGACGCGTTTCGTTTCCCAGGCCTGCCTCCGAAAGGGTCCGCCATGCGACGTCGCGGCTTCACGCTCATTGAACTGCTGGTCGTCATCGCCATCATCGCGATCCTGGTTTCGCTGCTGCTGCCGGCCGTGCAGCAGGCCCGGGAGGCCGCGCGCCGCACGCAGTGCAAGAACAATCTGCGGCAGCTCGGCCTGGCGCTGTTCAACTACGAGTCCTCGATGCGCTGTCTGCCGCCGACCGCTCTGATCTACCGTCGCCCGGAGGGCGGATTGTGGACCAGCTATGTCGGGCCGCACGCGCGCATCCTGCCGTACATCGACCAGGGCAACCTGTACAACGCCATCAACAAGGACGCGGCCTACGGCGACGCGGTCAACCTGACGACCGTCGGCCGCGTCGTCGAATTCTTCCTGTGCCCCAGCGAACCCAAGAGCCAGCCCATTCCCCACAACACGTTCGGCCTCATCGGCGGCGTCAACTACGCCTTCTCAATGGGCGACTGGTATGTCTGGTCCGGCTTCAACAACGGCGCCAGCGGCGAACCGCAGACCCGCTCCGCCTTCGGCGTCAACCTCCGCCGCAAATGGTCCGACTTCACCGACGGAACCAGCCACTCACTGCTGATGTCCGAAGTCAAGAACTGGCAGCCCTACGTCCGGGACTGCGGCCCGCTGTCGCAGATCAACGATCCGAACAACATCCCCGGCCCCGACGCCAATCCGCTGGCCGTCTGCCCGGAATACAACGCGGCCGGCTGCTCGTTCTTCGACAACGGCCACACGCAGTGGGCGGAAATGGCCGTCCATCACAATGGCTTCACCACCGCCTGGACGCCGAACAAGGTCACTCCCGGCGGACCGGGCAACGCCTTCCCGGACGTCGACATCAACAGCGCCCGGGAACGCATCGGCGGCCCCACCTACGCCGCCATTACCTCCCGCAGCCACCACATCGGCGGCGTGCATTCGCTGTTCGGCGACGGCGCCGTCCGTTTCCTGTCCTCGTCGATCGATGGCCGCGTGTGGCGCGCGCTGGGCACGATCGCCGGCGGCGAGGTCGTGCAGCTCGACTCCCCATAACGGCCCAGCGTTCTTCGGATTCCCGGACGCCCTCGGATTCGTCGTCAGGAGCGGGACATGTCAACGCGCGATCTGTGGGCGCTGGCCGTCGTGGCGCTGGTCATCGTCGCCGGCTGCACAAGAAGACTGCCGTCGCCCGAGGGTTATGACAGCCTCGAGGCTCGCGATGTGCTGGTCACGGCGCTGGACGCCTGGAAGCGGCGGGATCTCAAATCGCTCGTGAGCCGCGCGCCGCCGATCCGGTTCGTCGACGACGATGAACGGGCCGGGCTGCAGCTCGCCGATTATGCGTTCGGCGACAAGGCAGCCACGGACCTCGGACGGTTCGAGGGCTTCGATGTGAATCTGACGCTGAAGAACCGCCAGGGGGAGACGATCACCCGAGCCGCCAGTTATCAGGTCTCTCTGGACCCGCTGGCCGTCCTCCGCAGCGACCCCTGACAAGGGCCGGCCGGTGAAAAGGCGGCCTCGCGCCGTCGCTCGTCGCTCGTCGGCCGGCGTCAGTAGCGCCGCGCGCAGCCCCGGCTTCGGTTGATTCGTCTCTGGTCGAGGTCACCCCAATCCGTGCATGTCCACGAGGGCCGTCAGCGAATACCAGAACTTGTCCAGATCGAGCGCACGACCGTTGCCCAGAAAGACCATCGTGCGGCGGGTCGCGATGTCAAAGTAATAATACGTCCCAAAGCCGCCCCAGCCGCCGGAATGTCCGAACCCGGCGAGTTGGCCGGGGCCGTTGTAATACAGACTCCACCCGAATCCATACGCGTTCTGGTTGCCGTCGCGAGTCCTGGACGGAGCGATCGCCATCTTTGCGGTTTCGCTGCGGAGCAGTTTTCCGGAGTGGAGCGCGACGTCCCAGGCCGCCATGTCTTCCAGGCTGCACCAGACGGCGCCGTCGCCGCACGTCAGCAGCGTTTCATTACGGGCGGGAGGCGTTCCCCACTGCGCCTGCCATTGGCTGTCCGCACGCACGTAGCCGATGGCGTCCACCCGTCCGTTCGCATCCGGAACGCTGCCGGGGCCTTCGTTGACAAACGCCGTTTTCATTCCGGCGGGCTCGAAGATCGCCTCCCGCAAGAAGGCCCCATAGGACTTGCCGGAGACTCGTTCGATCACGACCGCCAGCAGCATGTAGTTCGTGTTGCAGTACTCGTACTTTTCGCCCGTCGGAAAGGACAGCGGAACGTTCTGCCGCGCGAACTCGCCGACATAGTCGGCGTTGACCCAGCAGTCGGGGGTCTTCGAGGGCACATCCTCCAGATCCATGTAGCTGGCAAGACCGGAGACCTGCTGAGCCAGATCGCGAATCCGGATCGGATGCTTCGCATCGTATTTCGGCAATTCGGGAATGTGCTTCCGAACGTCGTCGGAGACGTTGAGCTTGCGTTGCTCGTGCAGGATCAGCACGGCCGTTCCCGTGATCGACTTGGTCACGGAGGCCAGCTCGAACATCGTCTGCGGCGTGACGGGACGGCGATCCTCGAGAGTGGCGAGGCCGACGCAGCGCATGTACGCCGGTTGGCCCTGCTGCTGCACGAGCACGGCCAGTCCCGGTCCGTCGTCGGTGAAGCCCTCGGACTTGACCAGCCGGTCGAATGGCCCATCCAGCCTGCGGGCAGCGCCCCGCGCCGGGATCGGCAGGCCAAGCACTGAGCAGGAAGCGGCCGCGCCGATAGTCATCAAGGCGCGACGCCGGGATTGAAATCGCATCTGTCATCGCTCCGAAAAGATCTTGCACGAGCGGCCCCATGCAAGGCGGGCAAATTTCGTACTGATCTTTCTGAGTCGTCGCTGCGGTCCCCATCGCTACTCGACCGGCGCCAGGAGCGCATCGCGCAGCCCCGGCTCGGGCTGGTTCGTCTCCGGATTCCAATACCGGAATCCGGCCCGCCAGTCCCAGATCGCCCAGCCCATGTCGGCCGACTCGAGCCGCGTGCGGAACTCACGGTAGTAGTTCGCCCGCGATTCCGCATCCGCCGCCTCGAACGCCCCGAATTCCCCCATGTGCAGCGGCCGGCCGTAGTACGCCGACCATTCCCGGGCCGCATCGATCACCCGCTGCAGCCCCTCGGGACTGCACGGATTCGCCGCCCCCGTTTGCGTGTTGTAGGCGTTGATCCAGTCCTGCACGGACGGCGGAACCGCACGTCGGATCCGCGGCACGAACGGCTCCGCGGGGGGGGCCGGGAATCGCACGCCGCGGTACAGCTGCTGATCCGGTCCGGCCCAGCTCGCCCCCTGGTGCGTGAACTCGAACGGGTCGTAGCAGTGGACCGTCACGATCAGGCGCTCATCGTCGTCCGGCAGCCGCAGGCTCTCCAGCTCCGCGACCCGGTTCCACAGCCCCGGACCGACGAACACCGTCCGATTCGGATTCGTCCGACGGATCAGCGGCAGCACTTCCGCGTACACGCCGTTCATCACGTCCGTCGTCGCCGCGTCCTTCGGCTCGTTCAGAAGCTCGAAGGCGACCAGCTCCGAATGCCCCTGGTAGTGCTCGGCGATCTGCCGCCACAGCGCCGCGAACTTCGCCCGCTGCGCCGACGGGTCGCTGGTGAAGTCATCGAAATGATGGATGTTGATGATGATGCCCAGCCCTTCGCGGACGGCCGCATCGACGTACGCGTCCACCGCCTGGAAGAACTCCGGCTCGATGGCGAACTGCGGCCCCGGCCCCGCGTAGCTATGCCAGCCGACCGGCAGCCGGATGTGGTCGAAACCCTCGCTGCGGACGCGTGAGACGTCTTCCAGCGAGTAGCGCGCCCCCCAGTCCTGTCCCCGCGGCACTTCAAAATGGTTCCCGAAGTTGACCCCCTTTCGATACCGCGCCGCCGCCGTGTGAGCGGCCGTGTTGTCCGGCAGCCGCCGCATTTCCGTGAACCCGACCGGCCGCGCCGCGCGGATGAAGCCGCGCAGCGTCACCGCCTGGTTCGCAACGACCGGCACATCGACCAGCAGCGGCGCGTCATGCCAGACCCGCACATAGCTCCGCCCGTCCCGCGCCGGACGCTCCTCCGTCCCGGCGATGACCTCCGCGCCGCCGCCCCAGCCGGTCAGCGGATCGGCCCCTTCAAAACCGCCGGCTGGCAGCGTCGTCCCCTCCGCCGACAGGTTGTCCCATTCGATCTCCTGCCGGTAGGGGCGGAACTGCCCCGAGTCCTCCCAGGGGCCTTTGATCGACAGCGTCACCGTCCCGGTCGCCGCCGGCGTGAACCGCAGTTCGAATTCCCGCCAGCCGCGGTGCGTCGCGGCGATGTGCACGACATAGCCCCGGTCCTGCTCGTCGGCCGGCAGCCAGTTCATGCGTTCGACCCGGATGTCGCCGATGCTCGCGGCGCCATCGGTCAGGCGGCCTGTCGCCCGGTCCGGCGTCAGGTCCAGCCGCGCCTCGGACGCCATCTTCGCCGGCCGCTCCTGAGCGACCGCCCCGCCGCCCCATGCTGACAGCCCGAAGGCCATCAGACAGATCGCGTTCCGCATGCTGCGCATGGCCGTGCCCTCACCAAGCCGTGTCGGAAAAACCGGGACTATGCAATGCGAAAGGCCCGAAGGATGCAACCCCCGGGCCTTCCGGATATTCAGGCTGTCGCGCGCGGTCCGGCTCAGCCGCCGATCACCCACAGCGTGAACGCCTTGACCTTCAGACCCGCTTCGGCCAGCACCTGGCTGACGGACTTCGAGTCGTCCTTGGCGAACATCTGCTCGGCGAGGACGCCGGCCTCTTCGCGGTAGTAGACCTTCATCTTGCCGTCGACGATCTTGCTGATGATGTTGTCGGGCTTGCCGGTCGCCTTGGCCTCGGCCGACAGCTTGTCGCGCTCGACCTGGGCCGCGGCCGGATCCGCATCCTCGACGCGGGCGACCGTCGGCTTCATCGCGGCGACGTGCATCGCCACGTCGCGGAGCACCTGCGCGGTCTTGTTCTCGCCTTCGGCCTGGAACAAGGCCGCCGTCTTGCCGTCGTGGTGAATGTAATGCCCGACCGGCCCCGACGCGCGGATGATCCGGGAGACGACGATCTTCTCGCGAATCTGCAGCAGGATTTCCTCGAACTCCTCCTGGAACGTCTTGCCGCTGGGCGCCTTCTGGGCCAGCAGCTCATCGACGGACGCCGCGCCCGGCCCCTTCAGCAACTGGTCCGCCAGGGCCTGGCCGAACGCCAGCAGGGCTTCGCTGCCGGCGACCGGGGCTGACTCGCACTGGATTTCGACCATCGCGGCTTCGCTGCCGTCCGCGGCCGTGGACACGAAGATCCGGCCTTCCTTGGTCGCGTTGTCGCTGCGGTCGAGGATCAGCTTGCCGAGCTGCGACTTCAGGATTTCGATGGCCTTGTCCTCGTCGCCGCCGGCCTCGATCAGCGCGGCCTTGACCTTCATCATCGGCAGTTTGGTCTTCTCGCGAAGCTTCATCACTGCGGAGGCGGAAACGTCTGCCATGAAAGCACCTCAAATGGATCAAAGAACGGCCGCACCGGCCGCGTGAGATTCTGGAGAACGGCGAACCGGGCCGCCAGTCCAACGCCCGCGGCGACCGACCCGCCCCGAAACGGGCCGCGCCCCGGGGCTCCGGGACGCGACGGCGACGTCTCGACGAACCGCGCGTTCCCCGGGAGAAACGCGCGGCCTGCGAATCACTGGATGTTCGGGACGGCCTTCGGCTCGTCTCCCTTTTGCGCCTCTTCCACCTTCTTCGGCAGCGATTCGCGTCCCTGGGCGATGGCGTTCCCCAGGTAATTCATGATCAGCGCGATCGACCGGATGCTGTCGTCGTTGCCCGGAATCGGCAGGTCGACCCGATCCGGATCGGAATCGGTGTCGATCAGCGCGACGATCTTCACGCCCAGGCTCTTGCACTCCTGGACGGCGTTCTTTTCCTTCGTCGGGTCGACGATGATCACCGCCTCCGGCAGCCGGTTCATTTCCCGGATGCCGCCCAGATTCCGGCGGATCTTTTCGAGTTCCCGCAGCAGTTGCGACTGCCGCTTCTTCGAGTACGTCGCGATCTCGCCGGTCGTCTCCAGCGACTCCAGCTCCTCGAGCCGGCGGAGACGCGAACGGATCGTCCGGAAGTTCGTCAGCGTGCCGCCCAGCCAGCGCTCCGTGCAATACGGCATGCCGCACCGCTCAGCGACCGACTGCACCGCTTCCATCGCCTGGCGCTTCGTGCCCACAAACAGAATCAGGCTGCCCTGCGACGCGACCTTCTGCAGGTACTTCTGCGCCCGCACCAGGCCGCGGACCGTTTCCTTCAGGTCGATGATGTGGATCTTGTTGCGGCGCGCGTAGATGTACGGCCGCATCTTGGGATTCCAGCGGCTCGTCTTATGCCCGAAGTGGACTCCCGCTTCGAGAATGTCCTTGATCACAATTTCCGACACGAACGCACTCTCCTGCCAACCTGCAAACGGAACCTGCCAACGGACCGGGATCGCGAAGAATCGCAGATCGTAGCGGAAAGCCCAAGGGTTGCAACCCCTGGGCCGCGCGCATCACGGGCCGTGCGGCGGCGCGGCCCGCCAACGCCGACCCCCGCCCCGGGCAATCCCTACTCCCCGCCCCCCTTTCCCAATCGCACGCCCCGGCCAGCCCCTCAACATTGACGAGCGATCTCGCATCGACGTAGATTGATGAGACGTCGGCGCTCGGGCCGATGCTCCTTTCCGACGGCGCAGCCGCGTCCCCCCGGGGTCGCGGTCGCCCGCCTGAAATTCCGTTGCAGAGGGAGCCACAGCATGCTGTCGATCCTCGGCCGAAACACCAATCTCTGCGACCGCCTCTCGCGGCGGCAGTTCCTGACCATCGGCGGCCTGGCCCTGGGCGGCGCCGCGCTCCCCAATCTCCTCCGCGCCGAACACGCCTCCGGAGTCAACGGCCAGGGCAAGGGCATCATCATGGTGTTCCTGCCCGGAGGTCCGCCCCACCAGGACATGTGGGACATCAAGGTCGACGCCCCCCAGGAGATTCGCGGCGAGTTCGCCCCCATCGCGACCAAGGTTCCCGGCATCGACATCGGCGAGATGTTCCCCAGGATCGCCTCCGCCGCCGACAAGTTCACATTCGTCCGCTCCGTCGTCGGCGCCACCGGCGACCACTACTCCTTCCAGTGCCTCACCGGACAGCACAATCGCAACCAGCCCCCCGGCGGCTGGCCGGCCCTCGGCTCCGTCCTCTCGAAGGCCTACGGCCCCCGCGATCCCGCCGTCCCCGCCTACGTCGGCCTGTCCCCCCGCATGGGACACATGCCCTGGGCCGACAACGGCCAGCCCGGCTTCCTCGGCGTCGCGCACGCCCCCTTCACCCCCCATGGCGAAGGCAAGGAGGATATGGTCCTCCAGGGCATCACGCTGGAGCGACTGGACGACCGTCGGCAGGTCCTCGCGTCGTTTGATCGCTTCCGTCGCGACGTCGATTCCCGCGGCATGATGGAAGGCCTCGACGCCTTCGGCCAGCAGGCGTTCGGCATCCTCACCTCCAGCAAGCTGGCTGACGCCCTCGACGTCGACAAGGAAGATCCCGCCCTCCGCGAACGATATGGCCGCGGCTTCAATCACAACCGCGACGACGGCGGCCCGCGCCTTCTCGACAACTTCCTCATCGCCCGCCGCCTGATCTCTTCCGGCGTCCGCTGCGTGACTTTGTCCTTCAGCCGCTGGGACTGGCACGACCGCAACTTCATTCAGGGCCGCGAAGACATGCCGATGCTGGACCAGGCCGTCAGCGCCCTGGTCGAGGACCTGGAACAGCGGGGCATGCTGGACGACATCTCGGTCGTCGTGTGGGGCGAGTTCGGCCGCACGCCGAAGGTCAACGAGCAGGGGGGCCGCGACCACTGGCCGCAGGTGTCCTGCGCCCTTCTGGCCGGCGGCGGGATGCGTCACGGGCAGGTCATCGGCGCGACGAATCGGCTCGGCGAGTACGCGACCGACCGGCCCGTCCATTTCCAGGAGGTCCTGTCGACGCTGTACCACTCACAGGGAATCGACATCGAGGCGGCCACATTCCCGGATCTGCAGGGACGGCCGCAGTACCTCGTCGACCATTCCCGGTTCGGCCCGATGCGCGAACTCGTCTGAACGGCGCCCCCGCGCCGCTGACTGGGAAGCCCGACCCGCCGCGAAGCCGTTCAGGCCTTCGTGAACACGTACGCCATGTACCGCGACCGGTTCTGAACGAACTCGTGCGCATCCGCGATCGCGACCAGTTCTGACCAGTCGGCCGGGGTCAGATTGCGGAACATCGGATTGGCCCGGTCCAGCAGCCGTCGGCCCCAGCGGCGCGTCCCCAGAGACAGCACGCCCCGGAACACCGCTTGAAACGGCCGCGTGACGCGATGGCTCCAGTCGCGCTGTTCGCTGACCTCGAAGCCGGCGGACCGTGCCTCTTCGACGTACTCATCGACCGAGTACATGTCGTCCCATTGCCAGATGTCGCGCACCAGCCGCGTCGCGGGATGATCGCGGTGCTCGCGCTCCGCGTCGGTCGACCACGCGAAATCCACCACCACCAGCCGCCCCCCCGGCCGCAGCACTCGGAAGGCCTCCCGCAGAAACCGGGACCGGTCCGGAAAATGAAACGCCGCCTCCAGGCACTGCACCCGGTCAAACGAGCCGTCGTCGAAGTCCAGGCTCATCGCGTCCCCCGGCCGATATGACAGTTCCGGAGAGCAGCCGAACAGCAGCTTCGCGACCTCGATGTTCCGCGACAGCAGATCGACGCCCACGATCCGCGACTCCGGATGCAGGCAGTGGGCAATGAAAGAACTCTTCCCCCGGCCGCAGGCCACGTCCAGCACATCATGATCCGGCTCGATCCGCAACAGCCCCAGCGACTTCAGCACCAGCTTGCGCTGCGCCCGCTCCAGGTCGGTCAGCAGGTTGAACGTCGCGAACGGCCCTCGGAACCGGAAGTAGCCCAGGTTCATCAGGCCCGGGCCCCAGGTGGTCAGACGCAGCAACCGGAACAGAACGTTCGAGCCATCGTACGCCGCGTGCACATCCTGGGCGGCCGTAGCCGCGGGGGCATCCATCGGCAGTGTGATCGTCGATTCGGAAAGGGTCATGCAGGAGCGATGCAATCGGCTTGAGAACAGGCAGCCGACGGACCGCAGGGCCGGCAAATAACCACGGGGCAGTATCGCACAATGGCCCGCGCGTGCGACAGTCCGATTGCAGAATCGTTTGTCGCCCCAGCCTCACGGAAGTTCGCTCAATTCTCCCGTATCTCGCCATTCGGCCGCCCCGGCCCCGCGCCCGGAGGACGTTGACGCCCCCCAGGGCCGCCCGGACGCGGCTGGTTCAGCAGCGCCCGCTGCTCCGGAGTCAGAATCTTCTCCAGCTGCGCATCGACTTCCTTCTGCAGTTCCGCGACCTGTTCCCGCTGCTCGGGCGACAGCTCCAGTTCGTCCTGCACGAACTCCGGCAGGATCTGACCGGCCCGCCCGCCGCGCCGCTGCGGACCCGGACCGGCGCCCGGCCCTGGCTGCGCTCCCGGGGGCCCGCCGCGACCCGCGCCGGGAGGCTGCTGGGCGCCCGGCGGCGGAAACCCGGCCGGCTGCCGACCGATCGCTGCGGACTCCTTCTGATGCAGAGCCGTCAGTTCGGCCTTCGTCACCACTCCGTCCTCATTCGCATCCGCCCGGTTGAGGAGCGCATGCAGCCGGCGATCCTTGACCTCGTCGAGCGTCAGACTGCCGTCGCCGTTCGCGTCGTACTGCATCAGCCGCTGCAGGAACGATTCCGCGTTCGGCGCGGCCGCTCCCCGGCCCCCCTGCGGCGGCGCCCCGGGAGGCTGCGCGCGGAGCGCGGAATTCAACAGCGGCAGACACACGGCGACTGCGGCACTCAAGGCAAGGACACGGCGCATGGGAGCGGCTCGATCAGGGGGTGACAGGAACCTGCAGCGATTGACAGACGCGCGGTCGCGACTTCCGCCGCGCGGAGACCCGGGCAACGGACATCAGCTCCGCTCGAACTCCCGCTCATCCGGCGTCCGGCCGATGACGACATCCCACTCGCACGCCAGCTCGCCCATCTTCGAGTTCTTCATCGGCTCGAAATCGGACACCACCAGCTCGCGGTCCAGAATGTCCCGCAGGCCCAGGAACACTCCGTCCTGCAGGTTCCCCGCGTGGTCGCGAATGAACAACTGCGTCGTCACCAGTTCGCGCCCCTTCTGCGACACCTTCACATGAATGTGCGGCGACGGGCGGCCCGGGTACGGCACCGGCTTGATCGTTCGGAACCGGTATTCCCCGGTCGAGCCGGTAGTGAAGGCCCCGTAGCCCTGGAAGTTCTTGTCCTGCTGATCCTTCTTCGGCCCGCTGTCCGCCGTGTGCAGGTACACGGCGTTCGCATCGCACTGCCAGATCTCCACCAGCGCGTCCTTCAGCGGCTTGCCGGAGGCGTCCAGGATCTTCCCCGTCAGATGCGTGATCTCGCCAACCGCCGGAGTCAGGCTGTCGTTGATGATGATCAGGTCGTTGTCCCGATCCAGCGGCAGCTGGTCCGGATAGAACGGCCCCTCGGTCAAAGCCGGCGAGGCCAGCAGCTGTTCCGCGAACGCGCCGCGCGTGGTGAACAAACCGGCGCCCAGCGCGCCCAGAAACAGCCGGCGATTGTGCTGCAGGGAATGCGACATCGAAGACAGGCCTTTCGATTCGGCGGGTCCGGGAGAAGTGAGGGGACGAACGGGACCGCTGCCGTGTTTTACCTTCGCCGATGGAACACCGTCGAGGCAGCCGGGGTGTCGCTCGCCAGACGGCGAAACTTCCGCCGCAGAATCCGGAATCGCTGCGACAGGCACTCAAGTCCCCGTCCCGCGGACCCCGATTCGCGGGCCTCAGTCTTTCCAGCGGACAGACGCATCGCTAGGCTTTGATGCGTCACCCCCGCCGTCGGAACATCGCGTCATGTCGTCGTCCGCCTGCCCCTCCCCGCGCTCTCCCCTGTCCCGGCGCGGCATCCTGCAGCTGGGCACGCTCGGACTGTCCGGCTGCGGATTATCGCTGCCCCGACTTCTCGCCTCCGACGCCGCCCAGCGCATCGCGCCCCGCGCCGACAACTGCATTGTCCTGTTCCTCGACGGCGGGCCCAGCCACCTGGACATGTGGGACATGAAACCCCACGCCCCCGACGGCATCCGCGGCGAGTTCCAGCCCATCAGCACGTCTCTGCCGGGCTACCAGGTCTCCGAGCACATGCCCCGGCTGGCCCAGCACATGCACCGCGCCACCGTCGTGCGGTCGATGCGGCATTCGGTGAACAACTCGCACGGCGCCGCCGTTTACACCGCCCTCACCGGGCACGATCGCGGCGAGGTCGGCGGCCTGGCCTCCCCCACCGATCACCCCTGCATGGGCGCCGTCCTCTCCAAGCTGCGTCCCACGCCGCCCGATGTCGTCTCGCACGTCCAGCTCCCTTACATCACTCAGGAAGGCGCGGGCAATCCGCCGCAGCCGGGCTTCTTCGGCGGGTTCTTCGGCCGTTCCTACGATCCGCTGTTCATCCTCCGCGATCCCAACGCCGCCGACTTCCGCGTCCCGGAACTGCAGCCTTCGCTTGAGGATCAGCGGCTGGCCGAGCGGCGCCGGCTGTTTGAGTCGCTGGGCCGGCAACTGCCGACCGGTCCCGCCCCGGCCCCCTCCGAGATGACGGCCATGCAAGCCCGCGCGATGGACCTGCTGACCTCGGAAAACACGCAGACCGCGCTGAGACTGGATGCCGAAACATCCGAGAACCGCGACCGGTACGGCCGCAACATCTATGGGCAAAGCGTCCTGCTGGCCCGGCGGCTGATCGAGGCCGGCACGCGACTGGTCACCATCTCCTGGGCGCCCGACGCCAACGCCACCTGGGACACTCACGGCAGCAACTTTCAGTCGCTGAAAAACACCCTGCTGCCGCAACTCGATGCCGCCTGCAGCAGCCTGGTCGAGGACCTGGCGGACCGGGGGATGCTGGAGCGGACGCTGGTCGCCGTGTTTGGAGATTTCGGCCGCACGCCGCGGATCAACGGCGCCAACGCGGGCCGCGACCACTGGAACTACTGCTACAGCCTGATGATGATCGGCGGCGGCTTCCGCCCGGGGCTGATTTACGGGTCCAGCGACGCGACGGGGGCCTTTCCGGCCAGCAATCCGCTGTCGCCGGGCGACATCCTGGCGACGATGTACGCGGCGCTGGGGGTCAATCCGAATTCGGAGATCTTCGATCTGTTCCAGCGGCCGTACCGGGTGGTGCCGGCGGGCGACATGGTGCCGGACCTGCTGGTTTGAAGCGGGGCCAGCGTTTCGGCACGGGTCGTCGGCTCCGCCGTCGGGGGCGCCGGTCGTGCCCAGCGCGGCCGCAGGGGCGCCGTCGAATGACGAGCCAGCGGGCGAGTCAGAGACCCACCACATTCGTTGGCCGGGCCTCGGCCCGGCGAGCCGTCGCGAACCGTCGTGCCGTGTGCCCCGACTCTGTGCCGGGCATTCTCCGCACATTCGCAATCGATTGGTTAATTGTCATCGATTCTCCGGTAGGGTGGCGTCGAGCCGCGTGAGCCAAGGGGCGAGCCCGCGATGACCCACCAGGAACATTGATGGAAGTTCCTTACGGTGCGAGCCGTTCACCGAATGCCGCCGGCACGCAAATCACAACTCAGCCTTCGCCTTCGACAGCGCCTTCGCTACCATCGAGAATCTTCGCGGACGGCCAGTTCAAAGTCAGCTTATCCTCAACGCAAAGGGAACGGCTTCACAGCAGCCGCTGTGCACTCTCCCCTTGCCGGGCCAGGGAGACGCCAATTGAAACGTGACTCGTTTATTGTACTCAGAGCAATTCGCCAGATCGAGAAACAAGGAACTTCGATCGCCCAGTCTCTTGAGATCGCAAAGCTCACAAAGCAATCGGTCGAAACCATCGACGACATCCTCGACGAACTACAGACGCAGGGCTATGTCGAGGTCGTGGACGACATGCACTCGCGCGGCGCCCGGACCACGAGTGCTGGCCGTCGTACCCTCGCTGCACTCGCGGCGAATGAAGGGCCGAGCATCACCTCGGAAAGATCGCGGAAACGCGTCCTTGTGGCTGGGTCGCAGGACAGCGGTCAGCCAGCATTGTTTGATGCCGCGTGCAAGGCTATCGGGAGATCCCTTGCATCGACATTCGACATTGTGGCTGGCTCGTACTACCCGCATACTGCCGATCACGCCGTTGTGTCAGGCGCGCTCGAGATTGACAACTCGTTCATCACGTTCGTCTGTCCAGAAAAGGAAGCAGAGAATATTCAGCAGTCTCTGCCCCACAGTCGTGATTCCACTCGTGTTGCGGTTCATATCGCCGACAGCTATTGGACCCAGAATGTCAGGCGCTCCCAAGTGGCCGAAGCTGACGTCGTGGTGCTGATCGGTGGCGGCAACGGGACTCGCGACGTCTATGACGCGGCGATCGCGGCGAAGAAGCCCGTAGTGGCCGTTCCGTGCTTCGGGGGCACAGCATCTAGAGTGTTTGACGCGAAACTACCCGATTACCAATCAACCGGATACTCACAGGCCGAGCGCCTGATTCGTTGGAGCGACAGCACTCCTGACGCCGTCCTGCAACTCGTCCTCCATGTTCTCGCCTCCGCTCCACAACCGCGCGTTCTAGGTGAGCATGACGAAGAAGGATCGTCCGCGGCGGAAAGCCTCCTGCCTTTCGACCAGGATGCCCAAGCGGTTGTTTCAACGCCGCAGGGAAATCGGTTCATCCCCAGCCGGGAGGCTTCAGACGGCGAGGCTTGCCTTAACGTCGATGAATATGCGCATGTGCTCGCAAGGTTGTTCGAATCGGCAAACGCTGGCGATTCAGTCGACCGCATGTGCTTCGGCTTGTTCGGAAGCTGGGGTCGAGGAAAGACGTTTCTGATGAAGCGAGTCGCCTCAAAGATCTCCGGATTTCACGTCATCCACTTCAGCGCCTGGAAATTTCGAACGACTCCGGAGGTGTGGGCGTACTTGTACGAGCGCGTCTTCCAAGAACTAAAGGGCCGCAGGCCCTTCCTTGCAGGCTTGACATTTCCGGTGTGGCTGCTCATTGCAACGCACGGGTTCTTGCCAGGAATCTGCGCATTGGCCGGCCTTAACATCTT
>JAHBXW010000017.1 GCA_019636235.1 Planctomyces sp.
CTGCACCGTCTCCAAGAAGGCCCGTGCGAAATGCTCCTGGTTCGGCCCGCACGTGATCTGATCGTCCGCCCCAATCCGGTACTGAATGCTGGCGACGTCGATGAACGCCACCGGCCCCAGCCGCGTCGTCGCCAGATGGTATTTGTAGTCCTCGCCGCCGCGCCGCAGCGATTCATCGAAACCTCCCACGCGCAGCGCCCAGTCGCGACGCAGGAGCACCGTCGACGTGTGGACCAGGTTCCCGAACAGCATCGCCGACGAAATCCCGCCCCAGGCGACGAGCGGATCGCGATCGGTCGCGGCCCCCGGCGCCAGGCCGCTCAGACGGCCCGATCATGCCAAAGACAATTCCAGAGAAAGCGAGAATGCCCCGAACAGCGCCCGCAGCAGGGCCGCAACGGCGGGACGCGCTGAAATTGTTTGCCGACCTCGTCCCGGGGCTTTCTCCGCAACGCTCCGCCCCGGCCGCATGCGGTCTCGGGGCTTCGAAACGCGACACGCCTCACGCGCCGGGGTGCGTCCACGGTTCGCGGTACGGCCGCGCCAGGCGCGACGTCGCCTCCGCATCCCCCGGAATCGTGTGCGTCGCCGGATCAAACGCCAGCGAACGCCCCAGTTCCATCGACAGGTTCGCGAGGATGCAGCTCGCCGTCGAAATGTGACCCTCCTCGATGTCGGCCACCGGCTTGCCCCGGCTGTCGATGTTCTCCAGCAGATCCCGCATGTGGCCGCGAACGGCCGGCGCGACGTGCTGCTCGATGTCCGGTTCGGTCTTGTCCTCGGGGTACTCCTCGAGTTCGTAGGCGACCTCTTTGCGGACGGGCTGGCCGCCGCGGGGGCGGAACTCGTACCAGTGCACGTTCGCCTTGAGCGTCCCCTTGTCGCCGTAGAACGTCGCGCCCCACTGGTCGCCGGGGTCCGGAGCGTCCCCCCAGGTGCGGTGCGTCCAGACGACCTTCAGGTCTCCGTAGTCGAACGTCGCCGACTGCGTGTCCGAAATGTTCGCCTTGCTCCGCTTGTCGACCAGGATGCCGCCCGTGGAACTCACCGAGGCCGGCCAACCCAGACTCAGCATCCAGCGGACCATGTCCAGCATGTGGATGCACATGTCGCCGACGATTCCGTTGCCGTACTCGGTGAAGGCCCGCCAGCTCCGCGGATGGACCAGCTTGTTGTAGGGGCGCAGCGGCGCGGGGCCCGTCCACAGTTCGTAGTCGAGGTTTTCCGGAGGCTGCTCGTCGGCCGGGTTCTCGCGAGCCCGCATGTGGTAGTAGCAGTAGATTTCGACGAGTCCGATCGTGCCCAGCCGGCCTTCGTCAAGAATGCGTTTGGCCTCGGCCAGATGGGGCGTGCTCCGCCGCTGGGTGCCGACCTGGACGACGCGCCCGTGCTTGCGGGCGGCCTCGACCATCGCCTGCCCTTCGCGGACGTCGACGCTGATCGGCTTCTGCACGTAGATGTCGGCGCCGGCTTCGCAGGCGGCGATCATGGGCAGCGCGTGCCAGTGATCGGGGGTCGCGATCAGCACGATGTCCGCGTCCTTCTCAGCCAGCAACTCGCGGTAATCCGCATAGGTGCGGGGCTTCTTTCCGGACTTCTGCCGCTGGGAGACGATGTCGGCTGCGCCGGCCAGCATCATGGAATCGACGTCGCAGAGGGAGACGACCTCGACCGGAGCGACCTGGATCAGACGCAGCAGGTCGACCTTGCCGTACCAGCCGCAACCGATGAGAGCGACGCGGCGCGTCTGCTGGGCGGGAGCGGCGTACAGGCCGGCGGCCAGCGAGGCGGCGCCGAAGGCGGTCGTGGCCAGGAATTCCCGACGTTGCATGAGCGGCTCCTGAAAACGGGGAGAATGCGTCCAGGATTGTAACGCGGCTGGAACGGCCGGTCGTGCCCTTGCTCTGCGCATTGTCGGCGGTCGGCACTGCGCGGCGGTCGGACGTTGCGAATCGAGTTTTCCCGGCAGGAAACTGGCGGAGGGACCTGTGTGCCCGGTAGGCTGACGACGCCACGGGCACATGGGCGAGGGGCCTTCTTCCGCGACGGCTGAGCGGGCGTGCGCGTGGGAAATCACGTTTCCATTTCGGGGGACCACCGATGAAACGGCAGCATGCGGCGATGGCGGGATTCCTGTGCCTGGCGTTGGTCGTGGGGCAGGCGGTGCGGACGGGCTGGTCAGCTCAGGAGTCGGAGAAGTCCCAGAAGTCGGCGGCGCGAGCGGAGGAGTCGGCGAAGCCGCGCGGGCGACTGCCGGCCCACTTCGCGAAGCTGGGCCTGTCGGACGAGCAGCGCGGCGACATCTACTCGATCCAGTCGCTGTACGATGCGCGGATCGACGACCTGCTGGCGCAACTCGAGGAATTGCGGGGGCAGCGGGACGGCGAGATCGAGGACGTCCTGACGGCTCGTCAGAAAACGTTGCTGGAATCGATGCGGCAGCAGGCTCGCGAGGAACGGGCGTCAGCACGGGGGGCCAAGGCGCCGGCGGCGCGGCCCTGAGCGGCCCTTACGCGTACAGCGATTCCAGCGATTCCCAGTTGGCGGGCTGACGGTGGTGCGCGCCGGAGTCGTCATTGCGGTCGCGGCCGTCTTCCGGGGCGAGCGGCAGCCGCACGGTGAACAGCGTGCGGTTCTCGTCCGTCATCCGGCAGGCGATGTCGCCGCCGTCCCCCTCGACGAGGCATTTCACCATGTGCAGGCCCAGCCCGTGTTCCGAGCCCGGCTTGGTCGTGTACTCGAAGTTCCAGATCTGCGGCAGCATCGCGTTGGGGATGCCCGCGCCGTTGTCCTCGACCTCGATGACGCCGAAGCCGGCTTCCGTCCGCAGCCGGGTCACGATCCGTCCGTCATCGCGGCCCGAGATTGCATCGGCCGCGTTGAACAGCAGATTCATCAGAATGTAGTGCAGTTTGGTGCGGCTGCTGAGGACGACGGAGTCCAGCCGCAGGTCGAGCCGCAACTGGCTCCAGGGGAAGGTCTTCTGGAACCTGAGGAACGACGCGAGTTCGCGGATGTTGTCGGCCAGGGGCACCGGTTCGCGCGGTCCGTCGATTGAGTCCAGACGGACGATCCGCCGCAGTTGCTGCACGGTCTCGTGGATCTGGTGATACGACTCGCGGAACAGGGACAGGAACTCGGCCAGCTGAGGGTCGGCGGCGTATTCCCGCTCCATAAGCTGGATCAGGGGCAGGACGCTGAGCTGGTTCGTGAGGTGCTGCGCAACCTGGGCCGTGGCCTGGCCGACGAGCGCCATGCGTTCGAGGGCGACAAGCCGGTCCCGGAGCCGCCGGTTTTCCGCATCGTGTGCGGCCGGCGCGGGCGTGTTGGGTTCCGCGGGCGACGGCGACATCGCGACCAAGACTTCACTCCCTGCAGACGAGTCAGGCGGCGGGCTCTGTCCAGGCGATCGCCGATCGCCCCGACCGTCACCAACGGCGGCGCGTTCGGACAGTGTCCCGAGTCGGTCATCGAAGACTTGCCGGAGAACTGACCCCTGTGCGCGGGATTCTCCGGGAGCCTGCGGGGAAACCCTGCGCCGCAGGCGCGATTACGACGGCCGGCCCAGCTTCGCGGCGACAAACGCCGAGGCGCATCCGTCACACCCGGCAGACGCCGCGGAAAGCGCGCCGCCGGCGCAATCGCGAAGGCCGCGCCTGTCAGACGCCGGACCTGACGCGGCGGAACGCCGGCTGCACATCGGGCCGTCGCTCAACGCCGGGAGCCCTTCAGGGCGCCGTGGCCGCTTCCGCCGTCCGTGCGCCCGACGCCAGCAGCGGCGCGAGCGGCAGCGCCTTCAGCGGCTGATTGCTGACCGGACCAGGGCCCACGGCCAGCCGCAGCGTCAGCGTGTCCGGCTCGAAGATCATCGTCTGAAACGTCAGCGCTCCCTGGTGCACCGAGTGCATCATCCGCTGCACGTCATCGACCGAGAACTTGTCGCCCTGTTTCTGGTCGATCAGCGCGCCCAGCGTCTGGAACCGCCGGCAGCGGATGCGCGTCGTCAGTTCCGGCAGCTCGAAATGATTCGTGCAGCGGAGGACCGTCCCTTCCGGGCTGCGCACGCCAACGGATTTGGGCGTCAGTTCAAACACGACGGCGCGGTTGCGATCGCAGGCCATCAGGTTCATGTAGGTCGTGCGGGGCGTGCGTTCCAAGAGCGCCTGCGCCTCTTCCACCGTCGAACACTCTTCCAGAACCTGCCGGTACGTGAGCGCCAGCGGCGCTCCCTGCATGTCGAAGATCGTCGAGCCGTCGGCGGACGAATAGACGTCCAGCGTGGCGATCGCCAGACCCGCGTCGTTCATCCCCGATACGACCCCCACGAATCCCGGCACCGTGACCGACGCGAACGCGTGCTTGCCCTCGGGGCGCACGATCATCACACAGCTGTAGCGGTCGAGCACGCCGAACGTGGGGAAGTCGAAATTCCGGCCGAACAGCATCCCGCCGGTCGCACTTTGCTCCGGCGCGACGACAAACCCCGAGCAGCCTCCCATCCGCCGCAGTTCGACGAGGCTGTTCCCGATGTACAGCAGATTGGCGTCGACCTCCGCGGCGGCGGCGATCGCATCCATCTCTTCCCGAAACGCATCCGGACTGTTCGCGCACATCGTCCGCGCGGCGGTGGAGGCCAGCGGCAGGACGAGCTGATAGTTGACGCCGAAGTTGCCGAGGATCTTGCGCGGCGTGTCGAGCAGCGGGCGAAGGGCGTCGCGGGCCAGCGCCGCGTGCTGCTCGCCGATCTCCTGCGGCGTGCCGGACAGCGACAGGACGGGGATGTCGCCGATGTAGGTCAGCGAGCCGGCGCCGTGGGCGCCTTCAGAGAAGGGGCGATCCGCCGCCTCGGCGGCGAGCGGCAGTCCGCACTGCGTCAGCCAGGCGACGGTCAGCACGGCAATTCGAAGCAAGGAGAGTGCGGACTTCATAGATCATCTCACCTGGTCGCCGATGGAACGCCGCGGTCGCGGCGATACAGCATGAGTCAGGAACGTCCGGCGGATCAAGCCCCATTTTTTTTGCGGGACGCGGCTTGAGTGGAATGACAGGCGTCGGCGCGCTGGCGGGCGCCGGTGAGAACGTCCGACTGTGATGTCGCCAGGGATCACCGAATCGGTCCGAGAATCGGGCAAACCCTGATCGACTTTTGGATCGCATCAGGGTACGGTGCGACCTGCGGGATCTGAACAAAAGGTGCGGATGCGGAGCGAGTCGGGCGGGCGCCCTTCGTGGGCGGGGTCTGTGAGTTCGGGTACGTCTGCGCCGATGGCGGTCGGCGGGTTCGTGGAGGTTTCGGGCAGAGGGGGCGAGCCGCGCATGGCGGGACAGTATTTCTACCAGCGATCCGGAGACAGCCTCGGCCCGGTGACGTTCCGGGAGCTTGTCAACGAGGTCCGCGCGGGCGCGATCGACGAAGACACGCTGGTCCGCCGCGGAGCGGATGGCGACTGGCGAACGGCCGACGCGGTGGTGGGCCTGTTCTACATGGCCCGTCGCAATGAACCGGCCGCGGCCGCTGAGGGCGGGGACAGCGCCCACTCAATCGGTTTTGAACTCCTGGAGTCGGTGCACGCGGCGGGATTGGAGACGTCGGACGATTCGATCGAGATCGAGGAAATTCTGGCGACGGCGGACTCCGCGCCCGACTGGCGGGACCGGATGCGGGAAGTGCTGCAGCTCAAGCTGCGGCGGGCTCAGGCGCAGGCGGAAGACGCGCGGGCGGCGGGGCTGCCCTGGCGGGGCCGCATCCAGGATGCGATCAGCGAGGCGCTCGCCCGGCTGGAGGCGCAGGAGGAAGCGGCGCAGAAATCCGAGCGGCGCAGCCGGCTGTGGGGCGTGGCGTCTCCGCGACTGTTGCGGGCCGTGTATCGCGGGGCCTTCGCCGTGGCGGCGGCGTGGGGCGTGTTCGTGGCGATTCCGAAATGGTCCGAAGCGCAGACGCTGCGGTTTCCGCCGCGGCGGGCTCCGGATCCCAATGTGGAAACCATGAAGTCGTTTCCGCTGTGGGGGGAGTGCACGGCGGATGAGTACCAGTTTCTGCTGTGGGACGTCTCGCTGCTCGCGGGATTCGTGGGCTATGGAGTGGCCCGCGGTCTGACCCGATTGACGGACGAATGAATGACCTTGTCAGCCTGACACCGGCTGATTCCTGGCTCTGATTGCTGCGGGAGGGCTTGCGGATGTTGCCGAATCGAACCGGAACGCGGGACGTTGAGAGGGGTGGGACGGGGGGATGCGTTTCGTGGCCGGCGCGCCGCGGCTTCACCATGATCGAGCTGCTGGTCGTGACGGCCATCATTTCGATCCTTGTTTCGCTGGCGCTGCCGGCGCTGGGACGGGCCCGTGCCGCGGCCCGCAAGCTGCAGTGCATGAACCATGTGCGGAACCTGGCGCTGGCGCTGCAGCAGTTCGATGCCACGCATCGGCGGCTGCCGGCTTCGGGCAACTACCGGGATGCGCCGGTCGCGCAGTCGGGGCCGTATCACACCTGGGCCGTGTCGATCCTGCCGTACGTCGATCAGAACGTCATCTTCCAGCAGTGGGACTTCGACCGGCCGATCACCGGCGTGGTGAATCAGAAGCTCGCGCAGTCGCTGGTGCCGGTGTTCGTCTGCCCGGACGACATCAGCGCCGTCGGCATGGCGGACCTGAGTTACGTCGTCAACGGCGGGTTCGGGTTCACCTACCGGGCCGGCAGCGTGGGCGACTGCGTCCTGTCCCCCTGGGGCCACAACCTGGACCTCAACGGGGACGGCAAGACCTGCGTGGGGGCGCCGTCCGACGATGAGGACCGGGCGCTGTTCAAGAAGTCCGGCGTGTTCTTCCTCGAAAACTGGAAGGACGGCGGCACCGTCCGGCATCACACGCTGGCCGACATCCTCGACGGAACTTCGCAGACATTCCTGGTCAGCGAGAACGTCCGGGCCGGTTACGACCCGGAGGATCCGCATTCGGGATTCGCCAACCCCAATCCATACCGCTGCGCGTTTTATATCGGCCTGCCCTGCCAGGGCGGCTCGTGCGTGGAAGGCAACGTCGACTACTCCAGCGCCAATTCCGGCCGGGCCCGGATCAACGCGGGCCGGACCAGCGCCGAAGGCAGCAGCCCCGCGCCGAGTTCCTTTCACGAAGGGGGCGTGCACATGGCCTTCGCCGACGGGCACGTGAAGTTTCTGGCGGAGGACATCGACGGGAAGATCTACGCCGCGATGGCTTCGCCGCAGGGCATGCTGTACCAGGGCA
Organism: Planctomyces sp.; assembly: GCA_019636235.1. Classification (GTDB taxonomy): domain Bacteria; phylum Planctomycetota; class Planctomycetia; order Planctomycetales; family Planctomycetaceae; genus Caulifigura. The sequence continues at coordinate 7,243 of JAHBXW010000017.1, forward strand.
CGCCGCTCGAGCAGGTGATCGTTTCCGGGGATGCGTACTGATGCGGCGTCGCACGCTCCGATGCCGCGGGGCGGGGCGCTGGCGGAGCCGGGCGCGGGAGAGATGCGCATGACCACTCCCATCGCGAGTTCGGGACGGCCGAACGCCGGACCGGCGCTCCTCGTCCTGGCCGGCATTCTATTGTTCGCGCTCCTGCTGCGGACCCAGCGGATCGAAGAGGTGACGCTGACGTTCGATGAGGCCTGTTCGTGGAAGATCAGCGGGTTCCCGTGGAGCGAAATGCTGGACGCGATTTCGCGAGACGCGCACCCGCCGGTGTTCTATGCCGTGCTGAAAGGCTGGGGCGCGATCGCGGGGGAAGCGCCTGCGGCGATGCGCAGCCTGACGGTCGGTCTGGGTCTGGCGACGATTGTGGCGGCGTATGTTTTCGTGCTGGCGGCGGGACGCTGGGCGACGACGGACTCGAGTGCGGCGGCCCAGCAGGCGGGCGTTCCGGGTCGGGTGACGGCGGCGGCTCTGCTGGCCGCATTGCTGGTGGCGATCTCCGGGCTGCACGTCGACATGAGTCTGCAGGCGCGGCCGTACACGCTGGGGACGTTGCTGGCGCTGATGTCAGCGACCTGCCTGCTGCGGGCGCTGCATCCGTCGGGTCGGGCGCGGGACTGGGCGGCCTTCGCGCTGACGGCGGGGCTGCTGTCGCTGACGCATTACTACTGCCTGTGGACCATGGGGGCGGAGTTTCTGTTTGCGGGAGGGGTCTTGCTGGCGTCGCTGGCGCGCACGCGCTGGTCGGCCGAGACGCGTCGGCTGGCACTGGGAATGGCGGGGGCGGTGTGGGGCGTGCAGTCCGTCTGGTCGCTGTGGCTGCCGGTGTTTTTGGATCAGCGGGCGCGGAGCACGCAGCAATTGTGGATGCGGCCGTTGACGGCGGAGCAGTTCACGTCGTCCATCGGTCAGGCGCTGGGGGGCGGCCGGCTGGTCGCGCCGCCGGAATGGGCATTGGCGGCAGTCGCGACGTGGGCGGGGGCGGCGCTGGGGCTGTTGGCGTTTGGCGGTCGGGGCGCGCGTCTGGCGGCGCTGTGCGCGCTGGTCCCGCCGGTCGCGGTCATCGCGTACGCGCTTCTGGTGCGGAACATTCTCGGCACGCAGTACCTGATCTTCGGACAACTGTTCGTCCTGATCGGGCTGGCCTGGCTGGCGACAGCGCCGCGGCGTGTGGCATTGCGGGTCGCGTTGGCCGTCGCCGTCTGCCTGTGGTTCGGGCAGGGCGCACTCCAGCACGCCGAAGCCCGCGAACGACTGGCCCTGGCGACCGGTCTGCAAACGCTCGTCCAGCGGCTCGAACTCCAGCGGCGTCCGGGCGAGCCGGTCGTCGTCGGTTCGCCGTTTGTGCATCCGCTCGTGCAGCACTATTCGCGGGACAGGACGGAGATTCTGTCCCGCTATTACGGTCGGCATGAACAGGACCTGCTGGGCGGACCGCCGCTAAGACGCAGCGAGTTTGAAAACCTGGACCGCGCCTGGGACGGGGCCGCGGAGCGCGTCTGGACGGTCGACGTGTACGACCTGTTCGGGGCGGGATCGCGGTTTGAAGCACACGCGCCCGGCGGCTGGGCGTGCGTCAGCGAGGAAACGTTCCGCGAGGCGAGCGGACTCGAATGCGTTCTCGTGCTGCGGGAGCATCAACGCAGGCCGTCAGCAATGACGGGACAGTCGGCGCCGACCAATCCGGCGACGGCGCCGTAAGGGGATGGAGACAGCGAGCCATGACGAAGCGCATCAATAACAGGATCCGGAAGTTGGCGGCGGCGGGTCTCGTCGCGGCATCAGCGGCGGCGATGCCGGCCATCGTTCGCGCCCAGGCAGCGCAGGGCGATGCGGTTGCGGCGACGCCGCTCGACGAGCTGCGGGCGAAGTTTCTCAAGCTCGACAGCGACGGCGATGGTCGGGTGACGTGCGAGGAATACGTCGATCCGCACCGGGGCGGACAGTTTGAGGACGCCGCGCGGGAGGAGGCGGCGCGGGCCGATGGGGATGGAGACGGCGTGCTGACGCTGGCGGAGTTCCTGGCGACTCCGCACGGCGCCGCGCCGCCGGAAGTCGAGTTCGGGGTGCTCGACGCGGATGGAAACGGCCGGCTGACGCGGGACGAGTTTCTCGCCCCCTCCTCGCAATACGCGCGGCGCGAGCGGTTCTTCAACGCCGATCGGGACGGCGACGGCGAACTGACGCTGGAGGAGTTCCTGGCGCCCGCTGAAGAATGGCGGCCGCACATTCGTGCGCGATACCTGATGCGCGATGTGAACAACGATGGCCGGATGTCGAAGGAGGAGTACTACACGCCGCTGATCGGCGGGCAATGGGAGGAGGCGGGGCGGAGCGAAGCGGAGATCTTTGACGCCGACGGGGACGGGATCATCAGCCTGTTCGAGTTCGCGATGGGCCAGATCTGGAACCTGAACGATCAGGAGCTGCTGTCGGTCTTCGATTCGAACAGCGACGGGCATCTCAGCCGGCTGGAGTTCATTCGCCGGCGTCCGCAGGACAAGTGGTTCGAGGCGGCGGTCGAGTTCCTGCGGAGGGACGCGAACGGCGACAACGTGCTGACGCTCGACGAACTGGCGACGGGGCAGGAGCCGGTCTGCATCGACCCGGTGCTGGAGCTGGCGCGGGAGCGACTGGCGGCGTTCGACGCTGACTGGAGTCGCGCGGATCGGGACGGCGACGGGCGGGTGAGCCGATCGGACTGGCCGTCGGCCGCGGCGGCCCGCTGCCTGGGTCGCTGCGGCGGGCTCGCCTTCGATGTCTGGGACATCAACCGCGACGGCAGCGTCTCGCGCGAGGAGCTGGAGCGGATCGTGATGGCGTCGCATAGCGTTGTGCGGATGGACGGCGCGCCGCTGCGGACGCCCGCGGGAGTCGTCGTGAACTGGGCGTTCATCGACGCCAAGGACCGCAACCGGGACAACCGGATCACGCTGATGGAATACTCGTCGCCGTCCGGCGGCATGAACGCAGCCCGCGAGTTCAATGAGTTCGACGCCGACCGCAACGGCGTCCTGGACGATGTCGAACTCATTCACGGATTGCGGTTCGCCATCAACACCTGCTGGGACTTCTGCCGGCTGGACACGGACCTCGACGGCCAGTTGACGGGCGCGGAACTGGAGAATGGCGCCCAGGAGTGGCAGAAGAAGATGACGCCGCGGATCATTGCGGCCTTCGATGCGGACGGCGACAACCGGCTCAGCTTCCGCGAATACCGGATGACGCCGTTCGCGAATCCGCTGATCGAATGGTACGACGCGGCGCGCTACCGGGATGTGGACGGGGACGGCCGGCTGTCCTGGGAGGAGTTCCATCCGCAGGACGCGCCGCAGTTCATGGACGTGTCGCGGATCGTGTTCGACGGCTTTGACGTCGATCGCGACGGCCGGCTGTCCACGAAGGAATTCGACTTCCAGTGGGACATTTCCCGCGCCCCGGCGCAGATCGCGTTCGCGGCTCTGGACCGGAACGAGGACGGCTGGCTGAAGATCGACGACGTGCCCAATCTCGAACGCCCCGCCGGCAATGACCCGGGCGAGAAGATCCGTTGGGAGGAGCGCGTCATGCAGATCGAAGACGCGCTCGCCACAGCCGATGCGGACGGAGACGGCGTCGTGTCGTTCAAGGAATTCGAGAAGCATCGCCAGCTTGTCGCCGCCGCGATGCTGGGCCAACCCATTCCCAGGCCGACTCTGGCCGCCGGCGTGATTCGGGACGGACTGGGGAATTGGAGATTTCCGGCGCTGGTCGTGGCCAATGTGCTGATGCTGATCGGGCTGGGCTGGTTTGTGCTGCGGCGTGAGACGTGAAGCGGCTCGGCGGGGATGTTCGCGGCTGCATCGGGGAGATGCGCGATGCGGGGACTTCGGACAGCGAGTGCGTGGAGGCCCGCGCGTCGGCGCGGCTGGACGCTGTTGGAGACGCTGGTCACGGCCCTGGTGGCGATGACGCTGGCCGTGGTGCTTGTCCGGCAGGTGCTGGACGCGCGCGAGGCGGCGCGAATGACGACCTGCCGCGGCCGGCTGAGTCAACTCGCGCTCGCGGTGAACAATTACGAAGACACCCATCAGACGCTGCCCCCGGCGGCGATCTGGCGGACCGATCGCACCGCATCGCTGGCGCTGCACCGCTCGAAGCAGGTTGACGTCATCAGCCAGGCGTCCTGGGTCTCGCTGCTGTTGCCGTACGTCGACAGCGCGGACGTCCAGCAACTGCTGGACGAGTCCCAACCGATGGGGGCGCCGGAGAACGCCGCGGCTCGGCTGGTCCGACTCGCCTCGATGGAATGCATGACCGACCATTACAACCGCGACGGGAACGAGTACGAGCTTCCGGGGCGCGGCGGCGCATCCCCGATCCGCTTCGCGCGCGGCAATTACGCGATCAACGGCGGCACCCACAACATCAGCCTCGAGTCGCCCGACACGGCCTTTCCGCGGGGGGATGTCCCGCACCTGGTCATCGATCCGGAGAAACGCACGTTCCAGATGTGGGGCAACGGCGTCGCGGGCATCAATCGCGCGTTCCGGCGCAGCGAGTTCGCCAATGGCGCCTCGACGCTGGTGCTGCTGGAAGAGCTCCGGGCCGGCATCCATCCGCTTGATCCCCGCGGCGTGTGGTCGCTGGGGCAGATCGGCGGGAGCATCACCTGGGGGCATGGCGTCAACGGCGACGACGGCTCACCCAACCATCAGTGGCCGCGGTCGGACGATCTCCTCGGCTGCCGTGAACTTCACGAGGCGGTCGGCACGCGTCAGTTGCTCGCCGAAGGCATGCCGTGCGTCGATTACGTCGACGCCAATCAGCAGGCGACATCGCGCAGCCTGCACAAGGGACTGGTCAACGTCGCCTTTCTGGACGGCTCCGTGCGGTCGATCAGCGACCGGATCGATCCGGGCCTGTGGCATGTGATGCATTCGCACGAGACGCCGGCGGGCCACCTGGCCGGCGTGCTGATTGCGCGAATGAATGCGCCGCGGGAATCGCCGCCCGTGGATGCCGCAGCGCGGCCCGGTCGGGTGAATGGCGCGGCGCCGCCGGCAGGTCCGCTGACGAACTCGCTGGGCATGCCGTTCGTCGTCGTCCCGGCGGGGGAGTTTCTGATGGGTCAGCCGGACGGGCAGATGACGGCGCCGCCGGAATGTCCGTCGCGCCGCGTGCAGATCAGTCGGCCGTTCCTGCTGGGCGTGCACGAAGTGACGCGCGGCCAGTTGGCGGCCGTCATGGGCCGGCCGGCCCCCGATTCGGGGGACCGCCTGCCCGCGACGGACGTGACCTGGGACGAGGCGGTCGAGTTCTGCGAACGGTTGTCCGCGCTGCCTGAGGAACAGCAGGCTGGGCGTCGCTACCGGCTGCCGACGGAAGCGGAATGGGAATATGCCTGCCGCGGGGGACAGCCGCCGTCCACGGGGCGCGGCGAAGCGCTGCGGCCGCTGTCGCTCACGGGAGAATCGGCGGGCCGGTATCCCGGGCTGCCCTTGGCGGAGGTCGGCAGCTGGCCGGCGAATGAACTCGGCCTGTTCGACATGCGGGGCAACGCCTGGGAGTGGACGTCTGACTGGTTCTGCCGCGAGTGGGACGCCCGGAATGTGCCGGCCGATCCGCAAGGGCCGGCAGCGGGCGATCTGAAAGTCGTGCGCGGCAGCGACTGGCGTTACGTGGGAGAAGTCTGCCTGCTGGACTCGTCCGTCATGCCGCCGTGGAAGGGCAATCCGATTGTCGGGTTTCGCGTCGTCTGCGAAACGCGGTGAGACGAATTGCAATCAGCGGAAGTCCGGCTCGGGCGCGTATCCGGCGAACCATCCGGCTTTGCGGTCTCCCCAGGCGCGGACCCCCTGCCACAATGTGCTGACCTCGCCGATGTGCTGCACCAGGCTGGGCGTGGGGAAATACAGGGGCGTGCGGGAATCGAAGGCCCAGCGGCCGACGCGCCAACTGATGTCGGCCAGCGGCTTGCGCGACTGACTGAAACGGTGACGGACGACGTTCTCGTCGGCCAGAAAGCGGATGGCGGATTCGCGGGAGAACACGAACGCCAGCGCGCACCAGGTCCAGACGCCCTGGAACTCGGCCCAGCCGGGCTGGGGCTGGGTGTCGGCCCGGGAGCAGAACAGGGATGCGATGCCCGGTGCGCGGCCGGGCCACAGGACCGACTCCAGGTAGCCGCGGGCGTCCGGGTCATCACACAGCAGCGCGTCGTCCTGCAGCATCAGGAAGGCGTCGGCGTCCGGTTCGCGGAGCAGCAGTTCGGCGAGCCCCAGGTAATAGCTGGGCCAGGCGCCGATTTGCGGATTGCGTCGCGTCTGCGGGAGCTGCTGGAAGTCCGCCGCGAGCGAGACATCGCCGTCGATGAACAGCCGTGGGGCGGGCCACCCGGCCTGGGCCAGTCGAGCCAGGCATTCGTCCAGCGTCGGGGATTGACGGGGCGCCGTCGTGACTCCCACCGCCCAGCGCCGCACCGGCGGACCCGATTGTCGCCGCGGCGCTGGCAGCAGGGCGCGCAGCGAACAGCGTCCGTTCGACGCGGGATCCGGCGTCAGCCGCGGAACGTCGAAGTCGAACGGCAACTGATCCATGGCGCGTGCGGCGAGTTCGCGGGCCTTGCCGGCGTCGCATCCCGGCACGCCCCCCGCCTCGGCGATCCGGGACGCCGCGGACAGCAGCAGCGAGGCTACCGGAGGGTTCAGTTCGTCCGGTCCGGGAACAAACGATCGGCAGCAGGCGTCGCATAGAGAAACGTCGACGCGGGCCAAACGCGGATTCTCCGCGCCCAGCAGGTCCGCGACGATGCCGCAGCGCGCCGACTCAGCGTCCGAACTGTCTCGGTGCGGGCAGTTCTCGGCAGTGCGCGGCTCGGGCATCGCCTGGACCTCGATGGGTTCGCGGTCAAAAGCGGGACAGGCTGCGCTCGAGGATCGACCGTCGGGCGGACCAGTCGTGTTCGCGTTCAATGAATGCCCGCGCGTCCCGGCTAGCCTGGGCGATATCCCGGCCTCGCCAGCTCAGGAGCAGCTCGGCGATCGCCTCGGGCGACATCAGCGCGGACGGGGCCGGCTGGTCGCCGCTGATGTGCACGTGTTCCCAGTCGGACACGGGGATCGTCGCCAAAGGCTCAAATTCATTCATGGGCGGAGCGTCCGACGTGATCAGCGGCAGGCCCGACGCCTGGCATTCCAGGAGCTGCAGCCCGAGCCCCTCCCAATGGCTGGGCTGCACGCAGACGTCGCCTTCAGCGTACAGCGCGACCGGGTCTTGCGGGGCGGGGCGGAGTTCGATGTTCCGCGGCAGCCGGCCCAGCGACCGTTCCTGCGAGTGCACGAGGAAGTCCAGCTCGGGCGCGGCTCGGGCCGCTCCAACGATGAGTTCCAGGCCCTTGCGGCCATAGGGCGTCGAATCGCCGCCGATCCGCCGCGCCCGGCCGCCGCCCCAGCCGTTCACGTACAGGAACCGCCGGCAGGTCGTGCGCTGCCGAAACAGAAACTGTTTCGCGTCGATCGGCCAGGGAACGCACTCCAGGTCCCAGCCGAATCCATAGCGCCGTTTCCAATCCTCCAAAAGCCGGAACGTGTGCCGCGTCGGACAGAGCATCAGATCGACGCAGGCCAGCCAGTCGAGCCCCGGCGACAGGCACTCCCAGTTCGGCACGCAGGCGATGTTCACCTGCTCGATCCGCGCCGCTTCGACGACGTTCAATGCCCATGGCCGCTCGATGAACACCACCCAGTCCAGGCCGCGCAGCCAGCGGCGAAGCTCCGACAGGCCGAGCCGCGGCTGGCAACAGGCGACGTCTCCCCGCGCGCCATCGGTCGGCAGCGTCGGACACAGCGAGTGGTCTGGAATCAGCCAGCGGTCGATCGGCAGGTTCCGGGCGAAGTCCAGTGTCTGATAACCAACCCCTGTCGCCGTGCAATGCCCGACCAGGCCGATGCGGCCCGGACCGCGCGGCGGACGCCGCCAGTCGGCAATCCTGGAGATGCTGGTCGTCGCGTGCGCGCGGACGCGCCGGTCGTGTCCGTCCTCTGAGATCGACGAGACCCGCCCATGGTGCTGAACCAGCGACGGCGTGTGGTACGCGATGGGGATCGCCCTCCGGGCCGCCCAGCCGGCGACAATCGCGTCGTCGCAGGCGCTGTTGGCATGAACAGCCCGCAGCACCTCGGGGTCCGCCAGAAACTGGCGCAGGACATCGCCCCGAAACAGCAGCGCCTGCCCGCCGTAGACGCGGAAGAACCCGGGCGACAGCAGCCGCCAGCCCGGCGACTCCGACGTGTGCGGCAGCGGCGTGAACAGCGAGACCAGGCCGGCCCCCCCGGGCCACAGTTCGGACTCGCACCAGTCGCGCGTTCCGGCCGCGATCGTGATGTCGTCCTGGAACATCGCGTAACAATCGGCATCGGGGGAGGAGGCAAACAGCTCCGACAGGCCGGCGTAAAAGTTGGCGATGTTTCCCAGTCGGCGTTCGCGGCGGACGACGCGCAGCAGCGATGAGTCCGCGGGGACGTCGGCGCCCGGTTCGGCGAAGACGGTCAGCTCGTCGAATCCGGCCTCACGAAGGCTCGCCAGCGTTTGCGGCAGCAGCAGGTCGCCGCGTGGCGCCGTGAGGACTCCCACCTGCCAGCGCAGCAGCGACGCTGGCTTCGGACTTGCGGCGGCGGGCGCCGCGATCGCGGGCGGCAGGCAGGTCTCCGGCAGCGCGGCGTGGATGTAGCTCAGATGCGGCAACAGGCGTTCACGAACCAGCGCGAGATGGCGCGGGCCGTCCGCATCGGCGCGGCCGTTGGCGAAGCGCGCCTCCGGGCTGCCGTTCGCGTCCTCGGTTGCGTGCTGCTGTTCGGCCGCCAGCGTCGCGAGAAGCTCTCCGGCGTGCTGGTAGGCCAGCGAAGCGACGACCGGGTTGGGTTGTTCCGGAGGCGCGAGCTGCCGCTGACAGGCGTCGCAGGCGCCAGGCGGCAGAGACACCCAGGCGTCGGTCAGGCCGACGAGCCGCGCCGCCAGCGCGCAGCCGGCGGAGTCCGGGGACGATCCGCGCGAAACGATCCGGCGATGGACGCAGTCCGGCGACGACGCGGGGGCGGCGGAGGCCACGAGGGGCGGCTCTGGGTTCGACGGCATGGCCGTCCGTCAGCGAAGGGCGACGCCGTGCCGGGCTGAGGCCCTGGCCGACGATTGCGTGCGCACGGCCTGCGTCACGAACGTTCCGGGAATCGACGGCGGAGTCGCCTCATGACCCGGGGCGCTCAAATCGGCCGTCAGCACCCAACGGTCGTCCAACCAACTGTAAACCGCGAAGCCGCTGCCCTCAGCCAGGTTTCGCGGACCCAGGCAACAATGCGAACGGGCCTCCCGCTCGATCCGGATCAGCACCCGTCCCGACTCTAGAAGCCGCAGGAATGCATCGAATTTGAAGGCCGCGTACAAGGCCGCCGCGCCCAATGCCACCAGCCCGACCGCGCTCAGTAACTGCAGGAACGTGCCCATGTCTGCTCTCCCGCGTGAAGAAGAGGTCCGCTCACAGTCTGCCGTGCGCCCGGCGAAGAATCAATCGGTTCCCGTGGCCGTCCACACAATTCGAAACCCGACGAAGCTGAGCTTCGCTTCGACGTCAAAGTGCTCGGACATGGCTGACCGCAGAAACCGGGGCGTCGAACGATACATCCCTCCGCGAGCCATCCGTCCCCCTTCCGGCCATTCATCAAGGCACCATTCGCTGACGTTGCCGTACATATCAAACAGCCCGAACGGATTCGGCTTGAGCAGTCCCGCGTGCCGGGGCTGCTCGGGAGCGTTCGCCACATACCAGGCGTACCCGTCCAGTCCCCGTTCGGACTGCCCGTAGAACCGGCTGGTCTGAGTGCCGCCGCGGGCCGCGAACTCCCATTCCACCTCCGTCGGCAGCCGATACCGGCCGGGCGGCTCCGTTTTCGATTCCGGCTCTTCCTGCTCGTTGAGCCACGCGCAGTAGGCGATGGCGTCGTCCCACGACACGAAGCTGACCGGCTCCCGCTCGTCGTTTTCACGGTGTCCCCGGAACCGGCGGAACTCGGCGAAAGTGACCTCGCGGGCGCTGATCGCGAACGGCGACTCGATTCGGACGACGCGTTCCCCCTCGGCCGGGTCGCGTCCCGCTTCCGTTGTTGGCGAACCCATTGAAAACTCGACCGGGGCCGCGATCCGGATCATCGTCTGCCCCTGCCCATTCACCCACCAGCCGTGGTGCGGCGGCCTCTCGCCTTGAAGCTTCTCCTGTACGGCCAACAGGTCCTCCTCGCGGCCGCGGCGCCGCAGCGCCCATTCGGCCGCCGAATGCACGCCGCCGTCCGGATCCCCCTCGAACGCGGACCGCAGCGCGCGGTCGATCCAGGCCTGCAGCGAGCGGTCCGTGGTCTCGAGATTCCACTGGTCCAGAGCCAGGACCAGCGCCTGCCGGATCCCGACGTCCGTCTGCGACGCGAGTTCCTCGAGCACCGCCCGGCAGGGCAGCGATTCCGGGACGATGCAACCGATGATCGCCGTCCGCAGCCGGGGATCGCCGCCGTGCCGCAAGCGTGGCCACACCGGTCCGTACTCCTCCAGCACGAGCAGCGCGCGGGCCGCGTTCGCCTGCCGCTGCACCTGTGCGTCGTCGTCATTCCGCGGCGGCCACGGCAGCGGCGCATCCAGCACGCTGCTCAGTTCCGGGACCAGTTCGCGTCGCCGCTCCCGGATCAGCGGGGCCAGCGCGACAAGTTGATCTTCGTTCGCGCCCAGCACCAGCGGAATCAGGCGTTCGATGGGGAGTTGCGGCCCCAGCCGGCCCCACGCCGCGATCAGGCTGGCCGTCAACTGGCGTTCTCGAGCGGACATCGCGGAATCGGAGAAGGCGGACTCCAGAGACGCCTGCAGGTAGCGGCTGACGGGACGCAGCCGATCCGCCCAGGGAGGCAGCAGCAGCGGATTCTCATTCAACATCGCGTGCACGATGCGCGGCGCTGCCGCCTCCCAGCGGTCATCCGTCGGCGCATAACTCGCCAGCGCGACGGCCGCCCGCAGCCGGTCCCGGTCCGGAGATTCGTCGTCCGTCAGCGTCGCCCACAACAATCGCGAAACCTCCGCCGCGCGGGGCCGCAGTTCGCCCAGCAGGACGTCCGATTCCTCCGCCGTTGGAGCGCCAAGCAGTTCCCGATGCAGGCCCTCCAGGCGACGGCTGTCCAGGCGGCCCAGCGCCAGCAACGTCCGCAGCCGATCGTCGGGGGAAGCATCCGGATCGGACAGCGCGGACTCCAGCACGGGCTGCCACAGCCGCTCGTGCCCCTGGAGCTGATCCAGCAGTTGCGGCAGGCGCTGGAAGTCGATTGTCCGAATCTGTTCGACGAGGCTGTTGACCCGCGTCTCCGACTGCCGGGCGATCGAGAACCGCCTCGCGACATCCAGCGATACGATCAGCGCCAGAATCGTGCAGCCGACGACGGCCAGCCGCTGCAGGTGATGCCGCGTCGCCTGCCGCATCATGGCCTGCTGAGGCTCGTTCCACGACGGACGGGGGACGTGCAGCAGGATGCTCAGCCATTCGGCCAGCGAAGGCAGTTGTTTGCGTTCACGGTGGTTCGTCCACAGCATGGTTCGCTCGGCCAGGCGCAGCTCGGCGCGGCCCTGCCGGGTCTCGTTCTGCTTGCCGGCCAGCCATTGCCGCAGCGCGCGGACGAGATAGTCATGCGTCAGCTGATACTGTTCCGCCGGGGACGCGGTCCGGCCATCCTGCGAATCGCCGGGGCTCTCGACGGGAGTGATCAGCCGCAGTTCCGTATCGAGCACCCGCAGTACGCTGGCGAATTCGTGTCGCCGGTCCTGGTAGCCCGCGGCGGCCAGAAGTTCGTCGCGGGAGCGCATCGTCCCGCGAATCGCCTCGCCGACATCGGGCAGCAGCGCCGCCAGTATCCGCCGGGCGGCGGGACCATGCAGCCGCAGCGCCGGGTGGCTGCCGCGCGGGCCAAACGTCTCCTCGAGGAACTTGACGCCCACTCCCGTGGCGCCCCCCATCTCCGTCAGCGTCGATTGCGTCCAGGGCTTCCCCTTCACCATTTCCGCGAACAGCGCCAGACGAACGGGAACGACCTGCCCGTTTTCCGCCAGCCCGTCCACAGCGGACGCCAGAAAGGCCGTCTGGTCGGCCGTCAGCGGCAGCCCCGGCCCCGGCAGCCGGCCCAGCGCCTGCCCGAACTTCGCCAGCACGCCCCGCGCATGATCGCGATCGAACAGGTCGACCGTCGCGAAGTTCCGACCCTGTTCGATCGGCACTTCCAGCGAATCCAGAAACCGAGTCGTCGCCATCCCGAAGTCGTCCCGCACCAGCAGCAGCGCCTGCAGACGCTCCCCGTCGCACTGGCGCAGCGCCGACACGAGCTCGTTCGTCGGCTCGCTGCGATGCGCGTTCAGCCACTGCTCGAACTGGTCCAGGACGATCAGCACCTTGCGTCGGGATTTGCGGCGGATGGCGGAGCACATGTCCGCCAGCCCGGGCCGTCCCTCGACATGCGTGCCGGCCTTTCTGAGCGCCCTCAGCAGTCGGCCCTCCGTGTCCAGGGGACTCGATTCGACGTACACGACGACGATGTCCGGCCGCAGCCGGGGCGCCAGCCCGGCCTTCACCAGCGACGACTTGCCGCAGCCGCTGGGTCCGTAAATCAAGCCCACTGGAAACGACCGCTGGCCGTCGGAACCCTCGATTCGCGCCTTCCAGAACCGCAGGCTCTCCGGAAGGCCGTCCCGGTCCCTTGGCCCGGGCAGCAGGTCCAGGAAGAAACTGGCGTCGGAGGCGTCGAACGACCGCAGCCCCTTGGGAACGATCTGCTGGACGCCGCGCTCGTCGAGCTGCTCGTTCCTCCACTGCAGCAGGTCCTCGGCGAACTCCGCCGCCGACTGATGGCGATCCGCTGCGCGCTTCGAAAGAGCCTTCAGGCAGATCCGTTCCAGTTCGGCCGGAATCGAGGGGTCCAGTTCCCGGGGCGGGATCGGATCGACCGAGATCACCAGGTGCAGCCGGTGGTCGACCGAGTAGCCCACGAAGGGACGCTTGCCGGTCAGCCCCTCGTACAGCACGACGCCCAGCGAAAAGATGTCGCTGCGGGCGTCCAGCCGATGCCCCTCGCCGCGGGCCTGTTCGGGGCTCATGTACGACGGCGTGCCGGCGATCAGCTCCTCGAACAGCGTTTCGTCTTCGCTGATCGCCAGTCCGAAGTCTGTGAGGTAGGGCGTGCCGGACTCGTCTTCAATGAGGATGTTCGAGGGCTTCAGGTCGCGGTGCACCAGCCGCCGCTGGTGCGCGTGTTCGAGCGCCTGCGCGATCGTCGCCAGCAGCCGCGTGCACTCGCGGTGTTCGGGGCGGGCTGTCCGCAGCAGGTCCGCCAGCGTCTGCCCCTGGATCAGCTTGGAAACGAAGTACACGCCGCCATCGTCCAGCGTCCCGACCTCGTAAATCGGGACGATGTTCGGATGGTCGAGCTTCGCCACGGCCCGGGCCTCCGACAGGTACGCCTCCGCCGTCTCGGCGTTCGCGAACCGGTCGGTCCGCGGCGCCTTGATCGCCACATCGCGATGCAGTTGCTCGTCGAACCCCAGCCAGACCCGTCCGAACGACCCGGTTCCCAGCAGGCGTTTCAGCCGGAACCGGCCGATTCGCGACGGTTCGTCGCCGGCGTCAAGGACGCCGATGCGGGCCTGCTGGGCGATGGTCTCCTGCGGATCGTCCCCCGCATCCGCGCACAGGCCGTCCAGGCGGGCGAAGAAGGAACTGCCCAGATCGGCGAAGCGTTCGGCGAACCCTTCAATTTCCGTTGAGCCGTTCCCCTGCCGCAGCGCCTGGTATTCCCCCAGGGCGAGCTGCATCCGCAGATCCTGGTCGCGATACCGCTCGGGGAGTCCGGCCAGATAGTCTTCGACCGTCAGGGGGCGGTTCGATTGCCAGCGGCGTTGCTGATCGCAGAGCAGCGCCTGTGCGACGGCCTCGGTATCGAGATCGGGGGTCTCAGCGAGAACCGAAAAGACATCGGGCGGCCCGTCGCCCGCGGCCCACAACGCACGGATCCGTTCGACCGCATCCACCGCCATTCGCGTTCCCCCCCACGGGTCGAACATACCCGGAATCCGTCGAGGAAAGAACTGGCTGCCCGGGAATTAGCGGGGGCGGGCGGAGAAACCCGCTTCGACGGCGAACGGCCTTGCGGAAGGAACGGGGTTGCCCCACTATGAGATGCTCCGGCGCGGGCGGGAATTCCTCCCCAGTCCGCCTGAACCCGGGCGTTCGCCCGCGAGTCTCCATTGTTTCTCCGGTCATCCATGAACGCCGGCCCAACTGCCGCCGCCATTGAGGCGCCCCCCGCGGAACAGCCGCGGACGCCGATCGCGCGTCGACGTTTTGGCTGGCGGGGCCTGCTGGTCGTGTTGCTGCTGCTGGCGCCCCTGTTGGGCTGGGCCGCGGCAGCGGGTTGGAACTGGCGGAAGGCCCAGGACTTTCGGAACCGCGCGCAGGCGGCGAGGAAATCGGAGGACTGGCGGACCGAGCGCTCTGTCGCCCGGGAATGGGCGCAGTGGGATCCGGCCGCGGGCGAGGCGTGGTGGTTTGCCGCCGAGGCCGCGCAGAAGCTTGAGGATCTCGAAGATCTCGCGAACAGTTTGGGCCGGGTGCCGGCCACAGATCCGAACGCGGTCCTGGCGCTCGTCGAAAAGGCCAACCTCGAGTGGACGGTGCTCAACCGGCCCAGCGCAGCGCTTGAGACCAGCCTGCGGCAGATTCAGCTCGATCCGCGCGTCGTCGAGATCCACTCCCGGGTGATTTCGTTTTACGCGATGAACATGCAGCGGGCGCCGATGGTCAAGGCGATCCGTCGTGCCCTCGAGGCCGGCGCCGAGCCGCGCGAGTCGTACGCCTATCTGATGTTGGCCGACATGCTGACGTTCGTGAACGGCGGCGACCTCAACAGCCGCTGGCTGGCCGCCGAACCGGACGAGGTGCGATTCAAGGTGGGGCTGGCCGTGAACACCGCGATGGGCATCTCCCGCAACGCGGACATCGCCAGCAAGCCGGAATACGAGGCGCTGAACGCGGAAGCGGACCGGCAGCTCGCCTGGTTTCTCGATCAGGCGCCGCACGATGTCGTCCTGCTGACGTACCTCATGCACCGGGCCTACGAGGCAGGGGACGTCGATCGCGTCGGCGAGCTGCTCCAGCAGATTCAGGCGGACGGCGTGGACGATCACATGGTCTGGGTGTTCCGGGCGTGGTACCACACGGCGTTCGATGAATTCGACGAGGCGGAGGCGGCCATTCAGGAGGCGCTGCGCCTGCATCCGATCAGTCCGCTCGCGCATCACGAGTACGCCAACCTGCTGCGAAAGGCCCGCCGCCCGGAGGCGGAAGTCGTCGAACAGCAGCAGCTGGCCGCCACGGGGCGCGATCTGCGGGCGGAGATACTGCAGTTGCCGAATGTCACCAGTCTGGACGGCTCGATGCTCGAACGGATCAGGGCGTATGCGGGGCAATGCGGAGACGCCCAACTGGCTCGCGCGCTCGCGCGGCGGCTGGAACCGACGTCGAACCCGCAACTGGAACTGAGCATCGAGTGACCTCGGAGATCTGCTGCGGCTGGATGAGATCGCGCATTCGCTGGACGTTGATTGTGCTGATGGCGGCCGGCCTGTTGACCGGCGGCTGGCGGATGTGGCGCGCCCGGAAGCTGGATCGCCTGCGGGACGATTGTGCGGCTCTGGCCCGGGATGGCGAGTGGGAGCTTCTCGAAACGAAGTCGGCCGAATGGATACGGCGCGGCGTGGAACCGGCGGCCCTGTACTGGCAGGGCCTGGCGCTCAAGCATCAGGGACGGTTCCTGGAAGCGGAGCCCGTCTTTGCGCAGGTGCCGCTGGAGGGGCCGCGCGGGATCGATTCGGCGGTCGAACGGATGGAGATTCTGTTCCACGTGCACAACCGTCCGCTCGACGCGCTGTCGCTGGGGGACGAACTGCTGCGGCTTGACCAGCGGTTGGCATCCCCCCGCCGGCACCGCATCTACTTCCTCGCGATGACGCTGCAGAGAGCGGAACTGGCGGAGGAGATCCTCACGGCGATCCGGCTGGGGGTCGATCTGCCCGAGCACTACATCTATCTGCTGACGCTCGACGACCTCGCGTTTCAGGATGCCGCCGACGTGACGCGTCGCTGGCGGGAGGCGTCGCCGGATGATGTGCGGCTGAACGCGGCGTCGGAAATTCGACGGCTGCAGCTCGCGCGCGCCCTGTGGCTGGAATCGCCGACGGAATCGCTGGGGGAGGATTATCGGCGAGTGCGGGACGAGGCGCGGCCGGTCCTGGAGGCGTCGGCGGAGGATTCTGCGGCCCTGGAGGCGCTGTTGCTGCTGGGAGTCGAGGAGGAAAATCTGGAGGACGTGGAGCGGTGGTTGTCGCAGGTTGGAGCCGAGGCGGCGCAGAACCCGGTGGTGTGGCGGGTTCGCGGCTGGTACGCGGCGCGTCAGGGGGACTATGATCAGGCGCTGGAAGCGTACGAGCGGGCGATCTCGATCAATCCGCTGAGCGTGCAGTCCCGGAGCGAATATGCCGGACTGCTGCGGGTGTTGAATCGGGGCGAGGAAGCGGGGCAAGCCCAGGTTCTGTCAGCACGTGGGCAGGAGCTGATCTCGGAGGCGCGGCGACTGCCGCACGTTCAGGAGGCGTCCGCGGACCTGTTGCTTCGCCTGGCGAACTATTTGCGGGACTGCGGGGAGTTGTCGGCGTCGAATGGGATTTTGCGTCGCCTGCAGACAAGTGCGTAGGTATCCGAAGAATCCTTTTTCCAACGCCCGAAGGATGCGAGGACGTACCGGCGGGAACTTCCGGTCCGTCGCACGATTTTCGGGCAGTGTCCAGTTTTGTCGTAACATCGCTTGAACTTTGCCGTTTCTTCAATTTACACTGGAGGCAAGTGGACGATGCAACCATGCGCACGTGGTCGAGGGGTCGTCGTGTTGAATCGCTGTCGTTATCTCATCGCGGGTCTGATTGCGGCCCTGGCTGCCGGTTGCGGCGGCAGTGACGGGCCGAAGCTGTATGCCGTCAAGGGCAAGGTGACAAAGGGCGGCGCGCCGCTGGCGGGTGTGAATGTCACGTTCACGCCGTCAGAGGGTCCGTCCTCCACGGGTCGCACCAGCGACACGGGCGAGTTTGTCCTGATTTCGCAAGCCGGCAGCGCGGGGGCGGTCGCCGGCAAGCACAAAGTGACGATTGCGGAACCGCAGGCCGTCAGCAGCGGCCCGGTCGACATGTCGAACCCGGCCACTATGGAAGCCATGATGTCCCAGCGGCAGGGGTCGATGGAAGGGGGCCGAAAGGGCGCCCCGGCGGCCGCTGAGAAATCCACCAAGGTGCCGGCCGAATACTCCGACCCTGCGAAGACCCCGCTCGAATACGAGGTGACGACGTCCGGGGCTGATTCGTTTGACATTCCCATCCCGTGACTTGCGGGGTGTCGTGCTGAAGTTTGTTTTGTTTCCGTCCTGTCCTTTTCAGAAAGGTTTCAGTCATGCCCAAGCGAGCCATGACGAGACGGGCGTTCACCCTGATTGAACTGCTCGTCGTGATCGCGATCATCGCGATCCTGATCGCGCTGCTGCTGCCCGCCGTGCAGCAGGCGCGGGAAGCGGCCCGGCGCACCCAGTGCAAGAACAATCTCAAGCAACTGGCGCTGGCCTGTCACAACTACCACGACAATTACAACCAGTTCCCGTTCAACTGGTACAACGGCCAGAACAACGAAGGCGATCAGGGCGCGAACGACGCCGCTAATCCGAAGTATCCGAACGGCTCGTGGCCGTGGACCGTGATGGCGATGCCCTACATGGATCAGGGACCGCTGTACAATCAGCTGTCGACGTACTTCAATACGGCGGTGGGCTCGGCGCCGAACGTCGGCATGGGTTTCGTGACGTCGCTGGGCGGCATTCCCGCTCCGCGTCAGCTGGCGAAGATTCCGATCGCGACGTTCATTTGTCCCTCGAACGATCACGCCCGTGTCCGTCGGAATCAGATCGTCGAGCCGGACAATGGAGGCTGGGGCGCTCCGTATTTTGACTCGGCGGCTGGCCTCGACTATGTCGGCAACATGGGGCACATCTGGTCGGGTTGGCATGACTGCGTCAACGTGCCGAACTTCCCGGCGCCGAATGGTCTGATGAATCGTGAGACTCCCGGCACGCCGTGGGTCAGCGAGCGCTGGAACAACGACAACCCGGTGATCAACGGCATCTTTTTCTATCGCGGCTCGGTCGGCATCCACCAGATTCCGGACGGTACGTCGAACACGGTTCTGCTGTTCGAGGACATGAAATGGCGCGGCGGCGACGGCGCGAACGCCAACTACCGCTTCAACTACGATCACCAGGACACCGCGAACTGGGCGTCGGCGCTCGGGGCGACGAACAACATGCGGCATCCGATCAACCTGCGGAATCCCCTGTGGCAGTACGGCGATGGCGACATCCGCAATGCCGCGGGTCCCAGCAGCCGGCATGTCGGCGGCGCCCACCTGGCGCTGTGCGATGGCTCGGTCAAGTTCGTGAACGAGAACATCGATCACTTCACCCGGTACTGTCTGGCGAACCGCCGCGACAACCAGGCGATCGGTGAGTTCTGATCGGTTCCCGGTTCTGACCGCGTGATCAATCTCCGCCCGGGGCATCCCCGGGCGGAGGTTTCTTCATTTTCAGGGTCCGGCGAGGGACCATGATTCCAGCATGCTTCGCGGCAGCCGCGCGTCTGCGGTTCGCCAGCCCGCCCTTCCTGTGCGCGCTGATTCTCATCTTTTCAGGGTGCAAGCCGGAACCGGCGTCCACAAGGGAACCGACGACGCCGGAAGCGGCTGTCGAAACCCCATCGGATTCGTCTCGTGATTTCGGCTTCAAGCCCGCCCAGGGCAGACGCGCCGCCAACGACGGCCCCCCAACGTCGATCGGCGCCGCGCCGCGGTTCGTCGACGTCGCCGCGGAACGGGGCATTAAACACGTGTACGACAACGGCGCCAGTCCCCGAGCGCTGATGGTGGAATCCACCGGCGGCGGGGCCGGCTGGTTCGACTTCGATCGGGACGGTCTCCTGGACCTGATGCTGACGCAGGGCGGACGCCCCGATGCGCCCCCCAACGAAGCGCGTCCGCCGGACGCCTGTTACCGCCAGTTGCCCGGCGGGACGTTCGTGGATGTCGCCGCACTGGCCGGCGTCGGGGATCGGGGATTCGGTCACGGCGTCGCGATCGGCGACGTCGACAACGACGGCTTCGACGACCTGTTCATTGCGAACTCGGGGCGGTCGTCGCTGTACCTGAATCAGGGGGATGGCACGTTCGTCCTGGCCAGCGAGATGCTTGAGGGCAAACGGGATGTCTGGTCGTCGACGGCCGCGTGGGGAGACGTCAACAAGGACGGTCTGCTCGATCTCTACGTCTGCAACTATGCGATCTACGATCCGTACCGGCCGGTGGAATGCCGGGACAAGGACGGCAACCCGGCGATCTGTCATCCGCGGAACGTCGAGCCGGAACCCGATGAGTTCTTTCAGAACTCGGGAGATGGCCGTCTCGTGGAGTCGTCCCAGCTGATGGGGCTGTTCGGTCCGGGCAACAAGGCGCTGGGCGTCGTGATCGCGGACCTGGACGGCGATGACTGGCCCGACATTTACGTCGCCAACGACACGACGGCGAATTTCGTGTTCATCAACCGTGCGGGCACGTCGTTCAGGGAGTCGGCCGTTGTACTGGGGGGCGCCTACAGCGCCACCGGCGAGCCGCAGGCCAGCATGGGCATCGCCTTCGGCGACTACGATCGCAATGGCTATCCCGACCTGTGCCTGACGCATTTCACCGGCGAGCACTACACGCTGTACCAGAACCTGGGCCCGCAGGGGCTGCAGGACGTCAGCGCACGAACCCGGATGCGCGAGGCGACGCTGCCGAAGCTGGGTTTCGGCACGGTGATGCAGGACTTCAACCGCAATGGCCGCATGGACCTGCTGTTCGCGAACGGCCACATTGACCCGAAGTTCGAGGAGTCCGAGGGGTACGAGATGCGGCCGCAACTGATGGCCTGGGACGGTCAGCGGTGGCACGACGTGTCATCGACGGCCGGCGAGTATTTCCAGCGCAAATCGGTCGGCCGGGCGGTGGCGACGGCGGACTTCGACGGGGATGGGGCGCTCGATGTGTGCATCGTCCACCACAACAGTCCGACGGCGCTGTTGCGGAACGAATCCGAAGCGGGCCGGGGCGTCAGCGTCGGGCTGATCGGCGTGCACAGCAATCGCAGCGGCATCAACGCGAAGGTCTCGGTCCGTTTCGGCGAGCAGCAGTTGACCTCGGAGCTGGCGGGAGGCACGAGCTACGCGGCGTCGCATCAGCGGCGGCTGTTTTTCGGGCTGGGGGACTGGACCGGGCCGCTGGAGATCAGCGTGCAGTGGCCCTCCGGCGTCGTCGATGCGGCGGCGCTGGACGGTCCGGATCAGGCTGTGACGATTCTGGAAGGGGCGGGCGCGGTCCGCCTCGCGACCCCGACGCCCTGAACAGGTTCGATGAGCGTCATGACTTCCAAGCGACGTGCGTATTCCACCGCCGGCTCGTTCGCCACGGCCTGCCTGACGGGAGTTCTGATTTCGTCACTGACGGTCTGGGGCTGCCGGAAACGCGAAGGCGCTGATGCGGACGAAGGCGACGCGCCGCCGGCCGTCGCGACCGTCGATCATCTGCCGCTCCCTGCGGCGCCCGCACAGGGATACGTCGGCAGTCAGGCTTGCGCGGCCTGCCATCAGAAGGAAGTCGACGAGTATCACGGGCACCCGATGGCGTCTTCGCTCGCTTCGACTCTCGGAGCCGAACCGGTGGAAAGCTATGAACAGACGGAATTTTCGCCGCTGCCGGGATTCGAGTACTACGTGGAGAGAAACGAGGACGCGGTCATCCATCACGAGCGCCGCCGGGACGCCGACGGCGAAGTGATCTACGACCAGGGGATTCCGGTGCATTTCGCGGTCGGGTCCGGCACCCGGGGCCGGACGTATCTGATCAACGACGAGGGCCGGCTCTACGCGTCGATGGTCACGTGGTATACGGAGTCCGGCCAGTGGGGGCTGTCCCCCGGGTACCAACCCGGCCTGAACCTGCGGTTCGAGCGCCGCGTTTCGGAAGGTTGCATCGCGTGCCACTCCGGACGTGTCGAGAAACATCCCGCCGAACAGGACCGGTTTGCGAGCCAGCCCTTTCTGGAGGAATCGATCGGATGCGAGCGGTGTCACGGTCCGGGCGAATCGCACATCGCCTTCCGTTCCGGGACGCCCGAGGCCAACTCCAGCGATCCGATATTCAATCCTGCGAATGTGTCGGACGCTCGGCGGGACGCGGTCTGCAACCAGTGCCATCTCCAGGGGCGGCGGCGCGTCGTGCGGTACGGCAAATCGGAGTTCGATTTCCGCCCCGGCCAGTTCCTCAGCGACAACTGGATCACGTTCCTGAAGACGGAAGGCGTCGCCGAGGGGGACGCGGCGGCCGTCAGCCAGGTGGAGCAGATGTATGCCAGCCGCTGCTACACGGCGACGCAGGGCGCGCTGAGCTGCATCACCTGTCACGACAGCCACGACGTGCCCCAGGGGGAGGCGCGGCATGCGGCGCATCGCCAGAAATGCCTGAGCTGTCATTCGCCCGGGCAAACCGAGTGTTCAGAAAGCCTGGAGACGCGGCATGCCGCCACGGAGGTCGATTCGTGCATGGTCTGCCACATGCCGAAGTTTCCGGCTGTGGATGTCCATGCGGCGCAGACGGACCATCGGATTCTGAAACGGCCGGCGCCCAACCGCGCGGAACCCCGACCGGTCGGACAGAGGCCGATGCAGCAGGAGGCGGTGATCTTCGAGGAGCCGGGGGCCGTCGTCCCGGACTGGGAACTCAACCGGGCCAGGGGCATCACCTTGGCCGAGCGGGTCCAGTTGAATGACGAGCGCACCGCGGTGCCGGCGATCAACCTGCTGCTGTCGGTCATTCCCCGGGCCCCGCAGGACCTCGAAAGCCGCTATGCGGCAGGCATCGCGTTTCATGCGATCCAGCAGCCCTCGCTGGCCGTGCAGGCGTGGGAGCAGGCGCTGGAGATCCAGTCCGAGCACGAGGACACTCTGCACGCGCTGGCGTCGCTGTATCACGAGCTGAAGGAGTTGCCGGCCGCGCGCGAATACTACGAACGGCTGTTGAAGGTGAATCCCGGCCGGTCGCAATCCTGGGGACGGCTGGCGCACGTTCTCGGGCAGCTCGGAGAGCTGGAGGCCGGCATTGAAGCGGCCAATCGCGCGCTGGAGATCAATCCCTCGTTGATGCAGACGCACCAATGGCTGGCGGAGGTCTACCATCGCGTCGGCAAACATCAGCAGGCGGCGGTGCACGAGGACATCTACGAGCGGCTGCAGCAAGCGCCCGGATCGACAGGCGGGCCGCCCCCGTCGCGGCCGCCGACGCCCTGATCAGTCGCCGCGCCCGATCCCGAAGTCCCGCCGCAGGACGTCCCGTAACTCCCGCCGGTCCTCCGTCCGGCCCACCACCGCCGACGCACCCGGCGACAGCAGCACCGGCAGCACTCGCACTCCCGAGTCGCGATACGCGCCGACGTCCGCCGCGATCCGTTCCTCGATCCACGGATCGACCAGCGCCGCCTCAAGCGCCGCCTCGCCGACCAGCCGCGCCGCCTCCCTCCGCGCCTCGGCCGCCTTGCGAGGGAGTTCCGGTTCGAACAGCCAGACGTCGAATTCGTCAAACCGAGCCCGGTCGGCCCGCCACACGGCCAGCGCCAAACGAGCCAGCTCGCACGATTCCGCGAACCGCGGCTCCGTCTCCTCAATCGCCGGGTTGCACTTCGCGTCCAGCGGCGTCGGCAACAGCAGCACCCCTGGCGCATTGGGCCCCGCCTCAGCGGCCAATTCGCGCAGCGCCTCGTGCGCCTCGCGGCAGTGCGGACAACAGTAGTCGAACATGACGACGATCAGCCGATCGGCGTCGGCGGACCCGATGTGCGGCGTCTCGTGCGGCAGCAGTTGCAGCCGGCCCTGCAGGACGGCGATGGCGCGTGCCTGTCCCGGGCCCGTGTCGGCATTGGCGTCCTGCGGAAGTCGGGCCAGCGGCGACCGATGGGGAAAGGCGAGCTGCAGTCCGATCAGGACCAGGACGGCGGCGACGCCCACGGCCGCAGGCGTTCGGAATTCGCGCGCGAGTGGGGCTTGGGGCCGCGCGGCGCCAACGGCCGACTCCGGCGAGGCGAATACGTCGCCGCCATCGGGTGCGGTGGTGAGAGTCGTATCGAAGCCGTCGGCCGGCGCACCGGCAGTCCGGGCGGGCGTGGTCGCCAATCCGGTCGCGGAGCCGCTGCGCGACAACGCTGTCCACAGGGCGAGTCCGCCGGCCGCGATTCCCAGCGCGTGGTCGGCCATGCACCAGGGGCAGATGGCCATGAGCACGAACAGCTGCAGGGCGACGAACCACAGCGCGCCGCAGATGATGGCCACAGCGATCGCGACCAGCGCCTTGCGGACGAGCGGTTCCGGAGGGCCGTCCCGCAAGCCGCGCCAAGCCAGCCCTGCAAGCGCCAGATACGCGAGGAAGGCCAGCGCGCCCACCGGCACGCCGAACAGCGACGACCAGCGGCTTTTCAGGACTTCGCCGCAGCCGGAGCCCGCGCCGCAGCCCGACGGCAGGCCGCGTTCGGCCCAGGACACCGCCGCCAGATACCGGGAGATCGCGGCCGCCGCGAGCGCCAGCAGTGGAATCAATCGCCGCATGGTTTGCTCCTGCCGGGGGCGCCCTTCGCGCACTTCGGCCGATGTCTCCGCGTGGCCCGGGTCAGCCTGTCCTCAGGACGCGTCAGGCCCGATTCGACAACGCCCGGGCCGCCCGTTCCTGCTCCAGCAGGCGGACCCAGGGGCCGATGAAACGTCCATGGTCATGATACGTCCGCCCGCTGACGAGGTTGCCGTCGATGACACAGGGCTCATCGACGAAGATCCCGCCGCACACTTCCAGATCGAACCGGCACTTGGGGACCGTCGCCATCCGCCGTCCGGCGACGCAGCCGGCGTAGGCGGGGATCTCCACGCCGTGGCACACGCTGGCGATGGGTTTGTTCTGTTCGAAAAAGTGCCGGGTGATTCGGACGAGGTCGGCGTCGTAACGCAGGTATTCGGGCGCGCGGCCGCCGCTGAAATAGATGCCGAGGTAGTCCTCCGGGGCAACGTCCCGGAACGCCACGTCCGACCGGATTGAGTAGCCCTCCCACTCTTTCGTGATCGTCCAGCCCGGTTTCACTTCGTGCAGCACCATCTGGTAGATGTGGGCCTCGGGGGCCGTGACGATCGGCAGGAAACCCGATTCCTGCAGACGATAGTACGGGTACAGCGTGTCCATCGTTTCGGTCGCGTCGCCGACGACGATCAGGACTTTGTGCGGCTCGGTCATGGCGTCTCCAGAATGCGGCCGGCGCGGGCCAGGGTCAGCCGGCGGCTCGCCAGCGGAGCCCGCGTCGAGGCGTTGGTCGTCTGCGTGTCCCACAGCACAATGCCGAAGGGAACCTCCGGGCACAACCAGATTTCACTGCGGATCGTGACCGAGGCGACGTGCGGAGACGACGACCGCCGGGATGCGGCCGCGGCGCCGATCAGGCAGCGGAAGGCGTCCGGTCGCAGCGACAGCTTCGCATAGCGCACCGCGGCGCAGCGATACGTCTGCGGCAGCGGCAGCCCCCGCAGAAACTCCACAGCCTGTGCGACCTCGGACGAGTCCGGCTCGCCGTCCGGCCACAGCAGGCAGTCCGCGACATCCTCGCCCGCCTCGAACCGTTGGATGTCGAGCGTCAGCTGGTGTCGGCGTTCATTGGCGCGTCCGGGATTCCAGGTGAAGTCGATGCTCCGGGCCGGACGACCGTCGACCTCCGCCGGCCCGCCGTCGGCGACTCGCAGCGTCAGGGCGGAACCGTCCAGTTCCGTGCCCGCCAGTTCGATCCAGTCATCGGGATGCGCTGCGGGGCCGCTCGGCAGCTGGAAGACCCAGGACCGCACGGGGCGATCAAACTGCGGCGCGGGATCGCGGTAGTCGATCCACCCCCGGGCCTGCATCCATTCGAACAGCCACGGCTGTCGCCAGGGAGCGTTGAACGGATGCCAGGCTGAGACGATCGACAGTGCGAGCAGCAGCGCCGACACAGCTCGACCCGGGGTCCAGCCGGACAGCCGGTCGCAGGCGGGGATCAGCAGCAGCAGCCAGAACGGGATCAGCCACAACATCCAGCGCAGCCCAACGCTGACTCCGCCGTAGTTGTAATGAGCCGGACGGGACAGGTAGAAGCTGAAAACGATTGCCGTCAGCGCGACGCCCAGCCAGGACGCTTGAACGAGCTTCTCGCGCCCGGTCGTCGACCGGACCGCCCCGAACAGGGCCAGCAGCCACACCGGGGACAGCGACAGCAGTCCATGGTGTCCGATCGTGCAGTGCAGCAGATAGGTTCCAAACGAGTCGCGGGCACGATCGACTCCCCGCGGCTCCATCCAGTAGCTGGGAATTCCCTCGAACACGTAGTTGTATTTCTCGGTGCCGTAGGCGGCGTAGAACGGCCTCCAGTCGCCCGTGGCGAGGACGTTCGTCAGAAAGTGAGCGCCGATCGGCAGCGCGGCGCCCGCGGCGAACCACAGCGCCAGCCGCCGGTCCTTCAGCAGCACCCACAGGCCCAGTCCTGCGAGCAGCGCCGCGGCCGGCAGCTCGAACACCGTCGCCCCGGCCGCGAACAGTCCCGCCAGCGCGGCCCGGGACGCGCTCAACGGCTGGCCCGGCGACGTCCACAGCGACGCCAGCGCGAACACGACGCAGCACAGCGCCGGCGTGTGATTGTTCAGCGATGGCAGATACGCCGCCCACAATGTGCCGAAGGCGGCCGCCGTCAGCACAAACGCCCGCGTCCAGACCCGGGCCGATTCGCGCCACAGGATCCGCGAGAAACATTCGAGAGCGATCCATGTCGGCAGGATGTTCACGAACCACAGAAGCAGCCGCGTCGCCCAGGCCGTGTCCTGCAGATTGTCGGGAACCAACCGCCAGCCGAGCGTCCGCATTTCCAGCCAGTACAGCCCGGCGACGATGGTCGACAGCAGCGGCGGCTTTGATGAGTAGAAATGCCCGTCGTGCCGCACCTTGTCGATCGTGTCCCAGCCCGGAACCCGAATGATTTCGTCGACCTGGTATGTGCCGCGTTCCACCAGCGACCAGACCGTCGTCCAGCGCGAGCGGTCGTTGGCGCTCTGCAGCGGAGCGGATTCGAGGAGCCGCACTGTCGACAGGACGACCGCGACCAGGACGACCAGTCGCGGCCAGCGCTCCGTGATGACGGCGCCGCTCGCGGCCGGAGGATCGGTCATGTCTCACCAGGGGGCTGGGTTGTCTCGCCGCGGAGCGACGTCACGGCATCGGACACGATTGCCGCGGCGCGGTCAATCTCGTCGTCGGTCGTGAACCGGCTGAGCCCGAACCGCAGGCTGGCGCGAGCCAGCGCATCGTTCAGGCCGATGGCCCTGAGCACATGGCTGGGCTCGGGATCGCTCGACGAACACGCGGCGCCGGAGCTGACATCGAGACCGGCCTGGTCGATGCGGGCCAGAAGCGCGGCCCCGTCAATCCCCTCGAAGCTGACGTTCAGGTTGTTGCTGAGCCGCAGCCCGGATTCGAGCGGAGGCCCATTCCGGCGGATGCCCGGGATGTTCCGCAGCAATTCCCACAGGCGGTTTCGACGGGAGCACAGGTCGTGCGTGCGAGTCGCGTCGGTCCGGAGAATGCGCACGGCCTCCCCAAAGCCCACGATGAGCGCCGTGGGAAGCGTCCCGCTGCGCAATCCGAGTTCGTGGCCGCCCCCCTCCAGCAGCGGCCGGATGGGAATCCGGCGGGAGCCCCGGCGGACCAGCAGCGCGCCGACCCCCTGCGGACCATGAATCTTGTGCGCCGACAGGCTCAGCAGATCGACCGGCGCCCGCGACAGCACCGCCATTCCCTCCCCCAGGCCCTGAGCGGCGTCGCAGTGCACGAGCAGCCTCTGCCGCTCCGCGACCCGGCAGATTTCCGTCAGATCGTTGATCGTTCCAACTTCATTGTTCGCCAGCATCACGCTGACCAGCATCGCGGTTGGTGCGGCGGCCTGTGCGATCGCAGCCGGATCGACGCGCCCCTCCTCGTCGACGGGCAGGACCGTCGTCACGTAACCCATCCGCGACAGCCGCCGCCCGGGATCCAGCACGGATCGATGCTCCGCGGCCGTGGTGATGAACTGCGAGTGCTCGCGGCTGGCCTCCAGGACGCCCCGGATCGCAAGATTGTTCGCTTCCGTCGCCCCGCTGGTGAAGATCAGCTCGCGGGGCTGGCAGCCGATTGCGGCTGCAACTTCTTCGCGCGCGGACTCGACGGCGTCCCGCGCGTCCCGGCCCGACGCGTGCTGCGTGCTGGAAGCATTGCCGCCGCGGCCCAGCAGCCACGGCCGCATCGCCTCGAACACCAGGGGGTCGAGTCGCGTCGTGGCCTGGTTGTCGAGATCGATGCGATTCACGCCTGCGGCCTGGCGGGATGAACGGGCGACGTCGCGCCGGAGGCGGTTCGCGTCACCGCGGGCCTGACGCGCCGGCGTCGCGATACAGCCCGTGCTGCAAAATATACTGTTCGACAGACCGGGGCGTCTGGAACCGGATGCTGCGCCCCTCGCCGACGCGCCTCCGCAGGTCGCTGGCGGAAATGGCGATGCCCGGCATCGTCACCAGCCGGACGCCTCGCGTGGCGTCGGTCCCCAGCGCCCGCCGCAGCGGCTCGAGGTCGAGCCCGCCCCGACCGCGGTTCACCGCCACGATCGTCGCCAGCTCGTTGATCCGCTCCGGCTCGCGCCACGTCGAAAACTCCGCCACCGAATCGCCTCCCATCAGCAGGAACAGTTCGTCGTCCGGACGGCTGCGGCGCAGATTGCTCAGCGTCTCCACGGTGTAATGCGGCCCCGGACGGTCGAGTTCCAGCGTCGAGACCCGGAACTGCGGCAGTCCGGCGATCGCCAGTTCCAGCATCTCGCGGCGCGCCTTGCCGGACGCGATTTCGACCCCCTGCTTGTGCGGCGGCGAACCCGTTGGCACGAACCACACTTCATCCAGACGGCAGGCCTCCCGGCACTGCTCGGCCAGCAGCAGATGCCCGACGTGCACGGGATCGAATGTTCCGCCGTAAATGCCGATGCGCATGTCGCGTCGCTGACTGTCGGTCGAAGTGGCGGCAAAAGCCGCGCGCCGGATGCGGTGCGCCCCGGCGATCCACTGGTGATACCATCCGGTCCCGCGTCACTGAAGTCTCAGCCCGCCTCGCTTCGCCCATGTCCGCGTCCCGCACGCCGCTCCCGTTTGTCACTCCGCTCGAACTGCGAACCGGCGGCGCCTTCAAAAGCGCCCCCGAGGACTTCGAGGTCGAGGAGCTTCCGGCTTATGAGCCGTCCGGCGAAGGGGAGCATCTGTACCTGTGGATCGAGAAGCGGGACGTCTCGGCGGAGCAGCTCCTCGGGCACGTGGCCCGTCAGGTCGGCTGCACTCGCGGGGACATTGGAGCCGCGGGAATGAAGGACCGGCGGGCCGTCACGCGGCAATGGTTGTCCGTCCCGGCCCGGTGCGAGCCGAACGTCGGACTTGTCGCGACCGAGGCGATCCGCGTGCTGGAGGCGCGGCGGCATCGGAATAAGCTGCGCACGGGGCACCTCCGCGGCAACCGGTTCCGGATCCGATTGCGGGGAGCGGAGCCGCAGGCGGACCGCGCGGCCGCGGAGATCGCCGCCCTCCTGGAGCGTTCCGGCGTGCCCAACATATACGGCGAACAGCGGTTCGGTCATGACGACGAGACGCTCACGTTCGGGCTGGGGCTGCTGCGGGGCACGTCAACGCCGCGGGACATACCGCCGGCGCGGCGGCGATTTCTGTTGCGGCTGGCGCTCTCCGCCGTGCAGTCGGCGCTGTTCAATGAGACGCTGGCCTCGCGCATTCGCGACGGGCTGCTGCAAACGGTGCTGGCGGGGGACGTGATGCAGGTGTCCGCGACGGGCGGTCTGTTCGTCGTCGACGATGTCGCGCGTGAGCAGCCGCGATTTGACGATCGGGAGACGGTCATCACGGGGCCGATGTTCGGGCCGGAAATGAAGCCGCCGGGCGGCGACGCGGCGGATCGCGAGGCTGTCGTTCTGGCCGCGTGGGGCCTGACGCCGGGCAGCTTCGAAACGTTCCGCAACCTGACGCCCGGAGCGCGGCGGCCGCTGCTGTTCCGGCCGGGAGGGCTGGAAGTTCGCACGGACACCGGGGATGTGCTGTTGCAGTTCGAGCTTCCTTCGGGAGCGTACGCGACGTCGGTTGTGCGGGAGTTTCGGAAGACATACGACGCGGATGGCACCGGATGATGGGCGTGGCCGCGCCGTAGGGTGCGGTCGAGGCACGAGACCCACCGGCGGGCATGGCACGCGCCGGGTGCCACGGGCGGCTTGCCCGCCCGTGTGGCGCGTTGAACGCCCGGACCGATGTGATAGGGGAAGATGTCCCATTGCGAATCGCGCCGATCGACGTACAGTGCGCCGCTCGGGGGGCACCGAATCTCCAAGCGCTGACGCTTCTGGGCTCGTATTGGCACGGACGAGGCGGCACGGCGGGGATGAACCCCGCCGCTCAAACCCCGCCGCTCGGGGGAACGCCGGCGATTGTTCGGTCCGCAAAGTGGCGAGCCGTCGTCGATCTATGCGAAGATCGCCGCCGATGTGGAGTCTGGCGAACTCGCCAGTCGCCGCCCCCTGAAGATCCGTCCGTGAACGGCACGGCATGGCGGCCCGCCGGCGCCGAGTAAGGGCGGCCGAACCGCCCGTTGCGCCGCAGGCCGCCCGTACCAATCACCCCCCAAAGTCGTCATCCGTCGAGGTCGATCCGTTGCTCATGCGCTCCCTCTGCCTCCTGGCAGCACTCGCCCTGTCCAGCCTGCCGTCGTCCGCCCGGGGCGCCGACGACATCCTCATCGCTGATTTTGAGGGGGACGATTACGGCCTGTGGGCGGTCGAAGGCCGGGCGTTCGGCCGACGCCCCGCCCGGGGCGCCCTGCCCGGGCAGATGGACGTCTCCGGCTTCCTCGGAAGCGGCCTCGTCAACTCGTTTGTCGGCGGCGATTCCTCCACCGGCCGGCTGGTCTCCCCGCCGTTCCGGGTCGAACGCAAGTTCCTCAACTTCCTGATTGGCGGCGGCGACCATCCGGGCGAAACCTGCATCAATCTCCTCGTCGACGGCAAGGTCGTCCGCACGGCCACCGGACCCAACGACGCCGCCGGCGGGACCGAACGCCTCGACTGGCACGCCTGGGACGTCAGCGATCTGAACGGCCGGGATGCCGTGATTGAGATCATCGACTCCCACACCGGCGGCTGGGGCCACATCAGCGTCGATCACATCCATCAAAGCGACGCCACGAAAATGGCCGCTCCCGCCGAGCGGACGGTCGTCGCCCGGCAGCCGTACCTGTGGCTGCCGGTCCGCAACGGCGCGACGAAGCGGCGCATCCAGGTCCGGGAAGGGGGCGAGATCCGCCGCGAATTCGAGATCGAACTCGCCGACGATCGGCCGGACTTCTGGGTGCACTGCGACCTGACCCCCTGGATGGGGCGCGAGCTGACGGTGCGGATCGACCGCCTGACGGGCGACTCGACGGCCCTCGCGCGGCTGCTGCTGTCCGACCAGATTCCCTCGCAGGTCTGGCCGCCGGACAACCGTCGTCCCGAAATCCACTTCACCGCTCCGCGCGGCTGGCTGAACGACCCGAACGGCATGGTCTTCGCCGAAGGGGAATGGCATTTGTACTACCAGCACAACCCGTATGGCTGGGCCTGGGGGAACATGCACTGGGGGCACGCGGTCAGCCGGAACCTGGTGGACTGGTCGAACCTGCCGATCGCGCTGACGCCGGTGCGGTTCGGCGACTGGGCGTTCTCCGGCTCGGCTGTCGTCGATGAGCAGAACACCTCCGGCTGGCGGGACGGGGAATCGCCGCTGCTCGTCGCCGCGTATACCAGCACGGGCCGCGGCGAGTGCATGATCTACAGCAACGACCTGGGGCGGACCTGGACCGAGTACGCAGGCAACCCCGTCGTGAAGCACCAGGGGCGGGACCCGCGGCTGCTGTGGCACGCGCCCACCAATCGCTGGGTGATGGCGGTGTACACCGAGGCGGAAGGCAAGCAGTGGATCGCCTTCCATCACTCGCCGGACCTGAAGTCGTGGACGTACGCCAGCCGGATTGAGGGCTACTTCGAATGCCCGGACCTGTTCGAGCTGCCGGTCCAGGGGCAGGCGGGCGATTCCAAATGGGTGCTGTACGCCGCGGACGGGCGGTATGTGCTGGGCGAGTTTGATGGACTGGAGTTCCGCCCCGACGGTCCCAAGCACCAGTTGTGGCACGGCAACTTCTACGCGGCGCAGACGTTCAGCGACGCCCCGGAGAACCGCCGCATCCAGATCGGCTGGGGACAGGGCATTGAATTCCCCGGACGCCCCTACAACCAGCAGATGACGATCCCCGTCGAACTGTCGCTGCACAGCACGCCGGACGGAGTTCGCATGGCGGCGGCGCCGGTTCGGGAACTCCGCGAGAACTTCGGACACGCCGCGGCTCGGTTCGCCGGCGAAGTGACGCCCGGCGCGGCGGCTGTCGTCAACGCCCAGTTCGGCGCCAGCGACGTCGAACTCGTGACGCCGGCCGGCGCGCAGGGGCAACTGGAAGTCAGCGTCTTCGGCGAGCCGGTGGTGATCGACTACGACGCCAGAACGGTCAAAGTCGCCGACGTCGCGCCGGCCCCCTGGAACACTCAGGGCGACCAGCTGCGGCTGCGGATCGTCGCCGATCATGGCTCGCTGGAGGCGTTCGTTGGCGAGGGATTGACGGCGGTGTCGGCCCGGGCCCGGCTGCGTCAGGATTCGCCCGCGCTGCTGCTGTTGCGAACGGGTGAGCCGCTGAGCGTCGATGCGACCGTGTATCAGCGCACGCTTCCCCTGCCCTAGCCGCGTCGTGCGGGCCGCGCGTGGTGCGCGCCGCCGCCCGTTCCGGGGTTCCGACCAGCGCATGGCGCGTCCGTTTCGAGAAGGGTATGAGCAATGTCGAGTGCGACGACAACGAGCCGAGTCGGGCGACTGGCGACGGCGCTGGTGGCGGGGGCGCTGGCGATCGGCGGCGGCGGTCCGCTGCGGGCCGACGATGCCGACGCGGATGCCAGGCCCGTGCTGCGGGTTCCGC
The DNA here is from genome assembly GCA_019636235.1 of Planctomyces sp. GTDB lineage: Bacteria > Planctomycetota > Planctomycetia > Planctomycetales > Planctomycetaceae > Caulifigura. Next base: position 39,635 of record JAHBXW010000017.1, read on the forward strand.
AGACGGACGATTTTCCGGTGACGGGGGACGGGTCTCACGCCGCGTGGGAGGCGGCCGGGTGGACGCCGCTGAATGTCCGCCCTGGCGGCACGCACCCGTACACGGCGCGGGTCAAGGCGCTGCATTCGAAGACCGGCCTGTACGTCCTGTTCGACGGCAGCGACGCCCGGCTGACGGCCACCTTCACCGAGGACTACGCGACGCTGTGGACGGAGGACGTGTTCGAAGTGTTCCTGTGGACCGACGAACGGCATCCGCTGTACTTCGAGTATGAGATCTCGCCCCTGGGCTACGAGCTGCCGATCCTGATTCCCAACCTCGACGGGGCCATCATGGGCTGGCGGCCGTGGATGTACGAAGGGGGCCGGAAGGTGCAGAAGCGGGTGTCGATTTCCGGCGGCCCGCAGCAGTCGAACGCGGACATCGCCGGCTGGCGGGCGGAGATGTTCTTCCCTTACGAGCTGCTCAAGCCTCTGCGGAACGTGCCGCCCCAGCCGGGAAGCCAGTGGCGGGCGAACTTCTACCGTGTCGACTACGACAACGGCCAGTCGACCGCCTGGGACTGGGCGCGCGTCGGCCCCAGCTTTCATGAATTCGAGAAGTTCGGAACGCTGGTCTTCGAGTGACGACCGACCGCTGTTCCCTGTGATCCGCCCCCTGCCGCCGAGACCCCCGCGATGCGTCGACCCCTGTTCCGTCTGTTGATTGTGTCGCTGTTTGCGGCGTCGGCTGCTGTGGCTGAGGAGCCGGCGGACGACATCCGCGATCTCAAGCTCCGCGACTGGCAGCCGCGGTCGATGCTGGTCACAAAGACGACCCGCGTGAACACGCCGCTGTATCCAGCGATCGACATTCACAATCACCTCGGCGGCGGGGCGCAGCGGCTGACTTCAGAGCGCGTGCAGGCCTACCTGCAGGCGATGGACGACGCGGGGGTCGCCCTGGTGGTGAACCTAGACGGCGGCTGGGGCGAACGGCTGCAGGAGACGCTGGCCGCGCTCGACCAGGCGCATCCCGGCCGGTTCCTGACGTTCGCGCTGCTGGATTTCGACGGCATTGGTTCGGAGGGCTGGACCGAACGCGAGACGCAGCGGCTGCGGGAGAGCTTCAAGGCCGGCGCGCGGGGCCTGAAAATCCACAAGAGTCTGGGGCTGGGCGTGCGCGACGCGGATGGCCAGCTGGTCCCGGTCGACGACGCGCGGCTGGACCCGATCTGGGAACTGTGCGGCGAGTTTCGCCGGCCGGTGATGATCCACATCTCCGACCCGGCCGCGTTCTTCACGCCGCTGGACCGGTTCAACGAACGCTGGCACGAACTCAACGAGCATCCCAACTGGCTGTTCTTCGGCGAGCAGTTTCGATCGCGCGAGGAGCTGCACGCTCAGCGGAATCGCGCGATCGCGCGGCATCCGAACACGACGTTCCTGTGCGCGCACTTCGGCAACAATCCGGAAGACCTGGAAACGGTGGGCCGCTGGCTGGACGAATACCCCAACATGCACATCGACATTGATGCGCGGATCTCCGAGCTCGGCCGACAGCCCTACACGGCGCGGCGGTTCTTCCTGAAGTACCAGGACCGGATTCTGTTCGGCACCGACACCACGCCCAGGGTCGAAGCGTTCCGCTCGTACTACCGGTTTCTGGAAACCGACGATGAGTACTGGGATCCGGTCGACAGCCATCACCGCCAGGGCTTTTGGATGATCTACGGGATCTTCCTGCCGGAGGAGGTGCTGGAGAAGGTGTACCGCACGAATGCGCTGCGGATCCTGTCGGCGGGAGCGCCGGACGTCGCGGGAGATTGAGCGGCGGCCGGGAGCATGCCCGCGAGGCTACTTCCAGCGCCCCTCGGCGTCCCGGCGATACAGGCGGCGGAACAGCGTCCAGCCGTTGTCGTTGGGAACGAGGATCGCCAGCGCCAGTTCGTCCGGATTCGTGGGATCGATCAGCGGCAGGTCCTCCAGCGCCCAGCTTCCGGAGGGAGCGTTGCGGCTGACGACGTTGAAGATTCCGTTGGCGCCCGTCGTCAGGGCATCCAGCAGCCCTTCCTGAAAATCCACAGGAGGCTCGACGAAGCCCGGGGGCAGCCCGCGTCGCCGCGCCTGGTTGGCCAACGGCGTGCCGCGCCAGGGATCGGCCGGTTCCGACTGAAACAGCGAAAAGTTGCCCGTGAGCGTTTGCCGTTCGCCCCCGGTGATCAGCGCGGCGGAGGCCTTCTCGCCGAACGCCTGGCGGACGAACGACCGCAACTCCTCGCGATTCCTGAAGTCGGGCAGGTCGTCCCACGGAAACGCCGCCGCTTCCGGGTCGGGAGCGTGCCGCTCGGCGGGGACGGGAAGCGTCACTTCCCGCTGCATCTGGCCGACGAACTCCTCGACCGGTCGGACGATGCGCGCCGCATGCGGCAGCCGTCCCTCGACAGAGAAGGTCGGCGACGCCGATAGCGGATTGAAGCCGGACGTCATCATCTGCATCGCCAGCGGGTTGAATTCCTGATACGTGTTGAGCGGCGTGTACAGGCTGCGCGAAACGGGAGTCACTACGTCCTTGCGGACCTGCTCGAAGATCATCGAGATCCGCGTCTCGCGGGCGACTTCGGCGCCGGGCAGCAGATCGCGGATCACCAGCGAGGAGGGCACGCCGCTCGCCGACAGATGCCACCGCGAAATCGCCAGCGCCCCCGCCGACACCGCCAATGTCGTCAACGGAAACGTGATCCATTTCCACTTCCGCCGACCGATCAGGCCCAGCGCGAAATACTCCGCCGGACCGATCAACAGCACGTACAACGCCAGCACCGCGCCGATGACCCACAGCGGCACGGCGCTCACGCCCTGCGGCAGCAGCTTGCTCGCCAGCCCCCGGAGTTCCACCGGGCGCTGACGAACCAGCGGCCCGAAGCCGATCCCATGATTCATCAGCGAGTTCGCCGGCGCCCGACCGTCCGCGACCTCGTCCAGCAAGCCGCGCGTGCCCACGCGCACGTCCCACAGCACCGCCGCCGCTCGACGCACCGCCCCCGGGTTCCGATCAACAACCGTCGGGTCCGCCACAATCAGGACATTTCCCAGCCCGAACCGAGCCGAAACCAGTCCCGAGTCGACGTCCGCGCCCGGCCACGCCAGCCCGATCGGATCCGCCGGCCGCGGCACGTACTCGGGCGACTCGACCAGCAGCTCCTGCAGAAACGCGATCTCCGAGTCCCGCCACGGCGTCCCCGATTCGCAGATGACCACCCGCCCCCCCGCCCGCAACCACGTCAGCACCGACGACCGCTGCGACGCCGACAGCGCCCGGATCGCGTCGACATCCAGCAGCAGCGCATCCAGCACGCAGAGCTGCAGCGGTTCGACCGAGATGTCGGAGGGCCGCATTTCGTGCGGGAGGTTCATCACCAGCCGCGTTCCATCGGCGATCCCCGAGTCCACGGGCAGAAGTTCGCCCAGAGACAACTGCGTCTCCAGGGTCCGGATCGTCGGGGAGGGCGTGGCGCATACGCCAGTCACGGTCGATCGCCGCCACGCGCCGGCGATGCGCAGCGGCGCCGTCCCTCTCCACTGCACCTCGTCCCCGTTGACCCATTCCAGCAGCAGATCCACCTGCTCGACGGAACTCAACGACATGAGAGGAGGGATCATCAGCGAGACGTGCGATTCGCCGGCGTTCAACGTCAATTCGTCGCTGAGCAGCGTGCAGGGCAGGTCGAACTGAGTATTGAAGGTGACCCGCACCCGGCCCTCGAGCAGCCGGTTGCCGTTCCATTGAATTTGCAACGACAGCGGATACGGCCCAGGCGTCCGGTTCCGGAACGAGGAGGCGTCGACGTACATTGACATCGACAGCGGCTGCGCCCGCGGCGGCGATTGCGCGGACAAGGGCCCCACGAGCGACAGCGCCAGAGCGGCCGCCATCCAGGTCTGCGCCGGAATCCGCCCGCGCCCCGCTTGCGATGTCATGGCTGGCTCCACGTCTCCGGGCGTCGCCGCCGTCAGTCCGGCATCCCCGAGGGCTTCTTCTGAAACACCCACCATTCCACCAGCAGCAGGCCGAACCCCAGCAGCGACAGCATCGGCCACCAGGGCTTGTCCGCCTTGACCCGCTCGCCCTCCGCCGAGACCGCCACCTCGTTCATCTGAATCTCGCTGACCGTCGCCAGCGACGTCTCGGTCGGATTCAACAGCGACACGCCGATCGATCGCACCGGCGTCCCTTCCTTGCGGATCTCATACCGCCCGACGGCGGTCGCCGGTATGCCCAGCAGGTCGCCGATGGCGTCCGCCGACTGGTCGAAATGTTCGCCCGCGGGAGACGTGATCCGGTAGGCCTGGTTCGCGTCCAGCCGGATTCGCGGCAGCGCGCCCGTCGTCGCCGCCGACATCTCCGCCAGTTCCGCTTGCTGCAACGCCATGTTGGCCAGGTTCGACACCATTACGGGAAAGCCGATGCGGTACGGCAGCGTCGAGCGGTCGGTGTGGAACAGAAAGTAGATCCGGAGTTTGCTGCCCTCGCGTTTCTGCAGCATCAGCGGCCCCCGCGCGCCGTGCGCCAGGTACTCGTAGCCGCGGGATTCGACGTCCGCATCGGTCACGTCGTCCCCCCGCTGCGGCAGGTCCATCGACTGCACCTCGCGCATCTGCACGTGCTGCAGCAGGCTGGAATCCCGCTTCCAGTCGACGACGTCGGTGACGCCGGCCGAAACCGACAATTGCCCGGCGAGTTCCCCCGGAACGACCCCCACGAACAGATACGTGTCGGCCTCGCGGGCCGCATCGACTTCGTTGTCCGAGATCACCAGATCGTATGCGCCCAGCTTCGACGTCCCGTCCTCGCCAGGTTCGACGAGCACTCCCGGCAGCCCCCGCAGCGCGTGGCGATAGCCGTCCAGCGTCGTCGCGCAGTAGACCGTCAGGTCGCGGCCGACCGGCAGGTCCAGCCAGGCGATGTTGTCCGATTTGAGCGCGTCGAAGCCGTCCGGCTCGATGACGGCCTCGAGCGCCGCCGGCGCGTCGGCGTCGATGCTGAACACCAGCCGCTGGGTTTCGGCCGGCCCGAGGATCACGTCCTCCTGGCCGACGACCCGCCCGTGGTTCCGCAGCGTGACCCGGCCGGCCGTGCTGGCCGCGGGCGCGCCGTCGATGCGGATGAAGACTTCCCAGCGGGTCGTCGAAGCGCGGCGGGCATTGAGCGCGGTGATCCCCAGGTTGTTCCCCGACGCTGGAATCTGCTGGAACTCCAGCCGGAACGGCAGATCGAAATCGACGACGGCGATCGGGTTGCCCGTCGTCGGATCGGGGCGCGTCGGCAGGTTGCCGTCCGAATACAATCGCACCGACTGCACGTCCTTGGACTTCGCGAGCGCCTGTGCCAGCCGCAGCCCGTCCTCGACGCGCGTCGGGACGTCGCTGACCTTCAACCGGGTCAGCGCCTCGCGCAGCACCGCCCGGTTGTCGGTGAAATCCGTCAGCGTGCGGGCCGTCGAGTTCACGGAGATCAGAGACAACTGCTGCCCCGAGACGAGGCCGTCGACCAGCCGCCGGACCTCCTCGCGGGCCAGGTCCAGCCGCGTCTTGCCCGTCTTTTCATCGACGGCCCCCATGCTGGCCGACGTGTCGATCAGAATCGGCAGGAACTGGGCTTCGCTCAGGTCTCCCCGCCAGTAGGGCTGCGTCGCGGCCAGCGCCAGCAGGCACAACAGCAGCACCTGCAGCAGCAGCAGCAGATTGCGGCGGAACTTCTGGAATGGCGCGTTGACCCGCTGATCGCTGACGACCTGCCGCCACAGCGCCAGCGACGGCACCTCGATCCGCGGACGCTTCAGCTTCAGAAAGTAGAAGACGATCAGCGGAACCAGCAGGGTGAACAGCCAGGCCCAGCCGGGGGTTGAGAACGAGGGAATCCACTCTGCCATGAGCCGCGCGCCGATCAGGCCTGGGGGAACGGTCTCACTGTCTACGTCATGACGGCGGCGAACGCGGGATCAGCCTGACGGATTTGACCCGGACTCCTCGTCTTCCCCGTCCTGCCGAATCCCCTTCTTGAACTCATTGACCGACGAGCCCAGGCTCCGCATCAGATCGGGCAGGCGCCGGCCGAACAACAGCAGCACGACGATCAAAATGACCAGTATCTGCCAGGGCGCGCCGATCAGGGCCAGCACAGGAGTCAACATGGGACAGTCGCCTTCCGAATCCGGGAGTCTCTAAACGCAACTCACTATAGCAGTTCGGGATTGAGGACGCGCGATCGGGCTGTCCCGGCCGCGGATTGCCGGGCGCCCCCGAGACGGCGGATTCCGGCAATGTGGACTTCCGCCCGGGCCGGTCAGGCAAATCGTCTTGCCTTGAATCCGCGACTCAGGCTAAACCCCCGCGTCGCAATCCCATCCCACCTTCGAGAGGCCGCCGCTCTGTCCTTTCCGGACGGCCTCGCGAGGGCGATTCCCGCCATGCCCCGAACCCGCCTGCCATTCCGCCCGCAGTGCATCAGCCTCTGGCGAGCGATCGCCTGCGGCGCGGCGTTGCTGACGTTCGGCGGGGCGCCGGCCATCGCTCAAACGCCCCTCATCGGCCCCCCGGGCATCCTGTCCTACGAAGACGAGGATGACGAGGACTTCGACGACGAACTCGAGGAACCCGCCCCCAGTTTCGACGCCGTCTTCGGGGGCCGGCTGCGGCGCCCGCCCGCCGGCATGCCCGCGCGCGGCCAGGGCGAACAGGCCCCCACCAACGATCTGCTCAGCGAGCCGCTGGCCGCCGTCGAAATCGAGGGCAACGCGACGATTCCCGACTACGCGATCTTTCGCCACATCCGGTGCCGCGCGAACCGCCCCGTCAGCGAACACCAGATCGAAGAGGACGTCCAGGCCCTCATCCACACCCGCTACTTCTTCCGGGTCACGCCCGTCCTTCGCGCCGGAGACGAGGGCACGGTCCTCGTGTTTCAGGTGACCGAACGCCCGATCCTCCGCAGCGTGGAGTTCAAGGGCAACAAGAAGATCAAGACCAGCGAACTCAGCGCCAACACGGGGCTGGTCGAAGGGCACGCCTACGACGTCTCCACGAACCGCGAATGCGTCGAACGACTCAAATCGCTGTATCGCGAAAAGGGCTTCCGCCACGCTGAGATCACCCTCGAGAAAGGGGGCGACCCGAACGACCGCGACGTCGTGTTCGCCATCCAGGAGGGGCCCAAGGTCCGCGTCTGGAAAATCAGCTTCGAAGGCAACCGCGACATTCGCGGCGGCATCCTGAAGACGAAACTGGCCACCAAGACCGTTCTCCTGTGGTTTTTCGGCGGAGAGTTCGATCCCGAGCTTGTGGCCAATGACGCCTCGGCTCTCAAACGCTACTACGCCGACCTCGGCTACTTCGACGCCGAAATCGACCACGAGTGCCGCGAGGCCCCCGAGTCCGGCAAGGTCGAGGTCGTGTTCAAGGTCCGCGAAGGCAAACGCTACAACGTCCGCAACATCACAATCGAAGGCAACGAGGTCCTCACCCAGGCCCAGCTCCTCGAAGGTCAGAAGCTCAAGACCGGAAAACCCTTCAGCGCCCGGTTCCTCCAGCAGGACGTGAACCGCATGAAGGAGGAGTACGACGAACTGGGCCGCCTGTTCTCCAAGGTCGAACCCACTCCGCGATTCCTCGAGCAGCCCGGCTGGGTGGACGTCGTGTACCACATCGAGGAAGACCAGCCGCGGATGATCGGCGTGATCAACATCCGCATCCGCGGCGACCATCCGCACACGCAGGAAGGCGTCGTCCGGAATCAGGTCAACCGGTTCCTCAAGCCGGGGCACCTCGCCAGCGGCAAGAACCTGCGGATGGCCCAGGCCGTTCTGCAGGGACACCAGATCTGGGATCGGACGCAGCCCGCGCGGATCGACGTCGTCCCGGGCAACCCGCTCGATTACATGCCGCAGATGCCCATCGCGCGCGGACAGAGCCTCGACGACGACGACCTGTTTCGCGAAGTCGCGCCGTTCGACCTCGGCAGCCGCAGCCTGCAGGAGACCTTCTACCGTCCGGCGCTCGAAGCGCTGCTGTCCGAAGACGAGTCGGATTCGGAATTCGTGTCGCCCTCCGCCACGGAAGTTCCCGCGACCGAAGCCGCCGCGACGGTCCGCCGCGAAATGTCCGCGCTGCCCACGACGCGGCGCTTGAAGGCCGACGCCGCGCCGCAACTGGCGGCCGTCGACGTGGACGCGGAACTCGCCAGCGTCGCCCGGCCCGCGTCTTTGCCCGGGTCGCTGCCCGGCCCGCCTCAGCACCGTCTGCCGCAGGCCCGCCAGGTCGCTCCCGCGCCGGCCGCCGGCCGCTCATTCGCCCCGGCTGATGAGGCCCCCGCCTACCTCGCTTACAACATCGATCCGGACACGATCTTCGGGCAGCCCGACGAGGAAATCGTGATCCGCGGACAGTCGCCGCAGGACGTCGTTCGCAGCCAGAGCATTGATGGATACGGGCAACCGATCCCTCAGAACTACCTCGGGGCCGTCTCGCCGCAGGGCGACCCGTTCGGGGATGCCTTCAACCGCCCCGGCGAACCTTCGTTCGTGGACGTCAACGTCGACGTTTCCGAAGGGCGCACCGGACGGCTGATGTTCGGCGTCGGCGTAAACAGCGATGCCGGCGTCGTCGGCCAGTTCACCCTCCAGGAAGACAACTTCAACATCCTGCGTCCGCCGCGCTCCTGGGCGGACATCATGAACGGCCAGGCCTGGCGCGGCGGCGGGCAGAGCTTCCGCCTGGAAGCCATGCCCGGCTCGGAAGTCAGCCGGTACCTCGTCAGCTGGCAGGACCCCTATTTCCTGCGAACCGATTACAGCCTCGGCGTCAGCGGCTTCTACTACAACCGGTTCTACAACGAGTGGACGGAAGACCGGCTGGGCGGACGCATCAGCCTGGGCCGGCTGCTGACGCGGTACTGGTCATTGAGCACGGCGCTGCGTCTGGAGAACGTCGACGTCCGGGACTTCCGGACCCCCGCGCCGCCCGACCTGATGGCTGTCAAAGGGGACAACTTCCTGTCGACCGCCCTGATCACGCTGTCGCACGACACGCGCGACTCGGCCTTCCTGCCCACCATGGGCCACCTGTTCGAAGTCTCGTACGAGCAGGGCTTCGGCGAATTCACGTATCCCCGCGTCGAAACGTCGGCCAGCCAGATCTTCACGGTCTGGGAGCGGCCGGACGGGCTTGGCAAGCACCTGCTGACCCTGCGCGGCCAGTTGGGCTGGACGGGCGACGACACGCCGATCTTCGAGCGGTTTTACGCGGGCGGCTACTCATCGTTCCGCGGGTTCGCGTTCCGCGGAGTCACTCCTCGGGAGATGGGTTTCCGCGTGGGCGGCCAGTGGATGTCGCTGGGCACGGTCGAGTACATGGCGCCGATCACGGCGGACGACAACATCCGCGTGGTGGGCTTCAGCGACTTCGGCACGGTCGAATCGGACGTGTCGATGGACAACTTCCGGGCGACGGTGGGCTTCGGCTTCCGGCTGATCATTCCGGCGATGGGCCCCGCGCCGATCGCACTGGACTTCGCCTGGCCGCTGGTGGACCAGGACGAGGACAACCGCCGCGTCTTCAGCTTCTACGTGGGCTTCACGCGCTGAGCGATCGCGGCCCGACTTACGCGATCAGCTCCGGAATGATCTTCGCCGGCTCGACGCCCGTCAGCCGCTGGTCCAGCCCCTGGAACTTGTACGAAAACCGCTCGTGGTCGAACCCCAGGAGGTGCAGCACCGTGGCATGAAAGTCCCGGATGTGCACCGGGTCCTTCACGATGTTGTACGAGAAGTCGTCCGTCTCCCCATATATCGTCCCCGGTCGCGTCCCGCCCCCCGCCATCCACATCGTGTAGCACCGTGGGTGATGGTCCCGGCCGTAGTTCTCCTTGGACAGGCCCCCCTGCGAGTAGATCGTCCGGCCGAACTCGCCTCCCCAGATCACCAGCGTGTCGTCGTACAGGCCCCGCTGTTTCAGATCCTGAATCAGCCCCCAGCAGGCCTGGTCGACGTCCCGGCACTGATCGGGCAGCCGGCCCGCGACGTTCGCGTGCGTGTCCCAGTTGTTGTGGTACACCTGGATGAACCGCACGCCGCGCTCCACCATCCGCCGCGCGAGCAGCGTCGTGTGCGCGAACGAGCCGGGCTTCTTGGCTTCTTCCCCGTACAACTCGTACGTCGACTCCGGTTCGGACGCCAGGTCGGTCAGGTCCGGCACGCTGTGCTGCATCCGGAACGCCAGCTCGAACTGTTGAATGCGGGTGTGGGTCTCGGGATCGCCCAGCCGCTGGTAGTTGATCTCGTTCAGCGCGTTGAGGCTGTCGAGCGTGCGGCGCCGGACGTCGCTGGTGACGCCGTCGGGGTTGTTGATGAACAGGATCGGGTCGCCGCCGGAGCGGAACGAAACTCCGGCGTGTTCGCCCGGCAGATAGCCCGACTGCCACAGCCGCGCGGAGATCGCCTGCACCTGCTCGGTGTTCGTGGGCCGCGCGACGAGCACCACGAACGTCGGCAGGTCCTCGTTCGCCGAGCCCAGCCCGTACGACGCCCAGGCCCCCAGGCAGGGGCGGCCCGTCAGCTGGTTGCCGGTCTGCATGTAGGTGATCGCCGGTTCATGGTTGATCGCCTCCGTGTGCATTGACCGGATGAACGTCATGTCGTCGACCATCCGCGCCGTGTACGGCAGCAGCTCCGACACCCACATGCCGCTTTCGCCATGCTGCTGAAACTTGAACTTCGACGGGGCGATGGGGAACCGCGCCTGTCCGGACGTCATGGTCGTCAGCCGCTGGCCCATGCGAATCGACTCGGGGAGGTCCTTGTCGTACCAGTCATTCATGACGGGCTTGTAGTCGTACATGTCCATCTGCGGCGGGCCGCCGACCATGTGCAGATAGATCACGTGCTTCGCGGTCGGCGGGAAGTGCGGTCCGACAGGCGCGGGGGCTCCCTCGGACGCCGGCGCGGCATAGCCATTCTTCGCGAGAAGCGTGCTGAGCGCGGCCCAGCCGACGGCGTGCGCGCCCTGCGAGAAGAAGTGCCGTCGGGTCTGCAGGTTCATCAGGTCGGCGAACAGGGACATGAGAACTCCCTCGGGGATCGTGTGGCCTGGCGCGGGTGGGTCATGCGCGGGCCGGCGGGTCATGCCTTCAATTTACGCGGATCGGCCGGTGTCCGCCACGGGTCGCCCCGCGTCTCCGCCCGGAACGCCCGCGTTTTTCCGTGCTGTCCGACTCCCGATTCCGCCCCCGTCCATTGGACACATCCGCCATCGGGCACGGAAGTTCGGTCGATCAGCAGGCGCTCGCCACGACCACCGTCCGATCGTCCAGCGCCGGCAGGCCGGTGGTGAACTCCTCGAGCCGACGCAGCAACTGGTCGCGGATCGTCGCCGCATCCAGCCGGCAGGAATTCTTCAGCACCTCATCGACCCGCTCGACGCCGAACATCTCCCCCAGCGGATTCATCGCCTCGGTGATCCCGTCGGTGTAGAACACGATCCGGTCGCCGGGCTGAATGTGGATCGTCGTGTCGGGATAGCGGGAGTCGGCGTCCACTCCGAGGGGCGGGCCGGCGTCGCTGTTGATCGACGTCGCCGCCTGCTCGCTGCATTTCCAAAGCCGCGGCGGATTATGGCCGGCGCTGGCGTAGGTCAGCGACCGGGCCGCCGGATCGTAGACGCCGTAAAACGCCGTCACGAACGCTTCAATGCCCGTCGTGTAACGCCCGGCCAGGTGCGTGTTGACGAAGTCCAGCAGGTCGCCGGGACGACCGGTCTCGTTGGGAAACAGGTGCGCGATGCTGTGCGTGATGGCCATCATCACGGCCGCCGGCGTGCCGTGGCCGCTGACGTCGGCCACGAGGATGCCCCAGCGCCCCTCGGGCAGCGGAAAGAAGTCGTAGTAATCGCCCCCCGCACGCCGCGACGTCCGGTAGTCCGCCGCCAGGTCCAGCGTCGGAATCCGCGGCGTCGCCGTCGGCAGCAGCGCCTTCTGAATCTCACCCACGACTCGCAGCTCGCGGTCGACCGACTCGTACGCTTCGCGCACCTCCTGCTTGAGGACCAGGTTGTGCGTCGCCTGGCCGAACAGATTTGCCGTCCAGAACACGTCCGGAAACCGCTCGCGATTGAACCCCGCCGGCTGGGTCTTCAAGAGCACGACCATGTTCAGCGACTGGCCGGCCGCCAGCATCGGAATCGCCGCCAGAGACCTGTACTCGCGCAAGTACTCCGCCGCCGGATCGGAATCCGGCACGTACAGGTCGTCGATGATCCGCGGCTGGCCGCCGTAAATCAGATCGGCCAGCAGGCCCCCGGACAGTCGGGGGAGGCGATGCTTCTCCTTCCAGGGGTTGATGTCCTCGGTCTGATTGCTGTCGCGCGTGATCAGGAATGCGGGCGACTCGAGGTCGCGGCGGCTGAGCGACAGCCGGCGGTCGGTCGGACTGAGCTTGTTGACCCTGGCGCCGTAGGCCCGGACCATGTCCTGCGGATCGGTCCGCGTGGACATGTCCAGCATCAGGTCGTAGACATTCTTGAGCCGCTCTTCCCAGGACTCTGACATTTCCGCCTCTCGCTGGACCCGCCGACGATCGCGGGATTCTACGGGGCCACGGACGGAAAGGCTCGCCCGCACCTGGCCAGGAATCAGACGTGACGCGGCCGCACGGGCGGGATATCGTCCGAAGGTCCTTTCATTGCACGGGTTCACGCAGATGTCCTCGACTTCTCCCGCCTCCGGCCCTTCCCGCACCCGCAAGGTTGGACACCCGCTCGTCCGGCGGCTCAGGGAGATCGTCGGCGATGAAGGGCTGATCGCCGGACAGGACGAACTGCTGGTCTACGAGTGCGACGGCTACATCGTCGAAAAGCGCCGTCCGGACGTCGTCGTGTTCCCGACGTCGACCGAACAGGTCGTCTCGATCGTCCTCGCGTGCAATGAGTTCGGCATTCCGTTCGTCCCGCGGGGGGCGGGAACGAGCCTCGCCGGCGGCACGCTGCCGGTCGGCGGCGGCGTGATGATCTGCCTGACGCGGATGCGGCGGATCCTGGAAGTCAATTACCGGGACCGGTACGCCATCGTCGAACCGGGGCTGGTCAACGTGCACCTCACGAACCATCTGAAAGGCTCGGGATTTCATTACGCGCCCGATCCGTCCAGCCAGGGCGCGTGCACGATCGGCGGCAACGTGGCCACGAACTCCGGCGGACCCCACACGCTGAAATACGGCGTCACCGTGAACCATGTGCTGGGCATCGAGGCCGTGCTGCCCGACGGCAGCGTCGCAACATTCGGCGGCCCCGCCGAGGACCGGCCGGGATACGACCTGACCGGCGTGTTCGTGGGCAGCGAGGGGACGTTCGGCGTGTGCACGAAAGTCTGGGTCCGCCTGACGCGCGATCCGGCCGCCTATCGAACCATGCTGGGCGTGTTCGAGACGGTCCGCGCGGCGACGGAGGCGATTTCCGCGATCATCGGGGCGGGGATCGTTCCGGCGGCGCTGGAGATGATGGACCAGGGGATCGTCGGCGCGCTCGAGCAGGCGTTTCAATTCGGGTTTCCGCTGGACGCGGGCGCGGTCCTGCTGATCGAAGTCGACGGGCTTGAGGCGGCCGTCGATGGGGAAGCGGAGCAAATCGTCGGCATCTGCCGCGCGAACGGCGCGCGCGAGGTCCGGATGGCCAACTCGCCAGTAGAGCGGGCGCTGCTCTGGAAATGCCGCAAGCAGGCGTTCGGAGCCATCGGCCGCCTGTCCCCCAGCTTCTGCACGCAGGACGGCGTCGTCCCCCGCACACGGCTCCCGGAAATCCTCGACTTCATCACCGCCACCAGCGAGAAGTATGGCATCCGGATCGTGAACGTGTTCCACGCCGGCGACGGCAACATTCACCCCATCCTGCTGTTCGACGAGCGGGATGAGCGGCAGGTGCAGGCCGTCATCGAGGCCGGCGATGAGATCCTGTCCCGCTGCATCGCCCTCGGCGGCAGCGTGACGGGCGAACACGGCATCGGCGTCGAGAAGATCAGCTTCATGGACAAGCTGTTCTCGCCGGAATCGCTGGAGGTCATGGAAGATCTGCGGGCGGCCTTCAATCCCGACGGTCGCTGCGCACCCTACAAGCTGCTGCCAACGGCCGGCGGCTGCGGCATGGAGCACATCGAACGCAGCCACCCGGGACGTCGCGCCGCGCTGTGAGCTCGGTCACGGCGTGCGCGGAACCCCCGCAAACGTCGCCAGCGGCGGCGTCATTGCAAAGCGCGGGAAGCCCCTGCCGTCGGGCCCAGCGACTCCTCCCCCCGCGACATGCCCTGCTGCGCGCGGGCCTCCTCGGTGATCGCCACCGCATGCTCCGAGGGGACGATCCGGCTGCCGTGCTGGTTCGCGTACACCTGCGTCAGCTCCGCCCCGAAAAACAGGATCTGCGCCGAGTAGTACACCCACACCAGCAGCACCACGAACGACCCGGCGACGCCATACGCTGACGCCATGCTGCTGCGGCCCAGATACAGGCCGATCCCGAACTTGCCGAGCGTGAACAGCACGGCCGTCACCGCCGCACCCAACCACACGTCCCGCCAGGCCATCTCGACGTCGGGCAGCAGCTTGAACATCATCGCGAACAACAGCGTGATGATGGCCGTCGACGCCAGCAGATTCAGAGCCTGGCTGACGATCTGCAGGCTGTCCGGAAGGAACTGCAGGTAGCTGCCGATGAACGACAGCGCGGCGCTGAGAATCAACGAGACCAGCAGCAGGAAGGCGATTCCCAGCACCATCGCGAACGACAGGAACCGGTCTCGGATAACGCCCCACACCCCGCGGCCCGGCTTGGGCTGCACCTCCCAGATCGTGTTCAACGCATCCTGCAACTGGGCGAACACGCCGGACGCTCCGAACAGCAGCGTCGCGATCCCCAGCACGGTGGCGATCGTTCCCCCGCCCGAGTCCGGCCGGTTCGCACTCTCGATCATCCCCTGAATTGCGGCGCCCCCCTCGGGGCCGATCATCGACGTCATCTGACGTTCGATCTCCCCCCGGGCGGCCTGCTCGTCGAACACCTCGGCCGCGATCCGCAGCGACAGCACCAGCAGCGGGGCGATCGACAGCGCCGTGTAGAAGGCGAGGGCTGCGCCCAATCGGGGCGCTTTATCCTCGCTCCACTCGGCGAACGTCTGCCGCAGCAGCGGCCAGGCATCCCGCCACGAAAGCTTCATCGCGCGATACTCTTCCGACTCGCAGGACGCGACCCGAGCGACGGACGCCGCTCGCCGATTCGCCTCCGCACCTTGGAAAGGCTCTGCATCCCCTGTGCCCGGATGCTGAAAGCTTCCCTGATGGCGATTCCCGCCGAACGGAGGCGCCCTCGGGGATCGCTGAGCGATCAGGCCGCCATCCGGGCGAGCTACGACGGCGGGACGGGCTCAGGCGACGGGCGCTCGGACCGCCGGTAGCCGTACTCGACGGCGAACCAGTTGGCGAACCGCTCCCGATCCTGCGGCCGGCGGTTTCGCACGTCGAGCGCGTGGCCGATCTCGTGGATCAGAATGTTGTTCAAGTAGAAGTCGCGGATCGTCTCCCGCGTCCAGTACAGCCGCCAGCACCCGTCTTCCTCCGCCCAGCGGCCGCCGTACATCCGGGTCTCAATCGCCTGTTGCGGCCGCGGGGGCTGCACGAAGGTTTCGACCAACGACTCCTCGATCGGGTAGAGGTAGACCGCGGTCCCCCACTGCAGGCCGTACAGCGGAAACAGTCGGCGTTTGCGAGTCATCCGGCTGAACTGGATGACGTCCACGAAGCCGTGAAACCGCTCGGGGAGTTCCAGAATGCGGGCGCGGACCTCGGACGGCGTGATCGGGTGGAAATACTCGCGGCCGGGCGGCTCGACGATGATCCGCGGCATCGTTCGGCCGCGCGGCTCGTGCCAGCGCTCAGGCGCGTCGAACGGAGACTGCGCGGGGCGATCGGACAGCCGGGTTCCAAACGCCGGGCGCGACAACACGGCCTGGCCACGCTGTCGCGCCGAACGCGACACCGCTTTGGCCAGGGAGCGGGAACTGCGGGAGCCTTTCCGGGACATGACAGCACTACCGAAGAACTCAGACGCGCGTGCTGTCCGTGCACCGGGATTGTTCCTGAGGATCGCTGTCCCGGCCCGGGCCACACGCCTGGAGACCCCGGGGAGCGATGTTCCTATGTTCGGGCGACGGAGACCGGCGACAAGGTGTACAGCGCAAGTCGCAATCCGGCCGGAGGTTGAAGGCTGCAAGCCGCTGCTGGCGGCGGTCTGGACCTGTACGCGCCGCGAAGGGTCTTGCGCAACGTGTGGAATTGCAGAGAGTTGCGCCCAGAAGAAAAACGGGCGATGCGAGTCGGCCGGATGCGACGGCTGTGTGTCCGTGTTCAGTCTGGAGGAGCGAAAGGTGTGCGGGGGAGGCAGGATAGGTCGACCCGCCGCCGGCTCCGGTCCGGGCTGGACACATGGAACAGACGTTCAGTCATTCCACCGACTGGCGGCTGCGGGGTCGGGAGCGGGGGCGTGCGTCCGGGAAGTGCGGACCGGAGGGACGTGATTCCGTCGAGCTGGACGGGTCGGGTGGGGCGAGCGGCGCGTTCCGCGCTCGTCGTCCGTCGGCGGTTTGGAGAACCAGCCGGGGGCGGCCTGTGTCCGGACGGGCGGAGCCGCAGGCCGCGTCCTAAGTCGGGGAAACAGCGGTGGAACGGTCCCGCAAGGCCTTGCTTTCGGGGACGGACTGCGCTTATAAATCCGACCTTCCGCTGCCGGACAGGGAGTTCGTGCGCTTGGACTTCGGTCCGGTTGCGGCGCGTCCTCGAGGTGAGCTATGATTCGCGGCTTCCTTCCGGGAGGCTCGCTAGCGTAGCTCAACGGCAGAGTCCCGGTTTTGTAAACCGGTGGTTGTGGGTTCGAATCCCACCGCTAGCTCTGTTGTGCGTCGTGGGACGCCGCGGCGTCGCGGAACGAGGTAGAGGGGGTGTGCCCGAGCGGCCAATGGGGCCAGACTGTAAATCTGGTGGCTCTGCCTTCACAGGTTCGAATCCTGTCGCCCCCACTGAGAGGAAGAGAGGGAGTCGGGAGGTCGCCGGACGGGGTTGGCCCCGGGGCGATCGCCTGGTCGCGCGGGTGTAGCTCAATGGTAGAGCGCCAGCCTTCCAAGCTGGTTGTGAGGGTTCGATTCCCTTCACCCGCTTTCGCGGCGGCCGGAGACGGCCGTATGCGTGGGGAACTGCTGCTGTAGCTCAGTCGGTAGAGCGCGTCCTTGGTAAGGACGAGGTCGTGGGTTCAAGTCCCACCAGTAGCTTTCACAGCCTGGCGGAGCCGGGGCGGAGACGCGGAGGCGCAGCGGCCCCGGGGGCTGTCGCGGCGCTGGCGGAAATCCGTCCTGATTCGTCGGCTGTGGCGGCCGTGTCGGTTGCATCGGCGTCGCGCGGCTGCTACGGGTTTGTATCCGATCGGGATCGGCAGGCTGTGAAAGTCGTGGAATGTCCCTGCCGGGCGCGGCCGGTTGTCACTGTGCGGCTGGCTTGAAGGCCGCCGTCCCGCCCCGCATTCAACAGAAAATTTTTTGACTGGGAGTCTGGAGCACCACCAATGGCGAAGGAAGCTTTTCAACGGACCAAGCCGCACGTGAACGTCGGGACGATCGGCCACATCGACCACGGGAAGACCACGACGACGGCGGCGATTCTGGCCGTGCAGTCGGCGAAGGGGCTGGCCAAGACGAAGTCGTACGCCGACATCGCCAAGGGCGGCACCGTTCGTGACGAAACGAAGACGGTGACCATCGCGGTGTCGCACGTCGAGTACGAGACGCCGAACCGCCACTACGCTCACATCGACTGCCCCGGCCACGCGGACTACATCAAGAACATGATCACCGGCGCCGCCCAGATGGACGGCGCGATCCTGGTCGTGTCGGCCGCCGACGGCCCGATGCCGCAGACCCGCGAGCACATTCTGCTCGCCCGGCAGGTGAACGTGCCGGCGCTGGTCGTGTTCCTCAACAAGTGCGACCTCGTCGACGACGAAGAGCTGCTGACCCTCGTCGAGATGGAAGTCCGGGACCTGCTGACGAAGTACGGCTTCCCCGGCGACGACATCCCGATCGTCCGCGGCAACGCCAAGGGCGCGCTCGACAACCCGGCCGACGACAAGTTCAGCGGCTGCATCACCGAGCTGATGGAAGCGCTCGACGCGAACATCCCCGAGCCGAAGCGCGAAGCCGACAAGCCGTTCCTGATGGCCGTCGAAGACGTGTTCTCGATCGAAGGCCGCGGCACGGTCGTGACCGGCCGAATCGAGCGCGGCGTGATCAAGGTCGGCGACAAGATCCAGATCCTGGGCCTCCGGGATCAGCAGGAAACGACCGTCACCGGCGTGGAAATGTTCAACAAGGTGCTGGACAGCGGCATGGCGGGCGACAACGTCGGCCTGCTGCTCCGCGGCACGAAGAAGGAAGACGTCGAGCGCGGCCAGGTGCTGGCCGTCGCGGGCTCGATCACTCCGCACACGAAGTTCGAAGCCGAGGTCTACGTCCTGAGCAAGGACGAAGGCGGCCGCAAGACGCCGTTCTTCAGCGGCTACCGCCCGCAGTTCTACTTCCGGACGACGGACGTGACGGGCGCGGTCAAGCTGCTGGGCGGCGCGGAAATGTGCATGCCCGGCGACAACGTGAAGCTGGAAGTCGAGCTGATCAAGCCGATCGCCATGGACGAAGGCAGCCGGTTCGCGATTCGCGAAGGCGGCCGGACGGTCGGTTCGGGCGTGGTGACGAAGATCCTCGCCTGATCAGGAAATTGAACCGAACGCGGACCTCCGCCCGGACCCCAGAACCCCGGGCGGAGTCGCGTTTTCCCGGAGAGTCCGCAGCGGCCGCCCGACCCGGCGGCCGTTCCCATCCGTCCCCAGAGACATCGTCCGGCCCCCGGCCGGCGAATTGAGGAGTGAAGTTCGATGGCCCGCGAATACGTGTGGCTTGAGTGCACGGAAACCGGCATGCGGAACTACCGTGTTCCGAAGGAAATGCGCGGGACGGAACGGCTCGAGCTGAAGAAGTACTGCCCCAAACTGCGCCGGCATTCGGTGCACAAGGAATCGCGGAAGAAGTGATGCGTCCAGAGTTCGGACGGGCCGGCGGCGCGGTGGACGCGTCCCCCGGAGGTCCGGCATACGGGTGTAGCTCAATTGGCAGAGCAGCGGATTCCAAATCCGCAGGTTGGGGGTTCAAGTCCCTCCGCCCGTGCTCATGAGACTGTTCGGTTCCGGGATGGGACGTTCCGGAGTGACACAGGTTCAGGAAGGATCGGCGAGTGGCCACTGCGAATACGACATTTCTCGCGGAGCTGTTTTCGGGCAGCTTCTACAAGCGGAATCAGGGTCGGCTGGTTCGGCAGGCGACGTTTTTCGCCATCGTGGCGGTCGTCGCGCTGGGCTGCATCACGCTGGCCAACACGATCATGTCCGAGTTTCACCCGGGCGTGCGGACGGCCGTTCCGGCGGCGTTCGCCGCGCTGGGGGCGTGGTTCGCCTGGCGGGTCGTGAACTATCCGAAG
Source organism: Planctomyces sp. (assembly GCA_019636235.1). Lineage (GTDB taxonomy): Bacteria > Planctomycetota > Planctomycetia > Planctomycetales > Planctomycetaceae > Caulifigura. The sequence continues at coordinate 59,217 of JAHBXW010000017.1, forward strand.
TTCGCGGACTTCCTGATCGCCGTGGAAGGCGAGATGGACAAGGTCTCCTGGCCGGAGTGGCCCTACCTGTGGCGGGCGCTCAGCGTGGTGCTCGTCGTGCTGGTGATCTTCACCGTGTATCTGTGGTTGTGGGACGCCATCTGGATGTGGCTGTTCAAAGCGATCGGATTCCTGAACCTGGGCGACTCGAACTGAGGTGTTCGCCGGCCGCGCGGCGGCCCCGAACTGCAGGCCATCACCCCGAACCGCCAGAGAGATTGACGAGTGACCGACCCCGGGATGGACAAACCGCACGCGGACACGGACGAGCCGGAGCGTCAGGACGCGCCGACGCCGGCGGCCGAGGCCGCGGAGCCCTCCGCGCCGGAGATTCCGCCCGGGGAGCTCGCCGACGAGCCCCCGGCGGCGCCCGCCTCGGCGTCGGAATCGGTGGCCCCTGCGGCTGTGAACGAACCCGCTCCGGAGGTCCATGAAACCGAAGCCGCCGCCGCCAGGACCGTCCGGCAGGGGGATCAGGACGACGACGGGGAGTACGAACAGTTTCAACCGTCGACGCGCGAAACTCCGACGCGCAGCGACGTCTCCGGACGGCCCAATCTGCCGTCCCACATGAACGAGGACGACACGCCGCGCGACCCGGCCACCATCCCGCTGCAGTGGTATGTGCTGAAGGTCCAGAGCAACCGCGAGAAGTCAATTCGCGACACGCTGGTGCGGCGGATCAAGCGGGAAGGGTATCTGGACTACTTCGGCGAGATCGTGATCCCCACGGAGAAGGTCGTCGAGACCAAGGGCGGCAAGCGGAAGATCCGGGAGCAGAAGCTGTTTCCGGGCTACATGATGATCCAGGTGCGTCTGACGGACGAGACGTGGTATCTGGTGCGGGACACGAGCGGCGTGGGGGACTTCACGGGGGCGGCCGGCCGGCCGATCCCGATGCAGGAGCACGAGATCAACCGGATGCTGGGAGAGGCCCAGGGACCGGGCGAGGAGGAGAAGCCGCATCGCCCCGTGGTGAAGTTCAGCGTCAACGTGGGCGAGATCGTGAAGGTCAAGGAGGGCGCGTTCGAGAGCTTCGAAGGGACGGTCGACGCACTGGACGAGGCCAGCGGCAAGGTGAAGGTGATTATCGAGATTTTCGGTCGGCCGACCGAGGTCGAGCTGGAGCACTGGCAGGTCGAGAAGGCGTAAGGCCCCGACTGTCCGGCTTCCCTATCCAGGTCTTTTTGAACAGCGGCGAACAATGGCAAAGCAGGTTGTGGCGCAGGTCAAGATTCAGATTCCCGGGGGTCAGGCGACCCCGGCGCCTCCGGTGGGCACGGCCCTCGGTCCGCACGGCGTGAACATCGGGAAGTTCGTCCAGGAGTTCAACGCCCGGACGGCGGACTTCAAGGGGATGATCGTTCCGGCGGTGGTCTCGATTTACAACGACCGCAGCTTCGATTTCATCCTCAAGAGCCCGCCGGCCTCGGTGCTCCTGAAGGAGGCGGCGAAGGTCGCGAAAGGGGCCGCGAATCCGCGGACCGAGAAGATCGGAACCGTCACCCAGGCCCAGGTCGAGGAGATCGCGAAGCGCAAGTTCGCTGACCTCAACGCTCCGGATCTGGAGCAGGCCTCCAAGGTGATCGCCGGGACGGCCCGCAGCATGGGGATCACGGTCACCGAGTGACGCGGCGCGGCGGGCCGCAGGCGAATCGCCGGCGGCCGCGGTGTCAAGCGGGAACACGGAAAAAACGGCTCCGGCTGAGTTGACGCTTCAGACCCGAAGCGTCAGAATGCGGGGCTTCTCCGGCTGTCGGATTACGCAGCCCGATACTCAGAGCGAAGTTATGGCGAAATTGTCCAAGCGTCAGCAGGCCCTGCATAAGATCGTCGCCAATGTCGGCACGGTCGATTTGAGCAAGGCTATTGAGACAGTCAAAAAGTTCGAGAGCCTGCCCTCGGCCGTGAAGCCGTTTGGTTTCGACCAGACGGTGGACCTGGCGATCCGGCTGGGGGTCGACCCCAAGCACGCGGACCAGATCGTGCGCGGCTCGATCGTGTTTCCGCACGGCATCGGCAAGGCCAAGCGGGTGCTGGTGTTCTGCCAGGGCCCCAACACGGCGATCGCCCAGCAGGCGGGAGCCGAGCACGTCGGCGGCAAGGAGCTGGCGGACAAGATCAAGGACGGTTGGACCGACTTTGATGTGGCGATCGCGACGCCGGACATGATGGGCATTGTCGGCCCGCTGGGCCGGGTGCTGGGTCCCCGGGGCTTGATGCCGTCTCCGCGTGCGGGCACGGTGACCCAGGACGTGGCGGGCGCGGTCAAGGAATACCGTGCGGGCAAGGTCGAGTTCCGCTGCGACGACGCGGGGATCGTGCACTGCGTGATCGGCAAGCTGTCGTTCGGCGCTCAGCAGTTGCTGGACAACGCTGAGGCGTTGATGTCGATGATCCGGCAGCTGAAGCCGTCGGCGTCGAAGGGTCAGTACATTCGGAGCGTGACGATTTCGGGCACGCAGACGCCGGGCGTGCGGATTACGGCCGCCTGAGTCCGGTGCTGGGCGGCCGGAGGCGGCCGCGGCGCTGGCGTGTTGGAAACCGCAGGGGCGGGATCGCCCGGAACAGTGGTGAGATATGAGCAAGGCCGTCAAAGGGATGATGATCGCGGAGATTCGCCAGCATCTGGGCGAGACCCGCGATCTGCTGGTGTTGAACACGTCCAAGCTGGACGGCGTGAGGGACAACACGATGCGGCTGGCCCTTCAGAAGAAGGGGATCCGGTTTCTGCAGGTGAAGAATTCGCTGGCGCGTCGGGCGCTGGCGGAGACTTCGTCGGTGTCGCTGGACCATTGCCTGGACGGTCCCTCGACGCTGGTGTGGGGCGGCGAGGACGTCGTCGGCCTGTCGAAGGAAATCGCCCAGTGGGTGAAGAAGTTCAACAAGCTGGAGGTCAAAGGCGGGACGGTCGACGGTCAGGCGATCGACGCGGCGGGTTTCGACTCGCTGAGCAAGAGCCCCGGTCGGCTGGAGCTGTTGTCGCAGATTTCGGGATTGATTCTGAGCCCTGGAGCGCGGCTGTCGGCGGCGCTGCTGGGTCCTGGCGGAAAGGTGTCGGGGCAGGTCAAGACGCTGGCGGACAAAGAAGAAGAGGCGGCGCCGGCCGCGTGAGCGGCGGCGTGCGAACGGGGTCAGGGCGGGCCACGGTGTTGGGGGGTGGGTTCGAGAGCAGACACAATTCGCCGCGGGGTGTGTGGCCCCGGGTGTTCCAAGGGTGTGACAGGTTGTTTTTCGCCTGCCGGTGGCGAGCATCCGCCGGGACGCCGGCGACTGTAATTGAAGGGAGAGTTTTCGATGGCTGAGTTTGATACCGCCACGCAAGAGTTGGGCGACAAGATTGTGGGTCTGACGCTGCTGCAGGCGAAGTCTCTGTCGGACTACCTGAAGGAAGTCCACGGGATCGAGCCGGCCGGCGGCGGGGTGATGATGGCGGCTCCGGCCGGCGGCGGCGGGGGCGAGGCGCCGGCCGCGAAGACCGAGTTCGACGTGGTGCTGACGTCGTTCGGCGAGAACAAGATCAACGTGATCAAGGTGGTGCGGAGCCTGACGGGTCTGGGCCTGAAGGAAGCGAAGGACCTGGTGGAAGGCGTGCCGAAGCCGCTGAAGCAGGCGGTGTCGAAAGAGGATGCCGACAAGATCAAGAAGGAAGTGGAAGACGCCGGCGGCAAGGTCGAGGTGAAGTGACTCGACTGGAGTCGGGGGAGTCTGGAGTCAGGACGGCGACGGGGGGAAGCGCGCTTTGCTCCCGTCGCCGCACGGCGTTTACGGAGCGAGGCGGTCGCGGGCGTTGAAAGGCCGGTCGGACGAGAAAATCGCCGGGCGGGTTGTCAACGTGGGGGCGTTCGTTATACTTCCGCAAAACGCGGTGGGCGGTCGCTTTGCGCCGATGTGTCGAAGTCGCTTGAGGGAGCTGGCCGCCGGGCGGGCGGCTGGCAGGCTCAGGCAGTCTGCAATAAGGGGGGTGCCGGGTTGACCGGGACGTCATTCGGCAAGCAGTGTGCGAGCGGCGCTTTTCCGCTCTCCAGCGCCCCACAGGATGGGGGTCCGTTTCCGCGAGCCGCGAGCGTACGCTCGGGGCCGCATCGGGTCATCCGGGCCGCTCCGACAACCGTCGCAGTCTGGCCCGCCGTCCGCTGTTCCGCGGATCGAGCGCGGTGATCCGGCCGGCCGCACGCCGCGTCGCTCCTCCGCTGTCTCGTCCGCTCTTCGCAGCTGAATCTTCCGTAGAGAATCACGCATGCCGATTCCCGCTGAACGCATCATCAAGACTGACCGCGTCGTCAACTTTGGCCGGATTCCCGGCGTGTTCGACCTGTCGGACCTGACGCAGATCCAGACCGACTCGTTCGACCGGTTCCTGCAGTTCGACAAGCGCCCCGGGCAGCGCCGCAACCAGGGCCTCGAGGAAATCCTGCGCGAGGTCTTTCCGATCGAGAGTTACGACGGCCAGCACCGGCTGGAGTACGTCAAGTACGAGCTCGGCAAGCCCCGCTACACGCCGACGGAATGCCGGCAACTGCGGCTGACCTACGGGCGGCCGTTCCGCATCTGGCTGCGGCTGATGAAGGAGCAGCCGATCGAGGAGGAAGTGTACCTCGGCGACATCCCGATCATGCTTGGCGGCGGCGAGTTCATCATCAACGGCGCCGAGCGGGTGGTGGTCAGCCAGCTGCACCGTTCGCCGGGCGTGGACTTCGTTCAGGCTAGCGAGCCGGGCGAGAAGAAGAGCTACTCCTGCCGGGTGATTCCGGAGCGCGGCAGCTGGATTGAACTGGTCGTCGGCAAGAAGGAGACGCTGGGCGTCCGCATCGACCAGAGCGGGCGATTCTCGGCGATGACGCTGGTCCGGGCGATGGACTCGCAGTACTCGACGAGCACGTCGCTGCTGAAGCTTTTCTACCCGGTCGAGACGGTGAAGCTCGGCAAGGGGAACGCGGAGACGCTGGTCGGCAAGTGGGCGGCGGAGGACATCGTGTACCCGGCGGGGCACGAGCGCTGCGGCGAGATCATGTGCGAGTGCGCGCACCGCATCGGAAAGACGGCTGCGGGGGAGATCGCGGAGTCCGGCCTGAAGTCGGTGCAGGTCATCGAGAAGGCCGATGATCAGTTGATTCTCAACAGCATTCTGGAGGACACCTGCTCCAGTCACGAGGAGGCGCTGCTGAAGATCTATCAGCGGCTGCGTCCCGGCAACCCGCCGCAGCTCGAGAAGGCGATCGACCTGTTCCGGGAGAAGTTCTTCGATCTGAATCGGTACCGGCTGGGCCGGGTCGGGCGGTTCCGGATCAACCGGAAGTTCGACCAGGACATCCCGGACGACGAGATGACGCTGCGGGCGGAGGACTTCGTCAACGCCATCCGTTACCTGGTCAAGCTGCGGATCAGCGATCCGTCGGCGCAGGTGGACGACATCGACAACCTGGGGAACCGGCGTCTGCGGACGATTGACGAGCTGGCGACGGAGGAGATTCGCAAGGGGTTCCTGAAGCTGCGCCGCACGGTGCAGGAACGGATGAGCCTCAAGGAGATGGAGAACGTCACTCCGCGGACGCTGGTGAATCCCAAGAGCGTGTCGGCGGCGATCGAGTTCTTCTTTGGCCGCAGCGAGCTGTCGCAGGTGGTGGACCAGACGAACCCGCTGTCGATGCTGACGCACGAGCGTCGTTTGAGCGCGCTGGGCCCGGGCGGTTTGAACCGCAAGCGGGCGGGCTTCGAAGTTCGCGACGTGCACATTTCGCACTACGGCCGGATCTGCCCGATTGAGACGCCGGAAGGCACGAACATCGGCCTGATTTCGTCGCTGAGCATTTACGCGAAGGTCGACGACTACGGGTTCCTGATCACGCCCTACCGCAAGGTTCACAACGGCAAGGTCACCGACGAGATCGAGTGGCTGCGGGCGGACGAGGAGTCGAACGTTTTCGTGGCGCCTGCCGACACGTCCGTGGAAGGGGGCAAGATTTCGGACGATCGCGTGCTGGCGCGGTACCGGAACGACGTGCACTGGGTCGAGGCCAAGCAGGTTCAGTACATCGACGTGGCGCCGGCGCAGATGGTCGGGATCTCGGCGGGTCTGATTCCGTTCCTCGAGCACGACGACGCGAACCGCGCGCTGATGGGTTCGAACATGCAGCGGCAGGCCGTGCCGCTGCTGGTGACCGAGCCGCCGATCGTCGGCACGGGGCTCGAGGACGAGGTGCCGCGGTACTCGGGAATGGTGCTCCGGGCGGACCGCTCGGGGAAGGTGACGTACGTCGACGCGAACGTCGTGCAGATCGAGGAGAAGCGGCACCCGCTGCGGAAGTTCACGGGGCTCAACGAGCGAACCTGCCTGAACCAGAAGCCGGTGGTGCGCATCGGCCAGCGGGTCAAGCGGGGGGACATCCTGGCGGACACGGCGGCGACGCGCGACGGCGTGCTGGCGCTGGGCCGGAACGTGCTGGTCGCGTTCATGTCCTGGGAAGGGTTCAACTTCGAGGACGCGATCATCCTGTCGGAGCGGCTGGTCAAGGAGGACGTCTACACGTCGATCCACATCGACGAGTTCGACGTCGAGATCCGCGAGACCAAGCTGGGTCGCGAGGAGTTCACGCGGGAGATTCCGAACGTTTCCGAGAAGGCGCTGCGGAACCTGGACGAATCGGGCATCGTGCGGGTCGGCACGCGGGTCGAGCCGGGCGACATCCTCGTCGGCAAGGTGACGCCCAAGGCCAAGGCCGAACTGACGCCCGAAGAGAAGCTGCTGCACGCCATCTTCGGCAAGGCCGGCGAGGACGTGAAGAACGAGTCGCTGGAGGTGCCCAGCGGCATCGACGGCATCGTGATCCACACAGAGCGATTCTCGCGGCGGCTGAGCCTTTCGGACGCGGAGCGGCGCAAGTTCGACCAGGAAGTGAAGCGCGTCGAACAGGAGGGACATCAGCATGTCGCCGAGGCGTTCAAGACCTTCCTGAAGGAGTTCGAATCGGTGCTGGGCAAGCACCTGATCGACGACGACGGCCGCGAGCTGCGGAACATCGACGATACGAAATTCCTGACGGACTACGCGCGGGAGTTCGAGCGGCACTTCGAGAAGCTGGACATCCGCAGCCCGCAGAAGCAGGCGGACTGCCGGAAGCTGCTGAAGGACAACTGGCCGCAGGTCGAGGATGCGATCGACGAGGCGGACCTGAAGGTCAACAGCCTGAAGCGCGGCGACGAGCTGCCGAACGGCGTGCTGCAGATGGTGAAGGTGTACGTCGCGTCCCGCCGCCAGATTTCGGTGGGTGACAAGATGGCCGGCCGTCACGGGAACAAGGGCGTGATCTCGAAGGTGCTGCCGATCGAGGACATGCCGTACCTGGAAGACGGGACGCCGGTGGACATCGTGCTGAACCCGCTGGGCGTGCCGAGCCGCATGAACGTGGGCCAGATTCTGGAGACGCACCTGGGTTGGGCGGCTTCGAAGTTGGGCTTCCGCTGCGTGTGCCCGGTGTTCGACGGGGCCAGCGAAGAACGGATGAAGGAGGCGTTGAAGGAAGCGGGTTTGTCCGAGGACGGCAAGGTGAAGCTGTACGACGGCCGGACCGGCGACGAGTTCGAGCAGAAGTCGACCGTGGGCATCATTTACATGCTCAAGCTGCACCACCTGGTGGACGACAAGGTTCACGCGCGGGCGACGGGCCCGTACTCGCTGATCACGCAGCAGCCCCTGGGCGGCAAGGCGCGGTTCGGCGGCCAGCGGTTCGGCGAAATGGAAGTGTGGGCGCTGGAGGCGTATGGCGCCGCCTACATCCTGCAGGAGCTGCTGACGGTGAAGAGCGACGACGTGGAAGGCCGCACGAAGATTTACGAGTCGATGGTCAAGGGGGAGAACACGCTGGAGGCCGGCACGCCGGCGAGCTTCGACGTGCTCAACAACGAGATTCGCGGCCTGTGCCTGAACATGCAGCTGGAGAAGACGAAGACGTAGTCGGGGACGAGGATCGAACGTCGCGGTCAGGGAACGGCCGCGGCAGGACGAGCATCCCGCACCTGACGAGACGATCCGCGGCGCCTGTAAGCGGCAGGCCCGGCGGCGGATCACGAGACATTTTTCACGGCCCATTGCAAAGGAATCCCCGTGAGCACTGCTGGCGACGGCGTCTATGACCGCGTGAACGACTACGGGGCTGTGAAAATCAGCCTCGCGAGTCCTCACGACATCCGCAGCTGGTCTTTCGGCGAGGTGAAGAAGCCGGAGACGATCAATTACCGGACGTACCGTCCGGAGCGGGACGGTCTGTTCTGCGAGCGGATTTTCGGGCCGGAGAAGGACTGGGAATGTGCCTGCGGCAAGTACCGCGGGATGAAGTACAAGGGGATGATCTGCGACCGCTGCGGTGTGAAAGTCACCCACTCCCGCGTGCGCCGCAAGCGGATGGGTCACATTGAACTGGCCGCTCCGGTCGTGCACATCTGGTTCTTCAAGAGCATGCCGAGCCGTCTGGGCGCGCTGCTCAACATGAAGACGACTAGCCTGGAGAAGGTGATCTACTTCCAGGACTACGTGGTCATCGATCCAGGCGACACGCCGCTGAAGAAGGGGCAGTTGCTGACCGAGGACGAGGCTCGCGAGAAGCGTGAGAAGTACGGCGAGCAGGCGTTCGAGATCGACATGGGGGCCGAGGCGGTCTTCAAGCTGCTGAACCGGATCAACCTGACCGAGGAGTCGGTCAAGCTGCGCGCCGAGCTGAAGGCGACGGGCAGCCAGCAGAAGACGAAGGACCTGATCAAGCGGCTGAAGATTGTGGAGGCGCTGCGCGACAGCAACAACCGTCCGGAGTGGATGGTGCTGCAGTGCGTGCCGGTGATTCCTCCGGACCTGCGGCCGCTGGTGCTGCTGGAGTCGGGGAATTTCGCGACCAGCGACCTGAACGACCTGTACCGGCGGATCATCAACCGGAACAACCGGCTGAAGAAGCTGGTGGACCTGAACGCGCCCGAGGTCATCATCCGCAACGAGAAGCGGATGCTGCAGCAGTCGGTGGACGCGCTGTTCGACAACAACCGCTGCAAGCGGCCCGTGCTGGGCAGTTCGAACCGTCCGCTGAAGTCGCTGACGGACATGATCAAAGGGAAGCAGGGCCGGTTCCGGGAGAACCTGCTGGGCAAGCGGGTGGACTATTCGGCGCGGTCGGTGATCGTGGTCGGTCCGGAGCTGAACCTGCACCAATGCGGCCTGCCGAAGAAGATCGCGCTGGAGCTGTTCCAGCCGTTCGTGATCCGGCGGCTGAAGGAGCTGGGTCACGCCGACACGATCAAGTCGGCCAAGCGGATGCTGGAGCGGAAGGACGAGGAGGTCTGGGACATTCTGGACGAGGTGATCAAGAATCACCCCGTGCTGCTGAACCGGGCGCCGACGCTGCACCGCATGGGCATCCAGGCATTCGAGCCGGTGCTGGTGGAAGGCAATGCGATCCGCATCCATCCGCTGGTGTGCCGCGGGTTCAACGCGGACTTCGACGGCGACCAGATGGCGGTGCACCTGCCGCTGTCGATCGAAGCGCAGGTCGAAGCGCACGTGCTGATGCTGTCGACGAACAACATCTTCAGCCCGGCCAACGGCAGCCCGATCATCACGCCGTCGCAGGACATCGTGATGGGTTGCGCGTACTGCACGCTGAAGCGCGCCGGCCAGCCGGGCGAGGGGATGGTGTTCTCCTCGACGCGCGAGCTGCTGATGGCGTACCAGCACCGGAAGGTGGCCCGGCACGCGATCGTCAAGCTGCGTCTGCCTCGCGACAAGCGGGTGAAGGGCGAGGGCGCCGACACCTACAAGCCGGGGGGCGTGATCCTGACGACGGCGGGACGGATGCTGTTCAACGACATCCTGCCCCGGTCGATGGCGTACTACAACCTGACGCTGAAGGCGAAGGACCTGTCGAACGTCATTTCGGACTGCTACCTGGAGCTGGGGCGGCGGGCGACGATCGACCTGCTGGACCACATGAAGGAGCTGGGCTTCCAGGAATCGACGCGGTCCGGCCTGTCGTTCGCCACCAGCGACCTGATCATCTCCTCGAACAAGGAGAAGGTGATTTCGGACGCGGAAGGCCAGGTGCTGCGGCAGCAGAAGATGTACGACCGCGGCGTGATCACCGGCGAGGAGCGCTACAACAAGGTGATCGACATCTGGACGCACGCCCGCGAGCAGATCACGGCTCAGATGCGTCAGGAGCTGGAGCACGACCTCCGCGACAGCGGCCGGTACGTGAATCCGATCTTCCTGATGTCGGAGTCGGGGGCTCGCGGCGGCATCGCCCAGATCCAGCAGCTGTCCGGCATGCGGGGCCTGATGGCCAAGCCCAGCGGCGAGATCATTGAGACGCCGATCAAGTCGAACTTCAAGGAGGGCCTGACGGTCCTCGAGTACTTCAGTTCGACGCACGGCGCCCGCAAGGGTCTGGCCGATACGGCCCTCAAGACGGCCGACTCGGGCTACCTGACCCGCAAGCTGGCGGACGTCTGCCAGAACATGGTCATCACGATGCATGACTGCGGCACGACGAAGGGCGTGACGCGCGGCGTGCTGTACCGCGGCGAGAAGGTCGAAGTCAGCCTGGCGCAGGCGATTCGCGGCCGGGTGAGCCGTTCGAACATCGTGCATCCCATCACGGACGACGTGGTGGTTCGCGAGAACGAGCTGATCACGATCGACATCGCGCGGAGGATCGAGGAGATGGGTCTGGAGCGCATCCAGGTCCGCAGCCCGATGACGTGCGAGGCCGAGCTGGGCGTGTGCCGCTGCTGCTACGGCATGGACCTGTCGACGGGTTCGATGGTCGAGGACGGCCTGGCGACGGGCATCATCGCCGCGCAGTCGATCGGCGAGCCGGGCACGCAGCTGACGATGCGGACGTTCCACATCGGCGGCATCGCGTCCAAGGAGCTGGAGGAAAGCGACCTGCGGACGAAGAAGGCGGGCCGGGTGAAGTTCGCCCGGATCCGCAGCGTGCAGAACGCGGAAGGTCAGACGGTGGTGCTCGCCCGGAACGGCGAAGTCATCGTGAACGACCCGAAGGACCGCGAGCTGGAGCGGTACACGGTGCCCCAGGGCGCGGTGCTGCTGGTCAAGGAAGACGACCAGGTGACGGCCGGCCAGGTGCTCTGCCAGTGGGATCCGCACTCGGTGCCGATTCTGGCGGAGGTGGGAGGCCGCGTGCGGTTCGAGGACCTGGTGGAAGGCCGCTCGATGAAAATCGAAGCGGACGCCAGCGGGAACCTGCGGCGGACGATCATCGAGCACAAGGGCGATCTGCATCCGCAGATCATCATCGAGGACTCGGCCGGCAAGATTCTCGACTACTACTACATCCCCGAACGGGCGAACATCGAGTGCGACGAAGGCCAGCAGATCGTGGCCGGCACGATCGTGGCCCGGAACCCCCGCGAGGCGAGCGGCACGCAGGACATCACGGGCGGTCTGCCGCGCGTGACCGAGCTGTTCGAGGCCCGCAAGCCTAAGGACCCGGCGGTCGTCGCGGAGATCGAAGGCGACGTCGAGATTCTCCCGGAGAAGAAGCGCGGCAAGCGGGTGATCGTGATCCAGGGCGCCGACGGCACCGAAGTGGAGCACGTGATCCCGCACGGCAAGCCGCTGATGGTGCACACCGGCGACCACGTGAAGGCCGGCGACGCGCTGGTTCGCGGGCCGCTTGTGCCGCACGACATCCTGCGGGTGTCCGGCGAGGAAGCCGTGCAGCAGTATCTGCTGCATGAAATCCAGAACGTGTACCGGGCGCAGCGCGTGGAGATCGACGACAAGCACATCGAGCTGGTCGTGGCCCAGATGCTGCGGAAGGTCCGCGTCGACGACGTCGGCGATTCCGACATGCTGCCGGGCATCGTCATCGACAAGTTCGAGTTCCGGAAGGCGAACCAGGGGCTGCTGACGTCGGGGAAGATCACCGACCCCGGCGACACGGAGTTCCAGGAAGGGGACGTCGTGCCGCTGTCGACGATCGAGGAAGTCAACGCCCAGATCGAATCGAGCGGCGGCAAGAAGGTGAAGCACACGAAGCCGCGTCCGGCCCGGGCCAGCACGCAGCTGCTGGGCATCACCAAGGCGGCCGTGCAGAGCGAGTCGTTCATTTCGGCGGCCAGCTTCCAGGAGACGACGAAGGTCCTCACCGAGGCGGCGCTGGCCGGCAAGATGGACACGCTCAAGGGACTGAAGGAAAACGTCATCCTGGGGCACCTGATTCCGGCCGGCACCGGATTCAAGAGCCACCAGGACTCCGACGTCCGCATCCGCCCCGAGGCGCAGCAGGAGCTGCGGGCCGAACACGCCCGCATCCTGGCCGCCCGCCGGGAGCTGCTGCGGGAGTCGGATGGCGAGGGGCTGGCCCAGCAGGCGTTCGCCGGGGACGTGCCTTCGCTGAAAGACCTGACCGGCGAGTGACGCTCGCGAGCGGATAGAGACGCCCGGGACATGGTCGGCGATGCTGGCCATGTCCCGTTTTTTGTGGTCCGACGGCGAAGCCGTCGGTTTGGGTGATGGCGCGGCGGAGCAGAGTCCGGCCATAGCGAGGCAACTTCCGTGCGCTGATGACAGCGCGGCGACTGATGCGCGCTGATGGCAGTGCGGCGACGCCAGAGCCGTTGATGACGGGCGCGCTGTTGGTGACCGCGACCGCAGGCGGCGCCATCGGCTTCGGTTGCTGTCGCTGCGCGGCGGCCGCTGGTATTCTCGACGATCCTGCCTGTCCCCCGCCCGCCCCGCGCTCACGGGATCGCCGAACTCATGACCGAGACGCCCGGCACGACGCCGACGCCCCAGGATCCCCCGCGAACATTTTCCGGCACCCTCCGCCAGTTGGGGCCGGGCCTGATCATCGCGGGCAGCATTGTCGGCTCGGGAGAACTGATCCTGACGACGAAGACCGGCGCGCAAGCCGGGATGACGCTGCTGTGGCTGATCATCCTGGGCTGCATCATCAAGGTCTTCGTGCAGATCGAACTGGGCCGGTACTCGATCACGCGCGGCGTGACGACGCTGGCGGCGCTGAATTCCGTGCCCGGCCCCCGGCTGCGCGTCAATTGGATTCTGTGGTTCTGGGTGGCGATGATGCTGGCCAGCACGGCGCAGCTGGGCGGGATCGTGGGAGGCGTGGGGCAGTCGCTGGCGATCGCCTTTCCAGTCACCGGCGACTACGCGACTTATGTGGCCGTTCCCGCGCACTCGGAGCTCAAGCGGTATATCCGCTGGACGGACGACTTCGCGGCCGGCGAGCGGGAGTTTGCGCAACTCACGCCGGAGGAGCAGCGGGAGACGCGCCGGGGCGTGCAGCGGATCGCGGCGCAGCTGGAACGGCTGCCTGACCGGGGCGCCGCGGCGCTGGAAGCGGCCCGCTTGCAGGAGAAGGCGCCAGCGCCGCCGTTCACCTGGGACGACCGGATGTGGGCGGGTCTGCCGGCGATTGTGACGACGCTGATGCTGTTCTTCGGCCGTTACGGGATGGTGCAGAACCTGGCGACGATGCTGGTGGCGGCGTTCACGTTCGCGACGATCGGCAACGTGCTGGCGCTTCAGCAGACAGCGGACTGGCGGATCACGGGCGCGGACCTGGCGGAGGGGTTCGCCTTTCGGCTGCCTTCGGGGCGCGGCGGGTTGACGCCGCTGGCGACGGCGCTGGCGACGTTCGGCATCATCGGCGTGGGCGCGACGGAGCTGATCGCCTACCCATACTGGTGCATCGAGAAAGGGTATGCGCGCTTCACGGGTCCACGGAGCGACGATGCCTCGTGGGCGGTGAGGGCGAAGGGCTGGATGCGCGTGATGCACTGGGACGCCGCGCTGTCCATGGTGGTGTACACGCTGGCCACGCTGGCGTTTTACATCATGGGGGCGGCCGTGCTGCACCGCGAAGGGCTGGATCCGGCCGGCATGCGAATGGTCAGCACGCTGACGGAGGCCTATGTGCCGGTGTTCGGCGAGCACGCGCGGTGGCTGTTTCTGGGGGGCGCATTCGCGGTGCTGTACTCGACGTACCTGGTGGCGATCGCCGGTCACGCGCTGACGTACTCGGACGGGCTGCGGGTGTTCGGGCTGATTCCGAAAGACGATCCGGCCTCGTACCGCTGGTGGGTGACGGCGTTCCGGGTGACGCTGCCGCTGCTGTGCCTGGCGATTTTCTGGACCGGATATGATCCGGTGAGCCTGATCCTGATTTCCGGGGCGATGCAGGCGACGATGCTGCCGATGATCGGGTTCGCGGCGCTGTACCTGCGGTGGACGTCGACGGATCCGCGTCTGCGGCCGCGGCGGATCTGGGATGTGATGCTCGTGATTTCCTGCCTGGGACTGTTTGTCGCCGGAACCTGGGGCGTCTACGAACAGTTCGAAAAGGTGCGGGCGTCGTTTTCGGCGAAGGCCAGCGGTTTGTGAACGTGGCAGTCAGCGATGTCCGGAACCGGAATGCGGGGGAGGCGCCCTCGGAAGCTTCCTCGCGCCCGATGCGGCCGTTCGAGGGGCCGCGGATCGGCGACATCCGCTTGCGGACGCCGTTTGTCCAGGCGGCTCTCAGCGGCTACAGCGACTGGCCGATGCGGCGGATCGCGCGGCGTTTCGGCGCGTCCTACACGCTTTGCGAGGTGCTCCTGGACCAGTTCGTGCTGCAACTTCGGAACCGCGAGCGGACGCGTCATCACCTGCGGGTGACTCCGGACGAGTCGCCGGTGGGCGGTCAGCTGATGGGCTCGTCGCCGGTCGACTTCGGACCCGCGGCGCTGCGGCTGTGCGAGGCCGGGTTCGACGTCATCGACATCAACTTCGGCTGTCCGGTGAAGAAGGTGCTGGGACGCTGCCGGGGGGGGTATCACCTCAGCCAGCCGGCGGTGGCGCTGGAGATCGTGGAGCGCGTGCGGGAGGCGACCCCCGCGCACATCCCGGTCACTTTGAAGATGCGCCGGGGGATCGACGATTCGGCGGAAAGCCGGGACCGGTTCTTCGAGATTCTGGACGGGGCGTTCGCGAGGGGGGCCGCGGCGATCACCGTGCACGGCCGCACCGTCGAACAGAAGTACGTCGGGCCGAGTTCCTGGGAGTTCCTGCGGGACGTCAAACGGCACGTCGGAGCGCGAACGATTCTCGGCAGCGGCGATCTGTTCACCCCGGCCGATTGTGTGAGAATGCTGGATGAGACGGGGGTGGACGGCGTGACGATCGCACGGGGCTGCATCGGCAACCCGTGGATCTTCGCGCAGGCGGAAGCGTTGTGGCGGGGCCAGCCGCCGATCGACCCGCCGACCGTATTTGAACAGCGGGAGGTGCTTCGCGATCATTTCGCGCTCGCGCGGGAGACCTACGGGGACGAGCGCTGTACGACTCCGATGCGGAAGTTCGGCGTGAAGTACGCGCGTCTGCATCCCCGGCACGAGGAGGTCCGCGGCGCGTTCTGTGTGGTCAAGACGCCCGCCGACTGGGACGCCGTGCTGCGAACCTGGTACTCGGCGGATGCGTCCGGATGTGATCCGACCCGCGCGGCGGAGCCGGCGGACGGCGAGACGTGTGAGTGCGGCTGAGAGGCGCCCCGCCCCTGACCGCAACAGACCCAGACTGGCGACCCGTTCGATGTCGTTTTCGATTCCCTGCATAGACTGCCGCACCGACGACGCGTTGGCGCTGGTCGACGAGCTCCGCAGGCGTCTCAGCCCGCGCGGAGCCGTCGTTTCCGAAGCCGGGCGGCAGCGGACGATGGCGTTGTTTGGAGCGCCCCTGACTCCGCAGGAGGTCGTCGAGCGAATCTGCCGCGATGTCCGGGAGCGCGGCGTCGACGCGGTGCTCGAATACTCGCGGCTGCTGGACGGCAAAGACCTGTCGGTCGACACGCTGAGGGTCAGCGAGGCGGAGCTGGAGGACGCGCATCGCCGGGCGGCGCCGGAGTTCCTGGCGACGCTGCGGGCCATTCGCCGAAACATCGACGAATTCCAGCGGGCCATCCTGACGCGGGACGCGGGGGTGCGTCGCGAACAGGACGGCGCCATCGTGGAATTGCGGCAGCGATGCCTTCCGCTGCGACGCGTGGGAGTCTGCGTGCCGGGGGGCGCGGCGGCGTATCCCTCGACGCTGTTGATGACGATCGTGCCAGCGCAGGCGGCGGGGGTGAGTGAGATCGCGGTCGTCGTGCCGCCGACCGACTTCGGAGCCTACAACGTCGATGTTCTGGCGACCTGCCGGGAACTGGGCGTCCGCGAGGTGTATCGGGTCGGCGGAGCGCAGGCGGTCGCGGCGATGGCCTACGGCGTCGAGGGCCTGCCGCAGGTCGACAAGATCGTCGGCCCGGGGAATCTGTTCGTCGCACTGGCCAAGCGGTTCGTGTACGGCGAAGTCGACATCGACAGCATCGCCGGGCCCAGTGAAGTCGTCGTGCTGGCCGATGCCTCCGCCGATCCGCGGTACGTCGCCAGCGACCTGATTTCGCAGGCGGAGCACAGCCCGGGTTCGGGAGTGTTGATCACCTGGCATGCTCCCCTGATCGACGGCGTGCAGGCCGAGCTGTCGCGTCAGTTGGCGCAGCTGGAGCGGGGGGAACTGGCGGCGCGGAGCCTGACGGATTACGGGGCGCTGGTGCTGGCCCGGGATGCGGATGAGGCGGCGCGGCTGACGGACCTGCTGGCGCCGGAGCATCTGCACATTTCGACGGACGACCCGGAGGGCATGCTGGCGCGGATTCAGAACGCAGGCGCGGTGTTTCTGGGCCACTATACGCCGGTGGCGCTGGGCGATTACGTGGCGGGGCCTTCGCACGTGCTGCCCACGGGGGGGACGGCCCGCTTTGCGAACGGCCTGTGCGCGAACGACTTTCTGAAGCGGTCGTCGATCATTTCCTACAACCGCGAGGCATTGGCCCGGGAAGCCGATCTGGTGCGAGCGATGGCCGACAAGGAAGGCCTGACCGCGCACCGCGCCAGCGTCGACATCCGGCTCGAATCGTAACCCCCGCCGCGAACGGCCCCGTCGGTCGCGGCATGCCCCGTTATCCCTGGCCCAGCACGCGGCGGACCTCGTCTTCGCTGGTCAGCCCCTGCGCGACGGCCGATGCCGCCCGCTCCCGCAGCCGCAGGACGCCTGCTTCCGCCAACTGCTGTTCGATTTCGACGGCATCCCCGCGGGACAGGATGGCTTCGCGAAGATTCGCCCGGCCGGGAACGACGAGTTCCGCAAGCAACAGCCGGCCGGCGTATCCCGTATGACGGCAAGCTGCGCAGCCCACCGCCCGGGCGCCGCCGGATTCCGCTCCCGATGGCCGATGCGCGCACTCGCACAGCCGGCGAGCGAGCCGCTGCGTCAGGATCGCGCGGAGGCCGCTGCGCAGCATGTACGGTTCGACGCCCATGTCCAACAGCCGGCTGATCGCCTCCGCGGAACTTCCCGCGTGAAACGAGGTCAGCACGAGATGTCCGGTCAGCGACGCCTGGAACACCGTCTCGGCGGTTTCAAAATCGCGGATCTCGCCGACCATGATGACGTCGGGATCCTGTCGCAGCAGCGACTTCAGCCCCGCGGCGTAGTTGAACCCGACCGCCGGCTTGATCTGCGACTGCGAGACGCCCGGCAGGTGGGCCTCGACGGGATCCTCGAGCGTGGCGACGGCGCGCATCAGCGGCGACGACGACTGGATCCAGCGCAGGCAGGCGTACAGGGTGGTCGTCTTTCCGCTGCCGGACGGACCCGCGGCGAGGACGACGCCGCTCGTTTCGCCGAGCGCGTCTTCAAGCGGCGGACGGATGTCGTCGGGCAGGCCGAGCTGGCCCAGTTCACGGTACTGCCCGGAGGCGACGAACAGCCGGACGACGGCCTTCTCGCCGTGGATGGTGGGGAAGGTGCTGAGCCGCATTTCGACATCGGGGCCGCCGTGGCGGATGCGCCCCTCCTGGGGGACGTCGGTTTTATAGGTCAGGAGATCGGCGAGAACCTTGAGTCGGGCGACGATGTGCGCGCTTCCAGAGGGGAGCGTGAGCAAAGGCTGGAGGACGCCGTTCAGTCGCCAGGCGACGAGCAGGGCCTGTCCCTGGCCGGTGGGCTGAAGATGCAGGTCGCTGGCGCCGCTGGCGCGGGCTTCGACGAGGAGGCGGTCGACGACGTCGACGGCATACTGCTCGTCGTCGGGGTCGAGGGCTTGAAGGGCCCGCACGAGTTCAGGGTGGGGGGAGTCGTGGGCGGGGATCGGCATGGCGGAGCGAGGTGTGGGATGCGGCGGTCGGGAGGGGCGCCGGCTTCATCAAATACTCACAAAACGCGGCGGACGTGGGAACGGGGCCGCCGGCGGGGACGCGGCTTGAACGTCTGTAGCGGCTGTCTCGACGAAGGGCCGGCGGTTTCTCGCGAAGGCCGAATTCGAGGTCGCAGTTGGTTTCCAGCAGCGTTAAGCTAGCATGAACCCTGTCTTGGAAGTCTTCTCTGACGAACGGATTGCGTCAGTCGCCCCGGGTTCACTGGTGCACGACGGCCGACTTGGATGCGGCCGCGCGATTTGGACTGACCCACAGCGGCGCTTCCCCGTTTGCGATCGATTCCAGGTGTCCGTCATGAGTGATGAAAAGACCTCCGCGTCGGCGAGCGGCGAGAAGCCATGCCCGGAGTGCGGGGAACTCGTGCGTCCCGGGCTGGTCCGCTGCTGGAACTGCGGCGCGTTCATGCACCGCTCGCTTGAGCAGAAATACCTCGAGATGCAAGCGGCGCCGAAGAAGATCTACTTCAGCCCGCTGCCGGCCGACGCGGACATTCATGCGTTGGGCGAGGACATTCTCGAAGACGCCGATGCGGATGGCGATGCGGACGAGGACGATTTCGTCCTGTCCCCGCAGGGGTACGTGCCGCAGACGCACCAGGACGCCGTCGCCGATCGCAAGGCGGCCGCGGATGCCAAGGCCGCGCCGCAACCCTCCGAAGCGGCCCCCGGCGGCAAGCCCTCGGCCGATGCTCCGCCCACGGGGGATGCGCCCCCCGCCGTCTCGCATTCCGTCGCCACGGGCGGAGACGCCCTGCTGGAAATTGCGATGCGCGAGGAGCTCGAATCGCGCAAACGAAAAAAGACCCGCAAGCTGACCGGCGGCGCGCGGACCGCCAGCGGGTTCATCATCTTCTGCCCCTACGGCTGCAACATCGAAGTCAAAGAGCAGCACCGCGGGATGTCGGGCAAGTGCCCCAAGTGCCGCGCGCCGTTCCTCGTGCCGGTCGATCCGCCCGACTACTCGGTTTCAAAGAAGGAAGCCGCCGAGGAGGAGTCGAAGCAGGCCGCCGGAGCTCCGGGCGGCTTCGCGACCTGGCTGACCGGTCAGCACGTCCACACGGTCAATCCGCTGAAGCTGAAGCTGAAGACGGACAGTCTGCTGAAGGACTTCGTCGAGAAGGACTTCGCGTTTTCTCCGGAGAAACTGCTGATCGTCTCGCTGGCGAAAAAGTCGGGCGGGCTGTTCGGCGGCGGCGACAAGAAGAAGTCGGACGCGCGGGAGGCCGTCACGGCGCACCTCCGCGAAGGCAAGCCGTTGGAGGAATTGCAGGGCGTGGAGAAGCTGATCTTCACGGCGGATGAGGTCCGGCAGATGCGGATCGTGCAGCCGGCGTCGTCGCGGATGGATTCGATGTTCCACGGCGTGGCGGTGTTCGGCGACCACCGGATCGCCGTCCAGTTGCCGGTCAACGAGGGGGACCCGCAGTTCGTGTCATTCGGACTGATGCAGTTCCGCGAATTCTCAAATGCGCTCGCCAAGAACTATGGCATCGAGCGGTTCGGCGCGGATCTGGGCATCCCGCTCTCGGACGAGGTCACGACGCTGAAGTGCCACTACACGGACACGCCGATCAAGGCGCTGAAGAACGTCGAGTGGTACAAGGCGGATTCTGCGAGCCCGACGGTGCTGGCCGGGTGGAAATGCGAGAGCTGCGGCCTGGCCGTCAGCGAGGACGCCCGGAAGAAAGAGAAGCTCGGGGGCGCGAACGCGAAAGGGCTGGCGAAGGCGGTGTGCCCGAAGTGCAAGAAGAAGTTCGGCGAGCATCCGCAATACACGCTGCAGGCCTCGGCCGGGACGCCCAGCCTGCAGGAGCCGTCCGGGTCGGGGACATCCGGCGCCGGCGCCACGGCGGAGACGGCTGCGACGTGACGGCTGCGTGCAGCGGCGGACGGTCGTTCTTTGCCGCGACTGCGTCGCCCGGCCGAAGCGGGCTGTGCCGCGCGCCGCGGGCGGCCGCGAGCATTTTCTTCGTCGCGAACCGCGATCAGCGGCGATAGACTGACCGAACCGCCGCCATCCGGTTCGACTCCGACCCGGCACGCCGCGTCCGCAGGCCTTCCACGAGCAGGCCGCCCGCCCGAATTCATCTCCCAGGAGCCATGCGCATCATGAGTGGAAAGCAGGTCAACGTCGCCATCGTGGGTCTCGGATTCGGCGCGGAATTCATCCCCATCTACCAGGCGCATCCGCAGGCGAACATCGCCGCCATCTGCCAGCGCAATCCCGAGAAGCTGACCAAGGTCGGCGAGCAGTTCGGCATCGCCACGCGATACACCAGCTACGACGACGTGCTGAAGGATAAGAATGTCGACTTCGTGCACATCAACTCGCCGATTCCCGATCACGGGTCGATGTCCATCGCCGCCCTCAAGGCCGGCAAGCACGTCATGTGCACCGTCCCCATGGGCATCACCATCGAGGAATGCCAGCAGATCTGCGACCTCGTGAAGTCCACCGGCCTCAAGTACATGATGGCCGAAACCGTCGTCTACTCCCGAGAGTTCCTGTTCATCAAGGACCTGTACGAGAAGGGCGAACTCGGCAAGATCCAGCACCTCGCGGCTTCGCATCCGCAGGACATGGACGGCTGGCCCGACTACTGGGAACGCATGATTCCCATGCACTACGCGACGCACGTCGTCAGCCCCTGCCTGGGCCTGATGAACAGCCGCGCCGAGTACGTCAGCTGCTTCGGCTCGGGCACGGTCCGGGACGACATCCAGAAGAAATCGGGCAACAAGTTCGCCGTCGAGACCTGCCACATCAAGATCAAGGACTCGGACGTCACGGCACACATCTGGCGGTTCCTGTATGACGTCGCGCGGCAGTACCGCGAAAGCTTCGACGTCTACGGGACCAAGCAGAGCTTTGAATGGACGCTGATCGAGCACGAGCCGCACGTGCTGCACACGGCCAAGAAGCCCGAGCCGGAGATTCCCAGCAAGATCGAGGTTCCGGACTTCGCGCATCTGTTGCCGAAGGAGATTCAGAAGTTCACGAAGCCGTCGGAGATTCATGATTCCGAGCATCTGTCGTTCATCCAGGGGGGCGGGCACGGCGGTTCGCATCCGCACATGGTGCATGAGATGGTGAGCGCGCTGGCGAGTGGGCGCGACCCGTGGCCGAACGCGGTGCAGTCGGCGAACTGGACGTGCGTGGGGATCTGCGCGCATCAAAGCGCTCTCAAGGGGGGCGAGATCGTGCGGCTGCCGGAGTTCACGCTGGCGTGAGGGGAATGAGTCGGAACAAGCGATGCCAGCCCGGCGCGGATGCGTCGGGCTTTTTTTTGGAATGGCGCCTGGGACAGTCGCGCATCGCGAAGAAGCGATTTGGGGTCTCTTTCTTGCCGTTTCGGAAGGAGCTTGCTAGTTTGCCAAGTGCGGATAGCGGGTCCGCGGCGGTGCTGCGGGAAGCGGGTGGCAAGGGCGGCCGCTGAGGGCGTTTGTCAGTCACGGACACACGGGAGGGCATCCCGATGGCGTGCTTGTTGGCGTGGAAGCGGCGCCGCGGAATGGTCGGCCGCGAGTCAGCGGCGCCGGGCGATTGCACGGAGCGGGCAGCGATGAACGGCCGATTCCCGTGGGCTCCCCATGGCCGGAATGTGCAGTTCAAGGCGGCGGGACGAATGCGGGGCCTGGTACTGGCGGCGCTGCTGTTGTCCGTCAATCTCGTTGGGCCGGGAACGGCGCGTGGGGAAGACCTGGAGACGCTGCGGGCCTCGGTGCGGGAGCGGCTGTCGCTGCTGCAGACGCTGAAGGCGGAGCTGCGGGCCTGGACGGATATTGAGAATTCGAAACTGCCGGAGGACGTGGTTCCCGTTCCGGGGATTTGCTCGATTCGCTGGACAATCGACCAGGGGAAGTCCAGCTACGACCTTTCCGGCGAGGGCTATCGGCATCAGAAGTTTTATGATGGCAAAGATTTCTGGAACATCGACTCCAGCATCAGGGACGGGAAGCCGGCGAACGTCAAAGCCTATAAAAAGGGGGAGCCGCCTGACCCCAGCCTGTTTCAGTACGCGATCCTGCCGGATCTCCTGGGCCTGCAACTGTCGACGCTCAAGACTGATCTGAACCATGTCCTCGCGACGCCCAATGCCCGCGTGGCGAACGACTACCGTCCGAAGTACGGCCACTCCGATCTGGCGATCCGCTGTGAAGTCGCAGAACCGTACCGGGCGACGGTGACTGTCGGATTCGACCGTTCTCGGGACTGGTCGCCGACGCTGATCGAGGCGATCGACGAGCACGCCGGGGTTTGCGTCTGGTTCGCCGAGGACTGGACGACGGCGACGAGCGACATCACGGGCGAGGCGGTCTGGATTCCCAGCCGTGGGCGCTATGTCGTGGAGTCTCCGACGTCCGCCATGGACATCCGCTTTTCGGCGATCGCGGAACTCGACGCGATTGAGCTTCCGCAATCGGTTCCGGTGGCGACGTTCGTGCCGGCGATCGCCCCGGGGACGCAGGTGTGGACAGAGCCCGCGCGGCCGGGCGGGCTGATGCAGGCGTCGATCGCCGGCGGCGCCGAGGGGCAGGCGATCCGGGCGGCCCAACTCGCCGAGGATGCCAAGAGAGAGCGAGACAAGCTTGTGTCGAAGGGGGTCCTGTTTGACGCGACGCCCCGGCCGACGCCGTACGGCCTGTATTTCGTTTCGTTCGGGCTGATGCTTCTGCTCAGCGTGGCTGGCTGGAGGTTTCTGGCCGCCCGGCGCGGAACTTCCCGCCCTTGATTCGTTGAAGCGCCGAGGATCAGCGTGCGCGTTCAACATAAGGACGACACATGCGCCGTCGTACGGGATTCACGATCGTCGAGCTGCTGGTTTCGATCGGCGTGATCTCGCTGTTGCTGGGGCTGCTGCTGCCGGCCGTGCAGCGGGCGCGGGGCGCGGCGCACAAGCTGTCCTGCGGGAACAATCTCCGGCAGATCGGGATCGCCGAAGAGGCCTACTTCGCGACGCATCGACGATACGCGACCGGGGCGATGCCTTACCATGTCTGGAACACCGACATCGTGGGGACGCTCAACATCTCGCCGCACGTCCAGTTGCTGCCTTACCTGGACCAGGCGCCGCTTTACGAGCGGTTCGACTTCACGGAGCAGGGCCGGGGACTGGAGTTTGATCCGCCGACGAGCCCGGTCAACGCGGCGCTGCTGGAGACGCGGCTGGCGGTGTTCGAATGCCCGGCCGATCCGGTCGCGGCGCCACGGAACAACTACCGGATTTCGAACGGCACGGCATCGGGGACTGCGGAGTCCTATCTGAAGGGGCCGGAAGGCGCCCATTTGGGCTTTCAGTCGATCTTCGGGTCGCAGCGCGACGCCGCGTTCCGAGACGGAAAGTCGCAGACGGCGACGTTCGCGGAGCGCGTCGCGGGCGATCGGAATCCGGACGTCTACAATCCGGCGACGGATCTGGCGCATGTCAGGCTTCCCGGACCGGATGACTGGATTCACCTGCCGGGCGCAATGGCTGAAGTGTGCCAGCAACTGGCGCCGCCCCAGCCCGAACATTCGTCATTCGTGGGCAGCACATGGGTGCTGAGCAGTTTCAGCCAAACCTGGTACAACCATGTGCTGGAGCCGAATTCGGCGATTCCGGACTGTAATGGAGCCCGCCCCAGCGCAGGGGCGCCAACCGGCGCGTACACGGCGCGGTCGTGGCACCCGGGCGGGGTGAACGTGCTGTTCGGCGACGGGGGGGTGAAGTTCGTCAGTTCGTCGATCGACCTGACGATCTGGCGGGCGCTGGGGTCAATCGCCGGCGGCGAAGTCGTGGGAGACTTTTGAGGCGATTCGAAGCGGGCATGTCTGTCGGAGCAGCGGTCGGATCAGATCCAGCACATGAATCCAGCGCATTGCAGGGTAGTTGTATGGTGATCACGCTGGACAGGTCCGCGTTGTGGTTTCGATGTCTCTGCGTGGCGACGGCGCTCCAGGGATCGCTGTTCGTGGGATGTGGCCGGGATTCGTCCGGGGAACCGAGTGCAGGCGGCGTCGGAGCGCCGCGGCTGACAGCCTTGCCGCCGAACCTCGAATTGAATGCGGACAGGGAGTCGCGGACCACAGGCGTGGTTTTGATCCGCAACGAAGGCGGAATGGCGGCACGCATCGCGGAAGTCAAGGCCTCGTGCGGTTGCACGCTGATCGACGGATTCGCCGCTGGAGAGCTGGCGCCGGGCGATTCCATGCCCCTGAAAATCGCGATCAATCCGATGGCCTATGGGACGAAGGAATCGTTGATATCGATTTTCACCAGCGGATCGACGACTGCTGCGCTGGTCATTCCCGTGAAGGCGATCGGTCCGCCGCTGCGGCCGCCGTATCTGAAGCTGGCCCCTGATCAGTTGGAACTGCGAATCTGCCCGGAGGACGGGCTGGCTGAATCGGAGTTTTCCGTCACCTGCGTCGAAGCGGAGGCGGACGATCCGTGGCTCACCGGCGTCGAGTGTTCCATTCCGGCCTTGACGCTTTCCGAGCCCGCGGTGGAATCGGAGTTGAGACTCGACGATTCGACGGTCGCTCGGACGTATCGGTTTTCCGCGGCCATCGGAGAATCGAATGGCGATGAATTCAACCGGACAGGGTTTCTCACGTTCAAACATCGAACTCCATCGATGCGGCCGGTGAGGACCGTCCTGGTGCGTTTGACGCAGGATCGCCCCGTCCAGTGCGTGCCGGAATCGATTGTGGCGCGCCGAGTCGACCACCCGCATCGCATCGTAATTCGATCGTCGGACGACGTCGAATTCCAATTGACTTCGATCGCATGCGGCGAGAATGGCGTGCGGTTCCGCTACGATCCGGATCGACTCGCGCAGACGCATGTCCTGGAGGCCGTTTTCGACGATTCCGCCAGAAATTGCGCTGTCGAGTGCGTGCTGACGCATCCGAAGCAAGCACGAGTCTCGTTCTCCGTCGTGACCGCGTTCAATGACTGACGCAATTGGCGGCGACGTCGAATGGTGTGATCCGGACCAACCCCAGGAGAACCACATGCGCCGTCGTACGGGGTTCACGATCGTCGAGCTGCTGGTTTCCATCGGCGTGATCTCGCTGTTGCTGGGGCTGCTGCTGCCGGCCGTGCAGCGGGCGCGGGGCGCGGCGCACAAGCTGTCCTGCGGGAACAATCTCCGGCAGATCGGGATCGCCGAGGAGGCCTACTTCGCGACTCATCAATACTACGCCGTCGGCGCCATTCGATACGCAACGACGGACCAGAAGACGGTCGTCAACGTGCACATGGCCCCGCATGTGCAGTTGCTGCCCTACCTGGACCAGGCGCCGCTGTACCAGGAGTTCAACTTCGCGGAGACCGGTCGCGGGCTGGCCGATGACCCGCCGACCAGCCCGGTGAACGCGGCGCTGCTGGCGACGCGGCTGCCCGTGTTCGAATGCGCGGCCGATCCGGTGGCAGCCCCCCGCAACAGTTACCGGATTTCGAACGGGACCTCCCCGCATTCGGGAGAGTGGTCCGACAACGTGCAGGAGGCCGCCCTGCAGGGCTTCCGCTCGCGAGTGAGGTTGCGGCGAGACGAGATGTTCCTGGACGGGAAGTCGCAGACGACGACATTCGCGGAGCGGGTGGCCGGCGACCGCGACCCCGCCCGGTACACGCCCTCCAGCGACGTCGTCCACATCGAGGCGCCGGGCGACATGTTCATGAACCCCGGGTCGATGACCGAAGCCTGCCAGCAACTTGTTCCGCCGCAGCCGGAACACGCGTCGTTCGTCGGCTCGACCTGGGTCCTGAACGGATTCAGCCAGACCTGGTACAACCACGTCCTGCCGCCGAATTCCCCGATCCCCGACTGCGCGGGGGGCCTGCCGTACGGGGCGGGGGCGTTCACCGCGCGGTCGCTGCACCCGGGGGGCGTGAGTGTTTTATTCGGCGACGGGGGGGTGAAGTTCGTCAGTTCGTCGATCGACTTGACGATCTGGCGGGCGCTGGGGTCAATCGCCGGCGGCGAGATCGTGGGCGATTTCTGACGGCAGCGCGCGGGCGGCCCCCGCGCGGCGCACGTCTGCGCGCCGCCCGTTACGCCGCGTCGCGGAACTGGCGGCGGTGGTCCTGCAATGCGGCGATCAGCGGACCGAGGTTCGATTCGTAATTCCGCCAGCGGCCCCGGGCCGAGCGATACACGGGCTGCCGCACCTGCCACTGGCTGGCCGTGGCGACCGCCTGCCGCGCCGCGGCCGTTTCGAGGCAGGCCGGCGACCATTCCAGCCCCAGGAACTCGACGACGTCGCGGCTGACCCGTTCCGGCTCATCGACGAACTCTTCATAGACGACGTCGTGGATCGGGATCGGCAGCGTCCGTCGCCAGTGGCTCATCAGGCGTTCATAGGCGGCGTAATACGCGCCCAGCGATTCCAGCCGATACGCGAACGGCAGCCGGGAGGAGAAGTGCTGGAAATAGCAGGACAGGCAGGCGTCGAGCGGATCGCGGCGGCAGTGAATGACGCGGGCGTGAGGGAAGCAGGCGGCGATCCAGCCGAGGAGCAGGAAGTTCGTGGGCTGTTTGTCGGTGATCCGCGCGGCGCCCTGCAGGGGGACGCGCCTGAGATAGCGCTCGGCCATGCGGGAGACGGCCGGGCCGTGGAATTCGTTCGCCGCTGCCGGGTCGTCCAGCGACCGCCCCTGCTGCAGTGTGAATTCAGCGACCAGGAGGCCCAGGTCCTCGCGCTCGCCGGCGGCGCGAACCCGGGGATGGCCTGCGAGAACATGTTCGATGAGCGACGTGCCGGAGCGCGGCATGCCGACGATGAAGACCGGCGCGTCGGACGAGTTTCCCAGTCCCTGCCGGCCCGCGAACCAGGCGGCGTCGAACGTCTCCCGGGTCGCGCGGACGAACTCGCTGTGCTGATCGGCGTCGAACTCGGGGGCGATCAGTTCGTTGCCGGCCTCGAAGTGCGACCAGGCGGCGTCGTAGTCGCGAAGATCGTCGCTGGCCTTGCCGATCGCAAAGTGGCGGTAAGCGGCATCGTCGCGGGACTGCGGGCGGCGGACGAGCCGTTGATCCCATTCCGCGAGCCAGGGGCGGTGCTCATCGCGGAACCGGACGATCTGCGCGAGGTTGTACAGGATCTTCGCGGGTTGCGGGTGCAGCGGGAGGATCGATTCGTAGAGGGCGACGGCGTCGTCGAACCGTCCCAGGGGGACAAGCGCGTTGGCGAGTTGAAAACGGATTGTGGCGGGCGCGACGTCGCTGTCGGCGATCGGCTCGAGCAGGGCGACGGCGTCCTCCGGGCAGCCGGCCTGGTGCCGGAGCGCGGCGAGGTTGACGCGGGCGACGACGTTCCGGGGATCGCGGCGCAGGGCGGCGAGATAGCACTCGACGGCGACATCGGCGTTTCCGGCAGCGGCGAGGAACTCGCCCAGGCCGATCAGAGCCGGAACGCAGTCGGCATCGACGCTGAGCGCGGCTTCGAAGGCGCGGGCGCCCTGGGCCGCGTGGCCGCTGTCCCGGAGCGAGATCCCCTGGTTGACCAGCTCCAGCGCGCGGCGGACGTCGGCATCGCTCGCCGCCCTGGGAGAGGGGCTTGCAGCATCCGGGAAACCGGTCATTGCCTGGGATCTCGCGGTGGAAGGTGGCGAACTTTTCTCAGGAGTCGGCGCGTCGTTCAATAGCGCCCGTGGCGGCGGCTCCAGGGGGGCGGCGGCGCGGGAACGAACACTGGTTCGGGGACGAACACGGGTTCCGGAATGATGACGGCCGGCGCCGGGGCGATGATGACTTCGGGGCCCGGGCCGCCGTACGCGGGCAGCGGCCCGCCGCCCGATTGCTGCATCGACAGCAGGACGCGATCGGTGACGCCGCTCCCTTTGAGCTGAATCATGGCTTCGGTGCTGAGGTCGAAGCGTCCGCCGCGGGTGCGAATGGCGGTGATGACGACATCGTCGCTGAGGCCGCTCTGGGCCATCCGCATGACGTCGAAGTTGGTGAGCGCGTGGCGTTGCTGCTGGACGTAGTGGGCCTGCAGGATGGCGAAGTCGCGTTCATCCCGGGCGTCTTCGGCGCTGCCGACGATGCCGCCGGCCATGGCTCCGACGGCGGCGCCGGCGAGGGCGCCTCCCAGCGGCGATCCGGCCCCGCTGCCGATCACGGCGCCCGTGAAGGCGCCCAGTCCCGAGCCGACGAGAGCCCCGGACTGGGTGTGGTTCATCATGGGGCAACCCGAGGCGAGCGCCAGAAGCGCCAACGCGGCGCAGAGGGCCGCTCGCGGCGAGGCCGGAGTCATTGCAAAGCTCCCCGAATCAGCCCGACTCAGGACGGTGGACCGGCAGAATCCGCCGGAAGGGCGGGGACTCTACCGCGACTGGCCAGACAGGGAAACCGCAATTTCCGGGGGGAGACATGCACGGAGAATGGGGCGATGACCAGTCGCAAACCTCTGAGAAACCAGCGCGTGGCAGCCGAGCGGGGAACCGCTTCAGCGGGGGCCGCCGCGGCGAGCGTTGACCCGGATGCGGTACAGGCCGGTCCCGGCGGTGACGTACAGCAGCTGCGACTCGTCGCCGCGGCCGAATGTGCAATTCGTGGGGAGCGTCGCTGTGGGGAGGAACGCGAGTTCCTCGCCCGACTGCGGGTCGAAGACGCCGATGCCGAACCGGGATTCAGCGCGGACCGCGCCGTAGATCCGTCCCTGGTCGTCGACCGTCATGCCGTCGATTCCGGTCTCCTGTCCGAAGTCCCGGAGAATGCGGCGTTCGCCCAGGGCGCCGTCGTCGGCGATCGGAAACGCGTTGAGCGTCATCTTCTTGCGGCCGCCGCCCGAGCCAGCCCCGGGGACGTCCGGGGCGCCGTTGTCGGTTTCCGCGACATAGAGCGTGCCGCCGTCGGGCGCGATGATGACGCCGTTGG
This sequence comes from Planctomyces sp., assembly GCA_019636235.1. Lineage (GTDB taxonomy): Bacteria > Planctomycetota > Planctomycetia > Planctomycetales > Planctomycetaceae > Caulifigura. The sequence goes on from JAHBXW010000017.1 coordinate 88,379, forward strand.
GCTTGGAGATGTCGCGGGTGACGCGCACGACGGCCTGCGTTTCCGGGTCGAATCGGTAGACGCTCATGTGGTCGATCTCGATCGGTTCGCTGCCGACGTAACGGGGATCGCTGAAGTAGATCCAGCCTCGCGGATGGACTGCGAGGTCGTTGGGAGCGTTGAAGCGTCGGCCTTCGAAACGTTCGACGAGCGGCCGGACCTGGCCGTCGGGGGTGATTTCGCAGAGCGCCTGACGACCGTCGTTGGCGCCGCAGGCGGCGATCAACCGCCCCTGACCATCGAAGTCGAGGCCGTTGCTTTTGCCGCTGTCGGCGCTGTGGACGACCGTCTCCCGGGACCGCGGATCGAACCGCAGAATGCGTCCCGGGACCGATTCGGTGATGTCGCTGAAGTAGATGCGGCCGTCCGGCGCGGCGGCGACGCCCTCCGTGAATTCGCCGTCCTCCCAGAGCGTCTCAAGGCGGGCGCCAGCCGGGAAAATTGGGTCGGCGGCGAGCGCCTTAGAGCCCGCGACCATCGCCAGGGGCAGCATCACGCAAATTGACCAGAGGGGGCGCAGCATCGGCGCGGTCTCCGAAAGGCACAGCGAGACGGAACGGGGGGAGTGGTCGGCGACGCGGACCTGGAAAGCCCTACTTCAACAGCGGGTCCTGGTCGGCGTCGGCCTTGCGATACAGCTCGGTCGGGATGAGCACTTCGGGCGGGATCTCCTCGCCGTTGGAGTAGGCGATGATCAGCCGGACGACTTCCTGCCCCATGCGGTCGGGAAACTGGATCGGGTCGGCGTAAATCTTGCCGTCCTTGATGGCCTGCTTTCCTTCGGGCTGGCCGTCGAATCCGACGACGGCGATCTGTCCGATCTTGCCGGCTTTTTCGAGGGCGGCGACGACGCCCAGAGCCGAGGGGTCATTGATGGCAAAGATGGCCTTGAGATCGGGATGGGCCTGGACGAGGTCCTCGCCGGCGGCGTAGCCCAGTTCGGTCCGTCCGCCGCCATCGAGTTCGGCGACGATGTCGACTTGAGAATCGGGGTTGGCCTGGTTGTGTTCTTCGATGGCGGCGCGGAAGCCTTCGACGCGGAGGACGCAGGACTCGGCGGTCTTGTAGTGCACGATGGCGACTTTTCCGGGCTGACCGTTGAGCGTTTCGAGGACGGCCTTGCCGGCCTCGACGCCGCCGCTGCGGTTGTCGGTGGCGACCTGTGAGGCGATCTGCACGCCCGGTTCGCGACAGGGGATGTCGACGGTGAACACAGGGATGCCGGCGGCGTTGGCCTCCTGGATGATGGGCACGATGACCTTCGAATCGCAGGGGCTGAGGACGATGGCCGCAACCTTCTGGACGATGAAGTCCTTGACCTGATGGGACTGTTTGGCGACATCGTCGTCGGCGCTGAGCGCGATGACGGTGTAACCGGCCTCGGCGGCGTCGCGCTCGATGTTGTTGGCGATCGTCTTGAAGAAGGGGTTCTGGAAGCTGAGCAGTGAAACGCCGATTTTCGGGAGGCTGCCGGAGGATCGGGTGGGATTGGCAGCGGCGCTGGAATCGTCGACCTTGATGTTGGACGAGGTGTCGGTCGAACCTTTGCAGCCGGCGAGGGCCAGCAGCAGGAGCAGCAACGTCCGTCGGCGCATTACGGCGGCCTCATTCGGGCGAACGGGAACAGTCAATCGCCGCGCGACGTTCTGGTCGGCGGCGCTCTTCAGAAATTGTCCCGAACGATCGGCGGGACGCAATGCTGCGGCGGGCGCGGAATCGCGCCGGGGCGGCGTCAGACAGCGGCGGCGGTCTCAACGATGGGCTGCAAGGGACGCTGCGCGACGGCTGCCGCGTTTCGGGCGGGCAGGATGACCCGGAACCGGCTGCCGCGGCCCAGTTCGCTGCGGCATTCGAGTTCGCCCCCCAGGACGTTGGCGATGCGCTGGGCGATCGGCAACCCGAGTCCGACGCCGGCGATGCCCGACTGGCGAACGACGGCGGCACGGAAGAAGGGAACGAACAGGGCCTGCTGGTCTTCGGGGCTGATGCCCATGCCCTCGTCCTCGACGTCGATCGTCACCCCGCGGTCGGTCAGGCTGCCGCGGACGCGAATGGGCGTGCCGGTTTCGCTGTACTTGCAGGCGTTGCTGACAAGATTGTCCAGGAGCTGGCTGAACAGTCCCCAGGAGGTGGAGAACTCGATGCCAGGTTCGACATCGACGATCAGGTCGGCGCCGCGCGGCTGAGCCGACCAGCGCTGGGCCTGCCGCTCCATCCAGTCTCCCAGGTTTCCGGTTTCGAAGGCGGGGGGGCTGGCGTCGCCGGCGGAGCGCGCGAGATACAGCAGGCCTTCGACGATCTGATGCATCTCGATGGACTGGTCGCGGAGGACGCTCAATGTCCTCTGATAGTCCTCCACGGACCGCGGCCTGCGGAGGGCGACGTCGATCTGCCCCTGCAGGACGGTCAGGGGCGTCCGCAACTGGTGCGCGGCGTCGCCGGCGAACCGCTGCTGGCGTTCGAACGCCTGCTGCAGCTGGTCGAGCAGGTCATTGAACGCGTTGCCGAGTTCCGCGAGTTCATCGCCGTCGTCGCGGGCGACGGGCAACCGCAGGTGAAAGTCAGCGGCCGTGACGGACCGCGCGCTGGCCGCCATGTCGCGGACGGGTTTGAGCGCCTTCAGGCAGTACCAGCGGCCGCTGATGGCGGCGATGACGAGTGTGCCGACGGACAGGCAGAACACAACCAGCGCCAACTGATGCAGGTTCTGCGACAGCCCGGAGTTCGAACGGGCGACGATCACACGGACGCGCGAAAACTCGCCCGGATCGAGGTCCTTCGCGCGGCCTGTCGGTTCGAGCTGCTTCTCGATGAACTGCCAGTCGCGATGCCGCTCCCGGGACTCGGTGTCGTTCCGGGCCAGCGCCAACAGATCCTGCTGCTCGGTCAGCGAGGCGTTGCGCGAGTGATCGATGAGCGTGCCCGTTTCGTCGTCGATGACGGCCCAGCGGGCCTTGTCGGCGCCCTCCTCGGACCCGACAGCCAGCGTATGCTCGTTCGGAATCCATTCGATGTCATGTTCGTCGACGTCGACGGCATCGAGCAGCGTATCGAGCGCGGACCGCAATTCGTGATTGAACTGCAGGTCCAGATTGTGCTGCACGAGGCCGTACAACAGCACCGAAAAGGCCGTCAGGACGACGACCATCGCCACCAGGAAGAAGATCGAGACGCGATTGACGAGCGTCATGGCACGGCGTCTCCGCGGACGTCGGGTTCCAGGACGTAGCCGGTGCCGCGGCGGGTCTGGATGACGCGCGGCCCATACAGTTCCAGCTTGCGGCGCAGCTCCTTGATATGCACCTCCAGCGTGTTGGACAGGCCGTCGTACTGCTCGCCCCAGACTGCGTCGAAAATCTTCGCGCGGGTCAGCACCGTTCCGGGATGGCGAAGAAACAGCGTCAGGAGCTGGAATTCCTTGGAGGTCAGTTCCAGCGGCTGGCCGCCGCGCGTGGCCCGCTGCGCCGCGAGGTCGACCTGGATGTCGTCGTATTCCAGCGTCAATCCGCCCCCCTCGGCCGGCCGCCGCAACAGCGCGCGCATCCGCGCCAGCAGCTCGTCGAAGGAGAACGGCTTGCACATGTAGTCGTCCGCACCGGAGTCGAGCCCCTCGACCCGCTGCGGAACGGCGTCCCGGGCCGTAAGCATCATGACGGGCGTCGCCCGGTCGGACTGCCGGAAACGCTGCAGCAGCTGCACGCCGTCCTCGACAGGCAGCCACCAGTCCAGCAGCACGAGGTCCCAGGGGCCGTTCTGGAGGGCGCTCCACCCGGACATGCCGTCGGTCGCATGTTCCACGCGATACCCTTCCTCGGTCAGTCCTCGAATGAGGAAATCGCTGATCCGCGGCTCATCTTCGATCACCAGAATCCGACTGCTCATCTCAGTCCTGACGGTTCGGGAGACGCGGCGGTTCGGCCGCCCGACGCTCCCGCTGAGCGACGGACTGACGAACCGCGGCGTCATCCAACGCGCGAACGCCGACCGGGGCAGTCCGGCCGGCCCGTTAATGATACGCGAAAGGACAAGACGGCTCGACGCTCCCGCGGCGAGTTGTTGCCACGATTGCATTTGCGTCGAAAATGCAGCGGCGGACGCCGGGCGTCAGATCGAGGGGGGCGGCGACGCCTGCTCGAGCGCGTCCCGGACCAGTCGGGCGGCTGACTGCAGGTCTTCCAGCCCCGGCGCGGGAACGAGTCCTCCCACCAGCCGGCGGCCGAACAAGTCGAGCTGGACGTGCGCGCTGGACCGGTCGTCGGAGAGCTGCTCGTCCTCAGAGGAGTCGGCCGTTCGCCAGGCGAGGCAGCGGTTGTCCCTGATCGACACGGCTCCGGACCGGCAGGCGACCTCCGCGGAGAAGTCGGGCGCCACGGAGGTCTCGGCCGTCGGTGCGATCCGCACTTCGGCCCGCACGGGGTGGCCGTCCTCCTCTTTGCGGAACGTCAGGCGCAGGCTGGCGACTTCAGCGCCGGGTTCCGCCCGCACGACGGCCGACTGGACGACGAACCGGCACCAGTCGACCAGAGCCGAAAGTCGGGCGAGAGTTTCCGACGGAGCCGCCTGCATCTCTGCCGACAGGAACTGGATCGGGCCCAGCGTCGTGGCCGTCAGTTCGCGGAGACGCATGGTCGCGGGGGTGTACCGGCGACGCAGGTCGGGCTGGACGACGACGTCTCCAGGCGAGGCGTCGTCGACATCGGCCAGCTGCCGGAAGGGGATCGCGCCGGAGGCGATGAGGGTGGCCAGCCCGCGACGGGCGGCTTCGCGCACGACCCACGCGCCCAGCCAGCCGGCGTCCAGGACGAGCAGGCCGCGAAGGCCGGGCACATCGAGGAGGTCCCGGGCTCCGGCCAGAAGCGGCGCGTCGACGTCCAGCGCGGCCGCCTCCCCCCGCGCGGCGATCGGATCATGGAACGCCGCGACTTTCAGCCGGGATTGCGCGAGGAGCGCCGGGCGCCAGGTGGTTTCCCACTCCGGGCCGGCGCCGATGATTCCCACTGGCAACATTCCGGGTGTCGTTCTCAGGACGGGGCGTTCGCGCGAAGAAATGCGGACGGCGGCACGGGGACTGACGCGATGGGATTGCGTACGATTCGGCTGGCGGGCGACAGAACAGGCGCCGAGACGCCAGCCTCCCGGTCGAGAGCGTAATCTGCCCGTCCCCACGACGAAAGGGATCGTCCCATGAGCGACGCGAATCGCCGCGAGCCCTCCTTCAGCGAGGAACTCGAGGTCTCCGGCCACATCATCGACAGCCTGCTGCTGCCGAAAATCCTGGATCAGATCATTACGCTCGGCGGAGAATTCGACCTGCATGACGTCCAGATCGGCCACAGCCGCAAGGACCCCAGCTACGCGCGGTTCACCGTCTCCGCGGCCACCGCTGAGAAACTGGACGAAGTGCTCTCCGCTGTCGGCCAGCATGGCGCAGCGCCGGTCCACGCCCTCGACTGCGACCTCCAGCCGGCCGACATGACGGGGGCATTTCCAGAAGGTTTCTACTGCTCGACCAACGAGGACACCGAGATCCGCATCAACGGGGCCTGGATTCCAATCGAGGGCCAGGAGATGGACTGCGGGGTCGTGGTCGACGCCTCCCGGACCCGCGCCCGCTGCGTGCCCATGGCGGATGTTCGGCAGGGGGAACTCGTCGTGATCGGGCGCCAGGGGACGCGGGTGCGGCCCGTCGAACGCGACCGCACCCGGCACGACGCCTTCGGCTTCATGAACAGCACGGTCTCCAGCGAGAAGCCCAAGAATGTGACGGTCCGCGAGATCGCCGCGGCGATGCGCGCCGCCCGCGACGGCCAGGGCCGAATCCTGATCGTGGCCGGGCCGGCTGTCGTCCACACCGGCAGCCGCGATCTGTTCTCGTGGCTGGTGGAAGAGGGCTATGTCAACGTGCTATTCGCCGGGAACGCGCTGGCGACGCATGACATCGAGCAATCGTTTTTCGGGACGAGCCTGGGGATTTCGATGTCGCATGGAGGCGGCATCGAGGAAGGGCACGAGCACCATCTGCGGTCGATCAACCGCATCCGCCGCCTGGGGAGCATTCGCGCCGCCGTCGAGCAGGGGGTGCTGACCAGCGGCATCATGTACCAGTGCGTGCGGAAGGACATTCCGTTTGTGCTGGCGGGCAGCATCCGCGACGACGGCCCGCTGCCGGACGTGATTACGGATGTGTTGAAATCGCAGGCGCGAATGCGGGAGCTGTGCCAGGACGTGACGTTCTGCCTGATGATCGCGACGACGCTGCATTCGATCGCCGTGGGCAACCTGCTGCCGGCGCGGGTGAAGGTGGTGTGCGTGGACATCAACCCGGCGACGGTGACGAAGCTGGCCGACCGGGGCTCGTTCCAGACGGTGGGGGTGGTGACGGACGTCGAGCCGTTTCTGCGCGTGCTGGTGGACGAGTTGCAGAAGCCCACCGTCCCGAGCGCCTGAGGGCCGACGAACGACGCATGAAGCGCGAACCCGGATCGCGGCCGGTTCGGCGTGCCGCCGCGCCTGGCCGGGGTTCTGATGTCGCACCGGCGTTGACGGGATCGGCGCTCGGCTTCAGGATTCGCCGTGAATGGCCCGGGGCGCTGATTGCCGGGCCGGTCGCCGCCGTTTTCGGAGTCACGCCGCCCCGCCGTTATGTCGCCTGATGCCGCCGCCATCCTCTGCCTGATCGCGCTGGCATCCGCCACCGTGGGCGCGGTCGTCATTCAGGCACGGCGCTCGGCCGACTGCTGGCAAACCTGGGCGCTGCACGTCATCGCCCGCTGCTATTCGCCGCTGATGTTTCGGCAGCGTCTGGGACCGCGCTGCACGCTGCCGTCGGAAGGGGGAGCGCTGCTCATCGGCAACCATCGCAGTCCGGTCGACCCGCTGCTGATCTTCTCGGGGAGTTGCCGTCGCCGGGACGGTTACCGCCTGCGGGTCATCGAGTTCCTGACGGCCAGCGAGTATTGCCGGATCGGGGGATTCATCGGCTGGGTGTGCAAGCACACGCACTCGATTCCCGTGGATCGGGACGGGCGGGACAGGGAGCCCGCGAAGGAAGCCCTGCGGCGGCTGCAGCGCGGCCATCTCGTGGGAATCTTCCCGGAGGGCCGAATCAATACGGGTGCGGGACTGTTGCCCGCGAACCCCGGCGTCGCCTGGCTGGCGCTGAAAGGGGGGCAGCCCGTGATCCCGGTGTTCATCCATGGCGCTCCGCAGTCGGGCAACATGGTGAAGCCGTTCGTGACGTCCAGCCGCGTCCGCGTGACCTGGGGCGATCCAATCGACCTGTCGGAGCATCGGAATGAGCGATTCACTCCGGAGCTGTTGAACCGGGTGACATCCCTGCTGATGGAGCGACTGGCCGCCACGGGCGCATTGTGGGACGCCGGCGAAACGGAGCCGACAATCCTGCAGTCGCCTGCGATTCGCCTGTCGACGGAGTCGATGAGCGCCTGACGGCCGAACCGACCCGGACGTCCGGTTGTCCACCGGATTCCTGAAGCGGCGAGGCCCTCTGTTCGCAGGGCGGGTGAGAATCCCCTATTGTGCGCGGCGGGGCGCGCCGCCGCCGATGCCCCCGTGCCGCCGAATTTTCCCGTTCCCTGAAACGGCGCCCGAGGCGTCGTCCCCTCGTCGCCCTCATGTCCGATTCGCTGATCAAACCGCAGACCCTCAAAGGGTTCCGTGACTATCTCCCCGAGGCGATGATCGCCCGCGAGAAGCTCATGGACACCGCCCGCCGCGTGTATCGCAGCTACGGCTTCAGCCCGATCGACACGCCGGCGCTGGAATACGCGGAAGTCCTGCTCGGCAAAGGCGGCGATGAATCGGACAAGCAGTTGTTCCGGTTCACCGACCAGGGGGACCGCGATGTCGCCCTGCGGTTCGACCTGACCGTGCCGTTCGCGCGGTTCGCCGCGCAGCACTTCGCGGAACTCACGCTGCCCTTCAAGCGGTATCACATCGCGCCGGTCTGGCGGGGAGAGAACACCCAACGCGGCCGCTACCGCGAGTTCATGCAGTGCGACTTCGACACCATCGGCACGGATGCCAATGCGTCCGACATCGAGACGCTGATGGTGATCCACGACCTCATGGAGGCGCTGGGGTTCAGCCGGTTCACGATTCGCGTCAACCACCGGCAGCTGCTGAACGGCCTGCTCGAGCGGCTGGGGCTGCTCGACCGCTCGGTGGGGGTGCTGCGATCGCTCGACAAGCTCGGGAAGATCGGGGCCGAGGCGGTGACGGCGGAGATGACCGAGCGAGTCGGGGCGACTGCGGAACAGGCCGCGCGGGTGCTGGAGTTCGCCGCGCTGCGCGGCCCGGCCGGCGAAGTCCTGGACCAGGTGGCGGCGGCGGTCGCGGGGAGCGAGCGCGGGGAGCTGGGGGTCTCACGGCTGCGGGAGCTGTTCGCCGTATGCGCGGCGTCGGGGCTGTCGGAGGAGCGGATTCAACTCGACGTCGCGATCGCGCGCGGCCTGGATTACTACACCGGGACAATCTACGAGACATTCCTGAACGACGATCCGAAGATCGGCAGCGTGTGTTCCGGGGGGCGTTACGACAATCTGGCTGGCCTGTTCACGAAGCAGCCGCTGCCGGGCGTGGGGGCCAGCCTGGGTCTGGACCGGTTGCTGGCGGCGATGGAGGGGTTGAACCTGCTGCCGACGGCGTCGACGACGGCCGACGTGCTGATCGTGTGCTTCGACGGCGAGCGGCTGGGGGATTACATGCGGCTGGGGCGGATGCTGCGGAACTGGGGGGTGGCGACGGAGGTCTATCCGCAGGCCCGGCCGTTGAAGAAACAGATGCAGTACGCGGACCGGAAGGGGTTCCGGGCGGCGATCCTGGCCGGGGCCGAGGAATTCGCGGCGGGGGTGTGGCAGGTCAAGGACCTGCGGAGCGCGACGCAGCAGCCGGTCACGACCGACGAACTGCTGACGCGGATTCAGGCGATCCTGTCGTCGCCCTGAGGACGCGCGGAACGGTGTGGGCGCTGCGAGCCGACTGTTGTGCGCCAAACGGGGCAGAGTTTTCCGGATTCGCCCACGGAACCGGATTCTCGCGGGCCGCTTGCCCGAAGAAACTGCATGGGCCGCGGTTGTGGAATTGAAAGAATTACGACGACGTTGCGGTCCGTCATGGATGGCGCTCGGCCTTCCCTGAGGACTCGTTGACGGGAATGAGGGTTGCAGACCAGCGGGGCGGATGGCGCGCAGCAGGTTCCGACAGATCGGCAGATTCCGCTGGTCCGCGCGCGAAGTCCGCCCTCCCGTCCAGCATCACGCTGGGCTGACATCCCGCCGACGATGGCATCTCCGCTGCAGGCGACCTGATCGTGAGCCAGTCCCCCCCTCCGCCCCCGTCTGAGAACGATCCCTCGAACACGGCGCGCGTCTCGGAAGAGTCGCAGCTGATGAACCTGCTGGAGCGCTGGGAGGCCGCGTACCTCAAGGGGGTGGCGCTCAGCCCCGAGCAACTGTGCGAGAAAGCGCCGGAGCTGCTCGATCAGTTGCGCTGGAAGATCGCGGCGATGCAGACGCATCCGGGGATGACCGACACTCCCCTGGCCGAGGCGAAGCCCGCCCGGCCGGTCGACGGCAGCCGGGCGACCGAACTGCCGGCCGAAGTCCGCGCGGAAAACGAATTTGAAGCGCTGCGGTTCCTGGCGCAGGGCGGCCTGGGAGCGGTGTACGTCGGGCAGGACCGGTCGCTGCATCGGGACGTTGCGGTCAAATTCCTGCATCCGCGCCTGGCGCATGAGGACAGCGCGCGCCAGCGGTTCCAGCTGGAAGCGGAGATCACCGCGCGGCTGGAGCACCCGGGCGTCGTTCCGCTGCACGCGCTCGGCGAACTGGAGGACGGCCGCCAGTTCTACGTGATGCGGCTGATTCAGGGGGAGACGCTGGACGCCGCGATCGAACGGCTGCACAAGGGGGGCGGCGACGCGGCGCACCAGTCGCTGGAATTCCGGGACCTGCTGGGGCGGTTCGTCGACGCCTGTCAGACGATCGCCTACGCGCACAACCGGGGGGTGCTGCATCGCGACATCAAGCCGCAGAACGTGATGCTGGGCCGCTATGGGGAGACGCTGGTCGTCGACTGGGGGCTGGCGCTGCCGATCGGGCGGGGCGAACAGGCCCGCGCCAGCGGCGAGCGAACGCTGGTGCCGGCGTCGATCAGCGGCAGCGACACCTCGGGCAGCGGCGCGGGCACGCCGGCCTACATGAGCCCCGAGCAGGCGTCGGGCACGCTGGAACTGACGTGCGCGAGCGACGTCTTCAGCCTGGGCGCCACGCTGTACAAGCTGCTGACAGGTCGTCCGCCGTTTGAAGGCCGTTCGGCCGTGGAAGTCATCTCGAACGCGCGGGCCGCCCGGTTCGATGCGCCGCGGATGGCGAACTCTCGAGTCCCGAGGAATCTGGAATCCGTCTGCCTGAGGGCGATGGCGGCCGATCCCGCCCAGCGGTACGCCACGCCCCTCGAACTCGCCCGCGACATTGAACGCTGGCTGGCGGACGAGCCTGTGACGGCGGCCCGGGAGAATGTCGTTCAGCGCTGGAGCCGGTGGTGTCGGCGGCACCGCGGCACGGTGCGGACGCTGGCGTCTCTGGGCCTGGCGGCGACGCTGGCGGCGCTGTTCGCGGCCGTGGCCTTCCGGCGGATGGCGGGAGACGAGTTCGCCGCGCGGGTCGCCGCGGAGCAGGCCCGCGAGCAGGGCCTGCAGGCGGCGGCCAAGTTCGCGGCGCGGACCGTCGCCGGCGAGGTCGACCTGCGCTGGCGAATCCTCGAGACGGAAGCGGCCGACTCCGAACTGCGGACGCTGCTGGAACAGATCAACGCCAGCGATGACGGAGCCGAAGTCCGCGCCCGGCTGCAGGGCTGGCTGGACGCGCGGTTCATCGAGCATGCCGCGGCCGCCAAGGCGGCCAGCTGGTTCGTGACGGACAGGCGCGGCATGCAGCAGGCCCGCAGTCCCATCGCGGACACGGTCGGACGGTCGTTCGCCTTTCGCGACTACTTCCACGGACTGGGACGCGAACTGTCCGCCGACGAGGCCGCGGGCGTCGAACCGATCCGCAGCGTGTACCGGTCCAGCGTGTACGACAGCCAGGCCAGCCATCACCTGATGGTCGCCTTCTCCGTGCCGGTCTGGAGCGGCAAGGTCGGGATGCCCGGACGACAGGTGATCGGCGTGCTGGCGATGACAGTCGAGCTGGGGCAGTTCAGCGTGCTGCAGTCCGACCTGGGGACCGACCAGATGGCGGTGCTGGTCGACACGCGGACCGATTGGGTGGGTGGGACCGCGGCCGGCGAACGGGGATTGGTGCTGCACCACCCGGTGCTTGAGGATCAGCCCGGCGACGGTCCGGACGACACGGTCTCGCGCATCGACCCGGAACTGCTGCAGGATCTGATTCGACTGCGCGGCGCGCGGCTGAGCGGGCGAAATGGATCGGGCGGCGCGGCGATCCGAACGGATTACCGCGACCCGCTGGACCGCAGCGGCGACGCGTGGCTGGCGGCCTTCGAGCCGGTGCTGGTCCAGGGACGCCCGGACGAACTGCGCGACACCGGCTGGGTGGTGATCGTTCAGACGCGTCAGATGGACACCGCGGACGTCAGGGCGGCTTCCCGGTGAGCGGCGGTGGCCGTCAGGCCGCAGGTTTGGGCTCGCGGGGCCGGACCACAAGCACCGGGCAGTGCGCGAACCGCACGACCTTCTCCGCGACGCTGCCCATGAACCAGTGCGCGATGCCGGTCCGGCCGTGCGTGCCGATGACCAGCAGATCGACGTCGTGCTCCTCCGCGTACTTCACGATCTCCCGCTCGACGTGGCCGGAGCGCGTGGCGCGGACGACCTTCGCCGGCGCCTGGTCCGCGGGGGGCAGTTGCTCAAGCGAATACTCGGCCTGCTGGTGCGCCTGCAGCACGTAGTCGTGATACATCGGATAGGCTTCCGAGGTCACGGAGGCGGCCGGCGGCCAGGGTTCCAGGACATGCAGCAGATGGATTTCAGCCTCGAACTTCTTCGCGAGGTCGCAGGCCTGGCGGACCGCCTCGCGGGAGTTCTCGCTGAAATCGACCGCACACAGAATTCGCGACATGCGGACCACGGAAGGCGCCTTGTTCATGGAGGGCAGTCGGATTGGCCGGACGCATCGCCCGGCCCTTCCCCCAGCCTACCGTTTGCGGGTTTGCCGCCGCAAAGCCGCGGGGAGCTGCGATCGAGCCGCAACCGGCGGGAATTCCGAGTCTGGACGACGGACGACATTCGCCCGCAGACAGTTGCGCTCGACGTTCGTTCCCGCATTGCGATAGAATGCAATCCGCGGCCGGCGAAAGCCGGTCCGTATTTCGAAGTGCAGGGATTCGCTCGCGATGCATCAGCCCATCCATCGCCCCGACAGGCACTCATCGTCGATTGCAGCCGCCATGCTGGTGCTGCTGCAGGCGGCGGTGGGCGCGGCCTTCGTGCTGGTGTTGGTGACGGACGCACCCGATCGCACGTTTCTGCTGGTCGGCGGGGCGATCCTGGTCGGGGCGGGGGCGTTCATCTGGCTGCTCAGTCGGCACGCCGGAGGCCTCAAGGACTCGATGTTGTGGGTCTTCAGCCGCAAGGCCCGTCCGGAGCCGCTGGATTACGCGATCTCCCGGCGTCCGGTGTCGTTCCGCCGCTTCGGCACGAACGCGCCCCCGTCGGTCGACCAGATCCGCGATCTGAAATCGGGAACGACGAACAACTGGGTGCCGTCCCGGACGTCCGGCCGCGCGTCGCAGCACTGACGTTCCTGCTGTCCTCCGGGAGCGCTCGGCGCTCCGCGCCCCCTGACCGCCGGCCGGGGCCTGCCGCCGGCTCCCCGAGCGCCGTCGATCCATGCCCGCGAATCTCACGCCCCAATACCAGAAGGCCGAAGAGGAGTTCCGCCGGGCACAATCCGCGCAGGAGCGCGTCGACTCACTCGAACTGATGCTGCAGCTGATCCCCAAACACAAGGGGACTGAAAAGCTGCAGGCCGACCTGAAGACGCGGCTCAAAGAAACGCGGGAAGAAGCCCAGGCGGAGAAGTCCGCCCCGAAAGCGACCCGCAGCTATCGCATTCCCCGGCAGGGCGCCGGAACAGTCATCCTCGTTGGCGCGCCCAATTCCGGAAAAAGCCGCATCCTCCGGGACCTGACCAACGCGCAGCCCGAAGTCGCCGATTACCCCTTCACCACCCGCGAACCGCTTCCCGGCATGATGCCCTGGCAGGACGTCCGCGTGCAGCTCGTCGACACGCCCCCTGTCACGGACAACCACATCGAACCCTACCTCACCGGCTTTGTCCGGTCCGCGGACCTCGTGCTGCTCTGCTTCGACGGTTCCAGCGACGACGCGCCGGAACAGACGGCCGATGTCGTCCGGCAGTTGTCCGATCGCAAGACGCGGCTCGCCGAACGCACGGGCTTCGATGAGGACGATATGAGCATCGTCAACGTCCGGACGTTGCTGGTCGTCACCCGCGGTGAGGACCCCGATGCCGCGCTGCGGCTGGACATGTTCCGCGAAGCCGGAGCGCCGCCGTTGTCGGAGATTTTCGTCGACCTCGATGCGGCGGAGGACGTCGAGCGACTGCGGGACGCGATCTACCGCGGCCTGGAGGTGATTCGCCTTTACACGAAAAGGCCCGGCAAGCCGGCCGATCGGGACAGCCCCTTCACCCTGCCGGCCGGCGCCACGGTGGAGGATCTCGCTGTCAAGGTGCACCGCGATCTGGCGGAGAGTCTGAAGCACGCGCGGGTCTGGGGCGCAGGGGTCAGCGACGGGCAGACCGTCGGCCGGGACCATGTCCTCGCCGAGGGGGATGTCGTCGAACTGCATGGCTGAGGGAAGCGGCGCCCCCTCACAGGCCGCTGCGCGGCATTCGTTTACGCCTGGCCGAGCACGATCTTCCAGGCCGCACCGAGAAACCGCGGCAGGTCGCTGGCGATCAGTCCGGGCTGGGACAGCTCGTCGGCCGCCAGGTCCCCCGCCAGTCCCTGCAGATAGACGGCCAGCTTCGCGGCGTCGAGCGGCGACATCCGCTGCGCGAGGAGCGCGGCGGTCAATCCGGTCAGGACATCGCCCGTGCCGCCGGTGGACATGCCCGGATTGCCGGTCGGATTGATCCACAGCGACTCGCCGTCCGTCACCACCGTCCCGTGACCTTTCAGGACCACGACGATGCCCTGCTCGCCGGCAAACCGCTGGGCGAGCGCCGCACGGTCCGCCTGAACATCGGCCACGGCGATGCCGCACAGGCGGGCGAACTCGCCGGGGTGGGGAGTGATGATTCGCGGCGCTGGAGCCCGCTTCCAGGCGTCCCCCTGCCCGACGAGCGCGTTCAATCCGTCGGCGTCGACGACCAGCGGCAGCGGGCACGACTCGACGAGCCTGCGCGCCAGCCCGCGGGTCGCCTCCGTCACCCCCCAGCCGGGTCCGCAGGCCACGGCCGAGGCCGCCTCCCAGCGCCGTGCGAGCGCATCTCCCGCGGCAGCCGCCAGTCGCCCCTCGTCGTCCTCCGGCAGCGGCGTCGTCAGCCAGCAGGGTTCCGCCGCGGCGACAATCGGCAGAATGCCCTCCGGGACCGCGAGTTCCACGAGCCCCGCGCCGCCGCGCAGCGCCCCCAGACCCGACAGCACCGCCGCGCCGCTCATCCCCCGGCTGCCGGCGGCGATCAGCACCCGCCCATACGTCCCCTTGTTCGAATCCGCAGGACGGGGAGGCGGCAACGGCAGGTCGTCAGGCGGACGCATCAACGAAACTCCTGATCCGGCAGCCGGCCGTTACGGATCGTAACCCAGATTCGGCGCCAGCCAGCGTTCCATCTCGTGAACGGAAACGCCCAACCGACCGGCATAGTCCACGACCTGGTCGCGCGTGACGCGATCGATCGCGAAATACCGGGACTCGGGATGTGCGAAGTACATCCCGCTCACGCTGGCCGCCGGCCACATCGCGTAACTTTCCGTCAGGCGGATGCCGGCTTCCTGTTCCGCGTGCAGCAGATCGAACAACCGTTGTTTCAGCGTGTGGTCCGGGCAGGCCGGATAGCCGAACGCCGGGCGGATGCCGCGATATTTCTCCTCGATGAGGTCCTCTCTGCTGAGGCTCTCTGAAGCGCCATAACCCCATTCGCGGCGGACGCGGGCGTGCAGCCATTCCGCAAACGCCTCGGCCAGCCGATCGGCGATGGCACGCGCCATGATGCCCTCGTAGTCGTCGTGCGCGGCTTCACACTTTTTGACGAGTTCGTCGCAGCCGAGACCGGCCGTCACGGCAAACGCGCCGACGTAATCCGTCCGCCCGCTCTCCCGCGGGGCCACGTAATCCGCCAGCGAACGAAAGTTCGTCGTCCCCCGCCGCTCCCATTGCTGCCGCAGCATGGGGAACCGCGCGAGCTCATCTCCTTCGTTCCACAGGACGATGTCGTCCCCTTCGGTATTGGCCGGCCAGAACCCGTACACGCCGCTGGCCGACAGTTCCCCGGAGGCGGCGACGCGGTCCAGCAGCCGGTTCGCGTCGTCGTACAGCTTCCGCGCCTCCTCGCCGACGTTCGGATCTTCGAAGATCTTCGGGAACCGCCCCTTCAGCTCCCACGTCATGAAAAACGGCGACCAGTCGATGTACGGCCGCAGATCGCTCAGCGGCACGTTCCGCAGCGTTCGCAGGCCGGTGAAGGCGGGGACCGGGATGTCGACGGCCGACCAGTCGGTCGAGAACCGGCGTTCGCGGGCCTGGGCCAGCGGGACGAGCGTCTGCTGCTGACGCTGCGCGAACAGTGTGCGATCGCGTGCCTGGGCTTCGCGGTTCCGCTGCTCGAACTCCTCGCGCAGGTCGGCGTCGAGCAGCCGTTCCACGACCGGCACGGACTGCGAAGCGTCCTTGATGTAGACCACGGCGTGGTCATACCCCGGCGCGATCTTCACCGCTGTGTGCCGCGCCGAGGTCGTCGCCCCGCCGATCAGCAGCGGCGTCTCGAACCCCTGCCGCTGCATCTCCTTCGCCGCATGCACCATCTCATCCAGCGAGGGAGTGATCAGCCCCGACAGGCCGATCGCATCCGCGCCGACTTCCCGGGCCGTCTCCAGAATCTTCTCGCAGGGAACCATCACTCCCAGGTCGATGACCTCGAAGTTGTTGCACCGCAGCACCACCGCCACGATGTTCTTGCCGATGTCGTGGACGTCCCCCTTGACGGTCGCCAGGACAATCCGGCCCCGGCTGTTGCTGACCGGCAGCGCCTGCGGATCGATCAGTCCCTTGGCCTTCTCCTCCTCCATGTACGGTTCCAGATAGGCCACCGACCGTTTCATGACGCGGGCGCTCTTCACCACCTGCGGCAGAAACATCTTGCCCGCGCCGAACAGCTCGCCGACGACGCTCATTCCGTCCATCAGCGGCCCCTGGATGACGTCCAGCGGCCGGGCATGCTTCCGCCGCGCCTCTTCGGTGTCCTCCTCGATGAAATCGGCGATGCCCTTCAGCAGCGCGTGCTGCAGGCGCTCTTCGACGGTCCCCTGCCGCCAGGCGAGATCCGGCCCCGCGTCGCGCCCTCCCGCGACGCGTTTCACCTGCTCGGAATACGCGATCAGCCGCTCCGTCGCGTCCGGGCGGCGGTTCAACAGCACGTCCTCGACGTACTCTCGCAGCGTCGGCTCAATCTCCTCGTAGACCTCCAGCTGGCCGGCGTTGACGATGCCCATGTCCAGGCCGGCGCGGATCGCGTGATACAGGAAGCAGGCGTTCATCGCCTCGCGGACGACTTCGTTGCCCCGGAACGAGAACGAGACGTTGCTCACGCCGCCGCTCGTGCGGGCCCACGGGCAGGCCGCCTTGACCCGCCGGACCGCCTCGAAGAACTCGACCGCGTAGTTCGCGTGCTCCTCCATCCCCGTGCCGACGGTCAGGATGTTGACGTCGAATATGATGTCCTCGGGGCGGAACCCGGCCTGCTCCGTCAGCAGGCGATAGGCCCGCTGGCAGATCGCCACTTTCCGGTCGGCGTCGACCGCCTGCCCCTCCTCATCGAAGGCCATCACGACGACCGCAGCGCCATACGCCTGAATCCGCCGCGCCTGCGCCAGAAACGCCGCCTCTCCCTCCTTGAGGCTGATCGAATTGACGATCCCCTTGCCGGCGAGGCATTTCAGCCCGGACTCGATGACGCTGAACTTCGAGCTGTCGACCATGACGGGCGCCTTCGCCACGTCCGGCTCGTCCGACATCAGGTTCAGAAAGTGGGCCATCTCCTGCTCGCTGTCGAGCAGTCCCTCGTCCATGTTGACGTCGACGACGTTGGCGCCCCCGTCGATCTGCTCCCGCGCGATCGTCAGCGCCTCGTCGTATTTCTTCTCCTTGATCAGCCGCGCGAACTTCCGCGATCCGGTGACGTTCGTCCGCTCGCCGACGAGCAGAAACGGGTTCGCAGTCTCCGGCTCGCTTCGCAGCTCCACCAGCTCCGTGCCGCTGTACTGGCTGTGGTGCGGAACATCGGGAATCTTTCGCGGCGGCAGTCTGCGGACCGTCTCCGCCAGCCGGGCGATGTACTCCGGCCGCGTGCCGCAGCAGCCGCCGACAATGTTCACCCAGCCCTGCCGGGCGAACTCGCCGATGATGTCGGCGAACTCCGTCGAATTGCTGTCGAATCCCCCCATGCCGTCCGGCATGCCGGCGTTCGGATAACAGGAGACGAACACCGGAGCCCGCGCGGAAATCGCCTCCACATAGGGCCGCATCTGAGCCGGGCCCAGCCCGCAGTTCAGGCCGATGCTGAACATCGGGAAATGCGAAACCGCCGCCCAGAAGGCTTCGAGCGTCTGACTGGTCAGCGTCCGCCCCCCCAGGAACACCGTCCCCGAGACGATCACGGGCACGCGCCGGCCCCCGCTCTCAAGCACCTCGCGGATCGCGAACAGCGCCGCCTTCATGTTGAGCGTGTCGAACGACGTCTCCGGCAGCAGGAGGTCGCAGCCGCCGTCCAGCAGCCCCCGCACCTGCGCTGCGTATGACCGGACCATGTCGTCGAATTTCACCTTCCGTTCGCCGGGGTGATCCGCGTTGAAGGACGTCTGGAACTTCGTCGGTCCGATGCTGCCGGCGACGAACCGCGGCTTGCCCGGATCCCGCTTCGTGAACGCCGACGTCTCGCGACGCGCCAGCTCGGCGGCCGCCACGTTGACCTCGTAGGCCAGCTCCTCCAGCCCGAACTCCGCAAGGTCGATGGGGCTGGCGATGAACGAATTGGTCTCGATGATGTCGGCCCCGGCCTCGAGGTATTGCCGGTGGACGTCGGCGATCATCTCCGGCTGCGTCAGGCACAGCAGGGACGTGGCGTTCTTCAGATCCACCGGATGCGAGGCGAAACGCGTGCCGCGATAGTCGGCGTCGGTCAGCCCCCGCGACATCAACAGCGCGCCCATCGACCCGTCGAGCAGCAGGATGCGCTCGCTCAGGAGTTCGGCCAGGCGGGGGGAAAGGTCGTCAGCGAAGTCTTTCATCGCACTGTTTTACGGGCGATGGGAGAGACCCGGCAAGATGCAGCCAGGTTCAGGGAGGCCGTTCCCATTCCCGATTCACCCCGCCCCGACCCCTGCGCATCCCACGCGGATTGGACTCCGGCCTGCGGGCGTCGAATAATCATCGGCAGACGTCTGTTCGCTGGCCCTCCGCCCCTGAAAGGCACAGACCATGATCAAGATCCGGCACGCCGACGCACGAGGCTACTTTGACCACGGCTGGCTGCAGACGCACCACACGTTCTCCTTCGCCGACTACTACGACCCGGACTACACGAGCTTCCGGGCCCTGCGGGTGATGAACGAGGACCGCGTCCGCCCCGGACACGGGTTCAACGAGCACGGCCACAAGGACATGGAGATCGTGACCTACGTCCTGGAGGGCGCCCTCGAACACCGCGACAGCCTCGGCAACGGCGAAGTCCTCCGTCCCGGCGAGTTCCAGCGGATGTCGGCCGGCCGCGGCATCCGGCACAGCGAGTTCAATCCCTCCAAGACCGAATCAGTTCACCTGTACCAGATCTGGCTGCTGCCCGAGCGGCCGGGGCTCGAGCCCAGTTACGAGCAGAAGGCGTTCGACGCCGCGGAGCGCGAGAACCGGTTTCGGATCGTCGCCTCGCCCACCGCGCGAGATGGGTCGCTGAGGATTCATCAGGACGCGGAGATCTTCCTGGCGACGCTGGCCGACGGGGCGGAGGTGTCGCAGGCGATTCCCAGGGGACGGCACGCCTGGCTGCAGGTGCTGCGCGGTTCGGTGGGGATCAACGGCGAGGAGCTGCAGATTGGCGACGGAGCGGCGATCAGCGACGTGGAGGAATTGTCGATCCGCACCGCCGAGCCGTCGGAGGTGATGCTGTTCGACCTGGCGTGAAGTGGCCTCGGCCGGCGACAGCGGCCGCGTTCCGCCGGGCGATCATGCCGCGGATGGACTGGTTAATGGTCATTGAGTGACACGGTCCAATCCGACGGCGCCCGCTTGACGCGCTTGCGCGCCGTAGGGTGGCGTCGAGGAACGAGACCCACCGCACGTCCGGCGCTCATTTGCAAATTGCAGAGCGAATACTGCAACGTGCAAAACGAAGGGGGCGAGCGCGGGGACGCCCGTCTCCTGAGGACCGAATTCAATGGTGGGTCATCGCCGGCTCGCCCTGCGGGCTTGCCCGGCTCGACGCCACCCTACGCCTTCAAATTGCGCGTGCCGCGAACTGCGTAATCAATTCGGCGACGTCACGTTCGCGATCTCAATTTGCACTTTGCAGTTCTCACTTTGCAGTTCGCAATGGCCAATTTCTGATGA
>JAHBXW010000018.1 GCA_019636235.1 Planctomyces sp.
GAAACGCAATCCAATCCCTTGAAGGGTCGATGCCCGGACACTGGAGCACTTTCAACGCGAAGAGTTTACTGGGAGCCGCATTGCTCGGCGCAGGTGATCTTGAGGCATCTGATGTGCACTTGCTCGAAGGGTTTAATGGCATGATTGGTCTGGCGAGTGAAATGGGTGTTGAGGACAGAATCTGGATTGAGCGAAATATCGAATGGCTGGCCACTGTGCGTGAGAAGAAGGGCGATTCGGTCGAAGCCGCGAACTGGCGCGAAAAGCTGGAGGCCTTTCGTTCTGCAAAAATTGTTGCGCCGGAGTTGAGGAAGCAGGCTGCGCTATTGGCGCGAGGCGGGCAAACGAGTGAGGCCATTGCGATGTACGAAAAGGCGGCAGCGATTCCGGGGGAGTCGCTCGATCACGCTGCTGTGTGGGAATTGTACGCGAGGACGATGCAGTGGGAGAAGGCTGTGGAATCTTGTCGCTTGTCGACGCCAGCGCACTGGAAGGGGCTGCACCTTTACTATGAGACCAAGGCGTATGAGGAGTTGCGAGTCCATTTTCAGTCTCGCCTTCGTGACGTGCAAATGATGTTCGACCCTCGCGCCTCGTGGATGCCCCGGGAGTTTGTCCGTATAGCGGGTTTCGCTCCGCTGGAAGAGGGCGACAGAGATGCGGTTCGACGGCTGGCAGAGTTCGTAGCGTCTCGCGAAGGCGTGCCCATGTGGCAGCTCATGGATGTGGGTGGGGCGATGTATCGGCTGGGGGAATTCGAGGCCTGGTGGGACAGTTTGCCGGCCGGGTCGGGGTTGAGGGCTGGCGATGTGAACGCCCTGATCGTTGCGATTCTCCGGTTTCAGAAGCTTCAAGACCGTGAGAGTCGGGAATTGTTGGAGTCTCGAATCAGGGGCTTGGAAGGCATTTGCCGCGCTGACGCTGCTCGAGGTGATCTTGGTCCGAACTGGCATAGTTACATTCGGCACATGGCCTGGATTCGGGAGGGCCGTCGCGTCTTGGAGGGGGGCGCTCCCGAAGTCGGAGTGTCGCGCGTCATGGAATGAGTACTGCGGTGGCGTTGGCCTCTCGGAGCGACGCCACTTCAGCTGTTTGCATCAGGTGGAAGGCGTGCTTTAACGCAGACGCACACGGGAAGAGTCGCTGCCGGCAATAAGGTTGCGTGAACGGTAGTGCGTTAGTTCGCGACCTCTACCGGTCCCAGTCCCAGCGCCGCCTCGCCGTCCCGCGCGTGGGCCATCAGCGACCAGGCCAGCCGCATTTTCAGATCCAGAATCGCCGGGATCATCACCGTCGTGGCACTCTGCACCCCCTCAATGTCGTCCTCCGGGGGCAGCTCCCGCAGCGCATACCGGGCGATCGTCAGACGCTCTTCCGCCGCGGGCAGCGGGTAGGGCGTCCCCTCCAGCCGCCGACAGAGGGACTCCATCTGTCCGCGGAGCGACTCCGCAACGCCGCGGATCGCTGCCGTCAACTTGAACGGCGGCGCTTCGTCCGGCGTGGACGCCTGCAGCAAGCTGTGCAGCACGGCCAGGTCCAGTCGCATCGACACCAGTTCGGCCGTTGTGGAATCCGTCAGACGCAGGACGCTCAAGAGCCGGTCGCATTCGTCGATCAGGGGCTCCCGCGCGCATTCCGGCGCCGCCTCGATCTTGGCCCGGATGCCCTTGAACACTCGCCTGCCAAGCGCGCGCTCGAACGACAGCGTGCGGACGATCGCCATCTCGCGCGCCTCCTCGACGTCCGCAGCGACCGGTTCCGGACGATCCAGAATGCACGGAATCTCACGGGCTCGCGTCACCTGCAGCAGTCGGATCGCTTCGAGGTCGGGCAGCGTCTCCAGGTAGCGCCGCTGGCCCTCCTGGAACGTCGAGCGCTGGTCCCGCATTTTGGCCCGGTCCATCTCCAGGTCCGCCGCGCTGACGGCAGCATCGGGTTCGGGGCGACAGGAGCCTTCAGGTACAGGAAGCGAATTCAGGGCCGTCCATTCGACGATGGTGAATGCCGCCGCCGCCTCGAACTCCGCCGCCTGACGCCCCTCGATTTCCAGGACGCTGGCCGTCGGCCGCAGGTTCGTGGCCGCCGCCTCGCCGAACTGAGTGCGGTAAAACTCGCGGGTGTACGATTTGGATGTCGCCTCGAAATCCCGGAACAGCACAGAGGCCGGCGCCGTTTCATGAAACACGCCCGGCTGACCCTCGCGATTGGCACGGGCAATTCGCTCCGCCGGGGCGGGATGCGTATCGAATCGTGCCGCAATGTGATTCGCCGAGAGTGCGGCAATTTCCTCGCGCTGGCGGGGGGTCAACTGTCGCTCCAGCCCGACGACCAGCGCCGGCCAGTCGTCCACTCGGGCCCCCTCGCGATGGGACCGGATGTACGCCCCCTCCGCAATGTTCACCGCCACGGACAGTTCGCCGAGACGCTGATGCACCTCGGCGATCGAAGCGGCGCCGGCGAAGCCCGCGGCCAAGGCGTCCGCATCGAATTCCATCTGGCGCGACAGCCGCCGGCTGAACAGCACGCCCAGCCGCATCAAATGCTCGAGAATCCACCGTGTGAACGAAACCAGGCCCCGCGCCAGATGGACGATCCATGCAAACAGATCGGAGGCGACCTCGGTCGCCCGTTCGAGCTCGGCATCCCATTCATCGCGTTCGAACACCACGCGCTGAAACCAGCGGTTGATCCTCTCGATCACATAACCGAGTCGCATGCCCGCGCCCTGCGAGAAATGGCCAAACTCGTGCGCCAGCACGCTTCCCAACTGCTGCAGGTTCATCCCGCCGACGAGCGGCAGCCCGATCGTCAGCACCAGGTCATTGCCGGCCACCAGGCTCCGCCACCCCGAGCGGAAACCCGCCCAGGCGTTTACACCGCCGTCAATGTCGATGCGCCGCGGACGCGGAGCACGGACCGCGTCGCACAGGCGGTTCACGAACTCGAACAACAGCGGTTCCTCGTCGGGATTCAGAGAGTGGACGAGGCTCTTCGCCGGCCGCCGTGAAAACAGAGGCTTGAGCATGAACGCAATCACGATTCCGCAGATGGCCAATGGGGAGAGGTAGATCAATGCCAGCAAGTACGAAAACCCGCCGCTGAGAAACACCAGGCCCGTATGGTTCCTCAGATGCCACCACAGTCCCCACGCAATCAGGGCAATCAGCGCCAGATAGCTCAGCGGCAGCAGCACCATCAGCACCGCCACGATGCCCAGGGCGAGCCTGTAGCCTGGCGCCGTGCGGACTCTCGGGGCTTTGACGTCCAGCGCCGCGAGGAGTGCACGGGGGTCCGGTCGATCGTCCGCGGGCGCCTCCGCCAGCCCGACCGCTTCGGCAGTGCCCATATCGCCGTCTCCACCAGCCGCCGCCTGCTTGCCCTGGCCGCATGACCCAAAGAATGTCCGCGGCCCGTCCCTGTCGGGGATTAGCGTACCCGGAAACGGCCGATTGGCAAATTCTGCGCTCTGCGCACATGCGGATTCGATCGTCATCGCCGTGGCCGTCCACATCCGGAGGCACACGGACCGGGGCTGAGCCGTCCGAGTCAGCGGCGTACCCTGGGGGCTCCTGTGCCGCATTCCCCGATGTTGTTCCCCTTTCCGCGGGACCTGGCAGTCTGTGACAGCGGGCTGGCCGCAGCGGGCGGTCTTCGCGAATCATTCCGCGCACCCGATTCACGGCACATGGGAAGCCAGCAACCGGGAGATGTGGCGAATCTCGACCGCCGCCTTGGCCTTCAGAATGTCCGCAATCCGCTCTGCTTCCGCCTGTTGTTTCGGGGGTCAGTTCGAAGTCCAGCGTGGCATCCCTCCCTGGGAGAACGCATCCAGGTCCCTTGATAACTTGCCCGCCTCCACCAGATTGCACAGTTTCCCGCCGACTTTAGAGCAGCACACACATGGCAAGCCCGCGAGGGGACGTCGGTTGTGGCGCAACCGGGGCCGCCATACGCTGGTTGATTCCCCGTTCCCTGCCTCCATGCGCGCTGCCCGATGAAAGCTCTCGCTGTCCATCCCGGAAAACCTCATTCCGCACATCTGGCGGAGCTGCCGACTCCCACGCTGGCGGATGTCGCGGCGCCCCGGCGGGGAGTGATCGTCCGCACGCTGCAGGTGGGCGTCGACGCGACCGACGCGGAGATTGACGAGGCCCTGTATGGCCGCGCGCCCAAAGGGTTCGACTTCCTGGTGCTGGGTCACGAGGTGTTCGGCGTCGTCGAAGAGGTCGGCCCCGACGTCACGCACGTCCGCCCCGGCGACTACTGCACCTGCACCGTCCGGCGTCCGGGACCCACCCTGTACGACCTCATCGGTCGCAACGACATCACCGGGCACGAAGAATACTACGAGCGCGGGATCAACCTGCTGCACGGGTTCATGACCGAGCGGTTCGTCGACGATGCGGAGTTCATCGTCAAGGTGCCGGAAGGGCTGCGGCACCTGGGCGTGCTGTCGGAACCGGCGAGCGTGTGCGCCAAGGCCATCGCGCAGGCGTATCTGGCGCAGCAGCGACTGCAGGTGTGGGAGCCCCGAGTCGCGTTCGTGACGGGAGCGGGTCAGATCGGCCTGCTGACGACGATGATGCTGAGGCTCCGCGGGCTGCAGGTGTTTACGCTCGCTCGCACGCCGAACCCCGGCCTGAAAGAGGAGATCGTCCGCGCGTACGGGGCCCGGTATGTGAGCACGCAGGAGACGCCGATCGAGGAGCTGGTCCGGGAGGTCGGCAAGCCGGACCTGATCGTCGAGGCCACGGGATCCAGCCAGGTCGCGTTCGACTGCATGCGATATCTGGCGATCAACGGCGCGCTGGTCTGGACCAGCGTCACCGGCGGCGGTAAGTCGATCGCGAAGTTCCCCGCCGACCAGGTGAACCTGGAATGGGTGCTGGGCAACAAGCTGCTGGTCGGTTCGGTGAACGGCAACCGGCATCACTTCGCGCAGGGGCTGGCTGACCTGGCGCTGGGCGAGACGATGTTTCCCGGCGTGACGCAGCGGATCCTGACCAGCCCGGTCGAGGGCTTTGAGGATCCGGCGAAGATCATGCGCCTGCTGCGCGACGACAAATCGGCGCTGAAGGTGTTCGTCGACGTGGCGCGGTAAGCGGCGTCGATCAGGCTCGACGAACCCAGACGTCAGCCGCTCAGGTGGCGATTGGCGTCCGCTTCGGCCATCCCGGCCAGCGCCAGCCGGTCCACTTTGCCAACCGCGTTCAGCGGCATCTCCCCCAGAACGACGACTTCGTCCGGCGCCTTGTAGCCCACGCGGTCTCGCGAAAACCGAATCAGCTCGGGGAGGGCCGGCGGCTCGCGGTCCGGACGAAACGCGACATACGCGCGCACCGTCTCGCCATGCACGAGATCATGCACGCCGATCACGCCCGCGCTGGCCACCGCCGGATGCTCCAGCAGCGAATCCTCGACCTCCTCCGGGCAGATATTCGAGCCATCATGGATGATGATCTGCTTCTTGCGGCCGCGAAACCACAGGTAGCCGTCCGCGTCCGCCGCCACGAGGTCCCCGGTGTCCAGCCATCCGTCGACGACCGTCTCCGCCGTCGCATCCGGCCGGTTCCAGTACCCGATCATGTTGCAGGGGGACCGGATCCAGAGCCGCCCGGGCGCGCCGCTCGGAACTTCGGCGCCGGCCTCATCGCGAAGGCTGGCTTCGTACCCCGGCGCCAGCCGGCCGATCGAGCCGATCCGGTTTCCGGACGCCGCCGGATTCATGACCGACGTGCCGGTCTCCGTCATCCCGTAAAGCTCCTCGATCGGCTGGCCCGTCAGATCCGTGAACTCCCGCTCCAGCGCCGCCGGAACGCGGTCGCCCCCCGAGACGCAGCGGCGGATCGACGCGAAGTCCGGCCCTGACGCTCCATGATCCCGCACCAGACCGAACAGGGGCGCGGGCAGCATGCACAACAGCGTCGGTCGCACGTCGCGCAGCAGCGGCAGCAGTTCGCCGCCGTCGAACGTGCGGGCCATCGCGACGCGCGCTCCGGCCGCCAGTCCGGCCAGCAGGAACGAGGTCGCCGCCACATGCGACGCCGATGTGGCCGGCAGAAACACATCGTCCGGCGACAACTGCAAACCAGCGATGGCGCTCGCCAGGATCCAGCCGAACGTCGCCTGCGTGTGGGTCACCCCCTTGGGCTTTCCCGTGCTGCCGGAGGTGAAAAAGAGGAACGCAGGGGTGTCAGGGGGAACATCGGGCAACGCGGGCGGCGGACCGTCCCTGCCGATGAGATCCTCCAGCGCGGGAGCGGCGCCGGACCGTCCTCCGCAGGCGATGCGTCCCAGACGCAGCTCGGGAACCCGCCGGCTGGCCGCCAGCGCGTCGTCCCGTTCAACGTGGGCGACGAGCAGCGCCGCGCCGCTGACCTCGAGCGCGTGATCGACCTCGGGCGCCTGGTAGCGGTAATTGAGCGGCGTCGCCGTCAGCCCGGCCCGGAAGCAGGCGAGATAATGAACGAGCAGCTCCCCGCGGTTCGGCATCAGCGACGCGACGCGGTCCCCTGGCGAAAGCCCCAGCGCCAGGTATCTCCCGGCCAGACGCGTCGCCGCCCGATCCAGCTCGCTCCACGTCCAGCGCCGGTCCCGCAACAGCAGCGCCGCATCAGCGGGTCGACGCCGCAGACCCTGCTCCAGCAGCCGGACGAGGTCAACCGGCCCGTTCAGCGGAGGTCCCTGGAGCGCCATGGCATCGTTTCCCGTCCGGGCCGGCGTGTCACGACGACCAGCCAACCGATGTTTGCAGCGGGTGTGGTCCCGATGCTCCACAAATAGGCCCCTCGACCGAGCGCCACAAGTCGTGCACGGAACCTTGCCAGACTGACGGACTCAGAAATCTTGGACCGGAATTCGCTAATGGCTCTCGGCAGCGGCTGGTGTTGAGGTTTCCGGCCGTTCCCGTGGCGCCCGGCGCCGGGTGGGTGCGCTCGCATCCGTCGCGACGCGCGTCCAACCGCCAACTTGCCGCCCGACAGTTTTAACTCAAGGACGCTGCACCATGACCATCTCCCTCGGAACGATACTGCTGATCGTCTTGCTCGTGCTCCTGGTGGGAGCAGTCCCCACGTGGCCGCATAGCCGAAGCTGGGGCTACGGCCCCTCCGGCGGATTGGGCCTGTTGCTGGTCATCCTACTGGTGCTGGTGCTGATGGGCCGGATCTAGTCGCGATCGTCAGCAGTGTGGGGAGGGCGCTTGATGGGGAGCGCCGCTATCCCCATCACACGCAGATTTCCACCTCGATGAACTGGTCCGGCGTCGCCGCGTAAGCGGCCTGCATCGTCTGCAGAGTCTTCCAGCGCGTGATGTGGTGCGGACTGTCGAACTGCGGCGTTTCCGCCGGGAGGTTTTTCAGCACCTCTTTGCTGATCATCAGCGCCCGGATCTTGCGGGTCTTCAGGGCTCCTGCGGATTCGTGCGTCAGGCAGACGAGAAACCTCCCGCACTGAACGGGCTGCCCCAGGGCGCGGCGCACCTGCCCGTCAGCGAACTTCTCAGCGATTTCGTTCAGCACGGCGTTCAAGTAGTACCAGGCGTCCTCGACCGGCAGCTGCAGCAGGGGGTTCTGCTCGGTCGTCCGCCGCGCCGCGCTCGTCACCGCCTCGACGGCCGACTGGTTCAGGAAGACTTCCGTGCAGCTCTTTTCGAGCAGCGTCCGAATCAGCAGCCGCCCCTCGACGAGGACGTTCAAGGACACGTTCAGCCGGTCCAGGAATTCTCGTTTCCGCCAGCGGGCCCGTGCCCGACGGTGTCCGATGAACCACCCGATGGCGCCAAACGCGGCCGCCATCAGGTACTTGATGCCGTGGTCGCGAAGGTTGTTCAACAGGGTGTCGAGCATGCGTGGATGATACCGTGAAGCCAAGCCGTCAGCCTGTGAGATTGACGCGTGTTCGGCCGCGGATCGACTGAGTGCAACGAGGGAAGCCCCGGTGGCTCCATCGCGGGCAACAACTGGAGTTTCGGACTTCGTCCTCCAACCCCGGCCAAACTCTTCTGGCGACCTCGCCATCTGATTCCCAGCGCCGGTCAAGTGGCGCACGGCGGCGAGGGCGGTATGCTGGCGGCCACCTGCCTCTTCCGCCCTCCCCGACCAGGCCTCCGCGATGCAGAAATCCGAATCGGCTGTTCAGCGCGGCATGTGGATGGCCCTGATCGCGGCATTTCTGGGATGGATGTTCGACGGCTTCGAGATGGGCCTGTTCCCCCTCGTCGCCCAGCCCGCACTGCGGGAGTTGCTGCTGGCCGAGGGGATCGACCCCTCGACGGCCGAAGGGCTGATCGGCCGCTGGATCGGCGTCATGACGGCCGGTTTCCTCGTGGGCGCGTCGACGGGAGGCGTGTTGTTCGGCTGGCTGGGCGACCGCATGGGGCGCGTCCGGGCCATGGCGGCCAGCGTGCTCACCTACGCGCTGTTCAGCGGCCTGTGCGGCTTCGCCACCGAGCCCTGGCATCTGTTTCTGTTTCGTTTTTTGGCGTCGCTGGGCATGGGGGGCGAATGGTCGCTGGGCGTGTCCCTGGTGATGGAGTTGTGGCCCAGCCGTTCGCGGGCCTGGCTGGCGGGGCTGATCGGCGCGGCGTCGAACGTCGGCTTCGTGCTCGTGGCGCTGCTGGGGCTGGGTCTGTCGCACATTCAGCCCTGGTTGGAATCGACATTGAGCGGCAGCTTTCTCCCGCAGGAGCTGGCCGCACGCCTGACGGCGAATTCGTCGTGGCGGCTGCTGATGATCTGCGGGGCGCTGCCGGCGCTGCTGACGTTCTTCATTCGATTGTTCGTTCCGGAGTCGGAGCGCTGGCTGGAGGAGAAGTCTCGCGGCTCGACGCGGCAGTGGTCCTCCAGCGACTTGCTGGCCGTTCTCGGGGGAACGGGGGCCGCGGTGGTGATGATTTACGTCTGGGCGGCGGAACGTCCGTTCGGCTACGCGCCGCTGCTGGCGGTGAAGGTGCTGGTGACGTTGATCGGGCTGGCGCTGGCATATCACGGATACACGATGCCCGTTCGGAAGTATCTGCAGAGAAGCGAGGCGCTGGCGGCGGGATCGCTGGGGGAGTGGACGTCGCCGCGCGTGCTGCGCCGGATGATGATCGGGGCCGGCCTCAGCGGCGTGGCCCTGCTGGGGACCTGGGCGTCCATCCAGAACGCGCCCCCCTGGGCGGGCAAACTGGCGGAACAGCAGGCCGCCGCGGAGGGGGTGACGGACGCGGCGGCGGTTCGCGCAGCCGCGACGCAGGCCCGCGCGACGACGCAAATCGCCTCTGGCTTCGGGGCCATCATCGGGACGATCGCCGCGGCCTTTCTGGGGAACTGGATCGGCCGGCGGTTGTCGTACGTCGCGCTGTGCGTCGGTTCGCTGGCGGCCTCGCTGATCTTTTTCCGGCTGAACTCGTCGTTTGGTCCGATGTTCCTCGTCTCGGCGCTGTTCGCCGGAGGCATGACGGCGTCGTTCTATGGCTGGCTGCCGCTGTACCTGCCGGAGCTGTTCCCGACGCGGATCCGCGCGTTCGGTCAGGGGTTCGCGTTCAACTTCGGGCGGATCATTGCGGCGGTCGGAGCCCTGCAGTTCGGGTTCCTGATGGACAACGTGTTCGACGGCAGCTATCCCAAGGCCTGCACGGTGCTGAGCCTCGTGTACGTCGTCGGCATGGGATTGATCTGGCTGGCGCCCGAAACGCACAGGCAGCCGCTGCCGGAGTGAATCATGCCCTTTACAGAAACACAGCCGGGGGATGAGCGCGTCGGTCCCCGCGAGGGACGCGTGCTGATCGTCTGCGGAGACCTGTTTTTCGGGACGCAGGTGGCCAGCGTGGTGCGCGAGGCGGGTCTCGATCCGCTGCCGGAGATGCTGGCCGAACGCACGCTGGGACATCTGGCCGATTCCGCGGTGATCGCCGTGCTGCTTGATCTGGAGACGCGGGGCGTCGATCCGGCGGCGCTGCTGGCGTCGTTGCCGGCGTCCCGACCGCGGGTGGTTGCATTCGGACCGCACGTGCAGACGCAACGGCTGGAGGCCGCCCGGGCGGCGGGCTGCGACGCCGTGCTGAGCCGCGGCCAGGTCACGTCGAGCGCGTCCCTGCTGAGGCGCGTGTTGCTGGGCGAGGACGAACCGTCGTCGTCGCCGGAAACCGAAGACGCTTGAGTTCCAATTGTTCCTCGAAGGAAAGGATGTCGCCGCGATGGGCGCCGAAGCGAAGCTCGCCGAGTTGAATGTCCAGTTGCCGAAGCCGCCCAAGCCGGCCGGCGTGTACAAGCCGGTCGTGCAGGTCGGCGCGATGTGCTACGTCTCCGGGCATGGGCCGCTGAGGCCGGACGGCTCGCTGGCCTGCGGCAAGGTGGGCTCGGAGGTTGATGAGCAGCAGGCCTATGAAGCCGCGCGGATCACCGGCCTGGCGATTCTGGCGACTCTCAAGACGCACCTGGGTTCGCTCGATCGCGTCGTGCGGCTGGTGAAATCGCTGGGCATGGTCAACGCGGTTCCAGAGTTCGAAAACCATCCCAAGGTCATCAACGGCTACAGCGACCTGATGCGGGAGGTGTTCGGGGAAAACGGCGTCGGCGCCCGCAGCGCCGTGGGCATGGGCTCGCTGCCCGGCAACATCTCCGTGGAAATCGAAGCGATCTTCGAAGTCGTCGGCAGTTGAACGCGGCGGCCGATCCCGCGTCGCGGCTGCGAATGGTGGGCTGGTTTTGCCCTCCCAGTTTTCGCAGGCCGCCCGGTCGATCCGGCCGGACCGGCCCGCTCCCTGATGTCTTGCCGAGGTTGCCCGACTGACGTCGCTCTCCCGATGCGGGCATTTGCCCCCCGCCCGCACCGGAGCCGCGGGGGATTTCGAGACTGCTCTCCCCGGCCCGCCAGCCCGGGGTAGAATTGCCAGCCCCCACGGGACCGGTTGCGACCGGCGCCCGTCGGCCGCGGCAGGATGGAACGGGCGGAGCAGTCGTCTGCGACGCCGACGCGGCCGGACACTCGACGGGATGCGCGACCGGACTCGCCCGCCCGCCCGCAGTTTCGCGAGGCGTACTGTGTCGATGAATCGCTGGAGCCGATTCCTTCGAGGCCGTCCGCTGTCAGGCGCGGTCGCCGCGGGGCTGATTCTTGCGTCCGCCGCGCCCCTGCCCGCCGACCGGCCGTTTTTTCGTCCGGGCCGTTCGGCCGCCGCGCCGCCGGACACGGGCATCCCGGTGACGCCGGCCGTCGCGCCGCCTCCATTGACCCTGCCGCATGAAGTTCTGCGGGAAGGCCCCGCGCTGCCCACGCTTCCCGCGCCGGGCCTCGCGCCGTTCTTCGAACCCGAAAGCCTCACCAACGAAGTGCAGCGGGCCGTCTCCGCGACTGTCATCGCCCGGATCTCCGAGTCGTTCCTGAACCGCTTCATCGCCCATAACGACGTCACGGCCGGCGGCATCGCCGAATGCGTCCTCGGAGCCGACGTCCGCGGCGAACAGACGACCTCGACCGCGCTCCGCGTCGATCTCCTGCCCTCGGACAGCACGGCCCGGTTTGAAGTCATCCTGCAGGGCCAGACGCGCAGCCGCACGACGAGCAGCACCCGGCAGGCCTCCGTCGATTCCACCGGCAACCAGAAGTTCGACGTCCGCAAGCCCATCGACTTCGACGGCTGGCAGTTCATCACCCGGTCTCCCGGCGCGTTCGTCGAATCGACCCAGAAACATCACCAGGCCCGGACCCGCGCCACGGCCGTGCCCGTCATTGGTTCGATCGCCGATTCGATCGCGCTGCTCGAAGCGAACCGCCGGCTGCCGATCGCCGAACAGGAGGGAGCCCGCCGCCTGACGGAACGGGTGGCCCCGACGTTGAACGAATCGATCGACGAACAATTGGCGAAGGCGAACCGCGCACTGGCGGAGGCCCGCGAACGCACCGGACCGATCGGCTCAATCCTGCAGCAGGGTCTGCGCTGCCGAACGACCGATGAGGAAGTGCTGGTCGAACTGCAGGTGGGCGCGGCTCCGCCGGCGACGGCCGCGCCGCGAATGACGAGTCACGGGGCAGCGCTGCGGATTCACGAATCGGCAATGACGGCCTGGCTGAGCGACACGGGGCTGGCCGGTCAGGAAATCGCGATCTCTGACCTCGAGAGCTGGCTGGCGACGGTGCGGGGCCGGCTGGGGTTCCGATCCGGTCCGGCTGGGGCTGCCGATCCAGACGAGGCGCCGGCGTTCGGCGCGCCGGCCGGGGCGACGCTGGTGCTGGCGAGCGAGCGCCCGCTGGCCGTCCGGTTCGACAACGACGAGTTTCAGATCGTGCTGCGGGTCGCCATCCGACCGATCGAGGGCGCGGAGCTGCCGGGGCAGCGGATCGTGATCGCCTACGCCTGCACGCATGAGGGAGAGGAGGTGCGTCTGCGGCCGTTGCCGGCCAGCGTCAGCGCCGAGGCGCCAGGGGGATTGATCAACGATGCGCTCGACACGCTGGTGCGGGATCAGATCGAGTCGCGGCTGGAGCCGGTCGTCCTGCCGGCCAGTCTTTCCGCGCCGGGCGCGCAGGGGGAGGCGCGGCTGTCGTTGGCGGGGTTGAGTCTGCGCGACGGCTGGCTGTCGCTGGATTGGGAGTGATTGGGCCAGCGTCAGGGGCGATCTTGCATCGAGCGGTCGGCCTGCGAAGATGCATTGCTGAACACTCGGCGATGTGTGAGGGGGCGATGGTCGATCGACTCGAAAGGCTGGCGCGACTGATCCCGGAGGACGTGCTGGTTGCATTCTGCGCTCGCTGGCGTGTGCGGGAGTTGTCGATCTTCGGTTCGGCGCTGCGTGAGGACTTCCGTCCGGACAGCGACATCGACGTCCTGGTCTCGTTCGACGATGCGGCGCCCTGGAGTCTGTGGGATCTGACGACGATGCAGGACGAGCTGGGCAGCCTGCTCGGACGGCGTGTGGATCTTGTGGAGCGGGAAGGCCTGCGGAATCCGTTTCGCCGCGAGCGGATCCTGAACACGCGACAGGTGATCTATGCCGCAGGCGAAGGATGACCGCGCCGCGCTGTGGGACATGCTGACGGCTGCAAGAGCCGTTGTAAGCTTGGTTGATGGCAAGACTCTCGATAACTACGTCGCAGACTTAATGCTCCGAAGCGCCGTCGAGCGTCAAGTGGAGATCATTGGGGAAGCCGCACGTCGGGTCTCTCGAGAGTTTCAAGACAAGCATCCCGAGATCCCCTGGCGACCGATCCAAGCGCAGAGGCAAGTGCTCGCCCATGAATATGGCGAAATCAAGCATGATCGCCTCTGGCGAGTCGCGACCCTTCATGTTGGCGAACTGATAGAACAGTTGCAGCGACTCGTGCCAGAGGCCCCGGCTGACGACGTGAACCCGGCATCCTGAATGTTGATCGTCGCCGTCACGAGGCTGTCCGTCGCCGGCTCAGCCGACGCGGGCCGGCCGCAAGGGAGCCGAAATCGGTCATCGGCTACACAGTCCGCGGAGGCAACATCGTCGCCATCAACGTGCTCGCCGATCCGGAACGCGTCCGCGCTCTGAACCTTCGATTTCCGGGAACATGACGCAACGGAAGCCGTGCAGCTGCTGCACCCGCGGCATTGCCGGCTTTGCGCCCGGTTATGGGACGAATCCCGCGAATTCGACGTCAGCCCAACAGGTCGCGGGCGCGGATGTCACCCCTTCTGGAACGTCAATTTCGTCCCCTGCTGCAGCGGCGAGAAGTCCAGCGAGCCGTCAGACTTCAGGTTGATCTCGCTGAGCATCACGCCGCCGGAATCCGGCTGCATGACGAGATTGTTCCCCCGCACCACGTAGGCGCCGGAGACCGTCTGCGGCTGGCCGTCCTTCGAGTACGACCATTGGAACGTGCCGTCGGCGCCCAGCGTCAGTGAGAACTGGCCGCTGGCGTCCTGCGCAGTCCACGCGCCTTCCAGCTGGTCCATCGGCCAGGCCGGCGCTTTGACGCTGTCCGCCGTCTCCTGCGCAGCGGCCGGATTGGCGGCGGCCGCCGCGGCGGCGGGCGGCTCGTACATCTTGATCAGGTCGGCCGTCAGCTGGTCCTTCGGCTGGAGTTGGGCCACGGCCTTGAGCAGCGCCAGCGCGTCCTCCTGATGCCCGGCCGTCATGTAGTGGTAGGCCAGCAGGAACCGCACATCCGCCGCCTGCGCATCGGCCTTCACCGCCGCTTCGAGCTTCCGGAGCTGTGCGGTGTACACGTCCGGCTTGTCGTACAGGCTGATGAGCGTCGTCCAGTCCATCCCCGGACCGGCGGCGAGCACCGCGTGGATCACAGCCGCCGACTCGCGAAAACGGCCCAGCGCGAACAGGCACAGGCTGCGGAACTCGTTGATCGCGGCGTCCCGCGGCGCGGCCTGCAGCGCCTGATCCGTCAGCGACAGCGCCTCGTCGAACTGCTCCTGGTGAAACGCCGCCCGCGCCTGATTGAACGTGGCCGTCAGCGGGTCCGTCGCGGCTGAAGCGTCGTCGCTCCCGGAATCGGCGGACGCGGAATCGTCCGGCGGCTGCATCGTGGAGGGATCGCCGACGACCGGCTCGGCGTACGACACGGCCGTGCCGCCGTCGTAATAGGGGTTGTAGTACCCGCTCACGCCGAACAGCGTGTTGACGGCGCTGATGCCCCACATCGTCGCGCCGAACGCCATTGCCGCGGGATACGTGTCCCACAAGTAGTCCCAGCGGCCGTTCCCCCAGGTCGGCGCGTAGCCGTTGTACCAGCCGCCCCAGTTGCGGGACCAATGACCGGCCGGCCCCGAGTAGCCCGCCCAGCCAAACGCGCCGTTCGGGCCGATCGCACCCCCATGACCCCAGACGTTCCCGTTCGGCCCCCAGCCGATCGTGTGGCCCCAGGCCCCGTTCGGACCGACGCCGGTCGAATGTCCCCAGTGTCCGCCGTTCGGTCCCCAGGCGCCGGTGTGGCCCCAGTAGCCGTTCG
This sequence comes from Planctomyces sp., assembly GCA_019636235.1. Classification (GTDB taxonomy): domain Bacteria; phylum Planctomycetota; class Planctomycetia; order Planctomycetales; family Planctomycetaceae; genus Caulifigura. The sequence continues at coordinate 14,917 of JAHBXW010000018.1, forward strand.
GCCCCCAGAACCCCACGTGGTTGATCTCGCCCCCGTTCGGACCTTCCCATTGCTGGTGATGCCAGCCGCTGTCCCCCCAGTGATCGTCAAAGCGGTTGGACAGATCGTTCGTGCGCTGGGGAATCGACCCCTTCTGCCCCGGCGTCCATCCCGATCCGCCCCCCGCGGCCCCGCCCCCGGGACGGGAATCGGCCCCGGGCAGTCGCGTTCCAGAACCCCCGGCTCCAGGACGGGCCGGCCCCAGCCCCGGCAGCGACGCCGTATTGCCCCCAGGTCCTCGGCCATCCAGCCCGGGAAAATTCTCCGGCCGATGCCCGCCGATGCCTGGAGTCTGGCCCGGCAGATTCAACGAGGAACGGCCGCCGTCTCCGCCCAGGCCAAACCGTCCCGCTCCATCGCCTCCCAGACCGAAACGCCCGCCGCCATCGTCCCCGAGACCAAAGCGGCCGGCGTCGCCGCCCCCCGCCCCGAGTCCGCCGCCGGGCGTGAGATCCCCGCGCGTGATCCCGCCATCGGCACTCAATTGCGGGCGCGAGCCGATCTGCAGTCCGCCGGCTCCCTGGCCGGGCGTGTGCAGAATGTTCGGTCGCTGCGACCCGCCTCCCAGGCCGCCCCCTGGACCCAGCCCGCCGCCCCCCAATCCGCCCGGACCGAGGCGACCGCTCCCGCCCTGTCCGCCAAGTCCACCGCCACCCCGATTGCCGCCGCCCAGCCCACCGCCGCCGAGGTTTCCGCCACCCAGCCCACCGCCGCCACCGAATCCTCCGCCGCTGGGGCGCGTCATCGCGGGAGAGGGACCCGGTCGAAACCCGCCGCCCGACAGACCTCCCCCTCCCATCCCGCCGCCGAAGCCGCCTCCGCCGCCAAATCCACCGCCGCCGAAGCCGCCCCCGCCATGGAACCCGCCGCCCCCCAGCCCGCCGCCGCCGAGGCCCCCGCCCCCAAACCCGCGCGCGAATGCCGGACCGCCCGACAGCGCGACCGTCACCAGACCCACCACTGCCGAATGCCACACGGGGCGTATCATGGAAGTTCCCCACCGAGACCTGAGAATGTTCAAAACCTCATCCGGCGCGCGGACCACTGATGTCCGTCCTCAGCGCGCCGCCGCCTCCCGGACCGGCGCGGGCGGCTGCCGCACGACCCGGTTCGAAAAACCGGGCAGGCTCTCGCCATCGACGACCCGTTCGCTCTGAGTGATCACCAGCGCATCGCCGCCATCCCGCTGATACGTCACGGTGGCCGCCTGCCGCGAACCGTCGGAGTCCACGCCGTTCAGCCGCAGCGACCAGGCGCCGTCGTCCGCGGCCGACCACCAGCCGTCCGCCGACCCGCCGTCGGAGCTGAACACCCACGACCGGAACTGACCCCGCTCCGCGTCCCACCCGATGCGATGCGTTCCCGCCAGCGCTTCGCCGGTCGGCTGCCGGGCCGAAAACTCGCCGATCAGGAAGCTGCCGTCGTTCGACCAAGCCCAGTTCGTGTCGACGACCGAACCATGCGATTCCTGACGCCAATGACCCGTCAGCCAGCCCAGCGCCGGCTGCAGCCGATCGTGCGGCGACACGACAGGCGCCGCCAGCTCCCGCACGCTGGCCAGCAGCCAGGTCCCGTCCGTCTGCCGGACGTGCGTCGCCGTGTACCGCTGCAGCGTGGCCGGGCCCTCGGCCTGGGGTCGAAACACGGTCAGTCCGTCCTCCACGACGACGCCGGCGGCGATCGGGCGGATGGAGAACACATCGATGGACAATGTGCCCGGGGGCGTGGCGGAGAACACGGCCGCGAACTCGTTGGAGATCGCTTCCCGTCCATGGAACACGACGCCCGTCGCGTCCACGTATTCGGCCTCGGGAGTGAACAGCCCGGCCAGGGTTTTGATGTCCCGCGCCGCGTACGATTTTTCGAACTGCTCGGCGGACTTGCGGATCGCGGCCTGCAGATCGTCCGGGGAGGCTTCAGCGCCGAGGGCGCACGCCGACGTGAGAAGCCACCCGATGACCACGGGAAGGCAGAGTCGCACCATGACCGAAATCCTCGAATGAGGGACAAAGAGAGCCCCCCAGACTCTACCCGTCACGATCGAAGATTTTCCAGCGTGCGCCCCCGGCCGGTTTCTGGCCATCGCGGCGGAACGGATGCGCCGCCGAGAGTCGAACGCATGGCGGTTCGGGGACGGCCTTCCGCCGGGCCGGAGATTGCAAACCGTGCGACCGAGTCGGGACTGTTCCCATCACCCGGCGATTGTCAGATCACCCTCAGGGATGAACAAACTCTTCCGGATGCCGGCGAATGTAAGGGTCGACCGCATCGGGAAGGTCCCGGAATTCATCCTGGAACCTGCTGTCCAGCGGCCCCAACGGCGAACGACCAGCGCACAGCCATCGCTGCGGCGCTGCCGCATCAAGCGCGACAGATGCCGTGAGACCGCGCCTCTGGAACGCTCAGATCAGCTCGCTGAGCGGACCCCGTTTGCAGAAGTCCGGATTCCCGAACCGGTCGATCCGGTGGCCGAACCCGTGCGCGAACGACATCAGCAGCCGGTTGTGGGCCACCATCGGCAGGTGCAGCGAACGCCCCATCGTGAAGTCCAGGCCGTTCCCCACCAGCACGAACGGAATGTTGTTCAACGTGTGGGAGTTGCCCTGCCCCAGTTCGTTCGTCCAGACGACGAGCGTGTTGTCCAGCAGCGAACCCGGACCGCCCGGTTCGGGCGTCTCCGCCAGACGCTTCACCAGGTAGGCCACCTGCTCGCAATACCACTTGTTGATCCGCGTCAGCTTGTCGACGGCCTCGTCATTGCTGTCCGGTTCGTGCGACAGCGTGTGGTGCCCTTCCTCGATGCCGATCCAGCGCATCTTCGGCTCGCCGACCGAATTCGTGATCTGCAATGTCGCCAAACGGGCGAAGTCGGCCGTGAAGCTGTTGACCATCAGGTCGATCTGCATCTTGCAGAGCTTCGGGATGTTGTCGTTCTCCTCGCGGAGTCCGGGCTCGAGTTCCGGGACGGCGTGGCCGACGTCCGGCGTCGCATCGGTCCGCAGCTCCTCTTCCATCTGCCGCACGAAGGTCGCGTGCTCCTCCAGCAACTGGCGATCCTCGGCGCTGACCAGCGGCTCGACGCGGCGCAGGTCATCGCGGATCGCATCGAGGACGCTCCGCAGGCTCTCCTGGTCCTTCATCTGACCGTAGAGCTTGTTGAACATCTGGTACGGGTCGTCGATCGGGGCGATCGGCTTGTTCGGCCCCGCGTAGACCATGCGGGTCCAGGTGTCCGCCCGGTCGGGAACGACCACGCCGAACTCCAGCGACCCGAACCGCGTCCGCGTCTCGGGAGAGTTCTGCAGATACGCGCGGATCTCCTGGTCGATCGACAGGCCGCTGGCCCAGCCGGCCGGAGTGTCCGAGCCCCCCTGGATGTTCCCGGGGAACAGCTCGATGCCCGTCAGCAGGCAGCCCATGCCGCGCATGTGGTTGTCGCCGTCGCCGCGGACCTTGTCGCAAACGCCCTTCAGGACCAGCGTCCGGTCCTGGAACTCCTGCAGCGGAGTCAGAATCTCTTTGAGCGTGAACTCGGCCCCTTCCTCATCCGGCCAGAAGTTCTTGGGGATGATCCCGTTGGGGCTGAACACGACGACCATCCGCTGCTTGCGGAGGCCCGTGCCCGCGAAGCCCAGGCTGGGCAGATTGCAGACGAACGGGAGCGCAGCGGCGCTCATTCCGAGATCGCGGAGGAAGTCACGGCGGCTGCGGAATCGGCTCATGGCGGGGCTCCGTGCGGACTCTCGACGAATCAATGGACCTTGATATTACCCCGGGGCGGTCCCAGGGACCAGCGAAATTCAGGGTTCCAGCCGGGCCTGGGCCGGATCGGCGGACGCCGCCGTGCCGGGACGCAATGCCGCCTCCGCGGCGATCGACGCCATCAGCCGGCGGATGTGGAAGCCGTCGGCGACGAACGACCGCTGCAGGTCCGGCAGCGCCGATTCGCCGTACGCGCGAATCGCCTGCTTGACCTGGAAGTGAAACATCTGCCGGACGAAGGCTTCCGTGGCGTCCTCGCTGCCGGCCAGGAATTCCGCGAGTTCGCGCACGTCGGAGAACCGGACTAAGTCCCCCGTTCGTGAGAAATACTCGCCGCTGGCATCGATGGGCTGAGACTTCTCCACTTCGCGGTATCGGCCGACGGCGTCAAAGTTTTCCAGCGAAAAGCCGAGCCCGTTGATCATCGTGTGGCAGGACTGACACATGTCCGGACTGGTCTGCAGGATCACGCGCTCCCGTGTCGTCAGGTCGGCGTGCAGGTCCGGCGCGAGGGGCGCCACCGCCACAGGAGGCTGCTTCAGCGTCCGCCCCAGCAGGCTCCGCGACAGAAACACGCCGCGATGGATGGGCGAACTCGAACCGTGATACGCGAACCCGGACAGCAGGTACGGGTGCGACATCACGCCCCGTCGCGGCTCGTTCGGGATCTCGACCCGCTGGAAGTCCGCGTCCTCCGGCAGGTCCACGCCGTAGTACGCCGCCAGCCGGCCGTTGAGAAACAGCGCCGTGCCGGTCAGCAGTTCGCGAAAGTCCGAAGCCTCGCTGCCGTACACGGCATCCAGCCCCAGTTCCAGCGACGTTCGGAGATCGGACCGCAACTCCGGCGTGAAGCCCGGGTGCGCCGACTCGTCCTTGGCGAGATCGCCGAAGTGGTCGATCCGCAGCCACTGCCGGCAGAACTCGTGAAACTTCGCCTGCGCCCGGTGGTCCTGCACCATCCGGTCGGCCTGCGCCCGGACCTGCTCGGCAGTCCGCAGTTCGTCCCGCGCCGCCGCCTCCAGCAGCGGACCGTCGGGCAGCGAGTCCCACAGCGCGAACGACAGCCGCGATGCGACCGACCAGGGATCATTGTCCGCGTGCCCCAGTTCCCGATACAGGAACCGCGGCGACTTCAGCGCCAGGAGCACGACCCGCTTGATCGCCGTCTCCTCGTCCGGCGCCTCATCGAAATGCCGATCGACGAACGTCGCGTGCAGCGGCTCTTCCAGCGGCCTGCGGAACGCGCGTTCGACGAACCGCAGCGCGAACGCACGCAGCTTCGCGTTGCGGTCCTCCGCATCCTCGCGCGTGTCGGCCAGCCGCAGTCGACGGGTCGCGATCCAGTCCGCCGCCTCGAGCGCCGCGTGGGTCGTCGCCTCGTCCCACTCCCGCGAAATCATCGTCCCGCGCTCGTACCCGACGCTCCGATCGTCCGGCGGGAACGGCGTGGCGATGACCAGCCGCTCGGGGGGCGTTTGAGGCCACAATGACCGCTGGGGAATCGTCTCCAGCGCATGCCCGGGACGCTTCCATTTCAGCGTCATCGAGGCCGTCTTTTCCGGCTTGGACTTGATCAGCTCGAGCTGCAGGTAATAGGCCCGGCCGCCCAGCAGCGGCAGCACGGCCTGGAACTCCCGGCCATCCCCCGACTTCACCGAAGCGTCGATCAGCGGCACGTCCGGATTGTTCACGAACAGCCGCATGCCGTTTTCGGTTTCGACGACAAACTCATACTCGCCGTCGTCGGGCGCGATGACGGACCCCGTCCAGCGCGCGGAATACTCCTCGTTGGAGGGAATCAGCTCGGCGTCCGGCGTCGCCTCGCCGAAATCGAAGCGGACCTGCGGATCGATCCGCTGAATGACGCTGTTGCGTCGTCCGCGCGGATTGCGGCTGGCGTGGTACTCGGCGCGGAGGCCGCGGTCATCCCCCCAGTCTCCGGGGCCGACGAACGACGCGATCAGGTCGGCCAGCGCCTGCCGGTACTGGCGGACGGTCAGCCGCGACAGTTCGATTCGGGCCGGCTTGTTCCGGAACTGCGCCGTGGGAGAATAGAACGCTTCGTGAATGTGCTCGGCGATCAGCGCGGACTGCTCGGCGTCCAGCACTTCCGGCTCGCCCTGCGGCATCTTCTCGTCGATGTACCGGCTGAGTTCTTCAAGCGAACGGTCGCCAATCAGCGGGTCGGCGTACGCGTCGGCGACGCCTTCGCCCTGCTCGCCGTGACAGCTGGCGCAGTGCTCCTGATAAAGTGCGGCGCCGAGCGGGGGATCGACGACGTCTTCGCCGCGGCCGACGACGGCGGTCAGCGCCGTCAGGACGAACCCGAAAGCCGCGAGGAACGGAGGAGCGGTGCGACGGTGAGTCATCGCGCGTCTGCTGATTGGGCGGCGCATCGCGGGAGGCGACGGGCCACGGGGGGATTCAGGGGAACGCCGGGGACGAAGTTGGTCGGCGCGTCGCTCGGAGGGAGTTGAATTCTACCCGAACTCCGCGCGTCTCGACACTCGGAACCGGCCGGATCGCCTGCGCATTGGCGCGGCCGCCGCTCCACAGGCCCCAAGGCCCGGCGGGGAATTCCGATCAGATTCCCGAAGCCGCGGGACCCGGAACTGATACACTCAGGGAGGCAGCGGCATCCCCGCCGCGGCCCCCAAACCGCGTGTACTGGGTCCACACGGCGGGAGAGCGTGTATGGCGTTCTCGCATGATGACACTACCGAACTGCCGCCTTCCGACAATCCGAGGCAGCGGTTCTTCGGTCCTTCGCCCGAGCGCGTCCGGGTCGACATCGCGGGCATCTCCGATCCGGGACGCGTCCGCGAAAACAACGAGGATCACTACCTGATCGTCCGCCGGCGGCGGTCGCGGACGGTCCTGGGAACCAATCTCCCCGCCGAGGATGTCCCCGAGCTCAACGAGGACGCATTCTCGCTGGTCATCGCCGACGGCATGGGGGGCGCCGCGTTTGGCGAGTTCGCCAGCCGACACGCGCTGCGGACCGCCTGGGAACTCGGGCTCAGCGAGATCAAGTGGCCGCTGAAGATCGACCCGGATGAATCCCGCGAGGTGCTCGAAAAGCTCACGGCCTATGTCGAGTTGCTGCATGAGGCGCTGCTCGACGAGATCCGTTTCCACCCGGAACTGGAGGGGATGGGAACGACCTTCACGCTGGCTTACACCGTCGGCTTCGACGGCTTCCTGTGCCACGTCGGCGACTCCCGGGCCTACCTGCTGCGGGACGGCGCCATTCAGTGCCTGACCCGCGATCACACGCTGGCCCGCACGGCGCTCGACGCCGGCATGACGATCGACGACGAACAGCAGCTCAAGTATCTGAACCGCGTGCTCGTCAAATGCCTGGGCGGCAAAGAGGGCGCGATCAACCCCGACGTTCAACACTTCGTCCTGCAGCCCGGCGACCGGTTGATGCTCTGCACCGACGGCCTGTCGGACCTGGTGACGGATGAAGAAATCGCGGCCTGCGTAGCGCAACACTCGGAGTCGGAGGCGGCTTGCCGGGCGCTCGTCGATCTGGCGCTCGACCGGGGCGGAACGGACAATGTCACTGTCCTGATGGGCAAATACGAGCGGGACGAATCCGAGCCGCTTCGCTGACGCGCCGGCACTTGCCCGCGGCGCCAGCCGGGCGCCGCGCGTCGCGCCAGCCTCCCTGGCGTCCGCGTCAGTCCGGCCAGCCGGCCAGGCGCCGGGCGGCCTCGGCCCCGAGCTCAGGATGCAGCGGCGTCAGCCCCGCCGTCGGCAGCGGCGAGTCCAACTCCACCCAGCTGTGGCAGCCGGCGAACCTCGGCAGTTCGGCCAGGTCGAACGGAGTCGGGGCCTGGAACACGTCCACCGCCGCCACGAACAGCCCCGGGCGGCGATACTCGAACCGCTGGCGGACCGCCGCGTCGGACAGGATGTGCAGGTCGCGGACCTCAGCGAGGCGAACCGGATCGAGGACATACTTTACGGCGAGAACGACTGCGTACAGCGAAATCCTCAGTCGTGCCGGAGGAGGCGCCGCATCGGCGACCGACGACAGCGCCAGTTGGCCCTCAGGCGAGAGCTGGTCCGGCTGCTGATGGAACTGTGTCGGATACAGCCAGAATTCCGGGCGTTCGATCCGGAAGCCGCCGGGGCCTTCGGCGATGCCCCCTTTGCGGAGCAGGATCGACTGCCGTCCGGCGGCCAGCGCCGCGCAGACCGCCGCCCATTCCTTCAGCGCTGTTCCGTTCGCCGTCTGCACGAGAAGCCTGTCGCGGCGCGGGTCGAACCCGGGCTCGCAGAACGCGACGCCGGTTGTGCGCCGTCGCCGCCGCGGCGCTCAGCGATGATAGCCCAGCGACACCATCACGTCGTACAGTTCTTCGAACGTGATGAACCGGCGGCGGTGCAGCAGCTTGTACTGATCGACGGCCCGGGCCAGTTCGTCGACTTCCGGCCGGCTCGAACTCCGGGCATCGGAGAACTGACGGCGCTCGACGCCTGGCGCTCCAGTCGGGCCGCGGCGACGGTCCGGAAACGTGGTCTCATTCGCGATCGGTGAATCGAACATCAGAGCCATCAGTGCACCTCGAACACGAATTTCCGTCCGACCGCAACTGCCCGCCGCTGCGCCGGAGGTGCGCAGTCATCCGTCGGAAGCCTAACCCTCACCGCTGGGCGAACCGGCATTTCCGCATTCGCGGCGGTCGAATTCCGGCCGAACGCGCCGGCTGCGCCGATTCTGCGGGAGGCAGGGAACGTGCGGGGCGCTTTATTGCATCGCGGCTGAGCCCGCCGGGGCGACGCGACGACTGCCGCTGGCAGACCCTATCATGCCGCTGGACGACACATTCTCCCCAGGAGAGCATTTCATGCGTGTGGCCGTGCTCGGCGCCGGAGGAATGGGAACCGCCTGCGCGCTCGTGCTGGGCGAGCAGAGCCGCCATGCCGTGACGCTCTGGGGCCGGGACCCGCAGACGATGGCCGCGATGGCGGAGCACCGGGAGAACCGCCGGCTGCTGCCGGGCATTCCGCTGCCGCCGGAGCTGGTCCTGACATCGGACATCGGTCAGGCCGCTTCCGGGGCCGAAGCTTACGTCGTCGCCATTCCCACGCGCTACTTGCGGGATACGCTGGCGGCACTCGCGCCGGCCATCCCACCGCGCGCGGCGGTCGTCAGCGTCGTCAAGGGCATCGAAAACGAGACGCTGCTGCGCCCGAGTTCCATCATCCGCGACTGTCTCGGCCCCCGGCCGATCATCGTCCTCAGCGGCCCCTGCCACGCGGAAGAGGCGGCGCGGCGGCTGCCGGCCAGCCTGGTGGCCGCCTGCGAGGATCCGGACTGGGCCGCGCGGACCCAGGAAATGTTCACCACGGACCGCTTTCGCGTGTACACCAATCGGGATGTGGCGGGAGTCGAGCTGGCCGGGGCGCTGAAGAACGTGATTGCCATCGCGGCGGGGATCTCCGACGGACTGGGCTATGGCGACAACGCCAAGGCGGCGCTGATGACGCGCGGGATCGTGGAGATGACTCGCTTCGGCGTGGCGCTCGGGGCGCAGGCCTCGACGTTTCAGGGGCTGGCCGGCATTGGCGATCTGATCACCACTTGCGTCAGTCCGCACGGCCGGAACCGCCGCGTCGGCGAGCGGCTGGCCCGCGGCGAACCGCTCGACGCCATCACGGCCAGCCTGGGGGGCGTCGCGGAAGGCGTGAACGCCTGCGCGGGGGCAATCGGGCTCGCCCACCGGCAGGGCGTCGACATGCCGATCGCCACGGAGGTCGCCCGGGTCCTGTTCGAGGGCAAGTCCCCGCTGGATGCGACGGACAGCCTGATGCAGCGGCCGTTGCGGGGCGAGTGAGCCGGCGCCGCGACTCGGGGAGCCCTCCGTTTCCGACGGTCCGACCTGTGTTATCATGGAGGAACGGCACGCTGCGGCTGGTCCAGTCGGCGTGGCGACGTTGGCCCCCTTTCCCCCCAGACGATCCCATGCGCATCTCGCCTCGCTGGCTGCTGACGATCGCCTTCGCCCTGCCCCTGTTCGGCGGAGGCGGAACAGCTCGGGCCGCGGACCCCGCGCAGGTTCAGCAGGCCATTGCGCGCGGGGCCAACTGGCTGCGCGGCAATTTGTCGAAGGCGGTGGGAGGCAAGCGCTGGATCATGGCGCTGGCCGCGATGAAGGGGGGCGTGTCCGCGAACGATCCGGAGATTCGCAACACGATCAACGAAGTCCTGAAACGGGTGAATGAGGCCGGGGAGTACTCGCCCGATCCGGACCACTATTACAGCGCCGGCGTGGCGGCTGTGCTGTTGGCGGACGCCGACCCGGAGCAATACCGGCCCGCGCTGGATGCGCTCGCCGCTTATCTGATCGCCGGGCAGCGCGAGAACGGCAGCTGGGACTATCCGACGCCGCGCGGCACCGATGGGGACACCAGCGTGTCGCATTACGCGTTGCTCGGACTGTGGGCCTGCGCGCGGGCCGAATGCAGCGTCCCCGGAGAGGTCTGGGAGAAGGCCATTCAATGGCACGTCCGCCAGCAGAATTCCGACGGCGGCTTCGCTTACACGCCGGGCTTCGACACCGACCAGAAGGGGGGCGGGCGAGCCGCCTCGATGCCCAACATGGCCATCAACGCGGTCGGCAGCATCGCGATCGCCTGGATCAACATCAATCCGAACACGCCGCCGTCGCTGGATGCGGACCCGCCCAAGCTGCGGACTGCGGCCTCCGCGTCCACTCCGAAGAACAACGATGCCCTGGAGGCGGTGCCGCTGGCCGAGCCCGTGCTGGCGACCTCGGGATCCGGCGCCGTTCCCGACGGCGCGGCGAACACGATGCGCCGCGCGTTCAACTGGTATGCGAACCGCTACTCGATCGAGAACAAGACGACCTCGCACAACTCGTACTACTACTATTCGCTGGAACGCATGGCCGCGATGATCAACGTCACGAAGATCGACGGCCATGACTGGTACGCCGAAGTGTCGGACTACCTGCTTACGAAGCAGACGCCTGAAGGCAGTTGGAACATGGGCTCGTTCGACGGCGAGGAACTCGACACGACGTTCGCACTGCTGTCGCTGGTGCGCTCCACGGCCAAGCTGATGAAGCGTTCGGACGGCACGCCGACGTTCGGCCAGGGCCTGCTGGTCGGCGGACGGGGTCTGCCCGAGAACCTTCAGGACGGATTGGGACAGAAGAAGAAGGAGCGGAAGAACACGCCGCTCGACGACCTGCTGAAGTCGCTGGCCAGCGCCACCGACCTGGACGTGGAGGACGTGCAGGAGGAGCTGATCGAACAGGTGCAGATCGGCAACCGCGAGGAGCTGGTCCGCCAGAAGGACCTGCTGGTGAAGCTCGTCCGCCATCCCAACGCGGAGGTTCGACGGACGGCGGCCTGGGCGCTGGGCCGGACGAACGACATTGGGCTGGCGCAACACCTGATTACGGCGCTGCAGGATTCGGACGTGGGGGTCAACGTCGAGGCGCACAATGCGCTGTGCTGGATCAGCCGCAAGTCGCTGGGGTTCGATCTGTCGCTGGATCCGCTCGAGGGGCTGCCGCTGGACGCGGGGCCGGACGTCAAGGACGCCGCCGTGAAGGCCTGGCGGTCCGAGGCCTTGAAGAACTGGGGGAGCTGGTACCTGGCGAACCGTCCCTACCGCGAGCGCGGCGACGAGTTCGAAGCCCAGCTCCGCGAGAAACTGGCCACCCTGAATTGAAGCGGCAAACGATCCGCGGTCGCCCCGCGTGCTCCCCCTCATGAAGCGCCGACCGCATCGCGATGCTCCCCGCCGGACCGGGCGTCCGGACCGTTCCCGACCGTCCGGCGCTCCCCCGCAGTCGTCGCGTCCGCCGGCTGCTTCCCGAGCGCCCGCGTCCGAAGCGGCCCACGACGAGGACGCCAACGGGCGCTCCGGCACCCGTCGCGGCCAGCACGCCGACGAGCAGAAATATCACGGGCGGCACGCCTGCCGCGCGCTGTTCGAGGAACGTCCGGACGACATTATCCGCGTCTACGTCGCCCGCGAACGGATGAAGGAGTTCAGCGAACTCCTCAAGTGGTGCGCGGCCCGGCGCCGGGCTTATCACATCGTCGAGGGGGAAAACCTCGAACGGCTCGCCGAGACGGTCCACCATCAGGGGATCATCGTGCTGGCGAAAAAGCCGCGCTCCGCCGGGGAGGCGGACTTCGCGCGACGTCTCGCGGGGGGCGAACTCGCGGGTCCGGTGCTGTTGCTGGATGGCGTGCAGAACCCGCACAACCTGGGGTCGATCCTGAGGACGTCGGCCAACTTCGGCGTCCGTGCGGTGCTGGGCCGCGTTGAAGAACTGCCATCGGTGACGGCATCGGCAGCCCGGGTCGCGGAGGGGGGCGCGGAGCGCGTGCCCGTCCTGCGACTGCGGGATCCGCGGGAGGCGCTCAACGCGCTCAAGGCGGCCGGGCATCGGGTTTGCGTCGCCACGAATCATCCCGGCGGCAACGTCTACGAGGCGGCCCTGCCGGCGAACTGCGTCATCGTCCTCGGAAACGAAGTGTCGGGAGTGTCGCCGGCCATCGCAGCACTGGCGGACGCCTCCCTGCAGATTCCGGGCAGCGGCGCGGTCGAAAGTCTGAACGTCGCCGTCGCCTGCGGCATTCTGCTCAGCGAGATCGTTCGCCGGCATGGCCTGAAGCCGCCTCCCGGGGCGCTCCGACCACCTGCCGAACCTGATCGGCCGTCACGGGGGAAATCACGCCGCGCTCGGTGATGATGCCGCGGATGAGGCTGGCCGGAGTGACGTCGAACGCCGGGTTGTAAACGTCGGCGGCCGCGGGCGCGAGCAACTTTCCCTGGGGCGCTGCAACCTCCTCGCGGGATCGTTCCTCGATGGGAATCGACTCGCCGTCCGCCAGCGACAGATCGAACGTGCTGGTCGGCGCCGCGACGTAAAACGGAATGCCGTGCGCCTGCGCGAGCTGGGCGACGGAATACGTGCCAATCTTGTTGGCCGTGTCGCCGTTCGCCGCGATCCGGTCGGCCCCGACGACGACCGCCTGGACGCGTCCCTGCCGCATCACCCAGCCCGCCATGCTGTCGCAAATGACGGTGCACGATATGTTCTGCTGAGTGAGTTCCCAGGCGGTGAGCCGCGCCCCCTGCCACAGCGGCCGCGTTTCATCGGCGTACACGCACAACGGCGCGCCCTGCCGCACGGCCTCGACGATGACGGCCAGCGCCGTGCCCGATCCGGCCGTGGCCAGCGCCCCGGCGTTGCAGTGCGTGAGCACGCCGTTCAGTCCCGCGAGCAGCGGCGCGCCGTGCCGGCCGATGGCGTCGCACATGCGGCGGTCCTCGGCTTCAATCTCCTTCGCCTCCTCCCACACCCGCCGCAGACACTCGCCGGACGATGCGTCGCAGTCCACGTCCGCGACCCGGCGCACGCGATCGAGAGCCCAGAACAGGTTCACCGCCGTCGGCCGGCTGCTCGCCAGCTCGCGGCAGACTTCGTCCAGCCTTCGATTGAACGCGGCGCGATCGCCCTCCGCAACGGTCTGCAGGCCCAGCACGACCCCATAGGCCGCCGAGACGCCGATCGCCGGCGCGCCGCGAACCTGCAGCGTCCGGATCGCCCTCCACACATCCGTCGCCGTGCGGCAGTCGATCCACTCCGTCTCCGCGGGCAGGCGCGTCTGATCCAGCAGCCGGAGCAGGCCGGTCTCATCGCCGATCCAGGTGATCGGTTTCACGGTCATCGCGGGAACTCCATACAGGGCGTCGGCGCTACGATCGTCGACTCGCGACGGAATGCCAAGTCGCGAAGGGGCGAGTCGTGACGGGGACCGGGCAGGCCGTTACGATCACCCCGAATCGACCGACAAAGATTTCGCATGGACCTTCAGTACGGGTTTGAACGGCCCTCAGCCTACCGCGGCGGTTTCCTATCGATCGGGAACTTCGATGGCGTCCACCGGGGGCACCAGGCGATGGCCTCCCGGCTGACGACGCTCGCGCGGGAAGCGCAGCGGCCGTCCGTCGTGCTGACATTCGATCCCCCGCCTGCGGCGATTCTCGCCCCCGGAAACATCCCCCCGCGGCTGACGACGCCCGAGCAAAAGGCGGCGCTGCTCGCCGCCCAGGGCGTGGATTGCGTGATCGTCTACCCGACGGATCGGTCGCTGCTGCAACTCCCTCCGGAACGGTTCTTCCAGGTGATCATTCGCGAGGAATTCGCGGCGCGGGGCCTGGTCGAGGGGCCGAACTTCCGATTCGGCCGCGACCGCACGGGAGACGTCGACACGTTGCGGGAGTATTGTGACGCCGCCGGAATGCGGTTGGAGGTGATTGCGCCGGCGACGGAAGCGGGGGGGCGATTGATTTCCTCGACAGACGTCCGGGCGGCGATCCTGGAGGGGCGCGTCGACGATGCGCGTCGGATGCTGGGACGGCCGTACGCGATCAGCGGCACGGTCGGCGAGGGGGCGCGGCGCGGGCGATCGATCGGGTTCCCGACGGCGAATTTGGAAGCGGTGGAGACGCTGTTGCCTCACGATGGCGTGTACGCCGGACGCTGCCTCGCCGGCGGCCGGGTCCGGGGGTGCGCGGTGAACATCGGACCGAACCCGACGTTCGGCGAGGGCGCGCGGAAGATCGAGGCCCACCTCGTCGACTTCGAGGGAGACCTGTACGGCCAGCCGCTGACGGTCGAATTCCTGCGGCGGATCCGGGACGTGCGGCGGTTCGAACACGCAGAGGCGCTGCGGTCGCAACTGGAACTGGACGTGGAGCGGGCCAGGGAGGCGAACGAAGCGGAAGGACTGGCTCCCTGAGAGCCGCGGACGGCGGCGCCGGCGCGGAACCGCCGAACACGACACGCTGGAGACACTCATGGGGATCGACTGGAAACCGCTGCTGGACATCATTCACGGCGCGCAGCGGTTCGTGATCACAAGCCACGTCCGGCCGGACGGCGACGCCCTCGGCTCGGAACTCGGACTGGCCGGCGCCCTCCAGTCGCTGGGCAAGGACGTGCGGATCATCAACCCCTCCGCGACGCCCAACCATCTGATGTTTCTGGACCCCCAGCAGCAGGTCCGCAAACTGGGCGACGGCGTGACGGCCGCCAATGCCCTGGAAGCCGATGTCCACATCATCGTCGACACCAGCGCCTGGCAGCAGCTCGACTGCGTGCGGACCGTCTTCGAGAAGACCGCCGCGATCAAAGTCGTCATCGACCACCATCAAAGTTCCGATGATCTTGGCGCGCATGAATTCAAGGATGTCGCCGCGGCGGCCACCGGCGTCCTGGTGCTCGAGCTGATCGAGGCGCTCGGCGTCCAGCCGACCGTCGACCAGGCCATCGCGCTGTTCACCGCGATCGCCACCGACACGGGCTGGTTTCGGTTTCCCAACACCGATGCCAGGACGCTCGACGCCGCCCGGCGGCTGGTCGTGGATGGCGTACAGCCGGCGGTCGTGTACCGCGAACTGTACGAGCGGTCGACGCTCAGCCGGCTGAAGCTGCATGGCCGGGTGCTCAGCCGGGTGGCGGTTGATTTCGACGGCCGGCTGGCCCACACGTTCGTGCTGCAGAAGGACTTCGAGGAGTTGCAGGCGCACCCCTCTGACACGGAGGACCTCGTGAACGACTGCCTGACGGTCAACGGGGCGCAGTGCGCGATCATTCTCGTCGAGCAGAAATCAGGGCAGGTGAAGATCAGCTTCCGCAGCCGTTCGGGGCTGGATGTGGCGAAGATCGCGGAGCAGTTCGGCGGCGGCGGCCACCGGCAGGCGTCCGGGGCGATGCTGCCCGGTCCGTTCGCCAGCGCCCGGGAGCGCGTGCTCAAGGTGCTGGGGGATGAGTTGACCGGAGAGTCGCCGGCATGAGCCTCAGCGACGAGCTGGAGCGGCTGAGCGGGCTGCACGCGCGGGGCGTGCTGACGGACGACGAATTCGCGCGGGCCAAGGAACTGGTGCTGTCCGGTTCGGTCCGCCCGATCGCGCGGGAGTTTCAGACGTCGCTGAATTCGCTGCGGCGGTCGAGGCGGGACGCATACCTGGGGGGCGTCTGCACGGGGCTGTCCGAAATCACGGGGCTGCCGGTGTGGATCTGGCGGGCGGCGTTCGTGATTCTGGCGGCGTCGTTCGGCGTGGGGATCGTCTTGTACCTCGTGCTGTGGCTGCTGATCCCTCCGGATTCGCTCGTGGAACGTCCATCAGCCGATGGATGACGGGCGTCGCTGCCGCTCGCGTCAGATCATGTCGCCGCCGCTGGGCGTCGCCGCCAGCTTGAACCAGTAGAACCCGTGCGGCCCGAGGCTCAGGAAATACTGCGGCCGCTCGATCGGCGGGAACGGCGTGTTGCCCATCAGTTCAATCGGCGTGGCCCCCACGAACTTCGACAGGTCCAGCTGCACGGGCTGCGCGAAACGCGACAGGTTGTTGACGCACAGCACCGTCTCCTCGCCGTACGTGCGCAAGTAGCTGATCACCCGCTCGTTGCCGCCATCGATGAACTCCAGCGACCCGCGGGCGAACACGGGATGCTGCTTGCGGAGCCGGATCATCCGTTTGATCCAGTTCAGCAGCGAGGTCGGCGAGCGGAGCGCCGCTTCCACGTTGATCGCCTGGTAATGATAGATGGGGTCGGTGATGACGGGCTGGTACAGCCGCGAGGGGTCGGCCGTCGAGAACCCGGCGTTGCGGTCCCCCGTCCACTGCATGGGCGTGCGGACGCCGTTGCGGTCGCCCAGGTAGATGTTGTCCCCCATGCGGATCTCGTCCCCGTAGTACAGCACCGGGCTGCCCGGCAGAGAGAACAGCATGCTGTGCAGGAGTTCGATCTGTTTGCGGCCGTTGTCCATCAGCGGGGCCAGCCGGCGGCGGATGCCCAGGTTCAGCCGCATCCGGGGATCCTGCGCGTACTCGCGGTACATGTAGTCGCGGTCTTCGTCCGTCACCATTTCCAGCGTCAGCTCGTCATGGTTCCTGAGAAAGATGGCCCACTGGCAGCCGGGTGGAATCGACGGCAGCTGCTCCATGATGTCGACGATCGGCCGCCGTTGCTCCCGGCGGATGGCCATGAACATGCGGGGCATCAACGGGAAGTTGAACGCCATGTTGAATTCGTCGTCGTCCCCGAAGTACGGCAGCAGGTCGGCCGGCCACTGGTTGGCCTCTGCCAGAAGCAGCGTGCCGGGGCTGCGCTCGTCGCAGAACGTCCGCAGCTCTTTCAGAAACTCGTGCGTCTCGGGGAGGTTCTCGCAGGACGTGCCCTCGCGCTCGATGAGATACGGCACGGCGTCGACGCGGAAGCCGTCGATGCCCCGGTCCAGCCAGAAGCCCACGATGTCGAGGATTTCGCGGCGGACCTCGGGGTTGTCGTAGTTCAGGTCGGGCTGGTGCGAAAAGAAGCGATGCCAGAAGTACTGCCGGGCGACCGGGTCCCAGGTCCAGTTGCTGGGCTCGGTGTCGCGAAAAATGATCCGCACGTTCTGGTACTGCTCGTCGGTGTCGCTCCAGACGTAGTAATTGCGCTTGGGCGAATCGGGATTCGCGCGGGCTTCCTGGAACCAGGCGTGCTTGTCCGAGGTGTGGTTCAGCACCAGGTCGGCGATGATCCGGATGCCGCGCGCGTGCGCGGCTTCGCACAGGGTTTCGAAATCGCTGACGGTCCCGATCCGCGGATCGATCTTCAGGAAATCGGCGATGTCGTAGCCGTCGTCCTTCAGCGGAGATTCGTAAATCGGCATCAGCCACAGACAGGTGACGCCGAGATCGGCGAGGTAGTCGAGCCGCTGCGTCAACCCCCGCAGGTCGCCGATGCCATCGCCGGTGCTGTCCTGAAATCCGCGGACGTAAACCTGGTAGAAGACGGCGTCCTTGAACCATTGGACGTCAGTGCCGGCGATCATCATGGGTCCTCGGGGCGTCGTCTGGAGAGGTTCGTCTGCAGGGCTAAGGCGGTTCGCGTCGCAGGGCGATCACTGGCAAATCGGATGCCGGCGCTCGCGCGGCGGGGGGAATCGTGGCGAATCTCGGGAGTTTCGGGAATCGCACTCGGCACGCCGCTTCAGGGGGAGTCCGGCAGGTCGAAATGCAGCAGCGTGGACAGGATTTTGCCCCCCCAGCGATACACGTTGTTGCGGGCCACCGTCTCCCGCATGCGATGCATCCGCCGCCGCTGTTCCTCGGACGGCATGTCGATCGCCAGCGCGATCGCGTCCGCGATCTCGTGCGTCGCGAACGGGTTGACCGGCAGCGCATCGTCCAGCTCGCGTATCGCCCCCGTGAAGCGGCTGAGAATCAGCACGCCCTGCTCGTCGTCCCGGCTGGCGACGAACTCCTTGGCGACGAGGTTCATGCCGTCGTGCAGCGAGCTGACGATGAAGAACCGGCACAGGCGGTGCAGCGCCGCCATCTGCACGGAGTCGTGATGCTCCTTGAGCAGGACGATCGGCCGCCACCGCCCCTGCCGCCAGCGCCAGTTGATCTGCTCGACCGCCTCGTCCACCTCGTCCTCAATCCGGCGATAGCTCTCCAGATGCGTCCGGCTGGGAACGGCGATCTGCACGAACTGCAGCCGGCCCGCCTGCTCGGGATGCTGCGACAGGAACCGGTCCAGACCCCGCAGCCGCTCCACGATGCCCTTGGTGTAGTCCAGGCGCTCGATGCCGCCGCCCAGAATCCGATCCCCCAGATTCAACCGCCGCCGCCAGCCATCCATCGCTTCGGCGACGCGGGGCGAGGCGGCCAGCCGGGAGCTGTCCTCGAAATCGATGCTGATTGGAAACGACGAAACGCGGGTCGCCGCCCCGCCGCGGACGACCTCCGACCGCTCGTGGTCGATCCGCGACTCCGCGAACCGGTCCACCGACTCGAAGAAGTTCTGGCAGTCGTAACGCAGATGAAACCCCAGCAGGTCGTTGCCCAGCAGGCCGTCGAGGATCTCGTCCTTCCAGGGACAGACCCGGAACACTTCGGGATTCGGCCACGGCACATGCCAGAACTGTGCCACGACCAGGTTCTTCCGCCCCTCGTTCTTCAGCAGTCGCGGCAGCAGGCAGAAGTGGTAATCCTGAATGAACACGAAGGACGGTTCGCTGCCGGCCTCCTCGAGCACCGCCTGCGCGAACTTCTCATTGACGCGGCGGTAGGTCTCCCAGTCCTCCGCGACGAACCGCGGACGCGTGAACGTCACGTGGCACATCGGCCACAGGCACTCGTTCGAGGACCCGAAGTAGAACCCCTTCTCCTCCTCCTTCGACAGCCACACGCGGCGCAACGTGTACCGCGGATCCTCCGGCGGAACCCGCACGCAGTCCCGCTCATCGACGACGGCGTGATCCGCATCCCCGCTGCCGTGGCCGACCCACACGCCCCCGCTGGCCATCATGATCGGGTTCACGGCCGTGGCCATGCCGCTGGCCGGTTTTGAACAGACGATCCGATCCTCGTCGAAGCGATGGACGTAGGGTTCGCGATTGGCGACGACGATGAACCGGTAACCGGCCAGCCGCCCCTCGATCAGCTCCTGCAGCGACTCCCGGGTCCACATGCGACAGGCTCCTCGTCCACCGTCGCTCGCGCGGCGTCCGTTCTGAACGTCGCGGAGGGCTCAACGAGCGCTGCAGTCATTGCAGCGACGCTCCGGGACGGCGTCGCCGCCGTGGGTCCGGGATCGCAAGGTTTGTGGGTTTCATTCGATGCGCGAAACGGCGGGTTGTCAACGCCGAATCCCGTTGTCGCCGGTCGCGCCCTGGCCGAGCGCCGCGACGCCGGCGCTTGCAAATGCCTTCCCGAGCGATCAGGTTGGGGAACCCGCGACGCGCCCCTTCGACGTCCCCCCCTCTGCGAGCTCGCCCCATGCACGGCATTGACGCCACACCCGCACCGCAGGACCTGGACCCGAACTCGTCGCGCCCCTGGTACTCCCTGTTGAACCGGTATCACTGGTTCGTGCTGGGCGTGGCCGCGCTGGGCTGGCTGTTCGACTGCCTCGATCAGCAGTTGTTCGTGCTGGCGCGGCCGGCGGCGATGGAGGGACTGCTGCCGACGGCCAGCCAGGCGGACCGGGTCTGGTGGGGGGACATCTCGACGTCGGTCTTCATTGCCGGCTGGGCGACAGGCGGCCTGTTCTTCGGCATGCTGGGGGACCGGATCGGCCGTGCGAAGACGATGATCATCACGATCCTCGCCTACTCCCTGTGCACCGGGCTGAGCGCAGCGTCGCGAACCGTGTACGACTTCGCGTTCTACCGCTTCCTGACGGGCCTGGGGGTCGGCGGGGAGTTCGCGGTCGGCGTGGCGCTGGTGGCGGAAGTGATGCCCGGCCGCGCCCGGCCCTATGCGCTGGGACTGCTGCAGGCGCTGTCGGCGATCGGCAACATTTCCGCGGCGATGATCAACCTGGGCCTGGGACTGGCCGACGGTGAAGGCCTGCCGATCGCTCCCTGGCGGATCATGTTTCTGATCGGCGCGTTCCCGGCGCTGCTGGCGCTGGTGATTCGCGCGCGGCTCAGGGAACCGGAAGCCTGGCAGCGGGCCTCGCACGACGGCCTCGTGCAGAAGCAACTCGGCTCGTACCGCGAACTGTTTTCGCATCCCGTCTGGCGGCGGCATGCGCTGCTGGGGCTGGTGCTCGCCTGTTCGGGCGTGATCGGCCTGTGGGCCATCGGGTTCTATTCGCCCGACCTGGCCCGCCGGGTGCAGCAGCCCGTGGCGATCGAGAAGGTGTACGCCGCGCAGATCAGCGCCGCCGAAGCCGCGAACGACACGCCCCGCGTGGAGCAACTGGCTCGCATCAGGGACGACGTGCTGCAGCAGCGGGACAGCGCAGCGTCGGACGCCGACGTCCGCGATTCCACCGACCGCCTGGTCCGCGGAGAGCTGACCAAGTATCAGAGCGCCATGGCCGTATGCATCAACATCGGCGCGTTCCTGGGCATGTTCTGCTTCGGGCCCGTGTCGCAGCGCATCGGCCGCAAACCGACCTTCGTCATCGCGCTGCTCGGCGCGTTCTTCAGCACGGCGGCCCTGTTCTGGCACCTCGAGGAGATGTGGCAGATCTTCGTGCTCGGGCCGATCATGGGCTTTTTCCAGCTGGCCCTGTTCGGCGGCTACGCGATCTACTTCCCCGAGCTGTTCCCCACGCGACTGCGGTCCACCGGCACGAGCTTCTGCTACAACGTCGGCCGGTTTCTGGCGGCCTTCGGCCCGCTGATCAAGTCTCAGCTCAACGTGTATTTCTCGGACACGTCCGAACCGATGCGCTACGCCGGAGTGACGATGTGCGTCGTGTTCCTGGTCGGGCTGGTCGTCCTGCCGTTCCTGCCCGAGACGCGCAATCAACCGCTGCCCGAGTGACCGGAGCGCTTCTCGGGGGATCAGTTCGACTGATCAACCGGGTCGAGCGGCAGCGGCGGCAGGATCGCCGATTTGGGCATGGTGACGAGCGGAGGCTTGGGCGCCATCTGCGATGCGGTCCTGGGTTTCTCCAGCCCTTCCGTGTTCCGACGAACGATCTTCAGCGGCGGCGGGGACGGCGGATCGGCCGCCAGTTGCGGCTGGATCGGCAGGTCCTCGGGCGTCGGAACGATCGGCGTCGGCGGGTCCGGTTCCAGGGCGGCCGTGTCCATCGGCGGTTTGATCGCCGGCAGGTCCGGCAGCACCGGGGCGCCAGGCTCTTCCGCGGGCATCGAGTCCGCGGGCTGTTCCGGCATTGGAGCGGGAGGATCAGCGGCGGCGACTTGAGGCGGCTCGGGCGCTGTCTCCGGCATCGGCGGCGGATCGGGCATCGACTCCGGCGGCGGATCGTCGGACATCGGCGACGGCGCCTCCGACATCGGCATCGGCGTTTCGGACGGGGTCTCCGTCGTGGGCGTCTCGGCCGTGCCCGGAGGAGTGGGGGCGACGCCGATCGGCTGGTCCGGATCGCGCGAGGCGACCACCGGCGGCTTCGGGTCGCGGGGCGTGTTCTGCGCGAGCAACGGCTTGGGGTCGACAGGCGTGATCGTCCGCGGGCTCATCCGCTCGCGATACAGCACCACGGCGTGCAGCGCGTGGAACAGCGGACCCGGGTCGATCTCCTGGTTGCTGAACTGCACCAGGTCCGTCGCCACGCGGCCCACCGCCGCCTTGACCCACTGCTCCTTCAACTGCTGTTGCGGCAGCGCCATCATCAGCCATTCCAGCATGTGGCCGGACGACTTGAGCCGTTCGTTGGGATCCTTCGTGTGGCCCACGTCCTTGAAGAAGTGGGCCGAGAACGAGCCGTCCTGATTCTGCATCCGGCGGGCCAGCTCGATGTGCCGCTGAATCTTCTGATCGGCCTCGACCCACACGCCGGCCAGCCGGCCATGCTTCTGCAGGTAGGAGTTCCGCGCGTAGCTCAGGGCAAACAATCCGTGCGTCCCGCCGCAGGGGGACCGGGTGACCTCGTCATTCGTCTGGATCCGGACCAGATCCTCCATGGCCCAGCGCCGCCCCTGGGCGTTCACCCAGTTGGCATCCGGCTCGATGTAGTGCGTCAGGAACCACAGCGTCCAACTGATCTCCTCGTTGGAATTCACCATCATCTGCGCGTGCCGGACCATGTCGGCCATGCTGACCGATTCGCCGTTGGCGACGCGGATGCGGTGATCGAGCGGCAGGTTGGCCATCGTCATCAGCGCCAGGAACTGATTGACGTGCCCCTCGAAGTAATAGGGCTGGGAGAACGGGTGGCCGCGCCCGCCATAGCGCGTCTTCTCGAACCAGTGCTCGCCGCGGAACACCGGATCCTGCGAGATCCAGTCCACTGCGCTGACCATGCCGCGGTTCGTCTTGAGTTCCAGATCGTGTCGCAGCGCGAGCAGACCGTGCATGATCTGCCACGGAGTGTGCTGCATCTGCGGGCCGATGTTCTCGGCGTTGAGGAACCGCCGCTTGGTGATGCGGATGGCCTCCTCGACGCGGCGCAGCACGGGATCTTCGGGATCGTCGGGGCTGTTCAGACCCGCGTAATTATTCGCCGGGGGCGCGTTGGGCACGTCCGGCGGCTTCTGGATCCTGGGCGCCTCTTCGGGCTGATCCTTCTGATCTTTCGCCTTCCGCCCCAGCCGGAACAGCGCGGCCGGCGTGAAGCCCTTGTCGGCGCCCGGCAGCAGCGTCGCGAAGGCCGTCACCAGCAGGAGGCTGAGCAGCACCGCCATGCGGCGTCCCGACTGCGGCGGCGGATTGAACCGACTCATGGGCCTCACCCCTCCTTGAGCTTCCGGACGTCGCGACCGCGACGTCGGCGCCGGCGGCCTCCCACCGCCGTCCACTGGGTCATCAAATGCGCCGCGGGACCGTACTGGAAACGCCGGACGCCGGAAAGATGACTTTGGACCGCGGCGCATCAGGACGCCGCGCGCCGGACCAACCCGCAGAATTCGCCGAATTCCGCGCGATACCTCGCATCGCCCCCCCGGGTTCTATGTCTTGTGAGATGTCTGGTTCAGCACTCGGACTCAGGTGAGTTATGACGAAGTGGGCGAGGATCGCGGCCTGCGCCGCGGCGATGGCGGCGGCGTACACAGGCGCACGCGCCGACGATGCGGAGCCGATCCCGGGCGCCGCGCGGGATTCGCAGGATGTGGTGCGCGGCCAGGACGCCGGACGTCCGGGCCCGGGACGCTTTCGCGGTCGCGACGATGGACCGGGGCCCAATCGTGAGGCCCAGCCGGAGTTCAGCCGGGATCAGGTCCGCCAGCTGTTCGAGCGGCTGCTGGCCGAACTCAGTCGCTCCTCGGAACCGCAAGGAGGCCAACCGCCGCAAGGCCGCGCTGACGATCGACGCGCGCCGGAACGCGCCATCGGCAGGAGCGGTCGCGGCGGTCCCGGACCAGACCGGCAGGGGCCTCCTGAACGTCGCTTCGGCCCCGGCGCGGATCGCGGTCCCGAGCGTCCGCTCGCAACGCGGCCTCAGTCGGGAGAGTCTGACGCGGCGCGAGCGCCCTTTCCCTTCCGGCCCGCCATCATCCTCGTCCTGGATCGGAATGGCGATGGCCGCGTCAGCCGCGAAGAACTGGCTCGCGCCGTCGAGCGGTTTGAAACACTGGATCGCGACGGCGACGGACAACTCGACCTGCGCGAGCTGCTGAGCCGCGGCGACGGCCCCGACCGGGGCGGATTCGGTCCTGGCGCGGCGCGGTTCGGTGAAGGCCGCGGATTCGGAGGCGGGGGATTCGGCCGAGGGGAGTTTGGGCGAGGCGAATTTGGTCGAGGGGAGTTCGGACCGCGCGAACCGGGTCGGCCGCAACGGCCGGAATTCGACCGCGGCGATGATCGTCGCCCCGGCGAGGCCCGCGGACCGGATGGACCTGGACGGCAGGATGGCGATCGCCCCCGTCCAGAAGCGCAGGGTCGCCCGGGACCGGATGACCGCAGTGCCGAGGGACCGCGCGGCTTTGATGGCCGTCGGGGACCGTTCGCACGCGGTCCGGAAGGACGCGGTCCGGAAGGACGTGGACCGGAAGGGCGTGGACCCGAAGGGCGTGGACCCGAAGGACGTGGACCCGAAGGACGTGGACCCGAAGGACGTGGACCCGAAGGACGCGGTCCGGAAGGACGTGGTCCCGAAGGGCGTGGACCCGAAGGACGTGGACCCGAAGGACGCGGTCCGGAAGGACGTGGTCCCGAAGGACGTGGTCCGGAAGGACGTGGACCGCGCGGACCCCGGAACATTGAGCGCGGCGGCCGCGGAGCCGGACCGTTCTCTCAGCTCGATCCCAACGACGACGGCGTCATCACTCGCGATGAAGCCAATGACCGGCTCGCTGCTCGGTTCGACGCCATCGATTCCGACGGGGATGGCCGGATCACTCGTGAGGAACTCCGGCTCGCGTTCGAAAATCGCCTCGACGCCTCCGGCGAATGACAGGCGGCGCGCGCCACCCAGGAGGATGACTCCCTCTGGCGGCCCGACCCCGCGCACCCGCGCGGGGTCGTGTCGTTCAGGGACCTGCCGCGGCCGCCCGGCTGCTCCGTGCGTGCGATATACTCCCCCCATTCCGCTTCGTGAATCCGGGAGTCGACGCATGGCCGAGTCGTTGTCGTTGTCTGAGCTGCAGTCGCTGATTGATCGCATGTATTCCCGCAAGGACGAAGCGCGCGGCGTCGACGGGACATTCATGTGGCTGATGGAGGAAGTCGGCGAACTGGCGGCCGCTCTCCGCAGCGGCACGCAGCAGGAGCAGGCCCGGGAGTTCGCGGACGTGCTCGCCTGGCTGGCGACGATTGCGAACGTCGCCGGCATCGACCTCAACGCGGCCGTCCTGGAGAAATATGGGCGCGGCTGCCCCGGCTGCGGGCAGATGGTCTGCGCCTGCGGCGATGCCGAAAAGCCATAGGCCGAGTCAATCAAGAACACGGGGGCGTTGCATCGCCCCCGTGGCTGATCTTGCGCAGAACCGTGGGGCTCAGTGCCCCGAATCGAGTTCCGCCAGGAAACCGCGGAACTGCGACCAGTGCGCGTCCTCATCGGAAAGCAGCTGCGTGCACAGGTCGGCCGTCACCGGATCATCGTCCGACGTCGCGCGAATGATGTCGCGGTAATGGGCGATGGCCCCCTCCTCCGCGGCCAGCACGCCCTCCACCACCGACCGCACATCGGTCGTGGACTGCGGCGGACGCAACGACTCCTGATCGAACTGCAGCTCCAGGGACCCCGGCACACGCCCGCCCAGCTGCTTGATCCGTTCCGCCAGCCGCCGCGCGTGCCCCAGTTCCTCGGTGACGTCGGCCGCCAGCGACCGCTTCACTTCCTCGGCGCGGATGCCGTCCAGGTGAACGCTGTTCGCGAGATAGTTGGCGACTGTCTCGATCTCCATCCGGTACGCCTTCTGGAGGAGGGCGATCGTTTCACCGGCGTTGGGAAGCGGTTCGCTGAGGCTGCGGTGAGCTGTGGACTTCTTCTCGGCCATGTCTGACTCCTGACTCCTGGGATCGTCCGATCAAGCAGTCGTCCCGCGGCGCGTCGGACGGCGTCGTCGCGGTCGGAATCGCGGGTCGGCCCCGTGTTCTCGAATGCCCGTCAAACCGTGCAACCGGTATGCCGAGGCCCTGTCGGCCCGGCCCCCGCGCGACGGAACCTGGTTCGCGACCGCACGCCGGCAATGGCCATCGAACGCTCACCGACCAGGCCCCCGGAGGCATGCCCTGCGCGACGCATCACGAGAGCTGAAAATGCCTTACGTGTGATTGACCGCCCCCAGACGGCCGCCGCCAAAGCGATTCGGCACGCCGGCTGCATTTGTGGTCTCTTCGGAATGAGACGACAGAATGACGCGGCTTGGCTGTTGTGGCCCGTCGCGGCTGCCCTTATCACACAAGGAGTTCACCGATGAATGCCGATCAGTTGAAAGGCAACTGGAAGATCTTTCGCGGAAAAGTGAAGGAGAAGTGGGGCCAGTTGACTGACGACGAACTCGATGTCGTCGACGGTCGGATGGATCAATTGAGCGGCGCGATCCAGCGTCGTTATGGCCTCGCCAAGGAGGAAACGGAGAAGGAGCTGGACCGGCTGTTCGCCCAGTGCGACACCGAGTGTCGCTGAGTTCGTCGAGGTGTTTCGCGGCCTGTCGGCGCGATTCCGCCAGGCCGCGACTTTTCCTGCTCCCCTGTTCGTGAACGGACGGTTGACCTGTGGTTGCCGGAGCTTCCAATCATCTGAACGCCGACTGGGCGGATCGAGCTCGCCAGCAGTGGCCGTTCCTGTCTCCCGGCGATCTCGACGAGATCGGCGGGCGGGTGGATCGGCTGTACCGCATCCTGCTGAAGCACCAGGTCTCCCGCGGCGACGCCGCCGCGCAGCTCCATCAGTTCATGAGCCACGAACGTCGCACTTGCAGTTGCAGCGCTGGCTGAACGCCGCGCGGCCGGATCACGACTTGCACGATCCGCTCGCCGCTCACTTCGGGTCCCAACGCTTCGAGTTGCTGCTCTCCGAACGGCCGCCTCTTTCTCGCCGTCCGCTCTGCTGACTCTCCGAACGCGGCGCAACGCGTCGCCGCACGCGTCGGGATCGCTTGAGATCAACACGACTTCTCGCTTCGGTCCCTCTGCACGAGTCAGCCAGGGCACTGCACGCGGCTCGGCTGTCGCCGGTCCGCGGTTCCGTCGTGGTGGATCGGCGCCCCCTTCAGGAAACGCCGCCAGCGGTCGGGCGGCATTCGCGCGACGTGTCCAACGACCCGCCAGAACGGGCGGCCTGCCGAAATCGGAATTGAATTCTTCGCCGCCGCCCCGCGGCCAATCATCGATGCATGTGGATGTTTCGATCCCGCGCCATCGCTTGAGGTTGCATGCGGTCGGCGACTGGATCGGCCGCCTCGCTGATCGGCCCGCATCGGCGTCAAGTCGCCGGACCGCAGGGGCGATTGCCAGCCCAACGGCACGGCGGCTGCATTGCTGCTCGGGCGTGATGAGCTTTCAACGGCTGCCTGGCCGAGCCCGAAGTCCGGGCGTTCCGGGGAGCGTCTTCCCGCTGGCCAGCCGGCCTCTCAAGATCGAGGAGCATAGTACGATGTCACGTCAGGGAATCTTTGGATTGGGAATCGCCGGCGCGCTCGCCTTCGCCGGATGCGGAACGGATCAGGCCGACGTCATGGAAGCGCGGCGCGATCTCGAAGAGACGCAGATCGATGCGTCACGGCAGGTCGCGGAAGCCGAACAGGACGCCGCGGAGATCCGTCACGAGGCGATGCGCTACAACGCTGAGAACCAGGCGGAAGCCGAGCGCGACGCCGCGGAAACGGTCCGCGACGCCCGTGAAGACGCGGCCGAGGACATTCAGGACGCCCGTGAGGATCTCCGCGAGACCGAGCGGGATGCCGCTGAAACGGCTGCGGAGCGCCGCGATGACGGCCTGACGACCGGCGCCGCGCTGAATACGGATGTCTCCCGCAAGCAGGCGGATGTCGCCGCCGCCGAGCAGAAGCTCGACGCCGCGCAGCAGCGTCTGGCCGACGCCCAGGCCGCGTTCCGCACGGCTCAGGCCGGTGAGAACCAGGCCGAGATCGACGCCGCCCAGGAAGCGGTCGAAACCGCCCAGAGCGATGTCGACAACGCCCGCCAGGAACTGGCGGACGAACAGCAGGAACTGGCCCGACTGCAGAACCCGACTCAGTAATCTGAGTCAGACGTCGGGTGAGAGGTCGCGAACCGGTTGGCCCCGCGAGGTCGGCCGGTTCGCTTTGCATTCGCACCTTGGGGCGAACAGTCTTTAAGAAAAAGTCGTCGGCAACGATCCACATCCGGGGAACACAGAGAGGTATCGCAACATGGAACTGCTTGGCGCAATTCTGGGATGGTGCTTGTTCGGAGTGCTGGCGGGCGGCCTGGCGCGCCTGCTGGTTCCGGGACCGCAGCCGATGGGCTGCCTGGGGACGATTTTGCTGGGCGTGGCCGGATCCTTTACCGGCGGCTTCGCCGTGTGGCTGTTGAGCGGCGGCAGCCCGCTGCAGCCGTCAGGATTCATCGCTTCGCTGCTGGGCGCGATCGTCATTCTCGTGCTCGCGAATCGCAATCGCCGCCGCCGGATCTGAACGAACGAAGAGCATCCGACCTGCTGGCTGCCGGCCAGATGCATCGCCAACCTTCGTGAGCGAGGACGCGCCAGCGCGCGTCCTCGCTCGTTTTGTTTTCTGCGCTGAAAAGAACTTCGCGCAGATTGCAGTTCCAGCTCTTCGCAACCGGCTGGCCGCGAGACAGACGAACTGCGCGTTCGCGCCCCACGCTTTGCCTGGGGTCCCGCGGCCCGGGCGGCTGGCCGCACCGCTCCTCCCCCGGTCAGCACGCGTGTCGCTGACGACGTCAACGGCAGGCGCAGCAGCCTGCGCGAGGAAATCCGCCACAGCCGGGCCGCTCAACGCTTTCGCAGTCAACGCGGAGCTGGAATGCGGAGACCGGCACAAGAGATGCGGAACATCTCAGCGCGGCCTGCCGCCGGGACGCATGACTGAGACCACCGGCGGCGCCCTTTCCGAGCGGGCCTCTCGGAGCGACTTCCATGAACGACGCCTTCCCCCGAATGCTGGCAGCGCTGTGTCTCCTCTTCGCGCTCCTCGTGGAGAACTCGCACGGCGATGCGGCCCAGAAATACATCGGCACAATCCACTCGGCCGACGCGAACCAGGTGACGCTGATGGTCGGCACCGAACTGGTGACGTTTCGGGTCGAAGACGAAACGGCCATTACGCTCGACGGCAAGACCGCCAGGGCCGCCGACCTGCGCGACGGCGATCAGGCGACCGTCAACGCCGAAAAGGGCCAGGACTTCGTGCTCCGCGCCGTGGATGTGACGGCGACGCGCAAACCAGTCAAACACACCGCGGGCGAGAACACGCACTGACGAGCCGGGCTCCGGCCGTCCGAACCGACAGGAACAACTGCCATGCTGGCGATGGTCACCCACCAGGACGAGGCCCACAGCGACCTCGAATACCTGCTCCTCGACGATCTTTTTGAGCTGCTCGAGGAGCCGGCCGACGCCGAGAACCGCCGCGCCATATTGGCGCTGCTCGAATTCCTGCTGACGACAGGAAGAGAGGCATTCTCGGCGATGGATGAGTCCGACGTTTCCTCGGAACTGCTGTCCAGTTCGCAGTGGCGACGGCAGATCATCGGCCTCCACGCGGACCGGGATCGACTGTACGCGCAACTCGACTCGCTGAACGAACAGTTGCAGAACTGCCGAAACCCGCGCGAGAGCGTGAATGCCGCGCGGGATGCGGTCCTGGTGTGGATCAACCGTTTGCAGCGGCACCGCCGCCAGCGGCTGCGGGTTCGCAGGGAATCCGCTCCGCGGCTCCGCAGCCACGTATGAATCGACGAGCGGACGGTCGACAGCAGTCAGTCCGCGAAACGAAGCAGCAGTCCACCGGATGCGATCGCATTCGGCCATCAACAATCCGTCGAACGCGACCAGTGGGCGGCTCGCGTGCGGCGTTCTTCAAAGACAGGAATGGAGTGAGAGCGATGATTCCCCAAAGCACACGGCGCCCGTCGCGGCGCTGGTTTCAATCAGCGATCGTCGGCGGGTGCGCCGCACTCGCGCTGTCCACCGCGCAGGCCCAGACGACCGGGAATGCCCCGCCGGCCGGCAACGTTCCCGTGAACCCCAACGCGACCGGTGTGGGCGGAACCTCCGGTGCTGCGGGCGCCGCGCAGACTCCGAATGCGACGGGCACGGGGGCAGCCGGCGCGGCGGGCCAGGCAGCGCCCAATGCGCCGACCACCATCCAAACCCCGCAGACCGCGAATCCCGGAACGGGCGCCACGCAAGTGCCGCCGAACGCGACACCCCCGGTCCCTGGCCAGCCCCGGCCGAACGCCGCGCGGAATCCCAACCTGCAGGGGCGTCCGAACGCCGCTCAGACCCCGGCCGCTCAGACCCCGGCGGCCGGCGAGGAGGCAGCGGCGTTCCTGTCCGGACGCATCTCGAACCTCGACAGCCGGTCGCTCACGCTGATGAACGGCGGCCGCTCGACGCTGTTCAACTACACGCCCCGCACGCTCATTGAAATCGAAGGCCGCCGCGGGTCGTTCCGCGACCTCCGCTCGCTGCCGGCGACAACGGACGTTCAGATCTATCGCGATCCCACGAACCCCACGCGGATTCAGCGGATCGTCGTCGGCGGCAACGCCGATGCCCAGGTCGAAGGCGCCGCGGACGCCGAGGCTACGGCCGACATTGGCGCGTCCGTCGGCGCCTCCGCCGACCAGCCTCAGTCCGCCACGCCGCGCCGCAACAGCACGGGCGTCAACAACCGGACGAACGCGAACCCGCGTCCCAACGCGCAACGCGGGCAGCGGCCGGGCGCGGAGAACATCGATCCCAACACGCCCATCGAAGCGCCCGGGTTCGATATCCTTCCCGATTCGCAGCGACCCCCGCGCGCCAGCGACAGCGCTCCCGCAGCGCCCCGGTCGCAGGGCGTGACGCGCGAACAGCGTCGCGGCAGCGCTCCCGCGGCTCCCTTCGACAACGACGAAGGCGTGAACCAGAGCACCGCGCCCGGGCGCCCCGATCCCGAGGATCCCCGGACGCGCCCGCTTGCGCCCGGAACCCGGGCGAATGAACCCGTCCGCGCTCCCGGAGCGCGGCCCAATGAGCCCATCCGCGCTCCCGGCGCCCGGTCCAACGAGCCGATCCGCGCTCCCGGAGCGCGGCCCAATGAGCCCATCCGCGCTCCCGGCGCAGACCTCAATGAACCGGTGCGTGCGCCGGGCGCAGATCCCAATGAACCGATTCGCGCGCCCGGCGGGCGTGACGTGATCCGCCGCAGCGACGGCACGATTTCCGGCCGCACTGCCGGCAATTCCCGAGCCGCCGCCGCGGCGCAGGTTCCGGCCGTTGACCTCGGCGTGTCGCTGCAGGCCGCGCGAGGCGGCGTCGGCGTCACGGCCGTCGTGCCGTCCGGCATTGCCGGGAATGGCGGTTTCGTCGTGGGCGACACCATCCGCTCGATCGACGGCGTCGCCGTTCGCAACGACAACGACATCTATCGCGCCCTGCATGCCCATCAGGCGGGCGATCGCGTGACCGTGCAGGTTCTCCGTGAAGGCACGCCGCGCGACTTGACGCTCACACTGCCGTCGACCTTCCAGCCCGCCATGCTGGACGAGGCGGTGGCCGAGACTGCCGTAGCGGGCGCCGCCGGTCTGGCCGGAACTCCGGCAGCGGATCCTTCGACCCGGATTGAAACCCAGGCCGAGACCGGCATCTCCGGAACACAGTTGGGGACGGACCGCCTGGACCCGAATGGGCTGCCGACGACGACCGGACAGGGCGCCGCCAGCCAGGGTCTGTCGACCGAAGGCCTGACGCTGGAGGGCGCGACGGATGAGACGCCGGCGGCCCGTCCCACGCGACGCGTCGAGCCTTCTCTGTCGAGCGTCGATGTCCGCAAAGTGTCGCCGATTGATCTCGGCTGGCAGCTTCGCGACACGACCGTAGGAGTGGCCGTGGTGAGCATCGCGGACGACGGGGCGCTTGGGCAGGGCGACCTCCGCGGCGGCGACATCATCGAGAGCGTCAATGGCCGCATCGTGACGACGCCCGGCGCGCTGTATTACGAGCTGCATCAGGTCGGCGCTGGCGAGGGGGTGAACCTCGGAATCCTTCGCGAGGGCGAACGTCAGACGGCCCGCGTCACGCTGCCGGCGACGCATCGTCCCGAGCTGCTGGACAACGCGGCGGTCAGCGCGGCCGGGGCGACAACCGGCCAGGAGGCCCTGACTCCCGCGGATGTGCGGTCCCTGATGCAGGAAGTTCGCGAGCTGCGCGCGGAAATCGAGGCGCTCAAGGCGGCCCGCGGCGCGACGCCCTGACGGCGTCCGCCCGGACATCGATCCGCTCGCCTGGCAGGGAGCTGTGTCCCTGGGAAGCCGGCGGTTCGTGAGGCGTGCCTGCCTTGCGGACCGCCGGTTCCGTTTGTCACTGTGCGCTGCGTCCGGACAGGCGGGGCCGAATGTCGGCCGCCTGGAACCGCGTTCGAGAGACCCGGCGCCCATTGACCGTTTATGACGCTCCGCCACGCAGTCATCGGACTGCTGATCCTATACGTCCTGTCGCTGCTGCTGATCCGGGTCGTGATCCTTACGCGTCGCCGCCATCCGGCGAGTTCGGTGGCCTGGATCTTCGCAATCGTCGCGCTGCCCTTTGTCGGCGGGTTGTTCTTCCTGGTGTTCGGCATCAACCGGGTCAATCGCCGGAAGCGTCGCCGTCGTCAGGTTGTGCAGACTGTGGAGGCGCGGCGGCCCAGCCTGGAAGGGTTTACGTCTCCCGTAGACGAGGATCCCAACGCCTGCGAGACCGAACGCCGGATCGCGCGACTGGCCGCGCGCGTCGAGGGCGGCCCCGTCACCGTCGGCAACGCGATCGTCCTGTTCAACGACACCAACATCGCGTTGCGGCGGATCGAAGAGGCGATCGAAGCGGCCCGCTCGACGATTCACCTCGAGTACTACATCTGGCAGCCCGATCGCACGGGCAAGCGCGTCCGCGATCTGCTTGTCGCCAAGGCCCGCCAGGGGGTGCAGGTGCGGTTTCTGTATGACGGGCTGGGCTCGTTGCGGCTGACGCGAAAGTTCCTCCGGCCGCTGGTCGGCGGCGGAGCCGTGGCCGCGCCGTTCGTCCCCGGACGCAACTTCCGCGAACGCTGGTCGATCAACCTCCGCAGCCACCGCAAGATCGTCGTTGTCGACGGCGAGACGGGCTTTACCGGCGGCATGAACATCGGCGATGAGTACCACGGCCGCGACAAAGCCATCGGCTACTGGCGCGATACGCACCTCATGCTCCAGGGCCCCGCCGTGCTGCAGCTGCAGCAGGTGTTCGCCGAGGACTGGTACTATGCGACCGGCGAGGAACTCTCGGGGGACGCGATCTTTCCCCAGCCCCGGAGGTGCGGCTACACGTTGGCCCAGGTCATCAGCAGCGGACCGGACGGCGAGACCCGCGAGCTGCATTCGGTGATGTTCGCGGCCATCAACGAGGCCCGCACGCACATTCTGCTGACGACGTCCTACTTCGTCCCCACGGAGCCGCTGACGATGGCATTATGCACGGCCGCCGCGCGGGGAGTTCGCGTCCGGCTGATCGTTCCCGCCAGGTCCGATCACCGCTGGGTGGTCCTCGCCGGACGATCCTATTACGGCGAACTTCTCGAGGCGGGCGTCGAGATTCATGAGTACCGCCGGGGCATGATGCACGCCAAGACCCTGACCGTCGACGGCGTCTGGTCGCTGGTCGGCACCGCCAACTTCGACCCCCGCTCGCTGCTCCTGAACTTCGAAGTCGGGCTGGCCCTGTACGACGCCGCCATCGCCCGCGAACTCGAGCAGCACTTCGAGGCCGATCTGGAACACTGCCGCAGCATCCGCCGCGAGGAGTGGGAACGTCGTCCGGTCCGGTCGATCTTCGCGGAGAACGTCTGCCGACTGTTCTCACCCGTTTTGTAGCGGCAGCGTCGATTCCGCCGGTATCACAGGAATTTCGGGGGCCGTGTCGCTGAGCGAATCGGCGCGATCCGCCTCTTCGGATTGCTGCTGGGCGATGGCCGCGGCCGCCGCCCGACCGTCCGGCTCGTCCTGATCCAGAAACCTCGCCACGACAACCGTCACGTTGTCCGTGCCGCCCCGCGCGTTCGTCAGCTTCACCAGCTCGGCGCACGTCTCGCTGGCCAGCCGCGGACGCGACAGCGCTTCCTCCAGCTCCCCCGGCCCCACGTGCCGGATCAGTCCGTCCGTGCACAACAGCAGCACGTCGCCGATCCGCAGATCGAACTGGTGCACCTCCGGCTGGACCTTCGCATCCCCCGAGCCGATCGCGTTCCACAGCATGTGGGCCCACCGCGTGTGCGCAAGTTCGGACGACTTGTATCGCCCCCCCTGCGACAGCGCCGCCGCCATCGTGTGGTCGTTGGTGATCTGCGTCAGCACTCCGTCCCGGAGCAGGTAGCAGCGGCTGTCCCCCGCATGCAAAATCGTGGTCCGCGGCCAGTGGATGTAAGCGGCCGTCAACGTCGTGCCCATGCCCCGGGCGCCCGTCTGCTGAGCCGCCTCGTCCTGCAATCGCTCCTGGCAGCGCTCGAGCGCCCGCTCCAGCGACTGTCGCAGGTCCTCATCCCCCTCGGCGTCCCGGCTGAAGAACCAGGGCATCGTGTTCAGGATCGACGAGGTCAGGCTCTCGACCGCCAGGCGGCTGGCCTGCTCGCCGTGCGCGTGCCCCCCCATCCCGTCCGCGACGAGCAGCATCATGCCCTGGGAGCCGCCGAAGACCGTCTCGTCGTCATCGACGCTGAGGCTCGACTGATGTATCCGCATCGCCTTGTTGAGGTCGGCGATCAGAAACTGGTCTTCGTTGAGCGGCCGCTTCAGCCCCGCGTCGGTGATTCCAAAACAGTCCATTTTGCCGCGCATCAGTGGGTGATCCTTACAATCCGGCGTGCGCCCGCGCGAGCCGCTGGGGCTCGTCGGCGGCCGCGGAAATGCGGTCGCCCCGCCGTCCCTCGCCCGAAAGGCAAACAACGTACCGCGAGGGTTTTCGGCGATGACGCCTCCGGAAGTCGCGTCCGTCCAACAGCTTGGAACGCACGCGGAAACGACGTTTGGCGAAGACGCATGCGGGTCCGCGCCGAATGGTCGGTGCGCGATCTCCCGACGCGCTCTCCGGCATCTGAACAACCGCAGACGCGGCACACGTGCGGCGCCGCACGCATCCGGCGCACGCGAAATCCGCCTGACGGGACCAGCGAATGGCCCGCACAAACGCTGTCCGAGTTTGAAGTTCCGTTCGTTGATCGGGCCTCCGGCTGTCCCGGTCGACGCGTCCGCGCCGTTCGGCACAACGCTTGCACTCTGCAAAGTCGCACGGACGTCAGCCCGCGGACACAGGCGCTGGTCATGGAGACCGGCGACGGCTGACGATGCGATCCCCTACAAGGTTCAAAAACCATGATCTGCCCGGCCAACAAGTCATTGAACGGCTCCCTGTCCTCCGAGCAGCGCCCCCCTTACGAGCCAACCCCCGCGGAGATCCGCGCGGCTTGCGCCGAAATCCAGGCCGGCTGGACCGATGCCGAACGCCGTCGCCGCTCGAGCCATCGCTCGACGTCGCGGATGTTCCACCGCATGGCCCTCGAGACCGACCGCACTCCAGCCACGGAAAGCTGGGACGAAGCGCGCCTGAATCTGCTGGACGTCGCCTGATCGAGCGGGCCGGTGAATCTCAGGATCGCAAACTGACGACGAAACGCGGCAGGCCCGCCTGAGGAATGTGGGGCACGCAAGAGCGGGCGGAAACGGCACGGATGCCGCTGACCGCCTCAGGCACGCATCAGGGCGATGATGCGTCCGCAGCCTCTGCTTCCGGCGACTCGATCGCCGTGATGGCTTGCTTCAACGCATCCTTGAGCCGGTTGTTGTTGCCGGCCTCGCGATCCATTTGCTTGAGTTCGGGCAGCGCTTCCCTGGCCGCCGGACCCAGCTTCCGCAGATAGAACACCGCGTAGAACTTGGCGCCGCGCTCCTCGCTGCGAAGCGCCTCAAGCAGCACTGGCAGCGCCGACTCGTCGACCTCGTCGATCTCCTTCAGCGCTTCTCGCGCCGCATCCCGGTCCTGCTCGCTGCCGAGCAGCTTCAGGATCTCCGGCACCGATGCCCGGGCCGGCGCGCCGATGCGAGCCAGCATCTGCATCGTCGCGGTTCGAACCTGCCAGTCGTCGTCGGCCAGGCCGGCCCGAACCAGCTCCGCCGTGGCTTCATCCTTCGGCGACACGCCACCGAGGGCCCGCACGGCCGCCACCCGCATGTCCGAATCCGGATGGTTCAGGAACTTGGCCAGTTCCCCCGCGCTGTGGCTGGCGGCGGCGCCCAGGGCGCCCAGCGCCTCGACGGCCGCCCGCACCACCTCGTTCTCCGGAGCCGTGAGCTGCGACATCAACGCCGGCGCCGCTTCCGCAGCCGCCGATCCGATGCGTCCCAGGGCTTCGGCGCTCCGCATCCGCACGCGCGAATCCGCATCCGCAAGCGCGGCCGTCAGCGCCGGAACCGAGCCGGATGCCGCGGCCCCGAGCGTTCCCAGCGCCTCCGCTGCCGCTGACCGGATCCCGGCGTTCTCATCCGCCAGCGCGAGCGTCAACACGTCGGACAGCTTCTCCGCGACGGCGGGCGACGACGTCAGCGCCCGCACCGCCCCCTCGCGAACGACCAGGTCCGGATCCTGCAGAGCGCCCCGCAGCGCCTGCTGCAGCTCCTCCCCCTCGGCCCCGCTGTCGAGCAGCGCGGCAATGGCCGCGGCCCGCACGCCGGGGTCGGCGTCCGAAGTCGCGGCCATCAACTGCGGCCGGTAGTCGGCCGCGCGCCGCCCGACGAGCGCCAGCGACCGCGCCGCGGCGATCCGCACGACCGGTTCCGGATCGTTCAAGCGGTCGCCGATCAGCTCGACCGTCGCCGCCGGCACGTTCCCCAGCCCGACCAGCCCCCGCACCGCGACCGCACGCACCGACGGGGATTCATGCGCCAACGCCCGCATCAGACCGTCCGTCGCCGCCGGCCCCATGCCGGTCAGCGATTTCGCCAGCTTCTCCTGAGAAATCTCCCCTTCTTCCGCCGCCGCCAGCAGCACCGGAACCGCTCCCGATCCAATGCGGGCGATGGCGCTGGTCAGCGCGTCATCGTCCTCTTCGGAGTCGCGGAGCGACGCGATCAGCGCGGGAATCGCCGGTTCGGCCCGGGAACCCAGCGCCCCCAGCGCGAACGCCGCCGAACGCCGCGTCCGGGATTCCCCGCTGGTCAACATCTGCTCCAGGGTCGGCAAGACTTTTGGAGCGGCGTCGCCCAGCTTGAGCAGCGCCGTGATCCCCTGATCCTGTACGGCGGATTCCGGATCGGCCAGCGCCGCGGCGACCAGCGGAGCCAGTTCCCCGCGCGGCAACGAAGACCGCGCCAGCGCGCCCAGCGCCGCCGCCCGCGTCTCCGGCTCCATATGCCCCGCCGCGCACTTGAGAATCTCCAGCGTCGATTCGCGGCTCGCCGAAAACTGCGACAGCGCCTGCAGCACCGCCTGCCGCGTCGACGCCGAGCGGTTCATCACCGCTCCCGCCAACGCTTCCTCCGCCGCCGGCCCGATCTGTCCCAAAGCCCCAGCGGCGGCCGTCAGCACTGATCCCTGGCTGTCCGACAGCGCCTGCGCCAGCCCGGCAATCGCCGGCGACGCGGCCGGCCCCATCCAGCCCAGCGCTTCCGCAGCGCCCGCCCGGATGTTCGCCGAGGAGTTCTCCAGCGCCTGCTGGAGTTCCGGCAGCGCGGCCGGGCCGATCGAGCCCAGCGCATAGGCCGTGCGATACCGCCGCTGCTGATCCCGCTGATCCAGGTTGCCGATCAGCGCCGGGACATGCTCTGCGGCGGCCGGCCCCCGGAGCGCGATTCCCCGCAGCGCCTCGGCCCGGACCTGCTCGTCCGAATCCGAAATCACAGCGATCAGCTCTTTGAGAATCTCCGCATCGGCCGGCCCCGGCTCCAACCTCGCCAGGGCATACGCCGCATCCCGGCGGACCTCCAACTCCGAACCTTTAAGGTCGGCGAGCAGCTTCTGGACGTCGGGGGCGTCATCGGCGCTGCGGACGACCGCCGCCCCAGTGAGGGCCGTGGAAAACGCCAGGCCGGGTACGATCAATCCGCGCATGCGATGATGTGCTCTGAACTGTCGGTGAGTCGGGGCCTCGAACTCGATCCGTGATCTGGTCCGCAATGCCGCGGGGAACGGGGCGCCGCCTGGGACGCCCCGCGCCGCCGCACGTTTCAGACCTGCAGGCCGTGCAGTCGGCCCGTGCTGTCGCCGATGAAGTCCGACGGCGCGCCGACGCGGTCCAGCATCGACAACAGCAGGTTGCACATCGGCGTCTCAGTCGGGTACTGGATGTGCCGCCCCGTGTCGATCGTCCCCCCCGCGCGTCCCGCCATCAGCACCGGCAGGTTGTCGTGGTTGTGGCGGTTGCCGTCGCCCAGGCCGCTGCCGTACAGCACCATGCAGTTGTCGAGCAGCGAGCCGTTGCCTTCCGGAATCGACTTCAGCCGCTGCAGCAGGTAGGACAGCTGCGTGACATGGAAGTGATTGATCTTGCGGATCTTGGCATGCTTCTGCGGATCGCCGCCATGGTGCGACAGGTCATGATGCCCGTCCGGAACCTCGATTTGGCGGTAGCTGCGGTTGCTGCCCGCGTCGGCGAACATGACTGTGGCGATGCGGGTCGAGTCGGTCTGGAAGGCCAGGACGACCATGTCGCACATCAGCCGCAGATGCTCGGCGTAATCCTTCGGCGTTCCTTCCGGAACGGGGAAGTCCGCCAGCTCCTCCGGCAGTTCGGGCGCGGCGGACTGTTCGATCCGCCGTTCAATTTCCCGCACGCCCGTCAGGTATTCGTCGAGCTTGCGCTGATCGCTTTTCCCGAGCCGCGTCTGCAGCGTGCGGGCGTCGTCCGCGACGAAGTCCAGCAGGCTCTTCTTGAGAGCCTCGCGCTGGCCGCGGCCCCGCGTCGCCTCGGAAGCGTTGCCCGAACCGAACATCCGCTCGAAGACCAGCTTCGGATTCGTCTCCTTCGCCAGCGGATTCGCTTCGCCGGCCCAGGAAATGTTCGACGAGTACGCGCAGCTGTATCCGGAATCGCAGTTGCCGGCGCTGCGGCCCCCTTCGCAGCCCAGCTCCAGCGAGGCGAACCGCGTCTCGCGGCCGATGGCGCGGGCCGCCATCTGGTCGACCGACATGCCGGATCGGATGTTGGCGCCGGCCGTCTTGCGAGGCTGCGCGCCGGTCAGAAACACCGACGCGCTGCGGGCATGGTCGCCGGGGCCGTCCCCGTTCGCCCGCCCCTTGTCATGCGTCAGGCCGGACAGCACCAGCAGATCGTCCTGCACCGGCGCCAGCGGCTCGAGAACATAGGGCAGCTTGAACCCGAACCCCTGCGTCGCGGGAGTCCAGTCCTGCATATGCACGCCGTTGGGGACGAAAATGCAGGCCATCCGCTGCGGCGGTCCGCCGGCCGCGGCCCGCGCGATCTCCGACCCGAACAGCCGCGCTGAACGCGTCGACTCCAGGAACGGCAGCGCCAGCGAAACTCCCAGACCTCTTAGCATCATGCGACGGGCAGCGAAGTGTTGTCCGCTCATCAGGGGTCTCCTTTGGCTTCCCGAAGTAGGAAGGGATCGCTCAACACAATCCCGGTGACGAGTGCACTCATGCGGTACTCATGGTCCGCCAGCCGCTTCGTGATCGCCTTGACGGCGCAGCGGTCGTAGGAAACAAGTCCCCGGCCAATCGCATAGGTTAACAGCTTTTCCGTCAGGCATCGCGAAAAAGCCTCCCGTTTTCGCTCGGCCAGCACGTCCATCAACTCGCCCGCATCCGCGAACTCCGCGCCCCCCGGAAGAGTCCCCGAGGGATCGATCGCAAACCGGCCGTCCAGCGCGCGGTACGCGCCGATCGCGTCAAAGTTCTCCAGCCCGAAACCCAGGCTGTCCATCTGAAAATGACACACCGAGCAGGACGGGTTGCTGCGATGCTGTTCCATCCGCTCCCGGAGCGTGCCCAGCAGGTCGGCTTCCTCGTCGAGCGGCTCGATGCCGGCCGGCGGCGGCGGGGGCGGCTCGCCCAGGATGTTGTCCATGATCCACTTGCCGCGCTTCACCGGCGATGTGCGCGTGGGGTTCGATGTCAGCGTCAGGATGCTGGCCTGCGTCAACACGCCGCGACGTCCCTCGGGCAGCGAGACCTTCACGAACTCCTCGCCCTCGACGCCCGGAATGCCGTAGTGCTGCGCGAGCCGCCCATTCACGTAGGAAAAGTCGGCCGTCAGGAATTCGAGCACGCTGCGGTCCTCGCGGATGATGTTCTCCACGAACATCTGCGTCTCCCGCAGGGCCGCCGCCCGCAGCCCCGCATCGAACGCCGGGAACCGCTCCGGATCCGGTGCGATCGTCGCCACGTCCCGCAACTGCAGCCATTGCCCGGCGAAATTGTCCACCAGCGCCCGCGACTTGTCGTCGCGAAGCATCCGCACGACCTGCTCTTCCAGCACGTCGACCTTCGTCAGTTCGCCGCGCCGGGCGACGTCAAACAGCGCCTCGTCCGGCATGCTGCTCCACAGGAAGTACGACAGCCGGGTCGCGATTTCGAAGTCGTTCAGCTCGCGGATGCCGTCCTCATCCCCCGGTTCGGGGTCGCTCTCGACGCGGAACAGGAAGTGGGGCGAGATCAGCGCGGCCTGCACGACCAGCCGCATGCCGTTCTGCCGCTGGCCCCCCGAACCGCCCTGGCGGTCCCCCTGTCGGGCGCGGCGACGGCCGCCGCCTTCGCCGCTGGTCGCCGAATTGTGCAGCGTCACCAGCCGGTCCAGCTCCGCGTCCGTCACCGGACGACGCCACGCGCGAAACACGAAGTCCGCGATGTTCGCCCGCACCGACTCCGGCGCGCCCGCCGGCTCATGCGTCAACAGCCGCCCGCGCAGCTCCTCGCTCGCGAACACGTCGTCCGCGATCCGTTCCGCCGCCGTCAGATACTTCTCCATCAGCACCGGCGGCAGCGTCAGCACGTCCGCGATGTTGTCGAACCCGTTCCCGACGTCGTCCGACGGAAAATCGTCCGCCGGCCGAAACCGCACGCCCAACAGGTCCCGCACCGTGTTGTTGTATTCCGCCCGATTCAGCCGTCGCAGCGTCACCCGCCCGGGATGCCGCTCGCCGGAGCAGTCGAACCGATCCAGCTCCGCGTGGATCGCCCGCATCACATCCTGCAGCTCCTGCTCGCTGGGCTGCTCCTGATCGGACGGCGGCATCTGCCGGCCCTCAAGCATCAGCAGCACCCGCTCCCAGACGCCGAAATCCTGCTGGACGTTCGCCGAGTCCCGGTACACGTCGAGGCCGAGCTTGGCCTCCGGCTCGGACCCGCTGTGGCAGCCGTTGCAGTGCGTTTCGAGAAACGGGGCGATGTCGCGGGAGAATGACGGCTCGGCGGATTCCTCCGCCTTGGCCGATGCCCCGAACGCCGCGCCGACGACCAGCGCGAGAAGGGGTCGGGTGAGCCGGTCAGTCCAGGCCATGCCGTCGTCCTGCGGGGGTTCGGATCCGCGGTTCCGGGCGTCCCATCCAGGACGTTATCGGTCTCGCAGCTCAATGAGGAACAGACGTTCGGCGGCGCCGCGCCAGGCAGGTGGGAAGGAGGCGGGGCCGCACCAGGAAGGTCAATCTTAAGTATAACCCCGGTCAGACGATCTGGCACCGCCGGATCACGGGAAATCGGGACCGTTCCGGCGAAGTGCGCGATTCGCTCCCGAGCGCCGGCATTCTGAAGTCCAGTTCATATTCCACAACCGGAGAATCCGTCTCCGCCTGCTCCTCAAGATTCCGGGGTTCCTCACACCAGAATCGGCAGCAGCCCGGCGCTTCCGTGTTGGACCTCCCGCGTCACGATCCGGCCCATCAATGTCGTCCCCGTGCAGTCGTCGATTTCGATGTCTGCCAGCGTCCCGGCCAGCCGCGGATTGCCGTCGAACACCACGATCCGGTCGCAGGTCGTCCGCCCAACCAATTGCTGGACGCCGACCGGCGCCGGTTGCGGCTGCCCGACGACCGGCGAATCATCCCGGTGAACCACCGACAGCGGCACGAAATCCGGATCGTGCGAACCTCCGCCGCTGCTGTGCGTCTCCGGCGACTCACCCCCGCCATGCCACCCCGGCAGCGCCTCGGCCCCCCGCCCCTTCGCCGACCGCTTGCTCAGGCCCTCCACCAGCACTTCCACCCGGCGGCCCAGAAACTCCGCGTTGTCCTCCTCGCTGATCTCCGTCTGCAACGCCAGCAGCTCCTGGTTCCGCCGCCGCTTGACGTCCTCCGGCACATCGTCCGGCAACAGCTCGTGCGCCTTCGTCCCCGGCCGCGGGCTGTACTTGAAAATGAAGCTGTTCTTGAAGCGATGTTCCCGCACCGCATCGAGGCTCTTCTGAAACGACTCCTCCGACTCGCCGCAGAAGCCCACGATGAAGTCGCTCGATACCGCACAGCCCGGGACCGTCGTCCGGATGCGGTCCATCATCTCCCGGTAGTCCTCAACCGTGTAGCCCCGCTTCATCCGCTTCAGGACGTCGTTGCAGCCGGCCTGCAACGGCACATGCAGATACCGGGACGCCTTCGGCAGGTCGCGGACGGCCTGCAGCAGGTCGTCGCTCATGTCCTTGGGATAGTTCGTGACGAACTTGATCCGCAGGATGCCGGGGATCTCGTGGATCGCCGCGACCAGATCGCTCAACCGCCAGGTTCTGCCGTCCTCGACGACGCGATAGCTGTTGACCGTCTGGCCCAGCAGCGTGACTTCAAGGACTCCCTGTTCAGCGAGGCGACGGGTCTCGTGGAGGAT
Organism: Planctomyces sp.; assembly: GCA_019636235.1. Classification (GTDB taxonomy): domain Bacteria; phylum Planctomycetota; class Planctomycetia; order Planctomycetales; family Planctomycetaceae; genus Caulifigura. Next base: position 57,624 of record JAHBXW010000018.1, read on the forward strand.
GTCGCGCGGCGGGCGGCTCTGCTCGGGGCCGCGCGTCATCGGCACCACGCAGTAGGTGCAGAACTTGTCGCAGCCGATCATGATCCGCACGTAGGCCTGCCAGGGAGACGGCCGCATCTCCGGATCGCGGAGCGGGTCGTAGCTTTCGAAGCTCGCGGCGACGTCCGCGCGCGTGCCGTCCCGTCGGCCCAGGCTGAGAGCCGTCTGCCGCTCCCGCGTCGATCGGGCGGCGTCGACCAGCCGCGGAATCTCGGAGAGCTGCCCCGTGCCGACGATCAGGTCGACGTGCGGCGCCCGCTGGAATATCTGTTCCTGGTCCTTCTGCGCCATGCAGCCGATGACGCCGATCACCTGGTTGGGACGTTTGCGGCGGGCGAACTTCAGCCGGCCCAGCTGGCTGTAGATCTTCTGTTCGGCGTGCTCGCGAACCGAACAGGTGTTGAACAGGACGGTGTCCGCCGCCTTGTAGTCGGACGTCAGCGAATAGCCCTGCTGCCGGAGAGCGGCGACGACGAGCTCGCTGTCGAGCACGTTCATCTGACAGCCGACCGTTTCGATGTACAGAAGTCCGTTGTGCTGAGACATGGAAAGGCAGGTGGGACGGGCGGACGATTCCGAGAAAAGCGTCCCATGGTAAGCGGCGGCGGCGCCTGCGAGAACCGGGAATCCTTCAGCGGCGGGCGCGCGGCCCCTGGGCGCTGACGATTCCGCACGCGCTGTTTCCGCACGCGTTCGAATTCGCAGCTACACTGGTGCAGGCCGTCCCTGCGCTCGCAGGGGGCGGCTCGGGCCTGGTCGAAGTTCCTTTATGTCGCGATTTTCGCAGCCGTTGATGATCTGGGGCGCGGGCGGACATGCCAAAGTCGTCGCCGATTCGGCACGGCTCGCCGGCTGGACGATCGGCGGCTTTGTCGACGACTCCCACCCCTTGCGGCACGGGCGGCCGTTCTTTGGGGGACTGGTCGTCGGAGGGCGGGAGACGCTCCATTCCGGGATCGCCGTCGCGCTGGCGCTCGCGGACTGCCACGCCCGTCTGCACTGCGCCCAGTACGCGCTGGACCGCCAGTTGTGGCTGCCGGTGCTGGCGCATCCCCGAGCCTGCATCGCTTCGTCGGCCCGGATTGCGGAAGGTTCGTTTCTGGCCGCCGGGGCGACGATCAACCCCGATGTTGTCCTGGGCGTGGCGGTCATAGTGAACACCGGGGCCACCGTCGATTACGACTGCGAGCTCGACGACGGCGTCCATGTCGCCCCGGGCGTGCATCTGGCGGCCGGGGTGAGCATCGGCGAGCGCACGCTCGTCGGCATCGGCGCGGTTGTGAAGCCGGGCGTCCGCATCGGCAGCGACTGCACCATCGGCGCCGGCGCCGTCGTGATCCGCAACATTCCTGACGGCACGACAGTGTACGGATCGCCCGCCCGACCCCGGCCCGCGCTGGCTGACATCGCCGACTCGACGCGGGACGCTTCCGAGCCGCCCCCCGGCGACAGCCCGACGCCGCCCGCGGCTGCGGCCCCGTGATGAGCGATGCCCGGCGGACGGACCGGCTGGCTTGCATTTCGTCGCGCCGGCGCGGAGTCTGATGACGCTGATCGTCGACGCTGCTTCCCAAGATGCGACCACCTCTGACGGGCGACGCTGATGGCCGACAAACTGAAGAAGAAGTCCGCGAAGAATGGCTCCCAGGCGACGCTCATCACACGCATCGTCGTGTTCGGCATCCTGGGGGTGTTGCTGATCCTCGCGCTGCTCGACTTTCGCAAGAAGCAGGGGGCGCAGACATCGGCCACGAAAATCCGCGAGCACCTGGCGGCCAAGGAGCGGACGTCTGAGGACATGCTCAAGTCGGAGCTGACGGCGTTGTTGACCGGTTCCCCGGCGGTCAGTTCGATTTCGCCGTCCAGCGTGGCCGCGCTGGGGCTGGCCGCCGCGGCCGAGCGACTGGATTGGAAGGGCCCTTTCCGGACCTACACCATCTTCGTCGGATACGGGGCCGGCGAGAACCCGCCGGTGGAAGTCATCGAAGGCCCGGGCGAGCCAGCCGACGAGTGACGTCCGCCGGCCCCTCGAAGCGGAGCGGGCCGTCAGCCGCCGCTGTCAGAAGCCCAGTCCGTCGCCGACCAGCGCGCCGGTGCCGACGGTTCCGTCCTTGATGTCGAACATGGACGGGAATGTGCGCGCCCACTTCTTGTTCGCCGCGGGGCAATACTGCCGGCCGTTGCCTTCAACCGCCGCGACGGTCGGGATGCGGGCCGCCAGGCTGGCGGAGTGCAGGAACGAGAATCCCGGGCAGGTGAGGTCCTGCACGCACAGGAACATGCCGAACTTCTGCGCGGCGGCCGCCGCGAACAGCGCCTCCGACTGCCCTTTGCAGGCCTTGAGGGCCACGCCGCTGTAACCCTGTTCGCGGGCCAGCTGGAGCGCCTCGTAGTCGACCAGCGATTCGTCAATGACGACCGGCTTGAGCTTCGCGGCCGCGTGCATCTTGTTTTCAGGATGCGCCGCCAGGTCGCGGTGCGTCGGCTGCTCGATGTACTGAATCCGCTCATACGCGGCCGGCGACTGCTCCCGCACCTGCTGCAGGAAATCGAGCACGTACTCGACGTTCGCACACTTCTCGTTGAAATCAACTGAGTACCACCACTCGGTCGCCTGCCGCTTCTGCTGCGCCTCGGCGACGACCCGCTCGACGTCCAGCACGCGCCGCACGTCCCAGGCCAGATCGTCCCCGGCCAGCTTGATCTTGAGATGCGTCAACCCATCCGCGCGGACCCAGTCGCCAAGCGTCTCGGGCAGGCCATCGCCGATCTTCGTGGCCACGTCCGAGGCCGACAGCGGGTCGAGCGCCCCGACCAGGTGATACAGGGGCATCCGGGGCTTGGGCTCGCGGAGCGTGTACTGATCCAGATATTCCCCCTTGAAGTCCTGATCCAGGTACTCCGAGAGGTCCCGGTTCATGAACTGCTTCGACAGCGCGTTGTAGCTGTTGACGTGATTCGCGCGGCCATAGGCGTCGTGGATCGCGGCGTCGAGCGGACTGGCGGCGACGAGTTCCGCGAGCCGCGGCATCGGTTCGGCGATGCCGAACTTCTGGGCCACCTTCTTGCCCAGGTGGTCGTACTCGCCGGACAGGTCGAACATCAGGTCCAGGGGATGCTCGAACTGGTCGAAGTCCGTGCAGATGTCGACGACCTGTTCGGCGAAGGCCGCCATCGCCTCCTCGGTCTGTTCCGGAGAGACTTCCGCGGAAGGCCAGGCCCAGAGATTCCCCAGAGGCATGCTCCCGAATCCGACGGCGTGCTTCTTCCCCCGGCTTTCGACGGTGACCTGCACGTTGACCAGCCGGGACCTGTCCATGACGCGACCACCGAACTTGAGCGGCGTCCGGAACGGACAGTTTTCAAATGAGACTTCAGCCTCCACGACGCGGATGTCGGACGCCTTGGGCATGACCTCGATCAAAGTGCGAGTAGGGCGGGACAGTCGGCGGCCGAATGACGCGCCAAGGAGCGGCGAAGCAGTGCACGCACAGGCCGCACTTCGACACCGTGCGGATTCTATCGGGCAGTTTTGAAGCCTTTCAAGAACGGATTTGCCAGTGCGTTCAGTTCGAGCGCCCGCGGCCGGCCCTCAGCGTCTGAAACCGACCGCGCCGAAAACCGCGATTGCCCGGGTTTGAAAGGGTCGACTACGCTGATCGGCAGGCCACGATCGCTCGTCGAAGGAATCCGCATGTCCGAACTTTCAGCCGCTCCCCCGCCCCCGCCCGCCACATCCCGGCTTCGCAGCCCGACCCGGCTGGGACTCGCCGCGCTCCTGGCTCTGACGACGCTCGCGCACAGCCGTCTGCCGGCGGCGGACCCCGCCGAGGCCCCCAACCCGCTCGACGCCTGCGAAGTCTATCCGCTGGGCGTGGGGCGCGAGTGGACCTTCCAGAGCGGTCCCGCCGAGCTGCACGAACGGGTCACAAAGCACGAACTCATCGGCGAGGAGCTCTGCGCCCGCGTCGAAACAACGCTCAATAACCGCATCGTCTCTTATGAGCACATCGCCGTCCGGGACGACGGCGTGTACCGCGTGGCCATCGCCGGCAAGCCCATCGAACCCCCGCTCCGGTTCATCATGCTGCCCGCCCGGGCCGGCGATACGTGGAAGGTCGACTCGCAGATCGTCGGGCAGTCTGTCCGGGGCGAGTTCAAAACCGACGTCCAGACGGTGAAGATCGGCGGCGAGGAAGTCTCCGCGCTGGTCGTGGACGGCAGGAACTTCCGCGCCGGCGACAACGAGATCGCGTTCAAGTACTTCTTCGTGCCGCAGGTCGGCAAGGCGAAGCAGATCGTCGAAACCAACGGTCAGACCGTCACCCTCGAACTCCGCGCGCTCCCCAACCCCGCGGCCGCCAAACGCCGCACCGCCCGCTCCGAATAGTCCGGACGCCGCCACGCGCGGACGCGGGAATGCGGACTCCTTCTCCTCCGCAGCGACAAGCCGCCGCGCGCGGCGGGCTTTCACGCTGCCGCGCGGTTCGACGCTTCGTACCCCCGCGTCGCGCCTGCTACACTGCCGCGCGTTCTGACCGGCCCCTCACTGATTCGACCTCCCATGAGCGTGTTCCTCGGCATCGACATCGGAACCAGCGGCACCAAGACGCTCGCCGTGCGCGAGGACGGCGAGATCATCGCCTCCGCCGTCGCCGAATACCCCCTCTACACGCCCCGGCCCGGCTGGTCCGAACAACAGCCCGATGACTGGTGGCTGGCCACCGTGTCCAGCGTGCAGCACGTCCTCAAAAGCGGCCGCATCAAGCCCGGCGACGTCCGCGGCATCGGGCTGTCCGGCCAGATGCACGGCAGCGTGTTCCTGGACCGCGAAGGCCACGTCATCCGCCCCGCGCTGCTCTGGAACGATCAGCGGACCGCCGCCGAGTGCGCGGAAATTGAGGAGCGCGCCGGGGGCCGCCGCAAACTGATCGGCATGGTCGCCAATCCGGCCCTCACCGGTTTCACCGCCCCGAAGATCCTGTGGCTCCGCAACCACGAACCGAAGCACTACGACCGACTCCGACAGATCCTGCTGCCCAAGGACTATGTCCGGTTCCGGCTGACCGGCGAATTCGCCACCGAGGTCAGCGACGCCTCGGGCACGCTGCTGCTGGATGTGAAGCGCCGCGCCTGGAGCCAGGCGCTGCTCGACAAACTGGAGATTGACCGCGGCCTGCTGCCGCAGGTGTACGAATCGGAGGAGGTGTCGGGCCGACTCGGAGCGACGGCGGCGGAGGCCCTGGGCCTGACCGTCGGCGTGCCTGTCGTGGGGGGCGGCGGCGACCAGGCGGCCAGCGCCGTCGGCAACGGCATCGTCCGCCGGGGCGTCATCTCCGCGACCATGGGGACCAGCGGCGTCATGTTCGCCCACAGCGACGACGTGCAGATCGATCCCGAGGGGCGCGTCCATACGTTCTGCCACGCCGTCCGCGGCAAATGGCACGTGATGGGCTGCGTCCTGTCCGCGGGGGGCAGCCTGCAGTGGTATCGCAATCAGCTCGGCCACTGCGAGGCGGCGACAGCCCGCGCCATGAACGTCGACCCGTATGAGCTGCTGTCGCAGGAGGCCGCTGCCGCGCCTCCCGGATCCGAGGGGCTGTTCTTCCTGCCCTACCTGACCGGCGAGCGCACGCCGCACGCCGACCCCAACGCCCGCGGGGCCTGGATCGGCCTCAGCCTGCGGCACGGCAAGGCGCATCTCGTCCGCTCGGTGATGGAAGGCGCCACGTTCGCCATGCGGGACTGCCTGGAGATCATCCAGGGCATGGGCGTCCCCGTGAAGGAGATCCGACTGTCCGGCGGCGGAGCCCGCGGACGCGTGTGGCGCCAGATGCAGGCCGACATTTACGGCCAGAAGGTCAGCGTCATCAACGCCTCGGAAGGCCCGGCCTACGGCGTGGCGCTGTTGGCCGCCGTCGGCGCCGGGGCCTACCGCAACGTCGTCGAGGCCTGCGACGCCACGATCCGCGTCGTCGAAACGACCCCCACCGATGCCAAAGCCCGCCGCGCGTATGACGCCGCCCACCCCATCTACCAGCAGTTGTATCGCTCGCTCCGTGCTGACTTCGCGACGATCGCCAAACACGTCGAAGGCTGATCGGCGGAGACCCCGCCCGCCGCGGCTGGAGCAGCAGTTCCGATGACCGCCGATTCCCCCGGAGCGGCGACCGAAACCGTCTACGACCGCGTCTTCTGGCAGGCCTACGTCGCCAATGTCGTCCTGGTGACAGGCACGGCCATGAACTTTCGCTTCGCGGAGTTCGTGACGGCCCTCGGCGGCACTGAGCAGGACGCCGGCATGGTCGCCGGCACGGCGCTGTATGTCTCGCTGCTGGCGCGATTCCGGCTGGCCACCGCGCTGGATCGCTTCGGCATCGGACGCATGTGGCGAATGTCCGCCCTGATGTTCGTCGTCGGCAGCGGCTCGCTGATCTTCATCGACCGCCTCGGCCCCTGGCTGTACGTCGCGCGGACATTCATCACGTTGTCCATCGCGGGCATGTTCTCCTGCTCGTTGTCCCACGTTCAGGCGCATGCGCCGGTCGGCCGGCGCACGGAGGCGATCGCCGCGCTGGGTTCCAGCGGCTTCCTGGGCACGATCCTCGGCGCTCAGCTCGTCGACCTGATCTTTCTGATATTCCGCGGCAGCGAGGCTCTGTTTCCGGCGATGTTCGGCGCGATGCTGGCCCTGGGGCTGGTCTATCTGGCGATGATTTCCCGGCTGACGAACGGCCAGCCCCATCCGCCTCCGCCGGACACGGCGCCGCCTTCCGCCTGGATGCTGCTTCGGACGCATTGGCCCGGACTGGTCGTCCTCGCCGCGCTGGCGATGGGGGGCTGTTTCAGCGTCACGCAGGTTTTTCTGACGCGGTTCGCCTCCGAGCGGCAGTTGCCCGGCATCCGCACGTTTTTCACCGTCTACGCGGTGACGGCCTTCGTATTTCGCGTGACGAGCCGGAACTGGCATCGCGCCACGGGGCGGCATCGCCTGGTGATGATCGGCCTGCTGGGTCACGCCGTCTGCCAGGTGCTGCTGACCCGCGCCGCCTCCGAATGGGATCTCGTCGTGCCGGCGATCTGCGGCGGCTTCGGCCACGCGCTGCTTTACCCGTGCATCGTGTCGCTGGGAGCGGGGGCTTTTCCGCCGCGGTTTCGCGGAGCCGGGACAACGCTGACGCTGGCCTTCGGCGACCTGGGCACAGCGCTTTCCGCCCCGGTTTACGGCGCTGTCATCGACCGTTTCGGGTTCTCGACGATGCTGCCATTGGCGGGGATCGTGACGGGCGCCATCGCCGTCATTTACGGGCTGGCGACATTCCGCCGCAGCGACGACGAGCACCCGGCGATCGTCGAGCCGGTGGAACCGGCGATCGAAGAAGTCACCTGACCGGCGCGGCGGGGGCCTCGTCGGAGACGGCCCGCAGGATCGTCTTCAATTGCTGGCGGGCCGCGGGGCCGTCGGGATAGATGAGCGGCTGCCGGTTCGGGAGTTCGGTGGGCATCACCAAAAACGACTCGTTGCGTCCCCTCTGAAGCGGGAACACATAGGCCCGGCCTTCGGCGGCGCCGATTCGCTGCAGTTCGCGGACGCGGATCTCGTCCCCCGGCTTGAGACCGGCGACCGCCGAGCGCTGACCGCCCGCCAGCACTTCATCGACGCGGCACCGCTCCTCCGCGGCATTCATCACGGTCGCCGAGACCACCCCCCCGTCGCTGGAAGCGCGGAGCACCTGCAACACATTCAGCGTCACCGGGTTGGCCGTCAGCGCCGCCAGCGCCGTCAGAACCGCGATCCAGCTCGCCGCGAGAGCCAGCGCCAGCCGATGCCGCGGGAACCGGCCCCCCGGGCTCGAACCGCTGTCGCCGCTCACGTCCGCTTGAACGCCTGCTGGGTGTCGATCACGTAGTCCTCGATGAATGCCTCATCGAAGTCGTAGGCGTGGGCGAAATCGCTGAGCTGGTCGCGATCGGTCTTCTTCATCTCGCCGCGGTCGATGAGCTCGAACACGATCCGGCCGACGTCGTCCGTCGTGCGGATGCCCCAGCTGCGGAGGACCGTGCCGGCCAGCATGCCGAACGTCCGGCTGGCGTACTCCCGCAGGCCGGCCAGCAGCTCCTGTCCGGTGATATGCGCCGATTCGTCGTCGGCGCTCTGCGGACGGGGGCGATTCAGGCGCTGCTGCGAAAAATGCAGGGCTTCCACGACGAATCGATAGGCGTCGTCGTGGAACCGTTTCCGGGGGCCGGATCGAATGGCTGTCTTCTGCATCGTCGTCTCACAGGGTCTCATCAGCTCGCCGGGACAGCATGCAGCTCCGCCACAGCCGCTCAATTCTCGGTTCCGCTGAAGCATCCTATCCGAATGTCTCATTTTGAGTCGAGCAGTTTTAGGCCGGAAAGGCCAGCGAATCCTCCTGATTCCTGCGATCGGGACGACCGCGCCGGGAATCTCCCCGACTTGACTCCCCGCGGAGCCCCGGCCGGGGTCCGCCGCCGCGGAACCGCCCGCACGACCCGCACAGCCCTCCCGTTCACGGAGGCTCCGGGAATGACGATGCGATCGCCCCCGGGCAAGTTGCCGCACAGCGTCAAGCGGGAGCTACCGTTCCGAGAGATATTTTTCGCCCGCCTGCGTTCGCGTCCGGCACGGCCGCCGCGCGCTTCGCCCGGTAGTGAAAGGTTTGACACGATGTCCATGCTCCTGGAAGCGCCCGCCGCCGCGGTCGTGCTCCCGGCTCCCGCCTTCGAGCAGGAGCGGACCGCGATCTCCGGGCACTCCCTCCGCGCCGCCTTCGCCTCCCAGGCGCCGCAATCGCAGGCCGCCCGGATCATGCTCGTCGACGACGAGCCCATCAACATCCGCGTCGCCCGCAAATACCTGCAGGACTCCGGCTACCGCGAATTCATCGCCGTCACCGATCCCACCATCGCGCTCGACGAGATGCTCCGGCACGTCCCCGACGTCGTCGTCCTCGACATCGTCATGCCGCGGCTGAACGGCATCGAACTCCTCAAGACCATCCGCCGCACGCCGGAACTCGTCCACATCCCGGTCCTGATCCTGACCGCCAGCTGCGAACGTCAGACCAAGCTGCAGGCCCTCGAAGCCGGCGCCACCGACTTCCTCGAAAAGCCCGTCGACCCCGCCGAGCTTCTGCCCCGCGTCCGCAATGCGCTGTGGATCAAGGCCCATCACGACATGCTCGAACGTCACGCCGAGCAGCTCGAGGCCGCCGTCCGCCGCCGCACTGACGAACTCGCCGCCTCGCGCCTCGAAGTCGTCCAGTGCCTGGCCCGCGCCGCGGAATTCCGCGACGACAACACCGGTCGGCACGTCGTCCGCGTCGGCCGCTACGCCGGCATCATCGGCAAGAAACTCGGCCTCCCGGACGACTACGTCCAGCTCCTGGAACTCGCCGCCCAACTGCACGACGTCGGCAAGATCGGCATCCCCGACGAGGTGCTCCTCAAGGCCGGATCGCTGTCCCCCGAGGAATTCGACGTCATCCAGCGGCATTGCGGGTACGGCAAACGCGTCTTCGAACGCATGACCGAGCAGGACCGGCTGATGCTCCAGCAGCACTCCACGCTCGGGGCGCAGATGCTCGACTGCACGACATCGCCGCTGATCCAGATCGCCGCGCGGACGGCCCTCACGCATCACGAACGCTGGGACGGCGCCGGATACCCGCTGGGCCTGGCCGGCGAGGACATCCCGCTGGAAGGCCGCATCACGGCTGTGGCGGACGTGTTCGACGCCCTCAGCAGCCGCCGCCCCTACAAGCCCGCGTTTCCGCTCGCCAAGTGCTTCCAGATCCTCGAGGAAGGCCGGGGCAAGCACTTCGACCCGAAAGTCCTGGACGCGTTCTTCCTGGCCCGCGAAGAGATCATTCGCGTGCAGCTGGAATACGCGGACGTCGAGTAACGACTGACTTCGGAAGACCCAGGTCCCCCTTCGTGGAACTCTCGATCGATCCCATGGACGCATCGTGCCCGCCACTGACGACCGCCGCCGCGCTGCTGGGACGCCGCGCGACGCTGGACGTTCACAGCCCCAGGGCTGATCAGCCGGTCGTGCTCCCCTGCCGCATGCTGCTGCATGAGGCGCTCGAGCAATACGACCTGGCCGCGCACCCGTATTACCTGGTCGTCGACGACGCCGGCATGCTGGTCGGCGTGTTGGCCCCCGAGGAAATCGCCGCGCGCATCGGCTGCTGGAACGACACCGAGCGGAAACGCTGGGCCGACATGCCCGTCGAAGGCCTGCTCCGCACCCGCATCGAACCCGGCCACTTCCTCGACCAGTCCGGCGAATCGGACCAGTGGACGGCCGGCACGCCCATTCCCTGCACCATCCTCGGCGAACGCGGCAAAGTCGTCGCCGTGCTGACCTCCGACGATCTGCTCATCAGCTGGCGGGCCGCGGAATCGACCCTCCGGGCCGCGCTCGTCGACGCGGTCACCCAGCTTCCCAACCGGCTCGTCTTTCATCAGCGGCTGCTCGAAGAGATCGTCCGCGCCCAGCGGCTGGGGCATTCCGTCGGCGTCATCCTCATCGACGTCGACCACTTCAAGCAGATCAACGACCTGCACGGGCACCCCGCGGGGGACCTGGTGCTGCAGGCCGTGGCCCGCTGCCTGCAGTCGACAATGCGTTCTTACGATCACGTCGCCCGGTTCGGCGGAGATGAGTTCGCGGTCGTCTGCTGCGGCTGCCGGCCGGACGAAATCAACCTGCCGCTGCAGCGGCTGCAGCAGGGCATCCGCGAGCTGCAGAAGAACCATTCCGCCGCGTTCGCGAACGTCAGCGTGTCAATCGGCGCGGCCGTGACGCACGACGCCCGCTCGATCGGCGAGGCCGACATGCTGATCGACGCCGCCGACCAGTGCCTTTACCGAGCCAAGGGCGCCGGGCGGAACTGCGCGTACAAGCGGGAGGCCCTGCAGGGGCCGATTGAAGCCTCGGAGATCCTGCCGATCAGCCGCGATCACGGAAACGAACGGCCGGCCGCCGGCCCCGCCGGAGACATCCGGCAGGTCCAGCACGCCGCCGGCTGATTCCGAATCACACCGCGCTCAGGGCCTCGGCCTCTTCCACCACGCCCAGCGGCTCGCCGTTCGTCAGGATCGACTCCACGAACCCGCGGAGATGCGTCGCCCGCGTCTGCTGCTGCAGCTTCCGCAGCGCCTTCGACTCGATCTGCCGGATCCGCTCGCGGGTCACTTTGAAGATGCGGCCGGTCTCTTCCAGCGTGTAGCTGTACCCGTCCCCCAGGCCGTAGCGAAGCTTGATGATCTCCCGCTCGCGGTAGGTCAGGCTTTTGAGGACGTGGTTGATCTTGTCCCGCAGCATCTGGTGCATCGCGGAATCGGCCGGCGTGTTCTCCGTCGTGTCCTCGAGGAAGTCGCCGTAGCTGGAGTCCTCGCTTTCCCCGACGGGGGTGTCCAGCGAAATCGGGTGCTTCCAGGTCTTCATGATCCGCTCCGTCTCCTCGACGGACAGTCCGACCGCGGCGGCGAGTTCCTCGGTGGTCGGCTCGCGGCCGGTCTTCTGGCGGATCTCTTCGCTTTTGGCCTTGAGCGTCGAGATGCTCTGGAACATGTGGACCGGGATGCGGATCGTCCGGGCGTGGTCGGCCACGGCCCGGGTGATGGCCTGCCGAATCCACCATGTGGCGTACGTCGAGAACTTGTAGCCCCGGCGGTATTCGTACTTTTCGACGCCCCGCATCAGGCCGGCGTTCCCCTCCTGGATCAGGTCCAGGAAGCTCAGGCCGCGGTTGCGGTACTTCTTGGCGATCGACACGACCAGCCGCAGGTTGCCTCCCGACAGCTGCTGCTTGGCGTCGGTCCAGGCGTCAAAGCGGTCGCGGATCGACGACATGCGGGCGCGGAACTCGGCCGACGTCTCGCAGGTCAGTTCGACCAGCTCGGCCATCTCCTGCTGCATCGCGGCGACGTCGCGGGCGGCCGAGGGCCGGTTCTTCAGATGGGCGATGTCCTTTTCGAGCTCCGCCATCCGCTCGCCGATCTGCTGCATCCGCTTGTAGATCGGCGTCAGGCGGTGCGTGCGGACCGAGAGTTCCTCGGCGAGCGTGCACAGCTTGCGGCGGCGGATCACCATCCGACGACGGGCCGCTTCGCGGTCCTTCTTCGGCAGGCTGTCTTCGCGGCTCAGGTCGAAGTCCTTGCGGTTCTCCGCCAGCAGGTGCTTCAGCGTCGGCAGGTTGTGAGGCATCCGCCCCAGAATCTGGTCCTTGTGCGTGTTTTCGGTGTCCGACGTCCGCAGCGTCCGCTCGAACGGCAGCTCGCCCGACTGCACCTTTTCGAGGATCTCGATCGCCGTGGCCAGCGCGAAGTCCGATTCCATCAGCGCCCGGCGGTAGCGCTTCCGCGTGATCTCGATCTGCTTCGCCAGGAAAATTTCGTCGTCCCGCGACAACAGCGGGATGTTGCCCATCTGGCTGAGGTACATGCGGATCGGATCCCGGGACGACATTGGCGTCTCAGGCTCGATCAGGCCGCGGGTGATGTCCGGGCTCTCGATATGGTGCGACTGCTGCTCCTGCCGGATCTTGTCGGCGATCGTTCGCGGCGCCGCGGGATCGTTGATCAGCGGCAGCGTCAGTTCCTCGAGCGCCAGGATGATCTGATCGATGAGCGAGGCCTCGCCCCCTTCATCCGGCAGGAACTTGTGAACCATCTGGTAAGTGAGGAAGCCGCGTTCCCTGGCCTGTTCCATCAACGACTTCAATCCCTCGTCCAGTCGATGCACGTTTCAAACTCCTCGCAAGTCTCACTGAATAACCACGTCGTCCGCGACAAGGGCCGCCGCGTCCCGCCCGCCAATCGCCTTGGGGCTCCGCCCGTCCGGCGCGAACGAGCAATCGACTTTTCCACCCGCCCTCAAAACACAAACGCCAAATCCGAAACGCTGATCCGCAAACTGGTCCGGTCCTCGAACACGCGCTCCTGGAACGCCGTCCCCCCCGTGAGTCCGCCGCTCCCTCATGCGACGAACGAACAGGCCCCGTGTCACGGCCGCTCAAGCCGTCGATGAACTCTCCCCCGATCCCTTCGTTGGAACATCCTGTCCCCGAAGACGAGCGCTGTGGCCAGCGAGCCTCGGCAAGCAGGTTTCGGGAACCAGCATCCATTCACTCCCCGAAGAACCGCAGCAGTGCATCGAACAGAGTCGTGGGCATCTCGCCGCTCCGCCGTGATCTCGCAAGTCGTTGCAATGTCATGGCTTTCAACAGCGAACCCTCTGCTCCCCCCGTTCGCGAAGCCATCCTAACACGATTCCCCTGACCGTCCACGATCTTTTTTAACGGGTCAGGGAAATTCCGCTCGCGTCGACGTAACGTCTTCCCTCACTTATTCGTACGGCCATTCTCAAACGCCGTCAACGACCTTTCTGCCGCCTTCCCGAAGCTTCCCCAAACCGCCCCTCCCCGTCACGCCGCAAATACACATCCACGCCCCCGATCCCTCCCTCGAAAATCCGCTCGTACACAAACCCGCCCCCCGCCAGTTCCACGCCACCGTCCGGAACACGCTGCCGATCCACGGCCAAGGCCGTCGCTCCCGCCAAACCCAGCCGCTCCACCGAAGAGGCGTCCGGAAACGTCTGCACGCCTTCTCGCAGCTCGCGATACGAGTCCGGAAAGTACCCCGAATAGCCGTTCAACAGCGCCCGCCCGTGATGCCGCTGGTGAAACATCCACCACGTCTCCGTCTCGAAGTCCGCGACGTCCAGCCTCACGGGAAACGGCAGGCACGCCAGCAACGCGTCCGGCGGAGTCCGCTCGCGCACCGCATCCACCCACGTCCAGCCCCTGGCCCGGGATGGCAGAGCCAGCAGCCGTTGCGGCAGCGGCCAGCACTCAACGCAGCCCAACACGATCGCGACGGCCGCAACCATCCGGCGCGCCGGAAAACGCCGTCTCGCCGAATCCGGGTCGGAGGTCACGTCTGATCTCTCACGGAACCCGCCGACGAGCGCGTCGATCCCTCCCGCCGCCAGCCACGCCACCCCCAGCTGCGCGAACAGGCCGAACCGGAACACGTTCCGCACATGCTCGAACCCCGGCACGCCGCTCCGCAGCCACTCCCACGGGACCGCCGAACCGATCCGAAAGTTCGGTCCCATCGCCAGCAGCGCCGCGGCGCACGTCCACGTCAGTGCGAACAGCGTCCACCGCCGTCGTCCCGCCCGTCCAAGTCCGACAACAGCCCCGATGGCTGCCAGGACGCATTTCACCCACCCCGGAGACGCCGGCCAACGACCCTGCGGCGACATTCCAATCCACCGCTCCACGGGCAGCGGCGAATGAAATGTCGTCGCCAAATCTCCCGCCTGCAGAGACAATTGCTGGTCCCACTCCGGGCCGCGCTGGAACCGCTCGGCACGCAGCAACCGGTACTGGGACACGGCCCCCGGCCCGATCAGCACCGACGCGACCGCCACCCCGGCCGTCAGCGACCGCCAGAACTCGCGGCTCCGACATTTGGAAGCGATCAGCCAACCCCCGGATGCCGCCAACAGCACCGCAAAGAACAGGGCATGGTGGCAGCACGTGAACCACGAGACGGCCAGCGCCAGTCCCAGACCTGCCCCGCGGCCCAGCGTCGGTCGCTCCACGAGCCGGATCATCGCGAGAATCGCCCACGCTTCACCGAACAAAGGGATCAGTTGCAGAACCCCCAGCTGCCAGTGCGTAAACGGCAGCCACTGGACGAACAGCCCGCCGCCGATCGCGGCCGGTTCCCCCAGCCCCGCCCGCCGCAGCAACTGGCGCGTCGCGACTCCATTCAACCACAGCGCCAGCAACAGGTAGATGTTGAAGCCCAGCGCCGGCGGCGCGCCCAGACACTGCAGCGGCGCCACGAGCATCGTCGCCGGCTGCGGCTCGGAAAGCGCGAACGCAGCGGGATGCGGCGCGAAGATCGGAGCATCCCAGTAGCCGCGTGCGTCGGCCGCCGGCCACGCACCGTTCCACCAGATCGTCCACAGGTTGAACAGCGGCACGGTCGCGGCCGGTTCGGTTCCCCGCGGGATCGACCGACCCATGTGGAGCGCCAGCGGCCATGTCGCCAGGAGAGCCGAGGCCAGAAACAGCGCTCCCGCGCCCGCCCGCCACAGGCGGTTCCCGTGGCGGCGGATTTCGACCGGCGATGACATTGCGACCTGCGGGGCTGGCAAACGAGCGCCATCATGCAGCCGCCGCGGCCGGAAGTCAGCCCTCGCGGCGCGTCCCAGGCGCCGGCGGGATGCCAGGGCCGTTCACGCGCAGACCGTCGCGCGCTGGAACGGCCGCTCCAGCCGCGCCGATCTGAACGGCGATTTCTGCAAAAGTCCCCGTCCCGCGATAAGGTTCCGTTTATCCGCAGACCGCGAAAGTTCTCGCGCGGATGGCCCTAAACGTCCGCGGGCAGAGACATTGCGACGCCATGCAGCGCCACGTCGCCGATGGTCGCCCGGTTGTCTCGGGAACGCCATCCGAGAGACAACCCGCGTGACTCCGCCCGGCGTGCGATCCGCCGCGGCGCGGGTCCGCACTGTTGGCGATGAGGAATTGCATGGACGGCGGCGGCGAGACTCACTTAACCCCAGGACGCCGGGCTCAGCGCAGCCTGCGAACAGCGGTCGCCTGCCTCATCGTCGGAATCTCCGCAGCAACCGCGATCGCTGAGCCGTCGGAACTGTTCGACGACTGGTTCTCTCGAAACCGGCCCGGGCTGGACGTCCTGGGCGCCGAATCCCTGAGTGCCGAGGACGATGCGCCGCGGATTCCCGAGCCGATGGTGTTCGATCTGGTGCGGCCGCTGGGCGCGAAGCAGGGGGAGGCGGAGGTCAACGTCCTGGCGTTGATTCCCCTCAATCGGCGAGTCGGAACGACGTCGATTCCCGGCCCGATCGGCATCGTCTCGCGCAACGGCCACGAAACGGAATGGGCGCCGGAAGTCGAGTTCGCTCTCTGGGACGGCGTCGCGTTCGAATTCGAGGTTCCGTTTGAAGGCAGCACGCTGGCCGCCTACAAGGCCGCCGCGCAGATCACATTCGGCACGGCCTTCGACAAGCGCTACATCCATGGCGCGCAGGGCATCCTGCTGTACGACACGCACTCGCGGAACTGGTCCCCCACGCTGCTGTACCTGGCGGGCATCGAGTTCGACGAGCACTTTTCGATGCTGGCGATGGCCGGTTTCCGGACCGAGTTCAACAACGACGAGGTCGCGGAGCGGACCGAGCGGCTGCTGAACGCCACGCTGTTCTACCACGTCAATGAGCAAGTGACGCTGGGGTTCGAGTCCGTCTTCGCCCACTCGCTGAGCGGCGCCTCCGACCTGCTGCTCATGCCGCAAGTGCACTGGGAGATCAACGACTACACGATGCTGCAGGCCGGCGTCGGCGTGAACATGAACCAGGACTATTCCCTGCCGCAGGCCGGGCTGCGATTCATCGTGTCGTACTGAGCGGCATCACCCGTCCCCCTGGGGCTCCGTCCAGTGCAGTCGCGGGATCCGGTCGTCCCGCAGCGACAGTCCCGCCGGATAATCACGCGCCGACAGCAGCTCCTGAAAGCACGCCTCCAGGTCGCGCATCAGCCGCCGCACGTCGAACAGGGTCGGCCGCTCCGCATGGGGCGCCAGATAGCCCACCGTCGAATCGTACATCTTCCGCGCGCCCCCCAGGTTCCCCTCAGAGAAATGGTGCAGCGCGACCGCGGCGTGGATCAGCCCCTGGTACAGCGACCGGTCCTCATCCAGCGTCTCCGACCAGACCTCTTCCAGCACGTCGTGGCAGGCGAAGAACTCCTTGTCGTTGAACAGCCTCCGGGCCTCGTCGAGGCGAGCATCGGTCGTCATCGGCAATTCCTGTTGACCATCGCCCCTCCGTCGCGACGCCGCGGGGACCGTTCGTGATCCCCCCCGGCGCACGGTATCATCCGCGCCCGCAATCCAACGCCGGCCAAGTCTAGGGGTGGTTTTCCAGAGATGTCCACGCGTCGTCCCGCGAAAGCCCGCGTCTGCCGCGCGCCCCGCGAAAGCCGCGCGGCGCGGCGGCAGCGCGCCGACCAGATCACACGGATCCTCGCCGAAACCTATCCCGTGGCCGAGTGCGCGCTGCGGCATCGATCCGCGTTCGAACTCCTCGCCGCGACGATTCTCTCCGCGCAGTGCACCGATGAGCGCGTGAACATGGTGACGCCCGCGCTGTTCGCGGCCTGGCCGACCCCCCGGGCACTCGCGCAGGCCCCCCAGTCCGAAGTCGAGCGCGTCATCCAGTCCACCGGCTTCTTTCGGAACAAAGCGGTCAGCCTGCGGGGCATGGCGCAGGGGCTGGTCGAGCGCTTCGGCGGCGAGGTTCCGCGGACCGTCGAGGAACTCATCACCCTGCCGGGCGTGGGCCGCAAGACGGCCAATGTCGTGCTGGGCACGGTGTACGGGATCGCCAGCGGCGTCGTGGTCGACACGCACGTGACGCGCATCACGAACCTGCTGGCGCTGACTTCGCACTCCAACGCCGTCCGCATCGAGCGGGATCTGATGGACCTGCTGCCGGAGTCCGAGTGGGTCAATTTCTCGCATCGGCTGATCCATCACGGCCGGCGGATCTGCATAGCGCGGCGGCCGAAATGCCTGGAATGCCCGCTGCTGCCGGTCTGTCCGCGGGTCGGTCTGCCGCCGCTGGCCGGCTCCTCGACCGGGGATTAGTCCCGCTCGATCCGGCGGCGGTTGGCGGGGAGAAAATCGCGGCCGCGGGATGCGGTTCAGCATGGACGCCGCCATTCCGGTGCTATCATCGGGCGGATCGGCCACAGAGCGCCGGGGGCTGTCGGGAGCGAATCATGCGCTGGCAGGGTGGGCGTCGAAGCGAGAACGTGGAGGATCGGCGTCACATGACGCCGCGAGCGGCCGCCGGAGGCGGGTTGGGACTGTTGATCATCGCGCTGATCGTCTGGGCGCTGGGTGGGAATCCGCTGGCCGTCCTGCAGATGGGCGGACCGCAAGGCGGCGGCGGACCGCCGCCGGGAGGGCAGGTCGGGCGACCGGTCGACGATCCCCGAGAGAACGAACTTTCGGAGTTCGTCGCGGTCGTGCTGGCTGACACTGAGGACGTCTGGAGCGATCTCTTCGCCTCGCAGGGAAAGCGCTATCAGGATCCCAAACTGGTCCTGTTCCGGGAGCGCGTCGAATCCGCCTGCGGCTTCGCCAGCTCGGCGACCGGCCCCTTTTATTGCCCGGCCGATTCCAAGGTGTATCTCGATCTGAGTTTCTTCGACGAGTTGCACCAGCGGTTCGGCGCTCCGGGCGATTTCGCGCAGGCCTATGTCCTGGCGCACGAGGTCGGCCATCATGTGCAGAATCTGCTCGGCATCTCGGACCGGGTGCGGGCCCTGCAGCAGCGGGTCGGCAAGGAGGAGGCCAACGATCTGTCCGTTCGGATGGAACTGCAGGCCGACTACTTCGCGGGGGTCTGGGCGCATCATGCGCAGGCGGCGCGAAACGTCCTTGAGCGGGGCGACCTTGAGGAGGCGCTCCGTGCGGCCCAGGCCATCGGCGACGACCGGCTGCAGAAGCAGGCGCAGGGCTACGTCGTCCCGGAGTCGTTCACGCATGGGACGTCGGAGCAGCGGGCCCGCTGGTTTCGCCGGGGGTTTGAATCGGGCGACATGACGCAGGGGAACACGTTCGAGGCCCGCTCGCTGTAGCGCGGGCGGCGCGCCAACAATCGCGAGCGCCCGGTTCTTCGGGGTGAGCGCCGTCGCGCGGGGCATCCGCGCCGGTTCGAGGCCGCGTTCCCGCGCTCTTCCGGGACTGTTGCGTTTGGGCAGCGCGGACACAGCGCCCGGCAGCAGCGCCCGAGGCCCTGCTCTCCATTGCGGTTACGGCGGAACCCTCCCGGTGCGGCCAGCGACGCGTTGCCGATTGTCACCGTGCGGTCCAGGGCTTGCGCCGCCGTTGGCGCAACCGTCACGGTTTGAAAACGTCGCCGTAAACTCCGCTTCACGAAATGTTTCAAGCGGGGCACGCTGTGGTTCTCGAAGGTCAGCGAGAATCTTTGGCGCGGATTCGGTACGGTCTTCGCCAAAGAGCCCTGCATCAGGATCGACGTCTCCGGGTCGCCCGACCAGCGACCGGCCGTCGCCTTGCACACACCCGCCTGAGGAAGCTGCCATGATCCGCTGTTTGACTGCCCTGTCTCGTGACGAAGCCGGCTTTATCGTTTCGGCCGAACTCGTCCTGGTTTCGACGATCGTCGTGCTCGGCCTGCTGGTCGGGCTGTCCGAGGTCTCGATCAACATCAACAACGAACTTGAGGATGTCGGCTCTGCGTTCGCGGCCATCAACCAGTCCTACTGCTTCGCCGGGGCCTGCGGCCACAAGGGCTCGAAGGTCGGCAGCGAGTTCAAGGACAAGGCCGAATTCTGCGACGGCCAGTTCGACATCACCTGCGACCACGGTCCTCAGAAGGAGGGGCACAAGCGCTGAGACGCGGCCTGTCGGCCGGGTCGAACCATCGCACACTCGTGAAACGCACCTCGCGGTTTGGGCCGCCGGGTGCGTTTTTCGCATGCGCGGAGCCGGGAAACTGGATTTCCGCCGCTGCCTGAGGGTCGATACACTCACCCGGTCCACACGATCCTGCAGGAGCGCGCGATGATGCCGGGGGTTTCGAGTCGGTCGATCCAGGCGAATTGGCCCGGGCTGGCGGCCGGCCTGCTGCTGCTGGTCAGCATCCTGTTGTGGCCCGCTGGAACCGCGATCGCCTATCAGGAGGGGGATGGGGCCGCCGAGGCCCCCGCGGCGGCCCCTGCCGGGGACGCCTCCGCCGCGCCGATCGAAGAAGAGAGCTTCCTGCTGTGGCTGCACAAGGCGTCCTGGCCGGCCGGCCACGTCATCCTTCTGTTGTCGTTCTGGCTGGTGTATGTCGTCGTGATGCTGCTGCTGCAGCTCCGCCGCGACGGCTATGTCCCGCAGGACTTCATCACGCTGTTCGAGCAGAAGCTGACCGCCAAGGACTTCCAGGGAGCCTACGAGCTCGCGAAGTCGGACGATTCGTACCTGGCGCGGCAGTTGACGGCCGGCCTGGCCCGGTTGAACAAGGGCTACGACGAAGCCGTCGAAGGCATGCAGGAAGTCAGCGACGTCGAGACGATGGAGACTGAGCACCGCTTGGGCTACATCGCCCTGATCGCGTCGATCGCGCCCATGCTGGGCCTGTTGGGAACGGTCCAAGGCATGGTCATGTCGTTCGATGAGATCGCGCAGTCGAACACGCAGCCCAAGCCCAAAGACCTGGCCGGAGGCATTTCGCTGGCGCTGGTCACCACGATGGAGGGGCTGATCATCGCCATCCCCGCGATGGCGGCCTACAACCTGCTTCGCAACCGGTTCGCCAAGCTGATCTTCGAGGCGAACAATGTCGCCGCGGGGCTGATGAGCCGTTTCTCGACGGTCGGCAAGACGAAGCCTGCGACCCCGGCGCCGCCCACCGCCTGATCCGGAACCACCGCCTCACCGCCTCGCGGACGCCGTCATGTCGCAGCCCTCGCATGTCTCGCCCGACCTGACGCCGATGATCGACGTCACGTTTCAGCTCATCACGTTCTTCATGGTCGTGACGAACTTCGAGCAGACGCAGGCCGACGAACGCATCAAGCTCCCGGAGGACGTCCTCGCCAAGCCGGTCAAAGTGGCCCGCAGAGAGGAACTCGTCATCAACCTGGGCTTCCTCCGCAATCGCGACGGCAGCAAGCAGGACTCCGAACCCTGGGTGTTCCTGATCGGCGAGCAGCTCCGGCTGCAGGACTTCGGACCCCGGCTGCAGCATGAGGCCCGCGTGATGCGCGTCCGCGGCGACGAACAGCGCGTGCGGGACACGACCATCACCATCCGGGCCGACGCCGACGTCCCCGCGGGCGTCGTCCAGCAGGCGATGCAACTGTCCCAGGAGGCGGGCTTCGAGAAGTTCGCCCTCAAGGCCAAACAGGCCGCCGAGGACGGATAGCCGAACCGCGCCCGCCCGACCGACAACCGCCCCCTTCACCGACAGCCAGCCATGGCGGCCCGCTCCACGACAAGACCCGGCTACACGCGCATCGACGTCCCCATGACGCCGATGATCGATGTCGTGTTTCAGCTCCTGATCTTCTTCATGCTGACGCTGAAGATCATCGCCCCCGAAGGGGATTTCAGCGTCAACATGCCCATCGCCGCTTCGGGCGAAGCCGCAGCTTCCGCCGTCCAGCCCCTGCAGGTCCGGCTGATCGCCAATCCCGACGGCTCGCTGGGGCAGCTGATGCTGGGCGAACAGAACCTGGGCAACCGCAGTCCGGACTGTTTCCGGCGGCTGAACCGCGAAATTGGCGACATCGTCAGCCAGAGCCGCGAGTTCATCGACGACCTCGAGGTCATCATCGATTCCGATTACGGCCTGCACTACTCGCACCTGCTGAAGGCGGTGTCGCACTGTCGGGGCCGGATGCAGGGGGGGCAGTTCATCCCGTTCATCAAGAACATCCGGTTCGCGGAACCGCGTCCTCCGGAACTGTGAACCGTCGGCGGCTCGCCGCGCATCCCGTCGCGAGCCCCTGGCTCGGACCTCGCCATGCCTTGCCTGCCCGATGACGGCCCGGACCTGTTGCTCCTCACCGGCGCCGATGTCCGCATCGCCTGCCGCACCGGCCGCTGGACCCGGGCCACCGCCGGCCTGGCGGAAGGCTTCACGCAGGCCAATCTCGTCGTCCTGCCGGCGGACTTCGCCTTTGAGTTTCTGCTGTTCTGTCAGCGAAACCCCAAGCCCTGCCCGCTGCTGGAAGTGGTCGAGCGGGGCGGGACGGCAGCAGCGCGGTTCGCGCCCGGGGCCGATCTGCGTCGCGACCTGCCCCGCTACCGTGTGTGGCGGAACGGCGAGCTGGCCGACGAACCGACCGATGTCGCGGACGTGTGGCGGGACGACTTCGTGTCGTTTCTGATTGGCTGTTCGTTCTCGTTCGAACGGGCGCTGCTGGAGGCGGGGCTGCCGGTGCGCCACATCGAGCAGGGGCGGAACGTGCCGATGTACCGCACGAACCGGGCCTGCGACGGAGCGGGGCGGTTCGCCGGGCCGCTGGTCGTGTCGATGCGACCGATGACGCCGGCCCAGGCCATCGAAGCGACGATCGTGACCGCGCGGTTCCCGGACGTGCATGGCGCGCCGGTCCACCTGGGCGATCCAGCTGCGCTGGGCATCGACGATCTCGATCAGCCCGACTTCGGCGAGGCGGTTGCCCTGCGAGCCGGGGAGATCCCCGTGTTCTGGGCCTGCGGGGTGACGCCGCAGTGCGCGCTGCTCGCGGCACGGCCGCCGATCGCCATCACGCACGCGCCCGGATGCATGTTCGTCACCGACCGCCGCGACGCCGATCTCGCCAGCCACGCCGCGACCAACCCCTGACCATCGGCCGCCCCGCGGCCGACGTCACTGCACCAGGCTCCACCGCAGATAGGCCTCGATGAGCGGATCGAGCGCTCCGTCCAGCACCTCGTGCGGATTCGTCGCCTTCAGATCGCTGCGCGTGTCCTTGACGAACTGCTCGGGCTGGAGCACGTAGTTGCGGATCGTCTGTCCGCCGAAGCCGATCTTGCACTTCGCCCCGCGCCGAGCTGCGAGGTCGGCCTCCTTCTTCTCCTGCTGCATCTGGTACAGCTTGGCGATCAGCAATTTGCGGGCGGCGGCCCGATTCTGGTGCTGGCTGCGTTCGTTCTGGCACTGCACGACGACGTTCGTCGGCAGGTGGGTCAGGCGAATGGCGGAGCTGGTCTTGTTGACGTGCTGGCCCCCCGCGCCGCTGGCCCGGAACACGTCTTCGCGGACATCGGCGCCCCATTCGATCTCGATGGGCGCGTCATCGCCCAGATCGGGCGTGACGTCGACGGCCGCGAACGAGGTATGCCGCCGTCCCGCCGAATCGAACGGGCTGATCCGGATCAGCCGGTGATTGCCCGTTTCCCCCTTCAACTGGCCGAAGGCGTAATCGCCGCGGATGTGCAGCGTCGCGTTGCGGATGCCGGCTTCCTCGGCATCCGACTGATCCATGACCTCGGCGTCAAAGCCCCGGTCGTTCGCCCAGCGCAGGTACATCCGCAGCAGCATGCCGGCGAAGTCGGCGGACTCGGCGCCCCCCTCCCCCGCCTGGATCGACACGTACGCGTTGCCGGCGTCCTCCGGCGCGGCCATCGCCGCCTGCAGCTCCGCGGCGTGCAACTTCCCCTCGAGGTCCGGAACAAGCGCGCGGACCTCCGCCTCCACGCTTCCCGAATCGTCCTCCTCGGATAACTCGACCAGCGTCTGCAGATCCTCGCCGCCGCGGATCAGCCCCTGCAGCGGCTTCAGGAACGCATTGATCTGTCGCAGCTCGGCCACCTGGGCCTGAGCCTGTTCGGGGTTCTCCCAGAAACCAGTCCCCGCCATGAAACTGTCGATTTCCGCGGCGCGTCTCGCTCGGGAATCGTAGTCAAAGAGAGTCCTTTAGCTGGATGATCCGCTCACACAGCGCTGTCGCGGCGTTCCGAAGGTCTCGATTCATGGTCGCTGGATCCCGTCCGGGGTTGAAACTGGCACGGAAGTATACGGGCGCGAACCGATGCCGCAACCTCTCCCTGCCCCCGGGCCGCGACGCTTCGGCGCCCCTGGGGGCTCATCGCCCCGGACGCCAGCCGCGCAGCCAGGCGACCTGCTCGTCGCAGACCGGGTAAGCCAGATCCCGCGGCGGCAGCGCCGGCGTCAGGCGCGCGATGATCGCGCGGACCAGTGGATCCAGACCCTCCCCCGTCCGCGCGGACAGCTCCAGGCAATCCCCTTTCGGCGACCCTGCCGGAAGCGACCAGATCCGACCCAGGTCGCGTTTATTGATCACCCGCAGCGCGCCCGGATGCGCGGCCAGCAGTTCCCCGTCCTCGGGAGCAAACGGCCGGCTGCCGTCCACGACAAGCAACACGAGGTCCGATCGTCCCGCGGCTTCCCGCGCGCGGCGCACCCCCTCGGATTCGATCGGATCCTCCGAATCCCGCAGCCCGGCGGTGTCGATCAACTCGATCGGCCAGCCTTCGAAGGCCGTCTCCAGAGTCACGGCATCGCGCGTCGTCCCGGGCGTTTCATGCACGATCGATCGCGCGAACCCCGCCAGCGCGTTCATCAGGCTCGACTTGCCGGCGTTCGGACGACCGGCGATCGACACCCGCCAGCGATCCGCCAGCCTGCGACCGAACTCGCGCCACGACAGCATCTCATCGATCAACGCCCGCACCTCTTCGGTCCCCGCCGCCGCCAATAGCTCCACGGCCGCCGGCCACGCTGACTGTGCCTGATGCAGCAGCAGGTCAGCCGTCCGCAGCGTCGAGGCGCGGGCCAGCGCCTGCCAGGCGAGTCGCACCGGTTCGGATGCTCCCGGCAGAAACTCCGCAGGTTGGCCCCGCGCGCATCCGGCGGCGGTCAGGTCGTCGAGGATGCGCGCGACGGCCGCACTGCCGCCGTGACAGTGGACCTCCCAGATTCCCGGTCCGCACTGCGCGAGGACGACGTCCTCCGCGGGCTCGGCCCCCCAGCGCGCGAACACGATCCGATCGACGCCGCGCTGCGAGGCCGGGCGACCGTTGCGGGTTCGGCACAGCCCGTCCAGCAGCCGTCCGTCTCCGGCCCCGGCGATTCGGATCGTCGCCACCGCGCCTCGACCGGCGGGCGTCAGCGCCGCCGCCCGGGGACTATCCGCTGATTCGGACACCCAGCACCCCGAGAAACGCGGCCAGCCATTCCGGATGGGCGGGCCAGGCCTGCGCTGTCACCAGCTTGCCATCGACAACCGCCCCCGTGATGCCGCAATCGACATACTCCGCGCCGGCCAGCCGCATCTCCGGCGCGCAGGCCGCATAGCCGGTCGCCCGGCGGCCTTTCAGCACATCCGCCGCCGCCAGCAACTGCACGCCATGACAGACGGCCGCCACTGGCTTCCCGGACCGCATGAACTCGCGGACGAGTTCGATGACCCGCCCGTTCAACCGCAAATACTCCGGAGCGCGGCCCCCCGGGATCACCAGTCCGTCGTAGTCGGCTGCGCTGACCTCCGCGAACGTCGCGTTCAGCAGGAAGTTGTGACCCCGCTTCTCCGAGTACGTCTGGTCCCCTTCGAAATCGTGGATCGCCGTCCGCACGGCATCCCCCGCGCGGCGCTCCGGACAGACGGCATGCACGTCGCAGCCCGCCATCTGCAGCGCCTGGAACGGCACCATGATCTCATAGTCCTCGACGTAATCTCCCGCGAGGAGCAGCAGCTTCCGCAGCGGCATTGGCGCTCTCAATCGACAACTCAGAACCGCGGTTTTCCGGAAACGGCGGCGGTCCGCCGTCCGTTACGCGAACAGCTCATGGATCGGATGGAAATCGCTGTCGACCAGCGGGAACGGACGGCCCGCAGGACCGGGCAGCGTCCCCTCGGGATCGAGACCCAGGCTGTGAAAGATCGTCGCCACGACGTCGCCGGGCTGCACGGGCCGATCGGCCGGGACGGCGCCGATGGGATCGCTGGCGCCGATCGCCCGCCCGCCGCGCACGCCGCCCCCTGCGAAGTACACGGTGTAGCACTGCGGCCAGTGGTCGCGTCCCCCGGCCGGGTTCACGCGCGGCGTCCGGCCGAACTCCGCCAGGTTGCAGACCAGCGTCGAATCGAGCAGCCCCCGCTGGGCGAGATCGGCGATCAGCGCCGAGTACGCCTGGTCGTACATCGGAGCCACGATGTCCCGCATGCCCTCAATCGAGGTGAAGGGCTTCGAGCCGTGGATGTCCCAGGTGATCTCGTCGAACACCGTCAGGAACGTATTGATCGTGACGAACCGCACGCCGGCCTCGATCAGCCGTCGCGACAGCAGGCAGCACTGGCCAAAGCGGTTCATGCCGTAGCGCTCGCGGACCTCCGTCGGCTCCTGCGACAGATCGAACGCCTCGCGGGCCTGCGTGCTGGTCATCAGCCGGAACGCAGCCTGGAAGTTGTTGTCGAGCAGCGCCGCGTTCTCTGACGCCTCGAAATCGCTGACCGCCTGGTCCACGATGGCCCGCATCTTCCGTCGCCGGTCCAGCCGCACCGTGCCGATCTCCTGCGGCGGCAACAGATCCGGCACCTGGAACGCGGCCTGCGACGGATCAGCCATCAGTGCGAACGGGTCCTGGGCCTTCCCGAGAAAGCCCGCCGCCTGGCCGCTGGGCAGGTTGCCGCCGCCGCGCCCCATCGGTTCGGGCAGCAGCACGAACGGCGGCAGGTCGGTCTTTCGTCCCTTGAGGAAGCTGACGACGGAGCCGACATGCGGCGTGTTGATGCCCCCCGAGAAGATCCGCCCCGTCTGCATCACCTGCCAGCCGGCGTCATGCACCGCGGCGCTCGTGTGATGACACGACCGCACCAGAGAAAACCGATCCGCGACCTCCGCGTGGCGCGGCAGGATTTCCGACAGATGGAACTCCGGCGACGCCGTCGAAATCGCCTGGAACGGCCCGCGAATCTCCGAAGGCGCGTCCGGCTTCATGTCGAACGTGTCCAGTTGGCTGGGCGCGCCGAGGTTGAAGATCATGATGCAGGAACGGTCGTCCGAGGTCGGCGCCGCCTGCTGCTTCGCCTGCAGATAGGCCGGCAGCGTCAATCCGATAGCGCCCAGCGCGCCGACCTGCAGGAAGTCGCGCCGCGTCGTCCCCGTGCAGGTCTGCGCCTCGCCGGGACCAAGGAACGTCAGCATCGGTGCACCTCAAGCGCTGCCAGGCGGAATACGGTCGCAGGGGGGGAGCCAGGGCGACAGGTCCGCTCCGGTCCCTTCTTCCAGTCTATCACACCGCGCCGGATGCGCCGCCAGCCCGCGGCCGGACCAACCTCACAGCGGGGAGATCACGCCCACCACGGCCGCATGGTCCGACCGCCAGTGCCAGTGACGCTCGCAGCGGACGGGACTCAGCGTCTCGCTGACCCAGATCTGGTCCAGAGACAACACCGGCGCCGGCACGGGCCAGGTCGGCGTGTAGCCGTTCCCGGAACTCAAAAAGAGTTCGCGCAGTCCGCGCGTCCGCAACATCCGGAAGTTCGTCGAGTCGAGCGGCGTGTTGAAGTCCCCCGCGACAATCATGGGCTGGCCGCGGCGCCGATCCAGATGCTCGGCCAGCAGTTCAAAGGTCGGCCGCCGGAAATACAGCGGGTCGGAACCGAGATCGACGGCGAAAATGGTCCACGGCCCCCAGGGCGTCTCCACGTCCAGTTCCCGCAATCGGCTGTCGACCTTCGGACTCCCCAGCCGATAGGCCTTCGCCTCCCCTGCCGGCCACCGGGAGATCAGCACCAGACCCGCGCCGAGAATCGAGACATGATGTTCCGGGAAGGCTGCCTTACAGATCCCCCGCACATCCTCGTCCGCCGGGTCAGCCTCGACGAGCACCGCAATGTCGGGCCGCATGGTCGCCAGATGCTCGACCAGTTCCCGCAGTCCCAGACTGCCGTGCGCCACGTTCCAGGTCGCGACGCGAACTTCCGTCTGCGCCGTTCCCGGATCGCGAATCTGCCAGCTCGAAGAATGCCACGCCAGCGCGCAGCCCAGGCTCGTCGCGAACAGCAGCCGGCACTCCAGCCGCCGGCTTCGGAGCTGCGCGAATTTCGCCGCCAGCAGCGCCACGATGGCCAGCACCGACCAGGGCGTCGCATAGTAGATCACGCCCGTGCCCGGAAGGCTGTCCTGGACGGTCGACCGCACAATGAGGCCGGCCGCCAGCAACAACAGCGCGGCCGCCCGCGCCGCTGTCAGCAGGCGACGTCGCCACGGACGCGGCGGCGGAAGCAAAAACCCCGGAGGCGGTTTCTCCCCCGCAGCCGGAAGCATGGGAACTGACACGTGAGATTCCATTCGCAACGAGATCGACAGAATTCGCAGGATCGCGGCGGAGGCCATCCGCTGCAACCACGGACGCGCTGCGCACACTCGGCGATGCGTCGCGCGTGAAGGAATCCTCAAGGTTGCAGGGAGCGTAGCGCTGTCGTCCCCCACGTCCAGCGGCCCATGATCGCGGGACCATCTCTCGGACAACTCACCGCTCGGTTCCGGCGTCCAGCAGGTCGACGCCGCCGTCCGCGTACAGCACCACGAGTTGCCGGCTGTCCGGCGAGAACCGGATCCGCTCGACGTTCGCCGCGCGGATCGGAATCGTGAGAGCCAGCCGCTGCACGTTCCATTTCCACAACCGCACGGCCCCGTCGTCTCCGGCCGTGGCCAGCGATCGGCCGTCGGGCGAAAACTCGGCGCTGCGGCAGGCGTTGCGATGCGCCACCGTCGACCAGACCTGCTCCCCTGTGGCCGGATTCCAGAGACGCAGCGTCCGATCGCTGCTGACGCTCGCCAGCGTCTTTCCATCAGGATGCCAGGCGATGCCCCGGACCGTGGTGTCATGTCCGATGAACTGGCGAAGCAAGGCGCCCGTCGCGACATCCACCGTCTGCACCACGTTGGAATTCGTCATGGCCAGCGTCTTTCCATCAGGCGAGAACGTCAAGTCGTCCATCTGCCAGCAGGGAACCTTCGCCAGGCTGATTCGTCTTTCCAGGTCCACGATGTCGACGAACCGCTCGAGCAGGGTGTCGATGTCCGACGGCGGATGCCGGCTCACGACGACCGCCAGCCGACGGCCGTCCGGCGAGAGGGCGCACATGTGACAGACGGCGTTCCCCGCGTATGTCCAGATGGCGCGCGGTGCGGACAGGTCGGCCGGAACCTGCACGACCTTCGGCGTCCCGCTCCAGGTCCCGCAAATCAGGCCGGAGTTCCGGGCCGCCGCCACCGAATGCCAGTTGTGCTCCCCGCTCTGTGCCGCCCGCGTCTCGAGCCGGTTGGTCACCAGCCGCAGCTCGCCCTTGCCTGCCAGCAGCAGGTCGCCGGACGGCAGGAACTGAACGTCGCTTGTCGAGGTCAGTTCGAGCTGCGGCAGACGCGGTTCGCTGAGCCGCCACGAGATGATCCGGCCGTCCTTGCCGGCCGTCACCAGGGTCTCGCCCTCCTGGATGAACGTCAGGGCGTAAAGCCGCCCGTCGTGCGCGTGCCATGACTCCACGTCCGGCTGATCCGGCCCCGGCAGCGTCACGATCGGCATGCCATCCTCCGGAACCGGGATGAGATGCACCGCGCCCGAGGAATCCCCCGCCGCCACCCAGCGATCATCCTCGGAAAACAGCAGCGCATGCGGCGAATCCGGCAGCCGGTATTGACGCACGGCGCGTTCCGGATCGGCGACGGGGACGATCGAGATCAGCCCGTCCGACGAGCCCGTCGCCAACAGCCGGCCCGACCGGGAAAACCGCGCCAGCGAGGCCACCGGCGTCCACGCCAGCTGCTCCGAGTTTTCCAGCCCCGCGCCGTAGAGCCACACGCCGCCCAGTTCCGCGCCGATCGCCACCTGCCCCTCGGACCCGACGTCCACGGTCTCCAGGTAGATTTCGTCCGTCGGCAACTGGGCGATCTCCATCCCGGTCGCGGCGTCCAGGACGCGCGCGGTCGGCTCGTTGCCGACACTGATGAGCTTCGTGCCGTCCGGCGTGTAGGCGATCTGAAACGCGAGGTTGCGATGCGCGCGGACCTGCCATTTGACGTTCAGCGTCTGCAGGTCGCGCACGACGACGGTCCCGTCGTCGCCGGCCGAGGCCAGATGCCGGCCATCGGGCGACACGGCCAGGCCGTTCACTTCCCCCTGCTCCGAGTTGAAGGAGCGCAGCAGTTCGCCCGTCCGTCCGTTGAAGAACCGGATCAGACCATCGGCGCCCGCCGCAGCCAGTTCGCCGTTGGGCAGCGGCTGGAGGTAATAGACCGGCGCGCCGCCCGACGCGAGTTCCTGCCGCATCCGCTTTCCCTGTCGCAGCAGGTAATGCCACTCGAACCCCCGCATGTCGGGCTGATCGACTTGCGGGAGGTGCTCGTGCAGCGCCTCCTGCAGCCGCGTCGCATCCCGATCCTTCCAGGCGTCCTCCGCGCGCCGCATGTCGGCGGCGTACAGCAGCATGCGGTTCTTCCGTTCGACGTCGAGCGCCTTGTCGCGCTCGTCGAGCGCCCACGACTCGGCCAGCGATGCGCGGATCGCCTGCCAGCTCGTCGCGGCGATCCCCATCACGATCGCCACAAACACCAGCGCGGCCGTCGTCGCCAGTCGCTTGTTCCGGCTGACGAACTTGCGGACCCGGTAGGCCGTCGTTGGCGGACAGGCCTGCACCGGCTCGTTGTTCAGGTATCGCTGAATGTCGGCCGCCAGCCCGCTGACCGTCTCGTAACGCCGGTTGCGATCCTTCTCCAGCGCCTTCATCACGATCCAGTCCAGCTCCCCGCGCAGCGATTCCTGCAGCTTCCGCGGATCGATCCGCCGCTGGTCCGAGACCGTCGTCCGCGCCGCGGCGTTCAGCGTCGCCACCCGGTGGCTGGGACGCGGCGGATCAACGTCGCAGATCAACTTCCGCATCGCCTCGTACCCCGAGGCCTTGAACGTCTCCTTGTCGAACGGCGTCGAACCTGTCAGCAGTTCGTACAGCAGCACGCCCAGAGAATAGATGTCGCTTCGCGTGTCGACGTCCCGCGCGCTGTACTGCGTCTGCTCCGGCGACATGTACATCGGCGTGCCGATCACCTGCCCGTACGCCGTGAACAGCGTGCGGTCGGTCAACGGCTGGCTGAGCGCCTTCGCCACGCCGAAGTCGATCACCTTCGGGACGGGGTGGGCGTCGTCCATGGTCACCAGGACGTTCGTGGGCTTCAGGTCCCGGTGAATGATGCCCTTCTGATGCGCGTGCTGAACGGCCCGGCAGACATCCAGAAACAGCGTCAGACGCTCCCGCTGCGGCAGCCGCGCCTGATTGCAGAACCGCGTGATGGGCGTGCCGTGCACCAGGTCCATTACGAAGTACGGCCGGCCCGTCGCCGTGACTCCCCCGCCCAGCACCCGGGCGATGTTGGGATGGTCCATCATCGCCAGCGCCTGCCGCTCCGCCTCCAGCCGCGCGATGACGTCCAGCGTGTCCATCCCCGGCTTGATGATCTTCAGCGCCACCTTCCGCCGCACCGGGGACGTCTGCTCCGCCATGTAGACGACCCCCATCCCCCCCTCGCCGATCTTCTGCAGCAGGCGGTAGCAGTCGATCCAGGCGCCCGGCCCTTCCAGAGTGCGGCCATCCGCGCCCGACGGCTCGACCGTGATGTCCGGATCAGACGGCGTCAGCGGCTCCATCGACCGCGGCGCCAGCCTTGAACCCGACGCCGATCCGCTGTCCTCGTCCCGATTCGCCTCCAGCAGATTGCGGACCCGCGTGCGCAGTTCGGCGTCATCGGGACAGAGCGCCAGCAGCCGTTCGTCCCAGTCCGCCGGCGGAACCGAATTCAACAGGAGTTCGTACAGCTCTTGGAGGTGCGGATTCGGCTCGGACATCTGCGGAACCCGATTGGTCGTCGCGGCCGGCTTGTGGGGGAATCGCCGTCCCGCCGATGATACCGCGCACGGCGGACCGGCCGGCACGCCACGTTCGGGAATTGAAGCCCCAGGTCAGGCGATGACCGGCCACGCGAACGTCGACGTCAGGTCGATCCGCCGCCCTGTCCGCTGCGACTCGCGCGCCGCCACGATAATGTCCACCACATGCAGCGCGTGCTCCGGCGTGATCAGCGTCTCCTCTCCTGTGGCCAGGGTCTTCGCCACCAGCGACGCCCCCTGTTGCCACACGTAGCCTTCGGAGTCGACGGCGTGCCGCACCATCTGCGGCTGCGCCTCGGTCGCCAGGTCGACGCCCTGCGGCTCCCAGTCGTACCCGACGAGTCCCATGTAGCCCTTCGAACCCACGATCGAAATCGTGTGCCGCTGTTCCCCGTGCCCCTCGTGGCCATGCGGATTGAAGTAGTTGAATCCGCACTGGACATGCGAGATGACGCCGCCGCCGTGGTCGATCAGCACCTGGGCGTTGTCCTCCTCGGTGACCTGGATGGTTCCCTTGCGATCGATCTCGCGCGTGGGCGTGATGATGCTGACCATCGCCGTCACGGATATCGCCGGGCCCAATAGCCCGGTCAGGCTGGTCATGTTGTACACGCCCAGGTCGGGCATGCTGCCGCCGCCAGTCTCGTAGAAGAAGGACGACCAGCCTGGTCCGGTGTGGCCGTAATCGGCATGCGCGGCGGCGACGCGGCCCAGCCGCCCCTGCGCCAGCGCCTGCGCCATGAACCGGAACTGCGGGCTGGCGACGACGGCCGGAGCCCCCCACAGTCGCAGCCCCTTGTCCCGCGCCGCCTGCAGGATCGCGATGCCCGCCGCGTGCGTGTTGGCGATCGGCTTCTCGCTCCACACATGCCGCCCCGCGGCAATCGCCTCCTGGTTCAGGTGCTCGTGCTCCTGCATGTCGGTCAGGTTCACCAGCAGGTCGAACTCCGCGCCGGCCAGCATGCGGTCAATCCGCGGATAATGGTGCTCGATCCCGAACTCCCGTGCCCGCCGTTCGGCGCGCTCGGGAATGATGTCGCATGTGCTGACCAGCTCGACATGCGGCGACTCCTTGAGATGCGGCAGGTACACGCCGGAGACGCTGCCGCAGCCGATGACGCCGACGCGCACCTTTTTCGTTTCGGCGGCGCGGGCGGAGGCGGGCTGCGCCGCGGCGGCCAGCGTGATTGCGGCGGCGCCGCCAGCGGCCTGTTGCAGAAACTCCCGACGAGCGATTTCCGGAGCGGTCATGGTCATCTCTCTCGAATCTGGAATGGCGCGCAAAGGCGGAAGGCCGGGACGCGGTCGCCGGCATTGTAAACCCCCGGGGCGCAGCCGAATAAGCGCCAGAGCCCGCGAGCCTGCCGCCCGGCCGGGCGCAAACTCGACGTGCAATTGCCGAACGGGCCGCGCGTTCTCAAACTGCGAACGGTTCTCCCCGGTCATTCTTCAGGATGCACGCATGGCGACAGCTCGCACGTGTCTCGTCACTTCCGCCTGCGGCGCCTGCGTGGCGCTCGCAGGAGCCCTCGCGATGCAGCCGCGCCTCAACCCGGCATACGCCGAGGAGCAACCGCCACGAGCCGCCGCCTCCGCCCCGCCGCGCGTGCCGGCCATCGACGCCGCGCTGCAGGCGCTGCTCGATCAGCACGAGGCCGCCGGGCTGGTCGCTTTGGTCGCTCAGAACGGAACCGTCATTCATCAGAGCGCGATTGGCAGCGCGAACCTCGAGGAATCTCGGCCCATGACGGCCGACGCGATGTTCTGGATCGCGTCGATGACGAAGCCCATGACGGCCTCCGCCGTGATGATCCTGGAGGAAGAGGGCCGGCTGTCGATCGATGACCCCGTGTCGAAACACATCCCCTCGTTCGCCAACCTCAAGTTGTCCGACGGTTCGCCGGTGAAGGAAACGCTGCTGATCCGCCATCTGCTGACCCACACCTCGGGTCTGTCAGGTCTTGAACGGCCGCCAGGGCCGGAGACGCGGACGCTGGAAGAACAGGCCAACCTGATGGCGCAGGCGCCGCTGGCTTTCGAACCGGGTTCGAAGTGGGCCTATGGATCGAGCCTCGAGGTCGCGGGACGCATCGTCGAAGTCGCCTCGGGCCAGCCGTTTGACGAGTTTCTCGCTGAGCGCGTGTTTCGCCCGCTCGACATGCGGGAGGCGACGTTCGTCCTCAGCGACGAACAGGCCGCCCGGCTGGCGACGACCTACCGGGTCAACGAATCCCGTGATGGACTGACGCCGGGACGGAACCGATACGTTTCGAACGTTCCGGGAATCCGCCAGACGCCGATGCCGTCCGGGGGTCTGTTCGCGACTGTGCGGGACGTCCAGCGTTTCTACCAGATGCTCCTGAACGACGGCGAGCTGGAGGGCGTCCGCATCCTCCAACCCGAAACCGTCGCCAGAATGACGTCGCTGCAGACAGGCGAGCTGCCCACGGGCTTCACGCCGGGCAACGGATGGGGATTGGGCGTGTGCATCGTGCGGGCGCCGCAGGGCGTCAGCGAGGCGCTGTCCCCAGGCTCGTTCGGTCACGGAGGCGCGCATGGCACGCAGGTCTGGTGCGACCCGGAACGCCATGCGCTGTACGTGCTGATGCTTCAACGGGCCGACCTGCCAAACAGCGACAATTCTGAGTTCCGCCGTCTGCTGCAGAATGAAGGCCTCCGCGCCCTCGATGCCCAATGAACCGCGGCCGTCTGTGTCGCGTCCGCCCGTCCGTTCACTTCCGATCCGCTGCTGGCCCCCGCCCCGAGCCCCGATGCCCGAACGCTTCCCGAGGATGCTCATGAAGTCGCTGACATGGTCCCTGCTGTGCGCCTTCACGATGGCCGGCTGCCAGCCCCCGCCGCCGACTCCCACGCAAAAGTCGGCGCCCTCGCAGGGCGCCGCTGAGCCGACCGCGCCGACGGGCTCGAACGACGCGACGCCTCCCGCGAGCGCACCAGATGCCGCCGCGGCGCTCCCCGCTCCGCCCGCCGTCGAAGACCTGCCCGCCGACGTCCTGGCTCTCGTCGCTCCCCTGGCGACGGAACAGGTTCGGGATGGATGGATCCTGCTGTTCGACGGCCAGAGCCTGTTCGGCTGGGAGTCCAACGAGCCCGGCGTGAACTGGGCGGTCGAGGACGGAACGATCACCGCGGACTCCGGACCGCAGGGGCTGCTGCTGACGACCGTGCCGTTCGCCGACTACGAACTGCACTGCGAGTTCCAGATGGAGGCGGGGGGCAACAGCGGGGTCTTTTTGCGGACAGCCTTCGCGCCGATGGATGTCGCGGCGGACTGTTACGAGTTGAACATCGTCGATGAGCACCCCTCGGGGTTCCTGACCGGCAGTTTCGTGGGCCGCGCCGAGGCCGCGGAACCGCTCACCGGATCAGGCGACTGGAAATCGTTTGACGTCCGCTGCGAGGGGAACACGTTTACGGTCGATCTCGACGGCCGGCGCGTGCTGGATTACGTCGACGGGTCCGCCGCGCCGCGGGCCAGCGGCCGCATCGGTCTGCAGAAGAACGCCGGGAAGATCCGCTTTCGGAACATCGGCCTGCGTCCGCTGAACCAGCAGTCGCTGCTGACCGGCGCCGATCTGTCCGGGTGGCGGGTCGTGCCGGGTTCGGCGGCGACGTTTGAACCGGAAGGGGATGCCATCCGCTGTCGCGGCGGCGCCGGATTCCTGGAGACGGAGGGGACGTACGGGGACTTCGTCCTGCAGCTCGACGCCGCGACCCGCGCGGCCGACGTCAACAGCGGGTTCTTTTTCCGCGCGGAACCGGGCACGGAGGCCGCGCCCTCGAACGGGTACGAAGTCCAGGTCGACAACTCGCGACACGAGAGGGATCGCGCGCGTCCTGCGAATGCGGGGACGGGGGCCATCTTCCGCCGCAGCGAGGCGCGGCTCGTCGCCGCGGACGATCACGCCTGGGCGACCGTCACGCTGATCGCCGCCGGGCCGCGGTTCGCGACCTGGGTGAACGGCTACCCCGTCGTCGACTGGGTCGATGACCGCACGGCGGATCCGAATCCCCGCCGCGGGCTGCGGCTCGAGCCGGGGCACATCAGCCTGCAGGCGCACGATCCGGGAACCGATGTGTCGTTTCGCCGCATCCGGATCGCGCCGCTGCCGACGATCGACTGACTCGTCCGCCGCTGCGGATTACAGAATTTCTTCGATGACGCGGCCGTCGGATGCCGCCTGCACGCGGCCCAGCGCGTTCGTCAGCGGCGTGTCGGGCGAGTGTCCGAGCCGATGCAGGATCGTCGCGGTGAGGTCCTGCGGCTGGACGCGGCCCGAGGCCGGGAACGCGCCCGTCGCGTCGGAGGCGCCGTGCACGACGCCCCCCCGCACGCCGCCGCCCGCGAGGGCCACGGAAAACACCGATCCCCAGTGGTCGCGCCCCGCCTGCGGATTGATCCGCGGCGATCGCCCGAACTCGCCCATCCAGACCACCAGCGTCTCGTCGAGCAGTCCCCGCTGCAGCAGATCCTCGAGCAGCGCTGAGTAGGCCTGGTCCATCGTCGGCATCAGCGGCGTCTTGAGACGCTCGGCATTCTTCGCATGCGTGTCCCACACCGGCGACCCCGCCGGATCGTCCGGTCGCCGCGTGTAATTGACCTGCACGAAGCTCACGCCCGACTCGACCAGCCGCCGCGCGAGCAGCACGCTCTGGCCGAACGTCGAACGCCCGTACCGGTCGCGAGTCGTCGAACTCTCGCCGTTCAAATCGAACGCGGACTTGGCGTGCGCGGCCGACACCAGGTCCACCGCCTGACGCGTCGCCACGTTCCAGCGGCTCGTCGACGACTGCGTCTGCAGCCACGGAAGCTGGCCATCCAGCTGCGCGCCGAGCTGCTGGCGGCGATCCAGCCGCAGCCGCGGCATGCCGGCCGGGGGCGCGAGATCGGCGACTTCAAAGTTCTGCCCGGCAGGATCGCACTTCACCAGCCACGGGTCGGCCCCGCGGCCCAGCCAGCCCGCGTCCTGCCCCGGCCACACCAGCCGGCCATCATTCCAGATTTCATCCGGCAACCGGATCGACGATGGCAGCCCGTTGTCCGGGCACAGCTTGCGCATCACGGCCGCCAGCGACGGCCAGTCGTTCGGCGCTCCCGGAGGGGCGTTCTCCGAATTCATCGGCGCGTGCGGACGCCCCGTCAGCATCCAATAGCCGCTCGACGAGTGCGCGTTGTCCATCGTCGACATCGCCCGCAGCACGGCGATGTGTTCCGTCAGCCGCGCCGTCAGCGGCATCAGCTCGCCAACCTGCAGCCCCGGCGTCGCGGAGGAGATCGGCGAGAATTCGCCCCGAATCTCCGCCGGCGTGTGCGGTTTGGGATCCCACGTTTCGTGCTGCGGAGGGCCCCCCAGCAGGAACAGCACGATGCAGGATTTCGCGGGTCGTCGCGGCATGTCGACCCGGGCGATCGCCGGACTGGTCATCGCGACGCCGCCCGCGGCGGCAAGGCTTCCCACACGCAGCCATTCGCGGCGGGACAGGTCGTCAGAAAACGGCAGCGAGAAATCGGAGAGCGACAAGATCAGACCTCGGAAGCTGGGGACTACGACGCATCACACAGGTTTGATGCAGCGATGATAACCCCGGATTTTTGGCAGCGAAACGCCGGTTCCGGATTCCTTTGGAACAAACCCGCGATCCGCCCCGATGGAACGCCAGTTGCACGCTGCGCTGACTCGGATCGCTGTTCTCGGCGCTTCGGTCGCGATTCGCGACGCCCCCCACTACAAACGCGCTTTAATTGCTCGATGCGCCCCGGCGCTTCGGGCCGGCCGCCCGCAATCCTCTTCATCCGCACGACCTGTCCATGTCGACTGAGGCTGTCGTCGTCGATCAGGTCGAACACCGTTACGGCGAACGCGTCGCCCTGCGGCAGGTCGCCTTCTCCGTCGCCCCCGGCGAAATCTTCGGGCTCCTCGGACCCAACGGCGGCGGCAAGACGACGTTGTTCCGGCTGCTCAGCACGGGACTGCCCCTCCAGCAGGGGTCAATCTCGGTGCTCGGGTTCGATGTCCGGTCGCAGGCCGACGCCGTGCGCCGCCGAATCGGCGTCACATTCCAGTCCCCCAGTCTCGACCGCCGGCTGAGCGTCGAAGAGAACCTCCAGCACCAGGGGCACATGTATGGGCTCGTCGGCCGGGGGCTGCGGGACCGCATCGCGCGGCTGCTCGACCGTCTGGGCTTGGCCGACCGCCGCCGCGATGTCGCCGGCACGCTTTCAGGCGGCCAGCAGCGGCGCGTCGAAATCGCCAAGGGACTGCTGCACGATCCCCGGCTGCTGCTGCTGGATGAGCCCAGTACGGGGCTGGATCCCGGCGCGCGGTTCGATTTGTGGCGTTACCTGGAAGCGCTGCGTGCCGGGGGCGTCACCGTGCTCGTCACGACGCACCTCATGGAGGAGGCCGAGAAGTGCGGCCGGCTGGGGATTCTCAGCCGGGGCGAACTGGTCGCACTGGGCACGCCGGCGGAGCTGCGCGCCTCGGTCGGAGGCGACTGCCTGACGCTGCAGTCCCCCGAGCCCGACCGGCTGCGGGCGGCGATCGAGGCGGGAACGTCGCTGCGCCCCCAGCGCTTCGGCGACGCGCTGCGGATCGAGCGCCCCGAGGGGCACGAACTGCTGCGCGATCTCGTCGCGCAGTACGGCGGGCTGATCACCTCCTGCGCGCTGGGCAAGCCGACGCTCGAAGACGTCTTCATTCAGCGCACGGGCCACCGCTTCTGGGAAGACGACACCCCCTCCGAGTAATGCGTCCCGCCCCGGCCGCGTGGCGCGGCCTCACACGCCTTCCGGCCAGCGCGTCGTCTCGATCAGCGGCTCGCCGGTCTCCAGCAGCGTTTTGAGGCTCGACAGCAGATGCGGCCAACCCTGCGACACGGCGTCGATGAGCTTCGACTTCGGCGTCTCCATTTCGTGCGTCAGCGTCAGTTTGACCGATTCCCCTTCCGGCTCGAGTTCGTACGTCAGCCGGGAATGCCCTTCTTCGGCCAGTTCCGGCTTGAACTCGTTCTTCCAGGTCAGGACGAGTCGGCGTTCAGGCACGAACTCGAGAATCTCGCCGCTGTCGCCGACGCGGCCATCGGGAATCATGATCCGCCAGGGGGCGCCCGGCTTCCATTCCGATTCCTGCCAGGTCTGAGCCCAGTACCGGCGGGTGAACTCGGGGTCGATCAGCGCCTGCCACAACCGGGCCGGAGTGGTGCGGATGTAGATCACGTAAACGAATCGCGATGCGGCCATTGAAGTGCTTTCCAGCGAGGTGTGCGGCGTCAGGCGCTCGGAACTCAGACGTCGTCGTGCGTTTCGAGCGCCTGCTTGAGGTCGGACAGGGCGCGGAGCCGTCCGCGTTCGAACTTGCGGATCCAGCGTTCGCCGATCTGGTGGATCGGAACCGGGTTCAGGAAGTGCAGTTTCTCGCGCCCCTGACGGCGCGTGGCGATCAGGTTTGCCTCTTCGAGCAGCCGGAGATGCTTGGCGACCGCCTGTCGGGTCATGTCGAGATGCTCGCAGAGCTGGCCCAGCGTCTGGCCGTTGTCGGCGAACAGTCGATCGAGGAGCGTCCGGCGAGCCGGATCGGCGAGCGCCTTGAACACCCTGTCCAGTTCGTCCGGCATCGGGACATTATGCAACCATTTGGTTGCCTGTCAAGCGGCTTGTCGAACTCGCTTTCGCCCGTCGTGCGCGGACTGGCCGCAACCGGTCGCCGCGAAGTCGTTCTGTCGAACTGTCCGGGTCGTTGTCGATTCCGGCCGCGGCATTGCTGCCCTGCGCCCGCCCGGGTACCGTAGATCGTGAAGGTGCAATGCCTTTCGGCCAAACCGGGTCGTATCCCCCCGCGAAATCTCTGTCGCGGCCCCGGAAAACCGTTCCTCGGTTCTGGAGGAGTCGATGGCCTCATCACGTGCGCAGGCAGTTGCGGAAGTGCTGTGGGAGTTGAAGCAGGCGAACAAGCTTGGCACGCTCAGCCGGGTCGCCCGCCGGGCGGGGTTCAGCCCCGGCTCGAATGGCAAAACGATCGCGAATGTGCTGGACGGAGTCCGTCGCGAATGGCCGCACCTGCAGTGGTGGCGCGTCGTTCGTGACGACGGTCTGCTGATCGACTCGGCCCAGGTGCGCTATCTGACCGGCATCGGCGTCAATGTCGAAGTCGACGGCGCCGGCAAAGGGTCGGTCCTGGTCGATGAAACGCTGATCATGATCTGGACGGACGAAGGGGATCCTGCCCCGGCCAGGGCCGCCGTCGGCGAGTGACGTCCAATCGGGATTCCTCCGGCAGAGTCCGGAGGGGATCTCGCACCGCGGCCCGCCAGCAAATGCCGCGGTGAACCGCGATCAGCGCGCGTCCGACTCCAGGCCGTATTCCTCGATCTTCTTGTGCAGCGTGTTGCGGTTGATTCCCAGCCGCGAGGCGGTCTTCGTCTGCGTGCCCTGGCAGACTCGCAGCACCTGCTGGATCAGCTCCTTTTCGACGAGGCCCATGACCTTGTCGTACGCGGCGCCTTCCTCGGGCGCGGCCGCCAGCCCCAGGCTGACCAGCTCCGAGCACATCGCCTCGAGATCGGTCCGGTTCAGACGTCCCAGCCGCAGCGGCGCCTCGCCGCGCACGTGCGGCGGCAGCAGATCCGGCGTCAGCCGCTCCGCCGTCGCCAGCACGATCGCCCGCTCGACGTAGTTCTGCAGCTCGCGGACATTCCCCGGCCAGGAGTACCGCTTCATGTAGCTCATCGTCTCCGCGTCGATCGACATCCCGCTGCGGCCGTTTTCGGCGGCGTACATGGCGATGAAATGCTCGACCAGCGGCTGCACGTCTTCAATCCGCTCGCGCATCGGCGGCAGGTAGATCGGCAGCACGTTCAGCCGGTAATACAGGTCCTCGCGAAACCGGCCCCGCTCGACCATCTCCACCAGGTCCCGGTTCGTCGCCGCCACGATCCGGCAGTCCACCGATATCGTCCGCGTGTCCCCCACCCGCTCGAACTCGTGTTCCTGCAGCACGCGCAGCAGCTTCACCTGCAGCGTGTAGCTGATCGAGTTGATTTCATCGAGAAAGATCGTGCCGCCGTGGGCCGCCTCGAACCGCCCGGTCCGGTTCTCGTGCGCGCTGGTGAAGGCCCCCTTCACATGGCCGAACAGCTCGCTTTCCAGAAGGCTTTCGCTGAGCGCGCCGCAGTTCACCCGGATGAACGGGCCGGTCCGCCGCGGGCTGAGTTCATGGATGGCCCGGGCGATGAGTTCCTTGCCCGTGCCGGTTTCGCCGAGGAGCAGCACCGTCGCCTGGCTGCCCGCGACGCGGCGCGTCAGGCGGTACACCTCGCGCATCGGGGCGCTGCTGCCTATCATGCCCTCGAGAATGGGTCCGTCAGCAGCCGTCGTCATCGGTCGTTTGCAGAGTGTTTCATCGCGGCGCGACCGCCCCGTCCCCACAGGGACTCGGAGACGCCCGACCGACAGGGTCCGCATCGCCCCCGAGCACCGGAGCCGCTGCGGATTCCCTGCGAACTATACCGGCCGATGAACCGGAGTCCAGCATCCGACGCCCTCATCAGCGCAATATTTAGGCACATTGTGCAAATCGGCTGCGCGATAGTGCGTTCTCGCAGCCGGAATCGCCGCGAATTTCGCGGTTCAGGTCTTCGTCCGTCGCAATTTTTTCGCCGGACCGTCTGAAACTCCAGCAATTTGGTGAATGATGCGCCATTCCTCAGCAGTCACCGGCGTCACTGACAATCGGGACCCTTTCTGCAGGACGCCCATGCCGGCCAGGCCCGCGTGGCACTTCAGCATGTCGCGAGTCACAGGGGGATCGAATCTGCGTTCGAACTCCACGTCGACCATGAACCACGTCGGCGAGTCCTCGCGACTGGCGGGGTCGTAGTGCTTCGCCCGCGGATCGAACTGCGTGTGGTCGGGATAGCCAGCGGACACGACCGTCATCGTTCCCGTGACGGCCATCGGGTCGGCATTGCTGTTGTAGAACAGGACTCCGTCGCCGACCCGCACATCGTCCCGCAGGAAGTTTCGCACCTGGTAATTCCGGATGCCGTCCCAGAACGTGCGGCCGTCCCGTTTAAGGTCGTCGATCGAATACGACTCCGGCTCGGACTTGAACAGCCAGAAACGTCGCTCGGGCCGGGGCATGGAATGCTTCGGAAAAGTTCGAAGGGGCGTTGAGGCCCGGCCGGCGGAAGACGATGAATCCTGCGTCGCCGGGCCTTCTTCCCCTTGTAGCACATTCGCGTCGGACGCGACGCACAGCCCGGCCCGCGGCGCCCATCGCCAGCCGCGCCTCGCGATCCGCCGCCTACTCCCGCGTCACGAACTCATCGAGATTGAACAGGACCCGGGCGACAGACGTCCAGGCGGCCGCGTCGTCCGCCTCCCCCCGGGACGGCAGCCGCGCACGCTCCTCGCGCAGGAACTCCAGCAGCCGCTCCCGCTCGACGCTGCTCGATTCGCGGGCGAAACAGAACCGAAACGCCGCATCGATCCACGCCCCATCGTCTCCCGACGCCTCCCGCTGAAGGCGTTCCGCCAGCCCCGCCGCGAGGTCTACGAACACCCGGTCGTTCGCCAGCGTCAGCGACTGCAGCGGCGTGTTGGACCGCGCCCGCCGCGTGCAGGCCACGTTCGCGTCCGGCGCGTCAAACGTCACCAGAAACGGATACGGACTCGACCGCCAGAAGAACGTGTACAGCCCCCGCCGGTAGTGATCGGCCGGGCTGCGCTGCTTCCAGTACTTCACCTGCTGCGTGAACCGGTAGATGCCCTCCGGCTGCGGCGGGTAGACGCCCGGACCGCCGAGCTGCTCGATGATCCGGCCGCTGGCGGCCAGCGCCGAATCGCGGATCACCTCCGCCTCCAGACGCAGCCGCGACTGCCTCCCCAGCAGCAGGTTGTAGGGGTCCGCCTCCGCCAGGTCGGAGCGCGCCGCCGACGACTGACGGTACGTCGCGCTCGTCACGATCTCGAGGTGCAGCGTTTTCAGGCTCCAGCCGGAATCGATCAGCATCAGCGCCAGCGCGTCGAGCAGCTCCGGGTGCGTCGGCGCATCCCCCTGCAGCCCGAAGTCGTTCTCGGTCTCGACCAGCCCCCGGCCGAAGTACGCCTGCCACACGCGGTTCGCCGTCACGCGGGCCGTCAGCGGATTGTCCCGCGTGAACAGCCAGCGCGCGAAATCCAGCCGGGTCACCCGCTCGCCCGCCGGCGCGATCGGCGGCAGCGCCGCGGGCGTCCCCCCGTCCACTTCCGCCCCCGGACGCAGGAAATCTCCCCGAATGTGCACATGCGTCTTTCGCGGCGCGGGCAGTTCCTCGACGACCAGCGTCGTCGTCATCCGCGCGGCCAGCTGCTGCTTGCGGGCGTTGAGGTCCGCCAACTGGGCGATCAGCGGGATTCGCTCGGCGTCGAATTTGAAGAACTCCTTGCGGATCACCCGGGCCTGCTCGGCGTCTCGTTTCGCCGCCGGAATCGACAGCAATGCCTTCCACGACGTCAGCATTCCGCGCACGCCGGGCGCTGCTGCATCTTTCTCCAGGGCGGACAGCTCGTCCAGAATCTGCCGCTCCCATTCCTTCTGCCGCGTGCCGCTGTTCTCCTCGACCGTCGCCAGACGCGCTTCCACCGAGGCGATCTCGGCAATCAGCGGCGCCTCCTCGGCCATCTGCTGGTCGGTCGGCGCCATCAGCGTCGGCTCGTCCGTCGAATTGAAGATCGCGAACAGCTGGTAGAACTCGCGCTGCGAAATCGGGTCGTACTTGTGGTCGTGGCACCGCGCGCAGCCCAGCGTCAGCCCCAGAAACACGCTGCCCACCGTGCTCACGCGATCGGCCACCGCCTCGACCCGGAACTGCTCCGGATCGGTGCCGCCCTCTTCATTTTTCAGCGTGTTGCGATGGAAGCCGGTCGCCGTCCGCTGTTCGAGCGTCGCGTCCGGCAGCAGGTCGCCGGCGAGCTGTTCGGTCGCGAAGACATCGAATGGCAGGTCCCGGTTCAGCGAGTCGATCACCCAGTCGCGGTACTTCCACATCGACCGCGCGCTGTCGATCGTGTAGCCGTTCGAGTCCGCGTACCGCGCCTGGTCCAGCCAGTGCCGTCCCCACCGCTCGCCATAGCGCGGCGACGCCAGCACGCGTTCGACCAGCCGCATGTACGCGTCCGGCTCCGGATCATTCACGAACTCGGCGACCTCCGTCGGCGAGGGGGGCAGACCCAACAGGTCCAGCGACAGCCGCCGGATCAGCGTCGCGCGGTCCGCCTCCGGCGAGGGGTGCAGCCCCGCATCGGCCAGCCGCGCATGGATGTGTCGATCGATGGGCGAACGGGACCACGCCGGGTCCGAAACCTCGGGGGGCGGCACGCGCCGGATCGGCTGAAACGACCAATGATCCCCGCGCCGCGCCCGCGGCGGTTCGACGGCATCCGCCGGCCCCACGCCCCCCGCGTCGATCCAGCGCCGCAGGATGTCGAGCTCCTCGGCCGAGAGACGCTCTCCCGCATCCTCGGGGGGCATCGCCTCG
Organism: Planctomyces sp.; assembly: GCA_019636235.1. Lineage (GTDB taxonomy): Bacteria > Planctomycetota > Planctomycetia > Planctomycetales > Planctomycetaceae > Caulifigura. The sequence continues at coordinate 101,716 of JAHBXW010000018.1, forward strand.
ACCCCCGCGGCGCCCGTCACCGCCTGCATCAACAGGCTCCCCTGGCTGTCGCCCGCCCGCACCAGCGAACCGCTGTTCCCGCCCCGACGCACTCCCACAAACGAATCCAGGCGCAGATCCTGCTGGGTGTCGTCCGCTCCATGACACTCGATGCAGCGGCGTTCGAAAATCGGCAGCACGTCGCGCGTGAAGTCGGGAACCTCGTCAGCCGCCGCCCCGCCGGCCAGCAGGGCGAACGCGGCCGCAACGCACAGCGCCCGGCAAACCGGAGCGGAAACGCGGAACAACAACGTCACGGCGGTCGTCACGGCCAAGGGCGCCTTCGCGAGGGACTGGTGCGCTCGGAGAACCCGTCCAGCATACGCCCGCCATTCACGCAGCGGTAGCGCCGTCCCGCGCGGGCCAGCCGGCGAACCTCGCTGCGCATCGCCGAAATCCGCATAGCCCCGGTTTTCCAATCCCTGCTAGAATGCAGTGACATGGAACGAGGGAGTGCGTGTGATTTCCACCCCTGCGAGTCGGGCCCTGGGTCGCCGACGCCGCCGGATCGCCCGGCAGCGGACGCCAGGATTGCTGACCTCGCTGGGCCTGCTCCTTTCCGCCGCGACCTGGCTGGCCGCGGCCGACGGCCAGGATCTGACCCGCGCCATCCGCCGCCTGGGGGCTGACGACTTCACTCTCCGTCACGACGCCAGCGACGAATTGCTCCGCGCCGGCGAAGCCGCACTGCCGCTGCTCCGCGACGCCGCTTCGGATTCCGACCCGGAAATCCGCTACCGCGCGACCGATCTCCTGCTGCACATCGAGCGGCAACTGCTGCTCCAGCGGATCGCCGAGATTCAATCCGGCGCGCCCGTGGCCGGCGACCTTCCCGTGTGGGACCGTTTCACGCTGCACCTGGGCCAGGAACGCTGCGGCCGCCAACTGCTCGTCGCCATGCTGAACTCGCGTCCGCAACTGATGCTGAGCATCGGCGATTCGAACGCCCAGGAACGCTTTGATCAGGCGATCGCCGACCTGCAGAATCCCATTCGCCGCACCAGCGGGCAATCCCCCTCCCTGGGAGAACTGGCGGCGCTCCTGTTCGCGATCGCCCAGCCGGAATGCCATCCCAGCCCGGTGGACACCGCACTGCTCTCCACGCATGTCAGTTCGCCGGCGTTTCGCAACGCCGTGTCGGGCAGCGAGGTCGGCCCATCCCTGCGAAGTCTGCTGGTCGCCTGGATCATCCGCGAGGAAACCGGCTCGCCGCAGCATCGGCTGCAGGTGGCCGAGCGCCACGACCTGCCCGAAGGGCTGGTCCCCGCGCGGGAAATGCTGCGGGACATGCAGCAGGGTCAGGACCTGCAGTCGGCGCTGCATTTCACGGCTCGTTTCGCTGGCCCGGAGCACCTGCCGGAGATTGAGCCGCTGCTGGAGAATGCGCAGGAGTTGACGTCGACGGGGGGCAGCGGGGGGACGTTCACGACGCAGGTTCGGGACGTCGCGCTGGCGACGGTGTGGCGGATCGTACGTCAGAATCCCGCGGCACACGGGCTGACGGGCTACGCGGAAGTCGGCGGGAAGCCGAAGCCGGGCTCGATCGGATTCCGGTCGGAGGATGCTCGGGAGCGGGCGTTGAATGCGTGGAGTTCGTGGCGGAAGCGGAATGTGAAATCGCATTTGCCGGGCGACGGCGCGGCGGTCGAAGGATTCTCGCTGTAACGGGCGGGCCGGCGATGACCCACCGATTTGTGTGGCACGCACCGGATCGCAGCGATGGGTGGGGCCTGGCGATCAGGATT
>JAHBXW010000019.1 GCA_019636235.1 Planctomyces sp.
ATTAAATTCTCGGGTGACCTGGTGTATCTGGTACTGATCCGGGGCAGCAATCTTGATCGTTCCATTGAAGGCGGGGGGATTGATCTCATCCGGGCTGGTCTGCAACGCCACCGGGTATTGTGGGTGAGAGAGATGAGTGAGGAGGATATCCGCGATACCGGAGAGAACGGTCCGACCATCGACAGCATCGCAATCGCCGAATTTGAATCGCACTCTGAGTTGAAGAAATGGCTCGATGACGAAGCGTCCTCATTCTCGCTCTAAATGCCCGGTACTCTGCGTCAGGTAATGCACCTGGCACATTTCGAGGCGCGAGTACGTTTAGTCGTTCAGCCGGTAGGTGCTGAATAGCAGCTTAGAGGAAATGCGACAGACATATACGAAGCCGCAGCTACCCGACCACTGAATGCCAAGTGTCGGAAGTATTACTATGTCGCATTCGCCATTTTGTCGCATCCCCACGTTTCCCCACGAAGCAGTGGTTCACAAACCACTTGACTGAACTCCATTTGTGGTGATTTATGCAGAATGCGACACATCAACATTTCGAACGGATTGCGCATGACAAACAGAACACAGCGATTCATCTGCATTGGGACTCAAAAGGCCGGTACAAGCTGGCTTCACTGGAATCTCTTCTTTCATCCTGAAACCGACATCATTGAGCAAAAGGAGTTTAACTACTTCTGGCCCGTGTTTGACTGGCGAGCTTGTTTGCAGAACCGCGTCGATAGCGGTTTCGAGTCCTGGAATGGTGCCCTGCGCACTCTCATCAAGTCAGCTTGTTATTGCAATCCACGGTTCAACTACCGCCAGTACATTCAATGCTTGTGGCCGATACGTACACCGGCACGGTACTTGAGGATCATAACGCCACGCAAAGGCAAGAAGATTGCCGGCGACATCTGCCCCGTGTACGCAAATGCCAGCATCGACCGGCTGCGCGAATACTATTCCGTACTTAGCCAATCCAAGAGAATGATTATTCTGCGAAATCCAATTGAGCGTGCATGGTCGCAATTTCGGATGATTACCGTCACGAGGAATCTGGGCGACCTGGACGAGGAGGGCATGAAGCGGGAGATCGACGCTCGTTGCCTGGCATATTCGCGATATAGCGAGATACTGAACACATGGGACCGTGCCGGCTTGCCGCTTGATGTATTTTTCTATGAAGAGCTGTGCCATGATCCCGCCATGTTCTTCAAAACAATTTGCGAGTACCTAGGGATCACGCCCCTCGCGGACTTTCCCAACAGCAAAGTGCATGAGCCGATCCATGTGGGAAGGAAAATGTCGATGCCGGATTCCATTCGCGCCCATTTGGAGCAACGGCTGGGTGATGAGATCGCTTTTTGCTCGCAGCGGTTTCCGAATCGATGGACGCGCGACTGGGCGAATCCGTTAGCGGACCAGCAGGTTCGCGTTGCTTGTGCCGGTGCTGGAACTGGCGAGTGATCGAGCGTCTCAAAGGTCGGCAGTACGGAACCTCGCCTGGAGTCGGCCGGGGCTTCCGGTCGCCTTTTTGCAATGACCGGCGACCAGTGGGAGCCTCAATGCTGGCTCTGGTTTGAAATGCCCCCTTACGCGAAACGCGAATAGCGTTTTTCGGCGGAAGGGGGGCGAAAGCCCAAAGGTACGGGGGGAGTGCAGTCAAGGACGACCGGCGCGGAGGGGCACCCGGTCTGCACAAGCGAGGCTTTGCGAGCGCGGAAGATTGGGGAGGAAGCCGCAAAGGTCGCCAGGCCCGATCCTTGACGGCACGGGGGATTCACCCCCTGTTTTGCGCACGAGAGGGCGAGAGGGGGCGATAGCCGTCCCTCGAAGAGGACCGGAGCGAAGCGAAGCCCGGAAGCACTCGACCGCCCGGATGGCGGACGTGCCCAACTAATGCAGTCCGACAGGAATGAGTAGACCGTGCGGAACGGAACTTTTTGGGGCTGGCGGCATGCTGCTGCTGTCTGTTCCATCAGGTCTACGAAGTGCGCGATGCGGACTCCGTCTAGCCGGGTCGGCGGACATTCGTCGGATCGGGTTGGCGATTCGCCTTGATTCGGTCCGCGTGTGCTCCCTGGGCTTCGGAGAGCACCTCAACTGATAGAACGCCGAGTTCAGCCAGTTTTCCGTCATTGAACGCCTGGATGAGTCTTTCTGCGTCCTCAGCGGACATTTGAAGCGTGAGTTTCGTCTTTGGTGTGTGTGAATCCTGGTCAGACATAGTTCCTCCATGACACTTTGCCTGACATTCTCCCACCAAATGGTTAACAAACAGTTACGAATGCGCTGAGCCGGACGTGGGCGCGGAAGTCCGAATGGTGCAGCAAAAGCGAGTGCTACGAGTCGCCTGTCGCGTTGGGCTTTCTCTTTGCCTTGGTGTCCAGTTCTTCGCCCTCGCTAAGCTTGCGTAGGGTTTCTCTCAGTCGCTTCTCGGATTCGGCCGCTTTCTTGATTTTGTCGAACGGGTCGTTTTCGGAATCGGCTTGTTTCGTTTTGCGCTTCCCTGGCTTCTTGCGCATCATTCTGCGTATGTACGCTTTCTTCTCTTCGATGATCTCTAAGTCGATGGCGTGAGGCAGTGTAAGTGGCATCTCGAAGTCTTCATCTAAAACGGTGAGCGAAATGAACGCAAGCTCTTCCAGATGACCGTTAAATGCGGCTACGACAAGAGAACGCGCGTCTTCTTCGCACATCTTGAGGGTGAGTTTGATGCTTCCCTCCTCCAAGCCAGAAACGCTGAGCGTTCCTATCGCGTGCATAAGCGTCGAGACTTGCGAGAGCAAGTTTGACACACCTTCGGATGTTTCTGCCATCTCGATAGGCAGTCCGAGCACAACCTGAATTGTGATTTGGCGACTAGCGGCGGTGGCTGCGGACGGCGTAGAACCTTCGAGAAGGTCGTCGGGTTCAACGTTCAAAACTTCAGCGATTAGCGCCAGCGTATCGCGCCGATAGGAGTTTCCGTTCAGAACGTTGGTGAGTGTCTTGGGTGTAATCCCAGCCAATTTCGCCAGTCTGGCTTGGCTCAATGCTTTGGCTTCGAGGAGTTGCTCTACCGCTTCTCGACTTACTTTGCGCATCGTGGTGCGGCTCATTTCTATTTTTCCAGTCTGCTTCCACGAACTTTCTGGTCTGTTACACGCTTACGGGAATGCTGTGATTTTGGATTGTCTTTAGGATTTTCGGTGAAGAGCACGCCTGCCGGAAACGGCCGGTGCAACACGGGTTGCGAGTGCTCGATTGGTCAAAGTCACCGGACATTTTCCTGAAAAAGGCATCCAATGGCAACCCTCGCATCCAAGCCGCTCAACTGGTTCAAGGTCAGGTCTCAGGCCCGCCGCTGCTTCGATGAAGCCGAACTCCAGCCACTCGGCGAGTCGCTCAAAGTCAAACAACTCCAGCCGGTACTGGCCCGTGATGATGGAACGCTGATCGCGGGGGAGCGCCGCCTGCGGGCGGCAAGGCTCGTGGGACTCAAGGAACTGCTGGTCGTGGTCTCGGATGAGCCGATGAGCGAATCCGAGCTTCGCATCTTCCAGCTCACCGAAAACGTCCATCGGGCCGACCTTACCGACGCCGAGAAGTGGCACGCCTGCGATGAACTTCTGCGGCTCAATCCGGACTGGAACAACAAGGATCTGGCGGCTCATTTGAAACTGGCCGAGTCCACCGTCACCAAGTACCTGGCTGCCTCGCGCTGCGTGCCCGAAGTGCAGCAGGCGCTGGAGGCGGGCGAGATCGGCATCACAACGGTTTATGAAATCAGCCGGGCCGATGCCGGACAGCAGGCGGAATTGCTGGCTCTCAAACGCTCCGGCACGTCCCGCGACGGACTGGCCCGGCGGGTGCGGCAGGCGAAGGACAAGGAGGCGTCGCCGTCCCAAAAGAAACCGGCGGGGCGGGGGCAGGTCAGACGCATCCTGTGCCCACTGGCCTCCGGCGTATCCATCTCGGCCTCGGGCAATGAGCTTTCGCTCGATGACCTGATCGAAGCCCTTGGAGACGCCCAGAAAGAAGCCCGCAAGGCTCGCGAGCAGGGCCTGGACGCCAAGACCTTCAGCGCCGTGATGAGAGACAAGGCGCGGAAAGGCGGTGCCTGATGGATCGCAGCACGTCTTTCGCACAAGTCTTTCAGACCTTTGCCGGGATCGGTTGCCTTGGCACTGCGGCCCTGCTGGGCGAGCGCGGCCTTCCAGGTGATGAACCGCTGGTCGCTGCCCTCGGGCTGGGCGGGTTCGCCTGCATGGCGCACGCGGCTTATCGGAACCTGACCGGAGGGTCCGGCCCTCAACCGTCCGTATCGGGCGACGGGCTGGAGCGCACGCTGCTGCGCTGGACGCAGGATGATGCGTTCAGCGTTCGCGAACTGCTCAATGGCGGGGTGGCTATTTTCGGGCGCACCGGATCGGGCAAGACCTCTTCAAGCGGCAAGGCCCTCGGCAATGCCATTGTCCGCCTGCCGGGCAGCGGCGGGCTGATCCTGGCTGCCAAGCCGGGTGAGGACCGCGAGATGTGGGAACGTATCTTTGCGGCAGCAGGCCGCCGGGATGATCTGTTCATCTTCTCACCCGATTCACCGCTTCGGTTCAACTTCCTCGATTACGAGATGCAACGCGGCGGCCATACGCGCGCCATCACGAAGTGCATCACCGTCATCGGGGAGACGCTCCGTTCCAGCGACACCGACAACCGGGAATCGGCGGATTTCTGGCAGAAGGAGCAGGAGCGGATGATCTACAACGCGGTCGAGGTGGTGAAGCTCGCCACCGGCCGCATCACGGCCCCCGACCTCCAGCGATTCATCACCGGTGCGGCGATGATGCCGCAGCAATTCACCTCCGAAGAATGGCTGGGTGGATTTCATAACCAATGCCTCAAGGCGGCGTGGGAGAAGCAGAAGTCATCGCTGGAATCGCATGACTACGAACTGGCCAAAGAATACTGGCTGAACGAATTCGTCTTCATGGCGGACAAGACCCGCTCGTCAATTCTGACCGGCGTGATGGGCATCCTGCACACCTTCAATACCGGGCTGGTGCGCGAACTGGTCAGCACGACGACGAATGTCACGCCCGACGATCTGTTCGCGGGCAAGTGGGTGCTGATTGATATGGCCCCGTCGGAATGGGGCGACATCGGCCTGTTCGTCGCCGGTGGCTGGAAGTTCCTGGCCGAAAAGGCCGTGCTCCGCCGGATCGCCGATAATGCGGCGAACTGCGTCACCATCTGGGCGGACGAGGCGCAGCAATTCGTCAACAGCTTTGATGCCCATTTCATCGCCCAGTGCCGCAGCCATTGCGGCTGCATGATCTATCTGACGCAATCGCTTCACGCCTATTACGCGGCGATGCCGGGGCAGGCGGGGCGGCACCAGGCCGACAGCCTGCTGACCAACTTCCACACCAAGCTGTTTCACGCATTAGGCGATCTGGAGACGGCGAACTGGGCCAGCGGCCTGATCGGCAAGTCCCTCCAGACCTTCACCGGCGGCACCATGACGCCGCCCGAGAGCCTGTACGGCGAACTGATGGGCCAGAGCCGCTACAGCGGCAACTTCTCACAGCATTTTGAATCGACCCTGCAAAGCAATGAATTCATGCACGGGCTTCGCACCGGCGGTGCGGCGAACGGCTTTGTGTGTGACTGCTTCGTGATCCGAAGCGGCGAGCCTTTCACAAACGGCCAGAACTGGACGCGGGCCAGCTTCGACCAGCGTAGCGGCGGCTGATACACGCCTACCTGTTTCCTTTTTTTCAACCTGACGGGGGTACTCATGCAACAGCAACAAAGTGGCGGTCCCGGTGACCGCCTGACGATGGCGGGGAGTTTCAACGGGCTGCATGTCCTGGCCAATGCCCATGCCCTGACCTGCACGGTCTTCCTTAGATGCGACTATGGTCGTGATGGCATCGGATTGTACGGGCTGATCTCGCCCCTGCTGATCCTCGGCTATGGCAGCTTCGCCAATTGCGGCCCGATGTTCGTCTATTTCGTGCTCTGGGTGGCAGCCGTCCTCTGCCAACGGATGCGCCAGTTCAGGAACTGGCGGCGCGGGGCGATCATCCACAGCCGCTACAACGGCTATCCCTTCGTCTCCAAGCGGCTCTTCCCGCGCCTGACGGAACTGAACGCACGCGGCGTGGATGCGTTCCTGTGCCTGGTCATCGGCGGGGTGCTCGCGCAGTTCAGCCAGCCGCTCGGCTTCTTCGTGATGGCTGGCTTTCTCTCGATCCTGTTTTCCGAAGCGGTGATGGTCGAGGCGACGAAGCGGCGGCTGCGAACGATGCGGGACGCGGAGATTGAGCAGCGGTACCTGGCTGAGCAGTACAAGTCGGGCCGTTTCTGATCCCTCACTTTTTCATGAAAGGACAATGCCATGTCAGAAGAACAGGACGGCATCTGGCAGCAGATGCTTGCCAAACGCGCCGAATGGGCGGCGGAGCAGCCGTCCCTTTCGGCTGAACTCAAAGCAATGGGGCGGGAAGCCATCAAGGACGTGCGCGGCACGATACACGAGACGTTCTTCGGCCAGCCGGAGCACATGTCGGAGATGGGGACACCCCTCAATCCGACACCGCAGATGACGACCCAGGATTTGGGCACGGTTTACGGTTCTTACGAGTCCATGCTCGATGCCTACGCGGAGCGTGGCAGCGAGCAGCAACACCAAGAGGAGATGGAAAGATGATTGAGAGTTTCGTGAATGATCTGGCGATGGGACTGGCCCTGATCGGCTTTGCCATCTTCGGCGTCGTGTACGTCGTCGGAGTGCTTCTTTACCTGCTCGCGCGGCATTGCCACCGCGACTACAAGAAGCAAGGTGGCGCAAGAGTCGTGATTCCCAAAGCCGTGGGCGGCACGGCGGCGAAGATCGTAGGCCATGCGATTCGCAAGCGTTTCCTCGGATGAATCAACCAGTCTGTGTTTTTCAACGTCACTTTTTCTGAAAGGAGTGTGCCATGCACACATTGCAGAAGTACCAATGCCCGGATTGCAACCACCAGTTTCATCTCGATGAGGACTTGATCGGTGTGCCGTTCGATTGCTCGACGTGCGGCACGGAATTGATGATTCCGCCGACAAGCGGGCTGCCGGCAACGGCGCACGTCCTGGATGAGGACGTGGATTTTGCTCCTGCCGTGCAGCGGCGACATTCGGCAACGACACCGGTGGAGATGCGGCTGCCCGGCCAGCTCGGCAGCCTCAAGGCGCAAGTGGATCAACCCACCAGCAACGCGATGGCGACCACCTTCCTCGGCGGTCTTCTCGTGGCGCTCGGGGCGTTCCTGTTCGCCGGTTTCATGGGCAAAGGCAAGTCGAGTTGACGCTTCCCCTGCCGCACGTCTTCACAGCGGGCGGGATAGGTCATCCCGCCCGCTTTCGTCGAGGAAACGAACCATGAGCCTGGAACAACGGCTGGAGCGTATTGAATCGCTCCTTGTCGCGCTCGTCCGGCGCGAACAAAAGAAGGACTGGTACAGCGTCGAAGAGTTTGCGCGACTGGTTGGTCGGTCACCGTTTACCTGCCGCGAGTGGTGCAGGCTCGGGCGCATTGAAGCCAGCAAGAAGGCCAGCGGCCGTGGTGCGTTCGCGGCATGGGCAATCTCGCACGCTGAGTTGCTCCGTTTCCAGCGGGAAGGGCTTCGGCAGGTTTCCCGCAATTCTTCAACCTAATCCGTCAGTTGGTGGTTTCCCGTCATGGCCCGGCGCAATCAAGAAACCGATTGCCAATCGCGAGGCGATGCATCCAATTGCATCGTCCCGGCCGGGACACCGGACTGGATCACGCCGGAGTTGATTGAAGCGACGATTCGCGTCTGGCAACCGTACTACGCGGAGGTTCTTTCCCCGGAAGAAGCCGTTACAATGATCCTTGACGTGGGGAGGTTGTTCGACGCGCTTTCTTCGGGATCATGAGCCATGAGACAGTTTGCCGCACTGGCACGGGTTTCCAGCCGGGAACAGGAACGCGAGGGCTTCAGCCTGGAGGTGCAGGAGGAAGCCCTCAGGCGTTATGCGGCGCAGGCCGGCGGCGAGATCGTCAAGTTCTTCAGGATCGCCGAGACGGCCAGCAAGGGCGAAGAGCGCAAGACGTTCCGCGAACTGATCGCATACGCCAAGAAGAATGCGGCGTTTCTCGATGGCCTGCTTTTCTACAAGGTGGACCGTGCATCCCGGAACCTGTTCGATTATGTCGAACTGGAACGGTTGGAGTCGGAATACAACCTGCCGTTCATCTCCGTGTCGCAGCCGACCGAGAACACGCCCGCCGGCCGCATGATGCGCCGCACGCTCGCCAACATGGCGAGCTTCTACACCGAGCAACAATCGGTTGATGTCCGCGAGGGGCTTTCCCGCCGTGTCCGCGAAGGCTGGTTCATCGGCCTGGCTCCCTACGGCTACCGCAATGTCCGCAAGGACGGGCGGGGCATCATCGAGACGGACCCGGAGCAGGCCGCCAACGTCAAGCGTATCTTCCATCTCTACGCCTACGAAAACCTGACACTCGATGGCGTCGTCGAGAGAATCAACGCCGAAGGCCGCATCTGGCGGAAGTCGCAGCCGGCGTTCCCGCGAAGCTCCGTCCACAACATCCTGAAGGACCGGGCCTATATCGGCGAGATTTCGCACAAGGGCGAATGGTATCCCGGCAAGCATGAGCCGCTCATCGACCGGGCGACCTGGAACCGGGTGCAGGCTCTCTTGGGCGGTCACGTGTACCAGTCGCAATCGCACACCTACGCCGGGCAACTCATCCAGTGCGGCCACTGCGGCCATCCCATCACTGGCGAGACCGTGACGAAGAAGACGAAGAACGGCGAGCGCTACTACACCTACTACCGCTGCACCTATTACAACCGCAAGGGGCATCCCCGCATCCGCGTGCGTGAAGCCGATCTCGAAACGCAGGTGCTGGCCATCTTCGACAAGATGAAGGTCGAGAACGAAGAGGTGCGGGACTGGTTCCGCCTCGTGCTCGCCTCGCAGACGCGGGACGCCCAGGCGGAGTCGCTGTCGCAGCGGGCCGAGCTACAGCGGCAGGAGACGCTGCTCGTCCAGCAGCAGGACCGGCTGCTCAACATGCGGCTGTCGGAGGACATCGACCAGGAGACATTCGCCCGCAAGCACACGGAATTGCGAGACCGGCTGGCCTCGATCAAGCTGCAACTGGACGTAGTGGACCGCTGTCACGACGAAACGGCCGAGTTGGCATCGAAAGTTTTTGAACTTTCGCAAACTCTTCGGAATCAATGGCTTACCGCCGATTACGCCGCGAAGCGCCGCATCCTCGAAATCGTGTTTTTGAACTGCGTGCTCGACGACGTAACTCTTGTCCCCGCAATGAGAAAGCCCTTCGACGTTCTCGCCGAAGGGCTCATTTCTGAAAAAAGTCGGGCTGGCGGGATTTGAACCCACGACCTCTTGCACCCCAAGCAAGCGCGCTAGCCAGGCTGCGCTACAGCCCGATTGTCCCTCCCGTCCGGTCCTCAGCACCGGCGGAACGCATCGCAGGGACACGCTCCGCCGCAGCCGGTTCGCGGAGCAGGCGGGGCTCGGACCGGTCACTATCGCGGCCGGACAGCGGATTTTCAAGGCCGACGCGCTGACGCGGAAACGACGCTGGCCGCGGGCGATGCGTCGAGCACTTCGCGCCGGGCAGGTTTGACCACCGGCCGCATGCGAATCGGCGAACAGCGATGGAAGGAACGCGTCCCGGGGCTTCCCACGCTGCGCTCGGTCCAGCCACCGGCCACACAGTCGACCTCGACCTCACATTCTCGTCCTTTGAAGGCGTCCGACTGCCATCGGAAATGGGCCGCTTCTCTGGTGCGTCTCGAATTCGACCTCACGGTCTCATTCCTCGACACCACCCTGCAAGCCGCAGCCTTCAGCACCGGCCACACACGCATCCACGGCGGCCAGCACGGTCGGCTTGTCCGACCGTGGCGCCCAGTTCCGGCCACACCGGTCCTTCGACAGCAATCGACGAGCCGCCGTCGGCCGGTCAGCCCATGCCCCTCGCGACCGGCGCCACGTGCGGAACCGGCACAATCCGACTTCGCCGACGCCGGGGCGGGGCGTCCTCAGGGGGGCGAAACGCTCCGCGACGCGTTCCGGACCGTACGTTTGAGGGACGGTTCCCCGACGCCGACTCGTTCCGCCGCGATCGCCGTCCGCTCCCAAGGATTCCCCGACGTGACCACCCTCGCCGCGCACCACCTCCCGCAGCCCGCCATCTCGCCGGATGTCGAGCGACTTCTCGAAGAGATCGCGGCCCACAGCACGCCGTCGTCGAAGACGATCGCCGTGATGCCCGCCTACAACGCCGCACGCACGGTGGCCCGGACTGTCGCGGACATCCCCGATGGCGCCGTCGATGAAGTGATCCTGGTCGACGACTGCAGCCGCGATTCCACCGTGCAGGTCGCCCGCGATCTGGGACTGCGGGTGATCGCCCGCGGCGAGAACGGCGGCTACGGCGCGAACCAGAAGACGTGCTATCAGGCGGCGCTCGCCCGCGGGGCCGAGTATGTCGTGATGATCCATCCCGACTACCAGTACGACAGCCGCGTGGTCGGAGCGGCCGTCGAGTTTCTCAAGCTGGGGATCTGCGACGTCGTGCTCGGATCGCGGATCCGCACGCGGCAGGAGGCGCTGTCGGGAGGCATGCCCCGCTGGAAGTACTTCGCCAACCGCGTGCTGACGACGACCGAGAACATCGCGCTGGGCCAGAACCTGGGGGACTTCCACAGCGGGTTCCGGGCCTACACGCGGGAGGTCCTGGAGACGATTCCCTGGGAGCGTAACTCGGACGATTTCGTGTTCGACAGCCAGTTCCTGGCGCAGGCCGTGCACTTCGGATTCAAAGTCGGCGACGTGCCCGTGCCGGTGCGGTATTTCGACGAGGCCAGCAGCATCAATTTCCGGCGCAGCGTGCGCTACGGGCTGTCGACGCTGGGCGTGCTGGGAGAGTTCTGGCTGCATCGCAGCGGGTTGCGCTCGAGTCCGCGGTTCCGGTCGCGGCCGGCGACGGACGAGTGAGCGGCGGGCAGCGGCCAGTGGACGCCGACTCGCGTTGACCTCGCGCCGGCGGTTCGCGATTCTTCGCCGCACGGAGTGCATCGCGCACGCGATCCAGCGGGAGTGTTCCTTGTCGAGCGAAATGACCAGTCTGGCATCCGGCGCCCCGTTCACCGAGGCCTGGTACGAGTCGCTGCGGGCGCTGCTGGGCGAAGGGGCCTGTCGCCAGCTCGGCTTCTACGCGATTCCGGACGACTATCTGCTGTCGGTGGTGATCCCCGTCTACAACGAGCGGAACACGCTGCCGGCGCTATTGGCCCGCGTGCGGGCCTTGCCGATCCGCAAGGAAATCGTGCTGGTCGACGACTTCAGCCAGGACGGAACGCGGGACTTTCTGAAGGAGCTGGAGGCCGAGCCGAACGATGATCCTTTGAACCGGCTGTCGATCCTGTATCACGATCGGAACCGGGGGAAGGGGGCCGCGGTCCGGACGGGGTTCCTGGCGGCGCAGGGCAGCGCGATGATCATCCAGGACGCCGACCTGGAGTATGACCCAGGCGAGATTCCGCGGCTGCTGCAGCCGATCGTCGAGGGCCGGGCGGACGTGGTGTTCGGCAGCCGGTTTCTGGGGGATCAGCCGCACCGGGTGCTGTACTACTGGCACTACCTGGGGAACCGCTTTCTGACGACGCTGTCGAACGCGTTCACGAACCTGAACCTGACCGACATGGAGACGTGCTACAAGCTGTTCTCCCGGAAGGTCATCGAGGACGTGGCGCCGCGTCTGAAGCAGGATCGGTTCGGGATCGAGCCGGAGATCACGGCGCGAGTCGCGCGGGGCCGCTACAGGGTGTTCGAAATGGCCATCAGCTACCACGGCCGGACTTACAAGGAAGGCAAGAAGATCGGCTGGAAAGACGGCTTCAAGGCGCTGTACTGCATCGTGCGGTACGGGATCGCCGACTGAATCCGACCGCGAGGCGGGCCAATCCGCCCGGGCCAATCCGCCTCAGCCCAGCGCGCGTTCGCCGAGCTCGTCTTTCCACGCCTGCGAGAGTTCCGGCAGCGCGATCAGCGGCCGAATGTCCTCCGCCGGCAGCCGCTTGGCGTACATCACCCGGTTCGCCGCCGTGATCGTCCAGTCCGGATGCGGCCGCGCGATCCGTTCCACAGGCAGTCCCGCGCGCAGCACGCCCTCCTGAAGCACCCGGAAGTACCAGCCGGTCCGCCCGCTGGCGATCACCCATTTCGGCAAGTCGCGCTGCCGCCAGCGACGGGCCAGCTTCGAACAGGGCTGGCGCGGCTGCGTGACCTGCAGCACGACATCGCCGATTCGGCATTCATCGCCGATGCAGACTTGATCCTCGATGAGTCCGGAGATCGTCAGATTCTCGCCGAACGCGCCGCCGGTCACCGGTTCGGGTCCCAACCGATCGGACCATTCGGGGAAATGGTCGGCCGAGTAGGCGAGGACAGCCTTGTCCGGACCGCCGTGAAACCTGGGGTCGGCCTGCCCGTCTCCCTCGAGTCCCAGGCGGTGCACGGCGACATCGCCCGCGACAGACTGTTTGAAGATGCCGGTGGTCCAGCGCTTCTCGAAGGGGTCAACGGCGTCGTACGCGCCCAGCGTCTGCACCGCGCCGACCTGCACGGACACGAGTCGCGCGGACCGCGCGTCGGGGGCATCGGGCGATGGAGAGAGTGCGGGCAATGTCATGCTGGTCGCGAAGGAGGACCTTCCGGATTGTCGTCGGGTTCGGCCAGCGCCTCCGCGATGGCGCGAAAATCGGGAGGGGCGTCGGAGGGGATGTCCGCAACCGAAACGCGGCGCCGACGGGTGAACCACAACAGCCCGATCACGGCCGCGCCGACGGCAATCAACGCGGCGTTCGTCCAGCCGCGCAGCGGGGATTCGAAGCGGCGGTCGACCAGGGAAACTGTTCCCGCCATAACGAGAGGCGCAAGCCGCGTGTGCTTGTCGCGGGCGGGATAACTCCAGAGTTTCAGAAACAGCCCTGTGGCATGGACCTCGAACTCGTCGCTCTCGCCCATCGGGAATCCCGGAGGCAGGGAGGTCGCAACGACAACCGTCGGATGACTCTGCGAGTCCGGGCTGACGAGCCAGATTTCGTACAGCTCGTCGATGCCATAAGGGTTCTCATCCGCAGCGGATGCGACCGCGCGTTTCAGGCCTCCCGACACCGCGACCGGGCGACCCCGGATGGCTTCAGGAGCGTTCAGGAAGTCGGCAAACTGGGAATAGGCCGATCGGCGCCCCGCCTTCCACGCGGCTTCGCGGCTGGAGCGGCCGGCGCGCGCGGCGGCGGACAAGGCTGCGGCGTCCGCGTCCCGCGCGGCCTGCAACAGCCCGTAGTAGGCTGCATCCTCCTCGGGGTGGAGTTCGGAGCGGTCTTCGACGACGGCCAGCGCCTGCCTGAGGTCCGGCGACAACAGGTCCGTCCCAGCGCTGTCCTGCGCGGACGACGCGATCGCCAGCACCGCGGCCAGCCCGAACATTCTGGCTGCGAACATGTCACTGCCTCGACGCAGCGCTGCGGCCGGCGGCGCTGCGTCTGCGAGGATCCGACGGCGCGTCAGTCGTACAGGGAGTCGTCCTGCGCCGCCGCCGCGTTCCGGGCCTGATTGACCAGGACTTCGTGCTTGTCCATCAGGATCCGGAAGGGGTTCTGGCCGTGCTGCCGCATATCGACCTGAACCATGTAGTTGTACTCGGGGATGAAGCCCCGGTTGAGGAACCGCTGCCGCAGGGCGTCCAGGTCCTCGGGGGTCGACGGAGTGCGCGAGAGCACTTTGACGACATAGACATCGGACTTGTCGGCGCTTTCGGCGATGCCGATCTGTCCGGGTTCGAGGTCATCAAACACCGCATGCATGAACTGGTCGCCGAGCGGCTTGAGGCCGGGGATGCTGCCGAGCGTCGGCGGGTCGGGACGCATGCCGGACGGCGGCACGATCGAGGCCCGGTACCAGGAGAACCGGCCGGAGGGGCGCACCGTGATGTAGCCCGTGCCGGGCTTGCCGGTGACGGACTCCTCGCGGAAGACCTCGCCCAGCGGCGCCTCCTTGCCCGTGGCCTGGTCGATGAGCGCCTGCGCCCGCTCGCGGGCCCGCTCCCGAGCCTTCAACTCGCGCCACGTCTTGACGACCTGCTCCCGGATGCCGGGCTCGTCGATCGACTTCGGCGCGTCCGCCGCCTGCTTCTGCGTGACCCAGTACGCGAACAGGCTCAGCGGTTCGATGTTCGTGGCAATCCGCGGCTGGTACAGCAGCGTCTGTCGGAAGTTCGCCTGAACCTCATCCGCGACAAGCGGCCGGCGCGGGACGTTCAGAAACGCCCGGCCGATCGTGTAGTCCTCGGAATCTCGCAGTTCGCCGGCCGAAAGGTACGGCGTCTGGACGTACACCAGGCCGTTGTTCGCGGCGTATTCCTTCAGCCGCTCCGACGCCTGTTCCGCGGTGAGATGCGAGGGATCGTCGGACATCGTCGTGACCCGGATGCCGATCTCATCCGACATGAAGGCCGACGCCTTCTGGATGCGTTCTTCCATCAGCAGCAACGCGCGCTCGCGCAGAAGCTCTTCGCGGATCTCTCCCCGAAGCTGATCGTCGAGCGGGCGGACGGTCGGCAGCGGGGCGTCCTCCGCGCCGGGCAGAACGGCGTCGGGTGCGCCGTCCAGGTCCAGGTCGGGAAGCCCCGTGGCCGGGGTCGCATCCCCTTCGGCGGGCGGCGGGGTTTCGCCATCGGCCGAGTCGCTGGCGGGCGCATCAGCCGGGGCGGACTCAGCGGTCGTGTCGGACTCAGACGCGTCCGTCGCGGGCAGGTCCGTCGCCGGCGGCTCCGTCTGGGTCGTGTCTTCTTCCACGATGACTTCCGTCTCGACGGGCGGCGTCTCGGCCGGCGCGTCGTCCGCCGGCGTCTCCTCCTGGAAGGCGACGAGCTTCAGCAAACCGAGCGGACGGATTCCCGATTGCTCGCCGTTCGCCGATGGCTCGGGCGTCGCGTCGTCCGAGGAACTCGGGAACTCGGGAAGCGCGGGTGTTTCGGCCGGCGTTTCGATCTCGGGAGTTTCGATGGCCGGCGGGGCTGCTTCATCGTCCGAAGCCGGTTCATCGTCCGAAGCCGGTTCATCGTCCGAAGCTGGGGGAGCCGTCTCGTTGGCGGGCGCCTCATCCGGGCTGGTCGTTTCGTCCGTCGCGGGCGGGTTGTCGTCCTGCGTCGGGGGCGACTCGCCGTCGCTGGCGGGAGGCGCAGCATCCCCCGGGGCCGGCAGTCCCGGCAGCTCAGAGGACGTTTCGCCGTCGGGCTCGTCCCCATCCAGCGTCGTGCCCGGGCTCAGGAAGTCCGGCAGCGACAACTGCCGGCGGTACGAGTTCTCGTAGCGCTCCTCGATCTCCGCGTCGGTCACGGATTCGACTTGAGAGACGAACTCGTCGTACACGGCCTCGAGGTATGCGATCTGGACGCGATTGGGCTGGAAGAATCCGGGGCGGCCTTCCTCGACGCGGCCCTCTGGAGTGAAGCCGGCCGGGTTGTCGCGGTATTTGTTGAACAGCTCCTGCAGTTCGGAACCCGGCGGGTCGGCGCTGCGATCGATGAATTCGCTGACCGGCAGGGCCGCGATCTCGGCTTCCTGCTGGACGTTGAGCTTGCGGAAGTAGTCCCACAGGGCGCCGGGGGGCACCGAGGCGTCGGCCGTCAGGAGGAAGGCGGCCTGTTTGGCGGTGAGTTCGCCGCGGATCGCGTTGACGATCGCCTCTTCGCTGACGCGGAGGTTCTGGCGGATCGCGATGAACTGCTCGGAGGTGAGCTGCCGGCCGCCGAGGTGCAGGCCGCGGATGAAATCCCAGACGGCTTCGTCGGTGACTTTGATGCCCAGCCGATGCGCCTCGCGGCGGAGGATTTCGCCGAGGGCGATGTCCGTGTCCTGATCCACTCCGGGGCCGGAGAAGCCGAACAGGTACTGCGAGGCGAACCCGGGGCCGAACCGCGCGGGATCGAAGCCGCTGGTGCGTTCGAAGGCCTGCCGGACGAAGCTGTTGGCGAGATACCGGTCGTGCCGGAGGTCCTGCATCTTCTGCCCAGAGATGTTGCCGGACTTGGCGAAGACGGCCGTGTTGCCGGTGCGGCCCCAACTGAAGAACAGGCCCAGCGCGGCGCCGCACAGGACGCCGACGAGTCCGTACTCCGAAGCCTTCTTGTTCCGCAGTCCGGCGATCCAGGCGGCGCCGCCGACCATGGCTGCCACGGCCGTCACCAGCAGCGGCGCGGGCATGTCGGCCGGATTCATCGACTGGACAGCGCTGAGCACGACGAACGAGATCATCGCCAGCCCGGTGACGATGACCATCAGCACGCGCTGGTGCTTGCGGAAGACCTTCAGTGGTGATGCCATCCTGGGACCTTTAAGGGGCGTGTCCGGCAAGGCGCGGACGACAGCCTGCCCGGCTCGCGCCGACCTGCCGGAACCCCACCCATTGAGGTCCGGCGGCGCACCGGAGACCGTTCCCGTCGCTTGACAATTCAAGGAGCGATGCCGTAAGCAAGTCGCAACTTCAAGCGGGCGTGGGATCAGCGACGGCATTGTAGCGGTGGCGTCCCGCGGCTCAAGGTCTGTCTGGCGTTCGACGGGCGGCCTCCGGCCTGGCCCGTTCCGTGGTCGTCCCGCGTCCGGAATTCGCCGGCCGGCGATGGCCCTGCGAACCGTCAGGCAACGGCGGCGCGCGGTCCGCCGTCCGGCCTGACCCGCCCGTCGTCCAGCAACTGGTTCAGGATCGGTGTCCGTGGCCGCAAAACGGAAAAAGGGACTGGTGATCGTCGAATCGCCCGCCAAGGCGAAGAAGATCGGCGGTTTTCTCGGCAGCGACTACGAAGTCCGCGCCAGCATGGGGCACGTCCGCGACCTCCCCAAGGACGCCTCGGAAATTCCGGAGGAGCTGAAAAAGCAGTCCTGGGCCCGGCTGGGCGTGAACATCGACGAGGAATTCGCCCCGCTGTACGTCGTCGCGGCCGAAAAGAAGAAGGTCGTCAAGGACCTCCAGACGCTGCTCAAGAATGTCGACGAACTCATCCTCGCGACGGACGAAGACCGCGAGGGCGAAAGCATCGGCTGGCATCTGGCGGAACTCCTCAAGCCGAACGTTCCCGTCAAGCGGATGACGTTCGACGAAATCACCAAGCCCGCGATTCTCAAGGCCATCCAGAACACCCGTGAACTCGACCAGAACCTGGTTCAGGCGCAGGAGACCCGGCGGGTTCTGGACCGGCTGTACGGATACACCCTCAGCCCGTTGCTGTGGAAGAAGATCCGCCGGGGCCTGTCGGCCGGCCGCGTGCAGAGCGTCGCCGTCCGGGTGCTGGTGCGCCGCGAACTGGAACGACTGGCCTTCGTGAAAGGGTCGTACTGGGACCTGAAAGCCACGCTGGAGACGCCGAAGAACGTGAGCTTCCCGGCGCAGTTGGCGACGGTCGGGGGCCGGCGGGTCGCGCAGGGCAAGGACTTCGACGAATCGACCGGCCGCATCCAGGACGGCGTGGACGTCCTGCTCCTGGAAGAAGCCGCCGCCCGTGAACTCCGCGAGCGCCTGCAACGGGCGGTCTGGACGGTGACGGACGTCGAGCAGCGGCCGCAGAAGCGCTCCCCCGCTCCACCCTTCACCACCAGCACCCTGCAACAGGAGGCGAACCGCAAGCTTGGTCTGAGCGCTCGCGAGACCATGCAGGTCGCCCAGCGCCTCTACGAAGACGGCGCCATCACTTACATGCGTACCGACAGCGTCTCGCTGTCCCGCGAGGCGGTCACCGCGGCCCGCGGACGCATCGCTGATCGCTACGGCGCGGATTACCTGTTCCCCGGCGAACAGCGGCAGTACAGCAACCGCACCAAGAACGCACAGGAGGCCCACGAGGCGATCCGCCCCGCGGGCACGGAAATGCAGACCGGCGAGGAACTGGGCCTGTCCGGACGCGAACTCCGCCTGTACGACCTGATCTGGAAGCGGACGATGGCCTCGCAGATGGCCGACGCCCGGCTGATCTTCACCACGGCCACCATCGCCGCCGAAAACGCGGAGTTCCGCGCCACCGGCCGGCAGATCGAGTTCCCCGGCTTCTTCCGCGCCTACGTCGAAGGCAGCGACGATCCCGAAGCCGCCCTCGAAGACCAGGACTCCACGCTGCCGCCGCTGGAAACCGGACAGACTCTCAACTGCCGCGACGTCGAGGCGCTGGGCCACGAAACCAAGCCCCCCGCCCGCTACACCGAAGCCACCCTCGTCCGAAAACTCGAGGAGGAAGGGGTCGGCCGGCCCAGCACCTACGCCAGCATCATCGGCACCATCCAGGACCGCGGGTACGTTCGCAAGGCGAACAACCAGCTGATTCCCACGTTCACGGCGCTGGCCGTCACGCGGCTTCTCGAACAGTACTTCCCCCAGCTCGTCGACCTGCAGTTCACCGCACAGATGGAGCAGTCGCTGGACGACATTTCCAACGGCCAGGCGGACCGGCTCCCGTATCTCAAGAAGTTCTACAGCGGGGACGAGGGGCTGGAAGGCCAGGTCAAGGCCAAGGAAGAGCAGATCGATCCGCGCCAGGCCTGCACGATCCAGCTCGATCGGCTGCAGTCGGCGGTGCGCGTCGGCAAGTTCGGCCCGTACCTGGAACGTCAGTTGAACGGGGACCTGACCACGGCGTCGCTGCCGGACGACATCTCGCCCGCCGATCTCAGCAATGAACTCGCCGAGGAACTGTTCCTCCGCAAGCAGCAGGGGCCAAAGTCGCTGGGCATGGAGACCGAAACCGGCAAGCCGATCCTGGTGATGAACGGTCCCTTCGGCCCGTACCTCCAACTGGGCGAGATCGAACCCGAGGGGCCGAAGCCGAAACGGGTCTCGATTCCGAAGACGATGGATCCGGACGCCGTCGAATTTGAAACGGCCGTCGCCCTGCTCAGCCTGCCGCGCCAGCTCGGCAAACATCCCGAGGACAACAAGGTCGTCAATGCCGGGATCGGACGATTCGGGCCGTACGTGCAGCACGCGGGAAAGTACAAGTCGCTGGGCAAGGACGACGACGTGCTGACGATCACCCTGGAGCGGGCGGTCGAGTTGTTGAAGGAGGTAAAGGGTCGGGCGGCCGTCACGCCGCTGAAGGAGCTGGGCGAACACCCCTCCGAAGGGGGGCCGGTGCAGGTCTTCGAGGGGCGGTATGGCCCCTATGTGAAACACCAGAAGACGAACGCGACGATCCCCAAGGACCGCGACCCGACGGAGATCACCCTCGACGAGGCGGTGGCGCTGCTGGCCGCCCGGGCCGCATCCGGGAAGAAGAAGCCGGCTCGCGGCGGCCGGAAGTCGACTCCCAGCACGGCCGCCCGCAAGACGCCCAAACGCGGGAAGAAAAAGGACGACTGAGCCGTTGCGGGAGGCTGCCCGCTCGATCATTCTGCAGAGACCGGCGACTGGCCCGTGCGGTGCTTGCAGACCCGCCGTGACAGGCCTCCGGGTTCTGGCGGAGCAGTCGCCGCATGTCGCAGAGCAGTCACCATCGTCGACGCCCCGTCGGTCTGCCGTCGGTCCAGAAAAACGGCGGCAAAGGGAAGCGTCGGCGACGCGGATCCTCGCATAGCCTGCCGACCGCCCGGATCGTCGGCGTGGCGCTGGCGGTCGCCCTGGCGGTCGCGGCGTTCATCGCCATTGCAGAGTTTCGCGCGCGACGCCGCGCGGCCGAACCAGAGTTCCAGGCGCGGCCGCTCGCCTGGGAAGTGCCCGCCGACGTCGATTCTTACGTGTCGACCGTCCGGCACCCGTCGAAGCCTGACAGCAGCGGCGGCGATTCCCGCGCCCCCGCCAGCTCGCAGCCCGCGTCCGTGTCCCCGGCGACGGATGCGCCCCCCGCCCCCGAACTGGCATCCGAGCCGCCGCCGGAAGAGATCGAAGAGACCGTCGCCGCGGACGCTCCGCCAACGTCAGCGCCCGCCGAGACGCCCGTCGTCAGCCGCCGCATCCCGAAGACCGGCGGCCGCCGCTGGACTGTTCAGCCCGATCCGCCGCGCGGCCGCTGGAACAGCGGGCACGGTCCGATGCCGCAGACCCTGTTCACCGGCATCTCGACCCCCGGCGTCCAGTTCGTGCGCTCCGAAGAGCCGATCGCCCTGCTCGAGATTCCTGTCGGCGGCGGGGATTACGAGTACGCCGCCTGGGATCTGATCACCGGCAAAGCCCGGGGCAATAAGGTGCATCGGACCGGCGCGGCCCATGCGCCGACGATCAGCCCGGACGGCACGCTGCTCGCCGTCCGCCGGATTCCGAAGCAGCGTCCCGACCCCGCGGACTCCGAATCGCCCGTCATTGAACTCTGGTCGCTGGATTCGGGCCGTTTGACGCAGGTCATCCAGGCCGGCGAGCCGGGAGCAACGGTTGCGTACGCGGAGCTGCCCACGGCCGACCGGCTGATCACGTTCACTTATGCGGGCACGGACCGGCAGCGCGCCAAACATCTGCGGATCTGGGATGCCCGCACCGGCCGACTCATCCGGGAGATCGCCTGGAACTCGCAGTTCGACGCCACGCGCTGCACGCTCAGCCCGGGGGGACGGTTCCTCGCGAACATCGACGGATTCCGCCCGGCGCCGCTGCAGTTTTATGACCTCGAATCGGGCGAGCTGGCCGGGGAGGCGGCGCTGCCGCCGCAGAACGCCCGCGGCGAGCACTTCGAATGGGTGGACCTCGACTTCTCGCCGGACGGCCGGGAGTTCGCCGCGTTGCGCACCTCGCAGGCGGCGACGGAACTGACGGTGTTCGATCTCGCGACCGGCGATGCGGTTCGGTCCCATCGCCTGCCTGGTCAGGTCTTCGCCTCCGTGCCGTCCAGCGGCGCGTACCAGGGCCGCATGCTGGAATGGCTGCCGGACGGCTCGGGCTGGCTGCTGGTGGGCGGTCTGATTCTCGACGACGTCAGCGGCCAGGCGGTGTGGATGCTGGACCCGCGATCCAATACGTCGCCGCGACGGATTCTGGGGGAGGAGGTCTGCTGGGTGTCGAAGGAGAAGGCCGGCCCGGCCGAGTCGCGGTACACGTTTCAGGTTCAATCCATTCCGTGGGCCGAGATTCGGTCGGCGCTCGGGCGGACGGACGAAGCCGGCGCGATGTTTGGCCCGGGGGCGTTCGTCAGCGTTCAGCTGCACGTCGCCACGGCGGACCCGGAGGATGGCTCCGCGACGGAGACAGCCCTCGCCGAGGCGCTTTCCGCGCGGCTGTCGGACGCCGGATTTCGAATCTCGGAAGAGGAACCGCTGGTGTTCGAGGTCCGCTATCAGGAGTCCGAGGGGCTGATGCTGCAGCCGCGTCCGCAGTCGCCGGCGCCGGTCGGACAAGCGGGGGGCCGAATGATCAAGACGACGCAGATCGAGCTGGAGACGACCTGGCGCTCGGCGGACGGTCGCACAATCTACTGGAAACGGACTCAGGAATTTCAGCCGACGCATCTGTCGCCGGACGCTGGTCCGGGAACGGCCCGCGCTGAGGCGCTCCAGTTGGCGCTGCGCCGGATCGCGGCATTGCCTATTCCGAGATTTCTGGGCGTCGCCGGCGGCGGCACGTTGCCCCTCCAGGCCGCCCTGCCCTGATCGCGGTCGCTCCCCTGAACGGGGCGGCGTCACCGCACCGCCAGCCGCCCGGCCGGAAACGGATTTGACGACGGACTTCTGCCAGGAGCCGCAATGGATGCCATGATCCGGGGGTTGCTCCGACCCGAGGCATTCGACCATCCGGTCGAGCATCTCGAACTGCTGGAAACCCACATCTCGTGGGTGATCCTGACAGGCTCGTTGGCCTACAAAATCAAGAAGCCGGTCAGTTTCGGGTTCGTCGATTTCTCGACGCTCGAGCGCCGGCGGACGTTCTGCCACGAGGAAATCCGCCTGAACCGCCGGCTGGCGCCCGATCTGTACCTGTCCGTCGAGGAAATCCGCGGCAGCGCCGACGCGCCACGGCTGCATGGCGCAGGCCCGCCGTTCGAATATGCGGTCCGGATGCGCGAGTTCCCCCAGGATGCGCTCCTCACGCGCGTCCTCGCACGCGGCGAACTGCTGCCGCGGCATGTCGACGGGCTGGCCCGCACGATCGCGAAGTTTCACGCCGCCGCAGATGTCGCCTCCGAGCGAGACACGTATGGCGATCCCGAATCCGTCCGTCGGCCGGAGACTGAGAACCTCGACATCCTGGCCCGACTGACGCCCGAAGCCCCGATCCTCGCGCGCCTGCGAACCTGGTGCGACGCCGAGTACGCTCGCAGGCGCGACTGGTTCGCCAGCCGCAAACAGCTCGGACGCGTCCGCGACTGCCACGGCGACATGCACCTCGGCAACATGCTGCTGCTCGACGACGCCGTGCAGGTGTTCGACTGTCTGGAGTTCAATCCGGGCCTGCGCTGGACGGACGTCATCGCCGAGATCGCGTTTGTCGTCATGGACCTGCAGGAGCGCGGCAGCCGCCCGCTGGCCTATCGGCTGCTGAACGTCTGGCTGGAGGAGTCGGGCGATTACGCGGCGCTCTCCGGCTGGCCGTGGTATTTCGTCTACCGGGCGCTCGTGCGAGCCAAAGTGGCGGCGCTGCGGCTCGCGCAATCGGACGTCCCGGACGAGGAGCGCCGGGCAAAGACCTCCGAGCGCGATCAGTACCTCGCGCTGGCCGAGTCGGCCTCAGCGCCCCGCGGCGGCGCGCTGATCCTGCTGCACGGCGTCTCGGGAACCGGCAAGTCGCATGCGGCCCGCCGGCTCTGCGAACAGCTCCCCGCCGTCCGCCTGCGGTCCGATGTCGAACGCAAACGGCTGTTTGGAAAATGGGGCCAGCCTCGCGAACCCGTCCGAACGGGCGACCTGTATGATCCCGCGGTCGCCGACGAACTGTATGGAGAGACGCTGCCCACGCTGGCCGGCCACGCGCTCGACGGCGGATTCCACGTCGTCGTCGACGCCACGTTTCTGATGCGGGATCAGCGAGACCGATTTCGAAGGCTCGCGCGGGAACGCCATGTGCCGTTCGTCCTGCTCGACCTCCAGGCCAGCCGAGAAACGCTGGCGCGCCGCATCCGTGAACGCGCCGCCGCCGGCCATGACCCTTCCGACGCCGATCTGGCCATTCTTGATCAGCAACTCGCCAGCCGCCAGCCGCTGGGCGACGACGAACTTTCTGAAACGCTGTCGATCGACGCCGAGTCCGACGGCTGGGCCGACGACCTGCCGAACCGCATCGCCGCCCGACTCGCCCACTGAGCGGCGCGGGCCGGCGCTGCAGCCGACAGCCGCCGTCAGTCCCCCGCCCGATTGGCCAGCGCCTCGAGCTCCGGAATGTCGAACTCCTCGAGCAGCCCGAACGTGAACAGCTCGGGGCCGTTCGGAATCGCCAGATTCTCTGAGATGATCTGTTTGAGGGACGTCAGCCCGCCGTCGCACGTGACCCGGACGATTGCGCCTTCCCCCGCGGCCGCCGCGCACAGCGCCCCCAGCGACGTCCGACGACCGACGGCGATCGCCTCCAGCGGCAGTCCCGTCTGCGCGGCCCACCAGTCCGCTGCCGCGTTGGTCTGCGCGGACAGCACCCCCAGTGGGCGCGAACCCACCGCCGACACCAGCAGCCCGAACAGGAAGTCCCGCGACGGAATCTTCGATTCGCCCGTGTTGTAGGGATCGATCGCCAGCACCCGCACGCCCTCCCGCAGCAGCCCCTCGATGCGCGCCGCCTGGCTGGCCCGCCCGTCGTCCGCCAGCAACATGACGCAGCGCGTCGCCCCGTCAGGCACGAACTCCGTCGCCGGAATCGTGAACCGGTCCGAGAGATTCAGCGCCCAGCGGTTCACGTCCACGCCGCCGGAATGGCTCGATTCCAGCAGCTCCGCGGACGTCGCTGCGAGCGGCTCGTACCGCAGAATTTCGCGCAGCCGCGACCGGCGTTTCTCCGGCGCCGCATCGCCGGCGGGCCGGGGCAGGTCTTCAGCCAGCGCCCTCGCCAACGACTGGAACCCCAGGTTCATCGAAGGCAGCGGAACCTGCAGAACGTCGGCGCTGTACACCTCGGACTGGCAGGGGATTTCGCGGGGATCGAACGGCTGGCCGTCGTAGAAGTGCCGGCCGATCATCCGGTACAGCGCCTCGCGATTGTCCTGATCGAAATTGTGCGTGCCGGGCAGGTGGTTGATGTGGGCCGTCAGCCGATCCGAGGCGCCATACAGCGCGAACGCCGGACGGGCGGCCTCCAGCAGCGGCGGCAGCGCGTGGCCCGCCGCGAAGCAGCAGTTGTCGCGGTCGTTGAACGTGAGCAGCGTGGGCCGCGGGGCGCGCATCGCCGTCAGCAGTGCGTAGTCGGCCGTCGTCGCCAGATCCGTCGGCGTCTGCTCGGAATCCCCCAGGTCCGAGTGAAACAGCGCCCGCGTCCGGAAACTCGAATAGCCCGCCACCGGATCGCACAGCCTGACCCGCTCGTCCAGCGAGCTGATGAAGATCGTCTGCCAGCCCCCGCCGGACAGCCCCGCCACGGCGACCCGCTCGGGATCCGCATGCTCGTGATCCAGCAGCAGGTCCAGGCCTCGGCTCATCGCCAGGTAGAAGCAGGCGATCCCGCTCGTCCCGCACAGATCGAGCTGGTTCATCGTGTAATGGTTGAACTCGGGGCCGTTGAGCTGGCCCATGCCGAACCATTCCAGGTTCAGGGCCAGCATGCCGCGTTTTGCCTGGTTGATGCAGCGAATCTGCTTGTAGTCGGCGGCCTTGCCCGCGCTGTCGTGCCCGTTGACGTTCATCACGACCGGCACGCGGCCCTCCAGGTTCCGCGGCTCATACAGCAGGGCCGGCGCCCACATGCCCGGAACGATCTCGTACCGCAGCTTGCGGATCACGTACTCGGACTGCTCGATCACGTCCAGCCATTCGACGTGCGTCGGGGACTCGCGCCAGCCCCGGGCGGCCCCGCGAAAGACCACGCGTTCGAACGTCGCGCGCCGCGCCTCCGTCGCGATCCGCTCCCACTCCTCGACCGACTCCGCCCGCGGCAGCGGCGGCATCTTCGACAGCACGTACTGCTCGATCTGCGACTGGACCACCGCCGTTGGCGTCCCCCGCGCGGACAACGCCGCGGAGATCTCCGGCGCCTCGATCGCCGCGACCGGATTCGCCGTCAGCCACAGGCCCAGGGCCGCCGCTCCGACAAGCAGTCCTCGCATCGCTCCCCCCTTCGTGTTGGACAATCGCCAGCCGGCGGTCGCTCACGTGCCTTCCGCCGCCAGCCGCTGCAGCCGGCCCGCGATCATCACGCCTATCGCCAGCACGACGGCCGCGTCGACCACGCACAGCAGCCACAGCACGAACTGCGCTGACGCACCCGGCATCGGAAACAGGATCATCGCCAGGCAGGTCCAGATCAACACGTTCGCCGCAATCACCACGCCGGCGGCCAGCGGAACGGCCAGCGGCCACGCCGCCCACCGCATCGCAATCGAAAACAACATCGTCAATTCCAGGACCAGCAGGACCTGCAGCAGGCCGTACAGCCAGCCCATGACCGTGTCCGCGTTGAAGAAGATGTCGCGGATCGCCGCTCCCAGAAAATCCGGCGCCAGCAACAGGCCCGCGGCGATCATGGCGATCCCCGGCCACAACCCCAGCAGGCAGCCCACGATCTTCGAAAAGGCCACGTCCGCCAGGCCCCGCGGCAGCATCATCAGCGACGACCACGTCAGATCATGCACCTCCGCCCGAAACACCCGGGCCGACGCCAGCACCGCATCCAGGATCAGGAACACGATCCCCCACCAGACGAAGAAGCCGCCCGCGTCCCGACGATCCAGCAGCGCCCCCGTGGACGACGCCAGCAGGACCGAAACGAACGCGATCAGCGAGTACACGGCCAACCGCAGCATCCCCCCCGCCTGGCCGCCGGTGATCTGCCGGAAATCCTTCCCCACCAGCGCCATTGTCCACGCCCGACGACTGCGGGGCTTGCCCAGCGACGGAACCAGCTTCCGCCACGTCGGCTGCGCCGATTCCACCGACTCCGCGCTGGTGCACGGCTCGAACAGGACCCAGGCCAGGAACAGCGCCGCCGCCGATTCCCCCAGCATCCATAACAGATGCATCGGAACCCGCGGCCCGGCGAACATCGGCGACAACGCGCCTTCCACCAGCGCGCTGACGCTGGCGCTCCACAGGAAATCCACGACCTGGTTGCCTTCACCCAATTCGACTGTCCGCGAGCCTCCGCCGATCAGCTCAAACAGCGGCATCAACAGCGGCCCATACGCCCGCGCCAGCAGCAGCATGAACGCCATCACGCAGGCCGCTCCCGTCGTCCGCATCACGACCGACGACAGCAGCGACACCGCGCCCACCCACGCCAGATACGCCAATAATCCCGCGTACGTCGCCAGCACCTGTTCCAGCGTCACGCCGCCCAGAGTGATCGACAGCAGCGTGAACGGGATCTGCACGATCAGCAGCGACAGCATGCCCACCATCCGCGGCGCCCACTTCCCCAGCAGGATCGCGGCCCCCCCCACATCCGCCATCTTCAGCAGGCCCAGCGTCCGCTCCTCCTTCTCCTCCGTCACCGCGGACGAAAAGTAGGTCACCCCGACGAGCGTGATGAACACAATGTTCGCCCACGCGATCGAACGGAACAGCGCCAGCCCGGGCGCGCCGAAGAAACTGGACACCGAACTGGAAAACCACAGCAGGTACAGAACGATCAGCACCAGTCCGAACCGCATCAGATGCGGACGGATGCTCCGGGCGTCCACCCGCAGGGCGCGGATCAGCAGGGCCAGCGACTTGCGGATCATGCGCGGGTCGGAATGAGGGGAGTGCGTCGTTGAACCGCGATTATGCCGGCGCGCCCGACGGCTGGAAACTCAGACCGCGAGCGGAAAGGCGGCGATTCGCCCACAGCCCGGCGTCACCCCGCGGCGACGGCCCCGGCGCCCGCCGCCTGCGCCTTCGCGGACAGTTCCTGCCCCGTGATTCCCTTGAACTGCGCCGCCAGACGATCCGCGGACACCGCCTCCGGCGACACCAGCTTGCACCCTCGCAGCCGCGCCTCCACGAACAACTCGTGCTGCACCGGCGGATCGCTCACGTCCAGCACCGTCATCTGCGGACGCAGCACGGCCGCGTTGATGCAGCCATGCGCCGAACCCACTTCCAGCCCGCGGTCGGCGATGATCGCCACATCCGCCAGCGTGTCGTACAGGTTCTGGAACGGCACGAACCGGCAGCCCAGCTTCGTCGCCGACTGCTGAGACTCCTTGTCCGAAGGGCCGCACAGACTCACCAGCCCTCCCCGCTGCGCCGTCGCCGCCGCCATTCCGTAAGCCACAGCCCCGTTCCCCAGCACCAGCACGCTCCGCTGCGCCAGAGGGCCCTTGCCATCCGCGCCCTTCCCCAGCGTCGACTCCAGAGCCTTCAGACCCGACCGCCACAACGTGCTGTAACCATGCCACCCGTCGTCCCGGCGCAGCAGCAGGTCCACAAAGCCCCACGATCGGTCGAGCGGATCGATCGTGTCCGCCAGCGGCAACAAGGCCGCCCCGTATTCGCCGCCCACCACGACGGCGCGAATCTTGAGCGCGTCGAGCATCTTCTTCAGCGACGCCACCTCGCCCGGCACGACCGGCAGGCACCGCACGTTCATTCCCAACTCGCGGAAGCCGCTGTTCAACACGCGGATCGCCGACGTCTGCGAATCCCCGCCACCCGCGACCGCCACGAACCCCGTGTGCCGATCGATCTCCCGCAGCGCGTAAGTCTCTTCCAGCTCGAACACCGTCGCCTGCCCCTCGAAGGCCTCCATCCCCTTCTCGAGCGCCGCGTAGATCCATGGCGAGCCGTACTTGTAGCCCAGCAGGGAGAACGTCAGCTCTGCGCGGCCCAGGCCGATCCCCACGATGGGCGCCGA
The DNA here is from genome assembly GCA_019636235.1 of Planctomyces sp. Classification (GTDB taxonomy): domain Bacteria; phylum Planctomycetota; class Planctomycetia; order Planctomycetales; family Planctomycetaceae; genus Caulifigura. The sequence continues at coordinate 27,982 of JAHBXW010000019.1, forward strand.
CTTCTTCTGGCTCACGGCTCTCAACAGCGGCCAGGCGTCGTCGATCGTCGGCGTCGGCCAGGTGAACTTCACCACGTCCGCCTGAGCCTGCGACGCCTCGTCGAACACCGCGTCCAGGTCCGGCTCCGGGCGGTCCAGGCGCGTGAAGCTGATGACCCGTTGCGTCTTCCCGAACCGCTTGATGTCACCCGCGACCGCGAGGTCCAGCTCGATGTACGCCGGCCCGGCGACGATCGCCTGCCGCAGCAGCATCAGCCGCTCCTCCTCGGTGCCGTCCCACTGCCCGCCGTCCTCGCGACGCCGGCAGGAGACGATGATCGGCTTGTCCGTCACCGACAGCAGGTCTTTGATGTCCGGTTCGCGGAGCAGCCGATCGAGGCAGACCTCGATGATGTCCCCCTTCCGGGCCGCGTTCAGGATGTCGACCTTGCCGAACTTCCGGGACTCGGGCGTGACAGTGATGCAGATCATGGCGGCCTCGCATTCCCCGCTGCTGGGGCACGGACGCTCCCCGCGTCCGTCGCTGACGGCCATGATATCCGCGAATCGGCCCGCCGCCTCCATCCGCCGCAAGAATCGCTTCCGGCGGCCAGGCCCGCGCCGATCCGCCGCCCGCCCGATCGGCTGGGATCAGCCCCGCAGCGACGGCCGCTTCCCCCGGGTCACGCACACGTCCGCGACCTTGCCCCCCTCCTCCAGGGCGATGTGGAACCGCTGGTCTCCTTCCAGCCGGTGCAACGATACGTGATACGCCGAGTTGTACGTCGCCAGGTAGGGACGCTGTTCGGGCTCGATGACGGCCCGCAGCTTGCCCCACGATCCATCCCCCAGGTACAGCACGCCGTGCTTGTCGTACAGCCCGTTCGTCAGCGGGTGCGTGCGCTTGAACGTGTGATCATGATGCTCGAGCACCGCGTCGACCTTGTACCGTTCGAACAGCGGGCACCACAGCGCGCGCTGGTCCTCTCCCGTTCCCGTCTTGCCGTCGACTCCGGCAAACGGCCGGTGCGATGGGTACGCCGGCACATGGTTCGCCACGATGAGATGCGGCCGGTCCTGCCGCTCGGCCAGCGTCCGTTCCAGCCAGTCGGTCTGCTCCCCTTCGACGGGCTCGAGGTGCCCCGTATCGAGCAGCACGATGCTCATGTAGTCGCCGATGTCGAGCACGCCCCAGGTCTTCTCGGAAAAGAACCCGTCGAACACGCTGAGGTACTGCGGCGAGCGGGCGCGGTCCCGCTGGTAGCCGCCATCGACTTCATGATTCCCGATGCAGGTGATCATCGGAATCATCCGGCCTTTGGAATCGACCATGTGCTGGTGATAGTTCCGAAGGAACAGCAGGAATTTTTCCGGCGAGCGGCCGTTGTCGTAAGCGAGGTCGCCGCCGATAAGCGCGAACCGCGGATCCTGTTTGGCCGCCAGCCGGTTGGTCGCGACCGCAGCCTCAGCGACGCCGCAATCCCCGCCGGACACGAACTGGACCACGTCGGTCGCCTTCGCGGGCATCGTCCGAAACCGGTGCGTCTCCGCCGTCATGCCGATTCGGAATTCGTACTCCGTGTCCGGCGTCAGGCCCGTCAGTTCGCAGCGATAGACCCGCAGATCGGTATTCGGAAACGGCTTCTTCCGAGTCGCCGAGGACATCCAGATCTCGCTGTCTTCCACGGCGTACTCGAGGGACGCGTCGTCAGCGCTGTCCGGCGCGACCCATTGCACCGTCATCGTCGTCGTCGGATCCCCCTGCCAGGTCAGAAACAACGTCTCGGGAGCCGCGAACGCCATCGGCCGGAACGAGAACACCGCGGCCAGACCGCCCAGCGAACCGCCCAGAAACAGTCGCCGGTTGAGCGGCTCCATCGCGAACTCCTCGGGAACAGGCCGCAGCGGCGGCGGGGTCGGGACGGGTGTGACCGTAGGGCTCCCTGAGCGGCCTGTCAAAAGCCCGGCGCGGCACTTCATCCGCATTTCATCCAATCGGCGCGGGGCGCGCGGAATCCCCACCGAGAACTCCGCGGAAATTCCCCAAGCCGCGCCCAGGAGCCGCGCCACCGCGCGGCCCGCGCTTTCAGTCGAGCAGCGAGGCCATCAATTTCGCCGACTCGCGCAGGCCCTCGCGCGGAATCGTGTGCGGACCCTGGAACTCCGTGAAACTCACCTCCAGCCCCGCATCCGTCAGCAGGTCCCGCAGCCACACGGCCGCCTCGAACGGCAGGATCGGATCCTGACGCCCATGCGACTGGTGGACACGCAGCCCCTTTCGATTCGGCGCCAGCGAACGCCACTCATCCTCGCACAACAGCGTTCCGGACCAGACCACCAGGCCCCCCGGCGCCTTCGGCATTCGCAGCGCGACGTCCGTCGCCAGCATCGAGCCCTGTGAAAAGCCCCCCAGCACGATCCGCGACGGATCCCAACCCGCTTCGCCGCACAGCGCGTCGATCGCCGCGACAAGCTGCTCGCGGACGACCGGCAGATGGCCGGGCAGCTGGCGGCGGAGATCGCGGAACTCCCCCATCTGGACGGCCCGCTGCAGCGCGAACACGTCCAGCGGCCACCAGGCGCGGCCGCCGAATTCGGCGAACTCGGGGGGCTCCAGCGGAGCCGCGGGAAACACGAACCGCATCCGGCGAAGCGACGGCTCGATCGTGACCAGTTCTTCGGCCAGCCCGACGAGATCATCTCCGGGAGCGCCGAAACCATGCATCAGAATGGCGGCCGCCTCCGGAGCGCCGGCGCCCGACGATTCGGCGACGATGCAGTTCAACCCCCCCAGGGAGGCCGTGCGGTAATCCAGCATGTCACTTGCGCTTCGAGGACCGCGCCGGCTTGGCCTTGGCCACCTTGCGGGCGTTCCCCGAGCCCGACTTCCTCGCGGGACGGCTTTCCGCCGCAGGCTTGGACGGCTTGCGAATCGTCTTGGCCACGGGCCGCTTGCCGCCGGAGGCCAGCATGGCGTTCAGCCGCTCGACCGCGCTGCCCGGATCGCCGCCGCCTGCCGCCTTTTCCGAAGGCTTCAGCCGGAACGCTCCGTGAAACGCCGGCTCCGACGCGAGACTATGCACCAGATGAAAGAACGTCGGCACGTCGGCCTTCCGCACGGCCGCCCGCAACTCGTCCGCCGCCGCCTTGTGGTTGTCCGGAGTCGCCACGCCCAGCCAGCCCAGCAGCTCGTGGCTCGACTGGTCCAGCGGAATCGAGTGCGCGCCCATGCAGTGCAGCAGCGTGAACTCCCGCGTGAAGTGCGTCAGATGCTTGATCTTGTCCAGCGACTTCTCGACCTGTTCCAGCGTCTTGCGCCGCAGCGGCTCGAGATCGAATGCGAAGAACTTCTCGAACGAATACTGCAGGATCTCGCGAATCCGGAGGCCCCGCCAGCCGGCCGAGGGCAGCCCGTCGAGCGCCTCCTCGATCTCCGCCACTGAACTCACGCGAATCTCATTCAGGTCGAAGAACGACTTTAACAGCCGGTCCAGCGACTTCTCCGCCTGAGCGTACGGCACGTCTTCGAGCAGCACGCCGAACAGCATCGTCTCCAGCACCGGGCGCGACTGCTTCGGCGGCGACGCCTTGTACTTCTTCTTCAGCACCGCCAGGACCTTCGTCAGGACCTGCTGTCGGTCGGCGTTCTTCAGCTTCTTCGGGGCGGCGGCTTGCGTCATCGTGACTTCCAACAGTCGGAAGGGCGGTGTTCGGTGCGGCGGGGGGCGAGGGTCGGAGCCGGCGGCGTCAGCCGGAATCGTCCTCGCGGTCGGGCGGTTCGTCGGCCTCGGCCTCGGCGGAGAGGTCATCGTCCGCGACGTCGTCGTCGTCGAACTCGTCCCCCTCGTCGTCCGGCGACGGCTGGGCGTCGTCCGGCAGCACGCCGCGCAACAACTGCGAGGCCTGAATGCTTTTCTTAATGCCGTCGTCCAGAATGAACGACAGAATCGGCGTGTAACGCAGGTCGAGTTCGTCGGCGATCCGGGATTGCAGCCAGCCACGCGCCGAGTTCAGCCCCTGCAGCGTCAGCCGCGCATCCTTGTCCTCGCCCAGCACCGAGACGTACACCTTCGCCGAACGCAGGTCGGGCGGCACTTCGACGTTCAGCACCGTCACCTTCTTGACCCGCGGATCGCGCATCTCCATCAGGATCGCCGAGGAGACGACCTGGCGAATCGCCTGGGACACTTTCGCGATGCGGCGCTGTGACATTCCGGCTCTTACAGTGGCACGCACGCCGTCCGCCCGACGGACGGCGTCTACTCAGGAATCGAACGAACGCTTCCGTTCCTCGATCTTGAACGCTTCCAGAAGGTCCCCTTCCTTGACGTCGTTGAACCCCTCCAGGCGGATGCCGCATTCCAGGCCGTCGCGCACCTCGCGCACGTCGTCCTTCTCGCGCTTCAGCGAGGCGATCGCGTAATGGTTCAGAATCTTCTGGTCCCGGATCACGTGCACCCGGTTCGACCGTTCGATCGTCCCGTTCAGCACCCGGCAGCCGGCGATCGTCCCCGTGCGGCTGATGCTGAACGTCCGCAGCACCAGCGCCCGGCCCGTCGGCACTTCCACACGCTCCGGCCGCAGCAGGCCCTCCAACGCCTGGCGGATGTCGTCCGTGACGTTGTAAATGATGTTGTACCGGCGGATCTCCACCCCTTCCTGCTCCGCCAGCGACGTCGCCCGGTCTTCCGGAATGACGTGGAAGGCGATGATGATCGCCCCCGCCGACGACGCCAGGTAGACGTCGCTTTCGTTCACCCCGCCGACCGCCTCGTGGATCACCTGCACGCGGACTTCGTCGTGCTGCAGCTTGCCCAGCTCGTGCCGCAGCGCCTCGATCGATCCGGGCGTGTCCGCCTTGATGATCAGCGGCAGGTCCTTGATCGTGCCCTCGCGCTTCGACAGGAATTCCTCCAGCGTCCGCGGGCCGCCGCGCCGCGACAGAATCGCCGCCCGGCCCTGCGTCCGGCGGTGCTTCGCCATCTCCCGGGCCACGTTGATGTCGTCGTCCGCCAGCACCAGGAACGTGTCCCCGGCGTTCGGCACCTCGTCCAGACCAGCCACCCGCACCGGCGTCGAAGGCGGCGCCTCGTCGATCGGCTCGTCCTTGTCGTTGTACATCGCCCGGATGAAGCCGAACGACGGACCGCACAGCACCAGGTCCCCGACCCGCAGCGTCCCGCGCCGCACGATCAACCAGGCCACAGGACCGCGGCCCTCGTCCCGGAACGCCTCCAGGCACACGCCGTCCGCCGGCGCGTTCGCCGGGGCCTTCAGCTCGTGCAGTTCGGCCGTCACCAGCAGCGTTTCCAGCAGGTCGTCGATGCCCGTGCCCTGCAGCGCCGACACCCGCACGACTTCCGTGTCGCCGCCCCATTCCGAGGGCAGCAGGTTCTGGTTGGACAGGTCCGTCAGCACCTTCTGCTCGTTGGCGCCCGGCAGATCGACTTTGTTCATCGCCACCACGATCGGCGCGCCCGCCGCCCGCGCGTGGCTGATGCATTCGATCGTCTGCGGCATCACGCCGTCGTCCGCCGCCACGACCAGCACCACAATGTCCGTCACGTTCGCCCCGCGGGCCCGCATCTCGCCGAACGCCGCGTGCCCCGGAGTATCCACGAACGTCAGCCGGTGATCGTTGTGCTGCACCTGGTAGGCCGCGATGTGCTGCGTGATGCCGCCCGCCTCTCCCGCCGCGACGTCCGTGCTCCGGATGCGGTCCACCAGCGTCGTCTTGCCGTGATCGACGTGCCCCAGCACGGTGATGATCGGCGGCCGGTCGGTCAGTTCGCCCAGCTCCTCGTCCGGCATCGCCAGCTGCTGCGCGATGATGTCCTCGACCGTCTCGGGCTTCTGGATCGTCAGGTCGACGCCCAGCTCCATGCCGACTTCCATCAGCGTCGGCTCATCGAGCGGATCGTTGATGGTGGCCATCTTCCCTGAGCGGAACAGGACGCCCAGAATGTCCTTCGCCGGGCGGCCGAGCTCTTCCGAGAAGCTGCGCACGGTGGCCGGCAGCGACACGACGGCTTCGGTGCGAAACTGGACATGGCTGCCGCCGCTGCGACGGTGCCGCTTCGGGCCGCGGACGATCGTGGTCGACACCGCGTCATCGTCCGAGCGGGTCCGCTGCCGCTTGCGGCGGCGTTCGTCCCGGGTCTCCTGCAGGCCGACGTGCCCGCCGGCCCGGACAGTCTTCCGGGCGGCCGACTCATCGTCCTCAACGACCTCTCCGGCCGCCTTCCGAGTCGCGACGTCCTTGTGCTTCTTGATGATCTCCGCCAGAGGACTGCGCTTCTTCAGCATCTCCGCCGTCAGCGGCAGGTCCGGCTTCTGGACCGGGCCCTCGGTGCGCTTGCTGGGCGCCTGCGGTTTGAAGTTCGGCGTCGCGATGGCCGGCAGCGCGGGACCGCGCTTGCCGCGGTCGGGCGAATCCGGACGATCGGGAGCGGTCGGGCCGCCGCCGCCGTCGCGGGTGGGACGCTGCTGCGGATCGCGCACGGACCCCCGGGCGCGCATCTCCCGCATGCCGGCGAACCCTGGCCGCCCGCCGGGGGCGACGTAGTCCGAACGCGTCATGGGGGCGGACTTGGATTTCTCGGGAGCTTCCGGCGCCGGGGGCGCGGAACGCTTCGGCGTCTCAGCGGCCGGGGCCGGCGTCGTCCCGGACGGGGGCTCGACCGGAGTTTCGGGCGCCTCCTCGGCGGGCGCTTCCGCGGCCGGAGCCGCCATCACATTCATCGGCTGTTCGTCTTCTTCCTCTGGCGGAACTTCCGGCGCCTGGGCGACCGGCTCTCCGGCGGCTTCGGGAGCGAGCGACTGCTCCGGAGCCTCGTCTGCAACCGCTTCACCCTCAGTTCCGGCCGCCACGTCATCTTCGGCGCGGCCCGTCTTCCCGCGGCGCATCGTTCCGAGCGGACCCATCGTCCGAATCGGGCGGACTTTCCCCATCCGATCAGCGACGTCCTCGCGGCTGACCAGCGGCTCCGGCGGCTTCTCCGGCGCGGAACCGCCCGGCTGCTGGCGGCCCTTCATCAGCCCCAGCACCATGTCGCGCTCCTCCGGCGAAATGCTTGCCAGCGGAGAACTCTTCACGTTCAAACCGGCATCATTGCAGTGCTGAATCAGCTCTTTGCTGTCCAGCCCGAGCTCTTTCGCCAGCGCGAAGATCCGAATCTTCAATCGCCACTCCTCGTTGAACCACTGTCCGCGGCTGCCCCGACTGTCCTCTCGGCCATCCGCCGGCCCGATCGAGGACGCGCGCCCCCGACCGCCTCCGGGGCCGCACGCCCCGGGCAAGTCGCCTCATGCGCTATGCGACACTGCCGACCGATTCGTTCGTCGACGGCTTCTGCTCCGGATCGTCCCCCGCCCCCTCCGGCACTTCCGCGCCGACCGCCGGAGACTCCAGGTCCGCGGACCCCTCGGCATCCTTCTCAGCATCCGCTGTTCCGGCAACCGCGGAATTCTCCTCGACGGCTTCCGACTCGTCCGCGGGGGACGACTCTTCCGACACAGCGGCCGTCTCGCCGCTCGCCGCCTCCGCCGCAGCCGCCTCCGCCACAGCCGGCTCCGATTTCCCGGACGAACGCCCGCCCTTCGCCGACTTCTCCGGCTTTTCCAGCTCCTCGCCGCCCGGACCCAGCGACCGGCCCGTCATCCGGTCCAATGCCGCCGCCTGCGCCTCGGCCGCCTTGGCCGCCTTTTCGATCGCCTTCCGACGATCCTCCTCCTGCTCTTCCCGCAGGCTCTCCTTGTCCGCGTACTCGACGATCTCGTCGCACTGCTCTTCCGTCAGGCCGCTCAGCTCCTGCAACTGGTCCGGCTCAATCACCGACAGGTCCGCAAAGCTGAAAAAGCCCTGCGACACCAGCATTTCGGCCAGCTCCTCGACCACGTGCGGCACCACCGAAAAGGCCTGCACGCTGCGGTCCAACTGCTCGTCCAGCTCCTCGCGGGTCATCACCTCGATGTCCCAGCCCACCAGCTTCGAGCCCAGACGCACGTTCTGGCCCCGCTTGCCGATCGCCAGCGACAACTGATCCTCACGGACCAGCACGATCACCCGGCCCAGCATCGGACACAGAATCACGTCTTCGGTCTCAGCCGGCTGCAGCGCGTTCGGAATCAGCACCTGCAGGTTGTCGTTCCAGCGGACGATGTCGATCCGCTCGCCCCCCAGCTCGTCGACGATGGTCTTGATTCGCGAGCCCCGGACGCCGACGCAGGCGCCCACCGCGTCGATGCTGTTGTCGAAGCAGCTGACGGCCACTTTCGACCGGTAGCCGGCCTCCCGGGCCAGCGACCGGACGGCGATGACGCGCTCCGCGACTTCGGGGATCTCGACTTCAAACAGCCGGCGGACAAGGTCCGGATGCGTCCGGGACAGGATCACCTTGATGCGCGTGCCGGACTTGCGAACTTCGAGCACGATGCACCGCACCCGCTCGCCGACCTTGTATGTTTCGCCGGGAATCTGCTCGCTTTTGGGGAGCAGCGCCTCGATCTTGCCAATGTTGACCGACGCGGCGCCCTGGTCGACCCGGGTGATGGCCCCGGTGACCATCTGCGAACGCATGTCGTTGAATTCGTCGAACAGCGAGTCCCGTTCGGCCTCGCGGATCTTCTGGATCATCACCTGCTTGGCGGTCTGCGTCGCGATGCGGCCCAGCAGCTCGCCCAGTTCGTCGCCGGGAAGCGGGGCGCCGTCCACGGAGACAGCCGGTTCGCCCGTCTTGCGGTCGATGGTGATCGCGACGGCGCGGTCTTCGCCGTAATGCTTGAGGGCCGCCGAGAGGATGGCCTGCTCAATGCCTTCGAACACGACCTCCGAATCGACGTTCTTGTCGCGCGAAATTGCGTCGACCAGTCGCAGAATCTCGGGTCCGTTCATGGTTCACTCACCGTCCTCTGGGAACAAAAAAAGTGGGCACCCTGTCCCACCGACGCCGCACCGGATCGTCGACGGAACGCAATGCAGGAACTCACCGCGCCGGTGGAATTCCAGCAGTCGTGCTCTCGCCGACCGTGTTGATCGGAAACGCTTACATCAGCAACCTCGCGGACGACGTCGCTGCCAGGCAGTCTCGACCCGGACTCCCCTGAGACCAGGCTTCCAACCGCGCTTCGAATCCCCCGGCACAGGCATCGGGCCCGACTCGCTGGCTTGCACCGGCGAATCAAACCTGTAGTCTCACCGCGAAACGGCAGCGCTCCGCGCGGCAGCCGCAGTGAGATTACCCTCGACGCTTGCCTCGGCAGAATACGCAGGCTTTGCCTGACTGTCAAGAAAGACAGGCACGCGGCGGACTTACGCCCGAAAAATCCCGGCCAGATCCCCCCTCAGTCGCCGATTCCCACGTTCCGCTCGATCGACCGCGCCCGCTCCGACATGAAGATTGGCCGCAGGTTCAAGGGATCCGTCACCGTCTCCCGTTCCTGATCCGGACGCCCCTCCAGCCCCGCCGCTGAAATCCACGGATCACCCGGATCATCCGCCGGGTTGTCCTCCTCCCAGCTCTCCGGCTTCAGCGAACGCATCCAGGCCGTCGTCTCCCGGCCCATGCCGGAACCGATGCAGCCCGACAACATTCCGGCGCCCAGCACCAGCGGCAACAGACTGCGGACGGACATTCCCGGACCTCCTGGCGGACGCGCGACTCGACGGCCGCACACCGCGCGGCCGTCGTTCTCCGCCGGTGTACTGTCAGAATGCCGCCCCCGTGTCGACCCGGGGGCCAGGCAGGCCGGGTTTTGGCCACCCGGTCCGGCAGATCCTGCGGATTGCCGCAGCCGCATTGGGTCTCGTTCCTCGACCGCGACCTGCAGCCCTCGTTCTCCGGCCCCTGCACCCCTGCACGCTCGTCGATTGCCGTGCGCATGGCCCGCGGGTACGGTCGCTGAGAATGGAATCCCCTCGCGCCGCAATCCGGCAGGAGCGCTTCCGATGCGCCTGACTCGTCGACAGTTCCTGCCCGTCGCCTTGTCGGCGTGCGCCCGGCCCTGGCGGCCCATTCGCGCGGCCGATCCCATCGCCCGAACGGGTCGACCGCACTTCAAGCTGGCGCTGGCGGCGTATTCGTTTCACAGCCGGCTGCCGAAGAACTGGCCCCGCGCCGGGGAGCGCGCGGGCACGATGTCGCTGGAGGACGTCATCGACTTCTGCGCGGCCCAGGACCTCGATGGCGTCGAACTGACCAGCTACTACTTCCCTGCCGAGGTGACGCCCCCGTATCTCGCCGCTCTCAAGGAGCAGACGTTTCGGCTGGGGTTGGACATCTCCGGCACGGCGATTGGCAACGACTTCTGCCTCCCGGACGGCCCGGAGCGGGACGCCCAGCTCGCGCTGACGAGGCAATGGATCGACTATGCGGCGGCGATGGGCGCGCCCGTGATTCGCATCTTCGCCGGGCAGACGCCGCGCGGCGATTCCGAATCGCAGGCCGTCGAACGCTGCGTGGCCGGCATCGAAGCTTCCCTGGAGCATGCCGCGGAGAAGGGCGTCGCCCTGGCGCTGGAGAATCACGGCGGCATCACCGCGACGGCGGATCAATTGCTGCGGATCGTCCGGGCCGTCCAACCTTCGCCGTGGTTCGGCGTGAATTTCGACAGCGGCAACTTCCACTCCGCCGACCCGTACGCCGAGTTGGAGCACATCGCCCCGTATGCCCTGAACGCCCAGCTCAAGGCGTCGATCGCGCCGGAGGGGCGCAAGGCAGCCGCCGACCTGGGGCGGATCGTGGAGATCCTCAAAGCGGCCGGCTACCGCGGCTACCTGGTGCTCGAATACGAGGAGCCGGATGACCCGTTTGAGACGATCCCCGGCCTGCTGGCGACCCTGAAGTCGCTGATCGGCCGGGGCGCGTCGTGAGGGCTCAGCCCGCCCGCTGCGCGACGGGAGAGACGGCGGCCGGCGCGGCCGTTGACCGGGTCGCTGCGGCGGCGGCCGGCGCCGGAATGGACGGCAACTTCAGCGTGAAGGCCGTTCCCTTGCCAATGACGCTCTCGACGCGGATGCGGCCCTGATGGGAGTCGATCACGTCTTTGCATAGCGCGAGGCCTAACCCGGTCCCTCCCTGTCCCTGATCGTCGGCTGTCTTCGTCGTGTAGAACCGATCGAAGATTCTCGGCAGCCTGTCGGCGGGGATTCCGCAGCCCGTGTCGCGGATCGAAATCTCAACGACGTCAGGTTCCGTGGCCGAGGGGCCGACGGAGACATACAGCACGCCCCCCTGCTCCATCGCCTGGCGGGCGTTGATGATCAGGTTGAGCAGCACCTGCTGGAGTTGGCCGGCATTGACGAGCGCATACGGCTCGCCATGAAAGCGGGTCTCGAGGCGGACGCGGTGAACCTGCAAATCCTTTTCGACGAGGACCAGGACGTCGTGAACCACTTGCCGGAGGCTGAGCGCGTCCTTGCGTTCGCTGCGGTTGCGGGCGTACGAGAGCAGCCCGGTGGTGATTTTCGCCGCGCGCTGACCGGAGGCGAGGATGCGATCAAAGGCCTTGTCGCGGATTGCGGCCTGCTTGTGCCGCAGCCCCATCTTCGCGTAGTTGATGACCGTCGTCAGGATGTTGTTGAATTCGTGGGTGATCGACGACGCCAGCGCGCCGACGGAACTCAGCTTTTCAGCCTGCATCAGGCGCTGCTGCAGATCCGTGAGGCGGGCAGACAGTTCCGCATTCTCCGCCTTGATCCGTTCGAGTTCTGAAGACATGGCTGGCTCGAGATATTCCTTTCCCGACGCGTTGCTCCGCATGCTGGATGTATCGGAGTGCGCGGCGCGCCGGCTGGACGCGAACGGCGACCGCCGGGGGGATCAGCCGCCGACGCCCGCACAGGACGAAGACTGTTCGGGGAATTGAAGGGGCGCAGACGGGGCAATTCGCGGCGACTGTGCCGCTCCGTCCCCCGGAAATCCGCACTGCACTCCCGCCCGGCAGCGAGCAAATCGGGTTCCGAACCCCGCCGATCCAGCGGTCTCGGCGATCAGCGCCGTCAGTTGAGTCGGCGTCCCGTTACTTGGGAGGCGCGACCCGCTTTTTGACATACACGCGGCGCTTCGGCTTCGCCTCGAGTTCATCCAGCCGTCGCCCTTCCTCCGTCGTAGGCGCGCTGATGAGCGGTTCTGGCGCGCCATCCAGCACATCTCCCTCCGCGGTCGCGGCCAGCCGCGCCCGACCCCGCTCGACGTATTCGGCCGACAGGTCGAATCCCAGATGCCGGCGGCCCAACTTCTTTGCGACGGCCAGCGTCGTCGCGCTGCCGGCGAACGGATCGAGCACCAGGTCCCCCGGATTGGAGCTGGCCCGGATGATCCGCCCCAGCAACTGCTCCGGCATCTGGCAGCCGTGGAAGCCCGCCCGCTCCTTGAACGTGCCGGCCACGCGCGGGAAGTACCAGGTGTCCTCGTCCGCCTGGAACCCCTGGGGCAGGTCCTGCGGCCGCAGGATCCAGGTGTCGTCCGGCAGCCGCCCGCGGGGATTGGCCCGGACGTCGGCGTAGACGAGCTGCCGCGCGGACGGAACGCGGATCGCCTCCGTATTGAACGTGAAGTTCTCGGCGTCCTTCACAAACTGAAAAATGTGCGCGTGCGAACGGCTGAACTTCCGCGTGCAGTTCACTCCGAAGGTGTAGTACCACACGACCCAGCTCCGACAATGAAAGCCCAGCCGCTGGGAGGCGACTTTCAGCTCAGCCGCGTATTCATCTCCGATGGCCAGCCAGAACGTGCCCGTCGGCTTGAGGACCCGGTGCAGTTCGCCGATCCAGCGATCGCACCACTGCAGGTAGGCCTCGGCTTCCTGACGGTCGTCGTAGACGTCGTAGTCGTAACCGATGTTGAACGGCGGGTCGGCAAATGCGAGGTCGACCGCGCCGGAGTCCAGTTGCTTCAGCAGATTGACGCAATCGCCGTTGTGGATCTCGTTGACGGTCAGTGACACGGGCATACTCCGTTTCGGCGGATCGAATCAGATCTCGAAAGTCTGAAGCATTTCGAGGCGGGGCTAAACTAGCGCCAGCGCGCGCGCTCCGCAAGGAGCGCGCCGAGAATTCGCCAGCAGGCGGCGCGCGGGCGCCGGCCGTTGGCCCGAATCAATCCGATCCGCGTTACTTGCGGCCCGTCCGCCCGTTGCTGGAGTCCGGTCCCATGGCGAACCCGCCGCAGGATTTCGAGTGTTTCCTGGTCCGCAAGACGGGCGAATCGATTGCTTCTGGCGTCGACCGTCGGCCGTTGCGGGAGCTGCCCGCGGGGGACGTGCTGATCCGCGTCCAGTGGTCATCGCTGAATTACAAGGACGCGCTGGCGGCCACGGGGCATTCCGGAATCGTGCGTCGGTTTCCGCACGTGCCGGGGATCGACGCCGCGGGGATCGTCGCGGAGAGTTCCTCGCCGTTGTACCGCGCCGGTGATGAAGTGTTGTCGACCGGTCACGAGCTGGGCGTTGAACGCTGGGGGGGCTGGGCGGAGTATGTTCGCGTGCCGGCGGAGTGGGTCATCCCCCGTCCTCAGGGGCTGACGCTCGAAGAGACGATGATGCTCGGGACGGCGGGATTCACGGCGGCGCAGTGCGTCGCCGCGCTGGCGGAGCGGAACATCGTGCCGGAGTCCGGGCCGGTAGTGGTCACCGGCGCCACCGGCGGCGTGGGGACCATCGCGCTCAAACTGCTGTCGAAGCTGGGCTATGAGGTCGCCGCCGTGACGGGCAAGCCCGGCGAGCGGGACTGGCTGCTAAGGCAGGGGGCGGCGGAAACGCTGACGCGGGAGGAGTTCCTGGACACGACGACCCGTCCGCTGCTCGCGACTCGCTGGGCGGGGGGCGTAGACGCCGTGGGAGGCGCGGCGCTGACGACGCTGGTGCGTTCGTTGAAGCAGCGCGGCTGCGTCGCGGCGTGTGGCGTGGCGGGGGGCGCCGACCTGCCGTTGACGGTGTACCCGTTCATTCTGCGGGGCGTCGCGCTGCAGGGGATCGATTCCGCATGGTGCCCGGAGGATCGCCGCCGGGAGATCTGGCGTCGGCTGTCGGAGGAGTGGCGGCTCGACGGACTCTCGGAGCTGGCGACGACGATCCGGCTGGCGGACGTTCCGGGATCGGTGCGGGAGATTCTCGAGGGGCGGGTCCGGGGCCGGCGGGTGGTGCGCATCCAGCCGGGCTGAAGGACGGGACCGGGGGGCCGGTGCGGGCCTGTCGCGGTCGGCGGAATCGGCACAGTCACGCAGAGCGGCATTTCCTGCGGCTGAGTTGCCATTCCCGCGGTCCGACCCCGCCTCAGTCGGCAAGCCGGTCAAGCTATGGTTCGATCGATTGAGGTCGACTGCGGCATTGTCGTCGGCATTGTGCTGCGCGTTGTCCGGCTGGGGGACAGAATGTTCGTCATAATCGGCTGTGTGATTGTCATCGGCTCGGTGCTGGGCGGCTTTACGATGGCCGGCGGGCACATGATGGCGCTGGTGCACCCTTCAGAAATCGTGACGATCGGCGGCTCGGCGCTGGGGGCGATGATCGTCATGACGCCGACGAAGGTCCTCGTCGACATGATGAAAGGCCTGATCGGCTCGCTGAAGGGCAGTCCGTTCAACAAGCCGCTGTATGTCGAGACGTTCCGCTGCCTTTACGAGCTGTTCAAGATGGGCCGCCGCGACGGCCTGCTGGCCTGGGACGCGCATCTCAACGACCCGCATGAATCGGCGGTTTTCTCCAAGTACCCGCGGATCGCCCACAACCACCATGTGCTGGACTTCATGACGGGCGCCCTGACCGCCGTGACCGACGGCAGCGCCACGCCCGAGCAGATCAACGATCAGCTGCAGCAGGAGATCAAGATCATGGATGACGAGCACCACGCCGCGGTGCTGGCCCTGTCCAAGACGGCCGACGCGCTGCCGGGATTCGGGATCGTGGCGGCCGTGCTGGGCATCGTCATCACGATGGAAGCGGTGTCCGGCCCGGTCGAGGAAATCGGCCATAAGGTGGGCGCCGCGCTCGTCGGAACGTTTCTGGGGATTCTGCTGTCGTACGGATTCCTGGGGCCGCTGGCCGGCCGCCTGGAGTTCCTGGGCATGGCGGAGTCGGCCTACTTCCGGACGATCACGAACGCCGTGCTGGGCTTCCACGCGGGGGGATCGCCGAAGGCCATCATCACGCAGTTGCGGCGGGGCGTGGTGACGGAGTGCCGGCCGTCGCGCGATGAAATGGAAGAAATCTTCCGGGACGGCTGATCGTCGACCGCTGAGACCAGGGAGCACCGGAGATGGCCGGCAAGGGAGGAGGAGCCTGGAAAGTCGCCTACGCGGACTTCGTCACCGCGATGATGGCGTTCTTTCTGGTGATGTGGCTGGTGAGTCAGGACCGGAAGGTCCGCGACGCCGTGTCGCGGTACTTCATGGACCCGGTCGGCTTCTACCAGGTCGGCACGAACAAGAGGCCCGGCGAGGCGGGAGCGCTGTTCGATCACGAGCGGCAGGGACTCGTGCCGGGCAAGAATTATCACACGGCCGGCCGCGGCCGCGGCTCGCACGTCGACTACGGACAGGGCGAGCAGGAAACCAAGTCCGTCGCGGATCACCTCAAAGGGGATCCTGATCTCGCCGCCTACTGGGCCGATCAGTTCAAGCGGCAGCGCGAAGCCGCCGCGCAATCCGAGGTCGTCCGCGAAAAAGCCGTCTCCCTCGAAGACGCCACGCGGATCCAGCTCGCCATGGAAATCGAGCGGCAGATGCTGGAAAGCATCCCGCACGATCTCGACCCCGTTTATCGCGAGCTGCTGATCTCCGCGCTGGCCAACGTCGACTGGAGCGGCGTCGCCGACGAGTGCGCCGGCGACGATTGACGCGCTGCGACGATTGGCGGGCTGTTCGACGCGGCCCGGCCCGGCGATGTCAGCCCATGTCACGGGCCGAGCGGCCGCGGTTCGCACCCATTCCAGCAGCGAGACGTCCGACTCACGGGGCCGCGAACTCGTCCCCGATGCGCCGCAGCACGTCCCAGGCGTACAGGCCCGTGTTGTGGCCGTCGCTCCAATGGATCTTCAGCGCGTAGTTGCCGGTGAGGCTCAGCGACGTCGGCGCGACGTCGTCCGGCACCGAGTCCATCCGCAGCATTCGCTCGCCCGTCATCTCGTTGACGCAGCCGGCGCACGGGCATTCGAAACGCACCCGCTTGAACGGCAGACGCTGCGTGACCCCATCGGGCCACGTCAGCTCCAGCACCTGGTCCTGGCGATGGGCACGAATGTTCGTCGGCGGCATGGGGACATTAAGAACGCGGACACGGATCGACGCCGCGAACTATAGTCCCTGCCGTGCGCAGCGGCGATGCCCCTGCGGGCTCATTTCGCGGCCAGCGACTTCCAGCGAGCCGCCTTCAGGCTGCCGTCCGCTTCGCGGTCGCGATGCTCGACCAGGCAGGCGATGTCCGGGCGGACCCACACCCCTTCGACTGAACACCGCACCGCCGGCCGCCGGATCGGCCGCTCCCGAAGCTGGCGGGCCAGCGTCTGCCGCTCCGACAGCGGGATGCCGACCGTTTCCAGCGGGCCGGCATACGTCCAGGGGCCGTCCGCTTCACGGGCGGCGAGCAGCAGCGTCTTGATGCGCCCCTCCTCGTCCGGAAGGTATCCGAAGACGACGCATTCCAAGGTCGTGTACGGGCGGACTTCCTCGGCCTCCGCGCCGGGCGCCAGGCCATTCGCGGCCCCGGCCGCCAGGCCCGCCGCCTGCGAGCCTTCGCCCGCGAACTGCGTCACCGCCTCGTCAATGCTCTCGACTTCTTCTCCCTGAGCGTTCTTGGCCAGCGACGCGCCGGGATTCGCCACCACGAGCTTCTTCTTCGGCTTGTTGTCGACCTCGAAGATGCGGCCGAAGTCCCGGCCGATCATCGCCATCCCGCCCAGCCAAACGATCAGCCCCACGCATGCGACCTGCAGCATCCGCTGCGTCTCCGGCAGCGCCAGCAGGGCCGGCCGCCAGATCGCCACGGGATTCACGAAGGCGTCCAGCGGACCCATCTTGTCGGTCGTCGCCGCTCCGAAGAAGTACGCCAGCGCATGTCCGGTCCCCGCCGCCGCCAGACCGAGCAGAATGTGCGCGGCCCCGGCCGGCAGCCGCCACGCCGAATCCGCCAGCAGAACGTTTGCAGCGACCACCTCCGCCAGACTCAGCAGGCACACGCCGCCGAGCGCCTTCGACCACGGGGGCAGCAGTTCCCAGATGTTCCGCGGATCGTCATCCGATTCGCTCGCGGTCTCCTGGTCGACGTCGACCTTCCGGTTCAACCGCGGATGGAATCCGCACTGCGGGCACCAGGATGTCGAGCCCCAGGCCGTCGTGACGCGGCATTCGGCGCACGTTTGCACGTTGCCCTGCAGGGGGGCGGTCTTGGGAGCGGCGGCAGGCGGCGCGGCAGGCGCCGCGACCGAAGGCTCGAGTTCCGGTTCAGCGGTCGCTGCACTCATCGCAGACCTGCCCTCGGGGATGAAGACTTTGCCAGAACTCCGCGATCGTCGCGGAACGTCGGCCATCCCAACCCTAGCTCCCAAACGATCGCACTGTTGCGAATTCGCCACGTTCACGGGGCTTGCGGGCCGGCTGTCGCTGTTGTGCGGGATGCGCGACCGGCGTACGATCACGAATCAGTCGTCGCTGATGCGAAAGCGCGCCACGGGCGCGAATCCGGGAGTGGCCGATGCTGTCGATTCTTGGACGTTCTCAGTCCGCGTGCGACCGGGTGTCGCGGCGGCAGTTGCTGCAGGCCGGCGGCGCGGGTCTGCTGGGCCTGTCCGTCCCCAGGCTCCTCGCCGCGGAGTCGGTGTCCCGGGCCGATCGCCCCGCGCGGGCCAGGTCCGTCATCTTCCTGTTTCTGTATGGCGGGCCCAGCCAGCTGGAAACGTTCGACATGAAGCCGGACGCCGCGGACACCGTGCGCGGTCCGTTTCGCCCGATCGCCTGCCGCACCCCGGAACTCCGCATCTGCGAGAAGCTGCCGCAACTGGCGAAGCTCTCGGACAAATACAGCGTCATCCGCACGATGTCGCACGACTACAACGACCACAGCGGCGGCGGGCATTACCTGCAGACGGGACGCCGCTGGCACGTGCCGATCGGCGGCGGCTTCAATCACACGCCGCGCGACTGGCCGTCGATGGGGTCGGTCACCGAATACCTGGCGCAGCACGCGCCCGGCGGCCTCGCGCGGGACCTGCCGGCGTATGCCGTCCTGCCGAACATGCTGGGCCGCATCGAGCAGGAAGGGCAGTATCACCGGCCGGGGGAACACGCGGGCTGGCTGGGCCGCGCCTACAACCCGCTGACGACGCGGATCGATCGCCGCAACCTGGAGGACAATCCCTACTGGCGGGACTGCACCGACGAAGAGTTGACGTTCGCCATCGACGGGCTGGCCGCGGCGCCGGAATTGACGCTGGACCGCAACCGTCGACGGATGTCGCTGGTCGAGGAGTTCGATGCCGGTCTGCGGCGGTTCGAATCGCGCCGGGTGGGCGAGTACTCACGATTTCAGGAGCGGGCGCTGTCGCTGGTGACGTCCGACCGGACCCGCGCCGCGCTCGACATCCGCCGCGAGCCGGACGCGCTCCGCGACCGCTACGGCCGGCACCTGTTCGGCCAGTCGGTCCTCATGGCGCGTCGTCTGGTCGAAGCCGGCATGCGATTCGTCACCGTGCATTACGACTGCTGCGACGGATACAGCTGGGACTCGCATCGGAACAGCGCGGACGTCGACAAGCACCTGCTGCCGACGACCGACCAGGCGACAGCGGCGCTGCTGGAAGACCTTGAGCAGCGGGGCCTGCTGGACGAGACGCTGGTCGTCTGCCTGGGCGAGATGGGCCGCACGCCGAAGGCGAACTCGGACTGGGGCCGGGACCATTGGAGCACGCTGTTCTGCTGCCTGCTGGCGGGCGCTGGCATCCGCGGCGGCACGGTGTATGGGACGACGGATGGAGATGCGGCGTATGCGCTGGATCGTCCGGTGTCGCCGGAGGACCTGGCGGCGACGATCTACACCGCGCTGGGCATCGATCCCGAGGTCCGGCTGCCCGATGCGCAGGGTCGTCCCTCGCCGATCGTCGAAGGAGGCGAGGCGGTGGAGGCGCTCTTCGGGTGATGCGTCGCCGGGCGGGCGCGGCGGACTGGCATGCCGCCTGAGCGCCGACCAGGTCCTAATTCATATCGCCCAGAATCGTTTTTTCCGCCGCCGCGGTCACCGTGCTGCTTCGCCCCACCGCACGCGGCCCCTGCCCCTGCCCCTGCCCTGGCCCCTGGCCGCGATCGTGACGTCCCCACCAGTCGTCCGCGTCCTCCAGAGACCAACCCCCCGCGGCCGGCGAACGCGCGATCAGTTGCGCCAGATCCCGCGCCGTCTGCGGTCGGCGAGCCCGGTTCTTGTCCAGGCAGGCCAACAGCGCGCTCTCCAGTTCCCCGCTCACCGGCTGACTGGTCCGTTCCGAGGGAGGGATCGGCAGTTCGGACACATGCTGCTGGCAGAGCCGCACCAGGCTGTCGGCGTCGAACACCGGCCGGCCGGTCAGCAGGAAGTAGCCCACCGCGCCGACGGCGTACAGGTCGCTGCGCGGATCGATGAGCGCCGGCGTCTGGATCGCTTCGGGCGACATGTACAGCGGCGTGCCGGCCATGGAATTGGCGCCCGTCAGCGCCGACTGCTTCTCCTCGTCGAGCGCCTTCACCAGTCCGAAGTCGAGGATTTTGACGACGTCCGCCTCGCCCCCCCGGCGGTTGATCATGATGTTCGCCGGCTTGATGTCGCGGTGCACCAGCCCCAGGCTGTGCGCCTCGTACAACGAACCGCAGACCTGGCTGAGAATGCGGACGATGCGCCCCTCGGGCTGCGGTCCGTACTGATCGACGAGCGTCTGCAGGGTGATGCCGTCGAGGTATTCCATGGCGTAGTAGAAGACCCCCTCGGGCGTGCGGCCGTAGTCGTAGATCGCGACCGTGTTCGGGTGGTTCAACTGACAGGTGATCTGCACCTCGCGTTCAAACCGCTGGATCGTCTCGTCCGTCACCTTGTCGACATCCAGCAGCTTGACGGCCGTCGGCCGCCGGAGCATCGCATGATGCCCGCGGTACACGACACCCATCGCCCCAGAGCCCACTTTCTCCTCCAGCGTGTACTGACCCAGTTGCCGGGCCTCGACCGCCGCCTCCCGCGCCTGACGCTGGACCTTCGACATGTGCACAGTGAACGCCAGGATGGCCAGCGATGAGGCGATCAACAGTCCGAACAGGCTGAAGAATGTCGTCCTCAGGATCGTCAACGGCCGGAACGCCTCGGCAGCGTCGATGCTCGTCAGCACGCCGACGTCATAGTCCGGCAACCAGGTCCACGCGGCCACCACCGGCACGCCGCGATAGTCCCGCGAGCCGTCCACGTCGGACCCCGGCCGTCCGGCGATCGCCTCCGCGACGCACTTCATCAGCGGCAGTTCCGACCGGCGCACCTGTGGCCGGTGTCCGGATGTCAGGTCCCCCTGCGGGTCGCGCAGCGAGATGTTCAGGATGGACTGCGAGTCGTCCCGGTCCGGCAGCAGCCCCAGCAGGATGAGGTCATTGTCGAACCGGCTGTTCGAGACGAGCCGTCCCGTCCGGTCGAACGCGTAGGTTTCACCGGTCCGTCCGCTCGAACCAAGCGACAGGATGCGGGTGAATTCCCGTTCGGGCCGGATGCGGAGCGCGAGCGCGGCCACGACCTGAAAGTCCTCGTTGCGGATCGGCGCGCAGACGAACATCGTGGGGATGTCGGTTTCCAGCCGTCCCTGCGCGTCCCGCATCACCACGACGCTGGGGAACGGAGGGGAGACGGTCGACTGGCCGTCGAGCGTCCGGGTCAGAAATGTTTCATACTCCGGGATGCCGATCTGCCCCAGGAGTTCCGGATTGGTCGCCGCGACGATCCGCTTCGTCCGGTCCGCGACGAAGTAACCGGCGTAGTCGTAGGCCGTCATCGAGGGGGCCAGTTCCCGCTGCAGTTCGAGCGAATCGTTCCGGACGCTGGCGGCGTCGGTTGCCGCCTCCGGGGCGGAATCCTGCAGCAGCCGCGCCGTCGACTCGCGGATCGGCCGGGCGTTCGCCAGCAGCTCGGCCTGCGACTGCTGGACGCGGTACCAGGTCTCGATCATCGCCGTTTCGACGCGCAGCAGCGTGTCGAGTTCGCCCCGCAGCCGCTCCTTCATCGTCGATTCAATGACATGCCGCAGTCCAAGTCCGATCGTCGCCAGGACCACCACGGCGATGATTGGCCACAGCCACATTTGCTTGCGAAGGAACACGCCGGTCCGCGCGACGCTGCGGGACACGCTGCCCGAAGCCCAGGTCATGTGAGCGGCCGGCTGGGAGGCGTCGGCGCTGGCTCGGCGGAGCCGTCGGACGAGACTCTTCAAGAAACTGCCTGCGGAAATGGACGTGAGGACGTTCGCCCCCCTGGGGAGGGTGTGGCGCACGGGAGGCTGAGGGGACTTCAGTATGGCCGGCCGACAAAACCCCTGTCCATGAGGTGTTTTGAGCCGCCTCGCAAGACCAGACCTCGCAGAGCCCGTCGAAAGCGCCCGCGTTTCGGCGGCCCGTCCTCACGCCGCCCGGCGCGTCGCCCCGGCCGCGGCCCCGCTCAGACTCTCCAGCACCAGGCCGACGACGCGGGCCGTCGCCCCTTGCTGGGCCAGCACCAGATTCCGCGCCCGCTGACCCTGCCCGCGGCGCGCCTCCGGATTCCGCAGCAACTCCCGAATCGCCGCGGCGAGCGCCGCGCCGTCGGGAATGATCGTGAGGGCCTCGCGCCCCCGCAGCAGCTCGACATCATGCCGAAAGTTCCAGGTGTTGGGACCGACGATGACGGCCGCCCCGTACGCCGCCGGCTCGAGCATGTTCTGACCGCCCCGGGACGTCAGGCTGCCGCCCACGAACGCGATGTCCGCCAGCCCCCAGCACGCGCCCAGTTCGCCCAGCGTATCGAGCAACAGCACGGACGACTTCGAGGGTTCCGAAACCGCAGACCGGCCGCGCCCCGTGCTCGAAGACTCGCCCGCATTGTGTCCGCTCGATCGGCGGTGCACCAAATGCCCGCGCCGCTCGATCATCCGGGCCGCATCGTCGAATCGCTCCGCGTGCCGGGGGACAATCACCAGCCGCAGGTTCGGAAACTCCGGCCGCAGCGACTCCCAGGCGTCCAGCGCCGCCGCTTCCTCGATCGCCTGCGTGCTGCCGGCAATGAACACGGCGTCGCCTGCCGATAGCCCGAAGGCGCTGCGCAGCTCCAGCGTCCGCGGCTGCTGGCGATCGACTTCGAGGCCGTCGTACTTCACCGAGCCGGTGACGACGATGCGGTCTCGCGGCGCGCCGAGCGCTGCGAACCGGTCCGCGTACTCAATGGTCTGCGCGGTGATCGCCTCGAAGCGGGCCAGAATCCGCCCGATCCAGATTCGGGCCCGGCGATATCCCCGGAAGCTCCGCTCGCCCATCCGGCCGTTCAGCAGCAGCAACGGACATCCCGAGGCGTGCACGGCCGCGATCAGATTCGGCCACAGCTCCAGTTCCGCCAGCGCGACGACGTCCGGCCGCACGCGACGGATCGCGCGCCGCACGGCCCATGTGAAGTCGAGCGGGCAGTAGAACACGACCGCGTTCGGAAACTTCTCCTGCGCCACGGCCCGGCCGGTCGGCGTCGTCGTCGAAATCCAGATTCCAATGTCCGGCCGCGCCGCGCGAATCGCTGAGATGATCGGTCGCAGCAGCAGCACCTCGCCCACGCTGACCGCGTGCAACCACAGACAGGGCTCCGCCGAGCGCCGAATGGGAACGGCGCCGAGAAACTTCTCCCGCCACCCAGCGCGGTACTTCCCGTAGCGCAGGCGGCGATAAACCAGCAGCGGCGCGGCCGCCGTCAGCAGCAGCAGGTACGCGGCGTTCAGCAGCCAGCCGGCGACGGGCGGCGCACACCGGACGGCGGAAGATCCTCGCGGCGACATCAGGCGGCCCGCCTCGCCGCCGCTGCCGGAGGCGTTCCCTGAAACCGGGGCATCGTCGCATGGCCGTCCGCGGACACGCCCGTGCGCAGCAACACCCGCGCCACCGTCCGCCACAGGATCAGGGCATCGAGTCGAAACGACAGCCGCTCGACGTATTCGACGTCCTGGCGCAGGCGGTCCTCCCAGGTGGTCTGATTGCGACCCTGCACCTGCGCCCAGCCGGTGACGCCGGGAAGGACTTCGTGACGTCGCCGCTGGTCCTCGGAGTACAGGGGCAGATACTCCATCAGCAGCGGGCGCGGGCCGACGAGGCTCATCTCGCCGCGGAGGACGTTCCAGAGTTCGGGCAGCTCGTCAAGGCTGGTGGAGCGCAGCCACCGGCCGAACGCGGGCAGCCGCTGGTCGTCGGGCAGCAGTTCGCCGTCCGGCCCGCGGGCGTCAGTCATCGAACGGAACTTCCACATGCGGAACGGGCGGCCGTCGCGCCCGGGCCGAATCTGCGAGAACAGCACCGGCGACCCCAGCCGCACGCGGACCAGCAGGGCGATCGCCGCCAGCACGGGCGCCAGCAGCAGCAACCCCGCGGCGGCTGCCGTGCGATCCAGCAATGATTTCAGGACCAGGCGGTACATGGGGCGATCGGTCTCAGGCGGCGGCGCGCTCGGCGTCGGCAGGGATGAGCTGGCGAATCATCTCGTCGTTGATCCGGTCGACGTCGAAGCGCTCGCAGGCCAGGCGGCGGCTCTCGCGCCCCATGTGCTCGCGGACTTCCGCCGATGCGGCGAGTTCGAGCATCGCCCGGGCCAGCGAGGGCGCGCTGCGCGGCGGCGTCTTGAAGCCGTTCACGCCCTCGACGACCGTCTCGCGACAGCCCGGGACGTCCGTCGTGATGATCGGCCGCCCGAGCGCCATCGCCTCCTGAATCGAACGCGGCGCGCCTTCCCGATAGTACGAGGGCAGCACGAACACATTCGCCTGCTGGAGAAACGGCCGCACGTCCGAGGCGGAGCCAAGATACTCGACCCCCGTCTCGCGCAGGCAGGCGTTCAACTCCTCCGGAACGATGCCCGAAGGACCGGGGTCGAACGGGCCCAGAATCTGTGCGACGGCGTCCGGATGCGACTGCCGGACGATCGCGGCCGCCTCCGAGAACTCGCGGATGCCCTTCTCCCGCAACAGCCGGGCGATGAGCAGGAATCGCGGCGCATCGGTCGGGAGAGGCGCCGGAGCGAACTCCGACAGATCGACGCCCGTCCCCCACACGCGGACCGTCCGCTCCCGCCGCGCGAGGCCCAGCGACACAAACTCCTGCAGGTCGTCCGGATTCTGAAAGATGGTCTTGTGATAGCCCGCCAGCGCCGAGCGATACAGCCGCTCGACGGCGATCCGCAACAGCCGGCGCTTCCAGCCCCCCGGGTTGAACGCGGCGCCGCCGCCCGTCATCAGCGCGACGCGATGCGGAACTCCAGCGCGAACAGCCGCCCATCCGCCGAAGATCACAGGCTTGATCGTGTAGGCCATCCACACGTCCGGCCGAATCGCCTTCAGGCTGCGCGCCAATCGCCCGGCCAGCCGCCAGTCGGCCACCGGATTCTGTCCGCGACGCACGAACGGCACGGCCTGAAACTCGATCCCCCAGGCCGCCAGCTCCGACGCCACCGACGCGTCCTCTTCCCCGGCGATCGCGACGACGTCATGCCCGCCATCTTTCAGCCGCCGCAGCAGCGGTCCCCGAAAATTGACAAGCGATCGCGCCAGGCTGCCCATGATGGCGATCTTCATCGGTCTCCTCGCTGGCAAAGGCGTTGGTCCGGGCCCGTCGACGCATCTCCCGCTGGCGGCCTTCACGCGGCGGCCCGCGCTGCCGCGCCTCCCACCTCCCGCCAGACCGACAGGTACTGCTCCGCCGCCGCGTCGATGGAGTACAGCCGCTCGATCCGCTGACGGCCGCGCTCCCCCAGCCGCCGACGGTGTTCCGCGGGACGCTGCAGCAGATCGAAGCACGCGTCAGCCAGCGCGTCGGCGTCGTTGATCGGCACGACGAACCCCGCCTCGCCCACGAGATCGGCCGAGTCCCCCGCGTCGGTCGTCACCACCGGCACGCCGCAGGCCAGCGCCTCCCCCAGCGAATTCGAGAACGCCTCGCTGACGGAGGCGCTGACGGCGATGTCCAGGGCGGCTTGAACCCGCGGCATGTCCGTCCGCTCGCCGAGCAGCAGGAACCTGTCGGAAGCGGACTCCCGCAGCGCCGCGCGGAGCGGCGCGTTGTCGGAATGAATGTTGTCTCCGCACATCACGAACCGCGCATCGGGACGGCTCTGGCTTAGTCGCTGCATGGCCCGGATGAAAATGTCGCTGCCCTTCAACCGGGAGTACCGGGCGGCCAGCCCGATCAGCGGAGTCTGCTCGCCGACGCCCAGCTCGCCGCGGATCTCCGCCCGCGCCAGCGGGTCCGGCCGGAACCGCGTCGTGTCGAAGCCGTTGGGAATCAGCCGCATCCGCGCGCCGTCATAGCCGGCGTCGACGTGCGTCTGCAGCCCCGTGCGGGAGTTCGCAAGAATCAGCCGCGGGGCGGACCGCGACAGCCGCGCGCACGCCCGGGCCGCCAGCAGCGTCGAACGGCTGTCAACGCCCGGCTGCAGCGTCGCGTGCCGCAGGTTCCAGATCAGCGGCGGGCGGCCGCACAGCGGACCGGCAAGCGCCCCCAGCAGGTCCGCATGGTACAGCCACGTCTGCAGCACATCCGGCTTCAATGCGCGAAGCAGCTTCGTGACGCGCCACAGGCCGCGCGGGTCCGGCACCCCGGGCGACAGCCGCAGATGGTGGACTTCGATGCCCATCCATTCCAGCTGCTCGGCCGCCGGCCCGATGTGCGTCATGTTGATCACCGAGAACGTCAGGCCTCGCGTCCGCAGCGACGCGAGCACGTTCCGGAGCATCACCGGCGTGCCGCCGGGCCCCAGGCCGGTGATCAGATGACAGACGTGCATGGTCCTGTTCGGTTCGGTGGGTTCGATGGACGTCACGCGACCTGCCGCCGCGATGCCGCCGACTGTTGCCGCTCCTGCCAGGCCTGAAACATCAAAATCGGCCACAGCCTCGCCGAGGCGTCGCATTCCTCCAGCAGGTGCGCGCCCCACGCCGCCTGCACCGCGACAGGATTCCAGAATCCCTCGTCCGCCAGCCGCCGCCGCGACAGCAGCGCCTCCGCCCAGTCCCGCAGCGGTCCCCGCAGCCATTCGCCCAGCGGCACGCCGAAGCCTTGCTTGGGGCGGTCGAACAGAGCCCGCGGGACGAACCGCTCGAGCGCCTGCCGCAGCACCACCTTGCCCTGGCCCCGCTGCTGCAGCATCGCCGCCGGCAGCTTCGACGCGAACTCCGCGATCCGGTGATCCAGCAGCGGCGCGCGCGATTCCAGGCCGACCGCCATCGTCGCCCGGTCGACCTTCGCCAGGATGTCGTCCGGCAGATACGTCGCCGCATCCATCAGCATCATTCGCCGCAGCCGCGACAGCGTCCCCCCCTCCGGCGCCTGAAAGGCGCGACAGGCGACGCTGCCCTGGGCGACGACCTCCGAGGGATCCGCCCAGACCGACAACAGCGCGCGGTACGCGTGGTCGAACGTCGGCTGGCCGACGATCCGCGCGGCGTGCAGCAGCTTTCGGCCCGGCGAGCCGCGCCGAGACCGTTCCAGAACTCCACCCGTGCGCAGCACGGCCGCCGCCGCCTGACGGAACACGCGCGGACACCAGCGGGCCGCGCCCCACAGCCGATCCAGCGCCGCGTAACGGGCGTACCCGCCGAAGATTTCGTCTCCCCCGTCCCCCGACAGGCTGACCGTGACGTGCCGCCGCGCCAGCGCCGCCACCAGGCAGGTCGGGATCTGCGACGCGTCGGCGAACGGCTCGTCGTAGATCTCCGGCAGCCGCGGCACGACGTCCAGCGTCTCCCGGGCCGTCACGTACAGCTCCGTGTGATCGGTTCGCAGATGCCGGGCGACCGCCTCGGCATAGGGCGCTTCGTCGTACGTCGCCGATTCGAATCCAATCGTGAATGTGCGCACCGGCCGCAGGCTTTCCGCCTGCATCAGCGCCACGATCAGCGAGGAATCGATGCCACCGGACAGAAACGCCCCCAGCGGCACGTCGGCGACCATCTGTTCGCGAATCGTGCGGCGCAGCAGGCGTTCGAGCTGCGCGGCGGCCTCGTCGAGCGTTCCGCGGAATGGTTCGCGGCCGCCGGCCTGCGCCAGGCCCGGCAGGTCCCAGTACGGCTGCGGGCGGGGAATCCGGCTGAACGGGATGTCCCGCTCGCGGAACGTGAGAAACGTTCCCGGGACAAGCTTCTCCGTCCCGCGATAGATCGTGTCAGGCCCCGGGACGCAACCGAACCGCGCGAACTGACTGAGCGCCTCGCGATGCATGTCCGTCCGCATCGCCGGATGCTGCCGGAGCGCCCGAAGCTCCGATCCGAACAGCAGCACGCCGTTGTGAATGCCATAGTACAGCGGCTTTTCGCCGAAACGGTCCCGCGCCAGCGACAACGTCCGCGTCCGCCGGTCCCACACCGCCAGCGCGAACATCCCCACGCTTTTCTTGAGCGCCGTCTCGAGCCCCCAGGCCTCGATGGCCTCCAGCAGGATTTCCGTGTCAGAGCCGCCGCGGGGCTGGAAGCGATGGCTGGCGTCGAGCCCCGCGCGCAGTTCGGCGGCGTTATAGATTTCGCCGTTGAACGCGATGACTGACTGGCCCGACGCGGACGTCATGGGCTGCCGGCCGGCGGGCGACAGGTCGCGGATGGCCAGCCGGCGGAAGCCGAGCGCGAGGCCGGCGGGGGCCTCGACGAACACGTCGTCGTCATCGGGACCGCGGTGCGCGAGCTGTTGATTCATGCGGGCGGCGCGGTCGCCGAGCGCCGCCGCTGAGAGCGGCCGCGCCGCGACGGGCTGCCAGAATCCCGCGAATCCACACATGGCCGTAATCTCGAAATCGCTCGGCGAAGGGGGCGACCGGGGATCCGGTCGTCCCGCGGCTTGGGGGCGGCCTCCCGGATGCGGCGTTCGATCCGCCCCCTTGCGGCTGCGGCGACTTCCCCCCCGGGACGGCGCAGCGGCCAGCCGCGCGGGCGGTTCTTCCCACAGATCAACGATTTGAGTCAAGCGGAATCTGCCGGAGGAACCGTCCGCAAGCCCGCCGACGGGGGAACCGGCGGGATGCGGAGCCCGTGGCTGGCGGAACGCACAACCATGCCGATGTCGCTCGCCGCCAGCCAAGCCGCCAGCACCTCAGGCGCCGGTTCCGGGCGTCCATCCACGGCAGCTCGCCGTCAAGAACCGGCCTGCGGATCTGAGACGGCCGCAATTTGATCCGACTTGCCCCGCTTCTCGAATCGCTCGCCAATCAACAGCGGAACTGTCAGAACCAGAATGCATACGGAAGTCAGATTTGCGGGGAAGGTTCCCACCGGATCAGCGATGATGGATTCCAATCTCCGCTGACGACTCATGCCGGTCTGAGGCAGCAGGAGTACCGAGAGCACGACGCCGAGAACAACCACACCGACGAACGCCGCACGCCTGTTGCCCGCCACGAACAGCAACCCCCACATCGCGGTCGGCAGTGCTGACAGACCCGCGTACAGAACCAGGAAGGGGAGCGAGGACTGCTTGGCGCAGCTCCATGCCAGGAAACCCAATAACCAGCCGGCGGAGACAGTTGCCGCGACGGCAGAGACGCGCCGGAACATCGGATGCACCTCCCGTTCAGGGCTCCAGCGATCAGCCCTTGCCGGAGTTGCCGAGGATCGACCGGGAACTACACGAAGATACGTCGTGCGTCGTCCAAGTTCACTCCCTATGCGAGCGTCCGCCGTTTCGGGCGCAACCCAGGTGGGTTGTCCGGGTTGGCGGGGGCTTCTCCATCTGGCTCCCGGCAATCTACCGGAGGATGTGATCTCGCCTGGCAGAGCCTATGTGGCACGCGAGCTCTCCCCCGCGTCGTTCTCGGCGTGCGGCGAATGGCCGTCATTCGCGTCGCTTCCTTCGGAACCTCGGCTGGTCGCAGCCTGCTCCAGCCGGGGCCGCGCACGAGGGGCGCGATTCCGAGGGGATGAGCGCCACGGCTCGGGCACGGCCGGACAATTCGGCCGCGGCACGCAAACCCGGCGCGGTCCCTCTTCCGCGTGACCGCTACGGAATGATCAGCGCCATGCCCGTGTAGACGCCCGCGGTCACCGCACCGGCCTTCACGTTCAGCGGAATCTGATAGCACTTCCGCGGCGCGCATTCCCCCGGCCGGTAGTAACCCAGCGGCGACTCGCAGCGCAGGGGAGGATTGATGACCATCTGGTACGGCAGACCCGCCAACTGCACGCCAAACTTCCCCACCGAGAGCAGCGGCTGCAGCGCGTCGGGCGCCACATGCCCGTAGCGTTCCAGCGCGAAGTCCTCGAAATACAGCGGGTGGTAATACAGGTTTGACGCGGCCCAGCAGTACTGCAGGCCGATGAAGTTCCGCTCGACGGAGCCGAACAACGGCAGCTCCTCCTCCGGCGGACACAACGACGCCATTCGCGAATCCTGCATCCCTTCCGGCGGCGGACAGATCAGCGGCGGGCCGTCGTCGCTCGAATAGCTGCGGTTCGGCTGGATCTCCGAGATTCGCCGCATCCGCAGCGGGGAACCGGAAATCGGCTCGGGCGGCAGCAGCAACCGGTCCTCGTCCGGAAGCGGGCGGTCTCCCGGGGCACGATCGGGAGTCAGCGGCGGGAGTTCGTCCAGGGGCGGCGCGAACGGATTGCCAGAGTCGCCGCTGTCGGCCGGGGGGAGCTGTGCGACGGGGCCGGCGATCTCCGGGAAGGGGAGGGCGGCGGTCCGGATCGGAGGCGCCGGGAGTATGGTCGTCGCGGCGTTCGGCGAATTCGGTTCCTGGCGGTGAGCCGCGTCGGCGGCGACGACTCGGGACGGAGACGCCTGCGCAGCGTCATCCCGGGGCAGCTGCAGGCTGGCGCTCCAGGCCCGGGTGCGGATCGACGGCACGCGCGAGGCGGATTCCGCGATGGTCGGCGGGACCGGTTCGAAGGGATTCGGCTGGGCGGCGAAAGGGACAAACTGCGACTGGGGCGCGAGCGAGTTCTGCCGGGCCTGTTCGGCGGCCGCGAGTTCCGAGGCGGGCGCTTCGAGGACTGTGACGGGTCCAGGGGGCGCCGCGTTGGCCGCGTTCTGCTGCTTTTCCAGCCGCCGCGCCCGGCGACCGCCAATGAACGGCAGCCATTGCCGCCGCGCTTCGGACCAGCGTTCGTCGGCCGAGCGCTGGCCCAGCCTGCCGATGGGGTCGGACGATTCCTCGCCCTGCGCGAAGGCCGCGCCCAGCCCGGCCGCAAAGGCCAGGGCGGCGACGAGCCGCGCGCTACTCCGGCGCGTGTTCGACCGAGTAGTTCGGCGATTCCTGGGTGATCGCAATGTCATGCGGATGGCTCTCCCGAACCGAGGCCGCGGTCACCCGGAGAAACTGCGCTTCCGTCCGCAGTTGTGCGATGGTTCGCACTCCGAGGTATCCCATCCCCGCACGCAGGCCGCCGACCAGCTGATACAGCAGGCCATGCAGCGGTCCCTTGTACGGCACGCGTCCCTCGACCCCTTCGGGGACGAGTTTGGGACGCCCTTTCAAATCGTCGTCGGTGAGGCTCTGGCGGTAACGTTCGCTGCTCCCTTGAACCATCGCCCCCAGCGAGCCCATTCCGCGGTAACGCTTGAACGTCCGCCCCTGGAACAGAATCATTTCGCCGGGACTCTCGTCCAGGCCCGCCAGCAGGCCGCCCAGCATCACCACGTGGGCGCCGGCCGCCAGGGCCTTGGTCATGTCTCCGCTGTATCGGATGCCTCCGTCCGCGATGATCGGCACATCGGTCCCGGCGACGGCCTTGGCCGCGTTGGCGACCGCCGTCAGTTGTGGAACCCCCACGCCCGAGACGACGCGCGTCGTGCAGATCGACCCCGGGCCGATGCCGACCTTTACGGCGTCCGCTCCGGCGTCGACCAGCGCCCGCGCCCCCGCGGTCGTGGCGACGTTGCCGGCGATCACCTCGATCGTCCACTTCTGCTTGATCGCCCGGACGGTGTCGATGACGTTCTTCGAGTGTCCGTGAGCGCTGTCCACGACCAGGACGTCGGCCCCGGCCTCGATCAGCTTCGCCGCGCGCTCCTCATCGTGCACGCCGACGGCCGCTCCGACCCGCAGGCGGCCGCGCTGGTCCTTGGACGCGCGCGGAAACCGCAGGTTCTTGTCGATGTCCTTGATCGTGATCAATCCTCTCAATTGGAATTGATCGTCGACCAGGAGAAGTTTCTCGACCTTGTTCTCCCGGAGAATCCGTTCCGCTTCCTTCAAGCCGGTATTTTCGCTAGCGGTTACCAGGTTCTCCCGGGTCATCACCTTCTCGACCCGCGTGGCCCCGCTGTCCAGAAACCGCAGGTCGCGGCGCGTGATAATCCCGACAAGCTTCCCATTCTTCGTGATCGGAACCCCCCCGATGTTCCGCTGATCCATCAGCCGGACGGCGTCCGTGACGTCGGCCTCCGGCGGGAGCGTCACGGGGTCCACGATGACCCCGTGCTCCGAACGCTTCACCCGGAGCACCTCCAGAGCCTGGCGTTCGATCGCCATGTTCTTGTGGATGATGCCGATGCCCCCTTCCTGCGCCATGCCGATGGCCATGTCGCTTTCGGTGACCGTGTCCATGGGCGAGGACAGGATCGGCACGTTGAGCGTGATGTTCCGCGTCAGCGGCGAGGAGACGTCGACCTCGGCCGGAATGACGTCGCTGAATGCGGGAACGAGCAGCACATCATCGAATGTCAGCCCGGTCTCCTGGACCCGGTCGAGCATGGACGGTCTCCGTGGGCGAAGCGAGGGCTTCAAGTCGCGGAAAGAATCCCGCAGTTTACGGCGGAGGCCCTGCGCCCTTCAACCGGGCGCGCGGGAATCCGCGGAAGCCCACAGACGCTGGGCCCAATGACGCCCTCCCCGGCACGCCAGCCGCCGGGGCACGCCGCTCAGTCCGATTCCGGACGCGGCGTGTTCGCCCAGTGCCCTGACGGATCCGAGCCCGCCACCCACACACCCTTCCCGTTCCAGCCCAGGTGCGCCCGCACGTCCGCCGCCGCGTATCGCAGCGTCAGACCGCAGCGCCGGCGGTCCGATTCGTTCGCCTCCGAACCGTGCAATAGAAGGTCCGAATGGATCGAACACTCCCCCGCCTTCAGGCAGTCGTCGACCGGCTGACCGAATTGCTCGGGATTCTCGATCGTCTGGTTCAGCACGTTGTGCTCGCCCGGGTTGCTTTCCCGGAACGTCATGTGGCCGAAGTGGTGCGACCCCTGAATGAACCGCATGCACGCGTTTTCGACGTCGGCGTCGTCGATCGCCAGCCAGACCGTCAGGGCGCGGGTCGGCGTCAGCGGCCAGTAGCTGGCGTCCTGGTGCCAGGCGACCTGCTTGCCGTCGCGCGGCATCTTGCAGAAGAAATGCGAGCCCCAGCCGACGACGTTCGGTCCCAGAATGTCCTTCACGACGGCCACGATCCGCGGCTCGGTCAGAATGTCCCACACGCGACCGTACTTGAGGTGCGCGGAGCTGATCGAATAGCTGTCGCCGCCGGCGGCCGTCACACGGGCCAGCAGGTCATCGAAGTAGGCGCGAATGCCAGTGATCTCTTCCGCCGAGAAGATCGGGATTGGCCGGACGAAGCCGTTCTGGTTGAAGGCCTCGACCTGTTCGGGCGTCAGAATCTGCGGGTCAGTGACCGTGCTGGGGTAGAACCGGAGGTCGCGTTCGATCCGTTTCAAGTCGTCTTGATCGGGAACGATTTTGTATTGCGGCGTGGTCGCGGAGGTCATGACAGTCTCGAAGTCGGACGTCGGACGAGGTCGGGGAAATCAGGTCGATGAGCCGGAACGGTTCTGCACGGAAAGGCCCAGCCAGGCGCGGAGGCGATCCCACAGCGACGGCGCGGGGGCCGAGAACCGGGCCGTGCGATCTCGGGACGCGGCGCCATTCCGGGGCGCCGGAGGCTTGCCGTTGGTCTGCTTCTTGGCCTCGTCGGCCGCCTCCAGCAGCTTGTCGAACAGCGTCTTCTTGCGCGGTTTCGATTCGTCCCGCTTCCGCTTCTCCGCCTGACGCGCCTCGATCCGCGGCTTCAACCGGTCCAGCAGCTTCCGCTCCGCAATCCCCCACAGGCTCGACGCGATGAAGTAAATGCACAGCCCGGCCGGCGACTTGTAGAACAGGAAGCCCATGAACACCGTCATGAACGTCATCAGCCGGTTGCTCAGCTTCTGCTCTTCGTTCATCGCCGGCGGCATGAACAGCTTCTGCTGCACCAGGAACAACCCGACTGTAATCAGCGGCAGCAGGTTGAAATCCCGCGTATTCAGCAGCGGCAGCGCGAACGGCAACCGGAACAGCGCGTCCGGACCCGCCAGATTGTCGATCCACAGGAACCGCGCCAGGCGCAGGTCGACCGCGTAGAACAATGCGTTGTACAGCCCGATGAAGATCGGCAGCTGCAGAAAGATCGGCAGGCAGCCCGACAGCGGGTTGTAGTTGTGCTTGCGGAACAGGTCCCGCTGCGCGATCGCAAATTTCTCCGGCTCCTTGGTGTATTTCTTCCGCAGCTCCTGCAGCTCGGGCTGAATCTCCTTCATCTTCTGCGCGCCTGCCGTCTGCCGCAGCGAAATCGGGAACATCAGTCCCCGCACGCAGGCCGTCAACAGGATGATCGCCAGCCAGTAGGGCGCTCCCAGCCGGTGGTGGAAGAAGTTCATGATGGCCAGCAGGCTGCGGCTGATGACCCGCCACCAGCCGTAGTTCATGACCGGCTCGGCGCCGATCGCCTCCAGCAGATCGGACCGCTTGGGCCCCAGGTACAGATCGAACGAGTGCGTCGTCGACTCGCCGGCCGCCAGATTCAGATCAACCGACGTGAACTCGAGCGCCACATCGCTGCGCTCGACCGGCGTCGCCTCGTGCACCAGGAACGGCCGCGCCTCGGTGAAGTACGGGTCCGGGCGGCCGTCGCCATCCGCATCCCGCAACTGGCTCTCCCGGGGGGCCAACAGCGCCGTGAAGAATTGCACATCTCCGCCGGCGTACCGCAGCGGCAGCCGCCAGGCCGTCACCAGGCCGGGGTTGTTCTGATCCCGCGCCTTCTGGAGCTGGTCGACCACCTTGCTGGCGGTCAGCGAAACCGGCGTGACGTCCTGCTCCGTGGCGGAGCTGTCCAGCGTGCCGGCTTTCAGCTCGATGAACGTGCGCGCGTTGTCCGGATCCTCAAGCGGCAGCCCGACCGGACCCGTCATGCGATAGCGGGTCTGGCGAGGCGCGTCGCCGCGGTTCTCGATCGTCAGGTCGACGCCCAGCAGGTAGCCCGTCGCTTCGCTGTCGCGAACGGCGACGTTGCCCTTCTTCAGTTCATACTTCTTGCGGACTTCCAGGGAGCCGTCCGGCGAAGCGTAGCGGTACGTGACCCCGCCCTCGCTGACCGAATCCGGCACGACTTCCCAGTCGACGTCGCTCAGCGACAGCCCGGCCGCCTTCAACTGGGCGTCGATCAGGGGAACCGACGTCGCCAGCGTCCGCCGCACCTCGTCTTCGCCCTTGCCGCCGTGGTTGTTGCCGACGACCTTCAGCGGGGCCTGGCGGTCCAGCGTGGTGTAATGGGGATCGAGCAGTTCGGCCGCGACGACCGCGGCGCCGCGGGACGTCGTCGTCACGCGAAGGAAATACTCGAGGGCGCCGTCGCCCATGGGCCCCGGCGGGCCAAGCACGACGACCCGCCGCGGATGCTCGACGATATTCCCGGTGGCCTCGGGGCCCGCTGGCTGTGCTTCGGCGATGGCGGCCTGCGGATCGCGATCCTGTTGAGCCAGGTTGGCGGGCCGTTTGGGCTTGGGAAACAGATCGGGGAACAGCCGGGGCGCGAGGAGCACCCAGACGGCGGTGAACAGCAGGAACAGCGTGAAATAGCGACGGTTATCCATGTGACTCACTCGGGCGCCGGCGTGGCGCCGCAATCGCGGCCGGTGGTCGCAGACCGACAAGGCGGACGGCTCCTCCGACCCGCTTTGGCAGCGGAGGGTCGCCGTGCGGGGCCGACCGCCGTGGCATCCGGCGGGCCGCGGGTGATGCGCGGGGAACCGGAGGCGTTGGCGGCCGGGGCGTGTCGCGGCAGGCGACGGCGCACGGCGTCCCCAGTGTAGGTAAACCGGGCCCGGAATTTCTCGGGGAAACGGGGGCTTCCGTCCCTTTTCAGGGGAACTCGTCCCGGTAGACTAACGGGAACCGCCCGCGGGCGTAACTCAGTTGGTAGAGTGTCAGCTTCCCAAGCTGAATGTCGAGGGTTCGAGTCCCTTCGCCCGCTTTTTTCCATGTCGCCGGACGGCCGAAGATTGC
Organism: Planctomyces sp.; assembly: GCA_019636235.1. Taxonomy (GTDB): domain Bacteria; phylum Planctomycetota; class Planctomycetia; order Planctomycetales; family Planctomycetaceae; genus Caulifigura. The sequence goes on from JAHBXW010000019.1 coordinate 63,409, forward strand.
TAGCCAGTTAGGCTAACGAGCAAAAAGCGGACGGCCGGATTCCTTGGAACACCCTGATCGAATTCGCGCGAGCTGGGTGCAATCCGGAGGCCATGAACGTGATTCTTCAGGATGAATTCCGCCGGCCCGTCACGGAGGAGCTGGAGAAGCAGCACCTCTCGAAGCGCGAACTCGCGCGACGCATGGGCGTCGACCCACCGTACGTCTTGCAGTACCTCAGTGGCCGCGTTTCTCCCGGACCCGACGTGATGGAACGCTTCTTCCGCGCGCTCGGTAAGACGCCGCAACTCATTCTCCACGATGCCGTGGCAGTAACGATTTGACGTCGTCCTGCCAGCCAAAGCCTGCCGACACGAAGAACGAGCAGCTACAATCCCGGAGGTATGGAAGTGACGGCTAAACAGCTCCGAGCGATCGTCGGCGACAACATCCGCGTGCGCCGGCAGGAACTTGGCCTGACGCAGGTCGCGTTGGGCGAGGCGTGCGGCTGCAGTCACGTGCATGTTTCGATGATGGAACGCGGCAAGACAGAGCCTTCTCTCACCCTGCTTGCCGCGCTGGCGGAGGCGCTTTCCACCAACCCGCAGGCCCTGCTGTCTCCGGAGATTTTTTCCCCGGCCGCTTGACGGAATGTAGATATCACTTACATTCGCCCGCGGCGGTCGGCTCGTAGCCGGCTAGCCCGGCGATTCTGCAAGTCCCCGCCACTCCCGGCGCGGGCCTGTCGGACCGCTGATCCGACAGCAGGGGTTTTCGCGCGGCGGATGCTCGGACACGTCCGCGGGGAAGCACTCACCCGCGAGCCGGCGGAACGCCGGGCTGCTGTCGCTGACCGCGTAGAGCCGCGGCCCTGCCTCTCCGATCCATCGGCGTGGCGTGGGCCCGACTGCCACCGGCCCGCAACCCGGGGGGCACGCAGGTGCAACTCCTGCGGCGGTCAATCGAGAGCGACCCGTTTTCGCCGCGGCGCGTGGCCGCGGCAGGCCCCGCGCGTCCGCGAAAGCGCGCGGGTCCGACACGACGCGAACCGTGCCGCGGCGCGTTGCCGCGGATGCTGTTCCGACCTTCACTCGACGTCTGATTTGGCCCACCACGATCGAGCGGTTCGCGTCGTCATTTCGAACATCGTCCGGCCGCGGGTTTGAGCGGGAGCTGGCCCGCACCTGCTCGCCCGCGGCCGGCGATGCCTTTCAGCGAGGCCACCATGGACGCTTCCCACAAGACCCCCGAATACCTGGCGGCGCTGGCTGACTCGATTGAGCGGATCAGCGCCTGCAAGAAGGCGGCTAATCCGAACGGCAATCCGGAGGAAGCCCTTGCGTTCATCCAGGCGGCGCTGATCCACGCTGCGATGGGCCTGCTCGTGTTGGGCGATCTCAAGTCGGTCAGCGCCGGCCCGATGCCGCAAGAGCTCATTTCGAGAATGGTTGTCGCCGCCAAGCTCGCGATGCTCGAAGCCGGCACGCCGGCGATGCAAAACCTCCGCCACCTGCGGGAGAGCAACTGATGCCGACCGCGGAAGCGCTGCTGCCCTGGCCTGCGGACGCCGTGATGATCGTCGCCGCCAACGCCGGCGAAGAGCGCCGCGCCAAAATGGAGGGCATCCACCGCTGCGCCTGCTGTCACTGCTGGGAGATTCTCCACGCCGACACAGCCGTCGTCCGGCATTGCCAGCGGTCGCCGTGGCGCGACGGCCGGCCGATCCGGTTCTTCTGCGTCGAGTGCGCGACGACGCGCTATGACATGCAGACGATCGAACACTTGGAGGATCACCGATGATGATCGAAGTCCAACGGGTCCGGCGGCGCTATTTCCAGGCACGGTTCCAAGCGCCGGCCGGCTTCGTCGGGGATGGCGCAACCGCCATTCAGGCGGTCGGCAGTCAGATCTTCCGCACCGTCGCCGCCGGGCATCGGTTCGAAGTCACCGGCATCACGCGCTTGCCGAACAGCGACAGCGTTATGGAGCCGATCCGATGATCCGCTGGAAAACGCGCCGCCGGCGCGACTCGACGGCCATCAGCCGCCGCACGATCCACGAGTCCGCGGAAGGCTACTTGGTCATCCGCAACCAGCCGTTGTTGGCCGGCGACGTCGAGCGCTGGAGCGGCCTGCGGGACTGGCAGACGGTGCTGTATTCGGGCCGGTCGCATGAGCGGGACGCGCGGCGGCGCAATCCGCCCGCTCCGCAGCGTCGTCACGAGCGACGGGCACGCGCGGCCAAACGCCCGCGGCCGCGCCGTCAGCCGGCCGCGCACGGCGAGAAGCAATCGTAGTGATATGCGGCGGCACAGCGCCGCCGCGACGGAGTGAATGGACACCCACGGAGGCCGCATGCCCGACACCCAGGGACAGCAATGCAGCCCGATATGCTCTTCTCCGACTTCTGCCGAATGTATGTGGCTGCGGTCCGGCTCGTCAGCGGACCGCATTCCGCGCATCCGGCCAACGTCGCCGCCACGCTGGACCGATTCACGCGCTATACGCGGTCTCAGCAGCGACCGCTCAGCAGCCTCACGGCGTTCGACATGTTGTCCTACGTCACCGCCCGAAAAACCGATCTGTATCGGGGTCGCGCGGTGAAGAACGTGACGCTCAACAACGAGATTCGAACTCTCAACGCGGCCTTCGGGAAGGCCGGCCCCAAGGGTCGCGGCCGCGCGCGAGAAAACTGGAACCTGATCGTCTCGCCGCCTTACATGCACGAGTTGCCGGAGCCGGAAATTCAACCAGTAGTCATCACCGAACAGCAGTTGAAAGCGTTCCTCGAGGCCGCGGCGGATGCGAAATGTCCGCGCGCTGAGGTCTGCGACCCGCTGCTGTTCTGGCGCGCGGCCGTGCTGCTGGAACTGTCGACCAGCATGCGCCGGCGGGCGCTGATCCACGTTCCCAGGCCGGACGACCATGCGCTTCTCGCGCTCCGCGAACTGACGCTGCCCAGCGACTTCGACAAGAACGGCCGCGTGCTGGTTTACCCGATTGGTGGAGACGAGCACGGACCGCAGATCGTCGAACTGCTGTCACGACTGCCGACGCGGCCGGGCGAGCGGTTGCTGCCCTGGAGTCATCCAGGCGGCCGCCCGATGTCTCTCAATCATTTCTCGCACACGCTGAAGATGATTCAGCGCCGCGCCGGCATCGCCGAAGGCGCGAGGATTCGATTGAAAGACATGCGCTCCACTGTCGGCACGCTGGTCGCCGACGAATTCAGCGACGCGGTCGCCAAGAAGAAGCTTGGGCACGGACCAAAAACCAACACCATCCAAATCCATTACAAGTCCTACCGCCCGTCCGAGAAGGACCGGCAGGCCAGCGATTTCATGGCGGCGATGGCGTTCCGCGCCGGCATCGATCGAGGACCGGACGACGGCCCCGACGACGGTCCGCAGATCATTCCATTCAGCCCGCGGACAGCGGTCTGACCATGCGAGAGGAGGGAGCCACAATGAATCGATTTCAGGCGCAGCGGATCATGGATGCGTTCGTGCTGTGCGTCTGCCCGGCCGTGCAGACGTTCCTGGTCTGCGGCTCGATCCGCCGCCAGGCCCCGACCGTCAACGACGGCGAGCTGGTCGTGATCCCCAAGTTCGGCCCGCCGGCCAACCGTCTGTTCGACAACGGGGAACAGGTCTCCTTGATCGAAGCCCGCGTGGAACGGCTGGTCGCGGAAGGCTACTGCCGGTTCGACACGAAGACGCCCCGGAACGGATCGCGCTACAAGCGGCTGGTCAAAGACGGACTGGCGATCGACCTGTTCATCGTCCTGCCGCCCGCCGAGTTCGGCGTCATCACCGCACTACGGACCGGACCCGCGCACTTCTCGCGGCAACTTGTCACGCCGCGCGAGGCGGGCGGGTTCCTGCCGCTCGACTGCCGCATCCACGACGGCCAGCTGCTCCGCCGCGGCCAGCTCGTCCCCACGCCCTCCGAACGCGAGCTGTTCGAGGCGCTGGGAATGCCCTGGATCGATCCGGAGAACCGCGGCACGTACGCGCCGTTCTCGAAGGGCGCCAGGCCGGCCGCGGCGCGGCCCGCGTTCGGACGCGGCGTCTTCCACTGATGGATTCCCGGTCGGCTGGGAGCCGGCCCACACGACGTTTGCCGCCGCGGCCAGGGACGACGCCGCCGGCGGGCACGGAGGTCATGCCATGTTGATTCTCGGACGACTGCCCGGGCAGCGCATCCACCTGCGCAGCGCCGACGGCACGCTGCTGGGGACGATTCTGATCCAGCGGGCGATCGCGACGGGCAAGGTCAAGATCGGGCTGGAAGGCTTCGACCGGATGCAGATCATCCGCGCGGAGATCGACGCGCTGGGCGATGCGCCCGCCGCGGACGGCGGCGCGTCCTCGCCAGCGGCTTGAAGGAGCCGCCGGCATGGGCAAGGACGCGAAACAACTCCGGATCGATTTCACGGTCCGCGGACAACAGTTGACCTGGCTGCAAAATGTCACGTTCGCGCGGTCTTACCCGACCGCCGCGGGACGCACGGTCAGCGGCGCGACGCTCAAGAACGTGCTGCGGGCGATCGATTCGCACGCACGCGAGACCAGCACGTGCTACGTGTCCGTGCGGACGTTGGCCCGCGAATGCAATCTCTCCGCCCGCACTGTTCTGCGGGCGCTGGAGGTTCTGCGGGACACGCTGCTGCTGCTGATCGAGGAAGAGGAACGCGACGCCCTGGGCCGTCGCTGGCGGGTCCACCGCCGCATCTGCTGGACCAACATCGACGACGTGGATGTGCCACAACCGCCGCGCCGTCGAGAGGCTGCCACAACGCCATGCGCGCCCGCCAAACCGGACGCTTCCGCCAGCGACGATGCGACGCCGACACCCGCGCCCAGGCGTCACGAGGGGCCGCGCCTAGGTGACACCAGGCGCGCTGCCCAGGTGACACCAGGCGCGCGCCTAGGTGACACCAGGCGCGCGCCTACTACTTATGGAACCGTAATTGAACCGCCCCCACCAAACGTGGCGGACGGGGCGGCGGCGGAATTGGTTTCGCTCGGAGTGGAGTGGCCCGGCGCGGCGCTCGAGGCGGCCCGGAGCGTCCTCGACGAAGCGCAGCTCGCCGCGGTGATCGCGCACTTCCGCCAGCATGCCGCCGCCAACGGCTGGGGCGTCGGCGCGCTGGTCCAGCGGCTCAAGCACGCGCGGTACCACGACGCGGTGGACCGCGGCTGGCCCCGGCCGGCGGCCGCCGCCGCCCGCCAGGCCGGCGACCGCCGCTCGGCGCTGCAGGCCGACGAGGAACGCGAGCTGGAGCGCCGGTTCGGCCGACAACTGGACGCGCTGCTGCCCGTCGACGTCGAGCCGCTCGCGCGGTCCGCGCTGGGCAGCGACGCCGCGCTGTGGTCGATGTTTCGCGCCGGCGGCGTTCGCACGGCGCTGGTCCGCATACCGCTGCTGCGGGCGCTGTCTGCTCAGGAGGGTTCCCGATGCGAATGATGGTCTGCCTCGCAAACGGCCTGTTCTGGATCGCGGCCAACGCGTTCCTGGCGGGCCTCTACTGGCATCACGCGCGCTGGGTCGCGATCACGTCGCTCGTGTTCTCCGCCGTGTGCGGCGTGGCGATGTTCGTCCTGTGCGCGGCGGTCGCGCCCCAGGGAGACGAGTGGGACGCGTTGTCGGAGAAGCGTTGAGTGACGGATGTGCCACGTGACGAGCTGGTCGTCGATGCCGACGTCGATCCGATCATCGTCCAGGTCGAACGCATGCTCCGCGAGCATGCCCTGGTCGAAGTGCTGACGCGCGATTCGCGCGGAGAGCAGCGGATCGGCTCCGCCGGAATGCTCAATGAGATCGTGCGGCTGATGGAGTCGGAAATCCGGCGCCGTTTCTCGCGCAACTACGTGTTCGTGATTCGGCCTTTTGAACTGTGAGGAGCGATCGATGCGGCCTGTCAGTCTGTCTGCTGCTGAAGTCCACCGGGCGCTCGCCGGCGGACGTATCCTGTTCCGAAAAGTTCTCGATGGTGACGCTGATGATCTGGAGGCGGACGACTGCCCGATTGCGCAGGTCGGCGAACTGCTGTGGGTGCGGGAGGCGTTCTTCCTGGACCACTGCGATTACGTGGATACGCGGCGCATGGAACGTGCTGCCAGCAGATTCCGGAGTGCGAGTGCGACGGAAATGCTGCGAAGGTGTTCAGGCCGTCGCAGATGCCGCGCTGGGCGTCCCGCTTGATCCTGCATGTCCGGTCTGTCAATCCGGAGAAGTGGAACTCTCGACATCGCGGCATCTGGCGCATCGAGTTCGATGTTGAGGTTCTCTCGGGGCGCTCAACCTGATTCGTGCTGTTCGTCTCTTTCGTGGTTCCTCTTCTTGTTGAAAGGTCTGACCATGTGGGTGCATTTGAGAAACGGCCAGGCGTTCTTCTTCAGAGACGCTCGCAAGTGGGAGCGCGACAGCGACGGTGGACTGGCAGTGTACGGGGGCAAGGGCAAGCTGCTGGCGATCTTCATGATCGATGCCGCGGCGTGCTGGTTCTTCGGCAGCGCCCACGTCACGACCTACGCAGGCGACCGAGTCCGCAAAGACCTTGTCCCGCCGGAGGACGGCGCGTGAACTACGACGGCGGTAAGGGCAACGCGGGCGTCTGGCAGAATCTGATCAATCAGATTCCCCCCCATGACGAGTGGATCGAACCGTTCCTGGGCGGGGGCGCGCTGGCAGTCCGCATCCGGCCGGCGGCGCGGATGATCGGCATCGATCGTGACGCGCAGGCGCTCCAGGCGTTTCAACAGGCACACTCGACGCTGCCGATCGCGCTCCACTGCTGCGACGGCATCGAATGGCTCAAGCACCGCTTCGACATGTTCCGGCGCGACGTCTCGCCGAGCGTCGCGAAAGAACAGTTCTTCGCCGCGGCGTACCGCGACGCTCGAGCGCACGTGCCGTTTGTGTTCGTCGACGCGCCCTACATCATCGCCGCGCGCCGCAACGGCCGGCCGATGTACCACTTCGAGATGAGCGAAGAGAAGCACACGGAACTGCTGGTCATTCTCCGCGAGCTGCCGGCGCTGGTGATGGTGGTCCACTACCCGCACCCACTCTACGAGAAGGCCCTGCAGGGCTGGCGGACGTGGACGTATCGCGGCTGGACGCGGCGGGGGCCCGCGATCGAACAGGTCTGGACGAACTTCCCCGAGCCGGCCGTGCTGCACGACGCACGGTTCGTCGGTCGCGATCGCCGCGAGCGGGAGCGGATCCGCCGCCGCGTCGAGAGCTGGCGGCAGATGATCGTCGACATGCCGGCCGGCGAACGGCAGGCCGTCCTGGAGGCGCTGGCCGAGGACGGCCGGCCAGGCGGCGACGCAGCCGAAGGCGGCAGGATCTGCACCCGCTGTCGCACGTCGCGGCCGGCGGACGTTCGAGCGTGCCCGGTCTGCCGGGCCGTGGAGTCTCAATCCATTTTTCGGAGCGTGTTCTGATGGGACGACCCGATCAACTGCTGCAGGAAGCGGACGCGTTCATCGCGGAGCTGAAAGCGAGCTTGCCCGGCGGGGAATTCACTCGAAAAAGCGAGGAGGCCATTCGCCTCGTGAAAGCCCAGACCGCCGTGTGCAGTGCGCTGACACGATGGGCGAAGATCGAAAAGCGACTCCTGTCCCCCGGGACGCGAGTCACGTTTCAGCGGATCGAAGGTCCGGAAACGAACCGCGTGTGGGTCACACGCTCAGGCCACGTGTCGAGACATCAATGGCCCCCCGAGCACATGGCGATCTGGGGACTGCACCTGGACGTCGATGAGGAGGCGTGGCAGGCGACGCCGGACTCCAGTCGGGCGGATCAGCGTCAACTGGTCGATGCTCCGGGAGATCGGCGGATCAGCGTCAACTGGTCGATGCTCCGGGAGATCGGCTGATGGACATCCATGATCCCCGCCTGCCGACACACGACGACCAGCTCGCCCACGCGATCAACGCGCTGGCGTCCCTGCGGCGGTCCAGCCCGGTCGACGTGCCGGCCTGGGTGCAGGCCTGCATCTACCAGGCGGTCGGCGAGCTGGCGGGAAATCGCCCGCACCGCCGGCTGGATGATCATCGGGCTCGCGCTGGCCGTCGCCGCTGCCCGGCTCATCTTCGGCTAACGGCTCATGCGCCGACGGGAACCAGCTGCAAACCCAGCGACGCGACGAGGCGGTTCGTCTCATCGAGCGTGAGCTCCAGGTCGCCGAAGTAAAAGCTCTCGACCCGGCCGGCCGGCACGCCGGAAGCCTGCTCATGCTCCGCCCAGGTCCGGCCATCGGCCTTGATCGCGCGTCGCAGGCTGCCCCCAAACGTGCCTTCCGCCAGGAGCGACTTGTGCCGCAACACCCGCACGCGCGTCGCCTCTTTGTCCGCCTCTTCCGCATCCCGAGCGCGCCGCAAAAACTCGCTCTGCTCGGGAGTGGATTCGATGGTGAAGCTCCGCCGGTCCGGGTTGGCGGCCTTCTCGCGGGCGATCTGAGCTTTCTGTTCTGGGGTCAATTGCATGGTTCACCGGTCGCCGATTTCGAAGGCCGTGACGGGGATGGCCCACAGGTCATCTTCAATTCTGAACACGCAGAAAAGCAACCGTCCATCCTGCGTGTGTCCGCTGCAGGCCGGCAGCCCGCTTTTGCGGCTGGTCTCCATCACGCCGGCATTCAGCACGACGTCCTCGAATTCCTCGGGCGTCACGTCGTTGTCCGCGACGTGCTGCTTGGCCTCGTCGGTCCAGATGAATTCAAAGTACGGCATGGCTGGGCGTCTCACGAATGCTGAACCTGACAACGGGCCGGCCCGGGGTCCGGTTCAACGGAAAGCGCGAAAAAACGAGAGGCGACGGGGACGCCCCACCGCTCGCACCAAGCGAGCGGCCGGGCCGTGACGATGTGGACCGGTTCAGTCAGCCCCGCCGGCGGTGATCCGGGTCGATCGCCTCGAAATCGATATGGCCTCCGCAGACCGGGCACTTCAGATACCATCTGGGATGCGGCTCGCGCGGGTCATCCACTTTCTGCAGTTCGCAGCGAAGCGCTTCCAGAATCGTGCTGCAGCGGCCGCAGGCGCCGCGCATCGGATGCGCCTGCGGGGCGAGGCCCATGTGAATGACTTTCATCGTCTGTTCCTCAAGTGTTGGGCCGGTGCAGCTCGGCCGTTTCCGGGCAGAGCGTCCAGCGGCCGCTCAGTTCGGCGATCCGCCGGGCCTGATCCGGGCAGCTCTCAACGAACGTCGGCGGGCCGCCGAAGATCGCGCCTTCTCGCGCCAGGCGGTCGAACGCCGCCGCCTTGAAGGCCGGCACGACGTCGGGCGTCGCCCAGCGTTCCTGCGCCGTCGCCCACGTGCCCATCGTCAGCGAGGCGACGGGGACGCCCCACTTCGCACACCAGTCGAGCGTGTGTTGCCGGTACTTTTCGAGCCGCGCCGTGACGATGTGCACCGGGGTCCGACGCGGCAGGTACAGCGGCGGCGTGTTGACGATCGTGTCGAGGTACAGGCCGCCGTCATCGTCGTGGTCGGGCGGCACATCATGGCACAGGATGCCGTCGAAGTCGAACGCGCAGTGCGGCGTGACGGGCGAACTGAACAGGTTCCATTCGAGGTAGTGCGGCCCGATCAGATCGACGGACCACACGTCGGGCTTCGGCGATGCCTGCGGTCGGACATAAACGGCCGCGAACAGCCGGTCGCCCAGCGGCTCCGTGATCTTCCGCACGTTCGCCAAGCCTGCGCCGCTGTGCACGGTGTCATCCACGATCAACGTGCGACCGCTGCGGCGTTCCGCGCCCCGCAGCCGCCAGCCGTGCCCGCAGTCGACGATCGCGCCCGTCTGCTGATCGAGCGTCGCCAGCGGCAGATGCAGATGCGCGGCGAGGATCGAGGCGGGGATCAGGCCCGAACGGGCGACGCCCACGACGCGCGTGATGTCGGGCGGCAGCCGCGGGATCAGGGCCAGCGTGTCGAGGGCGAGTTCGTCGGTACGCACGAACCGGGGGCCGGCCGGTGCGGCCCGCTCCGAGCGCCGGGGCTTCTGCCGGCCCTTCCGGTCGTGCAGCCAGTCGACGACGGCGCGGATGCCCGTCGCCCGGGTCATTGTTTCCACCTTGTCTCCCAATCGCAGTTTTGGAGCCACGCGATTCAGCGCGTCCCGGCGATCGTCACAGCCTTCGCATCCCATGTGCGGCACCTCAGTCAATGCGGTCGATCGTGACGATGGCGGGTCCGGCGGGAGCCAGGATGGGGACTGCGGTTACGGGAACCGCGAGTCCGGAGTAACCAGCGCAGTCGGAAGGCGCGCTGTGATCGGCGACGACGAAGCGAGCGAACGGTTGGACGCTCGTGTGATTGCGAGGGTGAAAGACGCCGAAGCCATAGTGCACGTCATTCGTGATGAAGACCTGCACGAACACATCCACGCCGCCCACGCGGGTGGCGATGTGCCAATCGAGGTACACATCGGCGACCGCCGGCGTCAGGGGCGTTCCACCCGGGCAGGGCGTCGCCCAAGGACTGATGCTGGGGCCGGAATAGGAGCGATACACCACGTCGAGCGTGCCGATTTTGTCCCACCAGCGATTGACCGGTGACAGCCCGCCCGACGCACCACCGACCTGGTTCACGAAGCGTTCCTTCGCCCGCGCGTAGCACAGCCAGGAACTCGGTCCGGAGATGTGCCCGTAATAGACGTTCGGGTATTGCGGGACGTTGCGCTGCATCACGCCGGAGATCGTCCCCACGCCATTGAGCAGCGTCAGGAGGTCGTCTGCGTCGACGCAGACGACGTGGCTCGCGGGGAATCCCTGCATGCTTACGGCCATCAGACCGGAAGCGGGCAGCGTGAACTCGGGCAGCTCGGCCGTCGCCACGTAGACGCCGGGATCATCGGCGGACGCGCACACGCATTGATACGCCGGCCGGCAGACGCCGGGCGTCAAACAGATCAGGCACAGGCCATCGAACCCGCCGCACAGCTCGGAGTCGCGGAACGTGACCTGCAGCAGCGGATAGCAGGTTTCATCGGTGAGCGGCAGGACGTTCTTCAGCTCGACGATCAGCGAGTCTTCGTCGTCGAGGACGCTGACCGTCATGCCGCCGACGTCCAGGCTGTCAACAGTGACGATCAGCCGCGCCGGAACGTGCTCACCAACTCCGCACACGATCGTGCCGTTTTCGCTCTCCCACACGCCTTCGTCGACGTATTCCGCCTTCGGGAAGTGCAGCAGCTGGCCAGCAGAGAAGCTGGTGTAGTCGAGCGCCTCCCAGCAGCTCGGCCAGTCCCGTCCGGCCCAGACTTCCGTGAGGATCGCCGGATTGACGTCGCACGGGCAGGGGTTCACCGGGCGCAGGCACGGTTCGGGGATCGGCTGCGCATCGCAGGTGCAGTCCGACGACTGCAGCACGAACCGCAGCGGCGCGAGCGTGTTCCAGAAATGCCCGTTGATCCAGGTCCACACGGCATCGCCATCCGTGGCGGTGATCGTCACCTGCCCGGGGCCGAGACCCGTAGCCTGCATGTCCAGCGTCAGCGTGCGCGCGGAATACGGACCGCAGGTCGCCTCGAACGGGCAGGACTTCCAGCCGTCCTCGGGGTTGCCGGCGAGGACGAAATCGCCGGTGAGGGTCCAGGCGCAGAATGGCTGAAATCGATATACGGCGTGCGTCGGGCAGCCGTCGATTTCGCCCGCGGTGGTCAGCGGCACGAGCTTCCCGCAGCCGCAGCCGGCGGCCGCGATCGTGGTTCCGGTTCCGTCGCCGCCGCCAGACGTCACGAACTGTCCCGGCAACTGCACGACCGCCCAGACTTCGCCCGGGCCGGCTTCGTGCCACAGCACGCGGACGACCAGCTCGCCGATTGAGACGTCGTCGAGGCTTACCGGCACGAACACGCCGTCTTCGTGCGGCCGCGCCCACTCGTAGGTCTGCGTGTCGGGGACGTCGAGAATGGCGTAGGTCGCGCCGTGCGCCGCCGCCAGGCCGATCGCCCCCGCCGCGATCGGCTCCAGCGCGACGCACACGGACGCGGCGGGATCCGCCGCCGCTCCCCGCAGCGTCGCCTCCTCCAGCGCGGCCGTTTCCGCCGCGCCGACCGGCAGGATGATCGGTTGCCCCAGCCTCAGGCAGCGGAAGCGCTCGACGGCCGCCCCGCTGTCGTTCCGGATGCGGATCGGCTGCGGGTTCCGGCGCATGCCGGCAGGGTCGGCCCCGCCCCCCAGCCGGCCCTGCTGATGCGCGCGGGCCGCCTCGAGCATCGCGTTCCAGGCCGGCGCGGAAATGGAGTCGATCGGGTCCCCCGGACGGGCGTGCTGAAACGGGTTCATCGCTCAGCTCCCGATGCCCAGCGCCGCGAAGTCCGCGACCGGATAGACCTGTTCGACGTGGGCGCTGACCGGGCGCAGCACCAACTGATTCGCCGCCGCGTCCTCCTTCTCGCGGTATCGCAGCCAGATGTAGTGCCAACCGTCTTTCGCGATGCCCGTCATCGCGCCCACGGTCAGGTTGGCGTTCTTCTGCGCGGCAAACGAATAGGTGATCGAGAATTCGCCGCGCGCGGAGGACAGGCTGCCATCCGCGCCCAGGAACAGCACCTCGCCGCCGGAGAAGCCGCGGAACTCGCTCGAATTCACCGAGCCGGTCAGGCCGGCCACGATCAGCCGGTACGCCTGATTTACGGCCGCGGCCGGGAACCGGTGCGTCTCTTTCCAGCTGTAAGTCGGAATGACGACGTCGCAGCCTTCGACGGTGTCCTTCGTTACCCCGATCGCACCGTAGTAGTCAGGGGGCGTCCCCGACTCGGCATAGTTCGCGACGGTCGACAACGATTGTGTGACCTTCGTCGAGCCGCCCCCCGTGCTGAATGAGAACTCATAGGCCGTCGCCGGGTCGGACGGGTTGGCCTGGTCGGTCGACCGCTCGCGGACGTACGTCGCCTTCGCGCTCCAGCAGGCATGCGCGAGGCGCTCATCGACTGTCCAGCCGCGGAGCTTCGCGCCGGCGTACGCCAGCGGCAACTGAGCCTCGAGCGCCAGGTTGACCTCGATGTCGTCGGCCGTGCCGGTGATGAGGCAGTAGACGTCCACGGCCAGCGTGTCGCCGACTTCGTAGTCCGGCCCCTGCCATTTGATATCTACAACTGCGCTCATCGGAACCTCGGCACTCCGTTGCCGCGATCGGCGATTTTCTTGGTGTTCTTCGCGGTCTCCTTCGAGTTGGCCGCGATCTGCTCGTCATACGCGCCGACGCCCATCCCGCGGACCGCCGCGGCGGAGAACGTGCCGGCCGCGCCGATCTTGTCCTCGCGCATCCCGAGCCGCTGGGGAATGTCGAACGCCTCGCTCAGCTTGCCGGCCAGCGCGCCGAGCAGCCCGGTCCCGCCCGAGGCCAGCAGCCCCGCGCCGCCGGCCTGCGCCCAGTGCCCCCCTTCCAGGCCGGCCTTGCCGGCGAGCCGCTGGAACCGCAGCAGCCCGGCCATGTCGTCGATGTTCTTGTTCAGGAATTTCAGTCCGCCGGCCAGGCCGCCCCAGTCCGCCGGGTCGCGCGGCTTCTTGATCTTCTTGCCGGACTCCGGCAACTCGAAATCGGGCATCGCGAAATCGCCGCCCAGCTCCGCCATGTCGAACGCGACCGGCTGCAACGGACCGCCATCGAACTGCATGACTTCGCCGGTCTCCTCTGCGATCCGCTGCATCTCCTTGAGCTGGTCGTCCATGTTCAGGCCCAGCCAGCTCTGCACCTTTTTCCACGCGCCGATCAGCCAGTCGAGAGCCGCGTTCCAGGCTTTCTGGATGCCCCCCACGATGCTGTCGTAAATCCGCATGCCGACGTCCCCCAGCGCGTTGCGGACCGTGTCGCCCAGCCAGCGGAAGCCGTCGCTCAGCCACTGCAGCGCCTTCTTGCCCAGGCCGCTGTAATGCACGATCGCGGCCAGGATGCCGACCGCGATCCCCAGCGGCGAGAACACGACGCCCAGCACCGTGCCCAGGCCGGCCAGCGCCGGGATCAGCGCCGCCTTGATCGCGGTTCCCGTGGCGACGAACGCCGTCGATGTGGCCAGCGCGCCGACGCGCAGCGCCGCCAGGCCGGCCTTCAGAACGACGGTCGGCTTCATGATGGCCGTCTGCGCGGCCCCCAGCGCCAGCGTCGCCGCGCGCAGCGTCGCCTTCGCCGCGGCCGTGAGGCCCGTCACGCGGGACAGGTTCGACAGCGCCGAGACGAGCGATTGAATCGGATGATTCGAGATCGTCCCCCAGGCCAGGCCGACCGCGACTTTGAGCGTCCCGAACTGCGCGACGACCGTCGCCAGCGCCGTGCGCGACAGGGCCGCGGCATCGACGATCGCGGTCCCCAGGCCGCGGAGCATCGGACCCGTGGCGACCGCCGCCGCGCCCAGCCCTTGCAGGCCGCCGACCAGCAGCAGCGCGCCGGCCTGCGCGACGCGGAACGTGCCCGTCACGAATCCGACGATCGACCCCAGCGCGCCCCAAATCTGTCCCAATGCGCCGACGATGAAGCTCGTGGCCTCGATCGTGTAACCGACAGCTTGAATGGCCGTCCCCAGCGCGCCGAGGGCGAAGCCCAGGGCGACCGTGATCGCCGCGACCTGCGCGACCGAGACGAACACTTCGCGGTTCTCGGAGGCCCAGGCGGTGAACGTCTTGACCAGCGCCGTGGCCTGCGCGACGAATCGTGCCGCGTAGGGCGCGAGGACGCCGCCGATCATCACCGCCAGGTGCGAGGCCAGCATCCGCACGCGGTTCAGCGCGTCCCCCAGCGCGCGGGCCGCATTGGCGTCCTTGGTGGACATCGTCAGGCCCAGCCGCTCCGCTTCCTCTTCGAGCGCCTTGATGCCGGCCGCGCCTCCCGACATCAGCGGCAACAACTGCGTCCCCGACTTGCCGAACGTGTCCAGCGCGGCCGCGGCCCGCAGCGTCGGGTTCTCGATTTCCGAAATGGCCTGGGCGATCCGCCGGAACTGCTCGTCCGGCGTCATCGCCTGAATCTCCTGGAGCGAGATACCCAGCTTCTGCAATTTCGCGGCCGCCGCCTTCGAGCCTTCGCCCGCCTCGGCGACCAGCTTCGCGACCTGCCGCAAGCCCCCTTCGAGCGTCTCCAGATTCGTGGAGGACTGCGCGGCGGCGAAGCTCAGGCGCGACAGCCTCTCGACGGTGATGCCCGTGCGATCCGCGGCCGCGGCCAGCGCCGAGCCGGCCGACTCGAAGGCTTTCACGGCCGCGATCAGCGGCGTGGCGACGGCGGTCCCCAGTCCGGCCACGATGGCCCCCGTCTTCTGCAGCGCCGCGCCCCAGGCGCGGACGTGCTGCGCCGCCTGCTTGAGTCCGCGCCGCAGCTCGCTGTCTTCGGCGAACAGCCGGACGTACGCGCCCCCCGCTTCGATCGCTTTGCCGCGGCTCATGGAACGAGATTCTCCGGGTTCAGAAACACGCGCAGCAGTTGGATGCCCCCCGGCTCCGGCGGCGGCTTGCGCGGCCGCGGCAGCCAGGGAACGAAGTCGTGCGGCCGGAACGGCCGCGTCCGTTTCTTGCGATTGATGTTCGCGGTCAGGCAGAGCAGCTGCGCCAACCGGCTCCAGTCGTCCGTCTTTCGCGCGTCGGCCATCACCGACAGCTCGGCGAGCGTCAGTCCTTCGGGATCGACGCCGGCGATGCCGGCGAGCTGCCAGACGAGACGCCAAGCTTCTCCCGCAGTGAGGCGTCGATCGCCGCGGCCGCGGACTGGCTGTCCGCCTGGTACGCCGCCCGCTCCAGCAGCTCCGCCTGCAGGCGGTCCAGCGCCTCGTACGACCGCCGCATCGCGGTCCGAAGCGGTCGCCGCTTCGGCTCCGGGAAAAAATCGATGGTCGCCTCCAGCAGCGCGCGGAACCCGTCCGTCAACGCCTGCTCGTTGAGCCGCTCGGCGAACTGGTCGACCGACACGCCGGCAGCGTCGCGCTGAGACGCGACGGCGGCCGCCAGCAGGTCGAACGCGACCAGCTCATCGGCTTCGATCGCCCGCAACAGCGGCGATCCGTCCTCGACCAGCTCCAGCAGCTTGTGGCCGGTCGCCGCCTGCACGCGGCGAATCAGTCCGACCGTGACCGACAGCGTCCATTCGTCGCCGGCGGCGTCACGAAACGTGGCCATGCGATGCGTCCTCCTTGACGAGTGGTGATGTGGCGCCGCGTGCCCGCCCAGGGCGTCACTCCGCGGGCGTCTCTTCGGCGTCGATGGCCAGCGCCGCTTCCCGCGGCGTCGCCGCCAGGTGCGTCGCGGCCGGCGTCGTCGCTCCCTGGGCGAGCGTCCGCAGGACGCCCACATAGACGGAGCGGTAGGCGTGCGGGCCGGCGTTCGCGATCGCGCCGCGGACTTCCGTCACGGCCGAACGCGCCGCCGGCGCGGCGTCCGCCGCGTCGCACAACAGGGACAGCGTCCGGGCCTGCACATGCACGATCGCCGTGTCATGCAGCGCGCCGCAGGTGCGGCGCACGCTCTCCAGGGCGTCGGCCAGCTCCTCGGCGTGGTCGGCCTCGACCGCCGGCAGCTCGGTCACAACGGGGTCCGTCGCCGGCGTCAACTGCGGCGCTGCAGCGCCGGCGTCGACAGCGGCGGGTTCCGCCGCGGGGGTCTTCTTCGAACGGGACATGGGGGTTCCTCGAGGATCGGGGATCGGGGATCGGGGATCGGGGATCGGGGATCGGGGATCGGGGATCAGCGCGCCGCCGATGCCGGCCGGAAGCCGGAGCGATCAGCGACCTGGAATCAGTCGTCTTCGATCTCCACCCACACGGGCGGATTGGGGTCCTTGCAGGGCCGCATCGTGACGGAATACGTCACAGCCTCTTCGAGCGTCTCATTGCGCGTGAAGCTGAACACCTTCCAGCGGGCGCGCAGCCCTTGGCTGCCCTCGGTCGCCAGCAGACCGTCCAGCGCCTGCATGTCGAGCGCGGTACGCTGGAGGAACGCGTTGCGGATGGCGACGAAATTCGTGTTGGCATGGTCGGCCTTGATCTCGAATTCCAGGGACGACTCCTGCAGCGAGGGCTCCGTCGTCGTGAATCCGTTGTCGGCGCGGGTGGTCACGTCGGCTTCGCCCATTTCGAGGTTGAGCGTCACTTCCGTGACCTCATCGAACAGGCTCCACGTGGGGGACCCGTAGGTCCCCGTGTTCCGATAAATATGGCACTTGAAACCCATCTGCATGGCGTCACCTCACACAATCGCGAAAGAGTTCGGGGAGCTTCGGCCGCACGACGTCGAGCGTCGGCGCCATGAACGGGTTGCCGTGAAATCGCATCGGGACGCGCTGCCCGCCCCACGCGGGGAGCATCCCGGTCCCGCCGTGTTCCAGGAGCGACACCGTGCCGGTCCCCGACTTCTCGGGACCGACCAGCACGTCGTCATCCTCGACGGCGAACTTGATGAGCCGTTTGACGCGGCCGGACCGGCTCGCGGGCGGCTCGCCCGACTTGGGCTTCGCCCAGGGGCGCTGCGGCCGGGGCTGCCCCTGCCGCCGCGCGCGGCGCAGCCGGGCGTCCCAGGCCAACCGCTGTTCGACCGTCATTTCGCCGAGGCTGACCCGCCGCGGCCGGCGGAACATCCGCTTGGCGACGCCGCGAGCCAGCGCGCCGGCGCGGACCAGCGCGCGGCGCTGCCCGGCGGCGGTCTGTCGCAAGACGCGCTCCGGGTTGAAGGCCGTATGGACCGTATAGCCGGCGACCATCAGTGCACCACGAAATCGACGGACAGAACGGACGTGAACTGCCGGCGGGCGTGCATCAGGTCCAGGTCGTAGAGCGGCACGGCGCTCGACTCGACGCACGTGAACTTCCCGTCGCCGACGGCGTAGAAGCCGCCGTGCTTGGGGTAGAACAGATCGTCGAGCTGCTCGACGAACCGGACTAGCGCATCGAGTTCCGACAGGTCCGCCGGCGGCGCGACCTGATCCGACTGCCCGGGCGCGAGCAGCTTCAGGACGCCGACATAGACGCCCAGACGGCGCTGGACGAGCGCCCGGGTCTGCCTCGATCCGGCCCGGCTGGCCGGCGTGACGACCACCTGCAGCTGCTTGACGTCTTTCAATTCGTAACGGGGCACGAAGGCCCGCTTCGGCGTCCACCCGGTCAGGCAGAATGTTTCGCCGCGCGTCGCCAGGTCGGCGACCAGCAGCGTCTGCAGTTCGATGAGTTCGCTGGTCATGGATCGACCCCCATCGCCTGCGTGTGAATCCGAATCTGGGATCGCGCCGGGTCGCTGAACCGGTAGCAGTCCTCGCCGTTCGGGCAGACCTGGAACACCGGCTGGCCGGGCAGCTCGACGCGGACGAGCTGGTCGCCGCGCTCCGGCAGGAACCGCACGCCGTCGATGTCCAGGTCGGCCGCGCCGACCAGGAAGTCCTCCAATTGACCGACCGACACGAAACCTGTTTCCAGCGTGGTCTCCGTCGCCGTGCGTCCGATCAGCGCGCGGAGCCGCACGACGCGGCCGGCGCGGCGGTATTCGATCCGCTCGCCGGTCGACGATCGTAAGCTCCGCAGCACGGAGCCGATGGCGGCGCTCAGGCTCATCACACGCTCTCGAACAAAAAGAACAGCCGAGCGCCCGGCCAACCCAGGGAACCGGACGCCCGACCGCTCGGGGAGAGGATTACGGCGATGCGCCGACGACGGGCTCCGTCTGCGTCAGGAAGTCCGTGACGATGATCGGGATGCCATCAACGTCGGCCGGCCGCGGGGCCGGCGCGCCGGTGGCGTTCGTCGCGGTCCGGCTCTGCCGCAGCTTCTTCAGGTGCTGCCGGTTCATCAGGATCAGGTTCGGCTGCCGGCCGGTGGGGAACTCGGCCAGGGCCGCGTAGATCATGTCGTCATCGACCGCGGTCGCCGCGCCGATGTTGGCGATCCGCACGATGCTGTATTTGCCGCCGACCTGCAGTCCGAGCCAGGTGGACACGGGGGTGTAGTACATCGGCAGCGGCTTCCCGCTGCCGTCCGGCATGACCTGCACGACGGTCTCGCCCATCGCGATGTCGATGCCGTCGCCCCCCTGATTCGCGCCGATCAGCGTCACATCGTTCCCGTCGCCGTTGGTGCGGACGAGGTAGATCGACGACTGCTGATTCGCCGTGTTGCCGGCGGCGTTCACGACGCCCGGCGTGTCGAGGTAGGGCATCGCCTGCCGCAGGCCGTCGAAACTCGCGCCGGAGTCGCCGTTCAGGATCGAGCCTTCGCCCTTGGCGAACGCGGCCTTGATGTGTCGCCGACCCTCGCGGGCGATCCAGGCTTCCGGACCGCCGCGGTAGGCGTCGGCGACGGCCTTGTCGACCGCGAAGCCGGCGTCGAGGATTTTGAGCTGCAACGTGACCAGCGTGTCCGTCGACTTCGACAGGTCGCGGCCCACGTTCGGCGCGCGGAAGCCGACGACGGGCGCGCCGGTCTCCTTGGTGTATTTATGCTCGGTGCCGTTGCTGGACGGCTCCGCCGCCAGGTGCTTGAAGAACGGCGCGTCGTCGAGCAGGTCGGAAATTTCGAGATCGGCGATCGAGCGATCGTTGATCTTCGCGAGATCGGTGAGTGTGGAGAACGTGTTCGACACTGGTCATTCCTTCGAACCGGTCGGACGGGGTTGCGGTGTCACAGTCGCGCCGCGCTCCCACGCGGCGGCGTCGCTCACTTCATGCGGACGACGGCCGCCAGGCCCTTTTTGCCGGACCCGGCCTTCTTCTCCGCGTCGCCGCCGGGGAGCGGCTGTTGCTCGCCCAAGCTGGCGGCGGCCAGCCGTGTCTTGGCTTCCGACGCTTCCGCCTGCGCGGCGGAGAGCTGCGCGGTCTGATGGGCGCTGAACTTTTCCAGCGCCTGCTCATAGCTCAGTCCCTCGGCGAGATACTGGCTGCCCAGCTCCGCGCCGAACTTCTCGGTGTAGCGCTTCAACGACGCCGCGAATTCCTGCCGCGGGTCGGCGGCCGGGTCCGCCGGCTTGGTTTCGATCGTCTTCGACATCTCGTCATCCTCGGAAATGAGTTTCAGTTTGTGGTTCTTCAGGAACCGTTCCGCGAACGCACGCAGGCGGTCCGGATGGACCGCGGACAACGCCGACGTCGCCGGCTTCTCGGCCCCGTCGAGGCCCAGGCAGAACGCCGCCAGCGCGTCCGCTTCCGCTGCGACCGCGTTGCCGCCCGTCGAGAACAGGCCGCCGGCGTTCGCGGCCGGCGAGTCGACGACGTCTCCGGCATGCAGCGACGCCAGGCGATAGTGCGGCAGGTTCTCGACGTTGTCGGCGTCGGGGGACCGGAATCGCGAGCGCGTCTCTTTCTTGCCGCGGCCGTCCTCCACTTCGTAGTCCTCTTGGTGGGCCGCCTCGAATTCCTGTTCGGCGAGACGGTCGGAACGGAACACGATCGACAGTCCGAAGTCCTCCGGCGTCTCTTCCGCCAGGCTCATCACGTAGTCGGCGAGATCGCCGTCCGGCGTCTGATGCGAGGACTTGGCGAAGTGCAGATCGGCGAACACCTGGTCGCCGTCGCGAGTCGCATTCTTCAGCCGTCCGAGCTGCGTCCCCATGCCGTCCGACGACAGGCCCGGATGCGTGAACCGGGACTTGATGCCCAGCTTTCGCTGGTTGGCGGAGAACGCGACCTGGTCCAGGAACGTGCCGTCGATCCAGCCGCCATGCCCCAGCGCCGCGCCGCGGGTGATGACCGACACGCCGCGGATCAGGCCCGCGCCGAAGTCGCCCCCCGCGCGCTCGACGGCGGGCAGGTCTTTCGAGGCCTTGAGGCCCTTGCGGCCCGAGGCCCGCAGCAGCCGCGGAGCGGTGTTCAGTTCCATTGCGATCCCCCCCGCCGCGTCTGTTCGTGTTCGTCGTCCGCGCTCGCGCCCGACTGCGGATCGAACGCCACCGAGACGCCGGCGTTGGCGGCGTACTCGCGCGCGTGCTTGATGTCGTCGATGTTCTGGTACCAGTCGCCGCCGCCGCGCTGCTTGCAGATCGCCTGCGGCGTCGCCCAGCCGGCCGTCACCGCCAACAGGTCGGCGTTGATTTCCTTCGAGGGGTCCCACCACGGCATTCCGCTGGGCACCCATTCCCAGAACGGACGCGCCAGCGACACGCCGCGCGGCAGCTTCAGCCCCTCGCGGACGATGGCCACCTGCGTCCGCTTCCGCAGCCACCACTGCAGCACGTGCGCGAGGTTGCGGCGCTTCGGACGGCAACTGCGGTCGTAGTGCCGCCACGCGCCGACGCTGCCATAAAAATTCGTGTGTGCCTCATCGAAAAAGCTGTAGGGGACATCCAACGCTTTGAGGGCGACCATCAGAATCGCCATCAGGAACTCGCGGCTGTTCGCGCCCGGCGAGTCGCTTTTCAGGAAGTCCGCCTTGTCCCCGGGGTTCAGGTCGAGGAGCTGCGGGCCGGCGTCGAGCTTCATCGTGTAGCGCGGCTTTGCCGGCGGTCCGTTCGTGTCCCCCGGCGCGGCGAACGACCAGCGGTCCGCTTCCGCGCCGTCCAGCGCGAACATCGCGTCACGGTAGATGGCCATCACGAACAACTGCTCGACCTTCAGCTTGCCCAGGCCGTACTCGAAACCTTCATAGACGTCGCGCAGGGAATTCAGTCCGCTGGCGATCGGCGAGATTCCGCGGACCTGGTCGAAGCGGTCGAAGTGCGCGTGCAGGTGCAGATGCTCGGCGGACACGCTGCGGGGATTCGTGTAACCCTTGCCCCCTGCGCCGCGCTGATTTACGCAGTAGGCCAGCGCGCGGCCGGCGACGTCGGTCCGGACGCCATGCGTCCAGTCCGCGCCGTCGTGCTGCGGGTTCCGGATGCGATCCCCTTCGATCGCCTGCACCTGCCCCGAGGACAGGAACACGCAACCGGCGTCGCCGTCAAGCACCTGACGGGCTTCGATCAGGCGGATGAACCGGTCGAGTCCGTGCCGGCCCGCGGCGTCGAACGCCGCCGGCGCGGACCATTCGCGAACCAGCGCCTCGAACTCGTCATCGAAACCGTCGTCCCCGCTGCGGCAGTGGAAATCGAACTCGGTGACGTAGTCCAGATGTTTGCGGACCGCCCAGGCGGCGACCGCGAAGTTCCGCGAGACGTCTTGCGCGGCCCCGATCAGCGCGTCCCGCTTGCGGCGGCCCAGCGTCGCGTCTTCGGACGTGATGACGGCGCTCGGCGGCTTGCGGCGCTGCGAAGGCTCGGTCGCGTCGTAGCCGAGAGACCGCATCCGTGCGGCGCTGGCCCGCATCCGTGCGAGCTGTCTCGGCGATCGGGGTCCGGAGCCAGTCATCAGAACGCGCCGCTCATGTCGATCGACAGGAGCCGCGGCCGGCGGCTCTGGCCTTCAGGGTCTTCTTCTTTCAGCTCGGCGATCCGCGCGCGGATGGCGTCCGGATCGATCGCCGTCACGACGCCGTCGACCGTGATCGTCTTCGCGCCCGAATCGAGCAGCGTCTCCAGAATCGCGATGCGTTCGGCGGCGGTCTGAGCCATGCCGCGACGCTACCGCACGCGCGCGGGGCGGCTCGATCCCGGAAATCCGAAATCGCCATATCACGCCGGCAGCGGCGCGACGGTCACGTTCTCCGACTGCTCCACCTTCAACGAGCGCCCCGCCAGGTCGGCCGAATCGACGGTCTGCGCGTGGACCGCGCGCAGGATGCCCGTCTTGTCCAGCGAGAGGCTGGCTTTCAGCCAGGGCGTGGCGCCGCAGCGCTTGAGCGCGTCGGCGATGGCGCTGGACGCCTTGGTGTCGGCGTCGATCTCGGCGACGACGGCCCGATCCTCCATGCCGTGCGTCGGGACGATCGACTCCGTCGAGAGCCGCGATTTCACGACGCCCCCCGGCAGCTCGACGGACTTGCCGTCCGCGAACAGGCGGCGGCGGTGCTTTCGGACGTACTTCTCGACGACCGTCCGAGCAGTCAAAAACCGGTCCGATCCGATTTGCGAGCGCGCGCGGAACTCCCGGGCCTCGAGCGCGACGGCCGCGGCCCGGGCCTTTTCCGCCCGCGTCACGGCCTCGGCGAACTGTTCTTCCCACACCAGCCAGGCGACCGCGGCTGACAGATCAGCGTCCGATTCGATCGTCTCCGGCAGCCGGGCGTCCGGCGTCGGGAGGGACGGCCAGGCGGACGGATCCGCCGACGCGGCCGACGGCGCTTCCTGGAGGCCGTCGAACAGCGTCGGCTGCCCCGGCCGCGAGGCCGCGGCGAGCTTCTTGACGGCTTTCGCCTTGGCAGATTTTGCAGTGGGCATCGTCGCTTCCTTGCAGAACTTCCAATTGGACCCGCAGCGTTCGTGCCGCGTTCGGCCGCGTCGCTCGAGTGCCGCCCTCAGCCGCGGCAGGGTCCGCACTGCCGGCCGGGCCGTCCGTCCGGGATGGATTCCCCGCACGAGCGGCAGGTCTGATCGCGGTTTCGCGAGCTGCCGCCGACGCGTTCCAGGATGGCGGCGACCGGCACGCCCAGGATCACCGCGGCCAGCAGCGCCGGATTGATGGGCGGGCGTTGCACGAGCGCTTGCGTTTCCGCTTGTCCGCTCATCCGCTGTATCTCCCCGGGCCGAACAGTTCCCGCTGTTCGTCTTTCGTGCGCGCGGACAGGCCCTCGGCGTACAGCCGGTCCGCCAGGGACTGGCCGTCCACGTAGACGTGCCCCAGCACGCGCGAGAACGTGAGCTGATCGAACAGCCGGGTTTCGTCGCCGTTGGGGACGAACACCCGCACGGAGCGTCCGCCGACCAGCTCCCGGACCCGCTCCGCCGCCGCCGCGCCTTTCGCGCGTTCTTCCGGGATGCTGGACCGCGTCTCCGGGGCCCAGCAATCCAGAATCCGCACATCGAATTCCCGCGTGACGCGCACGCGCAGCGTGTCCCCGTCGAGGACGTGGACGACCAGCGCGTCCACGCACACGCCCGCTTCCGGAATCGGGGTTTTGCGCTTGCTCATCGCGTCGCGGTCAGTCTTCCTGATCGGCGACGACGGCGTCGCGGATCCGCTTCAGCGGACCCACGTGGATGCCCGGCACGCGGAAGCTCCGGTTCCGCAGCGCGCCGCGGATTTCGTGGACGTCCTGATCGACGCCCAACCCGGCGGCCGCGTCGGCCAGCTCCTCCAGCGCCGCCGCCGGCAGGTGGATGAAGTCGGTTTCCTGCAGCTCGTCCGCGAACGGCTTCAGGTAGTCCAAAGTGTCTTCCAGCGCCATCGGTCAAACCCTCTCGAAACAGCACAAGGACCGGCCGCGCCCGCCAAAGGAGTCATGGCGAACGCGACCGGAGCCCCGTTGAGGATCAAAGGCGGAACGATTCGCCGGAGCGCGCGGGCGTGGCGCTCCCCGCGCCGCCGCCGCCGGCGTGATAGGTCGACGTCGGCCAGCGCGGCAGCTCCGGCAGCAGCGAGGTCGGGATGCCGTTCGTCAGCGGCTCCAGATCGTCCTCGGTCGGCATGCGGCTCATGTCCGGGACGGTGTCGATCATTTCCGTCGACGTGAACCACTGCCCGGGGTTGTACGACCGCAGCATCTCGTCGGTCAGCGTGAACTCGGGGTCGGTCACCTCGGCCAGCGGCACGCGCAGCAGCTCCACCGCGATCAGCCGGTAGATGCGCTGGAAATACTGGCCGGCCAGGTTGGCGAAGTCGGTCGAGATTTCGAGCGGCTTCGCGTTCTCCTGATGCTGGTACATCTCCGTCAGCGACAGCAGCGACAAGCCGCAGTATTGCTTCAACCACGGGTTCCGCACCTTGAAATAGGGCGTCGGGAACACCAGGTGATCTTCCGGGGCCGGGACAGCGTGCGCCGACTCCATGTTGTTCACGCCGGACGGCACCGCGCGGCTCGACAGGATCGATCGCACGCGGGTGCAGAGCTTGTGGATCCGCTCCAGCGTGTTGATCGACGGCGGCGTGCGGAGCAACGCGTCGGTGTGGAACATCACCGCCTGCGTGTTCCGCCCGACGGCTTCGACCAGGTAGCGGACCGTGTCGTTCTGGCTCTTCCTGTCGTTGGAGAAATGCGGAACGGCCAGGCCCAGTTCGGCCCAGTCCCCGACGTTGTACCAGCGAAACGCGTCATTGCCGAAACCTGCCATGACTCTCACTCCTTCGATTGGGGCCAGCGAATCCCTTTCGCGGCCAGGAACTGGCTGATGCCCGCCCGCAGCGCTTCAACGGTCGCCAGCGCGCCGGGGAAGCTCTGAAGATGCCGGCGGACGGTGTAATCGAACGCTTCCGCGAACGTATCGCGTTCGATCGTCGCGTAGCGTGTTTCCGGAATGACGACCTGCGGCGGGGGCGGCGTGTCGTTGGTGACGATGACGGGGTCGCAGCGTGTGGCCGGCGGCGCTGGCGGATTGCCCGGCAACCGCACGCCGCCCCACAGGCGCCGCACGCCGCGGACGACGCCCAGGCCGGCTGCCAGCAGGCCCAGCCCGCTGAACGAACCCAGGCCGATCACGCCGGCGAACTCCGCGCCGCTCAGCGCGAAATGTCCCAACCGCCACAGGCCCGCGCCGCGTGGAGCCGCGACGGCGGATCCGCCGCGGTCCGGAGCGGCGTCTCCTGGACCGTGCGTCGTTTGACCGAGCCGGGCCAGCAGCGCGCGGACGGAGTCGGCATGCTGCGTGAGCTGCAGGTCGACCGCCACGCCCGACGCGTTAAGCGATTGCTCGATGGCTTCGAGCCGCGGGGCCAGCGCGGCGACGACGGGCGTCGCGTCCAACGGCGGCAAGCCCTCGACGCGAACCGGTTCGCGGATCAGGGCTTCGAGGCCGTCGAATCGGCGCTCCAGCTTCCCCAGGTCGATCCCCGCGTTCGCCGGCGGCGTCGCGTTGGGCCGCGGCGGTTCCAGGAGCGGGATTCCCAATTCGCCCAGCAGCACGTCACGTCCGCGGTAGCCGATGACTTTCGACGTTGCGCCCACCACGGCGAACGTCGGGAATGTGTTGATGCCGCGCGTGTAGGACTCCCAGCGAGGCAGCTCCGCACTGTCGATCCGCACGACGCGATACCGCGCGTCGAGCGACCGCCGCAGCAGCGGGTCGCCGGCCGTCGCCGCGTTCCGCGGTTCGCCGTACGCGCGCCAGAAGGCGCGGCAGTTCGCGCAGGCGTCCATCGTCCAGACGTCGAGCCGCGGCCGGCGATCGGGTTCGCCAGCACTGCAGCAGGCCGCGATCAGCGCCAGCAGCATGATGACGTCGAGCATCACGAACGCCCACAGCGCGCCTTGCCGCAGGCGAGATCGAGGGAGCTTCACACCGCGCATATCAGGCCCTCATGCGTGCGGTGAAAGCGGTAGATTCCGGTGCGGACCAGCCGCCGCAAGAGCCGGCCCGGGTTGAACCGGCCGGCGTTGCCGATGCCGAGCCGGCCGGTTCGCATCAGCAGCGCCGCGACCAGCTCCGAGCAGAACAGCGAATCCAGATCGGCGGTCGGGAACAGCCGCGACCATTGGAACAGGCGCGTGCCCGACAGCGCCGCGCCGAACAGGTCATACACCCGGCCCGTGGCGAGCATCCGCTCAAGCTGCTCGTTGAGGAGATCGACTTCGTCCCAGTCGAGGTCCCACAGGTCGGTGAGACGGTAGACGTCGACGCGCCCGCCGGCGGAGGTGTAGTCCGCAATGCGGGATTCGGGCGTGTGCCGCTGGATGCCGGCGACGACGCGCCCCATGTGTTCGCAGGGCCGCGGAGATTTCGACGTCGATTCGAACAGCCGGCCGTCGAGAATGATGCCCACGTGCGAGGGGCCCAGCCGGAGACGCGGCGGCGCGAGGAGCGAGGCCGTGCCCAGCGAGATCAGGCGTGCGCCGCGATCGCGACCGAAGCAGGCGAGCAAATCCCCGTCCTGGAATTTCATGCGTCGCGGCCCGCGTCGTGCGGGTAAAGTGCGAAGAATCCGCCCGGCTTCCGTTCCGGACGGGCTTCAAGCCGACTTCCTTGTCGACCGGTGATGCGGCACAGAAGGGAGTCTCTAGACAATGAGCGAGTCAAGGCAGCTTCCCCCGCCCAGGGATCGGGCGCGGCAGGCGCAATGCAATTTCCACATGCCGGCCGCGGACCTGCAGATGTTGAAGGACTGCGCGGGCCGGCGGCGGACGTCGTTCCGGGCCTTTATGAACGCGCTGCTGCAGCCGGCGCTCGCCCGGATTCGCGCGGGCGAAAATCCTCTGGACACGGACGCGGTCTAGACGCGACACGCGGCCTGAGATCATGGCCCCACCCGCGTTCCTATCGGTGGACGCTCGCGGTTATTGGGATTCGATCGTCGCCGAGATCGGCGACGCCGGCGACTTCCGATCGCGAACCGCAGCCGCAATGGCGGCCCAACTGCTATTGCAATACGTGAGAGTCACGGAGTCGATCAATGCGCATGGCCAGGTGAGCGAAATCCGCGACGACAAGGGCATTCTGAGGAAACAGGAGCCCGCGCCCGAAGTCCGCGTCCAGATGCAGCTGGTCGACCGGATCGGGAAAATTCTCCATCAGCTCGCCGAGGGCAAGGATGCCACGCCGCAGCAAGCCGCCGACGCCTTCGCCGGGCTTCGCCGCTCACTGGACCGCGCTCAGGGACGCGGCGACCCCGGAACAGACGACGCTGCTGCTGACGCTCGCCCAACGCGCCGGAAACGGGTTCACGTTTGAGGCGCTGTGCGGCACGGCGAAGCGGCGCGAGCTGCAGACGCTCGACGTCGTCGTCGCCCAGGCGGAAGCCGCCGCGAAGCGCGAGAGCCAGGCCGGGGCCGGTCAGCGCCACCGCGAACGCATGGCCGAACGCTCGCGGGACATTTCTTCCGCGACGCGCGAGATCGGGCCGCTGCCGCCGATCGAAAATCCGAAGCGCCGCGCGGCCTGCCGGCTGAACCTCAAGAAGTTCTATCAGACGTACTTTCCGGATGTGTTCTATCGTCCGTTTTCGGACGACCAGTCCGCCGAGACGAAGGGCATTCAAACGACCGTGCTGCAGGGCAGTCTGCAGACCTTCGCCGCCCCCCGCGGCGACGGGAAATCGGCCCGCGCCGAACGCGCGTTGCTGTGGGCGATCCTGTACGGACATCACTCGTTCGCGATGCTGGTCCACGCGACCGACGAAAAGGCACAGGACGCGCTGGCCGACATGCTGACGACGCTCGAATCGAACGAGCTGCTGTACGCCGACTTTCCCGAGGTCTGTCACCCGATCCGCGCGCTGGACGGCATCCACAACCGCACGAAGGGGCAGACGCTGAACGGCGAACGCACCGCCATCCGTCTCCTGAAACGAAAACTGATCCTGCCGACCGTCGCCGGCTCGCCGTCGAGCGGCGCGGTCATCGCCGCGTCCGGGCTGCTCTCCGCGACCCGCGGCGCGAAGCACCTGAAGACCGATGGCGAGCTGATCCGCCCGTCTCTGTGCCTGATCGACGACCCACAGACCCGCGAGTCCGCAGAGTCCCCCGACCAGACGAACACCCGCGAACGCATTCTCACGGCGGACCTGCTGGGCTGCGCGCCGCAGGGGCGGCGCATGGCCGCGCTGTGCGCCTGCACCGTCATCGAACCGGGCGACCTGTCGGACCGGCTACTGGACAAGAATCGCCATCCGGAGTGGCGCTCCAGCCGCGGGCAGATGCTCCCGCAGTTCCCGGAAGACATGGAGCGTTGGGAGTCCTACTTCGAACTCGTTCGCGAGGACCTGCGGAAGCCCGAGTGCGAGGAGCCGTTCCGCCGCGCGACGGCGTTCTACCGGAAGCACCGCCGCGCAATGGACGCCGGCGCGATCGTCGGCAGTCCGTATCGATTCGCGCCCGACGAACTCTCCGCGCTGCAGCACGCGATGAACCTGTATCTGTCGGCCGGTCCGGAAGGCTTCGCGACCGAGTACAACAACCAACCGCTGCCGCCGGCGGAAGGGGAAGACCTGTGCGTCGACGTGGCGCGGATCGCCCGCAAGGTGTCCGGCCTGGAGCGCTTCGCACTGCCGCTGGAGACGCAGTGGGTGACGGGATTCATCGACGTCCAACAGCGCGTGCTGTACTGGATGCTCTGCGCGTGGGAGCCGAATTTCACGGGCACGATCATCGGCTATGGGACATTTCCGCAGTCGCCCCGCGCCTACTTCACGCAAACGAACATCCGCCCCACCCTGGCGGACGTGTTCCCCCGCCGCGGCCCGGACGGCGCGATCTACGCCGGCATCCAGCAGCTCGCCCAGGAGCTGGCGGAGCGCGACTACGTCCGCGCCGACGGCGTCAAGCTGCAGCTCGCGCGTTGCCTGATCGACAGCGGCTACAACGCCACCGTCGTCCGCCGCGCGATCCGCGAAAGCAAGCACCGCGGCGTGCTGCTGCCGTCCTTCGGGCGCACGTGCGACGCCAACCAGGTCCCGATCAGCGCCTACCGGCAGAAGCCGGGCGAACTCATCAGCCCCGAGGAATGGCTGGTCCGCGGCCGGTCCCGCGCCGGACTGCACCTGATCTTCGACACCTATCACTGGAAATCGTTCGTCGCCCGCCGGCTCATCACCGAGCGCGGCGACCCCGGGGCACTGACGATCTACGGGGCCGATCCGGACAAGGATCGGCATGATTTCCTGGCGGAACACCTGACGTCCGAGCGTCCGAAACCGGTGGTCGGGAACCGCCGCGTGGACGTGTGGAAGACGATCCCCGCCCGCCAGAACCATTGGTGGGACTGCGTCGTCGGCTCCGCCGTCGCCGCTTCCTTCTGCGGCGCGAAGCTCGCGAATCCGAACGCGGCCCGCACGAAACCCAAGGTCCGTTACCAGCAGGTGGTCCCGCTATGACGAAACCGAAATCGACCGGGCGCAACAATCGGGGAGGTCGGCCCCGGGGCACCCCGAACCGCGAGTATCCGTTGGCCGAATCGAGTCCATCCGCCTGCCGGCGCTGCAACAGCACGTTCACCGCCCAACGGAACAAGGCCGCGTCGATTCCGTCGATCGGCGAGCACCAAGGGAAGCGGCACAACCTTGTGACGCTGCACCGGGTGCAGTGCGCGCACTGCGGGCAATGGCGGATGGACCGCACGTATGAGTTTCTGCCGCCCGGAAATCCGGTTTCGGAGTTTCCGGGATCGACCCCGGAAAACGACGCCGCGTAGCGTGCGCCCATCATGTCTCGCAACTGGACAAGAGCAGAAAGAATGCAGGCCGCCGGGCTGCTGATCGGCAGCCTGTGCGGACTGCTCTGCTGGATGCTCGCCCTCTCGTTCCAGCTCGGCGCGGCGAATGCCCGACTCGCTCGAATCGAACTGGCCACAGAAAAAATCGAGGAACGCCTGTGGGGCGAACGCGGCCCGGGCCGCGACCTCGCACACACCGCAGGCGAACCATGATTCTCGATTTCCTGCAGCAGCAGCCTGTTCTCGCCTCGGCCCCGGCCGCGACCGTCCTGGCGGCGCTCAATGCCGCGACGATCGAAGTCGTCCATCCCCGCGCGTACACCGCGGGCGATCTGGTCGCGAAGCTCGGCGCGGAGAACGCCGCGATCGTCCTGGGCACGCTCGACGCGGCCGGCCAGCAGAACCCAATCCTCAAGGCGGCGTGGGTGGGCCTGTCGACGCTGGGCATCTCACTGCACACGCCCGACCGGCAGGCGATGATTGACGGACTCGCCGCCGCCGGCGAGTGGCCCGGCGAACTCCGCGACGCGGTGAAGGCGCTGGGCGTCGAGCATCGCACGCCGTGGCAACAGTTCGCCGGCGAGGAGCCGCTGCCCACCGTCGAAGAGATCGCGGCCGCCCAGGTGGAGCTGAACCGCCAGCAGGAGATCGAGGCCCTGGGCGCGCACGTGCTGAACGAGATCATCACGCCGGCGATTGGGTCCAGCGTCAGCGTCGACGACGTCCGCACGCAGCTCGCCGCCTGGCTGGAGGGCGATTGATGGAGGCCGTTGTCCACACGCTGTCATTCGCCGCCCTGATCGCATGCACCTGGCTCGCCGGGTTCCTCACGGGCCGCCGCATCGGACGGGGGGAATGACCCGTGGCCTTCACCGAGTTCTGTTGCAAGACCGCCGGGAACAATCTCAACGCCGGCAGCGTCGACGGCGGCTCGACTGAGCCGGGCACGTCCCCGCTGCTGACCGTCACCGGGTGCACCTGGAACGGCGGCACGGGCGTCATCACCGTGCCGGCCGGTCCCGCGTTCACGGAGATTCAGGTCGGGCGGTTCATTTCCGTCTGCGCGGACGGGGCGACGGTTCCGTCCGCCAACGGACTCGTCATCGCCCGCATCACGGCCGTCGACTCCGGCGCGCGAACGATCACGACGTCGACCACCGCCCGCTGGCAGCAGGGGACGTTGCTAAGCAACGGCACAAGCAACCGGACGATACGGATCGGCGGGGCCTGGGCGTTCCTCTCCGGCGCCACGACGGATGGCGGCGTGTTTTCCAACGGCACGACGTCGGGACTGGAGACGCTGACGAACGCCGGCGGAGACCCCATCCGCATCAACGTGAAGAATGACGGCACCTACTCGCCGACCGGCGCGCTGGGCCTCACGTCGGCCGGCGGATCGCTGGTTCTGGAGGGCTACACGACGACGTACGGCGACGGGGGCCGACCGCTGATTCAAGGCCCGACCACCGGCGCTTCCATCACCGTGTTCACGGTGAGCATGAACGACGTGTTCGTGCGCAATTTCGAGTTCGCCAACAACGGCGCGACCGGCACGGCGTTTATGGTGAACAGCAACAGCGTGCGCGCGATCTGGGGCCGCTGCGTGTTCCGCGACGCACGGGGGCACGGGATCATCTTCAACTCGCAGGGCACGATTGAAGACAGCGAAGCCTTCGGAAACAACGCCGGCAACCAGGCCAACGGATCGGGGATCGGCATCAACTCCGGCGGCACCGTGGTGCGGCGCTGCATCGCCCATCACAACCTCGGCGGGACGAGCGGAGCCGGGTTCCGCTTTGGGCAGACCGGGTTCCTGGAAGACTGCATCGCCTGGGCGAACGGCCTGTACGGCGTCAGCCTGGCGCAGACGCAGCTGCTCATCCGCAGATGCGACATTTACGACAACCCCGGCGCGGGACTGGCCATCACCGGCGGCACGCGGCAGACGCTGCTGATCGAGAACAGCTCGTTCGTGAAGAACGGCGGCGGCGGTCTCAACGGCAGCGCGCAGTCGAACCCGATCTACGGCTTCGCGCGGAACTGTGCGTTCGGCGCCGGCGCGATGGCCAACGCCGGCGGCGACATCATCAGCATGCAGGGTCTCGTCCTCGAAAACAAAGTCACCCTGCCGGCGAATCAGACGCCGTGGAACGATCCGAACAACGGCGATTTCCGGCTCGTACATGCCGACGCGATCGGCGCGGGCTGGGGCGGATTTCTGATGACGCATTCGGGCTACGGGCCGGCCACGTCGTTCGCCGACATCGGCGCGCTGCGGCGGACGACGGTCCAGAGCGGCGGCGGCGGCGGCAACGTGATTGTGATCGAGGACTGATGCCATGTTCGATGCCACGGTTGTTGCCGGATCGACGTCCAAGATCGTCGAAGTGATGCTCCGCGACTCGACGACCGGTCAGGGAAAGACCGGCGTCGCACACGGCGACGTCACGGCGAGCTACGTGCGCGAAGGCGGAACGCGGACCGCCGTCACGCTGGCCAGCGGATCGGCCGGCGATACATGGTCGAGCGGCAAATGGGCGCAGGTCGATTCCACGAACTGCCCGGGCCTGTATCAGCTCCACATCCCCGACGCCGCCATCGCGGCTGGCGTCCCCGTCGTCACGCTCACGCTGAAAGCGGCGGGCGTCATCGACTGCCGCATCCGGATCGCGCTGCTGACCGTCAACCTGCGATCCACCGGCGGAAAGGTTCCCGCGACGCTCGCCGCCGGCGACGTCACGGGCAACGTGCCCGCCCAGGCGAACGCCATCGCGAACGACGCCATCACCAACGCCGCGATCGCGGACAACGCCATTTCGTCCGGCAAGCTGGCCACGAACGCCATCACGACGACGAAGATCGGCGGCGGAGCCATCACGGCGGACAAGATCGCCGACAACGCGCTGACCGGCGCGAAGTTCGCCAACGGGGCCTTCGATGCCGTCTGGACCGTGACGGCTCGATCGCTGACCACGTTCGGGTCGCTCGTCACGGACATCGTGACGGCGGTGTGGACCGCCGGCACGCGCACGCTGACGGCGTTCGGCTTCACGCCGTCACTCGACGCCGCGTACGACGCGGCCAAGACATCCGCCCAGGCCGGCGACGCCATGACCCTGACCAGCGGCGAGCGCGAGGCCATCGCCGAGCAGGTCGAGTTCCAGATTCTGGATGAAGGCGACAATCATCAGGTCATCGCCGCGCTGGTCGCCGCGATCGAGGGGGCGGACCTGAATTTCGGCGAGATGACGATCGAGGCCATCGCGCACAGCGTGTGGGACTTCCTCACCGAGGACGCGGAGACGGCCGGCTCGTTCGGGGCGCTGCTCAAAGAGCGCATCAACGACACCATCACGTCGCGTCTCGCCGCCGCCGGCTACACCGCGCCCGACAACGCGGGGATCGGCGCCGCGGCCGGAGCGGCTGCCGCTGCCGCGTCTTCCGCCGGCGCGGCCCAGACCGCCGCCGAGTCCGCCGACGCCAAGCTGACCAGCAATCGGACGGGCGTCCTCGATTCGCTGCACACGATGATCGACGCCGGCCAGTTCACGGAGGTCGCGCTGGAGAACGCGCCGACCGGCAGTGGCGGCGGCGGCGGAGAAACGGACTGGACGGCGACCGAGCGCCAACACATCCGGCATCGGCTGGGCATCAACGGCAGCGCGGCGGAGCCTTCCGCCACGCCCAGCCTGGCGACCGCGGCGTCGGCCGCCGCGCTGGGGACGCAGCTCGACGAACTCAGCGAGCTGACGTTCGACGCGAACGCCAGCGCGGAGATCGCGGCCGCGGGCGCGACCGAAGCCGCGGCCAAGTCGAACGCGATTCATGCGATCCTCGCCGGCATCACGTCGCTGGCGCACTGGCTCCGCGCGGGATTCCGCAAGTCGGCTCCCGATGCGACCGCACTGGCGGAGATCAACGCCGGCGGCGGCACGTTCAGCGCGGCGACCGATGCGCTGGAGGCGATCCGCGATCGCGGAGACGCCGCTTGGACGACGGGCGAAGGGGGCGGCGGGGGAGGCGGCGGCGTGACGATCCTGCCCGTTTACACCACGGTCCAACGCGAGCCGGTCCTGCCGCGCGACCTGGATGCCTACACTGACGCCGGCATCACGCATCAAATTGCCGTGTTCGACCAGGCGAACCAGCCCATCGGTCTGACTGACAAGACGCTCACGTTCACGATCGATGATGAGGTCGGCCGGCAGCTTGGATTCAGCGATGTGGCGATCAGCGGCGAACACGGCAACGTCATTTCGTTCGACGCGCCGGCTGCATTTCACGTGCGCCCCGGGAAGCACCGTTACGCCGTGCGCGAGCCAGGCGACGACAACCGAGTTTGGGCGCGGGGCGCGTACACGGTGCATCGCACCGCCGGACCGCCGCAGTAACGGGTTCCTGCCGCGTTCAGCAGCGGCGACGAACGCCGGCGCGCCGCAGGTCGACCGACGTCGGACCGTCGCCGAAGAAACGCTTCTCGCTCGCGCCCAGTTCGCCGTGCATCGCGTCGCCCCATTCTTCGCCGAACCGCTCGCAGTGTTCCCCGGGCCGGCGCTCCAGACCTTCCGTCGCCGCTTGCCCGCGCCATAGCTGTTCGACGAACTCATCCAGGAACGCCGCCAGGTCCGGGCTGTCCGACACCTCCAAGGTTTCGAGCCGCCGGCATTCGTTCAGGTTCATCGACGTCCGCACAACCAGCTTCCACTGCGCGTTGCAGATCGTCACGAACTTCGCGTGGTTCTTGGTAACACGAATCGCGTCGTCTCCGAACGCCTCGCGCAGCGCCGCGCAGTAGGCCGGCTGCCGGCTCGGAAACGAAAAGTCGACGATCGTTCGAAAGCTCCGGATCGATCCGTTCACCAGCAGCCGGTTCGCGAATCCGATGTCGGCCGCCGCCGCGGTCCAGGTCGACAACACCAGGTCGGCGGGACCGGTCGCCGCCAGGCAGTGCTCAATCACGTCGACCAGCGAAAACTTGCCCATAGTCAGGCAGTAGATTTCGCAGCCGCGCGCGATCGGCCCCAGCGCGTCCGCCGCCGTGCGGGCCGTCAGCTCGCGCCGCACGATGCGCCCGGTCAGGCAATCGCGGCGCACGACGCGCGGCGCATCATCGTCGAATCCGGGCAGGTTCTGTTCTTTTCGCGCCATCGGTTCACCTCCATCTGAGGGGCGAAAGAACCGTACCAATTCGGCGCGAAAGAAACTGTGTCACTTTTCCCGACTGCCTCGGCGGCCCGCCGCCGTCGCAGACGAAAAGTAGTACCTATGCCGCGCGCTCGCGCGGTCAGGGCGTCTGCGTTGCCTGCGGTTGGTCAGATGCGCGGCGTCGCTTCCGCGCGATCGGCTCCGGCTCTGCCTGTCGCAGCGCTTCATTGATTTCGTTTTCGATTCTGCGCGTCTCATCATTTGCGCGCTGCAGCTCGGCGTTCATCGCATCGTTCATGCGCTGCGAGTCCGCCTTCATCTGTTCGATCAGCGCCTCATCGAATTTCTTCATGCTGTCCAGCGTGCTTTTCTGCGCCGCGAACGGCAGTGCGACCAGTGCGGCCATCACCAGCAACGTGAAGATCAGGTCCAACGTGCAAATCAGCGTGCCGGCGATCGAGTACCAGAGCGCCCCCTGCTTTCGCATCAGCGCGAAGTAGATGCCGGCCATGCCGACCATGATGCCCAGACCGTTCATCGGGATGGACAGCAACCCGAAAAACGGCACGCACGAAATCAGAATCGCTCCGCCGCCGAGCGCGAGCGACGCAAGCCCGAGTTTTTTCGATGTCGGCATGCCGGCCGGCGGGTCTACCTTCGCGATCGCCGCCAACTCTGGAGCGGTTTTCGGCGGCTCAGGCGCAGGCGTCGCCCGCACACGCCGCGGCGCAGGAACCGTGATCGTCTCGCCGCAGCCCTTGCACTGCCCCTTGCGGCCGGCCGCCTCATCTTTCACGCGGATCACGTGACCGCAGTGCACGCACTCGAATTGGATCATCGCCCGGGGGCCTCGCGCTTCGCCGAGAATTCTGCCCGCCCAGCCCTGGGCCCGACTCCGTCGCCGCCATTCTGCGCGCGACGCCGACCATCCGCCACCATGCGCCGCTGGCAGCGCAGAAAAACGGGGAAACCCGCACCGGCAACGCAAGAGAGCGCACTCCAGCTTCCCAAGCTGAATGTCGAGGGTTCGAGTCCCTTCGCCCGCTTTTTTCTGCGCAGGCCGCTGACACTGCCTGAATTGCCGCATCGGGAAAGCGGCACGCTGCAACGGCGTGAACCTTTCCGTGTCGTGCCTGGGTGCATTCTTGGCTGGATCAGCCATCCGGATCGTCGGGGGAGCGTTTCTCTGTCTCGCGCCGATGGCTGTAATCACTTCAGCCGCACGAGGCGGTAGGCGTCGAGCTCTTCGCCCACCCAATAGTCGCGTCCATAGGTGTACAGGAGCGAC
The DNA here is from genome assembly GCA_019636235.1 of Planctomyces sp. Classification (GTDB taxonomy): domain Bacteria; phylum Planctomycetota; class Planctomycetia; order Planctomycetales; family Planctomycetaceae; genus Caulifigura. Next base: position 99,909 of record JAHBXW010000019.1, read on the forward strand.
GTTCCATCCGGGGAGAACTGGCAACGGTGCGGCACGTCCCGGTTGCGGCCGGGGAGATCGAACAACAGTTCGCCGGTGTGAAACTGCCAGAGGCAAAGCCTTCCGGACGTCTCAATCGTCGCCAGCGTTTTTCCATCAGGCGACACTGAAAGCGATTCAATAGAGGTTTGATGCGCGACCAGCTCACGAATGAGCTCGCCGTCTCGCATGTCGCGAATCTCGATGACCTTGTCTGACGTCGCGGTCACAAGGTGGCGGCCATCCGGCGTAATGACCATTGTGTGCAACTCATATACAGTGCCGGGCGAGGTCCACAGCCGCTCTCCAGTTCGACTTGAGAATGCAATCAACGAGTTTTCCGCACACGTGCAGACCAGGACTGGCTCTGCCGGCGAGCAACACACGCCACGCGTCAATTGGACGTCCCACGTTCGAACCAATTCGCCGGTCTCTACGTCAAACTGGCGCACTCGATTTGCTCGTTCGTCGGCGACGATCAGGCTCGCTCCATCACCGGAGAACTCGATCCGGCCGATTGCGACTCCGTCGCCCGCGTTTTCCCATGTCCGTTCGCGCGACCGCTCACTACCAGATATCCGCCAAACATGGATTCTGTATTCAGGATCGACGGTCGCCGCTCGCGTACCATCGGGTGATACGGCAAACTCCAGCAGCCTCCACGATTTGTCAAGGTTGCCGATGTGGGCCTTAG
>JAHBXW010000002.1 GCA_019636235.1 Planctomyces sp.
AAGGGCTCAAGATATTCAAACCCCGCATCAATGAGCCCGGAGAGTGAGCTGTCCTTGTCCACGACTGTGCATGTCCAACAACCGAATCTCGCTGATGTGCTCCCGCACGAAGGCGCGTCATCGTCACTGAGGATGAACGGGCATTCGCCACCCTGAGCGTTGCGATACAGCGTGACGAGCTCGCGATGGTCTCCTCCCCAAGGTGGGCGAACGTTCAGCAGGATGTGCCAGACGTCGTCATTCGTCAGGTCGACGATTGGTCGAAAAATTAGACAGCCGCGAATGTCATTGTGAGGATTCAGGCGATTGTCGCGGTCCGCATAGGAGTCGATGCGTTGTGCCCGGGCGATCGATTCGGCTCGGCGAACACCCAATAGAAGGATGACCTCGCCCGACTCGGAAACTTGATCGCGGATAAACCGCGTAGTGGGGCGGATCTTCATTCGATCCGTACACCACCGGAAGTTGCGGTTTGGTGCCGGGTAGCCGCGGCCGAGGAGATTCACCCAGAACGAATCATTGTCCTCCGGGTGGCTCCGAATGACCGTTAAGGGCAGCCCGATTGTCGAAACGCCCTCTTCGATGAAATCGAGTGTCTTTGCGACGGATGCTTGATAGACGGGTGACTCAACCAGTGTGTCGTTCGACAATAGATAGACTTGACGACGACGCTCGTCTGGCGGAAGCGAGAGGATCGCTTCAGCGACGAGCTGAAGCATTAGGGTGCTGTCTTTTCCCCCTGAAAACCCGATAATCCACGGCTTCGCATGCTGTTGAAGATATTCGTCGCGTATCGTTCGGCGAACGATACGAAGCCTTTCCGGCAAGGTTTCAAGTCCGGGCGTCATGCGTAGGGCTGGAGTGGTCGGTTAAAAAAATTGTACGAATCCGAGTCGAATAGCCGTCCAAAGCCCGGTTCCGAAACGGGCGAGGAGGTTCCGTAGGTCCAGTGGAATCACCCCTTGGTTAGAGTGTGGCGGTCGCTTCCTCGCTTTTCAACCGTTCCACCGGACGGGGGCACTTCCCCAAGCGTAGACGGTGGCATCGATACAACTCGGCCGCTTGGGGAACGCCGTATTGACGGTGGCGCGGATGAATTCGGCCCTTCGGTGGGACGTTGAACGGCAGGCGCTGACGTTTCCGGCACGTGTCGGCGCGTAACGGCACGGACGAGGCGGCACGGCGGGGATAAACCCCGCCGCTCGTGGGGCACCGAATCTCCAGGCGCTGACGCTTCTGGCTCGTATTGACACGTGACGAGGCGGCACGGCGGGGATGAACCCCGCCGCTCAAACCCCGCCGCTCGGGGGACACCGAATCTCCAAGCGCTGACGCTTCTGGCTCGTATTGACACGGACGAGGCGGCATGGCGGGGTTCATCCCCGCCGTGATTGCGAATCGATCCGACCGGCGTCCTATGAGTGCGTTTCCAACAGCTACGTGGACGCGCTGAGAAGCCGTATGGCGAGGCGCTTTACCCGACTCGGGGTCGTGAACCCCCGGGGCGGCAGCGGAAGGAAGTGAGCGGCGTTCAGGTCGCGATGCGGCCTAGCACAGTTTTCAGCACATCTTGCGAGGAAAAGACCATGGCCCAGCCCAAAACACTTGCCACGCGGCACTTTGTGGCGACGCAATCGCCAATAAGCGGAGAGGGGGGGATTCGAACCCCCGGTCCCCTTTCGGAGACACAGCATTTCCAGTGCTGCACAATCGGCCGCTCTGCCACCTCTCCGGGTTTGGAACACGATGGTTCCGACAACACTCCCGCCCGCGGGTCTGGACGCACTGCCGGACCGCGTTCGCGAACGCTGCTGGCGAAGTCTACACGCTCCCCGCTGCCGTGCAAACCGGGGAATCGGGCGTTCGCGGCACGCTTTTCTCCAACGCTGCTGACACGCCGATTTTTCGCGAGCAATGGTGAATCGTGAGCCGCATTGTCCACAGCCTTGCCGCAGGGCTCGCCAGCATCGACCCGATCTGCGGCGAATCCGATGGGCAAGCTGCAACCCGGTTCCCGTCAGCCCCGGTCACTGCGATTCCCGGCCTTTTCAGTTCTGGCGGCCGCTCTCTGGCGATGAGCCATGACTCGCCGCGAACACGCTCGCGGCGCCCTGTCGCTATGGCGTCGGGGCGGCGTCTTTTCGTGCGAGCCGGGCGTTGCACCATTCCAGGAAGTGCGGCAGGTTCGGGCCGCTGGTGTGGCCGCCGTCGTGCTGCCGCCAGGCGAGGTCGCCGTCCAGCAGACTGACGTTCACCGCCGGCATCTGTTCGACGAGGTAGTCGTCGGAAACGCCCAGCGTCTTCGCGCCGAACAACCGCCAGGCCGGTTGGGCCGCGACCGTCGCCATGTAGCTTCCCTGCTGGTCGAGCCACTTGGCATCGCCGCGTTCCGGGACGCCATAGCTGATGAAGGTCAGACGCGGCGCACACAGGGCAATGAGCTGATGCGCGTCAACGGGGATGTCGCCCGCTGTCCGCCGACCGAACTCGGATTCCTCGGCGCCATACTTCAGAAAGGCGCCGGCCATCCAGTGATACTCCCCCGATCCCGTGAGGTTCTCGACCGCCTCGCCGAAATTGCGCCGGTGGAGCTTGGCGCCCCCCTCGCCGGACGAGGCCACGAGCGCGGCCGCGAAACGCTCGTCGAAGGCCATCGTCACGAGCGCCGCCTTACCGTACCGCGACACCCCCTCAATGCCGACGCTTGCAGCGTCCACGTCCGGCAGCGTCTCCAGGTAGTCCATTGCTCGGGACGCTGCCCAGCCCCAGGCGCGCAGCGCCCCCCAGTCGTCGGGCTTGCGGGGCTGACCGAGATTCGTCAGCCCGATGATGCCGCGCGTCAGCCCTTCGCCGTTGTCGGGCTGCACGCTGTTGGGGTTCAGAAACGCGTACCCCCAGCCGGCGCCGGCGAGCACTTCCTGGCGAGTCGGTCCCGGAAACCGGAACTGCGGCGGGGGCCCGCCCGATCGGCCAAATCCAAATCCGCTGAACATGATCAGGACCGGCACCGGCCGTTCCGCGTTCTTCGGGACGCCGACTTTGAGCTGAATCCTGACTTCGATTTCCGGGCAGGCTGAGTTGTCGACGACCCCTTCGAGAAGCGTTTCCGTCACCGCCACGTCGCCGGCCGTCGTCTCTGTCTGTTCGAGGACGTTCCATACGACGTTCGGCACATTCGCCGGAATCCGGCCGACCACCTCACGCTCAAACAGTTCCACGATTTGCGGCCGCCGTTTTGCATTCCACTCCTCAGAAGTGCTCACAACGGTCCCGTCCTCGCAGATCAGCAGCGGCGGCAGCTCCGGATAGGGATTCGCGAGGGCTTCGTCGTAGTTAGCCGCATTCGGCGCCGACTCGTTGCCGCTCGGACCAGGCCGCAGCTTGCGGATCCCCAGTTGCTCGAGCATGTGCTGATGGTCTTCGCGCGTTGTGAACGTGGCGATGCGGGCGGGTTTCTGCGCGACGGCGACAGCGGAAGCCATCAGCAGCGGCAGCATCCGGAGCAGCGGGAGCGGACGAACGCGGATCATGAGCGGCTCCATGTGTTCGAGAACGCGGCGGATGCAGGCCCTGTCCGGGGACCCCGTACAGAGATACGGGGAGCGGGACGGAGATCGCCAGCGTCAGAGAGGGATTTCCCGGGAAACCCGAATCGGCCCGCCAGAGGGGCGTCAGGCCGCCGCGTGCATGTACACGTCCCGGCTGGGGAACGGGATCGTGAAGCCGTTCGCGTCGAAGCCCAGCTTGATGCGCTCCAGCAGGTCGGCGCGGACGGCGCCGTAGTCGGACGTCTTGACCCAGCCGCGGAGCGTCAGTTCGATCGCGAAGTCGGCGAGATTCTGGACGACGACCGCGGGCGCCGGATCCTGCAGGACGCGCGGCTCCTCGCGCAGCAGCTGTTCGAGAAAGCGTTTGACGGCCCGAAGGTCGTCGCCGTAGCCGCAGGTCACCTTAAGGTCGATCCGTCGCCGCGGCTCGGCCGTGAAGTTCGAAATCGTGCTGCCCGTGAGCTGATTGTTCGGGACGATCAGCCGGACGTTGTCCATCGTGCGGAGCGTGGTGTTGAAGATGTTGATCTCCTCGACGGTTCCGGTGGAGGACCCGGCGGAGATGTAATCGCCGACTTTGAAGGGCTTGAGAATGATCAGCATGATGCCCGCGGCGAAGTTCGAGAGCGAACCCTGCAGCGCCATGGCGATCGCGAATCCCGCCGCGGCGAGGATCGCCGTCAGCGACGTCACGTTGACGCCCAGCATCTCCATAGACGCCATGACCACGACGATCAGCAGCAGCGTGTAAATGACGTTGCCCAGGAATCGGACCAGCATCTCGTCGACGTGCGCGCGTGTCAGCATCACGCAGGCCACCCGTGACGCCGCGCTCGCCAGCCAGCGACCCACAATGAAGATCAACAGCGCCGCTGCGAGATTCACCGCGAACTGCAGGCCCCGGCTGCGCAGGAAAATCTTGCCCTCCTCGACCCAGCGGGAGGCGGTCCGCGTGACCTGGCCGGTGGCGTGGCCAAGTTCCCAGGCGTCGGGCGAATCCAGGGCGGCCGCCGACGGTCCGTCGCCCGCGACGGTCTGACAAAATGCGTCCGTCGTCCCGAGGAGGACGACCAGCATGCCCACGACGCCGATGCGCGACTTCGAAATCCAACTCATCGATCCATCCCCTGACCGCGGGAACCCTGCTGCGAACGTGCTGGTTCCCGGACCGGGGGCAGCGAGTCTGGCCGTCGCCCGATGATCGCCTGGCGTCGGCGTGCTGCCCCGGTCCCTGCCGCCTCCCTGGCAGGCGCGCGGGTTGTACGCCAGTGCGGGCGTTCTGTCCATTGGAGTTGGCGAAACGGCTCCTTGAGGAGCTCAGCCGGGGGGAACCACGGATTGCACGGATCAGACAAATAGGTCTTTGCCCAGCGGGCCGCTGGTTGGAGCTGGACGGACCACCTCGTGCAGCCTTTCGTTTCCTTCGTGCCTTTCGTGGTTGAGACCTGTTGCAGCAGATCCGGAACAGAGAACCACGGAAACAACGAAAGACACAAAAGGGTCCACGGCGAGCGGGGCCGTCAGGTTCAGGCGGGCGATGGCCGCTTCGGAGACTTATGCGGAGGCACGGCAGCATGACAGCTGACGCGCGGCTGGTGGCTGGGCCATCCGAGCTATCCCTTCGATCCGTGGTTCAATCGATTCTTCGGAGAGCGCGGGAAAGGGAACCACGGATTGCACGGATCAGACAAATAGGTCTTTGCCCAGCGGGCCGTCGGTTGGAGCTGGGCGGTCCACCCCGTGCAACCTTTCGTTTCTTTCGTGCCTTTCGTGGTTGAGACCTGTTGCAGCAGATCCGGAACAGAGAACCACGGAAACAACGAAAGACACAAAAGGGTCCAGGGCCGGTCGAGGCCGTCAGCCGCCACGCATCGGACCGGCAGCGGCACTACAGCCAGAGCTCGACCTTGCCACGGATCGCCGCCGACAGCTTCCGTTCGATCGATCGCCGGATCTGGCTGTCGTGGTAGCGCGTGCTGAAGTGCGCCAGGATCAGCAGCTCGTTCTGGAACCGGTCGGCGCGTTCGAGAATGTCGTCCAGGTGCGTATGGCCGAACTTGTGAATCTTCTCCTTGCGGTGTTCGGGACGGAAGAACGTCAGTTCGGTGATCAGGATCTGCGCCTCGTAAATCGGAGGATAGACGTCCAGTCCGGCCGGGGCCGTGTCGCCGCAATACGCGACGAGCGGGATGCGGACTTCCGCCGTGACGTCGATGCCGCTCAGCCGCAGGTCGCGGATCTCCGCCCCCGACAGATCCTGGTACTCAGTCTTCAGCTTCCGGCGGCGCTCGAACACGACGAAACCCAGGGAGGGCACGGTGTGCACCGTCGCGAAGGGAACGACGACATGTTCGCGGGACAGTTCGATTTCCTCGCCCGGCCGCGCGGGGCGCAAATCGCAGACCATCCGTCCGCGGTCGAGTCGCTGCCAGGCGTGCAGCATCCGCTGCACGGGCTCCAGGACGGGCTCGGGAACGTAGATCAGGGGGGGCTCCATCTTCATCATCCGCCGGCGGGCGACATACGCGGGAAGGGCCGCCATGTGGTCCAGATGCGGATGCGAAATGAAGAACGTCTGCGTGCCCATGAACGACCAGGGGCTGCCCCCCATGTCGAAGCCCAGCTTGAGTTCGGGGACGCGCCAGTACGACTGCACGGCGGCCCGGGAATAGCCTTCGACCGTCAGCGCCTTGTGAGTCAGAGTTCTGACGGGAAGGTTTTCGAGCATCGGAGAAACGGGAGCCGGCGGGAACTCGGTGGCGTCGGATATCGGGACGGCGAATTGCTGGAGTCGCCGGTCCGCGGGCGAACGAGATCCGCTGAAGGCCCGCAGCCGGGCCAGGCATGTCCCCTCCAGTCCCCGAAACCAACGTGGTCGTTCGGGAACGCGTGCAATTCGCCGGAGAATAGGGGATGCTCCCCGGGCAGGCGAGGTTCGGGCGGAAATGCCCGTCCCATTCCAGGCATGTCGAATTACTTGATCAGGGAGAACCCGAAATGGCGGAGGCCACTATCACCTGTCGGCTGAATGGACCGTTTCTCGTGACCGGACCGATCAAGGTCATCGATCACGAAGGCCAGGCATTCGATCTGCAGGGAAAGGAAACGTTCGCCCTCTGCCGTTGCGGACACTCGAAGAACCGCCCCTTCTGCGACGGCGCCCACAAGGCCTGCGGCTTCCTGGCCGACGAAAAAGCCCGCTGAGCCCTCCCGCCACGTTCGCGCGCCCTGGCTTTTGACATGGCAGCCCACAACGATTCCGCGCGTGCGGAGCCCTCGCTGTTTCGCCCCGCTCCGGGACCGCTCCCGGCGGGGGAACGTGCGACTCGTCCCGGCGACTGGGAAGTCGTCATCAGCGGTGATCTGCTCGAAAAGTCCAGCGATCTGGCCGAGAAACTGACCTCCGTCCCGCGACGCAGCCGCGGCGTGATCTGGTTCGATTCCGGCGGCGGCAGCGTGTATGTCGGCCTGGCCCTGGCGTCCATTATTCGGCTGCGGGGACTGGATGCGGCGGGGGTCGTCGCCGGCGAATGCTCGTCCGCGGCGCTCCTGCCGTTCGCGGCCTGTCCGCGCCGATTCGTGACGCCTCACTCGACGCTTTTGTTTCATCCGATCCGCTGGCAGAGCGACGAGCACGTGCGGCTTGAAGAGGCCGCGGAATGGGCCCGACATTTCCAATACGTGGAAGCTGACCTGGACCGGTTGATTTCCCGCATGTTCGACTTCCAGCTGGATCGGTTGACGGAGTGGACGCGTCCGGGGCGCTTCGTGACGGGGGCGGAAATGGTCGACGCGGGACTGGCCCGGATGGTCGATTTGTTCGCGGGGGACGTCTGGTCTCAGATGGAGAAACGCTCGTGAAGAGTTCCGCATCCCGCCGACCCCTGGCGAGGGCTGTGCGCCTTAGGGGCAGCGCCCTGGCGGTCGTCGGTCTGATGGCCGGCAGCCTGGTTTTCGCCGCAACCGCCCGGGCCGAGGAACCCCATTACGCGGCGGAACTCGTCTTCCCGCTGAACCCGCAGCACAACCACGCGCCGGGCGTCGCGGAATTGCCGGACGGCGAGCTCGTCGTGTCGTGGTACCGCGGATCGGGGGAGCGGTCCGCCGACGATGTGGCCGTCTGGGGCAGCCGCCGGAAGCCGGACGCGACCGAATGGACGCCCGCGGAGGTTTGGGTCGATACGCCGCTGTTCCCGGACTGCAACACGTGCCTGCATGTCGATGACGCCGGCCGGCTGTGGTTGTTCTGGCCCGTCATTATCGCCAACACCTGGGAATCGGCGCTGACGCATTACCGCGTCGCCGACCAGCCCGCGGGGAGCGGCGTTCCGGAATGGACGTCCAGCGGCATCGTGCTGCTCAAGCCGGACGACTTCAGCGAGGAGATGCTGCGGGAGCTGGAGGCGTTCCTCCGCGAGGCGGGGCCGCTGCCGGAACGGTCGGTCCGCGAAATCGAAGACGCCAAGGTCAAGGCGTCGGACAAGCTGTTTCAGCGGCTGGGCTGGCAACCCCGCTGCAAGCCGACCGTGCTGCCCTCGGGGCGGATGCTGCTGCCTTTGTACAGCGACACGTTTTCGGCGTCGATCATGGCGATCAGCGACGACGGCGGGCGAAGCTGGTTCGCCAGCCGGCTGTTGATCGGACTGGGGAACATTCAGCCGATCGTGCTGCGCCGGAATGACGGGACGCTGGTGGCCTACATGCGGGAGAACGGTCCGCGGCAGCGGATTCGTTACGCGGAATCGACGGACGACGGGCTGACCTGGGGGCCGGTGCAGTCGAGCGAGTTGTTGAATCCGGGGGCGGGGGTCGACGGCGTGCGTCTGGCCAGCGGACACTGGCTGCTCGTTTACAACGACACTGAGCGGGGCCGGAACCGGCTGGCGGCATCGCTGTCGAAGGACGAAGGCCGCACCTGGACGGCGACGCGGCATCTTGAGGACGAGCCCGCCGGCTCCTTCCATTACCCAGCCGTTATTCAGGGACGGGATGGCACGATTCATTGCGTGTACAGCTACTTCGTCGAAGGCGGCAAGAGCATGAAGCATGCGGCGTTCAATGAGGCCTGGATCGAAGCAGGGAATGCGGAAGCCAAGTGAACCCCGCGTGGGTTCGCGCGAGCGATCGGAGAGTTGACATGACGTCCCAGACGCCCGAAGCGCAGCCCCGCCGCAGCCGCGCGCTGCTGTCCCGCGAGACGAGCCGGCTGTTGATCGTCGACATGCAGTCGAAGCTGCTGCCTGCGATGCGGGACGGGGATCGGGCCCTCGACCGCTGCGTGCGCCTGGTGGACGCCGCCCGGCTGCTGGGAATTCCCGCGGAGGCCACCGAGCAGTATCCGCAGGGGCTGGGGCCGACCGATGAGGCATTGTCCGGGCGACTGCCGGAGGGCGCGGCGAAGCGGCGATTCAGCGCGGGGGGCCTGCTCCCGTGGATGTCGTTGCCGAATGAGGATGGCCGGCATCAGGTGGTCGTCGCGGGCATCGAGGCGCACGTCTGCGTGCTGCAGACGGCGCTGGACCTGATCGCCGCGGGCTTCGATGTGCATGTCCCGGCTGACGCGGTCGCGAGCCGCAACGAGGACGATCTGCGGATTGCGCTGGCGCGTCTGAGCGCCGAGGGAGCGACGGTCACCGGCAGCGAATCGGTGCTGTTCGAATGGTGCGAGACGTCCGAGGCCGCGGAGTTCAAGGCCATCAGCCGGATGGTCACCGGGCGGTAGCGGTTGACGGGGCGGTCGCCGAACGGCGATCGAGCCAGATCGACGCCAGCCACAGGATGGCCGGGATGCAGGTCGCGGCCGTGAACGGAACGGCATTGGGACCCGCCGAAAGAGCGAAAAATGGGATCGCCGCGCCGATGACGAGCGCCGCGCCCCACCCCTCAAACCGCCAGCCGATCGCCAGTCCGGCCAGCAGCATTGCGTGCAGCGCGAGCACGCCGATCACCCAGGGGGGCGGGAACGGGGGCCGCAACCAGGACAGGTGGGCGATGAAGAATCCGCCCCAAAGACCCATCATCGCGACAGACGAAATGCGGGCCAGCCAGCGGACGATGCAGGCCGGAGCCAGAGATCGAGACATAGCAGCCGGTTCCTGATCGAGTTCGCGTCGAACACAGCGAACAGGCGTGCTGGCAGAGGCCGGCGCAATGGGAAATCCGCCTCAAACAGCGGCCAGCAGGTCTTTGAGGTGCAGGTGGTGCTTGCCGAGCTTCCCGCCGTAGTTCCCGGCGGTGACCAGCAGCAGCCCGCCGGAGGCGCAGGCGGCGTGCAGACCGGCCCGCATCGCGGCCTGAACCGCGTCAAAGCTCAGCCCGTCGATGACGATTTCGTACACGGCTCCGCAGCCCTCGGGCAGTTCCGACTCGACCAGCGGCCGCAGCGTGGGGCAGTAGGCGTCGTTCGTGCTGGCCTTCAGCGTCTTGTACTTCGAGCCGACCTTGCTGCCGGCGCGGACGAGTCCGCCGGGGAAGGGGAGGATCACGTCGGGGATCGCGCGCATGGCGTCGGCGGCGGCCTCGGCGGCGGCCAGAGTCGAGGCGCCGTCCCGGCCGCAGAACAGCAAATTGCCGCCGGCAACTCCAGTCGCCGTGCCCAGCTTGTGGTCGCACAGGAACTCGCCGTCCATCACCGGGATGCGCCACATCCGGCGATCGCCGAGCCGTTTGGACGTCTGCCAGCCGTCGCCGAAGAAGCGGAGCTGCTCGCCCAGCGGGATTCGCTTTTCTTTGGGGCAGTCGTCGATGCCGTTGTAACAGGCCGTGGTGGGGCAGGTGAGGATGCACTGGCCGGCGCGGCCGACGACGGCAGCCGCCAGGGCCTCGCGGTTAAAGGCGAACGCCAGGACGGACACGCCGGGGCGACCGTCGGGAGTCTCCGCGGGGGACAGCTCGCGCTCGAGCGCGGCTTCGCAGTCGCAGGCGATGACGCTGGTCGCGTAGCCGGAGAATTCGGCGGCCGCGGTCCGCGCCCAGCGCAGGGAATCGGCGGTGATGATCAGCCGCGCGCCGGACATCGGGAACGCTTCCGCGAACGTGTCGGCGATCGGGACTCCGTGGAGTTCGTGCATCGGCGATTCTGGCGGCGCGGGGAGCGCTGCGAGCGATCGGTCGGGATCAGTTCGAGCGGCCCAGGTACTCGCCCGTTTCCGTGTCGATCTTGATCTTCTCGCCGATGTCGATGAAGGAGGGGACGCGGACTTCCGCGCCGGTCTCGACCGTCGCCGGCTTGGTGACGTTCGTGGCCGTGTTGCCCCGTGCGGCCGGCTCGGTGAAGGTGATTTCCAGCACGATGTGCTTGGGCGGGGTGATGCCGATCAGCTTGTCGTTCCAGTACATCAGCTGGCAGGGGCTGCCATCCTTGATGTACCGCATCTGGTCGCCGCAGACGTCCGCGGCCAGAGAAGCCTGCTCGAAGCTCTCGTTGTCCATGAACACGTAGTTCGAGCCGTCGAAGTACGAGTACATGCCGTCCGAGTTGCGGATGTCGGCCGCCTCCAGCGAATCGCCGCTGCGATAGGTGCGGTCGAGAATCGTGCCGCTTAACAGGTTCCGCAGTCGCGTGCGGTACAGGGCCTGCCCCTTGCCCGGCTTCACGAACTCGCAGCTCATCATTTCGAAGGGACCGTCCTCGAAAATGACCTTGATGCCTTTGCGGAATTCTCCGGCGTTGAACACAGCCATTGGTTTTGTCTCGAAGCACTCGATAAAACGGTTGTTCGCGGAGCCCCGCGTCGGACGTTCGCCTGAACAGAGCACGACCCGCGCGCCGCAAAGCCGGAGCACGGAGCGGAAAGATAGCAGATGGCTCGCGGCAGGGAAATCTCCGCTGCCACGTCCCCGGATGGCCCGTCGCCCGAAAGAATTCGCCGTGTTTCCGCCCCTGGCCGCCGATCCCGCCTGCCTGTCCGCGCCCGGCGACGGCGAACCCCGGTCCGACTGGCGGTCCTCGCTGCAGGCGGCCGTCCGCGACCCCGATGATCTGCTGGACCTGCTGGCGCTGCCCGACGACTTGCGGCCCGCCGCCCGCGCCGCCGCCCAGCTGTTTCCGCTCGTCGTGCCGCGCAGCTACATCGCCCGCATGATCCCCGGCGACGTGCGCGATCCGCTGCTCCGGCAGGTCCTCCCGCTTCAGGAGGAGTTTGACGCGCCGCCCGGATTCGCCAGCGACCCTGTCGACGACGCCGCGGCCCGCACCGCGCCCGGACTGCTGCAAAAGTACCGCGGGCGGGCGCTGCTGATTGCCACGGGAACCTGCGCCGTCCATTGCCGGTACTGCTTCCGACGGCACTACCCGTACGCCGACGAGCCACGCAGGCTCGACGACTGGGCCCCGGCGCTCGACGCGATCCGCCAGGACGACTCGCTGCACGAGGTGCTGCTCAGCGGCGGCGATCCTCTCGTCCTGGGGGATGGCCGGCTGCGCGCGTTGTTCGCGGCGCTGGCCGACATCCCGCATCTCCGCCGCGTCCGCATTCACTCCCGACTGCCGATCGTCCTGCCCGATCGCGTCACGCGGCCGCTGCTGGACGTCCTGCTGGGCACGCGGCTGCAGCCCGTGATGGTCGTGCATGCGAATCACCCGCAGGAGCTGCGGGGGGATTGCGTCGACGCGCTGCGGCGTCTTGTGCGGGGCGGCGTGCCGACGCTCAACCAGGCCGTCCTGATGCGCGGGGTGAACGACGACGAGGAGGCGCTGGCCGGGCTGTGCGAAGGGCTGATCGACGTCGGCGTGCTGCCGTATTATCTGCACCAGCTGGATCGGGTCCGCGGCGCGGCGCACTTCGAAGTCGCCGAAGCGCGGGGTCGGGAGTTGATCGCGCGCCTTCGCGAACGCCTGCCGGGCTATGCCGTTCCGCGTTACGTCCGCGAGGAGCCGGGCGCCTCGGGCAAGACGCCGTTGATCGGCTGCTGAACGCCGACGCAAAAAACACAGCAACCCGACCCCCTGAAACAGGGCGCCGGGTTGCGTGACCTCGACAGTTGCGGCAACGTCAGGCGAATTCGGGCCGACGCTGCTGCAACTGTTCTTTGAGCCGCGAGACGATGCTGGAGTGCATCTGGCTGACGCGGCTCTCGGAGAGCCCCAGCGTCTGGCCGATTTCCTTCATCGTCAGTTCTTCGTAGTAGTACAGGATGATGATCAGCCGCTCGTTGCGGTTCAGCCCTTTGGTGACCAGCCGCATGACGTCGCGTTTCTGGATGCCGAAGGTGGGGTCTTCCCCCTTCTTGTCCTCGACGACATCGACCTCGCGGACGTCCTTGTAGCTGTCGGTCTCGTACCACTTCTTGTTCAGGCTGACGAGCGAGACCGCGCTGGCCTCGGACTTCAGCTTGTCGAATTCCTCGAGCGAGATCTGCAGCTTGCTGGCAAGTTCGATGTCGCTGGGCGGCCGGCCGACCTGGACCTCAAGTTCCTTGCGGGCCGCCTCCAGCTTGCTGGCCTTGCTGCGGACCAGCCGGGGCACCCAGTCCATGGTGCGCAGCTCGTCGAGCATCGCGCCGCGGATGCGGGGGACGCAGTAGGTTTCGAATTTGACTCCGCGCTCCATGTCGAAGGCTTCGATGGCGTCCATCAGCCCGAACACGCCGGCGGAGATCAGGTCGTTCAGGTCGACGCCGTCGGGCAGCTTGGCCCACACGCGTTCGGCATTGAAACGAACCAGGGGGAAGAACTGTTCAATCAGCCGGTTCCGCAGGTCCTGATTCATCGGATCCTTGCGGTAATCGATCCAGACCTGCTGGATGTCGACGGCTGCTCTCGTGGTGGTCATAAGTCCTCCGTGACGTCGCGACGGCCGCCAGGGGCCGTGGGGAACCGAGGGGGTCGGCTGAGTCAGTCGTCAAAGCCGGGCCGATCCGGCCCGCGGTTCAGGTGACGGGAAGCGCTCCGCCGGCGGAGGAGGCGGATTGAAGGCGATGCGAAGGCAACGGGCGGGGCTGGGCATTCGAGACTGTCTCACTTCTGACATCGACGGTTCGTAACGGAATCAACAGAAAAACCGGAAAACTCAACTGGCAACGGCAGGGATCCGCTCATCCGGGAGACTCCCGAACGCCGGCCGCGTCAGGCGACGGCAGCCGCGGGCGAGTGCGGCTCTCCAGGTCCTGAAGCCCCATGATCATGTCGGCCGTTCTTGCCGGTACGGCCGGCTCCAGATCGTCCGGCACATCCTGGCCGGTCGCGAAGTGGCTTAATGGCAGGTCGATCGTCCGCGCGGCCGAATAAATCGCGCCCAACTGCACGGCTTCGTCCAGCTTCGTCAGCAGCAGATGCGTCGGACGCAGCACCCGGAACCGCTCGACCATCGACGCCAGCGTGCGATGGCTCGCCGCCAGGCTGAGCACCAGATGCACCTCGTCGATCGACGCGTCCGACAGCAGATCCCTGAGTTCCTGAATCCGCAGTTCGTCCCGCGGGCTGCGGCCCGCCGTATCGATCAGCACCAGGTCCCGGTCCTGGAAATCGTCCAGCGCCGATGTCAGTTCGCCGGGCGTGGACGCCGTCCGCATCGGCAGCCCGATGACGTCCGCAAATGTTCGCAGTTGATCGACCGCCCCCGCCCGGAACGTGTCGAGCGTCACCAGCCCGATCCGCCGCTGGTCCCCGAGGTGAAACCCGGCCGCCAGCTTGGCGATGGTCGTCGTCTTGCCGACCCCCGTGGGGCCCACGAGGGCGATGGTCTTCTTTCGCTGCACGTCCAGCCCCAGACCGCCGCTGCAGCGAAGCTGCGATTCGATCAGCCGGGCCAGCCGTTCGCGCCGCGCGGCGTCCGCCAGCGGTTCGTCGAACACGCCCGCGGACTGCGCCTCGAACAACAGCGCCCGGGCGTGCTCCTCATCGATGTCCGCGTCGATCAGCCAGGTGAACGTCCGGAACAGGGCGTCGGACAGCGTGGCGCCGCCGTCGGCTGGATGGCGATCCGCTGCTTCCCGCTCCGCGGGAGTCGCGAAGTCCGGCGGGACGATCAGATCGTCGATCAAGGATTCGCAAGCGGCGGACGCGCCTTCGAGCGACGGCAGGTGCAGGTGTTCGTTGAGTTCGCGGACCTGCTGGCCGAGGCGGGCGGCGCGAGGCTCGCTGTTCGCGGGCGATTCGCCGCCGGCTGCCGCGGTGACTTCCGTTTCGGCGACGGGCCGGCTCCACGGGTACCGCCGCCGGACGGTCTCGCGGCTGGACAGCACGATCGCATCGGCGCCCCATCGCTGGCGGACCATCGCCAGGGCTTCGCGCATCGACGAGGCTCGAAAGGTTTCAATCGGCATGGGACCGGACCTCTCTTTCACTCGGGACCGGGACGCCCGCGGACACCTGCGACACGACGCGGAGTTCCGTCTCCGGCGTCAGTTCCGTCCGGCTGAGGACGGCCGCCTGCGGAATGCCGGCCGACAGCGCCTGCCGCAGCGCGGCGCGAAGTTCCGGAACGCACATCACGACCGGCGGACGACCCGCGTGCATCAGCCGCAGCAGCGACTCCGCAATGGGCCTCAGCAGCTCGGCCGGCCACGGTCCCCGGCGCGCGGCCGGCGACGACGCGGACAGCAGCCGTTCGATGAGTTCCTCTTCCAGCTCCGGCGCCAGCGCGATCGCGTGCAGCCGGCGAGTTTCGTCCGAGTATTGCTGGCAGATCGTGCGGCGGAGCGCCACGCGCACGTGTTCGATCAGGTCGCGGGGTTCGCACAGCGGCGCATCGCCCAGCGATTCCAGGATCGTTTCCAGGTCGCGGATCGGCACGCGCTCGCGGAGCAGACCGCACAGCACCCGATGCACGACGGCCGGACCGACCCGCGCGGGAACCACGTCTTCGACGAGCCGCGGCGCCTGCTGTCGCAGATGGTTCAGCAGATCATGCACGTGCTGGCGGGTCAGCAACTCGTCGGAGTGGTTGCGGACGACCTGCGCGAGATGCCGCACGATCCGCGAGGCCGGCTCTTCGACGCGGAGGCCGCGGGCGCGGGCTTCTTCGCGGCGGTTGGCTTCAATCCACCAGCCGCTGCGATCGGTGACCGGGTCGCGGGCTTCAATGCCGGTCAGCTCGCCGACGGCGCCGCCGTCGTCCACGGCCCACAAGCCGTCGGCATAGGCTTCGCCAGTCGCGAGCGGGACGCCCCGCATGAGGATCTGATAGGCCCGCGGATCCAGCCGCAGATTGTCGACAATGCGGACCTTCGGCAGGATGAATCCCAGCTCCTGGGCGATGCGGCCGCGCAGCTGCGTCACGCGGTCGAGCAGGTCTCCCTGCTGTTCGCGATCGGCCAGCCGGACCAGCCCGATGCCGAGTTCCAGTTCGAGGGGTTCGACCTGCAGCGCCCGCGAGTGCGTGGCGGAATGTTCGGAGGTCGGCGCGGCGGGCGGCGCGTGCGGCTGCGGCGTCGGCGTTTCCGGGGCGGCCGCGCCCTGCTGCGGCAGTTGCCAGGCGACGACGCCGCACAACGCCGACAGCGACAACAGGGGAATCAGCGGCAGCCCGGTCAGCGACAGCGCGGCCAGGAACACGGCCGCCACGACGTACACTTCGCGGTTCAGCAGCAACTGCGACGCGGCGTCCCGGGGCAGGTTCGAGGTCTCGCCGGAGCGCGTCATCACGAGGCCCGCGGCGATCGACACCAGGAAGGCCGGAACCTGGCAGGCCAGCCCGTCGCCGACCGTCAGCACCGTGAACACGTGCGCGGCTTCATCAAGCGACATGCCATGTCGGAATAAGCCGATCGCCAGCCCGCCGAGAATGTTGACCGCCGTGATGATCAGTCCGGCGACGGCGTCGCCGCGGACAAACTTTCCGGCTCCATCCATGGCGCCATAGAAGTCGGCCTCGCGGGCGATCCGCTCGCGGCGGCGGTGCGCTTCGTCGGCGGTGATCGCGCCATGGGTCAGGTCGGAATCGATCGCCATCTGCCGGCCGGGCATCCCGTCCAGCGAGAACCGGGCGGCGACTTCGCTGATCCGCGTGGCCCCTTTGGTGACGACCACGAACTGGATCACAACCAGAATCAGAAACAGGATGAACCCGACTGCCGGATCTCCCGCGGAGACGAACTCGCCGAAGGCCTGGATCACGCCGCCGGCCGCTCCCGCTCCCGCATCCGCGGACTTTGTCAGGATCAGCCGCGTCGAGGCGAAGTTCAGGATCACGCGCCCCAGCGCCGTCGCCAGAAGCAGCGTGGGGAACACGCTGAGTTCCAGCGGCGAACCGACGTACAGCGCCGTCAGCAGCAGGACGACCGAGACGGCGATGTTCGCCGCCAGCAGGACATCCAGGACGGCCGCCGGAACGGGTGTGAACACGACCAGCAGCGCGGCGACGAGCAGCAACGGCGCCAGCCATTGCAGGCGGCTGACGAGCGTCGATCGGCGGTGCGGTTGAGGCGTGGACATGCCGGGATGGGGGACGGCGCACAGGTGAGCCCGAGGTCGGGCGTGTGCGTCGATTCCGGGGGGCGGGAGGCCCGTTCGGGGGAGGGATGAAAGGAGGGGAAACGTGAAGGTGGGGCCGGGTGTTATCCGAATGCGAAGACGGGTGTCCAGACCTCGCGCCAAGGCGAAATGGACGTCTCCGTTCGCGGTTCGATCTGCTTCCAGCCGACGCGCACCCGGCCACAACCCGCGTCGCGGCAAGGGAATGCAATGGGCAGTCCCCGCCAGCCGGACATCAGCAGAAGCCATCCGGCTCGCGGTTCCGATGAGGGAACTCCACGGGTCGGCGCCGTTCGGCACCGGCAGGAACCGCTGCAACGCAGGGGGCGGGAGGCCATGTCGAGCCGCCGTTCGCCGCGGCGCGGTCCCACAGACGCGTTGTCAGTCCTGATACCGCCACACGTCCACCGAGACGCCGGCGTCGTATCCTTCACAGAGCGCTGGAATGACCACGAAGCCGTCCGCCCGCGTCGTCGACGAAAGAATCGATGCGCCCGACAGGGCCAGCGGCTCGACGCCCGCCTCCGTCGCCCGGACCCGGCAGTAATCAACGCGCCCGATCGCCGACGCGATCTTCCTCGCCAGCACGCCGGACTTCCGGCGGTACGGCCACTCCCGGGCGCGGCCCCCCAGCCCGCGGATCGCGCGCCCCGCGAAGAAGTCGTACGCACACAGGCACGAGACAGGGTTGCCAGGCAGCAGAAACGCCATGACGCCCCCGATCCGCCCCATGCCCGCCGGGCTCGATGGACGCATCGCCACGCCGTGAATCGGCAGCTCGCCCAGTTCGCGGATCAGCCCCGGAGCATGATCCTCCGCCCCGACGCTCGATCCCCCCGACACCAGCAGCACGTCCGCCCCGGGGGCCAAAAGCGCCGCGCGAATCTGGGTTCGGTCGTCCGGCAGGCGGACGATCGATTCGACGAGGCCGCCATCGCGCTGCACCAGCGCGCGCAGAATGAATGAATTGGCCTCATAGGTCTGCCACGCGCCGCGCGGTCCGCCGGGCTCGGCCAGTTCTTCGCCCGTCACCAGGATCCGGACGTGCGGGCGGACGCGCGTCGTCAGCGCCGCCTGGCCAACTGCCGCCGCCAGGCCGAGGTCCTGCGGCCGAAGCCGCCGTCCCGAGGGCAGGATGACCTGTCCAGCGCGGACGTCCTCGCCGACCTGTCCGACATGCTTCCGGGAGGGGACCGGGGACACGATCTCGACGCCGCCCGGCGCCTCGCGGGCCGTTTCCGCCGGCACGACAGCATCGGCGCCCTGCGGCAACGGAGCGCCCGTCATGATCCGGACCGCCTGACCCGGACCGACCGCCGACCCGCAGGGCCGCCCCGGATACGACTCTCCGACCAGCTCCAGCAGAATCGGCGAGTAGTCCCCCGCGCCGACGGTGTCCCCCGACTGCACGGCATAGCCGTCCATCGCCGAGCGCGCGAATCCCGGGACATCGACGGTCGCGACGACGTCGGCGCTGAGGACCCGACCGAACGCCTCGTCCAGCGGCACGCTTTCGCTGCCCATCGGCGCCGCCTGGTCGTCGACCCACCGCTGGGCCTCCTCGACCGTGACCCGGAAGGGAAACCCCCGCATGCGGACGTCGCGCGGATCGGCGGGCGGCGAACTCATGCGGGGTCGGACTCCCCGTTCCCCGGGCCATCGACCTTCCGGAACCACTCGATCATGTTGCCGGCGACGACCCCATAGTGCCGGCCGTTGAAATGAATCTGCCACAGTCGCTCGCCGGCGATCAGAGAGTCCTCGAAGAACGTCCGCACCACGACGCTGTCCGCATCCTGCGCGAGCAGCTCGTACCGGGACGTCAGCTTTCGCTGACCGTCCTCGATGACCACGTGCGTCCGTCCCCACTCAATGACGATCCGCCCGAACATCGACTGGAACAGCTTCAGCGCTTCGGGAGACAACTTCGGCAGCGTGACGTTCTGAAACGTCTTCCGGCGGTCCGACTTCCAGCGGCCCAGCAGCCGACGGTCGACCTTCGCCGCGGCGCGGGCCACCGGCCGGGGAGAGATCGGCCTCGATTTCGGACTATTCGGCGGCATGGAACCGTCTGACCTCCTCGACTCGACAGATCCGGATTTCGTACTCCGAGTACCAGCCGCTGCGGCCCAGCGCCTGAGCCATCCGGTGTTGCGCCTGGTTCCGCCAGCGGCGGATCGATTCGAGGTCGGTCCAATACGACGCCGTCATCCCCCGACCGCTGGCATCACGGACAGCGTCCACGCCCAGGAACCCCGGCTGCTGCGAGGCCAACTCGAGCATCCGTTCGGCTAGCGCCTCGTATCCGTCGTCGCTGGGCGTCCGCTGCGACGTGAAGATGACTGCATAGTACGGCGGATCGGGCATCGGGCCAGCCAGTCGCAAAGGGAATCGCAGGGCCAGTCATCGCCCCGGACTTTCGGTGCGGCGTCCGTGTCCGTGCGGGGGACAGGGCTGACTGGACGCCTCGCGCCGGACGATCGACCCCGGAGCCGTCGAGGCGATCACCAGTGCATCACGAAGCCGCCATCCACGTTGATCGTCTGCCCCGTGATGTTCTTTGCGCGCCGGGAGGCCAGGAACACCGCCATCGCCGCGATGTCCTCGGGCTGCTGCCAGCGGCCCAGCGGGATCAGCCGGCGAATCTTCTCCTCGGCCCAGGTCTCGTACGTGCGCCGCTGGTCTTCCGGCTGGCATTCGGCCCAGGCTTCGTACACCGAGCGGTTCAGCGCGGTCTGGATCATGCCGGGGCAGATCGTGTTCACCCGCACGCCCAGCGGCGCGAAGTCCTTCGCCGCGCACTGCGCGAAGTTGATCAGCCCCGCTTTGGCCGCGCTGTATGGCGGGTCGGTCTGCGAACCGATCTGGCCCGCGATGGACGACAGGAACAGCAGCGTGCCCTGCGGCGACTGCGCGACAGCTCCTCTGAAGGCCTCCGCCGCGCGGACCGCGCCGGTGAGATTGACGTCCAACAGCCGGGCCCAGTCGTCCGAGGGAATGTTCCAGAACGGAAACCCGAACCTTCGCGAGCCGATGCCCGCCGCATAGATCAGATGGTCGCACCGGCCGTACCGGGCGACGACCGCATCCGCGGCGGCCTGCAGGCTGGCGGAGTCCGCGACATCCGCGATGACCCCCAGCGCGGACAGCGTCTCTGCGACCGCCGGCGTTTCGGGAGAGCGATCGACAAGCGCCACACGGGCCCCTTCCGCCGCGAACTCCCGGGCGATCGCCAGACCGATCCCGGCCGCGCCGCCGACGATCGCCGCCACGTCCTCCGCCAGTCCCAGATCCATGCGCCGACTCCGAAATCCTTCCCGCCCCGGCGCACGGCCGCCGGCGCTCCGCCTCAGCGGCTTTCCACCGTCACCGCCATCACGACGGGCGCCGTTTGATCCGGTCCCTTCAGGAACTCGATCTCGCGGATCACGTCCGGCCGCTGCGGGGTCACCGCCAGGTAGCGGATCTGCTGGCCGCGGAGCCGGAATGCGAACTTGGAGCCCGGCACGTCGACGCGGCGGATGTAGTCCGCGAAGTGTTCGCCGTTCTTCAGTTCGTGGTCCTCCGTCTGGCCATCGGCGTAGTGCAGCCGGACGATCATGCTGACCTGTCCGTCCTCGCCATAGGGATGGGCCCAGCCGGCGACGCCGCTCAACAGGTGGATCGCCTTCGCGCTCGAGTTGCACAGCACCCGCACCGAACGGGGCATGCGGGCCGCGATCGGGCCGCTGGGGCTGTTGAGGACGATCGCGTTCGCGACGCGCGTCCCCTGCGGATCAATCAGCTGGAATGGCACGCCGTCCACCGTCTTGGGGGCCCAGTCCGGGAAAATCAGGCGTTCGGCGTCGGCGTTCTCGTTGACGAACATGCTCCGCGTGCTGACCGCGGTCGCCACCTTTTCGATCGACAGCGGCACGTACTGGCCGCGCTGCGTCATGAATTCCAGCAGGTCCGTCAGCTCCTCGCGCGTCATCTGCTTTTCGAAGCCCTCGGGCATCAGGGACTTCTGCGACGCCACGATTTGTTCGATGTCGTCCCGTTGCAGCGTCTGCTTCTTCCCTTCGGCATCGAACAGCTCGATCGACGTGCGGGTTTCCGAGGCGAGCAGGCCGGTCAGCACAAGGCCTTCGACCGTCGCCACCGTGTAAGCCCGGAAGTTCCCCTCCACGCTGCGGCTGGGGTCCAGAATGTGGACCAGCAGTTCGTGTTTGGGATGGATGGCCATTCCGGTCAGGTCGGGACCGATCTTCGTGCCTTCGCCCGAATGCGTGTGGCACTTGGAGCACTGCTTCTTGAACGCCTCCTTGCCGGCGGCCGCATTGCCGACGACCTCGGTGATCGAGTGATACTCGTCGATCACGCGTTGACGGTCCGGATTGGGCAGGCCGCCTCCCTGTTCCAGCAGCGTCCGGGCGCGGCGCGCGAGGCGCCGATCCGGATGGGCGGCCAGCGCCTGCTTCTGGTCGAGCGCGAGATCGCCCAACTGGGCGTGGCCATCCTCGACGGCCTTCAGGAAGGCGTTCGCGCCATCGACGCTGGCGATCATCGCCCGGATCGCCGAATTCCGAAGCGCGGGGGTGAACGTCGACAGCCGTTCCGCGAGGTCGGCAAACGTCTCGGGCGCCGAGGACGAGGCCGCCGCCTCGAGAAAGCCCTGCGCCAGTTCCGGCGCGGTCCGCGGTCCGATCTCTTCAAGCAGGGCGATGGCCGTCGCACCGTCCGTCTTGCGGAAGTCGATCAACTGCCGCGCGGCCGCAATCCGGTCGGCGTCCCGCAACGCTTCGTCCCGAATTTTCGCCAGCATCGCGTCCGTCAGCTCCGTCGCATACGCGTCCAGCCGCGAACTGCCGATCCGCGACGCCAGCGTCAGCAACAAAGTCTTCGAACCCGCTTCCGACTTTTCAAACAGCTCGATCAGCGAATCCTCCGCTTCCGCAGCCAGCTTCGCCGTCCGGTCGCGCGGCCAGCCGTTCGCCAGTCCCTGCAGCACGGCGGCCGCCGTTCGCGGCTCCAGTCGCGACAGCACCGGAATCGACTTCGTCAGGGTTTCCGCCTCGCCGCCCCGGCCCAGGTGTTCGCCGACGATCGTCAGCACGTCGAATGCCACGGGACGCAGGCTCCACTGGGCGTCGGCCAACTGTTCCAGCAATGGCACGCCGTGCGCCGCGGCGGCGCTGGTGGCAGCATCCAGCAGCCACCGGTCGGACGTCACCGAAGGATCGCTGAGCGCCGCGATCGCGAGTTCCGCACCGCGCGGGTGCGACGGCATGTCGGCGACCTTGAGCAGCGCCGCCAGGCGGACCTGCGGATCGGCGTCGCTCGTCAGTCCCAGTTCGGCGATCCGCGCCAGCGATTCCGCCGTGTCGGGCAGAACCAGAACGGCGTTGCGCCGCACGCCGGCGGAGGCATGGTCCAGTCCCAGCCCTTCCGCGAGCGCCACTGTGGCGGCTTCCGCGCCCCGGCCATCCAGGCCCTGCAGCGTCCACAGCGCGTGCGCCGCGGCCGGCGCGAATTCCTCGCCGGAGTCGGCCTGCGTGTTGACCAGCTCCCGCAGCGCAGGGATCGCCGCGGCGTCGCCGCGCTCGATCAGCATCCGCTGGGCATGCCGCCGCCAGAAGAAGTTCGTATGCCGCAGCGCGGCGACCAGTTCATCCGTCGACGCCTGCGACAGGTCCAGCCCCCCGGTCCGGGAGGCGTCGAAACCGGACAGCACGTCGTCCGCGTGCTCGTGCCGGATGCGGTAGATGCGGCCGTGCCGTTTGTCGCGGTATTCAGATTCGTAGGCGTTCCCCTTGCCGGTGTCGTAGCCGACCGGCGTCGGGTTGTGCTGCACGACGATGTTGTACCAATCGATGATCCAGACGTGTCCGTCCGGCCCGACTTCCGCCGCGATGGGAGCCGTCCATTCGTCGACGCTGGCGACGAGGTTCCAGGAATTCCGGGACCGGAACCCGGCGCCGGCGGGCTGGATGGTGAACGTCGCCACCACGTGTCCCGTCGGTTCCGTGACGAAGGCCGTCCGGTTCCAGTACTCGCGCGGATAGGCCCGGGCCGTGTACAGTGCGTGTCCCGATCCGGCCGTGAACCCGCCATGCCAGTCGACCTGCCGGACCTCCTCGACAATCGGATGCATCCAGTTGTCGAGCGCGATGCCGCCCAGCACCGACGACGACCAGCCGCGCACGCGCTCGTAATAGCGGTTCGCGATCGGCATGTATTCGCTCGGGTTGCCGTTCGCCGTCGACCCGAACAGGATGCCGTCTTCGCTGATGCCCACGCCCCACGAGTTGTTGTTGGTGTTCCGCAGGAATTCGAACTCCGCGACCGTCGGCGGATCGGCGTCCGTCGCGGGCGGGTCGAGCCGGAACCTGTAGAAGCCGGTCTGAAACCGCTGCCGTTCTCCGGCGATCTGGCCGTTGAACCCCGCGTACCCCGTCATGCCGTAATACCAGCCGTCCAGCCCGTAGTTCAGGTTGCTGGGGCCGGCGTGCGTATCGTTCGTGTTCCAGCCGGTGAACAGGACGTGCCGCTGGTCAGCGACGTCGTCGCCGGTGGTGTCCCGCAGGAACAGGGTGTGCGGCGCCTGGTGCACAATCACGCCGCCGTAAGCGAAGGTCAGACTGGTCGGGATGCTCAGCTTCTCGGCAAAGATCGTGAACTTGTCGGCGCGCCCGTCGCCGTCGGTGTCCTCGCAGATTCGAATACGGTCTCGCCCCTGACCTTCGGGCTGCATTTCATTCGGGTAGTCCAGCGTCTCCGCGATCCACAGGCGGCCGCGTTCGTCCCAGTTCAACGCGATCGGCTTGCCGATCTCCGGTTCCGTGGCGATAAGTTCGGGCCGGAAGCCGACCGGCGTCGACATCCGCTTCATCGATTCTTCAGGATCGAGCGGCGCCTGCACGCGGGTGATCGGCTCGCCGATCGTGCCCCAGCGTTCGCCGGCCGGATAGAACGGCAGGTTCGCGGCGATCGTGTCGACCGGGCTGTCGTCGGGAACCGTCATTTCCGGGCGATCGCGGTACGGACCGGCTTTCGCGGGATCATCGCCGCAGGCCCAACGAATGCCGCGCTCCACGAGGTTCTGGAATCCGGCGTTGGTCCACGTCCGCTCATCGTGTCCCCAGGCGGTGTAGAACACGCGGCCTGCGCCATGCGTGCGGACCCAGGTCCAGGGCTCGCCGGTCGTGGGATCGTCAGCCTCGGGCTGCGCGAGCCGCCGGCCGCTGTAGCCCCGGCCCTCCGACGTCCGATATTCCAGCACAATGCGGTCGCGCTCGTTGTGCTTCGTGTGCTTGTAGGTTTCGTCCCAGCTTTCGAAGCTTCCAAAGTCCTTCAGGATCGGATGCTCGACCGCCGCCTGCTGGACCCGGAACACGCCCGCCTGATGGCTCTGAAACTGGGCGCCGACCAGTTCGATGTATTTGGGGGAGTTCAGGAAGCAGTAGGACGCGCAGTGCAGCGGGACGAAACCCTTGCCCTGGGCGACGAAATCCAACAACGCCTGCTCCTGCTCCGGCGCGATCTCCGTGTGGTTGGCGAAGATCACCAGCCCGTCGAAGTCCCCCAGCCGTTCGGCGTTCAGGTCCGCCACGCGATCGGTGTACACGAGTTCGATCCCGCGTCCCGCCAGGACGGGCTGCAGGTCGCGGAACCGGTCCGCCGGGCGATGGCCGGCGTTGTCGCCCAGGAACAGCAGCCGCAGAGGCCGATCGGCCGCGCGGGCGGCGTCCGGCGAGGCGGACAGCGCGGCGAACAGACACACCAGGACGAGTCGAATGCGAGAGAACATCGGCGGACTCACGGGAAGTGAGGATCGAAGGGAAACAGCAGGGTTCGAATATACGGAACCGCGCGGCCGACTTGAACCCTTCGGGCGGGTTGCGGCCGCGTCGAGCCCAGCCGGACGCCGGGGCCGAATGACCAGCACGGCAAAGCCGACTCGGAACTGTCAGAACCTCGCCTTCCGCTGCGACAGATACTCCAGCAGCGCTTTGTCGAACCGCATGCTGGTGTCGAGCGGCACAAAATCCGCCCCTGTCGTGAAACACGCCTTCTGGTACACGGCCCGCAACTCCTGGAGCGCCTCCAGATAGTCCGCCCGAATTCCCTCGGCATCCACCAGCAGATTCTGGTCCGACTCCGGATCCCGCAGATCGACCATCCCCTGGAACGGAAACGACACCTCCGCTTCATCCAGGATTTGGAACACAATCACGTCATGGCCGGCGAACCGCAGCATTCGCAGCGCGTCGACGACCGGCGCGGGGTCGGTGATCAGGTCCGAGAACAGCATCACCAGGCTGCGGTGCTTGACCATCGCGGCGAACTGCCGCAGGTTTTTCGCGACCTCGGTTTCCCCGCCCGGCTCGGATTTCGCCAGCAGCGCCAGGATGTTCGCCAGCTGGGAGCGCTTGCTGCGGGCCGGCAGGCTGTGACGGATCTTCTGATCGAACGTCATCAGTCCGATCGGGTCCTGCTGATGGATCATCAGATACGCCAGCGCCGCGGCGAGGCTGATGGCGTAGTCCAGCTTGGTCAGCTCCTGCCGGTACGTGTAGGCCATGCTGGCCGACAGGTCCATCAGCAGGTAGCCGGTGATGTTCGTTTCGGCCTGGTACTTCTTGACGTAGTAGCGATCGGTCTTGGCGTAGACGAGCCAGTCGATGTCCTTGGGGTCGTCTCCCTGCGTGTACCGGCGGTGTTCGCTGAACTCGACGCTGAACCCGTGATACGGGCTGGCATGCAGTCCGCTCAGGAAGCCCTCGACAATGAATCGCGCGCGGAGGTCCAGCCGCGCGACGGTGCGGATGACTTCCGGGCGGAGATACTGTTCGGCGGTCGGCACGACGACGGGGCGCGGGAGGAATTGAAGGCCAGTTGGTCGCCAGCACGATAACCCCTCGCGGTCCGCGAACCAACGCCCGGCCCGGTTGGACTTCTCCCCGCCCGAGGAACGCCGCTACAAGTCGGCCGATGTCCGACCCGGCCGCCCTGCCCGCAGATCCTCCGCGCCGACTCGCCGGCTTCCGACTCGTCAGCCTGTGGACGCTGGTCAGCCGGATCGTGGGGTTCGCCAGGGATTCCGCAATGGCGGCCGCCTTCGGACTCGGAGAGATTCTGGACGCGTTCACCCTCGCGTTCCGCATTCCCAATCTGGCCCGCAGCCTGTTCGGCGAAGGCGCGTTGGCGACGGCCTTTCTGCCGGCCTTCATCGCCGAACGCGACCAGCGCGGCGCCGAGGCGGCGCAGCGACTGACAACGGCGGTCTGCGTGCGGCTGCTGGTGATCCTGAGCGCGCTGGTGGCCGCGGCCGAGTTGATTCTGGCCGCGGCGCGCTGGCTGCGTCCCGCCCCGCCTGCGGCCTATGCCGATCGGTTGCTGACTCTGCTGGCCATCATGCTGCCATATCTGGTGTTGATCTGTCTGGCGGCGCTGCTGTCGGCCGTGCTGCAGGCACAGCGGCGGTTTGGCTGGCCAGCGGCTCTGCCGGCTCTGTTGAACCTGTGGTGGCTGGCGGCGACGGGTCTGGCCGCCTGGTGGACGACGGACGGCGAGCAGCGCATTCGCTGGATCGCGGCGTCGCTGGTGATTGGAGGGGGGCTGCAACTGGCGGCGCCCGCGCTCGTTCTGCGACGCCTCGGCTGGGGCATCGATCCCCGCTGGCGGGAATCGCGGCGCGAGGCGAACGCCGTGTTTCGGGCGATGCTGCCGACGGTCCTGGCGACGACGGTGGCGCAGTTCAACACCGTGCTGGACACGTTGCTGGCCTGGTGGCTGGCGGCGCCGCGCGAGTCGGGGGGCGAACCCTGGATTGAATCGGGGACGGCGGCGGCGCTGTATTTCGCACAGCGGCTGTATCAGTTCCCGCTGGGGCTGATCGGCGTCGCCGTGGCGACGGTCCTGTACCCGGTGCTGTCGGCCCGGGCCGGCCGGAACGATCACGACGGGCTGCGGGACGACCTGACGCATGGCTTGCGGGTGGCGCTCAGCCTGGCGATTCCGGCCAGCGCGGGGCTGGTGTTGCTGGCGGGGCCGATCAATCGGTTTCTGTTTCTGCACGGCCGGTTTGATGCGGACGACGCGTTGCTGACGAGTCGCATCACCGCGATCTACGGATCGGTGGTGTGGGCGGCCGTGGCGCTGCTGCTGGTGCAGCGGGGCTTCTTCGCGGTCGGGGACCGGCAGACGCCGCTGAAGACGGGATTGGCGTCGGTTCTGGTGAACGTCGCGTTGACGGCGGTGGGGGTCTGGCTGGGCCGGGGAGTGGGGCTGGCAATGGCGACGGCGGGGAGCCTCGTGTTTCACCTGGGCCTCTCGCTGCACGTCATGCGGCGGCATCGCGTGGGGTTGGCGTGGGGGCCATTCGGATCGAGCCTGGCCCGGACGCTGGGGGCGACGGCGGCGATGAGCGCGGCCTGTCTGCTGTTGCGGCAAGTGCCGGGCGTGGAGGAGAGCCGGACGTGGGGTCTGGTCCTGCCGCTGGCGGGCGGGTTGGCGACCTTCGCGGGAACGGCCTGGCTGGTCGGGCTGCATGAGCCATGGGAACTGCTGCGAGGCCGGCGGGCGGTCGCAGTTCGCGTGGACGGCGATCCATCGGGGAAGTGACGGGACTGCGTTCCCCGGCGGCCGCGCCTTACACCAGCCCGCGGCGCTTGCGCACGAACCACTCGGCGATCAGCAGCAGAGCGAACGTCAGCAGCAACGGCCAGCCATCCCACAGCGTGGTCGTCGTGTGTCGCAGCAGTTCCGCGGCAATGCCTTCGGTGGTCATCCGGTCCAGAAACTCGCCGAAACTCTCCGGGGTGACGGTCGCCGCGCCCGTCAGTGCAGCCAGCTCGCGCATCAGGTCCGGGTCCGCCGCCGGATTGTCGAGTTCCGGGTCGCGGGCGTCGACGATGAACCGGGTCGACGCCGGCAGTCCAACCGCGCGACCGTTCTGCGTCGCGGACACGTTGACCCAGTAATCGCCGGGCTCGTTGGCGCCGCTGAACTCCGCGAACGATTCCTCGCCGGCGCGTTGCGGCGTGAGCGGCCGGCGCTCCCCCTGCGGTGTGACGATTTCCACCTGGAACTGGGCGTCGGCAATCGGCTGCTTTTCGGCATTCTGAGCGCCGAAGCGGATCGGCACGCGGCTTCGCGGCGCGAAGTTCCGCGGTTCGACGGAGACCCACACCGGCTGGTCCGACTCCAGCTCCTTGCGGGCCAGCCACAACAGCATTTGCTCCCAGAACCGCTGATGCATCTGCCCGTGGCCGCGGAGGTGCCATTTCCAGGTCGAGTCGCCGGCGAAGGCCATCGTCCGGCCGCGACCGACGGCATTGGCGAACAGCAGATCGACCCCCTCCGCATTGCCCGCGCGGGCCAGGACGTCCACGAAGCCGCCGCGGGCCTTGAGCCGGTTCGCGCCAGACAGCGGCGGGAGCTGCTTCCAGGCCGCGTCGTTCCCGGACACGGACAACTGCATCACGAAGTGCTGCAGGCCGTCGGGCGTGGGGACGATCTGCAGGTCGCTGTCGAGGTGCTGGTCGGGAGAGCGCTGTCCCGGTCGAAGCGTCTCCGAGGCCGACATGGCGACGGGCAGCAGGTCCACGAGCCGAGTCTGCGCGTAGCCGCCGGCGCCGAAGTTCGTGAGCCCGCCGATCATCAGCAGGCCGGCGCCGTCGTTGACGCGGTCAGCCAGCCGGTCCAGCAGGTTGATGTTGTCAGCGCGGCGGAACACCGAGGCCGGCACGTCGCCGATGATGTACACGTCATACGCGCCGCGTTCGAACCATTTGGGGTCGAGCGCGACCTGCGCCTGCCGCGGGCCCGGCAGGATCACGAAATGATCCAACTGAACCTTGGCGTTCTCATTCAGCCGCTTCAGAAACTTGGCCTCGACGCGCGCGATATCGAAATACGCGACCTTCAGCCCCCCCTTGCGGACGTTGATCAGCGTCTCCATCCGGTTGTTGGCGACTTTCAGCTCGCGCGGCTCGGGGTCGACGGGCTGGACCTCGAAGGCCAGCTTGTATTCGCCCGCCTGCTCGGCGACGAAACTGAGGTCCACGGGGACGGTGCTGACGCCGGCGGGGACAACGAATTCGCGGACGGAACGGGCTTCGGGCGTGACGGGAATCTCCACAAGCGTCCCGGATTCGCCAGTCGACTTCCCGGTCCGGTCCTCGATCAGCAGCCGGACTTTGACGCTGCGACCCGCTGCGCCGGTCACGCGGACCTGCCCCCGCACGGGAACTGTCTTGCGCTCGAACGGCAGCGGATCGACCGTCAGATCCTCGACGGCCAGGTCCAGTCCGACGCCCGACAGATCGGACGAGCCGAACAGGACGGGGTAGATGGCGACGCCCCGTTGCTCGGCGAAGCGGCGGGCGGCCGCGCGGGGGTCGACATCGTCTTCGCCCGCTGCCCGCTGGGCGCCGTCGCTCATCAGGATCACGCCCAACAGCCGTTTCGCGTCCTCTTCCGCGCGGAGTTCATCAATGACTTTGCCGATGGCCGTGATCGGGCCGTCGGCTTCGACGGCGGGCGTCTCCCCCGCGGGGGTCAGTTCGGCCGCGAAGTCCAGCAGCCGCAGGTCGATCGTCTTGCGCAGCGAGTCGAGCCGCTCCTGGTTGTCGCCCAACAGCCGCACCAGGGCCTCGCGGCGGGACAATCCCCCGGGGGCATCGGGCGTGTTCATGCTGCGGCTCTGGTCCAAGAGCACGATCAACTGTGCGCCGCGTTCGTCCTTTTCGGTGTAGATCAGAGCGGGACGGAGAATGCCGACGACGAGCGCGAGAGCGGACAGCAGCCGCAACAGGATCAACAGGCGGCGCGTGGGAGCGGGCAGGGCCCGGACGCGTGGCGGGTACGTAATCAGGACAAGCGCGATCAGACCGGCGCTCACGAGGAGCGCCAGCGGCCAGGACCAGACCGGGTCGAGAGCAACCTTCATGCGCCAAGGATATGCGGAGCCCGCTCCGCCCTCCAACGAGCGTTCGGCGGCCCCCGGCGGCGGCAGCGGGCCGGGGACCTGGGGCCGGGGTCAAACGACGGGCGGCCGCCCCAGCGATCGACGAATCAGGCTGATCTGTCCGGCGTGCATGGTGCCATGCAGCGAGCAGAACGCGGCCGCTTCGCCGATGTTCGAGAACCGTTGGTGGGTGAGGGGCTCGGCCAGCCGCTCCGGCGTCATGGCCGATACGGCGGCGATGGTCACGTCGCGGGCGGCGTCGAACAGCGGCATCAGGGCCGTCACGTCGCCGTATTCGGCGCGTGCGGGAGCGACTTCATCGCGTGCGAAGACCGCCTCGAAGCCCTCCGGCAACGGCGGAGATTCCGCACCGAAGCGCTTGTGAAACATGCCCTCGACGACCACCAGATGTCCGACGATCCAGGCGGCGCAGTTGGCCCCCGGGCAGGGCCGATGCAGCCACTCCTCGGGCGTCAGATCGTCCACGAACATGTGGAGCATGCCCCGGGAGAGATTCAGCGAATAGACGATCGGATGCGCGGGCGACATGCAAACTCTCGGTGCGACCGGAAAACCGGAAACAGTGCAGGAACACGCCGCCGTGGCCAATGGACGCGGCGCCGTTTCGGCCGCCCCGCCCCCGCTACGCCAGCATCTTCTGAATGATGTTGCCGTGAACGTCGGTCAGACGGAACTGACGTCCCTGGAACTTGTACGTCAACTGAGTGTGATCGAATCCAAGCAGGTGCAGCAACGTCGCGTGCAGGTCGTGAATGTGAACGCGGTCCACGGTGGCGTTGAAGCCCAGTTCGTCGCTTTCGCCGATGGTCACGCCCGGCTTGGTCCCGCCGCCGGCGAACCACATCGTGAAGGCGTTCGGATGATGGTCGCGGCCGTCATCCCCCCCCTGGACCATCGGCGTGCGGCCGAATTCGCCCCCCCAGATGACCAGCGTGTCGTTCAGCATGCCGCGCTGCTTAAGGTCCTGGACCAGCGCCGCGCAGGCCTGGTCGGTGTCCTTGCAGTTCTTCTTCAAGTCGGCCTTCAGGTTGCCGTGCTGGTCCCAGGCCTCGTGGAACAACTGCACGAACCGGACGCCGCGCTCGACGAGCCGCCGGGCCAGCAGGCAGGAATTCGCGAACGAGGGCTTGCCCGGTTCGGCGCCGTACATCTCCAGGATGTGCTGCGGTTCGCGGGTCAGGTCCATGACCTCAGGCGCGCTGGACTGCATCCGGTAGGCCATCTCAAAGGAGTTGATCCGCGTGGCGATTTCCGGGTCGCCGACGGTTTCCAGCCGCATGGAATTGAGTTCTCGCAGCGCGTCGAGCGAATTTCGCTGCAACTGGTCGTCGACGCCGCGCGGGTTGGACAGATACAGGACGGGCTCGCCAGCCCCACGAAACTGGACGCCGTTGTAGACCGTCGGCAGAAACCCGCTGCCCCAGTTGCTGTTGCCGCCGCTGGGGCCTTTGGCGCCCGTGCTGAACACTACGAACCCGGGCAGATCGCGGGACTCGCTGCCCAGACCGTACAGCGTCCAGGCGCCGAAGCTGGGGCGGCCGAACAGTTGCGAGCCGGTGCTCATCTGGATCTGCGCAGGGGCGTGGTTGAAGGCGTCGGTCGCCATGGATTTGACGATCGTGATGTCGTCGACGACCTGCGCGAGATGCGGCAGCAGTTCGGACAGTTCGGCTCCGCTTTCACCATGCCGGGCAAACTTGAACCGCGGGCCGAGCAGCTTGGAATTCGGATTGATGAACGCCGCCCGATAGCCTTCCAGCAGTTCCGCCGGCGGGAGCTGGCCGTCGAGTTCGGCGAGCTTCGGCTTGTTGTCGAACATTTCCAGATGGCTGGGCGCACCGGCCATGAACAGAAAGATGACCCGCTTCGCCTTGGGTTCAAAATGCGGCTTCCGGGCCGCCAGCGGGTCCTCGGCCGCGGCGGCCGCCAGCGTCCGGTCCCGCAGCAGGTCGGCCAGCGCCAATGTGCCCAGCCCGACGCCGCAGTCCTTCAGAAACCAGCGGCGGGCGACGGCATCCCCCGGAAGCCGGGGATGCAGATGGGACTGGCAATTCATGACGACAGATCCTTCCAGCGAGGCGGGCGCGACAGACGGGGGCCGGGCGGCACGTCGGGACCGGCAAAAGCGGATCCGAAGGCGCTGCCGACAGACCATTCATTCTAGGCGCGCCGACCGGCCCGGGGCGAGTCGCCAGGAACGCCGGGCACGCCCGGCGGGAGCGAAACCGGCCTGCTCGGGAGCAATCGGCGGACGGACATCGACAGCGTTTGGGGGGGCCGTCGTTGCTCTCGGTCAACCCCCGGACTGCAGCGTCAGCGTGCGCGAGTCGTCGCCAGATCGAAGTCCTTGACGTTCAGCTCGCCGGCGTTGAGCTCCTCTTCAAGCGTGGTCTTCACGTTGTATTGCGCCGGGACGCGCTCCGGCCGGCCCTGCTGTTTGACCGGATCGTCAGAATCGGAATCGGGCTCGATCAGCGTGCTGATCGTCACGGTGTGAGCGCCAGCCAGCGCCCCCTCCTGGCCTTCGAGGTAGGACAGCGTGTAATGCCCGCCTTCGTCGGTGCGGCCGAACGACGGTCGTCCCCGACCCTTCGGCCGGTAGACCACTTCCGCGTCGCTCAACGGCTCGCCATCCAGCGTCACCATGCCCTCGACCCGCGTCAGCACGACGTCGCTGCCGCCGCAGCCCGACGCAAGACACGCGGCCGCCAGGCACAACGAAAGCAGGGCCAGTGTTGATCGGTGCGTCATCATCGTTCGCGGAGCGGCAGCCGGGCCGGCTGTCGCTGTCAGGGTCGTCTCGGGAATGGAATCAGCCCGGCTCCACGAACGGAGCCGGGCCGTTGTCAGCAACCTCGCTCTGGGCGATCAGAATTCGCCCAGCACTTCGCCGTCCGCCATCTGACCCAGGCGCTGGTAGGTGGCGCCGTCGGTGTTTTCACTGAGGAACCGGACGCTGCCGTCCCCCATGATGAAGTGGACGCCGCCGACGTGATAGCTCATGGCGGAGTTGTTGTTCAGCCCCTTGATGAGCCAGTCGGGGTGGTTCTGAGCCCGAACCAGGTTCGAGTACTTGTTGCCGGCGTCGTTCGGTCCGCCCGGGCACTTGCCGGCCCAGATCGCGCCGCGGCGGGTCTCGGAATCGCCGTTGTCCCACAGCCGTTCGGTGATCATCAGGCTGTTGCTGAGGCCGTCGGTGACGTCCCGAATCTTGACCTTGCTGTTGTACCAGAACATGCCGCGGGTGTTCATCGGCGCGGTGTTCACGTAATTGACGGACGTGCTGCCGAAGATGGCCGGATAGGACGATCGGGCGTGACCGTTGGCGACGCCGTCGCCCCCCATGGCGTGCGCGGTGTGAATTTCACGGCTGGCCTCGGAGGGGCAGAGGAACACCGGCAGGATCGTCTTGGTGAGATCCGTCGGCGCCGGCGGGAAGTTGTTGCCGTTCGGACTCAGCGCCTGGTACAGCGGACCCTGGTCGATCATCGGCAGCACGAACACGGACCAACCCCAGCCGCCGGTGACGGCCGTGCGCCCCGGCTCGGCGTCGCCCGGCTTGTACGCGACGCCATTCACGTTCAGGGCCAGGCAGCCCGGCGGGAACACGTTGAAGGTGTCGTGGTAATTGTGAAGCGCAAGGCCCAACTGCTTGAGGTTGTTGCGGCACTGCGTGCGGCGGGCCGCTTCCCGGGCCTGCTGCACGGCCGGCAGCAGCAGCGAGACCAGGATGGCGATGATCGCGATGACCACCAGCAGTTCAATCAGCGTGAATCCCCGTCGGCGGGCGCCGAGGCTGAGCTTCATCTGCATGACTCCTTCTGACATGGAATGAATGGGCAGGCATGGGCCTGGTTGCGCTTCTGCGGCCAGTCGCCCTCATTGGCCCCACGCCGCCGGATTGCGGGCGGGGGATCAAACTTCGTGTCGTGGCGGCGGTCGATCTGGGGGCCGCCGAAGCGGCGGCCGCTGAATGTCCGCTGGAAATCGCCGCGAACCGCCGCCGCTGATCGTGCTCGCTTGTTCTCGCTTCGCGGCAGAATTAATGCGGACGTCGATGAAGAAAATGTTAACGATTTGGGAAAATTCGGAGCAGGGGGCGGAATGCGTCGCGGCGGACTGCGGCGTCGCGGCGGGTTCGCACAGGGCCGGCCGCTCATCGGGGATGCCTGCCACAGGGCTGGGGCGCCACGACCGGCTTGTCCGGCCGTGCCGGATAGCGGCCGCCCGGCCGGATTTCGTTCTGCCGAATCAATTCCGGCTCGTCGGGGCATGCGTGCCGAACGGCCTGCCGGTCGCTACAGTCCGCACCCCTGCGGGGCCGGGGTCCCTGTCGACCTTACGCCCCGACGGCGGCTGGCCTGAATCGGCCGCAAAGGTGGAATTCGTCAATGGTTCCGCGTTTCCGCGCGGCGCCGGTTCAGAGTACCTGCGGAAGCCTTTCGGAATTCATGCGCGTCGACCTGTCTTCACTGAACGCACCGCAGAAGTCGGCCGTCCGGACGCTCGACGGCCCGCTGCTGGTTCTGGCGGGCGCCGGCACGGGCAAGACCCGCGTCATCACAATGCGGATGGCCGAGCTGATTGGCAGCGGCGTGCCGCCCGAGAAGATCCTGTCGGTCACGTTCACGAACAAAGCCGCCAAGGAGATGCTGGAACGCACGCGGGCGATTCTCGGCGGACGGCTGAAGACCCGCCCCTGGATTTCGACATTCCATGCGCTGTGCGTGTCGCTGCTGCGACAGGACATCAGCCGGCTGGGGTATCCGCAGAAGTTCACAATCCTCGACCGGGGCGATCAGGAGTCGGTGGCCCGCAGCGTCCTCCGCGACATTCGCGTCACGGAGAAGTCGCTGCGCCCGGGCGATCTGCTGGGCATCATCAGCCGCTGGAAGTCGGCCGGCCTGAGCCCGCTGCGGGCGGCGCACGAGGCCGTCGACGACCGGGAGTATCTGGCGACGATGGCCTATCGCCGCTATCAGGACCGGCTGCGGTCGACCGGTTCGGTCGATTTCGACGACCTGCTGCTCCTCGCGGCCGAACTGTTCGAAGAACACCCGGACGTCCTGGATCGGCACCAGCAGCGGTTCAGCCACGTGCAGATCGACGAGTATCAGGACACGAACGGCATCCAGTTTCGGCTCATCGAGGCCCTGGTCCGCAAGCATCGCAACCTGTGCGTCGTGGGCGACGACGATCAGTCGATCTACGGCTGGCGCGGGGCCGACGTGCAGCACATTCTGAATTTCGGCCGCTACTTTCCGGGCGCGCAGGTTGTGCGGCTCGAGGACAACTACCGCTGCACCGACCAGATCCTCGCGCATGCGAACCGGCTGGTGCGCCACAACCGCGGCCGGCATGGCAAGGTGCTCCGGGCCAGCAAGACGTCGTCGCATGAAGTCCGCTTCCTGAACTATCCGGACGAGCAGCTCGAAGCGGAAAAAGTCGTCTTCGAGATTCGTTTCCACATCCAGCAGAAAGGGGTCCCGGCGGGGGATTTCGCGATCCTGTTCCGGACGAACGAGCAGCCCCGGTTGTTCGAATCGGAACTGCGGAGGCAGGGCGTGCCGTACCTGCTGGTCGGCAGCCAGTCGTTCTTCGATCGCAAGGAGATCAAGGACCTGATGTGTTATCTGAAGGTTCTGGACCGCCCGGAGGACGAGCAGTCGCTGTTGCGGATCATCAACGTGCCGTCGCGCGGCATCGGGCCGGGGACCAGCGGCAAGCTGCTGGAGCGGGCGGTGAAAGAGGGGCGGCCGTTCTGGGATGTCGCTGGTGAAGCGGCTCGTGCCGGGGACGTGCCGAAAAAGGCAGCGCAGGCGCTGCTGGAGTTCCGCGACCTGCTCAGGAGCTGGCAGGTGCGGTTTCAGAATCGGCCCCGGGACATGGCGGCGCTGACCCGCGAACTCATCGACGCGATCCATTACGACCGGGAGATCGAGAAGCAGTATCCCGACCCCCAGCAGCAGTTGGGGCGGCAGGCCGTCGTCGACGAATTCATCGATGCGCTGGCCGGGTATGTCGAAAAGACGCCCGATCCCAGCTTGACCGAATTCCTCGATAACTGCAGTCTGAACGACCGCGATGAGGAGCCCGACAAGGAGCAGCAGGCGGCGGAAAATGCGGTCAAGCTGATGACTCTGCACTCGGCGAAGGGCCTGGAGTTTCCGCGGGTGTACATGGTCGGCATGGAGGAGGGGATCCTGCCGCACAAGCGGTCGGTGGATGCCGAAGACGAGCGGGGCATCGAAGAGGAGCGGCGGCTGTGCTACGTGGGCGTGACGCGCGCCCGCGACCATCTGACGCTGTCGCGCGCGGAGTCGCGGATCAAATGGGGATCGCGGCGGCCGACGATTCCGTCGCGGTTTCTGGATGAAATGCGATCGGAGGAGGACCTCGAGACTGAACTGGAGGCCGGGGAATGACCGGCTGGGTTGGTTGTCCTGCACCCGTGGCGCGGGCCGCGCTTCGATTCAAGGGCATTGTGCAGCCATGATCGTCGTGGGAATCGAAACGTCCGGCTCGCAGGGGAGCGTCGCGCTCCTTCGCGAAGGTGCGATCGTCGACGAGCGGCTCCTGGGGGACAGCGGCCGGCGGCATGCCCGGACTCTCGTTATGGAACTCGATGAGGTGCTGGGCGGACAGGGCCTGACGCCGCGGGAGATCGACGTTGTCGCGGTGAGCCTGGGGCCGGGAAGCTTCACCGGGCTGCGGGTGGGGGTCGTGTGCGCGAAGACGTGGGCCTTCGCAACGGGGTGTCGGCTGGCGGCGGTGGAGACGTTCGTCGCGGTGGCGGCACGGCTGCCCGCTGAATCGCAAGGATCAACGCGGGCATGGGTCATCGATGACGCGCTGCGGGAGGATGTCTTCGTCCAGCGATTCGAGCGTGCGGACGCCGGAGGCGACAGCGCGGCCTGGCGGGGCGCGGATGCCGTGCGACTGATGGCGTTCGACGCCTGGATTCACGAGACTGCGGCGGGAGACCTGGTGTCCGGCCCGGGGGCCGGGCGCTGGGCCGCGGAGCTGCGGGACCGGGGACTCGACGTCGTCGCTCCCGAGCGGCAGCGACCTGCGGCGGCGGCGGTGGCCGAAGTCGGCGCCGCGCTGGCACTTCGCGGCGAACACGCGGATCCGTTCACCCTGGCCCCGTTGTATGTGCGGCGGAGCGCCGCCGAGGAAAAACTGGACGCCGCCGCGCGGGCGGAACCCGCCACAGGAACAGGACCATGACGCAGGCCGCCGCACCCCTGCTGACCGACGCACAGGTGCGACAGTGGATCGCCGAGAACGTGCCGCTCGACGACTTCCGCGGCCAGCGGCTGCTGCTGATCGTCCCGGACGCCACGCGCACGGCGCCGCTGCCGCTGTTGTTCGACGCGCTGTTTCAGCATCTGCGTCCGGTGACGTTGGCGCTGGACGTCATGATCGCGCTGGGGACGCATCCGCCGATGTCGGACGCGCAGATCTGCCGGCTGCTGGGAATCGAGGAGGATGAGCGTTCGCGGCTGTTCTATCAGACGCAGTTCATCAACCACGAGTGGGACAATCCGGAAGAACTGCTGACGCTGGGACGACTGTCGCGGGCGGAGACGGAGGCGATCTCCGGGGGGCTGCTGTCGCTGAACGTGCCGGTGCAGATCAATCGGCGGATCGCGGACTACGACCGGCTGCTGGTCGTGGGGCCGGTGTTTCCGCATGAGGTCGTCGGGTTTTCAGGCGGGAACAAGTATTTCTTCCCGGGGATCTCGGGGCCGGACCTGTTGAACTTCTTCCATTGGCTGGGGGCGCTGATCACGAATGTGGGGATCATCGGCGTGAAGGGGACGCCGGTTCGCGCGGTCGTGGACCGGGCGGCGGAAATGATTCCCATCGAGCGGCGGGCGCTGACGTTCGTCGTCAGTTCCGACGGCACGGCCCGGCTGCACGGGCTGAGCTATGGCACGCCGGAGGCGGCCTGGTCTGAAGCGGCGGATCTGTCCTCGAAGGTGCACATCCGTCGCACGCCCAGGGCGTACCACACCGTATTGTCCTGCGCCCCGCCGATGTACGACGAGCTGTGGGTCGCCGGCAAATGCATGTACAAGCTCGAGCCGGTCGTCGCGGACGGCGGCGAGCTGATCATCTATGCCCCGCACATGCACGAGATCTCCGTCACGCACGGACGGCTGATTCGAGAAATCGGCTACCATTGCCGGGACTACTTCACCAGGCAGTGGGATCGGTTCCAGAACTATCCCTGGGGCGTGCTGGCGCATTCGACGCACGTGCGGGGAGGCGGGACGTACGACGACGGCGTGGAGCGGTGCCGCGTGCAGGTGACGCTGGCCAGCGGCATTCCGCGGGAGGTCTGCGAGGCGATCAACCTGGGCTATCGGGATCCGGACTCGATCCGGGTCGAAGACTTCGCGGACCGCGAATCGGAAGGCGTGCTGCTGGTCCCGAAGGCGGGCGAGCAGTTGTACCGGCTGGCGGAGTGACGGCGGCCCGGCCGCTGAAAACCCCGCTCAACACGCAACGAAACCAGGGAGCGCATGCGATGCGGCGACTGCTGACGGCGATCGGACTGGGGCTGGTTCTGTGGCAGGGGATCGCGGGGGCCGCCGATCCGCGCCCGATCCGGGTCATGTCGTTCAATATCCGGTATGGCACGGCGAACGACGGCGACGACCACTGGACGAAACGCCGCGAATTCCTGTTCGACACGATCCGCGCGTTCGATCCCGATCTGCTCGGCACGCAGGAGACGCAGAGTTCGCAGCGGGACGAACTGCAGGCGGCGTTCGAATCGCACGCCGCGATTGGCGTCGGTCGTGATGACGGCCGCGAATCGGGGGAGATGACGGCCGTCCTGATCCGCAACGAGCGGTTCGAGCCGATCGAGCAGGGGCATTTCTGGCTCAGCGAAACGCCCGACGTGCCGGGCAGCCGCAGTTGGGATGCGGCCATCACGCGGATGGTCACCTGGGTGCGGCTGCGCGATCGCGGCGGGGACAACGGCGAGTTGTGGCTGTTCAACACGCATTTCGACCACATCGGCGTGGAGGCGCGGGCGAACAGCGCGGCGCTTCTGCGGCGGGAGGTCGCGCGGCGCGTCGGCGGGCGGCCGGCGATCATCACCGGCGACTTCAACCAGGGGGAGGGCAGCCGGCCCTACGAGGCGCTGTTCGGCCCGCGGGAGGATGGGCTGACGCTGATCGACGTTTACCGGGCCGCGCACCCGGACCGCCGCCCGGACGAAGGGACGTTCAACGGATTCCGCCCGGATGCGGTCCGCGGCGACCGGATCGACTGGATCGCCTGCACTCCGCATTTTCGGGTCGTGTCCTGCGAGATCGACCGCACGATGAAAGACGGCCGGGTTCCTTCGGACCACTTCCCGGTCAATGCGGTCCTGGAACTCGTCCCGATGGAAGCGGCGGCAGAGTAACTTCCCGCGGCCGATCGAGTATTCTACGGAAGTCGCGCGGCGCGTTCGCGACCGGGCGGCATCGTGCTCCTTTCGACCATTCACGCCCGCACCGGGCGATCAGGATTTCCGTCATGTCGATTCCGAACTACGAGCTGCCGCCGCTGGGCGGGAACCCTTCTTCGACATCCGCCGGCACGTCCCCCGGGTCGTTCGCGACGCGGGCGCGAATCGCCCCCGGCCCGGACGGGCGGTGCACCTTTTCGTCCCCCGACACGCCCGGCATGCCCGCTCCCAGCGAGCGGACCGCCTGGGACTTTCTGCCGGAAGGCTGGTCGACGTCCGTTGCCGAATCGCATGCCTCGACGGGCGCCGAAGTGGGCCAGCACGTTTTTCGGCAGTCGGACGGCACGCTGCGCAGCGTGACGCATCCCGCCAGCTTCACGCCGGTGACTCAGCTCGAAC
The DNA here is from genome assembly GCA_019636235.1 of Planctomyces sp. GTDB lineage: Bacteria > Planctomycetota > Planctomycetia > Planctomycetales > Planctomycetaceae > Caulifigura. The sequence goes on from JAHBXW010000002.1 coordinate 39,807, forward strand.
ACGCGCGGCTGGGCATCGTGACGCCCGAGATGGCGCGGGTCGCCGAGCGCGAACCGCATCTGACGGCCGAACAGGTCCGCGATGAAATCGGCGCGGGGCGCATGGTGATTCCCGCGAACCGCGTGCACCTGGGCTATCAGCTCGATCCGATGGCGATCGGCCGGGCCTCCAAGACGAAGATCAACGCCAACATGGGCGCCAGCCCCGTTTCGTCCGGGACCGACGAAGAGGTCGTCAAACTGAAATGGGCCGAGCGCTGGGGCGCCGACACCGTCATGGACCTGTCCACCGGCGGCAACCTCGATGAGTGCCGCGAGGCCATCATTCAGAACAGCACCGTCCCCATCGGCACGGTGCCCATCTATTCGATGATCATCGGCCGGAAGCTGTATGACCTGAACCGCGAGGTGATTCTCGAATCGCTGCGGCAGCAGGCGGCGCAGGGCGTCGACTACTTCACGATCCACGCGGGCGTGCTGCGCGAGCATCTGCCGTACGTGAAGGACCGGCTGATCGGCATCGTCAGCCGCGGGGGCTCGCTGCTGGCGAAATGGATGATCGACCATGACGAGCAGAATCCCATGTACACGGCCTGGGAGGACATCTGCGATGTGATGCGGGAGTATGACGTCACATTCTCGATCGGAGACGGTCTGCGTCCCGGCGGTCTCGCGGACGCGACGGACCGCGCCCAGCTGGCGGAGCTGTCGACGCTGGGCGAACTGACCGAGCGGGCCTGGCGGAAGGGCGTGCAGGTGATGATCGAAGGTCCCGGGCACGTGCCCTTCGATCAGATCGAATACAACATGAAGCTGCAGCGGACGCTCTGCCACGGCGCGCCGTTTTACGTGCTGGGCCCGCTGGTGACGGACATGTTTCCCGGGTACGACCACATCACGAGCTGCATCGGCGCGACGGCGGCGGCCTATCACGGCGCCAGCATGCTGTGCTACGTGACGCCCAAGGAGCACCTGGGCCTGCCGAAGAAGGACGACGTCAAACAGGGCTGCGTGGCATACAAGATCGCCGCGCACGCGGCCGACGTGGCGCTCGGCATTCCCGGCAGCCGCGATCGCGACGACGAACTGACGAAGGCCCGCGCGGCGCTGAACTGGGACAAGCACTTCGAACTCAGCTTCGATCCGGACCTGGCCCGCGCGTTCCACGACGAGGACCTGGACGTCGACACCGACTTTTGCGCCATGTGCGGCCACGACTGGTGCAGCGTCCGGATTTCCAAGGAGATCGTGCAGTTCGCCAGCGGCAAGTCCGAGGAATACCGACGCGACAAGGCGAAGATCACCGCCGCGCTGACGCCCGATCAGTTGCAGATTCTCGAAACCCGCGGGAATCTCAGTCCCACGGAGATCCATCGCCTGGCGTCGAAGACAAAGCAGGCGGTGGGCGCCGCGGAGGGGCAGAAGGCGGCCTGTCACAGCGACTATGTCGACGATGACGAAGCCCGCCGCGTCCAGGAGCAGTCGCTGGACCTGGTGGAGTTGAAACGGACGTGATGTTTGTCCTTCGGGCCATCTGCGGAGCCGCACGTCATGGAGTCGTTCGCCGAGCGCTGGGCGTTCATTGTTGACGCATGCGGGCTGAGGCCAGCCACGGCGGAGTCTTCCGGCGAAGCCGCCCAGGAGTTTACGCATGTGGGAGCGATCGGAGGCGTCCCGGCCGCCCTCACACTGCTGACGGCCGATCCGCTCGTCCTGCAGTTCCAGTTCAGAACGGCCCCGGGAACAACCGGGGCCCGTGAGTTGGAGGCGATGTTCGACGACATTGACGAGGACGAAGCCAGCCTCGTTTTCGCTGACGAATGTGCGGTAATCACATTGTACGAGCTGGAACCGGAGCGGGACGCCGCGGTCGCGCCGCTGATGGAGCACGCGGCGGCCCTGCTGGAGTCTTCGGGAAAGGCCGCGCGGCCGGGGTGCCTGTGGTGTGGAGCGATTGAAGAAACGCGGACGCTGTATGACGGTGGGCGGCCCACGCGGCTCTGCGTCAACTGCCTGATCCAGGCCCAGGCGGAGAAGTCGGAAATCGAACGCGCGGAGGCACGGGGGACATGGGGCGCGAAGCTGGCGCTGCCGGCAGTGCTGATGTCAATCGCCGCGGGCTGGGCGCTGTTCTGGACGTTGCTGGATGTGATCCTGGAGGCGCTGCGCGTCCGCGTCATTTTCATCGATCATGCGTTCGCCGTGCTCAGCGTGGTAGTGCTGGGCGCCGCCGGTTACGCGCTCGGCCGCCCGCTGGGCCGTGCGCTGCATCGATCGGGCCTGGTCCGCTGCGCCCCGGGACTGCTGTCGCTGGCGTTCGTCGCGGGGACTGCGGTCAGCGGGGAAGTGGTGTATCTGACGATCATCATCTACCGGATGGCCGGCATCGTCGTGCCGCGCGTGGCGCTGCAGTTGCTGCCGCAGCTTCTGCCGCACTACGGGGGCTTGCTGATCGCCGCCAAGGTCGGCTTCATTTTAGCCACGTGGTATAGTTGCCTGCCCGCGTTCCGGGATCGGACAATCGTCCGCCTCGATCCTTCGTCGTCGGACGCGTGAAGCCTTGGACCCCGCGCGGATCGCGCCCCCGAGCATCGCGGCCCTCAGGCCAGGGCAGGGACGTCGGCAAATTCTCCCTCCCCGCCCGAATCACACAGCACGATGTTCGGACTGCTGAATCTCCACAAGCCGCCCGGCGCGACATCCCGGGATGTCGTCAATCGCGTCCAGCGGCTGCTGCCGCGCGGAACCAAGGTCGGCCACGCGGGGACCCTCGACCCGCTCGCGACGGGCGTGCTGATCGTCTGCGTCGGCCCGGCGACGCGGCTCGTCCCCTGCCTGCATGAATTCCCGAAGTCCTACCGCGCGGACTTCCGGCTGGGTTGCGTCAGCGACACCGATGACGTCGACGGGACGATCGTCGAGCAGTCCGGAGGCGCGGACGTTCGCCTGCAGGACCTGCAGGCCGCACTCCCGGAATTCCGAGGCGCCATCCGGCAGGTTCCCCCGCAGCACTCGGCGATCCAGGTCGGCGGGCAGCGGGCCTACGCTCTGGCCCGGGCGGGAGCCGTCGTCGAACTCGAACCCCGCGACGTGCACGTCCATCGGCTCGACGTCGTCGAGTTCGCGCCGCCCCGATTGGTCCTCGACATCGACTGCGGTTCGGGCACGTACATCCGGTCGATCGGGCGCGATCTGGGGCAGCGCCTCGGCACGGGCGCCATCATGACGGCCCTGACGCGGACGGCGATCGGACCGTTTGCGCTGGATGCGTCTCGCAGCGTCGATTCGCTGACGCGCGAGACGCTGGATCAGGCGCTGCTGCCGCCGGTGCTGGCCGTTCCGGACCATGTCCCGTTCAGGCTGGAGCCGCTGGACGTCGCAGGCGTTCGACAGGGGCGGGAGACGCCCCTCGCGATCCCGGGAACCGCGCTGGACGACGGTCAACGCGTCGCCACAGTCGACGCCGATGGCCGGCTGATCGCGCTGGGGGAGTGGCGGCTGGCGACGCAGCGATTTCATCCGCAGGTGGTGTTTCCCGAGGCGGATACGCGCCGATCGCGGGCGCCTTCCCGACCTCGAGGTCGGCGGCGACCGGCGTCGACAGGCGGCGGCCCGCAGGGGGAAAGGCCCGGTCCATGAACCTGCAGCAACTCCACAGGGACGCGTGCATCACGACGGACGTAATATTGATTCCGTGTTTCGGCGTCCTGGCCGCGCTGGGCGGCGTGCTGATTCTGGCCCTTGGTCGCGTCCAAGTGAACAGCCGTGTCGTGACCTGGGAGACGGATCCGGCGCCATTCGCCGGCGTCGTCGCCGGCTGCTTCGGTGTCGGTCTGGCCTGCATGGCGTATGGGGCGATCCGCTGGCGGCGGATTCGCCATGCTCAGCATGCGGCCGGTCCAAGCGCTGGAAACTGACAGGCCGTCGCGGCGAGGAACCGGGTTCCGGACGATGCACTCTCTGATCTGCGAACCGCTTGACCCCGCGCCGAGCGTCGAGGATGCGCTGTCGCGATTCGCCGGCTGGCGGCATCCGATCGTGTTTCACTCAGCGCTGGTTCGCGCGCCGCTGGGCCGGCATTCGTTTCTGTCGGGCGACCCGCTGGAAACGCATGCGGTGGACGCCGGCAACTGGGACGCGGTCATCGCCCGGCTGCGGGACAGGCTGCGCGCCGGCGCGGTTGAGAGCGCGACGGACGACTGTCCATTCCCCGGCGGCGTGGCGGGCCTGGCGACGTATGAAGCGGGACGGCTCTGGGAACGCCTGCCCGAGACGCGGTTCGAAGCCGAGTGGCCCTTTCCGCTGGCGAGCCTGGGGCTGTACGACTGGGCCATCGCCTGGGATCACGCGACGGGCGAATGCCGGTTGATCGTCCATCCGCTGTCCCGCTCCGCGGCGGAGGTCCAGGCGCGCGTGCGGCAGATTCGCGAGGCGCTGAACGGCCCGCCAGCGGGGCCTTGGCCAACGGCCGGCGACCGTTTCGACGCGCTGTCCGGGGTTCCGGGGTTCCCGCTCGATCGGCTCGCGGGGCTGGAAAGCAACTTCGATCGGCAGGCGTACATAGCGGCCGTCAAACGCACGATCCGATACATCACTGCGGGGGACATCTTTCAGGCGAACCTGTCCCAGCGGCTGACGATTCCCTGGGCGGGTCGGCCGGTCGATCTGTTTCGCACGCTCTGCCGCGTGAACCCCGCGCCCTTCGCCGGGTATTATGACGCAGGGCCCTGGCAGGCGATCAGCGCGTCTCCCGAGCGATTCCTGCAGCTCGACGGCGAGGAGGTTGAAACGCGGCCTATTAAGGGGACCCGGGCGCGGCGTTCGGTCCCCGAGGCCGACCTGTTCACCCGCGACGAGCTTCGCGAAAGCGACAAAGACCGCGCCGAAAACGTGATGATCGTCGACCTGTTGCGGAACGATCTGTCGCGCGTCTGTCGGCCGGGAACAATCCGCGTCCCGCAGTTGTGCGCCGTGGAGACGTACGAGACCGTGCAGCACCTCGTGTCGGAGGTCCGCGGGCGGTTGCAGCCCGGGCGGGACTTCTTCGACCTGCTGGCGACGTCCTTTCCGGGGGGCTCGATCACCGGCGCGCCGAAGATCCGGGCGATGGAGATCATCTCCGAGCTGGAGCAGGTCCCGCGCGGCCCGTACTGCGGCTCGCTGTTCTATGTGGGATTCGGCGGACGGGCGGACAGCAACCTGCTGATCCGAACGTTCACGCGAGTGGGGGGACGGCTGCTGTTCCCCGTGGGCGGTGGGATCACCGCGCAGTCCGATCCGGCCGACGAATACGAGGAGACGCTGCACAAGGCCGAGGGCCTGCTGCGGGCGCTCGAACAGTGCCGCTGAGCGGTTCGGAGCCGGCTCGGGAGAGCAGACGCCCGGTCTCACTCGAACGTCGCCGGACGCATCTCCCACGCGTCCGCTTCGATCAGCCGGCCCGATCCGCCCCGCGCGAAGGCCCGCACCTCCACGCTGCCCGGCAGTAGCGGAAACACCTGCTGCGTGAGGCACAGCTCGTCGTTGGCGAAGACCTCCAACAGCGGGCCGTCCAGAAACACGCGGAGCCGCAGCGGCTGATCGGCGGGGTGCGCGCAGGGCGCGGATGTCGCCGGACACAGATGGCGCTCGCCTCGAGGATGCCGCAGCCCCCCGGAATCGAGCGGGTGATAGGCGTAATTCACGTCCTGCCGCAGCGTCGACTTCGAGACATCGATCGTCAGCCGCTGCTCGACGGTCGAGAACACGATCACCGTCTCCTCCGAACCATCCGCCGCGCAGCGGACTTTGAGTCCGATTTCCCGCGCCTGTCCGCAATCGAGCGTCGCCGTCAGTTCCAGGCTCGTCCCCGGCACGGGGAGCGTCACGTCGCGGTCGGCGGGCAGCTCGATCCCTGCGAGTCGCCGATGGCCGGCGCGCAGCGATTCCAGTTCCTGGACCGGCCGAACCTTCAGCCGCCCGTCGTCCCCCAGCCGCATTTCGCGGGGCAGACTCATCACGCCCGAGCCGGTTGCGACCTGCGTCGTGATCAGCCGCGGATCGGTGACCCAGGCCCAGAAGATCCTGCGGCCACGATCGTCGACCAGGCTCTCCGGCGCGAAGAAGTTGCCGCCCGGCCAGTTCATCCGCACGTGCTGTTCCGGATAGAACTTCTCGTTTTCGTACCGGCCGATGTAGCAGCGCCCGCCGACGGAATGGCTGATGCACAGCAGCACGTGCTTGTCGCCCAGGGGGAAGAAGTCGGGGCAGGAGCAGTCCTCTCCCGGCACGGTCCAGGTGCGATCGGGCTGTTCGTAAAACGGGTGCAGCGGTTCCCAGGTCGTCAGATCGCGGGACTTCATCAGGAACAGCGTGTCCTTGCCGTCGGGCATCGCGTTGCCACCCAGCAGGCAGTAGTACGTGTCGTTCTCGAACCACATGAACGGATCCCAGACGAAATACGTCCCCTGGCCCGCGGCGCGGCCGAACGCCGGTCCGCCGGCGCTCGTCATGGGGATGACCGGATTCGCGGGATGCTTCGTCCAGGTCCGCAGCTCCGCGTCGCCGGCTGTCGCCACGCAGACCCCCGCGTTGACGCCGAACCAGCACAGCATGGGCTGGCCGTCTTTTCCGAGAAACGCGTTGCCGCTGAAGATGCCGATGTCCGGGTCACCCGGTTCGGGCAGGAGGGCCGGCTCGACCGATTTCCAGTTCACGAGATCGACGCTGGTGAGATGGCCCCAGCTGTGCCCGTCGTGCGGTCGGCGGCGATCCTGGTAGATGTACATCAGGTGGTAGACGCCGTCCTTGAAGATGCAGCCATTGGCGTCGTACGGGCGGGCCAGTCCTTCCTCCGGCTTCGCGTGCACATGCCACGTCGGCCACTCCACGTCGTCGCGCGTCGGCAGCCGCGGCGAACCGACCAGGAAATAGCCGCCAAACAGGTCCAGCCGGCCTTCAGCAATTCGCGCCTGCCCCACGAGTTGGCCGGCGGGGAAGTTCCCCATCTGGTCCCGCCCCTCTGAGTCCTCGAACGTCCACCAACCCAGCGGCGGCGGATTCGAGGCTTGATTCGGGCGCAGGGCCCGCAGTTCGTCGAGCGTCAGCGCCCGGTCGTAGATCCGCGCATCGTCGATCGTCCCGGCGAACCCCGGCGAGCCGAAGGCGTCCGTGTGATGCAGTCCGAACAGCACGCGGCTGAGGCGGTTGAAGCCGATCGGCGGATTCTCCGATGTGTGGGTCGAATAGATCTCTCCGTTGCGGCAGAACGTGATCTCGCGCCCGTGGCAGATGATCGCCAACTGCAGCAGCTCATCGGGCGCGGCGGTTTCGACGGGGAAGCCGTCCTGTTGGCGCTGGGTTCGCCGAAAGTAGTCGCTGCCGGCCATCCACTTGCCGGGCGCGATCTCGCCGAGCAGCAGGGCGTCGAACTCGGAGGGGGGATTTTCGAGTGTCAGGACGGCCCCGCTGCGCTGGGCCGTGTTGGCCAGAGTCGTCCAGACGACGAGCGTCTTGTCGAGGAACGGCTCATCCCCGGGGGGCGGGGCGGACTGGACGACGCCGGCGATCGACGCCAGCCCGACCAGCGTCCAAAGCGCGGGGATCGAAATCCGGAACGGCCTGCGGATCGGGGGCATGGACGACGCTCAGCGGATGAATTCAGGAACGCAAACAGACAAATCGGCGCGATCTCGGATCGCCAAACTATCGGCCCGCTGCTGCGTTCGCCACCCGCGCGGCAGTGTTCGTCGCGGCAGCGAAAACAACCGGGAATTCATGCTTCGCGGAAGCGGAAAGAATCGACGAAACGGGCGGTTTTGCCGCTGCGGACTCCGGTTGCCCCCCTCCCGGCATTCTGGTATCACCCCGCTCCCTCAAGAGCCTTTCCCGGTTCCAGCCGCGTCGGAATTCAGGTTTCATCCCGGCAGGAAAGACAGGAAGTCGACGAGTCGTCAAGGAGCGACGGCGTGCCCGGTGTTGCTGCGCACAGACTGCGGATTCTCTTCGTCGACGACGAGGCCCCGATTCGGCTCGTGATGAAAAACGAGCTGCCCCGGTTGGGCCACGACGTCACGATTTGCGAAGACGGCCAGGCCGCCCTGCGCGTGCTCGAAGAGCAGGCGTTCGACGCGGCGATCGTCGATCTCAAAATGCCCGGGTTGTCGGGCTGGGACGTCGTCTCGCATCTGAAGAAGACCGCCCCCGAGACGGACGTCATCATCCACACGGGACACGGCGGGATCGACGATGCGATCCAGGCGGTCCGCGTCGGGGCGTATGATTTTCTCCGCAAGCCCTGCACGCTCGTCGAAATCGCGAACGTGCTCAGCCGCGTCGCGGAGAAGAAGCTGCTGGCAAACAAGGCGCTGGCCCTGGAAGCGCAGCTGCGATCGGTCCGCGGCGGGACGGATTTGATCGGCGAAACGCCTTCCATGCTGAGGGTCAAGAAGCTGGTCGAGAAGATCGCGCCGACTGATTCGAGCGTGCTGATTCTCGGCGAAACGGGGACCGGCAAGGAACTCGTCGCGCGGCGGATTCACGAGCTCAGCGCCCGTTCCACGATGCCGTTCGTGGCGGTCAACTGCGGCGCGCTGCCGGAAAACCTCGTCGAAAGCGAGCTGTTCGGACACAAGAAGGGCGCCTTCACCGGCGCCGACACGCCCCGCAAGGGGCTGATCGAAGTCGCCAACGGCGGGACTTTGTTCCTCGACGAACTGGGCGAACTCGACAAGGCGATGCAGGTCAAGCTGCTGCGGTTTCTGGAGTCGGGCGAGGTGCGGCGGGTCGGCGAGAACGAGGCCTTCACCGTCGACGTGCGGATCGTCTGCGCCACGAACCGCAGCCTGCAGGACATGGTCGCGGAAGGCTCCTTCCGCGAGGACCTGTTCTTCCGCGTGAACACCTTCGAAATCCGTCTGCCTCCGCTGCGGGAGCGCAAAGACGATCTCCCCCTGCTGGCCCGGTCGCTGCTGACCCGGCACCTCAAGCGCCGCGACATTCCGGAGACCATGTTGTCTTCCGACGCCATCACGCTGCTGCGGCAGCACGAGTGGTCGGGGAACGTCCGCGAGCTGTCGAACGCGCTGGAGCACGCGGCCATTCTGTCGGATGGCAAGACGATCCGCCCCGAAGACCTGCCGTTGAGCGTCGGGGCCCGCCGTCCGGTCGACGCCCGCCCCTTCGACGTCAGCAATTTCCCGCGGCCGATGACGCTCCGCGAGATCGAAATGGAAGTCATCCTGCAGACGCTGGAGAAGTATGAAGGGGACAAGCCCCGCACTTCCGATGAGCTGGGGATCGCACTCAAGACGCTGTACAACAAGCTGAACGCGCACCACGCCCAGGACCAGGCGGAAGCAAGCTGACTGGTCGGGCCGCCGCAGCGGTCCGCCGCGCTGACTCTCAACGGGCCATGGCATGTCTCGACGCGCGGGCATTCACGCCGGCGCCAGTTGCTCGCAGCCGATTTTTCCGGCTTTCATTGCGCGCATGTCGCTGCTCGTTGGTTCTGCCTGAGGCGGCCGGTGGTCGCTGAGATGGATTGCGAACCGTCCGCCGCCTCCCTACCCTGATTCCAGACATTCCGGCTGGACTGTGCGCTCGTCGAGCGCTGTCCAGATCGGGAATCCCACGTTCAGGGGGGAGTCATCGGGCATGCCGACTGCGACCGCGGAACGCGTCTCTCGGGAGTCGACGGAACAGACGATCCGGTTCATCGACAACGTCCGCAGCCAGATTGGCAAAGTCGTCGTCGGACAGGACGTGGTCGTCGAGCGGCTGCTGATCGCCCTGTTCACCGGGGGCCATCTGCTGCTCCAGGGCGTGCCGGGGCTGGCGAAAACGCTGCTGGTGGCGACCCTGGCCCGAACGATCGACCTGCTGTTCGCCCGGGTGCAGTTCACGATCGACCTGCTGCCGTCGGACATTGTCGGCAGCGAGATTCTGGATCAGCGGACGAACGAGTTCCGCGTGGTGAAGGGGCCGCTGTTCACGAACCTGCTGCTGGCCGACGAGATCAACCGCGCCGCCCCGAAGGTGCAAAGCGCCCTGCTGGAGGCGATGCAGGAGCGGAAGGTGACGATCGGCAAGGAGACGTTCAAGCTCCCCGCGCCGTTCCTGGTCATTGCCACGCAGAACCCTGTCGAGCAGAGCGGCACGTTCGAACTTCCCGAAGCGCAGCTCGACCGGTTCATGCTCTGCCACCGCCTGGACTATCCCGAGCCGGCCGAAGAGCGGGAGATTCTCAAGCGGAACCTGGCGCTCGGCGTGCGTCGCGAGGACAAGGGCGCTGTCGCCCGCACCGAGTTCGATGTGCTCGAGGAAGGCCCCGTCGGGACGACGGAAGACCTCGTGCAGGCGATGGAGTCCGTGCATCACGTGCACGTCTCCGACACGTTCGTCGACCATGTCGTCGAGCTGGTGGACCTCACGCGCAGCCATCCCCGGATCGAGCTGGGCTGCAGTCCCCGGGCGGGCATCGCGCTCACCAAGGCCTCGCGGGCGCGGGCCTTGATCCACGGCCGGGACTATGTGATTCCCGAAGATCTGTACGCGCTCGCGGACGACGTCATGCTGCACCGGATGCGGCTGAACTACGAGGCGCTGGCGGACGGCTGCACAGGGGCGAGCGTCCTGCGCGAACTGCTGGACGAATTTGGATTCGTGACGGATCGGTGAATCCGCGCGGGAGCCGCTTCCCTCCGGCGAAACCGGGCGGGGACTGCGGAATCTCGCGCCATGGCCGGCTGGACCGGCGGGGAGCACAGGTGGAGGGATTGCTCGACAACGCGGGCGTCATGGACTCCCGGAGGTTTCAGGTCACGCTGCGGCGTCTGGCCGACGGCTTCCTGTACGGAGTCGACCGCTCGCCGTACCTGGGGTCGGGCCTCGAATACATGCAGTCCCGGCTGTACCAGCCCGGCGACCCGGTCCGCGCGATGGACTGGCGGGTGACGGCCCGGACCGGCAAGCCGCACGTCAAGGAGTATGAAGCCACCAAGCGGATGCCCTGCCTGCTGCTGCTGGACACGTCGGCCTCGATGACGGTCGGCGCCGGGGCGACGTCCAAGTACGCGCTGGCGCTGCAGATCGCCGGCGGACTGGCGCTCGCCTGCCTGGACCGCGCCATGCCGGTCGGCGTGCTGGGAGTCGGAGATCGTGAATTCCGGATCGAGCCCAGTCTGTCCCGCGATCGCGTGATGGAATGGATGCACCGGCTGCGACAGTTCCGCTACGACGAGCAAACCCGGCTGGGCGAACGCATCAGCGACCTGGGGACGCGGCTGTCGGCCCGGTCGCTGATCGTCGTGCTGTCGGACCTGCATGACGTCGACGCGTTGCCGTCTCTCAAACTCCTGGCGCAACGGCATGACTGCGTGGCGCTGCGGATGCGGGACCCCGCCGAACGGGGGCTGTCGGGGTCGGGCATTTTGCTGGCCCGCGAAGCCGAGACGGGCCGGCCGATGGTCGTTCGCGGAAGTCGCGTGCGCATCGACCAGGAGCGGGTCGAGCAGGCGCTCAAGCGGGCGCACATTGACGGTCTGACGATCGATACGGATCGGCCGTTCGCACATCGTCTGCGGAACTTTTTCCAGTCCCGGGACGTCTTTGGACGCGGAACGCGCTAGGGAGGCCCATGCACCGCCAGCCGCACATCCTCGAACCCGCCCCCGCCCCCGCCCGGCGCGGCGTGCGGACGCTGCTGCCGCTGGCGGCCCTGATCGTTGCGGCGGGCGCGCATGCGGCCCTCGCCCCGGAGGCCGTCTCGGCGGAACCGGTCGAGGCGGTCAGCGTGGGCCTGCCGGAGCGAATCGAGCAGATTGTGCTGCCCGGGCCGGAACTGGTTCCCATTCCGCTGACCGACGCGACGCCCGTCGTGATCCGGATCGATCGGGTCGACCCGCATGGCACAGCGCTGCGCTACGACCTCGTCTACTACGGCGTCGAGCCTGGCGAATACGACCTCGCGAAGTATCTGCAGCGGAAGGATGGCGCCCCTGCGGAGGGGCTGCCGGAGATCCCCGTGCGGATCAGCAGCCTGCTGCCGGCGGGGCAGATCGAGCCGACGGCGTTGCAGTTCCGTCGTCTCCCCTGGCTGGGGGGCTACCGGGCGCTGATGGTCGTCGTTGGCGTGTTGTGGCTGGCCGGGCTGGTCTGGCTGCTGAAGCCGCGTCGCCGCGCGGTCGTGACGAATGTGGAGGACGTCGAGGAAGAGCCAGTGTCGCTGGCGGAGAGGCTGCGGCCGCTGGTCACCGATGCGATGACCGGCCGGCTGCCAAAGGAAAAGCTCGCCGAGCTCGAGCGGGCGCTAGTCGTCTGCTGGCGGCGGCGGCTGGGCCTGCAGGACGCGACGCCGGCCGAAGCGATCGCCAAGCTGCGCCAGCATCCTGACGCCAGCCCATTGATGACTCAACTTGAAGTCTGGCTGCATCGTCCGCCGACGGCGGATGCCGTGGATGTGAATGAACTGCTCAAGCCGTATCAGAACATCGCCGCGCATGAACTGGGGCCGGCGCTCCAGGAAACCCGCCGCTGACCCGCCAGGAGCAGACGTTTTCCGTGTCCACGTTTCTGCCATTCACCCGCCCCTTGCTGCTGGTGCTGCTGGCCCTGCCCGTGTGGCTGCTGATCCGCACCTGGCGTCGGAACGAAAGCCGGCTGGTGCTGCCCTTCGATCACGGCGGGTTGCGCGGCAGCCGGTTTTTGTCGGCGCTGGTGCGCATGGCTGAATGCCTGCCGGCGCTGCTGCTGGCGGTGGCCATCTGCCTGATCGCAGGGCCGCAGCAACTGGGAAGTCCGCAATCGCGGCGGAAGGTGACGAACATCGAGTTCTGCGTGGACGTCTCAGGCAGCATGACGGCGTCGTTCGGCGAAGGAAACCGGTATGACGCGGCGATGGCGGCAATCAACCAGTTCGTCGAGTATCGCGAAGGGGATGCGTTCGGACTGACGTTCTTCGGGAACAGCTTTCTGCACTGGACGCCGCTGACGACGGACGTCTCGGCGATCAAGTGCGCCGCTCCCTTCATGAGTCCCACGCGGGCCATTCCGGGGTTTGGAGGGACGGAGATCGCCAAGGCCGTGCTGGCCTGCCGGCGGGTGCTGGTCGAGCGCGAGGATGGGGACCGGATGATCGTGCTGGTCTCCGACGGCTACAGTTCGGATCTGATGGGCAACCGCAGCCAGGAGATCGCCCGCGAGTTGAAGAATGAGCGGATCGTGCTGCACGCGATTCACATCGCCGAAGGGGATGTGCCTCCGGACGTGATCAACCTGGCGCGGCTGACCGGGGGCGAGGTGTACGGAGTCAACGACCCCTTCGCGCTGGAAGCGGTGTTTCAATCCATTGACCGGATGCAGCAGACGCAGCAGGTGCAACTGGCGCCGGACGCGTTTGACGACTTCCGGCCTTACTGTCTGGCGGGGCTGGTCCTGTTGAGCCTGTCGACATTGTGTTCCCTGGGGGCGAGGTACACGCCGTGGTAGCCGTGGCGGCGATGGCGATCGTCGTGGTGCTGGCGGCGGCCGGCGAGGCCCTGCATGCGCGCCGGGTGTCGCGCGTGGCGGGACTGGCGTTTGGTCCGCGCGGCCGACCAGCGGGCTGGGCGCGATGGTCGGGAGGCCTGCGCGTGGCGGCGCTGGGCGGGCTGGCCTGGGGACTCACGACCCTGCTGTTCGTCGATCCCAAGCTGCATCGCGGCGGCGATGAGATCCCGGACCGTGAGAAGAAACACCTGATCGTGGTGCTGGACGTTTCGCCCAGCATGCGGTTGGCGGACGCGGGGCCGGAGGGGAAGCAGTCCCGGATGCACCGGGCGCGGGACGTCCTGGATTCGATGTTCGCGCGGGTCGGCATTCGCCAGTACCTGATTTCCGTGGTCGCGACGTACAACGGAGCGATTCCGGTGGTTGAGCGCAGCCGCGATCCGGAGGTCCTCCGGAATGCGATGAGCGACCTGCCGATGCACTACGCGTTTCCGCGCGGCGGGACGGAGCTGTTCGCCGGCATCGAGCATGCCGCGCAGATCGCCAAGCCGCTGCTGCCGGGAACGGCGACGCTGCTGATCGTGACCGATGGAGACACGGTGCCGGCATCAGGGATGCCGCGGCTGCCGCCGTCGATCGCGCACAAGGTCGTCATCGGCGTCGGCAATCCGCGACAGGGAACTCTGATTTCCGGTCGGCACTCGCGGCAGGAGGCGTCGATCCTGAGACAGATCGCGATTCGGCTGGGCGGCGTGTATCATGATGGGAATGAGAAGCACGTGAGTTCCGACGTCATCCAGGCGATCAGCCAGTCGGGCGGGGCTGAAGATCTGAGCCGGTTGACGCTTCGGGAATATGCCTTGATCGCCAGCGCGCTGGGGGCGTTCGTGTTCGCCCTGCTGCCGTTGGCGCTGCAGCGGTTTGGGACGCGATGGGCGCCGGGAGTTTCGCTGCCGGGGGCGGACGCCGCCCTGGGCCGCGCTCCGCCGCGGCGATCGCGACGCCGGCGTCGGTCGCCGGAGCCAGTCGGTTCCGGATGAACTCGCCGCGAAATGGTCAATCGGGCCGTGCCGCGAGGTCCGGCGGTTTCCAACCTCTCACCGGGAGGCGGTCATGCGTGGAATGCTGCTCGCAATCTGGGTGCTCGTGCCGGTGTTCGCCGGGGCTTATCACTATGGTCCGGGCCAGGAGCGACTGAAGCTCGATGCGGCTCAGGGGGCCCTGTCGTCCGCGCGGGCCGCAGTCGCCGCGGGGCAGCACGCCCAGGCGGTGAAGCTGTTTTCGCGGGCTCTGGAAGAACTCCCGCCCGAGCGCGTGCAGGCGGCCCGCCGGATTCAGGTCGAACGCGCGAAGTCGCAGTTGCTGGCGAAGCAATTGCCCGCGGCGTTCGACGAACTGGCGCTGCTCGTTCCCGAACTGCAGGCGGACGCCTCGACCGATCCGGCCCTGCTGGCCGAAGCCCGCGAGACGCTGGCCAACGCCCGGTACTACCTGACGTGGCTGATGCGGCTGGAAGGCGAGCCGCGCAGCGAATGGGAGCCGGAAATCGAGGCGTCCCGGCAGACGTTCCGGTTGCTTGCCGAGGAGGCGACGGATCCGGCCGTTCGCGAGCGGCATCAGAAGGATCTCGAATCGGCCATCCGCCTGGCCCGCATGGACCTCAGCGAACTGCAGGCGCTGCCGCTGCCCAGCCAGTGCAAAGGCTGCTGCAGCGGCGAATGCCAATGCAAAGGGGGCAAGGGCAAGGGGAAGAAGCCGGGCATCTCGCAGAACAAGCCGCGGTCGGACGAGTTCGCCCGCGGCGCCAGCTCCGGTCCCCCGCCGGACGACGGCGGACACTGAGGCCCGGGGACTTCGGATGCCGCCAGTCGGACTGCGCGGCCGAATCGAGGAGTCCGGCGGGCGGTGCAGCGGATGGTTTGAGAGCGTGGCCAATCGGCCGGCAGCAGGCACTTCGGAAGGGTCATTGTGATGAATCGCAGCGTGGTCGGATGGGCGATGGCGTGCGCCTCGGCAATGGCGACGGGGCGCGCGGAGGCGCAGACGGTTCCCGTGACAACCGTTGTGACCCAGGCGCCGAGTTCCGGCCACGCAGCGGTGCGGATGGTCACGTCCGCGCCGAGCCGAAGTCCCGCGACGGCTGTGGAGCAGGCGGCCGCTGCCGCCAGCGAGGCATCCGCCGCCGCCGAGGCGACTCCCTCGCCGCGACTGCAACTGCTCAGCCAGTTGCAGTACGACCGCCGCCCGTCGTCGATCCTCAAGGAATGGGCGTTGCCGGAACCGGGGGCCGCCGGGGCCGCGGACCGTCCGCCCGCGCCCCCCCTGCCGGTCCTGCCAGGCCCCGATGGAACGCCGGCCGCGGTCGACCCGGCCGTGGTGGAACTGGAGCTCAAAATCCTGCAGCGGCATGTGACGCTCGGCCGCTGGGACGCCGTGAAGCGGCACTTCGCGCGGCTGACGGCCGACGACGGCCGCGCGGCTTATACGCAAATGCTGCGCTCGCTGGCGATCGGCCCCATGGACCCGCAGTCGCAGCAGCGTCGCAATGAAGGCATCCCGATCGAACAGAACCTGATCGATCTCGACGATCTGATCAGCATCGTCGCGGCCTGTCCGGTCGAGCGCGACCGCGCGATCGTCCAGCAGGCGGCGCCGCTGGCCCGGCTGATGCTGCAGTCCGGAGTGCTGGCCGACACGCTGGTCGCGCGGCTGACGGAGGAGTCAGCCCGGGAGGAGTCGGAGCGAGTCTTCGATCTCCGGAAGTCCGGGTGGCTGCTGAACGCCGCCAACCTCAACGCGAATCTGGAGGCATTTCTGCCGGACTTCGAAACGCTGCTGGAGGACCAGGACGCCGAAGGGCTGATCCTGTACTCGCAGTGCCAGTCGGCGAAGTTCCAGCAGGACGGCAAGCCGGAAACTCTGGAGCGCGCGTTTCAAAGCGCTCAGCCGGTCGTCGCCTTCGAGAAAGTCTCGCAGGAGCATCGCGATCAGGCGCTGCAGATCGCGATCAGTCTTGTGCCGCGCGTCCGCAAAGACCTCGGACACGCGTGGCTGGAGTCGACGTTCGCAGGGGATCCGCAATTCGGCATGAAGGTGCTGTCCGGCCTCGGCGCCAGCGCGGCGTCCGGCCTGCAGACGCATCCGCAGAGTCCGTCGGACCGCCTGCAGCAGCTTCGAATTCAGAAGACCGTCGTGGAGTCGCTGCTGGAGAAGCAACCCGAGCGGGCGGCGGAATGGGCGCCGATGATCCGCATTCTCGCCGTTGTGTGGTTGAAGGAAGGGGAGACGTCGAGAACTCTGGACCGCTCGACGTCCTATGGCCCGCAGATGCGCCGCGACATCTACGGCAACTTCTTCTACTTCAACGACGATGACGGCATGGGCATGTCCATGGCCCAGCAGCAGCGCGGGGTCCAGCCCATCACGACCGCGGAGGTCATCGATGTCGCGCCCAGCCCGGCCTGGATCACGAAGGTCGACGTCGAGCTGCAGCCGAAGTTCAACGCCCTGATGGCGCAATTGCTGTTGAAGGTTCAGGAGGAGGAGCGGGCCTTTCCGCTGATCGAGCAGCTCGCCGCTTCGCACCCGGACCTGGCCCGGGACCTGACGAACGAGTTCCTCCGCGTGTGGACGCGGAATCACGACCCGAACGCCGCGTCGGCCTCGCGGTACACGAATTCGTACATGTACATGTACGGATACGAGCAGCGGGCCGCCGCCATTCCGCTGACGCGATCCAAGCAGGAACGGAATCTTCGCGAGCTGGCGGCCTGGATACCGCGAATTCGCGCGCTGCCGATTTCGAAGATCGATGAGTCGCTGTTCGCCAAGGCCTTCACCACCTGCCATTCCTCGGCCGAGGTGTACCGCATCGAGGCCATCGAGGAGGTGTTCGGGTCGCTGAACGACATGGATCCCGCGATCCTCGCCCAGCTCGTACAGCAGATGCGGTCCAACCTGCAGACGATCTGGCGGATGCCGGCCCAGCAGGATCAGGCGAAGACCCAGCGAAAGCAGAAGGACATCGAGGCGGAAGTCGTCCGCGGCTACGGCGTGGCCCGCAAGGTCATCGAGGGTGCGATCGCCAGCCATCCCGAGGACTGGCGACTGGCGCTGGCCCGGGCCTGCGTCGTGCTCGACGAACTCAACTACCGCAACGAACTGCATCCCAGCGCCGAATTCAGCGAACGGCGGGCCGAGGCGATCGGCGCGTTCCGCGCCGCGGCGGAGCTGTACGCGAAGCAGGTTCCCGCGCTGTCGGAGGACGAACAGTCGGCGGCGCCGTACGAGCACTGGTTCTACGCGTCGCTGGGAGCCAGCGACCTGGGGCTGATCGACCACCGCTCGACGCCCGATCTGCGTCAGCCGCCGCTGATCCGCGAGGCGCTCCTGGCGCTGCCGGGCGAGTCCGCGGAGAAGCACATCGGCAAGTTCGCCAACGCGCTGTTCACGCGCATGGGATCGATCAAGCCGGCCTGCAAGTACACGTACCTCAAATCAGGTTTCGAAATCGTCGGCGACGCCAAGCAGGCCGTCGAGGCCCGCAAAGTGTTCGACTATTACAACGACCTCGTTTCGGAAATCCGGCTGGTGGCGCGGATCGACGGCTCCGCCCGCGTCGGCAGCCAGGAATCGTTCGGCGTGTTTATCGATCTCGTCCATACCCCGGAGATCGAGCGGGAGGCGGGCGGGTTCGCCAAATACACGCAGAACCAGAACACAATGTCGTACGCCTACAATTACGGGCGGCCGCTGGAGAACTACCGCGACAAGTTCGAGGAAGCGGCCCGCGCGGCACTCGCGGAACACTTCGACGTGCAGTCGGTGACGTTCCAGGACAAGGACGTCAACGCCCGCGCCACCGATCAGCCCGGCTGGCGGCGCACGCCCTACGCCTACCTGTTGCTCAAAGCCCGCGGCCCGCAGGTCGACAAGCTCCCGTCGCTGAAGATGGACCTCGATTTCCTGGACACCTCGGGCTACGCCGTGCTGCCGGTGGTTTCGGCGCCCCTGCCGATGGACGCCGCGGCGTCCCAGCCGGAAGCACGCCCCTATGCGAACGTCAAAATCGCCGAGACGCTCGACGAGCGGCAGGCGCCGCAGGGGAAACTGGTTCTGGAGGTCAAGGCGACGGCTCAGGGACTCGTTCCGCCGCTGGAAGAGCTTGTCGACGTGCGGTCCAGCGACTTTGTCGTCGCTTCGACCGAGGACGAAGGGGTCGCGATTTCGAGATTCGACGCGGACAGCACCGAGCCGGCAATCATTTCCGAGCGGACCTGGACGATCACCTACGAGGGGCGGAAGGACCTCGCCGCGCTGCCGACATCGTTCGCTTTTCCGACCCCCAAAGTGGACACGGCGGAGACGACGTTCCTGCGGTACGAGGACGCGGACCTGAAATCGGTCGATCCCGTCGTCGCGCTCGTGCAGCAGTATGGAGAGACGCAGAAGCGGTGGCCCTGGTTCCTCGCCGGCGGGGCCTGCCTGGCATTGGCGCTATTCCTGTTCGCCCAGGCGCTGCGTCAGAAGCCGGCCGCCGGTCCGCTCGCCGCCAGCGCCGTGCCCGAACGGCTCACGCCGTTCACACTGCTGACGCTTCTCCGAAAGATCGAACACAGCAACGGGTTCGACTTTCAGACCAAGGAGGAACTGGACGCCAGCATTCGCGCGCTGGAGCGGCGGTATTTCGCTGACCAGAACGGCGAAGCCGAGCCGGACCTGAAGGCGATCGCGGAGCGTTGGCTGGTCAAAGGGGGTCGCCGCCGCTGAACGGTTGGGGCCTGGCCGGCGCCGGCAGAGCCACACGCTCACTGGCCGCCTGTACTGGCAGTTCCCTGCGCGGAGGCACTGCGGTGACTGCGTTGCACGTTCGCTGGGGGCAACCGCCCTCAGGGGGCGATCGACGCTCACTCGATCGTCAGCAACAGGTCCCCCGCCTCGACCTGGCCGCCGGCCTGCACGAGCAGCGAACCGATCGTGCCCGCCCGCTCGGCGTTGATCGTCGTCTGCATCTTCATGGCTTCGATCGTCAGCAGCTTGTCCCCCTTGGCGACCTGCGCGCCCGGCTCGACGACGATCGTCACGACCATTCCGGGCATCCCGGAGGCGACGTGCGTCGGGTTCGAGGGGTCGGCCTTTTCGTTCTTCGGAACGCTGGACTCGACCGACAGGTCGTCGACGGTGACGTCCCGGGGCTGGCCGTTGAGTTCGAAGAACACCGACCGGCTGCCGTCGGCATGGGCGCCGCCTGTCGTCTGGAACCGGATGAACAGCGTCTTGCCCGGCTCGATGTCGACGGAGATTTCCTCCCCCGCCTGCATGCCGGAGAAGAACACCGGAGTCGGCAGGACGCTGGTGTCGCCGAACTGCGCCTCATGCGCGGCGAAGTCCTCGAACACCTTGGGGTACAGAATGTACGACAGCACATCCCGGCGCGGCGGCGTGCGGCCCAGCTTTTCGGCGAGCGTCTCCGCGGCGGCCGCGAAATCGACCGGCGGCAGCGATTCGCCCGGACGCCCGTCGAACGCCGGCCGCGCCCCCAGGATCCGCTTCTTCACCGCGTCGGGGAACCCGCCGGGGGGCTGCCCCATCGCCCCGGAAATCAGATCGATCACCGATTCCGGCCAGGCGAGCTCGCGCTGGCTGTTCAGCACGTCGTCGGCGGTCAGGTTGTTGGCCACCATGAACAGCGCCATGTCGCCGACCGATTTCGACGTGGGCGTGACCTTCACGATGTCGCCGAACAACTGGTTCACTTCGGCGTACACGCGGCAGACGTCCTGCCAGCGGTCGGCCAGCCCCAGGGCCCGGGCCTGCTCGTACAGGTTCGTGTACTGCCCCCCCGGCATCTCGTGGTTGTACAGGTCGGCCGTGCCGGGCAGCGTTTCGCTTTCAAACGGCAGATAGAACTGCCGCACGCACCGCCAGTATTCGGCCGTTTCGTCCATCCGCCGCGAATCCAGCCCCGTTTCCCGGGACTGATGCCGCAGCGCCTCGCAGAGCGTGTTCAGGTTGACCTGCGACGTGCCGCCCGACATCGGCGCCATGGCCGCGTCGGCGATGTCCAGCCCCACGTCCGCGGCGCGGAGGATCGACGCGGCCTGGATGCCGGCCGTGTCGTGCGTATGGAAGTGGATCGGCAGCCCGATCTCCTGCTTCAGCGTCTTCACCAGCAGGGCGGCCGCCTCGGGCTTGCACAGCCCGGCCATGTCCTTGATGGCCAGCACATGCGCGCCCATCTTTTCCAGGGCTTTCGCGAGCTCGACGTAATACTTCAGCGAATATTTCGTCCGCTCGGGATTGGTGATGTCCCCGGAGTAGCAGATCGCCGCCTCGCAGATGCCCCCCGCTTCGCAGACGGCTTCCATCGCCACCTGCATGTTCGGAATCCAGTTCAGGCAGTCGAACACGCGGAACACGTCCACGCCCTCGCCGTTCGCGTAGGCCTCCTTCACGAACTCCCGCACGACATTGTCCGGGTAATTCGTGTAGCCGACGGCGTTGGACGCCCGCAGCAGCATCTGAAACAGGATGTTCGGGCAGCGCTCCCGCATCTGTTCCAGGCGGTCCCAGGGGCATTCCTTCAGGAACCGCATGCTGGTGTCGAACGTGGCCCCGCCCCACATCTCCAGCGAAAACAGTTGCGGCAGCAACTGCGAATACGCCTCCGCGACCTGCACCAGGTCATGCGTGCGGAACCGCGTCGCGTGCAGCGACTGGTGCGCGTCGCGGAACGTGGTGTCGGTGATCAGCAGCGGCTTCTGATCCAGAATCCAGCGGGCGAAGCCTTCCGCCCCGAGTTCGCGGAACACGTCCTTCGTGCCGCGGGGCCGCGCCGCGCGTGGATCGCATGCCGGCAGCGGCGCGGGCGTCCTGCGGACAATCTCCGGCCGTCCCTTCATCAACGGGTTGCCGTTGACGATCACGCCCCCCAGGTACGTCAGCAACTTGGTCGCGCGGTCGCGACGGCGGGGGAAGCTGAACAGCTCCGGCGTGTCGTCGATGAACGTCGTCGTGGCGTCCCCGGAGACGAACTGCTCGTGCTGGACGAGATTGATCAAAAACGGAATGTTTGTTTTGACGCCGCGGATCCGGAACTCCTGCAGGCAGCGGAGCGTGCGGCGGATGGCGTCCTGAAACCGGCGGCCGCGGGTCGTCACCTTGACCAGCAGCGAATCGTAATAGGGGTGCACCCAGGCGCCGGAGAAAGCCGACCCGCCGTCGAGCCGGACGCCCATGCCGCCCGCCGAACGGTAATGCGAGATCCGGCCGTAATCGGGCACGAAGTTGTTCGCCGGGTCCTCGGTCGTCACCCGGCACTGCACGGCGAAGCCCGTCGTGCGGATCGTCTCCTGCGAGCCGATGCCGATCTCCGGATCGCTCAGCCGATAGCCCTGGGCGATCAGCAACTGGGCCCGGACGATGTCGAACCCGGTGACTTCCTCGGTGACGGTGTGTTCGACCTGAATCCGGGGGTTGACCTCGATGAAGTAGAACTGGTTCGTGTCCGCGTCGACCAGGAACTCGACGGTGCCCGCGTTGCGATAGCCCACCTGGCGGCCGATCTTCAGCGCCGCTTCGCAGAGCGCTTCGCGCACCGCGGGATCGAGATTCGGGGCCGGCGCGATCTCGACGACTTTCTGATGTCGCCTTTGGACCGAGCAGTCCCGTTCGTACAGGTGCACCAGCGCCCCGTGCTCGTCCCCCAGCAGCTGCACCTCGATGTGCCGCGCGCGGGTGATGTACTTTTCGATGAAGATGTCGGGGGAGTTGAACGCGACAAGCGATTCCCGGCGGGCCGTCTCGTAGGCGCTGGCGAACTCCTTCTCCGCCAGGACGATCCGCATTCCGCGGCCGCCGCCGCCGTGCGCCGCCTTGAGAATCACCGGGAAGCCGAGCTTCTTCGCTTCCCTGAGGCCCTGCTGGGCGTCCGTGAGGGCCTCCGCGGTGCCCCCCAGGACGGGAACTCCCGCGGCGGTGGCGATGCGCCGCGCGGCCGTCTTGTCGCCGAGCTGCTGGAGATGTTCGACCTGGGGGCCGACGAACGTGATGCCGGCCTCGAGGCAGGCCTGGGCGAATTCGGGCTTCTCGGACAGGAAGCCGTAGCCGGGATGGATCGCGTCGACGCCATTTTCCTTCGCGATCGCGATGATCGCGGGGACGGTCATGTAGGACTTCAGCGGTTCGCCGGCCTGGCCCACCTGGTAGGCTTCATCGGCCTTGAACCGGTGCAGCGCGAAGCGGTCCTCATGGGCGAAAATGGCGACCGTGCGAATCTTGAGTTCCGACGCGCTGCGAAACACGCGGATCGCGATTTCGCTGCGGTTGGCGACCAGCAGTTTGTTGATGGCGGGCATGTCGAGAGTCTGGCGTGCCCCGGCCGATTTTCAAGCGGGTCCGTCACGCCTGGCCCCGAAGTGAGACTGGCTGGCCGTGCGATTGCGATTCCCGATCGATTCCGCGTCCGGCTCTTCACTCCGGTCGAGATCGGATGTGCCAGACGCGCGTCTGCCCGTCATTTGGATGGCAGGTGAAATACGCTTCGACAGGACCCAGCTGGATCCTGCGGACGTCTTCAGGAATCACGCCGATGCGCTGCCCAAGCATGTTCAATGATGGAACGTCCAGCTGGCCGGCGAAGACGCGTTGTCCCTTGGAATCGGGAGAGACCCTCAACAGCGACTCGATCTCATTCGGATCGACTGCGCCCGACGATGGGGCATCAGCAGTGCGAAGCACGATGACGCCGAGCGGCCGCCCGTCCGAACTGGTGACATGTTTGACCTCTGGAATCGTTGTCGTTTCTTTCGGCGCGTAGAAACGCCAGACGACATGGCCAGAAACCCCGGAGCCCTGGCCGCCCATCCCACCTCTGACTGCGTCAGGGCATGTCAGCCCACTGAGGTCGCGGCGCATCGCCAAATCGACCAGTGCCCAAGAGAGGACTCGAACCTCCACGGGTGTTACCCCACTAGGCCCTCAACCTAGCGCGTCTGCCAGTTCCGCCACTTGGGCTGCAAGTGAATCCGCCTTGTATCGCGCGAACCGAACGCCTGCAAGCGGCCATTCGATTTCACGATCTTTCCCCGTCGCTTCCGCCGCGCGGTCCGCACAATGCCGCCAATCCGCGCGAACCATCCGGTTCTCCGCTTCCCGACCGCTGACGCAGCTCCATCCGCAGGCTAGACTTAAGCTACACGACGCCCTCCCCGCATGAACCCTCCCGCCTCATCATGCCGCGACGTCCCCCGCAGTTCGTTCCCGCCGCGCTCCTCCTGACGCTGGCCTCCCTTGTCGGTGCGGCCGCCCAGGCTGAGGAGGCTTCGCCGTCATTCCGTCGCGACGTCATGGCGGTCCTTTCGAAGGCCGGCTGCAACCTGGGGACCTGTCACGGCAACGCCAACGGCAAGGGGGGCTTCAAACTGTCGCTGCGGGGAGAGGACCCCGCCGCCGACTATCAGGTTCTCACCCGGGACGTCGTCGGCCGCCGAATCAACCCGCTTTCGCCGGAAGACAGCCTGATCCTGCGCAAGCCCACGCTGCAGATGCCCCATGAGGGGGGCGGCCGCTTTCGGTCCGATTCCCCGGAATTCGCGATCCTCCGCGACTGGATCGCCGCCGGAGGTCGCAATGACCGGGACAGCGCGCGGGCGGTCGCCGGTTTGCGGATCGAACCGCGCGAAGCGGTTGTGACCGCGGGGGAAACCGTCTCGCTGCAGGTGTTCGCCGAGGATGCGGACGGCGCCCTCCAGGACGTCACGCGCTGGGCCGTCTATGAACCCTCTCAGCCGACGCTGGACATCTCCATCGACGGTCAAGTTCGCTCCGCGCTGCCGATCGAAGCCACGATCGCTGTGCGCTACCTGGATCGCCAGCTTCCCGTCCGGGTCGCGTTCGTCCGGGACGCCGACATGGAGTGGTCCGGCCCCGAGCCGCAGAACCGCATTGACGAGTTCGTCTTCCAGAAGCAGCAGCAATTGAAGATCCAGCCGGCGCCGCTGTGCGACGACGTGACGTTTCTGCGCCGCGCGACGCTCGACCTGCTGGGCCTCCCTCCGACCGCCGACGAGGCCCGACGGTTCCTCGCCTCCAGCGACCCGCACAAGCGCGGCCGACTCATTGATGAACTCCTCGATCGCCCGGAGTTCGCCGAACACTGGGCGCTGAAATGGGCCGACCTGCTGCGCAGCGAAGAAAAGACGCTGGATCGCAAAGGGGTCGAGAACCTGCATGCCTGGCTAAAGCTGCAGCTGGCTCGCGACGAACCCTGGAACGAACTGGCGCATCAGCTGCTGTCCGCCAGCGGGAGCACCTACGCCGAGCCGGCGACGAATTACTACCGCGCCCTGCGGGATCCGTTCGTCCGCGCCGAAACGACCGCGCAGGTGTTTCTGGGCGTGCGGCTGCAGTGCGCCAAGTGCCACAGCCATCCGTTTGATCGCTGGACGCAGGACGACTACTACGCCTGGGCCAACGCCTTCGCCCGCGTGGACTACAAGATCGTCGAGAACAAGCGCCGCGACGACAACGACTCGCACGAGTTCGACGGCGAGCAGATCGTGTTTTCCAAGCCGGAGGGAGATGTGAAGGACCCGCGCACGGGACGCCCCCGGCCCGCGCGCGTCCTCAGCCACGAGGTCCCGCCGATTGACGCGGATCGGGACCGCCGGCAGGCGCTGGCCGACTGGGTCGTCGATCCGGCCAATCCGTACTTCGCCCGCGCGCAGGTGAACCGCGTCTGGTTTCATCTGCTGGGGCGGGGACTGGTCGATCCGATCGACGATTTCCGGATCACGAATCCCGCGTCGCATCCGGAGCTTCTGGACTGGCTGGCGGACGAGTTCGTCGCGGGGGGCTGCCGGATCAAACCGCTGGTGCGGATGATCATGCGGTCAGCGACGTATCAGCTGGCCTGCGACCTGAACGAATCCAGCCACGCGGACGAGTCGAACTATTCGCACACCGTTCCGCGGCGGCTGTCGGCCGAAACGCTGGCGGATGCGATGGCATTGGCGCTCGACGCGCCGGTGCGCTTCAAAGGGTATCCCGGCGATGTCCGGGCGGGGCAGCTTCCGGGGGTCGGACCGATGCGGGCCCGCGACGGCACGCCGGACCTCGGAGACCGGTTCCTCAAGACGTTCGGCAAGCCGCCGCGGCTGCAGTCCTGCGAATGCGAGCGCGTCGCCGCGCCGACGCTGGCGCAGACGTTTCAGCTGATCAGCGGCGGCCTGCTCGACGACCTGCTGCGCTCCAGCGACAACCGGATCCGCCGCGCCCTGGAGCAGGGGCAGTCGGACAGCGACACCGTCCGCGAACTGTACTGGGCGGCACTCAGCCGCGAGCCCGTGGAGGCCGAGTTCCTCGCCGCCCAGGCGCGGCTCGCCTCCGCCGACGGGGAGCCTTCCCGCCGCGCGGCGCTGGAAGACATCGCCTGGGCGCTGGTGAACTCCAACGAGTTCCTGTTCCGCCGCTGACGCCGCCACCGCATTCAGCCAACGTGCGCGCGGCCGACGCCGCGGATCACTTCCGGCCTTCCAGCCCCTTCGGCGTGTCGGGATACAGGACGTATTTCTGAATCTCCTCCGGAGTGTTCGGGCGGAACGGCCTGACGACCCGGAACCCGACGTGCGAGGCGTCGGTCAGGTACCACTTGCTCTGCGGCAACTGGGGGTCCTGGATTTTGAGGTCCGACGACGAGGCGACGCGGGCCGCGCTGCGGTGCGCCGGCGCTTCATCGTCCCACGAACCGCCGCGGAACACCCGGGGGTACTCCTCGCCGTCCGGCACGCAGATCGGGAAGATCGCGGCTGTCTTCGGATCGAACGTGGCGTAGAACTCCGCGTCATAGCGGTCCAGCGTCCATTCCGCGACGTTGCCGTGCATGTCATACAGGCCCCACGGGTTCGGCTTCTTCCTGCCGACCTTGTGATACACGTTGTCGCCGTTCTCGTAATGCCAGGCGTAGTCGTCGAGGTCGGCCGGGTCGTCGCCGAACGAATAGGCGGTCGTCGTCCCGGCGCGGCAGGCGTATTCCCACTCCGCCTCGGTCGGCAGCCGGTAATACTGCCCGGTTCGCTCGGTCAGCCACACGCAGTACATCTTCGCGGCCAGCTGGGTCAGTCCGGTGGCGGGGAAACCGTCGTGTCCCATGCCGAACGTCATGTCGGTGTATTCCTTGGTCGGGCGGGTGACGCCGTCCGCCTTGAGGTCGATTTCGTCCGACTCCCGGCCCGCGAGCTTGCGACGCTGGCTGTCTAAGTTCAGCCGCCACGTGTCGTATTCGTCCCAGGTGACCTCGCACCTCCCCATCCAGAAGGGCTCGATCTTCACCAGGTGCTGCGGCCCTTCATCGTCGTTGCGGCCCTCTTCCGAATCGGGGCTGCCCATCAGGAACTCGCCGCCGGGAATCGGCACCATGTCGAACGTGACTTCGGTGTCCCGCAGCCGCTGGGAGTAGGGCTGCATTTCCTCCGGCGTGGCCGCGAGGCTCTTCGGGTCGCGCAGATAAGGATCGCTGTGGTCGACGGCGGCATCCCCGGCGATCAGCGGAGCCCCGCAGGCCGACAGATACAGCGCGACCGCCAGCAAGGCTTGCCGCGGGACGACATTGGTGAATACTGAAATCATGACAGGCGGCCTGGGCTGCTCGTAGAGGCAAGACGTGACAGCGGGCGGCGCCCAGCGGGCGCGCCGCCGGGACGAATGACGCCGGGGGGATGGAACATGGGATGGCGGACCGCAATCCAGGGGCCGGCAGTCATGGGACTGCTGGCGATCTGTGGACTCGGACCGGCGGCGGAGCCGGAAACCGCCCGCTACGAATTCGAGCAGATCCGATTCGCCGCCCCTGTCCGTCTCGCATTTTACGCCCCGTCCGAACCGCTCGCAAATCAGCTTGCCGAAGACGTGTTCCGCCGGCTCAAAGAGTTCGACCGGATCATGAGCGATTACGACCCGGACAGCGAACTGTCGCAGCTCTGCGAAAACTCCGGTCCCGGGCGTCCCGTCCGCGTCAGCGACGAGCTGTGGGCCGTGATCCAGGCGTCCCAGGCCTGGTCGGAAGCCACCGACGGCCAGTTCGACATCAGCCTGGCCCCCTCGGTGCGGCTGTGGCGGATCGCCCGGCGGAAACAGGCCCTGCCCACCGACGAGGAGCGCCGCGAGGCCCTGGCGAAATCGGGCTGGCGGTCGATCGTGCTCGATCCGGACCAGCAGACGGTCGAGCTGCGCAAGCCCGGCATGCGACTCGACCTGGGGGGCATCGCCCAGGGCTACGCGGCGGACGAGGCCATGCGGATCCTGAAGGCCGGCGGGATCGTCAGTGCGATGGTGGACGTCAGCGGCGACATCTGCGTCAGCGCACCGCCCCCCGGGACCGGCGGATGGCGCATCGCGATCGAATCCCCGCTCGGCCCGGATTCGCCGGAGGGCGCCCGGGTTCTGCTGCTGCGGAATGCGGCCGTTTCGACATCGGGCGCGGCGTATCAGTTTGTCGAGATCGAGGGAGTGCGGTATTCGCACATCATCGATCCAGCGACGGGCTTGGGAATGACGGCCGCCTGCACGGTGACGGTGATCGCGCCGGACGCGCTGACGGCTGACGGGATCGACACGGCGTTGTGTCTGCAGGGTTCGGAGCGGGGTCTGCGGACGGTGGCGGCCCATCCGGGAATCGAGGCGATGTTCTCAACGCTGATCGATGGCCGGCTGGAGGTGGTGGAATCGCCGGGATTCGCGCGCTGGATCGCGCCTGCGGAGTGACGTCTGGAGGGGCGTTGTTAAGCTGGGCCGGGCGCCATTGTCGGCTTGTCGACTGTGCTGAGTTCTCAGCTGTCGGCGATCGGCAGAATTTCGCACAGGCGGGCAAGGCCCCCTTGGAGCCAGGCTGTCGACCGCCGGCCGCACCGACTGTCGATCAATCCTCGGAATCCGCGGGCCGCTCGTCCTCGCCGGCGGCGAACAGATTCTGATCGCGAAAGCGCCCGGATGGCCGGGGCCTTTCCCCTCCCAGCGACTTCCGCCACTCCGGCGGAACCTCCAATGCGCCGGCCGCCCGGAGTTCGTCGACGGAAATCAGGTGCGGGCGGGGCGACGCTCCGACGTCAATGTCCTCGTCGTCATTCGCTGAATCTGAGCGTCGGTCCATCGCAAATCGCCTCCAGAATCGCTGCCTGTCCCGGTTCGAGTTCCACCAGCATGGTCAGGACATGCAGAACATTGAGCAGCTCCGTCGTGTATTCGGCCAGCCAGTGGTCGGGTTGGATCTCGCCCAGTTTGGATGGGGGACGCCGGTCGCCGATCAGCGGCCGCTCACGATTCCGCCTGCGATAACTGAACCACTGGGTCAGAACCCGCTTGCCGGACACCTCGTACCGCCAGACGGCCGGGTCGACGTTCTCCACGAACCCCGTCCCGACCAGCAGGCGGCGCTGCGACGAATCATAGTCGATCTCGTCGGGCATGGCATCCGGCGTGCCAGGGATCGCGCCGGCCTTCGGGATGCGCGGCGACCGGTCCTTCGGCAGCCGCGGGGGGCCGGGAAGACGTCCCGCCTTGCGGTCGGCGTAACGCTCGCCGAACGTGTGCAGCCAGATCACGTGCCGGCCGATGTCGACGGCGCGCGAGAACCGTTTCCAGTCGGCCGCGATGGACATGCGCAGTCCAGGCTGGGCGAGGTCGGCCTGAAACCGGGCCGTGTAGGCGGGGCTGGCGGCGACGCCGGCGAGGTAGGCGAAGAAGTCTTCGGCCGTGACGTCCTTGCGGTACGTGCGGGAGAGGAAGGGCAAAAGATCCGGCGGCAGGTTGGGCGTACGGGCTTCAGGATCGCGCCACAGGGGAAAGACGCGGCCGCCGCGCCCATTGTAATGGTGAAGGTCTGGAATCAGTGATGTGAATGTGATCGCTGGACCGGCCGTCGGCGATCGATCGCTCGGCGCCGTCAAGTAGACCTGCCTTGCCGAGTGCGCGCGCCACAGTTCCGGATTCGGCTGGTTGATGACCCGGCTGTCAGGAACGATCCACTGCCGATCAAACGATCGAAAACCGTATGGAATCGGCGATGGACAGGCACCTTCGTCATCAGCAACGGGTAGCGGATTGTCGACATAGCCCGGCAGAGCCCTGACGACCTTATGGACGTGCTTATCGCCGGGCAGTCCCCCCCGCAAATGCGGATGGAAGAGTGCGGCCTTTTCTTCGGCTGTGGCCTGAACCAGTCTCGCCCATCGCAAGACCAAGGAATTCGCATCGGGGGCGATGACCCACGTTCGGCCCGGCATGACTCCCGCGCCGTTGTACGCGAACAGGTCGTCCAGCGCCGGATAACTGGCCCACGCCCCCGACGACGCGGGCAGAAACGGCGTGCGCCACTCTGTTGAGCAGACTTGCCAGGAGCGGGATTCCAGCTTCAGCTTCGCCAGGGCCGCGAACTTTTCCTCGCGCCGGCCGGCCGGCAGGGCCGCGTACTTCACCACCGCCGGCGCGCCGGCCGCCTTGGTCTTGGATCGCGCCGCCAGCACGATGCACACGGGCTGCTGGACGCCCTGGAAGATGCGGGTCGGCACGTCGGGCTGGTGGCCGTCGGGCGAGCAGTCGATGACCCAGATCCGGTCCGCCTTGCGGCGCAGGTCATCCCGCATCCGCTGGAATCCCGGGCCGTTCAGAAAACCGGCGACCGTGATGAAGCAGACGATGCCCGCGTCATGGTCCGGGTCGACATCGAAGACCTTCCAGGTCGCCCACCGCCAGAAGTAGACATACAGGTTCCGGAGATGCTTGGCATGCGCGCCGACTCCCCAGTCGGCGGGCGGAATCCAGGCGTTCAACGGCCCCTTCGCTGTCGCGTTGCCGTCTTCGACCCAGCCGCCCCGTCCCTTGGCCTTTTCCTTGTACGGGGGATTGCCGATGACGACCGTGATTGTCTCGTTGCGCTTGATCTCATTCGCCAGCCGCCGGGATTCAGCGATTCGACCGTACCAGGAACCGAGCGTCTCGACGGGCGTGTAGGGGTCCGCCAGCGTGTCGGCGACGAACATCCGCGGAACATCTCGGGGCGGTTTCCCGATGAGCTGCAATAGTTCGGCGTACACCCGGAGCTGCGCGACGGCGAACGGTCCCAGTTGCATCTCGAAGGCGATCAGGCGACCAATGGCGGCGTCGATGGCCTGCGGGACGGCGCCTTCCCCCTGATCGGCCTCGACGTCGGCGGCGATCTGCCTCAGGACTCCCAGGAGGAATGTGCCCGTACCCACGGCCGGATCGGCGAGCGTCACATCAGCTGCGGCCAGTCCGGCGCTGCGTCCGAAGTGCTTGCGCAGCACATCGTCCACGAGACGGATCATCGGCCCGACGACTTCCGGCGGGGTGTAGTAAGAGCCGGTGAGTTTTCGCAGCTTGTTGTCGTAGACCGCCAGAAAGTCCTCGTAGAAATACAGCCACGCGTCGGCGTTGCCTTTGCTGATCGCCTGCCAGTTGACGGCGTCCAACACGCGGACGAGCGCATGCAGAGACGTTTTCAGGGTGGCCTTGCTTTCGACCTCGTCGGTGAGCAGGCGGAGCGCGGCCCCGATCAGCGAGTTGGTCCTGCCGAGTTCCCTGCCGACCTGATCCAGTCCATCGGCGAGGCGGATGCCGCTGGACCGGGCCATCAACAGGCCGAACGTGACGGCCTGCGCGTAGCCGTCGGCGAACTGTTCGTCGTTCGCCTCGGGAAAGAGCAGCTTTCGCCAGTCAGCGGCCAGAGCCGTCAATGCCGGACTGTTCTCGGAGAGCTGTTCGGTGACCTCATCGCGCAGCAGGCGGCAGAGTTTCGCGGAAACCTTCGCGAGTTCGGCGGCGGACCTGGGACGAATTGGTTCCCACTGGAGGAATCTGTCGAAGAGGACCAGCAGTTCGGCGGGAGCGGCGAGTTTTTCGCCCGACGTCGCGACATCTCCCTGCAGATGAACGATGGTCCCGACTGGTTCGCCGCTTTGCCACAGACTGAACGAATTCCCGTCGGTATAGAGCACGTTCGGGAGGGATTGCAGCTTTTCCCACTGCTCCTTGTCGTGCCCTTTATAGCGACGAGGGTCCGCCCCCTTGCCCGGGGCTTTGACTTCAACGAAGCCGACAAGCACATTGCGCAGCGTGACCGAGTAGTCGGGCCGCGTTTTCAGCGACGTGAGGGAAGACTCGCCGACGGCGGTCAGCCAGTCACGTCGCAAGCCGCACAACTCCGCGAGATCGCCAAAGAGCCGTTCCAGCGGACTGCGCAACTGGTCCTCAGGCTCTCCCGTGATAGCGGGATTGGCGAGTTTGGCTTTTGTCTCCGCGCCGAATCTGGCAATGGCCGCGTTGAGATCTGGCATTTCCGAGTGGCTGGAGAATCGGAGCGGCGTTCATTCAATCTGAGGGCGAGCGGGAATCCTAACAGGAACCGCAACCCGCGGAAGCGGAAGTCCGCTGGCTGCGGCCCGCGATTACCAGCTCCGTTGATCTATTCGCCCTGCTGGCCGAACCTCCGCCGGCGTCTACAAACCCGCTGAGCCCGCGGCGGAGCCCTGTCGCAGGCCTGTCGCAACGGGCGGAATCACGGGAGCGGCGGAGTGGCGGACTGGTATCCCTGGCTGATCGCAGCCCATCTCGCCGCCACGCTCTACATGGCGGGCGTCATCTGGTTCGTCCAGCTCGATCATTATCCGCTGCTGGCCTGCGTCGGGCGGCAGGACTTCGTGCGGTATGAAACGTCGCACCGGCTCCGCGTGACGTGCGTGGTGGCGCCGGCGATGCTGGTTGAGGCGTTTTCAGCGGCGGCGCTGTGCCATTGGCCGCCGCGGGGCGTGCCGGGCTGGCTGGTGTGGCTGGGGATGGGGCT
Organism: Planctomyces sp.; assembly: GCA_019636235.1. Lineage (GTDB taxonomy): Bacteria > Planctomycetota > Planctomycetia > Planctomycetales > Planctomycetaceae > Caulifigura. The sequence goes on from JAHBXW010000002.1 coordinate 72,123, forward strand.
GGTGTTCGTGAACTGGATTGCGACAGCGGCGTTGTCGGTTCCCGCTCATGACGCGCTGTCGCGGGGATACTGCGAGCGGACGATCGGGCGTCTGGTGCGGACCAACTGGGTGCGGACAGTTGCCTGGACGGCAAGGGCGATCGTGGCGCTGGCCCTGGTGTGGCCCTCGATCGCCCTGGCAACGCCCTCGGAATGGTGATTCCGAGGGGATTGCTCGCTTCGCCCGCCCTCTCGTTCTCACTGACCACCCGCCGGAGGGCGTCTGATCCCGGTCGGCCTCAGGCCCCTCCGCAGCACGCGAAACCGACGTTGCGATTCGGCAACGTGTTGACGACAGGCAGCATTCGGACTGTCGATTTCCGAGGACGCGGAGCGCCGCGTTCAGCCGGATGAACAATCCCGCTAATGCTTTACGCGCGAGCGCCAACTTTGCGGCCCCAACCGGCATGGGCTTTGATTGTGTGGGACCGGGGGACGGTGACTCCCCCTCCCGATCTGTTGTGCCCGCGAACGAAGGTTCCGCATGACTCCAGCGACCATCCTCGCCGTCCGCCTCAGCCCCGAATGTTCTGATTCGCTCCGCGAGTCCTGGGGGCGTTCGCACGTCTTGGACCAGGCGGGCGGACTGGCGGAAGTCGTCCATGACGTCGGACGCGAGGCGCCGGCTCTCGTCGTCGTCGACCTGACTCGACAGGCCGATGGCGGGCACAGCGCCGCTGGCGATCTCGAACTGCTCACAGCCCGCTGGCCAAACACGCCGGTGCTGGCGATCGTCGATCCCGATTGTCCCGAGATGCTGGAACGGCGGGCCGTGCTGTCGAACGTCAGCCTGCTGCGAAGCCCGTCTGCGGAGTCGCTGCTCGGCCAGGTGCGGAACCTGCTGCCCGTCGAGGCTCCCGCGCCGGAGCCGAAGCGCGGCGCGAACGTCGTGACGCCCGGATTCGAAACAGCGTCCGGCAGTTTTCGTCGCATGCTTGACGACGTGTCGGTCGCCGCGTCGCATAATGTGACGATCCTGCTGATCGGCGAGACGGGCTCCGGCAAGACGCATCTGTCGCGGCGGATTCACGAAGCGTCGCCGCGCCGGGACGAACCGTTCCTGCACGTGGCCTGCGGGGCCCTCCCCAGGGAACTCATCGAAAGCGAACTCTTCGGGCATGTCCGCGGGGCGTTCACCAGCGCCCACGCCGACAAGGACGGCAAGTTCGTCGCCGCGGGGCGGGGCACGATCCTGCTTGACGAAATCGACGTCCTCGGCCCCGAACAGCAGGTCAAGCTATTGAAGGTCATTGAAACGGGCGAGTTCGAGCCGGTCGGCTCCAACCGCACGCTGAAATCGCAGGCGCGGCTCGTTGTGGCCAGCAATCTCGAACTTCAGCCGCTCGTGGAGCGCGGCCAGTTTCGGCCCGACCTGTACTACCGGTTGAACATGTTGAAGTTCGACATCCCGCCGCTTCGCAAGCGCAGGCCGGACATTGTTCCGCTGGCGCGGAAGTTCATTGAGAAGTTCCAGGAGCTGCATGGCGTCTCGATCCGCCGCGTCGACGAGGCGCTGTTCGACTCGCTGCTGGCGTACCCCTGGCCGGGCAATGTCCGCGAGCTGGAACACGTGGTCCAGCGGGCCGTGATTTACTGCCGCGACGGCGTGCTGACCGACTGCTGCCTGCCGCCGCACATTCTGGCAGGCCAGGCGGGGCCGACGAACGACTCCACGGTTCAGTTGGGCGGGCGTTTCGCCGGGGCTGATCCCACTCTGGAACGCCAGGTGGCGTTCACGGAGCGCGAGATCATCGAGCAGACTCTGTACAAGAACAATTTCAGCCGCACGAACACGGCCCGCGAGCTGGGGATCAGCCGCGTGACGCTGTACAACAAGATGAAGAAGTACAAGATGATGCGGACGTGACGGGGCCGCGCCCCGGCCGCTGATCGGTTTGACCGCCCCGGGTGCGAAAGTCTTGCAGTGACAGCCGAAGCGCCATCGCCGGATTGGGCTCCAGGTCGACCGCTGCGCCGCGCCATCCCGGTGCGGGCGCCGAACAACATCGCTTTCCGGCTGCTGATTCCCGTCGTGTTCGTGTTCTGCGGGACCGTGCTGGCCTGCGTGATGCTGTCGTTTGGCGATGCCCGGGCGCCGATGCACGGGTTTGTGGATCGCTGGGCGTCGACGGCGCTGACGGTTCAGGTCGTGCTCATCGGCATCCTGGGGCTCACGGCGATGATCGTGGACCGTCGGCGGACGCTGCGGTTGCTGCGGGACCAGCCAGCTGACCGCCCTGCGGGTTTGTTCAGCGAGGCGGCGGCGCCCGGCGAGTCCGAGGCGGCCGATTCCAGCGTTCCGTCGGCCGTGGTCGACCGCTGATCCCCCAGAGTCCGCGACTCGCCCCGATCGGCCAGCGCCGCCCCTGGCTGGCCGGACATCGCCGCGATCGGCCCCGGCCCCATACGCGCCGGCGGGGCGGGCGATTATTCTGCGCATTTCCCGCGTCCCCAGCGGAACCGCCTGGCGACACCCCGTCCTCCCTTCGTTCCGTCCGATCCCGTGATCGAAACCCGCCAACTCACCAAGCGCTATGGCGACCTGATCGCCGCCAACGAGATCACCCTGAATCTCAAGGAAGGCGACGTGTTCGGCTTCATCGGGCCCAACGGCTCGGGGAAGACGACCACGATGCGGATGATCGCCACGCTGCTGCCGCCCGACTACGGCGAGTGCTACGTCTGCGGCAAGTCGATCTACACGCACCCCCAGGAAATCCGCCGGATGGTCGGCTATATGCCGGACCTGTTCGGCGTGTACGACGACATGACGGTTCTCGAGTACCTCGAGTTCTTCGCCGCCACGTACCGGATCAACGGTCCGGACCGGCGGCGGATTTGCGAGGACAAGCTGGAACTCGTCGACATGGCGTTCAAACGGGACGCGATGGTCAGCCAGTTGTCGCGCGGGCAGACGCAGCGCATCGGCCTCGCCCGGACGCTGCTGCACGATCCCCAGGTGCTGTTGCTGGACGAGCCGGCCTCGGGTCTGGACCCGCGGGCCCGCATCGAGATTCGCAGCCTCCTGCGGCGGCTGGGCGAGATGCGCAAAACGGTCATCGTCTCCAGCCACATTCTGCCGGAGCTGTCGGACGTCTGCACCCGGGTGGGAATGATCGAAAAGGGAGTCATGATCGTCGACGGCTTCGTGGATGAAGTCATGCGCGAGGCCCGGCAGTCGCTGCTGTTGCACGTCGGCGTTCGCGACAACGCCGAAGGGGCGGCCCGGCTGATCGAGCAGCACTCGGACGTGGCTTCGGTGACGATGTCCGGACAGCGGATCGATGTCACGCTGAAGAAGGGAGTCGAGGACTACAGCTTTCTGCCCAGCCTGCTGGTCGAAGCCGGACACCGGGTGACGCTGTTCCGCGAGGAGGAAGTGAATCTCGAAACGGCCTTCATGCTGCTGACGAAGGGCAAGCAGCAATAGCCCGGGGGGAAGGGCGCTCCCTGGAAACGCGTGGCCGGTCGGCTGGAATCCACGGGATCGCGTGCGGTTGATTGGATTCCGGCACGCGGTTTTCATGGAGAGCAGCGGGGCGTCCGGACCGTCCGGTTCGCCGTCGCTCCCCGTGGAACCGCTGACACGCTCGATCTCCAGGAGTCCTGCCGCATGAACGCCCCCAAGAACGTCCTGCTGGCGACCGATTTTGCTCAGGCCAGCGAGGAGTCGCTGAACGTCGCCGCCCGCCTTGCGGCGCAGTTCGGTTCGGAGATCACGCTGCTGAACGTCCTGGAACCGATGCCGCAATGGCCCGTGGCCATTCACGAGCTGCGGGAGACGGCCTCCGGCGTGTTGACGCTGTGGACCGACCGGCTCGCGAAACAGGGGGTCAAAGTCGCCGCGTCGCTGGTGGAGGTGGGAGCGCCGGCCGACATGATCGTTCAGACGGCCGACCAGATCGGGGCCGATCTGATCCTGTGCGGCGCGGGCCTCTTGTCCCCGTTCGATCGGTATTCCGCGGGGCCGATCGCGATGTCCGTCATCGAGCACGCGAAGCAGCCCGTTCTGGCCGTCCGCCCGCACGGCCGGCCCGCGACGTTTCAGAAGATTTTGTGCCCTGTCGATCACTCGGCCGCTGCAGCGGAGGGGTTCAAGACGGCGGCCGGCCTTGCCAGGGCCTTCAGCGGCGAGTTGACGATCCTGACCGTCGTGCCGGACGTTTCGACGCTGGTCGCCGCCGCGGAAGCCCGCCAGTTTGAGGACGCAAAGCTGATTTATGAGACGAGGTGGCGCGAGGAGTTTCAGGCGTTCCTCGACAAGCATGAGTCGACGCTGGCCGGCACGCGCCACACGTCCGAAGTCCGCGTGGGCAAGCCGCACCAGCAGATCGATGCGGCCGCTGAGGCGCACGGTTCCGATCTGATCGTCGTCGGCGCGACCGGCCGCACCGGGCTCGCAAGAATGTTGCTGGGAAGCACGACGCGGCGGCTGCTGGGCGGGTTGCCCTGCTCGCTGCTGGCGGTCAAACCGCCGGCGGTGTGACCGGCATCGCGGCTTCCAGAGCCGTTGACACGCTTCCGGGGCGGGGTTGGATCGATCGGACCGGCGCGCCAAAATGTCGCGCTCTTGTGACGCATTGTCACAGTCGGATGAAACGCACGCGCGGAAACCGGATTTCGCCTCAGAAAGGACATAGCCATGTCGAACTTCTCCCGGATCCTGGTGCCCGTCGACTTCAGCGACAACTCGATGGACGCCCTGCGTCAGGCGTGCGACCTCGGCCGTCGGTTCGACGCGGAGATTCACGTCGTGCACGTGCTGGAACCCTGGGCGCCGGCGGCGGCTGTCGATCAATTCGTGCCGGACCGGGACAAGGAACTGGTCGCCCGGGAGAAGGCCCGCATCAATGAAGCGCTCGAAGCGCTGCCGCCCGCGGAGTGGGGGCCGCAACCCGTGAAGCGCGAACTGGTGGTGGGCATGGCGGCGCCGGAGGTGGTCAAGTACGCCGAGCAGCAGGGCATCGAACTGATCGTGCTGGGGACGCACGGACGGACGGGGCTGGCCCGCTGGTTCATGGGAAGCGTGGCCGAAAAGGTGGTCCGCTTCGCACCCTGCGCGGTACTGGTGGTGCGTCCTGCGGAGGCTCCGACCGCCGCGTGACGAGCGGGGGAAGCCGCGACCGGGATGTGATCGTCACTGGCGAGCATGGATCGCTTCGGTGAGAGCGAACAGCGCGGCCAGGATGAGGATGTAGAGCATGGCTGGAACTCCGTTCGCTGCGGGGATCGGCCCATGGCTTCCTTGAACGAACGGTCCATTTGCAGACGCTGCGCCAATCCCGGACAGATTCGCGTGCGGTTCATGGCGACCGATTGCAGTTGCCGACGCCAGCATGGGTTGCGCGCGGGCGCTCGCCCCGGGCGGGAACAACCTGGCGGATGGCGTCGCCGGTCGGCTGGCGGACGTTGGCGCAGCGGCGGTCGCTGAGCGTGCGCCGGTCCTCTCTCGAGGCGCAGAATCGGCGGGTTGCCCCGGTACTCGTCCCATTCAAACTGGCGGCGCGTGGGACCGCCAGTCACAACTCGCGCGCCCGGAAAGAACGCCCGCATGACGAAACTTGAGACGGAGCGGCTCCTGTTCCGCGACCATGAACTGGCCGATCTGGAGCCCTTCTGCGAGATGGAGTCTGACCCCGCATACCGATTCCCGCAGGCTGTCCACCCCCGTATTGAGCTGGAGCGGAGTTTCCGCGAGGGGTGGCTTCCGGTGAAAGCGATGGGCCTCCTGGCCACCGTATACAAGCCCGAGGGCCGCTACATTGGACGGTGCGGCCTCTACCCGAACAGGGATGAGGACGGCGAACTCATCCCCGGCGAGGCCCAGCTCGCCTACTACCTGGCGCGGCCGTATTGGGGACGTGGCCTGGCCTCAGAAGCCGCCGACGCCTTCGTTGCTTACGGCTTCAACGTGTTGGGCCTTCAACGGATCGAGGCCGGGACGAACGTGCTGAACGCGGCGTCCAACCGTGTGCTGGAGAAGCTTGGCTTCCGGCGGATCCGAAGCGGCGAAGGGGGAGGCAGCGCCTGGCACCTCTACGAGTTGCGGAATCCGACCGGCGATCCGCAGGCATGACGTTCGGCCTCCCGCGTTCCACTGGCTGAGCGGCACGGCTCTTCGCCGGCGTGAAAGCGCGCGGTCGCTGGGAGTGCATGCGTTTCTTCCGAGGCCAGGTTTCCGCGGATTGCTGCGATCCAGTGTGACGACAAGCTGTCACACCCGGCGGCTATGAATCTCCGCATGGTGTTTTCTTTCGGGGTCAGTCACGGGTCCATCAGAGGGGCAACAGGCCATGTCCACGACTTCTCGACGCACGTTTCTGGGTTGGGCCGCGGGAGCGGCGACGGCGACCGTTCTGGGAGGCCGTACCTCGCACGCGGCGGCAAGCAGCGGCGTCCGGGTCCGCAAGGATGTCAGCGAGCTGTCGGCCTCGCATCCCGATATCGAGGCTTACAAGGAAGCCGTCCGAAGGATGAAGGCGTTGCCGGCCAACAATCCGCGAAGCTGGCTGGCGCAGTCCCGAATTCACGGCATGCTGGGGGGAGGGTTCGGCAACTGTCGGCATGGGAGCTGGCACTTTCTGCCGTGGCACCGCGCGTACCTGCACTACTTCGAGGAGATCTGCCGCGAGTTGAGCGGCAAACCGGATTTCGCGCTGCCGTACTGGGACTGGTCGCGGACGCAAAGCATTCCGGCGCACTTCTTCGGAGCGGGAAATCCACTCGACAACCCGTCGGCGACAGGGAACGTCGGCCGGCAACGCGGCCCGATGGAGACTTTCTCTCAGCAGAACCTGGACGAGTTCGTCGGGTTGAACGTCATCTCCGCGATTCTGGGCAACCCGGATTTTGAGACGTTCGCTGGCGGGGCCGTCGCCAACATCAATGCGCGAGGCACGCAGGGACGCCTGGAGAGCGTTCCCCACAACTTCGTGCACCGTTGGGTGGGAGGCGACATGGCGACGGGGGGCTCCCCCTACGATTCGATCTTCTGGCTGCATCACTGCAACGTCGACCGCCTGTGGAGCGAATGGTCGGCCCGGCACCCGAACAGCACACCGAACGACCCGTTGTGGCTGAATGGAGACTACGGCGGACATTTCGTTGACGGCGAGGGCATGCTGGTGGGTTCAATTCAGGTTCGAAACCTGCTGGACACGGCGGCGCTGGGCTATCGGTACGACACGCGGTCCGAGGCGATCGCCGTGGCGCCGCAGCCGTTGAACCTGAAGATCGCCGCGCTGACCGCCGCCGCGCCGGCCGCCAGCGACGGCGGGTTGACCTTCGCCCTGGCCCCGAACGAGGAGGAACGCGCGGAACTCGCCAAGGTCGGCGAGGGCGCTCTCAGCGCGCCGAGCGTCCGCATCCGCCTCAGCGGAATCGAAGTTCCCAAGAATCAGGACGTCAGCCTCCGGGTGTTCGTCAACTGCGAGCTGCTGACGGAATCGACGCCGATCGACGACCCCAGCTATGTCGGCAGTTGCACGTTCTTCAGCCACGGCGACCACGGGCACGGGGACGATTCGCATGGGGACGGGACGGCGTCCTTCTTCCTGAACGCGTCGCCGGCGTTTGCGAAGCTGTACGGCGATCGTCCCCTCAAGGAGGACGAGCCGCTGAAGGTCTCGATCGTGGCCGTGCCATTGTTCCCGGACGACGCTGAGCGGACCTGGTCGGGATCCGTTCAGGAACTCAGCCCCAAGCAGGTCCAGATTGATATCATTACGGGCAGTTGAGGGATGTTCGACAAGCCCGGGCGTCCCGGCGCGGAGACAAGGTCCGCGCCGGGGCGGGTCCGGATTGCGGAGGTGTGCCGTGTGGACGGGACCAACGGGGTTGGGCGTCGCGCTCTGGCTGTCAGCCTGCGGGCTGTCCGAGCAGGCGCCGAAGGCGTCGCCGAAATCGGAAGAACCGGCCGCCGGGGAACCAGCCGCCGATTCCAAGTCTGCGATCGACGATGAGCCGCAGCCAACGGAACTCACCACGGAGACGCCGGCCGTCGTGGAGCTGAAACTCAGCGAGGAGCAGCAGGCCGACATTCTTGAACGGCTGGCGAAGCCGCGGCCGCAAACGGTCCGATTGACCCTGACGGACATCGTACCGGTCGGCGGGAAGCCGCCCAGCGGCGCGATTCGGATCTTTCTGGGCGAAGGGGACGAGGCGGTGACCGCCAAGACGTCCGTGCGCGACCCGCGTTACGCGGGAACCGTCGTGTTTCAGCCTGCGCACGGGGAGGAGCCGCAGAGTTTCGTTCTCGATGTCGCCCCGGTGCTGGCGGAGTTGCGCCGCCGCGAACGCGTCGCGCTCGACAAGCCGATTCGCCTGCAATTGTTGCTGATTCCGATCGAAGGGGACGATCCTCCCCGTCCGGTGACGTTGAAATCAGCGACGCTGTCCGTTCCCGAGCCGCGTTGATTTTCGCGCTGCACTACGGGACATGCCGCTTGCCGGCGGTTCGGCGGCATTTCCGATTCAAAGTGGCAAGACGCGCGCCGATGCCGGCTGCGCGGCCATGTTCAACGGTGTTGCAATCCCGTAACGGATGCAGGTCTGAAGTCCCTGGCGGGACTGCTTCGACTCCAGTCGCTCAACCAGGGCGGTACGCCCGTCACGAACTCTGGGTTGAGAGGACTGCGTGTTGTTCAGGTGGCGATGCCGGCTCGCGGGATGTATCGTGCGCTTTACGGAGTTGACCGGCAGAAGCCAGCGCTGCTGATCGCCATGATCATTCTTCGGACATCTCTAATGAAGGCATTCCTTTCGCTCGTGCTGCTGTCGATGGGGGCGTCGTCGCTGTTGGCGGCGGAGCGGCCCTTGAAGGTCTTCATTCTCGCGGGGCAGTCCAACATGGAGGGTCACGCCCGGATCGAGACCTTCGACTACATTGGCGATGATCCGGCGACCGCGCCGCTCCTGAAGCGCATGCGGGGTGCGGATGGCTCGCCGGCGGTTTGCAATCATGTCTGGATTTCGTACCTCACCGGGGACGGCGAAGCGAATGGCGAGGGCTTCGGCATGCTCACGGCGGGGTATGGCTCGCGGCAGAAGCCGAACGAAGACGGCGGCAAGATCGGGCCGGAGTTCACATTTGGACTGACTCTCGACGAACAGCTCGAGGAGCCGGTGCTCATCATCAAGGCCGCGTGGGGCGGGAAGTCGCTGCACACCGACTTTCGCCCGCCGAGCGCCGGGCCATATGTGCTAAGCGATTGGCAACAGGCGAATTATCCCAAACAAGCAGGGCACGGCATCCCACAGGATTTTGAGAAGTGGAAGGCCGACAAGGTCGACGAAACGGGCGTCTACTACCGACTCATGATCGACCACATTAAGCGCGTCCTGGCCGACCCGAAACGCGTTTGCCCCGTTTACAATCCGGCGGCAGGTTGCGAGCTTGCGGGCTTCGTCTGGCTGCAAGGTTGGAACGATATGGTCGACGGGCACGCGTACCCCGATCATGGCCAGCCCGGCCGCTATGAACTCTACAGCGACTGCCTGTCGCACTTCATTCGCGATGTGCGCCGCGATCTGTCCGCTCCCAGGATGCCGTTTGTGATCGGCGTTATGGGGGTCGGCGGCGAGCAGGCCGACTCGGAGATTGTGGAGTTCCGCAAAGCAATGGCCGCCCCAAGCCTGCTGCCCGAGTTCAAAGGCAATGTCGCGGCCGTTCCGACATCGCCGTTCTGGGCCGAGGAACTCGGAGCCATTTGACGACAAGTACGGCCAGGTTCGGCAGATGAGCTACTTCCTTGATTCAAAGCACAAAGACTACGCCAACGCCGACGGGTCGATGACCGCCGAGCAGAAGCGCGAGTGCCTGAAGAAGTTCGAAGCCGACCTCATCTCGCCTGCCGAAGTTGCGCTCTGGAATCGCGGCGCCTCGAACGCGGGTTATCACTACCTCGGCTGCGCGAAGACGTTTGCACTGATGGGCCAGGCGTTCGCCGAAGCCAACCTCGCGATGTTGAATTCGCCGCACGAGGCGGCAGAGAATCCGGAGCAGGATCAGCCTGCGATGGCGGAGCTCATCAGGGGCGAGATGGCGGGATACTTGCTGATCCCGAATGAGAAGGCGCCTGAAACGTTCAACGCGGGCTTCTCCATGTACATCGCCGCCTGGCCGTTGCTGAAGCAGTATCCGGGGCAGCGGTTTCAGTCGGGACTGCCGGGAACCTGGATGTTCGCGCAGCCTGTCGATAAGCCGCTGGAGAAGGGGTACTCAGATATTGAGGGGGGGCTTGGCTGGTGGCGGGATACCGAGTACGCCACGGAGACGCCCAAATTCATCATGGGTGGCGTGGCTCCGGATTTCGTCGAATGGGCCAATGGCCCGGGGGCGGGAAAGGGGCGGGACTGGGACATGCCCAATGGCAAGTATGCGGTTGCACAGCTCAGCCCGTGGGTGCTGTGGCCGCCGGACGGGTTGAACCTCAAGCAGGGCACGCGCGGCGAATGGTTTGGCTATGGCTATCTTCCGCTGCCGCTGACGCAGCCAAAGACGACGACCGACGGACAAGACATTCCGACCGGCAATCAGTGCTGGACGCTGTTCCTCAATGCCGGCAACTTCAAAGGGCCGGTCACGTTCTTCACGCCCTACTTCTGGTCACGCAACGCCGTTCGTGAGCCGCGTTTAGCCGGGCATCTGCTCGACGCTCGGCCGTCCGATCCGAACCGCGCGCTGCAGATGGAGACGCAGCACATTCCCAGCGTGCAGGCGACGGACTCCCGGGGCGTCACTTACGCGCGGATCACCCCGACTCAGTTCCCGAGCGACGCCAACGGCGACTCGGCATTGGCGCATCGCATCACGTCTTACAACCGACAGGCGTTGTGGGACGCTGTGCAGGCGTGGTTCGACGGCGGCCCTGTCGCAAGCGGCGCGGTCAACACCGATGGCGCTACGTTGCACGAGTTCCCCGGTCGAGGCGGAGCGACATGGGAAATCTATCCCGACGGGAGCGAGAAGCCGGAGAAGGCCGCCGTCGCATGGACTTCTTTCGCGACGCCTTTTGCGCCGGACAGAACCACGTTCGGCTACAAGTGGAACCCGCAGTGGGTGACGCGTGACGAATCAGCCAATCGCCATCTGGTCGTCTTGCCGGAGTACTTTCGACTCGACATGAACGATCAGCGCAAGCCCGTGTGGTCGCCGGCGACTGCGTCGGAAGTCCCCGCCGAGACCGGCCTCGCCGACGTTCGATTCGACCGCCGGCGCCGCGGCCCGCCCATGACCTACGAGACCCCATCGGATGCCAACAGTTGTTGGAAGACGCCAGGTCCGAAAGCCGGTCCGTTCACAGCTCATCTGGGGGACGGGAGCGTCGTGACTTACTCCTGGTATCGGTTCGCCGATCAACCCGCGCTGCTCAACGCCGACATGACCGACGCCGAACGCGAAGCCATTCAGGGTCGTGTGGAGCTCTTGCATCGTCACTGGACAAAAGACCGCGACTACCTCTCGCCGCCCGCGAGCGGCGAACTCGCCGATCTCGACCCGGCCCTGATCGTCACCCCGCCGCCCGGATTGGAGGTCGGATATGTGCCGATTGTGACTCGGCAGGAACCGCAGTAACTGCGAACCCGACTGCAGTGCTGCCACAGTCCACTGCGATTTGCGAACGACCGCTCTGTGCTGAGGTCCGTGTGGCAGTGGCGTCCGGTGAGATCCCGCTTTCCGCCTGGATTCGCGAAACTCGGCATTCCGTCCCGTGTGCGAAACCGGTCGCGATTCGCGGCGTTCTCCCGGATGATCCCTTGCGGGACCTGGACCGGCTCGCGGCCGACATCCAGCATCCGTTTGGCCAGCGGATCGACCCTGAAACGGCGGGGCGGGCGCGGCCTCAGAATACGGGTCAGCAGGAGAAGCGCACATCCTCAAACGGGGGAAATCCGAATGGGAGCGCGGCCCGCGCCAGCGCATCGCCATTGCCGCCCGCTCGGCGACTGGCCTAGATTGCCCCCCTGCAGTTCCTGAAACGCCCAGCCAGCCGCGCCGCGAGACGTCTCCCGGCCCGGCACGTCCCGGAGGACGCCTGGCTGAGGCCCACGTTGGACCCCCGCACATGCCGCTTCGCGTTTACAGCACGCTGTCCCGCCAGAAGGAAGAGTTTCAGACGGTCGAGCCCGGGAAGGTGCGGATGTACCTCTGCGGTCCGACCGTTTACAAGCCTGCGCACATCGGCCACATGGTCGGCCCGGTGATCTTCGACACCATCAAGCGGTACCTGACGTACGCGGGCTACGACGTCACGTTCGTCGTGAACATCACCGACGTGGACGACAAGCTGATCGTCAAGGCCCAGGAGAAGGGCACGACGGTCAAGGCGCTCGCCGAGCAGATGACGGCCGACTACTTCGACAACCTCAAGCTGATGGGCGTCGATTCGGTCGATCAGTTTCCGTATGCGACGGACCACATCGCCGACATGCTGGCGATGATCGCCCGGCTGATCGAAAAGGGGCACGCCTACCCCCTGGAGGGAGACGTGTACTTCGCGGTCGACAGCGACGCGGATTACGGCAAGCTGTCGAACCGCAGCATCGCCCAGATGATGGCCGGCACGCGGGTCGAGGCGAACGACCGCAAGCGGAACCCGGCCGACTTCGCGCTCTGGAAGTCGTCCAAGCCGGGCGAACCGGCCTGGGACAGTCCCTGGGGGCCGGGCCGTCCGGGATGGCATATCGAGTGCTCGGCGATGAGCGCCCGCATCCTGGGCGATTCGATCGACATCCACGGCGGCGGGCTGGACCTGATGTTCCCGCACCACGAGAACGAACTGGCCCAGTCGGAATCGTGCAGCGGCAAACCGTTCGCGCGGTACTGGCTGCACAACGGGTTGATGCAGTCCGGTCGGCAGTCGGGAAAGGTCGGCGGCCAGCACAGCCGGCAGGGTGATGCGCCGGCGTCCGAGGAGGACCAGATCGCCGGAAAGCTCGCGGGGTCGGCCGGCGCGGAATCGGTCAAGTCGGCCGTGTTCGCCCATCACCCGCCCGAGGTCGTGCGGTTCTTTCTGTTGAGCACGCACTACCGCAGCCCGATCGACTTCTCGCTGGAGAACATCGCCGCGACGGGCAAGAGCCTCGAAGGCTTTCACCGGCTGTTCGAGGAGTACGAACGGATCAGCGGGAAGAGCGCGTACGCGCTGCCCGCGCCGACGAAGCGGACGGAGACAACGTCGCTGGCGGCCGTGGAGTCGCTGGCGCCGGAAGTGGCCGCCGAACTCGCGTCGCTGCGGGACCGGTTCACGGAGGCGATGGACGACGATTTCAACACGGGGGGCGCCGTCGCGACGCTGTTCGACATGCGGCGCGTGATCAATGGCCTGGTGAATCAGTTCACCGCCGCGGGGGCCAAACCGGATGCCGCCCAACAGGCCGCGCTGACCGCTTCCGTGAAGCTGCTGATGGAACTGGCCCACACGCTGGGCGTGTTCCGCACGCCCCCCGCGAAGGCCGCCGGGCAGCAGGACGACCTGGTCGAGGGGTTGATGCAGTTGATCCTCGACATCCGCGCCGACGCCCGGAAGAGCAAGAACTGGCCGGTTGCCGACAAGATCCGGGACGCTCTCAAGACGCTGCAGGTCGTTGTCGAGGATCGGCCTGACGGCGTCCGCTGGTCGCGGGGCTGAGGGGGGCCGCATTCGAAGCGGCGTGGCGCCTGGACCCGGAGCGAACAGCGCTGCGGCGAATCGACGCCGCCGGTTGCGCGGGTTGTGCGGCCGGCAGGGGCCGCAGGTCCAGCGTCGGCTCGCGGGGTCTGCGGCATCGGCGGATCGGCGACGCATTTCGTTCGCGGCGGCTGCGGCCTGCGGTCGATTTCCCCGCAGCGGGGCGCTGATCGACACGGCGCTCCTCCGACGTCCCCGGCTGCGCGGTCCGGCTTCCATGACGGCCAGTCTCAAACCTCTGTTCCTCGGGCTGACGGCGATTCTGCTCGGCGTCGGGGTGATGCTCGTGTTCAGCGCCAGCGTGTCGTCGCGGCCTGGCGATCCCGAGGTCGCCTACATCGCGAAGCATCTCGTCTTCCTGGCGCTGGCGGCGGCGATCGGCGGCGCGGCGTCGCAGGTGTCTCCGGAGACCTGGCGGCGGCTGGCGCCGTATCTGTTTCTGGGAACGGTCGTCCTGCTGGTGCTGGTGTTGATCCCCGGGCTGGGGGTGAAGGTGAACGGCGCGCGGCGCTGGTTCCGGATGGCGGGGCTGTCGCTGCAGCCGTCCGAGCTCGCCAAGTTGACGCTGCCGCTGTACCTGGCGACGGTGCTGGAGAAGCAGCGGCGGGTCGGCGCGACATTTCGATCGGACCTGGCGCGGATGCTGGGACCGCTGGCGGGCGTCAGCCTGCTGGTGCTCGTCGAGCCAGACCTGGGCACGGCGGCGCTGTTGATGGCGACGGGGGCGGTCGTGCTGTGGTCGGGGGGCTGGCCCCTGCGGCGGATGCTGGCGGCGGCGGTGCTGGCATCGCCGGGTCTGTTGGGATTGCTGTTCCTGAAGCCCTACCAGTGGCAGCGGATCACCGGGTTCGTGGACGCGTGGACGGCCCCGCACCTGGCGCCGTATCAGATCCGGCAGTCGCTGCTGACGCTGGGAGTCGGCGGCTGGTTCGGTCAGGGGCTGGGGGCGGGCTGGCAGAAGCTGAGCTACCTGCCGGAGGCAAACACCGACTTCGTGTTCTCGGTGGTCGGCGAGGAGCTGGGGCTGGTCGGGACGCTGTCGGTCGTGGCGGCGTGGATTGGTCTGTATGTCGTCGGGCTGCGGTTGATCGACGAACGTCGGGGGGACTGGTTCGCGCGGACGGTCGGCTTCACCTGGCTGACGATGCTGGTGTTTCAGGCGGCATTGAACATCGCCGTTGTCACGGCGCTGGTCCCGCCGAAGGGGGTGTCGCATCCGCTGATCAGCTACGGCGGCACGAGCCTTCTGGTGAGCGTGACGATTCTCGGCGCGTTCTGCGGCCTCATGCGTCCGCGGGATGGCTCAGCAGTTCCGGAATGACGTGTCCGTGGACGTCGGTCAGCCGCCGGTCGATCCCGTTGTTGCGGACCGTCAGCCGCGTGTGGTCGACGCCCAGCAGATGCAGCACCGTGGCGTGGATGTCGTAGACCTCGGTCGGATGCCGGCGGTCGGCCGGCTTGTAGCCGAACTCATCGCTGGGGCCGTGGGTCACGCCTTCGCGAATGCCGCCGCCGCACAGCCAGTTCGTGAAGCAGTAGGGATTGTGGTCGCGTCCGCGGCCCCCCTGGCTGGACGGCATGCGGCCGAACTCGGTCGTCCACAGGATGAGGGTGTCGTCGAGCATGCCGAGCCGTTCGAGGTCGGTGATGAGGGCCGCGGCCCCGCGTGCCATGCCGCGCGCGAGCGGACCGTGGTCGCGCTCGACATCCTCATGCGAGTCCCAGTTCCGCCGCGGAAACCCGTTGTCGTTGCCGCTCCAGATCTGCACGAACCGCACGCCGCGTTCCAGCAGCCGCCGCGCGGCAAGGCACTTGCGGCTGAACGCGTCGATCTCCTCGAGCTCGTTGATCTCCGAGGCGAACTCGCTGCGACCGTGATCGAGGCCGTACAGCTTCAGCGCCTCCAGGGATTCGCCGGACAGGTCGAGCGCCTCCGGCGCGGCGAGCTGCATGCGGGCCGCGAGTTCGTAGCTGCGGATCCGCGCATCCAGCCGGTCATCGCCCGGGCGCGTGTCCGCGTGTCCGCGGTTCAGCCGGCTGAGAAGTTCGATGCCGGCGGCGTCCCCCGCGGGCGAGGCGATCGGGATTCGCTCGTCGGGAAACAGATCGGCGATGGGGGTTTTCGAGCCGGGAAAGATCACCGTGCCCTGGTGCTGCGCGGGCAGGAACGCGCTGTCCCAGTTCTTGGTGCCGTTGGACGCCAGGCCGCGGTGGTCGGGCAGGACGACGAACGTCGGCAGATTGTCGGACAGGCTGCCAAGTCCATAACTGACCCAGGCGCCGATCCCCGGGAAGCCCGGCCGATTGAAGCCGGTCGTCTGCAGCAGCGTTCCCTGGCTGTGCACGCCCGTTTTGCCGACGACGTTGTGCACGAACGCGAGACGGTCGACGACGTCGCCCAGCGGCGCCACGGCGTCGGACAGCATCTTGCCCGTCTCGCCATAGGGACGGAACTCGAATACCGGCTTCAGCCAGGGGCCCAACCCGTCCTGGAACGTCTCGACGGACTCGCCGAAGTCGGAGGGCTGGCCGTGCCGGCGAACGAGTTCCGGCTTGTAGTCGAACAAGTCGATGTGGCTGGCCGCGCCGGCCATGAACAGTTGAATGACTCGCCTGGCCCGCGGCGCATGGTGCAGACCGCCATGGATCTGGCCGCCCGGCGACTGATCCGCGAACACGCCGTCTTGCCCCAGCAGCGCGGCCAGTGCGATGCCGCCCAGCCCGCCGCCGGCCTGCCACAGAAAGTCGCGTCGCGAGGAAATCATGCGCTCTCCGGAGGGGGAGTCCCCCGGCCTTCAGTCGATGAACAGAAATTCGTTGAGGTTCAGGATCACTCGGCAGGCGTTCGCCAGGCCATGCTGGTCCGCGTACTCGACGAGCGCGGCGCGCTCGTCCGGCGAGGGGCTCCGTCCGATCGCCAGTCGGAATGCGAGGTCGATGCGGTCCTCGGGCTGTGCCTGATTCTCGGAGACCCGGTCGGCCATTCGCCGGGACATTGCCAGCATGAAGCCGTTGTTGAACATCGACAGCGCCTGCAGCGGCGACAGCGTCTCCGAGCGGCGATCGACCTGCATCGACGGGTCCGCGCAGTCGAGAACCGTCATGAAGGGCTGCGGCTTGGAACGCACCAGGAACCGGTAAACGCTGCGGCGATGCGAGTCGGGCGCATCGGGGTCATGCAGGTGATACTGGTAGTGCGGCGAATGTTCGGGCCGCTCGACGACGAAGTCCTGAAACGCCGGCCCATACATCTTCGGATCGAGCGCCCCGGCGACGGCGAGAGCCGCGTCCCGCACGGCTTCCGCCTCCAGCTTGCGGCGGTTCATCCGCCACAGCCAGACGTTGTCCGCATCGACGAGTTCCGCGTCGGCGCGGCCGGTTGACGCCTGCCGGTACGTGGCGGACAGAACAATCATCCAGTGCAGCCGCTTCAGCGACTGGCCCGAGTCGCGAAAATCGGCCGCCAGCCAGTCGAGCAGCTCGGGGTGCGACGGGAGCTGGCCCATCCGTCCGAAATCATTGGGCGTGGCGACGATGCCGCGGCCGAAGTGGTACTGCCAGACGCGGTTCACGATCGACCGCCAGGGAAGGGGATTGCGGGGATCCGTGATCCAGCGGGCGAGCGCCGCGCGGCGTTCTCCCTCCGCGTGCCCTTCCGGAAGTTCAAATTCCGCCGCGAGTTCGCGGACCAGCGCCGGCACGCCCGGCCCCACTTCCTCGCCCGGGGACTTCACATCACCGCGGTCCAGCACGCGAATGCTGCGCGGCCGTCCGCCGTCGGGTCCGGTTCCGCGAAACGCGGAGCCGCCGCCGTGGTGAATTGTCCCGGCATAGACCGTCCCTGACGGTTGGACCTCCGCGAGCCCCGATTCGATTTGAGCCAGTTCGTTCCGCAGTGCGGCCAGAGCCTGCCGCTGCTGGTCAGGCACGACCCGCTCCAACAGCGCCTCGCGCTCCGCCCGCAGGGCCGCGGCGTCGACAGCGATGGCTTTCCCGGGCGCGAGCCCATCGGTGAGGTTCGTCGTTCGCCAGCGGATGGGCGCCTCGATCGAATCGGCCGCCTGAACCGGCGCGCCGGCCGCGACGTTCCGGCCCTCGGCGTCGATCGCTTCGAATTCCGCGAGGGCGAAGATGAAGTCATTCTGCCGCGGGGCGAGCTTGGTCGCCGTGATCCGCACATAGCGTCCGGCCTGGGCGCGGGCGGCGAACGTGTGCGGCGCGGTCCCCGGGTTCGGGACATCGTTCGCTGTACGATCAATGAGCGTCGTCACTGTCGACTCGAACGCCGGATCGTCCGCCAACTCGATTCGGAATCGCACAGGGAAACCGAACCCCGCGCCAATGCCGTTGAAGTCATCGTGGCAGGCCCACAGCACGATGCTGTGCAGCGGGATCCGCGCGCCGAGGTCGATCTGCACCCACTTGGCGACGTCCTGCGCGGTCTCGATGCCGCTGTGATAACCGTGCTCCGGTGGCGTGGCGGCGCCCCCTTCCGCGTTCGCGATGCGCTCGTCGAGCGCCGCCAGCGCGTCGCCGCCGGCGTCGCGAATCTCCCGATCGAGTTTGTCCCGTTGCGACTGAACACGCCCCTTCTCGGCCAGCAGATCGGCGTAACGTCGCGCGTCTGTTTCGTCCGAATGGAACGGGCGATCGGCGCGGTCGAGCGCCGCGAACACGGCCTGCACGCGGTAGTAGTCCTCCTGCTCGATCGGATCGAACTTGTGGCGATGACACTGAGCGCATTGAATCGTGAGGCTCAGGAACGTCCCGAAGGCGTTGGTCGCCATGTCGTCCCGATCAAGATGCCGGGCGATCATGCCGTCCGTTTTGGTTTCCGGAACCTCCGCATGTCCGATCAGGTCCCACGGACCGGCCGCGATGAAGCCCAGCGCTGTCACGCCGTCCCGCGTCCCGGGATGCAGCACGTCTCCCGCGAGCTGCTCCTCGATGAACCGGGAATAAGGCTTGTCGGCGTTCAACGAGCGAATCACGTAATCCCGATATGGCCAGGCGTTGGGCCGGGGCTGATCCTTGTCGTAGCCGTGCGTGTCGCCGTAGTGCACAACATCCAGCCAGTGCCGGGCCCAGCGCTCCCCATACGCTTCCGAGGCCAGCAGCCGATCGACGAGCCGTTCGTACGCGCCGGGCGACTCGTCCGACACGAATGCGGCGATGTCATCCGGCGTCGGCGGGAGCCCGGTGAGATCGAACGACAACCGGCGGATCAGCGTGCGGCGATCCGCTTCGGGCGAGGGGGCGAGGTCGTGCGCGGCGAGCTGCGCGAGGATGAACCGGTCGATCGGCGTGCGGGCCCAGGCTTCGAATCCAGGCGGCACAGGGGCCGCGGGGACCTCCGGAGCGTTGAGCGGTCGCAGCGACCACCAGTCGAGCGGATCATCGCCCGCATCGGCGTTCGGCCAGTCGGCCCCGGCGTCGATCCAGGACCGCAGCGTGGCGACCTGCTCGGCGGTCAGCCGTTCGCCTTTGGGGGGCATGGCGAGGTCGGGATCGTCGGCCGACACACGCTCGATCAGGGGACTGCCGGCGGCATCGCCGGGAATGATCGCGGTCCCGCTGTCACCGCCCCGCAGCGCATCGGCGCCCCGGTCGAACCGCAGCCCGGAATGCTGTTCATCCCGACCGTGGCACGCGGCGCAATGCTGCGTGAGGATCGGACGGACGTCGCGTTCGAAATCGACGTCCGCGGCCGCGGCGGACGGGAGGAACGCGAGCATCGCCAGCAGGGGACTCAGCGGCAGCGGGTGGGCCATCCGGCGGCTCCGACGGGGCGGGAACAGCATCGCGGGGGACTTCAGCGTACTCGCGGCGGGACACTCACTTCCACCCGAACAAGAAAGCCCCGGGGGCGCCCCCGGGGCTTGGAGAAGTCCAGCTGCGATCCTGCCCGGCGTGTCCGCTCCGTCAGCGACCAGCCTTCGCCGTGAATCGGCGGGGCTTTCAGTGCCCTTCGCCGCCGTCCTCGCCGACCTGCGTCACGAGGTAATTCTGAATGCCCATCTTGTCGATCAGGTCAAGCTGCGCCTCGAGCCAGTCGACGCTGTCCTCGGACTCGCGGATGATCTGTTCCATGATCTCGCGGCTGGCGGCGTCCTTTGCCTGGGTCGCGACGACGACGCCCTCGTTGTAGGTCTTGCTGGCGTTCTTCTCGAGGGCCAGCGCGTGTTCGAGCTGTTCCTTGACGTCCGTGCCGACGCGAATGACGTCGTAACGCGCGATTTCCGGAACGCCTTCCAGGAAGATGATCCGGTCGATGAGCAGGCCGGCGTGCTTCATCTCGTCGATCGACTCGTGGTAGTGATGCGCCGCGAGGCGGTTCAGGCCCCAGTTCTTGCACATCTTGGACTGAATGAAGTACTGGTTGATCGCCGTGAGCTCGATCGTGAGGCCAGCGTTGAGGGCCTCGATGACTTTGGGATCGCCTTGCATGGGGAAGCATTCCTTCAAGAGTGTGTGTGCGGCCGCGTTGTCCGGACCCGCCATGGAGTGGAGCGCGGGATTCTAGGACCGCTGCTTAACGCCCGCCAGCAGTGGGGCGTCGATTGCCGGGCGAACCGGCGCTATTGAAACTGCGTCCGCCGCTGCGATCGATTCTCAATACCGGCCTGACGCCAGCGGAGACGCATTTCCGTCGCGGACTTGCATCCCGACCGGCGCTGCGGCACAACCACAGTCGACTGTCCCGCCCCTTCCGTTCCCGCCTCGCCAAACGCATGCCACGCTCCAGCGCTACGCGAATCCGCACTCCCGTCCTGCTCGTCGCGGTGCTGGCCCTCGCCGTTCCGCGGCCCGCCCCCGCCGTCGAGCCCTGGGCGCATCCGGATCTGCCCGTTCAGGACGGGCTGGAACTCTGGCTGGACGCCGCCCGTCAGCCCGAGGCCCGGGCCGCGGCCGGCGCGGGGCCGCTGGTGAATGGCTCGCGGCTGGAAACCTGGTACGACGCGTCGGGCCGTAAACGCCACGTCGCCGCGCCCGCCGCGGATTCCCGCCCCGAGTGGGCAACCATCGCCGCGGTCCCGGTCGTCCGGTTCGACGGCCAGGACGACTGCCTGCGGCTGACCGGCCAGGGCGCGGAACTGCAGGGCTTCACGATCGTGTTCGTGATCGTGCCGCGCAGCAATCATGGCGAGTTTCGCGGCTGGCTGGCGTTCAACGCCCCCAACGAACGGGACTACACCAGCGGGCTGACGATCGATCACGGGCCGGCGTTCAGCACCCGCTTCGACTCGCTGAACGTCGAGGGGCGCGGATTCGGCGGGGCGCACAGCCTGATGACATCGGCCGCTTCGTTCGGGACGGCGCACATCGTCGAGGTCCGATCGGATGTCGACGGCGATCTAGTCTCGCTGACGGTCGACGGCGAACCGGCCGGCGTCCGGCCCCGTCAGCCCGGCCCGATCTCGATGGACGAAATCACCGTCGGCGCGCGGTTTTACACGAATGGTCCCGGCCCCCAGCAGGCGCGCGGTTTCAGCCAGGCCGACATTGCGGAAGTCCTGGTCTACAACCGCGGACTGTCCAACGACGAATTGACCGCCCTGCGCGGCACGCTGGATACGCGCTATGCGGAACTCAAAGCGGCTGCCCGACCGCAATTGGGATCCGGGCTGGTGACCGTCGATTCGCCCCCCGCGCTGCAGATGCTGCAAGCGGGCTTCGAGGCGCGGCGTCTGCCGCTGGATCTGCCGAACATCAATAATGTCCGCTGCCGTCCGAACGGCACGCTGCTGGCCGTGGCCTACAACGGCGACATGTACGTGCTGTCCGACACGGACGGCGATGGCCTCGAGGATCGCGCGGACCTGTTCTGGGACAACAAGGGCAGTCTGCGAGCGCCGATCGGCATGGCGCTGACTCCGCCGGGATACGCACATGGCAACGGCGCGTTCATCACGGCCAAAGGCAAAGTGGCGCTGATCGTCGACACCGACGGCGACAACGTGGCCGACCGCGAGATCGTCGTCGCCACGGGCTGGAAGGAGCTCGCGCACGGCGTCGACGCGCTGGGCACGGCTTTCGATCCGACCGACGGCAGCGTCTATTTCGGGATTGGCTGCGGCGATTTCACCAACGCCTACGAAATTGATCGGGAAGGCAAGGCCCACTACGTCAAGGACGATCGGGCGACAGTCCTCCGGGCCAGCCCCGACTTCTCCTCATACGAGGTCGTCGCCACCGGCGTCCGTTTCGCCGTCGGCATGGCGTTCAACGCCCGGGGCGATTTGTTCTGCACCGACCAGGAGGGAGCCACCTGGCTGCCCAACGGCAACCCGTTCGACGAGCTGCTGCAGATACAGCGCGGCCGGCATTACGGGTTTCCGCCGAGGCATCCCAAGTGGCTGCCCGACGTCATCGACGAGCCGAGCGTGTACGACTACGGCCCGCAGCACCAGTCGGCGTGCGGCCTCGTGTTCAACGAACCGGTCGCTCCGGGGGACCCGACGTTTGGCCCCGAGGCGTGGCGCGGCAACGCCCTCATCGCAGGGTACTCGCGGGGCAAGCTGTACCGCACGGAATTGACGCCCACCGACGCCGGATACGTGGCCCGGAGTCATGTGCTGGCGAATCTCACGGAGCTGACGGTCGACCTGTGCGTCGATCGGCAGGGCGCGCTGGTTGTGGCGACGCACAGCGGGGGGCCGGATTGGGGCAGCGGCCCCGGCGGACAGGGACAGCTTTATAAGGTCACGTGGCGCGACCGCGACCTGCCGCAGCCGACGTTGGTCTGGCCGGCCGCACGCGACGAGGTCCGCGTGGCGTTCGATCGTCCGCTCGATTCAGAACAACTGCGCGGGATGGCGTCCCGCGGGTCGATCCAATGGGGGGCGGCGGTGCGGGCCGGGGACCGGTTTGAGACGCTGCGGCCGGGGTACGCATCCGTCGGGGCCCAGTTGCTGTCGCCGCGGTTCGAAGCGCCCGTCCGGTCGCTGCAGGTGTCCGCCGACGGTCGCACGCTGCTGGTTGTGACCGATTCCTCAGCGGTCCGCGTGCCGCATGCGCTGACTCTGCCCGCTGAGATGCTCGGCGCCCGGGGTGAACCGAAGCCGGGGGGCATCGAGCAGCACCCCGAGTTCGACCTCGATTATGACCTGTCTGGCGTCGAGGCGCACTGGCAGCCCGCGGGAGAAGGCCTGGCGTGGCGCGGCTGGCTGCCGCATCTGCAGACGTCAGTCGCTCGAGAAATGACCGCCGGCAGCGCGTTTCATGACGCACTGTGGAGTCAGTTGGCGGCGCCGGGTCAGTTGACGTTCGACATGCTGCTCGATCCCAGAAACATGCTGCGGCCGGAGGTCCAGCCCGGTTCGAAGATCGACTATGAATGGCCCGCGGAGACGGTGACGTTCTCGTTCGAGGCGAACGCGCCGCTGCGGGTCGAATGCGATTCGGGCGTTGTCGAACAGGGGCCGGAAACGCCGCACGCCGCGCGGCTGATCATCGCCGACGCGACGCGGCCGCTGCCGGTGCGAATTCGAATCGATGCGGCCAGCGGCGATCCGCGGGTGACGGTCGCCTGGCATACCGCAGAGGATGCCACGCCCCGGGCTCTGCCGCTGCACCGCCTGCAGGTTCCCTGGTCGGAGGATCCGCAGACGTCGCCGGAGAGCTTCGCCCGGACCCGCGCTCCCGAACTGGAGGGGGGCAGTTGGGCCCGCGGCCGCCAGGTGTTCTTCAGCGAGGCCGCCGCATGCTTCAAATGCCATTCTGTGCATGGGAAAGGCGGCGATTCGGCCCCGAATTTGTCGAATCTGATCCATCGCGACTACGCCTCCGTGCTGCGCGACGTCGCCGATCCCAGCTTCGCGATCAATCCCGACTTCACGACGTTCCTGATCGAGGATCGCTCCGGCCGGGTGCTCAGCGGCACGATGCAGACTGTCGGCGAGGAGGTCCGCGTCACCGATCAGCAGGGGCGACTTGAGATCCTTCAACGGCACGACATCGAACAGATCGTCCCGGGCAAGATCTCCAACATGCCGACGGGCATTCCGCAGCAGCTCGGCGAGGAGCGCCTGCGCGACCTCCTGACGTTCCTGCTGACGCCCCCGCCACAGATGCCGCAGGACGGCCCGGGGCCGCCTCCTCCCGCGCGGACGCGGCAGGAGGTCGACGCGGTGCTCGCCGGAGCGCCGGAGCCGACCGCTCCGCCGGCGCCGGTCCGCATCACGCTGGTCGCCGGGCCGAAAGATCACGGGCCGGGCGAGCACGATTACCCCGCCTGGCAGTCGGCCTGGAGCGAACTGCTGCAGGCCATGCCGGAAACGGTCGTCACGACGGCGATGGACTGGCCTTCGGACGAAGATCTTGCGGAGTCCGACGTGCTGGTCTTCTACCAGCGGGGGGACTGGACGACGGAGCGCGAGCAGGCGCTGGACGCGTACTTCGCCCGCGGCGGCGGAGCGGTCTACATTCACTACGCCGTGGACGGCGGCGCCCGTCCGGCCGAGTTCGCCGAGCGGATCGGCCTCGCGTGGCAGGGAGGGCGATCCAAGTTCCGGCATGGCCCGCTGGATCTGACTTTCAATCGCGGCGGAACGCATCCGGTGGCCAGGAACTTCGACCGGCTGGAGCTGGTCGATGAAAGTTACTGGCAGCTGCTGGGATCGTTGCCGGCGGACCGGGTGCTGGCGACGGGCCTGGAAGACGGGGCGCCGCAGCCGTTGTTCTGGACGCACGACTCCGGCCGGGGCCGCGTGTTCGTGTCGATTCCGGGGCATTTCTCGTGGAGCTTTGATGACCCGCTGTTCCGCGTGCTGCTGCTGCGGGGCATCGCGTGGTCGGCCGGCCAGCCTGTCGATCGGTTCAACGAGGCGGTGTGGATCGGTTCGCGGATCGTGGAGTGATCGGTCCGAGTGTTGTCAGCCCTTCGCGGCTGACGCTTCTTTGATGTCTCCCGGAACGGGGCCAGCGGTGGTGCGCGCGTGCGACGCGCCATTGCGGTTGCACGCCCATCGCCGACGGCGTTCTGTACAGGGCCCCCCGACGCGCGGCATACTGTCGACGTCGGGCTGTGCGACAACGCCTGCCCGCGACGCTTCTGGGCAATCACGCTTCGATCGGGCAGGGGCAGGGCCATGGCCGCCGTCGACAAGATCCGCCGCATCCTCAACCTGGTCGAACGCCTGCAATCGGGACGCGTCTACAACGCCCGCCAGCTGGCGGAGTTCCAGGGCGTCAGCCATCGCACGATGTTCCGGGACATCACGCTGCTGAAACAGTCGGGCGTGCCTGTTTACTACGACGAACAGCGGCGGGGCTACTTCATGTCGGCCGCGGCTTTTCTGCCCCCCACCGACCTGACGTTGCAGGAGGCGCTGGCCCTGTTGATTCTCACTCAGGAACTCGGCAAGCCGGACGCCGGAATCCCGTTTCAGCAGGCCGCACACAGCGCCGCGCTCAAGTTCCTCAGCAACATCAACGGCCAGTTGCGGACCCATCTGGGGCTGATCACGTCCGCCACGCATGTCCGGCTGCATGCCCGCCATCCGCTGGACGGCGCGCAGTCGCATTACGAGCGCCTCCAGCAGGCGATTTCCGAACGACGGCGCATCCGCCTGCGATACAACAGCCTGCACGATCGCAGCGAAATCACCACGCTGCTCAGCCCCTATGGCCTGCTGTTTTCCCGCCGGACATGGTACGTCCTGGGGCGCTCGTCGCTGCACCGCAGCATTCGGACGTTTCACCTGGGGCGGATCCGGGAATCGGCGCTGACGGGAGACCGCTATGAAATTCCGCCGCGGTTTTCGGTGAGCGGCCATCTCGGTCTGGCGTGGCATCTCATTCGCGAGCCCCGGGGCCGCACGAAGGTCGTCATCCGGTTCCAGCCGCTGGTCGCCGCCAACGTCGCCGAAGTCTCCTGGCATCGCACTCAACGGATCGTTCCGCGGGAAGACGGGTCGATCGAGTTCCATGCGACGGTCGATGGCATCCGCGAGATCGCCTGGTGGGTGCTCGGCTACGGCGACCAGGCCGAAGTGCTGGAGCCGCCGGAACTCCGCGACCTGATCACCCAGCGCATCCGCGCCATGGCCGCGACCTATGGCCTTGTGCCCGCGGCTCGGAAGGCGCGCCGCCCCAGGCAAGGGTGAGCGGCGAACCTGGCTTCACCGTGCGATTGCGTGCGCGGCGCGAAGCAACAGCCGCTCGGGCGTGCTCAACGACTGAATCTCCAGCCAGCGGGACCGGATCGCGGCGGGGTCATCGGTGATGAGGTTGTCGGTTCCCGCGTCGAGCAGCGGACCGACCTGCGCGGGATCATTGACCGTCCAGGCGTGGACGGCGATGCCCCGGGCGTGCGCGCGGTCCACAAGCCGCCGCGTAATCCGGTCGCTCTTGAGCATTAGAAAATCGACATTCAGCCGCACAGGGTCGCCGACTGAGGTCGCCACGATGAAACCGATCGGAATCTGCGGTTCGATCCGTCGCGCGAGCTGCAGGCTCTCATACGACTGCGAGCAGACCCGGCAGCGATCGGCCATGTCCAGTCGCTGAATTTCGGCAATCACGCGCCGCGTCAGATCCGGAGCATCCTCCCGGCTGTGCGGCTTGAGTTCCACGTTCAGCCGGATCCCGTCTCCTGCGGCGACCAGCATTTCCTCGAACGTCGGAATCCGCTCGCCGGCGAACTCCGGGCGGAACGGGGCGCCCACGTCGAGCGACTGAATCTCCGCCAGTGTGGCGCTGTCGACGCGCCGCGAACCCCCTCCCACGCGGGCCAGATCGATGTCATGCATCACCACGATCGCTTTGTCGGACGTCAACTGGACATCGATTTCCGCCCAGTCCGCGCCATCCTGGATCGCTCTCGTGAGCGCCGCGACCGTGTTCTCCGGGGCATGCGTGGCCCCGGCCCGGTGTGCGGTGATCTCCAGGCGGTCACCCAGCCGGATGCCGTCCACAGCCTGCAGGCTGGCCGCGACGGCCAGGATCGCCCCCATGACCAACAGCCCCGCCGCCATCCGGCCATACGACAGCGTGCCCGCCGAATCGGCGTCGCTGGCGGCCATCGCGATCCGCACGCCCGGCGCGGCCTCCTGATACAGCCGCAACACGACCGCGGCGAACGTCACGTTGGCCACGATCGACACCCCCGCCGCGGCGATCGACTGCACGGCGAACACCGACCCCGCGGTCAGCACGGCCGCCGTCACCGATGGCCCCCCGCGATTCAGCACCGCCGCCAGCACGAAGTGCACGATCGTAATGGCCGCCGCGCTGAACGCCAGCTGGAATCCCGCCCAGCCGGCGATCGCCAGCGCCGAGCGGATCAGCCGGCCCTCGGAGCGCTCCGCGCTGGTCTTCAGCGTCGCCCGAACGCCCCGTGCCGGCTCGAACGCCGTCGCCGGCGGCGCCAGCAACTGGCGCAGCAGCATGCGAAACGACAAGACCGCAAAGCCGGCGGCCAGCAGAGCTGCGATTCCCGCCCCGCGCCAGAACTCCGGCGGCCGCAGAATGATCAGCCCGTTAAGGTCGCGACCGCTCCAGAACTGCTGGTAGACCAGGGCAATCGCCAGCAGAAACGGCGCCGCCAGCGCGAACTGCAGCGCCACCTGCGCCAAGCCCAGCTTCGCCAGTCGCGGGAAGATCCGCGTCGAACTGCGGAACGCCTCCCACCAGTGCAGGCGGTCGTCCGCCAGCAGCCGGATCAGGCCGGACAGTTCCAGCCACAGCGTCGCGAGCAGGATGGCGCCGACCGTCAGCGCGGCCGTCAGGCCGATCGGCGACAAAAAGAACGCGATCAGCTCAAAGTTGCCGACCGAGGCCCGGCCCCACTGCGCCAGTCCGAATCGCAACACGGTCGCCGCGAGCGGCGCCAGGACGATCAGGTTCAGGACCTTGAACGCCAGCGAGAGCGCGACGACGCAGCGCCACCGCTGGCGCACACGCCCCGCGATCCAGCGCCAGTCGAACCTGGTTCCGGTCTCCATTGCCCGCCCGCCTCAGCGCCGTTGTTCCTGCGGGGTCTACTGCCGTGCGACCGCGTCGGCGGCCGCCCCGCCGGGTCGGCGCTGCAGCAGCAGGTTGACCCCCTTCTTGTTCGCCAGCGCGATGTCGATCAGGCCGTCCCCGTCGATGTCCCCCATGTCGAACTGCGTGCCGTGCCCGGTGTCCAGGCTTTCCTCGATCGTGTGTTTGACGAACTGCGGCGGGCGTCCGGCCTCGCGGCGGATCTCAAACCAGTGCATGTAAGTCGGTTCGTACGCGCCCGGATCGCCGCCGTTGTGGGCGTAATACCGCTTGCCGGTGACCAGTTCCCGTTCGCCGTCGCCGTTCAGGTCCACGTAATGGGCCGCGTGCGACTGCGAGAACGTTTCGTCGATCGTGTGCTGTTTGACCTGCCCGTTCCCCAGGTTTTCGAACCACCACACGCCGTAGCTGTGGGCGCAGGTCATCAGAAAGTCGGGGTCGCCGTCGAGGTCCAGATCGACGGTGTAGATGTCGGCTCCGGTTTGCGGATTGCCGTTCGGCCCGAGCGCGTGCGGATGGAACGTCCACACCGCTTCGCCCAGGGTCTCCGGGTGCTCCCACCAGCCGTGCGGAATCACGACGTCCAGCCGGCCGTCGCCGTTGCAGTCGGCGATGCCCAGCCCGTGGTAGTACCGATGCGTGCCGTTGCGCCCCTCTTCGCCCGGCTCGCTGATTGGCGTGAACGTCCAGCGCTGGTACACGGCGTCGCCCGTTGGAATCTCGAGATAGCCCATCTGCGATTCCGGCTGCGATCCGCAGATCACCTCCGGCCGGCCGTCGCCGGTGAGGTCCCGGAACTGCGGCGTCTCGTTGCAGATCGAGTGCCAGATGACGTGCTGCTTCCAGTGCCCGGGCTGCCCTTTAGGATTCTCGTACCAGTGAAACGGCTCGCCGGGGAAGCCGACGACGATGATGTCCAGCCAGCCATCGCCGTTGATGTCGTACGTCCAGTTGCAGAACGACTGGCTGTATCCCTGACCGACGGGGAAGTCGCCGACCGGCCGAAACTCGCGCATTGTCCAGTTCGGCGCCTCGTACCAGACGTCGCCGGCGACGATGTCGTTCCGGCCGTCGTTGTTCAGGTCCCCGATGGCGACCCCTTCGGAGCGGAACCGGGCGTCAAGCTGGACCCGCTGCCAGCCGATGTCCGCCGCGGCGGCCAGTTGCGACAGGCACAGGCAGGCGACGAGAGTTTCGAGAATCGCACGAAGAACCATCGCGAACGCACTCCAGCGGATCCGGGGCGGGCACACATCAACGCCGGCCGATCATGCGGCAATTGCGGTCGAAAGACAATCTCACCGCCCGGAAGGCGGCCCAGGCATCGCCGCCATCCCGGCGCGCGTCCGCTATCATCACCGCATGCGTTATCACACCGTCATCATCGGCGCCGGAATGTCGGGCCTCGCCGCCGGCATCCGTCTCGCCTATTACGACAAATCCGTGTGCATCGTCGAACGCCACACGACGATTGGCGGCCTGAACTCGTTTTATCGCCTCCGCGGCCGCAACTACGACGTCGGCCTGCACGCCGTCACGAACTTCGCTGCCCCCGGAACCCGAACCGGCCCCCTCGCCAAGCTCCTGAAGCAGCTTCGGCTCCGCTGGGACGATTTCGCGCTGGCGCCGCAGGTCGGTTCGGCCGTGATGTTCCCCGGCCGGACGCTGCGGTTCACCAACGACTTCGCGCTGCTCGAAACCGAGGTCCGGACCGCGTTTCCCTCGCAGATCGACGCCTTTCAGAAGCTCGTGCGGACCATCAACGAGCACGACGAGCTGAACCTCAGCCAGCAGCCCGTTTCCGCGCGGCAGGTCGTCGGCGGCATTTTGTCCGATCCCGTGCTGGTCGACATGCTGTTCTGCCCGCTGATGTTCTACGGCAGCGCCATCCCGCGGGACATGGACTTCAGCCAGTTCGTGATCATGTTCAAGAGCATCTTCCAGCAGGGCTTCGCGCGGCCGTTCGACGGCGTGCGGCGCATCCTCAAGACGCTCGTCCGGCAGTTCAAGGAACTGGGGGGCGACCTCAAGCTGCGGCACGGCGTGCAGTCGATCGTCGCGCAGAACGGACGGGCCTCGGGCGTGCTGCTCGACGATGGCCAGGTCATCGAGGCCGAGCACGTGCTGTCGACAGCCGGCGCCGCCGAGACCGAGGCGCTGTGCGGCGCGCTGGAAGCGACCGTTCGCCGCGACGCGGGACAGGTGTCGTTCAACGAGACGATCTACGTCCTCGACCGGCTCCCCGCCGAACTCGGCCATCCCGAGACCATCGTCTTTTACAACGACGCCGAACAGTTCGACTACGCGCCCCCCGAGGACCCCTGCGACGTCCGCAGCGGCATCGTCTGCTCCCCAAACAATTTCCTGTACCCCGATGGCCAGCAACTGTCCGAGGGGGTGCTGCGGATCACGGCCCTGGCGAACCCCGCGTACTGGCTGGCGCAGCCCGAACCGCGGTATGTCGTCGAGAAACGCCGCTGGAGCGACGCCGTCGCGGACGTGGCCGTGAAATACATTCCCGAGTTCCGGCCGCACGTGGTCGAAACGGACGCCTTCACGCCGCGGACGATCGTCAAATTCACGGGCCACCTGAACGGAGCCGTATACGGCGCGCCGCGGAAGCGACTGACTGGCGAGACGTCCCTGCCGGGGCTGCATCTGGCCGGCACGGATCAGGGATTCCTGGGCATCATCGGATCGATGCTGTCAGGCATCACGATCGCCAACAATCATCTGCTGCGGGACTGACTCGACGCGTCGGTTTCCGCGCCGGGCGCCGTTCGATGAACGCGGAACGTCGCATTGGCGTAAACGGGTTCGACGTCGATCGGCCCGAACCGGCTGGAGATCAGAAACTCGATGCCGGTTTCGTCCCGGAGCCGTTCGAGGTCCGCGGCTGAAACGCGACCGTCGTCCGCCAGGCCGGCGCGACTCCAGCTCGTGAACCGGGACAGCCGGCGGTTCCATTCGACGATCCCCGCCGCGTCCTGCGGACAGTCCTTGAAGTTCACGTACTCCGGGCGCTCGGCGTACCACTTCACGCCCCAGTTCTCGTTCGCCGCCTGGATCAGTGCGCCCTCGGCGGAGCGCTCGCGGATCCAGTGCATCGCCGCGCGCCAGTCGCGGCGGACGTCCGGCGTCATCCGGCTGGGATTCTGATCCGGGCCCGGGGCGGCGACAGCGATCGCATACGCCCCCAGCACCGGCAGCAGCGCCCACCTCGGCCGATGTGCGCGCACCAGTCCGTACCAGAACTCCGCGGCGTGCAGCGACAGCGCCACGGGGATCAGCGCATCCGCCATTCGGAATCCGTAGAACTTCAGCAGTCGGACCTGCCATTCCTCGACGGCCGAAAGCGGCATCCGCAGTGGCCGCGGTCCCGCTGTCGCCAGAACGATCCCCAGGCTCACCGCCAGGCTGCAGCCGGCGACGACGTCAATCCGCCGCAGCAGGGACCGCGACCCCGACGCGTGCCGCAGCAGCAGCCAGAGCGCGCACAGGCAGGCGAACCAGCGATGGCTCTCGCGTGGAAACGTCCAGGCGTCGAGGTGATGCGCCAGCCGGTACGACACCTGAATGAAGTCCGCCTGCAGCGAGGTGAGCGCATCGGGAGAACGGATCGCCGACATTGCCCAGACGATTCCCGGCGCCGCCGCGACGAACCACCACAGACTCAGCGCGATCAGCCGCCGCCGCGTCGACTGTTCCGGCGCAAACTCCGGCATCCACCGCCGCCGTCCCAATTCCGCCAGCCCGACCGCGGCCATCATCCAGCCCCCGACGAGCGGATGCGCCGTCGTCGCCAGTCCCAGCCACAGCCCGGCCGCTGGTTCGCGTCGCGACAGCCAGGCCCCCAGTCCCGCGAAGCCCAGGCCGTAGGCGAAGACCTTCGATTCGATCCCGCCCACAATCCATTCGCCCGACCACGAACCCAGCGTCTGCAGCAGCAACAGGACCGACAGCGCCGCTGCCGCCCGCGCCGCCCCGAACGCCAGCGCGTCGCACAACCGCCACCAGCCCCAGGCCAGCACGGCCAACCCGGCGAATCGCCCCACGATGGCCGCCTGATCGAACGGCAGGATGCGCGTCAGCCAGCCGATCGCCAGGTAGAACGCGCGATGTGCGGGAGCCGATTCGAGAAACAGGTCTCCAGGACACCATGCGGGATCCCAGAACGCCCGAGCCCGCGTCAGATAATGCGGCTCGTTGACGCCCGGGACGGGAACCCGCAACAGCGACGCGCCCAGCAGGATCGCCCACAACATCCCGATCGGCAGGGCGCTGCGCATGAGCCGCGTCGAGAGCGGTGCAGCGGACCGCAGGGAGCGCGTCGCGCCGACGTCGCCGCCCGAATGCTCGGAAGCGATCGCCGGCCGGCCGCGCGGTCCGACTGTCATTTCTTGCGAGCGGCTTTGGCCGACTTCGCGGCGGGCTTCGCCGATTTCGCCGCCTTGACGGGGGTCTTGGCGGTCGGCCGGGCCGCGGGCTTGGCCGACTTCGCGCCGGACTTCGCGGCCGCCGCCTTCTTCTTTCCGCCGAAGACGTTGTCCCAGTTCTTCCAGAACTCGGGGGTCGCACCGGTTCGCACAATCGGTCCACTCATCGTTCGCCACGTCCCTTGGACAGAGAAAGTTCTCGCGACAGTTCGCGCGGCTTCGTGATACCGACCTGCGGCGCAATGTCAAGCCGCGCGCGCCTGCCCCGAGATCGTCCGCCAGCGGGGAAGCTCAATTCTGGCGCTGCGATTCCGCCAGCGACGGCGCGGAACGCTGGAGCTGCATCGCCTGCTGAAACGTGCAGACGCGATTGCGGCCGCTCCGCTTGGCGGCATACAGCGCCTGGTCCGCCCGATGCGCCAGGTCCTTGCCGCCGTCGACGAACTCGGCCGAGGACGCCACGCCGATGCTGACCGTCAGCGGCAGCGCCAAATCCCCGATTGACACCGGGTGGCAGTCGACGCGGAACCGGATCCGCTCGGCGATCGCGACCGCGTTCTTCAGCGTCGCGTTCGGGGCCACGACCAGAAACTCCTCGCCGCCGTATCGGCCCACCTGGTCGTACGACCGCACCGCCTGCGTCATCAGCCGGGAGACCGTCCGCAGCGCGTCATCTCCCGCCTGGTGCCCATGCTCGTCGTTGATCCGCTTGAAATTGTCGAGATCGATCATCAGCACGCCCATGGGCGCGTTCTGGCGCTGCATGCGATCCCATTCCCGCTCCAGCATCTGCAGGATCGCGCCGCGGTTCCACATTCCGGTCAGCGAGTCGTGCGTCGCCTGGATGCGCAGCTCGGCCTGGGCCGCCAGCAGGCGGTCCTGCAGCTCGGTGATCCGCCGCCCCGTCCGCAGCCGCTGCTCGAGCTCGTCCGGGTCGAACGGCTTGCGGACGAAGTCGTCCGCCCCGGCCCGCAGGCCGTCGACCGCGCTCGACGCCAGATTGCAGCTCGTCATCAGGATGACGTAGGTGTACGGCCCGTCGATGCGGCTGCGCAGCTTCTCGCAGATCTCCGTGCCGTCCATGCCCGGCATCCGCCAGTCGAGAATGGCGATGCGGGGCGCGGCGATCCGCGTCAAAGTCTCCCAGGCCTGCCGGCCGTCTTCCACGACGACCGGCTCATACCCCCATTGGGCGACTTTCACGTTCAACAGCCGGCGCGAAACCGGGCTGTCATCAGCGATCAGCACCTGCATGGGATCGGTTCCGCCGGCGGGTCAAAAGATTCCGGACAGCAGCTTCAGCAGCGCCGAAGGTTCGTTGGGGCGGCCGTCCCACAGCCACATCGACCGCACCAGGTCGAACATGACCAGGCCGGTCAGCACGGTCATCGCGCTGGTGGCGACGAGGGAGACGAGCGTGCCCGTTCCCCATTCGTCCTCGACCGCGGCGCCCCGGGCAATCGGCGCCCCCATCTCCTCTTCGTCCTCGACGTCGGCGAACGCCCCCTCATCCGCGTCAAAGACGTCCAGCTCGTCGATCTCCTCGTCCTCGCCGAGGACATCCTCCGCGACGTCGAGTTCGTCGAACTCGGCCGACGGGGATTCCTCGTCGTCGAGGTCGAACACCGCGTCGTCCAGCGAGCCTTCGCCGCTGTCCGACAGGTCCATCACGCCCGTCTGATCCTCGCCCGACTGCAGTTCGAACGCACTGTCGTCCGACCGCATCGAAGGCATCTCGAATTTTGTCTCCGGGCTCTGATCGCGGTCGCGGACGGTGTTCATCATCGGCACCGTGCCGGAGTATTCGCCGCTGTCCTCCAGGGAAATGCCGCTGTCCGCAACGGCCTCCAGGGAGATGCCGCTGTCCGCCGACGACAGCGAAATGCCGCTGTCCCCGCTGGCCAGGGAGATGCCGCTTTCCGCGCCCGCCAGCGAAATGCCGCTGTCCCCGGTGGGCGCCAGCGTGATGCCGTCGTCCTCGCCGGCGAATGGACTGTCGCTGCTGCCCTGCAGGGTCACGCCGCTGCCCGAGCCCATGAGACCGCTGCCGGACAGCCCCGCGCTGCTCTCGTCGGCCAGCACCGAATCGCTTTCCGAGTGGAAGTCGAGGGCGATGTCGGAGTCGCTGCCGAGGATCGCCACGTCGCTGTCGCTGGCCTGGTCGGCGAGGGTCTGGTCGCCGAGCAGCTGGACGTCGCTGTCGCTGCGGTCGGCGGCGCTGTCGCTGAAGGGGTCGGCGGCATCGGACGCGGGTTGGACGATTTTGACGTCGCTGTCGCTGTCCTCCATGCTGGGCGGCATGTTGAGTTCGCGGACGGTCTCGTCGCCGACGAGCTTGACGTCGCTGTCGCTGTCGGCGTCATCGACGAGTTTGACGTCGCTGTCGCTGCCGTCGCCGACCAGCTTCACATCGCTGTCGCTGTCGGACATGTCGCTCGAGGAGGGAGGCGCATCCTCGTCCTCGGGGATCAGTCGGACGTCGCTGTCGGACGTCGACAGCGAATCGCTGCTGCCGTACAGCGCGGCGCCGGAATCGGACGGCGAGCCGCCCGAGACGCGGATGTCGCTGTCCGACAGCGCGTTGGCGTCGGAATCAGACATCAGCGGGACGTCCGGATCGGAATCCGCCTGCCGGCTGCGCCCCAGGTTCTCGATGTCCTCAGCCTTGAACTTCCAGGTTCCGCGATCGGCGAACCCGCGGATCTCTCCGCGCTCCCGGAGCCGCGTGAGCTCCTCCCGGGGCATGCCGAGCTGCGCCGCGGCTTCATCCAGGCTGAGATACTTCTTCGACATGACAGGCCGCCCCTCGTTTCGTCTCGACGGGAACTCGAATGTGCCGTTCCATCCGCTCCACGCACGGGGTCAGGAGGGCCGCGGGGGCCGCCGACCGGCGCGCGTCATTTGTCTGCAACGGGACCTGGGCGTCCAATGCCGCCGCTCGGGAAGAGCGACTGCCCGGCACGTCTGAGAATCGGCAGGTCTTGCCGGGCTTCCCAACGCAACCCAGTCAGAATCAGGGTTCGCCGATGGATCTGATTGCGACCGGAGCGCTTGCGGCGGTTGCACCGGCTGGAGGATGCAGGCCGCCGCTGCCGGATCTGACATCCTGTTCAGCACCTGCAATTCTACGGGGCGGGGGAGGCAACGCAAGATGCCTCTGGACCGGGCGTCGTACGACAGCCCCCGGCTCGCCGCAATCGTCGATACGGGCCGGAGCACGCCCGCCGGCGGCCGTCAAATCCTGAAAAATCCACGTGATCCGCGCCGACACCCGCGGCGTTGACACGGGGTACATGCAGCAGCGAAAACCCAGCAGGCGGCGGAAACCGGGCGGAACTCCGACAGGGGCGCTCCTGCCGTTCCGAATGCCTGCCCCGGACAATCTCCCTCTCAAGGAACCTGAGAAATGACACGGATTCGATGCGCGGCCGCGTTTCTGGCGCTGGTCGCAGTCGGGGCGTCGGCCCTCGCAGCCGACGGTCCGCTGAACCAGTTCGCAAGCGACACGGACGTCGTCGTACGCTTCAAGACTCCCAAGGCGACCATCGAGAAGGTCGCCCGCATGGTCGACAAGATTCAGCCCGGGTTCGGCGCCATGGTCCGCCAGAACTCGCCGGCCATCGGCATGCTGATCTCCAATCCGGCGCTGACCGGCGTCGACCAGACCAAGGACTGGTACATCGCCATCCACACCAATGGACCCGACCAGCCCAGCGTCGTGTTCGCCATTCCGACCACGAACGCCAAGGCCGCCGACGCGGCGCTCGGCGAGCAGTTCTCGTCGCACGCCGCCGGCGGATGGTTGTATTACAGCGAGGATGAAGACGCGCTGCCGGGCGATT
Source organism: Planctomyces sp. (assembly GCA_019636235.1). Classification (GTDB taxonomy): domain Bacteria; phylum Planctomycetota; class Planctomycetia; order Planctomycetales; family Planctomycetaceae; genus Caulifigura. Next base: position 108,096 of record JAHBXW010000002.1, read on the forward strand.
CCGCCCCCGTCCAGGCCCTGGCCGGAGTGATGCGCGGCGAACCCACCACCCTCTTTGAACGCGGCGACATCTCGATCTTCGTCAACATCGCCAACCTCACGACGAAGTACGCGGACGAACTCGAACAGGCCCAGGAACAGGCCGCCATGGCCATCCAGCAGATCGGAGAGCAGGCGCCGCCGACGCCCGGCATGGACATCGGCGCCCTCCTCAACGCCTACAGCGAGATCTTCAACCACCTCATCCGGGGCGCCCAGGACACGCAGCAGCTGACGATCGCCGCAACGATTGCCGACGACGGCATCCTCTTCGAGGACTACCTGTCCTTCACCTCCGGCTCCTCCACCGCCAACGCGCTGCGGAATCACCCCCGCAATGCGATGGCCGGGCTGACGAAGCTGCCCGCAGACGCGACCGTCCTGTTCGGGGCCAGCGCCGACATGCAGCAGTTGACCGCCTGGGGCATGAGCTTCTCGTCATCGATGCTGGGCGACAATCAGGACCTCAAGGCGCAGCTCGACACGTTCAACACCGGGATCAAGAGCATCACGTTCGGCCCGATGATCGGCTCGTTCTCGCTGGGGAATCCGGCGGACGGCATGTTCCGCACCGTGTCGGTGATGGAAGTCTCGCCGGTTGAAAAGTACCGCGACATGATGCGGTCGCTGTCGGAATCGATGGGCCGCGTCGAGATGAACGGCATCACGCAGGAGACGACGGTCCAGCGCGACGCCGAATCGGTCGGCTCCGACAAGGTGGACATCGTCACCGTCGTTCAGGACTTCGACGAGAACCTGGACCCGACCGGCATGCAGAAGCAGATGCAGGGCGTCATGTTCGGGCCGGAAGGCCTGGCCACCCGCATGCTCTACCAGAAGGGACGCGTCGTTTCGTCGCTGGGCGGCGGCAAGGCGGCCCTCGAAGCCGCGGTCCGGAACCTCGATGGGACGGCCAGCGGACAGATCGAGGCAGGCCGCAAGGGCATGATCGACGATCCGAACTTGCTGGTGCTGATCGATCTCCCCGGTCTGGCGATGCAGGGGATCAAGGCGGCGTCGGAAATCCCGGGCTTGCCGCTGCCGATCGACGGCCAGGCCGTCGACAACCTGAAGTTGCCGCAGTCGTACATCGGATTCAGCGCGGCCGTTGAGCCGGACGCGGTCCGCATCAAGACGCGGATCCCTGTCGAGCAGGCCCAGTCGTTGATCGCGATCGGGTTCTTCTTTCAGCAGATGCAGGGCGGCGGCGGATTCTGATCCCCGCCGTCGGCGAATGACTTGAAGATGGCGAGAGGCCCGGGGATCGATTCTCCGGGCCTCTTCGCTGCGCGGCGCAAAGCGGGCGCCCCGTCGCGCCTTGCGAGAGACGCCGACCGAGAAGAAACCCTCGTTTGCCAGTCGCGAACTGGACCGTTCGCGAACATCGTTTACAAACGCCGCCGTGAATCGAATTCACACGGTCGTTTGGCGTCGCTGCGGGCGGCGCCGACGGCAGTGAGACATCGGGCGAGTGCGCAAGACGCGCCGAAATCGCCCGGTTCACGGACCGCTGTGACGCGCTGATGGAGCGGCGCGACTGCGCGAACTGCGACGCCCCGGCGAATGCCCTTCGCCGGGGCGTTGTCATTCTCCTGGCGACGATCGCCCCGGCGACGGATCGCCTCGCGTTCCGCGGCGGACGTGTCCGAGCGCCTCCTCGCGTCAGTTCTCCGGAGCGTCCTCGACAGTCTCGATCGGCTCGAGCGGCCGCTGAATGCAGACGGGCAGCGGCGCTTCCGACGGGAAATCCTCGAACAGGTCCCGCAGGTCTTCGTCGTCGAGCCGCGCCCCCTCGATGTAGCCCCAGTCGGCCGTTCGCCGGTCGCGACAGCCCAGGATGAAGAAGTCGCTGCGCACGCGCCCGTCCGCCGTCTGGAACACGGCCCGCATCGGCACGATCGCGAAGTGCCGGTAAGGCGTCGAAAAGAACCGCGGCGTCGACGGCAGCGAAACTGACTCCACCTTCAGCCCGGAATCCCGGATCTCCTGGAGAAACGACGAGAATCCCTCCCGCGCCTCCGCCTCGCCCCCCAGCGCGCCGATCAGCCGGGAGTGCGTCAGGTCCATCACTCCGTCGACATTGTTCCAGCGGTAGGTGGCGTCGAACATCTTCACGGCGTCCGCTTCCACGCGGGCTCGCTCTCGGGACTCGTCCAGTTCCGTCGGCGCGCCGCCGCCGCGTCCCGGCTTCCCGGCGGGGGCCGACGAATCACAACCGGCGAGGAGCGCGCCGAGACCCGTCGCCGCGAGAACCAACTTCAGCGCCATCGGTGCGGCCCTTCATGTGGGGAAACGCCGCGGACAATGACGCCCCGCACAAATGCCGTCAATGACGACCGTCGTCGCAGCGGGGGTCCTGCTCGCATCCGCCGTCGTTCGCCTGCCCGAATTTCGGGCACCTTTTCGCCTCGGAAGCCAACTGTCCGCGCAGCGCGCCGCCTCAGCCCGTGGCGGCGCACGCCGACTTTGGCCGAAGTTCCACGACAGGACTGGCGCGCTGCGCAAGGATGCGTCACTCCGGTACGAGTGTTGCTTCCATCGGACGGTCGCTCCTATTCTGTACGCGCGCACGCGCTGACCGAGGCGTTCACGGTGTCGGATAATCATTCCCAATATCTCCCGGCTGGCAGCTTCGACGAGATGTACTGCGGCGATGGCCTGCCGCGGCCCGGCGTCGACAGCGTCGCTCGTCGAATGCACTCGATGTCGGGCGATGATCTCGCGCGGCGACAGGCGGCCGCCGAAGCCATGCTCCGCACGCTGGGCATCACGTTCGCCGTCTACGGGCATTCCGACGGCCACGAGAAAGTCTGGCCCTTCGACATCGTGCCCCGCATCATTTCCGCCGCGGAATGGTACAAGATCGATCTTGGACTGAAGCAGCGCATCACGGCGCTGAACATGTTTCTCAGCGACGTTTACAACGAACGTCGCATCCTCGCCGACAAGGTGATTCCCGAAGATCTGCTCGAATCGGCCGTCACTTACCGCCCCATGTGCCGCGGCCAGCGTCCGCCGCAGGGCATCTGGTGCCACGTCACTGGGACGGATCTCGTCCGCGACCGGGACGGCACGTTCTACGTTCTCGAAGACAATCTCCGCTGCCCCTCGGGAGTCTCATACGTCCTTGAGAACCGCGAGGTGATGAAGCGCACCCTGCCGCAACTGTTCGACGGGCTGCAGGTCGTCTCCGTCGACGACTACCCCGAACGCCTGCTGGACACGTTGCTCAGCGTGGCCCCGCCGGTGCCCGATCCGACCGTCGTCGTGCTGACGCCCGGCGTGTTCAACTCCGCGTATTTTGAGCATTCGTTTCTGGCCCAGCAGATGGGCGTCGAGCTCGTGGAAGGCTCGGACCTGGTGATCCGGGACGGCTTCGTGCACATGCGGACGACCCGGGGCCTGCGCCGCGTGGACGTCATCTACCGCCGGATCGACGACGACTTCCTGGACCCGCGCTGCTTCCGTGCGGATTCCATGCTGGGCGTGCCCGGGCTGATGGAGGCCTACCGCGCCGGACGCGTCACGCTGGCGAACGCCCCCGGCAACGGCATCGCCGACGACAAGGCCGTTTACGCCTACGTCCCCAAGTTCATCAAGTACTACCTGAATGAGGATCCAATCCTCCCCAACGTCCCGACGTACGTCTGCAGCGAGGGGGACAGCCTCCAGTACGTCCTCGACCATCTCGATGAGCTGGTCGTCAAACCTGTCAACGAGTCCGGCGGCTACGGCATCCTGATGGGGCCGCAGTCCTCGAAGGAGGAGCGGGCGAGCTTCGCGGCCCGCATTCGGGAGAATCCGCGAAACTACATCGCTCAGCCGATGCTGAACCTGTCGACCTCGCCGACGATCATCGATGGCCGGCTCGAGCCGCGGCACGTCGACCTGCGCCCGTTTATTCTGTCGTCATCGCAGGGCGTGTTCGTGCTGCCCGGGGGGCTGACCCGCGTGGCGCTCAAGAGCGGCTCGATGATTGTGAATTCCTCGCAGGGGGGCGGGAGCAAAGACACCTGGGTCCTTGCGGATGACCGCTTCTCGCGGCGGCGGTCCAACGGGTTCTCGCGGACCAGTCTGCCAGTGGAATCCGTGCCGTGCTGAGCCGTGTCGCCGAATCCGTGTACTGGCTGTCGCGGTACATCGAGCGCGCCGAGAACGTGGCCCGCTGCATCGACGTGCATTTGTCGCTCACTCTGGATCTGGGCCAGGAATGGGCCGATCAGTGGGCGCCGCTGGTGTACACCACGGGCGGGCACGAGCTGTTCGAGAAGCTGTACGGCGCGCCGACGCGCGAAAACGTGCTGAAGTTTCTGACGTTCGACATCGACAATCCGAACTCGATCATGTCGTGCGTGATGAAGGCTCGGCAGAGCGCGCGGACCGTGCGAGAATCCCTGTCGCTGGCCGTCTGGGAGGAGCTGAACCGGTTTTACCTGCAGATGCGCGAGCGGAAAGCGCTGGGGGACCCCGAGCAGGCGGTGTACAATGAGGTCAAGCGGGCCAGCCAGCTGCTGATCGGCGTGGGCGACACGACGCAGTCGCACACGGAGGTCTGGCATTTCTCAAGGCTGGGCCGGCTGCTGGAGCGGGCCGATCAGACCTCGCGGATCCTGGATGTCAAATACTTTCTGCTGCTGCCGACGTTGACCGACGTCGGCACGTCTCTGGACATCACACAGTGGAGCGCGCTGTTGCGGTCGGCCAGCGCGCTGGGGATGTACCGCCAGGAGCACCACCGGATCGTTCCGGTGCGGGTTGTCGAGTTCCTGGTGCTGGATCGCGATTTTCCGCGCTCGATGCGGTTCTGCGTCAGCCGCGCGGAGAACTCGCTGCATCGGATCACCGGGACGGCGGCGGACGTTTTCTCGACGCGCGCCGAGCAGGAGCTGGGCCGCGTCCGGGCCGACCTGGAATTCACCTCCGCGGACGAGATCATCCGGGACGGCATGCACGAATTCATCGACGACTTCCAGACGCGGCTGAACCGCGTCGGCGCCGCCATTTCCGACAGCTTCTTCGCCGCGCAGGATGATCTCCCCGCGGCGCAATCGCAGTCGCAGTAGCCGGCCGCGCCCCCGCAGGTCGCCGTTGCCGATCACTCCCGTTGCGTTCAGGAACTTCCACTCGTGCGCGTCCGCATTCAACACGAACTGCACTACGTCTATTCCCGAGAGGTGTTCTGCGAACCGGTCATGATCCGGCTGCGGCCCCGCGAGGACGCCGCCCAGCGGATCCGCAGCTGGAAATGCTCGATCGCTCCCGAGCCCGAGGGCATTTCGGAGTTCCGCGATCTGGACGGCAACATCGTCCTCAAGGCCTGGTTCGAGGGGCTGACCAGCTCGCTGCGGATCATGACGGACGCCGAAGTCGAGACGCTGCAGTCCGATCCGTATCGCTTCCTGCTGAATCCCGAGGCGGCGGTGCTGCCGGCGCGGCTCGATCCGATCGATCAGAGCCTGGCGGCGCATTACGCGAAGCCGGGGACGCTGTCGCCGCGGATGGTGGCGATGGCGGAGGAACTCGAGCGGCAGGCGGGCCGGCAAACGATCCGGTTTCTGATGGCCCTGACGTCGCATCTGAATGAGTCCTGCCAGGTGATTATCCGCCCGACCGGGGAGGCCTGGCCGGCCGAGAAGACCCTGTCCGAGCGGGCCGGCTCCTGCCGGGATCTGGCGGTTTTGTTCTGCGAGGTCTGCCGCAGCGCGGGTCTGCCGGCTCGATTCGTCAGCGGCTACAGCGTGGATCCGGATCTGGACGGCCTGCATCACCTGCACGCCTGGGGCGAGGTGTACCTGGCGGGGGCCGGCTGGCGGGGGTTCGACCCCACGGCCGGGCTGGCGGTCGGAGATCGGCACATCGCGGTGGCCGCGGCGCGACTGCCCCCCTCGGCGAGTCCGACCTCCGGAGCGTTCCGCGGAACCGGAGTTTCCAGCCAGCTGGAGGCGAACGTGCGCGTCGTGCCGCTCGAAGCGGACGCGCCCCGGAATGGAGCGGCACAACCGTCACAGCCGGCGGTCTTGCCCCGCTCGCCCGGTTGACATGCCCGCTCCGGTGCGCGCCCGCGCCCGCCCGATTTCCCGATTCCGGCGGACGATTCCCGCTTGCGGCTTGCACCCTCGCGCCCCGTGCTAGATTTGCACGGCAGCGAAGCATCGCCGGGACGCCTCCCGGCTCCGCCGCCAGAGGATCCGCCGGCGCCTTTCCGCCGGCGACGTCTCCGGGGGAGTAGCCATGGGGTTCCTCAAACGTCAAAGCCGAACTTCGGTCCGCGACGGCGCGCCGCGCACCGGCCGCAGCAGCTTCGAAGGCGTGACCGATCAGCAGCTCGAAGAGCATCTGTCGATCGCGCGCTACGGCAGCTACCTCCTGACCGACGCCATCCGGCCGTCATTCGATCTCCAGGTCGTCCCCAGCGCCGGCTGGCGCCGCGACTCGTACGAAGATGAGGAATCGGGCGTCTCCGTCCCGGTCATCATCGCCTCGCAGACCCTCGAGCGGCTGTTCGACCTGTTCATCGAACTCCTCACGCCGCTGGGCGACGAAGTCGACGTCGTCCTCGAAACAAGCCACCGGCGCGACGGCCGCAAGCACCGCGACCTGAATCGCGAAAGCATCGATCTGCCGATCCTCAAGAGCCTGCTGTACGACTTCGAAGACCTGTTGCTCAACGACGGCTGCACCGGCATCGCGGTCCTCAACCCGGGGATCCCGCTGGAAGTGCAGTTCGACGAACACAAGCTGCTTGTCCTGTACGGACACGAACTGGACGAGTTCGAAGCCATCCTCAACGAGAACCGCCTTCCGGAAAGCGACACGATTCGCTTCCTGACCGAGGGCGAGCACGTCCATTCCTCGACCGAGGAGCACTCCTCCCGGTTCCTGGAACTCGGCTGCCGCCTCGGCGTCGACGATTGAGACCGCTTCCGCGACCTCCCGGGGCCTGCCAGGGCGGCCGCATCTGTCCCCTTGCCACGGATCGGGAGATGACGCAATGCCCTGCAAATCCGCACACCGTGCCGTGCCGCTTCCGCTGTTGAGCGCGGTCGCCCTGGCCCTGTCGACTTCGGCCGCCTGGGCTGTTGACGCCGCGCCGCCGCGCACCGCGCCTCAGCCCAGGACCGAACTCAAGGTGATTCCGCTGGACGGCGGCATTGGACGCGTCGCGCCGCCGCAGCCGGGTTCGGTTTCGACCGCGGCCCGCGAAGGCTTCTCCGGCCGCGCCGCAGCCGGACCTCAACCGTTGCCGCTGCCCGCATCGGCCATCGCCCAGCCCCGGTCCGAGACCCGGCCGTCCACGCGGCCCGTCAGCTCGCAGCACGCGGCGCCGATCCGACCGGACGGCGCCCGCGGGTTCGTCGATCTGCTGCCGCCGCCGCCCAATCCTGATTCGCCTGAATCCGATCAGGAATCGCGCTGGTACGAGCTGCCTCCCGCGCCGGGAAGCTGATCGCCGAGATGCCGCGTCCGCAAGCTGCGCGTCGAACGCGGGCGTTCAGGCCTGCACGTTGACGGCCGATTCGGCGACGGTCGTCGCCAGGGCCGGCAACGGCGCGGGAACCGTGGGGTCAACCGTCGGCAACGGCATCGGCGGCGCCGCCTCCAGGGCCGGAGGCGGCTGGATCGCGAGTTCCGCCTCGGCTTCGGCGTCGGCCGTCACGACGACGTCCGCCCGGTCCTGGGTTCCGAGGATCGCCAGGCTGGCGACCGTCAGGATCGTTCCCAGGCCGATCCACACCGTGGCCGGTTCGCCGAACCAAATGATGCCCGCCAGCGCGCACAGCGCCGCCTGCGACGAATTGATGAGATTCACGCGCGTCAGCGGCAGCCGCGCCATCGCCGCGCCCACCGCGAAAAACCCGATCGCGTTGAACGTTCCCGCGCCCAGCATCGACAGCTGGTCGTGCAGGCTGATGGCCGCCAGGCCCTCCCATCCCAGACGGTACACGGCGATCATGACTGGAAACACGACGCCCGCCGCCGCGATCGGGGCGATCGCCCCCACCACGGTTCCCGTCCCGGCCACCGAATGCCGGATCGCCACGCCGCCCAGCCCAAAGCAGATGCCGCTCAGGCAGGCACCGACCACCGCATAGATCACCGTCCAGCCCGTGCGATCCGGACGCATCACCTGCGACGCCGCATCCGCACCCTGCTGCAGCACGAACACCGACAGGATCAACAGGGCCATCGCGGCCAGAGTCCGTCGCGGGATGACTTCGCCCAGCAGAAACCGTCCGCCGAGGGCGCCTGCCAGGATCAGGGTCGAGAAACACAACGGCACGCTGAGCGCCAGGCCGCCCAGGCTGAGCGCGTTCTGAAAGATCAGATTCCCGCCGAGCTGCATCAGCAGTCCGGCGGCCGTCAGAGCGACAAGCGACCGCCCGTCCGGCAGCATGCGCCGGCCGCGCCCCGCCTGCCACAGGATGATGCCCCAGGCGACGATCGCCGAGGGCAGCGCCTTCAGGCAGGTCACCCAGGCGGTCCAGCCCAGGTCTCCGCGGCTCGCCACCTCGCGCAGCAGCACGTTCGTCAGCGTGTAGGCCAGCGCCGACGACAAACCGAAGGCCACGCCCGCGATTGCCCGGCGGCGAACTCCGTCGCCGCACTCCTCGTCATCCAACCGATTCACTGCCGATTCCCAGGCGGATCCCCGCCTCTGCAAAAGTCTATCCCGACCGCTCCGCTGTCGCGTCCACGCCCTGCCGACGCCGATAGATCCGGCATCCCGGCGAGCCGGTTTCCAACACCCGGCAGGAGGAGGGCCTCCAGTCGTAAAACTCGCAGCGTTTTCGGTCTGCGTCGAGCCAGACGCACGGCCCGTCGGGAGTCCGACCGCCCGCAGCCGGTTCGGAAAGATACCGCGTGATCCGTCGCGCGGCCTCGTCCGGCAACTGGCTGAGCCGAGCGCTATCTTCCGCGAAACTGGGGTCGTCGGCCAGTGGGGAATTTTTCAGCAGGGCGATGTAGTCCGGCGGCGCGCCGATCTCCAGGCAGCACGCGGAGCAGCCGTCGCAACTGTCGAGGAGCGGCAGCGATGGGAGTTCCGGGAACGACATGCGGCACGGACAGGCGGTCGGAAGGTCGCCAGAGGGAGGTCTTAGGCTGGCGTTCACGGGGCGTGCGCCGCGTGGGCAGGATTTACATGCACTCTATGCAACTATTTCACAATTCATAAGTTGCAGAAAATTCTTGCCGGGGACAACTGGACACGCCGCCCGGAGGAATCATAATCGTCGTCGGTAGCAGGACGCGCCCGACCGGCGTCTGCGGCGGGACACTCGACGCCGCGCCGGAGGAACGGTACACCGCGCCCAGGGCCTGCAGGAATCAATCCTCAGCGCTGGGCGCCGGCAGCAGGATGTGTCATCCCGGCTGCAGAAATCTGTCTGTCCGATAGGGAGAAGTTGCTCATGAAGAAGGTTCTCGCGCTGCTTGCGGTCGCCTGTGTCGCCAACACGGGTCTGTTTGCTGAAGAGAAGCCGGAGTGCCTCGCGGAAGGCGATTCCGTGGCGGCGTTCTACGTGACGGACGTGACCGGCCCCGCTGCTGGTGAAAAGCTCTGCTACCGCTGCCGGTACGGCAACCGCCCCGTGGTCAGCATCTTCGCTCGTGAGATGAACGAAGAAGTCGCCGCCCTCGTCAAGGAAATTGACGGCGTCGTCGGCGGCAACAAAGAGAAGAAGATGGCCGCGTTCGTCGTGCTGCTCAGCGACCAGCCGGAAGCCCAGAACGACAAGCTGAAGGCCGTCGCCGAGAAGCAGCAGATCAAGGAAACCCCGCTGACCACGTTCGATGGCGCCGCCGGCCCCGCCGAATACAAGATCGCCAAGGAAGCCGACATCACCGTCATGATGTGGGTCGACGGCAAGGTGAAGGTCAACGAGACCCTGAAGAAGGATCAGCTCAGCAAGGACAAGATCGCGACTCTCAAGAAGAGCACCGACAAGATCCTGAACTGAACCTCGCCGGTCAGTTTTGAGTTCCACACGAAGGCCCGGCAAGCCGCTTGCCGGGCCTTTCGTCTGCGCAGTCCCTCGGAATTCCTGCGGCGCGTCGCGCCGCTCCTGCGCTGCTCAGCGCGTCGCCCGCGAACCCCAGGCCCTACGCCGCTGCCCGGATCTGCAGCTCGTCCGACTTCAGCGACACGATCGCGATTCCCAGTTTGTTCGCCAGCGCGACGACCTCCGGCTCGTCGAGCAGGATCGTCATCCCCGACTCGATCGCCAGCACCCGGGCTCCCGCCTCGCGCATCGTTTGCAGCGTCTGTGTGCCGATCGTCGGCACGTCGAACCGCAGATCCTGTTGAGGCTTGGCCACTTTGACCACCGTCAGTCCGCCCCGGCGACACAACAGCCCGGCTCGACGGATGCATTCGTCCGTCCCTTCGATCGCCTCAATGGCGATCACCGCCGAGTCGTGCACGATGACCGTCTGGCCCACGTCCAGCCGGCCCATCTCCTTCGCCATCTCCCAGCCGAAGCGGATGTCCTTCCACTGGGCGGGCGTCGGCTGTTTGCGGGTCAGGAATCCATGTTTCACGAGAAGCTCCGGGCAGAAGTCCAGGGCCGATCGAAAGCAGATGCCGTCCTGCTCGAATTCGCGGATCACCGCGAGCAGCAGCGTGTCGTCCTTGCGGTTCCGGCAGTGCCCGTACCACATCTTCAGAGTCCGCCAGTCCGGCAACAGCCGCAACAGCCGCAGGGGATCGAACAGCTTGCGCTTCTCGATTTTGCCGGCCATCACGGCCTCGGTGACGCGACGCCGCTTGAAGTACCGGATCGCGCGGCCGATCCGCGCCAGGGGCACGGTCTCGTACCGGTCGCAGATGTCCGCCAGCTCTTCGCTGGCCATCCCCGCGACGCCCAGGCACTGCACGGAATACCCCTGCTTCTGTGCCGCGGCTGCGAAGTGGATCGGGAACCGGCCCCACCCCGCGAGCAGTCCGATCCGCCCGCCCGGTCGGGCGGCGGCCATCGAGATCGTGTTCAAAGTCCTCATCGGTCGATTCCTGCGGCCGTCCAACGGCGACCGTCAGCCGGGTTCACGCGGCTTTCGTCCGGGCGGCACACTCCAGCGCGGCCTCCAGTTCCGCCACCTGCTTCGTGAGCGACTTCACCTGCTGGATCAGGTCCGGCAGCTTGGCGACGGTCACCAGTTGCCGGAACGCGTCCTTTTCGGGAACGGCCGGCAGGCCGATGTAATGGCCGCCTTCGGGAATGTCGTCCATCACGCCGGCCTTGGCGCCCAGCGTCGAGCCCCGGCCCATGTGCAGATGGTCCGCGATGCCGACCTGCCCGGCACAGCGCACGTAATCGCCCGTCGTTACGGAACCCGCCAGGCCCACCTGCGAGGCGAACGCGTTGTGCCGACCCAGCCGGCAGTTGTGTCCGATCATCACCAGATTGTCGAGTTTCGTTCCGGCGCCGATCCGCGTCGCGCCGACCATGCCGCGGTCAACCGTCGTGCAGGCGCCGATCTCCACATCGTCTTCCAGAACGACCGTGCCGGTGTGCGGGATCTTCTCGTAGCGGCCATCCACGAACCGGTAACCAAAGCCGTCCGCGCCGATCACGGCGTTCGCATGCACGATGACGCGGTCTCCCGTCTGCACCCCGGCGTACAACACGGCGTTGGGATGCAGCGTGACGAAAGCTCCGAGGCGGCACCCCGCGCCCACCACGGCCCCCGGCCCGATGTCGCAGTGATCCCCGATGATCGCGCCTTCGCCGACATACGCGCCGGGAAACACATTCGTCTCCCGGCCGATACGCGCCGAGGGGCTCACGTAGGCCCCGGAAGAGATCCCGCTGACGCCCCGCGACGTCGCTGGTCGAAACAACAGCATGGCCGCGATGAAAGCCGCCTGCGCGTCGTCGGACAACAGCCACGTCCTGGCGGCGTCCAGTCCGGCGGCCGCTTTGCGGGGCACGATCACCGCGCCGGCCGCGCTCGCGGCGATGCGTTTCATCGGCCGCGTCCCGGCTGCGAACGACAGATGCTCCGGCCCCGCTTCGTCGAGCGGGCGGACGTCCGACACGCGCTGCGCGCCGTCCCCCTGCACGTCGCAGCCGATGCGGGCTGCCAGATCTTCGACCCTGATTTCCATTGCGGAATCCGTCCCTGCCCCGTCGTCGACGAGCCGCGATCCGTCGCGGCAACCGGGACAAATACCAGAATCGTGCGGAGGGGCTCAAGGCCCTTCGGACGCGGCAATTCGGGCAGGATCGGGGAGCTGGCGACGGTCTGGAATGTCCGTTCGCGTCAAGCGCCGGCGGCCGACCCGGACATGCTCGCGCCGTCTTAGAGCGGATCGCCGACAAGCGCCGGCGACGGGGGAGCAAGACTGTCCAGAAACGCGTCCAGTTCGCGTTCGAAGAGTTCCGGGCTCGCCACATCCAGGGCGACATGCCCCGCGCCGGGGATCACGATGAACGCGGCGCGATCCCGGACCGGCTCGAACACACAGCGCGCGTCGTCGAGCGGCAGGTGTGCGTCGCAGTCGCCGCAGATCACACGGATCGAGCACGAAGACGGAATCTTCGCGATGTGGTCCACGGGCGCGATCGTGGAAATCGGCGTCTCGATCAGCATGGGCGCCCAGAGGCGCATGCCGGCGTACGCCGTGGCGTCGAACACGGGAGGCAGGTGCGACTGCAGTCGCCGCCACACCGCCGAATCCAGCGTCGGGTAGGGCTGTTCGAGCCAGTATCCCTGCACGCGGTCGGAGAGTTCTCCGGCGGCGAAGATCGACGCTGCCGAGCCCATCGACCGGCCGACAATCGCGAGCGGCCGGTCGGGATGCCGCTCGCGAAGCAAATCCACCGCGGCGATCACGTCCTGCCGGGCGCTCCAGCCGATGTCGTTGAGCCGCCCCGTCGAGTCCCCGTGCGCCCGGAGCGAGATGGCCAGCGTCGTGCAGCCCCGCCGGACGAGCCGCTCGATGAGCGGGCCGTTCGATTCCCGATCGGCGTTAATGCCATGCAGCACCAGGACGCAGGGGCGGCCCGGGCGCCCCTCGTACCACCACGCGCCGAGCGTCTCGCCGTCGCGGGTGCGCAGGACAAGGTCCTCGCGCGCCGCATCCAGCGCCGGGGGAGACTCGACGCGAACCGGCCGCGGGCGCCGAGTCAGCCGCCAGGCGACGGCCCAGGTCGATGCCGCCCAGACAATCGTGAGGACGACGGCGGCCAGCAGCAGACGTCGTCGCCAGCGAGGCTGCCCTGGCGGCGATTGCGTTCGAGGGTGGCCGGAGTCCGTGCCCATGTCCGCATCGTCCCACGCGCCGACACAATTCCGTAGCGCAATCAATCGATTCCAATTGCCAGGTAAGTAAATGCTCACTACCATCAGTCCATGGCCGTCGCCAAGTCCCCCTCCCGCATGACCACCGACGAACGCCGCCAGGCGATCCTGGACGCGGTCCGCAAAGTCTTCGCCGAAAAAGGCTTCCACGGCGCCACCACCCGCGAACTCGCCGAGGTCTCCGGCGTCTCCGAAGCCCTGCTGTTCAAGCATTTCCCCACCAAGGAAGCGATCTACAACGAGGTTCAGCAGGCCCTCTGGCAGGAAATCACCAGCCAGGACCTCGAACGCTTGATGAATCTTCCCGCTTCGACCGAATCCCTCGTCGCGCTGGTGCGCTACCTCGTCGCGCGCATCCTGCAATGCAAGACGGTCGTGCCTCCCACCGGGCCGACCTACATGGAGCAGCTCATGCTGCGGAGCCTTCTCGAGGACGGCAGCTTCGCCCGCGGCATGCTGAAGCGGTTCGAGCAAACGTGGGTGACGAAGTTCGTCGAATGCGTTTCCGCCGCGCGGGAGGAGGGGACGCTGGTCGAGATGGCCGTGCCGGACGGCTTTCGCGGCTGGCTCGTCCACGACATGGCCGTGATGACGATGATTCAGATGCTGCCTGATCCGCCGGCGGCGGGGCACGGGCTGGATCGCGACCAGCTGATCCGGCATTCGGTGTCGTTCGCGCTGCGCGGCATCGGGCTGCGGGACGACGTGGTGCGCGCGTTGAACCCGCCGGGCGCCGCGCTCGGCTTTCCGACATCGCCGGAGGAGGCCCGGCCATGAGCTGGATCGCGCTCCGCATGCTGACCGGCGACCGCAGCAAATACTATGGAATCGTGTTCGGCATCACGTTCGCATCGCTGCTGATCGCGCAGCAGGGGGCGATCTTCTGCGGACTGATGCTGCGGACGTCGAGTCAGATTGCGGACATCCAGGGGGCCGACATCTGGGTGATGGACCCGGGCGTGCAGTTCGTGGACGACATCAAGCCGATGTCCGAGAACGAGTTGTACCGGGTTCGCGGCGTGGAAGGGGTGGGCTGGGCCGTGCGGTTCTACAAGGGGTTGGCGCGGTCGCGGTTCAGCGACGGCAAGTTTCAGCAGTTCATTCTGCTGGGGCTGGACGATGCGACGCTGGTCGGCGCGCCGCGGGAGATGGTGCAGGGTTCGCTGGACGATCTGCGTCAACCGGACGCGGTCATCATGGACGAAGGGGGCTACAAGTACCTGTGGCCCAACGAGCCGTTCGAACTGGGCCGGACGTTCGAGATGAACGACCGCCGCGCGGTGCTCGTCGGGTTGTGCAAGGCGTCCCCCACGTTTCAGACGTTCCCGATCGTGTATGCCCGTTACAGCCAGGCGACGATGTTCGTGCCGCGGGAGCGGAAACTGATGTCGTTCATTCTGGCCGATCCCGCGCCGGGCTGGACGTCTCAGCAGGTCTGCGAGCAGATTCAGCAGCAGACGGGCCTGCTGGCCAAGACGCGCGAGGAATTCATCTGGACGACGATCATGTACTACATGATCCGGACGGGCATTCCGATCAACTTCGGCATCACGATCTCGCTGGGATTCGTTGTGGGGACGGCGATCGCCGGTCAGACGTTCTACCTGTTCGTGATCGAGAACCTGCGGCAGTTCGGCGCGTTGAAGGCGATGGGCGTCACGAACATCCGCATCGTGGGCATGATCCTGCTGCAGGCGTTCGTCGTCGGACTGCTGGGATACGGGCTGGGGGTGGGCGCGGCGACGCTGTTTGGCGAGTTGAGCAAGGAGAACATGACGCTGGCGTACTACATGCCCTGGCAGGTGCTGGCGCTGACGGGGGGCGCGGTGTTCTTCATCGGGATTCTGGCCAGCCTGCTGAGCGTGCGTCGGGTGCTGGTCCTGGAACCCGGAATCGTGTTTCGGTGACGCCGATGTCCGCACTCGCCTCATCCGCCGCCCCCACGTCCGCCGCGTTCGACGGAACGCATGCGGTCTGCGTGCGCGAACTGTCGAAGGTGTTCGGCGACGGCGATGGCCGCGTGACGGCCCTGCAGGACGTGACGGTCGACATTGCCGCGGGCGAGATGACGCTATTGGTCGGTCCCAGCGGCTGCGGCAAGACGACGCTGATTTCGATCATCGCCGGGTTGCTGGAACCGACAAGCGGGACGGTCGAGGTGCTGGGACAGGACCTGGGCCGGCTGTCCAACGGCAAGCTGGTGCGATTTCGGGGGGAGAAGATCGGGTTCGTGTTCCAGCAGTACAACCTGCTTCCGGCTTTGACGGCGGCCGAAAACGCGGCGGTGCCGCTGGTGATCGCCGGGTGGTCGCGTCAGCGGGCCGTGGCGCGGGCGACCGAAGTGCTCGATTCCGTCGGGCTGGGCAGCCGGGCCCGGTCGCTGCCGTCGCAGTTGTCCGGGGGCCAGCAACAGCGGGTGGCCATCGCGCGGGCGCTGGTTCACGAGCCGCGGCTGCTGGTGTGCGACGAGCCGACGGCGGCACTGGACGCCCATTCGGGTCACGCGGTGATGGAATTGCTGCGGGCCGTGGCCATTCAGCCGGACCGGGCCGTGATCGTCGTGACGCATGACAGCCGCGTTTTCGAGTTCGGGGATCGAATCATTTCCATGTCGGACGGGGCCATCGAGCGGATTGAAACTCCGGCGGCCTCGATGTCGGGTCGGGAGAGCGGAACATGATCCGCCAGATGCTGTTGCCAATCGTCGCGCTGGGTTTGCTGGCGTTCGCGGTCCTGCATGTGGTCCGCGCACAGCAGCCGGCGCCCCCCGTGTCGCCGCCGATCGAGCCGCCGCGGGCGCCTTACCGTCGGACGGTCGCCGGCGCGGGGATTGTCGAAGCGCGGACGGAGAACATCTCGGTCGGCTCGCAGTTGCCGGGGATCGTCGTGGACGTGGACGTCGTCGTCGGCGCGCAGGTCGAGGCCGGAGCGCCGCTGTTCCGGCTGGACGACCGGCAGACCCGCGCGGACTTGAAGGCCCGGCAGGCGAACCTGGCCGCGGCCCGGGCGGAACTCGCCAAGCTGGACAGCCTCCCGCGTCCCGAGGAGCTGCCGGCGGCGGAGGCCCGCATTCGCGAAGCCGACGCGAATCTTGTCGAACAGAAGTCAAACTACGAACGCGTGCAGCGGCTCGATGCCGAGAAAGCGGCGACGGCTCAGGAAGTCGTCCGCCGCCGGCAGGCGATGTTGATCGCCGAACATCTCCTGGCCCGCTCGCGCGCGGATTACGACCTGCTGATCGCCGGCGCCTGGGAGCCGGACAAGCTGCTGGCCCGCGCCAAGATCGAGCAGGCGGAGGCGGAAGTGGTGCAGGTCGAGACGCAGCTCGCGCGGTTGCAGGTTCAGGCGCCGGTGGCGGGGGAGGTGCTGCAGGTGAACGTGCGTCCCGGGGAGTTCGTCGGCGCGCCCCCGGGTCAGCCGCTGATTGTCCTGGGCAACGTGAACACGCTGCATGTGCGGGTGGACATCGATGAGTACGACATTCCGCGGTTTCGGCCGGGAGCGCCGGCGACGGCGACGCTGCGCGGCGATCCCACGGTGAAGTTCAACCTGACGTTCCGGCGCGTCGAGCCTTATGTGGTTCCCAAGCGATCGCTGACCGGCGACAACACCGAGCGGGTCGACACCCGGGTGCTGCAGGTGATTTATGAGATCGAGCCGGGGCCGATCCGGCTGTACGTGGGGCAGCAACTGGACGCGTTCGTGGACGCCGAGCCGGCCGATCCGCCTGTTCCGGCGTCGACGGGTCCGCCGCCGCTGACGTCCGCGAAGAGCCGGACTCCACGCTGAGCTGAAGCTGCGGCGGGGCATCGCCGGACCGGCTTTCGAAGGCGTCCATGGGGCGGCCTGTCGGAGAAGCGGCGACGGCGACGGCATTTTGCCGGAATTTCTTGCGGATCCGCGCAGCGGGCCGTGGCGAGGGGGCGATGCCGCGCGTCAATTCTCCCCGAGCGGACGGCCATGGCGGGTCGCGGAGCCCGGCTGGCGCCCGGGAGGGGCCGGCGGACCTGACGGCCGATCCGGAGGCCGAAACCGGCAAACCGGCCGGGCAGATGTCGGGCTCAGTATGGACTTTGCCGCCGATCGCCTATCATCCCGTGCGATTTTTCCAGCCGAGGACCCATGACGTCCTCACCCCTGAGGACAGCAGGAGACGTTCGGGATGGCGCCGGGTGATATTCGTCAAGTGATTCTCAACATTCTCGAGCGAATCGCCCCCGACGAAGATTTGTCGAATCTGAATGACGGCGTCCCGTTCCGCGAGCAGATGGAACTGGACAGCATGGACTTCCTCGACATCGTCATGGAGCTGCGGAAGCAGTACCGGATCCAGATTCCCGAAGCGGACTACCCTCAACTGGGGACAATGGACAGCACGGTGGCGTATCTGACGCCGCTGCTGAAGGACGCTTCCGCGCCGGCCTGAGCCGGGCCCGGCCCCTTGCCCGGCCCCTCAGCCGTTCCTGCCGATCGCGTCGCATTCCGCGCACTTCCCTTTGGCCCTCGCGGGCCGTCCCGGATAGGATGTCCTATCGGGCAACGCATCGGGTGTGGCGCAGAGATCATGGACCTGATCAGTCAGTTCACTGAAGACGCCGAGTTCTCCAAACTCCTGGGGTTTCAGAGCGGCGTCGACCTCACCTGCGCGGCGCTGGAACTGGCCCGGGATTGCGACCCGCGGCTGGAGTTCGCCCCCACGCTGGCGGCCCTGGACGACATCGCCGAGCGGCTTCGCCCCGCGGTGACGCGGCTTCGCTCGGACGTCGACGCGCTCCGCAAAATGTGCGATGCGCTCGCCGAGGAATTCGACTTCGGCGGCGACTCGGCGTGCTTCGAACGCGCCGACAGCAGCTACCTGAACCGCGTCGTGGAGACGGGCCGCGGAATCCCGATTTCGCTGTCGCTGGTGTACGTCGCCGTCGGCGAACGACTGGGGCTGCCGCTCAGCGGAGTGGCGACCCCCGCGCACTTTTTATGCCGGTTTGACGGTCTCGCCGGTCCGCTGTTCGTCGACGCCTTCCGCCACGGCCGCGTCCTGGATCCCGCGGAGTGCATCGACTGGATCAGCGACGTGTCAGGGCTGCCGGTCGCGGCCGTCCGTCCGTCGCTCGAACCGGCGGCGCCCCGGACGATCATCACCCGGATGCTGAACAATCTGAAAGCCCTGCATTTGCGGCAGGCCGACTGGCGGGCCGCGGAGTCGGTGCTGCAGCGGCTGTTGGCTTTGCGGCCCGGATCGTTCTGCGATCGCCGCGATCTGGCGGCGGTGTCGCTGATGCTCGAGCGTCCCGGGCGGGTGCTGGACTTGTTCGAGTCGTTCTCGAACTACGCCTCGGATGAGGAACGGGAGTCCGCATGCGAGATGCTGAGCGCGGCGCGACAGTTGATCATCGCCTGGAACTGAATTCGGGGGGCGCCGCGGGCGCGGAGAGCGCGATCCCCCAGGCGGCGGCCTGGCGGCGCGTGCTGCGGCATCGGCTGTCGCATGTCTGGCCGCGGGCGGCGAGCTGGTGGGTGCCCGACCTGTGGATTCAACTGCCCCGGCACGTCGCGCCCGCGGGCGATCGCGTCGCCGCGCTGACGTTCGACGACGGACCGACGGCAGCGGGAACCGGGCGGCTGCTGGAGGTTCTCGCGCGCTGGAACGTGCCGGCGACCTTCTTTCTGCTGGGAGAGAACATCGTCCGCTTTCCAAAAGAGGCGCGGGCGATCCTCGACGCGGGGCACGCCGTCGGCAATCACTTCCGGACGCACCTCGACTGCTGGGGCGCGCCGCGGCGGGCCGTGGTCCGCGAAGTCACGGAAGGGGGCCGCATCCAGGAACAGGTCCTCGGCCGAATCCCGCCGTGGTGCCGTCCGCCCTACGGCCGACTGACGCACACGATCGTCAAATGGAGCCGCGTGCACCGGCAGCAGATCGTCCTGTGGGACGTCTTTCCGCCTGACTCGCTGGAACAGACGCCGCCGCGGACCGTCGAAGACATGCTGCTGACACGGCTGCGGCCCCGGTCGATCGCCTGCCTGCACGACAACGAGGTATCACAGGAGCGCACGCCCGCGGCGCTGAACTCCGCCCTGCCGAAACTGATCGACGCCGGCTGGCGGTTCGTGACGCTCCCGCCGCCATAGGGAAGCTATGCAGCTGCGGGGGCTGTCGCTCGTTGCGGTCCCGCCGGACGTTCACGCGCCGGTTCGTGCCCGCCAGTCGCACAGCGCTGCGATCAGCCGGTCGATCTGATCCGGCGTGTGGTAGAGGTGGCACGAGACGCGGACATGGGCGTCGCCTCCCCACTCGACGATCGGGATTTCAATCTTCGAATCCGTGGCCAGCGACAACTGCAGCGGATGCGGCTGGCCGGCGTGACCGGACCGTTCGACCAGCCAGGGCAGACGGAGCGTCGCCATCGAGCCGTACCAGTCCGGGCTGTCGGGCGTCAGCGGCTCGGCGTCGAGTTCGCTGATGAGCCGGTTCCGCGCGGCGCGGGCCATCTCGTGAGTGAGTTCGCGGAACCGACCGTGGCCAAATGCTTCGAGGAACTCGATCGCAGCGGGGATGGCCAGCGCCGCCGCCGGCTGGTAGGTCCCGAACCAGTGAAACTCGTCCTTCCAGGTCGACGGCCGCCCGCACAGGCTGCGTCCCCAGCTCAGGATGGGCGGCCGCAACTCGGCCTTGGCGCCCCCGCGCACGTACAGAAATCCGCTGCCGAACGGGGCGCTCAGCCACTTGTGGCAACTCGCGCAGTAGTAATCGCAGCCCAACTCCCGCAGCGCCACGGGACGCATGGCGATGGCGTGCGGGCCATCGATGGAGACGGGGATGCCCAGGTCGCGGGCCCGGCGACAGATCGCCTCCACCGGCAGCACGACGGCCGTAGGCGACGTGATGTGGCTGACGACGATCATCCGCGTCCGCGGCGTGACGTCCGCGAACAGACGGTCGACAATCTCCTCCGGCGAGGTCAGCGGCCGCGGGAACCGCGCGGCGACGACTTTCGCGCCGGTCTCGTCGCACCGCCGCCGCCAGATCCGCAGCACCGCCCCATACTCGTGATCGTTCAGCAACACTTCGTCGCCGGCCGTCAGCGCGAGGCTGTCGGCGACAATGTTCATGCCGACCGTCGCGTTCGGGACAAACGCCAGGTCGCCCCCGCGGCAACCGACAAAACGGGCCAGCCGTTCCGCCGCGTCGTCGAGCAGTCCGTCGAGGCGACGGACGAAGAACTCCATGGGATTCCGCTGCAGCTCAGCCGTCCAGCGGGCCTGGGCTTCAAGGACGGGCAGAGGGGCGGGACCAAACGACCCGTGATTGAGGTAATCGATGCCATCGGCGAGCGGCCACTGGGCGCGGGCCGCTTCCAGGCGGCGAACATCATCCGGGAGCATCGTCACGACATCCTGTCCGGGGCGGGCTGACAGCGGCCGTTCAGCGGGGAGGCGCTTCGCGCTCCGCCAGCCGCTTCAGATACTCTTCGACCGCCAGCCGGTAGTGCCCCGGGAAATTCCGCTCGATCATATTTTTGGCCGGCGCCTGCGACTTCTCGGGCAGGTTGCCCCAGTTGTCCTTGCGACCGATGTCGCGGCGATCCGTCAGGCCCCGTCCCTTGAGGCCGCCCAGGTAGGTGTCGGGTGCGGCGCTGTTGGGCTGCGGATTCGCCTGGCCCGGCTGCAGGCTGCCGCCCCCGCCGCCGCCGCCGGACTGTTCGTCTTCTTTCTGCTGAATGATCTCGTCGAGAGTGGCGATGATCTGATCCTCGACCCGCTGGACGCGCTCGCCCGCGCGGCCGAGGGCCAGTCGCCGGCGAACGTCCGACATCTGCCGCGCGACTTCGCCCAGCGACTTCTCCTCCAGACCCGACAGATCGGTCTGCATCAACTCGCCGACCGCTCGGTAGCGATTCGGCACGCCCGTCGTGTGGTCCAGCAGCTTCGCCAGCGTCTTCAGCCCATCGTCCTTCAGGAGCAGGGCGTGCTCGCAGACGGCGCGATGAAACAGCAGCGCCGCGGGGTCCGCGACGTGCTGCGGCTCGATCTGCCGGTAGATGTCGAGCGCTTCCTCATACAGCGTGGCGGTGCTTAGAAAGCGCGCATAGAACGCCCGGACATTGTTCGAGAACAGCGGGTCATCCCCGTGCGACGTGAGTGCGCGAAACTCGCGGAGATCGCTCGTCGGACGGTCGCCCAGCCGGCAGGCTTCCACCAGCTCGCGGACGTCGGCGTCGGCCAGGTACAGCGTGCGGAGCAGGGCGTCGGAACGCTCGGCGGGCGTCGGCATCCGGTCGCCGAAGTCCCACAGGGCGCTGACCGCCCGCTCGAGATCGGGATCGGCTGCCAGCCGCGGCTTCAACCAGGCGTCGACCTGGGCGCGCAATGCGTCAGCCGGGGGGGCTGTCAGCACGTCCTGAATCGCGAATCCCTGCGTCGTGAACCCCAACGCCAGCAAGAGCGCTGCGGTTTTCAGAACGTCGTGCATGGTGAAGGCGACTCCTTCTGGGGAACGCCGGCGACCCCCGGATGGAGTCCGCACAAGCTTTGAATGTTACGTTGCAAACGGTGTTCCGGCTAGAACAATCGAAGCGCGGCCGGGGGGAATGGAGCGAAACGCAGCACTCGCCGCGGGCCGGGCGGCGACTGCTCTTGACCATTTCTGCCGGTCGCCGGAGATTTCCCGCGCCGGCTCGGGGCGCCGACTCACGTTCCGCTCGCGACCGCCGGACTGGTTCCAGGGAGGGAACGCATGCTCCGCCGCTGCTCCGCCGTATTCGTGGCGCTGTATCTCGGCACGCTGGCCTATGGCCTCGTCTCGCACGCCGTGGGTTACAAGACCTACAGGCACTTGGGGATGTACTTCATCGTGTGGGACATGTACTGCGGGTGGTCCGGCTGGGAGACGCGGACGCACCTTCTTGGCGAAGGGGAGAGCGGGACGTATTACGAACTCGATCCCCCTCCCTGGGGCGACATCTGCGTGTTCGGCGACACCGGGCGCCGGCACTACGACGCGACCGGGATGCACGCGCTGCGACTGGCGCAGAACACCGTCGCGCACACGGAACACGAACCGATCGTGCGCTACCTGGTGATCGAGGAGGCGTGGGCCAAGAAGTACAACCTCCCGGACGAGCTGTGGGCGCTGCGCTACGAAGCGCCCCGCGAGTTCCGGTCGTATCACCGCATTCGCGCGGCATTCGACGCCGACGGCGAGCTGACGCTGGGCGCGCCCGGCTGGCATGCGTGGCTGGCGACGCAGGCGGTGGGCAACAACCCGCGGCTGCGAAAGGACGTGCAGCGCGGCACGCCGGTGTTCACGGCGGGAGACTTCGCCCGCGATCCCAGCGTGGTGATGCCGGTCGGGCATCAGACGTATTCGAGGGACTGATTGGCGACGGGGCGGCCGCGTCGCGCGGCTCGCACGCGGGGCAATCCCTCAATTTCCATCGGGCGAACGGACAGGAGTGGGCGATGAGCAGGCCGATTGATGAGCGGGCGCCGGGAGTCTCGGCGAAGATTCGCGAGTTCTTCTTCGCGGAGGAGGTTCCCTGGTCGCTGGCGCTGTTGAGGATCTGCCTGCCTCTGGTGTTGCTGGTTCCGGTCCTGCAGCGCTGGCCGCACGTGCGGACGCTGTACTCGTCGGACGGCGCTCCCGCGCCGATGTGGATCAACTTCGGGCATCCGGACCTGCTGCCGATTCCTGGGCCGACGTTGGCCGTCGCGCTTTACGCGGCGCTGGTGTTCTGCCTGGTCGCGACATGCGTTGGCTGGCGGACTCGGCTGTCGCTGGCCGCGACCACGGCCCTGTACACGTACTTCACGCTGCTGGACGGCATCACGACGCTGACGAAATACACGGTCATCGCCTCGCACGTGCTGTTGCTGCTGACCTGTTCCGGCTGCGGGACGGTGTGGTCGGCGGACGCGCTGCTGGCGCGGGGCAGAGAGCCGCGCTGGCCCGGGCCGGCCGACGGCCCGAAGTGTCCGGTGTGGCCCCGCCGGCTGATCGCGATTCTCGTCGGCGTCGTCTATCTCGGCGCGGCGGCCACCAAGATGCATACCACCGGCTACTTCAGCGGCGATCAGATGGCGTTCTGGATGCAGACGAACCTCAACATGGCGAACCCGATCGGGGAACGGGTGAGCCTGTATCCGGCCTGGCTGGTCGTGGCCTCGTACACGGTCATCATTTGGGAGATCGTGTTTCTGTTCCTGTGCTGGCGGGGCTGGGGCCGGACGATCTGCATCGCGCTAGGGTACATGTTTCACCTGATGACAGGGATTCTGCTGGGGCTGGTGATCTTTCCGATCCTGTACATCACGCTGTACCTGGCGCTGTTCAACGAGTGGGACATTCGCCGACTTGGTCGTTGGCTGCGCCGCGGCGGACGGCGGTTCGTGGCGCTGGGGTCGGCGCTGCGGGTCATCGCCTGGCGGCCGGGTCTGCCGGCAATCCGGCCGATCCAGTCGCTGACGGCGTTCGGCACGCTGCTGGCCACGCTCGTTGTGGCGAACGTCGAAATCGAGCATCGCCGGGACGTGTACGGCGAACGGCGCCCGGAGGGACGACACGTGCTGCAGCCCATCGATCCGCAGCGGCTGGCGATGCTGCTCGATGAAGCGCAGGGACTGGATCCCGTGGACAAGATGTTTTCGTTCGACATCGGCACGGAACTGCTGGGCGAGGTTCTGATGGATCGCCGCCGCGAGTTCCTCCATGGGGAACGGGCCATCATTCAGTGCAGTTTGCAGCCGTCGCACGAAGACCTGTTCGTCGAGGTCCAGGTTCGGGACGGCGGCGACCGGATTGTGCAGCGGACCGGCAACGTGATTCCCCGCGAGAACCTGCGGGGGAACCTGTTCTACACGCTCGACCGGTCGCTCGAGCCGGGGGAATACACGTTCGTGATGCGGATCGACGGCAAGGAAGTCGCCCGCAAGTCGATCCGGCTCCGCGAAGGGTGAGCGGCTGAGGGGGCGATCGCCGCGACGGACGATTGCGCTGCCGGAGAGTCGCGGCGTGCGGTGACGAGCGGCCAACCGGGCGATGTGCCAGAACGCTCGGGTTGGGGCCGACGACCCGAACCATGGCCCGTCGGAACGAATGGTGGAATGAACCGCCGCGCAACTCCCCGCAACCATGATCGGCCGCCCGGATCATCCCTCAGGATGCGTCAGCGGCGCGATGCTCCGCCCAGCGTCCGGCTGGTGCTCAGGCCGCGGGACGCGAGTCGTCGCGGACCGTGGCCCGCTCCGCCGCGCCCGACTTCGCGAAGTACGGCCCCTTCAGCAGCTCCTGCGTCGACTGCTCGATCCGCAGCATGCGGTTGCCGATGTAATCGACCCGCTGTGAGACCTCGTGCGTCGTCTGCTGCATCCCGCCGGAGACCAGCGTCACCACGCCCAGGAACAGCAGCATCTGCCCGGCCGTGGAGATCAGCCACCCTGTGGACTGGTACTTCTGAACGGCGGCGCCGCCGAAATAACCCCAGACGACAAGCGCTGTGCCGATTGTCAGCAAGCCGACGCCCACGTAGGCGAGGAGCTGCCCGAAGACCGACTCCTGCCGGCCAGGGCGACGCCCCGACTGGGCGGCGAAGACTTCGAGGTCGAAATGCGGTGCGGGGGCGGCGGAGTGGGACGCGTCATCCCGCCACGCGGGAGTCGACGAGGCGGACGCCTGCTGCGGCTGCTTTGCGGCGGGGTTGTCGATGTGCGGACGGGAGGCCGGGGCGTGCGCCGACCTCTGCGATTCTTCGTGAGCGGTGTCAAACCGCCAGTTGACGGCGGGAGCGGCCGTGGTCGGCGTGGTCGTTTTCGCGGCGTCCGCGGGGGGCTGGGCGGCGGGCCGGGGTGATGAGCTTCGCGCGCCGCGGTGAATCTTCCGCACCGGGCGTTCGCTGGCGGGGTCGCCCGCCTTGGGGGACGGCAGCAGATCGGCGCCCCCGTCTGCGGCCGCGGGCTGGTCCCGTGCGACGGCCGGTTGAGGGACCACTGTGGCGGCCGGCGTCGACAGGTCAGCCGGGTCCGTCGATGTCGATTCGGCGATTTCCTCCGCGGCCTGACTGTCGAGCAGCGCGGAATACGATTCGAGGAAGTCGCTCTTCGCCCAGCGATCCAGCAGTTCGCGAGCGGATTGCGTTTCCGGGTGCTGGCTGGGCGCGAAGGCCTTCCGGACTTCTTCGCCGCAGATCGTGCACAACAGATGTTTGCCGTCGGCCGCGAGTTCCGTCGCGACGTCCGCCTGGCACTGGGAGCACCACATCCCTGTCTCCCCCCAACTGATTCGCCGCCGACCCACGGCGACACTTTGATCGGCGGCAGCATGGCGAAAATCAGCGGATCGACGCAAGATCGGTTTGCCGCGTCTGTTAGGGACTTCGCTCGCCACCGGGCGCAGCCCGTTCCAGGCGTCTGTCTCGGGTAGGGCCGAACGCGCGGTCGAGGGGCGCTGTCCGGCGGCGCATCCGGCGCGCTCCGCGAGGCATCGTCTCGGATCGAATCACTGCGTAAGATGGCGGCAATCGAGTTCTGTTGGACCCTGGCACTGATGTCGACTTCCGGCTGCAACGGCTTTTCTCCCGAGGAAATCGAGGCCTTCTGGCGGGACGGCTTCATCGTGTCGCGGGGCCTGGCCTCCCCGGAAATGGTGGACCGGATGCGGCGGGTGACGCTGGACGGCCTGGCACGCCGAATCGAACCGCTGGAGCTCGAGGCGGATTTGAATTACCCCGGAGCGCCCGAAAGCCGGGACGCGGCGGGCGGGGGCACGGTGCGGCGGCTGAAACAGGCCCATGCCCGCGACTACGTCTTCACCGAGTGGCTGACCGATCCGGCGTTGGGGGACCGCATGCGGCAGCTGCTGGGGCCGCGGCTCGTCTGTCCGCTGGCGCACCACAACTGCATCATGACGAAGGAGCCCCGGTTCTCCAGCGACACCGGCTGGCACCAGGACATCCGGTACTGGTCGTTTGAGCGTCCGGAACTGGTGAACGCCTGGTTGGCGCTGGGGCCTGAGCACCCGGAAAACGGCTGCCTGAAAGTGATTCCCGGATCGCACCGCATGGCTTACGAGCCGTCGCAGTTCGACGCCGAATCGTTCCTGCGGCAGGACGATCCTCGCAATCAGCCGCTGATCGCCGCCCAGCAGTCCGTCTCGCTGGATCCGGGGGACGTCCTGTTCTTCCACTGCCTGACGTTCCACGCCGCCAGCCGCAATCATTCCGATCAGCCCAAGTATTCCGTGGTGTTCACCTTTCACGGCGGCGAGAACCGGCCGCGCCCGGGCTCCCGGTCCGCGTCGTCTCCGGAACTTCTCCTGAGCTGACCGGTCCGCACGATCCTTGCCGCGGCTGGTCGATCCTGCGAAAAGACCGGCGCGGACTTCCTCCTGTTCACTGCATTCACTGCACGGAATCCATGCGCATCCTTTCGGGCATTCAGCCGACCGGCCGCTTTCACTGGGGCAATTACTTCGGCGCGATCCGGCAGTACATCGCACTGCAGACGAACGAGCAGGCGTTCTACTTCATCGCCGATCTGCACGCGCTGACGACGGTTCGCGATCCGGATCAGCTTCGTCGGAACTCGCTGGACGCGGCGCTCGACATGCTGGCGCTGGGGCTGGATCCGTCGCAGGCGACGCTGTTTCTGCAGTCCGACGTTCCGGAGGTCGCTGAGCTGACGTGGCTGCTGATG
This sequence comes from Planctomyces sp., assembly GCA_019636235.1. Taxonomy (GTDB): domain Bacteria; phylum Planctomycetota; class Planctomycetia; order Planctomycetales; family Planctomycetaceae; genus Caulifigura. Next base: position 135,122 of record JAHBXW010000002.1, read on the forward strand.
ACGGTCACGCAGATGCATCTGCTGGAGAAGTGCCACGCCTACAAGGACAAGCGGGACCGGGGGCTGCCCGCGGACGCCGGGCTGTTCACTTATCCCGTGCTGATGGCGGCCGACATCCTGATTTATGACAGCCAGGTCGTGCCGGTGGGGCAGGACCAGGTCCAGCACATCGAGGTGACCCGGGACATCGCCCAGCGGTTCAACAACATGTACCAGCGGGAGGTGTTCCAGTTGCCCGAAGCGCGGGTGCTGGATTCGTCGGCGAAGGTGCCCGGGCTCGACGGCGAGAAGATGTCCAAGAGTTACAACAACACGATCGAACTGTTCGAGGAGCCGAAGAAGCTGCGGAAGAAGATCATGTCGATCAAGACCGATTCGCTGCCGGTCGAGGCGCCGAAGGATCCGGACCAATGCCCGGTGTTCGCGCTGTATGCGCTGTTCGCCGACGAGGCTCAGCGGACGGCGATGGCGGAGCGGTATCGCGCGGGGGGACTGGGCTACGGAGAGGCGAAGCAGGCCTTGTTCGAGCAGGCGGACGCATGGATTGGACCGGCGCGGGCGCGGCGGGCGGAACTGGCGGCGAACGAGGCGGGAGTCCGGGAGATTCTGGCCGCGGGGGCGGCGAAGGCCCGCGGGAAGGCCCGCGAGGTGCTCGAACGGGCCAGATCGGCCTGCGGGCTGAGCCACGGCTGAACAGCGCGTGCTTGGAAAACGTCAAACAGCCCGCAGGACGCCTGGTCCTGCGGGCTGTTGTCGTCCTGGCGACCGCGTGCGGCAGTCACCAGCCGTAGTAGTTAAAGCCGAAGCCGGGCGTCGTGATGATGACGCCGTTGCGGTACACGGGCGGGCCGTAGACGTACGGAGCGCCCCAGCGCGGACCCCGCGAATAGCCCCAGCCGCCGTAGGGCGCGTTCCGGAAGTTCCGGTTGTTGTCCCAGCCGCGATTCACGTGGCCGCGATGGACGGGACCGCGGTAGACAGGTCCGCGGTACACGCCGCGATGCGAAACCGTCTGGAACTGATGACGATGGTCGTCGCCGGCCTTTGCGGCCCCGGACATCCCGAAGGTCGCGATCCCCAGTCCCAGCGCGACGAGCGTGAGAACCTTCTTCATGACAGTCTCCCGATCTGGAAGGTGAGTTTGGCACGCGCCCGGCTCCACCGTGGCCGAGTCGATTGGTTGTCGTGTCGACGCAGGGAAATGGCACTTGGCCTGCCGGGGACCGGCGGATTCTGCCGAAATGTTGCAACGTGAATTGGGGACGAATCTTGCGTTCGCGAGACATCTGGTTTCGGGGACCCCAAACTGTCATCAGACTGGTACGCATCGCCATCGGAGTGACGTCATTTCCCTGGCCGAGCGACCCGCCCCGGGCCCAAATGTCGACGCGCCTCGACACGACGGCAGAATCGCGTCAGCCGGCGGATCGTGCGAATCGCCCCGCCGTTCCGCCGGATTGCGCCCGCCGCTGCGGAACCGGCGCTGCCGCCCCCCTCAACCTGAGATTCGATAGTGCATCGCCCCTTCGACTCACCGCCGGCCCCGAGTCCACACGCACCATGAGCACGACCGCCTGCCCCGTCCTGGAACCGTCGCCGAATTCCCCAGCAGAGCCCCGGCATCTGTCGGTCGACGCCTGCCTGAACTGCGGCTGCCGACAGCGGTCGCTGGTGTTCCAGCGGGATGGCTACGATCTGGTCCGCTGCCTGAAGTGCGATCTTGCCTACATCAGCAATCCGCCGACGCCCGAGGAGCTGCGCCGGTTCTATTCGTTCTCGAACAATTACCACCGCGACTTCGCGACCAGCGAGGCGGCCCGCGAGGAGTTCCTCGCTCGGGGACGGCTGTACCTCGGGTATCTGTCGAAGCACATTCGATCGGGACGGCTGCTGGACGTCGGCTGCTCGGCGGGGTTCTTCCTGAAGACGGCCCGCGACCAGGGCTGGGAAGTCGCGGGGCTGGAATTCTCGCAGGACACGGCCGACCTGGGGCGGCGGTTGTACGATCTCGACATTCGTCTCGGCGGTCTGACGGACGTCGAGCTGCCCGCGGAGTCGTTCGAGGCCGTCACATTGTGGGACGTCGTCGAGCACCTGCCGGACCCGCTGGCGGCGATGCGGCAGGCGCATCGGTTGTTGGCGCCCGGCGGGTACGTGGCGTTCTCGACGCCGAACATTGACGGCCTGTATCCGCAGGCGTCGCTCCGGGTGGCCAGGCCGCTGAAGTACTGGACGCACGCGGAACCGCCGGCGCACCTGTGCCAGTTTTCGACGAAGACTCTGTCGCGGCTGCTGGAGCGGGCCGGGTTCGAGGTGGTGTGGTGGACGACGCGGCGGATTCCGCTGGCGTATTCGTTTGGCGACCCGCGCGCCCTGTTGCGCATGCCCAAGCGGCTGGCGTACGCGGCGGCATTCGCTCCGCTGGCGCTCGCGGGGCCGTGGATTGGCCGCGGCGATGAAGTCGTGCTGGTGGCGCGGAAGCCCTCGGCCTGAGCCGCGGGGCTCGAGCCGGCGACGAGCGAATCGTCGGTCAGCGGGCGGCGATTTCCTCGACGACGATGTTCGCGTTCGTGTAGACGTCGATTTCCGAGGCGATCTGCAGTGACTCGCGGACAATCTCGGCTGCGGAGAGTTGGGCGTGCCGGATCAGCGCGCGGGCGGAGGCCACCGCATAGGTTCCTCCGGAGCCGATGCCGATGATGCCATCTGCGGGCTGGACGACATCCCCCTGCCCGGTGACGAGCAGGCTGTGCTCGGCGCTGACGACGACCATCATGGCTTCGAGTCGTCGGAGCGCGCGATCGATGCGCCAGTCGCGGGCCAGTTCGGTGGCGGCGCGGGGGATGTTGCCCGGGAAATCCTTGGCGCGGGCTTCGAAACGCTCCAGGAGCGCGAACGCGTCGGCCGTCGACCCGGCGAAGCCGACGATCACCTGGTCGTTGAAAAGCTTGCGGAGCTTGCGGGTGTCCTGCTTGAGGACGGTCTGGCCGTAGGTGACCTGGCCATCGCCGCCGATGGCGACGACGCCGCCGTGGCGGACGGCCAGGATGGTGGTCGAGTGCGTTTCAATTCGACGGGGCATTGCGGGTCTCAACGAAAGGACGCTGGCGGCGATAGTCCTCGATGCGGGCGCTGACGGGGCCGCGGTCGGCTTCGCCCAACAGGGGCAGCGCCGCCTCGGCGCGGGCGATCGCGTCCTCGAATCGGCCGGCGGCGGCGTACGCGGCCGCCAGCGTGTCGAGATAATCGCCATTTTTCGGAGCGAGGGCCGCCGCCTGTTCGGCCAGCTGCACCGCTCGCTGGGGATTGCGAACCGATTCGTCCGGGCAGGTCGCCAGGAGCCACGCGGCGTCGTTCATTACGGCCGACAGCTCGGGGGCGAGCTGCAGCGCTCGTTCGTAATCCTCGAGTGCGGCGGCGTGGTCGCCCAGCGCCTTTCGGACGTAGCCGCGGTTCGCGAGGGCTTCCGCGTATTCCGGCCAGGCCTGGAGCGCCAGATTGTAGTCCGCGAGCGCTTCGTCGAGCCGCCCCTGCAGCCGACGGGCGACGCCGCGATTGACGAGCGCCTCCGCCGAGCCGGGATCGACTGCGAGGATCGCTTCGATGTCAATGAGCGCCGCGTCGGGCTGGCCGCGTTCGAGGAGCAGGCTGCTGCGATTGATCAGAGCGAGGAGTTCGTCGGGGTCGATCTGCAGCGCTGCGGTGAATTCCTGCAGCGCGGCATCGGGATTGCCCGACCGCAGGCGGGCGACGCCGCGATTGACGAGGACGGCGGCGTCCTTCGGATTTCTGGCCTGGGCTTCGTTGAAGTCCGCGATGGCCTCCGGCAACTTCCCCGTCTCCAGCCGGGCGATCCCGCGGTGGTGAAACGCGTCCGCGGTCGGCCGCTCAGCGAGAATCGACGAGTAGTGATCCTCCGCGAGTTCAATCGGCAGCACGGCTGTGCGTTTGATCCAGCCGCGATGCCGGGGAATGAGCAGCCAGGGACCATTTTCCTTCGAGTAGCGCAGGACCGTCCCGGGGGGGAATTCCGCGAGCACCTTTTCTGCCGCCATCACGGACGCGGAGGTCTCGGAAACCATGACGACGCCGGACCGCGAGAAGGGGGGCGGGTCGTCAGCGAGGGCGGGCGCTGGTTGCTGAGCGACCAGCACGCCGATCCAGGCGGCACAATTGAACCAAAGTGACCATCCAGAGGGCGCGGGAGTCATTCGCATTTCGTGAAAAAGCGGTGTCGCTGGTTGCATGGCCTCAGTCGCCAAGTAAATTATGTAACTATGCTCATCGTAATATCATCCGCATTTTGTCCAGATTGACAACGGGCGGATGGGGGCAGGGGTAAGGGTCGAAACGTGCGGTTCGACGCCGCGAAATGGCAACCGATTTGAGTGGAGGACGGCAGATGAAACGATGCTTTTTGGTGTTGCCGGCAGTGGCTTTGGCCCTGTCGGCCGCGGCGGCGTCCGCAGGCGATCGGGGGGCGTGTTGTTGCGCCAGCACCCCGGCTCCGTGCGCGACGGCGTGCGCTCCGGTGGCGGCCTGCGGGCCGCAGATGATCGTCCAGGAACGGACGGTCATGTGCCCTGAGATCGTCACGGAACAACGGACGATCCGGACCTGCGAATACCGCCAGGAGGAGCGGACGCGGACGTACACTGTACACACCCCGTCGTGGGAGGACAGGACGGAAGAGTACCAGGTGATGGTTCCGTCCCAGGAAGAGCGGACGGGAACGCGGACGGTCTGCCGTCCGGTGACGCGCGACGTCGAGCAGCAGTACACCGTCATGGTCCCCCATACGGAGACCCGGACGGCGACCCGGCAGGTGATGAAGCCCGTCACCGAAGAGCTGACCCAGGAGTACACGGTCCTGGTCCCGCACACCGAGACCCGCACCGGAACCCGGACGGTCATGAAGCAGGTGACCGAGCAGGTCGAGCGGCAGTACACGGTGATGGTCCCCCACACCGAGTCCCGCACCGCGACCCGCCAGGTGATGAAGCCCGTCACCGAACAGCACGAGCAGCAGTACACCGTCATGGTTCCCCACACGGAAACCCGGACGGCGACCCGCCAGGTCATGAAGCCGGTGACTGAGGAAGTCACGCAGGAGTACACCGTGATGGTGCCCCACACCGAGACGCGTTCCACGACGCGGACGGTGGTGGAGCGCGTTCCGGTGCAGATGAGCCGCACTGTGACGGTCGACCAGGGTCACTGGACCACGGTCGCCGATCCGTGCAATCCCTGCTGCGTCCGTCGCCAGTGGTGCCCGAACCTCGTTCAGGTCGAGTGCCCCTACACCTGCTACAAGACGGAATGCCGCGAAGTCCCCTGCGAGTACCAGGTGACGGTCTGCAAGCCGGAAACCCGCAGCCGCACCGTGACCGTCTGCAAGACGGTCTGCGAGCCGCAGGACTACACCTACGAGGTGACCGTCTGCAAGCCGGAAACCCGGACCCGCACCGTCAATGTCTGCAAGATGGTCTGCGAGCCGCAGGAGTACACCTACGAAGTCACGGTCTGCACCCCGGAAACCCGCACCTGCACGGTGCCGGTCGTCCGCTGCGTTCCGGAACAGCAGGAGTTCTCCTACGACGTGACCGTCTGCAAGCCGGAAACCCGGACCCGCACGGTCCAGGTCTGCAAGATGGTCTGCGAGCCGCAGGAGTACTCTTACGAAGTGACCGTCTGCAAGCCGGAGACCCGGACCCGCACGGTTCAGGTCTGCGAAATGCAGTCCGAACAGGAGGAGTACACCTACAACGTGACGGTCTGCAAGCCGGAGACCCGCACGCGGACCTTCAAGGTCTGCAACATGGTCGCTGAGGAAAAGACCGACACCTACACGGTGTGCGTCGCCGTCCCGGTGGAGAAGACGATCGACGTTCAGGTCTGCCGGATGGTGCCCAAGACGATCACCGTCGAGGTTCCTTGCGGCCAGCAGGTCGCTGTCGACTGCTGCGGCCGTCGCGGCCGTCGCGGCCGGTAATCGGCTGACTCGCTGTTGCTGAACATAACGGCCTCCCGGATCGCCCGGGAGGCCGTTTCTGTTCGTGCGGGCCCTCAATCCACGGGACGACGAATTGCCGGTAGCATGCGGGGGTCGGGGCCGTGCGCCCGCGACTTACCCCCGCAGGCGGACCGACCATGACCGACCCCGTGAGACCACCGCTGGCCCCCCTGGCGCCCCTCGATCCGTCATCCCCGGCGCCCGCGCGGCTGCTGTCGCTCGATGCCCTCCGGGGCTTCGACATGATCTGGATCCTGGGCCTCGAGGACATCGTCCACGCACTGGCCCGGATGTTTCCCGATGTCTCCCTGCTGCAGCAGGCGGCCCATCAGCTCGAGCACGTCGATTGGGAAGGCTTTCGGTTCTACGACCTGATCTTCCCGCTGTTCCTGTTTCTGTCGGGCGTGTCGATGGCGGCGTCGCTGCCGCGGCGTCTGGTCCGCGACGGCCGTGTGCGGACGATCCAGCATCTGCTTGTTCGCGGCGTGATTCTGTTTCTGGTGGGGGTCGTCTATTCCGACGGGTTGTCGGCGTTCACGGGCGACCTGCCGGCGGCGCTGGCGGATGTGCGCTGGATGGGCGTGCTCCAGCGGATCGCGATCGGGTCCGTTGCGGCGGGGATCCTGTCGCTGTTTCTCGGCACGTGGGGATTGGCGGTGGCGGCGACGGCGATCCTCGCGGGGTACTGGCTGCTGCTGACGTACGTCCCCGTCGGCGACTATGGAGCCGGCGACTTCAGCGAGGGGCGAAACCTGACGAATCACCTGGATCGGCTGTTCCTGCCCGGTCGGAAGTACGACGGCGATCACGATCCGGAGGGGCTGCTCAGCACCCTCCCGGCCATCGCGACCGCGCTTCTGGGCCTGTTGACCGGGAAGGCGCTGTTCGCCCCTGGCAGCGTATGGAAGAAATCAGCCGGGATGCTGACGGCGGGAGCGGCGCTCGTTGCTCTGGGCTGGGCCTGGCATCCGGCGTTTCCGATCATCAAAAAACTGTGGACGTCGAGCTTCGTGCTGATGGCCGCGGGGTGGAGCCTCGTGCTGCTGGGGGCATTCCACGCGATCATCGAGGGGATCGGTCTGCGGCGCTGGGCGACGCCGTTCGTGTGGATCGGGGCGAATCCGATCGCGCTGTACGTAGCGAGCGGACTGGGCTTCTTCCACATTGTCGCCGAACGGCTGGTCGGTTCGCCGCAGGGCGGCCTGCAGTGGATGCAGCCGACCGCGGTGGTGCTGCTGGTGCTGTTGACGGCGCGCTGGCTGTTCCGGCGGGGCATCCACATTCGGTTCTGACGGCCCGGGATCGGCCCGCGCAAAGCAACAGCCCGGGAGCAGAGTCCCGGGCTGCGCGCGTCTCGCCGCGAACAACGGGCTTCAGGGAAGCCGCCGGACGCGGATATTCTTGTAGTACACGGTGCTGCCGGGATCGTGGGCCTGCAGGGCGAACGTGCCGCTGCCGCGTCGCCGTTCGAAATCGTTGGAGAAGGCCGGCTTGTCCGCGGGCTCCTCGTAATCGACGACGACCTTGTCGTTCAGCATGATCGTGATGTGCCCGCCGCGGACGGTGATGGTCTCGGTCCACCATTCGTCGTCGGGGATGTGCTGTTCGAGAACGTCGACGACGCCGTACAGGCTGCCGCTTTTCTTGGGGTCGTTCGCGTAGGAATTGTTGACCTGCGCTTCGTGGCCGTACCTGGGCCAGCCCCGCTCCTGGAAGCGGGTGTGGAAGTAGATGCCGCCGTTGCTGTTGGGCTTGGTGAGGCAGTCGACCTTGAGTTCGAAGTTTTCAAACGGCGTTTCGTCGGCGACGAAGAACAGATGGCTGCGCTCCCCCTGGGCGACGAACGCGCCGTCCTCGATGCGCCACGAATCGGGGTTCTCGTTGATTTTCCAGCCGTCGAAGTTTTCGCCGTTGTTCAGCGTGACCCATTCGGCCTCCTGGGCCTCTGCGGCCGGAGCGGCGGCGGATTCCGCGGGAGTCGCGGCGGGGGCTGGCGCCTCCACAGGCGGTTCGGGCGCATCGGCGGGAGGTTCGGTGGGCGGCGCGTATTCCTGCGGGGCCGCTTCCGAGGGCGCGGCATCGGCCGGCGCGGCATGCGCCGGGGCGACAGCGCCCGGCGAGGCACAGTTCGGCAGAACGACGCAGCAGCAGGCCGGGGCGACGCAGCCGCGCGCCGGGCGGGGGCAGCAGCGGCGACGCCGGCCCGCTTCGGCATCGCTGAGCGATGCCAGGGCGATGGCGGCGATGCCAACGCCCGACAGCAGGACACGATTGGAACTCAAGGTGCGCATGGAACTTTCCCGAAGTCGATCAGAGGACATCGCTGTCGCCGTCGGCCGACCCGCTGGGGCGCGGCGACGCGAACGCGGAAAGTCACTCTCCCGCGCGCTGCTGAGAGAATCAAGCCCGTGCCGCCAATGGAACCGGGGAAAACCGGATCGCGCTGCTGGGACCGCCAACGGCGCGGCGTGGACCGCGTTTCCCAACGGACACGGCTCGCACGGCCCCGCGGGCTCAGTTGACGACGACGGCCGTGCCGCTGACGCTGACCATCATCATGCCGCCCTGCGCGCCGACGACTTCATAATCGAGGTCGATGCCGACGACGGCGTTGGCGCCAAGCGCCTCGGCCTGCTGCCGGATCTCGTCGAAAGCGATCTGCCGGGCGCGCTGGAGTTCCTTTTCGTAGGCTCCGGCGCGGCCGCCGACGATATCGCGGATGCCGGCGAAAAAGTCCTTGATGATGTTGGCTCCGAGGATGGCCTCTCCGGTGACGACGCCGCGATAATCGGTGATGCGGCGGCCTTCGAGGGTGGGAGTCGTGGAGAGGATCACGGGCGTGTTCCTTGGAACGCGGGGAATCGGGACGTCAGACCGGGAGCACAACGCGGTCGGCGAACGGTCGGATCACCGGAATGGGCGGGAATTTTCGTTCTCCCAGGGCATGATGCCCGGCGCCGCTGTCGGGCTCAGCCAATCCCGACGGCCAAACCACGCTCATCGCGGCGCTCCGGCTGGCGCCGTCCGTTCACGCCTTGAAGATCTTCTCCCGGCCCGTCTCGACGTTCTTCGTCGCGTTCCGCGTGTCCAGCACCATCTTCGAGTGTTTGACGATGAACTCGCAGTCGTAAGCTGTGTGATCCGTCGCGATCAGCACGCAGTCCTGCTCGGCCAGAAACTGCGGCGTCAGCGCCTGCGATGTCAGCTCCGGCAGCGACGGATGGTGCCGCATCTTCGGCATCCGCGGCACGTGCGGATCGTTATAGGACAGCACCGCGCCGCGCTGCAGCAACAACTCCATCAGCACGAAACTCGGGCTCTCCCGGGGATCGTCGACGTCCTTCTTGTACGCCAGACCCAGCACGCAGACCTTGCTGCCGCGGATCGGTTTGGCCGCATCGTTCAGGAACTCGCCCAGCCGCGAGACGACGTATTCCGGCATCCGGGCGTTGATCTCGCCGGCCAGCTCGATGAACCGGGTCGCCATGCCATGCTTGCGGGCCAGCCAGGTGAGATAGAAGGGGTCGATGGGAATGCAGTGACCGCCCAGCCCGGGGCCGGGGTAGAACGCCTGGAAGCCGAACGGCTTCGTCTTCGCGGCGTCGACCACCTCCCAGACGTCGATGCCCATGCGGTCGAACAGCATCTTCAGCTCGTTGACGAGCGCGATGTTCACCGCGCGGTAGGTGTTCTCGAGAATCTTGCAGGCCTCGGCGACCTCCATCTGCGAGACGGGAATGACCTTCACCACCGCCTGGCTGTACAGGTCGGCGGCGAGTTCGAGGCTCCGCGGATCGTGCCCGCCGACGACCTTGGGGATGCTGGCGGCGGAGTAGTTGGGGTTGCCGGGGTCCTCGCGTTCCGGGCTGTAGGCGAGGAAGAAGTCCTCGCCGGCGCGGAGTCCGCCGCGTTCGAGGATGGGCTGCACGTTGTCCCGGGTGGTGGTGGGATGGGTCGTGCTTTCGAGGACGACGAGCTGGCCTTTGCGAAGCGTTTTGGCGATCGATTCGGCGGTGCCCTCGACATAGCTGAGGTCGGGGTCGCGGCTGTCGCTGAGGGGGGTGGGGACGCAGATCAGCAGAGCGTCGGCCTCGGCGAGGCGGCTCATGTCGGCTGTGGCTTCAAACCGATCGGCGGCGATCCAGCCGGCGACGCGTTCGGACGTCAGATGCTTGATGTAGCTGCGTCCGGCATTGAGTTCGTTGACCTTCCAGGGGTCGACGTCGAACCCCAGGCAGCGAAAGCCCTTGGAAGTGAAGGCGTCGATGAGGGGGAGTCCCACGTAACCCAGGCCGATAATGCCCACGCGGGCGGTCTTTCCGCGGATCGCCTGCTTCAGTTCTTCAAACATCAGAGTCTGCTCGGTTTCGTGAATGCGGAGGCGCAGAGAGATTGCCGGCCCCCGGGGTGTGATCTCGGAATGAACGTAACACCCTCGCCCCACCGCGAACAACGTCGGAAGTTGCGGTCGCCGGCCGCCGGAACGCGGAAATGCCGTCGAACCCGCAAAATCCCGGCCCGCCGTTTGCAGGCGGTTACACTGAAGGCCCCGGATTTGCCGTCGCGGCCCGGACGCGGCCGGATCCAGAGCCCGAGCACGGCGTGGAACGGCGCAAGTCCGGATTTCGCGTCGCCTCTCCGCGGCCGGACGCCCTGTTGACCGACCTGCCCTGAACTCATGCGCTATCACGTTCTTGCCAGCGACTATGACGGAACCCTGGCCCATCACGGGAAAGTTGATGCGGAGACCATCGCGGGCATCAAACGGCTGCTGGCCTCCGGTCGGAGGCTGGTGCTGGTGACGGGCCGGGAGCTGCCTGAGCTGCAGGAGATCTTTCCCGAGCTGGACCTGTGCGACTGGGTCGTCGCGGAGAACGGGGGGCTGCTGTACCGGCCGTCGACCCGGGAGTCGAAGCCGCTGGCAGATGCGCCGCCGGAGCGGTTCGTGAATCTGTTGCGGTCGCGGGGGGTGGCGCCGATGTCTGTGGGCCGGACGATCGTCGCGACCTGGGAGCCGCATCAGACGACGGTGCTGGAGACGATCCACGAACTCGGCCTGGAGCTGCAGGTGATCTTCAATAAGGGGGCGGTGATGGTGCTGCCCGCGGGGGTCAACAAGGCGAGCGGTCTCAAGGCGGCGCTGAAGGAGATGGGTCTGTCGCCGCACAACGCGGTGGGCATCGGAGATGCGGAGAACGATCACGCGTTGCTGAAGTTCTGCGAGCTGTCGGTGGCCGTGGAGAACGCGCTGCCGTCATTGAAGGAAACGGCGGACCTGGTGACGCCTTCGGACCACGGACGGGGCGTGGTCGAGCTGATCGACCACATGGTCGGCAACGATCTGGCCGACTTCGATCCGGAGCTGGAGCGGCATCACCTGGGTCTGGGGCGGAGCGGCGAGGAGGAGATCAAGATTTCCCCCTATGGCCGCAGCGTGCTGATCTGCGGACCGTCGGCGAGCGGGAAGTCGACCGTGGCGACGCGGCTGGTGGAAGCGATGCTGGAGCAGAAGTACCAGTTCTGCCTGATCGATCCGGAAGGGGACTATTCGTCGTTCGAGGGGGCGATGGTGCTGGGGGGCGCGAAGTCGCCGCCATTGCAGGAAGAGGTGCTGCGGTTGCTGGAGAATCCATCCGCCAACGCGGTGGTGTGCATGACGGGGATGCCGATCAGCGACCGTCCGGCGTTCTTTCTGAGCCTGTTCGCGGAGTTGTTGGAACTGCGGTCGCGGACCGGGCGGCCGCACTGGCTGGTGTTCGACGAAGCGCACCACTTGATGCCGGCGGAATGGCGGATGCCTGACGGGATCATGCCGGAGGATCTGCGGAATGTGGTGCTGATCACGGTGCATCCGGAGATGCTGGCGAAGCCGCTGCTTGAACGGGTGACGACGGTGCTGGCGATCGGCGAGGCGGCGCCGGAGACGCTGCAGAAGTTCGCGTCAGCGGTGGATCAGCCGGGACCGGATCTGGAGGGACTGCGGCCGGTGTCGGGCGAGCTGTTGTTGTGGCGGCGGGACCGCCCGGGGCGTCCGTCGCTGGTGCGTCCGCATCCGAGCAAATCGACGCGGCTGCGGCATCGGCGGAAGTACGCACAGGGGGAGCTGCCGCCGGATCGGAGTTTTTACTTCCGGGGGCCGGAGAACAAGATGAAGCTGCGGGCACAGAACCTGATCCTGTTCCTGCAGATCGCCGACGGGATCGACGACGACACGTGGACGTGGCATTTGTCGCAGGGGGACGTTTCGCAGTGGTTTCGGGACTGCATCAAGGACGACAACCTGGCCGCGGAAGCGAAGCGGATCGAGCAGTTGACGAACGTCACGCCGCAGGAGACGCGGGAACTGATCCGGGCGGCCGTGGAGCGGGACTACACGCTGCCGGCATCGAGTCCGTTGCCGGTGCCGGGGGCAAGCTGAAGCGTTGCGCGCGGGCCAGGCGCGCCGAATGACGGGCGAAGCGGGAAAATTCGTCGCGGTCCGGAACCGTCGTCGCCAGGGACCATCGCTGACCGGGGAGCCGCGGATCATTCCGCTGGCTGCTCGAGGGCTTGCTGTTCGGCCGTCGCTGTTCGCAGACGCTGATGCAGCGCAGCGGCCAGTTCGGTTCGAACGATCGTGCGGAGCGTGTCGGAGGGCTCATCCGACGCCCCGCAACGGGCCAGCCCGACGACGTTCTTGCACACCTGCACGGGCGTCATCAACAGGCCCCACGGAAAGCCCCACCAGCCGAAGCACACATTGCTGAGCGTCGCCATGATGTGCGCGCGGCGGGCACAGCCGACGCAGCAGACGCGCGGCGTGCTTTTGTAGGACGTCATGACCAGGAACGACCACACGTAATGCGCGGTGTGCCAGTCGACATTTCCGTGGTTGCCGCACTCCGGGCATGGGCCGTTGAGGATGTCCCGCGCCCGTTCGACGACGAGGTCCTCCGGGATGTCGGACCACGTGGACTGGATTGCCGCGGCGTCGGCGCACCCGTCGTTGCAGTAGCGCAGCCCGTCCCGTTCGACGCCCCCGAACATGATCTTGTTGCAGCCCGCGCACCTGGCCATGTCGCGCCTCGCAAAGCGGTCCCCGCACCGGCCGCCCGACCCGGACCGGCCCACTCAACCGATGCTACCGGGGACAGTCTCAGAATTCGAGCTTCGCCCAGTACAGCCGTTCGCGATCGCCGCGCTGTCGGAAGTCTTCAAGCATGACCTCGATCGAGGGCTGGACGATCTCGCGCAGGCGTTCGCGTCCGTTGACGTTCGCCAGGAAGCGAGTCTCGAAGCTCATGAACTCGGGGGACAGCCAGACGGTGGCCCGACTGCCGGGATGCCGCAGGTGCAGCGTGTTGCCCAAGGTGACTTTCGCGTTGACGCTCATGGCCTGGGGGACGCTGCGGGGCTGTTCCCAGTTGATGGGTTTGAAGACCCGTTCCGGCATCTGGTCGATCGTGAGCCAGTAGAAGCTGTTCTCGCTGGGCCGCATGACGGCGGCCTCCCAGCCGTCCTTGACGTCGCTGAGCGGGCGGCGGCGATGCAGCTCCATCCAGTCGAACAGTGCGGGGAGCTCTTCGTGATAGCTTTCGAATCCGCGAGCCTTGTACTCGCAATAGATGAGGTTCGCGCCGCGCTTGCCGAGGTTGTTGACCAGCGTGGCGTTCTTGTCGAGCGTGTCGCGGTCGCGTTCGCCAGCGACGATGTACCACGGCAGGGCAATGGCGTTCTGCCAGGTGCGGAGCACGAACCGGTCCGGCCGGGCCAGGAAGGGCGCCGCGCCCGCGAACAGGTCGGGATGCGCGATGGCGATGTCGAAGCAGGCGTCCCCGCCGATTTCATGCCCGGCGATGTAGATGCGGTCAGAATCGACGGAAAATTTCTTGCGGGCGTCCGAGATGGCCGCCAGCACGCGCTGGTGCGCCTGGATGCTGTAGTCGTACTCCGCGGCCCCGGGCTCGGCGAACTCGGGGGCGATGACGATGCAGCCGCGGCGCATCGCGTAGCCGGGGGCTTCTTCGTCGCCGGCCCACCAGCGGAGCGTCTCCTCGAGCGACTGTCCCGAGCGATGCAGCGCGACGATCAGCGGGTAGCGGTGCTGGGGATGATACTCCAGCGGCAGCGTGACGGCGTACGCGGCCTGTTCGCGCTGGTTGGACTCGATCGCGTACTCGTGTGGCACGCCGGGTTCGGGCCGGAAGCCGTCCCAGGTCGAAGGCAGCCGCTCGAGCAGTTCCGCCATCCGCTCGATCGTCACACCTTCCAGCTCGCGGATCTGCGTGGCGAGCCGACCGCGGCGGATGGCGTCGCGGTCCGTTCGCAAATGCTCGGACACGAGGAACCGCGCCTGCCAGAGGTTCAGCGCCACCGTCAGGTTCAGGTCCGCGTACGTGGGACCGACGATCCATGCGGAATACGCCAGCGCCAGCTTTTCGGACGGGGTCAACTGGGCATCGACTTCGGCCCGGAGAAAAGGATCGAGCCGGTCCACGTTCTCGACGAACAGCTCGTCCCGGACGGCCAGCCTCAGCGGGCGGACCTGGCTGGCCAGCGGCGACTCGAGTTCGCTTTCGTACTGTTCGAGGAGCAGCAGGGCGCGTTCGGCGCGTTCGGCGGCGCGGGTGTAGCCATCGACGATCTCCTGCGCCTGGTTGAAGACGTCGGCGCTGACGGAGTCCGGCGGGGCCTTGCGGGCGATCTCGAGCGCCAGCGCGTGCTGTCCGGCCGCCTGCCGGCGCAAGACCTCGCGCATTCCGCGGCGGGCGTTCTGTTCGGCGAGGATCTCGACCTGCGACTGGCCCCAGGCGGCTTCATCCGGGAAGTCGGCGATCACCTGCTGCAGTTCGCGGGAGGCCTCCGAATACATCTCGGCGTCGATGTAGAACCGGACAATCGCCTTGCGGTCGTCGAGCAGCTTGGGATTGCTGCTGAGCCGCAGCAGTTGCTGCAGCCGGTCCGCGGGGATGAGGCGGGTGTCGAAGCCCTGGGTCCATTCGTGGGTGACGCCTTCGACGATCGCGTAGTCGGGCCGGAGGCGGGTGATCTCCTGGACGATGGCGACGGGTCCGCGGGAGGTCGTGAGAGTGACGGTCCGTTTGCCGAACTCGGAAAAGGGCTCGAAGGTGGCCGAGCCGATGAGGTCGGGGGTGCGGGAGCGGGATCGGCGGGAGCGCTGGAACTCGAATTGCGGAACGCCAGAGAGTTCGTCGCGGCGTTCGAATTCGACGCGTCGGTTGGGAACGATGTAACGGCGCACGCCGTCGTCCACGAGCAGAAAGGCTTCGGACGGGTTGTCCCGATCGGCCTGCCGGGACGTGCGCTCGTTGGGGCCGCCGATCGGCAGAACGGTCCCGTTCAGGACGATGCCGTTGGGCAGTCGGACTTCGTCGGCCGATGCTGCAATCGTCACGGCGGCGAGGCAGGCGGCGGCGGTCAGCAGCGTGGCGGCGCGGCGGATGAAGACCCGACCGAATCGGCGGGCGCTCATGGGCGTCAACTCCGTCTGAACCGGTTCCAGTGTCTGGTTCCGCATCCGTGCGGAGAACAACCTCGCGGCGGGAGAGGCGTCAAAGCCTCGCCGCAAACTTCAGGCGCTGGTGCCGCGGATATCGTCAATTCTCGCCGCGCGGGGCCGACGTTTTCCAGTCCCGGACCCAAACGGTCTGAACCGGTCGCGGATCGCCCCGCGGAAGTTCCCGCGCCGCACCCCGCGCCTCCAGCCGGTTTCGCCGCAGTCCCGGCGCGCGTGACGATCAGGCAAACAGGTCCGAAGGCGCAAAGTTTCCGTCCAGCACCCGCGCGGGATCGACGCCCAGCCAGCGCTCCAGCAGCGCGGCATAGACGCTGCGGAAGTCCGTGTGGAACTTCAGGTCGCCGTCGTCCAGGTCGTCGAGGCTGGGATGTGCCCCGATCGGTCCGGTGCGGATTGCGTCGCCGACGAGGAACATCGGGGCCGCTGTCCCGTGGTCGGTGCCCTGCGACCCGTTCTCGTTCACGCGGCGACCGAACTCGGAGAACATCACGGTCAGCACCCGGCGGTCGTGGCCGTGATGCTTCAGATCCTCGCGGAAGGCGAGGACGGAATCGGCCAGGTTTCGAAGGAGCTGCCCATGCGACAGGGACTGCGCCGCATGCGTGTCGAACCCGTCCAGCGACGTGTAGTAAACGCGCTCCGGAACGCCCGCATCGATGAGCTGGGCGAACAGCTTCAGGTGTTGCCCGAGCGGCGTTTCGGGGTAGCTGGCCGCTGGGGCATATTCCGCAGCCGCCCGGGCGATCCGCTCTGAGGACTCGTACGTTTGGCGGGCCGAACTGCGGACGAAGCTCAGCAGGTCGTTCTCGTCGGGCTGGCTGGCGGCGAAGCTTTCGATGGCCGCGCGGACGTCAGGATCGTCGCCGGGCGTCTTCAGCCGGTAGTCGACCAGCGACTTCAGGGAAGGGGCGTATCCGGTCGAGCCATACAGCGCCAGCGGCGGCGCGGCATCGGCGGAATAAATCGCTCCGGCGCCCATCAGCGGCGTCGAGCGGGCCAGCCAGCCGTAGCGCTCCTGCGACGACGGCGTCGCCTTGTGCCAGATGTCCATCGACTCGAAATGCGAGCGGTTCGGATTCGGATAGCCGACGCCCTGAACGATGCCCAGCGCTCCCTGTTCCAGCAGCGTTGAAAAGCCCTCGAGTTCCGGGTGGAACGCGAGGTCGTCGTCGATCCGCCGAATTCGGTCGGCGGGCTGAACGAGTGTGGGGCGGGAGGCGGCGTAGACCGGGTGCCGGAACGGGATGACGGTGTTCAGACCATCGTTTCCGCCGGTGAGCTGCACGACGACCAGGACCGTGTCGCGCCCGCCCGGCTGATCGGACTTGGGGGCGGCCCAGGCGGCTCGACGAAAGATTCCCGGAAGGCCGGCGCCGACAACGGCGGACGCGGCCAGGAAGTCGCGGCGGGAGAACTTCATCGGACGTCTCCAGGAAGGAACGTCTGCGGGACTGGACCGGCAGGGAACCGGCGCCGGGAACACTTCCGCCGGAAAACCAGCTTGTTCGTCGGCGAGGGTCGCTATCGGCAGTCTACCCGAATCCAGGCCGACGGGGTTTCGACAGTCGGGAACTCATCCGCGGAGCGAGCTGTCCGGGACCTGCTCATTCCCAAGGCATTTCCACAGTGCCCGAAATTTCAGCAGCCCGAAAACAGGGCAGGGAGAGGTTCGGGCTGGACGGCCTGCCATCGCATTGTTATCGTTCTGACAACATCCTCAAGCTGACGACAGTAACGCGAAGACGCTTCCGGTCTCGGCCGAGCTTCGGTGGATGTTGGAGAAGCGCAGCACAGCCTTGATACGAAAGGATTGGTCATGCTTGTGTTGTCACGAAAGCCCGGGGAGCGGATTCTGATCGGTGACAATGTCGCTGTGACGATCGTGCGGATCGGTCCGAATTCGGTGCGTTTGGGCATCGATGCTCCGCGGGACATGAACATCGTCCGTGAAGAGCTGACGGATCCCGGGATGGCGGTTTTGCTCGCCGAACATAACGCCGCTTTTGCCGCTAACGCGGCGAACGCAGCCAACGCCGCTGCGGCGCCAACTACGACGCCGTCGTAGTCGGGCTGGTGGCCGGGATGCGGACCGTTGGGGAAGACACTGATTCCCCGCGGTCGGAGTGTTGGCGAGGATCGCCGTCGCTCCAACGCAACGCAGAACAGAAAGCACGAACGGCGGGCATGCCGCGAAGACATGCCCGCCGTTTTCGCTTTGAGCGCGGCCCTCATTTCTCAGACCGCTGTTCCTCAGGGGGCGTCAGAACGCCCGCGGGCGGGCGCGGCCCTGGACGCGGAGGGGCAGGCCCATGATTCGCAGGAAGCCCTCGGCGTCGGTCTGGTTGTAGCTGCCGCCGGCCTCCATCGTGGCGATGGCTTCGTCGTACAGGCTGTTGGGCGAGGTCCGGCTGATCGGCCGCACGTTGCCTTTGTACAGGCCGAGTCGGACTTCGCCGGTGACGGGCCGCTGGGCCTCGCGGAGGAAGGCCATCAGGGCGTCCATTTTCGCGCAGTACCAGAAGCCGTAGTAGACCATCTCGGCGACCTCGGGCGACATCCGGTCGCGGAGGTGCAGCAGGTCGCGGTCGAGCGTCAACTGCTCGAGGGCCAGGTGGGCCGCGTACAGGCAGGTCATGCCGGGCGACTCGTAGACGCCGCGGCTCTTCATGCCGACGAACCGGTTCTCGACCATGTCGATGCGGCCGATTCCGTTGCGTCCTCCGGCCTCGTTGAGGACGCGGACAATTTCATACGCCGAGAGCTTCTGGCCGTCGACGCTGACGGGCACGCCCTGTTCGAATCCGACGGCGATGGTCTCTTCCTTGTCGGGAGCGGCCTGCGGCGAGACGGTCATGCCGAAGTCGATGATCGGAATGCCGTCGACGGCGGGGTCTTCAAGCTGGCCGGCTTCGTAACTGATGTGCAGGCAGTTCTCGTCGCTGGAGTAGGGTTTGGCGGCGGAGGCCTTCACCGGGATGTTCTTTTTCGCGCAGTAGGCCAGCATTTCGGTGCGGCCGGGGAACTGAGCGCGGTACTTCTCGATCCGCCAGGGGGCGATGATGCGCATGTCCGGCTGCAGCGCCTCGGCGGCGAGCTGGAACCGGCACTGGTCGTTGCCCTTGCCGGTGGCGCCGTGGGCGAAGGCGGTGGCGCCGACTTCCCGGGCCCGTTCGAGGCATTTCTTGGAAATCAGCGGCCGGGCGATCGACGTTCCCAGGAGGTAGATGCTTTCGTACTTCGCCTGCCACTGCAGGACGGGGAAGGCGAAGTCGCGGCAGAGTTCCTCGCGGGCGTCGAGGGCGACGGCCGAGGCCGCGCCGGTCGCTTCGGCCTTCTTGAGAATGGCCGGGCGGTCCTCGCAGGGCTGGCCGAGGTCCACGTACACCGCGTGCACTTCATAACCTTCGTCGAGCAGCCAGCCGACGAGCACCGATGTGTCGAGCCCGCCGCTGTAGGCGAGCACCACTTTTTCCTTTGCCACGGGTCGAAGCCTTCCAAGTGCGATGCGGACCTGGGAAACCGGGGAGACGGCGCGGCGCAACGCGGGCGGCGTCTCTGGCGGTTCCGACGG
Source organism: Planctomyces sp. (assembly GCA_019636235.1). Taxonomy (GTDB): domain Bacteria; phylum Planctomycetota; class Planctomycetia; order Planctomycetales; family Planctomycetaceae; genus Caulifigura. The sequence goes on from JAHBXW010000002.1 coordinate 154,223, forward strand.
TTCGTCGCCGGTGAGCGAATGAAGCCGGGGCGGGCCTCCCTGTGCGCCTCGCACGGCGGAGCATCCGCCGGCACGCCTCCCTGCAGCGCCCCTGCCTCAAAGACGCTCCCATCTTCCTCGCGGCGGGTGAGACGTCAACGGTGCCCCGGGGTTCCCCGAACCCTAGAATTCCGTTTTCCCGTCGCCCGCCTGCACGCCGATGACCGAACTCCCCCGCCAGACCCGCTCGTACCTGATGTCGCTGTTCGAGCGACATGGCCTGCACCCGCGCCACGACCTGGGGCAGAACTTCCTGATCGACCTGAACCTGCACGACCTGATCCTGTCCGAGGCGGACCTGACGGAGCAGGACGTCGTGCTCGAGGTCGGCACGGGCACGGGGGCGCTGACCAGCGGAATGGCCGCGGAGGCGGGGTTTGTCGTTTCCGTCGAGTATGACGCCCGCGTGCAGGAGCTGGCCCGGGAGATTCTCGACTCCGCCCCGAACGTCCGGCTGCTGCAGTGCGACGCCCTCAAGAACAAGAACCGGATCAATCCGCTGGTGCTGGATGCGGTGCGGGAGGCGCTGGCGGCCGAGCCCGGGCGGCGGCTGAAGCTGGTCGCCAACCTGCCGTACAACGTGGCGACGCCGGTGATCTCGAACCTGGTCGCGAGCGACCTCCCCTGGACGCGGATGGTCGTGACGATTCAGCTCGAGCTGGCCGACCGGATGGCGGCGGCGCCGGGCTCGCGGGATTTCAGCGCGCTGAGCGTCTGGCTGCAGTCGCAGACGTCCGTGACGCTGGTGCGGCGGCTGAGCCCGGCCGTGTTCTGGCCGCGGCCGCAGGTCGATTCCGCGATCGTGCGGATCGATCCGGCGCCGGACCTGGCGGCGCAGATCGACGACCGCGCCTTTCTGCAGACATTCGTGCGCGACATTTTCACCCAGCGGCGGAAGCGCCTGCGGGGCGTCGCGGCGTCGCTGTTCGCCCACGAACTGCAGGGACGATCGATTGACGACGTGTTCGCCGCCGCGGACATTCCTCTCGACGCCCGGGCCGAACAGCTCAGCCCCGGACAACTGGTCCAGCTGGCGAACTCGCTGAAGCGGCCGCGATCGACCGGCGACGCCGGCGCGGATTCCAAGGACGCCCCTGCCTGACTTCCATGCCGACTCCGTTTGATCCCGCCGTCGCCCGCGACCGCTTTCCTGCGCTGCAGCGCACGGATCGGGGGGGCCCGCTTGTGTATTTCGACGGGGCGGCCGGCAGCCAGTGTCCCGCGTCGGTCGCCGACGCCGTCCGCGATTACCTGCTGGCACACAACGCGAACCGCGGCAATGTGATCGTCACCAGCGTCGAAACGGATGAACGGATGGAAGCCGCGCACCGCGCGCTGGCCGACTTTCTGGGCGTCAGCGATCCCGGCGAGATCGCCTTCGGACAGAACATGACGTCGCTGACGTTCGCCCTCAGCCGCGCGCTGGGGCGGACCTGGGACGTCGGAGACGAAGTGCTCGTCACGCGCCTCGATCATGACGCCAACGTGACTCCCTGGATGCTGGCTGCGCGGGATGCGGGGGCCGTCGTGCGGCATGTCGACATCCATCCCGAAGACTGCACGCTGGACCTTGATTCGCTGCGCAGCCAGTTGACGGATCGGACGCGGCTGGTGGCCGTGGGCTACGCGTCGAACGCGGTGGGAACGATCAACCCGGTGCGGGAGATCTGCCGGCTCGCGCGGGACGCGGGAGCGCTGTCATTTATCGACGCGGTCCATTACGCCCCGCATGGCCAGCTGCAGGCGCAGGACCTCGGCTGCGACTTCCTCGCGTGTTCGGCCTACAAGTTCTTCGGTCCGCACGTGGGCGTGTTGTGGGGGCGGCGGTCGCAGCTCGAAACGCTGGACGCTTATCGCTTGCGGCCGGCGCCGCAGGACCTGCCGGGTCGCTGGATGACGGGCACGCAGAACCATGAGGGAATCTGCGGGGCGGCCGCGGCGGTGGAATACGTCGCGTCCCTTGGCGAGGGAACGACGCGCGTTGAGCGGCTGGGTGCGGCCTGGCGGACATTGCGAGAACACGAGGTTGCGATCGGCGACCGCCTGTTGCGGGGGCTGCGCGACCTGCCCGCGTTCCGGCTGTGGGGCATTTCGGACTCATCCCGCTGGGACGAGCGAGTCCCGACGTTCTCGCTGACGCATCGCGAGCGGACGCCGCGCGAACTGGCGACGGCGCTGGCCGGCCGGGGGATTCTGACGTGGCCCGGCAATCATTACGCGCTGCCGCTGACGGAACGCCTGGGGCTGGAGCCGCAGGGCACGCTGCGGATCAGCCTGTTGCACTACAACACGGCTGAGGAAGTGGACCGCCTGCTGGAAGCCTTGAGAACTCTGGCTGACTGAGGGAGTCGCCGCGGCGGGCGGTCGTCGCGGCCGGCGGAGCGATGTGCGAACACGCAATCTGACTTTTGGAGACCAATGACGGATTTCCTGAACTTGTCCGGCCGGAGCATCCTCGTCGCCGGCGTCGCCAATAAGAAAAGCGTCGCCTGGCAGATCGCGCAGGTGCTCCGCGAGGCCGGGGCCGACGTCCTGTACGCCGTCCGCAGCGAGGCCCGTCGCGAGCAGCTCGCCAAACTCGTCGGCGAGGCGCCGATCTACGTGTGCGACGTCGAACGGCAGTCGGAGATCGACGCGCTCCGGGAGGCGGTGGTTCGAGATCGGGGACGGCTGCACGGTCTGGTGCATTCGATCGCGTTCGCGGACTACTCGGCGGGCTGGAAGCCGTTTCATGAGACGCCGCGGAGCGCGTTTCTGCAGGCGGTCGACATTTCGTGCTACTCGCTGATCGCGCTGTCGCAGGCGTGCCGGGACCTGCTCGACCCGCAGGAGGGGAGCGTCGTGACGATTTCGATTTCGACGACGCGGATGGCCGCGGAGAACTACGGGTTCATGGCCCCGGTGAAGGCCGCCCTGGATTCGACAGTGTGTTTCCTGGCCAAGTCGTTTTCGGAGTTCTCGCGGGTGCGGTTCAACGCCGTCTGCCCGGGGCTGTTGAAGACGTCGGCTTCGGCCGGGATTCCCGGCTACGTGGACTGCTACCTGTTCGCCGAGCAGGCGACGCTCCGCAAGGAGGCGGTGCGGACGTCGGAAGTCGCGGACACGGCGGCCTTCCTGCTCAGCCCGCGGTCATCCGGGATCAACGCGCAGGGGATCGTGGTGGACGCCGGCATGGCGGTGAACTACTTCGACCGGCGGATCGTGAGCCGCTGAAGGGGGCCGGATCGTCGCGGGCGGACGATCCGCGCGAACCTGAGCGTTCCCGTTTCCGTCTGTTCAGGGAATGCTTTATTCTCCGGCACGCCGTGAGCCGGCGCGGTTTCCGGGGACTTTGCGGCCGAATGCCGCGGTCCCGCGCGCCGCCGGCCTGGGGCGATTCACCCTCGGAACTCCATGTCGCGTCGCATCCTTGTCACCGCCGCGTTGCCCTACGCGAACGGCCACATTCATCTGGGGCATCTGGTCGAATACGCCCAGACCGACATCTGGGTGCGGTTCCAGAAACTGCGCGGGCACGACTGCCGGTTCTTCTGCGCGGACGACACCCACGGCACGTCGATCATGATCCGGGCCCGGCAGGAGGGGCGTCGCGAAGAGGACGTCATCGCCGACATGCGCGAGGCGCATCTCCGCGATTTCGCGGGGTTTGACATCGAATTCGACAATTACGGCAGCACGCACAGCGAGTCGAACCGGGAGCTGTGCGCGGAATTCTGGGCGGCGCTGCGGCGGGCCGACATGATCGTCGCGCGCGACGTGGAGCGGCTGTTCGACCCCGAAGTCGGCACGTTTCTGGCCGACCGGTTCGTCAGAGGGACCTGCCCGAAGTGCGGCACGGAGGGGCAATATGGCGACGGCTGCGAGAAGTGCCTCTCCAATTACGCGCCGACGGATCTGCTGAACCCGCGGAGCACGCTGTCGGGCGCCACGCCCGAACTGCGAACCAGCACGCAGTTGTTCGTGCGGATCGAAGACCTGCACGAGTTCCTGGGAACCTGGACGCAGACCAGCGGGGCGCTGCAGCCGGAAATCGCGAACTACCTGCAGGGGCACTTTCTGGGCGAGCCGCTGCGCGACTGGGACGTCTCCCGGCCTGCGCGGTACTTCGGATTCGAGATTCCCGACAGCCCCGGCAACTACTGGTATGTCTGGTTCGATGCGCCGATCGGCTACGTCGCTTCGACACGCGACTGGTGCGACCGGACCGGCGAGTCGCTGGACGGCTGGTGGAAGAACCCGGACTGCGAGATTCATCACTTCATCGGCAAGGACATCACCTACTTCCATACGCTGTTCTGGCCGGCCATGCTGAAAACGGCCGGTTATCAGTTGCCGACGAAGGTCCACATCCACGGGTTCCTGACTGTGGACGGGGAGAAGATGTCGAAGTCGCGGGGGACGTTCATCCGCGGATCGACGTACCTGCAGCACCTCGATCCGGCGTATCTGCGGTATTACTTCGCCTCGAAGCTGGGCCCCCGGGTGGACGACCTCGATCTGAACCTCGAGGACTTCCGGAACAAGATCAACTCGGATCTGGTGGGGAAGGTGGTCAACATCGCCAGCCGCTGCGCGCGGCTGCTGGCGGGGCGATCGTTGTCGGCGGCGTACCCGGAGGACGGCGGGCTGTTTCGCGAGGGCGCGGCGGCCAGCGAGCGCATCGCCGCCGCGTATGAAAACTGCGACTACAACCAGGCGATGCGGGAGATCATGCTGCTCGCCGACCGGGCGAACCAGTACATCGACGCCCAGCAGCCGTGGACGTTGCGGAAGGACCCGGCGCGGGCGGACGACGTGCAGAACATCTGCAGCGTCGCGTTGAACCTGTTCCGGCAGATCGCCGTATACCTGGCGCCGGTGCTGCCGCGGCTCGCGCGGCAGACGGGCGAGCTGTTGTCGGCGCCGATCGAACATTGGGACGCTGCGCAGCAGCCCCTGTCGGGAACGCCCGTCAACGAGTTTCAACATCTGCTGAAGCGAATCGAAATCGAAAAGGTGAACGCGATGCTTGCGGACAGTCAGGACGATCTGGCGAAGAAGGAGGCTCCGACCGCGGCGGCGGGCGCGGCGGTCGTCGGCGCGGAGGCGGCTGGCGGGTCCGGTCAGGACAGCGGCGAGTGGCTCGAGAAGGAGCCGCTGGTCGCCGACCTGTGCACGATCGACGACTTCACGAAGGTCGACCTGCGGGTGGCCCGGGTGGTGGAGGCGAATCACGTGCAGGGGGCGGACAAGCTCCTGCAGTTGACGTTGAGCCTCGGGGGGGACGTGCGGCGCAACGTGTTCGCGGGAATCAAGGCGGCCTACGCTCCGGAGCAGCTGGTGGGGCGGCTGGTCGTGGTGGTGGCGAATCTCGCGCCGCGAAAGATGAAGTTCGGGGTTAGCGAGGGGATGGTGTGTGCGGCGGGGTCGGGGGGGCGGGATGTGTTCCTGCTGGCGCCCGATTCCGGCGCCCAGCCGGGCCAGCGCGTGCATTGATCACCGACAGGCAGGCGTCGAACTTCGAATGGAAGCGACCGGGGCGTTCCCTGATTCCAGAGCGGAGGCGGGACGTGAACAAATTCGATCCGGGTCGTCGCCTGGCCTGTGGGTTGCTGCTGACGGTCTCCTGCGCGTGTGGCTGCGACTCCCCCGTGGCGCCTCCTCCCGCCGTCAGATTGGAATACTCGGCGGTCCGGATGATCGACTTCCTGAACGTGCCGGCTGGCATGGATCCGGTTCTTAAAGATGTCTTCTCCGGCGCGATTATCGGGCGGAGCATGGACGGCTACCCCGACTGGCAGTCGGCGGATCACACGATGGAGACCGTCGGATCGACACGGGTCATAAATGTTTATTTGCCGATCCTGGAACCGATGAGGTCGCGGCTGCAAGACGACGACGGCCTTTCACACGCGCCCACGCTGAGCCTGCGAGTGAACCCGCAGGACAATTCGATCGTGACCGTGTATCTCATGGATATGCTCTTTTAGAGAGTCTGAACGGGCCGCCGGCCCATCCCATTGACCTGACCCGCCGGACACGACGAAACGCCGCACATGACCGAAAACCGTCCCGGTTCGACACAGACTGACAGCGAACGCGAAACGCAGGCCATCCGCGGGCTGGCCGCCGCCTACTCGCGCCTGCGCGAGGAAATCGGCAAGGTCATTATCGGCCAGGACGATGTCGTCGATCAGCTCCTGATCTCGCTGTTCAGCCGCGGTCACTGCCTGCTGGTCGGCGTGCCGGGTCTGGCCAAGACGCTGCTCGTCAGCACGATCGCCCGCACGCTGCAGTTGTCGTTTCGCCGGATTCAGTTCACTCCGGACCTGATGCCTTCGGACATCACGGGCACGGACGTGCTGCAGCTGGATCCGGAGTCCGGCCGCAACGTGTTCCAGTTCATGCAGGGGCCGATCTTCACGCACGTCCTGCTGGCCGATGAGATCAACCGCACGCCCCCCAAGACGCAGGCGGCGCTCCTCGAAGCCATGCAGGAGCGGCACGTCACCGTCGGTTCGAACACCTACCGGCTGCCGACGCCGTTCTTCGTGCTCGCGACGCAGAACCCCATCGAACAGGAGGGGACCTACCCGCTGCCGGAGGCCCAGCTCGACCGGTTCATGTTCAATGTGGTGGTCCGCTATCCGACAGCCGCCGAGGAGCTGCGCATCCTCAAGCAGACGACCGGCGGCGAAGAGCCGGACCTGCAGCCCGCGCTGACCGGCCAGCAGATCCTCGCCCTGCAGGAAGTCGTCCGCAAGGTGCCGGTCGCCGAGCACGTGTTCATCTATGCCCGGGACCTCGTGCGGTCGACGCGTCCCGACGACGAACTCGCCCCCGAGTTCGTGAAGAAGTACATCGCCTGGGGCGCCGGACCCCGCGCGGGGCAGTATCTCGTCATCGGAGGGAAGGCCCGGGCGATCCTCGAAGGCCGATTTCATGTGACGACTGACGACATCAGGGCCGTCGCGCACCCCGTGCTGCGGCACCGCATCGTGACGACGTTCCAGGCGAACAGCGAAGGCGTGGGGCCGGACGATGTGATCGACAAGCTGCTCGCGCACGTGCCGGTCGAGGTCAAGGAGCGGGCGAAAGCGCTCGCGCGCGGCTGATGTCGGCGCCGGATGTCGGCTCGGCGCGAAAGCCGGAACGGGCCGCGACGCCCGGCGGCGTGGGGCTTGCCGCTCGGCGCGGACCAGCCATCGGCCAGGGGAGCGCGCAGCGTGTCTGACGTCATCGCCGACCTGGCCCGGTTTGGCCCGCAGTCCGCCGGAACGCCCCCCTCCGTGGCCGAGGCCGAAAGCTACTGCCGTCGGCTGGCGACGACGCACTACGAGAACTTCACAGTCGCCTCGTGGCTGTTGCCGCGGCGGCTGCGGCAGCCGATGTCCAACGTGTATGCGTTCTGCCGATGGGCCGACGACCTCGGGGATGAGACGGGGGACCGCCAGCGATCGACCGAACTGCTGGCCTGGTGGCGCGCGGAACTCGATCGCTGTTTTGCCGGCGAGGCGGGGCATCCCGTGTTCGTGGCGCTGCTGCCGACGATCCGCGAGTTCGCGTTGGCCAAAGAACCGCTTGCCGACCTGATCTCGGCGTTCGAGCAGGATCAGCGGATCGTCGAATATGAGACGTTCGATCAGCTCCGGGACTACTGTCGGCGAAGCGCGGATCCGGTGGGGCGGATCGTGCTGACGCTGTTCGGCGCCAGCCGGCCGGAGACGGTCGCCTGGTCCGATTCGATCTGCACGGGTCTGCAACTGGCGAACTTCTGGCAGGACGTCGCGCGGGATTTCGACAAGAAGCGAGTCTATCTGCCGCGCGATGACCGGCAGCGGTTCGGCTATGCGGATGCGGATCTGCGGGAGCGGCGGACGACGCCCGAGTTTCTGGACCTGATGCGATTCGAGGTCGACCGGGCCCGCGAGTTTCTGCTGGCGGGGCTGCCGCTGCTGGACGCCGTCCGCGGGAGGCTGCGGATCGACCTGCGGCTGTTTGTCGCGGGAGGGCTGCGGATTCTCGACGAGATCGAGCGGATCGGCTTCCGGGTGTGGGAGACGCGGCCGGTCGTCTCCAAAGCGGCGAAGGCCGGACTGTTCCTGCAGGCGCTGACCGGCTTGCGGGTTGTGCCGCGCCGCTGACGGCCGTTCACTGCCGGGGGAACCGCCACACCCGCCCTTCGTGATGGAAGAACGTCGCGAACGAGCGGTCGAGCGCGACAAACACGGCGTCGTGCTGCATGGGAGTCAGCCGCGCCAGGGCCGACTGCAGCGACAGCGTTTCACACGTGCCGCCCTCCGAATACGCGCCGCGCGTCGCCAGTTCCCGGGGCGTCCGCGAGGTCTCGAACGGCCAGCGATCCAGCGCCGTGCAGCGCTCCGCATCGACGTCCCGTTCAAACTTGTGCATCTCCCCCGCCAGAGTGCCGGGCGCCTCGATCAGGATCCGCCTCCAGCGCGGGCGGCGGGGCTTCACGATGCACTGCTGGATGAACCAGGCCAAGGCGTCGCAAGCCGTGCTCGGGACGGCATCGACAGGTTCGGACATGACGGGAAGAGTCGCACGGGACGCGGGGACGACGATAGGATCGCACCGTCCCGGAGTCCTGTGAACCACCAGCGCGAGCGAATTCCATTGCGGGGAGCCGACCGTTCTTCGATCGAGGCCTCGGTTCGCCATTGTTGCGAGGTCGCCCGTCGCGCCCGGACGCAGTTCTACCTGACATTCTTCTCGCTGCCGAAACCGCTGTTCCGAGACATGTGCGTGCTGTACGCGTTCATGCGCCGCACGGATGACCTGGGGGATGAACCGGACGTCCCGCTCGACCAGCGCCGGGAACGGCTGAACGCCTGGCGGGGCGAAACGGCCGGCGTGCTGGACGGCGACCCGACGGACGATCCGATCCTGCCGGCGGTCGCCGATCTGGTGCGGCGACACCGGCTGCCGTCGCAACTGCTGTTCGACGTCATCGCCGGAGTGGATTCGGACCTGACGCCGCGGCGGTTCGCGACGTTCGACGAGCTGGAGCGGTACTGCTATCTCGTCGCGGGCGCGGTCGGCCTGTGCTGCATCGGCATCTGGAAGTATCGCGATCCGCGGGCGGAGCAGGCGGCGGTCGCCTGCGGGACGGCCTTCCAGTTGACGAACATTCTGCGGGATGTCGCCGAGGACCTGCGGCAGGGGCGGCGGTACCTTCCGGACGAGGATCTCCAGCGCTTCGGCGTCACCGAGGCGATGCTCGCGGAGGGGGGTGAGGCGCGACCGTACCAGGAACTGATGCGGTTCGAAGCGGACCGCGCGCGGACCTACTTCGACCGCGCGCAGCCGCTGCTGGAGTGGCTGTCGCCGGAAGGGCGACGCGTCCAGCGGGCGATGTTCGGGATGTACGGCGGTCTGCTTGACGAGATCGAGCGGCGTCGGTTCGACGTCCAGACCGGGCGCGTCCGCGTCCCGCGACTCAAGAAGTGGCGGATCGCCATCCGGTCGCTGCTGGGCCGCGGCTGACGCCATGCGGCTGGTTCGCGTGCGGCGGCGTACAATGTCCACGTGACGATCACCGAAACGACTGTCGGCAGCATACTTACCCGCACGGGCGGATACCTGCAGGGGGTCGCGTCCCATTCCCTGCAGCCCTATCGCGGCTGCAGCTTCGGCGCCGCACTGTGCGGCGCGGGCTGCTATGTCCAGCACAGCCGGCACATTCTTCAGGGACGCGCCTGGGGGAGCTTCCTGGAGGTTCGGACGAATGCAGCGGCGGCGTACGCCGCGCAGGCCGCCCGGGAACGCCGCTGGTGCGCGCGGCGAGGACAGCCGTTCGGGGTTTTCTGCTCCAGCGCCACCGATCCCTTCGTGCCGCAGGAAGCCCGGTATGGGATCACAGCGTCGCTGTTGGCCGCGATGCGGGACCAGCCCCCGGATCGGCTGATCGTGCAGACGCACAGCCCGCTCGTCACAGCTTCGGCGAATGCGCTCGTCGAACTGGCGCGACTCTGCGAGGTTCGCGTCCATGTGTCGATCGAATCGGACCTCGACCGGTTGCCGGGGCTGCCGCCGCCAGCGAGTTCGGTCGAGCGGCGCATCGAGGCCTGCGGTCGGCTGCGGGACCGTGGGCTATTCACGGTGGCCACGGTCGCTCCGCTGCTGCCGATCGCCGATCCGGAACGGTTCTTCGGGCGGCTGGCGCCGAGCGCGGATGCGGTGGTGCTGGATCACTTCATCGGCGGGGATGGTTCGCACACGGGCGGTCGAACGTTGCGGACGCCGTTGCCCGCGGCGATGGCGGCGATCGACCCGGAGAGCGTGACGATCGGCTACCGGGACCGGATGGCGGCGGCGGCGCGACGGATCATGCCGGGGAGGGTGGGAATTGGCGCCGCCGGTTTCGCCGGCCGGTACGAATGAAAACACGCCCGGGCGAACGGGCCGCCGGGCGTGGAGCGGGAGGTTGTCATGGGCGCCGGGGACCTGCCGCGACGCCTCAACGCGGCCTCGCTAGTTGGGAACGTCTCCAGTTTCCGTGATCAGCACCCGCCGGATGCTGCCTTCCTGTCCTCCATAGAGGATGCCATTGAAGGCGTCCCGGATCGATTCCTTGAGCGTGTTCTGGACCTCAGGCGTTGTCAGCGTGTCGACGGGTTCCCCGGAGAGTCGGTTGACCAGCCAATCCTGGAGCTCGGGCCGATGGTCTCTCACCTGGTTCTCCACTTCCTCCCTGGAATTCTGGTCAACTTCCAGCGCGATGCTCAAATAGGTGCGCTGGCCGCTGTCTCCTCCGCCTACGACCAGGGCGCCGAAATTCACGAGTCCGTGCGGCGCGTCCGTCGTCAACATTGTCGCTCGGCGGCCCCCGGAGGCGCCCACGCCTCCGCCGGCCATGCCACGGCCCATCGTCATCGACGAGCGGCCGCCCCCGCTGGCCCGGCCGCCGCCAGCGCGCCTCATCATGGCGCCCGCTGATTCCGCGGGCGGAAAACCCCCGCTGCGCCCGGCCCCTGCCGTGGGGGGCGCTGACGGCGGAGCCCCCATACCCGTGCTGGCCTGGCCGCCGCCGCTGCCCCTCATCATGGAACCCTGGGGGCCCATGGACGAAGAATATCCCAACTTGCCGCTCATGTCGGGGGCCGAGCCTCCCGCGCCCGGACCTGACTGCGACATCGTCCTCGATGTCCGCATCGAACTCGCATGCAGGGCGAGCTGGTCCAGGAGGCCCACGATCTCCCGGTGGGCGGGCTGCGACTGCGTGACGATCAACGCCCCGTCGATCGCTTCGATCCAGCCGCGTTCATCGCCGCCGATCGGGACGCCCATGCCGCCGCCGCCGCCCAACATGCCGCTCATCATCCCGGCGGCGGAGACCATGGACGCGCTGCCGCGGGACTGCGGAATCCACGTGCCAAGCGCCACCGAGTTGCGGATGACCCGCGCGAGGATGTCGGGCGTCAGCGTGCCAAAGTCCCGCACGTCGTAGACCCGGGTTTCCACCTGCTCCGAGGCGTAGTCCTGCGTAGTGATCTGCAGCACTTCGTCCTGGATGAGGTAGTCCAGCGACGCGCCTTCCACGGAATCCAGCATCTGCCGCAGGGCGGAGGCCAGCGAAACTCCACCGACTTCAATGCTGATCGGAGTCGCATCGGCGACGCCCTGTTCGGCCAGTCGCTTCCGATCCAGCCGGATGGGTATGCCGCGTTCCCCGGAGATATACGTCATGGCGTCCGAGAGTCCGGTATCAACAAAGTTCAGAGCGATTGGTTCCTTGAGCGAAGCCAGGATGCGCTGTTCGTTGGGCTTGCGGAGCGCGTAGTCGACGATGGAATCGGCCGGTCCGGCGCCGGGACTTGTCATCGGTCCGCCCATGCCGCCGGACATGCCGCCGGACATGCCGCCGCCCATCATCATGGCCCCGAACGACTGGTCTCCCTGCGGAGGCTCACCCGCTCCCGCGACACCCGCACCGCCGCCGCTTCCCGAAAGGCCGCTGCTGCCAATGACGCCGGTGTCGGGGTTGAGCGTCCCGTCTCCGCCCCCGGCCCAGTTGGTGTCTCCGCCGAGGCCCGCTCCCCCGCCCGCTCCGGGCGCGGCCCCGCCGAGAACGCCGATGCCGCCCCCTCCGTCCTCGATCAATGCCGTCCCGCCCTGCGGCGGCGCGGCCGATCCGCCCGCCAGCGTTCCGCCCCCGAACTCGGCGCCGTCGTCCGCGTCGTCGTCGACGACCGACGTGATTCCCGGCTGACCTTCAGCGGACGCCCGGGGCAGATGCGCCTCCGCCGAAATCACACCGACGGCCGCGACGCCGCCGACCACGGAACTCCATAACAGCGTTGTTTTCATGATGGTCGCCCTGGACATGAGGATCAGTTCCCTGGCTGCGAGGTGAGTCGCTTCCGGCGAGATGAGGGGCGGCAGCGTAGCGCCGGTCGCCGCCGCGATGCAGGCTTTCGCCGTCGCGGAAACAAGGGGGGCCGCGACAGCCGCTTCCGCGGGGGCCGCCAGAATGTTCGCGGCCGTCACAACCGCCGAAATTCCAATCCCCCGTCGCACCAGCCGCAGTTGCAGCTCCCGCCGACCCCGACGCAATCGACCTTCCACGCACGACACGCTCAGCCCGAGCTCTTCGGCGATCTCGGCTGCCGACTTGTCCTGGAGATAGTGCAGCAGCAACGGTCCGCGGATCGGCTCGGGCATCCGGGCCAGCTCCTCGTCCAGCGCCGTCTGCTCTTCCAGTTTCGCCAGTTCGTCGAACGCCGCCGCCGATTCATCGGGAGGCATGGCACACTCCCGCCGACGCTGTCTCCGCGCCAGCGATTTCCGGGCGACCCGGAATGCCGTCCCGTGCAGCCACGCCGCGAGCGATTCGCGATTGCGGATCGACTTCGCCTGCTGCGCCAGGATCAGGAACGTCGCCTGGAACACGTCCTCGGCCGCATGCCGGTCGCGCAGCACGCGCCACGCCACCGCCATGACCAGGCCGCCATGCCGGGCGACCAGTTCGCCAAATGCCGACTCCTCGCGGTCGCCCAGGAATCGGTCCACGAGGTCCCGATCCCGAAGTTCCCGCGGCGAAGGGCAGTGCGACACCGATTCGACCGGCATTCGAGGCATTCCTGCATCTTAGTGCCGGCGCGGGTCCGTTTCCGGGCGCGGATTCGGCCAGAAAATCGGAATTCAACGCGTCGCTCCGATCAGCCGCACCGCGGTTTCGATCGCCGCCCGCATCCCCCCGGCATCCGCCTGTCCCTGACCCGCGATGTCGAACGCAGTTCCGTGGCTGGGGCTCGTCCGCACGATCGGCAGTCCCAGCGTGACATTCACGGCCCGGTTGAACGCCACCAGCTTGAGCGCTATGTGCCCCTGGTCGTGGTACATCGCCGCGACGCCATCGAACTCGCCGCCGACCGCCTGCCGCAGCAGCGCGTCCGCCGGGATGGGCCCCCGGGCGTCCAGGGAATCCGCCCGCGCCCGCTCTACGGCCGGCGCGATCAGCCGGGCCTCTTCGTCGCCGAACCGCCCCGATTCCCCCGCGTGGGGATTCAACGCGCATACGCCGATGCGCGGACTCGCGCAGCCCGCGCGCCTCAGAAATCGGTCGATCAGCCCGATCGTTTCGAACACGCGCTCCATGCTCAGCAGGCCGGGCACGCTGCGAAGGCTGGTGTGCAGCGTGACGTGGGCGACTCCCAGCCCGGCAGGCCCGCCGATGCCATGACCGGGCGGGACGTACAGCATCATCGCGAAGTCCCGCACGCCGCATTCATCCGCCAGAATCTCCGTGTGACCGGGATAGTCGAGTCCCGCGGCCTCCAGCGCCTTCTTGTTCAGCGGAGCCGTGACGATGCCGCCGATCTGGCCGTCGAGGGCCGCCCGCGCCGCGGCGACCAGCCAGCCATAGGCCGCCTGTCCCGCGCGGCCGTCGATCCGGCCCGGGGGCACGTCAGCAAGATCCCGGGGCAGTTCGATTCGGCCACGGACGCCGACTGTCGACCTGGGAGACCAGCAGGCGATTCGGTCGGGGTCCGCGGAGGGGACAGGCCCGTCGACCACGTCAATCGCCTGCGGCAGGCGCAGTTGCTGGGCGGCGCGGCGGACGACCTCCGGATCGCCGACAAGGACCGGCCGGCAGATGCGCAGCGTCTGGGGCGCGGCTGCGGCGGCGACGCTGACTTCCGGGCCGATGCCGGCGACATCTCCCAGCGTGAGGGCGAGAATCGGACGCGTGTCCGCGAGGAGAGGGTCGACCGCTGTCAGGGATCCGGCGTTCACGGGTAGACGTCCGCATCGGCCAGCCACGCGCCCTCGCGGTCTTTCGCGGACAGGATCGGCTCGCCGTCGAGGGGCCACTCGACTCCCACGTCCGGATCGTTCCAGCGGAGCGTCCGCTCATCGCCGGGGGCGTACACGGCCGAACACTTGTACAACACGTCGGCGACCTCCGACCGCACGAAGAACCCGTGCGCGAAGCCGGCGGGAATCAGCAGCGCCCTGCGGTTTTCGTCCGAGAGTTCGTAACCGGCCCACTGCCCGAACGTCGGCGACGAGCGGCGGAGATCGACGGCGACATCGAAAATCCGCCCCTGCAGCACGCGGACGAGCTTCGCCTGCGGGCGCGTGAACTGGTAATGCAGGCCGCGCAGCACGCCCTGGATCGAACGCGACAGATTGTCCTGCGGGAACTCGCTGCACAGGCCGGCTTCGGCGAACCGTCCAGCGTGGAACAGTTCCTGGAACCAGCCGCGATCGTCGTCGAAGACCGTTGGTTCGATGATGGACAGACCGGGCAGCCGCCCGGGGACAACGTGCATGCAGGCGCTCCCCTGTGATCGGACGGAAGGATCGTAAGTCGGGCACGGCTGGACGGAAAGGCGGCGCTGGAAGCGGGGATTCGTCATGGATTTTCCGTAGGGTGGCGTCGAGCCGCATGAGCCCGAAGGGCGAACCGGCGATGACCCACCGGAAAAAAGGGACCAGGGGCCAGCGTGGCCGTGGTGTATGCAGCGCTCCACATGCGGTGAATTGGTCATCGGTCATCGCGGACTGGTCAATTGTCATTGATTGACCCGGGGCCCAGCCGACGGCCACACCCACGTCGGTCGGCACGGTCGGACACGTCGACCGCGGCACTCAGCGCAGAGCTGTGCATCACGGTGCGGGGGCGGCGAGTTCCCGCCGCCGGGACTCCGCCTCGCGCGCCACGGGCGACCATGGATACCGCTCCGCCGTCTCGGCGAACAGCCGGTCGGCGTCGTCCCGATGCCCCGCCCGCAACAGCGCTTCCGCCGCGTCGAACGACGCCCGCGCCGCCGTCGGTTCGTGTTCGGAGTACACCAGCGGGACCCACAGCAGCTCCGCTGCGGCGATGTCGAACTCGCTGCGCGCCAGCCGCGCGCGGCCGATCAGATATTGCGGTCCGGCGCGCGTGCCCGGCGGCATGGAGGCCACGTGCGACCGCCAGTTGGCCAGTTCGTTGTCGCTGATCGCCGTCCCGCTGCGGCGTCTCCAGAGCTGGGCCCGCGCCAGTTGTGAGATGTTCGCGGAGACATCGCGGGCGAGGTCCTGCAGCGCGCGCTCGGCGGCGTCTCCGAGATTGGCGTCTCCAAGGAGGACGCTCGCGCCGAGGAGACGCGCTGCGGGAACCGTCGACGACATCCGGGAAGACGCGGCCGCGCGGTCGTCGACGGACAGCGGAGTCGGCGCCCAAAGCAGAGGCGCGACCGGCCAGTGCAGCGTCTCCGGGTCGCTGGCGACGATTTCCAGAAACGCTTCGCCGGCGTCGGTGAAGCGGCCCTCCCGAAGCAACGTGCGCACGATGCGAGCCCGAAGTTCCCGCTGAACCCAGGCGCGGCTTTCGGTCCGGAGGGCGGCCCGCCATTCATCAATCGCCGCGGCGTAGTCGCCGGCTTCAAAGGCCTGCTGAGCGCGACGATCCGCTTCCGGGTAGGTCGTCTCGACGCGGACCACGATCGACGCGGGCTCTTCGCGGAGTCCGGTCTGCGTCCGGTATCGGATCGTGCGGCCGGTGTAGTCGAGAATCTCCCCGGCCGTCATCAGGGTCTCGGTCGAGTCCGGCCGCTTGAGGTACAGCTTGTCCTGCGCGGAGAGCGGTCGGCCGAACGCCGCCGTCAGGAGCAGCGCCGCCGGGATCGCTCTGACCAGCCGCGCCGGTAGAATCGCCGGAAGCCCGCCGCGCCGTGCCGCGGACGAACTCGAGCCCGATTGACCTCCTGCCGCCATGACCGACCTCCAGCGTCGCCTGTTCGACGAACTCGAAACACTGGTTCTGATCGATCCGCACACGCATATCAACCCCCATGCCCCGGCGTCCCGCACGCTCGCGGACATCCTGGGGTACCACTACTACACCGAGCTGGCGCACTCGTCCGGGGCGGCCAAAGTCCATCTCGATGAAGCGGGAATCGGCCCGAAAGAGCGTGTGGGCCGGATCGTCGAATCGCTGGAGCATCTGGGAAACACGATCCAGGTGAGCTGGCTGCTGGAAATGGCGCGGGAGTTCTTCGGGTTCGAGCACGAGGCCATCACGTCGCAGAACTGGGAGGGGCTGTACGACGCGGCCGTGCGCCGGATGGCGCATCCCGACTGGGAATCGACCGTTCTGGAGAAGAGCCGGCTGGAAAAGGTGTTCCTGACGAACGAGTTCGACGATCCGCTCGAGGGCTTCGACACGGAGCGGTACGTCCCCTGTCTGCGGACGGACGATCTCGTGTTCAAACTGCATGAGCCGCAGGTCCGCGAGCGGCTGGCAAAGGCGACCGGGATCGATGGCGGCGGCCGCCGCGCCGTCCGCGAGGCGATCGGCCGGCTGTTCGACCGGTTTGTGAAACGGGGCGCCCGCGCCTGCGCCATCTCGCTGCCGCCGTGGTTCAGCCCGCATCACGTCGGTGACCAGGAGGCGGACGAGGCGCTCGCCGAGGCGTATTCCGGGGGGGCGTCGGCCAGCGGCGGATTGCAGTTGAGTCGCTGGGTGTTCTGGACGCTGGCGGAATTTTGCGTGGAGCACCGGCTGCCGTTCGATCTGATGATCGGCGTCAATCGGCGGGTCTACGAGAACGGCGTCTACCAGGGGCAGGACCTGTTCGACATGCGGGTCTCGCTGATCCAGTACAAGGACCTGTTCAATGCGTTTCCGCAGGTGACGTTTCCGGTGTCCGTGCTGGGACACACCAGCAACCAGGAACTGGTCAGCTACGCCTGGATCTTTCCGAACGTGGCGACGAGCGGCCACTGGTGGTATTCGAACATCCCGACGTACATCGAGCTGGACACGCGGGCGCGCCTGGAGGCTGTCCCGCGCAACAAGCAGATCGGGTACTACAGCGACATGTACAAGCTGGAATTCGCGCTGCCGAAGTTCCGGATGTACCGGCGGGTTCTCGCGAAAGTTCTGGCGGAGGACTTCGTGATCGGTCGGGGCTGGACGGAGACGCAGGCGCTGGCGCTGGGCCGGCAGGTGCTCAGGGGCAACGTCGAGCGGATTTTCCGGGTGTGATCGCGGCGTCCGGGCGCCATCAGATGGCCCGAGCGCTGAGCCGTCGGCCGCGGCGCCGCTTTGCAACTCCCGGGACTTCCGGTTGACCATGTGCATGGCCGGGTGTTGTCGGGGCTGTGGACCTGAACGGAGTTGCGGGTCATCGTCGCGGCGCAGTTTTCCCGTTCGTCAGGGGCGGCAGGATCGGCCCGCCGCCGCGGGATTCGGCCGCGCTGGCGCGCAAGGCCCATTGAACTTCTCCGCATTCGCGGTGAAATGGGCGGGACGCGTTCGGGACAGCCGCCGCAGTCGGGACGGCGCCGCACGCCGCCGGCCACGGGACGCCGGGTCCCGCGCAGGGGATCCCGCATGGGCCTCGTCCAGGAGTTTCGTCAGTTCGCGATGCGCGGCAGCGTCGTGGACATGGCGGTCGGCATCATCATCGGCGCTGAGTTCGGAAAGATCGTCAACTCGCTGGTCAGCGACGTGCTGATGCCGCCGCTGGGCAAGTTGATCGGAAACATGAATTTCAACGACCTGATTCTCCCGTTGGGGGCGGCGGGGGCGGACGGCAAGGTGGCGGAGCTGAAATATGGGAACTTTCTACAGGCGGTCGTGAACTTCGTGATCATCGCTTTCGCGGTGTTCCTGATCGTGAAGGCGCGGAATGCGGCGGAGGCCCGCGTCCGCGGTCCGGTCGATCCGAAGGCGCCGCCGCCTCCGCCGGAGGATGTCGAACTGTTGCGTGAAATCCGGGACCTGATGAAGGCCGACCGCGCCGCGTAAGCGGGGAGTCGCGGGGGCTCGAGGATCTCGCGGAGACAAGGAGGGGTTGGAACGTCCCCTTCGTCGGGCGGTTTGCCCGGCGGAGGGGATTGTTTCTCCCGGGACGGGGCGATGTGCGAACCCGCCCGCGATCCGCATTTGAGGTCAGGACCGTTCTTGACGTTCCGCAGCGGCCGGCGGAAAATTCCGCTCAGGCCCCGTTCGCAGTCACACTGGAGTCACGCCATGCGGCAATCTTTGCTGCCCCTGTGCATTCTGGCGCTTGCCGCCGCATCCGCCGACGCCGCCCAGATTCGCGGCCACTACATCGAGTCGCGCACCTGCGACGTCTATACCGGCCCCTGCTTCGCCAATGCGGAGATGGCACTGGCGGGGCGTGAAGCGGTGATGGCCTGGAAGGTCGAAGAGGGCGGGTGGAACGATGTCGCACTCGACGGGCTGTCGGTCGGCGTGGTGCTGCGATCCGAGCGCAACCTGGGGACCGACGGCGTGTTTCCTGCGGAGCCGGGCCGGATTGATTCCGTCGTGCTGGTCGATGAACGGGCGACGTCCACGCAGGAATCCGCGCTGCTGGCGTTCGTCAAGCACTCCGCGCCGAAGTACACCGAGAACATTGCCCGCGTCCTGCGCGTGCCGATGACGCTCGAAATCGATCATGCCACCTGCAAGGCGCGGTTCAGCGCGCAGGACATCGCCCGCATTGAAACTCGCAAGCTGGAAGACTTCGACTGCATCTGCAGCAACGAACTGATCTACTACCAGCCGCTCAACGAACTGCTGACGTTCAAGCCGGCCTACACGCTGACGCAGTCGTTCCAGGGGCGCGAACTCGACAGTCGCTGGACGCTGAACAACACCCGCAGCGCGTTTCTGGCGACGTTCAGGAACTGATCATCTCGTTCAGTCCCGGGGGGCGGGCCGCAGGTCCGCCCAGATCAGCCGGTGGTCGGAGCCGTCGGTGCGGCCGATGCCGCAGGCGCGGACGGACCAGCCGCCGCTGCAGAGGATATGGTCGATCCGCACCCAGGGCATATTCGTCGGCCACAGGCGATGCGTATTGCAGGGAGCGGTATAGCCGTAACCGGCGCCCGCTTCCTCGAACGCGCTCGCGAGACCGCTCCAGTGTGGGACGAACAGGCTGCTCGTCGTCGGCGTATTGAAGTCGCCTGCGATCAGGATCGGTCGGCTGGCCGCCTGCTCATCCAGCCACGCCCGCGTCGCCGCCGCTTCGTGCGCTCGGCGTCGCTGGTGTTCTTCGAATTCGGGCACGCCCGATCCGCTGACCGGGGCATGCCAGCGGAGGTCTGACAGGCCGTGCCGGACGGTGTTCAAGTGCACGCTGGCGATGAGTTCCGAACCGGCGGCCGTCTGGACTTCACAGAGGATCGCGGTCCGGCGGTCGAAGTCGTCGCTCCAGCATTCCGCGACGAACCGCACCGGTCCGCGGGCCCCGATCCAGAACTCTCCGACATGGACCGCCTGCCAGTCCGCCAGCAGCTCCCGCAATTCCTCCCCGCACCGCTGCGTCTCCTGCAACGCGAGCACATCGGGATCAAGCCGTTCGATCTCGAACATCAGCCGCGGCAGGCTCGAGTATCCATTCTGAATATTGCAGGAGACGACGCGCAGCCCTGCCGGCGTGCGGGCCTCGCTGGCCGGGGCCGAGAACCGCGTCAGGCCCATGATCGGACCGACCACCAGCAGCAGCGACACCGCGTTCGCCCACAGGATCCCGGGCCGGAGCCAGATCGATGCCGCCAGACACACGAGCGATGGAACGGCATAGGGCGCCCGCGGCAGATACGTCAACGCCGCCGAGAACCACCACCGCTCTGAGACGACGCACAGCAGGACGAACAGTCCCAGCACGCCGGCCAGGTTCGCCCACGTCAGCAGACTGACGACCGTGGAGACGCGGTTGCGCCACAGCGGAGAACGTCCAGCGGCCTTCCGCTGCGGAAGCATCTTCCGCGAAGGGCTCGCGCGTTCCGGGAGGAGGGCTGTCGACACGGGAGTGAGCTTCCGGAGGGGGCGTGACGGCGACCTCGGACCGCACGGCGACGAGTCGACCGCGGCCCGCCTTTCAGGGCGGTCGTCAGGACAGGGACGCCGCAAACGATGCGGGCGACGTGTTGGCCTTGCGATTCCGCGTCGGCCGCGTGGCGCCCGACTCCGCCTGGCGCACGAGCTGCGCCATCTCCCAGGCGGTGACGTAATGCAGCTGCAACTGCGGCTGTCGCGCGCGATAGCGCTCCAGCTCTTCGTGGAACGCCGCCATGGACGGCCCCAGCCATTCCTCAATGTTGCCGTCCTTGCAGCCGTGAGTATGCAGCTTCATGAACAGCCAATCGGGACGACCCGCCACATGCACGTGCGCCTGCCGCCACATCGCAAAGCGGCGCAGCGTGGCCGGCCGGCCCCCATGGATGTCGCCGTTCTCGATGCGCGGCAACAGACCGAACTTGCGGCGCTGCCAGTCGGGCAGCAGAGGCCCCTGGATCATCAACAGATGGTCGTCCGGCGCGCGCACGCCGACGCGGGCCCGCGTCCCGACATCATGCGATTTGCGGCAGCCCGGTTTGTCCGCGGCGTAATAGATCGAGTTGATCGTGCGCGTTTGCGCCGGGCTGGGGGCGGAAGGCAGGGTGAAGTCCGCGTAGCAGCCCGTCTTCAGAAGCACGCTCAGCTCGGAATCGACGCCGCACAGTTCGCCTCCGGGCAGCGAGTTGCACAGCGCCCAGTTGCCATGGATGAAACCGTAGACGATCTCCCCGCTGACGGGGTCGCGGCGGAGCAGGCCATGTCGGTGGAACAGGTCGTCGCGGAACGCAGCCAGCTTGTCCTCCAGCGAGGCCGGCGTGTCCCGGTCGTGATGCAGGTGGACGTCGACATCGCCAAATCCGGCGTCGCACAACTGCTTGAGTTCGTCGAGATACTCCGGCCGATACTCGTCCTGCGGAAAGAAGAACGTGTGCTGGGGCGGACGGCCGTCGTCGTCGCGAAACCGGCTGTACCAGCGGGGAAACTCCTTCCGCCAGCGGCGGACTCGTTCGCGGGCGACCTCCCAGGGCGCGCCATAGCATTCCGGCTCGTAGTGGTCGCAGACCGCCAGGAACACGTGCAGCGGCGCATCAGGTTCAGGGGGGCGACGCGGCTCGGTCGGAAAATGCCAGCTCCCCAGCCACTGGTGCATGTTTCGGCGACGGATCGCCAGCCAGGCCGCAGCCGCCAACCCCAGGCTGACGCCCAGGCAGGCGAGTCCGAGAATCCAGAGAAGGCCGGTCATGGAAGGCGCCAGGAATGCGAGGTCAGTGAGTCGAGGAAACAGGTTCGGCGGCGCGCGTCCGCGGCGGCGGCGGCGGACTGCCGGTTGCGGCGTCGACAACGCGGGCGGCCTGCGGCGGTGCGGCGACGCCGTGTGCGCCCCGCATGAGATCCAGCATCTCGTTTTGCGTGCCGCGTTCGCCCAGGACGCAGGCGCGAAGCCGGCGATAACACGCGCCGCCCAGCAAGCGCCGTGGCACGGACAGGAGTCGGCGACGCCATCCCGCTCCGCCCAGCCGCCCTTCGAGCCATTGCTGAAAAGTCGCGCGGGGCGTCGTCCTGCGGACGGCGACGCGGCCGATGCCGTCGCGAACGCGTCCCACCGCATTCAGACGCACTTCGGACGTATAGATCGCCCGGTAGCCAAGTTCGCCCGCGATTCGCCGCACCCGGCCGTCAATCGAGCCATTGGGCACGGACAGGCTCCGGATCTCGCGCCCGAGGATGTCTTCCAGCGTCGCCTTGGATTGCTGCAGCTCGCGCTGGATCTCGCGGTCGTCGAGTTCCGCCAGGAACGGGTGCGACACCGTGTGGCCGCCGATCTCATACCGTTCCATCGGCAACCGCCGCAGCGCGCCGGGCGAGAGGAACAGCGGATGCCCGATCAGTCCCGTCGTGACGAACAGCACGCCCCGCGCGCCGTGCTGTTCGAGAACCGGCCCGGCCTCATCCACCGAGCCGGCCCACCCGTCGTCGAAGGTGACAAGCACGCGCGGGGGGGATGTCGCGGCCGCCGCGGCAGCAGGTGGGGCGTCGTCCAACTCGGCGGGATCCAGCCACCCGTTCCCGGCGGCCAGCGCCATCTGCTCGGAGAATGCTTCCGTCGTCACCGTATACGAAGCGATCGAGCGGCTCAATCCGGCCAGCGGACCATGCGGCGAGTCAATCGCCGCGGCCGGGCAGACGTTGTGATACATGAGGCACAGGCACTCGCTCACGATCCGACCTCCGCAAGTTCGAGAGCGCCCATCTCTTCCGCCAGTTCGTCGCGCGCGGTGCGCGCTGGCTGCGGCGGCGCGGCGCGATGCACCTCGTGCAGGACGGCCTGGTCGAGAAGCCCGGCCAGTTGTCCGGCGAGCGTCCGCCGCTCGAACCGGGCGATGTTCCAGGCGTCGTGGTCGTAGCGGACTCCGCGGCGATGCCGGTCCACGAGTTCCGCCAGCCCCAGCGCGATGCTGTCCGGATCGCCCGGCGAACAGAGCAGCGTCCCCGGCAGGTCGCGCGTCACATCCCAGAGGTCCCCTTCCGGGGCGACGACGAACATCGGCCGCCGCGCGGCCATGTACTCGAACGTCTTGGCGTTGATGATCCGGTTCGTCTCCGGCTTGTCGGCGTTGATCAACAGCAGCGAGTCGGCGTCCTGCATCAGCCGCACGGCATCGGAATGCGCCATAAAGGGCTGCGTGACGACATTGCACGGCGAACTCGCCAGCCGGGCGATCGCTTCCTCCTGCTCGGCCGTCCGCCGCCCCGCGAGAACAATTTCCAGACGGCTCGCCGCCCGGGGATCGCGCTCCGCGAACCGCAGCACGCCCTCGACAAACGGTCCGATCGGATTCAGATTCCACAGCGTGCCGACGAATGCCAGCCGGCAGCGATCGACGCCATGCCCGAAGTCCACTCGCGGACGGACCGCAGATTCCGCACCAGCGAAGTCGTCCGGATCAAAGCCGTTGTAAATGCAGCGGGCCACCGCGCGGCTGCGGCAGCCCTGAATGAGCCGCGTCAGCTCGTCAGTGCTGGAGGGGGTCGTCGCGACGACGACCGATGCGGCGGCGAGGGCGCGACGCTGCATCTGTCGCTGGATCGCATTCGACACCCAGTTGTGCTGCTTGTTCTCCCAGTACGCGTTGCTGATGCCCCATTCGTCGCGGTAGTCGAGGATCAGCGGCAGGCCGGTTTGTCGGGCCAGCGTCGCGCCGATCAGCAGGGACGAAAATGGCGGGCCGGTCGCGATGATGGCGTGGTGGGGGATCTCCTTGAGCAGCCGGCGCGCCTCGCGCAGCGCGTTCGGCCGCCAGAGGATCTGCGCATCGGGCTGCAGCAGCAGATTGCCGCAGCCCCGCGCCAGCGCCTTCGCTCGACGCCGCGCGCGCCCCAGCAGTCCTGGGCGATCCGCCGCCTGCTGACCGACGGCCGCTTTCAGCGCGTACGACGGCTCCCACGTCTTCGCGCGGCAGATGATCGTCGAGGCCGGAATGTCCCGCTTCAGGCTCCCGTCCAGCAGCGGCGTCGACGGGTTCTCCACGGTCAGCACCGAACAGTTCCAGCCGAACTGCGGCAGGTGCTTGACGAACTTGGTGACGCGGTGAACGCCAACTCCTCCCACGGGCGGGAAGAGATACGAGACGAACAGAGCGCGACGACCGTCGGACGGCCGGAATTCCACGAGGCTCATGCCACGCCCTCCGGAATTCGCGTCAGGGTCGGCCGCGTCAGAAACGGCCGCGGCGCGAACGCATCCGCGACGGACAGCGCGCTGTCCTCCCACGTGGGAGGCGAATACTGCTCCGGCGTAACGCGGATTCCCGCCGCCAGCATGCCCGCCAGTCCGTCCGCCAGCGCGTCCACGTCCCCCGCCAGCACCAGCCGCGACCATGCCGGAGCCGCGATCTCTCCCACGCTGCCGACGTTCGTCGATACGAACGGAGTCCCGCAGGCGAGCGACTCGCGAAGCACGTTCGGCAGCCCTTCCGAGTCGCTGGACAGCACCGTCGCATCGGCCGCGCGGTACCACTCCGCCGTTTCGTGATACGGCACGGCGCCGACAAGGCGGACCACGCCCTCGAGCTTCAGCCGGCGGACGTTCTGTTCAACCTCCCGGCGGCACTCGCCGTCGCCGACAAGACACAGCTCGACATCCGGCTCCGTGCACCGCAGGCGGGCGACCGCTTCCACGAGAAGGTCCAGACGCTTCACCGGGACCATGCGGCCCACCCACACGATCATGGGCCGCGACAGCGACAGCCCCAGTCGTCGGCGCGTCGCCTCGCGATCGCCAGGATGGAATTGCTCGGGATCGACGCCCTGCGACAGCACCCGCACCCGTTCCGGCGCCGCTCCCAATTGCAGCACCGCCTGCCGCAGACCTTCGCTGACCGTGAAGACGACGTCCGTCTGCTGCAGCACGCGGCGGACATACGGTCCGCGGCCGGGACGATGCGGCAGGATCAGCGCGTCCGTGCCGCCGACGATCACGCCGCTTCGCGCTCCCAGCCGCCGCGCCGCGGACAGCCCGGCCTCTCCGTCCGGATGAGCCCAGTAGCTGAGCACGACATCCGTCGGGAACCGCCGCGTCAGGCGTTCCACGGAACCGCGGCAGGACTGCCAGAGCGCGGCGCCCGATTGCTTCTGTGTCAGCTTGGGAATGTACCAGTATGTCGGATAGTCGACCTGCAATCCGGCGGCGGCGACATCCGGACCCGGTCCCGCGGGACGCCGCAGCAGTCGCGACTGCAGCGCCTCCGGCCAGGGACGCGGCGCGCAGACCCGGACCCGATGCCGCTGCGCCAGCGCGCGGCACAGCGCGAGGTTGTACGCGCCACGCGCGCGATGCCCCGCATCGGGAAAGGTCATGCTCAGGAACAGGACGTTCATGGCCGGATCATTCGTCAGGCGTTTCCAAACCTCAGGCCAGGCTCAACTGGGCGGTCTCTTCGAACGACAGGTGCGGAGCCCAGCGCAGCCGCTCACGGGCACGAGCGTTGCTGAACTTCAGCGGCTTCCACATCGCGTCGCTGCGGTAGCGCGTCAGGACCGCCGGGAGCTGCCCCTCCGACCAGCGGGAATATCGTTCGTAGAGGGATGACAGCGGGCCGATCGCCGACTCCGGCAGCCACAGCGACCGCACGGGCCGACCGGCGCGGCGGCAGGCCGCCAGGACCTCCCGCGCCGTGGGGAGGTGGTCATCCAGCACGTTGAACGTTTCCCCCTCGATGCCCGGCGTCAGGCCCGCCTGCCGGATGGCCGTCGCGCAGTGGTCGACGTACACGTACGGCAGCGGACGGCGACTGCCGAACCGGACCAGCGTGCCGCCGAGCGTCAGACCGATGCGGTTGCTGAGCAGGCCGCGACCGGGGCCGTAAATCACGCCGGGGCGGATCACGACCAGGGGCAGTCGTCCGCGTTCGAACGCCTCGCGGCAGACCTGTTCCTGAACGATTTTGGAGTATGTGTACGGGTCGCGGAGATGCGGGTGCGGATCGACGGGGCAGCTCTCATCGAGCAGCGCGTGCCGTCGCAGGGATCCAGCGCCGTACACTCCCAGCGAACTGACGTGCACGAACCGCTTCACCCCCTCGGTCTCGCAGGCGGCCACCAGCTGCCGCGTCGGCATGACGGTATTCGCGAACAGGACGGCGGCTCCTCCGCTGAGCCCCGCCGCCACATGGAACACGATGTCGGCGCCGGCGACGGCGCGGCGGCAGTCGTCCGGATCCTGGAGGTCGCCCCGGAACGTTTCGACGGCATGCCAATCGCGCGTGCCGACGCACTCCCGCAGGTCGTCGATGCGGGTCGACGGCCGCAGGAAGCAGCGCACGCGGCAGCCCTCGCGGACCAGTTCGCGGACGACCCGGCGGCCGAGGAATCCCGCTCCCCCCGTAACGAGCATCATCATGTCAGGCTCTCCCTCATTGCCGCGGCCGGGCGGCTGTCCCGTGCGATCGCTTTCCATTCGGAACCCCTTCGCTCCGCGCCGCCCCAATTCGTGGAGGCGTCCCTCTGTCGGGCCGTTTCGAAGATCTCATCCATGATCCGCGTCACGCGCACGATTTCAGCGGGCGGAATGGGCGGGGCCGCGCCCGTCCGAATCGCGTCATAGAACCGCTCGCAGAGCGACTTCAGTCCCGCGAAGTAATGAATCTTTCCGCGCGCGAATCGCCCGAGTTGACGCCGGAACGTCCGCGCGGCCTCGCGCCGCTGCCGCCACGGAGTCAGCAGTTTGGCGAACGCTCCCGGCGCCGGGGCCGGGCCGATCCGGCGGACGATCTGCCCGTCGAGTTCGCACTCCAGCGTGCCGGTCGTCCCGTAGATGCGCGTGATCCGCTGGGAGGCGATCGTCGTCGCGAAGGTCAGCGTCCCGGAGACCGAGGCCCCCTGCAGGTCGACCCGCAGTTCCGTCGGGAAGTTGAACCCGGGCCGCGTTCGCCAGCGGGCGTCGATCTGGGGCCGATCGTCCTTCAGAAACTCGGTGATCCGATACAGCGGGTGCGAGATCGTGTTGTGGAACAGTCCGCCGGGCAGTCGCCTCACCCAGTGCCGGGGATCGGACGCGACCAGCGCCCCGAACTGGCCGGAGAGCGGGTAGCCCAGCGTCGATTCGACGTGCCGCACCTCGCCGAGTTCTCCCCGGGCGATGCGATCGCGAACCTCCAGCCAGGCCGGATCGAACAACTGGTCGTGCCCGACGCATGCCAGCCGCCCGCGTTCCGCGGCGAGGTCCAGCAACGACTCGGCCTCCGGCGCGGTCAGCGTGAAGGGTTTTTCGACGTAGACGTGGCAGTCCGCGGCCAGACAGAGTCGAGCCACCGCGTGGTGCGTGTGCGCCGGCGTCGCGATCTGGACGACGTCCGGCCGCTCGCGGGCCAGCATCTCCGCCGGGTCGTTGTACCGCGCAGCGATCCCGAATCGCGCGGCCGCCTGTTCCGCGAGGTCCGCATGCAGATCGCAGACGGCGATTACGCGTGCCGAACGGATGCGCGCGATCTGCTGCAGATGCGCATCGGCGATCTGGCCGCAGCCGATCAGCGCGACTTTGAGCGGTTCGGACGATGTTGAACGTTCAGGCATAAGACTTCTTGAATCGGCGCCCGACGGGGCGGTGCGGCTTTGGCTCAGCGTTTCTGCAGGTAGGAGTGTTCGTACAGGGTTTCGTAGTTCTCGACGGTCTTGCGGACGTCGAAATGGTTCTCGACCCGCTCGCGACCGGCCCGCCCCATCTCCGGCCAGCGGTCCTGGCGCCGACACATGTCGAGCATCGCCCGGGCCAGTTCCTGCGGCTGTCGCGGCGGCGCGAGCAGTCCGGTCCGACCGTCCGTCACGACTTCCGGATTGCCCCCCACGGCTGTCGCGACGACCGGCAACCCGACGCTCATCGCCTCCAAAAGCGTCAGCGAGACCCCCTCCGTGCGGGATGACGTCACGAAAAAGCCCGCCTGCGGCAACAGCGCGGGCACGTCCTGCCGCTCGCCGAGGAACGCGACCACGCCCTCCAGCCCCAGTTCCAGGGTCAGCCGTTCCAGCGCCGGCCGCTCCACGCCATCGCCGACGATCCGCAGCCGGAAGTCGGGCGCCGCCCGATGCACCAGCGCCGTCGCCTGGATCAGCGTCGTGAAGTCCTTCTCCGGAGAGAGCCGCGCGACGGAGATCGCCGTCGGCCGTGGCGCCGGACCCGTCAGTCGAAAGCGTTCGACGTCGATGCCGTTCCAGATCCGCAGCATCTTTCGCGAGGAGAACGAGTCCTGCCGCCGGCAGAGCGAGGTCGCGTCGTCCGACACGCCGACGATCCGGTCGGTGAACCGGTTCGCGATCCGGAACTTCCAGCGATCCTTCCAGCGGCCGCCGCAACCGCGGCCATGCTGGGTGTTGATGATGACCCGCGTGCCGACGGCCTTGGCCGCGATCGTCCCCAGAAAGTGCGCGTAGGTGTTGTGCGTGTGCAGAATGTCAAAGCCGCCCTCGCGGATCAGCGACTTCAGCGAGTGCAGCAGCCCCATCTTTCCGCAGGCCGGGTAGCCGAGGACATGCACCGCGAACCCGAGCTTGCGCAGGTCGTCCGCGGGGGGGCCGGCGTCGGCAAGCGCGATGAACTGCAGTTGAAAGCGGCTGCGGTCCGCGTGCCGTCCGAACTCGACCAGCAGCCGTTCGAGGCCGCCCGTCCGCAGCGTCATGCTGATATGGCCGATCCGGATCGGCTCGCCGCCCGAGGCGCCTTCGACGGAACGGCAACAGGAGTTCGTCGCCTTGAGCGCATCGAACTCCGCCGCCGTGTCGGGCGTCGGGAATGCCGGGTATGGAGAAACGGCGGACATGATTCAGGTCACACGGGGGGAGTGGCCAATGCGGCGGACGCGGGCCGCTCGGCCCCGACGGAAGCAGGTTCAAGTGTCTCGGTCGGCGCGGGGACGTCCGGGGTCCGCCGGCGGCGCACCAGCCCCCGGGCGAACTGCAGGACGTCGATCACCCGGTTCCGCAGCGTCGGACGTCGCCACACGGCCCAGGCCAGCAGGTCCGTCTGCGTCGACAGGTTCTCCTTGTGGCGCTTGTCGCCGACGAGGAAGTCGTAAGCGCGGTATCCGCGACCGGCCGCCTCGCTGAGACACAGGTAATGCGTGACCAGCCCGGGGCTGGGCTGCTCCTCGAACGGGGCGAAGCCGGAGACGTAATCCAGGAGCCGGCCGCGGTCGACGAGCAGCAACAGGCATCCGACCGTCTGGCCTTCGCTGCGGACGCGGTACAGGACGACGCGCCCTTCGCCGAAACCGGCCACCACCAGTTGCCGCTGAAACGCCTCGAACCGGGCGCTGGCGAACGCGCCCGGCTGTCCCTGCTGACGCCACCGCGCCTGATGCAGGTCCTTCAGCTCGGAGAGGATTTCGTCGGCCTCATCGATCGACGACGCCCAGGTGGTCTCGACGTCTCCATACCGACGAAGCAGCCGCCGGAGGTTCTGACGGGTGCTGCGTCCGAGAAGCTCGAGCGGTTCGCCGCCGGCCTCGCGCGCGGCCTCCAGATTGAAGGATTTCGCTTCGCGGCAGCGGACGTGGGTCGGCGGCTGACGGACGCCCCACAGGTCCAGGTCCGCGGCCGGACAACCGTCGACGCGGAACTCGTCTCCGCCCAGTTCCTCGATGCAGCGCCAGGCGACGGCCTCCTGGAACACGGGGCGATGCGCGGCCTCGGCCAGCACGGTGTTGTACTCGACGACGACGGAGTGCCCATGCGGTTCTCCCGCCGTACCGACGTGCCGCGTCCGCAGCGGGATCGGACCCGCGGACTGACCGACGCCCTGCGCCACGAGACAGGCGGCGACCGTGCGGCCGGACACTTCGCCCGTCAGCACCCGCGCCGACAGAAGATCGCCGTAGACGCGCAGCCAGGTCGTGGCCCACGTCCAGGACGCCGTCAGCGGAACGTCCGACAGACGCGAATCGAGTTGCCGCCACCGCTCGAGCCCGACGCCGAGATCGGCGCCCGACCATTCGCGCAGCAGCAACCGTCCGCCGGACAGGGGCGTCTCGCGCGCTTCGGGCCAGGGATCGGAATGCGGCGTCATGACAGGAATCGGGATGCGGATCGGATCAGGGAACGCCGCCAGTCCAGGACGCGGCGGGGGGCGAATGTCGTCAACCACCGGGCGACGGTCCGGCGGTCGCGTTGATGGCGGAGCGCCTCCCACAGGCACTTCCGCGCCGCATGCAGGTCCCGCGCATGCAGCAGGGCCACGCCGTATTCCTCGAAGATCGCGGCCAGTTTGGCCTGCAACCGGGCCTCCGGCATGCCGATGTCGCGGGCCACCTTCTCCGCATTGCGGGCGCTGCAGCGGGCGATCTTCCCGAACTGGGACGACAGGTTGCCCGGCGCCGGCGTGTACTCGACCAGTTGCTCGGGCACGAATTCGAACCGCGCGCCGCGGGCCGCCATCCGCAGCCACAGGTTGTAGTCCTCGACCCCCAGAATCTCGCGGTCCTCGTCGAACCCCCCGATCTTCTCGAACGTCGTCCGGCGGACCAGCGCCGTCGACATGCCGACGCAGTTGTCCCGCCACAGGGCGTCGAAATCGATGACCGCGGGGGGCGTGTATTCGGGCAGCGGATCGACGACGTAGCTGAACACCACGTCGACGCCCTCGCGGCAGGCCGGCCTTTGCCGCGCCAGTTTTTCCGGCCGCCAGGCGTCATCGGCGTCGAGGAACGCCAGCCAGTCGCCACGCGCCTCGCGGACGCCGCGATTCCGCGCCGCGCCCGGGCCGCCGTTCGACTGCCGGACAATCGTCGTCCGCGCATCGGCCGCCAGCGCCGCCGCTGCGGTGTCGTCCGTCGAACCGTCATCGACGACGATCAGTTCCTCGACGGGAGACGTTTGCGCCCACACGCTGGCGACGGCCCGCCCAACGAACGCCGAAGCGTTCCAGGCGGGCATCACGACGCTGATCCGGGGGACGACGGACGACATGAGGTCAGCTCCAGCGAGTGAACAGACGCACGAACGCGAAGCTCACCGCGAGCAGCGCAGCACTCGACAACATCCACCGCTGGACGACCAGCCCGTCCAGCGCAATCACCGGTTGGGGCCGGACCCGGTAGTACCCGACCAGGTTGATGTAGGCCGCCAGCACCCCCACGATCATGTACGTGTTCGGCACGTAGCAGCGGGACAGCGTGGCCATGCCGCAGCACCAGCCCCCCAGAATGCCCGCCAGGTACGGCATCATCCGCAGCAGTTCGGCATCGCGGATCGGAATGCGATCCCGCTTGATCCGCAGAAACGCCCAGGCCGCGAACAGGAAGCACCCGAAGAACATCATGCCCCCCAGGAACCCCAGCTCCACGAAGGCGTGAATGTACGAGTTGTGAGCCACCAGCCCGGCGACCTCGACGTACTTTCCCTCCCCGATCCCGAACGGCAGCTTCAGCGACTTGAGCTGCGCCAGCCCGTCGGCCCACAGTTGAATCCGCTGCTGGCCGGTGCCGCCGGAGATCTCCATGTTCCCCTGGCGGCCCAGCGCCACCGGCACGGCCAGGGCGCCCAGCACGCCCAGTGCGATGGCCACCTTGCCGCCGAAACGCACGGCCAGCCAGGCCATCGCTCCCGCGCCGAACGCGAGGATGCCCCCCCGCGAATGCGTCATCAGGATCGCCCAGAACATCAGCACCACGGGCCCCGCCCACAGATACCGCGCCAGCGACAGCGAACGGTCGAACAGGAAGTACAGCGCCATCACCGCGGTGACGACGGCCATTGAGGACAGGTCGTTGGGGTCGTGGAACATCCCCAGGCCGCACAGCCGAAACACCCATTGCGGCGAGCCGTCGATGTCGTGCCCATGCAGGTCGACGACATGCCGCAGTTGCTTCGGCGCCCGGTCCGGCAGGTCCTTCTCCTGCTCGCGGACGTCGAACAGATCCGCCCGGTTCGACCACTCCGCCACGAATCCATGGAAGTCCACCACCGCGATCAGAATCATGACCGACGAGCACACGGCAGTAACCAGCAGGAACTGACGCAGCCGTTGGACGCTGTTCACCACCGACACCAGCAGCAGGTAATACAGCAGCACCTTGATCATCTGATTCAGACCGGCGGCCGCGGCGCCGAGGCCCCCCGTGGAGATGTGCGACGTCGCCACCGACAGCGTCAGCCCCACCATGCACAGGTTGATCGGCTGCTGGATGAGCGTGCTCATCCGCAGCTGATTGTGAATGCCCGACATCCCGCACAGGATCGCGGCCGCGATCAGATACAGGTACAGCTGCACGTCCCCCAGCGACGGAAACAATTCCGCCGGACGGATGAACAGAGCGGCGTTGGCCAGCAGGAACAGCAGGTACGCCATGGACGGAAGGGCTGCATCCCCGCCGCGCCGCGCACGACCTGTGCGCCGGGTTCACGGCGAAACCTGTCAACTCTAAACCCCATCCGGCCGGCGTGAGCCATTTCCCCCGTCACAATGTGACGACTGGGCGGGCGTGAAGGCGGGCTGCGCTGGCGGCGACGCGGCCGGCGGCGCCGGTCATTCCGGTTCTGACGATTCCATCGGCTGCGCGGGGCGTCCGCGAATTGACCGCCGCCCGGACCGGCCTACCATGTCCGCGTTCCCTCGACCGGTTTGGAGTTCCCATGTCGTCCGTTCCCGCCTCCCTCGGATACCGCATGCCCGCGGAGTGGGAGCCCCATGAAGCCACCTGGCTGAGCTGGCCTCACAACGAGGAGAGTTGGCCGGGCGCCTTCGACGAGGTCCCTGGCGTGTTCGTCGAAATGGTCCGCTTCCTCGCCGAATCGGAACGCGTGCGCATCAATGTCCGCGATCAGGACATGGCCGACTCCGTCGCCGGGCTGCTGCGCCGCGCGGGCGTTGACGCCGGACCGGTCAGCTTCCATTTCAATCCCACCAACGACGCCTGGTGCCGCGACCACGGCCCGATCTACATCGTCCGCGACGTCGACGGCCAGCGCGAGCGCGCGATCACCGACTGGAAGTACAACGCCTGGGGCGGCAAATATCCCCCGTTCGCTGACGACGACGCCGTCCCCTCCCGCATCGCGCAGGAATTCAGCGAGCTGCGCTTCGAGCCCGGAATTGTTCTCGAAGGGGGCTCCATCGACGTCAACGGCGCAGGAACGCTGCTGACCACCGAGCAATGTCTGCTGAATCCGAACCGCAATCCGCACCTCTCCCGGGAACAGATCGAAGGCTACTTGCGAGAGTTCCTGGGGGTACGGAATATCCTGTGGCTGGGCGAGGGGATCGTCGGGGACGACACCGATGGGCACATCGATGACCTGACGCGGTTCGTCGCGGACGACACCGTCGTCACCGTCGTCGAGGAGGATTCGCAGGACGAGAACTTCGGCCTGCTGGACGACAACCTGCAGCGGCTGCGGTCCATGCGGGATCAGGCCGGACGGCCCCTCAACGTCATCACGTTGCCCATGCCCGAAGCCGTCTGGTTCGATGACCGCCGCCTGCCGGCCAGCTACGCGAACTTCTACATCGCCAACCGCAGAGTCCTCGTCCCGACCTACCGCTGCCCCAGGGATGCCGTCGCGCTCGAGACGCTGCAGCGGCTGTTCCCCGATCGGCTGGTCCTGGGGATCGACTGCGTGCCCCTCATCTGGGGCCTCGGGTCGATCCATTGCGTCACGCAGCAGCAGCCGGCCCGGGGACAACTCTGAGCATTCGGGCGAGACGGATCAGCGCGGGCGCCGGATGTGGAATTGCCGCCGCTCCTCGAGCCGCGCCGCCAGAGTTTCGTCAATCCGGTACACCAGGATCGATCCGCCGCACCGCGCGGCAATCGGCTCCGATTGCAGCAGCGTGTACAGCTCCCGATCGGCCAGCAGCCATTCGCAGCCGTACAGATAATTCACGCTGACCGCGCACCATCCGGGCTGAAACGCGACCGATTCCGAGCTGCGTCCCCAGAACGGGCCTCCCGCCGCGGGATGGATGTCGACGCCGATTTCGGAGGGCAGGTAAAACCCGTAATAGGCGACCGTCAGCGGCGTCGCTTCCGGATGTGCCCGCCGCCACGCGTCGAGGCGCCAGAGGTCCTGACCCCAGTCGATGTTGCTGTGCAGAAGATGTTTCGCGCCTCCGGCCGGTCCGCCCGCCAGCTCATTGAAGAAGCTCAGGCTGCAGGGCGCGACCCACAGACTCGAGGCGCACGCCCAGGCCGCACACGCCGCGCACCAGACCCGCAGCCCGTGCCCGCCATTCCCGATCGCCCCGCCGCAGAACACCGCCGCCAGCCCGACGCACGGCAACACGTACCGGAAGTGATGATTGAACTCCTGCTGCGAACTCACCAGGACGAACAGCGCAGCGCCGGGAACGATCAGCGGCAGCAGGTCCGCGCGGCTCACTCCCGCCGCCAGCGCGCCGCGCGTCAGCAACGCTCGCCAGGCCGCTGTCAGCAACAGCAGCCAGACCCCCAGCGGCAGCTTCGCCAGCGCCGCGTACGCGTAGTAATGCGGCCAGCCCCCCTGTTTCCATTCGCCCCGCAGATACGACCGATGCGGGTAATGCTCGAAGTCCTTCTTCTGCAGATCGACGCCCAACACGAATTGCCGCGGCAGCGGCACGGGCAGTCCCGCCAGCGGCGTCTCCCGAAACCGGTTGCCGCCGCGTTCGGGCGGGTCCGCTCCTGAGAAGCTGCGGCTCACGAACTCGAAGGAGTCGACCCGCGACAACGTGCCGTCGAAGCCATACGCGACGTTCACGAGGTACAGCGCGCCCACGAGGATGACCACGAGCTGAGCGACATCCCGGCAGGGCGTCACACTCGACGCCCCGCGACGCCGGTCGACGACGACGCGCTGCGCCAGCCACAGCAGCGGCCACAACCCCAGGAGGATCAGCCAGCTGAACTTCG
Source organism: Planctomyces sp. (assembly GCA_019636235.1). Classification (GTDB taxonomy): domain Bacteria; phylum Planctomycetota; class Planctomycetia; order Planctomycetales; family Planctomycetaceae; genus Caulifigura. The sequence continues at coordinate 188,924 of JAHBXW010000002.1, forward strand.
TGACGAGCGCGAGTCCCAGCCCCCCCGCCGCCAGGGCCGCCGTCCCCCAGTCGCGCTGTCGCAGCCAGCTCCAGTAGCTGTACCCGGCCAGAAGCCCACCCGCAGTCGCGCCCGCATCCGGCGTCAACAACTGGCCGTGAGCGATCAGGTTCGGTTCGCAGCACCAGACCGCCAGCGACAACAGGCCGGCCAGCGGGCCGAACAGGGCGCCCGACCAGCGATAGCAGACCCAGCCGCCAAGCAGGCTGAACGGAATGCAGGCCCACCGCGCCCAAACGAACAGTCGCTGCGATTCGGCGCCGTTCGCTTTGATGAACGCCAGCCCGAGTGCGAATTCGCTGCGCGCACCGGGCGCCTCGTGGAACCCCGACCAGTCGGCCTCGTGATCGGCCCACAACACGGGGGCCGCGGCGACCATCCGCACCAGCGGCGGATTCACGCGATAGGGTTCGAACCGACCGAACTTCCAGTGCGCGATTCCCGAGATGAGATGCCCGGGCTCGTTCAAAGTCGGCGACTGCCACGTCGCGCTCCACGCCAGCCAGACGGCGTGCACGGTCAGCATGACAAGGGCAAGGGCGGTTCTCGTGCGGTTCGACATCGCCTCGGGCCCCCGGACGACGGGACACTTTCCACGGCGGCCCATCGCCCTCCGCCCGCGGAGGCCGGCCGCGCGGGCCGCGAGCCCGCCGTTCGACTCGGCACGCGAAGTCGCGACGGGGCGCCGCCGGCCCGAGTCGGGAGCATACTCTGGCTGCGGCATTCATTGCGAATCCGGGCCGATTGCTCGCGCCGAACCGTCTGCCAGCCCCGCCTGCTGGGCCATCGTTCCGGCTCGCAGATTCAGACGACGCCCATCCCGGTCGTCCCCGGCGGGGATTTCAATTGGAATCCGCACGCGTGTCTCGGCATAATCGCGAAAGCGTCTCACGCCGGGCGGGGCGGAATGCGTCACCCGCGGCGGGGGACCGTGCGAAGGAGCCTGGCATGGCATCTTCCTCTGATCGCCCGGCTCGCGCCTCCCGTGATCTGGCGGACACCGTCGCCGCGGGAGACACGCCCCCCGAGCTGCCCGCCGTCGGCGCCGGCGGCCATCCCGCGCCCGCATCGAAGGCCGCCAAAGGGTCTCAGCCTCCCGGCAAGTCCCTGTCCGGGAGCCAATCCGCCGACACGGGCCAGCCCGACCCATCGTCCAGGACGACCAGCCGGCTGGGGGATTTCGAGGTCCGCAAGAAGCTAGGGCAGGGAGGCATGGGCGTCGTCTATCTGGCTCATCAGATCAGCCTCGACCGGCCGGTCGCACTCAAGGTGCTCGCAAAAGAACTGGCCGCGAAGAAGGGCTTCGTCGAACGTTTCGTCCGCGAGGCGCGGGCGATGGCGAAGATCAACCATCCGCACGTTGTGAACTGCTTTCATGTCGGAGAGGAGAAGGGGCTGCACTTTGTCGCCATGGAGCTCATGGACGGCCAGTCGATGCAGGACTGGCTGAACCAGTTGAAGCGGATCCCGGTCGCCGATGCGGTGCTGGTGGCGATCGTCTGCGGCGACGCGATGCAGCACGCGCACTCGCTGCACATGGTCCATCGCGACATCAAGCCGGACAACATCCTCGTCACGAAGAAAGGGGTCGTGAAGGTTTCCGACCTGGGGCTGGCCAAGGCCCTGGACGATGAGGACATGTCGATGACTCAGAGCGGCACCGGACTGGGTACGCCGCACTACATGCCGCCGGAGCAGGCCCGCAACGCCAAGCATGTGGACCCGACCTGCGACGTGTACGCATTGGGATCGACGCTGTACCACTTCGTCACCGGCCAGACGCCATTCGCCGGCGAGTCGATCGTTGAGCTGATCCTGAACAAGGAGAAAGGCAACTATCGCCCCGCGCGGCATCTCAACAAGGAAGTGCCCGACCGGCTGAGCCTGATCATCGACAAGGCGATGGCCAAAGACCGCAAAGGGCGATATCAGTCGTGTGCCGACTTTGTGCGGGACCTGGAGGCGCTGGAGATCGCCGGGGACAGCCTGAGCTTCATCACGGGGGAGCGGGCCATTCTCCGCAGAAGCTCGTCGGGGGGGATGGCCGCGACGCGCGCCGCCCGACTGCCGCCGGCGCCGGCCGCCTCTGGCAAAGCCGCTCCCGCCCCGGCCCAGGGGAAGCCCGCCGCAGAGACCGGCCAGGGCGAATGGTTCGTGCGACACGCCGACAGCGACGGGAAGACGAAGGTCAGCAAGTTGTCGACGGCCCAGGTGCTGCAGTTGATGCGCTCCGACCGGTTCGACATGAAGACGCAGGCGGCCGTCTCCGCAAAGGCGCCGTTCCTGCCGCTGGCGCAGATTCCCGCTTTCAAAGACGAGTCGCAGAAGCTGGTCACCCGTCAGAAGATGAAGGCCCGCGACCATTCGCTGGCTGCGGAGTTCGCGAAAATCGACAAGCAGGTCCAGCGGCAGAAATGGTGGCGGCTGTTGTCCCGGTTCCGCGACGGCACGCTGGGACTCGTCGGCCTGGTCCTCTGGCTGAGCCTGATCGCCGCGGCCATCGTGGGGGGGATCGTGGCGTATCCCTATGCGCTGGAATACGTGCGCGGAATGCTGAACCGCAACTGACGGCGGAGGGCGGCCGCGTCGAAACCGGCGCGCCTGCTCGCGGGTACATCTCCTGATGGTCGCAGCCGGTCGCCGGCAGGCGGCGGCGGACAGCGACCTGGGCGAGGAGCAGCGTCATGTGGCAGGCGAGTCGACGCGTGGCGGCGGGAATCGCTCTGGCGGCGTGCCTGTGGTCGGGAACCGGTTCGGCGGACGATGCGCCGCGGACGGCGGCTCTGGCAATCCCCGCTGAGACTTTGCTCCGGATTGACGCTTCGCGACTGGCGGACATTGTCCGCGTGCCGGCCGTCGAAGCCCTGTCGGACTTTGCATCGGCCAGCGCGCTGTTCGCTCCGCTGTATGAGAATCCCGAGGCGTTCACCGCCCGCGAGGCGCTGCTGTTTCTGGAACGGCGGCTCGAACTTGATCGGGACGAGTTGTGGGAGCGGCTGGCGGGCGGGCGCTGGTCGTTCGCCGTCTTGCCGGGAGCGCCACCGCTCGGCCTGATCGCGATCGACGCGCTCGACCCGGACCTGCCCGGACGAATCCTGCAACTGATGGACGAACTGGCCAGCCGCTCGGCGGCGGGGACGTTCGAAACATCGGTCTATCGCGACTTCGACTGCCGCCGATATGGAAAACTGGCGCTTGCAATTCAGGGGCCGCGGATCCTGCTGTCGGGCGACCGGCAGATTCTTAAAGAGGCGGTTGATCGGCTGCAGGACGCGGACGCGACCGCGAACGCCCCGGCCGCGGCGGACGAGTTTGAAGTCCACGCGCGCGTCGATCTGGCCCGGCTGCGGCTCAGTCCGGAGGTGCAGGCAGGTTTGAAGTGGCCGCCGGACGATCTGGGAGCGATCGCGATCCTCGGCGGCTGGCTGGATCTGTTCCGGCAATACGACCGGATCGACGTCTCCCTGTCGCAGCCAGATTCGCGACTGCTGCTGGATGTGCGGTTCACGTCGCCAGCGGGAACGAAAGTTCAGCCGGGTCTGGAAGGCTTCTGGGCGCCGGAGGGAAGTGAGGCGCCGCCGCTGCTGATGCCGACGGGCGTTCTGTACGCGTCCAGCTGGCATCGGGACTACCAGGCGCTGTGGGAGGCGCGGGAGACGCTGATCGGAGCGGAACGTGCGGAGCGGGTGACCAAGGCGGATGCCGACGCCGGCGCCCAGATGCAGGTCGTGGGCGCGGAGTTCACCCCCAGCGATCTGCTGTCGCAACTGGGTCCGGAGTTCCGGACAGTGATCCTGCACAGCACCCCGCCGTATGCGGACGTCGTCCCCCCCAATCGACTGCCCGCGGGCGTGGCCGTCGTATCGCTGCGGGACGAGTCCCGCGTTCGAACCTGGATGTCCCCAGTGTTTCGGATCCTGAACCTGATCCTGAATGGCGACCAGGGGATCATTTCGACCGCGGAGCGGCACGGGGACGCGGAGCTGACGATACTCTCGCTGCCGACGAAGCCCGAGGCCCTGCGTCGCGGATCGCTGGACCGGTTCAACTTCCGGACGACCTACACGATCAGTCGTGGCCGGTTTGTGATCGGAACGACGCCAGCGGCCGTCAAGGCGGTGCTGGACGTCTTGGACGCAGAGGCCGCCCTGCCGGCGGGAGGCCTTGCGGCGAGCGATTCCGAATCGCCCCTGCGCGTGACGGATCGGCAGTCCTTCTCACCTGCGGAACTGGCGCGCGCCCTCAACGGCGTGGCGGAGGCGCTGGGGCGCAGCCTGGTCCTCGTCGCCGGACTGACGGTCGACGAGGCGGAGCGTGAAACGGAACGGTTGCAGACGCTGTTCGGATCGTTGGGCCGGATCGAAACGTCAGCGGGCTTCGGCCCCGATGGCTTCCAATACCGCGTTCAATGGTTCGAACCCTGATGGCGCTCGGGGCGCTTCGGCGGGATGGCGCTGGCCGGCCCCGCAGCGCATCGCAAGCAGACGTGCCTCGCGACTGAAGGACGGGAAGGCGGAACTCGACAATGTCGTCAGCACAACAACGACTCAATGCGATCAGCCCGCGGACGGCCTGGGAGCCGTTCACGCCGACGCGCCGCAGCCGCTGGGATGAACTGAAGGCGGCGCATCTGCTCCGCCGGGCAGCATTCGGAGCGTCCGGTCCGGACGTTGCACGGGCCGTCCAGGCGGGCCTCGAGGAGACGCTGGATCAGTTGTTCGCGCCGGGATCGGGGTCGGCTGCGTTCGATGCCGATGCGGACCGGCTGGAAGAAGGCGCGGTGGCCAGCGGCGATGCGCGGCAGCTGGAGGCGGCCTGGATGCATCGGCTGCTGAACTCGCCGTTCCCCCTGCGCGAGCGGTTGACGCTGTTCTGGCATGACCATTTCGCGACGTCCCAGGCGAAGGTCGACAACCTGGCGCTCATGCGGGATCAGGTCGCGACGCTGCGGCGGGATGCGCTCGGCAATTTCCCCGAGATGCTGCACGCGATGACCCGCGACCCGGCGATGCTGATCTGGCTGGACTCGAACACGAATCGCAAGGGCGCGGCCAACGAGAACTATGCGCGAGAAGTGTTCGAGCTGTTCAGTCTGGGGCTGGGCAATTACAGCGAACAGGACATCAGGGAAGCGGCCCGCGCGCTGACCGGCTGGAGCGTCCGTGACGCACGGGCGCATTTCGATCCGGCTCAGCACGATGATTCCGAGAAGACGGTCTTCGAGCAGCGCGGTCGGTTCACGTCCGGCGACATCGTCCGCCTTTGTCTGGGGCGCCCCGCCTGTGCGATGTTTCTGGTCCGCAAACTGTTCCAGGAGCTGGTGAGCGACGCGGGACAGCCCAGCGAGGAACTGCTCGCGCCCCTGGCCGAGGGCTTTCGGCAACGTGATTTCGACATCGCCTGGCTGGTGCGGCGCATGCTGGGGAGCTGGCTGTTCTATTCCGACGCGGCGATCCAGCAGCGTGTGAAGTCGCCGGTCGAACTGATCGTCGGGACGGTGAAGGCGCTGGAGGGGCGCGTCGGCCCGGTGCAGGCGGCCGCATCCAGCGCAGAACTGGGGCAGAGATTGTACTTTCCGCCCAGCGTCAAAGGCTGGGATGGCGGGCGGCTGTGGCTGAACTCTTCGACGCTGATGCGCCGTCAGAACCTGGCGTTCGAGGTGACGCGGGGCATCGGAGAGTCAGCGCGGTGCGATCCGGCACGGCTGGTCCGCGAACAGGGATTGCGGACCGCTGATGACATGGCCGGCTTCTTTCTGCGGCTGTTTCATCAAACGGCCGACCATCCGCAGCGGGCCCGAATCGTCGAGCAGCTGGAAGTCGAAGCCGCGGCCGGACCCCAGCACCCTTTTGCTCAGCCAGCGCGGACCGCGCGTCTGGCGCGGGCCGCCGCGCACCTGGCGCTGACGCTGCCGGAGTATCAGCTTGGCTGACGGACCTCGGGAGACGCGGGCCAGGCGGGCATCGAAGGCGCGACGCCCCCCAGGGTGCGTCAGCGTGAGAACGCGTAGTTCGGATTTCGAATCGAGAAGTCTTCGTCCTTCAATCCGACGTTCGTGCGGATCTTCAGGTACGTGTACTCCTCGATCAGCGGCGCGTCGGCCCCGGGAGACGGCGGATAGCCGTAGTTCTCGAGTCGGACCGGCAGTTTCGATTCCGCATCGATGTACAGCCGCGTGACGTGCATCGGAAAGTTGCGGAACTTCTTCGGGTGCGAGCACTCGATGGCCGGACAGGCGACGCCGCCGATCTTCGCGTCGGGATAGTACTGGACCTCGACGCCGCCGTATTGCGCCTCGTCCTCCCACTGGACGATGACCCGCTCCACCAGCCGCCGCATCCCCAGGTCGGTGATCGGATGGCGGTTCTCGGCCCGGGCCTGCGGGCTGTCCACCGCCAGCGAAACCGTCCCCGCCAGGGACTTGATGCCGCTCCCCTCGTGGGCCAGCAGCATGTTCTGGTTCTGGCCTTTGACGAACAGAATCTCCCGCCCGGCGTTCGGCTCCTGGTAGCCGAGATACACGCTGAAGGGCTGCTCGCGGAGCTTGAGCTGCATCGTCTGCGTCTGGAGCTGACCGCCCAGTTGCTCGCGTTTGATGAACACGGCCTCGTAATCGCGGACGTCGTTGAGGGCCGACCGGCTTTCTCGGGCGAGTTTGAGAGCCGGAGCCAGCGGATGCCGGGGATCAATCGAGCGGCCCGTGGCGGCGTTGGCCGTCGCCGTTCCCGGAGCGGGGGCGGCGGGGCCCTCCGTGCGTCCTGCCGTCTGCCCGTCGACCCGCCCGGAGGCCGCGCACACCAGCCCCAGCGCGAACGCCCCTAAGGCGAGCGCCCGGCGGCCAGAATCGGGAACCGTGGGCGGATTGTTCCGCATCCTGCGCCTTTCAGACGCGGGGGTTACGGGCTGGTCGGAATCTTCGACACGTCATCCTGCAGGTCGTACACCTCGGACAGCGTGATCGCGCTCAGCGTGACGCCGGCGGCGCCGAGCAGAATGGCCGTCACGTTGGCCGGGTCGAGGAACCCGAGCTGGGCCCGCATGACGGTCCCGCTTCCCTGAATGACGACCGTCTTCAGCGCCTGGGCCGGGGCCGCGTCGGCTGTCCACATGCGATAGGTCGCTTCGCTCTGCGGCGTCGTCAGGGTGTAGATGCCGCCGCGCACGTTGTTGAACCGGAACCGGCCGGTTCCGTCCGTGGTCGTCTCGCGCGGCTGCTCATCCCCCCGCCGGTGCAGGCTGACGACGACGCCGTCGAGCGCCTGGCCCTGGTCGTCGATGACGCGTCCCTGGAACGAGCCGTTCTCGGTCAGGGCGACGTCGCGGATGGCGGGCGCGTCTTCGGCGGACTCGGCCGCGGGGCGGCGCTTCGAGGGGGCGTCTTCGTCGCCGAAGGCCAGGCCCGGAGGAATCAGCAATCCGGCGCCGGCGACGATCGCCAGGATCCGGAAATTCGAAGAACTCGATCGCATGGTCTGGTCTCCCAGTCTTTCAAGGATGTCCGCGGCGCCCGCAAACGCCCCGGGAATCGGCATTGATGTCGGCGGACGCCGTCACCTCCAACCGCGGAGGTGCGCGACGAGCCGTCGGTCCACATTGCGATCCGCCTGACGGAGCCGCACGCTGAGCCGCGTCTCGGTCTCCCCCTGGCGGAGGTCTTCCAGGTGATCGCTGAGCGCCTGCCGCACCTCCAGCGGGCCGTGCAGCATGAAATGCACCCACGCCCAGCTTTCGCGGTACTCGGCGGGCCCCATCTGTTGCAGTTCGGTGAGCGCCTCGAGCCGCTCGAGGTCGGGCTTCCAGCCGAAAAGGATGGACCGCCGCAGGCTCCCCAAGTGGGGGTTCCGCGCCGACCGGTCGCCGGGAGAGACCTCGAAATACTCGGCCAGACCCTCGTCCAGCCACAGCGGAACGAACGGCAGCGCGTTGTGCAGCACGGCATGCGTGCATTCGTGTCGGACGTCGATCTCGTATCCCCGCCGCCGGTACACGTAGACGCGAGACATGTCGGCCCCTTTTACGAACAGGGCCGGCCGCGAGGCCGCCTCCGGAACGCGCTGGGCCAGGTGCTGGCGGTAGCTGCTGGAGTTTCGAAACAGGCTCAGCAGAATGGGGTCGTCGCTGGCCTGGATGGCGAGGAGCGTCTCGACATCCTCCTGGAGCTGCCCGATTTCGCGGATCAGGCCCTCGGATTCGCTGCGGGACAGAGTGAACTCGGAGCGGATGCGGAAGGCGCCCGCGCGGGTTTCCACGACCCATTCCGCTCCGACAGACGTCGGGCCGACGATCAACGCCGCGACGATGGCGGCGACGAGCGCGACGTGCGGGCGGGACCGTGAAACGGGCATGCGCAAAAGCCTCCGGCCGGGCCGGCGCGACGGGATTCGCAGCGTCTGGTCCGGCAAAATCGGCGGGAACCTATCCGCAAATTTCGCCGCTGGTCAAGACGGGTTCGCGACCGGCGGGGCAGCGGCTGTGTTGCATCTCCAGCGGGCAGAGGCCAGCGTCCGGAATCGGTGAGCGGGAGAGATGCGTATCCTGGGGGGGCTCCGTGATTTTGTGATTCTCAGCGCGCTGACGCGCGGGCCGGCCCCCGCCAGCGAACGGCTGCTCGCCCCCCGCTGGCCATGCGAGGCGGCCTGCGGACGCCGGAAAACGATTCGAAAAGCCGCCCGGCTGCCGCTATAATTCACAGCCGAAATCTCGTGAGGAGGGACTGTCATGCCGCTGACGCCGGAGCAGGAACAGGTGGGGAAAGAGAACTTTTCGACGGCCGTGTCGATCACGCGCCGTGACTTTCTGGTGGGGGCCGCGGCCGCGGGGGGCAGCCTGGGGGCGTTCTACTTCGGGTACAAGGAACTCGAAGGCGATCCCGTCAAGGTGGCGTTCATCGGCACGGGCGATGAGGGGGGCATCCTCATCAACGAGCACCCGTCGCGATATTTCGACGTGGTGGCGGTCGCCGACCTGCGTCCCAGCAACCTCGAGCGGGCGTTCACCGGCGACCCCAACAACCCGGACGTCCGGGCCGGGCTGATCCGCAAGCTGGGCGTCGAAAAGGCCGGCAAGGTCAAGCGGTTCGGCAGCCACAAGGAGCTGCTGGACAACGCGAAGGAGCTGGGGGTCGAGGCGGTCATCATCGCCACGCCCCTGAACACGCACGCGCCGATCACGTTGGACTGCCTCGACGCCGGCCTGCACGTTCTGACGGAAAAGCTGATGGCGCGCTCGATCACCGAGTGCAAGCAGATGATCCGCAAGGCGCAGGAAAAGAACCTGCTGCTCGCGGTCGGCCACCAGCGGCACTACAGCGTGCTGTACGAAAACGCCAACCAGCTCGTGCAGAGCGGCCTGTTGGGCGACATCCGCTACATCCGGGCGCAGTGGCACCGCAACAACAGCTTCCCGAACAGCGATCAGTGGCGGAACGCGATTCCCGCGCCCGACCGCGCCGCCGCCGAAGAGCTGAACCGGAAGGTCAGGGATTTCGGCTTTGATTCCCTGGAGCAGCTCGTCAGCTGGCGGCTGTACAACTCCACGGGCGGGGGACTGATGGCCGAACTCGGCAGCCATCAGCTCGATGCGGCCAGCATCTTCCTGGGGAAGGTGCATCCGCTGGCGGTCAGCGGGTACGGCGGCAAGAACTTCTACGGCGTGCAGGGAGTGGGCTCGCTGGACAAGCAGAACGACGATCGCGAGATCGACGATCACATCTACGTGACGTTCGAATTCCCCGGCCGCCATTACGACGCCGAGACAAACGACCGGGATGTCTGCATCGTGACGTACTCGTCGATCAACACGAACAAGTTCGAACCGTATGGCGAGCTGGTCTACGGCAGCCGCGGCACGCTGTTCATGAAGTCCGAGAAGGAAGCCCAGCTTTGGAAGGAGGAGGGCCGCGGCAGCGAGGGGGGCGGCCCGGATCAGCGGCTGTGGGTCGTGGCCAACAACCAGGGGGGCGCCGGCGGCGCCGTCCTGCAGGCTTACGAAACATCCGGCGGGCCGGCCAAAGCCTCCAGCTCCGGCAGCGCGCTCGCGGACAACGTCAGCCGCGGGTACACCGAGGAAATGGAACACTTCGCCCACTGCATCCGTACGGCCAACTTCAACAGCCCCAAGGATGGCGGGCTCCGCTGCCCCGGCACGGTCGCCATGGCGGACGCCATCATGGCGCTGACCGCCAACCTGGCGATGAAGCATCGTCGCCGCGTGGTGTTCAAGCCGGAATGGTTCGATCCGCAGAGCGAGGCCGTTCCGGAGAACGATCCGGACGTCGTCGGCTGAGTTCGTTCGGGCGGACCGCGGCGGTGGAGGCGGCGAAGCGCGTCGCCCCGCAACGGGCGTTTTCGCGCATCCGTGGAATGCTGCTGAATCGTTGCATAAGAGAGCGTTGACGCCTGGAATTCGACGCTCACCGGGCGTTGCGGGCGTCGGCAGTGCGTGTCATGCTGAGCGGGCGATGGTCAGACGCAATTCCGCAGGTGCTCCCCGGCGTTCGGTGTCCCGGCGAGATTTTCTCGCCGTCGGCGGCCTGGGCGTCGTCGGTCTTTCAGCGGCCGAACGGGCGGCCCGCGTTCGCGCCGGACTGGGCCGCAGCCGGACCTGCGTGGTGTTTGTGATGCTGACGGGGGGCGCCTCCTCACAGGAGACGTTCGACCCCCAGCCGCAGTCTCCCCGCGACCATCGCGGCCCCTTCCGGGCGGTCGAGACCTCCGTCCCCGGCGTGTTCCTCAGCGAGCTGTTGCCGAAGCTGTCGCAGAGAGCGCATCAGTTCGCACTGGTCCGTTCGTTGCATCACTCCGCGGCGCCGATTCATGAAACGGGGCTGCAGTATCTCCAGGCGGGGGCGCTCGGCAATCGCCGCAGCCGGCCGGCCTCCGCCGGCTCGCGGCTGCAGCATCTCAGCGGTTTTCCGGACGATTCCAGCGTTCCGGCCTATGCGGTCACGCCCTCGCGGCTGGCGCTCAACGGCGGGGGACCGCTGCCGTACGACGGCCCCTCGGACCAGGCCGAGGCCGCGGCGCCGGCCGTCATTGATGATGGGGCGATTCTGCTGGACGCCGTCCCGGACGACGCCCAGCCGCGGCGGCTGTTCGCCGAGGGGTTCGAAGCGCAATCTCCGGAAATCCGCGAGCAATACGGGCGAACGCCGTTCGGGCGGCGGCTGTGGAACGCGCGGCAGCTCGTCGAACACGGGGCGAGCTGGATCACCGTGAACCTGTTCGATCGGTTGGAGGGGATGCCGACGTTCGATGCGCACGGCTGCGGCGCATCGCCGGCGACCTTGCACGACTACGCGCAGACGTTGTGTCCGCAACTCGACCGGGCGCTGAGCGGCTTTCTGGATGACCTGCAGTCCACGGGGCTGTGGCGGGACGTGCTGGTCGTCTGCACCGGAGAGATGGGGCGGACGCCGCGGGTGAATCCGCGGGGCGGTCGGGACCACTGGACGCGGTGCTGGTCGGGCCTGTTGGCGGGCGGATGCGTGCCGGGGGGCCTGGTGATCGGGTCCAGCGACTCGCGGGGCGCGGAGCCGTCTGATCGCCCAGTGCATCTGCGCGACCTGACGGCCCTGGCCTGGCAGGCGGCGACAGGGGGCTGCGTGGCTGCGCCGGCTCAACTGGCCGAGGCGAACCCGCTGCCGGAACTGTCGGCCGTCTGCGTGTGAGGCCGGCGCGCCGCGGGGTCGGACGTCAGTGGTGCTTGGGAGACCATTCGGTCTCCTTCATGTACGTGGCCTCGACGCCGGCGACGATTTTGCCGTCCTTCTCCGAGGCATCCCGGGCGGCCGTCCAATCCGGATCGTTGCGGAAGCCGTCCCAGCTTTTCTTGGCCGCGTCTTCGCTCTCGTGCCACAGGACGTAGATCAGCGTGTTCTTGGATTTCTCGTCGTCGGTGGGCGTCCAGTACATGACGTTCTTCATGCCGTGCTTTTCGAAGAGCCCCATGGTGTGATCGCGGAACCGGGCTTCGAGCGCGGGGAGACGGCCTTCCAGGGTTTTGTAGACGCGCAGCTCGTAGACGCCCTGTTTGGCGGGGGGCGCCTTGTCCTCGGCGGAGGTGCGGACAAGATCGGCGGCGAGGAGGCCGACGGCGAGACTGCAGGCGCAGGCGAGGAACACGGAACGGAAGGACATCGCAGCTCCTTGTGGCGGGAATCGAAACGCGCGGCAACGGACGATCCGGTCGTCGTGGCCGAAGCGTGAGGTTACCAATCGAGCAACTCGACGTCGCCTCGCAGGTCCATCAGGAAAGCCCTGACCTTGATGGTTGCCTTCCTCGCGCCAATCAGTCGGCCAAGCAGTCGAGCATGCCGGCGATGAGCGCGCAGCTCTCTACGTTGCTCCTCGAAAGAGGTTCCGAATGTCTTATTGATCAGCTTGCTGTAAGCACCGCAATCACGATGCTCGATGATGTAGACGTCTTCGATGCCATGGAGGCTGACTGCGGCGTCGAGATGGTCGAGAAACGTCGTTTGCCAATGTGGGTAGACTTGAATCCGGCCTGGTGCGGGCACGCCCAGGGCGCCCAGCGCCGCTCCCGCCATCACGACATGGTCGTAACGGTTCGCCAGTCCGTCGTGATCCATGAACTGCACGATGTCATCCATCAATCGCAGATCCATGCAAGTCAACAAGAGCACATTTCCTCGCGGAGGCGCGTAGTTCGTGGGGAAGTTGCATTTCGCATGGCGCATCACATGGCTCCGCAGTGATCAAGAGAAACGGCCAGCTCGTCGCCGTAACGGAACGGCGACGGAACAGGGACAGACGGACCCGGTCGAGCGCTCAGGACGCTCAGGCATGAGCATGCCCGGAGCAGCCTCGCGCGGCAAGAAGATGAAGCGGAATTCAGCCGCTCAACGCTGCAGGATCGGCAGATAACCTGTCGGAACCTGCAGCACGACCAGCGCCATGGCCGTCTGATAATCCCGTCCTGAACCGGGCTCGGACCAGCTCCCCTCGGGGGACTGGCGGGCCAGCAGTTCGTCGCGGACCGCGGGATACCACAGGTCCCACAGGTCGCCGCCGGCCTGCCACGCCGCCTGCGTCGCATAGTACTGGCCGTAGAAGTAGTACTCGCGGTCGCGGCTGAAGGCCGAGCCGGGCACGCGACGCCGCACGTACGCGCGGCCCCGCTCCAGCTCGGGCCCTTCATGGATGCCCGATGTGTACAGCGCCACCAGCGAGGCGGCCGTCAGCGGCAATCGGCTTTCCGCGGGATCGAACAGCCGGTAGCGGAATCCGCCGTCCGGGTTCTGGCAGCCGCGGATATAGGCCACGCTGCGATCAATCGTCTCCCTGGGGACGGCGATGCCGGCGTTTCGCGCCGCGCGGAGCGCCATCGCCTGGCAGACCGTCACCGAGACGTCGGCTTCCTCCGGCCGGGGAAAGTATCGCCAGCCTCCCTGGTCGTTCTGCGTGTCGACGATCAGCTGCACCGCGCGTCGCAGCGCCTGGCCGACATCCTCGCGCTGCGTCGTGCCATAGACCTCGGCGAGGAACAGCGTCGCGAACCCGTGCCCGTACATCGGACCGTGGTAATAGTCGGTCCACTCCTCGGCGATGTAGCCGTTGGAGCGCGTGCAGCTCAGGACGTAGTCGATCGCGCGATCCAGTTCGCGCCCATAGGGGCCGCGACCGGGAGCGCTGCCGGAACTGAGAAAGGCGAGGCCGCAGAGCCCCACCACGCCGGGATTGCCGCCGAACTGCGAGCCGGAGTCGAACGAGCCGTTGGACCGCTGCCGGCTGGCCAGCCAGGCGAGTCCGCGTTCGACCGCGGCCTGCGTCTCGGGCGTATAATGCCGGCGGGAATCGACCGACGGGGGCGCGGGCTGGCCCCGGGCGATCGGAGTCGCCAGGAGCGCTGCGATCGTCAGTGCGGCGACGGCGCTGCGCAGGACTGGTCGGCGGCGGGATGGACCGGCGACTGACGCAGCTGCGCGGGACTGGGCGGGAAGTCGGTTCATGCCTTGCGGATGAAGTGTTCCGCGTAACTGCGGACCTTGCGGCCGTTCAGGACGTGGAACATGCGAAGCTGCTGCAGGGTCTCCTGGCTGAAGTGGGCCAGGGGAACGTGGATCAGCCGTTTGCCCCCCTTCTTGGCGAGGCGTCGCCAGCCGGGGCCGGGGGGCACGGCGGACAGCAGGGCGATGTGCCGTTCCTCCGAGTAAGCGCAGGCGGCGGCCAGCAGACGCTCCTCCAGCGTGTCCACGAAATCGAACCGGGAGTTCCGCCAGATGTCCGGGATGTTCCGGGGCGGGAACAGAAACATCGCGCCGCCGTAAGTGGCCTGCGCGATCCCGGGACCGACCAGCCCCTGTCCGAAGTGAGTCGCATAGAAGGACAGCGTGGACTCGTCGTGGCTTTCCGCATGCCAGGTGATCCGCCAGGGGTAATCCCGGGGATCGGCGGGGGAATCGAACAGCATGATGACGCAGTCGAGGTTGCCGCGCGTGGGGGGCAGCACCTTGACATACAGGTCGCCGGTGTGCCAGTTGCGGAGCGTTTCCCGGATGTCGAGTCCGTCCTTGAGGCTGGCGCTGAACTTCTCGGTGCGGGCGAGGTCATGCCCCAGCAGGTTGAGCGCATGGTCCTTGATGTGCGTGCGGAAGCGCTCGATGGCGATGTCTTCGGGGGGCCAGCTGCAGTGGCTGAACGGGTTCCACTGCATGGCCCACCGCATCTGATCGATCTTCGGCGGCCGGCGATTGAGCTGCAGCGTCCGCCAGCAGACGGGCTGTCCGGGCAGGCGGGATTTAGCGGCGAGCAGGTCGCCGTCCGGCAGCTGGACGCGGCCGATGCCGAACTTCGCGGGCGGGAGGCGATCATCGCCGAGGAAGGGATACTCGCGGGCCGTCTCGGCGACGTGAATGGCGAACTGGTCGCCGGCCATCTGCCGCGAGGCGACGATCAGCGTGTACAGGTCGGGAGTCAGCCGGCGTTCGATGAGGCAGAGATTGCGGATGTACTTGAGGGAGGTCGCCAGGAGATGGGGGGTGATCTTCCGGGCCCGCGACTTGAGGTCCTGCCGGTAGCGCTCGCGGGAGGTCAGCAGGAGGTCCTTGACCCCGTCGAGCGACAGGTTTTCGTCATCGTCGAGTTCGGCCCGCGCCCGTTCATACAGCCCGGTGATGTGCGGCAGCTCGCCGAGCATGAAGATCAGCGTCGCGGGATCGACGGCATGCAGATCGGCGTCCTCGACGTCGTCATCCGTGGCGGGAGGCGTGGCGCCATCGGCGTAGGCTTCGCGAATCCAGGGCCAGTCGGTCATCGCACACAGGCAGAGGATCGACTTCCGGCGGCGGGACAACTGCTTCAGACGGTGCGCCATCCAGGCCACCCGTTCGGTGGCCTGGCCGGCGGGCAGGCGCGGCAGGGCGGGCAGCACGGCCGCGGCGAAGCGGTCCAGCGAGGTCTGCTTGAGGGCATAGGGATCGGGCAGGCCGAGGGTCGCCGCCAGGTAATCGCGGGTCTCAAAATCGATGTACTCGCGGGGGATGCGCTCCTGCATGGCCACGCGAAGCGCGGCGATGACGGGCTGGCAGGGATCGATGGGGACATAGCTGGCGGACTTCGGCGCGTCTTCTTCTTCGTCGTCCCGGTCGCTGTCGGGCGTCCAGTCGGCGGCCCGGAACGCGGGCGATTCGCGCTGGATGACGGCGGAGACGGCCGGCAGACGCTCGATCCCCTGCTCGACGGCGGCCTGGAACGACGGCGGCAGCGGCACGGCCAGACAATCGAACTTTTCCGTCAGCATCAGCCGGCGGATGGCGACGGCGAAATCCCCGCTGCCGTGGAGCACCGGGACCAGCGTGATGCGCGGGCCGACCTTGAGAAACTCCAGCGCCATGGCGGTCGTTCGTTCCTTCCATCGGGTCCGCCGGGCCGTCGGCGGTTCACGTCATCGTCATCCAGCGGCCGAGCAACAGCGCGGGGACGAGGAGCGCCACGGTTCCGACCGCGTACGGCGTTCCGGCCTCCCCCAGCTTGTTGTAGATCAGCATGGCATCGAGCGTGATGATCGACAACAGCATGATGCGGACGGCGTTCTGAACGACGGCCGGAGACGGGTCGAGAATCGCGCCGATCGCGCGGCGGTTCAACACGAACGCGATGACCCCCAGCAGGGCCAGCGCCCGCCAGGGCTCGGCGTCGCCGCGGTACACCTGCCAGCCGATGGCGCCCAGAAATCGGTCGGCCTCCGGGGCGATCCAGGCCGCCAGGATCAGCAGGCCGAGATTCACGACGGCCAGGGCCGCGACGAGATGCCCGCGCGGGCTGCGGCCGGAATCGCGCCGCGCGAACCAGGTGACGCCCACGACGTACACGCCCATGCCGAGCGCGACGAGCAGTTGCGGCAGGAGGAAAGCTTCCACGAGCCGCGTGCTGGCGGAACTGGCCCCCAGAATGATGTTCAGGAACCGACAGCCGCCCATCGCCAGCGGCCCCAGCGGCGTGCGTTTCAGCCAGCCGTCGTAGAGAAAGATATTGCCGAGCAGCAGCAGCGCGATCAGCAGGCTGTTCCGTCCGGCGAGCGCTGCGCCGCTCAGTCCGAAAACGATGAGCGCCCCCGCGACGGCGGTCGCGGTCCGGGACGAAACGCGGCCCGCCGGGATCGGCCGATTCGGGCGTTCGATGGCGTCCTCGCGGCGGTCGAACAGGTCGTTGAGCACCATGCCGGCCAGGTAGAGGCCGGCCGAGGCGGCCAGGAGCGACGTAAACTCCCGCACCGGCGCGAGCGTCAGACGGGTCAGCAGAAATCCGAGCACGATATCGGCCAGCGCCGTGAAGACGGCCGGCAGCCGACAGAGTTGTGCGTAGGTGCGGATCGTGGACATGCGGGCAGGGTCGGCGGCCGGACGGGGACGGTCAAGCGACATCCGTTCGGGGCGTGGTTCGCGTCAGGGCGCCAGCTCGTCGATGAGCTGACGGTAGCGTTCGACCATGTCGGGACCGCTGAGTTGGGGGGCCAGCGCGAGCGTGGAGCGGAGCAGCGTGGCGGCCTGCCGGCGGAGTTCTTCGGCGGCCCGCGAGTCGCTGGCGTTGGCGGCCTGTCCGGCGAGCGACGTCGCCGATCCGTAGACGGCCTCGTAAAACTCGGGCGGCTTGCGCGGGAGCTTGGACATGGCGGTCCGCAGTCGGGTCCAGGCGGCGACCGCCTCGGGATAACGGGTAGCGTCCTGCTCGGCGAGCGCCTGCAGAATGCGGGCTCGTTCGACGTTCGGCTCCAGCGCCGACGGATTCGCCGCCAGCAGCTTGTCGACCTCGGCGAGCGCCTGTTCGAAATTGCGGTCCTTCCGCAACAGTCCGATGAGCTGCGACCGGACGCGGGTGAGGGCCGACTGCACACGGCGGTCGGCCGCGGCGCCGGCCGACTCGGCCCGTTCCAGAACCCGCTCGTACTGCTGGCGGGCGAGATCGCCACGCCCAAGTTCGCTGGCGATGTCCCCCAGCCGCACCTGCTGATCCAGCGACAACTGCTCCCGCTGGCAGAGCAGTTCCACGTATCCGCTGACGGCCGCTTGTTCCGCGGCGAGCGCCTCATCGGCAGTCGTCTGCCGAGCCTCGTCTCCGGAGGCGGCCGCTTCCAGCGCCTCCGCGGCGGCCCGCTGCCATTCATTCCGAAGCGCCTGAGCGATTGCGACGAGCACGGAATTCACCGCCGGGGAATCCTCGCCCGCCGCGGCCAGCCGGTCGGCGACGGACCGCGCCCGGCCGACATCCCCTTGAGCGAGATACGCGCTGGCTGCGCCGATCGCGACTCGCCGGGCCAACGGCGACAGTCCCTCGCCGCCGGCGACGAGCATCTGATCAATGAGCGGTTCGTACAGGGCGACCGCCTCATCCAGCCGGCCGGCGTCCTGCAGGACTTCCGCCATCAGCAGCCGCAACTCATCGAGCGCCCCTTCGGAAGACGCGGACGCTGCGGCCGGCGATTCGATCGCGCCGCGGATCGCGTCGAGAACGGCCTCGCGGCGGGAAGTCAGCTCGGCCTCATCGATCGGTCCGGCCCGGCGGTCGAGCTGGAGCTGTCGCCAGCGCGTCTGGGCGACCAGCAGCCGGGCCTGCGGGTAGCGCTCGCTGGCGGGGTCGAGCCGGTCGAACGTCTGAAGGGCGTCGTCCGCCGCGCCGTCGACGAGCTGCAGGCGGCCGAGCGCCAGCGTGGCCTCATCCGCTTCGGCGCGTCGGGGCCAGGTGGACTGTGTGTAGTTTGCGATGTCGAGCAGCCGCTGGCGTGCGGCGTCGCGATCGGATCCGGTCGCGGCGAGCTGCAGCGCGGCGGAGATGGCGAGGACGGCTGCGGCGGGGCCGGAATCCCGCGGCGGCTGTTCGCGGGCCAGGGCGCTGGCGGTTTCAAAACTGGCGTCGAGCTGTCCGGCGGAGAACTGAGCCCGCGCGAGTTCAAACCGGATCTGATCGATCCGCTGTGGCGGACGAACGTCCTTGCTGAGCGATAACGCCTGCTGATAGAGCGTAACGGCCTGCGGCCAGTCGCCGCCGTCAGCCGCCGCTTCGGCCAGCGCCACCGCGTCGGCGAACGTGTTGATCTCCAGCGTCCGGCCGATCCGCGACGACAGCTCCCGACGCAGGCGGATCGCCTCTGTCTGGTGCGGGCCGGCGATGCGGGAGATCTCCGCCAGGAGCGTCAGCGCGTTCCCGATGAGACGCTCGGATTCGCGCTTCTCCAGTCCGGCCGCCCGCGCCTCAAGCATCCGCGAAAAATCGATGGCCAGCGCCTGGTATCCAGGAAGCTGTTTGAATCCCTGCCAGCGGTCCAGCCACTGCTGGGCCTCGCTGAAGGCGTCATCGTCCTTCCGGAGAGCCTGCAGCATCCGGACTTCATCGCGTTTGACGTCCGCAAAGAATGGCAGCCGCGCCGCGGCGCCCGATTCTCCCAGTTCCGGGGCGTTGCCCAGAACCTCCTGATAGATGTCGAGCGCCAGCCGGTGCTGGCCGAGCGCCTCCTGAGCGCGGCCATGCCAGAAGTGCGCGAGGATGCCGGCGTTCTTTTCGCGGTAGCCCTGGAAGATGTCGTCGAATCCGCGAGACGCGCGTTCCAGCGCCTCGCGGCGAGCCGGCGCTTCCGGATCGGACGACGTCATGGCGATCAAGTAGTCGACCTGCGCGGCCAGGAACCGCGATTCCAGCCAGTCCTCGAGGGCCAGATCGAGCTCGCTGGGGCCGGAGCTGCGACGTGCCCGTCTCGCAGGCGCGCGCGGAGGCGCGGCGTCGTCTTGAAGCTGCGCGACACGCGCGCCGAACAGTTCAATCGCCCGGGCGAAGGCGGGCCGCGCGGTTTCCAGTTCCGTGCGGGCCTGATCGAGTTCGGTCGCCCGCCGACCCGCCGCACGCTGCAGGTTCGCCCGTTGCCGAAGCCGCTCGCCTCGGGACAGACTGATCTGTCCGACCGAGCGCCAGGCGATGCCGGCATCCGGATGCCCGGCGTGCTGTTCCAGGAACCGGGACAGCCGTTCGCGGGCGAGGACGAGGTTACTCGAGGCGCGATCGACGTTCTGCGTCGTTTCGGCTTCCGCGATCAGCGCGCGGGCGAATTCGAGGTCGATGACCTCCTGAAGCTCCGAGGGAATCTCGCTGCGGGATTCCAGGTTCTGCAGGTGGGCGACCGCCATATCGCCGAGCCCCTGCTCGCGGAGACGTTCGAGAAACTCCAGCTCCCGGCCAGCGGCGAACGCGGGGGCCGTCAGGACGGCCAGCAGCACAAGCGACAGGCAGGTCCGGATCATGAGCGGGAGTCGGGCCTCGACGGGGAATGGGGTTGAACAGGGTCATCCGGCCCGCCGATCACTTCATCTTCGATGCCGCCGGATCGTTGATCTTGTACAGCGGGATGTACCGGTAATAGACCTCGAGCGACAGCGATGAGATCGCCGTCGTCATCAGCCGCCCTCCCTGCTTGCCCCAGGGATCGGGTTCCGGATTCCAACTGCCGGACGCGCAGCCCTCTTTCTCCTGGCTTTCGATCAGCACGCGGCGCATCTCGCGGTTCCACTGGTCCCATTCCGGGCCGGGCAGGTTATGCATGACCTGCGTCGCGTAGTAGAGGTAATACGATTCGAGGGACTGGGCGCTCGGCAGATTCGCCATCAGGAAGGTCATCCCTTCGACCATCGCCGGATCGCTGCGGTCCATGCCCGTGTACTGATTGCAGAGCAGTCCCACCGCCGTCATGACCTTGGTCGGCCCTTGCGTGGGCTCGTAGGCGAACAGGCCGCCGTGCTCGCCGCGGGCGACCGTCTTCAAAAACCCCTGGGCGCGCTCGAGGGATTTCGGGTTCACGTTCAGCCCGGCCATCTGGCCGCTCTTGAGAGCCATGAGCTGCCAGCCGGCGACGGAGGTGTCGGAATCGGTCGACGTGGCGCCGTATCGCCACCCGCCGGCTTCATTCTGAGCGGCTTCGATGAACTTGATCGCGAGCTGTGCGGACTGCCCAAGCCGACGGTCGCCCGTCATGCCGTAGGCCTCGCACATGACGATGGCGCACAGGCCGTGGGTGTACATCTGGCTTTCGCCGCCCGCGCTGAGGTCGCCATTGGCCGGGTTCTGATGCGTTGCGAGCCAGTACAGCCCGTCGCGGATCGTCTTCTGGTACGGCCCGCGGGATTCATGCGTCTGGCCGGCGGCGAGAAACGGGAGCAGCGCCATCGCGGTCGCGGCGGCGTCGCTTTTGACTGTTCCCTCGGCGTGCCCGACACGGCACGAGGGGTCCTTGCAGTTCTGGTGAAAGCCATGCAGGCTCCAGCTGCCGTCCGGGTTCTGATGTCGGGCCAGCCAGTTGACCGTTCCGGCCACGGCGCGGTCGGCCTGCTTGGTGCCGCCGAAGGCGCCGGCCAGCGCCTGCCGCATGCCTGAACCGCGGGCGCCGAAGCCGTCCCCCGCGCCGCCGCTTCCGGCGGAATTGGAATTCCCCCGGCCGGCGCCGATGCCCCCCAGTCCGCGGAGCGCCGGGTTGTCCCCCGCGGCCGTCATTGTGAATCCTCCCAGCCCGCCCGTATTCAGCGGCGATGTGGGATTCGCGAAGCCTCCGCCGGAATCTTCGAACGTCAGCGAGTCATCATTGAACTGTTCATCAAGAGCCAGTTGCGGCGGCTCGAGTTCCAGCAGCGACGCGGTGTCGAGGACCGTCGGTTCGAGCGACGCTTCGCCGATTTCGAACCGGGACAGCTCGGGCTCGGGAAGTTCGGTGTCGACGACGGCTTCAAATTCCGGAGCGTCGCCCACCGGAGCCGGGGATTCGATCGCCCCGGCGAGCAGTGCGAAGAGCGCCAGCGCAAGCAGGTGCCCGCCGGCGCTGGCCGCCCAGAAGGGGCCTTTGTCGCGGAGCCACAGGCGGGCTTCGCGGCGGAATCCGTCCACAAGCGAGGCGGATCGATCCGCGGCGGCAGAGGCGTTGGACATCGGTTCGGGCGGGCCGGACATCGGTCAGGAAAGGAGTCCGGCCAACGAGCGTCGCCCGGACGACTGCAGGTCCGGTTCATCGTATCCGCCGCGGCCGGGCGGACCAACAGCGCAGTGCGAGATCGGGCGCGAATCCCCGGCGGCCGCCGCGTCGCGCATGCAGAAGCGGAGATCGGCAGGAACTGCGGATGCCAGGCGGGTGGGCTGCACGGGCGGAGACAGGGGTTGTCGCTGCGGCGCTATCCCGATATCGGTCCGCGGCCTACACTTTTCAGGTCGGACGCTCGCAGGGGGGAGCGCGGGACTGGCCCCCGATCCCCGCAGCGGCCGACTGTGGCCGAACGCCATCGGCGCGACAGGGGAGGCGGGGAGCAGCGGCGCTCAACACTGCTCCCGTCGAACCCTGCGGCGGCCGCTCCTGACCGAAGGAATCACTCGTGGCACGGACATCCGGCAACGGACACAAGAACGGCAACGGCGACGGAAACGGGCGGGGGCATGACGATGGCGGCGGCACGGCCCTGTCGGTGGATACCGCGGCGCCAGCGCTGAACAGCCAGAGCCTCAGCTACGTCGAGGATCTGTACGAATCGTTCCTCAAAAGCCGGGACGCCGTGCCGGCCGAATGGGCCGCGTACTTCGACGCCATGCACGCTGGCGAAGACGCCAACGGCAGCGTCCATTCCGCCTGGTCAGCCGATCCCCCATTCCCCTCGCGCAGCATCTTCAACCCCGCCGGCGCGCAGGCCGCCACGTCCCGCGTCGCGCCCGGCCAGCAGCGGATGGACGTCGCCGCGACCCAGGAGCGGCTGGATCAGTTGATCCGCAACTTTCGCGTCCGCGGGCACATCGCGGCGAATCTCGATCCGCTCGCGCAGCCCCGCTCCGCCCCCCCGGAGCTGGACCCTGCCTTTTACGAGTTCACCGAGGAGGACATGGATCACGAACTGTCGACCAAGTGGGTCGGCGGTCCGGACGTCCGCACGCTCCGGGGCATCATCAACTGGCTGAAAACGACTTACTGCCGGTCGATCGGCGTGCAGTTCATGCACATCGACAGCCTTCGCGTCCGCGAGTGGCTGCAGGAGCAGATGGAAGCCACAGGGAACCGGCTGCGGCTGAAACACGAGGAGCAGGTCCGGATTCTGAAGCGGCTGGCCGACGCCGTCATTTTCGAGGAGTTCCTGTCGAAGAAGTTCGTGGGGTACAAGTTCTTCTCGCTGGAAGGGGCCGAGACGCTGATTCCGCTGCTCGACATGGCGATCGAGAAGGCGGGGAACGAAGGCGTCCGCGAGGTCGTCATCGGCATGGCGCACCGCGGACGGCTGAACGTGCTGGCCAACGTCCTGCAGAAGAGCCCCCGGCTGATCTTCCGGGAGTTCGACGACAACGACCCGCAACTGCACTTCGGCCACGGCGACGTCAAGTATCACCTGGGCTACAGCAGCGACTGGTTCACCACCGAGAACAAGAAGGTGCACCTGTCGTTGTGCTTCAATCCCAGCCACCTGGAGTTCGTCAACACGGTGGCGCAGGGCCGGATCCGGGCGAAGCAGGACCGGTTCCGCGATTTCCGCCGCGAGCATGGGATGTGCATCCTGGTGCATGGGGACGCCGCTTTCGCGGGCGAGGGCATCGTCCAGGAGACGCTCAACCTGTCCGAACTGAAGGGCTACAAGATCGGCGGGACGCTGCACATCATCCTGAACAACCAGGTGGGCTTCACGACGTCACCGGACGAAGGGCGTTCGACGACGTACGCCAGCGATGTCGCCAAGATGCTGCAGAGCCCGATCTTCCATGTGAACGGCGAGGATCCGGAGGCCGTGGCGCAGGTGCTGAACCTGGCGCTCGATTTCCGGCGAAAGTTCCGGCGGGACGTCGTGATCGACATGTACTGCTACCGCCGTCGCGGACATAACGAGGGGGACGAGCCGGAATTCACGCAGCCGCTGATGTACAAGGCCATCAAGGAGCGGAAATCGGTCTACGAGGCCTACCTGGAGCACCTGCAGGGTCAGCGCGGCGTCACCCGGGAAGAGGCGGAGAAGATCAACGAGGAGCGCCGCGCCCGGCTGGATACGGAACTCACCGAGGCCCGCCGCGAGGACTTCGTCCGCCGCGTCGACCACTGGGGCGGCATCTGGTCGGGGTTCATGGGCGGCCCGGCCTCGCAGGCCGATCATCCCGATACGTCCCTCCCCGCCGAGAAGCTGAGCAAGATTCTCGAGGTGCAGACGATCGTCCCCGAGGACTTCGCGCCGCATCCGAAGATCGTGCGGTTGCTGGAGGCCCGCCGGGAAATGTCCGCCGGCAAACGGCCCCTGGACTGGGGGGCGGCGGAGCTGCTGGCGTTCGGATCGATCCTCGTCGACGGCCGCCCGATCCGCTTCTCCGGTCAGGACGTCCGACGGGGCACGTTCAGCCACCGGCACGCGGTGCTGTCCGACTACGAGGACGGCCATACGTTCAAGCCGTTGAAAAACATCGAGCCCGAGCGGGGCCGGATCGAGATCTACAACAGCCCCCTGTCGGAGGCGGGCGTGCTGGGCTTCGAATACGGGTACAGCCTCGACTGCCCGGAAGGGCTGGTCATGTGGGAGGCTCAGTTCGGGGACTTCTGCAACGCCGCGCAAGTCATCATCGACCAGTTCATCACGAGCGCCGAGGACAAGTGGGACCGGCTGAGCAATTTGGTGCTGCTGCTGCCGCATGGCTATGAGGGGCAGGGTCCGGAGCATTCCAGCGCCCGGCTGGAGCGGTTCCTGAGCATGGCGGCCGACGACAACTATCAGATCGTCCAGCCGTCGACCCCCGCGCAGATGTTCCACCTGCTTCGCCGTCAGGTGCTGCGGAAGTGGAAAAAGCCGCTGTGCGTGATGACTCCCAAGAGCCTGCTCCGGCTGCCGGCCTGCACGTCGTCGCTCGAGGATTGCGCGACGGGCGGGTTCCGGCCGGTGCTCAACGACACGACGATCGCCGACCCGTCGAAGGTGAACCGGATCCTGTTGTGCTCGGGGCGGGTGTACTACGACCTGGCCGAGAAACGGGCGGCGGAGAACCGGGACGACATCGCGATCGTGCGGGTCGAGGAGTTCTATCCGCTGCCGAAAGCCGCGCTGCAGGAGTGCCTGTCCCAGTATCCCGAGGGCACTCCCGTGCTGTGGGTCCAGGACGAACCCGAGAACATGGGCGCCGGGCGGTTCATGCGGATTCACTTCGGCGAACGGTTGTTCAACCGTTACCCGATGAGCGTGGTGTCGCGTCCCGCATCGGCCAGCCCCGCGACGGGATCGCACAACGCCCACAAGCGCGAACAGGCGCGGCTGCTGCAGGAAGCCTTCACCTGATCGCGCGGCGCGGACGTTTCACAGTTGTTCCACGAGACGTTCCGGCGCCGGCCGGGACGTCTCGCGACGTTTCGGGGGACCGATCGGTTCCAGCGGCCAGACGTCGACGTCGACGCCCAGCGACATGACGGCGTGATCCGGAGGCCGGCCCGCGGGGGTCAATCCGTTGAGTTCCAGCAGATGCTCGTCCCAGTGCCCGAGCTGGACGTCTGAAATCTCGTAGGGCGGGTGCTGCACCAGCCCGGACCTGAGCAGACCATCGGGGCGGCACGCGAACAGCGTGTAACGTTCGATCAGGAAGTGCTCGAGCGTGTCCGGTTCGGCGAGCCGCGCGGGGCCCGAGGGGGCGTACTCGAACCGGCAGGTCAACGAGTGCGGGCTGCGGCGGCGATGACTCTGAAAGGCGACCCGTCCGTGCGGCACATCGCCCCAGGCCCGCATCGCCGCGTGCTCGTAGGGCAGATGGTAAAACGTTCGCGCGCCCCACACCGCCAGCGGCTGATTTGCATCGAGCGACAGGAACCAGACGCCGGAAACGCCGTTGTCCGCGACGGCGTACGTGCGAAGATTCAGCTCCAGGAAGTTCGACACGAACGGCAGCGCCGGCGTCCCGCGGAGCCGGATGTTCCGCATGAAAAACGGGACAATGCCAACCCACGCCGAGCCGTCGAACGTTTCCAGCGTGAGCCCGCCCGGCAGCCGGGGCGAGATCAGCTCGGGCGGGAACCGCCAGTGCAGAAACAGCAGGTTCCGCCAGGTGTGTCGCATCAGCGGGCGGCGACGATCCGCAGGGGGCGGTTGGCGCCGGCTCCAGGTTCGCGGCTGGTCGTCGAGCAGAAGCGGCATGTCCAGCGCTCCTCGTCGCAGGGTGAATGCTCACGGAACTTATGAGAACCCGCAGTCGCGGCCGGGCGACCTGTCCGGCGGATTCGGCCGGTTCTGTTCCGGAGGAACCGCAATCCCGGCTTGGCATTCACTGGGACATTGAGCGCGGATTTCTCGCATGTCGGGCGGGGCGGCGCGAAGAGCGGTTCGCCTCATGCCTGCCGGTCACGGGCGTCGATACTTCCGGAAAGGACTGCACCGGCTGCGCCGCGCGCCTCCGGGCCGGAATAAGGACATTCCCACGCCGTGGACATGCTGCCGAGGACATCGGGGCTGATCGGCCGACTGCCGCTGCTGCGGCGGCTTCGGCGATGGCGCGCCCTGGGGCTGGCGACGGCTGCGGCGGCCGCCCTGCTCTCCGCAGTTCCGGCGGCGGCCCAGTCGCCCGGCCTGCGTCCGCTGTATACATCAAAGCCGCGGTTCCGAATCCCGTTCCAGTTCGACGCCGACGAGATGCGGCGACTGGGCGCCGCGGAAATCGAGCTGCACCTGTCGACCGATCAGGGTTTTAGCTGGACGCGGGATCAGTCCGTCGATCCATCGGCGGCCAAGTTCTCCTTCGAAGCGCCGGACAACGGCGAATACTGGTTCGCGGTGCGGACGATCGACCGCGCGGGACGCAAATATCCGGACGGCGAACTGCAGCCCGGGCTGACGGTCATCGTGGATTCGGCGCCTCCCACGCTGTCGCTGAGCGTGTCGCCGCTGGGGCGCGACCGCGTCTCGTTATCCTGGGACGCCTCCGACGAACACCTCGACCTGTCGACGCTGCGGATTGAGTGGCAGGACGCTGAGACGACGCAGTGGCAGCCGGTGTCGATCCTGCCGGCCGAAAGCGGACAGACAAGCTGGGTGACTCGCGGCGACGTTCAGGTCCGCGGAACCGTCAGCGACCTGGCGGGGAACACGGCTGAGGCCAGCCATGCGACCTCCGGCGGGGGATTCGAGGCGCCGGCGGCGCCTTCGCTGCCCGCGGCGCCTGCGCGATCCGGCCGGCCCTCGGAGCCCGACTTCAGCAAACCCGTCGCCGATGGCCGCGACAACGCGCCGGAACCCCCTGTCGGACGCAGAACCGCTTCGCGGACCGACGATGGCGCCGCCGATGCGCTGCCCGTCATCCGCAGCCGCGAACCAGCCAGTTACTTCCGCCAGCGGAACGCCGCGCCGAACCGCATGGCGTCTTCCCCGGTTCAGGAGCGTCCGACCGTCGCGCAGGAACGCTGGCTGCCGCCCGTCACGACGCCCACGGCCAGGCCCGGGGACGTTGCAGCGGCCACGCCGGCCGCCCATCCCCTGGCCCCGACGTCGCCTCCCGCGCTGCCGCCCACAACGGCCCCGGCGCTGCCCTCAACGTCGCCCGTCGATTCCGTGCCGTCCGCCGTCGCGGTCCGCTCCGTGCGCAGCCGGTCGTTCAAGATCGGTTATCAACTCGACGATGTCGGCCCTTCCGGCGTCGCGCAGGTCGACCTGTACATCACCGAAGACAACGGCCGGAAGTGGTATCACTACGGGAGCGATCCGGACCGCATCAGCCCGTTCGACGTCGTCGTGCCGGGGGATGGCGATTACGGCTTCGCGCTCCGCGTGCAGAGCGGCACGGGCGTCGCGGCCGATCCGCCCCAGCCGGGCGACGCGCCCGAGATTCGGATTCACGTCGACCACGAACCGCCCGTGGCGCAGCTGCTGCCGCTGCGGCAGGGACAGGGCGCCGCGCACAACCAGATTCTGATCGAGTGGACGGTGTCCGATTCGAACCTCGCGGAGCGGCCGGTGGGGCTGTTCTACTCCGAGAGTCCGAACGGCCCCTGGCTTCCAATCACCGACTGGACCGAGAACTCCGGCCGGCATGTGTGGACGGTCACGGAGCCGGTCCGCCAGCGGCTGTATGTCCGGCTCGAAGCGCGGGACCTCGCCGGCAACATCACGGAGGCGCGGTCGGATCAGCCCGTGCTGGTCGACCTTGCCAAGCCAACGGCGCGGATCGTCGACGTCGAGTCCGACGTCCGTCCGGGTCCGCAGTGAGCGTCGCTGCGGGCAGCCGCTAGGGCGCGGCCAGCAGTCGCTCGATCGGCCGCCCCTCGCAAAGCGCGATGGGTCGCCCGATGGGCGTGATGATCTCCTGCTGATAGTCGACCTGCAGCGCGGACAGGATGGTCGCGTACAGGTCGGCCACGCTGACCGGGTCGGACGGATCCTTCGACGCGCCGGTCGGGTCGGTGGCCCCGATCAGCAGTCCGCTGGCCAGCCCGCCGCCTCCCAGCAGGCACGAGAATCCCGAGGGCCAGTGGTCGCGGCCGTCCAGCGGATTGATCCGCGGCGTGCGCCCGAACTCGCCGATGCAGAGCAGCACGGTGGAATCCAGCAGCTCGTGTTCGACGAGATCCCGGACGAGGGCCGCGAGGGCCGGGTCGAGGATCGCCGCCTGCGTCCGATGCCCTGTGAAGTTCTCGGCGTGCGTGTCGAACCCGTCAAGAACCACCTGGACCGCGCGAACGCCCTGCTCCACCAGGCGGCGCGCCATCAGGCAGCCGCGTCCGAAACGCGAGGCGCCGTACCGCTCCCGCAGGTCGGCGGGCTCGCCATCCAGGTCGAACGCCCGCAGCTGTTCGGACGACATCATCGCCAGCGCCTTGTCGAGCGTCGCTTCGTGCAGCGTCGCGGCAGCCCGGGCTTCCCGACCAGTCCGGAACTCGCGGCTGACGGCCTCCAGCGCGGCCTGTCGGCGCGCCTGACGCGGCTCGCCGACGCGCGCTCGCAGGTTGCGCAGGTTCTGACCGGGGTCGGCGATTCGGAAGGCGTCGAAATCATCTCCCAGATACCCTCCGCGAGGCAGCGCGAATCCCGCGCCGCCCGCCAGCGACACATGCATCGGGATTTCGACCCCCGCGTCGGGCAGCGCGTGGGCCAGGATCGCGCCCAGCGAGGGGTGCACGACCGTCGGATCGGGACGATAGCCGGTCAGGAGGTGATACGTGCCCCGCTCGTGGTCGCCTTCTTTCGAAACAAGCGAGCGGATCACGCTGAGGTGATGCAGTTGTTCCGCGACGGCGGGAAAACCGTCGGCGATTTCAACGTCCCGCAGGGTGGTGCGAATCGCTTTCGTCGGTCCGCCAATCGTCGTGCCCGGGTGCGGATCCCACGTTTCAAGCTGGCTGGGGCCCCCCTGCATCCAAAGCGTGATCAGTGATTTGGGGCGCTCAGGGCCCCGTTTGGCGGCGGCACGGGCTGACAGACCGGGCACGAGAAACGAAACGCCCAATGCGGCCGCGGCCCGCAGCAGCGACCGGCGATCGACGGCGGCGGGACGGGTCAGTGGTTCCATGAGAACTCCGGCGCGTTGAACAGCGCCCACATCAGGTCCGCGACGGCGACATGTCGCGGCTGGCCGGGGCGTTTCGGAATCAGCGCGTCCAGCTCGGCATGTTCGGCGGGCGTCGCGCGCCGCGACAGGCAGACGAGGAAACAGACGTCGACGCATTCCGCCGGCGTCGCCGCCGCGCCGGCGATCCGACTGGTCGAATTCAACGGGTTGGCGTCGGTCAGCTCTTTCGACAACTCGCCGTTCATTCGCAGCAGCGCCTGGGGGATGGTTCCCGTGCGGTCGCTGAGTTCATTCTCTCCCGGGTCCCCGAAATCCTCGACGAAATCCCGCTCGCGGAAGAATCGCAGCGTCCGTGTTACGAGATGCGAATTCTGATCGACGGTGCGGATCGACGACGCCTGCAGCATGCTGCCGATGACCTGTTCGGGCCGCAGACGCACGAGCGGAAAGATCGCCCAGCGGCATTCGGCGTCGTCCACGGCGTCGTCCGGGAGTTCCAGATGGCGGGAATCAAGGCGGAATGCCCGAGATGCGGCAATGACCTGCACCAGGCGCCGGAGATCGCAGTCATGAGCCCGGAAGTCGCGGCCGAGCTCATCAAGGATGCGGGCTTCGACGGAGTCGGCCGCATCGTCCGGATCGGGCAGATCGTCGACGGCGCGATCCGTCAGGAACGGGCGACCAAACATCAGCGCCCAGACGCGGTTGGCGATCGCGCGTTCGAATCGCCGATTCTCCGGATGCGTGACCCAGGCGGCGAGCCTTTGGCGCGGCAGGCCCTCGGTCGGGAACCACTCCGGTCCGAACGGGACGCCGGGCGACACGGCCCGCGGCTCCAGGGTCATCCGATCCTCGATGGAGTAAGTCCGGCCGGGATCGTCATGTATGCCGACCAGCGACAGCCGCGTCTGCCCAAAGCAGGCCGCGAGCCCCTCGAAGTCATGCTGCTTCCAGTGGCTGAACGGATGATCGTGACATTGCGCACAGTCGAGGCGCTGCCCGAGGAACGCGCGAACGGTGCGGCCGGCCAGCGCGTTCTCATCCAGTTCATCGTTGGCATAAGCCGCGGTGATGAAGTTGACCTGCGCGCGGTCGGTCCACACGCCGTCGGAGGCGATCAGTTCCCGCACGATGTCGTCGTAACGGCGGCCGGTTCGCAACTGTTCGCTGAGCCAGTGAGTGAACCGATCCCGTCGATACAGGATGAACTGCCCCGCCTCCACGCCGACGAACGCCCGTGCCAGCCGCTCGGCGAAGTAGTCCGCGAACCGCGGATCATCGAGCATCGCCGCCGTCCACCGCTCGAGCCGGTCCGGCCCCTGATCGGCCTCGAACCGCCGAATCTCCTCCAGCGACGGCGCCGTTCCGAACAGGGCCAGCGACAGTCGGCGGAGCACGGTCAACTCATTAGCCGCCGGCGCGGGGACGAGTTGATGCGCGGTCCACAGGCGCTCGAGTTGGCCGTCGAGCGCGTGAACAGAGTTTTTTCGGAGATCGGCCGCCAGCGCCGGCTGCGGAGGCCGTTCCCGATCGCGGACCGGATTCTGGATCGCCAGACTGGTGATGCTGGTCACCAGACCGATGACCAGCAGCGGCCAGACGGCTGTGGGGATGCGCATTGACATGCTCGGGATCGCTGGGGGGCGGACCAGGATCGGCCTGCACTCCCAGTTGACGGATTCTACCTTTCTTCTGGGGCGTGCGTTTCGCCGCAACGCTGAAACCCTGACGCGCCCCGAGCAGTAACGTATGTTTGTGGGCGCCGCCGTTGGCCGGGAAGCTCCGGAACGCCTGGGATGCCGCTGAACGCCGGAATCGTCGAACCCGCCGGATCGGAGACGGATCGTCCCGAGACGGCCGCGACGTCGGTGAAGACGGACGACTTTCCGCCGTCTGGCGCGGATCCGCGGCTGGAGCTGCCTCCGTTTCCACGACCCTGGCGTCATCCGTTGCGAAGCCTGCTGTGGGGCATTCGCACGGCATTCGGACTGCTCAGCCTGTGGCTGTTGCTGGCGGTGGCGGCTGCGCTTCCGCTGGTGAACTTCGCGGCGCTGGGGTGGCTGCTGGATGCGGAGGGGCGGGTGGCGCGGAGCGGACGACTTCGGGAGGGACTGCCGCTCTTGCCCGTGGCGCCTCGGTTTGGATCAATCGTCCTGGGCGTGTGGTTGTGGCTGTTGCCGCTGCGGTTTGCATCCAGTGCCGCGGTCGATGCGGAGCTGGTGTCGCCCGGGGGGATGGAGGCCGCGCGGCTGGCGATGTTGACGCGGGTGCTGTGGGCGATCATTACCGTGCATCTTTGCCTGGCGCTGGCTCGCGGCGGGAGTCTGGCGAGTTTCTTTCGACCGATTCACAACGTCCGCTGGTTGTGGCGGCGGTTGCGGGACGGAAATTACTGGTCCGATGCCGGCCGGGCCGTGCGGGGGTTCGTGTCGCAGCTCGCGCCGGGACGCGCGGCGTGGCGCGGCGTCCGCGGCTTCGCCGTCGCGTTCGTGTGGCTGGCCGTGCCGACGGCGCTGTACGCGGCGCTGCGTGAGCTGGAACCCGGCCAGGGATTGATCACCATTCTCGGCGGCGTGCTGCTGGTCTGGGCGCTGGCCTGGGTTCCGTTTCTGCAGGCGCGGTTCACGGCGACCGAGCAGTGGTCGTCGGGATTTGAATTCAGGGCGACGCGCGAACTGGCGCGGCATGCGCCGTTCGCATGGACGTTCGCACTGATCGGCGTCTACGTGCTGTCGCTGCCGCTGTACCTGACGAAGGTCGTGCTGCCGCCGGCGGACGCGATGTGGCTGCTGACGCTGGTGTTCATCGCCAGCATTCTGCCGGCGCGGGTGCTGACCGGCTGGGCCTATCATCGGGCGGTCGATCGCCAGCGGCGGGGCCTCCGCAGCCGGTGGCCGGCGCGGCTGCTGGCCCGGCTGCTGCTGCTCCCGCTGTTGTCGACGTACGTATTCGTGCTGTTCTTCACGCAGTACATCAGCGAGCACGGCAAGCGGGCCCTGTTCGAGCACCACGCCCTGTTGTTGCCCTGGCCGGGCTGACAGCGGAACAACGGTTCTGTGCCGCCGGGCGGCGTCAGATGACGAACTCGATCTCCGTGCCGCAGGAGCGGACGAGGTGCAGCCGCCGGGGGACGTCGCACGCATCGGATCGCCGCGACGTCGTCGAATGGCATCCCAGCCGCCGGGCGATTTCCGGAGGAAACGAGAAGTACTCCGCCAGGGCCAGGGGAGCGTGAAGTCGGGCCGCCGGGGCGGAACTCCGAGTCTGAAGCATCATCGATTTCAATCCCTGAACGTTCAGCAGCGGGCAGTGGACACAATCCCGATCAGGCGCTGGATCGGCCGCAATTGTGACTTCTGCAGGACCGCGCGACTTCGACGGCGGTTCGCCTTGCAAGGGCCATTCCGGCGACTGGGCGTCTGCGAAGAATGTGTGGAACGATGGGGTTGACGCGGTCTGCTGGACTGCGAATGCCCGAGCATCTAAGCGGTGGTCAAATACGAGTGCGCGGCCACGCATCAGGCTGGCGGTTCAGCGAGCGATGCAGGTCCGCCTGAGCGGTCTCTCGGATGTCGCCTGATGAGCAGAACTTCAGACGGAATTCTTGACGCCGCAATCGTTTGCGATCACCGAATCGGCCTGGCCCGGGCGGCCGGAAGTCAGCTGCGAATCGCCGGCCGTCAATTCTCCCAGGATCCGCCCATCCTCGCAGCGGATCCAGACGCGGCCGATGCAGCACGTCTCGGGAAGCAGCGTTTGGCCCGGCGCGGCATCGGCGCAGGCGTCTCCCGCGGCGCCAGGAGGGCGCTTGAACAGCCGGGCCTGCGCGCCCGTCCGGACTTCGGCGACCGGACCGACGATCCGGACGTCGCAGTGCGGCATCGCGAACGCGCCGCCGGGAGGAACCGTCTCGAGAATCCACTCGCGACCGGTCTGGACGGCGCGCCCGTGAAACCGCACCCAGGCGTCGTCGCTGGCCTGTTCAGGCAGGAGTTCGCTGCTCATCAACATCCTCGGAATCGCGGACCGGCTGCCATCGAGTTCTCATCTCCGATGGCAGGTGCGCCGTGACGTCGCGGCCCCGGGACAACGGTCGTTGCCTCGGGGGCGTCGATTGCAGCTGTGGCGCGGAGTGGTCAGGTCTCGGGACCGAACTCGCTGTCCAGAATCACATCGATGACGGACTCCCCGGCCTCCAGCGGCCGTTCGGAGCCATGGGCCTTCCAGAACATCGCCAGCACCCGCGACTGCCCTTCCTTCGTCTTCCAGATGTCCAGCAATTGCTGCCTGCGATGAGTCCGGGTGGCGGTCTGGTCGGTGATCGTTTTGGTCATCGTGTGGATTCGTCTCCTGTCAGTGTCAGTGGTTCGGACAACTTCGGTGGAATGAGTCGGTGATCAATCTGTTCGATCGACGCTGAGCCCCGCCGTCTGCAGGGAAATGCCCGACTCCGGGAAATCCCAGTTTTCTCCAAGCCGCCGCTCAATTTTCATCGAGCGCCCAACCCGTTTCAGGACGCGTCCGAATCGCCCTTCCGCGTTGCGAAGCGACGGATTCCAGCAGAATCCGCCAACTCCCGGCGAGGCGATCTCCAGCGTCCCGCCGCAGCGGGACAGCAGGATGGGCGACGGCAGGGTCGCCAGTTCGGCGTAGCGCGGCTGCCACTCTTCGCGGCCGCCCGGCTCAGTGCCAGCTCATCTCGCGATCAGCTCATCGCAGGGCATTCTACGCCTTCCGAACCAAATGCCCAGCCCCCCGCGGCTACGATCCCGGAAACATCGGACCCGCGAGTTCCGCATCCGTTGCGACTCGACGGGCGCATCCGCGGCCGATCGATCGCGCGCGAACGGTCCGGGACCTGCACCCCTGCATACACGGGCACTGAGATCGCCGGGCATTCGACATCAGCCTTTCCGGAGCGGAACCGATGCGCACACTCTCCACCACGGACCTGCAGGATCTCATTCAGAACGAGAAGCCCTTCCTGCTGGTGAATGTCCTGCCGGCGAAGATGTTTCCCGAGACCGAGTTGCCCGGTTCGGTGAACGTGCCGCTGGAAGATCCCGACTTCGCGAGCCGGATCGAACAGCTCGCTGGCGGGAAATCGAACCCCGTCATCACCTACTGCGCGAATGAGGACTGCCCGGCTTCTGAAGAAGCCGCGGAAGCGCTGGAACTGGCCGGCTTCCGGGACGTCGCCGACTACTCGGCCGGCGCGGCCGGGTGGCGGGCCGAGGCGGATGCCGCGGCGCCGTCGCGACGGTAGGGGTTGCGGCGTCAGCGATCAGTCTGCAGGATCGAAGCGCGGCCGGCGTGCGGATTCCGGCCGGAACGGCTGCGGGTCCGGAAGTTGCTTCTCCATCCGGAAGGGAGGCCCGGTGCGGGTCTCCGGCAAACTTTCGCTTCCGGGAGAACGGCCGTGTTCCCTTCCACTGTCGATCGCGTTCCCAACCACACATCGCAGGCCGTCAATCAGGAGATCCGTGAGCGGACGGAAGACAGCGTCGCCCGGACTGCCGCCGCCGGACC
The DNA here is from genome assembly GCA_019636235.1 of Planctomyces sp. Taxonomy (GTDB): domain Bacteria; phylum Planctomycetota; class Planctomycetia; order Planctomycetales; family Planctomycetaceae; genus Caulifigura. Next base: position 223,468 of record JAHBXW010000002.1, read on the forward strand.
CGGCGCCATCCGCCGACGCCTCGCGGAACTTGACCAGGAATGGGACATTGAACGCGTCCTTGAAGCGAACGCCGCCTCCATCTCGCTGGTCGGGCTGGCGCTCGGCGCAACGCTGAACAAGAAGTTGCTCGTGCTGCCCGCCGCCGTCGCAGGGTTCCTGCTCCAGCATGCCCTGCAGGGCTGGTGTCCGCCGATCGGACTGTTTCGGCGGCTGGGGTTCCGCACGCAGGCGGAGATCGAGCAGGAGCGGTTCGCCTTGAAGGCGTTGCGGGGCGACTTCCAGCACGTCCGCGCGGGCGGCGGACAGCCGGCCGATGTCGAACGCACGCTCCGCGCGGTTCGCAGTTGAAGGCCCGCACCAGCCATCTGCGAAATCGGAGCGCCGGGCGCGCGAACGCTGCGTCGCGGGGCCGCCCTGTTTCGCCCCTGCGGGGCGGCATAGCCCTTGCATCTCTCGTCTCTGTCCCCGCGATCGGATTTGATCGTCCGCCCGGGGCACGAGCGAAATTTCGTCAGGAAGGACCCCCGGCATGTCTCACATCGAATCGCCCCCATCGACCTCCAGGCATCCCATCCCGATGGATGCGTCCGGTTTCGAGCCAGCCAGTCGTTGTTCCCGCCGCGTGAACGTGTCGCATTCCGAGCGAAACGTGTCGCGGATCGCCGGCGCTGCGCTGCTGCTGAACGGGTTGTGCGGACCGCGCTCGACGCGTCCGTTGTCGCTGTTGTCGGCCGCCGGACTGCTGTATCGCGGGGCGACCGGCCATTGTCATGGTTACGAAGCGCTCGGCATCAGCACCGCCTGGAAGGATCACGCAGACGAAGGGGCTGCGGCGGCGGTCCCGGCCCAACACGGCGTCAAAGTTCATGAGAGCGTCGTGATCCAGCGGTCGCCGGAGGACCTGTTCCAGTTCTGGAAGAATCTGGAGGGGCTGCCGGCGGCGATGCGCCATCTCGAATCGGTTACGGAGAGCGGGGCGGGGAAATCGCACTGGGTCGCGCGGGGGCCGATGGGCATCAAGCTGGAATGGGACGCGGAGATCTTTACGGAGGGCGATCATGAGTTCATCGCCTGGCGCTCGCTTCCGGGAGGCGACGTCGACACCGCCGGCAGCGTTCATTTCCGGCCGCTCCCGGAGAACCGGGGCACACTCGTGGAGGTGGTTCTCAAGTACGACCCTCCCGGCGGCAAGTGGGCGGCCAGGCTGGCGAGTCTGCTCGGCGTCGGGGCGGAGCGGGAGATACGCGAGGACCTGCGCCGCGTGAAGGCGCTGCTGGAAGCCGGCGCCCCGCCGACCGTCAACGGCCAGACGCACGGCCGGCGCCCCTGATTCGTCGATCCCGCACTCGAACCGTTCTCTGATGGACACCCACTGTTCCCGGTTGTTGATTCGGAAGGAGCGAGCATGTCCTCCATGATGGCCGTCTGTTACCGCGGCGCGGGACGCGTGGACGTCGAAGACGTTCCCCGGCCGACGATCCTCAATCCCCGCGACGCCATCATCCAGGTGACGGCGACCGCGCTTTGCGGCTCCGATCTGCATCTGTTCAACGGATTCATCCCGACGATGCAGCCGGGCGACATCCTGGGCCATGAGTTCATGGGGCGCGTCGTCGAGGTGGGGCCGGAGGTGCGGAACCTGTCACCGGGCGACCGCGTCGTCGTCCCCTTCACAATCGCCTGCGGCCGCTGCTTCTTCTGCCAGCGCGAAATGTGGTCGCTGTGCGACAATTCCAACCCGAACGCCGCGATGGCTGAAAAGCTGTACGGCTATTCGTCGTCCGGACTGTTCGGTTACTCGCACCTGTTCGGCGGCTACGCCGGCGGTCAGGCGGAGTATGTCCGTGTGCCGTACGCCGATGTCGGCCCGTTCAAGATTCCGGACGGGCTCGGCGACGAGCAGGTCCTGTTTCTGACGGACATTCTGCCGACCGCCTACATGGCCGCCGAGAACTGCGGAATTCAGCCGGGCGACACGGTCGCCGTGTGGGGCTGTGGCCCGGTCGGTCTGCTGACGATCAACTGCGCGTTCTGGCTGGGCGCGGAGCGCGTCATCGCGATCGATCACGTTCCCGAACGGCTGGAGCTCGCGCGACGGCATGGCGGCGCGGAGACGATCAACTTCGAGGAAGCGGACGTCCACGAGACGCTCCGCGCGATGACCGGCGGACTGGGACCGGACGCCTGCATCGACGCGGTGGGCCTCGAGTCGCACGGGCACAGCCTGGACGCCATGTACGACAAAGTGAAGACGTCGGTCTACCTGTCGACCGATCGGATTCACGCGCTGCGGCAGGCGATCTACTGCTGCCGGAAAGGGGGCACGCTGTCCATTCCCGGCGTGTACGGCGGCTTCCTGGACAAGCTGCCGCTGGGAGCGGCGTTCAGCAAGGGGCTGCAGCTGCGGATGGGACAGACGCACGTCCATCGGTATCTCGAGCCCCTGCTGAAGCGGATCCAGGGGAACGGAACGCCGGGCTTTGATCCGACGTACATCATTTCGCACCGCTTCTCGCTGGAAGAGGCGCCTCGGGCTTACGAGATGTTCAACACCGATAAAGGCCATTGCACGAAGGTCGTGTTCAAACCGGCGCAGGCGGTCTGACGGCGGACAACTGGTCACAGGAACTGGCAGGGAGAGCTCAAGGCAATGTCAGGAATCAGCCGGGTGCTGGAACGCGGGGCGCGGATCGCGGGGGCGACGGCCATCGCCTGGCTGGCGGCACGCACCTGCCTGCGGTCGCTGCGGACCATCGACCTGCGGGGGCGCGTGGTCGTCATCACGGGGGGCTCCCGGGGGCTGGGCCTGACGCTGGCGCGGCAGTGCGTCCGCGAAGGAGCGCGCGTCGCCATCTGCGGCCGGGGCGCGGACGACCTGGAACGCGGCGCCAGCCAGTTGCGTTCCCTGGGAGGCGCCGTGGCGTCCCAGGTCTGCGACGTCGGCGACCCTCAGCAGGTATCGGAGTTCGTCGCCCATGTCCGGGACGCCTTCGGCCACATCGACGTGCTGATCAACAACGCGGGAATGATCCAGGTGGGACCGCTGGAGACCATGACGCTGAACGATTTCGAGGACGCGCTCGCGACGCATTACTGGGGGCCGGTGCACATGGTGCAGGCGACGCTGCCGGAGATGCGGCGGCGGCATTCCGGGCGGATCGTGAACATTGTTTCGATCGGCGGAGAGATCGCCGTGCCGCACCTCGTGCCGTACTGCGCCAGCAAATTCGCACTGGCGGGCTTCTCCCGGGGACTGCGGACGAGTCTCGCGCGGGAGAACGTGTTTGTGACGACAGTGTTCCCCGGCCTGATGCGCACCGGCAGCCATTTGCAGGCCGAATTCAAGGGCCGGCATCGCGAAGAGTTCGCGTGGTTCAGCATCCTCGGCGCGCTGCCGATCGCGTCGACCGATGCCGAAACGGCGGCCCGCAAGATTCTGCGCGGCTGCCGCGAGGGCAGGGCGGAGGTGCATTTCTCCGTCCCCGAGCGGATCGTCCCCGCGCTCGCGACGTTGTGTCCGGAACTGGCGGCCGAGCTGACGTCGATGGCGGACCGGCTGTTGCCGTCGCCCGGGGGCATCGACACGAGCAGCGCCCGGGGCATTGAAAGCCAGTCGGCCTGGTCCCCGTCATGGCTGACGACGCTCTCCGACAAGGCCGCGCGTCGGAACAACGAAGTGGGCGGAAACGGGACGCACACTCAGTTTGGAACAAACTGACGACGTTGCGGCTCGCAGTTTCACACTCCCAGTTTCACACTCCGCCAGCGATCACGACGTCAGATCCGGGGTTCGCCAGAATCGGTCGGGGCCGGATTGCTTGAAGGCTCGACGCGATCCTCCATTTTCGCTTGTTGCCGCTCGACCCGATCCTCCCGGCGCGCGTCGCGAAGGTCCGGCCGCCGCGCGCGGGCGTCCATCCTCATCGCAATCCGGTGAATGGCCTTCGCCCGCATCTCCGGGGACAGGAACAGGATCGCGGCGTGGAGCAGCACGCCCAGTCCCCAGGCGCCCAGCACCCACAGGAACCACAACCGGTCCGGGTTCCGCGTGAGGTTCAATGCCGCCAGCCCGCCCGTGATGATCACGTACGCCGCCGCATGCGCCATGAAGCCGCGCTCCGCGCGGTTCTCCGCCTCCTGAAGATAATCGGACGTCGCCATGGGACTTTCCTCGTCTGTCGGGGGTGAGCGTGCCGGCCTGCAGTTCCGCCGGCGCGCGTGCGTCACGGATCTTGCGCGGGTCAGGTTCGGGCGGCCTCGGGGCGTTTCCCGTGGGGCTGCCCCAGATGCACGCCTTCCGCGAACTCTTCAATGGCCTTCGCGCAGAAGGCATCGAGATCGTCCGGTTTGCGGCTGGTGACCAGGCCATTGTCGACCTGCACTTCCGCATCGACCCACTGGGCGCCTGCGTTCTTCAGGTCGGTCTTCAGGCTCGGCCAGGATGTCACCGTTCGACCCGCGACGACATCCGCTTCGATCAGCGTCCAGGGGCCGTGGCAGATCGCGGCGACCGGCTTGGACTGATCGAAGAAGCTGCGGATGAATCGCACGGCGTGTTTATCGAGCCGCAGTTCATCGGGGTTCGCGACGCCGCCGGGCAGGACGAGCCCGTCGTAATCGACGGCATCCACTTCGCTGACGGTCTTGTCCGGCTTGAAGCGATCCCCTTTCTCAGCATGGTGCATGCCCTGGATTTCGTCTGATCGCAGGGCGATCAGTTCGACGTCCGCACCCGCTTTGCGGATTTCTTCCCAGGGGCGAGTGAGTTCCACCTGTTCAAAGCCATCGGTGGCGAGAAAGGCGATCCGTTTTCCGTTCAACGACTGTCCGGCCATGAGACGCTCCTTCCGATGCGCGTACAAATGCAACAGGCCCAGCCGGGAAGGGAGCAACGGATGTGCCGCGGAGGGCGATTCCCCGGGGACCGGCCCGAACTGGCCGCGGGACCGCGCGTACGGGGTTGCCGGTCGCCGCATCCGCACCGTCCTCACCGGGCGGCGCAACGGGGGAAGTCCCGTCAGTGCCGGAGCAGCTCCGACGGCGCCACGAGGTCGAGCGTCTGGCTGTCGCTGGTCCAGGAGACCCGCAGCGGCGTCGATTCGGGTTTCGAGAACTCGACGGGAAACGCCACGGGCGCCCCGGCCGTCTCCACGGTGCAGACGTACTGCCCGGGAGGCAGCCACAACGGCCCGCTGGCCCCGACGACGAGAAGCTCAAACGTGCCGTCGAGACGCGTCACGGCCGATCCCACGGGCCGGGGCGTCGAGCCGGACGCCTCGTGCACGGTGACCTGCACGTCGCTCAGCGGTTCGCCGTGGCTCGTCAGCGAACCCATCGTGCCGCCCCGCACGTCCGGTTCACGGCATCCCAAGACAGCCGCGAGCGGCAGCACAAGCATGGGGATCACTTTCAGGCATTGAGCGAACGTCATGCGGCGCTCCCCGCGGGCGACAACCCCAGCCAGCGCCGCACGCCCGGAATCCGGCACAGCACCAGCCGCTCAACCAGCAGCACGACGATCAACGACGCCCCGAACAGCGGCAGGTAGATGCCGAACAGGACGATCAGCAGCAACAATCCCGGCGAGCCGCCGGGGCGTTCCAAGGCCCGCGGCGCGCCCAGCCCCCCCGAATCACGACGCTTCCACCACATCACGAGGCCGCTGACGCACAACAGCACCAGGCCGCCCGCCGTCATCAGCCCGAGAAGCTGATTCGGCCAGCCGAACAACCGTCCTTCGTGCGCTGCGATGCCGACGCCGACGACCCGATCGATGATGTGCCGGTCGCGGAAATCCTCGCGGCTGATGAGATCCCCGGTATCGCCATTGACGACCAGGTTGACGCGTTTTGGGCGATTCGGCGTCATCGACTTCGCCGTCCATTCCGACGAGCCCCGCCTGGATGGGGGCGCGATGACGACGGGATGCTCGAGGTCCAAGGGCGCGACGGCCGCGGCGACCCGGTCGAACCCCGCCAGATCCGACGGCATCACGGCCCCGCGGCGCCGGCCTCCCCCTCCGTGTCCCGAGTGCCCCGCATGTTCGCCGCCCGCGCTCGCTCCATCGCTGCGGCCAAGCCGCTCGCTGCCCGTGGTCCAATCCTGCTGCGCGACGGCCGTCCCGGTGAGCTGCCGAACCGATTTGAAATACCCCCCCCAGAACTTCGCCCAGGGCAAACCGGTCGCCAGCAGAAACAGAGCCATCGCGGAAATCCAGAATCCGGACACGCTGTGCGCATCCCGCCACATCACGCGCGAACCCATCCGCAGCCGCGGGTACAGCACGCCCCCCAGCCCGCGCGACTGCCGCGGCCACCACAGGTACAGCCCGGTGACGATCATCAGAATCGTCCACGACGCCGCCAGTTCCACCAGGTTCGACCCCCGGTCCCCCATCAGCAGTTCGCCGTGCAGCCGGAACAGGAACCGCATGAACCGTTCGTTTTCCGGAATCGTGTGCAGGATCGCGAGCGTTTCCGGATGCACGTAGACGCGGGTTGCGACGCCCTCGTGCTGCACCACCACCCGGCCCGCCGACTGCGGCGTTTCGGGGAGTTCGTAGCTGGCGGGAACCGACCCCGGAAACGCCTCCAGGGCCGCCCGGACCTGTGCCTCGGCCGGGGACCGGCTGCCGCTCAGCGCGTGCTGGTCGTAGGGCCGATCGATCCAGCGCTCGATCTCCGTTTTGAACAGGTACACCGCGCCGGTGAGCGACAGGACGATCACGAACGGCATGCAGAACAGGCTGGCGTAGAAGTGCCAGCGCCACACGGCCCGGTAGTCAAGCCAGGCCTTGCGGCGGGGAGCGGGTTCGGAAGCGGAGGGGGAGTCGTCGGTCATGCGTCTCGGCAGTGCGTCGTGTCCGGAAGTCGAAGTCAGGCGTTGGGCGGAACGGCGGACGCGGTCAGAACTCGCCCAGCACTTCGCCGCCGCTGGCGCTGTGGAGGCCCTGATGCGTCGCGAGGCTGATGCTGTCGCTGAGGAATCGGACAGAGCCGTCGCCCATCAGGACGTGCGCTCCGCCGACGTGATAGCTCCGCGGGGCGAAGAAGCCGGTGAAGTGCGTCACGACGTCCGGGATGCGGCTGTTGGGGGTGAGGTAGCCGTTGGTGAGCGTGTTCATCGCCCCGGGATGAGCCCAGGAGATGCCGCGGCCGCGGATCGCGGCGCTCGACGCGCCGCGCCAGTTCGTCATCTGCGGCCAGACGACTTCCAGATTCGGGTTGGAGATCACGCCGCTGGCGTTGTGAAACGCCGGCCACGGCCCCCCCGTCCCCTGCAGGCCCTGCACCGCCTGCAGCGCGGCGCTCACGCCTGTCGAGCCGTTCAGCGTCTTCTGATAGGGAAACTTCGGCAGCGTGCCGGCCGGCAGCACGACATCGTCGCCCGTGCTGCGCACCGACTCGCTCATGAACACGGTGTTCGATGTGCCGTCAGTGACGTCCCGCATCTTCGCGCGGGAGTTCTCGTAGATGATCCCGTCCGTCCGCCAGCGAAGGTCGTAGTTGGCCCCCGTGCCGCTGCCCATGCTGAGCATGTAGTTGTTGCCGCCGTAGACCGCTCCTCCGGCGCCGACATGCTGGCTGGGCGCGGGATCGCTCGGGCACAGCATGACCTCCAGCGGCATGGCGAACGCCGCGGCGAACTGCGGATTCGGGACCAGGTTGTTGAACGGTCCGGTGAAACCGGGCTGCGTGAAGTCGAGCAGGTTCTGCAGGTTGGCCTGATCGAGGAACGGCAGCAGCCGCGCCTGGGCGGAGAAGCCCTGCGTGTTCGGCAGGTAGTTCTGCGCGTTGGCGAATGGGAAGCAGGTGAACGTCGCCTCGTAGTTGTGCAGCGCCAGGCCCAGCTGCTTCATGTTGTTCTTGCACTGCGTCCGCCGCGCGGCCTCGCGGGCCTGCTGGACAGCCGGCAGCAACAGCGAAATGAGAATGGCGATGATCGCGATCACGACGAGCAGTTCGATGAGCGTGAAGCCGCGACGGCGTCGGGGAGACGCGTGATGCAGGGGCGGGCGGGGCATGGGGCGACAGTCCGTTTTGGAATCCGGCGGCCGGAACCGCGCGGCGGGTGGGTGAGGGACGGTTTGCCAGGAACCGGACGCAGCGCCGAGCCTTTGCGGGAGAGAGCGAGTGCATCAGCCGCAGCGCTGCGCCGGGGTTCACGGATCGCGGCCTCGTCCATCAGGAGGTCGGATCCGGCATTCTTGATCGTCTGGCGATGCGCGAAGTCGCGCGAGGGCAGGGGGGCAGGCCGCCATCGGGAATCCTCGCTGCCGACGCGCGAGCCGGCAGCCTGAGAATCCCGCAACACAATGGCGGGGTCCCTGCGAAGAGCCGTCACACAGCCTTCAGCGGGACGCTGCGAGCCGGACATTCCCGGGCGACGAGCGGGCGCGCACGTCAACGGGCGTGGCGCGCAGCACCGGCCAGGGGACTCCAGCCCGGACGCCCGGGCTTGTGGCGGCTCAGACGGCCCGCGGCGGCGGAGAGGGAGGCGGAAGCGGAATCGATGAGAGCAGCAGGCTCTCCGGTGAGCAGACGCGCTCCGCCGGCTGCGGCGCGCCGATCAACTCACGCGCGGGCTGCTGGGGAATCGCGATCGAGAAGATGGACCAGCCCGCCGTCAGGCCCCGGCAGCGCAGCACGTCGCGGAACGCGATCCGGCCCCCCTGCAGTTGTTTGGCCTTCGACGACGCCGACTTGCGGCCGCACGTTCGGCAATCCGAGTCCGCTGAGGCCGTCTCGCAGCAGGTCGACGCCGACGATTCGCAGCGGTGCTGGCAGGTCGATCTGGCGGGCGCCAAGGAACAGGACTTCGGAGCGGCCGATTCCTGCAGCGCGACGGGCACGGCGCCGAGATGTTCTTTCGCCCAGGCGATGCGCTCCTCCCGGGTCGTGCAGCAGCAGCTCGTCCAGCACTGTTCCGCGTTCGCACATCCGCAGGCGCTGTGCATGCAGGGAAACGGGACGGACGTGTCCTTCTGGTCGTCCGGGGCGCGCAACGGCGACGGCAGCGGGAACTGAAGCAGCCCCAGCCAGAGCATCAAGACGCCCGCGAGGCGCCTGTTGAAAACCGTGCGTCGCATTCCGGGCAACCAGGAATAATTGCCCTCTCCCGCGGACCAGACTAACCGAGCCCCCCGCGTCGTGTCACCCATGCGGCTGGAATTCCCGAATCCTGAAATCTGATGGCTCCCGAATCTCCCGGGCGGCTGGGTATAGTCGTGGCGTGGGCGTCGCCCGGGCGCCGACAGCGCCGCCGGGCAGGGCAATTCTGAAAGCGAGGAACTTATGCAGTGCGTTTCACGATTCGGGGCCGCGATCTGCCTCCTGGTTCTGGCCGCCTCGACCGGGGCGCAGGAGGAATCACCGTTTCCGGGCGCCAAACCCCAGCCCGAACATGAGTGGCTGAAGAAGTTCGTGGGCGAATGGGACACGTCGGCCGAGGCGTCGACCGGACCGGGCCAGCCGCCGTTGAAGTGTCAGGGAACGGAAGTCGTCCGGGCCATCGGCGAATTCTGGGTCGTCGCGGAGCTGCAGTCCGAGATGTTCGGCACGCCGATCACGGCCATCCAGTCGATCGGCTACGACTCCAAGTCGAAGGCCTTCATCGGCACCTGGCTGGATTCGTCGAACGAGCACCTCTGGAAGTACAAGGGGTCGCTGGACGACACCGGCAAGATCCTGACGCTGGAAGCCGAGGGGCCGAACATGCTGGTCCCCGGCGAGACGAGCCTGTATCGCGACATCTACGAGTTCAAGAGCGCCGACCACATGGCGCTCAAATCGCAGATGCAGGGGCCGGATGGCGCATGGGTCACGTTCATGACGGGCGAGGCCCGCCGCAAGAAGTGATCCGCGACGTGGCGGTCGCCGGGAGCTCGAACGCCCCGCGCATGGCGTCTCCCTGCCAGAGGCGTCCGTTCGCGGGGCGATTGCTCGCGCAGCGCCCCGCCCGCGCGCGCAACCAGCCCGGCATTGTTCCCGCGTCTCTCGGCACGGGGTACGATCGCCCCAGGATGAACGTCCGACGTTTTCGGATGAGCCGCATCCGATCGCTGGCAGAGGCGAGGACCAGACCTGATGGAGATGATTGCGATTGTCGGCCTGTCGGCCGTGACGCTGTTCGTCGCATACCGGACTTACGGTCGGCTGCTGCCGCGACTGTTCCGAATCGACCCCTATCGACCGACGCCGGCGAACGCCCAGCGCGACGACATCGACTACGTCCCCTGCGACCGGGGACCCCTCCTGGGCCAGCACTTCTCCGCGATCGCCGCCGCGGGGCCGATCGTCGGGCCGATCCTGGCCGGCGCGATGTTCGGCTGGCTGCCCGCGCTGCTGTGGATTCTGGTCGGGGCGATCTTCGTCGGCGGCGTCCACGATTTCGCCGCCCTGGTCGCGTCGATCCGGCACCGGGGCGATTCGATCGCCGGCGTGGTCCGGAAGTATGTGAGCGGCCGCGCCTTCGTCCTGTTCCTGCTGTTCGTCTGGCTGGCCCTGGTCTACATCATCGTGGCTTTCACGGACATCACGGCGTCGGCGTTCGTGGGATTGATCGAATTGGAGGACGGCACGGAGGTTTCCGGAGCGGGCATCGCCAGTTCGTCGCTGATGTACCTGATTCTGCCGATCATCATGGGGCTGGTCGTGCGTTCGACGGGCCTGTCGATGGACCGCGCGACGCTGATTTTTCTGCCGTTGGTCGCGGTGTCGATCTGGGCCGGGCAGAAGATTCCGCTGGACATTGCGCCGGCGGTCCGTCTGCTGGGGATTGCTGGTCCGGAACACGAGGTCGTCCGCAAGACCTGGGACCTGCTGCTGCTGATCTATTGCTGCATCGCATCGGTCGTGCCGATGTGGCTGCTGCTGCAGCCGCGGGGCCAGCTGGGGGGCTATTTCCTGTATGCGGCGCTGGGAGCAGGGGCGCTGGGACTGATGATGGGCGGGCAGCCCATCAATCTGCCGGCCTTCAAGGGCTGGCAGGCGGAAAATGGCGATCTGCTGTTTCCGATGCTGTTCATCACGATCGCCTGCGGGGCGTGCTCGGGATTCCATGCGCTGATCGCCTCCGGGACGACATCCAAGCAGCTCAAGACGGAATCCGACGCCCGACCAGTCGCCTACGGGGCCATGCTGCTCGAGGGCATGGTCGCCGTGGTGTCGCTGTGCTGCGTGATGATGCTGGCCCAGGACACTGAACTGGCTCGGAATCCGAAGCCGAACCTGGTGTACGCGCTGGGCATCGGACAGTTCCTGCAGGCCGTGAACCTGCCGATGACGCTGGGCGTGTCGTTCGCGCTGATGGCCTTCACGACGTTCATTTACGACACCTTGGACGTGTGTACGCGGCTGGGGCGGTACATCATCCAGGAGCTGACAGGCCTGCGCGGTTCGGCCGGCAAATGGATCGGCACGCTGCTGACAGCGGGCGCGCCGGCCTACTTCCTGTTGACAACCGGCGTGGATGCGGGCGGGCGGCCGGCCTACATGCAGTTCTGGAGCCTGTTCGGCGCGAGCAATCAACTGCTGGCGGCGTTGACGCTGCTGGGCGTGACCGTCTGGCTGTGGAAGACGCGCGGGGCCTGGTGGGTGTGGCTGGTGACGGGCCTGCCGGCCGTGTGGATGTATGCGATGAGCGGCTGGGCGCTGCGGGGCATCATCCGCAAGGAGTTCGCCTCATCGCCCGGGGGAACCGCGGTGGGCTGGACGGCGGCCATTCTGCTGGGGCTGGCGGGATTCATGTTGCTGGAGGCGGTGATCGCCGTGATGGGGCGGCGAATCGAACCGCCGGAGGCGTCGGCCGAGGCGGTCCCGGCGTGACCGGCGGCCGGTGCGTTCGATTTCCGCCGGGGACGTTGGCGCGACCCGCAGCGAGCGGACCGGCAGGAGGTCCGACAAGTCTCAAAGCTCCATTTTCGCGCCGGTCTCGTGATCGGTCCGGATTTCGCGAACAGGGTCTTGAGCCGCGTTTGCGACACGCTAGGATTGAAGGCGACGGCGGCAGGCGACTGCCGTTTGTCCGTGCCTCTGCGGTGCCCGAACACGGGCTGAGTTTTGTTGACCCTACAATCGTTCCGCAGGGGGCCGCTGGTTTGTCCGGCGCCGCGTCGATGCGGCAGGACGGTTCGTCCGCCCTGTCCGATGACGCAACCCGGGGATGCGGCTCCCACCTGAAACTGCGGGTCGAACAAAACAGCTCGAACGGCAACCAGCGGAGGTTTTTCTTTGCGCCCAGTGCGTCTCCCACGCTCTCACTCCCCGCGCGCAACTGGCGCCGACGCTGCCGCCTGGGGACGTGAACCTCGAATGTGTCCCGTTTCGATCAACGCCTCGATGAACTCCCGCGCCGCGGGACCCGCCGCAGCACCGCCGGAACCAGCGTGCTCCAGCATGACCACGAACGCGATCCGCGGCCGGTCCGCAGGCACATAGCCGGCGAACCACGCGTGATCGGGACGCCCGCCCCCTGTTTCCGCCGTCCCCGTCTTCCCCGCGATCCGCACGCCCGGAACACGCACCGACGTCCCGGTGCCGCGCGCGTCCTCGACGACCCGCTCCAGACCTTCGCGAATGATGGCCAGCGTCCGCGGCGACAGCTCCGGAATCCGCGCGGGGGGCGGCGCTTCGTCCCGCACGTAGCCCGCGAGTTCGATTCCCGCCGCCGCCGGCGCTGATGCCGACGAACCCGGCTGAACGAATCGCGGCGTCACCAGCGTCCCGCCATTGGCGATGGCCGCCATCATCCGCGCCACCTGCAGCGGCGACGTCAGCAGCGTCGACTGGCCGATCGACAGTTGCAGCGCCGTGCTCTTCGTCGGCGCGGGCAAACGCCCCTCCGCTTCGCCTGGAATGTCAGCGCCGGTCGGTGCGCCGAAGCCAAACCGTTCCGACCACAGGCGCAGCGGTCCGGGACCCATCTGGCGGGTTGTCTGAAAGAAAAACACGTTGCACGATTCGCAGAGTGCGTCCCCCAGCGTCACATCCCCATGGCTGGCGCCCGACTGCCGGAAGATCATGCAGCGCAGCTGGTCGGGGCGGTCGAGAAACCCCTGGCAGTGCAGCCGCGTCGCGCCATCCACCGTTCCGCTCTCCAGGGCGGCCACGGCGGTCAGCACCTTGTAGACCGATCCCGGAGGCGCCGCCAGTTGCGTCACGCGGGGGAACAAAGGATGCCGCGGATCATCCAGGATCGACTGCCATTGATCGGCCGTCATCCGCATCGTGGCCGACAGATCCACCCTCGGCGCCGCGGCGGCGGCCACGATCTGCCCGGTCTCGATGTCGATCGCCACCAGCGTGCCCCCCTGGGGCGGCGGGTCGCTGGAGTCGGAATCCTCCGCGTCCTCCGCGGGGGCCAGCGCGGCATCCAGAATCCGTTCGGCCCGCCGCTGCAGCGATGATTCGAACGTCAGCGACACATCCTGGCCGTCGACCGGCTCGCGCAGCACCTGCGAGTCCACAACTTCCCGGCGCGAATTGTAGACCGTCCGCCGCAGACCCGGACGGCCGCGCAGCACGGAATCGTAGGCCCGCTCGATCCCGCTGACGCCCACCCGCTCCGGCAGCGCAGCAGAGCCGGCTGGTCCTTGCGCGGACTCGGCCTGCGAGTCCGACTGGCGGCGCAACCCGACAATGTGGGCCGCCAGATCCCCCGCCGGATACACGCGCTGCGAATGAATCCGCACGTCCGCCGCTGCGGGCGGATACGTCGAAGGGGACGATTGAATCGCGGCCGCCACCGGGAATGGCACATCCAGCAGCAGCGGATGTTGTTCCAGTTCCTCTTTGAGAATGATCGGGTCCAGCCGCTCCCGGGCCGGCGGAGTCGTGAGTTCCCGGACCGTGATCCGCCACGCGCGCTCCCACAGAGGGAGACTCCGGTCCTCCGTTTCCGCCGCCGATGCGGCCGTTGACTCCGCCAGCCGCTCGTCCCGACGGCGCTCCACCGACGCGATCATGCGTTCGATCCGCGCCTGCAGCTGACCACGCAGCCGCGCCTCCTCGGCCTGCGAGATTCCGGCCAGCGTCCGCAGCGATTCCCAGAACCGCTTGCGATCCGCAAGCACCTGCTGCTCGGCCGTCGCGAGCGCGTCCGCATCGCGCCGCTGCGCCGGCGGCAGACGGGATCGCGCCTGGTCGCGCAGCCAGGCGGCGTTTGGCGGCTCTTCGACCCAGCGATAATGCACGGCGATGTCGAACCGCGTGCGATCGAATGCGAGTTCCAGCCCGTCCGCCGACAGAATCCGCCCGTCCCGCGCCGGGATCGGCTCGAGCGCCGTCCGCGTTCGCTCGCTGGCGATCGTAAACCGCTCCAGCACGACATCCTGCAGGTGCCAGACCCGTCCCAGCACGGCGATGGCGAACAGCACCGCCATACCGAACAGCGCCGAGTGCCGCGCGGACGTGGACGCGCCGCGCGTCGCAGCACGCGAACGGATGGCGCCGGCCGGCCGAGGCTGGTTCCGCATCGGTGCGATCAGCCCTCCTGGCGCAGATCGGAACCCGGAGACCGGGCGTTCCCGGGGACCGCCTTCAGCGTCACGCGCCCGACCGGGCGCCGCGGACTGTCCATCCCTGGACCTCCCGAACCACGTTGCAAGACAGCGAAGAACGGCGGCTCGGAACGGATTCGGACGCCGCCCGCCGTGGCCGGAATCCTATCAGGCCTCCCGCGGGTGGGGTCAACGGCAGCTCTGTGCGGCCGCGCATCGGGTTCGTCCCCGGCGTCCGGTCCGCTGAGCGACCGTCACTGGCCCCCTGCCTCCCGCCGCGACCACCAGGGCAGCGTGATGCCCCCGTCCATCAGCAAGGTGCTGCCTGTCATGTAGTCGGCGTCGTCGCTGGCCACGAAGGCCACGAGTTTGCCGATCTCATCGGGCTGCCCCAGCCGCTTCCAGGGGATGTTCTCCGCGCCGGCGGCGAGCTGGTCCTCCGTGAAGAATTTGCGTTCCCCCGGGGTGTCGATCCAGCCGGGGTGAATCGTGTTGACGCGAATGCGGTGGCGGGCCAGTTCGATGGCGGCGGTGCGGGCCATGTGGTCGATGGCCGCCTTGGCCATGTTGTAGGCCATTGCCGTGGGGAACGGGATGTAGGCGTGCGGCGAACTGACGACGATGATCACGCCCCCCTGTTGCTCGATCATTCGCGTGGCGGCGGCCCGGACCCCGTAAAATGCGCCCCACATCGAGACGTCGATCGTCTTCCGGAAGCCCTCCATGTCCGCTTCGACCATCAACTGGCGGTCGCTGTAGGCCGCGTTGGAGACGAAGCCGTCCAGCCGGCCGAACTCCTCTGCCGTCTTGCGGACCATGCCCTCGACGGTCGTCTGGTCGGAGACGTCTCCCTGCAGCAGGAGCGCCTTGCCGCCGCACGATCGGATGTGCTCGGCCGCGGACTCCGCTTCGTCCCTGGACGACCGGTAATTGATGGCGATGTTTGCGCCCTCGCGCGCCAGCTCGTTGACGCAGCCGCGCCCGATGCCCCGGGAACCTCCCGTGACGAGAAAACTCCGACCAGCCAGCTTCATGGATCCAGATTCCATCGACGAACGATACGGACACAGCGAGGCTGCATCGTGTCGGGGGCGCGTTCGGGATGCAAGTTGGCGCGGCGGATTGCGCCTCGCAACTCGCGTGCGCCCGCGGTCCGCGGTTCGCTCGTCCTGCGGGCGCACGAAAAAGCGGTCCGCCGAAACTGCTCCGGCGAACCGCGGGTGAGGACTTCCAGATGGCCTCAAATTGTCATGCGTGAATCGTCAGGCCGGCGCCGAAGCGTCCCGCGGCGTACGTCGGCGGCGAACGAAGCCGACCGCGACTCCGCCAAACGCCAGCATCGCCAGGCTGGCCGGTTCCGGCGCCGTGTGAATCCCCAAGCCGTTGACCTCCAGCAGGTCGTTTCCGCAGGACGGCGCCCAGGCGACGCTGAGGATGTCGGCGCCCAGGAAGTACGAGAAGGGAATCGCGACTTCAATGATCGCATGCTGCAGTGAGATCGAGTTGCGGGTGTAGATGTAGTCCGCGAGCCCCATGTAGCTCCCGCCGGCGTGCTGCATTTGCACTTTGGTGTAGGGGTCCGGAATCGGATCGACGATCCAGTTGGGCTGATGCCAGACGGACCCGGCCGTGTACACGCTGCTGTTCGTGGAACCGGTGGTGAACCCCTGGCCGTTCACGGAGTACGTCGTGCCGTCTGCCCCTTCCGTGATGGCGGCAGCGCTGCCTGCGACGCCTCCCGCACCGCCGCCGACTTCAATGCCGAAATCGCCCAGTGTGGTGGAGATCAGGATGTCGCCGGGGGCGTATTTCGTCGCGCCGTTGTCAGGCCGCTGGCCCGTCATGATGGCGATGACCAGCTGATTTCCGGAGACGCCGACTCCCAGGAACTCGCCGTCGTAGTTCTGCCCGCCGACATTCGGCCCGACGAACCCGGAATCGCCCGCTGAGTCGTCCGAATCCTCCCGGACGTAGAAAAACGTGAACCCGCCGATGGTCGCCTGCATGGTCATCAGGTGCGTGGTGCTGGCCTGATTGGCGAGCGACGCATGGTATTGCGGCGTATTGCCGGCGAAGTTGATGCCCCAGTCAGAGAGGTCGCCGTCCGCGGCCACCCAGGCGGCCGAGACGGAAGGAACGGCGGTCAGTCCGCCGACGCAGACGGCGAGCAACGCAGTGAACAACGAGCAGCCACGCGACATGAGAACTCGTCCGAAATGCTGATTGTAATTGCTGTTATGGGGAAATCGTTCGGACGGAATCAGGTTGGCCGGCGGAACAGGAGAATCGTGGCAATCGTCACAGATTCCCCATATTCACACTCTGTGTGGCGCAGGACACGGATGTCAACAGCCTCTTGACAAGAATGTTCAGGGAACTGAACTCGCCAAGACCCGCAGCAGGTTGGGTTGGCGGCGCGCACGGAATCAGAGACCAGGGAGAGCCCCGCCACGAGAGCTGGGCGGGGGGCGGCGTTCGAATGGCAATCCGCCGGCGACAGAATTTGCAGCGCCGGCGTCAAATCGCTTCCACGACCGAACCGTCGACTTCGATGGATGCGGCCTGCTGGATGAACTGCACTTCGAGGACGAACTTCGTGCCGTTCTTGTTGCGGACGACGCGGCCGTTCATGCCGGCCAGGGGACCTGAGACGATCCGCGCGGGCATGCCGGGCTGCAGCCGCTCTTCGCGGGTGACGGGCGTTCCGGCGGACAGCAGGGCGTGAATCCGCTGGAGGTCGCTGCGGAGCTGGGCCTGATCCTTTGGCTCAAGCCGCGTGACGACTTCCCGGACGGTCGAGCAGGCGCTCTGCGTTTCATCGTCGGCGAGGGTGAACACGTACCCCGGAAACAGGGGCGTGTACGAGGCGACCCGGCGCCGCTGATAGGTCTTCCAGCGCTCGTGCAGCGGCAGGAAGAACGGGATGTTCCTCGACCTGAGCTGGCGAGCCACCGTCTTTTCCGTCCGGGGACGGACGTGCAAAGCCAGCCAGGTGCGATCGCCCAGCAGAATCTCAAAAGGCTCGTCGGCCGGCCAAACGGACGGTTCTTTATCGAGGACTGGCATGGCATCGACTCCCGGAGGACGTCGCAAAGCACGGCAGGTCAATCATCGACCCTGCACTGCTTTCTCAATGATCGAGGCGCGTCCTGCACACATCGTTGCCGGTTCCACTCGGAATCCAGGCATTACGGAAGGCGAATCCACTCAGACAACGTTCCGCGTCAGCCAACACTCCGTACCGGGGCCGTCATGCGGCCGCACACGGTTCATCAGAACCCGCCGCAGACAGCGGACGCTTCCGCCGCCGGGCCATCGCAGCGATTCCAGCGCCCCCGAGGCCCATCAGGGCGAGCGAGCCGGGCTCGGGGGCCAGCGTGTCGAACTTGATCCGGGCGATGCCGCCGCCCCCTTTCATGTAGAACACCACCTTGTCGAAAGGCTGGATCACCGCAGTGGGGAACGCCTTGGCGAGCTTGTCGAGCGTCACCGGCGCCAGGATGTTGGCCACCTGGTTGGAGGTGCTCGAAACCTTGAAGGCGACGCTGCTGTCATAGAACGCGCCGTTCAGCTTGGTCTTGGACGTGAACGCGTCGAGCGACACGTTCCCGCCGATCTGCTGGTCGCCGCTGTAGAACGCCAGGTAATACCCGCTCAGCGAACCGGCGACATCGACCAGCGTCAGCCCGAACGACGTCAGCGGAACGCCGCCCGTGAAATCGAACGTGATTCGTCCGGCCGGCGAGCTCTCTTCATCGTTCGGCTTGATGTTCAGAATGCCGTCCCCATTCGCGTCCGGGTTCGACGGGTTGCCAGCGACCTTGTCCTGAATGATCAGCAGGTTGCCGAGATCCGTGTGGATTCCGTCAATCCCCTTGGTCGCGATGTTGCCGCCCCGCCATCCGCTCGAGGTCCGCTGCAGGTCCGGATCGGGCGAGGCAGGGTTCAGCGCGGGGTTCGAGTTGAACGCCACGGCGAGGTTGTAGCCGCCACCGAGGTTCTGAGCCGTGATGACGAGATTGTTGAACGTCGGCCCGTTGAACTCGGCGTCGAGAATCTGGCCGTTCCGGATGGCGTTGCCATCCTTGTCCACATCGAAGGTGATCGTTGTGCCCGCATCCACTCGAAGCGAAGTGAGGAGAATAACGGTCGCGAGGGTTATCCCCTGGACCACTCGACGACGCCGAGGGTGAAGATTCATGTCAACAGCCCTGATTCGATTTGCAGTCAACGCGGCAATGCGCCACCGGGTTCTTCCGCAAACGTACAAATTTGCTGCTGCATATTGCGGCGGGACCGATTCCGTTGTCAACGGCCGGAACCAGAAATTGTTGCAAAAGTCACACTCTGGGCGGCGGGCGTGGATCAGGAAAACCAACCGGTCCGGCAAGTGCAGGCGGTCCACGGCGACTGATCCGCCGCGTTCTTGCCCTTGACGAATTGACGACGGTCAGTCGCACGACCGTATGATGTCGATGCGGGCGCTGCGGCCACCTCTTCGGCGTCGCCTCGCCCGCACTTCGCCGTGAAATGTCCGCCAGCCCTCGTGCACGACCGTCGCCGGAAGGTCCTCTCGGAGTCAGCCCGCCGAGCGAGGAGATCGCGGTCATCGACGGCCGGACTGAAGACCGCCCGCCGCGCCGTCGGCTCAACATCCGACTGCTCGTCGCGGTCATCGTGCTCGCGGGACTCGGCCTCTACGGGGTGAGGGGGCTGCATCGTCGGCAAATGGAGCGCATGTCGACGACGCTGCTGCGACGCGCGGAACACGCGTCCGCGGGGCGCGATCCCGTCGCCGCAATTCGCGCCTGGAAGGAATATCTCTCATTCCGGCCCCGTGATTACCGAGCGTTGGCCCGGCTGGCCGAAGTCCAGTCGCAGATCGCCGACACGCCGCGGGCCTATCTGGATCTGTATCAGCTTTACGAGCGGATCCTCCGCAGTGATCCGGAGAATTCGGAGTGCCGGCGGCAGTTGATCCGACTGCTGATGCGCGGCGAATACTGGTCGGACGCGCGGCACCACATCGAGATTCTGCTGTCGCGCGAGGCGGCCGCGGGCGAGATCATCCGCGACCGCGGCTGGTGCTGGCTGCAGGAACTTCAATACGAGCGTGCGGCGGCGGATTTCGCGGCCGCGATGGAGCTGTCGCCGCAGGACTTCGCCACGCCGAAGCTGCTGGCGGCCGTGCTGGCGGACCGGTTGCACCGGCCCGAAGAGGCGGCGGGGATGCTGGATCGCGTCGTGCAGGCGAATCCTCAAACCGCTCGAGCCTGGCTGGCGCGGGCCGAATTCCACGATGCACATGGAGAGCTGCGCCGGGCGGCGCCGGACATCGCGGAAGCCTGGCGGCTGGCTCCGCAGGATCCGGAAACGCTCCTGGCGGCGGCGAATCTGCTGATCCGGCTGCCCGAACGTCCCGCGGGCCTGGAGAGCGTGGACCTCAGAACGCTCCGCGATCAATTGCAGAACGCGACGGCCCGAGCGCGGCCCGGCGATGCGCTGGCCGGACTGACGAGCACGATCGCCCGGTTGAACGTCGCGCTCAACGAGCCGGGGGCGGCTCTGCTGTCCACGACGGGGGAACTGTCCCGCAATCCGGATGATGTCGCGATGCGCGTGCTGGCGGCGCAGTTGCACGTCATCGGGAACAACGTCGACGCGGCCCGCGCCGAACTGGAAGAGTTGCGGGAACGCGAAGCGCCGACCGTTCTGTTGACGTTCCTGGAGGCTCGCATCGCGATGCTGGAAGGGAACTGGTGGAAGGCGATTCCGATGCTGGACCGACTGTCGAACACGGACCGGGCGCCGTACTTCGACGCGCACGTCCAGCGGCTGCTGGGAGATTGTCACCTGGCGGCCGGCAATTTCGAGGCCAGCCACGCCGCTTACCGGCGAGCGGCCGCCAGCGATCCCACTTCGCTGGAAGCCGCCCTCAAACTGGCGGCGTCTTACTCGGCGCAGGGCAAACCGGCGGACGCCCTCACGGCCCTGGAGCGCTTTCCCGGCCTGCCCGAGGTTGAACGGCAGCGGGCGCGACTTCTGCTCCGGCTGCAGGACTATCGCCGTCCGGAAGATCGCGATTGGACTGCGACGCTGGACGTCCTGAATGCGGAGTTGCAGCGATCGCCGGATGCGCTGGAGACGCAACTGTTTCATGCGGAGCTGCTGGAGCAGCAGGGGCAAGTCGAGGCCGCGATCGCGGCGCTGCGTCAGGCGGACGCCGCTCACGCGGAGAATGCGGCGGCGACATTGGCGCTGGCGGGGTTGTGGCGGCGACAGGGGCGGAGCGAGGACGCGATCGCCGCCCTGGAGCAGGCCCGTGCGCGCCTCGGAGATGATCCGGCGCTGCTCGCGGCGCTGGCCGCCGCGGTGCGCGACCGTCCCCAGCAGGTTGCCCTGCCGCAGCTCTCGAAACTTTGGGGCGAATGCCGGTCGATCGAGGGGGCCGATGCGGTCCGCGCCCGGCAACTCATCGCCGAGGCCATTCTGAGGAGCGGCCCGGGGGCGGAGCGGGACGAGGTGCTGAACGACGTCCGCTCGGGCAATCATCAGGATCCCGAGTTGTGGATGCTGGCGGCCGAGCTGGGCGGTCGAACGGGGGACCGGCGTCTGATCGAACAGGCGGCCTGGGGACTGCGAGCGCTGGAGGGAGACGCGGGGGGGCACTGGAGGCTCTGCGAGGCGGGACTGATCGCGCTGGACCGCGTGCAGGGACGTCCCGCGGATTTGCGCCGTGCATTGGCCTTGCTGGACGAATCCGCAGAGCGAATGTCCGGTTCGCCGCGGTTGGCGTTGGCGCGGGCGGAACTGCACGCGCTGCTCGGGGATCTGGACGCGGCGATCCGGTCGTACCGCCGGGCCATCGAACTGGGCGAGCGACGCCCCGAGGCGCTGCGCCGGTGCATCGGACTGATGCTGGAAGCGGATCAGGCGTCGGAGGCCCGCCATCTGCTGGACGCGCTGCCGAGGGTCGCCGGCCAGTTGGAGGATCTCGACATTCAAGTGGCGGTGCGTTTGAACCAGTTGGATCAGGCGCTGGAGATTGCCGCGCGCGTCGCGAGCGGGCCTGACGCGGGCGTGGAGGAGTTGTTGCTGCTGGGACAGGTGCAGGCTGGCGCCCGTCGGTTGAGCGAATCGGAGTCGACGTTCCGTCGGGCGACGCAGGTCGCGCCGCATCATGCGGGAGGCTGGGTCGGTCTGGCGCTGGTCGTCACGGCCCAGGGACGGCGGGAGGAGTCGGAACGGGTGCTGCAGGCAGCGAGCGTCGCGATCGCACCGGACCGGCGGGTCGAGGCGCTGGCCGTCGGCTATGAGGCCATTGGCCGCGCGGACCTCGCCGAAGAGCTGCTGGCCGGAGCCCTCGAGCAGGACGCCGACAACCTGTCGCTGCGCATGCGCGCGGCCGAACTGGACCTCCGAACGGGAGCTCGGCAGAGCGGGCTCGAACGACTGCGCGCGCTCGTCGACTTTGCGAAGCAGCAGGACCGGACCGTTTCGATTCGGGCGAAGCGCGCGCTGGCGGAGACCCTGCTGGCGGGATCAAACGCCAGCGAGTATTTCGAGGGGCTGGAGATTGCGAGCGAGGCCGTCCACGAGCCAGGCGAGCCGGACGATCTGCGGCTGCTGGCGAGATATCTGGCGCGGCATCCGTCTCCGGCGCGGCGGCGGGAGGCGGCCGATTGCATCCTTGAGTATGAACGCCGGATCGGCGGCTTGAGTGCACACGACATTCGCTGGCTCACCGATCTGTATCTGTCGGTGAACGACTGGCCCAAGGCCCGCGAGCGGCTGCTGCTGGCGCTCGCCGGCGAGTCGTTGACGGCGGACCTGGCCGAGTACGGCGCAGTCCGGTTTTTGCGGAACGGCGAGCCGGCCGATCACTGGGTCCACATGCTGCAGATTCAGCGGCCGGGCTCCCCGCGGACGGTGCAGTTGACCGCCTGGAACGAGGCGCTGCAGGGGCGTCTGGAAGTCGCCGTAACGATGATTCAGGAGCGGATGCGGGGCGCGTCCGGACTCGACGGCGGCTGGACGCCCGATGTCGCGTCGGACTGGGCGTCGGGGGCGTTCCTTGAGTTGACCGAGGCGCTGGCGGCCCGGGGACATGTCGTCGCCGCATCGACGTTTGCGTCGGAGGCGGAGCGGCTGCTGGAGCCCATGGCGGAGTCCGATCCCCGCATGCGCCTGCGGCTGGCCAGGCTGCTGGCGCACGAAGCCCGCATCGATGAGGCGCTCGACGCCTGCGAGCGGTCCCTCGACGCGCTACCTGTCGAGGCGGCCACGCTGGCGGTGACCCTGCTGCGCCGCGATCGTTCGTCCGCTGCCGAGGCGCGTCGACTCCGGGTGCAGCGAACACTGGAAGCCGCCTCCGCCGGCCGGCCTGAGTCGGCGGACCTCGCTTTCCATACAGCCACAGTGGCGAACAGCCGCGGAGACTTCAGCTCGGCCATCGCGCACTACCGCCGGACGATCGAGCTGCACCCGGGGGCGATCGCGGCTCGCAACGAACTGGCGATTCTGCTGGCGCTGTCCGCGGGGGACGACGACGAGGCGCAATCGCTGATTGAAGAAACGCTGACTCTGGCGGGTCCGTTGCCGTCGCTGCTGGACACGCGGGCGATGGTGCACATTGCCGGGGGGCGGGGCACGGAGGCTGTTGCGGATCTGTCTCGGGCGCTGGCGGAGGAGCCGGATGCGGTCAAGTTGTTCCATCTGGCGCAGGCGCTGTTGCAGACTGGGGACGCCGCGGGAGCGCGGGACGCATTTCGGCGGGGAGTCGCGGAAGGGCTGGGGCCGGACACGCTGCATCCGCTCGAATGGCGGGCCTTTCAGGAATTGTCGGCGAAACTGCTTTAGCTGCTGGCCATGCGTCCGGCGGCCGATGGCATTCGGGGGGAGGCGGATTGTCCCCGAGAATTCGGAGTCAACCGGCGGATTTCGCTTCACTTCCGAGGACTGGCCTGGAGTTTGGCGGCGCAACCGGCGTCGCTGAGTTTGGATGCCCGTGTCGTTCTGCGGCGCTGCCTGCGGCAGGAACTGCCAGAGCCGGAACCTCGGCGGGAACGCATCTGAGCGCGGCTCAGAACAATTGCTAAAAAGTCGACGTAAGTTTGCCGTTTTGCCAGTTGAACCGGATTTCATCCGCCACTACTGTTCGGCTCCTCTCTGAAGTTCACGTCTCAGATTCGCACCTCGTTGCAGGCAACGGATTGCCAGGAGTGGTCTCCTCCCGAGGAGGGGCCGTCGCACGGAACGTTGCCGTCGCCCATTCCGGGCGGCGAGAAAAGACCCATCAGACAACCGACACAATCCGCACGGTCAACAGTTCGCTCCCAGCCGGCCGGGAAAACTTTGACGCTGAGGAGGCTGATGTGTGTTGCCTAACGTATTCGTTGCTCAGTCAGCAGCGGGCGATGCGCCCCGCCGTTCGTCGAGCACCGACGCCCGGAGCTGCTTCGGTTGATGGATTGCGAGACTGCACGACGATGATCAGCGTTTCTCAGACGACGGAATCGCCGGCCTTCGCGGCCCGCGGCAACCTGTTGAGCCGAGTCCGCGGGGGCCCGGTCGCCTGCAAGATCGCCGGCAACAAAGCCGAACGCACCGAGGCGTTCCGGCTGGTCTACGAGAACTACGTCCGAAAGGGGATGATTCCGGAGAACGTGTACCGGTTGCGGGTCACGGAGTACCACATGTTGCCGACGACGACGATTTTCGTCGCCCGGCAGGGGACGGAGGTGATCGGCACGGTGTCCCTGATCGCCGATGGCGACCTGGGGCTGCCGATGGACCGGATTCAGCCGGAACTCGTCGACGAAGCGCGGCAGGCCGGCCGCCGCCCGGCCGAAGTGTCCTGCCTGGCGTTCCGGAAGCTGGAGTTCCACGAGTTCCTGCCGGTGTTCATCGAGATGACGCGGCTGATGGCGCAGTTCGCCCGCCGCAACGGGATCGGCCAGTTTCTGATCGGATGCGTGCCGCGGCACGCCCAGTTTTATTGCCATTTTCTGGGGTTCGAGCAGGTGGGCGGCGTGCGCCCTTACGCCACCGTGGCCAATACGCTGGGCGTCGCCTGCTGCCTGGACTTTGATCGCGTGGACCGCTGCCGTCCGGACTGCTACGAGCAGTACTTCGGCGTGCGGGCGCCCGAGTCCAAGTTCGACTCGATACCGATGTCGGATCGCGAACGAGCCGCGTTCGCCCATGTTGTCGAGCTGACGGAGCAGCCGCTGACCGTCAACGCGTGATCGTCTCCGGCCCCTCGGAGAGATCGGACCCCTCGGGATGCTGTCCTTCGCCTGGAAAACGCTGATCTGCGATCGCGGGAAAGTCCTGACCGCGCTGGTGGGCGTCGTATTCTCTGTGGTGCTGGTCGAGATCCAGGGGGGGCTGTACGTCGGCCTGATGCGCAAGGCCCGCATCCTCACCGACCATGCCGGCGCGGAGATCTGGGTCGGACATCCCGACGTTCAACTGGTCGATCTGCCGCAGGCGATCCCGGAAACGCTCGTTAACCGGGTGCGTACCGCGCCTGGCGTGCTGCAGGCCGAGCCCTATGTGCTGGGCAACGCCTTCGCGAGCTTTCCCGACGGCCATTACGAGAACGTGTGGGTTCTGGGAAGCAACCTTGCACGGATGCTGGGGACCGGCTGGAACTTCGTCGAGGGCGGACCGGCCGAGCTGCGGCGTCCCAACGGAGTCAGCGTCGACCGCCAGGATCGCGACAAACTGGGCGACCCGTCGATTGGCACGGTGTTCGAGATCAACGGCCAGCGGGCCCGGGTCGTCGCCCGGACGGACGGCATCCTGCCTTTCACGACGACGCCCTACCTGTTCACGTCCATCGACAACGCCCGCCGTTACACCGGCACGCCGTCCGGAAGCTGCTCGTACTTCCTCGTGAAAGTCGCCCCGGACGCCGACCTGGCGACGGTCGCCGCCAACATCCAGCAGCGGGTTCCCGAACTCAAGGCCTTCACCGCCGCGGAACTCGGACGGCGGTCGGAGAACTACTGGATGCAGCGGACGGGCATCGGCATCAGCTTCGGCGCGGCGACGCTGCTGGGGCTGTTTGTCGGGCTGTTGATGGTCGGCCAGAGCCTGTACGCGCTGGCCCTGGACCACCTGACCGACTACGCGACGCTGAAGGCCATCGGCGCCGGCGAGGGACAGTTGCTGACCGTGGTGTTCGCACAGGCCTGCATCATCGCGGCGATCGGAGCGGCGATCGGCCTGAGTCTGGTGGCGCTGATCGTGAACACTCTGTCGACGCCGATCGCTCCGATCGAGATTCCCCGGGAGCTGCTGGTGGGCGCGGTGGCGCTGGTGCTGACGGTGTGCGTCAGCGCGGCGGTGCTGCCGTATCTGCGAATCCGGCAGGTCGATCCCGCGACCGTCCTGCAGGGGTGAGTGAATCAAACGCCATGAGCCATCCGGCGATCCAGGTCGAACAGCTGACGAAGTCGTACCGCACGGGCGCGGTGACGACTCCGGTGCTGCGCGACGTGTCGCTGACGGCGACGCCGGGGGAGTGCCTGTTTCTGGCGGGGCCGTCGGGCAGCGGGAAGACGACGCTGCTGTCGATCCTGGGCTGCGTATTGAGCGCCGATTCCGGCCGGGTCCGGCTGTTGGGCGAGGACGTCTCGCGGATGCGTCCCCGGGACCTGGTGCGGTTTCGCCGGGAGCGGATCGGGTTTGTGTTTCAGCGGTTCCATTTGTTCGAAGGGCTGGAGGCCTGGGAGAACGTGCGTCTGCCGTGCGATCTGCTGGGCATTCCCCGGCGGGACGGACGTGAACAGGCGATGCAGCTGCTGCAGCTGGTGGGTCTGGCGGACCGGGCGCATCACCGGATTTCGCAGTTGAGCATGGGGCAGCGGCAGCGCGTGGCCCTGGCGCGGGCGCTGGCGGGGGGGCCCGAACTGATTCTCGCGGACGAGCCGACGGCGTCGCTGGACGCGGATTCGGGGGCTGTCGCGATGCATTTGTTGAAAGAGCTGTGCAGCGGTTTGAGGAAGACCGTGGTGGTGGTCACGCATGACAATCGGATATTTTCGTTCGCCGACCGGATGCTGATGCTGGTCGACGGTCGCATTGCGAAAGAAACCGTTCATCGACGCGCGGATGAGGCTCAGGCGGAAACGCCGGCCGAGTATGCGGGCGTCGGGGCGGCTTGAAGGGGCACGTCCATGAAACTGGCGACCAACCTGCTGGTGGCGACCGCGTTCGGCGGAGCGCTGCTGAGCACCGCCTACATCCCCAAGGGGTCCCCGACTGCCCCGCTCGAACCGGTTCCGTCGCTGACGGGATCGGCGACTCCGCCGCGGACCACTCTGGACCCCGCCGACTGCGTGTTCGCCGCCGGACTGGTCGAGGGGGCCGAGCGTGAATCGCTGCTGCAGTTCGAGGTCGAAGGGCGGATCGTGGAGATCCTGGTCCGCGAAGGCGCCGCGGTCGTGGCGGGGGATCCGCTGGCCCGGCTGGAAGACACCACCGCGAAGTCGCTGCTGTCCGAGGCACAGGGCAAGCTGGCGCTGGCGAAGGCGGAATACCTGCGACTGGTGAACGGCGCGCGGGAGGAGACGCTGCAGGTGGCCCGGGCCGAGGCGGAAGTCGCCGCCAATCGGCTGGCGCATGCCGACAGCGGCTGGACCCGAGCCCAAAGGCTGGCGAAGGAAAACGCGATCACCAAGGAACAGCTGGACACGTATCGTTTCGGCCATCGCCATGCGGAAGCCGAGTACGAACTCGCGAAGAGCCGCGTCGCGGAACTGGAAGCGGCGGCGCGGACGGACGATCTGAAAATCGCGGAAGCGAAAGTGGAGATCGCCGCAGCCGCCGTCGCCCAGGCCGAGGACATGCTGCGAAAATCGGTCCTGCGGGCGCCGCTGGACGGGATGGTGCTGACCGTATCGGCCGAGCCGGGCGAACTGGTCGGCCCGGGGCGCGGGCAGCCGCTGTTTTCGATCGCGAATCTCAGCCGGCTGCATGTCCGGGCGTATGTTGAAGAGTTGGACGTGCTGGAGCTGGAGGTCGGTCAGAAGGCGGCCGTCGTCGCGGACGCGCGTCCCAACCAGGAATACGGCGGGTGCGTGGTGTGGATCGCTCCGTCGATGCAGGAGAAGCGGCTGCGGCATCACAAGCCGGGAGAGCGCAGCGACGTCCGCGTCCGCGAGGTGCTGGTCCAGCTGGACGAGGGATCGGACCTGGTGGTCGGCCTGCCGGTGGACGTGTTCATTATGCGGGGCGGCGAGGCCGCGGAGGAAGGCACGTCCGGCCTGTCGATGTCGTGGTGGGAAACCGAGGAACTGACGGCCCCCACTCAAATTCAGTGAGCGATCCGGCCGACTTCCGAGCCGCGGTCCGCGAACCCTTCGAGGCCCCCATGTCGAATTCCACTCTCTCCGCGCCGCCGGACCCGAACGCGGCGCTGGAGCGCGTCGATCAGGCGTATTCGGACCCCGCCTGGTGGTACAACCTCCGCGGACTGGGGATCCTGACGTTCGCCTATCGCACGACTGTCTGGTCGCAGGTGGCGTTTCTCGATCGGAACATCAGCCCGAATCACCTGGAGATTCCCGTCGGCACGGGGACGCTGCTGGGAATGATTCTGCGCTGGCGGCGACTCCGGGGCCGGAAGAACGGCCGGATCGTGGCGGTCGACTATTCCGAAACCATGGTGGCCGCTGCCGCCAAGGCCTTCGCGAAATGGCCGGAGGTGACGGTCCAGCGCGGCGACGTCGCCAACATGCCGTTCGGCGACGACGAATTCGATTCCATCAACGTGGCGAACGGGTTCCACTGCTTCCCCGATCCGGACGGCGCCCTTCGCGAGCTGTGGCGGGTGACCGCGCACGGCGGACGCGTGGCGACGAACGTGCTGCTGTATCCCCGCGGCATCTGGCCGCTGAAGCCCATCGCCCGGGCGATTGACGAGTGGGGCAAGCGCAAGGGGCTGCTCGTCGAGCCGTTCCACGCGGACGACATTCTGGCCCGGTTCCGGAACGTCGGCTTCCGGATCATCGGCGAGGAGATCCGGGGCAACACGATCAACATTCTCGCGGAGAAGCCCCGGCCATGATCGATTCGCTGCAGCTGCCGGCGTCCGACGCGCTCGACACAGGCTGGCGGGGCTGGAACTACGAGCAGGCGTTCTGCCGCAACCTGGGGCTGGTGTCGCCCGCCGAACAACAGCGGCTGCGCGAGTCGCGAATCGCGATCGTCGGCATGGGGGGCGTGGGCGGCATCCACCTGGCGACGCTGGCCCGGCTGGGCATCGGCCGGTTCCACATCAGCGATCTCGACACGTTCGAAGTGGCGAACTTCAACCGCCAGTACGGGGCCCGGGTGGACACGATCGGCCTGCCGAAAGCGCAGGTGATGGCCGACGAGGCGCTGCGGATCAACCCGGAACTGGAACTGCGGGTGTTCGACGAGGGCATCCATCCGGAAACGGTCGACGCGTTCCTGGAGGGCGTGGATCTCCTGGTCGACGGGATTGATTACTTCGCGCTCGACATGCGGCGGCGGCTGTACCGGGCGGCGGCGGCGAAGGGCATTCCGGCCATCATGGCGGGGCCGATGGGCTTTGGCGTGTCGTGGCTGGTGTTCGATCCGCAGGGGATGCCGTTCGACCGCTACTTCGACATGCACGACGGGCAGTCGGACGTCGACCGGTTGATCGCGTTCACGGTGGGGCTGTCGCCGGCCGGTCTGCATGCTCCGTACGTGGACATGAACTACGTGAATCTGCGGGAGAAGTACGGCCCATCGTCCGGGCTGGCCTGCGCGCTGTGCGCGGGGGTGGCGGCGGCGGAATCGTTGAAGCTGCTGCTGGGCCGGGGCGCGGTGCGCTGCGTGCCGAAGTTCGCGCAGTTCGACCCGTATCGGGGCCGGCTGCGGCAGCGGACGCTGTGGGGGGGGAATCGTCACCCGCTGCAGCGGCTGAAGCGGTGGGTGCTGCGGGGCCGGGTCGCGAAGCTGCTGGCGGGAGAGTGAGGGGACCTCAGCGAGCGGTCGCCTCGCCCGGCTGGCGGAATCCCGCGGCGGTGATGTTGATCTGTTCCGAGGCGAGCACCCGTCCGATGATGCGGTGGCTTTCGACGGCGCTGGCGGGGGCGGCGTCCGCGAAGTAGATCGTCATCCCGTCGACGACGACTTCCGATTTCCCCATCTCCAATGCGCGCTTCGTGCCAGGCCGCATGTAGACGTCGCATTCCGCCAGGCTGCCGAGATGGCCTTTCGGAGCGGAATCCGCGCCCGATACGAATTCCGTGCCGATGAACTCGCGCCGGCAGGCGTTGTTCGTCATGTGAGCCACCACGTTCACATGATTCTGCAGCCGGCCGCCGATGAACTGCAGATGCTCATTCGCCGCCACCGAGGAGGGCAGGCGAACGCCGATGTTCCAGCCTGAGGCCTCGCAGTCCTCGAAGCGGCTGAGAAAGTTCTCGTAATTCTCGCTGGAGGCGTCGAAGGCGGCGTTCGTTCTGGCGATCGAGCCGGCGCCGGCGCCGCTGCACTGGCGGCTGATTTCCGGGCTGTTGTAGAGCCGGACGCGCCGAAACGTATGTCGTCCCGTGTGGTAGGACTCGATGCCGCTTTTCCAGAAATGCCAGCCCGTGAAATCCTCAATGGTGGACGGGTGGTAGGTCTTCAGGACGTTGTACTCGCCCTGCGGCCACGTCGCCCAGAGGCCCGTGCGGCTGGCGTAGGCTTCGTTGCCCGCGAACTCGCCGGGGCGCGGCAGGTTGGGCGGGGCCGGTTTCTTGTTGGCGTAGCCCTGGAAGTTGTATCCGAACCATTGGCAATCGGCCGCCACATTGTTCCGGCAGTGCGAGCCCATGCCGCGGAACCAGAAGCCCGATCCGTCGGCCCCGGTCTCGGCCGGGTTGGTCTCGGTCGCCTTGATGAAGGCCGACGTGCTCCAGCCGTTGCGGCACTTCATGGCGAGGTTGTGTTCCAGGGTCGCCGCTTCGCTGCCGTCCTCGCACACGAACGCGCCCCCCTGGATGTCGTAGGCCACGTTGTCCGAAACCAGCGGGCCCTGCGTGCCGTGCACGACGATCGCCCAGCCGGGAGATCGCCAGACGGCATTGCCTGAAATTGTCGCCTCGGCGCGGCCCATGAGGTGCATGTGCAGCGGATAGCGGCCGATCTGGTTCGTGCCGGGTTCGTCGCCGATGGCGTTGTGCAGCCGCCGGCCCTTGTCGGTCCGTCCCATGTCCCGGAATTCGACGTGGCGGATGTCGAGCGTGGCGCCCTTCATGGCCATGACGTGCCCACGCACGCCCTCCGGGTTCTCGCTGCGGATCACGATGTCCCGCGTGAGATTGGCGACATGGGGAGTCAGAAAGTCGCGCGGGCCGACGTCGTGAGGGAACTGCGTGGGCGTGAACTCGATGCGGTTCCCGGAGACCTTCGTCAACGTGACGACTTCGCTTTGAGAATCCCCTGGGACCGTTTTCGTGTGGGGCTTCTGTCGGGTGTCGGGCAGGGCGAGAACGTCTCCCGGGTTCCAGCCCTGCGGGGCCTCGTTCAGCATGCAGGAAGTCGCGCCGGCGGGGATGCCCTGGGCCGCTCGCAGCCAGGACGTCTTGGCGGTCCCGGCGGCCTCGAACGTTCCGTGAATGAGGATGCCGTGCCCGAACTGCTCGGTGTCCATATCGGTGTCGATCGGCAGATCGGCGATGACGATTTCCGCTCCAGGGCGGAGCTGAAGGCGTCCACCGGCTTGCACGACGATCGTTCGGAGGCGGACGGGGCCGTCAATCGACTGGGTTTCGCCGTCGCGGACGACCAGCACCAAGGGGTCGTTATTGCAGGGGCAGGCGGGCTTGCCGGTGACCGGGCAGGCGGGGAGATCGGGGCCGGGGGCGGCGAGAAGCGTGAGGGCGACGATCAAGTGCATGTCAGGGCCGTGGTCAAAGTGGCGCGAGGTATGGAGTCGCCGGTGCGAGCGGGATCGGAGGACGAAATCGGGATTCGCTGGCCGGCGAGAGAAACCGCCGCGGGCGCAAAGTTGCGGGGCGCTGCCTGGGTAGGCAACGCCCCGCGGTTCAGTTCAAGCGGCAGGTCTGATCGAGTGATCGATCAGGCGGCCTGCTGCAGTTCCTTCTTGGCCAGCCGACGGCGACGAGCGCCGGCGAACAGGCCCGCGGCGCCCATGCCCAGCAGAACCATGCTGCCCGGCTCGGGAACCTTGGTGGCGGAAATGTACAGGTCCGTGTCGCTGACGAGGTGGAAGCTGGTATCAGGCGCTCCCGGCGGCTTGACGCTGCCGGTGACGAGGAGCTGACTCGAACCAGCCGGGATCGCCGGCCCAAAGATACTGGGAGCCGTCAAGAAGCTGTTGACGATCGGCGCCAGCACGTACAGGGAAGTCGCCGGGTAGGAATAGGTGACGTCCAGACCAGCCGCGAAGTTGGCGAAATTGCCGCTTCCCGTGTCCGGAATCAAGTCGCCGGAGACGCCGACAACCCAGAAGTTGTTGGCTCCGGTGAGGCCGAACTCCCACAACGGAGTCCCGCCAGGTCCGCCGGGGCCGGTGAGAACGTCGGAGACGGCATCGGCAGTCGTGCCTGGGTCGAGATTGTTCGGGTCGTCATACACGATCGCAACCGTGTCAGACGAGTTCCGGGTGAATCCCAGAGCATTCATGCCGATCGCTTCCCACTCGTCATCGTTGAGCGTTGTCGCCGTGTAGGTGTAGGCGCCCGGGAGAATCGTGTCTTTGGTCAAGACCTTGATCGCGAAGATCGCGGTGATCGTCTCGCCGGTTTCCGAGTAGTCGTGCAGAGTCGGGCTGCCGGTGCCGCCGTTGATCTGCGAAATTCGCAGCATGCCGACGAAGAAGTCGCCTTCTTCGATCGTCTTGGATTGGCCGGCGAGCGGGTCAAAAACCGTGCCGCCATCGGCCTTCACGAGGACTTCCCAGTCATCGTCTTCGAGTTCGATGATGGTTCCGGTCGTCGGGATCGCGCTCAGCGCCGACGCTTCCGCCGACGAGTACGTTCCCAGCGCAATGGCGAACGCCATCGCAATCAGTGTGTACCTTTTCATGTGTTTATCCCAAAGGTGTGAAAAATCAGAACTTCAGCAGCTGCCAGCCGGAAACGCCCGGCGCGCAGCATGGCCCTCATGAAGTCCGATCACACCCTTGGCGGCCTGAACAGGCGCGTCGCCAGCGGCGACGGTAGAGTCAGCTCGGTTTCGACAACAGATCCCCAAGACAATTCCGGGGCGCGGTCGCGATGGAACCCATCCGCGGCCGAAGCCGCGGGAGTCGCCGGCGAATTGCCGGGAACGTGCTGCGAACCCATGCCGTTCGACGACCCCGTCAGTGGGAAATCGATCGATGACTGGTTGAGCGGGCGATCGTCCAGAAAGACGCTGAGTCGCCGCGGCAGCGAATCGTCGGAGGGGACCGCCGAGCCCGTGCCCGTCGAAACGGATTCCGAAGCCAGCGGCAATTCCAGGTCGGTGGAGATGAACCCGGCCGCTGCGGAATCAGCGATGCTGATCAGCATCGCCGCCGCTGCAAGAGCCAGAGTTCGCCGAACTGTCATCATGGAACGACCCATCTCCTGACGGACGCTGCCGAAAATAACCGCCGGAACAACCGTTGTCAAAGGTGTGAACGGAAAAATCGGCAAAGTCGGAAAACTACGGTCAGCGGCGGGCCTCCAGCTGCTGGCCCATTTCGGTCCAGTGCGACCGCTCCAGTGGGTGCAGGTCATCGGGCTTCAGACCGAGTTCCCGGGCGCGGGCCAGCGCCGACTCGGCGGCGGCCCGGTTCCCGATCAGCGAGTTGGCCCGCGCCAGGTGGAAATAGGCGACGGCTGTGGGCGCTTCTGCGACGGACGCCTCGAGGTCCTGAATCGCCTGGCGCACATTGCCGCGGGCGACGTACACCGTCGCCCGCGTGTCGAGGAGCTGCGGCAGCGGCCCCGACTGGGCGATCGCCCGGTTGACCAGGTCGAGCGCCTGGTCCAGCGACTTGTTCTGAAGCGCCAGCAAGAGCGCCAGGTTATTCAGCGCGACGGTCGAATCGGGATTCTTCTCCAGGACGAGCTGATACAGCGCGATCGCTTCGTCGTAGCGGCCCTGGACGTTCCGCAGCGACGCAAGTTGCGTCGCCAGGAACATGGAATCCTGCTTCCGCATGATAACTGCGCTGAGGATCCGGTCGATCCGATCGAGCTGCGCGGACGACGGCCGCTGTTCCTCGACAATCCGCATGACGGCCGCGGCCACGGCCTGCGGGAGAGCATCGGCGGAGTTCTGCTCGATGACGTCGAGCGCCTGGTCGATGCCGCCCTGCCGGGCCATGAGTCCGGCGAGATTCAGCATCTCGGCCTTGCGGCCCGACTTCTCGACGTAGGTGCGGCACACGGTCTCCGCAGCGTCGATCCGGCCGATTTCCTCCAGCAGGTTGAGCGCCAACCGATAGCTCATTTCGTACAGGGCGCCGTTCAGGACCTGCGTGCGGACTTCCGGACCGAGGATCTGCACCGCCTCATTGGGATTCCCCAGGGCCAGCGCCTCCTCGGCGCGGGTCACGATCGTCGGATTCAATGTGCTGCCGTTCGCGTCCAGAAATTCGCGGATGACCTGTGCTGCGCGTTCCTTTTCGAGCTGATTGGACAACAGGCTGAGCGACAGTTCGGTCGGATTCACGCGCAACGCCGCGAAGCTGGAGACGACCTGGCTGGCGGCCTCGTCGGTGCGGCCCTGGGAGTGGGCGAGCCGGGCTCGAAGGCAGGCGACGCCGAAGAAGTCGGGCACGAGCAGGGCCAGGTCCTCCAGCCGCCGCTGTGCGACGTCGATGCGATCGTGCTTGATGAGGCCGCCCACGAACTCGGCGAGGATGACGGAGTCCTCGGGGCGGGCCTTATGCAGTTCGGCGAACTGCGTTTCGGCCTTGGGCCAGTCGCCGACGGATTCGTAGAGCTGGGCCAGCCGGAACTGTTCCGCGCTGGACAGCGGTTCCAGCGACAGGATTTCCTCGAGCAGCGCGATCTGGCGTCGCTGGGAATCGCGTCCGGCGAGCCGGGCGAGGATCAGCGACTGCGCCTTGAGGACGCGCGCGTGCCAGCTCTTGTCCGGGGTTTCGATGTCCCGGAGGAGCTGGATCGCGTGTTCGATGTCGGCGGGACGTCCCGAGACGCCGATGACGGCGGCTTTGGAAATCGTCGCCTGGACGCGGCCGGTGGCGGACAACAGGTTCGACGCGAGGAGTTCGTCGAAGATTTCCTGAGCTTCCGCGTTGCGGCCTTTCCGCATGTGGGCGGTGGCGACGGCGAAACGGATCGCGGGATGCGTCGATTCGGCCGCGAGGGCCTGCTCGTAGCGTTCGTCGGCGAGGGCCTGGAAGCGGCGGCGGTCATCGGCGGCGAGGCCGGGTCCGTTGGCGAGGAGTTCATAGCCATTGCCGGCGGTGAATGGCCGAATGTAAGGCGGGGCCTCCGGGAGTTTCTGTTCGCAGTCGGCGATGGCGGCTTCGGCCTGCTCGCGATTGCCGGTGCGGACGTAGTAGGTGATCAGCGCGACCCAGGCGTTCGGAAGTCCGGGGGCGTCGGTCACGGTTTCGCGCAGGAGTCGTTCCGCTTCGCGAACGGCGTTCAGCGCCGCCGGTTTGAGGGCTTCCGGATTTTTGTGGACGCCCGCCAGTTCCGCGTCGGTCAGGCCGGAGCGGGCCAGCCATTGCTGGGCCATCAGCAGCTTGTCGGCGGGAGTCTGGTTGGACAGCCGCTGGCCGATGCCGATGGCCTGTTCGACCTGGGCCTGCGACCAGAGCAACCGGTTGGCGACGCGGCCGACATCGCCGGACAGCAGCGAGGGCTTCTGGTTCTCGACGATATCGAGCAGCCGCTGGGCGTTCTCCTGCGCGGCCGTCTTTTCGTTGGCGCTGCCGGACAGGGCGGCCTGGCGATAGGCGTCGAGGACGCTTCCGACGACGAGTTCGGAGCGGTCGCCGAGGGCGATGGCGCGTTCGAAGTGGCGGATGGCGAGTTCGCGGTTGCCGAGGAGCAGTTCAATGCCGCCCAGCGCGCGGGGGATCATGGACCAGGACGATCGCTGGCGGCCGGCGCCTTCCAGCTGCGCGCGGGCTGGCGCGAGGCGGGCCTGCAGGTTCGCCTGGCTGGACCGGAGGGAGTCATCGCGGAGGGCGGCGGCGATGATCCGCCGCGCGGTGAAGGCGGTGTAAAACGGGCCGCTGCCATTGCCGCCTTCGATGGCGTTGACTCCGTCAAGATGCCGGGTCCATTTCTCGGCGTCGACGTCCTTGGCGCTGACATTGCGGTCGAGGTCGTGGAGAAGGAGCTCGAGCACGGCGACATGCGGCCGGATGTCCTTTTCGTCGAGGCCGACGACCTGTTCCCAGAGATCCAGGGCGATGTCGATGCGTCCCGCGGCGGCGTAGCTGGCGGCCAGCGCTTCATACAACGTGCGGCGGTCGTTGTCTTTGAAGCTGTCGATCTGGTGCCGGACGTCGTCCAGCATCTGCAGCGCGACCTCGGTCGGGAACGTCGAGGCCGTCCGGATGGCGGCCAGCCGGAGGTCCACGGAATCCCCCAACTGGTCGAGGGACGTGGTGAGCCGTTGCTGAGTGGCGGCGACGCGCGCCTCGGGTTCGAGATCGAACCGGCGGGAGGCGAGTCCGACCAGCGCGACGGACGCCTGCGAATCGTTGGGGAATTGCTCGCGCGCCTGTTTGAGGACGGCTTCGGCCTTCTGGATGAAGGCCAGCGCCGCGTCGCGGTGCTGTTCCGTGTTGCGGGCGGCGAACAGCTGCTGCTCGGTGATGGCGCGGAGGAAGGCGTGTTCGGCGGTCAGCACGGCCATGCGCGGAGACGGCAGCGGGGCATCGGCGGGCCGGTCCAGGGGGGCCAGCTTGTCGAGCAACTGCCAGTTGCGGCGCTCGGGGAGCTGATTGGACAGCTGGATCAGCATGAGTTCCGCGAGCCGTTCGATGGCTGCGGGCGTCGCGGCTGAGGCCACGACGCGGGTGTACTTGGCGACGGCATCGTCGAGCCGGCCGAGTTCGGCCAGCGCGGCGGCCTCGCCCAGTTCCCACTGCACGACCTGCGGCCAGATGGGGTCGGCCTGTGCGGCGATGCGGTAGGTTTCGAGAACGGCGTCGGGATTGCCGAGCCGCGAATGGCATTCGACGAGCTGCAGGATCGCGCGGCGCCAGAGGTCGGTCCGCCGTTCCATGGAGGTCAGCAAATCGCGGATCGCGAGCTGTGCGGCGTGCCAGTTCTCCTGATCCATCAGCCGGCGAACTGCGAGCAGCTTGATGAGCACCGGCGGAGGTTCGGGCTTGATGGCCTCGAATTCCGCGGCGGCCAGTTCCGCGGCGGCGCGGGCTTCCTCGGTTTTGTCCAGGCGGGCGATGGAGAACAGGACTTCGATCAGCGTCCAATGCAGGTTGACCCGGCGGGCTTCAGCGACGGCCGAGGCTTGACGTTCCGCGGGGGACTGAGCGAGGACGGAGCGGGCGGGGGCGTCGCCGATGGCGCGGGTGGCCAGTTCGACGCCGCTGCGAAGCCGCCGTTCGGCCTTGCGGAGCTGGTCGAGGTGCTGGGCCTCGCTTTCGACGTCGGCCAGCGCGCGGAGTTCCAGTTCGGCGGCAGCCGCAACGAGCCGGGCGTCCGTCTGGGGGAGATCATCGCCGCGGGCGGCGAACTCGCGGGCGAGTCCCAGGTAGCGGTCGGTCGTGGGCTGCAGCGAATTCTGGCTGGCGGCCGATCCGCGGCCGGACTTCGCCTGATTTTCATCGTATCGGGAGAGATCGGCCAGCCCGGTGTAGACCTCGACGAGGGACACCAGGATCGCCGCCGGATCGACGGGGGGCGGCGTCTCCTCGGAGGCTTCGAGGCTGCGCCAGGCGACGAGCGCGGAGCGTTCCGCCTCGTTCAGGCGGGCCTGCGGCTCGCGGATGCGGACGCGGGCGATGAGTTCGCGGCGGTCGATGCGGCCATCGCTGTTTTCGTCCGCAATTACCGGAACCTTGGCGTTGAAGCGTTCCGCGCCCTGCAGCGTGCCGTTGCGGTTGGCGTCGGCGACGCGGAGGATGTCGTCCGCCATGTCGGCGGCAGAGGCGTCGTCCGTCGCGGGCAGCGATTCCGCGATCGTGGACCGTTCGAGCAGAAAGCGGGCGCGGCGCTGTTCGGCCAGCATCGCGGGCTGCACATTCTGGCGCATGACCTCGAGCAGCGCGACGGCGCAGTGGGGCGAAGCGCGGCGCAGGCCGTCAAACGTGCCGGGCAGGATGTCGCGGACGAACTCGAAACGCGGGGTCGCCAGCTCAGGGATAATGGCGGCGTCCAGCGCCTGTTCGGGGGCGTCGTACCAGAGTTCGGCGAGCGTCGTGTAGTTCTCCGGATTGCCCCGGTCGCGAGCGAGCGCTTCCAGGTAGCTGACCTGTGCGGGGACAGGTTCGCCGAGCAGCAGGCGGCACTGCCCCTGCAGCCGGAAGAGTTCGGCGGCGTCCGGTTCGGCTCCGCTTTCCGTGGGAAGCAGCGACTGGAGGTGATCGAGCGCATCGCGGTAGCGGCCGATCTGCATGGCCAGTTGCACGACCCGACGGCGAATTTCCTGGCGTTCGGGGTCGCGGCGGAGGACGTCTTCGTAGGCCCTGTAGACCTTGATCCAGCTCCGCATGGCCTTCGCGGGAGACTCCTCGGGATCGGCGTTCTGCGCGCCGGCGTCGTACAGGCCGGCGAGGCGCGCCAGCAGGTCGATGTGCTCCCGCTTCTGGTCCTCTTCGTCGCTTTCGCGGCCTGGCGGATGCCGCATCTGGAGGTACTGGTTGAGCAGCCGGACGGCGTCTCCGGATTTGCCGGCCTGCTCGGCTTCGTTGGCGCGGGCCAGGACGCGTGTCGCGTTCCGGTGCACGACGGCGTCGTGGGCGAACTTCATGCCCCCCGCGACAGCTCCGACGAGCACCAGCGAGATAATGATGAACTTCAGGTTCACGCGGCGCGCATGGCGAATCACCGGCTCCTCCGGGGCCGCCCCCGAGGCCGCGGCAGCGGTCGGCTGCGGAGGCCGCATGGACGACTGGAGCGGGACAGCCTTCGACTTCTTGTGTGCCCGAGACATGACCTGACCTGCCTTTCATTCCCGCCGGGACCGGCCGGGACGTCCGTAAAACTTGAACTCCAAGCGAAGCTGCTGCGTTCCGCGAACGACAGCCCTGTCGAAAGACCGCGGCCCTCTTACTGTCGACGATGACCCTGGAATCGGAGAACCGGCTCATTATGCGAGGCGCGGGGTCCGGACGCCAGAATCTCCGTCCGGGATCGTTCCGAGGGCGATTCGTCATCCCCCGCCGTCGTCATGTGGACGGCGAGCAGCCCCAGAAAGCCTCCGAATGAGGCGATCAGGACGTCCGCCAGGTCCGGGATTCGGGTCGGGACGAAAAACTGCCCGAACTCGATTCCCGCCGCCAGGCTCACGATGACCAGCGTTCCTAATGCGACACTCCAGCGACGATTCGCCCCCAGCCGACGATTCGCCAGCGACAACCCAACCAACACGCCCAGCGGAAGATACAGCACCGACCGTTCGACAAACTGGGAGATGGAACGCGCGTACGACTGATTCAGCAGCAGGCCGTCCAACGGCAGCCGGGCAGCGCTCCGGAACTTGGACCGCAGCATGTCAGGCTCGGCCGAGAACTTCAGCGGCCACCAGAGCACACAGGCCGGGATCAACAGGTAGGCGGCCGTCAGCGCCTCCCAGGGCACGGTCCGGCCGGGCGACTCCGCGATGCCGGGCGATGGCTGCCGTCCGACGATCAGCCAACCGGCGAGGGCCGCTCCGGCGAGTCCCGCCAGTCCGCCCACGATGAGGTCCGTCGCCTCGGCGTATCGAGATTCGATCAACACCTGCCCGGCTTCGACGCAGCCGACCAGAAACAGGGCCGCGGCCGCGCCTCCCAGCACGGTCCGGGGCGGCGAGGAACTGCCGGGAAACCGCAGCACCCCCAGCAGCCCCAGCGGCAGCGTCAACAGAAAGAGCTGCAGCAGGCCGAACAGGCCATCCGCGGTCGGCGAGACGTTTTGGAACGGGACGAGGGAGATCCTTCCGTTCTGGAACTTGTGCCACAGGTCGACAGGGTGAATCGTGACATCGAACGGGATCAACTGCACGACGACGAAGCCCGCGAAGTACAGGGCCAGGCAGGCGCGCAGCCGATCCGGACTGCGATGGGCCGTCCGGAAGCCCGTGATCCAGCGGTCGAGAGTCGCCCCGATGACCAGCCAGCCCAGAACGCCTGCCGACGACCCCGCGAGCTGGCAGACGACGTCAGACCGCGACGACGTGCGTGCGGCGATCCAGGCCTGCGCGACTTCGTTCATCGTGCTGATCATCGCGGTCAGCGACAGCGTGAGCAGGACGATGAAAACCGTCCGAATCGGGCGCGTCCAGCCGGCGTTCAGCCAACCGGCAAGTCCGAATCCCACGGGCATGAACAACATCGCATTGGCGAGGCCGTCGATTCGTCCGCGGCTCCAGGTCGGCGTCAAGGGGCTGTGCAGGAACGCGGTCCAGGCGTCCTGCAGCGTCGTCTCCCGGAAGCGGAACGGCAGCAGCGACCCATAGATTGAAAACGACGCGCACAAAACCGCCAGCAGCAGGTACAGCGCCGCATGAGTGCGGGGCCGGCCTGTTTGCGGGAGCGGCGAGCGGATGTCGACTGGCATCAGGACGCGTCGATCGTTCTGTGGGGAGCTGGTTGAAACGTGAATCCCGCTTCAGGCGTGGCACGGATCGGCGGCTGCGGGCGTTCCTGTTGACGGCGGGGGGCGGGCGCGGGGGCGGGGCGGTTGCCGCGGTTGGCGTCGAAGGCTCCGAACCGCGGAACGCCCTGCTCGTCGATCCGGAGTTCGGCGCCGCGGCTGCCTTCGGCGTTCGTGGCGGCGACGACGGCCCGTCCGTCGGGCGAGACGACCATGCTGGCGCCCGGTTCGCCGCCGACTCGGCGGGCGGAGATGATCGTCATGCCGTCCGGCAGGCGAATCATCGAGGGGCCCGAGCCGTCGGACGAGCCGATGGCCATTTCGGCGACGCCATCTTCATGCGCGGCGAGGACGGGACCGCTCTGACCATCGCTGGCCGTTACGTGCACTGATGCGAGACCGGCCGGATTGGCCCGCAGGAAGACATTGCCCTTGCCGGACTGCGGCCGAAGCAGGATGTGCGCTTCGCCAGTTGCGGTGCGGGACAAGGAAACCTGCGGCGACTGATCGGCGCCATCAAGGCGGACCTCCGACGCCCCGTCCACCGCGAGCGACAGCTGCATTCCGGCCCCGCCCGTGACGTTCATGGCGATTTGCTGGGCGCCATTGCGGTCGGACGTCAGGGCCATCGTTGCTCCGTCCTCGCCGAGGACGATCCGCGCCTGCTGGTCAGCGAGCGCCTCCAGCTTGAGGGCCGTGGCCCCATCCCGGTGGCGGAGAGTGATGGCGGGCTGTCCCTCCGCATCGATGCCGATGTCTATGCGGACGCGCCCTGATTCGTCGCGAATCTGCAGGCGGTCGCCATCCGGCAGGCCGCCTTCCGCAGCCGCTGGAGGATCGCTGAACGCGTGCG
This sequence comes from Planctomyces sp., assembly GCA_019636235.1. Taxonomy (GTDB): domain Bacteria; phylum Planctomycetota; class Planctomycetia; order Planctomycetales; family Planctomycetaceae; genus Caulifigura. The sequence goes on from JAHBXW010000002.1 coordinate 264,567, forward strand.
CCGTCTGGAACGGTCCGCGTTCGCCGGCGACGAGCAGCATCAAAAGTCCCAATGACGCGCCATACAGCATCAGTCTCTCGAGTCGGCTCATGGACGCCTCCCTGGCAGGATGGAAGAGGCGGGCGGGGCGGGCGAGCAGCCCCGCCGCGACGCGCCGGACGCGTCCGCGGTCAGACCGCGGCAACCGGCGAATGTCCAACCAACGGCGACAACGAGCGCGCCTGTCGCGATCCCGCTGAGGTTCGCCGCCAGATCATGCAGCGTGGCGTCCCGGCCGGGGACCCAGTGCTGAATTGTTTCGGTCGCGATGCCATGCGCCGCCGCCAGCGACAGCATACGGATGATGCCGCGCTCCCGGCCGTATGTGATCAGCAGGAGCGCGGCAAACACGATGTAAACGCAGGCGTGCTCCAGCCAGTCGGCGACCGTCGACGAAATCGCGCTGTCGATCGCGGCGCCGGTCTTCCCCAGGAAAAACAACGGCTCCGGCGCCACCAGCAGCCAGGTCAGCCCCAGCGCGTACAGCGCCGTGGCGATCCTCAGCAGTCGCTGGCCGCGCGAGGACTGGACGATCGGGGCTTCGCCCGGATCCACTGCGGAACCGGCTCCGTCCAGGGGAGCGGACGACGGCTGTGCGTGAGGTCGCCGGCGCGACGCCAGTTTTCCGGAAGTCGACATGATTCGGGGGCCAGCAGCGGCGACGTGCGCGCCCGGCGGACTGAAAACGGAAGCGTGCGAAACGATCAGCCCGCCATCCGCAGGACGGTTCGGGCCATCAGCGACAGATCCAACAGCAGCGACTGCCGCTGCAGGTACTCTTTGCCGAGGGCGATCTTGTCGGGCAGGATCTGGCGAACGTACATCGCCTCCGGGTCGGACGACTGGCCAAGCAGCTCGGACTCGTGGCGATACCGCAGGGAAGCGATATCGGTGATGCCGGGACGGACCCGCAGCAGTTGCTCGTAGTCGTCGCGGAACAGCTCGACATAGCGGGGCACTTCGGGGCGCGGACCGACGAGGCTCATGTCGCCTTTCAGCACGTTGATGAGCTGGGGCAGCTCGTCGATCTTCGTGCGGCGCAGGAACTGGCCGACCGGAGTGATCCGCGGATCGCGCCCGGCGGTGAGTTGGGCGCCGCGGGCCTCCGCGTCCTGGACCATCGTGCGGAACTTCAGGATCTGAAACGGGGCGAAGTTCCGCCCGACCCGCGTCTGTCGAAAGAACACGGGCCCGCGGGACGTCAAACGCACCAGGAGCGCGGTCAGCGCGAGGAGCGGGCTGAGGACCAACAGTCCCGTCGCCGAGGCGAGGATGTCGACCGCGCGTTTCATCGGCGATGGCTTTCGACGATCTGCCGGATCGTGGCGGCGACGTAGTCGATCTCCTCGGCCGTCATCGTCGGATAGATCGGCAGTGAAATGATCCGGTCGAACACCGACTGCGCGACGGGCAGTTGCTCCGGAGCGTATCCCAACCGCTCGCGGTACAGCGGGTGCATGTGCAGCGGCAGGTAGTGGACGCTGGTGCCGACGCCGGCCGCGTTGATGGCCTGGATGAACTCATTGCGGTTCAGCGTCAGTCGGTCGACGTCGACCTGAATGACGTACAGGTGCCACGCATGACCGACCTCGGGGCGCGTCGTCGGCAGTTTGAGCTCCGGGAGATCGGCGAACGCCGCGTCGTACGCGCGGGCGATTTCCGCCCGCCGCTGGTGGAACTGGCCGCTTTTCTCCAACTGGTGCAGACCGATCGCGGCGGCCAGGTCGGTCAGGTTGTACTTGTAGCCGGGGGCGAGGATCTCGTAGTACCACGAGCCCTCGGCGCTGAACCGCTTCCAGGCGTCCTTGCTGATGCCATGCATCGACATCAGCCGGACGCGGTCAGCAAGCTGGCGGTCGTTAGTGGTGACCATCCCGCCTTCGCCGGTGGTGATCGTTTTGTTGGCGTAGAACGAGAAGCAGGTGAGTTCGCTGATCGCGCCGACGCGGCGGCCGTCGTATTCGGCCGGGATGGCATGGGCGGCGTCCTCGATCACGTGCAGCCCCCGCCGGCGGGCGATCTCCTGGATCTGGTCCATGTCGCAGGGATGCCCCGCGTAGTGCACGGGCAGGATGGCGCGGGTCCGCTCGGTGATCCGCGATTCGATCTGGTCCGAATCGATGCACAGCGTGTCGGCGCAGCAGTCCACGAGCACCGGCGTCGCGCCGAGATGCATGACCGTTTCGCCCGTCGAGGCGAACGTCAGCGTCGGGACCAGCACTTCGTCCCCCGGGCCGACGCCGATCGCCTCCAGCGCCAAATGCAGCGCCGCGGTGCAGGAGTTCACCGCGATGGCGAACTCAGCCCCCACGTACTCGGCGAACTGCTGCTCCAGCTTGCGGACCTTCGGACCGGTGGTCAGCCATCCGGAGCGAAGAGTTTCGACGACCGACTGAATTTCCTCTTCGCCGATCGTCGGACGGAAGAAGGGAATCTGGAACTGCTTCAGCGCCGCGGGCGCGGCGGTCACAGGCGACGACATGCGAGGGAGTGCTCCGGGAGACGACTGCAGCGAGTGGAATCGGGAAACGAGGTGGAACGGAACCAGCGGGCGGAACCGCGGCCAGCGAGGGCGGGCGGGCGCTCCGGGTGGAGCGCCCCCCTGTCAGGGAGCCTTCGCGGCGACTGTCTGAAGATCACGCGGGGCGCGAGCGCTGGCAAGGTGCTTCGTCCAGTCGTCGTCGACCCGGACGATGTCGATCGCGCCGGAGTCCTTGAGGTGCTTGACATTGCTGTAACGGGCGTCGCGATAATCGACCACCTCATGCCCGGCGATCGCCTCCAGCACCTGCTGGATGCCGGACTCGACGGTCCACTGCGGCTCGAAGTTCAGCAGCCGGTGGATTTTCTCGAAGCTCACGCGGTAGTTCCGCTTGTCGGGCGAGTTCTCGTCGATCATCAGATCGGCTCCCATGACGCGCTCGTGCACGAGGCGGCCGATTTGCGAGATCGTATAGTTCTGGGCGTCGGATCCGACGTTGAAGATCTCGCCGCCGACGATGGACAGCGGGGCCTTGAGGGCGGTCGCCACGGCCAGCGCGGCGTCGTCCACATGCACGAACGGGCGCCACTGGTCGCCGCCATGCACGGTGATCACCCCCTCCATCTTGGCCCGGGCGGCCAGCAGATTGACGACCAGGTCGAACCGCGTGCGCCCCGACAGGCCGTAGATCGTCGCGAACCGCAGGATCGTCGGCTGGAAGTTGCTGTCCGCCATCTGCTGCAGGCCCTGCTCGGCGGCCAGCTTGGTATGTCCGTACAGGGAGATGGGGTGCACTTCGGAGTGCTCGTCGAGCGTCTCATCGCAGGCGCCGTAGACTGAGCAGGTGCTGGCGAAGATGAACTTCGAGATGCCGCGGGCCTTGGCGACCTGGGCGATCATCTGCGTGGCGCTGAGGTTCACGCCGAGGGTCAGTTTCTCATCGAGGTCGCAGGCGGGATCGCCGACGATGGCCCCCAGATGGATGACCGAGTGCATGCCCTCCATCGCGGTGACGACTTCCTGCACATGGCGGAAGTCCCCCTTGATAAGTTCCAGCCGCTCGTGATCAGCGACTGGCGCCAGCGGCTCGCGGCCGTACAGGAACATGTCCAGCACGCGCACGCGGTAGCCCTGATCCAGCAACTTGGGCACCAGGGCCGAGCCGATGTAGCCCGCGCCGCCGATGACCAGCACGTTCTTGCCCTGCTTGCGGCGGGGAACCTTCTTCTCCCGCTCGGGGCGGATGACCGTCTCCCACAGGAAGGTCCATGTCCGCGACACCAGGCAGAGGACCAGAGTGAACACGCCGGCCAGAAGCAACGCCCCGCGGGGCAGTTCCACCCAGCTGGGGACGTCCCACAGCAGGTAAGTCGCAAAGCCGAACATCAGGAAGCTCTGCAGGACGGCGCCGGAGATCGTCAGGGCCTTGTACTTGCCCTGATAAGCGCGGCCGTACGTGTAGAAGCCGAACCAGGCGAAAACCGCCAGCGACACGATCGTCAGCAGCGGCGCGTTCCAGCAGTACGCCTTCACATAGTGCTGCGTCAGGGCGGGGATGCCGACCTGTACCGCCAGCCGGGAACTGGCGTCGACCAGAAACCTCAGCAGCAGGGCGGCGACGAGCGCCATATTCACCATGGCGGCATCGGCCGCCATCCGGGCCAGCATGCCGCGGGTCACGCGGCGCCTCAGACGTTTCAACATTGGTCCTACCTCAAACATCGGTCGCGAGCAGAAATTTCAGCGCGGATGCGCACGCACCCGTCGAGCAATCGGCCTCTCGAAATCGAGCGGCCGCTTCAGTCAGGAAACAATCAGGAGACAGTCATCAGACAGCAGTCAGAACCTTGGAAAGCAGCGGCCAGCGGTCCGCCGTCGGCGAACTCTGGAGCGGTGTGAGGGGCGGCGGCGCGCCGCCCGTCGGCGTCAGGCGTTGGCCGGCCCCTGCGGGAGCTGGTGTTCCGCAGCGTTCGATTTCAATTGCGATCGCCGAACCTTGCCGCTGGCGGTGCGGGGCAGGCAATCCACGATCTCGACCTCGCGGGGCTGTTTGTGCCGGGCCAGCCGGACGCGGCAGTGCGTCATGACCCGCGCGGCGAGGTCGGCGGGCGCGTCGGCCGCGGGCACCACGAACGCGACGGGACGTTCCCCCCAGACAGGGTCGTCCATGCCGACGACGGCCGCTTCGGCGACCCCCGCCACCTCAATGATCGAGGCTTCGATTTCCAAGGGATGCACGCGGAAGGCGCCGCTTTTGATGAGATCGTTGCTGCGCCCGACGATGAAGATGAACCCCTCGTCGTCGATCGTCGCCAGGTCGCCCGTGTGCAGACCCTGCGGGCCGAGCGTCCGCTGGGTGCCTGCGGGATCGTTCCAGTAGCCCGCCATCACGTTGTCGCCGCTGGCGACGATCTCGCCCACTTCGCCCGGCGGGACCGAAACGCCCGCGTCGTCGAGAACCTGCAGCGTCACGCCGTCGATCCCCCGGCCGATGGACCCGGCCTTCCGATCAAGGTCCTCCGGCAGCAGCGTCGACAGCCGGGCCGTCGCCTCCGTCTGGCCGTACATCAGGAACAGTTCCGCCTTGGGCAGCGTCTCGCGGACCGCGTTGACGTGCGCCCGCGGCAGCGAGCCCCCGGCGCACGTCAGGTAACGCAGCGAGGGAAACGTCCGGCTCTTCAGGTCGGACCGCTGCAGCAACAGCGCGTAGCTCGACGGCACGCCCGCGAAGCCGGTGACCTCCTGTTTCTGCAGCAGATCGAGGACACGGTTCAGGAACACGAAATCCGGCGCGAGGACCAGCCGCCCGCCGCACGCCAGGTGCGTGAACAACAGCGAATTGCCGTAGGAGTAGTAGAACGGCAGCACGACCAGGACGCTGTCGTGCTCGGTGAGGCTCAGGTACGAGAGAATCGCGGCGCAGTTGGCGGCGATGTTCGCGTGGCTGAGCATCACGCCCTTCGGTGGGCCGGTCGTCCCGGAGGTATAAATGATCTGCGCCAGCGAGTTGCCGGCGGGAAGCGGGCCAGCCGCCGGGGCGTCGGACGTCGCGAAGTCCCAGGGAAGGATGCGTCCGCCGCTGAGATCGGAAGCCGCGGAGGCCGCGCCCGTGTACACGAGGTACAGCGGCAGCGGTTCGCCGAGCTGGTTCAGTGTGTGGAGCGCGTCCGCGAACCGCCCCATCCCCTTGGGATCGAGCACGGCGGCGACCGGCCGGCAGTCCCGAATCACAAACGCGATCTCCTCGGCGGTCGAATCGGGATTCACGGCGACGACAGCCGCGCCGGCTCGCAGAATCCCCAACCACGCCGCGACGTACGTCGCCGAGTTCGGCAGCAGCAACACGACGCGGTCGCCCGGCAGGCAGCCGATCGACTCCAGCCAGGCCGCGAACCGTTCCGCGCGAGCGTGAAGTTCGCCGTAACTGACGTCGACTCCGCGGTCGTGGACGGCGGTGCGCTCGGGGGATGCCTCCGCGTGTTGCGCGAACTGCTCCCACAGGAGCGGCGGCGCGGTGCGCGGGGCGTTCAGGATTTCAGGGCCAGCAGACATAAAGGGGGTCCGCACGGGGCAACAGCGGCGCGGGATTCGGCGGGGCCGGTCCGCGCTCGCGATCAGCGTCGGCGTTCCATCGTGAAACAGCGGGCGTCCGTTCCGGGCAGCGGGCATTCCAGGCAGCAGGTCGGCGAGTCGGGGGACGTCCGCCGGGATCGAAGCAAAGGCGGGGCGAGATGTCAGGGATGGCGGCAGCCCGCGGCTCAGACCGTTTTGGCTGACACGTAGTCGACGATCGCCTGCACGGAGTCGAAGTTCTCCGGCGTCATGTCGTCTTCGGCAACCTTGATCTTGTATTGGCGTTCGAGGAACGCGATCAGGTCGACCATGGCGACCGAGTCGATGACGCCCAGCTCAAGCAGCGAGTCGGTGTCTGCGAACTCCGGACGGTCGCCGGAGGCGGAGTTTTCGGTAAGGAAGCGTCGGATGTCGTCGTGCATGGGCGTCGAACAAGCGGCCGGTTGAGGGATCGGATGGCTGGGGAAAAACGCGAACGCAAAGGGGCGGGCGGGGGCAATCATACGTCGCGGTCTCCCACGGAAATCCGCCAGCTGGATTTGTCGAACAGGGCCTCCGCCCAGGGGCGGTCGGCCGGACAGTAACCGAACATCTGCGACGTCTCGGCGCGACGCCGAAACCCCCACCCCTGCAACGTCGCCGCCAGCGGATGCGACTCAAGCAGCGTCGCGCTGACCGATTGCGCGCCGGTCCGAAAGCCGACGCGGATGGCCTCGGCGAGGAGTTCCTGCGCCAACGCCGCATCGTCCGTCGGGAACACGTCCTTGATGTGCACAGACTCATTCCGCGACAGCAGCGCGTAGCCGACAAGTCGGCCGGACTCCTCGGCGAGGATGGCTTCGGTCTGCTGCAACGGATTGCGGCCGTAACGCCAGCTGAGGTATCGGGAATCACGGACGCCCAGAATCGTCGACGATCCGGCGGTCGCCCGCTCGAACAGGCCGTCGAACCGGGCGTCGAACACGGGCTCGGCGACATGCGACAGCGCCACGCGCCGGCGACGCCAGGTCGTGCGGTCGACGAATCGGAGCAGCGGGTCGACGACGGCCCCCGCAACGGCCCCCAGCCGCGGCGAGGAGGTCGCTTCGGCGACATGCGGGGCGATTCGCAACGGCCGGGCGAGGCGGATCATCTGGCCGATCGGCGAGTGCCCGACCTTCGAGTGAATCACCGCCATCCGGTCGTTCGGATGGGCGTACAGGAACTCAGCCCGGCCGGCGTCGATGCCGTCTTTCGCCGCCCGCCGCAGCTTCAGCGCCAGTCCCAGCGTCCGATACTTCGGCAGCACCGAGAAGTCGGACCCGATCCAACACATCCGCTCCTCCCCAAGCACCCGCATCCGCCGGGGCAGGGCGGCGGTGAAGCCGACGGACTCGTTCGAGTCCTGGTCCCGCAGCAGCCAGATGACGGCGTCGCCGTCCGGATTGTCGCGGTACAGCCAGGGCATGCGTTCGGGCGGGACATCATGTTCGCGCGTCGCGGCCAGCAGCCGCGCGCAATCGGCTTCGACGTCCGCGGGAGCGGCTTCAACGACTTCGATGGATCCGGTTTTCAGGAGCATGGAGCTGCAGGTCTGCGTTTCAGTCGATCGTCGGCTGCTGGAAGGCCGGGAGTTCGTGCTGCTCGTCCACGGCGACAGGCAGCAGTTCCGGTTCGAGCGCGGCGCGTAGCTCGTTGGGCCGGGTTTTGAGGTACAGGGCGAGCCGACCCTGACGATGGACCGCGTCGAAACCGCTGTTGACGACCAGCGTCGCCAGTTCGTCCGGCGCGCCGAACATCAGCACGGCGTCGTAGGCCTGCTGGAGTTCGGCCGAGAACCGGCCGCTTCGCGAGTCCCAGCGGGGCAGGCGGTTCTCGACGGGATACTGGCGATACCACATGATCGACAGAGTGTTGAGCGCCGGCAGGCTGTACAGGTTCGCGCCCCCGCGCTCGATGTGGTAGTGCTCGTGGGCGCGGGTCACCGGGCGGACCTGTCCGAACCGCGGATTGGCGCTGTGCACTACCAGGACGCGAGCGCCCTGGGGCAGATGCGGAATGCCGGAGCGGTACTCCTGGATGACGGCGCCCATCGCCCGCACCTCGGGCGTCAGGCAGGTCGAAATGCCGATCGTCAGCATCGAAACGGTCGTGATGAACGTCCGCCGCCAGCGGCGGGTCAGCGACAACGCTGGCAGGGAGGCCACGGCGGCCAGCGCCAGCCCGAGGATGAAGGGCGTCAACCGGATGTTCACCTTGTGCCAACCGATCAGCTTGTCCGGCAGGACGAGGTAGGCGACCGCCAGAAACACGACCAGCGATCCCAGCGGGCTGCCAAGAGTCGACCGGACGGCGGAGGCGATCGACTTGCCCGAGGCCCGCCAGCCCCGGATCGCCAGCACGGCCAGCCAGATCCAGGCCAAGACGGCCAGCACGTAAGCCGGCGTCGAAATCGAATGGAAGTACTGCCGGATGAAGTTCTCGACCGTCCAGTGCAGCGGCAGCCACGACGTGTCCGACGGGCGGACCCAGGTCGCGCCGGAGCTGAGCCGGATGTAGTTCGCCGTCAGCAGCCATCCCGGCCACGTCACGCTCAGCGTCGTCAGACAGGCGCGTCCGAGACGCCCGCTGTTCCACAACTCCAGCCAGCCGATGCAGCCCGCCAGCAGCGCGAATGTGAACAAGTGCGACAGCCACGTCAGCGTCGTCAGCGCCAGGAGCCCGACCAGATGGCCGGCGTTCCATGTCGTCCGCGTCTTCCACCACATCGTTAGTGAGAAGAAGAACAACGGGATCGACAGTGTGAAGTCGTGATAACCGCGGAAGAACGGGTAGCTGAGCATCATCGGAAACGCGAGCAGGCCGAGAATCTGCCGCTGCGGCGCCGCCACTGACAACACCGCGAACACCGACGCCGGCAGCAGCAGCGCGTTCAGCGTCAGGACCAGCTTTTCCGCGGTCTGCAGCGGAACGGCCAGCGCGGCCAGTCCGACAAGGATGTCGTGGAGCATGTGCGGAATCGGCTGCCACACCCGCACGAAGTGCTCCTGGTAATCCCAGCGGGGATCGTCGTAGTGCAGGAACATGTGCGTCGGAAGCAGAAACCACGGACCGTTCTGCGACGGAAACCACTCCGCCGCCCAGATCGGCAGAATGCTGATCAGTGCCAGCGCCGCGACCAGCAGCCGTTCGCCTCGCGACAGAGTCGGGGACGGAACGGAAGCGGGAACGCCGCTGAGGATGGTCTCGGTCACGGTCATGAAAGTGAACTGGCCCCGGAGCCGGCGATGCGCGGCGCTTCTGCGAATGTCGCCAGGCGGATGAACCCGGTGTCCCGGAGCGCGAGAACCTGGCGGTCGACGAGCGCCTGAAACTCCGTCTCGCGGAACCGGGACGCGGCGAATCGGCGATCCGCTGCCGACCAGTCGTCGGGAATGTCCTGACCCGCGACGGCCGGATGCGTGACGACCTCCGTCACGCCGGGGGCGGTCGCGTCGAGCAGTGTCCGCAGCGTGGGGGCCGTCATCCGTCCGCTGTCGAGCAGACCGCGATATGCGGCGTGCGCGCCGGGGCGGTCGGCGACCGGGACCTGCTGCGCGAACCGCTTGAGAACGAGCCGCTTCGGGAGATTGCACAGGCGGCGAACGGCGGCGGCCGGATGCCGCCAGACGCGGATCGGTCCCAGGGATTCGACGGGTCGCCGGATCCAGATGTGTCCGAGAGGGCGGGCCAGCCGCTCGACGATCGCATGAATCGCGGGAATCGTGTGCACGTAGCGGTGGCTGTTGACGTGATCGATTCGCCGGGGGACGGCGTGGAGGCGCTCGAACTGAGCGGCGAGTTCTCGTTCGACCTGTTCCAGGAAGGTCGCATTCCCAGACCCGCAGCGCGCCGCGATCTGCAGGAATCCCAGCCGGAAACGCCCGTTCGAATCAGTGAGCGCGGGGACGTCCCGGTGCGGCAGCAGGCTGCGGCCGCTGGTGAGGCACAGGTGCAGGCCGATGCCCAGCCGCGGCGCTCGCGCCAGACAGTCAAGGGCATGGTCGAACGCGGCGCCGTTGGTCATCAGGCTGGCGCTCGTGAGCACGCCTTCCCGGGCCGCGCGCTCCACGGCGATGTTCACGCCCGTCGAAAAGCCGAAATCATCCGCGTTCACGACGGCGCAGCGTTCCCGGCGCTCGCCGGAAGCCGGCGCTGCGGGGGCCGCAAGCGTGCGGGCCGGCTGACTGCGGGTGTGATGGATGACGATCGTCATGGTGAAGGCGTCGGGGCGCCGACGGCGGTTATTCTTGAACCGCGAGTTCCACGGTTTCGTCGCTGGCATCCTCGATCGCACGGGCTCCCCCCGGGCGGCGTGCGGAGGGGGCTCGCGCCGCGTCGGTGCGGACGCCCAGCGACTCGCGAACGATGTACATCGGGCGGTTCTTGACTTCGTCGTAGATGCGGCCGATGTACTCGCCGAGGATCCCCAGGCCGATCAGCTGGACCGACCCCAGGAACAGAATCGCGACGATCAGGGCGCTCCAGCCGGGAACGTACGATTCCGTGAACAACCGGCCGTAGATGGCCCACAGCGTGTAAGGGATGCAGGTCAGGGCCACAAGGAAGCCTGTCGCCGTGCAGATCCGCAGGGGCTTGCAGGTGAAGGCGGTGATGGCGTCGACGGCGATCGACCCGAGGTTCCACAACCGGAACTTGGTCCGACCGGAATGCCGCTCGGGGGCGACATAGCCGATCGCGGTCTGACGGAACCCCGTCCAGGCGACGAGATACCGGAAGAACCGGTTGCGCTCCCGGACGGCCTTCAACTGATCGATCACGCACCGGTCCAGCAGCACGAAGTCGGACGGATGCGGCGTCCTGGGCAGATGCACGAGGCTGCGGAACACCCGGGCGAAGGCGCGCGACGCCCAGGCGGACATCCGCGACGTGCCTGTGATCGATTCCCGCACCGCGAACACGACATCCTGTCCTTCGCGCCAGGCGGCGATCAGCCGCGGCAGAACGGCCGGGGGATGCTGCAGGTCCGCGTCCATCACGATGGCCGCATCGCCGCGGACGTGTTCGAGGCCGGCGAACAACGCCGTCTGCTTGCCGAAGTTGCGGGACAGGGAGATCAACTTGACTCGCGGATCGTCCTCATGGAGTTCGCGGGCGACCTCGGCCGACTGGTCGGAACTGCCGTCATCGACGAACAGCAGCTCGAAGTCGCAGAACGCGCCCTCGAGTTCGGGAACGAGCGCTGCGTGCAGCGGACGGAGGTTGCCCTGCTCGTTGTACACGGGAACGATCACGGAAATGGACGCGTTCCGGGTCATCGCACCGCCTCCGTCCGGGGCGAGGAAGCGGACGTCGCCATGGTCGAGTCGGCGACAGCTGACTCCCAGACGCGTTGTTGCGCGGGCAGGTCGCTGAGCGTCGCGGCGGTCAGGCCGCGGTCGTTCAGGCAGTGGGCAAAAACGGCCGTCAAGCGGTCGCAGAAGGCGTCGAGATCGACGGGCGTCCGCACGTACGGCGAACAACCGGGCAACAGGGAGGAACTGTGAAACATCAGGACGAGCGCGGTCGGCCGTTCCGCCGCCCGCAGGGCCGCATCCGCCAGTTGGACCAGTTCCCTGGACGTGGCCTGCTCGGGGCTGAACTTGATCCGCCGCGCCACGCCCAGCCGGTCCAGCAGCCCCTCGATTCGCAGTTGCCGCAGTCCCCGGATGCGGGCTGTCTCCTGCAGCCGGTGGGCGAACGCGAACCGCGAGTGGCTGAAGCCGACCGTCACCGGGGCTTCGAGCAACGCCCCCGCGTCGCCAGGCGCGCACAAGTCGGCCCCATCGAACCAGTAGGGGGTGAAGGGCGCCTCACGAAAATCGGGACCCTGCTGCGATGCGTAGTTCGTAAAAGGGATCACGCTGGAATCAACGGCGTAACCGAGTTCCTCCAGGATGCGGGCGCCGACGGCGTCGAGGCCATAGCGGCCGGCCCGGAACGACGTCGGGCGTCGTCCGAATCGGCGCTCGATCGTGTCCGTCAGCCATTCGAGCTTCGCCCGTTGCGCCGGCTCGGGCAGGTTGCACAGAAACGATTCGGCGGTCGTCGCCGGGCGATCCGTCAGCGGCGGCGTGCACCAGGGATGCAGGTGCGCCCCCACTTCGCAGCGCCCATCCGCCTGCAGGTCGGCCAGCAGGCCGGCGCCAAAGTCGTCGTTCGCCACCGGCGCCGTCACGAGGTAGGTGGGCTGCACGCCGAACCGGTCGCAGAGTTCCTGAAACCGCGGCACTCCGCGCAGATTTTCCACGCTATGGCCCGTGGGACGGTATTGCCCGCCCCACAGCCCTTCCTCTTCGGTGTCGATGGTGACGACGAATCGGGACATCAGACGGCGATGGCGGCATCCCGCGGCGTGGACGTCAGGTCCCGCCGGAGGTCGAACACGTCTCCGCGGAACACCGCGCGGAGGTCGAGGTTGTCGACGGCGTCGCTGCCGAGCAGCAACAGGTCGGCGTGTTCCAGCACGGCGGCCGGCGAGTCGACCATCAGCGCCGACAGATGCGGCAGGTGTTGATCGACGTAGCTGAGGTTGCTGCCGACGAGTCCGGACACGCGGACGTAGGGGTCATAAATGCGGAGGTCGTACCCGCGGCCGTACAGGATTTCCGCGAGGCGGGCCATCGGGCTTTCGCGGAGGTCGTCGGTGCCGGGCTTGAAGCTGAGGCCGACGAGGCCGATCCGCCGCTGGCCGCGATCTTCGATGGCGGCCACCGCCCGCTGCAGGTGCGCCTCGTTCGAGGGCAGAACGGAGGCCAGCATGCGGGTGTCGAGCGCTTCCCGTTCAGCGAGCCGGTTGAGGGCCCTGAGATCCTTGGGCAGGCACGAGCCGCCGAACGCGAACCCGGGCTTCAGGTAGGCCTTCGAAATGTTGAGCCGCGTGTCCCGGCAGACGATGTCCATCACGCGGTCGCCGTCGGTTCCCAGCACCTGCGCGAGCGTGCCGATTTCGTTCGCGAACGCGACCTTCACCGCGTGGAAGGCATTGCAGGCGTATTTCACAAGGCCGGCCGCACGGGTGTCGGTGACGATCCGTTCGGCGGCGATGCCCGCGTACAGGGCCAGCACATCCGCCGCGGCCTCTTCGCAGTCGGCTCCGACGACGATGAACGGCGGTTTGTCGTAATCGCGGATGGCGGTCGCCTCCCGCAAGAACTCGGGGTTGTTGCACAGCCGGATCTGCCGGCCCAGCCGGAACCCGCTGGCTTCGTCCAGGGCCGGCCCCAGGCGCTCTTCGAGGATGCCCGGCAGCAGCGTGGAGCGGATGACGACGGTGTACTCGCGGTCGGTCCCGGCCAGTGCTTCGCCGATGCCGCGGACGACGCGCTCGACCGCCGAAGCGTTCACGCTGCCATCCCGGGCGGAGGGCGTGCCGACGGTGATCAGCGCGACATCGGTGGCCGCGACCGCTTCCGCGAGGCTGGTCGTCGCGGTGATGCTGCCGCGTTCGACGCCCTGCAGGATGAGGTCATCCAGCCCCGGCTCGGACACGGGCGCCACGCCCGCGAGGATCGTTGCGACCTTCTCCTCGCTGACGTCGACGCCGACCACCTGATGGCCGTCGCGGCTCAGGCAACCCGCCGAAACGCAGCCCACATAACCCAGCCCGAAAATGGCGACTCGTGACACGACGATGCCTCTCTAACAGTGACGAAAACAAACAACTGCACGCTGACCGGCGACGGTCTCTGCGGCGGCGCGCCGCACTCCATCGAATTCAGGGAATGCCCGCCATGATCTTCGGGCCCACCCGGCGGCTGACCGCCAGGGGCAGCCGCTGCCAGATGCGGCCGGCCCAGCCGAGGCGTTCCTGCGGGGGCGCGGCGGCGGCCTGGGCCTGCTCCGCGGATTCGCTGAGGAAGTACCAGTGGAGCGGCGTCTCGGCCGCGCCCCACTGCTTCTTGAAGTGATGCTGGCCGGACCCCTCGGTGCTGCGTCCGAAGCGGAACGTTGCGAACCCGTCCCGGCAGGCCTGTTCGAGGATCCGCCAGTACATCAGGTGATTCACGCACAGGGAATTGGCTTTGCGCAGGCTCGAGGCCCAGGGGATCTCGAGCGCCGTCCCATTCGCGAGGGTCAATCCCGCGCCCACCGCCTGGCGGCCCAGTCGCACGATCCACACCCGGACCTCCGCGGGAAACGCCCGGGCCACCGCCAGGAAAATGTCCGGCGAGTGGCTGGGGCTGCCCAGGTCCCGCATGTTGCGGGAGTAAACCTCGAAGAATTCGTCCAGCAGTTCGGCCTTGCCGACCGCCACGTGCAGGTCCGATTTCTCAGCCTTGCGGACCTGATTGCGGACCTTGGAAGACAGCCGCTTCCAGAGCGTTTCCGACGAGCGCTCCAGCGGCAGTTCCATCAGCAGCTTGTCGGTCCGGACGTGCGGCGACAGATTCGACGCGTTCCGCTCGCGGATCTGCACCGAGTCGGCCTTCCAGTCCCGGGTCAGCCCCATCGCCGCCTGGGCGAGCGCCGACCGGGCCGCGTCGTCGTCGGCGAGAATCCCCACTCCATCGCACCACGGCAGCGACACCAGTTGCCGACCGGTCAATCGGCTGGCCTGACGAACCAGCGGCAGCACGCCGACGATCCGGCCATTTCGCCAGGCCGCCAGAGGCAGGGATGGCAGGCCGTAGACGTTCCACACCGTCCGCCACGCCGCGCGGTGAAACAGCGGACATTCCGTGCGGGCCAGCACGTAATGATCCCAGGCGGCGACGTCATTGCAGACGGAAACGTCCGTCAACACGGCGTCGGCGGCGCGCGGCAGCGGCTGCAGGGCGACGGGAGTCATATCAGTTCGATCCGAATCCGCTCGCGGCTCGACCCCGCGACCGAGTGCGGCTGGTCCGCGCCTTGCGGCAGGCCGTTCACGGGGCAGGTTTCCGATGTTTCGACGTCCGGGGAGGCGACGGGCGTCCGGGATGTGCGGCGCCAAATGCCGCTGGGCCGGCAGACGAGTCCGCGGACAAGTCCCACGACCATCGCGATGTGGCTGAGCGTGAAATAAAACGCCATGCCCCCCAGCCGCGTCCGCCGCACGGTCTGCGAGGCCAAAGCCAGCACCGCGAGTCCGTAAAACGCGAGCTGGCTGTACAGCGCGACCTGATAGATCAGTCCCGCATTCCGCAGCCGGATCGAGGCGATCATCAGCAGGACCAGCCACACCGGCCCCAGCCAGCGGAGCAGTTTGTGGGACAGGTACTTCCAGACCTCGAGCGGCTGGCTGGCGCGGGGCCACAGGCCGCGTTTGAGGGATTGCACGACGCCCGTCTTCACGCGGATGCGCCGCACGAACTCCTGCTTCCAGGTCGGCGTTCCATTCTCGGTGGCGATCGCGCGCGGTTCGTAGATCAGCCGGGCGCCCTGGCGGATGACGCGCAGCGAGGTTTCGAAGTCATCGAGAATCGTGTCGGGGCGCAGGTCCTGGAACAGTTCCCGGCGCACGACGTACATCCCGCCGTCGACGCCGATCGTCGATCCGAACCGCGATTCTCCGAGCTGAATCCGGCGCTCGATCGAGTAATAGCTGCGTTCGCCCGTTTCGAAGTCCGACTCTTCGCTGGCGATGCGGACGTCGCCGGTCACGGCGCCGATCCGGGGGTCGTCGAAGTGTGCGACCATGCGCCGCAGGGCGTCGGGCCGAAACAGCACGTTCGCATCGCACAGGCAGAGCACATCGCCCCGGGCCTGCGCCGCCGCCGCGTTGAGCGCCGTCGACTTGCCCCGATTGGGCTGCAGGTCCAGCACCTCGACGCCTTCGGCCCGGAATCGTGAGGCGATCTCCACTGTGGCGTCCGTGCTGCCGTCGCTGGCGACGATCACGTCCAACCGATCGGCGGGGTAGTCGAGGGCCAGCACATTGCGGAGCTTCGCGGCGATCACGAGCTCCTCGTTGTGGGCGGGGATGATCAGGCTGACCGACGGCCAGTCGCGCGGCGCCGCCGGTTCAATCGGACGCGCACGGCGCGCGATGACCCACATCAGCAGCGGGTAGCCGACCAGCGCGTACGCCAGCGTCCCGGCAGCGATCCAGAACATCACGAACCACACAGTCATCAGCCAGCAGACCTTTTCAGCAGGAAGAGGAGTGAGTCAGGCGACGCCGGACGGCTGTTCGCGCGGCGAGTTCACCGGCGCCTGAGACGGCAAGGCTTCCGCACGCTCGGGCTGCCAGACAGCGATCCGGCTTCCGAACAGGCAGCTCAACACGCCGAAGAACGCCGCCAGATTCATCAGGCAAAAGTACGAGGCGAGGTACACCGGTTTGATCGAACCGATGCCCGCGACCGGCCGCAGGCAGGCCAGGGAATAGAACGCGATCTGCAATCCCAGCAGCCACTGGTAGAACGTCTGGCCCCTCGCCGCGAGCGGAATGTTCGCCAGCAACGCGGCGATCAGCAGGAACGGCACGAACCAGCGGAGGACCTTGTGGATGCCGAGCTGCCATGCGAACCGCCCGACGCGGAACGGATTCAAAACCTGCGGCACGCGGAGCACCGCCCTGAGGCTGCGGTTGATGATGCGGACCTTGCGGCGGAACTCTCCGGAGAATGTCGCGGCGGTGCGTTCGTAGCAGACGGCCTCGGCGTCAAACACGCCCCGGAAGCCGCGGGCCACGATTCGCAACGGCAGATACAGGTCGTTGATGTCATCGGCCCGCAACGGCTCGAACAGTTCCCGGCGGATGGCATAGATCGCTCCGTCGCCGCAGACGACCGAACCGATCCGGCTCTCCTGGATCTTCAGGAATGTTTCATAGCGCCAGTACAGGGACTCGGAAGCCGCCGCGTCGGTGCCATCGGCGTAATACCGCTGATGCCCGACCGCGAAACCAACGGACGGATCGGCGAAATGCCGGACCAGCTTCCGGACGGCGTCCCGCTCGTACATCGAGTTCGCGTCGCTGAAGACGACGAACTCGCCGGTCAGCTGCGGCACGAACCGGGTCAGGCCCATCGACTTGCCCGTTCGGGGGGACTGCCGGTGCAGGGCCACGCCCCGGTCGGCATAGTTCGCGACGATCCCGTCCGTCCCGTCGTCGGACGCGTCGGAAATCACCGCCACTTCCAGGCGGTCGCGGGGGTAATCGAGGGTCAGCGTGTTGTCGAGCTTGTCGGCGATGACGGCGGCCTCGTTGAAGGCGCTGATGACGAAACTGACGGTCGGCTCGCTGTCGACGATTCGACGGGGGCGGGCCAGGGGACGCGCGGCGATCAACAGCAGCGGATAGCCGACGTAGGTCAACAGCACCCCCGCGAGGGACGCCCAGAGCAGGATTTCGAGGACGAGTTCCATGGCGTTCAACGCGCGGCGGCCGTCTCGCTGCCGGCGGGCGCCGCGGGCATCGTGTTCGTGAAGTGCCTCAGCTTGCCGTTCCGGCCGCGCTGGATGGCATCCACGTAGTTGATCTCAAAGGTCAGGCCCGGTTCGAGATACCGGTCCATGTTGTCCTGCATCTGCGCGAGGTCGTCGGTCGTCAGCGGCTGCCGCGCGACGACGTCGAACACGAACGCGCCCGGCCCCACCTGGCGGACGACGAACTCGCGAATGCGGTCGCTCGTTTCCAGGGCCCGGCGGGCGATGTAGTAAAACGTCAGCCCTGCCGAGACTTTCCCGGACGGCAGGACGGCGAAGTCGTTCACGCGGCCCTCGATCGACCGGATGACGGTTCGCCCCTCGACGCGATCAAGCTCCACGGCGTCGCCGATCGCATAGCGGATCATCGGGAACGCGGTGTTGGTGAGCGACGTGCACAGCAGCCGCGGAATGCCGTGCTCATCAGGGGCCGTTTCGAGGTGCACGAGTTCATCGCTGCCGCGCATCACGCCGTCCGGCCATTCGAAGCCGAGGACACCGAGTTCGGACGCCCCGTATTCGTTGACGACCGGCGGCCCGCCGAGGGCGCGGGCGATGGTCGCGCGATCCTCCGGCGTGCAGACTTCCGACGTCACGATCCCCGCCTTCAATGTCGGGCAGAGGTCCTTCAGCGTCGTGTTCCGCGTCAGCACGAACTCGCACAGCCGCGCGACGGCGCTGGTGTAGCCATAGACGTATTCGAACCGGCGGCGTGCGAACTCCGCGAGGAATCTCGCCAGAGCCTCCTCGGACAGATCAAACACCGGCAGCCGCACCCGATTCGCGATCCAGTCCTTCAGCCGCTCTTTCCAGTAGCCCGACGCGTTCAGCGGAATGCCGTACACCCGCGCCTGCAGTCCATTCATCCGCACGCCATGCAGGGCGTACCGCTGCCGGACCAGCTCCCACGACAACGCATGCGACAGCTTGTCCTTCGCGAAGAAGAACGGATGGCCGGTCGACCCCGACGTGCTGCTGACGTACAGCCGGTTCTGCGGGACGCCCCGTGCGATGAGTTCCGACAACGGGCGCTGGAGGTCGTACTTCGTGACGCACGGCAGGTCGGTCCATGCCGACGGAAACGCGCCGCCGACGAGCGACCGGTAGAACGGGTTGTGATCGTAGTGATGCCGCGCGATGGCCCAGCGCTGCGATTCGTTGTGCGCCTGCAAGTCGTCCGCCGACAGACGCGTGAGCGCCTGCATGCGGGTCCGGGCCTCCCCGACGGGAAAACCCTGAACAATCATGGCTGTGTCGAACAGGCTCATGGGCATTGCACGTGTCCGCCGCAACAGGCGGCGCGACTCATCATCCGGCTGGCTGAAGTTCGGCGGATCGGGCCGTCGGCGCCGCGACCTGCGGCAACTGGAACCGAGTGCACAACGCCTGAGCGGTCCGCGCCCAGGTTTCCAGCTTTTGTTCGCGGAGCAGCAGGACCTGTTCCGCCAGCAATTCGCGGTTGCGGACGAATTCGGCGATGCCGTCGCGGATGCCGGATTCGGTCGGTTCGACGTGCACCGTGCCGAGGGGAAACGCGGAGCGGAGAATCGGGAAATCCGACGTGATGACGGGCGTGTTGAGGTAGACCGCCTCATACGCCGCCCGCTGCATCGTGTGGTCCATCGTCGTCAGCGCCATGACGCCGTCCGCCGCCTGGATCAGTCCGACATATTCCGCGTCGGACAGGAAGCCGGTCAGCCGCACGTTGGGTGGGGCGAGCCGGCGAATCTCGGCGGCCAGCCCCTTGGGATTGCCGGTGATGTGAAAGTGCACGTCCGGATGCGCGGCGGCCGCCCGCAGGAACTCGGCGATCGGCTCATCGCTGCAGAAGCTGCACACGAGGACCAGGTTCACCCCCGCGGGGAGGTCGACGGGCTGCGGCTCGGCGAACAGGACGGGGACGTCGGTGACGATCGTCGCGTCCGCGCCCCAGGATTCGACAAGCTTCCGAAAATGGTCCCCCGTGACGATCGTCGTCGCCGCCCGCCGCGACAGGAACCGCTGCAGCCATTGCAGGCCCTTCCAGCGCGGATTGTCGAACGCGCCGCTGTGGGCGTCGAGCACCAGTTCCGCGCCCGTCAGCAGGCAGTACAGCCAGACGGGAATCGCGGCGATGATCGGCGGAGCCATCACGAACACGACGGACGGCCGCTCGCGAAACAACGCCCAGAGCGTCTTGAACGTCTGAGACACGTACTTGAACGCAACGGTCGCATAGCGACTGCCCCAACGCGGGCTGTAAATCATCCGGGACTGCCCGCCCAGTCGGACGGCGATGCCGTCGCTGCGGCTGCAGTAGGGCGCCCAGGAGATGAAGAGCAAACGGGAATTCACGATGTGGACTCGAAGGGTGGCGGAGCAGACGGGCGCCGCGGATCGGAACCGGGACTCAATGGGCGGGAGACGCGGGGCGCGCCAAGCGGCGCATCGCCGTCGTCAGACGGAGTCGCGCCCGATACACATTGTCCGCCAGGTGATCGGCCCGCAGCAGGTTCCGGAACGTGCTGTCGAGCCGCCAGTAGCCGTCCGACAGCCAGTTGCGTCGGGCGGGTTCCGCGGCGGTGCATTCGTAGCCGTAGCGGCGGAGAAAGTCGCAGGCGACGCCGTCGAACCTCGCGATCTGACGCGGCGTGAGCCGCTGCTTCCATTTGTTGAAGTTGCCGAGCATCAGGCGGTCGTTGATCGTCGCGTCGATGTGCGCGAGCAGGCGGCCGTCGGCGTCGTCGATGTCCAGGAACTCGATCAACCGGTTGAACTCCCGGGTCGGCTGAGTCAGCAGATCCTCGTAGCGGATTTCGATGAGCTGATCGGCCGGCACGGTTTCGGCGAAGCGGCAGGCCTCGCGCATGGCCGTGGTCCAGTCGACCGCCGCCATGTACACGTTCTTCTCGCCAAAGGCGGTCTCGAATCCGGACAGCGCGACATCCCGACCGTCCCGCACCATGTGGATGAACTTCGCCTTTGGGAACAGGCTCAGCAGCACGTCCAGATCGTGGTGGTATTCGGGAGTCTTGTCGCCCCAGCGTTCGAGGCCGAAGTGCTTCGCCAACTGGCGAAACGTCGCGGCGAGGACGCCGGGGTACGTGAATTCACGGATGTCGGCGAGGATCGCGTCGGGCGTCGTCGTGAACCGGAACCGCTTGTAGCACCGCTGGAACCAGCGTTCGGTGCAGATGTGCTCGACGAGCCTGCGGCGGTTCGACTCGACAGTCAGGTCGCCGTAGCTGGCCAGGTTCTGATGGAACCGAATGATGAACTGGCTCTCGGTGCCAAACGAGATCCGCAGGTAGTCGCGCAGCAGCCGGACCATATTGCTGGTTCCCGAGCGGCCATGGCCGATGATATGGACCGGCTCCAGGCTGCGATGGACGACGGGGACGACTTCAGGGGCGATGATCGGCGAGGCGGCGGACATGGCGAACGCTTTAAGGAATCGTGAGTGATTGTTGGGGTCGCTGCGGCAGCGCAGGAGTTCACAGCTCGATGGGCAGCGGTTCTCCGAGCCGCGCGCTCTCAATGAGCCGGATGCAGGCCACGGCGGCGATGATGCCGTCATGGGCGTCGATCAGCGGCGGCTCTTCGCCGCGAACCGCCCGGGCAAAATGCTGAAGTTCGGCGCCATGTCCCTTGTCGATCTGCTTGACCTTCGCGTCGATCGTGCGGGCGCCGCGGACCGTCAGCGTGCGGTAGTCGTCGAGCAGGACCGACGTGCCGTCGCAGAATACCTCCAGCCGCTCCTTGCCGACGGCCGGCGACCCCTGCGTGACGTACAGCAGCGTGGCCACCGAGCCATCACTGAACTCAAAGTTGGCCGACACGTCTTCCGTGCGGTCCGCGGACCGGGGGTCGCCCAGGTGGGCGGCTGTCACCCGCACCGGCTCGGCGCCCGTGAGATGGCGGAACAGGTCGATGAAGTGGCAGGCCTCGCCGATGATCCGCCCCGCGCCGTGCGCCGGATCATGGATCCAGCTGTCCTTCGACGCCGGGCCGGCGTTCACGCGGTACGTCATCAGCTTCGGGCCGCGGCACTGCGCGAGGACGTCCCCGGCCTGCACGAGCAGCGGCGCGAACCGGCGGTTGAAGCCCGTCATGCAGACGCGGCCGGAGGTCGCCGCGGCCGCCGCGATCTGTTCGCATTCCTCGATCGTCGTCGCCAGCGGCTTCTCGCAGAACACGTGCTTGCCGGCGTTGAGCGCCGCGACGGTCAGCCCCGCGTGCGACTTGTCGCGAGTGAAAATCATCACCGAGTCGATCGACGCGTCGTTCCAGACTTCCGCGACGTCGGTGGCGCACGATTCGGCGCCGTAGCGGTCCGCCATCTCGCGGGCGCTCTGACCGCTCGACGCGACGAGCGTTCGGAACCGCAGATCCTTCGACCGCTTCAGATTCGGAAGGTGGAACTGCCGGGCGAATGATCCGCAGCCGATGACGGCCACGTTTCCGGCCGAGGCGGTCGTCGCCCGGGGCCTGGCGGAGGCCGGCGTCTTCCGGCGCGGCTGCATCGCCGCAGCCTCGTCATACTTCAACAGCACGCCCAGGCAATCCGCCTTCCGCTCCATCAGCAACTGGTAGGCCTCGTCGGCGGCCTCGACGCCAAATTCCTGGGTGATCAGCGGTTCGAGGCGGACCTTGCCGGCGCCGACCTGCCGCAGGAATTCCTGCATGTTCCGCTGTTCCGTCCAGCGGACGTAACCGATCGGGTAGTCGCGGCCATGCTCCTCGTACTGCCGGTCATACCGGCCCGGCCCGTAGGAGCGGCTCATCACGAGTTCGAGTTCCTTCATGTAGAACTCATGATGCGGGGCATCGATGCCGATCGCGCCCACGACGCAGATGCGGCCCCGGTCGCGAGTCATCGCCGCCGCCTGCCGCATGATGTCCGCTCCGCCGCCGGCGGCGCAAATCACGACGCGGTCGACCCCCACGCCCCCGGTGTAGCGGAGAATCTGCCGATCGCAGTCCTCGCCCGCCGGGAAGGCCGCTTCCAGCCCCAGAGATGTCGCCAGCTCCAGCCGCTTCGCAACCATGTCCGATCCAACGACCCGCGCCCCGGCCGACTGCAGCAGCTGGCTGACGAGCTGACCGACCAGGCCCAGCCCCAGGACGGCCACGACATCCCCCACCTGCGGCTCGGTGCGACGGACCGCCTGCAGGGCGATGCTGCCCACCGCGACGAAGGCCGCCTCGCGAAGCGGCACCCCCTGGGGCACCGGCACGCAGAGGTTCTTCGCGGCGCGAATCAGCTCGGCGTGGCTTTCGCCGCCATAGGCGACCAGGTCCCCCGGCTGAATCCCCTCGATGTCGCGGCCGACCTCAATGGCCACACCGGCGCCGCTGTATCCGAGCGGCGTCCATTTCGTCATCTCGAACTGGACGCGGTCGGCCGTCTTGCGGAGGCCGTCCTGCACGAGCATGTCGACGACGCTCTGGCGCAGTTCGGGGCTGCGGAGCGCCTTGACGACCATGTCGCGCTTGTTGCGCTTCACGGCGGCCGTTTCGGTCCCGGCGCTGATCAGCGAATAGCGGTTCGCGATGAGCACGCTGGAGGGGCCGCAGCGGGGCGCGGGAACCTCCTCGATCGCCACAGCGGCCGCCCGCAACGCATTCTTCTTCATGAAGACCTGTTTCATGCCTGACCTTCAATCACTCTTTCTTGACATTGACTCGGTGCGAGCGACGCCCAATCTGGATGCGGGGGCCAGCCCCCCTTCTTCGGCGGCGCGGCGCAGCACCTCATCCACGTTGCGAGCCGTCACCTGCCAGCTTTGCTGTTCCATGACCTCGCGGATGCCATCGCGATCCCAGTTTCGGCCCAGGGCCGCGCACAATCCGGCCGCGGCCGCGTCGGCCGAACGCTCCGGCAGCAACTGCCCCAGCCGTGCGTCCTGCAACACGTCGGGAATGCCGCCCACTGACGTCGCGACCGCCGGCAGTCCGCAGGCCAGCGCCTCCATGAGCACGTTCGGCGAACCCTCACGCGATGAGAGGATCGCCAGCACGTCGGCCGCGCTGTACCAGTCCGCCAATTCGTCCTGCGGACGATTCCCGGCGATCAGGACATGCTCGCCGACGTTGTTCGCCTGGATCCGGGATTCGATCACCGGTAGGAAGTCGGCCGCCCAGCTCGCCTCGCCCCCGACGATCGCCACCAGGGCGTCCGGAAAGGCCTCGCGGATGCGCGGCAGGGCATCGACGAGAATGTGAAAGCCCTTGAGTTCCAGACGGTATCCGACCGCGAGGATGATCCGGCGTCCCTGCGGGAGGCCGAGGCGTTCCCGGGCGGAGGCCTGCGATGTGGGGCGAAACCGCTCGCAGTCCACGCCATTCGGGATGCAGGTCACCCGCTCAGGAGCGCCCCCCTGCCGCACGATCTCGTCGGCGATCGGACGGCTCACGCCGATCAACTGATTGGCCGACCGCAGGGCTCGGCGAATCTGATCCCCGACGATCGGCAGGCGCGGAAAGCGCTCGATGTCCTCGCCGCGGCAGGTGATGACAACAGGTTTTCCAAGCGCCTCGCCCAACATGACGGCGACGATGCCAGAGGGGTATACGAAATGAGCGTCGATGACGTCAAAGTCCGCCACCTCACGCAGCCGCTCTGCGATCCTCCGGACGCCGCGGTACATCAGCCGTGGACTGATGTAACCGCCGATCTTCGGCGGCAGCACGTAGCGCGGCCGATGCACGTCGAGGCCATCGATCCGCTCGAACCGGGACATCTGCGACCACGGGTACCAGCGCTTGAAGGCGCGGATCGGCGGGAAATAAGGAATCGGCGAGATCACCCGCACGCTGACGCCCGGCAACTGCGAGACGAACCGCAACCGCTCCTTGACGAACACGCCATGAACCGGGCGGATGCTCGACGGAAACGCCCCGCTGATCGACAGGACGCGCAGCGGACGCGCCGCGGCGGAAGCGGACCGGGCAAGTTCCGGCGCGGGACGGGCGATGGCGGAAGCGGGATTCATGTGAAAGTGGTGGATCGTCTCAGCGAAAATCGGCGCCGGGGGCGAACGTCAGGGTGAAAGCCGCGCGAGGCGGGCCGTTCGTCAATGGCGACGCCGGGGATGCGGACGATTGCTCCAGTGCCGGCGGCAAGTCGCCCGGGAATTGAACGCCGACCCAGGTCGAGATCCGCACTGGTCCGTCGCAGTAGAGGCGGCCGATCAGCCGGGGCGCGGGAGCGTGCTGTCCGTATCCGGTCGATTGCCGTGCCCGAGGCGCGCCGTCGACGGCCGTTTCAGGGCTCAACTCCATGTCTTTCACGTCGCACCACACGGCCAGGGCGGCCTGCGATGAATCCGGATTCGTTTCAAAACGCTCGATGGGAGCGAGCATGCAGCCGCCAGAGAACTGCCAGGTCCAGCGAACCTCGCGTCGCCGGGTCGGACGCAGCGTGTCGATGATCCAGAAGCCGTGGCTGGACGAGGCGAGCAGCCGCCGTTCCAGACTGTCGCCGGTCGGCCACTCGACCCGACCGATGGCTTCCCAGCGATCGGCATGCGCCTGGGCCGTCAGGAACGCCTGAAAGTTGACGTGAGACCAGGCCAGCACCCCGGCGTCCCGGGCGTACGGCAGGTCGGCAAACTCGATCGTGTTGTGCGCGTCCCGTCCCCGGAAGTGCCGCACCCAGTCGCGGTCCCCGAAGTAGAACGGCATGCCTGGATCGACCAGCACGGGCTGACCGGCAAGGCAGACCAGCGCCTGCAGCGGATCCAGGTGTCCGTGAGCCGTCGACGGCGTGCCGTTGGAATGCAGGCCATGCGCGATCGGCCCGGCATCCAGCAGCGCCCAGTCGCCGTTCCGGCGGTGAATCGCATACCCCGACTCCGGCAGCACGGTCATGCCGTCCGGGGATGTGCTCTCCAGCCGCGACCACGCCTGCAGTCCCTCGTCCCCCAGCAGCCAGAAGAGTTCCGGCCCGGGTGGCGAGCCTGCCAGCTTCAATGCGGAATCCTGAAACAGCACCGCGCCGAGCGAACACAATCCGTTGAAGTCCCAGAAGTCGGGCGCGTGAATCGGCAGGGCGCGGGCCGAATCGACATCGCCGATCGCCGGCCAGCGGCCATCAGGCTGGCGGAAAGCGAGGCCGGCGGCGAACGCCCGGTGTGCGCAGGTCTCGACAGCTTCCAACGGCGACTGCTCCGCTCGCGCGGCGAGCAGGGCCAGCGTCAGAAAGCCCAGTGTGAAGTAGTGATACCCGGTTGCCTGCTCGACGCAGAAGCCATCGCCGTAAAACTGCTGGGGGCCGTGGACGCTGAGCACGTCGCGGGCCTTCGATCGCCACTCGGCCGCGCCCTTGGCGTCGGGCAGGACCTGGGCAATCCAGTACAGCCCGGTCGCTTCTCCGATGAGATGGTTGTACGGGCTGGAGTAATGCGAGAAGTGGGCCTCCAGGTAACGGGCGTGATCCGCGAGGCTGGTCGCGATGCGCTGCAGCGTTTCGCCCGCCAGTCCCGGCCATGCGGCGAGCGTCGCCAGCGTCCAGATCCAGGAGATCGCCCGGACGGCGACTTCCAGTCCGCTCGTCCAGTGAATCCCCTGGTGCAACGGGTTCTGGTCGATCCAGCTCAATATCAGTTCCGCCGCGTGGCGGGCGAACGCCTCGTTGCCGGAGAACGCCCAGCCCCGGGCCAGCTCGGCGACATACTGGCAGCGTCCCAGTTCCCAGACGTACTTGACGTCGATCGGTCCGCCGGACGTCTGATGGCGGGGCACGTCGGCGTAGAACACGCTGGGGAACCGGTGGCCGGTGCGCGGGTCGGCATGCCAGTCGAAGCCGCCGCCGAGACGGTATTCGTGTCCCAGCATCGCCCAGCGACCGCTCAGAATGGCGGACGCGTTGGCGACTGATGCTGCCGCGTGATCGCGAAAGGCGGGGGGCAGCAGCGATGCATTGCGAAGCTGTTCGACGGGCGCCCCGGGAACCAGCGCCGCACAGGCCTGCAGCAGGCCGGAAGCATCGGGAAGCGACGCGGGGGCCCGCATGGCGCCGAAGGCCTTTCGCTCGCGGCGCTGACGCAGCGCGGAACGAATGCGCACGGAAACCTCGTCGGCCGACATGGCTTTGAGTTTCCGGGCTGTGGCGAGGAGCGACATGGGAATGGGCAGTGGAGAAGGACGACTGGACGTCGGCCGAGGGGGATCAGTTCGGTTCGGGAATCGCGACCGTTGTGGAGGAGGGCAGTGGGCCGGCAACCCGCGACGCGACTTCGCGGTTCATCCAGACCAGCGCCGGAGCGCCGATCAACATCGTCAGCGCCAGCAGGATCGCCCGTTCCAGCGAGGCGACGAGCAGGCTGAGTTCAAAGTTCACTCCGAACACGGCGCCCGCGGCGGCCATGCTCGCCTCACGCACGCCCAGCGCCCCGGGCGTCGGGGCGATCAGCATGCTCAGCGCCCCGGCCGCCGTGACGAAGATCGTGGCCCACACGGACACCGGCGCGCCGAACGCCCCGTAAATCATCCACAGCCGCACCGCCGCGCACACGACGCTCAGGAAGTGCCACAGCGAGGCGGCCAGAAGCGTCCGCGGCGAACGCCCCAGGACCACGATGCTGGCCAGCACCCGGCTGACGAGCGACGGCAGTCGCACGTTCCGACGCAGCGCGTCGAACAGTCCCGGAAGCAGCAGCAGGCCGACCGGCGACAGCGTCATCACGGCCGCGACCGCCAGCGTCCGTCCAGTCTCATCCCCCGCCATCCGGCTGCCCGCGGCGAACGCGCCCAGCAGCACGGCCGCGGCCACCGCGCCCCCCACGATCGCCTGTGCCAGCATCACTGAGAAAAACTCGGCGAACGGCATTCCGAAACAGGTCTTCACGTATACGGCCCGGCAGATGGTCCCGATCCGCATGGGCAGGTAGTTTCCGGCGTTCCCGGCGCAGATGCTCAGGTATTGCTCGCGCAACGGCAGACGGCAGCCATGGGCCAGCATCAGGGTGCTCGTCAGGCTCGACGTGAACTGCCATCCGAGAATTGTCGCCAACGCGCAGATGGCCAGCCGCGGCGCGCTGAGCACATCGGCATCGGCGAGCAGGTCCCGCCGCTGCCAGGCGAACGCGGCCAGTGCCACGATCATCAGCACGCCCAGGACGGAACTCGCCAGCCGCCAGGCCGAGCGCCACCGCCCGCCGCGCGGACCGGTCGCCGCCACGGACGCGGGGGCCGCGCCATCGTCTTGGATTTCGATCAGGGTTTCGTGGGTCGACATCAGTAATGGCGCCGCTCAGGGTCGGAGCAGCTGGTCGATGCCGTAAATACGCAGGACTTCGTTGGCCACGCTGTAGGCCCGGCGATGACCGGAATGCTTTCGAAACCGGCCGATGAGGTACCGGCGCAGCGCCGAAACGTTCCAGATCGGCGACTTCAGATCGTCGACCAGGTTCAACAGCTGACGGCCGTCCCTCAGGAACTCAAAGTCGTCCCAGCGATAATGTCGATAGGCCTCGACCCCGCCGGTCCGCGTGTGACGCGTCCAGCTGAATCGCTCGCTGGCATACACGAACATCCGCGATGCCTCCTGCAGCAACATCGGAGCATTGCATGCGAAAACCGTGGCGCCGGTGGCGAACCGCAGGAGCTGCGGGGCATGCCGCTGCAGCAGCAGGCGATTGAGTCGGTTGTAGGTGCGCTTGCTCGGCGCGATCCGGGTGACGAGCTGC
The DNA here is from genome assembly GCA_019636235.1 of Planctomyces sp. Lineage (GTDB taxonomy): Bacteria > Planctomycetota > Planctomycetia > Planctomycetales > Planctomycetaceae > Caulifigura. The sequence goes on from JAHBXW010000002.1 coordinate 292,704, forward strand.
AGCAATTCGACATCGAGGAACGGCTGCACGGGTTCCACCCGCGCGGCCGCACTGCGGGGCTGGCCGGAAATCCACTGGGCGCCGCGATGTTCCGTTGTGAAGGCCTCCACGAAGGCGTCGTCCCCCTCGACTCCGCGTGCTTGGAGACGTCGGAATTCCCAGTCCACGTCCGCGGCCGTCGCCTCGCCCAGACGGTCGCGGTCCGACAGGCCCGGAGCAAATGCCATCGCCTTCGAGGATTGCAGCCGCGTTTGCAGCGTCGCGCTGCCCGACGTCGATTCGCGATGGATGCCCAGCAGTCCGAACAGCACTCCCAGGGCCTTCCGGCCTCCCTGCTGCTGATTCGCCGCCAGGTAGTGTCCGCCCAGAATCTCGCCAAAGTCGCCCGACAGGACTCCTCGGACGCCCAGCTGGGCGAAGTGCTCGCCGGCGGCCGACCAGTACGGAAACGTCGCCGTCTCCGTGACCGCGAAATCGCGCTGGATGAATGTCGGCGTGAACCAGTCTTCGGAGATCGCCGACTCGTGCAGCGGCACGTTGCGGCTGCTGCACAGCTCGCGCGTGATCCGCAGTTCGCGGCTCGCCAGGTCGCCATGGGTGTAGGCCGTCAGGGGAACTTCCGCGGCGGCCAGCAGCGTCCGGGAATCCCAGCCCGCCGACATCATCAGTCCCAGCGGCGCCGCGTCGACGTGACTGTTCAAGGCCGCCTGCAACGCCTCCCAGATCCGATCGAGCGCGGACTGACCGGCCGGCACGGCGCGTTCCGGGTTCGCCCACAGCCTTGAGGTCTCCTCGCAGCGAGTCGACTGTCCGTCATGCACGAACCGCTGGCCTCCCAGCAGCCGACGGATGCCCGAAAAGACCGTCCGGCCCGCGAGCGTGAAGTTGTGACGCAGCAACTGGGAAATCCCGACCGGATCGGCGGCCGCGTGCACCGCCCGGGCCAGCGGCCGGAGATGCGTCGACGCAATGAACGCCCCCCCCTCCGACCACACATGCATCGGAGCGCTGCCGACGAGGTCGGTGGCGGCCGTCAATGTGCCTTCGGACCAGCCGACCGTGGCCCCCTCCGCACGTTCCTTGCCCTGAACGCCCCGCGCCCCATAGTTGAACGCCGTCCAGCGCGTTGCGGGGAACGCGGCGTCCACCTCGGCCCGAAAACGGGCTTCGCGCTGCGGATCGCATCCGGCGAACGCGAACGCGGCGAACGGCACGTGCTGCGCAGCGGGCGCCTCGACGGCCGGCCGGGAAACGGGCTGCGGCGTCGTGGTCAGGGGCGGCGACAGGGGGGACAGGGAAGTCATGACCGTCAGGCGACGGCGTCCGAAGGAACCGGGGACTGGCTGGAAGTTTGAACGGAGATCGCGGACGTCCGCTGCGGGACCGGTTCGCGACCCAGCAGCTCGTCGACATGCCGCGTCAGCAGTCCGACGACGTCGTCCCATTCAGCGAGCAGCCGAGAGCGGAGCTCGGCCTGGGCAGCGGGAGTCCGGGAGGACTGGCGGATCCACTCCAGGCACGCGGTCGGATCGACTTGATGCGCCAGCAGCTCCTGGTCGAGCAGAAACCGATTCGCCGGCATCTCGCGGATCCCCGCGTAGACCGCGGGACGGCCCAGCATCGCCCCTTCGCGGGCCATGCTGTCGCCGTTGGAAATCACGGTGCGGCTGAAGTGCATCAGGGAGTGAATGTCCTCGACCGGCTCGTCGAGGATCGACCAGTTGGGAAACAGCGACTTCCGCGACTTGTTCTCCAGCGACAGCACGACGCGCGAATCGCGCAGGCCCAGGTTGTACAGGGCTTCGATGCTGCTGACCGTCTGGCCCATGTAGTTCAGGGTGCGGGCGTCGACTTCGCGGACAAACTCGTATTCATAGGGTCGCAGTCCCAGCCGCGTGACGGCCGACTCATCCGGGACGAACCGGGCGGGGGACAGGTAGGCCCACTCTTTCAGGCCCTGGAATGGAACCCGGTTGCCCTCCGCGTCGCCCAGGCAGGTCGGAACCAGAAACCGGGACAGCAGCCGGCAGGACATCGAGTAATTGATCCGGTGCCCCGGGTCGTCGTAGATGCCGAGCGACGGGCGACCCAGCATCCGGCACCACAGCCCGCCCTGGTACGCGACCGCGCCCAGAGCCAGCGAAACGTTGTTCCGGAGGATGTGCCAACCCAGCTTCAGCGTCCGCAGGACGCCCGTCCGCAGGTAAATGCCCGCGCGGGTCACGCCCTGCGTTCCAATCACCACGCAGGGCGTCTCGGGAATTTCCCGCCGGATGATGGCCGGGAGCCGCCCGCGATTCAGCGTCGTCACCGTCACCCGGAACCCTCTGCGGTCCAGCTCCCGGACCACGTGCTTGAAACAGTTCACGTGCGCAGGATGCGTGAGGTCGACGAGGATGTGCGGCTGGGAAGCCATGGAAAACGGCGCGTGGCTGACGCGGACTCTCAGGCGGACGCCTTGTCGATGATGCAGATCAGATTCGCGGAGAAGCGGCGCAGACCGGGCAGGGACGTCAACAGCCGGTCGGCCGCTGACAGTCCGGGAATCCTTGAGACGAACGTGCCCGGGATCAGGAATCGGTACTGCAGCGACAACCGGCAGTCGTTGCGGGAATCGCAGAGGTCTTCAAACAGACTCTGCCGGATGAGGCGGATGTTGCGTTCGTTGAGCCACTTCTCGCGAGTGTCAAGGAGGCGGTATCGGACGAACCAGTGGGGCGCCAGACCGTTCGGTTCGAACATCACGATGCGCCCGCCGGCCGGCAGGCGATCGAGCGTCGCGTGCAGGGCGGCGCGAATGTGGTCCCGATCTGGAAAGTGGTGCAGGACCTTGATGAACGTCGCCGCCTGAATTGGATCCGCGACATCGGCCAGCGCGGACACATAGTCGCCCGGCGCCAGCGACAGTCCGTCGGCCAGGCCGGCCGCCTCCATAGTGACCTTGAGTCGTTTCAGGGCCAGCAGCGAAATGTCGTTCGCCACGACCCGGTAGCCAGCCTTCAACAGCGGCAGCGTGTACAGGCCGGTCCCGGCGCCGCATTCGATGATCCGTGCGCCGCGGGGAATCGCTTCAAAGTGCGGCGCGATGGCCGGCCACTTGTCGACGGAACTGTCGACGCCGACTGCGGCGGACTTGTCGAAGTGCTGTTGTGTTTCGAGAACAGTGGGCATGTAACGGGGCGATCAGGCTGCGGCTGCGAGGCTGCTCGATCAGGGGGTCGTCGAGCGGGCCGGGCGGGGACGGGACTTCTTCACCCGCGGACCGTTCGACCGCCGCGAACGCGATAACTCCATCCGTCGCACTTTCTCCAGCGTCTGCTCCAGCAACTGCCGATTGAACGAAATCAGATCGGCCAGCAGGCCCGCGGCCAGCGTCAGGCAGCCCATGATCACCAGCGCCCCTCCGAGCACCAGCGACTGCACGTGCCCCCCCGCATCCCCCTGCAGCCAGTAATACAGGAACCGGACAATCGGCGCGCAGCCGATCAGCATCAGCACCGCGCTGATCGTGCAGAACACCTTCAGCGGGTAGTACATCGAGTACATCCGCACGATCGTCGCCGCCGACCGGCTGAGGAACTGCGGAATGCTCTTGAACAGCCGCGACTCGCGCGTCTTGCCGTTCGTGCGGATCGGCACGGACGTGATGGCGATCTGCTTGCGCCCCGCCTGGATGATCGTCTCGATCGTGTAGCTGAACGACGAGACGACGTTCAGTTGGAACGCGGCCTCGCGGGAGAACGCCCGGAAGCCGCTCACCGCGTCCGGCACCGTCGTTCCGGACAGCCGCCGTACGACGCTGCTGCCCACCGTCTGCAGCAGCTTTTTCTTCTTTGAAAAGTGCGGCACTTTGGAGGTCTCGCGGTCGCCGATGACCATCTCCGCCTCGCCGCGGAGGATCGGGCCGATGAGCTTGGGGATGTCCTGTCCGGCGTACTGATTGTCGCCGTCGGTGTTGACGATGATGTCCGCGCCGAGGCGGAGGGCGGCGTCGATCCCGGTGCGGAAGGTGCGCGCCAGGCCGCGGTTGCAGGAGTGCGACACGATGTGGTCGACCCCCAGGCTGCGGGCGGCCATCACCGTGCCGTCGGTGCTGCCGTCGTCGACGACCAGGATTTCGACCGAATCAACGCCGGGAATCTCGCGGGGAATGTCCGCGACGGTCTGCGGCAGCGTGTCGGCTTCGTTGAAGCAGGGAATCTGAACGATCAGTTTCATCGGTGCTGAAATCCCGCGGGGAGTTGTCTCAAGGGCAGTGAGCCGAGGGCTCGGTCAGGCGACGGCGGCATTCGCCGGTTGATCAATTTGGACGGTCGCGCGGCGACTGCGAATCCGGTCCAATGCGGCGAACGTCATCGCCGAGGTCAGCATGTACATCAGCGGCAGCAGCGGCGCGCGATACCGCGGAATGCCGTGCAGCAGCGAGTAGATCGCCAGGAAATACAGGACCGTCGCGGAGACGACCCACAGCTCGCGACGCGTCCAGCGAAGCGACCAGACCAGCGCCGCAAGACCCGCCAGCATCGACAGAACGTCCGCCCCCAGCAGGCCGGCCTTCACGACCAGGAGCGCTTTCCCCGCGCCCCCCTTCAATTCGTCGAAATCCCGATCGAGGCCGAACGTGCCGCTCCACGACGTCGGCGTCATCAGACCCAGAAACCGGACGCCCGTGTACTTCGCCAGCAGCCCCGGATGCGTCAGCCAGAATTGGACATGACTCTGACTCGGGTCTTTCACCGGTCCGGCAATCGCCGCCTGCCAGCGGGCCTCGGCCTGTTCCCAATCTTTGCCGTACATCCATGTGTACCGCTCGGGCCAGAAAGCCATTCCGTTCTCCGCGACGAGCCGGTAGTTGCGGAGATACTGACCGCCTTCCCCATGGACTTCATCCCGGTTGCCGAACTGCAGGGACGCACGGCCGCAGACGTAGTAATTCCGCGCGACCCAGGGGCCCACGCAGGCGGCCACTACGGCGCCAGCGGCCAGCGAATGCATCACGGCCCGCATTTTCGATGGCGACAGCACGATCACCGCCAGCCCCGCGGCCGCCGGCAGCAGCAGCGACTCCGGTTTAATCAGGCTCAGCCCGCCCCACAGCAACCCCGTCGTCAGAACCCACCCCAGGCGCCCCGTCGTCTGCCACCGGACGGCCGTCCAAGTCGCCCCCACAAGGAGCGGAGTGAACAAGGCTTCGAGGCTGATCTTCGCGCTGAACAGGATCAACGGCGGAGACAGGGCCGTCAAAGCTGTGGCCAGCAATGCCACGCGGTCGCTGCCGGCGACGTCCCGCGCGAGGCGCCACGTCAGCCAGCAGGCGAGCACGCCGAGCAGGACCCCAGCGAACTTTCCGGCCGTCGGATCCGCGGCGCCGTGCAGCTTGTAGACCAGCGACAGAAACGCCGGGTAGCCGGGCATCCGTCGAGCGCTCGGCTCGAACGGTTCCTCGCTCTTCGTCGAATAGATTCCCTCGAACGCCAGATTGGCGCCCAGCCGGTGGTACTGCGCGGAATCCTCTTTCGGTTCGCCCTGCGGATCGATCGACAGCACCCACAGCCGCAGCCCCAGCGCAGCCGCCAGGATCGCGATGAGCGCGACGCGTGCCGGGAGGCTCGGCTGGCAGTCGGCGGTCGAATTCAGAGTGCGTTCGCTGCGGAGCGACATCAGATGCGAATCGGTGAGGGACGGGAGGGAAGCCGCAGCGGCTCGTACAGAGGGGCCCGGTCCAACGTCGGCAGGGCGATTTCCTGCTGCGGGAACCGTTTGTGGAGCCGCGTCATGATCACGCCGAACGAAACGAACCAGTACACCGGGTCCGTCTCATGGCCGTTGTGAAAGCAGTCCCCGGCCAGCGTCCCGTACAGGCCGATTTCGAACCCCATGCCGTACAGGGCCAGACGATCGATGTTTCGGAAGTTCAGCCGACGGCGCACCCGGCGGAACAGCACCAGGGAGCCGAACACCGCCGTGCTCCACAGGCCGAATCCGAGGAATCCCGTCTGGCAGGCCACCGAGAAGAATGTGTTGTGGGCCGCCTTCGTCATGTCGCCGTCGATGTAGCGGTTCATCACCCGCGCGTAGTTCTTGTAGCCGACTCCCAGCGGGTAGTCCTTCAGCATCTCCAGGCTGGCCTTGTTGATCACAAACCGGCTGTTGGCGGAACTCTCCTCCGTCGGACTCGTGATCGTGGCCATCCGGTTCCAGTACTGCGGCGGAGTCAGCACGAACACGAACAACAGCACCCCCGCGAGCATGATCGGCATCACTTTCACGACCACTCGCTTCGGCAGCAGGATCGCGAACAACCCCATCTGCACGATGATCCCCACGAAGTACGCTCGATGGTTGTTCCGGATGATCACGTCCAGGATCAGCGGCACCATCCCCCAGCACATCAGCCGTTCCCACTTCTTGCCGTACATCCCCAGCAGCAGCGTCAACGGCAGGAACAGCAGCAGCACCGAGCCATGCCGGTCCGTCAGAATCCGCTGCGCCTTTCCAACCAGCGACGTATGGTGCTTGCCGATCGTCTCCAGGAACGCGAAGTGCGCCACGCCGATCAGGCAGGCCACGACCAGCAGGTCGAAGTCCCGGCGGTTCCGCACCACGAATGGCAGCAGCCCGGCGACCATGATCGTCTTGAAAAACTCCGTCGACACGGCATACGCGACTTCCGCATCGACGACTGCCCACAGGCTGCTGGCGATGCACACCAGCCCGTACAACCACATGCAGACGACCGTCCTGCCCTCGTTGCCGACTTTCCGCAGCCGGCCTGTTCCATAAATCAACAGCGTCGACGGCAGCAGCATGAAGCTGATGAACTGGTACCGCTGAAAGTCGCTGTCGCGGATCATCACCTTCGGATCCACGAAGTACATCTGCAGGTTGACGATGGCCGCATGCAGCGGCGCGCCCAGCCCCCACAGGAACCCCAGTCCGACGAGCACGATGTACAGAAGCGACTTGAGCATGATCTGCGTTTCTGGACGCGCGGCGGTTCAGCCGGCGGCCAGCGTCTCCTCCCTGACGAACGCGGCGTGCGGCGCTGCTGCGCTGCCCGTCGCGGCCGGCCGGCCGATCAGCGAGTCGTAGAACGCCTCGTATTCGCTGACCATCCGGCCGATATCGTAGTTCTCCGCGTAACGGGCCTTGCTCGCGTCCGACCGCTGCTGCCGCAAAGACGGGCGCGCGGCGAGTTCCGCCAGGCAGCCGGACAGCGCCGCCGCATTGCCGGACGGCACGACCGAACCGCCGGCCGCGCCTCCCGCCAGCACCGCATTGTCGCCGACGTCCGTCACCACCAGCGGAAGACCGGCCGCCATCGCCTCCACGATCGACTGGCTCATCCCCTCGCTGAGGCTGGTGTTGACGTACGCATCCATCGCCAGCAGCCAGTCGCCGATGTTCGATTGCGGCCCCACAAGGTGCACCCGGTTCGCAATCTCGCGCTCGGCCGCGAAGGCCGACAGCCGCGCCTGCTCGACCCCCGTCCCCACCAGAATCAGATGCGCCGCGTGCGGACGCAGTGCGGGCTGGCACAACGCGTCGATCGCCAGCGTGAAGTTCTTGACGCCCACGAGACGCCCGACGCTGCCGACGACGAACGCGTCGGTGGGGATGCCCAGTTCCCGCCTCAGCCTGTGGCGCGCCTCGGGATCGCTCACACGCGGAACTTCCACGCCATTGGGCACGATCGTCACCCGCCGCTGTGGAAACCCGCAGGCGTCGGCGATGCGGCGCGACGTGTTCTCCGCGTTGGTGATGACGGCCGTGCACCGCCGCAACGACCAGTTCATGATCCGCGACCGCAGCCGCGGACGGAATCCGGTTCGCTCCAGCGTGCCCATCACCGTGCCGCGCTCCGCATGCACGTGCACCGGCACGCCCGCCCAGCGCCGCGCCAGCACCGTTTCCGCCAGCGTCCCCCAGTTGTGCGAATGGACGATGTCCGGCCGCTCCTCGCGCAGCATCCCGGCGAACCGCCGCACGGCGACGATGTCGTTCCCGGTCGACTTGCGGATCTCGAGAATCTTCACGTCGTCCCGCTCGATCCACCCTGCCGCCGATCCCGACCGCGACATGCACACGATCAGCGGCTGGAACTTCGAACGGTCCAGCCGGTTCGCGAGTATCGCGACCGACCGCTCCAGCCCGCCCACGTCAAACGTGTGGACCACGAACGCGATCTTCCTCGGGCGGCCAGGGGAGTCGCTCACGAGTTCACCCCCGCGAGCGACCGCCGTGCGGACGTCTCTTCGGCCGCCGATCGCGCCACGCAGTGCTCCCGCACGCCAGACGCCGCATCCAGCACGCGGGCCAAGTCGGCAGTCAGCCTCCGACCCTCGTATCGCTCAATTTCCGCCGTGTCCGAAGGCTCGATCGTCCCGGACGAAATGTCAGCAATCATCGATTCCAGTGAATCGGCGATCCTCGCGATGTCGTCCGGCGGCGCCACCCGGCCCGTGCGCGTCCGTCGGATGATGCTCGCGGCGTCCCCCTCCGGAAGCAGTCCCAGAATGGGCGTCCCCGAGCCCAGATACTGGTACAGCTTCGACGGGATCCAGCCGTCGCTCTCCTCGCCGCGGGACAGCACCACGCAGTTCAAATGAGCCGCCTGCAGCATCTGCATGCTGTCTGCGTGCGTCAGCCAGCCGAGTTGAGTGACGCGGTCTTCGATGCCGGACTCCCGCGCCATCGCGCCGATCGCGGAGTTCTTCGCGCCGGCCATCCGCACTTCGACCCGGCTGCGCAACTCCGGCCGGCGACGGAACAGCTCCGCCAGCCCCTGGAACAGGAACCGCGGCGAATGCGTTTCGTAAAGTTCCTCGCGTCGTCGATCGAGCCCCAGCAGCCGGCGATACAGTCCCGTCTTCGCCTGCTTGCGGAAGTAGAAGTTCCCCGCATAACCGATCACGAAACGATCCGGCGTCTTCGGCGTTTCGGCGGCAAAGTCGTCCCGGTCGAACCCGTTGGTGATCGTCACAAACCGGTCCGCCGGGCATTCCGGATAACGTTGGCGAAAGTCCTCTCGGTTCCCCGGCGTGTTGGCGATCACGGCGCTCGCGCTGTGCACCAGCCGCCGCTCCATCCAGGACTCGATTCGGCCGTGCAGCCGCGACTTCGGTTCGATCCGGCGATTCAGCGTCCACAGGTCGCGAAGGTCCATGACCCACGGAATGCCGAACCGACGGCTGAGCCGATGGCCGATCCAGAACGACGAAAACGGCTTGCCGGTCACGAAGATGGCGTCAAACGACTGCTGCCGCAGCAGCCGGGCGCCGGCGCGAACGGCCGACGGGACCCAGCCCAGCTTCTCATCGGGCAGGGCGAGGTATCGCCACAGGTCGCGCGGCGGCTGCAGCAGGGTTTCCATCCAGCCGTTGCCCGAAGGGGATTCCGAGTCCAGCGACCGGCCGTAATTCAACAGCTCCATCGAACCAGTGCGCACGACCGACAGGCCGGAGTCCAGTCGCTCGACCAGCGACGGCTCGACGCCCTGCACCTTCGGGCGATCGGGAGTCAGCACCGTCGGCATCCAGCCGCACTCCGGCAGCGACTTCAGGAATCGCACCGTGCGATGCACCCCGACGTTGTTCGCTGGCGGAAACAGATACGTGATGTACAGCAGGCGTCGCATGAATTTACTGGCAGGTCGCCCGCGCGAAGTCAGTGGCCGAACCGCAGAAGGTATTCCGGATCTTCCGCCAAACGGCTCAACAGGAAGTCGCGAAACGTGCGACCTTCGAGCAGGAAAGACGGCGCCTGGCCGATCCGTCCCGTTCTTAGGATTCCCTCAGCGGCCAGGACGTCCGCGAGGTCGTCAAACCGGTATTTCTGCGGGCGGGCATGCATTTGCACGTGCAAGCGGCGACTGCGACCTTCGGCGTCGACGATTGCGAATTCGTCCGTCTCACCCTTCAACAGGTATGGCAGAGCCGCGAGGGCTTCGACCGCATGGAAACATGTGTTGCGACGCAATCCGACGCCCAGCAGCAGGATCTGGCCGCTGGCGTCCATCAGCCGGGCATAAGGAGTGCCGGCGCCGCAGGGTGAGGCGGCCAGTTCGTGCCCTTGTGTGAACTCCCGCGCCTGCGGTCCTCGCGCGGCCACTGAATGGGTGGGATGCAGGCTGCGGATCGCCTCGAGATCGCGGCGGAAACACTCGGCGATCGCTCCGACCTGCGCCGGAGTTTGCCGAACGTCGAACTCCCGGCAGCCGCGATTCATGAACCACCACGTGTGCGCCGGCATCATCAAGGTCCCTTCGAAGCCGACAGCCTTGACGAGCGCCCCGCAGACGGTCGACGGCCCCCCTTGAACATTGCCGATCGCCGACAACGAGGAGTGCACCAGCAGCACGCCGTTGCGACGGACGCCGATCGTCTCAAAATCGCGAGCCAGGTCCGCGGCCGTCACCGTCGGGCAGGTGAACTGGCGGACCAGCGACTGCGCGAACCGCCGCAGGCGTCGCCGGGCCGACTGGATGGAGCTGGCTTCCGCGGTCATCCATGCGCCTCCGACGCGGCGACGGAATCGGAATTGGCTGGCTTCTCGAAAAGTCGCGAGCCGACGATCGAGCCCTTGCGGGCCCGGACCGGCGTTCCCTTCTGCGCCGACGCGGCTGCCGTCGGGATCTCAACGGCCGGGAGCGCGAAGCCGCACGCTTCGGCAAGCTGCTCGATGAATGTCCGCGTTCCGCGACCGTTCAACGTCGGGCCGACATGGTTCAACAGAAATGCCTCCCGTCGATCCCGGCCCCGATCGTCCGCCTGGCGGAGCGCCTCGTCGAGCGCCATTCCGATCTCCTCCCGCGAACGCGCCGCAAGCGACGGACCCTCTTCCGCATAGGGATACCAGTCCGGCTCCGTCGAGAAGTTCAGGCAGACTGTCCGTTTCCCCGCCAGGATCGCTTCCAGCATCGTCGTCGATGAGGCACTCACGAGCACGTCGCAGGCCGCCAGGAGCTCATCAAAGCGATCATCAAAGCATTGAATCCCGCAGCTCGCTTCTCCAGCGATCCGCTGCAATTCGGCGACGGAAATGCAGGCCGCCTTCGGGTGCGTCTTGACGCAGACCACGCACTCCGGCCGGCCGGCCAACGCCTCAAGCACAGTCGCGACGGCGCGCGGAAACCAGGGATACGTCTGCATCGTGATCAACACGATCGGCCTATCAGCCGGGAGACCGAGTGATTTCCTCGCCTCGGCGCCGCACAGCGGCTGAGACACGAGGCGATCCAGCCTCGACGCGCCGCTGTTCCACACGCGGTCCCGCGGATACGCGCCCAGCCCGCTGACGATCCCGACCGAATACGGACCATACGCCGCAAATCGGTCGGGAACCGGAGCCCCCGCGATGTGCCCGCGAGGAACCGTGTAGATGTAGTGCGTCGGCATGATCGTGCCATGCTGCACGCCGATGGTCAAAAGCCCCAGTTCCTTCGCGGCGGCCAGTTCAGGCATCGCCGGCGAATAGAATTCCTCTCCCACGAGGACGGCAGCGACCCGCCCTGCCTGTTGTAACGCCGTCCGGCAGTCCGCCACACGTTGCGTCCAGTCCGCGATGCCCTCCACGGATCGCCGCAAAGCGGGCTGAAACAGTCGTTCGACATCGCTGTTGGCAAACCGGAATGACGACCGCCAGGCCGACGTCGATTCGAGCCGTCGCAGCCGCCACAGCCCTGCAAGCTGACTCGGCAGGCTGCGAAGATAGGCTCCAACTCCTCTCTGAGTCTTTGGCGACACGACGGGCAACCGCAATCCCTCCGGCATCGCGTCGCGACGAACCGCCTTGTCGTCGCGGATGATCGCGATTTGCCGGAGGTTCGGCAGGTACCGCCGGAGTCCATCCGACAGGCTCTTCCAAATGACCGGCGCCGCTCCCGCTTGATCGACATCGAAATACCGGCTGCCCCTCGACGCAAAGGCGACGCTCGGGCGATCCGCGCCGGGCAGCGTGGCAGGAGAGGGACGACGCCACGCCCCAAGCGTCAGCCGGATCCCGCGCGCCAGGCATTTCAGGCTAGACGCCCGGAACCACGCGCCCGGATTCTCCGTGATCGCGGATTTCGGCTCATCGAACCACTCGCAGGACAATCCCTCCGACTCGCAACGCGATCTCAGCACGGCCCCGCGCGACGCGTCCGGACAGTTCAGGACGATCGCCGTCGGCCGGACCTCGCGCAGCACGCGATCCAGGAGCCATGCCGCGCGGAGCGCGGGCACGATGCCTCGCATCGGCGTCCTGGCCGCTGCCGGCCCCGTCCACCACAGCGAGTAGCCGCCGCGGAGCCGGAACAGCTCGTCGAACGACTTTCCCTTCCAGATCGGTTTGCGGGGCCACTCTTCCAGAAACGTCAGGAAATCCGTTCGAAAGGCGTCCGCGTCGAAGAACTCGGCTCGCGGAAGGATGGTCCATTCCCCCGGCGCCTCGAATTCCAGTCCCTCGTCCGACAGGTCCAGAAACTGGACCGGCCGGGCCGCGGCCGCGCACCGTGCCACGGTCTCCGGGGAGGGAGCGACTGTGGCGATGATCAGCAGGGACTGTGTATTCACGAGAAGTGCGTTCAACATCCAAGGCCGGAGTGCGGCCAGCGACATCTGGTCCAGCGGCCTACCAGCCGCGATTCAGGCCCGTCTGTTCGAGCACCTTGACGATGCGTTCCGCGCGGGCGACATCCCCCGCCTGGTTGATTCCGTGCGGGTGATAAATCGAAGCGGACGGCTCGTAGGCGATCCGGTAGCCCATTCCCAGAACCTGCCGCGCCCACACGCGGTCCTCGACGCCGTTGACCTGCTCGTCGAAGGGGACTTTGGACCACACTGACCGGCGAATCATTGCATTGGCGTTGTGGAAGAACGGGTCCTGCGTCTGCACCTTCCGCTCGGGGCCGAACATCGTCCACAAATCCCGCTTGTCCAGGGGATGCGTCGACTGGATCGGCTTCTGGCGGCCGTACACGCCGGCGATCGCCGGATCGCGCAGCGTGCTGCGCAGCCAGAACAGCCAGTGCGTGTTCTCCGGAAAGCAGTGGCCGGACAGGCAGCAGATGAAGTCGCCGCGGGAGGCCTCGATGCCGCGATTCAGCGCCCGCCCGTACGTGAATTCGTCCTGCGGAATCGAAACCACCTCGACGTCGAATTCCGACGCGATCTGCAGCGTGCGGTCGGTGGACTGGTTGTCGACGACGATCATCTCGAAGTCGACATAGTCCTGGCGCGCAACGGTCGCCAGACACTGCCGAATCCACTGCTCCTCGTTCCGCGTCCGGATGATCACCGAGATCATAGCCTCACCATCGAAAAGGTGATGTGCGTGTCCGCCGGGATGTCCTCCATGGCCTCTTTCCCGACAATCTCGGGAATGAACCGCGGAGCCAGCCCCCGATTCGGCGCTTTCGTCGTCAGCATGTCCCGCGTGAACATCTCGCCCCGCCGGATGGCGCGCGTCGAGCACACCGTCGGACGCTTCTGGTCGAAGCATTTCAGCTCGCAGGGCAGCACCTCGCGATGGCTGCTCAGCCCCTTCATCGCCGCTTCGACCTTGCGGATGTCGCGGATGCACTTCTTCAGGCCGGCCGGCTCGAGGCTCATCGCGTGGTCGAAGCCGGGCAGCGCCCGATTCAGCGTGTAGTGCTTCTCGATGACGCGGGCCCCCAGGGCGACCGCGATCGGCGCCAGGCTGATGCCCACTTCGTGATCGCTCCAGCCCACCGGGCGGCCGAACTTCTTCAGCCATTCGATCAGCCGCAGGTTCGCGTCCTCCGGCTTCATCGGGTAGCAGGAAATGCAGTGCAGCAGGATCAGGTCGTTGTTCCGCAGAATCTCCAGCGCCCGGCGCAGCTCGTCCTCGGTCACCATCCCGGCCGACATGATGATCGTCTTCGACGTCCGCGACAGCTCCTCAAGCACCGGCAGGTCGGTGACGGTGAACGCCGCCACCTTGTAGGCGTCCACGCCGATGTCTTCGAGCACGCGCACCGAGGGGATGTCGAACGGCGTGCAGACGAAGTCGATCCGGCCCTTGCAGTAGTCCCTGAGCTCCGCCATCTGGTCGGCGTCGAGCTCGATGTGCTCGCGGACCTTGCGGTACGTGTCGCCCCATTCCTCAGCGCCGGGGACGCTGAACGGCCGGTCCAGGAACTCCGTCGTCTGCATCGACGGCACGTCGCGCTTCTGAAGCTTGATGGCGTCGGCGCCGCACTCCACGGCGACATCGACCATCTCCTTCGCCAGCTCAACGCTGCCGTTGTGGTTGTTGCCCGCCTCGGCCATCACATAGGTGTGGTCCGGGGGGAGCTTCGCGTAGCCCTCAGCGAGGGTTTCGCGCGGCGCCTTACGGGCGGACCGGGGTGTCGCCGTCGTGCTCATTGGGAATCGCCCAGCCTTTCTCGATCAGAAAATTCGCCAGCCGCAGGTCGTCGGCGGTGTGGATGTCGATGAACTCGCCGCGGGACTCGTGGGGGACGATGGCGACCCGGTCGCCGATTCTTCGCCCGGAATGGATGACGCTGGCGCGGCTGGCCAGCGCGATCCCGGTGTCCTCGCGGTACACCGGAGGTTTCTGCTGCCGGGGCAGGTGGCTGTGCCGGCCCAGTCGGGCGAGGCCGTCCTCCAGCTGCACCCAGTAGTTCTTGTGTTCGCGCTTCGCGGCGAACGCGGTGTCCAGCCCGTCGTCGGCCAGCAGCGTCCGGACCACGCGGTCGATGATGCCCGGCTGCCGGAAGGGATCGGTCGGCTGCAGGTAGACCAGGACGTCGTACGCGCGGCGTTCGTGCTCGCGGGTCCAGTCCAGGGCGTGCCGCAGGACGACTTCGCTGGTGGCGAGATCTCCGGCGAACTCGGCGGGACGCAGGAAGGGGACTTCGGCGCCGGCCTCGACGGCGGCGCGGGCGATGGCTTCGTCATCGGTGCTGACGATCACGCGCTGCACGGTTTCGGCGCGGCGTGCGGCGTCGATGGTCCAGGCGATCAGGGGCCGCCCGCCGAGGGGCGCGATGTTCTTTCCCGGGAGGCCCTTGGAGCCCCCGCGAGCGGGAATGACGGCGATGACGGAAACGGACATCAGGCGACACGTTTCCGAAACACCGCTCGCTGGCACGGCTCGTGTCCCGCGGGGAAGACTCTGTGATGCAGCCAGTCCCCCCCGGCGGCATCCAGGAGCAGCATGTGAGTGGTTTGATGAAGGTTCTGCTTCACGTTCGATGCCCCAACGGGAGTGACGTCACTTCACGCGAACGAGCCCAAGCGATGCGGCGATGTCCCTCCGTGTGCCCCGATCCAGGCAAACGACGAGCGCCGTCAAGCCAATCGGGGCTGCCACGACGATCGCCATCGGAAACCACTCCAACAACCGTGTCGGCGGCGACTGCCCCACCGCCCACCAGCCCGCCACAAACCCGGGCAGGCAGGCCGCCAGCGGAGGAGTCAGCACGAGCGCCAGAAACTTCCAGTACGAATACCCGTAAATCCGGCACGTCATCAGCGGGCAGATCACCACGTTCACAATCACGCTCGAGATCAGCAGCGCCCACGCCATCCCCATCACCCCGATCTGCCACACCAGCGCCGCACCGAACAGCACCGTCGTCCCTGCCGTGATGAAGTTCAGCTTCGTCACGAACTCGATCCGGTCGATCCCCGTCAGCATCTGTCGCATCCCGCCGCTCACGCAGTCCGCCACAAACACCAGCGACAGCACCCGCAGCACCGGCTCGACCCGCTCCGCGTACCCCGGACCCAGCCACAGCTCGATGAACGTGCCACCCAGGAAGAACAGCACCACCGCCACCGTCATCGCCAAAAGCACCATCATCCGCGCCGACAGCACCATCATTCGCAACAGCGCGTCATGCCGCTTCTGCGCGTCCAGCTGGCTGGCCACCGGCATCACCACGCTGCTGACGCCCATCGTCAGCGAATGCGCCTTGCCGATCAGCGACGACGCCAGCGTGTAAAACGGCACCACCGCCGGCCCCGACAGCAGGCCGATGATCAGCGGCGCGGACTTGTGGTGAATGCGATTGGCGACCTGTCGGATCACCGTCCACGAGCCGAACCGGAAGAACCGCCGGAACATCTCCCGGTCGAACCCCCACATCCGCTCCCGCGGCGAGCCTCCCAGCAGCCAGTTCGAGGCCCAGACGTCCGCGCCGCGGTTCAGAATCGTCGTCGCCAACAGCGCCCAGGCCATGCCCACCAGGCCGTAGCCAAGCGTCACCGCGGCGATCATCAGCCCCGCCTGCAGCACCTGCGTGACGACCGAAATCAGGTTGTCCACATCGAACCGCTTGAGAGCCTTGATCGACGCGCCGAACACCTGCGACTGCAGTTTGACCGCGATGCTGGCCCCCGTCAGGAACGTCGCCCAGCGGACCGTGGACACCGACTGTTCGGTGATTTCGAAGATCAGCGGAAACGCCCAGGCCACCGGCACGGCCGCCAGCAGCACGACCAGCGCCATCACGCTGTACAGCACCAGCGACGTCGAGAACAGGCGGTTCGTCGCCGCGCGGTCCCCCTTGGCCTCGAACTCGGCGATGTACTTGACGCAGGCCGACTGCATGCCGACGTCGGCCAGCGAGTAATAGCTGCCGACCGACATCACGATGGCCCACAGTCCGTAGGCCTCGTTGCCCAGCCGCGACAGGATGATCGGCGTGGCGACGAACGTCACCAGAAACGAACAGCAGCGGCCGATCCAGTTGAACGCCACGCCACGAATGGCGAGCGCCTTCGTCGAATGCTTCGCGCGCTTGCGGCGTCGGGGCTGTGCGGCATCGGCCGGGACCGGAGGCGCGGCAGGCGCGTCGGCCGGCAAAGCCGCTTCGGGAAGGGTGGTGGTGCTGTCCATCAGGCTGCCTGCTCCGTCCGCGCGCCCGAGGCCGCCCGCGTCGCCTCGTCGTCCAGCACGTCGGCGATGGCGCCGAACCGGAATTCCTGAAACATCCGCCGCAGCCGCGGAGCGACATGCCGGCGGTTCAACCCCTGGGTCAACCGCGTCCGGAACGGAATCGGGAGCCGCAGCTCGCGGAGTTCGGCGGGATCGACTTCGTAGGGGTGCAGATACACGATGGCGGGCAGCCGTTCGGATTCGAGGCGGCGGATGGCGGCCCGCGTCAGGGCATAGGGAAACAGTCGGAAGTAGCCGCCCCCGGCGACCGGCCAGCGCCGGCCTCCGAACGGCACGCAGGACATCGGCACTTCCCACAGCCCGTTCGGCAACTGGTGGATGGCCCGCGGGGCGTCGTCGATGCCGTATCGCCGCATCTTCACCGGCATAATGCTGGAGTCGTACCGCAGGCCGCGCTCGGCGAGGATGTCCAAGGCCCACAGCGACTCTTCCGTGATCGAGAAGTCCGGCGCCCGGTAGCCGCGAACCGCCTGTCCGGCAATGTCTTCGAGCAGCCCCACCGACCGGTCGAGCTCGTCGCGAAACGCATCCGGACCGATGTGGAACACCGCCTTGTGCGATTGGCCGTGACTGCCGATTTCATGGCCTGCGCCGGCGATCTCCCGAACGACTTCCGGGAACCGTTCGGCCAACCGGCCCAGGATGAAGAACGTGCCCCGCACCTGATGTTCGGCGAACAGCTCGAGCAGCCGGCGCGTGTTCACGACCGACCGCTCGGTGATGGGCAGATCGTGGTCGAGCGTGGACTGCGGCCAGTCCTCGACGTCGACGGAAATCGCGTGGCGGATCAATTCAGTGCGGATGAGAGGACAGGACGGAAGCTCGCGGCGACGGAGCGAGGTCAATTCGCGGACGTGTCGCGGAGGGCGTCCGGGATTCGCGCCAGGAAATCCTCGACGAACTGCTCGACTTCCGGAAGAATCGTCGGCGGCGCTGCTCCCTCCTTCGCATGTTCCGTGGCAGTCAGAATGTACATCTTGTAGAGAAACGGATAACCCGAGAACTCCATCCGCGGCTGCTTCGGGTTCGTCCACTGCTTGCCGTCCGGACTCCAGGCCCAGAACGTCCGAATCGGCGCCGAGAACTCCGCCGGCGGCAGGAAATCCACCGTCGTGAACTTCGACGTCACTCCGGCGTGCTCGAACTTCGTCGTCTCTTCCTTGGTCAGCATCTTCATGCCGCTGTTCGTAAAGCAGACCGTCGGCGGGTGCAGCGAAATCGGGCCGTGCCGCCCGCACAAGATCGAGATCTGAACCGAATTCCCCGCGGAGTCCCGGTAGTTCCGGGCGAAGTAGCCGGCCGCTCCAGCGCCGTGCAACTGCCCCGGAGAGATCGTCTCCGGCGTGCTGGTCCAGCCCTCGACGACCGTCGGAATCCGGCTCAGCCGATCGGCCGCTTCGAGGACGACGATCGACGGACCCCAGCGGTCGGCGGAACGGCCATAGACGATCCCGAAGGCGGCGACCGCGACAACGGCGACGACGACGGCTGCGATGCGATTGGTCATGGAACTGCCCGATGAAATGCGAGGGAAATGTCACGCGGCGGCGGCGTCCCGCCCCCGGCCGTCAGGACGCCGATGTGGTGGTCGTCTGGTCCGGCGCCGGCAGCGTCCGCGACCGGTAGCCGTAGGTCGCGTAGTAGTGCGAGTAGCGGTACGACTGCGCCTGCGAGTCCAGGCCGATCGTCACGACGCCGATGATCGGCGCCCCGACCAGCGACAGCCGCTGGACCGCGGCCGACACCTTCGTCACCCGGCTGACGTCCCGGCGGACGGAGAACATCACGCCGTCCACGTGCTGGGCGAGCATCAGCGAGTCCGTCACCGGCAGGATGGGCGCGGAGTCGACGACGATGAAGTCGTAGTCGGCGCGGACCTCGCGGATCAGCGACTCGAACTGGTCCAGCGCCAGCCGCTGCAGCGTCTCGTGGTCCATGTGTCCGGCCCGCAACAGGAACAGCCCCGCCTGCGGCGACGCGATGATGCAGTCCTCCAGCGTGGCGCGTTCGCACAGGACTTCGCAGACGCCCGCCGTGTTCGGCACGTCGAACACCTCGTGGACCGACGGGCGGCGGATGTCGCAGTCCATCAGCAGCACGCGGCGGCCGCCGCGGGCCAGACTGGACGCCAGGTGGCAGGCCAGCGTCGTCTTGCCCTCGCCCCCCGTGGCGCTGGCGATCATCACCGTCTTCAGGCCATCGGTCTTGGCCAGCCGCAGCAGCATCGTGCGGGCGGAATCGATCGACTCCGTCAACACGCTTTGCCAGTAGGCTGTTTTCGGGTTCCCGGGGGTCGCCCGGCCGGAGGTGATGAACCGCGGCATCAGCGGGATCGTGCCCACGACCCGCATCTTCAGGTTCTGCTCGACGTCCTCCGCCGAGTTGATCCGCCGCGACATGACCTCCAGCCACGTGATCAGGGCGATCGCCAGTCCGAAGGCGCCGGCGCCGGACATGCCGGCCAGCTTCATCCGCTTTTCCTGGTCTGGCACGCGCGGGACTTCCGCCGTCATGTACTTCTCGATCGGCGGCTTGCCGTTTTCGAGCTCGTGTTCGCGGCGGAAGATGTCCTCGTCGAACATCCGCACCCGCTCGTCCAGCGCCGAGACCCGCTGCTGCAGCTCGTACTGGTCGTGCATCAACTGGTTGTTGCTCTGGAACTCGATCTTGTTCCGCTCGACTTCGTCGATGTACCGCTTCTCGTGCATCCGCAGGATGGCCAGCTCGCTTTCCACCTTGGCTTTGGGAGACGTGCCGGGGACGTAGCCGGCGACAAGCTGCTGGCGGATGAGAGGAATCTGGCGTTCGCGGATTTCCTTCTGCTGTTCCAGCAGCGTCGCCAGCTTCTCGGCGGCGGCGATCCGCGCGGGATGCGTCTCCACCGTCCGCTGTTCGTACTGCCGCACGAGATGCTGCTGGTTCGCGATGGTCAGCGACAGAGTCCGGTACTCGGGGTCGGTGTTCAGTTGCGAATCGATGAGCGCCTCGGGGAGTTCGGCGTTGTCGACGGCTTCCTGCGGGGACGCGCCCCCCATCGCCGTCAGCTCGACTTCCTTCTGAATGATCTGCATCTGCAGCGATCCGAGCTGGTCGCGGAGCCGCGACAGAATTCCGTGTTGATTCTGAATGCGGAGTTCGTTCTGCGCCGTGTTGAACGATTCGATCCGGCGGCTGATCTGCGTGAGCTGGTTCTTGAGGTCCTCGCGCTCGCGGACGGCGGCGCTGTACACGTCCTTGGCCTTCTGAAGATTCGCGCGCCGGTCGTTCTGGAAGGCATCGATGACTTCGACCTCGAACGCTTCGATGACGGCGTTCACGATTCGCGACAGGTCGGCTGGATGTTCGCCCGACAGCGAAATGCGGATGTTCTCGGGGCCGGCCGTGCGGACCTCGAGCTTGTTCTGCAGCCACAGGTCCTTGAATTCCTTGTCCCGCAGCGTCGGGCAATCGGCGATGTTCGGCTCGCGGAGCGCCTTGGTTATCACGAACGGCTCGCGGACCCGCTGCATCATCACCTGCTTAAAGGTCCCCATGTCGACCGGAGCCCGCTTGGGGTCCCACAGGTTCTCGCCGCGAGACAACTGCAGTCGCAGGTCGCCATGCGCGGTGTACGGCGTGGGCACCAGGTACCAGGCCGCGGCGAACGCCGCCGCTCCCAGCAACAGGCCCACACTGAGCGCCAGCATCCAGCACCGACGCAGCGCGGAAAACAGGATCCGCAACTGGTTCTGGTCCCCCTGGTCGTCGACGCGGGCCTGGACGGGGCCGGGCAGCGCCGGGGCGGCGGAGACATCGGATCGCAGTCCATCGGCGACTTTGAGTTCGCCGGGCTGCCATCCGTTCGGTTCGGAATGATCGCCGTTCGTATGCATTGTCATCCGTTCAAGTCAGGACGCAGAGGCCCGCCAGTCGCTGATCACTTCGCCGCAGGCGCCGCCTGAGCGGCTGCGGCCGCCGCCGGAGACAGGCCGGCAGCCATCGGCCGGTCTTCTTCGACGATGATCAACTGGTCCAGAAACCAAACTTCCAGCAGCAACAGCGCCAGGCCCAATGGCATCATCATCCAGCCGGCGAGGTCGTGAAACGCGAGGTCGGCCAGGTGATCCCAGCCGAAGGAATGCAGTGTGCCGGTCAGCGTGATCCGGAAGATGTTCGAAATCAGCGCCACCGGGATCGCGCCCAACAGGATCAGGCCCCGCTGCCACCACGGACGCTCCAGCAGGTAGGCAGTCGCCGTCGACAGGGCGAAGAACACCATCAGCATCCGCAGGCCGCTGCACGCCTCGACGACGCCGATCCGTTTTTCATCGACGACGATCACATTGCCTTCCGCGTACGCGGGCAGCCCGAACGTCTGCATCAGGTAGGTGCTGACGTTCGTCCCGAACTGCCGCAGAGGATCTCGCAACGCGGTCTCCAGCGTGTACGGCAGCGGAACCATGAACACCAGAAACGCGACCGCGGGAAGCGTCCACAGGAACAGCTTTCGGCCGCCCACCAGCAGCATGCAGCCGGCCAGCATCGGCAACAGCGCCAGCCGCTCGAACCATTCCATGTACCACTTCGTGGCGACCACCTGGAACACGCCTCCTGCCAGGATCAGCCCCAGCCCCAGCCAGGAAGGGGACAGCTCGCGGATGCCGCTCCAGTCCACGACCACCGCGGCCGCGCCGAACACGCCCACAAGCGCCGCCACGCCGCCCAGCCATTCGTGCTCAAGAGTCGGGCCGTACATCGCCACGCCCAGTCCGGCGACGATCATGCTTAGTCCGACTTTCGTCAGCGTCCCGCCCGATTCTGGAACCCGGCGAGACCACAACAGGGCCAGGGCCAGGAGCGGGACGATCCAGCCGTGGGAATAGTCCGGGCTGCGTTCCCACTGGTCGGCCATGCCCCTCAGGAGGGGCCAGAACGACCAGATGACGGCCAGTCCGACGAGGGCGAGCGCGGCCAACGGCGCACGCGGAAACGGTCGAGTCTGCTCATCGCTCATGAGTGGCGATCCGAATGCGATCAAACGCAGCAGGCGATGATCGAAGCCCAGATTTTCCGTGCGTTTAAGACAACCGAGAGCCGCGGGGAAGAACGTTCCGTCGGCGCAATGCTTCGCCCCGTCGGTTATGCAGACTGCAAAACCAACGTCCCCAATCCGACCCCAGGAAGCAGCCGCATGGCGAATCCTCAAGGGGAGTCGCTGCCGACTCCCGAACGGCTCTCGCCATGAGAGCCTCACTGCTTCGGGCGGACTCGCGGGATATCCCTCCCGCACATCGCTCCCTAGGGAAAACCCCTCGGGGCGTGCCGCCGTGTGCTTACAGTTACGAATGCCTCCGAGCAAAGTCAATCGACCCGGTCGGAAATGGGCAACCGGGGAAGACTCCCCGGCCGAATCGTCCGAGAATTCCGAGCTGTCGACAATCAACGACACCCGCCAAACCTTATCGAGCAGGCCGCAGAGATCAGGCCAGCGCGGAGGTGATCGTCAGGTTTACCGGTGCGGGAGGCGGCGCAAGCCCGGGCAACTTTGCGGTGCGAGGGCGGGCGCGCCCAGCAGTCTCAGCGAGCCGAGGACATCGGAATCCGGCCCCGGCCGAGGTCAAACAGGGGGCGAGATCAATACACCGCCGTGTCGTCGCAGGCCGTATTGCCGATCGTCGGATCCGCGTCGAGCAATGCGGTCAGCCGCCGCACCTCGCGCGCCAGCAGACGGCAGCGAGTCGCCCAGCGGCGCGTTTTGGCGTCCAGTTCGCCGGCGCGAAGCTTCTTCAGCGTCTCTTCGATCGCTGCGAGTTCGCGTTCCGAGATCATCAGCCCCTCGTTGGATTTCATCGCGAGACGTCCACAGATTTGGCGGTTCAAAAGTGTGCATTCTCCGGAGACGACATGCAACCGCCGCCCGGAGGGAATTTCGCGGCGGGCCGGTCGCGAAGTGAGAGACGGACGTACAGCGATTGACTGGAACGGACGGCGGCAAGCGGACGGTCGCGGCGCCCTGCGGCGGCGAATGCGCGGCGGCAGCCGTGAATCGGAATCGAAAATGCGAAATGTTCCGCCGATTTCCGATTGAGAACGTTTGACGAATGTCAAGGAATGAACAAGAATTCATCAGATTGGGGGCCTTCAGAGCGGGGGACGGGAGAATCGGATGCGATGTCCGCAATGCCACGGGCGCAATCTCCGAATCGGCGTCGTCCTGACGGGATCGATGACGTGTCGGTTCGGCGTTGACCACCCGGTCGAAGTTCTCGAAGCGACCGAGTTTGATTCTTTCTGGAATCCTGAGGGCGATTGCGAGTGCCTGTCCTGCTCCTGGACAGGAATCGTCGCCGATGCCGCGGAAACGGAAGCGGACCTCGAGCACATCGCGGCGTATGACCTGCAGGAACTGCGGGCGCTGGAGAATGACGTCGCCTCCGGAGACTGCCCGGACGAGCTTGTCCAGCACGTGCGTCGGCTGATCGAATCCGTGCGCCGCCTGAAGGCGCTGTGGGAAGTCGCTCAGCGGGCCCGCCGCAAAGGTTCCGGCAGAAACGGCCGGATGAGCGTCGACGACACGACGATTGTCTGAATCGGCGTTGCCGATCCGCGAGGATGCCGATCCCAACGGCGGCCAGCGGTCTTGACGGCAGTCAGTTGCTTCGCAGTCGGTCACTTTGCACCCCGCGCCCGTCGTTCTGCGCCGCTTTGCCTGTCCCGTGCTGATTTCCCGTCGAGGCGGACCGCCTCCACATCCGATCCATAGGAAAGCGGAGGGTGTGGCCTGTTGACCGCTACCGATGGACGAGCATGAGGCGGGTCCGGGTATGCAAGTGACGCGGAACTTCCTGAAACGTCGCACGCGCGTTGGCGCGGCACGCCTCGGCGTGCTCGCCATGCTCGCCTGGTGCGGTTGCTCGCTGCACACTGCGGATGTGCAGATGGTCGACATCGGCCATGCCCCGGTCCCGCGCGAGCTGGACAAGATGACGCTCCCCGAATACCGGGTCGAGCCGCCGGACATCCTGCTGATCCAGGCCGTCCAGAACATTCGCCCCATCGAAAAACCGCTGCGCTCCGGCGACGAACTCCTGATCCGGCTCCAGAACGGACTGCCGCTGGAGGTCGACGCCGAGCCGAATTCGCTCGACTACCAGGCCCAGCTGCAGGCCGAAATGCAGTTCAAGTTCGTCAATGGCGCTTTCTACGTCGGCCCCGACGGCGCGATCGACCTCGGCCCGGCCTATGGCCGCGTCAGCGTCGCCGGCAGAACGCTCGACGAAGCCCGCACTGTGATTGAGGACTACCTCAAGGATCAGATCGGACTGCTCAACCCGGTCATCTCGGTGCAGTTCGCGTCGCTCGCAGGACGCCAGCCGATCGACGGCCAACACCTCGTCCGGCCGGACGGCACGCTCGGCCTGGGCATCTACGGCAACGTCTTCGTCGCCGGTTTGACGCTCGACGAAGTCCAGCAGGCCATCGAAATCCACCTTGCCCAGTACATGGATGAACCGGAGATCTCGGTCGACGTCCTCGCGTACAACAGCAAGGTGATCTATATTATCATGGACGGCGGCGGGTTCGGAGAGACGGTCGTCCGGGTGCCCTACACGGGGAATGAAACCGTGCTGGACGCCATGGCCCAGGTGAATGGACTCTCGCAGGTCTCTTCGAAGAAGGTGTGGATCGCCCGTCCCGCCCCCGCGAACGTTCATCGCACGCAGATTCTCGACGTCCACTGGTCCGCCATCACCGCGGAAGGCATCACGACGACGAACTACCAGTTGATGCCGGGCGACCGGATCTACGTGCAGGCCGACAAGCTGATCGCGACGGACAACTTCCTGTCGAAGGTCTTCGCGCCTGTGGAACGCGTCTTCGGGATCATCCTGCTCGGTCGCATCACGCAACGCGGCGGAACCAACAACAACAACTGATGGCGACGCCCGCGTTTGACGGCGGAGGAGCAGCATGAACAGGCAGTCACTCAGCAAACTCATGCCGGCGATCCGGCGGACGGCCCTGTCCGCCGCGGGGTGGCTGGCCGTCGTTCAGGCGGGAACGGCGTTCGCGCAGGGGCCGATTCCCGCGCAGCGCGATATTTCCCGGCCCACGACCAGTCCGTACCTGAACCTCCTCAACCAGGGAAACAACTCCGGCCTGAACTACTTCACGCAGGTTCGGCCCCAGCAGCAGTTCCGGTCTTATGGTCGGAACATGCAGCGGGAACTGGACAGCCTGAGAAGCCAGATGGGAGCCTCCACGATGATGGACCCCGGCGGCCAGCAGGCCCTGACCGCCACCGGCCATCCGACCATGTTTCTCAGCACCGGCGGCTATTTCGGCGGCGGCGGAGGCGGGTTCGGCGGGGGCGGCGGAATGGGAATGGGTACCGGCGGCGGACTCGGCGGCGGCATGCGAAACCGCAGCGGCATGGGCGGCGGCGGCAATAACACGCAGTTTGGCGGAGGAACCGGCAACGGCGGCGGACTCGGCGGCCCCGGCGTGGGCGGCACGAGCGTCGGCAGCGGCCTCGGCCGGTACTGACG
Organism: Planctomyces sp.; assembly: GCA_019636235.1. GTDB lineage: Bacteria > Planctomycetota > Planctomycetia > Planctomycetales > Planctomycetaceae > Caulifigura. The sequence goes on from JAHBXW010000002.1 coordinate 318,143, forward strand.
GCGGACTGGCCGGAGCGCGTCACCACGACGTGGCGGCGATGCGATCAGTGGTTGAAGGATGCACACCGCACGGCGCGAGTGGGGACACAGTCGCCGCCGTGCGAGGCGGATAGCCAGGCGCAATGAGCGCTGCAGGGAGGCAGTCATGCGGGGTCTTGCGAAAGGCTGGTCATTCCGGCGCCTGGCGCCGAGGTGCCTGGCTGCGCTGGCGCTCAGCACGTGCGTCGGAAAGATCGTCGTTTCGAACGACGTCATCTGCGAGACGCCCGGCGCGACCTGTCGGACGGGGCCGACGGTCGTGGGCGGCGCGCCGGGCACGGTCTACGTCGATCGCCATGAATCCTTCATGGAGCGCATGCGGTCGATGCATCGCCGGATGTCGTGGAAGCACAACACGAATCACCACGACAAGATGTACTGGGATCTGCCCCCGTACTGGCTCCCGAACCACGGCTATTACCAGACGACCTGGCGGCAGGGCGCCTGCTCGTACCCGCAGGAACTCTGCCCGTCCCCTCCGTTTTCGGTGATGGAGGGCAAGCCGCGACCGGTCGACAGCCCGGACTCGTCGCTGCTGCCGCTGCCGGAACCGCATCCGGTCGATTCTGACTACTCGCCGCCGCTCGCGCCCGACGCGGTCCCGATGCCGCCGAATCGTTCGCTGCCGAACGAATTCCCGGTCCCCGCGCAACCGAACGGGCCGTCCGGAGAGAATCCGGGGCCCGGCGCCGCCCAGCCGAATCCGTTCCTTCCGCCGCGGTCGCTCTCGGGACTGCGGATCGGCCTGCGGTTCGAAGACGAGGAACTCGCCCCGGAAGCGCCCGACGCGCCGGAGACGCGCCCCGCCGCAACGCCTTCCGGCAGGCTGGTCGACGTTCGCCCCGCGGCGAAGACTCCCAGGCCCAAGGCGCCCGCGGCGCCGGAACCCGAAATCGCCGCCGGCGTGCGGAACATCGCGCCCCCTGCGCCCGATGAAGCGTTTGAAACGCCGCAGTCGTTGTGGAATCCGCGGACTCAGCAGGCGATGGCACCGGAGGATCCGGGCGCCCGTTTGAGCATCGACGACGCCGACTGGCAGTTCCCCTCGGAGCGTGTCGTCACGCCGACGACCGGCGCGGCCGCCCGACGGATTGTGCCGCCCGTCATCGAAGAACTGCCGCCGCCTCCGGCGTCCCCCCGGTCGCTTCCCGCCGAACTGCCGGCGAAGAGCGCCCAGGAGTCGCCTCCCGCCAGAGCGACGACCTCCTCCGCGCTGGCGCCCATTGGCGACGCCGACCTCGCCGACCTGCCGAGCACGCTGCAGCTGACGCCCGAAACCATCGACGAACGCGGCACGCCGCACGTCGCGGCGCCGACATCGATCGCGAAGTCAGCAGCCACGCCGCTGCCGGTCGAGCAGCCGCGCTCCGCCGAACCGCCGGCCGCCATCGCGGCTGCAGTGCCGACATACGCGGCGACTCCGGCCTCGTTTCCCAGCGCGCCGAAACGCGTTTCAGGCGATGCGCCATCCCTGACGCCGATCATTGCCACGCGATTCGCAGCGAAACCTCGGCCGGAAACGCTGCCCTGCCTGGGCAGCCGGATCATGCCCGAACCGGTCCTGGCGTCGCCGCTGCAGTCGCAGCTCGCAAGCGCCATTCCGACGACCTCCAGGCAGACCGCTCAGTCGCCGCTGCGTCTGACTTCCAGCGAGCAGCCTGGCCGAGTGCGGTTCGACGACGACGAAGATGCGGCGGAGTCCGGGCCGACCAGTCCTGTTCGTCCGGCCGCACGCCGAGTTCCGGAAGCTCGGACCGCCGCCGAACAATTCGGCGTCGATCAGGCGAACTCAACGCGTCTGCCGCAGCGGGCCGCGTCGGCTCCGCCGATGGCGATTCCCCAGGACGAGCCTGCCGGGCTGATCGAACTCGATCTCGATGAGCCGGAGACGCCGAAGGAGTCCGAACCGCAGGCGCCGAATCCGTTGCCGTTCCTGACGTCCGGCGATAAGGCTGCCGATTCTTCGGAACTCGGAGCGCTGCTGCACCTCGACGATTTCGAGGACTGACCGGGGGGGCCGACGGTCCTCCGGGCATTGATCGCTGTCGGCCGCCTCTCGCGGCTTCGCGGCTGGGTTCCCGCGCGTCCGAACGCATCGGCCGACGCCGATGGCCCATCGCGGCGTTTCGCGGCAACCCGCCTTCGAGTGTCTGAACTCGCGGCACGCGCTGTTCTGGAGCGCCGCGGGTGCGTGGCGACTTTCAGCGGCCGCTTCCGACTGCTGGCGCCCGGGGCGCAGCACATCGCCGCACTGCGTCGAGCGATTCCGTGCGCGCTGATTTCCCACAACTTTTCATCAGGACTTCCGATTCGGGTGCTTCCCGAATTCGTTCTCAGGAATCATGATGCTTCTCATCTGCGGGTTGTTCCTTTTTTGCAACACGAGACATCCATCCGCCGCCGCCGCACTGATTGCGGGCTGCGGAACTGTGGGCTAGGTTCGAATGAGCCAGTTGACCGGGCCAAGACTCCGGGGTGGCGACCGTCATCCAGTGAGACGACTGCGCAACAACCTGCGACCTGGGTGGCGTCACCCAGAAGAACGGAGTGCGCGCGGAGCGGGGCTCGGCAATTCTTTGCAACTGATTTGATGTCAAGTGCTTACGTCTGATTCCAAGGTATTCGTCACCGGCCATCGCGGCCTCGTCGGCTCGGCTATCGTCCGCCGACTGACCGCCGCGGGGTGCGGCGCCGTCCTGACCGCCGGGCGGGACGCGCTGGATCTTCGCGATCAGCGGGCCGTCGATGACTGGTTCGACCGCGAACGCCCCGAGTTCGTGTTCCACGTCGCCGGCAAAGTCGGGGGCATCTGGGCCAACTCCACGCAGCCGGCGGAGTTCCTGTACGACAACCTGATGATGCACGCCACCGTGCTCCGCGCGGCCTGGCGGACCGGCGTCCGCAAACTGCTGTACCTGGGCAGCTCCTGCATCTATCCCCGCGACTGTCCCCAGCCGATCCGCGAAGACGCCCTGCTGTCCGGGCCGCTGGAACGCACCAACGACGCCTACGCGATCGCCAAGATCGCCGGTCTGATGTCGTGCGACGCCTATCGCCGGCAGTACGGCTGCAACTTCATCTCGGCCATGCCGACCAACCTGTACGGGCCCAATGACAACTTTCACCCGCAGCACGCCCATGTTCTGCCGGCTCTGATCCGCCGGTTTCACGAGGCCCGGCTGAGCGGCGTGCGGGACGTGACGATCTGGGGCACCGGCCGGCCGCGGCGCGAGTTCCTGCACGTGGACGACCTGGCCGACGCCTGCGTGTTCCTGATGCAGAACTACGATGACCCGGGGCCGATCAACGTCGGCTGCGGCGAGGACGTGACGATCCGCGAACTCGCGGAGACGATTCGCGACATCGTCCATCCGGACGCGTCGCTGACGTTCGACGCCTCAAAGCCGGACGGCACGCCTCGGAAACTGCTGGATGTGACCCGGCTGCACGCGCTCGGCTGGCGGCATCGGATGCCGTTGTCGGAGGGTCTGCAGTCGACCTATCGCTGGTTTCTGGAACACAGTGACCAACTTCGATCCCACTGAACGCAGCCGGGGCCAGCGCGTTGCTCGAACGACACTTGACGCTGTGGCTGACGCTGTTGTCGGCGCTCGCGTTCTGGTGGCCGTGGGGGGCGCTGGACCCGTTTGTGGCCGCGCGTCCGGCGGTTCCGTGGATGATCGCCGTGACAATGTTCCTGGTCGGCTGCCTGATGCGGCCGCGCGAGGTGGACGACCTCGTCCGGCGCTGGCCGGTGGTGCTGTTCGGCACGGGCGTGCAGTACACGGCGATGCCGCTGCTGGGCTGGCTGTGCGCGACGTCGCTGCCGCTCAGCCCGGAATTGCGGCTGGGCGTGATCGTGGCCGCCTGCGTGCCGGACGCGATGGCCTCCGGCGCGGTGACGGTCATCGCCCGGGGGAATGTGAGCTATTCGGTGAGCCTGACAATCGGCAGCACGCTGCTGTCGCCGATCGTGGCGCCGCTGGCGATGCGCTGGGCCGCGGGCACGACGTTTCCCGTCGACGCGGGGGAAGTCGGCATGACATTGATGCTGCAGGTGGTGGGTCCTGTGCTGGCCGGACACTTCATCTGCCGGCGGCTGGGGGAATCGAGCCGGCTGGCGCGCTGGAGTTCGACGTCCGCCAACCTTGCGATTCTGTGGATCATCGCGGTCGTGGTGGGATTGAACCGGGCGAGAATCGGCGAGTTGTTCGGCAGCGGCGTGCGGGGCGAAGCGGTTCCGCTGATCGCCGCGCTGCTGGGCCTGAATTTGCTGGGCTATGTGGCGGGCTACGCGGCCGGAGCGGCGGGACGTCTCGACGAGCCGAAGCGCCGGGCGCTGAGCATTTCGGTCGGCCTGCAGAACGCCGGGCTGGGCACGGCCCTGATCCTGACGGTGTTTCCGGATCAGCCCGCGGCGGCGATACCCACAGCGTTGTACACCTTCGGATCGATGTGGACCGGGACGCTGCTGGCCCAATGGTGGTCGCGGAGGCCGGTAGTGGCGCCGGAGCCGGTCGCCCTCGAATCCGGGGCGGAGGGCTGACCGCGCATGACTGATCTCGCCCATCCGCGCGATGCGATCCTGGCGACGATGGACCGCATCTATCGATATCGAATGACGACCACGTCCGGCGGCAACATCTCGCTGCGGGATGAGGCCGGGGATGTATGGATCACTCCGGCGCGGCTCGACAAGGGGGCGCTGCGGCGGACGGATGTCGTCCGGGTCCGCGCCTCGGGCGACTTTGAGGGGGACATTCGGCCGTCGTCCGAGTTGCCGTTTCACCAGGCGATCTACGCGGCGCGGCCCGACATCCGCGCCATCGTCCACGCCCATCCGGCGGCGCTCGTGGCGTTCAGCATGGCCCGCATGACGCCCGAGACGCGGCTGTTTCCGCAGTCCTGGCACGTCTGCGGCGAACCGGGCTTCGCCCCCTATGCGTTGCCCGGCAGCGCGAAGCTGGGCGAGAACATCGCCGAGCAGTTTCGCCGGGGCTACAACGCCGTCGTGCTCGAGAACCATGGCGTCGTCGTCGGCGCGGGAACGCTGGCCGAGGCCTTTCAGCGGTTCGAAGCTCTGGAGTTCGTGGCGCAAACGGCCATCCGGGCGCGAACGCTGGGCGAGGCCCGGGCGCTGTCGCCCAAGGAGCTCGACCTGCCGCAGCAGCGGCGGCTCGACTTCCGCGGCGTCCCCCGCGCGGCCCCATCGAGCAATGAACGCGAACTCCGTCGACAGGTCAGCGAGTTCGTTCGTCGCGGTTGCCAGCAGCGGCTGCTGATCAGCACGGAAGGCAGCTTTTCCGCGAGTCTGTCGGCCGAAGAGTTTCTGATCACGCCGTCGCAGCAGGACCGGTTTCAGGTCGGGCCGCAGGATCTCGTGTGGGTTCGGGGGGATGACTGCGAACTCGGGCGGCAGCCGAGTCGGGCCAGCCGCTGCCACCAGGCGATCTACGCCAAGCACCCCGACGTGCAGGCGATCTGCTTCGCGCATCCGGTGCATGCGACGGCGTTCAGCGTCACCGGGACATCCCTCGACAGCCGGACGATCCCCGAGAGCTACATTGTCCTCCGCGACATTGCCAGAATCCCGTTCGGACTGCCGTACCAGAACGGCGCAGCGGTCGCCGACCTGGTGTCCGCCAGGCAGCCGGCGGCCCTCCTCGATCACGATGGCGTGCTGGTGCTCGGCGCCAGCGTGCTGGACGCGTTCGACCGGCTGGAAGTGATGGAAGCGACGGCCGAGGCGTTGATCTTCAGCCGCCGGATTGGCGAAGCGAGCCCGATGCCGGATCGGGTGATCGCCGAACTCCGGGACCACTTTCTCAAGGACTGACAGCATGCGGCAAACATTCTGTCGGACTGCGATGGGCTTCGCCTGCGGGGCGTGGCTGGCGCTGGCGTCGGCCGCGGAGGCGCAGGTCGGCGAAGTCCCGGCGGCGCTGCGGGAACGTCTCCAGCTGTCGGAGTTTTACGGCAGGCATCTCGATGTGCTGGGCATTCCCATCATCGCCTCCGGGGACGTGTCGGACGTGGCGCTGCAGGAGGCCGGTCATCTGGTGATGAAGATGCTGGAGCACCGTCCGGATGTCGCGGCGGCGATCGCGGAATCCGGGGTGCGGATCGCCATCATGGCGCCGAATCAATTCACGACCGACATCCCCGAGCATTCGGATCTGACGCCGGCGGCCTACTGGAACCGCCGCGCCCGGGGCCTGGGGGCGACGCACGTCAGGCCGGCCGTCAGTTGCGGCGAGGAGAACCTGCTGTGCCTGCCGGGCGATCCCTATGCCGCGGAGAACATCCTGATTCACGAGTTTGGCCACGTGATCCATCAGATCGGGATGGGGGGCGTCGACCGGACGTGGGATCGACGGCTGCGGGAAACCTACGAGCAGGCCCTCGCCGAGGACCTGTGGAAGGGAACCTACGCGGCCAGCAATCATTCGGAATACTGGGCCGAGGCCGTGCAGTCGTGGTTCGACACGAATCGTGAGAATGACGCGCAGCACAACCATGTGAACACGCGGGACGAACTCCGCGAGTACGATCCGCGGCTGGCGGAGTTGTGCGCGGACGTGCTGGGCGATGGCGACTGGCGGTACGTGCGGCCGCGCGACCGGACGCCGCCGTCGCCGCACTTCGAGGGTTTCGACGTGGCGTCGCGACCGGCCTTTGAATGGCCGGCGGAACTGCTGGCCGCCGCCGCGGAAGCTGGCGAACCGACGCGCACGCGGATTCCGGCCGGAGCCGCTCCGCTGGTCCCGAGGCCGCCGGACGCCAGCAATCCGCCGCGTTCTGTATCAGGCGGCGAGGCCGCCACGCTGTGGATCCGCAATCGGATGTCGACTCCCGCGCGACTGGACTGGATCGACTTCGACGGCCAGTCGCAGAGTTACGGCACAGTGCCGTCCGGCGGAGTGCATGAACAGTCGACGTTTACGAAACACGTCTGGCGGCTGACGGTCGCTGACGACGACGTGCGCGAGTACGTCGTCGATGGCGCCCGGAGTCGCATCGTGCTGGACGCCAGCGCCGGCGAAGCCGACGGCGACAAAGCGAATCAGGACGGAACCCAGGACCGCTGACATGCTGCCACAGGTCAAACTCGGACGGACGAACCTGCCGGTGAGCGCCATCGGTCTGGGGGGACTGTTCACGTCGTCCCTCGGACCGGGCTTCGAGGAAAGCCGCGCCGCCGTGCGGACTGCGGTCGAACTGGGCATCACCTACATCGACACCGCCCCGGCATACGCGAACAGCGAAGAGGTCCTGGGACGCATCCTCCGCGACATCCACGCGCCCCTGGTGATCTCGACGAAGCTCGGCGGCCGCCCGCAGCCGTTCCAGCCGCAGGACGCCCGTCAGCTCCGCGCCTCGGCGGAGGAGTCGTTGCGGCTTCTGGGCCGGGAGGTCATCGACGTCCTGTTCGTCCACGAGCCGGACCGACCGTTGCAGTACAACTGGTGGAGCGATCCGAAATCGGTCGATGGACCGGTCGTCGAAGTGCTGGAAGACCTCCAGCGGCGGGGCGTCGTCCGCCACACGGGTCTGGGCGGCACGACCTCGACCGAAATGGCGCACCTAATGCGAAGCGGCCGGTTCGACGTCGTCCTGACGGCGTTCAACTATTCCGCGCTGTTCCGCGAGGCGGAGCGCGAAGTCCTCCCGGAGGCCCGGCGATCGAATCTGGGCGTCGTACTGGGCTCGGTCCTGCAGCAGGGCGCCCTGGGGCGCCGGTACGACGACGTCCTGCAGGCGACGCCCCGGCCGGCCTGGCTGTCCGAGGATCGGCGGCGGCAGCTCAAGGCCTTCTATGCGTTGCTGGACGAGGCGGGCATGCCGATCGCCGAGTTCTGCCTGCGGTTCGCGCTGTCGCGGCCGGACGTCACCGGCTCGGCGTGCGTGCTGATCGGGGCGAAGACGCCCTCACAGGTGGAAGAATCGGTCCGATCCGCGGCGAAAGGACCGCTGCCGGACGACTTGCTGCTGCGGGCGGACGAGATCGCCGCGATGGTGGTCAACCGCCCGTTCGAAGAGCCGATGATCCTGCCCTTGAACCGCCCCTGGGACTACTGGGGGCCGGGGCCGGCGAACATCGGCGCGGGCGCGCCGGTTGGCCGCCTGTGAGGTCCCGCTGACTGACATGGATGCGTCGCCGCGCCCCCCGGGGTTGGCGGCAGAATCAACCTGAAGGCCAAGTTTCCACGCATGAATCGCTCTCGTCCTCCGAAGAACGGCAAGAAGGCACTGATCACCGGCATCACCGGGCAGGACGGCTCGTACCTGGCCGAGCTGCTGCTGGACAAAGGCTATGAGGTCTGGGGCGTGATCCGGCGGTCCAGCTCCTTTAATACCGGCCGCATCGACCACATCTACCAGGACCCGCACGAAGCGGACGTGCGGCTGCGGCTGGAATACGGCGACCTCAATGACTCCTCGTCGATCAACCGTCTGCTGAAGATCGTGCGGCCGGACGAGATCTACAACCTCGGCGCGCAGTCGCACGTGAAGGTGTCGTTCGAGATCCCCGAGTACTCGGGGGAGGTGACCGGCCTGGGGGCGGTGCGAATCCTCGAGGCGATGCGGGAACTTGATCTCGACGCCCGGTTCTACCAGGCCTCGTCCTCGGAACTGTACGGCAAGGTGCTCGAGACGCCGCAGACGGAGGACACGCCGTTCTACCCGCGCAGCCCGTACGCCTGCGCGAAGGCCTACGCGTTCCACATCACTCGAAACTACCGAGAGTCGTACGGGATGTTCGCCGTCAACGGCATCCTGTTCAACCACGAGTCTCCCCGCCGCGGCGCGACGTTTGTGACCCGCAAGATCACCCGCGCGATCGCCGCCATCAAACACGGCCGGCAGGACTGCCTGTACCTGGGCAACCTGGACGCCAAGCGCGACTGGGGCTTTGCCGGCGACTACGTCGAGGCCATGTGGCTGATGCTGCAGGTCGATGAGCCGGACGACTTCGTCATCGCGACGAACGAAACGCACACGGTCCGCGAGTTCTGCGATCTCGCCTTCGCGCACGCGGGGATGCCCATCCGCTGGCAGGGGGACGGGGAAGCCGAGCACGCGATCGGACCGGACGGCAAACCGCTGATCCGCATCGATCCCCGCTACTTCCGCCCGGCGGAGGTCGACCTGCTGCTGGGCGATCCGGCGAAAGCCCGCCGCAAGCTGGGCTGGGAGCCGAAAGTCCGGTTCGAGGGGCTGGTGAAGATGATGGTCGACGCCGATCTGGAACTGGCCCGCGCGGGCCGCGTCGAGTGATGCTGACTGGAATGCAATCGCTTCAACGCGCCTGGGTCGCCGCTCGCCGCGTCCCGGCCCCGAAACCAAGAGTCCGATTGTCCGCGAAGGAGTGACCGCCATGCTGAAGACCGCTGCATCGATGCTCGTCCTGGGGGCGATTTTGGGATTGTCGGTCGTGGGAGCGCAGGACGACGCCGCGCCCGACGCTCCGGAGGGAGCCTCGCGGCTGCCGTTTCAGTCGAAGATCGTCGCCGTGACGCTGCTCAGCGACGTCAAGGACCTGCTGCTGATGACCGACCTGACGGAGCAGGCCCTGGGAGACCGGCTGTACCTCGTCGGCCAGGGCGTCGACGACGGCGAGACCTCCGACTGGCGGAACGGCAAGCGCATCTGGATTCCGATGGACGACATCCAGCAGATCATCGAATTCGAGTCGGTCGAAGCCTTCCGCGAATCGCTCGAGTCCCGAAAAGCGGACGACCATGCGACCGCCTCATCGGCCGCGCGGACTCCGGTCGACCCCGCGACCGCGCGGCTCCGCTGATCCGTTTCCCGCGACCCCGCGTTGACCGGCCCCGCACGCCTGACGCACATGCCGACCCGGATCCTGTTCATCAACCGTTCGTACTGGCCCGACACCGAGGCCACGGGGCAGTTGTTGACCGAGTTGTGCGAGGACCTCGCCGCCGACGGCGAGTTCGACGTGCACGTGCTTTGCGGACGACCGAACCATGTGTCGGGCGCGCCTCCCGCGGGGGGCGACGCGGACGTGCACAACGGCGTGACGATTCACCGCATCCCCCACACGGCGTTCTCCAAACGCTCCACGCTGGGGAAGCTGACGAATCTCGTGTCGTTCACGCTGTCGGCCTGGTGGAACTCCTCGCGGGCGCCGAAGCCGGACATCGTGATCACCGAAACAGATCCGTTCTTCCTGGGGCTGCTGGGCAAGCGGCTGAAGCGGAAATTCGGGTGCCGGTTCGTGGCCTACCTGCAGGACCTGTATCCGGACGTGGCGGTGGCGGTGGGGAAGGCGCGGGAGACGCTGTCCATTCGCCGGCTGCGGCGGGCGCTGTTCGGGGCGTACGCCGCCGCGGACCGCGTCGTGGTGCTCAGCCGCGACATGCGCGAACGCTGCGCCGAACACGGCGTGGACGAACGTCGGATCGACATCATTCCCAACTGGGCGGATGTCGAGTCGCTGCGGCCTCTCAAAGAGAACAACGAGTTCCGCCGTCAGCAGGGGCTGAGCGATGAGTTCGTCGTCATGTACTCCGGCAACATGGGGCTGCCGCACCTGCTGACGCCGATCCTCGACGCGGCCGAGCAGCTCAACGGCCGCCCGGACATCCGGTTCCTGTTCGTCGGCGAAGGCGTGCAGAAGGCGGACCTGGACCGCGAGGCGCGGCAGCGCGGCCTGGAGAACGTCCGGTTCCTGTCGTACCAGCCCAAGGAATTCCTGTCGCACAGCCTCAGTGCGGCCGACGTGCAGATCGTCTCGGTCAAGCCGGGCGTCATCGCCTGCCTGATGCCCAGCAAGCTGTACGGCATCCTCGCCGCCGGCTGCAGCGTGCTGGCGATCGCGCCGCGGAATTGCGAGATGTCGGAACTCATCGCCGCGCAGGGCCTGGGCGAAGTCTGCGACTTCGACGATCCCGCGCCGCTGGGCGGACAGATCGCTGACGCCATTCAAAAACTTTGCGACCGCGGCCGGCTGGCGGACATCGTCCCCCGTGCGCGGAAACTGGCCGTGGACGACTACTCCCGGGCGCTGCAGGTGCGGCGGTTCCGGGAGCTGTTCCGGTCGCTGATCGCCGAGCCGGCCAGCGAACCCTCCCGCAGCGCGCCGGCGGCCGCCGCCCATTCGTGAACCTGTCCGTGTCGACCCCGCATTCCAGCGACGCTCCGCGAGCGCTCATCACCGGCATCACCGGTCAGGACGGCACGTACCTGACCGAGCTGCTGCTGGAGAAGGGGTACGCGGTGTACGGCACATCGCGGCGCGAGCCGCACGCGGCCGAACGGGCGCTCCGCCGGCAGATCGGCGACGCCTGGGACGCCGGCCGGATTCAACTGTTCCAGGCGGAACTCGCCGACGCCGAGCGAATCTTCGACATCGTCCAGGCCGTCCTGCCGCACGAGACGTATCACCTCGGCGCCCAAAGCCATGTCGGGCTGTCGTTCGAGTCCCCGTTCGAAACGGTCGATGCGAACGCCCGCGGCACGCTGGCCATGATCGACGCGGTCCGCCGCATCGCCGAGATCCAGCCCGTGCGGATGTACCAGGCCTCCACCAGCGAACTGTTCGGCAAGCCGGACGTCTGGCCGCAAACCGAAAAAACGCCCTTCCACCCCCGGAACCCCTACGCCTGTTCGAAGGCTTATGCCTTCGATGTGTCGGTGTGCTACCGCGAGGCCTACGGCGTCTACGTCTGCAACGGCATCCAGTACAATCATGAGTCCCCCCGGCGGGACCCGCGGTATGTGACCCGCAAGATCACGCAGGCGGCGGCCCGGATCGCCGCGGGCCGGCAGGAAAGGCTCGAACTCGGACGGATCGACGTCGGCCGCGACTGGGGCTACGCGCCAGAATACGTCGACGCCATGTGGCGGATGCTGCAGCAGCCCGAGCCGGACGACTACATCGTGGCGACCAACGAGTGGCATCCGCTGACGGAGTTTCTGGACATCGCCTTCGCCCGCGTGGGGCGGAACTGGCGGGATTGCGTGGACAGCGATCCGCGGCTGATGCGGCCCTCGGAAACGGGTCGCCTGCAGGGGGATTACAGCAAGGCCCGCGACCGGCTGGGCTGGTCGCCGCGAACGACGTTCACGGAACTCGTCGAGCAGATGGTCGACGCGGACGTGGAACGGCTGCGGCGGGGCGAGGACGACTGACGGCGGAGCCGCCGAGTCCGGCGGACCGGGAATGACTGGCATGACGAGCGGAACTGCATCACCGGCCGAAGACGCGCTTCACGTTTCGGCGGAGCCGCGCGCCGAGCCGTCCGGCGCGCCGGCCTTCGCGCCGATCATCATCGAACCCCGCCCGGGCTGGCGGGCCGTTGATTTCGGCGAACTCTGGCGCAGCCGCGAACTGCTGCTGTTCCTGGTGTGGCGGGACATCATGGTCCGCTACAAGCAGACGGTGCTGGGCGCGGGCTGGGCCATCGCGCAGCCGCTGATGACGATGCTGGTGTTCACGCTGTTTTTCGGGCGGTTCGGCGGAATGTCGCGGTTCTTCGAGGGGCCGTATCCGCTGGCCGTGTTCGCGGGGTTGTTGCCGTGGCAGTTCGTGTCGACGTCGATCACGTCGTCGGGGCTCAGCCTGGTGACCAGCGCGAACCTGCTGAAGAAGGTGTATTTCCCGCGGCTGATCATTCCGTTCGCCGCGGTGGGCGTGCATGTCGTGGACATGGCGTTCGCGTTCCTGACGATGGCGGGGCTGATGCTGTGGTACGGCGTCGCGCCGGGGGCGGGGGTGCTGGCGCTGGCGTTGCTCGTGCCGTGGACGATCCTGACGGCGCTGGGCGCGGGGACGCTGCTGTCGGCGCTGACGGTGGCCTACCGGGACTTCCGGCACATGATTCCGTTCCTGGTGCAGATCTGGATGTTCACCAGCCCGATCGCGTATCCGCTGGAACGGATTCCCGAACAGTACCGGCTGGCCTACGCGATCAATCCGATGGTGGGACTGGTCAGCGGGTTCCGCGCGGCCTTGTTGAACTACGACTGGCATTGGGGCTGCATGGCGGTGTCGGCCTGTTCGTCGGCGGCCATGCTGGCGCTGGGTCTGACGTACTTCCGTCGGACGGAGCGTCGCTTCGCGGACATTGTCTGATCGCGCGGTCGGGCCGCGCGCATCGCAGCGCAGGGTGAATGGGAATGACGGATTCGGTGATCCGCGTCGAGGGGTTGAGCAAGGACTACCATCGGGCCGGTCCGGGGGCGGCGTACGCGACGCTCCGGGATGCGGTGCTGGACGTCGCGCGCTCGCCGCTGAAGCAGTTCCGGAAGCTGTCGGGGAGGATCTCCGAAGCGGAGCGGTTCTGGGCGCTCAGGGACGTGTCGTTCGACATCCGGCGGGGGGACGTGGTGGGCGTCATCGGCCGCAACGGGGCGGGGAAAAGCACGCTGCTGAAAGTGCTGTCGCGCATCGTCGAGCCGACGTCCGGGCGGGTGACGTTGAACGGCCGCGTGGCCAGCCTGCTGGAAGTCGGGACGGGGTTCCATCACGAGCTGACGGGCCGCGAGAACATCTACCTGAACGGCGCGATACTGGGGATGACGCGTCAGGAGATCCGGCGGAAGTTCGATGAGATCGTGGCCTTTTCAGAGGTCGAGGCGTTTCTGGACACGCCGGTGAAGAAATATTCGTCGGGGATGACGGTGCGGCTGGCGTTCAGCGTGGCGGCCCATCTGGAGCCGGAGATTCTGATCGTCGACGAGGTGCTGGCGGTCGGCGACCAGGCGTTCCAGCGAAAGTGCATCGGGAAGATGAGCGGCGTGGCGAAGTCGGGTCGGACGGTGCTGTTTGTGAGCCACAACATGGCGGCGATCGAGAACCTGTGCACGCGGGGAATCGTGCTGCACCATGGCCGGGTGGTGGAGGATTCGACGGCGAAGTCGGCTATCGCGAAGTACTGCGAGCTGGCATCGCACGAACAGCACCTGCCGCTGGCGGAGCGGACGGATCGGCAGGGCTCGGGGCAGTACCGGCTGGTGGACGTGGCGCTGGTGAATTCGCAGTCGCCGAGCGCGGCGGTCGTGGAGATGGGAGGCGACTGGGTGCTGAATCTGGAGTTTGCGGGACAGGGGCGCATCAGCCAGCCGCATGTCGGCGTGGTGATCACGACGATGACGGGGGAGCGGATCGCGCGCGTCATGAGCGGTGAAACGCATGGCGACCTGCCGCCGATCGATGGCAACGCCTCCTTCCAGTTACGGATTCGGGACGTGAATCTTGTGCCGGGCCTGTATCAACTCGTTGTGGGGTTTCGGGACCAGGCAACGGAACAATTGGACTACATCGAGCGGGCGGCGACGATTGAAGTGTCGGCCCGGGACGCGTTCGGGCAAGGGCGCGTCAGCGATGGCGTCCAGTCGAAGACGGTCTGCTTTTTTGATTGCGAGTGGAGCGTTGAGGGCCTGCTGCAATCGGCCGGCCCGGTATCAGTCGGTTGATTCTCCAGGAATTGACGGTGAGGGAAACAGGGGTGAAATCCATCTTGCGGGAACTGGTTCCCCCAGTGCTCTGGCGGTGCGCGTCGCGCGTCCGGAATCGGAAGCCGAGATCCGCTCCCTCCGCAGCTCAGAATGGCAAGTTTGAATACGGGGTCGAGCAGCCTCCCGAGTTCTACGACGAAACATTCGCCAGCGCGGAGCACTGGAAGCTGCACTACACGGAGTCCCACTACTACCCCTTGTGGGCGGTCGTCGTCGACCGGCTGCGGAAGGCGGGCGTGACTCGATTGATTGATATCGGTTGCGGTCCGGGCCAGGTGGCGTCGCTGCTGCGGGACGCCGGCTTCGCGAATTACCTGGGGATCGATTTCAGCGAACTGCGGATCGGGCAGGCGCGCAAGGTCTGCCCCGAGTTGCGTTTCGAAGTCGCAGACGTCTTTCGGGACCGGCGCCTGGAGGACGAGCCCTATGACTGTGCGATTGTGATGGAATTCCTGGAGCACGTGGACCGGGATCTGGATGTGTTGGACCGGATCCGACCCGGGTCGATGGTGCTGGCGACAGTGCCGAATTTCCCGTCCGCGGGCCATGTCCGGCATTTCGCGGATTGCGAGGAAGTGCGTCGCCGTTACGAGTCGCATTTCAGCGACCTGGACGTGTCGCAGATTCTCGCCAATCGCAGAGGCGTGACGTATTTCATCCTTCAGGGAACTCGCAAGTCCGCTGAATCGGCGGCCTGAATGATCTTGGAGATTTGACGATGTTTTCATTTCCCGGCAAGCAACCGTTGCGGCAGTGGCTGGCGGATCGGATCGCTCCGAATGCGTCGGTGCTGTTTGTGCTGTCGACGGGTCGCTGCGGCACGACGAGTCTGGCGTCGGTGCTCGAGCTGTCCGACCGCATTCATGCCACGCACGAGCCCAAGCCCTGGTATCTCGAGGAGACGCGGAACGCGTACCTCCAGTCGCCGGTCCCGCCCGAAACGGCTCGCGCCAACATGGAGGCGTTCACTTCGACGCGCCTCAAGCCGCTGCTGCGCGCCGCGACGATCGGGCCGATTTATGCCGAGTGCTCCAACCGGCTGACCTACTACGCGCCGGAACTCCTGAACTGGTTTCCGAATTCGAAGTACGTGCACCTGTACCGTCACCCGGGGGATGTCGTCCGGTCCGGGATCCGGCGGGGGTATTACACGGGGAATTCCAACTGGGACCTGGCGCGGATCACGCCTCGCGAGGATGACCCCGCGTTCGAGATGTGGGAGAACTGGCCGCAGTTCGAACGCTGCTGCTGGTACTGGCATGCGGTGAATGCCTACTGCGCGGACTTCATGCGGACGCTGCCCGAAGGACGCGGGCTGTCGATCGCCGCGGAGGACCTGTTCGTCAACCGGGACGACATCGGCACGCGGGTCTTTGAATGGCTGGGCGCGCCGCCGCCGCCGCGGGGCCGCATCGAATCCGTGTTGTCGACTCCGGAGAACGTCCAGCAGTCGGGCGACTTTCCGAAGTACCGGGACTGGACGCCCGCGCAGCGTGCGACGCTGAACGAGATCGCCGGCGCGACGGCGGCCCGACTGGGCTACGAGATTCGCGCGGACGAGCCCTCAATTGCGTGATTTCCCAAGCCACGTACGGCGATATGGACGCGAACGAAGTCTGACTTGTCTGTGAACGCCCACCCGATTTCGACTGACTGCGTGGCGATTGTCATCCCCTGTTTCAATCAGGGACACTTCGCCGCCGAGGCCGTCGACAGCGCGCTGGCCCAGACCTGGCCCGAAACGCGGATCATCCTGATCGACGACGCCTCCACCGACGGCGTCAGCCCGGGATTGTGCCGCGAACTGGCCAGCGACCAGGTGCGGGTCGTCTGCCTGGAGGAGAATCAGGGGCGGGCCTCGATTCGCAACCGTTGCCTCGAACAGGCGGGGGACGCCGAGTTCCTGCTGATGCTGGATTGCGACGACGCCCTCACGCCGGACTATGTGACGCAGCTTGTGACGGCTTTGCAGGCCCAGCCCCGCGCGGGGTTCGCCTACGGCACCTGGCATTACTTCGGAACCCGCAACGGACAACCGGCGGCGGGGACCTGGCCCCGCGAGGAGTGGTCGCGAGATCGGATGTATCTCGAAGAGTTCGTTTCCGGCAGCGGCATGCTGTTCCGCACGCAGGCGCTGCGCGACGTCGGCGGCTGGAAGCCGGAGCACAACCCCTGCGGCGCCGAGGACCGGGACATCGCTCTGACGATCCTCGAAGCCGGCTGGGACCTGGTCCGCGTGCATGACGCGGCGATGCGCTACCGCCAGCACGACAGCAGCTCTCTGGCCGTGAAGACGCGGTCCAAGCGGCGGATGGTGGAATGTCTGATTCTGAAGAATCACCGGGCCGGCATCCGCGGAAACTGCGGCGTGCGGGCGTTTGTGAAGCGGCGGCTGTTCACCGGTTTGATCGAGGCGCTGCATCATCGCCGGCGCGATGACCTGCGGGACTTCGCCCCGCTGCTGCGGCTGTGTCCGATCACGACGGCGTCGCTGGTGTTGGAATATTATGCGTCGGCCGTCCTGCGCCGTTTCAGGCGGCCTTCGTCGACGAGACGTGAACAGCATTCCGGGCCCGCGGCGGAGCGATCGCCCGCTTCCCAGGAAACGGCCGGATCAGCATCTCATTGAACTGATGACTTCGTCTCCGAAAGCACTGTTCGTCGCCCCCTCCGGTTACCCGTTGGGGGGCGTCGCGACCTGGCTGGATTACCTGATCCCCGGACTCCGCCGGCATGGCTGGGACGCGACCCTGGGGCTGGTGTCCGGCCCGCGACATCACGATGCGCGAACGTACCTGGATCAGCATCCCTGCGAAACGGCGGTGGTGATCGGTTGCGAGACCGGGACGCGGCGGGGGCGGATTGCGGCGGTGTCGGCGACGCTGCAGCGATTGAGGCCGGACGTCGTCGTGTCGGCGAACATTCCCGACGCGCTGCTGGCGGTGGAATCGGTTCGTCGCCGCGGCGGGCCGGCGGCACGGGGCGTGATGTCCTGCCACGGAATCGAGCCGGATCTGTACGACGACATGGCCCTGATGCGGGACGCCCTCGACGCCGTGATCTGCACGAACCGTCTGGCATCGGAGCTGGCCGTGCGACTGGGCGGCCTGGATCCCGAGCGGTCCTTGTATGCCTGTTATGGGACCGACCTTCCGGCCGACGTGCCGATCCGCGCCGCGGGGACGCCGCTGACGCTGGCGTTCGTCGGCCGCATCGAACAGCCGCAGAAGCGCGTGCTGGACCTGACGCCGCTGGCGGCGGCGCTGCGGTCGCAGGCTGTGTCGTTTCGAATCCAGGTGGCCGGGGCGGGACCGCTGGCGGGGGAATTGAAGAGGGAAGCCCAGGCGGCGGACGTGCTGGGGACGATCGACTTTCTGGGCCGGCTGGGGCCGGGAGAGCTGGTGGATCGCGTGTACCGGCGGGCGGACGCGCTGTTGCTGACGTCGAGCTGGGAGACGGGGCCGATCGTGATCTGGGAGGCGATGGCGCACGGCTGCGCGGTCATCACATCGGACTATGTGGGCAACCGCCGGGAGGGGGCGCTGCGGCACGAGGAAAACTGCCTGATGTTCCCGGTGGGCGATATGAAAGCGGCTGCGGAACAGGCGCGGCGTCTGGCGACCGAACCGGGCCTGCGCGAGCGGCTGGTCCGGGCGGGGCGCGAGCTGGTTGAAGAGCGGTATTCCGTCGAGGCCTCCATCGAGCAATGGAGCCGCGTGTTGACGTCCATTGTGGATCGGCCGGCTCGACGCTGCGGGACGCTGCCGCTGGACGACGGGCCCCGGGGGCGGCTGGACCGCTGGCTGGGGCCGGGCGCGGCGGGTCGGGTGCGGCGGTTGATGGGACGGCGTCCGCCCGATGCCGGTCCGGGGGGGGAATGGCCGCATTCGCTGTCGAAACCGGCCGTTTCGAAGGATGACTTTCTGGCGATGGCGGCTGAGGCGGATCGCGCCGAGGACGGGGCGGCCGTCTGCCGGCAACAGCAATCGATCTCGTGCTGAGAACACAATCTGCTATCGTTCCCGCAGCTCGCGGCGCCCGGTTTGGCGTCTCGGGCGGACGATGCGTCAGCGTGCGGCGACGATGTCGCGCGGCGGGATCGCGGACGGCTCCGCGACCGGTCGCGGGATGGCCGGCGCGGGGATCGCATCGTCGTCCGCCGTCATCGGATGACCTTCGCATGCGGTCCGCAACAGCGCTGTTTCCGTTGGATTGCGACGTCGAGACGTCGCCGTACCGGCTCGTTCCGGAGGGGCCTCCCCGGGGCGAACTGCGAATCGGCGGAGCGAAGAATGCCGCCCTGCCGCTGATCGCCGCGGCGCTATTGGCCGACGAGGGCACGACCGTTCTGCATGATGTCCCGCCGGTCCGCGATGTCCAGTTGCTGCTGGCGATCATTGAACGCCTGGGGGCGACGGTCGAGGCGGACTGGGAGACGCGGCGGGTTGAGATCGACGCCTCGACGCTGACCAGCCAGGCGCCGGATCCGGACCTGTGCGGGCAACTGCGCGGGTCGCTGATGCTGATGGGGCCGCTTTTGGCGCGGTTCGGAGCGACCAGCATGGGGCGGCCCGGCGGCTGCTCGATCGGCGCGCGGCAGTTCGACATTCACCTGTCGGGGCTGCAGCGTCTGGGAGCGAACATCCAGCAGGACGGACCGATGCTGCGGGCGGCGGCGTCGCGGCTGCGAGGCGCGTCGATTCTGCTCGACCTGCCGACACATACGGGGACGCAGCAGTTGGTGATGGCGGCGGTGAAAGCCGAGGGGACGACGCGGATCTGCAATGCGGCCCGCGAGCCCGAAGTGGCTGAGTTGTGCCGGGCTTTGGTGGAGATGGGCGCCGTCATCGAGGGGATCGGCGGCGCGGAACTCGTCATTCACGGCCGGCCGCGGCTGCGGGGCACGGAGACGACCGTCGGCCCGTCGCGGATCGAGACGGCGCTGTTCGCCATGATCGCCTGCCTGCCCGGGGGGCATCTGACGATTCGGAACCCCGGCGCCGGCGCGCAGCCCGTATTGATCAAGATTCAGGAGATGGGCGCGAAAGTGTGGCAGCGCGGCGCGGATGTGCTGGAGGTCAAGGCGCCGCCGTCGCTGTCGCCCTGCAACATGGTCACCTGGCCCTATCCGGGCTTTCCGACGGACTCGCAGGCGCCGCTGATGGCGCTGTGCTGCTTCGCCAGCGGGCGGTCGATCATCCGCGAGCGGATGTATGAGAACCGGTTCCAGCAGGCGCCGGAGCTGGCCCGGATGGGCGCGGACATACTGGTGCACAACGACCTGGCGGTGGTGACGGGACCGGCGCGGCTGCGGGGCGCGGACGTGCAGGCGACGGACTTGCAGGCCGGGGCGGCGCTGCTGCTGGCCGCGATGGGGGCCGAAGGGTCGACGACGATTCACAACTTTGGAGAGGTTCTGCGCGGATACGCCGATCTGGATCAATCGCTGGGCGAGATCGGCGCCCGGCTGGAGCCAGCCGCCCGTACGCAGTGATCGCCGCGTGACGGAATCGATGATCGCCAAGAGTCTCGCACACGCCCTCGCTTCGAGTTGCGACGGCCCGGTGGAATGGGACGCTCCTTCGAGCCGCTGGACGACGCTGCGCGCGGGGGGTGCGA
Source organism: Planctomyces sp. (assembly GCA_019636235.1). Classification (GTDB taxonomy): domain Bacteria; phylum Planctomycetota; class Planctomycetia; order Planctomycetales; family Planctomycetaceae; genus Caulifigura. The sequence continues at coordinate 338,288 of JAHBXW010000002.1, forward strand.
CAGCGGCGCTCGTCGAGCCGCGGACGGTTGACTCGCTGCGGAGGTTGTGGCGGCTGTGCGCGACGGAAGGCGTGCCGCGGCTGGTCGTCGGCAAAGGCTCGAACCTGCTAATCAGCGACGAGGGGTTTCCCGGAGTCGCGTTTCGGTTGGGGCAGTGCTTGAACGGACTGGAAGTGCAGGGACAGGAGATTGTCGCCGGGGCCGGCGCGCCGCTGCCGGCGATCGGGCAGACGGCCCTGAAGGCGGAGTTGAGCGGATCGGAATGGTGCGTGGGCATTCCGGGGACGCTGGGGGGCGCGGTGTTCATGAACGCCGGCTGCCATGGCTGGGAGCTGGCGGACATCGCAGTGGAGATCGAGTCTCTGACAGCTGAGGGCGAGGTGGTTCGCCGGCGGGCTGCGGACGCGGAGTTCGCGGTCCGGACGTCGTGCTTTCAGTCGAACGAAGAACTGATCCTGGGCGCGCGGCTGAAACTGACGCCGTCATCGGCCGACCGCATCCGCCAGCAGACGGAAGAACTCCTGGCCTATCGCAAACGCACGCAGCCGCTGAGTCAGCCGAACTGCGGCAGCGTGTTCACAAATCCGCCCGGGCATTCGGCCTGGAAGCTGATTGACGATTGCGGTCTCCGCGGCCTGCGGTGCGGCGGCTGCGCGGTGTCGGTGAAGCACAGCAATTTTATCGTCAACCTGGGGGACGCGACGGCCCGGGACATTGTGACGCTGATCGGCATGATCCAGGAGCGCGTGTTGGAATCGAGCGGCGTCCGGTTGGCGCCGGAGCTGAGAATCGTGGGTCAGCCGTCATCGCCCAGGAATTCCCCCGCGGCCGCGGAAGCCGCTGTCGTCGCCGCGCCGATGGAAGCCGCGCGTGCTCATCAGCCCTGACCCTGCCGGCGTCGCGAACCGTCCGTCGGGCGATCGAGGCGACGTCCCATTGAAGCCTGCCATGAATCCCACTGTTTCCGTCCTGCTGCCCGCTTACAACGCGGCGCGGTTCATCGATCAGACGATTGAAAGCGTCGTGGGGCAGACGTTCAGCGACTGGGAGCTTGTCGCGGTCGATGACGTCAGCAGCGACGCGACGTTCGAACGGCTGCAGGATTGGACGCTGCGCGAACCGCGGCTGCGCCTGTTCCGCAACGAGACAAATCGCGGGATGACGGCGAACTGGAACCGCTGCCTGGAGGAGGCGCGAGGGACGTACATTGTGAAGCTCGACGCGGACGACGCCTTCCGGCCGAAGACGCTGGAAGTCCTCGTGAACGCGATGTCGGCGGACGACATTGTCGGCGCGGGGGTGCGGACGCTGCGCTGCACCGAGGCGGACCTGGAGCCGTTCGACGGGCAGCCCGCGGATGACGCGATGATCAACGCGGGATTCAACCCGTATGAGGATCAGACCCGCGGCTGCGACCGCTGGTACAACCTCGCGGCGCTGGGGAACCAGTTGTGGCACAGTTGCGGGTACATCGTCCGCCGCGAGTTCCTGCAGCGGCGGGCCTTCGACGAGCGCTTCGGTTGCTGCTCCGACACGGAGATGATCCTGCGGATGCTGGAATGCGAAGGGCGGTTCGTGCACAACGCGTACGTGGGAGTGCTGTACCGGCAGGTGCAGGGTTCGATCAGCCATCAGTTCCAGGCGAACAACTGGCGGACGTGGGAGGGATGCGTGGTGCTGCTGCTGAGCATTTCGCGGGCGCACCGGGCGCGACTGCTGCCGAGGTCGGTGATGACCCGCTATGCGCAGTTGTGGAACCGCTGGCGACACTTTCGCGGGTCTGCGGAATTCGAAAAGGTGATTCCTCCGGCGATCAGGGAGCGACTGGACAGCGCGATGTCCGAGGTTCCGCCGCCCCCCTGGACGGATCGGGCGATCTGCCGGGCCAGGCAGACGGCGTCGCGGCTGCTGCGGGGCTGAACGGATCATGAGCGAACCGACGTCCAATTCGAACGGCGACGCGGCGGCGACCGTGAGTTGCATCATTCCGCTGTACAACCGCGCGCACATGCTCGAGGCATGCGTGGACAGCGTGTTGCGGCAGACGCATCGTCCGCTGGAGATCGTGCTGGTCGACGATGGTTCGCAGGACGAGACGCCGGCGGCGGCGCAGCGTCTGGCGGATCTGCATCCCGGCGTGGTGAAATTCATTCGTCAGGAGAACGGCGGACCGGGCGCCGCGCGGCAGACGGGACTGCGACACGCGACGGGCGAGTTCATTCAGTACCTGGATTCGGACGATCTCCTGGAGCCCCGGAAATTCGAATTGCAGGTGCGGCGATTCCGCGAATGTCCGGACGCCGACGTGTGCTACTGCATCACGTTGCGGCAGCATGCGGCCTCCGGCAGCGAGCGGCCCTGGGCGCGGACGGCGGAGGTCATCGAGCGGATCTTCCCGGATTTCCTGATTCAGCGCGGCTGGCACACGATTACGCCGTTGTGGCGGAAGCGGATTTATGACCGCTTCCCCGGCTGGTCGAATCTGCGGGCGATGGAAGACTGGGAACACGACCTGAAGGCCGGGATGGCCGGAGCCGCGGTCTGTCAGGCGGCCGAGCCGCTGGCGCGGGTGATCGATCATTCCGGCGAACGAGCCAGCGGGATGGGAACGGGGTTTACCCCGCAGTTGACGCGCAACTATTTTCTGGCCCATGAGTCGATCTGGCTGGAGATGCGGGACCGCGGACTGGTCGATCGGGAGTACACGGAAATGTTCTCGCGCAAGCTGTTCTGGCTGGCGCGACTGTGCGGCGAGCGCGGGCTGCGGGACGAAGCGGACCGCGCGTTGTCGTACGCACGGGAAATGATCACCCCTTACAGGAGTTCCGTCGGTCTGAGGGCGTTTCAAACGGCGACGCGGTGTTTCGGCTGGCCGATGACGGTCCGGGCCGCGGAAGCCGTGCGTCGCCTCCTCAAGACGCCGGCCGGCGCCGCCGAGAAGCCATGACCCAGGATGCAGCCAGAGATTCCGCGAGTTCCCCGAAGGTGTCGGTCGTGCTGTGCGCGTACAACGCGTTCGACCGGATCGCGGTGGCCGTCGAGAGCATCCGCACGCAGACCTTCCGGGACTGGGAGCTGATCGTCGTCGACGACGGATCGACCGATCGCACGGGGGACGTGCTGGACGCGCTGGCGCGCGAGGACAGTCGGATGCGGGTCATCCATCAGCCGAACACCGGGCTGACGCGGGCGCTGATCCGCGGGTGTGCCGAAGCGCGCGGGGAATACATCGCCCGGCAGGACGCGGACGACTGGTCGCATCCGGAACGGCTGGCCGAGCAGGTCGCGTATCTCGACGGCGCTCCCGACGTGGGGTTCGCGTCGAGCTGGATTCAGTACGTCGGGCCGGCGAACGAGCCGCTGGATGTCCGTGAGTCGCCGGTCGATCCAGGAGAAGCGACGCGGCGCCTGGTTCAGTCGGCGGCAGGCCCGCCGCATGGCTCGGTGATGATGCGCCGCGAACTGTACGAAGCGGCGGGAGGCTATCGGGCGCCGTTCTATTTCGCGCAGGATCACGACTTGTGGCTGCGGTTCGCGGAGCGGTCCCGGCTGGGCTACGTGCAAAAGCCGCTGTATCACTTCCGGATCAGCCTGGCGGCGATTTCCAGCGAGCACCGCCCGACGCAGCAGCGCTTCGGCGACCTGGGGCGGCTGTGCCACTCGGCCCGACAGCGGCAGCAGTCGGAGGAGCCGTATCTCCAGGAAGCGCTGGAGCTGACGGAGCGGGTCCGGGGCAACCGGATTTCAGAGTCGGCCCGGCGGAACGCCGTCATCGACACAGCGTACCTCGTCGGGAGCTGGCTGGCCCGGAAGCGGGATCGCCGGGCGTCGAATTACCTGTGGAAGGTGATTCGGCACCGTCCCTGGGACGTGAAGGCCTGGGCGCGGCTGGCCCAGTGCTACGCGACATCTTCAAACGCGCCGGTCGGCGCGACGACGTTTGAGGTCACGGAAACCGGATCCCGGGCCTGAGTCCAACGCCGTCCCAGCGGAACGATTCCGCGGCGGACCGGCGGCTTGAAAACCCTACGCATGGCCGTTCAGGTCGCGTTCGTCACAACGCATCCGATTCAATACCAGGCGCCGCTGTTCCGGCTGCTGGCGGCGCGGTCCGACATCGACCTGACCGTTCTGTTCTGCCACATGCCCGGCAAGGATCAGCAGGGCGTGGGTTTCGGCGTGCAGTTCGAATGGGACATCCCGCTGCTCGACGGCTACCGCTGGCAGTTGCTGGAGAACGTTTCGAACGATCCCGGATCGTCCCATTTCAGGGGGTGCGACACTCCGGGCATCGGGCGGAAGCTGCAGGAGCTGCAGGTCGACGCGGTGATCGTCAACGGCTGGGGCGTCAAATCGACGGTCCAGACGCTTCGCGCCTGCCGCCGGCTGGGCCTTCCGTGCATTGTCCGGGGCGAATCAAACCTGCTGCCGCGGCGGCCCCGCTGGAAACAGTGGTTGCAGCGGGCGCTGGTCCGCCGCTACTCGGCGCAGTTGTGCATCGGGCAGCGAAACCGGGAGTTCTACCGGCACTACGGGATTCCCGACCGGCAGATGTTCTTCTGTCCGTACTGCGTGGAGAACCGGCGGTTTCAGGTTCCCGGCCGCGACGAGCGGGGCGCCGCGTTCCGCGAGCGGATGGGCATCCCCGGGGACGTCGTGTGTTACCTGTTCAGCGGCAAACTGATTCCCAAGAAGCATCCGGTCGACCTCCTGGACGCGTTTCGCATGTCGGTCGAAGCGGGGAGTCCGGCCCATCTGATGATCGTCGGCGATGGTCCGCTGCGGCCGGAGTGCGAGGCGATCGCCGCCCGGATTCCCGGACGCGTGCACTTCACGGGATTCGTGAATCAGGGGGAGATCGCGGACGCCTACGCGGCGGCCGACTGTCTGGTTCTGCCCTCCGACTGCTGGGAGACGTGGGGGCTGGTCGTGAACGAAGCCATGGCGTCGGGCCGGCCGGCGATCGTCAGCGACCAAGTGGGCTGCGTCCCCGACCTGATTCGGGACGGCGAAACGGGTTGGAAGTTTTCGCATCGGGATTGGGGAGCGCTGGCGAACGTGCTGCGGGAACAGGCCAGCGACCGCGACCGTCTGCACGCGATGGGTCGCCGGGCGGAGGCGCACGTCGCGGGCTACTCCCCCGAGCAGGCCGTGGAAGGCATGGTTGAGGCGGTCCGATTCGTGACGTCCGCCCGCGTCGCGGCCTGTTGAACAGCATGGCGTCCACACCCTCGCTTCTGATCATCGTTCCGGAAGTCTGCCGCACCGGCGGCGTGCAGACGTATTCGGCCGACGTCGTGCTGGCTGCCCGCGGGATCGTCGGCGCGGATCGGCTGGCGGTCGTCAGCCGCAATGATGAGCCGACCGAGTTGCGGGACAGGTTTCCGTGGCTGAGCGCGCAGCGGGGATTGTCCTGCCGAACAAGCCGATTGCGGAAGCTGCTGGCGCCGGCGGCGATCCGACGGACGATCGCGCGGCTGCGTCCCGATGCGGTGGTGTGCACGCATCCGCACCTGGCGCGGGCGGTCGCCGGTCAGGGGGTTCCGTTTCTGACGGTCTGCCACGGCGTGGACGTGTGGAGCATTGCTCCGCGGCTGGCCCGGTCGCTGGTGAAATCCGATCTCGTGGCGGCTGTGAGCGGATTCACGCGCGGACGGGTGCTCGAGCAGATTCCGTCGCTCGCTGGCCGAATGCCGCTGTTGCCGCCGACATTCGATGCGGCGCGGTTTCACGGACGTCCGCGCAACCCGGCGACGCGCGAGCGGCTGGGCGTCCCCGCGGATGCGAAGCTGCTGGTCGCCATTGCGCGGCTGGCGCACACCGAAGGGCCAAAAGGGTACGACGACGTCGTGCGGTGTCTGCCGGGGGTCCTCCAGACTCATCCCCGGACGTGGTTCGTCCTGGGCGGCTCGGGGCCGGATCGCGACCGGATTCGCGCCCTGGCGATGGAGTTAGGCGTCGGAGAGCGGGTTCTGCTGCCGGGATTCGTCGCGGCGGATGAGTTGCCCGACCTGTATCGGGCGGCCGATGTGTTCGTAATGCCCAGCCGCAAAGAGGGTTTCGGAATCGTGTTCGTCGAGGCGACGGCCTGCGGGACCCCGGTGATCGCCGGCAACGCGGATGGCTCGGTCGATGCGCTGCTCGGCGGCGAAGCGGGACGCCTGGTGACGCCCGGCGATCCTGCCGCGCTGGCGCAGGCGATCCGGGACGAACTCGACCTGCCGGCGGAGCAGCGGACGCCGCGTTCCGAGTCTCGCGCGCAGCAGGTGTTGTCCGCGTTCGGACCCGAGCCGTTTCGAATGCGACTGCAGGAACAGATTCAACGGCTCCTGTCGGGGAATGCCCGCCGCGGATCGGAGTCGGCGTTGAGCGGCACGGCGTCATGAGCACAGTTCCCGCGATCCTGCACACGATTCACACGCTGCATCCCGATGCCGGGGGCCCCAGCCGATCCGTGCCGAATCTCTGCGAGGCGCTGGCTCGCACGGGACGGGTCCGCGTGTTGCTGATGTGCACGCGGCGTCCTGGGGCGCCGCTGCTGCGGCCGTCCGCGGAACTGGTCTCGACGATCGAAATCGAAACGACGGACCGGGCGGTGGGCTGGGCGCTGGAACGGACATTCCGGGAGGCGGTGCGGCGGGTCATGCGCGAACAGGATGTGCGGCTGATTCACGATCATGGCCAATGGCTGGCGACGAACCGGGGGACGGCGGGGGCCAGTCGTGCGCTGCATGTGCCGCGAATTGTCTCGCCGCGGGGGATGCTGGCCCCGTGGTCCCTGACGCGGCGGAAATGGATTAAGAAAGCGCTATGGGTGCTGCACGCCCGGCGGGACCTCGACACGGCGGCGGCGCTGCATGCGACGTCGGACCTGGAACAGGGCGAGTTGGAGGCCCTGCGGCTGAAGACGCCCGCGTTCGTGGTCCCGAACGGCATCGAGTTCCCAACGGCGACCGCCGCCAAAGCGACGAATCCGCGGGAGGCGCTCTTCCTGTCGCGGATTCATCCGAAGAAGGGGCTGCTGGACCTGATCGAAGCCTGGCGGCGGATTCGTCCGGAAGGCTGGCGACTGGTCATCGCGGGGCCGGATGAAGTGGGGCATCGCGCGGAACTGGAGGCGCGGATTCGGGAGGCCGGACTCGTCGGCGACGTGGAGTTCACCGGTCCGCTGGAAGGGGATGAGAAATGGTCGCGTTACGCGCGGGCCAGCCTCTTCGTACTGCCGAGTTACAGCGAGAATTTCGGGCTGGTGATTGCGGAGGCGCTGGCATCGGGCGTGCCGGTGATTACGACGCGGGTGACGCCCTGGGGGCTGCTCGAAGACGAACGGTGCGGATGGTGGATTCAGCCGGGGGCCGCGGCGCTGGAGCCGGCGCTGCGCGCGGCGCTGGCTTGCCGCGAGCTGGACGAGATGGGCGCGCGGGGCCGTGAGGCGGTTCGCGCCCGCTTTGAATGGGGGCCGATCGGCGAGGCGATGGCCGACGAGTACGAGCGGTTACTCTCAGGCGCCGGCGGACAAACCTGGCCCGACTCTGGGAGCGGAGCGATCCGGGCCGTCGCCAAGTCCTGAACGTGAACCCGCCGGCGACGCTTCCGCGAACTCGCACGAACGACATGACATCCCACACCAGCTTCCCCTCCGCCGCGACGCCGACCGACGGCCGCCAGCGTCGGATGATCATCGTCCGCGGCATCATGCCGCGCTCGGGGACGAACTACGTGGGGGATGTGCTGCAGCATCACGCGCACATTTCCCTGTGGCCGCGGCGGTTCTGGGAGTTCACTCCGGTTCGTTTCGCTCCGCTGGCGGAGGCGTATCTCCAGGCGATCGCCCGCTCGTCGCACTCGTCGGACTTCGATCCGCGCGAGTTTCATCCGCACCTGGGCGGCGCCTGGCTGGACTATCTCGGAAAAGAGCTGCCGCCCTCGTCCTGGATCCTCGTCAAGGAGCCGTCGGTCGACCATCTTGACTTCCAGCTGGAGACATTTCCGGACGCGCGGACGATCGTCGTCGTGCGGGATGGCCGCGACCTGGTGGCGAGCGCGCTCAAGGCCGGGTTTGTGCTCGGCGCGCGTCGGATCTGGAACCCGCATCACTGGCGCCGGTTCGCGCCGGGCGCGGACTTTCGGATTCTGTGCGAGCGGTATCAGGCGGCTGTCGCGAAGCTGCAGTCCTTCCTGGAGCGGCATGACGATCTTGTGGCGCAGGGACGGTTGCTGGTCGTCAAGTACGAGGACCTGGTGCAGCATCAGGAGCAGAAGGCGCGCGAACTGCTCGAGCGGTTGGAGCTGACAGCAGCGGATTTCGACTGGGAGGCGCTGCGGGGGATGACGGTTCGCGGGTCGTCGTTCTTGCGGGATGCGAGCGGCGACATGGATTTCGGGAAGGGGGTCGAACGGTCGGCCGCCTTTCAGCCGATCGGGCGCTGGTCGGCCTGGACGGCCCGGCAGCGGCAGGTGTTCGAGCGGATCGCGGGAGACGCCATCCGGCGCCTGGGCTATCGGGCGGAATGGAACTGAAGCGCGGGATGGGGCCGGGTTTTGAGGGAGACATCGTGGGCTCAACCGACTCTCGTCGACTGGAGGAGGGCTGATGCATCCGATCACGCTGGCGGCGACGACGGGACGATGCGGGACGACGTTCCTCGAGCGTTCGCTGCAACTGTCCTACGGCGAAGGTCCGCAGTGGATTTCGCACGAGCATCTGCGGCAGAACGTGACGCAGGTCGCGCCGTTTCATCGCAGTTTCGAGCCGGCGGACCGCGAGGGGATGCTGTCGCCGGAGGTGACCGGCTTGCTGGCTGACTGGCGGCGGATTTCCGAGACGGCGCCGGTCGTCGATTTCGGCTGGACGATGCGGTCACTGATCCCCTGGATGCACTCGGAGATCGGCGATCAGTTGCGGGTGATCCATCTGCATCGGCACCCCGTGGCGGTGGCGGCGTCATTCAAATTGATCGGCAGTTACAGCGATTATCAGGCGCCCAACTGGGCATTGACGCCCTCGCATCCCAGGGCGCTGTTTCCCCAGTTCCAGTCGCGGTGGGGGAACATGGGGCCGTTTGAAAAATGCTTGTACTTGTGGCTGGAGGCGAACGCCTTCGCCCGGGAGCTGCCGGACCGGATTCCAGGTCTGCAGATGCTGGACGTGCGCAGCGAATCGCTGTTCAAATCGCCGGAGGTGCTGCGTCGGGTGGCGCAGTTCACCGGATTTGCGGACTGGCGGCCGGACTGTCCGCTGGTTCCGAGCGAGGAGAAGAATGAACGGGCCGTGTTCTGCCTGGAGCGGCGTCCGCTGGGCGAGGAATGGAAGACGTACCAGCGGCATCCGGAGGTGATCGAACTGGCGGAGGCGATGGGCTATGACATGAGCCCGGAGTTCGTGGGCGCCAGCATCCACAAGTACCAGTTGCCGGACGGGTGGCTGCCGTTGTTGCGGAACCGCTCGGGATACTGGGTCGTCAAGGAGCGGGTCGGCAAGCTGTTGCGGCAGGCGGGGCTGCGGAAGTGAGGTTCCGATTACTGAGCGTGCATTGAAGATTTCTCTGGTCATCCCGACGTACGGGCGCGAGGAGGTCCTCGTGGACTCGATCCGCGCGCTGTTGCCGCAGCTCGAATCGGACGAGCTGATCGTCGTGGACCAGACTCCGCGGCACGAACCGGCGACGGAGCAGGCGCTCTCGGCCTGGCAGTCGTCATCGGCGATCCGCTGGATTCGCCGGGACCAGCCATCCATTGCGCAGGCGATGAACGCGGGGCTGCTGGCGTCGGAGGGGGAGGTGGTGCTGTTTCTGGACGACGACATTCGCCCGGGATCGGGGCTGGTGTCGGCGCACCGGGAGGCGCATCGGGAGTTTCCGGAGGCGTGGGGCGTCGTGGGGCAGGTGCTCCAGCCGGGGGAGCATCCCGGGCGGCGGGCGGCCTGGACGAGCGACGAAACGCTGCGAGGGGACCTTGGGTTTCCGTTCTGGTCCGACGAGCGGGCGTGGATTTCGAACGTGATGGCGGGGAATCTGTCGGTCAAGCGGAAGCGGGCGCTGGAGATCGGCGGTTTCGACGAGAATTTTTCAGGGTCGGCGTACCGGTTTGAGACGGAATTCGCCCGGCGGATCGTGCGGGCCGGAGGGCGAATCCTGTTCGAGCCGGCGGCCCGGATCGATCATTTGCGGGCGGAACGCGGCGGGACAAGAGCCAAAGGCAGCCATTTGACCAGCGCATCCGGCCGACACGGCATGGGCGATTATTATTTCGCGCTGCGCCACGGGCGGCCGCTGGAGGCGGCGCGGTACATTTTGAAGCGGCCGTTTCGGGAGGTCGCGACGCGATTTCACCTGCGGCATCCGTGGTACATTCCCGTCAAACTGGTCGGCGAGCTGCGCGCGCTGCTGTCCGCGTGCGTTGCGGCGAGCCGGCCCCCCCGGCTGATTCCGAGCAATTCGGAGGGCGGGACCCGGGGCATCGAACGTTCCGCTGACCGCGAGGACGCATCCGTCACAGCGGCGGGCCACTGAATCATGGCAACGATCTACTACGGCGCGGTCCTCCTGGTTTCGATGTATTGCCTGGCCGACTGGCGGCGGGGGCTGTACCTGTGCCTGATCATCGACGCGATCCGGGACCCGCTGCGGAAGATGACGGAAGGGCATCCCGTCGCGATGACGGTGATCGGTGTGGCGCCCTGGGGGGCGATTTTCCTGGGCGCGCTGATCAAGGAACGGGCCGCGGCGGCGGGGCTGTGGCGCCGCTACCCGATGGTCCGCAACATGGTGTACTGCCTGCTGTGCGCGCTGGTGCCGGCGGGCGTGCTGGCGTCGATCCTGTACCGCTCGGGTTATCTGCTGGCCGCGGTCGGCTCGGCGTCCTACCTCGTGCCGCTGTTGGGCATGACGGTCGGGTATCTGTTGGCGCGCAGCGAGAAGGACGTCCTGTCGCTGCTGCGGTTCTACGTGCTGGTCAACGCGATCATGCTGATCAGCGTGCCGCTGGAATACCTGAAGTTCGATGTTCCCGCGCTGGGGGGCATCGACGTGGTGTGGGTCCGTTATCACGGCAACTCGGTCGTGGCGCTGATGTGCGGGTGGTACCGCAGCCCGGACGTGATGGGCATGCACGCCGCGCACGTGCTGCTGTTCAGCGGGATTCTGCTGCTGCGTTCCGCGACGCCGACGACGCGAACGGCGTATGGCCTGATCGGCCTGTGGTCGACGGTGGGACTGTTGTTGTGCGGACGCCGGAAGATGATCGGCATGCCGATCATCTTCGTGGTGACCTACGTGCTGTTGTGCCAGTGGCGGGGCATCTCGAAGGCGAGCGGCAAGCTGGTCGGCCTGGTGTGCGTCTGCCTGATCCTGGCGACCGGCCTGCTGATGACGCAGGAAGAAGCCGAGCAAGGCAACGAATACACCGACTACGCGATGACGCTGGTCACCGAGTCCAGCGAACGGGCGAACAAGACGTTCATCGGCCATACGGCGACGACGCTGCGGCAGGCGGGCATCCTGGGCAACGGGCTGGGCAGCGCGACACAGGGTCGGCATTACCTGGGCATCAAGACGACGGCTGACGCCCGCGGCTGGCAGGAGGATGGACTCAGTCGCCTGTTCGCGGAGCTGGGGATTCCGGGCGTGATTTTCGTGGTCGTCGCGGGCGTGCAGGCGCTGCTGTCGCTGGTTTACGCGTTGAAGCTCATTCCCCCGCATCATCCGGCACAGACCTTGCAGATCGGCCTGCTGGGCACAATCGCCGCTGACCTGGTCTCGTACATGTTCTCGCATCAGTTGTTCAGCGGCGATCCGGCGAGCGCGATTCTCGTGACTGTGATGTTCGGCGCCGTTCTAGGCGCTCCGCGCATTTACGCGCAATCGATGCAGCAGGCCGCCGCCGCCCGGAACGTCCGGCCGCGTTCCAGGTTCCCGTCCGCAGCGAGCCGCGGACTGGGCCAGCGCCCCCCCCTGCCCGAAGGGCGCCGGGGGTGACTTCACTTCAGCCGGGCCTGTCCTTTCATCCCCTGATCCGGACACGCCGTGACACGTTCAACTCTCGAAACCCGTCAATCCCGCTCCAGCGGCGAAGCCGCGCCGACCATCCACGTGCGTGTGGGCAAATCCGACTGTCCCAGTCCGCATTCGCTGGCGAACAAAGTGGCTCGCGTCGCCTGGGCGACGACCTGGCTGCTGTTGTTCCGACCGACGCCCCGGCTGATGTATGGCTGGCGGCGACTGTTGCTGCGGCTGTTCGGAGCGCGGATTGGTCGAAACGCGCGCATCGCGGCGAGCGTGCACGTCTGGGCGCCGTGGAACCTCGAGGTGGGAGACGAATCGGCCATCAGCCACAACGTCGACCTGTACAGCATCGACCGGATCCGGATCGGCGACCATGCGACGGTGTCGCAGTACGCGTTCCTGTGCACGGGCAGCCACGACATCACCGACCCGCGGATGGGACTGACGCATGCGCCGATTGAGGTCGGCGACCAGGCGTGGGTGTGCGCGCGGGCGTTCATTGGTCCGGGCGTGACGGTCGGGGAGGGAGGCGTCGCCGCGGCGGCGGCCGTCGTGACGAAGGACATCGCCCTGTGGACGGTCGTCGCCGGCAACCCCGCGCGGCTGCTGAAAGAGCGGATCCTGCGGACGGGGGACTGAACTTCCCTGGGGCGAACGTCGATGTCGCGCGGATGCTCAGACGTCGCCCGATTCCAGCTCGCGGATCTTCAGGCGAATGTCCTGGAAGTAGCGGAGCTTGAACTGGTTGAAAACCCAGCCGGTCCAACCGTCCAGAAAACCCAGCTTGGCGAAGTACGTCGTCGCGAAATAGAACCTTGCAAACCACCAGCGGTTCAGATTGCGGTACTTAAAGCGCTGACGCTTGTTCAGGCTGTTCCAGTATTCAGCGCCGGCCGTTTTCAACCACACAAAGCGATGGGCCTCCCAGCTTGAGTACTCATTGTGCTTGGCGATGTAGTGCTTCAGGCCGCGGTAGTCGTGATGGTCCAACCTGGCCGCGAGAGCGCCGACACTGCCCTGGAGCACGGGATGCTCGTGGACTTCCATGTCGAGGTGGCTCCAGCGGTCCTCGGGAAACCGCTCGTACTCGCCGGCTCCGACGCGAAACAGGGCCAGTTTCCGGAAGACGTCTCCATGCCGCAGCGGGCGGCCCATGAACCAGTTGTTGAACGAGATCCAGAAGCCAACATGCGGCGTGCCGCCCAGCGTCGCCCGGAGTTCGTCCAGGAACGGCTCGGTGACCTGCTCGTCGGCGTCGAGGAACAGCACCCAGGGGGTCTCGAAGGCATGGTTGCGAAGCACCCAGTTGCGCTTCTTGGGAAATTTGCCGTCCCAGGCGAATTCGAGGACTTTCGCCCCGCGGGCCTCGGCGACTTCGCGGGTCGCGTCCGTGCTGGCTGAATCGATGACGACGACGTCCGCGAACGCTCCCCGGAGCGCATCGAGGCACCCGGGGAGGTTCTGTTCCTCGTTCCTGGCAGGGATGCAGACGGTGACGGGGAGGGGCATCGGAGTGGACTTGCTGACCGACTGGTCGTCGAGGGGCCGGAATTCGTATCTCGGGCGGAGTTGGCCGGCAATCCCGGGTCGTCGGGGCCGGCGGTTCCGGCGTTCCGAAGCGGCAGAGATTGGGCCTGAACTGTGCTCCGCGCGCCGGTTACCGGCAATTGCCGCCTGATGCAGCCGCTTCCGAACACGGAGTCCGCGGCGGAACCGACGGCGCCGCGACGTCCCCTGCAACGGGCGTTTGACGCGTTGGCGCTGCTGGCGATCGGTCTGGCCGTCTGGTTCTGGCAGGGGCCGGGGCTGTTCGCCATGGGCCGACCGGCGGAGGTCTTTGTCTCACCGACCGGCAGCGACTGGGGCCGCGGCGACCGGGAGGACGCTCCGCTCGGGACGATCACGGAGGCGCTGCGCCGCGTGGCGCAGGACGGGACCGTGTGGCTTCTGAATGGCGAGTATGCGGAGCGGGTGCACGTCCGTCGAGGGGGAATTGAGGGCCGGCCGCTGACGATTCGGGCCCTGACTCCGGGCGGGGCGGTGATCAGTTGGCGGCATCCGGAAGGCCTGCCGCTCGCGACGGAGTGGCGCGACGAGGGGGACGGCATCCACTCCGCGCGGGTCCGCTGGCCGTTGTACTGGGTCCGCGACGGCGATCTGTCGCTGTTGCGCTTCCCGTGGATCGACCTCGACCGCTTTCGGGACTTCGTACGCCGCCCGGGCAGTCGCGGTTGCTTCATCTGCCGGGACAACGTGCTGTACGTGCATCTGGACGGCGGGGGTCCGCCGGAAGGCCGCGGGCTGGCGACGCATCGGGAGGTCCCTGCGCCGATGGACTGGGGCGTGTTTCGATCGGCGAATCTGTGGCTGGAAGCGGACCACATCCGGCTGCAGAACCTGCGGTTCGATTTCGGGATCGGCAGCAACGTACGGGTCTGGGACGCGGACGGCGTGTCCATCCAGGACTGCGTTTTCACCGGGGCCGTGCACGGGATCCGGGCGGGACTGGGCGCCCGCGCGCCGGCGCGGATCGAAGTCGACCGCTGCCTGTATCACAACCATCCCCAGCAGGAGTGGCGGCAGGGATGGCTGTCATGGCAGGAGCTGTACTCCCAGATCTCCAGCAATGGCCTGCTGTCGGCCTGGGGCCTGCCGGTGCGGGTGACGAACAGCGTCGCCGCGCACTGCGCCGATGGCCTGCAAGTCTCGCCGCAGTCTGGCTTCGATCAGACCAGCCTGCTTCGCGGAAACTGGCTGGGCTGCGTGACGGACGACGCGCTGGAGTTCGATGGGGACGCGTCGCGTGTGGAGCTGGAAGGCAACCTGCTGTTCAATTGTTTCGTGAGTTACGGCTGCAGTCCGGTGCTGGAAGGTCCGTTGCGGGCACGGGGCAACATCGCCTGGCAGTCGCCGCGACAGGCGTCGTACCACATCAAGTTTCTGGCGCCGCATCGCGGGCGGTGGCGGAACTCGGTCGTCCACGATGTCGTCTTCGAAGAGAACCTGTTCGTCGGGGGCGCGACGACGATGTGGAGTCCGGACGTGCCGGTTCGGAACAGCACGTTTCGGGAGAACTCCGTGGTCCGGATCGAGCCGCGATCCGTCGAGTTTCCCCCGGGGCTGACGATGACGGGGAATGACGTCCAGCTTCTCGAAGTCGGGGATTCGACTTCGGACGGGGAGGACGCCGACGGCGTGACCCGGGTGGCGGAGCAGCTGCGGGGCATGGGAGAGGGCCGGGCCTGGCGGCGGACGATCCAGTCGCTCGATCAGCGACCGGGGCCGGAGTGGCTGGACCTGGATGAGGAGCCGTCGACAAAGGAGGTTGCACGATTTGCCCGACGGCTGAGGAAGGCCTTGCCATGAGCCGGATCGCCTGGTGGGTGCTGCTGACGGGCGGGGGCTGGCTTCTGGCCGCGGGTGCCGGAGCATTGCTGGACGGGATTTTCTGGAGTTTGAGCCGGGATTACGTGTACGGGCCGAGGGAGTTTCTGCGCGAGGGCGTGCGCCTGGGGCCGCTCGTCGGCACGATGGTTGCTGCGGCTGCGACGGTCGGCGACGGCGCGGTTCCGAGCTGGCGATCGCTGCGGGGATCGCTGGCAACGCTGGTCGCCTGGGTGGCGGGATGCGCCGTCGCGTGCGCGTTGATTGGAGCGGTGGCGGCGTGGTGGTCGGCCGATTCGAACTTCAGCCGATTGCTGGCGCCGCCGCGGCGCGTGGGATTCTGCCGGGGACTGGCCGCCGGGACGGCGATCGGCACGGCGATTGGCGTGTGGTGGACGACGGTGCGGATCGTGCAGTCGCGTCGCCGGGGTGGATGACGGCGGCGTCGGGTGCGGAATGGACGTCGGCGACGAGGGTCGTCCGGAGGGCGGCGTGGCCGCGTTGCGGCCGGCCGATGATTGCACGACGTCCGCGGGCCGGTTACGGTCTGACAGGCTGCTTTCACGTGCTCGGGGCCGCGAAGCGCGCTGACGGATCGTGCTCATGGGCGGGGCTTGGCCCGCCGGACATCAGGAAAGTCGAATCTGGACTATGGCGAGTCTGGCTGAAACCCGGGAACGGCTGATTGAGCCTGCCCCAACATCTCCGGTCGTGCCGTTCGCGGATCGCCTGCGCGGGAACCGCTGGGTCCCAGCCGTGGTGATGGCGGCGTTTCTGCCGCTGGTGTTCTGGCATCTCGCGGCGGTGCTGCAGAAGCCGCACTACCAGTTTCTGCTGGTGCTGCCGATCGCCGGCTGGGTGCTGGCCCGGGAACGGGACCTCGCGCCGGTGGCGCCGCGTCAGCGAATCTGGCTGGCCAGTCTGCTGGCTCTGATCAGCACGGCCGGTGCTCTGGAGGCTGCCTGGCGGTGGTCGCCGTGGCTGGGCGCGGTTTCGGCGCTGGTGGCCGCGATCCCCGCGCTGTGGTGGATCGGCGGCTGGCTGAAGGTCCGCGAATGGGGACCGACCTGGGTATTGTGCTGGCTGGCGATTCCGCTGCCGTTCGGGATGGACGAGCGGCTGATCCTGCGTCTGCGGGGCGTGAGCACGACGATGGCCAGCCACGTGCTGGACCGGCTGGGCGTGCTGCATCTGTCCTACTCCAACGTCATTGAACTGCCGGGGAAGAAGCTGTTTGTCGCGGATGCGTGCAGCGGCATTCATTCGCTGTTCGTGCTGATGGGGGCGAGCCTGTTCCTGGGGTTGTGGTTGCGCCGCCGGGCGCTGCACATCGCGTTGTTGCTGGTCGCGACGTTCGGGATCGTGTTGATTGAAAACGTGTCGCGGCTGGTGGCGATCGCGGTGGGGGTCCGGGCCGGCGTGGACCTGACGGGCGGGGCGGCGCACGAGACGCTGGGTTTCGCGCTGTTCGGCGTGTCACTGCTGCTGGTGGCGACGACCGACCAGTTGCTGAAGTTTCTGCTGCCAATCGGGGATGTGGCGCCGATCGACGCGCCGCCGGACGGATTCGCAATGCGCGAGGCGATTCTGCGGACGTCGACGTGGCTGCCGAAGGCGGGTGTGGCATGGGCGTCCGTGGTGGGGCTGGCGGGGTTCATCGCCCTGGTGCAGATGCCGAAGAGCCTCCCGGCGATGAGTCAGTACGTCCCCCGGGACGTGAAGATTCCCGCGATGGCCGAGGACGACCTGCCGGAGCGGTTTGAAGGCTTCCGCCGTCAGCGGTTCGACGTCATCGACCGCGTGAAGGAGGACCCGTTCGGGGCGCACAGTCAGCAGTGGACGTACGAAAGCGAGGACATGGCGGTCGTGGTGTCGGTCGACTACCCCTACGACGCGCTGCATGACTTGTCTCTGTGTTACGCCGCGGTGGGCTGGCGGATCCCCGAATCCGGAAAGTCGCTGCGTCCGGCGCCGGAGACTGTCGGCGCGACGGAAGGCGGCGCCGGCCAACTGGCGCAGGTGAACATGACGCGGCCGCTGTTCGGCAGCGGCCTGGTGATTTACAGCGGCGTGGACGCGAGCGGCCGGACGGGCGCCATGATCAAGTCCGTCGTCGAAGGGGACGCTGGCGACCAGATGGCCCGCCGGCTGGAATCGCTGAAACGCGGGCGGGCGCCGCGAGCGGCCGCGCGGAGCGAAGGCCGGTCCGGAGGCCCCGTCGTGCAGATTCAGTTGTTCGCCCAGTGCCCCGGGGACATCGACGACTTCCGCGAGGAACGCCTGAACCGCCTGTACCTGCACGCGCGCGAGCTGCTGCAGCCGAAGATAGTCGAAGCGCTCCGTCAATAATTCCGGCCGCCGGCCGTCCTCATCGCCATGCGATTGCTTCATCGATTCTGGTATTTCCTGCTGTACTTGCGGTACGAGGGCTTTCCGGGCCTGTTCCGGCTGCTCGCGGCGCCGATCGCGTTCGTGCGCTGGCTGGGACACAGCCTGTGGGGGCTGTTCCTGTGGTGGTGGGAGACGCGGAAGTTCCGGTACCTGCTGTTCGGGCTGCCGGCGCTCCTGGTGTTCAGTCTGGCCGGGTACTTCGCTGCGGCCTCGGTGTTTGAGCAGCAAAGCGTGCTGGCGGGACGCTACCTGGCGGCCGGAGAACGAGCGCTGGAGAACGGGAATTACGAGGCGGCGCGGCTGTACCTCGAGCGCGCGGTCGACATCGAGCCCGGCAATCAGGACGCGATGTGGAAGCTGGCGATGACCTGCCAGAAGACCGAGGACGCTGCGCGGCTGCTGGCGATTCTGAAGGTGCTGGCTCCGGACCATCAGCCCGTGCATGCGCCGGCCCACGCGCTGCGGGCCGTGTATTTCCTGAACCTGCCGGAGACCGAGGAGACGCTGTCCGCGGCACGGCAGCAGCTGAACTATGCGCTGCGGCTGGTGGCGGACGATCCCACCGCGTTGTGGCTGCTGGGACAGCTCGACCTGAACACGGGCAACTACGCGGCCGCGGTGCAGCACCTGTCGAAGATCGCCGCGGGGAATCCGGCGGCGCGGCTGCCGCTGGCCAAGTCCATGGCGATGTCGCAGGACATGGCCGGCGCGCGGCGCTGGGCCGAGGATGCGGCCGGTTACTGGTCGACGCGTCTGCAGCAGAATCCAGGGGACGTCGCGGCGCTGCTGGGCGCCAGCGAAACGCTGATGTTCCTGGAACGTTACCAGGAGGCGGCGGAAATCCTTCGCAAGGGGCTTCAGGAACAGACGGATGACCGCCTCAAGAAGGCGCTGAGCCGCACTCTGGTGATGTGGGCGGATTCGCTGTCCAGCGGCGAGGGGCCGGAGAACCTTCGGCTGCGATACGATCTGCTGTCGTCGGCGCTGCTGGTCTATCCCAACGATCTGCTGACGTTCGACCGGATGATGGCGCTGTTGAAGTCGGGCGGGGACGTCGCTGCTCAGGCGCGCGAGTTCCTGCTGGACAACATCGCGCAGGGCCGTGCGGTGGGAATCAGCCACCTGATCCTGGGGTCGCAGGCGTTCTTTACGGTCAATCCGAAAGAGGCGGAGCTGCATCTGGAGCGGGCGCTGGAATCGGCGCCGCAGGCGCCGATTGTCGCCAACAACCTGGCCTGGTTCCTGGCGCACCGCGATCCTCCGGACCTCGAACGGGCGCTGGCGCTGATCGAGCCCGTCGTCGCGAAATTCCCCGAGGACGTGCGGTTTCTGGACACGCGAGGGCACGTCCTGGCGAAGATGGGACAGCATCGCGAGGCGATCCAGGATCTGGAGAAGGCCCTCAAGGTGTACTCGGGCGTGTCGGAATCTCATGCGGCCCTGGCCGAGTGCTATGCGGCGCTGGGACACGCGGAACTCGCGGCCCGACACGAGCAGATCGCCCGCCGCCTCCGCGATGAAATGCAGCGCGAGGCGCAGCGGTCCAGCGGGCGCTTCAAGCAATAGCAAATCGTCGCTGAGGTCGGAGAGCGGACATTGGGCCTGTCCGCGCCGGGTCCGTCGACGCCGCTGGCGTTTGGTCGCTTCAACGACGGGTTCGCACTGGCGTTCTTATGCGTTCCAATAGAGCCGGTGGGCCGCGCTGGCCCGCCTCTGAAAAATCCGGGGCGATTCTTGTGGCCAGCGGTCCGGCGACCGCCGTAATTTGAGGCGTTAGTGCGTTCCTGAGCGGGCTGTTCCGCTTCGGAGTCGCAATTTGCACTGGTCGAGGCGAAGGTTATGGCGGGTTTGAAATTGTGGCGCATCGCGGCCGTGGCCGCGGTCATGGCGGCCTGCGGAGCCGGTTCCGCGAATGCGGCGTTCATTTCCGTGGTTCAGCCGAACGATCCCGAGCTGACCGCGACGAGCGTTTCGACATCGGGTCTGGCGAACGACAACTACACCGGCCCCGGAGCGAACAATCCGAACAAGGTCGTGCTTGGCCTGGCGGTCTCGAACGCCACCGGCAGCTACTCGGCGGATTTCAGCATTGTCCGCAGCTTTCCCGGCGTGAACGGCGGGACGGTGAACGGCGCCGCTGAGTACTTCTTCACGGTGAACCTGAACAATGCGTCTCCGGACGCGATCGGCACATTCCTGGTGTCGCTGGTCCCGCTGGCGAATCCCGCGCCGCAGTTCGACCTGGATGCGCCGGACTTCGATCCGGCGCCGACGCCGACCGGGAATGTCACGACTTCGGCGAACCTGATCGGTTGGTCAGACCTGAACGTCAACGGGGCGCAGGCGTTCACGTTTTCGGTGGACATCCCGCAGATCGGGGCTGCCAATGGGGGCGTGATTTCGAACGCGTTCCGGCTGGTGTTTTCGACAGTGGCCGTGCCGCCGGTCGTGCCGGAGCCGGCCAGCCTGGCGCTGGCGGGTCTGGCGACCTGCGGACTGGGCGGACTCGTCCGCAACCGTCGGCGGAAGCAGGCCAAGGCCTGAGCCGCTCCCGGAAACGATGCAGCCTGTCGGGCCAACCCGGCGGGCTTTTTTTTTCTGCGCGCCCCGGGACGATCGCAGCCTGCCGGCGTGGGCGCTCCCGGGCATGGCGAGCATGGTCGGAGCGTTGCAGAAAATCGACGCGGAGGTGCCAAAAGACAGCACTTTACGGCCTGCCACAAGAGCCGCGGAGCTGCCGTCAATCGCTTCGGACGAGTGCGCCGATGTGTCGTTCAGCAGACGACTTAGCAGCGGGAGGCGGACTCATGTCGGGACGTGGGAGGGGCCGAATTGCGGGTCTGGTTCGGCATTTGCTGATTTGCTCCTGTCCGGGGGGCGTGGTACGATCAGCGGCTCTGGCGGGCCCTGCAATCGCGACGCGGTTCACCTCCGCGGTAGGAACAGAACACAAAGACTGTGTTCGAAAAGACGCGCTCGTTGCCGACACGAGGGTCGGCGCGATTGCAACACGTGGAGAGCGATGTGAGCACGTCCGCCGACTGGCCGAGCGAGCTGCCTGCTGACAAGCCGACGGAACCGGGCCTGGACATCACCCGGGCGTTGTTCGGCCGCAAATGGCTGATCATTCTGTTCACGGGCGTGGGGCTCGGACTGGGGCATCTGCATTTTTCGAAGCAGCCTCCGACGTTCGCTTCGTATTCGAAGATCATGGTGCAGAAGTCGATGGCGCACCTGCCTGTCGACTATGTCGACGCGGCCCGGAAAGACGACCCGATCGACAATCACATTTATCTGATGACTCAGCCGGCGATTCTGGAATCGGCGATTGAGCGAGGCGGGCTGAAGGAACTGCGGTCGTTGTCGCACGTCACCAATCCGGCGGGCGTCATCGCCAAGGGGTTGCGGGCGAACCGAAGCGTGATGACGAAAGACGTCATCGAACTGTCGTACTTCGGCGGGGACCGTCACGACTGCCGCAAGATTCTGGAAGCGGTCGTCGACGCCTACAAGCTGTGGCTGTCCGACACGCAGCGGAACAACGCGACGGACGCCCTGCGTCTGATCAGCGAGGCCCGCGACAAGCTCGACCGCGACTTGAAGGAGTACCAGACGAAGCTGCTGGACTTCCAGGAACGGTCATCGCTGTTGTTCGTGGACGGCCGGGGAATCAACACGTTCGACCGGACGCTGGAGGATATTGAGTCGCGGCGTCGGACGGCGTCGTTCGAGCGTCAGCAATTGCAGACGCATTTGGAGACGATTCAATCCGGTCTGGAGCGGGGGACGAGCCGGGAGGCGCTGCTGCTGGTCGCCAACACCAGCGACAAGACGGAGAAGTCGGAAGTCAACCCGTACATGAACAAGATCACCGAGCTGGTGATCGAGAAGGAGCGGATGTCGAAGCAGGTGGGCGCTTCGCACCCGTCGGTGAAGAACATTGAGGCGGCCATCGATTCGCTGCGAAGGAATTTCTTCCAGGAGAACGCGACGACGGGCGTGGCCCGGCGGGACCTGCTGGACGTGTACATCGAGTCGCTGCGCGAGCGGATCCGGGCCTTCGACCGCGAATTGCAGAAACTGGATGAGCAGTTCAAGGCGACCCAGGTGGACGCCAAGCGGATTGCGTCCGAGCAACTGGAGCAGACGCACTTGCTGAGCGAAGGGGAGCAGCGGAAGAAGCTGTTTGACCTGGTCGTGGAAAAGCTGCAGGCGGTGGACCTGGCAAAGAACCAGGGGGTCTTGAACGCGAACGTGACTCAGCAGCCGACGCCCGGCGTGCAGGTGGGGCCGGACTTCGCCAAGTACCTGGGCCTGGGGGGCGCCGCCGGCTTCCTGGTGGCGATCTCGCTGTCGTTCCTGCTGGAAGTGGCCGACAAGAGCTTCCGGAATCCGGACGAAATCACGAAGCAACTGGGCCTGCCGGTCATCGGCCACATTCCCGAGCTGGAGGTTGGCCGGGACGCGCGGATCGTTCGGGACGGCGTGGTGGACCGCAGCCTGTCGACGCATCACCGGCCGCGATCGCGGATGGCGGAGGCGTACCGGGCGGTGCGGGCGGCGCTGTTCTTTGGAACACGGGGGCAGGGGAACCGCGTCATTCAGATCACCAGCGCCGACCCCGGCGACGGCAAGTCGACGCTGGCGGCCAACCTGGCCGTGGCGATCGCCACTTCGGGCAAGAAGTGCCTGCTGGTGGACGCCGACTTGCGGCGGCCCCGGGTGCATGCCCTGTTCGGTCTGGAGAACACGGTCGGCGTGTCGTCGGTCGTCAACGACGGCCTCGACGTGCCGGACGCGGTTCAACAGTCCTCGATCGCGAACCTCGACATCATGACGGTCGGCCCGCGGGTGGAAAACCCGGCCGAACTGCTGCTGTCTCCGCGATTCACGGAACTGGTGGCCGTGCTGCGGGAGCGGTACGACTTTGTGCTGTTCGATACGCCCCCGGTGCTGGCCGTCACCGATCCGGCGGCAGTCGCGGCGCATGTCGACGGCGTGGTGCTGGTCGTGCGGATCACAAAGCGTTCGCGTCCGCACGGCAAGCGGGCCTGCGAGACGCTGGACCTGATCGGCGCCCGGGTGCTGGGCGTGGTGGTCAACGGCGTGGACGGCCGGACGCCGGACTACGCGGGCGGCTACGGTTCGAGCTACGGAGCGAACCCGTACCGCTACGGCGGTTCGCGCGACGGCGGTTACTCGGACGCCTACTTCACGGAATCCGGATCGACGCGCTGATCGATCCGGCGACCCACTCACTCCGAACCCGCATCGTGACACCGATCGTCGCTCGGATTCTGCGTTCCGCGATCAGCCTGCTGCCGGCGGCGCTGGCGGCCGGCTGTTCGCTTCCGGATCCGGACACGCTGCCCGATGTGGCGCAGGACGTCGCAGTCACGCGCGAGGTTCGCCCATCGACGGTCGAGAGGGGGCCGCTGCCGCAGCTGCCGGCGACGTCAGCATCCTCGACTCCCACGGCGTTTCGAGATCGCGGCGACCGGGGCACGCGGATCGAACTTCCAAACTTCACTGCCGATCCCAAGTCGACTTTGGCTCAACAGGCGGACCGAGCCCTGCGGGAAGGGAGGCGGGCCGAGGCGATCCGACTGCTCGAGCAGTTGCTGCGATCGAATCCCGGCGATCGCGTGGTGCAACTGGCTCTGGCAAATCAACTGGCTCTGGAGGGTCGGCGCCTGGAGGCCATGTCTCGGCTGGATCGGCTGATCGACGCGGACCCGGGACATCTGGACGCGCGGGCGTTGCGGGGTTCGTTGAGGCTGCAGAGCCATCAGTACGAGGGCGCCGCATCGGACCTGGCGATGGCGGCGACAATGGAGTCTCCGCCGCCGTTGACGCTGGGTCTGCATGCCTGGGCGCAGTTGCAGATCGGCCGCTTTGCGGAAGCCGAGGAGGCGGCGAGCCGCGCGCTGGACCAATCGGGTGAAGATGCGCTGCAGGCGCTGCAGACTCGTGCGCAGGCGCGGGTCAGGCTGGGGCGGCTGGACCTCGCGGAGCAGGACGTGGCCGAGCTGGAGTCGCGGGCGTCGACCGATCCAACGACGCGTGCGCTGCGTCAGTTGCTGGACCGGGCCTCTCGGGGGGCAGGCTCACCCGGGCGCTGATCGACCCGGTTCAACGCAAAAAACGCAAACGACCCGGCTTTCAAGGGCCGGGTCGTCGCGGTTCAGGTTGTCAGTCCGGACTCAGCGGAGGGCCGGGCCGATCAGGTAATTGATGGAGAACAATCCGATCGCGGTGTTGTAGATTTCTTCGCAGAGCGTGTAGCGGAGGATCAGGGTGTCTCCTGGCTGGACGAGGATTCGCTCGTTCTGATCCAGGAGGGCTCGTTTGAGGTCGACCCGGATCGGGATCTGGCCGCCGCAGGGGAGCTTGCGGAGGACGATCAGGTTGGTTGGAGGCAGTCCGCCGCCCATGCCGCCGCGGTTGCCGCCGCCCATGCCCATGCCCATTCCGCCGCGTCCGCCGATGGCTGAGAGTCCGCTGCCGCCGCCGCCCAGAGGACCGTGGGCCATCGCGATGGCGCCCATCACGTCCAGGTCGTAGTCGCGGGGCAGGAGGAACTCGCCGCCCGGCAGGACTCCGCCGGTGTAGAACTTGTCGGTCTGCCGCGACGGGACATACACGACGTCGCCCTCTTCCAGAATGATGTCTTCTTCGGTGAACTGCGGGCTCATTTCCGGATAGAACCGGAGGGGAATCCGCATGACGTTCGGCGGGTCGGGAATTGAGGGCGGGCACTCGCAGGGCTGACGGGACATCATGATCTGCGAGACGAGCTGATCGTACGCGGCTCCGTCGTCAAATCCGCCGCGGATGACGACCACTTCGTTTTCGGCGTCCAGGCCCGGGAGTCCGCCGGTGGCGGTGAGGGCGTGCAGGACGTCGTTTTCGTAGGCCGGCAGTTCGACCGTGGTGCCGCTGCCCCGCTGCATGGCGCCGGAGTTGACCACGATGCCGTTGCGGCCCTGCTGGTTGCCGCCGCTGCCGACGTCCTCGCGGATGACCATGATGCGGTGCTTCCGCCGCGAGTAGATGTTCACAATGACCCGGTCATTGCCGGGCAGCAGGATGTCCGCATCGAGGTAGGCGCGGCGGATGACCTCGGCCAGTTGTTCCAGCGTCAGGCCGGTGGACTGGATGGGGTCGATGGATCGCAGGGCGATCGAGCCGTCCTCGCGGACGATGACGGGCACGCCCTCCGCGGGGGGCACGTTGGCGTCGATCTGGAACACGACCCGTTCCTCGTTGCGGACCTGTTGCTGGTCCGCAGAGGAGACGATCTGCGGGTAGACGCCGGGCACGTGCAGCAGCAGCACGTCTCCGGGGCCGACCTGGTAGACGTCGGTCGGATTCTGTCGAAGCCGGGTGAAGGAGAGCTGTTGCATCTCCGACCGGGCTCGGCCGAGGTAGGCGTGCGGGACCATCCGGGCGGGCACTGCCGGGATGTCGCAGTGCGTGGCCTGAGTGCTGATCGACGTGCAGCCCGACGAGGCCAGGGCGCCTGCGAAGGCGGCCGAGCAGAGGATCGCCGGTAGCAGTGTGCGGCGGGACATGGACTACGACTCCTCAAACATTCCGAGCGAACGCGGAACAGGGGCTGGACGGAGAGATCGATCAACGAGACGGAGCGAACAGGCCTTCGTAGCGGGCGGAGGGCCCGAAGTCTTCCGGCAGTTCGTTCGGGATGGCGTCGTCCGGAACGGGCGCCACCTGAGGCGAATAGGGCGGTTCGATCGGCGGCACGGGAGCGCCGTAGACCGGTTCGGGGTACGGCGGCAGGTGGCCGTCCATCGGGACTGTCGGGACGGCCGGCGACGGGGTCCGGCTGGCCTTGTATTGATCCAGGTCGATCGAGATCGGGGCCTGGCCGCACTTCTGGTAGATGTCGTCGGAAGTGACGATGCGGCTGTAGCCGCCGGCGCCGTCTGCCAGGGCGACCGCCGCTCCGTGCTGATAGCCGTCGAACCAGGCGGCGACGGCGCAGCGGCCGTCGTCATTCTGGTAGCAGGCGCCCCAGTACTTGCGGGGCGGGAGCGTCGGGACGCAGCCGTCCGCGCCTCCGGCGACGTCGGCGTAACCCTGGCGGAAGCCAGCGCCGAAGTCCCAGAGATAGTCCTGGCAGTCAACGTAGTTGCCGCGGCAGGCGCACCATGCTTTCATCGCATAGTGCCGGTTGCAGCAGGACGACACGTGTTGGTTCACGCAGTCGTTCAGCTGATAGCAGCCGGACATCGACGCGATGCCGATGAGCCACGTGCTGAGTTTGCGAAAGAGAGGCATGGCGCTCCACCACGATCCGGGCCGCGCCGGTCGGGCGACCTTTCCGCGGTCGCCGTCTGGCGCGTGCATTCCGTTGCTGCCTCTCGTATCGGATGGTCCGGATGGGGGGGTGCATCCGTTCGAATCGGTGAGCGTGGTCCTCCGGAAGGAAGCGCGTTTGCGGTGCCGGTCAGTCAAGCTGGGGGGAGTTTGACGGCGCTGCGGGCGGAGTTCAGGCCAGATTCTGGATCCGTCCGTCGCCGTCGACGTCAATCCGCAGCGCCAGCGGCTCGGACGGAAGTCCCGGCATCGTGCGGATTTGCCCCGCCAGCACGTAGACATATCCGGCGCCTGCGGCGAGTCGCACCGAATCGACGGGCAGGCGAAATCCCCGAGGGCGGCCGAGCAACTCGGGATCGTGCGACAACGAGTACTGCGTCTTGGCCACGCACACGGGCAAGCGGCCAAATCCGCTGCCCTGCAGATCGTCAAGTTCCCGTTGGGCGTTGGGGCTGAGATCGACGCCATCGCCCCCGTAGACCTGCCGGACGATCGCTTCGAGCTTGCCGACGAGGGGCAGATCATCGGAGTACAGCGGCTCGAAGCGGACGGGCAGACTGGCGGCGCGGACGACGGCTTCGGCCAGAATCTCGGAACCGGCCGCCCCTTCGAGGAACGCCGTGGTGACGGCGACGTCGTCAGCGCCCGCGCTCCGCGCGATGGCGGAGATCGCGTCAATTTCCGCCTGTGGGTCGTCAGGAAACCGGTTCACGGCGACGACCGTCGGCACGCCGAAACGCCGCAGGATCTCCAGGTGCGCTTCCAGATTCGCCGCGCCCGCATGCAGGGCGTCCAGGTCCTCCTGCAACAGCTCGCGCGGCAACGGACGACCGGGCCGGACCGTGAACTTCCCGCTATGCAGCTTGAGCGCCCGCGCGGTGCAGACGAGCACTTCGAGATCCGGGGCAAGGCCGCTGGCTCGGCACTTCAAATGAAAGAATTTCTCCGCGCCGCAGTCCGCGCCAAAGCCGCTCTCAGTGACGACGAACTCAGCGAGCCGCAGCGCGGCCAGATCGGCGACGACTGAGCTGTTGCCGTGCGCGATGTTGGCGAATGGTCCGGTATGGACGAGCGCGGGCGTGCCGTCGGACGTCTGGACCAGATTGGGGCGCAGCGCGTCCCTGAGAATCGCGGTCAGTGCGCCGGCGGCCCTCAGACCGGCTGCCGTGACGCGCGTTCCATCCGTAGTGCGGCCCACGACGATCCGCCCCAGTCGGTCCTTGAGATCAGTCAGGTCGACGGCGAGTCCGAGTATGGCCATGATTTCCGAGGCCGCAGTCAAATCGAAGCCGGATTGCCGTTCGATCCATGCGTCATCTCCGACGCCGGTGCGGATGCCGCGGAGACTGCGGTCGCAGACGTCGACGCAGCGTTTCCAGTCGATGCGATCGGGATCGATTGCCGGCGACATGCCCCGTGCCGCGTGATTATCGACGAGCGCCGCGAGCAGATTGTTCGCCGCGGCCACGGCATGCAGATCGCCCGTGAGGTGCAGGTTGACGTCGTCGAACGGCTCCAGACGCGCCTGCCCGCCGCCGGCGCCGCCGCCTTTGACGCCGAACAGCGGCCCCATCGACGGCTGTCGGAGGGTGACGATCGCCCGCCGGCCGATGCGTTCGAGGCCCATCGCCAGGCCAATGGCTGTGACCGTTTTGCCTTCGCCGAGGGGCGTGGGATTGATGGCGGCGACGTTCACATATTTGCCGCGCGGCCGATGGCCGAGTCGCTGGTGCAACCCCTGCGAGAACTTTCCGACATGCCATCCGCGTGGTTCAACATCGTCGGGACTGAGTCCGAGGCGGGATGTCAACTCGTCGATGCGGCGCAGGCGCGGGTGCATGTCGTGGCGGAGATCGCATCTGGCGGGCGGAGCGGTCGCTGTCGTCCAGCGTCTGAGGCGCTGGGGGCAGAATAGGCCTACGGACGATGACTGTCAGCCGGTTTGACGGCGCAAACGCGACGCGGCCAGAGCGAATCGCGGCGCCAGCACATCACTCCAGAACGTCCGTTTGGGCCGGACTTGGGATCCGGCACTGGTCGGACCCGCGGCAGTGTGCACAATACAGCGGGTTTCGAGTCGTCGGCGCGGCGGGCGCAATGCTCGCTGCCGGGAGCCGTGACGGACCACTTCGGGAGCAGTGATGCGCTGGGCGTTCAAACTGGGAACAATCGCCGGGATTCAGGTCTTCGTCCACTGGACGTTTCTGATCGTGCCGGCATGGATCCTGTTGAGTCAGTTGAATCAGGGGGCGGGGGCCGCGGCGTCGATCCGGGCCGTCGTGTTCATTCTGTCGATCTTTGGCTGCGTGCTGCTGCATGAACTGGGTCATGCGCTGACGGCGCGGCGGTACGGGGTGAAGACGCGCGACATCACGATGCTGCCGATCGGCGGCGTGGCGCGGCTGGAGCGGATTCCCGAGCAGCCGTCGCAGGAGTTCTGGATCGCGGTGGCGGGGCCGGCGGTGAACGTGGCCATCGCCGCCGTGCTGTTCGTGGTGCTGCAGATCGTGCCGACGAATCCGGCGCCGATCACCGAACGGCGGATCGGGGATGCGTTTCTGTACGACCTGATGACGGTCAATGTGGCGCTGGCGGTGTTCAACATGCTGCCGGCGTTTCCGATGGACGGCGGGCGGGTGCTGCGGGCGTTGTTGGCGCACCGCATGCCGTATGCGCGGGCGACGCAGGTGGCGGCGACGGTGGGCCAGATGATGGCGATTCTGTTCGGCGTGCTGGGGTTCGCGGTGGGGCACTGGATGCTGATGTTCATCGCGCTGTTCGTGTACATCGGGGCCCAGGAGGAGGCCTACATGGTGCAGATGCGGTCGATCATCAAGGGCGTGCCGGCGCGGGACGCGATGATCACCCGGTTCGTGACGCTGAACCCGGACGACACGCTGCAGACCGCCGTGGACGAGCTGCTGCGCGGGGAACAGCATGACTTTCCGGTCGTGGAGAATGACCGCGTGCTGGGCATCCTGACGCGAAATGATCTGCTGAAGGGGATTTCGGAGAAGGGGTTCGAAGACCACGTCTCGGCGCACATGCGTCAGAACTGCCCGGTCGTGCAGGAGAACGACATGCTGGAGAAGATCACGGCGCCGCTGCAGGAGTCGGGCTGTTCGACCGTGGCGGTGGTGCGGAACGGATATCTCGTGGGGGTGCTGACGCGCGAGAACATCAGCGAGTGGATGATGATCGAGAACGCGCGGCGGACAGCCACCGACGGGGATGTCCCGCCGCAGCGGACGCTGACATGGGGGACGACTCAGACGGACGCGCCGCGGGACGTGTGAGCGGCCGGTGCGTCGTTGGGATCAGACTGGTTCGACGACGACCTGCGCAGCAAGTTCGCGAACGCGCAGGGCGTCGAACCGGGCGGACGACATCTGTTCGAGATTGGCCGCAGCGGCCGCCATGCCCAGGCGGACGCATTCCACGGGATCCAGATTCCGGGACAGGCCGCAGGCGACGCCGGCTGCAACGCAGTCGCCGCAGCCGATCGGGTTGACGACCCGCAGACCGCGCGGCGGACGGATGCGATGCAGGTCCCGTTCGCTGGCCAGCCACGCGGGTTCGCCCCCCTGCGTCACCAAGACCCACTCGGCGCCCGCGCGGTTCAACTCGCGCATGCCGTCCAGCAGCGAGCGGTCGTCATCCAGCGGCCGTTGCAGCGTGGCGGCCAGTTCCTCGCGGTTCGGTTTGACGAGAAACGGCCGATTTGGGAGGCAGGCGAGAAGTTCGGGGCCGCGGATGTCGAGGACGACGCGGGCGGGGGAGGAACTGAGGGCCGGACAGTCGGACGCCGCGGCTTCAAAAAGCTGCGCGTAGTAGTTCCGGGGCGCTCCCTCGGGAAGCGATCCGCTGCAGACGATGACATCGGCCGTGCGGGCTTCCTCGGCGAAGGCCGCGCGGAAGTCGTCGAGTTCTCCCGGACGAATCGCCGGCGAGTTTTCGACGAGTTCTGTCGTTTCGCCCGACGCCTGGTTGATGAGCGTGGTGCAGATGCGGGTTCCCGCCTCGGTGCGGATCCAGCGGGCCGCGGCGCCGCTGCTTGTGAAGTCCCGCCGAAGCTGATCGCCCGTCGCGCCCCCCGCGATGGACAGCGTCCGCGAGGGAGCGTCCAGCGAATTCAAGGCCAGTCCGACATTCAGCGCCTTGCCGGACGCGAACCACTCGGAGCCTCGCGCGCGGTTCACGTGTCCGACCTCAAGGCGGTCGAAGACCAGCACGTATTGCCAGGCCGGAGACAGGCCAGCCGCAAGGATCACTGTGCAACTCCCATTGCAGTCAGAAACGGTCGGGCGGAGTCAGGGCCGATCCCCTCCCGCGCGCAGCCAACGATCAGCGAAGTCGAGGTAGTGGTCCCAGTCCCAGGCGGTGACGTCGTGTTCGCCGGTGCGCAGGTGATAGCCGACCGTGCCGGAATTCGCGGGCTGGTCCGCTGCGGGCTGGTCGTCCGTCGCGGCGCCGAGTCCGGACGTTCCGAGCAGCCGATAAACAGGATCGGCATGCCAGCAGGCGAGGAACTCGCCGCGCGGGTCAGCCCATTGATCCTGGGTGGCGCTGGCGACGTACACGGGCCGCGGCGCGATGAGCGCGATGAGCTGATGCTGATCGACCGGGCAGGCGGCTTCGTTGTCGTTGTAGCGCGTAAAGTTGTCGCAGAACCAGTGGGGAAAGACTTCGTTGATGCGCTTGAGGGTTTCGCCGAAGGCGCGGCGGCTGAGGGCCGCGCCGCCGCAGCCGGAGTTGTTTGAGATCACGAGGGCGAAGCGTTCGTCCTGGGCGCCGGCCCACAATGCCGTCTTGCCGAGGCGGGAGTGGCCGATGACGGCGACGCGCTCGCCGTCGATCGCGGGGTCAGACTGGAGATAATCGAGGGCCCGGCTGAGTCCCCAGGCCCACGCGCCGATGGAGCCCCACTCGTCCGCGCGGGGCAGGGTCTGCCCGTTCCGGTAAAACAGTGGATGCACGCCGTTCTGGAAGCCGTCGTCGAAATCGGGGTCGATGTCCCCATAGTAGATCGTCGCCAGCGCGTATCCCCGGCCGACGACTTTCTCGACCTGCCAGCGGCTGGCCTCGCGCCCGCGGGAGGCCTCAGTGGCTCGGTTGTCGACGACCCCCTGTTCGCGATTGTCCCGCATCCAGTTGGGATTCAGCGTGATGCCGGGATCGGCATGGACGGCGTGATTGCCCTGGAAGTTCAATCCCAGGAAGCAGGGGACGGGGCCGTCCGACTTCGGCGTATGAATGAGGATGGTCATCGAGGGGCCATCCGGCTGGCCTGTGAAGCGCACGATGACTTCCTTGCGACGGGCCAGCCCGCCGAGAGCCTGCTCCTCGACAGGCCCGACCTCAAACGACAAGTCCGGCAGCGCCTGATCCGGGGTGCGGCCGTAGACGTGCTCTGCGAACAGTTTCAGCAACTCGGGCCGTCGGGTTTCGCGCCACTGGTCCGCGTTCTCAACCGGCGAGCCGTCCTCGCGGACCAGCGGATCGGGCAGTCGGTACTCCGGGACCCTGGTTTCGTCGTAATTGAAGCCCGCGGGCTGTGCGTTCGTCATGGACGTCCAGCCTCCGCAACAGGCCAGCGACAGGAACCAGCAGAACGACGCCAGCCGGTGAATGCGAGGAGCGCGGCACATGGGGAAGTCCCTTGGATGTGGTGAACGGGGCGGTCAGCGGGCCCGCCAGAAGGCGTCATCGGCGATTCCCAGAGCTGTTCGGGCTGAGGCGACTTCATCCGCAAAGCGCCGGGCGTCGCCAGGGTAGCCCTGCGTGGGGCGCACGTCCGGCACGTGGGAGCGCCAGAAGGCGTTGAACATCCGCATCGAAAGTTCGCGGACGTATTTGGCGATGATCGAGGCGCAGGCCACGGGCAGTTGTCGCTCGGCCCGGCACTCGAACCGGATTTCCGAACTGCCGAGGCGATAGCGGCTGAGCTCGGGCGTCTCGGAGATGCGAAACACGAAGTGGTCGTCGAACGTCGTCGACAGGAGCTGGTCGTAACGGGCGCGGCCGCCGTGTCGATCGCAGATGACAAACGCATCGCCGTCGCCGGGATTCCACGCGGACTTCAGCAGGTTCAGGCTGATTCGCGAACAGACCTCGGCCTTGTTGTCGGTGCGCGCGATGCCGTAGTTGAACAGGCGGGGGAAGACGGCGTCCGCGCAGAGATGACGGAGGCGGATGCCGGCTTGGCCGAGCGAATGGCGAAGGCGGTCCGAGGCCTTGTCGACAGCGTCCGACGCGCATTCCAGCGGGAGGGACAGCGGCGGGGCCGCGGACATCCAGTCGTCCACTTCGGACCCGCAGGCGATGCGGGACAGTAAGTCGGGAAACTCCCGGGGTTCGGCTCCGGCGACATGCAGGAGCGTCAACGCGGCGCGTTCCAATGCGGCCAGTCCCCGGGCGGGCGAGAAGATCTGTTTGGAATCGGCGATGTGCAGTCGGCCGTCGTCCACGGGTTCGGGCGAGACGGCGTCGGACAGGGCCTTGTAGAGGTCGCAGGCGGTCGACTGGCCGGGAAACTCCCAGACGGTGAGCGCGACGACGAACGGGCCGAGGTTCGGCCCCAGTCCGGCCTCATCCATGCCGATCAGGACGCCCATGTCGCCGGCGATGCTCCGTAGCGCGGGGAATGCGGAAAAGCGAGCCGCATTCTGATGCGCGGGGCGGCGGAGTTCCATCGAGCGGACGATGGGAGCGGCGTGGCCGGCCGGAGAGAGCTGGGCGGCGCGCGCGAAAGCCCGGCGACGCTCACCGATGTCGATGAACGCCGCCGGGAACGCGTAGGATCGACCTGTCTCTCAGAAGCCGATCCCTCCGCAGTTCCAGCCAGCTCCGCCCCAGCCCTTGGGGCCTTCGGGGATCGGCAGATCGCAGGCGAGGTCGCACTGATTGTTGTCGCAGTCGTCGAAGGCGTCGTAGAACGCCGATCCGTAGCTCACGGCGTGGACGCGCCAGAAGTCGCGTTTCGAAAAGCCCGAGTAGAAGAAGGACTGGTTGACCGAGCCGATCGCATCCCCGACGTCGTTCAGTTCCGAGACCACCGCATGCTGGATTTCACTCAATCCAACGATGAGTCCGATGACCAGAATCGTCGCGACGAGGACCAGTTCCGCGGAGACGATGAAGCCCTGCTCGTCGTGGAGCAGCCGAGAGACAACCATGGCAAATCACACCTGTTGAGAGACATTGGCCGCCTGAATCTGGAACTGCGGAGTCCGGGCAGCCGGGGACGCCGAGCCATGCAGCGGGCCTGCGCCGGCGGCAACCGGCGCGTGACCGAACGTTGTTGGGAAAAGGACCGCCG
Source organism: Planctomyces sp. (assembly GCA_019636235.1). Lineage (GTDB taxonomy): Bacteria > Planctomycetota > Planctomycetia > Planctomycetales > Planctomycetaceae > Caulifigura. Next base: position 371,723 of record JAHBXW010000002.1, read on the forward strand.
GCCGAAGCCGGCGGCCTCACTCAGGGATGCCCGATTGCCGGGTGCGTCCGTGGTCATCCTGCGGGGGCCCGGCCGTCGCCAGGCGCGCAAGCGGACGCGGACGGGTCTCACGCCGTCGAATCGGCCTCCGGGCCGCCGTCCGACGTCGCACGCTGCAGGGCCGATGTCCTTGAGCATCACGATGTTGCCGGACGGCATCATTTCGGGGCATGGCAGGCGGCGTGCCGCCGCGCGGGCCCTGGACGGACCTGGAATGCAGAAACGCGTCATAACCTGCCCCGAAGGAGAAGGTTATGACGCGCGAGAGATCGGCGGTCCGGACGCAGGCGGGCTGTCAGGAGGACAAGGGTCTGTTTCCGCCTTGAAACAGGGTGAGCAAACCCGCGCCAACGGACGCGAACACGCCGATGTGCGAAAGCGGCCCGTTGATTCACCAGACAGGACCGCGGGGGTAGGGATCGCAGGGCGTGCCCAGCGTCGGGCAGGCAACCGCATCGGCCGGCGGGCAGAGGACGCCGTGCGCGGGGACGTCGGTCGGGCAGCCAGCCGCAGGGCCGTTGGCCGCGGAGCCCTCGCCTGGCAGACGCGGTCCATTCAGGATCGCTCCGGGGCTGGGGACGCCGGGCGTCCAGGGATCGACGGGGCAGCCGAAAGCCGGGGCGGCGCCGCCGCCATCCATCAGCAGACCCTGCTCGATGACCGCGCCCGGCGCACAGGGAGATTCGATGATGACTCCCGGACCGGGTCCGGGAACGACGACCGCCCCGCCGCGGAGGTATTCGTACCCGTAGGCGCCAAAGTCAGCCTGCAGTTCCTGCGGGCTGTCCGCCCGGTCCAGGAAGGCCGAGCCGTAGGTTCGCGAGCGGAGGCCGCACCAGCTTCGGCAGCCGTGCATGCCGCCATAGGAATAGGACTGGTTGAGCGAGCCGATGGCGCTGGCGACGTCCGTCATTTCGTCGCTGAGCGCGGTGCGGATGCACACGAGGCCGCTGACCAGTCCGATCACGAGGACGGTCGAGATGATGACAAGCTCGGCGGAGAGAATGAATCCCCGCTCATCGTTCCACAAGGATCGCAACATGCCGGACATGAGACGCCGCTCCTGAACGGGACGAGCCGGGCGCGCAGACGTTCGGCGACGTCACCGCGAACCCGAGAGCGGAGCCTTGCAGCAGGCTCGTGCGGACATCCCGGGGGATTGCCGTCCCCCTGTCAGCAGCGCTTCCACGGGAAGCGTCGCCGGATGGCCGCCAGCTCTCGGCTTCGCAGCGAACCGAAAGTCCCGAAGGACCTCGGAGGTGGCGGTCTCTCAGGTCGCCACGCACGGTTTCGCTGTCCGCCGCAAAGCGGCGGAGGTCTGCTCGATCGGTTCCCCCCTCACCCTTGAACTCATTGGAAACGTCCCTGTGACCGGAATCCTCCTGAGATCCGGAGCAGGTGGCACAATCCGTACCGCTGTTGTCATCGCGCCAACGGGCAACCGGGAGACGCTCAACGGAAGCGATGAATGCCGCAGGAGTTGGGTGAGAAGTCGGCCAGCCGGCGCGGGGGGGCGACGTCCGAAGAGTCCGGCTCGCCTGTTCAAACCGCTTTGCGCGGTCGTAACGATTGCGCATAGAACGCGGATCATCCGGCCGGACGCGGACGCTGGTCAGTCGTGCGGCACGACGTGCACCGCGGGCGTCTTGATCAGCGCCGTCACGTTCGATCCGGGGGCGAGGTCGAGCTCGTCGCGGGATCGGCGGGTGACGAGCGCCGTGAGCTCGAAGCCGCAGTTCAGGCCGACTCGGACGAGCGGGCCTTCGGGCACGAGCCACAGCACGCTCGCCGGCAGCTGGTTGCGAATGCTGAGTCCCGGTTGCGGTTCGCGTTCAAGGGCGACATCCTCGCCGCGGATGCAGACGAGGACCCGCCGGGAAGGAGCAGCGGGGGCGACGCCGGTCAATCGCGTGCCGGACACGTCGAGCGATGCGAGGCCGTCGGCCGTTTCGACAATCGTTGCCGGGACGACCGTCTCCATGCCGACGATCCGAGCGATTCGCGCGTCAGCGGGACGGGAGAAGACGTCCTGAACGGGGCCCTGCTGGATGATCTCCCCGTCGCGCATGACGGCGATGTCGTCCCCCAGCGCGATGGCCTCGGTGGGATCGTGGGTGACGACAATCGCGGGAATGCCGAACTCGCGAAGCTGGCTGCGCAACTGGAGGCGCAGTTCGTCGCGGAGCACGGCGTCGAGTGCTGAGAGGGGCTCGTCGAGCAGCAGCAGCCGCGGCCTGCGGACGAGGGCCCGGGCCAGGGCCACGCGCTGCTGCTGGCCGCCGGAGATCTGGCCGGGACAGCGATGCTCGACGCCCTGCAGCTGAAACCGGTCGACGGCGTCGGAGATCGCCCGGGGCCGATCCGGATCGCGACGGCGAAGTCCGTAGCCAATGTTCTCGGCGACGGAGAGATGCGGGAACAGCGCGTAATCCTGAAACAGGAAGCCGATGCCGCGCTGCTGCGGCGACTGAAACCGTCGTCGACGGGCGTCGAACCAGGTCTCGCCGCGAAACTCGATGACTCCCGATTCCGGGCGCTCCAGGCCGGCGAGGCAGCGGAGCAGGGTCGTCTTGCCGCAGCCGGAGGGGCCGTACAACACGGTGACTGAAGCGCGATCGGCGGGCAGGCGCAGGGTTCCCCGGATGATCGCGCCGCGAGGAAAGCGCTTCTCGAAGTCGGCGATGAGTTGGTCGCTCATACCGGGAAGCCCCGGCGGCCGATGACGTGCGTGATCGTCAGCACGATGAACGCGAATGCGACCAGCAGGATCGCCGACTGGCCGGCGGCGGCGTAATCCAGAGCCTGCACGTCGTCGTAGATGGAGATCGACAACGTCCGCGTGACGTTGGGGATGTTGCCGCCGATCATCAGCACGACGCCGAATTCGCCGACGGAATGAGCGAAGGTGAGGACCATCCCGGCCAGAATTCCGGGCCATGCCAGCGGCAGCGCCACGCGTCGAAAAGTGCCCCAGCGCGATTCGCCCAGGCACCAGGAGGCCTCCAGCAACCGACGATTCAATCCCGCGAACGCCGCAGTGAAGGGACGGACCGCGAACGGCAGGTTATACAGCACCGACCCGAGCAGGATGCCCGGAAAAGAGAACGGCAGCGTCGAGCCGGTCACGTTCTGATAACTCAACCCCAGGGGGCTCCGCGGACCGAACGCGGCCAGCAGATAGAAGCCCAGGACCGTCGGCGGCAGGACCAGCGGCAGCGCGACGATCGATTCGATCAGGAACCGTCCGCGGCGACGGGTCGTCGCCAGCCACCAGGCCAGCGGCAGGCCGACGACGAGCAGGATCAGCGTCGTCGAGGCAGCCAGTTGAAACGTGAGGCGCACGGCCGCCCAGTCCATCGGTTCAGTCTCCCGGAGGCGTCAGGCCGTGTTTCGACAGGATTTCCCGGCCGTGACGACCGAGCAGTTCCTTCCGCAGCGTTTCCGCGGCTTCTCGATCGGCCGCCCAGGGCAGGATCAGTCCGGCCTGTTCGATCGGCGGATGCAGCGATTCATCCAGCGGCAGCGCGCGGCCCTGGTCGCGCAGGGCGGGCGCCCGCGTCAATGAAAGTCCGATGATGCCGATGTCGGCAGCGCCGGATTCCACGAACTGCGCCGCCTGAATGACGGTGTCGCCCAGCACCAGTCGGGATTCGAGTAGAGACTCGAGGCCCAACGACTGGATGGCGGCTTCGGCGGCTCGGCCATAGGGCGCGTGCCGGGGGTTGGCGATCGCGACTTTGCGCACGGATTCCTGGACGAGCGCCTGCGGGCCGAGCGCATCGAGGTCGAGCGGCGAGTCATTGCGAACCCACAGGGCGATGTGCCCGCGTGCGTAGGGGAAGATCGATTCCGTTTCGCCCAGGCCCTCGGCGACGAGTTGCTCGGGATAGGCGGAGTCGGCCGAGAGGAAGACGTCGAACGGAGCGCGGTTGGAGAGCTGCGCGAAGAAGTTCCCCGAGGAGCCGTAGGTCGCCGTAACGTCGACGTCCGGATATCGGGTCCGGAAGCCGACGAGGAACTCATCGAGCGCGTAGCGAAGGTCGGAGGCGGCGGCGATGGCCACGTTTCGGGTGGCTGACGTCCGGCCCGCCGGGGGCGTGTCCGCGGGTTCGACGGGACCGCGCGTGCAGGCGGCCAGCCCGCACACCAATGCGGCAGCGGCGATGTGAAGAACAAACGGCAGTCGGCGCGACATCAGCGCGAGTCCGGCGGGCGAGGACGCGGCCGGAGACTTTGCGGCTCCGACTGCGGGAACACCGGAACCCTATCGGCGGCGACGGCGATCGGGCAATCGTCGGCCGGGCGGATGCCCGCCTGCCGGGATCAGCGCGGTTCGCGATTCAGCAGCTCGACGGCCGCGGTGTTCGAGTTCAGGACTTCCTGGCCACGGCCGAAGAAGAAGTCGTTGAGCTCAATCATCGCGGGGCCGAGCAGGAACATGAACACCGCCGGCATCAGGCACAGCACCGTCGGGAACAGCATCTTGAACGTGGCGGCGTTGGCGGCCTCGTCGGCCCGCTGGCGGAAGCCTTCACGCATGCTGTCGGAGTGTTCGGCGAGGGCTTCGGAAACGCTGGTGCCCATCTGCTCGGTCTGGATCAGCAGCGAGGTGAACGAGTGGATCTCGGGAGTGTCGACGCGGCTGGAAAGTCCGCGAAGGGCCTGTTCGAGCGAGCCGATGCGGGCCTGTTCGGTGACGATCTTCAGTTCCTTGGCGAGCGCCGGGTACACGGGCTGGAGTTCCGAGGCGACGCGGCTGAGTGCGGCGGGGGCCGTCATGCCCTGGCTGACGCACATGTTCAAAAGGTCCAGCAGGTCCGGCATCGCGTGGCTCATCTCGTTGAGCCGGGCCTTGGCGCGGGAACGGATGAGGAGCGTGGGCAGAGCCCAGCCGACGAGCGGCAGGATGATCAGGCCCGCCATCAGGACGGGCTCGAACTGCGGGGGCGCGAGGACGAGCGCCGCGAGGCAGCCCAGAATCGGCAGCACGATGCCCAGCGTGCGGATGGCGGCGAGATTCCGCCAGGCATTGGCGGAGTAGTGGCCGGCGTTCTGCAGCGACCGGGCAAGGTCGCGTTTGCGGGTTTCGGATTCGGGAAGGAGTTCGGCCAGGGCGGGAGTCAGCGGACCGAAGACGAGGTCCGAGTCGTCAGCGATCGGGTTCGCACCGGCGTCGACGGACGCGGCGACATGCTGACGCCGGCTGGCGGTTGCGGCCGTGGCGGCGGGGATGGACTTGGCCTCGATCGCGACCTGCTCGGACTGCGCGAAGGGCGCGAGCGCCTCGGCAGTCGACCGGGCGCGCCGTGCCACTGGCGGCTTCGCGGGCCGTGCGATCGACGCCGACCTGAGGCGTCGGCGACGGACGAGCGCGACGATCAGGGCCGCGACGGCGATGCCCGCGGCGGCCAGCAGGAACTGGCGGGACAACGGCGTGAGGTGCAGTGGAAGTTCGGGCATGGCTCTGTCCCCTGGTGCGGGGCGGCGGTGAGGCCGGATCGAATTCGGGTCAAGGGGTATCGATCAGGTGCGCTGACTGTTGCGCAGGACGGCGAGGATCCACAGGGCGCCGACGACTTCCAGCAGGCAGGCCAGCGCGGTGATCGTGCGGCCCCAGGCGGAGTCCATCAGGTTGCTCAGATACTCCGGGTCGCGCATCACGAAGAACAAGAGGATCGCCGGGGGCAGCGAGATCATCAGGATCGCGGTCGCGCGGCTGGCGGCGGTGGCGGCGCGGAGCCGGCCCTGGAACTGCATGCGGTCGCGGACGGTCCGCGACAGGCGTTCCAGGACCCGGACAAGGTCGCCGCCTGTCTGGCGGTGGACGGTCAGGGCGGTGACGAACACGCGCGAGCTGACCAGCCCCGTCCGGTCGGAGAACTCGCTGAAGGCGGCGTCGACCGGCATGCCGAGGGCCAGCCGGCGGGTGCACAATTGAAGTTCCGCCCCCAGGGGGGCCGGCGTGTCTTCCGAGACCTGCTGCAGACAGCGTTCGAGGCTGCGTCCCGTGCGGGCGGCCCGGGCGAGTTCTTCGAGCATCGGCGGCATCTGACGCATCATCTGCGATTGCCGACGGGTGCGGGCGATCAGCATGGCGATGACCGGCCCGATGGCGCCCAGCCCGGCGGCCAGCCCGGTCGTCAGCAGGCTTTCCTGAATGACGAACGCGAGGCCTCCGGCGAGGACGCCGCAGACGGCGCAGAGCATCAGCACCGACGCCGCGGACAGGCCAAACCCGCTCTGCACCATCAGCCGGTCGAACCAGCCGTTGATGCGATTGCCCAGGTCTTCCCGCTCGGCGACGGCATACGTCTCCTGCGGCTTGAGGATGCCGGCGAATTCGGGCCGGGTTTCGACAGCGGTCACGGACATGGGAGGCTCCACGGTCGCGAAGGGGTTCGCGGCGGGCATCAGTCGTTGGGGGTGTTCGACGGGGGCAGTTCGGCTGCGGCGCGGACGTGCGGTCGGACGTCGGGCGCGGAGGTCTCGGGGCAGTAGTCGCCGCCGGTGGCGAGTTCGCGCGTCGCGAACAGCCGCGGATCGATCTCGATGCCGCGGCCGGCCATCCGCCGCAGCGCCGCGGGTTCGTAACCGGTGGCGTAAAACGAACCGATGAGACGGCCATCGGCGTCCATGCCGGCGGAGCGGTAGACGAAGATGTCCTCGAGGAGGAACTCGCCGTCGCGGACGCCGGCCAGTTCTGAAATGCGGACGATCTTGCGCTCGCCGGTGCTCAAGCGGGCGACGTGCACGAACAACTGGATGGCCGAGGCGACGTACTGCCGGGCGACTTTGGTCGGCAGCTCGGCGCCGGACAGGGCGATCATGAGTTCCAGGCGGTGCAGCGCATCGCGGGTATCGTTGGCGTGCAGCGTGCTCATCGACCCGTCGTGGCCGGTGTTCATGGCCTGCAGCATGTCCAGCACTTCGCCGCCGCGGGCCTCGCCGACGATGATGCGGTCGGGACGCATGCGGAGCGAGTTGCGAAGCAGGTCGCGTTGGGAGATGTGCCCCTTGCCCTCGACGTTCGGAACGCGGGTCTCAAGTCCGACGACATCGGCCTGCTGCAACTGCAATTCGGCCGTCTCTTCGATGGTGACGACGCGTTCCGCGGCCGGGATGAAGCGGCTGAGGTTGTTGAGCAGCGTCGTCTTGCCGGCTCCGGTGCCGCCGGAGAGAACGATGTTCAATCGGGCGCGGACGGCGGCGATTAGGAAGTCGGCCATCTCCGGGGCCAGGGCCGCGGTGCGGACCATGTCCTCGAACTGCACGATCCGCGTCTTGAACCGGCGGATGGACAGCGTCGGTCCGCGGAGCGCCAGCGGCGGAATGACGGCATGCAGCCGCGAACCGTCCGGCAGCTTCGCGTCGACCATCGGCGAGACTTCGTCGATCCGGCGGCCGGCCTGGCCGACCAGCCGCTGAATGAAGTTCAGCAGGTGCGCGTCGTCGGCGAACCGCAGGCTGGTGCGTTCCAGAATTCCGTTCCGCTCGACGAACACGGCGTCGGCGCCGTTGACCAGGACGTCGCTGACCTCGGGATCGTTCATCAGCGCCTGCAGCGGGCCGAACCCGTAGACCTCGTCCATCAGCTCGCGGACCATGCGGTCGCGGTCGCCGCACGGCAGGCTCGCTTCGGTTCGCTGGACGAGGTGCGACGCCAAAGCGTGCAACTGCCGCCGGAACTCGTCGTCGCCGATCTCGCCCGCCCGGGCCATGTCGATGGAATCGACCATCTGCCGGTGCAACCGGGTCTTGAGCTGCTGAAAGGCGCGGGATTCGTCCGCGCTGTTCTGATTCAAGGCCACCATGTCTGTCGCCTCATCCTGCTGGGATGTGCCGGGCGGGAACGCCGCTGCGGTCACCGACTCAAATACACCTTGGACACGTAGGGGTTCGCGAGCCGGTCGTCCGGACCGGGCGCGACGATCGCAGTCTTCGTGATCACCACCGCTGGCTGCAGCCGCACGGCCAGCATGCCGTCGGGCAGCTCCTGAACTCCGAGAATTCGAATCGCGACCAGCCTGCGGCAGGTCAGCTGGCACTCGTCGGAACGGCGTCCTGGGATGGCGGCGTCAAACAGCCAGCAGATGCGGGGCTGGCCGATGGCGGCCGAAAGCTCCGCGCGGAGCGCGGCGGGCAGCTTGGGAGTCGACGCGAATGTTTGCTCGGGGCCATCGCAACGAAGCTCGCCGCCGGACGATTCCAGGTCGTGCAGGCTCCAGCCGAGGCGGCACTGCGCGGCGAGGATGTCGCCTGACAGGCCGGCGCCGACGTCGATCGCGTGCAGCGTCGCCGCGAGTTGTTCCTTTTCGTCCGCCTGGTACGGGGCGGAGATGGCCAGCATCTCCGGAATGCCGTCCGAGACGCCTTCCAGCGGTCGGCCGTGCGGATCGACGCCGCAGGCGTCAGGGCCCAGCCGGCGTTCGATAAGGCCGGTCCAGCCGACGAGGCCCGTCGCCAGGTTGCCGGCGTGCAGGGCGATCGGCAGCGCGGGGACGTTCAGCCCCTCGAGGGGACGGACGCCGGCGATGTGGTTCGCGGCGGTGGCTTCGACGGCGACAGTCTGCAGGCGTCCCGCGCCTGAAAGATGTCGCGACAGCAGCCCGGCGGCGTTGTTGCGTCCGCGGCCATGCCAGGCCTGAACCCGGACAATCCGCGGCTCATGCCGGGATTCCACGAACACCCGCTGGCCGAGAATGTTGTCGAGTTCGAGCCCGAGTCGGATGTCGCCATCGTCCGCGGCATCCAGTTCCAGCGGCGCTCCGCCGACGAGATTCGCGGCCGCGAGCTGTGCGGCGGATTGCCGCGCGGCGTCGCAATAGGCGCGCCAGTCGATGTCTTCGCGAAGCGTGTCGTCCGAGCACAGCCGCTGGGCCGCGGCGAGCGCGGCGGCCTCGGCGGCGGTTCGCAATTCAATCCGTGCGGCGTCCTGCCAGAGCCGTTCGAAGACCAGCGCCATGGCGCTACCGACAACCACCAGCGCGAACGCGAGCGCCGGGACCATGCTGCCCCGGCGGTTCGCGGTTCGGGATGTGGGACGGGCGTGCATGGTCGGTTCGAGGGGCCGGCGGCGTGCTTCTGGGGACTGCTTCGATCAGCCCCAGCGGCGTTCCCGGCTCATTGAGCCGTGGCACGCTGGTCTTGGAGGCAATTGGTCGCACGGCTCACAGCGCCGTGGCCTGCAGGGGAAAGGTCAAAGTCCTTCTCCGGAGCCCTGGCTGCCGAAGGCGCTGAAGCCGCCGGGAATGGCGGCCGTGCTGACCGGTCGGGCGGCGGGCGCTGCGGGAGGCGTCGAGGCGTGGTCGCTGTTGCCGCCGAAGCTGTCGCCATTCCAGCGGGTGGCGGAGTTGGCTCCCTGCCAGCCGGCCGGGCGGTTGTAGTCAAAGCGTTCGACGCCGTAGTAATCGGTGCGGCGGCCGTTCTGGAACAACTGCGTGCGCCGGCCGGCGCCGGAGAAGATCTCGGTGACGAACGGCGATTCGTCGCGGGGCTGGGACAGCCCCAGGATTTCCGCCAGCGTCGCCCGGTCGGCGTCCTTGAGCGCCACGCCGCCGTTGCCTTTGCCTTCCGGCGTGTAGGTGAACTGCAATTGGCCTTTGTCGCGGGCCAGGATCATGACGTTCGACTGCTCGGGGGTGAGCTCGAGCGTGACGTTGCCGCCGCTGCGGCTGTAGCCGCCGGATCCCAGCGCCAACACCTTGACGCCCTTGAGCAGCGTCATGGTGAACGGGCCGTGCTGCGGGTCGTCGATGGCCGAAGGGGTGAAGTGGACGTTGACGTACTGGCCGGTGCGGAGGCCGGCGACGGAGGCGGCTTCGCCGAGATCGATGGTGGCGGCCACCATGCCGGGGGTGACCTCGAGGGCGGGCGATTCGCCCGGCGGGTAGAGGTCGGCCATGTTGATCGGTTCGGCGCGGCGGAGCGCCGATTTCACGACGCGTCCCAGGAGCACGCGCTCCGTGCGGGCCGTTTCCGGCGCGATGCGTTCGCGGAGGATGCGGGCCTGCCCCAGGTGGGCCTCGGTGATGACGGTGCCAGGCGTCAGATCGGCCACCGCGACCGGCAGCAGATCGACCGCTGGACCTTCGACGACGTCGGTCCGGGCCAGCAGCTTCTTGCCGGCATACGCCAGGACAAGTCCGCCGACGCCGATCAGCATCAGCAGGAACAATGAGGCGGGGGTCAGGCGTTTCACGGCAGTCCTCGAAGGGATTTCAAACGAGCGTTGGAGTGGATCTCAAACAGGGGCGCTACTCTCTGACCATCCGTGCCTGGCACACGAAGTCGCGCTCCCTCAGACCGAACCCGATCGGCCACAACAGATCGGGCGAGGCCGCAGCCATGGGGACGCGCACGAGCACCGTGACGACGTCGCCCGTCCGTTCGCCCAGCTCGGCGTCGACCCGGCAGTTCGAGGCGAGCCTCGGTCCGAGCGACGCCAGCACTTCCGATTCCACGTCGAACTGCGTCGCGCCGGGAAGCGAACCCCGGCGGGCGCCGGCGCGGCAGGCGTCGGCGACGTCCCCCCGCGCGGCGAACAGCAGCGAATATTCCAACAGGCCGAACAGCAGGATGCCGAAGATCGGCAGGGTCATCAGCAGTTCCATGCTGAGGATGCCCCGGCGTGCTAGGCGGCTGCGCGGCGCGGAAGTGAAGCGGCGCGTCATGAGCGGCCTCCTTCCGGCGCGGCGGCCGCGGCGGGCGGGGACTCGGGCTGTTCGGCGGCGCGGACCGCGCGGTTGAGCGCCGGAATCTTCCAGGCCAGGACCAGCCAGGTGGCGGCGGCCACCGGGACGGCGTACGGCAGGATGCGGCGGCTCTGCCGCTGGGCGATCGTCTCGGCGGATTTGGGACCGGTTTTGCCGGCCACGTATCTGGCTTTGGTGCGACGCGCTCCCTGGCGGCACACCTGCCAGGCGACTGTCGACAGGGTGATCAGGACGACGGCCACCGTGCTGGCGACCAGCACCAGCAGCGTGAGTCGGAAACCCATCCACACGGACAGGGCGCCCATCAGCTTGACGTCGCCGCCGCCGCCGCCGCCAATGAACCACAAGACGAACAGCACGCCGAAGCCGACGGCGAATCCGGCCGCTCCGTCCGCGAGTCCGCTCCAGCCATGGAACGCGAGCTGATAGATCCAGCCGGCGAAAAACACGGGGAGCGTCAGCCGGTTGGGAATCCGCTTCTCGCGCAGATCCCAACCGGCGGCGACGGCCGTGAACAGGGCCATCGCTGCGGCGAGGATCCAGTTGCCAACGAGCGGTGCGAACATGCCGGACCAGGTGGTCGTGTCAGGGGATGCGACCGGAGACCGCGGCAGGCCCTTCAATCGGCCCGCTGCGACCGCAATGGGGGCCGCCCATGCAGTCTCTCCAGTCTGTGTTGCAACCCTACCACACGTTTCCGGAAGGAGCGGTCGACGTTGCCGAATCGTCACACTTCAGCGGCGGCTTGGCGCTGACGGGTTCGCGGGCCTGACCGGAGCGATCCGCAGGACCGTTGGAACCGCGCCGGCACGGCAGGATGTCCATTGCGGCATGCGAGTTGCTCAGGTCGACGTGAGACGGTCGCGACAGACGGGCCGGAAGATCGGTCCTCGCCGATGGTCGGGAGGCTGTGTGATGAACGTGCTCGTGATTGACATCGGAGGCCGCAACGCCAAGGTCTGGCGCAGCGGGGAGGCGGAATCGATCAAGATCCCGTCGGGGAAGTCGTTCACGCCGGACCGGCTGCTGGCCGGGCTCGAGCGGGAGCTGGGGGACTGGCCGGTTGATCGGGTGTCGATCGGATATCCGGGGGAGGTGGAATTCGGGCGGCCGGTCAAGGACCCCTACAACCTGGGGCCGGGCTGGGCCGATTTCGACTGGGACGAGGGCCTTGGCCGGCCGGTCAAAATCATGAATGACGCCTGCATGCAGGCGCTCGGCAGCTACGAAGGGGGCCGGATGCTGTTCCTGGGGCTGGGGACGAGCATCGGCACGACGCTGGTCAGCGACGGCCAGATCATTCCCCTGGCGCTGGGGCACCTTCTGTTTCTGGGAGACATGAGCTTCGAGGATGCCGTATCGCGCCGGGCTTTGAAGGTACATGGCGTCAAACGCTGGCGCAAATACGTGCTGCACGTGGCCTCGCTGCTGCGGAGCGCGTTTCTCGTGGACTACATCGTGCTGGGGGGCGGGAACGCGAAGCGACTGACGGAGCTGCCGGACTACTGCCGCATGGGCGGGAACCATCTGGCATACGTGGGGGGCGTCCGGATGTGGGAGGAGATCGCCTCGGAGACGGCGGACGGTGCAGCGCTGCGCAGGCCGGACGCGGTGCTGAGCGTCGGCTGATCGACGGCCGCCCGTTGGCCGGTCGTTGAGCGGCGTGCGGCGACCAGAGGGGTTCTGGCGGCGGGCCGCGACCGCCCCGGGTTCGCGCAGGCCTCGAACCGGCGCTGAGCAAACGCGCTCGAATCGCTACCGTGTGCCGTCGCGGCGGAAGGATTTCGCCGCGGACATTCGGCGGCGTTTGAAGAGGCCAGGCATGGACGACGAGTTTCCCTCCGCATCGGACCGGGACGGCCCGGAGATTCGTGCGGCGTTCTCCGGCAGTCGAATCGACGTTGTCGAGGACTCCCGGTCGCGACTGGTGCTGTTCATTCCGCCCGGCGGGAAATCGGGCCTGGGCTGCTTCGCGATCATGTGGAATGGCATCCTGTCGATAATCACGCTGGGGTTCTTATTCGCCACGCTGCAGCCGGACGGCCCGCCCTGGCCGGTGTTTCTGTTTCTATCGCTGTTCTGGGCCGTCGGGCTGGGCGTCGCCTACTTCTGGCTGAAATCGAAGTACGAACGGATGATGCTGCTGGTCGAGCCCTCGCATGCGGTGCTGCGTCGGACGCTGTTCGGGAGGACAAAGACGCAGGAGATTGATCTGGGGCCGGAGTCGTCGGCGTCGCTGTACGAGGCCTACTCGGTGAACGACGTGCCGGTGCACGGCGTCGACCTCCGCGGGCTGAACGACGGTCTGAGATTCGGCAGCGGCCTGCCGGACGCGGATAAGAAATGGCTGCGGACGCGGCTCAATGAGTTTCTGGGGGCGGAGGCCGACGAAGACGATGCGGACATCGAGGACTTCGAAACGGTTGCGGCGGGTCCGGTCGAGTTCCCCGAGCGATGCGTCCAGTACGGCGCTTCGCTGGGATCGCGCGGCGACGTCGCAGACATCGAGGAGCTGCCATGCCAGTTCTGCGGGCATGTGCATCGCGGCCGCCGCGCTTTCAGCGTGAAGCGCTCGGAACTGCGGGAGGATGCGCCCCCCGAAGGGCCGTTTCCCCCGCAGATCCGGATCGCCGAGCGATCGCCGCAGCGGCTGGAATACAACTGTTGGATCGTCGACAGCCTCCCGGTGCGGCTGGCGCTGGGCGGGTTTCTGGGCTTCTTCGCGACGAGTTGGAATGGCGGCGTGTGGACGTTCGTGATTGCGGTGGCGCAGGCTCCGGGGTTCTTCAAAATCTTCGCGATGCTGTTCGCGATCCCGTTCATTCTGGTGGGACTGGCGGTGGCGGTGGGCGCCGCGATGGTGATCTTCGGCCGCCTGCGAGTGACTCTGGACCAGGCGGAACTGCGAGCCCGGTGGGGCCTGGGACCGTTCGGCTGGTCGCGTTCGCTGCCGACGGCGGCGATCGACCGGATCTCCATTCAGGACCGCGAAATCGAGGCGTCGGAATCGTCGTCGCCACGAAAGCTCCGCCGGGCGAAAAACGGCAGCGGCGGCCCGGACCAACTGACGTGCTTCGTGTGGGCGGGGCAGCAGAAGATCGGCGTGTTGGGGACGTACAACACGAACGTCGCGCGGCATGTCGCACAGCTCCTGCGGGAGCAGTTGCTGGACATGGGCATTCGACTCGATAATCGGCGAGCGCCTGCCGCGGCGCCGGACGTGAACGCCGACTGAAGCGTGCGTGATGCGCGTGCCGCGCGGCGCCGACGCGCTCAGACGGCCGAGAACGCCGCCGCGTATCGCACGAGTCCGCGGCAGCCGGCCAGTCCTCCGGGATGAAGTTCCAGCGCCAGGAACGCGTCGTCCGGCGCCGGATACGGACAGAGAATCCCGTGCTTCGAAGCGCGTTCGAAGCCGAATGGCGGGTAATACTCCGGATGGCCGAGGACGATGACGGCGCCGTGGCCGCGGCGTCTGGCCTCGTCGAGGGCCGCGCGAACGAGGGCCTTGCCGATTCCCTGCCGCTGACGCAGCGGATCGACGGCGACGGGGGCGAGGGCCAGTGGCGGCGGGTCCGGCGCGCCGGCATCGAACCCGATCGGACTCAACGCCAGGTGGCCGACAACGAGCCCGTCCAGCAGCGCGACGAGCGACGCCTGGAGCGCGCCATCCCGCCGGAGTCCGTCCACCAGGTCCGCTTCCTGCGGCTGGCCGAACGCGGCGATCAGCACCTTGCGAATTGCCGGCAAGTCGGAGGGCCGTTCGAGGCGGATTTCGAGTGAGCCGGGCATCGCGGAAGTCGCCGTTGGATCGCGGCAGTCGGGGGAGGGGCGGAAACGGGCGACAGCGAAGTGCGCGGGCCGATGCGAGTCAGCCGCAGTTCGCGCAGGAGTAGTGCAGGCTCAGCCGATCAACGGGCCAGCGTTCTTCGGGTCCGGATTCGCAATGGACGACGTGCACGACGCCCTTGCCGAGGTCGAGCGCCGCTTCGATCGAATCAGCGATGCGGCCGCGGACCTTGGCGTCCACCTTGACGCGGTCGATGATCGCCTCGACGGCATGCGCCCGCCGTTGATCAATGACGGGAACTTCTTCGATCGGGAATGTCCGGCCGTCGACCCGGACGCGGACATAGCCCTGTGTCGCGAGGCGCTCCCAGAGCTTGTCGTAGCTCTGGCCGACGGGGACTTCAACGGGAGCGGCGATGTACAGCCGCGCGCCATCCGGCGCGGCCAGAACGCGGGCGACGATCTCGTCTGTCGTCTGCCGGGCGACACGCGCGCCGCACTCGGGGCAGTGCATCTCTCCCAGCCGGGCGAACAGAACTCGCAGATAGTCGTACGCCTCAGTGACGGTGCCGACCGTGGAGCGAGGGGTGCTGCCGACGGTCTTCTGTTCAATGGCGATGGCCGGGGACAGCCCGCTGACGTATTCGACCTTGGGCTTGGGCATCTGTCCCAGGAACTGCCGCGCGTAGGCGGACAGGGATTCCACGTATCGCCGTTGGCCTTCGGCATAGAGCGTGTCCATGGCGAGAGAGGACTTGCCGGAGCCGCTGGGACCGCAGAAGACGCTCATTTCATCGCGGGGGATCTCGATGTCAATGTTCTGCAGGTTGTGCTGGCGGGCGCCGCGAATGGCGATGCGGGTCAGGGCCGGGTGATCGGCGGGATCAGGGGCCGTCTTGCGTGCCGCGACCGCCGCTGGCGGGTGGGCGTCGTGCGCGGCGTGTCGTCGGCCGTTCCGCTGCGGCGAAGACGCTGGCGCGGTTGCCGGACGGCCGTTCGAGCGCGCCAGGCCGTGGTTCGCCAGGACCGGCCGGAGCGCCCGCCCGGTGTGCGACTCCTCGCAGTCGGCGACGTCCTCGGGTGTGCCGCAGACGACCAGCCGGCCGCCGCCAACGCCCCCCTCGGGACCCAGGTCGATGACCCAGTCGGCCGTCTTGACGACGTCCAGGCTGTGCTCGACGACGATTACCGTGTTGCCCGCTTCGACAAACCCGTGCAGGACTTCGAGCAGTTTGCGGACGTCCTCGAAGTGCAGACCGGTTGTCGGCTCATCGAGGAGGTAGACCGTCTTGCCGGTAGACCGCTTTCCGAGTTCCCGGGCCAGCTTGACACGCTGCGCCTCGCCGCCGGAAAGCGTCGGGGAGGGTTGTCCGAGCTTCATGTAATCCAGTCCGACGTCGTGCAAAGTCTGCAGGAGCGCGCGGACTTTGGGGACGTTGGCGAAGTGTTCCAGCGCCTCCTGTACGTCCATGTTGAGGACGTCGGCGATGCTCTTGTCTTTGTACCGGACTTCAAGCGTCTCGTGATTGAAGCGCCGGCCCTCGCACACGGCGCAGGTGACCCAGATGTCCGCGAGGAAATCCATTTCCAGCTTCGTGGCGCCGTACCCTTCGCAGGCCTCGCAGCGGCCGTCGGCGACATTGAAGCTGAACCGCCCGGGCGTGTAGCCGCGGACCCTGGCCTGCGGGAGCTGCGCGTACAGATCGCGGATCTGATCAAGCAGTTTGACATAGGTGGCGGGGTTGGAGCGGGGCGTGCGGCCGATCGGCGACTGGTCGATGTCGATGGCCTTGTCGATGGATTCCAGTCCGGCGACACGGCGGAACCGTGCGTCGAGGCCGGCGTCGAGGAGGGCGGCCGGATCGGCGGGCCCGTTGCCCGAATCCGCGGCGTCGGCGGCGTCCGGATCGGCGGACTTGCGTCCGCGCCCCTTGTTGACGTCCCGCTTGAGGATCTGCCACAGAATGTCGTTGATCAGCGAACTCTTGCCCGAGCCGCTGACGCCGGTGACGCAGATGAACGTACCCAGCGGGAACTCGACGTCGATGTCCCGGAGGTTGTTGTGCTGCGCTCCCTGGAGTGAGATCCGGTTCTGTCCCGCGGGTCGGCGGGTTTCCGGGACGGGGATCGACCGTGTCCCCGCGAGGTACTGGCCGGTCAGGCTGCGGGGCTCGCCGCGGATGTCGTCGACGCTGCCGACGGCGACGACTTCGCCGCCGCGGATGCCGGGGCCTGGACCGAAGTCGACGATGTGGTCCGCCGCCAGCATCGTTTCCTCGTCATGTTCGACGACGACGACGGTGTTCCCCTGGTCGCGGAGTTCGCACAGGCTGTCGAGCAACTTGGTGTTGTCGCGGGGATGCAGACCGATCGACGGCTCGTCGAGGATGTACAGCACGCCCACGAGTCCGCAGCCGATCTGGCCGGCCAGCCGGATGCGCTGCGATTCGCCGCCCGACAGCGTCGGCGCCGTCCGGTCGAGCGCGAGATAGTCGAGTCCGCAGCGGAGCAGGAACCCCAGGCGGCCGCGAATCTCTTTGAGGCAGTCGTCGGCGATCAGCCGCTGGGTGGCGTCGAGATCGAGGCGTCCGAACCAGTCGTGCGCTTCTTCGATGGTCAGCGCGCACACTTCCGGCAGCGACAGCGCCAACGGCTGGTCCGGTCCAGGGGGCGATTTGAGAGCCGCCGCGGGTTTGCCGTTCTTCCGGCCTCGCGCGCGGGGGGGTGGGGCTTCCGGAGCCGAGGACGTCGGCGAGTGCGCGGCGATGCGGACGTTTCGCGCCTGCTCGTTGAGCCGCGCGCCATGACACGCGGTGCAGGGGACGAAGTCCATGTAGTTCTCAAGCTGGCGGCGACGCATGGGATTCCGCGTCTTGCGGTAATCGTCAAGCAGTTCGGGAATCACGCCATCCCAGGTTCCGCCATGCTTCCAGACGCCTCCGGACGTCTTGAACGCGAACGTCACGTTGCGACTGCCCGTGCCGTACAGCCACAGCCGCCGGGCGTCTGCGGGAAGGTCCTCCCAGGGGGTCTTGAGCAGCGAACCTTCGCTGAGCCTCGTGTCTGCTTCGATGGCCCGCGCGGCTCCCTGAAAAATGTGACGCCGCCAGCGCCCCACCTTCTTCAACGGGCCCAGCAGGTTCAGGCAGCCCTGCAGCAACGACAATTCCGCGTCGGCGACCAGCCGGTCTTCGCGGAAGTCGTGCCGCATCCCCAACCCGTTGCAGGACAGGCACATCCCCAGGGGGCTGTTGAAGCTGAACAGCTGCGGGGACGGAGGCTCGAAGCTGTCGCCGCAACTGGGGCAGGCCGACTTGACGCTGTAGCGGGCGTCAGCCGAGCGGTCGCTGTCCATGGCCCCGTCGGGGGCATCGACGGGCCGAATCGGCGATTCCCGGGCGACGACGACCATGCCGCCGGACAGCTTGACGGCCGACTCGATCGCTTCGGCGAGCCGGCCGCGGTTCGCGCGTCCGGCGGTCAACCGGTCGATGACGACATCGATCGTGTGCTTGTAGTGCTTCTTGAGGCCCAGATCGTCCGACAGATTGACGAACTGGCCGTCGACGCGGGCCCGGAGGTAGCCCCGCTTGAGCAGGTCGGCGAACAGGTCGCGAAACTCCCCCTTCTGGTTCTGGACGATCGGCGCCAGAACCTGAAACCGAGTCCCTTCGGGCAGCGCGTTGATGCGGTCCAGGATCTGATCGGTCGACTGGGCGGAGATCGCCACGCCGCATTTCGCGCAGTAGCCCTGCCCCACGCGGGCGAACAGCACCCGCAGGTAGTCGTAGATCTCGGTGATCGTGCCGACAGTGCTGCGGGGGTTCTTCGAGGTCGCCTTCTGCTGAATGGAGATGGAGGGGGCGAGGCCGGAGATGGCGTCGACCTCCGGTTTGGGCATCTGTCCCAGGAACTGCCGCGCGTACGTGGACAGCGATTCGACGTACCGCCGCTGGCCCTCCGCGTAGAGCGTATCGAACGCCAGCGAACTCTTGCCCGAGCCGCTGACGCCCGTCATGACGATCAACCGGTTTCTCGGCAGAACGAGGTCGATGCTGCGGAGGTTGTGTTCACGGGCGCCGCGAATGACGATGTCGGAGGCAGGCATACAGACCGGACGAAAGAGTCGGAAAGTGCGATTATAGGCGCGGCGGCGTCGGGCGTCACAGTTGCGGCGGGAGACGCGCTGCGGCGATGCTGAGTTCCCGGAGCGGGCGGGGTTGATGGCGCCGGGCCGGAAGGCATGGGGAGCGGATGATGTTTCGACTTGCGTGGGATCCCGGCGCGGCGGGGGGCGCCGATCTGCGGCTGGATGTCGGCGACAGCCGGCTGGAATCGAACTCGTACTACTTTGCGATCAACCGGGACGACCGCGGCGACGAATCGTCCGGGGACCGCACCCGTCGCGTGCTGGGGACGATGCTTGAGCAGTGGCGGACGGCGGTGGAGAAATGTCCGGCCGGGGGCGTCGCCTTTCTTCCGTTCGACCTGCAGGACGAGCACACCGGCTGGGTTCGCTGCAGCGTCGGCGAGAGCTGCACCCTGGAATTCGGGACGGCGCCCGTCGAAGGCTACAAGATCTGGCCGAACGACTGGCAGAAATGGAAGGGGTCGGTCCCCGCATTCCAGGTCCGCTCGGACGTGCCGCCGTTGCGAATGTCGCGCGAGGATGTTCTGGCGGCGATCGACGCCAGTCGCCTGGAGCTGGCGGAGCCGCCGCCGCTGTCCGACCGTCTGTAGCCGGCGGTCCATGACTGTCGGCCTGCCGCCGCACGAGCGAAAGTTCGAATGCGCCGTGTGCGGCGGACGATTGCCGGCGCGGGGCGGCGTGCGGCATGATGTCGCTCCCCGAACGACCCCCGTGTGTTGCATCGCATGAGCACCCCGTCCCAGGAACGAGCAGTCATTGTCGGCGGGGGCGTCATCGGCGCGGCCTGCGCGTATTACCTCGCGCAGCTGGGGCGGTCCGTCATTCTGCTGGAGCGGGGGGAGTTCGGCGCCGCCTGCTCGCACGGCAACTGCGGGCTGGTGTGTCCCAGCCATGCGCTGCCGCTGTGCGGTCCGGGAGCGGTCCGCGAGACGTTGCGGGCCATGCTGCGTCCCGGCTCGGCATTTGGAATCGCTCCGCGATTTGATCCGGGGTTGTGGGCCTGGCTGCTGAAGTTTTCTCGAAACTGCACGCGGGAGAAGATGCTGGCCGGCGCCCGGGCTCGGCAGACGCTGCTGCAATCCTCGCGGACGCTGTACGAGGAGCTGGTCCGCGACGAATTGCGGGACTGCGAGTGGACCGAGGACGGCGTGCTGTTCGTGTACAAGTCGCCGGGCGCGTTCGAGCACTACGCGGCGACGGACCAGCTGCTGCGGAACGAGTTCGGTCTGGCGGCGAAGGCGATCGACTCGGAAGACCTGCTGGCGATGGAGCCGTCGCTGCTGCCGGACGTCGCCGGCGCGTGGCACTATCAGACCGACGCGCACCTGCGCCCGGACCGGCTGATGTCGGGCTGGAAACGGGCGCTCGAGAGGCTGGGCGTTGAGATTCGCGAGCACTGCGACGTATTGGGGTTCGAGCCGGCGGCGTCGCAGCGACGGCTGACTCGAGCCTTGACCAGCGGCGAGCCCGTGGAGGGGGAGACGTTCCTGATCGCGGCCGGGGCCTGGACGCCGCTGCTGACACGCGAACTGGGCGTCCGAGTTCCGATTCAGCCCGGCAAGGGCTATTCGCTGACGATGCCGCGGCCGGCGAACTGCCCCCGTTATCCCATGATTTTTGAGGAGCACCGCGTCGCCGTCACGCCCTGGGCCTCGGGTTATCGGATCGGCTCGACGATGGAATTCTCCGGGTACGACACGCGGCTGAACCGACGGCGGATGGGGCTGCTGAAGTCCGGAGCGAAACTCTACCTGCACGAGCCGATGGCCGAGCCCGTGCTGGAGGAGTGGTACGGGTTCCGACCGATGAGCGTGGACGACCTGCCGATCATCGGGCCGACGCCGCGGTATGAAAACGTAATCCTGGCGGCCGGGCATGGCATGGTCGGCGTGTCGATGGCGACGGCGACGGGGCGGCTGGCGGCGGAGCTGGCGACGGGCGCGGTTCCGCACATCGATCCCGCGCCGTTCTCCGCGCGGCGGTTCGGTTGATCCGCGCGTCAGTCGGCTGCCCGGGGAATGCGCTCGGTCCGCACCTCGATCGGGCCTTTCAGTGACGCGGCGACGACGCAATAGCGCTCGGTGAGCTGGGCCAGCTTCGCGAGCGATTCGTCGCCGGCGTCCGTGTCCAGCCGCAGGGTCAGCCGGATGGCCTGGAACCCGACGGGCGTGTTGCGGTCGACGCCGAGCGTGCCGCGGAAGTCGAGGTCCCCTTCGGCGACGACCTCGCAGCCGCGGATCGGAATGGCCATCGCCGTCGACACAGCCCCCAGCGTGACGCCCGCGCACGCCGCCAGCGCCTGCAACAGCATGTCGCCCGCACACGCTGACGTTCCCTCCCCGCCCGCCAGGGGATGCAGTCCGGCGACGACGGTGGGCGCCTGCGGCGCGGTCGCTTCCGCTGCGATGCGGCCGGGATCGACGACGGCCCGCGCGGACATCGTGGCCCGCGCCTGTTCCGGATCAGCCCGGAAGCGCTCCTTCAACGGGGCCTGCAGAGCGCGAAGTTCGTCAGCGGTCATTGGAAAGTCCCTGAGAAGACGTGACGCGTGCGGGGCGATCGGGATGACGTCGGGAGACGCGCGTCACGACGCCGGACCCGCCAGCATCTCGTCGACGACCTGACGGTAGGTCTCGGCGAGGCGGCGGGTGACCGGTCCGGGACGGCCATTGCCGATCGGCCGGCCATCGACCGTCGTGACGGGCAGCACTTCGGAGGTCGTACCCGTCAGAAACAGCTCGTCGATCTCGCCCAGTTCCCGGGTGTGGAGCGACTTCTCGACGACGCTGATGCCGGCCCGCGCGGCCAGCCGCAGCACGAGGCCCCGCGTGATGCCGGGCAGAATGTGCGGCCCGAGCGGCGTTGTCCAGATTGCTCCGTCCTTGACGCCGAAGACGCTGGTGTGGCTGCCCTCGACGATCGCGCCGTCCTCGGCGACGAGCAGCGCTTCCTGGCAGCCGGCCTCGGCGGCCGCCTGCGCGGCCAGGCAATTCGCCAGCAGGTTGATGGACTTGATGTCGCAGCGGCCCCAGCGGACGTCGGGCGTCGTCAGCACGGCCGCGCCGGTTTCGCGCGCATCGCCGTAGGGATCGCCGGCGAGCGGCGCGATGTAGATCAGCTCGTTCGGATGCGGATTCCCGGGCGGAAACCGGTGCATCCGCGGGGCCTCGCCGCGCGTCACCTGCAGGTAGGCCATGCCTTCGACAACGCCGCTGTGCGCCAGCGTCTCCCTGAGCCGCCGCTCGATGCGCGGCACGTCTGCGGCAATGCGCAGCTTGTCGAGGCTGCGGACCAGTCGCTGCATGTGCTCGTCGAGCAGGAACAGGCGTCCGCCGTAAATCCGCAGGACCTCGTAGCCGCCGTCGCCGAAGAGAAACCCGCGATCCAGCACCGAGACGCGAACTTCGTCCAGGGGCTGTTCGACGCCGTTCCAGTTGGCGAGCAGAGGTTGCGTCATCAGTGTGGTTCCGCGTCATCCGGAGGGGTGGAGTGCAGGAATCTTATAGACAGCGCGGGGCAATGGATGCTATGAGGGAACCGGGCGAAGATGACTCGAATTGGCGATCCCGGAGGCAGGACGCTTCCGGCAGACCGGCAACCCTGACGAAAACCGCGGATCGAAAGGACTCTCGGATGGGCGTGCCCGTCTCCCAGATGTGGACAGTCGCGACGTATGTGCTGCGGCAGAAGCTCCGCGGCCGCAAGCGCTATCCGCTGGTGCTGATGCTGGAGCCGCTGTTTCGCTGCAACCTGGCCTGCGCGGGCTGCGGCAAGATCCAATACCCCGCGGCCATTCTGAAGAAGCAGTTGTCCCCTGAGGAGTGCTTTCGGGCTGTCGACGAATGCGGGGCGCCGGTCGTGTCGATTCCCGGCGGCGAACCGCTGCTGCATCCGCAGATCCACGAGATCGTCGAGGGCCTGGTCGCCCGGAAGAAGTACGTCTACCTGTGCACGAACGCGATCCTGATGGAGAAGCATCTGGACCGGTTCCAGCCCTCGCGGTATCTGTCTTTTTCCGTGCATCTCGACGGGCCGCGCGAGGAGCACGACGCCGCCGTCTGCCGTGATGGAATCTATGACGTCGCCCTGACCGCCATTCGCAGCGCGCTGGCCCGCGGGTTCCGCGTGACCACCAACAGCACGCTGTTCAACACGACCGATCCGGAGCGGATGGCGGGCTTCTTCGATTCCCTGGTCGAGCTGGGGGTCGAGGGCATGATGATCTCCCCCGGCTACCCCTATGACAAAGCGCCGGATCAGGAGCATTTCCTGCATCGCCAGCAGACCGAGCGGCTGTTCCAGCGGATCTTCTCGCGGGTCAACCGCCGCTGGACGTTCAATCAGTCGCCGCTGTTCCTTGAATTCCTGCGTGGCCGGTGGGACCTGGAGTGCACCCCCTGGGGCAGCCCGACGTACAACATTTTCGGCTGGCAGCGTCCGTGTTACCTGCTGCAGGAAGGCTATGTCGAGACGTTCGACGAGCTGATGAACGGCACGGAATGGTCGGGTTACGGGCGGAGCAGCGGGCATCCGAAGTGCACCGACTGCATGGTCCATTGCGGGTACGAACCCAGTGCCGTCGACGCGACGTTCGGATCCTGGAAGGGGCTGCTGGCGGCGGCGAAGATCTCGTTGTTCGGACTGCGCCCGACGCGCGGCGCCGTGTCGGCGGACCCCGCCCCCATGCCCCAACCTGAGCCGGCGCCGGTGCTGGTGACGCTGGAACTGCCGACGCGGGAATCGGCTGTCGCCTGAGGTTTGCCGGCGGGCGGCACGAAGTATGCTGATCTCCCGGACGTCCGTCCGCCTGACTCAGGGGAGATTGTCTGATGAGCCACATCGACGTCGGCCAAGAAAACAGCGCCGCCATCCGGCTGTACTACGAGGATCACGGTCAGGGCCGGCCCGTGGTGCTGATTCACGGCTGGCCGCTGAGCGGCGCCTCGTGGGAGAAGCAGGTTCCCGCGCTTCTCAAGGCCGGACGCCGCGTGATCACGTACGATCGCCGCGGCTTCGGCCGGTCCAGTCAGCCCTCCACGGGTTACGAATACGACACGTTCGCAGACGATCTGCACTCGCTGATCACGCAGCTTGATCTGCGGGACGTCTCCCTGGTCGGATTCTCGATGGGGGGCGGGGAAGTCGCGCGGTATCTCGGCCGGCATGGCGCGGATCGGATCCGCAGCGCAGTGTTCATGGCGGCCGTGCCGCCCTACCTGCTGAAGACTCGCGACAATCCGACCGGCCTCGAACAGAAGGTCTTTGACGAGATCAAGCAGGCCATCGTCGACGACCGGCCGGCGTTCCTGTCGAAGTTCCTGGCGGACTTCTACAACGTCGATGATCTGCTCGGAGATCGAATCAGCGACGAGGTCGTGCGGTTGAGCTGGAATGTCGCGGCGGGGGCCTCGGCGATCGGCTCGCTGGCGTGCGTGGACGCATGGCATACCGACTTCCGCGCGGACCTGAAGTCGATTTCGATTCCGACGCTGATCATCCACGGCGACTCGGACCGCATCCTGCCGCTGGAGGCGACCGGCCAGGCTATGCAGAAGCAGATTTCCGGCAGCCGCCTGGCCGTGATTCCGGGAGGACCGCATGGCCTGAACTGGACGCACTGGAACGAGGTCAACCGCGAGCTGGTGGAGTTTCTGACGTAAGGCGTCTGAGGCCGATGCTGGCGCGTGGCTGGCAGCACGGCGAGGCGGGAGCGTTTGCGCCGTCCCCGGGGCCGCGGCTCTCAGCGCGCCGCGCCGGATCGCTCCAACCCGGGAATCGTTCCACCGGCCGGAAGGCTTCGTGATGGCCGTCGATCCCCGCCTGTGCCTAGAATCGGCCAGCGGATGATGGCATCCGCATTCCTTCCAGGTGCATGCAAATGACACTGTTGCGTTGTCTCGCGCCGGCCGTTCTGGCCGGGCTGGCGTTGGGCTGTTTCTCTCCGGCTCCCGCGCCGGACGTGGAGTCACCGCAAGATGGCAAATCCGCGACCGCGGTCGCCCCGCCTCCGAACGTGATGTTCGAGGCCCCGAAGCCCCTCTCACTGCCGGCGCCGGACGTCGAGGCGATCGTCGCCAGAATGGCTGAGCGGTATCAGTCAGCCAGTTCGTTTCAGACGACCGCCCGGCTGGGGCAGTTCGTCATGGGGCGGGATGGCCTGCCGGTCGCGCCGCTGCAGGATGAGCTGATGAAACGACGAATCCAGTTCCAGAAGCCGAACCTGCTGCGCGCCGTGCCGCTGTCGGCCAATGGTCCGGAAGTGTCGTCGGACGGAACGGACCTGGTGGTTTTCGCGCCGTTCATGGAAAGTCTGTACGTGAAGCATCCGGCGCCGGCGACGGCGGAGGAACTGCCGGCGTATCCGGAGCTGCTGGCTCTGGGCGGCACGTTTCCGTTTTTCGTCGTGCATTTCGGCGTGGCGGACGTGTCCGGCTTCTTGAATCAGATGGGGACGAAGCGGGAGTATGCGGGCGCGGTCAGCATTGAAGGCACGCCCGCGCACCACGTGAAGTTCATCAACGCGACGGAGCAGGGGACGCGGGTGTGGCATACGTGGATCGCCGCGGAAGGAGAGCCGCGGGTCCTGCAGGTGCAGTTCGACATGGGACTGCAGAAGGTTCCGGCCCCGGGCGGGAAGGAACAGGAGGCGATGGTCGCGCTGATCGACCGCTACTCGGACTGGGAATTCGACGTCAGCCTGCCGGAGTCGACGTGGCGCGCGGACGTGCCCGGCGTCGCGCTCGAGGTGGTGTCGCTGTTCTCGCCGCCGTCCAAGGAAGCCGGCCGTCTGGCGCCGGACTGGTCGCTGACCGGACTGGGAGAACTGGCTGCGTCAAAGGCCGGGCATGTCGGGAAAGACGTCGTCGTGCTGGACTTCTGGGCGACGTGGTGCGGACCCTGCCGCGAGGAGCTGCCGCTGGTGGCGGAAATCGCGAACGAGTATCGGGACCGCGGCGTGGTGTTCTACGCGGTGAACTCCGGCGAAAGCGAAGCGGTCGTCTCCGAGTTCATCAAGCAGTCCAAGCTGGAGCTGAACGTGCTTCTGGACAGGGACATGTCGGTGTCGAGGCAGTTCGGGGCGGACTCGCTGCCGCATCTCGTGGTGATTGACAAGGATGGGGCGGTGCAGACGGTGCATTCCGGATTCAGCCCTGTTCTCGGCTGGACGTTGCGCAAAGAATTGGACTGGCTGGTGAACGGTCGGTCGCTTCCGATTCCCAGGGCGACGCCG
Organism: Planctomyces sp.; assembly: GCA_019636235.1. GTDB lineage: Bacteria > Planctomycetota > Planctomycetia > Planctomycetales > Planctomycetaceae > Caulifigura. Next base: position 397,644 of record JAHBXW010000002.1, read on the forward strand.
CTGCCGACAGGCGGCTGATCTCCGGGAAGGGGTTGGGCATCCGGGCGCCGCTCCGCCTCCGCACTTCAGCGGGGGCGTGATCCCGTGTTGCCCGCCAGGCGGGCCGGAGCATCTGATGGACTATGCGCCCTCGGTAGAGCTGCTGGAAGCGACGCACGTGTTTCCCGGACCGTACATGTTCAAGGTCGTGGGGCACACGTCGGACAATTTCGTCGGCCGGGTCGTGTCGACGGTGCGCTGCGGGCTTCCGGAAGACTTGGAGCCGGCGTTCTCGACGCGACGGACAGCCAACGGCCGGCACGTATGCGTGACGATTGAGCCGGAGCTGCCGACGGCCGAGGCGGTGATTGAGCTGTACGCGCGCCTGCGAGACGTGGACGGCGTCGTGATGCTGTTCTGACTCCGGCGGGGCCGTTTTCGTGGCGGGACGTGCGGCGCGGGCCTCAGATGGCCACGCTGCGTCCGACGAGCGTGCCGTTCTGGACGCCGCGCGTGACGAAGTCCTCGATATCGCGACGGTTGCGGTCGAACACCACGTCGGGCCAGTCAGACGGCGTGTGGTAGTGCTGGTCCAGGAAATCAACTGAAACCCAGAACACCATGCGCTGGCCGTCCACGACGGCGCGGAGACACACCGCGGCATGCGACGTGTCCAATTCTGCTTCGCGCAGAAATCGAATCGACTTCATAAAGTCTGGCCCTCAAGTCATCGTGGCGTCCGGAGCAATATGCTGGCTTGGCTCCGAACTGGCCCTTCGCGACTGAATTGTGCGCTGCCGGACTGACTGGCGTCAATCCGAGTTCGCCGCAAAATCGGCCGGGCAATTTGCGGCAGGCGGTATAGACAAAAAAAAGGCCCCCACGTTCGAATGACGATGGGAGCCGGAATTCAGTTGGGGCGCGATTGGCCGCGTGGCTGGCAGAGCGATCGGGCTCAGGAGGCCGGCGGGGGAGGGGGCGGCGGCGGCGCTGCGCCGAACAAAGTCGCCAGTTGCGGCACCTGCCCGGCGGGGGTCCAATTGCCCAGGGCGGGCGTCCAGACGAGCGTGTCCGGCTTGAGTTCTCCCGCCTGGACCGCCTGCATCAACTGCAGATCGCCGAACGGGCCGCGCGTGGCCCCGCCGATGGCGATGTGCCAGGCCGCTGGCGGAGGAGGCGGCGCGACGGCGGCGCCCCCGCCCGCTCCGCCCATCTGCGTCATGCGGTTGGCCATCGCGAAACCCATGCCCAGGCCCATGCCCTCGGCGGCGCCGCCGCCGGAGGGGTTCTGGGCGGCCTCGAGCATCGCCTTGCCCATCTGGAACTGCTGATACGCGTTCAGGTCGCCCACGACCCCCATGCTCGTCCGCGTGTCGAGCGCCTTCTCGACCTCCTCGGGGAACGACACGTTGACGATGTTGAGCTGCGGAATGTCCAGCCCGTACTCGTCGTCGACCTTCTCGGCGACCAGCTTCCGCAACTGGTCGGACAAATCCCGGTAGCTGGCGGCCAGGTCCAGGGCGCTGATTTTCGAGCGGCCGATGAGTTCCGCGAACGATGTGGCGATCGTCGCCCGCAGCAGCTCCGTGATCTCGTCCGCGTCAAAGCTCTGATCGGTCCCGATCAGCTCCTTGAGCAGGGCCTTCGGTTCGACGGCCTTCAGCGTGTAGATTCCGAACGCCCGCAGGCGGATCGGGCCGAAATCGGCGTCCCGCAGCATGATCGGATTCGGCGTGCCCCACTTGAGGTCCGTGATCTGCCGCGTGCTGACGAAGTACACTTCCGCCTTGAACGGGCTGTTGAACCCGTACTTCCAGCCCTGCAGGGTGCTGAGGATCGGCAGGTTGTCGGTTTTGAGTTCGTAATGGCCGGGCTCGAAGGCGTCGGCGATTTCGCCGCGGTGCACGAAGACGGCGACCTGTCCGGGCCGGACGATGAGCTGCGCGCCGTTCTTGATTTCGTTCTGATACCGCGGAAACCGCCAGGCGATGGTGTGCCGCGAATCATCGACCCATTCGATGATGTCGATCAGTTCGCCGCGAAGTTTGTCGAACAAGCCCATGGCAGGACTCCTGGTGAAATCATCTGGCCGAGCGGCCGCCGGGACTGCGGCCATCTTACCCGTCCGCGGCGGCGGTTGAAAATCGACGCAGCCGGCGGCTGTCCGCCTGAACGTCAAATGGTCCCCCGCGGATCACGGAATTTCCGGATGCGTTTTCGCGGCAATGGGCGGCGTTCGGCCGGCCCGAACGGCGCGATTCCGGGAAGGCCATGAATTCGGCCGACGGCAAATGCGAGCCCCGGAAAACCCGAACAGCGGCTGCCAGGGACGAACCCCGACAACCGCTGTGGTTTGGAACTCGGTTTCGAGCGGCCGCCTCAGCGGATGACCGTCTCGATCTGGTCGACGTCCAGCACGACCTTGTCGCGGATGTAGCGATCCGGACTCGACTTGAACTGCTTGCGGTTCGCGTCGCTGCTGAACAGGAACAGCTCGTCGTCGTAGAAGGCGCCGAACCGGGTGCTGCCCTGGATGGCGCGGTTCTCCCTGGCCATGAGGACCGGATCGCAGCCCAGAAGCTGCGGGGCGTAGCGGGCGGGGTTCTGCTGGAAGACCTGCTGATCGGCGGCGGAGCACATCCAGTAGGTCTGGCCGCGGAACTCGGCGGTGAACTGCGGGCTGCCCTTTTCCCATTTGCGGTTCTTGAGCAGCGTGACGGGGCAGTAGCCGAGAAGCATCGCTTCCTGCGAGGCGAGCCGGGCGTTGGCCGGCGCGGATTCGCCGGAGGCGACGTTGGCGGCCGGCGCGGCCGGCTTGGGCAGACGCTGGGCGACGAGATCGGTATAGCGCGTCGAGGCGCGGGCGATGGACTGCGTGTATTCCTCGGTCGTGCGTTCGCCGGTCGATTCGATCAGTCGTTTGCCGTCCGGTTCGAGGAAGATGTCGGCGGGGAGCTTGTCGATCTCAAACCGCCGGGCGAGGTCCTGATGGTCGTCGATGTTGATTTTGACGGCCACGACGCTGGACTTGATCTGGTCCAGCACGGCGGGCGTGTTGAGGACCTTCTTTTCCATCCGCAGGCAGGGCGGGCACCAGGCGGCATGGAAGTGGACGAGGATCGGCCGGTCCAGCCGCTGGGCCTCGGCCCTGGCCGCATCGAGATCCTTCATCCAGCCGTCCGCCGCGACTGCCGGACAACAGGCCGCCAACACTGTCATCAGGGCGAGAGCGGATCGTCGACTGACAGGCATGGCGGTTCCTTCCGGACAACGGGAGTGGCGAGCGGACGCCGCCCCGCGAACTCATGTCCCGGCAGGGGCGGAGGCGTCGGGCTCGGGCGGGCTGCTGCCATGTCATCGGCAGCTTACGCCGCGCCGGTTCCGCGAGATCGAAGAGATCAGCGGCCCGCAGGAACGCATCGTTCCAACTGGTCCGGTCGTAGCGGCCCGGCAATGGAAATGCGTCTCGAATCGCCCGGAGTCTTTTTCAGCGCGATGCTGCGTTTGGCGCAATCGCCAGAGATCGTGGGTGGGAGGGGGCCGGCGGGACGTTCAGGGAAGCCGGGCGAGCGGGCCTGCGTCGTCCGCGACGGGCAGCGCGAAGAAATCGGCAGGCTTTGCCGGTTCCGGCCGCTCGGCATGCTGCGGCAACCGGACTTCGCCGCCCGTTCGACGCAGAAAGTTCGCGATCAGCAGATGCCCGCCTTCAGTCAGCACCGACTCAGGATGGAACTGCAGGCCCGCGACCGGCCAGTCGCGATGCTCCAGGCCCATGATGGCCCCGTCGTCGCTGCGGGCGGTGACGCGGAGCGCCCCCGGCAGATTCCCCTGGTCGACGATCAGCGAGTGATACCGCGCCGCCGTGAGCGGCTGCGGCGCTCCCTCGAACAGGCCGCGGCCTTCATGGGCGATGAGCGACGTCCGTCCGTGGATCGGCCGGCCGGATTCCACGACGCGTCCGCCGAGCGCCTCGGCGATCGCCTGATGTCCCAGGCAGACTCCCAGAATCGGAATCGTCGGCCCCAGTTCGCGGACGATGTCCATCGAGACGCCCGCCTGCCGGGGCGTGCAGGGGCCGGGAGACAGAATGATCCCCCGGGGCCCCAGGGCGGCGATGTCGTCGAGCGACACGGCGTCGCTGCGGACGACCCGCGTCTCCGCCCCCAGCTCGACGACATACCGCGCGAGGTTGTGGACGAAGCTGTCGTAGTTGTCAATCAACAGGATCACTGTCGGTCGACTCGGGTTCAGGGGCCGCCTGCGTGCGGGAGAAGACGCTCGTCGGACTGGCGAGGCGCCGCTCGGCGAACTCGACCTGCTGCCGGAACTCGGGAATGTTTCCGTACAGCGTGACGATGCTCTTCCAGGTTTCCTGGGCTTTCAGCTCCTCTCCAGAGCGGTAGGCGGCGTCGGCCGTCCTGAGCTTCTCGTTCACGAATGCCACGCGATCGGTCTCGCCCCCCAGCTCGGCGCGGATCTTTTCAGCCTGCCGCCGCGCCAGGTTCCGGAAGGGCCGCGCCGGCTCGTCGTTTTTCAGGATCGACTGCATCGCGTCGTATTTGTCGAGGGCCGTCAGCCGGTCGCCGAACCGCTCGTAATTGCGGGCCGCCAGCCACAACCGCTCGGCTTCGGTTTCCGCGTCCTTGCCCAGGTTGAGCCGCAGATTCAGGTTCCGCTCGGCGCGGATCGAGCCGATGTCGTCCAGCCACTGCTGAACCTGCCCGGCGTGCTGGCCTTCCGGATACCGGGACTTCAACCGGTTCAACGTGGACTCGGCCTTGAACAGGTCGTCGGGGTTGCCCGACTGGACGATGGACTGCGCTTCGGCGAACAGCTTGGCTTCGCTGGCGGGCCACACCGCCCAGGCCGCGCCCGACACGACGACGATGAGGCACAACGCGAGGAACCAGGCGCGCTCCCAGACCGGCGTCGTCGCCGTCCGCTTCTTTTTTTTCTTCTGGGACAGCGACTTCGTGACGAGCGCGCCTCCCTCGATCGTCACCCCGCCGCCGGCCTTCGTCGCGCCGACGACCGACTTCTGCTCGGCCGCTTTGGTCTTCACTTCCTCCAGACGCACCTGCACGGCGAGGGCGTCGAACGGCCGGTCGTCGGGGCTTTTCTCCAGCAGGTCGTGGATCAGTTCCTCGAGCCATACCGGAGTCTGCCAGGCGACCTCGCGGACCGACGGCGGGTCCTCGTCGAGGTGCTTGAACAGGATTTCGGGCTGCGTCTCGGCCGCGAACGGCGGCTTGCCGGCAAGCATTTCGAACAGCACGCAGCCGAGGGCGTACAGGTCGGTCTTGCGGCTGATGGGGTGCTTGCCGGTGATCTGTTCCGGGGCCATATAGGCCATGGTGCCGACGGTCTTCCCGGCCTGGGTGAGCGCGGTGGCCTCGGTGTCGCGGGCGATGCCGAAGTCGCTGAGTTTCAACGTGCCATTGGAGGCGACGAGAAGATTGGCGGGCTTGAGGTCGCGGTGGATCACGCCGGCCGCGTGCGCGTGTTCCAGCGCCTTGGCGATCTGGATGCCATATTCGACCGTCTGTTCCCAGACGAGCGGACCCTTCTCCCTGATAAGCTTGTCGAGCGCGCCGGAGGGGACGAGCTCCATCGCATACCAGCGCTGCGAGCCGCTGGTGCTGCCGCCGTAGTAGCGGATGATGTGCGGATGTTTGAGCTTCTGCAGGATCGCCATCTCGCGTTCGAACCGCTGGGCGACCTTGGGATCGGCGATCAGGTCGGGGGCCAGCATCTTGAGCGCGACCTGCTGCCCCGTCTTGAGATACGTGGCGCGGTACACCATGCCCATGCCGCCGACGCCCAGTCTGTCGCTCAACTCAAACGGACCGACGCGACGCGGAGTCGATTCAGCGGACATGGCGGCTGCCGGTCAACGACAGGAAAGGGGAACGCGGAAACGGCGGCGCCATCTCGGCCGCCGCCGTGAAGCTCGCTTGTAGTTCCTGAGCCGCAGGGGTTGCAACAGCGGCCCGATTCACTCCCCGGCGGCCACCGGACCCGGCGCGGGCGTGGACGGAACCGACGGCGCCGCGGGTTCCTCCAGGCTCTCCAGAGGCAGCGACAGCAGCCGCTGAGACTCCTGCAGCAGGAACTCCGCGTCCATGAAGGGCTCCGGCCCGATGTCCATCCAGCGCAATCGGCGGCGACTGTCGATCAGGAACGTCCCGTGCAGCGGACGCTGTTCAAAATCGTCGAAGCACCGGAAGGCCCGGAACGCGTCCAGCGGCTGGTCGGACAGCAGCGTCAGCGGCAGGTCCCCCTCGGGAAGCGTGGCGTCCTGTCGCCAGTCGCGGACTGACAACGCGATGTTCTCCACCGGGTCGACGCTGATGACGACGACGGACAGTCCCGCCTGCTGGAAGCGCGGCGCGGCGGCCGCGAATGTCTTGAGCTGCTCATTGCAGTGCAGGCAGCTGGCCCCCAGCGAGAACAGCGCGACGACCGGCCGGCCGGCGGCGTCGGCCAGCGCGTGCGGCCGACCGTCCGCGTCGGGCAGCGACCAGTCGGGGCTGACGGGCGGACGCCAGACGTACGGACCGAGAGTTGCGAGGTCCGGGCGGGGGCCGATGTCCTCGCGGGGCAGCGGGGGCAGCCGCCAGTCGTCGGGCCAGTCCAGTTCCCGGGCGATGCCGGCCAGCCGCGCGAATACGGGCGTCGTTGGATCGATGTCGCTGGCGAGCGGCCGCAGCGTTTCGAACTCCGCCCGGGCCTCATCCCGGCGTCCGGCGGCCCACAGAATCTCGACCAGCGCGGCCCGGGGCAGCACCTGATTTTCGCTGCCGCCGACATCCGCCCGCGCCGCGTTGACGGCGCCTTCGACGTCACCGCGTTCGAGCTGGAACCGGGCCAGGAATCCCTTGTCGAACTTGCCGGCGGCGTCAAACGATTTCTGGGCGTCGTCCCAGGCGCGCGCTGCGCGGTGCACGTATCCGGCCAGTTCGGAGACTGCGGGATCGAGGTCCGCGAGGCGTCCGTTGAACTGGTTGCGGGCCGCCTCGGCCGCCTGCTTTCGTTCTTCCTCTTTCTTGCCCGCCTCGGCGGCCTCGGCGAGGGCTTTGTCGGCCGCGGTTTGCTGTTCGTGGCGAACCTCGTTCTGCCGCTGCTTGAGTTCCGTCAGAATCGCGCAGCCGGCGGTGAAGTCTCCCGAGCGGAACCGGGCTCGTCCCAACAGCCGCAGCCGGCGGACTTGCTCGTCTTCACGATCCGTCGGCGGCAACCAGGGAGACTCGGCAAGCCGCATCGCGGCGTCCCACAGCTCGAATTCGGAAAGCACATCGCACAGACGGCGGCGGCCGAATCGGAAACTGCCATCGCCCGATGCCGTGTTGAAACCGGGATGTTGGGGGTTGGCGATCAGCCCCTGCGACATGCGGAGCGCGTCGGCCGCCCGGCCGACGTAGACCAGGTTTCGCACCAGCCATTCGTTGTTGTGCGCGTAGTTGTGGATCTGGTCGGGGAGAATGCGATCGCGCTCCATGTGGGCGTGATCGACCCGGGCCGAGGCCTCCTGCTGCCAGCAGGCGTCGGGATAGCGGTTCAGCCGGGAGTAAATGTGCCCGGGCATATGCCACATGTGGGCGATGGCCGGCGCGGCGGGACCGCAGGCGGCGGCCGCTTCCAGCGCGCGCGTCGGGTTCTCGTAGTCCCAGAGATGGATGCGATAGTGATGCGCGGGATGCTCCGGGTTCTCCCGGAAGACCTCCTTCAGCAGCGCGTCCACCGGGAAATAAGCCGTGATCGGCAGGCCGCTGCCATGGTTGTCCCACAGCAACCCGACCAGGAAGGCTTTGGCCTCGAGGTCCTCCGGGTGCGCGTCGATGATCCGCTCATACGCCTTGACGAGCGCCTTGCGACGGTCCCGGTCGCGGTCGCGTCCGCGCCCCTCTTCGTTGTCGTCCTTCTTCCGGTACTCGTGCAGCGCGTCGATGTAAAGCTGTTCGCGAGGGGACGCCTGTTCGCGGCGTTTGAAGGCCGCTTCCATGAAGCCCCGCGCGCGATCGGCGTTGTTGGCGTTGGCCATCGCCATGCCCCAGTAAGCGATCGCGCAGTCGGGGTCGAGCGCCGCGGCCTGGCGGAATGAGCGTTCCGCCTCGAAATACCAGAAGCCGTGCAGTTGCCCGACTCCCTGATCAATGAACGCCTGGACCTCGGGCTGCTGGGTGGTGGCGGGGAAGCGGACGTTGCCGGTTCCGCCCATGATCCGGGCCGCCTGCCGGGGGCCGTTGTCGAACGCCTCCCCATGCCAGGAGTGCCCGGGCGCGGGGTCCGTCTGCGCTGGGGGCGCTTCCTCAGCGGCAAGGGGGGCCGCGGCGCGCTGTGCTGTCAGCGCGGCGAAACATAACAGGGCGGCAATCCGCCAGGACCGATTCTGCATGCTGGGCAGGCCGTCTGAAGCGGCGGCGGTCCATCGCATCGCCTGATGAAAACGGGGTCGCCGACGGCAGGCGCGCGTCGGCGACCCGGAAGCCGCACTCCGGACGCCTTCGTTCCTCGAACGCGTCCGCAGCGAGAGTCGAATTCACTCGGACTTGGGCGCTTCTTCCCCGGCCGGCTTCGGATCGGCCGGGCCGAGCAACCGCTCGAGCTGCGCCGTCAGCTCGCGACCGCGGGCTTCCAGCGACACGACCTTCCCTGCCTGATCAATCAGGATCGCCGTCGGAATGCCGCTCACGCCGTAGTGCCGGGCGATGGGGTTGTTCCAGCCCATCTGCTCTTCCTGCTCGGGGAACAGCGTCACCCAGGCGATCTGCTCCGTCTTCAGGAATTCGTCCAGCACTTCACGGCTGTCGTCCAGGCTGATGCCCACGACGTCGAAGCCTTTGCCCTTGTAGGACTCGTACAGCTCCTTGACGTGCGGGAGTTCCGCGAGGCAGGGGCCGCACCAGGTCGCCCAGAAGTCGACCAGCACGACCTTGCCTTTGTACTGGGTCAGGTCGAAATCGGCGCCGGCCAGCGTCTTGCCCTTCACTTCCATCACATTGCCCAGCAGGCCCAGCCGCCGCCCCGTGGCCCGGAACTGCTCGACGACATCGGAGAGCCGTTCGTCCATCCGGGATTCGAAATACTTGGCGAACAGGTTGTTCGCGGCGATCGCGAGTTCCATGTCGCCGACGCGTTCGAGGTTCGTCGCCGTGGCCATCGCCAGGTCGATCCGCTCCCGCGAGATCTCCCCATCCCGCGCGTAGGCGCCGACGTCCTCGACCAGCTTCTTGCGGGCTTCCGCGTCAGCCTCGCCGATGTCCGCGATCCGGTCCGCGAAGGCGTAGATGACGCCCCGCTCGCGCACCGGCTCGCGCTCGTCCTTGACCAGCGCTTCCACGAACTTCCTGCGGTCCTCGTCCGCCTCTTCGTCGCCGAACCGCTCGAGCTGCGACAGCACGCTGAACCGGAAATCGACCGTCATCATCAACGTCTCTTCGTCGAGTTCGCGGGCGGCGAGCTGCGAGATGGAGTCATTCACCTTCCGCAGATGCTGGCGGATGTTGGTGGGCGTCAGCGCCTTCGGCCGGGACCGGGCGAGCTGCTGCATGTAGGCCTGGATCGCTTCGGGATCGGTCCCCTCCGGCAACTGGAAGGGGTCTGACTCTTCGGCGGGCGACTCGATGGCCGGCAGCGCGGGATCCGCGTCCTGGGCCGGCAGCATCGGCAGGGAATATGAGCACATCGCCGACGCGACAAGCGTCAGCGCAAACCGGGACCAACGTGGCATTCGAAAACTCCTGCGGGAATGCCGGCAGCGCGCGGCGCCGGCGGAAACAGCCTCGGAATTCAGGATACAGGGGGGATCGCGCGTCGTGCAGTCCCGAACGCAAAAACAAATGCTGATGGGTGGAGAAATAGAAGTGAACGAATGGGAAGCATCCCGGACGACGGGGGGACTGGGGGAAATCTGCGGCCTCGTGCTGCACGGGCGATGGGGCAATGTCCCGGTCGCCAGCCGCCCGTTTGCAGCCCTCCCGGCGTTCCCTTAAATTCGCGGCCGTAACGCTCAAGCGGAAGTCGTTTTTGAACTGAAAGCTTCGCATGCCCCTCGTCAACCTGCGCACAGTCCTGGATCACGCGGCCGAGAACTCCTACGGCGTCGCCGCGTTCAACGTGAACAACATGGAGCAGATCCAGGCCATCATGGAGGCGGCCAACGAGTGCGACGCCCCGGTGATCGTGCAGGCCTCCCGGGGAGCCCGCGCCTACTCGCAGGACAACTACCTGCGGCACCTCATGCTGGCCGCCGTGGAACTCTACCCGCACATCCCGGTCGTGATGCACCAGGACCACGGGAACAGCCCGAAGACCTGCATCAGCGCGATCGAGAACGGGTTCACCTCCGTAATGATGGACGGTTCGCTGCTGGAAGACGCCAAGACCCCTGCGCCCTATGACTACAACGTCAAGGTGACGCGCGAGGTGGTCGGCCTGGCCCACAAGCAGGGCGTTTCCGTCGAGGGCGAGATCGGCTGCCTGGGCTCGCTGGAGGAGAAGAAGCCCGCTCATGGCGCGGCGGAAAAGCACGACGCGGAGCTGGAGGAGGAGCCGCAGGCCGAAGGCGCGATGTCGCACCTCACCGATCCCGAAGAGGCGGAGCGGTTCGTGCGGGACACGCAGGTCGACGCTTTGGCCGTTGCGATCGGAACCAGCCACGGAGCCTACAAGTTCACCCGCCAGCCGGACGGCGAAATCCTGGCGATGGGCGTCATCGAGGAGATTCATCGCCGGCTGCCGAACACGCACCTTGTCATGCACGGCAGTTCGTCGGTGCCTCAGGAACTGCAGGACGAGATCCGCAAGTACGGCGGAAAGATGAATCAGACCTGGGGCGTGCCGGTCGAGGAGATTCAGCGGGGCATCAAGCACGGCGTGCGCAAGATCAACGTCGACACCGACAATCGCATGGCGATGACGGGCGCGATCCGCAAGGTGTTCGCCCTGACTCCCGAGAAGTTCGATCCCCGGGATTACCTGAAGCCCGCCCGCGAAGCGATGAAGAAGGTCTGCATCGACCGGATGGTCGCGTTCGGCCAGGCCGGGCACGCCCGGAAGATCAAAGTCTGAGACACTGGCGGCTCCAGGGCGGCGGCACGTCTGCCGTCGCCCGGATCGTCCCATGCGCCGTCGAGAGACTGCGTCGAGAGACGGGGAAACTCGCTGCGCCTGTTGACCGCGCCGGCGATTTCCTTACACTCCGGCACGTCAGGGGCCGGTCAGTCCGCGCAGCCACTCGCCACCGCATTTCCGGCCCCCCCTCTGGTCATCGGCCAGGTTCCGGGCGCGCGCCCTGGACAGCGTCTGGAATGGGTGCATGCAGCGTCTCGAATCCTCGCCGCAACTGCTCGGACTCGTGCGGGCGGCGCGCGACATCGCCGGCGTCGTCAAGGCGGCCGCGATCCTCGTGCTGGCGGATCAGGCGCTGGACTTCGGATCGCTGCGCAAGCAACTCCCCGACATCCGGTTCATTGTCGCCTCACACAAATCCGACGTGCATGCCGCGGCGCTGGAAGACGATCTGCCGACCGTCCTGCTCAGCCACGAGCCGCAGACCCGGCAGGTGCAGCTGAGCGTGGCGCTCATTGAAGCGATCGCGGACGACCTCGTGCCCACCGGGGCCAGCGTCGTCGCCCTGTACGCCGGATTCGACCGCGAGAACATTGACTCCGTCAGCGTGATCAGCCTCACGGAACACCTCGCACGGCTCACCACGCGAGACCTGCAGCGGCTGGAAACGCAGGTGCCGCTGGGCACATTGCGGCGGGTCGTGGACCTGGCGGTCGAGATCGGCCGGGAGGGCCGGGAAGGCAAAGCCGTCGGCACGATGTTCGTCGTCGGCAATCACCGCCGCGTGCTGCAGATGTCGCACGAGGGAGTGCATGACCCCTTCCGGGGCTACCAGAAGAAAGAGCGGACGATCAGCAATCCCCGCGTTCGCGAGAGCATCAAGGAGCTGGCGCAGATCGACGGGGCGTTCATTATTTCGTCGGACGGGTACGTCGTTTCGGCGGGGCGGATTCTGGACGCTCCCGCGGAAGGGTTGACGCTGTCCAAGGGCCTGGGCGCGCGGCATTGGGCCGCGGCGGCGATCTCCAAGGCGACCGATGCCGTGGCGATCGCCGTCTCGGAATCGACAGGAACTGTCCGGATCTTCCAGGACGGCGTCGTCGTGCTGCGGATCGAGCCGATGGACCAGGCGATGAAGTGGCAGGACGTGGACACCGAGCCGCCCGAGCCGAAGGATCGCTGAGAGTTCCGCGCGGCGCCGCTGAGCGTCGAATTCCCGTGCCAGGGCATCCGCTTGGGCCCGGCGGATGCGTAAGATGGCCGCAGGCCCGTTTCGTGAGACTTCATGTTCGTTGATCAGGTTTCGATTTCGTGCAAGGCCGGGGACGGCGGCGATGGCTCCGCCAGTTTCCGCAGAGAGGCGCATGTGCCGCGCGGCGGTCCGGATGGCGGGGACGGCGGGGACGGCGGCGATGTCGTGATCCGTGCCGAGCGGAACCTCGGCAGCCTGGCGAACATCGTCGGGCACCGGTTCTGGAACGCGCCGCGCGGAGAGAACGGCGGGGCCGCCTTGTGTTCCGGACGATCCGGCAAACACCTTGAGATTCTCGTGCCGCCTGGAACGCTGGTGAAAGATCTGCAGACCGGCGAACTGCTGAAGGACCTGGCGGCGGACGGGGATTCGATCGTCGCCGCCAAAGGGGGGCATGGCGGACGAGGCAACAAGCGTTTCGCCACAGCCACGAATCGCGCGCCTCGCGAATTCGAGAAAGGCCAGCCGGGCGAAGCCCGGGAAATCCTGCTGGAACTCAAGCTTATTGCGGATGTGGGCGTCATTGGTCTGCCGAACGCCGGAAAGAGCACGCTTCTCAGCCGACTGTCCCGCGCGACGCCGCGGATCGCCGATTACCCGTTCACCACGAAGTACCCCAACCTGGGGCTGGTGCAGGTCGGCGACGACGTGCGGTTCGTGATGGCCGATATCCCGGGACTGATCGAGGGCGCGCACGCCGGAGTCGGTCTGGGACACGAGTTCCTGAAGCACGTGCAGCGGACGAAGCTGCTGGTTCATCTGGTCGAGCCGGCGCCGGCCGATCAGAGCGATCCGGTGCGCAACTACCATCAGATCCGCGAAGAGCTGCGGCTGTACGATGAATCGCTCGTGGAGCGGCCCGAGATTCTGTGCGTCTCGAAAAGCGAGCTGCCGGAATCGGCGGAAGTCGCGGCCCGGCTCCGGGAGGACACGCGGCTCGACGTGCTGGAAATTTCTTCCGCGACGGGTCGGGGCCTGACGGAGCTGATCCGCCGGATGGTGGCGGTTCTTCAGGGAACCGGGGAAACCCTGACGGATTGAGGGCGTTTTCGGGGCGGCGCGATCCAGCCCGGCAGCGTTCGGCGGGTCCGATCGGCGGGTCCGATCGGCGGGTCCGATCGGCGGGTCCCGTGCGATCGTCTGTGAATTGGTTAGAATCCGGATCGGGACGTCAGCATCGACGCGGGCGTCCCTGTTTCCTTTTTTACGGGGCGGATTCGCCGCAGACGATGAGCAAGCATCTTTTCGTGACGGGGGGCGTGGTCAGTTCTCTTGGAAAGGGGCTGACCGCGGCGTCAATTGGCCTGCTGCTGGAGCGCCGGGGCCTGCGCGTCCGGATGCAGAAGCTCGACCCGTACATCAACGTCGACCCGGGGACGATGAGCCCCTACCAGCACGGCGAAGTGTACGTGCTCGACGACGGCAGCGAGACGGATCTCGATCTCGGCCATTACGAGCGGTTCACCAGCGGGCCGCTGTCCCGGAAGTCGAACTACACGACCGGACGGATCTACCTGAGCGTCATCGAGAAAGAGCGCCGCGGCGCGTACCTCGGCGGCACCGTCCAGGTGATCCCCCACGTGACCGACGAAATCAAGGCGGCCATTCTGGGGCTGGACGCACCGGATGTGGACGTCGTCATCACCGAGCTCGGCGGCACGGTCGGCGACATCGAGGGCCTGCCGTTCCTGGAAGCCATCCGCCAGATTCCGCTGGACATCGGCAAGAAGAACTGCGCGTTCATCCATCTGACGCTGGTGCCGTATCTCAAGGCCGCCCGCGAGGCGAAGACGAAGCCGACCCAGCACAGCGTCGGCCAGTTGCGGCAGATCGGCATCCAGCCCGACATCCTGATTGTCCGCTGCGAACGCCCGATCGGCCGCGAGCACACGGACAAGATCGCGCTGTTCTGCAACGTGGAGAAGCAGGCGGTCATCGAGGAGGTCGATAAGGAGTTTTCGATCTACGAGGTGCCGCTGGGGCTGGCGGAGCACCGGCTGGACAAGCAGATCTGCGAAAAGTTGTCGCTGCCGATCGGCGAACTGCAGTTCGACGACTGGCGGGACCTGGTGCAGCGGGTGCGGAACCCGAAGGGCGAGGTGACGATCGCCGTCGTGGGCAAGTACATCGAGCACCGGGACGCTTACAAATCGATTTATGAATCGCTGGATCACGCGGGCTTCGCGCATTCCACGCGCGTGCTGGTGAAGCGGATCGAGGCGGAGGAGATCGAGCGTCAGGGCGCCGAAGTCCTGCTGGCGGGGATCGACGGCCTGCTGGTTCCGGGCGGATTTGGATACCGCGGAATCGAGGGGAAGATCCGCGCCATTCAGTTCGCCCGGGAATGCGAGATTCCGTACTTCGGGATCTGCCTTGGCATGCAGACGGCCGTCATTGAGTTCGCCCGCAACCGGCTGGGGCTGGAGGGGGCCAACAGCACCGAGTTCGCCGTCGATACGTCGCATCCGGTGATCTGCATGCTCGAGGACCAGCGGAACATCACGCATCTGGGCGGCACGATGCGGCTGGGAGCCCAGCCCTGCGCCCTGAAGCCGGGAACCAGGTCGCAGGCCGCCTATGGCGTGTCGGAGGTGTCCGAGCGGCATCGCCACCGGTACGAGTTCAACCCGGAATACCGCAAGCAGTTCGAGGACGCGGGGCTGATCGCCGCGGGCGTCAGTCCGAACAACAATCTGGTCGAGATCATCGAGCTGCCGGACCATCCCTGGTTCGTGGCGGTTCAATACCACCCCGAGTTCAAGTCGAAGCCTCACCAGCCGCATCCGCTGTTCCGCGATTTCATCGCAGCGGCGATTGTCCGTCACCAGGAACGGGCTCAGACCGTGTTGAACGGCGGCGTCTCCAGCTCGAACGGGACGGCCGCGGAGGAGCGGCGGGCGGCACATTCGCTGGAGCCATGACCGAATCGCCGCCGATCGTCGGGATTGGAGCCGAACGGTTCCCGCGGACCCTGGCGGTGATCGAACAGGGACGGCAGCGGGGACTGCATGACGGCGTGCAGTTCTGCGTGCGCCAGGAGGGGGAGACGATCGCGGACCTCGCGGTCGGCACGTCTCCCGACGGTCGGCCCTTCACGCCCGATACGCTGCTGCCGTGGTTGTCGGCCGGCAAGCCATTGACGGCGTACGCCTTTCTGAAGTCGGTCGCCGGAGCGTTGCCCGAAGGGCTGGATATTCCCGTCGCCCAGACGCTTCCGGAGTTCGGCCAGCAGGGGAAGTCGGGCATCACGCCCCGGCATCTGCTGACGCATCAGGCGGGCCTCGCCGCCGTGCCCGTGGGCTGGCCGCAGTCGAGCTGGGAGGACATTGTCCGCAAGATCTCGGAAGCGGGGCTGCTGCCGGACTTTCGCGTTGGCGAGGACGCGGCGTACGACCCGCACCGGTCCTGGTTCATCCTGGGTGAGCTATTGCAGCGGGCCTGCGGCCGGCCGATCGCCGGCATCCTGCAGTCCGTCGTTTGCGACCCGTTCGATTTGCACGACACCTGGCTGGCGATGTCGCCCGAGACGCACGCGGCCTACGGGGATCGGATCGGCGCGGTGGCGGCGCGGGGCGACGACGGCCGCCTGAAAACGACGCATTCGCACACCGCGGCGTTCGCGTCCGCTCCCAGTCCGGGCAGCTCGCTGCGTGGCCCCGCGCATGATCTCGCGAAGTTCTACGACGAACTGCTCGACGACCCGCTGCGCTCTTCCATGGCCGTCCGGCTTCGCACCGGCCTGTTCGACCGGACGTTTCAGCACAAGATCGATTTTGGACTGGGATTGCTGATCAACTCGAACCGTTATGGCCGTGAGACCGTGCCGTACGGGTTTGGGCGGCACGCCTCGGAGGAATCGTTTGGTCACGGCGGGGCACAGTCCACGATCGGATTCGCCGACCCCGTACAGCGGCTTGCCGTCGCGGCGATTGCGAACGGACTGCCGGGCGAAGCCCAGCACAATCGCCGGTTCCGGGAACTCTGTTCCGCGATCTACGCAGACCTGGGATTGGCGGGCGATGGGTGAAGCCTGGTTCGTGCCGCTGTGGGACTCGACGCCGCAACCGCTGCTGGCCGGATTGCTGGGCGTTGCGGCGCTGCTGGCGTCGCGTCCTCTGATCGGCCGGTGCCTGGCGATTTGCGAGGCTCCAGAGCCGCGTCGTGCATGGCGGCCGGCGATCGCGACAGGCGTTCTGGTCGGCGTGTTCGCATGGCTGATGCTGACGATCGATGTTCAGCGGATTCCCGAGGTGCGGCCGTCGCCCGTCTGGGACCGGTTGGTGATCGTGCATCACAGCGTGCTGCTGGTGCTGCTGACAGCTGCGGCGACCAGCGACTGGCGGACGTGCTACATCCCGGACCTGGCGCCGCTGCTGGGTTTGGCGATTGCGATTCCGGCGGCGACGCTGTCGGGCGATCTGCAGATCTGCCATCTGTGGGTCGACTGGAACGAGGAGGTGCCGGGGTTCCAGGGGCCGTACCTTCCGGGTTGGCTGTCCGCGCATCCGCACTGGCATGGACTGGCGTGGAGCCTGGCAGGGGCGGCCTGCGGGGCAGCGCTGACCGGCACTGTGCGGGGGATTTCCCGGTGGGCGCTGGGGATGCCGGCGCTCGGGGCGGGGGACGTCCTGTTGATGGCGATGATCGGCGCGTATCTGGGCTGGCAGCCGACAGTGCTCGCCTTTCTGCTGGCCCCGGTGCTGGCGATCGCCGTGGGGCTGCCGGTCCGGGTGTCGACCGGTCGGCCGTACATTCCGTACGGGCCGTTTCTGGCGCTGGCGGCGATGGTGGTGCTGTTCACCTGGCGGTGGTTGTGGATGCTGGAATGGAGTTATGGGTCGCCGCTGCGGCCGGGGGATCGGCGGACGACGTTCGCGGTGCGGCGGCTGTTCGGCGATCCCTGGGCGCTGATCGGGATTGCGGCGGCGGTGGCCGTGGCGCTGGCGGGTTTGCTGGCGTGGCGCCGCTGGCAGGCGAGCTGGTCGGTGTCGCGGGAATCGTGACGTCAGGCGTGATTCGGAGTCGGCAAAGGGGAACCACGAAAGACAACGAAAACCACGAAAGACGTGTGCGAGCTTCCGCGCCCGCGCGTGGAATCGACGCCGGCCGCACGGACTGGATTCCTTGATCCCTTTGATCCGTCCGATCCGTGGTTCTTCCAGACCACGAAATCTGGTCCCGGCATCGTCAGCCGCTGGGCCCTTTCGTTTCTTTCGTGCCTTTCGTGGTTCAACGCCCTTTAGCGAGCCACGACGAGGGAACCACGGATGGAACAAATGAGGCAAATGGCCCATCAGCAACCGGCGTGAGACGTCGCAGCCGCGGGACTACATCAAGCAAGCGTGCCGAGCGTCCGCCCGCCGACTAAACTACGCACATGTCGCCACCTGATTCGCGTCGTTTCCTCCCCCCGGACGCCGTCGCCCGCATCTCCCGGCTGGAGATCCAGGCTCGCACCGTCGTCGAGGGCTTCCTGTCCGGCCTGCACCGCAGCCCCTATTTCGGACAGTCGATCGAGTTCGCCCAGCACCGCGAATACGCGCCCGGGGACGACACGCGCCGCGTCGACTGGAAGGTGTGGTCCCGGACCGACCGCTACTTCATCAAGCAGTACGAGGAAGAGACAAACCTCACGACGACGATCCTCGTCGACGCCAGCGAATCGATGCAGTTCTCCTCCGGCACGCTGTCCAAGTTCGACTACGCCTGCCAGATCGCCGCCGCCCTGTCGTACCTGCTGCTTCGCCAGCACGACGCCGTCGGCGTGACGACGTTCGACGACTCCGTGCGGAACGTCGTGCCGCCCAGTTCGCGCGGCAGCCAGTTGCACGCCATCCTGGCGGCCCTGGAAGGCGGCACGCCGAATCGCAAGACGGACCTCGAATCGCTGCTGAAGCGCGTTGCGAACGAACGCTCGCAGCGGGGCGTCGTGGTGATGATCTCCGACCTGTTCGCGGACCGCAGCGGGCTGTTCAAAGGCTTGAAGTTGCTGCGCCAGCGGGGCCACGACGTGCTGGTGTTCCACGTGCTGGACGACGAGGAGCTGGACTTCACGTACTCCGGCACAACGAAGTTCGAGGGGCTGGAAAGCGCCGGCGAACTGGTTTGCGATCCGCGTTCGCTGCGCGAGGGCTATCTGAAAGCGATGGACGCGTTTCTCACCGAAATTCGGCGGCGTTGCGCGCAGACGGTCGTGGACTACCAGACGGTGCGAACCAGTGAACATCTGGACGCGGTGCTGCGGCACTTCCTGAACAACCGCGTGGGCATGCACGGCGGGGCGCGTCAATAAGTCCGGAGCGCAAGAGCGGGCGGCGCGCGACTCCGTGCGCGCGGCAGTCGCTGCGGGCCTCAGCCAGCGATGCTGTGACCGGCCCGGAATGACGGCTGCCCGAGAATCCCGCCGCGCGGGGCGCCGTCCTGCGGGGTGACGACCGGAATCGGGTCGACGCGTCCCGCGGAGGACTGCGACGTGTGCGACGCGGGCAGTACGCCGGGGGCGTTGCCGCGGGTCGTCCGGGCCCGCGAGACCTCCGCGAGCAGATGCTTGGCCTCCGGCATCTGCGGCCGCTTGGCGAGGGCGATTTTCAACTGGGCCTCGGCCTCGTTCAGCCGGCCTTCGGCGCGGAGGATGACGGCGACGCGGTAGTAGGCCTCGGCCTCGTCGCAGAGTCGCATGTAGTGCGGCAGCGCGCCTTCGACGTCGCCGCGATGCACGAGCGACTCGGCCAGCCGGCCCCGCGCCGCGCGATCCCCAGGATCGGCCAGCACCGCCTTGTTGAAGGCTTCCGAGGCTTCCGCCCAGCGTTTCTGTCCCGCATAGAACTGCCCCATCGCCGTCTGCGCGGCGATCGAGCTGCTGGCCAGTTCGACAGCTTTGCGGTAGCCAGCTTCGGCATGTTGCGTGCGGCCGGTGAGGTCATCGACGCGGGCATGCCCGATCAGGGCGTCGACGTCGTTCGGATTCCGGTTCAGCAGCTCATCGTATTTTTTGGACGCTTCCTGGAGATTGCCGATCTCCACCATCCAGCGGGCGTACTTGAGGGTCAGGTCGCGCTCGTTCTTGAGTTCGTCGGGGACTTCCAGCGGCGCCGGGCCTTCGATCTTTGGCTTCGGTCGGAAGGCTGCCATCATGTTCGACGGCGCGAGAGATGAGAGACCGCCGGTCACGCACCCGCTGGCAGCGGCCGCGATCAGGCAGGCGCCGGCCAGCTGGGGAATGGTCCGGAAGTTCGGCATACCGACAGTCCCTTGTCGCGGGTGATGCTCCGAGGCCCGCGCCGCGGTCCATCCTGGCGCGGCGAGGTCGGCCTGCCGCGCCCGGAGGCGCGACGGCTGCCTTCCGATAGATCGGCAATCGGGCCCCCGCGCCAACAGGCGCGGCCGCAAAATCGTTGCAGTCCCGCGCCGCGCCCGGACGCTTCCGGCCAGTTCCGCCGATGCCTCAGTTCGCTCCGCCGCCGGCGCTGCCCACCGTCTGATACTGGATCATTGGCGGCAACGCGTTGTCGAAGCTGCTCTTGAAGATCTGCTCGACTTCCGTGGCCGGACGTCCCAGCGGACCGGTCGCCCGCAGCGTGATCGGCAGCGACGTTTCCGAACCGGACACGGACGCGACGGCCTTCTGTACGCTCAACATCCGGACTTCGTTGAACGCCGGGTCGTCGGCCATGGCGACGTACACCTGGCGGTAGGCCGGCGGCGCCTGCGCGAAGATCCATGCCAGATGCTGTCGCCCGGCGCTGTTGAGCTGATGCGTCGCTGAGTCGAAGTGATATTCGTACATCGTGGTGGCGGCGGCCCAGCCATTGGCCGCCTGCATCTGCATCACCATCCGGACGTCGTCCTGGTCCCGCTCGTTGTACGGCCAGGGCCAGTAGTGGTTGGCGTGGAACTTGTGCACGCAGGTCTGTTCGGGGCCGACCGGCCGCGAAAACGGAGGCCAGAGCTTGCCGTGTTTGCACTTCTGGCGCTGGCCCACGGGCTCGCAGGCCCGGAGCGAATAGAACTCGGGAGATCCGTGGCGCGGACCGTCGGCATGGAACGGCCATTCCGCCCGGGACATCGTCGGCGCAGCGACCGCCAGCGCGGCTGCGAAGAGACCTGTGGCGCGTTTCAGCACGTTCGCCCCCCTTGAAGTAACCAGAGCCATCCGGCCGGTTCGAACTGGCCGCGAGGCCATGCGGCGCCCGCCGGAAACCGCGTCTGCGATTTCACGGGAGAGTCCGCCCCTGTCCCTGTTATCGGCGTCCGATGCTGCCGGTCATGACGGGAATTGCGGTTGTGCCGTGCGAGCGGCCCCGCCGAGAGCGTCAGCGGGCCTTCAGCAATGCGGCGTAGCCGCCATCAGCCGGACGACCGGGCAGCGACTGGAGTTCCCGGGTCAGCGCGAACCGCGATGACGTCCCCAGAAACCGTCGGACGACCGCCTCGTTTTCCGCGGCGTCGATGCTGCAGGTCGAATACAGCAGCCGTCCGCCCGGGCGGATCCGTTCCGCAGCCGACATCAACAAAGCGAACTGCTTCTCAGGCAACTCCTGAAAATCCTTGTCCTGCAGCCGCCAGCGGACTTCCGGCCGTTTGCCGAGAACGCCGGTGTTGGAGCAGGGGGCGTCCACGATCGCGGCGTCGAAGGGGCCCGCCGGCACGCCCTCTCCCGTCTCGCCGACTTCCGCGGTCTCAATGCACGTCAGGCCCAGTCGCCGCGCCGATTCGCGGACCGCCCACAGCCGCGCCGCGCCGACATCGCACGCGACGACGCGCCCCTGATCCTGCATCCGTTCGGCCGCATGCGTCGCCTTGCCGCCCGGCGCGGAACAGAGGTCCAGCACTGCTTCCCCCGGCTGCAGCGCCAGCAGGTCGACGATCGCCGTCGCCGATTCGTCCTGAACGCTGAACCAGCCCTCGTCGAACCCCGGCAGCGCGGCGATGCGCTGCGTGCCCGCGAGACGCACGCTCTCCGCGAAGCGTCCCGGCGCAGCGGCGACGCCCGCTTTCGTCAGCGCCGCCAGAAAACCATCGCGCGTCGTCCGCAGCGCGTTCACGCGCAGCGTCATGACGCCCGCCCCTGCAAACCACGCCGCTCGGCGCAATTTCTCGGAGAAATCCAGCGACTCCGGCCAGCGATCAAGCAACAGTCGCGGAATGCTGAACGCTTCCGCGAGGTATCCGTCGGGGTCGCTGTGCGGGTCGGGAAAGACGGGCTCGGCGAATCGGCGATAGCGCACCTCGACGACCGGGTCCGCGGCCGCACCGTCGCCCGGCCGCAGCGCCATGACCGGAATGCCGCTGGCCGAGGGCTCCGCATCCATTCGCGCCTCGGGGGCCAGCTTGCGCAGCAGCGACCGAAGCACGCCGTTTGCCAGCCCCGTCCAGCGCTGCATGCCGATCCGCCGCGCCGCTTCAACCGTCTCATGCACGGCCGCGTGCGGCGGCAATCCCGGCATCAGCAGCAGTTGCATGGCTCCCAGCCGCAGCAGCGTCCAGAGTTCCGGTTCGACCTTCTCCTGCGGCCGCGACACCACCGTGCGGAGCACGGCATCGAGCGTCGCGCGGCGCCGCAGAATGCCGTAACTCAGTTCCATCGCCAGCCCGCGGTCCGGGGGCGCCAGCGGGCGCGTGTCGTAATCGTCGAGACTGGCGGCGAGATACGCGCCGCTGTCGTCGAACTCCCACAGCGCGGCGAGCGCCAGCTCTCTGCCGTTCTGAGGCACGAGGTCTTCGGCCGGCGTCGAGTCCGGGCGGCGAGCCCCCTGCGAACGGTCGTGGCGGGGACCAGTCATGAGCTGCTCCGCCGGTCCGCCGCGCACAGCGAATCGAGATCGTCGAAGAAGTCAGGATACGTCTTGGCGGTGCAGCCGGGATCGGCGATGCGGATGCCCGGCGTCCGCAGACCGATCAGCGCAAAGCTCATCGCCATTCTGTGGTCGTCGTACGTCCGCACGACGCCCGGTCCGGGCGGGCCCGGATGCACCGTCAGCCCATCCTCGTGTTCGTCCGCCCAAACGCCCAGCCGGCGCAGCTCGGCGACGACCGCCGCCACACGGTCCGTTTCCTTGTGACGCATGTGGCCGACGTTCCGAATCCGCGTCGGACCCTCGGCGAAGGGCGCCACGCAGGCCAGAGTCTGGGCCGTGTCGCTGATCGCATTCATATCGATGTCGATGCCCCGCAGCCGGTCCGGCCCGCCGACAGTGATCGAAGACTCTCCCCAGTCGACCGCGCAGCCCATCTGCTCGAGAGCGTCGACGAACGCGACATCCCCCTGCAGGGCGTGGCGATGCAGGCCCTCGACCGTCACGCGGCCCCCCGTCACAGCCGCCGCGCCGAAAAAGTAGCTGGCGGCCGACGCGTCGGGCTCGATCGCGTATTCGCGGGCCTGATAGCCGGTCCCGCGGATCCGGAACGTGTTGGACTGCGGTTCGCCGATCTCCGCTCCGAAGGCCCGCATGATGGCCAGCGTCATGTCGACGTACGGTCGGGAGACGAGCGTCCCCGTGACGCGAATCGTGACGTCGCATGCCGCGGCCGGGGCCGCCATCATCAGGCCGCTGAGGTACTGGCTGGACAGGTCGCCGGCGACCGCGAGTTCCGGCGTGGTCCAACGTCGGGCGCTGACCACGATCGGCGGGCAGCCATCGGCCATCTCGTACCGGATTTCAGCGCCGGCCTGACGCAGCGCGTCCGCCAGCGGACCGATCGGGCGTTCGCGCATCCGGCCGTTGCCGTCGAGCCGAAACGTCCCCTGGCCGAGACTGCACAGCGCCGCCAGGAACCGGATGCTGGTCCCGCTGTTCTCCAGCCACAGGTCGGCGGCGTCGCATTTCGCGGGACCGCCGGCGCCCTCGACTGTCATCGTCTTCGAGGCGGGATCATGCGAGGCGGCGATGCCCAGCCGCCGCAGGCTGTCGAGCATGACTTCCGTGTCGCGGCTGGCGAGGACGCCCGTCAGCACGCTCCGGCCGCGCGCCAGGGCGGCGATGACCAGGGCGCGGTTCGTCAGGCTCTTGGAGCCGGGGGGGCGGATCGTGCCGCGCACCGGTCCCAGAACCGGCGTGATCTCCCGCTCCTCGCACTCCCTGGACATATCCGCCGAACCTGTATGGGCATCTTCGGCCTCGGCCGGCGCGCACGGTTTCCGGGACACTCGAGTTCCCGGCGGACGCGGCGCTGGCTGGCTCTCTCGGAGAATAGAGGAATTCGCGACCGGCGACAGCGACGCTGCGCTTGATTCCGAAGCGTCCGGCGTTTCACACTCCGGGTTTCCGCCCGCTGCCACGTTTTGAAGTGCTGCGGGCGGGTTCCCGAGTTTGTCCTGCCGCCGACCGCGCGATGGAGTGCGCCCGGCCGCCGCGATTCCCCGGCCCGCAGGACTTTGACTGATTGCGTCCCGTGTCTGAACGATTGAAGATTCTTGTCGCCAACGATGACGGCATTCACGCCCCCGGACTCAAGGCCCTCGCTGAAGCTCTCCGAATGCTGGGAGATGTTCAGGTCGTGGCCCCGCTGGTCGAGCAGAGCGGCGTCAGCCATCGCATCACCTACCTGCACCCGCTCATCGTCAAGGAAGTACACAACTCCGACGGCTCGCATTACGGCTGGGCGGTGGACGGCAGTCCTGCGGACAGCGTCAAACTTGGCGTGCTCGAGTTCTGCGAGGGCAAGCCGGACCTGATCGTCAGCGGGATCAACTCCGGGGCGAACGTCGGCATCAACGTGCTGTATTCGGGAACCGTGGCCGCGGCCATCGAGGGGGCGCTGTTCGGCGTGACGTCGATCGCCGTTTCGCTGCAGCAGGGCGCCATGCCTCCGGACTACCAGGCCACGGCGCTGCAGGCCGTCGCGCTGATCCGGCAGATCCGCGAAGTCACGCGTGGCGAGTCGACTCTGTGGAGCATCAATTTTCCGGAGACGGCGCCGGCGCCGCCGCGGGGCGTGAAGCTGGCCGCCATGGGCTTTCGCCGGCATGCCGACACCATCGAGAAGCGGAAGGACCCCAGGGGCCGCCCGTATTACTGGAGCGGCATCGACCCCCTCAAGAATCACGCGCTCGAACCGGGCACGGACGTCAAGGAGCTGCAGGACCGCTACATTACCCTGACTCCGCTGCACTTCGATCTCACCGAGACGCGGATTCTCCGCGAACTCGACGGTCATGAATGGAGTCTCGAACCGTAGGCTCGTCCGCCCGGCGACGTCCCCCCAGTTCCATCGCACCGCACACCGGCAGACACTCATGGATGCGCTCGACTATGCCCGCGACCTGGTCGCCATTCCGTCGGTGTCGGCGGACAGCAACCTGCCGGCGACGGACTACGTCGAGCGGCAACTGCGGCGGCTGGGGTTCGAAACCGAACGGCTCGAGTACGACGACCCCAAGGGCGTCCGCAAGGCCAGCGTCGTCGGCCGTCGCGGACAGGGGGCGGGAGGCTTCGCTTACTTCTGCCACTCCGACGTCGTGCCGGCGGATGACTGGTCGATCGCGGAGCACGGGCCATTCGAGCCGAAAGTCAGCGACGGGCGGCTGTATGGACGCGGCAGTTGCGACATGAAGGGCTCGCTGGCCTGCATGCTGGCCGCGGCCGAGCGGTTCTCGGCGGCGACGCTCGCCCATCCGGCGTACATCGCCTGCACCGCGGATGAAGAGGTCGGCTACCACGGCGCGCGGCAGGTGGCCGCCGAATCGCGGTTGTTCCGACAAATGGTCGAGGGGGGCGCGCGGGGGGTCGTCGGCGAACCGACGCGCCTGGAAGTCGTCTATTCCCACAAGGGGAGCTGCGGATTCAAAGCCATATCGCGGGGCCGGGCGGCGCACTCCAGCACGGCGCGGGGCATCAATGCGAACCTGAAAATGATCCCGTTTCTCGCCGAGATGAAACGGATTCACGACGAGCTGGAGCAGGATCCCGCCTGGCAGGACGCGTCGTTCGATCCGCCGACGGTCAGTTGGAACATCGGCGTCAATGACCACACCCGCGCGATCAACATCACCCCGCCGCAGAGCATCTGCACCGTCTATTTCCGACCGATGCCCGGGCAGCCCTTCCAGATGCTGCTGGATCGCGCCCGCGACGCGGCTGTCGCACAGGGGCTGGAGTTCCAGGTGTTCGTCGAGGGCAAGCCGCTCGAGGGCCGGGCCGATTCGCCCTACATTCGCGAAGTCCTGGACCTGGCCGGACGGGACCAGGCGATGACGGTCAGCTACGGCACGGACGGGGCCATGCTGGGGGCGCTCGAACGCCTGTGCGTGATCGGTCCGGGAGACATCGCGCAGGCGCACACCAGCGACGAATGGATCGAGCTCGATCAACTCGAACAGGGAACCGACCTGTACGCCCGCATGATCGAGCAGTGGTGCGCGACCCCCTGAACTCCCGATGAGCACCGAGCCCGGGCCCGAGGGGCACGATCCGTACCTCGCTTTCCGCATCCCGACCTACCGGGTCTTCGCGGCCAGCTACATCCTGGCCGTCATCGGCAGCCAGATCCTGGCGACCGCCGTGCAGTGGGACATCTACGCGCTCACGAAGTCCAAACTCAGCCTGGCATGGATCGGCGCGACCAACGCCATCCCGCTGATCGCCCTGTCGCTGCCGGCCGGACATGTCGTCGACGTCATGCCGCGGCGGAAAATCCTGCTGATCACCCAGGTGATTCTCATCGCCGTTCCGTGGGGCATGGCGATCGCCGTTCATTATGCGACGGACCGCGAGCGAGTCCCGCTGCTGTATGTCCTGTCCGCACTCAATGCCATCACACTGACGTTCGCCCGCCCCGCCCGCGTCGCGCTGCTGCCGAATCTGATTCCGCGGTCGGCGTTCGCGAACGCCTTCACCTGGAACAGCAGCCTGTACGAGACATCCTCGTGGGTGGGGCCGGCGATCGCCGGGTTCCTGCTGACGCTGGGCGTGGAATGGGCCTACTGGGCGTCCGGCCTGTGCGTGCTGTTCTGCCTGGGCCTGACCCTGAAGCTGCCGAGTCCTCCGGCGTCGGTTTCGGCCCGAACGGCGAGCTGGCAATCGCTGGTCGCGGGAGTGCGTTTCGTCTGGCGATCGGAGCTGTTGCTGGCGGCGCTCAGCCTGGACCTGCTGGCCGTGTTGCTGGGGGGCGCGGTGTATCTGTTGCCGGTGTTCGCCCAGGAACGGCTGTTCGTATCGGGGCTGGGATATGGTTTTCTGCGGGCCGCGCCGGCGCTCGGCGCGGCGATGATGGCCGTGTTCCAGGCGCACTATCCCTCGCGGCGGCGAGTCGGCCGGCGGATGCTGTGGGCTGTGGCGGGCTTCGGCGCAGCGACGATCGTGTTCGGGCTGTCGACGTCGTACTGGCTGAGCCTGGCGATGCTGGTTCTCGTCGGCGCGTTCGACAATGTCAGCGTCGTCGTGCGGCATACGCTGGTGCAGAGCCTGACGCCCGACTCGATGCGCGGCCGGGTCTCGGCGGTGAACCAGGTGTTCATCGGCGCCAGCAACGAACTGGGGGGCGTGGAATCCGGACTGACCGCGCACTGGTTCGGCCCGGTGCTGTCCGTCGTGCTGGGCGGGCTGGGGACGATCGGCATCGTGCTGGGCGTGGCTTACAAAGCGCCGCGTCTCAGGCGGCTGCAGTCCCTGTACGATCTCGAACCGGAACCGGAGGAGCCGGAGGCCGAGCGAAGCACGTCCGCCGGCGGAATCTCCTCAAGTTGATTTCGCCCGGCAAAGCGGCGACGCTATCGGCCGCGTCCGTTTTCGACCCGGCAGGAACCCCCGCAGCCATGACCAGGAAGTCCGATCGCCTTCAGCTTGCCGTGCATGGCGCCGCCGGCCGCATGGGACTGCGCGTCGTCAGCCTTGCGCTGCAGGATGCGGAACTGCAGGTCGCGGCGGCGATCGAATCGGCCGGCAATCCGCAGCAGGGACGCGACCTGGGAGAACTCGCCGGGCCGGGCGCGAAAGGCGTCGTCATCGGAACCGAAATCCCGCTCGGCATCGACGTGCTGATCGACTTCTCGACTCCCGAGGCGGCCGTGGCGATCGCTCAGAAATGCGCCGAACGCCGGATCGCCGCGGTGATCGCGACGACGGGCCTCTCCGAGGCGCAGCGGGACGAGGTCCAGGCCGCCGCGCAACTGACGCCGATCGTCTTCGCCCCCAGCATGAGCCTTGCCGTCAACGTGGCGATGAAGCTGGTTCGCGAGGCCGCTCGCGCTCTCCGGGGGATTCCCGACGGCGTGGACGTGGAGATCGTCGAGCGGCATCACCGGTTCAAGGAAGACGCGCCCAGCGGCACGGCCCTGAAGTTCGGCCAGATCATTGCCGACGAGATGGGGCAGACCGAGCACCGCCACGGCCGCGAAGGGCAGACGGGGCAGCGGCCGCGCAACGAGATCGCCTATCACGCGGTCCGCACGGGCGACAACGTCGGCGAGCACGAGATCATCTTCGGGCTGATGGGCGAGACGCTGGAGGTCTATGTCCGGGGCCACACGCGGGACAGCTACGCGTACGGGGCGCTGGCGGCGGCGAAGTTTCTTGTCGGCCGCGGCGCCGGGCTGTACACGATGGCGGACGTGCTGGGCCTGTGACGCGCGGTCGCGCGATGGAGTCGGGCGGTGGGCCGTGAGGCGTTAGGGCGGCATCGCGCACGCGTTCTCAGGCGATTGGTCAATGGTCATCGCGGATTGGTCAATGGTCATTGATTGACGCGGTTGCGGCACACGCCGGATGCATCAGCGACGCCTGGTGCGCCGCAGGGTGGCGTCGAGCCGGGCGAGTCCGCAGGGCGAGCCGGCGAAGACCCACCATCCACGACGCCCACAGTGGACTGACTTCCCCCGCTCGCCAATTCCATTTGCACTTTGCAATTGCCGTTTTGCAATTTGCAAAGACGCCGGACATGCAGCGGGTCTCGTGCCTCGACCACACCCTACGGCGTTGGCCCGGGGAGGCGCTCGCCCCGGGGCTTCCCTCGTTTCGCCTGGTCCAGCCCCGGCAACACGCTGTACCCGTTTGAAAACAGGGCGCGCTGACCGGCCGCATTAGGGGCCGTTGCCGCGACTGGCGCCCACCAGAAACACCCGGTGTCGCTTCTCGTTCCCCTGGACGCTGACCAAACCGCCGAGCGCGATCGTTTCGTCGAACGACAGCTCGACGAGGGTGTTGATTCGCTGTTGAGTCAATGCGGGCCCCGCCTCGACATCGGCGGTCGCCTCACTTGCGGCGTCGATCTCCGATCGCTGGATGGCGATCTGCAGCAGCAAGCGGTCCGGCGATAGCAGGCGCGCCACGGCCTCCACGCGGCTCCCGACAGTCATCGTCTTCGCCTCCTCCGGGCTGTACCCGTACTGCAGGCCGGCTTTGACCGGATACGTCCCGCCTGAATGGACGATCGCCGGGCTCCCGTTCGTCGTCGCCAGAGAGACGTCTGCCAATACTCGGACGCCGGGCGAGTCGAGCAGAGACTGCACTTCGGAAGGACGCAGGCACGGCGGGGCGCCGGCCCGCACCTTTGGTTCGCCGGAGCCCGTCGACCCCAACGAGAGGAAATCCAAATGACGCTCCTCGATGAGTTCATGCTGGACATCCAGCACCAGGACGCGGAGGTGAATCAGCTCCACCAGTTCAAGGGCTGTCAGCAACGCCTCCAGCCGGTCCTCAATCCCCTGTCGCTCCTGTCGCAACTGGTCCAAAGCCGTACGCAATTCCTGGAGCTCGGCTTCGAGCTCGGGGGCTTCGCGGCGTGTCTGGGATGGGGCCGCCTCGTCGTCCGGCTGAGCCGCCGCATCAAGGGCCTCCCCCGGTTCTGCGACGAGCGCGCCGATTGGCCTGGGCAGTGCGCGTCGTGCGGGTTCCGCAGCGTCGGAGATCGAGGGTGTGGCGACGCACGCAAGCAGTGCGAGACACGCGGAACGAAACATCAGGCAGCTCTTTCGCCAGGACGGGACAGCAGGCCCGACAAGCCACGCCGGGATTGTGCCCGGGCTGTGCAATCTCGGGCAAGAGGAATCCGATTCGGCCGGATGCATCAGCGACGCCTGGTGCGCCGCAGGGTGGCGTCGAGCCGGGCGAGTCCGCAGGGCGAGCCGGCGAAGACCCACCATCCACGACGCCCACAGTGGACTGACTTCCCCCGCTCGCCAATTCCATTTGCACTTTGCAATTGCCGTTTTGCAATTTGCAAAGACGCCGGACATGCAGCGGGTCTCGTGCCTCGACCACACCCTACGGCGTTGGCCCGGGGAGGCGCTCGCCCCGGGGCTTCCCTCGTTTCGCCTGGTCCAGCCCCGGCAACACGCTGTACCCGTTTGAAAACAGGGCGCGCTGACCGGCCGCATTAGGGGCCGTTGCCAGCGAATCCACCGCCAGTGCGTCTGCGTCCAGTGCGTGCGGCCCTCGGTGAACCGGCGCTCGTTCCGCAGCAGGTACTTCCCCGGCGTTCGGCGAGCCGGGCGTCTTCGCGGGCCCGCTCCAGGTCCCGCAAGGTTTCGGCGTGTTCGTCGGGGATCCAGATCGGCGTCAGGTCTCCCGAGCGGAGGAAATGCGCCAGCTAGCGGGCGACCGACCGTGCCCGAGCCGTGGGGCTCATCACCTCGGAATCGCGCCTCTCGTGCGTGGCCGCGGCTGGAGCAGGCTGCGACCAGTCGAGGTTCCGGAGGAAGCGACGCGCATGACGGTTATTCGCCACGCGTCGAGAACGACGTGGGGGATTGGAGAAGCCGGGGAAGCAGCCGCGGCCGCTGGTCCTTCGCGACGGCGTCAAGAGCGTCCGATTTGGAATTGTGTCGCACGGCGGTCCTTCGGTAGAAACTGCCGCTTCTGGCGGCGGTCGATCGGCGGATGCGGTCGACGCGCTGGAACAGCACGGCGCGGCGACGGCCGAACGACGCCCGTGCTGCCGCAACCTGGCAGGGAGGCCGGTCATGGGTGGAAATGGAAGCGGCTCATTCGCCGCGATCCTGTTGTCGATTCCGCTGTCAGCGGTGGCGCTGATGAGCGTGTTTGGCGTGCCGCAACTGTCGAACATCATTTCGTCCCGAAACGATGATGACGGGGCGGAGATCAATCGCGGACGCGACAGCAGCCGAAGCCGCACCCGCCGCCGGTCCAGCGACATCGACTCCGCGGAATGGGATTCGGCCGAACTGTGGTCCGATGAGGAGGATGACCTCACGGATCCGGACGAAGATCTGCTGCTGGATGAAGCTCCGCGCTCGCGGAGCGGCGGCCTGGCCAGCCGTTCGTCCCGCAACGGGAGCGGGGCGACGCAGAAGCCGCTCACCAAGCCCGGGGGCCGGTTTCGGGGCGCGATCGTCGACGACACCCTGCTGGACGATGATCCGCTGGCGGATTTTGACGATCCCGAGCCCAGCAACGTCCGCACAAACCGGCAGCCGTTCGCCTCGACCTCTCCGTCGCGGACGGCCATGCAAGACGACAGCGTTCTGCAGACGGCAGGCACGCGGAGTTCGCCCGGGACGTTTGATGCGGCCATTCAGCGGGCGCGCAAACTGGGCGTCGAGCGGTATCACCTCGAACAGGGGCTGAGTCCGGACACGTATCTGTTCATCGCGCTGGTCGACACGGCCGCGGCATCCGGGGCGATCCACCGCTTCGAAGCGGAGGCGCGGGATCCGATCGCGGCGGTGGACGACGTCATTGCCCAGATCGCGGATTGGAAGAAGTCCGGAGGGGCGGGCGGGCGCCGGGCGGAGTTTGGGCCGTGATGTGGGGCGGAAGCCGCGCGGGACGGGTCTTTCAACAACGCGGCGACTGGGAAGAGCCGCGTTCCGCGGCAGCGGGCGGCGAGTTTCTCAAGGCGTTGTGCCGCCGGCGGGACCATGCCGTCGGTGCGACGGGAGGCGAATCGCCGCAGCGCCGGTCTCCAAAAATGGCGCGTGTCGAGGCGGCGCTGATGGTGGCGGACTCTCCGCTTTCGGCTCGGCGGATCGCGCAGTCCGCGGCGCTTGTCGACGCCGGCGAGGCGCGGCGATTCATCGACGCGCTCAACGAACTCTATGACGCGGGGGGCTCGGCGTTCCGCGTTGAACGCGTGGGGGCCGGATTTCAGATGCTGACCCGGCCGATCTTCGCGCGCTGGCTGGACCGGCTGCATCAGCGGCAGGCACGGCTGAAGCTGTCGGCGCCGGCGCTGGAGACGCTGGCCGTGATCGCCTACCGGCAGCCCATCACGCGGGCGGATATCGAATCGGTGCGGGGCGTGCAGTCGGCCGAGATTCTCAAACAACTGATGGAGCGGAACCTGGTGAAGATCGTCGGCGAGGACGATTCGCTGGGCCGGCCGTACCTGTACGGCACGACTCGGCAGTTCCTGGAGTCGTACGGGCTGCGGAATCTCGACGAACTTCCCATGGGGGAACGGCTGCGAAGTCCGGCGACGACGAAAGGGTTGCTCAAGCCGGCTCCGGCCGGCGAGCAGGAGGCCGCCGACAATGCGGCCGCGGAGACCGCGCCGGCGGCGGGATAAGTCGCCGTTCGACGCGCGTCAGCCCTGCACGCTGAAGCGATGGACGGTCGTCTGGCGATAGGCTTCGCCGGGGCGCAGTACGGTCGTGGGGAACTTCGGCTGGTTCGGCGAATCCGGATAGTGCTGACACTCGAGGCAGAAGGCCCCGTGCCGGGGCTGGCCGCCGCTGGAAGCGGTTCCATTAAAGTGATTGGCCGTGTACAGCTGGACGCCTGGTTCGGTGGTCAACACCTCCATGACGCGCCCGGATTTGGGGTCGATCGCCCGGGCGGCGGGGCGCAGCGTTGCGTCCCAGCCGTTGATGGCGTAGCACAGGTCATATCCGCCGGGAGTCTCGGCGATGTGCAGGCCGATGTCGCGCGGGGAAGTGAAGTCGTACGCCGTGCCGGCCGCGGGGAAGATGTCGCCCGTCACCAGGACGTCCTTGTCAAAGCCCAGGTAACGATCGGCGAACAACTGGAGCTGCTGGGAATAGACGTCGCCGCTGTCGACGCCGGCGAGATTGAAATAGGCGTGGTTGGTGACGTTCAGGACGGTCGGCGCGTCGGTCGTCGCCTCGTAGTCGAGGACGAGTTCGTTCTCTCCGGTGACGCGATAGGTGACGGCGACATCGAGGTTTCCGGGATAATTCTCTTCGCCGTCCAGGCTGCGATAACGGAACGTGACGCCGTCGCCCGCGGCGGTTGAGGCGGCGGACCAGACGCGCTTGCTGAACCCGACGTTGCCGCCGTGCAGGTGGTTCGGCCCGTTGTTGACAACCAGTGAGTATTCGCGGCCGTCGAGCGTGAACTTGCCTTTGGCGATGCGGTTCGCGAACCGGCCGCAGATCGCGCCCAGCGAGGAGGGATTCTCCACGTAGTCGGTCGCGTTCGCATGCCGGACGTTGACGTTGGCGGACTTGCCGTTGCGGTCCGGGACGAACAGGTCGACGATCGCGGCGCCCAGATTGGTGAGCGTCGTCTTGAGGCCGCGGCCGTTATCGAGGGTGAACAGCAGAATGTCGCGGCCCGCGGTCGTGCCCCATTTCTCAACAGTGACGCTCATCAATCGACTCCGGCGTTTGCAAGGCTGACGATTCGCGGCGATCCGGCCGCGAGGCCCGCGGGGGACCGCAGCCAGCGTACAGAAAGTCCGGTCGGGCGTCCTGTCCGCTTGTCTGGTTGAGTTCGGCCGGCGTACTGCACGGTCGGACAAGAGGACCGTGGCCTCTGCACGTCAGTCCGGCCGGCGCGCCCGGGCGGCCGCCAGCGACTCCGCGACGAGCGGCCCCATCTTGGGATGCAGCGGCTCGCCATCGGGCGGAAGCTGGAGTTCACGCAGCGTTTCGCTGGCGGTCGGACCGATGCTGCCAATGAAGGCGCGTCGGGCGGCGGCCAGCCAGGCGTCCCGCAGCCCCAATTGTTCGGCGACCTGCAGCACGTGATGCGCCTGCTGGGCACTGGTGAACAGCAGCACGTCGAAGCCGCCGTCGATGGTCGTCCGAATCGCGCTGCGCAGCGGTTCCAGATTGTCCGGCAGTTCCCAGCGATAAACGGGAACGGCGACGACCTGTGCGCCGCGCGATTCCAGTCCCGCGTACAACTCAGGATTCGGCTGGCCGTACTCCTGCACGGCGATGGTCCGCCCGTCGAGCGCGACGCCGGCGGCGTCGATGGCGCTCAGCACCTCTCGCCAGGTGTTCGGCTCGGGGGCGCGGAGATCAATCCGGACGCCCCAGCGGGCCAGGACGGCAGCGGGTTTCGGTCCGCGGATGAAAATCGGACGGCGGTTCATCTCCTCGACGAGCTGCTCGCGACTGAGCCGCGTCGTCAGAACGTCAAACAGCGCCTGAGCGCCGACGCCCGTCAGCAGCAGGACGATGTCGATCCGCCCCGCGGTGAGCTGGTTCCAGAACTCCCAGACGGCGTCCTGCCGGTCGAGCGGGATTTCGCGCATCGAGGGGGCGATCGTCGGCTCGCCGCCGTGACGCCGGATCAGGGCCGCCATTTCCTCGGCGCGGCGGGATTCAAAGCTGCAGACGCGAAGCGACATGATGAAAGCGGAGGTGGAACGGGAGGTTGCCGCGGGAGGCGCGGCCGCGGCGTTTCAGGGACGCAGGCTGCGGCGCTGATCGGTATGCTGGCCGCGTTGGGAACCGCATGACCTCGGACGATCGCACGATGCCCGCCGCCTGCCTGCGCCGACTGTTGATTCTGGCGACTCTGCTGCCGCTCGCCCATGCCGCGGCGCAGGCCGACGACGAGCTGGCCGCCGAAATGCCGCGCCTGCCGGCCGTCGAGCCCGCCGACGCGGCCGCCACGCTGACGGTTCAGCACGGGTTCCGGATGACGCTGGTCGCCCACGAGCCGGATGTGTGCGATCCGGTCGACGCCTGCTTCGACGAGTCCGGGCGGATGTATGTCGCCGAGTTCCGCGGCTATCCGTATTCCGCGGAGGCCCGCATTCCCCAGCAGCCCGAACCGATCGGCCGCAGGGACGCCTGTCTGGTGCGGCGGCTCGAGGATCGCGATGGCGACGGCCGGTTCGAAACCAGCGTGGTGTTCGCCGACGGGCTGAGCTGGGTCGTCTCGGTCTGTTGCTACGACGGGGGCCTGTTCGTCCTGGCGCCTTCGACGCTGTACTACATGAAGGACACGGACGGAGACGGCGTGGCGGACGAGCGACGGATCGTGCTGACCGGATTCAGCCGTTCGAACGTGCAGGCGATCGCGAACAACATGAAGTGGGGGCTGGACAACCGCATCCATGTGGCGGGAGGGATGAATGGCGGCGAGCTGGCGTGGCACGGACGTTCGCTGGGGGACATCCGCGGGACGGACTTCAGCTTCGATCCGCGGGGCATTCTGGCGGCGCCGGCGGAGGCGGAGACTGTGGGGGATTCCGCGCCGTTTCGACCCGCCTGGTTCCGTCGCGAAACGGGAGGCCAGCAGTTCGGCGCGAGCTTCGACGACTGGGGAAACCGGTTCGTGTGCTCGAACAGCAACCACATTCAGCACGTGCTGTTTCCCTGGCAGGCGGCCAACCGCACGCCGGGGTTTTCGCCCCGGGAGATGATCCGCAACATCGCCAGAGAGGGACCCGCCGCGCCGGTGTTTCGAAAGAGTCCGGCGGAGCCCTGGCGGCTGGTCCGCACGCGCCGCCGCGCGGCCGATCCCGAGTTTCAGCAGCGGCTGCCCGCGACGGAGCTGGTCGCCACGGGATTCTTCACCTCCGCCACGGGGGTGACGATCTATCGCGGCGACGCCTATCCGGAGGAGTATCGAGGGCAGGCCTTCATCGGCGATGTGGGCGGAAACCTGATTCATCGCAAACGGCTGATCCCGGATCGCGCGAGCTTCATCGCCGAGCGGGCCGACGAGGGCTGTGAATTCGTGACGTCGACCGACACCTGGTTCCGGCCGGTGAACTTTGTGAACGGTCCGGACGGCTGCCTGTACGTGCTGGACATGTATCGCGAGACGATCGAGCACCCGTACTCGATTCCCGAGGACATCAAGTCGCATGTCGACCTGGAGAGCGGCCACGACCGGGGGCGGATCTGGCGGCTGGAGCCTCCGGGCTGGGAGCGGCCGCGCGTTCCGAACCTGGCCGCGCTCTCATCCGTCGACCTCGTGCCCCTGCTGGGCCATGACAATGCCTGGCAGCGCGAGACGGCGCAGCGGCTGATCTGTCAGCGGCGGGATCCCGGCATCGCGGATGTCATCCGGGACCGATTGAGGCAGGTTCCGTGGGGCGAATCGGGCGATGAATTGTTCATGGTGCATGGCCTGTCGACGCTCGACGGACTGGGAGCATTGCAGGTTGACGACGTCAGGGAGGCGTTAGAGCGGTCTCTGGTTCGGCTGCATGTGCTGGCTCACGTGGCGCAGGTCGGCGGAGTGTTCGGCCGGGACTGGTCGCTCGGCGGTACAGAGGGCGCTGCATTTATGAGGTTCTGGAATCCTCCCACACCGGATGGTCGGGCGGCGCCGGCCAAGCTCCGCAGTGCACTGGCGTTCGGAGATTCAACGCCCGAATCCAAGCCATTCGTGTTGGCGTTCCTGGGACGGTTCGCCGAGTTCGATCCGGTGCTGATTGACGCCCTGGTCAGCTCGACGGGGTCGGATCTCGTGGCGACGGGCGTTGCGGCGTTTCGCGACCTGTCCGGCACGGCCGCGAACGGATCGCCCAATGAACAGGACATTTCTCTGGGCCTGCTGGCGGCGCGGATCGTCGATGTCTGCGCGCTGCGGGGCGCTGACGATCTCGCCGAGTTGTGGAGCGCGGCCCACGCGGCTCGAGGCGCGAGCGGAACGCTCAGGACGGCCCTGGAAGCGTCCACCACCGGACTGCAGCGGCGGGGGCTGTCGTTGCGGGATGTCGCGGCGTCGCCGCGCCTGACGGATGAGGCACGAACGGCCGTGGAGGAGATCGTCCGGACGGCGGTTGCGAGCGCGGAGGACGCCGCTGCACCGCTGCCCGACCGCATCGCGGCTTTTCGCGTGCTGGCGGTCAGCGACGGGGACGAACTCCTGCCGGCGGCGCGTTCCGTCTCGACGCTGCAGACTCCAGCGGAGCTGCGCGCGGCCGCCATCGCGGCGGTCGCCGCCAGCCGCGATCCCGGAGCGACGGAGTGGCTCGTCGAGCGCTGGCCGGCCGCCACTCCCGACGAACGTCCTGCGGTGCTGGACGCGTTGTTGCGGACGCCGGCCCGGGCGGCGGCGCTGCTCGACGCCATCGCAGCGGGAGACGTGCCCGTGGGAGCGCTTTCCGCCGGGGTGCGGGACCAGCTTCAATCGCACCCGGAAAGCGGGGTGCGGACCCGGGCCGCGGCGCTCCTGGAAAGTGTGAATGAAGACCGGCAGGCCGTGATCGCGGACTATCGGGGAGCGCTGGAACAGGGAGATGCCGAGCGGGGGCTGACGGTGTTTCGGAAGTCGTGCGCGTCGTGCCACCGATCATCGGACTTCGAGGGGCACGATGTCGGGCCGCGGTTGACGTCCGTTCGAAACAAGTCGGCCGAGGACCTGCTGCTGGCGATTCTGGATCCGAATCGCGAGGCCCTGCCGCAATACACGAGCTACACCGTGGTGACGGACGATGGGCGCATCTTCACGGGCCTGCTGGCGGCGGAGACGGAGACGACGCTGACGGTGCGTCGCGCGGAACGCCAGGAAGACGTGGTCCTCCGCAGCCAGGTGGAGCTGATCCGATCGAACAGCCAGTCGCTGATGCCGGCCGGATTGGAGAAGGACCTGACCCCGCGGGACGTGGCGGACGTGATCGCCTGGATTCGTGCCATGCCGCCGGAGCCGGGATTCCGGACGGACTTGTCCAACTGAGGCGCTGCGAGTCGACGGCGTGCTGCGCGTTCCGACAGGGCTTCGCATGCGCGGCTGGTCGAATCGCTATCGCGGCACGAGTGAATCAGCGGGGGCTGCTCGTTTCGCGTTCAACGGGGCATCTTGCAGGACAGTGAGACTCCGGGGCTGTTCCGCGCAGCCGATGCGCGCCTCTGTGAACCGTCAAGCGTTGTTGCGGTGACAAGTGCGCCGCGGGCGGTTGTTGCTTCGGTTCGCCCCTGTTTGGCATGCGACATGCCATCTCCTGATTGCGGGTCGGAACGTCAGGAGGAGTCTGCGCATGGGGGGCACATCACAGCCGCGTGTGGTGGTCATCACGGGGGCGTCCGCCGGCGTCGGGCGCGCAACGGCTCGAGAATTCGCCCGCCGGGGCGCCCGGATCGGGTTGCTCGCGCGCGGCCGCGCGGGGCTCGCGGGAGCGGCCGGGGACGTGAGCGGGCTGGGAGGCGTCGCACTGCCGCTGAGCGTGGACGTCGCCGACGCGGATGCGGTCGATCAGGCCGCGGAGCGAATCGAGCGCGAGCTGGGGCCGATCGATGTGTGGGTCAACAATGCGACCGTGACCGTTTTCGCGCCGGTCGCTGAAGTGACGGCCGAGGAGTTTCGCCGCGTCACCGAGGTGACCTATCTCGGTTATGTCTACGGAACGCTGGCCGCGCTGCGGCGGATGCGGTCCCGCAACCGCGGCGCCATCGTGCAGGTCGGCTCCGCGCTGGCCTATCGCGGGATTCCTCTGCAGTCCGCGTACTGCGCCGCCAAGCATGCCATCCAGGGCTTCAACGACTCGCTGAGAGCCGAACTGATTCACGACGGCAGCGCCGTGCGGGTGACAATGGTCCAGTTGCCCGCGCTCAATACGCCTCAGTTCGAGTGGACGCGCAGCCGGATGGAACGTGCCGCCCAGCCGGTGCCGCCGATCTACCAGCCCGAGGTCGCGGCCGAGGCGATCGTCCATGCCGCGGATCATGACCGCCGCGAATGGCATGTCGGCGCCATGACGACGGCTGTCATCGTCGGCAACAAGCTGCTTCCGGGACTGGGGGACGCGTACCTGGCGCACACGGGATACGAGTCGCAACTCCGCGACCGTCCGCGCGATCCCGCGGCGCCGGACAATCTCTTTGAGGCGGCGGATGAAGACGTCGATTTCGGCGCGCATGGTGCGTTCGACGATCGCGCGCATAGGTTCTGCCCGCTGACATGGTTCAGCCGGAACCGGGCGGGGGTGGCGCTCGCCGGGCTGGCGGGACTGGCGGGGCTCGCAGCACTCGCCCTGCGTGGGCGATCGCCGAGCAACGCGCCGGTCACGCCGGCGTTCGCGAACGGGCGGCGATGACGGACCGGAGCGCGGCGCTCATCGACCGGCCAGGCGGCCGGATCGCGGCGGCGCACAGAACACCTTGAGGAGGCGCAGCATGCAGCGGCCCGTCGGGACCATGTCGATCGAGGACCTGTGGTACAAGCACGCGATCATCTACTGCCTGGACGTGGAGACTTATCTCGACGCCAACGGCGACGGCGTCGGGGACTTTGACGGACTGCGCAGGCGGCTCGACTACCTCGCTGGACTGGGCGTCACCTGCCTGTGGCTGCAGCCCTTTCACGAATCGCCGAACCGCGACAACGGGTACGACGTCGCCGACTACTACAGCGTGAATTCAAGGTACGGCACGCTGGGCGACTACGTGGCCTTCATGAACGAGGCCCGGGCGCTGGGCATGCGCGTGATCGTTGATCTCGTGGTCAGCCACACGTCGATCGATCATCCCTGGTTTCAGGCGGCGAGGAAGGACCGGAAATCCCCCTTCCGCGACTGGTATGTCTGGTCGGACGAGCGGCCCGAGGATCACGACCGGGGCATCGTTTTCCCCGGCGCGCAGCAAACGAACTGGACCTGGGACGAAGTCGCGGGCCAGTTCTACTTTCATCGGTTCTACGAGTTTCAGGCGGATCTCAACGCCTGGAACCCAGCCGTCCGCGAGGAGATTCAGAAGATCATGGGGTTCTGGCTGGAGCTGGGCGCGAGCGGTTTCCGGATGGACGCCGTCCCGTTCCTGATCGAACGCAAGAGAGCGGGGTTCCGCGGGGAGAAGGACTACACGCTGCTGCAGGAGATGCGCGACTTCCTGCAGTGGCGCCGGGGCGATGCGATTCTGCTGGCCGAGGCGAATGTGCTGGCCGAGGAAAGCCCGCATTACTTCGGCGAGACAGGCGACCGCCTGCAGATGATGTTGAACTTCCCGGTCAACCAGCGACTGTTCTATGCGCTGGCCACTGCGGATGTGGAGCCGCTGCGCGAGGCGCTGCAGGACACGCGCGATCCGCCGCAGCACGCCCAATGGGTCCAGTTCCTGCGCAGCCACGATGAACTCGATCTGGGGCGGCTGACGGAGCTGCAGCGGCAACGGACGTTCGAAGCCTTCGGTCCCGAGCCGGACCACCAGATCTACGACCGCGGCCTGCGGCGGCGGCTGGCGCCGATGCTGCATGACGATCCGCGGCGGCTGCGTCTGGCGCTCAGCCTGCTGTTCGCCCTGCCCGGGACGCCGATGATCCACTACGGCGACGAGATCGGCATCGGCGAGGACCTGTCGCTGCAGGAACGGGAAGCGGGTCGGACGCCCATGCAATGGTCCAACGACCGGCATGGCGGGTTCTCCAAGGCCGGCGAAACGTTTCGGCCGGTCGTGTCGAGCGGCCCGTTCGCTTACAGCCAGGTGAACGTCGCGCGGCAGTTGCGGGACCGCGAATCGCTGCTGAATTTCGTCGAACGGACGATCCGCATCCGGCAGCAGTGCCCGGCCATCGGCTGGGGCGGGTACGAAGTGCTGCATACGGAGACGCCGGAAGCGCTCGCGATCCTGTCGACTTGGCGGGGCGTCTCGGTGCTGACGCTGCACAACTTCAGTCCGAACGCAAAGACGGTCGATGTGCGATTGAAGGATGCCTCGGGTCCGCTGGTCAGCCTGTTTGACGATGAGGCGTTGGACGCGGGGGAATCGGGCGGCTTCACGGTGGACCTGAGCGGCTACGGCTTCCGCTGGTTCAATGTGGGGGGCGCCGACCTGGCGCTGGAGGAAACGCGGGCCAGGCCGGTGTGAGGGATCTGCGATCCGGCGGTTGTCGCGGGCGGCGCGAGTTCTGCGGGGCGCGCTCCGAAAACCTGTGTGGACAACAGTTGTTGAAACAACTATCATCCGGGGCATGACCAGCCCGGCGACTTCCCGACGACGCGCCCGCCCCAGGTTCGATTCCCCCGAACAGGATGTCTTCCTGGGGTTGTGGCGGACCTACGATCGACTCAAAGCCATCGAAGACGAATTCTTCGACGGCTGGGATCTCACCGGCCAGCAGTACAACGTCCTGCGGCTGCTCGACCTCGCCTCGGCGCCGCTCCCCACTCTCGAAATCGCCAGCCGGCTGGTGTCCCGGGCGCCCGATATCACCCGCATGCTGGACAAGCTGGAAGCCCGCGGCTGGATCGTCCGCGAACGCCTCGCCGGCGACCGGCGGCAGGTCCATGTGTCGCTGACCCCGGCCGGCCACGAACTCCTCGCAGAACTCGCCCAGCCGCTCCGCGAATGTCACGAGCGGCAGCTGGGACATCTCACCCGCACTGAACTCAAGGCGCTGTCCGTGCTGCTCCGCGCAGCCCGCCGCATCCACGAACCCGACTCCAGCCCCTGGCGTTGAGCCCCGGGGCTTCTACGAACCAAAGGAACTCCTCATGTCGACCAACGGGAAAACCCCGCAGACCGATGTCGTCGTCATCGGCGGCGGACCCGCCGGAGCCACCTGCTCGACCCTGCTCGCACAGCAGGGGGTCAAGGTCTCCCTGTTCGAGCGCGACAAGTTTCCCCGCTTTCACATCGGTGAATCGCTGATCCCCGAGACCTACTGGGTCCTCCAGCGGCTGAACATGCTGGACAAGATGCGCGCCAGCCCGTTCGTCAAGAAGTACAGCGTGCAGTTCGTGAACGCGGCGGGGAAGGAATCGGCCCCGTTCTACTTCCACGACAACAAGCCGCACGAATGCTCGCAGACCTGGCAGGTCGTCCGCAGCGAGTTCGACATGATGATGCTCAACAATGCCCGCGAGCATGGCGTCGACGTCCGCCAGCCGGCGCGCGTGCTGGACGTCCTGTTCGACGGCGACCGCGCCCGCGGCGTGCGGATTCAGAACGAGGATGGATCGCAGTCCGAACTCGAAGCGAGAGTCGTCGTTGACGCCAGCGGCCAGTCGACGATGCTGATGAATCGTTTCAAGCTCCGCAGCTGGGACCCGGTCCTGAACAAGGGCGCCATCTGGACCTACTGGAAGGGGGCCTATCGGGACGCCGGCAAGGACGAGGGGGCCACCGTCGTCATCCAGACGGTCAACCGCCAGGGCTGGTTCTGGTACATCCCGCAGCACGACAACGTCATCAGCCTGGGGGTGGTGGCGCCGTTCGACTACCTGTTCAAGGGGCGCGGCTCGCACGAGCAGACCTACGCCGAGGAGGTCGCGGCCTGCCCGGCTGTGCAGAAGCGGATTGAAGGCGCCGAGCGAGTCACCGGCTTCTTCGCGACCAAGGACTATTCCTACCGGACGCGGCAGGCGGCGGGAGACGGCTGGGTGCTGATCGGCGACGCGTTCGGCTTCCTCGACCCGCTGTACTCCTCGGGAGTGCTGCTGGCGTTGAAGTCGGGAGAGCTGGCGGCGGACGCGATCACCCGGGGGATTCAGACGGGGGACACGTCGGCGGCGCAGCTGGGCCATTGGGCGCCGCAGTTCAACCAGGGCATCGACCGCATGCGGCGTCTGGTCTGCGAATACTATGACGGGTTCAACTTCGGCAAGTTCGTCCGCACCTATCCGCACCTGCGGAACACCATCACGGACCTGTTGATCGGCGACCTGTTCCACGACCGGGTGGACGCCGTATGGGAGCCGATGGAATCGCTGTATCCGCCGGACAAGCAGCCGATTCCGCCCTGGACCTCCGCGCCGACGCACGATCAGCCGATCGACAAGCAGGGGGAGCTGGTGCTGCCGGAAGGTCCGCTGCGGTAGGCGCGGACGGGCGCAGTGGCTTTGCGCAAACCGGTGGGTCATCTCCGGGTGGCGACATGTCCGACGGCGGCGCCGTCGGCTTGGGGGCGGTGTCATTCCATGACAAATGACCAATCCGCGATGACCATTTGCCGATCAATTTCTCGCGCGGGCGCCACGGCCGGCTTTGTCCGGCCGTGTTTCGTTCTGCGGGGGCCCCGGGAACTCGATCGCACGGGGCTCTTGCTTCCCGCTCGTGTCGTCCAAACCGGTGGGTCATCGCCGGCTCGCCCTGCGGGCTCGCCGCTCGACTCCACCCTACTGGTTCGATACGGCCGTCGCGGATGTTTCGGGGGCGTGACGCGAACCGCGTGCGACGGCGGCGCCGTCGGCTTGGGGGCGGTGTCATTCCATGACAAATGACCAATCCGCGATGACCATTGACCAATCGTTCGCAAACGAGCGAATGGCTTGAAGCCTCCGGCCCGAATCCGCTCACGCGTCATCGTCTGACGGCGTCGCCGCTTCCGCTTCGTCCTTGTCGATCAGCCCATCGCCGTTCAGGTCGAGCGCGTCGAACGTCGAACGCGGCCCCAGAAACTCCCGCCACGAAACGTCCTGATCGAGATTGCGGTCCATCCGCTGAAACCACAGCGGCCCGACGCGCGGACCCGCGGGGCGGCGGCTGCTCATCGTCATCGTGGACATTGCCGGCGGCAGATTCCCGAACCCCGCCGGCACTCCGAAGCTGAACGACATCCGGTGCTTGTTCAGAAAATCGCCGCTGTCCATCAGGCCGTTGCCGTTCCTGTCCGCCATCGCCAGCCGTTCCTCCAGCGTCATCAGCTCGCGCGTCGTCAGCCGGTTGTTGCTGTCCGAGTCCATCAACTGGAACAGGCTGGTCGTGTCATCGGCGACCGTCAGCACCAGTTGCGCCTGGGAGAGCTGCCCCAACTGCCGCGCGTAGGCGTCGAGTTCCGATTCCAGCAACATCCCGTCCCCATTGAGGTCGACGGCGGCGAACGGCACGGCCAACTGCAGCCCGCCGAATTCATCTTCGGAGATGTACCCGTTCTTGTCGCGGTCGGAGATCCGGAACCGGGTCTTCGTGAGGCTCACGAAGTCGCGCGTCATGTAACGGTTGTTGGCGGCGTCGACCTGCAGCGGCACGCCATCGAGCAGGACATGCCAGTGCCGCGGCGATGCGTCCGGCGCCGGCTGCACGCGGAGCGACCGCGCGGCCGTCGCGATGACGCGAGTCAACTGCCGCTCCGCCAACTGCACCTGCAGCTCGACGTCCGACTGGCTGGAGGCCAGCCAGGCCTGCAATTCCGATTCATCGAGCGCCCCATCCCCATTCGCGTCGAACTGCGTCGCGGACTTTCGCAGCCCGCAGCGGTCGAGTTCCACGACGGGACTGTCCGGGCTGTACGTCGCGCGGATGCGGGCCACCGCGGCGGCGACGTCGGCCGGCGTTTCCAGATGGATGACGAGCGCCTGGCGGGGGTCGGACGCCTGCTGCTGCTGGCGGGCCGCGCGAATCGAAGCCGGGAACGGCTGGAGTTCGGCGACGCTTAGGGCGTCGTCGTCGTCGAAATCGAACGCCCGCATGGCGGTGTGGGCCTGCAGCGCCTCGTGCAGCGAGACGACGCCGTCGCCGTCCTGGTCCAGCAGGTCGACCAGCCGCACCGACTGATCAAGGCGGGACTTCGTCGTCACGACAAACGCCGGCCCCAGCCGCGCATCGATCAGTCGCCGCAGCCCCTCCTGAGAGAGGCTGCCCTCCTCCGCGAACTGCTCGATCTGCACCTGCGGGTTGCCGATCAGGGGGACGCCGGCCCATTCCTCCGGTTCGAGCCGGCCTGACTGATTCGCGTCCAGCCGGACGAAGAGTTCATCCGCGTACGTCCGTCGGCTCTCGGCGACGCTGTAATTTCCCATGTCGACTCTGGCGTTCAGCACCAGCGGTCCGGCGGGGCCGAAGAACACGAATCGAAACGTGGCGGAGCTGGAGGGCGCGCCAGCGGCGTCGTCCGCGCCCAGGCCGGACGACAGCGAAGGGAACAGCAGGCCGATCGCGACGAGGACGGCAAGCCGCCAGAACCTGTCCATTGCTGCGCCCTTCTGG
Organism: Planctomyces sp.; assembly: GCA_019636235.1. Classification (GTDB taxonomy): domain Bacteria; phylum Planctomycetota; class Planctomycetia; order Planctomycetales; family Planctomycetaceae; genus Caulifigura. Next base: position 441,908 of record JAHBXW010000002.1, read on the forward strand.
ATCCAACGCGCCGCGTCCGGCGTCCTCCAGGGACGTTGCCTGTCCGCCGAATTCGCGCAGCGCAGGGGACCTACGCACCTGTCGCCGCGGACGTTGGAGGAATCCGGTCCGCTTCACGCAGTCTATCCGATGCGCGGTCCGGGTTCCCCTCGAAACGCAACCAGCCGCTCAGCCGGGCGTCGGCTCGACCGGCGGAATGTATCGGTTCGCCAGGTCCGCGTAGTCCTCACGGATGGGGCTGAAGACATCCAGCACGACGGCCGGGCCGTTGATCGCCACCGCCCGATGCGGCACCCCCGAGGGAATCAGAAACAACGAACCCGGCTGAACGACGCGCGTCTCGTCGCCAATTGTCAGCTGCAGCGTCCCCTTGAGCAGCACGCCTCCCTGTTCGTGCGGATGGGAATGCAGCGGAACCTCCGCGCCATCGTCCATCTCGAGATAAGACAGCATCAGGCTGTTGGCATGCGGCGTCCTCAGTCGGCAGCCGGGGACGGGCTCGATGGCGGGGATGCGGTCGAGGTCGATGAATCCGGTCTGCATGACGGGCGGGTTCCGATCAGAAGGTGAAACGGGACGTACCGGCTGACAGCATATCGGCGGCGCGGCGGCGGTCACGCGTCCGTGGAACATCCGCCGGCCCCGCGACCCGTTCGCGGAATGCCCGTTCAGGTCGGCGATCGGAAATGTCCGGCCTCCAGATGATGCTTGCGCAACAGTTTGTGGAATCCCTGGCGCGACATGCCGGCCTGCCGTGCGGACTGCGCCACGTTCCCGGAATGCTGGGCCAGCAACGAGATCAGGTACTGGCGTTCGGCGTCGTCGAGGATCTCCGCCCGGGAGGCCGACGGAGGGACGGCGGCGGAGTCGTGCCCCGTACCGGCCGCGAAGGATTGGAGCGCCGGAGGAAGATCGCCGGGTTCGATGAGCGGCCGGCGGGCCATCGCCATGCCGCGCTCGATGGCATTGCGCAGTTCGCGGACGTTGCCCGGCCAGGGATAACGGCGCAGCAGCTCGAGCGCCGCCTCGGAAAAACCCGTCACCCGCGGACGCTCGGGCTGCAGTTGGTTCAGAAAGTGATGCGCCAGATGCAGCGCGTCGTCCCCCCGGTCCCGCAGCGGCGGCAGCTCGATGTGGATCACGGCCAGCCGGTAGAACAGATCTCGACGGAAGCGGCCCGCGCGCACTTCCAGTTCGAGATTGCGGTTGGTGGCGCACAGAAAGCGGGCGTCGAGCTGCATCGGCGTCGTCGTGCCGACCGGCACGTAGGTCTGCTCCTGGATCAGCCTCAGGAGCTTCGACTGCAGCGGCCCGGCAAGTTCCCCGATTTCGTCGAAGAACGCCGTCCCGCCATCGCAGCGGCTGAGCAGCCCCGCGTGATCGCGGACGGCGCCGGTGAACGCGCCGCGAGCGTGGCCGAAGAGCGCTGATTCGAACAGCGTTTCGGGAATCGCGGTGCAGTCGATGACCTGAAAAGGCAGGCCAGCCCGCCGGCTGTTGCGATGGATGACGTTGGCGACAATCTCCTTGCCGGTGCCGCTTTCGCCGGTGATGACGACATTGGCGTCCGTGGCGGCGACGCGTTCGATGATCTCGAACAGTTCCTGCATCGGCGGGCTGTCCCCGATGATCTCCGGAAACCGCCGTTCTCCGGGCAGGGACAGCCGTGCGACTGCGGATGGCTCTGAAGCGGGTTGCTGCAGCGCCCGGCGGACGCTGGCCAGCAGGTCCTCGTACCGGACCGGCTTGAGGAGGTAATCGGCGATGCCCAGCCGCAGGCTTTCGATGGCGGTGGGCAGGGATGGCGCGCCGGTGACGACGACCAGCGGCACGGTCGGCCAGCGTGAGCGGCTGCCGCGGAGCAGCTCCAGGTTGCGGTTGCCCGGCATGTTGAGGTCGGACAGGACCAGATCGAACGACGCGGCCGCGAGCGCGTCGAGGGCTGCGGCGCCGTTCGAGGCGCACACGCAGGCATAGCCTGCCTTTTCGAGCAGGGCGGCCGTTGTCCGCAGAAACAGCGGTTCATCGTCGACGATCAGAATCCGTGGGGGCGCGTCACTCATCATCGCGGGAACTCGTGGATTCTAGGGTCATCGGGAACACGGCCGTGAAGACCGCGCCCCCGGAAGGCGTGTTGACGACGTCGATCCGCCCTCCCATGGCTTCGACCAGGCTGCGGGAGACGGACAGCCCCAGGCCCATTCCCGCATCCGCCTCTCCCTGCCGCGTCGTGAAGAAGGGATCGAAGATTCTGGACAGGTCCGCCTCGTCGACGCCCGGCCCCTCGTCGGCGATCCGCACGCCCACCTCCCGGTCGTCCGAATGCGTCGCGATCCGCACCCGTCCCCCCTCTGGAGAGGCCTGAATCGCATTGCGGATCAGGTTGAACAGGACCTGCTTGACCTCGCCTTCGGCCAGCTTCACGTCGATGCCGCCGTCGGGGAACCGCGTCTCAAGGATCACGCCCCGCTGCCGGGCGGAATTCTCCGACAGGTACACGACCTCGTCGATCGCCCGCGTCAGCGAGAAATCGGACGTCTGCGGCGGCGTGCGGCGATACAGCTGGTACATCTGATGCGTGATCAGGCTGATGCGTTCGATCTCCCGATCTATGAGTTCGAGCAGCTCGAAGTGCTCGTGCTCGCGGGGGACGTCGGTTTTGAACAATTCGAAGGCGTTCCGCATGCCGGCCAGCGGATTGTTGATTTCGTGGGCTACTCCGGCGGCCAATTGGCCGAGCGCGGCGAGCTTCTCCATCTGCCGCTGCCGCTGCTCCAGCGCGCGTAGCTGATGCGTCCGCTCCTGCACGAGGTGTTCCAGATGCTCGGCATACAACCGGAGTTGTTCCCGCAGGGAGTGGCGTTCGGTGACGTCGCGGACGCTGGTCCGGAACCCCAGGAACTCGTCGGATTCGCCGTACATCGGCTGCCAGGCCAGAGACATCCAGCGGACGCTCCCCGAGCGATGCACGCAGCGGAATTCGACGTCTTCGCCGGTGGTGGCGTCGCGGGCCGCGCGCAGGACGTCAGCGACGCGGCCGCGGTCCTCGGGGGCGATCATGTCCTCGGGATAGCCGGGCATCGCCAGGCATTCCTCGACCGCATAGCCGGTGATTCGTTCGACGGCCGTATTGACCCACACCAGCCGTCCATCCGGCGCATGCCAGCTTTCCCAGTCGTATGTGAAATCTGCGACGGCGCGGAACACTTTGTCATCGATCCGGGGGAGCGAATCTCGCATGTCGCCTGCGGGGTCGAGCCTTCGCCGGAGCACGGGCGGAGGCTGGGAAGGGGACGGTTCCACCAAAGGTGACGCGGCGCGGCGACAGTCGAGCGTCGCGTCACGCGCCTCCGCAGCCGATTCTATCGCAAGGCGGGCGGCAGCGCGTTCCGGAGCGGGAGCGACCGGCGCGCCCAGCCTCATAAAGAATTCTTCAGTTCTGTGCATTCTCGCACATGTGGCGGAGCACGTCGCACAGCGGCCTTCCGACGCTGATTGCCGCGGGCGGCGTCGCCGGACCGCGGGAATCGTCAACCGCAGTTGTCGCGCGTCGCCGGAGAGCGACACGTTTGGCAGTCCGGGCGCGGGACTCACACGGTCCCCGTGCGGCCGCGAGCGAGCGCCGCGGGATCGGCGCGGGTCGTGGTCCTGCGGCACGGCGGTTGCCATGGATTGCAGATGGTCAGGCTGCCCGTGCAGACGCCAGGCCGCCCTGCCGTGAATGCGATTCGCGCACCGGCGATTGCATCCGGGCGTTCGCGACAACGGGTTCCCCGTCGCTGCCGCATCAGGACGCAATGGGCGGCGGGCCGGCAAGCCCGAAGGATTGGCGCGTCGGGATAAGGGACGCCGGCGGGACACCCCGGCGGCTGCGTCTCAACGGACGGCACAAATGGTTGCCCGGAGTTCGACTCCGGATGTGGAAGGCTCACCCGATTTCGGAGGTGTTACGATGCTTCGCAAAAGCGCTCTCTGTTCCATCCTCGCGGGACTGGTCGTGCTGGGCGCCAGCACGGCCCAGGCGGGATTGTTCTTCAACCGCGCGCGGTCCTGCCCGCCCGGCTACCGGACTTATGCTCCGGGATACACGTACAGCTCGGGCTATCGCTCGACGTCCGGCTACCGGTACAGCTCCGGCTACCAGGGCGGTGATGTGGTGGGTGGCACGGGCGACGTGATTTACAGCGCTCCCAGCGGGGGCGGCGTCTCAAGCCGGTCGGGCACGAGCGCGCCGCGCTGGGCGCTGCCCAAGACCGATCCCAACAAGATGCGGACGCGCTGACGTCCTTGAGGCCCCGCGCCCGCGGCCTCATCGCACTCTACGGAAGCAGGCCCGTGCTGGAATGTCCGGCACGGGCCTGCGTTCATTTCTCCAACTCCAACTGGGCCTCAATCGAGGTCGCCGGCGTTGATCGCCCGGAACGCGAAGGCGGCGGCCGCCGCGCCGGCGAAGTCCGCCGCCAGATAGATCCAGATGTCCGCGACTTTCGCGATGCCCATCGCCGTGATGCCCACCGCGACCGCCGGATTGAAGGCGCCGCCCGAAATCGGACCCACCGCATACGCGCCGGCCAACACGGTGAAGCCGATCGCCAGACCGTAAAACGAATTCCCGCTGGTCCCCTTGGCGGTTGCAACGTTCAGCACCACGTACGCCAGCGCGAACGTGAACAGGAACTCGGCCACCAGCGCCCGCGCGGCGTCCGGCGTCGCCGGCTCCAGCGGAGGATTCACTTTGAGGAACAACACCGTGAAGGCCGCCGCCACCGCTCCCACGACTTGCGCGATCATATACAGCGGCACGTCCTTCGCCGGACACTTGCCGCGCAGGAATACCGCCAGCGTCACCGCGGGATTGTAATGCGCGCCGGACACGTGCCCTCCGGCATAGACCATGACCATCAGCGCTGCGCCGATCGCCAGCGGCGCCATGGGCCCCGCTCCATCCGGATTGATGACGGTGCACCCGATGGTGAGCACCAGGAAGAAGGTGCCGATCAGCTCGACGAGGTATTTCATGGTTGGTCGCCCAGAAGTAGAGTCAGGACCGCGGACGTTCGCCGCAATCTGGCCGTCGATGTACCGCATCGCGATCAGAAACTGAAGCGGCCGCGGACCGCTTCAACCTCGACTCGCCGATATTTCACCGGCGTCGACGGCGCAATCGCAACCCGCGAACTTGCCCGACCGCCGCTGGCGGCCTGTCGCAACTTGTTAATTGACAACGAGATGTGATCTTCTTTTGGGTTCTGAATCGGCCACGAGGATCGAGGGGGCGAGTCCCCGCAGGACGGCCGTCGCCCTGTTCGAACTACCTGGAGTTCAGTTGACGGCGGAGCCCGGCGCGCCGTAGTGTCTGCATCCGGTTGACTCGTTCCACATGTGAACTGCGATGCTCGTCGTCCTGACCCCGAACCGATTTTCCCTTCCCGGCGTGAACCGCGCCGGCTGGTATCGGTTTACGTTTTGGTATCCCACCGGGATCTCCGGGCCGGGACCGGGGCAGACTGTCTGAGCCCCACTCCCGAACTTTCAGGCCCTGAGATCCTCCGCGGTTTCAGGGCCTTTTTTGTTTTTCCATCGCGGTGCGCCTGCCTGTGGGCCAGCACAGGACCTCCACTCTGAAGGGTGTCCGATGATTGTCGTCATGAAGAAGGGATCGACCCAGGAAATGGTGCAGCGGATGGTCGAACGCGTCGAAGCGCTCGGCCTGAAAGCGCACGTCATCGTCGGCACCGAGCGGACCGTCATCGCGGCGGTCGGCGAGGAGCGCGATGGCAAGAAAGAGTCGCTGGAGTCCTACTCCGAGGTGGAAAGCGTGCTTCCGATCCTGGCGCCCTACAAGGTGGCCAGCCTGGAAACGAAACGCGAACCCACGGTCGTCCGAGTCCGCGACCTGGTGATCGGCGGCGGACATGTGGGCGTCATCGCCGGGCCCTGCTCGGTCGAAAGCGAAGCCCAGATCCTCCTCGCCGCCGAGCAGGTCAAAGCGGCGGGCGCCCGCGGACTCCGCGGCGGCGCGTTCAAACCCCGCACCAGCCCCTACTCGTTCCAGGGCATGAAGGAAGAGGGGCTCAAACTCCTCGCCGCCGCCCGCGATGCCACCGGCCTCGCCGTCGTCACCGAGGTCATGACGCCTCAGCACGTCGAACTGGTCGCCCATTATGCGGACGTCCTCCAGGTCGGCGCCCGCAACATGCAGAATTATCACCTGCTGCAGGCGGTCGGAGAAACGCGGCTGCCGGTGCTGCTGAAACGCGGCCTCAGCGCCTCGATGGAGGAGTTCCTGCTGGCCGCCGAATATGTCCTGGACCAGGGCAACCAGCAGGTCATCCTTTGCGAACGCGGAGTCCGTTCGTTCGAGACGCACACCCGGTTCACGCTCCCGCTGGCCAGCGTGCCTTATCTGCATCAGAAGACGCACCTGCCGGTCGTCGTCGATCCCAGCCACGGCACGGGAATCGCCTCTCTGGTGCCGCCGATGTGCGTGGCGTCCGTGGCCTGCGGGGCCGATGGGCTGATCGTCGAAGTCCACCCCGACCCGCACGAGGCGCTCAGCGACGGCTCGCAGACCTTGTCGCCGGACGCGTTCGCCGAGACGCTTGCTCGCTGCCGGAAGGTCGCCACTGCGTTGGGTCTCACGATGGACTGATGACGATGACGACACGAACCACGATCCAGACGGGGTGTGTTTGCGCTGCGCGGCGATGGACGGCCGTGATGATCGCCCTTGTCGCGATGGCGGCGAACACCTCGACCGCTGCGGAGCCTGAGGCGCGGCCCGGGCTGCTAACCATTCCCGTGCCGAGTTCCATCGATGGGGAGCTTCAGACCTGTCGGCTGCATGTCCCCGACGGGGACGGTCCGCGTCCCCTGCTCGTGTTTCTGCATTCGTGGTCGGCCGATGTCGCGCAGGACAACTCCCGGTGGGTCGATCTCGCCCTGGAACGCGGCTGGATCGTGCTGCTCCCCGATTTCCGGGGCGTCAACAATCGACCGGAGGCGTGCGGATCACGACTGGCGCGGCAGGACATTCTGGATGCGATCGCCTGGACGATCGAGCGGCATGCCGTGGATCGGGGCCGGATTTATCTGGCGGGAACATCGGGCGGCGGTCACATGGCGCTGCTGATGGCGGGGCATCATCCGGATCGGTTCTCGGCCGTCAGCGCCTGGGCGTCGATTTCCGATCTGCAGGCCTGGTGGGAGTTCACGCGCCGCGACGTTGCGTGGCGGCGGTACGCGGACAACCTGGAAGCCGTGCTGGGAGGGCCGCCGGGGCCGGCAAACTTCGAAGAACTGCGGGACCGCTCTCCGGTGGCGCATCTGTCGCGAGCTGTCGACCTGCCGCTGGACATCAATGCCGGAGAGGCCGATGGCCGCACGGGGTCAGTTCCCTGGCGGCATTCGCTGAACGCGTTCAACGTGTTGCGAACGGCGCGGGGCGAGCCGACAGTCGGCGACGAGCTGGGGCCTGGCGAGCCGGATCCTCTGTACGAACGCGGCGTGTTTCTGCGGGCGACGTCTGGCCCCGCCCGACTGACGATCTTCGAAGGCGGCCACGAGGACCTGCCAGGCGCGGGCGTCGCCTTTCTGGAGGCCGTTCAGCGCCCGACCGCCTGGTGACGTCGCGGCTGCGGCCTCTTGAGGGATCATGCCCGACATGCGCTGCGCGGTCGACGCATGCCTGGCGAGCCGTCATAGTCTGGGTTCTCCGTGCCGGCGCCGCCGGCCAGCTTCTGGACCCGCCCGAAAGGCCCCGCCGATGCGCTCCCCGATGCATTCATTCCGCGGTCTGCTGTCCGCCGTCGCCGCCTCGTCCGCCCTGGCGCTGGCATTCGCCGGCAGCGCGTGCGCCCAGGCGCCGATTCCCTACGGCGAACCGATTTCGCTGGAACAGGCGAAGCAGGTCATCGCGGCCGCCGAGGTCGAGGCGCAGGCGAACAACTGGCCGGTGGCTATTGCGATCGTCGACGGCGGGGGGCATCTGGTCGCCTTCCACCGGCTGGACAACACACAGTTGGGCAGCATCGAGGTCGCGCTGCAGAAGGCGAAGACGTCAGCGCTGTTCCGCCGCCCGACGCGCGCGTTTGAAGAGGCGTTGGGGATGGGCGGCGAGAGCGCGAAGCTGCTCAAGCTGCCGGGCGCGCTGCCGATCGAGGGGGGCCTGCCGATCATTCACGACGGCAAGGTCATCGGCGCGATTGGCGTGTCGGGCGTGAAGTCCACGGAGGACGCGCAGATCGCGAAAGCCGGCTTGAAGGCGCTGGAGGAGTAACTCGCTTCAAGGGATGGACGTTCGGCGGAGCCGCCGTCCGCGCCCGCCGGACTTCCTCGCCCGATCGGGGATCCCCCTCGCCCTTGAGGGCGGAATTGCTCAGCCGCCGTGCTCGACGATTCGCGTGATCTGCAGCTTGATCGTGCCTCGCGGCAGCGCCACTTCGACCTGATCCCCGACCTTCTTGCCCATCAGCGCCTTGGCGATCGGGCTGCTCGTCAGGATCTTCATCACGGGGCCGTCGTAGTCCTCTTCGCCGGGGCCCACGAATTCGTAGGACTCCTCGTCGTCGAGATCGAGATCGCGGACCGTCACGGTCGAGCCGTAGGCCACCACGCCCTTCGGCATGTCGGCCTTGTCGGCGATATAGCAGCTCGCCAGACGGGTCTTGAGCTGGTTGATCTTCGCCTGCAGCAGACCCTGGGTTTCCCGCTGACCGTGATACTCGGCGTTTTCGCTGAGATCCCCCTCGCTGCGAGCCTTGGCGATGGCCTCGGCGACGCGGGGCATCTCCACCTGCTCGAGCTGACGGACTTCTTCGAGGAGCTTGTCATACCCCTCGCGCGAAATCGGGTGCCGTTCCATGTTTCCTGCTCCCGGCGGCTGACCGCGGGCCTCGTGACATCCTCTGCGGCCGCCCCCGGCTGCTTTCGGAGAACTCCCGCAGTGCAACAAAAGAACACGGGACGCGGCGGTCTCCCCCGCGACCCGTGTCGGTTTGACGCAAGTGTAAGCGTCCCGCCCGGATTGTCTACGGCAGTTGCGCCCCAAACGCCTGTCGCAACAGGGCCAGGCTTTTCGGCACCGCCGTCGCGTGCTCCTCCTGCCCTTCGAACTCCAGCGAGATATAGCCCCGGTAGCCGGCCTCGCGCAACAGCGCCGCCACACGCGGGTAATCAATGTCCAGCGTGTACCACGTCCCCCCGCCGAAATACGTCTTGGCCTGCACCAGCACCGCGTACGGCGCCAGCATCGCATACTGCTCGTACTGACGCTCCAGAAAGTTCCCGGTGTCCAGCGTCGCCCGCAGCCAGGGGGAGCCGATCTCGTCGATGATCCGGATCACACCCTCCGCATCCCGGCCCAGGCCCCAGTGATTCTCCAGCCCCATCACCACGCCGCACTCTTCCGCGACGGGCAGCAGCTCGACGAAGCTGTCGATGACCCATCGGAACCCCTCGTCGTCCGTGTGACCTTCCAGACGCGGCTCGATTCCCTTGTTCCGCATCAGCTCGTCAAAGCTCTTGGTCGTTCCCCAGCGGCCCGTGTTGACGCGAATCGTGGGAATCCCCAGTCGGTACGCGAGTTCGATGCACTTCCGCGTGTGACCGATGTTCTTTTTGCGGACGTCCGGATCGGGATTCACAAACCCCTGATGCGTCGAGAACCCGCACAGGTCGAGCCCGGCCTGGAAGGCGCGCTGCTTGATCCGGGCGAGCGCCGCCGGCGACTCGTCGGTCATCTGGATATGCAGGATTTCGACGCCGTCGAACCCCTGCTGGGCCGCCAGGTCGATGCACTCCTCGATCGACAGCTTGGAATCGTCGCGGAACCGCCAGTAGGAATAGGTCGAAACGGCGATCCGGTTGGGGCGAACGGGCGTGGGGGGAGTCGCGGCGGGTGTTTCGGCCCGGGCGTCCTTCCCGGCCACAGCTGCGGCGGCGGAGGCCACTCCGGCGATCCATTCGCGTCGGTTCATCAGGTCACCTGAGGCAGATTGACGGGACTCAGAGGGCGCCCCGGCGGAGCGCTTGGCCGGAACGAGAGGCATCTTAACTAGCGGCCCCGGAGACGACACTCCCCGGCTGGCGGCCGCGGGGTGGACTGATTTTTGCCGATCAACCGGCGGCGGGGGCGTCCCGTCTTGAGTTTTTTGCAGGCCAACGCTAGCGTTGACGATCCGCCACGGCCCGTCCGCAGCGGGTCTGTCGTCGTCCAAGCACATCCGTCCCGTCAAGGGCCTGTGAAAGGAGCAACTGGGTGGTTCGTCTGCGTTTGCGTGACAACGAGTCGGTACAGGAAGCAGTTCGGCGGTTTCGAAAACTGGTTGAGCATACGGGCGTCAAAAAGGAAATGCGGCGCCGCGAGTACTTCGAGAAGCCCAGCGAGCAGCGACGCCGCGAGCGACGTCGCGCCCAGCGCCGCGCACGTCAGAACAACGAACTCGCCAAAAAGTAGTTCGCGGGCGACGGGACGGCAGACGCAGGCACGCCGCGCGGCGTGCCTTCTGTTTTTTCACGCGCCCTCTTCCGCCCACGGTTCATCGCCGCTCCCGCTCTGACGCCGTCGATTGGCATGGCGAACCTGGACCCATCCCCGCTCTCCGGCGCTCCCCGTCGCGCCGACCCGCCTGACGCCGCACGGCCGCATGCCGCCACCGCCCCGGGGCAGGCCGGCGAAGCCCGATTGGACCTCTTCCTCGACACGCTGCGTTTCCGCGTGCGATTCGAACCCGAACGCACGTTCTCCGGCGACTGGCAGGCCCGGCTCCCCCTCAAAGAGGCCGGATTCCTGATCCTCTCCAGCGGCGGCGGCTGGGCCTCGGCCGGGTCGGAACCGCCTGGCCCCCTGACCCAGGGCGACCTGCTGATCGTCACCCGGCCGGCCACGCTGCGGCTCGCCAGCCAGCCCGAGCACGCCCCCGAGCCCCGCGACTGGTCCGACGCCGGACTTCTGGCCGAACCCTTTGGCGATGCCCGGGCGATCGTCGCCTCCATTGAGTTCCCCGACGGCCCGCCAGGTCCCCTGCTGAGACTCTTGCCGGATCAGCTTGTTCTGAAAGCGGCCGACTCCGGACGGTCCGGAACGCTTTCGCGGCTGGTGCGGCTGGTGATTGACGAGGTCAGGGATGCGGGCGCCCGCGACGGAGCGGTCCGGGAACGCATCGGTTCGGCGCTCGTCCTGGAAGCGCTGCGGCAGGTTCTGGAGCGTCAGGGGGACGCCCGTCCCGGCTGGTGGCGGGGCGCGGCGGATCACGACATCGGCCCCGTCGTCGAACAGTTGCTGCGGCGTCCAGAACAGGATTGGTCGATCGCTGCGATGGCCGAGCTGGGAGCGATGTCCCGGTCGACGTTCGCCCGCCGGTTCCAGGAGGCGCTGGGCTGTGCCCCGATGGACTTCTTGCTGGAAGTTCGGATGCGGCGCGCCTCAGCGCGTCTGACGTCCGGAGAATCGGACCTGAAGTCGGTCGCCAGGGACGTGGGCTACCGGTCGACCGCTGCCTTCAGCGCAGCATTCAAACGCTGGTCCGGACGCACGCCTTCAGACGTCCGCAGCACGGAAGGACGGCCCGCGGACGACCCGCGACGCGAAGCCTTCCGCTGAGACGGGGCGCCGCTCACGGAGAATCAGGCCGCGGCCTTGTGGCAGCGCTTGCAGCGCTTCCGCGTCCGAATGAGAGATCCGCATTTCGGACAACGACGCGATTTCAGAGCCAGCTTGGCCTTGGTGCGTGGACGGGTTCCCATGGAAATGACTGCCAGTGCTCGAGGGTGGAAAGCCGACGATTCTGAAGCCTGCCGCCGCATCCGTCCAGCCTGATCGGCCGCGAAATCGCGGCTGCCGCGTCTGGGGCGAGAATCCACGGGCGGAATCCGCAACCCAGGGCGGCGCGGCGCGATGTGCCTGGCCCGCGTGCCGTTACTTTGGGATTCGGTTACCGTCATAGCCGGGCGCCGGGCCCGGCGCGATTGAAATCCGCCTTCCCACACGCGACGGAGGCCACCGATGCGAAGAACCGCGAGGCTTCTCAGCAGGCGGGCCGCGGGGGCGCTGACATGTCTGGTTGCACTCGCGGTCGGTTGCGGCCAATCGCCCCCTGCTGCGAAGGCGCCGCCCCAATCGTCGACGCGATCCGCAGTCCCCGGTCCCGGCGCTGAGCCGCCAGGCGCTGTCCTGCCATTGTCGGCCGGAGAATCGTTGGGCATTGACCTGCCGGCGGACGTCCCAAGTGATCTGCCGCTGTATCCGGACGGGGATCTGACGCTGTCCACGACGGGAGGCCGCCTGTGCGTCATCTCGCTGAATACGCCGGACTTTCCGGAGAAGGCGTGGGCGTTTTATCGATCGGGGCTGGCGGAGCAGGGGTTGACGGAAATGGACGCCTCCCAGTCGGACGGCGGGCACTTCGTAACGGCGGGAAAGGACGGGGCCATGTGCATGGTGACGATCACGGTGGACGCGCCGTCGCGGACGACGATCAATTTCACGATCGACCGGGGCGAAGGGACGGTGACGGAGCGGCTGAACGTTCCATACGACCGCAGCTCGTTCCGGACAACTTCCGGACAGCGGCCGGATATCAGCGTGTGTTCTGACGCTCGTTGACGCCTGATGGATTGAGGATGACTCCGCGGAACCACAGTCAGGCAATGCAATGGCGCCATCGTCCCGGCATGCAAGCTCGAATCGACGGCTGCCCGTCGCCCTGGCATCCGGTTGCCTGGGGATCGTCGGGTTCGTCGCCTTGGGCTGTTTGAGCGCCGCAATTGCGGAGCAGCTGATTCCGGGACGCGGCATGGGGCCGGGGGGGCCCGGTTTTGGGATGTTTCCGCGAACGTCCGTTGTCGTGGCCGGCCTGCTGTGCGGAATCGTCGGCGGCACAGCGGTCGCGCTGTGCGCGGATCGCAGCCTGTCGGCCAAAGGGCGGAGTCAGTCGACGGACCGGGCTGCCTTGCCCGGCGCCGACGGGACATCTTGGGCGATTTTGCTCGCGACGTGGCTGGGACTGGCCGTCTTTCCGATCTGCTTGTTGCTGCTTTGGAAGGGCGGATTGGAATGGGCCGACCGGGGAGTCATCGCCGGACCGCTGCTGTTGCTTCCGATGGCCCTGCTGGACTGGTGGAAACCCCGGTGGGGCGGTTTCGGCCTGCTGGTTGCTGCGGGGATTTCAGGGGCGAGCGCGTTTCCTGCTTCGAATTTTCCGCTTTCGCATGGCGGAATTGATAGGGGCTACTTGTCGCTGCTGCTGGTCCTTGTGGCGGCCCCATTGGCGGTCCTGGGCGGGGCGCTGCTGCGGGCGAGACAGTGAGTCGCGGTCGGGTTCGTAGTTGAGCGGCGATGGGCTCGGGGCGTCGCTGGCCGCATTGGAAAGTGGAGACCCGTCTCCTGCTGCCGAAAGGTGCTGAAATGTTGAGCTCTCGCGTCAGATTCGTCCTCATCGCTGCGGCGATCGGCATCGCCGCACTGTGCCTGTTTCGAGCGATCGCAGTCAACGATCGACGAAATGAGTTGGCGGAAGCCGATCAACGAGTCGCTGCGGAAATGGTCAACGAGGTGGTCGGGATGCTTCGCGACATGCCTGGCGACGATCCCCTGTGTCGGAGGTACGGCAAGTTCCAGCGGTTGAACTTGCGTGAGTGGAATCGCACACCGCGGATTTTCGATCTGCCCCCCGCGCTCAGTTGCCAGGGGATGGCCGAGTTCGAAAAGGCGCACTGCCGCATCATCGTGACCGTAACCAGGGGGCCACGGGACTTTGGAATTCAGCTAACGCCCGATGAGGGCTGGCTGGCGAAACATCCGGACGCAAAACTTGAGCTTGAGGGGAACGAGTTCGTCCTGCGCCACGAAGGGAAGATGTGCTCCGAGATTCACGTTGCCGCCACACGGCCGGGTTTTCAGGAACAGTGACAGCGCTCCCCTGGGTTGCGCGGCGGCTCTGCTTCAAACCCGATTCCGCTTTAAGAGGCGGACCAGAAACCGCCGGTTGAATCAACTGGCCGTT
>JAHBXW010000020.1 GCA_019636235.1 Planctomyces sp.
AATCCCGGTCCGCCCCGGGGCTTCCCGCGCTGCGCTTCGTCCACGCACTGCGACGGATTGGCCAACAGTCATCGAATGACACAGTCCCAACCGACGGCTTTGCCGTCGGGCGCGGTTCGCGGCGCACGATCCGCTGCGCTACCGGGTGGGGCCGTGCGCTGAGTCGCTGACTTTCACGGCCCGAAAAACGGGAACAGTCGGCGAATCTCGGCGTCATCGGGCTGACGGCCGTACTCGCAGATCTCGAACGCCTCGGCGAACCGGACGGCCTTGCCGCGCTCTTCGCCGTACAGGCGGATCAGCGCGTCGCGGGACCGGTCCGCCTCGCCCCGCTGCCGCGGCTCCCATTGCTGGCGCAGCCAGGCCTTGCGCCCCTCGACGTCTCGTTCCGGCGGCACGGAGGCGACATGTTGTTCGCTGCCGTTCGCGCCCCCTTCATAGTGCTGCGAGGCCAGTTCGTGGATGCCTTCCAGCTTCTGATCGAAAGACTCGTCCACGGAAACGGCGATGTCCGCGCGGAACGGGTAGGGCTTCTGGAACCGGTCGCTGGAGTACAGGAACACCGGGTTGTGCTGGAGCGGCGGAGTGTCGGGACAGAAGAACGGGACGGTGACCATGTAGGCGGCATCCTGCACGAGTACGCCGACGTAACGGTGATCGGGATGGTAGTCCCAGGGACGATGCGCGATGACGATGTCGGCGTTCCAGCCCCGGATCAGCCGCGTGATGGTCTGGCGATGTTCAAGCGTCGGCAGCAGTTCGCCGTCGTGGATGTCGAGGACCTGGCTTTCGACGCCCAGGATCTTCGCGCAGGCGGCGGCTTCCGCCGTGCGCCGCATCGCCAGCGGCCCTCCGGCCATCTGCCAGTGCCCGATGTCGCCGTTGGTGACGGAGACCAGCTTGACCTTGTGCCCCGCGCGGGCCCACAAGACGGCCGTGCCGCCGGCCTTGTACTCGGCGTCATCCGGATGAGCCCCGAAGACGATGATGTTCAGCGGCCGCGCGGCGTCCTGCGCCCGGGCGGTCGCGAGGAGCGCGGGCAGCAACACTGCGAGCAGCCAGCAGCGGCGGGAGAGAAGTCGCATGGCGAGGCTCCGGATGAAATCAGCGGGCGGCGATGCGCCTCGCGAGCGGCGTTGATCCCTGGCGCGCGTGCGCGCCCGCCACACTACCGGCATCGTCCCGCGCTGCCAACGGAATCCTTAAGCGCGGGGCTGTGCCACCGGGGCGTCACGTAATCATCAATCCAGCGTGAACGGAAGTTGCCGCCGAAACTCCTCCAGGTCCTCTCCCTCGAGAATTTCCTGCAGGACGCGAATTGTGTAGCCGCCGACGAGCTTGCCGTCTTCGACATACATCCAATCCGAGACCTCCTCCCGCGGGATCAACACGGGGTGTCCGCTCCGCACGTTTGAGAGGTTCACCGGCTCGTTCATCAGGACGCCGCGAAAACTCGTGCCGTCCGTTTCTTCCAAACCGATCCACATGAATTCCGCCTCGTCGCCGTCGACAAAACGCGACTTGATCGAAAAGCCGAGTTGATTCGGGCGGGGCGACTCAAAGGCGGCCACGAATGACGGCAGCGTGCGTTTCGCCTCATCCATCGCCTGTTCCATTCGCGGATCGGACGTCGTAACCACGCCGGGCTCGTTCTCCCGAAGCGTCACGGCGCCCTCTTGGCGTCCACGCCGGGCGTCGCCGCAGCCAGTCGCGAGGAGCGGGGGCAGCAACAGTGCGAGCAGCCAGCAGCGGCGGGAGAGAAGTCGCATGGCGAGGCTCCGGATGAAATCAGCGGGCGGCGGAAGCGCGTCGTAAGCGGCATTGGCCCGGCGCGCGTGCCCGCCACACTATCGGCATCGTCCCGCACTGCCAACGGAA
Source organism: Planctomyces sp. (assembly GCA_019636235.1). Lineage (GTDB taxonomy): Bacteria > Planctomycetota > Planctomycetia > Planctomycetales > Planctomycetaceae > Caulifigura. The sequence continues at coordinate 1,879 of JAHBXW010000020.1, forward strand.
TCCCCGAGCCCCGCGAATTCACCAGGGGGCTGGCCCGCGGGGAGATGGACGAACAGGCCGCGCACTGGGAATAATCCTGCCTGCGGCGCCGGTCGTTCCCAAGGACGAAATTCGTCCAGGATCGGAACGCGCTGAATGTGGAAACAGGGCGGTCGCCAGCGCGTGGCGGCGGCCATCAGCATTGAATCTGCACACAGGGGCGAGGCTCGATGATTCAGGAACTCCCGTCGCCGTCGGACAAGGTTCTCGGCTTCCAGCTCTCCGGCAAGCTGCACGACGAGGACTACAAGTCCTTCGTGCCGCGCGTGGATCGCGCGATCGCCGAGGAGGGCAAGGTGCGCCTGCTGGCGCACTTCCACGATTTCCACGGTTGGGACGCGCATGCGCTGTGGGACGACATCAGGTTCTCGACAACGCACTGCACGAAGATCGAACGCATCGCGCTCGTCGGCGAGAAGGCCTGGGAACGCTGGATGTCGACGGTCTGCAAGCCGTTCACGATGGCGTCGATCCGCTACTTCGACGCGGCCGAACTCGACGCCGCCTGGAAATGGCTGGAGGAGGCCTGAACCCGGCGCGACGGCTTGAACGGGCGGCGACGATCACGCCTGCCAGCCGGCCCAGGGGTGCCCGCGGTCGGTCAGCGGCAGCGCGATTCGGCCGCCTCCGACGCGGTGCGAGGCGTACGCCCCGGCGATCATTTCGATCGTCGTCGCTCCGTCGCGGGCGCTGCACAACGGCTGCCGGTTCTCCTCGATTGAGGCGAGGAGGTCCCGCGCGGGCAGGACATGCGTCGCCACCTCTTCGCGGACATTTGACAGCTGCTCCGGCTCGCCGACTCCGGCGCTCGAAATCGGCGTCCAGGCGCGCGGTTGATCAGTCGGATTGAACGGGTTCCCCGGACACCAATGGGCGAACGACGGCTGATCAACCTTGAGGTCAATGATCCCTTTGACGCCGATCAGTTGCAGGCCGAAGCCCGTTACGGGAATGCCGGCGCGGCGGATCGAGTCGAAGAACACCGGCACGCCGCTTTCGGTTTCGAAGCGGGCATGCAGCTCATTCCCGGCGATCAGGCCGATGGCGTCTCCCCCTTCGCGGAAGTCCGTGGGGTCGATCGGTCGACCGTCCTGCAGGATCGTCGTCGCACATGCCACCGGATCGCCCGCAAAAGCATGCGCCAGGTTCAGCGGATGCGAACCCAGCACCCACAGGTCCTCGCAGCCGCCGCGGTCGTCCTCCTTGCCCCGCGTGCGAATCTCCAAAAGCTTGCCCAGGCCGCCGTCGGCGATGAACTGCTGAACCGCGGGCATCGCCGGATGCCACCGGTTGCGATGCGCCACCGCGCACTTGACGCCCGAGCGGTCGCAGGCCGCGACCATTTCGTCCGCCTCCGTCAGCGTCCGGCAGAAGCACTTCTCGATGTAAATGCCCCGCGCGCCGGCGTCGACCGCGGCCAGCAGCATGTCCCGGTGCTGATCCGTATCCCGCGAACAGATCGCGACGATGTCCGGCTTCGTCTCGTCCAGCAACGCGCGGTAGTCGCCGAACGTGCGATCGGTCCGCAACCGCTGGCCGGCCTGAGCCAGCCCGGCGGGATCGGCGTCCGCCACGCCCACGATCTCCGTCTCCGGCATCAGCAGCCACATCGTGTCCAGGCCGTGGCCATAGTTCCCGCGACCGGTGTGTCCGATGACGCCCACGCGCCAGGTCCGCGTCGACTCGGCGGCCAGCGCGGACAGCGGCAGGGCGGCCGCCGCGGCGGCCAGAAACTCGCGTCGATTCATGGTCTCGTTCCTGATCGGCCTGACGCGTCCGTCGCAAACGGTCCGCTCAGGCGAGGATGTCGTGGATCACGTGCCCGGTTTCCTTCTCCAGCCGCACCCGGCCCGGGACGCCCAGACGCGAGTTGTCCAGCCCCAGTTGATGCAGCACCGTGGCGTGGATGTCGGTGACAAAATGCCGCTGCTCCACGGCGTGAAAGCCGAGTTCGTCCGTCGCGCCATGCGCGATGCCGCCGCGAATGCCGCCCCCCGCCATCCAGACGGTGAACCCGTACGGGTGATGGTCGCGGCCATCTCCGTTCTGAGAACCCGGCGTGCGGCCGAACTCCGTCGCCCACAGGACGAGCGTTTCATCCAGCAGGCCGCGGGCCTTCAGATCTCGCAGCAGGGCCGCGATGGGCTGGTCCGTCTGCTTGCACAACGAAGCATGCCCCCCCTTGAGGCCGCCATGCGCGTCCCAGCTCCCCGCGCCGCCGTTCGATCCGTGATACACCTGGACGAAGCGGACGCCGCGTTCGACCAGCCGCCGGGCCGCCAGCATCTGCCGGCCGAATTCGCGGGTCTCGTCCTGATGCAGGCCGTACAGCTCCTGCGTCGCCTGCGTTTCCGAATCGAGCTGCACGGCTTCGGGGACGGCCGACTGCATGCGATAGGCGAGTTCGTAGGCTTTCACCCGGGCGCGCAGCGCGTCATCGTCGGGGAACTGTTCCGCCGCAAACCCGTTCAGCCGGCGGAGGAGGTCGAACTCGCCCGTCTGCTCCTCGCGGTACACGCCCTGCGCCGGCTGGGCGAACGGCAGCGGATTGGCCGGGTCGACGTTCAGCGGCACGCCATCGAATTGCGGACCCAGGTAGCTGGCCCGGTGCCCCTCTTTGCCGCCGCAGCAATCGGCCAGCGGGGTCCCCATGACGACGAACTGCGGCAGGTTTTCGTTGAGCGTGCCCAGCCCGTAGGTCGTCCAGGCGCCGAGCGTCGGATGGAAGCCATCGAGCCGATGTCGCCCCTGCAGGAACTGCAATTGGGCGCCATGGTTGGAATCCTCGGTCCACATCGAACGGATGAGGCACAGGTCGTCGGCCCGCTCGGCGAGATGGGGAAACCAGTCGCTGATTTCGAGCCCGCTTTCGCCGTGTTTCTGAAAGCCGATCTGGAGCGGGTAGACCTCGGTGCGGACCAGCCCGTTGGCGTCGGGGACGACAATCCGTTCGTTCTTGAGGAACGGGGACTCGAGGACGGCCTTGTACGGCGTTTCGGCGATGGTCTTGCCGGCCCAGGCGTTCAGTTCAGGCTTGGGATCGAAGGATTCGAGATGGCTGGTCCCGCCGATCATGAACAGGCAGATGACGCTTTTCGCACGCGGCGTTCGAAGCGGCGGTCGGGACGCGTCAGCCCGGGCTTCGCGGTCGAGGAGCGCGGTCAGAGCGACCGATCCGAGACCCAGGCCCAGGTCCTGCAGGAAGGCGCGACGCTGGCGGGGCGAATGCATTTCAAAACGTCCGGGCGAAATTGCGTTCCGTGGATTGTCCCCGCGTGAGGATCGCATCACAAGCGATCGATGCGTGCCGCGCGTGCGGTTCTGGATCACGGCGGCCGTTGTTCGAGATTCGGGATCGTTGCCGTCGCCCTGGATGTCGCTCGGCTTGTGGCCGCCCGGGGAAACCAATAGGATACAGGCGTTCACAATTCGGTGACGCATGTCTCTGCCATCCCCCAAAGGGCGCGGTTCGCCCCTCGCGCCTCCCAATCGCTTCGGCGGCATCCATGCCGAACGCGATCTCGAGCACATCGCGGACGATCCCGAGACGTTCGAAGAACTCGCCGACGTTCGCACCGTCTATCTGCCCGACGACTCGCGCTCCGTCATCAGCGAGAACGACAGCCCCGATCTCCCGTTCCGATACAGCCTGAACCCGTACCGCGGCTGCCAGCATGGCTGCGCGTATTGCTATGCCCGGCCGACGCATGAGTACCTGGGGCTCAACGCGGGCCTTGATTTCGAGACGCGGATCTTCGTCAAACACCAGGCCCCAACGCTGTTTCGCGAGTGGATGGGCCGCCAGGGCTATCAGCCGGCCTGCGTGATGCTGTCGGGCGTGACCGACTGCTATCAGCCGGGGGAACGCCAGTTCCAGGTGACGCGCGGCTGCCTCCAGGCGGCGCTGGAATGCCGCCAGCCCATGGCGATCGTCACCAAGAACGCGCTCGTCACGCGCGACCTCGATCTGCTCAGCGAAATGGCTTCTCTGGGAATCGTCTGCGTGGCGATCAGCCTGACGTCGCAGAATCCGGAAACGACCGGCGTGCTGGAGCCGCGGACCAGCCGACCCGAAGCGCGGTTGCGGGCCATTCGAGAGTTGAGCGCAGCGGGAGTGCCGGTGCGGGCGATGCTCGCGCCGATCATCCCCGGTCTGAATGACGTCGAGATTCCCTCGCTGCTGGAAGCGGCCGCGGAGGCGGGGGCCAGCACTGCTTCGTGGATCCTGCTGCGGCTGCCGCTGACCGTCCGTCCGGTGTTTCAGGAGTGGCTGGAGCGGACGCAGTCGGAGGCCGTCCGCGACCGGATCGCCGGATTGATCCAGCAGACGCGCGGGGGACGCTGGAACGACTCCCGGTTTGGATCGCGGTTTCGCGGCGAGGGCGCCATTGCGGAGCAGATCGGCCGCACGTTCGACGTGTTCGCGCGGCGACTGGGTCTGACGCGCAGCCATCCGCCGCTCGACGTCTCGAAGTTCCGCCCGCCGGCGGCGAAGAATGGTCAGTTGCGGTTGTTCTGAGCGCGCGAGCGCGTCGGCCTTCAGCCGAGGGCGGCGATTTCCGGCCGCCGGCCCGCCTGCCGCGCGAGCGCCGCGGCCCGCTCGCCGGCCGTCGCGTCATGCACGAACTGCAGCAATTGCTCCATTGCGGGGGACAGCACGCAGCGGCGGCGGCCCATCGCGATCCGGGCCGTCTCGATCGCCGGACCGATGTCCGCCAGCTCCTCGATCTCCCCATGCCATAGACGGGTGAACGAGGGCAGATGCTTGGGCAGCAGTTCTCCCGCAGGGAGGATCATGCTCATCACGCCGATTGATGTGCCGGTGTTGAACAGGCTGCACAGCGCGGCCTTGGCATGATCGCCGATAAAGCAGCCGACCTTGGTGGAACCGGTGTCCAGCGGCTCGCCCCACAGCGGGACGCGGACGGCGGAGTAGTCGTTCTTCAGGTCGCTGTTGGTCGACAGCGCTCCGAGGTTGACCCACGGACAGACGTAGCTGTGCCCCAGGAATCCATCGTGATACTTGTTGCTGAAGCCGTGCAGGATGCTGGCTTCGACTTCGCCGCCGACGCGGCAGGCGGGGCCGATCGATGTCGCTTCGCGGACGTTGGCGCGGAACAGTTGGGCCTCGCGGCCGATGAAGCAGGGGCCTTCGAGCCGCGTGAAGGGCTGCAGTCGCGCGCCGGCGTCGATCCAGATCGGTCCGGTGCGGGCGTCGATGACGACGAACGGGTCGATCTGCGCGGTGGGGTCGATGTAGATGTCCTCATCCCGACCGAGCAGCGCTGCCTGCGCGCTGAGGTCAGCCTTGCTGGCCCCGCGACGCCGCCTCAGGAAATCGGCCGTCAGCTGATCCCCGTTCAGTTCAATGAGGCGCCAAGGGTAGTCGACGAGCGTCCCCGGGACGTCGACAAGTTCCCGCGATCGGGCCAGCCGCGGCAGCACGTCCGGCCAGCTGTCGACCGTCGCCAGCACCTCGGCCTCCTCGGGATCGACGGTGATCGCGACGATCGTCCCCTCGCAGGCCACCGCCTGCCGCGGACCGAGCGCCGACAACTCCGCCGCGTCGGGCAGCCACCGGCCATTGACCAGCAGCGTCGTCCCGCGCTTCAGCCAGTCGTCGTCCAGAACATGCGCGGCCGGATGTTCCTCGCGGTAGGTCGCCGCGAGCTCGGGACGCAGCCAGGCGCCCCATTCCTCGTATCGGCCGGACTGCAGAACGCGTTCACGGAGCGTGAAGTGCCCGCAGCGCAGTTCGTACACGGGCCTTAGCCAGGCCAGCGGGCGGAAATTCGCCGCCTGCGAATCCTCAAAGAATGCGACTCGCCTCATAAGACTGCCTTCCAATGCCGCGTCCATCCCTGGAGGCCCGTTCCCCGGCGCGACGCCAGTCAGCGGCCGCAAGCCGTCGAAGCAGGCCAGATCCCCATCTCACTCATTTGATTCGAACTGCAGAAAATGTACTCGGAAACCCGCACGTAAGACCAGATGAGTTCCGGGCCGGGCGGGTGCGGCAGACCGGAATTCATCGGCTCTTTGCATTCCGGTCGGACGCTGATCCCGCAATGCGAGCGGCCGCCTTCCCCTTTCGGAAACGGCGGCCGGAGGTCGCAATGCGGACTGGCGACTGGAACCGTGTGGCATCCACGTCCCGGGCGCCGCTTTGTCATTACATCAGATGCATCACCATTTCCTTGCAGGCTTTCTCGCACTTGCGGCATTCCTGGGCGCACTGCTTCATATGCTCGTCGTCGGGAAACTTCTCGCACTCCTGGGCGCAGCGGTCGCAGGCGACGGCGCAGGCGTCGCAGATGAGTTTGCTGAGGGGCCCGCCGCGGGACACGACCCGGGCGGCGTTCGCGCAGACGTCCGCGCAGTCGAGACAAAACTGCGCCGTGACAAGATGCGCCTCGTGCCCCTCGGCGACTTGCTTCATGCAGTGCACCGCGCACGAATCACAGGCCTGCTGGCAGGCGTTGCACGCCGCCGCGCAGTCCATGAGGGCTTTGTTGAGATGGTCGTCGTGACCCGAAGCCGCCCGGCGGGCCTGAGCGGCCGCGAAGCTTGGAAAGGCGGCCAGTCCCAGGGCTGACAGCCCCAGCGTTCCGAATTGTCTGCGTCCGATCATGGTCAGAACTCCATTGTTGGCGAAACGGGGATGGCCCAAACAAAACGCCGGGAGCGCGACGACCGCGCCCCCGGCTGACGTTCCGAACGTTGTCAGTTGTCAGGCGTTACCCCGAGCAACCGCAAACGCCGCAGGCGCACACGCCGCACGAACACGTCTGCCCGTCACAGTCGGGGCAGGCGCAGCTCACGCAGCCGCAGCTCGCCGCGGACGGCGAGGTTGACGCCGGGGTGGATGCGAACAGCGCGCCAAACGCAGTGCCAATCGCCGCAACAGCGGCCAGAATTGAAAAGCCCTTCATGAGAAATCTCCCTTGGGAATGTGGTGAAACTTGCGCCGGCCACCACAGGGGCGCCGGCCGCAGCGCGCCCGGACACGTTGTTGGTCCCGGCGCGCGATGCGCTGACAGACAGCCGATGGCCGACAGGACTTGGCCTGTCTGGACGCTCGTCAGCGGCTCATTCCAGCCACACGCAGTGGGCCACATGCGGCAGCGGCCCATCCGCACGCACACGCCCGGGAGCGCCCGCTTCCCGCCCGGATTCCGTCGCCCCCAGCACCGCCGTCGCCAATTGCGGCAGCGGAAGCAGCGCGACCGTCCACTCCCCGGCAGCCGGCATCGCCCGTTCGACGGCGGCCTGCGTCGCCGGCGCTGGAGGAACGTAACAGCAGCAACCAAGCACCCTGGGCGCCAGCGGTGCTGAGTCCGGCACGTCCGCCGGCTCGCACGTCTTAGCGTGGCGGGCGCAGCAACTGTGGGGCGTTTCGACCGCAGCGGCCGGCCGGCAGCACGAACGAATTGGCTGCGAGTCCGGATCGCTGCAACAACAGGGGCCGGCCTGCGCGATCAACGGCCCAAGAGCCAGGATCGCGGCCGCGGCGAATGACAACGCTGCGCGCACAGTGCCCATGTCGCCAGACATTTTATCTCCCGCCCTGACGGGAATCCAGATCAATTTTCGCGTCGCGTGCTTTGGAGGGGTCTGCGAAGGCGCTCGAGGGGCCGCGCCCGTTCATTGCAAAATGCCAGGCGACGCCTGAGAATCCGAGCGAGACACGAGGCTTCGCGCAGCCCCGGGGCGACTGCCGCTACTCGCGCGACCGCGGGTGCGTCCGTTCCTTCGGCCCGCGTGCCGCGTGCTCCTCCGGGCCGATTGTTGCCTGTCGCGAGGGCCGATCGGCCGCATCGCCAGGTCGAGCCCGTCCCCTCAACACCTCCCGATCCGTGCCGAACACCCGTTCCATCCTCGTCGTCGAAGACGAGCAGGTCATCCGCAACAGCCTTCGCGAGTTCCTCGCCGAAGAGGGTTTCACCGTCACCGAAGCCGGATCGGTCGCCGAAGCCCTCAACTTCGCCCGCCAGCGCGATTTTCAGGTCGCCATCTGCGATGTGCGGCTGCCCGACGGAGACGGCGTCCAGCTGCTGCGCAAGCTCCAGCAGATCAATCCCAGCGTCTTTGTGCTGATCATCACGGCCTATGCGACGGTCGAAAACGCCGTCGAAGCCTTCAAGGCCGGCGCCTTCGACTACCTCGTCAAGCCGGTCATCTTCGATGACGTCGCCAACAAGCTCCGGCGCGTCTACCAGTTCCGCGACCTGTTCCTCGAAAACCAGCGGCTTCGCAAAGAACTCGCCCAGCCGCGGCAGTTCAACCAGATCGTCGGGTCGAGCCAGCCGCTGAAGGAACTGGAGTCGGCGATCGCGAAGGTGGCCGCCACGAATTCCACGGTGCTGCTGGTCGGAGAATCGGGCACCGGAAAAGAGCTGTTCGCGCGGGCCATCCATGGCGGCGGGCCGCGCAAGGAGGAAAAGTTGCTGGCCGTCAGTTGCGACACGCGCCCCGTGGAGTTGCTGGAGGCCGAACTGTTCGGCAACGAGGGCCCGGGCAATCACCAGCCCGGCGTGCTGCGGAGCGCGGGGGACGGCACCGTGTTTCTCGATGAGATTTCGCAACTGCCGATGGGCACGCAGACGCGGCTGCTGCGGGCCATCGAGTACCAGGAGGCCATGCCGTCCGGAGGCTCCGAGCCGTATCGCGTCGCGTGCCGGATCATCGCCTCGACCAGTCAGGAGCTGATGCGGCTCGTCGGCGAAGGGGAGTTTCAGGAGGACCTGTTCTACCGGCTCGATGGCGTCAAGATTCGCATTCCGCCGCTCCGGGAGCGGATCGACGACGTCCCGGAACTCGTGGACCATTTCATCGCCCGCCACAGCCGGGCCATCGGCAAGCGGGTGACGAGCGCCACGAGCGACACCATCCGGCTGCTGATGGCCGCCCAGTGGAAAGGCAACGTCCGCCAGCTCGACAACGCCATCGAACGCGCGGTCATCATGTGCGACGGCACGCAGATCACCCCGCAGGACCTGCCGCCGGATCTCCTGGGATTGGGCCAGCCCCTGCCGGACACCGACGACCTCCGCTCTGCACTGCGGCATTACGAACGCCTGCACATCACCCGCGTGCTCCGGCAGTGGCCCGACAAACGGGAAGCGGCGAAGCGACTGCGTCTGGGCCTGTCCAGCCTGTACCGAAAGATCGAAGAACTGGGGATTGAACTGTGAAGCACATGATCGACGTCGCGGGACTGACGCTTCATGTCGAGGAGCGGGGCGCGGGCTCCCCCCCGCTGCTCCTGGTGCACGGCTTCCCATTGGACCACACGATGTGGCGCCGCCAGATCGACGATCTGGCGACGACGTTTCGCGTCATCGCCCCGGACCTGCGCGGCTACGGGGCCAGCAGCGTCACGCCCGGAACGAGCAGCATGCGGCAGTTCGCCGATGACCTCGCCGGGCTGCTCGACGCCCTGGGCGTCGTCGAGCCGATCGTCTTCTGCGGACTGTCGATGGGGGGCAGCATCGGCTGGCAGTTCCTGCAACATCACCGGCCCCGGGTGCGGGCCATGATTGTCTGCGACGCCCGGGCCGCGGCCGACGCGCCCGAGGGAGTCCGCACGCGCGAGCAGCTTGCGGAACGGGTCCGGCGCGAGGGGACCGGTTTTCTGCCCGAGACGCTGATGCCGCGGCTGTTCGCTCCGGCGACATTCGAACATCAGCCGCAGACGATCGCCGATACGCGGGCCGTGATCGTCAACACGGATCCGGAGGGGGTGGCCTCAGGAGCATTGGGGCTGGGCTCGCGCCCGGATGTGACGGCCTGGCTGCCGCAGGTGGATGTGCCGACGTTGCTGATCGTCGGCGAAGGGGACAAGATTTCGACCGTCGACGAGATGCGTTCGATCGCCGAGGCGATTCCCGGATCGGAGTTCGTGGTGATCCCCGGGGCCGGCCACATGGCGCCGCTGGAACAGCCCGTGCTCGTCAACGAGGCGATCCGCCGGTTCCTGAGCCGCGTGTGATGGACGGCTGAACGGCCCACGAGACGCTGAACCGGCGGCTCACGGACGCGGTGCAGTCCTCACTCCGCGGCGGATTTCCTGGCGGCCCTGGACGACCTTTTCAGCGATTCATTGCCGCCGCTGGAAACATACTTCGGCTTGCCCGTCGAAGGATCGGCCTTCAATCGGACTCCTCCCGCGAGCTTCCGCGGGTCAAACAGAACCGGCCGCAGCATCGTTGCATCGTGCCCCAGCCGGGCAAGCTCATCCGTGAAATCTTCGAACTCTCGCTCGTGGTCCGGCGCGCTGGCGTCGGACTCGAACTGGATGATCCGCGTGCCGACGACGTCTCCGGTGCGCTTCTGATAGGCGGCGACGGCGAGCTTTCTGGCCGGCAGGATCGACACGGGGACGGCGCTGCGGGCCTTTCGCCCCTCCACGCAACACGGCTCGGGACGCTCGAAGAACGGCCGCGGGTTGCTCATGTAAATGATGTTCCCAGCGGCGTACGCCTCCGCCGGTCCGGTCACCACGAGCTGGAAGGTGATGAACGTGCACCCCCAGACGAACAGGCCGCTCAGATTGAAGTCGAGATTCTCCGTGATCTGCTCGTTGGGCGGCGTCGGAATGGCGCCGTAACGGCGAATCAGCACGCCTGCGCCCGGACCGCCATCGCGCCCCCGGGGATTCGACGTGAGATAATTCAACGCCACATGCGCGTACACATCGCGCCGGGATGTCCGCAACTCGTATTCGGCGACGGCCGGTCCAGACGCCTCCGAGGGGGCGTGGCCCCACAACCAGCAGTGATCAACGCCGCAAAAGCAAGACATGGCCAGGCGCCTCCGCTTTCAGCGATTTCCCGGCAGCGGAACGGGCGTGAATCGGATCAGGGCCGCGCCATTCGAGAACCGCCGGTCGCACCGCCAGATGCGATCAGAATACCGGTCCTCCTCCACCGTAAACAAGCTGCCAGTCGCTGCGCCGATGTTCCCACCCACGTCGCTTCACGTCGGCCGACGCGGGGGCGGGCGGTCCGGGCGTCGTTCGTCTTCGATCCGCTCCAGCCAGAAATCGGGATCGTCGATGTCGGCCGGCGGCGCTGGCGTTGGAGGCAGTTTTCGATCCCCGGCGTTCGTGGACAGCGGGCTGCGTTCCCCGGCGGCTGGGCGTGAACCGTCGGACGGTTCGCTGGCGAGCCGCTCGAGTTCCAGTTGAGCGGCGGCGGCGATTTCCTCGGCCAGGTCTCCCAGCTCCGGCGTTCCCGCCGGCTTGGCCGGCGACGCTCCCGGACGCGTTGTTTCGGGGGGGCGTTCGAGATCGCTCAGAAACTGCTCGCTGTCGATGGCCGCCGCGCCGCGACGGCGGGCCGCCTGATGCAGCCGATGATCGCTCGACACAACCAGCACCTGCTTCGGCGCGGAATGGCCGGCCAGCAGGTCCTCGATCAGGTCGTCCGCCTCCCGCCGATCGACGGTGAACAGCACCCGGATGCCGCCGGACGAGGGAGGCGCGGCGGGGCTGTCGCTCGGCGGATCGCGACGGGCGTCCCACACCACCGTGGTCCGCGCCTGCACCTGCGGATCCAGCAGTTCAGACAGCTTCTGAAGCAACCGCAGCCGGGCACGGAGCAGGCCGCCCGGTCCGTAGTTCGGACGCGCGAACCCGGCGGCATGGAGCAGATTGTAGCCGTCGATCAGAAGTTCGACCTGCATGTCCCCTCCGCGTGGCCTTTGCCGAGTCTACGGAGCGATCACCAGGGGAGAAAGGCCGGGCATCGCAAGCGGAGACCTGCCATGCGCAAACTCGTCCCCCGCGCGTGAAACCCGGTCCGCGCGCAGCGTCCCGTCGGCGGGATCGTGCTTTTCGAGCCGCCGAGGCCTATAATGGCCGAACACGCCGCTGGACTGTCCGTGTCCGGCGCCCCTGCGCCCGCCCAAGGGAGTTTCGCGACAATGATGCGTCGCCCGCTGTGGATAATCGCGTTGATGACCTGCGGTTTGACCGGCCTGGCCAGCCTGTCCTTCGCCGCCGAGGCTCCGCGTAAACTGTCCTACAATCGCGATGTCCGCCCGATTCTCACGGACAACTGCTTCGCGTGTCACGGCCCCGACTCCGCTTCCCGCGAAGCGGATCTGCGGCTGGACGGCGCCCGGTACGCGACGATGGCCGAAGAGGGGCTGACGCCCGCGATCGTCCCCGGCAAGCCGGATGAGAGCGAAGTGTTCTCCCGCGTGTCGTCGACCGACCCGGACATGGTCATGCCGCCGGCATCGACAAAGAAGCAGCTCACGCCGGAGCAGATTTCAATTCTCCGGCAGTGGATCGAGGAAGGCGCCGAATACGAGCCGCACTGGGCCTTCATTCCGCCGACCCGCCCCGAGGTTCCGGACATCGCCGACCCGCCGTTTCCGCTGCGCAGCCCGATCGACAACTTCATCGTCGCGAAGCTGCGCGAGGCGGGACTGGAACCCGCGCCCGAGGCGGACCGCCGCACGCTGGCGCGGCGGGCTGCGCTGGACCTGACGGGGCTGCCCCCCAGGCCGGACATGCTCCACGAGTTTCTGGCGGACGAATCGCCCGATGCGTACGAGCGGTATGTCGACCGCCTGCTGGAGTCGGAGGCGTGGGGCGAGCACCGCGGCCGCTACTGGCTGGACGCCGCGCGGTACGCCGACACTCACGGCATCCATTTCGACAACTTCCGCGAGATCTGGTCGTATCGCGACTGGGTCATCAACGCCTTCAATCGGAACCTGCCGTTTGATCAGTTCACGATCGAACAGCTGGCGGGAGACCTGCTGCCCGAGCGAACGCTGGATCAACAGATCGCCTCGGGGTTCAACCGCTGCAACATCACCACGAATGAAGGGGGCGTCATTCCCGAGGAATACGCGGTGCTGTACACGCGGGATCGCACGGAGACGACGGCCCAGGTGTGGATGGGGCTGACGGCCGGCTGCGCCGTCTGCCATGACCACAAGTTCGACCCGCTGTCGCAGCGGGAGTTCTACGAGCTGGCGGCGTTTTTCAACAACACGACGCAGAACCCGATGGATGGGAACATCAGCGACACGCCGCCGATCGTGACCGTGCCGAAGGACGAGGACCGCCCGCGCTGGCAGGCCCTGGAGCGTGCGATTCCCGAGGCGCGTGGCGGGGTCGAGGCGCGGAAGGGCGCGGCCCGGGTGGAGTTCGACGCCTGGTTGGCATCGGCGAGCGCGGACCAGTTGCGAGAGTCGATTCCCGCTGAGGGACTGCTGCTGCATGCCCCGCTGAACGAGGGGGATGGCCGCGAGACGCAGGTCCGGGTGGCCGGCGAGCCGAGGGCGGCGGCGCTGTCGGAGTCCGCCAAGTGGCAGGCCGGCGCTCCGGACGGCTCGGCCGTGGAAGTGCAGGGCGCCGCGATCGAACTGGCGGACGCCGGCGACATTGAGAAGGATCAGCCGTTCACGATGGCGGCGTGGGTCCGGCTGCCGGCGAACGATTCCAGCGCCGCGCTGTGTTCGCGGATGGACAACGACAACGCCTACCGCGGCTGGGACCTGTGGGTCCAGGGGCGACGGATCGGCACGCACATCGTCAACGCCTGGCCGAACAACGCGCTCAAGGTGGTGGCCCGCGATCAGGTTCGCGGCAACCGCTGGACGCATGTGGCCGTGACGTATGACGGCTCGGGCAAGGCCGCGGGCGTGAAGATTTATTACGACGGTACGCCGCAGCCCGTGAACGTCGAGCAGGACCGGCTGTCGGAGACGATCCGCACGACGGTCCCGTTCAAGGTCGGTCAGCGGAACACCAGCGAGCCATTGAGCGCCGCGGCCGTGCAGGACCTGCGGATGTACTCCGGCGCGCTCGAGCCGGGGCAGGTGGAATCGCTCGCCAAGGCGACGCGGTTTGCGGGAATTCTCGCCAAGGCCGCCGAGGAGCGGACCGACGCGGAGAAAGAGGAAATCTACCCCTGGTGGCTGGGCGCGTTCGATGCCCCGTACCAGGCGGCGACGGCCGAGGTCTCCGCGCTTGAGCAGGAGCAGGCGGCCATCAAGCAGCGGGCGGCGATCGCGCACGTCATGCAGGAGAAGTCCGATCCGGCGATGGCCTTCATCCTGTTCCGCGGCGAGTACGACCAGCGGAAGGACCAGGTCGCGCCCGCCACTCCCGCGGTTCTCCCCGCGTGGCCCGAGGAACTGCCGAAGAACCGCCACGGATTCGCGCAGTGGCTGCTGTTGCCCGAGCAGCCGTTGACGGCGCGGGTGACGGTGAACCGGTTCTGGCAGGAAGTGTTCGGGACGGCGATCGTGAAATCGGCTGGCGATTTCGGAATCACGGGCGACCTGCCGTCGCACCCGGAGCTGCTGGACTGGATGGCGATGGAGTTCCGGGATTCGGGCTGGGATGTGAAGCGGTTCTTCCGGATGCTGGTGACGTCGTCGACGTATCGTCAGGCGGCCCTCACGACGCCGGACAAGCTGCTGAAGGATCGGGACAACCGGCTGTTGTCGCGGGGCCCGCGGTTCCGGATGGATGGGGAGATGATCCGCGACGCTGCGCTGGCGGCGAGCGGCCTGTTGTCGCCGAAGATGTTCGGCCCCAGCGTGAAGCCCTATCAGCCCGATGGCGTGTGGGAGGCGGTCGCGATGATCGGCTCGAACACCCGCGATTACCGCCGGGACACGGGAGACAGCCTGTATCGCCGCAGCCTGTACACGTTCTGGAAGCGGAGCGCGCCGCCGGCGCAGATGGAGATCTTCAACGCCCCGAATCGCGAGACGTGCGTCGTCAAGCGCGAGCGGACGAATACGCCCCTGCAGGCGCTCGTCACGCTGAATGACGAGCAGTTCGTGGAGGCGGCCCGGCATCTCGCGCAGCGGGCGCTGCGGGAGGGGGGCGACACGACGGAAGCCCGGCTGAACTTTGTCGCCGAGCGTCTGCTGGCCCGCCCGTTGACGGCGGACGAGCTGCCCATCGTCGTGCGGACGCTGGACGACCTGCTGGGCCATTACAACAGCCGTCCGGACGATGCCCGGGCGCTGATCGTCACGGGGGAATCCAAGCCCGATGACGGGCTCGATCCGTCGGAGCTGGCCGCCTGGACAATGACGGTCAACAGCCTGATGAACCTGGACGAGGCGCTCAGCAAGTAGTCGCCGCGCGATCGGCGCCTTGTGGACTTGTTGAGGACGGGCGTCGACGCGGCGGCGCGGTCCGCCGCTCGCGCTACAGGTTTTCCTTGCGGCTGATCGGCACCCCGAGGATGCCGCCTTCCATCGCCAGCAGGTCGTTGTTGAAGATCTGGAATTTGAACTGGGCGACGACGCGGGGCCGGATGCGTGTCGCCTGCGCGCAGATGATCAGCCGCGTCGACGGATACACGGGCTGCCGGAAGCGGATCTCGTCCATGCCGCCGAAGCCCATGAAGTCTCCCGCCTGCAGCAGGTTGAACTTGCGGGCGAAGAAGGCCGCCAGCTGCGCCGCCGCTTCGCAGAGCAGCACCCCGGGCATGAGGGGGAAGCCCGGCATGTGCCCCTTGATCCAGAACTCGTCGTCGCTGACGTCCTTGAATCCGACGATGCCCTTTTTGACGTCGTCCACGTGCACGACGCCCGTCAACTGCTCCATCTCATGCCGCTGCGGGTTGAACTTGCGGATTTCGTTGATGTCGTAGAGCGGCTTGTCGTAATTGAAGCGCTGGTAGTCGTAGAGCGGTTCCGTCGGCATTCGCGTCGCGGGGCAGGGGTCGGCGGAAACCGACCGGTCTGGCGGCTGAGGTTTGTCGGCAACGCGGCTAATATCTTCCGGATGTGCGGATCGGGTCAACGCTGGTCCGCGATGGATGTCCCCCTTGTCGTGCAGGAACCCGCGTCCGTGTCCGCTCGAATCGGCATCGTGACCGTCTCCGACCGCGCCAGCCGAGGCGAGTATGAGGACCTGGGCGGCCCCGCCATCCAGGATTACTTTCGCGATGTCCTGGCCAGCGACTGGACGCCCGTGCCCTGCTTGATTCCCGATGAGCGGGTCGTCATCGAGCGCACATTGGCCGCGCTGGCCGACGACGAACGCTGCTGCCTGGTGGTGACGACCGGGGGCACCGGCCCGGCGCTGCGGGACGTCACTCCGGAGGCGACGGAGGCCGTCTGCCAGAAGCTGCTGCCCGGTTTCGGCGAGCTGATGCGGAAGGTGTCCCTGGAGAAAGTCCCGACAGCCATTCTGTCGCGTCAAACCGCGGGCGTCCGCGGCGGGACGCTGATCATCAATCTTCCGGGTCAGCCCAAGGCGATCCGCGAGTGTCTCGATGCCGTGATGCCGGCCGTGCCGTATTGCATTGAACTTCTGGAAGGTCCGCGACTGGAGACCCGGCCGGAGCGGCTGGTTGCGTTCCGACCGAAAAAGCCAGCGGGCGGGTGACGATGTCGGAATCTCGAGGCCCCGAGGCAGTGGCACGTCCGCACATCGACACCGCCAAGCCCGTGTTCCAGGCGGTCGGCGTGACGAAGACCTACCACATGGGGGATGTGGACGTGCAGGCCCTGCGGGGGGTCGATCTGGACCTGTACTCGGGGGAGCTGGCCGTGCTGCTGGGGCCGTCCGGGTCGGGCAAGTCCACGCTGCTGAACATCCTGGGGGGGCTGGACATTCCGTCCAGCGGGACGATCCGCTACGGGGACCGCGAGCTGACGGCCTTCGACGACGCGGAGCTGACGCGCTACCGCCGTGAGCATGTCGGGTTCGTGTTCCAGTTCTACAACCTGATTCCCAGTCTGACCGCGCGGGAGAATGTGGCGCTGATCACGGAGATCGCGAAATCGCCGATGAAGCCTGAGGAGGCGCTCGATCTGGTCAACCTGGGGCCCCGCATGGACCATTTTCCGGCGCAGTTGTCCGGCGGCGAGCAGCAGCGCGTGGCCATCGCCCGGGCCATCGCCAAGCGGCCGCAGGTGCTGTTGTGCGACGAGCCGACGGGCGCGCTCGACGTGCATACCGGGATCGTCGTGCTGGAAGTCATCGAGCGGGTGAACCGGGAACTGGGGACGACGACGGCGGTGATCACGCACAACGCGATCATTTCGCGGATGTCGGACCGCGTCATTTCACTGTCCGACGGCCGGATCGTGGAGACGCACTGGAATCCCGAGAAGCTGCCGGCGAGCAGTCTGGAGTGGTAGCACGGGGCGAATCCGCACACTCTCCAGCGGCGGGCGCGCCGGCGCCGCACGCTCGGTGAGATGTGAGGCCCGCCTGTGTCGCGTCCCGCCTCGGCGGTTTGCAGGTCTCGCCCCTCTTCACGGAACGGCGCCGCGTTGGTACGCCGGTTGCCAGTTCCTCCGGCGGCGCTTGTTTGCCCGTCGTCCGATTGCGGTACAGGGCGGGCAAGGCGGCGCCGTACGGGAGATGACAAATGTTCAAACGCGCAGCGCGACGCGATTCGCGAATCTGGGTGGTCGTGGCCGATCGAGCCAAAGCCAGAATTTTCTCCGCGGAGTGGGAGGGCCTGACCGGGTTCCGGGAGCTGGAAACGCTCGTTCATCCTCAAGGGGCCATGCATGCCCGCGATGTCGAAGCCGACACGCATGGTCGAAACCGTGCGCCGGACGGTCACCGCTACACCACGGAGCCCGCGGGGGACTTTCGGCATCGGACGGCCGACGCATTTGCCAATCGCATCGTCGAGCGGATTGACCAGGGCCGGCAGGCGGGTGAGTTCGGCCGGCTCGTCATCGCCGCGCCGCCGCTGATGCTCGGCCGGTTGCGAATGGAGCTGTCGACGGTGCTGAAAGACCTGCTGGTCGCCGACTTCGACCAGGAGTTGACCGGACTGGGCGAGAAGGAAATTCTCGCGAGGGTGCGGTCGCGGCTGGAAGCGGTCGCGGAGGTCTGACGTGACGGAGTCCGCTGCGGAGGGCGTTCCTCCCGGACGGCGGAGTTCAGACGGGAGTCGATTCCGAGCCGACGAGTCGTCGCCATGCTTCTGTTCGCCTCCAGCTGCGCGTCTCAGCCAGAACGGGAACCTCGTTGCGGGTCGCCGTCCCAGGACCAGCCCGACGCGGCGTCGCCGGCGCCCGGCCAGGCGCCGCCGCCCGCCGACGGGAGCGTGGAGGCCGCCATCCGGGAGGCGTTCGACGCCGCCGGCCGGGGGGCCCTGCGTCGGATCCAGGTGCGGATCGACGCCGCCACGATCCGGCTCGTCGGCCTCGTGCCAAACTTCCACTGCAAGCAAATGGCCCAGCACATCTGCCTGGAACTGGCCGGGGAGCGGCTGGTCGACAATCAACTGCAGGTCCAACAGCGCATCCCGATCCGACGTCCGGAGCGCCGGATCACGCGCGATCGTCCCCGCCGCCCGGACCGCGGGTCGGCGGAGTGACGGCTACGAAGCCGCGGCCGTCTCTTCGCCGAGAGCGAGGACGGGCGGCCCGGTGTTCGCGTCGCCGGACGAGGACTCGGCTGCCGTCAGGTCGGACTGTTCCCGGGCCGCGTCGTCCGCACTGATTTCACGGAACCGTGCCCAGGCGCCGGCGATCGTTCCCAGCGGCATGACCTCCGTGAACGGAATCGAGCAATAGATCGCTGCGATGACGCCGCACAGCAGGCTCTCCCGGCCGGACAACCGCAGGCAGCGGCCCAGCCAGAATCCGGCCAGCCCGCCGATCGCCGGTCCCGCGTAGAGTCCGATCGGGCCGAGCGTCAGCAGGTCGATGCTGTCGATGATCATGCCCGCCGCGATCGGGCCGAACGCGCGATTCAGGCGCCGACCGACCTGCACGGCGGCACGTCCGGAGTCGACCGTCAGGGGCGGTGCGATTGATGTGTTGCGGTCCATGGCGCGGTCCCCCCTCTCATCTGGCGTTCGCTGGCAGTCTCCTCGGATGGGACCCCGCTTCCGGCGGCGTCCCCGTTCCCCCCGCAACGGGCCGTAACGAACCGCGGATCAGCCGTTCGGCGCGGATTTCCGGGAATTCGCAGCAACCCTCGCCGATGCCTTACACTGCGGGCGATTCGTCCGTGCATTCCGTCCTCCGCGCCCTGCGCCCCGCCCGGCTTCCCGACCCCCCGCACCAGGCATGTCGATCCGCATTGCCCTCCTCGGCGCCGCCGGTCAGCTCGCCGCCGACCTCCGGCCGCTGCTCCCGGGATCCGTCGTCCCACTGACCCATGACGACATCGAACTCACCGACCCCGCGTCGATCGACCGGGTGTTCGAAGCTCAGGCGTTCGACCTCGTCATCAACGCCGCATCCTACAATCTCGTCGACCGCGCTGAACAGCAGCCCGAACCCGCCTTCGCCGTCAACGCCTACGGCGTCCGCAGTCTCGCACAGGCCTGCGCTCGACGAGCTGTCCCGCTGCTGCACATCAGCACCGATTACGTGTTCGGCGGGGACAGCGATCGGCGGACGCCGTACTCCGAAAGCGACTGCCCGGCGCCGGTCAGCGTCTACGGCGTCAGCAAGCTCGCGGGGGAGCAGTTCGTCCGCGCGATCTGCCCGCAGCACTGCATCGTCCGGACCTGCGGGCTGTACGGACTGGCCGCGACGCGCGCCAAAGGCAACTTTCTGGAGACCATGCTGCGGCTGGCTCAGACGAAACCGGAGGTGCGGGTCGTGGATGACCAGCGCTGCACTCCCAGCTTTACAGAGGACGTCGCGGCGGCGATCGTCGCCCTGATTGCCGCCAACGCGCGGGGCACGTTTCATGTGACGAACTCCGGCGACGCCACGTGGCGCGAGCTTGCCGAGGAGCTGTTCCGTCAGGCCGGACAGTCCGTGCGGGTGACCCCGATCACATCCGCGGAATTCGGGGCCGCCGCCCGGCGTCCGTCGTACAGCGTGCTGGATGGTTTGCGACTGCGCGCCGCGACTGGTCGGGATCTGCCCGACTGGCGGGACGCGGTGGCGCGATATCTCAAGGCCCGCCAGGCGCGGCCCGAGGACTGAACCGCCACCGATTGCATCGTTCTGTTTCGCACTGACATTTCCGGGATTCTCGTTCGATGCGCGTCCACGTCGCCCTGCATTTCCATCAGCTCACGCCCGAGATGCTCGCAGGCAGCGTCGCGGTCGTGATCGACGTGCTGCGCGCCAGCACGACGATCGTGCATGCCCTCGCCGCGGGGGCGGAAGCCGTCATTCCCTGCCAGGAGGTTGAGGAGGCCCGGAACCTGAAGCGGGAACGGCCGGACGAGAAGTTCCTGCTGGGAGGGGAACGTCAGGGCCTGCGCATCCCGGGCTTCGATTTTGACAACTCGCCGTTCGCCTATGCCGCGGACGTCGTTCGCGGCCGGGCTATTGCGTTCACCACGACGAACGGGACGCGGGCGCTGGCGGCGGCCGCGGGGGCGGCCCGGGTTCTGGTGGGTGCGTTCGTCAATCGGGCGGCAATCGTGCGGGAGCTGCGCCGCGCGGGACGTCCGGTGTGTCTGGTATGTGCGGGGACGGATGGCGGCATCACCGCCGAGGATGTGCTGTTCGCGGGGACGGCGGCGATGGACCTGGTCGGCGACGTGCAGGACTCAGGTCCCGCCTCGGCGGCGGTGTCGATCGGCGAACTCGAAGCGTCGAAGCCGGAGGACGTCGAGGATCCGCTGGGAACGGCCGTCGCGTTCGCTCGGGCGCACGGCTCGACGCTGGCGGAACGGCTGGCGACGCTGCGGGCCAGCCGCGGCGGCCGAAACCTGATCGAGATCGGCCAGGCGTCGGACATCGAGAGGGCTGCAGAGGACAGCCTGTTTGCGACGATTCCGGAGTGGGACCGGGGGGCGAACCGGTTCGTCGCCGCCGACGCTGAGCGGTCTGACTGATCAGATGGGGCTCGGATCAGTGGGCCCTTCATCGATCAGGCGCCGCCGGGATCGCTCGCGCCGCCACCAGACGGCCAGCGCGGCCGTCAGCACGGCGCCGGCCCAGCGCATCCCGCCTTCCGCGAAGACGACCGCGCCGTTGAACACGATCAGCCCCAGAAATGCGTGCAGCGAAACGGAGGCCCAGCGCGGTCGAGCCGCACGGGCGTCCGGGGCCAGTTGCCACAGCGCAGCATCCAGCGGCCACAGTATTGTGAACAGGTACGAGACGTAGATCCCCTCGCCGAAGCCGCTTTCGGTCGCCGTCGCCGCGAAGGCCCGCGCGTGCGACCAGCCATGCACGAAGTGGAATGCCATCGCCACATGCACGAGATACGCGGCGCTGCCCCACGTCCACAGCCAGCGGGCGGACCGTCCCGCCGCCGTCCGAGCCCGCCAACCGGCATCGTCCAGCGTCAGCATCAACGCCAGCGCAGCGAAGTACGCCACGACCGCGATGCGGATCGGCCAGCGGACGAGCGTATCCTCAGGACGCGCCGTCACTGTCGCCAGCCCCAGCATCCCCAGCAGTCCAAGCGCGCCGGCGAGAGCTCCGATCGTGTCCAGGCGCGTCCGTTCGCGTGGCGTGAGTTCGAACTGCGTCGGCGACGAGGTGTCCATGGGCGAAGAGGGTTCCCGTTCGCTCAAGGGGCATCGCACCGCGGCGGCGGAGTCGGCGCGCCCCGCGTCCATCCGCCAGGGGTCGCCTGCCCGAGCGCCGCATGCACGGAGTCCCGCAGTGGAATGCCCTCCGATCGGATCCGATCAGCCCGCGCGGCGTCTTCATCGCCGGCCAGGCGGACCCGGTCGAACCCCGGCAGCGGCGGCAGTCCGCGGATGTCGTCCATCTCGGCCGTCACCCGCTTGGCGAAGTCCGCGGGATCGATGAACTCGGCCGGTTGAATGGCCTGGAAAAAGTGCTGCGAATCTTCCGCGGCGCCGGGGCGTTTGCGGCGGATCGGCAGACGGCCCCCCGCGAGCCCTCCGCACAGCACCGAACACACGAACGCCAATCCGAATCCGCGCGGGCCGGCCATCGGCAGCAGCGTCGTGGCGGCGACGGCGTCCGTCGTGGGGCGTCCCTCCGCGTCGAGCGCCAGGCCCGCATCGAGCGGTCGTCCGTCGACGGCGGCGGCCCGCACGTCGCTCCAGGACGTTGCTCCGGTGGAAAAGTCGAGCACAAACGGCGGCCGGCCCGGGACGGGAATCGCCCAGGCCAGGGGGTGATTGCCGACCGCCGGGCGGTTTGATCCGTAGGCCGCGACGCTCGCCTGGCCGGAGCTGGACGTCACAAAGCCAATCAACCCTTCGCGCGCCGCAAGCAGCGCGAAGACGGAGGCGGCGCCCAGCGACTGGCTGTTCCCCACGACGGCCGTACCCACGCCGACCCCATTCGCCTTGGCGATCGCGGACTCCATGCCCTTCGTCGCCGCCACCGCGCCGGCCGCACGGCTGCCGTCAAGCACCGCGACGGCCGCGGTTTCATGGACCGTCAGCACCCGTCCGCGAGGATCGATGTCGCCGGCCGCCAGCGCTTCCAGCAGCGTCAGCGCCGAGGCCGCGCCGTATTCCGGCAGCCCGCGGAGGTCGGCGTCGATCAGCCGCTGCGCGACAGTCTCGGCGTCGAACTTGAACAGGCATTTGGAGACGAGCAGCCGCAGCAGCAGGTCGCGTACGTCATCGACGGGAACGTGAATCACGGCGAGTCCGAGTGGGCAGGAGGGGTGGTGATGAGTCGGCGGACGCGGCGGAGAACTCCGAGCGCAAATGACCGCTGCAGCCTACCGAACCCGCTGCAGGGCCGATACGCAACCGGCCGCGCTCGCCGGCCGTCGCAGGGCGGGGATCTGCAGCGCGGTCGTGCGACGGACGGCTGGCGTTGAAGCGCGCGACGGGCGGACGAATTCATCCCGCTCGTTCATGCAAGACTGCCAACTACCTGTCACCGCCGTCGCTACGGTTTCGCTCGGGCAGGATGACTTTTTTTCTGCGGGCCGGGCAGGGAAGCGCGAGCTCCGGTCCGCAGTTTCGTCACAGCTCTTCAGAGGGCCGGAAGATGCAACATGCCGAGATCGTCGGGCTGGTGGTCGCGTACACGCTGACGGGCGCGTTCGTGTTCACAGTCGTCGTCACCTGCATCGCGCTGCTCATTCCGAGCGTGATTCCCAGCCGGAACGTGCGGCGGGCGTTGATGGGCACGTTGATCCTCGAAGTCGCGGCAGGGGGCGTCGGCTACTACCTGGACTTCCTGAAATTCAATCCGAAGCAGGTGGCCCAGGACATCGGCGGGCGCGCGGCCGCGAAAGCGCTCGTCGCCATCGAACCTCCGATTCCCGAACCGAACGAGGCCCAGCGCGACGTTGTCGCGCCGGCCGTGGAATACGTCTCAGCATTCGAGTTTCCTCCGGGATCTCCGGCCTCCATCGACCAGCAGGCATTGCTGAAGCAACTCCGGCAAAGCGCGGGTGAAACGTCGCCTGAGAAGTCCAACGCAGTCTTCTGGACCAATCTCAACACCTTCCGTGACGCAGCCAGCGCCTACGCCGAGACAGGCAAGTGGCAGCGCCTGGAACTCCCCGCTCAGTAGGCCCCGGAGCGGATCAGGCGGAGCCACGTCGCGCGCAGCAGAGTTCGCTTCTCAGTTCCTTTCTCCATGGGTCTCACATGATCACCAAGTACCGGATTCATCCCTCGATCGGCATCGCACGGATCGGCAACAGCGCGAACGACTGGTTCGACGGCCCCGACGTCCCCTCGCTGGCGTTCACGCCCCCCGGCGGCGCCTATCGCGATGCCTCCGGCCGCATCAAGCGCCAAGCCGCGAAGTTCCGAATCTATGAGTCGACCTACGACCCCACCGACCTGACGCACCCGGTCTCCGTCCGTGAAATCACCAGCGCGGACGCCGAGATCGAATGGCACGTTCAACTGGCGAACCTCAAATCCTTCGAGCGTGATCCCGCTGGAGGCGGAAACGTCCCGGTCCCCAACAGTCCGCCGACAGGCTCCGTTCGTCCGGGGGACATGCACGAGATTCAGGGCAGCGTGTTCGGCCACAATCTGCTGCTGGGCCGCCTGATGACCGACGACGATGGACGGCTGCGCGTGCTGGGCGGGCTCGGCCGGTCGGAATCGCCAAGCGGCGAGCCGCTGGTCAGCCTGTTCAATCCCGGCTGGTACGACGACGTCTCGGATGGACCGGTGCGGGCGACGATCCGGCTGCACGGCACGAATGATGTGCCGGTCGTTGAATCGGCCTGGGTCGTCGTGGGCGTCCCGGCGTACGCGCATCCGGTCGTCAGCATCGTGACGATGTGGGACCTGGCGTACGACATCGCCGTGCGTCACTTCGGACATCCGTTGCCGGTCCGCGTGTCGTTCACGCGCGACATCTACCCGATTCTGCAGCGCACCGTGCTGATGCAATGGGCATCGGGTCTGGCGCGGGTGGGGCACGGTCCGGGCCGGAGGGGAGATTTTCTCGAACCTGCCCTGCTGGGTCTGTTGGCCAGCAATGACAGCGCTCCCGGTTCGCCGGCCCGCGCGGCCCGGGAGCGTGTTTTCGACAAGCTCCGGAATCCGCTGGGCGGGACGGGGGGCAACATGCCGCGCCTGCCCGGACCGCCTTCCCCCGTCACTCCGAATGCCGATGGCTTCACCGTCACCCAGGTCCAGTTCGACCTGATGCAGAGATGGAGGCAGGGGAGCTTCGATCCGGACTGGGCAGGCCCGCCGCCAGAGCCGGTGTTCAGCGCGTTGAGTCCGGCGGAGCAGACGGCGGCGCTGGACCACACCGGACTGTGGACGGGCGTCGGCGGGTCCTTCCTGCCGGGAATCGAAGTCAGCAGCGCGTTTGCCCAATGGACGACGTACGCGTCGCCGTTTCGCATTCAACCCACGTTGCCGGCGGGAACCTTGACGGCTGGGCTGTCCGTTCCCTGGCAGGCGGACTTCACGGCCTGCGGCAGCAATTATTGGCCGGGAGCGCGTCCGAACGAAGTGACGGACAACGGCACGGCCTTTCACCAATGGACGACGTACACCATGCCGCAGATGGTGGCTGACTGGTGGAAGCTGGGCTTTCTGGCGTGGCGGCCGCTGCAGTCCGGCGTCGCGGGCATTCTGGAGACGGAGAAAGTCGTTCCGTAGCGTCGGTTGGCGGCGCGTGATGCGTCTGGTGGATTCAAGGGCCCCTTTCTGGAGAGACTCCCATGCCGTGGAATCGATTGGCCTGCGGGCTGACCATGCTGGCCGCGTCGGCCGCAGCGCTGTCCGATGTCGCACTGTCGCAAGTCCCGATCACTGGCCCGACGGTCACGGCCGAATTGCCGCCGGAGGTGCTCGATGGAGGCGGCCTGCCGCTGCCCGTGAGCGTGAGCGCGCTGCCGCTGGACTTCTTCGACGATTTCTCGTGGCGATCGTTCGTCGCGTTGAACTGGCCTGCGGCGGCTGGCGGACGGGGCGTCCCGGATCGAACGAAGCCGATCAGCGCCCCGGGCCCCCGGGTCTGGGAGACGTGGAAGGCCAGCTATGAGACGATCCTGCCGACCGGAGCGCCCCCGGGCCCCTGGGATTCCGTCGACGGACCCACGCCGTGCGCCAGCATCCCTCCCAGCGGCAGCGGCCTCGTGCGCCTGTTCGGTTCGTATTCGCACTTTGGCGATCTGAATCAGGCGGGCTTCGGCGGCCTGTCTGGCCCGCTCGTCTGCCAGAACCGGACATATACGCGGTATGAGGTTCGGCTCAACCAGCCGCAGTACGAGCACATCGCCAACCAAAGGCTGTATCTGAGGTCGACTCTCCTCGGGCTGACCGCGCCCGAACGGTTCCCGGACGGATCGATCGTCGTCAAAGCGGCGTGGCGGGAATTCGGCGCGAATGACGATCAGGAATTGCGCTCGCGGTTCTACACCGTGGACGCCGCCGTCCTCGATCCGCCGAGCGGCCGCTGCGAGCCGAAACAACTGGGACTGGTGGGGCTGCACATCGTCCACAAAACGCCGCTGCGCCCGCAGTGGGTTTGGTCGTCCTTCGAGCATGTCGACAACGTCCCGGAGTTCGGACAGCCCCCGATGCCAACGGATCGGTTCTCGTACAACAGCTCCAAGGATCCGCAACTGACCGACTCGGAACCGCCGACGCTGACTCTGGCGACGTTCCAGGCGTCGCCGGAACCCAACCAAATCGTCCGCGAACTGCCGCTGCATCCGGCCGCTCCGAACAATATCGGCACGGAGGCGATGAACCGGCGCTACCAGGCGGCGCTTTCGGGAACCGTGTGGGCGAACTATCAGCTCGTGGTGACGCAGTGGCCGAGGCGAACGCACGATCCCGATGTGGTCCCGTCGGATGATATCCCCGGCGATCCCTTCCCGGCTGCGACCGTTTCGATGACCAGCGTGGCGAACACCGCCATGGAGTCATACCTGCAGACGGACACATCCTGCATGGACTGCCACGATCTCGCTCGACAGAACAAGACGGACTTCATCAATTTCCTGCATGTGCATGCATTCGATGACACGTTCGTGAAAGTGAAATCGCAGTTCGAATTGCAACTCCATGAGAAGAAGCTGAAGATTCATACCAAGCAACGGTCGAGGCGGTGAGCCGGGCCGGCCGGCATACGCTGGGTCGTTGCGGGAGGGCGGGCCCTTGAATGCGTTGCAGGACGTGATCGTGCTGGGCGGCGGACCGGCCGGAGCGGCCACGGCGGCGCGGCTCGCGATCACAGGAATTCGCGTGGCGCTCGTTGAGCGGCCCGGGCCTGCCAGCGTGCGGATCGGGGAATCGTTGCCGCCGGCGGCCTGGGCGCGCGTCGTCGCGCTGGGCGCGGCGGCCAGGTTCCTGTCCGACCGGCATCTGGAAACGCCGGGGACCGTTGCCTGCTGGGAAACGGAGACCCCGGCCGCGCACGACTATCTCTACACGCCCCCGGGGCGTGGCTGGCATCTCGACCGCCGTCGGTTCGATCGGATGCTGCGGAAGACGGCGGTCGCCGCGGGGGCGCGGGTGATCCGCGCCCGGCCGCTGGATATTGAGTCCCGGTCAAACGGGTTCTGGACGCTGCGAGTCCGGGGACGCGACGGCGCGATGGAACGCGTCTCCGGGAGGCTGGTCGTCGATGCCACGGGGCGCTCGAGCTGGTTCGCGCGCCGCCAGGGGATGCGGCGGTCGCGGCTTGACCGGCTCGTTGCGCTGGCTGGACTGGTCCCGACGCCAGCGACGGCCGACCCGCGGCTTCTCGTTGAAGCGGCGCCCTGGGGCTGGTCCTACTGTGTCCCGCAGCCGTCGGGGGGCCTGGCGGCCGTCTGCCTGATGGATGCCGATGATCCGTGGCGCGGATCGACGCTGGCATCCACTTGGCGATCGCGGATCGGTTCGACGCCGCATGTCGCGGCGCGGGCGGGAGAACTGGCCCCGACGTGCGTGCGATTGCTCTCCGCGGCGACAGAGCGGCTGATGCAGTTTGCGGGCCACGGGTGGCTGGCGGTCGGCGATGCGGCGTTTTCGCGCGATCCGCTGTCATCGGGGGGGATTGCCGGAGCGCTGGAGATGGCGTCGCTGGCGGCGGAGTCGATCGGGTCCTGGTTTCAGGGCAGTTGCCGCGCGGCGGCGGAATACGCCTCCGCGCTGGAAGACCAGTGGTCGCGCTATCTGGCGGAGCAGAGAGTTCAGTACGGTGCGGTGGATCGCTGGCCGACAGAACTGTTCTGGCTGCGCCGGCGCGGCGCCATGACGTCGAGGTCGCCGGCGCCGGCGAGCGACAGACGATGAGCGGACGCTACAGTCGTTGGGCGATGGCTGACGGCGCAGAGGCTTGCATCCTTGAGGTTGGCGGGCATCGGTAGAATCGGGCGATGGACGTGCGACCCGCGCTGCAGGCCGTTCTCAAGAAATACGTGCTGCCGCTCGACGGCGAGCACGGCGTTGCGCATTGGGCGCGGGTGCTCGAAAACGGACTCCGTCTGGCCGGGGAAACGGGGGCCAGCGTCCGGGTCGTATCGCTGTTTGCCGTTCTGCACGATTCGCGGCGGGTGAACGAGATTCACGATCCAGATCACGGGCGCAGGGCGGCCCGATTCGCCGCGAAATTGCGCGGGACGGTCATTGATCTCTGCGACGACGAGTTCCGCCTGCTGGCAACGGCCTGCGAGGGGCATACGCACGAGCGGACTCATCCGGACGTGACTGTTCAGACGTGCTGGGATGCTGACCGCCTGGACCTGGGGCGGGTGGGGATCGTGCCGGAACCGGAGCGACTTTGCACGCCGACCGCCCGGCAGGCGGAGCTGATCCGCTGGGCGCATCGGCGGGCCAGTATGCAGTTCGTCCCTGCGTTCGACCTGGAGGAGTGGGGGGTCAATCTGGAAGCGAACAGGGCGCGGTGAGACGCACGTGCCCAACCTGCCGGCCCGCACGAATCGCCGATCGTCGTCGCGGACCGATCGATGCCGCTGTGATGGCCGGCCAGGGCGAAGCGGCCTCGCTCGGCATGCGGCCAGCGGCTGGACCGTGCAGCGCGAGGGGAGCCCCGCCCATAATCCCTGCGGAAAACGGGGGAATCAAGCCGCATGATCAACCGCGCTGCCCGGGAACGACGCTGCCCGACGCGGTTCAACTTTGCCGAGGCCGAGAGGGGATCGATGCACTTGCCCAGCTGCGGCGGAACCAATTGCCAAGCAAAACGTTGCGTAAAAGACGGCCTGGCGGGTAGGCTGGAGTTTGCCGCCGCGGCGGTTCGCCGGGAGGGGGACCGGGAATTCCGGAGTTGCGCCAACGGACGGCGTGCCGGGGTACGTAGATACTCCTGTCGACAGCCTTCGGGAGACTCATGATGACCGCCAGGAGCGCCGCGGCCCGGGATCGGACGTGGGACGTCACCCGGGAACCGCAAACGAGTGACGCGCGGCTCGTGGAAGCCGCGCGCGCCGGATCGCAGGCCGCGTTCGGCGCCCTGGTGCAGCGGTACGAACGGCGGCTGCTGAGGGTCATCAGCCGGTTTGTCCGCGATCCGGACACGGCCGAGGATCTCGCCCAGGAGACGTTCCTCAGGGTGTATGAGCGGTTGGACCAGTTCGATTCGTCGCGGCGGTTTGGGCCGTGGCTGTTCCGGATCGGCGTGAACCTGACGCTGGACCATTTCCGCCGCCGAAAGCGGAGGATCTGGGGTTGGCTGTTTTCGGATCGCGGCGAGGATCAGTGGCCCGATCCGGCGGTCAGCGATCCGCGGCAGGCACAGGACCTGCAGCAGGAAGTGCAGGCGGTCGTGAGCCAGATTGCGGAAAAGTACCGGGTGGTGATGATCTTGAGGGACCTGGAGAATTTCAGCACATCGGAGATTGCGGCGATTCTGAACCGGCGTGAAGCGACGATCCGGTGGCGTCTCGCCGAGGCCCGGCTGCGGTTTCAGCAGCTGTGGGAAGCGCGGATGGGATCGTCGGGCGTTGCCGCGCCGGGATCCGGAGGTCGTGGATCATGAACTGCCGCCAGGCCCGTTATGAGATGGCGCTGCTCGCGGGGGACGATCTCGCGGACGAGGATCGGCGTCGTGATGTGGAGCGACACCTGTCGATGTGCCCCGGCTGCCGTCGTCAGCATCAGCGGCTGTGCGGCGTGCTGGGCGCGGTGTCGGCGTCGGATGTGCCGGCGACGTATGTCTCGGCGCATTCGCTGTGGCCGTCGGTGCGGCGGCGGATGAATGCGCCCGCAAGGCCCGGCGGGCAGGGGGTCGACTGGAAATCCTGGACGCCCTTTGCCGCCGGCGTTGCGGCGTGCGCCGGCGTGCTGATGATGGCCAGCGTCGCACTGCAGACTCCCGGACCGCAGGCGCCGGTTTCGCGGCAGTTGTCGCCGCTGTATCCGCCGCTGCAGCCGATCGTGGAGCCGCTGATGTCCGAGCCGGACGTCACGCGTCCGACGAGTTTTCGGCGCTCGGCGCTGGCCGAAGACCGCTGACGGCGCGGAGTTCTGTTCAGATCAACGACGACGCGCCACCGAACCGCGCCCGGACCCGCCCGCCGGCGCTACAGCACCTCGCCAATTGCCGCCCCCTCGGACAAGAGCGTCGGCCGGCCATCCGTCTGCAGATACGTGATCGCGTGCGAGTCATACCCCAGCGCGGCGAACACCGTCGCGTGCACGTCCGCCGGAGTCACCGGACGCGACAAGGGCGCCGCCCCGTGCTTGTCCGATTCCCCCACCGTCTGGCCGCCCCGGATGCCGCAGCCCGCCAGCACGACCGAGTAGCATTGCGGCCAGTGGTCCCGGCCCGCGTTGCCGTTGATCACCGGAGTGCGGCCGAAGTCCGCCATCCAGATCACCAGCGTCGTGTCCAACAGGCCCCGCTCCTCCAGGTCGTCCAGCAGCGCGCCGTAAGCGCGCTCCATCGGCGGCACGAGCCGGTTCTTCATCAGGTTGAAATTGTCCGTGTGCGTGTCCCAGACGATGCTTTGGCCGTTGACCGTCGTCACGAACCGGACCCCCGCCTCCACCAGCCGCCGCGCCAGCAGATGCGACTGCCCCCAGGTGTGGCGGCCGTAGCGTTCGCGCGTCTCGGGCGACTCGTCCGACAAATCAAACGCGCGGGAGGACGCCGCGTCGGTCATCAGCGACAGCGCCCGCTCGCGGTGCAGACCGAACTCGTCCGCCAGCGGCGTCGGCGCCAGGGCGTTGTGACGGCTGAACTGCGTCAGCAGGCTCCGGCGCTCGTCGACGCGTCCGGGGCTGACGCCTTCGCAGGGGCCCATTCCGGAGACCTGAAAGTTGTTCGCGTTGGGGTCGCTGTTGACGACGAACGGGTCGTACGCCGCCCCCAGGCAGGAGCCGAATTGTCCCGGGGTGATGTACTGCAGACTGTCGCAATGCGGGCCGGGCGTGATCACGTACGGCGGCAGCGCGCCCGCGTAGCCGTCCCGCCGGGCCAGCCAGCCGACCAGCGTCCCGAAGCTCGGGTAATCGGCGCGGCTGGGATTGATGAGCGTGCTGTCGACGCGGTAGGGCTGGCCGACGATCGACCAGTACATGCCGGAGTTGTGCTGGGCCTGGGCGTGGTGCACGGTGCGGACGATCGCCAGCTTGTCGGCGTGCCGCACGACGTTCGGCATCAGCTCGGAGACCTGGATGCCGGGGACGGCCGTGTCGATGGGGCGGAACTCGCCGCGAATGTTCGACGGCGCCTCGGGCTTCATGTCCCACAGGTCGAGATGGCTGGGCGCGCCGCAGTTGAAGATCAGGATGACGGAGCGGGCGCGGGAGACGGCGGGCGCGGCGGCCTCCGCGCGGGCCAGGCCGGCCAGCAGCGAACCGGCCGCTCCCTGGGAACACTGACGCAGCCAGTCTCGACGGCTGGGCATCGCGGCCACTCCCGCTGCAGGGTGGTGCGCCGGACGGCCCTGTGCGCAGCCGTCCCGCAACGGATCAGTCAACTTTGAAATGATACCTTGCCCGGGCGGCCGCGGTCTACGGATTCCGCAACGCCGTCTCTCGCGGCAGACGGGACGGCCCCGCCGCGGTCACTCGTCAGCCGCCGGCTCGGCGCCATCCGCCGGCGGATTCCGCGGACTGAATGCTCTGCCCTCCGAGTGGTGGCCGTAACGCACAGTCATCGACGGACAACGCGCGAACAGGCGCGCAGCAGCCGCGTCCGAAACGGTCGTGTCGATCAGATTCAAACTGCGGAGAGCTGGCCCCGGAACAAACACGTCCAGCCCCGCATCGGTGATCGCCGTCCGGGACAGGTCAAGTTCCTCCAGGCAGGGGAGTCCGCTCAAGACCTGCAGGAGCGGATCGTCGGCCGGGAATCCCGTCAGCCCGAAGACTTTGAGGCGCGCGCACCGCGACAGGCATTGAAGGTTCGCCGCATGGGCGTCGACATCGTGCAGGCTTAACAGCTCCAGATTCTCCAGCGGCAGGTCGGCCAGCCCATCTCGGATCCTGGCGCCTCCAAGTCGGAGCGCACGCAGCCCGCGACAGCCCGCCAGAGCCTCAAGGCCCCGATCTGTCAGCGCGTCGCTGTGAATCGCCAGAACTTCCAACCGCCCGGACCGTGCGAGGTCCTTCAGAAACGCGTCCGTGACGCCGATGCGGCCGGCAATGGAGAGACCACGGAGGCCTCGCCGAGTGGCCAGCGGCGCCAGTCGCTCATCGGTCATCACGGCCCGTGCGTCTTCCACCAGTTGGCCCAGGCGAACCGATTCCAATTGGGACAGCTCGCCCAGGGGCGACAGGTCCGGGAGATCCGCCAGTCGCCCTCGGTATTCGCAGCGATCCACGAAGTCCCGGGACAGGAACTTGACCCCCAGCTGATCGCCCCAGGTTTCGAGCAGTCCTCGTGGACGCCCGCTGGCCGTCATGCTGAAGTTGGCGCCCAACCGGCGGATGGCATCCGCTTCGGCTTCCAGCGCGCGGGTCGATTGGACCGCGAGGAACACCGCGCCCAGCAGCGCGAGCGCCACAAACAGCGCAAGGCCCCTGAACCAGGATCGGCGGATGCGCCGCATTGCCCGGACTCCTCGCGAAGGCCCTCAAAACGTCCCGTGGCCCCCAGTATGAGGCTCCGTCGCCCCCCGCGGCAACCTGCAACGCGGGCCGCCCTCAGAGGCGCGTGTGGCCGGGGCCGGACCGAGCAATGCGAAGGATGCCCCGGTGTGCTCCGACCGCAATCGGCGCGGAATCGACCTGAGCCGAGGGGTTGATCCCCTCGGCATTGCGAGCCGAGCGGGAACGCCGGTTCGCCGGGCCAAGGCTCGGCCTAAGAATTCTTGTCCCGCATCGCTGGTGGGTCTCCGACTCGCCCAGAGGCTCGCCGCTCGACGCCACCCTACGGCTTCGAATCGCGCCCAGTGTTCATTCCGCCAATGACAAATTACCAATCCGCGATGACCAGTGACCAATCGTCGTGATCGTCGACGGCATTTCGGACTGGCTCTCCAACGGCCGGGCCACACGAGACCCGGCGTTCCTTTCGCTGGTCGCGGTCAGCGGGTAGAACGATGAGCCTGCCCCCCGCGACTCCCCTGACGCCGCCCGCCCCATGCAGCTCGCCGACCTCACCTGGCCGCAGGTCGAAGCCCTCGATCGCGACATCCCCGTCATCATCCCCGTGGCTGCGCTGGAACAGCATGGCGGACATCTGCCGCTGTTCACCGACAGCCTGCTCCTCGGCGAAGTCGTCCGCCGCGCCTCCGAACGTTGCCGCGAGACGGCCCTGTTCGCCCCGCTCACCTGGCTGGGCAATTCGCATCATCACCTGGACTTTCCCGGGACGCTGTCGGCGGAGCCACGCCTGTACCTCGATCTGCTGGGCGGCTTGATGGAGCAGTTTCTGGCGATGGGCTTCCGGCGGATCGCCATTCTGAACGGCCACGGAGGAAACATCACGCCCGGCAAGCAGGCCGTGTTCGAGGTGCGGCAACGCCGCCGGCAGCGAACTGACCTGCTGCTGTTGTTCGCGACGTACTGGGAGACGCGATCCCCGGATGCGTCGACATTCGTGCATCGCGAGATGGGGCACGCCTGCGAGTGGGAAACGTCCATGATCCTGCGGCTGTCGCCGCAGCTCGTCGGCCCGCATCGCGATCTGCCGGACGTCGACTTCGGCTTCGGGTTCGAACCGGCCTACCGGGGATGGATCACGAAGGACCGCACGGTTCCGGGGCACATCGGCTCGCCCCGCAACGCCACGCCGGAGAAGGGGGAGCTGTTGTTCGCCACGTTTGCCGACGGCGTGGTGGAGTTTGTCGAGCGAATTCGCGGCTGGGATGGGAGGACGTGGTAGACCGCCATGGCTTTCACGTTGCCCAAGCCGCGAACGGCGCTGATGTGCGGGCTGCTGATGTGCGCCAGCCTGATCAACTACATGGATCGGCAGGCGCTGGCGAACCTGAGTCCGGACATCGTCAAAGACCTGCAACTGACGAAGCAGGACTACGGCCGCGTCGAGGAAGCCTTCGGCATCGCGTTCGCGGCGGGGTCGCTGTTCTTCGGGTTTGCGGCCGACGCCGTGTCCGTCCGCTGGCTGTATCCGGCCGTGCTGCTGGCGTGGTCGGCGGTCGGCGTGCTGACTGGATTCTCTCAGGGGCTGAACGATCTGCTGTTTTATCGGATGCTGCTCGGCTTCTTTGAGGCCGGTCACTGGCCGTGCGCGATGCAGACGACCCGCCGGGTGCTGGCCGCGGAGGACCGGGCGTTCGGCAACAGCGTGCTGCAGAGCGGGACGTCGTTCGGCGCGATCCTGACGCCGCTGGTGATTCTCGCGATGCACAGGTTTTACCCGGACAACTGGCGCCGCCCGTTCATCGTGCTGGGGGCGATCGGCCTGTTCTGGGTGATCGGCTGGCTGGCGACGGTGCGGGCCAGCGATGTGGCGCCTTCGGAAGAGGAAACCGGCTCCCGGGAGGGCTTCTGGTCGTCGTTCTTCAAATTGTTTCTCGACGCCCGGTTCTGGGTGCTGCTGGCGGTCGTGATTGCGATCAACACCATGTGGCAGTTCTTTCGGGCCTGGCTGCCGCTGTTCATGGTCGATGGCCGGGGCTACTCGACGAAGCAGCAACTGGGGTTCAATTCGGCGTTCTACATCGCGACGGACGTGGGCTGCATCGGGGCGGGGCTGGCGACGAAATGGCTGCACTGGAAGGGCTGGTCGGTCTTTGGTTCCCGGCGGTTGACGTTCACCGGCTGCGCGCTGCTGTGCGCGCTGAGCCTGTTGCTGCCGCTGCTCGCCAAAGGGCCGCTGTTGCTGATGACCTGGCTGGTGATGGGCATGGGGGCCCTGGGACTGTTTCCCTGCTACTACTCGTTCACGCAGGACCTGTCGGTCCGCCATCCGGCGAAGGTGTTCGGCCTGCTGAGCTGCATGGCCTGGATTGTGACGTCCAAGCTCCAGAAGCCGTTCGGGGCCTGGGTCGACCGGCTGCAACAGGCGGGCGATCCGGCGGCGTATGACTACGGGCTGGCGATCGCTGGCGTGCTGCCGCTGATCGCGTCGATCGGCCTGTGGATTGCTTGGCCGCGCGCGGCGACCAGCGACTCGACTTCCGACGAACCCGCCGCGTCGGACGATGCGCTGGCCTCCTGAACGGCTACAATTCGAAGACCCCGCATCGCTGCCGATATTCCACACCGAATCGTCGAACTCGTTCCCATGACCTCCCCCGCGGCGACCGCCGCCGAACCGGCTCCGCCCACCGTTCCCGCGCCGCTTGATCCGCACAGCCCGGCGTCGACGCTGTCGCCTGACAATCCCGGCGCCGGCATCCCCTACGAGCGGTTCCTCGACTGCGTTCACTGCGGTCTGTGCACCGCCGCCTGCCCGACGTATCTCGAAACGGCCAACGAGAACGACAGCCCGCGGGGCCGCATCTACCTGATGCGAGCCGTGACCGATGGCCGCATCGGCCTGACGCCCGAAGTCTCCCGGCACCTTGACCTCTGCCTCGATTGCCGCAGCTGCGAAACGGCCTGCCCGTCCGGCGTCCAGTACGGACGGCTCATTGAACCGTTTCGAGTGAAGATGCATTCGCGCCCGGCGGCCGGGAAACCCGCCAAAGCCGACTGGTTTCAGACATTCATCCTGTACGGGCTGTTCCCGTATCCCCGCCGGCTGCGCTGGGCGCTGCTGCCCGCGCGGCTGATGCAGCTCACCGGCCTGGACCGACTGGCCGAGAAGACGGGTCTGCTGAAGCTGCTGCCGGAAAAGCTGCGGCGGATGCAAAGCCTGCTGCCGGCGCTGCGTGCGCGCGGGCCGGCTCTCCCGGAGCTGCTGCCCGCGATCGGCGAGCGGCGGGCCCGCGTGGCGCTGTTCACGGGCTGCGTCGCCGACGCGATGTTTCAGCACGTGAACTGGGCCACCGCCCGCGTCCTGCAGGCCAACGGCTGCGATGTCGTTGTCCCGAGGACGCAGGCCTGCTGCGGGGCCATCCATTATCACAGCGGCGCAGGGGAACCGGCGCTGGGGCTGGCGCGGACGAATGCGGCGGCGTTCCGGGCCGCGGACGTCGATGCGGTGATCGTCAACGTCGCCGGTTGCGGGTCGATGCTGAAGGACTACGGCCACATGGCCCACGAGGTCGCCCCCGAGGCTGGGGATGTTCAGCGGGAGCTGGCCGAGTTCGCCGGCCGAACGTACGACGTCTCGGAGTTTTTGGCGCGGCTCGGTCCGCGCAAGCCCGAGCACGCGCTGCCGCTGCGGGCGACCTACCACGACGCATGCCACCTGGTGCACGCCCAGCGGATCCGCGAGCAGCCGCGACGACTGCTGAGCCTGATCGACGGACTCGAGCTGATCCCCCTCGCGGAAAGCGAGATCTGTTGCGGCGCGGCCGGCAGCTACAACCTCACCGAGCCGGAAATGGCCGACCGCCTCGGGCGACGCAAGGCGGACCACATCCTGCAGACCGGGGCGCAGGCCATCGTCAGCGGCAACGCCGGCTGCACGCTGCAGATTCAGTCGCAGCTCAAACAGGCGGGGCGTCCGCTGCCGGTCGTGCATCCCATGGAACTGCTGGACTGGGCGTACCGCGGCGTGCAGCCGGAGTTCGCCGCGCCCGTCGCCGCGTCGATTCCTCCCGCCTGATTCCCCAGGCCGCGCATGCCCAGCCGCAGCGTCCTCGCCCGCCGTTACGATTCCGGCGATCCCGTCCGGGCGACGATCGCCGACGGCCGCCTCGCGGAAATCGTCCCGCTGTGGACCCGCGAACCGCTCGACGACTGGCCCTGGATCGCCCCCGGTTTCTTCGACCTGCAGTTGAACGGTTATGGCGGCATCTGGTTCAGCGATGAGCGGCTGACAGTCGAGCAGGTGCTGGAAGTCCTTGCCCGCTATCCGCGGCACGGCGTGACGCGGCTGTGTCCGACGCTGATCACGAATTCGCAGGCGGCGCTGCGGCATGGCCTGGCGACGATCCGGGCGGCCTGCGAGCGCGAGCCCTGGGCGGATGCGATGGTCGCCGGCTGCCATCTGGAAGGCCCGCACATCTCTCTCGAGGACGGCCCGCGCGGCGCGCATCCGCTGGCTCACGTCCGGCCCTGCAGCCTGTCGGAATTCGAAGAACTCAACGCCGCCTCGGGCAACCGCGTCCGGCTGGCCACGCTCGCTCCGGAATGCCCTGGCGCCCCGGACTTCATCCGCGGCCTCGTCGAGCGGCGCGTCGCCGTCGCGATCGGACACACCGCGGCCACGCCCGAACAGATCGCCGCCGCCGTCGATGCCGGCGCCGCCTTCAGCACGCATCTGGGCAACGCCGCCCATCGCGTCCTGCCGCGACATCCGAACTATCTGTGGGATCAGCTCGGCGAACCGCGACTGGCCGCCAGCGTCATCTCCGACAGCCATCACCTGCCGGCCAGCGTGCTGCGCAGCATCGTCGCCGCGAAGACGCCGGAGCGGATCATCATCACCTGCGACGCCTCGGGGCTGGCCGGCTGCGAGCCCGGCGTGCACGAGACGCCGCTGGGCACGTTTGAAATGCTTGACGACGGCCGGATCGTCATCGCGGGTCAGCGGACGCTGCTCGCCGGTTCCGGGCTGATGACGGACGCCTGCGTCGCATTCATGCTGCAGGCGACGGGGGTCCGCCTCCGCGAGGCCTGCGACATGGCGGGGCGCGTTCCGGCGACCATGCTGGGCCTCCCCGCCGGCCGGCTGCTGCCGGGCGAGCCCGCGAACCTGGCGCTGTTCCGCTGGTCCCGAGCGTCCAGGCGCATCGACGTCCTGGAGACGTTCTGTCCGGCAGGCCCGCCCGGATGAGCGCGCTCCCTACAGCGCCTCAACGTCCGCTCACCACAGCCCGGCAATCCGCCGCAGCAGCCACTCGCAGCTCAGCCAGCCGAGCAGCAGCAGCATCAGCGACATCCGGTCCCACACATATTCGATCTGCGGGGGGGCGTCGAGCGCCCGGCGATGCCGTGCCAGGGCCGCCGTCAGTTGATCCATCGCCGCGCCATCGATGGCGTCGAACGCCGCGCCGCCGGACAGATCGGACAGGATGCGGAGAGCCAGCGGATCGGCCGACGTCTGCAGCCGCTCGATGTTCACGTCGTACACGATGAACGGCAGTTCGAGCTGCGGCGGCGTCATGCCGGGGGTAAGGGCGATGACGCGGTGCGTTCCCGGCGACTCGGGCGTCCATTTGGCGCGGTACCGGGGATGCGGGCCGGCCATGCGATGTACGGCAACGTCTTCCAGTTGCCGGTCGGGCTTCAGAATCTGAATCTGCGGCGACGCGGCCCCGTCCGGCGCGAAGCGGTACACGACGTCGATCGTCAGTTCGTCCCCCAGCCGGACGCTGCGACGGCTGAGCTGCAGCGACGTCTGCTGGCCGGGCGCGAAGTCGCCCCCCAGCGCCATCCAACGGACCAGGTTCGACCAGAACAGGTCGTAAAAGCCGCGCATGTCCTGCAGATCGGGCGTCAGCAGACTCCACCGCCATGTGCCCTCGCCCAGGATGGCGACCACGCCTCCCCGGCCCACGTTCGCCCGGACAATCGCCGGACGCTCCGTCGCATCGCCGCCGCGGGGGTCGTGCGCCGTGCTCAGCACGATCGTCGCCGGCTTCACCGAGACCGCCTGCTGCAGCGTCTCCAGCGGCGGCAGCCGGGGCAGCATCTCCTCCGGATTGACGGGCATTTTCGACAGATTCATCCAGGAACTGGTCCGGCCCGATCCGGCCAGTTCGAGCGTCGCATTCGACAACGTCTCCTCGCCCCACACCACCGGCTCGAGCGGCCGCAGCGCTTCCTGAACGGCCCGCCCCTGGGCCGATTCCGGGTTGTACGGTCGTCCCCGCGCCAGGACGAGCTGGCCGCCTCCCTCCACGTACCGCCGCATCCGCTGCGCGCCGGCCGCATCCAGCAGATGCTCCAGCCCCCGGCCGACGATCACCACGTCGTACGAACTCCACGCCTCGTCCGTCTCCGGCAGCCGTAGGGACGCGCCGGAATCGCGCGTCACCAGCGTCTCGCGTTTCCGCTCGCCGACCTGCGTCAACTGCACGATCTCGATCTGCTCGTCCTTGCGCAGCGACTGCGCCAGGAACTTCGTATCCCAGAAGGGCTGCCCCTCCAGAACCAGCACCCGAATCCGCTTCTCCATGACTTCAATGAACACCCGCTGCTGGTTGTTCGCCAGTTCCGTTTCTGCATTCAGCGGGTCGAGCGAGACGTCGTACTCGTACTGCCCCGGGGGGCGTCCGGGAATGGTGGCCTGCAGCTCCACGACCTTTTGAGTTCCAAACTCGATCGGAATCTGCTGCTCCTCGCCACCCTGGCGGATGCGCAAGATGCCGTTCGCCCCGTCGAGCCCCGACTGGTAGACCCGCACCAGCAGGCCGCCGGCTTCGTTCGGCAGCATAGAGTCCTGCATTGGCACCGCCAGGAGCGCGGCGTCGGCTGTCGTCGACGCTCCGCCCAGCGCGACGGTGAAGATCGGAATTCCCCGGGAGGCCGCGACGCCTCCCGCCGACTGCACCGATTCGCCCGTGGTGTCGCGTCCGTCGCTGACGACCAGCAGCGCCTGTCCCTGGCCGGTCGTCCGATTCAAGGCCGCGATCACTGATTCGGACAGCCGCGTATCCCGCCCCTGGGCGTGCTCCTCCGGCCGTTCCCGAACGGCCGCCAGCGACAGCGGGTGCAAACCCGTGTCGAACCCCTGCAGCGTGATCTCGAAATCATTCTCCAGCGCGGCCAGTTGATTCGGCGAAAGCACCTGCCGCACCGCGTGCGCGATCCGCGACGTCGTCCCGCAGTCCTCGACCAGCATCGACTGCGACGTGTCCAGCAGAATGTTCAACTTCAGCGGTTCGCTCGATGACCGCGACGCCAGCTCGCGACTCGGCCCGAACAACAGCGCCGTGATCCCCAAAATCGCCAGCAGTCGCATGCCCAGCAGCATCCCCGCCCAGCCCGGCGATCGCTCGCGCGAACGCAGCCACGCGAACACCGCCAGGCACGACAGCACGACCGCCCCGCCCACCAGCGGCAGCGTGGAAAACACCGGTCGCCACACCAGGGCCAAAGTCACCATGACGGCCTGCGATTCCACATGCGGACGGGCGCCCTTTCCAACACCGGGAACATCAAAACCCTATCGCCTCCACAAACCCAGCAGCAGCAACTCGACGGCCAGCGACATCATCGCCAGCGAAAACAGTTCGCCCCACAGCGGACGCCCGCCCAGGTCGATGCCCGACGCCAGCCGGTCGCCCGCCGCCGTTTCGGACGTCAGCCGCTCGCTGGCCAGATGCCGCGACAGCGCCTCGCCTTCGATCCGCAGCAGGTCCGACTCCCGGGGGTCGAGATTCACGGCCGCCGCGGCGAACGGCGCGCCGTCGACGTCGAGCCGGTACACGCCGGACAGCTCCGTGCGGTTCACCGAAATCCGCGCGCCCTCCGGACTGTCGTTGCGGGCATAGGATGCCGGTTGCCCGCGGGGATCGAACACGGACACCGCCGCATTCGATGGCGTCCGCCCCGGAAATACCAGTCCGCCCCCCACCGGCCGGGACTGCGGATCGGCCGTGCTGGCCTGCAGCGTGGCGGCCATGATCTGCGTCATCGCGACGAACGGTCCGTGCTTCCCGAGATCGCTCGTCGCCGACTCCGGACTGAAACTCGCCAGTAGGAACTGCCCCTTGCCGAATGTCCTTCGGCCCAGCGCCGGCTGGCCGTTTGAGAACACCAGCAGGGTCTCCGCGTCCACTGCCG
Organism: Planctomyces sp.; assembly: GCA_019636235.1. Lineage (GTDB taxonomy): Bacteria > Planctomycetota > Planctomycetia > Planctomycetales > Planctomycetaceae > Caulifigura. The sequence continues at coordinate 42,420 of JAHBXW010000020.1, forward strand.
GAGCGCCCGCCGTCCACACCGCGCGAAATCCGATTTCCTGAATCGCCAGTTGGCTCTGCTCGTCGAACTCCCGGAACCAGCGCGACTGCCAACGCCCCGAGGAAATCCGCAGCGGCGGCTCCCCCCGGCCCAACGATCTCCGCGCGCCGAGTTGCCAGGGCGGCATCAAACCCCGGCTGGCCTCGCTGAACTGCGCCACGTTCTGATCGACCGCCCCTTGTCCGGCGAACAGCACCAGACCGCCCCCGGCCCGGACGTGTTCGGTCAACAGACCGACCGTCTCCTGCTTCATCACGCCGAGATAACCCAGAAATGCCGCCGACACCCCGCGCAAATCGTCGGCCGTCAACCGACCGGGTCGCACATGTCGCACGGCCAGCCGTCGCACAGCGGACTCCTCGCCCAGCCCCTCGTAGGGATCGAGCGCCCGCATCAGGTAGAACGCCGCCGTTCCCGGCTCCTGCGGGTCATCGTCGCTGACGACCAGCACCGGCGTCGGCTGGGCCGAACCGATCACCAGCGACGCGGAATCGTCGAGCGGCAGCGCGTCGCCCCCTGCCAGCCGGAATGTCGCCTGCTGCACCGCGCCCGGCGGCAATGCGATCGAGAACACCGCCCGGCGGCTTTCCCGCGGCGCCAGCGACACCGTTTGCTTCATGACGGCTGGATCGCCCCCGCCGATGCTCCGCACCTCGGCCTGCACCTCCGCCTGTTGGGCCGACTCGGACGAGTTCAACAGGTTGACCGAGAGATCGACCGTCTGCCCTTCGGCGGGAATCGCCGGGAAGCATTCGGGATTCGACAGCCCGACGTTCGCCTCAGGCGGACCCGCCACATCGGCGACGATGATTCGCGTTCCGGCAGGCAATACGTCGGACGCCCGCGGCTCCGCCAGCACCTCCGCCCAGTTCGCCGCCTGCAGATCGGACAGAATCACGACCTGTCGGGCGCCGTCATGCCGCTCCAGCAGCCGCCCAGCGAGAGACAGCGCCCCAGCGAAGTCCCCGCGGGTCCCCTTCGGCTGCACCGCGGCCAGTTCGCTGCGAATCGCCGGCAGATTCTGACTCAGCTGCGAGAACAGCGGTTGCGGCGAATCGTCGACCAGCACCAGGTTCGCGCGGTCCACGCCGCTCCGCAGGCCATCCAGAGTTCGACCCGCGGCCGCCTTCAACGCGTCGAGCGCGCTCCCCCCGCCGCTCCGCTGCGCCACGCTGGGGCTGATGTCGAGCAGCAGCACCGCGGCCGTCGACTGATTTCCCTCGGCGAGCCGCGCCTGCTGGGGACTCAGCCATACCGGCCGTGTGAACGCCAGCACGATGCAGGCCACTGACAGCATGCGCAGCAGCAGCAACAGCCAGCGGCGCAGGCGATGAAGTTTCGATTGCTGAGCCGCGCACTCCTGCAGAAAGGCGATCGACGGAAACACGATCGGACGGCGGGCGCGGCGCTGCAGCAAATGGGCGATGACCGGGGCCGCGAGCAGCGCGAGCCCCCCCAGCAGGGCGGCGTTCGTCAGAGACAGTGCGCCCATTGCCCGTCTTTCACCTCGTGTCCGATCCGCCCGACATCATCCCGGCCCTCGCACGGCGCACATGGAACGGCCACGCGGCGGTGCTGCCCGGCCGGCGCGGCTTCAGTATCCTAACAGACCGAACGCGATTCCTCAGCGAACCTCGCCGCGTTCGCGACATTCCGTTCCCTCCCGATTCCGCCCGCCTGCAACGCTCGCGCTGCCCCCATGATCCGATCCGCCGTCACGCTCAGCCTGGTTTCCGAAGCCCGCGGCGGCCCGTTCGTCTTCTGGGACGACCTCCCCCAGGCAATCGACCGCGCGGCGGAACTGGGGTTCGACGCGCTCGAGGTGTTCGCACCCGGACCTGACGCGATTTCGCCGGCCGAACTCGGACGACGGCTGCGGGATGCGGGACTCGGACTGGCGGCCATTGGAACCGGCGCGGGTTGGGTCAAGCACCGGTTGACGCTCACCGACCCGGACCCGCGCGTCCGGTCCAAGGCGTGCGCATTTGTGCGTTCGATGATCGAGTGGGGCGCCGCGGCCGGAATTGAGGCACAGGGGGCCGCGTTGCCGGCCCCGGCCATCATCGGTTCGATGCAGGGCCGGTTTGGAGGCGATGTTGCGAAGGAGTCGGCCCTGGGCTGGCTGGCCGACGCCCTGAACGAACTCGCGGCCGGGTTGCCTGAGACCGGACGGTTGCTCATCGAGCCGCTGAACCGGTACGAGACGAACCTTTTGAACACGCTGGCCGACGGCAGCGCATTGTTGAGGTCCCTCGGCGTCTCGAACGTGCGGCTGTTGGCCGACCTGTTCCACATGAACATCGAGGAAGTCGATTCGGCGACAGCGCTGGCTCAGGCGGGGGTTGACGTCGGGCACCTCCATTTCGTCGATTCGAACCGCCGACCCGCTGGGAGCGGACATCTTGACCTGCTTCCGATCGCAAAAGCTATTCTGAAAATGGGTTACGACGGATACGCATCGGCGGAGGCGCTTCCCTGGCCGAACCCCGACGCGGCGGCGACCCAGACAATTCGCCTGTTTCGCCGGTTGTTTCCTCGGGAAACCTGAGCGGTTTCCGCCGGTCGCTCTTGCTCGCCGCCGACGCGAATCGCCAGAATCTTTCCATGAGACAGATTTTCTTGGCTGACTCATGCTGCGCGGACGCGTTTCACAATGGTGCGGCGGCGCACGCTCGACCTGCCGCCGGATCCCACAGCGTCCAACCGCCTCTGAGACATTGACGTAACATAATGCCTGTGAGCGTGTTTCGACACCGCGCCTGGCCCGTCTGGGCGGCTCTCAGCGTCAACTTGTTGGCACTGGTCGCAGTCGCCCCGGTTCCGGCGCGCCGCAAAATTGAACTCCCGGAACCCTTTCGGATTGAGATCACCGGCGCCGGCAAGCAATGGCAGGTCCGGTATCCCGATCTCGATTTGCTCGGCGGGCCGGACGCGGCGATCATCCAGCAGGACATCCCGGTCCCCGGCGACCGCGAACTCCAGTTTGTTCTCAAGAGCGAAGACTACGTCTACACGCTCGAAATCCCGGCACATCAGAAGAAAGAGATCGCCGTTCCGACGCTTGAGTTCCGCATGACGCTCGAGCCCCAGGAACCCGGCACGCTGGAGTATGTGGGCGAGCCGATGTGCAACGACCCGCACTCCCCCATGAACGGCCGGCTCATCATCGAGTCCGCCGACCGCTTCCTCGATCGCTGCGAACAGGCGGCCGATCAACGCGACACCGCGGAAGCGGGCTGACACGGAATTTGCTGACGAAGGGAAAGACTCATGCTGCGCGTCGCGCTGCATCTTGTGTCCCGGTTCGCCGTTGCCCGCGCTGTCGCCGGTCCGGCGACGGCCGGTCTGATCGTTCTCGGGTCGCTCGCCGGCGGCTGCACGTCGGGCGACACCGGCGCCAGCCAGTCGGTCGCAACCGACCGGCCCCCCGCCGAGAAGGCCGCGCCCGGAGAACGCGCGCCGTCTGGGCCGCCGGTGCTGATGCCCGCGCCGGAATTCCTGCTGACCGACCAGTCGGGCGCTCCGTTCGGCGCGCGTGATCTCAAGGGACAGGTCTGGATCGTCAACTTCATGTTCACGCGCTGCGCCGCCACTTGCCCGCAGCAGACCTCCCGCATCGCAGAGCTGCAGAATCGCGCCCGCCGCTGGCAGGGCGCCGAACGCCTCAAGCTGCTGAGCATCACCGTCGACCCTGTCAACGACACGCCCCAGCGCCTCGCTGAGTACGGCCAGCGCTTCCAGGCCGACGCCGAGCGCTGGAAGTTCCTCACCGGAGAACGGGACGTCCTGCGCGCGATCAGCGGGGACGGCTTCAAGCTGCCCGTCAGCGATTCGGACGATCCGCGCATGCCCATCGCCCACAGCGCCCGCTTCGCCCTCGTGGACGCCAACGGATCGATCCGCGGCTTCTATGACAGCCTGGCCGACGGCGATTTCGAGCGCCTCGCCGTGGACGCCCGTCATGTGCTGGCCGAGGCGACCGCGACGCCCCCCGATCCGTCGCGGATCAACATTCCGCCGGACGTGGCCGCGCCCGCCTGGATGGCGCAAAGGGAAGCGGACCAGCGCGCCACGCGCGACGAGTTCACCGTGCCGCTCGACTTCGAGTTTTTCGACCGCCGCGAGGAAAGCGGCATCACCTTCGTGAACCGCGCCGTCGAGGACTGCACGAAGCACTTCAAGTCGAATCACTACGATCACGCCAACGGAATCGCCGCGGCGGACGTCGACGGCGACGGCCTGCCTGACCTGTATTTCACCAGCCAGGTCGGCGGCAACGAGTTGTGGCGGAATCTCGGCGACGGACGATTTGAGGACATCACCGACCTGGCCGGCGTGCGGCTGGCCGGCCGCGTCTCTGTCTCGGCCTCGTTTGCGGACGTCAACAACGACGGCGCGCCGGACCTGTTCGTCACGACCACGCGGCATGGCAACGTGCTGTTCATCAACGACGGCCAGGGACGGTTTCGGGACGCCACTGAAGAGGCGGGTTTGGGCTATGTCGGCCACTCCTCCGGCGCGGTGTTCTTCGATTACGACGGCGATGGCCGGCTGGACCTGCTGGTCACGAACGTGGGGAACTTCACCACCGACGAGGTCGGCGATTGCTGCACCGATGACGAGGAGCCCCGCCCCTACTACCTGGGCCTGAACGAGGCCTTCGTGGGGCACCTGTTCGCGGACCGCGCGGAGCGCAGCAGCCTGTTTCGCAATGAAGGCGAGGGCCGGTTCCGCGATGTCAGCGAGGAAACCGGGCTGGTCGACCTCGGCTGGTCCGGCGACGCCACGCCGCTCGACTACAACGGGGACGGCTGGATCGACCTGTACATCCTCAACATGCAGGGCAACGACGAGTTGTGGGAGAACCAGCAGGGCGAGCGGTTCGTGCGCCGCGGCGAGACGGCCTTTCCGATGTCAGTCTGGGGCGGCATGGGCGTCAAGTCGTTCGATTTCGACGGCGACGGCCGCCTGGACCTGTACATCACCAACATGCATGCCGACATGTGGGAGCTGCAGAAGGACATCAACGGCCCGGCGGAGCTGATCAAGCCGCCGCCATACGTCATGCCGGAGTCGTATCTGCGGACCCGGCCGGGGCTGACGAACGTGCTCGGCAACGGACTGTACCTCAACCGCGGGGACGGCGAGTTCGAGGAAGTCTCCGATGAGGTCGGCGCGGAGACCTACTGGCCCTGGGGGCTGAGCGTCGGCGACCTGAACGCCGACGGGCATCCGGACGTGTTCATCACCAGCGGCATGAACTATCCGTTCCGGTACCACGTGAACACGGTGCTCATGAACGACGGCGGGACGCGGCTGCGCCCTGCCGAGTTCCTGGTCGGTGTCGAGCCGCGGCGCGGCGGACGGACGGCGACTCCCTGGTTCCAGCTCGATTGTTCAGGCGAGGACGCCGGCCACGAACTGTGCCGGGGCAAATCGGGGACGTGCACCGTGTGGGGCGCGCTCGGCTCGCGAGGATCGGTGATCCTCGACCTCGACGGCGATGGCGACCTGGACATCGTCACGAACGACTTCAACTCGCCGCCGCAAGTGCTGATCAGCGATCTGGCGCAGCGTTCGCCGGATCTGAAGTGGCTGGCGATCGCACTTCGCGGCACGCGCGGCAACAGCGACGGCTTGGGCGCGATCGTCACTGTCCGGGCTGGAGAGCGGAGGTTCACCCAGGCGCATGACGGCAAGTCCGGCTACCTGTCGCAGAGTCGCCTGCCGTTGTACTTCGGGCTGGGCGGCGCGGAGCGCGTGGACGAAGTGCGGGTCGTCTGGCCAGGCGGGCAGACGCAGACCGTCGCCGGTCCGATCGATCCGAATCAGACGCTGGCGATAGAAGAATCGGCGGCCCAATGAATCAGTCGGGCGCGGAACGCCGGGCCAAGTGTGCGTTCCACGTTCGTTCCGCCAATGACACGGGTCCCAGCCGACGGCTTTGCCGTCGGACACGTCGGCGAGCCGTCGTCTGTCGCGATCCCATTGCCGAGGGTATCAACCCCTCGGCTCAGACGCGGCAAACGACTGGCGTTCGTTGGCCGCAAGTCGTTCATCAAGAACGACTTCAGCAAATGCCCCCGCAAGGACTCGAACCTTGGACCTACTGATTAAGAGTCAGTTGCTCTACCAACTGAGCTACAGGGGCCGGGAAGTCCCGAAGTCTATCGGCCCCACCGCCGGAATTCAAATCCTCCCGACGGAAAGTCGCTGCAGGCAGCGCGGATTTCGGCCTTTGGGAACTCCGGCGGATCCACTGGAGTGACGTCACCCCCCCTGGCGTTTCACCATCTCGGCCACCCATACGGGCACGTACGGCGGAGTGCAGCCCTTGGACACCGGCCAGTCGCGGTACAGGCCGATCGATTCGCCAATGGCGACGGCCCGCTTGCGGTGCTTCGCATGCCGGATGCCGATCGCCCCCAGCGTGTTGTTCATCGTCCACTGCACTTCCGGAGGCGCCTTCGGCAGCTCCTTCTCGATCCGATCCAAAAGGCCCGGCAGATCGAGGTCGTCCGCCCCCTTGTTGATGCGGCTGGCCGTCAGATTCCAGCCCGCCCGCGCGGCCCAGCGGTCCCTGGCCTTCATCCACTTTTCGCGCAGCGCATCCTTTTCGGGATGCTCGGCGACGACGTACGCGTTCAGCCAGTCGGCCACCTGGGCGCAGGTCGTGGAGCGGGTCAGCGCGTCGAGTTCGGCGGCGGACAGCGACTTGGGCTTGATGATCAGCGTGGCGAGGAGCTGGGCCTCGACGTTGCCGGTGTCCCAAAGCTTGAGCGCCAGCGCGTGGTCCGTCTTGATCTTCTTGGCGATGACGCGGAGGTCGCCGAGCTTGACGCCGAACTGGTTGTCGGGCGCGCCGGCCCTGGCGTTGTGGGCCCGCCGGGCTTCGTCGCCGAGCGTTTCGAGCTGCGCGAGGATTTCTTTGACGGTCATGCCCGCCGATTGTACGCGGAGCGCCGGGGAAACCAACGATGTCCCGCTGCGGGGGGCGCCTGCGCTTTCACGCGCGACCGCCGCACGCTGGAAACCGGCAAGACTCGCCGATCGAAAATTCCTCACAAAGGCGTGCCGTCCGCCGCGTCGATGAACAATGCGAGGGTCAAGATGTGCCGGATTTCACGGTTGTGACGTCAACCGTCCTGCCGATATCGAGGTTTCAGTGGGGCCTGATCGTCGCGGCTCAAGAAATGCGTTGCGGCGCGCGGCGGCCTGGTGGCTGTCCGCGCTGATCGTCGTCGGCTCGGCGCGGGGATCGGACATCCCCGAGGTTCAACCGCTGACTCCTGCCGCCGTCGCGGGTCTCAAGGACGCCGACGACGGGCTGTGGGAATCGCAGCTCGAAGAGTTCACGGCCCGGCTGCAGAAGCTGGAGCAGGGCGACCGCAAGCGGGCCGACGAAGCGAGGGCCAAGGCGGACAAGGACAAGCTGACGCCGACCATCAAATGGACGGGACAGCTTCAGGCGGACCACTACTGGTTCGATCAGGATTCGGAGAGCGTCGCGACCTACGGCGACATCCAGGACGGCAGCGCGTTCCGCCGGGCCCGCTTCGGCATGTTCGGCGAGTACGGGCTGAGCGAGTACCGGATCGAAGTGGACTTCGCCCTGTCCGGCCGTCCCAGCTTCCTGGACGTCTGGGCGGGCCTGCACGAGCTGCCCGGCATCGGCCGGGTGCGCATCGGGCACTTCTTCGAACCCTACAGCCTCGAGCGGTTGACCCCCAATCGGTTTCTGACGTTCATGGAGCGGGCGCTGCCCGATCAGCCGTTCGCCCCGGCGCGGAACCTCGGCGCATCCGTCAACAACACCTGGGACGATGATCACGGCACGTGGGCGGTGGGGTTCTTCCGTTCGGACAGTGATGTCTTCGGCGACGACGTGGGCGACGGCTTCGAAAGCGCCGTCACCGGCCGTCTTACCTGGCTGCCCTGGTACGATGAATCACGCGGCCTGGATCTGCTGCATCTGGGCGCGGCCTACAGCATTCGAGGAACCAGCAATGGGGTCGCCCGGTTCCGGGCGCAGCCGGAAGCGCGGATCGGCGCGGCGACGCCCAACGTCCCGTTCTTCGTGGATACGGGGAACATTCCAGCGGACTGGTTTCAGCTGATCGGGCTGGAGGCCGCCTGGGTCCGCGGCCCCTTCTCGCTCCAGGGGGAATACAACTTCGTGCCGGTGGACGCGGACGCGGGCAGTCTGCTGTTCACGGGCTGGTATGTGCAGACGACGCTGTTTCTCACGGGGGAGCATCGCCCGTATCGCCGCGACCTGGCTCTGTTTGACCGGGTGAAGCCACACACCGAGTTCGTACGCCGGGCTGATGACGGCGAACGGATCTGCGTCGGTCCGGGAGCCTGGGAAATCGCGGCGCGTCTGTCGCAGCTGGACCTCAACGATGGCCCTGTCGCCGGCGGAAAGATCACGGACTTCACCGTCGGGTTGAACTGGCACATGAGCAAGTACATGCGGGTGACGGCCAACTACGTGCTGGCCAGTTCCGTCCCGGCCGGCAGCGACAGGACGCGGACGAACATCTTCGCGACGCGGTTCGGCTACGAGTTCTGAGCAAGCCGGCGGCGAACTGCTTTGCGCGTTCACCACTGTGGAACGGCACTGCGACTTGTCGTCGCAGACGCGCCGGATCCGCACCGCCGGCGTCGCCAAGTCACACGGTGTCGCCTCCGCGCCTCCGCCCGATATTCTTCGTCCAGTTCGCGGCGGCGCCAATTGCCCTGCGGCGATCGTCGAGCGGGTCGCTCCCACGATCGGCGCCGCGCGATCTGAACAAATCGCGAAGGCCATCGATGAATCACATTCGTGCCACACTGTTGTTGCTTCTGTCCGCCGTTGTCGTCCCCCAGAAAACAGACGCCGCCGAAAGACCGCACATTGTCCACATCGTCGCGGACGATCTCGGCTGGAAGGACGTTGGCTTCAATGGCTGCACCGACATTCCGACGCCGAATCTGGATCGGCTTGCGGCCGGCGGGGCAAAGCTGACGCAGTTCTACGTGCAGCCGATGTGCACGCCGACTCGGGCCGCGCTGATGACCGGCCGCTATCCCTTCCGGTATGGCCTGCAGACAGCCGTAATCCCCTCCGTCGCGGATTATGGTCTCGACACGACGGAATGGCTGCTGCCGCAGTGCCTGAAACAGGCCGGCTACCGCACGGCGATCATCGGCAAGTGGCATCTCGGCCACGCCGACCGGAAGTTCTGGCCCCGACAGCGGGGGTTTGACTATCAGTACGGCGCCATGATCGGCGAACTCGACTACTTCACGCACGAGGAACACGGCGTTCTCGACTGGTATCGGGACAACGAGCCCGTCCGGGAAACGGGCTACACGACGGAACTCCTCGGCGACGACGCGGTGCGGCTCATCGAAAGCCACGACGCCGCCGTCCCGCTGTACCTGTACCTGGCGTTCAACGCGCCCCACACTCCCTACCAGGCGCCGGCGGAGCGGATCGCCCGGCTGACAAACATCGCTGACCCGACGCGGCGGACGTATGCTGCCATGGTGTCGTGCCTCGACGATCAGGTCGGCCGCGTGATCGCCGCGCTCGAGATGACCGGCATGCGGGAGAATACGCTGGTGCTGTTCCACAGTGACAATGGCGGCACGAAGAACGCCATGTTCGCGGGCGTGATGTCGGACCTGTCGAAGGTCAGGATTCCCTGCGACAACGGCCCTTATCGGGATGGAAAGGCTTCGCTGTACGAGGGGGGCACGCGCGTCTGCGCATTGGCCAACTGGCCGGGGCGGATCCAGCCGCAGGAGGTGAACGGCCTGATCCATGCCGTGGACCTGTACCCGACGCTGGCGGCGCTTGCCGGCGCTTCCACGGAACAGTGCAAGCCTCTGGACGGGGCGGACGTCTGGAAGGTGATCGCCCGGGGCGAACCATCGCCACGAGCCGAGATCGTCTACAACGTCGAGCCGTTCCGCGCCGCCCTGCGGCAGGGGGAATGGAAGCTGATCTGGCGGACCGTGTTGCCGTCGTCCGTTCAGCTCTTCAATATCGAGTCTGATCCGTCCGAGTCGAAAAACCTGGCCGCGGACCATCCCGAGCTGGTCAACGCCATGCAGGCCCGCCTCGACAATGCAGCAACGGAGGCGGTCAAACCGCTGTACCTCGTCGAACAGTTCCGGGTCATCATGCTGAACATGGACGGCGAGCCGGTCCTGCCGACCGACGACGGTTTCGGCGATCCGGATCGCTGACCCGGTTCGGCGAGGCGCTGCGATCAGCGAGCGGGCGCCGGCGGTCAGTCGCGGGGCGTCTCGGTCGCCAGCCAGCGTGCGGCGTTCTCGACGACCTTCAGCGGCTCGGGCTGCAGGTAGACGTCGAACGTTTCGTGTCCGGGGCGGAAATAGAACAACTTTCCCTTACCGACTTGCCAGATGAGTCCGCTCCGGAACCGCTCTCCCCGCTCCCACGTCTCTTCGAACAGCGCCTCATCCGGCTCGGGGACGTGAAACGGATCGTTGTACATTTCCGTATGGGGGATCGTGAACGTGGCGGGCAGCCCCTTGGTCGCCGGATGATCGGGTTTGAGCACGGCGACCGTGCTGGGCGCGCCGTCCGGCCGGTAGTCCGGGAAGCAGCAGTTCGGCAGGTCGACCCGCACATGCAGGTCCCGGGGGCCGCGCCGGATGACGTAATGCGCGGGCGTGCGGAAGGATTCGTGCGCCGGCACGGTGTGCTCGAACGGCGGCGGCACGAACTCAAACGTCACCCTGCGGTCCGCCGTCTCGGGGAACCGCGTCGCCGCGTCCATTCGCGTGCGCTCGTTCATCGCTTCGACGAACGGCGTGGCCCAGTGGGCGGAGTGCAAGGCGATCAGCGACAGCCGGCCGTCCTTGATCCGCTCCACGATCTTCCGGCCAGTTTCCGGCGTGACCTCGCGCTGCCGGACGTGCCCCCACCACACCAGGACCTGCGCGAACTCGAGGTTGTCGTCGGACAGGCCCTGCTGCGGGTCGTCGAGCTTCACGGATCTGACTTCGAAGCCCGGTTCGCCGGCCAGGTATGCTGCGATGGCGTTGCCCAGAAAATTATCGTAGGCCTCCTTCTGCGCGGGCTGTTGCTCGTCCCAGACAAGGACCCGCACCGGTTCGGCGGCGGGCACGACCGGGGCCAGCAAGGCGGCGCAGCCAGCGATCAACAACGTCAGCGGCAGTCGAGTCATCGGAGTATCCGGCAGGCAAAACGGCGGGCAGCGGAGGCGGTCATCCTACCGCTGGAGCGCGGGCGGTGCGCTGGCGAGCCGCAGCTGGCTCCTCTGTAAACTCCGTGTTTCGCCTGATGGACGCACGTTCGGGGCTCGGGGCTTAGCCGTCGTCCGGCCCCAGCCGCACCGAACCAGACCGGACCGTAATCGCCTACAGCAGCGATTCGGATCGCAGGGCGTCGATGACGCGGTCCACTTCGCCCGCGACCGCCTCCAACTGCGTCCCGACGGTTCCCGTGCGGCCTTCCCGAAGATCGTCCTCGAGCTGCTGCGCGAGGTTCACGCAGGCGTGCGCGTCGAAGTTCGCGGCCAGGCCCTTCAGGCTGTGCGCGGCGCGCGTCGCAGCCTCCAGCCGCCCTTCGTCGAGCGCGGTCCGAACGTCCCCCAGCAGCGGCGGCGCGTCCTCGAGGAAGAACTGCGCCATGTCCCGCAGCAGCCGCTCATCGCCCCCCAGGCGCTGTCTCGCGACGGCGAGATTCAGAATCGGTTCCCGTCCCTGACCCGCTGCCGGCGGAATCGATGCGGCGTGACTCATATCAGCATCCTGACGTCCGGTTCGATCAGCGGATCCGTCCGCCGCGCGCATCCGTGCCGCCGATTGTTCGAGCAACTGCAGCAGCTCGTCCGCCACAATCGGCTTGGAAATGTACGCATCCATTCCGGCCCGCAGACAACTCTCCCGATCCCCGCGCATCGCATGCGCCGTCATGGCGATGATCGGAATCCGGTCGCCGCCCGGCAGCGTGCGGATCACCGCCGTCGCCTGGAGCCCGTCCATGACCGGCATCTGCACATCCATGAGGACGGCATCGTATCGGTTGTTTCGGCAGCTTTCCACGGCCTGTCGGCCGTTCGCCACCAGGTGAGGATGGTGGCCCCGGCGAGTCAGAATCGCCTCCACCACCTTCCGGTTCGCAGGCGTGTCCTCCGCGACCAGCACGTCCAGCGGACGCGACGTCGGACGGATCCCCGCCACGTCCCGGCTCCGCTGCGGCGGACCGTTCAGCACCGTCATGATCGCATCCAGCAGCATCGACTGAGACACCGGCTTCTGCAGAAACGCGGCAATCGGCAGACGCCGGATCCGCTCCGACACTGACTGCCGCCCCCCCGACGACAGCATCAGCACCCGCGCCTCGCCGATCAGACCCTGCTGTTCCAGCTGCTCCACCAGGTCGCAGCCGTCCATCTTGGGCATTGCCCCGTCGACGATCAGCAGCGGATACGAATCGCCGCTGCGCTCCGCCAGCGACAGCGCCGCCAGCGCCGCATCCGGGCCATCCACGACCACCGGACGCATCGACCAGTTGCTCAATGTCGTCGCCAGGATCCGGCGGTTCGTCGCGTTGTCGTCGACGACCAGCACCGGCAGCGATTCCAGTTGCTCGACCGGCAGCTCCGCCTCCAGCCGACGCCGGGTCAGCACCGCGAACCGCATGATGGCTGAGAACGTCGATCCCTGACCCGAGACGCTCTGCAGCTCCAGGCCCCCCTCCATCCGCTCGACGATCTCCCGACAGATGGTCAGTCCCAGTCCGGCGCCCGAATACCGCCGCGTCGACGACGCATCCACCTGCGTGAAGGCCTGGAAGATCCGCTCCTGGTCGGCTTCGGAGATGCCCATCCCCGTGTCACGGACGTCCAGCCGCAAAACGACATGCGACGCCTCCTGGCGGACGACGCCGAGGCGGACGCTGACTTCGCCCGCCTCGGTGAATTTCAGCGCGTTCCCCGCCAGGTTCGTCACGACCTGACGGAACCGCCGCGAATCGCCCACCAGCCGGTCCGGCACGTCGGGCGCCACGTCGCACAACAGCTCCAACCCCACCTCGAACGCACGCAGCGACAGCGACCGCATCGCCGAATCGAGCACGCGGCGGATCGAGAACGGATCGGACTCCAGCTCGAACCGACCCGCCTCCATCCGTGAATAGTCCAGCAGATCGTCCACCAGCGACAGCATGACCCGCGACGAGTCCCGCGCCGTTTCGAGGTAGTCCCGCACCAGCTCCGGCAGCGCCTCCCCCAGCGACAGGTCGATCATGCCGATGATCGCGTTCATCGGCGTCCGCAGCTCGTGCGAGACGTTCGCCAGAAACTGCCGCTGCGTCTGCTGCGCGGTTTCCGCCAGGTGCTTGGCGCGGCGGAGTTCGGCCTCCCGCTGTTTGACCCGGCTGATGTCCCGCTCAATGGTCGCCGCGCCGATCAGCTGGCCGTCCATGTCCAGCAGCGGCGACACGGTGATCGACACGTCAATCAGTTCGCCGTCCTTGTGGCGGCGGACCGATTCGAAGTGCTCCAGACGCTGCCCCAGCCGCAGGGCCTCGGCGAGCGCCGGGACCTCGTCGTCGAGGGGCTGCGGGACGATCAGCGAGCCCCGCTGGCCGATCGCTTCCCCGGCGGTGTAGCCGTAGACGGCTTCCGCGCCTGGATTCCAGTCGGTGATCACGCCGTCCAGGTCCCGGACGATGATCGCGTCCGAGGTGCTGTTGACGATGGCGGCCGATCGGGCCCGTTCGCTTTCCCAGCGTCGCCGATCGTGGAAATCCGCGGGTCCGGATTCGCGGCCGAGGTCCTCGTCGAAGGGGCGCGGGTCGGCGTCATGCACGGCTTCGACCGGTTCGACGACCAGGACCGTGAGCGGCCAGGCGTCGGAAACGGCGTCCAGAGCGGCGGCCTTCAGGACGACTTCCGTGCGGCCGCCCCCCGCTTCGATCGCGATCGCGCGAACGGAAACGGGCGGCTGCTCGTCCTCGCAATCCATGGAGTCCCGGGTCGGCAACTGAAGCGGCGCGACGGGAATCAGGATGTCGGTCCACTGCCGCCCCACGGCGTCGTCAGCGCATCGCCCCAGACGATGCTCCGCGGCGCTGTTCCAGACCGCGATCCGCCCTTCGCCGTCCACCGCGATCGCCGCGCCGGGCCATTGCTCGATCATCCGGCGCAGCCGATTCCGATTCGGTGATTGCCTGCGCCGACTGGTCATGAATGCGGGGACGCGGTCGTGGACCCGGGCGATGTCCGCGGCCGGCACAGCGCCTGGCGCGCGCGAGCGCATCGCGGGTCTTCTGGGACGTGAATTGAATTGATCGTCGGGAAGGGGAGCCCGAAACGGGTGTGTGGTTCGGCACAGGGGGACGTGGCTGGCGTCGGCTGGCTGGTCAAATCTCTGGAAGTCGTCAGGCAAACAAAAAACGACCGGGACGACGTCAAACGCCGTCATCCCGGCCGCTCGTCGAGGACAGCGGCATCACAGACCCGCGGCCGTGCCGGCAGGTCGTGAAAGACTTCCTCGAAAATTCGCAGGCCGGACGAAAGTTCCCCCGGCCGCGATGGGCGTCGCCCCCGCTGCTGAACATCATCCCGGCTCCCGTTCGGAGCCAGCGGCGAGTGCAGCAGGCGCGTCCGCGTTCTGTCTCGACACGCATCCTGCCGGATGCGGCCGAGTCTCTCCGGTTTCCGATGACATGCTGCGGCAGCCGCGAATGTGCGGCTGCAGTCACACGTTCACCCGGCGACCGGAGAACAGGGAGATCAGGAACAGCACCAGGAAGACCACGAAGCACACTTTCGCGATCCACGCCGCAGTGCCGGCCACCACTCCGAAGCCGAGCACGCCGGCGATCAGAGCGATAATCAGAAACATGATTGCCCAAGACAGCATGACAGTTCTCCTCGACGGGTCAGGGCTGGTTTTCGATCGCCCCGACCGCGCGGCCGGGGGATGAGGTTTCGCGATCCGCCCCGGGACAGCAAAACCTGCGTTGAGTCAAAGCCAGCCGCCGCAACTCGCGACGTCCGGCAGGATCGTTTGTCGCCGGGGATCCCTGTTTTTGAATCGCCAGGTCTGGCTGGCGTTTCCGGTGATCCCCGGCGTTGGAGGAGGGGAAAGCAACCCCCGTGCCGGAGCGGTCCCTGAGGCAGTTTTTATCGGAATCGCAGCAAATTCCACGAGTTCCGGCTGCATCACAAGGGGCCTGCGTGTGTGCGGCCGCCCGTCGCGGGTGGGATCAGCGCATGGCGAGAGAACAGACCGTTCGCCGGGAATCCATGTCGCCCGCCGCGCGGAGCGGCTTCTCAACCGGGCGACGGCGCAGCGACAAGCCCGGCCGGTCCGTCGGCGAGAACTCGGACGACGATCGATCATCCGCCAGCGGTTCGGCTGACGGTCGATCAGCGGCCGATGGATCAGTCGTCGATCGAGACGTTCGTGTCGACCGAAATGTGGAACGCGGCGATCCGGTCGCGGACCTTGCCCCGGGTGATGCCCAGAATCTCCGCCGCCCGCGACTGGTTGCCGCCCGTCTCCCGCAGCACCCGGGTGAACAGGTAGCGTTCCATCACCTCGACCGCCTCGGCGTACAGATCCGTCGAGCCGCTGTTCAACCGCCGCTCGACAAACCCGCGCAGGTCGATCTCCGGATGCCCTTCCTCCGGCGCCCCCGGCTTCGACATTCCCGAACTGCCATGCAGCACCTCGGGGGGCAGGAATTCCGGCACGATCACCGGACCGGTGGCCTTCAGCAGCGCCTGCCGCACGACGCTCTGCAGCTCCCGGACGTTCCCCGGCCAGTCGTAGGCCTCGAGCAGCCGCAGCGCCTCGGGCGACAGCCCCTCGATCTCCGGCTTGTTCAGCTCCCGGCTGGCGATCGCCAGAAAGTGCTGCAGCAGCAGTGGAATGTCCTCGCGGCGTTGGCTGAGCGGCGGCAGGAAAATCGTGACGCCGTTCAACCGGTAGAACAGGTCGGCCCGGAAGTCCGACGTGCTGACCATCGCTTCGAGATCACGGTTCGTGGCGGCGATCAGGCGGACGTTCGTCTGGATCGTCTCGTTGCCGCCGACGCGCTCGAACCGCTGCTCCTGCAGCAATCGGAGGACTTTGCCCTGCACGAGCGGCGACATGTCGCCGACCTCGTCGAGGAACAGCGTCCCGCCGTTGCACTGTTCGAACTTGCCGATCCGCCGCCGGTCGGCCCCGGTGAACGAGCCCTTTTCATGGCCGAACAGCTCGCTTTCCAGCAGCGTGTCTGGCAGGGCCGCGCAGTTGACCGCCATGAACGGGCCTTCGCGGCGGTCGCTGTGCTGATACAGAGCGCGGGCGACAAGTTCCTTGCCCGATCCGCTTTCGCCGCGGATCAGAACGGTGACGCTCTGCCGCGCGACGCGGCCCACGTTCTTGAACACCTCCAGCATTTCGCGGCTGCGGCCGACGAACAGGTCGCCGATGACCTCCGTCGGGCTGGTCATCGGCAGGGCGACCGGCACGCTCATCAGCCGCCGGGTTTCCAGCGCCTTGTCGAGCAGCTCCTTCAGCCGCCCCAGGTCCAGCGGCTTGGCGACGTAGTCGTAGGCCCCCAGCTGCATCGCCTGAATGGCCGTTTCGCTCCCCGCGCCCGCCGTGATGAAGATCACCGGCAGCCGCCGGTCCAGCTCCTGAATCCGGCGGTAAACGTCCAGCCCGGACGGTCCGGGCAGCATGATGTCCAGCAGCACGACGTCCGGTTTCTCAGCCGCGACGAGTTGCAGCCCGTCGTCGGCGTTCCGCCCGGTGATGACCCGCAGGCCCTGTTCCGTCAGGCCTCGTTCCACCAGGTGCAGCACAGTCCGATCATCATCCACCACCAGCACAGTCGGCATTGTTCGTAGTTTCCCGGCGGGCACGGCCTGCCGCTCACCCACCAGGGTCAGCGCACTCCCGCGACCCGATTGTATTGTCGGAGGATCGCCTCCAACAGCGCATGACGGTCCACCGGCTTGGACAGGTAGTCGTCGCAGCCCGCCTTCAGGCAGCGTTCGCGGTCCCCCTGCATGGCCGCCGCCGTCAGCGCGATGATCGGCACGCGGCTGCCCAGCTCCCGCAGCCGCGATGTCGCCTCGAACCCGTTCATGACGGGCATCTGCATGTCCATCAGCACAATGTCGAACGGCTGCGCCCCCTCCGCCGCGCGCAGCACCTCCTCCACCGCCCGCTCGCCATTGTCCACCACCGCCACCATCGCCCCGGCGTCCTCCAGCATCCGCCGGATCATGAACTGGATGCCCCGCGTGTCCTCCGCCACCAGCACGGCGATCGGCAGCACCACGTTGATCGAGTCCCGGCTGCGATGCTGCTCGTCCGCCTGTTCCGCCAGGCCGGCGGACGCCACAAATCGCAGCGGCTGATCGGAATGCACCGGCAGCGACACCGTGAAGTGCGTCCCCTTGCCCAACTGGCTTTCCACTCCAATCTGACCGTCCAGCATCCGCACCAGCCGCTGGCAGATGGTCAGCCCCAGGCCGGTTCCGCCCACCCGCCGGGACGGGTAGTTCCCCAGCTGGCTGAAGGCTTCGAACACCGCTTCGAGCCGGTCGGCCGGGATGCCGATGCCCGTGTCCACGACGTGGATGTTCAGGATCGGCGGGAACGGGCGGCGATCGCAGTCCACGACGACCGCCACGCTCCCGGCGTCCGTGAACTTGATCGCATTCCCCACCAGGTTCATGAGAATCTGCCGCACGCGCAGCGGATCGGTCTGCATTTCGCTGGGCATCTGCGATTCGTACCGCACCGACAGCTCCAGTCCCTTTTCCGCCGCCTGCGAGGCCAACAGCGCCCGCACCTCCTCGATGACCGCGATGATCGAGCACGACTCGGGATGGATCTCCAATCGCCCCGCTTCGATTTTCGACAGGTCCAGGATGTCGTTCAGGATGCCCAGCAGCATCCGCCCCTGGTTGCGGATCATCTGCAGCATCTCCCGATGCTCTTCCTTATCCAACCGGGGATACAGCGTGTCCGCGCAACCCAGCACGGCCGTCAGCGGCGTGCGGATTTCGTGGCTCATGTTCGCCAGGAACTCGCTCTTGGCGTCGCTGGCGGCCTGCGCCATTGCCCCGGCGCTCTTCAGCGTCTCCTCGAATTCGTGCCGTTCGGTGACGTCCCCCTGCACGCCGACGAAATGCGTCACTTCGCCCGCCGCATTCCGCAGCGGAGTGATCCGAATGTCGTTCCAGAAGGGCGTGCCGTCCCGGCGGTAATTCAGCAGCGTGACGTGGCAGCTGACTTTCCGCTCCAGCGCCTGTCGGACCCGCTCCACCGCCCTGGGATCAGTCTTCGGCCCCTGCAGAAACCGGCAGTTCCGCCCCAGCACCTCGGAGGCGGGATAGCCCGTCAGAATCTCGAAGGCATGGTTCGCGTAGATGATCGGCAGGTCCGGCGAATGCGCGTCCGCAATGATGATCCCGTTCGTCGCCGACTGCAGCGCGCGGTCCCGCAGCAACAACTGCTCGTCCGCCTGCCTCCGCTCGGTGATTTCGAACGTGACGCCGATCATCCGCGATGGTCGACCCGCCGCGTCGCGAACGACGTCTCCGCGCCCCGCCAGCCACACGATCGAGCCGTCAGAATGGACGGAGCGGAATTCTTCGTCATAGCGGTCGTTGCGATGGATCGTCCGGTCGACCGCCGCGCGAATTCGATCGCGATCCTCCGCATGGATCGCGTCGAACACCCGTTCGATGTGGACGACGCCGTCCTCCGCATCAATGCCGAACAGCCGCTGCACGCGCCCGTCGATGCGGACGAGGTCGTTCTGGAGCTGCCACTCCCAGGTTCCCATCCGGCCCGCCTCGAGGACCAGCCGCAACTGCTCCTCACGATCGCGGAGCGCGTGTTCGATGACCTCCGACCGCGCGACGACCCCCTTCAGACGCGCGTTGAGCAGCTGCAGTTCCTGCGTCCGCTGCTGGACCTTGGCCTCCAGCTGCACCGGCCCCTGCAGTGCGAGCGCTTTGGGCACGATCGCCATCAGTGCCACGACAGTGCCCCAGGAGACGGCCGCCGTCGCCAGTTTGACCAGCCCCGTGAACCGGTACGCCGGCCACCAGAACACGCCGGCATCCAGCAGATGCGTCAGCCCGCAGGCGAAGATGAACGCGCCGAACAGCCAGAACACGCGCGAGAACGGAATGTCTCGGCGGTTTCGCACCAGGCTGATCAACACGATCGGGATCGCCATGTAGGCGGCCCAGATCGCGACATCCGAAACGATGTGCAGCCAGCCCCAGCCCGGTTCCTGGATCCAGTTCGGACCGCACTCCCAGCGCTTTGGAAAGCCCTCTGTGTCGAAGATCCGGAACACCGACTCCATGTCCACCTTGAATGACTGGCGATGACAAGCAGGCGCCGTCCTCGCGCTGCGGCCGCTCTCCGCCTTTCCGGCTCACAGCCAGGCGGCAATTGTCATGACCGCCCCGAACCGCCACGCCCCGCCGCGGCCGGACAGTCCCAGCCGACGCTCGATCCCGATCCTCACCGGGCCGCGGGCGGAATCCGGTCGTCCGGCCAGGGAATGGGCGGATCGGGCGCCGGGGGCGACGGCAGCGGGGTGGGCTGCGGCGGCGGGGGCTGCGGATCGGGCAGCGGCGGCCGATCCGATGGTCCGTTTCTCCAGTCGCTCCCGCGCCGTCGGGAGCCGCGCGTGCTCAGCATGTCCGGAAACCCATGAACTGCCAGGTGGCTGCATGGTAGGTCGCCAGCGGCGTCTCGCACAGCCTGATGCAGATTCCGCGCATGCTCGAATTCCCCGCTGGACAGATGAGCGTCGCCGCAGGATGGCGAGCGACGCCGGGGGGCCCCCGATGCCTCAAAGCGGTTCGAATGTGCGGCGCACGTACGTCTGGCCAGGAACAAACACGGGGCGTCCCGGAACGGATTCCGGAACACCCCGTCGAATCAGTCAGCGCCCGCCGGGCGGGCCGCTTCACTCTGTCGGACTGACAATCAGAAACAGCGCGTTGTCGCCGCGCGACACATGCAGCAGGATGCCCTGCGTCCGGTCCGCCGCGTCGACCGCCTCCTTGAACTCCTGCGGCGACGTCACGGCCGCATCTCCGACCCGCTGGACAACATCCCCCCGCCGGAGCCCGGACTCGTAGGCCACGCTGCCCAGCTCGACTTCGGTCACGACGACGCCCTGCGTCCGCTCGCTGATCGACAATTGGGCCGCGATCTCCGGGGTCAGGGCCGTCACCTTGAGGCCCATCGCGTCCTGGACCTCAGCCGGCGGCGTCGCGCCCCGCGCCGGACGAGTCCGACGCAGCGCGTCCGTATAATCCTCGGGCATCTCCTCCATCACGACTTTCAGGTCGACTTTCTTCCCCTGCCGCATGACGGCCAGCGTCTGCGTCTCGCCGGGGGGCAGTCCCTCGACCAGCGTCGTCAACTGGCTGCTGTTGGTGATCGGCTGACCCGCGAGTTCGACAATCACGTCGCCGGCCTGCACGCCGGCTTTCGCGGCCGGGGCGCCCTCCTTCACCATCGACACCAGCGCCCCTCCTTGGGGAGCGCCGAACCGCTGCTGCAGCTCGGGCGTCAGCGACTGCAGCGCCACGCCCAGGTACGATCGCTGGACCTTCCCGGTCTCGATCAACTGCTCGATGACCCCCTGGACCATGTTCACGGGGATGGCGAAGCTCACTCCGTCGTAGCCGCCGCTGTTGGTCGAAATCGCCGTGTTGATGCCGACCACTTCACCTTTGAGGTTGATCAGCGGGCCGCCGCTGTTGCCCGGATTCACCGCGGCGTCGGTCTGGATGTAGCTTTCGAGCTCGTTGATCCGCGTGGCGCGGCCCGTCGCGCTGACGATGCCCTGCGTCACCGACACGCCGACGTTGAACGGATTGCCGAGCGCCAGCACCCAGTCGCCGATCTGCATCGCGTCGCTGTCGCCCAACCGGGCGACCGACAGATTGTCCGCTTCGACTTTGACGATGGCGATGTCGCGCCGCGGGTCGGTCGCCCAGGACGACGCCCGGATGCGGCGGCCGTCATGCAGTTCGACCGTCACTTCGTCCGCCGACGACACGACATGCGCGTTCGTCAGGACAATGCCGTCTCCGATGATGACCCCCGAGCCGTTGCCCACCTGCGGAGGCACGTACCGCCGCAGATTGCCGCCGTTCCCCTGAAACCGCCGCGGACCGTCGTTGCCGAAGAACCGCCGCAGAAATTCATCGTTGCCGAACAACTCATCGAGCTGCTCGCCCCCCTGACCCTGCCCTCGCTCCTCGGCGACCTGGACGCCGCCGTTCACTTTGCTGGTGATCGACACCACCGACGGCAGCACGTGCTTGGCCGCCTCGCGGAACGCCAGCGACAGGTCGCTGGGCGTCTGCAACACCGATTGCGGGAGGTCCACCTGCGGCTGGGACCAGAGGGCCCCCGCGCCGAGGCACATGCCTCCGATGACCGTCAACACCCACGCACTTCCGTTCCGAAGCGACTTCATTGGATTCGAACTCCTCTCTGCAGAACCCGCGTCAACGGACGCCGCCGGCCGGGGGCGCACGAGGGTGGGTTCAGATCATGACTGTGTGAACTGGCCGTCGCAGCAGGCTGCCGCAACGGACTGGGAAGCGTCTCTGCCAAAATGGTCGGTCCGCCATCCAGCGATGAGGCTGGAACGCAAACGCCGTGCCCCGGGGGTGGGTCAGGGGCATTCTTGAAGCAGGTCGTATGAAGTCAAGAGGCTCCGCGGCGCTCCGATTCCGGCCGTCTCGACAGGCCCGGTGAAAGCCGCTGAAGCCGGGTTCAGGAACCCCATTTTTCGCGCCACGAACGTCACCGTCCGGGCCGCCCGGATGCAGGCGCCGGGACATTCGCCGGTGTCGGCGTCCATGCCGGAAGGCACGTCAACCGCCAGGATCGGACGCCCCGATTCGTTCATGACGTCGATGGCCGTCCGCACCGGATCCCGCGGTTCTCCGGAAAACCCCGTCCCCAGCAGGGCATCCACCAGCCAGTCGCAGGCCCGGAGCCGGTCCGCCGTGCCCCGCCAGGCAGCCGCATCCCGGGCCGTTTCGATCAGCAGGCCGGCTTTCGCAATGACCCCGAAGTGCACGGCCGCATCTCCCTGCAGTTCGTCGAGCCGGCCAGCGAGGATCACCCGGACGGGAATGCCCCATGCATCCAGATGCCGGGCGATGACCGCCCCGTCCCCGCCGTTGTTTCCCTTGCCGCAGCAGATGCCGACCGGCCCCCGGACGCCCATGTCGCGGAGCCGCGCGGCGCAGGCCCGCCCGGCGTTCTCCATCAGCACGATGCCGGGCAGGCCATACTCGGAAATCGCGGCTCGATCGACGGCGCGAACTTCGTCGCGGGAGAGCCAGTCGCGGGGCATCGAATCCCTCCCCAGGCCGGAATGTGCGGGCCTTCCGGTCCGGACTCCCGCAAACCGGATTCATCGTTCTTGACGGGTTCGACAAGTCCCATCATCATAAGAGGTTATCGTGGTCCGATCCAGAATTGTCGGCGTGTCGGCTCCAAAGTCTGTCTGCTAAAGGGTTCAATGATAAAGGGTCCAATGAAGGGAAGCCCGCCGGGCGATTCCCATCGCGTCAACGAGCAGATTCGCATTGCTCAGGTCCGGGTCGTCGATCAGAACGGCAACATGCTCGGGATCATCCCGACGGCCGACGCGCTCCGCACTGCACAGGAAGCCGGTCTGGATCTCGTCGAAGTCGCGCCCAACGAGCGGCCCCCGGTCTGCCGCATCCTCGACTACGGCAAGTTCAAGTACGAACAGAAGAAGAAGACGCAGAAGAACCAGAAGAGCCATCAGGTTCAGCTTAAGGAAATCCGGCTGCGCCCGAAGACCGGCGAGCACGATATCCAGTTCAAGACCAAGCAGGCCCGCACGTTCCTCGAAGAACGCGACAAGGTGAAGCTCAGCGTCGTGTTCCGCGGCCGTGAAAACGCGCACCACGATCGCGGTCGCGAAATCCTGCAGAACATCATCGCGGCCCTGGAGGACGTCGCCAAAATCGAAAAGGCCCCGCAGATGGAAGGCGGCCGCTCGATGATGGCGATCCTCACGCCCAAGGCGTAACGCCGCGTCGCACGCCGGCCGACGCGCGCGAAACCGCGCCGAGGCTTCTCCACCCCCCGGGATCCGGAGCGCCATGTCGACGATTCGCATTCTGGCTGTCGTCGGCGTGGCCGCGGCCTGCGGCTGCGCACCGCCGTCATCGAACGCGCCCGCCGCTTCGAACGCGGCCCCCGCCGATTCGTCCCGGACCGGCGCCAGCTCCGCAGTCGCGCCCCCCGCCCAGGCAACCGGCGGAGCAGCCGGCGGCCTCGTCGATGACGCCGCAGGCGACGACCCGCTGCCGACAATTTCGCTCGGCAACGCGGGTCAGCCCCCGCATGCGGCCGGCGCTTCGGACGCGCCGCAAAGCCCCCGCCGCGCGTCCGTCATCGCCGCCCTGCAGCCATTGCAGTCGCTGCTCGGACGGTGGCGCGGCATCACCCGCCGGGAGATCGGCGAGAACAAGGGCATCGACGAACCGGAATGGATCTGGGACCTGCGCACCGACCGGAATCAGCCCGCGCTGGTTGCGACCTCTCCGCAGGCGAATGTGTTCCGGTCCGCGCGGCTGACCTGGCTGACGAACCCCGACCGCTTCCAGATGACGCTGACCGACTCCGACGGCCGCTCGCGGGTGCTCGAAGGGACCTTCTCCGAACCGGTCGAAGAGTTCCAGGAGGCCGGCACGACGCTGCACAAGAAATTCAAGCTGCAGCTCGATGAGCAGTCCGCAGCGGCCGAGCGCTGGCGGATCGTCATCAATCAGCAGAACAACGACCGCTACCTGCTCGAGCTGTCCCGCGCCCGCGGGGCGGACTTTGTCCGGTTCGACACCGTGGGGCATCAGCGGCAGGGGACCTCATTCGCGCAGGACGACGCTGACTACGGCGAACGGAAGTGCATCATCTCCGGCGGCCTGGGGACGATTCAGGTCCGCTATCAGGGGAAGTCGTACTGGGTCTGCTGCACCGGCTGCGAGGCGGCCTTCAACGAAGACCCCGAGGGATGGCTGAAAGAGGCCCAGACAGCGAAGCGGTAATTTCGCCAGCGAGCTCGATCGATTTGCCAAAGCGGGCGCGGACTGAAAGCGAGGTGTGCCATTTCGGCACACTGGCCGGGGGGCGGGATCGCCAAGTCGGTCGCCAAAATGGCAGCCGCACTGAAGGTCCTCGGGGCTACCCCTTCGGAACCCGCAGAATCCCAGCGTTTTTCCGACGTTTGCGATCGTCCCGTCGAGCTTGGGCAGCGGCACGGCCTTTGCCATTGCCCCGGATGGCAACGTGTCTCTTTTTCAACGAGGTATTCGCCGCCCCGGGTGACGACAGCACCTTTCGGCCGGCGCAGGAGCGTGAACAATGGCCGTCACCGGCGAAAAGATCATCGGCATCGACCTGGGCACCACCAACTCCGTCGTCTCCATCATGGAGGGGGGCGAGGTGAAGGTCATTCCCAACCAGGAAGGGAACCGCCTGACGCCCAGCGTCGTCGCCTTTACGAGCAAGGGCGAAGTTCTGGTGGGCGATCCGGCCAAGCGTCAGGCCGTCACCAATCCCACGAACACGATTTACTCGATCAAGCGGTTCATGGGTCGCCGCCACAGCGAGGTCGAGTCGGAAGAGAAGATCGTCCCCTACAAGATCGTCGGCGGGCGCGACGAGTACGTGAAGGTCGAAGCCGGGGGCAAGCAGTACACCCCGCCGGAGATCTCCGCCAAGGTGCTGATGAAGCTCAAGGAGGCCGCGGAGAACTACCTCGGCCACAAGATCAACAAGGCCGTCATCACCGTGCCGGCCTACTTCAACGACGCCCAGCGGCAGGCGACCAAGGACGCCGGCCAGATCGCCGGGCTCGAAGTCCCCCGAATCATCAACGAGCCGACGGCCGCGGCCCTGGCCTACGGTCTGGAGAAGAAGCGGGACGAACAGATCTGCGTGTTCGACCTGGGCGGCGGCACGTTCGACGTGTCCATCCTCGAAGTCGAGGAAGGCTCGGTCGAGGTGCTGGCCACCAATGGCGACACGCACCTGGGGGGCGACGACTTTGACGAGGCGCTGATCAACTTCGTCGCCGACGACTTCAAGTCCAAGGAAGGTGTCGATCTCCGCAAGGACCCGATGGCTCTGCAGCGGCTCCGCGAGGCGGCCGAGAAGGCCAAGAAGGAGTTGTCGTCCTCGCAGACGACGGACATCAACCTGCCGTTCATCACGGCCGACTCGTCGGGCGCGAAGCACCTGCAGATGAGCATCACCCGCGCGCAGTTCGAGCGGCTGATCGACAAGCTCGTCGAGCGCTGCCGCAAGCCGGTTGAGCAGGCGCTGGCGGACGCGAAGCTGAAGCCCGAGGATATCGACGAGGTGGTCCTGGTGGGCGGCTCGACGCGCGTCCCCATGGTGCAGGAATTCGTCAAGAAGATCTTCAAGGGGAAGGAGCCTCACAAGGGGGTCAACCCGGACGAAGTGGTGTCGATCGGCGCGGCCGTGCAGGGAGCCATCATCGCCGGCGACGTCAAGGACGTCGTGCTGCTGGATGTCACCCCGCTGTCGCTGGGGATCGAGACGGAAGGCGGCGTGATGACGGCGCTCGTCGAGCGGAACACCACGATTCCGGTGACCAAGTCGCAGATCTTTTCGACGGCGGCCGACAACCAGACGGCCGTCACCGTCCGCGTGTTCCAGGGGGAACGGGCGATGGCCAACGACAACCGGCTGCTCGACCAGTTCAACCTGGAAGGGATCGCCCCCGCGCCGCGCGGCATGCCGCAGGTCGAAGTCACGTTCGACATCGACGTCAACGGCATTCTGTCGGTCTCGGCCAAGGACAAGGCGACCGGCAAGCAGCACCAGGTCAAGATCCAGCAGTCCTCCGGACTGTCGACGGACGAGATCGAAAAGATGCGCAAGGACGCGGACGCGCATGCTGCCGAGGACAAGCGGAAGCGCGAACTCGCCGAGGCCCGGAACCACGCCGAACACCTCGTCTACCAGACCGAGAAGCTGATGAAGGAGCACTCGGAGAAGCTCGACGCCGGCTCGAAGTCGGCGGTGGAATCCGCCGCGGAGAAGGTCAAGGAGGCCATCAAAGGGGACGACGTCGCGGCGATCAAGTCCGCCTCGGACAACCTCGAGCAGGCGACGCACGCCCTCTCGAAGCACATGTACGAGGCGGCGGCCGCCGCCGGCGGAACGGGAGCAGCCTCCGAAGGCGGCGCCGCCCCCGCCAGCGACAACGGCGATGAAAACGTCATCGACGCCGAGTTTGAAAAGAAGGCCTGACGCTCCAGCGGGGCGAAACGGCCGCACGACGAACCCGCGCCCGGTCCGGCATTCCCGCCGAGCCGGGCGCCGTCGTGCGCGGACCCAGCACAGCGCAGCCGCGCCCGTCGGCCCCTGCAGCGCTCCATGCTTGTCAGGTGCGGCCCCCGAATTGGACGCGAAATCCCTCCCACGAACCCGCCACGCAGCCGCAGCCGGCGCGGGGCAGCGATCCGGAGGTCAGGGAATTCGCGACCTGCCCGACGCCGACGAAATTCTCCCGAATCGGTGAAAGATTCCTGCAGAGCCGGCGAATGACCAGTTGAGTGTTGTCGGCGATGGCTGGTTTGAAACCCGCCGACTCCGTCGCAACCCGCGTCGCCTCGGCGACCGCCAGACTTGGAGGAAGTGACATGTTGGGATTCGGTTTGAAGAAGCTTGTCATCGGTTCAGCGGCCGCGGCGACGGTCGGGGCCTTCGTGTTCGGCAGGGACCTGTGCAGCTACGTCCGCACCGGCGCCCACCAGGTCCAGCAGAGCATCAAGCGGGAGATTCCCGCCGAATTCCAGATCGAACGGGCCCGCGAACTCGTCCGCCAGCTCACTCCGGAAATCCACAACTCGCTGCACGTGATCGCGGAGCAGGAGGTCGACCTCGAAAATCTCCAGAAGTCCATCGCCCGTCGCGAGGGGGACCTGGACAAGCAGCAGGAAGCGATCCTGTCGCTGTCCGGCGATCTCAAATCGGGTTCGACCCGGCTGACCTATGCCGGCCGGAACTACACCGTCAATGAAGTCCAGAAGGACCTCGCCGACCGGTTCAACCGCTTCAAGGTCCAGGAAGAGACCATCAAGCGGGAACGCGACATCGCCTCCGCCAAAGAGCAGTCGCTGCACGCCCACCGCCAGCAGCTGGAAGGCATGCTGTCGGCCCGCAAGGACCTGGAAGTCGAGATCGAGCGGTTGGAAGCCCGGCTTCGCGGCGTCAAGGCGGCCGAGTCGATGAGCGAACTCAAGATCGACGACTCGGCTCTGAACCGGGCAAAGACGCTGGTCGCGCAGCTCAACAAGGAGCTGGAAGTCCGCGAGCGGGTGCTGGGTTCGGAGACGAAGTACTCCGGGCTCATCCCGGTGGAGCTGAAGAGCGACGCAGCGCAGGACATCGCCCAGCAGGTCGACGAGTACTTTGGCGTCCATTCGCAGGGCGCGGCGGTCGCCACCCACTGAGGCGTCCCCACTGTCAGCAGACCGCACGTGTCCTGTTTCGGGGCGTGCGGTTTGCTGCAGTGATGCCGATCGGCGAGAATTGTGCGGTCGGGTCTGTCGTGAGTAGCGCTTTTTCCCGTCCCCATCGTCCCCGACTTCGAGGGAGACAGACATGACCTGCCTGGCTCACCGCGTCGTCCGTCTACTGCCTTCGCGATGGCAGGCGTCGATCGAGCGGGAATCGCGGGACTGGGTGATGAAGTGCGGCTGCGGGCATGAGACGTCGATCTGGGACATGGGGGGCGTGCGGTTCGCGGCGAAGGGCCGGCCGCAGCGCCCGGGACGCTGCGAGGCCTGCGGCGCGAAGTTTGTCGGACCGGTGTATCGCCGGTCGGACCATGCCGTGGAAGCGAACCTCGCCGACGCGCACTATGACTCGTCGACCATTCTGCCGCTGAACGAGGATCGTCCCATTGGCTCCTCGGAGGCGGCGGCTTCTCCGGGCCC
This sequence comes from Planctomyces sp., assembly GCA_019636235.1. GTDB lineage: Bacteria > Planctomycetota > Planctomycetia > Planctomycetales > Planctomycetaceae > Caulifigura. The sequence goes on from JAHBXW010000020.1 coordinate 70,514, forward strand.
CGCTGAGGATCTCGACGCCCTGCTGTGGATCGACAGCGTCGGCTGCTACCGGATTCTCGGCGGCGACCGCGTATCGATCGGGGGGCCGGCGACGGGGGCTGACGGGGCCGACATTCGGCTTGCGGCGCCGCTGTCGCGGCGGCAGGCGTGGATTCGGCGGGAGAACGAGGGATACTGGCTGGATGGGGGCGAAGCGGATCGCTCCGGCGGCCTGCCATTGAGGCCAGGCGTGCCGTTTGAAGTCGGCGGCGGCGTGCGGCTGCGGCTGCGGGTTCCGACCCCCTTGAGCAACACGGCGACGCTGGAGTTCGTCAGCCGGCACCGCCCGTCATCGCGGTGCGATGCGATCATCCTGATGGAACAGGTCTGCCTGCTGGGTCCGACCGAGGACGCCCATATCCGTTGCCCGGACTGGAGCGCCGGCGTCGTCCTGTTTCGACGTCAGGGAACGCTGTGGTGCAAGGGACGGGGCGGTCTGGCGGTCAACGGACTGTCGGTCGCCCGGGACGTCCCGTTGACGGACGGCAGCGTGCTGGCGGGGGAGGACCTGCGGCTGCGTGTGGAAATGTCCTGCGGGGAGCGGTCCGCCGAGGATAGAATCGACTTCGTGGGAACGATGGAAACGTGACAGGGGCCCGGGAAACAATGAACTCCCGAAGCGGAAGCTGCGTTTGAACGACGCGGAGCGGATGAGGACCCTGCGAAAACGCCTGGGCGGATTCGCGGGACAGTGCGGCAACGGAAACGGCGATCGGCCATGAAGTTCACGTTTGCACCAGAATCGAAGCCGCTTGAGGGGTACACCATCAAGCGCGCGATCTATCGCGGGGGCTTCGGCGAGGTCTATTACGCGCTGACCGACGCCGGCCGCGAGGTCGCCCTCAAGCTGCTGCAGAACAACACCGAGATCGAGCTTCGCGGCGTCCAGCAGTGTCTGAATCTCAGCCACCCGAACCTGGTGACGATCTTCGACATCCGCCAGGATGGGGACGGCGACCACTGGATCGTCATGGAGTTCGTCCCGGGCGAGACGCTCGACCGGGCGATTCGGCGGTTTCCCTCCGGAATGCCGATGGAGGAAATCCGCCGTTGGCTGCCGGGAATCGTCGCCGGCGTCGCGCACCTGCATGAGCACGGGCTGGTGCATCGGGACCTCAAGCCGGCCAACATCTTCTCGGACAGCGGCTGCGTGAAGGTCGGGGACGTGGGGCTCTCGAAGTTCATCACGCCCAGCCGCCGCAGCGCGCAGACGCAAAGCGTGGGCACTGTCTACTACATGGCGCCCGAAGTCGCCAAAGGGCGGTACGGCAAGGAAGTCGATGTCTACGCACTGGGCGTGATCCTGTTCGAAATGCTCACCGGCCGGGTCCCGTTCGACGGCGATTCGACCGGCGAGATTCTGATGAAACATCTGACCGAACGGCCGGACGTCAGCAAGCTGCCGCCGCGGCTGCGGGCTGTCGTCGAGCGGGCGCTCGAGAAAGACCCGGCCCTGCGTTATGCGAGCGTGTCGGCGCTGGCCAGCAGTTTCGAAGACGCCGTCCTGGGGCGGGGGCCGTCCCAGTCGGACGAGCGGCGAGAGCGTGTCGGCGATGCCCGGGCTCGTCCCGCGGCGGAACACTTCGACCATGCGTCCGCGGAATGGGGGCCGAGCGGCAATCGCTGGCGGCGCGTTCCCCCCGCGGCCCAGTGGCGGCGCCCCGAGAGCGCGGAAGGTCCGCAGAACCTCGCCGCCACATCGCTGAAATGGGTGCTGCTGGCCCTGTTGTTCAGTTGGGTCGGCTGGACGCTGCTGGTGCCGGTGGCGGCCGTCCTCGCGGCGGTCTTCGGCGTGATGTTCGTGTTCCGGACGTTCGCCTGGTCGGCGGGACGGTTGTCGTCGCTGGTGCTGGGCGGATACAGGGACGCGCGATTCGCCGTCTCGCAAGTCGGCTGGGCGGCGCAAAAGGCGGTCGGGGCCGTCGCTGCGGCGCCGCGCACCGCCGGGAATGCGATGCAGGCGGCGGCGGGTTGCTGCGTGCGGCCGTTCCGGTCCAGCGCTGCGGCGCTGCCGGCCACGACAGCGGTGGCGCGCTGGACGCACTGGACGGGCACGGCCGCGGCATCGACGCTGGTCGCCGGCGTGTTCACATTGGGACTGCCGATCATCTGGCCGAAATTCGTGCCTCCGCACGTCAATGTTCCAATCGAACCGGCCCAGCTGGGGCTGTTCGGAATGACGGCCGTCCTGGCCGCGTGGGCCATCACAGCGGTCTGCAAGTTCTGGGACGGAACGCGGCTGGGCCTGTTCCAGCGCCTCAGCCTGGGCCTTGCCGGCCTGGGCGTCGGCGCCATGGCCTGGCAGCTCGAACGCTTTCTGCTCGCCACGCCCGGCGACCAGTCGATTCTGTTTCCGACGTCCCGGGAACTCGGCGGCTATGCCCACGAACTGGGACTGCCGCTGGGGATGGTCTCCACGATGGTCTTCTTCGGCGCCCTGTTCTTTGTCCGGAACTGGATGCGGCAGTCGACCGTGTATCGCAGTTCCCGGTTCCGGCTGACGTCGATGGCCTTCACCGCGCTCGTGGCCGCGATGATCGCCGGCATCATGAACAGCCCTGTCGAAGTCCTGATGACCTGGGCCGCCGTGCTGTCAGCCACCGTGCAGCTCGCGTCCGCTCAGGAAACCGTGCCGGCCGAACCGGCGGCGCTGGACATCGCCGCCTGATGGCCCGGAAACGTTGGAAGTGAAAGAGCCCGTCATGCACGCCCGCCAGTCCGTTCAGGCCGCCGCCGGACACGTTTCGATCGATGGCCACGAAACCCAGCTCCGCATCAGCGGCGACGGGGTGTTTCTGCGCACGCCGGAAACGCGCGTGGCCATCTCGGGCGACGGCGTCGTCGTCAGCCGGGTTGGCGAATCGTGGCCGGTCGTGGCCGCGCTTCCCGATCAGCATCAGCACGCCTACCAGGGACGGGAGTCGCTGGCCGTCGGGCCGCTGATCGCCATCTGCGTGGTGTTGCTGCTGCTGTTGCAGTGGTCGCGCAAGGCGGTGGTGGTGGCGATCCTGATCGGCGTGGCTCTGGTGGGCATTTATCGCCTGCGGCAGGGGCAGGCACTCGCGCACCACCGGGCGCGCGTCATTCACACTCAGCAGATCGAGGAACAGGTCCGGGCTGACGCCCTGCACCGGGAAGCGATCCAGGTTCGAGACTGGCGCTCGCTGGAAAAGCCGCTGCCCGTGGCCGCGCCCGGCAGCCTCCCATCCCCGCCGGCCCCGCCGCTGGCGGAGGCGGTCTCCACGGCGGCGGAATCAGTCGCGCCGGCCCAGCCCGCCGAAGATTCGGCGACCGATGGCGATTGGCGGATCGTGGATGCGGAACCGGCGGAATCCGGAACCGAGCGGATCCTGACCGCCGACCAGTTGCCCGCCTGGGTCGCGGAGGCGATTCGCGGCGACGAACTCCGCATGGATCAGCCGGCGACGATATCGAGCGGACGATTCGCGACCATCAAGGAAGCCGAAGACCGGCTGTGGTCCGAAGTCCGGACCCGCGCGGAACAGCTGTTCGTGGAACGGCAGCCCGAGGCGGCCGGCTGGCTCGCGCCGCCCGAGTTGCTGGAACGCACGACCCTGGTGCTGGACCGCTGCGTGGAACGGACGGAGCTGGTCGTCGGCACGTTTTCCGAGCCGATGTACCAGGTGCATTGGCGGGTCGTTCTGCCGGAGCGGCTGTCGGAGACATTGGCCTCGGCCTGGCGGCCGGCGGTGTCGAACGAACGTCTGAAGACGTCCGGGGCGGTGCTCGGCGGGGCGACGATCGCGTTCGGTCTGATGAACCTGCTGCTCCGCGGGCTCACGTCCGCGCGGTTGCGGTCGTGGAGTCGTCGCAAGACGGCGGGAACGGCGGTCGCCGCAGCGGCGCTGATCGGGCTGGGACTGTGGATGGTCTGACCGCGCGGTGCGCGGAACGCAGCGCGGGCGCGTCGCAGGTTGGCCGACCCCGGCAGCGCGGCTGGCGAGGGCGTCGAGGCTGCCCGTCGGGGTCTCAGCGGCTCTGCATGTAGACGAGCCCGAACGACCCCAGGATCAACAGCGCCACCAGCAGGGCGTCCGGTTCGAGGATCGGCCAGCGGCGCTCCGCCCGATACAACAGCGACAGCACCGTGGCGCACAGCACAATCATGCCGCACACGGCCGTCACCACGTGCACGTCCGAGATCTCGGCCATCATGGGCCCCGATGTGAAGGCGTCCAGCACGCCCAGGATCAGCATGTTGAACGCGATGCTGCCGAAAGCGTTGCCGATCGCCAGTTCGACCGCCTTCAGCCGCACGGCCGTGTAGGCGGCTGTCACCTCGGGCAGCGTGGTGACGGCGGCGACGAATACGGTGCCCATGAAGGTCCGCCCCAGGCCGGTCAAGTCGGACAGTTTGTCGGCGACCCGCGCCAGCTCCGGGGCCGTCAGAAAGATCACCGCGGCCGCGGCCAGAAACCCCGCGGCGTTGCGCCCCAGCGGCGGCCGCTTCTGCGGTTCGTTCTCCGCCAGGATCTGGCGCGTCGCCAGTTCATCGAAATACACGAGCCTCAGCAGGGCGAAGTAGACGCCGATCAGGACGATGCTGGTCAGCCCCATCGGCCCGAACATGACTGTCGAATTGATCAGGATGCCGATCACCGCGACGCATTTCAGAATGATCACGCCTGTCGCCGACAGCGCATGCGCCGCGGCCTGCCGGCTCAAAATGCCGCCGGGCGTGCGCGTCACCAGATCGACGCCGGCCAGCACGAGCAGGTTGCACAGCGTGGCTCCCAGCAGGTTGCCGGCCGTGAGATCGGCCGCCCCCATCCGCACCGACGTGATGCCGACGGCGAGTTCCGGCAGGCTTGTCGCCCCCGCCAGCAGCACGATGCCGACCAGCTTCTTGCCGAGGCCGGTTGCGTCAGCAATCCGATCCGCGGTGTTCGTCATCAGGACGCCTGCCGCCACGACCACCGCCGCCAGCAGCACGAACTCCGTCATCAGCCACAGCATGCCCCGGTCTCCTGCTCAGGTCCGCCGTCCATGTCCGCCGCCGAGCCGGCCGGCATCGCCCGGCGGCACGCTCTCCCGCGCTGCGTCAGGGAAGCTCCGCCCCGTTGAAGCGGATTGTCGCATCCGGCAACGATTTCTTCAGCATGGCGACCCCGTCCGCCGTGCAGCCCGCGCCATCCAGCGACAACTGTCGCAACGATTTCAGCGGCCGCAGGGCCGCCAGCGCCGCGTCATTCACTCCCGCGCAACGCGACAGATCGAGTTCCTCCAGCGACCGCAGCTTGCCCAGCAGCTTCAGGCCGGCGACCGTCACTCGGCTGCCCGCCAACCGCAGCCGTTTCAGTTTCAGGCAGTTCTGAAAACCTTCGACCAAGACGTCGTGCGTATCGGGATGCGAGGCATCCAGCGTTTCCAGCTGCTTCAGCCGATTCAGCTCCAGCAGGCCGTACGTCACAAAGGGCGAGTTGCCGGCGTGCAGCTCCCGCAGTTCGGGGAATCCGCCGTCTTTGACGAGGGCGGTGAACTCGCGACCCAGCAGGTTCGTCGCCCCGCCCACCCGCAGGACGCGCAGTTGGCGCAGGCCGCGCATCCGCCGGAATACTGCGTCCGCGGCCAGCGACGATTGCAGACTCAACTCCTCGAGCGCAGTGCACCGTTCCAGTCCCGTGAATCCCCCCTCGTCCGCCCGCCCCAGGTCGTCCGCGATCAGCGATTTCAGCCCCGGCAGCTCCGCCAGCACCTGCAGGCCCTCGTTGCTGACCGACGTTTGCGAGATGTCCAGCGTCGCCAGCGGAAGCCGGCCCACAACTTTCAGCCCGGCGTCGCCCACGCGCGACCCCTTCAGGTCCAGCTCCGTGATGCGGTCCAGGCCAGCCTCCAGGGCGGCGAGTTCCTCGAGGTCCGCGTTCGTTCGCAGCCCCGGCGGCTTCGCAAGGAATGCGTCGATGATTTCGTCGGGCGAACGCACAACGGGCGTCGCCTGGGGGGAAGCGGAGTCCGTCTCGGACGTCCCGCGTTCGACGGGCCGCTCGACGCCGGCCGACGGATTCGAGGGAGTTGCTGCCGTGGCCGGCGGGTCCGCCTCCGGGGACGTCAGCGAACGCACCTTTTCGCACCCTGCCAGGCCCAGCGCCAGGCCTGCAGCCAACGCCGCCGCGACCGCAGAGGACGATCCCCCGCGGGGTCGGAATCGCCGCACGATGCTCTGTACCGCTGGCTGCGCCGCTCTCGTCATCTCACGCCCCCGCTGGCAGAAAATGGACCGCACGCCCCATCCGGGGAACCCCGGCCGCGCACAGCATCGCGAACGGACCTCCGCCGCGTCGGGCGAGATCATAACAGCGGCCCGTCCGGGTCAAGTTCGGCGCGCGGATTCAGGGACCGTTTGCCTTCGCCCGGCCGGGGGCCAGCCGCCCGGCCGCCCACGCCGCGCGACGGCCGGCCGCCGCTCTCATCCGGTTTCCGCCGCTTGAAGTCGCGTCGATTCGCGCGCGGCTGCCGTACAAAACCGCGTACCACGCTGTTACGATGACCTGAACCGGCACGGCGCCGGAGCAATTGCGAGACGGACATTTCCTTGCGGACTGGCCTCCGCCAACCCGCCTGACAACTCCCGATGGCCACACCATTCGCCCTCAAATGGGGCTCCGTCAGCATCACGGGGAATTACCGTGAGAACAACGAGGATCGCTGTCACGTCGACTCGGGCGGGCGGTATTTTCTTGTCGCGGACGGGATGGGCGGCCAAAGCGCCGGCGAGAAGGCCAGCGAGCTGGCAATCGAGCTGATCGCCTCGCGGCTGGACAGGAGCTGGCCCGACATCGACCGCGGCGACGCGGCGCAGTCTCAATCGGCCATCGACAGCGCCATCGGACACGCCAATGGCGAGATCATGGCGCTGGGCGAGCTGGAAGCCCGCTACCGCAGCATGGGGACGACGATCACCTACATCGTCCGCGCGGGGGGCTCGCTGCTGGTCGGGAACGTCGGGGACAGCCGGACGTATCTGCTGCGCGGGGGCAGGCTGGAGCGACTCACCAAGGACCATTCGCTGACGCAGGCGCTGCTCGATGCGGGCACGATTTCCGCGGAGGAGGCGGCGACGCACCGCTACAAGAATGTGCTGTACCGCTATCTGGGCACGAAGGAGGGAGGCCAGGGCACTGATGCGCGGACGGTGACTCCCCAGCGCGGCGACCGGCTGATGATGTGTTCCGATGGCGTGACGGACGGCTGCTCGGAGGACACGATCGCCGGGCTGCTGGCCGAGGAGGCCGATCCTCAGAAGGCTGCGGAGCGGATCGTCGACGCGGCGCTGAACGGCGGCTCGCGTGACAACATCACCTGTCTGGTCGTGCATGTCGCCTGACGTCCGCCTCACGGGCACGCCGTAAACTCTTTCTGTCACGCGGGTTGCAGTTCTGTGGGCATTTTCGGGCCGTCGCTCGTCCGGAATCCTCAAGATTTTCCCAGATTCCGTATTTCTCCAGCGACCGTGTGACCCGCGATTTCGCGAATGCTAGACTTTTCGTGATTGAGGACGGGTGCAGGGCGTGAGCGATGGGTGTCTCGCGCGGTGTCCCGCCAGGTTCTCGCGGCGGAGTTCGCGATCTACGGGAGGTTTCAATGCGGAAGTATGTTGTGATGGCGGTGGCTGTGCTCGGCGCAGCGGCCACTCAGGTGGATGCCGACACGGTGCAGACGCGAGTTCGGGAGCGGAGCCTGATCACGCAGCGCAACTCCGTCGACAGCATTGTCGACTCGGTCATCGTGCAGACGTCGAACACGACGCTGCAGAGCACCACGCTGCCCTCGTTCACGCTCCAGCCGACTCCGGCGGACGGCCCCACGCCGGCCCTGCCGATCGAGGTTGTGGAGCCGGCGCCCCTGGCCTACAGCCCGGTCTACGCCGGCCCGGCCCTGTACACGAACGTCAAGGTTCGCGGCGAGCGGAAGACACATCCCTGCGCCGTTCCGGTCGTCGTCTCCGCGCCCGATCCGTGCAACCCCTGCTGCACCGTGTGCGTGGAAGTCTGCGTGCCTCCGTGTGCCGTGGCGGATGTCCGCTGCCGCCGCAACGGGCAGAAGGTCATCTACGACTTCGGCAAGTACGAAGTCTCGCTGACCGCCCGCAAGGACTTCGTCCTGGTGAGCTACAGCCGCTGATCGCAGCGAGTCAGTTCGGAATCGTCGACGGCCGTCCGCGCATCTCGCTCGGGCGGCCGTTCTCGTTTGAGCCCAGGCAAATCCTCGCCATACGCGCCCGCCCCGACGCCCCACCACGAACAGCGTCCGCAGGTACGCCTCAGATCGTCTGCGCCATGAACCCGCCGTCGACCACCAGGTTGATCCCCGTAATGAACCGGCCCGCCTGTTCCGAGGCCAGCAGCAACGCCGCCCCCGCCAGCTCCTGCGGCTCGCCGAAACGTCCCATCGGCGTGTGCGTCAGAATGGACGACTGACGATCGGGCGTCAGCACTTTCCGATTCTGCTCCGCGGGAAAGAATCCCGGCGACAGCGCGTTCACCCGCACCCCGAACGGAGCCCATTCGCGGGCCAGGTTCAGCGTCAGATTCAGCACCGCCGCCTTGGACGCGGAGTACGTGAACACTCGCGACAGCGGCACGATCGCGCTCAATGACGCGATGTTGATGATGGCCCCGCCGCCGGAGTCAATCATCCAGCGGCCGAACTCCTGGCAGGCCCGCTGCACGGCCCGCAGGTTCACGTCGAATATCCGCTCCCATTCCTCGTCGGAAATGTCCAGAAACGGCGTTGCGGAATTGACGCCCGCCGCGTTCACCAGAATGTCGCAGCGGCGCCCCTCACGCCGCAGTTCGCCGATGAGCGCCTGGTGATCCTCGCGCCGCGTCGCGTCGAGCGATCGAAACTCGGCCGCGCCACCCGCCGCGCGGATCCGCGCCACCGCTTCCTCGCCGGCCGGTTCATCCCGACCGGCGATCAGAATCGTCGCCCCTGCGCCGGCCAACGCGTCCGCCAGCGCGCCTCCCAGCTTCCCCGTGCCGCCGATCACAACCGCCAATCGCCCCGAAAGTCCGAACAGCGACTGCAGGTAATCCGTTGATGAGGAGGTCTCGGGCATGAATCGGGAATTCGAGAGGGCTATCAGAAGGGACATCGCATGCGGCCGACGCGCTCAGCAGCACGCCGCCGCGGCCCGCCATGCTACGCGGTCAATGCCCGACATGCGACACTCGCCCTCCGGCGACTCGCGCGCATACGAACGCCGTGCGAGACGTCGTTCCAGGCTCCGATCGCAACGGTTCTGGCGGTTGCAACGGGGCCGGCGATCCGCAGCCCGACCGGCTGCGCGAGTCGATCCGGCGACAATGCTCGGACTGGCGCGAACCCCGGAAGCCGGCCGACCTTGGATGAGACAGGGTCTACTGGAACGGATGCCTTGGCTCCTGTGTGCTCTCCATCGATTGCGAGCCGGCCCCGCCGCGGGCGGCGCTGGTCCTGCGCGCTCCTCTCCGGCGCTGTCGCCGCTTCCGGGCACACGCTGCCCGCGCGGCCGCTTTCGGCGGCCGAGCCTGTCCGGTCCGAGATGGCACTCGAATCGATCGTTCCGCCGGAGCCCGTTCCCGCCGCGACCGCCGGCTGGTCCGTCGCGGAACTCGAGCAGCTCGCGCTGACGCACAACCCATCGATTGCCCGGGCCGCGGCACTTGTCTGCGTGGCACAAGGCGAATGGACGCAGGTCGGCCTGCCGCCGAATCCGGTCGTCGGCTACGAAGGCCAGCAGCTCGGCAGCCAGGGACGCGCCGAGCAGCACGGCATCCTGTTCAGCCAGGAATTCGTCCGCGGCGGCAAGCTGCGCCTCAATCGCTGCGTGGCCGCGCAACAGGTCCACCGCGCGCAGCAGGAACTGGCGGCGCAGCAGCAGCGGGTGCTCACCGATGTCCGGATCGCCTTCGCCCGTGTGTTGATCGCGCAGGAACAGATCCGGCTGACGTCGCGGCTGGTCGACATCAGCGGCCAGATGATCCAGACGGTCAACGACCTGATCCGGGGCCTGGAGGCCTCCCGCGCCGACCTGCTGCAGGCGGAGCTCGAATCCGAGAACGCGGAGCTGCTGCTGCAGAACGCGATCAACCGGCATGACGCGGCGTGGCGCGAACTGGCGTCCGTCGTCGGGCTGCGCGACCTGCCTCCGGGGCGCGTGTTGCGGGGCGACATCTTCGCCCAGCCGCGGGACTTCGATTTCGAGGAGCGGCTGTTGTCGCTGCAGTCGCAAAGCCCCGAGGTCGGCGCGGCCGCGGCGAGGATCCAGCAATCGCGGTTCGCCTACGAGCGGGCGCTGGCGGAGCCGATCCCGAATCTCACGGTGCAGGGCCTGTACAACGTGCGGGACAACGGCATCGGCGGCGACCCCGACGCCGGAGTGAGCGTCTCGATTCCCGTGCCGCTGTTCGATCGCAATCAGGGCGGCGTTTCCAGCGCCCGGTTCCAGATCTCCGCCGCCGAGCAGGAGCTGCAGCAACTGCAGCTCAACCTCCGCCAGCGATTGGCCGGCGTCTTCGAACGGTACGCCAGCTCGCGCAGCCAGGTGGAACGCTATCAACAGCGGATCATTCCCCGCGCGGACGAATCGCTGTCGCTGACCCGCCGAACGTTCGACGCGGGGGAGACGAGCTACCTGATCGTGCTGACGGCGCAGCGAACCTACTTCCAGACGAGCCTCGCCTATCTGGAGTCGCTGGAGACGTTGCGGATCGCCGAGGCCGAGCTGGAAGGCTTCCTGCTGCGCGACAGCCTGGAGGGCGGGGTCGTTCCGCGTCCGGGCGAGCGTCCCTGACGGGCGGCCTGCAGGGAAAAGGCGATCCGGGCGGGGCGATCTTGTCCCTGCGGGCAGGTGCGGTATAACCGGTGCTGGCCCCGGTTCCCCAAGAAGGTCACTCGGATGCGCATGCTCTGTCTGTTCGCCGCCTGTCTGGCCGGCTGCTTCCCGACGCTGTTGAACGCGGGGGAATACAACGACGTGCTGTCGATCGGCGACGCCGCGCCGGCTTGGACGCACCTGCCCGGCGTCGACGGGAAGGAGCATTCGCTGGCGGACCTCGCCGAGCGGCCGGTGGTCGTCGTCGTGTTCACGTGCGCGAGCTGTCCGACGGCCGTGGATTATGAGGAGCGGATCAACGACCTGGCGAAAGCCCATGCGGGCGAGAACTCACAGGTGGCCGTCGTGGCGATCTGCGTCAACCGTGTGAAGCAGGATGAGCTGCCGGCCCTCAAGGAGCGTGCCGAGAAGCGCGGCCTGACGTTCGACTACCTGTACGATGAGTCGCAGCAGATCGCGAAGGATTTTGGCGCGGTGTTCACGCCGGAATTCTATGTGCTGAACCGGGAACGGAAGGTCGTCTACATGGGCGCGATGGACGATGCCACGGACGCGACGAAGGTGACGAAGCGATACGTCGAGGAAGCGGTATCGGCGGCGCTTGCCGGCCGGGAGCCGGAGACGAAGGAAGTCATCGCCCGGGGCTGTCGCGTGCGTTATGCGCGCGAACGCAGGAGTTCGGCGGGGGAATAGTCCGGCGGCAGTGTGCACGGGGCTGGACCGAGCGTCGCGAGGGAATTCCCGAGGTTCTACGGTAACCCTGTCGCGACGGCGTTGTTCTTTGTCCCGATGATCGCGGGCGCGACAGGCGGCGCGGCGACCGCCGCCTGGTCAAAGCTGCGTCCGCGAGTCGGCCGGTGACCAGTGCCGTTCGACATGTTGCGGGATTTCGTTGACGTATGTCCGCCGAGCGGATCGGCCGGGAGCAGCGGATGTCAGGCCATACACAAGCCGGGCTGACTTGCCCTCAATGCGGAGCGTCGACCGTGACCTGCGAATTCTCCTGGTCCGGGTTCGGCGATGCCTGGGACAATTTTCGGCACATTTGCGCGAACCCCGATTGCGGCCATGTCGAGGAGGCGCTCGGCATTCCCGGGCGTTTTGACGGCGTGCCGAACCTCTGCCCGTTCTGCGGGCGTTCGACCAAATCGCCGAAAAGTCCCGCGCCAGTCGACTGATCCGCGTGGGCACGCGCCTGCCCGGCCTGCGTCGGGACGCGTTGCCCGCGATGTGCCGTCAATCCGTCCCGCTGGCGGCGCTCAGGTCCTCCAGAAGCGCCGCGATCTCGCGATGAGCGCTCTGCGACTGCGTGATGATCAGCACCCCCGGCAGCGCCTCAATGACGCCCGTTGGCGGATCGCCGTGATGCACGATCTCGATCAGCGAGACGAGCGACTGATAGGCGGCCATCGCGCCCCCCGAGAACAGCCGGGAGATCATCGACAGTTGCTCCTCGGTGATCTCGGGCGCAGCCGTCGTCAGGGAGGACGTCGCGGGAGGAGCGGGCGACGCCTGGGGGGGCGCCGTCGCGCCGGCGGCCAGAGTCACGCCGTCGAGCCCCAGTTCCTGGAACGTCGACGGTCCAAAGTTGACGGTCGGCAGCGGTATGGCTTTGCCCTGCGGCAGGTGGGCGGCCAGTCGCTCGACGATTTCGCCCGACTGCTCCCGCCAGCTCCACGGCCGCACGGAATGGATGATGACGCGCTTCAGATCCTGCGGGCCGACTCCCGGAACCTGCGAGATGCGATAGACGCGGGTTTCCTTGAGCGAGTTCGCCCGGAGCTGCGTCGTGATCGAAACCGCGTGTCCCTCGATGACGTAATCCAGACGCATCGAATTCGTCGTCACGAAGCCCGTGAACATCGGCGGAAATGCCGCATGGAGCAACTGTTCCAGCCCTTCGCGAACGGTGGCGTTGTCCAGGGCGACGCACGATATGGGGATCGGCCGGCGATTGAACTGATCGTGCAGGCGCGGCTCCACATCCTCGCCGACGGCCTCAATCGCCGATTCCGGGGCATCGGAAGCAGGGAGCGGCTTGCCGAGCTTCCCCGGGTCGTAGGGGCCGGGAGTTTCGGGAATCGGCGGCGGCGGGAGTTCGTTCGGGAGCACAATCGGAATCGGCCCCGCTGCGGGCGCCGCCGTGGCGTTGGGAGACCGCGGTTCTGGCTGGGAGACGAGCACGAGATTCGTGGGACGAGATGCATTGGCGGCCAGCGGCGACGAACTTCGGCCGACCGCGCCCAGCACTCCTTCCAGCAGTTCGCCCAGAGCCTCGCCGCCTCCCTCGCCCTCCAGCAATGCGAACGCGGACGCGTCCCAGTGGATTTGCAGCTGGTGACGGTTCTTCACATGGGCGATGAACTCTTCGAGCGTCACCGTGGAACGGTCGCCCTGCGGCCAGTCCAGCGGCTGATCCAGCAGACGTTCGACCTCAGCCCGACGGGCCGCTGACGAGGTCCGCGCCGGTGGTTCGGCCGCCCATGTGAGCGTGGAAGCGAGAGCCAGTCCACAGACGCCAATGCAGAGGCGACTCAGCATAAGTCACACGTCCCTGTGTTCGAGAAAACTCCAGACCCTGAATTGCAGACAGAATGCCTGATTTCTGTCCGGAGGTCAATTGTCCGGCGACGCGGTCAGCTACACCCGCCATCCGCTTCCCGAGGGCCGCCTCGCGCCCCCCGTCCGGATCGCCTCAAGCGTCCGACCGATCCACTTCGGACGTCGCCCCGGCCCCCGCCTCCGACACGGCCTTCCGCGGAGCTCCGGCCCGCAACATCTCCCGGCGGCTCGCCACCAGCGACGCCAACACGCCCAACGCCAATATCGTTCCCACAATCGACAGCGACACGCCCGTCGGAATGTGGAACACGTGGCTCGCCTCCAGCAGCATCTTCACCCCGATAAACGCCAGCAGAAACACCAGCGACGACTTCAGATAACGGAACTTGTCCATCATCCCCGCCAGCGCGAAATACAGCGACCGCAGCCCCAGAATCGCGAAAATGTTCGACGTGAACACCAGAAACGGCTCGCGCGTCATTCCGAAAATCGCCGGAATCGAGTCCAGCGCAAACATCACGTCCGTCGCCTCCACCAGCGCGATCGTCAGGAACAACGGTGTGATGTGCCGCTTTCCGTTGATGTCCACGAAGAACCGGCTCCCGTGGTACTCCGTCGTCACCGGGTAAATCCGCCGCGCCAGCCGCACCAGCAGGCTCTTCTCGACGTCCACTTCCCCCTCGTCCGACGTCCACATCTTCAACGCCGACACCAGCAGCAATGCCCCGAACACGTACATGATCCAGTGGAACCGCTCGATCAGCACCGCCCCGCCGGCAATCATGATCCCCCGGAACACCACCGCTCCCAGCACCCCCCAGAACAGCACCCGGTGCTGCTCCGACGGCGGCACCCGGAAGGCCGCGATAATCACCGCGATCACGAAAATGTTGTCCACTGACAGCGAGTACTCCAGCACGTAGCCCGTCAGAAACTGGAGCGCCGCGTTTTTGGCCGTCAGCGGCCGGCCGTTCAGGTCGACCCCCTCCAGGAGCCCGCTGGAGTACAGGTAATACACCACGAAATTGAAGATCAGTGCCGTCGTGATCCACACGCACGTCCAGGTGATGGCCTCCTTGAACGAGACCGTGTGCGCCTTGCGGTGGAACACCCCCAGGTCGAGCGCGACCATCGAGCCGATGAAGAGGAGAAAGCCGACCCAGATCAGCAGCGTCTGCATGGGAACAGGAATCGTCCAGAACGAGGGGGCGACCGGGGTCTGCCGGCGGCCGGAATCGCGAGGCGGCAGCGTATCGGAACGTCCCGGGGCGGTACAGGACGGGCGCGGGTGGGGCGCCAACGGGGGAGAAACGGGAGGGGAACGGGCCGGGATGACGGAAATTCCCGGGGTCGTCGTTTGCGTGCCGTCACTGAAGGCATTCACGGGCACTCCCGGCGAACGGACCGGCTCCTCTGCGCCTTCGGAAGCCGCCAGAAGGCCATCGGGGGTCAGAGGGGCCAGCGGACGCCAGGCCCCGGCTGCGGCATCTCTCGTGGGACGCCAGCGGTCGACGACGCTCCAGGACCCTGAAAAACCCTTGGAAACCGTGGGGAGTGCGATTGATTGCCGGGCCAGGCGGGGTAGAATCTTGTTCAGGTGCGCGCCGCCGTGGCGCGGGCCTTCCCGGGGGCGATCGGATTTGACTGGTTCACCGCGGGTGCAGGTTGCGTGTCGTGGTTGATCAGTTGGCCACGTAAAAAGCTGATCACACAATAACTGCCAACAAGCAGTACGCTCTGGCCGCCTAGTTGCGGTCACCGGCCCGTGAGCTTTGCCTGAGGCGAGCGGGACCCGGCAACCATCAGGCTGGCTTCGGGCCAAGGGTTCCGCAAGGTTCCCGTGGCGGTTCCTCCCGAGGCGAGAACCCTGTGACCGCCTGGTCAGACGCCGGCTGGGCTCCGCGTGCCGGCGGCTGACGACAACGAACGCGAAGATACACACGTAGACGCCGCATCTCAGGGTTTACAGGACGCGGGTTCAATTCCCGCCGCCTCCATAAACAGCCGCTTGCGATAGAATCGCAAGCGGCTGTTTTCATTGGTTTTGCGACAATTTCACTGTCCCATTTCAGCCTCAAGAATGCCGTCTGGATCGGATAAATAGCCTGTTTTGGATCGGATTTGCGGGTCTTTTGGATCGGATGAGCGTACAATTCTGGCGTTATCCGATCCACGACTCCACTTGGAGACAGGACAGTGGGCCAGCGCAAAAGGACGCTCCGTAACCCAGACAGACGAGGCCGCATCCCAGCCGATGTCGGGTGGAAACAGAATGACAAGGGAAAGTGGGTCCAGCACACGTTTTACCTCGGCACAGAAACGAAGGAGGCGGAACGTCGGCTGATGCGGCTGGACGAATTCTGGGATCGCATCGAGTACCTCCACAACACGACGCAGTACCCGGACGAACGACCCAAGCCTGAGAAGCCGACGTGGACGAAATTCACGCTGGGGATCGCCCTTCAGCTTGCCGCAGGAGAATTGCAGATTCCGGTCGAGCGTGGCACGTCCGACCCGGATGGCTATGCCACAAAGATTCACGCCCTCTCTCGGATGTACCCCTCGATCAACTTCGTCCCTTCTGACGAAGACGCCTATTCTGATGGCGCAGCGTCCGCCCGTGACCGAGCCAACGACCGAATGGAAACCGCTCGGTGGATCGCTCGATCTCAAGGCGAGCTTCCACCACGAGAGATCGCCACTCTTGATCCACACAACCTTTTCGACGCTCTCGACGCCTACACCGAATACGTCAAGGAGAAGTACGCAGACGGAGAAACGGTAACGCCCTACGGGGCAGGAAAGTTGGCCATCGTAGAACGGTTCAAGGAACGGCACGACAACATCTCTCTTTCGGCACTCACCTTCGATGGCTGCCAATCGTTAATTCGTCTGTGGCAGAACCGACCCAAAGTTAAAGGACGGGACAAGCCGGTCACGAGAAAGACGGCCTCGAACCATATCGCCGAGTGGATGTGCTTCTTCAGGTGGCTGAACAAAACGGACCAGTTCGAGTGGCGCAAGCCCCTGGATTTCGACGAACTCGAAACACGAGTCCCCGAAACTGCCGATGACCGCCGCAAGAAGGTGCGCCCCAATCAGGTCGATACCTACAGCATCGACGAACTCAAGCTCCTCAACGAGTACGCCACGCCATTGGAGCGAGTCCTCTTCCTCCTGGGCCTGAATTGCGGGTTCGGTGGTGCCGAACAGGGGACGATCCACCTGCAAGAGATTTCCCTCTGCCAGCCGCATCCCTTCGCCGATGTCCTCGACTTTCAGACTTCACCGGACGATTCCTTCATCAAACGTGTCCGCCTGAAAAGCGGCGTGTATGGCGAGCATCTGCTTTGGCCGCAGACTGTCGAAGTTGTCAGATGGGCAATCAACCGGCGACAGAAGCAGGGAGGCGCAACGCCAGACGCCTTTCTACTGCTGACCGACGAGAGAAATCCGTTCTTTCGTCGTACCGAGGGGAACAATCCGGGGAGAACCTTCCAGAACAAATGGAATGGGCTGACACGGAGGATTCAAGCGGACTACCCGGAGTTTCCGTGGCTCTCCTTCGGCAAGTTGAGGAAGACGGCTGGCAATCTCGTGCGTCGTCAAGCTGGTGGAGAAGTTGCCAGGATTTTTCTGTGCCACGGCAAGCCCGTCCCTACCGACGAATTGCTTGATCTGTACACGAATCGTCCATTCGGCGACGTGTTCGACGCTCTGCGGTCCTTGCAAGAACAGTTGCAACCCGTTTTCGACGCCGCTCCGAAGGACTTGTGGAAGCAGCCGAAGCAGCAGTACACGGGGCTGAAGAAGGTCAAGCAGATTCAGAAGCTGCGAGATGATGGTAAGAGCATTCGAGAGATCGCCGAGGCGGTTGGCCTCTCCAAGACGACCGTTGGCAGACACCTTGAGGCAATGAAGCAAGACGAGCCGCCCCAAATGTGAGGCACCTGCTACGGCTCCCAGTGTCCAACCTCACACCTGGAGCCAACCATGTCTCGGAACGCCGTCCAAGTTCTCAGCCGCTTCTGGGTCGTTGCCTTCATCCTGAGCCTTCCCTTCGGCCTGCCTGCGGTTTTCGGTGGAGCGATCAGCATCACCTTCCTGGCATTCGTCGCACTCCTAGCTGCGGTCTTCTTCAACGGGCTTCAATGGCTCGGGCACCGTGTCCTGTTCGGCGGCACGAAGGACTACGAAGAACTCAGGGCCAAGGGCCTCGATGCGTGGTTCGACGTGACATGCCCGTGGCCGTTTCGCTCTGAATCCCAGCAGCTTCCCCTGGCCGACGACGAGCCAGAGCGCCGCTACTATTGCAACCACTGCGGCACCGAGGCATTCGATCTCGATGCTCCTTGCCGTGCCTGCGGGTATGAGCAGTACGAGTGCCCGATCTGTGGCGCTCCTGTCAGGGATGAGTTGGCCGCTTGCCACCACTGCGGGAACGACCCTCTGGGACGACGAGGCACCTGCTAGTCACTGATGGCTCGTGCCTTCAACCCAAGAGGAGATTCCGAATGAAACTCGACGTGACCGACGTTGAAATCTTGTCGCTGGACACTGGCGTTATCGACTGCCCGATCACCGCCGAGAAAGTGGCGGTGCTGTTTATGACTATCCGAATGGTCGGCCAGCCTCCGATCAATCTTGCGATCCGCAATCCCCACCGGCTTGCCAAAGACCTTCCGGTCGTGATGGCTCAGTCGAGAGTGCTGAGTGGCGACGGAACATTCGTTCCCGCACATGAGGAGGACGGTCAATGAACAACGAGATTCCCTTGCTTTCCCTCATCAAGCGTGGCAGTGACAACTTCCCTCGGTTCGTCATCGCCAAGTGTGATGCGTTCAGAAATCCAATCTACTGGAACTCTGAGACTCGGCAGTGGGATCAGGACGAGAGCAAGGCCACGGTGTTCGCAGACGTGACCCAAGCGTGTTGGGAGCAACACGACTTGCTGATGGAGGCCGTGGGCGACCGTCCCGTCCATCGGTTCGTCGCCCCAATCTACATCGAAATCTACGGCGACACACCGAGGCTGGCAGACTTGCGAAGGTGGTTGGAGAAAGCAGTTAGGATTGTCGTGGACACGCCCATACACGGTCTCGGGCCGGATGGGACGGTCGGCGTGCTGATCGCTGACTTCGAGCGGACGAAGAATGCGTGATCGGTTCATCGATTGCCTGACATCTTCGACAACACAGCGAGTGCGGCTTCTTTTCGTTCAAGAACAAGCTCGCTTTCGCCCATGTCGGCGATGATCGCCAGCATGATTTCAACGGTTCGTTCGGGGAGCTTTGGATACTGAAGCAGATGTTGGAGCGCCAAGTCCCGAACCAGATCAAGGTCTGGGTCGCCCTCGAAGCCGCCGCTGGAAAGCAGGTCCAACAGAGTATCGATCTTCTCCTCGTCGGTTTTTGGTTGGCCGGGTTGAAGGTCAGCGAAGTCGTCGTTCAGCATCATTGCGCTCCAACTCTTGGAATGGAAAAGGCACCCGTATCTTGTAACAGCGGGTGCCTCGACGCTTGCATGATACCGAGGTTCACATCGTGAACGCTGCTGGCTCCCCTGACTCAACGTCGATCAGTTCGCCGAACTTGTTCATCTTGAACACGATGTCTGGCGTGATGTCATCAGCGACCGGCCCGGAGACATCGATGCCGTTCGACGTGTCCCAGTTCTCGGTCTCTTCGATCTCCCAGTCCGCATCACAGCCGTATTCGTCGGCCAGCCGTGACAGTTCTTCGCCATCGAGATCAGCCAGCCGAGACGCATCCCAGCCAGCAGGTGCTTCAATGACAATCCTGCGGCGGCGCAGGATCGTCTCCCTTGCCCAAAGATCGACAAAGTGTTTCGTTGTTTGTTCTGTTGCAACAGACATGTTCGGATTCCTTTCCGACTTGCTCGCTGCGTGTCGGTCAAGGACGACGTGCTGTTGATCGCACTACGCCGTGACTTCTTTCAGCGAAGCAGCGGCATTCTATCCGACTTGCCGGAATAGCGCACATCGACGATGAACCGAGTCAGGCGATATGCTGTAGTCGGCACCAGCAAAGACAAAGCCGCCTGAGATGAAAACATCTCAGGCGGCTCGCTCGTCAAGAAGGAATCTACGCCACGAGCGCAGGTCCATCGTGCCACGCTGTGATCCCTTCGGTGTAGGGTTCAGGGTTCGTCGGTCGAATGTACTGGACTTCCCCTGAGCGGATTCTCGGGGGTAGCGACTCTATGTACTTGACCACTTCTTCCATTGGGGATGTCAGCAGGAAGTGCTGAATCCGCTTAGCCTCGTCGTAGGTGGAGAAGCCGAGCAACTGCTCCGGTGTTGGCGATACCGAGAGATTCTTCGATAGCGGGATCGTCGTCGCTGCTACCGATGGCCCGTTGAGTGCGATCCAGTAGTATCTTTTCTTCTTCGCTTTATTCTGAGTGGACATTGTTGTTCCTCCTTGAGATGTCACCACGCTTCATTCTTTCCCGGCCATCCTTGCGGTCGATTGCACGGCTGCCGTGCGTCAGAAGCGAGATGATGGAATTATACCCACGATCAAAGAATAGCGCAAATCGCCGTTGGGTGAATGTCTGATAGTCGTCCGAGTTTCAGTCACTAAATGTGGCCACCACACTCTGATAGTTGTGGAGGATCACATGGCAGACAAACAACTTCTCACATCGGCGGTTCGCATTTTTGGCCCCAAAGTTCTGAGCCGCATCTCAGTCTGAGATTTGCGATGCACTCGGACTTTGTGACCAAAAGCAGATGGCTGCTCGACTGGGCCTCACCTACGAGGCGTTTCGGTGGCGGATCGCCAAAGGAATGTTGCCCAAGCCTGAGATCAAGCTGGCAAGACGAGCCTACTACTCTGCTGAGCAGGCGGACGCTCTTGAAAAGAGGGAGCCTCGGTCAAACAATTCGGCAGCCCCAGTCAAGGAGGACAACAGAAATGGCTCGTCGAAAGCGTAAACCACAGGTCTTCAGCCGTTGGAAAGATGTGCCACCCACGCTGGGCACACGGAACATGTGGAGAATGCGGGGCCGGAAGGTTGAAGCAAAGACTGAACCGGCTGCGTTGTTCGAGCAAGTCGAAGAACGAAAGCTGACGGTCATCGACTCCACGGCGAAGATCGTCAAGACCTTCCATCTCTACCACGAGAATCAAACCACGCCCGTCCATCTCACAGGATTGGAACGGGCCAAGCATCTCTTCTACCGGGCGTTCGTGAAGCCCGCCAACCGCACGAAACTCATAAAGCGCTGCAAGGGGGCGTATGTCACCGACTCAGCAGGCGAGCGGTATTGGGACACCACGATTGACGAAGAAGGCTGGCGGTCATTCAACGAGTCGCTGACGCTTCAGCGTACCGAGAGTCATCTGTCGGGCGGAGAGGAGTACGGCATCTTCGGTGGAAAGTCGTCGTGTCATCTGCTGATCGATCTCGACCTACACAACGTGCCGCACAAACTGTTCCTCAAGCGCCTCCACGCCTTGCTCGGCCACTTTCACGGGAAGTGCCGTTGCCACGTTCAGGTGGCTGAGGGAGACGCCCGTGGCGTTCACATCATCCTGTTCTTCGGCAAGAAGTCACCGCTGAAGACTCGTCGGAAGTGGTTGAAGGAAGAATTCCAAAAGCTGGAACGGAGGCATCCCGACATCTTCCTTACTCCCGACAGCATCAAGGCACTGTCGGAAGAAGAACGAGAGGGCCTCCGGCCAGTCGAGGTGTTTCCGGCCCGTCAGTTTGGCCAGCGTCTACCGTTGGCACGAGGCCGGATCGTTCTGCTGGACAAGCCACTGCATCTTGTCTGGCGAAAGGAGAAGCTGCGGCAGGATGTCGAAGGGTATGCGAACTGGCTGCTTGATCGGAACCGGCAATACATGGACAGAGATGCGGTCCTGTCTTTCGTGCTGGAGCGTCTTGATCTGAGATGCGCCTCCGAGAATGAGTCCGACTCTGTGCTGGCTGGTGATGCGGTGAAGCCGGTCTCAACAAAGAAGAAGCGTCGAAGTAGCGGCAAGCTGCGAGGCAAAACTCGTGGTGAGTTGCTCAACCTGTGGACAAAGGCAGAACTGGGCTTGTTCGCTCACTTCAATGCGGGCCTCTACGTCACTTTGGGGGCGCTGCACGCTCAGGGAGTCGGTGAAGACGATGCCGTCGAGATCGTGATGCGGTTCGTGGATGAATTGCCAGATGTTTCGATCTGTTCTCGCCTGCCGGATAACCGAAAGACGGTGGACGCAGACATTCGCCGAATTGCTCGGGGAGTCTGGCAGAGCGAACCGTCCTACACTTGGCAGGTTGTGGCGTCGGAGTGGGAGAAGATCGGGTTTCAACTGGCAGACAAGGGAACGTGGGATGTCCGGCGTGAAGCTCCACCGCCAGTGGTGCCATCCGAAATCGAGATCACGTTCAACGAGGAAGAGAAGCAGTTGTTGTGTGAGAAGATGGCCCCCATCGTCTTCGGAGAAAAGCAGGCCAAGAAGCCAGCGAAGCAGGAGCGGTTGTTTCGAGCGATGGCGTTCTTCCTGCGGTATGTCAAAGGGTGTGATCGTGAGATTCCAGAATCAGGGCTGCCATCAATCCTTCAGGATTTCGGCCTGAATTTGCGAAATCACGACAAACAGGCAGCCTTCTTTCGTTGTTTGAGGGAGATGGAATGGCTGTACGTTGCCGTTGATTACGACCATCCTCGGAAGAAAGGGGGTGGCACAACACACCGGGCAAGACGGTATGGGGTTGGAAAGGCAGTGTCCTGTAAGTTCGGAGAACCTGCTCCGTTCCTCTCTTCTCTACACCCCCCACAACAAATGGAACTATATTCTGTCTCCCGTTTTCGGAGGGGAGACCCGAGATTGGACGAAATCCCGAGTTTTGACGACCAGATTGCAGAAACGAGCGAAGTTCAGTCGGAATCTTCAACCATGCCCGACAACGACTGAGCGGCGGCGGATTTCGGGAGGAGTCCCGACTTTCTCCAGACAACGACCAGGCCACCAGCACGATGACAACTGCCCGATCAGTACAACTTTTGCAGCAGCCGGTTTCGAGCGACCTTGCCAGCCAGCAGATTCTTGGCGGCGGCGGTTTATCAGGATCGCAATTCTGCGGAGGGCTTCCGCCTCAAAGTAGGTAACGTGACGAGCAGCGAACGAATAAAAAGCAACAATGGGTTAAGTCATCCCACGGGCCGGGTCGGAGACTCGGCCCGTGGGCGGTTCGCCCAGAGTTCTTCTATTTCTAACTTTGCAGCCCAACTCTGTCGCACCCGAAACGCTCCACCCCCATCGACACGCTTCTGATCGACGGGATCAGCCTGTCATCGACAGGGACACCGAGCGCCCTAAGAAGCGGACCAAAAACCTCGGCATGGAATTTGCGCCAGGGAGCGGGAATCTGT
>JAHBXW010000021.1 GCA_019636235.1 Planctomyces sp.
GAAGTTCCAAGGAACAATGATATTAAGCTGATGCTGGATATTGCTCCACAGGTCGCATTAACCGTGCGGAAGATGACGCCGCATTTATCAATCGCTGCCGGAGGAGGTCGATTCATCACTGGCGATGCTCCGATCCATATGTTTGATTCGAATGACGAACGCCGTCGAGAAGGGCTTATGGGCGTCGGATGGGCCACTCCCGAAGTTGAAGTGTCGATTCCGCTTTCTAGCACCGTCTGTCTGCTCTTAAACTGGGATGGCAATTCCAAGGTGTTTCCGGTTGATGACTTCGGCGTAGCGAATTGCAACTACTTCAGAGCAGCAATGACGAGGCAGTACCTGTTCTATCCGCCCGGTGCGCCACTTCCATTCCTTCACGATCGTAATGAAGTGCATTGGGGTGAAGAGAAACTCATAGAGTTGTTTGCCGATGAAAAGCAGAAGCAGCCTGCTACTCAGATTATGGGCGGAGGGATCGAACGACGTCCGCCTGCAAACGTCCGCCGGTAGCGATCGCCCTTGCGCTCGTTCCCCAACTCGGCTAGAATTCCGTTGCCCAAGAGCTAGATAGGGCAAGGAGGCACGATGCAAAAGAAGTCTGGGAAAGGCGAAAAGAAGCCGAACGAAAGACCGAAGAACCGTCCGCTACGCATCCCCCTGAGCTTCGAGAAGGTGGTGGACGCCATGCTCAAGACGAAGCCGAAAAAGGGCAACTGGACCGCTATTCGAGGACTGTCCGGAATGGCATTTCCGGCGACCGGGCTGGGTCTGTCAAGTACAATATTCCGAAACGGTTTGACTTGCGCCCCCAAGAGCTCGTGAGAGGGTTAGCGACGATCGAATGGTGGTCCATTTCCAAAGCACTCGCTGGGCCAAGGCCCAGCCCACGTCGCTATCTCACATGCAGGACCGGAAGAGCATGTTCGGTCGAGAGGGTCCGTCGAGATGGATTTCCATTCGCCGCCGTCCTCAACTGTGAAGTGTGGCCGCAAGCCCTAGCATCGCGCGGCATCCCCACGGATTCCCCTGCTCCGCGGAAATTCAGCCGTGGCGACCCGGTCCGTCTGGCCAGCCTTGGCCCTCACAATCCGCTTACAACGGCAGCCGGCCCGGGCTGAGCGTCTGGTGCGGATCGAGCGCCGCCTTGACCCGCGACATCCAGGGGGACCAATGCCGCTCGTCGCCGAACACGCTTCCTGGCGTCTTCCAGGCGTCGTCGCAGTTCCACACGACCAGGCTCCCGCCCGCCGCTTCGGCAATCTTTCGCAGCGGCTGGATCGCTGCCCGGGCCTGTTCGACCGTGGTAATGTCGTCCGGCAGATGCGCGATGACGACGCCGTTGCCCGCATGGGCCTGGGCCGCCGCGCCCCGTTCGCCTGCCGCCTGCAGGATCCCAGCGACCTGGCTGGGCGGCACGGAGACTGAGATCGTGACCGGATCGTCGCCGGCCGTCGGGAACTCCTTCAGTTCGGCCCACTGCTTGTTGGCGTCGTCCGATGCGAACGCGACGCACGCGCCGGGCGCCGCGTCCCGGAACTCCGCGAGCAAGGTGTCCGTCTGCCAGCGGGTTTCGCGCTCGCCGCCTTCGTAGAACACGCCCAGCAGACAAGCGCTCTCTGCGAGGCTCGGCAGCCCGCAGGCGCGGAGCGAACGCAGCGCGGCCGCGTTCAGCAGTTCGATCGCGACCGGCCGGGTCGCCGACGTATTCAGACCGGTCAGCAGCGCATCAGCCGTCTCCAGCGTCGGACATTCCGTCCACACGGCGGCCCGGGTCTCCGGACGCGGGCGCAGCTTCAATGTGACTTCCGTGACGACGGCCAGCGTGCCCAGCGAACCGACCAGCAGCTTGCACAGGTCGTAGCCGGCGACGTTCTTGACGACGCGGCCCCCGCCGGAGAACGCCCGCCCCTGGCCATCGACGGCCGACACGCCGATCACGTAGTCCCGGAACGTCCCGTGACCGAAACGTCCCAGGCCGCTGGTGTTCGTGGCGATCGCCCCACCCAGCGTGGCGCGCGTCGCATCCGGAATGTCGATCGGCAGCCGCTGTCCCTCAGCAGCCAGCAGCTGTTCGAGTTCGGCGACACGGATGCCGGCGCCGACGGTGATTGTCATGTCCCGGGCCGGGTAATCAGCGACGGCATCGAGCGACGTCGTCGGAATGAGCGTCGCCGGCCCGGTCAAAGGGAGCCCGTAGCGGATGGCCGTCCGACCGCCCACGGGCAGCATGGCGCGATGCGGACCGGCGGCGTTGTCGGCCAGGAATCTGGCCAGCTCCGCGGCGCTGGAGGGCGTGAATTCTTCTGAGACCCCGGCTTGCATGCGTCGGATGATGGAGGAGTCGCGGGCCGACTGCAAATGGTCGGCGCGGGTTCCCGATTCGGGAGAACGGCCGCGCCGCGGGTCTTGAACGGGGCGTCCGACGCCGCTTGGTTCACTGCCCCAGCTGCTTGCGAAGTTCGGCCAGTTCGCGGTCGACGTCGGCCCAGTCATCGGCGGGGGGGGCTTTGGCGGCGCGGCCGGCGGCGCGGGCCGCAGCGGGCTGGTCGGGGGCGAAGCCTTCGAGCCGGCGTTCGGCTTCGTGCAGCCGCGCCTGGAGCGCGGCGAGGGTCGTCTGGAGGTGGTTTCGGGTGGAGAGCGCGGCCTGTCGCTGCTGCTCGAGTCCGGCGATCAGGGCTTCGACCTCTTTCTTCCGCATCAGCGACTGCCGGGCCTGGTTCTCGTCCCCTTCGGCGAGCTGCTTCCGGGCCGATTCGACCCATTCCCGGGCCTGGGACTGTTGTTCGGCGATTTCATTTTCGACTTTTTCGAGATTGCGGACGGCGGTGGCGGCGCTGCGTTGGGCGCCGGCGACCCCCTCCCGCATTTCACGACACACCTGTTCGAGCGCTGCGTGCGGGTCCTCGGCCTCTTCAAGCAGCGCGGTGAGGTTGCAGGTGACGATGTCGGTCAGGCGACTGAAATAGTTCATATCGGGCCGTGCGGTCTGGGGGGCGTTGTTCGACAGATTCGCAGTCTCCGGGTTTCGCCGCACCGCCGCCCGGAGGACGAGCGATAACGGGGCAACGCGGCCCGGAGTCGGACGGATCACGGCGGGATCGGGGCTTCGATCGTTTTCCTGGATTCGGCGCCCGGGGGCCCCTTCATCCCCCGCGCCGCCAGCTTTTCCGAGAGTTTTTCCCGCGCCAGCCGCAGCCGGCTCTTGCTGGTCGCCAGCGGAACGTCCATCGCGTCTGAGATCTCCGGCAGGCTCAGGCCTGAAAAATGGTGCAGCGTGAAGGTTTCCCGCTGGTCCCGGGGAATCTCCTCCAGCAGCGCATTCACGAGGCTGGTGAATTCCCGTTCCTCGACATGCACTTCCGGGGGCACGATGTCCTCGGCGATCCGATGCAGGATGTCCGGCTCGTCCGCCGTGCTGCCCTTGACCGCGCGAATCAGGGCGTCGTGGCGCTTTCGGCGGACGTCGTCAATCAACAGATTGCGGGCGATGCGAAACATCCAGCCGCGGAACCGTCCCGACGGCAGGTAATCCCAGAACTGATGATAGACCTTCAGCAGCGTGTCCTGGGTCAGATCTTCCGCCAATTGGCGATCCCGGGTGTTGCGAAAGAAAAACCCGCACAGCGGCCCCTGGTGTCGCTCGACCAGTTCGTCGAACGCCGACGCATCTCCCCCCTGCAGGCGGACCATCAGCTGGTCGTCGTCGTCGAGGTTCTGCGGAGCAGCGGCGGGATCCATGGCGTCGGCCGCGGAACGTGCGAACGGAGACGGCGGACTGTGCGAATCCGCCCTCGCCAATATAGTTGTGCGATCACATCAGACGCGAGGACTCATGGCGGTCGAGACGCTGCAACTGAAATTCGGAACAGCCGGCGAATTCGCCTCGGAGATCGACGCGGGCCGGCTGATCGGCCGGTTCGAGGCGCCCGCCGCGATCAGCGACGTCGCCGGGCGCGTGGCGGAGGCGCTGGCGGCGCCCGCTGACTTCCCGCCGCTGCACCAGGGGCTGGCCCCGGGCGACCGGGTGACGATCATCGTCGACCGACGGCTGCCGTCTGCCGCGTCCGTCGTCGCCGGGGCCTGGCGTGAGATTCACAAGCGGGAGATCGCACCGGAGGACGTGACGATTCTGCACCCCGCGGACTTTTCCGGCGGCACGCCCGCCGATCCGCGGACCGGCCTGCCGGAGGACGTGCGAGACCGGGTCCAATGGGTGCTGCATGATCCGCTGAAGACGAACGGCTGCACCTACCTGGCGACGACGGCAGGCGGCGAACGGATTTACCTCGCCCGGGAAGCGGCTGAGGCCGATGCCCTGCTGCTGGCGGGCTGCGTCGAATTCGACCGGCTGTGGGGCTACCGCGGGCTGCAGAGCATGCTGTACCCCGGACTGTCGACGATCGAGGCGATCCGCAAGGCGCATGGCCAGCCGCACGATGAACTGCAGGTCGACGATCCGCGGCCGCTGCGGCAACTGGCGGAAGAGGTCGCGTGGCTGCTGGGGGTGCAGTTTGGCGTCGCGGTGCTGCCGTCGGAAGGGGCGGGCGTCAGCCGGGTGTTCGCCGGCCAGGCGGACCAGGTGATGCGGTCGGCCGTGAGCGAGTTGAATCGCACGTGGCGGTTCGCCTGCGCCAGCCGCCCGGAACTCGTGCTCGTCGCCGTGGAATCGGACGCGGCCGGTCAAGGTTGGGACCAACTCGCGCGGGCGCTGCATTCCGCGCGGAATCTGGTCGCCCGGGACGGGCGGATCGTCGTGCTGACCGAACTCGACGAGGCGCTGGGCCCCGGGCTGCAGATGATTCGGGACAGCCGCAAACCGCGGGACGCGATGCGGCCGCTGCGGGAAACGACGCCGCCGGACCTGCTCGCCGCGACGTCGTTGGCCCGGTCGGTGGAGTGGGCGAACGTGTACCTGTTGAGCCGGCTCGATCCGGACCTGGTCGAAGAGCTGTTCATGGTGCCGCTGAGCGGGATCGACGAAGTCGCGCGCCTGATTCAGGGGGATGAACGGCTGGCGGTTGTGGGGAGCGCTCAGCACGTCTGCACAGAGTCTGCGGGACTGGAAGCGGACGGGGCGTGACGGCGCCGGCTTGGGGCAGTGACGCACTGACGTCCGCAGAGGCGTGCAGAGCTGGCACGCACGGCACGCCAATGTGGCAGCTCTTCGGTATCGCCATGAAATCCAGGGCAGTGCCATTGTGGCAGCAGTCGAGGTCGCCGTTGCCGGCGTTCAGCAAATTGCCATTGTTTTCGTGAGGAATTGACGCAGGCTCGGTCAGTGTTCTCCGTGTCGCGGATCGCGGCACATGAGTTGCCAAAGGCTCATTGCACGGGCGGATTGCTGCCCGACACTCCCTCGGAGCCGGTCCCGCATGCCTCCCCGTTTCGACAAGTACACCGTCAAGGCTCAGGAAGCCGTCCAAACCGCGCAGCACCTCGCCAGCGAGAAGGGGCATCGCCAGCTCTTGCCGCTGCACCTCTTGTCCGGCCTGATTGAGCAGCGTGAGGGCATTGTCCGGCCGCTGCTGCAAAAAATCGGCGTCAACGTCGGCCAGCTGGAATCGCTCATCGCCAGCGAGTTGGGCCGCCTGCCGTCGTCGTCGGGTTCGAACCTGGGCCTGTCGCTGTCGAGCGAACTGGACCGGGTGTTCGATGCTGCGCAGAAGCAGGCGGACCAGATGAAGGATCAGTTCGTCTCCACGGAGCACTTGCTGCTCGGGCTGACGAAGGTCGACGACGCGGCCAAACGGCTGCTGCACGTGAACGGAGTCGAGGAGAGCGACATTCTGAACGCCCTGCAGAGCGTGCGCGGCAGCCAGCAGGTCACCGATCAGAACCCGGAGGACAAGTACCAGGCGCTGGAGAAGTACGGGAAGGATCTGGTGGCGCTGGCCCGTCAGGGGCGAATCGATCCCGTCGTGGGACGGGACTCCGAGATTCGCCGGGTGATTCAGATTCTGTCGCGGCGCACCAAGAACAATCCCGTGCTGGTCGGCGAGCCGGGCGTGGGCAAGACGGCGATCGTCGAGGGCATCGCGCACCGGATCGTTTCGGGCGATGTGCCGCAGGGGCTGAAGGACAAGGCGCTGATCGCGCTCGACATGGGCGCGCTGATCGCCGGGGCGAAGTATCGGGGCGAATTCGAAGACCGGCTGAAGGCAGTCGTCAAAGAGGTCACCGATTCCAACGGGCAGGTGATCCTGTTCATCGACGAGCTGCACACGGTCGTCGGCGCCGGGAAGGCCGAAGGAGCGATGGACGCCTCGAACCTGCTCAAGCCCGCGCTGGCCCGCGGCGAGCTGCACTGCATCGGCGCGACGACGTTGAACGAGTACCGGCTGCACATCGAGAAGGACCCGGCACTCGAGCGCCGCTTCCAGCCGGTGATGGTCCAGGAGCCGAACGTCGAGGACACGATTTCCATCCTCCGCGGCCTGAAGGAGCGTTACGAGTCGCACCACGGCGTCCGGATCACCGACGATGCGATCCTCGCCGCGGCTTCGCTCTCGGACCGCTACATCAACGA
This sequence comes from Planctomyces sp., assembly GCA_019636235.1. Classification (GTDB taxonomy): domain Bacteria; phylum Planctomycetota; class Planctomycetia; order Planctomycetales; family Planctomycetaceae; genus Caulifigura. The sequence continues at coordinate 6,527 of JAHBXW010000021.1, forward strand.
CCGGTTTCTGCCGGATAAGGCGATCGACCTCGTCGACGAGGCGGCCTCGCGGCTGCGGATGGAGATCGACTCCATGCCCGTCGAGATCGATGAGGCGACGCGGCAGTTGACGCGGATGCAGATCGAGGCCGCCGCCATGGCGCAGGAGAAGAGCGCCGAAAGCAAGGAACGGCTGGCCGAACTGCAGCGGGAGATTTCCACCCGGGAGGAGGAGGTCGCCGCGCTGAAAGCCCGCTGGCAGGCCGAAAAGGAAGTCCTGTCCGGGCTCAAGCCGCTGCAGGAGCAGATCGAAAAACTCCGCGCGGACTACGACCGGGCATTCGCCCGGGCCCGGGAGACGAACGACAACGAGGACTATCTCCGCGCCCACGAAGCGCAGGTCGCGCTGTCCGCAGCCGAACAGAAGCTGGACGAAGCCAAGAAACGCTTCGACGAAATGCAGCAGTCCGGCGGCGAGCCGCTGCTCCGCGAGGAGGTCACCCCCGAAGACATCGCCAAGGTCGTCAGCACCTGGACGGGCATCCCCGTGGCGCGGATGCTGCAGACCGAGCGTCAGAAGCTGCTGGAGATGGAGGACCGCATCCATCAGCGGATGATCAACCAGGAGGAGGCCGTCACGGCGGTGGCCAACGCGGTGCGACGGTCGCGTTCCGGGCTGCAGGACCGGCAGCGGCCGATCGGTTCGTTCATCTTTCTGGGGCCGACAGGCGTCGGCAAAACGGAACTCTGCAAGGCGCTGGCCGAGTTCCTGTTCGACGATGAACGCCACATGATCCGCATCGACATGAGCGAGTTCATGGAGCCGCACTCGGTGGCCCGCCTGATCGGAGCGCCTCCGGGATACGTCGGCTACGAGGAAGGGGGCCGGCTGACCGAAGCCGTACGTCGGCAGCCCTACTCCGTCGTGTTGCTCGATGAGATCGAGAAAGCGCACCGGGATGTGTTCAACGTCCTGCTGCAGGTGCTGGACGACGGCCGGCTGACCGACGGACACGGCCGGACGGTGGACTTCAGCAATACGATCGTCGTGATGACGTCGAACATCGGCTCGCAGGCGATCCTGGAACTGGCCGAGGAAGGGGACGAAGCGGAGATTCGCCGTGTGTGTATGGAGGCGCTGCGGCAGCGGTTCCTGCCCGAGTTCCTGAACCGGATCGACGACGTGATCGTGTTCCATCCGCTCGACCGCGGCGACCTGCGGAAGATCGTGGACCTGCAACTGCAGCGGCTGGCCCGGCAGATGGAGGAGCACGGCTACCGGCTGGAGGTGTCGGAGGGGGCCCGCACGGTTCTGGCGAACGAGGGGTACGATCCGCAGTACGGTGCGCGGCCGATGCGGCGGGTGATACAGAACCGACTCCAGAACGCGCTGGCGAATGCGATCCTGACGGGTGAGTTCCCGGAGGGATCGACGATCGACATCGACGTTCAGCACGGCGAGTTCACATTCGCCCGGAAGTGAGTCGACGACGAATCCTGGGGACGTGCGTCAGCAGTCGGGGGAGCTCCTGAGCCGGGCTCGAGGTCTTGAGCAGGCAGGAACCGGGTTTGTGCGGACGTTCCAGAGGCCTGTCAAAAGAATCTGGCCGTCACCCCCCTCGAAGCCGGGCTCGATGAGGGATGGCGGCCAGCATCACGGGCCAATTGGGGAAACACGGGAGCGGCCCGGATTACGCCTTGGACTCCTCCGCCTCCGACGCGCGGGCGCGCCGACGCAGCCGATGTCCCGCGACTCCCGCCGCGCCCATCCCCAGCAGAACCAGGCTGGACGGCTCTGGCGCTGGAATCGGGGCCAGCTTCGCAACGAGCTGCGCATAGATGTCCGGCGGGAGGATGTCCGGCGGCAGATGGACAAAGTCTTCCGGGACGTATTCGTTTTGAATGGCCGGGCCCTGATACAGAATCACGTCCTGCACGAGCTGCAGATCGTGCAGTTCAATGTGCGGATTCTCCACGACGGTTCCCATCAGATTCACCGACGCTCCCAGGTTCTCAGCCACCTGGAGCGATCGGCTGAGATTGCCGAACTTCAGGAAGTCCGCATCCGCGATCGTGCCGGTCGAGTTGAACGTCGTCTTGATCGTGACGTTCACGACCAGCGGTGCGACGTCGATATTGCCGTCGAAGGACAACACCAGCTGGACTCCGAACACCAGCGACTCCAGCGCGCTTGTTCCATTGTGGTAGCTCGCCCGCGCCAGTTCGATCGTCTGCCCGTCTGTCACCTCGATGTCCTTCGCGGGCGTCAGCACGATATGGCTGAAGCCCGGACCGCCCGCCCCGCCGCCCCACATGAACACGACCGAATCCCCCTGGGCGAACGTCTTGAAGATGGCTGTGTTCGTGTTGTCGAACGACTCGTGGCGCGTCCCGTCCGGAAAGATGGTCGAGCCGCGCAGGGTCGGATTGCGAAATTCCGCGACGATGTCGCCCTGAAACAGAAACCCCGCCTGAGCGCTCTGCGCCGACAGCCAAACTGCCAGACCCGCCGCCATTCCGATCAGACTGCGCATAACCCTCTCCCGCGGCCCGTCGCCGCCATCGACATCGCCCGCCCACGCGGACAATGCGGTCCCCGGACGCTCGGGCCTCTGCTGAAGAAGTGCGCGGGACGGCTGACCCTTTCACGAATTCCCGCCGCCGCGATCAAGAAATTCAGAATCGGCTGCTGGGGCACGTCGCGCCCCGGGCCGCGGCGTCACGGCTTCGTCAGAACGGCAGCCGCTTCGTCACCGAACCCCGACTCCAGAACGAACACCGGTTCGCACCAGTCCGCCAGATCGAGCACATCGCCGCCGGGACCGTAATCCACTGCCAGAGTGAAGGTCGTCGCCCCGCCGGTCGGAATGTCCACCTCCGCCGCGGCGTCTCGTCCCGTCTGCACATTGCTCCGCCAGATTTCCCTGTCGTCTGCGAGCACGCGGAAAATCGCCGCTCCGCCGCCATCCGCCGCGTCATCGATCCCAATCGTGGCCCGGAACCGCTCCGCCCCCTCGGGAACGCGCAGCCGCAGCGCCGTGCCGCTGAACACTCCGAACCCGCGGGCGTACGTCCGGCCGCGAACCTGCAGCAGGCCGCCGTCATAGTGGCGGTTCGCCAGGACCGGGGGCCGCGGGATCGCACCAAACAGGCGCCGCACGGTCGCGGCGCTCGCAGGCGTCCGCGCGGGCAGGTAGGGCGTCGCCGTCGCCTCGTCCCGCGGAAGTTGCGTCGCGTCCCGAACGTCCTGCCCGTAGGACGTCAGCCGGGCGACCGCGTGGATGGGAATCACGACGTCTCCCGCGTCTTCGCAGTGCAGCGTCACCCGCGCTCCCCGCACGACCGCCGATTTCGCGGAGTGAATCGCACCATGCGTCGTGATCACCAAGACCGCCGTCGGCGACGAATTCTCCCGCCACAGCGCCCGGCTGAGCGCGTACGCCCGAACCCGGTTCGAAGCGACTTCCACCGCGCCGGAGGGCGCGTTCACCCGAATCTCCTCGGTAGTCGCCTCCACGATCTCCCCGGCCACTCGATCGCGCCCCTCCAGCAACAGCGTGTCGTCGGGCAGTCCGGGGCCTTCGAGCAGTCGTGCCAGCCGCGGCCGGCCCGTCTCCAGCGACGCCGGCAGCAGGACGCCGCGCACCGCCTCCAGCGGCCATTCCAGAGTCTGCGGGACGCCTACGTTGTCGATCGTCGCGGTGAGCCGATCGTCCGCCAGCGTGATGTCGTCCGCCGGGATCCGGTCGCCGTTCGTCAGCAGCACCATGCGCGGAGGCGCGGGCAGCGGCCGGGCGTCCGTCTGCTCGAAAACCCACAGCCCCCGGGGATCGGGATCGGCCAGCCGGGACTGCAGGGCCGTGAGCGCCTGGTCGAGCGACAGACCGTTCCGGGCCTCGGCCCCCCCCTCGGAGACGCGAAACGTCGGCTCGGCGCCCAAGGCGGGCGGACTGGCCTCAATCGCCAGGCACAGGGCCACTGTCCACGGCAGCAGCCTGGTCATGAGTCCGCCGCCCGGACCGCGCCGACATCGAGCAATAAGCGACCGCCCACCTCGAGCACATGCGGCGTCGCGAGGCCCTCGTCGCTGACCTTCTGCGCCCAGCCGTGTGCGTCCTGTCGAATGATGTCCCAGGTGTTGTAGTGACAGGGCACGACATGCTTCGGCGCCAGAAACTCGATCGCCTGAAGCGAGTCGCGCGGTCCCATCGTGTAGTTGTCGCCGATCGGCAGGATCGCCAGGTCGATTCCGGCTTCCCCGATCAGCTGCATGTCGAGAAACAGACCGGTGTCCCCCGCGTGATAGACGATGCCGTCGTCGAGGGTCAGCAGCAGCCCGCAGGGGTTGCCGCCATTCGAGCCGTCGGGAAGCATCGACCCATGGTGCGCGATCGTCAGACGCACCGTTCCAAACGGGAAGGCGTGCTGGCCGCCGATGTGCATCGCGTGCACATGGCGGACTTTCTGCGTTTGTTCCATCCAGTGCGAGACTTCGAAGTTGGCGATGACGAGCGCGCCGGTTCGCCGGGCGATTTCGGCCGCGTCTCCGACATGATCGCCGTGCCCATGCGTCAGCAGGATCGCATCCGCCGACATCTCCGCGGCCGTGCGCTTCGCCACGGGATTGTCGGTGAAATAGGGATCAATCAGCAGCCGTCCGCGGGGCGTGACGATCTCAAACGTGCTGTGCCCATGCCAGATGATGGTGGTGGCCATTGGCGTCTCCGCGGGGGAGTGGGGCGCCGCGTGCCCGGACTGGGGCGCATGGCAAACAAAACGACCGCTGGGAACTGCTTCCCGGCGGCCGCGATTGTCTCTGGCGGGTCTCCCGTCGCGTTCAGTCTTCCGCGCCGGCGTCGGACTCCGCTTCGGATTCGGACGCCTCCGGCATCGGGCAGATCGACGCCTGCACCGAGACCACGTCCTCGCCGGCCGGCGCGGGCATCGGGACGTCCTTGAACGTCGCGTGCTCCAGAATCACGTCGACCGCCTTCCGCTCGCGGATCTGCGCTTCGAGGTTCTCGATCATCCCCGACTTCTGCAGCCGCGACCGCACGCGCCGCGGATTCTCGCCGCTCTGAACGGCCATCAGGACGATTTCCGAGTTCAGGTCGTCCTGCGAGACCGCAAGGTTCTCGGCCTCGGCGATCCGGTCGAGCACGAAGTGCTCCTTCAGATTCCGGCGCGTCATCGTCAGCGACTTCTGCTGCAGTTCGTTGCGACGGGCGAGGATTTCCTCGCTGCCGAAGCCCGCCTGCTGCATTTCGAGGATCTCGCGGCGCATCGCATTCTGCACCTGCCGCTGAACCAGTTCCTCCGGCAGTTCCCAGTCGGCCGATTCGGTGATCTGCCCCAGCACCTGCGAGCGGCAGGACTGCCGTTGCGTGTACTTCACCTGTCGCTCGAGCGAGCTCCGCACGAGTTTGCGGACCTCCTCCTCCGAATTCATGCCGATCCGCGCCAGGAAGTCGTCGGTCAGTTCTCGGGTTTCGAGCCGCTTGACGTCCAGCACGTTCAGCTTTGCCGTGATGTCGGCGCCGCGAAGAGGGACCGAGTCCGCCTCGATCGACACCTTCAACTTCGCTTCCCGAGAGTCGCCCGCCTTCGCTCCGACCATCAGCTTGTCGAACCCGGTCAGCTCGCCGTCGGCGAATCGCAGCGTCGGGCGGATGCGGATCGTCTGTTCGCGCAGCGAATTGACCACCTCGCCGTCATGTTCGAACTGGATGTCGAGCGTCACAAAATCGCCCGCGCGGGCCGGCTCTTCCACCGGCGTCATCTGGCCGAACTGCTCCAGGTACTTCGCCAGGTGTGCGTCAACGTCGTCGTCGCCGATTTCCTTGACCGGACGCTCGATCTTCAGCCCCTTGTAGTCGGGCAGGCTGAACTCCGGGCGGACCTCGATGTCGAACTCGTATTCGAAATCGCCGTCCTCGGGGATATCGATCGCGTCCAGATCCAGCCGCGGCTCGTTGATCGGATCGAGGCTGTTCTCCTCGGCGAGCTGTTCGAGGCTCTGCATCAGCACGCGCTGCTTGACCTGCTCGTTCAGTTCCTTGCGAAACCGTTTGCGGATCAGCGCCATCGGCACGTGGCCGACGCGGAAGCCGGGCACCTGGGCCTCGCCGGCGAATCGATCCGAAACCTCGGCTTCGATGTCGTCCAGCGACTCCCGCGCGACGGTCACCCGCACGTGCTTCCGGCACGGGCCGATGGTCGAAACTTCCACATTCAGCTTCAGCTTCTGCGGTTCCGACTGCTCGTTCTCATCGGCCACGACGGTCGTCTGGTCGTCCGTTGTCTGGTCGTCCGCCACGGATCCCTCACCTTGAAAAAACAGCCGGCGCCAAATCGGATGACACCGATCCTGCGCCGGCGAATGCGAAACAGCCGCCCGCAACCGAGCCGCTGCATGCCGGTTTTCCACAACAAGAGCGGGTGAAGGGACTTGAACCCTCGACATCCACGATGGCAACGTGGTGCTCTACCAACTGAGCTACACCCGCGGAACCGGTCGACACGACGACCGGGGCGCGAATTCGGATTATGACCTCTCACCTTCCGGCGTCAAGCGATTCTCCGAACCCGCAATCCGCTGGGGGTGCAGTCGCGAATTTCCCACTGAATTCAGCGATGCTTGACCATTGCCGGGGCATTCCGTACGATCTCGCGTTCTTCCCCGGGGCCTGTCGTATGCGCTCATCCCTTTACGAGTGCATGCGTTGCGGCGATTGGACGCCGCCCGGGTCGACAGGTCCGGCCCATCAGATGGTTTCACGGTTGCGGTTTTTCCGGTCGAGGTGCAGCGATGGCAGTCCCGAAGCGGCGATGTTCGAATTCCAAGTCCGGCAAGCGGGCCAGCCATTTCGGCGTCAAGCCGATGAAGCTGCAGACCTGTTCGCAGTGCGGGACGTACAAGCCGTCGCACGTCGTCTGCCCGAACTGCGGCTATTACCAGGGCCGCACTGTCGTTGAGATCGAGGACTGAGTCGCATGCGGATCGCCCTCGACGCGATGGGCGGCGACTTTGCTCCCCAGATCAATGTCGAGGGGGCGATCGACGCACTTTGTGCGGATCCGGACCTGTCGGTGCTGCTGGTGGGTGACGCGGACGACCTCCGCGCGCGCCTCGCCCGGACGGGATATTCGGGCGAACGACTGACGATCGTCGCGGCCGAAGGCTTCGTCGGCATGGACGAGAAGCCGACCGAGGCGCTCCGACGGAAGCCGCGCAGCTCGATCGCCGTGTGCTGGCGACTGATGGCCTCGCATGAGGCGGACGGGATCGTCAGCGCCGGGAACACGGGGGGCGTGGTCGCGGCCGGGCTCTGGAGCCGGCTGTTTCTCAAGGGAGTCAAGCGGCCGGGCATCGCCGTCGTGCTGCCGACGCTGACGGGCCGCACCGTGCTGATGGACGTGGGGGCCAACCCGGACGCCAAAGCCGAGCACCTCTACCAGTACGCCGTGATGGCGCAGATTTACTCCCGTGAGATGCTGGGGATTTCGCAGCCCCGCGTGGGGCTGATGAACATCGGCAGCGAGGACGGCAAGGGGAACGAACTGGTCCGCTGCACGCACGATCTGCTGCTGAACAGCCGTTACGAGGTGGGTTTCGTTGGGAACATCGAGGGCCGAGGTCTGTATCTGGGCGAAGCGGACGTCGTGATCTGCGAGGGTTTCGTGGGGAACGTCGTGCTGAAGGTCAGCGAGGGGATGGCCTCGATGATGCTTCGCCGCTGCTCGGATGCTGTGCTGCAGTCGCTGCATTCCGAAAAGCATCTGGCGGCGTCGGCGTTCGAGAACCTGACCCGCCGCTATGAATACAACGAGGTTGGCGGGGCGCCGCTGCTGGGGATCGACGGCGTGTGCCTGATCTGCCACGGCTCGAGCGACGCCCGATCAATCGCCAACGCCCTGCACGGGGCCACCGCGTTGAAAAAGCGGGACGTGAACGGGCAGATTTCGGCGGCGCTCGCCTGAGTGGCGGTCCGCGGATCCGCCTCCCCCGGGGCTGTCTTTGAGCCGGCCGGAAAGCGCCCGGAATCTCCGTTGCGTCCGCGCCGTCCTTCCCGCCAGAATCAGGCGACGTTCGTCACGGAGGCCCCCGGCCTTCAGCCACACGCCCGGAGCGGTGCGAGCAGACAATGACGCGGGTCGCCGGCTTGATGCTGTTCCTGCTGCTCGGCGCGTCGGCAATGGCCCAGGCGCCGGCAAATGGAACGGCCCAGGACACGACCGGGGAGGCCGTCTCGACGCCCCCCGCCGCGGCCAGCACGCCGCGCGTCGCCGGACGCTATCCCCCCGTGCCCGGCGGCTTTCACCGCGGCAATAAGGGGGTCGACGCCGGCAGCCCGACCAGCATCGGCGGCTACATCAGCCTCGGCAAGCTGATCCCCGTGCTGCTGATCTTCTTCGGCTGGGTGCACTACTCGTACTGGGTGGCCGAGGACAGCCGCGGGCTGAAGGTCCGGCCGGGGTTCTGGAGTTCCGCGCAGCTGGCGAGCGGCATACTGGCGATGCTGGCCACGGTGACGGTTCCTACGTACCCCGCCGCGCTGCTGGGCGGACTGCTGCTGTGGGCCGGCCCCCTGGGGATGTACGTCTACGAGCGGAATCAGCGGGTTCCGGAATCAGGCAAGGTGCTGACGCCCGACCATCTGCAGAAGTGGTCGATCCGCCAATTGGCTCGGATCGGGATTCGGCTGGGGGGCGGGAAGGCGGTGGAATCGGTCGTGGGCCCGCCGATTCAGTTCGTCGGCAAGACCCGGGCGGGGCAGCGGGACGAGCGGTCCTCCCGGCAGGTCGAAACATCCAAGGGCTACATGGCGGCCCGGGAACTGGTCTACGACGCGATCCTCCGCCGGGCCACCGACATTCACATCGAACCCAATGAAGATGAGACCACGATCCGCATCCGCATCGACGGCGTGATGTACCCCACCGAACCGTTCGATCGGTCGATCGGCGACGCCGTCGTGAACATCTTTAAGGTCCTCTCGGCGATGGACATCACCGAGCGCCGGCGGGCCCAGGACGGCAGCTTCGGGGCCATCTGCGAAAAGCGGGAAGTCGACTTCCGCGTCGCCAGCCAGGGAACGCGCCACGGCGAGAAGCTCAGCCTCCGCATCCTGGACCAGGCGAACAGCGTGAGTTCGCTGGAAGGCCTGGGCATGCGGTCGCAGATGCTGGAGAAGATCAGGAGCGTCGTCGATCAGCCGCACGGGCTGTTTCTCAGCTGCGGTCCTACGGGAGCGGGCAAGTCGACGACGCTGTACGCCTGCCTGGGGCACATCGACCGCTACGAGCACAACATCATCACGGTCGAGGACCCCATCGAATACAAGATGGACGGGGTCACGCAGATCGAGATCAACACCAAGTCGGGGCAGACGTTCGGCCAGTCGCTGCGGAGCATTCTCCGGCAGGACCCGGACGTGGTGATGATCGGCGAAATCCGGGACGACGAGACGGCCAAGATTGCCTGCCAGGCGGCGGCCACCGGGCACATGGTGTTCTCGACCGTGCACGCGAACGACGCGATTTCCGCGCTGTACCGGATCCTGGACCTGGGCGTCGAACCCTTCATGCTGTCGAGTTCGATTTCGGCGATCCTCGGCCAGCGGCTGGCGCGGCGTCTGTGCAGCCACTGCAAGGAGCCCTATCACCCGAACCCGGACTTCCTGAAGAAGGCCGGACTGACGGCGGACAAGGTGAAAGAGTTCTTCCGTCCGCCGACCGATCCCAAGGAGACCTGCACGCACTGCGGCGGGCTGGGGTATCGCGGGCGAATTGGCGTGTTCGAGCTGCTGGTCGTCAACGAGCGGATGCGGGACCTGGTTCGCGACAAGGCGGCGATGTCGGCCGTTCGCGCGGAGGCCCGCAAGGACGGCATGCTGTACATGAAGGAGGAGGGGCTGCGCCTCGTAGTTCGCGGGGTGACGTCGGTCGAGGAATTATTGCGAGTCGTGAAGTGAGCCGGCGCAATGCGGCGTCGGCCCGGAATCGAGAGTCTTTCCAACGAGCGTGCGCGTGATCGACATCCTGCTGCTCCTGATCCTCGCGGGCGTGACCTGGTGCGTCGCCAGCGAAGGTCCGTGGGGGGCGGCGACGACGTTCTTTTCCGTCGTGTTCGCCGGACTCCTGGCGATGAACTTTTTCGAGCCGGTCGCCGCCGCGATCAGCAGCTCGCCCCCCTGGAACGTGCGGGCCGATGTGATCGCTCTCCTGGGGTTGTTTGCGCTGGGCGTCACCGGCTTTCGAGTCGCGATCGAATACCTGCAGCCCACGCAGATCGAAGTCCCGCCGATGTTTTATGATGCGACCCGCTGGGCGATGGGCTTGCTGACCGGTTATCTGACGATGGCGATCGTCCTGACGGCGCTGCACACGGCGCCCTTGCCGCGTGAGTTTCTGGGGTTTCGGCCGGAGCGGTCGAATTTTCTGGAAATGTCAGCGCCTGACCGGCAATGGCTGGCCTTCACACAGCACTGCTCGGAACGCATTTACTCGACCGGCAACATCTTCGACGGGTCGGTGTTTCCGGTCGCGGGACAGCCGGCGCAGGTGTGGTCGTCGTTCCCGATTCGGTACGCGGACCGCCGCGAGCGCTTCGCTTCCGGCGGCGCGGGGGGCGGCGCGGCGTCCGGTCCCGCTTCGAGCGCGCCGCCGCCGCCGCCAGCGGGCGCGACGCCGCGCGGCGGCCGCAGCGGCACCCAGAATTTCTAGTCCTGTTCATTTTTGAGAGTCGGGCGAGGCTCCGAACTTCGCGGAATCGCCTGAAAAATCCCGCCGATGTCCTCCGCCGTCCTGCTGATCGCCCACGGCAGCCGCCGCCCTGAGGCCAACGCCGATTTGAACATCGCGGCGGAACGGCTCCGCAAGCGGCTTGACGGCTGGATCGTGGAAACGGCCTACCTGGAGCTGGCGGAGCCGACGATCCCCAGGGGGCTCGAGCGGTGCGGCGAGCGCGGGGCGACGCGGATTCACATGTTGCCGTACTTTCTGTCGGCGGGCTCGCATGTCGCCGATGATCTGCGGGGATTCCGCGATGAATTCGCGCAGCGTCGGCCGGAGCTGCAAGTTCAGTTGTGCCCCCCGATCGGTCTGCATCCGCTGATGACGGAAATTCTTCTCGATCGGTTGCCGGAAGCGATTTAGAATCGACGCTCGACGGAGCAGGCGATGCGGTTGCGTGGCGACCGGTCGTTTTCAAGGGCGCGGTTCCGGAGAACCGGGAAACCGCAGTCCGGCGGCGCACGATCTGCTCAGTCGCCCGAATGGCGCGGCCGGCGCCGCCCGGATGCGCGTGCCGTGCACAGCGGAGCGCGCCCCGCGCCAGGTCCATGTGCGGAAGGGAGACAGACATGCTTCGACACACCGGGATGGGTTCCGTCGCGACGCTGCTCGCATCGCTGGCCGCCCAGACCGTCAGCGCCGTGCGCGATGACGGCTCATCGAGCTACCAGATCGCTCAATTAACGGAAGGCCAGCCGTGGCTTCTGGCCCAGGCCCCTGCGCGGCAGGCCATCCAGCTGCTGAACGATCGCAGCACCCAGTCGCCGGTTCAGTTCCTTCTCGAAGGGCAGGTGCAGTCGCTGGAAGCGGGGCAGTCAGTGCAACTTCCGGCGGGACGTCCGCTGTCGATCGAATTCGACACCGGAGGCCCCGTCGGCGACCTGCAGTTCACGCTGTATGAGGGGCTGTACAAGTTCAAAGTGACGGACGACGGTTGGATGCTGTACAAGTCGACGGCGCAGCCGCAAGCCGCCGCGGCAGGCCAGCGGGCCGCGGGGGTGCCGGCTCCGCCGAATCCGTCCGATGATTTGGCGCACCGACGTCGCTCAACGGCCGCTTCGGCGCCCAGACCTGGCCAGACCGCTCCGGCGTCCGGAGCAGCCGCGACTCCAGCGCCGCCGTCGGCCGGGGTCTCGGCCACCAGACGCTCCCCGGCGGCCGCCGCCCCCAGCGCGACGCCTGCCGCGGTCGCCACGCCAGCGCCCCCCTCGGCCGAGCTTCAGGCGCCCGCAGCGGAGGACGAAGCGGTCCCCGTTCGCCAGCGAGCCGAAGCCGAGACGCCCGCGCCCCCCACGCCGCAGCCGTAATGTCCCGGGGCGGTCGCCCCTACTGAAACGCCAACCCTCGCAGCGGACCGGCTCGTCAATGAGTCGCGTCCGCTCTTGTTCTAATTCGGGTCGGCTGAGCGGCCGAAGCCCGCGCTGATCGCGCAACGGACAACTGGTTCGTCCACGGAGCGCGGCGGCGGCAGGCGGGTTCAGATCGCCGGTCATTTCAATCGTGCCAATTCGCGGCGCTGTCGCCGGCATCCGGCCGGGGCACGCGAAATGCAGCCTGAAATCGGGATCACAATCCGTTCTCTATCGGCCCCGTGGGGGCCGATGACGCCTGCCCGATGCTTTCGAAGGAGTGGCGACATGTCGATGGAAACATTGCTGAACCTGTTTGAGACCGAACTCAAAGATGTCTACAGCGCGGAGAAGCAACTCGTCCGCGCGCTCCCGAAGATGGCCCGCGGGGCATCGTCCGATGAGCTGCGCGCCGGCTTCGAGGAACATCTGGAACAGACGAAGACGCACGTCGAGCGCATCGAAAAGGTGTTTCAGATTCTGGACCGTACGCCGCGCGCGAAAACGTGCGAAGCCATGAAGGGGCTACTCGAAGAGGGATCGGAGGTTCTCGAAGAGGACGCCGAGCCGGACGTGAAGGACGCCGCGTTGATCGCGGCTGCGCAGAAGGTCGAGCACTACGAGATTGCCACGTACGGGACGCTCGTCGCCTGGGCCCGGCATCTGGGTCTCTCGAAGGCGGAGACTTTGCTGCAGAAGACCCTCGATGAAGAGAAGGAAACCGACGTCCGGCTGACGAAGCTGGCCGAGTCGGGGATCAACGCAGCGGCTCTCCAGGAAGCGTGAACGGACGTCGCGGGAAGACTGATGGCTTGATTCGAGGGGTCAGCGCGACGGTTGGGATGTCGGCATTGTCCGTGGCGCGGACCCCTCGTTTTGCTCACGGGACCTGATTCCTGCAGGGGCCGGGAACGGCGGGTGGGATCGTTGCGGCCAAAGCGGTCACGCGCCACGATCGAACCGAAACAGGTCCAGATGGGGATCGGGACGTCCGAGAACGACGCTCCGCAGCAGATCGGCCGCGATCGCGCTGAACGTGATTCCGTTGCCGCCGTAACCCAGCGCGAACAGGCCGCCGGGATACTCGGGAGGCTCGCCGATGTAGGGCAACCCGTCCGGCGTCTCGGCGAACGTGCCGGCCCAGGCGTATTCGGTTTCGAAGGCGATCATCGGCATCAGCGCCGCGAACCGCTTCTCCAGATTGCGAACCTTCTTCGGAAGCAGTGCGTCCCGGGCGCTGGCGTTCCGAAACTTCGCATCTTCGCCGCCGACCAAGATGCGATCGTCGTCGGTCGTCCGCGCGTAGAAATAGGGCCGAGCCGATTCCCAGATCAGGCAGCGGGACGTCCACCCCGGGAAGGCGGTTTGCGGCTGACTGATGGCGGCGAACGTGCTGTGCAGCGCGACGCGCTTTCTCTTCAGCAACAGGGCGGCCTCATAGCCGGTCGCCAGGACCAGCCAGCGGGCCGAGACAGCCGGTCCGCGGTCGGTCTTCAGCCGCCAGCCGTCCGCGACGCGTTCCTGTTTGATGACTTCCGTGCGATCGAACACTCCCGCGCCGCGGCCCCGGGCACGCGCGAACAGCCGGTGCGTCAGCCGGTACGCGTCAACTTCGGCGGCCTGCGCGGACCACAGCGCCCCGGGCGCGTCGATGCCCAGCCGTTCTCGAAGGCCCTCGGGGCCCAGAAATTCGACGTCGATCCCGATCCGCCGCCGCGCATCGCATTCCGTCCGCAGATCGGGCACATCCCGCTCCTGGCTGGCCAGATAGCAACTGGGACGGGACGACACGCCGCAGTCGCCCAGTTCGGTCGCGAGATCGCGGATGCGGTCGACGGCGTCCAGGCAGAGACGGAACGCGCGGCAGGCGTGTTCCTCGCCGTGACGTTCGATGAGATCCGTCAGCATCAGGTCGATCTCGTATTGCAGCAGGCCGGTGCTGGCGCTCGTGCTGCCGTGTCCGGCCTCGCGTTTGTCGAGGAGCAGGACGTCGACTCCGGAATCGGCCAGCGCGTCGGCGAGGAGTGCGCCGGTGATGCCCGCGCCGATGATGGCGACGTCGCACACGGCGTCGGATTCGAGGGGGGGATAGCTCGCGAGGAGGCCGCTGCGAATCGGCCAGAAGACTTCAGGGCTCTTGAGATCCACGGTGCGTTCGCTGCGGGGGAATCTGGAAGTTCAACCCCGTCCGCAGTGCAAGTCGCGGGCCGATCCGCTCGGCTGGCGGCTCGACAGGCTGCAGCGCCAGGACCGGAAACGTTAGTCGGCGCCTCAGCGGCTGGCGCGGCCGCGCGTGGGGCGGGGTCTGGAATCGCGTTCGTCGCGCTGCTGTTCGGGCGTCATCCACAGGGAACGCTCGAACCGGATGCGCCGCAGGCCGGCCTCGCCGAGGCTCAACAGGAACACCGCGCCGGCGAGCGCCAGCCAGGCCTGAGAAATCTGCGAGAGGGCGGCGGAAGCGACGCGGGCGACCGGCCCCTCAGGCGCTGCGAGCAGCGCGTTCTGGTTCCAGATCAGCCAGATCGCCGCGGCGCCAAACGCCCCGCCAGCGGCGACGGCATTCCAGCCGACGCTGGCGAGTCCATTCCGCGACGGCAGGCCGCCCACTCCGTGCGGCGCGGCGAGCCGCGACCATGAGGGCTGCACGGCCTTTGGGGCCCACAGCGGCCCGACCTGGATCCAGGCGACGGCCAGCGCGGCCGACCAGATGCCCGCCAGAAACCACCCGGAGGCGAGGATGAACGTCAACACCGACTCGCGGACCAGGGCCGCCGCGGAGTCGATCGACAAAGACCGCAGCGGCCGGGCCCGGAGCGCCCTCTCCAGGCCCTCCGCGCAGGCGTTCAAAGTCTGCGGGGCGGCAAAGGCCAGGAGGGCGGCGGCGGCGAACAGCACCGCGCCGCCCGTCAACGCGGCGCTGCGGGGCGCCGACCCCTCTTCGCGAACCTGGGCGAGCCGTCTCGCGGATGGGGGCAGTGTGCGGTCGGACTCCGACATGGCGGCGCAACGTCAGACGGGGACAGCCAATTCGGCCAGCGGCGCGGGGCAGCGTAGGTCCCGACGCGCGTTTCGCGAAGATCAGTTGGCCGACGGCTCGCTGCGGGCCAGCCGCTGACGCAGGTACGAAGCCCGCGCGGCGTTGCGATCCGACGTCTCCAGCCGCTCGTGCCGCACCTTCTGCAGGTGCGCCGGCTGCGAGTACAGGAACAGCTCATTGACCAGCGGGATGGACAGGTTGTCGATCAGGCCGAGGTTGATGCCCAGCCGGACCAGCGACAGCCGCTGCAGCGTTTCCTCGGAGTTGATGGTCTGCGCGCTGCGGAGGATGCCGACGGCCCGGGAGATCTGGTCGTGCAGGCGGTTGCGGTCCTCCTTGACGAGCGCGTCGCGGACGCGGCGCTCGTAGTCGAGGATGCCGGGGACGACGCTTTTGACCGTCTGAACGAGCTGCTCTTCCGACTTGCCCAGCGTGATCTGATTGGAGATCTGATAGAAGTCGCCCATCGCCTGGCTGCCTTCGCCGTACAGTCCGCGGACGGCCAGGCTCATCTTGTGCATCGCCTGGAAGACCTTCTGGATCTCCTTGGTCAACACGAGCGCGGGGAGGTGCAGCAGCACGCTGACGCGCATGCCGGTGCCGACGTTCGTCGGGCAGGAGGTCAGGTAGCCGAACTCCTCGCTGAAGGCGAAGCTGACGGACTCCTCGATTTCCGTGTCGATGCGGTTGATGGCGGCCCAGCATTCTTCGAGCGCGAGGCCGCTGCGGAAGACCTGCATCCGCAGGTGGTCTTCCTCGTTGATCATCAGACTGACGGATTCGCGGGGGTCCACTGCGACGCCGCGGGGGCCGTCCTTTTCGGAGTGTTCGCGGCTGATAAGCTGGCGTTCGACGAGGAACTGGCGGTCGAGTTCGGGGAGGGTCTCGACGCTTTCGTAGTTGAGTCGTCCACAGGAGGAGATGCCGAGGATCTTGTCTCGGAGGAGCGTCTCGACTTCGGCGCGGGCCTTGAGGTCGGCCCGGGACGGGAACGGGAACTCCATCAGGTTGCGGGCGAGCCGGATCCGGCTGGACACGACGATGTCCGAGTCGGCCCCGGTCCCGCGCAGCCATTCCCCGGTCGTCTGTGTGAAAGCATCAAGATCCACGTGGTGCACTCCAGCGCTGCGGCCGCGCTCCTGGCGGGCGTGGTCGGCGGCGCCTGACAAATTCCGAACCCGATCTGAAATCGATCAGTTCCCACTCCACTGTATGGAAAGGCCGTGCGTGCGGACAGTCCCGATGCGCCGCCGCGCGTCGAGTCCGGACCGGCCGTTCTCCGCCGCGATTCAGGGCGCGGCCTCGGAATCCGACGGCGTCGGACCGATCCGGGATTCCAGCTCGCGGATCTGGTCGCGCAGCCGCGCGGCCTCCTCGTAGGATTCGTTGTCGACGGCCTGGCGGAGGTCGTTTCGCAGGCGGAACAGCTCGTAGTGCTGGCGGCTTTCCGGGGACGTCCGCGGCGGGCACTTGCCGACATGCTGCGTGTCGCTGTGCACGCTCTCGAGCAGCGGCAGGAGTTCTTCGCGGAAGAACTCGTAATCGTGCGGGCAGCCCAGCCGCCCCTGGCTGCGGAACTGCTTGAAGGAGATGCCGCAGGACGGGCAGGCGCGGGAGTCGTCGCCCGCGGGCTCCTCCGGCGGCGCTTCGAGCTTGGGCGTGCCGGACTGGAACTCTTCGGACGAGCCGCCGACGTCGACGGAATTCAGGTACTCATGCGCGCACTGCTCGCACAGATGCAGCGACTGCGCCTGCCCTTCACGGATTTCCGTGATGTGCATGGTGGCTGGCTTGGTGCAGCGTCGACACTTCTTCATCAGTTCCACTCCCGGAGTTCGGCGAATTCTAGGAACGACGTAAAGTACGTCAATATGCAGGGTTGAGCGGCGAATCTTTGGCGGCCCCGCGAGTCGCGATTGAACCCCGGACGGCGTTGGTGGATGATTCCGCGCCGTCACGTCCCGACCGCTCCCGATTCCCGGAGGGCTGTGCACACCGGACGCGCGAAGTTCTGGCATGGATCCTGGCGACGGCCCGCTGCCTCCCCGCAACCTCGTCCTTCTGGGCGCGGGGCATACGCATCTGCATGTGCTGCGGGAATGGACGAGCGATCCCGTATCTGAAGTGCGGCTGACGTGCATCTCCGAGTTTCCGGTCGCGGCGTACTCGGGGATGCTGCCGGGCGTGCTCGCTCGTCAGTACGCGCCGGCCGACATGGAGATCGATCTGGCCCGGTTGTGCGCGTTCGCGGGGGCGCGGCTTGTGGTCGCCGCGCCGCGGGCCATCGATGTGTCGAATCGCCGGCTGACGTTTTCGAACCGCGCGCCGATTCCATTCGACGTGCTGTCGATCGGAATCGGTTCGATACCGGACCGGGCGGGGACGACGTTCGCCTCCGAGACCTGCCTGGACATCAAACCGATGCAGACCTTTCTGCCCCGCCTGACGGACGTGCTGGAACGGCTGTCGCGGCGGGGGACCGAGCGGCTGCGTGTGGCGATCGTGGGCGGGGGCGCGGGGGGCATCGAGATCGCCCTGTGCCTGCCCGGGTTCCTGAAGTCCGGCGGCTGGGAATTCCGGGTGCGGATCGCATTAGTCCAGGCGGCGTCCGATCTGCTGCCGGACTCGGGGCGCGGGTTGCGACGGCGGGTCGCGCGGGTCCTTGCGGAGCGAAACGTCGAAGTCCGGCTGGGGGAACGGGTCGAGCACGTCGGCGCGACCGCCGTCCATACGAGTCGCGGGCGATCGATTTCCGCGGACCTCGTCATCTGGGCCGGCTCGGCCGCGGCATCGCCGTTGCTGCTGGAGACGGGGCAGGTCACCGATGGCCGCGGATTTCTGCTGACCGATTCGACGCTGCGGGTCGTCTCGGGCGAGCCCGTGTTCGCCGTGGGGGATGCGGGAACGATCCGGGAGGCGCGGACTCCCAAGGCCGGGGTGTACGCCGTCCGGCAGGGGCCCATCTTGTGGGAGAATCTCCACCGCTTCTTCGCGGATGAGTCGCTGATCGCCTATCGGCCGCAAGCGAGGTTCCTGAAGCTCCTGAACCGGGGGGACGGGCGAGCGCTGGGAGAATATCGGGGGCTGAGTCTCGAAGGGCGGCTGGCCTGGAAGCTCAAGGACTGGATCGACGCACGGTTCGTGCGGCGGTACGCCGTCGACACGCCTCCGGAACGCATGCCCCCGCCGCTCGATTGACGTCCCGGATCGACGACCCGGCGATGGCCGGGCCGGGGATTGAACTTGTCCCGGCGGGGGCGTTCACTAGACTTCACGGCGGTCGCGGGCCGGATCGTCCAGCCAGGATCTCCAGCGGCGGGTCGCCAGACGCGACTCGCGCGCGGCCTCACCTACCCGGTAGTGTAACGGTAGCACAACAGGTTTTGGTCCTGTTCGTCCAGGTTCGAATCCTGGCCGGGTAATCGCTTTGCGGCGGCCGCGCGCTCCGGCAGAAACACGCGGACCGCGCCGGGCTGTACCGCGATGTCGACGGGCGTTTTGCCAGCGGCGTCTCCATCGAGCTGAACCGGGGCCTGCAGCCCCTCGATCCGCAGCCGGCGGGCGCGGCCCGTCACGACATGCCGCCCCAGGTGGTGCCTGCCGGCCAGCACCGCGGCCAGATCGCTGCAGACGGCCAGCGGCCCCGGCCGCTGAAAAATGCAGACGTCCAGCCAGCCGTCATCCCCCGTCGCATGCGGCGTCAGGTTCAGCCGCAGGGCATAGGCCGGGAGATTGCTGACAATCACCAGCCGCCCTTCCACGGGGGGCGCGTCGTCGAGCCGCACCTCGAGCCGCGGGAACGAATACCCACGCAGCGCGCGGGCGATGGGCGCCAGATAGAACCAGCGCCGGATGCGACCCCGTCGCTGGAGGTGCGCGAGGCGGATGACTTCGGCATCGAATCCGGCGCTGGCCACGACCAGGAAGCGGCGCCCGTTGCAAACGGCGGCGTCGATGGTCTGGGCCCCGCCGCCCAGCACCAGTTCGGCGACGGTCGCGCCCGAGCAGGGAATGCCCCAGGCCCGGGCGAACAGATTCTCGGTCCCCAGCGGAAGGACGGCCACCGGAACGTCAGGATGCCGGTTGACGACGTCGAGCAATGTGCCGTCGCCGCCAGCGGCGACGATCCCCCTGAGGCGGCCGGCGTCGCGCGCGGCCCGGACGGCGGAATCGAGCTCCTCGCGACGGGAAAACAGCCGCGGAACGAGGCCGCCGCGCTTCAGCGACTTGATGAGATGCAGCAGCTCGCGTCGGCCGCGTCCCGACCCGGACCACGGATTCCGCTGGATGGCGACCCAGTCGTCGGCGGGGGGAGACATGGCGGGACCCGGGGAGGCGTCGTGATGCAAGCCCCGTTGTAGCTGATGCTTAGGGGGTGAGAGAAGTTCGACAGCGGTCTGGATTTCCTGCGCGCTCGTCCGTAGGATACCCGGGCATTTGGCGCAGTTCCGAGCTTCGGAGAGGCGCCTGCGTGGGACGTCTGGTGGCGGCAGGGCCCCGCTCGCAAGCAGCGCCGCCTCACGCCTCCGGGCAGCCAGTCCCGCCGAGCCTTCGGGCTCACCTGTCCCGCCCCAACTGAGACCCCGACTCCATGCTGCTGTTCATCATCCGAATGCTGTACATCATCGTCGGCTCCGGCGCGGCGATGGCATTCGTGTTTTCCTCGGACGCGCCGCGGTTCGTGCAGGAGAACTCGTTCATTGTCTTCTCGGGGATGTTGCTGATTCTGCTGGCGTTCCTGCTGATCGACATCCTGCTGCCGCGGAAGCGGGTGGAGATGATGTCGGCAGTGTATTTCGGGCTGCTGATCGGCGTGCTGCTGGCTTACCTGTTGAATCTGGGCCTGTATCCGCTGTTCGTGCGGTCGGACATCTTCGGGCAGGACGAGGGGCAGAAGTGGTCGGTCGGCGCGGGCGCGCTGACGCTGTTGATCCTGCCCTACATGTGCATCAGCTTCCTGCTGCAGACCAAGGACCAGTTTCGATTCGTGATCCCATACGTCGAGTTCCAGCGGGAACTCAAGGGCGCCCGGCCGCTGGTGCTGGACTCCAGCGCCCTGATCGACGGCCGCATCGCCGACGTGGTCGATACGAACATGCTGGACGGGCAGATTCTCGTGCCGCAGTTCATCCTGCAGGAGGTGCAGGACATCGCGGACAGCCACGACAAGGTCCGCCGCAGCCGGGGCCGCCGGGGCCTGGATGTCCTTCGCAAGCTGCAGCAGGACCCCAAGGTCGATGTGAAGGTGCACGAGACCGAGCTGATGAAGGGGAAGTCGGTCGATCAGCGGCTGATTGAGATCACAAAGGAGTTCAACGGCCGGCTGGTGACGAACGACATCAACCTGAACAAGCTGGCGGGCGTGCAGGGAGTGGACGTCGTGAATCTGAACGACGTCGCGAACGCGCTCAAGCCGCGGTTCCTGCCGGGAGAGCAGGTGCGGATTCGGATCGTCAAAGAGGGAGAGGCCGCCGGTCAGGGGGTCGGCTATCTGGACGACGGCACGATGGTGGTCGTCGAACAGGGCAACCGCCAGATCGGCAACGAGGTCGACACCGTGGTCACCAGCGTCCTGCAGAACAGCGCCGGGCGGATGCTGTTCTGTCGGCTGGGGGATGCGGTTCCGGCGCCGATGCGCTGAATCGCCAGTCCGTCAGGAGCAGCGATGTCCGCGCGGGAAATCGCCCGGGAAGCGGCGGCCCCGCGGGCCGAATCCGGTTAATCCGCGTGCCCGGGATGCGGTTCTCCCGGCATCGGGAACCGCTGCCCCGGCAGCCGACGGCGGCGATTCCCATTTTGGTCGGTTCTGGTATTTTGCGGTCCTGAACGGTTCGAATGTTGCTCCTCGGCCGCTGGAATCGGACGAGGAGCACCGCGACGCTGCGGCGATTCGAACCGCAGGGAAACAGTTCGCCTTTCGCTTCGGGCGCCAGGCGTGAAGGAGAGTCCGTTGGAGATTGCCGGTTCGCAGACGGGTCCGCTGGCTGACGGCGCTCTCGGCCCGCGTGCCAACGGAGACGCGTGCCCCCCGGCGGACGTCCCTCGAACGGACGTCAAAGTCATCCCTGACTCTCCCGCGCTACGCGACCAGCTCAGGAGCGCGGCCGACCGCATCGCCGCCACGGCGGCGGCCGCCGCGCTGAGCCGCGAGGGGCTGGAGGAGGCCGGGCGCAGCCTCTTGTCGCGCTGCGGACTCGATGAGCGGCATCTCGGCTTCGCGATGGTGCTGCTGAACAACTCGCTCTGGAAGCGGTCGCTGCTGGCGGTGCCGTTCGAACGGCGGCTGCTGCTGACGCCGCAGCGGGTCGTGCATGCTCCGGATTGCAAGGCGGCGGGATCCTCCGGCGACGGGGATCGACCCGACGGATCATGCGACGCCTGCGCGCTGGAACGATGGCGGACCGTTGCCGAGCGACTGGGTTATTCGGTGATCGCCTCGGACGGGTCTCCGGCGGCGCTGCGGCAGGTGCTGGAAGGCGCCGCGGACGGCATCGTGGGCATCGCCTCGCTGCAGGACCTGGAGAAGGCGCTGGAACCGATCCTGCGAGCCGGCGTGCCGGCCTGGGCCGTGCCGCTGTGCAGCCACAACGGCGATCCGACGACGCTTCTGCGCGGCTGGATCGCGGATGTGCTGGACCGGTATGAAACTGCCGGCGGTTCCGAGCCGGCCGGGTATCTGCCCTTGATTCGCGCGGCGAACCGGCTGTTCCGGGAGGACTTTTCGCGGCTGCTGCCGCGCGTGCTGAGCGCGACGCCGGCCCAGGCGGCGTCCCCGTTGGGGATGACGGAAGACGTCGCGTACGATTGGCTGGCGAACGGCGGCAAGCGGTTTCGTCCGTTCATTACGCTGGCCGCGTACGACGCGGCGACGGGGGGGCGTCGCAGCGGCGGAACGGCGGCGGAGTTCGAGCCGCTGCCTGACGCCGTGTGCCGGGTCGCGATGGCGATCGAGGCGTTCCACAAGGCGTCGCTCGTTCATGACGACATTCAGGACGACGACCTCTTCCGGTACGGCCGGGAGACGCTGCATCGCAGCCACGGCCTGGGGCCGGCGATCAACATCGGCGACTACCTGATCGGCCTGGGATACCGGCTGGTGAATTCCTGCCGCGCGGACCTGGGAGCGGAGGTGGCGAGCGACATTCTGGGCAGCATGTCGCAGGCGCACCTCCGGTTGTGCGAGGGCCAGGGGGCGGAGATGGCCTGGCGGGATCGCCCCGACTGGTCGCTGACGGCCGCGGACGCCCTGGAAATTTACGCGCTCAAGACGTCTCCCGCATTCGAGGCGGCGCTGGATGCCGGGCTGCGGATGGCGTCGGCCTCCGAGACGGCCCGGCGGCTGGTCGGTCCGTTCTGCCGCGAACTGGGCATCGCGTTTCAGATTCTGAACGACCTCAAGGACTGGCAGGGGGATCGCGACAACAAGCTGGTGGCAGGGCAGGATGCGCTGGCCGTCCGCCCCACCGTCCTGCTCGCGCTGGCGCTCGACGCGGCGGGCGACGATCAGCGGCGGGAGATCCGGGAGCTGCTGGAATCCGATGCCGAAGACGAATTCCGGCTGAACCGGTTGCGGCGCGTGTTCCAGCAGGTGGGGGCGTTCGAATCGGCCCAGCGGCTGGTTGATTCCTCGCGACAGAAGGCACAGGCGCTGGCGGTGCAGTCGCCGGCCCCGGCGCTGCGGCGGCTGTTCGAGTTCCTGATTGCGACCGTCCTGGCGGACGAGACGCGGACGGGCGCCGCGAAAGATGAGCATCGCCGGACGCGTCCGGTGGTGCAGCCGGTATGAACGCCGAGGCCCAGTCGCCGCGCGTGGCGCCGCGCCCGCTGTGTTACGGGGCCCTGGAGTTGCCGTCGCGCTATCTGCTGTCGCCGCTGGCGGGCTATACGAACCTGCCTTTCCGCCGCGTCGTCCGGGAACTCGGCGGCCTGGGACTGGCGACGACCGACCTGGTCAGCGCGCGGGGGCTGCTGGAGGGGAGCGCGAAGTCGCTGCAGCTCATCGAGAGCTGTCCGGAGGATCGGCCGTTCGCGGTGCAGTTGTTCGGCAGCGAGCCGGAGACGTTGTGCGACGCGGCTCAACTGCTTGTCGAGCGCGGCGTCGATTCCATCGACATCAATATGGGTTGCCCGGTGCGGCGGATCACCGCCGGGGGCGCCGGTTCGGCGATGCTGTGCCAGACCGACGCGACGCTGCGGCTGGTCCGGACGGTCGTCGAACGGACCCCCGTGCCGGTGACGGTGAAGATGCGGCTGGGCTGGGACGACTCACAGATCACCGCGCCGGAGTTCGCCCGCGAGTTCGCGCAACTTGGCGTGGCGGCGATCGCCGTGCACGGCCGGACGCGGGAGCAGGGATTCTCCGGGGCGGTCAACCGGGACGGAATCCGGCGGGTCGTCGAGGCAGCGCCGTCGATTCCGGTCATCGGCAATGGCGACATCCGCACGGTCGAGGATGCGGAGACGATGTTTCGCGAAACGGGCTGTGCCGGAATTTCGATCGGCCGCGGGGCGCTCGCGAACCCCTGGATCTTCCGGCAACTCGTGGAGAGGGAGACGTCGGGTCGATGCTCGCCGCCCGGCAACTTCGAGGAGCGACTCGCGCTGCTGCGGCGTCAGTTCGGCTTTCTGAGCGATCAGATCGGCGAGCGGCGGGCCGTGTCCATGTTTCGAAAGATGGGACACTGGTACCTGAAGGCGATGCGGGTGCGTGCGTCGCTCCGCAACCAGTTTCAGATCGCACAGAACCGGGGCGAGCTCGAACAGGCGCTGGCGGAAATCGCCGCCGCAGGCCCCAGCACGGGCAACCGGACCGGGCTGCTGCCGGAGATGCATGTCGCGGTGCCCTCGGGGCCGGTCGATCGCTGGTGAGAGATCGATCGTCGAGGGAAGTCGCGTCACTGGGGCGAGACTTGCAGCGGCAATCGGCCATTGACGGAGCGACCGACTGACGCGGTGTGAAGCCGCAGGCCGGGCCACCGCTGCGCTCCGGGACGTGCCACCTAACCGGGACGTGCCGTAGGGTGGCGTCGAGCCGTGAGCCCGTCAGGGCGAAGCGGCGACGACCCACCAACCACGACGCATCGCCCCCGAGGGGATAAACCCCTCGGCTCAAGCGCGTGGGCGCCACGGCCGGCTTGTCCGACCGTGTTTCGTTCTGCGGGGGCGCCCCGGGAACTCGATCGCTCGTGTGCCGTGAACCGCGTCCGACGGCGGAGCCGTCGGCTTGGGGACGTGCGGATCGATGACAATTCACCCGCCCGCGATGGCCGTTGACCAATCTCCTTCGCGACCGGTGTGCGCCCGGGGCCGGAACCGACCGCAGCGACCTCGCCCAACGAAAACGCGACGGCCGGGAAGTTCCCGACCGCCGCGCTGATCCCCGTATGTCCCGAGCGGCCCGCGCGAAGCGAGCCGTCCATCAGCATCAGAAATTCTGATCGCTGACGATGTTCTGCCCCAGGCGGGCGCCGTTCCAGCTCAGGAGCTGGACATAGATCATCGTGTCGATGTTCTGGGCGACGAACTTGCCGTTGCCGCCGACGAAAATCACGTTCACCCCGTTCGGGTGCAGCGAACTGGGCCGCGGCGACGCCCCCTCAGGAGCGCTGTTCAGGTTGACGTTGATCCGGGCCTGGTTGAGCAGCGCATCAGCCGCGACTTCGCTGTTGTAGGCGACGTCGAGCTTCAGGGCCAGCGCCTTGTTCGTTCCCGTTCCGATTCCGCCCGCGACTCCGCCCCCATCCACTCCCATGGCGACGGTGTTGGGCGTTCCGAGCGTGTTGGAGACCGTGCCGGTGAACGGCATCATGATCGAGTAGTCATAGAACGGAATGCCAGACGCCGCGTTCGGCCGGCCGGCATAGTTCTGGGCCTGCAGATTCTCGGTGAACAGGATCGTCTGCCCGGAACCATCGGCAGCGGTGACCCGGTCGAACTTGATCTGGACGTCCGGCCAGGCCACGCCGGTCGAACGCGAGACGTCGAAATCGTTGGTGTCATATTGCGGGCTGTTGAATCCGTAATCGTACATGTCGGACCGATGGCCGTTCGGATCGAGGTACGTGTTCCACGTGCCGGTGACCGTGTAGCCAGAGTTGATCGCGTACGACAGGTTGCCGGGCAGGTCAGATCCCAGGTCCGTCGGGCAGTTGAAGATCCGCTGCTGCGTATTCGCCAGCGACACCGTGTCGTTCGGGGCGGGGGCGTCCGTCGAGGTCGCCAGCAAGCGCTCAGAGAGGACGCCGAGTTCCATGTACGGCATCAGCTGCACCGTCCAGGGAGACGGCCCGAGGACGGGCGTCGCAACGGGTCCCCAATTGATCGGGGACGTGACATCGTACAGGTACGGCAGGCTGCCGCCTTTCGACGTCGAGTAGGCCTGGGCCGCCACGCCCAGGTTCCGCATGTGGTTCAGGCACTCGGTCCGCCGCGCGGTCTCACGCGCGTTCTGGATCGCCGGCAGGATCAGGGCCGCCAGCGTGGCAATGATCGAAATCACCACCAGCAGTTCGATCAGGGTGAAGCCGTCTCGCCGGACGGCGCGACGCGCTGCAGGTCGACGCGCGAGCATGGGTCAGTCTCCAGAAACCTCGGACACGGGACGTGGCGACGCGCCCCTTTCAGCCGTCCGGCAACGGACCAGCAAAGAGACGCCTCGGGGATACTTACGGCTCAGGAATTCTTACGACACGACAGGCGGAACTGCGGGGCGGAAACCCGGGGCTGTCGCCGGCTGCCAACGCCGACAACACACTCGAACTTTCGGCCTCGATGACTCCTGCAGCGAATCGCAGCAGACTGGAAGAGAACCTTCAACAGTATGTCGCGTTTTTGCTCACTCGGACAGGAAAAATTTGAGCAACTTGTTGCGTTTTATGGATTTGTAACGCGAATTGTCGCCCCGAGACTGAAGGTGGCATTTCCCGTGCCGGCTGCTGCCGGAATCAGGAGCCGGGAACTCGAGACCTGGAACACGATTCCTCCACTAGACGTCCCGCCGCATGTGCATTACAGTCGTAATACAGCAATGCAAAAGCTCCCGGCGATCTTCGAAATCCAGCCCTCATCCGGCCTGCCGATCTACCGGCAGATCATCGACCAGATCTGGGCCCTCATCGCCAGCGGCCGCTGGCCTGCCGGCACCATGCTCCCCTCCGTCCGCCAAATGGCCTCGGAACTCGAAATCAACATGATGACCGTCTCCAAGGCCTACAGCCGCCTCGAACGGGACGGGCTCGTCGAACGGCTCCGCGGTTCCGGAATGCGCGTCCTCGAACAGTCGCTCGACGGCCGGCTCAGCGAACGCAAGACCCAGCTCCGGCCGCTCGCCGAATCGCTGGTCACGCGGGGGCATCAACTGCAGTTGACGGACGAACAGATCGTTGCGGCGGTTCAGGCCTGCCTGGAGGAGCGACGTCGATGAGACCTGTGATCGAACTGGCGGGCGTCGAGAAGTCCTTCAAACGCACCGCCGTGCTGCGGGGCGCGACTCTGTCCGTTCCCGAAGGTTGCGTGGTCGGCCTGTTGGGCACGAATGGCGCGGGCAAGTCGACGCTCATCAAGTGTCTGCTGGGACTGCTCCGCACGGACGCGGGCAGCGCGCGCGTCCTGGGAGAAGACGCCTGGAACCTGTCCCCCGAGGTCAAGCAGCAACTGGGGTACGTGCCGCAGGAGGCGCAGTTTTACGCCTGGATGAAGGTGCGCCAGATCGTCGCCTACTGGGGCACGTTCTACAGGCACTGGGACCGGGCCTGGGTCGAGCTGCTTCTGGACCGCTGGGAACTGCCCCGGGACCGCCGCGTGGGACCGCTGTCGCCGGGCCAGCAGCAGCGGCTGGCGCTCGTCCTGGCGCTGGGGCACCGGCCGCGGCTGCTGGTGCTCGATGAACCGATGGCGGCGCTCGATCCGATCGGCCGCCGGGAGACGCTGGGGTCGCTCGTGGATCTGCAGAACGAGGGCGACCGGACGACGCTGTTCTCAACGCACATTCTCAGCGACCTGGAACGC
This sequence comes from Planctomyces sp., assembly GCA_019636235.1. GTDB lineage: Bacteria > Planctomycetota > Planctomycetia > Planctomycetales > Planctomycetaceae > Caulifigura. Next base: position 33,692 of record JAHBXW010000021.1, read on the forward strand.
GTGGCGACGCACATCGCGATTCTGGCGGAAGGCCGGATCGCATGTTTCGACGAACTCGATGCGCTCAAGGATCGCGTCAAACGGTTGCGGGTCGTCTCCGAGTCGGACCTGCCGCTGTCGTTTTCGGTGCCGGGATCGTTGCGGACGGAGCGGTCCGGCCGGCAGGCGCTGGTCGCGGTCGCGAATCTCGATGATGCGCTGCTGCGGTCGCTGCGCGAAACGTGGCGGGCGGACGTGCTCGTCGAGGACCTGAATCTCGAAGAGATTTTCATCGAACTCAGCGGCCGGGGGCGGTCCCGCACCGCGGACCTCGCTGCACAATCGACGCTGGGCGAGTGAGCCCCGACGGCCCGTTTTCCAGTCTCCGTTCCGGAGGAAACGCTGATGTTCGCCCAGCTCCGATCGGTTCTGTGGTCGTACGCGACGCAGCCGTTCAACTGGATCGTGTGCCCGCTCGTGTTGGCTCTGTACGGCTGGATGGCCGTCTTGTTCCAACCGCTGCAGGGAGAACAAGTCCCCGCGCTGGGCATCGTGGCCGTTTATGGCGTGCTCATGGCGCATGCGAGCATCGCGGTGCAGTTGGTACTGCAGTTCTCAGCTCCCTGCTCACGGCTGTTGCCTGGCTTTGCACGCCCGCACTTCGTCGTCGCGGGAGTGCTGTGGATGCTGTTCACAATGGCCACCGTGCTGCTGATGACGCGCATGGGCGCAGCCCCGCTGGGTACGATGGCCTTTATCGCGGCGCCCACAGGCGTGTTGGCCCTGGCGTCGGTTGCCGTGAGCGCGTTGCAGACGAGAATCGGCGTTGCGCTGCGCGGCTTGGAGGTGTTGTTGCTCCTTGTCGTGATGTTCGCCGCCGCCTTCAGGCGGGACGAAATAATCCACTTCCTGGAAGCGCCTGTCCCGTGGCTGGCGGCAGCCGTTCTCGCGGGAACCGCGGCCAGTTGCGCAGCGGCCGGACGGAGGCTGATGCGTCTCCATCAGGATCTCGCGGAATTCGGACTGGACCACAACGGGCTCTTTCCGAATCGCAAGTTGCAAGCGAGACGCCTCGCCCGAATCGAGCGCGCAGCATCGCGCGGATCGTTCGCCCTCGGCCTGTTCTCCCTGCAGGAGCGGCGATTGGAAGCGGTCCTCCGCGCGCCGTCAGCGGCGGGACCGGTTGCCCGCTGGCGCGTCGCGGCGTCGACTCCGATATCCGCGCTGATGCTCGTGCTGGCAATCGGCCCCTGGATTGTCGCCAGCGTCGTGTTGATCGTCCTGTGCCTTGTGGGGTTCGCCGAACAGATGCTGGCGCGTGTAGGAACGGCTCCCCGTTTGGGGTTTGCCGAATTCGTTCCCCTGACCAGTGTGATCGGCTGCGGTCTCTCGGTTGGGACGAGCGTCATGATGGGCGGCGCCGCGCTGTCCCGCCGGGGGCTTCTTGCGCAGGAATTGTTGCGTCCGGTGACGCGGGACGAGTTTCGCCGGACGCTCTGCCTGGGCCTGCTGGCGGACCTATGGCCCTGTTGCGTGGCGGCGCTGATTTGGGGCGGGCTCGCCTGGGCGATCAACGCGGGACCGCGGCTGGGCGTGCCGGCCATCGATACGCATCTCATCCTGCTGATGTTAGCGATCCTGGCGATGACGGCCGGGATGACGCTGTGGCTGATGTCGGTCGGTGCATCGCAGTGGCAGGCCATGATGGTCCTGTATCTGCTGAGCATTCCCCTGATGTTCATCGAAGGCGCCCTCTTCGGGAGACTGGGACCTGAGGAGCAGGCGTGGCGCTGGGCGTCCGTGGGCGTGTTGGCTGCGGCCGCCGCGATCGCCGCTGTTGCCGGCTGGCATCGCTTCTCGCGCACGGAATGGGGCCGCTTGCGGGGCTGACGCGGAGTGGCCGCTGCCGCACGGGCCGGTCTGATCCGCGCTATTCTCCCGCGCGGCGATAGACGGCCGCCTCGAAAATCCGGCCGCGACGAACGCGCCGCACGACAAACTCCAGCGGTCCGACGCGACAACTGTCCCCCGGACGGGGCGGCTGCTCCAGCCGCTCGAGCAGCCAGGCCGACGTCGCCAGGTTCGCTGCCGGCAGTTCGACGCCCGTGCTCTCCGCGACCTCGCTGACCGGCGTCCCGCCGCCGACCATCCACGTCCCGCCGGTCAGCGAATGCAGCATCCGCGGCAGCCGGTCGAACTCGTCCTCCAGTTCCCCCACCAGCTCCTCGACGACATCTTCGAACGTCACCAGCCCCAGCGTCCGGCCTTCGGCGCTGCGGACGATCGCCATGTGCACGTGCTCGCTGACGAACCCCTGCAGCAGCGCGGCGGCGGAACTGCCGGGCCGCACGAACCGCACGGGCCGGATGATGCCCAGAAAGCCCGGCGCCTGCGGGTTGGTGCGCATCGAGTAAATCATCTCCTTGAAGTTGACGTACCCCACGACGCGATCCGGATCCCCCTCTTCGCAGACGGGAAACCGTGTGTGCGCTTCGACGTGCGCCGTCAGGATGGCCTCGCTCAAAGTCTGGGTCGTCGACAGAAAACTGACCTGCTCGGCGGGGATCATCAGCTCCTCGACCGGCAGGTGCGACATCCGGGAAGCCCCCTGGATGATCCGCTCCTGGTAGGGGCTGATCTGGTTCGTGAGCCGCGCCAGTCCCGCAAGGGCGGCGATTTCCTCGACGGTGGCCTGGTGCTGGTCGGTTCGGCCCCGGCCCTCGAACGGCCGGTTGACCCACCGCACGACATGCAGCAGCGGCGTGAACGCGACGACCATCATGCTCAGCGGCCGGGCGATCAGCGTCGCGATCTCGCGGTTGTACCGGACCCCCATCGTCTTCGGCAGGATCTCGGTGAACTGCAGCATCAGCAGCGTGAAGATCAGCGAGAACAGGAGAATCCACTGGTCGCCGAACAGGTCGTCGAACTGGGCTCCGGCGATCGACGCCCCGATGGTGTGCGCCGCCGTGTTGAGCATCAGGATCACGGCGATCGGCCGCTCGACGTTCGACTTGAACTTCTGCCAGATCATCCCCACGGTTGGCCGCGCTCGCGACATCTCAGCAATCTGCGTCGGCGTGAGGCTGAGCAGCGTCGCCTCCATCAGCGAACAGATCGCGGAGATCGACAACGCCAGGATGACGCTCAGGAGAAACACCGACATCAGCAGCCACCTCGTGAGGATGAAATCGGCCCCATGGTGAGAACTGGAAGTGTGCGACGCCAGCGACGTCCCCCGTGCGAGGCGTCCGCGCGGGCCGCTGCGCAGCCGGCTTCTGCGGTCAATCGACGTTGTCCGGCGTTCGGGGTATCGTCCACGGCATGCCTGAAGTCCCCACGTCGAGCGCCGCAATGCCCGTTTTCACTGTCGATCAGCTTCGCGAACTGGGCCGTTCCCTGTTGATGGCCGCTGGCACGCCTCCGGCCGCCGCGGAGACCGTCGCCGAGGAGCTCGCCCAGGCGAACCTCGTCGGACACGACAGCCATGGCGTGATGCGGCTCGTGCAGTACGTGCAGATGATCCACGACGGCTTTGTGAAGCCGACGGCGGCGCTGGAGGTCATTCAGCATGGCCCGGGCTATGCCGTTCTGGACGCGCACTTCAGCCTGGGCCAGGTGGCCGCGGCGAAGGCGCTGGAGCTGGGCCTTGAGCAGGCCCAGGCGGTGGGCACGGCGACCATCCTGGTGCGCAATTGCAATCACGTGGGGCGGCTGGGGTCGTACGGCGAGCAGGCGGCTCGTCGGGGGTGCCTGGCGCTGATGGCGGTCAACGCGCCCGGTCCGGGAGGGGTGGCGCCGTTCGGCGGGATCGATCGCAGGCTGGGGACGAACCCGATCTGCATGGCCGCTCCCCGCGGCGACGGGGCGGTTGTCCTGGACATGACGACAAGCGCGACCGCCGAGGGGAAGCTGCGAGTCGCCTTCCAGAAGGGGGAACCGATCGGCGAGGGGCTGCTGATCAATTCGTGCGGCGAGGCGTCGATCAATCCGGCGGATTTCTACGCGAATCCATGCGGCGCGATACTGCCGCTGGGGGGCGGGATGGGGCACAAGGGGTTCGGGCTGGCGGTGATGATCGACATTTTCTGCGGCATTCTGTCGGGCAGCGGCGTGGCGCGGACCGACCTGCCGCGCGGGGCGAATGGGGTGTGGCTGCAACTGCTGGAGATCGAGCGGTTCCTGCCGCGGAGCGTGTACGACATGTGGATGGACCGCTACGTGGCGCATCTCAAGGACTGCCGGCTGCAGCCGGGGTGCGCCGAGATTCTGCTTCCCGGAGAGATCGAGCAGCGGCGACGGGCGGAGCGCGAGCGGGACGGCATACCGATTCCCGAGGAGACGCTGCGTCAGATTCTGGAGACGGCGTCCCGGCTGGGGGCGGACGTGTCGTTCCTGTCTGTCGAGGGCTAGAGCGTCGGGATGGATTTCGCCGTGCGCGCCGGTTGTAGCGGCCGCGCCGGGAGCGGCGGTCGGGTTGCCGCGCCCCGGGTTGGGCATTCCCCGGGGTCTCAAGCCGCCGTAGTCTGATTCTCGATACAACCGAAGGCGGACAGACCGCGCGGGATGCGTCCTGCGCTGAGCCTTGCGCCATGCCTGGAAAATCGCGGGATTGGCCGCGGGTCGCCCGGCACGCGCCCGCCTGATATCCGGATGACAGCTGGAGACGTTCGAATGCCGCTTCTGTCGCGCACCCGTTGGCTGGCGCTTGCGTCCCTTGCGGCGTCGTCGGCGATTCCGGCGCATCTGCCGGCTCAGGAGGCGGAGCCGAGCGGACCGGCCTCGCCGCTGGCCGTCGAGCCGTCCTCCCCGACCGAGCTGTTCCGGGCGGTGCTGTTCACCCTGCGGCTGGACCGGGCGGACGTTGCCCGGCGTTACCTGGACGCGTTCCTGGCGGACAATCCGGACGACGACCTGCTGCTGCAGCTGCGGAACGATTACGGGACGGGCACGTTTCTGGAGCTGGCGCGAGTCGAGGCGCTGCGGCCTTCGTCGGACGATCTGCTGGACCGGGTCCGCGCGGCGGCGCTGGCGCGGATCGCCGACCCCGTGATCGTGGACCGGCTGATCAATCAGCTCAGCGGAACTCCACGGGAGCGGGACGCGGCGCTGACCGAGCTGCGTCATCTGCGGGCGTACGCGGTCCCCCACATTCTGCGGCGGGCGACGGCGCTGGATTCGCGGATGCCGGCTGAGCAGGCGGTCGCGACGCTGGTCGCGCTGCGTCAGGACGCGGTGAATCCGCTGATCGCGGCGCTCCGTGGCGGCCCCGACATTGTGCAGGGTCTGGCTGCCGACGCCCTGGGGTGGATTGGCGGCCGCGAGGCGGAGCTGGCGCTGTGGAAACCTGCATTCGGCGAGTCATCGTCGGAAGGTCTGAAGCAGAGCGCGCGGCGCGGCCTGGCTCGGATCCTGCACGGCGACGCGGACCGGACGGACCTCGTGGATCCCTTCGCGATCACGCGTCGGCTCGACGCCCGCGCCGATCGTCAGTACCGCCGTGAACTGCTGCCCGAGGCGGAGGCGGACGGCCTGGTGGGGGTGTGGTCGTGGGACGCCGAGCGGAACACGCTGCTGGAAGCTCGGACGACGCCGGAAGCCGCGGCCTTGTACTTCGCGGAACTTGAGACGCGGGAAGCGATCGCTCTCGGCGGACCGGAACGGGCGCGGCAGTCGTTGCTGCTGGCGATTCTGCTGGAGCGGGACGTCGAGCGGGCCGGCTGGCAGAACGCGATTCCCGAAGGACCGGACACGGCGCACGACCTGGCGCTGGCGGCCGGGCCGGACGCGGTCGAAGACGCTCTGAAAATCGCCTTGAAGGCCGAACAGCCGGGCGCCGCGCTGTCCGCCCTCCGGGTGCTGGGACAAACCGGATCCCGCAGCCGGCTGACCGGCAAGCAGGGAGCGACGTCGCCGGTGCTGGAAGCGCTGGGCGCTCCCGAGCCGCGTGTGCAGTTCGCCGCAGCCGAGACGATTCTGCAGTGGGACCCGGACCAGCCCTTCCCGCAGGCGCGGCGCGTCGTCGAGATTCTGGCCCGCGCGCTCAATGCCGAAGGCCGGCGGGACGGAGTCGTGATTGATCCGAACGCCCGTCGCGCGACCGAAATGGGCGATTTCCTGAACACGCTGGGTTACGACCCGCACATCACCCGGACGGGCCTGGACGGCTTCCAGGAAGTCGCCGCCCGGGGGGATGTTGCGCTGGCCGTCATTCACCTGAACTCCATCCGCTGGGACCTCTCGCAGACGATCGCCAACCTGCGCGCCGATGCGCGGACCCGCAACGTCCCGATCGCCGTGTATGGCCCGTCCGGCCTGCAGGACCGTGTGCGGCATCTCCAGGAGCAGCACCGTCGCGTCGCGTACCTCGAGGAGTCGCGCGACTCCTTCGACGTGCAGCGCCAGCTCCGGCCGCTGCTCGCGCAGGTCTCCCCTCCGGCCATGACGGACGCCCAGCGCCGCGACATGCAGGCATCGGCCGTGTACTGGCTGCAGCACATCGCCGAGGGGCGGCGCACGAACGTGTTCGAATTGGGCTTGGCCGAATCGGCCCTGTCGAACGCGCTGAATGTCCCCGAGCTGGCCGCGCCCGCGCTGTCGGCCATCGGCGCTATCGCGACTCCAGGCGCCCAGGAGCGGCTGCTCGATTCGGCGGTCAACACGACGCAGCCGGCCGACATCCGACGAATTGCCGCGCGTCAGCTGGGCTTCCACATCCAGCGGTTCGGGCTGCTGCTGAGCGGAGACTCGATGAGCCGGCTGCGCTCGGCCGTCGAAGTCGAAGACGATCCGCGGACGCACACGGCGCTGATCGCGGTGCTGGGGTCGCTGAATCCGGACGCCCAGCGGGTTCAGGAGCTGCTGAAGTCGGCGCCCCCGCCGCAACCGCCGCTGGAGTAGCCGTCCCTCGGCTTCACTGGCCGGCGGCGATCTTCCACAGCCGCGCGTCGCTGCGGACATACAGAGCGCCGTCGGCCGCCGCCGGCGTGCAGAGAATCGTGTCTTCGAAACTGTGCTGCGACACGATCTCGCCGCGGTTCGCCAGGTTCACGACGAATCCCACGCCGTTCTCGTTGAACACGTACAGATGATCGCCGGCGATGATCGCCGAGCCGCTGAAGGGCCCCTCCAGCCGCGACTGCCATTCCCGCTTGCCCGTCGCCGCATCGGCACAGCTCAGCACGCCGCCGTCATTGACGACATATACCTTGCCGCGGTGCGCCAGCACGCTGCCCGTGCCAGGGTTCAGGCTGCCCTCCTGCCAGACGATTTCCGCGACGTTGGGAGTCGACTTGCCGGGGCGGATCGCCGTGACGCCATGCGAAGGAACATAGGCGATGCCCTCCACGACCGACGTGGAGGGAATCGTCGACGCGCCGTCGTCGTACGTCCAGCGGACTTCGCCCGAGCGGGCCTCCATCGCGGAGACGCCCTCGCCCGATTGAATCAGCACCAGCTCCTCCTGACTGTCCGGCTGGCGCCACAGCGCCGGCGACGTCCAGTTCGCCATCCGGGGCCGCTGCAGATGCCAGCGCTCCTCCCCCGTGCGGACGTCGAGGCCGGCCGTGAAGGAGTCGGCGTCGTTCTCGACCATCACGACGATCGTGTCTCCGGACACGACCGGCGAAGAGGACATGCCCAGGCTGTTGCTGGCGTTGGGATAGTCATACGTCAGGCCGCGGAACCAGAGCAGGTTGCCGTCCAGGTCCAGGCAGGCCATGTCGTTGCTGGAGTAGAAGGCGAAGATGCGTTCGCCGTCGCTGGCCGGCGTCGGCGCGGCGTTGCAGGTCTTGGGGTGACCGCTGGTGCGTCCCGTGGCCCAGAACTGCCGTTCCCACAGTTGCCGGCCGGTCTTGGCGTCGAAGCACAACGCGTGCAGCCGCTCCTGACGTCCGCCGCTGGAGCACGTCACGATGACTCGCCCCTGCACGACGATCGGGCTCGACAGCCCCCTGCCGGGCAGGTCCGCCGTCCAGGCGACATTGGAGTCGTCCGACCAGCTCAACGGCAGCGGCGCGTCCGCGATGGACGCCGTCTCGACGCCGCGAAACGAACGCCAGTCGCCCGCCAGCGCGACCGATCCGGCGAACAACGCGAGAACTCCGGCTAGACGCAGCATGGGAACACCGTCAGTCAATACGGAAGGGAATTTGAAATCATGCGGCCCGGCAAGGCGGCCCGCTGAGACGGGCGGGGTCGCCGTCAGGGATTCGTCGAGGCCTCGGATTCCGCGGCGGCGGTCCGTCTGGGCGCGGGAGGAATCGCCCGGCCTGTCAGGTCGCAGACCCGGAACTGGAACGACCAGTCCTGCGCCCAGGCGTCTTCCTGCTCATTCTGGCAAACCTTGAGCAACAGTCTGTTCTCGCCGGGCTTCAGCCGGCCGCGGACCTGGTACTGGTCGAAGAACATGCCGCGGTGATATTCCTCGCGGGCGAACAGCAATTCTCCGTTCAGCCACAGCTTCCAGGCGTTTGGGGTCGCCAGCCGGAACTCGACGTCGCGCGTCGCCTCGGATTCGAAGGTCGTCGTGGCGTACATGATGGCCCCCTTGTAAGGCGCCACGAGACCCGCGATATCGAACAGCCCGTCCGACTTCGTGCTGGTGTAGGGCATCCAGCGCGTCTTGCCGGATTGACCGTCGTGTTCATAGCTGTACTCCTTGTCGAGCGCGACCTCCTGTTCCGGCGGGTAGGGCACGTCGAAGCCTCCCTGATTCTTGTTGTCGAACGGCCCCAGCAGCGTCCACTGCATCAGGAACCCGGCGTGCTGCACGAAATTGACTTCGTGTCCCAGATCCTTGAGGACTTTTGCCAGCTCCTGAACCTGATCCTCATCCCCCGCCCCTTCGAGCGCCGCAAGATAGGCCGTGCGGGCCGCGTCGCGATCCCCCTGCTCCAGCAGCTCGGCCGCGGTCTGCATCTGCACCACGACGGCGTCCCGCCGCATTTCGCTGCTGGGATCGTCCAGCGACCGAGCGATGATCCGCGCAGCAGCCTCGGCATCGGATTTCGCCAGCCATTCGAAAGCCAGCCGCCGGGCGCGCGGCTCGTTGGCCCGGTCGTCGAAAAACGCCCGCAGCGCGTCCGCAGGGAATTGCCCAGGCGTTTCAATCGCGCGGGAGGCGATGGCTTCAAACGCGCCGCGCAGCCAGTTGCGCGCCAGCGGATTGCAGTCGTTCATCGCCTTCAGGATCGGCAGCAGCGCGTCCGGACCGGATGCCGACAACGCCGCCGCCGCTCGCACCGCGGCCTCTTGTCCCTGACCGCGTTCCGCGACGCCCGCCACTTGCCGGGCCAGCGCTTCCGCCTCGTCCGCGGCCCGGCAAGCCGTCGCCGCGCCGCACACCACCAGCACACTGAGAATCCTGCGCATCTCACGCCCTTCCGAACTCGAACCCGGGGGTATCGCATTCCGGCCGCGAATCGCCGGAGGCTCTCCGGCCGGCTGAGTCCGTTCCAGCCGCAGCGAGGTTATGCGCGCCCCAACGAACAATCAATCGTGCGATCGCGCCGTCCCGGCCGCGGCCCCGATCTTCGCGCCGGAGTGACATCAACGGGTCAATTGCTGATGATGAAGCGAGCTTTCCGGAGAAGAGTCGATCCTCGAGTTTCTGGAGTCAGCATGGCGAACTGGACACGACGGGACTGGCTGGCGAGCGTCTCCGCGGCGGCGGCGCTGCGGCCCTTCGCCGCCCGCGGCGAGGACGAAGCCCCCAACCAGGGACTGCGGATCGGCACGTTTCGGACCGACGTCACGCCCCCGCTGGGACACGCCCTGTGCGGCGGCTGGATCCCCGCGGCCGGCGTCATCGACGACCCGCTGGAAGCGATCGGGCTGGTGATCCTCGGCGCCGGACAACCGATCGTGCTGTGCGCCGTGGACTGGACGGGATTGCTGAACGGCGCGCAGTCGGCCTGGCAGCGTGGTTTGGCCGAGGCGGTTGGAACCGACCCCTCGCGTGTCGCGGTGCACTGCGTGCATCAGCACAACGCGCCGTTCGCCTGCCTGGATTCGCAGGCGATCATTGAGCGGACGACCGAACTGCCGCCCATGCTGGACCTGGCGTTCTTCGAGGCGGCGGTCTCGGCGACGGCGCGGGTCGCCAGCGAGGCCGTGCGCACGGCTCGTCCGCTGACGCACATCGCCTCCGGCCAGGCGCCGGTTGATCGCGTCGCGGGAAACCGCCGGATGCTGGGGGCGGACGGCCGCGTGAAGTCGATGCGCGGGAGCGCGTCGAAGGACCCCGAACACCACGCCGCCCCCGAGGGGCTGATCGATCCGTTCCTCAAAACGGTCGCGTTCTACAGCGGCGAGGAACGCATCGCCGCCTGTCATTACTACGCCTGCCACCCGATGAGCTATTACGGAGACGGACGCGTGTCGGCCGATTTCTGCGGACTGGCGCGCCGGCAACGGCAAACGGAAGACCCGGGGTGCACGCACCTGTATTTCAACGGTTGCGGCGGAAACATCGGCGCCGGCAAGTACAACGACGGCTCGCACGCGATGCGGCCCATCCTGACGAGCCGCATCCATGACGCTCTTGTCGCCTCCGAAGCGGCGCTGCGCCCGGAACCCCTCGACAGTGTGGGCTGGACGACGGCCGACGTCCGTCTGCCGCCCGATCCGAAGTGGGACGCCGCGGCGCTCGCCGCGCAGATCGCCGACCCCGCGCGGTCCGCCGTGGATCGCTACCGCCCGGCTTACACGCTGGCGTACCTCAATCGGTTCGCCGCCGATGTGCCCATCACGCTCTCAGCGCTGCATGTCAACTCGCTGTCGCTGCTGCACCTGCCCGCCGAGTGCTTCGCCGAGTACCAGCTCCGCGCGCAGTCGGCGTCGCCGGGGCGATTCGTCGCCTGTGCGGCGTACGGGGACGGCGGCCCGTGGTACATCCCGACCCGCGCAGCCTTTCCGCAGGGGGGCTACGAGGTCAGCGTGAGCTGGTGCGGGCCGGAGGTCGACGATGCGCTGTGGACGGGCATGGCCCGTCTGCTGGCGGAGGCGCCCCGCTTGCCGGGCGCGTGACGTCCCCGCACACCCGGCGGTCTGAAGGCAGGGTCTCAGCCGCCAAGGCCCGGCCTGCGAAATCCTTCCCCCGCAATCGCTCTACCGCAGGTCCAGCGGATCGACATCGATCGCCAGCTCCACGCCGTCCGGAAGCGCCAGCAGTGGCTCGACTTGCTTCCACCAATCCAACAGCGGACCCACCTCCGGCGAAGAAGCCTGGCAGTGGTAGCGGTAATGCTTCTTGAGCTTCAGCACCGGGGCGGGCGCGGGACCCAGAATCCGCAGCTCGTCTCCGTAAGGCCGGGCCGACTCCCGAAACACGTTCGCCAGCCGACGCGATTCGCCCCGCACCAGCTCCTCCCGCTCGCCTCGCAGAACGATGCGAGCCAGTGTCCGGAAAGGGGGCGCGCCCGATTCCTGGCGCTGTGCCAATTCGCGCGCCGCGAACGACAGATAGTCGTGGTCCACGGACAACTGGATCACCGGGTCATCCGGCGACATCGTCTGCACCAGCACCCGTCCCCCGCGGTCCCCCCGGCCCGTCCGACCCGCCACCTGCGCGATCAACTGGAACGTCCGCTCAGCCGCCCGCAGGTCCGGCTGGTGCAGCATCGTGTCGGCGTCCACGACCCCCACCAGCGTGACGTTCGGAAAATCCAGTCCCTTGGCGATCATCTGCGTGCCCAGCAGGATGTCGACCTCCCCCTGCCGGAATCGGTCGAGCGCCGCATCGTGGCTCCCCGGACGGCGCATTGAGTCGCTGTCCATCCGCAGCACCCGGGCGTCCGGGAACTTGTGGCGGACCTCCGCCTCCAGCCGCTGCGTCCCCGCGCCCAGAAACTTCAGCCCGGGCTGGCCGCACGCCGGGCAGCGTTCCGGCGGGGGCATCTCGAATTCGCAGCTGTGGCACATCAGGCGGCCGCGGTCCCGGTGCCACGTCATCGACACGTCGCAGTCGGGGCACTTCACGCCGTCCGCACAGCGGATGCACCACAGCACGGGCGAATAGCCGCGGAGGTTCAGGAACAGGATTACCTGGCCGCCGTCTTCGATGGCCCGCTGCACGGCGTGCTGCAACGGCCGGCTGAGGGAATGGCCGCGGGTCGTCAGCGGGTCGTTGCGGGTGTCGACCAGCACCACCGGCGGCAGCGGCCGCTGCTCGACGCGGTTCGGCAGGGAAACGAGGACGTCCAACCCCTGCTGCGCGCGGAGGAAGGATTCCAGCGTGGGGGTGGCGGAGCCGAGGATCAGGGGAATCCGTTCGCGGCGGGCGCGTTCCCGGGCAACCTCGCGGGCATGGTAGCGGGGCGTGGAGTTCTGCTTGAACGTCGTCTCGTGCTCTTCATCGAGGACGATGACCCCCAGGTGCGGCGCGGGGGCAAAGACGGCGCTGCGGGCCCCGACGACGACCTCCACCTCGCCTCGGGCGATCCGCTGCCAGTGCCAGTGCCGCTCCGCGTCGCTGAGATGGCTGTGCAGGACGGCCACCGAAGCGAACCGGCTGCGAAAGCGGCGGATCGTCTGCGGCGTGAGGCTGATTTCGGGAACGAGGACGATCGCCTGGCGTCCATAGCTGACGACCTCGCGGATGGCCCGGATGTAGAGTTCCGTCTTGCCGCTGCCGGTCACGCCGTGCAGCAGGATCGTCTCGTGACGGGACTCGCGGAGCGGGATCAGGATACGATCGTGGGCCCGCGCCTGGACAGCGTTGAGAATCAGGTCCGCGGCCCGGGGCGGCGCGGGCTCGTCGTCGGCCATCGTCGATCGCCGATGCCGGATCGGAACGATCAGGCGCTTGTCTCGGAGAGCGTGGATGGGCGATGTGCCGCAGCTCGCGGCCTCGGCCAACTGATCGACCGCCACGGGCCCCTCGGACCGCTGCAGAACCGCGATGACCGCCTGCTGCCGAGCCGGCAGCCGCAGGGCCGCCAACCGTTCGGCCGCGTCCTTGGCCAGCGCGTAGCACGTGATCTCGCGGGTGCCCGCCTGCTTTTTGACGCCCGCCGGCACGACGCCCTCGAGCACCTGTCCCCATCCGCAGAGATAGCGGTCGGCAATCCAGCGAGTCAGTTCCAGCATCGCCGGCGAGAGGAGCGGTTCGCGATCGACGATTTCGGCGACCGACTTCAGCCGCCGGCTGGTTGGCGCGTCCGCTCCGACGCTCACGCAGTAGCCGGTCGTCAGCGTGTTGCCGCGGCCGAACGGGACGCGAACCCGCTGCCCGGGCTGGATCAGGTCCCTGAGGTCATCCGGGACCAGGTAGTGATACGAATCGAGCCGCGGCAGGTTGAAGACCAGCTCGGCGACGAGGCAATCCCGTTCCGCCGCCTGCTCCCAGGCTTCGGGCGGAACAGGAGGCTCGAAAAGGCGGCGCTGCTGGCTCATGCCGCCATTATTGGTCGGCCACGCCGGCCTGGGGCAGTCCCGGCCACCGGCCGTCGGGCATCTCCCGCAGCTCCAGCAGCTCGGGATTGACGACGACGTGGCGGATCTTCTTGCGGTCCCAGGTGTACGTGATGTGCACCCGCCCGTCGTTCGCCTGAATGACGGCCGGATAGGAGTACTCGCCCCGTTGGTTCTCCAGAATGGCCGCCGCGCGCCAGGACTCGCCGTCGTCGCTGATGGCGACGTTCAACAGTTCCCGCGAGTGCGGACGACCAGCACGACGCAGCGTGTGGTTGTACACCAGCAGGTGCCGCCCGTCGGCCAGCGTCACGGCGTCGATCCCGGAATTCGGATTCGGCAGCACGGTCGCTGCCAGCGGGGACCAGGTCCGTCCCTGATCGGTCGATCGCGTGCTGGCGACCCAGCCCTCCTGCGTGCGGCACAGCGCCTGCAGCGATCCGTCCTTGTGAGTCAGGATCGTCGGCTGGATGGCGTTCCATTCGCGGCCGTCGTTGATCGGTCCGATCCGATCCCATGTCCGCCCCTGGTCCCGCGTGATCTCGAAATGGACGCGCCAGCCGTCGTGCTCGGTGCTGGAACCGCACAGCAGCAAGCCGTCGGGCAGGGTGATGGCCTTGTTGCGGACGGGGCCGTCGATGGTGTGCGGCAGCCGCCGCGGCCAACTCCAGGTGTCGCCGCCGTCTTCGGAGACGGTCAGCATGCCCCACCAGTCATCCGGGTTGGGACCGACTTTGTAGAACAGCAGCAGGGGGCCGGCTTCGATCTGCTGCAGGACGGGATTCCAGCAGGGGTAACGAAGCGTGGAGTGCTGGACGCCGTCGGCGACTTCGACGGGAGTCGACCAGCCGTCAGAGCCGAGCTTCGACACCCAGATGCCGACATCGGGATGTTTCTCTTCGGTGCCGCCGAACCAGGCGGCGACCATTCCGCCGGGAGTTTCGACGATCGTCGAAGCGTGACATTCCGGGTACGGCGCGGTTTCGTAAATGAACTGGCTCGAGAGCACGCCGGGCGCCGGGTCGGCGGCGCGGGCGGCCACCGTGGATGCGAATACGACGGCAAGCAGTAGATTGGTTCGCAACGGCATTCGTTCGTGTCCTTCGGCGAGTGAAGCTTTGGCGTGGGCCGTTACTCGGGCACGACGCCCAGCAGGACCAGTGGAACTCCGGGAACGCCTCGCCCCTGCCGCGCGAGATCGTACAGCGCTCCTTCGAAGTATCCTGGTCCGGACGACATCTGCTCCTGCATGGATTTCATCGGCAGGATTTCGATGCCGACATCGATCTGGTCTCCGACATAGAAGGCCAGGTGCTTCACGAACAGGTCGTAGGCGATGAAGCTGTACTTTCCAAACTGCACTTCGACGGCGACGCGATTGCGTACGAAGTCGGTCTGGTTGTAGGACGAAATCGGCCGGCGGCCGGCGGCTTCGATTTCACGCTTCTGCTCGGGCGGCGTCAGAGTCAGAGTCCGGCGAATCAGCGCATACTCGTCGGTCACCCAATAGCTTGTTCGCGATTCATGCCAACCATGGGATCGGAACCTCTTTTGGAACTCCACATTGATCACTTTCGGCGCGAAGAGCGCCTTTCCAGACATGCGTTTCTCGCGGCTGATCTTTGTGCGGCTCGCTGTGGCGTCGACGTCTCGAACAACCTGCTCAATTTCCGCCCAGACGCCGGGCTCGTGAACGAGCAGCCATTCGTGGCCGTTCAAGTGGGAATGCAGACCGGCAATTCGCATGAAACCGATTCACTCGCCTGGGCGTGCGGCAACCTGACCCGTGGGACGATAAACCTCGCGGCCCATCGGCCGGGTTCGGAGCGCCCCTGCGAACTCCAAACGCACGCGTTCCCGAGCGATCTTCAGGTATTCGGACATGATCTCCGCTCCCGCCGCTCGGCGTCCATGCCGGACCGCCGCGATCGCCGTGGAACCAACGCCCATGTAGGGATCGACGACCAGCCCGCTGGCCGTCGTGAGGCTGAGGACCAGGCGCTCGATCAGTTCCACCGGAAACTGGCAGGGGTGAGACGTCTTCTCGACATGATTGTGCTTGACATTCGGGATGACCCAGACATCGCCCGGATTCTTGCCGGCAGGGTGGCAGGAATATTCTCCAGCCCGCGGCCCCTTGAAGTACTTCTTGCCGGGGTACTTTTGAGGGACGCGAATCGGATCAACGTCGAAATGGTACTCATCTCCTTTGGTGTACCATGAAACAGTCTCGTATCGGCCTGACAGTCTCCTCGAACAATGCAATCCATGCTCGAAGTGCCAGACTATGCGGTTGCGCAGCCGAAGCCCCAGCTCCGAGCAGATTGGGTAGAGGAGAACGTCGAGCGGAACAATGGATCCGTTTGACACGAAATTTCCGACCTGCCAGCACAAGCTGCCTTGCGGCGAGAGAATGCGGACGCACTCGGAAAGCACTTCGCCCTGTTTGCTCAAGTACTCCGCCAGCGCGGTCTTCCGCTCATAGGACTTTCCGATATTGTACGGCGGCGATGTGACAACGAGCTGCGCGCAGCCATCAGGCATCGTGCGGAGCAATTCCAGGCAGTCCCCTGGATAGAGAGTGACCACGTTGTCGGATTCAAATCTCCGCGCGATCTCCGTCCGCTCTTGATAAAGCAGGCCCTGATTCCCCAGGCGGGCGACTTGTGCCGTCATGCGTCCGTCCACGTTCCTGTTGACCGTCGCGGGAAGTGTACAGAAAGGCAGTCCCGCAGGCAAACCGGCCGATCAGCCGGGCAGCAACGCTTCCTTCCCGACCCGGAAGCAGTAGTCGCCAAACGCCTCGCCCGCGGATCGCTCTGACACGTACCGCGCCACGACCGGCTCGAGCCGCGTGGCGATCTCCTCCTGCGGCACGAGATCCTGCCACAGGTAGCCCAGCCGGGTGCAGGCCACGTTGCCCCCCAGGTAGATCGTGTACTTGTTCCGCGCCTTCCCCACCAGGCCGATGTCCGGCGCATACGGGCGGGCGCAGCCGTTCGGGCAGCCCGTCATATGCACCGCGATCCGCTCCCCCAGCAGACCATGCCGGGCCAGCAGCCCTTCAATCTGATCCATTACGGCCGGCATTACCCGCTCCGCTTCCGTGACGGCCAGCCCGCACGTCGGATAGGCCGGGCAGGCGATCGACAACCGCCGCGCCAACGTCCACTGTTCCGCCGACTTGATCCAGTGCTCGGCCAGCATCCGATCGATGTCGTTGCGGTCCTCCGCCGCGATGTCGCAGAGGATCATGCCCTGCAGAGCCGTGTTCCGCACGTCCATGCCGTACTTGCGGAGGACGGCGCGAAGGCCTGTCTTGATCCGCAGATCGCCTTCGTCCTTGATGCGCCCATTCTCGATGTTGATCCCCAGGAACCAGCGACCGTCCCCCTGTTCGTGCCAGCCGATGTGGTCGTCCACGCCGGTCACATCCGTGGGATGCGGCTCGGGAAGCTGCAGGCCGCTGTACAGTTCGACCTGCGTCTTGAACCACGGCACGCCGCGCTCGGCGATCAGATATTTGAGCCGCGCCAGCTTGCGGTCCGCGCGGTTGCCGTAGTCGCGCTGCACCTTGACGACCGCCTCGGCGACGGCGACGGCCTGATCGGGCGTGCAGAACGCCATCCGCTTCGCCACGGCGGGAAACGTCTTCTTGTTGGCCGGCGTCATGCCCATGCTGCCGCCGACGAGCACGTTGTAGCCCACGATCCGGTCCTGCTCGACGACCGCCAGGAACCCCAGGTCCTGCGAATACAGGTCGATGCAGTTGTCCTCGGGCAGGGCGACGCCGATTTTGAATTTCCGCGGCAGGTAGACCTTGCCGTAGATCGGCTCTTCATCGACGTGGTCCGGACCGGACGGGACCGTGCAGACGTATTCGTGAACCTTCTGGGCCTCGGTTTCCTGGTCATCCTGCGGCTTCAGCCAGATCTCGTAATACGCCGACGTCCGGGGGCGGAGATGGGCCGCCAGCGCGTCGCACAGCGCCTGCATCTCATCGTGAACCCGGCTGTTGCGGTAAGGCGCCGGGCAGCACATGACGTTGCGGTTCACGTCCCCGCACGCGCCCAGCGTCGTCAGCTTAACGTCGTTGATGCCCTTGATGGCTGAACGCAGGTCCTGCTTCAGCACTCCGTGGAGCTGAAACCCCTGCCGGTCGGTGATCCGCAGCGTGCCGTTGCCGTACTGCTCGCAGAGGTCCAGTTCGGACAGCGTCTGCGCGGCGGTCAGCTTCCCGCCCGGCACGCGGGTGCGGACCATGAACATGAATTCCTTCTCTGCGCCGCGATGGTCGCGGTTGTCCTGCTGGTAGGAACCGTGGTGCTTCAGCAGGTTCGCATTGTCCTCGTTGAGGCTCTTGAACTCCGGCGCGAGCTCCTCAGCGATCGACCCGCGCAGCTGGCGGCTGGCTTCCTTGACGTGTTCGACCTTGCTGAGTTTCGGTTCGTCCGACATCTGCATCCTCTAACGCGACGCGTCTCGTCGCCGTAAACGTGGGGCCGCACAACCGCCGGCCGCGGGCGCCGCGGCTGATCGGTCCCGTGCGCGCGGGCTGGAACGCCGTCGACCGCCGGGAAAGCGAACGCCTGTCCGCAGCAAGCCGGCGCGCCGCACGGATCGGATGCCGATTCGCATCGGGCCGGATTTCGACCGCTTTGGCGACGTTAGCAGCTTTCCGGAGCCTCAGCCAGCGGACTCGCGCCGGCCGGAATTCGAGGCCCCCGGGCGTTCCCGGGGTCTGGAAATTGCATTGTTCGATCGCCGGGGGCATGCTGTCCACAATCAATCCGGCCTCGAACAGGGAAGATGGCTGATGAACGGCTTCGTGCGGCGTCCATTCGATCTGCCTCAGCGGACACACACGCCGCCGGAGGTGTTCGCCCGTCGGAACTGGCATCGCCGCGAGTTTCTGAAGTCGCTGGGCATCGCGGGCGTCGGGGGCCTGCTGCTGCCGACCGCTGGCTGCTCGCCGGCGCCCGATCCGGAGACGATCTCCAAGGCCGGAAAATCCACGGATGTCGTGGCCGCGTTCTCCCCGCGGTTTCCCGCGCCGCCCAACCCCGCTTTTGAATACGGCCGTCCCGAAACCGACAAGAGCGACGCCGCGCGCTTCACGAACTTCTACGAGTTCAGCAGCAGCAAGGCGACCTACCGCTACGTCGACGCGTTCCAGCCGGCGCCGTGGAGCGTGGAGATCGACGGCCTGTGCAACCGGCCGGCGCGTCTCGACCTGGACGACCTGTTCGCTCTCGCGCCGCTGGAGGAGCGGGCCTGTCGCCATCGCTGCGTCGAAACGTGGGCCATGTGCGTCCCCTGGACAGGCTATCCCCTGCAGCGCCTGCTGGAGCATGTCGATCCGCAGCCCGCGGCCCGGTTTGTCCGGTTCCGGACGTTTCTGGACCCGGCGGTCGCTCCGAACCAGAAGGACAGTTCGTTCGTGTGGCCCTACGACGAGGGGCTGACGATCGACGAGGCCCGGAACGACCTCGCGTTTCTCGCGCTGGGGGTTTACGGGGAACCGCTGCCGAAACAGCATGGCGCGCCGGTGCGACTGGTCGTTCCCTGGAAGTACGGGTTCAAGAGCGGCAAGTCGATTGTGCAAGTCACGCTGATGTCGGAACGGCCGGCGACATTCTGGAACACGGCCATTCCGCACGAGTACGGATTTGAGGCGAATGTCGACCCCGATGTCCCGCACCCCCGCTGGAGCCAGCGGCGGGAGTACATGCTGGGCTCGAAGGAGCGCTACGACACCGTGAAGTTCAACGGGTATGGGGACTGGGTCGGCGCGCTGTACGCGGGCTGAGACGCCGCGGCGAGTTTTCGGATTCTGGCTGCCCGACGCCGACTTAGTTCCATCGCCAAGACGGCCAGCGAGCGTACCTGTGTCTTGTTCCGGAGCTGGTTTTCGGAACGGTCACTCCGGCCCCGGGCTTTTCAGGAGACGGTCCATGGTCCGCTTCGGCATGCGTTGCGGCAGCGTTGTTGCAGCGGCTGGGTGCGCCGCGAATTTCGCCCTGCACGCGGAGGATTCCGCGCCGCGCACAGCGGGCCGGCCCATTCCCGGGCTGGTCATCAGCGCCGAAACGACGGTCATTGCCGAGCCGCTGAACGACCTGGGGTTTCCCGATTACGTCGCGGCGCTGGATTTGGAACTCGGCGATGGAGTTCGCCCCGAGGAGAACTTCTGGATCGGGTTCGTCGAGGCCATGCCCGTCCAGGCCATCGGCGAGTCCTATCTGGAACAACTCGCGCAGCGCCCGGGGTTCGAACGCGCGCTCAGCGCGCAGCCCCGGCTTGAAACGATTGCCGGACCGAATGCCGCCCCCGACGAGTACAACCGCCGGATCGACCTGCTCCAGCAGGCGATGGCGGGGCCCTGGACAGCGGCCGATCACCCGGAGCTGGCGGAATGGCTGGATCGCAACGCGGCGGCGCTGGACAAGGTCCGTGCTGCGTCGCGACTGCCCCAGGCGTACGCTCCGCTGATCACCGGCCGGGATCGATACCTGTACAACGTCCTGTTGCCTCACGTTCAGGAGACGCGAAACGTCGCTCGAACGCTTGTGGCGCGCGCCCGCCGATCGATGGCGGAGGGCCGGCTGGACGAGGCCTGGCAGGATGTCCTGGCATGCCATCGCATCGCCGGTCATCTGGATCGTTCGCCATTCCTGATCGAGCGTCTCGTCGGATTCGCGATCCGTGCGATCGCACAGGATGCGACCCTGGAATGCCTCATTTCGCCGCAACTCTCGGCCAGGCAGATTCGCGCCCGCTGGAGCGAGCTGGAGCCGCTGCTGGTGCGGGAGACCCGGGCTTACACGTCCTTGCGCGCCGAACGGCTGGCCGGCGCGGAAGCCCTGCTCATGCTGCGCTCCGGGCGCCGCTCGCTGGACGACATGGTCGTGGCAGCAAAGGTCGTGGGGGACGGCATCGAGGGGGGCGCATGGATCGACTGGTCGCGGGTCGGCAAGTCGCTGCAGTCGCTGATCGTTCAATCCGGCGACGTGAACGCAACCCTGCGGGAATTGAACGCGCATCACGACGGAATCGAGAAGGCGTTGCGCGAAGAGACGTATGCGGCCCGCACGGCCGCTGTGGAGGCCGCCTCGCGGAAAAACGGCGCCGAGGGGCTGCCGACTCCCGGACAGACGGCCCTGGCGTTTCTGTTCTCAGGGACGAACGCCATTGACGACATCAGCCGCCGCTCAATTCTGTCCCAGTTGACGGCCGCGTACGGATCCGTCAATCGCGCGGAAGTGCGCGTTCTGACGCGCACCGAACTGTTGCGGGCCGCAGTCGCCGCGGAACTTGCGGCCAGGGAGGAGGGCGTGGAGATCGAAGTCGGACGCCAGCTCCTGGACCCACTGCGGGACGATGCGGCGATCATTCTCGATCCCTACACGGACGAGCCCTTCCTCGTCCGCCGCACCGCCGATCAGCTGCTGATCTACACGCACGGCGACAACGGCGTCGACGACGGCGGCCTGACCTTCGGCGAAGGCGCGGACGCGGACGACATTGCTGTGAAACTGCCGCGAGCGGATCGCTGAAGCAACCGCGCGGTGCGGCGCAATGCAACGAGGCGGGGGAGGGGATCCCGGCCTCGTCGCCGTGCGGTGCGATCCGCGACGAATCAGTTCTTCGCCACGGCCGCGGACGGGGCGGTCATGCCCGGCATGCGATGCACGCGGGCGGCAGCCTGGACCGTCGTCGGCAGGCTGAACCGGGGCTCGGCCCGAACGCGCGTGAAGCGCGCCGGCGCGACAAAAGCGACCTGCACGTCGTCATCCAGCGGCGCGATCGACGGGGACGTTCCGAGGTCTTCATTGCCGTTCGCGTCGCTGCCGGGATCCGCGGGGGCGAACGGGGGACGCCCCGTGCCCTCAGGAGGAACCGAGGAACCCGATCGAGTGCCGGAGTCGGTTCCCGAGCCAGATCGCGGGACGCTGCCGGATTCTTCTTCGTCGAGGCTGCGCCGGGCGCGTTCGAAGCCATCTTCGCGGGGCGGTTCGTTGCGGGTGGGAGGCACGTAGGTCGGCGTGGGGCCGTCATCTCCACTGGAAGATGAACCGCTGCCGACCGTCCCATCCGTCGTGCAGTCCGCACATCCGCCGGGACCGCAGGGGGATCCGCAGCACGGGTTGCAACAGGGATCGACCGGGACGCAGCAGCCGGCCGGGCCGTAGTTCGCGTAGCCGCAGTTGCCGGAAGGGCAGGCCGGGGACGAGAGGCCGCCGTAGTAGTACGTCGCCGGGGCGTACGACACGGGCGCGACGTACGGAGCGTACGACGCGGTGTAAATCGGCGGCGCCGCAGCGCCCCAACTGGCGTAGCCGTATCCGGGTCCATAGGCGGGATACGCGGGGGCGCCCCAGCCGTGATGCCCGTAGCCGAAGATCGCGTCGTAGACCCAGGGGATGACGCCCGCCTGCCCGGCGGCCGGCAGGGCAAGCACGAGGCTTCCCGCCAGGATGGCCGCGCTGATCGCCTTCTGCATCGTTCGACCTCTGTGAAATGAACGCCCGCTCCGCGCGTCTGCCCGGCAAATCGTTCAACGCCGACGCAGATTCTCCATTTAACCCAAATTTACCAACGGATTCCAGAGGCCGTTTTTCACACCACCAAAGTTCTCGGAATCCGATGAGTCGCTCTCGCCATTTTCCGCCGCGTCGGGGGCCGCGAGGACTTCGTGGCAGCCCCGCGCGAATCTCGTGCGATTCGCGTGCCGCGGGTCTCAGCATACCGCCGGGCAGCGCGCGTCCGCCATCATGCGCCGTCGCCAGTTTTGAACCGAACGGTTGCGTTCGCGAGCGGGGGGCGGATCATAAAGCCATCGTCCATCCCGTACGCCGGGGCGGTCCGTCCCAGCCCGTCAGTTCGATGGGGGGCCGGTCCGTCTGATTTCGCTCGCAGGAATCCGTCCCCATGAAACTGGTCCTTCCGCTTCTCGTCGCCGCCGCCCTCGCGACCGCCGCCGGCACGGCGGGTTCCTCGCAGCGCGAACACTTTCTCGTGACGATCGGCGTGCAGGGGACGGCCGCGGACCCCAATCAGTCCGCCGAGGACACGAATGAGCGGCCGATCATGGGGCAGCGGAAGAATGTCGCCCTCGTGACCGGCATTTTCGGAGCGGCGCTGGGGCTGCTCTTCGGTCTGGCGGCGGGCGTCGGGACCGGGCGGGGAGCCGTCCCCGCTGCGGGCGTCGGTCTGGTCCTGGGCGTTCTGGCGGGCGCGGCCGGAGGCTTTCTCAGCCATCTGGCCTTTGAACAGATTCAGAATGTCACCCAGGAGCCAGTGGCCGTGGCGCCGGTGACGCACCTCAGCTTGTGGCTGCCGCTGTGTCTGGCGGTCGCCATTGCGGTGTCGCTTACGGCGCCGAAGGGACGATTGGGCTCGCTTCTGGGATCAGCCGCGCTGGCGGCATTGATCGCAGCTGCCTTGTTCCCCGTGGCGGCCGCACTGGCGTTGCCCATGCGGGAATCGGATCGGCCCCTGCCGGAAGGGTACGAGACGATCGGATTGTGGTTTGGCATCGTTTCGGTGTCGCTGGCGGTGCTCTTGGGAAGGGCGCTGCGGCCGACCGCGGTTGTGGCCGTGTCGGCGGCCGCGCCGGCGACGCCTCCAGCGCCTGCCACGGGCGTCTGAGGCCCGCCGCCCTTCGCCCTTCCCCGTTGCAGGGGAGATCTTGCGGCAATCTCCTCATGTCTGTTGTCGGCGGTTCGTTGGGAATCGCCGATTGAGTCGCGGGCCGCTTCGCAGTTATCATGGCCGGGATAGTCTGCGTGAGCTGGCTGGCGGCTTGGGGATGCGCAGTTCCGCCCCGGGTTCGCGCGGCTCGTCGTACCCTTCTTTGCGGAGCCGTTGATCCCCATGACGCCACTGCCGGTCGCCTGGACAGAAGGGATGTTCCTGCGGCCGCAGCACTTTCAGGCGGCGGACCGGCACTGGGCGGCGGAACTCGCGGACGCCATCCACTGGCACCACCCGTTCAGCTACGGCATCTCCGCGATTTCATTCAGCGAAGACGCGATTCGCAACTCGCAGTTCGAATTGACGTCGTGCGACGTTCGCTTCCGGGACGGCACGGCGGTGCGGATCGGCCAGGGGTTGGACCGGCTGGACCTGAAAGCGGCATTTCAGGAGCGGGCGACGGTGCGGGTCTGCCTGGCGGCGCCGCGGATGGCGAACGGCGTGGCCAACCTGGGCCTGCCCGGCACGGCCGACCTCGCGCGATTCCACGAGGTGTCGGTTGAGGAGCCGGATGAGAACGCCGGCGGCAATGAGCAGTCAGTCTCGTACCGACATCTCAACGTCCGGCTGTGTCTGGACAGCGACAACCTCAGCGGGTTTGAGATTCTGCCCATCGCGCAGATTCGCCGGCTGGGGGACCGGGAGGGGACGCCGGAACTCGATGCCCGGTACGCGCCTCCGCTGCTGTCGGCGGACGGCTGGCCCGAGCTTCAACGCGACCTGGTGCGGGGCGTGCATGACCTGTTGGGGCGCAAGATCGACCTGGTGAGCCAGCAGGTGCGCAGCCGGGGCATCACGCTGGCGGCCCGGGAGCCGGGGGACCTCGAACGGCTGTTCATGCTGCAGGTGCTGAACTCGGCCGAGGCGTCGCTGGGGGCGCTGGCATACGCCCCACGGATGCATCCGTTCCCGTTGTATGCCGAGTTGTGCCGGATCGTCGGGCAATTGTCGGTCTTTTCGCCGCAGCGGCGGTCGACGGACATCCCGCGTTACGATCACGATGATGTGCTGCCGATCTTCCGGGAACTGCGTCAGCGGATTGAATCGCTGATCCAGGTGCTGGGAGAATACGAATTTGAGCAACGGGCGTTTGTCGGCTTTGGGCGTGGCCTGCGGGTGTCGCTGGAGCCGAAGTGGCTGGAGCGGGAGTGGGAGTGGTTCGTCGGAGTGTCGTCGAACCAGTCGCACGACCTGGTGCGGCAGTTGATCACGCGACTGGACTGGAAGATCGGCAGCGCGGACCGGGTGGAGCACCTGTTTCAGCTCCGGGCGCGGGGGCTGGAGCAAATCGCGGACGTCAAACAGGTGCCCCGGGCGCTGCCTCCGGACAGCCAGTGGCTGTTCTACGAGGTGAACCGTTCGGGGCCGGAGTGGTTGCGGGCGGCCGAGACGCGGTCGCTGGGGATCCGTCTTCAGGAACAGATGATCATCAATATCCGGGAGCTGGAGGGTCAGGAAGAGGTGGTTGTGAAGACCGATGCGGGGCCGATCACGCTGACGTTCAGCCTGTTCGCCGTGCCCGTGCGATCCGGCCTGTCAGGCTCGGCCGCGGGCGCTGCGCCGGTTCCGGCGGCCCCCGGCTCGACGCCTCCGCCGCCTCCGCCCCGCCCGGCCTACCCGCCCCCGCCGATGAAACGCTGACTCGCGGCGACCCCTTACGCAACGGACGGCACACGCATCGCATCGACTGATGACACCACGATTCTCCAAAGCCGTCGACCCGATCTTCATGCACGTGATCCGCACGTTGGACCGGATCGAGCGGCATGAGGAGCTGAACCCGCATCTCGAACAGGCGGCGATTCAGTCGCGGATCGAGCGGGCTGAATCGGAACTCGGCGGCTCCCCCGAGTGGCAGCTCGCGAAGTACGCGCTCGTCGCCTGGATCGACGACGCGATGATCTTCGCTGAGTGGTCCGGCAATCGCTGGTGGCAGGAGAACCCGCTGGAGGTCGTCATCTACCGGGAGCGCGTGGCGGCGTACAAGTTCTTTCAGGACGCCAAGGAGGCCGCCGCGGCGCAGCTCAAGGACGCCCTGGAGGTGTTCTACGTCTGCGTGATGCTGGGCTTTTACGGCGCCTACCGGCCGGAGGCGTTCGGCGCGCGGGACCAGGACGAGCATCGCCTGTTCCTGCGGCAGTACGACCTGCCGCCGACGCGCGAAGCCTGGGCCAAACAGACGCGGACGTACCTGCGGCTGCAGCAGGGACGCCCGAAGATCTCCGTCAACCCGCGGGAGGGCAACTTTGCCCCGCCGCTGGAGGATAAGTTCGCCGCCATCAGCGGCTGGCTGCTGGCCAGCGTCCTCCTGGCCGCGGTGTTCTTCCTCGGCTGGTACCTGTTTCCGCCGACTGGATCGTAGCCCATGTTGACGCAGTTCCTGAAAGACCTGTTCGACCGCCTCACGTGGCCGATCCGCCGGGTCGTCTCGGCGCCGATGACGCTGTTCTCGGCTCCGCGGTTGAAGTTCGGGTTTTCGCTGCCGGTGCGGCTGGCGGTGTTCGCGTTTCTGTTTCTGCTGATCTGCGTGATCGTGGGCTACTGCCTGTTCCACTTCGGTCCCAACCGGACCGAGCGGGAATCGGTGTGGGACTTCAAGCAGTTCCTGGTCGTCTCGGTGCTGCTGATCGTCATCCCGCTGCTGGTGCACCGGCTGACGTGGATGTGGCTGGACGGGGAGACGTCGCGTTACCCTGACATCGATGCCGCGTGGAAGGCGGGGCTGAAGGCGCTCAAGGACCAGGGGCAGGACCTTTGCGACCTGCCGTTGTTTCTGGTGATGGGTCCGGCGGACGCGCGTCAGGCGCAGGCCATGATGCAGGCGTCGGGGCGGAATTTCTCGATCAGCGGCGTGCCGGATGCGGCCGCTCCCCTGCACTGGTTCTGCGATTCCGAAGCGGCGTTTCTGGTGCTCACCGGGACGACCCGCGTCGCCGCGCTGGCCACGCTGACTCCGAACGTGACGATCGCGTCCCCCGGCCGCCCCGCGCCGGCATCGCCGGCGAAGGGGTTGTTCACGGCGACGGCCGAGTTGCCCTCCGACTCGATGATCGTCGAATCGGACATGGCCCCGGCCCCCGCGCCCTCGGCGCCTGCCCCCGCGGGGCGTCACAACATGACGCTCCAGGCCGACAACGATCAGTGGAATGAACTTTCCCCGACCGGCTCCGTGAATCGCGCCGGACAGATTGAACGCATTGCGGCCCTGCCGGACGCCCGGGCCCGCGACATCGATGTCCGCCTGGGGCATGTCCTGCATCTGATCCGCGCCGCGCGGCAGCCCTATTGCCCGATCAACGGCGTCCTCAGCGCCCTGCCGTTCCACCTGATCCTCGCGGGGGACGCGCAGTCGGTCGAACTTCAGAAGGCCGTCCGCGCCGACCTGGACCTGGTGCAGTCGACGCTGCAGCTCCGCTGCCCGGTGTCGGTGCTCGTGGGCGGCATGGAAACGGAATCAGGCTTCCGCGTTCTGGCCCGCCGCATCGGTCGCGAGAAGGTTAAATCCAGCCGGTTCGGCAAGGGGAAC
Source organism: Planctomyces sp. (assembly GCA_019636235.1). Classification (GTDB taxonomy): domain Bacteria; phylum Planctomycetota; class Planctomycetia; order Planctomycetales; family Planctomycetaceae; genus Caulifigura. Next base: position 60,366 of record JAHBXW010000021.1, read on the forward strand.
GACAGCCTCTGGACGCCCGCCACTCCGGACAACATCGAGGCCATTTCCCGGAACGCCTGCGGCGCGTTCGAGGACTGGGTGTACCACCTGTTCAGCGCGGCCGACGGCCTGACCCGGACCGACAACGGCAAGCTGTACTCCATCCTCTGCCTGGTCCGGACCCAGTTGCAGGAGCGATTGACGAACCTGCTGTGCGGGGCGTACGGCCGCGACAACGAGGAGGCCATGCTGTTCTCCGGCTGCTACTTCGGAGCGACGGGAGACCAGGAGGACCGGCAGGCGTTCGTCAAAGGAGTGTTCGACAAGCTGGCCGAGCAGGAAGAGCAGTTGTCGTGGATGCCCGAGGCGCTCGATGAGAATGAGCGCTACACGCGGATGGCGCGGATCGCCAACACGCTGAATCTGGGGCTGATCGTCCTGCTCGTCCTGATGGGACTGTCGATTCCCCTGGGGTATCGGGACAATCTTCAGCAGCTGATTCCCTGGGCGCGGGGAACCGGGTCCCCCTCGGAGCAGCCGTGATGGATCCTCTCTCCGCGCAGCCGAACGACTTCGCCGGAGCCTCCGGGACGTCCCCCGAAGCGCGCGAGGAGTCGATGCTCGACGCGGTGCTGGACCGCACGCAGGCGGATCGTTCGGAAAGCCTGCGGCCGGAGCACGTGGCGGCACTGCGGGAAATCGCCCGTCGGCGCTCGGGCGAAGAAGCCTGTTCGCCGGAAGCGGTCCGCGAGATCGTGGAGGTGCTGGTCCGCGACATGTGGTCGGCGATGGGCGTACGGTTCTCGGACGCCTGGACGCGGAGCGTCGCCGTGGACATCGCGGACACGCTGTCGGACGACGAGCGCTCGCTGCAGCGGATCAATGCGTTCTGGGCCGACCTGCGGAAGGGCGCGGTCTGACCATGTCCACCCGCCGCCCTCCGCTGTCGAACGAGCTGATCCAGGGGTCGCAGGGCCTCGTGCGGATGCTTGCGCTGCGGCTGCACAAGCGGTTCCACGAGCGGTACGAGCTGGACGACCTGATCGCGTTTGGGCAGGTGGGCCTGGCGCAGGCCGCGAAGTCGTTCGACCCGCTGCAGGAGCTGCAGTTCTCCACGTACGCCTACTACCGGATCCGGGGCGCGATCTACGAAGGCATCGAGAAGATGGGCTGGGGACCGCGCTCGCAGTTCCGGAGGCGCAAGTTCCTCCAGAAGGCCAGCGAGCTGCTCGAGCAGCATTCCCAGCCCTCATCCGAAACGCCGACTGACGACCGCCGCTGGCTGGGGGGCGTGACCCAGCAACTCGTGGTGATGTCGTTCGCGACGCTGGAGTTCTCGGAGGATGCGGCGGTCGACAGCCGACCGGGCCTGGACCCGCAGGACCTGATCGCGGCCCGCGAGGTGCATCAGCGGCTGCGGCAGCTCGTGGCGCGACTGCCGGACGAGCCGCGGCGGCTGATCGAGGCGATGTACTTTGAAGGCTGCTCGCTGCAGGAGGCGGCCGGGCAACTGCAGATCAGCAAGGGCTGGGCCAGCCGGTTGCACAGCCGGGCGCTGTCGCGGCTGGGGAACGATCTGCGGGGGATGGGGCTGGCGGATGAATCGGGCGTGCGGTCGGCCGTCTGACGGCAATTGATCGCGCGACGCTGTGACCTTCTGCCGCCGCAGGGGCCAAGGACGCGTGCTTCAAACCCGATTCCGCTTTAATTCTTCCAGCGGATAGAACGTGTCCCGCCACGAAATCCCGCCCTGCTTCAGGTTCAGGATCATCGTCCGCACCTGAATGTAGGCGAACGCCAGCACGCCGATCGGAAACAACAGTCCCAGCCACACGGGCTGGCGGTTCTGCAGGCAGGCCCGGCCTGCGAAGATCACGTAAATCGCCGCCGCCGCCGCGAACAGCGCGTTCGCCGGCCAGGGCGCCAGCACCATTCCCGACCAGGGCAGGACAAAGTTCGCCAGCATCGAAACGACGCCGCCAATCGTCATCCAGGGCCGATAATCGACGCCGGCGAACGTGTTCTTCTCGAGGCCCCGGACCAGCTCGCCAAAGGAGCGGTACCATTCAACCTCGAGCAGCCCCCTCCCCACCACAAGATCCTGCGAAAACCCGGCCAGTTTCAGAACCTTGCCCAGCTTCAGGTCATCGTCCGGACGGAGCGCCAGTCTGGAATGTCCGCCGACCGCGTCATACGCGGACTTGCGAACCAGATTGAACGCCCCGATCCCCACGTGCGCGGCGCTGCGGGGATTCCGAATCGCCCAGGCCCTGAGATAGATCAGAAAGCACATTGAGAACACGGGAATGAACGCGCGCATCCACAACGACGGCGACTCCACCACCGGTGTGGCTGCGAGATGGTCGACGCCGTGTTCCAGCGCATAAGCCACGCCCCGGCGGACGGCCGTCTGCTCGAAGACCACGTCCGCATCGGTGAACAGCAGCCACTCCCCCCTGGAGCCGTCCGCGCCGCGCTGCAGCGCATGGTTCTTGCCCAGCCAGCCAGCCGGCAGCGCGTCAATCATGACGACGTTCAACCGCGGGTCGTCGGTCGCCACACGCGCCAGGATCGCCGCCGTCCCGTCCGTGGAACGATCGTTGACGACCGTGATCTCCAGGTCGGGGTAATCGACCCCCAGCAGCGAGCGGACCCCCGATTCGATGTTCCGCTCCTCGTTCCGGGCGGCGACCACGATGGACACCTTCGGCCAGGTTTCGCGTGGCCCCGGGGGCGTTCGGGCCAGCACCCGCATCCGCACATCGGTCACGAGCAGCAGCAGCCCCATGCCCAGCGACGTCACGAGAGTCATCGCCGCAAGTGCTGTCCAGAGAGCGGGTAAGGTCAGCATCGCGACGCTTGGCCGAGGGTGATTGAACGGGACGACGACAGGCGCCAGGCCGGGAGCGGGACTTCCCAGACTCCCCACTCTGCGCACGAGGTACGAGATTCCTAACCGTGACGATGCGCGGAAGCGATTCGCTCGTCTCGATCGCTACGACGGTCGATTTATGACGACGTGACACATCCGTTGGAACCGTCCCGCGATCGCGGCGCGGTCCAAGGCGGCGGAATCCCCGGGGCGGATCCGTCAGGAGTGCGGGCGGGGAACGGGCCCACGGGCCGGCCACGCAGAAGATGAACTGACCTGAGTGGATTGTGGGGGAATCGACATGCTTCGTCGCAGCACCACGCTGTTGATCATGCTGGCAACCTGGATGGCGACGTCGGCGACAGCGTTCGCGCAGGTCCAGTTCGAAGCCGACTATCTCTACATGCGGCAAAGCGGCCGCGACAGCGGCTCGCTGATCACCGGCCCGGGGGGGCTGTCCACCGGCGACGTCAACTTCGGATACGAATCCGGCTTCCGGTTCGCCCTCAGCGCCGGCACGGACGACTGGGAAATCGAGACGATGTTCTCCCGCGTCGACGGCTGGAGCGACAGCACGCAGCGGACGCTGGGTCTGCCGCTGTTGTTCGACGACGCGCCGTTCGCGGGCAACCGGCTGGGTTTCGTGAACTCGCTGGGCGTGGCGGCTTCGAATCCGAACGCCAACGGCCAGGATGAAACGCTGGAAAGCGAACGTCTGCAGGCGCTGGCGACGGCCGGACTTCGCGCGACGAGCAAGTTCCAGGACTTCGAGCTGAACCTGAACACAAACCGCAACCGCAACTGGTATCGGTTCGGCGTGGGCTGGCGGAATCTGCGGCTGAATGAAAACGCCAGCCTGTTCGCGACGGGGACGTTCGACGCGATCGATACGGCGGACGGCGCCGTCTTCGGGGATCCCACGAACCGCCCCAACGACGGGCTGTCGGACGCCGCGCTGGCGGCGGCGGGCTACTCGCTGTTGTCGGGGGCGGGGAACGGGTTTGACGCGGCCGATGTGCCGGGCCTGGGTCCGGACACGCTGACCCTGTATTACGGGGGCAAGGCCGACAACGAGCTGAACGGCATCCAGGCGACGTTTGCCGCGCGGCTGGTGCCGTTGGAATGGATGAGCGTCGAGGGCATCGCCAAGATGGGCGTGTTCCACAACAGCGTGCGGGCCCGCGCGGCGGAGTACCTGATCGGCTCGGGCAACGATGATTCGATCTACGGCGTGGACTACTCGGACAGCAAGGGCAAGGGCGCCTTCGCCGGCAGCCTGGGAATTCAGATGACGCTGCCCGTCACCGACTACATCAACATCATCAACGCGTACGAGGCCACCTACGTGAACGGCGTGGCCCTCGGCCCGAATCAGATTCGCGGGATGAGCACGGACATCTTCGGCGATCGCCGGTTCTCGGCCCAGGCGAACAGCTCGCTGGTGCTGCACGGCGGGCGACTGGGCATCGAAGTGCTGTGGTGATGCGCGAAACCGCGTTTGACGTCAGCCGGCTCTCCGGGACATGATGCGCGCGTGCAACCGTCCCAGTTCTCCTGTCCTCGATGCCGCTCCCGGCTGCGCGTTCGCGACCGCTCCCAGGTCGGGCGAACGATCGACTGCCCCGAGTGCCGTACGCCGCTCAAGCTGGCGTCCGACGCCGGCGGCCGCATCGCAGCGTTCGCCGTTGAACCGGAAGGGATCGATGTCGCCGCGACCCGGAAGCCCCGCCCCGCGGACCGACTGAAGTCCCCCACGACAATCGCCTGGGCCTCGATGCTCCTGGCCGCCGGAGCGCTCTTCGGAATTATCTTCTGGCCGAACCAGAAGCCGTCCCGCGAGACGGCGCGAGACGTCCAGCAACCCGCTCCGGTCGTGCCGCCGGCGCTCGATCCGCCGCCGATCGACCCCGATGAGCCGCCCCTTGAGGACCCGCAGCACGGCGACGACCTCGCCCCGGACGCTGACGATCTGCCGATCGACCCCGTCCTCGCGGCCGACGTCGCGCCGGCGCTGGATCCGGATCCGGAATCCGACCCCGACGCGGCGCCCATCGACGTGCCGCTGGCGGAGGACGGGCCGCGGTTCGATATCGCCGCCCAGCTGCGCCAGCCGGTGCTGGAGTATTCGCAGCCGAAGCCGGCCGCGGTCCGGGAACTTCTGAAGCAGATCGCCGAGATGAGCGCCGTGCCGATCGACGCCAGCGCCGTTGAAGCGGCTCCCTGGAACGAGCGCCTCGACAGAGAGGTGACGATCTCGCTGACCGGCACCAGCGTGGGCGGCATCCTGCAGGCCGTGGTCCAGCAGGCCGAGCTGCGGACGGAACTCGGCGACGACGCGATCCTGGTGCTCCCGCCTCACGCCGGCCCCTGAGCCACGCCGCGTCCGAAACGTCCCGCGGCGATCGATCTCAGCCGGTGAAATCGCGCGGGTTGCCGAACAGGCCGCCTCCCAGGTTGCCGCCGATGCCCCCCTTCAGCGGCCCCTTGCTGCGACGCTCGTATGCCTGTCCCTTGCCGGGAGCAAGCTCTTCATCCGACGGCTTGGCCGGCGCTTCCGGCTTGGCCTTGAGCGCCTTCACCGACAGGCTGATCCGCTTGCGGCCGGGATCGACCTCCAGCACCTGGACCTCGACCATCTGGCCGACGTCGAGGACTTCCGTGACTCGCTTGACGCGTTTGTGGTCCAGTTCGCTGATGTGGACCAGGCCCTCGACGCCCGGCTCGAGTTCAATGAACGCGCCGAAGGGCTCGGTGCGGGTCACCTTGCCGGTGGCCTGGGTTCCCTTCGCATACTTGTCGGCCGCGAGACCCCAGGGGTTCGCCGCGAGCTGCCGCATGCCCAGACTGATCTTCTTGCTGTCCTTGTCGATCGACAGCACCTGGACCTGCACCTGCTGCCCCTCCTGCAGGATTTCGGACGGATGCGAGATGCGGACCCAGCTCATCTGGCCGATGTGCAGGAAGCCGTCGATGCCGCCGATGTCGATGAACGCGCCGTAGTCCTTGATGGTTTTGACGCGACCGGGCAGCTGCGCACCGGGTTCGAGGGTCTGCAGGACCTCCTTCTCCGAGTGTTCCCGTTCCTCGGCGAGCAGCGCACGGCGGCTGAGGATCAGTCGGCGGCGCGCGGGTTTGACCTCGGTGATCCGGGCCTGCAGCTTCTGGCCCACGTACTGATCTAGGTTGGCGATGTAGCCCATCTCGACCTGGCTGGCCGGCATGAAGCCGCGCAGCGTGCTGACTTTGACCTCAAGCCCGCCCTTGTTGGTCTTCTCGACGATGCAGTCGACGACCTGACCGACGGCCAGCGCGTCCCAGTCCCCCGAGGCCCGCGTCCGTCCGCGCGGCAGATTGCAGAGCGCCAGGCCTTCTTTCTCGTCCAGCCGGTCAACGACGACCTCCTGCTTGTCGCCGACCTGCGGGGGTTTCTGGGGATTGAACTGCCGCAGGGAGACGACGCCCGTCGTGCGCAGTCCGAAGTCGACGAACACATTATCGCCGTGGATTGTCTGAATCGTGGCGATCAGTTTGGTTCCGGGAGCCAGTTCGCCAGGCGCCGGCGCCTCGGCCGCCTCCCCGTCTTCCGCGGCGCCTTCTTCGGGAGCCGGCGTGACGGGGGACAGCTCGCCCAGTTCGCCGCTGGCCAGTGCCGCGGCGATCTCCGCTTCGGTTTCCGCGTCGAGGTCGACGTCCCGGGGGATCTCGACAGCCTGCCGGGGAGGAGGCGGAGGCGCGGAGTCGCGGGCCTGTTCAGCGGCGGCGACGAGCTGCGCTTCCGCGGGGGAGGCGTCCGAACCGGCAACCGCCTCGGCGCCTTCTTCGGAGATCGACGGGCGCGGTTTGAACTGCGCCGGGTCGGCGACGGGATTCAGACGGAGGCGCCGTTCGCCTCCCGACTCTTCGGGCGCCGCGGCCTGCGGCTGTTCCGGCGTTTCGACGGGACCGGAGCCAGAGTCGGCCGACGGTTCGGCGGCCGGCGCCGGGGGGGCCGCAGGGGGAGGAGCCGTCTCATGCGTCGTGCCGATCGACTGTTCCGAACTCATGCCGTGAACTCTCCTCGCGTCGCCGCAGGTCAACCCGCGGGCTTCGTGGCGCTGCAGTGCGCCAATGGTTCGCGATCCGCGTGATACCACTCCCTTGAGGGGAGCGGACCGGGGGCAACTCGCCCCGGATCGGAAAAAATCATAACAAGCGGCAAACGGCGCTGGGAATTCGCCGATTCGCTCCGCCAGAAAGATTTTCCGAACGCCGCCCCCGGCGATTCTTAACCCCCCGCACGGCCGTACAGCAGTTCCGGAGTGATCCGCTGCACCCGTCCCTGGCGATCCACGCAGGCCAGCACCGACCGCCCCCGGGCCACCACCTGGCCATCGCGCAGCACCTGATACTCGTGCTCCAGCTTGGCGGGCGTCATCCGGGAGATCCGCGTGCGGATCGTCAGCACGTCGTCGTAGCGGGACGGCTGCTTGTAGTCGCAGGCGATGTTGACAACGACGAGAAAATATCCCCGCTCCTCCATTGCGCGATAGTCGCCCCCCTGCGCGCGGAACAGCTCAGTGCGGCCGATCTCGAAGAAGTTGAAGTAGTTCGCGTGGTGCAGGAAACCCATCGCATCGGTTTCGCAATACCGGACGCGAACCACGGAATCGTGCTGCTCGGCGGACTCCGCCGGGGAGGCGTCGCTCACGTCCGCCCTCCCTGCGCGCGCCCGGCTCGGAACCGACTCATTTCGACTCCTCCTTCGCCGGGAACAGCCGCGCGTTGACCGCCGCGGCCGACTCGCCCGGACGCGCCACCGCGACCTTGCCGTTCAACTTCATCCTCATCTGACGGAGGCATTCCTTTTCGTTGCAGGCCTGGTACCTCAGCGAGAGCTGCAGTTCCTGCTCGCCGGCGACGAGATTCCGAGGCGCCTTGATCGTCGCGTACACGCGGAACTGTCCCTCGTAGACCGATACCGGCTCATCGAACCCGCCGAGCTGCAGCTCCTCACCCGCCGGATAACTGATGTCGGCCAGCTCCAGCCCCTCGGGTCCGGCAAGCTCCAGTTCGACAGGGATCACGTAGTCGGGCTGGGCGGGGTTGGCGTTGAGATGCCAGCCCTCGGCGATTTCGCCGACGATCACCACGCGGCATTCGCCGCCAGGCGTCAGCCGATCGGCGGACAGGTAAGCCGTCGCCTTGAGCTGCTTGTGCTTCGGCGCTTCGTCAGGCCCCGCCTGGGCCGCGGGCTGCAGTTTCTCATTTGCCGCGGCGGCGGGCGTCCGAGACTTCGGCTCGATTCTGGGCTGAGCGGCCGAACTTGTCGCGGCGGTCGCGGGCGGCGTTTTTTCGGCGACGGCGAACAGGCTTTCCGCCGCCTGCACCATCCGCGCATAGCCGGCCGGAGAATTGTCGATCGGACCGGCGAAGGTCTTGACGGTCCGCTCCGCGTATTCGCGATACGCGGCCTGTCCCGTCCGCTGCGTCAGCGCCGCCAGCACCGTCGCGCTGACGCTGTTCGCCGAGGGCATGACGGAGTCGTACCCGTCCTTGAGGCGCGCCAGCAGTTGCTCGTGGTCGCGTCCCGTGTAAAAGAAGCCGCCGCGTTCCTCGTCCCAGAACGAGGAGATCTGTGCGTCCATCAGCCGACGCGCCGCGTTCATCCAGCGGACGTCGCCCGTCGCCTCATGCAGAGCGACCAGCCCGTCGATCAGATACGCGTAGTCATCCAGGCACGCGGCATGCGACGCCTTGCCCTCGCAATGGGAGCGCAGCAGGTCGCCCGACTCCGTCCGCATGTTCGTCAGCACGAACATCGCCGCTTTCTCGGCCGCGGCGATGAAGTCCGGCCGGTTCAGGAGCTGTCCGCTGCGGGCCAGGCCGCGGATCATCAGCCCGTTCCAGCCGGCGAGGATTTTCTCATCGCGCAGCAGCGGCGGACGCTGTCCGCGTGCGACCAGGAGCCGCGCCCGGGCGGCCTCCAGTCGCTGACGGACGCTCGCCGCCGGGTCGGCGCCATCGGCCGCGAATGTCGCCGCGAGCGCCTGGTCGGACTTTGCCCGGTGCAGCACATGGCCGTGTTCGAACGATGTCGGCTGATCGAGTCCGTAGGCCGCGGCGAACAGCGGTCCGTCGGCCGGTCCCACAATCTCCGCGACGTCCTCGGGCGACCAGACGTAGTAGGCGCCTTCGACGCCATCCGTCTCCGCGTCGAGCGCTGAATAGAAACCGCCCTCGGGAGACGTCATGTCGCGCAGCACGAATTCGGCGGTCTCCTCGGCGACGCGGCGATAGTCGGCGCGATCCGTCCGCACGGCCGCGACGGCGTACGCCTCCAGGAGCTGCGCGTTGTCGTACAGCATCTTCTCGAAGTGCGGCACGCGCCAGGCGCGGTCGGTGCTGTAGCGGTGAAAGCCGCCGCCGAGGTGATCGTACAGCCCGCTGACGGCCATGGTCGTCAGCGTCTTGTCGAGCATGTTGGCGACGGTGTCGTCCGGCTGCCGCGCGAGTTGAAACTCCAGCAGCGACAATCGGGACGGTTGCGGGAACTTGGGGCCTTCGGCTCCGCGGCTGTCGAATCCGCCGAATTCGGGATCGAACGATTTCGCGAGTTCCTCGACGGCGCGCTGCGCGACGCCGGGGCCGATGGTCGGCGGATCCTCATCCGGCTGCGGGGCGGCGAGCCGGCGGACTTCCTGCGCCAGCACTTCCGAGCTTTCGCGGATGCGTTCCTCCTGAGCCATCCACAGGTTGTGGACCTGGCGGAGGACGGAGGGAAAGCCGGGGCGACCGGGGGCGTCCTCGGGAGGGAAGTAGGTGCCGCCGGCGATCGGTTTGCCGTCGGGGGTGAGGAACATCGAGAGGGGCCAGCCCCCTCCCTGTCCGGCGCCGGTGGCCTGCAGGTAGATCTGCAGGGCCAGCATATACAGGTCGTCGAGGTCGGGGCGTTCCTCGCGATCGACTTTGATGTTCACGAAGTGCTCGTTCATGTACGCGGCGATGTCTTCGTTCTCGAAGACCTTCCGCTCCATGACGTGGCACCAGAAGCAGCTGCTGTAGCCGATCGACAGGAAGATCGGCTTGTTCTCGCGGCGGGCCTTCTCCAGGGCTTCCGGCCCCCAGGGATGCCAGTCGACCGGGTTATGGGCGTGCAGCCGCAGGTAAGGGCTGGTCTCCGCGGCGAGCCGGTTGGCGGGACGGGCGTCGTCGGCCGCGCGAGCCGGCGCGACAAGCCATGCACTCAGACTGACCGCCGGCAGCGCCAGCGAACGCAAAACACCTTGCAGCATGGGATGGAGTCCCTCCCCCAGAGTATTCCGGACCCATCAAAGCTTACTGAAAGGTCGGCCCGGGATGCGACGGCACTTTTCGCATCCGGCCGTTTCCGCACCGGTCCGAGCGGCAGGGCAGGGCCCAGCCGTCCCCACCATCCGCGCCGTCCCCCCCGTCAGCCCGGGTTCGCCAGTTCAATCTGCGTCGCGATGATTCGATCCCGGCACGCGAAGAACGCGTCCAGCACCTCGGGGTCGAACTGCCGCCCGCGCCCTTCCTCGAGAATCGAGAAGCACTGCTCCAGCGGGAAGGCGGGTTTGTATGGACGCTTGCTCGACAGCGCGTCGAACACGTCGGCGACCGCCGTGATCCGCCCTTCCAGCGGGATGTCGGTTCCCGAAAGCCGGAGCGGATAGCCCGTGCCGTCCCAGCGTTCGTGATGCGTCAACGCGATCCGTTTCGCCATCGCCAGAATCGGCGACCCCCCGACGTCCATGATTTTCGCGCCGAGTTCCGTGTGCGTCCGCAGCAGCCGGACCTCGCTCTCCGGCAGCAGGTCGACGATCTTCTTTCCGAACCCGCAGTGGCTCTGCATGAGGTCGAATTCCTCGGGCGTGAGCTTGCCGGGCTTCAGGAGAATCGTGTCCGAGATGCCGATCTTGCCCACGTCGTGAAGCTGCGCGGCCGGCTCGAGGATTTCGAGGACCGGTCGGGGCAGGCCGAGCTGCTCGCCGATCAGCCGGGCATAGCGGCCGACGCGGACGATGTGCTGGCCCGTGTCGTCGTCGCGGAATTCCGCGGCGCGGGCGAGGCACTGGATTACTTCCAGCCGCGAGGCCTCGAGTTCGACGGTCCGCTGGCGCACAGCCTCTTCGAGTTCCTGGGAGTAGCCGGCGAGATGGTCCTGCCAGGCCTTGACCTGCAGGACATTCCCGATTCGGGCCATGAGCTCTTCGCGGTGCACCGGCTTGCAGAGGAGGTCGGTGGCTCCGGCGCGGAGGGCGCGGATCTTCGTCTCGTCGTCGGCGCTGGCCGTCAGAATCACGACCGGGATGTGGGCCAGTTGGGCGTCCTTGCGGATGGCGGTCAGGATTTCGAGGCCGTCGATGTGCGGCATGTGGATGTCGAGCAGCACCAGGTCGGGCCGGTGCAGGCCGATCTGCGGGAGCGCCTGCGGGGCGTGATCGCTGGAAAGAACGTTGAGATAGCCCTCCATTTCGAGGTAGCCCTGAACGACGGCGATGTTCAGGGGCTCATCGTCCACGATCATGATCCGGGACTGCCGGACGTCGCGGGAGGCGAACGGGCGCGGCGGGGCGCCCGACTCGGCAGAGAGCGAGAAGTCCGCGGGTCGAACGGCGACGGAGTGCATGGTCATGAGCCGGGTTGGCGGCGGCGGTCAGGGCGATGGACGGAGGGTCGACGCGGCGGACGGGCCGCTGGCGGGCGTCAGACTCCGAGGGCTTCGGAAATGGCGATGCGTTCGATGAGGCAGTCGAGTTCCTTCAGGCAGTTGCGGGCGTCGTGGGCGTGGCCGCGACGCGCGTTCTGTTCGAGTCGCGCGGCGGGTTCCGTCAGGCAGTCGAACCCCACGGTGCCCCCCGCGCCTTTCAGCCAGTGCGCTTCAAGGGCCAGATCGGCCCAGCGCTCCTCGTCGAGGGCCGACTGCATGTCGCGCCGCCGACGGGCCAGCGTCTCCACGAAGCCCTCCACGATCGCCCGGAATTTCGGGATGTCGGTCGGCAGCGTGGACAGCACGCGATCGCTCGCTGCGCGGGCCAGTTCGTCGTCCCCCCACTCCACCGAATCGCTCATCGACCGCGGCTTCGAAGCGATCTCGGCCGCCACGGTCTCCAGCAGCCGGTCGATCTGGATCGGTTTGGTGAGATAGCCGGTGCAGCCGGCGGCGAGGCATTTCTCCCGGTCGCCGCGCATGGCGTGCGCGGTGAGGGCGATGATGGGCGCCCGGCAGCCCCCCGCGCGAAGCGCAGCGGCCGCCGAATAGCCATCCATGACGGGCATCTGCATGTCCATCAAGATCAGGTCGAACCGTTCGCGCTCGGCCAGCTCGACGCCCTCCCGACCATTCTCCGCGCACATCACGTCCGCGCCGGCGCGGCCCAGCACCAGCGAAATCAGGTCGCGGTTCGTCTCGCCGTCTTCGACCAGCAGAATGCGCCGGGCCGACAGATCGACCGGCTCGACCGACTTCAGCGCCGGTTCGGCGGACCGCGGCTGCACCGAATCGCCGGACGTCGCGGGAATCAGAACGACGTCGTCGGCGCAACCGGTGGCCAGCGTGACTCGGAATGTGCTGCCATGCCCGGCGAGGCTCGACACCGAGATGTCTCCGCCCAGTCCGCGGGCGATGTGCCGCGAGATGGCCAGTCCCAGACCCGTGCCCCCGAAGCGGCGGGTGATCGAGTTGTCCGCCTGGTCGAACGGCAGGAAGATGCGGTCCAGGTGATCGGCGGCGATGCCGATGCCCGTGTCGCGGACGCTGATCGCCAGCCGCGGCTCGGGCGTCTGGGCATCGTAGGCGGCCTCCACGGAGACCAGTCCGCGGTCGGTGAACTTGATGGCGTTGCCGACGAGATTCATCAGCAACTGCCGCAGCCGCGCGGGATCGCTTTCGATGAACTCGGGCGTGGAAGTCGTCCAGCAGCACTCCAGCGACAGCCCCTTCTCCTGGGCGCGGACGCGGAGGACCGACAGCACGTCGGCGATGATCTGGTGCGGCGAACAGCGGTTGCGGTCGAACTCCATCCGGCCGGCCTCGATCTTCGACAGGTCGAGGATGTCGTTGATCAGCGTCAGCAGGTGCGTGCCGCTGGAGTGGATGATGTCCAGATAGCTGCGCGCCTGCCGGGCGGAGATCTCTTCGCGGCGGAGGACGTCGGCGAAGCCCAGGATGCCGGTGAGGGGCGTGCGGATCTCGTGGCTGATGTTCGCCAGGAATTCGCTTTTCGCGCGGTTGGCCGATTCGGCGTCGTCCTTGGCGCGTCGCAGTTCCTGCTCGGACGCCTTGCGATGGGTGATGTCGCTTTCGACGGCCATGAAGCCGGTGGGCACGCCCGTCGCGTCCCACAGCGGCTGGACTTCGACGGCGACCCAGTATTCGCGGCCGGTCTTGGAGTAGTTGAGAATCTCGACTTCAAAGGGCTCGTTGGCTTCGATGCGGCCGCGCATGTAGGCGACGGTCTCGGGATCGGTCTCGGGTCCCTGCAGGAGCGCACCCGGCTTCTGGCCGAAGGCCTCGTCGGCGGTGTAGCCGGTGATGCGGGTGAAGCCCTCGTTGACCCATTCGATGCGGCCCTGCGTGTCGGTGATGATGACCGCGTTGTCGGTCCGCGCGGCGACGAGGGCCAGCCGGCGGGCGTGCGCGTCGCTGCGGCGCAGGGCGTCCTCGGCCGCCTTGCGCTCGGTGATGTCGCGGACGAACGCGCAGAACGTCGTCTCATGTCCCAGCCGGATGGGGGTGATCGACAGTTCGACCGGGAACGTCCGACCGGACCGGTGCAGTCCGGTCAATTCCAGCCGGCGATTCATGGCGGGGCCGTTGCCGGTGCGCAGATACATTACCACGCCCGCGTTGTGCATCACCCGGAATTCCGGCGGGATGATGAGGTCGGCCAGCCGCCGCCCCATCGCTTCCTCGCGCGACCAGCCGAATGTCCGCTCGGCCTGGCTGTTCCAGGCCACGACCGCGCCTTCCTCGTTCATGCCCACGACCGCGTCGAGCGCGCCTTCGATGATCGCGTGTTCGCGCTGGAAGGCCGAATGCAGGTCCTCCGTCTGGCGCTTGACGCGGGCATGGCTGGCCTCCAGCTCGGCCGTTCGCAGCGACATTTCCCGCATGTCGCTGAGGCTCTGGATGATCGGGATCAGCAGGATCACGAACACGAACAGCAGCCAGGCGGCGGGTTCGATCCAGGACAGGCCGGCGCCGGGGACGGAATCCGCCGACAGGCTGCGCGCCAGCGGGTCCGCGACGGCGACGATTGTGGACAGCGCCAGCAGCGGGCGGTCGCGATAGGCCGCCAGCAGGGCCAGCGAACCGAACACGTGGAAGTGGGTTCCGGTGCGGACGCCACTGACCTGGATCAGCAGCGAGGTGAACAGAATCTGCGAGATGGCGATGCAATATCGAGTCGCCCGTTCGCCCGGCCGGCGTCTGGCCAGCAGCCAGGGAATGAGGCACAGCGTCCCACCTCCCAGCAACGCGAAGGAGATTCGCGGATCAAGCCCGGAGACGGTCGGCGACGGCGTCCGCAGGCTGAGGATCCCGGCGCCGATGACGGCGCCCACCCACTGCAGGACGAGCAGCACGGAGAACAGTTGATCCGTCCGCCGGAAATTGCCTTCGCGGAGTTCACGAAAGATCTCGTCGGCGCGGGCCGTGAGCGCGACGGGGCTCCCGATGGCGGTCATGGATCGGCAGTCGGCGGGGGACGCAGCTCGATTTCGGAGCGGAGGCACGCTCACACCTGGAACCGTGGCAGGGAAACGAGGACTGCGAAGGGTCGGCGGAGCCCGGCATCGACCCCGGCGCGCGGGGCGAACGACACGACGGGTCGCTGACCAGTTGAAGGCTAGTTCAGATTGCAGGGCACGCGGGGCGCAACAGCGCAGGACGCGGGGTTTCCCGCGGTTGCAACCAGATGCTCGCCTCATGCGACATGGGCCGGTTCTAGCGGTCAGTGCAGTTGGGAACCGTTGCAGCGGTCGACGTCGGAATGCGCGGGAGGCCTCCGCCGTCGACAGCATGTGTTGACACTGGAGCAATTCGCGTCGCGCGGGGGGGCGTCGAGTTTGGAGTAACCGGCAGTCAAAGACCCGCGAAGTGCAATTCGCCACATGCCGCCGCGGATCGCATGTCCAATTCCAGCACTAAGATAGTTCAACATCCATTGATGCGTTTCGCGCGACCGTTTAATTTTGCGACGGGTCAACCGGCAAAGGCGGGAGCATTGCATTGATCGCCGACGCCCGGGCGACTTGACATTGTCTGGCCCGCAAGTCAGAAGGCGTCCGGGACCGAACTAGAGAGTGCGAAAGTCATGATTTCGGGGGTTTTCCCGAACTGAATATGGCGGTCCTTTCCGCACGTCTGTCTTCATCGCCGTTCGGCGTCTTCTGCTGATTCCTGATTTCCACGTCTTCCTCGCGCCCTCCTGTCTCGCGGTCTGTTCTCGCATGGCTGTCGAATTTCAAACTCTGAACCGCCTGCCGTCGATTCCGATCGTCGCGGTTCGCCTGCTGGAGTGTTTCTCCAACCCTGACGCGTCGATCACCGACATCGCCGAGATCGTTCGCACCGATCCCGCGATCACCGCGAAGATCATGCGTTCGGCGAGCACGAGCCGGTTCGCGGGGGGCCGGCAGGTCACCGATCTGCTGCGGGCCGTCAACCTGCTGGGCCGCAAGCAGGTCACGTCCCTGGCGCTGTGCTTCTCACTCAGCGAGGACTCGATGCGGCACGGCCCGTTTGCCGGGCTGTACAAGTCGGTCTGGCTGCGATCGCTGTTGCAGGCGATGGCGGCGGGATTGATCGCGAGCCGCCAGCCGCATGCCTCGGAGGGCGAGGCGTTCGTCGGGGGCCTGCTGGCGGAGATCGGCCGGCTGGCGATGTTGAAATCCAAGCCGCAGGAGTACGCCGTCGAAGCGGAGCAGGAGTTCGACCCTTCGCTCGACGCGGCGAGCAAGGCCCAGCTGCGGGACGGGTTCGACCGGCTTTCCGTCGCGCTGCTCACGCACTGGAAGCTGCCGACTCGGTTTTCGAGCGCCGTCAATCGCCGCAACGATCCGGTCGATCAGCTGGCGGCCATCGCGACGGCCGATGAACGAAACCTGGTCAGCGCCGTGGCGCTGGCCAGCGCCATCGCCGACTACTTCATCGGCGACGACAAGGGGCTGGCCCTGGTCCGCATCTCCGAACTCGGCGAGTGCGTCTATGGGATGTCGGCCGACGAGATCGACGTCCTGCTCGAGACGCTGACGTCCCAGCTCGCCGATTCGGCCGGGATGTTCGACGTCGACGTGTCGATGCTGGGCGCTCCGGCGGAAATCATGGCCGAGGCGATGGACCAGTTGGCGCGGCTGGCGGGCGCGGCCGCTGAAGGGCAGGCCGACTCCGCCACGCTTGAGCAACTCGTCGACGAGAACGGTCGGCTGAAGCAGCGCATTGAGGACCTCGTGAGACGCAGCTCGGTCGATGCGCTGACCGGCGTCTACAACCGCGGCTACTTCGACGGCGAACTCGCGGAACGGGCCGCCACGGCCACCGCCAGCCGCACGGCGATCGGCCTGCTGTTCATCGACGCCGACCATTTCAAATCGATCAACGACACGTACGGGCATGCGGCCGGAGACGCGGCGCTCCGCAAGATCGCACAGGTCATCCTGCGGATGACGCGGACAACCGACATCGTGGCCCGCTACGGCGGCGAGGAGTTCGTGGTGCTGGTCGGCGCGCCCAGCATCCTGGCGCTCCAGTCGCTGGCCGAACGCATCCGCGCCGCAATTGAACAGGAATCGTTCGCGTTCGTATCCGAAGCGCTGCGGGCGACGGTCAGCGTCGGCGGAGCGGTGATCGAACCGCCGCATCCCGATGAGCTGGCGACGTCGCTGGTGGAGACGGCGGACGAGGCGCTGTACTCGGCGAAGCAGTCGGGCCGGAACCGCACCGAGCTTCGCCGCCGGCCTGATGCCGCGGCCGCCGCGGCCGACGCCCCCGCGTGTGCGAACTGCTGACGCCGCGCAGAATACACCCCGCTGGTGCGACGGCCCGGCCCGCAGCTCGTCTGTGAGTTGGGCCGTCGCCGCGCGGCGTTACGGGGCCATTTCAGGCCTTCTCCGCCAAAGGAATGACGTCACCGAGCGGCCTGCGGCCCGGTCCCCAGTCGATCCGAGTCCGTGGCGACTGCGGGCGACGCCGAATTGGATCGCACCCCGGCGCCGGCGGCGTTGAGGAACGGAGCGTTCGCGGCGCGGCGGAACCTCCCCTGTCGGTCCGGGGCGGCCGAGCCCTCCCCAGCGGCCGCGCCATCGGCCATGCCGTCCAGATCTGCGGCCGGTTCCAGCTCCGCGTCGGCCTCGGTCTGCGGCTCTTCGGCGGCCATGATGGCGGCGGGCGATTCCGACTTCGACCCGGCCTGCTCGGTCCGCTGTGCCACGCGCTCGACGACGATCACTCCCGCGCCCGGCGAAGCGTCGGGGATCCGCAGCACCATTCCGGGCTGCAGCGAGTTCGGCGTCTTCATCTGGTCCCGGTTGGCCTGGTACAGCACGTCGTACTTGCGATGGCTGCCCAGCAGGCGTCCGGCGATGGCGCTCAGCGTGTCGCCCGGCTGAACTGTGTACAGTCGCGTTTCATCGGGCGTGAGGACGTCGTCAGCGTCCGCCGGCGGCGCATGGACGCCGGCGATGGTTGCGGGGGCTTCGGAAGCAGGTTCCGCTGCGGCGACGATCGGCTCGGGCGGCGGCGAATCCGCGGCCGGCGCGGGCGTCTCCAGGACGACGGGCGGCAGGTCCGCGGGAGTCGGCACGCGAACCGGTTCGAGCTCCTCGGCGACGAACGTGCGGACGCGGAGATCCCGGATGCTGCGATCGGCGATTGCCAGTTGCGGCCCGGCGACGGGGGTCAGAGCGATATCAGTCGGCGGACGTCGCGGGAAGCAGAACGCCGCGGCAAACCCGATCACCAGGATGCCAAGCGCCAGTCCGAGTTTGACGTCGCGGTGCATGCGGACCGATCGTCTGTTCGCGCCGGGATGCCAGCTTTCAGGGACCGCCGCTCCGTGCGGCGGACGTCCAATCCCACCAATTCTGACGCGCCGTTGCGAAAAGGCTGCAGTCGGATGCCGCCGGAGCACGAGAGGGCCGTGATTGTGTTCGGCATCCGCAGACTGGACCGGGTGGCCTCGCCCTGCCGGCCTTGCGGGTTGTAACGATGATGTGCGGCCGGAGTCAGGTCGGGCGCAGGACTGGCGTCGAGCCGACAAGCCCCCCGGGGCGAACCAGCGAGAGCCCCCACGAACGTCAATCGACGTCGACGTGTCGGCTCTCCGGGGCTTCCCTCGCTGCGCTCGATCCAGCCGCCGGCCACACAAAAGCGTGTCATCGACGCCGGCCGGCCAATACGGATCAGACTTCCTTCGAGTCGATCCAGGTCATCATCTTCCGCAACTGGCGGCCGACCGTCTCCAGCGTGTGCTCGCGCTCCTGGCGGCGGACGGCCTGGAACGTCGGCTGATTGACCTTGTTCTCCAGCAGCCAGTCGCGGGCGAACTGGCCCGACTGGATCTCGTGCAGGATCTTCTTCATTTCCCGCTTGGTCTCTTCGGTGACGATCCGCGGACCGCGGGTGTAATCGCCGAACTCAGCCGTGTTCGAGACGCTGTACCGCATATAGTTCAGGCCGCCCTGGTAGAACAGATCGACGATCAGCTTCAGCTCGTGCATGCACTCGAAGTACGCCATTTCCGGCTGGTAGCCCGCCTCGACCAGCGTTTCGAAGCCGGCCTTCACGAGGGCGCTGACGCCGCCGCAGAGGACAGCCTGTTCGCCGAACAGGTCGGTCTCGGTCTCCTCGGCGAACGTCGTTTCAATGACGCCGCCGCGCGTCCCGCCGATGCCCTTGGCATAGGCGAGGGCCAGCTTCTTCGAGGTCTCGCTGGAGCCGGGATACATCGCGATCAGCGACGGCACGCCGCCGCCTTTGACGTACTCGCTGCGGACCAGATGCCCCGGCCCCTTCGGCGCCACCAGCGCCGCATCGACCCCCTTGGGGGGCACGATCTGGCCGAAATGGATGTTGAACCCGTGCGAACACATCAGCACGTTGCCGGGCTTGAGCTTGTCGCGGATCTCGTTCCGGAACACATCGCCCTGGAGTTCGTCCGGCAGCAGAATGTTGATCAGGTCCCCCTGCTCCGCGGCGTCCGCCGCCGACACCGGCTTGAACCCGTGCGAAACGGCCAGATCGTAATTCGGACCGCCCTTGCGCTGTCCGACCACGACCTCGCAGCCGCTGTCGCGCAGGTTCTGGGCCTGAGCGTGTCCCTGGCTGCCATAGCCGATGATGGCGATCTTTTTGCCCTTCAGGAGGGACAGGTCGGCGTCGTTGTCGTAGTAGATGGTGACAGGCATCGGAGATCGGGTGAGCTGGTGACGTCGGGACAGGGAATCGGGCTGAGCGCGAGGGCAAACGTCGCCGCCGCAGGTCCGCGCCGCCGGCAGGTCTCGCGGCGTTGGGCCACGGGCGAAAGGCCGGCGGTTCGCCGGCGGCCGGTCCGAACGATCTGCCCGTGACGGCTGCGGCCAGCCGCGGAAACACGAATCGCGAATCATCCAAGGGCGGGGGCGCGGCGTCAACGGCCCGGGCGGACAAATCAGCGGCGGGCGCTGGAGAGGCTGTCCGCAAGAGGGAACTCCGAGTGCGCCGGCGAACCGGCGCCCAACGAAATGCCGCGAACGACCGGCCAAGCGGCGCATCCCGCATCCGCGTCCGCTACGCTGCCGGGGATGTCCGCAGAGTCCCCCTTCGATCCGCCGCCCGGCACTCCCGGCTCGGCCGCTCCCGGTTCCGCCGGCGACATTCCCGCGGCCGGCCGGCTGTTGGGAATCGACTACGGAACCAAGCGGCTGGGATTTGCGATCTCCACGCCGGAACAGTCGATCGCCAGCCCGCTGGAGAACTACACGCGTCGCGGCCCGAAGCAGGACGCGGAGGCGTTGCGGCGAGTGGCGACTGAGTATCGCATCGTCGGGCTGATCGTCGGGTTGCCGCTGCACATGGGGGGAGAAGAAGGCGTCAAGGCGGGGGAGTCGCGGCGGTTCGCCGCCTGGGCGGCCGGCATTCTGAATTGCCCGGTCGCCCTTCAGGACGAGCGCTGCACGACGGCCGTGGCCGAGGACATCCTTCGGGATGCGGGCGTGCCGCGCAGCAAATGGAAGCAGCGGCTGGACAAGCTGGCCGCGCAGATTCTGCTGCAGTCGTTTCTGGACTCTCGAAGTCGGGACGCGAGTTCCGCGGCTGAGTGACGCGCTGCGGGACGGCGGAAGTCGCCGGAACTCGGGCCTGATGCCCGCGTCACGCGCGGGTGAACTCCGCCGGTCGGGTGCGCGAAACGGCGAAAACAGCCGGCTGCCGCTGGCTGAAGAGCCTCTTAGACACGCCATCCAGGCCACGAACCCGCGTGCCTGGGAGGTCAGGGTTCCACTGTAAGTTGATGCTGTTCAATCGGATTCGCTGAGCCGCGGAATTTCCGATCCGCCTCGGGATGCCTCTCAATAAACGGCGCAAAGTTTGACGATGATAACGATCGTAGGACCGCGCCCGGCCCGGATGCCGCCATTGCGGACCGGCCCGCGCGGTCGCGGCGCCGAACTTCAAACGCAGGATGCGGAATCGGATGACCATTCGCCTGCAATGCCTTTGCCGCCTGACGGCCCTGTCGATGTGCTGGACGAGCTGCGCTCTGCTGCTCGTCGAGCCGGCGACATCGGCCCGGGCCGCAGATCCCGCCAGCCCCTCGCGCTGGTCCTGGAATCGCAATCGCAACGAACGGGATGCTGCGCCCCGCAGAGTGACTGCCGCCGCCACCCGCGATCAGCAGCAATCGGCGGCGGCCGCGGCCGCCGCTGCCGCCCGAGGAGGCGCCCAGGCTCCGCTGAATGAAGATGGCGAGTCCGAAGAACTGGCGACCGTCCGGCTGAACTTTGCCGCTGCGGACTGGTCCAAAGTGCTCAACGATGTCGCGAAGGCGACGGGCTCGACGCTCGTCATGCTGGACACGCCACCGGGCCGCTTCAGCCGCACCGACTGGACTCAACGGACGCGGACCGAAGCCGTTCGGATTCTCAATCGCGAACTGGAACCCAAGGGATATCGCATCGTCGAGCGGGATCAGTTCCTGACAGTCCTCGGAATCAATCGCTCGCGGGTCGAATACGCGCGCCCGGAATTCGCCGCGGACGAACCGCGCAGCGCGGCTGACGCCGGCCCGCCGCAGGTCGTGCAGGCCGCCGGACATTCGGCCGCGGGCCAGCCCGGCCAGCGTCCGCCCGCCCAGGGCCGCAACATTCAACTCGTCTCAGAGGAAGTCCCGGCGACGGCGCCCGAACGCGCCCCCGCCGACGCCGTTCTGACGCGCTCCTTCCTGCCCACGACCCGCTCGGCCCTCGACCTGTCCGGACAGGTGCATCGCGCCTTCCAGAAGCGGTCCCGGCTCGTCGACGCCGGCCGCACCGGCCGCCCCGGGTTCCAGGTCAGCCGTCCCGCGCGACCCGGCGCCCCCGCCCCCGCTGCCATGTTGTTCGAAGTCGAGTTCGATACGGAAGAGGACGAGATCTTCATCCATGCGCCGCAGGACGTCGCGGACCGCGTCGCGACGCTGTTTCAGAACCTCGATGCGGCGGCTCGCGCCGAAGGCGTCGACCAGGCTGTGCGGTTCCTGCCGGAAGAGGGGAACACCGCCGAGGTCGCGACGCGCCTGCAGCCCACGCTGATCCAGTTGGCGCAGTTCCGTCAGGGGGCGCGCGGCGCGGGCGCGGCCCGGGATCCGGAAACGATCATCGATCCGGCCCGTCCGCCGGCGCGCGACGGGCAATCCGTCCGCGTGATTCCGGAAGACGTCCTGGACGAAGTCCGCGGCGAAGTCTCCATTCAGAACGTCGAAGGCGTGGGCCTGGTGATCATCGGCAACCAGCGCGACGTCGATGCCGTGTCGCGCATCATTCAGTCCGTCGAGCGCATGGCGGTCGGCAGCCTGCCGCAGATCGAGCTGTATCACCTGCAGAACGTCGACTCCGAATCGCTCTCGGTGCTGCTCACGACCGTCTATGAACAGCTTTCCACGATCCGCAACCGCGGCCAGACCCAGGCCCAGGCGCAGCCGCGGCAACTGGCCATCATCCCCGTCGTCACGCCCAACGCACTGCTGATCCTGGCCCCCGAAAATGCACTGGATTCGATCTTCGACCTGATCGAGCAGCTCGATCAGCCCGTCGATCCCGACAGCGAGATCACCGTTTTCCGGCTGAAGTACGCGGTCGCCACCCAGGTCGTGACGCACCTGACGAACTTCTACGCGACCCGTCCCGGGCTGGGCACGACGGTCCGCGCCGTGGCCGACGTCCGCACGAACTCGGTCATCGTGCAGGCCCGCCCGCGAAACCTCAGCGAAATCACCCGCCTGATCGAGGAGATCGACCAGGACACCAGCGAGGCCGTGCTCCGCGGCGTGCGCTATCAACTGCAGTACGCCTCCGCGGCTGAACTTTCGCAGTTCATGTCCCAGACCTTCCAAGCGCTCATCAATCCCCAGCAGCAGGCGCTGCAGCAGGGCGGCTTTGGCGGGGCGTTTGGCGGCGCGGCGACGCAGGGGCCTCAGGAACTTCGCGACTCGAAGGCGGTGGTGCTCGAGTTCCTAAGGGACAACCGCGGCATCACGCAGATGGTCCGCTCGGGGCTGCTGTCGGACATCCGCATCACGCCCGAGCCGCGGACGAACAGCCTGCTGATCGCGGCGCCGGAGCAGAGCCTGCCGCTCGTCGAAGCCATCATCGAGGTGCTGGACCAGCCCAGCGCGGCAGTCTCCGACATCAAGATGTTCCCGCTGAAGAACGCGGACGCCCTGGCCACCGTGACGCTGCTGCAGCAGCTGTTCCAGCCGCAACAGCAGCAGCAACAGGGCGTGGGGGTGGGCGGCGCGTTCGGCCAGTTGGGCCAGGGGCCGCTGGGACTGCAGATCATCGGTGCGACCGATACGACCAGCCTGCTGGTGCCGATGCAGTTCTCCGCCGATCCGCGCACGAACACGGTGTTCGCTGTGGGCGGACCGGACGCGCTGCGGATCGTCGAGGCGCTGCTGCTGCGGCTGGATTCGGCCGATTCCCGCAACCGGCGGACGGAGGTGCTGAAGCTGCGGAACACTCCGGCCGCGGACATCGCGGCGTCGATCAACACGTTCCTGCAGGGCCTGCGGGACCTGTCGACGCTCGATCCCGATCGAATCACGGTCAACCAGATCCTCGACCAGGAAGTCATCGTCACTGCCGAACCGGTGATGAACAACCTGCTGATCAGCGCCACGCCCCGATACTTCGACGACATCCTCCGGGTCGCCCGCGAGCTCGACCGCGAACCCGAACAGGTGATGATCCAGGCGGTCATCTGCGAAGTTCTGCTGTCCGGCGACTGCGAGTTCGGCGTCGAACTCGGCTTCCAGGATCCCGTACTGTTCAGCCGGAGCAACCCGACGACGAATCTGCCCGGCTTCCTGTTCAACAACCTGCAGCTCGGGAACCAGCCGGTCAATCCGGCGAGCGTCGGGTCGCAGGGTCTGAGCAGCTTCGCACTGGGCCGGACCAGTTCCGAGCTGGGCTTCGGCGGACTGGTTCTTGCCGCGAGTTCCGAATCGGTGAGCGTGCTGATCCGGGCGTTGCAGGCGCACAGCAACGTGCAGATTCTCAGCCGGCCGTCGGTGCTGGCGATCGACAACCAGGTGGCGGAGATCACGGCGGGCCAGCTGGTGCCGCGGCCGCAGGGCGTGGTGGTGACGCAGAACATCGTTTCGCCGGACGTGCAGGACACGGAAGTCGGCATCCTGCTGTCGGTGATTCCCCGGATCACTCCGGAGGGGATGGTCATCATGCAGCTGATCGCCAATAAGAGCGAAGTCTCCGGCGTCAGCGTCCCGATCTTCACGGACACGACGACCGGCAACGTGATCAGCTCCCCGATCATCAATCAAAGCCGCGCCACCACGACGATCAAGGTGCCGGACGGTCAGACCGTGGTGGTCGGCGGCATCATCACCAGCAACGACAACACCAGCACCCGCAAAGTGCCCTGGCTGGGCGATCTCCCGGTCATCGGCCACGCGTTCCGGTACGACCAGAAGCGGAACGACCGGACGGAGCTGATCATCTTCCTGACGCCGCGCGTCGTCCGCCGCGACATCGATTCGGAGATCATCAAGCAGGTCGAGTCCGAACGTCTGCACTACTTCATCGAGGACGTGGAGGCCATGCACGGCCCGCTGTTCGGCGTGCCCAAGGATGGCTGGAGCGGCGATCCGAACTGCCCGCCGGAAATGATCCTGCCGCAGGGCGTGGAAGGCGGATTGCTCCTGCCCGGGGAACTGCCCCCCGGGGCGATCCTCCCGGATGGCACGACCGTCGGCACCGAACGCCGGATCGACACCATGCCCAAGCCCCCTTTGAAGATTTACGACCCTGCCACCAACAGCCATCGCATTCAGACGGAATACGGCGACTGGTACGGCCGGCGGCCCCTGCCCCACTGACGTCGTCACTTGCGAATCTGGAAGGCGCGACCGATGCCCCGCACCGCCTGCACTCCCCTGCTGTTGATCGTCGCCGCGGCCAGCGGACTGCTGGCGGGCGGTTGCACGAGTCTGGCCAGCGTCTCCCGCTGGTTCGACAAGGTGCCCGTCGCCGACGCCAACCACCCGGTGATGGATCTGTCCTGCATCTGGCAGCAGGGAACGGGAAGAACGCCGGAAGGACTGCCTTGCCGGGGGTTCTGCGGGCAGCTCATGTTCGTCACCGCCGGCAACCGCGTTCCGGCGATCGTGAACGGACACGTCGCAATCTACGTGTTCGACAACGTGGGCGGCGTCAACGAGCAGTCGAAACCGTTGAGCGTGTTCGAGTTCACTCCCCAGGAATGGGCCCAGTTCGCCCGGCGGACCAACCTGGGGATGACCTATCAGTTGTTCGTACCCTACATGCGGCGCGGCGAACACCGGGCCGAATGCCATCTGCGGGTGAAGTACACTCCAGCCGAAGGGGGCATGCCCCTCTTGTCGCAGCCGACGCTGGTCACGTTGCCTGGCGATGGCTCCCCTTCCCGGAATGCGACGCCCGCCCTGCCGGAGCCGACGATCCCGCAAGCGGCCGGATTGCCGGCCGCCGCGACCGGCCCCGATTCAGCGTTTGCTGCGCTCGCCCTGAAGATGCAGGAGGACCGGCAGCTGGCGGCGAGCGACCCGCGGGACCCGCACACCGGCGTGCCGCAATCTCTCGCGGAGTTTGCGGTTTCGGCCGATCCGCGAAGGCAGCGCCTGCAGGCCGGGCTGGAACGGGCGTCGGGGAGCGGGCGGTGACATGGACTGCGGGGGGCGATCAAATCCGGATGCGGCGGTCCGATCGCCGCGCATCGGGGTTGAACAGTTCTGCAGGCGGCGCATGCCAAATCCCAAACGGGAATTGATCCGGCGTCGCGGCCCGGCGACAATTGGGGCTGCCCGATTGTGGGCAGGACAGGAGAGTCTGAGATGCGAATTCGCCGAACCGGAACCATCATTGCGTTCGCGCTGATCTGCGCAGCGGGCCAGGCGGCGCACGCGCAGTCGGGCAACCTGTTTGGCGGAAACCGCACCACCAGCCGCGCCGGCTCGAATACCGGCGGCATGGGGAGCGCGAACCGGGCGACCTCGGGTTCGGGGTTCGGCGGATCCGGTTCGGACGCGACAGGCTTCACCGGCGCGCAGGCCGGCGCGGGAACCGGATTCGCGTCGGGCGCACAGGCCGATGCCTTCGTCGGTCGCGGAAATACTTCGTTTGTAGGCAATCGCAATGCGTCCAATTCCGTTGACGCGACGGGCGGCGGCTTGGGAGGCGGAGGCGCTGGCGGATTGGGCGGCGCGGGCGGGCTCGGCGGCGCGGGACGCGGCGGCGCCGGCCTGGGAAGCCTCGGCGGACGCGGAACGACCGGATTTGGCCAAAACAGCTTCAACGCCGGCGGCCGCAACGGCGCTTTCAATCAGAACAATTTCGGCGGCCTCGGGATGCAGAACTTCGGCGCCGGGGCGATGGCCGGGCAGACAGTCCGCCCGCAGCAGCGCATCGGATTCAGCTACACGCCGCGCCCCGCACAGGCCGTGCAGTCGGCCGTGGACGCGCAGATGACGGTTCTGCCGTCTGAGCGCTTCGGCGGACTGCAGGCCCAGGTGGACGACCAGGGGACGCTGGTGCTGCGGGGCACGGTCGCCACGGAAGACGACCGCCTGCTGGCGGAGACGCTGGCCCGCTTCGAGCCGGGCGTGCGGAATGTGAAGAACGAGCTGGTCGTCGGCCCGGCCGAGTGATTTCGTTCCGGAGGCGGCGTCCATTCGCTGCTGATGTGCCCGGCGGAAGCCGAGCGCCCTCCCTTGGCCGGATCGGATGCTTGCGGCCGATGGAGTCTTGCGGACGAGACTCTAGAAATGTCCTGCGCCGGATCGTGGCTTTGCCAAGCTCGGGGACGGTCGCCTCAATTGCCAGCTTTCTTGCCTGCGAATGCTTAAACCGCAGGCAAGCGAAACCGCAGGGCTGAACGGTCCTCTCGCCCGCAAGTCTCTTGTCTCACGGCAGTTGACGCTCATTGCGAAGCTTGTTCGCAAACTGGCATAGCGAATGCATTCTCCCTGTCACGTTCAGACAGGTCTGGACGGCACGCGGCGAATGGAGTCGCAGGCCCCGCTCCGGCCTGGCTAATCAGGAACGTTCGGAGTGAGTTGTTCTGAGTGAGTGGTGTGGTCTCCTTCCGAGGATGCTGCATGGGTTCGTTCACGCGAGCCCATGCAGCATTCGCAGACCGCGTTTCCCCTGCCCTCGAGCGAGTGTTGCTTGACTGGGGGTGTAGCCGGGATCGCCCTCGTGGGGCGATGCCGGGCGAGCGCCTACGCCCCCAGTCAGCGGCACTCGCCTTTTTATGCGCGGAGTCGGCCACCCCCGTCGGGGAGCGGCTTGCGGCCCGGTCGTCTGGCGAACGTCAGCGCCGACCAGTGGACGCGGCGCCCGTCGCCGAGCCGACCTCGCGATTAAACGCCTCCGGATCAAACGGGTCCGGCCTTTCCTCCATGAGCACGTCTCTCAGCAACGGATCCTTCTCCACCGGCTGGAGCCTCGGCGGCGACGCGGCCTTCCGCAGAGGATTCGGCGCCCGCTCCTGGGTCGTTACGGCGGCCGCCGTGCGAATCACCGCCGCCGTCGATTTCGACGCCACGAACGGATCGCCATCTTCGGGAACGTCATCCCTCACGACCGACGACACCCAGTCCGTCAGCACCTTCTGCTGGACGGCTCCGCCCGTTCCCGCGAACACGCGGCTGTGAACGTCGTCGCGCAGCGCGGCCAGCAGGGGGCTGTCCGCCGGTCGATCGGCGTCGACCCAGCGCAGCACCGCCTCCAGGTTCTGCAAGGTATGCGCCCGGCCGGACGGCGTGGTGGAACGCACCGCGATCAACTGAAATTCCGTCGTGGTTTTTGAGCCATGGCAGCCGGCATTCGCGCACTTGTTGACCATCAGCGGCTGCACGCGGCGCACGAATGCGGGCAGGGCGTCGGGCAGCATCCCGGCCGCCGTCCGGGGAGCCGCTTCCAGGAACCCGTCGGCCGTGCGGACCGCCTCGGCGTCCGGCTGCCGATGACGTCCTGCGGGATTCAAATGGTCCTCGACGCGGACCAGCAGTTCGCGGAGATCACGGCGATTCGGGTCCAACCGCAGGCCGTCGCGGAGCTGCTCGCGGGCGCCGTCCCACAGCTTCTGCTGCAGACACCAGCGGGCGAGCCCGAGATGTTCGTCCGGAGAGGGGTTGCGGATCGCGTCGCGGAGCTTTTCGTAGGCCGCTTCGAGGGAATCGGCGCTGACGCGGACGACCGCCTGCGGCAGCACCTGCGCGGCGCCGCCGGGCAGGCCGAGGTGATACCCGTCCCGGACAAGCGTGATGTTGCCCGTGACAACGCGTCCGTCGAACAGCACCAGCACGGCATGCTCGCCGGCGGATTCCGCCGGAATCGGGCGCGCATCCGCGTCCCGGCTCTCAATGGGAATCGGTTCCAGCAGGCGCGCCGAAACGGGGCGCGGCAGGGGCGCGGGCTCCTCCAGCGGACGCCAGCCGTCGTCGGCCGAGGCCCACGATACGGTCAGCGCCAGCAGGCAGAAAGCCGTCGTGGCCGCGGCATTCGCGGTCGTTTCAGGCTGGTTCGCCGCGGGCTGTGTGCGGGGGGAACGTCGTGTCATTG
Organism: Planctomyces sp.; assembly: GCA_019636235.1. Lineage (GTDB taxonomy): Bacteria > Planctomycetota > Planctomycetia > Planctomycetales > Planctomycetaceae > Caulifigura. Next base: position 88,507 of record JAHBXW010000021.1, read on the forward strand.
CAGTGCCCTTGTCGGCGGGACGATCCGCGGGAGGCCGGGACGCTAGCGCCGGTCCGGAGGGGCGTCAAGAGCCCTTCCGCCGCCCGCGAAGGCCCCCCAACCCCGCTCCGGAATGCGCCACGGCCCGGCCCGGCAGCGGCGTAGAATCTGGTGCGAGGCGAAGTCGCGGAAATCCTCTTCCACGAATTGGCGCGTTGTGATAACAGCCCGCTTCGCGCCGCAGCCGTCGGTCGAGTCCTCCACTCGAGTCTTCAGCACAGGAGACGCGCGACATGTCACGAGTCATCGCGGGTGAGAACCCGCTGAAGAACCTGTTCTCGGCTCTCACCGAGCATACGTTCCAGGTCGATCTGGGGGTCGCGGACCCGCCGCTGATCGACTACCTCAGCGACTTGCTGGTCCGATTTGTGCGCGTGGACGCGATCTTCGGCGTCCGGAACGCGGTCGGCCGGCGGCTCGATGAAGTCGCCGACATGCTGATGGAAGCCGAGCAGCGCTCCGAACGCCCCCGCCGCGAAGTCCATCGCCACATTGGCGACTTCACACTGTTCTGGGTCGGCATCTACCCCGAGGCGCTGGAGCGTCTCCAGCACGGGGAACGCAAAGATTCGCTGCTGAATTACTGCGAACAGGGCAAGCGGTCGTACTACATCGCCAGCACGCTGGTCGACGAGGACCATCGCGAGCAGGCCCCGGTCCTGCGGCGTCTCAGCGAGGAATTCGAGCTGTGCACTGTGGGGTTGAATCGCGTGCGTCGGGAGTGGCAGCGGCTGCCGGACGCGGCGTAAGGGCGCTGGGATGTGGGTCAATCAATGACAAATCCGCGATGACCAATGACAGTAGTTCCAAGTCGGTGACTTGAAGGTTGAAGAACGCAAGGCTCTTCC
>JAHBXW010000022.1 GCA_019636235.1 Planctomyces sp.
TGAATCGGCTCTGCCCGCGGAGCGCGACCGGCTGCGGGTGACGTTGACGCCGGACGTGCCGCAGACGCTGCCGGGGCACAATCTGGCGCTGGCGTATGACCTCTCGAACTATCCGCTGCCGAAATGGGCGCACTCCGCCGACGTCGACGCGCCGCCGGGGCCATCGTCCGCCAACATCCTGGCGTTCGCCGAGATCGCCGCTGAGGCGGGCCTCATCTGCACGTACGACAACGGGCATGACGGCTCCCAGCCGGGCATGATGGTCTACCAGAGCATTGGCGGCGGCATCGCGGCGATCGACTTCGACCGGGATGGGCGGATCGACGTGTTTGTTCCGCAGGCCGGCGGGGACTGGCGGCCGGGCGATCCGCCCAGCGACCGGTCGGACCACCTGTTCCGCAACATCGGCGGCGGTTTCCAGGACGCCAGCCGATGGGCGCTGCCGCCGGACGAGGGCTTTGGCTTTGGCGCGGCCGTGGGAGACGTCAACGGCGACGGGTTCCCCGACGTGTACGTCGCCAACGCCCGGCGGAACCTGTTGCTGATGAATCAGGGGGACGGCACATTCCTCGACGCCACGGACGCAGCGGGGCTGGAGCGCGAGGAGTGGACGTCGTGCGGCCTGATCGCCGACTTGAACGGCGACGGGCTGCCCGATCTGTATGACGTGAACTACTGCGAAGGGGACCGTCCCTTCACTCATCTGTGCATGCGGACCAGCGGCATTCCGCGCACGTGCATTCCGACCGAGTTCAAAGCCGCGCCTGACCGGCTGCTAATCAACCTCGGCGACGGCCGGTTCCAGGAGGCGGACGAATCGGCGGGCATCATCGACGTCGACGGCCGCGGGCTGGGAGTCGTCGCGGCGGACTTCGACGGCGAACCGGGGCTGGACCTGTACATCGCCAACGACATGACGGCGAACTTTCTGTTCCTGAACCGGACGGCCTCGCCCGGGGGGCCGCCGAAGTTCGAGGAGCGGGGAGTCATCGCCGGCGCGGCGTACGACGCGGACGGGCGGTCGCAGGCCTCCATGGGCATCGCCGCGGATGACTGCGACGGGGACGGCCTGCTCGACCTGTTCGTCACCCACTTCTTCAATGAGTCGAACACGCTGTACCGCCAACAGGCGGGGAGTTTTTTCGTGGACGCCACGCGCGAGGCGCGGCTCCGCGCTCCGAGCATGTCGATGCTGGGCTTCGGGACGCAGTTTCTGGACGTCGAACTGGACGGCTGGCCGGACCTGGTGGTCGCGAATGGGCATGTGGACGACTTCACCGAGCGCGACATTCCGTTCCGGATGCGACCCCAATTGTTCCGGAACGTCGATGGCGAGTTCGCGGAAGTCGCCGGCGAGGAGCTGGGGGATTTCTTCACCTCCGAGCAGCTCGGACGGGGTTTGGCGACGCTCGACTGGAACGGCGATGGACGGGTGGATTTCGTCGTGTCGCGTCTGGGTGAACCGGTGGCGCTGGTCGAGAACCGGACGCCCGTGGTGGGGCGGCACTTCGTGGCGTCGTTCGTCGGTCGACAGGAGCGGGACGCCATCAGCGTGCGGATCCGCGTGACGGCCGGCGGGCGGACGCTGCACAAGCAGCTCACCGCGGGGGATGGCTTCGAGTGCAGCAACGAACGGCGGCTGGTCTTCGGCCTGGGCGACGCGGCGATCGTCGACGAAGTGCACGTCCGCTGGCCGAACGGCGACGAGCAGACGTTCTCTCAATTGCCCGTCGATCGGGAGTTCCGCTTCGTGGAGGGTCGGGACCGGCCGCTGGAGCTGCCCCGGCCATGACAATCGCGACGCCCATGACGAAACCCGTGCCTCAGCCCGCCCACGCGCCGCGTCCGCAGCGGGACGACGACCGGTCGCGTCGCCGGTTTTGGAGGTTGTGGCTGTTGATCGCCGGTCTCACGCTGCTGGCCGCGCTGTTCGGCCGGACGGCGATTGTACAGGCGCAGTTGGCGTTGGGCCGCCGGAGTCTGGAACGCGGCGACTGGGCGGCGGCCAGGGAACATTTCCAGGCGGCCCGGGCAGTCGACCCCAAGCATGGCGAAACGCATTTCTGGCTGGCCCGCGCGGCTCGCAAGTCGGGCGATCTCGAGGTCCTGCGGACGTCGATCGAGAACGCGCGCAAACACGGATTCCGGGACCGCGAACGGCTGGCCCGCGAGTGGATGCTGGCGCTGGCGGAAACCGGACGCATCCATGAGGTCGAACGGCGGCTGCCGGAGATGCTGATGCGGCCCGGGGAGGACGGTCCGGAGATCTGCAGCGCGTTCGTGTCGGGCTATTGTCTGCGTCTGCAGTTCGAGGAAGCGCTCACGGTGCTCGAGGCCTGGGAGGCCGATTATCCGCGGGATATCCGCCCGCACCTGCACCGCGGACGCATCTACGCCGGCAACGAGAAGTGGCCGCAGGCGGAATCGGCATACGCCCGGCTGCTCGAAATGTCTCCGGGGCACGCCGAGGGCTTGCGCGGGCTGGCCGAAGCCCAGCGGGGGCAGGGCCGGTCGGCCGAGGCGGAAACGACCCTTCGAGAACTGATCCGCCGCCGGCCGGAGGACGCATCGGGATACGTGCATCTCGCGGAGTTGCTGTTCGACCGCAAGGACGCGGAGCAGGCGCTGCCGCTGTTGCTGAAGGCCGTCGAGCTGGAACCCGCGAAGGCCAATTCCCGGGTGCTGCTGGGAAAGACATTGACCGCGCTGGGCCGGACGAACGAGGCGGTGGAACAGTTGCAGCCGCTGGTCGACGCCTGGCCGGAGGACTTTGCCAGCCGTTACGCGCTGGCGATGGCTCTGCGGGGCGCCCGACGCGCCGCGGAGGCGGAGGATCATTTCCGGACCTACGCGGAGCTGCAGCAGTCGATGCCGCGGCTGGAGGAACTGAAGCGCGACGTGCGCCTGCATCCGCAGTCGCCCGACATTCGCTGCGAGCTGGGACTGCTCGTGCTGCGCCACATATCCCGGTCGGAGGGAGTCGCGTGGCTGGAGTCGGCGCTGCAATTCGATGCCCAGCATGCCGGCGCACACGCGGCGCTGGCGGAACATTACGACAAGATCGGTCGGCGGGACCTGGCGGAAAAGCACCGCCGGTCGGCGCGGGCCGCAACGCCACCCCCAACATCGGGAGCGCCCTCCGCATGACGTCCTCATCCCCTGCCGATTCGCCTGTCAGTCCCATTTCCGCGGAGCCCCTGCCGGTGACGCACGGAGGCCGGCTGGGACATGCGCTGCTGTTCGCCGCGGTGGCGGTGGTGGCGGCCGTGGCCGCGGTGCTCGCGATTCGTGCGGTGGGCGACCGGCTGTTCGTCCTGCCGCCGGAACTCGCCAGGCTGGGGATCGGCCGGATTCCGAGTTCCGAGGAGCAACGGATCCTGGGGGACGCGAACCTGGTCCTGACCTACAAGCACTTCGTGGTGTGGATGTCGATCTGCGGGGCGCTGTTGGGGGGCGCGCTGGCGGCGGCGCACGGCATCCTGTCGCGGGCGTCGGCCCGACAGATCGTGATCGGCGTGGCGATCAGCGCGCTGGTGGCGGCGGCGTTCGGCGCGGCTTCGGGCCCGCTGACGGTCAAGATCGACCACTGGCTGCGGACCAATCTGCCGTCGGGCCAGTTGACGGTGTCGGACTCGCAGGTGCTGATGATGCATGCGGCGGCGTGGTGCCTGTTCGGAGCAGGCGTGGGCCTGGCGTTCGCGCTGGGCGCGCCGCGCCGCGCCGCGAGGGACATCGCGGGGGGGCTGGCCGGCGGAGCGGTGGCGGGCCTCCTGGGGGGACTCGTGTTCGCGTTTCTGATCGGCGTCATCGATCCGATGGTCGATCCCTCGCTGCCGATGCCCGAGGCGACCTGGCACCGCGTGCTCTGGCTGGCGCTGCCGTTCGCGCTGATCGGCCTGGCGCTGGGGCGTCGCCGCTGGCCGGACGCCCGCGCCGGTTGAGGCGCCAGCTCGCTGGGGAACGGCTGTGCGGACGCGCGCGGTTGGTCTTCGTCACGCCGCGGATGTCCGTCACTCGACGATCGACGACAGCGACATTCGCGCCGCGAGCAGGCCGATCGCCAGCACATGCAGAATGGCCACCAGAACGCCGACGCCCAGCAGCGTCCGCGCCCCGTCATCCCGCCCCGGAGGCCGCCGCAACACCAGCGAACTGGCGATTGAACAGACCCAGTTCCAGTGCAGCATGACGTGCAGAACGATCAGCAGCGCCAGGCCGCAGATGAGCGAGAACTCCGCGTCCCGCCAGGCCTCGATTCCGCCGAACCACAGCCGCCGGCCATACGCCTCGCGCCCCGCGGGAAAGACGAACCGGATGACTGCGGCGACCCACGTCAGCGTCAGAAACACGATCGCCAGCAGCCCGTCCAGCCAGAAGTTGATCGCGGTTCGCCACGGGACCTGCGGTCGGCGAGGTCGGGGAGAGACCGGCCCGCACTCCCGGGCAGGCGCCCGCTCAGGCTCCGCGACGGCATCCGGCTGCTGATCCTGGGCGTTCATCGCGGTTCCGTCGCCGACGGTTGCCCGGCGTCCCGAGGCATGCAGAAGGGACAATCGGGCGCCGCCGATTCCGACTGCGGACGGAGGAATCCCGCCCCGCGCGCGATCGTCAACAGCCCGGTTGCGATGACGCAGCACGCCGCCGCCTGCAGCATCCGCTGGCGGACCGCGCGACTGGCCCACGAGGCGCCCAGTCCGGTCGCCGCCATCAGCGGGACGGTGCCGGCGCCGAACGCGGCCATCACCAGCAGCCCCTCAAACGGATGAGCGCGCGACGCGGCCAGCGCGACAAAGGCATACACCAGTCCGCAGGGCAGGAATCCCGTCATCACTCCCGCCAGAAACGTATGCAGTCGGCCGGGGCTCTGCAGGAACGTCCGCAGCAACTGGCCGGACAGGCAACCGCCCGCGACGGACGACCCGCTCCCCGGAAACGGAAACCTCAGGCCCAGCGCGGACAGCCCCTGCAGAACCAGAAACGCGCCGCACAGGATGCTGAATGTTGCGGCGAAGCTGACGGCGCCGGAGACGGGCTGGCCGGAGAGCCGCATGCCGACGGTTCCGGCGCACAGGCCGAACGTCGCGTAAGTGAAGATCCGCCCCGCGCTGTACACAAGCTGGCGGGCCAGCACGCGGCGGCGTCCCCCGGGGACCAGGGCCAGGATGGCCGCGAAGCCGCCGCACATGCCGATGCAGTGCGCCGAGCCCAGCAGTCCCGACATGGCGATCAGTCCGAGTTCGCCGCCCGTCATGCGACACCCTCCAGAACGGCCGGGCCGCGAAGAGGCTCCGCGGCAGGCGCGCTCGACGGCGACGCCTGGTCCTGCATGGACATGCCCTGCTCGCCGGTCGACGTTGAATTCAACGCGGACTTCGATTCCGGTTCGCGACCCGCCAGCCGCACCGACCGCGAGATCACGACCCCGCTGCTGACGACCATCAAGAGCGCTGCGATCGATGGATGCAGCAGACCTCCCATCGCCAGCGCCACGCCGACGGTGTTGTAGCCGAACGACCACAGGAGATTGCCGCGGATCGTCCGGACGGTGTCGCGGGACAGGTCGATGGCGTCGACGAGAGTTCGCAGCCGGCTGCTCAGGAGGCAGACATCGGCGCTGTCGCGCGTGACGTCCGCCCCGCATCCCAGTGCGATTCCGACGTCCGCCGTCGACAGCGCGGGGGCGTCATTCAGTCCATCGCCGACCATCGCGACGACCTGACCGACCCCCTGCAGACTCCGGATGGCGTCGGCCTTGGCCTGCGGCGTCAGCCCGGACTGGACGGGGATGCCCAGCTCCTGGGACAACCGCGCGGCGCGGAGCGCGTGGTCGCCGGTCAGCAGCCCCAGGTCCAACCCGTCGTCGCGCAGACGTGCCAGAGTTTCCACGGCGTCCCGCCGCAACTGCTCTTCAATGATGAACACGCCCTGAATCCGGGACTGCCAGGCGATCGCGACCAGGGAACTGCCGGCGATCGCGGCGGAGCGCAGTTGATCGCCCAGGTGCGGTTCGAGGACGCAACCGGCATCGACCAGCCATCGCCATTGGCCAAGCCGGACCGGTTCGGACTCGCCGGGCCAGTCGGCTTCGACGCCCTGCGCGGGCACGGTTCGCACGGTCAGGGGGCCGCGCGCGAGACGCCGGGAACGGAACGTTCGCTGAATGGCGCGCGAAAAAGCGTGCGACGATTCCGAGGCGAGGCGCTGCGCGCGCTCCGCGATCTCCGCGGACGCGACGTTCGCCGCGACATGCAGCATGACGACCTGCGGAGCGCCGGTTGTGATCGTGCCCGTCTTGTCGAAACGCACCGCCGTCACGGCGGCCAGACGCTCCAGCGCCTCGCCGCTGCGGAACAGGATGCCCAGGCGCGCGGCGCGGCCCAGACTCGCCCAGACCGCCAGCGGAGCCGCCAGCGCCAGTCCGCAGGGGCAGGCGATCAGCAGCACCGACAGTCCGGCCAGCAGTCCCGCGGACCAGCCGCGCGAGAAGCCGTGTGCCGCGGCGGCCGTCAGCGCCAACAGTCCGATGACGGGGAAGAAGGCCGAGGATACGCGGTCGGCCAGAGTCTGCCACGGTCCGCGGTCCTCACGGGCCGAGCGCACCGCCTCGACCAGCGCGCCGAACGCGCCCTGGCGCGGCAGCGCCGACGCGCGAATCCACAGCGTGCCGTCGAGATTCAGCGTCCCCGCGTGCAGGTTGTCCCCCACGCGGCGCGACACGGGCGCGCTTTCCCCGGTGAACACCTGCTCGTCGATCGACGCGTCGCCCAGTTCGATCCGGCCATCGACCGGAATCCGATCGCCAGCGCGGACGCTGACCAGGTCGCCGATCCGCAGCGCGTCGAGATCCGTCTCTTCGAATTCACCCCGCTCCAGCCGGAGGACGCGCTCCGGCAGCAGGCGCACCAGGCCGTCCAGCGCCTCGTTCACGCGCAGCCGCCCGGTGGCGGACATCCAGCGGCCGATCGTCACGGCGACGAGGATCATGCAGGTCACTTCGTAGTACACCGGACCGTGTCCGCGAAGCACGCTCCAGGTCGAGGCCACGAACGCCGCCCCGACGCCCGTAAGCAGCAGCAGGTCCGTCGACAGCACGCACGACCGCAGCGCGGCCAGCGAGTCCTCGATCAGCGGGCGCCCCAGCAGCAGCAGCACCGGAACCGTGAACAGCAGCGCCAGCCACTGCAGCAACTGGCCGAACGCGACCGACAGCGGAGTGCCCGCCGGGCCCGACAGGTCGTACACGCCGTACATCCAGTGCGCGATGGTGAACACCATCACGCTCATCGTGAAGAAGATCGACAGGCCGAGGCTCATCAGCGTCCAGCCCGCCGCGCCAGCCTCGCCGCGCTCCCGCACGACTTCAAACGAGAACCGGCAGCCCGTGCAGCAGAATCGCGACGCGGAGTCTCCGGCCGGACGCCGCCGCGCCAGTCGCCGGGGCAGCGGCAGTCCGCAATAGTCGCACTGATCGTCCGGCGACGTGTTCATTTCGGGAAGAAGGCCTCGTCCTGTATCGCCGGCAGGAAGTAGGTGATGCCGTAATAAATCACGAAGATCCAGAACAACAGCCAGATGCCGCGGACGTACCAGGGAATCACGTTCGACTGGTAGGCGTGGTGCTGGTGTTCCTGTTCAGGGGCGGCGTTGTCGACGGACATGGGACACTCAGGGATTCGTGGAAAAGGCGTCGTCGGGACGGTCGAGCAGCCGCTCGCGCTCGAGCATCGTCTGCTTCGGGCCTTCGATGTCGCGGAACATGCCCTGCAGCGCGGCCCACAGCAGCAGGCAGAAGAACCCGAGGCTCGCCAGGACGTAATTCATCATGGGGGTCAGAGCGAACAGCCCTTCCGTCTCCCCGCGGGCGACATGCGCGAACTCGATGAGCTTGTTGATGAAGCCCAGCAGGCTGGGGACGAGGATCAACACGCCCAGGACGGCGGTCGTGATGTAGACGGCGCGGGGAGTGGAGGCGCTGGACATCGGCGGGTGCTCCCGGTGAGGTGCGGCGTGTGGAACGGCGTGCGGCGGTCGGCGAATCATTGCGCGGCCGCCGCCGGCAGTTCGACATCCTTCAGGTCCGAGGGGAGATACGTTTCGTAGTACGGGTAGCTGTCCAGCCAGGAACCCAGCCACTGGACGTACACCAGCAGTGCCAGGCCGCGGCGGTTGGGACGGTCCGCCGCGCCGTCGAACAGCCAGGGGTACTCCGGCATCGGCGAGCCGGGAGACAGATCCGTCGGGCGGAAGAAATGCACGGCATGCCAGTCGTTGGAGCGGCGGCCTCCCTCGCGGGACAGATCGGGACCGACGCGCCGCGTGCCGAACATCACCGGCCGCTGCAGTTCGTTCTGATACTCCGGCGACTCCGACACCGGCCCCCAGCGGCGGGACTCGTTCGACACCGGCCGGACGAACTGGCTGTGGCAATGCCAGCAGCCTTCGCCGACGTAGATCTTGCGGCCCTCGCGAAGCGCCTCGGCGCCGGTCTTCACATACCATTCGGCGGCCGCAGCTTCCTCCACGGGCGCATCGCCCCAGGCCGTGCGAAACGCCTCGGGATATCGCTGCGCGAGGTCCTCGAGCTGGAACAGCACGTTGCCGTTGACGACCTGCTCCGCGGTCTGTTCCGGGACATCGCGATACATCAGCGCGGGGACGAGCGCGTTCGACAGGAAGGCGAACGCGAAGAACGCCAGACCCGCGACAAAAAAGATGCCGGACTTCGTTTCAAACATGAGTCAACGCCGCTGGGTAGGAAGGTCAAATGGCCAGTCCGGCCGCGGGGGCGGCTTCCGCGCTCCGCTCGCGACGCGCGGCCTGCCAGGTCTGGAACAGGTTCCAGGCGAAGCACATCTGCCCGCCGAAAATCGCCAGGCCGGCGAACAGCCGCGCGACCCAGAACGGCTGGGAGATCTCCACCGAGTGGTCCCAGTGCATCAGGCCCATCCAGGACCAGCCCTGGAACAGCCCCGCCAGAGTCAGGTCGCTGGCCATCACCAGGATGCCCCCGGCCGACAGCCAGAAATGCCACTCGCACAGCCGTCGACTGTGCCAGTCCTGCTTCAACAGCCGCGGGAACAGGTACGTCATCACGCCCAGTTGCCACATGCTGAACACCCCGAACATCACCAGATGCGCGTGCCCGACGACCCAGTCGGTGAAGTGGATCAGCTGCTGGAACGTCAGCGTGACCTGCAGCGAGCACTGCAGGCAGGTCAGGAAGTAGAACACCATGCCGGTGTAGAACCAGCGGATGGGCAGGTTTGTCCAGAACTCCGAGCCGCGGCCCCGCAGCGTCCCGAAGAAGTTGATGATGACCGTCGTCACCACCAGCTCCACGGCGATTGTGGACACCACCGCCCCGTACTGCAGGAACATCGGGATCGGCGTGTACAGAAAGTGATGGATGCCCTGCAGCGGGTAGAAGAACGCCAGTCCCCAGAACCCCACCAGCGACAGCCCGTGGCTCCAGATCGGCTTGCCCAGCAGGATCGGCACGAAATAGTACATCATGCCCCAGCCCAGGGGCGTCACGAACAGGCCCACCAGGTCGTGGATGAACAGCCCGCCGACCGCGCCCGCCGCCGTTCCGGACACGAAGTACTGCGGCACGAAGTTGCCCATCGCGTACGTCAGGAAGGTCCACACCAGCGCCGCGATGAAGTACCACAGCGTCACGTAGATCGGCCCCTGCACGCGCACGATCGGCGCCATGAAGTTGATCGCCACCAGCAGCAGTCCGGCCTGCGCGACCGGATCGATCCAGACCGGCGTCTCGCCCCACTCCAGTCCCTGGGCCTCTCCCAGCAGAATCCCCACCGCGGTCGCCAGCACCACCCCCTGCCAGACGAAGAAGATCGCATACGACAATCCGCGGCTGAGCACGGGACGCAACGTCAGTCGCGGCACGACCCAGTGCAGAATCCCCAGGAAGGCGTTCGCCAGAAACCCGTAGGCGATCGCGTTCGTGTGCACCATTCGCCAGCGGCCCGGCGAGAGCAGCTCGATGCCCGACAACGGGTTGTGCCGGATCAACTGGAAGCCCATCAGGAAGCCGCCCAGCATCGACACGAACAGAAAGGCCAGCGCCGCCAGGAAATACCAGCAGACGAGGCGCTCCTCAACGAGTTCCGAGTGCCGGGGAATGCTGGCCGGTGAAGCGGTGTCAGCCGTCATGGGAGGCGATGTGCGTAAGGCTCGAAACAGGGAACGGGTTCGGGAACCGGGGGCCGTCAGCCGGGGGGCGCGACGCGCGGCGGCTGATAGGGCGTGAACTGCCCCAGCGGATACAGCACCGCCAGAGTCCATCCGAAAACGAGGTGCGTCGCCGCCGCGACCCACGGCGGGAGAATCGTCGGATCCGTGATCCAATTCCCGCCGATCAACAGCGGCTGCAGCCACGACAGCAGCACATGAAAGTTGATCGCGTACAACGCCAGCGCCAGCACCGAGGCGACGATCAGCCGCTTGCCCAGCCCCGCCGACCGCCCCAGCACGCGAGCCATCACCCAGTACATCGGCACGCCCAGAAGCATGCCCGTCGCGATGTACAGCGTGCAGCCCAGCGCGAGGATCAGACCGCCGCCCGTCTGCATGTCCAGCGCCCGCGCGCCGAATGGAAACGTCAGATACACCTTGATCAGTTCCAGAGGAGACTTGCCCGCCAGCGGCGCCGCGAACACGTTCGCCAGCAGACTCGCCAGCGCCCCCGCGCCCCCCAGCAGGAATCCGGTTGTCGCGTAGTACGCGCTGTAGAAGCCCCGGGGGGGCCAGTCGGCCGTCGTCTCCTCGCGGGCGATGACGCGCTCCAGCTCGCTGACTTCCTGCTGCAGCTTCTGGAGTCGGCGTCGTGTGTCGGCAGTGTCCATCGGCGCTGTGTTCCGCGGGGGAATGCCGGACCGCCCGCGGTGGGTGGCGTCCGGAGGTCAGGGCTTTGGCGGTCGAGTTCGAATATGGGCCTGGGCGCGGAGGCTCAACCGGCGTCGTCCGAGGCTGCGGGGACGTCCGACGACCCGGGGGGGATGAAAGGTTGGATGACGCCGGGGGGCGGCCTGTCTCCGGCGCGGCGCCGGTTGGTGATGTATTTGACGTACGCGACGAGGTCCCACAGGGCGTCCGGCTCGGCCTGATAGGCGCTCGCGAAGCCCGGCATGGGCGTCCCGTTGATGCCGCCGTAAATCCGGCGATAGACGTCGAGCGGCTCCTGTCCGCCGCGGAGCATGCCCGACGTCAGGTCAGCGGCGCGCGTCGGCTGCCCCCAGGCGTCGCGAAGATTGCCGGCCAGGTTGTCGGGCGTGCGGCCCCGCCCATCCTCCCCGTGGCATTTGAAGCAACCTGTCGATTCCGCCAGAAACCGCTCGCGGCCTCGCTCCACGCGCTCCAGCGTCAGCTCCGGCTCCAACGTCGTCGGGACGATCACCGATTCCCGGGCTCGCTTCCAACGCCCCACGACGACATCGATCGCCTCTGACTGCACGAGTTCCTCATCCAGCTCGCCCTCCAGGTCCGCCAGCGAGCACAACTGATCCTCCAGTTCGCCCCGGTGCGCCAGCGCCAGCACGTAATCGACGACCGCCTCGCGCTCCTCCTCGGGCAGCGTCTCGAAGCCAGGCATGGAAGTGCCGCGAATGCCGTTCTCCACAGTCCGCAGCAGGTCCGACCGCAGCGGCCGCGAGCCGAACACCGTCGACGTGAACTTGAAGACGCCCTTGCGGTAGTCGCGGGGGCGGGGATACATCTGCGCCGCCACGGGGCCGGCGCCGTCGCCATCATCGCCGTGGCATTGAGCGCAGCGCAGCTGGTACACGGCCTGCCCGCGTTTGAGCTGGGCCGTCGACACGCGGTCGTCCCCCAAAACCTTCGGCGCGGCGAACGTGCCGCAGTGCTTGCCGAGCTGCTCATCGACAGCGGCCTGCAGCTCCGGCGACAACGCGGCCCGGGCCTCGGAGGGACGATAGATGATGTCGGACGCCGGCCGGCATCCGGACGCCTGGACCAGCGCCATCAGCCCGATCGCCGCCGCTCCCGCGCAGAACTGTCTCATGCACCACTCATCGAAATCGCAATCAGATCGTTCCGCCGGACATCCAACGGTTGGAACGTCGCCTTGGCAAATGCTGCGCCATCGAGATCCGCACTCGCGTCGCACGCGGCGATCAAACGATTCCGGGCATTCCGATCTGCCGTCGGCGAAGCCCGCCGCGATTCACTGTGCGGAATCGTCTCGCCGCCAGGCCGCCAGCGCGCGGCATCGCACAGCCGTCCGCTGGCCCCCGGCCTCACCGATGTCGCATGCCGGACGCGCTCCGGGTAGAACGTGAGGCGATGCGACCACTCTCCTGGGAAGACCGCTCATGAAGCCGCTCACCGCCGTGACCGTTTGGATGTCCTGTGCCGCCGCAGCTCACGCGGGTGACCTCCCCAGAAGCGCGCCCGAAACGCAGGGGCTCGCCTCGTCCGCCGTGCTGGCGTTTGTCGAGGCCGCGGATTCTTCCGTGGATTCGCTGCACAGCCTGATGATCGTGCGGCATGGGCAGGTGGTGGCGGAGGGCTGGTGGGCGCCGTACGACGCCGACTCCCGTCACTCTCTGTATTCGCTCAGCAAGAGCTTCACCGCGACGGCCATCGGCATCGCGATCGCCGAGGGCAAGCTGTCGCTCGACGATCCGGTGCTGAAGTTCTTTCCCGACGATGCGCCCGCCAATCCGAGCCCGAACCTCCAGGGCATGCGGATCAGCGATCTCTTGCGGATGTCGACAGGCCACCAGTCTGAACCGCCGCGCACGGCCAACGAGTCCTGGGCGAAGACTTTTCTGGCCCACCCTGTTCCATTCAAGCCGGGCACGCATTTCCTCTACAACACGTCGGCGACGTACATGCTGTCAGCCATCATCCAGCAGGCGACGGGCGAAACGCTGCTCGACTATCTCACGCCCCGGTTGTTCCAGCCGCTGGGCATCGACGAGCCGACCTGGGAAGTCAGTCCACAGGGTGTTTCCACGGGCGGGTATGGGTTGAGCGTCCGGACCGGGGACATTGCCCGGTTCGGCCAGCTCTGCCTGCAGAATGGAAGCTGGGAGGGGCGTCAGCTCGTCCCCGCAGAATGGATCACCCGCGCGACGTCGCTGCAGACGTCCAACGGCAGCAACCCTCACAGCGACTGGGACCAGGGTTACGGCTACCAGTTCTGGCGCTGCCGGCATGACGGATACCGCGGCGACGGCGCGTTCGGCCAGTTCTGCATCGTGCTCCCCGAGCAGGACGCCGTCATCGCCATCACCAGCGGCACGGCCGACATGCCCGCGGTGTTGAACCTCGTCTGGAAGCATCTGCTGCCAGCGTTTCAATCGGAGCCGTTGCCGGACGACGCCGCGTCGCAGGCCCGGCTGAGGGAGCGACTGGCCGCGTTGAGCCTGCCGCCGGTCGAGCAAACCGCGTCGCCCGCGACGACGTCCTCGCGGCGATACGAGTTCCCCGAGAACGACTCGAAGCTGCAGGCCGTTGTCCTCGAACCGTCCCCGGACGGCGCGGCGACGACAGTGCGGATCATCACCGCCGGGACAGAAGCGAAGCTGAACTGCCTCCCGGGCGTCTGGACGCGCGACCGGATCGCCTATGGGCAGTTTCCAGAACAGCCCTTGGCCATCAGCGGCGGATGGACGGCGGGCAACACATTGACCATCAAAATGTGTTTCATCGAGACGCCGTTCGTCGTGACGCTGCGACTCGAACGGGAGGGGGAGGAACTGCGATACGCCTCGGAGACGAACGTCGGATTCGGCCCGACCAAGCGTCCGGTGTTGACGGGGCGGTGACTCATTCCTCAGCGACTCCGTCCCGGCATGTTCCAGCCGTGCCAACGAACGCTTCGAGGAATTCGCCGTTGGCGTGAAGCGTCATTGATGCCTCTCGACCGCGCCGATGCGCCGTGGCTGTCCGCCGTCATGGCAGACGATCCCGCGTTCTCCGACTACCATGCCTCCACGCAGTTTCCCACCCGCACGGGATTGATCCATGCCCCGTCTGTGTCTCTCGATTGTCCTGGCCTGCATGTTCCTGCCCAAAGCCGCTCCGGCGGCCGATGTCGATCCCTATCGCCCCCCCGCCATTTCCACCGAGTCGGTCCCCGCCGTCCCCAGGACGCTGATGGATCAGCTCCGCCAGTACCAGAGCGTCCGCAACGCCAATTTCCGCGGCTGGTCGCCGGATGGGCAGGGGATTCTGGTCCAGACGCAGTTCGGCAACACGATGCAGCTGCATCGCGTGTATGAACCGGGCGGCCGACGCGAGCAGGTGACGTTCCTCGAAGAACCGACCGACGGCACGTTCCTCAAGGGAACCCGGGACGGAACGCTGCTGCTGCAGCAGTCGCAGGGGGGCAATGAGAATACCCAGATCCTGCGGCTCGACCGTGAGACCGGGCAGGCCATCCTGCTGACCGACGGCGTCTCCCGGCACATGGCGGGTCCGCAGGCCGAGGACGGATCGTTTCTGATCGTCGCGCATAACGCCCGCAACGGCCGCGACATGGACCTGTTCCGGATCGATCCGCGCGTGCCGGGACAGCAAACGCCTCTGATGGAAGTCGAGAACGAGTACTGGCAGGCGCAGGACCTGTCTCCGGACAAATCTCGACTGGCGATGACGCAGTACGTTTCGATCAATGAGAGTTATCCCGCGCTGCTGGACCTGAGCACGGGATCAAAAACGGCCATTCCCGCGCCGCCCGACGCAGTCGGGAAGGTGTCCTTCGGGACGCTGGCCTTCGCTCCGGATGGCAAGTCGCTGTACGTCACCACCGACGCCCGCAGCGAGTTTCAGCAACTGGCCCTGCTGGACCTGGCGACGCTCGAGTACAGCGCGTGGCTGACCGAGGGGATTCCGTGGGACGTCGATGCCATCGAGGTCGATCACAAGCATGGCCTGACGGCCTTCACCACGAACGCCGATGGCGCCAGCGACCTGTACATGATCCGCGGGGACGAACTTCGCCAGCTCGACATCCCGCTGGGCATCGTTGAATCGATGCGATTCTCTCCGGACGGATCGTCGCTGGGGTTCACGCTGTCGCGGCCCGATGCGCCCGCGGACGCGTACTCGATCCAGCTCGCCAGCGGCGAGCTGACGCGTTGGACGTACAGCGAGGTCGGCGGACTGAATTCCGAGCGGTTCATCGCCCCCGAGCGGATTCAGTTCGAAAGCTTCGACGGCCGCGTCATACCGGCGTATGCCTTCAAGCCACGGTCGGCGTCTGCGGACGCTCCGGCGCCCGTGCTGATCAACATTCATGGCGGGCCGGAGGCCCAGTATCGCCCGTTCTTCACCGGGTTCGATCAACTGCTGCTCAACGAGCTCGGCATCGCCGTGGTCCGGCCGAACGTCCGGGGCTCGGCGGGGTATGGGAAGACGTATCTGCAGCTCGACAACGCGGAACAGCGCGAGGACAGCGTCCGCGACATCGGCGCGCTGCTGGACTGGATCGACTCACAGCCGGATCTCGATTCGTCGCGGGTGGCGGTGTACGGCGGATCGTATGGCGGCTACATGGTGCTGGCATCGCTGGTCCATTACCCGGACCGGTTGAAGGGGGGCGTGAACGTGGTGGGCATCGCGAACTTCGTGACGTTTCTGAAGAACACCAGCGAGTACCGTCGGGATCTGCGCCGCGCGGAGTACGGTGACGAGCGAGACCCGGAGATGCTGAAGGTGTTCGAGCGGATCAATCCCTCCGCCAATGCGCACAAGATTCGTTCGGCGCTGTTGGTGGCGCACGGCAAGAACGATCCGCGCGTGCCGTTCTCGGAGGCCGAGCAGATCGCGCCGTTGGTGAGGCAGAACGACGTCCCGGTGTGGACGGTGTACGCCGACAACGAGGGGCACGGGTTCGCCAAGCGCGACAATCGCGACTACCTGACGGCGACGATCGCCATGTTCCTGAACGAATTCCTCGTCAGGGATTGACCGGCGGGCTGCCATGAACCCGCTCCCCGGACTCCTCGGCGGCATCGGCCTGTTCCTGCTCGGCATGAGTCTGCTGACCGACGGGCTCAGGGACTTCGCCGGCGATTCGCTGCGCCGCGGCCTGATGCGGTTCACGGGGACGCCGCTGAAGGCGTTTCTGTCCGGCATGCTTGTGACGCTCTTGATCCAGTCGTCCAGCGCCACGACGGTGATGGTGATCGGGTTCGTCAGCGCCGGCCTGCTGACGTTCCCCCAGGCGCTGGGCGTCGTGCTGGGGGCCAGCGTGGGCACGACCGGGACGAGCTGGATCATCGCCTGGATCGGGCTGAAGGTGAAAGTCGGCCTGTACGCGCTGCCTCTGGTCGGGTTCGGAGCCTTTCTGCGGCTGCTGGGTCAGGGGCGGTGGCCGGCGCTGGGGACGGCGCTGGCCGGGTTCGGCCTGATCTTCGTCGGCATCGACACGCTGCAGGCTGGCATGCAGGGCATGGCCGAGGTGTTCAATCTGGCGCGGCTGCCGGTCCGGGGCGTTCTGGGGGGCGCGGCGGCGGTTCTGATCGGCATGGTGATGACGGTCGTCATGCAATCCTCGAGCGTCGCCGTCGCCATGACGCTGACCGCGATGGACGCAGGCGCCGTCAGCTTCGAGCAAGCCACGCTGCTGGTGATCGGCGCGGCGATCGGCACAACGGTCACTGGGGCGCTGGCGGCGATCGGGGCCAGCGTTCCGGCCAAGCGCACCGCCGTGGCCCACATCCTGTTCAACCTGTCGGCCGGGGCCATGGCCGTGCTGCTGCTGCCGCTGTTTCTGCGGGCCATCGCCTCTGCGCAGGACCGGTTCGGCTGGACGGAAGGCGCGACGAGCCTGGCGGCGTTTCACACGGCCTTCATCGGCCTGGGGGCGGTCGTGTTTCTGCCGCTGGTCAACCGGTTTGCCAGCACGGTCGAGCGGCTGATCCCTGAGGAGCGCCCGCAGATCACGCGACACCTGGACCGGACCTTGAAGTCGACGCCGGCCGTGGCTCTGGAGGCGACGCTCCGCGCTCTTCGAGATACGGCTCTGGGGCTGTTCGCCGCGCTGCGGACGGGACTGGTCATCGGAAACTGGCGGTCATCGACGGTCGAGCTGGAACAGGCGCTGGCGGAGATCGAGGCGTTTCTGGAATCGCTGCGGGCCAACCCCGAGGATGACACGTTGACGCGTCATCGCCTCGAGCAGATGCATGCGATCGACCATCTGCTGCGGCTGCTGTCGCGGGCCCGGCCCTCGCCGTCAATCCGGTCAGTGCTGACGAGCGCACGGCTGACCGGTTCCGCGGTCGCCTGCCGGACCCTGATCGAAATGGGCGAGGCGATCCTGCAGCAGCGTGCGGAGGCCGGCGCGCAGTCCCGGATGCGGACGGGCGCGAAGGACCTCGCGCAGGCGCGCCGCAATCTCCGGACAGACGTCATCAGCGATTCGGCGACCGGCCGCCTGGCGCCGTCGGAAGCGCTGCGGCTGATGGATGGCTCGCGGTGGCTGGAGCGGGTCGCTCACCACGCCTGGCGGGCGACGGAATACCTGGGGGGCGATCCGCCCGAGCCGGATCCGGAAGACCAGGACGCGGTTGGAGAGGACTCCGTGGAGGGGTGGGCGCTGGCTGCCTCCGCGAATGCGGGCGGAGCAGGGGCGTCGGAGGACGAGGTCGGATCGAAGCCGTCCGACCCTGACGCGGCCGGCGCATCAGGCGCGGCGACGCAATCGCCGTCGTGACGTCCGGTTGCCCGCCGGGATTGCCCGCGCCGCTGGCCTGCCAAAAAGAAACGGCCCGTCCGAAGACGGGCCGCGCGGCGTCGCGACGGGCGGAGTCGAACGCAGTCAGTACGTCCACTCCAGGCCCAGGTTGAACCGGCTCAGGTTCCAGCTCTTGTAGTTGATGTTGACCTTCGGCGATTCCGGAAAGCCCAGCCACTCGGTCGAGTGGGCCGGCCGGGCGACGTTCCCCACCAAGGTGTAGGTGTAGCCCAGCCGCAGGTTGGCGTCGCTGACGAACGGGATCTCCTTGATCAGCGGGAGCGCGGCGAGCACCCGCGATTCCGCATTGATCGACGTCTCGAACAGGGGCGACACATGCGTGTGCCGCTCCGTGTCCGAGAAGCTCGAATCGCCGTCCAGCATGCTCGTCCCCGTGACGAACTGGGTGATGACGGTTTCGCCGGCATTGAACCCGCGAACCCGGACCTCCTCGTGGTTCGCCATCAGGCCGGCGCTGGTCTGGCCCCACAGCTTGAAGCCGCGGCTGCGTCCGAAGTCGTACCGGAAGCCGACGGTCGGGCCGGCCAGGTGCGTCTTGGCGTCGGTCTTGACCGACGTTTCAAACAGGTCGTTGTTGATCGTGAAGGGCGGGCCGGTGGGGCGGAACGTCGCGTTTTCCGTGGCGCCGTCTTCCCCGTCGATTGTGTACGACAGTCCGCTGTCGATGCCGCGGAAGTGGAAGCCCTCGCCGATGTACAGGTACTTCGCCGAGTAGGCCGGTCGCAGCCGCACCGCGGAGTTCGAGTAAGTGATGTCGGGCAGATACAACTGGATGTCGCCGCCGCCCATCTCCTGGGTGACGTTCATCCGGTACATGACGTCGTATTTCTGCGTGCCGATCACGCCGCCGTCATTGCCGGGTTCGGCCCCGCCGATGACGGAGATCGGAATTCCGGTGTCCCAGGGCACGGCGCCGTTCCGGGTAAACAGCATCCGTCCCGCCTGGTTGATGATGATGTCCTGCGTCAGCGGGATGCCATTGATCTGGCTGCTGCCGCGCTGGAACGTATTGCTGTCGTCGAAGCCCCACCAGCCGGTGGTGCGGACGCCCAGGCCCGTTTCATCTTCGAAACCCCAGTTCAGCTGCAGGCCGGCCGACCGGAAGTCGCCGAACAGGGAGAACTTGTGGATCGGGAACAGGTTGTTGTCGACGATCGCGATCGGAACGATGTCGCCGGCCTCGAACAGGAACGGATACGGGAACACGCCCGGCGCGATGAACACGCGATCGGTCGGTTCCGTGGTGGCGCCGCCGGTCCCCTGCTGTGAGCCCGGCACGCCGCCCCACCCGTAGGTCGGCAGCGTGTAGCCTTCGAGTCCGTTCGTGACGTCGTCCAGCGGCTGCGTCTTGGCGCCGATGTTCGCGTTGCCCGGCTTCTTGCCAATGAGATACAGCGCGTCGATGCTGAAGTACTGTTCGCGGCGGCGGGTCAGCACTTCGCGAAACCAGGTGCCGTTCTGGTTGTAGTGCGTGTCGCGGGAGATGTTCCCCATGCCGTAGGGCGAGACGTGCGGCCAGGGCGAATAGCCGGCCGGCGTCTGCGGCGGGTACAGCACGCCGGGGTCATTGGTCGCGTAGGGCGGCTGATACATGCCGGGAGGCGCCGCGGCATAGGGATAGCCGCCGTCGGGAGCGTACGCGGGGGCCCCGTCGGCCGTGACCCACTCCCCTCCTCCGTCCCAGGGGCCCTGCGCAACGGCGGAATCGGCAGCTGCGCCGAGGCACAGTCCGCACGCCAACGCCTTCAACCATCGATGTGTCCGCATCCGTGCGTCCTTGGCATTCGGGCCCAAGGGGGGAAGGCCTGGGGGGGCGGCAGCCTGACGATCCGCTGCCTCCCTGCCGGCGACGCCGCGAGCCATCCGTGACGGCACGCGGCGACGAGGCCCGCCGTCTGCCGCCCATGGAAAACCTGGGCGCACAGGAACGGACCTGACGGTTGTATCGGCGGTCCGATTGGGCAGACTGTACGGTTTGTTCCGGTGTTACGGCGTTTTCCGGCCCCGCCGGCGCCGCGGCTCCGCGGGGAGGCGTCGCCAGGCGGCAACTCCCGAATGCGATGTCACGGAGAACCTCCAGCCCCAGCGGCAGAACGACTTACGCTCGCCATTCCCACCGCACGCCGGTCCGCAGCCCCCGCCCGCCCCCTCTTGATCAGGACGATCCCAATGAAGCAGCCGCCGCTCGTATTGACGTCTCGCTGGCCCGCCACGCTGCTGCTCCTGGCAGTCTGCGCAAGCTTCGTGCTCCGCGAAGCCTTTGCCAGCGATGACCGAAACCCGCATCCCACGTCTCACGAGACCCGCAGCATCGAGGGCTGGACGGTCCACGTGGACGCCCGGCTGCTGGCCGGCGACCACCAGCCGCTGGGCGAGCGGTCTCTCAAGCTCCTGGCCGGGAAGCTGTTCGAGGTCTCGCTCGTCGTCCCGGCGAGTCGTCTGGAGAAGCTTCGCGAGGCGCCGATCTGGCTGGACCTGTCCCACGGCCGGCTGGAATCAATGCAGTATCATCCATCCGTGGACTGGTTGACCGCGCATGGCTATTCGGCCGATCTGGCCAGGTGCGTGCATATCCCGAAAGCCGCCCTGTTTGCCGATTCCGAACACAATCGGACACAGCCCTGGGCCGTGCTGCACGAGCTGGCCCACGCCTATCACGACCGAGAGCTGGGATTCGACGACGCTCGGATCGTCGCGGCGTACGACCGATACCGGACGGCGGACCGGGGGAAAGCGGCCCTGCATGTCGATGGCGACCCCCGCGAGCACTACGCGCGGACGAATCCGATGGAGTTTTTCGCCGAGTTTTCCGAGGCCTATTTTGGCACGAACGACTTCTACCCGTTCGTGCGGGGCGAACTCCGGCAGGATTCTCCGGAGATCTTCGAACTGCTGGAAGAGGTGTGGGGGGCGCGGGGCGATTGACGAATGGATCAGGACTGCCGGCTTCTCCGGTTTTACGGCCTCAGACGGATTGTCGGGGTCGCATCAGTCGATTAAGATGCGTGCCGAGAGAAGATTGCGCTTTGCGCCCGGCGCGTTCGGGCCAGCCGTCATGCGAGTGCCTGTCCATCAACACTGCAGGTGAGGGAGAGATTCATGAAGCGGATCACCGCGTTGGCCAGTGTGGCCGTTCTGCTCTGTGCCGCCATCGGTCTGCGGGCCGAAGAGGAAAAGAAGAAGGACGACCTGAAGTGCCCGGTGTCGGGCGCCAAGGTGAAGATGGACCAGACCGTTGAGCACAACGGCGCCAAGGTCTACTTCTGCTGCGAGAACTGTCCTAAGGCGTTCAAGGCCGACACCGCCAAGTACGCCGTGAAGGCGAATGCCCAGATCGTCGCCAGCGGTCAGGCGACCCAGGTGAAGTGCCCGCTCAGCGGCGGCAAGTTGAACCCCGACGCCAAGTCGACGGTCAGCGGCGTGGAAGTCCAGTTCTGCTGCAACAACTGCAAGGGCAAGGTCGACAAGGCCACCGGCGACGACCAGCTGGCCCTCGTGTTCTCCGACGAAGCCTTCAAGAAGGGCTACGACGTCGGCAAGGAAGACAAGTAAGCCGTCAAGCTCCGGACCCCGCGTCCGGAGGCCGGTTGGAAGCTTCCACGGGCGCCCGTCACACGACCGGCGCCCGTTTTTTCTTGCGCCGGTGCAACCGACCCTCGCCGGCCGACGCCATGCATCGCATTCGACTTCACGGCCCCTGGGAACGGCTGGATGACGACGCCCGCGTGCGCGTCCATTTGCCCCGCGACTGGGCCAGCCTCGCCCACTCCGGCGGCGATGATCATCCCCTGCGCATTGCCCGCCGCTTCCATCGCCCGACCGGCCTGACTCCCGGCTGCCGCGTCCATCTGTCGATCCCGGACGAATGGCGGGAGGCCGTTCTCTGGCTGAACGGAGAGCCGATTCCCCGTCTTGAGTCGAGCGGCGGCCGTCAGCGGTTCGAAATCACCCCCGCGGTGATGCGGACGGATTCGCACGAAGTCGTGCTGGTCGCACGCATCGCGCCCGCCGCCCCCTGTCTCGTCGTGCTGGAGATTGAACCGGGCCAATCCTAGGTGCGCTTCGCGGATTTGCCGCGTGGCCGTCGCAGTGCACCCCGCGCGCGACGCAGCCCGAGGACCAGCGGCCCCCGGGCTGTCGCAATTGAACTGGAGCGTCGCGAGCCGATCAGTCCGAGAAGGCCGCGTCGAAGGCCCGGTCGGACGGGCGGAAGTCGACGTTCTTGCAGAACTGAGCGGCTTCGGCAGCGCCGGCCTCGCGGTTCATGCCCGAGTCCTCCCATTCAACGGACAGCGGCGCATCCCCCGGGTAGCCGGCCGCGTTCAAAGCCCGGATGATCTCCTCGAACCGCACGCCGCCCCGGCCCACGCTGCGGAAGTCCCAGCCGCGACGCGCGTCGCCGAACGGCAAATGGCTGGACAGGATGCCGGTGCGCCCGTTGAGCGTCACCGAGGCGTCCTTCATGTGGACATGGTAAATGCGTTTGGGGAACTCGCGGATGAACTCGACCGGGTCCACCCCCTGCCAGATCAGATGGCTGGGATCGAAGTTGAACCCGAATTCCTCGCGGTGGTCGATGGCGTCGAGAGCCAGCTTCGCGGAGTAGATGTCGAACGCGATTTCGGTCGGATGGACTTCGAGCGCGAACTTCACGCCGCATTCCTGAAACACGTCGAAGATCGGGTTCCAGCGGTCGGCGAACTGCTTGTAGCCGGCCTCGATCATCTTCCGCGGCACGGGCGGGAAGTCGTAAATGAGATGCCAGATGCTGGAGCCGGTGAAGCCATTGACGACGCCGACACCCAGCTTTTTGGCGGCGCGGGCGGTGTTCTTCATTTCGGCGATGGCCCGTTCGTTGACCTTCTCCGGCTTGCCGTCCCCCCACACTGCGGGGGACAGAATCTGCTTGTGCCGCTCGTCGATGTTGTCGCACACCGCCTGGCCGACGAGGTGGTTGGAAATGGAGAACAGCTTGAGGTCGAACTTCTCCAGCAGGTCGCGCTTGCGGGCGCAGTAGGTGTCGTCGGACAGCGCCTTGTCGACTTCGAAGTGGTCGCCCCAGCAGGCGAGTTCCAGCCCGTCATACCCGAACTCCTGCGCCTTCTTGCACAGCGTTTCCAGCGGCAGATCGGCCCATTGGCCCGTGAAGAGAGTAACCGGACGTCCCATTGGTGGTCCTCAGCGACTGGGGATGATCGAAACGAATTGGCTTCGGCGTCAGTCCGCATCCGCTGTGACAGCGGGACGGGACAGCGGCTGACTGGCGGCCGCAATCGGGCCGCAGCCGGGGTGGGGTGGGCCGGTCAGCCCATCGCACAGGGCCGTCCGAGGCGCCGGTCTGAAGCTAACGGAACCGCGGGCGTGCGCCAACTTGACGCACGGACTCAGAGTCGACGGGCTGAATGGGCGTTGCCGTGCCCCGGCGGCTGGTTTCCGGAAGCGTTCCAGTTCCGCTTAGTTACGTGCCGCCGTCCGTCGATGTCTCGACCGGTGGCAGACTTTCGAGCAGCGACTTCGCCTCGACATCGTCGGCATCGAGAGCGGCCGCCGCGGCCAAGTGCCGTCGGGCTTTCTCCGGCTGATCCAGCTTGAGCCACGCCGCGCCGACCTGCCGCTGCGCCGCAACGTTCCGCACGTCGACCTGCAAGACCTCGGTTCCCCAGCGGATGGCATCTTCCCAGCGTTCCTCGCCGGCGGCGTCGTTCATCAGCCACAGCCGAGGTCCGACGTCGTCCGGTTCGTTCTTCGACACGGCCAGCATCAGCTCCTTCAGCCCCCCCGACTGGCCCATTCGCAGCTTCGACACCGCCAGGCCGCGCAGCCAGCCGGACTCGTTCGGAAACTCCTTCAGGCCCTGGTCGAACACCTCGGCGGCGCGCACAAAGTCCTTCGCCTCCAGGCAGTCGCGTCCCAGCAGGCCCACCACAGCGGGGTGCGGCGACGAGCGAAACGCCCGCTCCAGACGGGCGCGGGCCTCTTCACTCTTGCGAGTCCGAAACTCGAGCCTGGCCAACACGGCGTTCGCCACGGGATGGTCCGGCGCTTTGACCAGCACGGCCTCACACAGCTCGCGCGCTTCCCGGGCCCGCGCCGCGGGAGCCGCGTTCAACACCGCCCACGCCAGCTCCGCCCGGGCATCGGCGTCGTCGGGGCGCTCCCGCGCAGCGGCTTCGGCCTCGCGCAGTCCCGGCAGCTCGGGCGCTCGTCCGTCATCAAGGCCGCTCAACACTCCGGTCAAGAACGTGCTGAACCCGGCTTCGAACTCCTCAACCGACGTGTCGAACACCTCGCGAATGGCCGCCGGCGTCTTCAATCCGCGGCGATAGGCGTCGACGAGCTGAAACAGCCGCTCGGCGCCGTACGTCTCCTCCATGTAGCGGGCATACAGCCGGCTCTGGCAATACGCGAGCTGCCAGTCATCTCCGCTTCGGGGTCGCTGGAAACCCTGGTTCAGGGTGTCGAGCGTGAACAGGTCGTCGCGGTCGGCGCGCTGTCGCAGGATCCGCCGCCAGACATCGGGAAACACGTCCCCTTCCGTCCGCACGGCCAGCGCCTCGGTGTACCAGTGCGGAATCGCGAAGCCCGACTGCTGCAGCGTGAGCACGTGACTGAATTCATGCGTCGCGACGCGGGCCCAGTTGTACGGTTCGCGCGAGGCGGTCGGAGAGGACATGGCGACGATCATTCCGGTGGATGCGCCGATCGTCTGGATCCAGGGCAGACCGACCATGCGGGCGCTGAACCACGCATGCGCGCCCTGACCCTTCGCGGAACTGTACAACTCGAACGGCGTGCGGACCGGGGGCTCGTAGCCGAACTCGGACGTCAGCGGGCCGTAAACCGATTCGAGGTGCTCGGCGAGGAATTCCGCCTGCAGCCGGTCGCTGCGGTCGTAGCGGATCACGAAGTGCTCGGTCGTCAGCGTTTCGTATCCCTCGAGGACGCCCAGGACCTTCCGCATGTTGCTGACCCGGACATGGAACGGGTCCGCCTTGAAGGCGACATCGAGGATCTCGCGGGCGTCGGCCAGTTCGCCCGTTCGCATTTTGAGAAGCCCCAGGGATGTGCGCGGCGCGGACAATTGCGGGGCGACTTCGATGGCCCGCGCATAGCACCGCGCGGCCGCGTCCCACCGCCGCTGGTGCTCGAGAAACGATCCCAGTCCCGTGAGGAACTCGCCGGGCGCGGCGTTGCGGCGCAGCAGATCGGCGTAGAGGTCCGCGTACGCACGTCCCTGTTCGCCCGCATCCGGCTCGCCGGTGGACAGCAACGTGTCGCTCAGGCTCTCGGCCGCCATGCCTGACTTGAGCAGGTCGATTGCCGCCAGGCGGTACAGTACGGATTGCGAGGTCGGGTTGATCTCGCGGGCACGGCGGGCGAACTCCTCCGCCCCTTCCGGATCGTCGGCCAGCAAGCTCAAGTCGACGGCCAGCAGCAGACTCTCCAGATGCCGCGCGTTGACCGCCAGCGCCCGGTCGACATACTCCCCCGCCTGTTCGACATCCTGTTCCGACCAGGCGGCTCGCCCGAGACCCGCCAGAACGTCCGCCGAACGCGGATTGATGGCCAACGCCGCGTTGAACTCCTGCACCGCCTGCGCGTGATTGTACTTCTCGATCAGCAGGCTGCCGGAAATAAAGGCCGCCTCCCACCGCAGCGGGTCGGCCTTGAGCGCGTCGGGCGCAAGATCGTTGATGACAAAATTGTAAATTTGCGCGACGCCCCTGGCCCGCGCGTACTCGACCGCGCCTCGCGCGACGAGCAGCAGCGTTTCGGCGTCCCGCGGCTGCCGCTGGTTGTAATGCCGGACGAACCAGCGGTACTCCTCGATGGACTCATCGACCTGACCCCGGGCGGATTTGAGATCGGCCATGACGAGCCGGGCTCGCAGCTCTTCCGGATTGGCGTCGAGCGCCCGCTGCGCGGCGCGTTCGGCGGCTTCGTCGCGGCCGCGATGCAACTGCAGTTCGGCCATCCGCCCCTGCAGGGCGGCGTTGTCCGGGCGGCGATCCGCCTCCGCGGCCAGCAGTTCCTCCGCCCGGTCCCACTCTCCCTCCGCGAGGTGCGTTTCGACCATGCCGATCGCCGCGTCGAGGGCGATCGTCGGGTCGGCCGATTGCTGGAGTTCGGCGAACTGTTCGGCGGCTTCGTCGTAGCGCCCGCGCTGCAGATGTTCGCGCGCGATCGCGAGCGCCGGGGCGTCCGCGTGAAGCGGTTGGGACGCGGGACCGAGGAGCAGCAGCGCGAGCACGCCGGCCACAGCGACCTGGAGGGCGCGCCTGGAACCCTGGAATTCCCTCGAGACGACGTTGCACCGGTCCGAGTCTGCCATCGCTTGCCGCTCCCTGAGGCCTGCTGTGCCTCAAGAATACGGATTTCGAGGGCCGATCGCAGGCGCGTCGGGGAAGAATCCGCGCCGCCCGGACCGCCACCGCTAATCGTCCATCACCTCTTTTTCCTTTTGAGCGGCCAGATCGTTGACCGCTCCTTCGAACTTCTTCGTCAGTTCCTGAACCGATTCCTTGGTCGCCTTGCAGAGGTCCTCAGTCAGCACCTTGTCCTTCTCGGCCGTGTCGGCGCTCTTGTTGGCGTCCCGGCGGACGTTGCGAATGGCGACCCGCGCCTCCTCGGCGAGCTTGCCGACGCGCGAAACGAATTCGCGGCGACGTTCGGTCGACAAGGGCGGGACATTGATGCGGATCAGCCGGCCGTCGGAGTTCGGCGCCAATCCGGCGTCGCTGGACTGAATCGCCTTGACGATTTCGCTGAGGATCGAGGCGTCAAACGGGCGGATGACGATCTGCTGCGGCTCGGGGCAGCTGACCTGCGCGACCTGCTTGAGCGGCGTGGGGGAGCCGTAATAGTTGACGCGGACGGAGTCGACGAGGCCGGGGGTCGCGCGGCCGGTGCGGAGTCCCTGGAGGGCGGCTTTGAAAACGGACACCGCCTTTTCCATGCGGTCTTCGGCGTCGAGGAGAATTTCGTCCTGGTCCATCGCCTGGCTGCCTTGCATCAAGAGAACATCACGTCGGGAAACGCTCGAACCGTACCGGATCGGGGAGCGCTGTGAAAGCGGCGGCGACCGAGGGCGGATTGCGGCGGCTGGGGCGTGAAACCGATTCAGTCGCCCGACTTGGCGCTGCCGCTGGCCTTATCGCCCGAGCTGGAACCGCCCCCTTCGGCCTTCGCCGCCGACGACGAAGAGGACGAGGTGTCGGCCGCGGCCGCCTTCTTGTAGGCGTCGCTGCGGTAGTCGGTCTGATAGAAGCCCGAGCCTTTGAACAGGATCGCCGCGCCGGGACCGATCACGCGCTCCGCGGAGGACTTGCCGCACGTCGGGCATTTGCGGATCGGTTCCGCTTTGATGGAGTGGAACGCCTCCCAAGTGTGATCGCATTTGCGGCAGCGGTAGTCGTACGTGGGCACGCGGTCGGCCCTCCTTTCTGGAATCAGCTCAGCAACTGGTTGTTCACAATTCGCCCGGGCTCGGCGTCAGCCGCCGGCAGCGCTCGCCACGATCACCTTGCTGGGCCGCACGACCCGGTCGTGCATCGTGTAGCCCTTCTCGGCTTCGATCAGCACCGTCATCGGCGGTTGATCGGCTGACGGCATCTGTGAGATGGCCTCGTGGACGTTCGGGTCAAACGGCTGTCCCAGCGCGGGGATCGGCTTCGCTTCGTACTTGTTGAACACGTCGTCGACCTGGGTCAGGACCATTTCCACGCCCTGCCTCAGGGACTCGATTGACGTGGACTGCTGGGCCGCCTCGACGGCGCGTCGCAGGTTGTCGAGCGCCGGGAGCAGGTCCCGGACGATCGGCAGCGCCTGGTACTTCCGCTGTTCCTCCGATTCCTTCTGCCAGCGGCGGCGGGCGTTCTCCAGGTCGGCCTGCGCCCGCAGGAACCGCTGGAGGTTCTCATCCCGCTCCTGGAGCGCCGCCTGCAGCGCGTCATCGGCGCCGGCCGCGGACGACATCGGGTCCATGGCATCGGTCGGCTCAATGGGATCAGCCATGGTCAATCGCGCTCCTCTTCGTCCTCATCCCCGGAAATGAATTCTCGCAGCTTCTCCAGCCACGATTTCTGATGCGGCGACACCTGCGTCTGCTCGTAATTCGCCAGCTGCCGCAGCAGCGCCTCGTGCTCGTCGTCCAGCTTTTTGGGGACGAGCAGTTCAATTTCAAGATGCAGGTCGCCGCGCCGTCCGCCATGCGGATCCGGCATGCCCTGCCCGCGGACCCGGAACACTTCCCCCGGCTGCGTGCCGGCGGGAATCTCCAGATCCTGCGAGCCGTCGAGCAATGGCGCCTCGATCGTCGCGCCCAGCGCCGCCTGCGTGTACGTCACTGGCACGGTGCACAACAGGTGCACGCCCTCCCGACGAAACAGTTTGTGTTCGCGAACATGCACATCGACGTACAGGTCGCCGCGCGGACCGCCGCCGACGCCCGCTTCACCCTCGCCGCGGAGGCAGAGCTGCATGCCGTTGTCGATCCCCGCGGGAATGCGGACCTCCAGCGTCGTCTCTTCGTCGGTGCGTCCCGTGCCCCCGCAGCCGCCGCACTTGTTGCGGATGATTCGTCCGCTGCCCCGACAGGCCGGGCAGGTCGTCTGCACGCGGAAGAAGCCCTGCGACTGAACCACCTGGCCGCGGCCGCCGCAGTAGTCGCAGGCGTGAGGCGAGCTGCCCCGTTCCGCCCCTGTCCCGTCGCACTCGCCGCAGGCCGTCTTGCGGTTGAGGGTCAGTTCGCGCGTGCAGCCCTTCGATGCCGTGACCAGATCGATCGTGACGGCGGTCCGCAGATGCGCGCCTCGTTGGGCTCCGCCGCCGCCGCGGCGCCGCTGGCCGCCGCCGAAGACGCCGAACCCCTCGAACAGGTCGCTGAAGTGTTCGAAAATGTCGCCGACATCCTGGAACGGATGCCCGCCGGAATTGCCCTGCACGCCGGCATGACCATAGCGGTCGTAGCGGGCCCGCTTGTCGGAGTCGGAGAGGATTTCGTAGGCCTCCGCCGCCTCCTTGAAACGCGACACCGCGGCGTCATCCCCGGGATTGCGGTCGGGATGATTCGCCAGCGCCAGCTTCTTGTAAGCCTTCCGGATTTCCTCGGCTGACGCGGACTTCGCGACCCCCAGGACTTCGTAGTAGTCGCGTTGTCCTGCCATCGAGACCATTGTGATAACGACCGAGAAGTTCTGCCAGATTGGCAGAAACGGCGGCGGAAATGTCCTTCCAGCCGAGGATTTGCAATGGGCGTGCCCAGCCCGGTCGTCGATCGCCGGACACGCCGTTTCCCCGCAAATTGTAGCCGCAGGCGCTGAATGCGCCGCGAGTTACGTCCCCGAGTCGGCGTCCGATTCCGTCGCCGGCGTCGATTTCGCCGCTTCAGCCGCGTCGAGCTTCGCCAGGTATTTGTCAGGATCAGCCAGGAGCGCGTCCCGGCACCCCTCGCAGCAAATGAACACATCCCGGTCGCGGACGCGGACCTTGATCGGCGTGCCCATCGACCCGAGTTCTTCGTCAGCGACGATGCAGACCTTCTGCGCGTCGGCGAGCGCCTGCTCCTCGGGCGTCAGCTTGGCGGGGGCGGTGGAGGAGGTCGTTTCCGGGGCCGGCGGCGCGCCTCCGGCGGGGGGCGACTGGCTGCAGCCGGCGGCGCACAGCATGACGGCCGGAATCATCGCGATCAGGGTCTTCACAAGTCGGCTCCATTGGAAAGAAAGGGATAGCGGCGAGGGCCTGTCGGGGCCGGCCCGGCGCGGGTGTGCCTGCGGCAGCGTCGGTTCAGTCGTCGGACTGCACGTAGATGCCGTCATTGCGGACGTCGACTCCGAACGTCCGGACCGGCTCGGTGGCCGGCATGCATTTGGCCTCGCCGGTGGCGACGTCGAATTTCGCGCCATGACGGGGACAGACGATGCAGCCCTGGGAGAACTCTCCATCGGTCAGGGGCTGCCCGTCGTGCGTGCAGACGTCTTCAATGGCATGGTACCCGCGCTCATCGCGGAGCAGGAGGACCATGAAATCGCCAGCGATCAGGCTTTTCCGGCCGCCGGGGGGGATTTCATCGGGGCCAGCGGCCAACAACCAGGAAGACATTCTGAAACCTCGCGTCCGCGAACCACAGCGGCTCGCTGCGCGAACCTCGTCGAATGTTAGGGGTTGCGACCCGGATTTCCAGATTGCCCTGCGGCCGGGGGCTGCGAACGATGCCGTAAGCCGGCCCCGCGGGCCGCCAGCCATCACCCCCCGATTCCGGGAATTGGCGGAACTCGCGGAAGGCGGGAGACGTCATAATCCCGAGAACGATTGTCCCCGCCCGGTCCGTCTGGAACGTTGGTGCGGGCCAGGCGGCGTCGATCGGTCGTGGGGAGGCGAAGGATCGCCCGCGGCGTCCCTTTTCGGTTGACGCTGTTAGAAGTCCCAAGTTAGCTTTCGGTTATGTCATTTCCGCTCGGGCGGGCGGGGGGATTCGGCCCCTGCTGGCCGGAGTTCATTTCCAGTGCGACAGACTCGCGGCGGCGCGACTGGCCCCGACAACGGACGGGACCTGTCGGCGGCGGCGTGTTTCCTCTCAACACGGTGGGATGAGGTCCGCGATGGCGCAGAAACGTGCTGCCTGGGGCATCGACATCGGCCAGTCGTCGCTCAAAGCGATCAAGCTGCAGTATTCCGACGCGACCGATCAGGTCGTCGCCGTCGCGTTCGATTTCATCCAGTATCCGAAGATTCTCAGCCAGCCGGACGCGATCCCGGAAGAGATCATCGCCGAGTCGATGAAGACCTTCCTGACCCGGAACTCCATCAAGGACGACCTGATCGCCATCTCCGTGCCCGGCCATTCTTCGCTGGCGCGGTTCATTCAGTTGCCCCCGGTCGAGGCCAGCAAGCTGGCCGAGATCGTCAAGTACGAAGCCCGCCAGCAGATCCCCTTCGCGCTCGAGGAGGTGATCTGGGACTTCCAGCCGCTGGGCGCGGGAGTCGAAGAGGGAGGCTATCTGCTGGACGCCGAGGTTGGCCTGTTCGCGATGAAGCGCGACCAGGTGATGAACGCCATGCGGCCGTTCACCTCGAACAAGCTCGAAATCGAACTCGTCCAGACCGCCCCGCTGGCGCTGTACAACGTCCTCAGCTTCGATGAGCTCGGAATCCGGCGGGGCCAGCCGGTGTCCGCCCGCGACGAGTACACGATCGTGCTCGACATGGGCTGCGACAACACGACGCTGATGATCTCCAACGGCGCCAAAATCTGGATTCGCAACGTCCCCATCGGCGGCAACCACTTCACCCGCGCGCTGACCAAGGAGATGAAGCTCAGCTTCGCCAAGGCCGAGCTGCTGAAGTGCAACGCCACCAAGTCGCCGGACCCGCGGGCCGTGTTTCAGGCCCTCCGCCCGGTGTTCAACGATTACGTCTCTGAAATCCAGCGTTCGATCGGGTATTTCTCGAGCGTCAACCGGCAGGCCAAGGTGTCCAAGGTCCTGGGCCTGGGCAACGGGTTCAAGCTGGCCGGACTGCAGAAGTTTCTGCAGCAGAACCTGCAGTACGACGTCGAGAAGCCGGATGCGTACCATTCGCTGGCCGGCGATTCGGTGATCAACGCGCCGTTGTTCAGCGACAACGTCCTGTCGTTCGCCGTGCCCTATGGCCTGGCGCTGCAGGCGCTCGATGTGACACGGATCCGCACCACGCTGCTCCCGCCGGAGATCGCCAGCGCCCGCATCATCCGCCGCAAGAAGCCGTGGGCCGCAATGACGGCGGCGATGCTGCTGGTCGCCGCCAGCCTGGGCGTCGCGGCCAGCGCGAACTCGTACTCCTACGTGCACAGCAAGGTGTTCGAGGACGCGGAGAAGGCGGCCGATGGCTTCGCTTCGGAGATTTCCGGCAAGCGGAGCGCGTACGAAGGGGAGAAAGGGAACTTCACCAAGGCCCGGCAGGACCTCGAGGCGCTGGTCGTCGGTCGCCGCGGCATGGACTGGATGGAGCTGTTCAACGCCGTCAACGACTGCCTCCCCAGGGACGGCAACGCCCAGCAGGATGAAATCCCGCTGACGCAGCGGAACCAGGTTTCGATTTCTCACCTCACGGCCCGCCGCGAAGGGGACGTCGGCGCCTGGTTCACCAGCCTGCCCGATCAGAGCTGGCTGGCCAAGGCGGATCGCGAGAACGCCCCGTCTGGCAGCGGCTACATCGTCACGCTGATCGGCAAGCACTGGCACTCCGATCCCGATCCCGAGCAGAACGACATCCTGTATCTCCGCAACAACTTCCTGCGGAATCTGCAGCAGCCGACGGTGCAGCAGCCGGGTTACCCGCCGCGAGACATCACGCGGATGGGCATCTCGCACGCGACGATCGTCGAGTACACGTCGAACAAGACCTGGATCCCGAAGAGCGGCCTGCAGGAGATCCAGTCCGGGCCGCGGGTGAACATCACGGAAAATCAGCCTCCGGCAGGCGCCCGCTCTAGCAGCGCCTTCGACGGGGACAGCTCGCTGTTTGGCCCGGGGCCAATCGGGGCGCCCTCGGTCGGATCCGGCGGCTCGGCCGACAGCATGATGCGGTCCAGCATGGGCGGCATGCGCGGCGCAGGCGGCGCCAGCTTCGGCCAGACGACGCGGCCCATGGACCCCGAGAACTACGACGAGGTCGAAGAGACGCAGTTCAAGATCGAGTTCGTGTTCAAGTACAAGCCGAAGTCGGAACGGACGACGCCGGCCGAGGAATCGGCCGAGGACGCCGGAGAATGACGCCCCGCCCGGGAACCCGCCGCGGCGCGGCCGCGTCGAAGTCTCCGGAAGGCGACTGAGCGTGTTGAGAGTCTGACGAAGCCATACCCCCGCCGGCCCCCGGCGGACAGGAGTCGAGCGATGGACAAACTTCAGCCGATTCTCCAGCAGCGGTTCTGGATCCTGCTGGCGGTCTGTCTGGGCCTGGGAATCTTCGGATTCTTCAAGGCGCAGTCGGCGCTCGTCGCCGCGACGGAAGCCCGCGAGCAGGTGCTGCGCGACAAGACCTCGAAGATCTCGAAGGGCGAGGAGCCGAACGACAATTACGTCGTCCAGCTCAAGGAAATCAACCGCCAGTACGGAGGCCACATCCAGGACGCCGTGCGGGAACTGTTCGATGAGCAGCAGAAGCTGACGTGGTGGCCCGATTCCGTCGTGGCGAGGATTCCGAAGGACTACCGCACGGAGATCGAGACGTCCCCCGCGATCATCTACTCGAAGGAATATCCGGACCTGATCCACGAGTTGTGGAAAAAGGTCGAGCCGGTTGTGGAGAAGCCGGACATGGCGGGTCCCGCGGCGGGCGCGACGGCGGCACGGCCAATCGGTTCGCCGATGGGACGATCGCCATTGGGGCGTCCAGGCGCGACCCGGCCGCAGCGCGCCGGCGAGCCCGTCACGTGGCAGCAGAAGGTGTACTGCGATGAACTCGACCTGCCGCAGAAGGCGTTCGGCCGCGTCGTCCCCTGGCAGCAGGTGTGGGACGCGCAGGAAGACATCTGGTTCGTCGAGCGCGTGTTTGAGGCCGTCCGGGCCATCAATCGCAACGCCGACTCTCCGACCAACGCCGTCGTCCGCAAGATCAACCGCCTGGAGCTGCGCGGCGGCAGCGGCGAAGTCGGCGGAGAGGCGGAGGCGGGAGTCGAATCCGGCAGCAGCGACTATGCGAACATGAGCCGGATGATGATGAATCGCGGGGGCGGCGATCAGGGGGGCGGCGGAGGCGGCGACTTCTCCGCGGCGGTCCAGTTCGATCCCGCCGAGGAGTTCGGCTCCGACGCTGACAACAGCACCCCGGAAGATTCTGACGACAGCCCCGGCGGCCTGTCCGGAATGATGCGCGGCATGGGCGCCGCTGCCACGCTGCGCTGGATCAGGATGGAGGAGTCCAAGCCCTACCGCGAACGCGGGTTTTACCTCAGCGTGGTCATGCAGCAGGCCCAGGTTCC
The DNA here is from genome assembly GCA_019636235.1 of Planctomyces sp. GTDB lineage: Bacteria > Planctomycetota > Planctomycetia > Planctomycetales > Planctomycetaceae > Caulifigura. Next base: position 33,711 of record JAHBXW010000022.1, read on the forward strand.
GGAGTTCATCATTGAACTGCTGAACTCCCCCTGGCCGATCCGTGTGGTCCGCGTGCAGATGGGTCCGAATCCTCATTATCGCGAGGAGGCTGGGGGCACGGGCGGCGGCTATTCGATGGGCGACAGCAGCATGGCCATGATGCGTGGCGGCTCTCGTCCCACCGGCGGGGATGGCGGCGCGCTGGGCGGCGGCAGCATGAGCAGCCTGGCCGGCGGACGGGGCTCACAGGGCGCCACCGGCATGATGCAGCGCGCCGCGGGCGGCGGCGGTCGCGGCGGTGCGATGGGCGCCGCGGGCGCTGGTCTGGCCTTCATCGGCAGTCCGAGCGACCCCTACGCCGGCTCACTGAACAATCCCGACCTGGTGCAGATCGATCTGGCCGGCATCATCACGTTCTACATGCCGACCAAGGAAGATGGCACGTCCGCGGTCGAGACTCCGGCCGTCGACTCGCCGACGCTCGAGGAAGCCGTAGATGCGGACCTGCCGGCGGCGGAAGACGGCGCCGTGGACGGCGAGGAAATGCCGGTCGATCCGGAGTCCATTGAAGGGGATGCGCCAGCGGCGGATCCCGTTGACGCGCCGACAGAAGTTCCGGCCGATTTTGTCGAGCCGGCCGTGGAAGATGTTCCGGATCCGGCATTCGCGCCGGACGCCGGCCCCGAGGAACCCGACGACGCGGAAGCAGCGTTGGAGACCGTCGAAGAGACCGTTCCCTGAGTGAGTTTCGCAGCGCAGGGCGAATTGCCCTTGCGCGATCACACGACCTGAGACCCAGTCCCTGATTTCCCCGGCGTCGCCCTGGCGACGCCGATCACTCCCCGACCCCCGGGAGCCGCCATGAAAGTCAAATTCAACGCCAAGAAGTTCCTCCTCGATCACGGCGAGAAGATCGGCCTCGCGGTCGTTGGCGTCGTGGTGCTGCTGGGGCTGGCCGGCGCTGACTGGAGGCCCTACGAAGGGAATCCCGCCGACATCACCGTGAAGGTGAACGACGGCAAGCGCGCGCATGCCCAGCACCAGTGGCCGGAGGGCGAGCGCAAGCAGTTCGACGTCCAGGAAAAGGACATGCCCCGCAGCGTGGTGCATGCCAACCTGAAGCAGTCGTTTGATCTGTACGAGTACCAGTTCTCGACGGCCAAGTTCTTCCGCACGCCCTTCGAGCAGAAGGAGCCGCTGAAGGAGCCGAAATGGGCGAAGCTCGAAGACCCGCTCGCGGACGCCGGCCGCGTGCTGATCGCCACGGTCAGCGCCGACTCCAGGGCCAGCGATCCGTTGCTGGCGACGCCGGATTCGCCGGAGGCCGCGCCGGCGGACGACAGTCGCCCTGATGAATTCCGCTCTCGGACGCCGGGCGCCGGCGTCGGGACGGGGCAGCTTGGAACGGGCACGTCGTCGAATCCGTATCTGGGCGGCCCGACGGCCGTAAACACGGGCCGCGGCGGTCCGCAGGGGGCTCAGGCGGGCGGCCGGGGACGCGGCAACCCGCCGGCCGCGGGCAACGCGGGGACCGCTCGCAACCGTCCTGCTGCGGGGCGCGGCGACTCGTCGGGCGGACTGCTCGGCGGCGATGATTCCGGCGGGTTGTTTAGCGGCAGCCCGTATGGCGGCAGCATGGCGTTCGGCGGCGGGATGGGCGGTCAGGAAGGGCGCGGCTTCCCGTATGTCGCGGTTCGCGCCGTGTTCCCGGTTCGCGATCAGATCACCCGCATTGCCCAGGCGACCAGCGAGTCGCTGGAGATGGCCGCTGGCCTGTTCGAGATTCTGGATTTTGACATCGAACGGCAGACAATGCAGTTCGACGGCGAACCCTGGAGCGGCCCGTGGCAGCCCGTGGATCTGAACGTCACCCGGGACATTCTGGAGAAGATTTCCGCGGGCATTGAGGCGGATGTCGTCGCCGGGCAGGTGACCGATCCGGCCATCACCCAGCCGTTGCCCGCGCGGATCAGCGGCGTGTGGCTGAAGCACGCGACGCATCCGCGGATCGAAAAGTTCACGCTGTCTGAGGAACAGATTCAGCAGGAGATTGAGCTCAACGAGGCGATGCTGATGCAGTTCCAGGAGCAGCAGCGGCAGTTGCCTCCGCCGCCGGCCGAGAAGAAGGGTTGGTCCAACCTGCAGACCGACGCCAAGCAGATTCGCGCGATGGCGCTGGGCGGCGGGGGGGGCGGCGCCCTGGGCGGCGGCGGCGGCAGCAGTTATTACCAGCAGATGATGGGCAGCATGCGGATGGCCCCGCCAACGGCCGGCAGCGGCGGCGGGTCGGCGGCTTCGATGATGCAGCGGAATTCGTCGATGATGTCCGGCGGCGGACGCAGTTCCATGAACATGGGTCCCGGGCGAGGCTCTGCTCCTGGGCGCGGTCCGGCCGGCGCGCAGCCGCCGAAGGACGCTCCGCAGATCGAAGAGCTGTTGAACAAGCTGCCCGAAGAGCGGCGCGAAATGATGCGGAAGTACATCCAGGATATCGTCCAGGTGGACGGCGAACTGCTGCTGTTCCGATACATCGATTTCAGCGTGGAACCGGGCTACACGTACCGGTATCGCGTGCGGCTGGTGTTCCGGAATCCGAACTTCGGGCGCAAGGAAGCAGAGGCGGGGGGCGATCGGACGATCGTTTCCGGCGAGACGCGGACTTCGGAGTGGTCGGACCCGACGTCTCCGGCGCGGGTCGACAAGTTCCAGCATTACTTCGTGGCGGACGTCAAGTCGCCGCCTGGACGCGCCTACCCCGTGCCGCGTCTGAACATCTACCAGTGGGACACCTCGCTGGGGACGACGCAGCAGGCGGAGCTGGACCTGGCGCTGGGGCAGACGGTGTCCGGCAAGGTCAAGACGAAGGTCCTCGATCCGGCGAAGCAGTCGTTCGAGGAGAAGGATTACACGTTCCAGTCCACGGACTTCACCGTCGACGCGCTGCCGGACCTGGCGCTGGAGAGCAGCGTGCATGAGATCAAGCCGCTGGGCGGAATGACGCGGGGCGACCTGCGTCTGGACAAGCAGGTGCTGGTCGCGACGTCCGAAGGGGACCTGGTGCTGCTGGATCCCTCGGCCCAGGAGAAGCAGGCGAAGGACCAGTCCGACATGCTGAAGTGGCAGAACGAGGACTATCAGCACCTCCTGGAGGGTCGCGCTCCTCAGGGCGGCCTGGGAGGGGATCTGATGGACATGTACTCGCGGTCCGGGATGGGCATGGGGGGCGCGGGACGAGGCGCGAACCCGCTGTCGCGGCGCGGCGGCGGCGGTCGCGGCATGGGGTCGATGGGCTCGATGGGGTCCATGGACTCGAATCGCAGCATGCCTGCGGGGGCCGGAGGCCGGGGCGCGACCGGTTCGCGGCCTGAGGCCCGACGGGGGCCCGGCGGGTGAGGCGAACCGGCCGAAGACGGCCGGCCCAGTGAAAGGTCTTTCGAGCCCGGATCGCGACACGCGGTCCGGGCTTTTTGCTGCGCGGTCGCGGCGGGGCCAACGATGCGAACCGGCGACAGGCCGCTGTCGTCGGCCAGCCACGGAATCGGCAGGCGGCCGGAGGCAAACTTGCGTCACGCCCCGCGCGCCGCTTGCTGGCGGGGCAGGCCACGTGTACGCTCGCAACCTCGCCGGATCGACGCCCGCAATGGGGGACCGCCCCCCGCATTCGTCGGTCCGCGCGCCTGCACGACGCTGGCCTGAGATCCGCCTCCCGGAGTGAATTCGCATGAGCGACGCTGCCGCGATCAAGACCGACCCCGCGGTCAAAATGAAGCTGTTCGTGATGATGATCATCGAGATCTTCATCTGGGGCGCCTGGCAGCCGAAGATCAACCCCTACATGGACATGCTGGGGTTCAGCGGGCTGGAAAAGGGCCTGGTGAACAGCGCGTTCGGCATCGCGGCGCTTTTGGGCATCTTCTTCAGCAACCAGTTCGCCGACCGGAATTTTTCGGCGGAGCGGTTTCTGGCGTTCAGTCATGTCGTGGGCGGGCTGGGGCTGCTGGGGGCCTGGCACTTCAAAGAGTTCTGGCCGTTCTTCGCGTGTTTCCTGGCCTACGCGATCCTGTTCGTGCCCACGATTTCGGTGACGAACTCGCTGGCTTTCGCCAACCTGCGCAGCCCTGCGCAAGAGTTCGGGTTCGTGCGGATGGGGGGCACGATCGGCTGGATCATCGCGTCGTGGCCGTTCGTGTTTCTGTTGCAGAAGAAGACCGGCCCGGACCTGCAGAACGCCACGAGCTGGATCTTTCTGGTGGGCGCGATCGCCTCGTTCGTGATGGCGGCCTACAGCCTGACGCTGCCGCACACGCCGCCCCGCAAGGACGCCGCCGGCATGGACGCGCTGGCTTGGCGAAGGGCGCTCAGCCTGCTGGCCGTTCCCGCGGTGCTGGTGCTGTACATCGTCACGTTCATCGATTCCTTCATCCACAACGGTTACTTCGTGATGACGGACGGGTTCCTGACGAATCGGGTGGGCATTTCGCCGAGCGTGAGCATGGTGGTGATGAGCATCGGTCAGGTGGCCGAGATCGTGACGATGCTGGTGCTGGGCCTGGTGCTGACGCGGCTGGGCTGGAAGACGACGATGCTGATCGGCATTCTGGGGCATGCGCTGCGGTTCGCCGCGTACGCGTATCTGCCGGACAACAAGGAGCTGATCATCGCGGTGCAGGTGCTGCACGGCATCTGTTACGCGTTCTTCTTCGCGACGGTGTACATCTTTGTGGACGCGGTGTTCCCCAAGGATGTGCGGGCCAGCGCCCAGGGGTTGTTCAACCTGATGATTCTGGGCATCGGCATGGTGGGCGCGGGCTTCTTCTTCCCGTGGCTGCAGTCGATGCTGACGACAAAGGTGGATGGCGTGGACGTGGTCGACTACCAGACGCTGTTCCTGTGGCCGACGGGGATGGCGATCGTGGCGATGCTGCTGCTGGGATTGTGCTTCCATCCGCCCAAAGGCGAGGCTGCGCTCGACGGGGCGGCCGCACCGCCGCACTGACGACATGGCCAGCGCCGTTCCGCGGATTCTTCGACGGCGGCTGAGCATCCTGTGGATTCTCGAGTGGGGAATCACGGGAGCGATCCTGACGTACCTGCCGCTGTACTTCACGCAGCACGGCCTGACGCTGGACGAGACGGGTCCGGTCCTGGCGATCGGGGCGATCGGCCTGTGGGCGGCGCCGATCGTCGTGGGCCAGATCTGCGACCGGTGGGTGGCGGCCCAGCGATACCTGGCCGTCGCGCACTTCTGCGGCGGGGTCGTCCTGTTGACGATCCCGGCGGCGACGGAGGTGTATCGCGAAACGGGGGCGGGCTATGGATTGATCCTGACCCTGTTCGGCACGTTTGCGGCCGTCTACCTGCCGACGATCCCCCTGGCCAGCGCGCTGACGTTCCGGCATCTGTCCGATCCCAAGACCCAGTTCGGCGGAATCCGGGTCTGGGGCACCGTGGGCTGGGTGTTGGCCGGAATCGGGCTGTCGCTGTGGCTGGAACAAAGGGAGGTCGCGGCCTGGCTGCGGCAGATGTTCCCGTCGACGGCGTCCGGGATTTATGCAGTGGCGCGGCGGTTCTGGTTTCTGCCCGAGCCGAACAGCAGCCACTGTTTCGCGATGGCGGCGATACTGTCGTTCGCGCTGTCGAGCTTCTGCGCGTTCCTGCCGCACACGCCGCCGCTGCACACGTCCCGGGAAGCGGGTTCGCCGGTGGGCTGGCTGGGCAGCCTGTGGCGGCAGAAAGGGCTGACGCGGCTGCTGGTGGTCGGCAGTCTGCTGGCCCTGGTGATTCCGCTGTACTCGCTGGTGGTTCCGAAGCTGCTGGAGCAGAAGGTGGCCCGGGACTGGGTGCCGGCGGTGATGACGGTCGGGCAATTGTCGGAATTTCCGGCGCTGCTGCTGCTGCCGTGGTGCCTGCGGTCGCTGGGGCTGAAGGCGACGTTTGCGATCGGCATTGTGGCCTGGATCGTCCGGTATGCGCTGTTCGCGGTGATGGCGCCGTTTCCGTGGATCCTGTTCGGCATCGCGCTGCATGGCGTCTGCCATGTGTACCTGATCATCGTCGTGCAGCTGTATGTGGACGGGGCCTGTCCGCGCGACTTGCGCGCCACGGCGCAGAATCTGTTCGCGTTCGTGACGGGGGGCATCGCGATGCCCCTGGGGTTGATGCTGACGCAGCCGCTGGTTCGCTGGAGCACCGATCCGGCGACGGGGGACATCGATTTCGGGCCGTTGTTCGCCGCGCCGACAGCCTTCCTGGCCTGCGTGATTCTGGCGTTCTGGAAATGGTTCCCGCTGGAGGAGGGGGATGCCGCCGACGCGTCCCATCCGGCATCCTCAGGCGGCGGCAGCGTCTGAATCCCTGGTGAGCATGTCCCGCGATCCGTCCGCCGCCGGCCCTGAATCATCGGCGCCCCATTCCGCCGAGCCGCTGCTGCACGTCGTGCTGCATCAGCCGGACATCCCGCAGAACACGGGCAACATCGGTCGGACGTGCGTGGCGGTGGGGGCCAAGCTGTGGTTGGTGCGTCCGCTGGGGTTTCGGCTGGAGGACCGTTTTCTGAAGCGGGCGGGGATGGACTACTGGCCGCACCTGGACTGGGAGGCGGTGGATGACTGGCCGACGCTGCAGCGAAAGCTGGCCGGCCGGCCGATGTGGCTGCTGACGAAGTTCGCGGACCGGCTGGTGTGGGAGGCGGAGTTTCAGCGGGGGGACGTGCTGGTGTTCGGCAGCGAGACGCGGGGCCTGCCGGAGCCGATCCGGGCCGCGCTGCCGCATCGCTGTTTGAAGCTGCCGATGCGGGAGACGGTCCGCAGTCTGAATCTGGCGAGCACGGCGAACACGGTCGTGTACGAGGCGGTGCGTCAGTTCGGCGGCGGGCTGGGCTGACGGTCTTGCGGCGCGTGTCTGCAGCGCGCGGATGCGATGGATGTCGTCGCGCCTTGTCCGTAGCACAAAGCGGCGTTTGCAAACCGTTCCGGCCCGGCCATACTTTCAACTGCATCGCAACCGGGAGTCGAATATGGGATCAACCGCTCCGGACCAGCCCCTTGTCGATCAGCCCCTCGTGGGCCTCACGATCCGGACAGAGCCGTTGCCGGTCCGCTGGCAGGAAATCTTCAGTCTGGCCGCGATTGTGGCGGTTGCGGATGTCACGCTGTACCGCGCGGCGGGGTTCGCGGGTCCGGCCGTCGCCGCTCTGGCGCTGCCGCTGTTGCTGATCGTGGGCGTGACGCGTCCGCGGCTGGGGCCCGACATGGGCTGGAACGCGCTGCTGCTGGTCGCCGTGTCGCTGCGCCTGTTGTGGTGCGGCGGCCCCCTGGCGGTGATGTCCGCGCTGGTGTTGATGACGATGTTTGCGATGACGCTGACGGGGTCTCGGCCGTTTCTGGGTCGGATCGCGGGTTTTCTGGTGCGCACTGCGGGCTGGGGAGTGCGAGGAGCTGCGGAATACGTGTGCCTGGCGTTCGGGGCGCTGCCTGGGGGGTGGGCTCGGCGGATCCGGCGTCCGGCGGCGTTCGCGATGCCGGCAATGGCTGTCGCCGCGTTTGGCGGATTGTTTCTGCTGGCGAATCCAGCGTTGATCCGCCACGTGCGTGAGGCGCTCATCGCTGTTCAGGAGCAGTTGCGAATCTGGCTGCAGAACCTATCGGTGCTGGAGGTGCTGTTCTGCGGCGTCGTGGGCTGGCTGACGATCGGCGTGTTGCGATGCCGTGGCCCCGTCGAGGCCGGAGTATTGGAGGACGAACATGCAACGCCGGCGAACGCTCCTCTGGACGACGATATTTACCAGGGGTATCGGAACACGCTGGCGGCGGTGGCGACGACTTTCGGGGCGTACCTGCTGTTCGAGTGCGTGACGATTTGGGTCCGGGGGACTCCTGAAGCGGGTTTCGACTATGCCGGCTATGCGCATGAAGGCGCGTTCTGGCTGACGGTGGCTCTGGCATTGTCGACGGGCGTCCTGTGTTTGATCTTCCGGGGATCGACGCTGATCGATGCGCGTCTGCCGACGCTGCGTCGGTGGGGAGCGATCTGGGCGGTGCAGAATGTGGTGTTGGCACTGGCGGTGTTCTATCGCCTGTGGCTGTACGTGGATTTCAATGGCCTGACGCGGCTGCGCGTCGTGGGGGCCTTGGGGACGGCCGCGGTGGCAGCGGGGCTGTTGTTGACGCTGATCAAAATCCGTTCCAACCGCAGCGCGGCGTGGCTGCTGCGGCGTCAGATGTGGGCGCTGGGGGTCGCGGTGCTGCTGTATGTGCTTCCGCCGGTTGATCGCTGGGTGACTCAGTACAACGTGTCGCGACTGATGGCGGGCCGATCGGCGCCGGCCGTGTATGCCAATCAGGTGGGGAATTCGACCGAAGGGCTGCTGATGCTGGCGCCGCTCCTGGACGCCCCCGATCCGGAGGTACGCCAACTGACGGCGCTCCGACTGGCGGAGAAACGGGCGTCGCTGCGAAGCGCGGGCGAGCATTGGTCGGCATGGCAACTGGCGGATCGCCGGTTCGAACGACAACTGTCGGCGCTTGCGCCGCGGCTGCCGGCAGCGCCGGAGTGACCATGGACCGCGTGAAACGCGTCGCGACCCGGCCGAGAGAACCAGCGGTCTCACTCGTCGGCGCGCATCCGCAACCGTGCTTCCGCGCGGAGTTCGTCGGTCAGCCCGCGCGCTATTTCCGGACGGCCATGAAAGGCCGCCGGCGTGTTGTGGAACAGCTCGATCTTCCACTGCCCGTCCCGCCGGGCGGCGATCAGCGTCTGCACCACGTTCAACTCCGGATTGATGTCCGATTCCCCCGGCGGAACCATCCCCGCGACGGCGCGCAGCAGTTCCACATCGCCCGTCAATTGCCGGACTTCGCGGACGATGCCCACGTAGGCCGGGGGCGTGTGCAGCGCGAAGATGTGGCTCAGGTGCAGCTCGATTTCCTCGCGGCCGTTCACCTGGCTGCCGTCGAAGCCGACGACCGTGCCTTCATCGGAGAAGAGTTCGGCGAAACCAGGCGCGTGGCGCTCGTTCCAGAATTCGAGCAGCCGGTGATACAGGACGCGGACGACCGCCTCATCAAGGTGGTCGGCATGTTCGGACATCGTCGTCATGGACGGCCCCTGGCGGTGCGTCGGCCGGGAGACGGCCCGACCGCGGGTGCATCATAGCAGCCGGCGGGAACGGTTCGCGAAGCCGGGGCCTGGCGCGCGGACGAGTGGAGCCCCTGACGTCATCGCCACTGACGCCCCCGACGCTGGATCGGGCGGATCGATCTTCAGGCGGCCCGGGAGCGTGTCGCGGGCGCCAGCAGCCGATCGAAGATCCAATCCGCGCAGCGGTCAGCCTCCGCCAGCGGTCCGGCCGGCGGGGGCAGCTCGCCCGTCGCGAGGAAGTCGTTGCAGAACGTGACCAGCCCGTCCGCAGCCAGGCGTTCCAGGCCGACCAGCACCCGGCTCCGGCCTTTGCGGGGCATCGCCAGCACGCCGACGGCCACGCCCGCCGTCAGGCTTTCGTACACCATCGACACGCTGTCCTCAGTGACGAATGCAGCCGACACTGCGGCCAGTTGCTCGGCGACCCAGCCCTGCGGCGTCTCGTCCGCGGGAATCGTCGTCAGCCGCGCGCACTCTTCAGGCCCCAGCCGGGACGCCAGCGCGTCGAGAAAGTCCTGCGGCGTGCGCCGCGAGGTCGTCAGCGTCCAGTGCCGCTGTCGTTCGCGGCGCAGAACGGCCTGAATCTGATGGCAGAGACGCACTTCTTCCCAGCCGTGATGTCGCGAGGGCCCCCCGATCAGAAACAGCCCGCGGCGGTCCCGGTCCGAGGAAGGCGGAGCTGCCGTGACGGCGTTGAGGACGCCGCGGGTGATGATCACGTTCGCCTGCGGGGCAATCTGGTCATGTTCGGGAATGATGCACAGGTCGAACCAGGCGACGGGCAGTCCGGGCCGCATCAGCAAGACAGTCCGCCCGCCGGCGGCGCGCTGCGCGGCCAGCAGCGGAAGGTGAGTTCGGCTGCCGCAGCCGATGAGCAGGTCGGGACGCGGCCGGCCGCGACCGGGCGCGAAGCGGGACAGCATCCAGGACGCGAACACGCCGTGCATGGCGGCGACGTTGATCGCATGCTGTTCGAGCGGAACCCGGCGGCGGAGCGCTTCGATAAGACCCCGGGACTGGCTCTCATGCCCCGGCGTTCCATCCGCCAACTGCCAGACGACGAGCGGCGACTTCATGCAGCAGCCCTGATGGCGGACGACTCGCCGTCGGTCTGAGCGGCGCCGGACATCTTGCGGGATGCCGCGTGATACAGCCGCTGGTAGACCGAGCAGCTTTCCAGCAGTTCGCTGTGGCTGCCGGCGGCGAGGACGCGGCCTTCCTCCATCACCACGATGCGGGTGACGAAATCGAGCAGGCTGTCCGACATGGTGTGCGAGATGAGCAGGATCGTGCGTCCGGGCGCGAAGGCTTTGAGGGCCTCGTGGATCAGCGCCTCGCTGTCGGCGTCGGCGGCCGAGGTCGCCTCGTCGAGGATCAGCAGGCTGGGATCGCGGACGATGGCCCGGGCCAGCGCGATCCGCTGGCGCTGTCCGCCTGACAGCGAGCGCCCCTTCTCCCCGACGCGGGATTCGAAGCCCTGCGGCAGGGCGTGCACGATGGGCATGACGTGGGCCTTCTGAGCGGCTTCTTCCAGCTCCTGGCGCGTCGCCTCGGTGTTCCCGTAGCGGATGTTTTCCAGCACCGTGTCGTCGAACAGGACCGTGTCCTGCGTGACGACGCCGATCTGCCGGCGGAGTTCCGCCGTCGACACCTGCCGGAGCGCGACGCCGTCGACGTACACCTCGCCGCTGCAGGGATCGAAGAACCGCGGCAGAAGATGCACGAGCGTCGACTTCCCGCAGCCGTTATGGCCGACGATTGCCACGACTTCTCCAGCCTCGATCGTCAGGTTGAACTGATCCAGCACGGCGCCGCGCTGCTCCGAGGGGTTGCGGCTGAAGTACCTGAAGCAGACATCCTTGAATTCGATCCGCTTGGACAGTCGGGGCAGGGGCTGAGGATTCGCCGGCTCCTGGACGCGCGAAACGGCATCGATCAGGGCGAAGACTCGCTCCATGGCCGCGGACGATTTCTTGAGCTTGGAGAACGTCGTCGACATCTTCCGGCAGGGATCGAGCATCCCGGCCAAAAGCGCGTACAGGGTCCCCAGCGTCGCAAACTCCATCTTGTGGGCCGTCAGCCGGATGCCGAACAGGCTCGTCTCCTGCCGCAGCACCAGATACGCGCCCGGCAGCATGGCGACGCAGATGGCCAGCATGCCCAGCAGCTCCATCGTCGGCTTGGCGACGGCATCGATCCGCACCAGCCGCATGGCTTTGTCGAAGTACCGGGAGTATTCGCTGTTGAAGCTGCGGCGATGAGCCCGCGCGGCGTCGAAGGCGATGACCACCTTCAGACCGTCGAACGTTTCCTCCAGCACCCGGTAAATCCGGGACATGCTTTCCATCATCCGCTTGCTGGCCCGTTTCAGCAGCTTGCCGAACCGGTGGAACGCCAGGCCCAACAGCGGAATGAACAGCAGCGTCAACACGGTCAGCCGCCAGTTCAGCCAGAGCGCGAGAAACATGCACACCAGGCACTTCAGCGGCTCGCGAACCAGCTTGCCCCCCAGCAGGTTGATGCCGTTGGCGAGCTGTTCCGTGTCGTAGGTGAAGCGGGACATCAGCCCGCCCGTGCCTTCCGCCGACAGCGTCTGGTAGTCGAGCGTCAGGATCTTTCGCAGCAGCTTTTTGCGGACGCTCATCAGCGCACGCTCGGCCACGCTGCCCACCAGCACGTCCTGCAGATAAATGAACACGCCTTTGAGCGCCGTCGCCGCCAGCAGCAGGCCGATCACCGCCGCAAAACATTGAAAGCCGTCCTGGGGAGTCCAGGGGAGAACCACGCGTTCGACCCAGGACATCCAGAACTGCGATCGCGTGGCCTCGTGCAGCTTGCCCTGGTTGTGCAGCCGTCGCTCGGACAGTTCGAGGAACGCCGGATCCGTCTCCGGAACCCGTTGAGCGACAAGTTCCTCAATCTGGCGATCGACGTCCTTGAGATTGGCCGTCCGCTGCTCGATCTCCTCGTCCGCGGTCTGCAGGCGCTCCGCCACGTACTGCGTGGGAGTCCGGTTGCCAAGCAGCATCAGCACGGGGTACGCGGCCGCGAGGTCCAACCCCCACAGCGCCGCGACCAGCATCCCGAAGATCACCGACCAGCCCAGCTTCTTGCGCTGCGGCCAGATGTACGGAAACAGTCTGCGGAAGATATCCACGGTTCCTTCCGATCGTCACTTCGGCCGCGTCCCGCGACCAGCGTCCGCCGCGAGGCCCAGTGGCCCGTCCGGCGGATTTTGCGGGTCGGATTAGACTCGGATGCCCGGACCGGGTCCAGCCGAAATTCGGCGCTCCGCAGGCCCGCGAAAACCGCCCGCCCGCCGATTCAGCGACGGATCACGACCTGGGATCCGACCGTCAGAAACTCGTACAGCTCGGCAATGTCCTCGGCCTGAAGGCGAATGCAGCCCTTGGAGGCCGCCCTGCCGATCGACCCGGGATCAATCGTCCCGTGGATGCCATAGCCATCGCCGATGCCGATCCAGTGCTCGCCCAGCGGATTCTGGGGATCGTCATGTTCGATCACGCCATCGGGACCGTAGTACGTCGGATCGACGAGCTTTTCCTCGACGAGAAACGTCCCGATCGGCGACGACTCATCCCGCCCCACGCCGATCTCGTACCGCTTCACGAAGTAGCCATGCGCGTGAACCGTCAGCTCGAAATCGCTGAGATCGACGACCGCGGAGAATGGTCCCTTGATGACCTTCAGCTTCTGCCCCGGACGGATCCGCTTCGGATCGGTCCGATTGACCGTCGCCAGATACTCCCACGATACGCGGTAGTTCTTCGCCACGGTCTGCAGCACGTCCCCCGCCTGCACGACGTAGGGATCCATGTAATGCGGTTGCGGCTGCAGATAGATGCGCCGCGCCAGCCGTTCCATGCGGTCCTGGAATTTCTCCCGCTCCTGCGGATACTTCCAGTACCACTGCGACAGCATGCGGTGCGCGGCGATGTCGTCTCCGTCATCCAGAAGCTGTTCGATGGTCGCGAGATTGACGGGCGTGGTGTTCGTCCCGGGGTTGTCGAACGCGGGAGGCGCGCCGGCGGTCGCCTCGGCGCTCGCGGGAGCGACCTGCGCGTCCCGGCGATCGGTCGCCGGCTGGGAGTTGCTTGTTCGAACGATGTCCGACGAACGGCGATCCAGCCGCGGCGACTCGTTCGCGGCGAGCGACTCGGAGTTCGCCGCGAAAGGGCGGGCGTCGGCCGTCGCCTTGGGGGTTCGGCGGTAGGGCGAGACGTGCGCGGGTTCGCCGTCCCCCAGGTCGCCGCTGTCGTCCAGGGCGAGTCCTGTCGATTCCGCCGCGGGAGCGAAGCCAGCGGGGGCGCTGTCCAGGCCGGCGCCGTTGTCCGGCATTGCGACAAACTCGGGATTGGCCGGACCGAAGGGGCTGACGGCGGCCCGTCGCGCCGACGCCGGTTCAACGACGGGAGTCGCTTCCGCGGTTCGCGTCAGGGGCTGGTCAATGGGGGCGACGGCCGCTACCCGTTCGATGGAATGGATCGGCTCGACAGTCGCGCTCGAGCCGGCGGTCGCATTGGGCGACGGCTTCGCGCCGGGACGGTTGGAATCCGTGACGGCGATCAGGTTCAGTTCGTCCTCGGTCAACAGGTCGAGGTCGTCGGCGTCTTCCGGAGCGGACTCCGCGACGGTCGGCGGCTCCGCCTTGTGGCGATTGCCCAGCAGGTCGAGCTTCCACGCCGTCGCCATCGCCACGGCGGACAGCACCAGGAACCAGAACCGGAACGACTGGAGAGGGTGGCGGTGATGCCTGCGTCGCATGGCGTTCATCCCTGAACGGGCGGCGGACCGATCGGCCGGCCGCATGACTCTGGTCCTTGGTCCCGCCGCGAGCGTGCCTCGCCCGCATCGACGGATGGCTGCGTTTACAGGCCGTTCTGATTCAACGGTGGAGCATCGAGCGACGCCGTTGTGGTCGCGACCGACCCAGTCCGTTTCGGCGGCTGGGCGGCCGGCTCGTTCGGAATGCTGAAGTACGCATCTCCCCGGTCCATCGGCGGATGGCGATTCAACTTCCAGAGCTGCGTGGGCGAGAACACCTCGCAGCCTGTCAAAAGCAACAAGCCGATCCCGGCAATCGAGACGAATGGACGACGAGGCTCCGACCGCGATACTGATGCCATGACGGAACGACCTCCAATGACGCCCGGGCGCGAATGCGCGGCAGACTGCGTCGATTCTTCACACTGGGGGGCGGAACTGTATGAGCGTCCGCATTTTTCACCAACAGCAGTTTGCCGCGCGGCCGAATCGGCCCCCGCAGCGCGGCGGACATCGTCCGCCCCCCGCCGTCAGTCGGTCGCAAGCCCGCCAACAGCGGCTGCATGCGTCCTCGTGCGCCACCGGGTTCAGGGTGCGGGAACGATCGCCGCTGCCGGTCGCGCCTGCGGGGCGCCGTTCCCCGTCGACTCGTCAGCCGACGCGGGCAGGCCTTCCGCAAGCTCCTGCAGCTTCTGGAGTTGGCGATACCAGCCGCTGGCTTCCATCAGCTCCGCATGCGTTCCCAGCGCCGCGATCCGCCCTTTCGACAGGACCAGAATCCGGTCGGCCCGCCGCAGGGTGCTCAGCCGATTCGACACCAGCAGCGTCGTGCGTCCGCGCGCGGCCCCGTCCAGCGCCGCGGCGATCTCGTGCTCCGTCTCCGAGTCCACCGCCGCCGTCGCATCGTCCAAAAGCAGAATCGGCGGATCCCGCAGCACGGCCCGGGCGATCGCCAGCCGCTGCCGCTGCCCGCCGCTGAGCGTATTGCCGTATTCGCCAATGACAGTCTCGTACCGTTCGGGGAGTTCCGCGATGAACTCTTCGGCGGCGGCGATCCGCGCCGCACGGGCGATGCGCTCCGCCGGCGCTCCCGGTTCCCCGAACGCGATGTTCGCCGCCACTGTGTGGCTGAACACGAACGTCTCCTGGAACACCAGCCCCATATTGCGGCGGAGGTCATCCAGGTCGAGGTCCCGGACGTCGAGGCCGTCGATCTTCACCACGCCCGATTCGACGTCATAGAACCGCATCAGCAGGGCCAGCAGAGTCGACTTGCCCGCCCCGGTCGGCCCGGTGATGCCCAGGCATTCTCCCGGCGCCACATGGAACGAGACATCCCTGAGCGCGGGGGGACCGCTGGCATAGGCGAACGTCACCCGGTCGAACTCGATCTCCCCCCGGGCCCGGGGCAGGGACGCGGCGCCTTCGCGGCTTTCGATCGCCAGCGGCGCGTCCACGACTTCGAACACCCGCTGCGCCCCGACCAGACTGCTCTGGATCGTGTTCGCGATGTTCGTGATCTGACCCACCTGGTTCGCGAATTCCTGCAACAGGTTGGCGAACACGAACAGGCCGGAGCCCAGCGCCAGCCGGCCCTCGATCACCAGCCAGCCGCCGTATCCAATGAGCACCAGCAGGTTCAATTGCGTCAGCCCTCCCATCAGCGGCTGAAACGTGCTGACTCGGCGGAAAATCTCCTGCTTCTGCGTGCGGATGTTTGCGCTGGCGCGGCGGAAGCCCTCGATGGCCTCGGCTTCGCGCCCGAAGCCCTTGACGACCTGCGCGCCCTGGACATTCTCCACCAGCGTGCGGACCAGCTCATCGGACAGCTCGCTCGACCGCCGGTACATCGGCTGCACGCGCCGTGAGAATCGCACGGCGCACCACCACAGAATGGGCGTCGACAACAGGCATACCAGCGTCAGCCCGGCGTGCACCCGCAGCATGTAGAACAGATACACCGACAGCGTCAGCGAAACGGTCAGCACCTTGACCATCACGCCGTCGATGAACGACCGCACGGCGTTCACATCCCCGGCCGCGCGATTGATGATCGAACTCGACTGCCCGGCGTCGTAAAAGGAGAAGCTCAGCCGCTGGAGCTTGTCGAACACGTCCGCGCGGAGCCGGATGAGGATTCGCTGCGACAGATCGGCGGCCGCGAGCGCCGCGGAGAACCGGACCAGGGCGTTGAGGAGGGCGAAGCCCAGTACGGCCCCGGCGATCAGGGAGATCACGCCCATGGGCGGCCAGTCCGACGGCGGGGCCCAACCCAACGGCCAGCGTGGCGGAGGACTGGACGGATCGATCCGCGAGCGCAGGAAGTCGATTCCCAGGCCGGTCAGACCGAGGCCGGCCAGTCCGAGGCCGACCAGCCCCAGCTGCAGGACGACGACGCGCAGGGCCGGAATTCGATACTCGAAGCCCAACTTCAGCAGCCGGCGGATCAGCGGCCAGTTGGCGGCCGGGGAGCGGGCCGGCCCTGGAGAAGCAGCGTCGTGGGAAGCCTGCGCCATGGAGCGGAAAAGGGGGAAACCGGGATCGACTGCCGCGCCCGGAGCGACGAACCCGCTGGCGTGCGGCGCATTCTATGCCGCACGGCCCGCTGGACAACAGGCGGGTGTGGTTGCTGTCCGTCTCGACCAGATCGACCCGGGAAATTTCATCGCGCGCTGATTCCGTTTGACTTCACCGTCAGCGGGGCCGAAAATTTTTACGGAGGCTCGGCCGAGGAACGGCCCCGCGTGGGTGGTTCCAAAGGCATTGCCTCTTTTTTCATGCGCCGTGCTGATTCACGCTCTCCCGGGCGCATAGGGGCTTTGGACGTAGACGCCACGAAAGATGGCGTTGGAACAATCCATGATGCCCGGAACCGGCCAGTGCTCGTTCGTGTAGAATAGGCTTGCTCGACCTGTCATTGTTCGTCACGAAAAGAGATGCTGCACCCTGAGCCACCATTCTTGGATGCGCTGCGCCTCGATTGACCAGATATGGGCATCTACAAAGTAGTCTTCCCAGTACGGATTCGCAGTCGATTGCGAACTGACATTCCAGAGTTCTGCTAGTTCAGCCAGTTGCGAAAACTCCCTCAGGTCATCAGCAATGTCATGTTTCTCTGTATAGGACGACACCACAATAATTCCGAGCAAATCTGCATCGAAAAAGGGCATTGTGGCCAGCTTTTCAAGGTCTCGGGCCGTCGAGTGAGTTTCTGTCCACGTGCCAGCCGCCTTGAGTGGACAAAATAGACGCTGAATATGTCGTGGGCCGCGTCGCCAATATGCGGGATACAGCAGCTTGACTTCAAAATAGGCCGTTTGGCCCTGATGTTCGACTCTTAAGTCGCATTTCTTATTTCCGCCAGTCGGATAGCGAACCTCTCGGCACGTTGAAAGGCCGTCTGCGCGGAGTTGCTCGCAAAGTCGGTCAGAAAAGTAGCGTTCACCGTCTCTAGTACGGTTGAAGAAGTCGTCGGATCGCGTGAGGCGCTCAATTTTGCCGAGGATCGCGTCGTGCATGAGGAATCGGCCATTGGGGTTTCTGCAATAGGTCAGATTTGAAAGTCTTAGTTGTGTTGCGGCCGTCCCATCACTTCGCCGGCTTCCGCTTCGGCCGGTACACGTGCGTCGCCTGCGCGAACGCCGCCTCCGCCGACTCCATGATCGTTTCCGAAAGCGTCGGATGCGCGTGGATGCTCTCCGCCAGATCCCGCGCCACCGCCGCCGTCTCCACCGCCAGAACCCCCTCGGCAATCAGCTCCCCCGCACCCGGACCGACAATCCCCACGCCCAACACCCGGTCCGTCTTCGGCTCGAACAGCAGCTTCGTGAGGCCTTCCGTACGGCCCAGCGTCTGAGCGCGCCCCGAGGCCGCCCACGGAAACCGCACCACATTCACCTCGAGCTTCTGCTCTTTCGCCTGCGTCTCCGTCAGCCCGCACCAGGCAATCTCCGGATCGGTGAACACGACCGCGGGAATCGCCACGTTGTCGAACATCGCCGGCTCGCCCAACAGCGTCTCGATCGCCACCTTGGCCTCCCGCGTCGCCTTGTGCGCCAGCATCGGCTCTCCGGCGACGTCTCCGATCGCCAGAATGTGCGGATCGGCCGTCCGCATGTTGCGGTCGACTTCGATGAATCCGCGATCCGTCACTCGGGCTTTCGTCTTTTCAAGCCCGATGCCCTTGCCGTTCGGAGTGCGGCCGACCGACACCAGCACGCGGTCGAATGTCTGCGGCGATTCGACTCCCTCTCCCTGCAGGTCGGCGACGATCCCCTCGGGAGTTGCCTTCAGACTGGCCACCTTCGTGTTCACATGGATGGCCGCGAACTGCGCCGCCAGCCGCTTCTGCAGCGGATTGACGAGATCGCGATCCGCTCCCGTCAGGATCTGCGGCAGCATCTCGACGACCGTCACCTGCGAGCCCAGCGCCGAATACACCGAACCCATCTCCAGGCCGATATAGCCGCCGCCGATCACCAGCAGCCGACCGGGAATGTCGGGCAGCTCCAGCGCCCCGGTCGAGTCCATGACCCGCGGATCGCCGATGTTGAAGATCGGCGGCATCGCCGGCCGCGAGCCGACCGCCACAATCGCGTAGTCGAACTCGACCGTCTCCCGCTTGCCGTCGGCGTGCTCGAGCTCGACGGACGTCGAACTCGCGAACGTGCCCCGGGCCTGAACCAGCTTGACGCCCCGCGCGCGGCACAGCTCCCTGATGCCGCCCGTCAGCTTGCCGACCACTCCCGACTTGAAGGATCGCAGCTGGTCGAGATTGATCTCCGGCTCGGAATACTTCAGCCCCCACTCGGCGGCCTCCCGCGCCTCGTGAATCAGCTTGGCCACATGCAGCAGCGCCTTCGAGGGAATGCAGCCCCGGTTCAGGCAGACGCCCCCCGGCTGCGGGTCCTGGTCGACGAGCGTCACGTCCAGGCCGTGGTCCGCGGCCTCGAACGCGGCCGGATATCCGCCGGGTCCGCCGCCCAGCACGAGGAGCTTCTTCTTCGAGGGGGAGTCAGCCATATCGGATGGGCGTCGATCAGGGTCGGTGAGTGTGCGGGAAGGCCCGGAAGTCGCGGAGAATAGGGGATCGGGCGACGTCCCTCCAACGCTCGGGCATCGGCGGCGCCGCGACAGTGCATTATACTCGGGGAGGAGATCGGGACTGACCGATCCGGGGACGACGGTTGGAGCGTTGCCGTCGACGACAGATCCGCAGGAGTCGACATGCGCGGTCCGGGGTTGAGGTCGAGGAATGTCGTGCATCGCCTGTGGCGCTGCCCCGCCTGCGGGTACGAGCGGCGAGTGGGGCAGCAGGCGACTTCAGTGGAGTGCGCGTGCCACGATCCGCCGCGGATGATGAAGCTGATCGAGGGGCAGCGCGTCGTGCGACCGGAGCCGCGACCTGTGGCGCGGTTCATCGACGAAGCGGACCTGCCGCCGGACGATTCCCCGCCGCGACCGGCGCCGCCAGTTCCGCCCCTCCCGGTTCAACCCGTCGAGCCAGTTCAGGCCGTCGAGGCGGCGCCGCCGGAGCCCGCTGAATCTCGCGCGCCAACGGCCGTCTCTCCGCCGCCGCAGATCACGTCTCCCGCCAGCGAGCCGCTGGAGCCCGGCCAGGGCGCGGAGACGCGCGGCAAGCGTCGCCGGAACCGTCGCGGAAAGAAGGTTCTGGATGAAACCGGAAGCGCGGCCCCGTCGACGGCCGCGGACGCCACGTCGGAGGCGGCAATCGAGCCCGTGGTGGAACCGCCGTCAAAGCCGTTCACGGACAGTTTCGGCGTGGGTATCGACGAGGTGTGACGCCCGGACAGCCTGGAGGCGAACCACGCCGTCTTTCCGAAAGCCGCCGCGGTCCGCGCGATGACGGCAAAAGGGTTCAAGGCGTCCCGCCGGGTGGTCCGATGAAGTCAGTCCTTCCCGGGGGGACGGCAGGAGCGGCTTGCGCCTCCGGTTCGCTTTCGTTTCCCGCGCCGGCCGTTTAGCCTGTTTTCAGGACCGCCGGCCGACAAGCCCGCGTGGCGCCGCGTTTCACGTCTCTGTCCGTCGAGCTAAGGATCATTCCGCATGCGTCTGCCCGCTTCCCGCAGAGAATTCATGAAGGCTTCGTCGGCCCTCGGGGCCGCACTGTTTGTCGGCGGCCCCGCGACCCGCACCGTGCTGGCGCAGGCGCGTTCCGCCAATGAGCGAGTCCGTTACGCCTGCATTGGCGTCGGCGGCAAGGGGGACAGCGACTCGAACGACGCGGCTCAGCACGGCGACGTCGTGGCCGTGTGCGATGTCGACTCGACCACGCTGAACGACAAGGCCCAGAAGCTGGAGAGCCGCACGAAGGTCAAGCCGGCGACCTACGCCGACTTTCGCAAACTGCTCGACGAGATGAAGGACAAGATCGACGCCGTCACGGTGTCGACGCCCGACCACTGCCATGCCCATGCGGCCGCCTTGGCGATGAAGATGGGCAAGGCCTGTTTCTGCCAGAAGCCGTTGACGCACAGCGTCTGGGAGGCTCGGCGGCTGCAGGAGATCGCCGCGGAAATGGACGTGGCGACGAGCATGGGCAACCAGGGCACTCAGGAACGGGCGCTCCGCGAAGCGGCCGCCATCCTCAAGGCGGGCCATCTGGGCCAGCCCAAAGAAGTGCACGTCACGACGAACCGGCCGGTGTGGCCGCAGGGGGGGCCGCGTTCGGCATCGAAGAACCCGCCGGCCAATCTGGACTGGAATCTGTGGCTGGGACCGGCGCCGATTCGCCCATACGCCGACAACTACCACACGTTCGCCTGGCGCGGCTGGTGGGACTTCGGCACGGGCGCCCTCGGCGACATGGCCTGCCACACCTTCAACATGCCCTACATGGGCGTCGGCCTGAAGGACCCGGTCTCCATCCAGGCCACCTGCTCCGGCCACAACGGCGACAGCTATCCGCAGAGCTCGAAGATCAAGTTCGAGTTTCCGGAAGCCGAGGGGCGCGGCCCCGTCACCGTCTGGTGGTATGACGGCGGCAACGAGCCGGACGAATCGATCGTCGGCAGCTACAAGTTCAAGCGAGGCGGAGACGGCAAGACCACTGGCGCGGTGATCGTCTGCGAAAAGGGCATCCTGTACTCGTGGGGCGACTACGGCGGCGACTTCGTCGTGCTGTCGCCCGAGGGGCAGCCGATCGACAAGCCGAAGGTCGAATACGAGCGTTCGCCCGGCCACTTCACCGAGTTCCATGAGTCGGTCACTGGCGAGCGGAAGCGCGCCGTGGGGAACTTCGAGAACTACTCCGGCCGGCTGACCGAAACGATCCTGCTGGGCAACCTCGCTGTGTGGGCGGCGGCGACCGGCGAGAGCAAGGTCATCGAGTGGGACGCGAAGACGCTCACGCCGACGAACGCTCCGGAGGTCGAGCAGATCGTCCAGCGCGGCTACCGCAAGGGATACCAGGACATCCTCTGAGTTCCCGGAACGCTCTGGCTGCAATTCTCGCGGCCCCGGCGGTTACGACTGCCGGGGCCGCTGTGCTGCGCGGACCTGGAACCTGGCTCGCCCCGAGAGGCCGTGAACGCCTGCGAGACAGTGGCGTGAAACTCCATCAGCGCGCCGTTCGGCCCTGGCCCCTTGCGTGTTTTTCGTTGTTTTCGTGGTTCTGCTTCGCGCGTTCAAAGACGGGTTTGAACCACGAAAGGCACGAAAGAATCGATAGGCTTCATGGAGCGGACCGCCCGGCTCCTAGCAATGAGCCCGCCGCCTGGCCGTGGGCCGAACGCCTGCTCAGTCGTCCTTCTTCCGCGGCGTGCGGCTGCGGCGCAGCGGTCCCGCGCCAGCGCCGGAAGCCCCCTCCTGCTCCGGCACATCTTCGAGTGCCTTGCGGACGGCCTCCAGCAGCACGTCCATCGAGAACGGCTTTCGCAGATAGTCGACGACGCCCAGCATCTCCGCGTATGCCTTGTGCCGTCCCCCCTCGTTGGCCGTGATCATGATGACCTTCGGCGGGGACTCCAGCGTCTTCAGAAACTCCAGCACCGGAAAGCCGCCCAGCCGCGGCATCATCATGTCGGTGATCACCAGCTCGGGGCGCTCCGCCTCGATCAGCCGCTGTCCTTCAATGCCGTTGGGCGCGGTCAGCACCTGGTAGCCGGCCGCTTCCAGAACTCCCGAAAGCGTGGAGCTGATCTCCCGGTCGTCTTCAATCAGCAGCAGTCGTCTGGGCATGGAGCAAGGGGGCCGTAGGCGGGGGCGGGCGTCGTCGGAGTGCAGCGCGGACCCGTGAGCCGCCGGAACCGATGGGCGGCGCGCCGCTGGTCACGGCTCCAAGTGTATCGTATCGAGGATTGCGGCGCAGTACGCGTCGATCGGTTTCTGGTCGGGATGAAACGGACCCGCCGCCTCCGCTCCCTCGCTGATGGCGATCATCTGCCCCTCGGTCGCCCCCAGTTCGTCATAGACGATCAGTTCTTCGCTGACGCCCGCCGGATCGCCGCGCAGCCCCGCCAACGAAAACGGCTCGACGACCAGCCACCGCGCGCCGCGGACCGACTCCTCGCCGCGCGACAGCGTCAGTTTTCCAATCACCCGTCCGATCCGCATGCCGCGCGTCCTGATTGCCGTTTCCCTCTGGGTGGCCCCAATGGCTGCGAATCATAGCGGCTGGGCCTGGGAATCTCCCGCAGGCGAGTCCCGTACGAGCGCATCGACGCAGTCCGCAAGCCGCGCCAACTCGGCCGGGGACCACGGCCCCTGTTCCGCGATCCGCGCCGCCTCGTCGACATGCGCCACGTCGCCAAACCCCAGAATCGCCGAAGCCGCCTCCGGCTGCGACAGCACGAATCGCAGCGAGGCCGCGGCCGGGGGAAAGTCGGGCAGCGCCCGGGCGAGCGCCGCCGCCCGCCGCCGGTCCCGTTCGTACAGCGCCGCAGGAAAGAACGGCGTCTTGAGCGTATGAGCGCTCGGCGGGGCATCCAGCAGCGCGCCTCCGGCGAAGACGCGAATGGCGAAGATCCCCATCTTCCGCCGATGCGCCTCCCGCAGGAAGCCGCCATAGTCCGGCTCGCGAAACCCCCGGGGTGCATCGACCAGCGCACTGGGATTCAGCAGATGCACCGGCGCCTGAATCGTCGCGAACGCCCCGGAACGCAGGACCTCCCGCAGCGATTCCGGATCGCCGATGCCCGTCAGCCCCAGGTGGCCGACCAGCCCTTCCGACCGGAGTTCCTCGAACGACTCCAGCACGCCCCCGGGGCCGAGGATGTCGTCGGGCGTGACGGAAGTCGGCTCGTCGTTGCGGCGCGCGGTGATGGAATTGTGCAACTGGATGAGCGTGACGCGCGGCCGCCGCAGCCGGCCGAGGCTGGCTGCGAACGAACGGCGAATTTGTGCGGGAATGCTCTCGGCGCGAGCGAGGTCGAGCCGCACTTTCGTCGCGACGTGCGCCGTCCCGGCGGGATCAACGGCGGCAAGCGCCGCGCCGAGACAACTCTCCGAGCGTCCCGCCCCATACCCCGCGGCCGTATCGAACCAGTTAATTCCCAGCGCGATCGCCCGCGCGACGACATCCGTCTGCCGGTCCAGTTCGTCCCCCGTCATCAGACCGGACACCGGCCCTGCGCCGAACGAGATTTCCGAGACCTCCAGACCCGTGCCGCCCAGCGGCCGACGTCGCATCATCCTTCGCCTCGCACGTCCGTCTCCGGTTGGAACGCCTTGAGGATGGCACTGTTGTCGAGATCGCCGCAGCCCTGCTGCTCGAGTTCTTCGAGCAACTGCTCGTGAACGGTCGAGAGGGGCAGTCGGGCGGCGAGGCGGCGGCCCATGTCGAGGATCAGCCGGACGTCCTTGTGGTGCTGAGACAGCCGGGCGTGCGGGGTGAAGTCGCCCGTCAGCATCTTCTCGCCTTTGACGTCCATCACCCGGGAAAACGCCGGTCCGGTGCGGAGGATGTCGAGCGCCGTCTGCGGATCGAAGCCCACCGCCCGGGCGAAGGCCAGCCCCTCGGCGAGGGCCGCCCGGTTCAGGCCCAGGACCAGATTCACGACCAGCTTCATCCGCGCCCCCGCCCCCCAGTCGCCGACATGGTAAACCTCGGCTGCGAAGCTCCGCAGGAGGGTCTCGCAATCGGCGACGGTCTCCGCTGGTCCGCCGACGAGCACCACGGCCTCGCCATCGCGGATCTGGACACTCGACCCGGCGATCGTCGCGTCCAGGTAGCGGGCTCCGCAGGCCGCCAGACGATGGGCGATGCCAGCCATCTGTTCCGGATCCCCGGTCGTCGTGTCGACGACGGTCTTCCCCGCCAGGTGCGGCGCCACGGCGTCCAGCACCCCCGCGACGATCTCCGACGTCGGCAGGCTGATGACGACGATGTCCGCCACGTCGAACACCTGGTCGGCGTTCGGGGCGGCGCGGGCCGTCAGCGCCGACAGCGGTCCCAGCCGCTCGGCCACGATGTCGAACCCGATCACTTCCCAACCGTGGAATACGAACCGCTCCATCAGGGCGCTGCCCACGAGCCCCACGCCCACCAGACCGATGCGTTTGTGCGGCATCTCAGTCTCCGAGGCTGGCGCTGTCCGTCCGCGGTGCGAACAGCACAATGATCATCCCCAGGGCGTATATCATCCCTGTCCACAGCCCGATCCGCGCGTAGTCGCCGCCGAAGGCCTGCAGCAGCGAACTGGTCCCCAGCACGACGATGGCCGCCACGACCCGCCCGCTGTTGAACGAAATCCCCGCTCCCGTTGCGCGGACGCGCGTCGGGAACAGTTCCGGCAGGTACAGCGGCAGCCACCCGAAATAGATCACGCCGATCAGCCCGAACGCGAACGACGCGGCATAAAAACCCGGATCCAGTGGATGCATCCGCCCGAACACGATCGTGCTCGCCGCCAGCGACAGCAGGCTGATCAGAAAATACGTCGTCCGCCGGCCCAGCAGAGCCGCCAGCAGTCCGCCCAGCAGACTCCCCAGCACGGCCCCGCTGGAACGCGATACGATCGTCCAGGCCTTCGACTTCTGAGCAGTGCGGCCACGCGCCGCCGCGCTGCCGGCGGTCGCGTCCCCAGGCAGGGCCGCGGCCGCCTTTCCCGCCGCCTGATCGCTCCACGGCACGATCCACTGCGCGTTCGCCGCCGTGCCGATGACCGGAACAGCGCCCAGCAGAACGCCCATGATGAGCCGTCCACGCAGCGGCGGTTGCAGCAGTTCCTTCAGGGGATCCGCCGAATCCGAGCGGGCCGCGCGACGCGCGCGCAGCCAGCGCACCGACTCCGGAACGCTGGTCAGGCACCATGCGCCGATCAACGCCGGCGCCGCCCCCGCCAGCAGCACCCAGCGCCAGGACCCCGGCGCCACGGCCGACATCAGCCCCAGCCCTCCCATCAGCACCTGTCCCACGTTGGCCGCCGTCCCCAGTACGCCCGCCAGCAACGGTCTCGAGGCGCCCGGCCAGGCCTCGGCGACCAGCGCCATCGTGTTCGGCCACGCGCCCCCCACTCCCAGGCAGGCCAGAAACCGCAGCACCAGCAACTGCTCGGGCGTCTCGGCGACGTAGCTCGCCCCCGTGAACGTCGAGTAGCACAGCACGCTCATCGCCAGCGACCACGTGCGACCCCGCCGGTCTCCCAGCCAGCCGAACAGCCAACCGCCCGCGGCCGCGCCGAACAGGAACGCCGCCTGGTACCGCGCGAACCACAATGTGATGTCCCGCTCCTCGGTCGTCGCCCCCAGCAGGTCCTGCATCGCCGCGCGATGAATCAGCACAAACAACGCGATCTCGAAACCGGCGAACATCCAGCCGACGAATGCCGCGGCCAGCACCGTTCGCCGTTGCCCGCCGGAAAGCTCCGGAACGTCGTCAGTTTCGGCCATCGCGTCGCTCATGTCGGACCACAGGCGGCGACCGCAGCGAATGCCCGATCCGTGGAGCTGCTGTCGCTGTGGATACCCGACCGCCAGCGGCGACGCAATCCTGCGGCGCGGACGGCTGGACAGGCGTACGGTGCGAACGACCGCCTCCGGGAATCAGCGAGGCCCGCTGGCGACGCCCGGCTTTGCCGGGGGCTCCAGACGCAGCCGCGCCTGCTGAGCCTCCGCCAGCAACGCCGTCAGTTCCCGCTCTCCGCCCGACTGCAGCAGCGCGTCGGCGGCATCCAGCGTCCGCCGGTAGGCCGCCAGCGCCGACCGCACGGCGTCCCGGTTCAGCATCAGAATCGACGACCACAGCTTCGGATCGCTCGCGGCGATGCGCGTTGAGTCGCGAAACCCCGTCGCGGCGAATGGAATGTCGTTCCCCTCCAGCAGGGACGCCAGCGCATAGGCCGCCAGATGCGGCAGATGGCTGGTCCGCGCGAGGATCGCATCATGATCGTCGGCCGGCATGACGAGAACGCGCATGCCGAGCGCGGTCCAGAATGCCCGGATTTCGTCGACCATGTCCGAGGGCGTTGATTCCTCGGGCGTCACGACGCACACGCGGTCTTGAAGCTGGACCTCATGCGCGTGTTCGTGCCCGCGTTTCTCCGACCCGGCCAGCGGATGTGCGCCGACGAACCGCGGAACGTCTCGAAGGTTCCGCGTGATGGCAGCTTTAACGCTCCCCGCGTCGGTGATCAGGCGCGGGCCGCCGCCGGAGACGAGCAGCGACCGCACATCGGCCTCGATGCGGTCGACCGGCGTGCAGATGACGGCCAGGCCGACGTTCCGCAGGCCCTCGGGGGACGTCAGCGCCTCGTCAATGACGCCCGAATGCCGGGCTGCCGCCAGCCGCGCCGGATCGCGCCCCAGTCCCACAATATGCGCGGCTGCTCCCTGCCGCCGCGCCTCGCGCGCAATCGCGGCCCCCATCAGGCCCACGCCCACGATGGCCAGGGTCTCGCAGTGGAATTCCGGTGCGTCGGTTCGCGGCGGCATGCCGCGGATTGTACAGCACCCGGAAGGACGTCAAACCGCCCGCGACGGGTTTGTCGGCGTCGCGCTCGGCGACTGCCCCTCGCCCCCCATCAGTATCGCCATCCAGCGCGTGTCGTCCGTCACCTCCAGCGCCACCTTGAACGCCATCGTCAGCGGCACCGAGATCAGCATCCCCACCGGCCCCAGCACCCAGCCCCAGAACACCAGCGACAGGAACACGACCAGCGTCGAAATGCCCAGCCCCCGCCCCATCCACTTGGGCTCGACGTAGTAGCCGATGACCCCGTTCGTGATCAAAATCAGCGTCGCCGCGCCCAGCATCAGCCCGAAGCCGCCCCCCGGCTGCAGCAGCGCCATCATCACCGGCGGCACGCCCGCGAGAATCGACCCGATGTTCGGGATGTAGTTCAACAGAAACGCCAGCAGACCCCACAACAGCGCGAATTCCACCCCCATCAGCCACAGCCCCAGGGCGACCACGCAACCTGTCACAAAGCTCGTCAATGTTTTGATCGCCATGTAGCGGTTCACTTCCTCGGCGATCTTCGACAGCTCGGCAAACCGGCGGTCGGCCTCCGGGGAGATCCGCCGCAGTTTGTCCGGCAGCGCCGATGCTTCCGCCACCAGGAACATCGCCGTCACCAGGATCATCAACAACTGGCTCAACAGCCCCCCCGCCGTCCGCATCGCCGACATCACCTGCTGCATCACGGCATCCGGGTTCGTCCAGCCCTCCCACAGGCTCCGCACATCGCCGATCTGCAGGCCCTGCAACCACGAGTGGTCGGAGATCAGCCCTTCAACCCACGAGTCCCACTGCAGGGCCAACTGCTCCGCTCGCGGCTCGTACAACGACGGCCACTCCCGCGCAAAGCGGTTGATCGCCCCCAGGATCAGGGAGCCGAACATCAGGAACCCGACCGCCAGCAGCAACAGCACCACCAGCAGCGACACGCCCCGCGAAAACCCCCTGCGCCGCAGGCCGCTGAGCGGAGGACCGCTCAGCACCGCGAGAAACACGGCCAGCAGAAACGGCACGATGATCGTCGAAGCCGCTTTCATTCCCGCAACCACGACGACGAATGCGGCGCTTGCGATCACCGCCCGCACGCCCGGCCCATAACCCTGTACGGGGCGAGGCGGGACGACGGGCGCCAGACGCGAGAGCTGCGATGCGGGATGCTCCGGACCTTCCACGGCAGTGGTTCCTCAGCGGTCTGCGATTCTGACGCCGACGACGGCGCGGGATGGTACCCCGGCGGGCGGTTGCGAAACCATGCGGATTCCATCTCCCCCGCCCGCGGGGCCGGCGTAAAATTGCTCTGGCGCGCGGAGCTCGCCGTCGACGGGGCGTCGACGCGATTCCCCTTCCCCGCCAGACAGGAAACCCGATCGATGATGTTTGCCGCCGCTCCTTCCATTGTCCGTACGCTCGCGCTGCTTGGCGGGCGGAGGCTGCTGTCGCGCCTGGGACCGGGAGCGGCAACGGCGTCCCGCTTGAAGAATGGCCGGCTGAACGGGCTGTTCCTTGGACTGGCGATCCTTTACACGCTGTGGCCCATCGACTTCATCCCGGATGCGATTCCGCTGCTGGGCTGGCTGGACGATGGCCTCGTCCTGTGGCTGGGACTGCGCGCCGCCTGGGCGCGGAGGTCAACGGCGTTCGCCGGTCGGACGGCCAACTGACGCTGATGCGGCTCTCCGTTCGCCCGGCGGACGCTCGCCGGCGCCCGCGACGCGCGGCGTCCCGAAGCATAGAATTCAACTCCCGGTCAGCCGCCGCGCTCCGCGGCGGCGCAGGCCGGCGGCCAGTCGTCATCGTGAACTCTGCCGCCCCGCGTCAAACAGGAATGGTCTGCTCGTGGCACGCGTGGTTCTCGCAATGAGCGGCGGCGTCGACAGCTCCGCCTCGGCCTGGCTGCTGCGGCAGCAGGGGCACGAGGTGATCGGGCTGTTCATGCGTTCCGGCGCGAACGAGGAAACGCAGTGCCGTCCGGGCGAGCTGCCGGTGCTGGCGTTGAAGCCGCACCACCAGGGTTGCTGCAGCGCTTCCGACGCGGCCGATGCGCGGCGCGTCGCCGACCGGCTCGATATTCCGTTCCACGCGCTGAACTTCCGGGACGACTTCGGGCGGATCAAGGACTACTTCGCGGACGAGTACCTGGCGGGCCGCACGCCGAATCCCTGCGTGATGTGCAACATCTGGCTGAAGTTCGGCCGCCTGTGGGAGTTCGCCCGCCAGGTTGACGCCGACTTCATCGCCACCGGACACTATGCCCGCGTCGCGCCCGGCCCGGACGGCGGGCTGGCGCTTGTCCGCGGACGCGACGCCGCCAAGGACCAGTCCTACGTGCTGTTCGGCATCCGTCGCGACCTGCTGCCCAACATTCAGTTTCCGGTGGGCGACCGTTCCAAGCCCGAAATCCGTGACCTCGCGCGCGAGGCCGGCATTCAAACGGCCGACAAGCCCGACAGCCAGGAGATCTGCTTCATCCCGGACAACGACTACTCCGGCTTCCTCGGACGCTTCCGCGGGCCGCAGGAGACCGCCGGCGACATCGTCGACACAGCCGGCCGCGTCCTCGGCCAGCATCAGGGATACCAGTCCTACACGATCGGGCAGCGCAAGGGGCTGGGCCTGGCCTTCGGCGAACCGCGCTACGTCGTGCGGATCGAACCCGAGACGCGCCGCGTCGTGATCGGCACGCGCGATGAGCTCGGACGGCGCGAACTGACGGCCGACCGCCTGAACTGGCTCGTTGATCCGCCCGCCGCGGCCCTGCGCTGCACGGCGCAGATCCGGTATCAGCACACCCCAGCCGAGTGCACGGCGGAAGTCATCGACAAGGATCGTCTGCAGGTGACGTTCGACGATCCTCAGTTCGGAATCGCCCCCGGCCAGGCGGTCGTGCTGTATGACGGGGACCGCGTGCTGGGCGGCGGTTGGATCCGGTCGTCGGGGGAGTGACGGCTCGGGAGGTCGCGTGATTCCGGCTGCGCTCAAGGAGAAGCTGCGTGTATTGGCGGAATGCGGCCTGCGGTTGAATCCGGGCTTCGATTCGCGGGAGTTGTCGAGACCTGGGGCAGTGAAGCCTTTGAGGAGCCTGGCTTCGAGCTGGTTCTGGTCTGCCTGGGAACGGCCGAGGACGATCCGCCGTTCCGCGCCTGCTGCGACAATCTCTGGCATTTCGATACGGAGTGCATCGAAGGCCCAGGCAGCTACGCGCGCATTGCGCAGCGCATGTCGGAACTGACGCAAGGCTCGCTGCCGATCATCGATGTCGAAGACCATGTCGACGACAGCGCCGGCGAGGCGTGGCTGGAGTTCAAGTGCTTCGGGCGGCCAGTCCACATCGACCTTGAATTCAGCGACGACTGGGTGGACGTCGCTGTTTTCAGTGCGTTCGCGGGTCTGCTCGCCCAGCACGATCCGGGAAAACTGTACTTCCTGTGCGATCTGGACGGGCAGGACTGCGTGATTGGATGCCTGACGCGCGCACGGTTTGAGAAACTGCGGGCCCTGGGGTCCAACGTGCATGAACTGTCATAGACGTGAATGGCGGAAGGCGATTGCTTGCAACGAGAAGGCTGGAGGTCGCAGGCGGGCGTCGTCGCGGTTGCGGGCCGGGCGCCGCTCGGGCACACTCGTCTCCGTCCCCTTCGGAGCTTCCCGCATGATCCGTCTCCGTTCCGCCGCGTGCCTGCTGTGCGTCGCCCTGTGCCCGTTCCTGACCGCCGAAGAGCCGGCGGAGACGCCTGTCGTGACGGGCACCGCTCTCGACCGGCTCGGCGACACGCCCCCCGCGCCGCCCCCTGGCTATCCGTCCTCCTCCGCCGCCCTGCTGGCCGTCCAGCTTGGGATGGTCCCGACGGTCGACATGAAGCCGGAGCTGCCGGCGGATGTGGAACTCGAGTCGGATGTGAAGTACGGACGGGTCGGCGAACGGGACTTGCTGTTGGACGTGTATCGCCCCAAGGACCAATCCGAGCCCTTGCCGTTGCTCGTGTTCATCCACGGCGGCGGCTGGCGCGGCGGGAACAAGGCGGATTACAGGGTGTACGCCGTGCACTTCGCACAGCGGGGGTATGTCGTGGCGTCGGTGGGCTACCGGCTGTCAGGCGAGGCGCAGTACCCGGCGGCGGTGCACGATGTGAAGTGCGCGATCCGCTGGCTGCGGTCCCAGGCGGCCGAACTGAAGATCGACCCCGACCGGATCGGTGTCGTGGGGGGCTCGGCCGGCGGGCATCTGGCGATGATGATCGGCTACTCGGCTGACGTTCCGGAACTCGACGGCGACGGAGGGTCGCCCGGCGTCAGCAGCCGCGTGCAGGCGGTGGTGAACATCTACGGCCCCTGCGACCTGACAACCGACTTCGTCCGGGAGAACGCGGCCGCGAAAAACCTCTGTCGCGGATTCTTCGGCGGCGAAGTGGACGAGTTGCTCAGCGTCTACCAGCAGGCGTCGCCGATCACGCACCTCACCGCCGACGATCCCCCCACGCTGATCCTGCACGGGACGACCGACGACGTCGTGCCGATCGACCAGTCGGACATTCTCTCGGCCCGGCTGCAGGAGCTGGAGATTCCGTATGTCTACGACCGGCTGCCCGGATGGCCGCACACGATGGACCTGACGCAGGCATGCAACGACCGGGCGAAGTGGTTCATGGACCGGTTTCTGGATGCGACGCTGAAGCCGGCGCCGGAATCCCGCTCCAGCCAACCATGAGCCCAGGGGGGGCGCCCCCTGGGCGTCGCGATCCCTTCACTTGATCAGGTACGCCTGACCTCGCAACTGGATCAGCAGTTCCTCGTCCGCCGACTGGCTCGACAACAGCTGGTTCTCGTCGGCCGAATTGGCGGCGACCAATTTGAAGTAGTCGTCGCTGTACCGTTCCACGACGGTGAACTTCGCCGTGTCCTTCTCGACATCCAGTTCCGCCGTTTCCGGCGTCACGACGATCCTGCCGCGACGGTACAGCGCCTTCGAACCGACGTTGCGCACCGACTCGACGACGACGAGCCGATCGGTCGCCGCATCGATGTAGGCCGGCGAGGCAGCCGGCGCGGCCGGGCCGCTCGATCGTCCCGCGAACCCGCCCGACGACAGCGGTCGATTCGCCGCCTTGAAGTCCTGCTTCGACGACCGCTGCGCGACGCCCGCGGCGCCACCGGACTGCGAAAGCAGCTCCCGCACCGCGTGATCCGCGAGATCGCGATTCTCCCGCGACGCCAGCCCTGGACGCATCGACTCATCCGCCAGAAACGACGTGTACGGCGTCAGGATGCCGTACTGGGTGGACAGCGTCACCAGTTCGTTCACGAGTTCCTGGTTGTGGCCGTTCAGGTCCAGTTCATCAATGATCTCGCCGATCCGCCGCGCCGCCCATAGCGATTCGACGAACGCCAGCGAGGCGTCTCCCGACTTCGCGGCGAACTCCACGGGAAAGTCGAACGATTTCGGCTCTCCGTTGATCTTTCCGGCGATGCGCGCCTTGGCCGCTCCGGACGCGCGATAGCGGCCGACGACGACGACCTGCTCGCCTGCGAACAGGTCAAAGCTTCCCGCGGGATACACGCGGCTGACCGGCGCCGGCCCGGACCAGGGGCCGTCGAATTCGAAGGTCACCTGCACATCGGTCATCAGGGGCGAGCTGATCCGGCTGGCGACGCGGCCCACCGAAGTTTCGATGTCCTCATCCGGCCGGACGTATTCGCTGGCGCCGGAGTTGTCCCGCGAGATGCGGTCCAGCAGCCGGCTGTTGACGTCATAGCCCACGCCGAAGCTCAGTATGCGAGCCCGGACTTTGTTGGCGTCCTTCGAGGCGGCGGCGATCTTCGCTTCCCCCGTCTCGCCAACTGTCGGCAGGCCGTCCGTCAGAAACAGGACGTAGGAAGGCCGCTTGTCGTCTTTGAGCTGCCCCAGGGCCGTCGTCAGCGCGCCATGAATGTTCGTGCCGCCGCCGGCATACAGGCCGTCGACATAGTTGGCGGCCGCCTGTCGCGTCTCCGCGGTGAATCGTTCCAGCTCGGGACGGAAGGATTCCACGGCCGAATCGTAGGCGACGATGTTGAACAGATCCCCCTCGCGAAGTCCGTTGAGGACGGTCTTCAGAGCGTTGCGGGCCTGCTCGATCTTCGGGCCAGACATGCTGCCCGACTTGTCGACGACGAACACAATCGTCCTGGCCGGCGGAGCCTCGTTGCCGGCGGGAATCTGCGGGCTGGTCAGCAGCAGGAAGTAGCCTTCTTCCCCTTCGGTGGGGCGATGGCTGAGCAGGCTGGTCCCCAGTTCGCCGGGCTGAACGTCGAAGAACAGGCGGAAGTCGGACGCGGGGACTTCGCCGGCGCGCTCGAACGTGACGATGGCGTGCTTGCCGTCGGGCCGCTGGATGTTGACCGGGTGCGTCGGGCTGTAGAGGCTCTTGATCTCAACGCCGCTCTCGATGGCGAACCGCAGGTTCAGTTTTTCCAGCGGCTTGCTGGTGAACCGCGCCGTGGCGAGAGGGAACAGGATCTCGGTGAGCGACTGGTATTTGCGGAGCAGCTGCTTGTATTCGATGACGACCTTGCGTTCGGCGCCGGGCGGAATCGGGAACACGCTGGTCTGGAACATGCCCTGCCCCATCCATTCCAGCAGGGCCGGATCCTTGTTCGACCGGACGATCTGCTCGTAGCGGCGGCGGGCCTCCTCCTTCGACAGGAGCTGCGCCGGATATTCCTTGCCGTCGACGAGCAGCGTCAGGCGGTCGATTGCGCCGTCGTAAGGCAGCGGGAACAGGAACTGGGCCTCGATCGGCGAACTGCCGTTGTTGACGAACGTCTGCGCGACCTGCACGCGGGCGACCTGGTCGGTGATCCGCGCATCGACATTGAGTTCTCTGATCGAGTACTCAGCCTGCGGCTGCGGGACGGGGCGGGGAATCGGCCTCGGCAGGGGAACCGGTTGACTGGTGATCAGCACCACCTGAGCCCACCCACAGGTTGCCCAGCTTGCCACGAGAAACCCGAACAGCGCAACGGTCCGGCGAAGCATGGTCCTGCTCCCAACTCAAGCTGCGAAACGCATCCGGCAGCCTCGCGAAAGGACGAGGCGCTGGCCCGCATGGAAGGATGACGTGGAGCGCTCCGGCACAGTTTCCGGGAATCCTGAGTCGCCGCCGATTTTCCGAAGAATTGCCGCGCTGGGCCGCGTCAGCCCGGGGCGTCGACTCCCAGCCGCTGCTGCCAGGCGGCCAGTCGCTCCCCGACCCGCGCCGGCCCCCCCGATCCTTCGCTGATCAGCGCCGCGGCCGCGTTCTTTGCCCCCAGCACGCCGAACACGTCCTCTTGAATCAGGGACGAGGCCTGCTGCAGATCAGCGAGCGGCAACTCGGCGAGACGACAGCCGCGGCCTTCGCATTCCGCGACCAGCCGACCCACGACCTCGTGCCCGGTGCGCATCGGGATGCCGCGCGCGATCAGGTATTCCATCAACACGGTCGCATCGAGGAACCCGTCATCCAGCCGTGCGGCGATGGCGTCGCGCTGCAACTGGGCGCCGGCGACGATCGACGGCGCGATCGCCAGGCAGGCGGCGACCGTGTCGAGCGCGTCGAACATCGCCCGCTTGTCCTCCTGGAGGTCCCGGTTGTAGGCCAGCGGCAATCCCTTGATCAGGACGAACAGCGTTTGTGCGGCGGCGATGACGCGCGCCGCCTTGCCGCGCACCAGCTCCAGAACGTCCGGATTCTTCTTCTGCGGCATGATGGATGAGCCGGTCGTGAAGGAGTCCGGCAGCTTGAGGAACCCGAACTCGGTCGTGTTCCACAGAATCCATTCCTCGGCCCACGTGGAGAGATGCGCGGCGATCAGCGCCAGGGCCGCCGTGAACTCCACCAGGAAATCCCGGTCGCTGGAGACGTCCAGACTGTTGAGCGCTGGCGCTTCGAACCCGAGGAGTTCGGCCGTGCGGCGGCGGTCGATCGGCAGGCTTGTGCCGGCCAGGGCGGCCGCGCCAAGCGGCGAAATGTTCACGCGCCGGCGGCAGTCGGCAAGCCGGTCGCGGTCCCGCTGAAACTTCTCGCAGTACGCCAGCCAGTAATGCGTCGCGACGACGGGCTGGGCCCGCTGCAAATGCGTGTAACCGGGAAGGATGACATCCAGGTCGTCCGGACCGCGGCGGACGAACGCCCGCTGCAGCTCCTGCAGTTGCAGGTCCAGGTGATCGATTGCGTCCCGGGTGTACAGCTTGAGGTCCGTCGACACCTGATCATTGCGGCTGCGGCCAGTGTGCAGCTTGCGGCCGACATCCCCCAGCCGGGCGACCAGCTCGCTTTCGATGTGCAGATGGATGTCTTCGAGTTCCGTGCGGAACTCCATCTTGCCATCGACGATGAGGCCGCCGATCGACTCCAGCTCGCGATCGATCGCCTGGAACTCCTCGGTCGTCAGCAGGCCGACCTCGGACAGCATCCGAGCGTGGGCGCGGGAGCCGCGGATATCGACGTCCGCCAGCCGGGCATCGAAGCTGATCGACTCGGTGAACGCCTCGACGAGGGCGTCGGTCGGTTGAGAGAAGCGGCCGGACCAGGCTTTGGCGGACATCGAACAATGGCGGGAAGGACGGAGAGAACGGGAACGGGCGACCGGCCCGGAACGCGCAGCGAAAAGGAAACGCGAGTCCGCAAACCACACAATCGCAACATCTTGCGCAGTTTGCCTGCGTTGCCTTTTGACAGCGGTGCAATCCGTCCCGTAGCGTGACTGTTGCAACCCCGGTAGACAAGTCTCGTGAGTGTGTCATGTTCCGACGTCATCGATTGCTGTCCTCTCCTGTTCCGTGCCGCCTGCTGCCGGGCATGGCCGCGCTGCTGGCCTCGTCCGGACTGGTCCTGACGGCCGCCTCCGCCGCGGAACGGGCGGGCGGAACGACGGTGTTCCTGGGCGAGGATGGCTCCGCGTGGACGGTTGTCGTCAGGCCCAAAGCGGCGCCCGCTTCCGAAGACGCCGGCCGCGTCGAAGTTCCCGCGCCGCCGGAACCAACGTCGTTGACTCCCGAGCCGCCCGCCGAAGCGTGCGTCGTCCCCGTGTCGGCCGTCGCGTTCCAGGACGACGCGGAGTCGCCCGGAGATGAAGAAGTTGACGCGTCGCTCGCGCTGCCGCCCAGCCCGTCGCTCGGTCCCGCGGCTGAAGAGACGTTCGGCATCGCCATCACTCCCGGAGGGCCGCGCAAGCTGCGTCCGGCTGGCCGCAGTTACGAGGACGCCTACCGGTCGATTCCCTTCAACCGCGCGGAGTACATCGCCAATCCCAGCTACCGCCACGATTCGGCGATGGAGCTGCTGTTCGGCGAACTGCGTCCGACGACGATCGTTCGCCAGGGGAGCGAAGGGGGCGTGGCGCCGCGTTCTGAGCCGTTCCTGCCGCCCCTGCCGTATCGGATGACTCCCAGCGAGGCGTGGGCGTATCCGCGCTCGTGGCCCGCGTTCGCGCCGTCGATGCCGTTCGGAATGACTCCCAGCGAAGCGTGGGCCTACCCGCGTTCCTGGTCCGCGTTCCCGGCCTTCGGGCTGGGCGAATGGGTTGTCCCGTAACTGGCGCGGCCGCGGTTCGCGCGGCATGACATTCGCACCTGCAGGCCGGCGTCCCGGGCGACCGGCCTGTTTTCATTTTGCCGCCGCCCCAGTGTGATCGGCGATGGCCCGACCATCCCGCGGGCAACCCCTGGAACGACAGCAATCGAGGAGCAGACTCGCGATGGTGATCGTGTTGATGGGCGTGTCCGGCACGGGAAAGACGACGATCGGCAAACGGCTGGCCGGGCAACTCGACTGGACGTTCATCGAGGCGGACGATTTTCATCCGCCCGCGAACATCGACAAGATGCAGAACGGCATCCCACTCGAGGACGCGGACCGTGCGCCCTGGTTGCTGGCGCTGCGCCTCCGCGTCGCCGAGGCGTGCAGTTCCGGCGAGAACGCCGTGCTTGCGTGCTCGGCCCTCAAACATGCCTACCAGGAGTACCTGGAAGGGCACGATCCCGCCTGCGTGCACTATGTGCTGCTGACCGGCGATGAAGAGCTGATCCGCAAACGGATCGAACAGCGGAAAGGTCACTTCATGCCGCCGGAGCTGCTGAAGAGTCAGCTCCAGGCGTTGGAACCGCCGCCGGATGCGATGCGAGTGGATGTGTCCGGGACGCCCGAGGATGCCGTCCGGAAAATCCGCCGACGATTCCATCTCTGACGCGGTCAGAGTTCGAACCGGAACGCGTCGCGGACGGCTTCGACCGCGCGGCCCGCCAGCGACGCCGGCGTCACCTCGACACGCGCGACGCCGATCTCTCCGGGCAGCAGCCCGCCGCCAGCGCCCTCGTCCAACCGGATCCGGACCCGGTAGTGCGGTTCCAGCGGGAGATCCGCGGCGCCGTCCCCCGGGCGAACGGGGATGCGCTTCGCGGCGACAAGCTCCCGCGGCGCGTGCTCCAGCGGCGACGGAGAAATCTCGACGATCGTCCCCCGCAGTCGCAACGGCCCGCCCGACCGCCGAGCCAGCCGCACCGACTGGCCGATGCTCAGCTTCGCGATGGATCGCTGGTGCACGCACGCGACGGCGCACAGCCGGTCCTCAGGGACGATTTGAGCCACCAATGCGCCGCGTTCGAGATCGCAGTCGCGGTTCTCGGGATCGAACGGCGTTCCGGCCCAGCGGCCCGGCGTCCGCGAGTCCTCAAACCGTTCGGGAACATTCGGAGGCGGCATCACCCGGCCGGAAATCGGTGCTGCAATCGTCAGCCGTGCGATCTCCGCTGCCAGCAGCCGCTGGCGTTCCGTCGCGGAGTCGGCGGCTTCCTGCAGCGCCGGGATGCTGCGCGCCGCCTCGGGATCGAAGTTGCTGCGCACCCGGGCAGCGTCGAGTCGCTGCGCGGCCAGCTGCTGGTCCGTTTCTGCTTCGAGGAGTTCCCGCTGCAGTTGCAGGTTCTCCAGGACAACCAGCGTCTGGCCGGCTTCGATCCTCGACCCGGCCTGAGACAAAGTTCGGAGGCGTCCCGGGGCCGCGGCGAACACCGGCGTCGCTGAGTCGGGTTCCCATACGACATCGGCGTCGATCGTCCGCGACCAGGGAACCGCAGCGATGACGACCAGACCCGTTCCGACCACGATGGCCGACAGGCCCAGCCGTCCGCGCCGCAGCATGCGGCGCAACAGCGGGTCGCCGAGCGGGGCCGCGACCATTCGGGCCATGCGGCTCGCGAATCCGGCGAGGACCAGCAGGGCCAGCGTCAACGACACCAGCGGGGCGCCGAATTCCCGACCCACGCGATGCATCAGCCACAGGATCGCTGACAGCACGAAGACTCGATACGCCGCCGACAGTACTCCATATGCTCCGGCCCGCCAGTCGCCCGGTTCCGAATCCGCCGTTGGCAGCCCCCACACCCAGCGACCGAACGCACGCGCCCACCACTGGCTGGCGCGGGACGCGAGGTTCGGCATCCCCAGCACGTCGCAGAGGATGAAGTAGCCGTCAAACCGCAGCAGCGGATTGCCGTTGATCAACAGCGTGTTCACCGAACAGGTGGCCATCACCGCGACGAGCAGACTCTGGATCGGCCCCGGACGGCTGAACCACCACAGCCAGGCGGCGACGGCGGCCAGCCCCAGCTCCGCCAGCATGCCGCCCGCGGAGACCAGAATCCGCTGCCCGCGGCTGCGGAACATCCATGCCTGCGAGACGTCGCAGTAGAAGCAGGGGAGGAAGAACAGGAACAGGATGCCGCACTCCTCGACCCGCGCGCCGAAATGCCGCGCCGCCACTCCGTGCGCCAGTTCGTGCACGACTTTGCAGCCGAACAGAGCCAACGCAATTGCCGCGACCATGCCGGGCGTCAGCCAGGCCGTCAGCTCGGGCAGCCGGCTCTGAAATTCGTCGAACCTCACGACGACCGACAGCGCCGCCGTTGCGATCAGCGACATGTAGATCGCTGCGAACGACTTCGTGAAGACGAACGACAGCGCCGGCGTCACCGCCTCCAGAAGCGGCTCCGGATTGAACAGCGGCCAGCGCGCGAACATCCAGCTCCCCGCCGGCCGCCCGGGCTTGTCCAGCGCGCCGGGGGCCGCGGTCGGACCGCCGGACAACAGACCCGCGTTCCGCGCCTCGGCCAGAAACCGCACCAGCGTCTCCGGCGGCAAATGCTCCTCCGGACGCCGACGGCGCACGTCATCGAGCACGTCCTGCAGCGACTTCTCACCGTCCAGCGTCGTCAGAATCTCGTATTCGCGCGGGTCGAAGTGGAAATGTCGCCCGGCGACGGGATCGCGCACGATCCACGCCGTGCGATCGCCGAACCGCACCTGCTCCGCGGCGAGGTCGGGACGAAACCGGAGTCGCAGGCTGGGGGCGGACATGGTGCGCGATGATCCGATCGGCCTCGCGGCCGGGGCGTCCGTGATTCAGCGTCGCTCGGCGGCGCGGGCCGCGGTCGGTTCGGGACGCGGGGCGGCGCCAGCGGGCGCGATGCGGATCCGCGCCCGCATCCCCGGCGACAACTGCGGCGCTGCATTCTCAAACTCGACCCAGATGCGGACCTGCTGGTTGATCGGATCGGCTTCCGGGGAGACGAAAGTGATGCGTCCCGGCCGCGCCACCTGCGAGCCGTCGGGCAGCCGCGCCTCGACGACGGCCGCACCCCCGCTGAGCGCCACGTCCACGTGTGCCAGCGGAAGGAAGCCCTCCGCCCGCAGCCGGTTCAGGCGGATCACCCGCAGCACCTTGTCACCCGGTTCGACCCACTCCCCGGTCTGCCGGCTGCGTTCGATCACAACGCCATCGATGGGCGAGGCGACCGTTCGACGCTCGACCGCCGCACGGGCGATGTCGACGTCGTGCTGCTTCAGGTCCGACTGACTGCGGGCGAGGCTCTGCAGGGCCTCGGCCTGCCGGATCCCGGCCAGCGCCTCGTCGACCGCCAGCCGCTGCGTGGCCAGCGCGGCCTCGCGCGCCGCCAGCTTCGTCTTCCGCAGCGACAACTCGAACACGGCTTGCTCGTGCTCCAGCATGGCCCGCTCGAAGGCGAACAACAGCCCGTCGACCTCCGCGTCGGAAACGCTGTTCTTGAACGTCTCGCGGGAGCGGACCGCCCGCTGGTGTTGATTGCGGGCGACCTCCCGGGCCTTCTCCGCGGCGTGGATGGGGATCTCGTTCTCCGATTCGCGGGTGGCGACCTCGAGATCGACCTGCAGCTCGGCCAGCATCTGCTGCTGTCGATCGGCCCCTTTGCGGGCGACTTCAATGCGGCTGTCATCCTCAGCCAGCGCCCGCGCTCCGGCGAACTCCAGTTCGGATCGGCGCAGCTCCAGCCGCACCTCGCGATCCTCGATCCGCGCGACGGGCTGCCCCGCGACGACGATCTCCCCCTCGCGCACCTGCCATTCCGCAATCCGCCCAGCGACCTCTGCCGGAACGTCCGCATGCTCAATGAGCGACAGCACGGCGCCGTCGATGGCAATCTCGTCGGCGCGCGCGGCGGGCAGGACCATCCCCAGCCCCAGGAGCAATGCGGCTA
Source organism: Planctomyces sp. (assembly GCA_019636235.1). Taxonomy (GTDB): domain Bacteria; phylum Planctomycetota; class Planctomycetia; order Planctomycetales; family Planctomycetaceae; genus Caulifigura. The sequence goes on from JAHBXW010000022.1 coordinate 74,055, forward strand.
AGCGTGTCATCCGCGGACCTCGTCGAACGGGCGATCGGCATCGGGCGCGGCCGGCGGCGGAACGCAGTCGGCATTGGTTCGCGGCGGCGATGGGCCTCGCGTCGACGATACCCTGTCGGCGGGTCCGCTCTCAATCGCCTTCGAAGGCGTCCCGGATCGTCGCCCGCCAGTCGACGTCCTCGGCGGCCTCGGCCGGGACCGCGCTCGGGTCGGATTCCGGAGCCGCGACATCCGCCGTCGGCGCATTCCGGCCCGCCTCCGGGTTGAGGTGCGCCTCGAACGCCGGACTTTGCCGCGTGTCGGCCCGCTCGGGCTGCCAGGCGGGCGTCGGCTGTCTCGAGGAGACCCGGATCTGGCCGGCGGTGGCGGGCCGTTTCGCAGACTCCGTTCCGGCTTCGTCCCCGCCATCGGCCTTCGACTGGTGCCGCGCCTGTGCGACGTCGCCATCGTCCCCAGCGGCCGGGTCGAACTGCTCCGGCCGGGCCGGCAGTGAGTTCCGCGCGTTCTCCAGGGCTTCGTCGACCGCCGTCGTGATCGGCGCCATCGAGTCCATCACCTGCAGGTCGGCGTACTCCAGCACCGAGCCTTTCTCGACATGAATGTTCTTGAGCGCCACCGCGTATTCGACGCGCGACTGGTAGTACCGCGACTGCGCTTCCGTCAGCCGCCGCTGAATGTCCAGCAGTTGCTCCAGGTTGATCCGCAGCCCCTCGGCGCGGTTCGCTTCGAGCGCGTCGACCGCGTCCTGCGCCGCAAGGTACCGGTTCAGGTTGATCTCGGACTGCTTGTACGCCCGGTCCACTTCCGCCAGCGTGTTCGTCAGGTCATGCAGCACCTGCCGCTCCTGCTCCCGGAGCAGCGCGCGATCGCGGGCCAGCATGAACTCGGCGTTGTCGACCGCCGCGTGACCCCGGCGGAAACCGAAGGGCACGCTGAACTCGACGCCCGCCGCCCATTCCTGGTGCTCGAACGTGCCCAGTTCACTGTAGGCCGACCGCAAGCCGGCCGTCTCTGCGGAACCGGCCAGATCCCCGCCCAGACCGCGGACGCGATATACGGCGACCGCATCCAGCCGCGGGGACAGGAAGTTCCGGGCGGCGAGCAGCTCCAGTTCGCGGCGCTTGACGATCAGCCGCTGGGCCCGGACTTCCGGCCGGCGGCGCAGCGATTCGTCGACGATCGAGTTCCAGTCGAACACGACCGGCGCCTGTTCCGGATCGTCGATGGGGCGCAGAGTGCGGCCGTCCGTCACGGGCAGGCCGATCAACAGCCTCAGCCGGCGTTCGGCGAGCTGGACGCCGTTGACGCCGCGGAACACGCCGCCCGTCACGCCGTTGTAAGCCTGAGAGCGCTGGCCGACCTTGCCGGCGATCGCGTCTTCGAGTTCCGACTGGAATCGGAAATACTGTTCGCGCGCCAGGGCCTCTGAGGCGCCGGTTTCGCGCCCCTGCTGCTGCTCCGCGTTGTAGCTCTGCCAGGTTTCGCGGGCGCGGGTCAGCGCGGTGCGCTTGGCGTCCAGATCGCGGTACGCGAAGTACAGATCCCAGTAGGCGTTGACGACGTCGCTGACGTAATCCCGGACGCCGCGCTCGAACTCGACCGCCGTGATGTCGCTGTTCACCTTCGCGATCAGGATGCCGTTCGACACGCCGGGCAGGGCGTTCGGCCCCGCGATGCGGTTGAAGGTCAGGCCGCCTCCCTGCAGCAACGGCTGCCGCAGCTCGCCTTCGAACATCGTCTGCCACGACGTCGACAGCAGGTTGCTGACCGCGTTGTTGTGGTCGTAGTCAGTGATATGCCGCACGGCCATCTGGCCGCCGGTCGCCGTCAGCTTGCTGAGCTGGGCGACGTAGTCGTGGCGATCCTGCAGGAAGATGCTGTTCGTGCCGCTGAGCAGCGTGTTGTTGACGACGCGGTTGTTGTCCTGAAAGTAGGCGGTGGCCTGCAGCTGGGCGTCGAACGCGCTTAGCGCGGCCTCCATGCCGAACCGCGGGTCGGATTCCTGCAGGACCTTCATGTAGCGGGTCTGCACGGCGTCCGGGGCGCGCAGCACCGTCGCGCCAAGGTCGCGGAGGACCTCGTTGTTCAGCATCGCAATGCCGACCGCGTGGTCGAGCGTGATGTCCCAGTATTCCGGCGGCCGATCCGGGCTGAGCGTTTTCAACGTCACCGGGGCGAGGGGATGCTCCTGCAGGACCGGCGCATCGTGCGGCCGGTCGACGCGGGCCATCACCTGGTCGACCTCTTCGGTGTCGTTCAACGCGGTCTCGACCACGTTGATGTTGCGGCAGCCGGCGCCGACGAGCGCAACGCTCACGGACAACAGGCCCGCAATGCGCAGCAGGCATCGACGCCGGTTTTGCGGCGCAGCGTCAGACCAGCCCGTTGGCGGGGTGTTCATCCGTGACCATCCCCAGTCGTCGAAAGTCCCCGGGCGGTCGGCGCGTCGCTTCCGGCCCTCCTGGCCGGACGTGGCTGCCCGCCCCCCTGTTCCGCGCCGAATCCGGAATCGCCTCTCCGCGATGCCGACGCGTAATCGGTGTTATCGGCGGATTTGCCTCGACGGAATCACTCAAATCCGGACGACCGCGCCTCCGCTGAACTCCGCCGTCCGGGCCGCCACGCCAACCGTTGCGGACTTTGCCGGTCCGAACGATTGTGACCGGCGCTGCGAGTTCTTTCAGGCAGACCGCCGGCGCCGGTCGAATCGTCTTCCTGTGTGTCCGTCTCCGCGGCCTGCGTGGCCCCGGAGATCGCCGACCATCAGGTGCGCGCACGGACTGCGCGGACAACCAACTCACGGGACCGTCCCCGGGGGGCCGCACGGATGAGACTTCTGACACTCGTTGTCTGCTTCTGGCTGACGTTCTCTTCGGCCGCGATGGCGCAGAAGGAACTGCCGCGCCCGCTCCGGGACTGGCTTCCCAAAGACGCCAAGAAGAACTCCAGCGGACTCCAGCCGCAGCAGGAACGTCTGCCGCCGCTGCGCCGGATCGCCGATCCCGCGAACCTGGAATCCAAGGTGCCGTCCATCAAGGCGGCCGCCGAGATCAAGCAGCAGGAAGACCTCAAGGCGCAGAAGGTCAAGGCGCTGCGGTATCTCGCGAGCGTCGGCTGCGGGTGCTACAACGCCGACGGCAAGATCACCGACGCCCTGCTGGCCTCCCTCACCGACTGCACCGAGGAAGTCCGCCTGGCCACCGTCGAGGTGATTCAGTTCACCGCCAGCTCCGGACGCTGCCAGCACTGCAACCAGATGAAGTGCTGCGACGAGGAAGTCGTCAAGAAGCTGGCCGAGATGGCCTATGAGCTGGACGACAAGGGCTGCCCGGTGGAGCCCTCGGCGCGGGTTCGCGCGGCGGCCATCAAGGCGATGTGCGCATGCTGCCCCGGCCGTGCCGCGCCCCCCGTCGAACCGCCGCCGCCCGTCATCCCGGAAGTCCTGCCGATCCCCGAATCCGAACTGCAGCCGCTGATTCCGGAGTCCGAACTGCCGATTCCGCGCCGCGGCGAAGACGATGAGGACGGGACATCGGCGAATGCGGAAGGCCCGGTCGGACCGTCGCAGTGGCGGATCCGTTCCGCGCCGCTTGTTCCGACGTCCGCGAACGCCGCCGTTGGCGAGGGCGTGACGTCGGCGGATGGCAGCGAGGGTGTCGCCGTCGCGAAATCATCCGACGAGGCGTTGCCCGGCCGCATCTCCCAGATTCACGCGTCCGCGGGCGCGGTCGTCATCTCCTTTGAAGGGCAGGTCCCGGCGAAGGACGCCCGGCTGCTCGTGTACCATCGGCACTCGCTGGGACGGATTTCGACCGCCGGCGAGCTGGAGATCGCAGCGATCGACGGGCAGCGCGTGCTCGCGCGGCCGACCGTCGGCGCGGCGGGCATTTCCCGCCTGGCCGTGGGGGATGTCGTGGTCGTCCGGCCCTGATCGAGTTTGGAACGCCATTCGACCGCCGCCGCAACAATGCCGCCCATTCGCGGGATCGCCTAGAATCCGTTCGCTGCCGGTCCACAGGCGGAACGGGCCGGAGCTGACCGTCTTCGAACGAGGCTCACCGTGGCTCCCGAAAATGGCGGTTTCGGGTCGGCCCCACATTCCAACGCGCCGCATGCGCGCCCGCAGCCTCACAGCGGGTCCGATTCGCTGGAAGGCATACTGACGGACATCGATCGTCTCGGCCGCTCGGCGGCGCGAGAAGACGAATTCCTGCAGGACGCATTGGCGGCGCTGCATCGCTGCGGCCGGTTCGCCGGGCTTCGAATCTGGTTGACAGCCGGCGGACAGGTGCGGGGCGCAGCCCGATATCCGGAGCACTTCGCCGATCCCGTTCCGGAGATGGCCGCCTTAGAGGCCCGCGCACGCCACAGCGGGTGCGATGCGGCGCCGCCGGCGACACGCGAGTCCGCGGCCGCGGCGACGACGCTGCTCGCTGGTTACGCGCTGGCGCCGACGGAAGGGCTGGTGATCGAAGCCCGCCTTCGCCCGGACGCCGCGATGGCCGCCGCGCGGGGCGGACTCGAGGCCGTGGCGGAAGTCCTGGGGCTGGTCGTCGTGCGCTGCCGGTACGGTCAGCTCCGCGACCAGGGCGCAACGGAGCGCCATTTCAGCGATCGCCTCCGCTCGCTCTACACCGCCTCAAGTTTTCCCGAAGCGGCGACGCGCGCCGCCGCCGCGCTGCAGGAAGAACTGGGCTACGATCGCGCCTGGATCTGCCTTCCCAGGGGGCGCGACTGCCGCGTGCTGGCCTCGTCGGCGACAGCGGATCTGCCCCGCCGACGCATCCTGACCCGCCGCGTCGAACAGGCCGCCGTCGCCGCGCTGCGCAGCGGGCGCGATCTGCAATGGCGGAGCGGCGAGTCCGCAGGACCGCACGACGATCGGTTCGCGTCGCTCGCGGACGAAGCGGGCGCGCGACGTCTGCGCGTCATGCCGTTGCGCGCGGAACCTTCCGCGAAGTCCCCCGTCGCGATCGCCGTCCTGGAGGGCTTCACCGCCGAAGCCCGGCCGGACGAACAGGAGCAGGCCGAACGTCTCGCGCCGCACGCGGCCGGGGCGCTGGATCAGGCGGCCCGGCTGCGTATGGCAGGGCTGGCTGGCGTGTGGCGCCGCCAGTGGGAGTCCTGGCGCTGGGCGAAGCTGGCCGTGCTTGGCGCCGTTGCGACCGTCGCCGCTGTCTGGCTGGCCGGAACAGCTGACTTCGAAATCGAAGCCGAGGGCCGGCTGTTTCCCGTCGCCCGGCGCAGCGTCTTCGCTCCCGCCGATGGGGTCGTCACGCAGCTGGACGTCCAGCACGAACAAACCGTCGACGCCGGGCAGCCGTTGCTCACGCTCCGCGATCCGCGGCTGGACCTCGACGAGGAGCGGCTCAGCGGTCAACTCGAAGAGCTCCGCTCGCGACTCACATCGCTGCAGGTGTTGAGAACGCAGGGCATCCGGCCGGGGTCGTCATCGGCCGTCGACCAGTCCGCGCAGGAAGAACAGTTGACCATCGCGATCCAGGGCGCCGAGCGACAGCTCGCCCTTGTCCGCCAGCAGCAGTCGCATCTCACGGCGCTCAGCCCGATCGCGGGAGTCGTTGATCGCTGGGACCTCAAGGAAACGGTCACAGCGCGCCCCGTGTCGCGGGGCCAGCATCTGCTGGACGTGCTGGACGTCAGCGGCGACTGGGAGCTGGAGCTGCGGATTCCGGACCGCCTGGCAGGGCACGTGCTGGAGGCCCGGGACGGGGGCACGCCGCTGGCTGTTCGGTATGTGCTCCGCACCGACTCGACGCACGAGCACCAGACGGAGCTGTCCGAACTGGGGCAGCGGACGGAACTGGATGAGCGGGGCCAGCTGATCGTCCGCGGCCGCGCGCCGCTGGCGGATCCTCCCGTCGCGCGGCGTCCGGGAGCCAGCGTCATCGCACACATCCATTGCGGGCGGCGGACGCGGGCTTACGCCTGGTTCCATGAACTCTGGGACGCCGTCCAGCGACGCTGGCTGCTGTGAATCCAGGACAGAGCCCGGAGCATCTGGGGCCGCTGCCGGGCAAGGCGGTTACGCGCGGCGAATCAGCTCGCGCTTGCGGAGCATGCGCTGCCGGCCGGAAACGCGCTCCACCAGAAACCGCGCGTGCCGCGCCTCGTTCAGCCAGCCGTCGCTCGAGGGCGGGTTCGCCTCGCGGACGATGAACGCGGCGACCGTCTTATGCCCGCCGAGAACCAGTGCGTGCCGATACAGCGACCAGACCTCATCGGGAATCGGCTGCGACCGGCTGCAGACGTGCCGCCGCGTTCGCGCGTCGAATCGTCCCCCCGACAGCAGCATCTGCACGCGGGAAGCGCTCGGCATCACCTCCGCGATGAAGTCGTACGGATCGAAGCCGATGTTCCGGGAGTTCGCGAACACGGCCGCGACATCCAGCATCCAGCCGCAGCCCGTGCGCTGCAGGATGCTGCTGAGGAAGTCGGCTTCGGGCAGCGGGCCGGGCGCGCCGTCGGGCGCGGGAAGATTGGCCAGGAACAGACGGCGGGCGCCGAGCAGCCGCTGGATCGAGTCGATGTTGCGGCAGGTCCGCTCCAGCGAGGCCTCGGTGAGCGCGGGCGGCAGCACCCCGGCCTGGCAGCGCAGATCGCCCCCGGGCACGCCCAACGGGGCGCTGAGAAACTGTGCGTCGTTGGCCGCGGCAAATGCCTCGATCGCGGCGATGAGTTGTCGCGTGCAGGCTTCCGGCGAAGCCAGCGCGAGTTCCGTCGCGTGGACGCTGATCGCCCGGAGGCCGCAACCGCGAACGTAGTTCTCGATGTGGAACGCGCGTTCGGCAGCCGCAAAGCGGATTTGGACGGCGTCAATTGACGCGTCGTCCAGCAAGGCCCGGTTCTCGTCGCAGCAGGTGAATCCGATGGCAGGCAGCATGACATCGCTCACAGGGGCCTGGGGGACCGGGCGACCAGAGACGCGGAGCGGGGGATTCTTCAGCGACCGGGTCAGCGGTCTGACGCCGTTGCGGGCTGACTGAACGGGACAGTGCCGCTGGGGCGCGCTGATGGAGCGTGGCGGTCTCCGAATCCTGCTCCGCGTCTCGGGGCGTCCGGTGGGACGTTCGGGCCAGGAGCCCGGCGGTCGTGCGATGTCCTCGGCGGCGTCCCGGGGGGTCGCTGCCACATCGTCGGTTTCCGCCGGGCTCTCCCTGACCTGTGGGCCCCCGCCCGGTAAGGGGCGGAAGGCCCTTGACTTGTGTCGGTCGCAAATCGCTGCGCCATCGCAATCCGCGACCGACTATGTCCACACGCCAGTGCGTGATTGAGGGGAGTGCCCGACCTCGCGGCCGGGCGTTCAGCAGAAAACGCAAGCGCTGCGCCAGCCCGTCGATGGATGCGGTGGATGCGAGGCAACCCCTTGCCTGCGCAGCACTTCGACATTCCGGACCGGAGTCGCCCGTGCCCGCCGGGGTGTCGTCAACATCGCGACAGCGGCGGTCCAACTGATGACTGCGGCCGGTTTGTCCCGTCAACCCGCGTCAGGGCAGCAGCGCCTGAATCTCGGTCAGATACTTCCGGGGGTTGCCGCGGAAGAACATGCCAGGCCCTTTGAGATACACCTCGCGCGTCGGTAGCTCGGGCTGCACCCCCAGCGTCTGCAGATGCTGGAACAGCCGGCCATACGACCGTCCGATCTCCTCGTACGGCCCCCGGTGCAGCAGCGACAGGCAACGTCCGCCCGGCAGCTCGCGAACGTCGACTCCCTCCGCCGCCCGGGCCTCGCGAAGTGGCAGGCAGGCCTCGAAGTCCGCATCGTCTTCGCGGAACTCCCGGTCGTAAATCAGCAGCAACGGCGGACCGCTGATCAGTCGGCCGAACTGTCGACCCAGCTTGCCGAATGCGACGCCGCAGTCGCGGTATCGGCCACGCATCCGAATGCCGGCGACAAGCAGCGGCTCGAGACGTTTTTCCTCGACCTGCGGTTCCGCGTCGTTCGTGCCCATGGCTGACCTCTGGGGCCCTCGCCGGTCCGCCGCCTCGAGCGCATCGCCGACAGCCGATCCGGAACGCCGTCAGTTTAGCCGACCGTCGAGCAATCCGCGTCCCCCCAGTCGACGCCGGCGTCGGCGAATCGCACATCGCCGGAATTGCAAATGCGGAACAGCGGGCGATCCGCGACGCGCCACCCGAAACTAGATGCGCCCGCCAGCCCGCAGCCCCTCACGCGATTCGCCGCACATCTTCCGGCGACGAATCCGTCTCATGCCGCAACGGCAGCAGCACCGCATCGTGCGGCGTCGTATCCGACGCGCCCTGGTCGGCGGGAGGCCCGCACGCCGCTGCGGCCGCGGCCAATGCCGTCCAGCCCGCCAGCCGACGTTCCGCAAGCGCTTCCAGCCGCGCCAGCTCGTCAGCGATCCGGTCGACCAGCTCTGACGTCGAGGTCTCGCGGAGTCGACGAGCTTCATCGGCTTCCTGCTGCTGCAGGGCCGCCAGGGCCGCGACGTTTACCGGACCCGCGAGCGCCGCATCCGCGTCCGGCAGCGCCCCGAGATGCACGACCAGCCTCACCCCGGCCAGATCGATGATCGCGCCCTCGCTGAGAATGGCGTCCCGCACCGCCCAGCCATCCACCAGCAGCGGCGGCGCCGCCACGACGGCCTCGATTCGCAGTTCCGAACCGGTCGCCAGAATCACGCTGTGCAGAATCGGCACGCCCGGAGCCCCGAGCTGAAGATCACAATTGCTGCCGGCGCCGATCAGAAACCGGTCGCGGGCGAGCGGGCGTCGGGGAAACCGGGTGCGGCCCCGCTGGACTTCAATCCAGGCGGCCAGCGGCGTCCGATCCGTGTCCGACGACTGCAGCGGTTCAGGCTCACACGACATGGCGACGTCCGTGACAAGTCGCGAGGCGGGCGACGGCAGAATCCGCCGCCTGGCGCCAGGAGTCCGGGAAACTTCAAGCGATTCTCCGGCGCATCCTCATTTCTCTGTCGGCGCGCCCCCGCCGCCCGCATCACTCAATCGATCCGCCCGGGCCGTTCGGCGCAGAACTCCCGACCGCGACCCATCCCATTCCGCTCATGCGCCCCCCATCCCCTGCGCTGACGGCGGCTTCAGACCCATCGTCTGCAGCAGCAACTGCATGTCGTCCCAGACCGGCTTCTTCGCGCTCGGGTTCCGCAGCAAGTACGACGGGTGGTACGTGCACAACACCTGCGCCCGGCCATGCGTGAAGAACCGTTGCCGCAGCTTGCCGATCGCATCCGTCACGCCCAGCAGGTTCTGAGCCGCGCAGGAACCCCAGCACACGATGTAATCGGGGTCGACGATCCGGATCTGGCCGTCAAGATACTCGCGGCAGTTTCCGGCCTCGACGGGATGCGGAGTGCGGTTGCCCGGCGGTCGGCACCGCAGAATGTTGCAGATGTACAGCTCCTCGCGCTGCCAGCCGCACGCCGCGATGATCCGGTTCAGAAGCTGACCCGCGCGGCCGACGAACGGCTCTCCCTGGGCGTCCTCATCGGCGCCTGGCGCCTCGCCGACGAACATCACCCGCGCCATCGGGTTGCCGACGCCGAACACCGTCTGCGTCCGGGTCGCGGCCAACTCCGAACAGCGCACGCAGGTCGCCACCCGATCCGCGAGCACGCACAGCGCCAGCGACCGCTCCTCCCGCGTCTGCAGGCCGCCCGCGAGGGGCGCGGACACGCGGGCCGACTTCGAGACATTCGCCATGTCGCTCACATTCGGGGAGGAACTCGCGGACGGGCCGGACTCCGCGGGGACGCCCATCGAGGGCGGACGCATGCCCCCCGGTTCGCCGCTGAGGGCGGATGCCGGCGTTGTGGGGCGATCCTGCACCGGCGCGGACGTCGCCACGGCCGACGACTCTTCGGCCGGTGCGAACACCGCGCTCCCCGCCGGGGGCCGCGGCAGGTGCGTCACCCCCGCCAGCCGCCAGACTTCCAGCGACTGCCGCACCGCGCGCCTGAGATCGGAATTCGACATTTCGGCAGGCTCTTCGAACCGGGGAACGGAGGCAGATCGTAGGCCGCACAGCGAGGCGCGTCGACCGGCCGAACCCGGAGAACTTCTCCCCAACCAGGCGTGTCCCTCCCGCGACTTTCCCCCCCGATTCCGGTACATCTCCCCCATGAGCCTCTTTCGTCCCGCCATCGACCGCACCGACGCCTATCTCCCCGGCGAACAGCCGCAGGAAGCGGGCTGGGTCAAACTCAACACCAACGAGAACCCCTACCCGCCGTCCCCCCGGGCGCTCGAGGCGATTGCCGCCGCCAGCCAGCGGCTGCACGTCTATCCCGACCCGCTCGCGACAGGGTTCCGGCGCGCCGTCGCAGAACTGTTTCAGGTCGATCCGGACTGGATCCTGCCCGCCAACGGCAGCGACGAAAACCTGACGATGCTGATGCGGACGTTCATCGAACCGGGGGACGTCGTCGACGCGCCGTATCCCAGCTACATCCTGTACGAGACGCTGGCCGGTCTGCAGGACGGCACGTTCCGCCGACTGCCGCTCAACGCCGACTGGTCCTGGAACCACGCGGCTGTTGGCGAGTCGATCGACGCCGCGAAGCTGGTCATCGTCCCCAATCCGAACTCCCCCTCCGGCAACCGCTGGGACGACGGCGACTTGCTGCGACTGCTGCCGCCGCGGGGCGTGCTGGTCGTCGATGAAGCGTATGGGGATTTCTGCGACGTCCCGCACCGGATGGAGCTGCTGCGCGGGGAGGACGGCAAACGGATCATCGTCACTCGCACCCTAAGCAAGTCGTACAGCCTGGCCGGTCTGCGGCTGGGGTTCGCCGTCGCCCATCCGGACCTGATCGCCGGGATGCGGAAGGTCAAGGACAGCTACAACTGCGACGCCCTGTCGCTGGCGGGGGGCGAAGCGGCCATTCGCGATCAGGCCTGGATGCTCGAAAACCGCGGACGGATTCTCGCGACCCGGACCCGGATGACAGAGACGCTGCGGTCGATGGGGTTCGAGGCCCTCGACAGCCAGGCGAATTTCGTCTGGGCGACGCGGGCCGCCGGCGATCATCGCGCCATCTACGACTTTTTAAAGTCGCGCAAGGTGCTCGTGCGGCTGATGCGGTTCCCCGACGCCCGGCCCGGATTGACAGGGGACGCCGCCGTTGTCGAGGGCCTGCGGATCACCGTCGGCACGGACGAACAGGTCGACCGGCTGCTGGCGGTCCTCGCGGAATACGCCTGACGGCCCGGGCCGTGAGTGGCTCGGACGTCGCGGCGGGCGCTCAGGACTTCAGCCGCGTCCCGTATTGACGCTCGTAGTACTTCGAGTATTCGCCCGACTGCACGCGAGCCACCCAGTCCGCGTGTTCGCGGTACCAGTCGATCGTCTGCGACAGCCCCTCCGCGAACGCGACCCGCGGCGCCCAGCTGAGTTCCCGCTCGGCCTTCGTGCAGTCGATCGCGTATCGCATGTCGTGGCCCGGCCGATCCGCGACATGCCGGATCAGCGACTCCGGCTTGCCGAGCAGCCGCAGGAGCTCTCGCGTCAGATCGATGTTCGCGATCTCGCAGCGTCCGCCGAAATTGTAGATCTCTCCCGGACGCCCCCGGCGGAGCGCCGCGAGTATTCCCCGGCAGTGGTCGCTCACATGAATCCAGTCCCGGACGTTCCGCCCCTGCCCGTACACCGGCAGCGACTTGTCCGCCAGCGCGTTGGCGATGAACAGCGGAATGATCTTTTCCGGAAACTGGTAGGGCCCGTAATTGTTCGAACAGCGCGTGATGATGCCCGGAAAGTCGAACGTGTGGCAGTACGCCCGAACCAGCAGATCCCCTCCCGCCTTGGACGCGGAGTAGGGACTGTTCGGCGACAGCGGCGTCTCCTCCGTGAACAGCCCCGTCTCGCCCAGGCTGCCGTAAACCTCGTCCGTCGATACCTGCACAAAGCGATCGACGCCGCGCCGGCGGCAGGCGTCCAGCAGCACCTGCGTCCCGACGACGTTCGTGCGAACAAACGGATCGGAATCGAGGATGCTGCGATCGACGTGGCTTTCCGCCGCGAAATTCACCACGGCATCGACCGGAGTTTCTGCGAGCAGCGATTCGACCAGCGCGCGATCGCCGATATCCCCCCGCGTGAACGACAGCCGGTCGCTCGTCTGGATGTCCGCGAGGTTTTCGAGGTTCCCGGCGTAGGTCAGGGCGTCGAGATTCAAGACTCGTGTCGCCGGCTCCTCCGCCAGCAGCAGGCGGATGAAGTTCGAACCGATGAAGCCGCAGCCTCCCGTCACCAGCACCGTCGTCATGGCCTGCTCCGTCCCGGACGGCCGGGGTTTGCGAAATACCACTCCAGCAGGACGCGCAGCGGCGACGAGAAATCGTCGCGGTCGTCCGCCAGCCGCTGTCGGGCCGTCTCCAGCGACACGTATTCCAGCGAATGAATCTCGACCGGATCGGGGGTCGGCGACTCGTCCGTTACCAGCTCGTACAGCACCGTGTGCTCGAACGCGGTGGCCGGCGTCGCGGGCAGTTTGACCGCGAACTGCAGCTCGCCCGTCAGCCCGATTTCTTCCGCCAGCTCCCGCACCGCGGCGGCCGCGTAATCCTCTCCCGCCCCCAGGTGACCCGAAGCGGACGACGTCAGCTTCAGCGGCGATTCGTCCTTCGTCGCCGACCGGCGCTGCAGCAGCAGTTCGCCCCGCGAGTTGAACACGAAGATGTGCACGGCCCGGTGCAGCCACGCGTTGGCGTGAACGACCGACCGCGGCGCCGTCCCGATGACCCGGTCGTCCTCGTCGCAGATGTCGAACTGTTCTTCGGCGGATGTCATGCGGCGACGGTATCGCTTCCGCCGGGCCGTTGCATCCCCAGCCGACTGCGGCGTCAGGCCCCTTCCGCGGCCTCCCGGTGTTCCGCCGCACCGGCTGCCGGCGGCGATTCCTCCGCCTGACGGTCCACGAACGTCCCCGGCTTGAGCTGCGGACTCGTCTTGTGCGAATCGAGGATCCGGTGCAACTGATCGGAATCCATCACCTCGACTTCCATCAGCTCCCGCGTCATGTGCTCCAGCACGGCTCGGCGGCGGCGGAGAATGTCGCGGGCCGTCTCCATGCACTCATCGACAATCCGCTTCACCTCGAGATCGATTTCGCGGAGCGTCGATTCGCTGTGCATGTAATCCGCGCCGCCGGAGTTCGATCCGGCCAGGAACGGCGACCGCTTGCTTTCCCGGTAGTTCACCCGGCCCAGCCGCGGACTCATCCCGAACTCCATGACCATTCGGCGGGCGATGTCGGTGCCCCGCTCCAGGTCGCTCTGAGCGCCGGTGGATGTCTCCTGGTAGACGATCTCCTCGGCGGCGATGCCACCCAGCAGGACGCAGATGCGGTTCTGCAATTCGGTCTGCGTGATCAGATGCCGGTCGTCCTCCGGCCGCTGCATCATGTACCCCAGCGCGCCCATGCCGCGGGGGATGATCGAAATCTTGTGCACCGGATCGGTGTGCGGCAGGCTGCAGGCCACCAGGGCGTGGCCGCTCTCGTGATACGCCACCCGCTGCTTTTCGTCCTGATGGATGATCCGCGAGGACTTCTCCAGGCCGGCGATGACGCGTTCGATCGCCTCTTCCAGCTCCCGGCTGGAGACGGCCGACTTGTTGGCGCGGGCCGCCAGCAGCGCCGCCTCGTTGACCAGGTTCGCCAGGTCGGCGCCGACAAAGCCCGGCGTCAATTTGGCGATGCGGGTCATGTCGACCCCTTCCTCGAGTTTGATCTTGGCCGCGTGCACGCGCAGGATCGCCTCGCGCCCCTTGTAGTCCGGCCGGTCCACCAGAACATGCCGGTCGAACCGCCCGGGCCGCAACAACGCGGGATCGAGCGTCTCCGGACGGTTGGTGGCCCCCATGACGATCACGCTCTGGTCCGACGAGAAGCCGTCCATTTCGACCAGCAGCGCGTTCAGCGTCTGTTCGCGCTCGTCGTGGCCGCCCGGCATGCCGCTGCCGCGGACCTTGCCCAGAGCGTCGAGCTCATCGATGAAGATGATGCTCGGCGAACGCTGCACGGCCTGCGCGAACATATCCCGCACCCGCGCGGCGCCGACCCCCACGAACATCTCCACGAAGTCCGAGCCCGACAGGCTGAAAAACGGCACGCCCGCCTCTCCGGCCACCGCCTTCGCCAACAGCGTCTTGCCCGTGCCAGGCGGACCGACCAGCAGCACGCCGCGGGGAATGCGTCCGCCGAGCGCCTGATATTTTCCAGGGGTCTTCAGGAACTCGACAATCTCCCGGAGCTCCTCGACGGCTTCGTTGATCCCGGCGACGTCGTCAAACGTGATTTTGACGTCGTCCTCGGCGTACAGCCGGCCGCGGCTGCGCCCGAACGACATTGCCGTTCCCGGCCCGCCCAGCCGTCGAAAGAAGATCACGAACGCCAGGATCGTGATGAGCATCAGCATCAGGTACAGGATCGAGCCCCACTCCGTCGCCGGGGGCGAGGCCTTCCAAGCGATGCCATTGGCGGACAGCGCGCGTTCCAGCGATGCCCGGGTTTCCGGAGAAACGCCTCCCATCGGGATCCGGTAGCGGGTGATGGGGGTCGAGCCCACGCCTCCGCTGCTGGAACCCGCGCTGGATTTGGCGGGGCGGTCCTGGAACGCGAATTCGTGCTCGGACAGCGTGGCCTCGAAGACGTTGTCCCGGGTGTGCTTGCCATCGCCCTGCTGCAAATCCGCCAGGAACTCCCCGAAGGTCAGTTCGCGTCCCCGGCTTTGCTTCTGAATCCAGGCCAGCAGCGTGGTGACAAGCAGCGCGGCGAGAATCAGGTACCAGAGCGCGGCGGTCGAGCTCTTCTCATTCTTGCCGCGGCGACGCGGGCCGCCGTTGTCGGAGCCGCGCGGCTGATCGGAATTCGACATGAGTGATCCAGACGGGGCGTGTGGCGCCGCCGTCGCGGGGAATGCGCCAGGGAAGAGAACACTGAACTGTAGAGGGGTCCGCCGGGAGGGTCAATTCGCCTGCGCGGCGTGCGAGCCGCACGTTGCTGCGGGC
>JAHBXW010000023.1 GCA_019636235.1 Planctomyces sp.
TCAATGGTCATCGCGGCCTGGTCATCCGTTTGAACCACGCGGATCGCGCAACGGGCCGGAAGCGTCAGCGACGGCGTTCCTGCAACCAGCACACCAGCGTTCGGACCCACGACCGTGCGCTCGTTCAGCGAGTGACGCTGTCGCCGTCCTGTTCCGCCGCGATCCGCGTCCGAGACGCTTCCCCCATCCGCAGGATCGCGGTCTCAGTGCGCTTCCGAAGCTGCGCGTCGTCCGGTCGGCGGTGCACGCACCACGTCAGGTGCTCCGACGCCTCTTCGTACGCCCCCTGATTGAACAGCACGTTCCCCAGCAGCAGCCGCGCGTCGAGCGACGACGGGTTCGCCTTGACGGCCGCACGGGCCGCCGCCGCCGACCGGCGCGGCTCCTGGAGTTCGTTGAACAGTCCGCAGGCCGTCATCCAGTGCCTGGCCGCCGCGTCCCCGACCGCCGCCTTGGCTGACTGGCATTCCACGACCGACAGCCTGGAGACGACCGTCCGGTATCCGGCCTCGTCGGGCGACTCGCGATACGCGATCCGCAGAATGATCAGGGCATCCCGGTCGATGTCGAAGTTCTCCAGGAAGAATCGTGCGGGGACCATGCCGACCAGCGACACGACGAGCTGGCGTCGATAATTGGCGTCCCGATGAAAGGCCTCGCGCCAATGGGCCAGCGCGTCGTCAAACCGCTGGGCTTTGAAGTCCTCGCAGCCCAGCATGTAATGGACCCGCGCGTCGAAGGGTCGGACGCTGTGCGCCTGGGCGAGCAATTCGAGTTCGACGTCCTCCGTCGCCCCCTGGATCCAGGCCACGTCCGACACCAGCAGGTAGGCCCTTGCTGAAAGCGGACAGCCCTGCAGCGACCGCCGCGCAGCCGCGCCGGCCGCCTCCAGCAGCTTGCGACGATCGCCGAGCACGCCCGGCTTCGCCAGCCAGGTTCGCATGTCCTGGATCGTTTCGAAATTGCTGCGCGCCGCCTCGCGGACCTGCGGCAGGGGCATGCCGTTGTCCGACTGCTCCTGCTGGGCCCGCGCGTACTGGTAGTAGCTGCGGGCGGCGGCGAGCTGCATCCGATGCGCGCCGGGATTCGCTCGGACGGCCGCCACCGCGGCGCCCAGCCGCTGCCGCGCCAGGCCCACATCGCTCTCCGGATCCGCCTCCGCGTTCGAATTCTGAGTCGCCTGCGTCAGCCGGATGTAATCGAACCAGTGCGGCTCGGCCAGCACCGCAGGCCACTCCTGACGCACCGAAAACGTCGCGAACGCCACCAGTGCGATCGCCATCGTGGCCCAGCCCGTCCGAACCAGCGGAGCCGCTTCCGCGGCCGGTTCCGGCGCGGGGGAAGACAACTGGTACAGCCGGAATGCGCAGGCCGTCATGAGCAGCGCATGCACCATGCAGCTCGGGACATACCAGATGAAATCCGTCACCGAGTGCGCCAGGTTGATCGCCAGGCAGGCCGTCGCGGCCGCCAGCGGGGCTCCGATCTGCACTTCCTTCGCCAGCCGCAACCCCCTGAGGCACCAATACCCCACCAGCAGAATGAACAGGCCCGCGAGCGTCAGGCCGGTCAGGCCCAGCTCCATCGCGATCTGCAGGTAGCCATTCTCCGCATGCGTGTATTCGATGCCTGACGACGGCGAGTCGTCGTACGTCGGGTACACCTCGACATGGCTGCTCAGCCCAGTTCCGGCGATCGGAAATTCTTTGGCTGCGGCCAGCACGGCCCGCCACACGCGGCGCCGGGCCTCCCCCTGGTCGAGCTTGTCGAGGTCGGTCGTTGCGATTTCGTTCAGATTGCGCTCGACGAGCTGTTCGATCCGCCCGCCGAACATGACCAGCGCGATGCCGCCCGCCGCGGCAATCGCGGATACCGACCCGACGGTTCCCACGCCCACGAGCCGCTGCCGCCACAGGCAGAACAGCGTCACGGCCGCGCCCCCCGCGCCCACCGCCAGTCCGCCCCGGGACTGCGACACGAGGAGCGCCAGCGAGATCACGGCCAGACACACGCCGGCGACAATCGCGTCCAGTCGCTGCCGCGGATCGCCCACCCGGCCCTCCTGCCAGCCCCGGCTGTCCGCCCCTCCAGCGCCGGCCGTCACGAACCGCCACAGCCAGATCGGAATCCCCAGCGCCACGAAGTGCGCGAAGTGATTGGCGTTCGTGAACGCCCCCTTCGCCACATGGCGGGTGTCGGTGAACGGGTGCTCGTAGACCCAGAAGAACTTGCCGTTGCCGGCCACCAGCTGTGCGGCGCCGAACGCCGCCATCCCGGCCGCGGACAGCCCGATCCACGTCATCAGCCGCGCCACATCCTGCTTGCGCTGCAGCCGCTGCACCGCCACCACGAACAGCAGCATGCAGGCGGCGACGCACAGCAGACTGTCCAGCGTGTCCTGCGGCGTCAGGCTGATCGTCCGCCATTCGCCGAACGGCGCATCGGCCGACCACATCGGCAGCCGCTCGGCAATCGCTGGCGACACCCGGTTGAGCGTCTGCTGCGGCAAGCGCACGATCTGCAGCACAACCAGGGCGACCCCCATCACAAACAGGGGTTCCGCGCCCGACCAGCGCCAGCGCGGCCGCTCCGTCAGAATCTGATGGATGGCCCAGGCCAGCGCCGTGAAGCAGGCGATCAGCGTGAGCGCCAGATGCCCCCACGCCTGCCGCCCCCCCATCACCAGCGGCAGCACGAACACCGCGGCAGCCAGCCCGGCGTCCGTCGCGTTCACCAGCAGCCCGGCGGGCGATTGCTCGCCCCGGCCGCGGGACCGGGAATGACGAGCCGACGTGGAGAATCCATCCATGGCAATCAACTTTCAGGCCGCCAGCCGCTGCGACTCTTCCGCGGCGCCGGATTCGTCCCGCGCGTCGTCGTGATACTCATACCCGTAGCCGTATCCGTAACCGTACGAGTACTCATCCCCGTTGTTCACCGACAGTTGGTTCACCACGATGCCGATCAGCGGGCAGCCCAGCGCCGTCAGAGATTCCACCGCGCGGAGCACCATCTTCCGACGGTTGCGGTTGGGACGGATCGTCAGCAGCGAGCCATCGACGACCCGGCCGATGATCTGCACGTCCGAGACCGCCAGCGAGGGGGGCGCGTCGACGAGAATCTGGTCGTATCGCCCCTCGGCCCAGGCGATGAGTTCCGGGAGGCGATCGCTGCTCAACAGCTCCGCCGGATTCGACGGCCGCGGCCCGCTGGAGATGATGTCCAGATTCGGCAGGTCGGGACGATAGATCAGCGGCTCGACGAGTTCCTCGATCGGCCGATCCGATTTCAGCAGATTCGACAGCCCGGCCCGTTGGCCCAGGTTGAACAGTTTCGTGAGGCCCGGGCGGCGCATGTCGCCGTCGATGGCCAGCGTCCGCTTGCCGGCCTGCGCGAAGGCCACCGCGAGGCTCGCCACCACGGTCGTTTTGCCGTCTCCCGGCTCGGTGCTGGAGATCGTCAGGCTCCGCGTCTCGGTCCCCGAAAAATCAATCGCCGTGCGCAACGACCGGAACGATTCCGATTCCACCGACGTCGGACGGGCGAAGGGATACAGCGATTCCAGCCCGTGCGGCGCCAGTTGCGGAAGCTTGCGCACCATCGTGAGGATCGGCGCGCCGACCTGCTGGCGGATGTCGTCGGGCGACCGGAAATGGTCGTCGATCAGATCCATGACATACACGGCGACCAAGCCCGTCCCCAGTCCAGCCGCCACGGACAGCAACAGGATCAGCGACAGCTTCGGCGCGACCGGCTCGCGGTTGATCCGGGGATCGGTGATGACTTTCGCCCGCACGCCCGCCTCGCGCCCCAGATCCAGGGCCCGCATCCGGTCCAGCAGCAGCTTGTGATAGTCCTGCAGTTGCTTGATATCGAGGTTCAGCTTCTGCACTTCGGCGACCTGCGCGTTCGTGCTCAGCGCGAGTTCCCGCTTGGCTTCGAATTCCGCATCCAGCTCCTGCTCCCGACTCTGAGCCATCGCCGCCCGATGCCGGGCGATCTCCAGCAGCCGCGGACCGAGGACGTCCCGGTTCTGCTGATCGGCCGATTCCGAAACGACCGCCTGCCGGGTGGCCAGGTAGGCCTGCGTGTTCCGGATGCGGTCCTTCATCGCCACGATCTCGGGATGCTTCTCACCGAGCCGCCCGAGTTTGTTCTGCAGCGTCGCCCGGTCGTCGACGAGCATCTGTTCCAGCCGGCTGACGGTCAGCGAGTCGTTGTGGGCCAGACCGCTGGACTTCTTGAACAGTTCGGTCGCCAGGCTTTCATTGAGCTTGAGCGCGAAGGCCTGCACGTCCTCGCGGTTTCGCACGGCCGACTGCAGCGCCAACAGCAGGGACCGCGCGTCGATCGTTTCCTTGCGAGCCTCGATCCGGTCCTGATTCAGCCGGATGATGCCTTCGTTCAGCACATTGACGACCTTCTCCTCCGATCCGAACAGCACCTGTGATTCGCGCGTCAGCCGGATCTGTCGCTCGTGCTTGCGCTGCAGCTCCTGTTCGATCTGCTTCCGCTCCTTCTGGAGCATCTTCAGCATCTCGAGGGCCGAGTCGGAGTGCATCGTGTTCAGAAACTCGAGCGACGACGACACCAGCGAACTGACCACGAAATGCGCGGTCTCCGGGTCCTTCGAACGGAAGCCGACCTGAATGACGTTCGTCCGGCGGGCAGTCGACACGCTCAGCCGCTCGCGGAACACGTCCAGCCAGGTGTCCGCCGGTTTGCCCAGAAAGTCTCTGCGGAACTCCGGAGGCAGCTCCCGGAGCGTCTGCTTCAGCACTCGGTCGCTGGTGAACACGCGCTCGAAGTTCGGCATCTGGTCGGTGAGCGTGCTCCCCTGACCGCGATCCTTTTCCAGCACGCTGCCCCCCTGCTCGAGCACCAGCACCTCCGCATGCGATTCGAACAGCCGGGTGGATGTCGCGTACCGCACTCCGCCCAGGCAGAGGAACGCGAAAAAGCACAGCAGCAGCGTGTTCTTGCGGGCGCGGGCGGTCTTCAGAAAGCGCACCATCCAGGCCACGACGTCGAGATTCTCGACCGTCGCCGCGGGTCCGTGCGCCGTGTTGCCTGAACTCATTCCGCCCTGCCCCCTCCGATGTCCGGCCCGACTCGCTGGATTTCCGCCTCCGCTAGAACAACGCTCCGCCCACATTCACGCCGACCGACCGCACCGCCTCGAGGAACACCGTCCCCGGCGTCTGCTCCACCGACACCGTGTCGCCCGGCTCGAGCAGCAGATTCTCCGCTCCGTTCCGCTTGGCCTTGCGAATGCTGCCCTCCACGAGCATCGGCTCGCCCCGCTCGCGCCGCCGGATCACGTACACCTTGTCGGCCAGCGCGTTCGACGTCCCCGACGCGAGCGAGATCGCATCCAGCAGCCGCAGGTTCTTGCCGACCGGGAACTCATACCGATTCGGCTTCTGCACCAGACCGATCACCTGCAGCGCCGGCGGATCGCGCTTCTCGACCATCACGACTGATCCGTCCGGAAGCTCCAGCCGATCCCGGCTCTCCTGCGACAGGGACGCCAGGTCGACCCGGAACGCCCGCGGACGAAATTCCCCCGTGGGCTGCTCGTGCGAAGCGAGCTGGTTGCCGTCCAGCTCCTCGCCGGCCGCGATGGGGGGCGTGCCGCGACGCGAGCCCTCGCGGAACCCCGGGTGCGTGACTTCGACCATCGTGCCGGCGTCCTCGGTCAGGCCGCCCGCCTGAACGATGGCCTGCAGCAGGTCGCTGTTGCCGCTTCGCAACTCCACGGTCTGCGGCTTCTCGACCGCGCCCAGCACCGTCACCCGATTCACCTTGGGACGTTTGAGAGTCACGGTGACCAGCGGCGAAACATAGATCTGCTGCTGGACGCAGGCCCTCAGGATCGCGGCCTCGGCCTCGACCAGCTCCAGGTCCTCGACCGGCACCGGCCCCACGTGCAGGACGTCGACCGTGCCGTCGTCGTTGACGCGGGCCGGCATTGTCAGAATGTCATCCCGCCCCGAACCGGCCGCGACGGTGATGTCCAGCACATCGCCTCGCGCGATGCGGCTTTCGGGAACGGTCGCGCTGGCCAGCTTGGTGAGGTCCAAGGTCCGAGTATTCGTGATCGGCGCCGCATGCCACTCCCGGGGCAGCGTCGACACGGAATAGATCTTCGTCGACGCACAGCCGCCGGACAGCCCAGCCAGCAGCAACAGAGCCAGGCGAACAAAGTTCGCGGGCGCGGATCGCTGTGTACGCGAGGCGGGCATCATGCCGGATCGTCGGGGGCGTCGTGCCTGTCCTTCCCGGACGGCCTGGAGGCCGCACCGCTTCCGTTCGGCACGCCGCGGCACAAATTGCCGGACGCCGGGAAAGATCGGGCGAAACCTACGCCAACCCCCAAAAATGGGTCAAGACGTTCTTCCGCCGGGCGAATGGCGCGTATCCATGGCGAAACCGCGATCCTGCCCGTTTTCCCAATCTGGCGAACTGCCGTTCCGGCTCATCTTGTCTTTCCGGCAACGCTTTCCAATCATTTCGGAAGCTGGCTGCCGGACCGCGCACTCGGAGCGGCCAGGCCATCTCACCGCGTTCACTGCTGGAGCCGTTGTCCATGTTGCCTAAGCGCTATGCGATTCTCACCGGACTGGCCGCGTTGGTGGCCTCGGCCACAGCACGTCCGACCGCCGCGCTCGCCGCCCCTGCCAAAGGCGCCGAAACCGCCACGATCGCCGTCTTCACCCTGGATTCCGTTTCTGAGGTCCCCACTCCCGATGACCCCATCTTCGGGGCCATGGGGGGCGAGTCGCTGATCGGACTCGTCCAGCGGATCGATAAGGCCGCCAAGGATCCGGCCGTCAAAGGCATCATTCTGCTCGTTGGCGGCGGGGGCCTGGGACAGGGCCAAATTGAAGAGGTCCGGCAGGTGCTGGCCCGCTTCCGGGAATCCGGCAAGCCGATCTACGCCCACGCCGACTCCCTGACGACCGGCACGTACTCGGTCCTCTGCGGCTCGAACCGGCTCAGCGTCTCCCCGACCGGCGACGTGTTCCTGACCGGCATTTATGGCGAACAGATGTACCTTCACGGGCTGCTCAGCAAATTTCAGATCGAGCCCGACTTTCTGACCTGCGGCTCTTACAAGAGCGCCGCGGAAATGTTCACCCGCAGCGGGCCCAGCGATGAAGCCCGCGAGATGTACACCTGGCTGTATGACTCCATCTACGACTCGATGATCGCGCTGATCGCGGAAGGCCGCGGAGTGTCGGGCGACCAGGCGCGGGAGTGGATCGACCGCGGGCTGTTCTCCGCCGAACGGGCTCTGGCCGGCGGCCTGATTGACGCCGCCGAGCACCGCCAGTCATTCCAGGAGCATGTCTCCGCCCAGCACGGCGGAACGGTCAAGTACGACCGTTCGTACGGCCGCGCGAAGGGGCCGGAGATCGACCTCAACAACCCGTTCGCAGCCCTGCAGTTGTGGGCGCAGATTCTGTCCGGCCCGCAGCAGAAGAAGTCGACCAAGGACGCCATCGCCATCGTGTACGTCGACGGACCGATCATGGTCGGCAACGCCGACATCTCGCCGCTCGGCGGCACGGGGGGCGCCTTCAGCGAACCGATCCGCAAGGCGCTCGACGAAGCCGCCCGGGATGACAAGGTCAAGGCCGTCGTCCTGCGCGTCGATTCCCCCGGCGGCTCGGCCATCGCCAGCGAAATCATCCTCAATGCCACGCGACGGGTGAAGGAGAAGAAGCCCCTGATCGTGTCAATGGGCAACGTCGCCGGCAGCGGCGGCTATTACGTGGCCTGCGGCAGCGACGTGATTTTTGCGGACAAGGCCACCATCACCGGGTCGATCGGCGTCGTCGCCGGCAAGCTGGGCACGAACGCCATGTGGGAGAACCTGGGCATCCACTTCGAGCCGATCGCCCGCGGCAAGCGCGCCGGCATCCTGTCCAGCGGCGAACGCTTCACCGACGAGGAACGCCAGGAACTGCAGGGCTGGATGGATGAGGTCTATGGCGTCTTTAAGGGACATGTTGTCAGCATCCGCGGCGACCGCCTGAAAAAGCCGATCGACGATCTCGCCGGCGGACGGGTCTTCACCGGCGCCCAGGCGCTGGAGTACGGACTCGTCGACCGGCTGGGGACGTTGAGCGACGCGATCGCGCACGCCGCCGAACAGGCCGGCGTGACCGATTATGAAACCCGCGCCCTGCCCAAGCCGACGAACTTCCTCGAGCAACTGCTCGGCGACGTCACCGGCCCGAAAAAGGACGATCAGCACATCACCACCGAGACCCGCGTGAACCTGTCCCCGCTGGGCCAGCTCCGCAACTTCGCCCTGCCCGCGCTCAGCGAACTGGAGCCGCAGCGGGCCAAGCTGGTGCTGCAGGCGCTGACGCAGCTGCAGATCCTGCATCAGGAGCGGGTGTCGCTGTCGATGCCGATCCTCGACGTGCGGCACTGACTGATCCGCCAGGCCGTTTTACTGGGATTGGATTTCGCCGAGCCCGGAGGCTAGTGCCTTCGGGCTGGTGTCATTGACGCCCGGCGCCTGCCGTTTCCGACTGGCGCCGCCGCGCCCGCCCGCGAGCCGGGGCGGGGAATGTGAATCCCCGCTGCGAATCCCGCTCAAGTCACTTCGTCGGCGCGTCGACGGCATGCGCGCGGAGATCTTCGAGCGACACGAACTCGATCGCCGACATGTGGGTCGCCTCGAGCACCACCGGCGGCGCCATTCCCGCCTCCAGCGCCTCCTGCCAGCGCGCGGCGCACAGGCACCAGCGGTCTCCCGGCTTCAGCCCCGGAAACCCGAACTCCGGCGCGGGAGTCGAGAGGTCATTCCCCCGTTCCCGGCTGAACGCCAGAAACTCGGCCGTCATCTGCGCACAGACGATGTGCATCCCCAGATCGCCCGAGGCGGCCTCGCAACAGCCGGTCCGCAGGTAGCCCGTCAAAGGCGACTCGCTGCACATCGCAAGCGGTCCGCCCAACACATTCTTTCCGCGCGATGCGGGGGTTGAGTCCACGGCAGTGTCAGTTTCGTGAGAGACTTGAAGAGCCCGGCGGCCTCAGCGGGTCGCGTCGGCTGAGCGCCGTTGTATCGGCCCGCGGGGACCTCACGCCAGTCCGCCCGGCGGGCGCCGCATGTCCTCGATTCCCAAAGCGGCGGCTCCTATCCTGTGCCCCTGCACACCCGCCCTCCCGCACGATCCGGCCGCGCCGACGATCCCCGGGAGAATTTCCCGAGTCTTCAGCTCCCTTCGCATTGCCATGAAAGCCGCGTACATCGAGCAGACCGGCGTCCCGGAAGTCATCCAGGTCGGCGATCTCCCCACGCCCGTCCCGTCCGGCCAGGAGGTGCTGGTCCGCATCGGCGCCGCGTCGGTGAATCCCATCGACACCTATATCCGCGGCGGCGTCATCGGCATGGCGTCGCAGTTTCCGTACATTCCCGGCTGCGATCTGGCGGGTACGGTGGAGGCGGTCGGACCGGGGGTCCAGCGCTTCAAGGCGGGCGATCGCGTCTGGGGCAGCAACCAGAGCCTGTTCGGACGGCAGGGAACGTACGCCGAATTCGCCGCGGTCGACGAAGCCTGGCTGTACCCCACGCCGCGCGGCCAATCCGATGAGTCCGCGGCGGCCGGAGCGCTGGTCGGCATCACGGCGCAACTGGGGCTGTTTCTGCATGCGGGCCTCGCGCCCGGGGACTGGGTGTACGTGAATGGCGGTTCCGGCGGCGTGGGCTCGGCCGTCATCCAGTTCGCGGCCGCAGCGGGGGCGCACGTCATCGCCTCGGCCGGCAGCGAGTTCAATCGCGAGTATTGCCGCAGCCTGGGGGCGGAAGTCGTTCTGGATTACCGGTCGGGGACGATCGACGACGAAATCCGTGAGGCCGCCGCGGGCAACAAAGGCGTGGACCTGTGGTGGGAAACGCAGCGCGAGCCGGACTTCGACCGGATCGTCGGGCATCTGAAGCGGCGCGGACGGATCGTGCTGATGGCGGGTCGCGCTGCGCGGCCGGAGTTCCCGGTCGGTCCGTTTTATGTCAACGATCTGCGGATGTTCGGCTTCGCGATGTTCAACGCCTCTCCGGACGAACAGCGGGCGGCCGCCGAGCGGATGAACGCCGAGTTTGAACTGGGCCGCTGGGCGCCGCGGATCGGCTGCCGGTTCGCGCTCGAGGAAACCGGCGCGGCCCACCGGCTGCAGGAGGACAACACGCTGGGCGGCAAACGCACGCTCAGCGGCAAGATTGTGATTCTCCCCTCGGGGAGTTGATGGAGCGTATCAGCCCGACCGGCCGCGACGGCCCCCGTGCGACCACCAAGGATTCTGGCGAAACAGCTTGAAACCCGGGAACTTTCTGCAATTCCGGACCGCGAGTCCGCGTCGTAGGTTCGGGGAGTCGCGCCCTTTTCGAGGCGAGGAAGCCCTTTGCCTTGGGTGCGGCGCGCAACCCACAATGAACGGGAAGACGTCATCGGCGCTGGATGATCTCGAGGAACCTATGCCCTGCGACATTGCGTCGCCGTCGCGTGCTGCGCGGCGGACGACCCGGCTGTTGTGCGTATTGACCGGTGTGTGCGCGTTATGGCTGGCCGCGACCCCGCCATCAGGCGCTCAGGACGCTCCGCCGGCGCCCCCCGCCGCCGAGCCCGATTCCGACGCTGACGCCGCGGCGACCAGCGCGCCGCACGCGGAGGAGGAATCTCGGGCCGCGGAGGCCGATCCGGACGACATCCCGCGGCTGATCTATGTTCCGTTCCGCGACCTGGCCGCGACGCTCGGCGACCCGCAGTCGACGGTCATGGTCCCGCTGACCGAGTATCTGCAGCTCAAGCGGCGCGGGGCCGCGGCGGTCACCGAACTGCAGGGGGCCGTCATCACACGGGCTCAGTACCGGGCGGTCGTCGAGGGGGATGTCGCCTCGATCCGGGCGGAGCTGACCGTTCAGGTTCTCGGCCGGCCCTGGGTCGAGTTGCCGCTGAATTTCGGGGACGCCGCGATCGGCCGGATGCAGTCCGAATCGGACCAGGTGCTGCTCCGCGGGCAACCCGACGGCGGGACGGTCCTGTTGCTGGGCGCTCCCGGCGCGCATCAGATCTCGCTCGAGCTGGCGGCGCGGGTGCATACGCTGCCGGATGGCCGTCAATTGTCGCTGTCGGTCCCGCCCGTGGCCATCACGACGTTCGAGCTGCAGTTGCCGGACGCTGAGCAGACCGTCGAGATTCAACCCCGGCAGGCGTCCGCGCTGCCGGCGGAGGCGCCCGGGGGCGGCGCGCTCGTGACGGCGAACGTCGGCGCGACGGCGGCGATCTCGGCGAAGTGGTATCCCCAGACCAGTCGGCGTCCCGCGATGGAGCTGCTGGCCAGCGCCGTCAACGAGCAGATCGTCAGCGCCGACGAGGGCCTGCTGCATCGCGACGCCTGGATCCGGTTCGACGTGCTCCGCGGTCAGCTCGAGCAGTTGCGGATCGCGGTCCCGACAGGGCAGCGGGTGCTGGACGTCGCCGGGGATGCGCGGATTCGCGGCTGGAAGGTCGCGGAGGAAGGCCTGCGGCAGGTCATTACGGTTGAGCTGTTGACGGCGGCGGAATCGGCGGTGAACGTCGAAGTGCACACCGAGGGGCCCCTGCCCTCGGGTCCGTTTCCGGCCGCGGGGTTGAGCGCCGACGGCACGGCGCACGGCATCCATGCGCTGGATGTCATGCGCGAGACCGGACAGGTCGCGATCCGGGCCGGCAGCGGCCTGGAAACGGCCGTGCTGGAGCAACAGGGGGTCAGCCGGGTGGACGCTGCGCAGGCCCCGGAGCGGCTGCGGCTGCCGGCGGCGACGATCTTTCAGTACTTCGCGCCGGCCTTCAGCCTGCAGGTCGAGGCGCGGACCCTGCAGCCGCGGCTGGTCGTCACCCACGACGCGCGGCTCGTGTTTCATGAAGAGGAGCTGCAACTCACGGCGTCGCTGAAGTACGTCATCGAGCGCGCCGGCGTGTTCGAGCTGCAGATCCGGCTGCCGGAGAATCTGTCTATCGACGACGTGCAGTGTCCGGCGATGAAGGAATTCCGGATCGACGACGCGGCGCGGCTGCTGATCATCACGCTGGCGGAGCGGACGCAGGGCCAGACCGAGGTCGCGATTCGCGCGCGGCGGGCGTTTTCGGCGGGGACGGACGCCGGCGAGCAGGTGCTGCCGCTGGTCGAACCGCTGGCCGTCGATCGTGAACTGGGGACGGTGCTGGTGTTCGCCAGCGAATCGGTGGATGTGGTGACGACCGAGACGGGCGTCGTCGGCGCCCAGCCCGTCGCGGCCGGCGCGCAGCGCGTGCGGGACGCCCGACTGACTTCGGCCTGGAGCTTCACCCGCCGCCCGGTGACGATCCCCGTCCGCACGATCCGCAAGCCGGCCCGACTGACGGCCGAACTCGCCACGACGATCATCGTGCAACCGCAGATCACGCATGTCGAAACGCGGATCGATTACCTGGTCGAATATGCCGGTCTGGCGACGTTCCGGCTGCTGGCGCCCGAGGCGATCTCCGGACAACTGCGGTTTGAAGCGGTCGATGACGGGCACTCGATTCGCCAGCAGACGGCCGGGCCGGCGGAGAACGGATGGGTCCCGTGGACGATCGTCATGCAGCGGGAGTCGCTGGGCCGCGTGCGGCTGAAAGCGGCCTATGACATCCGGTCGGCCGAGGCCGCCGCAGCAGACGCCGGCGAAGTCCGCGTGTCGCTGCTGCGTCCCGCCGGCGCGCGGGCCGTCGGCGACGTGGACGTGCCGTTGACGCAGGCCTCCGGGCAGGCGTCGATTCAACGGGACGACTCGCTGAGCGTCACCGCCGCCGCGTCGGGCGGGGATGTGGAAGCCATCGATGTTCGGGAGCTGACGCTGCTGCCTCCCACGGGGGCGAGCGCATTCCGTTACTTCCGCCAGCCGGCCGAGGGAGGCATAGAGATCACTTTGACCCGGTCGCGGAATGACGTTCAGCCGGTGGTGGCGACCGTCGTCCGCCGCGCGCTGATCGAAGTCGTCGCGGGCGACCGCAGCGATTCCGCCGTGACTTACCGCTGCCGGTTTCGGATCAAGACCAGCGAGCGCCAGCGGCTGCTGCTGCACCTGCCGGTCAAGCTTGAACTGCTGGGGGCGTTCGTGAACCAGCGGGACGTGGGTCTGGAGCTGGCCGGTCTGCCGGCCGGGCAGAAACCCGGCGAGGCCTGGGATGCGTACTGGCTGAACGTCGCCCGCGACACCGGGGATGAAGAAGAGTTCGTGGTGTCGCTGCAGTTCCTGTGGCGGCTGAATCCGTCGCTGGGCGGATCGGGTTATGGGCGAGGTTCGATCGAACTGCCACTGCCTGTCATTGGACCGGTGGAATCGCCGGCCGCCGTCCAGGAACAGCGCGTCGCCGTCTGGACGCCGCGCGAGTTCCTGCTGATCGGCGATCCCGAAGGCTTCCGTCGCATCGACGTGCCTGATCCGTGGTCGCGGCTGCTGAGCCGTCCCGCGCCGCGCGACGATTCCGCGCTCGACCGCTGGTTCGGCGACGGGGCGATCGGCAGCCTGGGCAGCCTGCCCCGCGAGGGCCGCAACGCGTTCAATTACAGCAGCATCGGCGGCGCTTCGCTGCTCCGCGTCGACTGGTGGCGACGCACGTCGGCGACGCTGTTCGTCAGCGTGGCCATCGCCATCATCGGGCTCGTGCTGGTCCGGACGACTTGGGAGAACAAGCTCAGCATGCTGCTGATCGGCGCGCTGGCCCTGGCGGTGTATGCGATCCAGGACCTGTCATCGGCGGTGGAACTGGCCGCCGCCGGGCGGCTGGGACTGGCATTCCTGATTGCGTTGTGGGTCGTCCATGGCCTGCTCGGGCGTCGACGCGTCGAGGCCGCTGCGAAGCCGATTCCGCCCGCGCCGCCGTCGCCCCCCGCTCCCGCTGATGCGACTGTTCCGCCCTCGTCCTGACGATCCGCGCAGCGGCGGAACAACTGAGGACAGATCGCGGCGCGCAGCAGGAATCGGACATGATCACTATCGTCAGACACCTTTCGAAACGCCCCCACGGCCCGCGATCCGTCCTGTGGGTCGCGCTGGTCGGGCTGATCGCCCATGGCGCAGCACGCGCGGCCGATCTCCGCGAACCGGTGATTCGCCGGCACATCCCGGCGACGGAGCTGCAGGCCGTCCTGGTCGGCGATCGCCCCGGCGCGCTGCTGCCGGCCGAGGAGTTCGAAACGCTGCTCGCGGCTGCGCGCGCCGCGGCGAATGCTTCGGTTCCTCCGGAACAGGGCATCCTGACCGCGGCGGATTATGTCGCGGAAATCGAGGGCGATCGGCTGCGACTCACGTGCCGGCTGTCGTTCCGCGCATTTCAGCGCGGCTGGACCACGATCAGCCTGCCAGCCTTGGGGGTCAGCGTCCTGTCCGCCAGAGTGCTGGAGACATCGCCCGACGCTGCGCCGCAGGCGGATGCGGAGACCGCAGGGCCTGCGCCGATCGCCCGGGATCCCGATAACCCTGACCGGATTCTGGTTTTCCTGAACGAGCCGGGGCCCCTGCAGATCGAACTCACGCTCGCCACGCTGCTCCACGCCGTGGGCAGCGACCTCGCTGCCGGATTCCAACTGGCCGCCGCCCCGGAAGGCCAACTGCGGCTCAGCGTGCCGGCGGGACGGCGGCTGCAGGTGGACGGCGCGCTGCCGCCCCGGCCGGCCCCCGATGACCAGCCCGCGGACTATGTGCTCGCCGTCGGCGGGCGCAACGACATCCAGCTGATGATCACCGACCGCCGGGAAGAGCGTCGCGAGGATGCCGCCACATTCGCGCACACCGCGATCGGCGTCGTGGCGTCTCCCGGAGAAGCCTCCTGGACCGCGCGCACGCAGTTGTCGGTGTTCGGCCGCCCGCTCGATCAACTCGAGTGCGACGTGCCGGCAGGGCTGGAACTGACGTCGGTGGAGTCGATGGGGCTGGAGGCCTGGGAGCTGTCGGACGGCGGCAACGGCGCCACGCGATTGACTCTGACCTGGCGGCAGCCGTTCTCCGGCGTGCGGGCCATTTCACTGCGCGGCATTTTCTCGCGCTCCGCGGATGGCCGCTGGACCGTGCCGCCGCTGGTTGTGCAAAACGTGTCGTCGCACACGGGATTGCTGGTGCTGGAGCGTCCTCCCGGCGTGCGGTTGCAGGTGCTGGAAGCGACGGGGCTGCGCCAGACTTCGGCGGCCGAGGCACGGCTGCGTTCGGCGGCGGAGGACCCCACGGCGGCGGGGGACGACAGTTCCAGCCTGTACTTTCAGATCTGGACCGAGCGGTTCTCGCTGACCTATCAGCCGGCCGAGCGGGAACGGGAAGTTCAAGCCGCGATGACCACGCTGTTGAGCGTCAACGCGCAGGGCGTCGATCTGCTGTCGATCGTGGAGTTTCAGACGCGGTTCGCGGCGATGTTCGAAGCGGACCTGGAGCTGCCGGCCGCGTGGCGGATCGACGGCGTGACGTCCGGCGGGCACGCGGTCGTGCAGTGGCAACTGATTCCCCGGGAGGCGGGACGCAACCGAGTTCGGATTCCCCTTGATCCGCCGCTGCTGCCCGGCGAGTCTCGCACGCTGACGCTGTCGGCGCATTTTGATCCCGAGCCCTGGCCCGTGCAGGACGAACCGGTCCGGCTGGCGATCCCAGAGGTGCGGCTGCCTCAGGCGGGCGTCATCGAGGCGCTGTACGGCATCGCCGCGGACGATGATCTCGACATCGCGCCGGTGGAAATCACCGGGCTCGATCCGGCCCGCCGCCGCGATCTGGAAACCTTGAACCGGCAACTCAGCCCGTTTCAGCGCACGGCCCGGCTGGGCTTCACCTACCAGGACACGGTGTTTCAGGGGCAACTCGAAGTCCGCCGGATGCCGGTCCGCCTGTCCGCCGTCACGGTGGCGTTGATGAGGCTGGAGCCCGAGACAGCGCTGACGCATGTCGAGGCCCAGTTGACGATCGGCGGAGGAGGGTTGCGGGAGTTCGTCGTGGCGCTGCCGGAATCGGCGGGTCGCGACATCCGGTTCACGCTCGCGCCGCATCGGCCGGCGCCGCTGTTCGGCACGGGCGGCGACGCCGCGCTGGCCGGCCGCATCGCCCAGCAGGCGGCCCAGATCGCGCCCGACCTGCCATTTATCCTGGAACAGCAACCGGGGACGGCCGTGAACGGCGTGCTCCCGTGGAACATTCGGCTCGACCGGTATGCGCGCGGCACGTTCGTGCTGCAGGCCCGCATCGCTCAGCCGCGTCCGCCCGCCGAGGACGGCGCGCCGCAGACGTGGACCGTGCCCGCCATCAGCATTCCCGGCGCGGACCGCGAATCGGGAGCCGTCGGCGTGGAGGCCGCGGACGAGCAGCATCTGTCGTTCACGGCCGTCGATTCCGCCGGCCGGCCGCTGCCGGCGCTCGATCCGATCGACTTCCCGCCGGCGCATGTCCGCCCCGAAGAGCGGTTGGTCGGCGCCTGGAGTTTCGTGCGTCCGGGATGGAACGTGACCGTCTCCGAGGAGCGGCTGCCCCGCACGCCGATTCCCTCGGCGGTGATTGAGTCGCTGAATGTGGCCTCGCTGGTCGATTCCAGCGGCATCCGGCAGACGCAGCTCGATGCGCGGTTCAGCGCCGTCGGCATGCAGGCGTTCGACATCGCGCTGCCGGAAACCGACGAGTTGTGGTCCGCGCTGATCGATGACCGTCCGGTGGAGGTCCGCCGCGCGGACGGCGCGATTCGCATCCCGCTGTCGGCCGTCACACCCCCCGACCTGCGTCGCACGTTGCGACTGGTGACCGCGCCCGTTGCAGCGCGGGGCGCCGCGCCGCTGGAGCCACGGGGCGATTTGCAGATTCAACACCCGCTGCCCCGGTTCGCGGTCGTCACCGGTCAGGGAGCCGTCGAGCCGATCGACATTCTGGAAACGAACTGGACATTGCACGCCCCCGACGACCTGGCGGTCGTCGATGCTCGCGGACGGTTCCGTCCCGTCGACTCAACCAAGGGCGACAGCCTGATTCGCCGGTTGGCCCGGTTTGTGGAATCGCCGACGCTGCGAGATCCCCTGTCGAGGGTCCTGTTCCTGGCGGTCATTGTTGTGATCGGGGCGGCGGTGGGCTGGGCGCGTCGGCGGTCGACGCCGTTGTTTGCGGGTTGCCTGTGCGTGCTGGCGGCAGCGATGGTCGTCGGCGTGCTGCTGCAGGGACTGTCAGGGCCGCTGCAGCGCCTGCCGGGTTCGCGCGGCGGAGAATGGGTGACCGGGGGCAGAGACAAATTCTTCCTCGAAAGGGCGCGCAGCGAAGCGCCTGCGTCGGCGACTCCGCTGCCTGCGGCGTCTGAGCCGGCTTACGACTTCGCTGCGCACGCGCCGCTCGCTGCCGACGAGCGAAAGCTGAACGAAGCGATTCCCCAGTCCGAGATGAGCGACCTGGCCCTTCCGGCGCCTCCTGTCGCGTCGGGCGAAGGAGCCCCGAACTTGCCGGGGGCCGCGAGCGGGTCAGGACCAATGTTGGGGGCGGAAACCGCCGCAGGCGCGAGCATCGCCATCGCCCAGCCCTCACCGGCTCGACGTCCAGCCAGCGGAGCGCTCTTGTCCGTCGCGTTCGCGCTCGCCCCTCCTGAAGGCTCCGCGCCCAGCACGCTGCGAACGACATCGTCGGCTGTGGACTCGGAGACTCCGGGCCTGGATGTCACCCTCCGCAATCGACGTCAGGATCAGACCAGCCTGCTGCTGATCGCGGTGATCGTGGCGGCGTTCGGTTGGTGGCTGCGGGGGGCGTCGCCGCGCGTGCGGACGCTGTATGCCGTTGTGACGCTGCTCGGTCCGATCGCGGCGCGACATCTGATTTCCGGCGAATGGCTGCCGGCGGCCGACGGCGTCTGGTTGGGCGGTCTGCTGACAGTGGCGCTGTGGGCCCTGCGTTTCGCCGTTCGTCTGATCGCGGTCGGTGTGGAGCGTGTGCGGGCGCGGCGGTTGTCATCCGCCGTCGCGCGGACCGCCGCTGGCCTCGCCCTCGTGGGCGGCCTGTTGTGGGCGGGGTCGACGCCGGCAGAGGCCGACAATCCCGATCCGCTGACGGTGTACGTGCCCTACGGAGATCCGGCTTCGCCGCTGGCTGCGCGGAACGTGTTCGTGCCGCAGTCGGCATTCGAGCAGTTGTGGCAGGCTGCACATCCGGAGTCCGCGCCGCCTGCGGCAGCGCCCCGCGACGGCGCCGTGGCGCTCGCCTCATACGTCGCCGATCTCCGGCAAATTGACGTCGCGTCCGATGTCCAGCGGTCTCCGGCGACCGTCCGCGTACAGGGGCGTCTTCTGCTCCACAACTTCCGCGAGTCGCCCATCCGCCTGCTCCTGCCGCTGCGCAGCGTGCCGCTGCGGTCGGCGACGCTGAACGGCGAGCCGGCCGTCGTCGAAGTGGACGCCGGCTCTGGAATGCTGGCGGTGGCTGTTCCCCGCAGCGGCGTCTCCGTCCTCGATCTGTCGTTCGACCAACCGGTGGAGACGACCGGTCCCGCGGGGCGGCTGGCCTGGCAGCATGGTCCGGTCGCCGCGGGGCAGCTTTCGTTGCGACTTCCGGAGGGCGCCCTGGAGACGCGGATCGACGGCGTGCGCATCGCGCCCCGACCGGCCGACGACGGAGGCGCTGTCCTCGAACTGGCTGTTGATCGCGGCGCGGCGGCCGTCGCCTGGCAACCGCGTTCCGCACAGGCCGCCGATCAGGCCGCGGTCGAACTGCAAGCGATCGCGGTCGTCGCCGTCAGCGACGCCAGCCTCGACGTCCGGTCGCAGTGCGCGCTCCGCGTGCGCCAGGGAACCGTCAGCGAGTTCGAGTTCAGCCTGCCGGCGAACGTGCGATTGAAACGCATCAGCGGGCCGGATCTGGCCGGCTGGCGGATCGATGACGAGGCGCAGGATCGGCGGCTGACGGTGTCCTTCCGCCGTCCGATCGACACGACGACGGAATTTTCGATTGAGGTCTTCCTGCCGCTGGAGATCGCAGACGCGGGCAGCGACTTCGAGCTGACGCTTCCCGCCCCCCGCGGCGTCGCCCGCGAGACGCTCCGGCTGGGCCTGTTCGCCGAACCGCATCTGGCGGTCCGGCCGGGCGAGCTGACGGGACTGGCCCGGGATGAGACGAGCAGTTTCCCGAACCCTCCGCCGGGCGGCTCCCCCTCGCCCACCAGCGCGCTGCAATTCGCATATCGCGCGATTGAGAGCCCGGCCGTGCTCCGTGGCCGTGTGGAACGGCGGCTTCCCGAAACCCGAGCCGTCGCGCGGCATGGCGTGCTGGTGTCGCTCCGCAGGCAGCAGGTGTCCAGCCGCATCAGCTTCCAGATCGCCGGCGCGCCCCGCTCGACGCTGCAGGTGGCCCTGCCGGACGGCTTTCTGCTGGTGGATGCTGCCTCGCCCCACCTGCAGGACTACTCGGTTCTGCGCGAGCCCGGCCGCGGCGACATCCTGAACATCGACCTCCAGCAGCCGACGACCGGCGCCGTCGACGTACAGGTCGATGGCCTCATTCGCCGCGAGCCGCAGGAGCCGACCGCAAGCGTCGCCGTCCCCGCGCCGCTGCAGGTCGCGCGACTTGATTCGGAACTTGCGGTGTGGGTCGACGACACGTACACATCGACGATCGACAGCCAGGCCGACTGGCGGGCGGTCGACCCGGCCACGCTGTTCGAGGAGCTGCGGTCTCTGCGGCCCGGGCCGGTGCAGTTCGCATTCCGGACGACGGTTCTGGCGCCCCCCGCCGCGGTCATCGCCCTGCGGGAGCAAGCCGCGGAACTCGCGGCCGACGTGCTGACGCTGATCGCTGTCGGCGACGCTGCGGTGGACTACGGGTTCACGTTTCAGTGGACGATCGCCCGCGCCGCGACCGATCGGCTGACGTTTACGACGCCGGCCTGGCTGCGCGGCCGCCTGGATTTCGCCGGCGACCAGGTGCGGCAGATCGTGTCGACCGACGGCCCGGATGATCGCATCCGCTGGACGATCCTGCTGACCGATCCCGTCCGCGACAAGTTCCTGCTGACGGCGGCCGCGTCGCTGCCTGCCCCGGTGGATGCCCGCGTCCCGGCGCCGGAGTTGCGGTTCGAGAAGCCCGGCGCCGATGGCGAACCCGTGCCGCTCGACGTTCAGAACCAGTACGTGATCGCGGTCAATCTGTCGCGCAGTCCGCTGGCCCTCGAAGACCCGTCGGCCGTGACAGCGATCGCCCGGGAGAACCTGCCGCTGCGGCTGCCCGACGCGCTCGTCCAGCAGGCGATGAGCATTGTCCGCGTGCTGCCCGATCGGGCCGCCGCCTGGACGATCCAGCCCACTGGCACGACCGCCTCGGTGCAGGCGATGGTGATGGCTTCCCGGCTGCAGACGATCGTCGACTGGGACGGTTCCTGGCGGACGCGCGTGGCCTACACCGTTCGCAATCGCGGCCGGCAGTATCTGCCCGTCGAACTGCCGAGCGCCGATGTCCGGCTGCTGTCGGTGCTGGTTCAGAGCCGGCCCTCCCGGTCGGTGTCGACCGTCATCGGCAACCGCCGCGTGCAGCTCGTGCCGCTGCCTCCCAGCAGCGAGGCCGACCTGTCGTACGACGTCGTGCTGCATCTGGCTGGCAAGCTGGCGTCGCCGCTGCCCGATCGGCCGTCGCTGGCGGCGGAGTCGCTGCCGCTGCCCGCGCCGCGGATCGTCACGACGGCCGAATCCGCCGAGTACGGGATGCCGGTGGCCCAGACATCGTGGATGGTGACGCTGCCGGACGGCGTCGAGGCGTCCGTCGACGACCTTTCCAATCTGACGCCCCACCAGTCGGACGAATGGGGTCTGATGCTGGTGTCGCAGTCGCTGGACCAGTTCGAAGCGGAGATCGCGGAGATGTCCCGCATCGCGGCCGATGCGCGGAACTCGACGTCGCGCCGGATCCAAGCGCAGTCGAACCTCAAAAAGTTGTCGCTGATGTTGGAGAGCTATGAACCGGCGACGTCCTCGGCGACATACGGTCGGGAGATTGCCGGGAAGGCGGGCGAGTTGCAGGCGGACAACACCCGCCGCTATCGGGAGTTGTCCGCACAGGTGAAGAAGGAGCTGAGCGATTCCTCCGAACTGGACGGCGCGGCGCCGACTGTCGAGTTTGACGCGGAGGGCCTGGACCTCTCATTCCGGCAGGGGTCATTCCAGGCCAACGGGGGCGACGCCGTGTGGGGGGAACCGGGACAGGGACAGGCCTTTGTCGTGGGGAACGCCGGCGAGATCCTGAGATTCAACCGGAACGACCTGCAGCCAGCCGATACTCTGAGCGACGGCGAACGGACCTTCGGCTTCCGCCTGTTTTCATCAGCGGTCGGCGACAAAACCCGCGTCCAGTCGCAGGTCGAACTCGAATCGCGGCGGAGCCGGTCGGGGCTGAAAGATTCCCTCAGCCGGCAGGACGCGGGGCTGGGAGGAGGCCGAGGCGGCTTTGTCCAGGGAGGGGCGGGGTTGGACAATGATCGTCTCGGGCGAATCCAACTCGATCGGTTTGGCGCCAGCCGGCGGAATCTCGAATTGGCGACGGAAGAGGGCGAATCGCAGCAGCGCGGAATGCAGATCGACACGCTTGAGAGCCTGGCGGCATTGCCGGCGCCCGCGCAGGGTTGGCAGGAAATCGGCGGCCTGTCGCTGCCGATCGAGCTGCCGGCGTTGCAGGGGCGGGAGCTGGGATTCTCGAAGTCCGGGGGTGATCCGCGGCTGGTGCTCAGGGCGCGATCCGCCGAGGCACGCACCATCGCCTGGAGTTCCGGGGAGGCGCTGCTCTGGCTGGCCGTGGGCCTGATGCTCGTCGCCGCCGCGGGACAGCCCCGGTTCAGCGCGCTGATCGGGACGCTGGCTGCGATCGGCGCCGGAGCGGGATTCCTGCTGGCGCCCGGCGACCTGCGGTGGGCGTTCCTGGCGGTGTTCGCGGTCGCCGCGCTGTCGATGCTGCTCCGCCGGCCGATTCCGCGGACGGCTCCTTAACGGGGACCGGCGGACTCGGGGCCAGACAAACGTCGCTCTTCGCCGCGGGCCGGGGGCTGCGGGAGTTTTCACGTCTTCCGAAAAACGCTACCGTCCCCGCGGTTCCGCCTGACGCCGGCAGGCGTGGGGCCGCAGTTTGCGAGGCTGCATTCACCGGCGGGCATCCCTGAAGGGTTTTCAAGACGATGCGTCAATTTCTGGTCGCCGGCAACTGGAAGATGAACACACAGCGGGCGACGGCCGTCGCACTGGCGACCGATGTCGCCCGCGGCGCCGCGTCCGCGACCGGCGTCGAGGTGCTGGTCTGCCCGCCGTTTCCTTATCTGGAGGCGGTGGCCGGGGCGATCCGGGGCTCGTCGGTGCGGCTGGGCGCTCAGAATGCGTCCGCCGAAAAGCCCGGGGCGTACACTGGCGAAACCGCCATTGAAATGCTGATCGACTGCGGCTGCGCGTCGGTGATTCTGGGGCACAGCGAGCGGCGCACGCTTTACGGCGAGACGGACGCGCTGGTGAACCGGAAGGTCAAGGCGGTGCGCACGCAGGGGCTGCAGGCGATCCTCTGCGTCGGCGAGCAACTCGCCGATCGGGAGGCCGAACGCACGGAACAGATCCTGGACGGCCAGATGACGGGGAGCCTGGAGGGGGTTGACGGGGACGCGGTTGCGGACCTGGTGATCGCCTATGAGCCGGTGTGGGCGATCGGGACGGGGAAGACCGCCTCGCCGGAGCAGGCCCAGGCGGCGCATGCCCATCTTCGCAAGTGGCTCGCGGGCCGCTACAATCCGGCGGTTGCCGACGGCATCCGGATTCTGTACGGCGGCAGCGTGAAGGCGGACAACGCCCTGACGCTGCTCCAGCAGCCGGATATCGACGGCGCTCTGGTGGGAGGGGCCAGCCTGTCGGCGGCCAATTTCCTGCCGATTGTCGAAGCGGGCGTTCAGGCCCAAGGCAAGTGACGTCAGACAGTTGCGTGGCCGGATTCACGGCGACTCGCGCGGAGTCCCGGATGCCGGAAATCGAGAGTGAGAGCCAGTCCCGCAGTCGCGCCAGCGGGAAGGAGTGGACGTGACGTGGTAATTGCCGCTGTCCTGCTGAGAATCCTGCTGTTTTTCCTGAGCATCGTGCTGATCGTGCTGGTGCTGCTGCAGCGCGGCCGCGGCGGCGGATTGGCCGGCGCGTTCGGCGGCATGGGAGGGCAAAGCGCCTTCGGCACCAAAGCCGGCGACATCTTCACGCGGGTCACGATCATCGTGGCCATCATCTGGGTCGGGACGGCCGGCCTCAGCGGACTGACGGCTCGGGCCGCGCAGGACGCACGCGCCAGCCGCGAACTGCCGAAAGGCAATGTCGGGGACGATGAACAGACCAAGGGCGGCGCTGGCGCGACGGGCACGACGTCCGACAGCGGCGCCGGAGCGGCCGATCCGTTCAACACGCTGCCCGGGACGACCGGGAAGGCGACTCCCGATGTGGGGACGGACGCGGGCGCCGGCGAAGACTCGTCGACGCTGGATGCCGCCCCGCCGCAGGGTGAAACTGCGACGCCCCCCTCTGGGAATGAGGCCGACGCGCCCGCCGACGATAACGCGACCCCCTGAACAGACCGGACGTGCATCGCCGCTGACAGCCTGGGTTCGCTCCCGGCACGCCTCCCCGATCATCCGCATCCGGCGGACCGCGGGACGTTCGGGAAGGGGCGTCAACGGCGGCGACACGCTTCGTGCCAAGGAACGAATTCCGTGCTGCTGAGCATGACGGGTTTCGGCGACGCCCGTCGCCAGGACGATCGGCTGCAGGTTTCGGCGGAGATCCGCTCGGTCAACAACCGGCATCTCAAGATCACCGTGCGCTGCCCCGAGGCGGCGCTGGGGGTCGAGAACGAAGTCGAACGGCTCGTCCGGCAGTCGGTGGGCCGCGGGACGGTGAACGTCAACCTGCGGATCGTCCGGCTGGACAGCGGCGGCACGTCGCGGATCAACCGGGATCGGCTGATCGGCTACTGGAACGAATTCAATCAGGTCGCCAGGGATCTGCACCTGCCGGCGCCCACCGACATGGGCGCGTTCCTCGAGCTGCCGGGCGTCATCTCGGAATCCAACGAGCCGCTGGTCGACAGCGAGCACTGGCCGCTGGTCGAGGCGGTCGTCCGCGACTGCCTGTCGCAGCTGGGTTCGTTCCGGCAGCGCGAGGGCCGGGCGATGCGGGATGAGATGGCCGGACTGCTGGCCGCGCTGCAGGCCCGCACGGCCGTCGTGTCCGAACGCGCCTCGCAGGTGGTCGTCGAATACCGCGACAAGCTCAAGCAGCGGGTCACGGAACTGCTCCGGGAATCGGAAGTCATCGTGGGAGACGCGGACCTGATCCGCGAGGTCAGCCTGTTCGCCGATCGCTGCGACGTCACCGAGGAACTGGCGCGGCTGCGAAGCCACATCGAACAGTTCCAGCGGCTGCTGGACGCGACGCCCAGCAGCGGGCGGCAACTGGAATTCCTCTGCCAGGAGCTGGTTCGCGAGCTGAACACGATCGGCTCGAAGGCCAACGACATCGCGATCGCACATGCGGTCGTGGAGGGCAAGGCCGCCGTGGAGAAGATTCGCGAAATCGTCCAGAATGTGGAGTAGCTTCGCGGGCCCGGGCCGTCCGGGTTCCATTGTGTTCCGTCCGCTGTTGAACTTCGCCCGTGTCCTCCGTCCCCGGCTCATCGGCTTCCGGCCGCCAGCGCATCGTCGTCTTGTCCGGCCCCAGCGGCAGCGGCAAGACGACGATCGTCCATCGCTTGCTGAAGGACAGCCCGGCGCCGCTGCGAATGTCGGTGTCGGCGACGACGCGCCCGATGCGGAAAGGGGAGGTCGACGGCCGGGACTACTATTTTCTGCCGCCCGAGGAGTTCGAGCGCCGGCGTCAGGCCGGCGAATTCCTGGAGTGGGCGGAAGTGCACAAAAGCGGCTTCTGGTATGGCACGCTGTGGTCCGAGGTGGATCGGGCCCGGGAGGCGGGGGCCTGGCCGCTGCTGGAGGTCGACGTGCAGGGCGCGCTGAACGTCATGGCACGTTACCCGGATGCCGTGTCGATCTTCCTGATGACGCCGTCCGTCGATGAATACGAGCAGCGGCTGCGCGGCCGCGGCACGGAGGATGACGCCGTGATCCAGCGTCGATTGCAGACGGCGCGGGAGGAGCTTAAACTGGCGGATTGCTATCGGTACCGGGTCATCAATGACGATCTGGACCGGGCTGTCGCGGAGATCTGCGGCCTGCTGGCCGATGAGGCGAAACAGACATGTACGACGAGTTGAAGGAAGAAAGCATCGTCAACAAGGTTGGCGGTCGGTTCAAGCTGTCGACGCTGATCCAGAAGCGTCTGGTGCAGTTGAATCGGGGTTCGCCGGTCCTGGTGGACACGCAGCACCGTCCGGGGATCGAGACGGTGATCCAGGAGATTCTGCAGGACAAGATCTACCTGGATTCGTCGCAGAACGTGGTGATGGCGGTCGACGACGCGCCGGACGTGATCGACGACGGCGGCCCGAACCTGGACGACCTGTAATCCGGTCGCCGATCCGCTGAAAGGCCGGCGGCCATGTCATCAGAGCTGCAAGGGCGGGAAATCCTGCTGGGCGTCAGCGGGGGCATCGCCGCGTACAAATCCGCCGACCTCGCCAGCAAGCTCGTGCAGGCCGGGGCGCGGGTGACGACTGTGCTGACGTCCGCCGCCCAGCAGTTCATCGGCCGCACGACGTTCGAGGCGCTCACCGGGCGGCCGGTATACGTCGACATGTTCCAGCCGATCGAACATCCGATCGGCGAGCACATCGGCCTGGCGCGCCGGGCGGACGTCTACGTCATCGCCCCGGCCACGGCCGACGTCATGGCCAAACTGGCCAACGGACACGCGGACGACCTGCTGACCACGCTCGCGCTGTCGACGATCTGCCCGCTGCTCGTCGCCCCGGCGATGAACAACGACATGTGGGCCAAGCCCGCGGTGCAGCGGAATCTCCGCCAGCTCGACGCCGATGGCGTGCACATCGTCGGACCGGGAGAAGGCTGGCTGAGCTGCGGCGCGCGGGGCCCCGGCCGCATGGCGGAACCGGCCGAGATTCTCGCGGCCGTCGTGCAGCGCTGCGCCGCACTGCCCGCGAATTCCGGACCGGCCCCGGCCTGACATCTCCACGCAACCGGCCTTGTGCGATTTTTTTCCACGGACCGCATTGATGCCGCCCGAAGTCTGCCTGCGAGAGGCCGTTCACCCCTCGGACCGCGACGCCGTAAGACGCATTGTGACGGACTCGGGATTCTTCACGGCGGCCGAAGTGGACGTCGCGGTCGAACTTGTCGACGAACGGCTGGCGAAGGGCGAGGCGTCGGGCTACGAGTTCCTGTTCGCGGATCAGGATGGGGCTGTGGCGGGATACGCCTGCTACGGCGAGATCGCCTGCACTGTCGGCAGCTACGACCTGTACTGGGTGGCCGTCGATCCGGCGCTCCAGCGGCAGGGGTTGGGGCGACGGCTGGTCGATGAAGTCGAACGTCGGATTGCAGAACGCCAGGGACGGAAGGCGTACATCGAGACGTCCAGTCGCGCGCTCTACGAACCGACTCGCCAGTTCTACCTCCGCTGCGGCTACCGCGAGGTCGCCCGATTCCCGGACTTCTATGCTCCGGAGGACGACAAGGTCGTCTATGAGAAGTCGCTCAGCAGGTGAGCGCTGGCGGCGCCCGGCGGTCGCGAGGGGGCGCTGGCTGGCGGCGGCGCAGATTCGGAGTTGTCTCCAGGGGGGCCTTCCGACCATTCTCTCGGAATGCTCAGCGCCTGCCTCGTATCGCTGCCCGCGGCGCCGGTGATCGATCCGGCGCTTCCCGGCGGCATTGGCGGCACGGAGACGCGCGCCTGGCTGTTCGCGCGGGCGCTGGCGCGGCGCGACGACTGCCGCGTGCAGTTCGTCGTCCGGCATTCGACGCCGCTCGTTCCTGACGTTCGCGACGGCGTCAGCCTGCGCACGTTCGTCGACCGTCGGCATCAGCTCGACGAGCAGGTCGGGCTGTGCGTCGAGCGCCGGGTTGGGTTTCCCTGGCTGCGGCTGAAGCGCTGGCGCTGGCCGCTGCTGTGGCAGGCGCCGCGGCTGGCTCTGCTGCGCGGCTTCGCGGGACCGCCCGACTGGACGCGCCCCCACGATTTCTATCAGCGGATTGAGGCCGACGTCTTCGTGACGTTCGGCGTGCAGATGAATTCCGCGCGGGTGATCGCCTCCGCGCACGCGTCGGGACGGCCGGCGGTGCTCGTGATCGGCTCGGATGGCGACCTCGACGAGACATTCCTCACGCACCCGCAGGCCGTGAACTCCTATGGCGATCGCGGCGCGACGTGCGCCTGGATCCTTCAACAGGCCGATGCAATCGTCTGCCAGACGGAATCGCAGCTGCGAAGGTTGCGGGACATCTTCGGGCGGGACGGGACGGTCGTCGCGAACCCGATTGACATCGCCGCATGGGACATCGCGGCAGACTCCCCGCCAGCGGTCGTTCCAGAGCGAGAGTTCGTCCTGTGGGTCGGCCGGGCGGAACCGCATCACAAGCGGCCCATGCGATGCGTCGAACTGGCGCGGCTGTGCCCGGACCTGCGCTTCCTGATGATTCTGAACCCCCGGCTGGCGGATGAGGAGCGCCGGGTGCGGGAGGGGGCCGGGACGAATGTCACGATCCTCCAGACCGTTCCGGCCGACCGGATGCCGGCCGTGATGTCCCGCGCGGCCGCGCTCGTCAACACGTCGGCGCTCGAGGGCTTTCCGAACACGTTTCTGCAGGCGGGCGCTGCGGG
The DNA here is from genome assembly GCA_019636235.1 of Planctomyces sp. Taxonomy (GTDB): domain Bacteria; phylum Planctomycetota; class Planctomycetia; order Planctomycetales; family Planctomycetaceae; genus Caulifigura. The sequence continues at coordinate 27,799 of JAHBXW010000023.1, forward strand.
AAAGCCGGTTGTGTCGCTCGAGGTCGGCCGCGAATACCTGGAGGCCTCAGGCGGCGGCGCGTTCGCCGCAGGCAATCTGGAACTGGCGGCAGCGCGGCTCCGCGAATACGTACAGGATCTGGCGCTTCGCGATGAGACGGGCGCCCGGGGCCGGGATTGGGTGCGGGCTCATCACTCCGCGGACGCCCAGGCTGGCCGGCTGCTCGATGTCCTGCGCCGCGCCTCCCGAAACGGCCCGGAGCAACCCGCCGAAACCAGCGGCGTCACCCCGTCCGCGGCAGGTCCAGGAACGAGCCGAACCGATCAAGCACCTGCAGTTTGAGCGGCAGGAACTCGGGAGTATCGATCGCCGCCGACTCCACCAGCGGGAACGCCGCGGCGCGGGCTTCCTCCAGCAGATCGCGGTCGCGGACCAGGTCCGCGGATCGCAGCGGCAATTCGCCGTGTTGACGAGTGCCCAGCACATCCCCCGGCCCGCGCAGCTCGAAATCCGCCTCGGCGATCCGGAAGCCGTCCGCCGACTGCTCGAGCGCCGACAGTCGCGACGCCGCCTCCGGCGCGACAGCCTCGGAGAACAGGAAGCAGTACCCCTGGAATGAGCCGCGGGCGATCCGGCCGCGAAGCTGATGCAATTGCGACAGGCCGAACCGCTCGGCTTCGTGGACGATCATCAGCGTCGCGTTCGGCACGTCGACGCCGACTTCGATGACGGTCGTCGCGACCAGCGCCTGCAGGTCGCCGTTGCGGAACTGCTCCATCACACGGTCCCGCCGCTCGCGGTCCATCTGCCCGTGCACGAGCCCGATCGAATGTCCCTGAAGATCGCCGCCGCGCAACTCCTCGTACACCTGCTCGGCGCCGGCTCCGGACCGCGCCGTCTCCTCAGCGTCGACCAGCGGGCAGACGACGTACAATTGCCGCCCCTGCCGGATCCGCTCGCGAACGAAGTCCCAGGCCTTGCGCCGCGAGGCCGGCCCCTGAATCCGCGACGTCACCACGCGCTGCCGGCCGGGGGGCAGATCGGACATCACCGACAGGTCCAGGTCGCCGAACTGCGTCAGGCACAGGCTGCGGGGAATGGGCGTCGCCGTCATCACCAGGACATGCGGCGGATGGCTCTCCTGCTCGGCAAACCGCGAGCGTTGCGCCACGCCGAACTTGTGTTGTTCGTCGATGACCGCGACGCCCAGGCGGCCGAACCTGACGCCGCTTTGAATGACGGCCTGCGTGCCGACGATGAGATCGAGTTCCCGGTCGGCGATCTGCCGCTGGATCTCCTTCCGCTGGGCCGCCGTGAGGTTGCCGGTGAGCAGCGCCCGTCGGACCCGGCTGCCGGCCAGCCAATCATCAATGGTCCGCCAGTGCTGGCGGGCCAGAAGTTCGGTCGGCGTCATCAATACGGCCTGGTGTTCGTTGGCGACGGCGGCCAACATCGCATAGATCGCCACAACTGTTTTTCCGGCCCCGACATCGGCCTGCAGCAGCCGATGCATCGCACGCCCCGACGCCAGGTCGGCAGCGATGTCCCGGATCGCCGTTTCCTGCCCTGCGGTCAGCCGAAACGGAAACCGCCGGCGGATGCGGGCATCGATCTTGGCGGTCACTTCCAGCCGCGGAGCGTCGGACCGACGCCCCCACACGCGCCGCCGCAGCGCGACGCCCACCTGGAACTCAAACAGGTCGTCGAACAGCAACCGCCGCCTGCCGGCATCGTAGTCGGCGATCGCCCTGGGCAGGTGCACCTTCCGCAGCGCGTCGGCGAGCGGCGGCAGTTTCTGCTCGGTGCGGAATTCTTCGGGCAGCGGATCGGCAACGGCCGCCGCCCCCATTTCGACCGCCGCGCGGACCACCCGCTGCATTTCGACCTGAGTCAGTCCTTCCGTCAGCCCGTACCGCGGGACGATGCCGCCGCTGGCCTGGTCGTCCTCCGCGGTCAGCATCTGCACGCGCGGATGCGTGAACTCCCAGCGGCCGCGGTAGCGCTTCGGCTTGCCGGAGAACAGCACGTGCGTGCCCGGCGCCAGCTTTTGCCGCATCCAGGGCTGATTGAACCACAGTCCGCGGACGAAGTCGTCGCGGCAGTCCAGCAGCACGGCGACCAGGTTTCCCTTTCGCGTTTCGCGGCCATCGCTTTCCGCGACGACGCCCCGCACCGTCTGCAGTTCCTCTTCGACGAGATCCGCCGGCGAGCGGACTTCCGTCAGGTCCAGCACGTCCCGAGGCAGCCGCCACAGGACGTCGGCCACCGTCCGCAGCTCCAGCCGCCGCAGCAGCTCGGCCCGCGCCGGCCCGACGCCCGGCAGGAACTGCAGCGGCGTCTCAAGCGGGTTCTCAGACATCACCCCTCACGATACTGCCTCGACGCGGCCACCGCCAATTCGTCGCAGCGCTCGTTCTCCGGATGCCCGCTGTGCCCCTTCACCACCGTGAACGTCACATCGTGCTTGCTCAGAAGCCCATCCAGCTCCTGCCAGTATTCTACGTTCTTCAGTGGCTTCAGCCGCCCCCCCTCGCGCCGCTGCCAGCCGTTCCGCTTCCAGCCCGGCAGCCACTCGCGGCAGCCTTTGGCGACATACTGACTGTCGGTAATGACTTCAACCCGGCTCCGCGACGTCAGCGCGGACAGCCCGGAGATCACGCCCTGCAGCTCCATCTGGTTGTTAGTCGTCAGCGGCGCCCCGCCCGACGCCTCCCGCGACTTGCCGCTGGCCGGATGCCGCAGGATGTAAGCCCAGCCGCCGGGGCCGGGGTTCCCGCTGCACGCGCCATCGGTGAACAACTGCACGAAGGGAAGGTTCGAAGCGGCGGTCATTCGGTCAAATCCGTCGTCATCCTGACAGTGGGAAATCGAGCCTATTCCGCAGGGCGGACGCCGACCTCATCGAGATGCGCCAGCAGGTCCGCCGGATCCTCGTAGACGCGGTAGGCCCCCGCCCGCGCCAGTTCGTCCTCGCCGTAGCCGCCGGACAGCAGGCCGATCCCCAGCGCCCGGGCGCGGCGGGCAGCCAGCAGGTCCCACACGCTGTCCCCCACCACGACCGTGTTCTCGATTGGAAACTCCAGCCGTGCGGCCGCGGCCAGAAACAGGTCCGGATCGGGCTTCGCGTATCGGACCTGATCGCGGGTGACGACTGTCGCCGTGTCGGCCACGCCCAGCGCCCGGAGCGCCGGCGCGGCGCTGTCCGTCTTGCCGCTCGTGGCGATCGCCCACGGGACGCCCTGATTCGTCAACGCTGTCAGCAGTTCTCGCGCTCCCGGCAGCGGGCGCAACTGGCGGGCCAGTTTGTTGTAAGCCTCCGCATGCAGTTTCTGCATCCGCTCGACCGATTCGGGGGACACCGGATGGCCGATCTCCCGCAGCAGGGCGTTGATGAACAGCCCGCCGCTCATGCCGATGCGGCGATGAATCCGCCAGACGGCCAGGCCCACGCCCGCGGCCTCCAGCGCCTCCCGCCACGCCAGGACGTGCAGGTACACGCTGTCGACCAGCGTGCCGTCGAGGTCAAACAGAAACGCGATGCTGGATCGATCCGGACTGTGGAGCGCGCGGGCTGCGGCCGCGGGATCAGGAGTGGCTGGGGACATGACGGGACTTTCGGAACATCGGGGCGCGAAAGCCGGTCGGCGCGCCCCCAGACGCTTCTAACGCTTCGGTTCGGAAAACGGAACCGCGCGGCCGGGAATCGGCTGCGCATCGGACGCCTGGCGTTTCGCGACGCGACGGGCCGCGGACCCTATCATGGCGGGCCGAGAGAGAGGCAGGACGGGCCGGAGACCATTGAAAGACGCTGGCATGGAGAAGCGGGAATCACGCAGCCTGTTCGGCGATGAAGCACCTCGGCCGCCAGAGCCGCCGGCCGCCGATGCGCCGCTCGCGGACCGGATGCGTCCTAGGACGATCGACGAATTCGTCGGTCAGGAGCATCTGCTGGGAGCAGACCGGCTGGTGCGGCGGCTCATCGAAGGCCGCGCTCCGCTGCCGTCGCTGATCCTGTGGGGCGGACCGGGCACGGGCAAGACGACGCTGGCGCGGCTGCTGGCGCTGCAGACGTCGGCCAGGTTCGTGCCCATTTCCGCGGTGCTGTCCGGCGTGAAGGATCTCCGGGAGGCGATCGCCGAGGCCCGGACCGAACGCCGCCGCGGCCGGAAAACGATTCTCTTCGTCGACGAGATTCATCGGTTCAACAAGTCCCAGCAGGACGCGCTGCTGCCGGCCGTCGAGGATGGAACCGTCACGCTGATCGGCGCAACGACGGAGAATCCGTCGTTCGAGGTGAATTCCGCCCTGCTCTCGCGTTCGCGGGTGCTGTCCTTGAATCCGCTCAGCGAGGAGGAGGTGGGGACTGTGCTGCGTCGGGCGCTTGCGGACGCGGAGCGCGGGCTGGGAGGCCTGCATCCGGCCGTTTCCGAAGCGGACGTGCTGCGTCTGGCCCGGATCGCCGGCGGGGATGCGCGGGTCGCGCTGACGGCGCTGGAGACGGCCGCGACGGCCACGTCCCCGGACGCGACCGGCACGCGCGTGATCTCCTGGGAGCTGTTGTCCGAGGCGCTGGGGCGGGCGCGGTTCGCCTACGACAAGGGGGGCGAAGACCACTACAACCTGGCGTCAGCGCTCATCAAGTCGGTGCGGAACAGCGATCCCAACGCCAGCCTGTACTGGCTGGCGCGGCTGATCGAGGGGGGCGCGGACCCGCTGTTCATCGCGCGGCGGCTGTGCATTCTGGCGTCCGAAGATATTGGTCTGGCCGATCCGCAGGCGCTGACGCAGGCCGCTGCGGCGGCGCAGGTTGTGCATCTGATTGGCCTGCCGGAGGGGCTGTTTCCGCTGTCGCAGGCGACGCTGTACCTGGCGCGGGCGCCGAAGTCGAACGCGATTCTCCGCGCGTATGAGGCCGCGCGGGTTGATGCGCAGGCGACGGCCCGGGAGCCCGTGCCGCTGCATTTGCGCAACGCGGTGACGCCGCTGATGCGGGCGGGCGGTTACGGGGAGGGATATCGCTACGCGCACGACGATCCGGCGGCGAGCGCGGAGATGCGCTGCCTGCCGGAGTCGCTGGCGGGGAAGGCGTATGTGGACGGGACGGGTTCGTCGTGAGCGCAGCGTTGCGGTCGACGCAATGCGTCGCCGAACCGATCAAGTCGGAGGCTCAATTGCCTCAACTTCATAAATGAAGCACGTCCGCACTCGAACCGTCGCGACAACGGAAGAGACCATCGTGCTCCCCACGTGTCTTGCGGTGCCAGGCGATTGTGCAACACACCCCAGCGTAAAGGGAGTTCCGAGCGGCCCATTTGTGGCGTCGCGACACTGCGCCGTGGGATTGCCCATGTTTGCAAAGTGCGATTCTTTCGTATGGTCCCATGTGACAGTTGCATCAACCGTGACGACCCTCATTCCCGATCCAGGGGGAGTTTCTCGAACCGTGACGACCAGCGGATCAATCTTCCCAGAGCCAACAGGCATACAGGCGCCCTTTCACAAAATGGTCATCTCAAACTGGAGATTGACGCGAACAGGAGTCGGCCATCCTTGCCACAAATCCCCCAACCTGTGTCCAAGTGGTTGGCATGGAATCGATCCGGAAGAACAATCCGCTCCTCCAACAGGGGAGCGGCATTGAGCCAGACGCCTTCGATGGCATCGGAAGTCGCAGCCAGACGCAGCGTCGCCCGTTCGATGGACTTGAGGGGGGTCGCTTGTCGAATGAAAGTTTCCTGAAGTTGAACCCCTCTCCGGCCGCCGGGACGGTCGGTGATCGTCAATTCAGAGACTGAGAAGTCGACGAAGCCCCGTCTTGGCGATTCCCCGACCATCAGCGCCAGACATCGAATCACGCCTCCCTCCTCCGGCAGAATTCTCCATACGACCCCGCCATTTCCGACTCCGTTCTGAATCTGAAACGTCGCCGAGAGACTCACCGCGTCCGAAGGAACGGTCCCCGCCTGAAATGCCGCGACGCCGTGCGCGTCAAACAGAAAATCCCGCTCCTCCGGCCGGTACTGGTACACATCCAGCATCCCGCTCGGCTCCCAAGCGATTGGGTTCCGCGCCAGCGCCGCCAATGAACTCTCAGCGACTGCTGCCCCCGCCTCCGGCAGTGCCCGTTGAGGCGCCGCATCCCGATTTCGCAGCGCCGCCACGGCCCCCAGCCCCAGCATCCCCGCCGCCAGCGCCGCCGCTCCGGCCGCCGGCCACCAACTTCGCCGTGGACGCCCCCACTCCGACCGCCACGCGCTCAACCGTTCCGCGAAGTCGATCGCCGTCGACGGACGCCGCGCCGGCTCCGTATCCAAACAGGCCATGCAGATCGCTTCCAGCCCCGGAGGAATCCCGGCGTTCACCTGCCGCAGCGGACGCGGCGGACGCGTCGAGATCTGCTCCAGGTATTTGCGGGTCGACGTCTCCGAGAATGGCAGCCGGCCCGACAGCAGCCGGTACAGGATCAGCGCCAGGCTGTAGATGTCCGAGCGCGCGTCGGTGAGATGGCTCTTCCCCAGCGCCTGTTCGGGCGACATGTAGGCCACCGTTCCCACGGTGCCAGGCGGTTCGTCCAGCAATTCGACTTCGCTGATCGCCAGCCCGAAGTCCGCGAGGTGCGGGTCCTCCCCCGCATCGAAAAGAATGTTGGAAGGCTTGATGTCGCGATGCACGTAGCCGCGCTCGTGCGCGTGCTGCAGGGCACGCGCCAGCGTGATGATCCAGCTCACCGAACGCTCGAGGGCTTCCGGGGACTGCCCCAGCCGGCGCGACAGCGAACCCCCGGGCATCAGCTCCGAAACGAGGTACACGCGCCCGTCCGCGCGGCCGGCGTCGAGCACGCGGACGATGTTGGGGTGATCCAGACGCGCCAGCCGCCGCCCCTCCTGCAGCAGCGAATCTCCCCCGTCCGTCGCGGGCTGATCCCGGAGCACTTTGATCGCCACGCGGCGATCCAGAATGGGATCCCGGGCCGCCCAGACCTCGCCGAACGCGCCCCGCCCGAGGCGCTCCTGCAGTTCATAGCGGTCGAGTCGTTCGACGGGCGTCGCCGGCCGCCGGGCTGCTTGAGCCTCACCCGGAATCAGGATCGTCGAGGAATCCGGGTCCGAAGTGCCCTCCGCGCCGCTCAGGCGGGCCGTGATGGCCTGTTCGCAATCCGGGAATCGGGAGATGTATTCGCTGGCGGTCGGGGCTTCTCCCTGCGTCCGGCGAAAGCCCATGTGCGCGGCCACGAGTTCGGCAACCGCCTGCGGCCGGCATTCCGAGGGGACTCGCTCCAGATAGGGATTCCACGACGAATGGCGATCCATCGCCAGCGCGGAAACGAACTCTTCGCACACCTCCGCGAGGAGTCGGGAGGAGTCGCCCTGACTGGACAGTGGCTGCCCTGGCGAGCGCATCGGCCGCGCCTTGTCGGGCTGAATCATCGCCGGCCCAGGCCCTGCAACTTCCGCAGCAAGATTGCACAGGCCCGTAGAGGCAGACGATTCAACGGGAATCGAAACTGACTCGCTTCCAGCAGCCTACGCGGGCGTTCACAGCAACGCCAGAGGCAGCCGGACGGATTTCCCGGGTGCGACTGAACGCGGGCAAGATGCCTGGCCGGCGTTCTGACCGCTCGCGGCAGCGTCGCCGTTCGAAACCTCTGCAAGACGTTCTCGGGAAGAACGCGGCGCGACGCGGCAGGCTGCTAAGAATTCGGGCATCTCAGCGGCGCCGGCCTGCGGCATTTCCGCGGAGCACGGGGTTCGGAACGCGCCGGATTCCTCGATTTCGAGCACACCAGCCGCGCGACTGAGGCTAGTCCGCGGCCCGACGCCATCCCGGTATGAGATTTGCCAATTCATCGCGCAGGATCGGCAGGGAGGCGATCCTTCGCGCGGTCTGCGAGGCGTTCATCCCGTGTGCTACAGTCCCGGACGGGCGACGCCTCCCCGCCGGACACACGCAGTGCTCCCGGCGCGCGGACGCGGACACGCCGACAGGGAGTGACGCCGCATGAAGCGAATCGCAATTCTGACCGCGGGGGGCGACACCCCCGCCCTGAACGCCACGCTGTTCGGCGCCGTCACGCGCGCCTGCGAGCGACGCGTGGAGATCGTGGGCCTCATCAAGGGCTTCAGCAGCCTGTTCAATTCCCGCGCTCCGCACGTCGTCCTGAACCCCCTGTTCACGCCGATCCCGGAACTCGATCCGACCTACGGCGGCACGATCATCGGCGCCTCGCGCGACTACGTCGACGCGAGCGACAAGTCCGCACTGGATGAGATCGCCGAGCGGCTCAAGAAGCTGCGAGTCGAGGGGCTGATCTGCATCGGCGGCGATGGCACGCTGAACGGCATGCAGGCGCTGTCCGAGTTCATGCCCACGGTCCTCGCGCCCAAGACGATCGACAACGATCTGGGCCTCAACTACCGGCACGAACCGGATGAATGGGTGCTCGAACCGGTCGCAGGGGGTGACGGCCGCGAGGAGTACGTCCGCAAGTCGAAACATGGCCACTTCGACCTGGATTACATGGTGAACTACGTGACGCCGGGGTTCGCGACGGCCGTGTTTGTCTCGGCCCAGGGCGTCGAGCGGCTGCGAACGACCGCGGAAAGCCATCGCCGGATCGCGATCGTCGAGGTCATGGGGCGACACTCGGGGTATCTCGCGCTGGGGGCGACGTTCGGCCAGCCGGATCTGGTGCTGCTGCCCGAATCGCCGCTCGACGTCGATCGGCTCGTCGAGCGGACAATCGAGATTTACGATCTGCAGAAGAATGTCGTGATCGTGTGCGGCGAGGGGGTCGTCGACGAACGGGGCGAAGAGCTGGGCGCGGAGACCGCCAGCACCGACCCGGCCGGCAACAAGATTCTGTCAGGCGCCGCCGAGGCGATCCGGTCGATCCTCATCGAGCGGCTGGGGGACAGCTACTTCACCAGCAAGCGCCGCAACGAATCCGCCCGGGCCGCGATTTTCACTCGAAAGGTCGGTCACACGCAGCGCGGCGGCCGACCGATCTTTTTTGATCGGTTCTACGGCGCCCAGCTCGGCGGACACGCCGTTGATCTGCTTCTCGAAGGCCACGTGAACGGCGTGGCCATCCTGCAGCGCAGCCAGGAGCGGGGGTTCTTCATCGACAGCGTCAACGCGAACGATTTTCGCGACCGCTACGGCCTGATCCACGCGCGGCAGGTGCACCCGTCGTTCTACGACCGTGAACGGCTGCGGCCCTCCACGGTCGGCGCGGACTACCTGATGCCGATCTTCACGAACGCGCTCGCCGCGGACGACATGGAAGCCCACCGTCTGACGCTGTTCCGTTCCGGCAACCTGACGCAGCCGTACCATTCCGTGAATGTCGACGTCAACAAGCGCATTCGTTATCTCGACAGTTAGAAGTTCGGAGTTGTCCATTTTGCCCGTGTTCGCCGAGTCGCAGACGTTCGCTTTCGCCATGGATTCCGCTTCCGCGTCCTCCGCAGTTCCGGCCGAGCCGTCGCCCCCGCTGGCGACGAGCGACCTCGACGCCGACATCGCCTTCTACGACGGCGTGCTCAGCGGCGTCATTCGCCGGCTGGAAGGGGAGGAGACGCTGCAACTCGTGCAGCGGGTTCGACAGGCGGCCCAGGAACTGAGGGCGCGTCCATCGATCGACGAGGCCCGCCGGCTGCGGGATGAACTCGCGGGACTCGACCTCGCCAGCCTCCGCAAGCTGACCCGGGCCTTCAGCATTTACTTCGACCTGATCAACCTGGCGGAGCAGCGGGCGCGGCTCCGCGTGCTGCGGCGGCGGGCCCATGAGGAAGGCGTCATTGCCGACAGCGTCGAAGCGGCCGTGCAGCAACTCCTGAACGCGGGCGTCACGACCGATCAGATGCGCAGCTTTCTGCGGCAGTCGCTGGTGATGCCGGTGTTCACGGCCCATCCCAGCGAGGCCCGACGACGGTCGATCCTCGAGAAGTTGAGCAGCATCGCCCGGCAGATGGACGTGCTCGAACTCCGACAACTGCTTCCGCAGGAGCGCCAGGCGGCCCGGGCGCAGATCGTCGAGGAGATCGAACAGTTCTGGATGACGAATCTCGTCCGCAGCGTGCGTCCGACGGTGCGGGATGAAGTCCGGCAGGGGCTGTCGATGGTCGAGTCCCTGTTCGAGGTCGTGCCGCGGATCGACCGCGAACTCGAGCGGCTGCTGCCCGCGGGGCGGCCCTCCGACAGCGCGCTGGGCGGGCTGCGGTTCGGATCCTGGATCGGCGGCGACCGGGACGGCAATCCCCGGGTCACCCACGATGTGACGATCGAAGCCGTCCGCATGCAGCAACTGGCCGTGCTGCGGCTGTATGTGCGGCGGATGGAGGAGCTCGGTCGCCGGTTGAGCCTGTCGGAGGAGTCGGCGCCGCCGGGCGATGCCCTGCGGGATGTGCTGTCGCAATCGGCTCGCGGCATTGCGGAAGCGTCCCCCGGCCTGGCCCGCGAGCCGCTGCGGCTCGTGTGTCGGCTGGTCCGGGACCGGCTGCGGCGGACGATCGAACACGTGGAGACGGTGTCGCTGACGTGGACGGCCGAGCCGGCCAGCAGTCCGGACGGAGTGTACCGCCAGAAAGAGGAGCTGCTGGCGGATTTGCGGCTGATCGATGTCGAACTGCGGCGAGTGCGGGCGGAGGCGTCGGCGGATGGACTGCTGCGGGACCTGATCCGGCTGGTTGACGTGTTCGGGCTGCACTTCCTGACGCTGGACATCCGCCAGAACAGCGCCGCGCACGGCCAGGCCGTGGAGGAGATCCTGAGTTGGGCCGGGCTGTGCGACGGCTATCTCAAGCTGGCCCCGAACGAGCGGTTCGACATTCTGTCGCGCGAGCTGCAGTGCAACCGGCCGCTGATTCCGACGCATCTGCCCTACTCGCCGGAGGTCTGCGAGGTCATTCAGACATTCCGCAGCGTGTCGGCCGTGCTCGAGCGGCAATGCACGGAATCGATCGAAAACTACATCATCAGCAACGCGACCGAGCCGGCGCACGTGCTGGAGGTGCTGCTCCTGGCGCGGGAGGCCGGGTTGTTCCGGCCGTGGGAGAACGTCAGTCGTCTGAACATCATTCCGCTGTTCGAGGCGCAGGCGCCGCTGAGCAGCGCGGCGACGATCATTCAGCGAGTCATCACCGAACCCGCGTACCGGTCGCATCTCGCCCTGCGGGGCAACGTCCAGGAAGTGATGATCGGCTACTCCGACAGCAACAAGGAGACGGGCTTCCTGCAGTCGTCTTGGGCGCTGTACCAGGCGCAGCGGAGCCTGGCGGAGATTCAACGGCGGAGCGGCGTGACGCTGCAGTTCTTCCATGGCCGCGGCGGGGCCATCGGACGCGGCGGCGGACCCGCGAACCGGGCGATCCTCGCCCAGCCGCCGGGAACCCTGCAGGGACGCCTGCGGTTCACCGAGCAGGGAGAGGTCATCGCCGATCGCTACGGCTCGACGGGCCTCGCCGAACGCCACCTCGAGCAGATTCTGAACGCCGTCCTCCGCAGCAGTTTTTCTGTCGTCGCCGATCCGCCCCCGCCCGCGTGGGAACGGCTTCTGGAGCGGCTCGCGGAACGCGCCTGCCGGCAGTATCGCAGCCTCGTGTACGAAGACGCTGGCTTTCTGACGTACTTCGAAGAGGCGACGCCGATCCATGAAATCGGCCAGTTGAAGATCGCCTCCCGGCCGGCCCGCCGCACAGAAGGCGCGCCTTCGGACAACGCCGCCCGGCTCGACAAGCTGCGGGCCATTCCGTGGGTGTTCAGCTGGATGCAGTGCCGGCACACGCTGCCGGGCTGGTACGGATTGGGCAGCGCGGTGCTGGAGTACGTCGAAGAGAATCCCGACGCCCGCGAGACGCTGTCGCGGATGTACGAGCAGTGGCCGTTCTGGCGGACGTTGATCGACAACGCGCAGATGATTCTCGCCAAGGCCGACCTGGAGATCGCCCGGCTGTATGCGGACCTGGTGACCGATCGTGAGCTGGGGGACCGGATTTACGGCCGCATCGCCCGGGAGTACGAACGGACGACCGAGGCGGTGTTCGTGATCACTGGCCGCCGCGAACTGCTGGACCACATGCCGGTCCTGAAACACTCGATCGCCCGCCGGAACCCGTATGTCGATCCGCTGAGCATCATTCAGCTCGTGCTGCTGAAGCGTCTCCGGGGAGGCGAGCAGCCCGAGGACGAGCTGCTGGCGGGCGTGCTGGAAAGCATCAACGGCATCGCCTCGGGTCTGAAGAACACGGGATGAGGCGAGCCAGTTGGGTGGCGTCGAGCCGAGTGAGCCCGGAGGGCGAGCCGGCGATGACCCACCAATTCGCGCGGCGACCAGGATTGGTCATTGGTCATCGCAGACTGGCCCATTGTCATTGAATGAAGCGGATCCAAGCCGACGGCTCCGCCGTCGGGCGCCGGGCGGCCGTAGGGTGGCGTCGAGCCGCGTGAGCCCAAAGGGCGAGCCGGCGATGACCCACCAATTCGCGCGGCGACCAGGATTGGTCATTGGTCATCGCAGACTGGTCAATTGTCATTGAATGAAGCGGATCCAAGCCGACGGCTCCGCCGTCGGGCGCCGGGCGCGATCACTCTCCGGCGGGCGCTGTTTCCTCGACGTCGACGCTCACCTGCAACTGGTGCGAGCCGCCGCCGATGTAGACCCCCTTGAGCGGCGCAACGTCGCCGTAGTCCCGCCCCCACGCGACCGTCACGTGATCCTCGATCACCAGCGTCCCGAGGACCGGATCGACGTCGACCCAGCCCAAAGGACCGCAATACACCGACGCCCACGCATGCGATGCGTCGGCCCCTACCAGCCGCGGTTTGCCGGGCGGCGGCAACGTCCGCAGATAGCCGCTGATGTACCGCGCGGCCAACCCCTGAGAGCGGATGATCGAAATCAGGAGATGGGCGAAGTCCTGGCAGACCCCCCGCCGATCGCGGAACACGTGTTCCACGGGCGTCGTGACCGTCGTCGCCTCCGGATCGAACTGGAAGTCGCCATGAAACCGCTCGACGAGTTCCAGCAGCGCTTCGACAATCGGCCGCCCCGGCGCGAATGACGGAGCCGCGTACGCCGCGAAATCGCCGTGCGTCCGGCAGCGCGGAGAGTCGAATAGAAACTCGCAGGCCTCAAGCTCGGCCGCCGATTCGTGCCGCTGGAGAGCCTCCGCGACCGCATCCCATGCCAGTGAGTCCGAGGCCGGTCGCTCCGCGGGACGGTCCAGCTCGATGTCGCTGACGGCCGTCACCGTGAGCGCATCGTATCCCTGGTTGAACGAGAACTGCGTGACCGTATTGCCGAAGGCGTCGGTCCGGGTCGAAACGACGGATGGCTGGGGAATGATCGTCAGCGAATGCGACAGCAGCCGCTGCAGGCCCGTGGCGCGAGGCGTCAGCCAGGCCTCGTTGTGGCCGACGGAAACCGCCTCGCTGCCCGTGTAGCGGGTTGTGTGCTGAATGTGGAACGTCATGTCGTCGCCACCACGTCCGGTTCGATCGTGATTTGCCGGGGCTGGCCGGAATGGAGCAGGTATTTGCGGCTGAGCGTGTCCGTCAGAGCCCGCAGCGCGAGATCGACGTCGATCATGATGTCGCGCAGGTCGGCCGTCTGGGGCCGCGCCAACTGGTCCGGCGGCAGCATCCGCACCGCGTGCAGAGCCCCCATGATGACCCGCTTCTCCTCGCTGCGCAGCGGGCTGGCGGCGTCCTGCGGCAGCAGGTCGACGTGGTCGGCCAGCGCCGCCAGCTGCGACGCGATCGACCGCGGACAGGTTTCGTCGGTGATGCACAGGTCCAGCACCGCGTTCTGCTGGATGTTGTCGAGGTACCGCGCGCGATACGTCATGCGGCAGTCCATGACCTCGAGCAAGGCCTTCAGCACGGGGCGCTCGATCGGCTCGCCGTCGCTCATCAGGCTGCGCAGCAGTCCGGCGACGTTCCGCGTCCGCTCGACGCGGCGGCCGATGTCCAGCAGCCGCCAGGCCGGGCCGCGGATCATGCCGTCCTGGATCAGGCCGCTGACCGCCGCCAGGTCCAGAATGACCTGATTGACGGCGTCGAGGACGTCGTAGGGGCCGGTCCAGCCCGACGACACCGAAGCGTGAAATGTGGCCGCCGTCTCGTGAATCTTCCGCCACGCGTCGGGGGAGATCCACAGCCGCTCCAGCGAGGCCAGCCGTTCCAGCTCGCGCACCGCCGCCGCGAGGCCCCGGGACTCCGACGCGTCCGAAACCATTCGCGGCAGTTCCTCGCCGAAGGCCGGCATCGGCCCCGCGAGAATCTCGATCGCAAAGCCCGGCTCGATCTGCCCCTGATCGGCCAGGATCCGCACCAGGGACGGAAGTTCCGCGGCATCCAGCGGCGCATCGGTCGTCAACCGCTCGACGACGGCCCGCAGCAGACGGCTGAGGAAGTCCGCGCGGTCCAGCGACTGGCCGACCCAGAACAGATCGTCCGCGACGCGGCTCGGAAAAATGGCGCTCGTCCGTTGCAGCTTGACCGGCTCGTTTTCCGAGGACAGCAGCGTCACGGGCCGCACGGGTCCGTCCGCCAGCACCCACAAATCCTTGCTGCCCACGCCGGCCGAAATCGACAGCTCCATCGGCGCGGTGTTGGGCGCGACGCGGACCAGCCCGCCCGGCATCAGCGAGAACTCGCCGCCTTCGGCCACCATGAAGACTCGCACGGCCGCATGACCCGGACGCACGGCCCCCTGGCTGAACACCGGCACGGCGGAGCGCTCGATCAGCTCCTGTGCGACGAACGCATACGGCCGGGCGAGAATCCGCTCGCGCAGCGCGCCGCGTTCCGCCGCGGACACCCGGGAGACGATCGTCTCCCGACCGCCGCTGCGCTCGAACGCCGGCTTGATCACGAGACCTTCGAATTGGTCCAGCACGTAGGCCCGCTGCGCGTCGTCGCCGCACCACCAGGTGGGGATCGAGGGCATCAGCAGCTCTTCATCGAGGCAGCGGCGGCACAGCTCCGGCAGAAACGCCATGAACACGGGCGTCTCCATCAGGCCGCTGCCGGGTCGGTTGGAGATCGTGACGTTGCCGCGGCGCATGGCGTGCAGCACGCCAGGGACGCCGTAGGGCGAGTTCCCGCCCAGTTCGAGCGGGTCGATCGCGCGCTCTGGACCGCGGGCCATGATCACGTCGACCGGCGCCAGCCCCGCCAGCGTCTTCAGGTACACCCGGTCCTCCCGCACCGCCAGATCGCCGCTCTCGACCAGCGTGTAGCCCAGATATCGCGCCAGATAGACATCCTCGAAGTAGTAAGGATGCGACGCTCCCGATGAGAGCAGCACGATCCGCGGATTCGGCGAGTGCCGCGCCCCGAGTTCCGTCAGCGTGTTCTGCAGTTGCAGGAAGAAGGGCGCCAGCCGCAGGACGGGCTGGTGGTGCAGCGCGGGGGGAATCGTGCGGGAGGTGATGATGCGGTTTTCGAGGGCGAAGGCCATGCCGGCCGGTGCAGCGGCGCGGTCGGCCATCACGCACCACTGCCCGTCCGGCCCCCGCGCCAGTTCCGCCGCGTAGGTGGCGATCGACGGCCCCGGACCGGCGTGCAGGCCGCAGAACGCGCGAATGAAGCCCGGGTTGGCGAACAGCACCTCGGGGGGCAGCGAGCCGTCATAAATCAGCTGCCGCGATCCGTAGCAGTCCTGAACGATCCAGCGCAGCAGCCGTGCCCGCTGGTTCAGCCCCTTCTCGACCTTTCTCCATTCCGCCGCGCTGAGGATGAACGGCAGCAGGTCGAGCCGCCAGGGCCGCTGCAGTTGCGAGCCTTCATGGAACACGTTGAATGTGACGCCGTTCTCGCGGAGCTGCTCTTCCGCCTGCGTGGCGCGGCGGGCGAGTTCCTCGGGGGGCGCGTGGCGGAGGGCGTCGAGGAACTCCCGCCAACCGTCGCGGGGCGTGCCGGACGGGTCGAGCGCTTCGTTGTAGACGCCCGTCGGAACGGACCAGTCGAATCGGAGCGGCGGCCCGATCTTCTCAGCGGTGGACATCGACAGGAGCGGGATCCGGGGAAGACGCGAGGCGGGTCGAGGCTCAGGGACGATTCCGGCGGAACATTCCGTTCCGGATCGTCCCCGGTTCGAGATTATCCGAGCGGCCGGGATTCTGAACAGACTGCTTCCAGGGCAATTCCCGGCCCCGTGCGGGCGGACGTCACTCCCGCCCCACTTCCTCCAGCATCCGCACGCACTCGTCGACGATCGCCTCGCCGGTTCCCCGCTCCACGAAACTGTGGAGGCCCGTCCATGTCTGGTAGCCCCCCAGATCGTAGGCGTCCCGATTCGGCACGTAACCGATGTAGTCGTTCGACAGGCCGAACACGAACGTGTTGCGGTGCGGGGATCGGCGTTTGATCTCGATGCCCAGCACGGTGAAGTATTCGGCCGGCACGGCGACGAAATAGGCGTCGCCGATGCGCAGCGCCTGCAACCATGTCGACCGCTCCTGCCCCTGCTGAGGCCGCAGGATTTCCCGCATGTCGCGGAACACCTGGGCGATGTACTCCGCTCCCTGGGGCGCGTACTTCTGGCAATAGTCGACGCATTTCCGCTCTTCCGTCTCTTCGTCGAACTCCCGCACTCGGTACGTGAACTCCCGCTTCACTGCGGCGAGGCGGGTGCTGGACATCGGCTGCGCCGCCTGCAACGAGTCGTGAATGGCGCCCTTCAGCCGCAGCACCATTTCGTCGGTCGTCAAAATCAGGTTGTGCGTCGAGCCGGCGGCGCCGCTGAAGAAGGCGCACGGCGCCTCCAGTTCCTCGGACAGTTCCTGCGCCGCCAGTCCGTAGAATCCCGGCGAACGCTTCGGCTGGCGGGTCCCGATGCAGTGCGTGGAGTGATTGAACAGCAGTCCGGCGTAACCGCCGTCGGGCTTGCGGAACGCCAGCACCGGCAGGTCGACGTCAAACGGACCCGTCGGCCGCAGCGCGTTCTCCCGCGGGCCGATCCAGAAGACGAAGCCGTCATTGAGCAATAGCCGGCTGTTCTGTCCGACGGTCGCCTCCTGTCCCAGCCGGTACACCGGCTGGCATTCGACGGACGCCTCGGCCCGCGCGTTGGCCTCCTTCGCGGCGGCGACGATCGCTTCGACCGTCCGCCGGCAGAATTCCTCTTCCCGCTGGTAGCCGTGAATCGTCACCGTCGAGGGCGCGTGATGCGTGTGGCTCGAATTGATGAGAATATTCTCGAACGGAATGCCGCACTCCTCCTCAATCCGCTTCGCAGCCGGGTCGAGGTAATCGCGGTTGATCATCAGCACGTCGACGGCGACCAGGCACAGCCGCGTATCGCCCGCGACCACCAGGGCCGTCGCCTGCAACTTGCCTTCCTGTCCCGTCAGACGGCCGGGGCCGATCCCGCCGCCGATGACCATCTCGTCTTCGGCCTGCATTTCGACAGTCGCCGCGCCGACGCGGAGCGCATCCGCCGCCTGCACGCGGTCGACCCGGGCAGACAGCCCGCCGCACAGAATCACGAGGCCGCAGGCCGCACTTCGCCAGAATCCCGTCATCGGTTCACCTCGGTGTCGTGGTCATCGCTGCCGTCGTCGTGAGTCCTGCGGGCGTCGCCGCCCGATTGCCCCTAAGGCCCGCCGGCGTCCGCCGTCGGCGGCTGGCCAGTCCGCAGAAACGCGAGCAGGTCCGCCAGTCCCTGCTCCGTCAACTTCTCGAATCCCTCGGGCATCAGCGAACGTCCTGTGTTCCGCAGCTCTTCAATGTCCGCTCGATCGAGAACGTCCTCGCCGTCCGCGCGGCGAAGCATCAGCTGTCGCGGCGATTCTCCGGCCAGCAGCCCTGACAGAATGCGTCCATCTGACAAGACCGCGACATAACTCATGCCGTCCGCGGGGACGTTCCGGTTGGGATCGAGGATGTCGACCAGCACATCGGCCGGGGGACGGTTGGCGACGCTGGCCAGGTCCGGTCCCAGCCGGCGGCCCTGTCCCTGAATGGAGTGACAGCTCTGACAATTCTCGACGAACACGCGTGACCCGCGCCGGGCATCTCCGGACAGCGCCAGCGCCGGCTGGAACGCAGCCACCACCTCCGTCCGGTTCGAGTTCCCCTCGCGGCGAAGCAGTTCTCGCACGCGGGCCGCCTGCCCGGCATCGCAGAGCCGCACCAGCCGGTCCGCGTTCAACGCATCGACCTCTGCGGGCTCGATGCGCCCGTCCTCAAGCGCGTCAACCACCGCGCCGGCGAACTCCCGTCGCGTCAGCAGCCCGTCCAGCAGGGTCCGTCTGAGTGCGGGAGTCGCACGCGGCCACGCGTCCAGCAACCGTCCCGCCGCTTCCGGTTCTGCGAATCCCGAGAGCGCTCGAATCGCCGCCTGCTGGACCTCCACCGGATGCTCCGGCTGCAACAGGGCTTCCAAAGTTGCCCTCGCCGCGTCCCACTCCTCGTGGCCGATGACCCGGATCGCCATGACGCGCTCCGCCGGGGAGGCGTCCGCCGTCCCGGCCAGCGTTCCGGCGACACGCTGCCACTCGGACGCGGACTGCGGATTCAGGCCTTCCCCCCGCGAATCGGAGGATCGATCCGCCTGCAGGATCCCGGAATACAGCGCGAGTCCAACTGCGCCGGCGTCCGCCTCCTTCAGCTCGGTGAGGAACTTGTCCGGCGCCAATTCGTCACTCAGCCGCGTCTGCCGCGCCGACGATTCCAGAAACTCGAAGTCCTCCAGAGACAGGCCCGCCGCGGGAGTCTCCTTCAGCTCCTCGACGACGACTGGCAGCAGCGCTGCCAGGGCGGATCGTCCCGCCCCGCCGCGCTGGCCGCCGATCGCCAGCAACAGCCGTCGAGCCCACGGGCTGCCGTTGCTGTCCGCCCGCCACAACCGCCGCAGGGCGTCCTCGGCAATATCGCGATGAGCGCCGGCGTCGTTCGCATCCGTCGCGACGCCGGCCCGACAGATTGCCCACAGCGCTAAAAGCCGCAGCGACTCGTCATCGCTGCTTGCGAACTGCGACAGCCATCGTTGTGATGCCGCATCCGCTCCGGGGACTCGCGACGCCGCCAGCGCTGCGTGCCGACGAATGCGCAGGGAAGAATCGTCAAACAGCGCGGCCCCTTCAGTCAGCGCGTCCGGGCCTCCCAGAGTCCACAAGGCATGGATGCGGGCCAGATCGCTGGCCCCAGCATGGAAAACGACATCGCGGAGCCGTGCAACGCACGCCGGCCACTCCGGCGAGTCGCGACGCTCGCTGAGCAACCGCTGAGCCGTGTCCCGAATCCAGCCATTGCCGGACGACAACGCGTCCACAAGTTCAGGGCCGCTCAGCGCGGTCAGGTTCGGCCAGGGCCTCGGCGCCGCGCCCCGCGGGACAATTCTCCAGATCCGTCCGCGGTCATCCCCCTTGCGAAAGTCAGTCGTGCGGCGGGCCTGTTCGTCGGCGACGAACTGCGGATGCTCGACCAGCCGCCGATAGAAATCGACAACGTACAACGCCCCATCCGGACCGGTCGCGAGGTTCACCGGCCGGAACCAGCCATCAGTCGTCGCCAGGAACTCCGAAGCCTGCTCTCCGGGCGCGCGACTGGCGACGAACGTCGCCCCCTCCCGCCGCAGCAGGTCGCGATGAACGATGTTCGACAACGGCTCGCAGGCGAACGCGTTCCCGCGGCACTCCGCAGGCAGCCAGTCGCCGCGGTAGATCGTCAGTCCGCAGCTGGCGTTGAAAAAGCCAGGCTCCTCAGCATTGAAGCGTTCGGTCGTCCGGCTGATCGGATAGATCCGTCCGGTGGAACCATGGTCGGCGATCTCCGCACAGGCCGCCTGCGGGGTCAGCCTGAGTCCCGGAACGAATCCCAGGGGATCGAGAACGACGTGCCGGATATGCACGGTGTTCCAGGACAGGAATCTCTCGCCGTCGTCGTCGAATGCGTGCCCGAACTGTGAGAATCCGGCCGTCGCCTCGACGACGCCCGTCCGCAGGTTCAACCGGAAGTCGCGTCCGCGGATCGAGACCGGCTCGACGGTCGCCGTCGCCGGCACTTCCTCTCCCGGACGCCCAAGAATCGACACGCAGCGCACCTCCCCGTCGCTGCGACCATTCGCCCCGTACACCCAGCCGTCGAGTCCCAGCATGAGGCCGTTCACGCGGAGTTGCTGGTTGCCTTCGCCAAAACCGGTGAACAGGACCTGACGGACATCGGCGCGGCCGTCCCCGTCACGATCCTGAAGAAAGAGGATGTCCGGGGCCGCCGAGACGAGCACGCCCCCGTGATACGGCAGCGCGCCCGTCGGGTAAGGCAGCCCGTCCGCGAACAGGACCGACCGGTCCGCCCGGCCGTCCCCATTCGTGTCCTCCAGCAGCCGAATCCGGCCGCCGGTCGGCTCCGCGGGATAGTCTCCCATTTCGCAGACGTACATCCGTCCGGCCGCGTCCCAGGAGATTGCCACCGGGTCCACGACATCCGGTTCCGCGGCGACGAGCTGGATCTCCAGGTCCGCGGGAAGCACGAACGCCGCGCGGGCCGCATCCGGAGACAACGGCGGCTCCAGCTGCGATGTCGGCGGCTCGGCCGACAACGCCCACGGCACACCCAGCGTCCACCAGGCCAGAGCCGTCAGCGTTCGCAGCAGCATGGGCAGACGTCCAGAATTCAGGGCCGCGGACCACGTCGCGATCACGCTAGGGCATCGCCCCGCCGGACGCCAGCCTTCGACGATACGTGAATTGTCGCGATCCAATCCTCCGGCCGCCCCCAGGCCGGCCGAAGGGTTGGACGATACCGGACGGCGCAGCACCCGCCCCCCGGAAACTTCCGTTTGACTCCGCCCCCCTGCCGCCGATAGCCTTTTGGATCAAACCCCTCAGCCAGCATGCCCGCCACGCGCCGCCAGTTCTCGATCAACGACCTCCGCCGGCCCTTTGCCGCGCGCCGGACGATCGTGATTATTGGCCCCCCGCCCCTCCTGCGACGCTGAGGCTCGTTCAGTCTCTCCCCCCTCGGGTCGCTCGATCCGGGGGTTTTTTTGTTGAACGCCCCGATCGATCGGCCGACTTCCCAAAAAATTCCGGACAGTCAGCAACCATGGACATCCAGCTTTACGACACGACGCTTCGCGACGGCAGCCAGGGAGAAGGGGTCAACTTCTCCCTGCAGGACAAGCTGCTGATCACCGCCATGCTCGATGAACTGGGTTTCGACTTCATCGAAGGCGGCTTTCCGGCGTCCAACGAAAAGGACTTCGAGTACTTCCAGCGCGTCGCCGAAGGCGTGCCGACCATCCACGGCGGCGGCATCCGGCCGTTGCAGCACGCGCGGGTGGCGGCTTTCGGAATGACGCGCCGCAAGGGCATCGGCGCCGAGCAGGACGCCGGGCTGCAGGCCCTCGTTCAATCGAAAGCGCCCGTCTGCACGCTGGTCGGCAAGACGTCCGACCTGCATGTCACCGAGGTTCTCCGGGTCTCGCTGGATGAGAACCTGGCGATGATCCGGGATTCGATCGCGTATCTCGCCTCGGAGGGGCGGCGCGTGTTTTACGACGCCGAGCATTTCTTCGACGGCTTCGCGGCGAATCCCGACTACACGCTCCAGACGCTGCAGGCCGCGATGGACGGCGGGGCCGAAATGCTGATCTTCTGCGACACGAACGGCGGCAGCCTGCCGGAGCGCGTCGCCGCGACGATCGAAGCTGTCAAGCCGCACGTCCGCGTGCCGTTCGGCATCCACTGCCATAACGATTCCGATGTCGCCGTCGCCAATTCATTGACCGGCGTCGACCGGGGCGCGACGCAGGTTCAGGGCACGATCAACGGCATCGGCGAACGCTGCGGCAACGCCGACCTGATCAGCATCGCCGCCAACCTGGCCCTCAAGAAGCAGGGGTTCCGAGTGCTCCGCGGCGATGGCGTCCGCCGGCTGACGGAGCTGTCGCGGTACGTCTACGAGCTGGCCAACATGAACTTCCGCAACGGCCAGCCGTTCGTCGGCCGCAGCGCGTTCGCCCACAAGGGGGGCATGCACGTCCACGCGGTCAACCGGCTCGCCGCCAGCTACGAGCACATCTCTCCAGAGGTCGTCGGCAACGAGCGCCGCGTGCTGGTCAGCGAACTCTCCGGCCGTTCGAACATCGTCGCCAAGACGACCAAGTACAAGCTGCAATCCGACGACGCGCTGATGAAGCGGATTCTGGACCGCGTGGTCGAACTTGAAGGCGCCGGCTTCCAGTTCGAGGCGGCCGAGGCGTCGTTCGATCTGCTCGTCAAGAAGCAGGCCGGCCAGTACGAGCCGAAGTTCCGGAGGCTGCATTATCACGTGTTTGTGCAGATCGACGACAGCCGCGACGCCGACGCCAACGGACGGCCGCCGCTGCCGGTGACGCAGGCCACCGTGAAGGTGCAGATCGCCGGGCGGACGCATCTGGTCGCCGGCGAGGGGGACGGCCCCGTCAACGCGCTCGACAACGCGCTCCGCAAGGCCCTGCTGCCGACGTATCCCAACCTGTCGGCCATGCGGCTGGTGGACTACAAGGTGCGGGTCATCAACTCGACGGAAGGCACCGCGGCCCGCGTCCGCGTCGTCATCGAAAGCGCCGACGAGGATGAAGTCTGGAGCACCGTCGGCGTCAGCGAGAACGTCATCGAGGCCAGCTGGCAGGCTCTCGTCGACGCGATCGAGTACAAACTGTTTCAGGACGACGACCGCCGCCGGGCCGCCGAGTGACCGCGGAATGCGAGCGCCCTGCATGGCCGCCCCCGACATTCAGGCTGAACCAACCGCCGCCGTCCCATCGACGGCGACTCCGGCGTCCCTTGCCTCGCGACTGAAGCACGCGGCCGTCGAGATCGGTTTTGACCTTGTCGGCATCTCCGCGGCCGTCGCGCCGGACGGACTGTCGCGGCTGCGCGAATGGCTGGCCGCCGGAAACGCGGGGGAGATGGCGTACATCCAACGCCGCCTCGACGCCTACGCCGACCCCGCGCGCGTCCTGCCCGAAGTCCGCAGCGTCGTCATGCTGGCGACCAACTACCGGACCCGCGATCCGTTGCCGCTGCCAGCCGGCGCCGGACGGGTCTCCCGGTACGCCTGGGGCGAACGCGACTATCACGACGTCCTGCGGGAGCGGACGCGGCGGCTCGCGGACGTTCTGCATGCGGAGCGCCCCGACTGTCGAACCCGGTGCATTGTCGATTCCGCGCCGCTGCTGGAACGCGATTTCGCCCGCCGGGCCGGGTTGGGCTGGTTCGGCAAGAACACGATGCTGATCAACAAGCGGCTGGGAAGCTGGTTCTTCCTGTCCGCGCTGCTGACGGACGTCGAGCTGCCCCCCGACGCTCCGCATGACACCGCTCACTGCGGAACCTGCACGCGCTGTCTGGAGGCCTGTCCCACTGATGCGTTCGACGCCCCCGGGCGGCTCGACGCCCGCAAATGCATCAGTTACCTGACGATCGAACTGCGCGGACGGCCGATTCCGGAATCGCTCCGCTCGCCGCTGGGAGACTGGGCCTTCGGCTGCGACGTCTGCCAGGACGTCTGCCCCTGGAACACGAAGGCGCCCGTCAGCGGCGACCCCGCGTTCGCCCCCGCCGCAGAACGGGATCGAGTCGACCTGGCGGACCTCCTGTCGTTGACCGACGAGGAATTCGCAACTCGGCATCGCGGCACGCCGCTGGAACGCCCCGGTCGGGACGGCCTGCTGCAGAACGCCTGCATCGTCGCCGGGAACACGGGCGGACCGGATGCGCTGCCGTTGCTGGAGCGCGCGGCGCGGGAATCGTCGTCCGCCGTCCGCGAGGCCGCGGCCTGGGCGGAACGCGAACTGCGTCGCAGACATGCGGATTGTGCGGCGGACGCCGGTTTTGAGACTCACGACGTTTCCCGCCCCGGCCCCACGGACGTCACAGCCGGCCTCCCGAGCCCGGGGATCGGGAACGGGGACTGACGATTCTCCTGCGGCCGCTTCCCGCGTATGGCAGATAAGGAGAAGGGCCGAACGGCGCAGGCGGCAGCGCCCGGACACAAGGCCCACGCGCGGCCGGGAAGGAGCAGGCGTGCCCACCAACCATGAACGAGTCGCTGTCGCGCTCGATCTGCTGACGCAGGGGCTGGCCCCCTTCGCGGAACAGCGTCTACAGGCCGTCCATCAGGATCGCTGGACCGCCGCGGCCAGCGCCAGTTTCCGGGACGACCGCAACCGGCTGACCGAGGACGGCCAGGGCCTCCGCTGGGACGCCCACGCCCTCTTGACCGTCATGTGGGACCAGTGGAACGCCGCCTTCCGCACCGATCTGGGGCACGCGGAACGCAGCCTCGTCAGCGAGCTCCGCGAGTTCCGCAATCGCTGGGCCCATCAGAAGGATTTCGACTTCGACGACACCTACCGGATTCTGGACAGCGTGCGGCGGCTGCTGGCCGCGGCTCGATCGCCCTTGCTGCCCAGAATCCAGGAGCAGAAGCGCGACCTGATTGAAAGCTACGTGGCGGAGGAGGTGAACTCGCAGCTCAAGCAGGCTTCGTTCCGGCGCGGCCGCTGGTGGGTCATCGCCATTTACGCGCTGTGCTGCGGGGCCATCATCTACAACATGATCGACACGGGCCCGGCGTCGTTGTTCTTCGTATCAACCGTGCTGCTGGTGTTCATCTATCTGATTTACCAGCAGTACCGGCTCGACCCGCCCGTGCTGTACGGCCCGCATGAATGCCCGCGCTGCCGGAAGATCATCTATCGCCGGGACTGTCCGTACTGCGCGTAGGGTGGCGTTGAGCCTTCGAGGCGAGCCGACGATGACCCAACTTGAAGTGCCGCCAGCTGGGGACTGAAGTCTCCTTTCGACACAACAATTTGCACGTTGCAGTTGCCGTTTTGCAATTTGCAATGACCAATTGCTGATGACCAACGACCAATCCCGGTCGCCCGACCACGCCCATCGCTGCGCGTTCCACCCATCGCCGCACACGGAAACTGTAGGGTGGCGTCGAGCCGGCGAGCCTTCGAGGCGAGCCGACGATGACCCACCTTGAACTGCCGCCTGCTGGGGACTGAAGTCTCCATTCGACACAACAATTTGCACTTTGCAATTGCCGTTTTGCAATTTGCAATGACCAATTGCTGATGACCAACGACCAATCCCCGGTCGCCCGGCCACGCTCGGCGGCCGGGCCGCACACGTCACTTGATCAGCTTCCGGTAGATGATGAACTTCCGGAAGTCGAAGTATCCCGGAATGTTGTCTGTTGGATCGGGGTCCGTATAGGCCTCTTCGATGCGCGTCATGTCGCAGACCATGAAGGCCCGCCGCAGCGGGATGTCCTCGGCCAGACCGCCGACCTGGACCTCGCCCGAGGCGGTCAACCGATGCGCCTCGAAGAACCCGACCGTCGTCCACACCATGAACACATGGCTGCGGTTCGTCGTCCGGTTGTGAATCTTCGCCAGCAGCCGGTTGCGGGTGTGGAAGTCGACGCTGTTGGCCGTCAGGTCGCCTTCGCTCCGGGCCTCGAACAATCCGAAGTTGCTCGTATTGGCATCATCCAGCGGACGGAGCGCACGCAACAACGTATCGTCCAGGCTGGTGTCGCGCACCAGATCGTCCGAGTGCGTGCGGACATGGTTCAGCCCGCGGAATGGCTTGGAATGGACGCCCCCCGGGATCCGGACTTGAGGACTGGCGGTCAATAGCGGATCGACGCCGTCGCGCCGGGCCAGAAGGTTCGTGGCCACGACGTCATTGAACCAGCTGCGCGAATCATACCGGTCGACGACGGTCGGATAGCCCGTGCCCGGATCGACGGTCGCCAGCTGATCCGGATCGTCGACCAGCCCCTTCAGAACCGTCTCGTCGCGGATCGTGTTCAGATTGAGCCTGCCCGGAGTCCGACGTTGCCACTGCAACCGGTCCTCGACCGCCACTTCCGTCCGGTCCTGAACCGTCAGAAACTCCAGCAGGCGGTGCCAGCGGTTTCGATAATGCGCCGGAATGTCCGGAGCCAGCGAGTCATACGGCTCGCGGATCAGCGTGTCGTAAGGATTCAAAAACCGCACGGCGGCCGTGTACTGGCCATTCATCACTCCCCCTACAGTGACCAGGCCGGATGTCGCACCGCCGATTCGGAACCGGTTCGTGCCGAACGGCGTCAGCGTGTCCGGATCGACGGCCGTATTCCCCTGATGGCCATACAGGGGCAGCGACAGCAGCTCCATCACCGAGGAGTAATCGCGATTGAACACGGGTTCCCAGAAGTTGAACCGCGCGGTCGTCAGCGAATCGTTCGCCGCATGCAGATCGGCTTCGTTCAAGCCCCGCAGCGAATGATGCCGAATTCCAGTTCCTCCCGGATGAACCTGTTGCCGGATCGGCGAGAACGGCTCCGGGCGCTCGAAACTGGCGATTGGCCGCGGCGGCACGCCGGTGCCGACCTCGAAGGCTTCGCGAACCGCCGCCTGGGTGTCTCCGGACGGCTGGAAGTCGACGACGTCCGTGTCTGTGATCCGGATCCGGTCCGTCTCGATCCACAGCTCCGCGCCGCCGGAAAGCTGCTCGCCATGACCGAATGAGAACAGGTTCCGCCGACGCTGCAGGACGAGGTCGAAGTTCTTCACGGTCGAATCCCGACCGACAAGCGCCGCGCCCCCGGTCGCCGGATCGTTGGCCAGATAAGGAATCGTGACTTCATAAAACCCGTTGTGGCCAGGCCACGTCAGGTCGACGCGCGCCTGCGGATCGGGCACTGGGTCGGCGCTCGACGCGACCGTGCTGTTCGAGATCGGCACGACGGTTTCCAGTTCGGCCCCGTTCTCGACGTCCGCATAGAAGTCGGCCGGCATCAGTTGTCCGTTGGCATTTACGGAGCCATCGTGACAACTGATCAGCAGGTTCTCGCCCGGATCAATGGCGATGGAGTTCATCCCGGATGATCGAAACTCGACCGCCGCCTCGACGTTCACATCCCCCGGTCCGACCGGCATGTCCATGGGAACACGGACCAGCCGCCAGCGGTTGTCTCCCAGGCTCAACGGAAAGGGCGTGGCATTCCGCAGTTCGACATACAGGAACTGGTGTGCGGAATCGTCGTCCCGATGCATCGTCCGGTTCAGGTCGGCGGACTGGATCGGCTGATTGATCAGCATGACTTCGCTGAACGTCAACAGTTGCGATTCAACGCCATACGCGACGCGATCCGGATTGTTCCAGCCGTCGCTGAGATCGGCGTCGTATTCAAACCGCGTGATGCTCACGTCCCGGTCAAGCGCATCCACGAAATTGACGGCGAACTGGGCCATCTCGCGGACCTGGTCGTCCGTGTAAATCCCCGGAACCTTTGCGTAATCCGAACCGTCCTGGCCGCCTCCCAGCGTCCACAACAGCACGTAAATGTCCCGGGCCATCCGCTGCCGGTCATACCGCGCCCACCATTCCTGAGCGGCGCGCCCGGCGGGGGTGCCAGGATTGATGTCGCCGAATGCGGGGCCGTTCGTGGGGTTGGCCTCATAATCCGTCAATTGCGTGTGATCCACGTCCGGGACCGACACGCCCGTGTCTCCCTGCTCGAACACCGGATGCGGCGTCAGCGGCCGATAGACCGGGTTGCCGCTCGGATCGAAATTCACCAACAGCTGATTGATGTTCAATCGGTGCTGGACGCGTTTCAGGAGGGCGTTGAAGTTGGGGGCATCATTGAACCCGCCGCTGCGAATCCGCGTCCACAGCAGCCGCCGCAATTCGTGCCGGAAAGGATCCTCATCCCCACCGACCACAGCCGCACCGAACATGGGCGGAAAATGAACGTCGCCCGCCGAATATGGGATGCCCATCAGGTCAGTTGCGCCTGTCCATTCGTTGAACTCCCACGCCCGCGGCGCGGCCGGATTTGGATAGGCGTGACTCACCTCCAGCCGGTCCCACGAGTCGGTCGTGAACCGCCGCCGGATGAGATCGGAATTCCCCGCGTCCCGAAATGCGAACGGCAGCAACTCCCGCAGCCGGGAATGCTCGCCTGTCAGACTGAAATCGGCGTTGGAGAGCTGCAGCCCCGCCATTTCCGCGGGCCGGAAGGGCATGTCGGCCACGTTGGGAAACCAGGAAGTCGCCGTGAATTCGCTGTCCTCGTCCACCAGATGGTTCTCGCCAATCGGCGCCTGCATGTCCAGAACGGGAGACATGGAGTAGGGCGCGATCAGATAATCCGTGACCTCGGAATTCACTTCCGGGTCATGCCAGAAGCCACGGTAAATCGGCCACGCGCTGGGATTCAAATTCGGCAGCGGATCCGGCCCCAATCGCCGCACGGCTCCCATCCCGGGCGCTTCATCGCCCCCCACCAGATACCCGCTCCCGGGAAAAAGATTTCCCGTCGCGCCGTAGTCCAGCGGATGCACCATCGGAGGCACCGGCAGTCCGCCCAGCTTGGGCTCGAAATACGCATTTGACCCGCGCCCCAGGAACGACCCGTCGTCGTCGAGCCCCGTCGTTCCGGCCCGGGGATAGGCCGTGGACAATCCGTCCAGATAATCCGCCATCAGTCCCGGCTCGCCGTACCGCCCAGGCTGAATCGAGCCGCCGTCTCCCGGTCGACGTCCCATCAGCAGAAACAAAAGTTCCATGTTCGCGGCCTGCAGCGACGTCGTCGCTTCCCCCCCCCAGTTCGTGACAAACGACTTCTGCGTCGCCAGCGCCGGAGCTTCGGCAGTTGCGGTCGTGGGATCGGCATCGCCAATCAACGCCCAGACAGGGTTGACCTCCGAGGGGCTCAGCCCCTGATTGGACTTCGACAGCGACTCTCCCAGCACCGCGCTCGAGAGCGTCTCGCCGATCGCCAGGCCGCGGTGGTTTCCATGCACATTGACATTCAGCAATCCATCCGCGTCGAGAATCTTCACCGCCACCAGCGGGACGACCTGGCGGCCGTCCGGCAGATCGATCATGGGCAGACCGAGATCCATCCAGATCGCGTCCGGGACGCCATCGCCGTCGGTGTCGACGTCCAGCTCATAAAGGTCGTCCATGCGGCCGCTGAGGACGCCCAGATCGTTGGCGACGCCATCGCCGTCGCGGTCGATGACAAATCGGAACGGGGGCAGGATCCGGTTTGTGTTGCCGCTTTGAGCCGGCGTCGCCACTCGCAAGAACCGATAGTTCGCATCGCGCAGCGTGCGCACGCCGGTTGGATCTTCAGGCCCAGGCGGACCCGCGACAAATGTCGACGTTCGATGCAGGTAATGCGGCCGCAGCGATCGAGCGGCCGTATTGCTGATGGTCGTCGGCCCGATGTTCGTGAAATACTCGGTGAATCCCTCCGGGTGAGTGCTCCTCCAATTCACTTCCAGCTGCGGCCGAAAAAACGACGGAATAGTGACCCGACGTCCCCCGACCTGAGCATCATAAGCGAGGAACAAACTGTTGATGTCGGGATAGGTGATTCCAGCATTGGGACGATAGTTCGCGATATACGGGTACAATCCCATCGCGTCGATCGGATTGGGCTCAGTGTCCGGCCGGGCAGCCGGGCTGAAATTCAGCACCAGCGGGTTCGCGTTGTCGTCGAGAATCGCATCCGGCACGCCGTCGCCGTCGAAGTCAAAGTAGATATCATCGCCTGGAACATACACTCCGTCACTGTCGGGGTCGTCAAACGTCACCGTAATCCCCATCCCCGAATACAGCGCATCGTCCAGCGGCTGCAGGTTGGCGTTGATCGGCCCCACGATGTGCGACAGGATCGAATGCCGCCCGCCCCATAGGGCACTCGGCCCATAGGCGTCCCGCGTACCGACCAGCAGCTGTTCGTAGGCCTGGTCCAGCACCTCCTCGATCCGGACTTCGTAGTCCTCGGTCGACGCATAGCCCCGCGCGGCCATCTGCTCCTGGTTCGTCCACTGGTAAAAGAAGAACCCCAGGAACGCCAGCGTCGCCAGCAGCGTCAGCGTGATGATGATCACCGCCCCGCCCGACCGTGGATGCGGCCGTAGCGCAGCGGGAGGCGTATTGAGTTTACGGGTGCGGAACATGAACTGTCCCTCCTGTGCCAGACGGAGCGGCCGCCGCGCGAATGCGCAGCCGCCGTCGCGTGCTGGTTCAATGTGGCGAATGGATCGCCGGATGTGTCTTCAAGGCGGCCCGGATCACTCCACGAAGGAATGCACGATCGTCATCTGCCGGGGAAGGTTGGCGCCGGGATCGCGATACCGGATCGTGATGCGGATCATCTGCAGGCCGATGCGGTTGTCGAAACACTTCCAGATCACGCCGCCGTCGACCAGCGTCTGCCCCGGCTCGCGCGGCCACTCCGGCTGGCGAAAGCCGGTGGCGTGCGTGCTCGGATCCGCCGGATTGAGGAAGCCGATGACAGCGTAGTAAAAGGTCGGGTCTGCCGGATCCAGAATTCCATTGCCATTGCGATCGTCGTCCCCATCGTCGATGCCGTTCAGGTTGATGTCTTCGACGCCGGGAAAAAATAGTTGGCCGATCGGCACGCCGGCCAGCGGCGCCCAGTGTGCGGATGTCGGCAGCGGGCCTGTTCCAGGATCAAAAACCACCGGAACCCGCAGCGGCGCGAACGGCGGATGGAACAAGCCGTCCATGTCCGCCACGCCGGAGGCCGCCAGCGGATGCCACGTGTCGAAGCAGCGGTTATCCGGAACGCCCAGCGCCCCGTATCCAGTGTTCTGCCGGCCGTGCGTCGGATTCCGGACTCCGGCAATCGCCCGGAAGTAGCCCAAATCCGTCTCGTGTCCCAATTCCACCCACTGCGGCGGAAGCAGGTCGCGCACGCCATTGCCGTTCACATCTTCAAATCCATCCAGCACGCCATTGCCATTGAGGTCCGGCTCCGAAAACCCATCGTCCCACACGTCGATCTCAAACGCCTCGACGCCGGACAGGATCAGGTCCTCCCCGGAACGCGGGCCGTCCACAAAGGAATCGAGAGCGGCCGCGGGAGGCACATGCGACGCGCCCGGGTAGGCGAATCCGGGATTGGACGTTTCCTCGTGCGTGTAGCGGCCAATGAACCCATACGGCGCCGCAAACTCGATCGGCTGCCCGCTGTCGGGAAAATGTCCGAATCGGTGCTGCGGCACGGCGATTGGAAACGGCGTCGCCCCGATCGTGTTCTGCAGCGAATCGACGCCGTTGAACATCAGCCAGAATGTTTCTGGCGTGCCGTCGCCGTCCTCATCCCGGGCCCAGTTCCAGGTCGAGTAGTCGAAGTCGTTCCAGAAACTCCGCAGAGGCGCCGGCGTGGTGTAAGGCCCCACGAACAGGCGGTCATTGATGGTGTCTGGCGGAATCAGTTCCGCGCCGGTCGGACCGATGCCCGGCTGCGCGGAGAACCGAGACGGCGAAACCGGAGCCGTCGGTGTGGGAGGCTCCCGCAGCAGCAGCTGCCGACGATAAAGGTTTCCGTCTCGGACGAAATAGGCCACCTCCGCCGCAGGCGATTCTCCGATGCCGTTCCCGAACAAGCCGTCGTCGTATTCCGGCTGGTTCAGATCGGCCGCCCCGCCGACGATGGCCGCGCGACCCCGGAGGATGCCGGGCGTCGGGTCCCGGTCATTCACCCGCAGGTCGATCGTCCAGTGCAGGACGTTGTCCGACGGGTCGTGATGATTATTCTCAGAGAAGTACAGGAACCCCCGCTGGCGGGCCGCGTCGATCGGCCCGGTCGGCGTCAGCGGCACGAGCCCATAGACCCCCTTGACGCGCGGCTGACGAAACGTCGCCTTCGCCAGGTCGCTGCGCAGCTGCGTATCGACCGCCCGGGCCTTCTGATCGTTCTGCGCCTGGGCCTGCTGGTTCCGCATCGACCCCACGGCCGTCCCGAAGATCTGTGCGAACAGCATCAGCATCAGCAGGACGAGCGCCGTGGCGACCAGCATTTCCACGAGCGTGAATCCGCGCGGCGGCCGGGGAATGAACCGGCCGGCGTCAGCGGGACGGCGGATGGCGTGAGGTCGATGGCGTCTCATGCGGGGCCTCACAGTTCGAACAGCTCGATGATCCCGCGCATCAGGATCGCCCGGCCGACCGACGCCGGCGCCGTGGGATCCAGCGTGCGGTGGGCGGTCGGAACGGGCCGGTTGACAGTCAGCAGCGCTGATCCGTCGGTGCGATCAGAGACATCGACAATCCGGTACCACGTCGCATGGCGGGCATCGAGCAGGAAGTTGCCTGGCCGCAACAACGGATCCGGCTCGGCGGCGACGTCCCAATTCAAGCGGATTTGATCGGGGAAAATGATGCTCCACTGACCCGTCGCCGAAGTGTTCCCGAAGTTCGCGTCATACACATGTTCGTCGGCCGGGGAAAACGCCCGGTTGTAGAACACGGCGACGGTCGTATGCGTGTGTCCCTGCAGGTCCTTGTTGACCGTCGCCAGCCAGGAGTACCGGCGGGTGTAGGTTTCAATTCGCGCGGGGCCGTCGGCGACGAATCCCACGGGCAGCGGCTCGACCCAGCTGACGCTGTTGATCGTCGCGCCCGTGATGGGGCGGGTCATGACCCGGCTGTCCTGCAGGCTGGTCAGAACGATGCGGTTGAAGCCTGAAACGTTCGACAGGTCGATCCCGGCAACGAATGTCGCGGTGGGAATGGCGTCGTTGGGCAGCGGATCGGCCAGCGTGCTGGTAAGCTCCACCGTCCAACTGTCGGGGCTGGCGATCAGTGATTCCGCGGCGGGGACCGTCGTCGCTCCTCCATTGAGGCGCAGGAGGTAGGGCGAGACGGCCAGCGCGGCCGTCGTCGGACGCGGCGGGACGCTGTTCGCCAGACCAGTCGTCCGTTCGACCTTGAATCCGAAGTCATTCGGGGAGGAGCCGGTCAGGAGGTCGGCGGTCTGATTGGCGTACACCGCCCAGCCCAGCGGATCGATCACATAGTTCCGGGCGCTGTACCAAGTCACATCGACTGGGGGCGATGTCGTCCGCAGCATGACGACGGGCGGACCTCCCGAGCCTGTCGGGTCGAACCAGGAAGTCCAAGCCGCCATGAAATCCTGGATTGGCGCCCCGGGCACGTTCGGCGCCTGCCAGTTCGGCTCGATGGAACCGCTGTCGCCCGCAGCGGTGCAGACAAACCAGACGTTCGGCTGTGGAGTCCGGCTGCCAGCCGGCCGCGTGGGGATGACAATCTGGTCAATTGCATAAGTCGTGTTCGGCTGCCATTCGCCGCGGAACTGCGGGTCCGTGACCGGCAGCCCCGGAATCGTCGAATGATTCCCGATATCAAACCGCACTTCCGGCAGCGCCGCGTCCTGAAAACTCGCCGACAGCACCTGCTCCGCGTTCTGACGCATCAGCCGCGCGTTCGTCAGCTGCGTCGCCTGGATCG
Source organism: Planctomyces sp. (assembly GCA_019636235.1). Lineage (GTDB taxonomy): Bacteria > Planctomycetota > Planctomycetia > Planctomycetales > Planctomycetaceae > Caulifigura. The sequence goes on from JAHBXW010000023.1 coordinate 61,072, forward strand.
AACGCAGCATCGAAATCGGAAACAGCGTGATGACCGACAGGATGCCCACGCCCATGATCAAGAGCGACATCAGCACTTCGGTCAGCGTCGCGCCGCTGCGACTCGCCGGGCGGCGGCCGGAGACGGGCAGTCGGCCGGATCTCATTTCGCCTCCCGGCCGCGAATGGCATAGCGGAATGGTCTGGATGCGTCGCCGAAGGCAGACCCCGCGCGGTTGTTCTGCCACTGACTGGGATCCGCATCGTCCCCCGGATCAATGAACACTTCCGAGGACGCGATCCGCCCTGACGTCAGAAAGGCCGAGACGATCCGCTGCGACGTCAGCGGGTCGGCCATGACAAACGGATACGGCAAATAAGGAGCGGGCGGAACCGTCGAAGCCGTCACATTGGCGGGATGCTCATTGACCTGCACACGTAACTGCTCCGCATCCTCCACCGTAGATACGACGAAATGAATCATGCCCGTGCGAGCCGCGAACTGCCCGGCGAATGCCCCGCGCGGCGAGAACATAATGTCCATCTGCCCTCCATAAGGGGCTGGAGGACTGGACGTCGCTGGCCACATCACAGGCCGCCACGAATCGGGAAGGGCGGACGCATCCAGATCAATCACCACGCCCCGTGGCAGCGGGTTCGCCGTGTCGGGCAGGACAGTCGGCCCCAGTTCCAGCCGGTAGTCCAGGGCCTGGCCAATGTATTGCGCGAAGTTCCGGACCGGCTGCCCCAGCAGCAGAAACGGGGGGCTGCCCGTATCGACGCCCTGCACGGGATACCAGTGCCCGCTGCCCCGCGGCACCTCGATTCGAAGTCCGTGATTCTGCGCCGTGATCGTGGAAAGAGAACCGTTCTCGATCAACGCCGTCCAATCGGCGGCCGTCACGTTCGATCCGATGATCGGGGCGTCGCTCGAATCCACCGCGAAGGGGCGGATCAACAGGCCGTTCAGTGAGACGCCGACGATCTTTCGCTCAGTGATGCCGCCCGCCACAGCCAGCGGCACCCCCGTATCGGTTTCGTCAAATCCCACGCCGCCGATGTACGCCACGCTGGTGCAGAACCGCGGGTTGTTGGCGTCGGGCAGCAGGCGGATGCCGCGTGGCTGCTGGTCGTGGATGGCCATCGAGCGGGCGTGTTCGAACCAGCCTTTGACCTGCTGGGCGCCGGCCGAGATGCGGTCGTCCTTGTTGACGCCCCGGAACGAGCCGATGGCGATGACGGTCAGGATCAGGAAAATGCCCATGGCGACGAGGAGTTCGATGAGCGTGAAGGCACAACGAACGTCGACGCGGGGGGGCGTGGGACGGGGGCGTACTGGCGACATGATCAGCCTCCCACCCGCTGCAGGTTTGTGAGGTTGTCGGCGGCTTCAGACATCGCATCGGCGCCAGCGCTTAGCACTCCCAGACGGTTGAAGTCGGCCTCAGTGGGTTCATGCAGGCCGAGTTGCTCATCAGCCCCGCAGGAGACGATCATCGGCCGGAAGAAGGTGCTGGGCGTGCGGAACATCGCCTCCGCGTCGAAGACCGCCTGCGTGCGCAGGGCGCCTCGCGAGTCGAACGGGTCCTGGTTGAAGGCCTGGGCAAAGTAACCGGGGTCGGTCGGCGCGCCGGTGGGCGTCGGGGGAACGCTGGCGATCAGAGCGGCGGTCAGCGCGTGCTGCGCCGGAGTCGGAGTCGGAGCGGCGAGGCCGCCGGGCCGGACGAGCCTGGTCGGCGCGTTGTAGAACCGCAGCGGGTTGCCCCAGTCGTCATAGATTTCCGGCAGGCCGTTGCCGTCCTTGTCCTGGATGTGGCGCGGGCTGATGTCCTCCAGAATCTCCTTGCCCGCCCCGGAACTCACGCCTGTCGTCAGCGCAAGATACAGCAGTTCGCTGCTTTCGAGGTTCCGGTCCGTCTTGGGACCTGGATTGAAGTTGCGCCAGATCGTCAGCAACGGCGAATTGTCCGGGACCGCGCCAAACTCGTCGTCGTCAATGCCAAAGAGATCCTCTTCTCGCTGTGGAAACGTCCCGCGATACCGGTCCGCCCGCACAACGGCGAGCCGCGTCTGCATCGGCAGCGACGTCAACAGCGGATGATTGTCGGCCGTGTTCTGGATGTTGATCCAGTCGCTGGTCCGCAGCTTCTTCTTCTCCTGCTCGTCGAAGTTCTTCCGCAGTTCGTCGAACCGGGCCTGCAGCAGCGAGTCCAGCTTGCGAAGCGTCGTCAGCGTCGCCGCCTTGCGGGCCTCTTCGCCCGTGCGGCCCAGCATGACGAACGCCGTGCCGGCCAGAATCGCCAGGATCGACATCACAATCAACAGCTCAATCAGCGACATGCCGCCGCGAAGAGCGCGGGGGCAGCGTCGAGCGACTGGCCGGGAATGTGAACGCCGGATGTGCATGTCTGCTCCCTCCGCGGATCAACCCAGCGGTCCGGCCTTGAAGTTGGTGATGTTGTCCCGCTCTTTTCGCAGTTCATCGCCGTTGTCGCGTGCGGGGTTGTCATGCGGCGCACTGAATCTCACGCCATTCTCCGGATGGCAGTATCCGCCGAATCCGTACTCGCCGTCGAAACCCGGAGAGATGATCTGATAGCTGTTCGCCTTATAGGGCGTCGCGGGCGATGTCGCAGTTCCCTCGGACTGGTTGTAGACCGACGTCATCGTCGCCTGCGACGGCGGCGGCGTGGCAGGAATACGGAGCATTTCGTCGTCCACATGTCCGGCCACCGTATTGGCCGTGTCCAGTCCGTTGATCCGGTACCCCTTGCCGCCGTAGCTGCTGAAATACTGATAGGGATTCGTCTGACCGGGAATTGGATCCATGTACTCAAAGATTCCGTCGGCATCCCGATCCACGAACCGCGCCGGATCAAACTCCATGAACGGACCAATCCGCGTGCCCGTCAAGCCAATAAACGGTGTTGCCGGATTCGACGAAAAACCCCGAACCGCAGACAAAGTGGATGCGCCAATGGAAGGCCTCTCCTGCATTCCTCCCAAGAAAAACGCCAGGCATTCCGCCCCGCACAGGTCAAGAACCTCGTCAGGCGTTCCATTGCTGTTGAGGTCCAGTGAAGCAGTGCCGTTATACGTAAAATCAAACGACGGCCAGATTTCCCTCAGAATCGCCTTGCTCGTCCGCGTCTGGACGTCCGTGTTGGTCCAACCGCTGGCCTGCTCGTGCAGCCGAATATAGCTCGGCGGCTCGACCCCGAACCGCATCTTGAAATCGGCGATCGCCTTCTCCAGGCTCTTGATCTCCGCCGTCACTCCAACCGTTCGCGCGGCCGTCCGCGCGTTCTGCACCGCCACCAGCAGGAATCCCGCCAGGATCGCGATGATCACGATCACGATCATCAGCTCGATCAGCGAAAAGCCGCCCCGGCGGCGGACGCTCTGACGTCTCGGCTCATGGCGAACCATGGAAACCTCCTCAGGACGGCTGGCCGAACGCCCGCGCTCCCTGACTGGGGACCGCGGCCACGCTCCGGGAGGACTCCGTCACCGCGACGGCGACTCCCCCCTGCTCCGAATTCCGCGAACCGACAAATCTGATTTCCCTCAGACTCGACCGCCCACGACCTTCGGAAAACGGACTCGACTTGACTTCCACTGCGGCGACGTGCCGCGACGAAATGCTGCGAAATGATGCAACCAGCCAGGAAAAGGCTGCGAGTTGCCACGAATCTTCATCACAGTATCCAATGCTGCAGACCGTATGCCAGTCAACAGCTTGCGCCCGATCGCCGGCCTCCGCCAGCAGGCCATCCCCATGGGGCCGACCCGTCGCAGGGCCAACCCCAAAAGACTAGCCTGAGTCCAGCGTCCCCGCCCTCCTTCTCCTCCGCGAATGAACGATCCCCGCGACATCCCGACGCGTCCGACGCCCGACCAGCTCCGGACCTGGTTCGCCGGCGAGCGAACGCTTCTGGCGTGGATCCGGACGGGCATCGCCATGATGGGCTTCGGGTTCCTGGTCGCCCGGTTCGGGCTGTTCCTCCGCGAGTTCGCCCTGATCCAGCCGGCCCCGCTGCCGCACTCGCCGGGCTGGTCGGTGTGGATTGGCGTGGCGATGGTGCTGTTGGGCGCGGGGGTCAATGTCGCCGCCGGGGCGATGCATTTGCAGTTCCTGCGGGAGTTCCGCCCGGGCGTGCCGGCGCTCAGCGGCCGCTCGTGGCTGACACTGACGCTGCCGGTGCTGCTGGCCGTGCTGGGGATCGGCATGGCGGCCTACCTGGTGGAGTTCCGCGGCTGAGGCGGGCGACGCCGTGTTTTGGCCGGCGGCCCGATGGCGTTGGGTGGCACGCCCAGAAGCGCAGCGCGTGGGCGTGGTCCGTGTGACGATCGATGCTCGGGGGGCCGGCATTCACCACGCCTCGAAGACCACCACCAATCGGCTCGACCTACCTCCTCATAGAGTCACACAGACATTCCGTCGACGCTGATCTCTCCTTTGTAGTCGGTCATCGCCGGCTCGAGGTCGCCGGTTCGACCCAGCCCTGAGACCGTTCGGCCGCCCGCTGCCAGCCCCGGTACAGCCGCTCCCGCTCGCCTTCGGACATGGCGGGAGTGAACTCCCGGTCGAGGCTCCAGTTGCGGGCCAACTGCCCCTGGTCGGACCAGTATCCGACGGCCAGACCGGCCAGATAGGCCGCGCCCAGCGCGGTCGTCTCCTGAACGACGGGGCGCAGCACCGGAGTGTCGAGCAGGTCGGACTGGAACTGCATCATCAGGTTGTTCGCGGCCGCGCCGCCGTCGACGCGCAGACTCGACAGCCGCACGCCGGCGTCCGCCTGCATGGCGTCGAGGACGTCCCGTGTCTGATAGGCCATGGCTTCGAGAGTCGCCCGGGCCAGGTGCTCGCGCGTGGTTCCGCGCGTCAGCCCGACGATCGCCCCCCGGGCGGACGGATCCCAGAACGGCGCCCCCAGCCCCACGAACGCCGGCACGAAGTACACGCCGCCCGTGTCGGGCACGCGGGACGCCAGCGCCTCGACCTCCGCCGAAGAGCCGATCACGCCCAGCCCGTCCCGCAGCCATTGCACGGCCGCCCCCGCGATGAATACCGCGCCCTCCAGGCAGTACGTCGTCCGGTCGCCGATCCGCCAGCCCACCGTCGTGATCAGGCCGTGCTGCGACGCGGCCGGCGTCGACCCGGTGTTCAGCAGCAGGAAGCAGCCGGTGCCGTAGGTGTTCTTCGCCGTGCCAGGTTCGAAGCAGGCCTGGCCGAATGTCGCCGCCTGCTGATCTCCCGCGATGCCGGCGAGGGGAACCTCGACTCCCAGGACGTCCTTGTCCGTGCGGCCGTAGACCTCGCTCGACGAGCGGACCTCGGGCAGCATCGCGCGGGGCACGCCGAACAGCCGCAGCAGCTCATCGTCCCAGTCCAGCGTGTGGATGTTGAACAACAGCGTGCGGCTGGCGTTGCTGACGTCGGTGATGTGCAGCTGACCGCCGGTGAGCCGCCACAGCAGGAACGAATCGACCGTGCCGAACAGGATGTCGCCGCGTTCGGCCCGCTCTCTGAGACCGGTGATGGAATCGAGCAGATGGGCGATCTTCGTCGCGGAGAAGTAGGCGTCGATGACGAGGCCCGTTTTCTCCCGGATCAGCGGCTCGGCGCCGTCGCGTTTCAGCCGTTCGCAGTGCGGCGCCGTGATGCGGCTTTGCCAGACGATGGCGTTGGCGACCGGCTTGCCGGATTTGCGATCCCAGAGGATGGTGGTTTCACGCTGGTTCGTGACGCCGATCGCATCGATCTGCTCGGGGCCGATTCTGGCCCGGGCGAGGGCGCCGCGCGCCGTCGCGAGCTGGCTGGTCCAGATCTCCTCCGGGTCGTGCTCGACGTGTCCGGGCGAGGGATAGATCTGCTGAAACTCCCGCTGGTCCTGCGCCTGCGGCCGACCAGTGTGGTCGAACAGGATGGCGCGGCTGGAGGTCGTGCCCTGATCGAGCGCGAGGACGAAACGGGGTGTGGACGCCATGTCAGCCTCCTGCGAGCGGGGACGGAAACAGGGATCGCCGTGACGAAGCGCGTGGGCGTCAACCGCCGTCGGGCGGTTCGCTGCGACGGAGATGCGGACGAATGCGGTCCAGCGTGGCCGGGCCGATGCCCCGCACGCGGGCGACGTCCTCGATGGACGCGAACACGCCGTTCGCCTCGCGGTCTTCAACGATCCGCCGCGCCAGGGCCTCGCCGATGCCGTCGAGCTGCATCCACTCGACCCAGGTCGCCGAGTTGATGTCGACCTGATACTCGTATCGCCGCGCTTCGGGCCGATCCACCGCCACCGCACGGAGGCCCCAGCCGCTGAGCCGCGCCAAGTGCACACACAGCGCCGCCAGGCCGACGGCGGCCAGCACGCCGAAGAACCAGCAATCGGTCCTCGACCAGCCGAACCGCGCGGTCAGCATCCCCAGCGTGGAGCCCTCCGCGTCGCCCTCCGGCGAACCGCTGTCCGGCGAACCGCTCACCGCCGGCGCGGACTCGCGGGATGTCGCGTCGAGGGGCGAACCTTCGGGAGCAAGTCCGTTGAGAACTCCAGCCGCGGACGCAGCCGACGCAGCGCCGCCGGACGACGCCGGCGGCGAGGGCGGAACCGGTGGCTGGCTGGCCGTCGAGCTCACACGCGTTCCGGACCGATCAGGTCGTCATAAGTTTCGCGGCGGCGGATGAGCGTCGCCCGGTCGCCGTCCACCAGGACCTCGGCGCCGCGGGGGCGCGAGTTGTAGTTGCTGCTCATCGCCGTGCCGTACGCCCCCGCGCTGAACGTCGACAACAAATCGCCCCGCGCGACCTCCGGCAGCCAGCGCCCCTGCGCGAAGCAGTCGCCGCTTTCGCAGATCGGTCCAACGACGTCCGCGGGTTCGCAGCCGGGAATTTCCGACTCGTAATCGCGCGGAGCGGGGACGCGCGGCTGCACCGGCCAGATCCGGTGGAACGATCCATACATCGCCGGGCGGACCAGGTCATTCATCGCCGCGTCCTGGATGATGAATCGCTTGCCCCCCTCGCGCTTGGTGTAGATCACGCGGCCCACGAGAATCCCCGCGTTCCCGCAGATCGAACGTCCCGGCTCGAGCGCAAGACGGCACTCGGCCTTGCGAATCCAGGGCAGGATGACCTTCGCATATTCGGCCGCCGGGGGCGCTTCCTCGCCCCGGTAACTCAGACCGAAGCCGCCTCCCAGGTTGACCCAGTTCGTCTTGTGGCCGGCCCGCCGCAGCTCGGTCACCACGTCCAGCGCCTTCTGCGCCGCCGCCTCGTACGGATCGGTCGTCAGAATGGGCGAACCAAGATGCATGTGAATGCCGCGCAGCTCGAGGTGCGGATCGGCCAGCACTTTCGCGGCCAGCGCGTTGTGCCGTTCGATGTCCATGCCGAACTTGTTCCCCTTCTTGCCGGTCGTCGTCTTGGCGTGCGTCTTCGCGTCGATGTCGGGGTTCAGCCGCAGCGCCACCGGAGCGGACACGCCCAGCGACCGGGCGACGGCGGAAATCGCATCCAGCTCCGGCTCGCTTTCCACGTTGAACATCAGAATCTTCGATTCCAGGCCGAAGCGGATTTCGTCGTCCGTCTTGCCGACCCCCGCGAACACCACCCGGCTGGTGTCGGCCCCCGCCTGCTGAACGCGGTACAGCTCGCCGCCGGACACGACGTCGAAGCTGCTGCCCTCCTCGTTGAGGACCCTCAGCAGGCCGAGGTTGGAATTGGACTTCACCGAGTAGCAGATGACCGGGTCGAGCTCGGCGAAGGCGTCGCGCAGCGCGCGGTATTCGTGGACCAGCTTGGCGCGGGAGTAGACCCACAACGGAGTGCCGTATTCGGCCGCCAGCCGCTCGACCGGCAGGTTCTCGCAGAACAGTTGTCCGTCGCGGTACTCAAACGCTTCCATGGGAATTCGATCCGAAGGGCATCGGCCGCGGAGCCGCGGGCCGTCTGGGGGGCCGGGAGCTTGCGGGACCGCGATTCGAAACGGCGCGCCCCGCGCAATTCCGCGATCATAACCGACCGGTCGCATTCGACAATTTGCGCCGGTGCGAAACTTCCGCTCCCTCGCCTCGGCCCCCGGGTCTCGCCAGCGCGTTTCGGCGGCCGCCGCGCAACACGAACGGGTCTCTGTGAAGCGCGCGTTGCAAGGGATGGCGCGATCCCAAGTCCCCCGTCGAGCAAAAACGGCCCCTCTCATGGCGCACGCGGAACAGAGGCGGTTCATCGAGTCCGTCCGGCGCCTGCGGCCCGGGGACTTTGCCCAACGTCGGGTGCTCGAACTGGGCAGCCGGTCGATCAACGGCAGCGTCCGGGGCCTGTTCCAGGGCTGCGAGTACATCGGACTGGACGCCGTGTCCGGCCCGCTGGTCGACGTCGTGTCGCCGGCGCACGAGTTCCAGGACTCCCGTGGCTTCGATGTCGTCATCTCCTGCGAAGCGTTCGAGCACGACCCGTGGCTCGACCGCACTCTGGCCGCTCTCCCCCGATTGCTCCGTAGCGGGCTGTTCGTCGGCACGTGTGCGGGGCCGGCGCGCGCCGAGCACGGAACGCGGCGCTCCAGCGGCGAAACGGCGATCTACGGCCCCGAGCCGGACTACTACCGCAACGTCGGGCTGGAAGACCTGCTGGACGAACTTGTCCGATGCGCCGCATGGGAGCGGCTGCATGTGGAGTACGGCCGGTCGCGGCGGGACTTGTACTGGTACGGCGTCCTGTCGTCCCCGGCAGCGGGCCGATCCCCAACCGCGGCAGGCCCGGGTTAGCGCGCCGGCGCGGCGGCCTCCGGCACAAACTCCCGGACGCGATGATTTTCGCTGTCGCCGATCAGCACTCGACCGACGGCGTCGACGAACACGCCATGCGGGCGGCTGAGCCGGCAGCGGAGCGGGTCGCCGTCCGGACCATCCCCCGGCTGGCCATCGCCGACGATCGTTTCGATTATCCCCGATTTCCGCCGGATGACGCGAATCGCATGGTTCTCCGTGTCAGCCAGGTACACATCCCCGTCCGGTCCGACGGCGATCCCTTTCGGCCCCGCCAGCGTCGCCTGTCGGGCGTCTCCGCCGTCCCCGGTAAAGCCCTGCTTGCCAGAGCCCGCGATGTGGTGCAGCGTCCCCCTGGTCAGGTCGATCCGGTACACCGCATTCCCCTCGCGCAGCGCGAGGTACAGCGAATCCTGCCCGTCGAAATCGAGCGCCCGCGGCCCGTTCAGCGGCGTCCCGTCAAGTGGCGCTCCATCCGGAGTCGCCGTTCGTGCGCCGTTGCCGGCGAACGTCGACGCCCGGCCGCTATTCAAATCGACCCGGCGGATGCGATGGTTGCCGATGTCGCAGATCAGCAGACCCGCCTCGCCGGCCAGCACGATCGAGTGCGGCTGGCGGAACTCAGCGTCGATCGCGGGGCCGCCATCCCCCGAGAAACCGGCCCGTCCCCGGCCTGCGACCGTTGAGATCAGCCCGGTCCGCGCCTCGATCTTGCGAACAAGATGGTTCTGCATCTCGACGACGTACAGGTCGCCCTGAGCATCGAACCGGATTTCGTACGGCTCATTGAGCCGCGCGTCCTTCGCGGGGCCGCCGTCGCCCGACCAGCCGGGCTGATCCGCGAGGCCCGCGATCGTCGACGCGATGCCCGTGGCCCGGTCGATCCGGCGGATGACATGGCCGCCGACTTCGCAGACATACACGGCCCCGTCCGGACCGACGACCACGCCGAACGGGTTGTGAACTCCAGCCTCCAGCGCCGGGCCGCCATCGCCATCACAGCGGGCGGCTCCCCGGCCGGCCAGCGTGCGGACCTCAGCGGCCCCGGCCTGCCAGGTCCAGGCCAGCAGAACAGCCAGCAGGCATCGGGCCGCGCCCTGCACGAGGCTGACGTGCATCACTTGCGGTGACGGATGCGGGCCCGATTGCGCCGCTTCTTCCGACCCAGCTTCCGACGCCCCTTCCCGCTCTTCTTAACGCCCATGCCGACTCTGCTCCCTGGACCTCTGTGTGGATGGCCGCCTGGCCGCGGTTGCGGCGAACGGCTGACTGCCGGCTTGATGCCGGCCGGATTCGACACCGGGAGCGCACGTCGCGCCGCCGACGGGTCGAAGTGCGGCAGGGTATCGGAACGGGCGACTCGCCTCAAGCGGGGGCGGCCAGCCAATTTCGGGGGGAGCTGCAGGCCTCACCGCCCACGACCGGCCGGGCGTCGCTGAAACCACAACTGCGAGCGATCCGCATCGTGGAAGACCGTCAGTCCCTCCCCCAGGAATCCCTGGCCCGCTGCCGGCAGCGACACGCCCGACAGGTCGAACCGCCCCGGGTCGACATCCGCTTGCCGCAGGCCATGAGCTGCGGTCAGTCGACTGACGAACTCCGGCCCCGCCGAGCAGACGCCTGTTACCGTGTTACCATCGTTAAACGAATCGATTTGGCGGAGCCGGAGAATCTCCGTCCCGTCCGGCGGATCAGTCCCCAATGCCGCTCGCAGCCGTGCCATTGGGGTCGTCAGGATACACGCGACTGCCAGCAGCGGGACGAATGCCGTCAGCAGACACAGCCAGCCCACGCCGGGACCTCGCCGGCGGGCGATCCACGAGAACGGCAGCGTCGACAGCAACCCGACCAGCAACAGAAACGGCAGGCCCAGCCAGAACCAGCCGGCAGTCGTCCGCCCGCCCCAACGGCTGCCGGGGCGGTAGTCCGCGTCGGACATTCCAATCCAACTCCACGCCACGAACAGAAAGACAGCCCCGGCCGTCACGGACAGCGGCCGCAGCAGGACCGCCGCGCGGCCGAGCTGACCCGAACCGGCCCCGCCGGCGCTCTTCTCTGATGCTCCGCCCGCTTGACTACCCATCGACTGACTCCGCTTTGCGCCAGGCGTGGTCGCGCTGTTCCCGCTCCGGAGTGACTTTCGAGCCGCATTCACGCCGCGGATCGACAGAGACTTGGCAGCCGAAATCCGCGAGAATCAACCGGGCCAACCCGGCCTGCGATGAACCGAAGACAGGCACACAATGATCCAGATTCAACATTTCCAGAGTTTCAGCATCTCGAACATTCGCTTTTTGGACGACATGGAGTCGCTGGAATTGGAGACGATCGATACTTGTCCTCCCTACCAGACAGGGTTCATGCGTTTCAATGGAGTATTGTGGCTGTCTGTTAGTCGAGACAACTGTGGCCCCGGACCGCATACGGTGTGCGACATGACAATCGACTGCCCGCCGGATTACGAGGCTGTTCACAGGTTGGCCACATTCGGTTATGCATTCAAGAGCTCTCTGGGGGCGATTCCCTCCGGGTTGATGTTTGCCCACATGGAGGGCGACATCTGCGGCGATATCGTGGCGCAACGCGTCGCTGTGCGCCTGAATCGAGTTGGCGGTGATGAGGATTGACTTCCGGCACGCAAGCCCGCGGCGATCCGGGGACAGCCGTCCGTCCGCCGGAATTCGCCCCGGCCCGATGCGGTGCCGCCCGATTTCGGCCTGTCCAGCATCATCGGGCGAACCGTCGCCATGCCGTGGCGGCGACGAAATTTCCGTGTCACGATATTTAGTTATTGACTATCGATAAACTCACGACTACAGTGGCGGACATGGCTCACTCGAAAGCACCGCCCATGAAGAGAAGCTCCACAGCATTCCTGCAGTTCGTCCTCGTGCTCATCGGCCTGGGCGCCCTGGCCCTGCTGCTCTGGGAACCTCACCTTGAGGGCCGCAACGCGAACGCCACCGTCTTTGAGATCTATTTCAAAGACCCGTTTCTGGCGTACGCGTACGTCGGCTCCATTCCGTTTTTCGTGGCGCTTTACCACGGATTCCGGGTGCTGGGCTATGCCGGAAAGAATCAGGTCATTTCGCCGGCCGCCGTGAAATCGCTGCGGATGATCAAGTTATGCGCGATGGCCCTGGTCGGGTTTGTCGCGGTCGGGGAACTCATCATCCTGATGAACGAGGGCGATGACGCGGCGGGCGGAGTGGCCATGGGCGTCCTCATCGCCTTCTGTTCGATCGTCATCGCCGCCGCGGCGGCGACGTTTGAGCGGATTCTGCAGAATGCCGTGGAATTGAAGTCCGAGCATGAACTGACGGTGTAAGGCCCCGCCGCCCACATGGCAATCATCATCAATATCGACGTCATGCTGGCCCGGCGCAAAATGAGCGTCACCGAGCTGGCCGAGAGAGTGGGCATCACAATCGCCAACATTTCGGTGCTGAAGAACGGAAAAGCCAAGGCGATCCGCTTTTCCACGCTGGAGGCCGTCTGCAAGGCGCTGGATTGCCAGCCCGGCGACATCCTGGAGTTTCAGGAGCAGGCCCCGGTCCGCGGCCCGTCGCGGGGCCCTGCCGCGGCGACCGACGGCCATGCGGATGGCGTGACAGCGCAGCCGAGCCCGCAGACCTGATTCCCCGGCCGGCCACATGCTGGGCGGCACACGGCGCGCCATGCCCGGGAGACTGTTCCCCGCCATCCAAGGCGGCTCCCACCGGGCGACTTGTCCGTCAACTCTCCGCAGGCTCCGCGTCAGTGAACGGCCAGCCGCTGGATCGTCCCTGTGTCGCGAGCAGCGCCTGCACTTCACTCCACCGCCGCTCGGCCTCATCGCCAAAGGGCCAGCAATACGCCAGCACATCGACAATGTCCCCGCCCTGGGAGCCGGCGACCTCCTTGGCCAATCGCTTGATTGTCCACGAAAACCTGTGCTCCAGCAGGTGCTCGAGCACCACCTTCCCGGTCCGATCGGTGCACGTCGATGTTCCGGGCGCTGACGCTTCTGGCTCGTTCGCGCAGATCCCTCACCGTGCCGGGCCGGGGCTGGCGCGAGCCCCGGCGGATGACGGACGACGAACCCCTCTGACTCAAGAAATCCGGCAAGTCTGCCAAATCAGCTCCGTTGAAGGGCGGTTGCCAGTGTGCAGGGGATGGATTACCGAAAATCTCTCGAACGCCCAGGAATCTCGGCCAACTCCGCCGTCAGATTCTGCAGCCGGCGAACAACCACGTGAATAATTCCCTCCGCCTTCTGCAACTCTCCGGTGACCAGCAGCGCTGAAGCGGAGCGGGCGATTCGGCGATGCCGTTCCCAGACTTTCTGCCAAACTACAAGATTCACCTGCCCCGTTTCGTCCTCCAGGGTCACGAAGGTCACACCCTTGGCCGTGCCGGGACGCTGCCGCATGAGAACCAGGCCCGCGACTCGCACCGCTTCGCCGTCGGCGATGTCTTGTAGACCCACAGCCGGGACCACTTTCAAGGTCTCCAAGTTGCCTCGTAAGAAGGAGAGCGGATGCGCCTTGAGCGACAGGCCAGTGGTTCGATAGTCAGCGGCCACTTCCTCATAGGGGGCCATTTGAGGAAGTTTGGCGGGCGGCTCAGGAGCATACACTTGCTCAAGAATCATTCCAGCTTCGCATTTCGGCAAGCCGTCCCAGAGTGCGCTCCGCCGATCAAGAGACAATGAAGCGAAGGCATCCGCCCGAGCAAGCCGCAGGATAATGCCGCGAGCCAAACCTGTGCGGCGGGTGAACTCCTCGACCGTGGAGAACGGCCGAGCTTCCCTGGCGGCGACAATCCGTTGCACCGCCGATTCGGACAGGCCGCCAATCATCCGCAGCCCCAGGCGCACTGCCGGCGAAGGAGCTATGGCGCCGAATGGCAATTGCGAATCGCCGGGCTCCAGTATGCAATCCCACTCGCTGAAGTTCACGTCGACGGGACGAATTTCAACTCCGTGGTTGCGAGCGTCGGCGACAAGCTGCGCCGGAGCGTAAAACCCCATCGGCTGGCTATTGATGAGAGCGGCGCAGAACGCCGCCGGATAATGGCATTTGAGCCAGGCCGAGATGTAAGCCAGCAGAGCGAAGCTGGCGGCATGGCTTTCCGGGAATCCGTACTCGCCGAACCCGCAGATCTGCTTATACAGCCGCTCGGCAAAATCCAAGTCATAGCCATTGGCTAGCATGCCGTCGATGAGTTTTTGGCGAAACGGTTCCAAACCGCCTTTGCGCTTCCAGGCGGCCATCGCCCGCCGCAACTGGTCCGATTCTCCGGGAGTGAACCCGGCTGCCACCTGAGCGAGCTTCATCGCCTGTTCCTGAAACAACGGAACACCGAGCGTTTTCTCCAGCACATCCCGAATACGGTCATCGGGATAACTCACCTCTTCCTTCTCGTCGCGGCGGCGGAGATACGGATGCACCATATCTCCCTGGATAGGGCCGGGCCGGATAATCGCCACCTCGATCACCAGGTCGTAGAACTCCTTGGGCTTCAGCCTGGGAAGCATGCTCATCTGCGCCCGACTTTCGATCTGAAACACCCCGATGGTGTCGGCCCGCTGGATCATCTCGTACGTGAGTTTGTCCTCTTGCGGCACAGTCGCCAGCGTCAACGGACGGAGGTGGTGTTTTTCAACCAGCCCGAAGCATTTGCGGATCGCAGTCAGCATTCCCAGCGAGAGGCAATCCACTTTGAGCAGACCGAGGGCATCGAGATCGTCCTTGTCCCACTCGATCACCGTTCGTCCCGGCATCGCGGCATTCTCAATGGGAACCAGTTCGTGCAGCAGTCCTTCCGTCATCACCATTCCACCGACGTGCTGGGAGAGATGCCGTGGGAATCCGAGCAGCTCCTGCGTGAGCAGCAGGCACTGTTTTCCCAGTCGGCTCCGCACATTGAGGCCCGCTTCACCAAATCGGATCGACAGCATCTCACTGTCGCCGTAGTGATCGAGGTTCTTCGCCAGCTTGTCGATGCGATCGAAAGATAACCCCAGCGCTTTTCCGACGTCCCGCACCGCGGAGCGAGGGCGATAGGTGATCAGCGTGGCTGTCATTCCAGCCCGCTCGCGGCCATATTTGTCATAGAGATATTGCAGCACTTCCTCGCGGCGCTCGTGCTCAAAGTCGACGTCGATGTCCGGAGGTTCATTCCGTTCCTGGCTGATGAACCGCTCGAACAGCAAGTCGAAATGTTCGGGATCGACGGAAGTGACTCCCAGGCAATAGCAGACGGCGGAATTCGCCGCCGAGCCGCGTCCCTGGCAGAGAATTTTCTGTTGGCGAGCGAATCGCACCAGATCCCACACGGTGAGAAAGTATGCTTCGTAACCCAACTTGCGAATGAGAGTCAGCTCGTGTTCGACGGTCTGGCGAACCTTGTCGGGGATTCCATCGGGATACCGTTCGAGGGCGCCGTCCCAGGTCAACTTGCTCAGACATTCAAACGGCGTCGTCCCAGTGGGACAAAGCTCGTGCGGATATTCGTAGCACAACTCGTCCAACGTGAATGTGCAGCGGGCCGCAATCTCCAGCGTCCGCTCAATGGCGGCCGGGGACGCGGCAAACAGCTTCCGCATCTGCTGCGGGGATTTCAGATGCCGCTGGGCATTGAGGAAGCGCCGGTCTCCCAACTCCACCACCGTGCAGCGATGGCGGATGGCTGCCAGCACATCCTGCAAGGGCTGCCGGGCGGGAACGTGATAGTGAACATCATTCGCCGCGACGAGCGGAATCTTCACGATCTTTGCCAGGGAGGCCAGTTTCGCCAGCTCACGGGCGTCATCACAACCGTGATGCAGCTCGGCGAATAAGAAAGCTCGGTCGCCGAAGGCTTCACGATAAGGCTTCAACAAAGCCGGGGAGCCATGCCGGGACAGCGCACAAGCGATGAGTCCTTCCGCATGCTCGGCAATGTCCTGCGCCGTGATTCGGCATTCGCTTTTGGGCGCCTGGCGGCGGCCGACCGTAATCAGAGTCGAAAGCCGAGCGTAGCCGGTACGGTTCATCGCCAGCAGGACGACGGGGGGAGCATCCTGCGGGGTCATCTCCGCTCCGATGAGCAGCTTCAGCCCAAGGGCCTTCGCCGCCACATGCGCTCGGACCACACCGGCCAGCGTGTTCCGATCCGTGACGGCCAGCGCGGCATATCCCAGTTCCGCAGCTCGCTGGGCCAACTCGTCCGGATGCGAAGCTCCTTCCAGAAACGAGAAGTTCGTTTTGCAATGCAGCTCGGCATAGGATTCCGCAGCCGCCACCGATTCCCTGCGTGGCGGCTGCAGCGGACGAGTGAGTCTGGAAGAGGGAGACGGATCAGGCACGGGAACCCTCCAGAAAACTTCGCAAACACATAGACCCCTCCCTGTCATTCAAACACTCCCTGCAAAAACCACTGCACACATGCACCTTCTCGGAACAGCCAGAACCTGCCTCCGGTCGTCGTCTCCACCCGGCAGTACTCGCGCCGGATCATCGGCGCTCGCCACCAGCCCGTTTCAATCCATTCCGGCCCTTCGCAACGGGCCACGACATGCTCCCGGTGTTTCCAACTGAAGCGTTGGGGCAAGCCGGTGGCCTCATCGGCGATCACGAGTATGGAAACGGGAACCGAGAGCAGACGAAGCGGCCGGTGCCGCGGGCGCTGCTCGGGATACGCTTGTTCCCACGTTTCTTCTTGCCTGTTTTGAGCACTCGTCAGCCAGGGTTCGGCGATGGCTGCCCGTTCCGGTTGTGCTTCGGGCAGGAGCCGCATGCGAACAACGGCCGCCGCACCTAATCGGCTGCTGAGCCGTTCGATCAGGTGCAAGAACCCGGCTTCGCCTCTGTCTTCTTGCTCGAACAGCATGTGAGGGCGCTCCGCCGCAGCGCGGCAAGGAGTCGCTTCGACCTGCAAAAACGTGACGCCTCCCGGGAACCTTCGCTGCTCCAGTTGCAGGGACAACAGATCCTCGAATCTGTCTGATCGGGAAGTTGGCCTCAGCAAGCGGATCTCGAACTCGTCCCGTCCTCCCTCCTCTGTCTTCCAAATGATTTGAAGGCGCTGCGTTTGCTGTTGCCGCTGTTTCAAATCGGCGAGGACGGCAATGAACAGCCGTTGCAGTGCAACAGAAAACGCCGCGGCGCTCTGTAGGGGAAACTCGTAATGCCTCTTCGCCCGAATCGGTTGCGGGGGCCATTCCGGTTTCAGCAGTTCCTCCGTAACCCCGAGCGCCTGATCCACTCTCCGCAGCAGTTCCGCGCCGAACCGCGACGGCAGGCTGGAGCGAGGCAGATGCAGCAATTGGCCGATGGTCCGTAGCCCGCACTCCGCCAGCAAGAGCAGCGTTTCCGGCGGCAGCCGCAACCCCCAGATCGGCAGCGGAGACAGCGTTTCGTGCAGCTGTGGCTGTTCCAGGACAAAGAACTCCTGCCCTTTCATCGTGTGCGCCGCAGCCCAGGCAGCGCCCCACGTTGCAGCGGCAGCAATCCGGACTCGGTAACCCCGCCTCCGATAAGTCGCAGCAATCTGTTCGCAAAGCTGTGGAATGCTTTTGAAATGGGCCTCGCAGCCGGTGACATCCAGGAACAGGCTCTCCGGCCGAACCGCTTCTTCCAGTCCGGCGCGCGGAGTAAATTGCTGACAGGTCCAGGCCAAGCGTCGCAGCTCTTTGTCATCCGCCGTCGAGTCGTCTGCGAAGAATCGAGCGGAAGGAACCAGCGTCCGAGCCTCGGCGAGCGGCATCCCGATGCGCACCCCACGACGAGCGGCTGGGGAAGAGCAGGCCGTGACTCCGGGCAAACGACTTTCCAACGCAGAATGCAGCACAACCGGCCGCCCTTTGAGCTCCGGCCGCGCAGCGCTAATCCGTTGAATCGGCCAGTTTGGAAACCACACGCACAACACCCGTTTCATCATCGAATTCCGCTTGAGCGGCCCTTCCCGGCACGCTGTTTTTGACTTTCAATATCTCCACTCGAAAATGCCTTCGCCTCCATGACGGCGACAGGAGCGGCGTCACCAGCAAGCGGACGTCGGCCCAGCTTGTTTCCCGAAGCGCTTCCGGTCCCCGCAACAGCAAGCAGCGCGACTCTCCCGCTTCCGCCGCCAGCTTGAGCCGGCGAAACGCGAGCGGGGCCAGCCTCGGCAAACGGCAACAGACCACATCCACTCCCCGCGACCGCAGCCCCTGCTCGGCAGCCCAAAAGGCTTCGGCAGCATCCTGCGTTTGCACGAGCAACACGCGCGAGAGGTCAAGGCCTCTCTGCACCAGCGCCGGGGCATAGGTCTCTCCCTGGGGATCGATCATCAGCCAGCGGCTGTCTGCCGGCAGTTGCCCGCATACGGAGGACAAAGCCAGCTCAGCCGCTCCGCTTCCGTCCTCCAGGGCGATCCATTCGCTGATCTCTCCCGCACTCAGACCTTTGGGCAGCCAGGAGGAGTGCTCTCCTGTTTCTCGTTGTCGAGGGAGGGACAGCGGGGAACGGAATGCTCCGGCCCCCTGTTGCAGCAAGGCGCGGAGATCATGCAGGCTGGTTGATTGGGACATCCTCACACTCCTGACGCCGATTCCCAGACAATGTGAACATTTGTTCACACTCCTGTCCAGCCCGCTCCCCCGAAAATTTTGGCAACCCACTCCCACCGGAAACCGGGCGGGAGTTCCCCCGTCCCGTGTTGGAGCACAACGATCCGCGGTTTCGATCACTGGCTCTGCGACTGCGCTGGATCGACGAGCAACATAATCACGGGATCCGCCTGCGACTCGTGCGGCTTTCAGCCCTGATCAACGAACCGGACCTGCAGGCCGAATTCGGCGTCTACGGAATCCGCCGGCGGGCCGCTGCTTTCAGCGGTCCCAGGCCCGTTGCCGACGGATCGAGAATCGTCCGGCAGACACGCCATGCCGACGCCCCTCCAGGAATTCCCCCAGCCGCTCGCTCACTGCACGGTGGCAATTGTGCCAATTGGCGGGACAAGCCAGCGGGGGCGGGGGTGCGACCGGGGAGACTCGGCGTGCGATTGACGTGGCTGAAAGGGGGCGACGAGCCAGCGCGTGTGCCTGCTCGCGTAAATGCGGTTGAGAATGGGCGCCGGGGCTACTCGGCAAAGTCGGGCCAGCCGGCCCCGGCCGCAGCTTTACAGACGGCGCACACTTTTGGAGAATGCCTCTCAGCCTAAAGAGGACGACGCCCCCGCCGACCGAGGAGGGCTGTTTGAAAAAGTGGAGGCGGCGGGAATCGCTAGACACTTGGGTCGAAACGCTTGAAATCGTCTCCAAAACTCTTCTGGATCAGCAAGTTACGGAAAGTCCTGCGTCCCTTCCAAAACTCGTTTTTTGACCGCAATCCGATCCAAAGCCCTCTTTCTATCCGATCCATTCGACCACGCCTCCACTCAAGGCTGCAAGTCGCCTCCACTTCACGATGGGCCAGCGAAATCGCTTGCGTGGCTTGGAGCATGAGTAACGACGGGGCTTGTTGCTTTACAGCGAAAAACCCTGCCGTAGAATATGAGTAGGCCCAAGGGGGAAGTCCTTTGGGTTGACCCGATATAACAGCACCGGGCTTCGGGCCAGCCGCTTCTGCGGTGGGGTGACTGTCGAACTCAGGCGGGACGTTGATGACAAGCGTGTCATCAACGTCCCGCCTTTTTTTTGTGCCCAAACTGATCGGAGGGTGCAACTGGCCATGAAACCACCCGCAAAGTCAAACGGAACCGCAGACCGTCGAAGTTGCATCGACCTGTTAGCGCTTTCGGATGTTGAACCCCGAGATGTCGAATGGCTGTGGACGAACCGAATCCCACTTGGGGAACTGACGATCCTCGACGGTGATCCGAGCGTGAACAAGAGCAGCTTCACTCTCGACCTGGCCGCACGGGTCTCGACCGGAAATGACATGCCTGATGGAACACCAGGCGTCAAGGGACGTGTGCTTGCTCTGTTAGGTGAGGACAGTCTCGAAAAAACCATCGTTCAGCGACTCGCAGCAGCCGGTGCGGACCTGAACCGAATCAAGGCTTTCAAGGGGTCGGTCCTGCTTCCTGACGGACTCAGCGAGATCAAAGCGGCCATTGCAAAGACGCAGGCGAAACTCCTGCTGATCGACCCGCTGATGGCCTTCTTGGGCTGTGACGCCAACGGCGATCAGAAGGTGAGGAGCGCATTGACGCCGCTCAAGGAAATCGCACACACGGCGAACTGCGCCGTGGTGATGGTTCGTCACCTCACGAAGCGTGGTGGGAAGCATTCCCTGTACCGGGGCAGCGGCAGCATCGGGATTGTGGCGGCGACCAGATCGGCGCTCTTGATCGGCAAGTCACCCGACGAGCCGAACTATCGGGTTCTCTGCCAGACGAAGAGCAATCTGGGGCCACTCGCCCCGAGTCTGTTGTTCGAGCCTGTTGATTCGGACGGCACAGTCACCATCGAGTGGCGAGGTGAATGCGAATATACCGCTGACCATCTCCTTTCAGCACCCTCAAAGAGCGAGGGCAAACTGGCTGAAGCGATGAGCTTTCTGGCCTCGCTCCTTGAAAATGGCCCGGTCCAGCAGGGGGCGATCAAAGCGAAAGCCATCGAGGTTGGAATCGCCCTCCGCACGCTGGATCGTGCGAAGGAGGTTCTGGAAGTCGTCTCCGAGCGAACCCGTTTTGGTCCGGGCGGCTATTGGATGTGGAAGCTGCCCGAGCAGGAAGATGCGGCATTGTCCGCCACGCAGCCAGATGTGGCGCACTATGGGAATGGGGAAGAGACGATTCGACTGGTGAGGCGACCAGACGACTGACGGCTCTTGCATCAGCTTACCAGTCTTTCGGCGATTGCCACCTTTCTCGCCGAAGAACACCTCAGTTTGAAACACCGACAATGCGACTGCGCTCCCGGTGCGCACAGAGAGTGGTCGCCAACAGAATCCGTGCGCCACTCATCGAAAGGACCATTCCCATGACTACCTGGAAACTGCGTGACTACCAGCAGCCCGCCTACCATACCGCCAACGGTCGTTCCCGAGTCATCGTCAACATGCCAACGGGCTGGGGCAAGAGCTTTCTGCTCTGCGCACTGGCTGCCTCAGACTTGCGTGACCCTTCACGGAGAGTCGTCATCTGCGTGCCGCAACGGATCATCGCCAAAGGGTTCGGTGAAAGAAAGCACATCTTGCTGCCGGATGGAGCAGAAGTGGACTGGTCCATTCCACGGAACCTTTGCGGAACGTCCACCGCCAAAGTGGATGAGTTGACGGACTTCCTGCTCGCTGGCCCCGCAAAGTCGGTGGCAAGACGAGTCGTACTCACGACGCACATGACGCTCTCCTGCGCTTTGACTCGCTTGAGCGACGACGAACTGGCTGAGATTGCCGACGACACCACGGCTGTCATCGATGAATCGCACCACATCCTTGCCTCAGAGCAGGGACGCAACGTTCTGGGTGGACAGATCGCTCGGCTCCTTGATCTCGGCTCATCTGGCCTGAAGCTGTGGCTGGCGACCGCATACTTCTTCCGTGGCGATCACCTTCCAATCATCAGTGAGGCGCACCTCGCCGAGTTTATTCGTGTTCACGTTCCCTTCGACGAATACTGGGGGATTCTCAAGCACATCAAGAGCTATTCCTACGACTTTGTGACCTTCAAGGGCACGGTCTTCAAGGAGCTTCAGCAAGTTCTCCAAAGTGGTCCATCCGCCCCTACGATCATTTACTGCCCGCCCGAGGGCCACAACATGCTGCTCGGAAAGCCCAAGGCCAAGTTCGTTGCTCGGGTTCAGCGAATCGCCTGTGAATGCCTCAACGCCGCACCGTGGACTTCCTTCGACGATGCCCTGCGGCAGAAATCGGTGGTCGTCGATCTCGTCGATACCGAACAACGTGCGGAGAAAATCCGGTTTGTGGCGGAACATGGAAACCGTGTATCGGGAATTCTGACAGTTGGCATGTTTCGTGAAGGAGCCGACTGGGTGGAAGCTGCTCGGATCATCGATCTCGTGCCGACGAATTCAGATCAGGACCGACTTCAGCGGTTTGGGCGTCTCGTTCGGGACTGTCCCGGCAAACGCCACATCAGCTATCTCAACTTCTTTCCACTGGTGGTGGAGCAGGGCGAAGAAGAAAGGCGGCGACTACTGACAAAGCTCTACGCCCACTTTCACGCCTCCCTGGTGCTGGAAAACGCAATCGAGCCGATCAAGGTGAGGCTCTTACCTCGGCCCAAGCACGGGCCGAAGGATGACGCTGCCGATCCGAAGACCCATTTCAATCTCCTTGGTGATTTCTCGGAGGCCAAACAAGAGCAGATCATCCGAGACACCTACGAGGCGCTCCTCAAGTTACAGGCAAAGAAGGATGATGCCGGTCAGTCAGCCACTCCCGAGGAGGTGAAAACCGCCGTCGTCAATGCTCTTAAAGAAAACGGCGTGCGGAAGAACCTTGAACCGCTCGCCAAACAGGTCTTGCTCCTCATGCGGCGGAAGGCGAACGTCTCGGTCCAGACGGACGATCTGGTCAATGCTGGGTTCGATAAAGTGTGGTCCACCGACATCTTCGATCCCATCATCGCCTACTCTGGTGGCGTTGGAGGGCCGAAGACGCTCGCCGAGATTCGGGATGTCGTAGAGGGAGTGTTCGAGCGACAGTGGCAGGAGAACTACGAGCGCATCCGCAATCTCCCTTGCCCACCTGACTCGCAGAGCAGCGCCTACTGGTGGTGTACGCACAACCGAACGCTGCACTCCCAAGGCAAGCTGCCCGAAGCAAAGGTGAAGCTTCTGGAGCAGATTCCGTGGTGGACGTGGACGATCAGCGTGTCGGATCGCTGGGAGACCAACTTCGAGATGATTCGTGCGATGGCCCAATGCCCAAAGGCCGGAACTCCCGAGTATTCATGGGTGCGTCAGCAAAGGCGCTTTTACCATCAGGGAAAGCTTGAGCAGCGCAAGATACGCCTTCTCGAATCGATTCCGTGGTGGACGTGGGCAAGCTTGTCGAGCAATTGGGAGACGAACTTCGCTGAGGTTGCGGCCTTACCCGAGCGACCTGCTCGTGGGACGACATTGTACGAGTGGGTCAGAACGCAACGGAAGGAGTACAAGGCGGGAAGGCTTGCCCCGGAGCGAGCCAAAAGGCTTGAATCAATCCCGTGGTGGGTTTGGGAAGAACGACGATCCAGCAAGGATGATGGTCTCGTTGAATTGCAGATCTGCATCAGGGAAGGCGTCGAACTTGGCCATACGAAGACGCAGGTTGCCGACAAGTGGGCAGAGATCATGGGCGTCGGACGAGATCAGGTCCACAAGTACCTGCGAAAAGCCGAGCCTGCCGTGCGGGACCAATGGAAGCGACTCGGTGATGGGCGTAAGCGGGGCGATCTCTCGAAGGAGGTGGCCGCACCATGACCACCGACTACCAAATCCTTCCGCCCCTGCTGCCCGACGAGTTCGACACCCTGAAAGCGTCCATCGCCGAGCGAGGCGTCAATGTCCCGATCATTGTCGATCAGGAAGGCAACGTTATCGACGGCTACCATCGGCAGCGTGCCTGTGACGAACTGGGCATCTTCTGTCCTCGGGAGGTGCGCCACTTCGAGAGCGAAACAGACAAGCTGGAGTTGGTCCTGCGCCTGAACTGTGGTCGTAGGCAACTGAACCGGCAGCAGAAGCGATCTGTCATCGACGCATACCTGCTTCGTGACCCGCAAATCGCTGACAACTTTCTGGCTCAAATCATCGGCGTGTCAAAGAACACCGTGGCCGATGTGAGAAGTACGCTGGAGGCAACTTGTCAAATTGACAAGTTCGACGAACTTCGGGGCAAGGACGGCAAGTTGCGCCCCGTGAGATACAAGAAGATCATCGCCAACACGCCAGCGGAGGCTGAAGCCGCCCTGAAGATCATCGGCACGCTTCCCGACAACTGCACTGGCAAGACCATCGACATCGCCACGGCGAAGCGTGAAAGCCGAAAGGCGAAGGCCATCTCACCACAAGAGAGAGGCGTGCTGCCCATCAGCCAGGCGGTTGGCAATATCGAACTCTGGTGCGGAGACTCGCTGACGCTCATGCGGCAGCGAATGGCACCGAAGTCGGTCGATGTGAGCGTCACTTCCGTCCCATACAACGTCGGCAAGGATTACGGTACCTACGACGACGACCGCCCCCAGGCGGAATACCTCGATTGGCTCGCAGAGTGCTTTGAAACGATCCACGGCGTCCTCAAGGACGATGGCAGCTTTTTCCTCAACATCGATTCCCCGAACAGCAACCCGTGGAGAGCCATGAAGGTTGCTGAGATCGCCGGACGCTTCTTCTCACTCCAGAACCGAATCGTCTGGGCGAAGACGATCACGGTTGATCGGCTATCTCATGGTCAGTTCTCACCCAACGGAAGCGACCGCTTTCTCGATCACACTTGGGAGTTCGTGTTCCACTTCACGAAGACCGGCAGACAAGAGATCGACCGGCTCGCCATTGGGGTTCCCTACACTGACAAGGGAAACCTCAGGAGGAGCGGAGCCACTTCTGATCTGCGCTGCGCCGGTGACGTGTGGTTCATCCCACATCCGACGATTACGAACCGCAGTGACAGAGGCCATCACCCGTGCCCGTTCCCTGTCGAGCTTGCCGAGCGGTGCATCAAGCTGCACGGGATGAAAGAGAAAATGGTTGTCCTCGATCCGTTCAACGGATCGGGCAGTTCGACGGAGGCGATGGCCCGGCTTGGAGTAGATGGCATCGGCATCGACATCGATCCCAATTACTGCGAGTTCGCAGTCGAGCGTCTTTCCAGACTGGAAGATGAGCGTCAGGAGGAGCTTATTAGCGAACTCTGCATTCACATCGAGGACGCCCATGACCTGGTACGCCCGATGAATGCCAGTGTGCTGCTGGGCGAATGGGCCGGTTGGGAAGGTGTGCCAGTTGAGGCCGCTGAGCGCCTCGTCGCATTGCTGCCTGACGAAGTGCGTCGGTTGCTTATTAGCGATCTTCCACCGGCAGCATGACCGCCGTGCCGTGGTTCAGGACCGCAGTTTGGCGCTCAAACTGTGCCCCCTGCAAAATGTTGAGAATCTGCGGGCGTTGTCAGCGCATCTCGGCATGGCGCAGGCAGGGTGATGTGAGAACTTCTGCGGGCCAACCTTGTTCCTGCGCTTGTCACACCACACTCCTGAGAAGAGGTGAATGCGCTCGGGACGATCTTTCGAGTCGAAAGACGGTTCTCCTGCGGCCAATCGACTCCTGGTGCGACGGACTGCCGCTTGAAACGCCTCATAACCGCAATTTGACGAATAAGGCGATCAGCGCTATCGTGTCTTAGCGTTAATTATTTCACGGAGGAATCGCACAATGGACGCAACACTCAGTTATGAAGATGCGGTCGAGAAGTACCTCGACGCCATCAAGGAAACACGCTCCTTGCCGAGCCAGCCCAGCGAGTCACTTTCGATTCGTCGAGAGAAGGAATGACAGCTTCGCAACGCAAACGGTCTTCTTGCCACGGTCTCCGATGACGGCGAGGTGTCGCTCGTAAGCGAGGGCGGCGCCTAAGTAGCTGGCTTTCACCAGCGATCATCAAGGAAGGCGGCACCTGACAAGGAGAAGGAACGATGATTTCCGACACACTCAATAATGCAATCTGCGAGATCGAGGAGTACGAACGGGAACGCTCGGAGGTCTACGGAGCGTGGAGTGAAGAAATTGCACTCGCCAAGAAAGTCATGGCCGCCGTGATGGAACTGCTTCAGCAGCCATCCTCGGAACACCACTTGAACTTTTCAGAAACCTTGTCACCCGAGCAGATGGAACTGTGGCGAAACACCTGTGAGGCAGAAGTCAATCGCTGGGCGAGATTGCTGCGTTCGTTGGAGCCTGTTGTCGGTGAGAAGGTCGTGGCAAGGCTGCATGACGCAATTCAGCGGCAGGACGCATTGATGGAAGAGCGATACTGATTGGCTCGGGACCAGCGAACGGACACTCAAACACTTTCCAAGGAGAAGGTACGATGATTTCAGACACACTATGCGAGGCAATCGATGATATTGAGGAGTATCAACGGCTACACCCTACGAACTACAGCGGACGGAGCGAAGACATTGAGGCAGTGAAGGCCGTCATGGGTGGTTTGATGGAACGGCTTCAGCGGCCACCGGGTGACGAGCCGGTGGAACGTTCTGGAAGCTTGTCGCCGGACAAAGCAGAATGGTGGCGAGTAACGTGCGAGGCGAACATTGCTCGCTGGGTCGAGCGGCTGCGTCTGCTGGGTCCAGTCTCCAACCAAGAGATCGTGGACAAGGTGGATGCCGCCATCAAGCAGCAGGAAACGCTGCTGGCAGAGATGTGCAAGCCCGCTGATGGCGACGGCGATCCACTAGACGCCCCTCATTTCCACGAGGCCCTCTTTGACTTGCTGGAGATCGTGGAGCGGGGCGACAGGATTCCTGACGAGATCATCATCGAGGTTGAAGACTCCGTGGAAGCCTTTGCGTGGCGAACTGAGGGCTTGCTGCAAACGGCAAGGCACTGCCGACACCGGATGACCGAATCCGAATGTTCGCAGTTCAAAGTGCCAATCGGCAGCACATACGCTGACGCAGCACGCCAGATTGAGCAGGCTGCTGGACGAGCGACTCGGTGAGTTCGCCTGGAAGGTCGGCGGGGAGGAAGTGACGATCCTACGTCCCGGTAAACCAACTGCCCGCAATGTGCATGACGTAAAACGGGCTGGGCGGATTCGCCAACCACGTCTGGAGCTTGGTCTTCATCTGCCCCTCGACGATCTGCTCGATCAATTCGACCGGGATGACCGCTCCCTTGCTGGCCTGCTTGTCGAGGATCACGGCCACTCGACGTGGGTTGATAACCACGAGCGTGTCCTGCCGGTGCTGATACGACGGCAAAACCTTCATGGCGTCGGAGATGACGGCCTCGATGTACTCCTTGGCAAAGGACTTCGTCACGTCGGGGTGGACCTCGATTGGCATTGTGGAGTCGGGCATGTCAGTCATCCTCCTCCTGCGGTGGACTCTTCATTCCCCACAAACTCAAACCGTGGCACTT
>JAHBXW010000024.1 GCA_019636235.1 Planctomyces sp.
TCGACCGGTTCGGAAACGTCGTGTATGAGAGCGGCGAGGGGGGCAACCTGTATCGCTTCCGACCGGACGGCACGGAGTTCACCCTGTTCGCGTCCGGCACGTGGAACCCGCACGCCTCGTGCTTCGACGCGTTCGGGCATCTGTTCACGGTCGACAACGATCCGGACAGCCGGCCCCCCTGCCGGCTGCTGCATGTCATTGAAGGGGGCGATTTCGGCTATCGGTTCTCGAACGGCCGCAAGGGGCTGCACCCGTTCACGAGCTGGGACGGCGAGGCGTTCGGGACGCTGCCGATGGTCGCGGGGACGGGGGAGGCGCCGTCGGGCGTTCTGGCGGTCGAGCATGAGTCGCTGCCGGCGGAGCTGCAGGGGGACCTGCTGGTCACGTCATGGGGCGATCATCGAATCGACCGGTTCCGGCTGCAGCGGCGGGGCGCGACGTTTGTGTCGCTGCCGGAGCCGCTGATCGTCGGGGCCGAGGAGTTTCGTCCGGTCGGGCTGGCGCTGGCTCCGGATGGAAGCCTGTACTGCACCGACTGGGTGCGGCGGGATTACGAACTGCACGGGCAGGGGCGGATCTGGCGCATCGCTCCGGACGGCGCGGGCCCGCCCGTTCCTTCGGATGCGCCGCTGGCGAATGTCGTGGACGCGGAGGCGCTGGTTGCGGCCGTCTCCTCGGGGAGCCTGCTGGAGCGGCGGACAGCTGCGCGGCGACTGGCGGAGTCGAACGGCAATCGGCTGCTGGGCCTGGTTTCCAATGGAGCGCTGCCGGAGCGGGCCCGATTCGAGGCGCTGGCGGCCTTGGTCGGCCAGCACGCGCCGGATCACGTGCGGGTGCTGAAGGAGCAGGCGCCCCGGTCGACGCCGCCGTTCGACTCGGTGCAGGCGCTGTTGGCGCTGCACTTCGACGAACGCCCCTCGGTGACGCGCACTCTGGAACTGCTGGAAGATCCGCAGGGATCGGACCCGGATTACCTGCTGCTGGGGATCGACAGTCTGACGCCGATGTTCCGTTCGATCTCGCGGCATCCGACTGAGCGGCTGGTCGCGATCGCAAATGGCTGCGTGGCGAATGCGGACGCCTTCGCGCGGTCGCGGCTGATCGCCGGACTTTCAGAAGCGCTCGATGCCGCGGCGCTGGATACGTTGGTGACGACCGAATTGCCGCTGAGCCTGGAGGTGCGGTTGTGCGCGTTGCTGGCCGCGCGGCGCAGCGATCCGGGGAACGTCGACATCCCCCGAGCGGCCCTGCAGCGCGCCGAACCCGGTCTGCGAAGGGCGGCGGCGCAGTGGGTGGGAGAACAGGGAATGGCGGACCTGCGCGGGGACGTCGAGGAGTCGCTGGCCCGCGAGCCGATGACGTCGGACCTGTTCCTGGCGACGCTGGCGGCGCTCGACCTGCTGGAGGGCCGGCCGGCCCGCGAATTCGATCAGTTGCCGTCATCAAAGGCGGCGGTGCGGCTGCTGCAACGGGGCGACCTGCCGCCGCTGGTGCAGGCGACGGCGTTGTCGATCGCCGATCCGAACGATCCCGGTCTGACGCCCGAGCTGTTGGCGCGGTGCGCGTCGTCCGGGGAGCTGGTGGTTCGCCGGGAGGCCATCCGGACTCTGGCGGGGTGCGGTTCCGAGGCGTCGCTCGACATTCTGCTGTCGCTGGACGAGGCGCCGGAGTTGAGCCGCGAGATCGAACTGGCGCTGGCGGAACGGTTGTCGCGGGCCGCGGATCATGAGGGGCTTCGCGCCCGCCTGCGGGATCGTCCGCTGACGGAGGATGCGGTGCGCGCGGGGCGGCTGCTGCTGACGGTGGATGACGCGTGGCGGGAGCGGGTGCTGGGCGAGGCGCTGGACCTCGTGGAGCGTGATCCGGTTCTGGCGGGCGCGCTGGCGGATCAGTTGCTGGTGGCGATTGGGGCCGATGCGGTTCCCGAGACGCTGCGATCGGCGGCGACTTCGCGACCTGCGGACGTCGCGGGCTGGACGGCAGCGGCGGAAGCGGCGGACGCGGATCCGGAGCAGGGTCGGATGGTGTTCTTTCATCCGCAGGGTCCGGGGTGCGCGCGGTGCCACTCGGTCGGCGGGCGGGGCGGGCGCGTGGGGCCGGACCTGTCGGGGGTCGGCCGGACGCAATCGCGCGAGAAGTTGCTGCAGTCGATTCTCGAGCCGAGCGTGGAGGTCGCGCCGCAGTTCACGACCTGGCAGATGGTCACGACAGACGGCCGCGTGCACACGGGGATGATCGTCCATGAGAACGAGGGGCGGACGATCCTGGGGGATGTCGAGGGGAACACGACGCTGCTCGCGACGCACGACCTCGTCGAACGGCGGCCGCAACGGACATCCGTGATGCCGGAGAAGCTGACGGACCGGATGACGCCGCGCGAGTTCGCGGACCTGCTGGCGTATCTGGAATCGCTGCGGGACTGAACAGCGCGCAGACCGGGGCCGGGGATCGCGGAGTCGGCTGGAATTGGCCGGGCGGGTCGGCTGATGTGTAAGGGCAGAGCCTTCGGTCTGGTTGGGGGCGAGTTCGGGGATGGCGGTCGAGTCTGGGAATTTGGTCCGGACGCGAGTTGACCCGGACGGGGCGCGACCTATGTTTGCCGGAGTCGCGGGCCGCTGGCCGCTGACGGCCCCGGGGCGTCAATCGCCCGGCGAGGACGTTGGCGGCAGGCAATTTCATCGCGAGAACAGGCGCGGCAAGGAAAGCTGGGAGCTTTGAGGGGACCTTGCCGCGCCTTTTTCTGCTCTCGGGCCAGTACGCAGTCGGGCAGGCTGCGCAAGCTTTTCGGAAAACGCCGGTTTTGACGGAACCGCTCTTTCCGCCGCCGCCGATATAGGCGGGTGGGCTCAGACCTGACTGGTTCAGGACGCGGTAGGTCTGCGCCTGGAGGTTGGAGCGGCCATGAAGGGTGGACCCTTCCGGATTGCGGCAGCCGGACTGTGCACGGCGTTCCTGTGGAGCGTCGTCGCCGGCATTACGCATTTCCGGAGCGAAGGTCCGCGGCTGGCAGCCGCGACCGCCCCTCCGCCGGCCATTCGCTCCGATCTTCCCGCCGACGATTCCGGCGCTCCCGACCACGCGAGCGGCGCGGTCGTGCTGGCCGACAGCGGCGCGTCGCATGTCGAGTCCGTTCCACTGGTCCGGACGCCCGACATCAGGCCGCAGCCTCCGCGATTGCGGCGGGACGAACGCACCGCGTCGCTGGACCCCGATCCTTCGATCCGACTGGATGCGCCGGTCCGCGAATTCACTCCGACGCGCAGCCCGGAGTTCTGCGAGCTGCCGCCTCCGCCCGACCTCGACGTCCTCGTCATCGACGTGCCGCCCGTTCCACCATCGGCCGTCGCTGCGATGCCGTTCAATTCCGAGCTGCCCGCTCCACTGGTTCTCGCCGAACTCTCGTCGATGCGGCGCGATCTGGACCGCTTCCTGGAACGCCAGCATCTGGAACGTCTGCAGGACCAGGAGCAGCGGCGTCGCGAACTTGTGGAACGTCAGCTCGAACTGGCTCTGGCCGACCTGCGGACGTCCGTAGAGGCGCTGCGGGACGAACAGCAGAAGGCGGTCGCGGCGCCCGGGCTGCAGGGTGATCCGGAAATCGCCGCCCCGGTAGGATCGAACGCGGTCCCCCCGCCCGTTGATTTCGGAACGCCCGAGCCCGAGCCATCGCCCGGCAAACCCAACCGGGACCCCGTCCCCGAGGAACAACCCGCCAAGGCGGCTTCGGCGGACGAGCCGCCGCTGAAAATCAGCATCACGGCCCGCCGCGAACGCGGACGATTTGACTTCGAGATCGACGGCGCGGAACTGCAGGCCGTCCTCGCGGCCATCGGGCAGCTCGGCGGATCCAACATCATCGCCAGCCCGGAGGTCTCGGGCACGGTGACGGCCGTCTGGCAGAACACGACGCCGCCGGAAGTGCTGGACGCGCTGGCGGCGGCCCATCGGCTGGTCGTGGAACGCCAGGCGCGTTTTGTCGTCGTCTCGACGGCGGCGCAATCGGAGGCGCGGCAACAGGCGCCGCGCACGACGCTGGTGCGACTGTACCGACCGATCTACGTGGCCGCGCACGAGTTGACGCCGCTGCTCGAACCGCTGCTGACGCCGGGAATTGGCCACCTGGGCGTGACGCTGCCCTCGGGCAACTCCGGGGGATCGACGGGGGGCGACTCCCGCGCCCAGCCTGATGCGATCCTGGTGGTCGACTATCCGGAGGTGATCGAGATCGTGGGCCGCACGATTCTGGAACTCGACGTTCCGGCTCCGCAGATCGAACTCGAGGCGACGATCCTGGACGTGCAGTTCACGGAATCGGCCCGGGGCGGCGTGAGCCGTCTGCTGCGCCCCGCGGCGCTGCGGTTCGACGACGACGGCGCGATGTGTGAGACGGACGACATCAGTTGCCAGTGCCTGCCCGATGACTGCGGCGGCATTGTTGAGGAGCTGCGGCGGACGGCGACGGTGCGTGTCGTCTCGAGCGCGCGGCTGTGCGTGCTGAATCGCCAGCCGGCGGAACTGTGCGTGGGAGACGCGCTGGTCTGGCGGCGGCGGACGGGCGCGGGAGGCGCGAGCGACTTCAACGTCGTTGAAGGGGGGGCGCGGCTGCGGGTGCGGCCGTTCGTCTCGGCCGACCACCTGGTGCGGCTGGAGGTTTCCCCGGAAGTGGCGACAGGCGCGCCGGGCCGGCTGCGGTCGGCGTGGCAGGCGTTCGCGTCCGTCAGCACGAATGTCACCGTGCCGAACTGCGGGACGCTGGTGATCGCCGGACTGAACATCGAAGAGGACATTCCGGACAGTCGCGGCCGGTTTAATCCGCTGGGCAAGCTGGCAGCGCGGCTGCGTCGGGACCGGGTGACGCATCGCGAACTGGTGGTGATGATCTCGCCGCGGATCGTCTCGGAGGCGGCTCCGCAGGAGGTCGATCTGCAGCCGGCGGCCGCGGAAGCGTATCTGGCTCCGCCACTGCGGCTGCCGCTGATTGACCGCTGACCGACGCGGCGGAAACGCTCAGCGGGAATGGGGCGTTTCGGGGAGTTCCGCGGCCGAGATGCCCGGGAGCATGCGCGTCGAGCGGAGCGCGGTCGTGGAAACGAGTTCGCTGTCTGCGGCGTCCTCGAACCGGCGTCCGCGGTAGACGACTTCTCCCGACAGCAGTCCATCGGCATCCAGCAGGGACTCGTCGAGCGGCGCGTCCAACCCGCTGAGCGCGACGAGCGAGGCCCCCGGCGACAGGACCGATTCGACGCCGCCGATCGCCAGCGTCCGCTGCCAGTCGGGGGGCGACGCGTCGGCGTCGAGCCGCAGCAGCGACGCGCCTTCCGCAAGATCGAAGACGCAGGCGTTGGCGAGGACCTCGATTCGCATGCCCGCGGCGCGGGCGGCGGGAGTCCACTCGATCAGGGGACCCGATTCGCGGAGCGTCGAGCGCGCGATCCGCACGCGCAGCTGCCGCTGCGGCCGGCCGGCGGCGCCGAGTTTCAGCCAGGGTCCGCCGCCCGTCTTGAGGCAGTTCGTCAGGCTGACAGCGCCCGGCCGAACCGGACAGTGCATGCCGGTCGGCCCGAAGTGCACGTTCTGCAGGGTGAGGCTCGTTGCGACAGCGGACGCGGGGTCTTTCGGCTCCCAGCGAATCCACACGGGAGCGGCGTCGCCGAACCGGGGCGCGACGACATCGAACCGCGACCGGACGATCTCCAGCGAGCGCGCCCGAATGCTTACGGCTGGCTCGGGCGCCGGCTGTCGTTCAAAGCGGATCGACACGTTCTCGAGCCGCAGCGAGTCGGCGGCGACCTGCCAGGGTTCGCCCTGAACGACGATCGTCGCCAGTCCCGAGTCCGGGGCGCGAATGATGAGCGTCCCGCCGGCGTGCACGTCCCGGGCGAGGTATGTCGCGCCGGGCGTCAGCCACAGAGTTCCGTCAGGATCGGGATCGGGCAGCGCGGCGGTTCCCGCAGCGGCGCGGATCTCGGCGGAGGGGACGCGGTCGTTCGAGGGGCGGGTCGCGTCCGGGGTCGCACTGACGCCGGCGATGGCCGTCTCCGGCGCAGTGGGGGAAACCTGAGTCGTGTCGGCGGCGGCGGCGCTGCGGCGACCCGACTTCGCGGCCCCGGCCGTCGCGGGGGCAGGATCTCCGCCGATCTGCAGGAGTTCGGTGTGAAACCCGGTGCGGGCCAGGAGCACGCCCAGCACGCCGAGGACGACGATCGTCGCCGCAGTCGGCAGCAGGCGCCGAACCAGCGACGGCCCCTCTGCGGTCCGCGCGGGCGCCTCTCCCTGAAACGATTTCAGAAACCGGCGCAACCGACGTTCATCCCGCGCGCCCGGGGGGCCGATTCGCCGCAACAGCCGCTCGAACCCGGCTTCCCGTTGCGCGGGATCAGGCCGCGTCGCGATGCCGATGACCTCCGCGAGTTCGCGCGGAGTTGCAGGAGCGATGTC
This sequence comes from Planctomyces sp., assembly GCA_019636235.1. Classification (GTDB taxonomy): domain Bacteria; phylum Planctomycetota; class Planctomycetia; order Planctomycetales; family Planctomycetaceae; genus Caulifigura. The sequence goes on from JAHBXW010000024.1 coordinate 6,439, forward strand.
CCGGATGTCAGGAATTCCGCGCGTCCGATGCGCCGCCAGTTTCGCCAGCGGATCGCCGGTGGGAAACGGCGGCCGGCCCGCGAGGAGCTGCCACAGCACGCAGCCGCCGGCGTACTGGTCCGAAGCCGACGTGGGGGCGCGCGGCTGGGCGGCCAGTTCCGGGGCGACGCCGTCGAACGCGTCGAGCGGCAGCCGCGTCGCCAGCGACAGGTCCGGCTCGATCGCGGGCAGCACTCCAGGGAACAGCACGTTCAATCGCCCGTCGGCGCTGATCCGAATGTTCTTGAGCCGCACGTCGCCGTGGGCGACGCCGCGATGCTCCAGCAGCGCGAGCGCGGCGAGGAGCTGGCGGGCGATCGCGAGGACGGCGTCGGGGGGGAAGCGGCCCCGGCGGACGAGGAGTTCCTTCAGCGACGGGCCTTCGACGTCTCGGGAGCGGAGGAGGATGCGGTCGCGGTCGATGTCGATGCTGGTCGGCGCCGCGAGGGCCGAGTCGGCGAGTCCGTGCAGGCGGTCGAGCGCGAGCGACAACCGGTCGGCCGCGCGCGGCAGCGCGTCCGGGTGCAGCGGATGGATGGCGACGAGCCCCGGTTCTCCGGCGACGATCCGCCGCGCGCGATACACGCCGCGCCAGGCGTCTTGCTCGATCCGATCGACGAGCAGGAATGGTCCGGCGCGGAGCTGTTCGGGAGCAGCGGCGTCAAGCACGCGGCCCTGGAAGGGGGTCAGCGCGCGATGGCGGACGAGAGCGTCGATCCACAGCGAATCGAAGGCTGGGAGATCGCGCGACATGCGTCGGACGTCCGACCGGCAGCGCGCAATGTCGGCCGGCTCGCAGAGGCCCCATTCGGCCAGACGCTGAACCAGCTCGCGCGACGGCCAATCCACCCGTACGGCTCCTTCCCCCACCGGCCGATCCATCCCCCGGGGCGCACTGTCCCCCTGGCCGGGCGCGGGTTTATCCCAGATCGGATCGCAGCCAGCAAGACGGGTCGCGCGAACGGTCGGATGGCGAGCTTCAGCGGACGACATCGTTCGGGGCGTCGGCGCGCCGACGAGCAGCGATTCGTCAGTCCGGGAGCGGCGGCGGGGCAGAGCGCAGCAGCGGGGCCGAAATCTCCAGCAGATCGACGGCCGGGCGGCGGTTGCAGAAGATCGTCGCCAGCCGGCCGTAGGTCTCCGCGCCGACCGGGCAGCCGAAGATGTCGGACAGCGCCGGGCCGATCTCAATTCGGAGCACCGCGCCCAGATCAATGTGCCGCAGGACGTTGTGATCGATCAGCACCTGCCCGAGCGGGGTCTGCTCGGCGAGGATGGCCTCGCGGACGTCCTGGGTGACGAACTCGAAATTGAATCGGATCGCCCCGAACTGGACGACCCGTTCGCCCGGAAACTGCGGCGTGGACTCGCTGTGCGTCCGGCGGGGAGTGGATTCGGGAACGGTCAGCAGGCTGGTCCGGTGGTAGCCTTCCTCGTCGGTGTTCCGATCCAGGACGTGCACGCGGACGGGATTTCCATGAAAGTCCTCCATGGCCAGCGTCATGTGGTGGTCGTGGACGAGCAGCGCCCGATAGGGTTCGGGAGTGACGGCGGCCGGGACGTGTTCGGCCAGCTGAAACAGCCGCTCGTGCCGGAGGTGCGCCGGAACGAGCCGATCCAATTCATCGAGCGGATTCACAGTGTCATGCTCCCGTGCCTTACAATCGTGTAGCGGTTTCGGGCGGCTTCGTAAATGCGGAGCGACATCCCGTTCCGCAGCGAGTGAACGGGGTGCAGTTGTGTGTGCACAGTCTCAACGTCGCGGGCGCCGACGCATGACGCCGAACGAACCTTCAATCAGTCGCCGCGCGGCGGTCGGGGCCTGTCTGGCCGCAGTGGTCGCGCCGCTGCTGCCCTCAACCTCCCGGGCGGATGAAGTCCAGCAGCAACGGGTCGATGCGGCGATCAGCCGTGCGCTTGAGTATCTCGCGCAGGAGCAGACGCCGGACGGCTCGTGGCGGCTGGACGGCTATGGCGAGGACACGTCGGGGACATCGCTGGCGGTGATGTCGTTTCTGGCGGCCGGGCATGTTCCCGACGAGGGGCCGTATGGCGTGCAGATCACGCGCGGCATCCGCTGGGTCTGCGCTCACCAGGAATCGAACGGCATGCTGGTGCACCACCGCAGCCACGGGCCGATGTACAGCCACGGCATCAGCACGCTGATGCTGGCGGAATCGCTGGGGATGGTCGGCGAGCACGATGCGCCGGTCGTCCGCCGCGCTCTGGAACGGGGCATCATGCTGATCCTCGATGCGCAGGCCGTCCGGAAAGAGGCCCGGCACGCCGGGGGCTGGCGGTATCAGGTCGACAGCCGGGACAGCGACCTGTCGGTGACGGGCTGGCAGGCGCTGTCGCTGCGCGCGGCGAAAGACGCCGGCTGCGACGTGCCGGCCGAGGCGATCGACCGCGCCATCCAGTACGTCAAGAACTGCAGCGTGCGGGACAACCGTGGATTCGGGTACGAGCCCGGGCACGGGCAGACGCCCGTCCTGACCGGCACGGGCATCACGTGCCTGGAGGTCTGCGGCGAACACCGGGCCGAGGAATCGATCGGCGGCGCGGACTGGCTGCTCGCGAACCCCTTGCGGTACGACAGCAACTACTTCTTCTACGGCGTGTATTACACCGGAATCGGCATGTCGAAGCTGGGCGGCCATTACGCCGAACGCACGCAGGAGCGCCTGCGGGAATTGCTGCTTCCCGCACAGCAGGCGGACGGCTGCTGGGAGCCCAAGCACGGAAGCGAACACGGCGCGGGGCGGGTGTACGCGACGAGCCTGGCCGTGCTGGCGCTGACGGTCGAGTACCGCTATCTGCCGATCTATCAGCGGTGAACGGGCGTCCGCTCAACCGGAATCGCGAACGTTCCAGGGCGGATAGGATTCGAGCGCCACCCGCTCCAGGCCCAGGAGTCGTTTGAACGACACGAATCGCTCGCGCCAGGCCGCCTGCGCGGTGGAGGATGGCTGCTCCCGCAGCACGCCGCGGATCAGCAGGTTCTTCGCCGTGTGCTCGTGTTCGATGAACTCCAGGACCTGCGTGCGATAGCCGGCGGCTTCGAGCGCCGCGGCGCGGAGCGCGTCGGTCGCCAGGGCGGCGAACCGCTCCTTGAGGATGCCGTGCGCCTCGATGAGATCCAGCGCGGGGGCTGACATCGACTGGGCGACTTCGTGCTGACAGCAGGGCGCGGCCAGGATGACGCGGGCCTGCCAGCCGACGGCGCGGGCCAGGGCGGCATCGGTGGCGGTGTCGCAGGCATGCAGCGCGACGGCCAGATCGACGCGGCCCGATGCCGCGACGTCGCCGATCTCGCTGGACTGGAACGTCAGTCCGCACAGCCCCAGCCGATCAGCGATTGCCTGCGATGCGGCGACCACTTCCGAGGAACGGTCGATCCCCAGAATCTCGACGTCGCGGCCGTGCACGACGGTCAGCAGGTGATGAATGGCCAGCGTCAGATAGCTCTTGCCGCAGCCGTAATCGACAACCCGCAGCACGCCCTCGGCGGGCAGATCGCGGTAAATGTCGTCGACGAGTTCCAGGAACCGGTTGATCTGCCGGAACTTGTGAGCCATTGCGGCCCGCACCCGACCGTCGGGCGTCATAATGCCGGCCGCGTGCAGGAAGGGACAGGGGCGGCCCTCGGGAATCAGATAGCGGCGGGCGACATTGTGTTCTGTCGCTGGCGGCTCGGGACGCGACGGCTTGCGGCGGCGTCCGCGAGTCTGTCCGGAAGGGAGCGCTGCGAATTCGAAGTCGGCCTCCGTCGTTTGCAGGTTCAACTGCCGGAACCGACCGGGGAACTCCCGTTCCAGGCGGTCCGCGCTCGCGGCGGCGCTGAGATTCTGATGCAGCTCCTTCGGGCCGCGGCGCTCCGCCCATTGGAACTGCAGCTCCCCGCGGAGCGCGACCGGCCGCAGCGTGATCTTGCTGACGGCGCTGTCGGGTTCAGCGGGCCGGCTGAGAACGCCGCGGACGAGCGTGCCGCTGGCGAATGCCGCGCGGCATTCCGCGAGCCAGTCGAGGGACGGAGCGGGTTTTCGGTTCACACGTTGCTCGGAGGGACCGCGGCGGGAGACGACATTGAAGGCAAAGGCGTACGGCGGGGTTGCGGCCCGCGAGGCGCCGGGGATTGTACGCGGAACGGCGCTGCGGGTTCAGTCGCGGGAGGCCGGCGGCGGCGCGGGCCTGCCGTCGCGGGCCTGCCGTCGCGGTTTCGTGGCCGGCGTGGAAACCGTCTATACTCGCGTGAGCGATTCGTCTCGCCATCCTTTGCATCCGTCCCGCCGCTGTTCCCCACGCTCCGCATGTCCGCGCCTGCTCCCGTCAGTCATCCCGTCGCCGCGGACCGGTTCATTGCCGACCGCGCCCGTGCTCACTGGCACGATCAGGCGCTGTGGTTCGTCCGCGCGAAACGGGACCGCGCCGCCGCCGCCTTGACCGAATGGGAGCAGCTCCGGGAGGCGGCGTCGCAGATCAAGCAGCACACGCTGTCGCGGCTGGCCGATTATCTGGAGGAGTTCGAGCGGAACGCGACGGCCCGCGGCGCGGTCGTACACTTCGCGAAGGACGCCGCCGAGCACAACGAGATCGTGCTGGGCATCCTTCAGCGGCAGGGCGCGCGGCGGATCGTCAAAAGCAAATCGATGCTGACGGAGGAGTGCCATCTCAATCCGTTTCTGGAGCGGCACGGCGTCGAGGTCGTGGACACCGATCTCGGCGAATGGATCGTGCAGTTGCGGGAGGAGCCGCCGAGCCACATCGTGCTGCCGGCGATCCACACCCGGCGGGAGGAGATCGGGGAGCTGTTTCACGAGAAGATCGGCACGGAGGCGGGCGCGACCGATCCGGCGTATCTGACGCACGCGGCGCGGCTGCACCTGCGGCAGAAGTTTCTGAGCGCGGAGGCTGGCATCACGGGCGTGAATTTCGCGATCGCGGAGACCGGCGGGTTTGTGGTCTGCACGAACGAAGGGAACGCGGACCTGGGGACGTCGTTGCCCCCGGTGCACATCGCCTGCATGGGCATCGAAAAGCTGATTCCCCGCGCGCAGGACCTGCCCGTGTTCCTGCGGCTGCTGGCGCGGTCGGCCACAGGTCAGCCCATCACCACCTATTCAACGCATTTCTGCGGCCCCCGAGCGGCGGGCTGTGTGCAACACATCGTGATCGTCGACAACGGGCGCAGCGCGATCCTCGCCGACCCGGACTTTCGGCGTTCGCTGAACTGCATCCGCTGCGGGGCCTGCATGAACACCTGCCCGGTGTATCGCCGCAGCGGCGGGCACAGTTACCAGGCGGTCGTTCCCGGCCCGATCGGTTCGATTCTGGCGCCGTCTCAGGATCCCGCGCGGCATGCCAGCCTGCCGCATGCCTGCTCGCTGTGCGGGTCGTGCAGCGACGTCTGCCCGGTGAAGATCGATCTGCACCTGCAGCTCTACACGTGGCGGAATCGGCTGGTGCTGAAGGGACTGTTGCCGCGGACGAAGCGCTGGTCAATGCGGGCGGCGTCGGTCGTGCTGAGGAGTCCGCGGTTGTTTTCCGTCGCGGGGGGGATGGCGCGGTTCTGGCTGCGGCATCTTCCGCGAGCGCTGGTCTACAACCGGTGGAATCCCTGGGGACGGCAGCGGGAATTGCCAGAGGCGCCCGCGCGAAGTTTCCGACAGTTGTACGCGGAACGGCAGCGGAAGGACTCGTAGCGAACGGCGACTCAGGCCGCGGTCCGGGACGAAAGCATGCGTTCGAGAATCAGCACGGTTTGCCGGGCGAGCGCCGCGGGAGAATGACGTTCGCGTACGGCCGCGTAACCGCGCCGACCGGCCTCACGGCGCTGGTCCGGCTGTTCCAGGACCCGCTGCAGCTGCTCGGCCAGTGCGCCCGGATTGCGGGGTTCGACGAGCCAGCCCCCCTCGGTGCTTTCAATGAGTTCCGGGAACGAGCCATGCGCCGGCTGGACGACGGGGACGCCGTTCGCGAGCGATTCGAGGACGTACAGACCCTTGGGTTCGAGGAACTCGGTCGGGACGGAGACGACGTCGCAGCGGCGGAAGAAATCGACCTTTCCGGCGAGCGTGTCCGGGCTGCCGACGTGCTGGAATCCGTCTCCCCAATTGCGGACTGTCTCGCGGATGCTGTCGAAGTATTCGGAGTGCTGACGCCCCAGGTAACCTCCGACGAGCAGCCGCACATCGGGCCGTCGCAGGCGGAGGATGTCGACAGCGTCGACGAGGTTTCGCAGACCTTTCTCGGGCGCGATCCGGGCGAAGTAGCCAATCGTCGGCGGCTGGCCCGTTTCGTCGCGCGGCCGTCCGCCGTGCTCCGAGGCGTCGATCGACAGCGGCAGCGTCTCAAATGCCTCCAGCGGCAGGGACAGGTACTTTGCCATGTAGTCACGATAGAAGTGCGTATGGGTGAGGCAGGCGTCGAATTGCCGGGCCCTCATGCCTGTCGCCGTGATGGCCGCCTGTTTGTGTGAAGGGGGCAAACCGTCGAGGAACACGTCGTCCCCCTGCAGCACGACGAGGACGGGGCCGGAGAAGGACTGTCGGAGCGCGCCGACCGCGCCTCCGAGGAGCGCGTTGCTGAAGATGACGATGTCGGGCCGGAGCTGCTCCCCGAGGAACGCGGCCAGTTCCTGAACGGCGGCGGCATGCGGTCCGGCATCCCCGTCGAGCATGCCCAGGGTCAGGTCGCCGAGCTGGGCGGCATCGTTGCTGCCGGACATCCGGGAGAGGAGGTTGAGGATGCCGGGCCGGTCGAGCCAGCGTTTCAGAGGCCGGGGGATGGCGCGCCAGATGCGGGACGTCGCGTTCAGGTAGACGTTCAACCCGCCGAAGAAAACGCGCGAGCCGGAGGCGTTCGGCTCATCGACGCGGATGGGCGTGTACGTCGGAACGAGAGAGACCTCGTGTCCGGCGGCGTGCAGCGCCCGCGCCCAGGAATTGTCGTGCATGCACGACCCGCAGAACATCCCCGCGCCGCCGGCCGTCACGATCGCGATGTGCATGTTGGCAGGAACGGAGGATTGACGGGGCGGCGGACGACGCATCCAACCCTATCGCGGGCGCTGGAAACGTCAACGTTCGATCCCTTCGGCGGATTTGTCGTTTCGTCGTCGAGAGGGCGAAACTGGCCGTGACATCCGTCCCGGCGGATACGTTATTATCCCCGCGCAGCTCGCGGGCATTGGGGGGGCGAGCGTCAATGCGGCCTTGACGGAGTCCGATCCATGGGCGAACAGGAATTTGAAACGCCGGTTCCGGCGGACCTCATTCAGCGATTGCGGCGGAAAGTCTACAACCTGCAGATGCTTCCGGCGGTGGCCATGCAGGCGCTCGAGCTGGCGCAGGACCCGGATTGCTCGATCGCCGAGCTGACGCGGATCGTCGAGCAGGACCTCAAACTGAGCACGTTCGTACTGCGGGTGGCCAACAGCGCCCTGTATGCGGGCCCCACGGCGGTGGCGAGCCTGCCGCAGGCGATTTCCTGGCTGGGGCTGCGGCAATGCCGGGAGTTCATCCTGTCGGCGGGGATGGACAGCCTGAGCGCCCGGCTGACGGGGGACCTGCGATCCAGACGCGAGCTGCTGACGCGTCACGGACTGTTGACCGGTCTGATCGCGGCGCGGATCAATCGTCAGTTGTCGCTGGGCTTCGAAGGGGAGGAGTTTACGGCGGGTCTGCTGCACGACATGGGCCGGACGCTGCTGGCGATCGCCGTGCCGGAGCGGTTCCGTTCGATCGATCCGCTGGACTTTCATGAGGCGGACGACATCGAGCGCCGTGAGCACTCAATGATCGGGACGTCGCACACGAATTTCGGCGAGTGGTTCGCGCAGTGGAATGAGTTGCCGGAGGCGCTGGTCGTGGCGATCCGGCATCACCATTCGCCGGGCCGGGCGCCGGCCCACACACGGCTCGCGGCGCTGACGGCCGTAGCCGACCAGATCGCCAATCACATCCAGCGGGCCGAACCGGCCGACGCCGTCGACTGGGGCACGAACTCCGCGTTGCGGCTGCTGGAAGAGTCCGGCGCCGCGCACGCCGTCCTCCGCGTGCGACAGGCGATGGAGACGCTGACTGTGGAATGTCCGAACGCCGCGGATTCGATCCTGGCGGCGTGACGCCCAGCGAGCCCTCAGGACAAGTCAACCGGCCGACGTTCCGACCGTTGCCGAATGGATGCCAGCCTCCGCGGCAAGGACCCGCGCGGTCGTCTTCAGCACGGCATCGGGGTTCAGCGAAATGCTGTCGATGCCCTCGTGGACAAGAAACTCCGCGAATTCGGGATAGTCGCTGGGAGCTTGACCGCAGATGCCGATCTTCCGGCCCTTGCTGCGGGCCGCGCGGATCACCTGCGCGATCATGCCCGTCACCGCTGGATTCCGTTCGTCGAACACATGCGCGACGATCTCGGAATCGCGGTCCACGCCCAGGATGAGCTGCGTCAGGTCGTTCGAGCCGATGGAGAATCCGTCGAAGATCTCGGCGAACTGGTCCGCCAGGATCACATTGCTGGGAATTTCGCACATCACATACAGCTCGAGTCCGCGTTCCCCCTGGACGAGTCCATTCTCGCGCAGGACTGCGATCACCTTGCGCCCTTCCTCGACGGTCCGGCAGAACGGCACCATGAGTTTGACGTTCTCAAGGCCGATCTCTTCGCGCACCTTCCGCATCGCCCGGCATTCGAGGTCGAACCCTGCGCGGTATCGCGAGTCGTAATAGCGCGATGCCCCGCGGAAGCCCAGCATCGGATTCTCCTCCTCCGGTTCGAAATCCCGGCCGCCGATCAGGTTGGCGTATTCGTTGGTCTTGAAATCGCTGAGGCGGACGATGACGTCCCGGGGGTGGAACGCCGCGGCGATGGTGGCGACGCCCTCGGCCAGCCGGTCCACGAAGAATTGCGGCTTGTCTGGGCTGCCAACAGTCAGGCGGGCGATCTGCGCGCGGACTTCCGGATCGGTCAGCCGATCGAAGTTCACCAGCGCAAGCGGGTGTATGCGGACCGACGTGTTGATGATGAACTCGAGGCGAGCGAGCCCCACGCCGTCGTTCGGAAGTTGCGACAGGCGGAAAGCCTCCTCCGGGTTTCCGACATTCATCATGATCTTCGTCCGCGGCCGGCGCTGATCGGTCAGGTCGATCCGCTCGACGTCGAACGCCAGGCGGCCGTCGTAGACGCGTCCCTGCTCCCCTTCGGCGCAGCTGACGGTGACGGGAATGCCGTCGTGGAGCCGCTGCGTCGCATGATCGGCCCCGATGACCGCGGGCAGCCCGAGTTCGCGGCTGACGATGGCGGCGTGGCAGGTGCGTCCTCCCCGATTGGTGACCAGCGCCGCGGCGCGCTTCATGGTCGGTTCCCAGTCGGGATCGGTCTTGTCGCTGACGAGCACCTCGCCGGGCCGAAACTCGCTAAGCTGCGAGACGGATTCGATAACTCGCACCGGCCCCGCGGCGATCTTCTCGCCGATGCTGCGCCCGCTGACGAGCACGTTTCCCGATTCGCGAAGCCGGTAGATCTCGATCGACTTGGGACTGCGGCCGGACTGCACCGTCTCGGGACGCGCCTGCAGGATGAACAGCTCTCCGGTGCGGCCATCGCGAGCCCATTCCAGGTCCATTGGCGAAGGCTGGCCGCGCTTGCGCGAATAGTGTTCTTCAATCAGGCAGGCCCAGCGCGCGAGAGCCAGGACGTCGTCGTCGCCAATCGAAAAACGAGCCCGGTCAGCCGCCGGGACCGGGACGTTCCGCGTCATGCGGCCGCCCCCTTCGTCGTACACCAGCTGGAACTCCTTGCTGCCCAGCCGGCGCTTCAGGATCGGCCGCAGGCCTTCGCGAAGCATGGGCTTGAACACGGTGAATTCATCGGGGTTCACCGACCCCTGGACGATGTTCTCGCCCAGGCCGTAGGAGGAGTTGATGAGCACGACGTCCGGGAAGCCCGTCTCGGTGTCGATCGTGAACATCACGCCGGACGATCCCAGATCGCTGCGCACCATCTGCTGGACGCCAATCGACAGCGCTACGCGGAAGTGATCGAAACCCTTGTCGACGCGGTATGAGATCGCGCGGTCTGTGAACAGCGACGCGAAGCATCTTCGGCAGGCGTCAAGCAATGGGCCGCGGCCCCGGACGTTCAGGTACGATTCCTGCTGCCCGGCAAAGCTCGCGTCCGGCAGATCCTCGGCGGTGGCGCTGCTCCGCACGGCGACATCGAGCGGCCCGCCATGCGGAGCGCTCAGTCGCTCATAGGCTTCGCTGATGGCCCGTTCGAGATCTCCCGGCAGCGGCACGGACAGGATCGCTTCCCGCACTCTGCGGCCCCGCGACTGGAGATTCTCGATGTCGTGCGTGTCGAGGCCGCGCAGCATGTCTGGAATTCTGCGATCGAGCTCCGTCGAACGCAGCAGATGCCGGTAGGCCTCAGCCGTGATCGCGAATCCCGGAGGCACCCTGACCCCCGCCGACGACAGTTCGCGCAGCATCTCTCCCAGCGATGCGTTCTTGCCTCCCACGAGGGGCACGTCCTCGATGCGGAGAGTCGCGAAGTCGCGGACAAAGGGCGATGGTGCAGGAGTCATGACTCGGGTCGCTCCTGGCGGCGGTCGCGCTTTGCGGACAACCGCCGCCCGATCGTGTGGCGGCGAACGTGCCGCGCTCAGGCGGCGCTGGGTCCGAGTTGCAGGCTGCGTGCCGGGGGACGACGTTCGTCGGATCATTGCGTCGGCCTGCGCGGACGTTCATTCCACGGGTGACCGGCGTGCGGTTCCGCACAGGTCACGTGCGATGTTCGCACAGTCCGCGCGAAGCGGCAGGCGCGGAGGCGGGTCGGGAGGCTGCATTCGGTCCGCCCAACCGGGTTGGCTCTCAGGCATAGCAATTGCCCGATCTACTGGAGGAACGCAACGCGGCCTGTTCCGCGAGCGATTTCCGAGTTCATTCAAAGCCATGTTCACACGTCTGACTCGCATCGCCATGTCCCGCGTGACCGTCCGGTTCGTCGCCTTCGCGCTGGCCGCCGCAATGGCGCTGCCGATGCCTGCTGACGAGCGCCGGCCAGCGCCGGCCGAGGCCCGCTGCGCAACGATGGAAGTCTTCGTGACGGGGGACGCGGAGTTGTCCCGCGCGGCGCGGGAAGCGATCACAACGGATTACGCCGACCGCAAAGGGCTGCGAGTGACGTTCCATGACGTGGCCGCCAGCGAACAGGCACTGGACCGCTATTGGGAGCTGATCGATCACTACAAGGTCGCCAAGCCCGGCCTGCCCGCGGTGCATGTCAGCGGGCAGTTCGAGGTCGGATGGGATTCGAAGCGCACGCCCGAGCGGCTTAAGCAGGCGTTGACGGTGGAAGTGTTTACGCGTCAGGGCTGCCCGCGTTGCCGCGACGCCCATCCCGTGCTGTTCGAACGGCTGGCGGCGCGCTACCCGGCCTATGAATTCGTGGAGCGGGACACGGCCCGGTCCGCCGAGGCCGCGAAACGGTTTCAGGAGGTCGCGCAGCAGCACCGCGTGCAGGCCGCCTCAGTGCCCGCCGTCCATATGTGCCGCAAGTTTCTGGTTGGGTTCCAGAATGCGGAGACGAGTTTCCGTCAGTGGGACGCGGTGCTCAAGGAGGCGACGATCGAATGCCCGCCGGAACCTGCTCCGGGAAAGGAGACGTCAGGCCAGCGAACGTCCCGGTCCGATTCGAGATCGTCGACATGGACGCCGCCGCTGCTCTGGGCCGTTGGCCTGGCGATCGCCCAGTCGGAAACGGGTGCAGAGCCCCCCGTCGATCTCGAGCGCGCCACCCCTGTGTCAGAGCCGGAGAGCGACGCTCCGCCTCCCCGGAGACGCCCTCCACCGGAAACAGCCGGCGACTCGGAGCGCCAGGAGGCCCGCGCGCCGACTTCCGCCGACGCACCGGATGTCGTCACAGTCCCCTGGCTGGGCGACATCCGCTGGCGCGACTGGGGGATGCCGGCCTTCACGCTGGCGGTCGGGCTGATTGACGGCTTCAACCCGTGCGCAATGTGGGTGCTGCTGTTTCTGCTGTCGGTCCTGGTGAACCTTCGCGACCGATGGAAGATCCTGGCGGTGGCGGGCACGTTCGTGGTGATCAGCGGGCTGGCGTACCTCGCCTTCATGGCCGCCTGGCTGAACCTGTTCCAGTTGGTGAGCCTGGTTCGGCCGGCGCAGATCGCGTTGGGACTGTTGGGGATCGGGATCGGGTCGATCCACATCAAGGACTTCTTTGCGTTTCACAAAGGCGTGTCGCTGTCGATTCCCGAATCGGCCAAGCCGCGATTGTACGAGCGCGTGCGTCGAATCGTCGGCGCGCGGACGTTGTGGGCGGCCATTCTGGGAGCCTCGGTCCTGGCCGTGCTCGTCAACATTGTGGAACTCCTGTGCACCGCGGGCCTGCCAGCGATGTACACGGGCATCCTGACGTTGCAGGACTATCCGGTCTGGAAGAACTACGCGTTCCTGCTGCTGTACATCCTCGGGTACATGTTCGACGACGCGCTGATGGTGTCCGTGGTCGTCGTGACGCTGGGTCGCCACAAGCTGCAGGAGCGCGGAGGGCGAATCCTGAAGCTGATCAGCGGCGGGGTCATTCTGACGCTGGGCGTGCTGATGCTGTTCAAGCCGGAGTGGCTGGTCTGACGAATCGTCGGGCCGCGGGGTTGGCTTGCGGCGCTACATGGGCGGTCCGTACGCCTCCGGAAGCGTGCCTGAACGTCTCACGTGTGCGGGATGGCGCGCGGGATTCTGTTCGCATGGCCTTCGCGGAATCGTGGAACGGCGCAAGGGGCAGCGCCGATCCAACGTCGTCGCGGCAGGTTCCGGCAATCCGCCCGTCGGAAGCGCCGACGGCAATCGCGCCGGCACGCTGGTTGCCATTGCAATCGCCTGTCGTGAGGCGAGCAACGGTTGACCGGACACGATGCGGCCGGCCGGGCTCATTGTGAGAGGGCGGGCTTGGCTCCGCCCAAGCCGCGCGCTGGAGAACAGGAGGAGAGCCATGAAGACGAATCTGCCAGGTCGAGTGTCGAGCGGGTTTGCCGGGTTGATGAACCGCGATCCGGTGCGCGCGCTGCGGAGCGAAATGAACGAGTTGTTCGGTCGGTTCTCGGACGACTGGGGGGACGGCGGCTGGATGACGGAGTTCCGAGCGCCGTCGATGGACCTCGCGGAGACCGACAAGGAGATTGAGGTCAAAGTCGATGTGCCCGGCCTCAAGCCCGAGGAGATCAACGTCGAAGTCCAGAACAATGTCCTGGTGATCAGCGGCGAGCACCGGGAAGAGAAGGAAGAGCAGGGGAAGACGTTCCATCGGATTGAACGCCGCAGCGGAAGCCTGCAGCGGTCGATCACGCTGCCCTGCGCCGTGCAGGAGAACAAGATCGTCGCGCAGTGCCGCGATGGCGTGCTGACGATCACGCTGCCCAAGGCGGAGGAAGCCTGTCGCAGGAAGATTCCGGTCAAGGGTTGAGCGTGGTTGTGCCTGGGGTGAGTCTCGCCGCCGCGGCGGCACGTGGGCTGGTCGCCGCGGTGGGCGAGGACTCCCCAACCAAAGGAACCCGCACGATGATGACCCTCGAACGCCAGGCGCGGATCGTCATCGGCGGGTGCCTTGTCTTGAGCGCCATGGTCGCCTGGTTCCACTGGGCGGGGCTCGCGGCGCTCATCGTGCTGGGACTGGGGCTGATCGTCACCGGGCTGATGGACCGTTGCGCAACAATCGCCCTGCTGCGACCGATGCCATGGAATCGCCGGCCGTCGGACACGGCGCCCGCGTGCTCAGCAGATGCGCGGCAGCAGGGCGCCTGAGGGGAGGTCCAGCACGCGGTTGATGCCGAGTGTGCTGTGGAGAATCACGGGCGTCCCGCGCTCGGATTCCGCGCGGCCGATGACGGCCGCCTCCAGGCCGGCGTTGCAGCTGCGCAGCGCGGCCAGCGCTGCCGGCGCTTGCTCGTCGGGTGTCGCGAGGACCAGCACCCCCTCGTTGGCGATGTGGATCGGGTCCAGGCCCAGCAGTTCGCAGGCGCCGCGCACGTCGTCCCGAATGGGCAGCCGCGCTTCGTCGACCGTCAGCGACAGGCCGCTCGCGGCCGCCCACTCATGGAGTACGGCCGCCACGCCGCCGCGCGTTGCATCCCGCATCGCGCGGATCATCACCTTCGCGCCGCGCAGCGCGTCCGCCAGCGGCAGCAGCGATCGGCAGTCGCTGGCCAATGGCGGCTCGAAACCGAGAGACTCCCGCGCGGCGAGAATCGCCACGCCGTGCCGGCCAATCGAGCTGGACACGATCAGCACGTCTCCCGGTTGGATCGCCGCGGGTCCGGGGGGCGGGGGATCGATGAGAACGCCGATGCCCGCGGTGGTCAGAAACATGCGGTCGGCCGCGCCGCGCGGCACGACTTTGGTGTCGCCCGTCACGACCAGGACGTTTGCGATTCGCGCCGCCTCCGCGACGTCGTCCAGCACGCGCTCCAGGACCGAGCGTTCGAGTCCCTCCTCGAGAATCAGCGACAGGCTCAACCACTCCGGCCGCGCGCCGGCGACCGCCAGATCGTTGACGGTTCCGAACACGGCCAGCCGCCCGATGCTGCCCCCGGGGAAAAACAGCGGCGTGACGACGAACGCATCCGTCGTGAAGGTCAGCCGCGATGCGGGGGCGGGCAGGAGGGCCGCGTCCCCCAGCGGCGCCAGGAGCGGATTCCCCAGACGCGGCGAGATCACGTCTTCAATGAGCCGCCGGGACAGCGATCCCCCCTCGCCGTGCGCCAGTTGAATGCGATCCTCGAACATGCCGGCTCACCGGGGCAACGGACAGGCGAGAGGCGGGCGCCGCGTTGAGTAGCGGTAATACGCCGCGCAGGCGCCCTCGGACGAGACCATCGGAGCTCCAAGGGGCATCTCAGGCGTGCAGGCGACGCCGTAGCTCGGGCACTCATGCGGACGGATGCGTCCGGACAGGACATCGCCGCTGCGACAGTCGCCATCATCGAGCACCGGCAGCGTCGGGGCCGGATCGGGATATCGTCGCCGCGCGTCGAAGGCGTGAAAGTCCGGGCGGAACTCGAAGCCGCCCCGCGGCACCGTTCCCAGGCCTCGCCAGGGCCGATCAGCGATCGCGAACACGCGGTTGATGTGACCCTGAGCAGCGGGATTGCCCTCGCGGCGGACGCTGCGCTCGTAGCGGTTCGAGACGTCGCAGCGCCCCTGTTCGAGTTGCGTGACGCACTCGAGAATCCCTTCCAGCAGGTCGACGGGTTCGAAGCCGGCGACGGCGATCGGGACGCGGCAGCGGCGCGCGAGATCCCGGTAATCGTCGTAGCCGGTGATCGTGCAGACGTGCCCGGCCGCGAGAAACCCCTGCACGCGGTTGTCGGGCGCGTCGACAATCGCCTCCATCGCCGGGAGGACGCGGACATGCGCCTGCAGTACGGAGAAATTCGCCAGGCCGCGCGCCTCCGCCTGCAGGACCGCGAGCGCCGTCGCGGGCAGCGTCGTTTCGAACCCGACGGCGAAGAACACAATCTGGCGTTGCGAGTCGGCCGCCGCCAACTCGACAGCATCGAGCGGCGAGTAGACGATCCGCACCGATCCCCCCTGCGAACGCGCGTCGTTCAGACTGCCGACGCCCCCGGGCACGCGAAGCATGTCGCCGAATGAGGCCAGCACGGTGTTCGGGCGCAGCGACAGGCGGCAGGCAAAGTCGATCGCCTCCGCGGGCGTCACGCACACGGGACACCCCGGGCCATGAATCAGCTCCACAACTCCGGCCAGCGCTTCGTCGAGCCCATGCCGCAGCAGGCCATGCGTCTGGCCGCCGCAGACTTCCATCAGCACCCAGGGGCGCGTGGCCGTGCGCCGGATGCGATCGATCAGCCGTCGGGCCAGGCCAGCATCCCGGAACTCATCGAGATATTTCACGATTCTCCTTCGAGTTCCTGGATCGGGGTTTCGTCGAGGCTGGCGAGATCGGCCAGCGTGCGCAGCGCGGCCGCCTCGTCAATCCGGCTGATCGCGACGCCGGCATGCACGATGACGTACTGGCCCACCTCGGCTTCCGGGACGCAGGCCATGCCGCAGGCTCTCCGCACTCCCGCGAACTCGACCTCCGCGGAGGCGAAGAGCGGGTCGCGGTTCAACCAGCGGATGACTTGCCCCGGGACGCCCAGACACATGACGGCATTCTCCCTGCGTTCCGATCACTTGGCGGCGGCCGGCGACAGCGCCAGCATGCGCGACCGGGCGGCCTCCAGCAGCTCGCACCACGCGGCGACCCCCTCGCCGCGATGCGCCGCCACTGTCACCGTCGCCAGTTCCGGTTGGATCCGGCGGGCATCCTCCACCGCCCGCGACGCATCAAACGGCACATACGGCAGCAGGTCGCCCTTGCTGATGACGAGCGCCTGCGACGTTCTAAACATTTTCGGATATTTTCCCGGCTTGTCATCCCCTTCCGTCGTGCTCAGCAGGACGACTCGCAGATGTTCGGCGAGGTCGTGCGACGCGGGGCAGACGAGATTGCCGATGTTTTCGATGAACAGGAACTCCAGGTTCGGGAGATTCAGGTCGGCCAGACCCCGCTGCACGAGCGGCAGTTCCAGATGGCAGGCGCCGCCGGTCGTCAACTGCCGGACGGGAACCCAGGGCGCCAGGCGCTCCGCATCCCGATCGGTGGCGATGTCCCCGACCAGCACGGCGATTCGCCGCCGTCCCCCCCAGTGCTTCGCCGTGGCCTCCAGCAGCGTGGTCTTGCCCGCGCCGGGCGAGGACACAATGTTGACCACCAGCGTCCCTTGGCGGCGGAACTCGTCGCGCATGCGTGCGGCCTGCTCCCGCAGCGAGGCGTCGACCGGCCGGTTCACGGGGATTGTCACGCTGGGCATGTCGGCTTCTCCGAGTCGGCGGTCAACGGGGCGGTCGCAGCTGCATCGTCGTCGGCGACAATCGTCACGTCGATCAGCCGAAATTCATCGCCGCTGACAATCCGCGTGCCGAGCGATCCGCAGGCCGGACAGGCGAATCGCAGGACCGACGCGTCAAACTCGTGTGCGCAATCCCGACAGCGGACGACCAGCGGCGGCGTCTCGCACAGCAGCTCCGCGCCGCGACAGGGGGTGTCATCCACGAGACGTTCGAACGCGGTCTCCACCAGCAGCCGCTCGACTCCCGACAGCGGACCGACTTCGACGCGCAGCGACAGCACGCGCACACCGCCAGCGTTCTTCAGGACGTCGGAGGCCGCGTTCAGCAGCGCGCGAACCAGCGATTCCTCATGCATCGACGGGACCTCCCGATGACGGTACGCAGATGTCCTGCATCAGAATCCGATCGGCAACGTCCGGAACGGCGCTGAGCAAAGCCTCCGCCAGTTCCGATTGCGGTGCGAAGTTCCGCGCGGAGACGCCCCAGACCACGACCTCCGGCGGCAGACCGCCGATCCGCTCCGCGAGCGCCAACGACTCCGGCAGGCCGATGGCGTGCGTGCCGCTGGCGCGGAGCAGGCGAATCTCAGGCGCGGGCCAGGTCCAGCGCCGGGCCGCGCCGATCGGGTCGGACATCCGGCAGGCGTCGATGATCACGACCCGCTCGAAGCCCTGCATCTCGGTGCACACATCCACCGGCAGCGTCAGGCAGCGGACCGCGACATCGTCTCGCGTGCGACGGGCGATCTCCTCCGCGACCAGCCAGCCGATGCGGTCGTCGCCGTGCGGGCTGCCCAGGCCGACGACCAGCGTCCCCGTGCGCACAGCCGACGGGGGCGGTCCCGCCTCCGCTTCCCGGCGATGGACGTCCAGCCTCATGTGCGCTCCACCTGCAGCTTGAGGAAATGCGTCGAGCAACTGATGCAGGGGTCGTAGTTGCGGATCAGTTTCTCGCATTCGAGGGCGGCGGCCTCATCATCCCCGTTGAGGACGGTCGGCAGAAAGCCCCGCAGGTCCGCTTCGATCTGCCGCTGATTCTGCGACGTCGGAGGAATGATGTTCGCCTCCGCGACCGTGCCGTCCGCCCGCACGCGGTACCGATGAAAGATCAGGCCCCGGGGCGCTTCGGTCGCCGCGCAGCCTTCGCCGTCGCGATCGACCAGCGGCACGCGCGACGGCCGCGCCTGAGACGCGGCGCGGAGGATCTCGAGCGCTTCTTCGAAGGCGTGAGTCAGCTCCAGCCCGCGGGCGACGATCGAGTGGAACATGTTCTGCGACGGCCACTCGATGCCGACCTCGTCCGCCAGCCGACGGGCCTTCGGCGACAGTCGGTCGAGGTTCAGACCGACCCGCGCCAGGGGACCCACCAGGTAGGGCGTCCGCGCGGGCAGCCGCTCCGACTGCAGGGCCGTGGAATGCGCCGCGTGCACCTCGGCGAACTCGCGGTCGTAATCGTCGACCTCGATCGACAATCCCCGGCTGGAGACGATCCGGCCTTCGTTCATCGGGTATTCATCCGGATGGCTCAACGAAACGAGTTCGTAGTTCTGCGTGAACTCGGGGAATGTGAACCCCGCCGCCCAGCGCGTCGCTTCGATGGCCGCCTCCAGCCCCCATTCGAAGTCCGGGACCAGTTCGGCGAACTGCTCCAGCTTCGGGGCGCGATAGAAGCCGCCCACGGCGACGTTCACGGGGTGAATGGCCCGACCGCCCAGCACCTCCAGCAACCGGTTGCCCTGCTTCTTCAGCCGCAGCCCGCGCGTTACGGCTTCCGGGTGCTGCTCGGCGAGTGCGATGCCGCTGGGGAGATTGAAGAAGTCGGGGGCATGCAGCAGATGCATGTGCAGGCCGTGGCTTTCGATCCACTCGCCGCAATACAGCAGTCGTCGCAGGCGCCGGATTTCGGGGGTGATGGCCGCGCCCAGCGCGCGCTCGATCGCGTGCACGGCCGTCATTTGATAGGCGACGGGACAGATGCCGCAGATCCTGGCGACGATGTCCGGAACCTCGCGCAGCGGCCGTCCGCGGAGGAAGGCTTCGAAGAATCGCGGCGGCTCGTAAATCCGCAACTGCACATCCTCGATCGCGCCGTCGCTGAGGCGCACGCTCAACCCGCCCTCCCCCTCGACGCGAGTCAGGGCTTCGATGGTGATCGTGCGGGCGGCTTTGCGGCGATCCATGATCGTTCGGCGGTCAATGGCAACAGGGTTCAAAGGCCGCGGCGCGCGAGTCCGCGGACATCCAAGCGGCGGGACGCTTGCCCGCGGGACATTTCGAGGTCGGCCGCGGGACGCGGATCGGATGAAGCATCGTTCAATCTCCCGCGCCCGCCAGGCGTTCGATTCGCTCGCTCTCCTCCCGGAAGGCGGTCGCGGCGGCGTTGTAATTTCGCAGCAGCGGCAGGAGCTGCGCGGGTCCATGCCCCGT
This sequence comes from Planctomyces sp., assembly GCA_019636235.1. Lineage (GTDB taxonomy): Bacteria > Planctomycetota > Planctomycetia > Planctomycetales > Planctomycetaceae > Caulifigura. The sequence continues at coordinate 25,835 of JAHBXW010000024.1, forward strand.
CGCAAGATACTGGTCCGACAGGCTGCGCGGGTTCGCCTGCAGCGCCGGTCCGAAGCAGCCGTAGCAGCCGCGGTCGCAGCCCGGACAGAGCGCGCCGCATCCGGATTGCGTGATCGGCCCCAGGCAGGCGAGGCCCTGCGCGACGGCGACGCAGACCGTGCCGTTCCGTTTGCAGTCCAGGCAGACCGCGTGCCGCGCGACGCGCGGCGTTCGCCCCTGCAGCAGCGCGCCGACCACCTCCAGCAACTGGAACTGGTTGATCGGACAGCCGCGCAGCTCGAAGTCGACCCGCACATGGTCGGCGATGGCGGTCGACGTCGCGAGCGTCGAGATGTACTGCGGAGAGGCGTAGACGGCCTGCAGGAACTCGTCCGTGTCGGCCCAGTTGCGGAGCGCCTGGATGCCGCCGGACGTCGCGCACGCGCCGATCGTGATCAACGTTCGACACTGGGCGCGGATGTCCTGGATCCGCTGCGCGTCGTGCGCAGTCGTAATCGAACCTTCCACGAGCCCGATGTCGTACGGTCCCGGAGCGATCGCGCTCGTCGCCTCCAGAAAGTAGGCGATCTCGACGGCGCCGGCGAATTCCAGCAATTCATCCTCGGCGTCCAGCAGCGACAACTGGCAGCCATCGCAGGATGCGAATTTGAACACCGCGAGTCGGGGACGGGTCGCCATTACAACCCCCTGACCGGAAGAAACGGAGCGACGCGATCATACCGCAGCACCGGGCCGTCCTTGCACAGGAAGCTGGGCCCGAATTGACAATGCCCGCACAACCCGATCGCGCAGTTCATGTTCCGCTCCATCGAGATCCACACGTTCTGCGCGGGGATCCGCTGCCGAAACGCGCTGAGCGCCGTGTAGTGCATCATGACCTCCGGGCCGCAGCACAACACGTGCGTGTTTGCGGGATCGGACAGGGGCAGCCGATCGAGCAGCAGCGTGACGACGCCCACGTAGCCGGCCCAGCGCGGATCGGCGCGGTCGACCGTCACCTGCACCCGCAGGCCGTCCGCGATCCAGTCGCGGTACTCCCCCTCGTACAACAGGCCATCCGGGGTTCGCGCGCCATACAGCAGCGCCACGTCGCCGTAGTCCTCCCGGTGGTCGAGAACGTGGTAGATGGCCGGCCGCAGCGGGGCCAGTCCGATGCCCCCCGTAATGAAAATGATGTGCTGGCCCCGCAGCTCCTCCAGCGGCCAGCAGCTTCCGAAAGGCCCGCGCAGTCCGAACGTGTCGCCCACCCGCATCCGCTCAAGCGCGCCGGTCACATTGCCCACCGTCCGGATCGTGTGCAACAAAGGCGATCCCGATCGCGAGCGGCTGCTGATCGAAATCGCCGCTTCGCCCGCCCCCGGCACGTACAGCATGTTGAACTGGCCGGGGCGGAACGCATACCGCGCCGCCTGTCGCGCGTCGTCGAACGCGACGTGATACGTCCGTGTGTCGTCGGTGTCCTGCACGACGTCCACGATCCGCACGGCATGCGGCGTCCAGATGTCCCCCTGCGGCGGGGCGAGGGCGGGGCTCACGGGCATGCGGGCTTCTCCCGCAGAGCCGCGACCTCTTCGGTCAGATCAATCCCCACCGGACACCAGGTGATGCACCGCCCGCAGCCCACACAGCCCGATGTCCCGAACTGGTCCTGCCACGAGGCCAGCTTGTGCGTCAGCCACTGCCGGTAACGCGAGCGGATGTCATTCCGCACCAGCCCGCCATGCACGTAGCTGAACTCCGGATTGAAGCAGGAGTCCCAGCGCCGCTGCCGTTCCACATGCTCGGTCTTCAGATCGGCGACTTCTTCGACCGTGCTGCAGAAACACGTCGGGCAGACCATCGTGCAGTTCGTGCAGGACAGGCAGCGTTCTCCCGTTTCCTGCCAGCGCGGATGTTCGAGCTGGGTGAGCAGCACGTTGCGGATGTCGGTCGTGTCCATCCGGCGGGTAATCTGGTCGACCGCCTGCTGGCGGGCCGCTTCCGCGGCGGCCAGCGTCCGGGCGGAACAGGCGTCCGTCGTGAGCCGCGCGAGCAACGTTCCGCCGCGGTCGCTGCCGACTTCGATCACGAACTCCCCCGGGAGTTCCGTCAGCGCCAGGTCGAAGCCAGTACAGCAGCGGGGACCGGTCCGCATCGAGGTGCAGAAACAGGTGCTTGCCGCCTGCGTGCAGTTGACGGCGATCAGGAACGCGCTCTGCCGGCGGCCGCTGTAGATCGGATCGACATACGGCCCCCCGGCGAACACGCGATCCTGCACGGCGATGGCCGCCAGTTCGCAGGCCCGCACCCCCAGGAACGCATACTTCGGAGGCGCCTCCTCGACGCGCCGCATCTCCCAGCCCTGCTCGGTGCGGTCGGCGGCGCTCAGCGTGCTCAGCGGGGGAAACAGATACTTCTTCCAGGAATGCGGACCGACGACGTACCCGAACAGCGCGTCATCCTCACGGCGTGCGAGGCGGTACGTCCCTGGCCCCTGCTCATCGGTCCACCCGCGGGGGAGCTGGTCAACCGACGTGACCTCATCGTAGACGATCGCCTCCTGGTCGACGGTCGGTCCCACGACGGAGTAGTCGTCCTGACGAAGCAGATCGATCAGGTCCTGCAGCCGGTCGGAGGGAATCCGCCGCTCGCCGCCGATGGGAATCAGGCCCGGGTCTGCGGTCACAGTCATCTCCGTCGGGAAGGGTTCACAGTCAGTCGGGCCGCAAGATCGTCAGGCGCGCTTCGCGGGATCGACCGGCGGCGGCTGCGAGGCGAACAGGTCCAAAAGCTGCAGGCGCGTGGCGAGAAGCCGCCGCGAAAGCGCGCTGGCCACGCGGCTCATCAGGTGAAACCCGACCTCATGATCGGCTTCGCAGAGACGCCGCAGTTCCGGCCCCTGAAACGTCAGCAACTGGACATCGCTGACGGCCTGGGCGCTGGACGTCATGCGACCGTGCGCGAGCAGCGCCGACCAGGCAAGGATGTCTCCGGTGCTCAGGGACAGAATCGGCAGGTCCCCGCGGGCCGGGACATTCATCCGCAGGCTGACGTGCCCATCGGCGATGATTGAGAACTCGTCATGAGTCTCACCTTCGCGGAACAGGGTTGTTCCCGCCGGCGCGACGCGCATCGCACAGACTTCCGCCAATCCGCGGATCACCGGTTCGGGAAGCGAGGCAGTGAAGGACAGTGCCCGCAACGTCTCATCAACCGTCATCGCCATCAGGAACTCCCGGTCGGGGCGACATCGTTCCGCGGCTCGTCCGCACGGGCAGGCTCACACCTCCCGCGGCAGGCTTCCGGAGGACGCGGGTCCGGAAGCCGCCGCCTTCATCGCGGCCGCGTGCGCCAACCCCGCCGACGCCGCGGCAAGGAACAGCAGCACGTAGTGGATGTTTTCCGACAGCGCGCTGCCGCCGTAAAGCCAGGCGACGACCGCCAGCGCGATCACGGCCAAAAAATTCAGAACCGCGAGCGATCGCGCGCCGAGACGCCACAGTCCCGCTCCGGGCAGGATGAAGTTCAGGGCGGCCGCCACTCCGGGACGGATCGTCAGCGGATGCGCGTGCATGGGCGCTCCAGTTCTCAACCGGCGGCCAGACTCGAGGGCGTCTCCTGCGAGATCAGTCGGCGAACCTCGTTGAGTTCCTCGCCCAACAGACCCAGGACGTCGTCGAGGCTGAGCAGACCGACGAGACGGTCGTCGTTGTCGACAACGGCGACGCGGCGAAACGGTCCGCGGCGCATCGTAGCGAGCGCCTCTTCGATGGGAGTGTCCTCCCAGACGCTGCGCGGGCTGGGCGACATGATTTCGCCGACGCTGGTTGTATTCGGATCGAGACCCTCGGCGACGACGCGGACGGCGAGATCACGATCGGTCAGGATGCCGATGGGTCGACGGTCGGGATCCAGAACCATCAGGGTGCCGACTTTGCGGGCGTGCATGCGCTGAGCCGCGGCCTGGACCGGCTCTTCGAACGACGCCAGGTCCACTTCGCGTGTGCAGATTCGTCCGGCTGACATGTTGCGTTCTCCCTCGCTTCGATGCCCGGGGGCGTGCCATTGCTTGATAGGGTCAAAGGGGCAAAATCCGTACCTCGTGGCCACGATCGAAACGGGGATTTGCAGCGAGATTTCGCCGCGTCCCCAACTTCGGAGCTGCGGAGAGGATCGAGCAAACTGACGTTGGACGTCAGCGAATGTTGGTCGCCGCAGAGTGTGACCTGGCCGCACAGAGTGGGTCGCTGGGGCGCGCCTGTTTCAGCCCGGCCCGCGCCGCCGGCCGCACTACGCCAGCACGTCGCGGACGACTTGCCCGTGCACATCGGTCAGCCGGAAATCGCGTCCGGCATGCCGATAGGTCAGGCGTTCACGGTCGAAGGTGAAGTGCATTTTATGTCGCAGCGATTGACAGATGGACTTCCGATTGCCATCCTCCTCGGTCATGGACGTTGGGTAGCGAGCCTCCCTTTTGTTCGAACACTTGAAGCCGAAAGTGCGACGATGGCCGCATACGCCTCAAGGTTGTCGTCAGGTGGGTCACGGGCATGTTGGAATGAGCTGGACGAATGTGCCACGTTGGCGCAGGCACTGAGGCGATGTCGTCGGATTCATTGGGGCACATTTGCTGTTCGGTCGACGGTCGCTTGTCGACGCTGGCTCTGGGCGTTCGGAATTGTCCCACTTGTTATCGTTGTGGGCGCCCACTGTTGCGTTGGAGGGGATCGACTTGAAGAGCGGCAGGCCAGTGATACCCTTTCTGCGATTCGCAGCGCTTGGACGGCGCGCGAGGCCCGGCATCAGAGTTTCGTCGTCGAGTGGAACACTAGTCGTGACCGGAAGCAGGCGCTGGGCAAAGAGGCTGGTCCGTTTTCAGCGTCGGGCGCATGTCGAATGCTGGTTCAGGGCGACAAGTTTCGGTTCGACACGCCGGAATTGCTGGTGCAGTCAGCGGACAAGGCTTCCACAGTGCGAAAGTCCCGCGCATTCGTGGAGGGCGTTCATCGCACCTATGCCAGTGGGGCGGACGGCGGGCCCGGGACGCTGACATTGGCGAGCAGTCAGCCTGAGTGGAAGTTGCTTCAGCTTTATCCGCTGCCCCTGTACTGCCGTTTTTCAAAACTGGATCTACCGGAGTTGGAATCGAGAAACTACAAGGTTGAGTCGTCTTCACACGAGGGGCGGGACTGCTGGCTGCTAACAACCATTGCCGCTCCGCCGCGCAGCAGCGATCCTCGCATCATCCACTTTAACGTCGTGCGATCATTCTGGGTGGATGTGGAAACATTGTGCGTCCTGAGGATGGAAACGACTCAGTCGGGCGAATCGACGGTTTCCATGTACGTCCATTACTCGTCGCATCCTGAGCTGGAGACTGTTCCATCAGAGTGGATTGTCGAGTCTCGAAGCGGGTCAGCCTTTGTGGACATCTCGCGATGGGAGCTGGACCCCCGGGTTGACGGTTCGGACTTTGAAATCGAGATTCCTCCGGGCACGTTCGTGGTTGATGCCCGCGACCGGGCGAAGGTCGATTATTACAGCGTGCATGCCGATGGCGCTTGGCTGCCATCCGACGAGTACCGAACCGTCGCTGCGGCCCCTTCCGTGAGGAGATGGAATGGCGGTCGATGGATTTGGGCATGCGTCGCGACGCTGCTCCTCGTGGCGGCGGGCGCCGCAGTGCGAATTCAGCGTGGCAAGCAGCAATAGTGAGTGGCAGGCAACCTTGTGCTCATTACAAACAAAAGGAGGATCCTCATGAGATATCTTCCGGGGTCAGTCTGGGTCTCGCTCGGAATCGCGGCCATCATGTTGTTCGCAGCCACTCACGCGCAAAGGATCGCGCGCGGTTCTTGTAGCGTGCATGAGTGCGATATGGCGTCGATGTATTCGATGACGACGTCGGACGGCGTTGTGTATACAGCGATCGCTCTCAGCGAGAACTTCGGGCTCGAATGCCGGTCTTTGCATCCGGTCAAGGGAAGTCGAAACAGTCTTCCTTACAATATCGAGTGCACTGAATACGAGAATCTGTCGACCGTCTTTACCGAGTGCATACCTCCTCTTGCAGCGTCATCATGGCATAGGACGACGTTTATCGCTGGCGACATTTGGGACACGTATGATGTCCCTAAGTTTTATTGCACAGGGGGCACGTGAATCGAGTTCGCGTTTGTTCATGTGGCCTGAGGAACTGGGCCGATGCGGCAAATTCCGATCGGGATCTGCGTCCTGCACGCCTCGTTGCTGGCTTGGCTGTCGGCGGCGCAGGCCCCCGTCTATGACGAACCAGCGCATCTCGCTGCCGGCATCAGCCACTGGCAGTTCGGACGCTTCGACCTGTATAGCGCCAATCCGCCTCTCGTCAGAATGTGCGCCGCGATTCCGGTCCTCCTCGCCAGGCCCGAGACCGAATGGGCGCAATGGTCCGACGCGCCCGGAACACGGCACGAGTTCCCGGTCGGCGCCACGTTCGTCCGGGTCAACGGCGAACGAACGTTCCACCTGTTCGCACTGGCCCGCTGGGCCTGCATTCCGTTTAGCCTGTTGGGCGCGGGGATCTGCTACCGCTGGGCGCGCGAGCTATATGGCCCCGCAGCCGGTACGACGGCGCTCACGCTGTGGTGCTTCTCTCCGGAAATCCTCGCGAACGGGTCGCTCATCACCCCGGATCTCGGGGCCGCGGCGTTCGGAGTTTTGGCGGCGTACTGCTTTCGGCGATTTCTGGTCCAGCCCGGGCTCGCCACCGCTTATTCCGCCGGGCTGACGCTGGGACTGGCGCTGCTCGCCAAGCTGACCTGGGTGTTCCTGTTCCTGCTGTGGCCGATGATCTGGATTGGCTGGCGGCTGCTTGATCGCGGGCGATCGGGAGCGTCGACCTCCTGGCGGCGGGAGGGCGGGCTTCTGGCCGGAGTGCTGGCGATGGGCCTGCTGGTGGTCAATGTCGGATACGCTTTCAATGGGACAGGGACTCGGTTGGGGGATTTCGAGTTCGTGAGCCGGCGGCTGGCAGGCCCTCGGAGCGACTGGGACTCGCCCCGCTCGGGCAATGTGTATCAAGCCACGCCCCTGGCCATCATCCCCGTGCTTTTGCCGAAAGATTACGTCCTTGGCCTGGACATCGTGAAGGCGGACATCGAAGGGGGCCGCCAGGTGTTTCTGGGGGGCGAGTTTCGTTCGGATGGCTGGTGGCACTATTACTTGTACGCGGCCGTGGTGAAGATTCCCTTGGGAACGTGGCTGGTGGGGTTGATGGCCGTGTGGCTGGCGATGACGAGGTGCATCGGCCGATTGCCGGCGAGGGAGAATCTGTTTCTCGTGGCCATGCCGGTGTTCCTGCTGGTGCTGCTGAGCATGAACCCGGGCATCAACGGCTATTTTCGCTATGCGTTGCCGATGTTTCCGTTCGCCTTCATCTGGATGAGTCGGGCGATGCAGGCGTTCTCGGTGCGCGCGTGGCCGGCCGCATCCGCCGTGGCGCTGGGGATGGCGTGGACGATCGTCGGAAGCCTGTGGCATCTCCCCTACAGCGGCTCCTATTTCAATGAACTGGCAGGGGGGCCGAGGAACGGACATGCGCACCTGTTGTCCAGCAACATCGACTGGGGACAAGACCTGCTGCATCTTCGGGATTGGCTGCGTCGCCATCCCGAGGTCCGTCCGCTGGGACTCGCCTTTTTTGGGGGATTCGATCCGGCGGCTGCGGGGATCGAGTACCATTTGCCGCCCGTGGGGCCGTCGCGGCTGCCCAACGGCGCGTTCGACGTGTCCTCGCGGGGACCGTCGCAATACGGACCGCAACCCGGCTGGCATGCCATCAGTGTGCACATCCTGCGAGGCACGCCGGCGTGGCCGTTCAACGGGCGGGGACGGCGGGAGTTTGTTCCATTCCAGGCATATGCCTACTTCCTGGAGTTCGAGCCGGTCGCCATGGCGGGCTATTCAATTTACGTGTATCATATCACGTTGGAAGACGCGAACCGTGTCCGGCAAGCGATGGGACTTCCGTTGCTGGGCGCCCCGGACGCCTGAGCCAGATCGGCGGAAAGGCTTTATGATGTCGACGGCGACCGTCAATCCGCGTTGCAGAGGGTTCACGCTGGTCGAACTGCTGGTGGTGCTGGCCGTGATCGGCATTCTGGCGGCGCTGATTCTCCCGGCCGTTCAAAGTGCGCGGGAGACGGCCCGCCGCACGCAGTGCAAAAGCCAGTTGAAACAGTTAGGTCTCGCGCTGCATAACTATATCGACGCCCACCGGATGCATCCGATCAGTTGGGGCATTCGGCGCACCGTGGCTGACACGCGCAACGCGTCCTGGCTGGCGATGATCCTTCCCTATCTCGACCAGCAGCCGCTGTACGCGTCGATCGACTTTTCGGCCCCGCTGAACCCGAACAATCTGGCGCCCGCGGCGACGCCCGTCGTCACATTCCTGTGTCCCTCGGACAGCACTGACGCCGTGCGTCGTGACCGAGCGCTGGCCCAGGAGTTTCCGGCCGAATTTCCGGCGGCCGTGACGAGCTACCGGGGCGTCGGCGGCAGCAACTGGCTGGCCGGCGTTTTCAAGAGGAGCGAGCCGCAGGGACGGCATGCTGAAGAAGTCAATGCCTTTGGGTATGGCAATGGCATTTTCTCCGGTGGCAACCTCGACCCGAACTTCTGGGGGCCGCCGACGCCGACGCGGCTTCGCGATATTCGCGATGGCAGTTCGAATACGATCGCCGTGGGCGAGTCCGTCGCCGACTGGTGCCCCTACTCGTGGTGGTTCTGGCACAACTGGCCGAACGGGACGACGGCCATCCCGTTGAACTACTGCGCCAAGGATCCGACCTGTGCCGGAGATTGGACGATGAACCTGGGCTTTCACAGCCGGCATGCGGGGGGCGGCCATTTCCTGTTTGCGGACGGCAGCGTTTCATTCCTCAACGAGTCGGTCGACCGTGGCGTCTATCACGCCCTGGCGACAATCGATGGGGGAGAGGTCGTGCAACTTCCATGATTCGAGTTCCCGGGCATCCCGTCGACAAAAGCGCCGACCTGGCATTTTTACCGAACTTTCCGGATCAATCGCCTTCGGGCGATGTGGAATTGACGGTGGTGATGCCGTGCCTGAATGAGGGCGAGACAGTCGCTTTCTGCGTCACCGAGGCCATCGAGGCGATCTCCGCCAATGGAATTCGCGGCGAGGTGCTGGTCGCTGACAATGGCAGCAAGGATGGTTCCGCTGATGCGGCGCGGGGGGCCGGCGCGCGAGTGGTGCATGTCGAACAGCGTGGATATGGCTGCGCCATTCAGGGAGGCGTTGCCGCGGCGTCTGGAAAGTTTGTGATTCTGGGAGATGCGGACGGCAGTTATGACTTCGGAGAGATTCCCCGGCTGTTGGACAGGTTGCGCCGGGGCGAGGATCTCGTCATGGGCTGCCGGCTGCCGGGAGGCGGGGGGCGAATCGAAGCGGGGGCCATGCCCGCTCTTCATCAGCACATCGGAAACCCGTTGTTGTCGTGGGCGGCGAGACTGCTGTGTGGCGCTCCCGTGCATGACATCTACTGCGGCTTGAGGGGCTTCCGTCGTCGTCTCTTGGAGGAAACTCGCGTGCGGAGCTCCGGAATGGAGTTCGCTGCTGAGATGGTTGTGAAGGCTTCGATATTCGGGCATAGAATCGGCGAAGTGCCGGTGACATTGCGAGCGGATCGTCGAGTGACAGGCCGGTCGCACCTCCGGACATTCCGCGACGGCTGGTCGGGCCTCGCACTGTTCCTGATGCACTCGCCGAACTGGCTGTTCCTGGTTCCAGGCGTGTTGCTGATGCTGTTGGGGGCGGCCGGGTATGCGCTGGCGATGCCCGGGGTGCGCCTGTTTGGCGCGGTCCTTGACGCGCATACGCTCCTGGTGTCGACGCTGGCGTTGCTCGTGGGTTACCAGTCGATGCTCTTCGGAGCGTTCGTCAAATGGTACGGAGCGGACATTGGTTTGCTGCCGACATCGAAAGCGTCCCAGGGGCCGTGGCTGTCGCCCAACCAGGCGTCGGGACTGGGAGGATTGCTGATGGTCGCCGGAATCGCGCTATTGGGAGCAGGATTTCTGGATTGGAAGGCCGCAGGGTTCGGGCAGCTCGATTACGCCTATGAGATGCGAAAGGTGATTCCTGGCGTGCTATTGGCATCACTCGGATTCCAGACGGTGCTTGCCGGATTCTTCGCGGGCATTTTGCGCCTGGGGCGTCAATGACCGCTCAGCAATGGCCGCGTCGAGGATTGGATCAGGCCGCCGCAGCGGACGGGAGAGCGCGGGCGTGGGAAAGCGCGTATTGCCGCTTTGAAACTCCACAACAGGAGGTGCGCAAGTTTCAGCGGCGGCTGAAATGGTTTGGAGCGGCAGGCTGGAGCAGGGAGTTGCGGGTGATCGAACTTTTCTGCGGCCGGGGGAATGGCCTGGCGGCGTGGGAATCGCTGGGGTTCTCCCACATCGAGGGCGTCGACCGTTCGCCGCGACTCCTGTCGGAGTATCGGGGAAATGCAATGTGCTCTGTCGCCGATTGCCGGGAAATTCCCGTGGCCAGTTCCTCCAGGGACGTGGCTGCAATTCACGGAGGACTGCACCATTTGGAACGCCTTCCGCAGGACTTGGAGGACGTCGTTGGTGAGGTGCGCCGAATCTTGAAACCAGGCGGCCGGTTGTTAATTGTCGAACCCTGGCAGACGCCGTTCCTCGCACTTGTCCACGAATGCTGTCGGCGCCGAGTCGTCCGCAAACTGTGGCGCAAGCTGGATGCGCTGGCGGAAATGACGGAGTTGGAAGCATCGACGTACTTTTCGTGGCTGGCGCAGCCGGAGGTTGTGCTGGAGAGCATCCATCGCGCCTTCGAGCCGGTCCGAATGCGGATTGCGTTCGGCAAGCTGTTCCTGCTGGCTCAACCTCGTTGAGGCGTCTTCCGGTCCGTCCGCCGCCATCGGCCGGATCAATCGATCCCGGCCGATGGGTTCCCACCGGGCGAGGTTCTTCCGATGATGGAGGGCGGCGTCCGTTCCCCGTGAGCGGGACGCTCCCGCCGTCACTGTCCCGCCGCAGGTCGAGCCCCGCGCTCGCCAAGAACGCCCTGACGCCCATGACGCTCCGTCTCTCCCGCGCGATCGGCCTCGGAATCCTGGCCGCCCTGTCCACCTCCGCCCTCGCGGCCGAGGCCCCGGACGCCGGCCGTTCGCAAGTCGAGTTCAATCGCGACATCCGGCCGCTGCTGTCGGACCGCTGTTTCGCCTGCCACGGCCCCGACAAGAACACTCGCGAGGCCGATCTGCGGCTCGACACCGAAGACGGGCTGCGCGGCGAGGCGGGCGAGGGCGGGGCCGTGACGCCAGGCCGCCCGGACGACAGCGAGTTGATCCGTCGGATCGAGTCCGACGATCCGGACGAGCGCATGCCGCCGCCAGCGTTCGGGAAGGATCTCACTCCCGAGGAGCGCGGCCTGCTGCGACGCTGGGTCGAACAGGGCGCCGAGTGGCAGGGGCACTGGGCGTTTCAGCCGATCCAGCGGGCGCGGCCCCCCGAGGTCTCCGATGCCGACTGGTCCCGTCACCCGATCGACCGGTTCGTCCTGGCGGCCATTGAACAGGAAGGACTGAGGCCGTCGCAGCTCGCCGATCCGCGGACGCTCGTGCGGCGGCTCAGCTTTGACCTGACGGGGCTGCCCCCGGCCCCGGACGTGGTGGAACGTTTCGCCAGCGACCCGTCCGAGGCCGCGTATGAACGGCTCGTCGACGAACTGCTGGCCAGCCCGCACTATGGCGAGCGGATGGCCATGTGGTGGCTGGACCTCGTGCGCTACGCGGACAGCGTCGGGTATCACGGCGATCAGTATGTCAGCGTGTCGCCGTATCGCGATTACGTGATCCGAGCGTTCAACCGGAATATGCCGTTTGACGAATTCACCATCGAGCAATTGGCTGGCGACCTGCTGCCGGAGCCGACGCTCGAGCAGCGTGTGGCCTCGGGCTACAACCGGCTGGGCATGATGAGCGCGGAAGGGGGCGTGCAGCCCAAGGAGTATCTGTCGAAGTACATCGCTGAACGGGTGCGGAACGTCAGCGGGGCCTGGCTGGGCGTCACGCTCGGCTGTTGCGAATGCCACGACCACAAGTTCGACCCGTTCACGGCGAAGGATTTCTATCAATTCGAGGCGTTCTTCGCCGACATCCAGGAGCAGGGGTTGTACGGCGGGTCCGACGTCACGGGCCGCTGGGGCACGATGCTGCCCGTGCCGACGGCGGAGCAGAGCCGGCAACAGCGCGAACTCAACGAGCAGATGGCCGCTGTGCAGGCGCTGCTGGAAACGCCCACCGAAGCGCTGGCCCGCGAGCAGGTCGCCTGGGAGTCGGGACTCCGGGAATGGGCCGTGCTTCGTCCCGAAGCGCTGGAATCGTCCGGCGGCGCGACTCTGACTCTGCTGGAGGACGGTTCGATCCTGGCGTCCGGTGATAGTCCAGCGACAGACACGTACACGCTGGTCGTTTCCGCGCCGTCCGCTGCGGCGACGGCGCTGCGGCTGGAGGCCCTGCCGGATGACTCGCTGCCGCAGAAGGGCCCCGGTCGGGCCGGCAACGGCAACTTCGTGCTCAGCGAACTGGAGGTGGACTGGCTGCCCGCGGACGGCGGCGAACCGCAGCGCATCGCGCTCGAGAACGCGACCGCGACGTATGAACAGACGGGCGCGGCCGACGCCAATCCGTACAAGAAGTGGGCTGTCGCCGCGGCCATCGACGGAGACGCGCAGGGGCCGACCTGGGGTTGGGCCGTCATGGAGCAGGTGGGACGGCCGAACTCCGCGATCTTCGAGATCGCCGCCGGCACGCCGCTGGAACCGGGACAATTGCGGATCGTCCTCAAACAGAATCTCGACAACCCGCAGCACACGCTGGGCCGATTCCGCCTCTCGACGACCTCAGCGGCGAAGCCGGTGCGCGCGGGCGACCTGCCCCCTGCGGACATCGAGGCGATTCTCCGCGTCGCCGGCGAAGCGCGTACCGAGGCGCAGCGGAACCAGTTGGCCGCACACTACCGGTCGATCGCCCCCAGCCTGCTGCCGCAGCGGCAGGAACTGGCCCGGCTCGAAGCGCGGAAGAAGGCTCTCGACGCGGCCATCACGCTGACGGTTGTCACCGAACGGACGGAGCCGCGCATGATCCGCGTCCTGAAGCGCGGCAACTGGATGGACGAGACGGGGGACGTCGTCGAGCCGGCGATTCCGGAATGGCTGGGCGCCGATCCTGTTCCCGGGGATCGGCGGCTGACGCGACTCGATCTCGCGCAATGGATCGTTTCGCCGCGGAACCCGCTGACGGCGCGGGCCACGGTCAACCGTCTCTGGAAGCTGCTGTTCGGCGCGGGCCTGTCTCCGAAACTCGACGATCTGGGCGCGCAGGGGGAATGGCCCAGCCATCCGGAACTGCTGGACGCCCTGGCCGCCGAGTTCATGGATTCCGGCTGGGATTTCAAGCGGCTGATGAAACGGATCGTCATGTCGCGGGCCTATCGGCAGTCGTCGCTGGCGGCCGCGGAGCAGTCGGAGGCCGACCCTTACAACCGCTGGCTGTCTCGGCAGGGGCGTTGGCGGCTCGAGGCGGAGATGGTGCGCGACAACGCGCTGCAAGTCAGCGGTCTGATGGCGCCGATGGTCGGCGGCAAGAGCGTGCATCCGTATCAGCCGCGCGGCTACTGGTCCTATCTGAACTTCCCGATGCGGGAGTGGCAGAACGGGCAGGGGAACGAGCTGTATCGCCGCGGCGTGTACACCCACTGGCAGCGGCAGTATCTGCATCCGGCGCTGCTGGCGTTCGACGCGCCCGGCCGCGAGGAATGCACGGCGGACCGGCCCCGCTCCAATACGCCGCTGCAGGCGCTCGTCCTGCTGAATGATCCCAGCTACGTCGAGGCGGCCCGCGCCTTCGCGCAGCGGGCCCTCGAACTGGGAGGCGACAGCGATGACGCCCGCCTCGCCTGGCTGATCCGCGAAGCGCTGGCTCGCGAGCCGCGCCCCGAGGAAACGGCCGTCCTGCTGGACCTCCTGAACCGGCACCGGCAGGAGTACGGCGGCGATTCCGCGGCCGTCGACGCCCTGCTGAAGATCGGCGACCTGCCCGTCCCCGCAGCGCTGCACCGCGCCGACCTCGCCGCGTGGATCAGCGTGACCCGCGCAATCCTGAACCTGCACGAAACCATCACGCGCAACTGACCGCGCCCGCCACCTTCGCCGCGCGGCACACGCCCGACCGCGGCCGTTGAACACAGATCCCGACCCAGTCACCCGCCATGCACAATCCCATCTCGATTGCGACTTCGCTGCCCCCCCTGCCGTCGCCCATCGCCCGCCGGACGTTCCTCCGCCGCAGCGGCGTCAGCGTCGGCTCGATGGCGCTGGGCAGCCTCCTCGCGCGGGACGCCCGCGCCCAGGACGCGTCCGACTTAAAGGGCGTCATCCAGCCGCTCCACTTCGCCCCCCGCGCCAAACGGGTCATCTGGCTGTACATGGCCGGCGGCATGAGCCATCTCGACACGTTCGACCATAAACCCAAGCTGGCGGAACTCGATGGCCAGCCGATGCCCGAATCGTTCACCAAGGGGCAGCAGATCGCCCAGCTCCAGGGCGCCAAGCTGAACTGCTTCGCCCCTCAGCACCCGTTCCAGCAATGGGGCGCCTCGGGGCAGGAGATCAGCGCCATCTGGCCCGAACTCGCCAGCCGCTGCGCCGACGACATGTGCATCGTCCGCTCGCTGTTCACGGAGGCCATCAATCACGACCCGGCCCACACGTTCATGAACACCGGGTCGATGATCTCCGGCCGGCCGGCGATGGGGTCGTGGCTGCTGTACGGCCTCGGCGCCGATACCCAGGAGCTGCCCGGATTCGTCGTCATGGTCTCCACCGGCAACTACGGGCAGAAGCAACCCATCGCCGCGCGGCAGTGGCACAGCGGGTTTCTCCCCAGCCGGTTTCAGGGAGTCGAGTTCCGCAGCACGGGGGATCCGGTGCTCTATGTCCGCCGGCCGGGCGGCGTTGATGAAGGCCGACAGCGGGACGTCGTGGAGGCCGTCGCCGCGCTGAACCGCCTCGAAGAAGCCGAGACGGCCGATCCCGAGATCGCCACGCGGATCAGCCAGTACGAAATGGCGTTTCGCATGCAGACCAGCGTCCCCGAGCTGATGGACGTCCGCAACGAGCCGCAGCACATCCTGGACCTGTACGGTTCGCAGCCGGGGGATGGCAGCTTCGCGTCGAACTGCCTGTTGGCGCGGCGGCTGGCCGAGCGCGGCGTCCGGTTCATCCAGCTCTACCACCGCGACTGGGACCATCACGGGGCGATCAAAGACCACATCGCCGGTTCGGCGGCGGAGGTCGATCGCGGCGCGGCGGCGCTCATCACCGATCTCAAGCAGCGCGGCATGCTGGACGACACGATCGTCGTGTTCGGATCGGAGTTCGGCCGCACGCCGATGGCGCAGGGGAACGGCCGCGACCACCACCTGGCCGGCTTCACGATGTGGCTGGCCGGCGGCGGTTTCAAGCCGGGCTTCAACTATGGCGCGACCGACGAACTCGGCTACCACGCCGTCGAGAACCGCGTCTCGGTCCACGACCTGCATGCGACGATGCTGCATCAGCTCGGCATCGACCACATGAAGTTCAGCGTCAAGTTTCAGGGTCTGGACAGCCGGCTGACGGGCGTCGAGCCGGCGCGGATCGTGACGGACCTGCTGGTCTGATCCGTCAGAAGGCTTGGGGAGCGTGCGCATGCCCGACGATCGCGTCTGGACCGAATGGGCTTGCTCACGGCGGTCGTTGCTCGCCCTGGGCCTCGGATTGGCGGCGCCGTCGCTGCTGAGGGGAGATGACGTCTCTCGAAACGATGCGCCGACGCCGCGGTTTCTGAAGGCCTGGGGAGAGCCGGGCAGCGGACCGGGACAGTTTCATTCTCCCATCGGCATCGCCATGACGGCCGGCGATGAACTGCTCGTCAGCGACCTGCACAACCATCGCGTCCAGAGATTCACGGCCGCGGGAGAATTTCTGTCCGAATTCCCGGTCCCGCGCCACCCGGATCCGAATGGCATCTCCGGGGGCGGCATCGCCGTCGGCCCGCAAGGAGCCATTTACGTGTCGCTGATGACGCAGCACCAGATCGCCGCCTTCTCGCCGCAGGGAGAACTGGTGCGCATCTGGGGACGGCTCGGCGCCGGCGAACGAGAGCTCCACGATCCCGGAGGCCTGGCTGTTGGACCCGACGGCAACTTGTATGTCGCGGACCAGGCGAATCATCGGGTCCAGGCCTTCACGCCGGAGGGCGAGTTCGTGCGAACCTTCGGCGTCTTTGGGGCCGAACCGGGCCAGTTTGGCGACGGACCGGAAAAGGACATCAGTCGGGCCCGATTCGGCGGACCGCATTGGGTGGCTTTCAACAGCCGCGGCGAACTGCTGACGACCGAAGGCACGATGCGACGGGTGCAGCGCCTGACGACGTTGGGCGTTCCATTGGCCCAGTGGGGGGACGATGCTCTCGAACCGCCTGGATTCGGCGGGCCTGACACCATGCTTCCCGGTCCAATCGCAGTCTGTGTCGACCGCCGCGACCGGGTCTGGGTCGGCGGCACGTTTCATCGCGTTCAGCTGTATCACGACGACGGACGATTCCTGACGCACCTCGGAGCGGAAGAAGGCGATGCTCCGGGACGGTTCAGTTTTCCGCACGGACTGGCCATCGACTCGCAGGGCTGCCTGTACGTGGCGGACTCCGGCAATCAGCGAATCCAGAAATTCGCGATCGACGAAGCCTGACTCGAGTCGCGGCCGCTGGTCATGGCGCGCCCGGCTGCACGAACTCTTCCGGCAGCCGGATGTCCTCGGGCCGTTCCCGCGCGATCCGCACCCACTCGTCGACGCAGGGCGGACAGCAGAACAGATACTCGCGGCCGCCGACAATCCACGCGCATGCCGGATTCGCTTTGGTGCCGGTGATCGGACACAGCGGGTCGCCGGGCTGCGGATTGCGATCGTGCTTCGCCTGGAAGCCGGCGAACGCCTCCGAACTGGTGCGGCCGCCGTTGGCGGCGATGTCCGCCGCTGTGTACAGACCGCCCGGCGTGAGAAACAGTTCCCCCTCCTGCTCCATGTCGACCTTCGGCGGCATCGCCACGTCCGACGACGATGCCCGGAACCGTGTGTCGATCCACAGGCCGAGAATCGCTGCGATCAGCAACGGACCGATCCAGCGATCCCAGCGCCGCGCCCACGCGCGGGCCCCCGCGAATGATGTCGTGTTCTGGTTCATCCCGACCCTCCCCGCAGCGCCGGCCGCATCGGCATCGAAACCGCCGGCGATTCCCGGGACAGCGAGCGGCCCAGCAGCACGGCGGCCGCCAACAGATACGGCACACACGCCGGCATCCACATGATGAGGCCAGCCAGCTGCTGGTCTTCCAGCGGCGTCAGGCCCCACCAGCCGGTCCGCCCCTCGAAATCGCCATACCACGGCACGGGCGCCAGCGTCATGAACGCTCCCAGAATCGTCGAGTGCAGCGTCGTCCCGAACAGCGACAGCGCCGCCGCCGAGCCGGACAGTCGAAAGCGGCTGACCGGATCGAGGAGACTCCTCCAGTACAGGCAGCCCGCCCCAAAGAAACTGAGATGCTGGAGATCATGAACCGCCGGCGTTCGCACGGCGGCTGAGTACAGCGCCGGCAAATGCCAGGCCCACAGCGTCAAGGCGAACAGCAGCCACCCCGTCCGGGGGCTTCGCCAATGTGACCACGGCAGGCGTCGCAGGCGCAGGCGCGTCCAGATCCTGGCGAGGTCCCGGCGCGAGGCGTCCGGCAGCCCCCACAGGCAAACCAGTCCCGGCGCCCCCAGCACAACGAGCGGCGCGGCGACCGCCGCCAGCAGCATGTGCTGAACCATGTGCGCTGCGGCGAGTTGATCGCTGGCGGCGTCCACTGGCGAGAGCAGCGCCAGCGCGATGCTCGCCAGTCCCCCGGCGAACGCGGCCGCATGCCACGGGCCGATTTCGCGCCCCCCGAGAAGCCAGTATCGCGCCAGTCCACGCACGTAAGTCCACGCGGCCAGCGTCAACGTCAGCAGCAGCACCGGGTCCGCATGCCAGTCGGTCCACTCCGCGCGACGCGACAGCTCCGCGACGTCAGCGTGTGCGAAGCTCGCCGGCAGCACCCCGAAAGCCGTCGCCAACGCGCGCAGCCCGGCCCGCCCCGCGCGGCGCGGACGTCGAACGCGTCGGACTTTTGGCTGGCCGCCTGACACTCAGCACCCCCTCAGGAAAAAGACAATCGGGATGCTCTGCGCGACGATGATGAACAGGAACAGCCCGCTGGCAATCACCCCCGCCTTCGCCAGAAACGCCTCGCTGGAGTCGTACGGCGAATCCACGCTCCCGGGGCCGCCGTCCGTTCGCCAGCGGGCGTGGAGCCTCGCCGCAACGACCGTCGCGACGGCCGCCAGCGCCGCCATCGCCAGGCTCACGCCGATCAGCAGCCAGGTGATCATCATCAAGCCTCCCACGTGACGGTCGCCCAGGCCCGAGAAGCAACCCCACTCGGAAATGAACGACGCCGCGATGAGCTGCCCCGTCCAGGCGATGCCCCCCCCCAGCAGGCCGAACCACAGCCGCCTCTGTTCGATCCCTGTCCGGTCATGTGCGGTCATCGGCGTTTCCCGGCTCACAGGATGCGGGGGGACAGATACAGGGTGGCATACAGCGCCAGTCCCGCCGCCGCCGCGAACGTCCAGTACAGCGCGGCGATCTCCAGTTGCAGCGTCGCCTCCGGCAGCGCCTCGTCGGCAATCCGCCACAACCGGATCTGCACCGCCAGGTGCAGCGCCCATCCCGTCGCCGCCAGCAGCAGCGCTGCGACGTTCAACACGTAGAACAGCGATGCGTACGCCGACTCCGACGGGCTGAACCCCAGCCGGCTGAGCTCCACAAGCTGCAATACGACATACGCTCCGCCGCCGACCAGCCCGGCGCTGAACCCCGCCTTCGTTGGCCACCTCCGGCCCCGTCGCAATTGCCGCAAACCCCAGCCGACCGCCGGGACGCTCGTGGTCAAAAGTCCGATCGCCAGCGTCGCCAGCCGCCAGTCGGGAAGGCCGATCCCCCCCTGCGGCCACTGCTCCGAAAACAGCCGGATGTAGAAGTACGAGTACAACAGCGCGCCGACCGACGAACCTGCGATCGTCGTCAGCCCCAGCGTCCCCCACCACGCCGTTGAAAGCGTCCCCGTCGGGAACACCGTCAACCCGGTGCGCTCAGCGAGTCCGCTTCGTCGAAGCAGCCGCACGATCCGCTGCTTCGGACGCAGCCACAGGACCAGGGCGATGATCGTCGCCGCCCCGCCGAACGCCGAGAGAATGTAGGCCCGGCTGAGGATGCCGATCGCCGCCGTCATGCTGGCGACCGCCGTCCAGAACGGCAGGTAGGTCGACCCGGGGAGATACTGGATTGCCTGCGGCGAGGCGTCGACGGCATCGGTGACGAGCGTGGCCCGCCAGTCGCGCGGCTCGCCGGCGAGCTCCTCCACGATCCGCTTCGTACGCTCGTCCGCGGCGTCGTCCGAAGGCGCCCACGCAGGCGTCCGGCTGGCAACGATCGGAAATGTGTGGTGCGTGTACGGCGGAGGCGGCGAGGTCACTGTCCATTCCAGGGAGTCCCCGCCCCACGGGCTGTCCCCCGCCAGCCGACCCCGGCGCCGCGAGATGACGACGTCGATCAGCAGCAGCAGCGAGCCCAGACCCAGCACGAACGCGCCCGCTGTCGAGACCAGGTTGTAACCGTCCAGCTGCAGGTCCCGCTGATACGTGTAGACCCTGCGCGGCAGCCCCAGAAAGCCCATGATGTGCATCGGGAAGAACGTCGCGTTGAATCCGAGGAACGTCAGCCCCCAGCTCCACAGCCCCAGTCGTCGGCTCAACAGCCGGCCCGTCACTTTTGGATACCAGTAGCAGATGCCCCCCAGGATCGGGAACAGCACGCCGCCGATCAGCACGTAATGGAAATGCGCCACGATGAAGTAGCTGTCGTGCACCTGCAGGTCGAACGGCACGACCGCCACCATCACGCCCGTCAAACCGCCCAGCACGAACAGGAACAGGAACCCCAGCACGTACAGCAGCGGCGTCGCCAGCCGCGGCCCGCTGCCCCACAGCGTCGCGATCCACGCGAACACCTGGACTCCGCTGGCGATGGCGATCATCAGGCTCGAGGCCGTGAAGAAGCTCTTGGACAGTGATGGCAGCCCCGCGGTGAACATGTGATGCACCCACAGCCCGAAGCTGACGAAGCCCGTCACCATGAGCGCCACGACGATCAGCGAATAGCCCACGGCCGGCCGCCGGGCGAACGTCGGGACGATCATCGAAATGATGCCCGTCGCCGGCAGGAACATGATGTACACCTCGGGATGGCCGAAGAACCAGAACAGGTGCTGCCACAGCAGATTGCTGCCCCCGCGGTCGGCGTCGAAGAAACGCGTCTCCAGCGCCCGATCGCATTCCAGAAGCAGCGTGGCCGTCAGCAGCACCGTGAACGCGAACAGGATCATGATCCCCACGATCAACAGCGCCCACGCGAACAGCGGCATCCGGGCCAGCGTCATCCCCGGCGCCCGAAACTTCAGAATCGTGACCACGATCTCCACGCCGGCCGTCAGCCCGGCCACCTCGACCAGGCTCAAGCCCAGCAGCCAGAAATCGGTCGACACCCCCGTGAATCGCTGCGTCGACAAGGGCGTGTAACCGAACCAGCCCGCATCCGGGACCGCGCCGATCAGATAGCTGGCGTAAAACACCAGCCCCCCGAACACGTACACCCAGTACCCGTACGCCGTCAGCCGCGGAAAGGCCACGTCCCGCGCGCCGATCATCATCGGCAGCACGTACAGCGCCAGACCCTCCAGAAACGGCACCGCGAACAGGAACATCATCGTCGAGCCGTGCATCGTGAACAGCTCGTTGAACGCCTGCGGACCCAGAAACGTGTTCTCGGAAACCGCCAGCTGCACGCGCATCAAGATCGCCAGCACCCCGCCGATCAGAAAGAAGGTCAGCGCCGTCAGCATGTACCGCCGCCCCAGCGGCTGGTTGTTCACCTCCGCCAGCACATTCGGGAACCCCCGCGCCGGACTCCACGTCCGTTCGAGCCTTTCCAGGGCGTCCCATGCGCTCGCCACTCCGTCCTCCTAGTCCAGGCTCATCAGGTAGTCGACCAGCGCGTCCAGCTCATCACGCGTCAGTTCCGTGTGCGGCATCAGGTTGCCCGGCTTCATCCCCTGCGGGTTTGCGATCCACTCCCGCAGGTTCTCGGGAGTGTTCGGGACCACGCCGGCGGCGATCGTCAGCCGGCTGCCGAAATGCGTCAGGTCCGGACCGCGCCGGCCGGTCGCCGCGGTGTGGGCGATCGCATGGCAGTTGTGGCAACCCGTCCGGAAGTAGACGTCCCGCCCCCGCCGCTGCGGCTCCGTCGCCGGTTCCGGATCGGACGCCTGGCTGGTCTCGCTCCAGGCGTCGTATTCGTCGCGGGGCAGCGCGACGATCCGCAGCGCCATCAGCGCATGCTGCACGCCGCAATACTCGGCGCACTGCGCGCGGTAGACTCCGGGGGAATCGGACTCCAGCCAGGCGATGTTCACCTTGTCCGGCAGCAGGTCTGTTTTGCCGTTGAGATTCGGGGCCCACAGGCTGTGAATGACGTCCGCCGCGGACAGTTCGAGTCGCACCGGCTCGCCGGCCGGAATGATCAGTTCGTTGGCCGTCACGATTCCGGTCTCGGGGTACTCGACCTCCCACCAGAACTGATGTCCCACGACGCGGATCGTGATGTCCGACTCCGGCGGCGCCAGCGCCACCTGGGCCTTCACCGACAGCACCAGAATGACGGTCAGAATGAGTGCGGGAATCACGGCCCCCGCCACGATGATGAAACCCGCCCCCAGCGGAGAGACGGGCGATGCGGGCGGGGGCTTCCGCGACTCGGAATCCGCCGCGGATTCCGCAGACTCCCCGGCGTCCGCGGTTTCCGACCGCCGCCACACCGCCGCGGCCGTCAACGCCATCACTGCCACGAACACGCCGCCGCAAACCGCGATCAGAAACCACGTCAGCCAGGCGATCTCGGCCGCCGCGCTCCCGCCAGGATGCAGCATCGACTGCCGGTTGTCCGCATGACACCCGGCCGCGAGGATAGCCAGCCCAGCCAGCCCCGAGAATCCCCTCGCACGCAGGCCGCGCGCGGCGATTCCGTGGCGGCGACCGCTGGTCGGCGTCGCAGACTGTGCCGGCGATCCGCGTTCGCTCCGTTCAGAGCCGGCGGGGAAACGTCTGTGCCACATGGCAGAACTCCACGACGTCGCTCAGGTCCTCCTCCGAGATCCGGCCCGCATAGGCCGGCATCGCCGCCTCGACTGGCGGTTGCAACACGTACTGTTCGATCTGCAGCCGCGAGCGCGGCGGCGTGAGCCGCGCCAGGTCCGGTCCGACCGTTCGCCCTCTTCCCGACACCGGATGGCAACTGTTGCAGCCCAGGTCCGCGAACGCGACGCGGCCACGCTCCGCGGCCTCCGTCAGTTCCACTCCGATCGGTATCGGCGGCGGAGCCGGATCCGGCCAGCCCGTGAACGGCGAACGCCGACGATAATCCGTCAGTGCCAGCAGCGCGACAATCAGCAGAATCACGCCGAACGCCCAGCCCGGACGATGCTTCACCCCCCGCGACGGCCCCCGGTCCACAAACGGCAACAGGATCAGCACCGTGAAGGCGACGATCGGGACCAGCACCACGAACCAGGGCGCGATCGACGGCGGCAGCAGCGCGATCAGCCCGCTGAACCACCAGAACCACCACTCCTCCGCCGGCAGCGACGACTCCACCAGGTTCCCCTCGGGGAACAGTCGCGGCGCGCCGACGAACATCGTCAGCGCGATGGCCGCCGTCAGGACCAGCGTCGCCATCAGCCCCGACTTGAAGGCCGTCTCCGGAAAGAAATGCTCTCCTCCTCGGACCGACGTCTTCTCCGTTCGATACAGCTCCCGCTGATGCTCGGCCGTCTCGACAGGCTGATGTCGCTCCGCCCGCGTGATCGTCCCCCGCTGGACGATCAGATACAGGTGGTAGCCCGTCAGGCCGACGATCAGCAGCGGCAGAATGACGACGTGCAGGCCATACAGCTGGCTGAGCGTTTGCGGCCCCAGCTCCGGGCCCCGCTGCGCGATCAACGTCAGCGACTCTCCCACCATCGGCACGCGCGACAGCATGTGCAGCGTCACACGCACGCCATGCACGGCCCGCTCGTCCCAGCGCAGCAGGTACCCTGTGTAGGACATCAGCAGCACCGCGAAGAACAGCAGCACGCCGATCAGCCAGGTTCCCTCCCGCGGCGCCTTGTAGCCCGCCAGCAGAATCTGGCGGAACAGATGGTAGAACAGCATCACCACCATCAGCCCGGCCGACCAGTAGTGCAGGCCGCGCACGAACCAGCCCAGCACCTGGGCTTCGGTGATGTGTTCCACGCTCGCATACGCGGAGTCCGCCGCCGGCGAGTACGTCAGCGACAGCGCGGCGCCGGTCAGAATCTGCACGCCCAGGAGCAGCATCAGCGCCGCGCCATCCCCCGCGTACCAGGGGGAGCGCGGCACCCGCCGGTCCAGCAGACGATCGTAGATCGGGCGCAACGCGAACCGGTCGACGATCCAATCTCGGGCGCTGTTCATCACGGGTTTGTCGTCGCCTTGTGCGCGGCTGCGCGTTCCGACAGGTGCAGGGTCCAGTCGCAATTCCTCAGGTCACGGAAGGCAGGGACGCCAAGTCCAGTTCGAGATTCCCGCCACGCACGCGAATCGCGTAGCGATACAGAGGAACCCGGGGAGGCCCGGCCAGTGGACGTCCGTCCTGCGCGAAAATTCCGCCGTGGCAGGGGCAATAGAAACACGCGCTGCCCCGGTCGTACGTCACCGGGCAGCTCAGATCGGTGCAGTTCCGCGAATAGACGACGAAGTCCTCGTCGCCGGTCCCCCGCCGCCACACGTAAACAGCCTTTTCCTCAAGTGATCGCGACCAGTCTCCGCGCCCCACTGGAATGACGGCCTTCGTGACGTCGCCGTGTGGAAACGCATCCGCTCGACCGACGCGCCTCCACTGTGGTCCGGTCCGTCGTCGGATCGCCGGCGAGATCGCCGCCACCAGCGTGGGAATCGCCACCACGCCGGACAGCGTCGCTCCCAACAGGCCCAGCAACCCTTTGAGCAGCAGCCGTCGCGTGCGATGCCCCGGCTCCATCTCCTCCGGCGCGGCGAACGCATTCACTTTCAGAAACGGCCGCAGGCGGTCGACCGCGTCCTTCAATCGCAATTGTGCCGCCGGCTCCGCGGGCCGGGGCAGCGCCTCCACGTCCTGCAGGCAATCATCCAGCAGCGCGATGCCGTCGGCCGTGCCGGGCGCGGGACGCCCTTCGGCTGGCAGCATGTCGGCTTGGAATTCACGGAACCGGCGGACCGCGGTCTGCACGCTGGCGTCGGCGTCATGCGCCAACCCGGCGATGACCCCTTCCACAGCGTTGGCGAGAACTCCCGCACCCCTCTTCGCTTTGGCTTCGGGATCAACTGCGCGATCGCTGTCGTCAGTCATCGGTTGCCTCCGCAGGTCTGCTGATCAGAACATACGACAGCGGTTCGGCAGACGCGGCGCGCCCGCGAGCCGCGCACAACCCGATGGGCGGAGCAGGCGCAGCATCCTCCCTCGTTCGCGTAAGCAACTCCTGCGCCGAACGCCCTTCGTGGCCGTCGCGCGACGTTTTGAGCATGCATCCGCGGGGGCTGGCCGATTGCTCGTGACCTGCGGCGCGCCACGCTGATCGACCGCCGGGCACGCGCTGGATGCCTCTCCCTCTTGCAATCGCCCGAGCATCCTCAAACCATAGAAGTTCCGCCCCGGCGGATGAGCGTTCTCCTCTGACACGACCTCCTGCGGGACACGTCCCGCGCCGACCTCGGGACGACGAATGAAGATTGCGATCGCGGGACTACTTCTGGCGTTGTCGGCCGCCGCCGCTCAGGCCGGCAGCCTGGGCTATTATCGGACTCCCGCCGTCGGCGAAGCCATCATCGTGTTCGCCGCCGAGGGAGACTTGTGGAAGGTTGGCATCGACGGCGGAACCGCCACGCGGCTGACCAGCCATCCGGGCGAGGAGACGACGCCGGCCATCTCTCCGGATGGCGCCACGCTGGCCTTCACGGCCGCCTACGAGGGCGTCGTCGAGGTCTACACGATGCCCCTCTCCGGCGGACTCCCCACACGCCGCACGTTTGAGAACGGTCGCGCCAGCGTCTGCGGCTGGACCCCCGACGGCAAAGTCCTTTACGCCACGGATCACGACTCCACGCTGCCCAATCAGCAACTCTTCACCATCCATCCGGGGACCGGCGCCCGCGAGGCGATTCCCCTCTCCCAGGCCAGCTACGGAGCGTACGACGCCGAAGGCCAGACGCTGGTCTTCACCCGACTGCCCTTCAACGGCAGCCACACGAAGCGCTATCGCGGCGGCACGGTCCAGAATCTCTGGAAGTTCCAGGCCGGCGCCGGCGAGGCCGTGTCCCTGACTGCCGATCATCCCGGGACCAGCAAAGACCCCATGTGGTGGGAGGGACGCATCTACTTCGCCGCCGATCGCGACGGCGTCATGAATCTCTGGTCGATGGACGCCGACGGCCAGGACCTCCGGCAACACACGCACCACGCCGACTACGACATCCAGTCCCCCGCACTTGGACACGGCCGGGTCGTCTATCAGCTTGGGGCCGAACTCCGGCGGCTGGACATCGCCAGCGGCGAGGACCGGGCGTTGTCGATTGAACTGGAATCCGATCTCGACCAGACGCGGGAGCAATGGATCCGCAAGCCGATGGACTTCCTGAGCGCGGCGCATCCATCGCCGGATGGCGACCGCGTCGTGCTGACTGCCCGCGGCCGCGTGTTTGTCGCACCGCACCGGCAGGGGCGCGTGGTGGAAGCCGCGCGGAAGCCGGGAGTGCGGTATCGCCGCGCGCGGTTCCTCCCGGACGGCAAGTCGCTTGTCGCGCTGTCTGATGAATCAGGAGAGATCGAACTCTGGAAACTCCCCGCCGACGGCATCGGCGACCCGGTCCAGCTCTCACAAAACGGCGATGTGCTGCGGTGGGACTCGCTCCCCTCGCCGGACGGCCGCTATATCGCCCATCACGACAAGAACTACCGACTGTGGCTGCTCGACCTCCGCGACAACTCCGACCAGAAGATCGACGAGAGTGCCATCGACAGCTTCGCTGACCTGGCCTGGTCGCCGGACAGCCGATTCCTCGCCTACACGGCGCATGCCGCGAACGCCTATCGCCAGGTCCGCATTTTTCGCGTCGAGCAGAAGGCCGCGACGACCATCACCAGCGACCGGTTCGAAAGCCACAGTCCGGCCTGGAGCCCCGACGGCAAATGGTTGTATCTGCTCAGCGACCGCAACCTGGAATCGGCCGTTGGCAGCCCCTGGGGCGCCAATCAGCCCGAGCCATTCTTCGACCGCCCCACCAAGGTCTATCACATCGCGTTGAAAGAGGGTCTTCGCTCCCCGTTCCAGCCGCAGGACGAACTCGCCCCTGCGGACGACAAACCGGCCGACGCGGCGAAGAAGGACCAGCCCGACGACAAACCAGCGGAGAAATCCGCGTCCGCCAGCGACGGAGAGCAGGCCGACGGCGACTCCTCAAAGAACGCGAATGCGGGCGACAATCCGGACAAGCCGGCCGAGAAGCCGCCCACGCCCGTGCAGATCGAGTTCGCCGGAATCGAATCGCGCCTGCAGGAGGTTCCGGTCCCGCCCGGCAACTATCGCGACCTGACCGTCACGCCCAAGGCGCTGTTTTTCACCAACGTCGATCGACGCAGCGGGGATTCGAAACGTCGTCTCGAGGGCGTCGAGATCAAGAACGAGAACGTCGAGGTCAAGACGGTGCTCGCGGACATAAAGAGCTACGAACTGTCCGCTGACCGCAAGAAACTGCTGATCCACAAGAACGATTCGCTGTTTCTGGTGGACGCGGAGCCCAAGCCCGCCGACACGGACAAGAAGGACGTCGTGTTGCGGAACCTGACTCTGTCGGTGATCCCGCGCGAGGAATGGCGCCAGATGTTCACGGAGGCCTGGCGACTGGAGCGGGATTACTTCTACGACCGCAATCTGCACGGCGTCGACTGGCCGGCGATGCTGGAGAAATACAGCCCGCTGGTGGACCGGGTGACGACGCGGGCGGAGCTGTCCGACCTGATCGCCCAGATGGTCGGCGAGCTGTCGGCGCTGCATACGTTCGTCCGCGGCGGCGACCTGCGCGAGGGTCCAGACAAGGTGGGCCTCGGCTTCCTCGGCGCCCGGCTGCGACGCGCCGACAATCTGGGGGGCTACAAGGTCGAACATGTGTTCCGACACGACCCCGACATGCCGGAACGGGCCAGCCCGCTGTCGCGGCCGGGAGTTTCGGTCGTCGCGGGGGACGTCCTGGAGGCGATCAACGGCCAGCCCACGCTGTCGGTCCCGGACTTCGCGATGCTGCTCAGGAACCAGGCCGGCGCGCAGGTGCGGCTGCGGGTGAAGCCGGGCGACGGGGGAGACGCGCGGGACGTGATCGTCGTGCCGCTGACCCTGTCCGCCGTCGAGGACCTGCGCTATCACGAATGGGAGCACACCCGACGGCTGCGCGTCGAGGAGCTGTCGGGCGGTCGGATCGGCTACGTCCATCTGCGGGCCATGCGGGGCGTCGACTTCACCGACTGGGCCCGCGGGTATTATCCGGTGTTCAATCGGGAAGGGTTGATCATCGACGTCCGGCACAACCGCGGCGGCAACATCGACTCCTGGATTCTCGGCCGACTGTTGCGGAAGGTCTGGTTCTACTGGAACGACCGCGCCGGGAATCCGCCGGTGTGGAACATGCAGCAGGCCTTCCGGGGCCACATGGCGGCAATCTGCAACGAGCGCACAGCCAGCGACGGCGAGGCGTTCGCCGAAGGCTTCAAACGGCTGGGGCTCGGCAAGCTGTTCGGAACCCGCACCTGGGGCGGCGAGATCTGGCTGAGCGCCAACAACTTCCTGGTCGACAACGGCATCGCCACCGCCGCGGAGAACGGCGTCTTCGGACCCGAAGGGGAATGGCTCATTGAAGGGCATGGCGTCGAGCCGGATGTCGTCGTCGACAATCTGCCCCACGCCACGTTCCTCGGCGAGGACGCCCAACTCGACGCTGCCGTGAAGCATCTTCTGCAGCAGATCGAGGAGCACCCGATTCCGCCGGTGCAGCCTCCCGCCTCGCCGAACAAGTCCCTCGTCCCGCGCTGAAACCGGCCGCCTGGCCCCCTTTGGCCGGCAGCGCCCCTGCGAGGCCCGCGATGACCTCCCTCAACCTGATCCGACGATTGCATCAGCATCGGATGTGGGCGATCGGCCGCCTGCTGTACGCCGTTCAGGATTTGACGGAGGAGGAGCTGCAGCGTCCGCTGCCGATCGGCCAGGGTTCGGTGTGGCGGACGCTGACGCATCTCATCGCAGCCGACTTCGCCTGGATCGAGGCGCTGGAAGGGAATCCCGAGCCGCTGTTTCCCGGGGATGTCCCGGGACGACTGCCCGGGAACCAGGCCGGGTCGGGCACGCTGCGGAACCTCGCCGAGCTGAGGACGCGCTGGGCCGAGATCGACGCCCACTGGGAGCGCTCCCTGCAGGGGCTCGCCGAAGAGTCGCTGACCGACCTGGTGGAGAAGGTCAGCACGAGTTCCGCCGCGGGCAAGCGGTTCTCCGTCCGCCGCAGCGACATCCTGATGCATGTCTGCCTGCATTCGCAGTACACGGTCGCGCAGCTGGTGAACATGCTGCGGCAGTTGGGTCGGTCGCCGGCGCCGGACGTCATGCTGATCACGCTGGCGCGCAGCGAGCTTGCGGATGCGGGTCCGCCGGGCGGGGCATGAATTCCCGCCCCGGCCGTGCAATCCCGGCGTCGATTCGGAACACTCTCTCCCGACCAGCGGGACGGCTCCGGATTCGGCCGCTTGAAGCGCGGATTCGTCCCGCCTGGCCAGCGACCGATGCGTAACACATTCAGCCGCTGAGAACTTTCAACCACAAATCGAAGGAGCGCCCGGACATGTGGTTCACCGAAGCCGCCTGGCCGCCGATTCTGATCCTTGCCGCGATCGCTGGCGTCGCGCTCATCCTGGCCTGGGAACGCCGGCAGAGCCGCTTCACCATGATCGCCGCTGGCTGCGTGTTGGCCGCGGTGGCTGTCTGGTTCATCGAACGCGCCATCGTCACGGAACGTGAACGCGTCGAGCAGCACCTCGTGGAACTGGTGCGCGATTTCGAAGCCGGCCGCAGCGAGGCGGTCCTTGATGCGATCACCACCCAGTCGCCGGAACTCCGCGCCCTGGCCGCATTGGCGCTGTCGACCGTCACAGTCCGCGATCTGCGGCTCACCGACGTGACGGTGGAACTCAGCCCCGGAACCGACACGCGGGCCCGGTCGCACTTCCGCGTGAATGGCTCGGCCGTGTTGAATTCCACGCACGACGTCGGGCATCAGCCGACCCGCTGGATCGCCCGGTGGCAGCGCGAAACCGATCGCTGGCGCATCGTGGAGATCGAGCAGCTCGATCCGATCACCGGAGAGCCGACGCGGCAGGTCCTGCGAAATCTTCGCCGCTGATGGCGAACCCGCGGGCCGGCGATCAGCGATTCACGAGGAACTCGGTCGAGTTCAGGTAGGCCCAGTAGGCGTCCGCGAGGCTCTCGCTCGTCGCCGATTGAACGGCCGCCCCGCGCATCCGCGTCGCCTGCCGCACCGCCTGACGAAACGCCGCCAGCTCCAGCGGCGTCGGCTCGCGCGACAACGTCGACAGGCACAGCCGACGCAGCTTCTCCGTCTCGGAAACGCTGGCCGACAGCACTGCATTCAGGTACGTCCCCGGCCGACCGCTGACCGCCTCCTGCACCAGCTCGCCGTTCATCATCACCAGCGCCTGCGGCAGAGAACCATCGAACGTCGACGTCTCCCCGTTCTCCTCGTTGTCCAGCACCGAGTAGAACTGCGACAGCCAGTGCTTCCGCCGTTCGACGACCTCCGACCAGCTGCCGACCCCCGACCGATCCGCCGTCGTCGTCGCCAGCAGGGAATCGAACAGTTGCTCGGCCGTCAGCGGCTTCACGTACATCCGGGCGAACAGCGGACGCTCGCCGCGGTCCGGCGCATCGGCCTCGTTGTCCGGGATGATTCGACTCGACAAGTGGTACAGCCGCGTCGAGCACAATTGCCGCACAAGCGCCCGGATGTCGTAATCCGACTGCACGAATTCCTCGGTCAGCGCGTCCAGAATCTCCGGATGCGTCGGCGGGTTGTGCGGGCCCATGTCGTCCACCGGAGCTGTGAAGCCCCGGCCGAAGAGCTGCGCCCACAGCCGGTTCACGAACGCCGCCGCCAGTTGCGGCCGATCCCCCGAACTCATCAGCCGGGCCAGCTCGCGACGCCGGTTCACTTCGGGGCCTTCCTCGATCGCCTGCCCTTCGAACTTCGGCCAGGCGACGCGCATTACGCCCCCCAGCGTCTCGTAGTAGCTCGGATCGCCCACCGGCCGGCTGACAAGTTCCCTGACCATCCGCGAACCGCCGTCCGCGTCCCGGCCTTCCCGTTCGACGACGTCCGTCTGTTGAAAGAACGCATTGAGCTGCCAGAACTTCTCCTGGCCCCAGTCCTTCACGACGGGGTGCACATGGCACTGCGAGCATTGCACCTGCTGGCAGAGCAGAATCCGGAACGTGACGGCCGTCGCCGGCACGGCCTCGTTGTTGAGATGGGCCAGCAGGAAATTGGCGGCGCCGTTCTCGTGATCGGCCCCCTCGGCCGCCACGAGTTCACCCACCGTCTCCGACCACGGCCGATTCCGATGGAACTGGTCCCGGAGAAACTGCACCAGCGCATCCCGGTCGATGTCCCGCTCCGGCGCCCGGCCGACCAGCAGGTTCGACCACACCGTCGCGAAATGCGTCGCAAACGTCGGCTCGTTCAACAGCCGCTCGACCACTGCGGCGCGCTTGCGCGGATTCTTATCCTGCAGAAAGGCTTCGACCGTCGCCGCGTCCGGAATCCGGCCGGCCAGATCCAGATGCACGCGCCGCAGCCACTCGCTGTCCGCGGCTTCTGGAGACGGCTGGACGCCAGCCTCCGTCCACGCCGCCGCGAGTCGGTCGTCAATGAACGCGACCAGGTCGCCCCTCGGCACGGCTGGCCCGGGCGCGGGATCATCGCCGGTCGTTGACGCGATGCCCGTCGCCGCCGGATCGCGCAGCCGCACGCGCGGCAGCGCCGAATCGTCGTCCGCATCGCCCCCCGGCGGGGCCTCGAGCTCGTTCGCCCCCTCCGGGCGGCCCTCCGGCGGCCCGGCCAATTGCTGCGGACCTTCGCCATTTCGCAGCCACAGCGCGCACGCCGCCAACAGGGCACAGGCGACGCCGGCGAACGCCCATCGGCGACGGCCTGGCGCCCGGCCCGACGCAACTGGCGCCGGCAGCGCAGGACGCGACAGGGCCGAATCGTCCTGCAGGGCCGCGAGCGTTCCCGGGAGGGCGACCGCTCCGCCTTCCACGGCGTCCCAGTGCAGGCAGCCATGCAGCAGCAGATAGTCGATGTACAGCGTTCGCGCCTCGCCATCCGTGGCCACGCGCTCTTCGAGCTGCGCATGCCCGGCCTCATCGAGGCGTTCGTCGCAGAGCGCGTCGAGCAGGGTCAGAAAATGTTCGCGGTCGCGGGGGGTCATGACTGAGGCTGCGCGGCCAGTTGCCGCCGGATGCACTCCAGGAGCGTCCGCCGGATCCTGCCGATGGACTGGTACACGGAATTCGCGGGCCGCCCGAGGTGTTCGGCCTCCATCCGGCCGACGGCCCCGGGGCGGTACCGCTTCTCAATGAGCTGTCGATCCTTGTCCCGCAGTTTCGCGAGGCACTGCCGAAGCGCCGCGCGCCGCAGGTCCAAGTCGTCCAGGGGCGCCTGGACGTCCTCCGTCGTCGCCTGCAGGAACTCCTCCTGAAACCGCAGCCGGTCGCGGCGCTTGCGCTGCCGGGATTTCAACACCTCGTAATGCGCGATCTGCGCCGCCCAGGCGAAGAAGTTGGTCCCGGGAACGAACTGCTGATGCTTGGCCAGCATCACGACGTTCGTTTCCTGGAGCGCCTCTTCGGCATCCTGACTGCGTCCCAGCTGCGCCAGGATGAACAGGTACAGTCGTCGCTGATGGCGTGTGAACAGCTGCACGAAATCGTCGCTGGGCGCCGTGGAGGCGCCGTCGCGTCCGGATGGAGCAGTCGCTGGCGGCTGAGTCATTCCAACAGGGGGCCGATGGGGCGCGGGGGAGGGACGACCGGGGCGGACCGCGCCAACCGGCGCCGCATTCGCCCCGAATCCCGAACCGGACGACGCCTCAGGAAATCAGGTCCTTGATCGGCGTGCCGCCGTTCGCGATCCGCATCGGCCGGCCGTTCTTCGACTGGTGCACCGTGTCCAGCGGAATCCGCAGGGCATGCGCCACTGTCGCCCACAGGTCGTTCGGCAGATAGCTGTCGCTCTCGATGCGGATGCCGTCAGCGTCGGTCTTGCCGATCGCCCGGCCGCCCGCCAGGCCGCCGCCGCCGATCAGCACCGACCAGCTCTGCGCCCAGTGGTCCCGGCCGACGTTCTGGTTGATTCGCGGCGTCCGGCCGAACTCGCCCATGCAGACCACGACCGTGTTCTCGAACAGGCCGTGCGCCTTGAGATCGTTCACCAACCCGGCGATGCCCTTGTCCAGCTGCGGAAGGTGCGTCGTCCGCAAGCTGTCGAACACGTCGTTGTGCAGGTCCCAGCCGTTCGGATTGCGGACCTCGACGAAGGGCACGCCCGTCTGCACCAGCCGCCGGGCCATGATCAGCATGTTGCCGAACCCCGTGCTGCCGTAAGCCTGCCGCACTTCGGGCCGCTCCTGCTCGACGCGGAACGCCGCCATTTGCTCGGACGTCATCAGCTCGCGGGCCTTCTGGTAGACCTCCTTGTGGGCCTTGCCGATGTCGCCCCGGTTCGAACGGATGAAGCTGTCTTCGACGGCTTCCAGCATCTGCAGCCGCTGGTTCAGCCGCGCCAGGTCGCTGCCCATGTCGGCGTTCTGAATCCGGCCCTGGGCGTCGACGACAAACGGGGCATGCGCCATGCCCAGGAAGCCCGGGTCCATGCCCCCGCCGCCGATCGAAATGAACGCCGGGATCTCCAGCTCCTTGCGCTTCGGCGCCAGTTCGTAGCTGACGACCGAGCCAAACGTCGGGTGCACGACGGTCGGGTTCGGCACGTAGGCCGTGTGCATGAAATAGGTGCCGCGGTTGTGGTCGGCCTCGCGGGTGCTCATCGAACGGACCACGGACATGTTGTCCATGACCTTGGCCAGCTCCGGCAGGTGTTCGCAGATCTGCAGGTCGCGGTCGCCGGCGGTGGCGATCGGCTTGAATTCGCCGCCGTTCTTGGAGCCGGGTTTGAGATCCCACATGTCGATCGTGGGGGCGCCCCCCCCCAGCCAGATCAGGATGCAGGCCTTCTGCGCCTTCTGGACGTCGGCCGCGTGGGCCTCCAGGTGCGACAGAAAGCTCGTCGCCCCCAGCGCCGCAGCGCCGCCGGCGCTGACGTGGCTGAGGAAATGCCGCCGCGACATGCCGCTGGGAATTCGGAGTGACATTGCTGCATCCTTCTCGTCGGAGTGGAAAGCGTGGAGGCCTCGATCCGCCGCGCGGCCTGTCGGCGGCGCCGGAGGATCAGGATGATCAGTGGTTCAATACAAACTCATTCGAATTCAACAGCGCCCAGTACAGGTCCTGGTAGGCCGCCGCCCGGTTGGGATTCAGCTTCATCACCTTCTCAATCTTGCCATACTCCACCCGGGAGGGAATCCGGCCCAGAGCCGACACGTACAACGCCTGCACCCGGGCCGCGTCCGACTTGAACCGCGGGCTGTTCAACACCGCGGCCAGAAATCCCCCCGACTCCACCGAGGTCGCCTGACGCACCAGATCGCCGTTCATCAGCAGCAGCGCCTGCGGAATCGTCCCGCTGAACAGCGTCGGCTCGTCGTCGTCATTGCCTCCGAAAATCCGCATGAAGTCCCGCGTCCATTCTCGACGCTGACGCTGCGCCTCCTCATATCCCACCTGGCCGGACTGCTCGGCGTTCGTCGCAATCAGCAGAGATTCGTACAACTGCTCGACCGTCAGCGTCTTCACGTACATCCGGCTGAACAGCGGCGTCTCTCCCACCGAGGGATTGTCGATCTCGTTCCCGGGGTTGAACTGGCTCGTCAGGTTGTACGCCTCCGAGTTCGTGATCCAGCGAGTCAGCTGCTTGATGTCGTACCCGCTGCGGACGAACTCCTCGGTCAGCCAGTCCAGAAGCTCGGGATGGCTGGGCGGGTTGTGCGGTCCCATGTCGTCCACCGGCCGCGTGAAGCCGTACCCGAAGTAGTGCCCCCACATGCGGTTCACGAACGCCCGCGCCACCTGGTGGTTGGGGTCGTTCTTCGCCATCAGGTCGGCCAGTTGCTGGCGGCGGTCCGTCTGGCCGCGCGATTCCAGCTCCTGCTCGAAGTACTTCGGATAGGCCACCTTCATCAGACCCTGCCGCGTTTCGAAATACACCGGCCCCTGGTAGTCCCGGCGGACCAGCTCCGAGTAGTCGTCCACCATCTGGCCGCTGGCGGCGTCATAGCGATCGACGTCCCGGCGGCGCACCTGCCGCAGGAAGCTGTTGAACTCCCAGAACTGGTTCTGCTTCCAGTCGTTGAACGGATGATCGTGGCACTGCGTGCACTGCACCTGCATGCCCAGCAGGATCCGCGTCGCGCGGGCCGTCGCCTCGACCGCGTATTCCTCGTCGTTCGGATTGCCCTGCAACTGGCCCAGCAGGAAGTTGACCGCCCCGTTCTCCTCGAAGTGCCCCTCGGCCGTCATCAGGTCGAAGACGATCTCGTTCCAGGGACGGTTCCGCGCGAAGCTCTCGCGCAGGAACTTCTCGAGGCCGGGCCGGCTCGTTCGATCCGGCGCGTTGCGCCCCACCAGAATGTTCGCCCAGACTGTGGTCTGGTTGCGGACATGCCGCGGGTCCTCCAGCAGCCGCTCGATCAGCGCCGAGCGTTTCGCCGGATCCTTGTCCGCCAGAAACGCCTCCACCGTCGCCGAATCGGGGATCTGCCCGACCAGGTCCAGCGAGACCCGCCGCAGCCATTCCGCATCGTCCGCGACCGGGCTGGGGCGAACCTCGTTCTCCTCCCAACCGGTGCGGATGAACTCGTTGATCTTCTGGATGACCGGGTCATTCGAACCGGTCGTGAACGTCGACGAC
Source organism: Planctomyces sp. (assembly GCA_019636235.1). GTDB lineage: Bacteria > Planctomycetota > Planctomycetia > Planctomycetales > Planctomycetaceae > Caulifigura. The sequence goes on from JAHBXW010000024.1 coordinate 61,272, forward strand.
TTCTGCGCGGCGCCGGCGCTGGAAACCAGCAGCGCCGCCGCAATCATCGCTCGAACTGGTGTCGCGACTGTCCTCATGCCCTCGAGCTCCGGTGAGTCTCAATTCGCTGAGAGGGATTCCGGGAGCCGAAGCTCCCGCGTCTCAGATTCCGGCCGGCACAGGACATCCGTCCGGCCGCCTTCATCATCTTACCGCCCGGACCCGGGGGACGTTCGCCGGATTCCGGCCCTTTTTTCGGCCCGGCCGCCCGACGGAAGTCCCTGCTGCGCAGCCCTTTGAGCCGAATGAATCGATCCTGACGCGCCGCTGCCGATTCGAAACGCCCACGCTGACCGCCTACGTCGCCGGATCGTTCCCTTCGAACTCCGGCGAGTCCACATCGCTGAACCCCTCCGCCAGCCGCCGCCGGGCCGACTCCGCCAACCGCTCGTAGCGACGGCGGATCAACTCCAACTCCCGGTCCTCCAGCTCCTCCAGATCAAGGAGCGCGTTATGCGCCCCCTCCAGCGACCGGATGATCTCATCCAGCTTGATCTGCACCGCCGCGCTGTCGCGGTTCTGAGAGTTCTGAATCAGAAACACCATCAGGAACGTGACGATCGTCGTCCCCGTGTTGATCACCAGCTGCCAGGTGTCCCCGAAGCCGAACAGCGGGCCCGTCAGCACCCACACGACGACAATCCCCATCGACACCAGAAACGCCAGCGGATGACCCGTCCAGCGCGCCGTCAGCTTCGCAAACCGGTTGAACCACGATCGCTGCGCCATCGCCCGCCCTCCCGGATTCCGCACGTCACTGGGAACCTGTCGCTTCGTCAATCGACTCCAGCACCGCGTCGCACAACTGGTCCAGAAGCTCCACCGGCATCGCCGGCGCCGGCATCAGCACCACCACATCTCCCAGCGGGCGGACAATCACTCCCCGCCGCCGCGCGGCCAGCGTCGCCAGGTGCCCCGTCCGCCGCTCCGTGGGAAACGCCGCCAGCGTCTCCCGGTCCTGCACCAGTTCGATCCCCGCCATGATCCCCGCCCGTCGCACCTCACCGACGTGCGGATGCCCCTCCAGAACCGACAGCCGTTCTCCCAGCCGCGCCGACAGCGCCCGCACGTTGCCCAGCACGTTCGCCGTCTGGAACCGCTCCAGCGATGCCAGCGCCGCCGCGCAGCCCAGCGGGTTCCCCGTATAAGTGTGACCGTGAAAAAACGTCCGCCCCAGATGCGGCTCGCCCAGAAAGGCCTCGTAGATCGGCTCCGTCGTCAGCGTCGCCGCCAGCGGCAGATAACCCCCCGTCAGGCCCTTCGCCAGACACAGGATGTCCGGCGACACCGCCTCCTGCTCGCAGGCGAACATCGTCCCCGTCCGACCAAATCCGACCGCCACTTCGTCGGCGATCAGCGGCACATCGTACTGCCGCGTCAGCCGCCGCAGATGCCGCAGGTAGCCCCGCGGATGCACCAGGATTCCCGCGGCCCCCTGCACCAGCGGCTCCACGACCACGGCCGCCAGCTCCGTGTGCTGTTCGCGGATGATCCGTTCCGCCTCGTCAAAGCAGTGCTTCAGCCAGGCGGCGCGAGAATAGAACCCCGGCGGCGAACGCAGGCCGGCCGGCGTCGGCAACTCGATCGATGAGAACAGCAGCGGACCGTACACCTCGTGGAACACCGGGACGTGCCCCAGGCTGACGGCACCGATCGTGTCCCCGTGATACGCGTTGCCCAGCGTCGCGAACCGCGTCCGCGATTGCGGCCCCAGCGGCTTCTGACGGTGGTACTGCCAGGCGATCTTGAGCGCCGCCTCGACGGCCGTCGCCCCGCTGTCCGAATAGAACACCTTTGTCAGCCCGGGGGGCGCCAGCGACGCCAGCTTGCGCGCCAGCTCGATCGACGGCCGGCTGCTGAGCCCCAATAGCGTCGTGTGCGCGACGCGGTCCAACTGGTCGCGGATCGCGGCGTCGATCTCCGGAACCCGGTGGCCGTGAACGTTGCACCACAACGAGGAGATGCCGTCCAGCCAGCGGCGCCCCTGCACGTCGATCAGATGGAAGCCCTCCGCCGACTCGATGATCGGCGAATCCTCCATGCGGTACGACAGCATGGGCGTGAAGGGATGCCAGACATGATCCTGGTCCCAGCCGCGGAGCGTCAGCGGATCCGCCGCCATGGTTCAGGCCTCAAGCGCCTGACGCAGGTCCGCCAGCAGGTCGTCGACATGCTCGATCCCCACCGACACCCGGACCGTCCGTTCGGAGATCCCCGCAGCCCGACGCGATTCCTCCGTCATCGACGCGTGGCTCATCGTGTCCGGGTACGCCACCAGAGACTCCACGCCTCCCAGCGACTCCGCCAGCCGGAACAGCTTCAGCCGCGTCATGACCCGCTCGGCCCGGGCCCGGTCCCCTTTCACGTCGAACGTCACCATCGCACCGAAGCCCTTCTGCTGCTTCTTCGCCAGCGCGTGGTGCGGATGCGACTCCAGGCCCGGGTAATACACCCGCTCGACCGCCGCGTGGCCGTCCAGCATCCGGGCGATCGCCGCCGCATTCCGCTGATGCGCCTCCATCCGCGGACCCAGCGTCTTGATGCCCCGCAGCACCAGCCAGGCGTCGAACGGCGAGCAGCCCTGCCCCAATGCGTTCACCAGATAGCCGATCTTGTCGGCCTGCTCCTTCCGGGCGGAGACGATCGCGCCTCCCACTACGTCCGAGTGCCCGTTGAGATACTTCGTCGTCGAGTGAATCACCACGTCCACGCCCAGCTCCAGCGGCCGCTGCAGATAGGGCGACAGAAACGTGTTGTCGGCGACCGTCAGCGCGCCGCAGCCCCGGGCGATCTCCACGACCGCCTCGATGTCCACCAGGTTCAACAGCGGATTGCTGGGCGTCTCGATCCAGATGCAGCGCGTGTTCGGCTTGACCGCCTTCCGGACGTTCGCCGCGTCCTGCATGTTGATGAACGAAATCTCGATGCCCAGCGGGGCGAACACGGCCTCAAACAATCGATAGGTGCCCCCGTAAATGTCGTTGCCGGCGATGATGTGATCGCCCGGCTTGAACATGTGCAGAACGGTGGTGATGGCCGACATCCCGGTCGCCGTCGCCTTGCAGTCGACGCCTCCCTCCAGGGCGGCGATGTTCTCCTCCAGCGCCCGCCGCGTCGGGTTCCCGCTGCGCGTGTACTCGTACCCCTTGTTCGTCTTCAGATCGCTCCAGCCGAACGTCGACGACGGATAGATCGGGGTGATCGCGCTGTCGTACGCGGAATCCTTGTCGACGCCCACATGGACGCAACGGGTCTCGAAACGCAGGGACTCGGTCATTGGGCGAACATCGGGGCGGAAAGGAACGTGGCGGCTCTCATCACTGCCAGACAGGAGCGGCGGGCAAAGGTTCAGCCAGCGGCCGTTCGACTGTCGGATTCGACAGTGTAGGGAATGCCCCGCCGCGCGCGAAACCGCCCGCCCGTCGACGCGCCGAACCACTGCGGTTCAACCGCCCGCCGGCCGCCCGACGGGGACCGGTTCCCCGCACTTCGGATTGGCGGACGTCCGTCCAGACGGCACAATGGCGTCCAGTCGATCGCCCGTCTGTTCCCGCAGGAGTCCGCCGTGCGGATCCGCGCGTCGCTGCTCGCCGTCGCATCGTTGAGTCTCTGGGGCTGCGGAGGAGGAGACTCCGCGCAGGTCACGGCGCCCCCCTCCGCCCCGCCGCCCCCCAAGGCCGCGACTCCGACCGGCACGAACGTCTCGCAGACGCGCCCGGGCGGCCCCCAGGTCGCCACGCCCAAAGCCGGCGAAACGCCCCGCGGCCCCGTCATCCCTCCCGAAGCCTTGATCGTCGGCGGCTCGCAGCCCAATTACACGCTCGTCGCGCTGGCCGATGCGCCCCCGCACAACCGGTTCCTGGTCAACGCGCCACCTCCCGGCTACGACTCCCGGTTCCTGACCGTCGAAGCCGCGGTCCTCTCCACTCCCGCCCGGCCCGCCACGTTGCCGGACGGTTTCGTCGCCGTCGAAACCGCCGGCTACTCCGACGATGGCTGGCCGCTGCGAATCCGCGCGCAGTCCGACGGCGCCCAGCTCGCGCTCGTCCCCCCGGGCCCGTTTCTCCGGGGGGTCGACGGCGGACCATCGAACGCCGGCCCCATGCACGTCATCGACCTCGACCGCTATTACATCGACGTCCACGAAGTCAGCGTCGGCCAGTTCCAGAAGTTTCGCGACGCCCTCCGCGCCGATCGCAAGAACGCGCCCCCGCCCGCGGTGAATTCCGATTCGCCCCCGGACCATCCCGTCCGAGGCATCAGCTATCGCGCCGCGCTGCAGTACGCGGAGTGGGCGGGGCGGTCGGTGCCGACCGAGGCGGAATGGGAGAAGGCCGCCCGCGGCGAGCAGGGGTTCGTCTATCCCTGGGGCGACGATCGCCCCCTGTGGGAGCGGCGGCGATCCCCCGGGCAGATCGATCCCGTCGGCTCGTTCCGGGCCGATCAAAGCGTCTATGGCGTGTTCGACCTGGCGGGCAACGTCCGCGAGTGGTGTCAGGACTGGTACTCCGACGTGTCCTACCAGGACCTGGCGGGCAAGGCCGGCGTCGCCATCCGCAACTGGACGGGTCCCCGCACCGGCGACAAGCAAAGCCGCCGCGTCGTCAAGGGCGGGGTCCACGGCTGGGAACTCTGGCATCGCGACGGCGTCTCGCTGAGCGAATCGCCCGCGGACGTCGGCTTCCGGCTGGTGCTGCGGCTTTCGGGCCCCGCCGCGAACGCATCCACGACTGCGCCGGCGGAGGAAGCCCGCGAGCCGGGTTCGCCGCCGCGCGGCGCGGTTCCGAAAGGGGGCGACCGCCCACGCCCGTCGCGATCCCCCAATCAGAAGGGCACGTCAAAGTCGCCGGACTTCTGAGGTTTGCTGACCTTGACGTCCGAACGTGGCGAATGAAGCCGCGATTTCTGGCGCCTGATTGCAGTCTGGTGACGATTCCGCCGGTGTCGATTCGCGCGTAGCCTGTGCACTGACACCGCGTCGCATTTCGGTAGGAAGTCCAGTGCCCGAGAACCCCGCGAATTCAGAGGCCGGCGCCCGCCGGGCGAACACGCCTCCCAAGGCCAGCCAGCCCGCCAGCCGCACAAAGTCCAAACCGACCGCGACCTCCCGCCAGACGCCCAATCCGCGGACGACAACGGCCAGAAGCAAAACAACAACCGGCAGCCGCGCCGCTCTTCGCACGCCGGCGGCCGGAATGTCCGCCTCCCGTCAGATCGATCAGCGGATTCGCGAACTCGGCGACTGGCGGGGCGAGATGCTGGCCCGCGTGCGGAGGCTGATCCTCGATGCGGACGCGCGGATTGTCGAGGAGTGCAAATGGCGGGGCACGCCCGTGTGGTCGTGTGCCGGAATCATCTGCACGGGGGAGATCTACAAACAGGTCGTCAAGTTGACGTTCGCCCGCGGAGCGGCCCTTCCGGATCCGGGCCGGCTGTTCAACTCCAGCCTCGAGGGGGGGACGCGTCGGGCCATCGACATCCGCCAGGGGGAGCTGCCGGACGGGCAGGCGTTTCAGTCGCTGATTCGCGCCGCAATCGCGGAGAACGAGCGGGTCGGCGCTGCGAAATCAAAATCGGCCAGGTCGTCCGCCCGATCGGGTTCGACCGGGAAGGCGACCCGGGAGGCGCCCGTCCAACCCGGAGCGGTGAAGCTGCTGTCCGGCGGCAATCCGCAGATCGCCAAGGGGGATGGAAAGGCCCCCGTGGAGGCCTATATCGCCGCGATGCCGGGCTGGAAAAGCGATCTCGGGCGACGCCTGGACGCCCTCATCCTGCGGACGGTTCCCGAGGCGCGGCAGGCCGTTCGCTGGAACTCGCCCTTTTATGGCGTCGAAGGGCGGGGCTGGTTCGTTTCGTTCCACGTCCTCACGAAGTACGTGAAGGTCACGTTCTTCAACGGACTGTCGCTGAAGCCGATTCCGCCCGGCGGCACGGAGCGCAGCGGCGAGTCCCGCTGGATCGACATTTACGAGGCGGATGGCCTGGACGAAGCACGGATGGCGGACTGGATCCGTCAGTCGGCCGCCCTGCCCGGCTGGATTCCCTGACCGTCGCCGCGATGCGGCATGCGGGGCTCCTGCGGGATGTCGTTGCGACCTGACGTGGCCAGACTTGCCAGGTCACGGCCTCGTGCGACATGCGCGCATCGCCAAGCGACAATGCACGAAGCGCCGGGCCAGCACAAGCGCGCGGAACGAATGCCCGGGACGGGCGGGCGCCTCAGGACTTCTCCGCCGCCCCACGCTTGACCCACGCGGCCGGAACCCGGACGCTCACTTGCAAGCGCCTCCTCCCTCCGATCCGCGAGAGCCCTCCCCATGCCCCCCGCCTTTGATCGTCGCGAATTCCTGCAGACCACCGCCGCGGCCGCCGCCGGAGCCGCACTGTTGAGCGCCGCCGCGCCCGCTCCCGCCGCCGAGCCACCCATCCGCCTCAAGAAGGCGGTCAAGTTCGGCATGATCGGCATCGACGGCTCCGTCGAGGACAAGCTGCGGCTCATTAAAGAGCTGGGCTTCGATGGCGTGGAAATGGACAGTCCCGGCGGACCGGATCCCGCCGAAGCCGTCGCCGCAGCGGAGAAGACAGGCATCGTCATCCACGGCGTCGTCGATTCGATCCACTGGCAGCAGCGGCTGTCCGATCCCAATCCCGAGGTTCGCGCGCGGGGACTGGAGGGGCTGCTGACGGCGATCCGCGACTGCAAGGCGTATGGCGGCACGACGGTGCTGCTGGTGCCGGGGCGCGTCACCGATCCGGTGAATGAAAGCTACGACCAGGTCTGGGAGCGGTCGGCTGCGGAAATCCGGAAGGCGATGCCGCTGGCGAAGGAGCTTGGAATCCGCATCGGCATCGAGACGGTGTGGAACGACTTCATCACCAAGCCGGAGGAATTCGCTGCGTACATTGACCAGTTCGAGGACCCGGTCATCGGCGGCTACTTCGACATCAGCAACATGATCAAGTTCGGCCCCTCGCCGGCGCGCTGGATCCGTGTGCTCGGCCCCCGGCTGCTGAAGTTCGACTTCAAGGGCTACAGCCACGCCAACGCGTGGGTGTCGATCGGCGACGGAGATGAGAACTGGCCGGACGTGCTGCAGGCGCTGGCGGACGTGGGATACGCTGGGGAGTTCGCGACGTCGGAGGTCCGCGGCGGCGGCCGCGACGTGCTGGAAGACATCGCGCGGCGGATGGATCAGGTGCTGGGCCTGGCATGAGCCGGCGCGCAGCGAATGCGATTCCAGCGAGCGCGTTGACCCTTATTCCGGGAAGGCCTGCCAATGCGGAGTTCCACTCGACTGTCGGTCGTCGTCGCGGTTGCGGGAGGCCTGCTGGCGCAGTCCGGCGCGAACGCCCAGGAGCTGCGGTTCACGCTGCAGCGGCAGGTGGAAACGTCCCCCGGCAGCGGCCTGCACCACACGATCGCGGAGGCCGAGACCTGGGATCCGCGGCGGACGGCCATCATCATCTGCGACGTCTGGGACTTGCATCACTGTCTGAACGCCGTGAAGCGGGCCGAGGAACTGGCGCCCCGGCTGAATGAAGTCGTCGGCCGGCTCAGGGAACAGGGCGTCACGGTCATTCACGCCCCCAGCGACTGCATGGAGGCGTACGCGGACCATCCGGCCCGGCGCCGCGCGCTCGACACGCCGCCCGCGCCCAACCTGCCGCCGGACATCCAGGCGTGGTGCAACCGCATTCCGTCGGAAGAGCAGGCCGTCTATCCCATCGACCAGTCTGACGGCGGCGAGGACGACGACCCCGCCGAGCATGCCGCCTGGGCGGAGAAGCTCGCCGCCATGGGCCGCAATCCGAAGATGCCCTGGCGGGCGCAGACCGATCTGATCGCCATCAACGAAGGCGTCGACTTCATCTCCGACAAGGGGGACGAAGTCTGGAGCATCCTGGAAGCCCGGGGCATCCGGAACGTGATCCTCGCCGGAGTGCACACGAACATGTGCGTTCTGGGGCGGCCGTTCGGCCTGCGGCAGATGGCCAGAAACGGCCGGCATGTCGTCCTGATGCGCGACATGACCGACACCATGTACAACCCCGCGATGTGGCCGTACGTCAGCCACTTCGAGGGAACCGATCGAATCATCTCGCACATCGAACGTTGCGTCTGCCCGACCATCGCCAGCGACCAGGTGCTGGGGGGCGAACCGATTCGGTTCCGAGACGACACGCGGCCGCGCATCGCCGTCCTGATGTCCGAGGACGAGTATGAAACCGAACGCACGCTGACGTACTTCTGCCAGCAGCAACTGGGGCGGAACTTCGCGACGCGGTTCATTTACGGCCGCGCCGAGGACGTGCACGACCTGCCGGGGCTGGAGGCGATCGACGACGCGGACGTCCTGCTCGTCAGCGTCCGCAGGCGGGCGCTTCCCCAGACGCAGCTGGATCGGATCCGCCGGTTCGCCGCGTCCGGCCGGCCGATGATCGGCCTCCGCACGGCCAGTCATGCGTTCTCGCTGCGCGACGGTTCGCCGCAGGAGGGCCGCGCCGTGTGGCCCGAGTTCGACGCGGAGGTCTGGGGCGGCCACTACACGGGGCATCATGGCAACGCGCTGGACACGACAGTCACGCCAGCGGCGGATGCCGCGCCGCATCCGATTCTGAACGGCATCGGCCAGCAGCCGTTCGCCTCCGGCGGCTCGCTGTATAAGGCGGCTCCGCTTGCCGCGGGGGCGACGCTCCTGGCGACGGGCCAAGTCGACGGCCACCCCGCAGAGCCGGTCGCCTGGACGTTTCAACGGGCCGATGGCGGCAGATCGTTCTACACTTCGCTGGGACATCGCAGCGACTTCGAGAATCCGCGCTTCCTGCGGCTGTTGAGGAACGCGCTGGATTGGGCGACCGATCGCGCGCCCTCGGACGCTCCGCTGGCCGAGCCGGTTTCGTTCCGCGGCCGCTGGACTCCGCTGCGACTCCCCGCGGCGGAAGACATTCTCGCGCGACTTTCGACCGACAATCAGGAATCGACCTGGCTGCGGTGCGGCCTGCGCTTGCCGGGGGGCGCCCTGGCGGCGGATGGCGAGTGGCGATTGCGGGGCGCGGGGAGCGAAGTCTGGCTGAACGGCGAGCCGTGCGCCGCCTGCCCGGACCTGGCCGATTGCGTGCTGCTGCCAGAGTCGGCGGACCGGGAGGACTCCAATCTGCTGGTCGTGCGGCTGAGTTCCCGCGATGAAGCTGGACGCGTGCTGGCCAGGCCGCCGGTGCTCGCGGCTGTCGAATCGTCGGGAAATCCGGAGACGGCGCCGGTGTCGCTGGCGGGGGGCTGGGAAATGCGGATCGGCGAGAATGCGGCCTGGTCGCAGCCGGATCTGCCCGCGAAGTTCGCGCTGCCCGTCAGCATCTACTTCGAACTGCCGGAGCGCGACTAGTTCGCGCCGCGCGGAGCGGGCGGCGCCGCCGAGAACGTCACTCCGTCACTCGGGCTGCTCCCACTGCAAGGACTCGATCCGCGCCAGCTCGGCGTCGAGGTCGTCCCCTTCGTAGAACGACAGCCAGCCGCGCAGCCGCTGCGTTTCCCCCGGCGCACAGTCGGGGAACAGCGGATCGGAGTGCAGGCAGGGGCAGGGGGCGTTGCCCCACGTCCGGTGGTTCGGCTTCCAGGCGGAGATGATCCACCGCCGGCCGCTGGCGTCCCGCGCCGCCGCATAAGGTGCGACGAACCGCTTATTGTCGTTTGTCTGCTGATCGAAGCCCTGCGCCCCGCGCAGCATCACGCAGTTCTGCACGCGCAGGTCCGACAGCGCCCTATCCGTGCCGTTCGTCAGTGTCATTTCCATCGCGACATGATCGGACTTCGGCGTCACGACCGTGCCGAACTCGATGCCGTTGGGCAGCCGTCGTTTGAGTTCCAGCGCGCCATCGTCACCGCGCGACCATTCCAGCGGTTCGAGCGGGACGTTCTGCTGCGTCCAGATCGTCGGCACGTGGGTGTGGGCGAGATACGTCAGCCCCAGGTTCGACCAGATCGCCTCGGGGACGTCGGCGACGACGTAATCGGCGCGGCTGTGGTCCGCCGGCTGCCAGGGAGTGAAGATGCTGACTTTCGTTTCGCGCTGAGGGTCGATGGCGCCGTCCAGAAAACCGATTCGGGGATGGCGTCCACCCGGATAGGGCAGGACGTACACGCGGTCCGCGGGAAGCGGCGGGGCGTTGTCGGGGCGGATGTCGAACCGCGCCAACGCCTCCGTCAGCTCCTCGTCGCCCAGGCCCAGCGCGGCCTGAATCTCGTCGCGACCGAACCGGTGGCGCCAGACGAAACTCTCCAGCCAGGACCGCAGTTCGGCGTCGCTTTGCGGGCGCCGGGGCGTCGTCACGGTCACGTCTTCCGCCTGCGCTGACACGCACAACGGCTGCACCGCGCACAGCGACGCGAACGCGACCAACACGGCGGCTGGCCGTCGGAACGGGGGACGCCAGACGCGGCGGACGTTGTGCAGTGCGGCGGGGGAACACGGCATCAGGGGGAGTCCTTGTCTTCCTGCCGCTTGCGCTTGAGGTCCAGCAGCCGGCTGGTCGTGCTGGGAGGCGCGTCGGCGGACGGTTTGGAAGCGCCGGGCGACGGTTTTGCCGGCGCTGTGCGCTGGCCGCCCGCGGCGCCGCCCGGGGGCGGAATCGTCGGCGGCTGTGAAGCCGGACGCTGTGCGGCGGTCTGCGGCTTCTCGCTGCGCGATTTCAGATGTTCGCCGACCGCCTGCTTCCGTTTGAGGAGCGACCCCATCGTGGCGGTCGACTCGTGCCGCCGGCCCAGTCCCAGCCAGCCCTTGATGACCGTCCAGTCGAGCTGCACGCGCCGGATGCCGACGTCCATGGGGATCAGGCAGCACAGCAGCACGATCAGCCAGTCGAACACGGGCTGCGAACTGCGTTTTGGTTCGCGGCGGCCGTAGAGTTCCTCGGCGCTGGCCGCCGGCGTCAATTCCGTGCCCTTCGTCGTCGAGATGATCTCGCTGAGGACCTCCCGGTTCGACGTGAACCGCAGATACTCCGGCGAGTAGGAGACGATGAATCCGCCGTTGATGCGATCCTCGCGATCATTTCCCGAGCGTCCCAGCGCGTTGATCTGATACAGCCCGGTGCCCCAGGTCGGGAACGTCGCCTGATAGCGCCGCGGCCCCACCTGCCGCAACGTGATCGATTTCTGCTGGTCCCCCGGTCCGGTGACCGAAGCCACCGTGTCCAAGAACATCTCGTCGGGGTGAAAGTCCTCGACCATGATCACCCCTTCGCTGCCCGACATGTAGCTCCACATCCGCAGATGCCCCTCCTTGCGGACGCGGGAAATGCGGATCATCAGCTGCTTCACGAACGCCTGGTATTTCTCCCAGCTGACCCATTGCTTGCCCCAGCCGGGAGACAGGTCGGACGTGAAGGCGGCCGTCGTTCCCAGCCCGTACCGCCACAGCGCCAGCACCGGGTCCATGTCCCCTTCTTCAGCGTCGGCGGGCACCGTGTACAGCACGTTCTCGACGAGCGGGCTTTCCTTCAACGTCGACAGCACATAACCCCCGAGTTGCGGAGCGGCGTCGATCCCCTCCAGCACGGGCGAGGGATGCCCCGCGTGCACGTCGATCGTCTTGTTCTGGATCATCGTCCGCTTCAGCGTCTTCGCCTCCTTGATGAAGATGCTGGGCAACTGGTTCGGATCGTCCGGGAAGTAGTAGCGCCCGCCCGTCGTTTCGGCGAGCGTCCGCATCAGCGTGATCTCCTGTCCGCCGTGGGGAAAAATGGCGACCATCGAGAACGTCACCTGGTTGGCGATGAAGTCCTGGATCAGGGCGGGGGGCGGCGGTTGCGGATCGCCGTCCGAAATGATGATCATGTGCTTGGCCGCCGCGTCGCTGGCCTTCAGCCCGTTCAGGCCCAGCGACATGGCCGGGGAGAACGCCGGCATGTCCCCCGGCTCGGCCGAATTGACCTTCGTGGCCAGCGTTTCGTAATCCCCGGCCGGGCTCAACTTGAACACCCAGCCGTCCCGGCCCCCTTCAAAGGCCAGCACGCCCACCTCGTCCTGCGCGCCCAGCACCTTGATCGCCTGTTTGGTGATCCGCTTGGCCCACGTGTTCCCTTCCGGGAACTCGCAGGTGTGCAGGATGATGGCCAACGCCCCCTTGGGAAGAATCTTCTTCTTCGAAATGTCCATGTCGACGGGCAGCACCTGCTCGACGAGCGTGCGGTGATATCCGCCCGGACCAAAGCTGTTCTGACCGCCCACCATCAGGAAGCCCACGCCCTGGTTGTAGATCGAGTCGTGCAGGGCCTGCAGTTGCTGCGCGTCGAAGGCGTCGTTGGGCACGTTGCAGAAAATCACGCAGTCGTAGGGCATCATCGCCAGCGGATCGCGCGGGAAGGTGTAGGCGTCCACGACGTCCACCGCCCGCTCCCCCTCCACGATCGCCTGCCGCAGCGTCTGCCAGTCCGCGTCCCGCCCGATCGGGTCGGTGACCAGCAGCACCTTCCCCTCCCCCTCCACGAAGATGTAGCTCACCGCCGTGTTGTTCGCGGCCAGCTCGTCCTCCCCCTCGTCGACGATCACCGTCGCCTTGTACTCGTAGTAACCCGCCTGGCGCAGATACAGCGGCAGGTCATAGCGGTTCTTTCCCGCCTGAAACTCGATCGGCAGCGGATCTCCCAGCGGGACGCCGTTCTCGTGCAGCTGCAGCCGCCCCTGCCCCGGCTTCAGCGACGAGATGATGACCGACGCCTCGTAGGATTCCCCCAGCTTCACCGACTGCGGCAGCTCCAGCCGTTCAACCCAGACTTCCTTCTCATAGCTGTACGTGATCGGCAGCACATCGACGGCGATCCCCCGCGTCCGCAGATCCTCCAGCACGGGCTTGAGATTGCCCGTCGTCTCGCTGCCGTCGCTGACCAGGACGATCCGGCTGCGCTGATCCTCCGGCAGCAGCGCGGCCGCCAGCGTCAGCGCCTGTTCCAGGTTCGTCTCGTCCGGCGCGATCTTCGCATTGAAGACGATCTGCCCCGCTTCGAGATAGAACGACGGCCGGGCGGGAACCTCGACCGCGGCGTTCTTGCCGAACGTCACAAGCCCGACGGAGTCCCCCTGCGGCCGCTCCGTGATGGCCCGCGCGATGAACTGCGCCGCGCCCTCCCGCGCGTTCGGTCCGATCGACTCGGACACGTCCATCGCGTACACGACCGCCAGCGTGTCCTTCGTCCGCACGGCTCGCGGCTCGGCGATCAGCGCCACGAAGATTCCCAGAATGCTCAGCCGCACCAGCAACGCCCACACCGCCCGGCCCCGGCTCAGCCCGCTGTAACCGTTGCGCGACATCCACCAGATCCAAGGCGCCGCCAGCAGCAGCCAGAACGCCCCCGGACGCGTGAACAGCACCTGATTCGTCAGAACCAACCCCAGCAGGAGCGCGGCATACGCGGCCAGAAACACGATCAGCGGCCACGGCTCCCGCCAATGCACCGGCCCCCGCGGTCGCGGAAACACGCTTTGCACCAGGCGTGGCAGGGGCTTCGTCACAGCCGCACCTCCACCAGCCGGCGATTCCCCGTATCCGCGATGAACACCCGGCCGTCCTGCGCCACCGCCACTCCCCACGGAGTCCAGAACTCACCCACGTTTCGACCGACCATGCCGATCCGGCCCAGCACGCGCCCGTCCAGCGACAGCCGCGTCACCCGGCCCGATCCAAACTCCACCACGAACAGCTCGCCCTCCGGCGAGATGGCCATGTCATACGGATAATACAGACCGCTCGATTCCGCGTCCGCCACAACCCGCACGAACTGTCCGTCCTCGGTGAACTCCTGCACCCGATTGTTCACCGCGTCGCACACGTAGATTGAATTGTCGTGCCACACCAGGCCCGTCGGTCGCTGCAACTGCCCCGGCTCCGTTCCGAATGAGCCGAACGACGCCTGCCACTCGCCATCCGTCGAGAACCGCTGGATGCGGTCATTGCCGCCATATTCGCACACGTACAGCCGGCCCTGCGGATCCTGAATGACCGTCTCCGGGAAAATGAACTGGCCTGCCCGTTCCCCCTTCTCCCCGAACATCGAGTCCAGGCTGCCATCCGCCGCCAGCAGCAGCACGCGGTTGTAATGGGTGTCCGCAATCGCGATCCGGCCGTCGAGCATGACCCACAGCCCTTCCGGACGGCCGACCGAATACTCCGGCATCCAGCACTTTGACACGAGGTTGCGATCCTCGTCGTAAATCATCAGCCGGCCGGCGTCGTCGAGCACCATCAACTGGCCGTCCGGGTTCACGTGCAGCCCCCGCGGCGTCGGCATCCGCGCGCCCTCGCTGGGAAGCTGCCAGGTGTGAATCTCGCGCGTCGGAATCTGCTGGGCGCCGGCCGTTTCCCGCGAGCAGCCCGCCAGCCACACTGCCGTCATAAGCCCCAGCAGCGCCTTCAACACGACCGCTGCCCCGGACGCCAGCCGGTCGACCGCCCGAACGTGAACTGTCCGGCTCGCGCCGTCGAGACGCCGCACGCTGGCCCGAGCGACCGTTCCCAGCGGCACGAGGCTTTCCAGTTCGACGACCGGCCCCGCGTCGTCGGCCTCCCCCGCCGCCGTCAGGCTCAGCCGCGACGGACGCACGCCGAAGCTGCGCGCCGACGATCGGCCCAGCCACAGCCTGCCCTCATCCGGCTCGAACCAGTTCAAGGGGCCCAGGCACCAGCCCAGCGATTCGCTGGGCGGCGATTCGTACAACGTCTGGACGGGACCCGACCAGGCGATCCGCCCTTCCTCCAGGCACACGACCTGCTCCGCATGCGCCAGCACGATCTCGGGCTGATGCGACGAAAACACCAGCGATGTCCCACGCGAATCGCAGTCGCCCCGCACGACGTCCCAGTATCGATCCAGCCGCGCCCCGTCGACGTGCGCCAACGGCTCGTCGAGGACCAGCACGTCCGCCTCCGTGGCCAGCGCCCGGGCGACGCTCAACCGCGATCGCTCCCCCGCCGACAGATCGTCCGCACGGCGGTCCGCCAGCGCAGCCAGATCGAATCGCGCGAGCAGCGACTCGGCCTGCCCCGCCGAACTTCGCGGCGCGACCAGCCGCAGGTGATCCAGCACCGACACGTGCGGCCACAGTCCGCCATCTCCCGGCGACCAGAACACCGCCAGTCGAGACGACTCCGAAAGCCCCCGCTCGATCCGACCCGCGTGCGGACGCTCGTACCCGACCAGCACGTTGAGCAGCGACGTCTTGCCCGCCCCGGACTGTCCCAGCACGGCCGTCCGCCCCGCGGGAATCGCCGCGGAGACGCACGACAAACGCGACCGAGGCGCCCCCTCGAGCGTCACGCCGTCCAGTGTCCAAAGAGGGCGGGGCGTCGTCACCGCAGACTCTCACTGGCTCCTGGATTTCGGAGATGCCGTTCCGCGCCGCGCGGGGGAAGCCGCGGCGGCGTCCAGGCCCGGAATTCCCCCGACTCGCCCAAACCGCGGCTCCTTCAAAGTAACACATCGACCCACGCGGCGCAACGACGCCACGTCGGCACGCAACGCTACGCAAATCCCCGGACGACCGCTGGAGGTTTTCCCGGAGTCATTCTTCAGCCCTCCGGACCCAGCCGTTCCTCGCGCCGGGGTCGCGACCGATCAGGCCCCGCCGCGTTCGTCGTCCGTCGAAACCAGCGGTTGCGGGTCATCCAGCGCCGCCGTCAGCACATCATCCGCCAGCCGGCCGCCCGCGGCTCCGGACGGAACCAGGACGTTCCGCGGCCCCCGCGCGGAATGTTCTGAGACGAATCGAATTGCGGCCGCGGTGGAATCCTCCACAACGACGACATCCTCGCGCCTCGAAAGCCGGCGCCGCAGCTCCTCCGCGTCCGCGTGGACCGGCAGCGGCCGCACCAACAGCCGCTCGCGCATCGCGCGAACCGTCTCGCCCAGCACGGGATGCGTCCATTCCGGCGACAACTCGCACCATGGGTCCAGGACAAACCGACGATGCCAAGCCAGCGGATGCGGCAGCGTCAGCCGGGGCGTCGCTACGACCCTTGTGCCGGCTGCCAGCAGGTCCAAGTCCAGCGTCCGCGAACCCCAGTGCTGTTCGCGCGTCCGCCCGAACCGGTTCTCAATCCGCTGCATTTCCGTCAGCAGAACCTCCGGCGTCAGTTGCGTGTCGAGTTCGACGGCCGCATTGAGATAGGCGGGGGCGGCGGCATCCCCCATCGGCCGGGTTCGATAGGTCCGGCTGCGCGCTGCGAGGGACACGCCGGGCGTCGCGGCGAGCGCGTCCGCGGCGGCGGAAAAGGTCGCGGCCACGTCTCCCAGGTTTCCTCCAAAGGCGACGAAACATGTTGTCATGGCGGAAGTTTAGCCGGAACCGGCGAGCCGTCGATCGGCCGCCGGCCGCCGGTGAAGTTCAGTTCGATTCTGCGGTGAATTCCCAAAGCGCGACGTTCGCGCTCCGGGAAATGAGAGCGGGACCGTCGCCGCTTGCATTCCCCTTCCCTGACGTGCGCCGCTCGTCTAGGGTTCCATAGAGCGCCGTCGGCCTTCTATGACGCCTGATTCCCTGTCGCGTCCGCGATCGTCCTGCCGCCGGCAAATCCATGCGTCTCACCATCGGCAGAGTTCTGATCGGCATCTTCGGCCTGGCGGTCCTCGCCGGCGTCGTCTACGGATTTCTGCCGCGCCCGGTGGACGTCGACCTCGGACAGGTCTCCCGTGGAGCGCTGCTGGTCGCCGTCAATGAAGACGGCAAGACGCGGATCCGCGATCGCTACGTCATCTCGATGCCGTTCGCCGGACGGATCAGCCGCATCATGCTGGACCCGGGCGACAGCGTGACGGGTGGCGAATCGGTCATCACCACGATCTTCCCGACGATTCCCGAGCTGCTCAATCCCCGGACGCTGGCCGAGGCCGAAGCCCGCGTCCGGGCCGCCGAATCCGCCGTCGAACGCGCCGCCTCCACAATTGAAAAGGCTCGCTCTGATCGCGACTGGGCCGCCAGCACGGCCGACCGCATTCGCAGACTTCACGAGCAGCGCGCCACGACCGTCGAACGGCTCGTCGACGCCGAATCGCTCCTCCGCTCCCGCGAGAGCGAACTCGCCGCAGCCGAATCGGCCAGCGACATCGCCCGCTACGAGCTCGAACAGGCGCGGGCCGGCCTGATTCGCTCCCAGCCCCGCGAGGCCATCTCCGCCGCCGACTGGCAGTACGAAGTCCACTCGCCGATCACCGGGAAAGTCCTCCGCGTGATGCAGCAGAGCGCCGCCACGCTGGCTGCCGGAGCGCCTTTGATTGAAGTTGGCGATCCCGCGGACATCGAGATGGAGATCGACGTGCTTTCCCAGGACGCCGTCCGGATTCGACCCGGCGCGAAGGTTTACGTCGACCACTGGGGAGGCGAAACGCCGCTCGTGGGCGCGGTGCGGCTCGTGGAACCGGCCGGCTTCACCAAAGTCTCCGCGCTGGGCGTCGAGGAACAGCGGGTGAACGTCATCGCCGATTTCAGCGTGCCGGCGTCCGAACGCGCGACGCTGGGCGATTCGTTCCGAGTCGACGCCCGGATCGCGCTATGGGAGGGGGAATCCGTGCTGCAGGTTCCCGCCAGCGCCCTGTTCCGGACCGGCGGCGACTGGAGCGTGTTTGTCGAGGAGGGAGACCGGGCCGTCCGACGAACGATCCGTATCGGCCACCGCAACGCGCAGGCCGCTGAAGTTCTCGAGGGCCTCGCGGAAGGGGACCGCGTCGTCCTGCACCCGGGCGACAGCCTGAGCGACGGATCACTGATCGTCGCACGGCGACGGCCCTGACGAACGGAGTCCGCTTCAGGCCCTTCAAGCGCTTACGCCGACTCGCCGGCCGGGGACTGCTCCAGTTCGAGCCGGGCTTCCTTGATCTGCAGCCGCAGGCCGGTGTCCCGCACCGCCTCCTCAAGCTCCTGCAGTTGCGATGCGAACTCCCGCCGCTCGTCCGTTGGCATCTTGGGCGCCAACTGCTGCAGCGCCTGCACGGTGTTCCGCAGAATGAGCTGCTGCTCGAACGCGCGATCGCCCGTCGTCTGGCTGACGTCCTCGCGGGCCCACGCCAGCGCGTCCCGGACCGCGTCGCGAAACACCGGCAGCCCGCCCAGCGACGACGCCCGCGCCAGCCCGATCGCCGCATTGATCCGCGTCTTCGAGTCGGGGTCCTCCAGCATTCGGGTCAACTGCAGTTCGCTGCGACCGCCGGGGATCAACCCCAGTGCGAACGCAGCATGCAGTCGCAGCACCGGCTCGCCTTCGGCCGCGGCATCGAAGAGCGCGTCCAGAACTTGCGGCGAGTCGAGCGATTGCTGCCGTTCACGGCGCCGTCCGGCGATCATGGCGATCGCCTGCAGAGCCTGTTTGCGGGTCTCGGTCGGCTGCGACGGGGACAGGGCCTCCTGCAGCGCCGGCCAGATGGCGTCGATGACGTCGGTCCGGCCCAGCGCCTTCAACAGGAACTGCAGTTGTTGCTGCTGTTCGTCATTGGGCGTCCGGATCTGCAATTGTTGAAGCGTGAGGTCGTTGAGGGCGCCGGCGATTTCCGGGATTTCGGCGAGGCTGCGCCCCTGCTTCGCGGGTCGCCGTCCTTCCGCGTCGAGCGCCTCCGCCAGGTTCAGGGCGGCCCGCCAGCGGATGTTCGAATTGTCGCTCTTGATGTCGCTGACGAGCTGCCGCCAGTCGGTGTCGCCAGCGGCCATTCGCCCGAATAGCAGATACACGCCAATGACGACCGCGACGATCACCGCCGGAACGAGAAACAACTGCACGATGAACCCGGCGGACGGCGGTTCGACCGGCGGCAGATGCTCGGGCAGGCCGTCCGCGGGGCGTGCGGATTCGGAATCGACGGAAGGAATTTCAGACATGCGGGCACCAGAGTGTCGAATGCCGCATTGTAGAGGCCCCGGGTCGCGTGGACACCGAGCCGCGTCTGTCCCCAAATGCCGGAATTGGAGTTCCCGAACGGGGGTGGATTACACTCCCGATGCCAATTCTGCGGGGAGCGAACATGTCGACGCCTCAACACGCGTCCGGAGTTCCGGGAATGCGGCCGCTGGTCCGGACCTGGAGACAGTTGCGGCGCGTCAATCCCTTCGGCGGCGACTGCCTTCCCGGACGGGTGCCTCTCCTCCAGCCCGGTTCCGGCCGGCCGACGCTGCCGTTTCCCCACCCCTGGAACTACGCGGAGCCGATCCGCATTCTTGAGTCGTACTTCTGGGAGGCGGACCGCGAAACAGGCGGCGCCCGGCACAACCGGTACCTGGACTGCCCCGGGTTCGCCCCCGTGCTGGTCACGCGCGATCCCGCCGTCATCCGCGCGATCCTCACGGCCACGGGCGATCGCGACGGCCAGTTTGACCGCGATACGCTGCCCTCCACCGGCATTGCGCGCGCCACCGGCAAGGACACGCTGCTGTTCGCGAACGGCCCGTTCTGGCGACGACAGCGCAAGGTCGCCGCGTCCCCCTTCGGCAAGACGGCCCTGTTCCGCGAGGACCTGTTTCACGAGTTTGGCGAGACCTTTCGCCGCACCGTCCGACAACGCCTCGCCGCGCTCCAGCAGCATCTTGATTCGACGCGGCAGACCTCATTGACGCTGCCCATCGAGCCGGAGATCAAAGCGCTCATGCTGGAGATGCTGGTCAACTGCTTCTTTGGAGCGCAGGTCGAGTATGCGCGGCTCCGCGATGTCCATGTGCCGGCTCTGGAACGCGTCATTGATCACATTGTTCGCGACACCGTGACGAACCGGCTGGGCCTGTCGCCAACGTTCCTGGGACGGTTCAGCCGCCGCTTCCGGCAAACGCGAGACGATTTCCAGGCCTTCGACGAACTCACCGACCTGGTGCTTCAGGCGCGGCGGTCCGGCGCCGGCCTGTGGAGCTGCTTCCGCTCTGACGCGCCCGACGAGACGCTCCGCAGCAACGTCAAGGTCTTTCTCGCCGGCGCGCTGGAAGCGACGACATCCTACGCCGCCTGGGCCATCTCGCACCTCGCTCGCAATCCGGAGGCCCAGGAGCGCGTGTATGGCGAGGTCGGGCCGATCGACACGTATCTGCCCGAGAAGCTCGAAGCGGCGACGTCCCTCAACCAGGTGCTGGATGAGACCCTGCGGCTGACTCCCTCGCTGTATTTTCTTCCGCGGCGGGCGACGGCGGAGACGCCACTGGAAATGGCTGATGGCCGGACGATGGTCATTCCGCGCGGCACGCACATTCTGCTGGATATCTGGCATGCCAACCGCCACGAGGACCATTGGGGCGTGGCGGCGACCGGGCATCCGGCGACCGAATTCGCGCCGGACCGGTGGCGATTCCTCGCTGAGCAGAACCGGAGCTCGAAGGAGATGCTGCACTTCGGATTCGGTCATGGCGCCCGCGTCTGCCCGGGGAAGCATCTGGGGCAGCTCGAAGTCGGGCTGGCGGTGGGCGCCTTCGTGAAGCTGTTCCGGTTCCGGGCGGTGAACGCGGACAACGCGGTGAAAGCAGGGGTTTCGACGAAGCCGTTGGACGGCGGCCTGATCACGATCGAATTGCGAGCGCCCGTGCCGTCGACGTGGGACACCGCCGCGCCGATGCCTCAGCCGACCGCGACGGATTGATAGGCGGGAATTGGAAGGGGGTACCGGCCTGAAGATGGGCTCACTGCCGGACTGGGCGAATTGCAGCTCCCCGATATGGCTGGCTGCATCGACAGAATTAAGGCCGCATGCCCAAAGCGTGCGATCGCCGGAGACACACCTACATGAAGAAGACAGAACTGAGAGTGCTGGCAGTTGGCGCAGCTGCAGGAGCGATAGCATATGTTCTATTGTCTATTAATATGCCTGCGGACGTCAGTGCTGACATATCGCTCATGATTGCTTGCATTTGCACATTTTCGGTGGCCAAATATTCAGTGGCGACGGCTTGGGTGAGAATGTGGAGGGGCCTTGCATATGCCACGGGAGTCGCATGTGTGATTTGGATTGGAGCCGCCAATTTGCTGTGGAATGAGGCATTCCCGTATTCCATGGATACACTCCAGCAATTGCTCGTTTTGTATGCAGGTTGGCTGCTGGCGCAGACCGTCGTCACGATCTGGGCATTCGCGAGAGCTGAGAGCTTCCGCATTGCAGGCATGGTGGACGGCTTTGCGGTTGTTGCAATCGCCGCGCATTGGGGAATCGTCGCGTACGGGATATGGCAAGGTTTAACC
>JAHBXW010000025.1 GCA_019636235.1 Planctomyces sp.
GAGCGGGACGCCCTACCTGTCCGTCGCCACGGGGCCGGAGAGCGCGGCCATCGTCCGCGTGAAGTCCGATGGCTCGGTGGAGGCGATCGCGCTCCAGGGCGTCGGCATGGCCCGCGCCGAGCTGCCCGATCCTCCGCAGGATGAGCTGCAGGGGCCGGAGGGCCGTCGCCGCAATCCGCGAATGGAATCGGTGACCGACCTGGCCTTCGTGGACGGCCAGCTCCTCGTGTCCGGTCGCTTCGGCGATCAGGGGCGTTCCGGAGTGCAGTCCATCGCCTATCCCTTCGGCGAGAAGGTCACGCTGACGGGCATTGAGATTTTCCACGCCGCGCATGGCCGCTATGAGGACAACGCCGCCGTGCGGGTCTTCATTCCGTTCAACATCAACGGCGAGCCGCACGTCCTCGCCGGGTTCACCTGCACGCCGCTGGTGAAGTTTCCGGTCAATCAGCTGGACGGCAGCGACAAGGTCCGGGGGACGACCGTCGCCGAACTCGGCAACCGCAACCAGCCGCTGGACATGGTCTCCTACGAGAAGGACGGCCGGACCTACCTGCTGATGGCGAACTCGACCCGCGGCATGATGAAGATCAGCACCGACAACCTCGAGCGGACGGACGGCCTCGAGGATCCGGTGTCGGGCGGCGGCACGGCCGGTCAGGAATTCCAAAAGGTCGAGGGCATGGACAACATCCGTCAGCTCGACAAGCTGGATGACAGCCGCGCGGTCGTCATCGACGAAACCGAAGGCGAGCTGATGCTGATGACGATTCCGCTGCCGTAAAGTCGGCGTGGTCCGCCCGTCGGGCTGGCGTCATCGCTTCGCCCGATCAACTGAATGAGACACACGAACGGCGCGGTTCCCCCGGGGGGCCGCGCCGTTCGTGCATTTCGCAGGACAGCGTTCCACGGACCGGCCCGCCGCCGACCCCGACCGGTTCGGCGCCAGCGCGCCTCGCCGTCCGCCGATCAGGTGGCGGGATGCATCGCGGCGGGGAGCTGTTCTTCAAGCAGCAGCAGCGCTTCGCTGATGCCCCGCTGGGCCGGTTCGAGCCGCTGCATCAAGTCGCTGGACCAGGCGCTTCGAGATTCGGACGCGGCCCGCGACGCGCCGGTCGGCAGAACGACTCCGACCGCGTCTGCGACGAGCGTGCCCGGCCCTTCGACCCAGGCCAGATAGCGGCGTCCGATCTCGTGCGGGGAGGGCGCAGCTGCCAGCCCAGAGCGATCCGTCACGGCAGAGCCCGCAGCATCTCCCGGGCTCGGAACGGCCGCTGTCGTCGGCTGCGTCCCAGGCCTCTCTGGCGACAACAGGCCCACGCCCGCCGCGATGATGACTCCGGCCGCCGCCGTCAGCCACAGCTTCTGGCCGGCGCCGGCGACGCCGCGGGCGACGATTGCCTTTGGCCGGGGGGGCGTCGCCGCCAAATCGGCCAGCACGCGCTCGGTGAGATCGACCGTCGGGACGGCGTTCCGCCAGTCGGGCAGCAGGGCCTCGAGCAGCGCAGCGTCGGCCAGCGCCTGTCGGCAATGGTCGTCGCCGCAGGTCGCTGCGTGTTCTGCGAATCCCGGGGGCCCCGGGAGCCGCTGTTCAATCCGCTCCGCGAGTCGTTCGCGCCACTGTATGCAGTTCATCGTTCTGCTCCGGCGTAATCCCGCGTTGACGCAGCAATTCCGCTAGTTCCTTCCGGGCCCGATGCAGCCAGGTCTTGATCGTGCCGTCCGGCGCGCCGAGCATCTGGCCGATTTCCTCGCAGCTCAGCTCCTGCTGGTAAAACAGGATGAATGTTTCCCGGTAGTTGGGCCGCAACTGGTCGACGGCCCGCTGCAGTTCCTCGGCCAGTTCCGATCCGGTCCGCGAATCGAGACATGCCGGTTCGGGCAGCGACTCGGCCGTCACTGGCCGCCGTGACCGCTTTTCGAGGGCCGTCCGACAACGGTTTGCGGCAATCGCGAGGACCCACGGGTCCAGCGGGCGATCGGATTGCCAGCGACCCAAATGCCGAACCGCCCTCGCCAACGATTCCTGCGCCGCATCTTCCGCGTCCTGCCGGTGACCCAGCATCCGATAGCAGAGGGCGAACACCCGCTGCTGAAACTGGTCAACGAAGTTCCGCTGCGCGTCAGGCTCGCCGGCGAGGCAGCGCTGGACTAGTTCGGACAGGTCGTCCGCCACGCGTTCGGCCTCCGTCGGGACATACCCGGACTGCTCGGGTCGGGGTTTCAACCGGGGGTGAAAACGGCCCCCGGGCCAACGCCGCTCGGAGAGACGTGATGTCTATTTCGCGACGACTTCGCGGACCAGCGTTTTCGCCGCTCGGTACGCGTGTCGCACGGCGAACAGCCGCGTCTCGATCTGCTCCTCGTTGTAGTATCGGCCAGGCTCGCTGTGCGGCAGCCCGGCGAGCGCCAGAGTCAGGGGCAGCAGATCGAGGAATTCCCGGTAACGGCGCTGCAGGTCGGTGGCCTGCGACGACGAACTCGACTGCGGATCAGACACGGCGACACTCCGCGACGCTGAGGCTCCGGACGGCAGGCGGATGCGCACGATGCGTTCCGCGGCCCGCCCTCACGATCCTGACGATATCCCACTCCCCACGCCCGTTTCAATCGGGCCTGCCGCAGTCCGGGCCAGTTCGCCGCCTCGCGGGCAGGTTCCGACTGCGGCGCGCGCTATCGCGACCCCCGGGCAATTGCTGCGCCAGCGGGGGGCACGGTAGCCTATGCTGTCCGGGAGCGAATCCCTCGCCGTCCCGCGGCTCCCTTCGCCCGTCCCGCGGGCGATCCCCACGGAGATTCCGGTCACCGCGGCGCCCGCCCGCGCCTGAGACGGTCCCCGGGGAGGCGCCGCAATGCGGCCATTCCGGAACCTCCCGCCTAAGATCGATCGGTCAACCGCCGACAATCTGCCGAAATTACAACTCCTGTCACACGCCCGCCGACGGATGGCAGTCCCCGGCGGCGGCGCGACGTGCCGATGACTGCCGCGGCGTCGAGAACTCTGGAGCACCTGTGCGACGATTGAACAACTGGATCCTGGGCTGCGTGGCCGGCGCCGCGCTGGCCTCCCTCTATGGGGCCCCTGGGCAACCGGCGGCCGCGGCCGAACCGCTGCCCACAAAGGTCGTCCTCGGCGATCCGTCGCTGACGATGGGCGTCCCGGGGGATGGCCCGCTGACCGCCGAGCAGATCAAGGCCTGGCTGGCGACGCCCGGCGTCCACGAGACGCTGGAAGTCTCGCTGCCGTTCGGCCTGTCGCTGGCCGCCGACCAGATCACCGGGCTCGACGAAAACCCGCTGACGCGGGCCAAGATCGAACTCGGACGGCAGTTGTATTTCGACCCGCGACTGTCCAGCGATTCGACGATCAGCTGCGCAAGCTGCCACAGCCATACCCAGGGCTTTACAGCACAGACGCAGTTCGGCGTCGGCGTCCGCGGCCAGACCGGCAACCGCAACTCGCCGGTCAGCTACAACCGGATCCTCAGCGGCGCGCAGTTCTGGGATGGCCGCGCCGCGTCCCTCGAAGACCAGGCCGTCGGACCGATCGCCAATCCGATCGAGATGGCCAACACGCACGAGGAATGCGTGGCCTGCATCGCGGGGATCGACGGCTACAAGCTGCAGTTCACGGCGGTGTTCGGCCCGGATTCGATCAACATTGACAACGTCGGCAAGGCGATCGCCTCGTTCGAGCGGGCCATCGTCACCGGCCCGGCCCCGTACGATTACTTCAACGCCCTCAAGCCGTTCCTGGACCAGTTCCCCGAGCCCGAGGACCTGGAAAATCTCAAGGAAGACGATCCGGAAACCTATGCCCGGTTCCTCGAGATCAAGGCCGAGAGCGACGCCCATCCGATGACCGACAGCGCGAAACGCGGCCTGGAGCTGTTCTTCAGCGAAAAGTCGAACTGCACCGCCTGCCACGCCGGGGCGAACTTCACCGATGAGAAGTATCACAACCTGGGCGTCGGCATGGACGCGGAGAATCCGGACCTGGGACGCTTCGAAGTGACGGGAGACGAAAAGGACAAAGGCGCCTTCAAGACGCCGACCATCCGCAACGTCGAATTCACCGCCCCCTACATGCACGACGGCAGCCAGAAGACGCTGGAGGAAGTCGTCGAGTGGTACGCCAAGGGGGGGCATCCCAACCCGTGGCTCAGCGACAAGATCAAGAAGCTGGACCTGACCGCGCAGGACAAGGCCGACCTGGTCGAGTTCATGCGGGCCTGCACCGGCGACTTCCCGAAGGTGAACAGCGACCGCCTGCCGGAATGATCGGACGGCCGCCCTCCAGCAGCGGCCCGCGCCGCATTGACGCCGGATGAAGTTGACCAAGCCCCAGGGTCTCCGGCCCTGGGGCTTCTCAACTCCCGGATTCGCCAGACGTTGAACCTGGAATCTGGGCTGGATTTTCGTCTCTCCGCCGATAACATTCGCGTTCCCGCCACCGTAGCTCAGTTGGCAGAGCAGCGCTTTCGTAAAGCGCAGGTCGTCGGTCCGAGTCCGACCGGTGGCTCTTTTGTTTTTCCCGCGCAAGTTCTGAATCGCCAGTGCGTTCCAGCGCTGGCGATGTCAAACTCGCGGCCCGCGCCTGGCATCCTCTGACCGCAGGATTGCTCCTCTGGCTCTGATGCAACGGCTTCGCGCCCGCTGGGTGTTCCCCGTCGCCCGGCCGCCTCTCTCCGGCGGTGAAGTCGAAATCGCCGACGGCCGCGTGCTGTCCGTGTCCGAGCCCACCGGCCGTCCGGCCGTCGATCTCGGCGATGTCGCCATTCTTCCCGGGCTGGTCAACGCGCACACCCATCTGGAATTCAGCGGCCTCGCGCAGCCGCTGGCCCCCGGACGGTCGTTTTCAGAATGGATCGCGGCCATCGTCGCCGAACGTCGTGCTCGACAAGCGGCCGGTCCCAACTCGAACGTCCGTCAGCGGGGGCTGGAGGAAGCGCTCCATTCCGGCGCGGTGGTGATCGGCGACATTGAAACCTCTTCGGACAAGCCGCCGGTTCCTCCCCCCGGCGCCCGCCTCGTCCGCTTTCGAGAACTCCTGTCGCTGGACCCCGACGCGCTCGATGAGCGGCTGGCGACGGCCGCTCAGCACCTCGATTCCTCGACGACCGCTCCGCACGTCGTCCGCGGCCTCAGCCCGCACGCCCCCTACAGCGTGCATCCCCGGCTGCTGGAGAAGGCCATTGGACTGGCAAGCGTGCACGGCGCGCCGGTCGCGATGCACGTCGCCGAGACGCGCGAGGAGCTGGAGCTGTTGCGTTCCGGGACGGGTCCGCTGGTCGACCTGTTCCGAACCTGGGGCGTGTGGCGTGAGGATGCGATCCCCCGGGGAATCCGGCCGCACGACATCCTGCAGGTTCTCGCCCACGCCCCGCGATCACTGGTCGTACACGGCA
Source organism: Planctomyces sp. (assembly GCA_019636235.1). GTDB lineage: Bacteria > Planctomycetota > Planctomycetia > Planctomycetales > Planctomycetaceae > Caulifigura. Next base: position 5,409 of record JAHBXW010000025.1, read on the forward strand.
ATTTCCTGACGGACGACGAGCTGGACGTCATCGCCGCATCCCCCGGGATGAGCGTCGTGTATTGCCCGCGGACACACGCGTATTTCGGACATCCGGACTATCCGCTGGCGGGGATGCTCGCGCGGGGCATCAACGTCGCGCTGGGAACGGACAGCCGCGCATCGAATCCCGACTTGAGTCTGTGGCGCGACGTTCAGACCGCGGCGCGACTGCATCCCGACATCCCGGGGGAACAACTGCTGCGCATGGCGACGATCAACGGCGCGCGGGCGCTCGGACTCGAAGCGGAATTCGGCGTCCTCGCTCCGGGGCGGACGGCGTCGCTCGCCGTGATCCGCTTGCCGAGGGCGCCGGAGTCCGATTTCCATGGCCTGCTGCGGGCCGAAGATTCCGAGGTGGTCAGGGTCATGGCGGCCGGCGAGTGGCTGCGTGTCCCCTGATCGGAACGCAAGGTCCCGGAACCGCGATTCGTCGCGGGGGCCAATCCGCGCCGATTCCGGTCCCGTATCCGCTGTCACGCCGGGGGAATGAATTATCATCCTTCGCGACCGTGATGGCCGTGAGGGATCAAGTCGATCCGCGCCATCCGCGGGACGCCGGACCCCGGGGGAGCAACCCTGAGCGACAGCGCCCGTCCGGTCGCCTCCAGACCAACCCGCATGTCTTCATCGCCGTTGCCCCCCGCGGGCGCTCCCGGGCCCCACACTCCTCCCTCCGTCGCGAAGCACCACCAGGCCTTCTGGCTGGCCGTGCTGTGCCTGACGGGCGTCGATTACTTCAGCACGCTGGGCTACCAGCCGACGATCGCGTTTGAGAACACCGGCGTCCTGACGCCGCTGGCGACCGGCCTGCTGGTCCTGGTGACGCTGTTCGGCGCCTTGCCGATCTACAGCTACGTGGCCGGCAAGTCGTTCGACGGGCAGGGCTCGATTTCGATGCTCGAGCGGCTGATGCGCGGCTGGGGGGGCAAGCTCGTCGTCCTGGCCCTGCTGGGCTTCGCCGCGACGGATTTCGTGATCACGATGACGCTGTCGGCCGCGGACGCCGCCGTGCACCTGATCGAGAATCCCATGTGGCATGAGCACATGCCCGACTCGATGAAGAACCAGGTGACCGTCACCAGCCTGCTGCTGCTGGCCCTGTGCGGCATGTTCATGCGCGGGTTCCGGGAAGTGATCGGGTTGGCGGTGATCCTGGTCATCGTGTACCTGACGCTGAACGCCGTCATCATCGGCTCGGGAGTCTGGCATCTGGCGTCGCACCCCGAGGTCCTGGGGGAATGGAGACATCAGCTCGCGACAGGGGAATGGTCGCTGACCCGCGAGCCGCCAGTCAGCGGCGTCAGCTGGACGACGATCGCACTGTTGTGCGTGCTGTTCTTTCCCAAACTGGCGCTGGGGCTCAGCGGGTTCGAGACAGGCGTGGCCGTGATGCCGCTGATCAAAGGGGATCCGGACGACGATCCGGCGTTGCCCCGCGGCCGCATCCGCAACGCGCGCAAGCTGCTGGTGACGGCGGCCGTGATCATGTCGTTCATGCTGATGGGCTCGGCGTTCGTGACGACGACGCTGATCCCGCACGACCAGATGCACCAGGGGGGCGCGGCCTACGAACGCGCGCTGGCGTATCTCGCGCATGGGGAAAGCCCGCGCTCGCTCAATCCGTTGTTCGGCGAAGTGTTCGGCACGATGTATGACGTGAGCACGGTCAGCATCCTGTGGTTTGCGGGGGCCAGCGCCATGTCGGGTTTGCTGAACCTGGTGCCGCGCTACCTGCCGCGGTACGGGATGGCGCCCCGCTGGGCTGAGGCGGTCCGCCCGCTGGTGCTGCTCCTGACGGGCGTCAATCTGCTGGTGACGTGGCTGTTCCAGGCCAGCGTGAAGGCGCAGGGGGGCGCGTACGCGACCGGCGTGATGGTGCTGATGACGAGCGCCTGCCTGGCGGTGATCATCGACCAGTGGCGGCTGCGGGCCGGGTCGTGGCTGGTCCGGATGCCCTGGCGTTACGTCGTGATCTGCCTGTTGTTCACCTACACGACAACAATGATCGTCCGGCACGTGGAAGTCGATCCCGCGACCGGCGGGACATACCCCCGGGGCATCACCATCGCCGCGGCGTTCATCGGCGCGATCATCATCCTGTCGATCATTTCGCGAACCGTCCGCAGCACCGAGATGCGTTTCGCCGGGTTCGAGTTCGCCACCCCTGAATCGCGGTTTCTGTGGGACAGCATGAAGCACATCGAGTTTCCAGTGCTGGTCCCGCACCGTCCCGGCGGCCCCGGGCTGATCGACAAAGAGGCCACGATCCGGATGCGTCACCGGCTGACGGCGGAAACGCCGATCGTGTTCATCGAAGCCCAACTGGGGGACGCCAGTGAATTCGTTCAGAAGCCCGTGATGGAGATTCTGGAGCAGGAGGGACGGTTCATCATCCGCGTGGCGCGATGCGCTTCAGTGTCGCACACGATCGCCGCGATCGCGCTGGAGCTGTCGCGTTCGGGCGAGCCGCCGGAGGTGCATTTCGGCTGGTCGGACGAAAGCCCGCTGCGCACGAATCTGGACTTCCTGCTGTTCGGGCAGGGGAACGTGCCCTGGATGGTCCGCGAGCTGATCAAGGCCAGCGAACCGGACGCGGCCCGTCAGCCGCGTATCGTCATCGGATAAGCGCTCGAGCCCGATGCGCCGCCGCAGCGGGAGCAGACGCGGTGCGCGCAGCGGGAGCGGATGCGGTTGGCCGGCGGCGGGGACACGGGCGGCCCGCGCGCCTATTTGCACTCGATCCCCGCCAGTCCGAGCGCCCATCGTTCCCGCGCCCGCATGATCCGCTTCTCGCCGGGAGACAGATCGTCGTAGCCGCACAGGTGCAGCAGGCCATGCACGATGTACAGCAGCAGTTCCGAGGAGGCGTCCCAGCCGTGCCTTGGCGCCTCGCGGAGCGCGGTCTCGCCGCTGACGAGAACCTCCCCCTCGATCGCCAGGCCCCGGCCACGCAGCGCGTTGCGGGATCGGGCCGGCGCGTCCGCTTCGAGCTCCGAATGCTCGGCGGCGTACAGAAAACTGATCGCATCGGTCGCGTAATCGTGATTCAGATGCGAGCGGTTCACCTCGCGGATCGCCGCATCGCTGAGAACTGAGACCGCGATCTCGGCGCCCGCCACGCCCTCAGCGGCCAGTACGGTTCGCAGCGCGCGACGGATTTGCGGGGCCGTCAATGCGACGCCGCGGTGCGCGCGGACGATCGAGATCTCGTAGACGGGGCGGGTGGTGGGACGGCGGGGTGTGCGCATGGCGCCCGGGTGATATTCTCCGGACCGTCCGGGGGCCAGCGTCCGCCCACGGTTTCGAGAAGTTTCCCGGGGATTCGAGGGCCATGGCCTCCGACATTTACGGCAACCTGTACGACTATCCGCAGTACTACGACATCCTGTTCGGCGCCGACTGGAAGGAAGAGTTCCGGTTTCTGATCGGCTGTTTCGAGCGGTTCGCCGAACAGCGGGTGCGCCGCGTGTTCGAACCGGCCTGCGGGACGGGTCGGCTGCTCGTGAAGCTGGCCCAGGCGGGCTACCGGGTGTCGGGCAACGACCTCAACGAGAAGGCCGTGGCGTACTGCAACGCGCGGCTCCGCCGGAAGGGATTTCCCGCTTCGGTCCGCGTCGGAGACATGTCCGATTTCCAGGTCGCCCGGCCGGTCGACGCCGCGTTCAACCTGATCAACACGGTCCGCCACCTGCCGACGGAGAGGGCCATGGAATCGCACCTGCGGTGCGTGCACGACGCGCTGCGTCCCGGCGGCATCTATCTCCTCGGACTGCACCTGACGCCCACGCAGGGCACGCCGATCGAGGACGAGGCCTGGACAGGCCGCCGCGGCCGCGTCGAGGTCAGCTCGTACATGTGGTCCAAGGAGCTCGATCGGCGAAAGCGGAATGAACGGCTGGGCATCCGCTTCGAAATCCGCACGCCCACGCGGACGTTCAGCATCGAAGACGAGATGAATTACCGGACCTACACCGCGGCTCAGATGGACCAGCTTCTGGACCGCGTGCCGGGGTTCGAGGTCATCGAGACGTACGACTTTCTGTACCGGTTCGACGAGCCGATCGTCGTTGGTCCGCGAACGGAAGACGTCGTGTACGTCCTTCGCCGCCAAGGCTGAAACGCGGTGAAATCGTGATCGTCGCCGGGTTTCCTGCGGTGCGCCGCGGCCTGCGCAGACAAGTGCGGAAGCCCGACTGCGCCGATCTGATCTACACCGCTCGCGGGGGCGCTCCGTAGAATTCTGCAGCCGGATCGGCGGCGAACGACCGATCCGCACGACCTTCCGCCCCCGGCGCGTTTATGCCCCTCTCGATCCAGCGACCGCTGCCCCCTCAGATCAAAGCCGCTCAGGACGAGCTGGCCGACATTGCGCGCGGCTACGGACTCGACTTCTTCGAGACCATTTTCGAAATGCTGGACTACGAGGAGATCAGCATGTTTGCGGCGTACGGGGGGTTCCCCGTGCGCTACCCGCACTGGCGGTTCGGGGCCGAGTACGACGAACTCACCAAGAGCTATTCGTACGGCCTGTCGAAGATCTACGAAATGGTGATCAACACCGATCCCTGCTACGCGTACCTGCTGGACGTCAACGCGTTCACCGATCAGAAGCTGGTCATCGCGCATGTGTACGGGCACGGGGACTTCTTCAAGAACAATGCCTGGTTTGCGCACACCAACCGCAAGATGCTGGACCAGATGGCGAATCACGCGTCGCGCGTGAACCGCTACGTGGACCGGCACGGGTACGAAGCTGTGGAGCAGTTCATCGACAGTTGCCTGTCGCTGGAAGACCTGATCGACCCGCATTCGCCCTTCATCCGCCGCACTCCGGACCCCCGCCGCGTGGAAGAGGAAGCGGAGCAGCGCCGCCGCGACCGCGAGCAGGAGGACCGCGGACTCCCCGAAGCTCGCGGCAAGTTCAACGCCAAGGACTACATGGACCCGTTCATCAACCCGCCGCAGGTCCTCCAGGACGAGCTGGACGAACAGCGGCGCGCCGATGAACAGCGAGAATCCTCGCGCTCCTTCCCCCACGAACCGCAGCGCGACGTGCTGCTGTTCCTGCTCCAGCACGCCCCGCTCCGCGACTGGCAGCACGACATCCTGTCGATCATCCGCGACGAAGCCTATTACTTCGCCCCCCAGGGCATGACCAAGATCATGAACGAGGGCTGGGCCAGTTACTGGCACTCGAAGATCATGACGCGGCATGGCCTGACCGACGCCGAGGTCATCGATTACGCCGACCACCACTCCGGCACGATGGCGATGTCGCCCCGCCGGTTGAACCCGTACAAGATCGGGATTGAGTTGTTCAAGGACATCGAGGAACGCTGGAACCGCGGGCAATTCGGCGCCGAGTGGGAGGACTGCGACGATTTCGAGACGCGGCAGCGCTGGAACCGGGACATCGGCCAGGGGCGGGACAAGATCTTCGAGGTCCGCCGCGTGCACAATGACGTGACATTCATCGACACGTTCCTCACCGAGGACTTCTGCCGCAAGCACCGCCTGTTCTCCTTCGCCTTCAACGAGAACAGCGGCGACTACGAGATTGCCTCCCGCGAGTTTCAGGACATCAAGCAGCAGTTGCTGTTCAACCTCACGAACCACGGCAGACCGTTCATCGCAGTGGAGAATGGCAACTATCGGAATCGCGGCGAGCTGTACCTGAGGCACGGTTTTCAGGGCATCGAGCTCAAGCAGGACTATGCCCGCGACACGCTGATCAACCTGCAGCGGCTGTGGTCGCGTCCGGTCCACATTGAAACCGTGGTCGACGAGAAGACGGCCGTGTTGAGCTACGACGGCAAAAGCCACGAGATCCGGGCGGCCTGAGGGCGGACAAGCCGGCGCCCGCGGGACCTGGCGGACCGGGATTTGGCTGGCTTTCAGTCGCTGCAGCCCGCCTTGTAGAATCGCTGGCCGATCAGGGATCGTAGCTCAACGGTCAGAGCAGGGGACTCATAATCCCTTGGTTCCGGGTTCGAATCCCGGCGATCCCACTCCCGGCGCCGCGCGGCCCATCACGAGAACAGCGCCTCGACCGGGCGCCCGCTGTACAGCGGCATCGGTCGACCGAATGGATCGGGCAGCGTCTGCTCCGCCGGAACGCCCAGGGCGTGCAGCATCGTCGCCGCCAGGTCGTGCGGGCTGACGGGGTCGGACGCCGGCCGCGAGCCGATGCGATCGCTGGTCCCGTACGCCGCGCCGCCTCGAATCCCCGCTCCCGCCAGCAGGCCGGAATAACAGTACGGGTGATGATCCCGCCCCGCATCGCTGCCATTGATCCGCGGCGCCCGCCCGAACTCTCCCACCCACACGACCAGCGTGTCGTCGAGCAGGCCGCGCTCTTCGAGATCGGTCAGCAGGGCCGACAGCGCCGCGTCCGCCGGAGGAATCAGATCGTTCTGCAACCGCCGGAAGTTGCTGCCGTGCGTGTCCCAGAAGTTCTGCCCGTCGTTGTGCCAGTTGACGGAGACAAACGGCACGTCCCGTTCCGCCATCCGGCGGGCCAGCAGGACGCACTGGCCGTGAACGTGCCGGCCATACCGGTCCCGCACGGCGTCCGGTTCCTGCGTCAGATCGAACGCTTCGCGGACTGCCGGGGCCGTCAGCAGATTCAGCGCCTGCTGCTGCTGGCCGCCGAGCGCCAGCGCGGCGCCCGACTCGAGCGCCCGCCGCTGGTCATCGAAGCCGCGCAGCAACTCGAACCGCCGGTCCAGCCGCGCCGCGCTGACCGAATCCAGCAGCGACAGCGCGGGCACGGTCCAGCCGGACGCATTGGGGTCGCCTTCGATCAACAGCGGATCGAACGTCCTGCCCAGCCATCCGCCGTGCTGACCGGGCGCCTTGCCGCCGGGCGCGGCCGGGTGAAAGGCCAGCCAGGGCATGGTCACAAAGCCGGGGAGCCCGAGCGGGCTGCCGCCGCGGAGGCGGGCGATCATCGACCCGATATGCGGGGTGTCGCGCTGGCTGGGGGGCTCGGCGTCGCTCTTGTTGACGGGGGGGAGATGCCCGGTGAGGACGGTGTGCGCGCTCGACAGGTGGGCGGGGTCGTCATGACCGAGCGAGCGCACGATGGCGACCCGGTCCATCAGGCCGGCGAGCCGGGTGAAGTGCTCGCAGATCTGCACGCCGGGGGCGGATGTCGAGATCGGCCGAAACGGCCCGCGGACCTCGTCCGGAGCTTCGGGTTTCAGGTCGAATGTGTCGAGGTGGCTGGGCCCGCCCCACATGAACAACAGGATGCAGCGTCTGGCCCGGCCAAACCCGGCGGCGCTCGAGGCGTCGCTGCCCGCGGCCAGCGGCGTCCGCCCCAGCAGCGATCCGAGCACCGTCGAGGCTCCGAGGGCCAGGACCGGTCGCCGGGACAGCCTCGCCAGCTCGACGAAAGAGCGGCAGCCGAGGGGACCATCGAGTCGGTTGCGGGGCATGTGTGCGGGGCGGGCGTCCAGGGCGGGAAACAGGCGGGGGGAAGATCAGTGTCGGCTGATGCGTTGGTCTGACGCAAGAGAGACTGCCAAAACCGAAACACGTGTTCAGATCGATGAGACCGGACGAATGGCTCGCGACGGACGCGACGGTCGTGCGTTCCCGACGCGAACCCGCGCCCGCGGAGTCCCGGCGGATCGCCGCTCAGTCTGGCATCCGCTTCCCCGAGCGCCTTAGAATCAACAGTCCGTAGCGGCGCCGGCGACCGGACGAGCGGCGCGACGAGCCTTGACCGACACCTCAGCACGACCGCCGACAGCCCATGTCCGACGCTCCCAAGAAGATGGTCATCGGGTCCATGGCCGTGGCCGCGGTCGTGGGCCTGCTTGCGATCCTCGATTTGATCATCGGATTTCCGTTCTCGGGATCCGAGCATGTGCGAATGATGGACATTCTGTTCATCATCTGCGCCGCGATCGTCGGCTATCTCGCTTACGACGCGTACAAAGATCTCCGCTGACGGCGCACGGTCCGCCGCGCCGCGTCGAGCGATTGCTGCGCACGTTTCCGTTGATTGGCCGCCGGCGCTTCCACTCTGCGACTCCGGGACGTTCAGCTCTGGGCGGCGTTCAGCCGGAGATCTTCCCGCCGCGTCAGACGCAGTCGAGCGGCATCCCGCGCCCGAAGACGGGCCGCCGCCTCGCAGAGCCGTTCGCCGTCCGGCAACCTTAGATCGGGCGCGAGTTCCGCGGCCGAAGCGGCTGCGAACACCCGCTCCCGCAGCTCCGGATCGTAGACGAGGCATTGGCCGTCGTCGACGCGCCGCAGGTGCGCGATGTCGAGATCGATCGTCCGCGCCGCGTTCTTGTTGGACGGATCGCGGACCCGGCCGAGTCGATCCTCAATTCCCCGCAGCTTGACGCGCAGCGCCTGCGGATCGAGATCGGTGCGCAGCCGGACCGCCGCATTGCAGAAGTCGGCCTGGTGCGGATCGCCGACCGGCGCCGTCTGCCAGACGCTGGATGCGGCCAGCACCTGCGCCACGCGGCGCAGTTCCGCGATGGCCCGAGGCAGGTTCCGCTCCGGATCGATGTTCGACCCCAGCAACAGGATCGCTTCGTACGCGCCGCCGCCCGAGGTCGCGGCCCCCGGGTCAGTCATCGGTCCGGCCACGTTCGAGCACCACGCCCACCGTTCGGGCGAACCGCACGGCGCCCGGCTTCTGCAGCCGCACCCGCACCCGCAGCACGCGGGGGTCCGACAGGCACAACCTCGCGATTTCGTCCGCCAGCTTCTCGATGAGCTGGAATTGCGACGCCTCCACGAACGCGATGACGGCCTTCGTCAATGTGCGGTAGTTCACCGCATCCTCAATCGAATCCGACTTCGCCGCCTGGCGCAGATCGACCGACAATCGCAGATCGATCACGACGTCCTGCCGGTTCACGCGCTCCTCGGGGTTGATCCCCACGATCGCCCGCACGAGCAGTCCCTCGATGTCAATGTAGTCGCTCATGATCTCATCCAACGGGCACGGTCGCAGGGCCGGCGGCCTTCACAGTTGCTCGCCGCCCGTCACGTGCAGCATTTCTCCGGTCACGAATCCGGCGCCCGCGAGATACAGCACCGCCTCGGCGATGTCCCGCGGTTCGCCCGTCCTCTGCAATGGGTTGTGCCGGCCGAGTCGCTCGAACTCCCCGGCGGATTGGCCGGGACCCGGCAGGATCGCGCCGGGCGCGATCGCATTGACCCGAATCCGCGGACCGAGTTCCTGCGCGAGGAGCTTCGTCATGGCGACCAGTCCGGACTTCGCGGCGGTGTAGGCCAGATGTCCCGGCTCGGGCCGCGAACCTCGCCAGTCGACGATGTTCACGATCACAGCCGATTCATCCCGGGGAACCTGCGCAGCGAAGGCCTGGCTGAGGAACACGGGGGCTGCGAGGTTGATGGCCAGATGCCGTTGCCAGTGGTCGTGCGTCAGATCCGCCAGCGTCGCGGGTTCGAAGATCGCCGCACTGTTGATCAGGATCGTCGCAGGTCCGAGCTCGCGACGGCATTCGGCCGTCAGAAACTTTGCCGCCGGAGCGGGTTCCAGGAAATCGGCGGCGACGACCGCGGCCTGCCCCCCCGCGGCGCGAAGCCCAGCGGCGAACGCCTCCGCCTCGTCCTGATGCCGGTGGCAGTGCACGCAGACATTCGCCCCCGCGGACGCCAGCCGCTCGGCGATCTCCCGGCCGATGCGGACGGCGCCTCCGGTCACAATCGCGGTCCGGCCTGAGAGGTTCATCGGAGCTGGGGCTGCGCTGGCTGAATTCATCCGCGGCACGAAACCGCATCGACGGGACGTTCCGGATTCTAGACCGATTCACTGAAACAACCAGCGGCATCCCCAGCGATCGGTCAGCGGGGCCGCCTGCGCGCGTCGAGGCATCGCACCCCGGCGTGCGCCACAAAAAAACGGCCCGGGACGGCGCACGCCCCGGACCGTATGGAACCAAACCGCATCGGCGGCTGAGATCACTTCTTCATCGCGGCCGCCAGAATCTGCGACGTGCTGGGCCGCATGATCCGCGGATCGACCATCTCGCCGCGCTGCAGCGTGGCGCGGATGTCCTTGCCGCTGATCGACCAGGGCTTCTCGCCCTGGTGGTTCTCCATCAGGTCGACGCGGTTGGCCGATTCGTAGTAGGCGGCGAAGCCGACCTTCACGGGTTGGATCTTCAGATCGCCGTTCAGCTTGCCGAAGATTTCCTGAGCGTCGAAGTCGCCCCAGATCGGCGCGCCGTCGAAGTATGGGGCGTCGGCGTGTTTGCGCCCGATGACGATGTTCGTGTAGCCCATGTTCTGCCGGTAGATGCCGTGCATCACGGCTTCCTTCGGGCCGCCGTAGAACATCTTGATGTCCAGCCCCAGCAACTTGACGCGGTCGGGCACGGTTTCGCCGCGGGACTTCCACAGGGCCGCGTCGCTGTCGCCGTCGCCGAGTTCCCGCTTGGTGATCAGGTTCTCGTAGGTCTCCATCCGGATCTCGGCGTTGACGTCGTCCCCCTTCGTCTCTCCGATCAGCGGGTTCAACACCGCGCCGGCGTTCTTCCCCTGCCGCAGCAGCGTCTCCAGTCCATACACCAGCGCGTACTCGTGCGCCCGGTGCAGCGGATTCCGAGTCTGGAACGCAACGACCGCCTCCCAGCCGGTCTCGGCCAGCAGCTTGCGGACCTCGCGCGGCGTCAGCACGTACTTGCCGAACTTCGAGTTCTTCGGCTGCGGCAGCGCCTTGATCGTGCCGCCGACGAGATGCGTCTTGCCTTCATCTCCCTTGAGCACCATGTCCGCGCCGGGGTGATCGACGCGCCCCGTGCCGTAAACGCTCTTCAGGTAGCCGCACTTGTCCCACGGATAGACGTCCGAAACATCCAGCGTCGCCACGACATCCCCGGCCGGGCTGACGATCGCCACCGACTGTCCCGCGCCCAGCGACTTGGCGAGTTCCGACGTCACCGGGAAGGCCAGCGGGATCGTCCAGGCGTACTTCTTGCCGTTGCTGAGAACGACCGATTCCTCGAGCACCCGCTCGTAGGCCTCGCGCCCCATCGGCCCGGTCAGCGGGCTCAGCGTGCCGTCCGCAAGCCGGTACACGGTCGACAGGTCCGCCTGAGAGACCGGCACCTGCGGCAGCCGGGCCGCTTCGGTCTTAAACGTCTCCACTTCGCCCGCGGACACTGTGCAGCAGACAGGTTCCGCGAGGCCGCCATGCGGCGCAATCAGATCAGCCATGTTGGACTTCCCAAAGAGCGTCAATTTCTGGATCGAAGCGACGAAACTAGGGGACGGCAGGGAGAAGCGTCAAGCTGCCGGGCGGCGTTGTGGCCGAGCGGCGGAGCGTCGCAGACGCGAAACGCATCGACGCACGCAAAAATCCAAAGAAAAACCCGCGTCAAGGGTGCCCGCCGCCGTATCCTGCGACGACGAAAGGACAATTCATGCATCCCGCTCTGCTGATCGGATGTCTGGGCGTCATGGCTGCGACGACTGTGGCCGCGGCCGATGACGACGAACACGGGCCGCGGCTGAACGATCGGTCGATCGTCCGCGAGCCCGTTTACGAGTCCGCGCCGAAGTACGCGCTCCTCGTCTTCGGCCCGCGCGGCGAGGACCGGATCTGGATCGTCGAGGACGGCAGGACCCTGTATATCGATCGCGACGGCAACGGCGATCTGACGGACGATGGCCCGCCGATCCGACCGGAGGACGAGCGTCGAATCGGGATCGGCGGATCGGCTGCGTCGTTCGACTTTCACTACCCGGCGGAGCACATTCGTTCGCACGGCGGCAGTCCGCATGGCGACTTCAAACTGCGGCGCTGGAACTACGATGGGGGCGAGGATCAGTACGGGCTGTCGCTGACGGTGAACGGGACGACCCCCTTCTACGCCGGCTGGAACGCCTTCTTCGCCACAGACCGCGAATCGGCTCCGGTCATCCATTTCGCGCTGCCGCTGCATCCCCGGCCCCTGCGGAACAAGGAACTGATCATCGGCTCCAACCCGGGGCGGTTCAGCGTTGCGTTCTGCCGGAATGGGGAAGGGGAGGGCGCCGTCTCCCGGCTGAGCATCGAGGCCCTCGATCCCTCCGTGACGCCGACGGCGACAATCGAATGGCCGGTTCCGCCCGGCGCGGGTCCGTTGACGACCACGCATTCGCTCAACGAACGCTGCTGCTACTGGGAGTTCTACACAACGACGTTCAAAGTCCCCGCGCAGGCCGCGGAGGGGATGGCCACCGTGACGGTCAGCCTGCCGCTCGGGACGAACGTCGAACTCTCGCCCGACACGTTCCAAATGCCCGTCCGCTTGAAGGCGTCCGCCGCCCCCGCCCAATGAATGGCACGCCGATCAGCGGTCGGGGCGCAGCCGCATCGCGTGCCGCTCGACTTCGGTCTGCAGGCTGTCGAGATCGTCGCCAAACGCAGCCCGAAACTCCGCCAGCCGCTCCTCGGGGGAGTCGAACGCCAGCCGCGGCTTCTGGCCGATCGCCCGCAGGTACTCCACATACGCCTCACGGCGGCGCTCGATCAGGAAGTGCGTCAGCACCCAGCTTTCCGCGTAGGCCGCCAGCGCTTCGTCCGGGTCGCGGAACCGATCCTCGGACTGCACGAGGCTCGTCAGCCAGGTCTTCGACGTCGCGCGGCGCTGCCGCGCCGGATCGCGAAATTGCCGCAGCCGGTAGGCGCTGACGGCGCCAATGCCGGTCCAGCCCCGGCCGCCGCGCGGCCCAAGATCGGGCGTCTCGCAGTGCATCGCCAGCCCCTCGCTGAGCCACATGGGGTTGTCGGCGTAACGCGTCTGCAGGCCGGAATTGAACGCGAGCTGGTGGACCGCCTCGTGGACGACTGTTGCGATGAGGGCCGTCGCCCCCGCCAGCCGGCGGGTGATCTGCAGCCGGGAGCTCCCGCCCTGTCCTCCGCCGGAACCGGCTTCCGTCGTCAGGTCGAACAGAACGACGCGGTTCGTTCGGGCGGAATAGTACCCCGCCGCTTCGGAGATCACCGCGGCCGCATCCTGCCGTGCGTAATCGATGAACCGCGCCCGGTTCGAGAAAATGATGACCGCCAGCGGCGCATCCCCGGCCGCCGGCGCCAGACCCGCGTCGCTCCAGTACTTCAGAAACGCCGCGTGCAGCCGTTCGAACAGGTCTCCCGTCCACTCGGCGAAGGGCCGGCTGGTCTGCGCGGCGATGACGTAATGCGGCGTCGTGACGATCTGGAACCCGGCGCCGAACTCGGCGCGGAGCGCGTCCGCGAGTTGCCTGGCGTCCAGCCGCTGAAACTCCTGCGCGACGGGAGTCTGTTCGACGATCCGGTCGGCGGTCAGGCTCCACAGGACGCCCACGGCATCCTCCAGCAGGACCCCGCCCTGCTGATCGCGGACGAGCACCTGACCGGCGACGGAGGCGGAGGCTTCGTTGGGGCCGTTGTAGACGATGCGGATGTGATCCAGCGGCTCGGCCGCACACAGTGCCGGGACCGCCAGAGCCTGCAGGCAAACCGCCAGCGAGAGGGCGGCGGTCGCGAATCGTCCGAGAGTTCGCACGCCGCGTCCGTTCGAGTTCAGGCGCTGGCGACCCAGCGCAAACGGCGAAGGGCGGCCCGGGCCCGGGTCAGCATCGGACCGACGGAGTTCTCCTCGATCCCCAGTTCGCGGCCGATCTGCTGGTACGTCTTGCCTTCCACGTGGTACTTGCGAATGACGTCCGCTTCGCGGTCCGGCAACTGGCTGATCAGGTGCGTCAGCTCTTCAATTTCCTCGGTGTTGGGCGAGGCGGCGGCGGAATCGACGGCGGCCTGATGGGCGTTGACGTGCCCCATCGCCTCCGCCTTGCGGCGTTTGATCAGCTCCCGGACGGTGATTCGTCGGGCGACGACCGTCAGATAGGTCGCCAGCGAACTCTTGCCCCGGAACCGCCGCAGGATGGCGAAGTCGTCGGCCAGAATCGCGCAAAAGATTTCGCTGCAGAGGTCGTCGACGTCGTCGTTGGTGAGGCGGATGCTTCGGGCGTGGGCCGTGTGCTGAATGACGTGCACAAACAGGCCGATGAACCGGTCGACGAAGTCCTGCCAGGCCCGCGGCGCGTGGCTGAGGCACTGTTTCAGAAGTTGGGAGTCAATTTCGGTGAGTGCCACGGCGGCCTCTCGCTTCGGCCCGTCGAAGGGTGGGTCACGCTTCGCGCTCCGTCTGTGAACTTTGCCGTCTCTTCACTTTACGCCCGCCTTCCAACCCGGGCAATACCGATCTTCCCCGGTTGCATGCTTCAACCCTCAGCGACGCAAGACGTTCCGAGAATTCGGCGCAGCCCGTGTGGATTGGCCGCGCTGGACTCTTCGGCCTGCGCAGTCCGGGCGATCCGCGCAGAGCCGGTCCGGCGCGGTGCCGCATGGCCCGCGGCGAGCGATGTTTTCCCGGCGCTGGGGCCGGCGGCCTGACGACGGATCAGGTGCGTTCCGGGTTCACCCGCACGCCCAGCGCCGTCAGTTCCTCGACCTGGGCCCGGGCCCCGTCGGACAGCCCGTCCACCTCGACGAACACATTCCAGTAGGGGGCGAATCGCTGCTCCCCTTCAATGTCCTTCCGGGCCATCTCAACCAGCGGTCCCAGGTCCGTCAGCGGGTTCCCGTTCAGGAATGTGAACTTCAGATCGCGCAGCCCGGCCAGCGGCGACAGCTCCGAGACCTTGTTGTTCCGCAGCCGCAACGACGACAGCCACCGCAGCTCGGCCAGCGGGCTCAGGTTCTCCACCTGGTTGCCGTCCAGATCCAGCGACTGCAGCTTCGACAGCTTCGCCAGCGGCTCCAGGGACGCGATCTTGTTGCCGGACGCCCAGAACGTCCTCAGATTCGCGAAGTTCGCGACGGCGTCGATCGCCTCAACCTGATTGCCGGCGATGTCCAGCAGTTGCAGGTTCGCCAGCGCTTCGAGCGGCGCCAGATCGGCGATCTTGTTCCCGGACAGCGTCAGCGTCTGGATGTTCTTGAGGCCGGCCAACGGCTGCACTGATTCGATCTCGTTGCCGGGCAGGCTCAGCGAGACGAGATTCGTGCACTTTTCCAGGCCGGTCAGATCCTTGATGCCCCGCTGCGGAGCTTCTAGGAAATAGATCGTCTTGAGGTCGGCTTCTTCGATTTCCGGCTTGTCGATCTGCTTCCGTTTGAGGACTTCGCGGACAACCGTTTCGAGGTTCTTGTCGGGGAACACGTCGGCGGCGCGGACGGACCCCGCCGCCAGAGTGCAGACAACCGCAACAATCGTCAGAATCCACATCCGCCGCACGTCAGACATCGGCAACTCCCCTCGTCGGTCAGGACTCGTTGGAAATCGAGTCTAAACGACGGGCGAACCAGCGAAAAGCGGTGCAATTCGTGGCCGCCGCGCCGATGATTAGACTGGCGTCGGACGCCCGCCGACGGATCGCCGTGTGCGCCCGCTCTCCGGAACGGCCGCGCATCGCGGCCCCGATCGGCGTCCAAACGCCCCGTGCCAGCATTCCTTCTTGATCTCGCGGAGTCGGCTGTGTTCGCGAACCGATCCACTCGCCGCAACTTCCTGACGCTCCTCGCCGGCGCCGCCGGCGGCAGCCTGCTGTGCGGCCCCCTGGCGGCCCAGCCTCCGGCGCTCACCCGCGGCTTCGACCAGACCTCGCCCGCCTACGCCAGCGGCGAGGAGTTGAACCGCCAGAGAAACATCTGGGTGATGGAGGTCCAGTACAAGCCCATGCGGATGGTGTTCCTCCCCCGGACGAACGCCGACGGCAGCGCGGCGGCGCCCGACCAGGTGTGGTACCTCGCCTGGCGCGCCATCAACCGCCCGCTGACGAACCGCAAAGTCGACGACGAGACCGTGCCGGTGAACGACGTCGAGCCCCGGCCGGGCCCCGACATCTTCATCCCGGACTTCACCCTCGTCTCGTTTGCCGATCGCACCACTGAAATCCCCGTCGACGTCTACCACGACGTCGTCATCCCCGCCGCCGTCCGACGCGTCAACGTCCTCGAACGCCGCAGCACCAGCGACCCGCTGTTCCTCGACAGCGTCTCGCTGATCCGCGACCTGCCGCCGGAAGTCAGTTCCGACGAGGCGGACCAGCCCTGGGTCTACGGCGTCGCCATGTGGCGGAATCCGAACCCGGACATCGACTTCTTCAAAGTCATCATGCGGGGCTTCTCGAACGGTTATGAAATCGACGACGGCCCCGACGGCCAGCCGCTGAAGTCCCGCAAGGTGCTGGTGCAGAAGTTCACGCGGCTGGGGGATCGCTTCGATCCCGATCAGAAGGAATTTGCGTTCGACGGCAATCCGACCTGGGAATACCAGCCGATGTCGGGGCCCCTGAGCCGCGAGAGCGGCGATCGGCCGGTGGGCCGGCGGTGAGCGTCGAAACACGCCGCTGAACGAGGCTACACGGCGGAGCGCGAGGCGTCCGAGGGCGGATCGCTGGCGGTTCCCGCGTCGCGGTCGGGCGGCGGCCCGTTCGCGGATGCCGCAGCGGCGCGAGACGACTCGCGTTCAATCGCCCGGCAGAGGAATTCCATCGAGCCGCGGTGTTCCAGAAACGCCGCGAACGATTCCTGAGTCCGCGCGTCGAAAACCGCCGACGCCAGCGGCGCGAAGAAGCGGATCGCCTGCGCCGACACGTAGTTCAGCGGCTGCGTCATCTCCAGGAAGGCCAGCGCCGGCACGGTCATGCCCCGCCGGACGACCTCCCGCGCCAGGTAATCGACGATCGCGACCTGCTCCGGCGTCGGGTCCAGCGGTCCCTCGTCGACCGCAAACGCCCGTTTCAGCCAGGCCGGCCAGGGCATGCTCAGCTCTCCGAAAACAGCGCGTCGACGAACGCGTCCGGCGAGAACAGTTCCAGGTCGTCGATCTGCTCGCCGACCCCCACGTACTTCACCGGAATGCCCATCTGCTGACGGATGGCGACCACGATGCCGCCCTTCGCCGTGCCGTCCAGCTTGGCCAGCACCAGGCCCGTGCAGCCCGCCGCCTCGCTGAACTTCGACGCCTGGCTGAGCCCGTTCTGGCCCGTCGTCGCGTCCAGCACCAGCAGTGATTCGTGCGGCGCGCCGGGAATCCGCTTGCCGATGACGCGGTGG
The DNA here is from genome assembly GCA_019636235.1 of Planctomyces sp. GTDB lineage: Bacteria > Planctomycetota > Planctomycetia > Planctomycetales > Planctomycetaceae > Caulifigura. The sequence continues at coordinate 22,533 of JAHBXW010000025.1, forward strand.
ATCTTCCCCAGCTCCTGCATCAGATTCTGATGCGTCTGCAGGCGCCCCGCGGTGTCGATGATCGCCACGTCCGCGCCGGTCGTCACCGCCCGGTCGCAGCCCTCAAACGCCACGCTGGCCGGGTCGCTGCCCGAGGGCTTGGTGACGATCTCGCAGCCCAGCCGGCGAGACCACATCGTCAACTGTTCGACGGCCGCCGCGCGGAACGTGTCTCCCGCCGCCAGCACGACCTTCTTTCCCGACTTCTGCAGGAAGTGAGCCAGCTTGGCGATCGACGTCGTTTTGCCGACGCCGTTCACCCCGCACACGAGGATCACCGTCGGTCCCGACTCCGCCAGCTTCAGCGGCGACAGCGGATTCCGCACATCCCAGTTGATGTCGCCGGCGCCGCGCAGAATCGCTTTCAGGCGCTCCCGCACCAGATTCCAGACGTCATCCGGCTGCACGGTCCGGCCCAGGAACTGGGTTCGCAGCTCGTCGACGATCTCCGTCGCGGCCGTGACGCCCATGTCGGTGGAGATCAGCCCCTTCTGGAACTCCTCCAGGCGGCCTTCATCGAGGATCACGCCCGCCTTGAACAGGTCGCGGACATCGGTCCGCAACACGTCCTTGGTTTTCTGGAGGGCGCCCTTCAGCTTGTCAAACAGACCCATTGTCGCTTCGGCGGGGTGATGCGGTCGCGCTGCGGAGAATGAACGGCGACGCCCCGCGGACCGGTCGAGGCGGCGGTGAACTGTATTCCCCGGGCCGGCTGACGCAAAGCACTCTGTGTTTGATCCGGGCGGAATGCGACTCAATGCGTCGCTGCGGCCCGTCGTCCGTCAGTCGACCGTCGCCGGCTCGGCGGTCGTCGCGGGTTCCGCATCGGCCGGAGGCTCGGACTCGTCGGAGGGCGTGGCAGGTTCCGCAGGCGTTTCGTCCGCCGCTGGCGAAGCCTCCGACTCCGCCGGAGCGGGCGTCTCGCCATTGTCGACGGGAGCTTCCGATGCGATCGGGGCTTCGTCCGGCATCGAGGCGGGGTCCGCCCCGGTCGTCGAAGGAGCATCGACGCTCTCGGAAGGGGGAGCGCCGGCGACCTGCGATTTCAACAGCTTTCGCAGATACGCGGCCCGCTGGCTGCGGGTCCTGGGAGGAATCTGTTCGAGAATCGGCAGCGCCTCCGCCATGCGATCCGTCTTCACGAGCGCGAAAGCCAGCAGTTCCGGAACCGCGTCGCGGCAGTTGCCAATCGGAAAGTCTCGGACGTACTGCCGCAGCATCTGCAGCGTCAGGTCGCTCCGCCCCTGCTCGTACTGGCACAGCGCGGTCCAGTAGCAGGCGAAGTCCGCGACGAGATTGTTCCCCGGCATCGCCTGCTGCAACCGCTGCATGAGCGCGGGATCGGTCGGCAGGACGGCCGGCACGCGAGCCGCCGTGCGAATCCGCAAGTACAGCGGGAGCGCATCCGCGTAGCGGCCCGAGAGGTGAACCAGCCGCACGCGGCGCAGCGGATCGCGCGTCCGCTCGACGACGGGAATCGACTGGTCGTCCTGCCCTTTGACGGTCGAGAAGATCGTCGGCCCCAGGAACGCTTCGGTGATTGTCTGCCATGCCGGCGATGACTCGGCGCCGGTCTCAATGAATGCCGCCTGCTGCTGCTCCGGATATTCCCAGACGCTGACGTCTTCACGCGTCCAGCCGCCCCCCGAGCCGGCCGCGACGATGCGGTCCCCGAGTCCCGGCTCGCGCAGCGAACTGGCGCCCAGGCCGTCAAAGACTTCGATCAGTCCGCCCGAAAGACTGTTCTGCAGCCGGGCCATCCGTTCGGAGAAGATTGTGCTGTCGCCAATGATCCGGATGGCGACGCGTTCGAATTCCGGTCCCTGGAGCGGGTAGGGATGCTCCTCCGTATCGAGCTGTCGCAGGAGTTCCGGCTGCGCGCGGACCTCCGCCAGCGTCGCCGGCAGGGGGATGTCGAGTCCAGCCGGCTTGAAGCCCGGAGCCGGAATCGGCACGCCGATCCGCGGCTCGAACAGCCACAGCCCGCCTTCCGGCCGGACGACTCCGATCAGCCACACATTCCGCACGGCGTTTCCGGACGGCTGCACGATGACCGCGTCCAACCGCAGCTGCCGCAGAAGTTCGGCGAACGTCCAGGCGCGATCGGCGGCTGTCGCCCGCCCGACCAGCAGCGCCTCCAGCGGCGTCCGAGGACGCGTGACGGCCGAGTCGTCCGGCTCCAGCAGCGTCTGGCGGACGACGTAGTCCCACAGGTCGAGGGCCTGCTCGAGCGGATCGGACTCCCGCTGCAGCACTCCGGACGCGACCTGCCCCAGCAGCCGCGCCGTCGTCAGATGGTGCATGTCGCGCTGCGAGTAACTCGCCGACCCGGCGCGGGCCAGCGTTTCCCCTGTCAGCCAGGCCTCATTGGCTTTCAAATCGACGGTGACGTCCGACAGCAGCCTGGATGAGCCGCAGTCGCTGGCCCATTGCGACAGCTCGCCCAGCCGGTCGACGCGGCTGCTGCTGATCACGACCCGCTCCGGATCCAGGCCCGCCAGAATGCCCTCCAGCCGCAGTTCGCAGTCCCGATCCGTGCCGGACTTCGTCGCCTGTGAGCCGTTGTCGGATGTCCGCGGACTCTCCGCCTTGCGGGCGGGGAGCAACAGGAACAACAGGAGTCCTGCCAGGACAGCCGCAACGCCGATCATCACGCGGCGCGGCAGTCCGCGTTCCGCCGGTTCGAAAGGTGCATTCATGGGAGACGTCGGAAGAACGGCGGCGCAGGACAACGCAGAGATGGAGAACAACAGCAAAGCAAGGGATTCTATCCGTTTCCCGGAGGAACATCCGCTGTGAAGTCCCGGATTCAGCGAGGTCCGCGTCCGCCATCCGCAGCCCCTGGGCGGGATCGCTCCGAATCGGCCCGGCCTCGCCGCATCTCACAGATCGAGATCGTCCGCTTCGCCGGCCTCCGCCATGATGATCCGGTAGCGCTCGGACGCGTCCTTGCCCAACAGTTGCGAGAACACCGCGTCCGCCTCCAGCTGGCTGTCGATGTCCACGCGCAACAGCGTCCGGTGCTTCGGGTTCAGCGTCGTGTCCTTGAGCTGATCGGCGTTCATTTCCCCCAGCCCCTTGAACCGCTGGACATCGATGTTCCGACGTTCGCCCAGGGACGCCAGGATCTCCTCCTTGGCGGCCTCGTCCTTCGCGTAGTGCCGCTGCTTGCCGACTTCAATCTTGTACAGCGGCGGCTGGGCCAGAAACACCTTGCCCAGTTGAATCAGCTCCCGCATGTGCCGGAAGAAGAACGTGAGCAACAGCGTGCTGATGTGGTAGCCATCGCTGTCGGCGTCCATCAGCAGGATGACCTTGCCGTAGCGCAGCTTGTGCGCGTCGAAGTGCGGTCCGATCCCCGTGCCGAGAGTGTCGACGAGGTCCTTGATCTCCTGGCTCTGCAGGATCTTGCCCGTCGCCAGGCCTTCGGTATTGAGAATCTTGCCCTTCAGCGGCAGCACGGCCTGAATCCGGGAATCCCGCCCGCTGGCCGCCGTCCCGCCGGCGGACTGCCCCTCGACGATGAACAGCTCGGTCTCGCCGGGGTCGTTTTCGCGACAGTCCAGCAGCTTGCCGGGAAGATTGCTGCGTTTCGATCCCGGAGACTTGCGGCGGACCTCGGTTTGCGCATCCCGGCTGGCCTGCCGGGCGCGCGCCGCCAGCACGATCCGGCCGATGACGCCGTCCGCGATCGTCCGGTTGTTGTTGAGGAACGTCTCCAGGGCCGGACGCACCAGCCCCTCGACCCAGCCCGACATCTCCGGATTGTTGAGCCGGTCCTTGGTCTGCCCCTGGAACATCGGCTCCGGGTGGAACGCTGAGACGATCGCGACGATCCCCTCGCGAATGTCGTCCGGCGTGATGTCCAGCCCCTTCTGGCGGATCTCGTGCACGTCCATGTAGTTTTTCACGGCCTTGGCGACGGCCGACCGCAGCCCCGATTCGTGCGTGCCCCCCGCGCGGGTGCGGATGCCGTTCACATAGCTGCGAATGTGCTCGTCGGTCGATTCCGTCCACTTCAGGGCGACCTCGACGCGGATTTTGTCCTCCTCCTTCTCGGCGAAGAACTGCAGCTCATGCACGGCTTTCCGCTTGTCGTCGGCGATGATCCGCTCGAGGTAGGCGCGAATGCCGTCCGGATGGTGCAGCTCGGTCCGTTCGCCCCTGGACTCATCGTTGAACAGGATCGTCAGCCCGCCGTGGACGTAGGAGATGTCCTCGAGATGCTGGCGGATCGTGTCGGCATGGAACTGGACGCGGCGGAAGATGTCGGCGTCGGGGCGGAAGAAAATGGATGTGCCGTGGCCGCGGAAGGGCCGCAGCTGTTTGAGCGGCGTGGTCGGCTTGCCGCGTTTGTAGCGCTGCTGCCATTCGGCGCCGTCGCGATGGATCGTCGCCACGAGTTCCTCGGACAGCGCGGTGACGACGGACGAGCCGACGCCATGCAGGCCGCCGCTGCGGGCGTAGTTCTTGTTCGAGAACTTTCCGCCGGCGTGCAGGGTCGTGAGGATTGTCTCCAGGGCGGATTTTTTGGTCCGCGGATGGAGGTCGACCGGGATGCCGCGGCCGTTGTCGTCGACGGTGATCGACGCCAGGTCCTTGTGCAGCGAGACTGAGATGCGGTCGCATTCGCCGGCGAGATATTCATCGACGGAGTTGTCGACGATTTCCCAGACCAGGTGATGCAGTCCGCGGGCATCAGTGCCGCCGATGTACATCGAGGGCCGCTTGCGGACGGGGTCGAGCCCCTCCAGGACCTCGATGTCGGCGGCGGTGTAGGCGCCGCGGGTGGATTCAGTCGCTGAAGCCATGTCGTCCCTGATCGAACAATCTGCCGAACGCGGCCGCGCGGGGGCGGCAGGCGGGACAAATTAGAGCAATCGGGGCGCGGAATCGAGACCTCGCGAACCGTCGCCGCGCATGAAAAATGCCGCAGCGCGAGGCTGCGGCATCGGTTCAGTTCACGGATCACGTCCGGCTGGGAGCCGGAGTTTCAGGAGGAAGGCTGCGATTCGACGGGGTTGTCCACCGCCGCGCGGGCCTCATCCTCCGCCTTCATGCGTTGCAGTTGCTCGTAAACTTCCGTGCGATGCACGGGCACATCCCGCGGGGCCTCGATGCCCAGGCGCACCTTGTCCCCCCGGATCTCGACAACCGTGATCCGCACGGAGTCGGCGATGATGATGCTTTCGTTCTTCTTCCTCGACAAGACCAGCATGGTCTGCTCCTCGCCGCGGGCTTGCTGTCGGTGATCCTCACCGCGGGATGCCCGCGGCCGCATCGGCACGCCTGAATGTTGCTCCCTCGAACGTCCCGACAGACAATTTCCCTTGACGATTTTACGGGAGGCGTTCTCACCGTCAATTGGCGTTCTTTCTCGAAACCTGACGAAATCTCCGAGAATTCCGGCCCCCGCCCGAGGGAATCCGGCCACTTCGGCCGTCTCCTTCCGCCGTTCCCATGGGGCCGCAACACGCCGCTGCGGAAATCTTGGCCACAATGAATAAACCAATTCGGATCAATGGTTTACAACGAGAAAACCCGAGGGTAGGCTGGAACTCGTCCATTCCGTCTGTCGGAGGCCCCTGATGCCCGGCCCCATCACCGTTCAGTGTCCGCATTGCAGCTCGCAGATGCGGATCAAAAACACAGGCCTCCTGGGCAAGAAGGCCCCCTGCCCGAAGTGCAGCAAACCCTTCGTGCTCAAGAATCAGGTCGACGACGAGGACGACTTCAGCTTCGACGACGACTACGAGGAGCAGGCCGAGACCGCGCAGACGCGCTCCGGCAAACGCGCGGCCGGAACGAAGACCGCCAAGGCTTCCGGGAAGTCAGGGGGCGGGAAATCGAAGGGGAAATCCCGCAAGAAGAGTTCGTCCGGCGGATGGCAGTTGCCCGTGCTGATCGGCGGGGGCGCGGTCGTCGTCGCCGGCCTCGTGATTGGCGGCATCCAGCTGTTTGGAGGCTCGTCGGAGACCGTCGCCGCGTCGAATTCCACGTCGCCGTCGCCCGACCCGGCCGCGATGGCATCCGCCGCGCCGACGTCCACGCCCGTGACGCCGGCCGCTGAGCAGACCACGCCGTCCGCGGAATCGGAAACCGCTGAAGACACATCGCTGGCCGAAACTCAGGACACCGGGACGGAATCGGGCGAAGGCACGACCCCGGAGGCCCAGGCGTCGTCCGGAATGCCAGCCGGCTATCCAACGGCGAACAACGGCCCGGGCAGTTCGACGCCCAATGTCGGCGCGCCTGGCGGCATGCCGGCGGGCTACCCGACCGCCAACAACGGCCCCGGCAGTTCGACGCCCAGCGTCGGAGCGCCTGGCGGCATGCCGGCGGGCTACCCGACCGCCAACAACGGCCCAGGCAGTTCGACGCCCAATGTTGGCGCGCCTGGCGGGATGCCGGCGGGCTACCCGACCGCCAACAACGGCCCAGGCAGTTCGACGCCCAGCGTTGGCGCGCCTGGCGGGATGCCGGCCGGATATCCGACAGCCAGCAACTCCGGCTCGACGCCGACGCCCTCGACAACGGGCTACACGTCTCCCCAGTCCGGTCAAGCTCAGCAGTCCGGCCAGTACGCACAGCCTGGTCAGTACACACAGCCGGGTCAGTACCCGCAGGCGAACTCCGGCAACGGCCAGCAGCAGAACGGCGGTTGGTTCTCGCGGTTGATGAACGCCGCCGCTGATGCCCAGGCCGCGACCGAAGAAGCTGAGGCTCAGGCGGAGGAAGAGAAGGCGACCAGTCGCTCCCGTCGTCGCCGCGCAACGGCTCAGGGGGGGACGCAGCAGCGCGGTTCCGCGGGAGGCGCCAACCGCAGCGGACCGCAGGGCTCGCAGCCGCCGGGATCTTCTCCGCAAGGGTCGTTCGACTCCCAGCAGGGGCGATCCAGTCAAGGCTACACCCAGCCGCCGACCGCCCAGCAGAACTCCAGCCAGGGTTCGCAGCGGTCCAGCCAGGGGTACGGTCCGCCCCCAACAACGAACCAGAATTCGAGCCAGGGCTCGATGCGGTCCAGTCAGGGCTTTACTCCACCCCAGACGAACCAGAACTCGAGCCTCGGCTCGCAGCGGAGCTCCATGCCTCCGACATCCTCCGGCCAGGACCAGTCCAGTCAGGGGTCCCAGCGATCGCAGCCGCCAACCAACTCCGGCCAGGACCAGTCCAGCCAGGGATCTCAGCGGTCACAGCCGCCGAGTTCCAATTGAAACCCGGGCGGCGAGATCGGCCAACGCTCGCCGCACGATCGCATTCCACACGGAATGTTGACCGGCCGAAGGAGTTGCCTGCCAGTGAACGCTGAGTCGGCGGATTCCGGCGACGATCAGATCTTCAATCGCGTCGCGTCCGGCGACCGGCGCGCATTCCACGTGATCGTGTCGCGCTACCGTCCCCGGCTGCTCCGATTCACCCAGCGCAGCTTCGGCGATCCCGGGCTGGCCGACGACCTCGTTCAGGAAACGTTCATCGCGATCTATGCCGCCCGCGGCACGTACGATCCGCGGTTCGCATTCAGCACGTGGATCTGGACCGTCCATTTCAATGTCTGCCGTCGCGAACGACGGCGCAGGATGAGCCTGGCCCGCACGATGGCCGGGGCGATCGACCTGTTCCGCAGCCGCGTGACGGCGGCCCCCTCTCCCTCGGAGGAACTGGAACAGCGGGAGCGCGCCGCGGAACTGCGCGAACTGCTGGACCGCTTGCCCGCCGCCCAGGCGGACGCGATCCGACTGCGGTTTTTCGCGGAGCTGCCGTTTGACCAGGTGGCGGCCGCGATGAATTCCAGCGTCAGCGGGGCGAAGGTCCGCGTGCGGAAGGGGCTGCAGGCGTTGTCCGGCTGGATCAGCCGGAGTGAGTCACTGGATCTGCTGGAGGCGATGCTGCCGGAATCCGGCGAGGGGCGTACGACATGACCTGCGATGACGCATTCGATGCCATGACGGATCCCCGGCGGGGCGGCGATCCGGATCTGTCGCTGCACCTGTCGGGCTGCCCGCGGTGCCGCGCGATGTCGGAGACGCTGGCCCCCGCGCTGGAATTGATTCACGCCGGCGTCCGCTCGCACGTCGAGGAGCGCGGCGCTGGCGCCACGGCGGATTCGGCGGAGCTGGCCGTCGCCGCGGCGGATCGGCTGTCTGGGGCCTGGGGGGGGCGGCCCGCTGGCGGCTCGCTTCGAAACCGCACTCGGATTGGCGTTGGGGCGGCGCTCGCCGTGGGATTCGCGGCGGCCGCGGTGGCGCTCAACTCCAGCGCGCCGACAGCCCGCAAGGCGTCCCGGGCTCCCGTCGTCTGCCTCTGGCAGGACCGCGACGCGGCGGACCGGTTGCCGGTCGAGTACATCACGGCCGCCTGCGCGTCGTGCCACCATCTCAGCGGGCCATGAGCCGCGGCGTCGGGCCGCAGCGATGGTCCTCGTGGTCCGCAGATTCGACGCGCCGCTGTCCGCGAAGTCTCCGCGGACGGCCATCTCACAGCACCAGGGACAAGGACGCGCCCAGGACGCCGCCGATCAGCGGACCGATCACCGGCACCCACGCGTAGCCCCAGTCGGAGGGCCCCTTCCCGGGTATCGGCAACAGGGCATGTGCGATGCGCGGCCCCAGGTCCCGCGCGGGATTGATCGCGTAGCCCGTCGGACCGCCCAGCGACAGTCCGATGCTGAACACGACCAGCCCCACCAGCAGGCCTCGGAAGCTGCTGTCGAGCCCACTGTCCAGTTTGAAGTTGTCGGGAGTCAGAATCAGCGCCGTGCCCAGCGTCAGCACGCACGTTCCGATGATCTCGGTCAGCAGGTTGGCGGCTGGGCTGCGGATCGCGGGGGCCGTGCAGAATACGGCCCGCTTCGCGTCCGGGTCGTCCGTCGCGGCCCAATGATTCAGGTAGGCCAGCCACACGATCACGCCTCCCAGGATGCCCCCGAGCAGTTGCGCGGCGAGATATGTCGGCACAAGCGGCCAGTCGAATTGCCCCGTCGCGGCCAAACCGATCGTGACGGCCGGGTTCAGATGCCCACCGCTGGCCGCATGCGCCGCGTACACCGCGATGGCCACCGCGAATCCCCACCCGGCCGTGACGACGATCCAGCCCCCCTGGTGGCCTTTCGTGCGGGCCAGTGCGACGTTCGCCACCACGCCGTCGCCCAGCGTGACAAGCAGCGTGGTCCCCAGAAGTTCTCCGATGAACGGCGTCATGCAGTCGCTCCGCCTTTGGTCACAGGGTGCGTCGCGGGTCGCACGGGCCCCGGCCGCGGCGCAACGACCCGACCAGAGTACCGCGACGGGAAACGCATGTCGCGGCGACCGGATGCCTGAGATATCGTGTCCTTTGCGGCCCCCGCACGGCCGCCGCCGCGTCCCATACTGGCCCGCCGAATGTCGAGAACCGCCCGATGACTGAATCCACCACCGCCATGCGACGGGGCATCATCCTCGCGGGGGGCAGCGGCACGCGGCTGTATCCCGCGACGCGGGTCGTCAGCAAACAACTGCTGCCGATCTACGACAAGCCAATGATCTATTACCCGCTGTCGACTTTGATGCTGGCCGGCATCCGGGACATTCTGGTGATCAGCACTCCGCACGATCTGCCGCTGTTCGAGCGTCTCCTGGGGGATGGCGGCCAGTGGGGGCTGCGGATCGAATACGCGGGACAGCCGACGCCCGGGGGGCTGGCCCAGGCCTTTGTGATCGGCGAAGACTTCGTCGCCGGCCACCTCTCCTGCCTGATTCTCGGAGACAACATCTTCTACGGGCATCAGCTCTCGAAATCGCTGCAGACGGCCAGCGCGAACATCGCGGGCGCGACGGTCTTCGCCTATCACGTGCGGGATCCCGAGCGATACGGCGTCGTGGAACTCGACGACCGTGGCCTGGCCGTGAGCATTGAGGAGAAGCCGGTCCGGCCGCGCTCCAGCCTCGCTGTCACCGGGCTGTACTTCTACGACGAATCGGTCGTCGAGATTGCCAAGTCGATCCGTCCGTCCAGACGCGGCGAACTGGAAATCACCGACGTCAACCGCGTGTACATGGAGCATGGCCAGTTGCAGGTCGAGGTGCTGGGCCGCGGCTCGGCCTGGCTGGACACGGGCACGCACGATTCGCTGCAGGAGGCGTCGCAGTTCGTGGGCGTGCTGGAACAGCGGCAGGGGCTGAAGATCGCCTGCCCCGAGGAGATCGCGTGGCGGATGGACTACATCACCGACGCGGAACTCCGCGCGCTGGGGGAGGAAATGCGGAGCAGCAGCTACGGACAGTACCTGTTGAGCCTGCAGCGTTCGCTGTGAGTTCGCCGCTCTCGATCAGGGGAACGGGCCGGAGTTGCGCGCTGATGCCGAGCCGGATTGCCGCCACTACGCCGTGCGCACGAACGCCATGTAATAGAACGCGAGTCCCGTCACTGAAGTCGCCACGAGGTCGGCGACGGAAATCCAGCCCAGGCGGACGTGCAGCCGGCTGTGCGGCCCCGGCGCCGGCGGATCGCGGAACCGCCTCAGCGCCAGGGCGATTGTCGCGGCCCACAAGAAGGGCGTCGAAATCGCAAACGCAAGGTGCACGTACAGCAGCTGCCGCACCGCATCGAGCGCCGCGCCCGTCAGCCGCGGCTGATCCGGATCCCGGTTGACGATCCGCTCCCAGCCCCCCTGCAGCCGCATGTCGAGTTCGAACAATCCCACGGCCGCCAGCAGCACGACCGCCAGCACGAGCTGACCGATTTTATGCAGCCGGTAGTTCTTCTTCGATCGGGCCAGCCACACGGTCCAGATCAGCGCCGGCACGACCAGCACGAGGGCGCACACGACGACGTCCAGCATCGGCGAGGCGTTGTATCCGAGAAACCCGCGTTGCATGGCGCGCCTGTGTCCGGCCGGAAAACGGCGGATTATAGACCCCCGGCCGCGTGCCACAACGCAGGCGCGTCGCCGCAGGCGGCGCAGCAGGCTTGCGGCCCCCTTCGGCCCGGCTATTCTCAGAAACTCCGGCAGCCGCGGCTGTCCGCGACGTCCGCACCGCTTCGCCCAACTCGAGGGATCAGATTCATGGACACCACCAACGGCGCTCTCAACCGCAAGCTTCGCATGGCCCTGGTCGGGGGCGGCCAGGGGGCGTTCATCGGTCGCGTGCACGCCACCGCCGCCGTGCTCGACAACCGCGCCGAACTTGTCGCCGGCGCGCTGTCCTCGAACCCCGAGAAGGCCAAAGCCTCCGCCCCCGCCTACGACATCCCGCCCGAGCGGGCCTACGGCTCGATCGAGGAACTCGTCGAGAAGGAGGCGAAGCTGCCCGCCGATCAGCGGATCGACTTCGTGAGCGTGGCGACGCCGAACCATACGCACTTCGCGATCGCCAAGGCGGCGGCTGAGGCCGGGTTCAATGTCATCTGCGACAAGCCGATGACATTCGACCTCAAGCAGGCCGAGGAACTCCAGAAGCTGGTCGAGAAGACGGGAGTGGTGTTCGCGGTCTCGCACAACTACACGGGCTACCCGCTGGTTCGGCAGGCGCGGGCCATGATTCTCAACGGGGAGCTGGGAGAGATTCAGGCCGTCCGCTCGAATTACATTCAGGGCTGGCTGCGTTCGCGGCTCGAGGAATCGGATCAGAAGCAGGCCAAGTGGCGGACCGATCCGTCGAAGTCGGGCGCCGCCGGCTGTTTCGGCGACATCGCGACGCACGCCTACAACCTGGCGAGGTACATGACGGGCCTGCTGCCGGATCAGGTGTCCTGCCATCTGAAGATCTTCGAGCCGGGACGTTCGCTGGACGACTACGGCTGCGCGATCATGTCGTTCGAGAACGGCGCGCTGGGCACGGTCACCGCCAGCCAGATTTCGCACGGCCGCGAGAACGACCTGTTCATCGAGATCGACGGCACGAAAGGGGCGCTGGAGTGGCATCAGGAGGAGCCGAACAAGCTGATCCTCCGTCGCAACGGCGATCCGCTGAAGGTGTACACCCGCAACGGCGGGCCGTATCTGTCGGAGATCGCGGGGGCGTCGTCGCGCCTGCCGGCGGGGCATCCCGAGGCGTTCTTTGAAGCGTTCGCGAACATTTACCGGTCGGCCTACGACGCGATGGTCGAGCGCGCCACGGGCAGCAAGTTCGAGACGAAAAACACCGTCTATCCGAACGTCTACGACGGCGTCGAAGGCATGTACTTCATTCAGCAATGCGTCGAATCGAGCCGTCAGCAGGGGTCGTGGCTGCCGTTGAAGCACGCCTCCGCACGGCGCTGAATCGCATTTCGATCGGGAAAATCGAGGCCCGGGGCGGAATCGCTCCGGGCCTTTCGCATTCAAGCGGACCCAGGGGGGCGAAGCGTCCTGCATCAGTCCCGCCAACGGCTGATCGAAACCGCGGCGCACCCCGTCTTGACTCATTTTCGCGTGTCGCCGTAAAGTTCCGCCCCGCTGAAGACTTCGCGGTCCGCGGGTGTGCCGGACCGCGGCAGAACGATCATCCAGGGACGGTTGATCGCCGTGCTTTTCGAAAGAGTGCGACAGGATGTCCGCCACGATCCCTGCGGTGGTCGGGGAACTCCCCGGCTGGCCGGAATTCGACGATGAACAGCGCGAAGCCGTGGACCGGGTCCTGCGCTCCGGCCGCGTGAATTACTGGACGGGCGAGGAGACTCGGCTGTTCGAGCGCGAGTACGCGGCGGCGCTGGATGTGCCGCACGCCGTCGCCGTCTCCAATGGAACTGTGGCGCTCGAATGCGCATTGGCGGCGCTCGAAGTTGGGCCGGGCGATGAAGTCGTCGTGCCCAGCCGCACGTTTCTGGCGACTGCCAGCAGCGTGGCGATGCGCGGCGCGCGGCCGGTGTTCGCCGACGTCGACGCCAACAGCGGGAACATGACCGCGGGGACGGTGGAGGCCGTGCTGACGCCCCGGACGAAGGCGGTGATTGCCGTGCATCTGGCCGGCTGGCCCTGCGAGATGGACGAGCTGTGCCATCTCGCGCGGTCGCGGGGCCTGGCGATGATCGAAGACTGCGCACAGGCGCACGGCGCGACGTACCGCGGCCGACCGGTCGGGACCTGGGGCGACATCGGCTGCTTCTCGTTCTGCCAGGACAAGATTCTGACGACGGGGGGCGAGGGGGGACTGGTCGTGACGAGCGATCCGCAGCTGTGGCAGCGGATGTGGAGCTTCAAGGATCACGGCAAGAGCTGGGACGCCGTCTACAACCGGACGCACAGCGGGCTGTTCAAATGGCTGCATGAATCGCTGGGGACCAATGGCCGGATGGCGGAAATGCAGGCTGCGATCGGTCGGATTCAGCTGCGTCGGCTGGGGGAGTGGTCGTCGCGGAGGCGCCGGAACGCGGCGGCCTTCGATGTGGCGCTGGCGGGCGTGCCGGGGCTGCATATCGTGACGCCGCCCGCGCACGTCGAGCATGCGTACTACAAATACTACGCGTTCGTGGAAGAGCGCGAACTGACCCCCGGCTGGACGCGCGATCGGCTGGCGCTGACGCTGCAGCAGGCCGGCGTGCCCTGCGGTTCGGGGAGCTGCTCGGAGATCTACCGCGAGGGGGCGCTGGCCCCGTTCGCGCCGGAGACTGCGCGGACGACGGCGCGGCGGCTGGGCGAAACCAGTCTGATGCTGCTCGTCCACCCCACGCTGACCGAAGCCCACATCCGCGCGATGGGGGACGCCGTGCGAGCGGCGTTCTTCCTGGCGGCTGATGAACGTCCGCGGCTGGCCGCCTGACAATCCACCGACTCCCGAGACACCCGCACACCGAGGACACCTGGACGGATGCGAAACCGCCTGGCTGCGATCCTGCCGGCCTACCTCGCGCTGTACGCGGCCTGTTACGGGCTCGCGTTCGGCATTCGGTTCGATTTCGCGACTCCCGACGAGTACGAGGGGGTCGCCTGGACGACGCTGCCGTTTGTGCTGGCGGTGAAATTTCTGTGGTGCGCGGCGACGCGCGAGTGGCAGCGGACGTATCGCTACGTGACGGTTGTGGACCTCGCGGCGGTGGCGGGCAGCAGCCTGGGCGCGGCTGCGACGCTGTTGGCGCTGAACTCGACGATCCTGCATGGCTGCCCGATTCCGCGATCGGTGATCTGCGTCGACTTCGCGCTGACGCTGCTGGCCGTCGGCGCGCTGCGGACGGGCTATCGCGCGCATCATGAGCTGCTGCGCCCCCGATTGGTGAAACGGAAGAAGCAACGGGCTTTGATTTACGGCGTGCGGCGTTCCTCGCTGGCGATCCTGCGAATGCTGCAGGCGACGCAGTCGCTGGAGCAGACGTATCGGCTGAAGGGTTTCGTCGATCCGTCGGAGCAGGCTCAGCAGTCTCGCATCGGGGGCCTGCCGGTGTTTCCGATTCGCGAGGGCTGGGCGGCGCTCAAAGCTCAGACCAAGGCCCGGCACCTGCTGATTCCGGGGGGCACGCCGGGGCGCATCGTCCGCGAGCTGCTGCACGTGTGCAGCGAACTGCAGATCCGCGTGCACGTGATTCCGATGGTCGACGATCTGGTCGATGGCCGGTTCACGCTGAGCGTCCGCGACGTCACTGTCAGCGATCTGCTGCGGCGCGAGCCGAACCAGCTCGACCTGGAGGCGATCCAGCACTGCGTGACGGATCGGCGGGTGCTGGTGACGGGGGGCGCGGGGAGCATCGGCAGCGAACTGTGCCGGCAGTTGTGGGAACTGCAGCCCGAGTCGCTGACGGTCTTTGATCAGTCGGAATACGGAGTGTTCTGCCTGGAGCGGGAGTTTTACGGGCAATATGGCCCGCAGCCCAACCTGCGATTCGTCGTGGGAGACGTCCTGGACGCGCAGGCGCTCGATCGCGTGTTCAGCGAACAGCGGCCGCAGGTCGTGTATCATGCGGCGGCGTACAAGCACGTGCCGCTGATGGAAGAGAACCCGCAGGCCGCGATCGTGAACAACGTGTTCGGGACCCGGGCGGTGGCGGACGCGGCGGATCGCTGGGGGGCCGAGCGGTTTGTTCAGATTTCGACGGACAAGGCGGTTCGGCCCTCGAGCGTGATGGGAGCCACGAAGCTGGTCGCCGAGCGCTACGTGCAGGCGCTGTCGCAGACCTCGGACACGTCGTTCATGATCGTGCGGTTCGGCAACGTTCTGAATTCGATGGGCAGCGTCGTGCCGACGTTCCGCCGGCAGATCGAGGCCGGGGGGCCGATCACCGTCACCGATCCGGAGATGAAGCGATTCTTCATGACGATCCCGGAGGCGGTGCAACTGGTGATCCAGGCGGGCGCCATCGGCCCGTCGGGACACGTGATGATCCTGGACATGGGCGAGCCGGTGCGGATCGTCGACCTCGCCCGCGACCTGATCCTGTTGTCCGGGCTGCGCTATCCGGACGACATCGACATTGTGTTCAGCGGCGTGCGTCCCGGAGAGAAACTCGAGGAAGAGTTGTTCTATCCGCAGGAATCGGGAGCGCGTCCGATCCACGACAAGATCTTCTGCAGCGCGGCGCCGACGGGCCTGTCGGCGATGGGCGTGCTGTCGGACCTGTCGATGCTGGAGGAAGCCTGCGGCCGCTCCGCTGCCGCGGCCCGATCGGCGCTGACGGAAGTCGTTGAGAAGCACGCCGACCGCACGTGGCTGAAGACGCCGGCGCGTCGCGCCGCCTGAGAGCGGAACGTCGCATGCCGCGCGATCTCCAGTTCGACGAACCGCCGCCGCCCAGCCGGTTGCGGCCGATCGTCGCGGCGACGATCGCCTGTCTGCCGTTTCTGCTGTTTCCCGCGATCCATTATCGCATCTGCGGCGACGAGGCGACGGGGCTGACGACGTACGACATGCCGTATTACACGGCGAACGCGCGGGCCGTGCTGGATCGCGGCTCGCTGGGGACGTACCCCAACCCTTTCGACGCCGATCCCGCGGCCCCGTCGATCTACTTTCACTGGTTGATCGGACTGCTGGCGATCCTGACCGGGCCGCTGGGGATCGACCCGGGGCTGGCGCTCCTGGCGATCGGGATCGCTGGCGGCTGGTGGGCGGCGCGGCTGATGTACTCGCTGGTCGTCGAACTGCGCGGGGACGACGCGTTCACGCTGCCGCTGTACTTTTCGACGATGTGGGGAGGCGGGCTTCTGGCGCTGGGGCGGATCGTCGCCAACCTGGCGTCCGAGCGGGCGTGGAACGATTCCCTGCTGGCGTTCGATCCGGGTCAGGGGCTGTGGTGCCTGAACTTCGGCCGCAATCTGATTCTGCCGATGGAGGCCGTTTATCACGCGCTGATGATCGGCTTGTGGCTGGCGATTCTGCGCCGCCGCTGGCGATCCGCGGCGACGTGCCTGGCGCTGCTCGCGTCGACGCATCCCTTCTCGGGCGCGCAGGCGCTGGCGATCGTCGGCGCCTGGCTGGGCGTGAGCTGGCGGAACCGCGAGCAGCGGCCGCCGATGTCGTTCTACGCCATCTGGCTGGGCGTCGCGATCGCGTTCGCGGCGTACTACTTTCTGTACCTGCCGTCGTATCCGCAGCACGCCGCGCTGCAGCAGACTTGGACGCTGGAGTGGACGCTGAACGGCCTTCAGATGGCGCTGGCCTGGGGGCCCGCAGCCGTGCTGGCGGTTCTGTCGCTGTTGAGCAGCACCGCGTGGCAGCGACGATGCCGGTTCCTGATGACGGCCGCCGTCGTGTCGTTCCTGCTGGCGAACCATCACTGGTTCATGACGCCCCGGCAGCCAATTCATTTCTCTCGGGGTTACATCTGGACGCCGTTGTGGCTGATGGGGCTGCCGGCATTCTCGGTGCTGCTGCGGCGACCGCTGGCGAATCCGCTGCAGATGCTGGGCGTCGCGCTGGTGCTGGGGCTGACTGTGCTGGACAACGCCGCGTTCCTGGCGGTTTCGTCGCAGCGGATGCGGGATCTGGGCTTCGCGCTCTCGACCGATGAGCGGCGGATGTTCGAGTCGATGCGGCAGTCCGGCCTCACACAGGTGCTGCTCGCCGACGATCCCCGGCTGGGCTATCTCGCGGCGGCTTACACCTCGGTCCGGCCCTACCTGGGACATAAATACAACACGCCGAGCTACGACCGCCGACTGGAGAGCCTGCAGCAATGGATGAATGACGAGGAGCCGGGGGACCTGCTGATCGGGTGCGACCTGTTTCTGTCGACGACGCCGGAATCGGCGGCGCGGATCGAGGCCTCTGGATGGGAGCCGATGCTGGAACACGGGGGGCTGAGCCTGTGGCGCAAGGTCGCTTTCCGCGTTCCGGCTGAATAGGTATGTTCGCGGACTCGCGCCAGTTTCCCTGTTCTTCGCCGACGAGTCCGCCGTGTCCGAACCTCTCGCCAATTTCCAGCGCAAGCACGACTACCTGGTCGCCATCGACTCCGACGGCTGCGCCTTCGATACCATGGAGATCAAGCACAAGGAGTGCTTCATCCCCAATTTCATTCAGCACATGGGGCTGCAGCCGGTTTCGAAGTACGCCCGCGAGACCTGCGAGTTCGTGAACCTGTACTCGAAGGATCGCGGGGCGAACCGCTTCCCGGCCTATCTCAAGGCGCTCGATCTGCTGGCGCTGCGGCCCGAGGTGCAGGCCCGGGGTTTCCAGCCGCCGAAGCTGGCCGGCGTGCGGGACTGGACGAAGCGCGAATCGAAGATGTCCAGCGGCAGCGTGAAATCGGAAGCCGAACGGACGGGCGATGCGGACCTGGCGCGGGCTTCCGCCTGGTCGGCCGCCGTCGATGCGACGGTCAAGGCGATGGTCCACGGCGTGCCGCCGTTCCCCGGAGTGAAGGACAGCCTCGAACGGATGTTCCCCCGCGCCGACCTGATCGTCTGCTCGGCGACGCCGACCCCCGCCCTGCAGAAGGAATGGTCGGAGCACGGCATCGACCGGCACGTGGCGGACATCTGCGGCCAGGAAGTCGGCAGCAAGTCGGAAATTCTCGCCGCGGCGAAGAAGTTCGGCTACGAGCCCGACAAGATGCTGATGATGGGGGACGCGCCCGGCGACATGAAGGCGGCCATCGCCGTCGGCGCCCGCTACTTCCCGATCAATCCCGGCCACGAAGAAGCCAGTTGGGCGAAGTTTCTCGACGAGGCGATGGAGCGGTTCTTCAGCGGCTCGTATGCCGGAGACTACGAGAAGACGCTGATCGCCGAGTTCAACGGTTACCTGCCCGAGTTCCCGTCCTGGAACGTCGCCTGACATCCCGGCGGGTTCACCTGGCGGCGCCGTCGGCCGTCAGTTGGGCGTCGAAGCCGATTGCCTGTCCCGGCGACAACCGGTCGCACTCGATCGTGAGGCGCGGCGCCGCGCCTCCCGAGGCGGTTCGAAATTCGCGGCGTTCGCCGGGGAGCAATCCCCGCAGGGATGTCTCCGACCGGACTCCGTCGACCGCCGGCCAGGCGTCGTAGTAGATCGGCGCGACGCCCGAATTCGCCACGACGACCAGCGACCGCCCGTCCGCCGACTCGAACCGCTCGACCCGGATCCGGTAACCGCAGGCCAGGCCGGCCTCGCGGATTCGCTTCCAGCCCGCGTGCTGCGGCTGGTCGGAGCCGATGACGAACGAGATGTGGAATTTCGCGGCGGCGCGTTCGAACGGAACGCCGTGCGGGCCGCGCGGGGCGAGGGCCTGCTGTTGGTCGTGTTCGGTGTAATAGCTGAACTCGCCGCCGGCCGGCGCGCGTCGCCAGCGGTCGCGTCCGAACACGTTCCAGTTGGGCTCGTTTTCCCGCGCGTGCTCGCGGCACAGCAGGGAATCATCGAACAGTCCGAAGGGCAGCGACCGCAGCGCGGCGGTGTTTGCGAGCGGCGTTCGATCCGCATCCGCGGCGTCGATCGAGATCATCCAAGCCGTCTGCGGAAAGCGCTCCGCCATGCGCTTCAGGAACTCCGCCTGGAACTCCTTCGAGGGAAACGTGCGGCCGAGAATCTCCGGGCCATCGTAGATGTGGTACTCGGACCACAGCCCGAATCCGACCTGCAGGAAGGCCAGCCTGGGGTCGTCGTCGTAGCGTTCGGCGAAGCGGTCGTAGAACTCGAGCACGAACTGCTGGTAGCCGGCATGCGACCAGTCGGGGAAGCCGGTGGGCTGGCCTTCGCTGGGAGCGTTGGTTTCGCGGTAGTCGGGCAGGGCTTTGATGTGCCTCGGCGCGCTGGATTCGCGACCGGGATAGGTGTCGTAGAACCGGAAGATGGCCTGATGTCCGCGGCCGGCGATGGCTTCGAGTTTGCGGTCGACGACGGACCAGTCGTACTCCTCCGCGCCCCGCACGATCTCATCGTATCGCAAGTAGGAGAATTCGAGCTGAATGGCATCCGTCTCAACGCCATCCGCGTCGTCCCACAGGACGATGCCCGTCATGGGCTGCACGCGATCAACGGCCGCGACGAGGCGAACTGGTCGCAGCGGCTCCTCCGCGGCGGCGATCGCGCCGGTCAACAGGCATGTTGCCAGCGTCGCGGCGACCGCATCGAATTCGAACGGCCATTTCCACAAAGTGAATCGCTGTGGTTTCCGGAGCGACGCGAAAGCGGCCGTCAACCGCGGGAGACGTGGAGATCGGCCGCGCTTTGTTGCGATTCGCCGCGTTGGCATTCCAGAACCTCGATGCGAGAGAAAATGGGCGGCGCACTGCGCGCTATTCGATGCAAAATCCACGGCGCGCATCACCTCACGGGGAAAACCCGAAAAATCATAGACGCAGTCAGAATCCGAACGCACGCTGCAGTCGTCAGAACTAGGGTTCCCGTGCTGGCCAGGGCGTGAGGCCCCCGGTTCATTCCGACCGCCGGACCAACGCTCCGCATTGATTTCCCTGCACTCTGGAAACCGGAATTTCTAATGGGAACGTTGATCACTTGCGCGGCCATGGTCCTGCTGGGCAGCGCCGCACAACCGGCCTGTCCTGTCACCGGGCTACCGGCCTGCCCCTGCAACAGCGATCCGCTCGTCACGGTTGTCCGCGACGGGCAGGTTCAAACGATCGACAAGCCGGTTCGCCTGCGGACGCTGGTCGTGCAGAAGGGGGGCAAGCTGATCCTGCGGCCGGGCGCCGAGATCATCATCGCCGACCTGCCAATCGACACGAACATGGATCCCGAGCAGTTCGGGCACGGGATTCTGGTTCACGGATCGTTCCACGCCACGGGCACGGCGAAGACCCCCTGGCTGCGGGCGACCGCCGGAATTCCCAAGGGCGCGACGGCCTGCACCCTGGACCAGGCGCCGCAGGGCTGGAAAGTCGGCGACCTGCTGGCGCTGCCCGACACGCGCCAGAAGGTGCATACGAAGAAGGTCGCGGCCGACTCGCAGAGCGAGGTGGTGAAGCTCACCAAGATCAATGGCCGGGTGATCGAGTTCACGGCGGCGCAGTTCGCGCATGCGGCCGGCCCGCGCACGCACCTGACCCCGCATGTCGCCAATTTGACGCGGGACATCGTCATTCGCAGCGAGAATCCCGCCGGCGTGCGGGGCCACATGATGTGCATGCAAGGCGCCTACCTGGAGGTCCAGAACGTCGAGTTCCGCGACATGGGCCGCACGGACAAGGCCCGCCAGATCGACAGCGCCGTGGGCAGCACGCCCGGGACGAATCAGCTGGGCCGTTACCCGCTGCACCTGCATCTCATGGGGCCGACGGACGCGCTGATCCGGGGCAACTCGGTGGTGCGGTCGCCGGGCTGGGCGATCGCCGTGCACGGGACGCAGGGGCCGAGGGTGACGGACAACGTGGCGTACGACATCCGCGGCAGCGCGTTCGTTTGCGAGGACGGCAGCGAGACGGCGACGTTCGAGCGGAACATCGCCATCAAGTGCCGCAATGGTTGGCACACGGGCGTGTTCCGCAAGGGATCGCCGAAGCAGGTGCATGAGTTCGGCGGCGACGGCAGCGGCTTCTGGTTCCGCGGCATGGGCGCCTCGGTGAAGAACAACGTCGCCGCGGACTGCGAATTCGCCGGATACAACTGGCAGGGATATTACAACGTCGTCAAAGCGCCCTACGTGAAGCCCGGCACGTTCGAATCCAACGAAGCCTACGCCGGCCGCATGCATTCCTGGGCGACCTGGCCGCAGGGGACGATCAACGTCATCAAGAACTACCAGCCGACGGAGTTCCGCAACTTCACGGGCTGGCATTTCTGGGAAAGCGGCATGGAGTCGTACCACTCCGGCCGGCATCGCTTCGTCGGCTGGCGGCTGTACAACGACCCGAAGATCAGCGATCAGAATTCGGGCGGCGGCAGCATGGCTCGAACGAACATCGGCTTCCGGTGCGGCAATTCCTCGTACGAGAACGTCGGTTACCACTTCGAAGACTGCGTCGTCCAGGGGTTCAACGTGGGCCTGCATCTGCCGACGCGCGTCGCCGAAGGCGAACTGCTGACGGTGCGGAAGTTGTGGCTGAGCAACTACGTGAACATCGTCGCGCATACGACGCTCGTCAGCCGTCCTGCGCGCTTCAGCGACATCACGTTCATCCCGGCCGGGATGGTGAAGCCGCGGGGGTCGACGGTGTTCCCGGTTCGCGAGACGGACATCTGGATGTACCAGATTCCCGGCTCGAAGGCGGCGCCGCTCGTGACCGGCCGTTCGGAACTTGTGTTCGAGGACACGCAGGAAGTGATTTTCTTCCCGGACGACCCGAATGCGCCGGCCAACGCGTCCACGCATCCGCGAGTCGTGGGGAAGATCGGCTCGGCGTCGACGTACGGCGGCGCGATTGCCGGAACCGCGCGCTGAACCGGGAAGCGGAACGACCTGCCGGCGCTGGGCGACTGGCCCCGGCACGCGGCAGGTCTGCTTTTATGAAATGGCATTCCGCGTGGCGGACGATCGTTCCGGATCGTTCAGACCTCTTCCTCAACCAGTTTCGCGCCGGCGACCACCTTCTGTTGCTCGTGCGCCGGCACCGGCTCGTAGTGGCTGAACTCCATCGTGAATGACCCCTGGCCCCCCGTCATGCTGGACAGCGACCGCGCATAGGTCATGACCTCCGCCAGCGGAGCCCGGGCTTTCACGGTGGTCAGTCCGCCCGGCGCGGCGTCCATCCCCTCCATCCGGCCCCGCCGACCGTTCAGGTCGCTCGTCACATCCCCCAGCTTGTCCTGCGGAATCGTGATCTCCATGTGCACGATCGGCTCCAACAGCGCGGGCTTGGCCTTCAGAAAGACTTCCTTGAAGCACATTCGCGACGCGGTCTTGAACGCGTTTTCGTTGGAATCGACCGGGTGATCCTTGCCGAAGAACAGCTCGACGACGACGTCCTGCACCTGAAAACCGGCCAGCACGCCCCGCTCCAGCCGTTCCTTCAGCCCTTTTTCGACCGCCGGGATGTACTGGTTCGGGACCGACCCGCCGGTCACGCGGTCGATGAAACAGAAGTTGTGCGCGGCGTCGTAATGGTAGTGCCTGAGGCTGGGGAAGCGCTCTGACGTAAAGAACTCCTCGGGCTTGATCCCCTGCGGGCAGGGGGAGATGCGGAAGTGGACTTCGGCGAACTGCCCCGCGCCGCCGGACTGCTTCTTGTGGCGATAGCTGCCTTCCGCGTCGGTGGTGACGGTTTCGTGATACGGCACTTTCGGCGGATGCACGACCACGTCCACCTTCTCGCGGCTATGCAGCCGGTTCTGGACAAGCTGCAGGTGCAGTTCGCTCATGCCGTGCATGACCATTTCATGGGTCTGGGCTTCGCGGGTGACGGTGAAGGTGGGGTCTTCGTCCTCGATCTTGTGCAGGGCGCCGGAGATCTTCTGCTGGTCGGCCTGGCTTTTGGGTTCCACGGCCAGCGCGATCATGGGGATCGGGAACTTCAGGTCGGGCAGGGAGACGCCCTCGATGCCGGACGTCAGGACGTCGCCGGTGCGGAGGTCGTCGATCTTCACGACGACGACGATCTCGCCCGGTCCGGCCTCGTTGAGGTTTTCGTGCTGGGCCCCCTGCATCTCGAGAATCTGGTGGGCCTTGAAGGACTTGCCGGTCCGCTCGTTGCGGAGCAGGGCGTCTTTTTTCAGCGTGCCGGAGAAGATGCGGAGAAAGCTCATCCGGGCGACGAAGGGGTCGATGCGGGTCTTGAACACGCGGGCGACCACGGGCCCGTCCGGCAGCGGGTTGAGGGTGATGTCGTCCCCGTTGTGCCGCGCTTTTATGGGCAGCGCGGCGGGCGAAGGGGCATACTCGGCCAGCGCGTCCATCAGTTCCCGCACGCCGACGTCCTTTTTCGCGCACGTGCAGAAGATGGGGACCAGGTCGCCGGCGGCGATCGCCTGCGACACCGCGCTGCGCAGCTCCTCGGGAGAGAGCGTCTCCCCGCCCAGGTATTTCTCCATCAGCGCCTCGTCGGCCTCGACGGCGGCGTCGATGAGTTCCTGTCCCGCCTGCCGGGGATCGATCGCGCAGCCCTCGGGAGGCGCGTCCGGCGGGTTCAGCGTGCTGACGATCTGCGCGAACCCGTTGCCCGTTCCGCAGGGGACGTTCATCAGGACGCAGTGGTTGCCGAACTGTTCGCGGATGTGGGCGATGAGTTCCGGGAGATTGACGTTTTCGGCGTCGCATTTGTTGATGACGAGCATCCGGGCGCGGCCGGCCTCTCCGGCGAGCCGGAACGTGCGGCGGGTGTTGACCTCGATCCCGCTGGAGGCGCTGAGCACGATGACGGCCGTCTCGACGGCGGCGAGCGCGGCGATGGTGTGGGCGATGAAGTCCGGGTAGCCGGGAGCGTCGAGGAGCTGGATGCGGCGGCCGGCGTGGTCGAAGTGGACGAACTTGCTGCTGATGGAGTGTTTGCGGGCGTGTTCGTCGGGATCGGTGTCGAGCAGGCTGGTGTGGTCGTCGACGGATCCGGCGCGGGTGTTTTTTCCGGCGGCGAAGAGCATGTGGTCGGCCAGCGTTGTTTTGCCGACCGCTCCATGCCCCACCAGCACAATGTTGCGAATGGACTCGACTGCGGTACGGGTCATGGCGGAGCGCTCCCCCGAGTGGACTGGGATCGGATTGGACGATGCGTCCCGCCGTGGACAGCGTGCGACCTCCTGTCATCGCCGCGCCTGCTTCCGCCCGCCGGACGGCCCCGCAAGGCCGATGGCGCGCAGAAGAGGGGGCTGAGGCGAGAGCGGCCCAAGGGGAGTCCTCGCCCCGGCCCTCTCCTCTGAAAAGGCGGACCGGGAGCCGAAGAATTCAGCCGGGAGGATCGGGAATGCATTCCCGCAGGGAGCAACCACAGCGCCTGGCCAACAAGTAAGCGATGTCGCGCATACGCCCCTCCGCTGACTGGTGCCGGCGATGTCGCCATCGTGGGCGCCGGAAGCGCCCGGCCGACACAGAGTGGTCGGTTCAGGATGCGTGCACAATAACCGAACCGTTCGGGCTTCGCCACAGGTTGAATCCGGAACCTGTGCCTGTGATCGGCGGGCCGCCGTGAAGCTGGCGCGCGCGGGGCCATCTTGCTGAAATCGCCGTTTTCCCCTGTAATCGAGCGTGGACGGTCCCCATCAGTCAGCACTTACAGGAGCGGGTGCGATGAGTCGCAGCATCGAACGGGCATGGGTTTGGTCAGCGCTGGCGGCGCTGGGACTGGGCGGCGCCGCGCTGGCGCAGGAGCCGGGCGACCGGGTCACCCCCAACCAGACGGTGGAGCTCAAGGTCAAGGACCGCGTGACCGGCCGGGCCACCAAACGCGACGTGCTGACGGTCGAAAAGACGAATGAGGACTGGCTGTGGGTCCGCACGCCCGGCGGCGTGCATGGCTGGGTTCAGAAGACCGATGTGACGCTCGTCGTCGATCCTCCGCCGGCGAGCGCCGCGCCCGCGGCGCCGGATGAGGAGGCGGCGACGGAAGAAGGGGAAGCCGTCGACGAGCGGCTGTATCTGATCGGCGCCATGGGGGCGACCCAGGTGTATCTGACTTACGCCTATGTGGGGGCGGTCGGCGACGGCTTCGTCAAGGAGACCTACGATGCGGCCAAGGTCGGCGAACTGATGGGGGAAGTGACCGGCATGACGGCCAACCTGGTCACGCAGCTGCAGAAGGTTCGGGACGGCGATCTGACCGAGGAAGACCGGAAGGCGCTCGATCAGATGATTGAAATCAACTCGCTGTTGAAGCGTCAGGCGGAATCGCTGTCGGCGTTCAGCCAAGCCCCCAGCGCGGAAACGGCGCAGGCGTTCGAGGACGTGCGGACGCAGGTATGGCCGAAGATCGCGGACCTGCTGGGGATCAGCGAGGGCGAGGCGGAAGCGACGCCGGAACCGGACGACGACGAGTGACCGGCTGACGCCGTCCGCGCTCGGCGCGGACGGCTGGGGCTGTCATCGGGAGCTGACCGCCGGACGAAGTTCGGAACGCGATCGTGGAGAGTGCGACAATGCGGACAGTGCTCGCTTGCTTCGGGTCGGCCGTGCTGGCCGCCGTGTTCACGACCTGGCTGATGGGGAATCACCGGGAGCCGTTCGGCGAGGCGCTGGGCGGACCGCCGGGGGCGGCGCAGCCCGCGCTGCCGTCGCCGGGAACTGGCGAGGACGCCGGCGACGCCCAGCGGCTGCTCGAGAACGGCCTGACGCCGGACGAACTCGCCAACATTCGCGTCTATGAGCGCTGCAACCGCAGCGTGGTCAACATCTCGACGGTCACCGTGGTCGAGGGGGGCCTGTTCTTCGGCGCGCTGCCGGGAGAAGGGAACGGCTCGGGATCGGTGATCGACCGGCAAGGGCACATCCTGACGAACTTTCACGTCGTGCAGGGCGCGCGGCAGATCCAGGTGACTCTGTACAACGAGGAGATGTTCGACGGCGAGATGATCGGCGCGGATCCCATTAACGACATCGCCGTGCTGAAGATCAAGGCCCCCGAAGAGCTGCTGGAACCGATGGCGTTCGGCAACTCCGATTCGCTGCGCGTGGGCATGCGGGTGTTCGCGCTGGGCAATCCGTTCGGCCTGTTCCGGACGATGAGCACGGGGATCATCTCCAGCCTGAACCGGTCCCTCGCGATTCAGGAGAACTGGGAGATCAAATCGATCATCCAGATCGATGCCTCGATCAATCCTGGCAACTCCGGCGGGCCGCTGCTCGACACCCGCGGCCGGCTGATCGGGATGAACACCGCCATCGCCAGCAAGGTGCAGCAAAGCGCGGGCATCGGCTTCGCGATTCCCGTCAACCTGGTGCGCCGAGTCGTGCCGGAACTCATCAAACACGGCAAGGTGATCCGCGGCGACATCGGCATTACGCACGTGACGGTGGCGGAAGAGGGGTTGCGGATCGCCCGGATGACGCCCGGCGGGCCGGCGGAGCGGGCCGGACTGCAGGGACCCCGCGTCACCCGCCAGCGGATCGGACCCTGGCTGCGACAGACCATCGACAAGTCCGCCGCCGACGTCATCGTGGCGATCGACGGTCAGCCCGTCAGCACGCCGTCTCAGTTTCTGACGGTCATCGAAGTCAAGAAGCCGGGCGACGTCGTCGAACTGACGATTCTCAGGAACCGCCAGAAGATGCAGGTGCGGATCACGCTTGGATCCGACAATCCGAAGGAGATCCGGCTGTAGCGGTTCGGGCCAGGCGGCAGGCCGCTGGAGTCTGGTGGTTCGCGGCGGGACAGTCGATTTTCGCCGGACGGCGGCTGACGCCGGATTCGCGCCTGTGTTACGTTGCGGCGACTCCCGGAACGCCTTGAGACGAACCGGTCCGCCCGAACGCCATGTCCATGTCGCACCTGCCCGATTTTTCCACGTTTCGCCAGCTGGCGGAGGGAGCCCGGCTGCTCCCCGTGTACCGCGAGATTCTCGGCGACACGCTGACTCCCGTGTCGGCGTTCTGCCGGGCCGGCTGGTCGGAGCGGTCGTTCCTGTTCGAGAGCGTCGTCGGGGGCGAGCGCGTCGGCCGCTACAGTTTTCTGGGGGGCGATCCGTTCCTCAGTCTCGACGCCTGGGGCGACGAAGTCCGGATTACCCGGGATGGCGCCGCCGAGACGCGGCGCGAATCCGATCCGCTGCGGCTGCTGCAGGAGCTGATCGACCAGCACCGTTCGGTGCATCTGCCGGGGCTGCCGCGGTTCTGCGGCGGCGCGGTCGGGTACGCCGGATACGACGTGGTGCGGTACGCGGAGCGGCTGCCGAACCCGCCAGACGACGACCGCCGGCTGCCGGATCTGTCGTTCGCGCTGTACGACCGGATGGTGATCTTCGACCACATCCGCAAGACGATTCTGGTGGTGGCGCATGTCCCCGCGGAGGGGGATCTCCAGGCCGCCTGGGAGGCCGGCTGCCGGCGGGTCGATGAACTCTGCACGAAGCTGCAGACGGCGTCCGACGGCCTGCGGGCGTGCGACTTTCACGCCCAGGGAGATCCGCAGCTCGATTGGACGTCGAACTTCAGAAAGTCGGAGTTCGAAGAGATCGTGGAGCAGGCCAGGGAGTACATCCGCGCGGGGGACATCTTCCAGGTGGTCCTCAGTCAGCGGCTGAAGCTGGAGACGTCGGCGACGCCGCTGGAGATCTATCGCGCGCTGCGGGTCGTGAATCCGAGTCCGTTCATGTTTCTGCTGAACGGTCCGCAGGCCTCGCTGGTGGGCGCGTCGCCGGAGATCATGGTGCGGGTGGAGGATCGGAACGTGACGATCCGTCCGCTGGCGGGAACGCGGCCGCGGGGCCGGGATGACGCCGAAGACCGGGCCCTCGCGGAAGAGTTGCTGGCCGATCCCAAGGAGCGTGCGGAGCACGTGATGCTGGTCGACCTGGCGCGGAATGACGTCGGCCGCGTCGCGGAATATGGGTCGGTTTCGCTCAGCGACGTGATGTGCGTGGAGCGGTACAGCCACGTGATGCACATCACATCGGACGTGTCGGGGCGGTTGCGCGAAGGGCTGACGGCGCTCGACGCGCTGCGGGCCGGACTGCCGGCAGGAACGGTCTCCGGCGCGCCGAAGGTGCGGGCGATGGAGATCATCGATGAACTGGAGCGGCATCGTCGCGGCCCTTATGCGGGCGCGGTCGGATACGTGGACTACACCGGCAACATGGACACCTGCATCGCGCTCAGAACGCTGGTCGTGATGGGGCGGGACGCGTACGTGCAGGCGGGCGCGGGCATCGTCGCAGACAGCGATCCCGCGGCCGAATACCAGGAAACGCTCAACAAGGCCAAGGGCCTGCTGCGGGCGATTGAAACGGCGCAGCAGCAGATCGCCGGACGGTGAGAAACCGCGCGCCGCGCAGGAACAGCTGCGGCAGACGCGAGCGCCCGGCGTCCGCTATCGCAGTTGCGACAGGGCCATCGCCATGATCACGTTGACCCCGTTGAACGCCGCGTGCGCCGCGACGATCCCCACGTAGCTCCGCCGCGCGTCGTACAGCCAGCCCAGCAAAAAGGCCAGCGGCAACAGCAGCGGCGCGTTGTTCAAGCCGTGCACCAGAGCGAAGCCCGTTGCCACGCAGGGGATCATCCACCGCCCCAGCCGATCGGTCAGCCAGCCCTGCAGGATGACGCGGAACAACAGCTCCTCCTGCAGCGGCGCGAGCGCGCAGGCCGTCAGCACCGTGCCCGCCACGACCCACCAGTCGGCGCTCTGCTGAACCACGTCCAGAAACGGGTGCAACTCGTGTTTGCGCCCCGCGCTCTGCAACGCGGCGGCCATGGCCAGGGTCAACAGCACGCTGGCGAGACCGATCAGCACGCCCAGACTGGCCTCGCGCTTCCAGGTGGTCGGCGCGAGCGCAGCGGCGGCGGACCCGCGGTCGCGCTCGACCGGCGGCGACGGCGGGACAGGCGTCCGGGGGATCACGATCTCCGAATCGCGGTACGCCGCCGCGGGGGCGGCCGCCAGTTCATCGGCAGGCAACCTGTCCGGCCCTTCGGGGGACGTCGGTCGTCGGGAATCCGGCGGAACCGCCAGCGCGCGCGGGAGGGCCAGCGCCAGCCCCAGCAGCGAGATGACCATCGCCTTTTCCAGCACCACGATGACCAGCACCTGGGGCGTGATCTCGAATGCCGGGCGGGGCGCCGGCGCCGGGGGAGGCGATTGCCCCAACGCCTGCATGATCGAATCGATCAGCGAGGGGGGCGTCATGACCATCAGCACCCAGCTGGCGGCGAGCAGCGTCGCGAGCAGCGACGTCCCATAGGGCGCGCCTACGGGAACCCGCCGCTCGGGCGGCGCCAGCAACAAGCGGGCTCCGGCGAAACAGCAGGCCGCCAGCACGGCCATCTGCACTGACTCCCCGCGGACTGCGGCGGCCAGACTCAGCATCCCAGGGCCTCTCGATACAGCACGGGGGGACGAGTTCCTAACATTCGCTCCCTCGCAGAATAGTCGTCCGTTCCGTCTTCCGTCAGGCCCGCATGCGCCGCATTCCGCTGAATGATCTCGATCCGTGGTTTCAGACCGTCGATGGCGTCATCGAGCGCGACGGACGCATCGATGGAGCCCGGTTGTTCGCGAACGACCGGCCGCTGGAGATCGACGTCGGCTGCGGACGGGGGCTGTTCGTATTCAGCGCATCGGGAGCGCGGCCGAACACGAATTTTCTGGGCATCGAACTCGATTACAAGGAAGCCCGCCGGGCGGCGAAGCGTCTGCAGAAGCGCGCTGCCGGGAACGCCCGGATTCTGGGCGGAGACGTGTTCCGCGCGTTCGAGCACATCGCGCCCGGTTCGGTCGAGGCGATCCACGTGTATTTCCCTGATCCCTGGTGGAAGCGGCGGCATCGCCGGCGGCGCGTGTTCACCGACCGGTTCGCGGATGCCTGCGCGGAACTGATCCGGCCCGGCGGGATGCTGCATTCCTGGACGGACGTCGAGGAGTATTTCGAGGTCATCCGGTCGCTGATGGACCATCATGCCCGGTTCGAAGCGCTGCCGCCTCCGGAGGAACGGCCCGCCGAGAACGACATGGACTATCACACGAGCTTCGAGCGGAAGAAACGGAAACTCGGGATGCCGATCTATCGAGGGCAGTGGCGGCGGCGGGCCGACGTCTGACGCCGCGCGCGCCCGCGACACGGCGAACCGGCGATTCGAAACGAACAGCGGCCGCGCCCCCGGATGTCGGAGAGCGCGGCCGCGACTGTTGAACCCGAATCATCGGGCGACCGACGAAGCCATTAGTCGCCGCAAGGCTCCGGAACTCAACGCCGACCGAAGACCTGGGTCCAGTACGGCGTGCCCCAGCTCGAGCGGGCCATGCCGATCCCGATCTCCGTATAGCTGTAGGACAGGATGTTGTTGCGGTGACCGGAGGAGTTCAGCCAGACGGACATCACCTGGCCGGGGCTGTGCTGCCCCTGGGCGATGTTCTCTCCGGCGTAGCTGGAACCGTATCCGGCCGCCCACACCCGCTGACCGACGCTGCCCCCCAAAGAGTGGCTCATCTGGTTCCAGCGGGCCATGTTGGCCGAGTGACTGCGAGCGACCTTCTGCAGCGTGGGGCTGACGACCAGCGGCCGCATGCCGTACCGCGCCCGCTGGGCGTTCACCTGATCGAGGACCTGCTGCTCCTCTTTGGAGAGCAGCGGGGGCTTCTTTGCCGCTGGCTTTTCGGCCGGCTGGGCGTCGTCAGACTTCTGCTCGTCAACCTTCGCGTCTGCTTCGGACTTGCTGGCGGCGGTGTCGTCCTTGGGCTGGACGTCAATGGCGCTGGCCGGCGTGACTTCGCCGGGAGTGGGCTCGTCGGCCCGGACGGTTGCAGAGACGGCGGCGCTCGCCGCCAGCAGGACCCCGGCCGCCCGCCGGGTGATCGGAATTCGCCAGTGGGAACTCTCGATCGAGAACAGAAACCCGCAGCACAAGAGTGGTCGGAACAACGTTCGCGTCCTCCATGATGCGACCCGCATTGGTGCGCTCGCCGGGCGAGCGACGTTGCCGAATCGTAGTCGCGCTGGGGGGGCATGTCGTCGCCCGGCTGCCCCGAAAACGATCGCATCAACGAGTTCCGATCCGGGGGCGTTTTCGGGTATGCTGAGTTCATATCCTTCGACGTTGATCCGTTTGCGACATCTTCGAACCGCACGGTCAGAGTGACGGAATCCATGCAGCGCCGTGCGCCTCGATCCTGGTCTCGCCAGCTCGCCCTGAACGCGGGCGTCGCCGTTCTGCTGGGCGTGGCGACGGCATCGCGGCTGATCGCCGCGGAACCCGCGCTGCCGCCGCCGGCCGCGGAACCCGTCGACTTCGCACGCGATGTGCAGCCGATCTTCGCACGCGCCTGCTTCGAGTGTCATGGGCCTGAAAAGCAGCGCAGCAGTTTTCGACTCGATCGCCGTTCATCGGCGCTGGCCGGGGGCGACTTCGGGCCGGCGCTGATCTCCGGCGACAGCGCCGGCAGTCCGCTCGTGCAGTATGTCGCAGGACTCGAAGAGGGACTGGAGATGCCCCCCAAGGGGAAACGACTGTCAGCGGAGGAAATCGGGGTCCTGCGGCGGTGGATTGATGACGGCCTAATCTGGCCGGACGCCGAGGCCGGCGAACGGGACGCAGCGGAGACCTGGTGGTCGCTGGCGCCGCTGCGGGCGATTGCGCCCCCGGAGCTGACGGACGGCGAGCGCCGCCTTGCACGCAATCCGATCGACGCGTTTCTTCTTGCACGGCTCCGCAACGAGGGAATCGAGCCCGCTCCGGAAGCGGATCGCCGCACGCTCATCCGGCGGCTGACGTTCAACCTGCATGGCCTGCCGCCGGAACCCGAAGAGATTGACCGGTTCCTCGCGGACGAATCACCGGATGCTTACGAACAGCTCGTGGAACGACTGCTGGCCAGCGAGCGTTATGGCGAGCGCTGGGCGCGGCACTGGCTGGATGTGGCGCACTATGCCGATTCGCATGGTCAGGACCAGGACCGGCCTCGGCCGAACGCCTGGCCGTATCGCGATTACGTCATCCGGGCCTTGAACGACGACGTGCCCTATGTGCGGTTCGTCGCCGAGCAGGTCGCGGGGGACGTGCTGTTTCCGGACGATCCCGGGGCGATCGCGGCGACGGGTTTCCTGGCGGCGGGGCCATTCGACGAAAGCTCGCTGGTCGACATTCGCGAGGACTCGATCGATCGCCTGATCGGCCAGTATCTCGATCGGGACGACATTGTGACGTCGACGATGTCGGCCTTCACAGCGCTGACGGTCGGCTGCGCCCGCTGCCACGACCACAAGTTCGATCCGATTTCGCAGTCGGATTACTACGCGCTGCAGGCGGTGTTCGCCGGGATCGACAAGGCGGAGCGCGGCTACGACGCCGATCCGGCCGTCGCGCGGCGCCGCACGGAGCTGACGGCGGAGTTGGAGTTGGTCCGCAGCTGGCGGGGAATCGCCGCCGCGCCGCTGCTGACGGGCGAGCGTCAGCAGCTCGCCGCGGAGTACGAACGGTCGCTGTCCGAATCGCTGGGAGACTGGCGGACGCTCGAGCCGGCGTCGCTCAGCGCCGCGCAGGGAACGATCCTCAAGACGCTGATCGATCGGTCTGTGCTGGCGATCGGCCCGCGCCCGGAGAAGGACACTTATACGATTGCCGCGGATCCCGGTCTGCGGAGGGTTGCCGGGGTGCGGCTGGAAGTGCTGCCGGATGAATCGCTGCCGATGCAGGGGCCAGGGCGGCAGGACAACGGCAATCTGCACCTCTCCGAGGTGCGGGTGTTCATCGATTCGAACGGTGACGGGGCTGCGACTGCGACGCCCGTTCCGATTCGGTTCGCATCGGCGGACTTCGATCAGGAAGGCTGGGGCATCGATCGGGCGATCGACGGGGACGCCGCCACCGCCTGGGGCATTTATCCTGAAGTCGGGCGGCCGCATGTGGCGGTGTTCGAGTTCGCCGAACCGGCGCTGCTTCCCGAAGGCGCGCGTCTGCGTGTGGAGCTCGACCAGCAGCACGGCGGCGGGCACAACCTGGGGCGGTTCCGTCTGGCGGCGATCGATGCCGAACTGCCGCTGGAGGCGCGTCTGGCGCCGGTCGCCGCGCCCGTGGCGGCCATCCTGGCGACGCCCCCGGGGGAGCGGACGGACGAGCAGCGCGCGGAACTCGCACGAAAATTGTGGGAGCGCTCGCTCGAACGGGAACTGGCGGCGCTGCCTGACGAACACAAGGTCTATTGCGGGACGAACCGATTCATCGCGAAAGGGACGTTCCGTCCCGCGGCCACGCCGCGGCCGGTGCACGTGCTGACGCGGGGGGATGTCAACCGCCCCGGTGCGGAGGCCATTCCGGGAACGATTCGGGCGGTGGCGGGGGAGGCCGCGACGTTCGCCCTCCCGCGAGCCGACGACGAGGGGCAGCGCCGGGCGGCGCTCGCCCGCTGGCTGGTCGAATCCGACAATCCGCTGACGTGGCGGGTGATCGTCAATCGCGTCTGGCATTACCACTTTGGGCGGGGCCTGGTCGACACGCCCAACGATTTCGGTCGGATGGGCAGCCTTCCCTCGCATCCGGAACTGCTGGACTGGCTGGCGGCGACGTTCCGCGACAACGGCGGGTCGCTGAAGGACCTGCACCGGCTGATCGTGTCGAGCGCCGCCTACCGGCGCACGTCGCGGTTCGAGTCTCCCGCGGCCGAGACGGACTCGGACAATCGTTTGCTGTGGCGGATGAACCGCGCGCGGCTGGACGGAGAGTCGATTCGTGACGCGGTGCTGGCGGTCAGCGGCCGGCTGGACCTGACAATGTACGGTCCGGCCGTCATGCATTTCGAGATGACGCAGGGCATCCATGTGACTCCCGACACCGACTACGACGCGTTCGATGTCGACAGCCCGGCGGCGCGGCGGCGGAGCGTGTACCGGTTTGTGCTGCGGACGCGTCCCGATCCGCTGATGGAAGTGCTCGATTGCCCGGACGCGTCGCAATCGACGCCCGTTCGGAGCACGTCCGTCAGCGCTTTGCAGGCCCTGGCCCTGTGGAACGACAAGTTCA
This sequence comes from Planctomyces sp., assembly GCA_019636235.1. Classification (GTDB taxonomy): domain Bacteria; phylum Planctomycetota; class Planctomycetia; order Planctomycetales; family Planctomycetaceae; genus Caulifigura. The sequence continues at coordinate 56,421 of JAHBXW010000025.1, forward strand.
CGCTGCGGTACGCCGAGCGGCTCGCGGAGCGAGCGGCGTCGGAGTCGGACAGCACGGACGCGCGGCTGAGCTGGTTGGCGTTGAGAGTTTTCGGACGGGACCTGGAGCCCGAGGAACGTGCGGCCTGGTCGGCCTACGCCGACGAGCACGGACTGGCGAACCTGTCGCGCGTGCTGCTGAACAGCAGCGAGTTCCTGTTCGTGGAATGAGGGGAGCGGAGCGATGCACGGCGGAAATCCGCTGACGACGGCCGTTTCGCGGCGCTCGCTGCTCGAGTGGGGCGGCGGGTTCGGCGGGCTGGCGCTGGCCCAGTTGCTGCTTGGGGAGCAGGCGACGGGCGTGGAACCGGCGACTCCGGCAGCGGCGGATTGGAATGGCGGGCTGCATCATCCCGCGCGCGTGCGCCGCATCATCCAACTGTTCATGAATGGCGGCGTCAGCCAGATGGACACGTTCGATCACAAGCCGGAACTGGAGCGCCGCCACGGCGAGCAGGTCGACGTCGGTTTGAAGGTCACCGCCACGGGCGTCCCAGGGCCGGTGATGAAGTCGCCGTTCGCCTGGAAACAGCACGGAGAATGCGGCCGCTGGGTGACTGACGTGCTGCCGCACATGGCGGGCTGCGTGGACGACATGGCCTTCCTGATGGCGATGACGTCCAAAACCAACGTGCATGGCCCGGGCAGTTATCTGCAGACGACGGGCTTCCTGTTTCCCGGATTCCCCTGCTTCGGCGCGTGGGTCAGCTACGCGCTGGGCCGGCTGACCGATGACCTGCCGACGTTCGTGGTGCTGCCCGATCCGCGCGGGCTGCCGTACAACGGCATGGGCAACTTCACGGCCGGATTCCTGCCGGCGATGCACCAGGGGACGTTGATCAACCCCTCCGCGCCAACGCCGATTCCCGATCTGCATCCGGCGCCGACGGGGCGGTATGTGACCCCCGCGTCGACAGCGGCGGGCCTTGACCTGCTGCAGCACATGAACCGCCGTTATGCCGCGGAACGCCCGGGCGACTCGCGGCTCGAGGCGCGGGTCGAGTCGTACGAACTCGCGGCGCGGATGCAGCTCGCCGCGCCGGAGACGTTCGATCTGTCGCGCGAATCGGAAAGCGTGCATCGCGCCTATGGGACGGACGCTCCCGCGCATGAAGGGGGCTTCGCGCGGAACTGTCTGCTCGCGCGACGGATGCTCGAACGCGGCGTGCGGTTCGTGCAGGTCTGGAGCGGTCCGGGAGGCGCGGCGAACAACTGGGACAACCATGGCGACATCCCCCGCGAGCTGCCGCCGATCGCGCGGCAGGTCGATCAGCCGATCGCCGCGCTGCTTCGGGATCTGAAGTCCCGGGGCATGTTCGAGGACACGCTGGTCATCTGGACGACGGAATTCGGCCGCATGCCCTTCACTCAGGGTTCGACCGGCCGCGACCACAACGGCGGCACGTTCGTCACCTGGCTGGCCGGCGCGGGGATTCGCGGCGGCGCGGCCATCGGCGAAAGCGACGAATATTCCTGGCAGGCGGCGGTCGACAAAACGACCTGCTACGATCTGCACGCGACGGCGCTGCACCTGCTGGGCATCGACCACGAACGCCTGACAGTGCGGCACAACGGCATCGACCGCCGTCTGACGGACGTGCACGGACACGTGATCCGCGGGATCCTGTCCGATCCCTGAGCCGCGCCTCGCCGGCGAGTCCCGCTCATTCGACCGGACCGCCTCCGACTTCCGGAGCGGCCAACCCCAGCACCGTACGGAGTCAGCGCATGCGACGCACGGTTTCCTGCCGCGGAACGCTTCTTTCCCTGGCCCTGTTGAGCGCCGGATTCGCGATGGCCGCGGAGCCCAAAACTCGCGAACAGAAGGTCCGCGAGGACAAGGCCCGCGTCGAGGCCGAGGGCTTCTGGATGTACAACGACCTGCCGGGCGCGTTCGAGGCGGCGAAGAAGACCGGCAAACCGATTCTTGTCGTCCTCCGCTGCCTGCCCTGCGAGGAGTGCGTCAAGCTCGACGACGACCTGGTCGACAACGATCCGGCGATCCGCCCATTGCTGGAGAAGTTCGTCTGCGTGCGCGTCGTGGGCACGAACGGCCTCGACCTGTCGACGTTCCAGTTCGACACGGACCAGTCCTTCGCGGTGTTCATGCTGAACGCGGACGGCGCGATCTACGGCCGCTTCGGGACGCGGTCGCATCAGACGGAATGGATCGGCGACGTCTCGCTGCCGGGCATGGCCCAGGCCCTGCAGGGAGCGCTGGAACTGCATGCCGACTATCCGAACAACCGCGCGGCGCTGGCCGGCAAACGCGGCCCTCAGCCCGAAGCCGCCGCGCCGGAGGAGTATCCCGCGCTGAAAGGGCAATACGGCTCGACACTGGACTACAGCGGCAACGTCGTGAAGAGCTGCATTCACTGCCATCAGATCGGGGATGCGCAGCGCGAGCTGTACCGCTCGCGCGGCGAGGCGATACCGGAAACGGTGCTGTTCCCCGCGCCGCATCCGCGCTCAGTGGGGCTGACGCTCGACCCCAAGCAGCGCGCCACGGTGCTGGACGTTGAAGCGGGATCGCCCGCGGCGTCATCGGGGTTTCGGCCGGGGGATGCGATTCGCACTCTGGACGGCCAGCCGCTGGTGTCGATCGCCGATCTGCAGTGGGTGCTGCACCGCGCGGCGCCAGAGGGCGCCGAACTGAAGGCGGTCGTGGAACGGGGCGGCCAATCGACGACGCTGACGCTGGCGCTGCCCGAAGGCTGGCGCCGCCAGGGAGACCTGGCCTGGCGGGCGAGTTCATGGACGCTGCGCCGGATGACGACCGGCGGGCTGTACCTCGAAGCGCTCTCCGACGAAGAACGCAAGTCGCGTCGAATTCCCGCGGGCAGCATGGCGCTGCTCGTGAAGCACGCTGGCGAATATGGTCCGCATGCGGCCGCGCTGAACGCGGGCGCCCGCAAGGGGGACGTCCTCGTGGCGTTCGATGGAAAGTCAAATCTGATGACCGAGTCCGACCTGCTGGCCTATGGCGTGACGGCGCGGCGGCCGGGCGATCAGGTGCCCGTGACGCTGCTCCGTGAGGGACGCCGCATCAACATCCGGATTCCGATGCAGGAGTAGCGGGGACGGCGCCGCGGGGCTGACGGGTTCCCGACGCCGCGACATCCGCGCTGGCTGCGAATCTCACCAATGGCCGACGACTCGGAATGGGACTGGATCGATGCGCTCCGGAAACGGACGGCGGCGCATCCGTCCGCGCCGATCGGCATCGGCGATGACGCGGCCCTGCTGCGTTGCGCCGGACGGGAGACGCTGGTCGCGACCGACATGCTGATGGATGGCGTCGACTTCGTTGTCGGCGAGACCCCACCGGAGCTGATTGGACGCAAGTGCCTGGCGGTGAATCTCAGCGACATCGCGGCCATGGCGGGGCGGCCACGGGCGATGTTCATCAGCCTGGCGCTGCCGCGGCGCGGCGGGCGCGCGCTGGTCGAAGGGCTGTACGCCGGCCTCGAACCGCTGGCCCGGGAGTTCGATGTCGCGCTGGCCGGGGGGGACACGAACGCCTGGGACGGTCCGCTGGTCGTGAACGTGACGGTGGTCGGCGAACCGGTCGCGCCCGGTCCTGTCGCGCGGAGCGGAGCCCGGCCGGGAGATGTCGTGTTCGTCACGGGACCGCTGGGCGGCAGCCTGCCATCGCTGCGGCACTGCACCTTCACGCCGCGCGTCCGCGAGGCGCTGGCGCTGCTCGCCGCCGCGCCGCTGCACGCGATGATCGACCTCAGCGACGGACTGGCGACGGACCTGTCGCACATCGCGCGGGAAAGCGGCTGCGGCATCGTCATCGAGGCAGAGCGCGTTCCGGTGCATGCGGACGTCCCGTCGGGCGATCATTCCGACCGATTGCGCCGCGCGCTGACAGACGGCGAGGATTTCGAACTCGCCTTCTGCGTCTCCGCAAACGACGCGGCGCGCCTCGAGTCCGACCCGCCCGCTGGCGTGGCGCTGCACCGGATCGGCGAAGTCGTCGCCGGTTCCGGCCTGATGCTGCGGCAGGGCGCGGACCAGCGGCCGATCGATCGCACGGGCTGGCAGCACCGCTTCGCGTGACGGCGCGGGCGGACATTCCGGTTCCCATTCCGCCCGGCGCTTGCCAAGGGTTCGACCGCGCCGTCAACTGGCGCAGCGGCGATGGTCGAGGTCCGTCCGTCCGCCGCCCGAACGCGAGCCCTTGAACCAAGCAGGAACCCATGTCGAGTTATTCGCGAGAACTGGAAGCGGCGCTGGAAGCGGTCCGTGAAGCAAGTCTGGTTTGCCGGCGCGTGCAGCGCGAGCTGGCCGGGGCCGCGCTTCAGAAAGAAGACAAGAGCCCCGTCACGGTCGCCGATTTCGCCAGCCAGGCGATCGTCTGCCGCGTGCTGGCCGAACGCTGCTCCGGCGACCCGATCATTGGCGAAGAGACGGCCAGCGATCTGTTGAGCGAGGAGCGCCGTCCGTTCCTGGATCAGGTCGTGTCGCAGCTGCAGGAGGTCGCACCGGGGGCGACGCGGGAGGCCGTTTGCGGCTGGATCGACGCTGGCCTGGGGGAGTCGGCCGGCCGGTTCTGGACGCTCGACCCGATCGACGGAACCAAGGGTTTTCTCAGGGGAGAGCAGTATGCCGTGTCGCTGGCGCTGATCGTCGACGGACAAATTCAGGTCAGCGTGCTGGGCTGTCCGAATCTGTCTGTCGAAGCGGGCGGGAGCGCGGCGGGCGCGGTGTTTTCGGCCGTGCGGGGCGAGGGGGCCTGGGTGCGCGCGTTGGACGACATGTCGGCGCCGGCGCGGGGCGTGAAGGTCAGCGACGTGTCCGAGGCCAGCGCGATCCGGATCTGCGAGAGCGTGGAGTCGGGGCACAGCGCGCATGGCCGCTCGGCGACGATCGCCTCACTGCTGGGGACGACGGCGCCGGCGGTGCGTCTGGACAGTCAGGCGAAGTACGCGGTCGTGGCGCGCGGCGAAGCGGACGTGTACCTGCGGCTGCCGACGCGTCCGGGCTATCGCGAGAAGATCTGGGATCACGCGGGGGGCGTGCTGGTCGTCGAGGAAGCGGGCGGGCGCGTGACGGACATTGAAGGCCGCGCGCTGGAGTTCATTCATGGCCGCGAGCTGACGGCGAATCGCGGCGTGGTGGTGACAAATGGACGTCTGCACGCGGCGGTGCTGGACGCGGTCGCGCGGACAGCGGAGTCGACGTGAGCGCGTTAGCGCGCGTGTCGTCAGTCGTCATGAACGATGATGAACGCGCGCGAGATCGCGCATCGAGCGCGGCGCGGCGCGCGAAGCGCCGTGAAACTCGCGCGCCGTTTCGCGCCGAAATGTTCAAAGGTTGTTCAAAAAAGACTTGCACGCCAAAGACGATTTCGTAGGATGACGCCGTTCAATGTGTCCGCGACTGCAGATCAGAGGGTGACAGCACAACGAGAGACATGACTCTTTCCGCGTGCGACGTCACAGACCTGCAGACACGAACACGCGGCTTGCCACGGTTGGTGAGCCGAACGCAATTCGAGTTGTGGTGGCTTGACCGATCTCTTGCCCGGTAGCAACGGCAGGCACACCACACGGGGCATTGATTAGGAGGAGTTCACGTGGCTAAGAAGAAGGCAGCCAAGAGTGCAGCGAAGAAGCCCGCCAAGAAGGCTGCGAAGAAGAAGAAGTAATCTTCGAACTTCGCTTCGCACACTCCGAAAGCGGTCGACTCAATCGACCGCTTTCCTTCATTTCCGGGCCTGAAAAACACGGGTTTTTCCAAGGAAAACGGGTACATTCGAGCTGGTCCCCGCTCCGGAACTCCCGCCATGACGCCTGACTTCTCCGACGCCGAACGCCGCTGCGCGGCCACGCTCATCGACGCCGCGCTCGACGAGGATCTCGCTGGCCGGGACGATCTCACCACCAGCGCCGTCATCCCCGGCGAAGCCCGCGCCGAGGTCAACATCGTCGTCCGTCAGCCGGGCGTCGTGGCCGGACTCCCCATCGTGCCGCTGCTGTTCGCACGGCTCGATCGCGCGGTCGAAGTTGAACTGCGATCCGTCGATGGCGAGGCGCGCCGCGCGGGCGACGTCGTCGCCGCGCTGCGCGGCGGCACGCGATCGCTGCTCATCGGCGAACGCACGGCGCTGAACTTTCTGACGCGCCTCAGCGGCATCGCGACGCTGACTCGCGCTTTCGTCGAGCGCATCGCCGGAACGCAGGCCCGCATTCTTGACACGCGCAAGACGCTGCCCGGCTGGCGGGCTCTCGAAAAGTACGCCGTCCGCTGCGGCGGCGGAGTCAACCATCGCTTCGGCCTCTACGACGGCGTCCTGATCAAGGACAACCACCTCGCCGCCTGGAGCGCGCAGCGCGAGCGTCCCTCGCTGGACGATGCCGTGCGCCGAGCGCGCGCCGCCGCGCCCCGCGGCGTGCCGATTGAAGTCGAAGTCGACACGCTCGATCAGCTCCGCGCCGTGCTGCCCGCCGGACCCGACATGGTCCTGCTCGACAACATGTCTCCCGCGCTGCTCGCCGCAGCCGTCGCGATCCGCAATGACGTCGCCCCGGCCGTGAAGCTCGAAGCGTCCGGCGGCGTGACGCTCGACACGGTTCGCGCGATCGCGGAATCCGGCGTCGACCGGATCAGCGTCGGCGCCCTCACGCATTCGGCCCCGGCCCTCGACCTCGCGCTCGACTGGGCGTCCGCGCTTCGCGAATGAAGCCCGCCGGGCTCGACCGCGGAACGGGGACTGACCGGCCGACGCACGCTCGATAGAATCGGCTGTCCTCCAGCCCAGCCCGGCCCCGCATGCCACGCGACTTCTCCACGGAAAGCCTGTCCCACGACCCGATCCACGGGTATATCCCCTTCGTGTCTCGAAGCGGACTTCCCCCCGGCGAGGTGTCCGAACAGGAAATCATCGACCACCCCTGGGTCCAGCGGATGCGGCACATCCATCAGCTGCAGACCGCCTGGTGGGTGTTCCCCTCCGCCGAACACATGCGGTTTCAGCACGTGATGGGGGTCATGCACCTCGCGTCGCGAGTCATCGACGCCTGGTACGATTCGCTGTGCGACGCCTGCCCCAACGTCCCCTCCCGGCCCTGCGTCGAGAGCCTCGCGAGGCTGGCGGGACTGCTGCACGACGTCGGCCATGGTCCGTTCGGGCATTTCTTCGACGACCACTACCTCGACCAGTTCGGCGTCACCCATGAGGACGTCGGGGCCGCGATCATCGAGCACGAGCTGGGCGACCTGCTGCGGCGGATCCGCCGCAACCCGAACGGTCGGCTCCAGCCGCTGGAGGAGATCGATCCGCGGCAGGTCTCATTTCTGATCCGCCGCCCGCGTTCCACGGAATCGGCCGAGGGGCATCCGCTGTGGCTGCAGAAGCTGCGGTCGCTGTTCAGCGGCATCTACACCGTCGACAACATGGACTTCGTGCTGCGCGACGCGTACATGACGGGCATCAACACCCGGGCCGTCGATGTCGCGCGGCTGATCCACTACAGCCTGTTCACCCCCAGCGGGCTGACGATCCACGCCCGCGGCCTGCCGACGCTGATCCACTTCGTCGAGACGCGGGCCAATCTGTTCCGGACGGTCTACTTTCATCGCACGGTGCGGGCGCTTGACCTGTCGCTGGAAGAGCTGTTCCCGCAGACGATGCCGCATCTGTTCGAGGGCAACCCGATCGACAACCTCGCCCGGTATCGGCAGTTCACCGAATCGTCGTTTCTCGTGGATGTCCAGCGCTGGGCCGACGCCTCCGATCCGGTGCTGAAGGAACTCGGGCAGCAGTGGCGCGCAATCCTCTGCCGCGAGGTGAGCTGGAAGATGGCCGTGGAGCGGACGGTGAATTTCCACACGGCCGGCGCAGAACGGATGTCGATCTTCTCCGCGCCCGACCTGGTGCTCGAGCGGGTCCGCGAACGGCTGCCCCGGGCGATCTGCAACATGCCGCTGAGGATCGACGTCGCGCGGCATTACCACCGCCCCAGCGGGCGGCTGCCCGCCGGCGGACAGAACTATCTTCTCGATCCGTCCGCCGGCGCGCCGCAGGAACTCAGCGACGATGAACTCTTCCGGGCCCTGCCGCTCAGCTTCCTGATCTTCCGGATCTACACGCAGGACCACCTGCACGACGCCGACCTGCACGCGGCGCTGTCATCGGTCCTCGGCGAAGCGGTCGACGCCCGGACGAACATGTAGTCGCTCTCCCGTCCGCGAAACCCCCGTTGTGGCGATCGCCTCCGTCCGGGAGAATCCGCCGTCATCGAAACGGAGTTCTCCATGCCCAACCAGCCAGTCGCCGTCGGTCCGCATCGCTGCGGCGCCGGGCAGCCGCTGCTGTTCATCTGCGGCCCCTGCGTCATCGAAAGTCGCGATCTCGTCATGCGGGTCGCCGAATCGCTGGTCGGAACCGCACAGCGCGCCGGGCTGCAGTTCGTCTTCAAGTCGAGCTTCGACAAGGCGAACCGCACCAGCCTGCACAGCTTTCGCGGACCGGGTCTCGAACAGGGTCTGGCGATTCTCGACGAAGTCCGCCGGACGTTTGACGTCCCGGTCACGACGGACATTCATCTTCCCGAACACGCCGAGCCGGCCGCCGCCGTCTGCAGGATTCTGCAGATCCCCGCGTTTCTCGCGCGGCAGACGGACCTCATCGCCGCCGCCGCCGAAGCGGCCGCCCGTCAGGGGGGCGTCATCAACGTCAAGAAGCCGCAGTTCGTCGCCCCGGAGGACCTGGTGCACGCCGTCCGCAAATGCGAGGAGGCCGGTTGTCGCGACATCCTGCTGACCGAGCGCGGGACGACGTTCGGCTACGGACGGCTGGTCAACGACCTGCAGTGCATCCCCATCATGCAGTCGTTCGGAACGCCGGTCATCTTCGACGCGACGCACAGCGTCCAGCGACCGGGGGGCAGCACGACGGGCGGCGCGCGGCAGTTCGTGGCGACTCTGGCACGGGCAGCGGTCGCGGCCGGCGCGGACGGCGTGTTCCTGGAAACGCACCCCGACCCGGATCAGGCGCAGAGCGATGGTCCGAACCAGCTGCCGCTGGCGGACATTCCACGTCTTCTGGAACAACTCGTCGAACAGCGGGCGCTGTTTCAGCGCTGGACGGCCGGAGAGGCGTGATGCAGAGCCGCCGAGGATCTGCGGCCGTTGGCAAACGATTGGCCAATGTTCATCTCGGACCGGTCAATTGTCATTGATTGACACGGGTCCCGGCCGACGGCCCTGCCGCCGGACGCGGTTCGCGGCACACGAATCGGAAGCGTCGGCGAGGGGCATGAAGCTGTAGGGTGGCGTCGAGCCGGGCGAGTCCGCAGAGCGCCCCGGCGAAGACCCACCATCCACGACACCCACAGAGGGCGTCCCCCGCTCGCCTCTTCAATATTGCACTTTGCAATTGCCGTTTTGCGGTTTGCAATGACCAATCCGCGATGACCATTGACCAATCCTGAGTTTCAGACCACGCCCATCGCTGCGCTCTCGGGCGTGCCACCCAACCGATCCGGCACGGTCGGACATCCGGTGGGTCTCGTGCCTCGACCACACCCTGCGGCGTTGGCCCGGGGAAATACCCGGCCCGGGGCTTCCCTCGCTGCGCTCGGACCATCCCCGGCCACACACTGGGAACGGGGCCGCTCGATTGACGCCGGCCGCGCGTTCTCCGACGTTATTACAGACGTGCGGCGTCCCTGATCCGCTCGCGCTGGCGCCAAGCCACAGTGCGACCGACTTGTGACCGGACATCGTCCGTCTGAAATCCTGCCTCGCGAGCGGCGCCGTCTCTCCGCAGACTCGGCCCGCTGCGGATCGCCCTGCCTCTGAAGGATCTTTCGATGTCTGCTTCGAACGACACACCGAACGCTTCCCGGCGCAGCTTCCTGCAGACGTCTTCCGCCGCGTCCGCGGGCGCGCTGCTGGCCGGGTTCGCCGCCGCGCCCCGCGTTTTCGCCCAGAGCGAGCAGATCCTCAAGATCGGCCTCGTCGGTTGCGGCGGTCGCGGCACCGGCGCCGCCGCGGATGCCCTGCAGGCTGACAATTACACCCGTCTGGTCGCCCTGGGGGACGTGTTCCCCGAGCAGATCAACTACAGCCTCGACACGCTGAAGAATCAGAAGGAAATCGGCGACCGCGTGCAGGTCGAGCCGGGGATGAAGTTTGTCGGCCTCGACGCCTACCAGAAGGTCATCGAGAACGTCGACGTCGTGCTGCTCGCCTCGCCTCCCGGCTTCCGTCCGTGGCATCTTCGCGCGGCCGTCGAGGCCGGCAAACACGTGTTCTGCGAAAAGCCCATGGCGACGGACGGACCGGGCGTGCGGCACGCGATGGAATCCGTGCGGATGTCCCAGGAGAAGAATCTCGGTCTCGTCGCCGGGTTCTGCTGGCGCTACGAGCCGGAACGACGCGCGCTGTTCAACCAGATTCACAGCGGGGCGATCGGCGATGTCCGCGCGATCTACGGCACGTATCTCACCGGCCCGGTCAAGCCCATGATGCCCGAGGATCAGCGGCCGGCCGGGATCACGGATCTCGAGTGGATGGTCCGCAACTGGTACAACTTCACGTTTCTGTCGGGGGACGGACTCGTCGAACAGGCGGTGCATACCGTCGACTGGCTGCAGTGGGTCATGCGGGACGAGGCCCCGGTCAGTTGCACGGCGGTGGGCGGCCGGCAGATTCCCGCGATCGGCGGAAACATCTTCGACCACATCGAGGTCAACTACCTGTGGGAGAACGGGATCCGCGGGTTTCTCGCCCAGCGGCAGATCACCGGCTGCCACAACGAAAACCGTTTGACGGTCATTGGTTCCAAGGGGATCGCCGAGATCGGGGGCCGGGGCGTGCAGGTGTCCGGCGAGACGAACTGGCGCTACCGACCGGCGGCGGGGGCCTCGCGGAAGAGCATGTACCAGATCGAGCACGACGAGCTGTTCCTCTCAATCCGGGACGGCAAGCCGCTCAACGACGGCGACCGGATGATGAAGAGCACGCTGGCGGGCATCATGGGTCGGATGGCGGGCTACACGGGTCAGGAGGTGACCTGGGACAAGGCGCTCCACTCCGAGGAGCAGCTGATTCCCGAGATCACGAGCTGGGACACCCCGGTCGTCGTGCCGGGGGTCGCCCTTCCGGGAACGACGCCGCTGCTGTAAGCGGCGCGTTCGCGCGGTCGAGTCGAAAGATTTCCTCAGGATGGGGATGCGTGGCCGGTCTGCGCAGCGATTCGCAACGCAGCCGGCCCCCTCGACATGTTGCGAAACGAAAACGCGGCATGTTGCCGGGAGTCAGCGCCGGAGCCGGCAAAAGCCGGTTCGGCGAGCGTGCGGAATTTTCAATCTGTTGTCGCAAAAGGAGTTGTGAAGACGGGAGTCGGTCCGTGGGTGGAACTGGTCCGGACCTTGCGTTTCCGGAATCGTCACAGCAGATCAGCGTCGCGTTTCGATGCACACCTGTGACACGCGAGTCCACGAATGGCAGAACGCAAATACACGCACGGCTTGTCGACCCGCCAGGAGCATGGCGTCACCGTTGTCAGCATCGGCGACATGGAGATCTGGGACGGGGCGGACCTGTCGCTGCTCCGTGATACGCTGACTCAGCTGATCCAGCGGGATCGCTGCCGGTCGATCGCCATCGACATGTCGACAGTGCAATTCGTCCCCAGCGGCTTCTTCGGGATGCTGTTCGACTGGTTCGAGCAGGGCGTGTCAGTCCGCCTGATGTCCCCCCGTGGGCGGGTTCGCAACATGCTGTGGTTCAAGCGGTTCTTCGTCGGCGACCGCGCGGAGTCGTACCGGCTTCGCGACGCGGCCCCCGTCCTCGAGACGGACGACGTCGAATGGTCGCACACCAGCATCCGCCCTGGCGCCCAGGACAGCGATCCGGGTCTGGCCATCGCGCGGGCGTTGTAACGCCCCTGACAGGAACATGCCTGGAACACGGGCCCGAGTCGGGCAGGCCGCCGGGCGTCCGCATTCGGACCGCCGTCAATTCAGGGGGAGTTTTCCGAATGTTCGGCAACCGCAGCGGCTGCCGATGGCGGCGACTCTGCCTCGTCACCGGCCGCATCGACCCGCCCCGGCAGATCGACTTCGAACGTGCAGCCCGGAGACCCGTCGCTGCGATCGACGACGTACACCCGCCCGCGGAGCTTCCGCACCAGCGTGCTGACGATATATAGCCCCAATCCGGTCCCCTTCCTGCGCCGCAGCAGTTCGCTGCCCCCGCGGTAGAAGATGCCGAAGATCTTGCGGCGGTCCTCATAGGGCACGCCCGGTCCGTTGTTGCTGATCCGCACCTGCACCCGGTTCGCTCCGGACGCGACGGCCTCGACCAGCACCTCCGGCGGATCGCCTCCGTACTTCACCGCGTTGTCCAAAAGGTTCATGAACACCAGTTCGAGAACCAGCGGACGCGCATGCAGCTGGAGCGTTTCGCAACGGAAGGTGAAGACGCTCGGCGTTTCGATGCGGTGATGCGTGCAGGCCGCTTCCGCGCACCGTCGCAGCAAGGGCTCCAGCGGCACATCCTCCGGCTGTTCCTGCTCGCCGATGGCGTCCAGCCGCCCGACCTCCAGCAACTGGCTGATCAACTGGTCGAGGCGATCCAGTTCCTGGGCCATGACATCGTGAAATTCCTGACGGCGGCGTTCATCAAGCGACCGCATCCGCAGCGTTTCCAGATACAGCCGCAGCGAGGCGATCGGCGACTTCAGCTCGTGGGTCACGCTGTCGACGAAATTCGCCTGGCGATTGTTCAGCCGCACTTCCTTGATGGTCAGCACCAGCCAGAACGACAGGCCGATCAGGACCATCGTGAAGGCGACGACGCCGATCGTCAGGGCCGTCCAGCGGGCGCCCTGGGCCAGCATCACGATCCAGCAGATCATCAGCGTGACGTTGAGCGCCATCACCGACACGCTGAGCGTGAGGGGCAGTCGGAGGGTGCTGCGTTTGCGGAAGTAGAACGCCATATTGCGGAAGCGGCGTGCGGGACGGCTGCGGCGAAGTCCCGCAGCGTATCTGTGTTGTAACCGAATGGTCGGCCTGAGCCATGCGCGACAGGGAGAACGCGCGCAACCGGTCCCGCCCGTCGGCAGTGGCACAACCGGTTCAACCGCAATCCAGACAGGCAGTCTCGGCCGAAGCGGGCACAGAGAACTCGATTCCAGGCCGGGCGGCAGCCGAATCTCTTGGGCAGGTGGACCCATCCCGTCACGGCGCCGCCTGTTCACCAGACGAACAGGCGACGTGAAAGGCGCCTCCGTTCCAACCCGGGAAAAGTCAGGAGTACTCAAGATGAAGTGGACGACTTTGACTGCTGCCCTGGTCCTCGCCGCTGGTGTCAATACCGCGAGCGCCGGACTCTTCGGGCATCACCGCGCGGGGACCTGCTGCCCCGAGCCGACGTGCTGCTGCCCCGAGCCGACCTGTGCGGCTCCTTGTGACCCCGGCTGCGCCGCTCCGTGCGCCCCGGCCTGCTGCGCTCCCGCCGCTCCGGCGTGCTGCGCTCCGGCGCCGTCGGCCTGCTGCGCTCCGGTCTGCGACTCGGGCTGCGGCCACCGCCACAGCCTGCTGGGCTGGTTCAAGAAGTGCTGCCGTCGGAACCGCTGCTGCAAGAATGACTGCTGCCCGCCTCCGTGCTGCCCGGCGCCGACCTGTGCGGCTCCGTGCGACCCCGGCTGTGCGGCTCCTTGCGGCGCCTGCAACTGATTTGTCGAACGGCGTAGCGCCTCGGCGCCTCGCCGTCTGAACCTCGCACGCCGGCGACATCCCCTGTCGTCGGCGTGCGGTCGTTTGCGCCCCGGAACTTTCTCGTTTGCTCTTCGGTCCGCACTCTTGCCAGCGGACCCGCCCCCCGGCCGTTCTCTCCCCGTCGCCGCGCAGGCCGCGCGCCCTGCGACTCTCGGCCAGCCGCCGGCGCTTCGGACCGGTATCGCAAAAATTTCATTGGACGCCTTCCGGCGAGGTCCTAGAAACCTCCCGTGTTCCGGTGCACAGGAACGCCTGCGAAGGCTGAGCCCTTCCTGACTGCGGCAGACGCGTTCCGGATCGCGGGCCCCGGTTCGAACGTCTGCGGCGATTGAAACCCCTGCGGCGGCTGAGCATGCGTTGCGCGCCGCGGCCGGCAACCCCATTCTTTGTGCAACACTGGAGACAACGATCATGCGTCATCTGACTCTGTGCGCCCTGACAGGCGCTCTTCTGGCGGCGTTCACGTTCGCCATGGCGGAGGACAAACCCAAGGACATCGTCGACACCGCGGTCGGGGCCGACGATTTCAAAACCCTCGTGGCCGCTGTGAAGGCCGCCGATCTCGTCGACACTCTGAAGGGCGACGGCCCGTTTACCGTCTTCGCGCCGACCGACGAGGCGTTCAAGAAGCTGCCCAAGGGCACGCTCGAAGACCTGCTGAAGCCGGAGAACAAAAAGAAGCTGCAGGCCGTGCTGACGTACCACGTTGTGCCGGGCAAGGTCATGGCCGCGGACGTCGTGAAGGTCGACTCTGCGAAGACTGTCCAGGGGCAATCGGTGAAGATCAACGCGAAGGACGGCGTGAAAATCGACAACGCGAAGGTCGTGAAGACCGACATCGTGTGCAGCAACGGCGTGATCCACGTGATCGACACGGTGATCCTGCCGAAGGAATGACGCTGGCGTTGAACGCGGATCGCGACGGAGAGACCGGGCGCCGGAGACCGCCCGGTCTTTTTTGCGCTGCCGCATTTGTCCATGAGCGCCAACGGTCAAATGGCGCGGTTCGAAGCCGTCGGGTGACGTCGAGCGCGGCAAGCCCCTGAGGCAAGCCGGCGATGACGCACCATGGAAGAGAGATCAGGCATTCCGTGCGGCCGGCGGCTGGGGCAAAGTCCGAAACCCCGGCGAGCCGACCATGGCGCGCAGCGTTCAGCTCGGCCACGCAGGACCGCTTCACACAACACCCGCCGTCGAGCGCGGGATCACCCGCCGGTTTGGGCGTCTCCCGAAGGCAGCGTGACAAAAAAGGCGCTGCCCTGGCCGGGGCCATCGCTTTCCGCGTGCACCGAACCGCCGTGAAGTCCGACCAGCTGACGCACCAGGGCCAGTCCCAGCCCCAGTCCCGTGCGGCCCTGCTCCTGACTTTGCCGGCCCTGCGTGAACGTCTCGAACACCCGCGACAGCAGCTCCCGTTCAATGCCGATGCCCGTGTCCCGGACGCACAGCCGGGCCTCGCCGCAGCCCGCGTCGGCATGCAGTTCGATCGTCACCCGACCTCCCCGCCCTGTGAACTTCCGAGCGTTGTTCAACAGATTGCTGACGACCTGCATCAACCGCTGCGAATCGCCAGGGAGCATCACGGGCGCCTCGGGCACGCGGGTCTCCAGGGCGATGCCCGCCTTGTCGAAGTCCGGCGCGGCGTCCGCCCCCGCCTGTCGCACGAGCTGGCCAAAATCGAGCGGCCGCGCGTTCAGTGCGATCTTGCCCTGCGCGATCCGCGAGAAGTCCAGCAGGTCATCAACCAGCCGGATCATCAGCGACACCTGGCGGTTCAGCACCCCCTGGGCCCACTCGAACACATCCGGCTTGGCCCCCTCGAGAGCCAACAGGTCCAGCGCGTTCCGCACTGGCGCCAGCGGGTTTCGCAGCTCGTGCCCCAGCACGGCGAGAAACTCGTTCTTCTGCGAGTTCAACTCTTCGAGCCTCGACGCGTGCAACTGCAGCGCTTCGGTCTGCTGCCGCATCTGGGCGGCGCTTTCGCGGACGTAGGCCCGGACGCTGGCGGCGATGGCGTCATCCAGGGCCAGCCCCAGGGCCATCAACTCGCGGGATTCCAGGGGCCGCGCCGCTGCGCGCTCCAGGTGGTCGACGAGCACCAGCCGCAGGATCTGATAGTCCTGAACGACTTCTTCCAGCGACCAGCCGTGCTCCCAACGCTGCTCGCCGTGCTGCCGCGCGGGACGTTTGTGGGGGACCTCCAGCGAGTGGTCCGCGAGGGCGACGGACAGCGCCTCGAGGAGGTGGGGCACGTGGTCCAGCAAGGCCACGTGATGCAGTCGGGCGGCCTGCGGCTGCTCGTCCCGCGAGCGGTTGGCCCAGGCATCGGCGATTTCCCGAGCGTCCTCTCGAAGGATCTCAGACAGCTCCACGTGCTGTTCGGCGCGGATGCTCTTCGTCTTGACGGTCATGTCTGGCTGGGCCTGTGCGCCGGGTTCCGAGTTTCCGATTCCCATCGAACGCTCCGGACTCCGCCGCCGCCCACGGCAGTCGGTGGTCGATCGCGGGACAGCGGGCCGCAGTTCCGGAATGGTTGGAATCGGCTCGGGACGCTCGAATGGAAAGCAGCGTATCAAACCCGCGGAAAACTTTCCGCTGTGGCGTTTTCGACGCCTGACGCCGTCTTTATTCGATTCTGTTCAAAGGCCGCCGCGTGGCTGGCACCCCGTTTGCAGAACCCGTTTCGCAGAGCCGACAAAGTCGATGAACAACCAAGGGGTCCGACAATGCCGACCGCGCCTTTTCCTGAGGAGAAATCCCGACGTTTTCCGTTCTCGAGCGCTGCGATCGACGGAACGGACGCCGATAAACGCGCCGCCAGCGGACTGCGTGTGCTCGTGGCCGATGATCATCCCGACGCCGCCGCGACGCTGGCCCGGCTCGTCGGATGTTGGGGACATCAGGTTCGCACCGCGAACCAGCGACAGGAGATCTTCGACGCCGCGGTGATGTTCCGGCCGCACGTGTTGATCATTGATCTGGGACTTTCGCGCGGAGCGGGCGGTGAGCTGATTTCACAGTTGCGGGCGTCTCGGCCGCAGGTGCGCATCTGGGCGCTGTCGGTATTCGACGTTTCGCATCCCGAGTTGCGACTGGAAGGGCGATTCGACGCCATCCTCCGCAAGCCGGTCCGGGCGTCTGACTTGCAGGACCGACTGGCGGCGGAGGCGCAGGACCTGATCGACGGGTCGCCGCGTTGACCGCCGACTGGCGTCCCGGCGAGAAGCGTCCGAAAGTCGCGACGCCCGCCGCGGGAATCGTCTATGATGAAAGAGCGCCGGCCGCGCCGGCAGCCTGAATTTCCCTCTCGACGCATCCCGACCCGGCCGGCCTTCCGCGGAACATGACCTGGCTGCACCCCGCATTGCTGATGGGACTGGGCCTGGTCGCGGCGCCCGTGCTGCTGCATCTGCTGATGCGGCAGAAGCCGAAGCGGCTGCTGTTTCCTGCGCTGCGTCTGGTGCAGCAGCGGACGCGACAGAACACCCGGCGGTTCCGTCTGCGGCACTGGTGGCTGTTGCTGCTGCGGATGGCGGCGCTGGCGTTGCTGGTGCTGGCGGTGGCCCGGCCGACGTTGCCCGCCGCCAACTACAACCTGAACCTGAGGGAGTCCCTGACGCTGGCGGGCGTCATTGCGGCGGGCGTCGGCGCGTACGCCTGGATGCTGTCTCGCTGGCGCAGGCAGTCGCCCACGCATGAACTTCCGCTCCGCCGCGCCCAGTTGCGGGGCTGGACGACCGGCGGCACCCTGCTGGCCGCGCTGTTGCTGACGGGCTGGCCGTATCAGCGGCGGATCGCCGCGGAGATCACGTCCCCGGCGCCGACGGGACAGTTCAACCTGCCGGTCGCCGCCGCCTTCGTGTTCGACACCAGCCTCAGCATGGAATACACGCAGGAGGGGAAGACCCGGCTCGACGCCGCCCGGCAAATCGCGACGGAACACGTGCGGGACTTTCCCGCCGGCAGCCGGCTGGCGATCACCGACACCGCGCAGGACAACCCGCTGATCTTCCAGGCGTCCATGGGGTCGGCTCAGTCGCGGATGGACGCGCTGACCTGCTCGCCCGTCGCGCTGTCGCTGAACGATCGGATTCGCCGGGCGCTGGCGCTCCAGGCGGATGACCGGCAGAAAACCATCGCCGAGCTGGGCGCCGGTTCGGACTCGGCCATTCAGGACCGTTTCATCCGCCGCGTGTACGTGTTCACAGATCTGGCGACGACGGCCTGGCGGATGGGACAGTCCCGGCAGATCGCCGACGAACTCGAAGGCCTGCCCGGCGTGTCGCTGCAGGTCGTGGATGTGGGCGATCTGCAGCCGCGGAACACGGCCATTCAGGACCTGCGGCTGTCGCGACAGCGGGTTCCCCTCGGCGGCACGCTGGTCGTCGGGGCGGACATCGGCGCCGCGGGGGAATCGGGCGAACGCAAGGCGACCCTGTCGGTGAATGCGAACGGCGGGCAGCCCGTGGCGCGAGACGTGCAGACTCGCACAATCGACGCCGGCACGGTCGAGCGGTTCGATTTCGCGATGCTCACGAACCTCACCGGGGCCCTCGTGCAGGGGCAGATCGAACTCGGGTCCAGCGACCCGCTGCGGTTTGACGACCGGAGGCATTTCACCGCGGCGATCGGCCTGCCGCCGAAGGTGCTCGTCGTGTCGCCCCGCGCCAAGGAGGCCAATGAACTGCTGCTCGCGCTCGACCCCTTCGACAGCCAGGGGGAGCTGAAGTTCGAAGCCGTGCGGATCGAGCCGCGGCAGCTGCTGACGGCGGAGCTGGCGAAGTACGACGTCGTGTATCTGGTCAACATTCCGCGCCTGGCGGACGACGCCTGGTCAAAGCTGGGGCAGTTCGTCGAGCAGGGGGGCGGACTGGCCGTCGTCCTCGGATCCACGGAGGTCGATCCCGTCTCCTACAACCGGGCCGGGCCGCAGCAGTTTCTCCCCGCGCGGCTGGACGTCTATCAGCCGGAAGGCCCCCAGCCGCGGCGGTTCAGTCTCGATCAGCGCGAGCATCCGCTGTTCTGGCGGTTCCGGCAGTACGAGACCTATGGCAGCTTCGCCGCGATGGAGAATGACATTCAGGTGCGGCAGTTCTGGGTCGTCGAGCCGGCGGTCGGCGCGACCGTCTTGGCCACGTATGACGATCCGGCGCGGTCCGCGAGCCTGCTGGACCGTCCCTACGGCCGGGGCCGGACGGTGATGTTCACGACGGCCGTGCACCTGGCGAACGACCCGGGGCTGCACTGGAATACGCTGCCCAGCGGAAACTACGCGCCCTGGCTGTTCGTGGCGTTCGCCGAACAGTTGACGGAGTACCTGGCGCGGACGACCGAACTGCGTTTCAATGTGCTGGCCGGTGAGCCTGTGACGCTGCCGATCCCGCCGTCCGATGGCGAACGGGAATACCTGATTCGTCGGCCGGGGTTCACGCAGTTGCGGCTGACGGCCCCGGCGAACGCTTCGACGATCACGATCGATGACACCCGCGAGGTCGGCCATTACGAGCTGGTCAGCCTGGGCCGAAACGAGCCGCTGGGAGGCTTCAGCGTGAACGCCAACCCGGCGGAGAGCAACCTGGTGCGGCTGACTGCCGAACAGCTCGACGAGCTGCTGGGCCAGGGCAAGTATCAGGTGGCGCGGACGCTGGATGAGATCAAGACGGCGGTGAACGTGACGGACCTGGGGAAGGAAGTGTTTCCCCTGGTGCTGCTGCTGGCGATCGTGGCCTTCGTGGGGGAGCACTTCGTGGCGAACTGGTTCTACGCTGTCGATCGGGACAGCGCGACGGCTGCAAGCGTTCCGGCCGTCGCGGCGCGATGAACCGGC
This sequence comes from Planctomyces sp., assembly GCA_019636235.1. GTDB lineage: Bacteria > Planctomycetota > Planctomycetia > Planctomycetales > Planctomycetaceae > Caulifigura. The sequence goes on from JAHBXW010000025.1 coordinate 76,028, forward strand.
GCATCGTTTCGCTCGGCTTCCGCGCTGGTCGGCTGCCGGATTATCTCGAGGCCTCGGCTGCTGGCGACCCGTCAGATCGCGCCTGCAGGGCCTGAACCCGAGCCCACACGTCGTCTGACATCATGTGCTTGCAAACGCTCGACAGCATCCGCGCGAACTTCGGATTGGCCGCGGCGTTCAGCTCCACGTGGTCGATTCGACTGGCTCGGTGGTGGCCCAGCAGATGCTCGACGGGACCGCCGGCGATATGTGTGAGTTCCGCGTCCGATGCCGCCTGGGCGACCGCGGCCAGGATGAACCGCCACTGATCCTCGGGTTGGCTTGTGAAGTTCATCTCTCGGTTCCGGAACACACCTTCGTTGAAATAAGTACTTTCCATCCTCGCCGTTTCCAATTGCTGCGAAGAAAGGGTGCCCGATTGGCGGTTGACAGGCCCCCTGGCCGCCGTTATAGTTTCCTAGGAAACCACCTATGGGGCCGATTTGCATGGTCAACACCAAGTCCATACGGATCTGCTCGTCACTTTGAGAATGCCAATGGCGAACAGATCAGAAAGCACTCTGGAAGACCATACGGGATACTGGTTGCGGTTCGTCTCGAACCACGTTTCTCACGCTTTCGCGCGGAAGGTCGAAGCTCAAGGTGTCACGGTCGCCGAGTGGGTTCTCTTGCGGCAGATGATTGACGCGGGAGCGGCCAATCCGAGCCAGCTCGCGGAGGCCGTAGGCATGACGCGAGGAGCGGTTTCCAAGCTCGTCGAACGGCTTTCGCGAAAAAAGCTGGCTTTGCGTTCGGCGTCTGACGGCGACAGGCGTTATCAAACCGTCGAACTCACCGCGGTGGGAAAGCAGATCGTGCCGGTCTTGGCTCGGCTGGCTGACGAGAATGACCGCGAATTCTTCGGGCATCTGAAGCCAGAAGAGAGAACCAAGTTGGTGAACTTGCTCCAGGACATCGTCCGCCGGCACGGTTGGAAAAACTTGCCGGTGGATTGACTCCAAACTCACGAACCACGAAGGAGAATTCATGAACGCGGAACAGACACAGGTTATTCAAGGGTGCGCACACGGAGCATTGACCGGAGAGCTTGCCTTTCCTGAAATCGTCGGAAGGCTCGCCAAGATCGGCGTGGAACGATACCACGCGGACTACAGCCGCCAGGAAATCACGTACTACTTGGCGGACGGCGACTCGCTTGTTGTCGCCACGCTCCATCCGTCTCACACAACTGCCACGGAGTTTTCAGCATCCGCCGTCGAACACGCTGTGCGTCAGAGTCAACGGAACCAGCACACCTATCTGGACTTCATTCAAAAGACGATGGCTGCCGGATGTGTGGGCTATTTCGTCCAGATCACCGGCCGCCGCGTCAGCTATTTCGGGCGCCACGGAGAATCGCATGTGGAGCATTTCCCGCCGGAACCGGTCAAGGTGACCACAACGTGAATCAGGGGGCGCCAAGGGTTACGAGAGTACGGGATTGGACAACGCCGCTGGGCTGCTGGAGCCGAGGAGTTGCTTGAACAATCACGTGTGCTGCCGCCGCTGCCGCCAGACGATTCCGGCCATCAGACCGCACACGGCCAGCGACACGGCCAGCCAGATTCGGGAATCGGCCCACCAGATCCACAGCCCGCCGGCCTGAACCGGGCCTTTGGCGCCGGAAGCGGGCACGTGCCGCACCGACAGTTCCTCCCCATTGGGGCCGACGGTGAACAGGACCCTCCGGTCCTTGTCGAATACTTCCGTCCCCTCCGGGAACGCGATGCGAAAGTCGGAAGCGGCGACTTGGGGGTTCAACTCCAGCGAAGAGGCCACGACCTGCATTTCGTAGTCGCGAACACCGGCGCGCTGTCCTTCGAATCGATCGATCACGCGGTGGGCCATCTTCGGAACGAACACCGCGTCCCGCTGGAAGAATTCGAGGACATCGACCGTCAGGACTTCGCGGGAGGGTTCGCCGGACGGCCCCGCCAAAGGGGGATGGTCGAGCACGACGCGCACCGGCTGCCAGCCCTGGCGCGGGTCCAACTGATAAATGCGCCACAGGCCGTTTCGCTCGTCGACCCTGCATTCCAGCAATGCGCGGCCCCGCGACTCCACCCAGCGGGCCGAGTCGGATTCGGCTGCCCGCTTCAGCATCTCGCTGAGCGGCCGGTCCGTCGTGTACACCAGGCTGAGAAACGCGGGATCGTGACCTCGCGCGCTCTTGATGCCGCCCCGGCCGGCTTCCGGATGAAACTGACTGGACCCGGTTCCATCAAACGCATTCTCAACGACATCATCTGCGCCCTTCGTTTCCGCATCCGACTGAGTCTTCATCGACGACCGGTACATGTCTCCGCTGCGGAGTTCGACGAACTCGCTCCGCTGCCCACCCATCTTCCCATCCAAGCCGAGCGATCTGGTCCTGGCAGTCGTCTTGTACTCGAGCCGCCAGGAGCGAATCTCCCGCTCCTGCTGCTCGACAGTGGCGATCGCGACCTCCAGGGCATCGGCCGGGGATTGAGGATCAGCCAGGCAGCAGGCAAGTCCCAGGAGGAAGGGCATTCGTCGAACCTCGTTCTGGTGGACCAGCAGCGAATCCGCATCCCATCAAAGCCCCGCAGCTGCGACGCCGCATCGCAATCGACAACCGCGCCGGATCATCCGGCATGCGTCCGGCGTCGCGACCAGGCAGACGCCAAGCACCGCCACTGCCATCCAGCAGAGACGACGCCCCGACGGGATGCGTTGAGACCACGCTGCGCGAAATCGTGACGCGACATCGGGAAGGCCCCAGTGCGTTCCAATTCGTGTTTGCCTGCGGACGAACCCGCCACTGCGATGGATTTTATCAGGCCTGGTTGCACATCGCAGCCCACGGCGCCTCGGGAGTCGCAACACCTGGGGCTTGTCGCACGGCGCAGCGCGCGTCATAGTCTCCCGCGTGACGAGGCTCGCATCCCTGCGGATGACTCCCCCTGCGCTCGTCAGGTTCAACACTTCGCCGCTGCGGACGGCCCGGTCGGGCGATCCCGCGGCGCGCAGGACGTCAGGGGGATCGGTCGATGTGCAGAGTTTCCACGCTGTCGATCGCGTTCGCATTGGGCTGGGGCCTGTCGGCCGGCGATGCGTCGGGCTCGGACTGGCCGAGGTTTCGTGGTCCGAACGGGACGGGCATTTCGACGGACGCCGGACTTCCAGGCGAGGCCGGTCCCGAGCGAAATGTGCTCTGGAAGCTGCCGGTCGGCGCCGGCGCGTCATCCCCCGTCATCGACTCGGGTCGTCTGTTTCTGACGTCCTTTGAAGGGCAGGACCGCCGGCTGCAGGCGTTCGAGGCCGCCACGGGCGAACTTCAGTGGACGCTGACGCTGCCCTCGTTGCGGCCCATGCGGTTCACGCCGCCGGGAGGTCCAGCGACTCCCACGCCGGTCGTCGACGGCGGCCGCGTGTTCGCATTCTTCCCGGACGCCGGGCTGCTGGCGGCGACGACCGACGGCGAGGAACTGTGGCGGGTCGACATCGGGCCGACGGCCAGTCTGCATGGCCTGGCAAGTTCGCTGGTCGTCGCGGACGACCGGGTGATTCTCGTCGCCGACCAGTTGAAAGATTCGTTCATTGCCGCGTACGACGTGCGGACGGGGGACGAGGCCTGGCGGCGGGAGCGGTTCAACGGCATGACGGGGGGCTTCTCGACGCCGGTGCTGCATCAGCCGGCCGAGGGTCCGCTGCAGGTCGTGGTGTTCGGTCCGGTGGAGCTGGTGGCGTACGCGGCGTCGACCGGGGACCGGTTGTGGTGGGCGACGGGCCTGGGGACGGCGCCGGTGGGCGTGCCGATTCTCCTGCCGGACCGGGTGATCGTCTCCGAGCCGGTGTTCGAGCCGCTGCCGTTCGCAGTCGTCGCCGGACTCGACGCCGACCGGGACGGGGAAATCACCCCCGAGGAGCACGGGCGCGATCCGTCGATGAGCCTGTTCGTCGCGAAGATCGAAAAGGAGCACGGCGACGGAGACGGCACGCTGACCCAGGCGGAATGGACGAAGTCGCAGGAGGCGATTCGCGGGAAGGGGGGACTGACGGCGTTCGCCCTGGGAGGGGCCGAGGACATTGGCGAATCGGGCCGGCAATGGACCTATCGCCGGCAGGTGCCGTACATCCCCAGCACGCTGGCGTATGCGGATGTGCTGTACATGGTCCAGGACGGCGGCCTGGTGACGACGTTCGATCCGGCGACGGGCGAGCTGCTGAAGCGGGGCCGGTTGAAGGAGGGGGGCGGCCAGTTCTGGGCGTCTCCGGTGGCGGGAGACGGGAAGGTGTACGTGATCAATACGGAGGGCCGGCTGACGATTCTGCAGGCGGGCGGGGAGTGGGGCGAGCTGTCGACGGCCGATCTGGGTGAGCAGGCGCTGGCGACGCCGGCGATCGCCGATGGGCGGCTGTACGTCCGGACGGACCGGACGTTGTGGTGTTTTTCGCAGGGCGCGGGGGAGGGCGCGATCCCGGGGGATTCCTCGTCCAGCTGAGTCAGGCAGGCTCAACGGGGCGACGATTGCGGGGGCTGGCGTGCGGCGTCATTTTCGGTACTGGTCTGAACGCGAACTGTCGCCTCGCCGACAATGTTCCCATGGATATTGACGCGGAGCATGTAGATGCCCGGCTTGGCGGGCGCTTTCAATACGGCTTCAAACCCGGATCGATTGCGAGTTTCCCCCGGCTCAGCCTTGCCTGGCAGAACCACCAATAGCGCACTGTCGTGCGTCAGGAACTCAAGGCCTTCGATTGAATCAAGATAGACGATTCCGGAGTTCTCGAAATGGCCGTCTCCAATCACAGTGCCACGGACGGTGAACGAGACGCCGGGGAGAACAGATTCCGATGGGGAGTCGTCATCTGCGAATTGAAACGTCTGAAATCCGACGGCTTCAATTGCAGCATCTGGAACGAGCGGAGCGGATTGGCGGCAGGCGGCGACCATGAGGCAGATGGCCGCTGCAATCAGCCACGTGCGCCGGAGCGGCCGTTGGACTCGTCCGCGTTGACTTGGCATGACTGGAGGTTCTCGGAGAATGCCGATCTGGTTGCCGGCTCGATGAATTCCGCGAACCCTTCACCGTCTGGACCAACACGAGACGAATGACGAGTTCGCGACTCATCGTCCTGCAATCAATCATTAGATCCGCCCGCTGAGGCGAGCGCGTGTTGCAGTTCACGAACAACTGGAGTCCCAGATCCGGATCTTTTGCGCCGCCTTTGCAGTGCCATCCCGCCGGATGACATAAAATGCATTGCCCTGGTCCACCTGATTTCCCCAAGCACACGACCACGGAGTTCCATTCGGGGCGGGCACCGTGCAACCCCAGTAGGCATGTGCCCCCACCACTCCTGACTCGCTGTTCTCTGTAACCCCGTCGATCTCAATCGATGCAACGAAAGTGACGCCGTGCCCGGCATCGCTCGTCCCGGAGCCTGCAATATTCGCAGTGGTCGAATACTGTTGCAGGCTTCCAGGATGTCCAATGGTCCGGATTTCCGCTGATGCGACAGCAGCGATGCATGTCACGCAGGCGACCCCGAGCAATCTTCGCAGGCATTCGTTCATCGCAGCTCCCCAGTTCAAGGAAATGAAACAGCCTCGCGCCCGTTTCTAGTGCC
>JAHBXW010000026.1 GCA_019636235.1 Planctomyces sp.
ATCAGCGTCGCCGTCTCCACGCTGCCGGCCGCTCCCATCAGATGGCCGATGCTCCCTTTGAGGCTGAAGCAGGAGACGCTCCGTGCCGCCTCGCCCAGGGCCGCTGTGAGGCCGCGGGTTTCACAGCGATCGTTGGCGAGCGTCCCCGTGCCGTGCAGCGACGCGACGTCGATTCGAGGCCGCGCGAGACCGGACCGATGCAGGGCGTCACGCACCGCGCGCGCGGGCGTCTCCCCGGACGGATCGAAGTCGACGAGCGACGCGGCGTCGGACACGAGCGCCGACCCCAGCCACTCCGCGAGGATCGACGCGCCCCGGCGCTCGGCGTGATCCCAGTCCTCCAGCAACAGGATCGCCGCGCCCGCGCCGACCAGAAATCCGCTGCGGTCCCGGTCGAACGGGCGACAGGCGGTGGCGGGGTCGTCCCCGGCGCGGGCCAGGACGCCCAGCCGCCGGTACGCCGCCAGGTACGCGGGAGCCAGCGACCAGTCGGCGCTCCCCGCCAGGGCGACGTCGCCATCGCCCCGGCGAATCCATTCCGCCCCCTGAATAAGACTCACCAGCCCCGTCGCGCAGGCGGCCGCGGGGGTCGAAACTGCCCCCTCGCAGCCATACGCCGCCGCGATTTCCAGCGCAGCTGCGCCGCCGGCGTCGAGCGCGTCCGCCGACAGATTCCGAGGCTCGCCCGGAGGGGCCGTCAACGCCGGCTTGCTGACGCCGATGATGCAGCCCCGCCGCTCCGGCGGCACGCTGTCAATCGCCTCGCTCCCCGCGCCCGCCAGACAATCGGCCGTCGCGACCCGCGCGAGCCGGTTGAGGACGCCCGGCTCGGGGCATGGCGGCCAGCCGCGGGGCGGCGCGCCGCACCAGTGCATCCACGACGCGGCCGGCGTCGCGGGCAGGCCGTCCGACAGTTCGGGCAGCCAGCGGCCGGCGCGTTCGCCAGCGACGACCCGTCGCCAGTGTTCCTCGGCCGTCGCACCCAGGGGTGAGACGATGCCGATGCCCGTGACCGCCACCCGTCGGCCTCGAGGCCGGGAACTCCGCTCGTCCACAGTCCGCTCAATTCCGCCGGCTGGCTCGGCACACGGCAAACAGGGCCGCGATCACCATCAGGCCGACAATCACGCCCTCCAGGAACATCGGCCGCGTCGACGTCACGACGTTCGTCGGCGTTCCGGCGGCGGCCTCCTGAGCCAGCGCGGGGCCGGCGGCGACGACCGGCAGGCATGCGGCCGCCAGGGCGCGCAGGGGACGCCGCTGCCAGAGACGGCGGCTGGTGACCGATCGCGGCATGCGAGACCACTCCTCCCCGGGCGATCGAACGTCCGGAGCTGGGAACGCTAGGACAACAACTGCGCGGCAGGACGCCGGAGCCGCCGGAATTCCGCCGCGGGCAACGAGACTGTCTCCCACTTCGGCGACCGCCGCCGCATGACCTCCAGGTACTCGCTGACGAGCACGGCATAGAACGTATACTGCCGGCCCCGAAACTCCCAGCATTCCCCCTCGCCGTCGTCGGGACGCGGCGGCACGTCGTACGCGAAGACGAATGCCGCCCGGAAGTCCGCGCCGAAACAGCGCTCCCATTCGAGCAGGCAGTCGACGTCGTCCATGGTGGCCCAGCTCTCCCAGGCGTGCCCCGATTCGCCGGGCCGGGGGAACCGCCGCCCCTTGATGTCGACGAGGAGGTGCGGCCCGAACGAGGCGTACACGATGAAATCCATCGACTTCAGAGACCGCCCCGCGGCGAGCGGCCGCCGGCGCTCGTTGACGGCCACATAGGGCCGGCGCTGGCTTCGCAGCCAGGCCTCGAACGCCAGCTCGTAGTGGTTGGATCGCAGCGCCATCCCAGTCCCGCTGATTGGGCTCCGGACCGCGCGCCCGGACGCGCCGCAGTATCCTTCCCCCAGCGCACCGCGACAAGCCCCCCTGCCAGCCCGCACGAAGCCCCGGATTGCACGGATCAGACGGATAGGTCTTTGCTCAGTGGCCCGCCGATTGGCGCTGGACGGTCCCCGCCGTGCGGCCTTTCGTTTCTTTCGTGCCTTTCGTGGTTGGAACCTGCTGGAACCGGTTCCGAAACGAGAACCACGAAAACAACGAACGACACGAAAGGGACCAGGAGCGATCGAAGTCCCACCCTTGGGTCGTGACCCGGAGGGGCGCGACGGCGTCTCAGGCAACGCCCGCCGTCAGTGTTCGCCCGCCAGTTCCAGGGCGGCGGTCTGCAGCGCATGCCGATTGAAGCAGCGAATGTCGACGCCGTTCCGGCCCCCGTCCTTGACCGCGTACAGCGCTGAATCGGCCAGCGCCAGCAACCGTGGCAGCGAATCCTCGTCGTGCGGCGGTTCGACGACCGCCCCGCCGATGCTGACGGTCACCTTCAGCCCGCCGCGATCCCCGTCGAACCGCTCGTGTTCGACGGCCGCGCGGAGCCGTTCCCCCAGCGATTCCAACAGTTCCTGCGACGGGTCGTGAACCAGGACGACAAATTCTTCGCCGCCGTAGCGGGCCAGCACATCGGAGGGCCGCACATCGCTGCTGAGCAGCGCGGCGAGTCGTTTGAGGACGAGATCTCCGGCAGGATGACCGTGAGTGTCGTTGATGGCTTTGAAGTGATCGGCGTCGATGAACAGCAGTCCCAGGGGCTGATTGTGCGCGGCGGCCTGAGCGGCGCGGTCGCTGAGCAGTTCGTCAAAATGGCCGCGGTTGATGATGCCCGTCAGGGCGTCGAGGTTTTTGCGGCGCATCAGGTCGCGGACGCGCTGCTTGAGCTGACCGTTTTCATCGAGCAGTTCATGGCGGATGCGGCTTTCGCATTCGCCGGCGCAGGCGGCGGTGGCGAGGTTGGTGAGCTGCTCCATGGCCTCGGACATGAGTTCGGTCGGGGTTCCGAGGCGGGAGATGTCGGTGTCGAAGAGCTCCGCCGACCCGCGCACGCGCTGCTGGACCGATTCCAGGAGTTCGCGGGCCTGGTCGGGCGTCATGCTGTACAGCTCGGCGGCCAGCTCGCAGGTGCGGGCCAGGGACAGTCCCCGCGAGCCGTGGCAGAAATAGTTGCCGACGGACGTGGCGAGTGCGACGGCATGGCTGAGTCGCCGCTGTTCTCCGGCAGGCTGGCCGAGCAGATCGACCGGGGCGGCGTGCCTTTGGCGGACGGCGCCGCAGAAGTGCTTCGGAAGGTTCCAATGCTCCAGGAGTGCGATGGAGAGCGCGGTGTGGTTGATGCCGAAAGCCTCATCCTCGCAGGCCTCGACGTCAAGCTGTTCTCGGCCGCAGCGTTCCACGATCGCAGCATACTCCTGGGGGGCCGACTTGAGCATCGCCAGCCGGCCGATGTCGGCGAGCAGGGCGATCGCGAAGTACTCACCTTCGCGTCCGCGGTCGTACCGCCGGGCCACGATTTCGGCGGTGATGGCCTGCAGGACGGACTGCAGCCACACGCCGCGGTACAGCGCGGAAAAGTGCCCCCGCCCCATCGACTCTTCGGAGAGCGAAAAGCACAGCGCCAGCGACGTGACGGTCTTCTTGCCGAGCAGCGACACGGCGCGGTTGAGGTCGGTGACCGGCCGGCCCACGCCGTACAGCGCCGAGTTGGCGGCCCGCATCAACTTGGCCGTGATGGCCGGATCGGTGCGGACAATGGCCACGATTTCCGCGAGCGCGACGTCAGGATTTGAGAATCGCTCGAGCAGCTGGACGGCGACCGTGGGGAGCGACGGCAGCCGGTTCAGCTTCGTGAAGTCGACGAACATGTCGGAATCCGCGGAACAGGTGGTCGAGGAACGGCGCGGGGCCCGCGGACGACGCCAAGGGAAACCAGCGTTCGATCAGGGGCGCCCCGGCTGCAGCCGCAGGGCGAGCCGGGCGCCGTCGCCGCGGTTCATCTGGCAGCCATAGACGAATTCATGACCGTTGACCGCCGCGGACCAGCGGACGGTGGCGGAGGCCAGAGGTTCGTCGGCGACCAGCGTGATCTCCTCGCCGGGCCGGGCGGCGTGCGGCATCCGCAACTGCAGGCCGGAAAAGGAATAGTTCTGAATCGTGGCGGCGATGATCTTGCCGTGCGTGTGGCTGCGAGCCCAGATGGACCAGATCACCGGATAACGGAGTTCGCGGCGCATCTCGAGCCAGCAGGCGGCGATGAGCTCGTCCGACATCGGCTGGTCGAGGAACAGGCCCAGGTCGACGCCCATGGCCAGGCGTTCGCAGCGGTGGACGATGCCGACCACATCGTAGTGGCAGTCCCAGTTTTCGGGGGACAGCCGCACGGTGACCAGCGTGCCAACGGCCACGGGATTGCGGACGAACAGCCGCAGGTCGATGGGCGACATTTCCTCGATGACGCCGTCCTGGGCGATGCCGCGGCGGCAGACGACGGAGGCCCGGATGCGTCCCGGGGGGGTATCGACCTGAAGTTTCAGGGAGTCGGTCGCGGCGATGGCGGCGGAGGGCATGGCGAATCGGGCCGTGTGTTCCGGGGCTGGGGGCGCATCCTGCGAGGGGGAATTGGCGTCCGTGCGAAGCGGCGCGGGAGAGCGGCCGTGACCGTAATCGGGGAGATCCGGGAAAACTTGCATGGCGAGTCCGGAAAATCTCAAGTCGGCGGGGGCCGGGTGGACGGACACGGCGCGGTCGCCGTCCGCCCTGGGGAGCCCGGGGCCGATGCCACGTCAACTCTGTCAGACGAACGGCGGGGCCGGGGGCGGATTCCGTTCAGAAACACTGTTTTCAAGAGGGAACGCGGGCCGACAGGCGGGTAAGCCGGAGAAAGTTTGTCGATTGTGCCGATAAGTCCGATATGAACCCTCTCGATTCGCAATCGGGGATGCTCTCGCGGCTGATGGACGCCATGGCGCTCCGCCAGCGCGTGCTCAGCCACAACGTCGCGAACATCAACACGCCGGGGTTCAAGCGGCTGGAGGTCCAGTTCGAGGAAACGCTGCAGAGCGCTCTGTCCAGCAAGAAGCCCGGGGCCACGGAAGGCATCCAGCCGGTGGTCCGGGAAACCAAGGGGCTGCCGGCGCGGATGGACGGCAACACCGTCGACCTGGACCAGGAAGTCGGCGAGATGCAGCGGACGACGCTGCTGTTCCAGACCTACACGCAGTTGTTGCACACGCGGCTGGGGATGATGCGGCGGGCGATGGAGAGCCGGTGACGGACGGGGAGGCATAAGCCATGGCGTCGAGCGGTATGTTTTCGGTGACGCAGATCGCGAGCTCCGGGCTGTCGGCCGAACGGCTGCGGATGGAGATCGCGGCGACGAACATCGCCAACGCGGACACCACGCGCACGGCCAATGGCGGCCCGTACCGCCGCCAGCAGGTCGTGTTCGCCAACGCGCTGGAGCATGCGACCTCGGCGAACGCCCAGTCGCATCTGAAGGGCGTGCAGGTGGGGGACATCGTGGAGGACGAAAGCGAGCTGCCGTCGGTCTACCTGCCGGGGCATCCGGACGCGAACGGTGAAGGCTTCGTGCAGTACCCCAACGTGCAGATGGCCCGTGAAATGGTGGACCTGATGACGGCGTCGCGCGCGTACGAGGCGAACCTCAAGTCGCTGCAGGCGTTCAAGACGATGACCGAACAGTCGCTGGCGCTGCTGAAAGGCTCGTAATGGACCTGAGTGCGCTCAGCGGCGCGCTGCCGAACGGCATCGCCTCGATCCCGTCGATCGGCGGAGGGGCCTCGGCCCCCGGGGCGCCGAAGTCGGGCGCGCCGTTCTCGCACACGCTGGCGAACATGCTCAGCGACCTGCAGCACCAGCAGCAGAAGCTGGATCAGGATGTGGAGGACCTGGCGACGGGCCGGACGGACAACGTGCATCAGGTGGTGATCAACGTGGCGGAGGCGGACCTGATGTTCCGGATGCTGATCGAGGTCCGGGACCGGCTGATTTCGTCCTACCAGGAAATCATGCGGATGCAGATCTGAGTCGACGGATCGCGGCGGGTTCGCGGTCCGGGATGCGGCCTGACAGGAGAGTGCGGTGTCGTCGGTCAAACTGTGGTGGAACCAGTTGCGGCAGATGTGGGACGGCTGGACGTTCCCGCAGCGGGTCGGGATGTCGCTGGCGGCGGCGCTGTGTGCCGCGATGGTGGCCGGCGTGGGCCTGTGGTCGTTGCAGTCGCAGTACGTCCCGCTGGCTTCGGACCTGACGCCGACGACCGCCGCGGAGCTGGTCAGCACGCTGGACTCCGCGGGCATCGCCAGCAGGCTGAACTTCTCTGGTTCGGCCGTGCTGGTCCCCAAACAGGAGTTGAACCGGGCGCGGCTGGCCGCGGGCAAGCTGATCGACTTGTCCGACAACCCGTCGGACGACATTGAGGGGAGCGTCTGGTCGGATCCCACGCTGTACCACGTGCGGATCATGCGTCAGAAGGAACAACGGCTGGCGCGGTCGATCATGCAGTTCGACTACATCAAGTCGGCGACGGTGCATCTCAGCGTTCCGGAGCCCAGCCCCTTCCTGCGGGACAAGGCGACGCCGAGCGCGAGCGTCGTCGTGGGATTGCGGACCGGCGGCGCCGTGGCGCGGCAGGACGCGGCGGCGATCGTGTCGCTGGTCGCGCACAGCGTGGAAGGGCTGGAGCCCTCGCGCGTGACCGTGATGGACACCCAGGGCCGGATCCTGTCCGCCCAGGAGTCGATGCAGGGGGACGTGGCTGGGCAGTTTGAATACCGGCGGCGTCTGGAGTCCGACCTGGCGGCGAAAGCGGAGGCGCTGCTGTCGAACATGCTGGGGCCCGGCCGGGCGGTGGTGCGGGTCACGGCGGACGTGGACTTTACGCAGACGGAACGACAGACGACGAGCTACGACCCGGAGCGGAAGGTCAAGGCTTCGGAGACGGTAAAGACGGAATCGCACACGACGCCAAAGGTCGCGTCGTCGGGCGCCGCGGGCATCGCCTCGAACGTGGGCGGCAGCGCGACAACCTCCAATGTCGGCACGAAGATCGAAGAGAACACGACGGAATACCTGAACGGCGAGACGAAGGACCTCGTCCGCGAGGCGCCGGGGCGGGTGAAGCGGCTGACCGTCGCCGCGGCCGTGCAGCTGCCGGAGGGCGGGGCCGACCCCGCGCTGGCGGCCATCACGCCGCAGGCGGTCGAGGACCTGATCAAGCAGGCGGTCGGGTTCGACGTGTCGCGGGATGATGAGATCAAAGTTGTGTCGGGTCCGCTGGCCGGGGCGTCGCTGTTCGCGCCGGAGGCGCCGGCCGTGCCCTGGGACCGGTACGAGCAGATGATTCGCGCGGCGTCGCTGGGTCTGGCGGCGCTGGTGGCCCTGGTGGTGGGCCTGCTGGTGTTGCGTCGATTCCGCCCGACGACGGTGTCGGCTCCGGCGGTTGAGTCCGGGGGCGAAGATCGGCTGGCGACGCTGGCGATGCGGGCACGGGAGAACCCGGAAGCGATGGCGCAGGCGCTGAGCGCGTGGCTGGCGGCGTCGAAGGGGGGCGACGGCCCGCCGAGCGTGCCATTCCGGAAGGCGGGATAACAAGCGGATGGGGCGCGGGGCCGTGAGGCGCCGCGGATCAGGGGCGGGACACCGCAGCACCAGACACAGAGACGACGATGAACGTGGTCGCCGGAGACGAACTTGCCGAACTGCTGACGCTTCTGGGCGGGGATGTGGCGCAGGCCGTGCTGCCTCACCTGGGTCCGGAGTCGGCGGCGATGCTGTCGCGGCGGGCGGCGGACGGTCGGGCGATCTCGCCGAAGCGGCGGGAGCGGCTGCTGGGCGAGTTCGAACGGTTCCTGCAGTTCGTGATGACACAGAATCCGGGCCGGCCGACCGCGGAGGCGAACGACGAGGAACAGGACGAGGAGCCGCCGATGCCGGACTCCGTGGGCGAAGATCCGCTGGAAGTGCTGCGCTGCGCGCCGGTGCGGCGGATTTCGATGGCGCTGCGGGACGAACATCCGCGGGTCTCGGCGGTGGCGCTGGACTGCCTGCCCGCGGAGCGGACCGCGGAACTGCTGGCGGGGCTGTCCGCCGAGGTCCGCCCGGAAGTCGTCAAGCAACTGGGGCAGGGAATCAGCGTTCGCAATGAAGTGCGGAACCGGCTGATGCGGGCCGTGGCGCAGAAGGTGTTGAGCCTGCCGGACGAGCCCGTCCGGGACGAGGACCATCTCAAGCGGCTGGCGCACGTGATCCGCGCGACGGAGAAGAGCGTGCGGCGTCCGCTGATCGAGGCGCTGCAGGAGCAGGATCCGGACGCGGCCTCGCGGCTGACGGACCTGCTGTACCGGTTCGAGGATCTGATCTCGATGGAGGACCGGTCGGTCCAGCAGATTCTGGGTCAGATCGACGTGAGCACGCTGGCCACGGCCATGTCCGGCTCCGCGGATGAGATCAGCGACAAGGTGTTTCGAAACCTGTCGCGGCGGGCGGCCGACATGCTGAAGGAAGAGCTGCAGTTCGCGGGGCGGGCGTCGGCGTCGAAGATCGAGCAGGCGCGGATGGCGATTGTGCGGCTGATCGCCAAGACGGAAATGGAGTCGGAAGGATGAACGCCCGGGCGACGGTGCGATTTTCGGCGCCGCTGCGGCGGGTGTGGCTGTGCGCGCCGAACGGCCTGCGGGAGAGTCAGCGCGAGACCATTGCGCCGCCGCCTGCGGCAGTTCCCGCCGGACCGCCCCCGGAGGCCATTCTGGCCGAGGCGCTGGAGTCGGTCCGGGAGTCGCTCGCGGATCTCGAAGTCCGTCGGAAGCAATCGCTGGCGGAGCTTCAGGAAGCGGCGATCGAGCTGGCCCTGGCGGCAGCGGAACAGGCGGTGCGACAGGCGATTGCTGCCGATCAGATCGACGTTTCCAGGCTGGTGGGCGAGCTCGTGTCGCGGTTCCGTCTCGATCAGCCGGTCAGAGTTCTGCTACATCCGGACGACCTCCGCCTGCTGTCCGCCGGGCAGGGGAACTCGTCTCCCTGGCCCGCGGAGTTGGTGGAGCTGGCGGCCGATCCGGGCATTCCGCGCGGGAGCGGGCGCGCGGCGGCCGGACACCGGGTGCTGACGACGGACTGGCGGACACACCTGCAGGAGATGCGAGCGGCGATGCTGGAGGAACTGGAGCATGCTCAGATTGAACGTCGCGGCGCTGAGGGATCGGATCACGGCTTCAAGCGGTATCCGGACCGTCGGGAAACTGCATAGCGCGCGGGGGATTCTGACGGCTCGGATCGACGCGTCGGTCGGCGAGTTGTGTCGGATCCATCGCGCGGGACGCGGCGCTGCGCTGGCCGAGGTGATCGGCTTCGACGGGCCGGATGCCCAGTTGATGTGCTTTCACGAGACGGAAGGGCTGTCGAACGGGCTGGAGATCGAGGCCCTGGGCCGGACGGCGCGGACGCCCGTCGGTCCGGCGCTGCTGGGGCGGGTGTTGAACGGAATCGCGGAGCCGCTGGACGGCCTGGAGCCGGTGCGCGGGCCGCGCAAGCGAAGCACGCTGCTGAAGCCCCCCTCGGCGCTGATGCGTCCCCCCGTCACGAAAGCGTTCGTCACCGGGCAGCGGGTCATCGACGGGCTGTTGACCTTCGGCGTCGGACAACGCGTGGGGCTGTTCGCGGGCAGCGGCGTGGGCAAGAGCACATTGCTGGGTGAGATCGCGCGGTTCGGCGTCGCCGATGTGAACGTGATCGTTCTGGTCGGAGAGCGCGGACGCGAAGTGCGGCCATTCCTCGAAGACTGCCTGCAGCAGCAGGGCCTCGAACGGTCGGTCGTGTTCGTGGCGACGTCCGACGAGTCGCCGCTGATGCGCATCCGGGCCGTGACGACGGCGCTGGCCGTGGCGGACGACTTCCGCTCCCGCGGCGCCCATGTTCTGTTCCTGCTGGACAGCCTCACGCGACTGGCGACGGCCCAGCGGGAGATCGGCCTGCAGCGGGGCGAGCCGCCTGGCGCGCGGGGATTCCCGCCGTCGGCGATGCAGCTGCTGGCGACGGTGCTGGAACGGCTGGGCAACGACGAGCGCGGCTCGATCACGGGGATCCTGACAGTGCTCGTCGATGGAGACGATCACAACGAACCGGTGACGGATGCGGCGCGGTCGATCCTCGATGGGCACGTGGTCCTGACGCGGCGGCTGGCCGAGCGGGGCCACTTCCCGGCGGTCGACGTGCTGAAAAGCGTGAGCCGGGTGTTTCGGGAGGTGGCGACGGAGCCGCACCGCGACGCGGCGATGAAACTGCGGGCGCTGCTCGCGGCGTACGACGAGGCCTACGACCTGATTCAGATCGGCGCGTATGTGGCGGGAAGCTCGCCGCAGGTCGACCGCGCGGTCCAGTTGCTGCCGGCGGTGAACGCATTCCTGTGCCAGCGGATCGAATCCCCCTGCCCGTTCGAAGAGACGCGCAAGGGACTGTTGCAGCTCGCGCAGGCCTGGCCGTTCCAACCCTGATCGCCGTTCCCTTCCTGGATGCCTCGCCCGACGCGAGACGCTGACCAATGACCGCCGACCGCAGCCGCCGACTCGAACGCCTGCTCTCGATCCGAGAGCAGCTGGAGCGTCTTGCGCAATGGCGGAAGGCGGCGGCGCACGCCGCGCGGCGCAAAGCGGAGGATTCCCGGCAGTTGGCGCTGGACGTCATCGACGATCGACAGGAGCAGCTGCGGACGCTGCTGCAGGCTGCCTGCCCGCGGCCCCGGGTGGACGCGGCGCTGCACGCCGGCCGGCAGGCGGAGGCGGGACTGGAGCTGGCTGAAACGCGGCTCGCGGAGCGATTCCGGGAGGAGCAGGCCGTCGCCGAGGAATTGCGGCTGGCCCGGCAGCGGACGCGTCAAAGTGAAAAGCTGGCGGAGGCGGCCCGGACGGAGCGCGCGGCGTTGGAAGCCCGCGCGCTGCAGCACGAATGGGATGAGCATGCCCTGCGTCCGACTGTCGCCGGTCCAGTTCGGTCCGAGCAGGCGGAACTGACGACGGAACGTCGCCGCGCGACGCGCGGAGAGGAGACGGAGCAATGAGTTCATTTGTGAAGATCGGCCTCGTGGGGGGCGTCCTGTTCGGCGCGTCCGCGGGCGCCTCCTGGTTCCTGCAAAAGCAGAAGCACAAACACGCCGAGGATTCCGCCCTCGCGGAGGAAGACGGCGCGGCCGAAGGCGGCGAACATGGGGCCGCGAAGGCCAGCGCCAACGGCGGGCATGGCAGTTCGGGCTCGTCGCATGCCGCGGCTGACGCCGGGTCGCACGCGCCTGCAACCGCCGCATCCCGTCCTGGTTCGACGACCGAAGGCGCGAGCGAAACGGGGCTGCCGGCCACCGTCCGCCCCCGCCCGGTGAGCGTCGAAGAACTGCTCAAATACAGCCTCAGCCTCAAATCCCGCGAGGAGACAATCTCCCAACGCGAACGGGAGCTGGAACGCAAGCAGTCGCAGGCCAATCTCGTTCTGGCGGACATCCGCGGCGAACAGCAGGAGCTGGACGGCTTGCGGACTCAGATCAAGGAGCAACTCGGCGGCATCGAATCGCTGCTGCAGCAACTTGACGAGGACCGCCGGGACCTCGAGGCGCAGAAAGCCACCGCGCAGACCGAACTCAAGCAGTTGCAGGGCATCCTCGACGACAAGCAGCAGTCTCAGCAGGAGAACATCAAACGGATGTCGACCTGGTTTCAGGGAATGGATCCCGACAAGGCGGCCACCGTGCTGAAGGAACTGTCGAACGACGGCAAGCTCGATCTGGCGGTGCAGATGCTGTCGAACTTTGAGGAGCGCGAGGCGTCGAAGATTCTGTCGGCGATCGACGACACGAGTCTGACGGTGCAGCTGGCGGAAGCGTTCCGAGAGTTCAAGAAGCCAGCGGCGAAGGCGGCCGACACGAAGAAGCGGCGCTGATCGCCGGTCCTGGCCGCACGGGAGTGCAAACATGAGTTCAGCCGACATCCTGGCGATCGCCCGCGACCTGTTGACGACGGCGCTGCTGCTGTCGCTGCCGGCGATCGGCGTGAGCCTGTTGATTGGCCTGGCGGTGAGCATCTTTCAGACGATCACCAGCATTCAGGAGCAGACGCTGTCGTTCGCGCCGCGACTGGCGGCGGTCGGTCTGATGCTGCTGGCGACGCTGCCGTGGACGCTGCAGGTGCTGAACGGCTTCACGATGCGGATGATCGCCCGGCTGTCCGAGGCGGCGCGATGACCGACGTCTGGACCATGGCGTTGATTCTGGCGAGAACGGCCTCGTTCATCGCGCTGTTTCCGCCGTGGGCGGGTCGGAACCTGCCGCAACTGGTGAAGGTCGGGCTGGCGGTGGCGTTGACGGTCTTCTGGATGGGCAGCGTGCCGCTGACGGCGAATCTGCCGTCCAACTGGTTCTCGATCTGCGTGACGGCGGCGCGGGAGGTGCTCGTCGGCGGCGTGCTGGCTCAGGTGCTGGGACTGTCGCTGGTTCCGGCGCGGATCGCGGGAACCTACATCGCGCAGGAGATGGGACTGACGTTCGCGGCGCTGACGTCGCCAATCGACAATCAGGCCAGCGACCCGGTATCGCAGATCTTCGAGGCGACGACGCTGGCGTTGTTCTTCGTGCTCGACGGGCATCATTTTGTGTTCCGCGTGCTGGACGCGAGCTGGACGACGGCGCCCTGCGGAGGGGGCTGGCCGACTCTGATCTGGGCGCGGTGCGCGACGGCGGCGACGGGTTCGGTGGAGGTCGGTCTGGCGATCGCGGCGTCGATCGGCGTGGTGCTGGCGATTGTGAGTTTCTGGCTGGCGCTGACGACGCGCGTGGCGCCGCAGATGCATGTGTTTGCGTGGGGCGCGTCGATCCGGATCGTGGTCGGTCTGATCGCGCTGCTCGTGTTCCTGCCGGAGCTGCTGCTGGCGTGCGGCCGCGCGTTGATGAGCCGGCAGGCGATGTTTCTGTTGAACTGACGGGCGCCGGCCGGCACGATCCGGCCCGCTGAGCGGACATGTCTGAGCAATCGGGTCAGAACCGGACTGAGAAGGCGACGCCGCGCCGCCGCGAGCAGGCGCGGAAAGAGGGCAATGTCGCCTACAGTTCCGACCTGACCTCCGCCGCCGGCCTGGTGGCGCTGGCGCTGCTGGTGGATCTGGGAGGCGGTCGCTGGGCCCGGACGCTGGGCGAAGGGGTATCGGCCGCCATCGCGGGGTCCGCGATCTCCGAATGGTCGATGACGCATACGGTCGGCGTCAGCCGCTGGATCGGGATGCATGTATTGCTGGCGGCCGGCATCGCGGCCTTTGCCGTGCTGGGACTGACCATGATGACCGGCGGGCTGCAGTCGGGCTTCCGGTTCACGATGCAGCCGCTGCAGATCAACTTTTCCAAGCTGTCGGTGTCCCGGGGTTGGGGACGGATCTTCTCGGCGGAGAGCGTGGTCCGGACGCTGTGGACGCTGTGCAAGCTGACGCTGGTGACGATCGTCGCCGGCTGGGCGGCGCATCGCGAATCCCTGGTTCTGCAGCGATCGTTCCGGCACGGCCTGGGATACAACGTGGCCTACGGCGCGGAAATCCTGTCGGGCATGTTGTGGTCGGCGGCGGCGGCGATGCTGGCGATCGGCCTGGCGGACGTCGCCTGGCAGCGATACCGGCACGAGCAGCGGCTGAAGATGACCC
The DNA here is from genome assembly GCA_019636235.1 of Planctomyces sp. GTDB lineage: Bacteria > Planctomycetota > Planctomycetia > Planctomycetales > Planctomycetaceae > Caulifigura. The sequence goes on from JAHBXW010000026.1 coordinate 13,576, forward strand.
GCGAGGAGTTGAAGCGGGAACAGAAGGAAGACTCCGGCGATCCGCAGCTCAAGGCCCGGCAGCGGCGGATGCAGCGCGAAGTCGCCAAACGCAAAGGCCTGAAAGACGTCGCCAGTGCGACGGTGGTGGTGACGAACCCGACGCACTTCGCGGTGGCGCTGAAGTACGACAAGTCGGTGTCGGCGGCGCCGATCGTCGTCGCCAAAGGAACCGATGCGCTGGCCCGGCTGATCATCCGGCTGGCGAAGCAGGCGGACGTTCCGGTGCTCGAGCGCAAGCCCCTGGCGCGGGCGCTCTATAAGTTCGTCGAGATCGGCAAGGAGATCCCGTCGGAGTTCTATCAGGCGGTCGCGGAGATCCTGGCGTTCCTGTACCGGCAGAAGCGCGCGGGCTGAGCGGACGCGCGGGGACCCGTCGGTTGGCCTACGCGAGGTAATCGAGGATCGATGTCTGGAAGACCTGCGCGGTGACGGCGTAGCCGTACTGCAGCAGGTTCTGCGTGGCCTGCAGTTCCGTGGCGGCGGACGCGATGTCCGTGGCAGCGACTTCCGCGATGCGCGACTTCGCGTCCAGGCTGAGATCGGCGAGCCGATCGGAGAGGCCCTCGATGGTCTTCAGCGTCTGGGCCTGGTCGCCGACAATATTGAGGACGATCGAATGATGCCGGTCGATGTCGTTCATCCGCCGGGTCAGGGCGTCCTGCCAGTCCGAGTTGCTGAGGCCGCGGGTGTTGAGCAGATCGTCCCGGAGCGCGGCCAGGGCGGAAAACATGTCGGACGTGCCCTGGTATTCGATCGAGTCGACGCCCGCGCGGCGGATGTTGGTCGTGTCGAGGAACGTCGTGCGGCCCTGCGAATCGACGACCGTCTGCAGCGCCGAGAAGTCGATCGGAACCTCGGTCGCGCCGCCGTTCAGCGACATCGTCCCGCTGGCGGCCAGATCGATCGTGCCGTTGAAGCCCGGCGTGATGGCCGTCGTGTTCAGGTAGACGACTTCGCCCTCCGGACCGACGACCCGGAGGTCGCCGTCGGAGTTCGTGAACGAGACGGGATCGCCCCCGTTCAATGTGATCGTGCCCGCGGTTCCATTGCCGCTGGTGTCGTTGATCGTCAGGACGTGCGTGCCGGCCGGACCCAGGATCGTGTCGCCGCCGATCGACGAAGCGCCCGCCGAAACCCCCGAACCGGCCGCAAACGTCGTTTCCACGTGCCGGACGATCAGCGATCCCGCGCCGATCCCGGCATCGGTTCCGGCCGCGGTCTGCACCCCGGTCGAGCCGATCACCAGCGACGACCCGCGCTGAATCGAGTGGAACACCTGCTGGCCTGTGTACAGCACGTTCAGGTCGGCGCGGCCGCCCGTGCTGAGCGTCTGCCGCGCCAGGCTGCCCGCGTAGCGGACGTCCGTGCCCGGCGGATACGGCATGGAGTTGACGGCGTCTCCGCTGAACAGGTACTCGCCGTCGAACTCGGAATTCGCGGCGTCTTTGAGGCGCGTCATCATCGACTCGATGTCGCGCGCGTAGGATTCGCGCTCCTGGTCGTCGAGGGCCGTGCGGGCCATCGATGCGATCTGCTTCGCCTCGACCAGCAGATCGCTGATGCTGAGCAACTCGACATTCGCCTGGTTGAGCCGATCACGGGCCACGTTCAGCGTCCGCTGCTCGGCTTCATAACGGCCGAGCATCGACTGCCGGGACAGGATCAGCTTGGTGGCCAGCGGATCGTCCGAGGGACGATTCACCCGTTTGCCGGTGGCGACCTGCTGCTGCAGTCGCGCGATCTGCGCGGCGTGCGCGGTCGTCTGCTGCATCAGCAGTTTGGCCTGCAGTTGCGGCGTGATGCGAAACGTCATCCGTGAACTCCCCGGCTGGCGCGGCCCTGCGGACCGGCGCCGGTTCAAATGAGTGTGAACAGGTCGTCGAGCACTTTGTTGAGGGTCGAGATGAACCGCGACGAAGTCTGGAACAGCCGCTGGTATTCGAGCAGCCGGACCATCTCCTCGTTGGGATCGACTCCGGAGACTCCATCCCGTTGCGTGGTCAGGTCCCAATGGATCTGTCCGAGCTGATCGACGGCCGACTGAGTGGACCTAACGAGGGCGCCGGAGTCCGACGTCATCTGGGCGAGGTACTCGCCGAACGTCATGCCGCTGCGGGTGAAGTTGGACATCGTGGCGATGCGCGCGGCCGCCTTGGCGTTCAGGTTGTCGCCGTCCTGGTCGCTGCGCGCCGCCGCCACGAGCCGCCCGTTCTGCAGCAGGTCCCGTCGGACCGCGAAGTCGCCCGCCTGTTTCCCGGTGAACAGCGAATTCATCCCCAGCGCCGACAGCACGCCCGTCGTGTCCGAATTGCCCGTGACCCGGAATCCGGCCGTCTCCCCGCTGACGACTGAACCCGACCCGAACTTGAGCGTGATCCCCGAAGACGTCGTCAGCTCGTCCCCCGCCACGTAGCCCGCGCCGACGTTCCACACTCCCAGCACGTTGCCGGCCCCGTCGCGCAGTTCGGCCTGCAGTCCCGGCGTCAGGCCGACCGTGCCGTCGCCCAGCATGCGGACCGACCACTGGTCGTTGACCGTGCCCGTATACGTGCCGCCAATCGTGACGTCCGAGGTCCCGGACCAGGCGGACATGTCGGGGTGCGTGGCGGTTTGCCCCGTGAAGTCGAACGCGTAGCCCTGGTGGGCGATGATCGTCAGCTTGCCGCTGAGCTCGGAGACCTGCGCCGAGATGTTGGGCAGCGCGTCGATCCGCGCCATGAAAGCGTCAAGGCTGTCGAGTCCCGGTTCGAGAGAGACGGCGTGCACGGTCCGCTCGCCCGTCTCGAGATGCGTGACGGTGATCGTCAGCAGGCCGGCGTCGACCGGGAAATCGCGGGAGGCCTCGGACATCGGGATCGAGACGCTGGACAGGCCGCGCTCGCCGGTGAGCACGGTGAATGGCCCGTCGAGGCCGACGCCCTGCCCGTGCACCTGGTCCACCGCGCGGATCAACTGGGCGCTCCACTGGGCAAGTTCCGACTGGGTCTCGCCGATGATCGCGTCTCCCGCCTCCAGCAGGCCGGCCAGACGGCCCCCTCCCGCCGGCAGCGGCGACGCCCAGCCGTCGATCAGCAGTTGATACCCCGTGGCGGTGCTGGCGACGGATAGAACCGGCGCGCGCGTCGAGATCGTCATCGCGCCGTTGGCCGCGCTGAACGTGTTGGGCTGGTTCGACCATTCCAGCGAGCGGACGTCGATGAGTTCCGACAACTGCGAGACCAGCTGGTCGCGCCGGTCAGCGAGGTCGTGCATGGTGTTGCCGGTCGCCGTGCCGACGGAGATTTCGCGGTTCAGCGCGGCGATGTCGACGGCCAGCCGGTTGATCGTATTGACCGTGTCGTTGATCTGGACTTCGAAATCGCGGGCGAGTTCGGTGAGCCGATCGGACAGCTGGTTGATCTCGCTGACGAGCGCGTCGGCCGTGGCCAGAAGGTCCTGCCGAACAGTCGAGTCGGCGGGCCGCGAGGCGAGGTCCTGCCAGGCCTCGAAGAACTGCTGCGTCCGCGCATGCAGACTGTTGTCGGTGGGGTTGAACAGCGTGTCGAGCTGCAGAGCGGCTTCCAGCCGCGCGGCGGCCTCGCCGGAGGCGGAGTTGTTGCGCAGCAGCGATTGTTCAATCCAGGCGGACCGCATGCGGTCCACGCCCTGGATGACGACGCCGGCGCCGACGCGGAGGTTGCCGTCGATGACCGGCGCGCCTTCTGCGAGCTGCAGCCGCTGGGCGTGGTATCCGGGCGTCGTGGCGTTCGCCAGGTTGCTGGAAACGGTGTTCATCCCGTGCTGCGCGGCGCGCAGCGCCGACAGCGGGATGGCGAACATGTTCATGGGGAAGACCTCACGTTCAGCCAGGCGCCCGTGGTGGCGCGGCGGCCCGCGCCCGCCTGGTAGACGCCCGGGTCCGGGACAGCCCCGTTGGACTCGGCGACGAGCGCGTTCAGGTCGCGGAGCTGTTCGTGCAGCTGCAGGTGGATGCCGACGAACGCGGCGCGCGTTCGCTTCAGCAGCTCCTTGTCCGCGGGGCTCAGCGACTTCGGGTTCGAGCGGGCGGCCGCGGCTTCCGCCGCGAGATCGCGTTCCAGTTGCTGCAGCGATCCGGCGACATCCGGCGCGCGACCGTCTGATCCGGGACTGCTGGCGGCGATCTGACGCAGCAATCGGCGGGCGTCGCGCAGCGTCCGGCGCAGGCCGGGGCGCGGCCGCTCGGCGACAGGTTCGGCGATCGTCTCAGCGTCCATGTCTGGTTCCGAATCGTCCTTGGGAATCGTGCGCTGGTCGGCGCGGGCCTTAGAACCGGGCCGACAGCGTCGACGCGGGAGGCGGCCCCGCGGCGATCGCCGCGCTGTACTGCTTCATCAACCCCAGCCCGTCCCCCTGCGTCATGGCCTCCCCCATGTGCTGATCGAACAGCGCGCCCCAGACGTCGGCCGTGTCTCCGCCGAACATCTCGCCGGACGTCATCGTCTCGCGCATGGTCTTGATCAGCAGCGAGGCAAACACGGCTTCGAACTGCTTGACGGCGTTCTGGATCGCCTCCGGGCCGCCGTCTCCGGGACTCAGTTCCGGATCGATCGGGGCGAGCATCGACGGCATTGACGCGGCGGGCAGGATTGTCATGACGGGACTCCACAAAGCGCCGGGGCGCGGAATTCACTCGAATGTCAGCTCGGCGTGCAGCGCGCCAGCGTCCCGGAGCTGCTGGAAGATGACTCCCAGATCCCGCGGGGGAACGCCGAGCGCGTTCAGGGCTTCCGCGAGATCGGCGACAGTGGCCGTTTCCGGAATCTCAAACAGCGGGCGATCCTCTTCGACGGCGTCGATCTCGGTCCGGGGCACGACGACCGTTTCGCCTTCGGAGAAGGGGGCGGGCTGCGACACCTCCGGCATCTCTTTGGTGAAGATCGCCAGGTTCGCATGTGTGATCAGCACGCGCGACAACCGGACGTTTTCGCCGATGGCGATGGTCCCCGTGCGTTCATTGATGACGACGCGGGCCTTGACGTCCGGCTGGACGCGGATCGCGCCGACCGACGCCAGGAACGTGGTCGCGTCCGATGCGTAGGCCGGCGGAATGCGGAGTTCGACAGTCCCCGGATCGACGGCCCGCGCGCAGTGCGGCGACCACAGGTTCACCGCCTTGGTGACTTTGCTGGCCGTCAGAAAGTCCGGATCGCGAAGCAGCAGCCGCATGCGGCCGTTGACGGCGAAGTCGGTGCAGATTTCCTGCTCGACCGTGGCGCCGTTGATGATTCGCCCCGACGTGGGATGGTTCTTCTGGACGCTGGCCGCGGCGCCCGTCGCCGTGAACGAATCGACCGAAACCGGGCCGGAGGCGATCGCATACTCGACGCCGTCGACGCCGCTGAGCGGAGTCAGGATGAGCTGGCCTCCGGCCAGGCTGAGCGCGTCGTCGAACGCCGAGACCATGACGTCGATCGTCTGACCGGCGCGGCGGAAGGGTGGCATGCGGGCGGTGACGGTGACGACCGAGACGTTGTTAGTGCGCTCGCGGGTGTCGGTCCGCAGCCGGCGCCGGACCTCAGGATCGAGGCGAATGCCATAGCGCTGCAGGAAGTTCGTGGCGAACTGCCGGGTGGTGGGGCTCTGCCCGCCGGTGTTGTTGAGGCCCACGACCAGCCCCAGGCCGGTGAGGTAGTTCTCGCGGACCCCCTCGACGTCCGTCAGGTCCTTGATGCGCACGTCCGTGGCGTCGGCGCGCGACGTCAGCGCGACCAGCGCCGCGAACGCCAATAACGACGCCCAGCGAGCGCGACGGACGCGACAGCGAGGATTCGAGGCAGCCATGGAACACCGGTCAGTTATTGTTCGAATGCGAAGCGGACGGACGCGGACGACTGGCGGACGCGAACCCCTGCAACGCTAGAACGGCCACAGCTTGTTGAGTCCTCGCGAGAACCAGCCCTGTTTCAGGAACCGCTGGTTCGTGCCGGCGCCCTGGTAGCTCATGATCTGGTTGGCGATGAGGTTCGAAGGAATGGCGCCGTCGGCGCCGATGTCCTGCGGCCGAACCGTTCCCGAGAACACCAGCGTGCGCAGGTCGCCGTCCGTGTCGATCCGCCGATCCCCCGCAATCACCAGATTGCCGTTCGGCAGCACCTCGGTGACGGTCACGCGGAGCTGATCGGTGAAGCCCTGTTCGCTGGAGAACGCGGCTTCGCCGTCGAACTGCCGGCTGGCGTCGTTCGCGATGTTCAGCGAGGCATTGGCGCCCTGGGCTCCAAAGCCTCCGCCCGACGTCCCCGCGAAGCTGAACGCCTCCGCCAGCTTCGACGCCTTCTTCAGCTTGCGGGCCTCACGGTTCGCCACGCCCGTCTGTTCCCGGATCAGCACGGTCAGGTGGTCGCCGACCTCGTAGATCGGCGCGTCATAGAACAGGTAGGCGCGGTCGCGCGACCGCCGCTGCCACAGCGATTCGGCATGCACGGCCGTCAGCGGCGCCAGCATCAGCGCCCCGCACACCAGGCTTCGTGAACGAATCATCCTGAAATCCCCCCTTAGGAATCCGCGCTGTTTCCGACCCCGCCCGTCAGCCGCCCGGCCCCCCCGCCGTGCGGTCCAGCACAACTTCGACTTCCCGCGCCGAGACAATCTGCCCCATCAGCACGCGGTTCGACTGCAGGTTGCGAACGCGGATCGTTTCGCCGATCCGACCCGCCTGGAGCGCCTCGGCGGCCTGCAGCACGACTGTTACGCCTCCCTTCCGCGCGACGACGCGAACGACGTCGCGGGACTTCACATCCGGCTGGTTCTGTTTCGCGATCCCCAGGTCCCTGGAGCCGACGACGTCCCCGGGTGAAATCGTCCGCCGCGCCGATCGGCCGACGAACTCCTCCGGCGACACCGGCTCGACGCGAGAACCCAGCAGCCGCTCCTCGACGATCAGATGGCTGGCCTGGACGACCTGTCCGCGCGGAATGGCCGCCGTCGCCAGCACGACAGGCTGCCGCAGACGGACTTCGACGCTCACGGGCTCGGTGCGCAATAACTGCTCGTTGACCAGCCAGCGGACGCGAAGAGCCAGCCGGCCCGGATCCACGCGCTGCGGCAGTTCGAGTTCCGGTATGGCGTCGTCGGGAATGTTCCGCGCGACGCGCCCCTCGACTCCCACGAATCGCACTTCCACATCGTCGAAGTTCGCCAGCCACTGCGCCGACAGGCGGGCCGTGATCTCCTCCCGCAGCAGATCGAGGAGCGGACTCTGACCCGAAACCTGCGCGTGTCCGGATGCGTCTGTCGTGGGCGCTGGCGTCGCGCGGACCCGCCGAACCGTCGTCTGACGCGCTCCCGTCATGCGGACGCTCGAGGTCGCGATGCCGTCCAGCAGCATGCGGGCTCGGACGTGCGCGAGCGTGATCGTGTCCTCGTCGCCCGGCTCGCGGAGTTCCGTCAGATCGAGCTGCCGCAGGCGCTCGGCCGCTGCGCGGTCGTCGGAATGGACCTCCGCCACGTCCCCGATGCGGACGATGGCCGTCGCGACGTCCGCCTGGTTCCGCAATGCAATCTCGATCGACCCGGCCCAGGCGGCGCGGGACGGTCCCACGCACGCCGCCAGGAGGGCCAGAACCGCGACCGCAGCGACGCGAACGAAGCCGGTCCGCCCAGTCATCGGACGATCTCCGATGTCGTGGACAGCATCTGATCGCCCGCGCGGATCGCCCGGGAATTGATCTCGTATGCGCGCTGCGCGGAGATCAGTGCGATCAACTCGTTGACGATCTCGACGTTCGAGCCTTCCAGATAGCCCTGACGCAGCGAGCCGAAACCCTCGCCCGCGGGATCGCCCAGCACCTCCGGACCCGCGGCCGGCGTGATCGAGAACAGGTTTCCGCCCTCGCTGCTGAGTCCCGCCGGATTCATGAACTTGACGAGCTGCAGGCGTCCGAAGTTCTGGACGTTGCCGCCCGAGCCGGAAGGGACGCCCGTGACGGTGCCGTCCGTGCCGATGCTGATGCGGTCGAAGGCGACGTCAGGAGAGATCGTGATGCCGCCGTCCAGGATGTGGCCGTCGGGCGTGACCATACGGCCGGTGCTGTCGACGGAGAACGCGCCGTTGCGGGTGTAACGGAATTCGCCGCTGGGCATGAGAACCTTGAAGAAGCCCTCCCCCTCGATGGCGATGTCGAACGTGTTGTTCGTCTGCTGGATGGTGCCGGGCGAGAAGTTCTTGCTGGTCGAGACGGGGCGGGCGCCGCTGCCGACCTGCAGACCGGTGGGCAGCTCCTGTCCGGTGGAGGCCTCGGTTCCGGCCTGCCTGACGGTGGAATAGAGCAGGTCGGCGAAGTTGACGTGGCTGCGCTTGAAGCCGTGGGTGTTGACGTTGGCGAGGTTGTTCGCCGTGACGTCAATCATCGTCTCCTGGGCGCGCATGCCGGTCGCGCTGGAGTAAAGTGCCTTCAACATGGGGTTCGCCCTCCTGGCGAAGTGACGTCAGTTCGATTCCATCCGGCGCTGCATGCTGCGGTCCATCGTGGCCAGCGTGCGCTGCAGCGTTTCGTAACGCCGCTGGGCGGCGATCATCTGAATCAGTTCATTCATCGGCGAGACGTTGGACGACTCCCGGTAGCCCTGCAGGACGCGAACTTCCGCCGGTTGCGGCCGGACGTCCTCCGGCGCGCGGAACAGCGTCGAACCCTGCAGGTCGAAGTCGGTGAGTTCATTGAACCGCACCAGGTTGAGCGTGCCGACCTGCTGCTCGCCGACGGTGATCAATCCATCCTCCGCGACATTCAGATCGGCAAGTTCGGAGTCGGCAGGCATCCGAAGCGGTCCCTGCGTGCCCAGCAGCGGCAGCCCGTCGCCGGTGACGATCTGCCCTTCGGCATCGATCTGAAACGCGCCGTTGCGGGTGTACAGAGGGCCGTTGGGCCCTTGTACGACGAAGAAGCCGTCGCCATGGATGGCCAGGTCGAGCGGGGCGCCGGTTTCGGCGTAAGCCCCGGGGGTGAAGTCGATGATCGGTTTGCCGGCGGAGACGCCGATCGTCTCGCGGGTGTCGGCCGCGGCGCCGTTCTCTTCAGACTGGAGCAGAGAGGAGAACGGGATCGTCATCCGGCGATAGCCCGGCACCGACGAGTTCGCGAGATTCTGCGCGACCGTTTCGTGAGCGCTCATGGCGGCGTCCATGCCGGACGCCGCTGCGTAAATCCCGCGCAGCATGGTCGCCTCCCCTGGCGGCTTCCGGGTCCGTCGTGGGGCGGGCGGATCGCAAACGCGATCTGGCCGCCAAAGGACGAACTCCGATGCGTGACGCGGCGATCGCGAGTTCCAGCCGGCCCCCCGGGAGGACTGGCGCACCCGTCACAATCAATACGATCGGTTCTTTCCGCCCGGGAAGGAAAATGTTTCCTGCGGAGTCGCTGCGGTTTCGCTGCGGACAGGCCACGCTTTGGAAAAATACGGGACGCTGCCGAGACCACGCGTCGCCGGGAACCTGGGGAGTTCCGGAGAGCGGGGCAGGCCGCCGGACCCGGAATGTCGCCGGAAGAGTTTGCCTGACCGTCAAAGCCTTACAGACGGATGGCCATTCCCGCCGATGTTGGAAGCGAGTGTTCAGTTTTCCGCGTCTCAGGAGGTTCAGCCGTGGCAGCGCCCGCCGCCAAACCCGGCGCCGATGAACAGGCGCCCGCCAAGAAGGGGCCCGGCCTGGTCGTCTGGATTCTCGTGGCGGCGGTTTCCGCCGGAGCCGGCTTCGCCGTGCCCATGGCGATGAACTCCGGCCATGCCGCCGGCGACGGGGAGTCCGGACACGGCAAGTCGGACGCCCACGCGCCCAAGACCCCCGTCCCTTCCAAGCCTGCGTTCGTCGAGTTCGGCCAGCTCGTCGTCAATCTCAACGACGGCCGGCTCAGCCGGTACCTGCGGCTGAAGATCAATCTGCAGGTCGATTCCAAGCATCAGAAGGACGTTCAGGACCTGATCGCCGAGAACCGTCTGCTGCTGCAGGACTGGCTGCTGAGCCATCTCGCGGACAAGACCATGGAAGAGATTCGCGGCGCCGCCGGGCAGAACATGATGCGACGGGAGATCCTCGAGCAGTTCAACTCCGTGCTGTTCCCGGACGGTTATGACCGCATCTACGCGGTGCGGTTCGAGGAGTTCAACGTCCAATGATTTCCCAGCCGACGATTCAGGCGTTCGATGCCCGGAGCGTGCGCGGGCTGTCGACGGTCAGCCGCCGGACTGTGGAGCGCTGGTTGAAGTCCTGCGCGGCGCGGAGCACGGAAGTGCTGACATCGCTGGGCATCAAGGCGACGCTGGCGTACGAGAGTTTGTCGACGCGCGAGGCGCCGGATGCGATGGCGATGCTGGCGGACCCGGACGCGGCCGCGATCTTCCAGGTCGGCGGGACGCGGTTTCCGGCGGTCATGTCGATGCGGCCCGGCTGCCTGCTGGCGCTGCTGCACGGGATGCTGGGCGTGGACGCCGAGGAGTGGCCGGCGGACCGGAATCTGACATCGGTCGAGACGTCGCTGTCCGAGCTTCTGTTCGATGGCCTGCGGCGGGAGTGGTCGGAGGCCTGGCCGAAGCGCGACCCGATCTCCATCTCCTACTCGCGAACGATCGCGCGCAGCCCCAGGGCGCGGCTCTTTGATCCGGCCTCGGGGCTGATCGTGGTCCAGTTCCGGGTGACGTGCGGCTGCGGCGAAGTCCCGCTGCACTGGGTGATGCCGATCGACGACGTGGAACATCTGACGGGTCCCGCGGCCCCGGCGACGGCCTCGCGCGGGACGGCCGGGGCACGGCTGGCGGACGTCGTGCCGATGGTGCCGCTGCCGCTGAGCGTCGAACTGGGACGCGTCCAGTTGACCGTCAGCGAAGCCGAATCGCTGCGGCGCGGCGACGTCCTGATGCTGGACCAGACGGTGCGCGCGCCGCTGACGGCGCGGGTGGCGGGCGAGGCGAAATACCAGGGACGGGCCGGGCGGATCGGCTCGCGGTTGTGTTTTGCGATCGACGCCCTCGTGGAGGATTGAAGCGTGCCGGGGGCGGTGAGCGATCAGGCTGCGAAGGGAGCGACTGCGACAATGGAACCAACCACAGCGGACCCGGTCGTCGAGGTGCAGCCGGCGGAGTTTCCTCCGATGGCTTCGCGTGCGGCCGCATTCGGCGATCGTCCCCTGTCGCGTTTCTATGACGTGAAGGTGACGGTCACGGTGGAACTGGGACGCACCAGCCTGCCGCTGAGCGAGATGTTGAAGCTCGGCGAAGGGGCGGTCATCGAGCTGAATCGTGGCGTCTCGGAGCCGGTGGACCTGGTGGCGGACGGAGTGCTCCTGGCGCGCGGCGAGATTGTCGTCGTGGACGACTGTTATGGAATTCGAATCACGGAAGTGAATGCCGCGGGCAAGCCTGACGGGCCTGGCCGCGGCGCCGCGCCGGGGAGTTGAGGCTGCCAGGCCGCAGCGTCTCCGGACGCTCAGACAGGGAAGTGGAAAGTCGTCAGGGATGAGTTCCGCCGCCATCAGGATGATCCGCACGTCGCCGGTGCTGCTGGCGCTGGCCTGCGGCGCGCCTGCGTCCGTGCGCGCGGCCGAGGCGCCCGCGGACTGGCCGGCCGAACAGGCGGCATTCGAGTGGCGGAATGCGGAAATCTCCGGCGAACCCGAACTCGAGGCCGACGCCGCAGCGGTCGTCGCAGCCGACGGCCGTCCCGCGCGTGCGGGGCGATCTGAATCGTCCGCGCCGGCCCCGCGTCTCGCGGGAGTGAAGCCCGACTCCGCTGCGGACGCCGATGTCGCCCCGGAGGCCGACTCCGCTGAGGCGCCCGCGCCGCGAATGGACGCGGACCTGCTGGCGTCGTCCGACGACGTCGAGCTGCTGCTGGGCCGGCTGGGCTGGTTCGCGGGAACCCTGGGCGTGGCGACGCTGATGACGCTGTGGGGCGCGAAACTGTGGGTCGCGCGGCGGTTCGGCGGGCCGCGTTCCGAGCGGTCGCTGACAGTGATCGACAGCCTCAAGCTGGGCCCCCGGGTGGGCCTGTATCTCGTTCAGGCGGACAATCAGCGGGTGCTCGTCGGTCTCGACGGCGGCCGCGCGCTCAACATGCTGACGCTCCCGGCGACGTTCGATGCGACGCTCTCCGAGGCGGTGGACGGCGAGGAGGCCCCAGTCGGAGAACCGGCGGCTCCGCGCCCGGACCGGCCCGCCCTGTGGAAAGACATTCTGCCGGCCCGGCCGCTGCGTTCGATGGGGAGTCGCTCATGAGTCCCGATCAACTGGTCAGCGGCGGCCAGGAGCTGGCGGCGCCGCTGCAGATCGCGCTGTTTCTGAGCGCGCTGGCGTTCCTGTCGTCGGCGCTGGTGACGCTGACGGCCTTCACGCGGATCGTGATCGTGCTGTCGTTCGCTCGTCGCGCGCTGTCGACGCAAGAGATTCCGCCGACGCCGGTGCTGCTGGGTCTGGCGCTGTTTCTGACACTGTTCGTTATGGGGCCGACGTTCGAGGCGATCGACCAGAACGCGCTCACGCCCTACATGGACAAGGAGCTGTCCGCGCCGCAGGCCTGCGAGCTGGCGTGGGCGGAGTTGCGGCAGTTCATGATCCGCCAGACGCGGAAGTCGGACCTGCAGCTGTTTCTGGACCTGGCAAAGTCCGAACCCCCTGAAACGGCGGCCGACATTCCGGCGCGGGTGCTGGTGCCGGCCTTTGTGACGAGCGAACTGAAGACCGCATTCATCATGGGCTTCTGCCTGTACGTTCCGTTCCTGTTGATCGACCTGGTGGTGTCCGTGGTGCTGATGTCGTTGGGCATGATGATGATGCCTCCGGTGATCATCTCCACGCCGTTGAAGCTGCTGCTGTTCGTGCTGGTGGATGGCTGGCCGGTGTTGTTGCGTGCGTTGACGACGAGCTTTCATTGACCGCCCCGGACGCGGGAACGGGCGAATTGGCCCGGTTCCGCGCGCGGGGTCATTGGCGTTGAACAGGCGGAATTGAGAAGCCGGCCGGACGGAATCCACGGCCGGCGAGAGGAAATGGCGGAAACATGACCACGGCGGCTGCGAATCTGACGCCCGAACCAGGCCGCGCTCATCAGAGCGAGGTGCTGCTGGCCGGCGGCATGCTGCTGGTGCTGGTCGTCATGCTGGTGCCGCTGCCGCCGGCGCTGCTGGACATGCTGCTGGCGTGCAATCTGGGTCTGTCGCTGCTGCTGCTGTTGATCACGATGAGCGCGCGGCAGCCGTTGGATCTGTCGGTGTTCCCGTCGCTGCTGCTGCTGCTGACGCTGTACCGGCTGTCATTGAACGTGGCCACGACGCGGCTGATTCTGCTGGACGGGGACGCGGGCAAGATCGTGTCGACGTTCGGCGGGATGGTCGTGGGCGGGAACCTGGTGGTCGGGCTGGTGGTGTTCCTGATCCTGGTGGTGATCCAGTTCATCGTGATCACCAAGGGCTCGGAGCGCGTGTCGGAAGTCTCGGCGCGGTTCACCCTCGACGCTCTGCCCGGCAAGCAGATGGCGATTGACGCCGAGATCAACTCGGGGGCGATCAACGACGCCGAGGCCCGTCGCCGGCGGGAGCTGCTGAACCGCGAAATGGAGTTCTACGGCTCCATGGACGGGGCCAGCAAATTCGTCCGCGGCGACGCGATCGCCGGGATGATCATCACGGCCATCAACCTGCTGGGCGGCGTCGTCATCGGGCTGAGCCGGGGGCTGAGCTTCGGCGATTCGATCCGCACCTATTCGGTGCTGTCGGTCGGCGACGGGCTGGTGTCGCAGATTCCCGCGCTGATTGTCGCGGTGACGGCCGGCATTCTGGTGACGAAGAACACATCCGAGGCGAACCTCGGTCAGGAAATCGGCAAACAGTTGTTTTCCAACGACCGGCCGCTGTGGATGGCGTCCGGCATGTTCCTGATGCTGGCGCTGGTCCCGGGTCTGCCGAAGATTCCCTTCCTGTTGTTGTCGGGGGGTGTGGCCTGGCTGGTGCGTCGGCTGCGTCGTCCCGCGCCGGCGCCCGTGTCGGCAGAGCCCGCGCCTCCGCCGTCGACTCCGGAGTTCGACGAGAAGAAGCAGCTGGACGAGTTCCTGGTGCAGGATCGCGCGGTCGTCGAGGTCGGCGCCCGGCTGATCCCGCTCGTGAACCCCAAGCGGGCCCGCGGCATTGCCGAACGGATCACCTCCCTGCGCCGGGACTTCGCGCGGACCAGCGGCATCTGGATTCCGCCGATCCGGGTCCGCGACAACCTGGAATTGGGGCCGGAGGAGTACCGCGTCGTGATCGCCGGCCGGGAGACGGCGCGGCGCACGCTGCGAGTCGACCAGATGCTGGCCATCGCTCCCGAGAATCCGACCGCCCACGTGCAGGGGGAGGAGACGCAGGACCCGGCGTTCGGCATCCCCGCGAAGTGGATCGACCCGGGGCTGCAGCGGCAGGCGGAGTTCGCCGGCTACACGGTCGTCGATCCGGCCAGCGTGCTGATCACGCACCTGGGCGAGATCCTCAAACGGCATGCCTCCGAGCTGCTCAGCCGTGAGGACGTCCGCAAGATGATCGAAAAGGTCAAGGAGCACGCGCCGACGATCGTTGAGGAGCTGAAGCCCGAAGTCGTTCGGATGAGCGTCCTGCACCAGGTGCTGGTGCAGTTGGCGGCCGAGCGCGTGCCGCTGTCGGACCTGACGCTGATCCTGGAGTCGATCGTGAATCACGGAGCGACGGTCAAGCAGGCGGACGATCTGCTGGACCGGGTGCGGGAGGACATTGGCCGAGTGGTGTGCGGCCGGTTCTGCGACGACTCCGGCAAACTGCAGGTCATCGTGTTCGATCCGAAGCTGGAAGCCCGGTTGCGGGAGTCGCTGCACGACGGGCAGTTGGCGCTCGACGGCCGTCGACTGGAGCGGCTGCTGGAGGAGGTCGGCGAACAGTGGAAGCAGGCGGTTCGACAGCGGTCGGACGCGGCGGTGATCGTGGATCGCCGGCTGCGGCGTCCGTTGCGCCGGCTGCTGGCCCGCGCGTTTCCCGACCTCGGTCTGTTGAGCTACTCGGAGGTGCCGGCGGACATGCTGCTGCAGCCCTCGGGAATGGTCCGCTTGCCGCCGGTGTTCGAGGAGTCGCCGGGGGAGGAAGCGCGGGCCAGCCAGCGGGCCGCCGCCTGAGCGGAGGCACGGGAATCATTCAGACAATGTTTGTGACACATGACCACGTCGACAGCCGAACGCGGACAACCCTGGGGACGCGCCTGCGGCCTCCTGGGGGCCTGCGCCGTGACGCTGGGAGGCGTCGCACAGCAGATGGATCCGGACGTGATTCTGTACCGGTCGGTCATCGCGGGAGCGACGATCTCCGGCATCGTGTTCGCGTTCCGGTGCGTGGTGCGGGGACTTCAGGGAACGGATGACGAGGACGAGTGAGTCGAGCAGGGCCGCGCGACAGCCGGCCCGGACGCCCGGAATGACAGTCAGGACAGTGGTCTGATTTCGAAAGAACAGGACCCCGGCCGGAGCGATCCGGTCGCACTTCGCGAGCCGTGAGCAAGGCATGGAAGCCGTCGCCAACGCGTATCGACAGATCGCGACGAGACACAGCCGGGACCAGTTGATCGTGGATCACCTGGCGTTCGTTCGGCATTTGCTGGGGCGCGTCGTCTCGGGTCTGCCTTCGGGAGTCGACGTCGAGAACCTCGAAGCGGCGGGCATCCTGGGCCTGGTCGAGGCGGCCGGCCAGTTCGACGCGACGCGCGGCGTGCCGTTCAAGACGTTCGCCTATCCGCGGATCCGCGGCGCGATCCTCGACGAACTCCGCCGGAACTGCCCGTTGCCGCAGCACATGCTGCAGCGCTGGTCGGCGATCCGACGGGCGGCGGCCGCGCTGGGGGCCACGCCGACGGTCGAGGCGCTGGCCAAGGCGACGCAACTGCCAATCGAGGAGGTCGAGGAATGCCTCGAAGCGATCCGCATGACGCGCCCGGAGGCGTGGCACGAGGACCTGGTCGCTCCGAGCATCATTCGTCGGATCGACCCCGCTCAGGGGCTGGAACAGGACG
The DNA here is from genome assembly GCA_019636235.1 of Planctomyces sp. GTDB lineage: Bacteria > Planctomycetota > Planctomycetia > Planctomycetales > Planctomycetaceae > Caulifigura. Next base: position 29,622 of record JAHBXW010000026.1, read on the forward strand.
AGGACAAGGCCCTGCTGGCCGAAGCCGTCGAGAGCCTGCCCCGCCAGGAACGGCTCGTCGTTTCGATGTACTACGGCGACGACATGCGGCTCAAGGAAATCGGAGACGTGCTGGGCCTTTCGGAGAGCCGGATCAGCCGGATTCTGGCGAGGGCCCAGTTGCGATTGAAAGACTACGTCGGTCGCCGCAGCTGATGCGGACCCGATGCCACACCGGGAAGTCGTACAGATGAGCACAATCCTGAGATCGGCGGGCAGCCGGATTCTGTCTGCGGACGCGGTTCGCGTCGCGCGGGACCGCCTGCCCCTCAGCGGCGAAACCGAAGTCTGTGAGGGAGGCGTGCAGGTGACGGCGCGCGAGCAGGAAGGCGTCGTTCGCGAAATCATCGTCGCCTGCGCCTGCGGAAAGATCACCGTGCTGGAATGCGATTACGACGTCCCGTCCGCGGCCCAGGCCCGTTGACGACGCCAGCCGTCGAACGCGGCCGCGCTGCGCATCGACGGCATGGCTCATAGCGAGGAACGCAACCATGTCTCCCAACAGGCCGAGCGCCATCTCCCGGTTGCCGTCCCGCGCGCGAAATGTGCGCGGCAGCCGTCGGCTGCTGATCGCTGCGGGCATAACGGCTTCGCTCGCGCTGCCGGGCTGCCTGGGGACGGAGAGTGGAATGATGCGGGGTCTGCGGGGGCGCGGGGCGACTGCCATGGCGGCCCATCCGCCGACGGTCCCTCCTGGCGAGCCGCCCGGCGCCTTCCCGGCGCCGCCTCCCGCTTCGCAGCGTTCCTCGAACGACTGGCCCGAGGACGACGATCCCGGTGCAAACATCGCGCTCCCGGGCACGGCGCCTGTCGACGAGCTGCGGGAAGCGCTGACGGCTGCAACGGCCGAGCTGGCGAATGTCGCGGGACAACTGACTCAACTCGAAGCGCGGCACGCCGAGACGCTGAAGTCTCTTGACGATCTGCGGGCTTTGCAGCGGGCCTCCGACGGCCGCACGGCCGCGCTGGAAACGGCGGCGACGCTGCAGGCGGCCGCCATCGACGATCTGAAACGCGGCGCCGCGGCCCAGCAGGAAGAGCAATGGCGCACGCTGGACGCGATCTCCGATGCGATCGACCGCGTCCTCGAAAGCGAGGCCGCACCCCGCAGCCAAGCTGGCGCCGCGACGTCGCAACAGGCCGCCGGGCGCACGCCGCTGTTCGAACGGAGTCAGCGCCGATGAACTGCCGAAGGCAACGTGGACGACGGATCGCGGCCGGAGCGGCGCTGGCCCTGGCCACGGCGGGCTGCGGCCCGGAGGTGGCGCTGCCGCCCATCACCCCGGTCGTGGCGCTGCATCCATTGCCGGGGGCGGGCTACAACCTGCTGCAGGCGCGAACGATCTTTCTCGTCGTCGATTCTCAGGACTTGACGCTGCGGACGGTGCTGCCGCGCATCGCGGAGATCGTCTCCTCGGAACTGCGGGCCGCGACTCCGGCGGAGGTCGTGATCGTCTCGCCGCCAGTGAACCGCTGCTCGGCGAGCCTTCCCTGGGAGCAGACCTGCACCGCATACGATCTGCACTGGAACGGGCAGCCGCAAACGGTCGTGATGTTCTGCGACGTGTTCGAGTACGACGCCTATTCGCCGCTGCGAGTCGGCCTGGCGGTCCGTGTGAAGCGACTTGAAGACGGACTGGAGCTGGCGGGCGTGCAGGGGGTGTGGGACCGGATGCCGACGGCCCCGCTGCTGCCGCCGCACCGGTTCTGGAGCCTGCCGCGGGTGATTGTCCGCCGGCCGAATCCCCGGCCGTGGGCGGAGCAGGTCGAAGACATGACGATCACATCGCTGATGCGGCTGGCGGCGCGGGAGTCCGTGCAGTCGCTGATCGCGATGGGGCCCGCTGCCGGGCCGCTGCCAGCGGCGCTGCCCGAGGCCTATCCGACGTTCGCCGAACCCGACTACGACAGTCCGGAGTTCTACGCGCCGGAAGACTACCCCGCTCCGCCGGCGCATGCCGGACCCGCCCTGCCCGAGCCCCCCGACGTCGGACTGGACGAGGCCGAACTCCTCGACGACTTCAGCGAATCAGCTGAGTCAGTTCCTTAAGGACTTCGTCCGTCACAGTGATCGTCCGGGCGTTCGCGCTGAAACCCCGCTGGGCGATGATCAACTGCGTGAACTCCAGCGCGATGTCGACGTTTGACGTCTCCAGGTGGTTCGACCGCACGCTGCCGCGGTCGCCCGACAGCGCCGTGCCGATCTTCGCGTCGCCGCTGGCCAGCGAGACCTCGTAGTAGTTGTTGCCCACGCGGTTCAGACCGCTGGGATTCCGGAACGACGCCAGCGCCAGCTGCCCCAGCACGATGCTGCGGCCGTTGGTGGCGATGCCCAGCAGCGTGCCGTCGGAGTTCAGCTGGACGTCGACCAGGGTGCCGGCCGAGAACCCGTCCTGTTCGCTGGAAACCGCGGAGCTGGACGCCAGCTGGGTCAGTCCGTCGTAGCTGCCGGACGTGCCGAAGCTCAGGCGGATGGTCTGCTGTTCGGTGAGTCCGGTGAACTGGAACGAGAGGTTGACGTCGGCGATGCCGACGCCGCCGGCCTCGCGGAACGAGCCGTCGTCATTGAACCGGATGTTCTCGACGCGGCCGTCGATGACGATGCCCGCGGCCTCGTCCATGCTGGCGGTCAGCGTCCAGCTGCCGTCTTCCTGCTTCTCGAGGACGGCGCGGATGTTGTGAGGCTGGCCGCGGACGTCATAGACGTCGAACCCGGTGACGATCGTGGCGGCGGTGCGTCCCTGCTCGATGACAACCATCGGATGCTGGTCGAACCGGAGTCCCCCGACGTTCAGGTTGGCGTCCCGCATGTTGAGGCTGAGGAATGAAGCGCCGGGCGCTCCGGCGGTGAGGACGACGTTGCCGTTGGAGTCCAGCGCCGCATCGGCCTGCGGGAATGCGGCGTTGATGGCGGCGACGAGGTCTCCCAGCGTGGTGGTGGCGTCCACGCTGAGAGACGTGTTGACCGGCGTGCCGTCCACATCCGTGCCGGTGATCAGGATCGAGTCGCCGGGGGCGTACGTTCCGATCGCTCCATCAATGTTGCTGAGCAGCGTGGCCGCCGTAGCGGGCGAACCCCCGGCGAGCCAGGGAGCGTTCGAGCTGATGACGCGTTCCGCAGGACCCAGCGACTGCGAGGACAGGTTGCCTTTGAAGTCCATTTCGCTGGTGGCCCGGCCGGGAATGCCGGCGCCGAACGGGATGTGGATGTTCTGATCTCCGGGAACCTGGAAGGCGGGGTTCAGGCCGTCCGGCTCGCCAGCGTCGCCATAGCGTTGCACCAGGTAGCCGGTCGAGGGATCGACAAGCAACCCGGAGGAGTCGACGCGGAAGCTGCCGGCCCGGGTGAACCGCGGCGCCCCGCCCCCCGACACCACGAAGAAGCCGTCGCCGTCGATCGCGAAGTCCAGCGTCTGCCCCGTGGGGCTCAGGTTGCCCTGGTTCAGGTTGCTGTCGATGATCGACACCGAGCTGCCGCTGCCCACCTGCGAGGGGTTGATGCCGCCCAGCGTGCCGTTGGTCCCGCTGGTCGCGGCGGTGACCGTCGAGTACAGCAGGTCGGAGAACAGCACCCGCTGCGCCTTGTAGGCGGTCGAGTTGAGGTTCGCGAGATTGTTGCCGATGACCTCGAGCATCTTCTGATGGCTCGTGAGTCCCGACACGCCGGTCAACAGGGGGTTCGCCATGACGTCCTCAACAATCCGGGTCTGAGTGAGAGAGTGTCTTCCGCCTCGGCCGGGCGATCGCCGGCGTCGTTGATCTGTCGCCCGCCCGCGTCAGTGCGCCAGCGGATCCAGAACCGCGAATACCGCGGCGATCGAAATTTCCTTGTTGTCGATCCGCAGCATCAGCTCGCCATCCTTGACGCTTGCGGCCGTCACCACGCCGTTGAGGCGCGCTCCCGACGAATCGACGTATTCCACCGTCCGGCCGGTCAGACTGGCCCCCTGCGTCAACTGCTGCAGCTTCATCATCGATTCGAACGATGCGTTCAGCTTCTCGATGCCTTCCAGCATCGAGAACTGCGACAGTTGCTGGATGAAGTCTTCCTGCTTCACCGGGTCGATCGGATCCTGGTACTTGAGCTGCGTGACGAGCAGGTTCAGGAACTCGTCGCGTCCGGCGGAGGCGGTGATCGAAGCCACAGGAGATCCTTCTCAGTGACGGGTTCAGGCGACGACGTTCAGTCGCGATCGGACGGGCGCGGCGGGCGCGGTCGGCGCGCCGGACGGACGGCTGGCCTCCCCCCGGCTCAATGAATTCACATGCAGCATGTCGCGGAACAGATCCTCGCGCGATTGCGACGGCGTCCCCGACTGTCCCAGCGAAAAGCCCGACATCTGCAGCGACTGCTGCAGCTCGGCTCCGGAATTCTCAAGGATCGCCCGCACGTGATCGTTCTCGGCGGCGATGCGGACTTCCAGGCCGCCGCCGGTTCGCGACAGCGAAATGAACAGCCGCCCCAGTTCGGGCGGGTCCAGAACGAGTTCGAATCCCTCGCGGCCCTGCGGCGCCAGTTCGGTTTCCCGCGCGAGGAGCGCCGAGGAAACCTGCCGCGAAATCCGCGAGGGCAGGGTTTCGGAGATGTTGCCGGACAGATGCGCCAGCGCCTGTTCCGCAGCCTTGAGCGCTGCGGGATTCGAGGCGGGAACCGCCAGTCCCAGCGCAGCGGGGTTCATCTCAAACGGCTCCGGCGACGGACGCTCGTCCATGCCGCGATCCGGCCGCCGGGCAGGGGGAACCACGATCGACAACTCGACGGCCAGCGGACTGTCCTGCTCGGCGGCGGCCATCTCCGGCGCGGCCAGCTCGCGCGACACGGGGCGCACATCGCCGCGGGTCGTCGGGCGGATCTCAAGCAGACGCCGCGCATCGGGCGGCGTCGGAACTTCCTCGATCATCTCAAAGAGGGGCGCGTCGTCCGTCGGGACGGCCGGCCGGGCAGGGACGATCGACTCCGTCGCGCCCGCTTTCGCAACGATCTCGACAGGGGCCTCAGCCCGAACGCTGGTCGGTGGCCGTTCTGCGGTCGGAGCGGACGGCAGGGTCGCCGGGGCTTCGATCGGTTCTGCGTTCGCATCCGGCGGCGCGTCGGCCACCGGGACGCTCAGCGCCTCGCCGTCGAGCGGCGCTGGCGGCGGTGCGGCTTCGTCCGCCATGACGATTGGGGAGTCTGGAGACGTTTGGACTTCGGGCAGGGCCGCGGCGATGGCGGCGGCAATCGGATCGGATGCCAGGGGCTGCGACGACGTCGCGATCCGCTGCGGCTGTTCCGGCGCGGGGCCGGTGGCGAGCGCTGGATCCGGCGCGGGAATGTGTGCGGGAGTCTCGGGCGTCGGCGCCGGCAATTCTCCTGCGGCGGCCAGCGGGCCCTCGGGGCGAACCGGCATCGGAGTTCCCGTCGCTGCGGGAACTGAGGGCGCTGCCGCGAGCACGGGCTGCGGACGCGCGGATTCGTCAATCATCGCCTCCGCAGCGGCGACCAGCGGCGTTGCCGCAACGTCCTGAACGGGCGGCTGCCCGGACATCGGAACGAGAGCGCCGGCCAGAACGGAATCAAACGGCTGCTTGTTCGGGCGACGCACTCGGCCTTCGCCCGCTGAGGACTCGTCCGGCGCCTCGGCGTCGATGGCCTGGCGGGCCGCTTCGCCGCTGCGCGCGACGGCCGGGTCCGGCGACGAAGCTCCGGGGATGGGAAAGCTGGAAACGCTCATAACCAGTCGGCCCGCCGCGATCAGGGTGTCAGGTTCAATGCGATGCGCATCATGCGTGCGAGCCGCATTGCACCCGGCGTGCCGGGATGGCCGGGCAACCTGCGGGATTGGCGAACGCCGGGGCGGAGTCCTTGCGAAGCCGAAGGTTGCGGCGAACGCAAATCTCTCGCGGACCGCGGCATGTCCCGACGTCGGCGGAATCCGCCGGAGCATTTCTTCCGCACTGCGGGAACGAATGACCCGCGCGGCGTCGGAACGGCGATCGCGGTCGCCGCGACGGGGAGTGGCGCAGGTCAGCACGCGAACCCCAGCCGGCGATATTCGTTGACCTTGTTCCGCAGCGTCCGCGGTGTGACCCCCAGCGCGGCGGCGGCGGCCGACTTGTTCCCCTGATGCTTCTCCAGCCGCTGCAGGATCACCCGGCGCTCGATCTCCGCGAGCGACAGCCCGTCGAGTTCCGAATCCTCCTCGTCCTCGGAGGGGGCGAGGCATTCCAGCCGCGGCAGGTCGGCGACGTCGATCAGATCCTTCCGGGCGACGATGCAGGACCGGTGCACCAGGTTCCTGAGCTGGCGCACATTCCCCGGCCAGTCGTATTCGGTCAACGCCCTGAGCGCCGCCGTCGTGAAACCGCGGACCCCGTTCGGCGAGTCGCTGCGAAACCGCTCGACGAAGTGCTGGGCCAGCAGCGGAATGTCTTCGATGCGATCGCGCAGCGGAGGGACTTCAATCCGCAGCACGTCCAAGCGGTAGAACAGGTCCGGGCGGAATCGTCCGCTGCGAACGAGTTCGGGCAGCGGGCGATTTGTCGCGGCGATGACCCGCGCCTCCACCGGCTGCGGCGCATTGCCGCCGACGCGCTCGAACTCCGATTCCTCGAGCACCCGCAGCAGTTTGCTCTGCACGGCCGGCGAGACTTCGGAGATTTCATCGAGAAACAGCGTCCCGCCGCCTGCGGCCTCGAACTTTCCCTGCCGCCGGGCGACGGCCCCGGTGAAGGCCCCCGGCTCGTGGCCGAACAGCTCGCTTTCCACAAGCGACTCCGCCAGCGCAGCGCAGTTCAAGCGGACATACGGCAGGCCGCTCCGATGGCTCTCGTCATGCAGCATCTGCGCCACGAGTTCCTTGCCGGAACCGCTTTCGCCGCAGATCAGGACCGTCGCGCCGGTCCGTGCGAACAGCCGGGCCTGCTGGAGAACATCCAGCATGGCGCGCGACTGAAAGATCAATCGACTCACGCTCATCGCATCCCCCCAAAGCACTCCACACATCGCCCCCGGAAGCCGAAAGGCGTCGTCGATTCCGCCGTCGTCAGCCGGTCGCCCGCCCCCGCGGACTTCGGCATCGTCGGAATCCAACGTCCTTCGGCGCGCCGCCGTCCGGCATTCGCGCCGCACCGACATGGCAGCCACACGCTCACCACTGCTCCTCGCGCCGCGCCCCCCGGCGCAACGCCTCCACCGCCGCTACCGCTGGGACAGGGCCCGCGCGTACGCAGACCGCACGTCGCGATCGCGCGCCGCCGCATCGAGCCGCGGCTCCAGACGCGATCGCTCGTTGCCCAACAGCTCCTCCAGGCCGCGGATCTCGTCGATCGCGGCCGCCAGCGCCTGCTCGTAGGTCTTCAACTCCTGACGCCCCCCCAGCGCGTGTTGCGACAGCTCCCGGCGTGAGGCCGCCGAACGCTGATCGATCGACTCCATGCGCTTCAACATCGCCTGCAGTTGTTCGAGCCGATGCGTCTCGCTCGTCGAGGCGGCCGTGCCGCGCCACTCGACCAGCGCCGTCGTCGCGGCCAGCATCTCCGTCGTGGCGCGCTGCAGTTGTTCCGCCGGGCCGGCGCCGCGCTCAGGGTGTTGATGATCCACTGGCCACCTTCGGGTTCTGTGGGGACGCCGCTTTCAGGACTTCCGTGAGCTGTACGAGTTCCTTCTTCAGCGATTCCTGCTCGTCGATGGCATGCAGCCACCATTTCGACAGGTCCTGGATCCAGCCGATGGAGGGATCGCTGACCAGCCGCCGATACCGCTTGCGGGCGTCGTCGATCCGCCCCAGACGTCGATCGCAATTGGCGAGCTGATACGACACCCAGGCGGCATCCGTGCGGGACAGATCTTTGAGCGGAACCTGCTGATAAATCTCGGCCGCCAGAACGGTCTCCCGCGCAGCGAACAGGTTGTCGGCGACGGCGATGCGATCCGCGGGCAGGACCGGCAGGTCGCGAATCAGCCGGTTCGGCGGCGGACCTTTCGGCGACGGTTCGGCGGCGATCGACGCCGCAGGAGGCGGCGGATCATGGATCGGCGCGGGTCCGGGCGACTCGATCTCCGATTCGAAGGGCGGCTCTTCATCCGGGATCGGAGTGATCGGCTCCACGACCGGATCCAGCTCGGGCTCCGGCTCGAGGAATCGCCGCTGCAACAGATCCAGTTGGCGCTGCAGTCGCTCGATGCGCTGGCTGGTCTCGGAATGTCCCGGCCAGCCCGCCGTTCCGGGCACGGCGCTGGACGGCCCCGGCTGCGACCGCTGGGGTTCCGATCGAGCGCCGGGGAGCGGCGGCAGACTGGCGGTCGCATTGGAGGCTTCGCGGGCCGCGCGTTCCGCGGTCAGGAGGTTGCGAGGCTGCTGCGACGCCGGCAGTTCGTCGACCCGCGAAGGCAGCGGCGCCGCGGCGTTGCGATTGACGGCGGGACCGGCAACAGAGCCGGGTCCCGATCCAGGCGCGGGCTGACTGCGCACCCGGGCCACGCCTTCATCGCACCGTTCCGCGGGGGTCGCCGCGCGCCCCTCGCGCGATGCGAGCCCGGGGATCGCGCCGCAGCAGGCGGCGATCGCGCAGGTCAGGAAGATGGAGAACCGGTCGGACATGTCAGGGGTCGGCGCGGAATCGTCTCGCGTTCACTCGACGGGGTCAGGGAATGTCAGGGCGTCGGGGCCGGGGCGCGACCCGGCGAAACACAAGGCCGCGTTGATGCGGTCGCCGCGCTGTTCGAGGCAACGCCCCAGCGTGCGCAGCGCGGTAGTCTGTTCCTCGGCGGAGGACGCCACGTTCAACCATGCGATGGCCAGCCGCAGCGCCGCGTCGGTCTCACCCGTCTGCAGAAGCAGCGCGCACAGCTTCCGGTTCGCGTCGGCGCGAATCGCCGGCTCGCTGAACGCTGTCAGCGGCTGCAGGATCTCGCGGGCGCGAGCGGTCTGCCCGCGCCCCAGGGCGCTCTCGACAAGCAGCAGTTCCAGCTGCGACCGCAGGGCGCAGGGCCGCATGCGGCTCGTCGCGTCCCGGCAGATTTCGTCGGCCTCCTCGACGAGCCCCAGCTCCAGGTAGGCGGACGCGATCAGCGCCGCTCCCTGCCAGCCGAAGAAGTTCGAGGCGTCGACATGACTGACGGCCTGCATGAGCGTTCGTTGATCGTATTTGCGGCGGAACTGGTCGCGGGCGGCGCGGGCCTGCGACAGCGCCGACAGGAACGCGGTGGCGTCGTAGGTCGCCGGGCCCGAGAGTTCCGCGCGGCCCTCGCGGAGCACGACGTTGGCACTCTCCGGACGGTCCGCCGCCAGGTGCGCCGCCGCCAGCGTCAGTATGGCCGTCGGCCGCTCCCGCGCCTGAGACAGCGCCACTGCCCGATGCAGCGGAGGAATCGCCTTCCGCGGCTGGCCCGACTCCAGCAGCATCCGCCCCAGGAACAGGTCGCCCGTCGCCTCCAGCGACGTTCCGGCCGAATGATCGACGGCCCGTTCAAAGGCGTCGATCGCCTCATGGACCAGACCCGCGTGCAGATGCACTTTTCCGAGGTTGAACCACGCCGCGCCCAGCACCTGCGACTGGCGATGATCGGCGATCAGGTCGATCAGCGCCTGCCGCGCCAGCGCGGGTTCCTGTTGCACCATCGTCATCCGCGCCAGCGCCAGTTGCGAATCGGCGGCCCAGCGATGCGTCCGCTCGAACCGCACCGCGCGGTTCAGCGAGCGCGTCGTCGCATCGATCCGAAACTGCCGGACGCGATCCTCCGGAGCGTCTCCGGCCGCTTCGACCAGCAGTTCGCCATCTACAACCGCCCACATCAAACCGTGCGCTTCGCACAGGGCGTCGAGAATCGCCGGGACGTCAGCGACGACTTCCACGCGGCACACGCGGGATTCCGCCAGCCTCTGTGCCGCGCCCTGAAACCGCAGCGACGCGTTCATTGCGCGGGACAGATGCGCCAGGGTCTCCGCCACGCTCACCCGCGGCAGGGAGATCCGCGACAGGTCCGCGGGCGGCGGGGTCGGCGGCGGGGCCTCCGCGAGAATCTCGGGAATCGCACCCGGCAGCGCCGCCAGATCGCGGGCATGGATCTGCGAGCACAGCGCCAGAAGGTCATGCGTGCGGATGACGAGTTGACTGTCCGCGAACGCTTCATCCTCCAGAAGATCGGCGGATGCGTTGCCCAGCGTCCGCCGGTACTGCAGGTGCGCCATCCAGTGAGCGAGATCAGGCTTCCAGGCCGCGGCGGACTGGTCTTGAGTCAACCAGACCTCCAGCGCCCCGCGGAGCGCGAGGTCCGGACGCTTCTGCTGATGCAGCACCCGCGACAGACCCCACAGCGCGAAACCGCGCCATTCCGCCGTCGGCGACAGTCGCGACAGGTCCTGATACCGCGCGGCCGCTTCATCCAGGAGCCCCAGCGACTCCGCGCACAGCGCCCACCGGAAGTAGACCACCGGATCGACGGACGGACTCGATTGCTGAATCTCCGCCGCGTAGATCTTCATCGCGGCGGCGAGATCGCCCGCGCGGAGATACTGGTCGGCGCGGACGAGTTCGGCCGTCTTCCGATGGCTGCGTCGGGCGGCGGGCGTCTGCGGCGCCGGCCGGGGCGATGCACGCAGCGTCCGTTGCTCGCGAAAGCCGTCGTCATCGTCGTCAGCTTCATGCGCGGCGTCCGCGTGTTCCGCGGCGGCGTCTGGCGGGGCTTCAAACGGATGTGCTGCCTGATGCTCATCGTGCGCGTCGACGTCATGCGGCGTCTCGAATGACTCCGTAAAGTGATGCTCGTCAGGCGCCGGGTGCGCGTCGGAATCGGCCGCAATGAGCAGGGGCTCATCCGGGATCGGCGCGGTGATCGCCTCGAAGTCGATCTCGGGATGATCGGGCGTCTCGGCCGCGAAGTGTCCGGAGTCCAGGTCGAGCGCGTGCGGGACGGCGTCCGGCTCCGCAGGCGGCGGGACGTGAATGTGGACGTCGCTGTGCGTGGCGCTGGCGTCGAGCGGAGGCACGACTTCTTCCGGCAGCGGCGACACCGGGTGCGCGAATGATTCGGGCTCCGGCGGAATCTGCTCCAGGTCGGCCAGCGCGTCCGGCGAAGTCTGCGCGTCGCCCTTCGGCGCCTGCGAATGCAGCAGCATCCAACCCCCGGCCCCCGCGATTCCGCAGGCGACGACGAGACCGAACGCGGCGACGATGCGCAAAGGGCCGATTGCCACAGTCTTTCTTCAGTCGGAGGGCTGGAATTCCGAAAACGAGGAGTGTCCGGCGTTACGGTCGGCGCAATCCTGAGAGTCACATCGTCCTGGCGGCGGTCGGGAATTCACGCGAAAACGCCCGCAAGTTCGTTCCCGGGAATTCGATCACCCATCTGCCACACTGCTGGAGCCCTACATGCAGGTCCATCGACCGCACACCCCGGATCCCTCGTCGCTGCCGGTGCAGAACCGGACGGCTCGAGGTGCGGGACAGGTTTCCGGCGCTCAAGCCCCGGGAGTGGCTCCGTCGGAAACGACGGCTCCCGGCGGGAACTCTCAGGTTGCTGTTCTTCACGAGCAGCTCCGCGGAATCCCCGACACGCGCGAGGAAGTGATGGCACGGGCGCGGGAAAAAGTCGCCAGCGGCGACTATCTGACCCGCCCGGCCGCCGAGGCGACCGCCGAAGCAATCCTGCGTTCCGTGTAAAAGATTTCGTCGTCCGTGCTGCACTCGGCTCCTGGCATCCAGGGGGGACGGACCCGCGTTCCGCGAATGGAAGCCGGGAGTGCCGCCAATCAACCGGGGGGTGTGATTCATGAGTCTGTCGATTGCGAACAACGTTTCGTCGCTGAACGCCCAGCACAACCTGGCCCGCGCGTCCAGCGGCCTCGCCAAGTCGGTCGAACGGCTGTCGTCCGGCCTGAAGGTGAACCGCGGAGCCGACGGCCCTGCGGCCCTCGTGATTTCCGAGAAGCACCGTGCCCAGATCGCCGGCCTCCGCCAGGCCATCGATAACGCCGAAAAGGCGACGTCGGTCGTGCAGACCGCCGAAGGCGCGCTGAACGAGATCAACTCGCTGCTCGTCAAGGTCCGCAGCCTGGCCCTCGACTCGGCCAACGCCGGCGTGAATGACGACGACGCTCTCGCCGCCAACCAGGCCGAAATCGCGAACGCGATCGACACGATCAACCGGATCGCGAACAACACCCAGTTCGGCCAGAAGAAGCTGCTCAACGGCTCGTCCGGCATCGTCGGCACGCCGACCGACGCCGACGTCTCCGTCCAGCAGACGACGGCCGACACCAAGGCCGGCAACTACAACGTCAACATCACGACGGCCGCTGAACGCGCCACCGTGACGGCCGGCACCGGCCAGACGGCCAACCTCGCCGCCGCCGAAACCCTGACCATCAACGGCGTGGCGATCACCCTCGACGCCGGCCTGTCGCAGGGCCAGGTCGTCTCCCGCATCAACGAGTTCACCGCTCAGACCGGCGTCATCGCCGACATCGACAGCGGCGACACCCGGCTGTACACGCAGGCCTTCGGCAGCGCCGCCACGATCGACGTCGTGTCGGACGTCGCCGCCGCCGCCACCAGCTCCGGCTTCGGCAACGTCGCCGCCAACGACGCGGGCGTGGACATCGCCGGCACCATCGGCGGCGTCGCGGCCACCGGCACCGGCAACACCCTGACGGCCACCAGCGGCAACGCCAACGGCCTGCAGATCCGCGTCGCGGCCGACACCGACCCGACCACCACCGTCACCGGCGCCCAGGGAGCCGTCGCCGTCGTCGACAACTCCCTCGTGTTCCAGATCGGTCCCAACCAGAACCAGACCGCCAGCATCGCCATCGGCCGCATCAATCCGAACGGCCTCGGCAGCGGCATCGCCGGCAACCAGTTCTCGAACCTGTCCGAAGTCGAAGTCACCTCGGCCTCGAAGTCGCAGGACGCCCTGGCCGTCATCGACGAGGCCATCAACCAGGTCACCAACCTGCGCGGCACGCTGGGAGCCTTCCAGCAGAACACGCTGGCCTCCACCGTCAGCAACCTCCAGGCCACCCTGGAAAACACCGTGAACGCCGAGTCGGTCATCCGCGACACCGACTTCGCGACGGAAGTCGCCGAGTTCACGAAGCAGCAGGTGCTGGTCCAGGCCGGCGCCTCGGTGCTCAAGAACGCCAACCAGCAGCCGCAGCTGGCCCTGTCGCTGCTCAACTGATCCTTCGCCGGCGCCGCGCAAGTCGCGGCGCCGAGAGACATTCCAACCGCCGCATCCGCCGGTCGAACGTCCTTCAGACGTTCCCCGGCGGATGTCTGCGTTGAACGGAACCGACGCCACCGGAGCTTTCCATGCCGGCGATTGACGGCCTGATCACGGGCATCGACACCGAATCCATCATCACGGATCTGCTCAAAATCCGGCAGACCCGGATCGACGTGCTCAAGGTCAAGCAGCAGGGCATCACCGACAAGAAGTCCGCGTTCCAGAAGCTCGAAGCGCAGATCATCTCGCTCCGCAGCCAGGCCTCGCAACTGGCCCGCTCGCAGAACAACGTGTTCAGCACGCGCACCGTCTCGACGTCCCACGAGTCGGCGCTCGCGGCCACCGCCACCTCCGCCGCCGCGGTCGGCACGTTTCAGGTCCAGGTCCACTCCCTGGCGCAGTCTCACCAGGTCGCCAGCCAGGGATTCGCCGATCCCGATTCAGAAATCACCGCCGGCACGTTCGAGTTCCGTGTCGGATCAGGTCCCGTCCAGACGGTCACCATCGACTCCACCAACAACACCCTGCAGGGGCTGGCCACCGCCATCAACAGCTCCGGCGCCGGCGTGTTCGCGTCGATCGTCCGGGATTCCTCCGATCCCTCCGCGCCCAACCGGCTGATGCTGTCCGCCGGCAAGTCCGGCGCGGCGAATCAGATCTCCGTCACCAACAATCTCGCCGCCTCCTCCGGGGGCGCCGTCCGCCCCGACTTCGACTTCGACAACCCGATCCAGTCCGCGGCCGACGCCCGCGTGCAGCTCGGCTCCGGCCCCGGCGCCATTGTCGCCTCCAGCGACACCAACACCGTCACCGGGCTGCTGGAAGGCGTCACGCTCAACCTCCGCGAAGCGGACCCCGCCCGGACCATCACCATCAACGTCGCCCAGAACACCGAAGGCGCCGTCAAAGCCGTCCAGGACTTCGTCACCGCGTACAACGACCTGATGACGCAGTTCGACACCCAGTTCCGGTACGTCCCGGAGTCGAACCAGGTCGGAGTGCTGCTCGGCAATCGCATCGCCTCGGACCTGCAGGCGCAGATCCGCGACTCCGTGCTGGGCGTCGTGCCGGGCGTGAACTCCCGGATGAACCGGATGTCGGCGATCGGCGTGTCGGTCACGGACCGCGGACACCTGACGTTCAACCCGAGCAAGCTGACGGACGCGTTGACCGGGAAGGTTCCGGGCGTCAGCGCGGATGACGTCCGCAAGCTGTTCGCGCTCGACGCATCCAGCGACAACGGCGGCGTGCAGTTCGTCATCGGCGGCACGCGAACGGGCGCGCCGGCGAGCGGCGTGCAGGTCGACATCACGCAGGCCGCCGAGCGGGCGACGATCTCCGCCGGTTCGGCGCTGGCGCCCTCCACGGTCATCGACGGCACGAACGACACACTGTCGCTGCGGCTGGACGGGACGTCGGCGACCGAGATCCGGCTGGCCCACGGGACGTACACGCCCGATCAGCTCGCCGCGCACCTCGAATCCGTCATCAACTCGACCCCTGCGTTCGGGACCCGCCAGGTCGCGGCAGGCGTCTCCGGCGGCGCTCTGACGCTGACCTCCGTCGCTTACGGCGCCGCGTCAGAAATCGCTGTCGTCTCGGGGACCGCAATGTCCGCTTTGGGCTTCCTCGGCAACGAGAGCGACTTCGGGCAGGACGTGGCCGGCGTGTTCATCGTCGACGGCCAGACCGAACCCGCTGCCGGCCGGGGACGGCTGTTGATCGGAAACGCCGACAACCCGAACACCGCCGACCTCCAGGTCCGCGTCACCCTGTCTTCCGGCCAGGTTCAGGCCGGCGTCGACGCGAACCTCACGACCACCCGGGGGCTGGCCTCCCGGCTCGATCAGGCCCTCAACAAACTGCTCGACCCGGTCAACGGGCGAATCAAGACCGTTCATGACAGTTTTGACGCCAACCTCGAGACTCTTCAGAAAGCAATTGACCGCCAGAACGCATTCTTTGAAAAGCAACAGAAGAAACTCATCGATGAGTTCACCGCCCTGGAGATGACGATGGCCCAGCTCCAGAACACGGCGACGTACCTCACGAACCAGCTGGCTCCGAACCAGAACAAGTCGTGACGTCCGATGTTGTCCGGGAAGGATCCCGGAAGCTGCGCCCGAACGCCCGGCCGCCGGAACTCGGATCTCGATGAACGCTGCTCAGAACGCCTACCGCCGCTCGGCGGTCAGTCAGTGGACCCGCATCGACCTGCTTGTCGCGCTGTACGCCGCGACCCACAAGACGCTCGTCCGCGGAGCCGACGCCCTGGACCGCGCCGACGAGCGCGAATCCGCCGCCGCCACGCTCCGCGCACAGAACCAGCTGCTCGCGCTGCTCGACGGCCTCCAGCCCGAACCCGGCAGCACCGCCGAGAACGTCCAGCGGCTGCTCGTGTACTGTATGCAGCGCATCAGCGCCCGCGACGCCGCCTGCTGGCGGCAGGCCGCGGAAATCGTCAGCACGCTCCGCTCGGGGTTCGAGGGCATCTGCGAAGAAGCCCGAACTCTGGAACAGACTGGCGAGATCCCGGCCCTCGACGCGCAGATGAGCCGCGCCATCGTCGCCTGAACGGCCCCGCCGCAAGGGCCCTCAGCCCTTCAGCACCTTGTCGATCGTCTCCCGCAGCACGCCGCCGCTGTGCTGCAGCGCCAGCCGCTCCTTGGGCCACAGGTCCACCTCGACGTGCCCCTGCACGCCCGAGCGGCCCACGATCGTCGGCACGGAGATGGCCACGTCCCGCAGGTCATAGGCGCCGTTCTGCAGCGTCGACACCGGCAGCACGCGCCGCTGGTCGAGGGCGATGCTGTGAATCACGTCGGCGATCGACACGCCCACGGCGAAGCCCGCGCCCCCCTTCTTCTTGATGACTTCCGCGCCGCTGCCGCGGGTCCGCTTCTCCACCTCCGCGATCAGCGTCGACGTCACGCCCGGCCACTTGTCCAGCGGCAGCCCCGCGATCTGCGCCGCCGACCACACCGGCACCATGCTGTCGCCATGCTCGCCCAGAATCAGCGCCCCCACCTGCGTCGGCGGGACGTTCAACCGCGCGGACAGCATGCTCCGCAGCCGCACCGTGTCCAACACCGTCCCCAAACCCAGCACCTGCGACGCCGGCAGGCCCAGTTCCTGGATCGCCAGGTACGTCAGCACGTCGACCGGATTCGACACCACGAACACGATGGCGTCCTTGCGGACCCCGGCCGTCTTGATGTCCCCCAGAATCGTCCGGAACAGCGCCACGTTCCGGTTGATCAGGTCCAGGCGGCTTTCGTCCGGCTTGCGCCGCAATCCGGCCGTGATGACGATGCAGTCGCTCGTCTTGTAATCGTCGGACGTCCCCGCCCGGACCACCTGGTCGGAGATCAGCGCCGCGCCATGCAGGATGTCCAGCGCCTGCCCTTCCGCCAGCTCCTGGTTGACGTCCAGCAGGACGATCTCCCGGACAATGCGGCCGGCCTGCAGCGCAAACCCGGCGCAGGAACCCACCAGACCTCCGCCCCCGACGATCGAAACCTTCATGGGTATGACTGCTCTCTGTGCCAACCGGATGCTGACCGACGGCTGGTCCATCGCCGCAGCCGGGTCGCGGCAGATTACAGGACAATCCCGACCGCGAAACAAGGGGAATCCCTTCGCCCCGGGGACTGTCCCGGACGCCGGAATTCAGCGTTCCCGGTCGCGCTCCCGCAGCAGCTGCTTCAACTCGTCGGCGAAGTCGTTCACGTCCTGAAAGCTGCGATACACCGACGCGAACCGCACGAACGCCACCTGGTCGACCTTCCGCAACAGGTTGAACACCTGCTCGCCGATGTACCGCGAAGGGACTTCTCGATCGAAATTCTCGTACACGTCCCGCTCGACCTCGTCGACGATCCGCTCGATCTGCTCGGGGCTGACGGGCCGCTTGTAACAGGCCTTCTCGACGCCCAGCCGAATCCGCAACCGGTCGAACGGCACTCGGGAACCGTCTTTTTTGATGACCTTCAGCGGCGATTCTTCGAGTTTCTCGTAGGTCGTGAACCTGCGCCCGCAATGCAGACACTTCCGCCGCCGCCGGATCACGAACTCCTCGCTGCCGCGGGAGTCGATGACCTTGGTTTCACCCTGGCGACAGAACGGGCACAACATGCAAGGGGACCGGGACGAGTGAGGGACGCGCGGCATTCACGCCGACGCGCTCGGCATCGTAACGGGCTCGCGGCATCTTGACAGCGACCGGTCGGCTGTGATGGACTGACCCCCGTCCCGCCTGCGACGGGACGCCCGCCCCCATCACCCGCCAGACGTCCGGGTTCGGCCCCGCGCCCGGCGCAACAGGACCCTCCCTCATGGGCTGCCGATCACCGCGCTGGCTGTCGGGATGCCTGCTCGCCCTCCTCGCGGCGCTGCCGTTCGCCACCGGTCCCGTTGCGTCAGCCGTCGCCGCGGATGCGCCTCCCAGGTACGCGGAAGACATTCAGCCGATCTTCAAGCAGCGCTGCTACTCCTGCCACGGTCCGGACAAGCAGGAATCCGGACTCCGGCTCGATCGCAAAGTCGACGCCCTCGCCGGCGGAGACTCCGGCAAAGTCATCGTCCCCGGCGACGCCGACGGCAGCGTGCTCATCAAACTCGTCGCCGGCAAAGACCCCGACCGCATCATGCCGCCCGACGGGGACCAGCTCGACGACGACGAAATCAAGACGCTCAAGAACTGGATCGCGGCCGGCGCCCCCTGGCCCGACGACCCGAAGAAATCACTCGACGCTTCAGAACACTGGTCCTTTCAGCCGATCCGTCGCCCCGTTCCGCCCAGCGTCCCCGGCGCCCAAAGCCCCGTTGACGCTTTCATTGGAGAACGGCTTGCCGCCAGCGGAACGACATTCTCGCCGGAAGCGGATCGCCTCACGCTCCTCCGCCGCCTGTCGTTTGACCTTCTGGGACTGCCGCCCACGCCCGAGGAGGTCGATCGATTCGTCGCCGATCCCGACCCCGATGCGTATGTGACGCTCGTCGACGAGCTGCTCGCGTCACCCCGGTTCGGCGAACGCTGGGGCCGCCACTGGCTGGACCTCGCCCGCTACGCCGATTCCGACGGCTACGAAAAGGACAATCCCCGTTACCACGCCTGGAAGTATCGCGACTGGGTCATCGAGGCGATCAATCGCGATCAGCCGTTTGATGAGTTCACGATCGAACAGCTCGCCGGCGACCTGCTGCCCGGCGCGACGGCCGAACAGCGCATCGCGACCGGTTTCAACCGTCAGACGCTGACCAACACGGAAGGAGGGGTCGACCAGGAGCAGTTTCGCGTCGAGGCGGTGTTCGATCGGACCGAGACGCTCGGCGCGGTCTGGCTGGGGCTGACGGTCGGCTGCGCCCGCTGCCATTCGCACAAGTACGATCCTTTGCCGCTCCGGGATTACTTCGGCCTGTTCGCGTTCTTCAACGCCAGCGATGAAGCCAATCTGACGACGCCGACCTCGGCGGACGCGGTGCAGGACTTTGAGCGTCGCCAGCGGGCATGGCGGACGGAACAGACCGCGCTCCAGGCCGTCGTCGATGCGGCCGCCGCGCCGCTGCAGGCCGCCTTCCCCGACTGGTTCGAGACTCAACGGGCCGCATTGCTGCGTCTCACGGACGCCCCGCCCGAGTTTCTGCCGCTGACCATTCGCTCCGCCGCCGCCGAGCGGGGGTCGACGCTGGCCTCCCTGGACGACGGAGTCTGGCTGGCCTCGGGGGAGCGGCCGCAGCAGGAGGTCTATGTCATTGAGGCCGAACTCCCGCCGGGAACAACGGCCCTGAAGCTCGAGGCGCTGTCGCATCCGTCGCTGCCGGCGAACGGGCCGGGTCGCGCGGACCATGGCAACTTCGTGCTTAGCGAAGTCACGGTCGCCGCCAGCGAACCGCTGCAGTTCGCCTCGGCCAAAGCGTCCTTCGCGCAATCCGGGTTCCCGTCCGAACTGGCGATCGACGGCGTCGAGGACAGCCGCGGTTGGGCCGTCGCGCCGAAGTTCGGCGAGACCCATCACGCGCTGTTCCGATTCGATCCGTCGGCCGTCGATCGGCTTGCCCTGGCGCCCCTGCGCGCGACGATCCGGCTCAGCCAGCAGTACGACACCCCGGGATACCCGCCGCATCTCCTGGGCGCTTTCCGACTGTCGGCGATGACGGGGGACGATGGCTCGAGCCTCGGACTCCCCGAGCCCGTGCTGGCCACGCTCCGCAAGCCGCTGGAACATCTGACGGACGCCGAGCGGTTCCGGGCGTTCGAGCACTTCTCCGCGGGAGATGAGGCCGTCGGCGCGGCTCGCCAGCGGCTCGCGGAACACGACAAGGCCAAGCCGACGCCGCCCGAAATGCCGGCAGCCGTAATTCGGGCCGCGCGACGCGACACGCGGATCCTCCGCCGCGGAGACTTCCTCCAGCCCGGCGATGCCATCGAGCCCGCCACGCCCGGCGTTTTGCCGCCGATGGTTCCCCGCGGCGATTCCAACCGGGCTGATCGGCTCGATCTGGCCCGATGGCTTGTCGCGCCGGACAACCCGCTGACCGCGCGCGTCGCCGTGAATCACATGTGGCGGCATTTGTTCGGACGCGGGCTCGTGCCCACGATGAATGACTTCGGAACCCGCGGCGATCCGCCCACGCATCCCGAACTTCTTGACTGGCTGGCCGCCGAGTTTCAGTCGCGGGGCTGGAGCCGCAAGACGCTGATTCGGCAGATCGTCCTGTCGCGGACGTATCGCCAGTCCTCAACGGAGCGCCCTGAACTGAGGGACCTCGATCCGCAGAACTCGCTCTATGCCCGGCAGAACCGGTTCCGCGTCGAAGCGGAAGCGGTCCGGGACGCCGCGCTCGCCGCCAGTGGGTTGCTTCAGGATCGACTCGGCGGGCCCAGCGTCTTTCCGCCTCTGCCCCCGGGCATCGCCGCACTCAGTTACGCGGACAACTTCACCTGGGGCGCCAGCGAATGGAACACACGCCCCGACCGTCCCTGGGGCATCGCTCCTCAGGATGACATTCATCGCCGCGGCCTGTACACGTTCTTCAAGCGGACGGCCCCGCATCCGAATCTGACGACGTTCGACTGTCCGGACGCGAATCTCGCCTGCGTCGAACGACAGGTTTCCAACACGCCCCTGCAGGCCCTCATCACGCTGAACAACGCCACGTTTCTCGAGGCCGCGCGGGGCCTTGCCAGCCGGATCCGCGACGAGCCGCTGGCGGACGAACCCGCGCGTCTGAGGCGCCTGTTCCGGCTGGCCGTCGGTCGCCCGCCGGCATCGGACGATCTGCTCGATCTCGGCGCCTACCTGGCCGCCGCGCGCGGCCACTACGCACAGAATCCCGACGCCGCCCGGGCATTCGCGGGCGCCGGCGCGGACATCGACGCCGAAGCTGCCGCCTGGACGGCCACGGCCCGGGTCGTCCTGAACCTGGATGAGTTCTTGACGCGCGAGTGACCCGCAGCTGAACGTGAGACGCCCGGTTCAGCCGCCCCCCGCCTCCATCGACTCCGTGCGCCGGCGGCTGTCCCCCACGATCCGCGACTCCGGAAACAGCTCCTCCCAGGTGGCCGTCAGCGTCACCAGCCCGGGCATCGGCGTCAGCGATCGGCCCCTGCGCAGGCCGTCGATCGCCGTTCCGGAAATCACGTCCCACCGGCTCCCCGTCGCGTCATCGATCGCGTCCTCGCCATCCAGCTTGAAGGCCAGCTCCTGTCCTCCCAGCCGGCGATCAAACACCCGTGCCGACATCGTCGGGGCGTGAAAGAAGACGACGACCGGCACGTCATCAATGGTTCCCGTTTGAACGGGATTCGCATTCAACGCATCGAGGTCCCAGGCCACTCCCCCGGACCGCGTGCGGACCGCCATCACCATCGGCCCCTTGGCGCGCAGCTTGTGGTAGTAGTCCAGCGAGAACGTCGACTCGATCCGCTCCGCGTGCACCACGGTCGTGTCCGGATGCGCCTCGGTCCACTCCTTCCAGGTCGTGACGGCCGCGTCAATCGGCTTCAGTTTCTGCCCTCGACGCGGGCCGGACACCGCCTCGCCCCGGACATTGTTCCAGAACGAGCCGGTCGTCTCGTCGTAAAACACCAGCGATTCTTTCCACAGGATGCCCGAGCAGCCGAACAACTCGTTGCGGCCCTGCAGCTTTCGCGAGAACACTGCCGCCGAATGGCAGTTGTCGCACCAGGTGACGACGATCGGCTCGTCCGCCAGGGTGTCGTTGATGACCTTGCGGAACGGGGTGTTGATCAGGTTGATGGGATAGGCCCGCGAGGCCCCGTCGATCGCGACGCCGATGATCAACTCCTGCGGTTGAATGTCCCCCCCGCTGACGACTCTCGTCACTGATGGAAGATCGACGAGCGGCTCGACTGGCGGCATCACGAAGCGGGCATCTTCGGAGAACCGGTCCATCGCAGCGGCGATGTCTTTCGGGTCCGGCTTCGGCGGCGGCTCCGTGGCCACGTAGATCGCGTATCCAACTCCTACGAAAGCAGTTGCGAATACGAGTGTGAAGCACTTCCAGAACATGCCGCCGATGGCTCCTCGTTCGCGTGACTTTCCAGCGGAAACTTGCCACCGGAAAGTAAACGGGAGAAACACCGGCTTGGGAACAGGGTTTCGTCAAATTTGGTCCAGATTCCTCAGGACCGGCGATGCGAGGCCCGATCCGCTCACCCGCGGCCCAGCTCGTCGCGCAGCGTCCGGCCGCCGAATCCCGCCTCAAATACATGCATGCCAAAGCGTTGAGACAATTCTTCCAGCGCCCGAATGCCCCGCCCGCTGTTCCCCTTCGGGTCCAGCCGCGGCGAGAACACGCCGATCCCAAACTGCCCCGGAACGACCGCCACGATTCCGCCGCTCACACCGCTCTTGGCCGGCAGCCCCACACGGAACGCCCACTCCCCTGCCGAGTCGTACATCCCGCACGACAGCATCACGCTCAGCACATCTTTCACGAACCCCGCGCTGATCGCCCGTTCCCCCGTCATCGGGTTCACTCCCGCGTTCGCCAGCGTCGCCCCCATCACCGCCAGATCGTGGCACGTCACCACCAGCGCACACTGCTGAAAGTACAGCTCCAAAGTCTCCTCGACCCGCTCGCCGATCATCCCGAAGTTCAGCATCAGGTGCGCCATCGCGCGGTTCCGATGCCCGGTCGCCCGCTCCGACAGAAACACCGCGTTGTCCACGTGCACCGGCCGGCCGATGAACCGGCTGAACAGCGCCAACAGCCGCGTCAGCCGTTCCGGAAAGTCCTGGCCCCGGATCAAGTCGGCTGTCGCGATCGCCCCCGAGTTCACCAGCGGGTTGAACGGACGGTTCGTCCGCTCATCCAGCACGATCGAATTGAACGCCTCGCCTGTCGGTTCGACGTTCACCCGCGACAGCACAGCCTCCCGCCCATGATCCTCCAGCGCCTGCCCGAACACGAACGGCTTGGACACCGATTGAATGCTGAACGGCTGCTGGAAGTCCCCCACTTCGACGACCCGCCCGTCGACGCTGACGACGCTGATCGCGAACCAGTCCGGATTGGCGCGGGCCAGCTCCGGGATGTAAGTCGCGACCTCGCCGTCGTGCACGCCGCGGAGCCGCGCATGCAGCTCCTGCAGTGTCTCGCGCAGCGGCGCGGACGCCGACTTCATGCGGTTGATCAGCGCCGTCAGGTCTCCAGTGTCCGCGGAATCAGCCATGGATCATGTCTCGGGTTGAAAGCCGCACGACGCGCCGCCCCTCAAGTCAGCAGGCGCTCGACGATCCGCGCCAGCTCCTGCGTCAGCGGATGGTCCGGGTGGCGGAGCGCGAACAGCCCGGAGCTGGCGAGTTGCGCCATCTCGGGCGACAGCGGCAGCATCGCCGCCACCGGCGCCTGGTAAGCCGATTCCACCTGCTCCTTCAGCAGCGCCCGATCGACCCCCGCGGGCACCTTGTTGAGCACCAGGATCATGTCCCGGACGTCCAGCTTCCGGGCCAGCTCCGCCGTCACCGCCGTTCCCTGGAAGTCCTGACTGTCCGGACGCATCACGAGCAGCAGCCGATCCGAAATCGCGATCGACAGCAGCGTCTCCTCGTTCACTCCGGGATGCGTATCGATCAGCAG
The DNA here is from genome assembly GCA_019636235.1 of Planctomyces sp. Lineage (GTDB taxonomy): Bacteria > Planctomycetota > Planctomycetia > Planctomycetales > Planctomycetaceae > Caulifigura. Next base: position 52,974 of record JAHBXW010000026.1, read on the forward strand.
GTAGTCCAGATCCAACGCGCGGATCAGTTGCTGGATGCCGTCGTTCAGGAGGCCGATGTCATAGCCCTCCCGGAGCACCCGGGCGATCTCGCCTGTCTTGACGCTGGAGGGGATCAGGAACAGTCGGGGTCGGGGGGCCGCGGGATCGAACCGTCCCACGGCTGTCGCCGTGACATCCTGCGCGGCCTCCTCGATGCGGCAGCGGCGCCAGAGGAAATCGTTCAGGGCGTACTGCACGTCGCCGGGCCGGACCGCGAAGATGACATGGATGCCCGGAGACTGGATGTCGGTATCGATCACGCCCACCCGATGCCCCGCGCGGGCGATCAACGCCGCCACATTCGCCGTCAGATTCGATTTCCCGGTTCCGCCCCGGAACGAATGAATGGAGTAGATCTTCGCCACCACACAGCTCCGCGCCCGGCCGCGTTCCGACCGGACATCATGCAGACAGGTGTTCGTCAAAGGTGTTGTGTTTCGCGCCGGACGTCACCCGTCGCGTGCTCGCCGCAGCTCCGCCAGATTGCTCGCCAGCCGCTGAAAGAAGTCCTCCTCTTCGATCTCGCGCACCTCCTGATTCAGCTGCGTCCGATCCAGCTCCAGATAGAACTCGTCCCCCTGATACGACAGCGTCTTGCGCGCCGAATCCGCCGGACCCGACTGCAGCCCGAATCGCAGCACCGACCCCTGCGCCCCCAGACGCAACGTCATGCGGTCGGCCAGCACCGCCTGCTGGACCCGTTTGCCGTCGATCACGATCTGCTGCGAACTGATCGACACGACCTGCCAGGACGTGGCGGTTCGCTCGACGTAGGCGTGCGACCGCGAGACATAGGGATTGCTGACGACGACGTCGTTCTCCTCGGATCGCCCGATCAGAATTCGGGCATCGGCCGGAAATCGCCACGATCGCTGGGGAATGCCGGTCGAACTGTCCAGCAGCTCGAGCAGGATGGGCCGGTCTTCGCCGGGCTGGCTGGTCATCGCGAAGGCACTCTCGGCGCGCTGGAGTCCCACGGAACCTGTGTCTCCGGCCCGTTTGGCAATTCCCGCGCCGTCCGCACGACCGACGCCCGGGAACGCGCTGCGCGGCCATTTCTCAGTCGTTCAGCCGCCCCAGAACCCACGACCCTGCCCGTTCTCCCGGCAACGGCTGCAAGGATTCCGAGCAGTGCGGCGTCGAACGGCGGCGCCACGGATTCCGCCGCCAATCGTCAGCCCGCCAATCCAACCGCTGTCAGGATTCGCTCCGTCATCTCCGACGTCGACAGCGTCCCGCCCAGGTCCCGCGTTGCCGTCGTCGGATCGGCCAGCGCCGCCTCCACGCCCCGGCGAATCCGGCGGCCCCCCTCGACGGCCGGCGGCGTTCCCAGCCAGTCCAGCATCAGCGCCGCCGAAAGAATCATCCCGACCGGGTTGGCGATCCCCTGTCCCGCGATGTCCGGCGCCGTCCCATGCGCGGGCTGGAACACGCCGCACTCGTCTCCCAGGTCGGCCGACGGCGCCATCCCCATCCCGCCGACCAGTCCGGCGGCGAGATCGCTGAGAATGTCGCCGAACATGTTCTCCGTCACGATCACATCGAACGTCTGCGGCCGCTGAACGAGGAACAGCGCCGCGGCATCCACGTACGTCCGCTCCGTGGCGACATCGGGGTAGTCCCGCGCCACGTCATCAAACACGGTGCGGAAAAACACCATCGACGGCAGCACGTTCGCCTTGTCCACGAGCGTCACCTTGCGGCGACGAGTTCGCGCCAGTTCAAACGCCCGGCGAAACAGACGCTCGCTCCCGCGCCGCGTGATCCGCAGCCGATCCTCGACCGTTCCACTGTCCGGATTCGACGTCAGCAGGCGTCCTGAGAACAGCCCCTCCGTACTCTCCCGGACGATGACCAGGTCGATCTCCCCGGCGGCCGGTTGTTTGAGCGGCGAGTGCGCCGGGGAGTACAGACGGATCGGACGCAACCCGCAGTACAGGTCCAGGCGTTCGCGAAGATCGATCTGCGGCGTCAGCTCCCGGCCATCCGGCCAGCGCACGTCCGGCAGGCCCATCGCCCCGAGCAGCACGGCGTCCACGGAACGGCAGGCTTCGAAGACCGACTCCGGCAACGGATCGCCGCTTCGCAGAAACTCGTTCGCCCCGGCCGAATGCTCTTCGAAGATGAAGGCGAGGCCAGCGATGTCCTGTTCCAGGCGACGGAGCACCCGCAGCGCTGCCGACATCACCTCGACGCCGATGCCATCCCCAGGCAGGACGGCAGTCCGAAAACGTGCCTGCATCAAACGGACTCCACTCAGCTCTGGCGCCGCGCGTTGATGGGGCGCTGCGCCGGCCGCAGACGCGAATCTTCGCTCCAGGTTGCCCACGAGAGCAACTTACCGATAACGGCGTTCGCGCAGCGCCTGCAGCGAAATCACGTCGTGCCGGATGTCGATCCGAAACGGGCCCCCCGGCGGGTCCAGGCTGCCCTGACTGTCGACCACCTGCCCAAGCCGCGCCAACTTGTCCTCAGCGGAGGGCTCGAGCGCATCGGCGCCCGGCACGCGGCCCCAGACAATCACCGATCCGCCGCGCGTCTGAATCTCAAACGACAGATCCTCTGGACGCACATCCGCCGTACGCGGCGCCGGCGCCACAATCGCCGCCAGGCCCAGCCTCCGCCAGTGGCGCTCCAGGTCTCCCTCCGGCGCCAGCGCATCCGCCAGGCGCGCGGAGCACGTCACCACGACATCCCCCCAGCTCTCTCCGGGATCGCCCTGCGGCGGCGACTTGATGTTCCGGACGATCGGCAGCCGCTGCACCGCGTCCTGCGTGAAATCCCTGGGGGGCAGCAGCACCCCCTCCACATCCACCGGGTAATAGCCGCGACTCGATTCGATAAGCACGGCCGGTCGCCGATATCGCAAGCGGATGTCGATGCGTCGCTGCCGGCGGATTTCCACGCGTTCGACCTCCGCCACCCAGGGCTGCGCCGCGAAGGCCCGTGCCAGGCGTTCCACGAGACCCCGCTCCAGCAGCGGCAGCTCCTCCGGCAGTTCGGCGGCCGTGCGCACGGCCTCGACGAGATTGCCCGGCACGCCCGCCGGCGGCGCAGTGACGTCCACCCGGTCCCAGCCGATCCGATAATCGGGCTGATCCGTCAGATCCGGAATCAGCCAGGGAATGTAGGGCAGGAACACGATCGCCAGCAGTCCGCAGGCCAGCCACCACAGGGTGCCGGGCTGGAACAGCCCGCGGCGCACGGAGTGCGCGACCGCCGGCCCGCGTCGCCCGGCAGCTTTCGCACGATCGTCAGAGTCGGCAGTCTTTCCCTTCATGCGGGCGCGCAGCTCCAGCGCAACGTTCCGAATGGGCATCGTCCGTTTGCCCCGGAGGGCCGCGTCGATTCTCAGCCCGCCCGCCGATGCGGGCGCGAGCCCGGCCGGTCGGACAGGCCGTATGCGTTCTGCCGGCGGGCCCCCTCCAGCGCCGAACAAAGCACCCGTTCGCAGAATTCCGTCATGTCCCAGCCGATTCGCGCCGCGGCCCTGGGCGCCAGGCTGCGATCCGTCATGCCGGGAACCGTGTTGACTTCCAGCACCCAAGGCCGGCCCGCCTCGTCGAGCCGCAGATCCACGCGGGAAATGCCTCGGACGTCGAGAGCCCGGCAGGCGGCCAGCGCCGTTTCGGTCACGCAGGCGGGGGGACGGTCGTCGAAGACGAACCGCGTGTCGTCCGCCGCGTACTTCGCGTGGAAATCGAAGAACAAATGGGAGGATTCGATGCGGATCGGCGGCAGCGGGAGATCGTCCAGAACGGCGACCGTCCACTCCTCGCCGGGAATCGCCCGTTCGATCAGCCCCACGCGGTCGTAGCGGAACGACTCCGCCAGCGCGGCGTCGAACTGGCCCCAGTCCGTGACGATCGTCACGCCCAGACTCGACCCCTGCTGGTCCGGTTTGACGACCAGCGGCAGTCCGATGCGGTCGGCGGCGAGTCGCCAGTCCTCAGGAGAGTCCTCCGCGCGGAGCACCTCCCAGTCGGGCGTGGGGATGCCGTCACGACGGAATGCTTCCTTGGCTGCGAATTTGCTGAAGGCGATCCGCGACGCCTCCGGTCCGCTGCCAGTGTAGGGCACGCCCGCTCGTTCGAGAATCTGCTGCACCTGCCCGTCCTCTCCGAACTCGCCATGCAAAGCGAGGAAGACAGCGTCCACGGGCGCGATGGCGGCGGCGGGCTGATTGACGGCCTGAAACGCTCGCCAGTCGACCATTTCCAGGTTGCAGGCGGCCGGATCGAGCTCGTGGACGTCATGTCCGCCCCGACGGAGGGCTGCGGCGACGGCCGCGCCGCTGCGCAGGCTGACTTCGCGTTCGGCGGAGCGGCCGCCGGCGAGGACGACGATCCGGAGCGGGGCTGTCATGTGCCGGAACCCTTCTGCAACAGTTGGACGGGGCGGTGCGCGGCGGATTGAAACACAGCCTCGGCCGTTCGGCCAAGAGCGAGTTTCGGCGAAACCTGCTGTTCTCCGGCTGGTTTCTGGTAAAATGGAGAATTGGAACTCTCTTCCTGCGCTGAGCACACGTGATCCGCCTTGCTGCCTGGGGAAGTGCAGTCAGAATGGAGAGTTTCAGGACGTTCATCCCGCTGGGGCCGCAGTCGAATCTGCGGCAGGGGGAACACCCGCGGGGCCGTGGAATTTGATTCCGCCCGGCCCGCTGACGTCCGCATTCCAGCCTTCAATCCCGGCGCTCCTGCGTGCCGGTTGGCGTTGAGATTCGATGGCGCACGACGGTCATGATGCGTCCCGAACGTCGTGGATCGCCGAGGCGATTGAAAAGCTGACGCGCGCCGCCTGCTGGCGGCCGGGACTGACCGTCTGGCTGGTGTTCATCTCGGCGGCCGTGTGCGGGCTGTTCGCCTGGAAGACGCTGGGGGTGAAGACCAGCCGGAACGATCTGATCGATCCCCGGGCCGTGTATCAGCAGCGCTGGAACCGTTACGCCGACGCGTTCGACGATGTGACCGAAGATCTGGTCGTCGTCGTCGAGGGCAGGAACCGCGCGGCCATCATCCGGGCGATTGACGATCTGGGACCCCGGCTGGAACGCGAGTCGGAATACTTCCGCAATGTGCTGTACCGGATCGATCTCAGCCGGCTGGCGGAGAAGGGGCTGCAGTTTCTGTCGGACGATGAGCTGCGGCAATTGTCGATCCGGCTGCGGCGGGCGCGTGTGCTGTCGACGATGATGCCGGGCGCGGCGCAGCTGCGGCAGCGGGAACTTGCGGAGTCGCAGGAGGCGGCGATCAGCGGGCTGGCGGACCAGGTCGAGCAGTTGCTGGGCGCGTGGCGCAACTGGTCGCGTCTGCCGGCCGATCAGCAGTCGCAGTTGACGGAACAGACGCGGATGCTGGTGCATCAGTTGGCGCAGCCGGGCGCGGAGGAGTCGTCGCCGACGGCCGCGAGCGCCGATCGCGCCGCGACCATCGAGGAGCTGAAGGTCCGGTATCTGTTCAACGATGACGAGTCGATGGGCTTCATTCAGGCCCAGCCGGTCGTGGAGCCGGGGCAGTTGCAGGGAGCGACTCGTTCCGTCGAGCGGATGCGGCGGCTGGTGAGTGCGATTCAGAAGCGGCACCCCGATACGCGGCTGGGTTTGACGGGCGTGCCGGTGCTTGAGCATGACGAGATGAAGCAGTCCCAGGCCGAGATGGCCGAGGCGTCGGTGCTGAGTTTTGTGGGGGTGTCGGTCGTCCTGTTCGCGGGCTTCCGGCGGCTGCGGCATCCGTTGCTGGGCATGCTGATGCTGCTGGTGGGGACGGCCTGGTCGTTCGCGGCGGCGTCGGTGGCGGTGGGCCATCTGAACATTCTGTCGATCGCGTTTGCAGCGATGTTGTTCGGTTTGGGGAACGACTTTGCGATTGTGTACCTGTCGCATTACGCGTCTCAGCGCGAGCGGGGGATGGGCCTGTACGAGGCGGTGATCGACGCGTCGCGGAGCGTCGGTCCGGGCATCACGACGGCGGCCTTCACGGCGGCGGCGGCGTTCTTCGCGGCGGTGCTGACCGATTTCGCGGGGATCGCCGAACTGGGACTGATCGCTGGTTGGGGCATCCTGCTGTGCAACCTGCTGACGTTCATTTTCATTCCGCCGGCGCTGGTGGTGTGGGATCAAAGCTGGCGGCCGCCGCCTCCGCAGACCCCGGAATCGAGGTTCGCCGCCCCGCGACTGGCCTTCGGCGGCGTCACGCTGGCGGCGTTCGTGGTGTTGCTGGCGGTCATCGGCCAGCACGCCGTGGACGTGCGGTACGACACGAACCTGTTGAACATGCAGGCCGAGGGAACGGAGTCCCTGAAGGTTCAGCAGCGGATCGAGGAGCACGCCGAGGGCTCGCTGCTGTACGCCGTGTCGCTGGCGGATTCCCCGGAGGAGGCGCTGGAGTTGAAGCGGCGGTTCGAGGAACTGCCGACGGTGCAGCGCGTCGAGGATCTGGCGTCCATGCTGCCCCCGCCCCCGTCCCCGCGGCGGACGGAGGTCATCTCGTTCATCAGCAACTCGCTGGCGGCGTTGTCGCAGATGCAGTCCGAGACGCCTGATCCGAGTCGGATCGGCGAGTCCCTGGATCAGCTGCTCGCGGAACTGGAAGCGTCCACGGGCATCGGCCTGGACGACACGGCGCTGGCGCTGGATGACTTCCTGGACCGGCTGTCAGCGGCGCCGCTGGCCCGGCAGATTCAGATGCTGACGCCGTCGGCCTCGGCTATTCCGCCGGAGTTCGCCACTCTGGCGAACGGTAAAGCCGACGAGCCCGTGACGCTGGATGATTTCCCGGAGGCCTTCACATCCCGGTTCGTGAGCCGCGACAACCAGTGGCTGCTGAAGGTCTATCCGAAGGAAGCCGTCTGGGACGGTCAGCCGCTGAAGCAGTTCGTCGAGGATCTGCGGACGGTCGATCCGGAGGTGACGGGCACGCCGCTGCAGAACTATGAGGCGTCGAACTCGATCTGGAACAGCTACCTCGAGGCGGGAGGTTACGCGCTGATCGCCGTGATCATCCTGCTGTGGTGGGATTTCCGGACGCTGCACGAGGTGCTGCTGGCGCTGTCGCCGGCGGCGTGCGGCCTGCTGGCGACGCTGGGCGTTTTGGGATGGTTTGATCTGCCATTGAACCCGGCGAACATGATCATGCTGCCGCTGCTCCTGGGGCTGGGAGTCGACGGCGGCGTGCACGTTCTGCACGACTACCGGGCGCAGACGGGGCGCTACCGGATTTCAGGGAGCACGGCGCGGGGCATCATTCTGGCGGCGGCGACGTCGATCGTCGGATTCGGCAGCCTGATGGTCGCCAGCCACCGGGGCCTGTTCAGCCTGGGGTTTGTGCTGGCCGTGGGCGTGACGGCCGCGCTGGCGACGTCGCTGCTCGCGCTGCCGTCGCTGTTGGGGATCCTGTCGGCGGCCGAGTCGCAGGCCGTCACGAGTCCCGCGCTGCGGGTCGTGTCCGACGAGGAGGACGACGCCGAACGCCCCGCTGCGTGACGTTTGAACAGCAACGGCTGTCGGCTGGGCCGATCCCTGCGCAGACCCTGGCGGCTTGAGCCGAATTCCATCGATCCGGCGGTTTCCGCCAGTGCCCCGCGCGCCGGCCCTCGGCATCGTCAAAGTCTGCGGGGGCGCGCTCAGGGAAATCGCGGGAGTCGGCGATTCCCGGCCCGAATCGTTCGCCGCTGACCGCGCCCGGCTCCGATACACACGGGAGGACCCCAGGGGACAGCACGGATGGCGACGGGATTCTTCAAGTTCGCGAGCCGTCCAATGCTGTGGGCGGTGGTGCTGACATTCCCCTTCCTGGCCTGGCATAGTTCGACGCTGCGTTCGAACAACGAAACCGAGACGTGGCTGCCGCGGGACACGCAGGTCCGCCACGATTACGAGCAGTTCAAGCGGGACTTCGGGGCCGATGAGGTCATCGTCGTCGGCATCCGGCCGGACGCCGCCGATCCCCGGCTCGTCGAGGCCGTCGCCGCCCGCCTGGAGCAGCTCCCGGGCATCAACCACTGCTGGACGCCGGACCGCCTGATTCGTCGCATGACGGACATGGGCGTGACCGAAGCGGAAGCCCGGTCCCGTCTGGAGGGGCTGGTCATCGGCCGGCAGAACGAACTGCACGGCATCCTCGCGGCGATGAGCCCGGACGGAGTCCGGCAGCGCGTCGAGACGGTCGCGCAGGTCCGCGAAGTTCTCGATTACTGCCAGCTGTCCTCGCCGGAGATCTGCCTGACGGGCAGTCCGGTCGTCGTCGCCGAACTCGACCGGCTGGGCAGCCCGGAGGCCAGCCGCACATTCTTCATGGCGATGCTGGTGATCTGCTGGGCGCTGCTGCAGTACTCGGTCCGCGACGTGCGGATGAGCCTGTCGGTGCTGGGCGTGACGCTGTGGAGCATTTACGTCACGCATTACGCGCTGATTCTGTGCGGCGGGGAAATGAACTTCATCATGGGCGCGCTGTCCGTGATGGTGATGGTGTTCACGCTGTCGATCGCCGTGCACCTGCTGGATTACTACACGGAGGCCCGGGACCGCGGGCATCCCGATCCGCTGGGGCACGCGCTCAAGGAATCGATCTGGCCCTGCCTGCTGTCGACCGTCACCACGCTGCTGGGGCTGATGTCGCTGAACGTCAGCAGCATCAAGCCGGTGTGCGATTTCGGTTATGCGGCGGCGATCGGGGCGGTGGTGGCCAGCGTCGTGGGGCTGATGTTCATTCCGGCGCTGGTGTCGGTGTGGCCGAACTACCGTCCGCTGCAGCCGAAGGCGCGGCGGGGATTCGACTTTTACGCCTGGGGCGCGTTCGTCGGCCGAAACCGCTGGCTGGCGCTGGGCTTTGGAGCGCTGTTGCTGGGGGTGTCCGCGTATGGGATTTCGACGCTCGTGCCGCGCCTCGACCCGGTCGACTTTCTGCCGCGCTCGAACCTGGTGCGACGCGACTTGCGGCGGATCGAGCAGGAACTGACGGGCGTCAGCTCGATCGAGGCGATCGTCGATTTCGGGGTGACCGATACGCCGTTCGTACGGCGGCTGGAAGAGGTCCGGGAGGTGCAGGAGAAGATCGCCTCGCATTCGGCCGTGCGGCACACGCTGTCGGTGGCGTCGTTCTTTCCGAAGACGCTGCCGGACAATCCCGCGGGGCTGGCGGGACTGTTCGCGCGGGCCCAGCAGGGGGGCGCCAGCAACGGGCTGATCGCGCAGGAACAGCGGCTGTGGAGGATCTCGGTTCGGCTGACCGATGCGGCGCCGTCGGCGGTGGTCTGCCGCGAGCTGAATGAACTCACCCAGGGGGCCGCGGCGCCGGTGCGCTACACGGGCGTGGCGCCGATGCTGTCGAATGCCCAGTCGGAGATCTTCAAAGGGTTCTGGGAGAGCTTCAGCCAGGCGCTGCTGACGATTTCGATCGTGATGATTCTCGCGCTGCGGTCGGTGCTGGTGGGCCTGGTGGCGATGATCCCCAACCTGATGCCGATCGCACTGGTGTTCGGATCGGTGGGCTACGCGGGCATGCCGGTGGACATCGGCATGATGATGACGGGCAGCATCGCGCTGGGGATTTCAGTGGACTGCACGTTCCACTTCCTGGTGGTGCACCAGCGGTGCGTGCGGAAAGAGGGAAAGACGTCAGTCGAGGGTTGCCAGGAGGCGCTGGCTCACACCGGCCGTCCGCTGGTGGAATCGACGCTGATCAGCGCCATTGCGATGCTGGCGCTGTGCCTGTCGAGCTTCACGCCGACGTCGCGGTTCGGCTGGCTGATGGCCAGTCAGATCATGAGTTCGCTGCTGGGCGAGATGCTGTTCCTGCCGGCGCTGTTGTGCGTGTTCGCGCATGGGCGGCGGCGGATGAAAGAGCCGCTGCAGGGCCCGCACTTTGCGACGCGGGCGAAGAACGCCGTGCGCAAGCTGAACCGCGCGGCGATGTGAGCCGCCCGGCGCAGCGGCGGACCGCGGCGCGCTGGCGGCCCGGTCAGCGCGGCCTTCGAAACCGGATCGACGGCAGGCTGTCGACATCGGCCCGGCGGGCCGGATTGGTCTCGCGAACGGCGTGCGTCCGTCCCAACAGGCCGGCGATGAGGTAGCCCGCGCCGAAGCCCCCCACGTGGGCCCACCACGCCACGCCCGCCGCCTGCGTCCCGGAAATCGAAGCCGCCCCCTGGAAGAACTGGATCAGAAACCAGATCCCCAGAAACACCGCCGCCGGCAGCACGATGGGATACAGCACAATGAAGATCGGCACGATGGCCTTGATGTGCGCATGCGGATACCACACGAAGTAGGCCCCCATGACCGCCGCAATCGCCCCGCTGGCCCCGATCGTGGGCACCGTCGAACCCGGCTCCGACAGCAGATGCACGAGGCTCGCCAGCGCCCCGCCCACCAGGTAGAAGGCCAGGTAGCCCACATGGCCCAGCCGGTCCTCCACGTTGTCGCCGAAGATGTGCAGGAACCACATGTTTCCCAGGAAGTGCATCCAGCCGCCGTGCAGGAACACGCACGTCACCATCGTCAGGATTGCCGGGACCGCGGCGGGCGCGGCCTCGCGCGTCACCTGCTGCAGCTGCGGGCCCAGCGGCGTCATGACGTAGCCCTGCTCGACGACCACCGTCACTTCCTTCGAAGGGTCGGTGATCCGCGACGGGATCATGCCGTATTCCTCGACCAGCGACGGCCCCCCCGCGGGTTCGGCCAGCTGCATCAGAAACGCCGCCGACGTGATGACGATGACGGCATAGTTCATCACCGGCGTCGTGCGGCAGGGAATGTTGTCCTTGATCGGAAACACGCGAACGTCCTTTGGCGAGGCCTGCGATCCAACAGGGGCCGATGGTCAGCGCCCGGAGGCTGGGCGCCGGCGATCGACCGGGGTCTTGCGGGTCCCCGGGCGACGCGTCGCACGCCGTCTCCGGGACCGCCGCCCCGCGGGCCTCAATGATTGAACAGAAACTCCCGGCTGCTCAGCACCGCCCAGAACAGATCCTCGACCGCCGCGCGGCGGTCTTCGGAACCCGCTTCGTCGAGCGCTTCGGCCAGCCGCTGCCGCTCCTCGGCGCTCGGCAGCCGCGACAGCCCGGCGAGGTACGCCTCGTCGATCAACTCATCATTTCCGGCGCCTTGATCGAGCAGCGCCGCGATCCGGTTGCCGGCGGCCTTCAGCTTCTCGTTCAGCGTGTCGCCGTTGGAAATGTGCAGCACCTGAACCATGCTCGGCTCCTCTGAGCGTTCGCATTCGCAGGTGATCCGCCGCTGGTTCCGGCCGAACGTCTGCAGGAAGTACGACTCGACCGCGGAGTCGTAAAGCTGCAGCGCCCGCGTCCCCAGAGGATAGAAGTCGGTCGCCTGCTTGTCCGCACCGGGAAACGCGATCTGGTCGAACTTCGTCGGCACCGACGTGACCTGCGACACCGCGTCGAGCAGCACCTCGGCCATCAACCGCCGCGGGTAATACCGCGAGTAGAACCGCTGCTCCGTCGCGTTGCCGGGCAGGGGATCGCTGGACCGCTGGTAGGCGTTGGATTGCAGGATCGCCCGCATCAGCGGCTTGAGGTCAAAGTCGTGCTCCACGACGTGCTGCGAGATCGCCTGCAGCAGTTCCTCGTTGCTGGCCGGGTTGGAGACCCGCAGGTCGTCGAGCGGCATCACCAGCCCCACGCTGAAGAAATTGCCCCACACGCGGTTGGCGATGGCCCGCGCGAAGTACGGGTTGTCTCGAGAGGTCAGCCAGTCGGCCAGCTTGCGCCGCCGGTCGTCGGGGTCGTCGAAGGCCAGTGGCTCGCCGTCCAGCGGCGTCGGCGGCTGCGGCTTGCCGGTTCGCGGCTGCATCAGCTCGCCATGCGCGGAAACGTACACAGTGCGCAGCCCGTCGCCGTTCCGCGGCTCGCCCCCCCAGCCTTTGGCCTTCACCCGCGAGAACAGGTTGGCCATCGCGTAGTACTGGTCGTTGCTCCACTTTTCGAGCGGGTGGTTGTGGCATTTCGCGCAGCCGATCGACAGCCCCAGGAAGGCCTGGCAGGCGTTCTCCGTCATGTCCTCCGGCGACTGATGCAGCGCGTAGAAATTCGTCGCGCCGTTCTCCAGGCTGCTGCCCGTCGCCACGAGAATCTGCCGCACGAACTCGTCCCAGCGCGTGTTCCGCTCGACCTGCTGGCGCACCCACTGGTAATAGCTCTTCACCGCCGGGGGACGCAGCAGCGTGCCGTTGATCATCAGCACGTCGGACCACTTGTAGGTCCAGTAGTCGATGTACTCGGGCCGCTGCAGCAATTCGTCGATCAGCCGGTCCCGCTTGTCGGGATTCTCGTCGGCGAGGAAGGCGCGCGTCTCGTCAATCGTCGGCAGCGTGCCGATCGTGTCCAGGCAGGCCCGCCGCAGGAACGTCGCATCATCGCACCGGGGCGATGCCGGCAGGTTCAAACGCGCCAGCTGGCGGTCGACGTGCTCGTCGATGAAGTTCCGCGGCGGGTCGTACGCCAGCTGCGGCGACTCGGGGTAAGGCGCCGTCACGCGGGCGATGGCGATCTGCTGGGAATACCAGGCGGTCACCGCGCCCTCGCCGGGGCCGATGATCGTCGCCAGCCCGTCGTCATCGATCCGCACGACGGCCTCGTTGGCGGACGCCCATTTCACCCACGGAGTGACGTCCCGGACTTCGCCATCGGAAAACCAGGCGCGGACCAGCATCTGCTGCACATCGCCGACGTTCTGAACCGACAGCCCGGGCAGAATCTCCAGCCGCTCGACGCGGGCGTCGTCCTCGGTCGGGGCGGACGCTCCCGCGGCGATCCATTCCGACAGAATCCGGTACTCGCGGGAATCGACTTCGAACCGCACGCCCCCCTTGTGCGCCAGCGCTCCGGTCGGCTTCGCCAGAAACAGGCTGCGGCCCGGGTCCGCGAGTTCGATCCGGCGGCCCCGATCCTGCTGCGTGATCGCCACATGATCGGCGAGCGGGTCGTAGCCCCGCAGCGACAACCGGAAGCCCCCCTTGCCGGCCAGCGCGCCATGGCAGGCGCCCATGTTGCACCCGGCCTTGGCCAGCACCGGCAGGACGTCGTTGCGAAAGTCCCAGACCGTCTCGGCGTCGAAGTCCATCACCGTGACGCGGCTCTCGGCGGACTCCCCGGCGACGACGGCGGTGATCGTCGCCTGGCCGTTGCCGCGTGGCACGACGACGCCATCAACGACCTCGGCCACCCCCGGATCGCTGGACCGGAACTCCACTCCCTCGCGAACCTGCCCGCCGGAATCCTCACCCCGCGCGGTTTGCAGCAGCAGCGGGGACTGCGAGTCCCGGCCCCGCAGCTCAATCGTCTGCGGCAGCAGCGTGAGGTCGCCCGCCTGCATGGACGCCGCCCCCAGCAGCAGCACACTGGCCAACACACAGGCGGTTCGGTGGATCATGGTTGAACACTTGTTACGTTATTCGGCGCCGCCAAATGGGCTGCGCCATGCGGTCTGATGCGTGCGGCTCGGGCGCGTCCGTTCTGCGGGCGCATCCCGATTTCGCGAGACGTTCAGGATACGCGACGGCGAAAGTCGCGAGAATCGTCGCCGCGCCACGGCGGTTCGGAATCCCGGTTTGTCTTCCGGCGCTCGACGAGGGCCTGCCCACGGGAAACCCGTCGGCTGGGAGGGACGATGCTGAACACGCAGCTCAACGATCGCCCCGATCCGAGCACGGCCAGCGGTCCGCGCGGTTACGAGTTCGTCGATTTCGCCGACCTGCCGGGCGTGCCCTGTCCCTGCGGCACGGCCCGCCGCGCGTTCGCCGATCTCGCCGATTTTCCGGGGACGATCCACGTCACCGACATCTCCGCGGATGCCCGTCGACATTATCACCGGCGGCTCACGGAGACGTATTACTTTCTCGAGTGCGGTCCGGACGCGAGGATGGAGCTTGATGGCGAGACGCTGCCTGTCCGCGCCGGCCAGTGCCTGCTGATCCGTCCCGGCACGCGGCATCGGGCGATCGGCGTGATGCGCGTGCTGATCGTCTGTCTCCCGAAATTCGATCCCCAGGATGAATGGTTCGATTGAGATGACGCACCCTCCGGCCGTTCCAGGCGACTTGCAGGAATCCGAACCGGGCGCCCGGCGGCGGACGCCGCGCCACGCCGCGCGGCGTTCGGCGGCCGTGATGGTCGTCGTCGTCGCACTGGCCGCGATGTGGGCCGGCCTGGCCCCGGCCGAGCGGTTCCGATCCATTTCGCTCGTGGAAACGGCGCAGCAGCGCTGGCACAAAGGGAACCTGCACACGCACTCCCACTGGAGCGACGGCGACGATTACCTCGAATCGATCGCCCTGTGGTACCGCGACAGCGGCTACCAGTTCCTCGTATTCACCGACCACAACGTCCTGCCGAACACTGAACGCTGGGAGACGATCGACAAGACGCGCGGCGGCCGGCGCGCTTTCGACAAGCTCCTCGAGAAGTTCCCCGACTGGGTCGACCACCGCGAACACAAGGGCCTGCACCAGGTCCGGCTGCGAACCTTTGATGAGGTCTCGCAACGGCTGGCCGTCCCCGGCGAGTTCCTGCTGATTCAGGGGGAGGAGATCAGCGACCATTTCGATCGGCTGCCGATTCATCTCAACGCCGGCAACGTGCGCGAGGTCATCGCGCCCCGCGGGGGCGACAGCGTTTCCGAAGTCATCCAGAACAACGTCGACTTCGTGCTGGCCGAGCGGCAGCGGACCGGCCGACCGATGATGGTGCACCTGAACCATCCGAACTTCGGGCTGGCCGTCACCGCCGAGGACCTCGCGCCGATCATCGGCGAGCGGTTCTTCGAGGTCTACAACGGCCACCCCCACGTCCACAACTCGGGGACCGAGCATCACGCCTCGACCGAGCGGCTGTGGGACATCGTCCTCACGAAACGGCTCGCGGAGCTGCAGTTGCCCATCATGTACGGGCTGGCCGTGGACGACGGGCACAACTACCACGACATGCCCAGCCGGGAGAGCGAGCCGGGCCGCGGCTGGGTGATGGCGCTGCTGCCGGAACTGACCCCCGCGGCCGTCATTCAGGCGCTCGAGGCCGGACGGTTCTACGCCTCCAGCGGCGTGTCGCTGAAGCGCATTGACTCGTCCGACCGGGGCCTGTTCGTGGAGATCGACCCGGTGCCGGGCGAGACCTACGCCATCGAATTCATCGGCACCCGCCGCGGCTACGATCCGCGTTCGTATGAGGTGCTGGACCGCAAGGGGCAGCCGGTCCGCGCGACCCGCCGGTACAGCGCCGACATCGGCCAGCGATTCTCCGTTGCTCAGGGAACATCAGCGCGCTACGACTTCATTGGCGATGAGATCTATGTTCGCGCGCGGGTCACTTCCAGCGCCGCACATCCCAACCCCTCGGAAGTCGGCGATCTGAAATCCGCCTGGGTCCAGCCCGTCCCCGGCCCCGGCTGTCCGCCGACCGCCGGACCGCTCGAATGACGCCCCTCGACTCCGCGCAGCGGTTTGTGCGGCGCCGGATCAACCCGCGTCCGCGGCCAGCCGCGTGATCCGCACGTTCCGGTCGTGATGCGCCGTCGCCACCTGGATGCCGTCCGGATGGACGTCCATCTCCCGCAGTATGTTCGGCAACTGAAACCGATGAATGTCCTTGTCGGACTCGGCGTTGTAGAAGAACAGCCAGCCGCCGTTTCCGCCCCCCGACGCCCCGACCAGCGTCCCGTCCGGCAGATAGCACAATCGCCAGATCACCCCCTGCGTGATCCCCTCGCAGGTTTGCGACCGCACCAGCTCCTGCGTCTCCCAGTTGAACAGCAGCACCAGCGGCTCGTGGACCGCGCCCAGCGGGTTCGACGCCTTGTGCAGCCCTCCCGCCGCCAGATGCCTGCCGTCAGGACTCAGCGCCAGCCCCCGGACGCCGCCGAAATCCACCTGCTGGCCCCCGTTGAAGGAGTGCAGATCCTTGGCGTCGAACGTCTTCACCGGCTCGTCGGCGGTGATGTCCCACTGCCGGATCACGCCCATCAGATCGCCGGAGATCAGGAACTCTCCCGAGGGATGCCACAGCAGCGAGTAGATGTCCCGGGCATGGCCGCGAAGTTCCCGGACCGGCGAGCCGTCGGCCACGTTCCAGAGCCGGATCACAGCATCGTTGCCAGCCGATGCGACCAGCGTTCCATCGGGGCTGACGGCCAGGGCGCGAATCCAGCCGTGATGCGCATCGACCTGCCGCGCAGGCTGCGGCTGCTCCGCCGCCGCCGGCCACCACACCAGCCGCCCCTCGCAGCCCCCGGACAGCAGCGTCTCGCCGTCCTTCGAGAAGGCGAGCGCATGCACCCATGTGTCGTGCCCGCCGACGAGCGGCGTCTTCGCGCCGTCCGACAACTGGAACCGCTGGATCGTGTTGTCCTCGGCGCCGCAGAAGACGTAGCGGCCCAGCGGGTCGAACCGGCAGGTGACGAGCGGGCGGTCATGCGCCCAGGTCGAAGTGACTTTGGCCTGTTTGATATCAAGCGCCGGAGGCGCGGCGTCATCCGCCATCGGGTTCATTCCATCAAGGAGATTTGATGCGACGCAGCATATCGCACCGGCCCGTCCCGCGTGAACTGTGAACCGGCTTCAGTCCGCCGCGAACGTGACCTTCAGGATTCGATCATTCCGCGTGTCGGCCACCCACAGGACGCCGTCGCGCCAGCACACCCCGTGCGGATGCCGCAGCCGCAGCGTCGCATCCCCCGTCCCCCGGCCCAGGACGGTGGTGAGCGCTTCCGATCGCGGGTCGTAGCAGCGGATGGCCGCATTTTCGTCATCCGCGATCCACACGCGGTCGGAGTCATCGACGCACAGATGCTTGGGAGCGTTCAGCCGCGAGGTTTGCCTATCGCCGTCGGAAAGGCCGGCCGTGCCATCCCCGGCGACCGTTCGGATCGTCCCGTCCAGATCGATGCGGCGCAGCGCATGCCCGCCGCGCTCCAGCACGTACACGCGCCCCTGCGAATCGGCTGCGGCCGCACGCGGATCGACGAGCGGCTGGTCGACCGCCGACTGTCCGTCTTCGGGGGCGCCGCGACGCCCGTTTCCGGCGATCGTGCGCACGATGCCGGTTCGCAGATCCACATCCCGTACGCGGAAGTTGTTGATGTCGGCGATCAACAGCCGCTGCTGATCGTGCGTCAGCGCGACGCACATCACGAAGTCGAATTGCGCATCCCGGGCGGGACCGCCATCGCCGCTGAAGCCGGCCTGCCGCGTGCCCGCCAGCGTGTCGATCGTCCGGGACGACAGATCAATTGCCCGTACGCAGTGGTTCCAGGTGTCCGAGATCAGGAGCTGGCCCGTCTTCGTGACGGCAACGTTGTGCATGCCGTTGAACGTCGCCTGAACGGCGGGCCCGCCGTCCCCCGCCGAACCGGTGGAGCCGTCCCCGGCCATCACGCGCAGCACGCCCTCGGGCGTGCGTTCCCTGACGCGGCCCCCTTCCAGCTCGACGATGTACATCCCGCCCTGCGCGTCGAAGTCGAGCCCGAACGGCGCATTCAGCGGGCTGGCGGGCGCATCGGCCGGGCCGCCTTCATCCTCAAAACGCGCGCCGATCACGACCTCCACGCTGGCCACGCGGGGCGCTTCAGCGGCCGCCGCCCCGCAACTGGCAGCCAGGACGATCGTCGACAGGACGCGGTGAATCACGGCGCAGCACTCCCGGAAAATGGGCCGCCGCGGCAGACGAATGCGTCCGCCGGACAGGCTGGTCCGCACAGACTGCCGCGCCGCCGCCGGGGCTGCAATCCCGCCCGCGTCAGAGATCGCGCGTCCACAGCGGCGCGAACTCCGCCCGTTCCACGCCGCGATACCGCGCCCGCGGCCGGATCGATTCGCCGCTTTCCGCCTGCTCGACGGCGTGCGCGCACCAGCCCACGACTCGGGCGCAGGCAAACAACGCCGGATGCAGCTCCCGCGCGAAGCCGAGATAGGTCAGCAGTCGACCCAGCGGCCAGTCAATGTTCGGCGGCAGACGCTGCCGTTCCCAGACCGCATGTTCGACCGCCTCGGCCACGTCCTCCCAGGCCTGTGCGTTCCGCGCCGCGGCCAGTCGGCAGCACAATGGCTCGAGGATCGCCGCCCGCGGGTCGCAGTCGCTGAACACCGGGTGTCCGAATCCCGGAATCTTTTCCCCGGCCGTGATGCGTTCTGCGACCCAGCTGGCCGCGTCCGCGGGATCCCGCAGCTCGAGGAACACCTCCTGCACCGAACGTTCCGCCCCGCCGTGTCGCGCACCGATGAACGTGCTGAGCGCCGCCTGCACGGCGGAGTAGATGTCCGCCTGCGTCGATCCTGCCAGCCGCGCCGAGAAGCTCGACGGCGTGAATTCCTGCTCGGCGGCCAGAATGAGGACGGTCTCGAGCGCATGTTCTTCGAGATCGGTCGGCAGCCGTCGTTGCAGCAGACGAAACAGGTTGTGCGCGTAGCTGGTCGACGGGTCGAACCGCAGACCGCCCCGCGTGCGGTCCTGGCGTTGATCATCGGCCGCGGGATGGCCGTTCGTTCTGGCCGGCCCGCCGTTCGCGCGTGCCGACGTTCCCCGACGGCCGTTCGGAGGCGACTGCGGCGTCCGGGCGAAGTGCGCCAACAGCAACGGCAGCCGGGCCAGCAGACGCACCGCCTGCCCGGCGCCCGAATCGCCGGGCGGGTCCGCCGTCTGCGGATCGAAGTGCGCCAGCAGGCTGATGCCCGTCCTCAACGCCTCCAACGGACCGGCGTGCAGCGGAATCAGGTCCAGCACCTGCGCGAGCTGCTGCGGAATCGTCGCTTCATCGGCGACCAGGCCCAGGAAGTCGGCCAGCCGCTCTTCCGTCGGCAGTTGTTCGAACAGCAGCAGGTAGGCGACTTCCAGGAACGACGCGCCCTGCGTGAGATCGTAAATGCAGTACCCGCGGTAGCGCAGCCCGTCATCCAGAGAGCAGATGTCCGTCTCGCCCGCGATCACCCCGCGCAAACCGGGGTGGTAAAACTCTCTCGCCATCGCCCTTCCTCCGTGAACGGGGCGACAGGAGCGGACGCTGCCGCCGGCCAATCGTGCGACGCGTCCTCCTGACGGGCGAAGCGTACCACTCCGCGCCCGGAGCCGGAAGCGTCAGCGACGACCGCGGCGAACCCGTAGGGTGGCGTCGAGCCGCGTGAGCCCGAAGGGCGAACCGGCGATGACCCGCCGCGAAAAAGGGATCAGGGATCAGGGATGGCCGTGCCGTGTGGCCAATGGTTGGAAGACGCCCGGGGCGAGACATGGATTGGTCAATGGTCATCGCGGATTTGTCATTGATTGACCCGGGTCCAAGCGGTTCACGGCACGAGCCGGAAGCATCAGCGACGACCGTGGCGACCCCGTAGGGGGGCGTCGAGCCGCGTGAGCCCGAAGGGCGAACCGGCGTTGACCCACCGCGAAAAAGGGATCAGGGATCAGGGATGGCCGTGCCGTGTGGCCAATGGTTGGAAGACGCCCGGGGCGAGACATGGATT
>JAHBXW010000027.1 GCA_019636235.1 Planctomyces sp.
AAGAGACGGACCAAAAACCTCGGCATGGAATTTGCGCCAGGGAGCGGGAGTCTGTTCCCGTTTCAGGAGCCGTCTCATGGCCAGCGCCCGGATGCCCGAGGAGTTCTTTGACATTGTCGCCCATCACCTGCCGCCCGACGAACCCGTCATGAGCTTCGAGTCGCGGTCATTCTAACCGTCCGTCGGCCAGCCGAAACACTCAATTCCGTCCCAACTCGGCGACGGATCGCTTTGCACGCCTCGCGCACGACCGCACATCCGGTACGATGGCGGGCTGTCCCGCCGCGCCCGCCGCGGAGCCTTCCATCGCACGGGCCCCCCCAGGCCCGTTAGCCCGCAGGAGACTTCTCGCGTGAACGATCTGACCCGTCGCGAAGCGTTGTGTCGTGGCCTCGGCGGATTGACGGCGTCCCTCGCGCTCGGCCGCGCAGCACACACCCGCGCCCAGGAACGGCCCGATCCCTACGCCGACGCGATCCTCGTCGATGGACCGCCCCCGACTCCCCAGCCCGGCTCATTCACGATCGCTGTGCTGCCCGACACGCAGCACTACAGCGAACGGCATCCCGACCAGTTTCTGGCGCAGACGCGCTGGATCGTCGAGCAGCGGCAAGCGCGGAACATCGCCTGCGTCCTGCACCTGGGCGACATCACGAACAACAACGCGCCCGCGGAATGGGAAGTCGCCCGCACGGCGATGCGGCAGCTGGACGGGCACGTGCCCTACTTCATGGCGCCGGGCAACCACGATTACAGCGACGGCGGCCGCTGCTCGGACCGCTCAACGCTGCTCAACGACTACTTTCCGATCAGCGAATTCATCGATCGGCCCACGTTCGGCGGCGTGTATCGCCGCGAGCCGACGCGGATGGAGAACAGCTATCACCTGTTCTCCGCGGGGGGGCGTGATTTCCTGGTCCTGTGTCTGGAATTCGGGCCCCGCGCGGATGTGGTCCGCTGGGCGGGGGACATCGCCCAGGAGCACGCGGACCGCGAGGCGATTCTCGTCACGCACGCCTACATGTATTCCGATGACACCCGCTACGACTGGGCTCAGTTCGGCTCGAAGCAATCCTGGAATCCGCACGCCTACCCCATCGCCAAATCCACCGGCGACGACATCTCGGACGGCGAGGAGCTGTGGCGCGAACTCGTCAGCGTGAAGGGGCGGTTTCAGATCACGCTGAACGGGCACGTTCTGCACGATGGCCTCGCGCGGCTGGCGACGCCCGCGGCGGACGGTCGGGACGTCTCGCAGGTGCTGGTGAACTTTCAGATGAAGCCCCGCGGCGGCGATGGCTGGCTGCGGCTGCTGGAGTTCCGGGTGGACGGCAGGACGGTCAAGGCGTACGACTATTCGCCGACGCGAAACCAGCGGAACGAGTCTCCGCAGAACCGGTTCGCGCTGCGGATGTCCCAGGGCTGACGGGCGGGGACGTCAGGAACCGGGTTCGACGGCGTCGAGCGCGGCGTCGCCGCCGGCGATGGAGCGCGCCAGAGGAGATGCCTGAATCAGCGGTTCGAGTTCCGTCCCCCGGCAGGCGCGCATCAGCAGCGGCGTCGTCATCACCGTGGTGGCCACGGCCATCAGCACCAGCATGCAGTACACGCTGTCGGGAATGAAGCCCAGATCCTTCCCCATGTTCACCACGACCAGCTCCATCAGGCCGCGGGTGTTCATCATGATGCCGATGCAGGCCGCTTCCCGCCGCGAGCTGCCCGTCCAGCGAGCGGCCAGCGCGCAGCCGCCCAACTTGCCGAGCATGGCCACGGCCAGCACGACGCCGCACCAGCCCCACATTTCCAATGACCCGAGCGAGCCGATGTCCGTCCGCAGCCCGGTGTAGGCGAAGAAGATCGGCAGGAAAAAGACCGTCACGAAATCCCGCATCCGGCGATGCACGGCCTCGCGGAACACGTCCTCCCCCGACAGCACCGCCCCCAGCGTGAACGCCCCGAACACCGCGAAAATGCCGATCCGGCTGGTCAGCATCGCGCAGCCGAACGTCATCGCCAGAAGCACCGACAGCGACCACAGCGACAACTCGCGTTGCGGATTCCGGACCGCCCGCCGCGCCCAGCGCCGCAGCCAGGGCCCGACCGCCAGAAACATTCCGCAGGCGAAGGCCACCGTCCAGCCCAGCATCGCCGCCGATTCCCCCCAGTGAACCGCCGCGTCCCCGTTCGCCCGCGATCGCGCCATCGCCGCGATGCTGGCCAGCAGGATCCAGCCCGCCACGTCGTCCACCGCTCCCGCTGAAATGGTCACCGTCGCAATCCGGCTGCGGGTGATGTTCAGCTCCTGCATGATGCGTCCCAGCATCGGCAGGGCCGTGATCGACATCGCGATCCCCAGGAACAGCGAGAAGCTGACCGGCTCGGGCCGGCCCACACGCGGCCCCAGCGCCTGCGCCAGCAGCACGCCCAGGACGAACGGGCACAGGATGCCGGCCCACGAGATCGCCACCGCCGACGCTCCGCGCGATCGCAGGTGCTGGAAATCGAACTCCAGCCCGATCAGGAACAGCAACAGCACCAGGCCGACCTGGCTGAGCGCCACCAGCGTCCAGTGCAGAACGCCCTGAAACAGTTCTGTTGGAACACCCTCCAGCGTGGGATGGAAGAGAGCCCGGTAAACGCCGGGAAAGGCCGCTCCCAGCAGCGACGGCCCCAGGACGATTCCGGCCAGCATTTCGCCGATCGCCGACGGCTGGCCGAGCCGCCGCAGGCCTGCCGCGAACACCCGCGCCGCGATGATGATGATCGTCAACTGCCACAACAGCGGCAGCAGGACGTCCTCCACATGCAGTTGCCGGATCGCGGCGAACGGCGAGGCGGGATCGACAGCAGCCATGCGGCGGTTCCAGCAGCGTCGACCCGGCGGCCGCCGCGCAGCCTTTATTCCTCTTCCTGACGCAGCTTCGCCAGAATCGTGTAGTCCTCGAGCGTCGTCGTGTCCCCCGCCGATTCCCGACCAGCCGCGATGTCGCGCAGCAACCGCCGCATGATCTTGCCGCTGCGGGTCTTCGGAAGCCCGTTCGCGAAACGGATCTGGTCCGGCGTCGCCAGCGCTCCGATCTGCTTGCGGACGTGTCCCACCAGGTCGGACTTCAACTGGTCATCGCCGTCCGACTGCTTGAGCGTCACGAAGCAGCAGATGCCCTCTCCCTTCAGGTCGTGAGGAAATCCGACGACGGCCGCTTCCGCCACCTGCGGGTGCGAGACCAGCGCCGATTCGACCTCCATCGTCGACAGCCGATGACCGGAGACGTTCAGCACATCGTCCACCCGCCCCATCACCCAGTAGTAGCCGTCCTCATCGCGACGCGCCCCATCCCCCGCGAAGTAGCAGCCGGGGACTTCGCTGAAATACGTGTTGCGGAATCGTTCGTGATCGCCGTACAGCGTCCGGAGCATGCTTGGCCAGGGCTGCCGCATGACGAGCAGGCCCCCCTGGTTCGCGCCCAGCGACTGGCCCGTCTTGGTGACGATGTCCGGCACGACGCCGGGCAGCGGTCGGGTGCAACTGCCCGGCTTGGTGGGAGTGATGCCCGGCAACGGGCTGATCATGATCGCGCCGGTTTCCGTCTGCCACCAGGTGTCGACGATCGGGCAGCGCTCCTGGCCGATCACGCGGTGGTACCACATCCAGGCCTCGGGGTTGATCGGCTCGCCGACGGAACCCAGCAGCCGCAGCGAGGACAGGTCGTGCTGGCGGGGCCAGTCGTCCCCCCACTTGATGAATGCGCGGATGGCGGTCGGCGCGGTGTAAAAGATGGAGACGCGATATTTCTCGATGATCTCCCAGAACCGCCCCTCGTCCGGCCAGTTCGGCGCGCCCTCGTACATCACGACCGTGGCGCCATTCGCCAGCGGGCCGTAGCAGATATAGCTGTGCCCCGTCACCCAGCCGATGTCGGCCGTGCACCAGTAGGTGTCGTCGTCCTTCAGGTCGAACACCCAGCGGGTCGTCAGCATCGTGCCCAGCACGTAGCCGGCCGTGGTGTGCAGGACGCCCTTCGGTTTGCCGGTGCTGCCCGAGGTGTACAGGATGAACAGCGGGTGTTCGGAATCGACGGGCGTCGGATCGCAGTCGGCGTCCGCGGCGTCCATCAGATCATGCCACCAGTAGTCGCGGTCAGGCGCCATCGTGATGCTGGACCCGGTGCGGCGGACGACGACGACCTTCTTCACTGACGATGACTTCTTGAGGCTCTCGTCGACGGCCTTCTTCAGCTCGACCTCTTTGCCGCGCCGCCAGCCGCCATCGGCCGTGACGATGACCTTCGACTGGGCGTCGTTGTTCCGGTCGGCGACGGCGTCCGCGCTGAACCCCCCGAATACGATCGAATGCGTCGCTCCGATCCGGGCGCAGGCCAGCATGGCCACGACGAGTTCGGGAATCATCGGCATGTACAGCGTGACGCGATCGCCCGTCTGCACGCCGAGTTGCTTGAGCACATTCGCGAACCGGCAGACCTCGCGGTGCAGCTGCTGGTACGTCAAGGTTCGCGTGTCGCCCGGCTCTCCCTCCCAGACGATCGCCGCCTTGTTCCGGCGCCAGCCGTCCAGATGCCGGTCCAGGCACTGCGCCGAGGCGTTCAGCTTCCCGCCGACGAACCACTTCGTCTCGGGCATCTCGCCCGACATGGTTTCGGTGAAGGGCTCGATCCAGGTCAGGTTTTCGCGGGCCTGGTCCGCCCAGAAGCCGGCCGGGTCGTCCTTGGCCCGATTCCACAGCTCCTGGTACGCCTCCTCGCTGCGGATATTGGCCTGCTCGGCGAACGCCGGCGGCGGCGAGAATTTTCGGTGTTCCTGGAGGACGCTGGAGATGTTCTGCCCGGCGGCGGGATCTGACATGGAGGTCTCCTGGACCGGATTGAGCGCTGCGGTGGGGAGGGAGGCCGGCCGGGAACCTGCTCCCGAACGCGCGGTCGATCGTAAGGCGGCCCGCGGAGCGCATCAAGAAAGTCGATTGCCTGGCTGGGCTTCGTTTCGGCGGGGCATCGCCGCGCGGTACGGCCGTGCCGATCGCGCAAGTCCGGCGGACAGTCGAACCGGGCCGCCCGCCGGGATCCGCGGAATATTCCGACCAGCCGCCGGCTCTTGCTGGGCAGAGTCCGCTTGCCGTGCCGCACGCTTGAACTGCGTCCGGCCAGCGGCGACTCTGACGCAATCCTCCGAGGATTTCACAAACCGTTGCGGCGGCTGCGGACGCATCGCGTGCAGGCAGGGCCGCCAGACCAGGAGAAGGATGACATGACCAGGTTGCTCCTCGCATCCGTCGCCAGCGCGGCGCTGCTCGCCTCTGTCGGCTGCTCGAAAGAAGACACCCCGCCCGCGCCCCCCCCGCCGGGACAGACGACCGGCACTCCGCCCCGCGCCGAAGGCGACACGGACCTCGGAGCCCCGGCCGGGACTTCCGAACCCGCCGCCGAGGGAACCTCGGTGCCCCCCGCCGGCGTCGAGCTCGGCCCGGCCCCCGGGGACACGCCCTGATTTCGGGCGAGCCACGTCAAACGCCACGACCCGCAGCCAGTGCTGCGGGTCGCGTCATTTCCGGGGCGGGAATCGCACCATCATTTGCGGGGCGCGGGGCCGGTCGAACGACTCCGTGACGACGACGACTTCGCCAGCAGGTGCTGCTGGTACTCGTGCACGCTGACCCAGCGCAGCGAGGCCGATTCCCGGCGACGCTCCCAGTTGTCGATGAACTGGCGGTCGATCGGCTGCAGGCGCCAGCTGAAGTTGTGCTCCGCGCGGATGTGCACGTCCTGGTCGAACCGTCCCACAAGCGTCACCGAGACGGGCAGGCGCTGATGCGTCCGCAAGGCGGAGTTCACCTCCAGCCGCGGCTCGGGGAACAGCGACTGCGGATGCAGGATATAGTTCAGCCGCGCCGCCCAGTCGGCGTAGTCCAGGTACGCGCTCCAGGGGGCGTCCGTGGGGGGCGTCTCGGTCTTGAGATCGTAGGCCACGCAGTCGCCGGTCAGCTTCAGTCCGTCCGGGCGCAGCGATTCGTGGAACCGGGGCCGCAACTGGAACTCGAGGCCGGCCGCGCGCCGCCGGGACGCCGAGTCCTGCGGCGCGTTCTCCAGGTATCGCTCGGCCTCTTTCCGGGAGGCGCTCAGGAACTGCTGCACTTCTTCGAACGTGACGGTTGTCGCGGCGTAGTCGCCCCCCAGAATCGTGAACCGATTCTGCTGGGGTTCAAAGATGACAACCTCGCCGACGTTCTCCATGTAGTCGTACACCTTGCCGGCGTGGAACAGCGTGAGGCTCTCGGCGAGGATCGTGCCGCCGGGCTGTCCGGAGCCGATGTTCTTGACGACGGTGTAGACGCGCATGTCCTGTCCGCGAGCGGGGGCGGCGACGGCTGCGGAGAGTCCGGCGACCAGGAGCGCGGAAACGCGGACGGAGAATCGGCCGTGCGACGAACGTGCGGCGGGCGTCATGGGCGATCGGGCGCGAGGGGAGGCCGTGAGGCGGGTGCGGATCGGGGGAGGATTGATCCGCGGGGAGGGGGCGGGACGATAGGCGCGTCCGGCGCTGGCGGGCAAGGGGACCCGAGCGGTCGCGGTTCCGGGGAAGCGTTCCGAGGCTCCGACTGGAAAGAACTGCCGGTTTCCGCGGTCCACGGTGCGTCGGCCGACGGGCGAGATCGCCGCGAGGCAGTGATCGTCCAGGCCGGTCGTGTGCGTCGCGACGCCGCCGATTCGAGGGCTCGACGAAGATCGCGCCCCAGAAACAAACGAAGCCCGAGCAGTCCTGCTGTTCGGGCGGCAGCGACGACGGACCTGCCGTCGCGGATTCAGACGGTTGAGCAGAAGCGGGTTTTGAGAGGCGGCGTCCCTGCCGGTGGAAAGCGCTGACGCGGTTGGCGATCAGTGCTTCTGTTCGCGATCCTTGCGGCGCATCTCATCGAGCACCACCGGGTGCCAGCCGTCATCCCGCTGGCCCTGCGGCTGGTAATTGCGGCGAGCCCAGGCGCGCAGCCGCATCTCCTCGATGGGATCGACCTCTGCCTCCCGTTCGAGCAAGGCTGAAGTCACCATTGCCGGATCTCCTTACGTTCAGAACTGGCCTTGAGAGGACCAAGAACGCGGCGGAACGGCCGCGATGGGACACCGTCGATTGGAAAAGAACAAAGCCGCCTGCGAACTCAACGAACGTAGCCGCGAGTGTAGACCCGCAATTCTCGGAACTCAAGGGTTTGGGCGTTCGAAGCCGTTCCGAATTCCGGCCTCCGCTCCGGTCCGACCGCAAGGCTTGCCGCAAGCGCCGGTCTGGACGCCGAACGACGCATGCCCCGCTCCCGTCAGAGTAAGGTCCACTGGTTTCGGCGGTTCGGAGTCGACTCGTCCAAAAAAACTTGCCCGGCTCGTCCCCTCTGCTGGCTGACGACCGCGTAGCACACCGTTTTGGCGGGGCTGGAGAAATCGCTTGTCCTGAGATCGGATTGGGCGAGTTTTTTGACAAAATGGGCAAAATGTGCCAGCAAGTCCTTGCGTGGCTAGAAACTCCGCTGGATGATTTTGAATCGCAGTTGGAGCAGAATCATCCGGTCGCAGAGCGTCCGGTTATTCACATTGGGAAGACTGCACGGGCAGGGACGGCCCAATATTGAGTCCTGGAACTCGCGGGTCGGCGAGGTTCAGCGACATTGGTCCTGCCTGTGAATGGAACTGACGTGGGCGAGTCCGTAGGTAATCGCAAATGGCGCGTCCCGCCGGGTCGGCGGGGCGCGTGTCTGATGTCTGGTCTCTCCCGGTTCACGCCGGTGTCGTGCGTGCGCACAAGGTTGGGCGACGCGGGTGGGCAAGGACGGTCTTCAGCAAAGTCGCGGGATGACCGGGGAGGACCGACACGCTGAATTGACGACGCTGGAGTGAGTCCCCGGAGTCCCGCTCTGGGGGGCAGCCTTTTGTTTCCATCTGATCCCTGCCGCGTTATTGCGGCGAACCACTTACTGAAGGCCTTGTGATGATGAACGCTTTGACCTTTGAACGTCTTGAAGACCGCAAGCTGCTGGCCGTCAGCGTCTCCCAGAAGGGCAGCACGCTGAAGGTCAACGGCGACGGCGCCGACGACGCCGTGTACATCTGGTCCAACGGCTCCGGCCAGGTGAACGTGTACGACTACGCCACCGGCGACACCCAGAGCTTCTCGGGCGTCACCAACGTGAAGATCAACACGAAGGGCGGCGACGACTACGTGTGGATCGATGAGCTCGACATCAACGGCAAACTGTCGATCAAGACCGGCGCCGGCAACGACGACGTTTACATCGACTATTCGTACGTCGGCGGCAAGACCACGATCAACACCGGCGCCGGCGACGACGAGGCGTGGATCTACGGCTCGGTCTTCAACGGCAACTTCGCCGCGAAGCTGGGCGCCGGCAACGACGAAGGCGGCGCCGAGTGGTCGGACTTCTACGGCAAGGCCTCGGTGAAGGCCGGCGCCGGCGACGACTACGTCTACAACTACGACAACTATTACGCCAAGAACGTCGTCGTCCGGATGGGCGGCGGAAACGACTACTACTACGAGATCAGCAGCTGGATCGACGGCAACGCCACGGCGGCCGGCGGCCCCGGCGACGACTACATCGACGCCTCCGGAACGGTCGTGCTCGGCAAGACCAAGGTCCGCGGCTTCGAGAACGTCTGAGTTCGATCTCGAACTTGAGGCGAACAGCAGAAACGCCTCGGCGGCGCATCGCGCGCGGCCGGGGCGTTTCGCCTTTTCACTGCCTCTGCGTCCTCGAGGGGATGCCGCCGTCACGCCGCCTTGCGCGACATGTTCGGCAGCGAAATCACGGGCGCCGCCGAACGCACGCCCAGCGCCTCCGCCAGCGACTGAACCACCCGCTCCTGGCGGATGATCCCCAGCTCCGCGTAAATCGGCAGCGCCAAGGTCTCGGCCGCCGCCCGCTCCGATTCCGGAAACGCGCCTTCGCGGTAACCCAGGTCGGCGAAGCACGTCTGCAAGTGCAGCGGCTTCGGGTAGTACACCGCGCAGCCCACCTGCTGCGCCGTCAGCCGGGCCAAAGCCTCGTCCCGCTGCCCCGACCGGACGCGGACGCAATACTGATTGAACGCGTGTCCGCAGTCGGTTTGCGCCTGCGGCAGCACCAGGCGCTCCAGCAGGCCGTACTCGCGGAACAGCTCCTCGTAGCGGCGGGCATTCGCCTGGCGGGCGGCCGTCCAGTCCGCCAGTCGCGTCAGCTTGACCGACAGAATCGCCGCCTGCAGGGCGTCGAGGCGGCTGTTCAGCCCGACTTCAATGTGCTCATACCGCCCGACATCGCCGTGAACCCGCAGCCGCCGGAGCCGCGCGGCCAGGTCTTCATCATCCGTCGTCAGCATGCCGCCGTCGCCGGCGCCGCCCAGGTTCTTCGTGGGGAAGAAGCTGAAGCAGGCGATGGTCCCCAGCACGCCCGCCTGCCGTCCGCGATACGTCGCGCCGATGGCCTGCGCCGCGTCTTCGATGATCGGCAGATTGTGGCGCACGGCCGTCCGCCACAGGGGCTCCATGTCGGCGCACTGTCCGAACAGGTGCACGGGCATGACGGCTCGGGTGCGGGACGTCACCGCCGCTTCGACGGCGGCGGGGTCGAGGTTGTAAGTCGCCGGGTCGATGTCGACGAACACCGGCCGGCCGCCGACGCGGTGAATCGAGCTGGCCGTCGCGAAGAACGTGTAAGGGGTGGTGATGACTTCATCGCCCGGTCCGATCCCCAGCGCCATCAGGGCCAGGATCAGCGCGTCGGTGCCTGAGGCACAGCCGATTCCGTGCCGGGCATCGCAGAACGCCGCGACCTGCCGCTCGAACGCGGCGACGCCTTCGCCCAGAATGAACCGCTGCGTGGTCAGCACTTGCTGGACGGCGGCCAGAACCTCGGTCGAGATCGATTCGTATTGCTCGACGAGGTCGATCAGCGGGACAGGGGGGGCGGCCGACGCGGGCGCGGCGGACAGCGGCAGAATATCGGGGCTCATGGATGCGAATCCCTTCGCCGGACGTGGGGCGGCGCGCGGAGCGCCGGACAGCCTCGCGGACATCCTGCCGGGCGGCTGGCCGAGGGAGCGTAGGACCGCCTGTTTTGCGGTGTCAAGACGGACGCCGCCAACAGTGTTCAGCGGCGGACGAAGCTGCAGAATCGGCCGGCCCGAATCGCGGCCCGTGGCGGCCGCTGCGCGGGCGCACTTTGACCTGAGCGCCGGGCCGGGGGTATAGTCGACAGGCGTTCGGTCTCGAAGGTTCCTTCGCACGCGCTGTCGACGTCGTTTCATTTCCGCAGACTGGCCATGGCTGCCGACGTTCCACCTCCTGACGGGCAGGGATCTTCCGGCGAGCACGAACAGCTCACCCGGCTGGGGAAGTACGTCATTCAGAAGCGGCTGGGCGCGGGGGGCATGGGGACCGTGTACCTCGCGGTCGATTCCTCGCTGAAGCGCACGATCGCCCTGAAAGTGCTGCCCCGCGACCGGGCCGACAACCCCACGCTGGTCAAGCGCTTTCAGGCGGAAGGGCAGGCGGCCGCCTACCTGCAGCACAAGAACATCGTCGGCGTGTATGAAGCCGGCCAGATCGACGGATTGCTGTACATCGCCCTGGAATACGTCGAAGGCATCGACGTTCTGGACATCATCCGCAAGCGGGGCGTCATCCCCGTCCGCCGCTCGATCGAAATCATCCGGCAGGTGCTCCACGCGCTGCAGCACGCCTGCGAGAAACAGATTGTCCACCGGGACATCAAGCCGTCGAACCTGCTGGTCGCGCACGACGGCACCGTGAAGCTGGCGGACCTGGGTCTGGCGCGGTCGATCGACGACACGATCGACACGGGCATCACGCGGGCCGGCACGACCGTCGGCACCGTGGACTACATGTCCCCGGAACAGGCCCGGAACAGCAAAGCCGCCGACATCCGCAGCGACATCTATTCGCTGGGCTGCACGTGGTATCACATGGTCGCCGGCGTGCCGCCGTATGCCGAAGGCAGCATGACGAACAAACTGCGAGCCCACGCGCAGTCGGAGCTGCCCGATCCGCGGGAACGCAACGACCGCATTCCGGACGGCGTGGTGGCGGTCATCCACCGGATGATGGCCAAGAAGCCGGAGGATCGGTACCAGTCGCCGCAGGAGATTCTCGAAGAGCTGAAGAATCCGGTTCTGACTCGAAACAACCTGGATGCGGGAGTGCTCGCCGCCCTGGCCGAATCCGGGGAGCCGGTCTCGCCCAACGCGTCGACGGGAGACGTCGCCGTCGACCTCGATGACGTCGATCTGGACGAGGCCATCAAGCCGGCAGATGGGAAGCCCCGCGTCCGGGACGACGACGGCGGCCAGCAGCCGACCCCGGCCAAAAATCGTAAGGCTCCCGAACCCCCTCAGCGGCGAGGCAGTCCCGACAAGGACGATCGGGCCGTGCCAAGGCCGGAGGACGACGACTGGAAGTCCGCTCCTTATAAGCCGAAGGGGCGTCAGGAGGCCGTGGAGGCCGCC
This sequence comes from Planctomyces sp., assembly GCA_019636235.1. Classification (GTDB taxonomy): domain Bacteria; phylum Planctomycetota; class Planctomycetia; order Planctomycetales; family Planctomycetaceae; genus Caulifigura. The sequence continues at coordinate 11,517 of JAHBXW010000027.1, forward strand.
CGCGCGCGTCTGCCCCCGCGGACGCATGTCGCCGACGGACAAGGCCGAACGGTCGACCGGCATGAACCGGCCAGGAAGGGACGCAAGCCGCTCCCCGCGCGCAGCGACGCCGTCTCCAGCGGGCAGGTCAAAGCGTCGCTGGACCCGGACCTCCTGAAATACGGACTGGCGGCCGGACTGGTCGCGATTGTGCTGGCGGCTCTGGCGTTTGCGTTTTCACGATCCGGCGGCGGACCACCGGCCACGACCAGCGGCGATGATCCTTACGACAATCGAACCACGGTTGCCCCGGAGGTCGTGCCCTCGCAGGCCGCCAGCGATGGCGACGGACCCGCGAATTCTCAGGACACGGGACCGACGGCCGTCATCCAGGATTCGCAGGCCGCCGCGACCGATCTGCCCCCCGTCACGCCGGCCCGCCGCGCTGCGGCGCCCTTCGCCGGGGCCGAAGATCTTGAGCTCACGGGAAATGCGGGGCGGGAGTTCATTCGCGACTGGGCGATCGATGTCCGCACGATCCCCGACAAGGTCGCTCCCGTCGTCATTCGTCGCGGCCCGTCGGCGGATGCCGTCCCCACGTTCTCCGAGGCGCTCGCGCGGCTGCCGGCCGGCGCCGCCGTCATCGAATTTCAGGGGGAGGGCCCGTTCGTCGTTCGTCCCGCGGAGCTGCCCAGCCGGACGAGTCTGACGATTCGCGGGGGGCCGGGAGAGCGGCCGGTCGTCATCGTGTCCGCCGAAGGGTTGCCGGCGGGCGCGGCGTGCCTGAAGTCGGACGGCCGCGTGCTGCTCGAGGGCCTGCACCTGGTCCTGGCCGTGTCGCCAGATGCTCCCGCGGGCGTCGTATTGTTGTCGGCTCCGGCGATCGCCGCGCGGGACTGCACAGTGACGGCGACGGGACCCGCGCCGGTCGAGGCCATCGCCTTCGACATCCGGGGGGGCGCACGGGATATGGCGATCGGCGGCGTCTTCGAGAACTGCCTCGTCCGCGGCTCGGCGCTGACGGCCGTTCGCCTGTCGAATCCCCGGGCCGGCCTCCTCGCCGGAAACTGTCTGTTCGCCGTCGGTCGCGCGCCGGCCATCGTCGCGCCTTCAGCGGCTGCCGCCAGCGAAGTGGCGCCGCGGTCTATGGCGCTCCTGGGCACGACGATCGTCGGCGCGCGTGCGTTCGCGATCCAGCACGCGCTCGCGGAGCCGCCCGCCAGGCTGGAACTTCTAATCCGGGACGCCGTGTTCCTTGCGCCGGCCGACGCCGAGAACTGCTGGTTGACGGCCGTCCCCTGGCCAGCGGGGCGCTCGGACGACCTCGAATCGCCCGTCATCTCCCGGGTGTCGCTGAAGCTTCAGAAGTCGGCCTTCGCCGGCTGGTCGCGCCTGGTCCGCATGGAGACGGGGGGCGGACAGGCGGTCGAGGCCAGCGACGACGCCGGCTGGAAGCAGTTCTGGCGTCAGTCAGCCGTCACAATCGAGAACCGTCCCGCGCTCGACGAGCTTCCGGAGGACTTGCGGCGGTTGGAACCGGCCGACCTGGAGACTCCGCTGGCGACGGCGGGCCTGGCCGCGGCCGGCGAACGACTTCGGAAGCTGCCGCCGTTCCCCGCTGGCGTGCTGCGGCACGCTTTGGCGATGGCGGAGCGTCCGCGACTGCCGCCGACGTTCATCGCGAACCAGACATTCGGCGCTCCGATCGCCTTCGATCTCCAGCGGGCGGGCACGCTGAATGACTTCCTGAATGATCCGGTCCGTTGTCCGGATGGTTCGCACGTGCAGCTGACTGGCCAGGGCCTGAAGCCCGTGCCGCCGCTGAAGATTCAGGGCAAGCGGTTGCGGCTGGAGTTCGTGCACGCGGAGACGGGCACGCCTCAGACAGTCCAGCCGCAGGTCGCCGCGGGGGAGCGGGCAGCGGCCTGGATCACCGTCGAAAATGGCGCTCTCGACCTCGTTGGCGCGCGGTTCGTCGTGCCGTCGATCGAAGGCCGGCCCTATCCGCCCACGCTGCTGTCGAGCACGGGATCCGAGCTGTCGATTCGCTCCTGCTCGCTGATCGGCGCCGTCGAGCGTTCCTCGCGACCGTTCGCTCCGCTGATCGCATGGAATCCCACGGAGCCGGGGGGAGCGGCTCTGATTCAGGATTCCTACCTGGTCGGGCGTCCGGCCGTCGTGCAGGCCGATCTCAACGGGCGTCTGCTCATCGTCGAGAACAGCGTGCTGGCCGGCCTGGAAGACGTGTTTCGCATCACGTCGAGTTCAGTCGGCGGGCATGCGGGAGCGCTGACGGTGCGGGACAGCACGCTGGCCGCGGGGCGCGCCGCATACCGCATCCAGGCGGAAGGGTCCGCCTCCGCTCCGGGGCTGGAGTGCATCGTCTCGCATGCGGCGTACGTCCCCGGTTTTCAGGAGGGAGGGCAGACATCGCCCGTCGTCCTGGAGATGGAGAACGGCGCGACGACGGACGCCGTCGCGTGGTGGGAGGACGGCGCCGGCTACGGACCTCAGCTCGCGAAGATCGACGCCGCCGACCCGACGTCCACGCGCGTCGCCGACGCAATCCTCCATTGGTCGCGGCGCTGGGGGGTCGGGCATGTCCTGCGCCCGCTGGGGGGACCGCGGGAGGTCGCGCTCGCGCGGACGCCATCGGAGCCGGCGAAGTCCGACGCCCGCGCATTCGAACTGGCGGAGACGTCCCCGGCCTCAACGTGGAACGCACGGGGCGGCCCGATCGGCGCCCGCGTCAGCGAAGTCGGCCCCGCGCGGCAGCCCCCGCGCCCAACCGGCGACCAGCGTCCCGGCACGCCCCCGCAAACGCCCGATCGTTCACGTGGACCGGACTTCTGAGACGTCACGCGTTGCGAGCGATCGCGACGACGACGTCAGCGCACAAGGCCGCCGCCGACGTCAGCAGCGTCAGTTCAGCAGCTCCCGGACCTCCTCCAGGAACGCGCGCCAGTCGTCGTTGTGCAGGTGCTCGAATTTTGTGAACCGCAACTGAATCGTCTGCCGGCCGTCGCGATGCACGCCGATCGAGCGATCGTCCGCCAAACCGGAAATCCGCCCCAGAGCGAACGCGTCCGCGGGCACATACAGCGACAAATCGAGTCCTTCGCGGCGCTTCGTGTGCAGCTCCGCGAACGGCGCCGGTTCTCCCTCAGCAGCAAACGTCACTCGCGACTGCCCCGACCAGTCGATGATCAAATCGTCCGCCAGCCGGGCCATGTGCTCCGCCAGAACGAGGATCAGCTCCGCATCCCATCCGACCCGCTTGTTCGACGGAAAGCCCTTTCGGGACAGATGCCACTTCTGCCCCAGCACCTTCCAGGGCGTCAGGTCGTCCGGGTTCAGCGACGCCTTCCGCGCCTGCCCCAGATACGCCCGGACGGCGTCCGCCAGAAACGCCGCGAACGCGTCCGTCTCCAGTTCCCGTTGCCAGTGCACCGTCACCACGACTTCCTGGAACGGGCCCTTCAAGTTCCGAATGCGGACCCGCTCTCCCCGGCCGTAGACCGGCAGCTCGTCGAGGTCGTCCAGCCGCTTCAGTCCCAACCGACGATTCAAGGCCCCCTCGTCGAACGCTGACTTCGGCACGCGGAACTTCAGCGTCAGCAGCCATTCGTCGCCGGTCTCCGCGTGCAGGAACCAGCCGCCGGATTTCTCGCGGCTCATGACTTCCACGATGCTGCGATGATTCCAGTTCGGTTCGCTGAGCTCGTCGAATTCGGCCAGGGCGTCGATGACGAGTTCCAGGGCCGCCCCTTCCCAGCGGACGGGCTGGCCGGTGTGGCTGACACGGTCGCGGACATGCCACCGTCGTCCGTCGGCCTGCCAGGGGACCGCGGCGTCGCGGCCGACTTTCCGGAGGTCGACATCCCCTTTGCGGGACCTGGCCGCGGCCTCGGGATCGAACACATCCCGTTCGGCCCGCGGCTCCTGCCGCAGCAGCGGCTCGAGCAGTTCCGCTGTGTACGATCGCTTGCCAGACGCCAGCGACCGGGCGACAAGCTCTTCCGGCGGACCTTCCGCGACGATTTCTCCGCCGGCCGCACCGGCCTCGGGACCGACGTCCACGATCCAGTCCGCCGTCTTGATGACGTCCAGGTTGTGCTCGATCACCACCACTGTATTCCCGCGATCGACCAGCGAGTTCAGCACCTTCAGCAGCTTCGCGATGTCGTCGAAATGCAGGCCCGTTGTCGGCTCATCGAGGATGTACAACGTCCGCCCGCTGTCGGGCCGGCTCAACTCCGCCGCCAGCTTGACCCGCTGCGCTTCCCCGCCGGAAAGCGTCGGCGCCGACTGCCCCAGCGTCAGGTACTCGAGGCCGATCGCGGCCAGCGTCGACAGCGGCGCGCGGAGCTTCGGGATGTTCTCGAACAGCTCCAGCGCCTGGCCGATCGACAGGTTCAGCACGTCCGAGATCGAGTGCCCCTTGTACTGGACGGCCAGCGTCTCCTGGTTGAACCGCTGCCCCCGGCAGGTCGTGCACTCGACCCACACGTCGGGCAGAAAATGCATCTCGATCTTCTTCTGCCCCAGGCCCTCGCAGTCTTCGCAGCGGCCCCCGGGGCGGTTGAAACTGAACCGAGCCGGCCGATAGCCCCGAATCCGGGAGTCCGGCATCCGGGCGAACAACTCGCGCACCTGCTCGAACAACCCGGTGTACGTGGCGGGATTCGAGGCCGGCGTCGAACCCAGCGGCTGCTGATCGACGATCACCACCTTGTTGACGTGTTCCGCGCCGATCAGTTCGCGATGCGGTCCGGGCTGCTCGCCGACGCGATGCAGCTTTTTCGAGACGGCCCGGGCCAGGGTCTCCAGGACGAGCGAACTCTTGCCGGAACCCGACACGCCCGTCACGCAACAGAACGTGCCCAGCGGAATCCGCAGATCCACCTCCTTGAGATTGTTCTGCCGCGCGCCCAGCAGCCGCAGCCAGGCGCCGCCGGGGGGCGCTTCGTACTCGGCGATGAGATCGGATTCCGTGGCCGGTGCGGCGGTCGTCTGCATGCGATAAGAGTATGCGAGTCGCGGCGTTCGCCAAGTGTGGCGGGAGCGCGACGACGGCGCCGGTCCGCCGCCGCGACTGGCCCTGCAGTCCGCGCGTCGTCAGAGAGGCGTTCACGGCGTCCGGTCGCGTATGCTCCGATCTGCCCGACCACCCCGAAGCGCAGTCCACGCCGGCCCGCCCGAGTCGCCACCAACGCCATGCACGCCACCGAATTCCTGAAAGCGCCCGGCGGAGCGGACGTCCCCCTGATCGTCGTCCATGGCGATGAACTGGCGCTCAAGCACGCCGCATTCGGGGCGGCGATGGCGGCCATCCTCGGCGCGGACGGAGACGAGGACCTGAACCGCGTCCGGCTGCGAGGACCGGACTGCGACTGGGCTCGCGTCCGCGACGAACTCGCCTGCGTGTCCATGTTCGGCGACCGAAGACTGGTGATCGTCGAAGACGCGGACAGCTTCATCACCGACAACCGCAGCCAGCTCGAAACGTATTGCGACAAGCCGTCGAAGAAGTCCGTGCTGGTCCTGGATGTGAAGTCCTGGCGGTCGAACACCCGTCTCGCCAAAAGGCTGGATGCGATGGGGCTGGCCATCGAATGCACCGAGCTGGCGGGACCGCGCCTGATCGCCTGGCTGGCGGACAGCGCGCAGTCGCAGCACGGCAAGCAGTTGTCGCGGGATGCGGCGGCGCTGATCGTGGAACTCGCGGGAACCGGGCTGGGGCTGCTGGAACAGGAAGTGGCCAAGCTCGCGGCGTATGTCGGGGACCGCCCGAAGATTGGCGTCGAAGACGTGCGGCAACTGGTCGGGGGCTGGAAGGCCGAGACCACCTGGACCATGCTCGATGCGGTTCGCGACGGCGATGCGGACACGGCGCTGGCCTGCCTGCACAAACTGCTGGTCGCCGGGGAGGCGGCGCCGAAGCTGCTGGGCGGGGCGGGCTATGTGTTCCGGAAGCTGGCCGTGGCGACGGAGCTGTCGCGGCAAGGACGGCCGCTGCCCGTCGCGCTCAAAGAGGCCGGCGTGTTCCCGCGTGATGTGGACAAGGCGGAGCGGTATCTGCGTCGCATCCGGCGTCCCCGCGCGGAACGCATTCTCGCCCGACTCGTCCGCGCAGATGCGGACCTGAAAGGCGGCAGCCCCCTGAACGACCGGCTGCAGATGGAACTGTTTCTGCTCTGGCTCGCCGGCGTGGAAACGCCTCCCGCCGTACCCGGTTAGCCCCGCGCCGGACGCCCGCGCGTCGCGCCTCTATCGGGCTGCGTCGCCGGCGGAACCGCGTCGGCGGCGCGCCGCCAGGCCCAGCAACAACGCCCAGCCGGCCGGCAAAAGTCCCAGAAGTCCCAAGAGCTCCGCGTGCCGGGCGCTCGACCACAGCAGGTAGCCGCACGTCGCGCAGTAGATCAGCGGCGCCACCGGCGCCCCGGGACAAACGAACTCCCCCGGGCATTTCCCCGTCCGGCGCAGCTCAAAGAACGCGGCCCCGGCCAGCAGCATCAGCAGCCAGAACATCGGGGCTCCGGCCACGACGAGAATCTCGAATTCCCCCCGAAACCGCTCCCACGGAATTCCCCCCAGGCCGATCTCCCGCGTCGCGTGGTCCAACGCCTGCCGGCCGGATGCCGTGCCCACCGCCGCCACCTGCAGCAGTGCCACGGCCGCCAGCGTCCACACGGCGCGGGCCGGAATTCCCCGCGTCGGACTCCAATCGCCCAGCCAGCGGAACGCCCGATGATCGGCCCCCAGCGAGGCGATCGCCCGCGATCCTGAAAAGAACATCCCGTGAATGGCTCCCAGCGCCGACACGATCGCCAGTGTGCTGACCACCTTGCCCGCCGCCGCCCCCAGCGTCGCCGTGAGCGCCGCCTCCGCAGGCGTGCTCGACGCCCGCACCCCCTCCAGCCCCAGAGCCCGCAGATACGCCGCGTTCACCAGAACGTACAACAGCGTGATCCCGGCCAGTCCCGCGCCCAGCGCCAGCGGAATGTTGCGGCTGCGATTCCGCACTTCCGCAGCCACCGCCGCTGCATCGCTCCACCCGCCGTAGGCGTACAGCACCAGGACCAGAGCGAGCCCCAGATTCCGTTTCGCGCTGGCGTCCGTCGCTGATTCCACCGCGACGCCGTCCGCCGTTCCCGACGCGGCCATTCCGGCCGCGATGATCCCCACCAATCCCAGCAGCTTGGCCGCCGTCAGGGTGTTCTGCACCCGCCGGCTGGCATTGATCGTCCGCGTGTTCAGGATCGCGAGCAGCAGAATCGCTGCGCTTGCCGGGACTGCGATCGGCAGATCCCAGCGCAGGAGCTGTTGGGCGTACTCGGCCGCGGCGAACGACATCGCTCCGATGTTCGCCGTCACAATGATCGACAGGAACGCGACCCCGTACACCAATCCGCACAACGGACCGAACGCGGCCGTCAGGTAGGCGTACGCGCCCCCGCGGGGAAACTGGACCGCCATCTCAGCGAACACCAGTCCGCCCAGCAGCGACAGCACGCCGCCCAGCGCCCACAGTCCCAGCCCCGCGGGTCCGCTGGGCACATTGGAGAAGATCAGCGAGGGCAGAACGAAGATCGACGTCCCGACGACGATGCCGATCATCAGACTGGCGGCGTCCCAAAGGGACAGTCGCGGCTGCCAGCCGGGCGCGTTCGAGGAATCGTCGGAATTCGCCACGCGCGGGATCCCTGAACTCGGCTGGGGCGGGAGACCGACAAGCAAGGCGTGCCGCCGGTTCACGGTCGGCGGCAGCCTACGGCCGGGCCGCGGCCATGTCACGGCCAGCGCGTGCCGTCAAAGGCCGGTCGGAACGGGCAGGCGGACGGCCGGCGGCGAGCGATCTGCGGCCGGTCGCGGAATCGTGCGCCCTGCCAATCCGGCAGTGCGAGCCGGTCCGGAACCGTTTCCCCGGCCGAAACTGCGGCGGCTTCACATCGCCTTGGTTTCAGCAACGCCTGTTCTCTCAGCAAGTTACGCATCGCAGTAGGGTTTGGTACAGCCTTCGCAATGGGCGGGGATCACAGCTCGGTGCGCTCCCGGTGTTTCATCGCCGGTCGCTGATTCGCACGCTGTTCGAAACTGGACACATCAAGGCCAACGACGAGAGCGTTTGGGGGAGAACGATGGCGAAGAAGGTCGCGAAGTCAAACGGCATGCGGATCGTGCCGCTCGGCGACAAGGTTGTGCTGCGGCGGCAGGCGGCCGAGGAGAAGACCGCCGGCGGGATCGTGCTTCCGGACTCCGCGAAGGACAAGCCGCAGCGGGGGGAGATCGTTGCGGTCGGCGACGGCCACGTGAAGAAGGATGGCACGCGGGTGCCGCTGACCGTTCGGGAAGGCGACCGGGTGATCTTCAGCTCTTACGCCGGCGATGAGATCAAGGTGAACGACGAGGAATACCTGCTGCTCCGCGAAAGCGACATTCTCGCCACATACTGAGGCCGTTAGTGAAGGCCGCTGCGACGGTCCGCCCGACGGCGCGCGGGCCGGGTCGCGATTGACGAATCAGCTGCGAATCCAAAGGACTCTTCGGAGAGATCGAACATGCCCAAGATGATTGCGTTTGACCAGGAAGCCCAGGAGGCGATGCGTCGCGGCGTCAGCAAGCTGGCCCGCGCCGTCCGCGTGACGCTCGGCCCCAAGGGGCGGAACGTCGTGCTTGAAAAGAGCTTCGGCTCCCCCACGGTCACCAAGGACGGCGTCACCGTCGCCCGCGAGATCGAGCTGGCCGACAAGTTTGAAGACATGGGCGCCCGCATGGTCCGCGAAGTGGCCAGCAAGACGTCCGACGTCGCCGGCGACGGCACCACGACCGCCACCATCATGGCGGAAGCGATCTACAACGAGGGGCTCAAGGCCGTCGTGGCTGGCGTCAGCCCGCTGGAGATGAAGCGCGGCATGGACAAGGCCGTCGCCGACATCACCGCCAAGCTGAAGGACATGGCCACCAAGTGCGACAACAAGAAGGCCATTGCCCAGGTCGGCACCGTCGCCGCCAACGGCGATGACACGATCGGCAACATCCTGGCCGACGCGATGGAGCAGGTCGGCAAGGACGGCGTGATCACCGTCGAGGAAGGCAAGAGCCTGACCACCGACTTCCAGGTCGTCGAGGGCATGCAGTTCGACCGCGGTTACCTGTCCCCCTACTTCGTCACCGACCCGCAAAGCATGGAAGCCGTCCTCGAGGACGCCTACGTGCTGGTCCACGAGAAGAAGATTTCCAGCGTCAAGGACCTGGTCCCGATCCTGGAGAAGGTCGTCAACTCGGGCAAGCCGCTGCTGATCGTCGCCGAGGAAGTCGAAGGCGAGGCGCTGGCCACGCTGGTGATCAACAAGCTGCGCGGCACGTTCAAGATCTGCGCCGTCAAGGCCCCGGGCTATGGCGATCGCCGCAAGGCCATGCTGCAGGACCTGGCCATCATGTGCGGCGGCCAGGCGATCTTCGAAGACCTGGGGATCAAGCTGGAGAACATCCAGTTGCAGGACCTCGGTCGGGCGAAGAAGATCGTCGTCGACAAGGACAACACGACGATCATCGAAGGAGCCGGCAAGACGGCCGACATCAAGGCCCGCGTCGACCAGATCCGCAAGGAGCGGGAGAACTCGACCAGCGACTACGACCGCGAGAAGCTCGACGAGCGGATCGCCAAGCTGTCGGGCGGCGTGGCGCAGATCAATGTCGGCGCCGCGACCGAGAGCGAAATGAAGGAGAAGAAGGCCCGCGTCGAGGACGCCCTGCACGCCACCCGCGCGGCTGTCGAGGAAGGCATTCTGCCGGGCGGCGGCGTGGCCCTGCTCCGCAGCAGCATGTCCGTCAAGCCGGGCGATCTGACCCACGATGAGGAGGTCGGCTACAACATCATCCGCCGCGCCTGCCGCGCTCCGCTGACGCAGATCTCCGACAACGCCGGCAAGGACGGCTCGGTGATCTGCGAGAAGGTCTCGGAGATGAAGGGCAACATGGGCTACAACGCCGCGTCCGACACCTACGAGGACCTCGTGAAGTCGGGCGTCATTGACCCGGTGAAGGTGACACGGACGGCGCTGCAGAACTCGGCCAGCGTGGCGACCCTGCTGCTGACCAGCGACGCCCTGATCGCCGAGATGCCCAAGGACGATCACGACCACAAGAAGTCGGGCGGCGACGACGACATGTATTGATCGATCCCCCGGCGGTCGATGTGTCGCCGGGAACGAATCGCGCCAACGCCCAGGGGTTGCCTGCCAGCCCTTGGGCGTTTTTCGCGCGAACAGCGACGGCGCAATGCAGGCCGGGCCTTGGCCCGGCGGATTCTATGGGAACAGGCGACCATCTCCACGTGCGTCGCCTTCATCGCCGTTTCGTAGGCTGGGTCCGCGACGTCCGTGACCCAGATTTTCTGCACAACAGCTGCTGGACGGGCGGGGTGGCCCGGTTGATTCGCGTGAATTCTGGGCGCGACCGCGCTGTTTTGCCCTGTCGAATGGCAAAGGCGGCTCGAATGACCCTCCGGAGCGGGACCTGTGGCGACCATGCCTCGCGAAACACGGCATGCGACCAACGAAATCGGCCCTGCGCGCCGCCTGACGTTGTCGTGCTGGAAACGCTGCCCGCTGTCCCATTGCCAACCCCGCGCGGCGGAGCCTGGTTGAACGCCCCACGGACTGGCCGTGATCGATCACCCGGCCCCACGCGGGGTGGGACGATGTTCCGTTTGCGAATCGATCCGATCGACGTACAGCATCAATGCCCGGGCGACTCGACGCCGATTTGCCTGCCGCGTCGCAATGTCGCCTTCCACGCGGCGGCGGCGACCGCTATTTCCGCAACTGTTCGATCATCTGGTTGAGGATGATCGGATAGTAGATGACGCCCGTGTAATGGTCGGCGGCCAGCATCACATGGTGCGATTCCGCCAGCCCCGCCGCCTCCGCCAGCCGCATCGCGCTGTCCCGCGGGATGATCTGGTCCCGCGTGGCAGTGTACATCCACGTCCGCTCCGGGTTCAGTCGATGGGCCACGCGCAGCGGCTCGACCGGCCAGGCCAGCTTCTCAATCGCATCCCCGTCGATGCCGGCCTGCGCCAGTCGCTGGCGGACCTGCGCCGCGACATCCCCTCCGTCGCGGATGATGCCCGCCAGATCTCCGCCGGAAAGCATGATGAACACCGCATGGTATGCGCCGTCGAGACTGCCCGCCGTCGTCGCGACGAACCCGCCCAGGCTGATCCCCTGCAGCCCGATGTGCTGACTGTCGACGGCGGGGATTTCGGCGACGACGTCCCGGGCGCGGCGGGCGTCGGCGATGCCCTGCTTCATCCGCACGAGGAGCGCATCGGGCGTGGCCGGGGAATCGGGCGAGCGGCGCGGACCGTAATTCGGCAGGCTCAACAGAAACGCATGCACGCCCTTGTCGCGGAAGGCCCGCGCGAACAGCCGGCCGATCGTCTGCCGCGATCCGGATTCGTGCACGATCACGACGGCGGGCGCCTCCAGCACCTCGCCGTCGTCTCCCCGCGCGGCGTACCAGTGCAGCGACGCGGAATCGCATTGTTCGATGCCGCAGGGGACGGGCGAGGGGAAGCGGATCAAGGCGTCCGCCTCATCCTGTTCCCGCTGCAGCGGCGAGGAGCTGACGCGAAAGTCAGACGGCTTCCAGCGCAGGCCGTCGAGGGCTTCCTGGGCCCCCGCGTTTTCATCGTCGAGCGCTCCCAGGCTGTCGCGCGTCTTGAGCGTCCAGGTCCGCGCGGGGATGATCCGGTCTTTCACGGGGGGCTGGGCGAAAGTCGGCTGGCCCGTCGCCGCAATCAGGCCGCTCAGAAGCAGGATGCCGGCCAGAGGCCGTCGGACCGCGGATCGCTGAATCATGGGTTGCTGGGAACAGGAGTCGCAGGCAGGATCCCGGAGGTCGGAGATTCCTGGAAACGCGATCTTCACAGTTCTGGCAACATCCTGCAATATCATGGTTTGCGCCGCGCCATGGCGAATGGCGGCGAACGTTGCGGCGGCTTGTGAGGTAGACTTCGAACGGCGCCTGGGCGGGGCGGGACGCGTGTCTCGTTTCGATTGGCTCCGCGGGTTCAGGAGAGGATGGCGTCGATGTTGGACCTCCGGTCGACTGCGGGATGGCTGGTGCTGGCCGCGGTGGGCGGCTTGATCGTCGTCGCGTCGGCCCGCGCGGACCTGACTCCGGAACATCGCAAGGCGGCCGCCCAGGTCATCAAGGACGTCGGCCAGGTGGCCGGGATGGTCCGCAAGAAGGAACTGGACGAAGCGGACCAGGTTCTGAAAGAGGCGGAAGCCAAGCTGACGTCGATCGTCGATGAAGCGCAGGTTCGCCCGGATGACCGCGCCTTTGCCAACGCCTGGGCGGCGATCGGCCGGGCTCGCCGCGTGCTGGACACCGCCCGCGAAAAGCAGGCGCCTCGGGACAAGCCGATGCCCCGCGGCAATCGCCGGGGGGACGAGGAGGCCGTCAGCTTCGTGGCCGACGTCGCGCCGATCATCACCCAGAACTGCCTCGGCTGTCACGGCGAGAACAACCCCCGCGCGAATCTGCGGCTGGACACGTTCGCCGGCTGGCGGCGCGGCGGCCGCAGCGGCGTGATCGTCGTGCCCGGCAACGCGAACGTCAGTGTTCTGGCCCGCCGGATCGCGGCGCCCAACCCCGATCAGCGGATGCCGCAGGGCCAGGACGCGCTGTCCGAGGAAAACATTCAAAAGATCGCCAGCTGGATCAACCAGGGCGCGCGGTTCGACGGCGGCAACGAGAATGCGTCGCTGGCGGACGTCACAGCCCAGGCGGCGCTGGCCAAGTTCGAGTACCCCAAGCCGAAGGGGACCGAAACCGTCTCGTTCACCAAGGACATCGCCCCCTGGATGGCGAACCTGTGCGGCAACTGCCACTCGGCGCAGCGGCGCTCGGGAGGGCTCTCGCTGGTCTCGTATTTCGATCTCATGCAAGGGGGCGAAAGCGGCGAACTGATCATCCCCGGCGACAAGGAGAACAGCCGGCTGTTCCGGCTCGTCGGCGGGCTGGAACTCCCCCGGATGCCGCAGGGGCAGGGACGCCTGACGCGCTCCAACTACAACGCGCTTGTCAAATGGTTCGACGAGGGCAACGCCTACGACGGCGATGACCCGCGCACGCCGCTCCGCAGTTTCGTTCGCAGCGAGGAGGACCTGGCCCGCGAACGTTTCGCCCGGATGTCCGACGAGGAACGGCAGAAGCTCCGCATCGAAAGGACCGAACAGCAGTTCAAACGAGCGCTGCCCCGCGATGAGATGCAGCGCATTGAATCGACCGAATTGCTGATCGTGGGGAACGTCCCGCGCGAACGGCTGCAGCAGACCCAGCAGTGGGCCGAGGAACACCTGGACGTCCTGCGTCGGACGTTCCGCCCCGAGGACGGCGCTCTGTGGAAGGGCCGCCTTGCCCTGTTCATCCTCAAGGACCGGTTCAGCTACGACGAGTTCAACCTGACGATCAATTCCCGCGAAGCGCCGCGAGAGATGACCGGCCATGCCGTCGTGACCGCCGCGGACGAGGACGCGTATGTCGTCGTCCAGGACATCGGCGACGCCGTTTCGGTCGACTCGCCCGGGCTGCGCGTGAACATCATCGATCACCTGACGGGCGCGTTTCTCCGTCGGGGAGGCGCCAGCGTTCCGAACTGGCTGGCGCGCGGGGCCGGCCTGTCGCTCGCGAACCAGCAGACGGCCGGGAACGTCTGGCTGAAGGCGCTCCCGGGTCAGGCCGCGCCGATCGTGGCGACGGTCGCAGATCCCGCGGACATCTTCGCCGACGGGACATTCAGCCCCGCGGCCGTCGCCCCCGTCGGGTTCACGCTGGTGAATTTCCTGCTCGATTCGGGCGGGCCGGCGCGGTTGGGACAACTGACGTCCGCCGTGCGGCAGGGGACGGCCATCGGCGAGGCGCTGCAGGCCGTGTATGGTTCGGACGTGGCGACGCTGGCGCGGGGCTACGCGTCGGCGCTGCGTCGTCGCTGACTCCGCTCCTCCCGGCCGGCGCGCACGCGCCGCAATCTCCATGACGTCCAGCGATTCTCCAGACGGCCCGGACGCCCCGCCCACTGGCAAGGCCACGGCTGATCTGCTGCGGCTGTTGGAGGAAAAACGTCCCACGCTGCTGGCGTACATTGAACGTCAGCTGGGAGCGCGTCTGCGGAAGAGGGTTGAACCGGAGGACATTCTTCAGGAAACGTCGATCGACGCTGTCCGCCGCGTCCACGAATTCGCACAGCTCGAGCGCGAGCCCTTCGGATGGCTCTGCCAGATCGCGGAACACCGGCTGATCGACGCGCATCGCCGGTTCTTCCAGTCGCAGAAGCGCGCGGGGGACCGGGAGGTCTCGATCGACGGCGAGCGCCCCGACGCCAAAGGGCGTTTCGCGGACCTGTTGGCCGTCAGCATGACGACCCCCAGCCAGGCCTTCTCCCGCGATCAGAAAGAGTTCCGGCTGCAGCAGGCGCTGACCGCGCTGCCCGAGGACATTCGCGAACTTCTGCGGCTGCGATACGTGGAGGGCCTGCAGACGCGGGAGATCGCCCAGCGGATCGGCAAGTCGGACGGCGCGGTGCGCGTGCAGTTGACACGGGCCGTCCAGCGGCTTCAGGAGCAGCTTGGAGAATAGGCCGCCGCCCTGCGGGGCCGCGACGATCCATCGCCGCGTGCGACGATTGTGTGGCCGGAGCTGGACCGAGCGCAGCGAAGGGAGGCCCCGGGATTCCAGGGGACATCGAATCACGCCCATGGTGGGTCTTCGCCGGTTCGCCCTTTGGGCTTACACGGCTCGACGCCACTCTACGGCTTCACTGCCGGCGCTGACGCTTGCGGCTCGCCATTCTCCCGCAGCCGATAGGCCAGCAACTCCTTCTCCAGACCCTTCCGGACATGCGCCCGCATCACCGCGTCCGCCTCATCCGGACGACGCCGATCGATCGCATCGACCAGCAGCGAATGGTATCGCGGCGGGTCGCACAGACCGGGCGCGAAGTACCAGTTCGCCTGCAGCCGCCGCAGCAGCTCAATCCGTTCCAGCGAGCGCACGAGCGCGCCGCAGCCGCTCGTCCGGGCGATCTGCCGATGAAACTGCCAGTGCAGCAGCGACCCGGGGTCGGTCGGGTTCTGCGTGCCGCCGGCGCTGACGCAGGCGTCGACGCCTTCCGCCAGCCGGTACAGCTCGCGGATCTCCGAAGCCGTCGCATGTTCGGAGGCCAGGCGAATCGCCTGCGTCTCATACGCCTCGCGGAGCGCGTAATCCTCACGAATGGTTTCCACGGTGATCCGCCGGACCCGTGCGGACTGCCGCGCTTCCGATTCGACCAGCCCCGCCCCTTCCAGCCGCACCAGCGCCTCGATGACCGGGATGAAGCTCGTTCCGTAGCGGCGGGCGACGCGCCGCCGCGACAACGGCTCGCCCGGGCGCAGCTTGCCGCTGGTGATCTCGTCGCGCAATCCTTCGTAGATGGTCTGCGCGAGTGCGGCCTGGCTGTTGTCGGTGGATGCCACTGGGGTCGCTTTCGAAAGCGGCGATCGATCAATTGACGGTGATATATCGGCGATATATCGTAGCTCCCGCGCGGAGATGCTCAACACACTTTCGCCCCCGCCATCGCGATTCCCCGAGCCTCGCCCGCTGCAACCCACTCGCCCGCCGCAGCCGTCAGGTCTCCCGCCATGCGTCCCGTTCGACCAGCGGTCCTTTCGCTCTTCGCCTTCGCGGGTGGCCTGACGGCTGGCGGTTTCCTGATCGCGGCCGATCGCGCCGAGGTGGACTACACGCGGGATATCCGCCCGCTCCTGGCGAACGCCTGCTACCAGTGCCACGGCCCCGATGACGCCGCCCGCGAGGCCGGACTGCGGCTGGATCGCTTCGACGGGGCCGCCGGCGAACTGCCGTCCGGCGAACGGGCGATCGTCCCGGGGGACGCCGGAGCCAGCGGCCTCCTGGCGCGAATTACAGCGAGCGATCCGGACGTCGTCATGCCGCCGCCGCACAGCGGGAAATCGCTTTCGCCGCGTGAGGTGGAGTTGCTGCGGCGGTGGATCGATTCCGGGGCGCCATACGCCGTTCACTGGTCCTTCGTGCCGCCTGCGCGGCCTGTCCGACCGGAGGTCAGCCATCCGGGCTGGGGCGTCAATCCGATCGACGACTTCGTTCTGGCGCGCCTCGACCGGGAGGGGCTGCAGCCGGCGCCGGAGGCCGATCGCCACACGCTGCTGCGGCGAGTTTCGATCGATCTGACGGGCCTGCCGCCGACGCCCGAGGAGGTCGCTCTGTTCGTCAACGACAGGAGCCCCGACGCCTACGGGCAGGCTGTCGACCGGCTGCTGGCGAAGTCCGCCTACGGCGAGCGCTGGGCGGCGCTGTGGCTGGACCTGGCGCGGTACGGCGATTCGGCGGGCTACATCCATGACCCGCTGCGGTCGATCTGGCGCTGGCGCGACTGGCTCATCGAGGCGCTGAATCGCAACCTGCCGTACGACGAGTTCTCGCGGGACATGCTGGCCGGCGATCTGCTGCCGGACGCCACGACTGAACAGATCATCGCCACGGGATTTCACCGCAACACGACGACGAACACCGAGGGAGGTTCGAACGCCGCCGAGTATCACTACGCGGCCGTCGTGGATCGCGTGAACACGACATTCGAGGTCTGGATGGGCGTCACGATGGCCTGCGCCCAGTGCCATAACCACAAGTACGATCCGTTCACGCAGCGGGATTACTACCAGATCGTCGCGATCTTCAATTCCCAGGAAGACTTCAACAGCGAGACGCCTGCCCGGGACGTCCCCCGCGTCGGACGGGACGCCGAGTTCGCCGACCGCGCCGCCCGCTTGGAAGCCGCGCAGCAGACCTTCGACGCGGCGACGGCCGCCGCGGACGCCGCGCAGCCGGAATGGGAGAGCGCCGTCGACCGCGACGCGCTGCCGCCCGAAGTCGTCGAAGCGATCGCTGTCGCCGTCGAAGAACGCACGCCCCAGCACCTGGAGCGGATCCGCAATCATCACCGGACGACGCGCGAGGACTGGCGGACCGCCGATGAAGCCCTCAAAGCCGCCCGCGCCGCGCGCGACGAAGTCGGCACGACGGCCATGGTCATGCGCGAAGTCGATCCCCGTCCCACGCATGTGTTCATCCGGGGTGATTTCCGCAGCCCGGCCGAACCCGTCCAGCCCGGCGTCCCGGCGGCCCTGCATGCCGCGGCTGCTGAGGAGGCGTTCAACCGGCTGGCCCTGGCCCGCTGGCTGTTCGCTCCGGAGAACCCGCTGACCGCGCGGGTTGCCGTGAACCGGATGTGGCAGGAGCTGTTCGGCATCGGCCTGGTCGAGACGGCGGAGGAGTTCGGGGCTCAGGGAGAACTGCCCAGCCATCCGGAGCTGCTGGACTGGCTGGCTACGGAATATGTCCGTCTGGGCTGGGACACGAAGCGGCTGCTGAAGACGATCGTCATGTCCCGGACGTATCGGCAGGCGTCTCAGGGAGAGCCGGAGCAGGTGGCGGCCGATCCGTACAACCGGCTGCTGGCGCGCGGACCGCGCGTGCGGCTGTCGGCCGAGCAGCTTCGCGACCAGGCGCTCGCCGTCTCCGGCCTGCTCAGTCCCAAGCTCTATGGTCCGCCGGTGCATCCGCATCAGCCGACGAACGGACTCGCCGCGGCATTCGGGTCGAGCACCGACTGGGAGACCAGCCGGGGCGAGGACCGCTATCGCCGCGCCCTGTACACGCAGTGGCGTCGGAACCTGCCCTATCCATCGATGGTGGCGTTCGACGTCCCCGAGCGGGCCGTCTGCAGCACCCGCCGCATCCGGACGAACACGCCCGTGCAGGCGCTGGTGACGCTCAACGATCCGGTGTTCGTGGAAGCGGCGCAGGCGCTCGCGCGGCGGATTCTCACCGGGGACGCGGAGTCGACGGAGGCCCGCGCGGCGCTCGCGCTGGAGACAGTCCTTGCCAGGCCGGCGACCGCTGGAGAAACGCAGCGGATCGTCGAGCTGTGTGAAACGACCCGAGCAGCGTTGGGCGAACGCAGCGCGGAGGCGGAACTTCTGGCGACGCGGCCGCTGGGTCCGCTGCCGGAGGGGGTCGATTCCGTGGAGGCGGCGGCCTGGACGGTCGTGGCGAATGTGTTGCTGAACCTGGACGAAGCGCTGATGAAGCGGTGAGACGATGAGGCATCGCGGGGATATTGCGATCGGCGCCCGCCGGTCGCCGGGAAGGACGGTCGTGTGATGCGGACGGAGCAGACCCTGGCGCAGCTGGCCGCGACGACGCGGCGGCATTTCCTGACGACCGGCTCGCTGGGACTGGGATCGCTGGCGCTCGCGTCGATGTCGGGCGTCGATCTGCAGGCCGCGGACGCGGCGTATGAGGAACCGTTCGCGCCGCGCCCGGCGCATTTCGTCCCCAAGGTGAAGAACGTCATTCTGCTGAGCATGTCGGGCGGGCCGCCGCACCTGGACCTGTTCGATTACAAGCCGGAACTCGTCCGCCGCACCGGCGAGGACTGCCCGCAGTCGCTGATCGAGGGCAAGGCGTTCGCCTTCACCGGCGGCACTCCCAAGCTGCTGGGCACGCCGCACGCGTTCCGTCAGCACGGCGATTCCGGAGCCTGGCTTTCAGCGGCGCTGCCGCGGCTGGCCGGACTGGCCGACGAGCTGACGTTCGTCAAATCGCTGGCGACGGACCAGTTCAACCACGGGCCGGCGGAGCTGCTGCTGCTGACAGGCATTCCCCGGACGGCGGGCCGCCCGTCGATGGGGGCGTGGGCGACCTACGGGCTGGGGTCGGAGAATCGCGACCTGCCGGGCTTCGTCGTGTTCGTTTCCGGCGGCGCGCTGCCGAGTTCCGGCAAGGCCGGCTGGGGCAGCGGATTCCTGCCGTCGGTGTACCAGGGGGTGCAGTGCCGGACGGGCGGCGATCCGATCCTGTACCTGTCGAACCCCGAGGGCATGGACCGGGCGCTGCGGCGGGCCAGTCTCGACGCGCTCCGCGACCTCAACACGCTCCGCCCCGAGGAGCTGGTTCACACCGAGACCGCGTCGCGCATCGCGCAGTACGAACTCGCCTACCGCATGCAGTCCGTCGTGCCGGAACTGATGGACCTGTCCAACGAGCCGGGGCACATTCTCGAGGAATACGGCGCGCAGCCCGGCGCCGCGTCATTCTCCAACAACTGCCTGCTCGCCCGACGGCTCGTCGAATCGGGCGTCCGCTTCGTGCAGCTCTCCGACTGGGGTTGGGACTTCCACGGCAACCAGGCGAACGAGGACATCGGCGATGTCCTGGTCCAGCGCTGCGCGGCGATGGACCGCGCGGTCTCGGCATTGATCGTCGATCTCAAACGTCGCGCCCTGCTGGACGAGACGCTGGTCGTGTGGGTCGGCGAGTTCGGCCGGACGCCGTTCCGCGAGGGCCGGACCGCGGGAGGACCCTGGCTGGGGCGGGATCATCATCCGTTTTCCAACACGATGTTCATGGCGGGCGGCGGACTCAAACCCGGCGTCACGTACGGCTCGACCGACGAGCTGGGGTTCCACGTCGCCGAAAAGCCCGTGCACCCGCATGATCTGCAGGCGACCATCCTGCACCTGCTGGGATTGGACCACACCCGGCTGACGTACCGGTTTCAGGGGCGTGACTTCCGGCTGACGGACGTCGCCGGCCACGTCCTGCATGACATCCTGGCCTGATCGATGGCGTTCTTTTGCGGCTTACCCGACCTGTTCCCTCCTGGCGCTGAAGGATCACGCATGTCTCCCGCTCCCCGTCGCCGCAGTGCTTCGTCCCGCGCCTCCCGGCGACAGTTTCTGGCCGCCGCCGGAACCGCCGCCGCGAGCTTTCACATCGTTCCGAGATTCGTGTTGGGCGGCGCCGGCTTCCTGCCGCCCAGCGAACGCGTGAACGTCGCCGGCATCGGCTGCGGCGGCATGGGGGGCGGCGACATCTCCATGCACGCGAAGAACGGCGCGAACATCGTCGCGCTGTGCGACGTCGACGAAGCCCGCGCCGCCGGCATCTTCAACGCCTTCCCCAGCGCCACGCGCTATAAGGACTTTCGGGAGCTGATCGACCGCGAGGCGGACAATATCGATGCCGTCACCGTCGGCACGCCCGATCACACCCACGCCGTGGCGACGATGGCGGCGATCCGGGCCGGCAAGCACGTTTACTGCCAGAAGCCGCTGACGCACACGCTGCACGAGTGCCGCGCAGTGACGAAGGCGGCGCGGGCGGCGGGCGTCGTCACGCAGATGGGCAATCAGGGGCATGCCTCGGAAGGCTCGCGGCTGACGAACGAGTGGATTCAGGCGGGCGTCATCGGCGACGTCCGCGAGGTGCATGTCTGGTCGGACCGCGCGGGCCGGCTCTGGAAGCAGGGCATCGGCCGGCCGCAGGACACGCCCCCCGTGCCCGCCACGCTCGACTGGGACCTGTGGCTGGGGCCGATCGCGCACCGCCCTTACAACCCCGCCTATGTGCCCGCCAACTGGCGCGGCTGGATGGACTTCGGAACCGGCGCGCTGGGCGACATGGGCTGCCACATCATCGACCATCCCGTGTGGGCGCTGAACCTCGGCGCGCCGACCACGGTGGAGGCCTCGACGACGCTTGACGGGTCCGTGATCGACAACGATCAGCCCAACACGGAAACCTTCCCCATCGCGTCCATCATCACCTACCACTTCCCGGCCCGGGGCGACCTGCCGCCGGTGCGAATGACCTGGTACGACGGCGGCCTGATGCCGCCCACGCCGGTCGAGATGGAAGCCCCGCATCGGCTGCCCGGCAATGGCGTGCTGTACGTCGGCAGCAAAGGGAAGATGTATCACGGATCGCACGGGGGCATGCCGCAACTGCTGCCGGCCTCGCTGCACGAGCAGGCCGCGGCCGTTCCGCAAACCATGGAGCGTTCCCCCGGCCATTACGAGGAGTGGCTGCTGGCCTGCCAGGGAGGGCCGAAGCCGGTTTCGAATTTCGACTACGCCGGCCCGATGACCGAAACGGTGCTGCTCGGTGTGCTCGCGCTGCGGGCGCCCGGCACGCGCCTCGAATGGGACAGCGAGAACCTGCAGGTCAGGAACGCTCCCGAACTGAACGCCTTCGTCCACACCGAGTACCGGCCCGGCTGGACTCTGTGAACCCGCGACGGTCCGTCCGTCGCCCAGGATCCGTCATCGCACGCGCCGCCCGCGACTGTCGTCGGCGGCCGTGGCCTCCCCGACTCGCGCTCTCATCTCCTCCCAATCGCACCGCCATGATCGCTCGTCTCGCAGCCGTCTCCCTCGCCGCCCTGCTGCTGGCCGCCCTCGCCGCCACGGCGGCCGATGAATCCGCCTCTGCTCCCGCCCCGAACACCCTGACCGACGCCGAACGCGCCGCCGGCTGGAAGCTTCTCTTCGACGGGAAATCGACCGACGGCTGGATCAGCATCAAGGGGGCGCCGCTCCCCGCGTCGCACGTCCAGGACGGCGCGCTCAACCCGCATCCCTGCAACTACATGCTTGTCTACGAACGTCCGCTGAAGGACTACGTGCTCTCGCTGGATTTCAAAATCAGTCCCAAGTGCAACAGCGGCGTCTTCATCCGCACGCATTCGCTGACGCCGCGGCCCGGGCGGGACGTCGGCTTCAACGGCATCGAGATCGCCGTCGACGACACGACCACCGCCGGGTTTCATGACACGGGCGCGATCTACGATCTCGTCCAGCCGACGAAGAACGCGATGCGCCCAGCCGGCGAGTGGAACCGCATGGAAATCGTTTCTCAGGACAATCGGATCGAGGTCACGCTGAACGGCGAGAAGGTGTCGACGATGGACCTCGATGAATGGCCCGAGCTGAACAAACGGCCCGATGGTTCGGACCACAAGTTCGACGTCGCCTACCGGGACCACCCGCGGACCGGCTACATCGGCCTGCAGGACCACGGCAGCGACTGCTGGTATCGGAATATCAAGCTGCTGGAGAAGGAATAAGTCGCCGATGGTTCGGCGGCCGCCGCGGCTCACAGAGCCGGGGCACGCCATCGTCGGGGCGCGCTCGAGATTGTCGGTCACTTCGTCGGCGCCGGGATCCGCACCGTCGAGCCGTCGATCTCAAACGTCAGCTGCACTGGCGAGCAGATCGCCCGAAACAACTCCGCAGCGGTCGCCCGCTGAACCCGCAGGTCAAACCGGCGATCCAGGTCGAACCCGGCCGTTTCCAACGCCTCCGGGTCGTAGTCGATCTCGAGGCCCTGCTCGACCAGCGTCGCCAGCGCCTCCCGCACGGTGACCTGCCGGGCCGTCAGCGTGAACCGCCGGTCCTTGAGCGGCGTGGCCGGCGCGACGGGAGCGGCGCGCCCGGGATTCAACATTCTCTCGATCGCCTCGATCTCCTCCACGAGCCCCCGCACGACGAGCTGCCGTCCGTTCAATTCAATGTCCGCCGCCGGCGCCGCCTCGCGAGCCAGCGCCAGCACATCGTCGCGGCCGGACGCAGCGGTCAGTTTGCGTTCCACCGACGCCGACTCCGGCAGCGGCACGACCCGAATCCCCCCCGCAGCCGTCCACTCGAACGTCTGATCGAATTGAAACAGCACGACGCTGAGCGCCTCAATGAAACTCATCGCCGCCAGTTCGCCGGCGTCCCAGACGTCGTAGGCCACCTCATCCAGCCCCTCGATCGTCAGCCGGCGGTCACGTGCCCAGCGCTCCAGGACCGCTGATGGCGATGCGGCCTCCTCCCAGTTCCAGGCGCGGGGTTGCAGAAATTCCGCTCGCCTGGTCGCTGTGAGGCCGGGTCCGTCGCGCAAGTCGTCCGTCCGCTGCGCGACGACCGTTCGCAACCGGTCAATCGCCGGCCGCGGTCCGACGACGATCGTCGCTCCGACGGACCGCGCCGCGAGATGCTCGCGCGACAGCTGTGCATTCAGGCTGTCCAGCAGCGGCAGGCCCCTGGCGTCCCAATTGACGATCCGACTCGTGTCCACGCGCCGGTCGAGATGCAGCACGATGCCCCGCCCGCGGGCCACGCCTCGCAGCAGCGGGCCCAGCTCCACATCCTCGACCCGGACGACCAGCGGCTGCTCGAGCCGCTTTCGAAATTCCGACGCCGTCCGCGCGACGGCCATCGGGGCCGCTTCCCGGACTGGGGGATCGGCCGCTGCGAGCGGCGCCGCGCTCATCGCCGCGGCCCATGCGACGGCGAAGGCGGCGAACGCGCTCCGCTCCCTGGCCGTGTGGAGCGCGCCTGCCGCCTGGCTTTGTTCGCAGGCAGCCGGGACCTTCAGCATTCGCGGATCACGCCGACCAGCACGCCGAGGATTTCCACGTTCGACGCGTAGATCGGCTTCATCCGCGTGTTCGCGGGCTCCAGCCGCACGCGGTTGCGCTCCTTGTAGAACCGCTTGAGCGTCGCGTCCGAGCCGTCCACCAGGGCCACGACGATGTCGCCATCGTGCGCCGTCTGCTGCTGGCGGATGACGACATAATCCCCGTCGGCGATGTGGGCGTCGATCATGGAGTCGCCCTTCACCTTCAGGCAGTACTGCCCCTCATCCCGGAACAGATCGGCGAAATCGACACGGTCCATGCTCTCGACGGCCAGCACGGGCGTGCCCGCGGCGACCTGGCCGGCCAGCGGCAGGCTGGTTCGCTTCCGCTGCGGCTGATCCACGAGCTGGATGGCGCGTGACATGTGGTGCTCGCGCGTGATGAGCCGTTTGCGTTCGAGCGCCTTGAGGTGGCACATGACGCCGTTAGGCGACTTGATGTCGAAGTTCAGCCCGATTTCCCGGACGGTCGGACCGTATCCCCGATTGAGGATCTTGTCCTTGATGAAGTCGTAGATCTCGCGTTGTCGGATGGTCAGCGTGAGGCGTTCGTTCATATGCAGTCCCATCGACCACGTAGGCGGTCTCGGAAGCCGTGGCGAGCACGCCGAGACGAGGATAGTGTACTTCGTCCACTAATGTTCTAATTTACCGTACCCGGGGTCGACAAGCGGGAAGCTGCGGTTTTCTTCGGGATTGGCCGGTCCCGGCCGAATGCCCCGGACAGGCGGGGAGGCTGGCGTTGATTAAACGTCGCCAAGATTGAACGGCGACGGGCTGACGGTATTCTCAGGGAGTCCGGGTGACGGCCGGAACCGAGGACGGGGCCGACGTCCCCGGATATGGAACGGCCGCCGACGGATCGAACCGTGCGATCTCAGACAGGACGCGAGCGTCCTGGAGAAAGAGAACGATGCGATTTTTCGAACTGGCGGCGCTCGGCCTTGTCCGCGCCTGCGCCGTGCTGTGGGGCCTGCACATCTCCGGGGCCGTGGTGGCCCAGGAGCCCGAGTCCAGCCCGCCGCCGCGGCCGGACATCCGCGTGACGATCACTCCGGGAGCGGTGTCGTCGTTCTATCCTGGCCGCTGGGGCGACCTGCGGCTGTTCGTGACGAACTCGACCGACGAGCCGGTGGAAGTGCTGGCGACGTCCTACGTCGAGCCGGAGTCGAATCTGCAGTTCGGACACCGCGTGTGGGTTCCCGCCAACGCCCGGCGGACGACCTGGCATCCGATCCGCGTTCCGTCCAGGTCGCCGGAAAACTTCGACGAGACGTTCAGCAACAAAGGCGTCAATTTCGTCCGCACGTTCCTGACGCGCGAAGACAACGGGCAATCCACGGTTCTCAAGCAGGACTTCGACCAGATTCAGCAGGAGCTGATGCTGCTGGCCAAGGACCGCGAGCGGCTGGTGGCGTTGATCGACGATCAGCCCGAGGGGCCTCCGGGACGGATCGCGGCGCAGGATTTTCTGTCGACGATGCGTAACGAGATGGCGCAGTCCACGCCGCCGATCATCATTGCCGACCGGCTGCTGCCCACCAGCCAGGCGGGCATCGACTCGCTCGACTACCTGTTGATCGCCGACAACCGCATCGCCCACGACGCGGCCGGAATGGACAGCGTCCGGAGCTGGATGTACGGCGGCGGGCGCCTGTGGGTGATGCTGGACCGGGTCGAAGCCGACGTGCTGGATCGCTTGCTGGGAGACGATTTCGCCTGCGAGGTTGTGGATCGCGTGGGCCTGACGGAGATTGAGTTCGAGACGACGCAGGCCGGCATGCCGCGTCCGCCGGACCGGGAGTTCCGCGAGCTGCCGGTCGAGCATGTGCGGGTGCTGTCGCACGGATTCGAGACGCCGTACACGGTGAATGGCTGGCCGGCCGTGCTGGTCCGCCGCTGCGGCGAGGGTCAACTGGTGATCTCGACGTTGGCCGCGGACGGGTGGTTGCGCCCGCGGGTGAAGGGGGATCCGCCGCCGTCCACCGGGACGGCCCACATGACGAGCTTCTTTCCGTCCGCGCCGCTGATGAACGTGGCGACGGGCTTCTTTCAGCCTCGATCGGACGCGGCCATTCCGCGAACCGCGACCGAGGAGCATTTGCGGGGCTTCGTGGGCTACTCGATTCCCGCGCGGTCGTCCGTGCTGGGTCTGCTGGCGGCATTCACTTTGGCGCTCGGCGTGCTGGGGGCCTGGCTGGCGCGGGTCGGCCGGCTGGAGCTGTTAGGAGTCATCGGTCCGGCGGCGGGGATCCTGGTGGGCGGCGCGCTGGTTTACGCGGGGCATCGCCAGCGCAGCGCGGCGCCGGCGACGGCCGCCCTGGTGCAGGTGGTCGAGCCGATGGCGGGAGGGCGATCGGCGCATGTCACCGGCATGGCGGGGCTGTTTCTGCTGAACGACGATCTGGCGGAGATCCAGGGAACTCACGACGGCTGGGTGATGCCGGACATGTCTGGTTTGGAGCAATCGGCGCGGCGGCTGGTCTGGACGGATCTGGGCCGCTGGCGGTGGGAGAACCTGCGGGCGACGCCCAGCCTGCGGTTCGCGGATGTGACGTCGAGCATGCCGCTGGAGAAGCCGTTGACCGTTCGCGCCACGTTCGACGCCCAGGGGTTGAAGGGCACGCTGGCGCTGCCGGACGGACTGACGCCATCCGATCCGATCATCGCGGCGGTCAACGGCCGAATGGGCGTTTCGATCGGTTCGGACGGATCCTGGACTTCGACGGCCGCACAGACGCTGAGTCCCGATCAGTTCCTGACGGCGCAGGTTCTGGATGATGAACAGAACCGCCGGCTGCAGAGTTTGCGCAGCGCGTTGCCAAACGAGATCGAGGCGTGGCATGGGACGCCATCGCTGTTGTTCTGGACGGCGCCGTGGGACACTGGCACGCAGTATTCGCGGACGGCGCCGACATCGGGCTCGGCGCTGGTCGTGGCGCCGATCGAACTGACGCGGCCGCCAGCGGGGACCCAGATCGTCGTGCCCTCGGCCTGGGTGCCGTTCCGGGAGGGCATCGGACCGGACGGACAGGCGCCGAGCGGCCTGTACGACTACCGCCGTCGCGCCTGGTCGGACAAATCGGACCCGACGTCGACCTGGATCCGGTTCCAGCCGCCGGACATGCTGCAGCCGTATGCCATCCGTTCGGCGAGGGTGACGCTGCAGGTGAGCGGCCCCGTGGGCAAGCTGGAGCTGGCCGGATTCCGGGATGGCCAGCTAGTGCCGATTCAAACGTGGGTCGATCCGATCGGAACATTGACGGCGGAGGTTTCGGACCCGTCCGTGCTGCCGTTCGATCGCTACCGGGGGTTCTTTCTGCGGCTGGCGGCGGGGGATCCTGATCGCCCCGAGCTGACGCGCGCCGACCCGGATTCCTACGAGGCGGTCAGCTACTGGCGGATCGAGTCGTTGGCGCTCGAGCTGCGGGCGACGGTCGAGGAGGGAGGCTCGGACGGACTGCCGGTCCGGCCGGCGCCCTGAGCGGGCGACGACGAGGCGCGGGGATGCGGATGGCCATTCATCGTCTTCTGGGATATCGCAAGTGTCTGAAGAAATCGTGGTGCAGATCGAGGGACTGACAAAGAAGTACGGAGATTTCACGGCCCTCGACGGGTTGAACCTCAGCATTCCCGCGGGACAGATTCTGGGCCTGATCGGCCCGAACGGCGCGGGCAAGACGACGGCCATCAAGATCCTGGTGGGACTCAACCGGCCGACCAGCGGCACGGCGAAAATCGCCGGCAGCGATTGCGTCACGGACGCCCGCCGAATCAAGCATCTCGTCGGCTACATGCCCGACACGTTCGGCTCGTACGACAACATGCGGGTCTCGGAATACCTGGACTTCTTCGGAGCGGCCTTCGGCATCCCCCGCAAGCGCCGCGCCGAACGCATCGCCGAAGTCATGGAGATCACCGGCACGACGTACATGAAGGACCGCTACGTCGAAAGCCTCAGCCACGGCATGTCGCAACGGCTGGGCATCGCGCGGACGCTGCTGCATGACCCCAAGGTGCTGATCCTCGACGAGCCGGCGAACGGCCTCGACCCGCAGGCGCGGATTGAAATGCGGGAGCTGCTGCTGAAGCTGGCATCGATGGGCAAGACGCTGATCGTCACCAGCCACATCCTGCCGGAACTGGCGCGGATCTGCGACCGGATGGCCATCCTGACGCACGGCAAGCTCCGGGCTTACGGGACCGTCGAGGAAATCGGCAGACAGGTAAGCCAGCAGCGGACGATTGAACTGCTCATCGTGGACGCCGCGCAACTCAGCGCGGCGGAGGCGATCATTCGCGAGCATCTCACCGACGCGACGGAGATCGCCGCTTCCGAAGCGGAATCGGCGGTGCGGTTTCGGACGGCCTCCAAAGAGGAGGAGCTGGGGAGGCTGCTGTCGCGGCTTGTCGGCCAGGGCATCCTGGTCTCGCAGTTCCGAGAGCTTCAGACCGATCTGGAGGAGGCCTTCCTGACGTTCGCCCGTCCTTCGGCGGCGGACGCGCAGCCGGCGCCCGCCGTGGCGGCCGTCGCGGGAGGGCGCTGATTCATGTCCAATCCGATCATTCACCGCGAGCTGATCCGCGTGCTCCGCGACAAACGGTCGCTGCTGCTGCAGTGCGGCCTGTCGCTGGCCTTCACGCTGCTGATCGCGCTCCGCTGGCCGACCGAACCGCGGATGGCGCTGTCGGGCGAACGGGCCCAGCAGGTGTTCCGCCTGTTTTCCTTCGGCCTCCTGGGGGCGATCCTGCTGCTGCTGCCGGTGTACCCGGCGACAAGCATTGTCCGGGAGCGCCGGCAGGGGACATTGGCGCTGTTGCTGAACACGCCGCTGGGACCGCTGCGGATTTACTTCGGCAAGCTGCTGGCGATGCTGGGGCTGGCCGGACTGATGCTGGCGATCAGCATTCCCGCGGCGGCGGCCTGTTACGCGCTGGGCGGGATCACGTTCCGGCAGGAGATCCTCGGACTGTATGTCGTGCTGGCACTGACGGCCGTGCAGTGCACGGCGATCGGCCTGTTGGTCAGCACGCTGGCCCAGACGACCGATTCGGCGGTGCGGCTGACCTACGGGACGATTCTCGCGGTGTCGGTGCTGGCGCTCGCGCCGTACCAGTTCTTCGTCGGGTCCGAAGGGCTGACGCTGAAGTTCGCGGAGTGGCTGCGGTGCGCGTCGCCGCTGGCGGCGATGATGGAGCGGATCGGCGCGACGGACGTCGGGTCGCATGGCCTGTCGGCGGCCGGCACGGTGATGGGACGGTTCGTCCTGATGTCGGCGGCGATCAGCGTGGGCTGTGCGGCGGCGACGATTTCGCGGCTGAATCATCGGCTGTTCGACCGGCCGCGCGCCGCGGGCAAGGTGGTGGAAGGGCCGGCGATTCTCCGCCGGCTGATGTTCCTCGTCGACCCGCAGCGCCGCTCGCGCTCGATCGGGCCGCTGACGAACCCGGTGATGGTCAAGGAATTCCGCTGCCGACGGTTCGGTCGGCTGCACTGGATGCTGCGGCTGGTGGCGTTCTGCACGGTGCTGTCGCTGGCGCTGGCGATCCTGTCGACGACGAAGACGATCGCCTGGGACGTGCCGACGATCGGCGCGCTCCTGGTTCTGCTGCAGGTGGCGCTGATCGTGCTGATCACCCCCAGCCTGGCGTCCGGGCTGATCAGCGCGGAACGCGAGACGCGCGGCTGGGTGCTGCTGCAGATGACGCCCATGTCGGCCTGGCGGATTGTGTGGGGCAAGCTGCTGTCGGTGCTGCTGACGGTGCTGCTGATCATGTGCGCGACGCTGCCGGGCTACCTGGTGATGGTGTACCTCGACCCGGGGCAGCGGTTTCAGGTGCAGCGGGTGGTGATCTGTCTGGGGCTGACGGCGCTGTTCGCGATGCTGTCGAGCGCGGCATTGGGCAGCTTTTTCGCGCGGACATCGCATGCGACAGCGGCGTCCTATGTGCTGCTGCTGGGCGTGTGCGCGTTGCCGCTGTTGTTCTGGCTGGGCCGGGACGCGCCGTTCGGCCACGACACGGTCGAAGCCGCGCTGACGATCAACCCGATCGCCGCGGCGCTGAATGTGATCCGCCTTCCCGGCTTCCGCGACTACGCGCTGTTGCCCGCCCACTGGTGGTTGGTCGGCGTCGCGTCGGCCGTGAGCCTGCTGCTGCTTTTGTGGCAGACCCGCCGTTTGTCTCAACCCCGCTGATCCCGATGCATGCATCCCTGCTGCGGCTGATTGTCTGCCTCGCCGGACTGGGCGCGCCCGCGCTGGTCCGCGCGGAGATCACGCTGGACTATGTCATGTTCGCCGACCCGGAGCTCGAACCTCCGCAGTCGCCGCAATTGCTGGACGACCGGCTGACGCCGCTGTGGCGGCAGGCGCTGGCCCGTCCGGAAGGCGACCTGCGCCGGCTGGCGGCGGAAGCGGTGTCGACGGCCCATCAGCGGGGCTTCACCGTCGCCGCGGAAGCCCGGCCCGAACTGCTCGCCGTGCTCGGAGATCAGGCGACGCCGGATGAAGTCCGCTGGGCGGCGGCGCGGGCGCTGATCGTGCTCGAAGCGCAAGACGCCGCGGGAGACCTGTTTGCCGCCTCGCAGCAGGCGCCCAAGTTGCGGCCGCTCATCGAACCGCAACTCGCCGACTGGCGGCACGCGCCGCTGCTCGACGTGCTGCGCGCCCGGCTGACGGCCGAGGGCACGACGCGCCGCGACCTGATGTCGGCCATCGACGGAATCGGCCGGTTCGCCGACGCGGAGTCGCTGGAATCTCTGCTGGAATTCGTTCGGGACGCCCGGCGGCCGGCCGATGTGCGGCTCGCCTCGGCGCGGGCGGCCGGGCGGTGCGCGACCAGCGGACTCGAGTCGCTGGCCGGCGAGTTGTCGGCGACTGATCGGCCCATCGTGGATCGGCTGTGCGCCGCCGGATTGCTGACCCGGCACGACGCCCCCCAGGCCCGCGAACTGCTGGCAGCCATCGCCGTCGATTCCGAGCCCAGCGTCGCCGCCGACGCGCTTCGCACGCTGTATTCCATCGACCCCGAACTGGTTGTCCCGCTGGCGGAAGGGGCGATCGCCAATTGGGACGCAAACGTCCGCCTCGAGGGCCTCCGCTGCTACGCAACTTTGCCGACCGTCGATCGCATCGCGGTCCTGGGACGATCGCTGGATGACCATCATCCGCGGAACCGGTCCTTCGTCCGGGAGGAGCTGTTCCGCCATGCCCGGCAGCCGGAGTTCGACGCCGCCGTCCGCCAGGCGGTGGTCACGGCCCTCGCGACGGACGCCTGGCGGGCTCAGGAGCAGGCGGCGCTGCTGGTCGGCGCTCTGGATCATGAGCCGGCGGCGCCTCGGACGGTGGAGCTGTTGGAATCGCGCCGCAAGGAAGTGATGACGACGGCCGCCTGGACGTTGCGCAAGCTGGCGGTCCCCGAGACGCTGCCCGCGATGCTTGACCGGGCCACGCGCGAATCGCTGAACCCGACCTGGGACATCGACGAAGTCGCGCCGCAGGTGGCGCATCTGTTTGAAGGCATGGCGCTGATGAACTTCCAGGAGGCCGATCCCCTGATGCGACGGCACATCCCGAAAAAGATGGTCGGCGCCGAGATGCGGGGCGCGGCCGTCTGGGGGCTGGGCGTGCTGCACGCGGGCGTCCCCGATGAGGACCTCGCGAAGTCGCTGATGGAACGCTACCTGGACACGGCCAGTTCTCCGTCGGAGCTGCCGCTGGTCCGGCGGATGAGCGCCGTCTCGATCGGCCGAATGAAGTCAGCGGCGCAGCTCGAAGAGCTGAAGGCCCGGGTCGGTCCGGTCGCCGGGCACAATTCGGACGCGTACTCCGCGCGCTGGGCCATTCTGCAGATCTCCGGCGAGGAGATTCCGCTGGCGGAAGTGCCGACCTTTTTCGATCGGGGCTGGTTCCTGGAAGCCGTCCCGTACTGATCCCCACGGCCCGATTGTGAGCCGATTGCGGGTTCTTCCACGACGCCCCCGGGCCGGAAGGCGGCAGGGGTTGCGCTTGTGCCGTCTGTGCGCCCGACGTGGAATTGCTGTTCCGCCGGCACCCGGTTTTCGGAGTATGATGGATGTTTCGGCGGGATGGCCGCGAACGTTGCAGAACGGCTCGCGGTTTCTCAACAGGCGGCCGGCGCCGTCGACCGTCGATACGGCCTCCGATTTCCGAGGGCGACATGAAGACTCTCCAGCGACTCGCCTGTCCCATCGCGACCCTCGCCTGCGGCCTGCTCGTGTGTTGCGGATTCGGCCTCGCTCAGGGGACCGCGAAGAAGTCGAAGCCCCTCACTCCAGCCCAGCTTAAGTCGCTGGACTCCGAAGCGCAGCGGCTGCAGGAGTCATTTCTGACGGGCCTGGAGGACCTGGCTCAGTCCTACGAAGACGCCGGGCAGATCGACCGGGCC
The DNA here is from genome assembly GCA_019636235.1 of Planctomyces sp. Lineage (GTDB taxonomy): Bacteria > Planctomycetota > Planctomycetia > Planctomycetales > Planctomycetaceae > Caulifigura. The sequence goes on from JAHBXW010000027.1 coordinate 43,245, forward strand.
CGGTCCCTGCTCCAGGAGATCCTCAAGGTCCACCCGGAACATCCCCGCGCGCAGCAGAAGCTGAAGGGGTACGACGAGGCCGTGTTCGCCGCGAACGAAGTGTCCGTCGATGTCGACGCGGCCTACGGCTGGACGGCCACGAATGTGTACGTGCAGCAGGGAAAGCCGGTGCGGTTTTCGGCGTCGGGGACATACCGGTTCATCGTGAACGAGACGCTGGGCCCTGACGGCTTTCCGACGCAGAACGTCGTCCGCGACATGGCCGACGCGCCGCTGGGCGCGCTGGTGGGCATCGTCATGCCGCCGCGGACCTCCCCCGACCAGCGGCAACAGGACCTGCTGCAGGGGGCCAGCCGGCCGTTCGCCGTCGGATCGGGAACCGAATACACCCCCACGGTCGACGGCATGGTGTTCCTGAAGCTGAATGTCCCGCCGGCCAGCAAGTGCACGGGAAAGCTGCGGGCGACGTTGAGCGGCAACCTGCGTCGCGGCGGGTGACCGTGCGGAAGTCGGCCAACCCCGGTTCCAGGTCAACACCATGCTCTGGCTTTTGACGTTGGGCATCATCGCCGTGATGTTGTATTTGGGATGGGTTCCGACATTTCGGTATGAAGGCCTGTTGGGTCGCCGCCGGCTGGAGCTGGCGTATCGCGACGAAGAGCCGGTTGTGTACTGGCTGAAGATCGCGACCTTGTGCGCGTTCGCCGCCTGGCTGTGGTTCCGGGACAAATGACGCCCGCTGCGGCGCCGCATTCGTTGGCAAGTCGGCCAGCGACCTCGCCTCGCCAGCGGCGTCCAGCAACCCCCGCGCTCGATTACACGGTCCCGCCGGACAGTGCGCTGCGAGCGTGCTGGACCGTCCAGAAGAATAAACACATGCCCAATCAACTATCGATGGCCTGCCAGGAGTTCGTCCGTCGTTTTGGCGGCATCCAGTCGCCAGGCCACGTCGCGGACTGATTGGGCGATCTCCAAGTCGACAGGTCGCACGACCGTCGATGACAACGGGCCTTGTTAACGCCGTGCCTCGCCGCTTCTCTCGCGTTCGTCAACGTCATTTGCCTCCGCCGGCCCGGGCCAAAGCCGCGCGTTGACATTTATTGCACACTGATTGACAATCATGACCATCGGCCCAGCCGGGCCAGGGTATCGGCCTCGCTTTGCTCGCGCTCTGCCTGCTGCAGTCTTTTTTGTGCGTTGCTGAAGATTTCGCGCATCGAAGTGGGACCGACAGCATCTTTCTCGATAGACGGTCATGCCGCCGAGCGACTCTGACTTTGCGAGGTTTCGTCCGTATCTCCAGTTTTTGGCGCGACTGACATGGAATCGATCCCTGCAGGCCCAAGTCGATCCGTCCGACATCGTGCAGCAGACGATGCTGCGGGCGCACCAGCAACTGCACCAGTTTCAAGGGCCAGCGAGGCGGAATTCGCGGCCTGGCTGCGGGCGATCCTGGCGAACGAAATGCTGCAGGCGAATCGCTTTCACCGCCAGGCGAAGCGCAGCATCGGCGACGAGCAGTCGCTGCACGCGGATCTGGATCAGTCGTCGCGACGGCTCAGCGCGTTCGCCGGGAATGGCGAGTCGCCGTCGGCGGCGGCCGTCTTTCACGAACGAGCGCTCGCCGTTTCCCGGGCCGTCGAAAGCCTTCCAGCCGCGCAACGTGAGGCGATCGTGCTGCACTACTGGCAGGGCCTCACGGTTCGTGAAATCTCACAGCAACTCGACGCCACCGCCGCAGCCGTCGGCGGTCTGATCCACCGAGGATTGAAAGCTCTGAAGACCGCGCTGGCCGACTCCGATTGACCCCGAGGCGATGGTCTGGTCACAGCCCCTATGAACGCGAACGAATTCGAGCCGATGCCTGCCGCGAGCGAGCTCGATGAACTCGTCGCGCTGTATCTGCAGGGTCCGCTGGACGCCGCGCCATCGCTGCATCAGTTCGTGCGCCGGAACCTTCCGGTGATCGCCGAAGGATTCGATGAATTCCTCCAGGACGATCGCTGGCTGCGTGGTCTGCTGCCATCCGAATTGATCGCCGATCCCGGCGGATCGTCGCGCCTTCGCGATGAAGAAACGCTGATTCGCGACGACTTCTTGGCAGCCCCTGTGGAGCGCCCGCCGTCCGAAGGGGCCGCCGATCCCTTCCAGGACTACGAGCTGCTTGAGGAAATCGGCCGCGGCGGAATGGGCGTCATCTACCGTGCGCGACAACGCAGCTTGAACCGCATCGTGGCGATCAAGACCATTCTGGCCAACCGGCTTGCCGGGCCGGAAGACATCGCCCGATTCCGGGCCGAGGCCCAGCATGCGGCACAGCTGCAACACCCGGGGATCGTGCAGATCTTCGAGATCGGAGGTTCGCAGCACCAGGAATACATCGCGCTGGAATATGTCGACGGCACGAGTCTCAACACGTTCGCCTCGAGCGACCACGTGTTGCCGGCCGAGACCGCCGCGGAGATCGTCCAGCGTGTGGCCGAATCGGTGGCCTACGCGCATGCCTGCGGCGTGATTCACCGCGATTTGAAGCCGGCCAACATTCTTCTGGCGCGGGCGCCCGCGGGCAATGGGGTCTGCGTCGACACCGAGGCGGGGCCGGTCCGCTACGCCACGAAAGTCGCGGATTTCGGACTCGCGAAGCGGACCGAGTCTGATACGGGCATGACGGTGACCGGTCAGATTCTGGGCACGCCGAGTTACATGCCGCCTGAGCAGGCGGACGGCCGCAGCGACCTGGTGAACGAATCGGCCGACATCTACTCGCTGGGAGGCGTGCTGTACGCGCTGTTGACGGGGCGGCCCCCGTTTCGCGCGGCCAGCGCCATGGAGACGTTGAAACAGGTGCTCGAACAGCTGCCGCTGTCGCCGCGGCAGCTGAATCCGCAGATCCCGAGGAATCTCGAAACGATCTGCCTGAAGTGCCTGAACAAGTCTCCCGCGGATCGCTACTTGAGCGCGGCCGACCTGGCGGCTGACCTGCGGCGATTCCTGAACGGCGAACCGATCGCGGCGCGTCCGGCAGGCGTCGTCGAACGCCTCGTGCGGTGGGTCCGCCGCCGACCGACGCAGGCGTCGCTGATCGCCGCGAGCGTGCTGGCGCTGATGTCGCTGGTGGCCGCCGCAGTCGGCGCGTACGACAGCCGCATCATCAGCGAGGCTCGCGATCTGGCGCAGGAGTATCTGTATTACTCGCGCGTCAGCCTGGCGGACCGGCACTGGCATTCCAACAACGCGGGCACCGCGTCCGATCTGCTCGACCGTTGTCCTCCGGAGAAGAGGAACTGGGAATGGCGCTACCTGGATCGGCTGCTGCATCAGGAGTTGCTGCACGTCGAAGCGGAGCCGGATACGTCGCCGCTGTCGCACGCGCACGTCACAGCCGACGGACGGCGGATCATCTGCTCGGGCGGCGGCTGCGACGTGTGGATTCTGGATGCGCGAACGGGCGAGCCCCTCCGCTACTGGCATCACGGATTCAAAGGGGGCACGTGCGCGATCGCGGCCTCTGCGGACGGAAGGGGCCTTGTCGTCCTGGCCCGGATTCAGAGCCGGATGACTTCGGCGGACGCGTTCTACTGGGAACTTCCGGACGAATTTGACGGCCCCCTGCAGCCGTTGCCGGCGCCCCTGTGGACCGCCAAGGACATTTCAACGAACAACTTTGCGCCGCCGTTGCTGGTCTCTCAGGACGGCCAGTGGATTGCGGTGGGCAGCGGCATCCACCGCGTCGAAAAGCGACCGGAGATGGCGTTTGTGACCTTGATCCCGACCGCCGCGCCGGAGCGCGCGTTCCGTCTGACCGCCGATCAATCGCTCGGTCAGAACGGTTGCGTGGCGGCGGCATTCTCGCCGGACGGGTCTCTCGTGGCATTCGCCTCGCAGATCCTGCAGGAGGGGCGCCAGGCGGATCGCGTGGAGCAGGCGTGCCGGATTGAAGTCTGGGACACGGCTCGCCAGCAACGCCTGCAGTCGTTGAACGGCTTCGCGGGGACGACGCTGGCGGTGCGGTTCAGCCCCGACGGGCAGCGCTTCGCGGCGGCCCTTTTGGAAGAGATCGTCGTCTGGGAGACCTCCGGCTGGGAACCGACGCGGTCGTTTCCGCTCAAACAATCCGAGCGGGTTCTCGATCTGGAGTTCCGCCCGACGGGCTCGGTCCTGGGCGCAGCGCTGGCGGACGGGACGATCGGCATCTTCGACCTCGACGGGTCGGGGTCTGACGGGCCTGCCCTGCGGCTGCGGGGACACACGGCCAACGCGAACTCGCTCGACTGGTTTCCTGACGGCCGGACGCTGGTTTCGTCGAGTGCGGACGGTTCGCTCCGCGTATGGAACGTCGAGCGACCGCAGACCTATTGCGATGTGGGAACGGCGACGGCGGGCATCAATGGAATCGCGTTCTGCGGTGATGGGCGGTGGATTGTCACGGGGGATGAAGCGGGCTTCGTCACCCGCTGGAGCACGGATGGCCAGGAGCGGCCGGTGCTGATGGGCCGGCATGATCGCGCTGTCAGGTCCGTGGCGGCCAGCCCGGATGGCCGTCTGGTGGCGACCGGAGACGGCGAGCGACAGACGTCCGATCGTGTCGCCGTGGCACGGCTGTGGGACGCCGAGCAGGGGCGGCTATCGGGCGAAGTTCAGGAGATTCCGACAGTTGTCCGTGCGTTGAAATTCTTCCCGGACAGTCGCCGCCTGGCGATCGGCGGCGGCGACTTTTATGGCGGCGACGGGCGGATCCTGCTGTGGGACGTGACCCAGAAGCGCACGCTCTGGAAAAAGAATCGCGGCAACGGCATTCAGGACATCGCCATCTCGCCCGATGGAACACGGCTGGCCGGACTGGTGCTGAACGTCAATCCCGAGATCTTCGTCCTGGACGCGGAGACCGGCGGCGGAGTCGGGGCGTATGTCACGGATCGTGAGGATCCGGAGCGCGTGGAGACGGTGCGCTTCAGCCGGAATGGCAGGCGACTGCTGCTCGCCGGAGACGGGCTGCGGTTGTTTGACTATCTCTCCGGGACGACCACGCAGTTGGATCGCCAGCCGGGGCTGATCCACAACCTGGAGCTGCTTCCCGATGAGCGGATGATCCTGACCAACAGCGACACCAGAACGCTGCAGATCTGGCATGAGAGCCTGGACGCCTCGAACCGCGAGGACATCGCCCAGCAGTTGCTGCAGATTTCCTCGGCGGACGAGAACGTCGCTTGCATTGCGGTCAGCGGCGGAATCATCGCGGCAGGCTGTGCGGACGGCTCCGTTCGAGTCTGGGATGGGTCGGCTCGACAGCCTGCGCAGTCGCACGTCGTGCGCTTGCGTGTGCCGCAGGATGTTCCCAGGCAGTAGTCAACGCGCAGTGCGCTCAGGCGTCAAACCCATGCGGTCGGATCGACATTGATGACATCAACACGAGGCGGATTCGCGATGGTCAACTCAGGCGGCAGACGACATGGGTTCTCGCTGATCGAACTGCTTGTCGCGATCAGCGTCATCGCGATTCTGATGGCGCTGCTGCTGCCGGCGGTGCAGGCCGCGCGAGCCGCCGCGAGGCAGGTCGCGTGCCGAAACAATCTCCGGCAGATCGGACTCGCGCTTCACAATTACCACGACTCGGCCCGCATGTTTCCGCCGGTCAGCATCGTGGACTGGAAGCCTTACGTCTCCGGCGAGTCGCCGTACCCGCTGCACTTCTGGGCGTGGACGACGCAGATTCTTCCTGAGACCGACCAGGCGGCCATCTTCGCCGAGTTTCAGGCCAGGAGACATCTCGATTTCGAGCGGGATTGCGGGCTGCTGGCGGATCTCTGCGGCTGGAAGCATCCCCTGTATCGGTGCCCGCAGGATCCTCACGTCGAAGCCGTCTTCGACTGGACCGGACCCTGCGGACATTTCACAGCCTCCCAAACCAGTTACTTCGCGAGCCTGGGAACCGACCGCGGGCCATACTTCATGCCTCCCGAGCCCTGGGGGCCTCACAAGGACAACGACGGCGTGTTCCTTGCCGTGAACAAGGGCTGCCGAATCCAGGATGTGACGGACGGCGCCTCTCAGACGTTCCTTCTGGGCGAACGGACGGGAGACCCGAATGCCTACTACGGGTGGTGGGCCGTCGGGGTCGGCTTGGACGGACATTCGCTGGGCGACAACGGGATGGATGTGTGGGACGGATTCCGCGACGGGACGCCCGGCAATCAGGCGGATATCGCCCACTTCTGGAGCATGCATCCCGGCGGCGCGAATTTCACCCTGGTGGACGGCAGCGTTCGATTCATCTCCTATTCGATCAACTACGGCACGATTCAGGCGCTTGCCACGCGCAGCCAGAGCGACGTCCCGGGCGAGTTCTAGCGGTCCGCCCGCATCGTCCGCGGGACGAAGGCGAGCATGGCGCGCGTTGCCCCAGCAGGCGCCAACGACACCCTGAATTGAGGAATCCCATGCCGCAATCCACCAACCGGTCCCTGGCCCGCGCGTCAAACATCGCGGCCGCAACGGTGTCGATCGTCGTGCTTGCCGGCTGCGGCGGCCAGGCCGGCCTGAAGGGCACGGTGACGGATGGCACAACCCCTCTCGCGGCGGGCCAGATCACGTTTCTCCCGGGTCCGGGAACCGAGGGGGCCTCCGTGCACTCCGAGGTTAAGGACGGGCGGTTCGCCCTCGACTCAACCGAGTCGCTTTCGGGGGGCGAATACGTCGTCCGAATTGTCGTGGACGCTTCGCAGACGCCGTCGACGGAACTCGACGACAAATGGCGCAGAGGAGGATCAACGAAAACCTACGAGATCGTGCGCCGAATCGAGGCCGCCAGTCCCACTGCCGATTTCAAACTGCAGGACATGCGCGCCAAGTGACGTATGCCCCGCAGGCGGGAACGCCGAGCCGCCCGTCACACCTGCGGGCCGGCGGCCGGTTCGATCAGATCGTCGCCGCGCAGCTGCTTGGGAGACCAACAGGTCCGTAAGCGCTGATATCTGAAGTCCGCTTCAGGTTCGGCTGGTTCAGTATTTTCCCGAATCCGACGGGGTTTGGGATGCTCGGTGATTGACAGTTCGCGATGGGGCGATTATTAAGAGGGTCATTGCGAGCCTGCTGAATGTAGTTGCTGTTTGTTGCGGACTGACGGCGCCGACCGGGCGATTGGCCATTCTTCCGGCCATTCTTCTCAACCCCGAGTCTTGGACAATCGGAGGTGTGGCCCATGTTGTCGTCTCGTTCTTGCAGTGCGCTGGCGTTTCTGGCGGCGATGTTTGTTGCGGTTTCCGCCCAGGCGGATGATCCGCCGGAGGAGTTGGAAACGGGGCAACACGTCTTCATTGTGGAACACTATGGCGGTCTTGGCACAGTCTTCGAGTTCGTGGTCACGATTGAGGAGCACGATGGTTCTCCGCCTGTCTGGAATGAACTGTCGACGCACCTTCGGGAGCCAATTCCCCATCGCAAGGCAACGATGGTATATCCCATGTACTATCGACATCTTTATTGGGTCGTCGTTTCAGATCTCGATCCGGAGAAAATCTGTCGAGGGAAAATCGAGGTCAAGGACCAGTTCGGTAACTGGCAGCTCTGGGGATACACGGATCCGTTCTATCCGCACCCCTGAATCTGCAAGGAGTCCATGATGTCACGCCGATCCGGATTCACGGTGGTCGAAGTCCTGACAGTCACGGCCATCCTGGGCCTGCTGATGTCGTTGCTCGTGGTCGCGGTTCAGAAATCGCGGGCCACGGCCCGGCGGCTGCAGTGCGCCAACAACCTGAAGCAGATCGGCATCGCGGTCGAGGCCTGCGTGGCCGCGTCGGGCGAATACCCCACGTACAGCCACAAGGCCTGGGCCGACATCAGCCGCGCCCTGGGCCTGCCGGTGAGGGATGACCATCCCTCGCCGATGCAGGTTCCGGTCTACAAATGTCCCGGCGAGGACTATCCGAACGCCGCGCAACAGGGCGAACGGTCGTATACGATGAACGCCGGCACGCATTTTCGAAGCGCGGATCAATATCGAGACGGATATATGACGGACTCGAAGCCGCGGCCGTCTTCGGCCTTCACGGACGGCCTGTCGCAGACCGCGTTCTTCTCCGAACGGCTCATCACCAGCCCCGGAGACACAGACCCCCAGGTCCTGGCCCAGCCGCAGCGCTACCTGTGGTGGACGCCCGCGGTCATCGAGCGCACTCCAGGCAACGAGCCGGCCGTCATCCAGGACTGCGAGACCAATCGGACATCCCAATTGCCGTACCGGTATTGGAGCACGAGTTATGGCGGGGGATACGACCATCGGCTGCCGCCCAACCGGCCCGGCTGCTGGAACGGCCCGTTTCCGGACGCGTACCGCCATGACGCGACGGCGCCCGCGTCCAGCAACCACTCGGGCGGGGTCAACGTGCTGTATGGCGACGGCCATGTGAGCTTTGTCTCGGATGCGGTGGACATCACGATCTGGCGGGCCTTGGGGACGATCAATGGCGGCGAATCGGTGGGTGAATTCTGACATCGCGGTTGGGATGGCGGCGTTGGTCCTGGCGGCCCTGCTGGCCGGGTGCGGCAAGTCGAAGCCCGAGCTGTTCGATCGGTTCGTCGTGACGGACCACGCCGGCCAGCCGCTGCCGGACAAGCCGGAGATCATCGCCGGGGACGCGATCGACCTGGCGATCGCCTATCAGGGAGGCTCATTGACGGAGTTCGGGGACCGTCCGCTGCAGGCGCCCGAGGACTGGCGCTTCTTCTGGGAGATGAAGGACTCCAAGGGCAAGACATGTATGCCCAAAGGCGTCGTGCCGATTTTCGAGTTCCACACCTACGGGGAGCTGGGGACGGAGGGAACGGTCGGTCGCAATTCGAGCCTGATCTGGTCGTCGCCCGAGCAGGCGCCTCCCGAGCACGCGGGGCTGATCGCGCGCTGGGGCCGGATCCGGACGCCCGTCGAGCCGGGCGAGTACACGCTGCTGGTCATGGCCTATCCGACGGCCGATCCACGCCGGTACGACGAGGAGAGGCCGACGTACGGTCAGAGCATCGAGGCGTTCCGGCTGCCGTTCACGATCGTCTCCGCGGAGCCAGGCCAGGAACCGGTCCGGCCCAATACGGCCGGCGTCCAGCCCTATAGTTCGCCGCAGGAACGCAAACGCATGCTGCAGAATGGCGGCAGTCGAGTCGGGCCGTACGATCCGACGATTCTGAAGACGCTCAAGCCGCGCTGAGGGCCCAACGCCTTCCGGCAAGCGGCCCCCGCGGCTCAGCCTGCGCTCGTCATTTCGCAGCCAGGGCGGCCTGACCCCGAGCGGGCAGAACCAGCGCGGCAAGAAGGGCGGCCGAATTGCAATGCCTCGCATCAGGCGTGCGGGCCGGCGGCCGGTTCGATGAGATAGTCGCCGTGCAGCCAGACCCGCGCCCCGTCCGCCAGGTCCCGAACCGCATACCGGAACAGCCCGGTTGAGAAGTGCAGCTCCTCGGGGACGGCCATCACGGCGACGTTCGCATCGGCCCCGTCGACCGAGACGCTCAGCATCCCCACCACGCTGCCTGTCCGCGTTTCCAGGACGAACTGCAGCGTCTTCCCGGCCAGGCTCAGCGGCGCGCCTGTCGAATCAAACACCGCCACGCGATGGGTGATCGACCCCCGCGCGTACGCGACCAGCGGCGAAGGGCGGACGGGCTGCGTTTGCACGCTCGTCACGATGGGGAGCACCTGGACGACACCCGAGCCGCCGACCCACGCGCCGTCGCCGCGGTTGCGGATCGCCTTCAACGAATCGGTCGCCGGGGAATAGCTTCCCTCCGCGCCGTTGAGTTCCGCGAGCGCCGCCGGCGCGGCGGCCGCAGCGTCCGATCGCAGCGCCAGCCGCAGCCAGTCCCGCAGCGACGTGATGCCCGCCAGAATGTCCTGGACGTGTTCGACGCGATCCTCAAGCGCGCCGGCCGCGACGTCCGGCAGCGTGACGCCCCGCCACACGATGCCGCGGGCCGCCGTGCCTGCGATCGTCCCGGAGACTTCGATCTCGAACTGGTCCCCGGGGGACGAGGCGGGCAGCGCGACGGTCGCCAGCGACAGCCCGATGGCCAGAGCCGTCACGTCGACTTCCGCGTCCAGCACCGCCCCGTTGCGGTGCAGGACCGCGAGCGGTGGTTCGTCGAAATCGGCAGCGGCGCCGTCGGGAGACTGCGTGGTGAACCGGGCATACACGATGCCGCCAGGTGCGATGATCATTGCGCGAGGCCCTTGATGAGTCCGGCGCCGATCAGCGGCACGCCTCCCGCACTGCCGGACGGTGTCTGCAGGAGCTGATTGAAGAATGGTTCGGCCGGAAGGCCCACCGTGTTCATCGGGACCGTCGGCGCGGCGGACAGGCTGGCGAGCGAACCGCTCCCCATGGAAACGGTGACAATGCCGGACGGCTCCGTCGCGAGTTCGACCAGGACGATATTCGCCGCCAGCCGGGAAGCGCCCGCCAGGGTCATCGGCAGGCCGCTGTCGCGCACGACAAAAACAGCCGAAGTGTAGGGTCCGCCCGGATCGGCGAGCGTCGAATCGAACGTGATCGTGACCTGCGTGCCGGTCCGCTGGATGGCCTGCAGGCGGGGGCCGCGCCCAGGCGTGGCGCCGAAGCACGCCGCGTTGATCGCCCGCCGCCAGCGCTCGGCCAGCACGTTCAAATGCGCGTTGGAACGGAAATGGAGCTTGTCCGTCAAAGGGGCGACGTCCCACAGCACGGGGCCGGGCCGGATGCGGGAATTCGTCGACCACGCTCCGGCCTGCGCGGCGCGGATCACGTCCAGGTCGGCGTCGTCTGCCGTATTGCCGGAAGCGGCGACCTGGCCCAGCTGGGCGACGATCACCCGGGGCGCGGCGCCATGCCAGGCAATCGCGGAATCCCAGCCGTCGGCCATCGTGTCGAGTCGTCCGGCATAGGTCGGCCCGGCGACGCCGCTGATCGCGTCGGTTTCTCCCTGATGATGACAGATCCAGCGCAGCCCGCCGCAACGGCTGTTCGCGATCGAGTTCAACAACGCGGTGTAACCCGTTCCGCCGTTCGCCCAATAGCTGCTGCCCGTGCCGCCGACGGCGACGCACAGCCAGCCGACGGGGACGTTGCGGTCATCGAGGAGCTTCGTCGAGACGAGCGGCCAGACGGAGCCGACGTTGGTGGTGCCGCTGGTGGGGTCGGCGCAGGACTTCCAGCCGACCGACGCGTTCCAGGCGCTGGCGCCGGTTCCCGAACCGTTGGGTGTGTGGTTCTGGGCGGACGTGCCGCGTCCGTCGGCGTTGCTTTGCCCGGTCGCGGCGGCGACATCGCCAATCCGCACGTTGGCGACCGAAACGCTGACCGCGGGATTGCCGACGAAGCGGACGTCGACCGTCCCCTGTCCGACGGATTGATCGGGCAGCAGGACGTCGAAGGCCCCGCCGGAGGGGGAGGGAACGACCGTCTGCCACGTGCCGCCATTGAACCGCGCCTCGATGCCGGCTGAGGCGTCGCCGGAATACGTTCCGGCAATGGGCAGGTCGGCACGGTCGTCGCTGGCGCGGCGCTGACGGCAGAAATGCGGCATCGGCCAGTCCAGGGCCAGGCCGGCGATCGGCGTGTAGTCGACGGAGATGTCGTCCACGATCAGGTTGGTGACGCCCAGGAATCCGACGTGACCGCTGAGGTGAGTGCCGTCGGTCCATTGATGCGCCTGAACCCAGGCCGAGCCATTCCAGGAGTAAGCGGTGATCGTGCAGGTCGGACCGGACACGCTGGCCGTCACGCGCCAGCGGAAATCGGTCGTGGCGGGCATGCTGCCGGTTGAGGGGGTGGGGCTGACGTTCGAGTACGAGGCGGCGGCGGTCTGTCGATGCAGTTCGATGCGGTTGTCCGTGCCGTAGTCCCACTGGACGAGATAGCCCGTCGAGTGCACGGTCGGGTTGGCGCGAAAGATGCCGACTCCGGAGCGGAGGGTGTTGGCGCCGTCGGGCCGCATGCGGAACTGCATGTCGACTCCCTGACAGGCAGGAATGTCGTCGAGCGTGAAGTACATCTGGCTGCTCGACTGGACTCCGCGGACCGCTTTCGACCCCAGGCCGCCGCCGCCCGAGTCATCGATGACGGTGATCGAAGCGCCCTGACGAAGCGTGCAGCCAGCGGGCGCTGAACCGACGGAATCGCCTTCGAAGTCGTAATGCACAGTTGGCATGAGTCGGACAGA
>JAHBXW010000028.1 GCA_019636235.1 Planctomyces sp.
TCCGCGTGCTCGCTCGGCTGGCGGCGTCCGGTCCGCTGACGCCGCTCCACACGGGCGACTAGATTGAACGCAGCCCTGCCGCCGTCCTGGAGTCGACATGCGCTGCCTGATGATGATGTTGCTGATGACGCATTCCGCGGCCGCGGGAGACTGGCCCTCCTGGCGGGGACTTGGCCGCAACGGCGTCGTCGACGAACCGTCCGACTGGAGCGACGGCCGGTGGACGCTGTCCGACGAAGCCTGGCGGGCGGAAGTGGGCGAAGGTTCGTCGTCGCCCGTGGTCGTCGGCGATCGTCTGTTCGCCTTTGGCTGGCGGGACGGACAGGACGTCCTGACCTGCCTGCACGCCGACACCGGGGAGCGGCTCTGGGAACAGAGCACTCCGGCTCCCAGATATGGACGGCACGCCCGCGGGGATGAGGGCCTGTACGCCGGTCCCTGCTCGACGCCGGAGTTCGATCCCGAAACCGGGCTGATTCACACCCTCAGCCTGGATGGGGACCTGATCGCCCGGGACGTTCAGCAGGCCGGTCGCATCCGCTGGCGGAGAAACCTGTACGACGACTTCGACGCCCCCGTTCGTCCTAAGGTCGGCCGCAGCGCGCATCGCGACTACGGCTACACCTCCTCCCCGCTCGTTCTCAGCAACTGGCTGATCGTCGAAGTCGGCGCTCCTGAAGGGAATCTGATGGCGTTCGACAAACGCACCGGGGAGCGCGTGTGGGCCTCCCGGGACGCCAGCTCCGCGGGTCACAACGGCGGCCCCGTGCCGATGCTGGTCGACGGCGTCCAGTGCGTGGCCGTGCACAACTTCGCCGGGCTGCTTGTCGTCCGGACCGATGACGGCCACGTCGGAGAGACTGTCGCCGCCGTCCCCTGGGTGACTGACTTCGCCAACAACATCGCGACGGCGGCCGTGTTCCAAAACAACGTCGTGGCGACGTCCAGCTACAACCAGCACCGAATGGCCCGTTTCCGCGTGACGCTCGCAGGGGGCGCGGAAACGATCTGGGACATTCCGCAGGCGTCAAAGGTCTGCAGTCCGGTCATCGTCGACGGTCATGTGTACTGGGCCTGGAACGAAGTCGCCTGCGTCGATTTCGAGACCGGCGCCGTGCGCTGGCAGGGAGGGCAGACCGGCGACGCCGGATCGCTGATCGCCACAAACGATCAGCGGCTGATTCTGTGGTCCGGGCGCGGGCGGCTGTCGCTGCTGGATCAGGCCGGCCGCTCGCCCGACGAACTCCGCATCCTTGCGGAACGGGACGTCTTCCAGCAGGCGGACGCCTGGCCGCACGTCGTGCTTTCGAACGGCCGGCTGTACTGCAAGGATCGCACCGGCGCCATCGTGTGCATTCGCCAGCCGAGGTAGCTTGTGCGGCAGTCGGGACGACGCTTCCCGGCCAGTCTGCGGGCTCAACTCATGCGGCGCGTCAGCTCGACGAGATCAACCGCCGCATTCTCGAGGATCGACGCGGCCATTTCCCGAAACCGTTCCTCGGCGCGGGGGACCCCCAGCTCCGCCAGCGCGGCGATCCCCGTATTCTCCTCGGGGACGTACGCGCTCGGGTCCAGATACCGCTGCAGATGGTTCGACAAGTGATCGCCGGCGGCGGTCAGCGCGACGAGCCGGCTGGACGGCCGGGACTCGTGATGGTGCGCCACGACGTCCGCCAGCGCCTCCGGCAGTTGCGACTCCCGCACGAACCAGCCGCCCAGCTCCGCGTGGTCCGTCCCGAGCGCGGCCCGTTCGCGCGTCAGGTGCTCACCCATCTCCACGAAATCGACTGGATCGAACCGTTCAAACTCCTCCGGGATGACGACGGCCAGCACTGTTCGGCCGATGTCATGGATCAGCCCGGCCGTAAACTCCTCGCCTTCGAATCCCAACCGCAGTTCCCGGTTCAGGGCATGACAATGGATCGCCGTCAGCAAACTGTGTCGCCACAGGATGTCGCGCACCCATTGCTGATCGAGGCTGATGCGCCGCATCAGGCTGGCGATGCTGGAGGCCAGGATCAGGTTGCGGCAGTTGCGGAATCCCAATCGGAGGACCGCCTGGTTGAGGCTGACGACCGGCCGTCCGGGCGAGAACACCGAGCTGTTCGCCATCGCCAGAATGTCGGCCGCGAGTTTGGCGTCGCGTTCAATCAGCGAGGCGAACACGCCCAGCGGGCAGTCGGGCTGCTGAGACGCCTGCAGGGCCTCGGCCGCGATGGCGGGGAGCACGGTCAGCTCATCCCTGCGGGCCCGGACACGTTCACGGAGTTCCAGCGGCGGGCCGGCGGTCGCGCTGCTGGAAGGGTCGACAGCGTGCACGAGAGTCTCGCAGTAGGGACAGGCGGCCTGCGCCCCGGCGGGTCCGCGATCAGGCGAAGCCTGCGCAACCGGGCCTGAGTTCCATATCGACGCGGCGCGTGTCGGGATTGCTGCAGAAAACCGATCGCCCGCAGCCGTGTGTTCGGGGCTTGTCCGGCCTGGGGCACGGGCCTGCGCGGATTGTGATGGTTGGACTGGTACGCCGTTTGCTAACTTGCGAGCCGGCCCGTTGAGACCGATTGTGCGGCACGCTGGCGACGGCATCGCGGCGCAACCGGTGCATGCGGCTCAAATCCCGCATCCTTCACGGGCAGCGCGATCGCTACGTCAGCAATCAGCCCTCACGACTCCGGCCGGACGATCGCTCCCAATGCGGTCCCGGTCGAAACCATGGTTTACGGTTGAGCGCGCCCGCCTAGAATTCCTCGGCCGCTCATGATGTCCAGAGACCGTCGGGATCCAGGATGACCTCCCTGCCCCTCACCGCCGCGTTGCCGGTTCCGCCTCAACGGCGGTGGATCTGGCCGTTCGAACTCCTCGAACAGATCGGCGAAGGCGGCATGGGGGTCGTCTACCGCGCCCGGTATGTCGTCAACAACCGCGAAGTCGCGGTCAAGATGCTGCCCGGCGACGTCACCGACAAGACCGTGCTGGCCCGCTTCGAGCGCGAACTCGAAGTTCTCAAGAGTCTCAAACACACGAACATCGTCCGCTGCTTCGGCGGCATCTGCGAGGACAAGAACCGGTTCTACGCGATGGAACTGGTCACCAGCGGGACCCTCGAGTCTGAACTGCAGCGCCGAGGTAAGCTCCCCTGGGAGGCCGTCGTCCAGTACGGCCAGCAGATCTGCGCCGCCCTGGAATGCGCCCACCGACAGGGGGTCGTGCATCGCGATGTGAAGCCCAGCAACTTCCTGCTCACCGCTGACGGCCAGTTGAAGCTCAGCGACTTCGGCCTCGCGATGATGTCCGCGGCGCGGAAGATCACGCAGGCCGGCAAGACGGCCGGCACGTTCCTGTACATGGCGCCCGAGCAGATCCGGGGCCAGGAAGTCACCCGCCGCACCGACCTGTACGCCCTCGGTTGCGTGTTCTTCGAACTGTTGACCGGCCGGCCCCCCTTCGTCGGGGAGACTCCGGCGGCGACGCTGCACATGCATCTCAAGTCGCCGGCCCCGCGCGTGTCGCAGCTGGTCCTCGACTGCCCGGCTTCGCTGGATCAGATCGTCTCCAAGCTGATGGAGAAGGATGCGGCGAACCGTTTCGACTCCGCGGAGGAGGTCGCCAAGGCGCTCCGCGGCGTGACGACGACGATTCAGATTCGCACTCCGCGGAGGTCGCTGGTCGTCCCCACGCGGGGCAGCGACACGGAGACGCGGGAAGTCGTTCCGCTGAAGGCCCAGGCCGTTTCCGGCAACCGGTCCTTTCCGTTCTGGGTCACGTCCGCCCTGGCCGTCTGCCTGACGTCTTCGCTCGTCGGCCACCTGTACAGTTGGCAGAACGCAACCGTTGCGGAGAACTGGGAGAGGACCTGGACCGGCTCCTTGACCGTATCCGACACATCCGTCCGCGTGCACGCGCTCCGGACGCTGGGGACCGCGCCGCACCTGACGAAGGTGGGGGTGGAGGCCATCACCGACAGTCTCAACGACCCGGCTCAGGAAGTCCGCATCGCGGCGGCGATCGCACTGGGCGACGCGGGCGCGGTCGCGCGGCCCAAGCTCCCGACTCTGATCAAGATGCAGAAGGAGCATTCCGATGGCGCCGTCCGCAGCGCGGTGAACGAATCGATCAAACGGATCAACGACGCCCCCGCCCGCACCCGCTTCAATACCTGGTTCCTGTCCGTGCTGCTCATGTTGGGCACCGCGGTCGGGCTGGGCTGGTGGTATCGAATGGCGACGCCCATCGTGGCTCCCCAGCCCGCGAAACCATCCTTCCCATCAGCTCGCGCGTTTGGTTGATCGGCCGCCGGGCTGCGAGCCTGCCGGATCGCCTGCCCGCCTGGGACGCCGCGCTCAGCGCTGCACGCCCCCGAGAATCCGCTCCACGGCCTCCAGCACCGCTGCCTGCGACGCATCGACCTCGGCTCCTGTCAGCGTCCGGTCCGCCGCCCGGTAGGTCAGGCTCAGCACGTACGACTTCTTTCCCGCCGGGATCTGCTTGCCGGAATACTGGTCCAGGAATTCGACGCTCTCGAGCGCCGTCCCCGCAGATTGCCGCACGAGTTCGTCCAGTGACTCCCACGACACCGTGTCGTCGAGCACGAAGTTCAGGTCACGCGCGACGGCCGGATGCTCGGGCAACGGCGTCTGTCGCCGTTCGTGCGCCGCGATGTCCACCAGCGGCGACACACCCACCTCGGCCACGGTGCACGCCTCGCGGAGCTTCAGCTCCGCCAGCGACGGATGGCCCTGACGGTCCAGTTCGCCCATCCAGCCCCAAGGCCTGCCATCCAGCAGCAGCTCGGCGCCGCGACCCGCGACGAAGCCCGGACATTCCAATGGACGCGCCGACACCCGCGCCCCAGGATGCACCCGCTGCGCCACGCCCTCCAGCACACCCTTCAACTCCCGGAATGACCGGCCGCTCGCGATTCCCAGCCGCAACGGCTGAGTCGCTGGATCGGCCGCATCCAGGCCCAGAAACACGCGCGAGATCTCATACAGTTCCGCGTTCAGCGTGCCGCGGCGCTCGTTCTCCCGGCGCGCGAGGATGAGGCTCGGAAGCAGCGACTGCCGCAGCCGCGATCCATACTCCCCCGCCGCCGGAGCGATCTGCAGCGCCGGCGCGCTTCCGGGCGGCTCAAACAGCAGCGCCGCCGCATCCGCTGTGAATGAGAATGTCACTGTTTCAAAGAAACCCGCGGCCGCCAGCACTTGTTGCACGCGCTGGCGGACCTGATCGTCGGGTCGGCTGACGACGACCGCCGTCGGCAACGTCGCGTCCTCGGGGATGTGGTGATAGCCCTCAATCCGCGCCACCTCCTCGATGAGATCGATCTCCCGCGTCAGATCGCGCCGCCAGGAAGGACTGCGCCACGTGCTGTCCACGCCCGGGCGATGCGCGACCCGTTCCAGACCGAGCGCCGCGAGAATCTCCAGGCACCGGGCCTCGTCGATGTCGATCCCCAGGATCCGCGGCACGCGGGCGAATCGGAACACGATCGGCTCAGCGGCCCGAACTGCCGGCGCTGCTGCCGTCGCCGCGCCTGACAGCAATTCGCCGCCGGCCACCTGCAGAATCAACTCGCAGCAGCGGCGGCTGGCCCAGTCGACGCGCTCCGGATCGAGCCCCCGCTCGAACCGGTAGGAACTCGGGCTGTGCAGGCTCAGCGCCCGAGCCGTCGCGCGGATCGACGACGGCAGGAAGGCTGCGGCCTCGATCAGAATGTTCTTCGTGGCCGTGCCGACTTCCGTCGCCGCACCGCCCATCACGCCGCCGATCGCGACGGGCCGCCGCGCGTCGGCGATCACGCACATCGCATCGGTCAGCGTGTAGGTCCGATGGTCGATCGCCTCGAGCTGTTCCTTCGCCTGCGCCCGCCGCACGACAATCCGCCCTCCGTCCAGGCGGTCGAAATCGAACGCGTGCAGCGGCTGACCGCATTCGAACAAGACGTAGTTCGTGACGTCGACGATGTTGTTCACCGGCGCGACGCCGATCGTCTCCAGCCGCAGCCGCAGCCATTCCGGGCTGGGTCCGACCTTCACGCCGCGAATGACCCGTGCAATGTATTGCGGGCACAGGTCGGGGCAGTCCACGTCGACACGGGTCACGCCGTCCACGGGGGCGGCCGAGGCGGGAGGCGCGGCGGCCGGCTCGGCATACGCTGCGCCGCAAACGACGCCGATCTCCCGGGCGATTCCCAGGTGCCCCAGGCAGTCCGGCCGGTTGCTGGTGATCTCCAGATCGATCGCGAAGTCGTCGCCGCGAGGCTCAATCGATTCGAGATTCATGCCCGCCATGGTGAGGCGGTCGGCGGTCTCTTCGGGGCCCAGGGCAGGGCGAACGTAGTCCTGCAGCCACTTCCAACTGACGATCATGTTTCGACTGTCGACGCTTCAGGCCAAGCTGGGAAAGCTCGTACTCTATCGGCCCCGGGGGCGGACGGAAACGCCGTCCGAGGCGTCCCCGCTGGATGTGTTCCGCGCCGCAGGGCGGCGTCGATCCAGACGAGCCCGCGGGGCCAGCCGGCGAGGGCCCGCCGCGAAGGTAGTGGACGCTCCACCTTCCCGGGGCTTCCCTCGCTGCGCTCGGTCCAGCCCCGGCCACACACGCTGTCCACGCGGCGACGGCCTCCATTCGCGCTTCCAACTTGCATTTTCCATTTCTCATTTTGCAATTTGCTGTGACTAAGTGCTGCTGACCAATGACCAATCGTGGTCGGGCGGCCACGCCCATCGCTGTGCTTTTGGCGTGCCGCCGTCCACACTGAGCGCCGCGTTGGAATGCGGCAGCCCGCGTCGTACGATCGCAGGCATCGCCGGAGCGTTCCGGCCCGCCCCGTTCCCGGTCGACCGCTCGACCCGGATTCGCCCGGACGTACGCCTCCATGTGCCGTGATCGCGACCTCTCGATCCTCGCCGCGGCGGGCCGCCGCGCGGCGCCGCTGCTGTTCCTGTTGATCGTCGCCGGCGATGCTCTCGCGCAGATTCCGACCCGCCGCGAGCCCTGGACGACCTCCCGCGTCGTCGGTTCGCCCGAGCCGCTCCCCGAGTACCGCGCCCCGCGGCTGTTCCCGGACGTCGCCTTCGATCATCCCGTCGCGCTGGAGATGCCGCCGGGAGACGACCGCTGGTGGGTCGCCGAACAGGGGGGGCGCGTGTTCGCGATCGATCCCGAGGGGCGGGGCCGCGCCCGACTGGCGCTCGATCTCCGCGAAGCGCTCGCGCAGCGCGACCTGCCCGAACCGCGGCGCTTCGACGCCCTGTACGGACTCGCGTTTCATCCGAAGTTCGCCGAGAACCGGGAGTGTTTCCTGGCCTACACTGTCGTCAGCGGCGCGCCGGGCGAACATCTCGTCGACGGCACCCGCGTCTCGCGGTTCAAAGTCACATCCGACGACCCGCCCGTCATCGACCCGGACTCCGAGCAGATCGTCCTCACGTTCCTCGAAGGCGGACACAACGGCGCCTGCCTGGTCTTCGGCCCTGACGGCTGCCTGTACATTTCCAGCGGCGACGCCGAAGGCCCCAGCCCGCCCGACATCCGCAAAACCGGCCAGGACAACACGGACCTGCTGTCCGCCATCCTGCGGATCGATGTCGACCAGCAGACCGGCGACGCGGCCTATCGGATCCCGGACGACAACCCGTTTCTCGGTCTGCCGAATGTCCTGCCGGAGATCTGGGCCTATGGCTTCCGCAATCCCTGGAAGATGAGCTTCGATCGCCAGACCGGCGAGCTGTGGGTCGGCGACGTCGGCTGGGAATTGTGGGAACTGGTGCACCGGGTCGAGCGCGGCGGCAACGCCGGCTGGAGCATTGTCGAGGGTCGGCAACCCGTGCACGCCGACATCGATCCCGGCCCCTCGCCCATCACGCCCCCCGTCATCGAACTCCCGCACACCATGGCGGCCAGCGTCACGGGAGGCTTCGTCTATCGCGGCCGCAAGTTCCCCGAACTCGAGGGAACGTACATCTTCGGCGACTGGGAGACCCGCCGCATCTGGGCCTGGCGGGCGACCGACTGGCCTCCGCCGGGACGCGGCTCGGCCGAGCATCCGCAGCTCGTCGATCTCATTGAACCGACGGTCCGGATCGTCGCATTCGGCGAGGACCATGACGGCGAACTGGTTCTGCTCGACTACGATTCCGGGACGCTGCATGGTCTGGAGCGGGCTCCGGCGCCCAGCGGGGACGCGGCGCCGGCATTTCCGCGGCGGCTCAGCGAGACGGGTTTGTTTGAGGATGTCGCGGCGCATCAGGTCGCGGCCGGGGTCGAGCCGTTCGACGTCCGCGCCGCGCAGTGGAGCGACGGCGCGCTGGCCGAGCGGTTCATCGCTCTGCCCGGCGACTCGCCGGTGGTCTGGCATCGGGAGTCCGTCGAGATTCCCGGATCGATGTTTCGCCGGACTCTCGAATTCCCGCCGGGCGCGGTGCTGATGAAAACGCTGTGCCTGCCGCCGGAAGCGGATCAGCCCCCCCTGCGGATCGAAACGCAGTTGCTGCATTTCGATGGCCGCCAGTGGCGCGGCTATGCGTTCCGCTGGAACGACGATCAGTCCGACGCGGACCTCGTCCCGGCCGAAGGCGATGAAACGATCCTAAGCGTCGCGGACCCGGCGACGGAATCCGGCCGCCGCACGCTGCACTGGACATTCGCCAGCCGCAGCCAATGCCTGGTGTGTCACAACTCGTGGGCGGAATACACGCTGGGCTTCAACGGGCTGCAGCTGGCGAACGATTCCGAGGCCGCTCGGCGCGGACGGCAGTTCGCGGATGCGCTGCTGGTGCGGGGCGAGCCGGACGGACGCCGCGTCGCCGCGACGATCGACGGCGGATCGCCGCTGGTGGACCCGTTCGATGAATCCCGGCCGGTCGAGGCTCGCGCGCGGTCTTACCTGCATGCCAACTGCGCGCACTGCCATCAGTCCGGAGCGGGGGGTTCGGTGCAGATCGACCTGCGCGTCGCGGCGTCCGGGGAGGAACTGAAAGCCATCGACGAGCCGCCGCTGCAGGGGACGTTCGGGATCGACGACGCTCGGATCATCGCGCCGGGGGATCCCTGGCGCAGCGTGCTGCTGCTGCGAATGGCGAAATGCGGCCGCGGCCGGATGCCGCATCTGGCCTCGGAACGCCCGCACGACGCCGCGCTGGGACTGCTCGAACGCTGGATCAACGAGATGCCGGGCGACGACAGCGCTGCGTCGCCGCCAGCGACGATCGAGATCCCGGGCGTCGCGACAGATGATCGAGCGGCAGCGATCGCCCGCGAGTTGTCGGCATCCCCCGGCGCGGCGCTGCAGTGGTCGCGCCGCCTGAACGCAGCCCCCGCGGAGCTGCGCCGGGACGTGCTCGCCGCGGCTGCCGCCAGCACAAACGATGTGGCCCGCGATGTGTTCGCTCCCTGGCTGCCCGAGCCGCCAGCGGACCGGGTCGGACCGCTGCCCCGTCCGCGGCTGATTCTGTCGCGATCAGGGGATGCGGCGCGGGGCCGGGCGATCTATGAGCGGGAGAGTCTGAACTGCCGCACCTGCCACCGGATCGACGGGACGGGCGGCCTCGTCGGGCCGGACCTGTCGGGCATCGGCCGCCGGCCACGAAACGAGTTGCTGGAAAGCCTGCTCGATCCGTCGCGGAGCATCGACCCGAAGTACGCGGCGTGGGCGGCCCAGACGAACGACGGCCGCGCCTGGCAGGGCGTGCTGGTCTCGCGCACGGCGGACGCCGTGGAACTTCGCGACGCCCGCGGCGAAGTGATCCGGATCGCCGCCGACGACATCGAAGCGCTGCGCGTGCAGCGGACCTCGCTGATGCCCGACGGGCTGTTGAAGGATCTGACGTTCTACGAGGCCGCGGATCTGCTGGCCTTCCTGAAATCGCTGCGGTCCGAACCGAACACCGGGACGGGCGGCGGCGATTGAGCCTTGAGAGATCGATGCCCGAGATGACGCTCGCGCCGCGACGGCGCTACCTGGTGCAGTTCGACCCCAAGCGCATTCCGCACATGTTCGCGGACGTGCTGATCCTGGGCGCGGGGATCGCCGGCGTGCGGGCGGCACTGGCCGTCGACCCCGGGTTGCGGGTGGTCGTGATCAGCAAGGACCGGGCGGACCTGTCGAACAGCGCCTGGGCACAGGGCGGAATCGCCGGCGTGCTCGATCCGGCCGACAACATCCGCAACCACGCGGCCGACACGATCGCCGTCGGCGCCGGGCTGTGCGATCCCGAGGTCGTCGAGTCGGTCGTTGCGGCGGCGCCGCAGCTGATTCACGAGCTGGAGCAGTTCGGCGCGGTGTTCGACCAGGAGAACGGACGACTCGCGCTGACGATGGAGGGCGGTCATTCCCATCCGCGCGTCGCCCACGCACTGGGGGACGCCACCGGCAAAGAGGTCATGCGGGCCCTCATCGAGCGGATGCGCGGCGCCGGCTCCGTCGACATCTGGGAGCGGACCTTCACGATCGACCTCCTGACGTACGACGGCGAGTGCCGCGGCGCGCTCGTCTGGAACGCCAGCCATGGCAAGACGTTCGTCTGGGCCAAGCAGACGATCGTCTGCACGGGGGGCGCTGGACGCCTGTATCGCGAGACGACCAATCCCGAGATCGCCACCGCCGACGGCCACGCCGCCGCGTTCCGGGCCGGCGCCAGAGTCCGCGACATGGAATTCATGCAGTTCCATCCCACGGTGCTGTACATCGCCGGCAGTTCCCGGCACCTGATCACCGAGGCGGCTCGCGGCGAGGGGGGACGGCTTGTCGACGCGCAGGGGACGCGGTTTATGGGGGACTACGACCCCCGCATGGAACTCGCCCCGCGGGACATCGTCAGCCGGGCCATCACCAGCCAGATGGACAAGACGCGGCACCCCTGCGTGTACCTCGACCTCCGACATCTGCCGACGGCGCTGGTGGCCGAACGGTTCCCGCACATTCGGCAATTGTGCCGCGATTTCGGGCTGGATCTGGCCCACGACCTGATCCCCGTCCGCCCCGGGGCGCACTACATGATCGGCGGCGTGACGGTCGACCTGGAGGGGCGGACTTCGGTGCCGGGGTTGTGGGCGGCCGGCGAGGTCACGTCCTCCGGCCTGCATGGCGCCAACCGCCTGGCGTCGAACAGTCTGCTGGAAGGGCTGTTCTACGGGCTGCGCTGCGGACAGGGGGCGTCAGCGGCCGCGCTCGAAATTCCCGATCGGTTCAGCGCGGTGCCGATCGACTCGCGCGTCGACGACGGCGCTCACGACGACGAGGAACTGAACCTGCAGGACCTACGGAACTCGCTGGCCAGCCTGATGGTTCGCAACGTCGGCATCCGCCGGGACGCCGACGGGCTGCAGCAGGCGGCCCAGCAGGTCGAATTCTGGGAGCGTTACGCCGCGACGCGGGAGTTCCAGTCGATCGCCGGCTGGGAGACGCAGAACATGCTGCTGACGGCGCGGCTGATGATCACGGCGGCCGCGGCCCGGGAAGAAAGCCGGGGGGTGCACTATCGCAGCGATTTCCCGGACAGCCGGCCGGGCGCGGGAGAGCACGTGACTCTCAGCTCCGGCGGATGTTGACGGCCGGAGCGTCCGGCCTTGGGGGTCGGATGCGCGGGGGCTGGGCCCCGCGCGGCTCACCGCGCGACGGCGGACCAGTCTTCGACGCGGACGGCGTCCGCCCACAGGTTCTCGAGGTCGTACATCGTCCGGGAACCAGGATTCAGGACGTGCAGGACGACATCACCGTAGTCCTGGACGATCCACGATCCGGACTGCAGCCCTTCGACTCCCCGGCGCTCGGAACCGAGAGCCTTCATCACGTCGTCAGCGCCTTCGGCGATCGCTCGCATCTGCCGGGGATTGCCGCCGGTGGTGATGACGAAGAAGTCGAACAGCGGGGTGATGTTGGAGACGTCGAGGATCACCGTGTCCTTGCCGCGGAAGTCCTCGCAGGCGTTCGCACAGGCGATGGCCTGCTCACGGCTGCGGGCGACGGCGGCGCGGCGGTCCGGCATCCGGACGCGGGGCCTGGTCGATTCGACGGGCGTCACGACGGGCATCATTCAGGAATCTCCATGAGTGAGACGGGGCGGCGACGCACCGCCCGGACTGGCGCCGACGAGCAGGAGCAAACCATATGCCTCTGCGTCCGCGGGGCCCTCAAAAACCAAATCCCGCCGGGGATCGACGGCGGCGGGCCGCAGCGTCGAACTCCAACGGGATCAACGATGCTTCGGCTCAAACCGGACTGACCTCCCGATCACGAGGTTCGCCTGAACCCCGCGCGTTTGGGGAATCGCTGAAACGGCGGCTGTCGTCCGCCGAGTATAGACAGCACCGGGGTGCGGACTTCGTTTCCGGCGAGCCTGCGCGCCGCCGGCCACGGTTCGACCCCCGTCCCGTCACCGCTATCCTTCCATCTGCCCGGTGTTCCGACAAGACAGGATCGACGGCGATTCCGTGGATTCCGGGTGAAGATTCCCACAGGCTGCGGTTCACGAGTTCCACGGGGACGATCGCCCGGCGACGGCCCCCGAGTCACACCGATCGATCGGGGAGCAGACCCATGTTGAGTTGCCGACGCCTGCCGGCGTGGATGGCCAGCCTGTTGTTGATCGCGGGCTTCGGCCTGCCTGTCGCCGCCCAGGAATCGACCACCAGGCCCGCTCCCAAAGTCCCCTTCGCGGTCATCAACGTCGCTAGCGCCGAACGGCTGCTCAGCGACACGGAATTCCTGTTCCAGATGATCGACCGCCCGGACGTGTTCGACTTCGTCAAGGGGCTCATCGGCGACCGCGCCGGCGACCTCAAGGGCATGGACCGCACCAAGCCGCTGGGCGTGATGCTGTTCCTGGAATCGGGGCTGCCTCCCCGGCCCATGCCCGTCACCTATGTGCCCGCCAGCAACATGCTGCAGCTCATGCAGACGTTCGAGCTCGGCCCGGTGACGCCCCGCAAAGTCAGCGAAACGCGGTATGAGATCGAAGGCCTCGACTTCCGCGGACCCGACTCCACCCAGCTCGCCGAGTTCCGCGATGGCTACGCCATCATCACCGCCAGCCGCGAACTCATCGACGCCGAGCTCCCGGACCCCGTCGAGTTCAACCAGGCCCTGACCTCCCGGTACGACATCGCCATCTCCCTGCGGATCAAGAGCATTCCGCCCATTCTCCGGGACGTGTTCCTGGGTTTCCTCCGCACGCAGACGCAGAACGAACTCCAGCGCCGCAACGACGAGCCGGAAGGCGCCTATCGCGCCCGCAAGGCCCAGGGGCTGAACACCCTCGAATCCATCGAAGAACTGTTGACCCAGTGCGACCAGTTCACGATCGGCTGGGACGGCAACCAGGAACTCCGCAAGGGCGTCCTGGAATTGAACATTCAGGCCGCGCCCGACAGCGATTACGCCAAGTCGCTGAAGGACCTCGCCGGCCGCGGCAGCTTCTTCCACGTTGCTCAGGAGGACGAGGGCAAGCCGTTGACCGTCTCCATCTCCTGGCAGATGAACAAGCGCGAGAAGAAGACGTCGCTGGAGATGATCGAGGCGGCGCGGATGGAGGCCAATCGCCTGCTGCCCGAGCAGATGCTCGACACGACCGGGGCCAACACGCTCTGCGACGTGCTGCAGGCGACGGCCGAAGCCGGCCATCTGGACGGGTTCGTGCAGGTCAACTCGCCCTCGCCGGGCGCATTCGTCGTGACGGGCGGACTCAAGCTGCAGGGGGCCGACGCCGCTTCGACCGGCCTGACGCAGCTCCTTTCCGAAATCTCCAAGGCGCCGGACGTCAAGGGCCTGGACCTGAACGTCGAATCGCACCAGGGGGTGAATTTCCATCGGATCGCCCCCGAAGGCGAGGACGAGGGCGCCCAGCGGTTCTTCGGCGACCAGCCCGCGTTCTGGTTCGGCGCCGGCCAGCGGGCGCTGTGGTTCACCGTCGGCGCCGGCGAGGCGCTGCCCACGCTGCGCGACACGATGGACGCGGTCCTCAGTTCCGGCCCGCCGCCGGGGGGCGAATCGACGCCATTCGTGCTGGTGTTCCGGCAGAGCCCCTGGATGGCGCTGCAGCGGCCCGAGGGGGAGAACCGCAGACGCGACATCGGGCGGGAGCTGGCGACAGAGGCCTTCAGCTCGGCCGGTGATGCGCTGCGCGTCGAAACCCGCCCGCTGGAGAACGGCATCCGCACCCGCGTGGAACTCGACGAAGGCTTCCTGCGCTGGCTGGCCCTGTTCCTCGCCCGGCAGTACGACCGCAGCCTGCTGTGACATTGAGCGGGGGCGCCGTAGATCGGGGGGCGCCGCGGCGTTCCATGGTCCGTCAGTGCGCGCCGTTGAACGACCCCGCCCCGACGACTTTCACGCTCCGCGACGCCGGCTTGACCTCGATCGTCCCTCCCGACGCCGAGTAGCGCTCCCGCGCGCCCGACTCCGGCTCGAAGTACACCGACGCCTTCTCCGTCCCCCGGCCCCGCAGCGTCAGCAGGTCCTTCGCCTGCTCGTAGCTCATCTGGTGCGCGTTCGCGTGCACGGAACGCCCCTCCAAGACCGACCGCCCCTCCGCTTCCAGACTCACCAGAAACGGACGGTCCGCCTGCTGGCTGTCCGTCAGCAGAATCTTCAGGACGTCGCACTGCATGCAGGCCGCGCGCTCCGATGAGGCGCTGGTGCGCGACAGGTCCTGCCGCTCGAACGGGACATTGGCCTTCTCCACGGGCGCGTAGATCGCGGTCACCCGTTCGCTGATCTCCGCGTACTGTTGATGAATGTTCCCTTTCACGTTCCCCTTGAACTGCAGGTGCGCGTACGTCCAGGGGAGCTCGCGCGATTCCGCGGGCCGGTTCGCGGACGCCGTGGGCTGCGGCGTCAGGCTGAGCTGCATGCCCCCCTTCCGCCATTCATCGACCCGCCCCTCGCCGTCCGCGGTGAACTCGCCCGACTTGAGATCGATCAGGCAGCGCCCCACGTTCGCCTCGAGATGCCGCACGAGCTGGCTCTTGTTGAACTCGTGCATGTTGATCGTCACCCGCTCCCGGCATTCCAGCGTCTGAATCTCCGGCGGCGCGGCGGCGGACTCATCGCGGAACGACACCGGCCGGTCCATCACGGCGATCAGCTCCTGGCAGTGCAGCCGGCTTTGATCCAGCTTGACGACGACATCCCGCGTGAAGGTCGCCCGGCGGCCGTCGAACGTCAGCCCGTCCAGAGATGTGATGTCCACCCGCAGCGCGGCGTCCATCTGCCGGCCCAGCAGGTCGGCCCGGGCCGGCAGCTGCAGCAGCGATCGGCCGATCACCTGCACGCGCGTCGCCGCGCGATCCACCTGAATCTCCGGCCCCTCGAGGTGCAGCTCCCCGGAATGAAAGTGGGCCCGTTCCGAGCCCGCCTTCCGGCCCCCCCAGAGCGTCGCCACCTGCTGCTCGCCGCCGAGGTTTGTGAGCGTCAGTCGCTGCCCCGTCATCAGCAGCGCGTCTCCGGCGGCTCCCTTTTTCTCCGAGGCGGCGCGTTCGATCCGCAGATTGTCCTCGGCGATCACTGATCGCGGCCCCGCGTCCATTGTCTCCGGATCGACGATCACCTCGGCGGTGATCCGTCCGGCCTGCAGCACCCAGGGCACGCTAAGCTTGTCCCGGTCGCCGCGGGAACCCTCGTCCCTGGGCGAGTTGTCCTCCGCCGTTGCAATCACGGGGGGCCTCCCCGCGGTCAGACTCACGTCCAGCGTCGCGGCCTTGCCCGCCGCCGCCGGACCGTCGAACAAGACGCCGCCATCCGCCCGGATCCGCCGCACCGGCAACCCTTCCGGCGCGGTCGTCGGTTCCGACGTTGACGCCAGTCGACTGACGGCCGCAACGGGAACCCACAGCCTCAACCGCTGAGTCGTCAGCGCCCCGAGTTCGCCGAGAACCACCTGCACGTCGCCGTTCAGGTCGATCACGCGATCATCCGCCGCTTCCTGTGAGGCCGGCTCGGGGTCGGGCCGGTATTCCATGCGTCGCCGCCAGTCCGCTGTCAGGACCAGTTCCCCGGTGGCCGCGTCGCTGTGCTCGATCCGTCCCCGTCCCTCGCCGAGCGCCCACGCGAGCTGCTGACGCTCGTCGAGGCCCAGCATCAGTCGTTTGGCGAGCAACCGCGTCGGCCCGTAATCGACGACGCCCGCCTCCGGATCGGTCAAAGCCAGGAGCCGCTGGAAAGCGTCGAACTGCAGCGTCTGGGCGTTGGCGGTGACGCCAAAGCCCTGCGAGGTGAAATTCACCCGCTCCTGCGGTTCGCCGCGCCGCGGCGATGGCGCTGTCGCCACGAGGTAGTGGAATTTCAGGCTGGCCAGAGACCGCATCTTCTGCGACCAGACGGAGGCGTTCTCCGCCGATGCCGGCACGACGCCGCCCGGACCGTCCCCATCCGCCAGCGCTCTCCCCGCCTGTGGGTCTTCGTCGAACCGCAGCTCCAGCCTGGGGCAGCGCAGCACGTTCTTGGTCGACGCCGCGTCGTCCCGCCCTTCCCGATGCACGACGATCACATTCCGGTCGAAGCTCGCGATCCGGTCGGTGCGGTCGAACTCGAATGCCCCGTCGCAGGAAATCAGCACGGGCGTCGGACGGCCGTCCTGCTCGTACTGCATCTCGCAGCGCACGTCGCTGCGCAGCGTCAGCCGTTCGAAATCCGCGATCTGCGGCAGGCCGTCCCCGAGGAGTTCGCCGACGCCGGGCACCAGCAGCAGCGAAAAGCCCCGGGCGCTGCCGGAGGCGCGGCTGGGCGAATCGGCCGTCGGCCCGTAGGCGAACCGCAGAGGCTCGTCGCTGTACAGCGTGCGGGTCTGCTCGGAGAAGTTGAAGCTGGCGCCGTCGAGGACAAGTCCGTTCGGCCCGCGGACGTACACCTCGCCTTCCAGCGCGGCGCCCACGATCCGCCCGGGGTCGGCGCCCGACAGTTCAAACCGGTTCTGAAAGGTGAGCCGCGCCGCCGCGGCCGACATCACGTACGGCGTCTGCTCCGGATGCCGCTCGTCCCGCCAGATCAGCGCAAACGGGGCGAACCGGACCTTGTTCCGCTCCGTGTCGTCCACGACCTCGTAGTCGTCCGCGAACAGATAGGCCTGCTCGCCGCGCTGCCACACAATCGGCGCTTCCGCGGCCCAGTCCGCGTGTCCCAGGTGCTCCCGCGCCGCGGAACTCGCGGCATGCGGCGTCGGCGGCGCGCCGGCCGTGCGCATCGTCAGCGGACGCGGAGGCGCCTGCCGCGCAATGACCGGCGTCAACGCCCATGTGTACAGCCGCGCCGCGCCCCCGAACAGGACGATGATGCACAGCGTCAGCAGCCAGCGCGGCATCCCTGTCCTGCTCCTGACCTCGCGTCGCGATCCGTCAACCCGCCGCCGCCGGCGTCCAGCCGATCAGATCGGTGATGTCGATCAATCCCACCGGCTGACCCGCTCCATTGACCACGGGTATCTCGCTCACCTTCCGGCGCGACAGCAGCTCCACCGCCTCGGCCAGCGTCGCCGTCTCGGGAATCGTCACCGGGGTCCGCGTCATCACGCTCTCAATCGGGCCATCCAGCGCGCCGTCCCGGCGACGCTCCAGCAACCGCGCCAGATCGCTGTCCGTGAACACGCCCCGCAGACATCCCGCGGAATCCAGCAGCAGCACCAGGCCGCTTCGCCGCGCCGCCGGCACATGGGCCGCGAACGCCTCCCGAACCGTGCATTCGCAGCTCGCCGTCCGCACCTGCGAAAGCGGCCGCATCGCATCCGTCACGCGCGTCAGCTGACGCCCCAGGCTGCCCGCCGGATGCAGCGCCGCAAAGTGCTGCGGACCGAACCCCCGCTGCCGGCTCGTCACCAGCGCCAGCGCGTCGCCGATCGCCAGCATGGCCGTCGTCGTCGCCGTGGGCGCCAGTCCATGCGGCCCCGCCTCGCGAAGCTTGCCGTAGCAGATCACCACCCGGGCGCTCTGCGCCAGCGCGCTTGAGGCGGCCCCCGTAACGGCGATGATCGGCGAACCGATCTTCCGGATCGACGGCAGCAATCGCGTCAGCTCTTCCGTCTCGCCGCTGTTGGAAAACGCCAGCACGACATCCCGGGCATGCAGCGTCCCGAGGTCGCCATGCATGGCCTCCGCCGGATGCAGGAAGTGCGCCCGCGTGCCCGTCGACGACAGCGTCGCTGCGATCTTCTGGCCGATCAGGCCGGCCTTGCCCATCCCCGTCACCACGACGCTGCCGGTCGTCGCCAGCAGCAGATCGACGGCCTCGCAGAACCGCGTATCCAGGCCCCTCGAGACTTCGAGCAGCGCATCCGCCTCGCGCCGGATCACGTCGCGCGCATCCCGCAACTGATCGAGCTGCGTGTGGGGGATGATCTGTTCGGCCGCGGACATCGACGCTTCCTTGCAGGGGGCGGCCGGGAGTCCGGCTGCGGCGGAAGCGCCGTCGCCAACGCTCCGCAGATCCTGCCGTCCTGGCAGGCAGGGGCGGCAGTTTACGACCGGTCGGCGCAGAGGGTCAATTGGAAGTCGCTGTCCAGCGCAACACGCGGCCGCAACGAGAGTTTCATCGAACAATGCCCACGCGACACCGCCGGGCGCCTGCGGCGTTATGGCCCGGCCGGCTGAAGCCCCACCGGGCGGCCGTCCAGCTCCCACTCCGGACGCAACTCGACCCCCAGGTACGTCAACACCGTCGGCACGACGTCCACCTGCCAGGTGGGTTCCTCGGAACGCCCCTGCAGCGCCCCCGCGCCGCTGACGATCAGGAACGTCCGCCGGATCTCCGGGTTGTCATGCCCGTTCCCATGATCGGTCCCTGACCCGCCATGATCCGTACAGACGACCACCAGCCACCGCTCGTTTCCCGACGCCTCGCGCTCGCGGACCGCCGCCAGCACGTCGCCGATGTGCCGGTCAACCTGTTCGATCGCCGCGATGTACTCGGGGACCTTCGGATGGAAACCGTGCTTGTGGCCGCACTCGTCCACCTGGCCGAGATACAGCACGATGCTGTCCGCTGCTTCGCCTTTCAGATTTTCGATGCACGCGGCCGCCGCCTCGCCATCCCCCTGCGTGTAGCCGTCCAAATCATCGGGGTCGACGTCCGGGAAGTTGCGCACATCGTCCGCGCCGCGGGTGATGATGCGCGCGATCGGCGGCCAGGTGCTGAAGGACGCCGTCCGCGCCTCCGGGCGGGCCGCTTTCAGCCGCTCGAAGAAGTGCGGGTAGCGGTCGTAATTCGGGGCCGTGAATTTGTTGTCCAGCACGTTGTGCTTGTCGGGCCACACTCCGGTCAGCAGGTTCGACCAGCCCGGCCCGCTGATCGTGTTCGCCGCATCAGTCCGTGTCGGCTGGCGGATGTCGGTCCCGTCGAAGTAGGTTCCATAGACGGCCAGCGCATCGAGATGCGGCGTCTGTGCGGCCTCCAGCGCATCGGGGCGGCAGCCGTCGATGCCGATCACCAGCGCCCGTCGCGCCGGCTCGGCGCCGTCGGCCCCTGCGACCAGTCCGCACACCCACGCCGCGCCCACCGCCGCCAGCCGCCACGTCGCACGCATCGTTCGCTCCCGTGTGTCTCGCGCCTGGATCGGAACCGTCCGACGTTCTCCGCTGTCGTCCGCTGTCCCGCGAGGGCGTCAGCTCTTGCGGAACCGGCGGAACAGCCGGCTGACGATCCCGTCCAGTCCGAACCACGTCCCCGACGGCGTCGCCGCGATCATCAGCAGCGCCAGGGCCTCGATCAGGTTCTTGTTGATGAACAGAGAATGCTCGGGCCCCGGCGGCTGCGGCACTCCCGGCCACGGCGGAACCACGA
The DNA here is from genome assembly GCA_019636235.1 of Planctomyces sp. Lineage (GTDB taxonomy): Bacteria > Planctomycetota > Planctomycetia > Planctomycetales > Planctomycetaceae > Caulifigura. The sequence goes on from JAHBXW010000028.1 coordinate 19,763, forward strand.
GATAGAACGACATCAGCATCACCGCGCCCGCCACGGCGGCGATCCGCGTCCCCAGCCCCGCCAGCAGCAGCACGCCCAGAATCAGCAGGCCCCACATCGCCCGGTCGCTCGCCTGCACCAACCGCGTCTGCTCGCGAGGCATCTGGCCCATCGCCAGTTGATCGGCCGACAGCAGCCGCACCGCGTCGTCCTGCAGCGACTTCTCGAGCGTCTTGATGGGTCCGGTCAGCTTGACGCGCAGCGCCTGAATGTTCGCCCACAGCGCTTCGAGATGCCGCTGTCGGAACTCGACCGGATCCCTGCGCGACGCCTGCAACGACTTCTCATAGGCCGCCAGCCTGTCCTTGTACTCCTGCACCTCGCCGTACCGGATCAAGGCCACGCCCGGCGCATCCAGCGCGGGTGTTCCCATCTCCGGCGCGTACCGGATCGGAGCGTTCTGCTCGGACCGCGCGATGACCCCCACCAGCTCCGGATCGCCCCGCAGCGCGGCCTTCAGCTTCTGCCGATAGCTCAGCCGCGTCGAATTCCGCTCCAGCGTGTCGATCGCCCGGTAGAACGCCGCTGCCGTCGCGTCCGCCGGCTGCGGATCCTCCCCCAGCGTGCCCTCCGCGAACAACTCGCCGGACGGCCCCTTCGCCACCGGGACCAGCTTGCGCAGTTCCGCCGCCTCGTCCGCCTTAAGCGGCGTCGACGCATCCAGCACCAGCAGCTTGCGGGACGCGTCATACGTCAGCTTCGGCCCGCCGCGCAGCTTGTCCCGGACCACGCGATCCAGCTCCACCCCCGGCGGCAGAGCTTCCAGCCGCACCGTGTGTTCAGCCGGGCCATCCAGCAGATTGTTCAGCGCCGCGCGCTTCGTTTCATCCAGTCGGTAATGCGTGCTGAACCGCGCGGCCCAGTCCGTCCAGCGGTTGCTGACGGTGTCATAGTCCAGCCACCCGAGCTCGTCGGGGTCGCCCGTCATGCCGCGGAAGGCATCGCGGAACGGCCCCTGCGCGGCTTTCAGATAACCCTCGGCCGTCCAGGGCGTCGACGTCGACATCGATGCCCGCTTCCAGATGCCCTCGTACAGGAACTGCCAGCCAATCGACAGCCGCAGCAGCACGATCAGGATGACGGCGATCAGCGGGATGCGTTTCCAGTCAGTCACTCGAACACGTCCTTCAACGGGGGCGCCAGCGCGGGCGGGCCTCCGGAAACCGGCGGCAGCGGAACCTTTTCAGTCCGCCCCGTCGGAGCGAGCGTCTGCGAAGAAGAGACGCTCCTCCGGAAGATTGCAGATCACGGGATGCAGGTTCCCCGCGGCATCCGCCGGAGGAACCAGAATCGCCCCGATCTCGAGATGATCTTGACACCACGCCGTGGCCTTTTCCAGCCCCATCACATACAGGGCCGTCGAAAACGCGTCCGCCTCCGCCGCGCTCCGCGCTACCACGCTCACCGACAACAACCCCTCGGCCGGCCAGCCCGTCCGCGGGTCCAGGACATGCCCGTAACGCCGCCCCTCATGTCTGTAAAACTGCACGTTCGATCCGCTCGTCCCCAGCGCTTCGTCCCGCAGCAGCAGCGTCACGTAGGGTTCGTCCAGAAACAGGGGATTCGTCAGCGCCACCGGCCAGCCCCCCTGTCCCAGATGGTCCCCCCGCGCCGCGATGCTGCTGTACCCGCCATGCAGCACGAAGTCCTCCAGCCCGGACGCGGCCAGCGCCTCTGCGGCCCGATCCACTCCGTACCCTTTGCCGACCGCCCCCAGGTCGAACGCGAAACCCGGCGCGGGGAACGAGATCGTCCCCGCCGCTGCGTCAAATCCGATCCGCCGCACGCCGCAGACGTCCAGCGCCGCCGCGATCTGGCCCTGCGTCGGCACGGTCAACTCCTGCCGGGCGCGGCGCCATAACGCCACCAGCGCCCCGGCGGCGGAATCAAACGCGCCGTCCGCCCGCTCGCACAGCTCCCGCGTCCAGACCAGGAATTCGAACAGTTCGCGATCCGCCGCCTGCGGACCTTCAGCCGCCGTCGCATTCAGCCGCGCGACGTCGCTGTCGTCCCGGTACACCGTCAGCCGCCGTTCGACCTGATGCACGACATCCAGCGCGTCGGACGCCTGCATCACCTGCCGGGGGGGCCCAGGATTCAGGATCACGTTCCATGGGCAGCCCATGGCCCGCGTTTCCAAACGCACCGTGGCGCCCGCCTGCGTCCCCGCGCTCCCCTCCGTAAGCCGGTCCGCGAGCGCTTCGCCGGCCCGCTCGACGGCCCGCTGCGCCGCCCGGCCGGACAGGAACTCGCGGCGCGTCGAGGCCGGTCGCTGCGGAGGCTCGCCGGACATCCCGTTCCCTTCTAATCGATCGAATTCGCCCCGGGACTGGAATGGCCCCCGCCCGCTCCGGAATTCTACCATGAGGTTCCCGACCCGACGTGCCCGCGCACGCCGGACCGCCCCCGAGTCCCGCATGCCCGCCAGCCGAGAACGCATCCTGTTCGTCACCGGCCGGCTCGCCGCCGATCTCGTCGAACGCGTCGTCCGCGAAGTCGCCGCCGGCTGCGGCTTCGAATTCGAGGTTCGCGTCGTCGGCATCAGCGTCGCCGCCCTGATGCACGGCAACTGGCTGCGCCGCAAACTCACCATCGACGGCCCCTTCGACCGCGTCCTGCTCCCCGGCTGGTTTCAGGGGGACCTCGCCGAGCTGCACCGCGAATACGGAGTCCGCTTCGAACTCGGTCCCAAGGACATCCTCGACCTGCCGCAGCACTTCGGTCTCCAGGGGCAGCGCACCGCCGACCTCAGCCGATTCGACATCGAACTCTTCGCCGAAATCAACCACGCCCCGCGGCTATCCGACGCCGTGCTGCTGCAAACTGCGAAGCACTACCGGGCCAGCGGGGCGGACGTCATCGATGTCGGCTGCGTTCCCGGCGAACGCTGGAACGATGTCGGCGCGGCGGTGGCCCGGCTGAGGGAGGAAGGCTTTCGCGTCTCGATCGACAGCTTCGATCGCGAAGAAGTCGAGGATGCCGTCGCCGCCGGCGCGGAACTGGTTCTCAGCGTGAACTCTTCGAATCTCGCCTGGGCGAAGGACCTGCCCGCGGAATGGATCGTCATCCCGGATGATCCCCGCCTGCCGGATGTTCTCGACGGACTGATGGCGGAGCTGCAGGCCGCCGGCCGCGCGGCGCGCGTCGACCCGATCCTCGAACCGGTCGGTTTTGGATTCGCGACGTCATTGGGCCGGTATTACGACGTCCGGCGCCGACGCCCCGACTGGCCCATGCTGATGGGCATCGGCAACGTCACCGAGCTGTCCGAAGTCGACAGTGCAGGGCTCAACTTCCTGCTGGCCGCGATCTGCCAGGAACTCCGGATCGGAAGCATTCTGACCACCGAAGTCGCGAACTTCGCGCGGTCGTCGGTGCGGGAGTTCGATCTGGCGCGTCGGCTCGTCAAGGACGCGCTCGACAACCGCCGGCTGGTCAAGAACATCGATTCGCCGCTGCTCACGTTGCGCGATCCACGGCTGCGGACGCAGGGTCCGGAAGCGCTCGCAGCGCTCGCGCGGCAGTTGACCGATCCCAACTTCCGCGTGTTCGTGGAACAGGGGCAGATCCACGTCATGAACCGGGACGGATACTGGCGAGGCGATGACGCCTTTGAGCTGTTCGACCGCTTCTCCGCGAAGACCAGCCTGGATGCCGGGCACGCGTTCTATCTGGGATTCGAACTTGCCAAGGCGACCGCTGCGCTGCGGCTGGGCAAGCAGTATGCGCAGGATCAGCCGCTGCGCTGGGGCTTTTTGAGCTGGCCCGAGCCCAGCGCGCACGAACGGCGGCGCCAGCAATCATCCGCCGGGCCGCCGGAGGGGACTTCTGAAGACGCCGCGGCGGATTAGCCGTTCGTCGAGGACGTCGTCTCGACGGGGGCGGAGGTCGGCGGCTGGAACTTCGACGCCGAGGCGACCTGCTCGTCGCTGCTCACGCTGGGACGCCGCGCCGGAGCGGGCGAAGACCGCCCGTCGTCCCGCAACTCGTCCTCAAAGCCGCGCATGCCCTTCTTGAACTCGGTCATGCTCTTGCCCAGGCTGCGGGCCACTTCCGGAAGCCGCTTCCCGAACAGCAGAAGCGCGACGAACAGCACGACCAGCATCTCCCAGTGGTTGATGCCGCCGATGAACGCGAGCGTGGATTGATCAAGACCAAACATTGCCGCTCCTCACGATAATTCGCGCCGGCGGAACTCGGATGCCGACCGAAAGGTCCGGGGACGCGGCGCGGCGTTCGCCGCCGCTGCTTCGCACCCCTCTTTGGGAGCCCACGCACTACTGGCGAAGGTCTCCACTCGAGTGCCCGCGCAATGCGGGCGGATGAGCGGAGTCAGTCCCCATTTTATGGCCGTTCGCGTTCAAGTCAATTCGTAAGATCGTCCCCGGAATCGTCGGCCTCCGGCGACGCAACTCCCTCTTCCGGCGCGAATTCCGGAAGAATCGGCCGGCGCTCCGGATGCCGGTAGTACGTCGGGAACGACTTCCCCTGCTCGTGCAGGCAGACCACCAGGCCCGTCGACGTCGCCACGTACACCCGGTCGGTCAGCTCATTTCCGGCCAGCACCGAGAACGCCCGCATCGGAATCCGGCCCGCCAGGCGGCCGCTCGCCCGGTCCACCGCCGCCAGGTTCCCCACATCGTCCAGAGCGTACAGCCGCTTCTCGCCCGCGGCCAGAAACTTCGACGCCTCCCGCTGACGCCACAGCTCGCCGCCGGTCGCCGCATCCAGGCAGAACATCCCGCTTCGAATCGGCGACACGAACACCTGGCCTCCCACCACCCGCGGCTGGCGGATGATCGGCGCCCCAGACGTGAAGGCCCACCGCGTCCGGCCATTGGACACGTTCACCGCCAGCATCCGCGAATCCTCCGATGCCAGATACAACGCGTCCCGGCTGCGGCCCATCGGCGTCTCGACGCGGTCATTCGTTTCGATCTGGTACTTCAGGCTGCGCTCCGGCGCATCGACTCCGTACAGCGCCCCCACGATGCTCACGAAGTTCACGGTGTGGCCGTCCGATGCGACCGAGATCACCGTGTCCGGCGTCTTGTAGCGCCAGACCTGAGCGTTGTGGCTGTATTCGGGCAGCTTCCGCTCGGAGAACAGGTTCCGAATTGTCCGCAGGTCGTACGCGTACGTGCTGCCGTCGACGCACCCGACGTACACCATCCGGTCGTCGATCTCGGGCGTGCAGGAGGGATGATTCGGGACGCGGAGCTGCCAGCGGATCACGCCGGTCGCCTTGTCGAGCGAGTACATGTGCAGGCCGATCGTGACGATCACCTCGCTCTCGTTCGTCGCCGCGGGAAACGCCCGAATGCCAGGACGCCCCAGAAGCACCGACCACAGAGCCCGCCCCGTGTCGTTGCGAAAGGCCGTCAGCAGCCCCTGCCGCGACTGCGCGATGACCACTTGCTCGTCGGGGATCAGAAACTCGATCTCGTCCTGCGAAGCGTCGACGACGGCCCGTCCCCACCACGACATCGACAGCCCGACTCGCTCGAGACTCCGGTAATCCGGCAGCTCCTGCGCCGCAGCGGAGCGGGCCGCACTCGAAATCAACGCCAGGCCCAGGGCGACAAACGCAAGCCACGGTCGAACGCCGCGAAGCATGGCAAGGATCCTCAGGGCGCGGCGTCCCACGAGGGAAACGCATGGCGCCAAACCGGTCGAGGCAGCAGCATCCTTGCCGTCCGTCCGACCGGAGACCGGCCGGAACACTCCCACGGCCGCGCCGGAGCGCGGCCTGATTCCCGTTCCACTATCTCCGGCGGAAGGACGCCGGGAAAGGCCAGAAATCTCTCGCTGGAATCGTCTCCCCGCGCGGCGAAAGTTCGGTCGAACCGCCGACAGCCGCGGAATTCCGTCGCGGCCGCACGCCGGCCCCGGTCCCCCGCGGAGCGACGGGCGAACTTCACGCCGCTTCGCCAGGCGTTACAGGCCGTCCGGTCCGGCTGCGTGGATGGAACCAGCCGCCCGACAATGCGGACACTCGTCAAGCCGGCCTCGGCACGCACGCAACGGCCGCTTCACGAGCCTGGCGCGCCGGACACCGCGGCCGTGGGGACTTCAGTCGACCACGTCTCCCGCGAGATCGATCGCAACGCCGCCAGCTCCGGCGGCGTATTCGCCCGACCCAGCCAGCGCGAAGCGTTCCGCAGGACATATCGCCGATACAGCTTCAAAAACGCCCACTGCAGTCCGATGCAGAGCGTCCAGTAGACAATCGGGCCGCGCTCGCTCAACCGGCCGGTCTCCGCGTCGAAGATCACTAAAGGCGGGCACAACAGCGGCATCACCAGCTGCACGACGGAGGCGCTCGGCGCAGGGCGGCCGCCGCCCGCCATGCGGATCAGCGAACCGTGGATCAGCCATTCCACAATCAGGCCGCCGGCCGTCCACAGCGTCAGGAACAGCGTCGCCGCCAGAATGGCCCGCGTCTGCGACCGGATCCGCAGACTCAGATGCAGGCCGATCCACGCCACCAGCGGCAATTGAATCGCCAGACTGGCCAGCGCGACAAACAGGTACATCAGTCCCGGATCCAGCACCTGCGCGAAATAGCCCGCGTGGAAACGCGTCTCCGTCCGCCACCAGGCATTCACCGCGACGCACGTGAGCAACGGAATCGCCAGCACGATCAACAGGCGGCGGACGCCCCGCATCTTCTCCAGCAGAATGTCCCGCGTGGACATCGGCGTGCACAGCAGCACGTCCAGCGACTCCTGCTGACGTTCGCCGGCGATCAGCACCGCCGACCGCACCGCGACGAACAGCAGGCACACTGCCCACAGAGTCTGACGCAGCATCATCAGGAACGACGACTGACCGGCCCCGGTCTGCGCGATGATCATCAGCAGGCACAGGAACAGCGTCGGCCCTTCGAGAACCAGCAGCACGCGGACCAGATACCGCACCGTCCCCAGCGACTTGCGCTGCGTCTCCCGCCAGGCCACCGGTTCGTACAGCGGCAGCCGGACCGACTCACGCGTCAGCGTAATGCCCCGCGTCAGCCGGTTGTGATTCAGGTTCTGGAACGTCCGGTCCAACGTTCGAAACAGCTTAAGCAGCCGGTTCTTCGGCTCGAGGAAGGCCCGGCGGACCAGGCAGACCCGCGCCGCCAGCAGGCACAGGAACGTCGCGCCCAGCGACGGCAGCGACAGCACCGCCAGGTCCAAAAGGCCCGACGTCCGCTCCAGAAAAACGAACGGCGTCAACGAGGCCAGCATCATGGCTCGGGCGTCCCCCGGCACGACTCGAGACGCCAGCGTGCCGTCGTTCTCGGGGGCGATCGGCCACCCGGTCAGCGCCTCCAGCGACCCGCCGAAATCCCGTCCCATGTTCCACAGAAGGTTCAGGAAATTCACCGCCCAATCGGAAACGATTGTGGATGCCACGGGGAACAGCAGCGCAAACAGCAATGGCCCGAAGTGGATGGCGGCGATCGCGAAGTACGTCGCCAGAAACGCCTGCGATGTCGTCCGGAAATACGCGGAACACGCAATCGACGCGGCGCCCGCCTGCAGCGCCGTCAACGCCAGGATCCATACCCCCTGAGCCACGTTCCAGCCGCTGAGGCCCCCCAATGCGAAACAGAACGTCATCGACGGCACGGCCATCAGCAGGTACAGGCCGATCGCCAGTTCCCGACTGAGATACTTCTCCAGAATGACCGACCAGGGGCGCAATCGCGTCAAAAACAGCAAGCCCAGCGTGCCGCGCTCCTTTTCCCCCGTGATGACGCCGCACATCATCGCCGGCAACAGCAGGTAGACCCCCACGAGCTGCATCTGCATCAGCAGGTCGAACATCCGACCGCCTTCGCGGAGGATGTCGAACGGGCCGAGCGCGTCCCGGTAGACCGAAATGTAGAACACCAGCACCGTCAGGCCGCCCAGCAGCGCCGAATAGACCGTCTGCAGCACTGCGGTCCGCTTCCGCACCGCCTGCTCGGTGAGTTCCTTCGCGAGGAGCGGCAGCCCCCAGGCCCGGTCGCCGCGGATCATGCGGTGACGCCTTCCGTCAGCTTCATGAACGCCGTCTCCATGTCCATCGCCTCCGGTTGAAACATGCGGATGCGGGCTCCCAGCCGGACCAGCTCCTGATGCAGGTCCTCGATGGGCAGCACCTCCTCCCGGACGTGAATCGCCAGCCGGTCCGTCTGCTCCTCGATCTGGGAGATGCCTTCGACCTTTCGCAGCCCCTCGGCCAGCGGCTGCATCTCTCCGGCCACCTGCACGTGCACCACGCGACGAATCGACAGCAGGCGATAAATGTCGCTCAGCGAACCATCGGCCACCAGCCGGCCCGCCTCGATGATGCCGATCCGCGTACAGAACTGCGCCAGTTCGTGCAGGATGTGGCTGGAGACGAGGATCGTCTTGCCCATCTCCTGCAGCGCCTTGAGGAGTTCACGAAACTCGATCCGGGCCCGGGGGTCCAGACCCGATGCCGGCTCGTCGAGCAGCAGCAGATCCGGATCGTGCAGGAGCACGCGGGCCAGCGCCAGCCGCTGCTTCATCCCCCTTGACAGGGAATCGACCTGCGAGTCGATCTTGTGCGTCAGATCGGTGAGCTGCAGCACGTCATCGACGATGCCGGCCCGCCGCGCCAGCGGGATGCGATACGCGGCGGCGAAAAAGTGCAGGTACTCCCGGGCCGTCAGGTCCTCGTAGACGCCGAAGAAGTCGGGCATGTAGCCCATCATCGTGCGGACTTTGTCGGGGTCGCTGCGGACATCCACGCCGTTGATCCGCACGCGCCCCTCGAAGTCCTTCTGCAGCGTGGCGAGGACGCGGATAGTGGACGACTTGCCCGCGCCGTTCGGCCCGATGAAGCCAAACACCTCGCCCCGGGGAATCTGGAACGAAATCCCGCGGACGGCTTCAAGCTTTCCGTACCGAACGCGGAGATCGCGGACATCGACGACCGCCTGCGGCGCGGTCGCGGCGGCCGGCTCGCCCGCGTTGTTCTCATCCAGGACGACAGGCTCGTGTGACATGAATCGACGGTCCGCGCGGCGGGTTCGGTTCTGCGGTTCTCAGGAGAGTACGTCGCCAGGCTGGCCCATTGATTGACGCATTTTTCCCGAGGGATACTCGAACGGCCCAACGCCTGCCATGATAGCAGCCTCCATCCTGCGGGGAGCATTCCGGCCTTGGAACCCGACGATCTGCTGTGTTACTGCTTTCACGTCCGCAAGCGCAAGGTCCAGAACTTCCTGCGGGTTCAGCGGCCGCGCGTGGCGAGCGAGCTCAGCCAGTGCGGCGGCGCGGGAACGGGCTGCGGCTGGTGCGTGCCGTACCTGAAACGGATGTTTGAGGACTGGCGACAGGGAACCGCCCCGGCAGCCGGCGAACCGACGGCGGCCGACTACGCGCAACAGCGCGCGGCCTACATTCGCGCCGGAAAGGGGCGACCTCCGGCCGGGGCCGAACCGCTGCCCGACGAGTCGACATAACGTCGGCGCGCGGCGGACCTCGCGATTGGCCCGGCAGACTTATTCCGCGGCGGGACGCTCCGCCGGCGTCACTCCCTGCACCGGTTCAACGGGCCGCTGCGATTCCGGAGCCTCCGGCGCGCGATGCCGCAGTGCCCGGGCCTGCGCCTGCCGGCTGTAGTCGATCGACTCGCCCAGGATTCGCGCCGCCTCCTGGTCCGCGTGGAAGCCCAGCGAGTTTTCGCTGCTGATGAAGTCCAGCCGCCACATCGCCTTCTTCTGCAGCTCGAAGATCGGGGCGAGTTCCTCGGGCGATGCGCCGGCCGCTTCCAGCTCGCGGATCGCATCGAGCATGTCGGTCATGGCGACCGCCGCCCGCTCGACCAGCGCCTTCGTCCGGTTCTGGATCACGTCCACCTTTTCGCGCAGCTCGCTCTCGGGAACGTTGTGGCAGGTCTGGCAGGCGTTGTTGATGTTCAGCATCGGGCTCCGCACCCAGTGGCTGCTGACCTTCATGGCGCCCTGTCGTTCGTAGGGCATGTGGCAGTCGGCGCAGCTCACGCCGCTGCGGGCATGCACGCCCTGGCTCCAGAGTTCGAACTCGGGATGCTGGGCCTTGTAGACCCGGGCGCCCGTTTCCCCATGCTCGTAGTCGTAGAAGGGCGTACCGTCGGGAAACACATGGGCGTCGTAGGCGGCCTCCATCTGTTCGACCTTGAGGCCCTGGCTCCAGGGGAAGAACAGCGTCTCGCGGGAGGCGCAGTAGTATTCGACGTGACATTGCCCGCAGACATAGCTGCGCATCTCCTGCCGGCTGGCGTCGACGTTGGGATCGTACGCACGGTCGCGGCGGCCGGCGCGCCAGCGTTCGATGCTGGGGAGGTGCGGAACGTGGTCGTCGCTTTCGGCCAGCGCCGCGATGCCGAGGATGAAGCCGGGCCGCGTGACGCGAACCTTCATGGACGCCGGATCGTGGCAGTCGAGGCAGCCCACGGGATGAGCGCCCCCGTCGTGCGGGTCCTCCCCGAAACGGGGAGTTCCGGGAATCGAGTCAGGCGTGCGGACGAGCTCCGCATGCGCAGCCGCGTAGTCCATCGCGCCGGCCAGCTCGAACCCTTTCATGACGGCGGGCCAGTCGAACGCCGCCCCCAGCGCCTCGGCGTCGGCGGGACGCCCCTCGGCCTCCAGTCCCAGCCGGCGATACATCGGAATCACGGATGCGTGGCAGTGCAGGCAGGCCCCCGCCTGCTTCCGCTGCGTTACGCGCTCGGTGACTTCCTGGTCGTACAGCATGTAGGCGTGTCCCCGGGCCTCCCGGTAATCGATGCTGAACGCGTAGCCCGCGTACATCCGCCGCAGCCAGGGATGCTCGTCGAGCTTGCTGGCCGGCATGGCGCTCGATCCGCCGAACTCGGTTTCCGAGTTGTCGACGGTGCGGCTGTAGGTGTCGTGTTGATACGGCCAGTTGGCGCCCCAGGGCCGGGAGTCCGAGCTGACCTCGTTGACCTCGACTGTCCGCACGAAGGGCACGCGGGCCTCCTGGCGATGCTCGAAGATCGTCACCAGCAGACCCGTGACGGCGAAGGCGATCAGACCCGTGGCCGCGAACAGCCCGCCCAGCAGCAGGGCGCCGCGGCGCGAGAGGCGCGGCGTTCGCGATTCGGCGGGGTTCGAAGCGTCGGCCGGCATGAGGAAGCTCCTTGAACTCTGTGTGCCGCTGTGGGTTCCCGGGTTCAGCGATGGCCGTGTCCGACGTCGCTGTGGCAATGCACGCAGGCCAGCGATTCGCCCGTGTGTCCGATGTCGAGCATCGGATGGATCAGGTCCGCATGGCACTCGATGCAGGCGTTCTGCGTCACGCGGCGGTTCCGCGGCTTGATCTGAATGGGCTCATGAAAGTTCTCCAGCGTGAAGGCCAGCGAGTGGAAGAATCCGTTGTCGGACTTCGTCACCCATTTGCCGATCGCGTCGTGCGGCAGGTGACAGTCGTTGCAGACCGCGACATGCCGATGGCTCGACTGCTGCCAGGAATCAAAGTGGTGCTGCATGATGTGGCAGTTGGCGCACGCTTCCGGATTGTTGCTGAGATAGCTCCAGCCCTGCCCGTAACCAAAGGTGAACGCGCCCAGGCCGAAGATGCCGCCGCACACGACGGCCAGCAGGATGGCCAGGATCGCGCGGGGCGACAGGCCACGCGGCTGCGGTTCCTGGCCCGGTTCCGCAGACGGCTGATCGGCCGGAAGGCCGGCCGGTTCGGCGGGCGGGTCGATCGGCTCGGGCATAGACGTCGGCGCCTGTTGTGAGGAGTCTCAGCCGGGATTCTAAAAAGTGTTCGCGCGGCGTGCAGTGAGCGGCGGCGGGTTTTCCGGCGCGTCGTCGCCGCCCTGGAATCCCGCTATGCTCGCGGAGTTGACTGCGACGCCCGTCGCCCGCCCGTTCCTGACGCTCCGGTATGCCACTCGACGAACTGCTTGCACTGCCCGCGGACGCCGCGGACATCATCACCCGCGGCGATGGCCCTTCGGGTTCGCTGCCGCTGACTCCCGACATGCTGCTGGACCGCCCCAGCGGCGACATCTTCGGCATGACTCAGAACGCCGGGATGGGCTGGGATCCGGCTCAGTTGCTGCGCGATCAGTATCTGATCCTCAGCACCATGGGGGGCATTCGCGGCGAGGACGGCCGTCCGATCGCACTGGGCTATCACACCGGCCACTGGGAGGTCGGTCTGCAGATGCGGGCGGCGGCGGAGGAACTCGACCGGCTGGGGAAGCTGCCCTTCGCGGCGTATTGCTCGGACCCCTGCGACGGCCGCTCGCAGGGGACGACGGCCATGATGGACAGCCTGCCGTATCGCAACGACGCAGCCGTCGTGCTCAAACGGCTGATCCGCTCGCTGCCGGTGCGGCGGGGGGTGATTGGCGTGGCGACCTGCGACAAAGGGCTGCCGGCGATGATGATGGCGCTGGCCGCGATGCACGCACTGCCCTGCATCATCGTGCCCGGGGGCGTGACGCTGCCGCCGGTCGACGCGGAAGACGCCGGCAAGGTGCAGGCGATCGGGGCGCGGTTCGCACACGGGGAAATCGATCTGCAGTACGCGGCCGACATGGGCTGCCGCGCCTGCGGCTCGCCCGGGGGCGGCTGCCAGTTCCTGGGGACGGCGGCGACGTCGCAGGTCGTCGCCGAGGCGCTCGGCATGTGCCTGCCGCATAGCGCGCTCGCGCCCTCGGGGCAGCCGATCTGGCTGGACATGGCGCGGAAGTCGGCCCGGGCGGTCGTCGCGATGGCCGACCGCGAAATCACGATGTCGCGGATCCTCACCGACGACGCCCTGCACAACGCGATGGTCGTGCATGCCGCGGTGGGCGGCTCGACGAACCTGCTGCTGCACGTGCCGGCGGTCGCGTTCGAGGCGGGGCGGCGGCGGCCGACGGTCGACGACTGGAACCGCATCAACCGGCAGGCGCCGCGGATCGTCGACGTCCTGCCGAACGGCCCCGTCGGGCATCCCACGGTGCGGCTGTTCCTGGCGGGGGGCGTGCCGGAGGTCATGCTGCACCTGCGCGGGCTGGGGCTGCTGAAGCTGGACGCGCTGACGGCGACAGGCGAGCGCCTGGGAGACGTCCTCGACTGGTGGGAGAGATCGGACCGCCGGGGGCAGATGCGGGACCAGCTCCGGGCGAGGGACGGCGTCGACCCGGACGAGGTCATCTTTGCTCCCGCGGCGGCGCGGGCCCGGGGACTGACGAGCACCGTCACGTTTCCGGTCGGCAACCTGGCCCCCGAAGGCTCGGTCATCAAGAGCACGGCCATCGACGCCGCCGTCGTCGACCCGGACGGCGTCTACCGCAAGGTCGGGCCGGCGCGGGTCTTCACCAGCGAGCGGGACGCCATCGCCGCCATCAAGGGGCGGAAAGGTCAGCCCATCCAGGCGGGGGATGTGCTGGTCCTGATGTGCCGCGGCCCGATGGGATCCGGCATGGAGGAGACCTATCAGATCACGTCGGCGTTGAAGTTCCTGCCGTTCGGCAAGCATGTGGCCGTCATTACGGACGCCCGGTTCTCCGGGGTGTCGACGGGCGCCTGCATTGGCCATGTCGGGCCGGAGGCGCTGGCGGGGGGACCGATCGGCCGGCTCCGCGACGGCGACCTGATTGAAATCGAGATCGATCGGAACAGGCTCAGCGGGCGGATCAACTTCATCGGCGATGCGGCGCGGCGCGTGACGCCGGAGGAAGGGGCGGCGTTGCTGGCCATGCGGCAGCCGTCGGTCCCGCTGCATGCCGACCCGGACCTGCCGGACGACACGCGGCTGTGGGCCATCCTGACGCGTCTCAGCGGGGGCACCTGGGGCGGCTGCGTGTACGATGCGGACGCGGTGGCCCGGGCGCTGGAACCGCCGACGGGACCTTCTTGAAGCCCGCGGCCCCGGATCTCACTGATACTTCGGAATCGACGGCTCGGGAACCTCCTGCAGCAGCCGGTTCACGATGTCGTCGCTCGCCATCCCTTCGGCCTGCGCCTGAAAGTTGGGCGAAATCCGGTGACGCAGCACCGGCACCGCCACGTGTCGCACGTCCTCGAACGACACCGCCGGACGGCCGTCCATCGCCGCCACCGCCCGGGCCCCCATGATCAGATACTGCCCCGCCCGCGGCCCCGCGCCCCAGTCCACCAGGTCCCGGATGAACGACGGCGCCGAACCGTCCGCCGGACGCGTCGCCCGCACCAGTCGCGCGATGTAGTTGATCATCAGCGGCGCGCACTCGATCTGCGTGATCTGCTTCTGCAGGTACAGAATCGACTTCGCCGACAGCACCTTGCGGACCTCCGCCCGCTCGCCGCTCGTCGTCGTCGTCAGAATCCGCTCCTCCTCCTCCAGCCGCGGGTAGTCGACCTTCACATTGAACATGAACCGGTCCAGCTGGGCCTCGGGCAGCGGATACGTCCCCTCCTGCTCGATCGGATTCTGAGTGGCGATCACGAAGAACGGCTCGGGCAGCGGATAGGTCTCCTGGCCGACCGTCACCTCCCGCTCCTGCATCGACTGCAGCAGCGCCGCCTGCGTCTTCGGCGGCGTCCGGTTGATTTCGTCCGCCAGCAGCACGTTCGTGAACACCGGACCCTTCACGAACCGGAACTCCCGCCGGCCGCCGTCCCCCTCGTCCAGCACATTCGTGCCGGTGATGTCCGAGGGCATCAGATCGGGCGTGAACTGAATCCGCTTGAACTGCACGTCCAGAATCCGGGCGATCGTGCTCACAACCAGCGTCTTCGCCAGCCCCGGCACGCCCACCAGCAGGCAGTGCCCGCCGGTGAAGATCGCCGCCAGAATCTGCTCGATCACGGCCTCCTGGCCGATGACGACCTTGTGCAGCTCGTCGAGCATCAGCTCGCGGTGCTTCTTGAACTTCTCGAGGAACTCGTCGAAGTCGCGCTTGGGTTCAGCCATGGTCCGCGGGGGCAGCTGGAGAATGGGGGCGGGGTGGAACGGTTGTCGTGCATGCCCGGCGCGGAGGCAAGCCCGCCGAGGGGGTCAGTCGTGGCTGTGCGCGGCGTCCGGGAAGCGCCCGTCCCGGACCTCCGCCACATACCGGCCCGCCGCCTCGCGGATGACGGCCCCCAGATCGGCGTACCGCTTGAGGTATCGCGGCGAGAACCCCTGGGTCAGACCCAGCATGTCGGGAGTGACCAGCACCTGCCCGTCGCAGTCAGGGCCAGCCCCGATGCCGATCGTCGGGATCGACACGGCCGCCGTGATGTCCGCGGCCAGCGCCCGGGGAATGAGTTCCAGCACAATCGCAAACGCGCCCGCCGACTCGGCCGCCCGCGCGTCCGCCAGCAACTGCTCCGCGTTCCGTTGGATCGACGACATCTTCCCCAGGCGGCGGATGGACTGCGGGCGCATGCCCACGTGAGCCATCACCGGCAGGTCGGCCGCGGCCAGGGCCTCGATCGTCCGGGCCTGCGTCACGCCCCCCTCGAGCTTCACGCACGCCGCGCCGGTCTCCTTCAGCACCCGGCCCGCGCTCCGCAGCGCCTGCTGCGGGCTGACCTGGTATGACATGAACGGCAGGTCGACGATGACCAGAGCCCGCCGCGCGGCGCGGGCCACGATCTCCCCGTGATAGATCATCTCGTCGAGCGTCACGGGCAGCGTCGTCTCCCGACCCTGCACGACCATGCCCAGCGTGTCCCCCACCAGCAGCGCGTCGGCGCCCGCTTCGTCGAGCAGCCCGGCCGTCAGGAAGTCGTACGCGGTCAGTACGGCCAGCTTCCGCCCCCGGGATTTCGCTTTGACGAACTCGGGGACGGTCATTTTCGGCGGCGCCGATGCAGCAGCCATGGTGGTCTCGACGGAAAAGAAAACTCCCTGGCGGGCGAAAGGCCGGCCAGGGAGCGAGTGTCGCCAATCCCCCGCAGTGCGGGAAGCATCATTTGTCGGCAGCGAGCGGAGTCGTGCCGACGATCGTGCCTGTGGCCTTGAACGTCAGCGGCTCTTCCCGCCCCTGCACCGACACCGTGAACACTTCCGAATATTCGCCCGCCATGTCCGCCGGCGGCGTCATCGTCAGCGTGATCGGATGCACGACTTTCGTCTCGCGGGAGTACTTGCACTTCCAGCAGTCGATCGACGTGTCCCGCTCCAGCGCTTCAATCGCGAACGGCCGCTGGCCGCGAATCACCACGCTGACCGTCTTTTCCACGCCCGGACGCAGGTTGCCCAGCGGAATCGCGGCCGGCGTCACGATCAGGTCCGGCTCGACCTTGCCCGCGACTTCCACCTGCAGTTCGGGATTCGACGAATCGTTCGTGACGATCGTCAGCAGATCCCGGACGTCGCCCAAGGGCGCCGAAGCGTCCAGCGTCACGACGACGTCCGCCTCAACCCGGTAGTTGTCTCGGAACCGATCGCGGACTTCGGTCTTCAGCAGCGGGTTGTTCGACCGCACCTGGCGGATCTGCCAGCCCGGACGCCCGGTGAACTTCACGGTCACGGCCTTCGTCGCGCCGCGACCCTGTTCGACCATGCCCAGGTTCAGCACGCCCGGCTGAATCTCGACGTCCGTCCGGATGAAGCCATGCAGGGGAATCCGCACGCTCTTGTAGGTCGAACCGTCGAACGTCAGCGTCACGTCCAGGTTCGCCTTGCGGTCCCCCTGGAACTTGATCGTGTTCATGTCGACGGTGATCGTCGCCGACTCGTGCGTCTTCAGAACCTTCTTGTCGGTCTCGGCGTGGAAGCAGCCGCAGGTCGTGCCCACGCTGGTGATCTTGATGTCCTCCTTGTAGAGGTTCGTCACCGTGAGCTGCTTGTTGATCTTCGTGCCCCGGGCGACGGTGCCCATCTCCAGCCGCATCTCGGAGAACATCTTCTCCGCCCAGTTCCGCTCCGCCTGGGTCTGTGCGGGGTTGGTGATGATCGCGGTGTTTGACGACCGCTGAGCCTGAGCTGGCGCAGTCAGAGAGAGCGCCGCAGATGCCGCAAGACACGACTTCAACAAAACTTGTGTGCGCATGTTCGACCTCGCAGATTGGCGGATGCACAATCCCGCGGGCGGTGTCTGACGCCGACGCTCCACTCGCGCCGAAGTCAAAACGGTTAACAAAGTTGCCCAACCGGGGTGATTGTACGATTGCAAAGTCGGCTCCGTCCAGCCTGGCTGACGCACGGAACCGACTGCGTCGGGCCTGTATGCAAACCGGCTGCCATTTCCCGCCAGGTTTGCCCGGCGTCGGCGTCTTTGTCCCCACACAGTGCGCCCTGCCCGCCTCTTCGTCAAAAGGAATTCGCTGCTCGGAAGCGATTCAATTCCCTGCCGCGAACAACGTTCCGTGAACGGAACCCACGCAAAAGGCGCACATCGCAACGTCCGATTCCGCCGCGCAAACTGTGCCGGCTGGGCGGACATTCCGTACGCTCAGAAGTCACTCCTGCTGCAGACTGATGCAGTAGACTCGAGAATCGGTCCGCAGGAACAGATCATTTTCCGCGACCGCCGGCGATGCCAGCACCTCTCCCGGAAGCTGCGACTCCGCCAGCACCTCAAATTCATCCCCCGCAGCCAGCACCACCGTCCGCCCGTCCTCCGCGAACAGGTACACCCGGTCCCGGCTGGCCAGCGGAGACGCCGAAAACGCGCCCCCCACCCGCCCCTGCCACACTTGCGCGCCGCTGTGCGCGTCCACGCACGTCGCCACTCCATCGTGAACCATGAACAGCCGCTCCCCCACCATGACCGGCGTCGGAATCGCCGGAACCTGCCGGGTGAACTTCCACTCCACGTGCGACTCGCTGACATCGCCGCTGCCGCCCGGCCGCACCGCCCACAACTCCGGCTTCATGTAACCCGTGCAGACGTACAGCAACCCGGTTTCCGGCGAGTACACCGGCTGCGGCACGTTGGAAAAGCCCCCGTAGCGGATGTTCCATTCCGGGCCGTCCGGACCGTGCGTCTCGAGCTGGTGCGCCCCCGGGCAGATCAGCAGCTCCCGGCCATCGACGCGGATCGCCAGCGGCGTCGCGTACGCCTTGCGGAAATCGGGGTTCTCCGGAAAGGGCTGTTCGCGAGGCAGCTTCTTCACCACCCGGCCGTTCCGCTTGTCGAGCACCGCCACGTACTGCTCGTCCATGCCGTCGCACAGGACGATCAGATGCGGACCGACCAGGATCGGCGAGCCCCCCGGCCCTTCCTTGTGGTCGATCTTCAGCGTCGTGTTCCGCCACAGCACCTTGCCGGTGTCCGTATCGAGCGCTGCCGTGCCCATCGTCCCGAAGTGCACATACACCCGACCCGGCTCGATGGCGGGCGTCGGCGATGCGTGTGAGTTCTTCGGATTGAGGTCGCAGGGCTCTTTCGGCGTGAACACTTCGACGTCATGCAGCACGTCGCCCCGATGCCGGTCCAGGCAAATCGCCCGCAGCGAATGCCCGTCGTTGGTCGCCGTCGTCAGCCAGAGTTGGTTGCCCAGGATGACCGGCGATGACCAGCCGCGCCCGGGAACGTCCTGCGCCCAGCGGACATTCTTCGTCTCTGTCCACTGCAGCGGCAGCTCGGCGTCGTCGGCGCGATTGTCGCTGCGCGGCCCCCGAAACTGCGGCCACTCCCCCGAGACCCGGACCGGGCCATTGGCGGCGGGATCGAGCTTCTCGAACAGGATCACGTGCTGCCAGGGGAGCCGGCCGTCCGTTCGCGACCAGACGAGTCCGAGTTCGGGCAGCGCCGCCTCCCGGCGGACCTGCATCTCGGACATCTTGTGAACTTCCTTGATCGGCACCGTCGGGTCCTCCTTGCGGTACTCGACGAACGCGATCCGGCCCCCCGGTTTGATCGCCAGGGCGATGTCCCGCAGCATCTCGTACGGGAAATCGAACTCGTGATACACGTCGACCATGATGGCCAGGTCGACGCTCTCTGGATCGAGCCGCGGCGACTTGTTCGTCCCCAGCACCGGCTCGACGTTCGGCACGTTGAACAGCCGGCACTTCTCGACCAGCGCATCCAGCATCTCCGGCTGGATGTCCACCGCCATCACTTTCCCCGTTTCACCGACGCGGCGGGCCAGCATGATCGAGATCACCCCCGAGCCCGCGCCGATGTCGGCCACGACCTGTCCCGGCTGCAGATCGAGCGCGTCGACCATCGCCGTCAACCGTTCTTCCTGCTCGCGTTCGGGACGTTCCAGCCAGGCGATGCCCTGATGTCCCATGACCAGGGCGATCTCCCGCCCCATGTAGAACTTGCCGGTCCCGTTGGGATCGTGATTCCGCCGCGTCGTGTAGCGCGGCGCGGCGTCCTGCGCGTGAACTGGCGGCGCGGCCTCCGTCAGACACAGGCCGGCGAGCAGCGCGACGCGGATCAGGACCCGATGCAGGCGGAGCGCGGTGCGCATAACGGGAGACTTTCGGTGGGATTTGGCGGCGTCAGGCCGGGGGGACGAGCTGCCGCCATTCCGGCTCATCGAGAATGGCGGACTCGCTGATGATCAGGCGGGGGATGCCGTCATCAATGACATACGCGCGGCGGCAGGTCGGATTGAGGCAGACGAGCCGGGGTTCATTGCGCAGGAGTTCTGACCGGCAGTCCGGGCAGACGATCGGCACTCCCCAGGCATCCGGAAATCGCGCCGCGACGGGGGGAGAACGCTTGGGACGCGGCACAGTCGATCCATTTCCCGGGACTTCGCTTCGGCGTACAACGTCTGCTCGTGCAGTTCCTCGCGCGGTACGGCGGAACCCCCAGTATCCGACGCCGCGACGAACCGTTCAATTCACTTTTTCAACCCGGCCGCGCCGCCGCGGCCCCTCCCCTGAAAGGCGCCCGGTGAGAGCCCCGGAGGACCGGCTGTCCGCCTACGACTACCAGTTGCCCCCCGAGCTGATCGCGCAGGTCCCCGCCGACCGTCGGGACGCCTCGCGGCTGATGGTCGTCCGGCCGCGAACCGCGGCGATCGAGCACCGCCGGTTCCCGGAGTTCCCCCGCGAATTGCGCCCCGGCGATCTGCTGGTCCTCAACGACACCCGCGTCATTCCCGCACGGCTGGTGGGCCGGCGGCAATCGACAGGGGGCCGCTGGGAGGGGTTGTATCTCGGCCAGACCGCCGCCGGGGACGAATGGCGGCTGATCGGCCGCACGCGCGGGCGGCTCCTCCCGGGGGAGCGGCTGGCGATTCCCGATCCGCAGGGGGCCGCGGAACTCGAGCTGGAGCTGATCGCCGTCAGCGACGAAGGGGAATGGACCGCGCGCTGCCTGACTCCCGGGGCGACGCTGGACGTTCTCGCCCGGTTCGGCCGGGTCCCATTGCCGCCGTACATCGAGCGGGACGCCGAACGCCCGCTGGACGCCGAACGCTATCAGACGACCTATGCCGCACGCCCCGGCGCTGTCGCCGCGCCGACCGCCGGCCTGCACCTCACGCCGGAATTGATCGCCCAGTGCCGCGATCAAGGCGTCGGGATCGCCGCCGTCACCCTGCATGTCGGCATCGGCACGTTCCGACCCGTGACGGTCGAGGACCTGTCGCAGCACGTGATGCATGCGGAATGGGCGGAGGTCTCGGCCGAGGCGGCTGAGGCGGTCAGAAGAACCCGGGCCTGCGGCGGACGCGTCATCGCCGTCGGCACGACGAGCGTCCGCACGCTGGAAACGGCGGCGCGGGACGGGGAGGTCCGCGCCTGGTCCGGCGAGACCGACATCTTCCTGCGGCCCCCGTGTCGGTTTCGTGCGGTCGACGCGCTGCTGACGAACTTTCATCTCCCGAAGTCGACGCTGCTGATGCTGGTCAGCGCGCTGGCCGGCCGCGAACTGATCCTCCGCGCCTACTCGGAAGCCATCGAACAGCGATACCGGTTCTTCAGCTACGGCGACGCGATGCTGATCGACGCCCCGGCCGACATGGCGGATCAATAGCCGCCCGTCTCGGCCGCGGTCGCGTTCTGTGCGATCGCCGGCAGTCCCAGTTGTTTGCGGGCCTCGTCCAGCATTTCGCGCGTCCGGCTGGCCCCGCAGCGCGTGACGCCCAGCGCCCGCACCTGCAGCAGGGCGTCCAGGTCGCGAATCCCGCCGGCCGCCTTGACCTGCACGTGCGGCGCGGAGTGCGCTCGCATCAGCCGCAGGTCGTCGAGCGTCGCGCCCCCCGTGCCATATCCCGTGGACGTCTTGACCCAGTCGGCGTGCAGTTCGCTGCAAATCTCGCACAGCCGGATCTTGTGTTCGTCCTTGAGATAGCAGTTCTCGAAAATGACTTTGACCTTGCGGCTGTGGGCGTGCGCTGCGTCGACGACCGCCGCGATGTCGTTCTGAACGTAGTCCCAGCCGCCGCTCAGCACCTGGCTGATGTTCACGACCATGTCGAGCTCGACGCAGCCCTCGGAAATGGCGAGCGCCGCTTCCGCGCGCTTCATGGCCGTCGTGTGGCCCCCATGCGGAAATCCGATCGTCGTGCTGGGCTGCACGCCGCTGCCCTGCAGCAGCTGCGCGGCGCGTTTCAGCCGATAGGGCATGATGCACACGCTGGCCACGTCGTACGCCAGCGCGAGCTGGATGCCGGCCTCGAGTTCCGCGTCAGTCAGCGTGGGGTTCAGCAGCGAGTGGTCGATCATCTTCGCCACGTCGGCGTACGTGAAATCCATGTCGGACCTCTCAGGGCTGGGCGACGGGCGGGCAGGGGGCGAAGGGCGAGCGTGGACGGCGTCAGTTGTTGGACGACTCGTCCCGCCCACGGCCCCGATAAACCTCGGCCTCGGTGACGATCCGGTCCATGAAGATGTCGTGCTCGGCCATGGGGATCTCGGGGAACATCTGGCATTCAAAGGCCAGCGCCACGAGGGGCGTCTCCGGACGGGCATGCTCCAGCAGCTTGTCGTAATACCCCTTGCCGTGACCGGTGCGGCCGCCCCGGCGATCAAACGCGACGCCCGGCACGAGAATCAGATCCAGATCGGCGACGTCGACCCGTTTCGACGCGACGTTTCGCAGCTCGGCCCGGGGCTCGAGAATCCGGTACATGCCGAGTTCCAGCTCGTCCATCGACTCCAGCAGGAACAGCTCCAGCTCGCCGTCGACGCAATACGGCACGACGATCCGCTTGCCGCTGGCCAGAGCCGCCGGCAGCGCCTGCCGGGTGCGGACCTCGGCGCGGACGTCCACGTAGAACATGACGGTTTCGGCCCGCTGATATTCCGGCAGGGCGAACACGCGGGCGACGATCAGCCGGCTCAGCTCGTCCTTGTCCTCGAGTGCGTTCCGATTGGCATGAGCCTGCTCACGAATGGTCTTCTTCAGTTCAACGACGGACTGCATGGGCCGGGGGAACGGGAGGGCGTGGCGACGGTTCCGGACGAGCGGCCGTCCGGAACGGAACAGCGCCGGCCCGGGAGTCTCCCTGGAGAGACCGGCTCGGCACGTCCGTATCCTAGAGACCCCGCAGCGGGCAGGGGAGGAACCGGCGACAGTGATTCTCGGCCGCGCCTTTGAAACCCGCGCCGCCAGACCCCGGAAACAGCGAAACGCCCGCCGCAGCCGAAGCTGCCACGGGCGTCGCGCGGGGTTGGCGAGGGTTGGCCCGCCAGATGCTTCAAGCAGCGCTGTCCGACTTGCCGCGCAGCCGACGGAATCCGCGGCGGCCGGCGATTGACGCCAGGCCGATCAGCAGCATGGCGCTGGAGGCGGGCTCGGGCGTCTGGACTCCGGGCGGCGGATCGTCATCTTTCGGCGGCGTCGGCCCCTTCCAGAACGAAATGTGCGACAGATCCTTCGGGCTGACGTTGACGTAGTTCAGCCCCGGGGCCAGCGTGAACGTCCGCACGACCACGTCGTGCTTCGACTTGGCCGAGTAGTACAGCAGGTTCACGTCCCCCGTGTATTTGAACCAGACTTCGGACAGATTCTCGAGCTGCGCGTTGCTCGTGACGAGATTCGTGCCCGCCGCGTCGGAGTAAATGAAGAACCCGTTCGTCGTGTTGTAGACGAATGCCGCATCGTTGTCCGTCTTCTTGAACAGGCTGAAGTCCTCCGACAAATCCGGGTCGTTCACGGCGTTGTACGCCTGGATGACGGCCAGCACGGTCGCGTGGTTGTCGTTGGTTCCCGGCCCGTTGTTCACGGACCCCACGAGAAAGCCGGCCTCCGCCTGAGAACCAATCGCGGACACCAGCACCAGGGCCGCGATGCTTCGCGGCAGAATTCTGAAAGACCCGTTCATTGCCCGACTCACTGGTCGTATTCCAAGGGCGGATGAGGCCCCAAGGCGATTCATCCGGCCGGATGCCGGCGAAGCATTTTGCTTCGATTCATCCTGCAGAATGCATCACAGTGGGCCGTGAATACCGGCGTCAAAGCAATTTAACGCAAAATCCGAAAAATCGTTAAAACAGGTCGACTGGAGGGGGCATGGGACGCAATTCCACTGCCGATGACTGGGCATCGGCGGCGCGAATCATCGCCGTAAACAGATTCCGTAAAGCCACTTAGCGGATTTTTTCGGCCCAGGCGTGACCCGCTGCCCGGCCCGGACGCCCCAGCGGGGGAGCGTTTAGAAAAAGAGGCGCCGCCCGGATTCGAACCGGGGGTGACGGATTTGCAATCCGTTGCCTTACCGCTTGGCTACGGCGCCTTCTCAGAGCTCGCGTGGCCGCAGGCCAACCCGCGGGCGGCATCGCGACACACACAAGATTCGGAATCCGGAACGCCGGGACATCAGGGAAAACCGGCAGGGTCGCGAGACTCTTCACGCTCGGCCGACCAGCGTTCTCCAGCTTGCCCGGGTTCGAACGAAACCCGATCGCGAATGCTAGATACTCCCGCGCCGCAGGGAAAGGCTTCAGTCCTGATTCCCTCCCTCACGGCGACGCCGCCGGCGCCGACGCGATCCGCTGATCAGGCCGGCGCCGACTTCGGATCCACCAGCCGGATCGAGCCACCACAGTGGCGGCAGGAGACCTTGATCCCCAGATACTTCGGGGCGGCGCGCAGCTCCTGGTGGCAGTGCGGACAGCTCGCGTAACCGGCCAGCGGCGCGGCCGATTCCCGTTTCAGGTCGAACGGGTGATGACAGAACCGGCACTGGACCCGCTGTCCGAACAGGTTCTGGCTGATCCGCAGTTCCCGGGTGCAGGCCGGACAGGGCAGGTACACGCCCCGCAACGAGACATCGGAACTCGTCGCGATCTCAGGCAGCGGAACGAACTCCGGCGGGACGATCGGCTTGATCGCCAGATCGTTGTTCAGGAGAGCGCGGCAGGTGGCGCAGCGGATCACATTCGCGGGCATCTGTTCCCCGCATTCGGGGCAGTCTCCCCCGGGCCAGGCTGGCATGCACGTCCTCGTCTCGTCGACTTCATTCCGACAGCCGCGGCGCCGGCGGCCCGGCCATCATACTCGCGCGCCGCCCCGGAGTCTCGACGATTAACAGATTCCCGGGCTCCCGCCCCCAGCTCCTCAGTCCCCCAGCTCGTGAATCAGTCCCCCAGGTCGTGAATCGTGTTGTGGATCGTTCCGGACAACGGCTCTCCCGTCGCGGTCCGCAGCACGTAACGCACCTCCATGCACCACGTCGGCTGAATGGCGGCCCGGATCGTCAGCGTGCGGCAGTCGTCCGACAGGGCAACGCTGTCCACCGGGATCTCCCGTTCGTCGACATGATCGGACCCATAGTTCTCCGTCCGCCGCAATGACCACGTCTTCAACCGGACCTCTCCCGCATTCAGCGAGTCCGCATCCAATGGATCGGTGAACGTCAGATCGAGACCGGACTTCCGGGCTCGGAGGCTCGTCGGCAGATGCATCGGACGCCCCGTCGCCCGCAGCCGGTACAGGCCGCCCGGCTGCGTCGCGCTCCCCGCCCAGGCGAACATGCCGCACAGATACAGCTGGCCGTCGTCGGGATGAAACCGGCCCCGCATCACGCCCGTCGGAAAGGAGGGAATCGGCAGCTCGATCATCCCACCCTGCTGCCGGCCGGCCACCGTCTCATGCGGCACGAGGAACACCTTTCCATAGCCATAGGACAGGTTCAGCAGCGATCCGTTCAACGCCCCCCAGCGGTCGCTGTCGACCCACAACAGTTCCCCCGGAGAACGGTCGAACGCGTTCGTGATCCAGCACAGGGGCGGTTCCATCGCTTCGTCGGAGGCATCGACGACGTCGTGATGGCCGAACATGTTGCCGTAGAACTTCGGCCGGCCATCGGGGGACAGCGTGACCCAGTTGATGCGGTTCTTCGGGTTCCAGTGCCCCTCCTGATCCGTCACGACGAACGAGCCGTCCGGATTCAGGCACACCCCGTTCGCCGCACGGAATCCATTCGCAAGAATCGTCGTTGTCGACCCGTCGCGGCTGACGCGCAGCAGCGTCCCGTGATGCGGGACAACCGCCGGCAGCGCGTGCCGGGCGGACTTCGCGTAATAAAAGTTGCCCTCGGCGTCGGTCTGCAGCCCCATCGCGAATTCGTGGAAGTGCTCCGTCACCTGGTGGTCGTTGTTCAGGCATTCGTAGAAGTCGATCTCACCGTCGCCGTTGAGGTCGTGCAGGACCGCGAGCTGGTCCCTGCAGGTCAGATGAATCCGGTCGTCGACGATCCGCAGTCCCAGCGGCTGAAACAGGCCGGAGGCGATGCGCTGCCAGCGCAATTCGCCGGTGGGCAGCGGGTCGGCGCCGGGAGTCGTCCGCCCTTCCGATTCAACGACCCACACATCGCCGTCCCAGGTGCAGGCGGCGAGCCGCCCATCGGAGAAGAAATCGAGCCCGGTGAACCGCGTCTGGGCCAGCCAGGGGTTGGACTCCGGGGCCGTCAGCACGTCGGCGGCGAACGGGCCCTCGTCTCCCCCGATTTTCGCCAGCGTCGTGATTCGCTGCGGCCAGCGCGGCGGGCCGCCCCGGGTCAGTCGGGCCAGATCGAGATCCGCTGCGTGGATCGCCGGGGGAGGTTGGGCGGCGTCCGCCATCGCCCCGAGATCGCCCGCGGACGCCCACACCGCCAGCCGCAGCGGCGCGTCCCCCTTGGGAATTCGCATCCGCACCTGTCCGTTCTCGGCGATCAGCGTCGCCGGCGAATCGGTCGGGAGGACGCCCAGCCGCTGTCCCGGGGATTCGTCCGCGACGCGCATCACCAGGTCCGTCTCCCGGGGGCCGACGTTCAGGATGCGGACGAAATGCGATTCCGCCTCAGGTCCCTCGCCCGCCAGCCAGCGCGGCGATTCCAGCACGTCCGTCGTCCCGACCGTGTACGCCAGCACCACGTCCTGCTCGTGATGATACAGCCCCTGGAACTGCGCCCAGCGGCGCGGCAACGGACCGTAGCGGCGGCCGTCCCGCCCCTCGACGCGCTGATCGTCGGTAAATGATCCATCGCCCGGCTTCGCCCAGCCCGGACCGACCCCGTTCGTCAGGGAAAGCCGGCCGGAGAGCGTCGGATGGATCTGATGTTCGCCATTGAACTGAATGCCGCGCCAGTCGATGAAGTTGTCCCCCTCGCCCGCCGCGGACCACGCGGCCGCGACGCGCAGCGTATCGGCTTCGAACAGCATCCAGCGACGCCCGCGAGAGACGCCCCCCGCCCCGGGATCGAGGCGGACTGCGATCCCTTTGTAAGCGAGGTGCGGATCGCCGCCGGGGATCTCGTACGTATGCGTCAGACTGGGCCCGTAGTCCATCGCGCTCCAGGGTTCGATCCGGCTGGGCGCGGGTCCGCGCGTCGTTCCCCGCGGCAGTCCGGCGAGATAACTGTCGTCAGCTGGAACCAGTTGCGACGGGTTGTGCGGACGCAGATAGGCCTCGCGAATGTAGTGGATGACGTCGTACTTCTGCACCGGGACCATCCACGTCTGGGCGGCCATCATCCCGAAGCCTCGCGTCAGCGTCTGATAGATCGCCAGCGGGTCGCTGCCGTTCTTGAACCGGCCTTCGGCGAACCTCAGCGATGTCGGCAGCGAACCGGGTTCCTCGCGCGTGCCGTGACAGTTCTGGCAAACGCGGCGATAGATCCGCTCCCCGCGCCGGTAGGACTCTTCGTTCCATTCGCGGATCAGCCCCGCATGGTCGACGTGTTGTTCGTACTCGGGGATCTCGAGCGTCAGCAGCGTCGGGGACGGCTGCAGTTCAGCGGCGCGGAGCGGTCCACCCTCCTGAACCTCGATCAGATACCGGATCAGGTCCAGAAACTGCTGCCGGCTGGTCAACTGATTGACCTGTCCCGTCGGCATGATTGACACCGGGTTCGTCCGGACCTCCTCGATGTCTCCGGCGGCGAGCGTCGTCAGCTCGCCCCCCCGGGCGACATCCCGAATCACGAGCGCCTCCGCTGTGCGCTCCACCGGCAGCCCGTGCAGCGTGCGGCCGTCCGCCGTCTCGACGATCACCGACTCATAGCCCTCGCGAATCGTCTTGGAGGGGGTCAGCACGGCCTCGACGAGCGCTGCGTCGGACGCTTCCGGCCGCCGCTCCGCGAGATCGGGACCGAGCGTCGACGTTCGCCCGCCCCCGACGGAGTGACACTTCGAGCAGGCCATGTGGTGCTGGAAAAAGACGACGCCGCCGCGGGCCGCATCCCCGGAGGCGCGGGCCTCGGCCGCCAGATCCCCGGCGGGCGTCCGCAGGAGTTCGGCCTCCAGCGACTGCGCCCCGGCGGGTCTCGGGCCGGACAGCGTCGCCAGCAGGAGCAGCAGCGGCAGCGTGCGAGTCAGCATGCGATCTCTCGGTATCGGACACGAACCGGAAGCGTGAGCACCGGAATGAAACCGTCAGCATCAGCGCCCCAGAACACCGCAACCGGCAGCGCGGCGTCAAGCGTGCGGACATGGGCCGGCGCCGCGCGTCCGGTCCGTTCAAGTCGGCCGCGGCGCCGCGCCGCCAATCCGGGGAATCTCAGTTTCTTTGCGCACGCTTCATCGGGGCTTAACACTCGTGGCGAAACTGTCCGTCGGATTCAGTCGAGTGGGCGGCCAGCCGGCGTGCGGGAGGCTCAGCACGCACGGCGGAGAGAACGACCGAGATCATGAGAACCGGACTCGCGAAAGGCGTTGCGGCCCTGGTCCTGTGCTGGCTGATGGGCTGCTCCGACCCGATCACTGACGTGGTCGAGTTCGACGATCTGCACCCGGCGTTCGGCAGGGTGACATTTCAGGGTCGGCCGATGTCCGGCGGCTCGGTGCGACTGCATCCCGTCGACGGGAAGGCGACGGGAGACGTCTACACCGGGGTTGTCGCCGAAGACGGCTCCTTCGACCTGAATACGTTTCGCCGGGCCGGACGCGGAGTCGGCGTGCCCGCCGGCGACTATGAAGTCGCCTTCAGCTGGACCGGCGGACCGGACGACAACGCCGAGCTGTCCAGCGACGAACTGCCGGAGCGGCTGCCGGCCAAGCTCACGCGCCCGAAGTCATCCGGCGTTCGCGTCAGCGTGGAGCAGGGCGAGAACATTCTTCCGGACTTTGACCTTGAGTGAACGAGTCATCCCGATGCGTATTTCTGAACTGGAGAAAGCCATGGAATTGAGGAGATCGCGAGGCCGTCTCCGCGGCTTCACACTGATCGAACTGCTGGTGGTGATCGCCATCATCGCCATTCTGGTGTCGCTGCTGCTGCCCGCGGTGCAGCAGGCCCGCGAGGCCGCCCGCCGCACGCAGTGCAAAAACAACCTCAAGCAACTGGGGCTGGCGCTGCACAACTACGAGAGCACGCACCGCACATTCCCGATGAGCCGGATCACGATCCAGAACTCGGTGAACCCCTGGTCGGCGATGGTGTTGCCGTTCATCGATCAGGGCAGCCTGTACAGCCTGTGGGACTTCAACCGCTCCTGGAACCACTCCCCCAACCTCGAACTGGCGGCCACGACGCTGCCGGTGTGGATGTGCCCGTCGACGCCCGGGATCACCCCGCCGCCGGCCTCGCAGGTGCATGACACGGCGCTCACCCCTGCCGGCGTCAAGGGCCTGGTGTGGCCCGCCGGCGGACTGGGCCCCAACGATTACGGCTCCGTCAATGAGGTCCGCTGGGCGCTGTACGAATCCGTCGGACTGCCTCGCCCCAACGGCCCCGGCCGCGGCATGCCCGGCGCCATGGCCCGCGACGCCATCACCCGGCTCCGAGACATCACCGACGGCATGTCCAACACGCTGATGATCTCCGAAACCTGCGGCCGGCCGCGGCACTTCAAGAACCGCTACCAGCCCTGCGGCGCGGAATGCGACACCGTCAAGGCGTCCATCAACGCCACCGGCGGATTCGTCCTCGACGGCTGGGGCTGGGCCGACATCGACTCCGTCTCCCGCAGCATCAACGGCGCTTCGGCCGATGGATCGTTCACAAACACGACGGCCAGTTCGGCGCCGTTCGCCACCGTGATCTACGGCAACTGTTCGATCAACTGCACGAACAAGAGCGAGCTGTACTCGTGGCACACGGGAGGCGTGCAGGCCGCTCTGGCCGACGGCTCGACCCGGTTCATCAACGAGAACATCGACGTCACTGTCCTGATGGGGCTCTGCACCCGGGCCGGCGGCGAGGTTCTCAGCGAGTTCTGACCTCGTTCGAAAGCGTGGCGATCGGCCGGCCCACGGCTTGGGCGGCGCCTTCTGAACATCGCGGGGAGTTGTCCGTCATCGGGCAACTCCCTTCTTGCGTGGATAATCCGTTTCCCTCCGCGACCGCAATCGTCGCGGCGTGGCCGGGGCTTCCCTCGCATTGCTCGGTGCGGCCCCCGGCCACACAATCGCGCGCTGGATTGGTCAAT
>JAHBXW010000029.1 GCA_019636235.1 Planctomyces sp.
TCACTGGAAAGAAGTATGACGATGAAGCCGCGCGCACAATCGCGGACTCGTTCGCCAAGCTGGAGAATCTTTACCTGCGGTCGACGTCGATCACGACTGCCGGCGTCCAGCACCTGTCGCGGCTGGAACGTCTCAAGATCCTGACGCTGGACGATTCTCTGGTGGACGATGGGATGGCGGATTCCGTTCGCAAAATGCAGCGTCTGACCTGGTTGTCCGTGGACGATTGTGCGGTCGGCGACGAGACTCTGGCCGCTGTCAGCGAGTGCCCGGACATGTGGTACGTGTATTTCGCCAACACGCGAGTCACCGACGAGGGGCTGACGCATTTGCCGCAACTGCGACGGCCGTTGTCGCTGTACCTGTCGAATTGCCTGGCCGTCACGGATGCCAGCATTCCGTCGCTGGCCCTGTTGACGGACTCCGGGGGCCTGAACATCGACCTGCAAGGGACCGGATTCACGGAGCAGGGCGCTCGTGAACTGCAGTCCGCGTTGCCGCAGGCGCAGATTCGCTGGGGAAGTCCGCCGGTTCCACTGAAGTGACCGCTGTGCCATCGTCCCCTTCGGGATCAACGGGGCCGAGGGGTTGAACCCGGCTCGGGCGCGGTTGGCGAATGGACATCGATAACGCACCGGTGCTTCCCTCGCTGCGCTCAGTCCAGCCCCGGCCACACATCCGTTCGGAAACGCCGACTGCGGCGCCCGGCCCGGGCCGCAGTGTTGCCGCCCGCCGCCCTGTCCGGTCCAATGCGCGGCGCTCGCGCTCGCCCTGAGCCGCCCCGCGATCCGGAACTGCTGCACTTATGGAAGATGTCACGCTGCTGATCTTTGGCGCTTCAGGCGATCTGACCGCCCGCAAGCTGATCCCCGCCCTGTACCAGTTGCACTGCAACGGGTTCCTGCCGGAGCGGTCGGTCATCATCGGCGTGGCCCGCCGTGAGAAGTCCGACGACGCCTTCCGCGGGGAGATGCGAGACGCCGTCGCCGAACACCGCGCGCGGGAGTTCACCGAAGAGCGCTGGTCCGAGTTCGCCCGCCGGCTGCGCTACGTGCAGGTCAATCTCGAGGACCCGGCCGAGTTCCCCAGACTGCATGACCAGGTCGAGGCGATCGAGAAGGACGCCGGGCTGCCCGGGCAGCGGATCGTGTATCTGGCGACGGCCCCGGCGCTGTTCACGCCGTCGGTCGAAGCGCTTGCTCAGGCCAACATGATCCCCCCGCTCGACGAGGCGGACCGGCTGAGGGTCGTGTTCGAGAAGCCCTTCGGCCACGACCTCGCGAGCGCACAGGAACTCAGCCATTCGCTGAGCCGCGTCCTCCGCGAAAAGCAGATCTACCGCATCGATCACTATCTCGGCAAAGAGACTGTTCAGAACCTGCTGCTGTTCCGGTTCGGCAATTCGATCTTCGAGCCGATGTTCAATCGGAACCAGGTCGACCACGTGCAGATCACGGTTGCCGAGACGCAGGGCATTGAGGGCAGCCGGGGAGGCTACTACGACCAGTCGGGGGGCGCTCTGCGAGACGTGCTGCAGAATCACGTGCTGCAGTTGTTGTGTCTGGTGGCGATGGAGCCGCCGGCGTCCTTTCAGGCGGAATACATCCGCAACGAGAAGTTGAAGGTCCTGCAGGCGCTCGGTCCGGGCCGATCGGGCGCGGTGAGCGAATGGGCCGTCGCGGGTCAGTACGCGGCGGCGGCGGTAAACGGCCAGCGCGTGCGGGCCTATCTCGACGAGGATCGGATTCCTCCAGACTCGCGGCGGGAGACGTTCGTCGCCCTCGAAGCCCGGATCGACAACTGGCGCTGGGCCGGCGTTCCGTTCTACCTGCGGACCGGCAAGCGGATGCCCGCCCGGGTCACGGAAATCGCGATCCAGTTCAAGCTGCCGCCGCTGAACCTGTTCTCGACCGTCGAGTGCGAAGGCACGATGTGCGACCTCGTCGAGGCCCGGCCGAACACGCTCGTGTTCCACATTCAGCCCCGCGAGTCGATCACGCTGTCTTTCTCCGCGAAGCGCCCCGGCATGCAGTACCAGGTGCAGCCCGTGGACATGGAGTTCAATTACCAGCAGACGTTCGATGTCGAGATGCCGGAGGCGTACGAGCGGCTGCTGCTCGACGTCATCCGCGGCGATTCGACGCTGTTCACGCGCTCGGACGAGCTGGAAGCGGCGTGGCGGTTCTGCGAGCCGATGCTTGAGGCCTGGAGTTCGAAGGACCACCACCCCGAGCTGTACGCGGCCGGCGGTTGGGGACCGAAGGCGGCGCATCAGCTGCTGGCCCGCTCCGGTCGTCACTGGCGGGTGCCAGACCTGCCGGACGGAGGGAGCTGAGCGAGGCGGCGCGGCCTAGCGGACGAGCTGCACGGGCTGCGCCTGCCGGACCTGAATGTAGTCCGCCTGCAGTTGGGCGTTCCGCTCGCGCTGGCCGAACAGTCCCAGGGACTGACCGACGTATGGCGACAGATCCACCTCCTGGCTGTCCGCGAACGCCAAGAACCGGCCATCGGGAGCGATCAGCATGAACCGGGGTACGCCCGGCGTGCGGCTGTTCGTCGTCTGCAGGATGCCTGCGCCGTCGAAGCGGGGTGGCGGCGCGGCGGCTTGAGCTCCCGGCTGCTGCGCTGGAAACGCGGCCTGCGGCGGGATCTGCTTCGGCGTCGCGGGTTGCTGCGTCAGCGCGCCGGGCGGAAGTTCCGTCGCGCGGATCTGCGGCGGGTAGGGGCTGGTCCGCACCCGCGGCGACGCCCCCGGTCCGGTCTCCAGGACCTCCGACCAGGCGGCGGCCTCGGAAGGAGCGGCCGCCATGCCGGACAGCATCCCCGGCGGCAGCGGTCGCGCGCTCGCGGGCGGCAGCTGCGGAATCGCGGGCAGCGTCCCGGCGTCCGGTTGCAGCGAGGCCTCGAGAGTCGGCGGCGACGTCGCCGGCAAACCCAGTTCAATGGCCGGATACAAACCGTCTCCGGGCATCGTGCCATCGGCGGGCACGACTCCCGACTGAAGGCCCAGCAGCGCCGCATCGCGCTGCGACGTCGAGGACGTCAACTGGACGAACTTCATGTATTCGTTGTACAGCTTCAAGCGGCCTTCCAGCGCCGCCAGTCGTCCGTCGATCTGCGTGCGCAGTTCCGGCGCCTCCTGGCCGAGGGCCACGTATGCCGCCTGCACCTCGCCCAGGCCCCATTGGGTGATGTCCTGCTCGATGCGGTCCGCATACACGCGGTCGATCTCCATCAAGCGCAGCTTGGGCGCCCGCGGGTCCTGCGGAAATCCGGCCTCCAATGGCGCGGCCAGCGCGACGTTCGGCGGCGAGGCGCCCGGCGCGATCGACGGAGCCGGCAGCGACGGCAGGCCCACGGGAGCCGAGGCCACAGCGATGTCCCCCGGCTCCTCCAGCCCCGGGATGGCCGCCAGCTTCTCCGGCGTCCGGTGGGAGGACGGGACTGCATAGGGGTCGTTGTCGAGCTGCTCTCGCAGCGATTCGTCGACCGGGACGATGAAGTTCCCCTTCACCCAGCGATACTCGCGCGGCGGGGGAACGATCTGCAGCATCTTCACGCGGCCGGCGTCCGTCTGCAGCGCCTTCTCGCCCAGGATCTGGACCTCATCCCCGTTCGACAGCTGCCGTCCTGTGTATTGATGGTCGTCGGACAACGTGCTGCCGATGCGGACGACGGCCTGACCGGGCTGCCCCGATTCGTCGGCCGGCACGGCGACGATTCCCTGCTGGCCGTTGCGCTGCACGGCGGCGGCGGCGATCCAGCTGATGCTGCCCGGAGGCGGGGCGATCATGAACCAGCCGCCGGGATCGTGGCGATGGACGACGACGCGTTCGCCGCGGTTGAGGCGGCCGGTGGCGTAATAATTCTTGCCCGGGCCGCTGCGGACGTAGACGTCATCCCCCATCACGACTCCCTCATAGGGGAACTGAGTGACGGCGGCGGATGCGGCCGCGTTCAGGCAGCCGATCAGGGTCAACAGGGCAATCGGACGCAGCATGGGGGCCTCCCGCGGGGGCGTTGAAAGACGCCCGCGGCTGCAGACTGACGAAATGGGATTCCGGGATCGGCATCCGCGAACCGGACGGCCGCGGAGGGGCGTTGGCGGGAGCGGTCAGCCCGGGAGGGCGCCGCCGCCAGGCGGGACAGGTCGTCGACTTTCCATCGAAGTCGGCGATTCCTACCGGAGACCCGGAATTTGACTCAAGACGAAGTCAGGCGGTTTTCGCCGGAGGCGGCCGAATCCGCCGCAGCGAACCGCGTCAGGCGCCGTGTCCCCCGGCCCGGACGGCGGATCTTGCAATCGGCAATTCGCGTTCCGCCCGCCCCGGTCGAGCGGAACGACTTGCGTGCACGCCCCCCGTACGGCGAGCCGTTGCGGCCGGACGTCGCATGTTGGCAGGGAACCCACACAGGCAGGGCATCAGATTGCCGCGTCCTGGGCGACGATACTCACGCCGGTCGCCTCACGAGCACTTAGCGCCTCATGCCGTTGGTTGGGCCGTCGCTGCCGCCTCCGGCTCGAGCCGCGAGCCGCGAACCGCGACCGACGGCAAGGCCGTCAGCTTGGAACGATGTCCTGACCGCTCGCGGTCAATGACCATTGACCAATCCGAGATGACCATTGGCCAATCCATAAAGTGTGCGGCCGGGGCTGGACCGAGCGCAGCGAGAGAAGCCCCGGGGCGGTGCAGAATGGCCCCCTGGGGGCATCGTGGATGGTGGGTCATCGCCGGTTCGACCTCACGGTCTCGCCGCGGCTCGACGCCACCCTGTCAACCGCCGGAGCGGATGAGGCGATCCAGGCGCTCTGCCGCGGCGCGCCACGCTCCCGACCGAGCCTGCGCGATCACGGCCCGCAGCTCGTCGAAATCCTCCGCCGACAGTTCCCCGCCGCGCTGCAGTTCCGCGATCGTCGCCTCCGTCGCGTCGAGCAGCTCCACACGTTGCGACGTGACGGCCGTGTACAGCGCGTCTGCGGCGGTTCGCGATTTCTCACTGGCCAGACGCGGCGACCCGGTGCAGCCGGCCAGGGCCAGGGCGGCGGACACGACGAGCGTCGAGACGACCGGCGAACGGCGCGCTCGACGAGCCGATTCAGAACTCACCGGCAACCTCCCCGCCCGCCCGCGTGCAGGCGTCTCGCCACACGAACGCGTCGACAAACTGGGAGATGAACCGGACCGAGCCATCCCCGAAGGCACAGTGTCCGCCCCCCTGGTGGTCTGAGTCGAGCTGGTCGGTGTGGCGCGCGGGATGGTTGGGCTGATGGATGATGACCTGCGGGTGGTCGTGGGCATCGGGGCCGCTGTGCGCCTGCACGAGCGTGCCCCCGCTGTCGCAGTCGTCGACGAGCAGCCCGCCGCCGTGTTTCTTGCAGGACGCGGCGAAGGGTGGAACGCCAACCCAGGTCTTGTCGCTGAGCGACGAGCTGTGCTCGCCCAGGAACACGGTGTTGGAGAGGCCGTCGAGGACATCCGCGGCGCGGACGCCGGAGTTGCGGTAGAAGGCGCCGTCGGCGACGGCGTCGCCGTAGCCGGGGATCGGCTCGGGCATGTTGAAGTCGAGGGAGTAGGTGGTGGGCCGGGCCCAGGGCCCCTGCGTGCCGGCCATCGTCACGTAATGCGCGTGGGCGAACCGGAACGAGGGGGAGAAGGGGGAGGGATCTCCGGGGCTTTCGTTGTCGCCGGCGTTATAGCGCTGGACGACGAAGCCGTCCTCGCCGCCGACGGCGCTGGGACATAGAAACGCCGCCAGTTTTGTCTGCACAGCGACGGCGTGCTGCGGAGACCAGCAGGGCGCGGAAAAGTCGAGCGCGGCGTGCAGCGGGGACTGATCCAGCTGCGGCAGCAGCAGCGCTCCCCAGGCGAAGCCGGACGGCCCGTTGAGGTTGTGATCGGGGAAGTCGACGCCGAACAGCGTTCCGGCCTGCACGGGGGAGCCGACGTACGCCGGCGGAAACGTGCGGGCGATGTCGTGGTAGTTGTGCAGCGCGAGGGCCAGTTGCTTTAGGTTGTTGCGGCACTGCGTTCGGCGGGCGGCCTCGCGGGCCTGCTGAACGGCGGGCAGCAGCAGCGCCATGAGAATGGCGATGATGGCGATGACGACGAGCAGCTCGATGAGGGTGAAGGCGGCGCGAGGGCGCGACGCGATTCGGAGGGGCATGCCGGTGTCCTTCTGTCGGTCTAACGGCAGAGAAACTATCGTCCAACACCCGATTTTTCAATACAGAAACTCGTGTTTTTGATGCATCAAAACGGTGCGGGCGAGGAAATGCGGTCGGAAGGGAGGAGACGGGCGCCGCCGGGAGTCCCGTGAAAACTGGCTCGCGGCGCCTTGCCGCCTGGCGGCTCAGTGACAAGCGCTACAACTGAGAACTCGTCCCGCGCAGCTCGGGCCGTTCAGCCGTCCGCAGCAGCACTTTCATGCCGAACACATCCTCGAACATGCCGCCGGCCTGTTTGAGCGCCAGTTGCTCGACGGACAGATCGTCCACATTCGGCACGGTGATGATCAGCCGGTTGCCCTGCCGGACGCAACGCAGCTCCTGCACGCGCTGGCTGCGCGTCGTGTCCAGCGCCAGGGCGAGGCGGAGCATCGCGGCCATCTTCAGCACCGCGACGCGCCGATCCCGGTCGAGAGTGTTGAACCCCTGGTGCGTCGATTTCGGCGCCGCCCGCCGGTGATAGCGGGCCACCAGGCCGACCAGCGCCATCTCCTGCGTCCCCAGTCCGAACAGATCGCTGTTCATGATCAGGTACATCGAGTGCTTGTGCATGCTCGTGTTGCTGACGTACAGGCCGATCTCGTGCAGCACGGCTCCCAGAGTCAGCAGCAGTTCGTACCGGGCGTCGAGTCCGTGTTCCGACCGCAGCGCCTGAAACAACTGCTGGGCGAGCCGGCTGACGTGCACGCCGTGCTCTTCATCGAAGTGGTATTTGCGACCCAGTTCGACGGCCGAGCGGAGGATCTGGCCGCGGAAGTCCTCGGTCCACGCGCCCCCCTCGCCCATCTCGCGCAGCAGGCCGTCGCGCAGATTCGCGGAGGAGACGCGGAGCCGATCCACGTTCAGCAGCCGAGCCACATGCAGATAGGACAACAACGCG
This sequence comes from Planctomyces sp., assembly GCA_019636235.1. GTDB lineage: Bacteria > Planctomycetota > Planctomycetia > Planctomycetales > Planctomycetaceae > Caulifigura. The sequence continues at coordinate 7,107 of JAHBXW010000029.1, forward strand.
GGGCCGAGCGTTTCGGCGTCGGGAAACGGCAGATGGAACTTGCGGACGATGGCGTCCTCGCTCATCTCGAGGACGCTGTCGGTCAGCCGGGCGAGGTCGTCGACCTGCAGCGTGGCGAGCGTCTGCGGCGCCCAGCCGGCATCAAACTGTCGCGCGGCGAACCGGATGTCGCCGCCGAGGGCGACAAGTTCGACATGCGATCCGGCCGGCGCCTGATCGGCGATCGCGTCCAGCGTGCGTTCGATCTCCGTCTGCATCATCTCCCGCAGAATGTCCTGCGGGGCGCGCAGCGTCTCGAGCGTCTGCCGGAGCCGCAGAGCTCCCAGCCGGTAGGAATGCGAGAAGGCCACGTTCCCCTTGTCGACCACCAGCAGTTCCGTGTTGCCGCCGCCGACCTCGACGATCACCGTCCGGGCCTCGCGCAGCGTCGGTTCCGCCATGAGCAGCGGCTGGACGCTGCGGAACGTGATCCGGTGGACCTCGGCCTCTTCGATGGGGTCGACGGTCAACCCGGTGGCGAGGTACACGCGGTCGAGGAAGACCAGCCGGTTGATGGCTTCGCGGACGGCCGTGGTGGCCACGACGCGGACCTGGTCCGGGCGCGTGATGTTGTATTCCTCAAGCTTGCGGCGATAGGCCTTGAGGACGCGGACGCACTCTTCAATCGTCGCGCGGGACAGCTCGCTGCGAACGAACGCGTCCTTGCCCAGCCGGACGCCCTGCGACAGCGTTTCCAGCGTGCGGACGATGCCATCGGCGGCGACTTCGGCGATCGCCATCCGCACGGAGCTGGTGCCGATATCGATGACGGCGACCGTGCGGGGCGGAGCGGCGGACGCGGAAACCGGGGCGATCGCGGCCGGTTCGTTGGCGTTGGAGCTGGTCGGAGCGGGCATGACTCACCGGGCTGGGGGGCCTGATTCTAGTGCAGGCCGGCAGGTTGTCGCAGGTCCGGATTCGTGCCGCGGACGGCTGGGCCGGCGGGAATCAACCCGCCATCACTTCCGCCCGTTTTTTGAGCGAGCCTGCGCCGTCGATGAGCGGACCTGCGGGATGCCTGGCGGGCCCGTGGGGGGCCTGGCGGGCCGAGTCGAATATTCGAGATCGCCGGATTCGCGGGGGATTGGTTGAAAAACGCCGTCATGGGGATCAAAGAGCGGCCTCGCGCGGCCGGATCATCACGGTCGGCGGCATACCGATTGCTCCGCGGCGGATCACGATGAAGCATCGGATGCGCTCCCGGTGTGGAATTGATTCCAAAATCCATACGCGCCGGGGCATCTTCATGCAGGTTGACGGCAAGGCTGCGCGCATCGTCCTGACGGACTTTCGAACGCCCCAGATGCGGGCGTTTCATCTGTCGTGGTTCGCGTTCTTTCTGTGCTTCTTCGCGTGGTTCGGGACCGCGCCGCTGATGAAGGTCATCCGCGAGGAGCTGTCGCTGACGAAGGACCAGGTGGGCTGGTGCATCATCGGTTCGGTGGCGATCACGATTCTGGCGCGGCTGTTCATCGGCTGGCTGTGCGATCGGATCGGTCCGCGACTGGCGTATACGGGCCTGTTGCTGGTGGGATCGCTGCCCGTGATGGGGATCGGGCTGGCGCAGTCGTTCGAGACGTTCCTGCTGTTCCGGGTGCTGATCGGGGTCATCGGTGCGTCGTTCGTGATCACGCAGTACCACACTTCGGTGATGTTCGCGCCGAACTGTGTGGGCACCGCGAACGCGACAACTGCGGGGTGGGGCAATCTGGGCGGCGGTGTGACTCAACTGGCGATGCCGGCGGTGTTCGCGTTCTTTGTGGGGACGCTGGGGTTCAGCGACGCGCTGGGCTGGCGGCTGTCGATGTTCGTGGCCGGGGCGGTGTGCGCGGCGGCGGGGGTGGCGTACTACTTCTGCACGCAGGACACGCCGCACGGAAATTTCGCTGAACTGCGGGCCGCCGGCCGGATGCCGGAGAAGAAGGCGACGAACGGGACGTTTCTGGAGGCCTGCCGGGACTCCCGGGTGTGGGCGCTGTTCGTGATCTACGGGGCCTGCTTCGGCGTCGAGCTGACGATCAACAATGTCGCCGCGCTGTACTTCGTGGACTACTTCGAGCACTTCCGGACGATGGACAACGTCCAGGCGATGGGCGCGGCGGGGGCGATCGCCAGCCTGTTCGGGCTGATGAACATCTTCGCCCGGACGCTGGGAGGCTGGTTCGGGGACAAGGCCGGTCTGCGATGGGGTCTGGGGGGCCGGGTGAAGTGGCTGTTCGCCGCGGTGTTCCTCGAAGGTCTGGCGCTGATGCTGTTCTCGCAGATGGGGACGCTGCTGACGGCTATTCCGACGCTGATCCTGTTCAGCCTGTTTGTGCAGATGTCGGAGGGGGCGACATTTTCGGTGGTGCCGTTCATCAACCGGCGGGCGCTGGGATCGGTGGCCGGCATCGTGGGGGCGGGCGGGAACGCGGGAGCGGTCGCCGCGGGCTTCCTGTTCAAGACGGAAGGGCTGTCCTGGCCGACGGCGCTGTTCGTGCTGGGGGCGGCGGTGACGGCCTCGTCGTTCTCCGCGTTCGCGGTGCGGTTCAGCCCCGAAACCGAAATGGAAACGACGCCCCTTCCGGCGCCCGAGACGGAACTGCTGGGAACGGAACTGGCGGGGCAGCCCGCCTGAGGACTCGCCCGGACGGCGCGGCCCCAGCGGCCCAGCCGGTTCGGACGAGCGGGATCGAGCGCACGCGATCTTCAACAGAATGAGACGGCAGCGATGGCAAACCCGGTGGAAGTCTGGAAGGCGGAGAAACACGGGCTCGACGCCTGGGAGGACATCGAACGGCACGCCTCCGCCCGCACGCCGATGTCCGACATCGACGCCGCCGATCTGGAGCGGATGAAGTGGCACGGGTTCTTCTATCGCAAGCGCGACGAACCCGGCCGGTACATGAACCGCATCCGCGTGACGGCCAACGAACTGTCGGCCGAGCAGGCTCGCGAGATCGCGTACCTCGCGTACGAGTACGGGCACGGCATCATCGACGTGACGACCCGCGCCAACCTGCAGGTCCAGGGGCTGGAGATCTCCGATGTCCCGAAGTTCCGCGAGCGGCTGGAGCGCGTCGGCCTGACGTCCAAGCAGACCGGGCACGACAACATCCGCAACGTGTTCGGCCATCCGTTCAGCGGGCTGCTGCCGGACGAGCTCATCGACACCCGCGCGTTGTGCCATGAGGTCACCGCGCTGTTCATCGACAACCGCGAGTATTCCGACCTGCCCCGCAAGCTCAACATCTGCTTCAACGGAACGGAGCACCATCCGGCGCACTTCTGGACGCAGGATGTGAGCTTCCTGGCCACGGAGGTCGACGGCGAGGCGCTGTTCCATCTGCTGCTGGCCGGGACGCAGGGTCAGAATCCGCATCTGGCGTGGCATGTGCCGGTGCTCGTCGCGCCGGAGCAGGTTGTGGACGTGACGCGGGCGATCCTGGACCTGTTTCGGGCGCAGGGTTCGCGAGAGAAGCGAAACGCCGCGCGGCTGCGGTTTCTGCTCGAGGAGATCGGCGTGCCGGGCGTCCTGGACTGGCTGGAGCGGACGCTTCCGTTCCGTCTGCGTCCCTGCGTGGCGGAACCGGCGCCGGCCTCCAGCGAGGACGAGTTGATCGGCTGGTTCCGCCAGAAGGCTCCCCGGCTGTGGACGATGGGGCTGTCCGTGCCGCTGGGACGCCTGACGCATCATCAGCTGGAGGGCCTGGCGCTGCTCAGCCGCAAATGGGGCGATGGCCAGCTGCGGACAACGCAGGAACAGGGCATCGCGATCGCGAACATTCCAACGGGCTTCAAGGACGCCGCCGCGACGGCCGCCGCCGCCCTGGGCCTCAGCATTCATGCCGACCCGCTCGAACGGAACACCGTCGCCTGCACGGGCAGCCAGTTCTGCAATATCGCTGTCACGGAAACCAAGGGTCACATGTTTCAGCTCATCGAGCGCCTGCGGCGGAAGGCGCTCAAGCTGCATGGCATCCGGATTCACATGAGCGGCTGCCCGTCGAGCTGCGCCCAGCACTTCACGGCGGACATCGGCCTGAAGGGGGTGCGGGTGCGGCGGCTGCTGGGAACGCGGGAGGGCTTCGACGTGTTCCTGGGCGGGGGCGTGGCGGGCCAGGTGCACATGGGCCTGCCCTACAAGATCGGCGTGGACGTCGATCAGTTGCCGAACCTCGTCGAGGAGGTCGTCTCCGAATACTACCTGCGACACAAATCCGGGCAGACGTTCAGCGCCTACTGGCGCGAAAAGCTGCAGGCGCGCGACGCCGACAAGGTCGGGGATGCGGATTACCAGTTGCCCACGTGGCTGTGCGAGAAGTGCGAGCATCGGCATGTCGGCGAGGACCCGCCTGTGTTCTGTCCGAGCTGCGCCGGACTGCGACGGCATTTCGCGCGACTGGAGGACGGCGTTGAGCCAGCGTCGGCGGCCAGCGCCTTGGAAGCGGCAACTTCCACTGCATCGGCCCCTGCGGCGCGATCCGACGGCTTCGTCTTCGCCGCCGCGGAATCGGCGCTGCAGGACAGTTCGGGTCTCGAGGTCGAGGTCGGCGGCCGGGGCTACGCGCTGTTCCGCGTCGACGGCCGGGTCCGCTGCATCGACGCCGCGTGCCCGCACGAAGGGGCGTCGTTGGCGCAGGGGGAGTTCAAGGACGGCGTGGTGACGTGCCCCTGGCACGGCTGGACGTTCAACGCCTGCTCGGGGTGCAGCCTGGAACCCGCGGGGAACGACGTCCGAAGCTACGAGACGCTTGTCGAAGGCGGCTCGATCTACATTCGCCCCCCGGGCGTCCCTTCGGGATCTGGCGTGGCGCCCGCCGTGGCGATCGCATCAGCGGCCGCCGCGCCCGCTACCCCGGCGAAGCCCGCCCGTCGTTCGGTTCCCAGGATCGCTGACCTCAAGGTGCTGGAAATCGTCCAGGAAACGCCGGACGTGAAAACGTTCCGCCTCGACAACCGGGACGCCGGCATCCCGTTGGACTTTGCCGGGCAGTTCGCGAAGGTCTGCATCAACGTCGACGGCGAGGAACTCTGGCGGAGCTTCACGATCAGCTCGCCGCCGACCCGCCGCGACACGATTGACCTGACGATCAAACGGAACCCGGCCGGCCGGGTTTCGAACCATCTGTTCGACTGCGTTGAAGCGGGGGGAATGCTGCGGATCAAAGGCGCGCAGGGCGGGTTCTTCTTCGATCCGGCCAGGCACGTCGAGCCGCTGGGGCTGGTGTCCGCGGGGAGCGGCATCACGCCCATGATGAGCATCGTCCGCAGCCTGATCGATTCCGGAATCGAGCGACCGTGCTGGTTCCTGCATGGAGCGCGGACGCCGGCCGACATCATCTTCCATGACGAATGCCGACGGCTGGCGGAGCAGCATCCCAGGTTCCATTACGTGGTGACGCTGTCGCAGCCGGGCGACGACTGGCCGGGGCCCGTCGGGCGGCTGGAGCTGCAGCACGTCATCGAGGCGACGCCATCTCCCGCAGCGGCGCGCTGGTTCCTGTGCGGTCCGAACGACTTCATGGAGAACCTGTCGCGCGGGCTGCGCGATCTGGGCGCGCCGGAGAGCCGGATTCACACGGAGCAGTTCCATGCGTCGCCGCGGCCGGTCGGCGTTTGAGGTCGCCGATGCCCGCACTTCACGAACAGTCGGCCGAAGGGCGCAGCCGGGGAACGGGCCTCGAACTGCCGATCCTGTCGTCGCCGCCTCGCGGACAGGACCTGCTCTCGCGGCTGCTGGACGATCAGCAGCGGCTGACGGCGGTCGAGGAGTTCTCGCGCGACCATGACCGCGGCGGGCTTCCGGCGCAGGCGAAGTTCTACTCGCGGCTGCTGCCCGCCACGCCTCCCGGTCCGGGTCAGCAGTACGCGTTCGACGTCGATCTCGACCGCTGCTCGGGGTGCAAGGCCTGCGTCACGGCCTGCCACACGCTGAACGGCCTCGACGAAGAGGAGACCTGGCGGGACGTCGGATTGCTGATCGGCGGGACGAGCGCGCAGCCGGTGCTGCAGCATGTCACCACGGCCTGCCATCACTGCCTGGAGCCGGCCTGCATGGCGGGCTGCCCGGTGGACGCCTATGAGAAGGACCCGGTGACGGGCATTGTCCGACACCTCGACGATCAGTGCTTCGGATGCCAGTACTGCACGCTGGCCTGCCCTTACGACGTTCCGAAGTATCACGCCGGAAAGGGCATCGTCCGGAAGTGCGACTTGTGTTCGAACCGGCTCGCGGTGGGAGAGGCGCCCGCCTGCGTGCAGGCCTGCCCGCATGAGGCGATCTCGATTCAGCTCGTCGACACGCGTCAGGTTCGCGAGGACGCGGAGGCGAACGTGTTCCTGCCCGCGGCCCCCGAGCCGCACATCACGCTGCCGACGACGACCTACCGCACCCGCCGCGTCTTCCCCCGCAATCTGCTGCCCGCCGATTACCACTCGACGAGTCCGCAGCATCCGCACTGGCCGCTGATTGTGATGCTGGTGCTGACGCAACTGTCGGTGGGGGCGTTCTGGATCAACCTGTTGCTGGAGACGGTGCTGACGCCCGCGGCGGCGGCGGAACTGCGGCCGATTCAGGCGACATCGGCGCTGGCGTTTGGCCTTTTGGCGCTCTCGGCCAGCCTGCTGCATCTGGGGCGGCCGCAATATGCGTTCCGCGCGGTGATTGGACTGCGGCACTCCTGGTTGAGCCGCGAGATCGTCGCGTTCGGGCTGTTCGCCGGCGCGGCCGTGTTGTACGCGGCCAGCAGTTGGCTGACGGGCGTGCCGCCGGCCGCGACGCGCGTCCTGAGCTGGAGCGTGGCCCTGTTCGGGCTGCTGGGCGTGTTCTGCTCAGTGATGATTTACGTCTTCACGCGCCGGGAGTTCTGGAGTCTGAATTCGACGGCGGCGCGATTCGGCCTGTCGACGTTGCTGCTGGGCGGAGCGACGACGTGGGCGGCGCTGCTCGTGGCGCAGCGCGTCTCCGGCGGCCCCCAGGCCGCGGCGCTCGTTCAGGACTGCGGGTTCTGGCTGAGCCGCGGCATCCTGGTTGTGGGGGCGGCGAAACTGCTGTTCGAGCTGTCGCTGCTGCGGCATCTGGCGGATCGCCGGACGACGAGTCTGAAACGCTCCGCGATGCTGATGCTTGGCCCGCTGTCGAATGTGACGCTGGCGCGGTTCGCCGCGGGCGTGCTGGGGGGCGTGATGATGCCGCTGCTGCTGCTGTCGTCGCAGGCGGATGCGTTCGCGAGGTCGTCGGTGCTGATTCTCGTCGGCATGCAGTTCGCCGCATGCCTGGTCGGCGAGCTCCTCGAGCGTTACCTGTTTTTCGCGGCCGCGTCGGCGCCGCGGATGCCGGGAGGGTTGCGATCATGACGCCGGACGTGGCTGCCTCCGCGGATGTCGTTCGCAGGAATCCCGGCGCGCTGCTGCATGCCCGCACCGGCCCCCTGACCCGGGAACTGCTGCTCGCCCCCGGCGGGTTCGGACTGGGACAGGTGCCGGAACGCGCGCTGCCGGACGCCACGACGAACATGGTCTGCGGCTACTGCTCGACCGGCTGCAGCCTGAAAGTTCATCTCCGGAACGGGGAGGCGTGCAGCCTGTCCCCCAACACCGATTACCCGGTGAACCTGGGGATGGCCTGCCCCAAGGGCTGGGAGGCCCTGGCCGTGCTCAATTCGGCCGAGCGGGCCACGCTGCCTCTTTTGAGGAACGCCTCGGGCGGCCTTGAACCCGTCGACTGGGAGACCGCCCTGCGGACGTTCGTCGACCGCTTCCAGGCGATCCAGGCCCGGCATGGGGCGCACAGCGTCGCCTTTCTCGGCACCGGACAGATGCCCACTGAAGAGCTGGCCTTCCTCGGTTCGCTTGCGAAATTCGGCATGGGCCTGCGGCATGGCGATGGCAACACGCGGCAGTGCATGGCGACGTCTGTCGTCGCCTACAAACAGGCCTTCGGCTTCGATGCGCCCCCGTACTCCTACGCCGACTTCGAGGAATCGGACGTCATCGTGCTGATCGGCAGCAACCTCTGCCTGGCGCATCCGATCCTGTGGGAGCGCGTGCTGCGCAACCCGCATCAGCCGCAGATCATCGTCGTCGATCCGCGGACGACCGAGACGGCGATGAACGCGACGCAGCACCTGCCGCTGGCGCCGAAGTCCGACCAGGCGCTGCTGTACGGCGTCGCCCGGCTGCTGATCGAGCGGGGCTGGATCGACCGCGCCTACATCGACGCGCACGCGGAGGGCTTTGACCAGTTCGCGGAGTTCGTGCAGCCCTACACGCTGGAGGAGGTCGCTGCGCGGACCGGGCTGCCCGCCGAGCGGATCGAGCGCATGGCCGAGACGATCCATGCCGGACGTCGCGTCTCATTCTGGTGGACGATGGGCGTCAACCAGAGCTACCAGGGAGTCCGCACCGCGCAGGCCATCATCAACCTGGCGCTGATGACAGGCAACATGGGGCGCCCCGGGACGGGCGCCAACTCGATCACGGGCCAGTGCAACGCAATGGGCTCGCGGCTGTTCAGCAACACGACGAACCTGCTGGGCGGCCATGACTTCACGAGTGCCCAGCATCGGGAGAAGGTCGCCGGCATTCTGGGGATTCCGGCCGAGCGGATTCCCGCCGAGAACAGCTGGGCCTATCACGAGATCATGGAGGGCATCCTCGCAGGCAAGATCCGCGGGCTGTGGGTCGTCTGCACGAACCCCGCGCATTCCTGGATCAATCAGGGCCTGGCGCGAGACATCCTGGATCGGCTCGATTTTCTCGTCGTGCAGGACATGTACCGGACGACCGAAACGGCGCAGCGGGCGCACCTCGTCCTGCCCGCCGCGGGCTGGGGCGAGAAGGACGGCACGTTCATCAATTCGGAGCGTCGAATCGGCGTTGTGAAGCGCGTTGCGCGGGCTCCCGGGCAGGCGCTGGCGGACTTCAGCATCTTCCGTCTCATCGCCGACGCCTGGGGCTGCGGCGAATTGTTTCGCGATTGGGACTCGCCGGAGTCGGTGTTCCGGATTCTGCAGCGGTGCAGCGCCGGACAGCCCTGCGACATCACCGGCATCGAAGGCTATCGGGCGCTCGACGAGGCTGGCGGCATCCAATGGCCCTATCCGTCGGAGAGCGCGGACCCCGCCCCCGAGCGACGATTGTTCGCGGACGGGCGGTACTTCACGCCCAGCGGCCGCGCGAAGTTCCTGTTCGAGTCGCCCCGACCGCTCAGCGAACCGCCGTCGAAGCGGTTCCCGCTGATCCTGCTGACCGGCCGGGGGTCGGCGTCGCAGTGGCATACGCAGACGCGGACCCGGCAATCGGCCGTGCTGCGGAAGCTGTATCCCAACCTCCAGTACCTGGAGATCAACCCGGCTGACGCGCGGTCGCTGGGCGTGCGGCAGGGCGCCTGGGTGCGCGTGGAGTCGCAGCGCGGCCGGATTCGGGCCTGCGCATTCGTGACGCCGACGGTGCAACCCGGTCAGGTGTTCGTGCCCATGCACGAGGAATCGACGAACGTGCTGACCGATGCGGTGTTCGACCCCTACTCCCGTCAGCCGTCGTACAAGGCCTGCGCGGTGCGGGTCGTTCCAGAGACGTCGGTCCAGTAGGCGGCCGTGGCCTGCGGCGGCTTGACCGCGGCGCCCCGAACCGGGAATCCTGTCGGCGACAGCCGACTCCCGATCGCAAGCCCGTCGCCATGTCGCACCCTGCACCGCTCACGACGCTCGTCGAAACGTCCCTGTATGGCGACGATCTCGTCGCGCTGGAAGCGTTCTACCACGGCGTGCTGGGGTTGCCGGTCGTCGCGCGAGATCCGGAGCGGCATCTGTTTCTGCAGGTCGGCCCGGGGCAGATGTTGTTGCTGTTCCGAGCCGACACGACACTGCAGCCCGGAGATTTTCCCAGGCACGGCACGCGCGGGCCGGGACATGCGGCGTTCGGCATTGCCGCCGATCAGCGGGAGAATTGGCGGGCGCAGCTCCTGCAGTCGGGCATCGCGATCGAAGCCGAACTCGACTGGCCCCGGGGCGGAAAGTCGATCTATTTCCGCGACCCCGCGGGCAACTCGATCGAGCTGATCACGCCCGGCGTCTGGGGGCTGCCGGACGGCTGGTGACGTACTGTCCGAAAGTCAGAACTCGCCGAGGATTTCCCCGCCATCCCGCGTCCCGAGCGCCCGCCAGACGCGCATGTCGATGCTGTCGTTGATCGTCCGCACGGAGCCGTCGACCAGCGTGGCGTGGATCATTCCGATGTGGTAGCTGCGGGAGGTGATGATCGCGCAGGTCGGCGCCGTCGCGCTCGTCGCCTCCTGCTGGGAGGTGAAGTCGACGCTGTCCATCAGGCCGCATTGATCGACGTCGTAGCCCAGCGGGACGACGGCGTTGGGCGGCGCGGCGGTGGTGAAACCCTCGTGGTGCACGCGTCCGTCGGGCCATTCCGTATGTCCGTTGGGCCGGCACCAGGCGATGCCCGAGGGAATCTTGGCGATGACCTCGGCCAGCGTCGCCCCGGGCGCGGCCGTTCCGCCGTTCGGCGTCGCGTTGCGGCCGTACCGCTGACGGGCGCGGACCTCGGAAACCAGCAGCGTATTGCTGGCGCCGTCGATGAAGTCGCGAAAGCGGATTTTCGAGTTCGGGCCGAACGCGCCGTCGCCGATGCGGCCGGTCGCCGGGTCATACACCAGCCACGTCCCGAAGTTGAAGGCGTACGTCGTCGGGTACAGCGGAGAGGCGAGCTTCGGGCTGACGTCGCGGGCGATGTCCGAACCCGGATCGCTGGGGCACGAGTACACGGGGATCTTCAGCCCGGCGATGACGGCCTGATCGTCCCAGGCGATCGACAGGTCGACGACGTTGAACACGTTCGCCTGATCGAGAAACGGCAGGATCCGCCCGTGGACCGACCACGAGGCGTTCTGATTGATGAGTCCCACCGCGCCGATCGTCGCGCTCGGCGGGAACACGGAGTTGGACGACTCGTAATTGTGGATCGCCAGCCCGATCTGCTTGAGATGGTTCTTGCACTGCGTGCGCCGCGCGGCTTCCCGCGCCTGCTGAACGGCGGGCAGCAGGAGCGCGATCAGAATCGCAATGATGGCGATGACGACGAGCAGTTCGATCAATGTGAATCCGCGACAACGACGACGATCCAGGGGCAACGGGCGGTCCTTGTTGGGGGTCAGGCGGCGGCGTACGATTTGCTGTTGGCGGCCATCAGGCAACTCGCGTTCCAACGCGGCGCACCCACGTTTTCCTGAGCCGTTCCACGGTTTCTCCGCCTCACGAGATCCGCGCGTGACGATCGCTTCGACATCGACGGCGAACATTTCGCCGCACCCCCCCCGCGGGGGCCTCTGAATGCGCTGGCCGATCCGCAATCAGATCCTGCTGCCGCTGGTCGCGATCCAGCTCGGCCTGTGGCTGGCCGTGTCGAGCATCGCCGCCTGGTGGGCGCTGCACCGCGTCGAGCAGGAGGTCGAGGCGCGTCTCGAAGAGCTGACTCGCACCGTCAGCGAGGGCACGTTCCCGCTGACCCGCGCGGTGCTCCAGCAGATGCGCGGGCTGTCGGGCGCGGAGTTCCTGCTGCGAGATGCCGAGGGGCGCGTCCTGGCGTCGACGCTGGAGGACACGGCGCAGGCCGCGGCGCTTTCCAACCAGGCCGTCCCGCAGCGCTTCCCGCCGCGGACGACGGACGTGCTCCACGTCGCCGGGCAGGAATACCTCGTCCGATCGGCGACAACGCGGTTTCATGACGCCCCCGCCAACGTTCTCATATTGTACCCCGACTCGCTGATTGAACTGGCCTACCGGGACGCGATGACCGGCCCCCTCGCGCTCGGCGCCATCACGCTGCTGCTGACGACGCTGTCCGTCGTGGCCGTCGCCTACCAGATCGGCCGCCGCATCCAGCGGATCGAACAGAACGTGGCGCGCGTCGCCAGCGGCGATTTCGAGCCGATCCCCATCTCCGACCGGCACGACGAGCTCCGCAGCCTGTCGATGTCGGTGAACCGGATGGGCGAGGATCTCGAACGCATGGCCTCGCAGATCCGCGAAACCGAGCGGGCCCGGCTGATCAAGCAGCTCGCGGGCGGCATCGCCCACCAGCTGCGCAACGCGCTGACCGGCGCGCGGCTGGCCGTCCAGTTGCATCAGCGGCGCTGCGGCCGGCCGGCGGATGAAAGCCTCGAGGTCGCGCTCCGTCAGCTCGCGCTCACCGAAGAACAGGTCCGCGGCCTGGTGGCCCTGATTCGCGACGAGCAGCGGCCGCGGCTGCCGGGAGGCATCGACGCGATCGCGCGGGAAGTCGTGACGCTGATCCGGCCCATGTGCGAACACCGGCAGATCCGCCTGTCGCTGGAAGGCGCGACGGGCGACGCGGAGATCAGCGATTCCGATCAGTTCCGGGCGGCGCTGCTGAACCTGTGCACGAATGCCGTCGAGGCGACCGGCGCCGGCGGAGTCGTCGAGGTCGAACTTCGGCGGGAGCAGGACCGGGCCGTGATCCAGGTCCGGGACGACGGGCCGGGCATCCGCGGCGACTCCCCCGAAGAGCTGTTCGAGCCCTTCTGCACCCGCAAGCCGGACGGCATGGGACTGGGCCTGGCGCTTGTTCGGCAGGCCGCGGAAGACCACGGCGGCGAAGTTCGATACTCTCGCGAGAGTCAGCGGACCATCTTCGAGTTCGTTTGCCGCCTGCGCCTGCCGGATGAAATCCCGGCCCGATCCGCGGACGCCGCCGCGGCGGACGACGCCCGCCCCGCACGCCTGGCCCTGTCCAGGACCCTGCCATGAGTCGCGTCCTGGTGATTGATGACGAGCCGTCGATCTGCTGGTCGTTCGACCAGGCGCTGTCCGATTCGGGGCACGAGGTGTGCATCGCCTCGACGGCCGAAGCCGCGTTCGCCGAGATCGACCGCTTCCAGCCGGAAGTCGTGCTGCTCGATTTTCGTTTGCCGGGAATGGACGGCCTGACGGCCCTGCGCCGGCTGCAGTCCACGGAAGCGAAGCCCCCCGTGATCCTGATGACGGCCTTCGGCAGCCTCGACCTGGCGGTCAGCGCGCTGGGCGACGGCGCGTTCGACTACCTCCCCAAGCCGTTTGATCTCGATGACGCCGTGAACGTCGTCGCGCGGGCGCTGGCCAGCCGCGGTCCGGCGCCCGCGCCCCCCGTTCCGCCCGCGCAGGATCGCCACGAACTCGTCGGCGTCTCCCGCGGCATGCAGGAAGTGTTCCGGCAGATCGCCCTCGTCGCGCAGCAGAACGTCCCCGTGTTGATCACCGGGGAAAGCGGCGTCGGCAAAGAACTCGTCGCGCGGGCCATCCATAAGCACAGCGGTCGGGATCCCTCCCGGTTCGTGCCCGTCTGCGTGCCGGTGCTCAGCGAATCGGTCATGGAAAGCGAGCTGTTCGGTCACGTGAAGGGGGCCTTCACGGGCGCCGACCGCGACCGCCCGGGGCTCCTTGAACAGGCCCACGAAGGCACCGCGTTCTTCGATGAAATCGGCGATGTGCCGCTCGCCCAGCAGGTCAAGCTGCTGCGCGTGCTCGAGGACCAGCAGGTGACTCCGGTGGGGGGCAACGCGTCCCGGCCCTCGTCGTTCCGGCTGGTGGCGGCGACGCATCAGCCGCTCGATCGGCTGGTCGCCGCGGGACGGTTCCGCGAGGACCTGTATTACCGGCTGAGCGTGTTTCAGATCCATATTCCGGCGCTGCGGGATCGGCCGGACGACATCCCGGCGCTGGCGAGCCGGTTCCTGTCCCAGATTGCCGGCGACCGGTCGCTGACGTTCAGCGACGACACGCTGGCGGCGCTGCGGCAACGGCACTGGCGGGGCAACGTCCGCGAACTGCGGAGCGCCGTCCAGCACGCGGCGGTCGTCTGCCGGGGCCGTCAGATCACCACGGAATGCCTGCCCGCTCCGTCCGCGGGAATCTCGACCAGCGAGGCCACCGAGACAGCCCGGATTCACGACCTGCTCCGGGACTGGGCGCGGCGGCGGCTCGTCCAGGCGCGCGACGGCCAGTTGCAGATTCCGCTGTTCGACCAGTTTCTGGACGCTTACGAGCCGCCGATTCTGGAAGCGGCGCTGGACGCGTCGCAGGGGAATCGCCGGACGGCCGCCGAACTGTTGGGCCTGCACCGCGAAACGCTGCGCAAGCGGCTTCGCAAATACGGGATCGGCGGCGAGGAGACGCCGGACCGCGACGCGGAGTGAGAGACCGCATGTGTCGAGCCATCGCGGGCTTACACCGTCTGCGCGCAGCCCACTGCGCAATACGGGCAGATGTTCGTGCTGATGCGGTCCGCAGTTTCCGTCCGGGGACGCAGGTCTTCTGCCCCGAGGGGCGCGGGGAGTCGAAGCGGGGCGTGCGCTCAGGTGAATTCAGGTTCGCGGGGTGCAGTTCCGATGCCCTGTCTGGTCAAAAGCGATTCGCGAGGGATCGCTGAAATTGCAGCTTCGCAACACGCCTTCGCCTGACTGCTCGTCCAACGGCCTGGCGGAAGAGCGAGCGGCCGCGGCATTCGCCCATCATGAGGCGGATCGACTGGCGACATGTCGCCTCCCGTCCAACACAGCGTCGACACGCCGCTGAATCTCCGCCGCTGAAGCCGCCGTGATCAGTGCTCCGTTGAGCCGCAGCGTGAAGATCTCCGATACGGGAACCCGATCGGTTCGCAGCACGGCGTGCCTCAGAATTCGATGACCTCGGTACACCAGCCAGTTGCGCTGTTCCATTTCTGCCTGCTCGCTTTCCCGTCCCTCCCGATTTGTCGGCCGGCCCTCGACCGGCAGTCGAAGGGACGCAATCCGTGGTCCGAGGGGGGACTTTCCGCGAGTCTGCTGTTTTCTCACGGGCGGCGGCTTGACGCCGGGCGGGTCATTGTATTACTGTACCAGTACAAGGTTCCAGAAGGGCCCGCGACATCCCGCAGGCGAACATGCAGCTGCACATCTCCGCAAACGACGGCGTCCCGATCTATCTGCAGATCGTCAACCAGGTGAAGTACCTGGTGGCGTCGCGGCGGCTCGCGGCGGGCGACGAGCTGCCCGCCATCCGCGTGCTGGCGGAACGCCTGGTCGTCAATCCGAACACCGTTGCCAGGGCCTATCGCGAGCTGGAGGCGGAGGGGGTCGTCGAGAAGCGCCGCACCGCCGGGACCTATGTGGCCGACCATGGCTCCCCCCTGGCCCGCCGGGAACGTCTGAAAATCCTTACCGCCCGGGTCGATGCGCTGCTCGTCGAAGCCCGGCAGATGAACGTCCCGTTCGAAGAGTTGCTCAAACTCGTGCATCAGCGCGAAGGCGCGATGCGGTCCGCCGTTCCACGGGAGGCGCCCCATGACTGAATCCTTTCCTACGCCTGCGCCGCCGATCGTCGAAGTGCAGCGGCTCAGCCGGCATTTCGACACGAAGGCCGCGCTGGACGATGTCACGCTCGCCATCCCCCGCGGCGGAGTCTTCGGGTTGATCGGCGGGAACGGCGCCGGCAAGACGACGCTGATCAAGCACCTGCTGGGACTGCTTCGCGCCCAGAGCGGGTCGGTGCGCGTGTTGGGACTCGATCCGGTGGCGAATCCGGTGGGCGTGCTGGGCCGCATCGGGTATCTCTCGGAGGACCGCGACCTGCCCGACTGGATGCGCGTCGGCGAGCTGATGAATTACACGAGCGCCTTCTTCCCGAACTGGGACGACCGCTTCGCCGCGGAACTGCGCGAGGCGTTCGACCTCGACGGACGCGCCAAAGTCAAAGGCCTGTCGCGCGGCCAGCGGGCCCGCATGGGACTGCTGCTGGCCCTGGCTCATCGTCCGGAACTGCTGGTCCTCGATGAGCCCTCATCGGGGCTGGACCCCGTGGTCCGGCGGGACATTCTGGGAGCCATCATCCGCACCATCGCCGACGAGGGCCGCACGGTCCTGTTCTCATCGCACCTGCTCGACGAAGTGGAGCGGGTGGCCGATCGCGTGGCCATCATCCACCAGGGGCGGATCGTGCTCACGGCGTCGATGGATGAGATCAAGGAGTCTCATCGCCGGATGACGCTGCGGTTCGAGCAACCCCTCGAGGAAGCCCCGCCGATGGTCGGCACGTTGTCCCGGGAAGGCCGGGGCGTGGAGTGGACGTACGTGTGTTCGGGACCGGAAGACCAGCTCCGCCTGGCGGCCTCCGCCATCGGCGCCACCGTCGTGGAAGAAGCCCCGCTGACGCTGGATGAGATCTTTGTGTCCCGAGTGCGGACCTGACGAACTGACAGGAGCGTCCCATGCGTTCGATTCCCTGGGTCATGAGTTGGGCCATGCTGCGACGCAGCCCATGGGGGCTGGTCGGCGCCCTGCTGGGGGCGAACCTGCTGCCCGTGTTCCTGCTGTCGGCGCTGCGCTCTGCAGGGGGCGTCGACCCGAACGACCCCGCGATGATCATCATTCATGTGGTGCTCTCGCAGATCACCGCATTCGTCCTCGCGGCCGCGCTGTTCGGATCGCAGGGGCCGGTGAGCGGGCTGTTCTGTTTTCCCGCGTCGACAGCGACGATCGTCACCTGGAGGCTGCTGCCGGCGATGGCGTTGGCGGCGGCCGCCGTCGGGGGGAGCACGCTGGCGATCAATGCATTGTATGGCATGGACTGGCCCGTGCTGGGACCGGCTCTGACCGTGGCAGCGGCGCTGGCCCTGGTGCAGGCGGCATTCTGGCTGACGTACGAGACGTGGTGGATGTTTGTCGGGGTGGGGGCGGCGGGGGCGTTGATCGGGACATGGCACAAGGCGCAATACGGACCACTCTCCGCGATGCCGACCCACTATTGGCGGACCGTCACGGCGGCGGATGTCGCGCAGTTGCTGGGATTCGCAGCCCTCGCCTGGGCGGGAGCGGTGATCGGAGTCGGACGCTTGCGGCGCGGCGACCGGATTCCGTCGCTGGGATTGGCCGCATGGTTTCTGGGCGTGGCGGATCGCGGCCCGCTCGCATCGCGTCGCTTCCGTTCGGGCGAGGCCGCGCACGACTGGTGCGAATGGCGGAGGAAGGGCTGGGTGATGCCGGCGATCGTCCTGTTGTATATGACGTTCGGCGTTTTCGGCTGGCTGCTTGGCGACCGCGACTCTCGGGAACTCGTCAACGGCTTGATCGCGGGCGGAGGCGCGCTGACGTTGTTGGGACTGCTGGGGGGGCTCGTGTTCGGCGTCTCCGGGGCCAATGGATTCCCCATCGGACAGTTTCTGGCGACGCGGCCGATCACGTCAGGCCGCATGGCCTGGTCGGTCCTGCGGGCCCTGGCTCGCAGCGTGCTGACCGCCTGGCTGATCTGGCTGGTGGCGTTGCTGATCGCGCTGGCGGCGCTGTGGACCGACGGGTTCGATCTGCGACAGGTGCAGCCGTCGCTCGCCTGGTGGCACTTCCCCCTGACGCTCATCGGCCCCTGGATCGTCTCCGCGCCGATCGCCTCGCTGTGTCTGGCGGGCAGCGAAAAGCGGTTCTCGCAGACGATCTGCGCTGTGACGGGCGTCCTGATCGCGGGATTGGCCTACGGAACGTTCGCGTTGTCCGACGAGGCGCGGCAGGTCTTCCAGCAACTCTCGGCCGCGCTCGTAGGAGTCGCCTGCCTGGGGGGAACGGCTGCCGTGACAGTCCTCGCGCGACGTCGGAAGCTCGTCGATACGCCAGTGCTCATCGCCGCCGCCTGTACGTGGCTGCTGTTGACTGGCGGCGTGCTGCTGGCGACGGCGGACCTGGGGGCGGCGTGGCCGATGACCATTCTGGGGAGCGGGTTGGCGGCGCTGGCCGTGGCCCCGGCTGCGGCGGCGCCGCTCGCGCTGTCCCTGAATCGGACGCGTTGATCGTCCCCGGGTTCGCCAGTGAGATCGCCAGCGGTCGATTCCTGCGGCCCCTCCCGTCGGCCGACTGGTATAATCCTGACGGTCGGCCTGTTCGCCGGACGAGCCCTTCAGCACCGCTGCGTTCCCCCGCGGCGAGGAAATCCCCGGTGGGCGGCGGCAGCCATTGACCCCCGGTGAACCTGTGAGGTTGATCCCCTCGGCCGCGTGCTGGAATTTTCGTTCGGGCCGAGGCTAGACTCTCGGCCGGGCCATCTTGATGCCTCGTTCGAGGACGAAGCGGCATGGGTCGACGTCCGCTGCTGACGGTCGTTCGCCGGGCGCAAGCCGCCCTTCAGAAACCCGCAGGGCGATCCACGTCGGCCATTCTCTCACTGATTCGCGGGGACCCAGTCCGAGCGGCGCCAATGCGGCAATCGTCGTGAACAGCGGGCATCAAGGGCGTTGACCAGTCTTTCCTGAGAGGAACCATCCATGAGCGGCATTCCCTGGCGCGCTGCGTTTCTGGCAGCCTGCTGCACCCTGCTGACGGCGCTTCCGGCGCGGGCCCAGTCGGCCAAACCCAATATCCTCGTGATCTTTGGGGACGACATCGGCATCTCCAATCTGAGCTGCTACAGCGATGGCCTGATGGGGTACGACACCCCCCACATCGATCGCCTCGCGAATGAAGGGCTGCGCTTCCTGCATTACTACGGCGAGCAGTCCTGCACGGCCGGACGCGCCGCGTTCCTGACGGGCCAGCACGGCATCCGCACCGGCCTCACCAAGGTCGGCTTTCCCGGCGCGCCGATGGGCATGAGCCAGCTCGATCCGTCCATCGGCGGCCTGCTGCGCAGCCTGGGCTACGCCACCGGCCAGTTCGGCAAGAACCATGTCGGCGACCGCAATCCAACGCTGCCCACCGTCAACGGCTTCGATGAGTTCTACGGCAACCTGTATCACCTGAACGCCGAGGAGGAGCCCGAGTTTCCCGATTATCCCAAGGATCCCGAGTACCTCACGAAGTTCGGGCCGCGCGGCGTCCTCGACTGCCGGGCCACCGACGTCGACGACCCCGCCGAGGATCCCCGCTTCGGACGCGTCGGCAAACAGACGATCCGGGACACCGGACCGCTCACCCGCCAGCGCATGGAGACCATCGACGACGAGACCAGCGACCGCGCCATCGACTTCATGACGCGGCAGAAGGCCGCCGGCAAGCCCTTCTTCTGCTGGTTCAACTCGACCCGCATGCACCTGTTCACGCACGTGCGGAAGGAGCACCGGGGCCGGTACCAGCACGGCGACAGCGAGTACCTCGACGGGATGATCGAGCACGACGAGACGATCGGCAAGATCCTGAAGGCCCTGGATGACCTGGGCGTCACGGAGAATACGATCGTGGTGTACTCCTCAGACAACGGGCCGCACATGAATACCTGGCCGGACGGCGCGATGACGCACTTCCGGTCGGAGAAGAACACGAACTGGGAGGGGGCCTTCCGAGTGCCGTGCCTTGTCCGCTGGCCTGGCAAGATCAAGGCGGGCGGCGTCACGAACCAGTTGATGAGCCACAACGACTGGGTCCCCACATTGTGCGCGCTGGCGGGCGAGCCGGACATCATCGGCAAATGCCGGCAGGGCTACACGACCAGGGTTCAGGGCGCCGACATCACTTACAAGGTGCACTTGGACGGGTTCGAGCAGTCGAAATTTCTGACGACGTTCGAAGGCACGGCCAATACGAACAACGACGTCAGGAGCGCCCGGGACCGGTTCTTCTATTCCGATGACGACGGCCTGCTCGTGGGCTATCGCAAGGGGCCTTACAAGTATGTCTTCTCCGAACAGCGCGCGCCCGGAACGATGCAGGTGTGGGCCGAGCCGTTCACGACGCTGCGGCTGCAGAAGATCTTCAATGTGTTTCAAGACCCGTTCGAGCGGGCGGACTTCACATCGAACTCCTTCTGGGAATGGCAGCTCCGGCACGTGCAGACGATGTATGGCGTGATGGACGACGTGATGAAGTTCACGAAGACGTTCGAGGAATACCCGCCGCGGTCCTATCCGCCGAGCTTCAATCCGGCGAACATTATGGAGGAGGCCAAGCGCCGGCTCAAAGCGAAGCAGGCTTTGGAGCAGGCGTTCCCGATGCTCAAGGAGGGCCAGCCGATGACCGGCGAAGGCGGGCAGCCCGCCCCCTGATGCGGCACTGTTGCCCAGCCGGGCTCCGGTTGGCTGAATTGGATGATTGCGCGCGGGGCGGCCCCGAACAGGCCGCCCCGCTTTGTGTCCTGTCGGGAATCCCCCTGGATGCGGAAGCCCCCGCCATGAAGATCCGCAGCTTCGCGTTCGTCGTCGCGTTCGCCGGGATCATCGCCCGGGCGGCCGCAGCAGATCCGCTTCCCTCGTGGAATGACGCCGCGCCCCGCCAGGCCGTCCTCGACTTCGTCGCCCGCGTCACGACCGAAAACGGCCCCGATTTCCTCCCCCCCGAACAGCGCATCGCCGTCTTCGACAACGATGGCACCCTCTGGGCCGAACAACCCGCCTACGTCCAGCTCGCGTTCGCCGTCGATCGCATCCGCGCGCTGGCCCCTCAGCATCCCGAATGGGCGGACCAGCAGCCGTTCCAGGCGATCCTCGCGGGCGACCTCAAGACGGCGCTCGCCTCCGGCGAAAAAGGCATCGCCGAAATCCTGGCGGCCACGCATGCCGGGATGACGACGGAGGAGTTCGAGCGAATCGTCGCCGACTGGATCGCTGCCGCCCGCCACCCGCAGACGGGACGGCTGTACACCGACATGGTCTACCAGCCGATGCTGGAACTCCTCGCGCACCTCAGGGCCAACGGCTTCAGGACCTACATCGTTTCGGGAGGCGGGACTGAGTTCATGCGCCCCTGGACCGAACGAATCTATGGCATCCCCCCCGAGCAGGTCGTCGGCAGCCGCGGCAAGCTGAAGTTCGAGCTGCGCGACGGCGCGCCCGTTCTGCTGAAACTGCCCGAGGTCGACCACATCGACGACGGCCCCGGCAAGCCGGTCGGCATCCAGCAGATGATCGGCCGCCGCCCCGTGCTGGCCTGCGGCAATTCGGACGGCGACCTGCAGATGCTGGAGTGGACGACGGCGGGGGAGGGTCCGCGTTTCGGGCTGGTCGTGCATCACACTGACGCTGAGCGCGAGTTTGCGTACGATCGCGCGTCGTCCGTCGGGCGGCTGGACAAGGCGCTCGATGCGGCGGGCGAACACGGCTGGACCGTCATCGACATGCGCCGGGACTGGAACCGCGTCTATCCGACGGCGGCTGATTGAGCGCCTGGCTGCGCATGAACGCGACGACTGATGCGCTTGTCATTGCGTTTCGCGGTGAGCCGCTGATCCGGCCGTTCCGGTACGCGGCGACGCGGGCCGCAACGTTGATCCAGCGGCAGCGGCCTGAGGGCGACTGATCTCCGCCGCGGTCGATTTCTGCGGCCCCTCCCGTCGGCCGACTGGTATAATCCCGACGGTCGGCCTGCGCGCCGGACGAGCCATTAGCAACGCTGCGTTCCCCCGCGGCGAGGAATCCCCCGTCATGACCGAAAAGAATCCTGCCGCCATCGACACCGTCATCATGCCGGCCGACCTCGAATCGCAGCAGCCGAACAGCGCCGAGGCGGCGGAGGCTGCGGCCGCATCGACGCCGGCTCCCGGCCCCGTCCATACCGGACTCGCGGGCGATCCCGCTGAGCTGCCCCCTCCGCCGACCGATGAGACGGTGATGATCGATGCGCTCAAGGAGGTCATCGACCCGGAGCTGATGATCAACATCGTGGACCTGGGCCTGGTGTACAACATCACGCTCGACGAACGGACGGTCCATGTGGAAATGACGCTGACCAGCCCGGCCTGCCCGGCGGGTCCGCAGATCGTGCAGCAGGCCAAGATGTCGCTGGAACGGGTCCCGGGAATTCAACAGGCGAACATCCGAATGGTGATGAGTCCGCCCTGGACTCCCGCGCGAATGACCGACGAGGCCCGCGACCACCTGGGGATCTTCTGATGGCCGTTCGATCTCCCGCCGCGGGCCGGGGCGCGGCTATGATCCGCCCCGCGCGACGCTGCCGCAGGCACGCCGCGCCGCCGATGCTCGACGACTCGCCGCAGGCACGTCCCGTCGGCGCGACCGCGCCCGCCTGCCCGTCCCGTTCGATCCGCCTTTGTCCCCGCCCCCCGTCGCTTCGCCCCGCATCGACGCCCCCGGGGCGGGTTCGTTTCGCAACGCCCGCGTCACCGTCATGGGACTGGGCGCATTCGGCGGCGGCGAGGGCGTCGTCCGGTTTCTCTCCCAGCGCGGCGCACGGATCACGATCACCGATCTCCGCTCCGAGACCGACCTCGCGGACACGCTGGCGCGTCTCGACGACTGCCGGATCGAATCGCTGCAGCTCGGAGCGCATCACGAGCCCGCGTTTCGGGAAGCCGACCTGATCGTGGTGAATCCCGCCGTGCCGCGCGGCAGCCCCTGGCTGGACATCGCCCGTGCCGCCGGCGTGCCGCTGACCAGCGAGATGAACCTGTTCGCCCAGCATCATCGGGGACGGGTCGTGGCCGTCACCGGCAGCATCGGCAAATCGACGACCACCGCGCTGCTGCATGCGATGCTCGCCGCTTCCGGCCGCCGTGCTTGGCTGGGCGGGAACATCGGCGTCAGCCTGCTGCCCGTCGTCGACGACATCGAACCCGGCGACTGGGTCGTTCTGGAACTCAGCAGTTTTCAACTGACGGACCTCGACCGCCTTCGATTCCGACCGGACGTAGCCGTCGTGACGAACCTGCGGCCGAATCATCTCGACTGGCATGCGTCGCTCGACGAGTACCGCCAGGCGAAACAGACGATTCTTCGCTGGCAGCAGCCGACCGATGTTGCCGTGCTGAACGCGGATGACGCCGATGTCGCGTCGTGGCCGGCAATCGGACGGAAGGCGTGGTTCGGACGGGAGGGGGCGACGGTCGCCGGCGCATCGACGGCGCGGGATGACTCGGCGCGCGTGCGGGGATCGCGACTTGTCGGCCGCGTCGCGGGACAGGACGTGGATCTCGACCTTCAGGATGGGTTCCGCCTGCCGGGCGAACATCATGCAATCAACGCGGCGGCGGCAACGGCGGCCGCGCTGACCATCGGCGCCGACACGGCGGCGCTCCGTTCCGCACTTCGGGCCTTCGAAGGGCTGCCGCACCGGCTGCAGCGGATCGATGAACAGCGCGGGCGAGCGTTTTTCGACGACAGCAAGGCGACGACGCCGGATGCGGCGATCGCCGCGCTGCGGGCCTTCGAGGCACCCGTCATCCTGCTGGCCGGGGGCTACGATAAGCACGTCGACCTGTCGGATCTCGCGGACGCCATTGCGGAACGCGCGGCTGCGACGGCCCTGATGGGGCAGACGGCCGAGGCTCTTGACGCGCTACTGGCCGAACGGCGGACCGCCCGGGGGGAACCGCCGAAGCGACGCGTGTGTGCGACGTTCGAGGAAGCCTTCAGCTGGGGCGTGGACCAGTCATCGCCCGGAGATGTCGTTCTGCTGTCCCCCGGATGTGCGAGTTTCGGCTGGTTTCAGAACTACGTGGAGCGGGGCCGGGAGTTCGCGAGGCTGGCGCGGGAGTGGGGCGAGGGCCTCGGAGCCTCGTGAACTGATCCTGAGTTGCGGGTAGAGTGCTGGCTGCTCCTGGTTCACTGGTCGCGGAGTCCGCCATGTCGCCGCAGAAGTCGATGCTGGTTCGGTCGCCGTACCCGGTCCTCGTGGCCTGTTGGCTGACAATGATCGCAGCGCCGCCGCCAGCACCGGCGCGGGGGGCCGATCAGCCGGTTCATCCGCTGGCGACCGACGTCCGCGAAAGAATTCGATTGGACGCCGAGGAGTCGGTCCGCGTATTGACGCTGCAACTCGAAACCGACCCGGCGAATGGACAGGCGCTGTCGCAGCGGGGGGATGCGCTGTTCAGCCTGTCCCGTTTTGACGAAGCGGTCCGAGATTACAACGACATGGCCAATCGCGATCTGACGCTCGATCGCAGCCACTGGCGGCGGGGGATCGCCTGGTTCTACGCCGGCGACTATGAGGCGGCCGCGTCCCAATTCGAGCGGTATCACTCGTTCGACAATGTCGACCGGGAGAACGGCATCTGGCGATATCTGTCGCAGGCGCGGAATTCCGACGTCGCGACAGCGCGGGCTGGCTTGCTGAAGTATGAGAAAGACGACCGCGAACCGTTCCCGGACGTGTTCCGGCTGTTCGCGGGGACGATCGAACCGGAGCAGGTGCTGACGCGGATCGACGAGGCGAAGCTCGGGGACTCCGAGCGTGAGGCGCGGCGGTTCTACGCGCAGCTGTACATCGGCCTGAACCACGCGGTCGAGAATCGCGATGACGAGGCGCTCCAGCACCTGGCCGAGGCGACGCGCAACACGTGGGCGCCGCGGGCGAGTTACGGGCCGCGCTGGATGTGGCATGTCGGCCGCGTCCACTGGGAGCAACTCGCCGCCCGCGCGGCGGACGCAAGCCCGGCTGAGAACCGCAACCCGCCCGAGGACGGCCGGGAATCACCCCGGCGGCCATGACAGGGCGCGCTTGCCCAGCAGGTGGAAGTGCAGGTGCGGCACGGTCTGCCCGCCGTGCCCGCCCGTGTTGAGCACCGTTCGGAAACCGTTTGCCAGCCCCTGCTCCCGCGCCAGGTTTCGGACGACGAGCAGCAGATGGCCCAGGAGCGCGCCGTCCTCGTCCCCCGCGTCGGCGAGGGACGCGATCTCCTGCTTGGGGATCACGAGGATGTGCACGGGCGCCTGCGGGTTGATGTCGCGGAACGCGAGCGACAGGTCGTCCTCGTAGACGATGTCGGCCGGAATCTCCCGGTCGATGATCCGTTTGAACAGAGTCTTGCCGGCCATGGGGGACCTTCTGCAGAAAAAATCGGTGAGGCGGACATTCCGGCAGGCGCGGCAGAGCCGACGCCGGATGGCGTCCAGTCGCACAGTTTTTTGGCAGACCGGACGCCGTTCGGCAACCGCCATGTATGGTTGTCCTGGAAGGGAGTCGGCGAGTGTCGCGGGCTGCGACGGTCCCTCTTGCTCAACGGGTTCGCCATGCGGATGACAGGTCCTGTCCCAGTCGGCCGGCGCCGCGGATCGCTGCTGGTGGAGACTTTTCTCCTGCTTCCCGTGATCGCCGCCCTGTCGCTGGGGGCGGTGGAGTTTTCCCAGGGGCTGTCGATCGGTCGGGAGTTCGCTGAGGCGGCCCGAAGAGGAGCGGAGCGGGGTCTGGAGACGGGGGGCGCGGGGGATGCCATTGCCGCATCGGTTCGGGATGAGCTGGCCGCGGCGCTGCGGATCGATGCACAGAACGTCCGTGTCGACGTTCTGCAGGCGGGGGGCGGCGAGGGCGGCCTGGCCTGGCGAATCGACGCCTCCGTCGCCAGCCGCAGCGTGGGACTGATCTCCCAGCATTTCGCGCCGGAAGCGGTCCTGCGCATCGAGTTTGACGTCGTCCCCCGCTGAGCGGGTTCGCGCGACGGCCAGCGACGGGCTGTTGCGGTTTCCGATCGCGGTCTGGCGGACCTGGCCGCCAATGCGGTCGACCAACTCTACTGCTCGGCCAGCGAATACGTCCGTTTGACTTTGGCATCGGCGTCGCTGCCCGTGCGGGTCAGCTCGACGACCATCGCCTGCGGCCTGTAGATCCAGAGTTCGGAGACGCCCCCCTTGGCCGCCTGCCGGACGACTGACGACGGCCGATTGCCCAGCGCCGCCCGCACCTCCCGCCCCGTCATGCCCGTTAGCACGCGACCCTCGCGGATCGCCAGATCGACCCGGCTTTCCGGTTCGACGGGCGCCTCCGACTGCGGCGTCCAGTGCCCGTTCGTCAGCACATAGTCCCGCGATTGAAACCAGTCTGCCGGCTCGGGCGCCTGCGGGTTCTTGTCGTAAGCCTCCTGATACAGCGCCGCCGCCGTCCGCTCGTCATTGAGCATGGCGATGTAGTCATCTCCCAGCTCCATCAGCCCCCGGGGGCCCTCCGCGCGGCGGGCCGCTTCCTGCGCCTTCAGCCACTCCTGCTGAACGCGGCGCCCGTCGTCGCCGCGCTGCTGGACCTGGAACCGCGTGGCCAGCTTCGTCAGTTCATCGCGGGTCAGTTGCGTGACGCGGGACGAAAGATAGTCAACTTCGCGGCGGCGGTATTCGGCCGCGACGTCGTCCAGCTCGGGCAGCTGCTGCAGAATGCGCGTGGCGATGGCGTCGCCGTTTCGCCCGCTGGGAATCGCGTCCCGTTCAATGCGGGCCAGCAGCACCTGGGCATACAGCGCGCGGTGCAGTTTCTTTCGAACGGCCGCATCCGCCGCGACATAAGTCGTCTGCGGATCGGCGAGGTAGGTTCGACGCAGCTCGGCATCCTCCGGTTTGAGCGGATCGTTCGCCCCGGGCAACATCCGCAGAATCCGGTTCACCAGCACGGAATCGTCCGGCCGGGCCTCGCGCCGCAGCTTCGCGAAGTCGAGCCGGCAGGCCTCATGGATGAATCGCCAGGCGACCGTATCCTCGGCGCCGAACTGGCCAGCCCGTTTCGCCAGTTCCAGCAGCCCGTCGCGGTCGTCGCCGCGAAGCTTGCGATACTCGGTCATCAGCCCCAGTTCGTGAAACTCCGCCGCCTTGTTGACGAGTTCAGGGTCCTGATAGAAGGCGCCGCGCGACGCCGCCCAGTCGGCCAGCCGATGCCAGTCCTCGGCGCGGCTGGTGTCGATCCGCGTCCGTTGCGCCGCGAGCGTCGCCAGATCGTTGCCGCGAGCCTTCGCCTCGGTGACCTTGAAGTACAGCTTGCCGTCTTCGAGCGCCAGCCCGCCGCGCACCTCCGCCACGATTGTGCTCCGCGGAAGCGCCGGCAGCTCCGGCGCCATCCGAAACTCGAGCTCGCACCGCTTGAACCGGAGTTGCGGCGGGTTGATGACGGCCAGCCGCCCTTCAACGCGGAAATCCGCCCCGATCAGTTCGTTCCAGCGCGCCTTCCGCTCGAGAAACTGTTCGATCGATTCGACATCCTTGTCCTGCGCCAGCGCGGGGCGGCCAGGCACGGCGGCGACCAGCGCGACGCAGGCGCAGATCGCCCGCAGCGCGGTGCGAAGTCGGAGAGCAGTGAAGAGCGTGCGGGACATCAGAAATTCCGGCTGCCTGGTTCTGCCTTGGCGGGCGCTCCTGGATCGGGGGGCGGATCGGACTTCGTCACGGCGACGGCGTCCTCGTCCCCCGCCAGCCCCAGCGATTTCGACTGCGAACGCAATAGCGTTTCCAGCTCGTCGCGCGTCCGCCAGTCGTTCTCGCCGAAACCCAGCGCCAGACACGTCTCAAGGCCCGACCACAAAAAGCCGCTGTCGCGATCAAGGCGGACAACCCACTCCCGGCGCTCCGACGACAACTCGCAGCTCGCGAGCTGACCGGCGAACAGCACGGGCCGCCCCGCCTGCAGGCCGGGAACCCGGTCGAATGCGCGGAGGTCGACCTGGAGCACGGCCCCTCGTCCGGAATCGGTCAGCGGAGGCGGAATGTCGATCTCCCACCCGCCGTCGGACGACTTGCTGAGCGTCGTTTCCAGAACGATCCAGCGGTTGCGATAGCGCGCATCGAACAGCCGCTGCCAGCCCTCGGGGTCGCGCGAACGCTGCCGCTCCGCGTCCTCGACCAGCTCCACCAGCGTCTCGGAGCTGAGCTCATTGATGGCCGTCGTTTCCCGCAGCCCCTGCCGGTACGCCCTGGCGAGGGGGTCGTCGCGGCGGAGGATGTCGACCGCCCGCACCGCTTCGCCAAAGTGCTGTCGCGCGGCGACCCAGTCGCGGGCCTCCACGGCCGGATCGATCTGCTCGCTGATCGTCCGCAGCACGAGGACGGCGTTTTCACGCTGCAGGTGCCGCACAAGCAGATAGGAAATGGACGCCATGACGATGGCGATGCCCAGCGCCACGATGCGGACCGGATTCCAGAACCGCCGGGGCTTGGGAACGAGCAGTTGTGCGGCTCGAAGCCTCGGTTTGGCCGTGGCCGCCGCAGCCTTGCGGCCAGGGATCGCCCGCACTTCTTGGGTGACGGCGACCTCCGCGACAGTCTCCGTCGTGCTGGACGGTTCCGCCGGGGCGAGAACCGGCAGCGATTCTGTCTCGGGGCGCGGGGGCTTTTTCGGCTCGCGCGGCGGGGGATAGACGTCCCGGGGCAGGACGAACCGCGGCGAGCCGCAGTCCCGGCAGAGAATCCGCTGATGCCGGACGCGACGCAGCCCGCGATGGACCTGCCCGCAGCCGCAACGGACCTCAAACGTCTGTTCGGCGACCGGTTGCGGTTGCCGGAAGACGTTCGTCGCTTTGGAAAACCAGCCCGGCATCGTCCCTCGAATGTTCGTCGCCTCCGCAGAGCATCAGCCTGACACTGAAGTCTACCCCCGCCCGGACACGCGATCTACTGCCATTTCCGCTTTCACGGGGGGCCCCGGCTGCCGCAGCGACGGCATCGATTCCTCCAGCCGCCGCACCGACTCGGCGAACGTCAGGAAGTCGGCGTAGCTGGTCTGGCCCAGGACGGCCCCGTCGCAGTTGGCGTGGGCGTGGATAATGTCGGCCCCGATCGTCACGTGGCACGTCACCGGGACCCCGCAGCGCCAGCCCGCCGCGCACAGGCTCAGCTCGCGATGCGGGAACCGCTCCTCTTCGATGACCCGGCCCACGCCTTCGCCCAGCCCTTGGTCCCGTTCGGCCGCCTGCCGGATGACGTCGTTCAGCCGGCCCGTCTCCCGCCACAGGCCGAACTGGCCGGCCTGGATCCACTTCGCGACGTTTTCGCTGGTCTCGCCGAACGCCGCCAGCTCGAAGTCATGGATGATCCCCGAGCCGTTCGTGGCGATGTGCGTGACCAGCCCGCGTTCGATCAGGTCGATCAGGTAGCGCGACAGGCCCAGCTTGATCGGATGCCCCCCCAGCAGCAGGATCACGGCCGCGCCCCGCTCCCGGGCCTGGTGGATGGCTGTGGCCAGGCCCGGCAGGTCGGGATGCCGGAAGCCCCGGTCCGCCGCCAGCGGCCGCACGCCGCGAACGTCCAGGTCCGAGCCCCGCTCGGCCAGCGGCCGGAGCTGGATCGACGCGCGGTCGAACCGGGCCGACCGGTCGACGCCGCTCCGTGTGACCTTCCACTCATCGAGTTGGCTCCGCTCTTGTGGAAGAGGACTCCTCGTGGATGCAGCAAGGACATCGGCCCTTGGAGCGTAAACATCGAGAATGCCGTTCGGCCCCAGCGGGGGGAACCCCTGTTGCGGATCTGAGACGCCCGGGACTCACTTCTTCGCCGGATACGGCCATGCTCCACGCTCCTCAAGAAGCGAGTGGAGATCTTTGATCTCTTCTGGCGTATAGGCGCCCGTTGGCGGCATCACGCTCATCAGCTGTGGATGGAGTCTGAACATCGTGAGGATATCGCTTCCGGTAAACTGTGTGCCGTCGACTCCAAGGCTTTCGATCGGGGCGTTCCATGGAACGAGGGCCCATCCGACGCCCGAAATCTGGCCTCCGGCGACGTCCAGGCTCGCCAACGATGTGGATCGCTCAAGAAGTTCCCGCACGCCTGCATCGGTAATGTCGGGCGATTCGAGACGCAGATTCCGCAGATTGGGCAAAGATGCCAGGAATGGAACGCTCGCGTCCCCAATGGCTGTCATGTCTGCGAAGAGCGTCTTCAGGCTCGGAAACGCCTCTCCGGACGTGCGGCTCGCTAGTCGCAGGCAGCCTTCGTCGGTCACTCGGGTCCCTTCGATCTTGAGAAAGTACAGCGACCGCAGTTCTGACAACGCGGTGAACGTTTCGTCCCCGATCCTCGTTTGACGCAGGTCAACAATGCTCAGATTCGGAAGGCGATTCAGCCGCCGCCCTTGGACATCCGTGAATCCGACTCCTCGAATCGTCAAATAGGTCAACTTTCTGAGTCCATCGAGAGTCACGCCCTCAGGCCACTCGCGTTTGAATCCTATCATCGTCAGGTCCTTGAGATGCGTCATGCGTGACACGACGGACAGCATCTCATCGGTAGCCGCCAGTTCCACCAATTCAACTCGAGCGATGGAATTCCGGTGCCGGCGCAGCGATTCCAGGACGTCAGGCGTCAGATTGGCTTCGCCACTTGCTTTGATGCTGTAATAGGGCCAGGGCGAGCGTAAGCCGAGTCTCTCTCCGGCGAACTCATATTTGCGGACATCGGACACTTTCAGCCCGTTCGCTTCCAACAGGGCGACGAACTCCTTGTCTGCAGCCTGTGGCAGAATAACCAGACAGATCAGGACGACGACGCCAAGAAGCATTAGAGCCAGCAGAGGCAGGGCAAATGGCCGGAGACGTCGAAACACCATCAAACACCTCACAGTCGCGCCATCATTGCCGCCAACAACTCCGGAGAGGCGGACGTGCCACCTGACACTTGCCCCCATTTTCAATCACAGTACTTTTTAGCGCTTCAAGAAGGATATCCAATCGCTTATATTCAGCATCAATCCACCCGTTAACGCCTTCGCAGCTGATCATCTTGTCGGCCGAAGGGTGATTGCATGGGCCTTTGACCTCCCACGGCCCGGCATCCTTGTACGTCGCCGTGTAGCTGCCCGTGGGCGCCGCCGGCTTGGGAACCGTCGTCATGTTCCCGGCCCTATGCCCGGGTTCGTGAACTCGCTTCAACTGTTGGCGATGTCCCATGCCGCACGCCTTCCAGTTGAGGGTGGCGGTCTTCCGCCGATGATCCCACATCGGCACTGGCAGAGCCAGTGGCACACTTCACCTGAGGCTGGTCGACAGTGGCGCCCAGCGCCTTCAGGAACACCTCCGGCCCCGTCACGGCCGACCCGATGTTCAGATACACGCCCCCCTCCAGCCGCCGCACCGACTCGGCGAACGTCAGGAAGTCGGCGTAGCTGGTCTGTCCCAGGGCGGCCCCGTCGCAGTTGGCGTGGGCGTGGATGATGTCGGCCCCGATCGTCACGTGGCAGGTCACCGGGACCCCGCAGCGCCAGCCCGCCGCGCACAGGCTCAGCTCGCGATGCGGGAACCGCTCCTCTTCGATGACCCGGCCCACGCCTTCGCCCAGCCCCTGGTCCCGGTCGGCCGCCTGCCGGATGACGTCGTTCAGCCGGCCCGTCTCCCGCCACAGGCCGAACTGGCCGGCCTGGATCCACTTGGCCACGTTCTCGCTGGTCTCGCCGAACGCCGCCAGCTCGAAGTCATGGATGATCCCCGAGCCGTTCGTGGCCACGTGCGTGACCAGGCCGCGTTCGATCAGGTCCGCCAGGTAGCGCGACAGGCCCAGCTTGATCGGATGCCCCCCCAGGAGCAGGATCACGGCCGCGCCCCGCTTTCGGGCCGCGTGGATCGCGTCCGCCAGGCCCGGCAGGTCGGGATGCCGGAAGCCCCGGTCCGCCGCCAGCGGCCGCACGCCGCCGACGTCGAGGTCCGAGCCCCGCTCCGCCAGCGGCCGGAGCTGGATCGCTGTGCGGTCGAACCGGGCGGACGCGTCGCCGCTGGTCTCCGATGCTCCGTCCGATTGGCTGTGCATCTTCAGGCTCCGCATGGCGATTGGGTTGGATTCTGGAATCGAACGCCGTTCCGCAGCGACGTTTTCAATCCGATCGGATCCCGGCTCACGAACCGTCCCAGTCCCGCCTAGTACATCCGCGCCCAGAAGCCGAACAGCCCCGTCTCCGCGTCCCAGGTCCGGCCCGTGAACTGGAACGCGTTCCCGTACAGGCTCGCCGCCCGCGGCGTCGTCCCCGACCCGTCCAGGATCGTCGCTACGCCGTAGGGCGTGTAGGCGTATCGCTCCACGACGGCCCCCCATGTCGTCCGTCAGCGCCGTGATGCTGTACTGCTGGTTGGGGTGGCAGTACAGCCGTTCCTCCGTGGCCGGGCCGCTGCTGCTGCTCCCGCCGGAACCGTTCACCAAGACGACCGGCTCATCGACGTAGCTGGCGTTGACGAACTTTTGCACCGGGTGGACCGCCGGCTGGCATATCACTAACATCAGGCAACGCACCGCCCGGTTCTCAGTGAAATCGTTTTGAATACACCGCCCTCAATCCTTAATGCGCAGAAAAGGACAGTCGCCCTTTAATTGGTAATAATCACGCAAGAGTATAACAAGTGCCATCGCGTCTGACATCTTGTTGAGATTCAATGCAATCGATTCATCGTCATTTCCAATTCTAATAACATCGCCTTGCACAAAGTAGCGAGTTGCGACTAGAATGCCGTCTCTCAGAACGTGGCCAATCCCTTGGCGATAGAGGCGCAGTGGAGGAATCTCCGAAACTCCGCAATTGGCAATGCGTCGCCGATGCTCTCCAGCAGCGTGTTCAGAATACACCTTCTCGGCACGCTCCATCTCCCTAAACGCAGAGCGGCGCAGCGAACTAACATGAAACTGCCGCCCTCGATTAGTGCGAACTACGTACTCGCAAAGTCGATGAGTCGCTCCTCCGATATTAGAGTAATTGCCTTGGTTTATGAACGATTCGATGTCGCATAATTTGTGTGAATCGCCATCAATTATTATTTCATTTCCCTCGCCTGCAACTGCAATCGTCTTGGCAGACAGCAAGAATCGACCCGCAACGCTGAGTGTTGTCACTGCAGCTGCCACGACAATTAAAAGACTCAGTCCCACCGCTAGGTCAATTGGCGTCATTGCTCGATTCGATGCTCGTAATCGCATTCTGCCTGAAGGTGGTTAAAGATGTGCTGCAGGGGGTGGCCTCAGGCGATTCATCGCTCCACTATGGACATACCCTGTTGCAGCAATCCTCGCAGCTCTCTCTGAACAACAGCCCGCCTAGGCCTCCAATCGGTCCGGCCCATACTGCCTCAAATCCGGCACAGGCGGAGCCCTCCAAATTCGCTACAACGTCGCCCCATGAGAATCCGTCTGTTGTAACGCGCCGCCCAGTGAGCTCTTGAATAAGCCGCAACAACTCTTGATACACTTCAAATCCAAGCCCCCCAATCTGAGACAGGATTGGCCCGCAAAGCTTTGTGGACATGCATGACACGTAGCAGTGGGCCCATTTGTCGCTAACCATTCCGCTATTAATCTGATTGAGTGCGTGGGAGTAGAAAGGGGCCATGCAGGCGGCGGCTGCCGCGAGTACAGCCGCACTGATCCCTGCTATGAGCGGAAGAGCCGGAAGAGCCGGAAGAGCCGGAAGAGCCGGAAGAGCCGGAAGAGCCGGAAGAGCCGGAAGAGCCGGAAGAGCCGGAAGAGCCGGAACTCCTGGAAGAGTGGCCGTTATGAGACCAGTTGGATCAATCTTGTTAATCGATTGACTCCAGGCATATTCATAGAGATTGACGCCGGTTGAAGCTCCCAACGGATCCCTTTGCGCCCACGTTCCCAGCACGGGATGCAGCACCCGATGCCGCACGTGGAACAGCCCCGTCGCCGCCTCGTAGCGGTACCCGCAGTACAGCGTCTCCCAGCCGGAACCGGACGCGCCCTGCGGCGTGAAGTTCGCCGCCAGGAACAGCGGCACGCCATAGGCCGTGTAGGCGAACCGCTCCTGGACGTCCCCGTCCGGATCGACCAGCCCCGTCACGTTCCAGTTGGCGTCCTGCAGTGCGTACAGCCGTTCGTCCAGCGAGCCGTTGGAATCCGTATCGCGGTCCCTGAGCAGGCAGTCGTCGACATACCGCAGGCCCCACACGAACTGCCGGTCGGCGTCGGTCGATGCGCCGAGGCGCTCCTCAATCACCTGCCATTGGGACGGCTGCGTGTAATACAGGTGGCGGGTTTCGGTCAGCGTGCCGGCAGTGTATGACTTCTGGACGATCCGCCGCTTCGCGCCGTCGTAGGCGTATTCGCTCACCGTGTCGGACCCGTCCGCCAGCTTGACCAGCCGGTTCCAGGCGTCGTATGTCGCGGCGTAGCTGCCGGTTGGGGCCGCCGGCTTGGGAACCGTCGTCATGTTCCCGGCCCGGTTGTAGGCCGGCGTGGCCCACGCCGGACCGGCCGTCTCCGTGATGTCCGTGATCTCATTGACCGTGTTCGACGTCCGGGACTGGTCCAGGTCCCAGGTCCCGCACGTCGCTTCAGGCGTTTCAATGGTCCTGGGTGGCATGTCGTTTCACCCCGCCCACGGTCTCGCTTTCCTTACAGTCGCATCCTGGCGGAAATTCGTGCAACTCGTTGCTATCGTTGCCTATGGCCACCAGCGCTGTTCTTAGTGCGCTACATGGGATTGAATCGATGTCAAAAATATGGGTAGGGTACGCATCACCCGGCCTGACCTTGGAGATCCATATGTCTATACTCTCAGATCCGATTCCCAGCTCGGATGAATAAAACTCACCACCATTGTCGAATCTCAAGATGACGCTAAATGGGATATGTCCAAGAACTTCGTGAAATTCAGGGGATCTTACCGACGACTTTATTCCGTGTTCCATTGCGCGGCACGTTTTTTCATCCGCACAATGCAAGACAGTCGCCTCGCTGCCATCACCCATGCCCTTCCACACAACAATCTCCGTGAGCCGCGGCGCATCGACATCTGTGCTCTTTGAGAACAGCAAAACGGCAGCATCATCTCCTCGGTTGCGACGGCCGATTTCTCGAAACGCTTGCGTAATCTGCGGAAATGCCTGCGCAAGCAGCGCGACGCATAGGCATCCGGCAAAGACAAGCACAAAAGTCTTGACGATACGCATCGGCCGTTCTCCACAAAACACATTGACTCTCGGCTGCCGCAGGCAGCAGGCCGCGTTGCAAGGTTGCGCGGCCACACTACCACTTTGGTCCATGGGAATAGCACTTGGTCGTTCCACCGCTAAGCGAACACGTCGCCTTCCATTTTGGCCGTTTCCCCTTGCAGAGCTTCTGGAAATAGACTCCGGCGTCATAGTAGTCGTTTAGCTGCCGCCAGCCGCTCGGGTAAAACACAAAGCTCTCTTCGAAGACAATTGTGGCAGCGCACTTCGTTGTGACACATCTGCATTGGAGGCCACTTTCCGACTTCGATGAGTTTGAGCTGCAGCTTACTGTGCCATACAGCGTTCCGATCGCATAGCTGATGTCGGAGAACATGTCAAAGTCGCCGTCGAGCGAGTCGATCCCTATGAGGATCGCTGGCAGCATTTCATATCCGTCATCTCCAAAGCTTCCTTGGTCGCAGAAGTCGCACACGTTGGCGGCCACGGACGACTCTTGAAGGGCGGCGCAGACGCCTTCCGGCGCACTGCCATCGTCCGGACTGTCGCCCAGAATGCGATCAAGATGCTCGGCCGAGATTGCGTATCCCAGCGACTTCCAGTTGTCTCTGAGTTCTTCGATCTTCTGCCTTGCCGACTTGCATGTCCATTTTGAAACTCGTGTGGGGGTCGGATACAAAGGCGCAGGATAGACGGGCTTGGACGGGGGGATAATCCAATCCACCATTCCAGTGGGGTCGAGTCCATCCGGCACGAAATATCCCGCATACGCATTCGGCCCATCGGGGTACTGCAGTCGATCCCGGCTCACGAACCGGCCCAGCCCCGCCGAGTACATCCGCGCCCGGAAGCCGTACAGCCCCGTCTCCGCGTCCCAGGTCCGGGCCGTGAACTGGTGCGGGTTCCCGTACAGGCTCGCCGCCCGCGGCGTCGTCCCCGAACCGTCCAGGATCGTCGCCACGCCGTAGGGCGTGTAGGCGTAGCGCTCCACGACGGCCCCGGTGTGATCGGTGAGGGCCGTGATCGAATACTGCTGGCTGCGGTGGCAGTACAGCAGTTCCTCCGAGGCCGGGCCGCTGCTTGATGAACTCCCGCCCCCGGAGCCGTTCACCAGCAGCACCGGCTCGTCCACGTAGCTGGCGTTGACGAACTTCCGCACCGGGCTGGCCGCCGGCTGGCCGGCCAGGTACTCCGCGAACACGATCGCGTCCGCGTGCACATAGACTGTCGTCGTGATGGTCGAATGCGCCACGTCGTCGACGGTTTTGGCGACCCGGCGGCCCAGGACGTCGTACTCGTAGTCGTGCGTCCCCTCGAGCCCCTCCGGGCAGCCGTTGGGAACCGTGGCGGTCCGCAGCAGCCCATTCGCGTCCCACGTGTAGGTCTGGCCGTTGGCGTTCGTGGTCAGATGGCCTCTCGGATCGTAGGCCAAGGGGACCGAGTCGATCTCCAGCAGCTCGTGCGTCAGGCCATGCACGCGGGTCTGGACGACCGTGTTCCGGGTGAACTCGTCCCAGTCCCCCACCGGGGACAGGTCCCAGACCTGGTCCAGGTTCGTGTCGTCCCGGTTCCAGGCGACCAGCCGGTCCTCGTCGTCGTAGCCGCCGCTGGGGACCGTGAACCCGTACCCGGATATTGCGCCGCTGATCGTCTCCGTCAGCTTGTTGTGATTGGCGTCCCAGGTGTACGAATAGTTCCCGACGGCCGCATTGCTGATGGCGGCCAGCAGGTTCTCGTTCGTG
>JAHBXW010000003.1 GCA_019636235.1 Planctomyces sp.
TCATTGCAAATTGCAAAACGGCAATTGCAAAGTGACCAGTGACCAATCGTTTGCGAAGTGGATCTCGCCGGCTCGACGCCGCCTTACCGCCCCGGGCTGCACAGGCACGGGGGCGGCCAGTGTGCGATGGGCATCGGAGCGGCACGCAGCGGCAGATCGAGCCAATCGATCTCCCGCGCCGCGGGGTCGGTCGTGTCGATGATCCACAGGTTTCGGAACACGACCGGATTCCCGTGGTCCTGGAACCGGATCGGCATCGCGTCGGCGCCTTCCGGCTGCCCCGCTCCCGTCTTGCCCGTGATCTCAACGTCGCGGTGGACAGGCACGCCGTTATGCCACAGGCTGATCCGCGCCGGCGCGATCCTTTCGCCGCCGGCGAACTCCGCGGCCGTGAAGTCGATGTCGTAGGTCTGCCACACCAGCGGCGGCAGGCACAGGTTTTCATCCGGCGCCCTCTGGCGATACAGCGCGGCACACTCGTTCTCGACCCCCTCCAGGCCGAACGAGTCCAGCACCTGCACCTCATAGCGATTCTGCAGATAGAACCCGCTGTTCGCCCGCGCCTGCCCCCGGGCCTTCGGCTGGTACGGCAGCAGAAACTCGCCGTGCATCCGGAAGCTGCGGTAACGGTCGCTCGTTTCGGCGCCGACCGCCAGCCAGCCCTCGTCGGTCAGGCGGACATCGCGAAGCCGGTCCGGCTGATCGCCGTCGAACAGCACCACGGCTCCCTCCGGAGGCGCGACGCCCAGCGTCGGGCTTTCCCGATACACCCGCTCGAGCCGCCCGATCGTTCGCCCGTCCTTGGTCAGGACGTCAGCATGGCCGAAATGCACGCGGAGGTCGGTGATGTCGCCCAACAGGAAGACGCCGGCCCCCAGCCGCCGGCCGTCGTACAGGTATTGATCCCGGCGATGGCCGCCGTCTCCGGGCAGCCCGCCCAGATGCTTGACCGCCAGGAACTCCCCGTCGCCGCGGGAAATCACCTGCAGGCCGATCCGCTGCGTGCTGCGGTGCGTGCCCTGCGGCCGCTGCCAGCCCAGAAACTCTCCCTGGAAGTCGAAGTCCTCGCCGGCTTCCAGCGGGGAGGTGTAAGTCGGGCCGTGCGGGCCTTCGTCGGCCGCCAGCGCCGGAACGCAGAACAGAACAGCGGCCAGAACGCGAAACGGTGCGGTCATAAATCCGGAACAGTGCGAGTGCTTCGGGCGAGGGGGCGCGCGCAGCGCCGATCGCTCTCCAGACTCAGCCAGTCCGCCGCCGAATTCAACCCCGCAGCCGGGTTTTGACGGGATTTCACCGCCGCCGCCAAACGGGTCGCCCCGATCGCAGCGGTCGAACGTTCCCGCCTACCGCGCGGCCGGCTGGCAGCGGCCCGCTTCCATCAGCTCGCGAAATTCGCCGAACAGGTAATTGCTGTCGTGCGGACCGGCCGCCGATTCCGGGTGATACTGCACGCTGAACGCCGGCAGCTTCTTGTGCCGCAGCCCTTCAACCGTGTTGTCGTTCAGGTTCACGTGGGTGACTTCGACATCCGCCGGCAGCGACTCCGGATCAACCGCGAACCCGTGGTTCTGCGAGGTGATCTCCACCCGTCCGGTGCGCTTGTTCAACACCGGCTGATTTGCACCGCGATGCCCGAACTTCAATTTGAACGTCCGGGCGCCGAGCGCCAAACCCAGCAGCTGATGCCCAAGGCAGATGCCGAACACCGGCTTCTTGCCGAGCACGCCACGAATCGCCTCGACCGCGTAAGTGAGCGGCTCGGGGTCTCCGGGGCCATTCGACAGGAACACGCCGTCCGGCTGATGCGCGAGAATCTCTTTCGCGGTGGCCGTGCCGGGGACGACCGTCACGCGGCAGCCGACGTCGGACAGATACCGGGGGATGTTCCACTTCATGCCATAATCCACGGCGACGACGTGCGGCGCGGCGGTCGATTCGCCGTCCCACGCCTGCGGCGCGGTCGAATGCCGGACGAGATCGTCCAGGCCCCCCTGCCATTCGCGGGGAGCGTCCGGGATGACGTCCTTCACCAGGTCCTGGCCGACAAGCTGCGGGCTGCTGCGGGCCTTGCGGACGAGCGATTCGTCGTCGAGGTCGACGGTCGACAGGACGCCCG
The DNA here is from genome assembly GCA_019636235.1 of Planctomyces sp. Lineage (GTDB taxonomy): Bacteria > Planctomycetota > Planctomycetia > Planctomycetales > Planctomycetaceae > Caulifigura. Next base: position 2,117 of record JAHBXW010000003.1, read on the forward strand.
TCATGGCGCCCTGAACGCGGATGCGTTTGACGAGGGCGCGGGTGTCGATGCCTTCGAGGCCGATGACGCCGTTCGACCGGAGGTACTCGTCGAGCGTCTGTTCCGACCGGAAGTTGCTGGGCTCGCGGCAGAGTTCCCGGACGATGAAGCCGCGAAGGGACAGGCCGCCGCTTTCGACGTCGTCGGAGTTGATTCCGTAGTTGCCGATGAGGGGGTAGGTCATCGTCACGATCTGGCCGTTGTAGGACGGATCGGTGAGGATTTCCTGGTAGCCCGTCATGCTCGTGTTGAACACGACTTCGCCGGAGACTTCGCCGTCGGCGCCGAAGGCCCGTCCGGTAAAGACCGAGCCGTCCGCCAGAGCCAGTTTTGCCGTTTTCGTCATTTCTGGATGCTGTTCCGCGGTCCGCGCGCAGCGTCGCCCCGGAGGACCTCACCGGCAGCGTCCGCGACGGACCGGGGCAATCATAGAGAGCGGCGCGTCAAACTCCATTGTCCGGTCGGGGAAATTGACGACGTGCGATTCGTGTCGTATAACGCGTGCACGCTCGCAATGCGGCGCGCTCCCGCGCGGGCGACCCGTTCCCGTAGCTCAATTGGATAGAGTGTCGGCCTCCGGAGCCGAAGGTTGGAGGTTCGAATCCTCCCGGGAATACTTCTCAGAAATGCTGCTGCACGGGGGACTTACGGTCGCCCGTCTTGCTATTGCCGGGTCTCTCTGGCGGATGTTTCTCTCGCCGTCCGCGTTCGCCCGTTGCTCCCGCGCCACGGCATTCAGCGCCGCGGCGGGTCGTTCAGACGCTGCTTCTCCGTCCGCTCGATCTGCACGACCCGGCCGTCCTGCACTTTGATCGTCAATTGGCCGAACCGCAGCCCGGAGAGCGCGGCCAGAATGGCGGCGACTGTTCCGGCCGGCTGGCTCGTTTGTCGCTCCGCTGTATCGGATTCGGACATCGGCATCGCCTTCAAATGCTTCAGTTGCGGATCGCTCATCGCGGCGGACCTCACGGCCCGGCGGCGCGCGGCCCGCGTGATCAAATCACGTAATCGTCCTGCATGAACACGCGGACCCGGCGGGGCGTCGCGAACAGTTGCTCGCCGGGCTGGACTCGCAGTTCCGAATAGTCGTCCGGTCGGAGGTCGACATTGAGCTGCACGCCGAACGGTTCGGAGATGACGCGGACGCGGGTCACGGCGCCGGCCGGATTCACGTGGAGGACGCGAACCGGCAGGCTCGTGCCCTGGCTGGGGGCGCGTTCCAGCGCCAGTTCGTGCGGGCGGACATAGGCCGTCGCGTTTCGCGATTCCGTGTGCGTGTATTCCGGATAGTCGAGGGCGATGCCGCCCAGATGCATCTGCCCGGCTTCCAGTCGCCCGTGAAACACATTCACCTGGCCCAGGAAGTCCATCACGAAGGGGGTCGCCGGGTTGTCGAACACGTCCTGCGGCGATCCCGACTGCTCAATCCTGCCGCCGCGCATCACGACGACATGATCGGCGACCTCGAAGGCCTCCTCCTGGTCATGAGTGACGAACACCGTGGTGACGTGCATTTCGTCGTGCAGATGCCGCAGCCATTGCCGCAGCTCCTGGCGGACCTTGGCATCCAGCGCGCCGAACGGCTCGTCGAGCAACAGCAACCGGGGCCTCACCGCCAGCGCCCTTGCCAGGGCCACGCGCTGCCGCTGACCGCCCGACAACTGCGACGGATACCGCCGTTCCAGCCCTTCCAGCCGCACCAGGTGCAGCAGCTCGCGGACGCGCTTCTCGACCTCCGCCGAGGGCGTCTTGCGAATCCGCATGCCGAACGCGATGTTCTCGAACACCGTCATGTGCCGGAACAGCGCGTAATGCTGGAACACGAACCCCACCTCGCGCTCGCGCGGGGCCACGTTGGTGACGTCCAGGTCCGCGACGTGCACCGCGCCGGCGTCGGGCGTTTCCAGCCCGGCAATGATCCGCAGCAGCGTCGTCTTCCCCGATCCGGATGGACCGAGGAGCGCCAGCAACTGGCCGCTGGGCACGAACAACGAAACGTCGTCGAGCGCCGTGAAGGCGCCAAAACGCCGCGTGACATGGGCAATGCGGATGCTCATTTCAGATTCCTGCGGCCGTAATGGCCGCTGCGGATGTGGATGCGGGTTCCGATGACGCGGCGGGCGCTTCGATGTCGTCCGGCGGCAGGCCGGCATCGTCCGCGGGAGCCTCCTCCAGGTCGCGCGCCGTCCGCGCCTCGAGGAACGACTTGACGATCAGCGTGACCAGGGCCAGGAACGTCAGCACAGACGCCACCGCGAACGATCCGGCCGTATCGAATTCCTGCAGCAGCTTCTCGACGCGCAGCGGCAGCGTATCGGTCTGGCCCGAGATGTGTCCCGAGACGACGTACACCGCGCCATACTCCCCCATCGCGCGGGCGTTGCAGAGTATTACGCCGTACAGCAGGCCCCACTTGATGTTCGGCAGCGTGATCCGCCGGAACATCTGCCAGCCGTTCGCCCCCAGCGTGATGGCCGCCAACTCCTCCTCCGGGCCGATCGCCTGCATCACCGGAATCAGCTCGCGGGCGACAAACGGCAACGTCACGAACGTCGTCGCCAGGATCAGGCCCGGCGTCGAGAAGATAATTGTCACGCCCCAGCTCTGGAGCTGCGGGCCGAACACGCCCGTCGCCCCGAACAGCAGCACGAACATCAGCCCGGCCACGACCGGCGACACCGCGAATGGCAGGTCCAGGAACGTCGTCAGCAGCGTCCGCCCGCGGAACTCGAAACGCGTCAGCGCCCAGGCCGCGGCGATGCCGAACACCACGTTCAACAGCACCGACGTCGGTGCGACGACCAACGTCAGCCACATCGCGTGCCGCGTATCGGGATCGCGCAGCAGCGTATTCCAGTAGTGGTCCCAGCCCTTGGAAAATGCGTATCCGAACACGCTGGCAACCGGAATCACGACCAGCACGATCAGCACGGACAGAGCCAGCGAGATCAGCAATCGGCGACCCCAGGCGGGCTCGGTGGGCCGGCCGGAGCCGACGCCCGGACGGCGGCGGGCAGCATCAGGCTTCATGCCGGCGGCTCCTCCGTTCGAGGGTGTTGATCACGGCCAGCATTCCGAATGAGCAGATCAACAGCACGAGGGCGATGGCCGTCGCCTCCGCGTAGGCGAACGCCTCCAGCTTGGCGACGATCAGCACCGGGGCGATCTCGGTGTAGTACGGCATGTTGCCGGACACGAAGACCACAGAGCCGAACTCGCCCAGCCCCCGGGCGAACGTCAGCGCGAAGCCGGTCAACAACGCCGGCTGCAGCGCCGGGAACAGGACGCGGGACAGGACCTGCCAGCGGTTGGCGCCCAGCGACGCCGCCGCCTCCTCCACATCCGCGTCCAGACTCTCCAGCACCGGCTGCACCGCGCGGACGACGAACGGCAGGCCGATGAACGTCAGCACCAGCACGATCGCCGTGCGGCTGTGCGCGCCGTGAAATCCCAGCGGAACCAGGTATCGGCCCAGCCAGCCGGATTCGACATACAGGGCGGAATACACCAGTCCGGCCACCGCCGTCGGCAGCGCGAACGGCAGATCGACCAGCGCGTCGAACACCCGCTTGAGCGGAAACTCGTATCGCACCAGCACCCACGCGATCAGCAGTCCCAGCACCGTGTCGATCGCCGCCGCGGCCAGCGAAGCGCCGAAAGTCAATCCGTATGCGGCACGCGCCTGCGGCGTCCACACGGCCTGGAGGAACTTCTCCGGTCCGAGGCTGGTCGCCCGATAGACGAGCACCACCAGCGGGATGAACAACAGCACCAGCAGGATCAGCATGGTGTAGCTGAGGCTGAGGCCAAAGCCGGGGAGCACCCGGCGTTTCCTCGGAGTCATGGAACCTCCCGATGTCGGGTCGGAACGCTGGCCGAAGCCCGGAGGCTCGGCGGAGTGCGGAATGTCATTTCAGCGCCGGACGTCCGGGCCGGGAGCCTCACCGGGCCGCCGTCCGCGCCTCCGGCTGGTAGAGCTGGTCGAAGATGCCGCCGTCGGCGAAGAACTTTTGCTGGGCGTCGTTCCAGTCGGCGGCGACTTCGGTTACCGGGAACAGCCGGAGTTCCGGGAACTGTTCGCGATGGGCGGCGGCCACTTCGGGGTCGATCGGACGGAAGAAGTGCTTCGCAATGATCTCCTGGCCTTCGCGGGTGTACAGGAACTGCAGGTACTTCTCGGCGTGTGCCCGGGTCCCTTTCCGTTCGACGACGGAGTCGACGACGGCCACCGGGGGCTCATGCAGGAAGCTCAGCGAGGGATAGACGATTTCAAACTGCCCCGGCGTTTCCTGGAGGGTCAGGTACGCTTCGCTTTCCATCGTGCTCAGGACGTCCCCGATCCCTTTGATGGCGAACGTCGCCGTCGAGCCGCGGGCGCCGGTGTCCAGCACGGCGACATTCTTGTACACGCGGCGGACGAACTCCTGGGCCTCCGTCTCGGACCCGCCGTTGAGCACGACGCTGCCCCACGCGGCCAGGAACGTCATGCGGCCATTGCCGGATGTTTTGGGGCTGGGCGTGACGACCACGGTCCCTTCCTTGGCGAGGTCGGCCCAGTCCTGAATTCCCTTGGGGTTCCCCTTGCGGACCAGAAACACGACGGTCGACGTATAGGGCAGCGAGCGGTTCGGAAGCCGTTCCTCCCACCCTTCCTGGACGAGGCCGTTCTTCCGCAAAGCATCAGTGTCCGGCCACAGCGACAGCGTCGCGACGTCCGCGGCCAGCCCGTCGACGATCGCGCGGGCCTGGCTGCCGGAAGCGGCATGCGACTGCGTGATCTTCAACGGCACGCCGGTTTCCTCCCGGTAACGCTGAGTGAAGACGGCGTTGATGTCCTTCCACAACTCGCGGGTCGGATCGTACGACACGTTCAGCAGCTCGATCGTGCCCTCCTCCAGCGAACCGTTCGCGGTGCAACCGGAGAGCAGCACGCCGCTCGACAACAGGCCCAGCAGAAACGCAATCAACGCACGGGAGCGGAACATGACTTCAGCCTTGGGTCAGATCGGTGGTCCGGCAGTCAGCAAACGGCGGGGCGCGCGGGGAGCGCCGCGCCGTCTGGCGACGGCGAACACGGGGCGGCAGGCTCAAAAAGTCCCCGCTCCCCCGGGAAATTGCCCGGAGGAGCAGGAACCAAAGGTCGTCCGGATCCAGCAGGAGCCGGGACTTAGAACTCTCCAACCACTTCGGCGTTGCTGGGCGTGTTCAGCGCGATGAACGTATCGAAGCTGATGTTCTCGCTGATGAACCGCACGGCGCCATCCCCCATCGTGTAATGCACGCCGCCCGTGTGGAACGAATACGGGACGCTCGTGCCATGCACTCCGAACGTATACGGCGCGGGAGTGGTGAACCCGCCGGGGCCGTACGTTTCCGCGCCGATGTCAAACCCGTTCGTGGCGTTCATCGGAACCGCGCCCAGCAGGCTCGAACCATCGAGACTCTGGCCGTAGATCATGATGTCGCTCGCGGGACGGGCCCAGCCGCCGGCGTTCAGTCGGTTCTGCGGCAGCGACCCGAACTGCTTGCCCTTGCGGAAAATCGCCGGACGGCCGTTCGACTCCGCGATGGCGATCGTGTTGGACAGACCGTCCGTCACGTCCCGGAACTTCCGTCCCGGTTTGTCGTAGCGGTTCGAGGTCGTGTTCCAGGTCGCGTTCTTCGGGAAGAAGCCGACATGGTACTGGAACGTCGGATCGCCGGGGTCGGTGTACAGCGGCAGCGTGTGAGACGTGAATGACCCGACCAGCGGCGAGATGCCGAACACCGGCGAATAGCTGCTCACGGCCGAAGTGTTCGGAGCCCAGTTTTCCGGAACGCCGTCCAGCGTGCCGGCGAACGGATCCGAGGGGCAGTTGAAGGTCTGCACCGGGGTCTGCGTGATCGGCAGGTTCGTGGCGTGGCTCCAATTCAACGACTGGTCGTACTTGTTGTACATCGGCGCCTGATCCAGGAAAGGCAGCAACTGGGTCAGCACGGAGACGCGGGTGATGCCCAGTCCAGTGACCGGCGGACGCTGGCTCGTCGGCAGAAAGCCGTACGTGCCTTCAAAGTTGTGGAAGGCCAGGCCCAGCTGCTTCATGTTGTTCTTGCACTGCGTACGGCGGGCGGCCTCGCGGGCCTGCTGCACGGCCGGCAGCAGCAGCGCGACGAGCACGGCGATGATGGCGATGACCACCAGCAGTTCGATGAGGGTGAATCCCCCCCGCGCGGCGGGCCGGGCCGAGGGGGTGAAGCGGCGACGTTGCATAAGACTTCTCCGGGAAAACTCTGGGTGGACTGATCCGTCAACCGGACGACGGGTCCGGGACGAGGATTTCGAACGGCGTTCGCCGCCCGGCCAAATGCGGCGGGCAGCAGAGAATGACGAGGCGACTCTCATCAACTAGCGACAACAGCGCATGATCCGCTCCTTTCCCGGACGAACCTGCCGTGCCGAGCGATCCGACGACCGCACGCAGGTCGGACGAGGGGTCATTTGAGTTCGAGCTTCGGCAGGACGTTGGCGCCCTCCTCGATGACGACCTTCAGGTCGGTCGTCTCGGCGCGGGCGTACTTCTTCGGGAGATCGTTCGGGCGAACCGAAGGGTTCTCCTTGGACTTCGACGCCGGGAACCGCATCACGACCGCCTTGTATTCCCCCAGCGGGGCGCCGTCGGCCGAGCCGTATGTCTCCAGTTCGAACACGCCGTCCGGCCCCGACGTCGCCTTCGGGCGAATCGACGCGGGAATCCCCTCATTGACGGGGATCAGCGTGATGATGGCATTGGGCAGCGGCTCGCCTTTGAACGTCACCTCGCCCCGCGCGGGCCAGGTCGTCTCCCAGGGCGCCGGCGCCGCCCCGCCGCAGCCGGCAAGCAGACCGATGGCCGTCAACGGCAGTCCGGCCACGATGAGCATCGCTTGCAGTTTCCGCAGACATGTGGACATGCGACTTCACTCCTCAAACGCCGCCGGGGCCTGCGACAGGCGGACCCTCAGCGGCAGCAAATGGATGGCGCCGCCGGCCACGATCAGGCCGGACCGACGATGAAAGACATTCCGCGGAAGTCGATTGAGCGCTCGACTTCCGCACTCACTCCGGCCCGAGGCGAACCAGGACGATCAGTGGTGCGGTCCGGGACAGGACCGGCCGCAGCAGCCCCCTCGGGGATGCGAGCGTGGGCCGGCGGCAAGCGAAGACGATGGCCGATCGTGACGCGCGGGGGGCTTCGTCGACGGGATGCGTTGGAGCGAACTCATAGACCACTGTTTCAGTAATAATTCTTGAAGCCGACATCGAACGGCGTGACAATGCCGAACACCGGGCGCTCGGCGTGGTCCGTCTATTCAATCCATTTAAGGCGGATCAACCGGTGACGTGAGAATGGATCGGCACGGTCGGTTGGCCGCCTTGATATTTAACACCGACTTGGTGGGCGATTATTTACTGGCTTTGTTCCGTTCGTCAAGAGTTTTCTCCCAATTTTTCCCAACCCGCCAGAAATCGGCTCCAGTTCCGCCTTGGGACTCAGCGGCCCCCAGGCTCGCCCGCCCGAACTGCTCAGGCGCTGTCGCAACGACTCCACGCCGCCCCGCTGAGAATGGCCGCAGGGCTCACGATCCGCGCGCGAGCGCAGCCAGCGCCAGCGTCAGATGCCCGCGCCCGACTCGTACGCCGTGAAGACTTCCCGCGCCTCCACGGGAGGGCCCGCCGCGATCGAGGCCAGCGTCGCCTCTTCCATCCGCCGAGCCGTGTAGTTCCGGATGTCGAGCAGCACCCGCCGGAACCGGCAGCGCCACTCCTGACTGCAGGGCTCGTAATGCGTCGCCGACACGCACGCAATCGGCGCCAGCATGTCTTCGAACAGCCGGACGACGCTGCCCATCGTCACGAGCTCCGGCGCCATCGCCAGCTCAAAGCCCCCCACCCGGCCGGGAACGCTCCGCACGAAACCACTGGCCTTCAGCTCCAGCATGATCTGTTCGAGGAACCGCCGCGGCACGTCGTTGACTTCCGCGAGTTCCCGCACCGAGATCGGGCCGTCGCCACGGCGTTCCGTGAGCGTCACGAGCGCTCGTAATGCGTAGTCCGACTTGCGGGAAAGCTTCATCCGGGATCGCGGGAGGGTCCTGATGCGCGTGACGAGAACCTGTCACAGGGATCGTTCTCTCCCGCCCATTCCGCGTCAAGGCAGGGAATGCGGGCGCCGCCGACGACATTCACGTCCGCGCCGCCGGAGAACATCGCGGGCCGTCGCCGCTCACTCGGCCGCGAACATCGGCACGGGGGGCTCGCCGTCCAGAGTTCGCAGCCAGCTGGGCTCCGCCCGGCAAGGTTCCAGAACCTCCGCGGGCCGTGGGCTGCGCGATCCATTCGCCGGGAGATTGAGCAGCTCCGGACGGCGGTAAAGCGTCATGGAGGACATGATGCGATGCACGTCGTTCGTGACCGATTCGCGGATCGCGTGGACGCGGGGTTGGATCGCCAGGAACGCGTCAATGACGTCGGGATCGAACTGGGTGCCGCGTCCCGAGGCGACGATCTCCAGCGAACGCTCGGGGGACAATGCCGCCTTGTAGGGGCGTTCGGACGTCAGCGCGTCGTAGACGTCCGCGACGGACACGATCCGGGCGGCGAGCGGAATCTCATCTGCCCGCAGTCGGTTCGGGTAGCCGTCCCCGTCCCAGCGTTCGTGGTGCGCGGCGGCGATGTCGCGGGCGGCGCGGACCAGCGGATCGGTCGGATCTTCGTCGACGCCGCGCGGAGGCGAGTGCGAGCAGACCTCCATGATGCTCGGCTCTTCCAGAATCCTCGCGCCGATCTCGCAGTGCGTCTGCATGACGCGGCGTTCCTCGTCGGTCAGGCGTCCCGGCTTGAGCAGAATCGAGTCCGGGATGCCGATCTTCCCGACGTCATGCAGCGGCGCCACCAGGAACAGTCGCTCGACGACGTCGCGCGGCAGCCCCAGCGTCTCGGCGATGGCCATGCTGTAGCAGGCCACCCGCACGATGTGTTCGCCGGTGTCTTCATCGCGGAAATCGGCCGCCTTTCCCAGCCGCCACAGGATCTGCAGACGGGACTGGTGGAGCTGCGTCGTGCGATGGCGGACCGCGGCTTCGAGGTCGTGATTCTTGCGCTTCAGCTCATCCTGCATGGACTTCAGGCGCAGCATGCTCTTCAGCCGGGCCAGCAGTTCCGCCGCATGCACGGGCTTGTTGAGCAGGTCCGTGGCGCCGAGATCGAGGACGCGCTGTTTGAGATCGACGTCGGCCAGCCCGGTCAGGATCGTCACCGGGATGTCATTCATCTCCGGGCAACTGCGAATCCGTTCGAGCAGCTGCAGGCCCGTCATCTCGGGCATCGAGACGTCCGACACGACGGCGTCGACCGGGTGCGACGTCAGAAACTCCCAGGCGTCGAGCGGACTGTTGATGAATTCGATGCGCCAGCCGGCGGCATGCGGACGAAGCATCCTCCGGAAGCCGTCGAGAATGTCGGACTCGTCGTCGATGAACAGAATCAGTGGCTTCACAGTCGGGACGTCCGGGCGGCTGAGGGGCCGAAGGTGGAGTGCTCCGCAGTCAGGCATGGTCTGCGGCGGCGCGATGGGCTGTGCGCTGTCAAAATCTGGAACCCGCATGGGAACCGTATGTTGCGGACAGGCGCAGGAGCGGACCTTCCGCGTCCGAAAAGGGGGACTGCGTACGCCCGGTCCGGCGCAATCGCTGCGAACGCTCCAGCCGGACCAGGTCGCGAGAAGAGCCCCGGAAACTCCGCCGGCGGGTCGATCGGGTCCGGGCGCGGCCCGCGCTCCTGTGCTTGAGTTGGGGAGCGTTGCACGGGACGGGCCGTCGTACTGCTGCGCTGCCGCCGCGGACCGGACATGGCCCGCCGCCTTCCCTGAAATGTCCCGCCCCCGAATCCTGCTGGTCGACGACGAACCTTCGATCCTGGACGGCCTGCGCCGCCAGTTTCGCGTCGATCGCGCGCGCTGGGATTTCGACGCCGCGTCATCGGGGGCCGAAGCGCTGGCCAAGCTGAGAGACCAGCCCTGCGATGTCGTGATCTCCGATATGCGGATGCCGGGCATGGACGGCGCCGAACTGCTGCGGACCGTGGCTGAGCGGCATCCCGGAACGATTCGTTTCGTGCTGTCCGGCGACGCCGAGCCAGCCGCCATCCAGCGGGTGCGTTTCGTCGCACATCAATACCTGATGAAGCCCTGCACGGCGGACGGCCTGCGACGCGCGCTCGAACGAACGCTGACGCACCGCAGCGGGGTGTCCTCGCCAGACGTCCTGGCGGCCGTGACGGGGCTCGAGCCGCTGCCGCATCATCCGCGAGTCGTGGAGGCGCTGCGGCGGTTGCTCGCGGCCGGGACGACTGATGCGGCCGGGATCGCGGACCTCGTGGAGCGCGACATCGCCCTCGCGGCGAAACTGATGCAACTCGCGAACTCCGGACGCGATCCGGAGGACGCCCCCGTAACGGGGATTGGCGATGCCGTCCGGCAGGCGGGTCCGACCGCCGTCCGCACTTTGCTGGATCGCGAACTTTCCGCTGATCGATCCGATGCGGAATTGCAGCGGACGGAGCGTGGATCGCCGATCCATGAGGCCGCCTGGGCAGGCGCTTCGCTGGTCCGACAGATCGCGCTGGACCTGGATCGAGCGGAGTTGGCGGAGGCGGCGTTCGCGGCGCGGCTGCTGCGGGATGCGGGCAGGTTGATACTTGCGGCGCGTGGCGACGCCGCAACGATAGACCGCTCAACGGCCTGCGGCGTCGCTGACGACGATCGCACAGACGTGCGCGCGGCTGGCGCGTTCCTGCTGGCACTGTGGGGCGTGCCGCAGGAACTGGTGGATGCCGCAGCCGACTGCAGTGAAAACCCCACATTTGGCGACCGGACGCTCGCCGGGCTGATCCACACGGCAGACTTGTGCAGCCGCCAGCCGGCCGGGCCATCTGGACCCAACGGCCCGCTGCAGGGCGGGCCGCACGCGGTCGAGCCAGCATCGCCGGACCGCTGGCGTCAGGCGGCGGCTCGTCTTTCCGCTGAAGCTCGGTTTCGGACGATCGGTCCGACCGCCGGCTTCGGCGCCGAGTGTGAACGGTTCCCATGAACAGCGTCTTACAATTCCTGAATGCTCCGCGAGCCTCCGCGTCGCGCGGTCCCTCGAACGCTGCGGCGAACGCCGCCGCTCCGGGTCCGCGCCCGGCGACCGATGCGCCGAAGATCCTGTGCGTTGACGACGACGAAGACATCCTCAACTGCATGCGCCGGCGGCTGCAGCGGCAGTACGCCGTGCGCACGGCATGCGCCGCGAAAGCCGCGCTCGAAATCGTGCGGAACGAGGGCCCGTTCGAGGTGATCATCACCGATTGCCGGATGCCCGGGATGACGGGCGCCGAGCTGCTGGCGGAAATGCGGGGGCTGGCGCCCGAGACGACACGAGTCATGCTGACCGGCGCGACCGACCTGGAAGCCGCGCTCGAGGCGATCAACAGCGGCGACGTGTTCCGGTTTCTCGCGAAGCCGACGCCTGGCGAACAGCTCGACCGGATTGTCGCCGCCGCCGTTCAGCAGCACCGCTTGCAGGCGTCGCAACGGATTCTGCTGACGCGGACCGTGCGGGGTTGCCTGGCGGCGTTCGCTGATCTGCTCGCGGTTTGTGAGCCTGAGGTGTTCGGCCGGGCGTTGCGCATGCGGACGCTGGCGACGCGCATCGCGCTGCGACTGCGGGCGGATTGCCTGTGGGAACTGGAAGCCGCTGCGCTGTTCGCGCACGTCGGAATGCTGGGCGATTCGGCTCGCGATACTGGCGCCGAACGCCCTATGACCGATGAAACAACCGACCGGCGAACGGAACTCGCGGCCGTAGCGCGGCGATTCATTGCCGGCATCCCGCATTTCGAGCCGGTTTCAAGAATCCTCGCCGGGCTTGGCGACTGCGGCGAGGGCGCTCCCAGGCCCGCCGTCGCCACGCGCGATCCTGTTCCCCTGCCCTCCAGAATCCTGGCTGCCGTCGCCGATTTCGCAGCGCTGTCCGCGGACGTGTCGCCAATCGAGGCGATCGAACGTCTGCGGCGATCGGGCGTTCATGAACCGACCCTCGTCGACGCCCTGAGGGACGCGGTCTCGATCGACTCGGCAGGCGCGCAGGCCGAGGAATCGGCATCGATGGACTACGGCGTCCCGGAGGATGCGGAGCCGCTGCTCAATACGCCGCGCGGCGAGGCGCTCGTCGAGCTGCTGCTGGCGCGGGCGGAGTCGCGATCCGCGGCGCTCGGCCGTGCGGACGACCGGCGCCGGGAGGAGCCCTCATGACGCCCCGCCCACCTGACAAAGATCGGCGTGACGCGGCGGCGGAACCGCAGCCGAGCGCCGACGACGGACGGGGGCGCGCCTGCCGCCTTGGCCTGGCAGTCGCGCTTCTGATTTGGGTCGTCGGCTCAGCCGGGGGACTGGGAGCGCTGGCCCGGCATTCGTCGATTCCGGGAGCGATGGACTCCGCGCCGGCCGATTGGCCCTCGACGAGCGAACAGGACCGGCCCGATGAATTGGCGCTGCTGATGTTCGCGCATCCCCGCTGCGGCTGCACTCGAGCGTCCCTGCGAGAGCTGGAACGACTGCTGGCAACCACAGAGATCGCCGACGTGCGGATCCTGTTCTTCGTGCCGGACGGCGCGAAGGATGACTGGCAGAACAGCGTGCTGTGGAGCGAGGCGGATCGCATCCGTCCGGGCGCGGCGCGGGCGGATGTCGGCGGCCGCGAGGCCCGGCGTTTCGGCGCCCGGACATCGGGAGAAACGCTGATCTACGATTCCGGCGGCCGGCTGCGGTTTCAGGGCGGCCTGACGGCGGCCCGCGCGCATGAAGGCAACAATCCCGGCGCCGAGGCGATCCGTTCGATCGCCGGGGGATCTGGCATCGCGCCATCATCGACGCGGGTGTTCGGCTGCTCGCTGCTGGATCGGGACGCCTTGCAACCGCCGCAGTCCGCGATCGCCGTTCGGGAGGTCGCGCCATGAAGCACTCAGCCGAATCGCAGCTTCCCGTTGCCGCGTTGACCAGCGCGACCCTGGCGCCGGAGGCGTCCGCCCGCGCCGACGCCATCCTGCACGGCGAACTGCAACTGTTGCACGCGCGAACCGACCGCTTGTTCTGCGGACTGCTGGTGTTTCAGTGGATCGCGGGGATTGCGGCCGCGCGCTGGGTTTCGCCGCTGGCCTGGGCCGGCACATCGTCGTGGATCCACATTCACCTGCTGGCGGCGATCTTTCTCGTCGGATTCCTGATCGCGTTCCCGATCGGCCTGGCGCTGAAATTCCCGGGGCGGACGCTGACGCGGCACGTGGTGGCGATGGCCCAGCTGATGACGTCGGCCATTCTGATCCACCTGTCGGGCGGGCGGATCGAGACACATTTCCATGTGTTCGGATCGCTGGCGTTCCTGTCGGTGTACCGGGACGTCCGCGTGCTGGGCACGGCGACGCTCGTCGCCGTCGCCGACCATGCCCTCCGCGGCGCCTTCCTGCCCGAGTCGGTGTACGGCGTCAGCACGGCCAGCCTGTGGCGGACGGCCGAACACGGCGGCTGGGTGCTGTTTGAGAATCTGTTCCTGACGATCGCCATCCGGATGAGCCTGCGGGACATGCGGCGAAGCGCGGCCAAAGAGGCGATCCTGGAGCTCACGAACCGCCGAATTGAGGCGGAGGTCGAGCAGCGGACACGTGAACTGAAGGATGCGCAGGATGAGCTGTCCCACGCTGAGCGGATGGCGTCCATCGGCCGGCTCGCCGCCGGCATCGCCCACGAAATCAATACGCCGCTGCAGTTCATCGGGGACAACCTGCGCGCATCGACCGACATGCTGCGGGACCTGCAGACGTTCGACGAGGCGAGCCGCGCGGCCCGGGCGGAACTGGGCGGACTGGGAACGGCGCGGGAGACGCTGGACGCGCTGGACGAACTCGACCGGCAGATCGACGTGCCGTTTCTGCTGCAGGATGTCCCGGTCGCGCTGGGGCAGTCGCTAAAGGGACTGGAGCGGATCCGGACCATCGTGCTGGCGATGAAGGAGTTCGCCCCGAACGGACGGCTGCAGGGGCGGGAACCGGTCGACGTCAACGCCGGCATCCGGCACACGCTGACGGTCGCTCACAACGAACTCAAATACTGCGCGACAGTCGACGTGGAACTCGGCGAGGTCGAGCCCGCGCTGGGCAACGCCGGCGAGCTCAACCAGGTGTTCCTGAATCTCCTGATCAACGCGGCGCATGCCATCCAGGAGCTGCGGCGCGACGAACCGGGGCGGATCGGAGTGCGGACGTTCATGGACGGCGGGCAGGTCGTGGTGGAGGTCTCCGACGACGGCTGCGGGATGACGGACGAGATCCGTCGCAAGGCGTTCGATCCGTTCTTCACGACGAAGCCGCCGGGCCGGGGCGCCGGACAGGGACTGGCGATCTGTCATGCGGTCATCGTCGACCGGCATGGAGGACGCATCGACGTCGACTCCGAACCGGGCCGCGGCAGCACGTTCGCGGTGCGGCTTCCAGCGCACATCGAGCGGCAGGCGATTGCGCCGGATGACGGCTGGGCCGCCGCGCCGTCCGCGTCTGCGACCGCCGATGCGCCGGCGCGGCCGGCAACGGATGAAATTCCACTGGTCGGACTCAAGGGAGATTCGCAAGAATCCCGTTGAGTGCGGGATCGGACAGGCGTCGCGGGCCGCCGCGTGCGGGACGGGACAGTTCCATTGCCCCTGGAGTCGAACTTCAGCCCCCGGGATGCGTCCAGCATGAGCGCTCAGCAGGCCGGTTCAACGCCGCTCCGGAGTTCGACGTGGTGCACGCGCGGCGCCGCGCTGATCGCCCTGGTCGCACTCCTCGGCTGGGCCGTCGACAGCCACCTGCTGAAGGGCTGGACGGCAGAAAGCGTCGCGATGAACCCGGCGACGGCGCTCGTGCTGCTGGCGGCAGCGGCGGGGATCGAGCTGGCCTCGCGGTCCGCTTTGCAAAGGACCGCACGGCGGACCTCGCTGATTTGCGGACTTGTGGCGGCCGGGATGGGGTTGTTGAAGGCGGTGGAGTATCTCACCGGCTGGGGGCTGGCGTTCGACCGTCTGTTCTTTTCGCAGTCGCTGGCCTCGAACCAGGTGGCGCCGAACACGGCGCTGGCGTTCCTGACGCTGGGGTCTGCGATCTGCTTGTTCCACGTGCGTCTGGGGCCGATCTGGGTGGCCGAAGCGCTGGCCGGAACGACCTTGATCGGCGCGTTCATGGCGGTGCTGGGATACTCCTACGGCCTGTCGTCGCTGTACGGCTTCGAGAACTACATCTCGATGGCGATGAACACGGCGGCCGCGTTCGCGCTGCTGGCGTTCGGACTGCTGGCGGCGCGACCGGACCGGGGCCTGATGTCGGTCGCGACGCATGCCGCGGCGGGCAAGCTGATTTTCGGGCGCCTGCTGCCGCTGGGACTGGGCGTGACTCTGGCGGCGGGATACTTGCGGCTGCAGGGGGAACGAGCCGGATGGTTCGGTCCGGAGCTGGGGCTGCTGCTGCACATCATGTTTACGATCGGCGCGATCCTGGCGACGCTGTTCTGGACGTCGTGGCAATTGCAGCAACTGGACGCGCGACGTGAGGCGTCGGCGCGCCAGGCGATCGCCTCGGAACTGCGGACGCGAGACCTGTATGAGAACGCGCCCTGCGGCTATCACTCGCTGGATGCGGCCGGGCGGATCATCGAGATCAACGCAACGCAGCTGCGGTGGCTGGGCTATGGCCGGGGCGAGATGCTGGGCCGTCCGCTGTCGGACTACCTGGCGCCGTCGGACAGGGCGGCCTGGAGCGAACACTTCGACCGCATCCGGGAATCGGGCGCGGGACGCGAGATCGAGTATGCCCTGCTCCGCCGGGACGGCTCGCATCTCCCGGCGCTGGTTTCGGCCCGCATGGTCGACGACGTCGACGGGCAGCCGGCCCGCGCCCACGTCACCGTCTTCGACATCTCCGAACGCAAACAGGCCGAGCAGAGAATCCGTCGGCTGAACGAGGACCTCGAGCGGCGCGTCGCCGACCGCACCCGGGAACTCGAAACGCTGAACCGGCGGCTGGCGGAACAGATCCGCGAAAACGAAACGTTTGTGTACAGCGTGTCGCACGACCTGCGATCGCCGCTCGTCAACCTGCAGGGCTTCAGCCATGAGATCGAGGCCGGTTGCGGCAGTCTCCGCGGACTGCTGGCGGATGATCGGATCCCCGAGGACGTCCGCGAGAAGAGCCTGCGGGTGCTGGACGACGAGCTCCAGGAAGCGGTCGAGTTCATCCAGGCGGCCGTGACGCGGCTGGGAGGCATCATCGACGCCCTGCTGCGGCTGTCGCGGGCGGGACGGGTCGAGTATCAGCAGCAGGCGGTGGACGCTGGGGCGCTGGTGCGGCGGGCCGTGCAGGCCAGCGCGGCGAGCATTGCGTCGCGGGGGGCCGAAGTCGTCGTCTCCGACCTGCCCGTTTTGTGGGGCGATCCGACGGCCATCGAGCAGATCTTCGCCAACCTGCTGGGAAACGCGATCAACTATCTCGACCCGGCGCGTCCGGGCCGCATTGAAATCGCCGCCGAGCCAGGCGCCTGCGTTCGTCCGGGGCGCGCCGGCCGGTTCCAGACGTGTTTCGTCCGGGACAACGGGCTGGGGATTCCCCGGGCCCACGGCCGCCGGATCTTCAGCGCGTTTCAGCGCGTGCACCCGGGCGCCGCGCCCGGCGAAGGCATGGGGCTGACGCTTGTCAAACAGATCGTGGAACGCCATGGAGGGGACATCTGGTTTGAATCTCAGGAAGGCGCGGGAACGACGTTTTTTGTGACCCTGCCCGCTCCGGAGGGCATTGATGACGGGAGGTCCGACCATGGCGATGAGCGGCTCAGTGCGTGTCCTGCTCGCGGAGGATGATCAGGGACATGCGTCGCTGATCCGGCGGAATCTGCTGCGCAGCGGATTCCTCAACGAGGTCGTGCACGTGCAGGACGGCCAGGAGGCCCTCGACTTCCTGTACCGCGAGGGCCCGTTTCGCGAACGGCCAAAGCGCGGACCGCTCGTTGTGCTGCTCGACATCAACATGCCGCGGATCGACGGCGTGCAGGTTTTGAAGCAGGTCAAGTCCGACGACCGGCTGAACCGGCTGCCGGTCATCATGCTGACCACGACGGACGACCCGCGCGAGGTCGAGCACTGCTATGCGCTGGGCTGCAATCTGTACGTCACGAAGCCGATCGATTATCCGGCGTTCGTAGAGACGCTGACGCGGCTGGGACAGGCCATTGAAGTCGCGTCGCTGGTCAACGAGGCGGATCTCACGGAGTCGCCAGGATGACGGATTCCGATCTGTTGCACGTCCTGATCATCGAAGACGATCCGGGCACCGCTCGCCTGCAGCAGAAGGTGCTGGCGCGGTCCGGCTACCGCGTGACGCCCGTGGCCGGCCCCGACGCCGCGCGGGACGTGCTCGCCCGCGAGGACGTGCACCTGATCCTGTTCGACTACCGGCTGGCTGACGGCCGCGACGGGCTTGAGTTCTACCAGGCGCTCAAACGCGACGGCATCCACCTGCCGGCCATCATGGTCACCGGCTTTCCCAGCGAGACGCTGGTGATCCAGGCGATGCGGGCGGGCGTCCGCGACTTCGTAACCAAGTCCACCGAGTATCTCGACCTCCTCACGGGCACGGTCGACCACGTGCTGCGGCGGGCGCTGATCGAGCGCAAACTGGTCGAGTCCGAAGAGCTGCACCGCATCACGCTGGCCAGCGTCTCCGACGCCGTGCTGATCACCGATGACGACGGACGGTTCGTGTACGTCAGCCCGGGCGTCGAACGGATGTTCGGCATCCCGGCGGACGTGGCGCTGGGCCTGGGCACGGTGGACCGGCTGCTGGGCCCGGTGGACTTTTCGCCGGCGCAGCTCGCCGCGGAAGGGGAGCTGGTCAACCTGCCGCATGCCGTGCGGAACCGGCGGGGCGAGGAACACGATCTGCTGATCAACATCAAACAGGTCTCCATTCGGGGCGGCACGCGGCTATACACCTGCCGCGACGTCACGGCTCACCGCCGCGTGGAATCGGCGCTGCAGACGGAGCGCGAATTCAGCGCGCACATCGTGGGCGCGGCCCCGTTCGTGATCTGCCAGATTCGGCCGGACGGCGAAACCCAGTTCGTCAACCCGGCCATCACGCAGGTCGCCGGATACGAGCCTCATGAAATCATCGGCCAGAACTGGTGGTCTCTGTTCTACCCCGGCGCGGAGCATGCGCAGGTCGAGCAGCTGTTCCAGAACCTGAACGCCGAGGGGGTTCGCGACTACGAAATGCGGCTCACCACGCGCGACGGCCGGCAGCGGACGATCGCGTGGAACTCCGTCAACCGCCTCAACGCGGCCGGCGAACTCGAATCGATCATCGGCATCGGCTGGGACGTCACCGAGCGCAAACTGCTGGAAGAGCAGCTCCGCCAGTCGCAGAAGATGGAAGCCGTCGGCAGTCTGGCAGGCGGCATCGCCCACGACTTCAATAACCTGCTGACGGTGATCCTCGGCAACGGCGAACTCGCCCTGGAACTCCTGCAGACGGGCGAACCCGTCGACGAGCTGCTGGAGGACATCATGGGCGCCGCCCGCCGCGCCAGCGCGCTCACGCGCCAACTCCTGGCGTTCAGCCGCAAGCAGCTCCTGAACCCCCAGCGACTGGACGTCAACCGGCTGGTGTCGAACATCGAGCGGCTGCTGCAGCGCGTCATCGGCGAGGACATCGAACTCCGCACGAGCCTGACGTCCGACCTGCCGCTGGTGAAGGTCGATCCCAGTCAGTTCGAGCAGATCCTGCTGAACCTGGCGGTCAACGCGCGGGACGCCATGCCGCGCGGGGGACGGCTGACGATCGCGACGTCGCTGGCCGTCCTCGATGAGGATTACTCGGCCCTGCACCCGGCCGTGGCGCCTGGCCCGTACATTCAGGTGGCGGTCAGCGACACCGGCACGGGCATTCCGAAATCGATCCGGAACCGGATCTTCGAACCGTTCTTCACCACCAAAGCGACCGGAAAAGGGACCGGGCTGGGATTGGCGACGGTGTTCGGCATCGTCCAGCAAAGCGGCGGCCACATCGCGTTCTACAGCGAAGAAAGTCAGGGAACGACGTTCCGGATCGTGCTGCCCGCGACGCTGTCCGCCGGCGAGAAGCGCGCCGACATCGACGGGAGCCCGCCGCGCCGGGGTTCGGAACGGGTGCTGTTGATTGAAGACGAGCCGCGGCTGCGCGAGCTGACGCGGAAGATGCTGGAGCGGGACGGCTACGAGGTGCGGGATTTCGGCGATCCGGAGGAGGCGGCCGCGATCGACGACGAGACGCTGCGGTCCTGCGAGCTGCTGCTGACCGACGTGGTGATGCCCGGGATGAGCGGTCCGCAGGCGGCGGACAAGCTGACGGCGCGGCATCCGGAGCTGAAAGTGCTGTTCATGTCGGGGCACACGGAGGACGCCGTGATCCGCCACGGGGTGGACAACGTGGTGAAGGCGTTTCTGCAGAAGCCATTTTCGCGGAACCTGCTGTCGCAGAAGCTCCGGGGCCTGCTGGACGGGGGAGAAACGGAAGCCGATTGAGCGCGCGGACAAACGGCGCGGGCGGGTTCTTCCCCCGCGCCGCCGCGATTTCGGATCGACTCGCCTCCCGCAAGCGCGTCACTCCTCCTCGTCGTCCTCCTCAGGCGTCTCCAGCCGCACCAGCAGCCACGTTTCCGTGCGGTCCGGGCCGTAATGCACGAGGGCCGCCGCTTCGTCCTGCGTCAGGTTTCCCAGGCCCGTCTCGACGACGACATCCTCGCTTTCACCGATCCGGAACGCTGTTCGTTGGGTCTCCCGGTCCACCTGCCCCTGCACGTTCAGGGCCTCGTCGGTTTCGGTGTTGTACAGCGACCCCGAGATCAGCCCCTCCCGCGACACCGCCAGTTGCAGCAGCCGCGTCGGCTCGACGTCCTGATCGCTGGACGACACGGCGAACGTGCCCAGCGGCAGCCACTCGGCGGCCTCCGCCTGCTCGTCCGTCTCCGGGGCGGGGATCGTCGCGAGATCCGCGGCCGACATCGCGAACTCCGCCGGCGAACCGACCTCCTGCCCGCCGATCGTCACGACGTTGTTCTGATAGACGACGTTTCCCTGCGGGCCGTAGTCGTAGTACACCGGCTGCGCCCAGACCTGTTGCGGCGCCGGTCCCCAGGCGAACCAGTTCGTCACCACCGCCCACGTCGGAACGGTCCACCAGTAACGCGCTGGATACCGGCCGACATGCCAGCCGTAATGCCAGCCCCCGTACCAGTACGGCCGGTCATACCACCAGTTGCCGTAGAAATACCGGCGGTGATAGTTGTTGACGTACCAGTGGCGGCGAACACTGTTGCCCCAGCCGTACCAGTAATCCGGCCGCCCGACGGGACGGTTCCACCAACCAGGCCGTGCGGGCCGCAGAAACGCATTGTTCCACTGGTTGTTGATCGATACGCGGCGGTCGTTGTTGATCGTCACCCAGTTGGGCCGCGAATGAATCGTGTTGTTGCCCCCCGGGCGATGCGCCCAGCCAGGCCGGTCTCCCGGTCGGTCGCCGGGACGGAATCCGGGCCGATCACCGGGACGATCACCGGGACGGCCCCCCTGCCCCGGCCGATTCCCCTGCCCGGGACGATCCCCCGGAACGGGCCGCGCGCCCGGCAACGGCGCGGGCAGCGTCGTTGGCCGATCCGCGAGGTTGGGACGATCGCCCCCTCCGGGACGTCCGGGACGTTCTCCCCCCGGGCGAACCGCGGGCAGCGTGACGGGGCGATCGATCCCCAGAAAGTCGCCGACGTCTCCCGGCGACGGGCGCGTGCCAGGACGTGTGGTCCCGCCAGGGCGCGTGCCGCCTGGCGCGGGCCGCTCGCCGCCAGGCCTGGCGGGCAGTGTCGCAACCGGCGGTCGCGACGGCGCCGGGCGCGTCCCCCCCGCATCTCCCGGCCGCGGCGCGGGACGCGTTGAGGGACGGGACGCTCCGAGATCCGGATTGCCAATTCCGGGACGCGGGATCGGACGCGTTTCGCCGATGCCTCCCGGTCGATCGGGTCGACTCGCGATCGGAGGCCGGACGTCGACGGACGGACCGGTTGGACGCGAGGGCGTCGCGGGACGCACGGCCGGCTTCATGCCGCCGGCCGGTCGGCCGACATTCCCTCCGCCTCCGCCGCCAATTCCGGGGCCTCCCCCCGGGCTTGGTCGGGACACATTCGGACGGCTGACCGGCGGTCGCGGCTGTGCGGGACGCGAGATCGCCGCGCCGCCGCCGCCCAGTCCGCCGCCGCCTCCGCGCCCGCCGCCAGGTCGAGCCCCGCCGCCGCCCGGACGCGCCATTCCACCCCCGGCTCCGCCTGGCCGCCCCCCGCCAAGATTCGGAGTGCTGGGACGCGATACGCCGCCGCCGTGGGAGGGCGCGGGCCGCACGCCGCCGCCTCGGCCTCCTCCGCTGTGGCCGCCTTTCAGTCCGGAGGCCTGCAGAGGCCCCGCGAGGGCGAACAACACGGCGCCCGCCAGACACGCATGCTTGTGCAGGTTCATTGGCCGTCCCCCTCCGCCTCGCCGACAACATCCGCGGCCAGACGCACCACCCGCACCGGCGGTACGGCCGGCACTGGCTCCCCGTTGACCTCATGGCCGATCAGGCCGACCGTCATCGCCTCATCCCCCTCGCGCGTCAGCACGTACGTGCCGGACGCCGCGCCGCCGTCCGCCAGAGTCTGCGCCGACTTGATCAGCCAGTCCGATCCGTTCTTCGACCACGTCGCCTCGCCAAACGAACCATCCGAATAGAACGTCCACGAGCGAATGTGCTGGGCCCGGGGGTCCCAGCCAATGATCTGCGTGCCCTGCGACACCTCTTCGTCGCCGCGCTGTGTTTGAAAACGCCGCACAAGGAACGTGCCCGACGTGGACCACTGGAACGACGAGCCGGCGACAGCGTCGTCGGATTCGTCCGCCCAGTCGCCGATCAGCCAGGCGAGCTCCTCCAGCGCGTCTCTCGGACCGGCGGGCTGCGGCGCCGGCGACTCTTCGACGCTGTCGATCAGCCAGGCGTCTCCTTCCTTGACGAGGAGGACCGTGACGGCGAGGACATCGGGCAGCGCATCGGGAATCAGGACGGTGGCGACCCCTTCGGCCCGCGCGACGGTCGGCTGGATCATGCGGACGTCTGACATCTCCAGAACGAGCCGCTGCTGGGGCTGCAGTTTAAAGGCTTCTGCGAGATCGCGTTCGATGGCGGCGCGTCCGGCCGTGCGCTGGCCGGTCGAGCGGTCGATGTGCACGCCCGATTCGCGCCAGAGCCGGCCGATGGCCGCGGCGTCGTGCTTGTTGAAGGCCTCTTCATAGGCGGTCGTGACGCTGGCGAGCGACGCGTCCGCGGGCGCCTCGTCCTGCGCGCAGGCACGATCGGCGAGCAGCGACATGGCGGCGATGACGGCGGCGAGCAGCGCCCTCCAATCCGCGGCAACGGTGA
The DNA here is from genome assembly GCA_019636235.1 of Planctomyces sp. Taxonomy (GTDB): domain Bacteria; phylum Planctomycetota; class Planctomycetia; order Planctomycetales; family Planctomycetaceae; genus Caulifigura. The sequence continues at coordinate 24,708 of JAHBXW010000003.1, forward strand.
GTGGCATGAGCATTCCTCCAGAGCGGAAAGGCCCGACGTGGGGCGGCGTTGAAGACGGCGGCGTACGGACCGGAACGGGTCTCGGAATTGAAGGACGCGAGTTCGCCCTGTCCAGTGGCCGAAACGGGCGATTGGCGCCGGGCGATGGCCGCGATTGTCGCGTGCCGACGGCGCGCTTCGCAAGACGGCGAGCGGGGTCGCCGCGGTTCGCATCCGACTTCACACATCGCCGCGCGGCGTCTGGCGAGACATCCGGAGCCGCAAGGGCGAGCAACAAAAAACCCCTGGTCCGATCGCTCGAACCAGGGGCGTTCATAACGCACGTCGGCGACGCGCTGCGGGAGCTTCGGCCAGGTCGCCGTCCGCCCCTCGCCCCGCCATCGCACGTCCGATCACAACAGGTTGACCACCTTGTCCGTCAGCCCCTTGTCGCCCAGGACGACATTGAGCTTGCCGGCGGAGGCGATCTTCTCGAGGACTTCCAGTTCCCGGAGACGCATCAGGACCGGGTTGTCCGCCAGAACCCGCGCCGTGTTGGCCTGCGACCGCATGGCGGCCGTCTCCTCGCGGCGCGAAATCAGGTTGGCCTCGGACGCCTTCTTCGCCTCGGTCACCTTGTTCATCAGGTCCTTCATCTCGCCCGGCAGGATCACATCCCGGATGCCGACCGAAGCGATCTCCAGACCCAACTCCCCGGCGCGGCGGCGCACCGACTCCTCGATCTCCTTCGCCACGGCGTCCTTGTCCGTCAGAAAAACATCGAGTTCCCGGGCGCCGACCACTCCCCGCAGCACGAGCTGCGTCTCACGGTACAGCGCCTGCCGGACATCGTCCGTCTGGCTGACCGCCTTGCGGGCGTCCGCAATGCGGTAGGTCACGACGGCGTTGAGGCGCAGCGTCACCTTGTCGGCCGTCATGATCTCCTGGCCGCCGACATCAACCATCGTCTCCCGCAGATCGACGTCGACGACCCGGGCCTCGGACTCCCCCTTCCAGAAGGCGTACAGGCCGGGCGCCAGCGTGTCGACGTAGCGTCCATCGACGTACAGGACGCCGACGTGATCGCGACCGACCGTGCAGATGTCCAGGACGCGCTGCGCCTGCGGCGACCGCACGATGACCTTCAATTCCTCGTGCTCGAACCGCTCGCGCCGCGCATCGACAATCTCCACCCGGACGGACTTCTGGCCCGTCCAGTAGGCGTACTGCCCCGCCGGCAGGACATGGCTGAACCGGTTCTCCACCCAGACCAGCGCCCGCTCGTGGTCCTTGAGATCCAGCACGATGGCGCGGCCGGCGAGCGCGCCCGACTTGACGATCAGGTCGAGCTTCTCATGCACCAGCCAGGGATCCCGCTGCGAAACGACATCCACACGGACCCGGCCGAGCGGGTCGAAGTAACGCCGCCGGCCCTCCGTCAGCAGGCCGCGGAACTCCCCGTCGCGGAACAACAGTCCCACTTCATAGCTGCGAATCAGACAACGCTTCAGGAACAACACTCGACACCTCCCCGGAGCCTGGCTCCGGTCTGACGGCCCTCACACTCTGCGAAGGCGAACACGCGACTTCTCCGCCGCGAAAAACCTTGAAATAGAAACCCTTCGAAGGCGGAGCGTTCGTGGATCGCAGGGACGATACGCGGAGCGCGCTTGAGCGCCCGCGGGCAGCGGACTTCAGGCCCATCCGCGGCGAAGTCTCCCCGCCAGCGACCCCGAAGGGAGGCTGGCCGGCACGGCTTCGTCGCATCCGAACCCTATCTCCGCGACCACGCGAGCGCGGCATCCGCGCGCTGCAGGGCGTCGCCGCCTGCCGCCCCGTCGGGCCGTTCCTTTGAACTCATCGCGTCGCCGAAGCTCCGCGAACCGGCGCGCAGGCGCCGGGTCCAAAGGGCCGCCCGGGGGCTGATCCATCGGCCGTCCGCCTCCGTCAGGCCTGTTGCGAAAGCGATTGCTCGCTTTCAGGAGCCGGCCTTCGCCGGCGCTCGTGGTTGAGGCAGGATTCGAACCCGCGACTGCCAGGTTTTTAAGTCTGGTGCTCTACCCGGTTGAGCTACTCAACATCAGCGTCTTCCGGTCAGAACCCATGGCGCGGAACGTCCGCGGCCAAACCCTGCCGGGCGGCCGGAACGCCGCTGGACGAACGACGCCAACGACCTTCCTTTCCAAATGACGCCGGTGGGAATCGAACCCAGGTTGACCGGTCCGCTCCCGGTTGCCTGGCCGTCCGACGCCAGCGTCCATCGCTTCCAATGTTCCCGCCAGGAATCGAACCTGGTCTGCGAGCTTCGCGGGCTCGCGTGCGAATCCGGCACACTCCGAGAACGTTCGCTTTCGCTCGCCCCCTCACCACTCCGCAGGTCGTCGGTCCGGGAGTCGAACCCGGTCTGGCGGCTTCGGAGGCCGCCGTGCAGTCCCTCACACTCACCGACACATCGTCCGTCCCGGTCGACGGACCCTCAGGCGTCCTCGAGGGGATTTGAACCCCCGATCTCCGCCGTGACAGGGCGGCGAGCACTCCGGACTGCTCCACGAGGACGACCAATCAGATGCGCCCAGCGGGAGTCGAACCCGCACACCTGCCCTGGCAGAGCAGTACGCTGCCGCTACGTCATGGGCGCAGCAAATGTCCCGGCAGGCCGATTGCGGCCCCGGCTGGATTCGTGATCGCCGCCGGGACCCGCGGCCGACAAAAAAACCCGACGTCAGGCGACGCCGGGCAGAAGAGCCATGCTCCAAAGCCTGCCAGCGCGTCACCGGCGCCAAGACTGATCGGATGTGGATCGGTTTCCATGGCCCAGCCCGAACGCTGTCCCGAAACCGCACCCGCCCGTCGGCCGCAATGCTCCGATCCTGGATCTCAGGCATGACATTGAAGGAGAACTCCCGATCTGCCCGCTGCTCGCTGAAAGACGCCCGTCGGGCCGATGCCCGCCTGTCGCCGACTCAGACGCGCCGCGACCCCGACGGGTTCGCAAAATAATTCCGTGATTCTGGATCTGTGATCGCTGTGACTCTGTGTTTCAACAAGACGACGGCCGATCTCCGACGTGAGGCGCCGCCCGTGCTGTAGGGTGGCGTCGAGCCGTGAGCCCAGAGGGCGAGCGGGCGGTGACCCACCGCAAGCATTGATGGACGGTCGTATGACTCTATGAGGAGGTAGGTCGAGCCGATTGGTGGTGGTCTTCGAGGCGTGGTAAACGACGTTTGTCAAAAACCCGTTTCCACAAGAAGGAGCCCCGCCATGAAGTTCATCGGCGTCGACCTACACAAACAGACTATCAGCGTCTGCGCCTGCGACCAATCCCGCAAGATTCTGGAACGCATGTCGCTCCGCTGCAACCAACCCCTCTCAATCACCGCCTGGTTTCAGGCCCAACAGCCGTTTCGCGCCGTCGTGGAAGCCACCGCCAGCTACGAATGGTTCGTCCGGCTCATCGAGCCTTTCGCCGAGAAGGTTGTGCTGGCGCATCCGAAAAAACTGCGGATCATCGCGGAATCGACCCGCAAGAGCGATCGCCTCGACGCCCAGGTCCTGGCGGAGTTCCTGGCCATCGACATGATCCCCGCCTCCTATCGCCCCACGCCCCGCCAGCGGGACCACCGCAAACTCGTCCGCTACCGGGACACCGTGCAGCGGCGGATCACGTCCCTCAAGAACCGCATGCGGTGGCTGATGGCCGAATACAACGCCGATCGCCCCAACCTGTTCACCGCTCCCGTGCTCCAGGCCGCTTTGACCACGCCGATGTCTCCCGCCGACCGGTCCGTCTTCCGCTGTCGGTCTGAAGAACTCTCGTTCCAAAGACAGCAACTGGCGGCCGCCAACCATCAACTCCGGGAGTTCGCCAGGTCCGCTCCGATCCGGGAGCAGGAACAACGCGAACTGCTGCTGACGATCCCCGGCGTCGGCTTCGTGACCGCGGAAGTCATCCTGGCCGAGATTGCGGACATTGGTCGGTTCACTTCGTCCAAGCAGGTGGTGGCCTACGCCGGACTGGCGCCCGGCCAGCGGGAAAGCGCGGGGAAAGGGCACGAACTGCACATCGAGAAGCAGGGTTCCCGCCATCTCCGCTGGATTCTCGTCGAGGCGGCCTGGCGACTGGTGCGGCACTCCCACCGGTGGCAGCAGGAGTACCTGCGTCTGAAAGCAAAGCTGAAGGCGAAGAAAGCGATCGTGGCGATCGCCCGCCGTCTGGTGGGGATCGTGACGGCGGTCTTGAAGAGTGGGCAGCCCTACCGGGCCGCCCACGTGTGTGTGTGACTTTCAGCGAGGAAGAACAAAGGACTGACTGCGCGAGCGATCGGTAACGTGCGACGACCCCGTGGCGTGCCAGGGTGGCGAAGAGCGATCTTCGACCGCCGTTCGTGTGAATGGGGCGTCCTTCGAACGTGTGAGAACTGGCGACGCTGGAAGTTCTGGCGATCCCGAATAGATGGTTGAGCGTACCGCCGCCCGCCCCGCGACTGAACCGGCCCGTCAAAAGGACCACCCATGAACGCTTGACAAGACCGTTCTCATAGATGGCACGCCCTGACGCAGGAAGGGCGTGGTCAACTCCGCATCCGAAGGCAACGTTGATCGACCAGCGCGCCATGCCCATCGCTGCGCTCTGGGTCGTGCCGGCCGCACGTGGCGCCCGGCGTCCGCCAAGAATCCCGTTTCCGCAGATTGGTGGCCCGCATCCCGCGTCCGTAGAATGCTCTGCCCCGCGACGCTTCCACTCCCGAGACTTCCGCCATGGACAATCCCGATTCGCCGGTCGTCGGCGTCATCATGGGCAGCCGTTCCGACTGGGACACGCTCCAGCCGGCCGCCGAAGTGCTGACCGATTTCGGCGTGCCCCACGAATGCCGCGTCGTGTCCGCCCACCGGACGCCCGAATGGATGTGCGAGTACGCGAAGTCGGCCGAGGCCCGGGGTCTGGAGGTCATCATCGCCGGCGCCGGCGGCGCGGCCCACCTGCCCGGCATGGTCGCCTCGCAGACGCTGCTGCCTGTCCTGGGCGTGCCGGTGAAGAGCCGCACGCTCAACGGGTTGGATTCATTGCTGTCGATCGTGCAGATGCCGGGGGGAATTCCCGTCGGGACGCTGGCCATCGGCGAAGCCGGCGCGCGGAACGCGGGGCTGCTCGCGATTCGGATCCTCGCCGCGACGCGTCCGCAACTCCGGGAGAGGCTGCGGGAGTTCCACGAGGCCCAGACGCGGGACGTGATCGAGGATTCGCATCTATGAAGCCGATCCTGCCCGGCGCCACGCTGGGCGTCCTGGGCAGCGGACAACTGGGGCGGATGTTCGCCATCGCCGCGCGTCGCCTGGGTTATCGCATCGAGGTCTATTCGCCCGATTCGCAAACGCCCGCCGGCCAGGTCTGCGATCGAGAATGGGCCGCGGCCTATGACGACCTCGACCAGTTGCGGGCGTTCGCCGCTGGCGTCGATGTCGTCACGCTGGAGTTTGAAAACGTCTCGGCCGACGCCGTCAACACGATCGAACGCACGACGCCGGTGCGCCCCGGACCCGGCGTGCTCGAGACCGCGCAGCACCGCAGCCGGGAAAAGTCCGCGCTCCGCCGGATGGGCATTCCGACCGCGCCGTTCGCCATCGTGCGTTCCGCCCGGGAGGTGGAGGACGCCCTGCCGGGGCCGGAGTTTCAGGGCGAGGGAATTCTGAAGACGTCCGCCTGGGGCTACGACGGCAAAGGTCAGCGTCGGCTGGCGTCGGGAGACGACCTGTCCGCGGCGTGGCAGTCGCTGGGGGATCAGGAGTGCGTGCTCGAGGGCATCATCGATTTCGAGTGCGAGGCGTCGGCGATAGGCGTCCGCGGCCTGGACGGCGAGTTCCGGACCTTCGGGCCGTTTCTCAACGAGCACCGGAACCACATTCTGGACGTCACGATCGCCCCCGCGGAACAACTTTCCGACCGCACACGCCGGGAGGCCCTGGACATCACGCGGACGATCATGGATTCCCTGAATGTGGTCGGCGTGCTGTGCGTCGAGTTCTTTGTGGAGCGTGGCGGGCGTCTGCTGGTCAATGAACTCGCTCCGCGTCCCCACAACTCGGGTCATCTGACGATCGACGCCCATCGCTGCTGCCAGTTCGAACAACAGGTTCGGTCGGTGTGCGGCCTGCCGCTGGGGTCGGTCGAGCAGTTGCAACCGGCGGCGATGGCGAACCTGCTGGGGGATGTATGGGACGCTCCGGGCGGTCCGGACTGGCAGTCGCTGTTGGCGCTGCCGGACGTCAAGCTGCACCTGTACGGCAAAGATGAGCCACGGGCAGGACGGAAAATGGGACATCTGACGGCGCTGGCGGAAACGCCGTCAGCCGCGGAAGCGCTGGCGCGTCAGGCGCGGGAGACGCTGTGCGCGGGTCGGCGAATTCGTTGATGCGTCAGCGGGATGCCGGCCTGAAGGCGAATCGTGCGGAATCGTCGACATCGGATTGTGCGGCGGACGCGTCCTGAAGACACTGCGCTCTGTTGACTCCGCACTCGTCCTGATTCCGCTGGCCCATGCTGGAACTCGCGATCCTTGGAACGGCGCTCTGGGGCGCCGCCGCGGCGATGGCCGTGTACGCCGGCGAGGATGCGCTGCAGTCGGCGTTCGACAGCGTCGAACGCGAATTGCGCGAACAGCTGCGACGTCTGCGAATCTCCTCCCGCTCGCTGCGGAATTGGCTGCGCACGTGGATCGCCGCGGCAGCGCTGGCGGCGGCCGCGACAGCCATCGGAACGGCCAGCGTGCTGAATGGCCTGGGCGTCGCCGTGCTGTTGTGCGTGCTTCCATGGCTGGCGATCCGGCGGATGGCGGCGACGCGCAAGCGAAAGATCGAAGAGCAGCTCGCGGACGCCATGGTGTCGTTCTCCAACGCCGTGCGGTCGGGACTGGCGCTGCCGCAGGCCCTGGAGATCCTGTCCCAGCAATGTCCGCCGCCGATCCAGCAGGAGTTCCGCCAGATCTTCGGCGAATATCGGATGGGCAAGACGCTGGAGGTCTGCCTGCGCGAGGCCAAACAGCGGCTGCAGAGTCAGAACTTTGCGCTGTTCGCCGCAGCGCTGGAGGCCAGCCGGCAAAGCGGCGGGCGGCTCAACGAGACGGTCGAGCGGATCGCGGTCTCGGTTCGCGAGCTGCAGCGTCTCGAACGCAAGCTGCACGCGGAGACGGCACAGGCCCGGAAGTCGGCTCTTTATATGGCCTGCGCGCCGCCGTTCATTCTGGCTGTGTATTACCTGTTCTTCGATCCGCTGCAGACAACACGGCTGTTCACCGAGCCGCTGGGCGTGCTGATGCTGCTGACGGCGGCGTCTCTGAACGTTGCGGCGTACGTCCTGGCGCGTCGGATTCTGGGCGCGCGGTTGTGATGTCCCTGTCCTGGGCTGTCGATTGCGACGTTCGGACTCGATCGATTCTGGATCTGTGATGCGCGTCTCCGTGGTGAGCGTTTCCGGAAAGCCGGCGGCCTGGATGCAGCAGGGCGTGGAGGAATACGTGCGGCGGCTGAAGCCGCGGATCCGGCTGGAGCTGGTCGATCTGAAAGCGGAATCGCGGACTTCCGGCAAGCCGATCGACGCCGTGCTGAAGGCCGAGGCGGACCGGATCCGGGCCCGGCTGCCGACGGGGGCGACGTTGATCGCCCTCGATGAGCGCGGCGTGCAGCGGTCGACGCGGGAGTTGGCGGAACGGCTGGCCGAATGGCAGCGGACGGGGGAGCAGGTGGCGTTCGTGATCGGCGGGCCGGATGGTCTGCATGACGAAGTGCGTTCGGCCGCGAGGGAACTGTGGTCGCTGTCGCGAATGACGCTGCCGCATGGCCTCGCGCGGCTGGTCCTGCTGGAACAGGTCTATCGCGCGTGCACGCTGCTGGAGGGTCACCCGTATCATCGCGAGTGACGCTCGCCCGGTGATGCCGGTCCCGCTTCAGCGCAGGCTGCGAGCAGCCAGCACGGGACGGCCGCGGTCCGCGGTCGAGGGCGTCGAGTCGGGCGCCGGATACAGCGGGAGACAGACCAGTCCGCACAGGAGCAGCACTCCACGGAGCCGCCATGTCAGAGGCGGATGGGCGGAGGGCCGCATGATTTCGCGGAACCGGCTGGACAGCTCCCGTCCGCCGCGGATGCCCGTCGCCAGCGACAGCCGGGGAGGCCCGGCGGCGAAATCGAGAGCCGCCAGAATGGCTTCGGCGTACTGCCGCCGGGGATGCGCGTACGCGGATACCGCGCGGGCGTCGCAACACGTTTCCTCGACCAGCGCGATCTCCCGACGGGCCACCCACAGCGCGGGATGCCACCAGCACACGGCCGCCGCCGCGGCTTCCAGCAACCGCACCCACGGGTCGCCTCGCTGGATGTGCGTCAGCTCATGAAGCAGCATCGCCTCGCGGTGCGCTGCGTTCGCCCGGCGCCACAGCGAATCGGGAATGATGACCGTCGCGAATTGGCCCAGTCCCCAGACCAGCGGCGTCGTCCGGGCGTCCACGAGCAAGACCCGCGGGCTCCGCGACAATCCGATCCGCGCGCTCAACCGCCCGGCCAGCCATTGAGCCTCCCGGTCTGATCGGCCGGCCGCGCGCAGCCAGGTTCGAAAACGCAGGCCCCTCGACACGATCCGGAAAGTCATCGCCAGCGAGCCCAGCCCCCACGCCGCGAGCAGCGCCGATCCCCAGCGAATGGAAGTCGGCGCATCGAGCGTCGGCCATTCCAGGGGCAGCGGCAGGGCGATCAGCGGGGGCGTCAGCAGTTTGGCGAGAACGAGCACCCAGGCGGCATGCACGACCGCGGGACGCACGCGCCGACGCCCAAGCCACCAGGCGCCGGTCGCCAACAGGCTGACCAGCGCCGCGTTGCTCAATGCCGCATTGCACCACCACGCCATGCCCCGCGCTCCGCACCGGATGCCTGCCCGCGCGAGTAACAGTCGGCAGGGATCCGAACTGAACCGCGTCCAGTAAGACGAACGCAACCCGCCAAATGTTGGTTCAAAAATCCCCGCGCCGCGAAGATTTGCGGACAATTTCGGCGTAACGGAGAACGCGAGGCCGAATCGCAACCCTTGGCCTGATCAAACGTTCCGCCAACTGTGCGTCACGACGAAGAAGTCTCGAACTGATCGAGCAGTTCGCGCAGCTCCTGGCGCTCCTCCGCAGACAGCGGGCTGGTCCGCACCAGGTGCGTCAGGAGCGGCGTCAGGGCGCCGTTGCAGAGGTCGTTCGCCGTATCACGCAGCCGGCGGCCGATCAGTTCCTCGCGATTCAGGCGGGGGCGGAACATGTGCGGCCATTGCTGGCGATCGCGTTCGACGCAGCCTTTCTCTTCGAGACGCTTCAGCAGCTTCTGGACAGTCGCCAGGTCGGAGGCGGTTTCGCGCGGGTACAGCGTCTGCGCCAAGTCGCGCACTGTCGCCGCCTCGCGGCCCCACAGCACCTGCAGGATCGCCAGCTCCGCATCCGTGACGTCGACCGGTTTTCGCGCCATTCCGATCCCAGAACAAATGACTCTGACACTCACGGTATAGACGGAGCGTCTTCCCCGGCAAGCATCTGCCAACTGCTTTCCCTGCAACGGGAACGGGCGATCAGGAGTGCGCGACGCAAAATGCTCCGAAATTCGCTTTCCGACGGCATTAGACAAACTGTCTCCACGACTCGGGCAGCAGCGCCGATAGCTCCCGCAGCGACGCGTCGTCGCGAATCATCCGAAAGTCGGAAAAATCAAAACCCGGACTTACCACGCACTGGACCAGCGAGTAATCGCCCGCGGGCGCCGCCGACTGCCACCAGCCGGCCGGGACGACCCGCGACGGTTGCTGGTCTCTCGCCGCGCAGCCCAGCCGGCACTCCTCGCGTTCGCCGGTCGCCGGGTTGAACATCCGCAGCACAAGCGGTCCCCCTTCGCTGGCGATCCAGCATTCGTCCGACCGCACGACATGCCAGACGCTGACTTCTCCCCGCACCAGCAGGAAGTCGATGACCGTCATGGCCGAGCGCGGGCCGCGGCCGTCCTGCAACTGCACCAGCGCACCGGATCGGAACGTCTCCCGGAACCAGCCCCCTTCGGGATGGGGAGACAGCTGCAGGAGTTCGCGCAGCTCTTCAGCGCGGGACCCGCCGGGCGCGCTCACAGGTCGGCGTGACTGGCGCCGCTGACGGGAATCCGACGCGCCTTGGCCGTCTCGACCTTGCCGACCGAGATGTACAGGACGCCATGGCGGCTTTCCGCGCGAATGTCGTCGGCGTTCACCGACGCGGGCAACGGAATCAACCGCTTGAACGACCCGTGCGGCCGCTCGCTGAGATGCGTCTGTCCGCCCTCAGCAGTCGACGCGGGATACGAGCCGTGCACTGTCAGCATGTTGCCGACGATGGACAGCTCGATGGCGTCCGGCAGCACGCCGGGGAGGTCCACCGCGACGTGCACCCGTTCGGGCTGCTCTGTGACGTCCACGGCGGGCGTGCAGGGCCGGCGGAACCCGATGGCGTCCATCGCGCGGCCGCCCTGGTTGAGGGCGCTTTCCACCATGCGGTCAATTTCCGACCGGAGACGATCCAGTGAACCGGACACAGGACCCTGGTTGGCTGCCGACATAACCACCCTCGCAACGCTGGTGAGACCGGATTGCAGGCGGGCGCCTGCAGAGATGTTGAGGGCAATTGTCTCCGAAACCCGATGATCCGGCCACCGTCTGTTTTCAGGAACTCCACTGACTGACCGATCACGCGATGATCCCGGCGCTCTGACGTCCTGAAGTTCCGACGCATGCGGAGTCGTGCATGCTTGCCGATCGCCGGGCGACCGCGCGGTGGCGTGGCGTCGGTCACGGTGAGCGATCGCAGGACAGATTCGAAGCGCGATGCTGGGCCCCGTGGCCGCCGTCGCCGGCCCGGTTGGGCCTTCATCGAAAAAACTTGACGGTCCGCAACGCCAACGGACACCCAGGCGCGCACGAACCTCCAGGCAGCCCATCAGTCGCCCGAGTTGCTGGACGGCGCGCGGGGCGAGGCCGCATCGATCCCGCGGTCCGCGCCGTTTCGGCTGGGGGGTTCGAAGGCCGCGCGCGGCGGCCGCGTCGCCGATTTCGCGGACCCGCGGAGAGGTCTCGCGAACGCTCACATGCTTGGGCGTGCATGCGTGCGGCGGGGGCGAACGCCGGATGCGGCATACGCGTTGCAGCCCTCCAGACCGTGGGCACGTTCGTCGCGTTCAGGAATCTCGAAGGGCAGCCAGTTCGGCATCTCAGCCCGGTCACTCGGATGTGACGCGGAACCCTTGAAGCGTGCGCGCCCCCGCGGGGGATCTCGGCTTTCCACTCGGAGCAATCACAGGAGACAGGATGATGTTGCGAAAATCGCCAGCGTTTCTGGCCATCGTTGCCTGCGGCGCCTTTGCCGTCGCGCAGGAAACCCAAACCCAGCAGCAGCAGAACCAACGGCAGCAGACACAGCAGAACCAGCAGCAACAGGAACGGACGCCCGCGAATCGTCTCGACGACGCCCGCCCCGGCCAGGCTCAGGAACGGCAGCAGCGCGAAGCCGGATTCCGGGGAACATCTGATCAGCAACTCGAATCGCTGATCGCCGATTGCCTGATCCTGGGCAATCAGGAGGAACTGGCGTTGCTGAAGTTCGCGCAGCAGCACACGCAGAATGAGCAGGTCAAACAGTTCGTCCAGAAGGCGATCCAGGATCACGAGAAGGCGGTCGCCAGCCTGCAGAAGTTCGGTTCGCGTGAGAATGCGAACGTCGAACTGCGTGCGAGCGCCGACGACGCGGCAACCTCGGACCGAGCCGTCGCCACGCGGGAAGTGCGTCGGATCGGACCGGATGGCAAGGCCCTGGATGACGATGACGCCGCTCGTGACGCGACGCTCGACCGTCCGCAGGCGCCGGCGACGGCAGCCCGCAACGCCGATGCGGCCCGCCAGGCTCAGATTGCCGCCGCTGACCGCACGCAGACCGGCGCCGAAGGGGACATCGGCCGGCAGATGTACCAGATTCAGCGCGAAGCCGCCCAGCACTGCCTCGCCATGATCCAGAAGGAGCTCGGCGAGGAGCAGGGAGAGAAGTTCGACAAGGCGTTTCTCGGGCAGCAGGTCGGCATGCACATCGGCATGCTCGCCAAGCTGAAGGCCGTGGAAGGCCATGTGTCGGGCGAACTCGCCCAAGTCGTCCAGCAGGCTCAGCAGACGACCAAGCAGCACAAGGAGCAGGCCAAACAGTTGATGGAGCAGGTCGCCCACGGCGGCGATGACGCTGGTCGTCAGCCGGCTCGTCCGGGCGCGGCCCGCGAGACGCGGACGCCTGTTCAGCCTGGCGAATCGAACCGTGCGGATTCGAATCGCGAGACGCCGAATCGGGAGACGCCCAACCGCGACGCCAACTGAATCGGTTCGATGCCGGGGCGGCTGATACAGCCGCGTTCGACATCGCCTGTGGAGCGACCCGGGATCATCAGTGCCCCCCGGGTCGCTCTCTTTTCGTTTCCGGGGTCAGTCGGAAAACTCGACGGCGCCGAGATCGGGCCGGCCATCATCGGGCCGCTTCCGCGCCTGAACGGGGAGCCCCAACTGCCATTTCACGGGATGATCCGCGACATCGGGCGGATGCGGCAGGCCCCGGTCCTGCGCCGCCGATCCGGACGACAACCGAAAATCTCCGGCGGCGAAGTTCCGCACCACGGCCAGGTCGACCTCAATATTCGACTCCGCCAGCACCTGTCCCGTGAACTTGTCGTGCGAGCGCTTCCAGCCCGGCTTCATCCCGTTGTGATGCATTCTCACCGACCCCGTTTCGCCCAGAATGGCCAGCCGGGTTCCGGGGCCGTCGACCAGCACCAGGTTGTTGAACACCTCGGCCCGCTGCACGGCCGTGGACAGCCGCAACAGCGTCGTCGTGCCGTTGCGGCGCGAAAGGACGGTGTTGTGGAAGAACCACAGCGGCCCGCGGCGGAAGTCGTCTTCCGGCCCGCTGTCGCCGCCGAAATGAGCGATCTGGTTGTTGCCGTCGCCGTCCCGCTCAATCAGCACGTTGCCGTAGACGAAGGCCACGTGGTAGTCGTCGCGGGCCCGGATCTCGGTCCCCTCCTGGGCCTCGACCAGATCAATCTGCCGGTTGCCTCCCTCGATGAGGTTGTACCGGATGATGGTTCCCGAGGAACGATCCTTGAGGTTTGAACCTCCGCAGCCGTCCCGCAGCGGGCCGAAGCGGTTGAACTGGAACGTGATGCCCGCGGACTGCGTGTAGTTGTTGTGCTGATACGCGCTGCCCTCGACGCCGTTCCCGAAGATGTCGCAGCCTTCGACGAGGACGTGCGCCGAGTCATGGGCCGAGAAGAAGCCGTTGGCGCAGTCGTGCAGCCGGCAACTGCGAATCGTGATGTGTTCGCCGCGCTCGACGTAGATGGCGCTGGCGCTCTCCGAGTATTCGGCCAGCCCTTCCCGTCCGAAGAAGTTCCGGCCCGGCCGGGCGCCGCGTAGCTCCAGCCCTTCAATGACAATCCAGGCCGGCATGACGTCGGGCGGATTGTTCGAGCCGCCGATCTTGATGATGCCCCGGGCGCCGCTCCAGAAATCGAGCTGCGGACCGGTGACGGCGCCTTCCGCGTCGATGATCGGGAGTTGTCCCTCGGGGCCGGGCACGCCACGGATGACAATCGGTTGTTCGGCCGTGCCGCGCGCGGCGACGACCCACTTCGCGCGGTAAGGCTCTGGCCGCCAGTGGATGGATACGACATCCCCGGCGGCGAGCCGCTCGAAGGGGGTCTGCTCCAGCCGCAGGAACTCCTGGTCCGGCCCGACGGCGTATTCGCGGGCCAGCAGCCGGCAGTCCGGGACGGCGATGATCGCCAGGACCGCGGCGACGAGTGTTCGAATCGGCATGATGCGAGAGAGCTCAGTCCTTGGGTGGGCGGCGGCCCCGGCGGCCGCGCGGGCTGCGGCGCGAGGAATCCCCCGAGGTCCGCCCCTTGCCCGAACGCAGCGACTCCCGCCAGCGGCGGATCTGCTCGCGGAACTCCGCCTGCGACAGCGGCACGGGCGGGAGATGAATCTCCGCCTCCGGACCGGGACGGCCCCCCTCTTCGGGGTCGGTCGCGTCCTGCACTTCCTTGTCCAGCGCCCGAATCCAGCCCGGGACGTCGATGCCGGAGCCCCAGGAATCCAGCAGGTACAAGCGGATCTCGTGCGACAGTTCCTCAAAGGCCTTCGACTGGCTGACCCCCGCCCGCGCGTCGGCCACCGCCGGCTTCACCAGCGCCTGCATCCGGTTCACCGCCAGCGGCTTCACGAACCGCTGGTTGAGATGGTCGGCAATGACGGGCATCCGCATGCCGTATTCCTGCTGCAGCTCGCGGAGGTCCTCGAGATGCTGGGCGGCGATGTCGGCCGTCTGCACCTCATAGGTGGTTTCCCAGAGCCGCGCGGCCTCGCGGAGCCCTGCCCGGCAGAGCACCTCGTGCACCAGCGTCAACGGCAGCATATGCCACGCGTCGCGGTCGTAGGCCGCCTCGACCCTCAGAAATTCCAGCAGGCAGTAAAAGTTCTCGCCGTAGTCCGACTGCGTCGTCGTCGTGTTGTATTCCAGGAACCGGTCGAACTTGTCGACGACGATTGAATAGATCGTCTCCAGCGCCCAGGCGGCGCTTTCGCGGTCGACGCGGCCCTCCTCCATGTCCTCCAGCAGCCGCATCGGGTGCAGCGGGTCCTGCTCCTTTTCCAGGTAGTCCAGGTACCAATCGACCCCGTTATGCAGAATGGCCCGGACGTTCCCCAACGTGAGTTGGCTGGCATGAAACAGGTCTGCCCCATAGGCCTCGATGAACTCCGCCAGTTCCTCCCAGTCCTCGTTGCTGCGCAGTCCGTCCACTGACGAAATCCGCATCGTCCGGCTGTGGTCGATCCACAGTTTCTGGTAGGCGTCGAGCACCTCGCCAAGGCACTCGATGAGGGCTTCCGCATCGTTGCGAACGTCGTCCCAGGCGGCGGACGACTGAATCACGGCCGTCAGCGACGTTCGCAGCGCGAGATCGAACAGCCGGTCGAACTCGGTGATCGCCTGCCCTTCCGGACGGTACTTCCGCTCCATGCGAAACGCCGTCTGCAACACATGGAATGTCTCCCGCAACAGGCCCAGCTTGGGCAGCTCCCGCAGCAGAAACCGCACCACCGACTGCAGCGCCTGAATCCGCAGCAGCGGACCTGGCTTGCCGCCGTTCTCCAGCGGCACGTACAGCAGGGGATGCTGTTCCAGCCAGCCCACGAGCTGCGGCAGCATCCGCTGCACTTCGGCCGTGTCGCGGCGCACGATGGCCCGGTAACAGGCCGCGACGCGCTCCTCGTCCTGCGAAGGCCGCGGCGCCGCCAGCGACTCCGGCAGGCAGCCCGCCAGCAGCCGCTCCGCGTTCCGCAGCGAGATCAACGTCCCCACGATGTGATGCAGCAGATAGAACTTCACCTGCAGCTGGATGTCGTACTCAACGTTCGAATCGTGATCGCCCGACGTCTGGCCGATCTCGTATTCCCAGACCGAGTGCATCAGCTCCGCCAGGTCTCCCTGCCAGCGGCGGGATTGCTGATGCCAGCCGCTGGCCGACTGCACCGCGTCCGCATCCAGCGTCTGCGCCGCCGCCTCGCGAGCCAGGACGACCGCCGCCATCTGCCACAACTGGGCGACCGCGTTCAGGAACTTCAGCCGCGGCTCGATCTCCCGATTGATCAGCTCGAACTCGGTGTTGCGGAATCCGTAGTCGTTCTCGAGGGTGTCCCCCCAGTTGCCGTCGTCGGTGCTGTCGCGATACGTGACGCCTTCATAGGCGGCGCCGAACACGTCGTCGGTCTCTTCGTCGTCCTCGCGGCGGCGGCCCGGCTCGGTCCGCTCGGCCTCGTCCGCGTCGCGAGCCCGGGTGACGGCGTTCTTCAGCGTCGGCACGGCCCAGTACGCCTCCGCGTTGGCCTCGAGGTAATCGAACAGCCGGCGGATCGCGGAGGCCCGCTGCAGGCCCTCGAGCGTCTGGTCGTCGTGCGTCGTCGTCAGCTTCATCCAGCGGATCAGCAGCGAGAACACGGAGTGTTCCGGCGTCTCAAAGCCGACCTCGTCGATCCGGCTCAGCCACTGCATCAACAGGCCCATCGACGCGACGTGATCCGCGCGCTCGAGGAGCGCGTCGATGACCTGCGCATAGGACTGGGCCGACTGGAACTGGTCGACGTGCTGCCGCCAGAACGAGATGTCTCCAGCGGCCTCGCCGGCGGCGCGCCATTCGGTGAGCGCCTGGGCGACGTGTTCGGCCGACTGGAACGACTGGGCGCCGACGACCTCCGGGAGGTCCTCGATGACGGTGCTGCCAAACTTGTCCCACCATTCAGCCAGCGATCGGAACTCGGCCTGCATGCGTTCGCGCAGCGCGCCCTTGCCCTGCGCCGCCGCTTCCGCCATGCAGCGGCCGTAGATGCCGAACGCCGCCTCGACGAGATCCAGCAGCGACTCGACGCGATTGTCCGGGATCGCGTCCTCGCGGGAGGTGAACAGCGGAAACTGGCCGCTGAACCCCAGGATGTTCCAGGGATCGACGAGCGCGCCGCAGTCGATGCCCCGCGTCAGCAGTCCGGGGATCGCCGAGATGTGTTCCGCCGCGGCCTCGACATTGCCGCGATCGAGTTGATGGTGACCGGCGCTGACCTGGCATTCGATCTCGGTTTCGAACCGGATCGACGCGGCCGGAATTTCCGCAGCCATCTCGCGGCTGGCGTCGGCGTATCCCATCTGCGCGCACAGGTAGGCCAGTTCGCGGTACTGCACCTGCCGCGCGCCGTAGCCCGCGAGGTGCATGTTCAGATACTGCCTGACGTGCCCGAAGGGCTGCTGCGTTTTCTCGGCCTCGCGGCGCAGCCGTTTGGCCCGCGCCCCTTCGAGCTGCTGCATCAGCCGGTTATAGAACTCGTCCCGGCGACGGGCGACGACCGGCAGCAGCGAGGACAGCGTGACGCTGGAATCGAACGTGTCCGGGCCGGCCCCGCTGACAGACGAGGCCATCAGCATCGTGCCGCAGAGGGCCGCGGCCGCATCGAACAGGCGTTCCTCGCGGCGGCCCTTGATCTCCCCTCCGTCGACCCACGCGGACAGCGCGTCGAGCAGGATCTGGCGGACCACGAACCTGCGGTAATGCCCCTTGACGTCGATGCGGTGCGGATCCCACTCGCCAAACATGTAGTTCGTGCGCTTGTTCACCGGATGCAGGTGATCGTGCGCGCGGACGTCGAGCGCCAGCTCCTCCAGCGAATCGAGGTCCAGGTACGCGTCCCGCAGCAGGTCGTGCGGCGCTTCCTTCAGAAAGTCGAGCGTCCGCTGGATGAGATCGTGATACTTTCCCGCGGCGACTCCGGCGCCGGCGATGTACAGCGGCGCCGGTCGGAATCGCTCGTGCGGATAGAGCTCCATCTTCCGGCCGTTCTCCAGCACGGCGACCGGCCTGTAGCCGACGTAGTCGTTCAACTGCTGGATCGCCCCGGCGATGATCCGCTCGCGCTCGTCCCAGGGCCCCCCCTGCGACAGCACGGCCTCGAACATCCGGCCCAGCAGAAAGGGCTGCTCGAACTCCGACGCGGCGAGATGGAACAGCAGGTCGGCGTGGTATTCGCGGTAGGCGGGGAGCAGGACATCGAGGGTGA
Organism: Planctomyces sp.; assembly: GCA_019636235.1. Taxonomy (GTDB): domain Bacteria; phylum Planctomycetota; class Planctomycetia; order Planctomycetales; family Planctomycetaceae; genus Caulifigura. The sequence continues at coordinate 42,365 of JAHBXW010000003.1, forward strand.
GTTCGATGACGTTGCCGGCCTGGGCGGCGTCGGCGAAGGCGGACTGATCGGCGGACAGCTTTTCGAGCTGGGCTTTCAACCAGTCGCGAAGCGCGGCGGCGTTGAATTCCGGGAGGAACTCGGCGGTGCGGTTGATGGCCTTGACGAAGGCCGGATCCTCCTTGCCGCTGGAGAAATTGAGGTGGCCGAGAATCTCCTTGGCCAGCGCGACGGCCTCGGGCTTCCAGGCGCCGCCGCCGGCCGAGGATGTCTGCTTTTTCCGTGCCGCCATATGTAACTGACAATCTCGCAACGCGCCGCGTCAGGGCGGCGGGTCGGCGACTGGGGGATTCGGAAAGTTCAATCTGGGGACGTGTGCGGCGGACGCCGACGTCGCGACTCCGGACACGCTCCATTCTGGCCGAACGGCGCGATGCCCGTAAAGCCGCTCGTCGAGCGGCCGGGACAGATCGCGATGGGCGGACTTTGACGGACTTCGCGTTTGACGCAAGTCATCCGACGGTTGCAGCCGTTCGAGGCGGCGGAATCGTCGCGGATCGGGGCGACCAGACTGCCGCCTGTCCGCCGGGTGTCCGCTCGGGTGCTGCGAATTCCCCCTTCAGTCGCCGAGAATGCCCGTCGTCTCGTTCGGGCCGCGTCCCCTGGCCCGGCATCGCCCGGGGGATCGCTAGCGGCGGTTCATCGGCACGTAGTCCCGCCGGGCCGGACCCGTATAGATCTGCCGCGGACGCGCGATCTTCTGTTCAGGATCCTCCAGCATCTCCTGCCACTGCGCAAGCCAGCCCGCCGTCCGGGGAATCGCGAACAGCACCGGAAACATCGACACCGGCAGGCCCATCGACTGATAGATCAGTCCCGAATAGAAGTCCACGTTCGGGTACAGTTTCCGCTTCACGAAGAAGTCATCGTCGAGAGCGATCCGCTCCAGCTCGAGCGCGATTTCCAGCAGCGGGTTCCGGCCCGTCACCTCGAACACCTCGTCCGCCGTCCGCTTGATGATCGTCGCCCGCGGATCGTAGTTCTTGTACACGCGGTGGCCGAAGCCCATCAGCAGCACCTCGCGGTTCTTCACCCGCTCGATGAAGTTCGGCACCTCTTTCACGTCGCCAATCGATTCCAGCATCCGCAGGACGGCCTCGTTCGCGCCGCCGTGCAGCGGACCGTACAGCGCGGCCGCCGCTCCCGCGTAGGCGCTGTAGGGATCGACCTCGGACGAACCCACCGCCCGCATCGCCGCCGTGCTGCAGTTCTGCTCGTGATCGGCGTGCAGGATGAACAGAATTTCGAGCGCCCGGGAAAGCACCGGGTGCACTTCCAGCCGGCTTTCGGTCATCCGGAACATCATGTTCAGGAAGTTCTCGGTGTAGCCCAGCTCGTTGTTGGGGTAGTTGTACGGCAGGCCCAGGCTGTGCCGGTAACACACGGCCGCCAGCGTGGGGACCTTGGCGATCAACCGGTGGATCTGCTTCAACCGCGTGGCCGCGTCCCGGACGTTCTTCGCTTCCGGATAGAACGTCGACAGCGCCGCCACGCTGCTGATCAGCATGCCCATCGGATGGGCGTCGTACCGGAAGCCCTCCATGAGCTGCTTCAGGTTCTCATGGACGATCGTGTGCGATTCGATCGAGTTTTCCCAGTTCTTCAGCTCGTCGGCCGTGGGCAGTTCGCCGTGGATCAGCAGGTAGGCCGTTTCGAGGTACGTCCCGTGTTCGGCGAGCTGCTCGATCGGGTATCCGCGGTACTCCAGCACCCCCTGGTCGCCATCGATGTAGGTGATCGAGCTGCGCGTGGCGGCGGTGTTGAGGAAGCCGGGGTCATAGGACACCAGCCCCCAGTCCTCCTCGGAGGTCTTGATCTGACGCAGGTCCGTCGCCCGCACGGCGCCGTCCACAATCGGCACGTCGTACTTCTTGCCGGTGCGGTTGTCGGTGATCGTCAGCGTGTCGGCCATCCAAGACCCTTCGCGGTGGGGGGTGAATCCGGTGGTTGCATCAGGCGGGTCAGTTCGTCTCCGGCTGAACGGTCAGCGAGACGACCTGGGACGCGGCATCGGCCGCGAGGCGCAGCGGCAATTGCCAGCGGGCGGTCCCGAAGCGGCAGACGCCGCCCGTGCCGTCGCGACAATAGGCATACGCCACCCTCAATTCAAACGTCGCCGCCCCGTCCGTCGACGATGTCGGAATCGTCCACCGCGCCGTCGAGTCCTCGACCGTGGCCTCGTGCCGCACCCCCGCCTCGTCCGGCGGGATCAGCGACTGCTCGCCGTCCGGAATCAGCCGGCACGTCTGCGGCGCCTGCGGGTTCAGCTTGAACCCGTCGGGCAACTGGAACGTCACTTCGATCGTCACGTCTCCGCCGGCTTTCGCGGTCTGCTCGGACAGCACGAGCAGCTCCCCCTGCGGCGGCGGCGGCGGATGCAGGATGTCCGGGTGCGGAGGCTCCAGACCTTCAATCGTCAGCTCCCGCGCCGCCCGCGTCTCCAGATTCACAAACAGCAGCCGGTGATTGTTCGTATCAGCGATCAGCGCCTCGTCGCCGACGATCAGCACGTCGGCCGGCTCGTACAGTTCGACCGGGTCCAGCCCGGCCCCGCGCCGCCCGGTCCCCAGCCAGGTTTCCGAACGGCGGGTCGCGAGGTCGACCGTCTTGATCTTGTGGTTGTAGGTGTCGGCCACGAACAGCACGCCGGCATGGTGGAACACGCCCAGCGGATGCTGCAGACGAGCCTCGTCCCCGACGCCATCGATGTCGCCGAAGGCGAACAGGCTGCGGCCGTTCGGCAGGTCGTGCGCGCCCGCGATCGTCTCCACCTTGCCGGCGCCCTTGATGACCACCGACCGGACCGCCGAGCCTTCGCTGTCCACGAAGTACAGCTTCTGGCCGTCGGTCGTGATTCCCGAGGGCTGCGCCAGTGCGGCGCTCATCCGCGAGCCGTCGATGATGTCCTCGCGTCCCGAGCCGGCGTAAACGTCGACGCGGTTCGAGCCGATCCTGTGCGACCACAACTGGTGCGGCCCGGCCATGGCGATGTACAGCGTGCCGTCGTGGTGCGCGAGAGCCCAGGGGCTGTTCAGCGCCGTGCTGCGGCGGGAACCGCCGTCCGCGCGGAGCCGCGCCTGCGACCCCGTGCCGGCCAGCGTCTTCACGGTCCTTTCCGTGAGGTTGATTTCCCGCAGCAGGTGGTTTTCGGTGTCCGCCACATACAGCGTCTCATCGACCAGCGCCATCCCCTGCGGATGGTCGAATGTCGCCTCGTCATACGCGCCGTCCTGCGCGCCGATCGCCCCCGTGCCGATGACGTCCAGCAGCCGGCCGTCGAGCGAACTCACGACGATCCGGTTGTGGTTGCTGTCGGAGATGAACAGCCGCTCGCCCTGGGGATCGACGACGAGCTTGCCGGGATACCGCAGCGGCGTGGCCTCAGCCCGCTGCCGTTCAAGCACAAACGACACGGGCGTCTCGTCCAGCGTGCCTTTGGTCTTGTGGTAGGCCGCCATCCGGCCAATGACCGTGTCAAACAGCTCGCGCGTCCCTTCGCCCGGCTGCTGGCCGACAAAGTTCCCTTCCGGGTCGATGATCACCAGCGTCGGCCAGCTGCTGAACTGGTACTTGCCGGCGATGACCATGTTCGCGTCGTTGATGACGGGATGCTCAATCTCGTAGCGGAGGATGGCCTCGCGGATGTTCTCGGTGTCGCGCTCATTTTCAAACTTCGGAGCGTGCACGCCGATGACGACCAGCTCGTTGGGATACTTCTTCTCGAGGTACTTCAGATCGGGCAGGATGTGAATGCAGTTGATGCAGCAGTAGGTCCAAAAGTCGAGCAGCACGATCTTGCCGCGGAGCTCGCGCAGCGAAATCGGCCCCGTCGTGTTGAGCCATTCGACGCCGCCATCAAGTTCCGGCGCGGTGAATCGTCCCGGGAAGGGGTTCTGCCCGGGATTGCGGCCTTGAGCCGCCGCGGGCCGCGCGAACGGACCCAGAGCGACCGCCGCCAGCAGCAGGCCGCACCAGACGGCGCGGCCGATGGAATTCCGGGGCGAAATCGAAGGCGAACGGCTCGGCATGGCGCTGCTCCAGCAAAGGCGTCGATCCGCCGCTCACGCGTCCTGTTCGAGGCGGCGGCGATCCTCACAATCTTAGGGAGAGTCGGTCCGGGGAACCACGCGCCCGACGGGATTGCCGGGGAATGTTGATCGCGGCGGCTCGCGTCCAGGAATGATGGCGGCTTCAGGTTCGGTCGCGGATCCGCGGGACCGTTTCTGACGATTGCGCAAATTGCGCGGAACGCCGGCAAGGGCGATACATCGGGCCGTCGCCGGGCCGGCTGTGCAATTCCCGAAAACCAATGGCATTCCGCGGCCCCATCGCCGCCGCAGCGATTCCGCGAGCCAGAATTGTCCGTCGATCCGGGCGCCGCGGAGACGCTGCGCCTGGTTCCGCCCCCCCTGTCCCCACACCCAGCGGGCCCGGCCGTCTCGACGGCGGCCCCTCGCATTCATCCCGAGGCAAAGCAGTGCAAGCCTCCCCGCGCTGGCATCAGACGACCTGGTTCGCCGCCGCGGCGCTGTCGCTGCTGACGGCTTCCGTTTACTGGCCCGTCGCGTCGTTCGGGTTTCTGAACTGGGACGACCCCTGGTACGTGGTCGACAACCCGCTTGTGAAGAGCTGGGCGCCGCCGAATCTGTATGCGATCGCCACCGAGCCCTGCTCGAAGAACTTCGCGCCGCTGACGATCTTCACGCTCCTCGTGGAACACACGCTGTTTGGCGGCTGGGCGGGGGGCTACCACCTCGTGAACGCGCTGCTGCATGCGGCGTGCGCGGTCTTGGTGCTGCGGCTCGTCCGGCAGGCGACCGGGTCGGACTGGACCGGCTGGTTCACGGCGATTCTGTTCGCGGTGCATCCGATTCAGGTGGAGACGGTCGCCTGGGTGTCGTCGTTGAAGTCGCTGCTGGCGGCGCTGTTCATGCTGGTTTCGCTGAAGCATTGGCTGAAGCCGGAGCGTTCCGCCCGAGACGAGGGCTGGGGGCTGGCCTGGCTGGTCGTGGCGCTGTTGTGCAAGGCCTCGGCCGTTGTGACGCCCGCGCTCGTCTTGTCCTACGACGTCATCGTTTCGCGGCAAAGGTTCTCCGAGGCGTTGTCGCGTCAGGTTCTGCCCGGTTTGTTCTGTCTGATGGCGCTGTTCCTGAATATGCACGCCCAGAACCAGATCTGGGGGGGCACGCGCGATCACTACGACTGGGGGCTGGCCAGAATCCTGGCGGTCGACAGCCTGATCGTCTGGCGCTACCTGGGCATGTTGGCGCTGCCGACGGACCTGAGCGTCATGTACGACGTCCGGGGGGACGGGCTGTGGCCCGCGGCGTTGATCGCTGGTCTGGCGTGGCTGGCTGTCGCCGGGGCCGCCTGGCGGGCTCGCCGGGTCGCGCCGCTGGCGACTTGGGGCGTCGTCGCCTGGGGGTTGCTGCTGTTCCCGGTGCTGAACATCTTCCCGATCACGACACTGATGAACGATCGCTATCTGTACCTGCCCTGCGTGCTGGCGTTTGCCGGCGTGGGCGCGGGGGTGCAATGGATCGCCGGTCGGATCGCGTGGCGGACGCCAGGGCCTGCACAAACGCGGCGGACTTTGGCCGCGCGGATCGCGGTCGGCGCCGTCGTCGCGGTTCTGCTTATCGGACTGACGGCGGGTTACTCGACCGCGGCCCAGTCCTATGTGCCGGTCTGGAGGAACTCCCGATCGCTGTGGCGGCATGCGCTCGAGCGCGCGCCCGACATGCCGGTCGTGCAGATCCAGTGGGCGCTGACCCTGCACTCCGAGGGGCGGGTTTTCGAAGCCTGCGCGACGCTGGAACAGGCCCGAACCAGCGGCCGGATCGACGACGGAGACCGCCGCCGCATCCAGCGGCTGCTGGAGGAATGGCGCGGAACTCCGCGCTCCGAGGAACTGGCCTCCGCCGCGGCCTCTCACTGACCGACGGCCTACGCCAACAGCGGACGGATCACTTCGCCGTCCCGGACGATCATCACGGGCCGCCCCGTGTTCGTCTGGTACTCCTGGCGATGGTCGATCCCCAGCAGATGGAAGAACGTCGCTGCGACGTCGTCGGGGCTGTAGCCTTCGTGCAGGGGGCCGGAGGCGGTCGCATCGCTTTCGCCGAGAACCTGACCGGGGCGGACGCCGCCCCCCGCCAGCAGCATGAACATGCAGCGCGGGAAGTGGTCGCGGCCGCTGCGCTGCGAGTTGATCCGCGGCGTGCGGCCGAACTCGCCCGTCACGAAGACCGCGGTTGTCTCCAACAGGCCCCGAGCCGCCAGTCCGCCCAGCAAGGCCGACAGGCCCTCATCGAACGGCGGCAGCAGCCGCGTCCTGAGCGCTTCGAAATTGTCGTTGTGCGTGTCCCAGCCGTCATGCGTGACCGTGACGAACGGGACCCCCGCCTCGACCAGCCGTAGCGCCAGCAGGCAGCTCCCGCCGAACGGCGTCTTGCCGAACGGCGCGGCGAACGCCTGGGGCTCGCGGCTGATGTCGAACGCCCGCTGCGTCCGCGGGGACGTGATGACCGACAACGCCTGCCGCGAGAACTCGTCGAGTCCGTCGATCAGCGAATTGCCGCCTTCGAGTTCCTGAAATGTGCGGTCGAGCTTCGACAGCAGTTGCGTCCGGCGTTCGACATCGGAGACTGCGACTCCCTCCTGCAGCGACACGCCGCGCACCTGGAACGGCCGGCCGACGATCGGGGCCTGCGTCGTCGACAGCGGCGCGTAGCGGATGCCCAGGTAGCCGGCGCGCTGCGCGGTGTTGGGAATCGCCACGAACGGCGGCAGATCGCGCGGCGCGGTCAGCTCTTTCGCCGCGACGGCGCCATAGCCCGGGAATTCGAGCGATGGCAGCGGCCGGTTCCCCGTGTTCACATAGGCCGTGCCGAGTTCGTGCGCGGCCAGCGAGTGCGTCACCCCCCTGAGCAGCGCGAACTGGTCGGCGCAGCGGGCCAGCTTCGGCAGATGCTCCGAGAAGTGGACGCCGGGCAGCGCCGTCGGGATCGCCTCGAACTCGCCGCGGACGTCCGCCGCATCCGGTTTGGGATCGAACGTATCGAGGTGCGATGGCCCGCCGCGAAGGTTGATGAAGATGGCCGCCCGGGCCGTCGCCTGCGGACGCACTTCGCCCGCCGCGGCCAGCCGCAGGTAGTTGCCCAGCGACAGGCCGCTGATCGCCAGCGCGCCCGCCTGCAGGATGTTCCGGCGTGGAGTTCCGTGGACTCGGAACGGCATGGACATGGTCACCTGATCCTGTCTCCTGCGCGGGACGGCGAATTGTCGCTCCGCGATTCTGGAACGATTCGCGTCAGTGGTTGACGATGAATTCCTTGGTGTTGAGGAGCGCCCACAGCAGGTCGCGCACGCCCGCCAGCCCATCCGTTCCGGACAAGGCCTCGACCGCAGCGGCGCGCTCCTCGTCATCGGGGAGGCGGCCCAGCGTTCGCAGGTACGCCTCATCGATAATGTTTCGCGCCGTTTCCGTCTCGATCCGAATGGGCGGCAAGTCGGGCCGCCTGGGGGCCGCTCCGGCGAACGGCTCGTCGGCGTTCCGCGGCCTGGGCGGCGGCGGATTGGCGATTTCCTCCCGGACCTTGCGGATGCGCTGCTGCAATTGGGCCGCCTGCTCTTCGCGGCCCTGACGCCGCGCGGTTTGCAGCGCCTGCTGCAACCGGGCCAGCCGCACGGCCGGCGGCGCCTGCGGACGCGGACCCGAGGCGCGATCCCGCTCGGCCTGCGCCTGCCGCGCCCTGGGCCGGAGCGTGCCCGCCACTTCGTCCAGCCAGCCGTCACGACGATCGATCTGCGCGAAGACGTCGACATCGTTCCGCAGGTACAGCGTCTGCAGCAGGCTGGGGTCCGGCGACCGGTCGCAGTCGCAGTTCTTGGAGCGGATCGAGCGGCCGAATACCGTCAGGCCGTAGGCCACCGGCTGCCGTCCCTGGGGCGTCCCGGGATAGGTCGTCATGCGGCCCCGGAGATTCTCGTGCAGGCCCGCCCGCTCGTCGCTGCCGGCGGTCGCGGTGCGAATGGCGTCGAGCAGCACCTCGGCCGGCAACCGCCGCGGCACGGCCCGCGCGAAATTCTGATCGTCCAGCCGGTTCGTCTCGTTCGGCCGCCAGCTGCGCTGGTAGGCGTCGCTGCCGGCGATCTCCCGATGCAGCCATTTCAGGTCATAGCCGTTCTCAATGAACCGCCGTGCCAGATCGTCGAGCAATGGCTCGTTCGAACCGGGATTCGCCAGCGACAGATCGTCCGTCGGTTCGACGATCCCGCGATGGAAGTACTGCGCCCAGATGCGGTTCACGATGGCCCGCGAGAACAGCCGCGTCTCGGGATCGCGCAGCCAGTCCATGATGGGCTGCCGGGGATCGTCAAAGGCATCGAGCTGAATCGGCTCCGCATCCCGCAGCAGCCGGGCCACGCGGTTCTGCGGACGCCGCGGATTGCCGCGATTCGCCGGTCGTCGCGGGTTCGCCGCGGCCGGCGGCAGCACCGCCAGCTCCGACGCCGGCACCAGCTTGCCGTCCCGGGCCGCGTCCGCCAGCACCCGACGGTCATTCCCCATCAGGCGCTCCGCCAGCCCGAGCTCGGCCAGCATCTCCCGCCGATCGGCGACATCCGCCGGCCCCCGTCCCGCGGCCGCCACCGGGGACAGCCGATTGAAGCGCACGCGATCGAAAAACGCCTGGAACTGCTTAAAGTCCTGCTGCGTCCATTCGTCGAACGGATGCTTGTGGCATTGCGCGCACTGCAGCCGGATGCCCATGAACGTGTAGGCGAAGCCGATCGCCCGATCCTCGGGGCGCTGGAAGTTCCCGCGGCCCCAGAAGTAGGTCAGTCCCGGCTCGTCGGCATACTTTGACGCCGGTTCGGAACCGGCCATGGCCGCCTGGCGTTCGCAATAGTCGAGATACGTTTCGCCCGGCTGGCGGCTGACCGCGAGGATGACGCCCTCCATCAGCGCATCGTACGGCACGTTGGCCTGCACCCGCTGGAAGATCCAGTCGTACCATTCGCGGCTGGCCCGGGCCCGTTCGGCGGTGGCGTTGTTCAACTGCGCGTCGCTGTTGCCGGTGATGTCGCACAGGAAGGTGGTCCATTTCGCGGCGTAGGCGGGGGTCTCCAGCAGTTCGTCGATCTTGCGGGAGCGCTTGTCCGGACGCGCGTCGGCGACGAACTCCCGCACCTCCTGCGGCCGCGGCAATGTGCCCGCGATATCCAGACTGACCCGCCGCAGAAACTCCTCATCCGTACAGACTTCCGACGGGACCTCGCCCAGCAATCGCAGCTTGTCCTGCACAAGTTCATCGATCCGCGTCCGCGCTACGAGCTGGGGATAGCGGTCGTCCGCGAGATCGGAATAGGGCCTGAGAACGGGGGTGGCAGCCACGCCGTTGTCATAGAACGCGATGACGTGCGTGTCCCCCGGATCGCCGGCCATGACGACCCCCTCTTCGGAGACCGCCGCGATCGCCGGATCGTTCGCCTGGAAACGCGACAGGCAGGTGACGTCCTCTTTCGTCCCATCGTCCCAGTGGGCGATGACCTGCAGCGGAACCTGTTCCCCTTCCCGCGACATGCGGATCGATGCGGGCAGCACTTCGAGCTTCAAAAAGCCCGCGGCGCCGGCCGGCCGGGGAGGCGCTCCCGATTCGATCCACCGCCGAAACAGCGTGTGCTCCCACGTGCCCGGAGGCAGCGGCTGGCCCCCTTCATGGTCGACGGCATGAGACGGCTTGAGGAGCGCGAGACTCTTCAACGGCGACTTGGAGTCGATTCTTTGCTGGAGCCCCTTGTGATCCAGACCGAAATCGTAGCCGAACAGCGACAGCCGGAATCCGCTCTGGCCCTGGAACGAGCCATGACAGGACCGGCCGTTGCAGCCCACTCGGCCCATCAGCGGGACGACATGCCGCTGGAAATCGGGCGTCTCCTGCGTCGCCGGGTCGGCGAACCGGCCGTTGGCGGGCGGGACGATTTCGTCCGATTCCGCGCCCCGCGACGACGCCACGAACGGACCCGCGACGGAGAGAACCAGGCAGGCGATTTGGACGAACGACGAGGATCGCATCCGCATGCGCATTCTTCCCTGCGGGCGTCAGGCCCGGCCTGTCACTGTGCGATGCCCCGGGACAGCGAGTCGCCGGAGTCTCCAGTTTAACACCGGGACGTGCGGGTGAGACTGGGGAATTGCCGCTCACGGGTGGAACTCGCGTCATTGTGAGTGTCTCTGAGCCGAGGGGTCTATCCCCTCGGTTTCGCCGTTCTCCGGTGAACGCAGCGCATCCCCATAACCACCCCGTTCGCGGCACGAGCCGGAAGCGTGTGCGCCCGGCCCCGCGCCGCCCCATGGGCACGGCAAGTGGCCGAGGCCGGATTGCATCCGTTCTTCCCGCCGGCCATCGTAGGGCGACCGATCCGCGCCCTATCCAGCTCCGCCTGTCCCGTGCCCCCTTCCGCCGCCCCTGCCGCTCCTCGACGGACCATTTCGACCCGCGCCCTCGTCGCCGTCGGAAGCTGGCTGGCCGCGCTTCTCGGCGGCGCCTTCTTCGTGCAGACGGTCCTGGAGTCAGCGCCCCTCGCGAACGTCTTTTTCAGCGAGGCGTGGCGGAGCCGGGTGTTGGCCGCGCTGGGAGCGCGGACGACATTCGCGGCGGGAGACAATGCTGTCTCCGTCGACTTCCTCCGCTGCCTGGCGATCGTGGCGCCGCCGCTGCTGCTGCTGACGCTGCTCGGAGGCGCGCTCGGCCATCGCCGGGGCTCCCGCGAGCCGTTCATCGCTGCAGCCTTCCATCAGGCGTTCGCCTGCCTGCCGATCGGAGCCTGGGCCGTAGGCTGGCTGATCGCCCTGCTCGCGGATTGGGACTTCGTCGTTGATCTCCTTGCGCAAACTGTCGAACTCGCCGCCGCTGCGGCCGTCGCACTCAGCGTGCTGGGGATTGTGCGCAGCGGGCGACGCACTTCCGGCGTCGAACCTCCGGCGCCGCCGGCTGCGCCGTCGGGAGCTCCTCCGTCGCGCGGCGCGCGAAGCTTGCTGATCGCTGGAATGGCCGCGTACGTCGCCGTCTTTGTCGCCATGAACTTCGGGTTGTGGTTCAACCTCCGCATCCCGCATGGCGACTCGGCGATGTACGAGGAACACCTGTGGAACCTCGAGTACGGCAAGGGCTTTCGCAGCTACCTCGACCAGGGTTTGTTTCTGGGCGAGCACCTGCAGGTGATCCATGTGCTGCTGATCCCGCTGCACCTGCTGGTTCCGTCGCATCTGACGCTGGAGTTTGCGCAGTCGGTGATCCTGGCGCTCGGCGCGTGGCCGGTGTTCCGGATGGCGCGACGGCACTCGGGGAGCGAATGGGCCGGCGCGCTTTTGGGCCTGGCCTATCTGGCGTACCAGCCGCTGCAGGCGCTGGACATCGCGATCGACCTCAAGACGTTCCGGCCGAACTCGCTGGGCATCCCGACGCTGCTGGCCGCGCTGGATGCGCTGGAGGAGCGCCGCTGGCGCCGCGCCGCGATCTGGCTGGCCCTCACGCTGTCCGCACAGGAGGACTTCGCGATCCCCATCGCGCTGGTCGGCGCGTGGCTGGCATTGAGTCAGCGACCGCTGTGGCCGCGCGACCGTGACGCCCGGTCGCAGACCGCCTGGGGCATCGCACTGTTCGTGTTCGGCGTGGCGTACCTGTGGCTGGCGGTGAACGTCTTCATCCCCTGGTTCCGGGACGGCGCGACTGTGCATTTCGCGAGTTACTTCAGCCGGTTCGGAAGCACGCCGCGGGAGATCGCCGTCACGTTGCTGACGCGGCCGGGGCTGGTGCTGGCGACGCTCATCACGCCGGGGTCGATCGCCTACGCCTGCCGGTTGCTGTTGCCGGTCGGGTTTCTGCCCGTGCGGTCGCCGGGGCGGCTGCTGGTCGCGCTGCCCTTGTTCCTGCTGTTATGCATGAACGATCTGGCGATGGAGACGCCCGCCCCCGTGCATCACTTCCATGCGTATCTTGTGCCGATCCTGTTCTGGGCGGCGGCGGCGGGGCTGGGCGACTGGAATCGCGATCGCGCGGCGGCGGCCGCATCGTGAGCGGCCTGCGAAGGGGGTTCAGTCCGGCGCGGCCGGGGGTTCTTCCGCGGCGGCCGGCCCGGCTGGTTTGGGAGGTTTTGGCGGCTTCGGCGTGGCGTTGACGGCGTTCATCGCGCGGTCGATGCCCTCACGGACCCACAGCTCCGCCGCATCCGCCGCCTTGGGAAGGGCCAGCTCCATCTCGTCCCGCTCTTTGCCGACGAACTTCCCCAGCACATAGTCGGTCGCGTCCATCCGTTCCGGCGGCCGGTCAATGCCGATCCGCAGCCGCGCGAACTGCTGCGTCCCCAACTGGTCGATCGTGTTCTGCAGCCCCTTCTGTCCGCCGGCCGTGCCGTCCTTCCGCAACCGCAGCTTGCCGGTCGGGAGATTGAGGTCGTCGCAGACGATCAGCAGGTCCTGCGGCTCGAGCTTGTGGAATGTCAGGATCTGGCGGATCGCCCGGCCGCTGAGATTCATGTACGTTTGCGGGCAGGCCAGGAGGACGCGTTCCTCGCCCAGCCGGCCTTCGTAAAGGTCCGACTCGAACTTTACGCGGCCGCTGCCGTCGGCCATCCGCCGCGCGAGCTCCGCGACGACGTCGAACCCGACGTTGTGCCGCGTGCCGACATATTTCCGGCCCGGATTGCCCAGACCAACGATCACTTTCACGGATGACGACCTTCCTGAACTCTCGCGCGGAACTCGCTGCCGGCGAGTCAGAGAGTTATTGCGGTTTCGGCCGCGCCGGTCGAGCGCGACATCGAAACAGGACCCGCGCCCGGGGGACGGAGTTCGGGGCCCGCCGCTGGCGCCGGGGCGTTGCGAACTGGTGTCGCACCGTCCGGGAATTCGCCCCCATCAGCCGACGCCGACGGTCGCACGCTCGATCGCAGACGGGGACGATGAGTAGTACGACTCGTAGCTGTCGTAATCGATTCCGTCGTCCTCCGACCGGCCCGTGCCGTTAGCGATGACCCCGAACCGCCGCACGCCGTAGGCGTCCAGCGTGTCCCGCGTCCGCTCGACGGCCGCCCGGGAGTTCTTCCGCAGGCGCACGACGAGCACCAGCCCATCCGTGGAGGGCGCGATGATGCACGGATCGCTGACGGCCAGAACGGGCGGCGCGTCCACCAGCACGCAGTCGAACTCCTCGCGGGCCGACTTCAAAAAGGCCCCCAGGCCGGGCGTCGACAGCAGCTCCGCCGGATTCTCGGGAATCATGCCCGCCGACATCACCGACAGATTCGAAAGCGGCGTCGCCTTCAACGCGTTCTGCCAGTCCAGCTCGCCCAGCAGCACCTCGGACAACCCTGCTTCCTGCGAGACGCGGAACATCTCGTGAACCGTCGGTCGGCGCAGGTCCGCATCCACGAGCAGCACCTTGCGGCCCGATTGCGCCAGCGCCAGCGCCAGGTTGCAGATCGTCGTCGTCTTGCCGTCTCCCGGCTCGGGGCTACTGACCAGAATGACCTTCGCCTGCAGGTCCTGGGCGGCATGCATCAGCGCGGTCCGCATTGTCCGATACGCTTCCGCCTCGCGCGAGCCGGGGCGATGCGCGTAGCACAGCCGCGGATGCAGCCGGCTGCGGGACGCCATTCGCTCGAGTTCCGCTGAAGTGCGGATTTCCGGCACGGAGGCCAGCAGTTGCGAGTCCGTCAGCGAACGGACTTCGTCGAGCGTCCGCAGCGACGTATCGTACCATTCCCGGAAGTACGCCAGGCCGAACACGCAGAACAGGCCCAGCATCGAGAACGTGCCGACGATCTTCATCAGCCGCTTCATCGACTTCTCGACGCGGACCTGGGCGATCTGCTCCAGCCGATAGCCTTCCTGATCGCGGGTCTGCACGTAGGACGCCAGCTTGGACTGCAGGTCGTCGCGAAATTTCTTCTTGTCGGCGATGCGTTCCTTCCAGTCCTGGTCCTTCTTTTCAAGGGCCATGCCCGTCATCGCCCGCTTCATCGATTCCTCCTGCTGCGTGGCGAGGAGTTCGGCGTTGCTGGCGAGTTCGTTGAGCTGATCGTCCAGGACCTTGGCATAGATCGATGCGAGATCGACGCTGCCGCCCGCATCGGGTCCGGGCGCATCCCCGAGATTGCTCAGCACGGGGGGGGCGAAGCCGTTCTGCCGGTACATCTCCAGGATCGCGTTCACCTGGCGGCGGACGTTGACGACGTCGTTGTGGTGCGGCCCCAGGACGTGCAGCAGCCGATGTTCGAGCAGCCGTGCGGACAGCAGTTGCGTGTCCAGTTCGGCCTTTCCGGGGGGCGACGCCAGAATCGCGCCCCCTCCGCCGCCACCGCCTCCGCCGCCCCCTTCGCCCCCCGACGACGAGGCCGTCCCCGTCGACAGCGACCACAGCACCCACACCTGAATCGCGGACCGCGATTCCTCCCGCGCCAGCATGTCGCTGAGCGTCTTCCGTTTGGCTTCAATGGCCGTCCGTTTGAGCATGTTGTCGCGGATGGCCGCGTTGATCTTCTCCAGCTCGACGACATACGGGCTTTGACCCGGCACCGGCACGCCGGCCGCGGAAACGATCACGGGCGTCGGCAGGAACAAGGTCCCGTTCCGCCACCCGTGATAGTCGTCCTCGATGGACACGATCTCCCGTTCGACCTGCGCCAACTGCGTCGTCAGCGTGTGCGCCAGCTCCTGCGAGTTGACGTCCCGGGTGTCGTCGAGATAGGCCTTGTAGGCCTGCACGACGGCTTCGACGACCTGCCTGGCAACGGCCTTGTCCGGGTGCAGGTAGGACAGATCGATCAGGTTGTCGAACGAGCTGTCCTGGCCGGCGGTGCGCTTGACGGTCAGCGATTCCGAGATGTCTTTGACCGGATCGTAAGCCTTCTGAAAGGCCGGCAGCTCCTGCAGGCCGAAGTCAATGAGCGCCCGCCGGCAGATGGCGTCGCTCTTGATGAGATACACGTGCTCGCCGCGGTCGCCGTAATGCCGGGCTTCGCCGTCGTTCATCGGCAGCGAAGCCTTCTTGGACACCTTGATCTGCGTCGAGGCGTCATAAACCGGGCCCAGCCACAGGTAGGCCAGCACGCCGAGGACGACGCCGCCGGCCAGCCCGACCGCCATCGGCTTCCACAGCGCGATCGCGAACCGCGCCAGGTCGATCGACCGCTCCGACGCCGGACGGCCGATGCCCAGCGGAGCGAACTCCACATCCCCCGCGGATGAACCAGCTGCGCCTTGCTTCACGACAACCTCTGGGTCGAATGGGGCAGGAGGCCCTGCCAGTGTCCCTTCAGACGAACGTCGCGGCGCCGCGCCGCTCGCCGGCCGCCACGTAATAATCCACCGTCTCCGCCAGCGCCGCCTCGAAATCGACCGCCGGCCGATATCCCAGATCCCGCTCCGCCGCGGAAATGTCGGCCGCGGAATGCAGCACGTCCCCGGCGCGCGCCGGCAGGTATTCCGGATCGAACGGCACGTCCATCCGCTCACAGATCCGCCGCAGCAGTTCGTTCACCGTGATCGAATGCCCGCTGCCGATGTTGTACACGTTGCCCGCAGCCCCCTTGGCGACAGCCGCCAGCAGGTTGGCCTCCGCGACGTTGTGCACCGAAACGAAGTCTCGCGATTGCTCCCCCGTCCCATAGATCCGCGGCCGCTTTCCCGCTGCCAGCGCGGATGCGAACAGGGGAATCACGGCCGAGTACGGACTGCCGGGATCCTGCCGTGGACCGAATACGTTGAAATAACGCAGGCGGACCGTCTCCAGGCCATACGAATGGGCGAACGATTCGGCATACAGCTCCCCGGCCAGCTTCGCCGCCGCATAGGGGGACAGCACGCTGGGCCGCTGGGACTCGCTCTTCAGCGGTTCGGGGGAATCGCCATAGGCGCTGCTGGACGCCGCGTAGACGAACCGGAGGATGCCCGCCCGGCGGCTGGCGTCGAGCAGATTCAGCGTGCCCGTCGCGCACACGCGATGCACGTCGATCGGGCGTTCAATGCTCAGCGGCACGGAGGCCAGGGCCGCCTGGTGGAACACGACCTCGACGCCGTCGACCGCGCGGGCCGCCGTCAGCGGGCGGGTGATGTCCCCCTCGAAGAACTCGACCCGGCCCGCGACGTCGAGCAAGTTCGACAACGAACCCGTGGAGAGATTATCGAGGACGCGCACCTTCCAGCCCCGCGCGACGAGTCGATGCACGAGGTGCGAACCGATGAATCCGGCGCCCCCGGTCACGAGGCAGCGTGTCATGATGGACCTCTTCGACGGATGCGCGATCTCCCAGGCGAGAACGCCGCGAAAATGCCTGCGGCACTAGCGTAGCCCTGAATCAGCGGTGCTGCCGGGACGCCACATTCGGCACTGTGCAATTGCCGGTGGCGATGCGACAACGCGACAGTCTGGTCGCGTGCAATCGTTACAACCCCCACAGAATTCCGGCGGTCCAACGCGTCCGCGCTCACCAGCGACGGCGGAGAAATCCGCCCTGATCTGGAGGCTCATCGAACATCGTGGCAGGTCGGCGACCACAAACTGATCGCTGTTCGATCACTCAGCGCATGAAAAAACCCGCTCCTGGAAGGGAGCGGGTCGTCCGTGCCTGAGGGTTCTAATGAAAGCCGCCGGCAAATGGGACGAAGCCCCGGGATCGGCACGGTATGAAAGAGGGAATGAACCGTCTGCGATCTTAGGGTACGCAAGACGGATGCCAAGCCCGAAATCGGCATTTCCGGCGAGAAACTGATGCTGTTCTCGACCTCGATCGCTCTGGAATGCAGCAACTGATCTCTTGCGCCACAGTGACTTTGCTGCAACGTGCCTCAAATCCAAGCCGGCTTGCGCGTCGCGCGGCGAGCCGGTTTCGGGGTCGTCGGCGCGGGCGCCGGTCGAGCCGATCGACCACCGTCAAGATTCTGCCAGCGAGGCGCGCGCGCTGGCACGCCGAGTGCATCCGCTACTCTGACGCATGAGCAAGATTTCGGCCCGCACTTGCTCTGCGTGGGAGACGCCGTCGGAGTCAATCTGGCGGCGTCTCTCCTTGTTTTTGCAGACTGCTTTTCCGGGCCACGAACGGCCGCGTCGAACTGTATCGCTCCCGTTCCTTTGCTTCGGCGTCCCGAACCTCTTCCGGCCTCCATGCTCCGGGCGCCCAGGCCAGCGACAGCGCGCTGGCAATCACTCCCCCCAGTCGCGATTCGAGTCCGTCCAGCCTCTGCGCGGCTTCCGGCGCCAGGTCCCATAGCCCGGGAAACTCCCGCGCCCAGTCGGATCGCGACAGCAGCAACGCGCCGTGCTGCAATACCGCGCCCTTCCGACGCCGCTGAGCGCTCCCGACGATCTTGGAACCGGCCAGCACGATGTCCCGGGGATCGCCGCGCCCGAAGCACAGGAACGGCTGCGCTCCGGTCAGCGATGTCCCCCGCAAACGCGCGGGAATCCCCCAGGCGTTCAGTTCGGCGACGATCGCCGCATGCACGGCGTCATACAGCAGCCCCGGCTCGCTGGCGAACGGCGCCTCCGCGGGACAGACGACCGAATAGGTGACCTCCCGGTCGTGCAGCAGCGCGCCGCCTCCTGACAGCCGACGAACCTGCGGCAAGCCGCCGAACCGCTCCCCGAGCGTCGGATCGTCCTCCGCCTGAAAGTAGCCCAGCGAAACCGTCGGCTCGCGCCAGCGGTAGATCCGCAGCGTAGCTGGGCCGCCAGCAATCACCGATTCGAGCAGCGTCTCGTCCCGCGCCATGTTGAGCGCGCCGGACAGCGGCCGCGGTTCGAGGATCAAGCGCAGCGCGGACAGCCGTTGAAAGCCCGGCTCGAATGGCGGTGTGGCGGGAGTGGAGGCGGGAGCGGTCATCGGCGGACGAATCGCGGCGGAGGCCGCGGAATGCAGGTGGAGCTGGTGGCGGCGAGAGGCGATGGCCGGTGTGCGTCGCCGCGTGTTTGACCCTCCCGCGGCGTTCGGGTTAACTGTGAGGCACGAAATCCATCCCGGCTGCAACTACTCCTCGGCCGACGCGCCGCGACCGGCGGTTGCGGCCTTCCAGCGCCTCTCATTCGAACGACTCCGGGGAGCAGACGCGATGATGAAGCCGCCCGCCGGCGATGCGCACTCTCCATCCGAGGCCGATTCCTCCGGCCAGCCCGCGACGCTGCACATCGGCGCCCCGGCGATGCCTCCCTGGAACGTCGACGAACTGCCCCCGCCGCCCCGCCTGTCCTGGCGGCACGCCTTCGCCCTGATCGGCCCCAGCATCATCGCCGGCGGCGCGGCGATCGGCGGCGGCGAATGGCTGATGGGCCCCGCAGTCACCGCCCGCTACGGCGCCGCCCTGATGTGGCTGGCGACGATCAGCATCCTCGGGCAGATGGTCTACAACATCGAGATCAGCCGCTACACGCTGTACAGCGGCGAGCCCATCATGAACGGCAAGTTCCGGACGCTGCCCGGACCGGCCGTCTGGCTGTGGCTGTACGTGCTGGTCGACTTCGCGGCCATCTTCCCGTATCTGGCGTCGAACGCGGCGACGCCGCTGGCCGTGATTTTCCTGCAGCGGATGCCCGACTCGTCGAATCCGGACGACCAGTGGACGATCCGGCTGCTGGGGTACGCGGTCTTCCTGATCTGCTTTCTGCCGATGCTGTTCGGCGGCAAGGTGTACCGCTCGCTGCGGGCGTTGATGACGTTCAAAATCATTGTCGTGCTGGGCTTCCTGCTGGTTCTCGCGCTGTTTTATTCGAGCGCCTCGACCTGGAAGGACATCCTGACCGGCTTCGTGCAGTTCGGGACGATCCCCACGCGGGCGGCCGAGGATCGCAATGGGAACGGCGTCCTCGACCCGGACGAAACGGACTGGGACGGCGACGGCCACCCGGATGTCATCGAGCCGGCGCTCGTGTTCATCAAGGACTCCACCGGCGCCGTACGGGGCATCGACGTCGCCGGGAACGGCCAGCCGGACGCGTTCGTGACCATCTCGGTCGGCCCCGACGGGCAGACCTCCACCTGGCCGGACCTGGATGGCGACGGCCTGCCCGACCCCGTTGTCGAGGTCCGCGGGCAGAAGGGGGAATCGGTGACCGTCCGCCTGCCGGAAGGGGACGCGCCCGGCCCGCGGTTCGTCCTCAAGGGGCCTGCCTCCGGATTTGTCGACGTCGACGGCGATGGCGTGCGCGACGGCGATTCCGTCGTCAACGTGTTTGCTTCGATCGCCCGGGGCGACGGCATCCCGCCCATCGACCTGAGCATGATCGCCCTTCTGGCGGCGTTCGCCGCGATCGCCGGAAACGGCGGCCTGACGAACACGCCCATCAGCAACTTCACCCGTGACCAGGGCTGGGGCATGGGCTCGCATGTGGGGGCGATTCCCAGCATGGTCGGCGGAATGAACGTCGAGTTGTCGCACGTGGGCTCGGTGTTCATCCCGGATGAGAAGTCGCTGCCGCGCTGGAAGGGTTGGCTGCGGCATGTCCGCCGCGACCAGATGTGCGTGTGGATGCCGGCCTGCTTTGTGGGGGTCGCGCTGCCCAGCATGCTGTCGCTGGTGTTTCTGCGGCGGGGGACCGAGGCCGACGAATGGACGGCCGCGACGATGACGTCGCAGAAGGTCTACGACGCCGTGCTGGCTGACGCCCCGCGGCTGGCCGGATTCTGCTGGTTCATGACGCTGTTCTGCGGCTGCCTGGTGCTCTCGACGGCGATGGCCGCGATGATCGACGGGTTCGTCCGCCGCTGGGTGGACGTGTTCTGGACGGGCAGCCCCCGGCTGCGAAAGCTGGAGACCGACAAGATCAAATACGTCTATTTCGCCGTGCTGTGCGCGTACTGCGCCTGCGGTCTGGTGATGCTGTCGATGGCCAAGCCGCTGACGCTGGTGAAGCTGGCGACGAACGTGATGAACTTCGCGCTGGGAATCAGCTGCTTTCATACGATTTACGTGAACAATTCTCTGTTGCCGCGGGCGCTGCGGCCCGGTTTGCTGATCAGCGTGCTGCTCGGGCTGGCGGGCGTGTTTTTCCTGATCCTGGCGGTGCTGGCGCTGCTGCAGATGCTGGGGGCGATCTGAGGTCGGGGATCGGCGCGGCGGCAGGCGATCGGCGGTCGCGGCATTGAATCCGCTTTCTCCGGCGCGCATTCTTCGCATCAGTCCCCGGAGCCGGCAGGCTCCCGTTGCCGTCCTCAGGAAGGTTTTGTGTCCATGTCCGTCCGTTACGCGATCATCGGCGCCGGCGCCGTCTCCGATTACCACCACGTGCCGGGCATCCGGCTGGACCCGCGGTCGTCGGTTGTCGCCGTCTGCGATCCCAACGAGGAGCTGCTGGCGAAGCGCCGCGATCAGTGGGGCGTTGCGAAGACGACGACGAACTACGAGGAGATCGCCGCCGATCCCGACGTCGACGCCGTGATCATCGCCACGCCTAACGACACGCATCGGCCGATCGCCCTGGCCTGCATCGCCGGCGGCAAGCACGTGATGTGCGAAAAGCCGCTGGGGCTGAACTTCTCCGAATCCAAGGAGATGTACCGCGCGGCCCGGGATCGGAACGTCAAGCACATGACCGCCTTCACGTACCGGTTCGCGCCGTCGATGCGCTACCTGAGACATCTCGTTAAGAGCGGCCAGCTCGGCGAACTGCGGCACTTCCGGTCGCAGCGGTTCCTGGACTGGCCGGAGACGAGCTGGGGCTGGCGGCAGTACAAGAAGACGGCCGGCGGCGGCGACCTGTTCGACATGACGATCCACCGCATCGATTTTGCGATGGACCTGATGGGGCCGCTGTCGAACCTGTGCGGGGCGGTGGCGACGTTCTGCCCGCGCGACCGGACGGCGGACGGACGCTCCTGCCCCCCTTCGGAGGTCGATGACTGGTCGGCCCTGATCGGCCGGTTCGAGAGCGGAGCCGTCGGCGTCTGGGAGGGCAGCACCGTCATGAAGGGCTACCACAACGACGGCTTCGGCCACGAGTGGGCCGAGGTCAACGGCACGCTGGGCTCGGCCGTGTACCGGCTCCAGGATCCCAACAACATCCTCCTCGGGCAGTCGGGGCACTCGCTGCAGGCGACGCCCGTGCCGGAGGAGTTCCTGAAGTGGCCGGGCAGCCCCCGCAATCCGCACGAAGGCGTGGCCAGCACCGTGTTCCGATACGACCTCGTGTTCGAGCTGACGTCGGCGATCCTCGAGGATCGGCCGGCCGTGCCGGGGTTCGACGACGGCGCCCGGGCGCAGGCCGTCGCCGACGCGGTTCTGGCCTCCAGCGACAGCCGGACCTGGATCGACCTGGATCTGAACGTCGACTGACGCCGACCGGACGCCGCGATCCTTGCGGCGGCGGCGGGCGGTTGGGATATGATGCGGCCAGTCGCTTCCGTTGAGGGAATGGCCGGTCCGGGCAGATTCCCGCGCGGCGTCGGCTGATCTCTGGATCTCGCGGGCGGGCCTCGTGCCCACGCGGCGAAATGCGATCGGGGAACAGTCGCGAACGGCAACGCGGCGATCGGAGACAGTCATGCTTGTGCGGATGGAATTGGCGCGGATCATCATCAGCGAGATCAACGACCAGCAGATCGTCTATCTCAAGGAGGTCGACGGTCCGCGGTCGTTTCCGATCGTGATCGGCATGTTCGAGGCCACGAGCATTGACCGCCGCATCCAGGGCAACGTCCCGCCCCGGCCGCTGACCCACGATCTCCTCAAGGCCACCATCTCGGCCCTGGGCGGCGACCTCCAGGATGTGGTCATCACCAGCCTGCAGGAACACATCTATTACGCCGTGATCCGCATCCGCCGGGACGACGGCGAGCTCGTCGAGGTCGACTGCCGCCCCAGCGACGCGCTGGCGCTGGCCGTGCACTACGACCCGCCCGCCGAAATCCACGTCCACGAGGACGTTCTCGGCGAAGTCGGCTGAGATCCGCAGCCCAGGGGGTTCGCAGCGCGGGCCTGACGCGCTTCGCGCTTTCACTCGCGGCGCCTGCAATTGCCCGGCGGGGGCCATCAACTACACTTCCGAATTCCGATTCCCGCTCCCGGGCCAGCCATCCTAGATGTTGTCGCCGGACCGCTCCGGCCCCGATCATGAAAACCGACGACCTCCGTGAAGCCTACCTGGCGTTCTTCGAATCGAAGGGCTGCGTCCGTCGCCCCAGCGACGTCCTCGTCCCCCGCGACGACCCGACCGTTCTGTTCACCCCCGCCGGGATGAACCAGTTCAAGAACCAGTTTCTGGGGATTGGCCCGCTGGAGTTCACGAAGGCCACCACCTGCCAGAAGTGCATCCGCACGGGCGACATCGACAACGTGGGGGTCACCGCGTACCACCACACGTTCTTTGAAATGCTGGGGAACTTCTCCTTCGGCGACTACTTCAAGCGCGAGGCCATCAACTGGGCCTGGGAGTTCCTGACGGCGAAGGCCTGGCTGGGCCTCGATCCCGAGCGGCTGACCGTCACCGTGTACCTGGATGACGACGAGGCGGCCGGCATCTGGCAGAAGGACGTCGGCCTGTCGACGGACCGCATCTCCCGCTGCGATCAATACGAGAACTTCTGGCCGGCCGGGGCGCCGACGAACGGGCCTGACGGCGTCTGCGGCCCTTGCTCCGAGATTTACTATTTGCCCCCCGGCGGCTCGAAACCCGTCGAGATCTGGAACCTGGTGTTCACCCAGTTCAACCGCGTCGGCGAACCGCCCGACAATCTCCGCCCGCTGCCGAAGAAGAACATCGACACCGGCATGGGCCTGGAACGCTGCGCGTCCGTCCTGCAGGGGGTGCTCAGCAACTTCGAGATCGACATTCTGCGGCCGCTGTGCGTCGCCGCGGGGGATGCCGTCGGCCGCAGTTACGCGTTCGATGCCCCGGAAGGCCGCGCCCTGCGGAGAATCGCCGATCACATCCGCTGCGTCACGATGTGCGCCCACGAGGGGGTTGTGCCCGACAACGCCAAGCAGGGCTACGTCGTCCGCCAGCTGCTCCGCCGCGCGATGCTCGAGGGCTTCCTGCTCGGACGGCAGGAGCCGTTCCTGCACACGCTGGTGCCGATCGTCGCGGAGCTGATGCAACGCCCCTATCCGGACGTTCTCAAGTCGGTGGCGGTCGTCGCTAGCATCGTGCGTGAAGAGGAAACCCAGTTCCTGGGCACGATCGAACGCGGGCTGTCCAAGTGGGAATCGGTCGTCGAAAAAGCCAGGTCCGGCGGCGGCGTCGTCTCCGGTGAAGAGGCCTTCGGCCTGCATTCGCAGGACGGCTTCCTGATCGACCTGACCGTGCAGATGGCCGCGCGGAACGGGCTGACCGTCGACCGCGACCGCTTTGACGCCCTCGTCAAGGAGCACGAAGAACGCTCCGGGTCCGGCGCCTTCCTGAACAGCGTCATGGCCGAAGGCCCGCTGGACGCCATCCGCAAACAGCATGGCGGCACCAAGTTCATCGGCTATGACCAGGTTCAGGCGGCCGGGAAGGTCGTCGGCATCATCGCCCACAAGCAACTCGCGAAGGAGCACTCCGGCGGCGAGACGATCGGCGTGCTGCTCGATCAGACCCCCTTCTATGGCGAGGCGGGGGGACAGGTTGGCGATACGGGCATCCTCAAGGGCCAGACGTTCGAATTCCAGGTCACCGACACCCAGCGCAACGCTGATCTGTTCATCCATATCGGCCGGCTGAAGCAGGGCACAATCCATGTCGGCGACGAGGCCGACGCGCGGATCGACGCCGAGCGCCGCGCCGGCATCCGCCGGGCGCACTCAGCGACGCACCTGCTGCATCACGCGCTGCGACAGACGCTGGGGCCGAACGCGATGCAGCGGGGCTCGAAGGTCGAGAACGACATCCTGCGATTCGACTTCGCGCACGCCAAGCCGGTCACCGCGGACGAGCTGCGGCGGATCGAGGACGAGATCAATCTCCGCGTCTCGGAGGGTGCTGCGGTCGTCACCGAGGTCACCGATCAGAAGGTCGCCCGCGAGCGCGGCGCGATGATGCTGTTCGGCGAGAAGTACCCCGATCGTGTCCGCATGGTCACGATGGGGGACTTCAGCGTCGAACTCTGCGGCGGCACGCATCTCGCGAACACCGGGCAGGTCGGTCTTTGCCGATTGGTGTCCGAGGAGCCTGTCGCGAAAGGCGTTCGGCGGGTCACATGCGTGACGGGGCAGCGGGCGATCCAGCAGGTGCGCGAGGCCGAACGGCTGCTGCGCGAGGCGGCGACGCTGTTGCGGGCGCCGATGCCGGCGGAGATCCCGGAAAAGATCGCCGCGCTGCAGGATGAACTGCAGGCTGCACGGCGGGAGCTGGCGGAGTTCACGAAGGCGTCGATCGCGGACGAGGCCGCGGCCATGCTGCGGGAGGCGGAGGTTGTCGGCGGCGTGAAGCTGATCGTCCGGGAGTTGAAGGGCGTGCCGCGGGACTCGCTGAAGGAGATGGTTGACCTGCTGCGGGCGGGGAAGGAGCCGGCAGCGGTGCTGTTGGGCCTCGTGGACGACGGCAAGGTGGCGTTGATCGCCGCGGTGTCGAAGGAGCTGGCGGGAAAGAAGCTGCATGCTGGCGAGTGCGTGAAGGCGGCGGCGAAGGTGGTGGGCGGCGGAGGCGGAGGGCGTCCGGACCTCGCGGAAGCAGGGGGCAAGGACCCCTCGCGGCTTGCCGAGGCGCTCGAAGCGGGCCAACAGGTGTTTCGCGCGAAGCTGGCCTGAGGCGCGCGATATTTTCCCGCGGGCGTGTGGCCGCTCGCGACGTTGATCCCGGCCCTGCCCCGGCCCATTCAGCATCCGGCGGCCCGCATGGTTGAGGATGCGCCACGGAACTCTATAATCGCCCGCACCAGGCGGCGTTGCGCACTCCGTGCGCCCCGCGTCGCCCGTCCTGCTCCCGGGGCGTGAGTGCGACTGCTGTGTCGGCCGTCGAGACTCACGGAGCGTCCGCGCCGGGCTCGGCCCCCTGTCTGTATCGTCCGCTTGCGAGCGACGTGGAGGAAAGTTTCGTGGCAGTTGCTGTTGGCATTAACGGTTTCGGACGGATCGGTCGCATCACCCTGAGGGCCATGGCCGCCCGAGGGAACGAATTCGAAGTGCTGGCCATCAACGACCTGGGCGACCCCAAGGCGCTGGCGATGCTGTTCAAGTACGACAGCATCCAGGGCCGGTTCCCGGGGACCTGCGAAGCCGACGGGGATTCGCTGGTCATCAACGGCAAGAAGGTCAAGGTCACCGCCGAGCGGGATCCCAAGAACCTGCCCTGGAAGTCGCTGGGCGTGAAGGTCGCCCTCGAATCGACCGGCCTGTTCACCAAGCGCGCCTCGGGCGACAAGCCCGGCTACGACAGCCACCTCGCCGCCGGCGCCGAACGCGTCGTCCTGTCCGCCCCGGCCGACAAGGACTCCCCCCCGGATCTGACCTGCGTCCTCGGCGTCAACGATCAGCAGATCAAGCCCGAGCACAAGACCATCTCGAACGCCAGTTGCACCACCAACTGCCTGGCGCCGATGGCCATGATCCTGAATGAGAAGTTCGGGATCGAAAAAGGGCTGATGACGACCGTGCACGCGTACACGAACGACCAGCGCGTGTCGGATCAGCTGCATAAGGACATGCGGCGGGCCCGCGCGGCCGCGCTGAACATCATTCCCACCTCCACCGGCGCCGCCAAGGCCGTCGGCGAGGTCCTTCCCGAACTGAACGGCAAGCTCACGGGCATCAGCCTGCGGGTGCCGGTCGCCGCGGGCAGCGTCACCGATCTCGTCGCCGTCCTCAAGAAGGACGTCAAGGCCGACGACATCAACGCCGCCATCCGGGAAGCCGCCGCCGGACGACTGAAGGGCATCCTCGAATACACCGAGGACCCCATCTGCTCCAGCGACGTCATCGGCAACCCGCACTCCAGCATTTTTGACGGCAGCTGGACGCAGGTCATCGGCGGCAACCTGGTCAAGGTGCTGTCGTGGTACGACAACGAGTACGGTTACTCGAACCGCACCGCGGACCTGATCGCAAAGATCGGCAAGCTCTGAGCCGGACAGTCGCCGACGGCACGTCGACGTCCCGATAGAACGCGAATCGGCCCCGGGGAAACATCCAACCCCGGGGCTGTTTCGTTTCAGCCTTGGAAAGAACCCAACCGCCGGCGCTTCAGCGGCGGCTGTGGCACCAGCGGCGGATCAACAGCACGACCCGCACCAGAGTGTCCCGGTCGAACATCTCCAGTCGGTCCTTCCCGGCGAACGGGTAATCCAGGCCGCGGATGATGCGGATCAACTCGGCATCGGTCAGCTCGTTCCGGATGTCGTCCTCGTCGAGCTCCCCGACCAGCGATTCGTCGACGGCCGGCTCGGCGGGGCGCTCGGATGCGCGCTCCTGCGGGGGGCTGACTTTCTCCGCAGTCGCCAGCCACGGCACCAGCAGGTTCACGTCCAGCGGCCGGGACAGGACCTCGAGGCCCATCGACCGGGCCTTCCGGCAGGTCGGGGAATCGGTTTCGTTCGCGACCAGCACGCCCCGCAGGCTGGCGGACCGCTGACGCAGCTGGGTGAACAGCGCCACCCCGTCGCCACCGTCCTGGTCGCCCCCGTCCAGCGGGGTCCCGATCACGCTCCAGCTGTAATTCTGCCGTTCGTTCAGCACGCGCGCCTCCTCGGCCGAAAACGTGACATCCAGCCCGTAACCAAGTCCGGTCAGCACACGCGCCAGTCGACCGCATGCGATGCGATCGCTATCGACGAGCAGCAGTCGCCGCATCGCTGGACCTCCGGCGCAATCGCGTCTGTTCTGCGACCGCCGCAACAAGCCCGAGCGCCGGGGGATGCGGAGTGGGAAATCGTCTGTCAGAATCACACAACGCAAGGCTCGTGCCGCCCGCCGCCGACTCCCGCAATCGTCTGGAATCGCTGAAATCCCAACGAATGGCAGGGTGTGCGACGTCGTGCGGGCCGCGCGCTCCCGTCCCGTCGACTCGCGGCGGCTGCCCAGCCATTCAGCACCCTGCCCGAAACCTCAACTCCCGGACCACCGCCGTTTCATGCCCGTCGTGACCTCCTGGATGCATCCGGTCTCCGATGGCGTGTCGCTCGCGTGCCGGCATTTTCTCCCCCGGGGCCTGCCCCGCGGATACGTCGTCGGCATCCATGGCATTCAGAGCCATTCCGGCTGGTATGTGGAGTCTTCCAGCCGCCTGGCCGAGGCCGGGTTCGACGTCCGGTTCTTCGACCGGCGGGGGAGCGGGCTCAGCGGCGGCCCTCCCGGACACGCCCGCCACTGGGAACGGCTGGCGAACGACGTCGCCTCTCAGTTGATCGCCGTGCGGGCCGAACGCGATGACGCCAGCCCGGGGGCGCCGGTCGTCCTGCTGGGCCTGAGTTGGGGGGGCAAGCTGGCGGCCGCCGTCGCGCGGCTCCGTCCGGAACTTGTCGACGGACTGATCCTGCTGTACCCCGGCATCCACGCCCACATCCGCCCGAGCTGGCGGCAGTCGCTGCTGCTGCGGCTGGCCGAACTGGCCGGCGTTCGCGACCGGCAGGCGCGGATTCCACTGGAAGACCCGGCCCTGTTCACCAGCGATCCCGCCCGGCAGGCCGAGATTCAGCAGGACCCGCTGGCGCTGCGCGAGGCGACGACGGGGTTTCTGATCGCGGACCGGGAGTTGACGCGTCTCTCCCGGGGAGCCCCGGGCATGCTGAACCGCCCGACGCTGCTGATGCTGGCCGGGAGGGACCGGATCATCGACAACGCGGCGATGCGGCGATGGTTCGCACGGCTGGCGGCGGCCGACAAGGCGCTCCAGGAGTTCCCGGGCGCGGCCCACACGCTGGAATTCGAACCCTGCCGCGAGGAATTCATCGCGGGTCTGATCGACTGGCTGTCGGAACGCGCGCCGCGCCCCGAGGGACTGGCCCCCCGGGGCTGAGGCCTTCGCAATTCGTTCAGGCGTCGACCGGATCGGGATACCGGTAGGTCTTCCCCTCGAAGTTCCGGAGCAGGACGTCATCGCCGTCCCGGCCGACAAGATAGTTCGGCTGCAGGGGAATCTTCCCGCCGCCGCCCGGGGCGTCGATCACGTAGTTCGGCACGCCGTAGCCAGTCGTGTGGCCGCGGAGCCCCTCGATGATCTCCAGCCCCTTCGCGACTGACGTCCGGAAGTGGGCCGAGCCCGAAATCGGATCGCACTGGTACAGGTAATACGGGCGGACGCGCATCAGCAGCAGCTTGTGGATGAGCTGCTTCATCGTGTCCACGCTGTCGTTGACGCCCTTCAAGAGCACGGTCTGCGCGCCGAGCGGGATGCCCGCGTCAGCCAGCCGGCCGCAGGCCCGCGCCGCCTCTGGCGTGCATTCGTCCGGGTGCAGAAAGTGCACGCTCATCCACAGCGGATGGTACTTCCGCAGCATCCGCGTCAACTGTGGGGTGATCCGCTGCGGCAAGACGGCCGGCATCTTGGTCCCGATCCGGATGAACTCGATATGCGGGATCGCCCGCAACCGGCCCAGGATCCAGTCCAGCTTGTCCTCGCTCAGCGACAGCGGGTCGCCGCCGGAGATCAGCACGTCGCGGACCTGGGGCGTCTTCCGAAGATAGTCGAACGCCAGTTCCAGCCGCTTCTCATTGGCGAACAGCTCGCCGTGTCCGACGACGCGCGACCGCGTGCAGTACCGGCAATACGTCGAGCAGAAGTCGAGCGCCAGCAGCAGCACCCGGTCCGGGTAGCGGTGCACCAGGCCCGGCACGGGGCTGTGGCCGTCCTCGCCGAGGGGATCGTCCGCCTCGCCGCGGGTCCGCAGGAACTCGTTGCGGGACGGGACGACCGTTCGCCGCAGCGGTTGCGCAGCGTCGTCCGGATCGAGCAGGCTCATGTAGTACGGCGTGATGCCGACCGGCAGCATCGAGCCCCCTTCAACGAGGGCCGCCCGCTCGTCGTCGTGGAGCGACAGCATCCGCTCCATCTGCTCGAGCGTGCGGATGCGATGCCGCGACTGCCAGCGCCAGTCGTTCCAATCCTTCTCGGAGGCGTCCGGGAAGAACTTCTTGCGGAATGCCCGGGTCCGGGGACTCGTCGAGGATCGCCGGGACGTCGTGCGGATGACGAACGGCAGCCCGGTGGCGTCCGCTTCCCCGACGGGCGCCGCTTCGACCTGCTGCGGCGCCGCGGGCCGAGCCTCGAGCGCCGGCGGCTCAAACCGGGGAGCGACCGGAAGTTCAACCTGCGTCGCAGTCTGGCGCGTCCGTCGGGCGGTTCCCGGCTGGGAATACCCGACGACGCCGGCCGTTTGTTTCGCGGGAGCCGCGGCGCGTCCCTTGCGGGCGCGGGGCGTCCGCGAGCGCGGCGTAGCGACGGGATCGGCCAGCGGCACGTCGAGATCGACGATCACCGGGCCGTGGTCGTCCGGCGGCGGACCGGCGGGGCTGCCACAGGCGCCAGT
Source organism: Planctomyces sp. (assembly GCA_019636235.1). Lineage (GTDB taxonomy): Bacteria > Planctomycetota > Planctomycetia > Planctomycetales > Planctomycetaceae > Caulifigura. The sequence continues at coordinate 71,834 of JAHBXW010000003.1, forward strand.
GGCCTGTGAGCCGCAGCCGGATTCGAGAATTGGGAGTGTGACGAGCGGTTGATCGGGCTGACGCCCAGGAGGCTCCTCGGAAGAATCAACGTCGACGTCCGTCCGGGAAACCGTCAGACCCCGCTGCCCGGGGTCACGAGAAGCGCCCATGGAGGGCTGTCCTGCAGGAGCAATGTCCTTTGGTGCGCGGGTCTGGCTGTCTCCGTGCCGACGCCGCGGCGGCTCCCAGCCCTGCCAATACTCGGCACGGCTGACGTGGGAACCCAGAGGCCTGTCGTCCGTTCTTCGGCCCGAGTGCAGACCTGCTGTTGGCGCGACGATTTAACGGCTGGCCACTGGGGAAATCAATCCCCGTTTTCCCGAAACCTGAAGAAATTTTTCCGTTTCGTCCGACTGCTGGCGGCCCAGTCGCCGTTTCCGCCGGTGTCCGAAGCGGCTCCCCGGGGCCGCCGCTCCGCTCGCCGTCACTCCGCCGCGCGACGCAGCCGCGTCCGCAGCGCCGCATACCCCGAGAGCAACTTCGCCCCCAGCACCAGCGACAGCGCGCCGGTCAGCCAGGGCACGACCGACACGCCCCACGTCAACTGCAGCGGCAGCGCGGCGTACAGCACGAACCGTGGCCGGATCAGCCAGGAATACGGGATCGACAACGCGTTCCGCACCATCGCGAACGCCACCACCACCGTGTAAATGAACAGGAACAGCCCGCCGTTCCAGGCCCCCAGCCAGCCGCTCGCCATCAGCGCCGCCACGACCCCGGCCAGCACACATTGGTCGCTGAGCGTGTCGGTCAGAGAACCCGCCGCCCCCGCCCGCCGCTGGTGCCGCGCCAGCGGCCCATCGATCCCGTCCAGCACCGCGTGGGCCAGCAGCATCAGCACGGCCAGCCAGGGCCGGTCAGGCCACAATGCCGCGAAAGACAGGCCAGCCGCCAGCGAGGCGACCGTCACCCCATCCGGTCCGACGCGCCAGGCCGTCAGCCGGGGCAACAGCGGCGCGAGCGCCGCCGCCCGCCAGCGCTGCGTGGCCTCCATTGCCCGGCGTTCGCCGCCGGAATAGCAGTCCGCTGTCGGTTGGACGCCCGTCATGCGATCCCCTCGGCTGAGTTGGTCTCCCGAGCCCCAAGGCGAGATTGGCCGCGGGACATCACGCGGAAAACCCCGGAACCGGAATCCGTGCGGCAGACACCAGTCGCGGCCGGGGCGCTCCTGGACGCTGGCCCCGTTACGCAGCTGCGGACGATCGGCGACGACTTTTCCCGTCGCTGACCAGTCGTTGCAACAGCACCAACCCGTTCGCCGCATGGGCCAGCACGGCCGGCAGCAGGGGGATCACGAACCGGTCCCCCGCCGCGATCGGCACGTACCAGGCGAACACGATCCAGCCCCCCAGCAGCCAGACAACCAGCAGACGATTCGCCCGCCGCGGGTCCTGCAGCAGACTGACGAGCGCGCAAGCCGCCAGCGGCAGCCCGAACAGAATCCGCGAATCGTCGATCCCCCAGGGCCCCAGAGCCCGGAGCATGATGTAGGCCTGCCAGCCCAGCCCTGAGAACTCCCGCTCCAGCATGTCGCCGACTCCGTGACGTCGCACAAAGCTCCGCGCGGCATCCCCCGTCGACATTTGCTGCGCCAGCATATCGTCCAGGTCCTCGTAGCGGTCGGCGAACAGCAGCAGCGAATTCACATTGTGAAAGGGGTTGCCGAACCGCACGACGTTCCGGGCGATCAGCGGATAGCTCACCGCCGCGAACGCCATCACGCAGGACAGCAGGACGAGCGCCATCCGTCGTCCCCGCGCCGGCGCATCCCGGGGCAGCAGCGAGGGTTCCGGGTCCACGTCCGGTTCGAACCGCCGGGGAAAGAGTTCCCAGGCCAGCCAGCCCAGGAACAGACCGAAGTACATCAACCCGGTGGCCTTGGTGAGATAGGCCAGACTCAACAGTGCCGCGGCCGACAGAATCCGGCGGATCGACACGCACTCGCCCGAGGATCGGGCCGGAGGCAACAGTGCGAACCACGCCAGACCGATCAGCAGCGTCAACAGGCTCTCGCACACGACGCTGGTCGAATACTCCAGCCACGAGCGGTTCACGGCCAGCAACAGCGCGAACACCGCCGCCGTCGCCCACGAAAATGCCCGCGCCGTCAGCCATGTGAACACGGCGATCGCCGCCAGACCGACAATCAGCGACAGGCGCCGACCGTGCTCTTCCGTCGGGTTCGCCGACAGCAGCATCGGATACAGCGGATGCCGGTTCGCGTCGTTGAATCGCCCCTTGGGCAACTGCACGAACAGCAGCACGCCGCCGCCTTCCCGACGGATCATGCGGGCCAGTTCGATATACGCCTGCTGGTCGTCGAGGTGGGGGTCCTTGCCGGAGTTCATCCAGACGACCGCGCCGCCCAGGAACAGCACTCCGGCGGCGACCAGCGCCAGCGCCACGCCGCCGACGCCCGCCGCGGCTTCCGGTGATGGGAGCGCACGCACGCGGGCCAGCCACGGGTCGAGGATCCGCGGCGGCGCGAGGCAGGCCGCCAGCGCGAGGAGCGCTCCCAGCGCGCAGACCGGCTGCGCCAGAATCAACAGCAGCGAGGGGGCCGGCTGGCTGGCGGCGAGCCGCAGCACCTCCGATCCGCCGGCCGCGAGGCTCAGCGCGAAGCAGCCAGCGGCGATGCGGAACAGCGTGCTGCCGGACATGAGGGGCGATCAGGCGAACCGGCCCGCGGGACGATTCCCGCGGGACCGGTCCCGGTGCATGTCACAACCCGACGCCCGCGGCGACGAGCTGGTCCAGGAACCCCTTGAGCTGCTTGCTGCGCACGGGGTGCTGCAGCTTGCGGACGGCCTTGGCCTCGATCTGTCGGACGCGTTCTCGGGTGACCTTGAAGATCCGCCCGACCTCTTCGAGGGTGTAGGTGTATCCGTCCCCCAGGCCGTAGCGGAGCTTGATGATCTCGCGTTCGCGGTAGGTCAGAGTTTTGAGGACCTGGTCGATCTTCTCCTTCAGCATTTCGCTGGTGGCGGTCATCACGGGGCTGTCGCCGCCGACGTCCTCGATGAACTCGCCGAAGAAGCTGTCGTCCCCTTCGCCGACGGGTCGGTCGAGGCTGATCGGCGTGCGGGCGATCTTCATCACCCGGCGGGCCTCCTCGACGTTGACGCCGGCGATCTCCGCCATCTCTTCAATGGTCGGTTCGCGGCCGAGTTCGTGAAACAGCTGCTTGCCCGCGCGGCGGAGCTTGGTCATCGTCTCGATCATGTGGACCGGGATGCGGATCGTCCGCGCCTGGTCGGCGATGGCCCGGGTGATGGCCTGCCGGATCCACCATGTGGCGTACGTCGAGAACTTGTAGCCCCGGCGGTACTCGTACTTGTCGACCGCCCGCATGAGCCCCGTGTTGCCTTCCTGGATCAGGTCCAGGAACGTCAGGCCGCGGTTGCGGTACTTCTTGGCGATCGACACGACCAGCCGCAGGTTGCCGGCCGACAGATCCTTCATGGCCTTGTCGTAGGCGTAGAACAGATGCCGCATCTCGTCGATCCGGGCCGCCAGCGACTCGGGCGTTTCCAGCGTCATCCGCATCAGGTCGTTGAGTTCCTGCTGCAGGTTCGAGCGTTCGTCGCGGGCCGACTTCAGTCGCTTGAGCTGGTCGATCTGCTGCTTGAGCTGCTGCATGCGGCGGCTGATCTGCTCAAGCCGCTGCATGATGGGCTGCAGCCGCTGGGTGCGGACCGACATTTCCTCGACGAGCAGGGCGATCTTCTTGCGTCCCTTGTCGAGAGCCGCGACGGCAGCGTCGCGCTCGGCCTTAGGGGTCGTCTCCTCGACGATCTTGGCGAAGAAGTGCCGGTTCTTCTCGAACAGGTACTGGACCGTCTTCAGGTTGTGCGGCATGCGGCCGAGGATCTGGTCCTTCTCCATGCCTTCGGTCAGCGAGACCTTGATGGTCCGGTCGAAGGGGAGTTCGCCCGCCTCGACCTGGCTGAGGACGTCGATGACCTGCTGGGCGACGAAATCGCTTTCCAGGAGCTGGCGGCGGAATCGCTTGCGGGTGATTTCGATCGTCTTGGCGAGGAAGATCTCCTGCTCGCGGGTGAGCAGGGGAATTTCGCCCATCTGGGTCAGGTACAGCCGGACGGGATCGTCGATGCGGCGGGCGCCGTCGACGTCGGCCAGCTCCACAATGGGCGCCTTGCCGGGCTTCGCGGCGCGCTTCTTCTTCGCGACCGGCTGTTCCCGCAGCGCGGGCTTCTGTTCGTCCCGGACCTCGAGGCCCCGCTCTGAGATCTCGATCAGCAGGGAATCGAGCGCATCCGGATTCGCCGCCTCATCCGGCAGGTAATTGTTGATCTGCGTGTAGGTCAGGTAGCCCTGGTCCTGGCCGATTTGAAGCAGAGCGCGCAGACCATCGTCGGTTGGATGCACGACGTAAACCTCCAAAGGAATGTGGCAGTCTTCCCGGCCGATCAGCAGCCGCGTGGAGCGCCCCCGGCTCTCCCCCGGCGATGTTCGCCAGGGGCGCCGCGACGCCCGGACGTGGCTGGGTCTGAATCAAACCGGTGCTTTTCGGGTTGCTCGTCTCTGGTGAAACTCAGCGGCCTGACGCAGCAGCGCCTCTGACGCCTCGTCCAGCCGGTGCGTTCCGTCGCCCGATTCGGATAGCTGCATTGCGATCCGTTGTTGCGACTGCTCTTCCCGGCGCCATTGGAGGTTCTCAATTGACCGCCGGAGGAGAAGAGGACAGCCGTCAGGAGAAGCCGCCAGGGCGGCCTCTCGTTCCGCGGGATCGGCGACTCCGGTCGGTCCGGACGTCGGCGCATCGCCGCGAAGTTCCAGTTCATTCAATTTGCGGACCAGGTCTTTCGCCCGGGCCCGATCGTCCAGCCACAGGGCCAGACGCTTCAAACTCTCATCCTCGATCGCCGACACCAGTCGGTCCGGCGACAGGACGCCTTCCAGTTCCAGAATGTCGTAACAGGCCGTCAACAGCAGCCGCAGCTGCGGATGACGGATCGCGTCGGCCCCGATCCGCATCCGGGCCGCCGGCAGCCACTGCGGCGCCACGACCAGGATCTCCAGCAACTCGCATTCCAGCCGGTCGTCCCGGGTCCACTGCCCGTTGAACAGCCGGCCCAGCTCGTCGGCCGCCGGCTCGGGCGACTCCGACCGCACGACAGCCCGACCACCCTGCGTGCGCAGTTCCCGATACCGCTCGCGGATCTTTCCTTCCGCCGTCCCCAGCCGCTGCGACAGGTTCGCCAGATACAGCCCTTCGCGCACGTTCGCCGACATCCGCGGGGCCGCGCTCAGCAGTTTCAGCATCTCGTCCAGCACATTCTGCCGGCCGTCGATCGTGTCCAGGCTGTAACGCTTACGCAGCGTTTGAAACTTGTACTCCCACGCCTCCGGGGCGGCGTCCGCCAGCCGGGTCCAGGCCTCGGCGCCGCGGGCCGACAGGAATTCATCAGGGTCCATGCTGTCCGGCAGCGTCATGATCCGCAGGTCCACATCCTGAGCGACGAATCGCTCGACGGCGCGCTCCGCCGCACGCTGGCCCGCCGCGTCGCCGTCGTACACCAGCACAACCTTGCGCACGAACCGTTTGAGAGTCGACACGTGCTGGTCCGTGAGCGCCGTGCCCAGCGTCCCCACCACGTTCGACAGGCCGTGCTGATGGCACATGATGCAGTCGGTGTATCCCTCGGTGACGACGGCCGTGCCCGACTGCTTGAGGCCGTCGCGAGCAAAATCTAACCCGTAAACCAGGCGGCTCTTGAAAAACACCGGGCTCTCCGGCGTGTTCCAGTACTTTCCGTGACTGTCGTCAGCGCCTGGAAGGATGCGTCCCCCAAAGCCAACAACCTGGCTGCGTTCGTTGCGAATTGGAAACACGACCCGATCCACGAAATGATCGTAGTTCCCGCGCCCGCCCTCACGTTCGCCCACCAGACGCACCGCCAGCAGCTCGTCCGTGGTGAACTTCCCCCGGGCCTGACGCTGCAGCCACTCCCAATCGTTCGGGTGGTAGCCGATTCGAAAACGGGACGTCGTTTCCGCGGTGAATCCCCGCGACGCCAGGTACTCTCGCGCGCGGTCCGCAAAATCGGCCTCGCGCAGCGCCTGGTGAAACAGCCCCTCGGCCCACAGCAGCACCTCGAACAGCCGCGCCTTGTTCTCGCCGCCCCCCGAGCGCCCGCTGCCCGCCGGCAGTTCCAGCCCCGCCCGCCGCGCCAGAATCTCCAGCGCCTCGCGGAACCCGACCGCCTCGCGCTTCTGAATCCACGAGAAGACGTCGCCCCCTTCGTTGCACACCCAGCACCGGTACGACTGACGGTCGGGGTACACCCGCATCGACGGATCGTGATCGTCGTGGAACGGGCAGAGGCCGGCGTATTCCCGCCCGCCGAACCGCGGCTGCAGCGACAGCGATTCGCCAATCAGCCCGACAATGTCCGTCTGGGATCGGACCTGCTCGCGGAAGTCGGTCAACAGTTCCCCAGACACGTGTCACCTCGACGTTGCCGACACAGTCCGTGTGCAGTCGGGCCGCAATCCTGGTGCGGCGTCTCGATGTCCGCCGACAAGCGCGCAGGCTGCCGCCGGACAATCGGCAACGGAGGTTCCGGCGGAATGACGGAGTCGAAACCCCCTCAGACGCCTCCCTCGTTGCAAGGCAATTCTACTGGCGGACCCGGCCGAAGCAAGAAACGCGGACCAAGGTTGGTCCGACTTCCGGACCCGCAAACGCTTATCCAGCAGAGAGTTCATCCGCCCCGCAACACGCCCGGTCTGCCCCGGCCGCACAGCTTCCCAGCGCCCCGCCCTCACGCCGCCGGAGAGGACGCCCACCACTGGCCCAGCCACACATCCAGAATGCCGATCGCACACAACCCCACGCTGACCGCCGCGTTCACCTGAAAAAACGCCTGGTTCACACGGCTCAAATCGTCCTCACGCACCAGCGTGTGCTCATACGCCAGCAGCGCCGACACCAGCGCCAGCCCTGCCAGGTACAGCAGCCCCAGGTCGGCCACCCGCCACAGACCCGCCAGGCAGATCACCGCCGCCAGGTGGCTCAACGCGGCCAGTCGCAATGACCGCCGCACCCCCAGTCGCGCCGGCAGGCTGAACAACCCCCGCTCGCGGTCGAACGCCGCGTCCTGCGTCGCATAGATGATGTCGAACCCGCCCACCCAGAAAAACACCACCGCCGCCAGCATCACGGGGGGCCACGACAACTCCCCCCGGATCGCGATCCAGGCCGCGACAGGCGACAGCATCAACGCCGCGCTCAACCAGTAATGGCACGCCGCCGTGAACCGCTTCGCGTACGAATAGCCCAGCAGCACCCCCAGCACCGGCAGCGACAGCATCACCGGCCACCGGTTCGGAAGAAACAGCAGCGTCGTCAGGACAAACCCTGCGGAGCACACGACTGTGAAGGCCGTTACCGCGCGGACGCTCAGCAGCCCCGCCGGCAGATGCCGCGCCGCCGTCCGCGGATTGTCCGCATCGATGTCCCGATCGACCAGCCGGTTGAAGGCCATCGCCGCGGAGCGGGCGAAGACCATGCATAACAGGATGCCCAGCAGGTCCTGTGTCCGGAAGGGGGTCTCGCGCCAGGCCAGCACCGCGCTGAACAGCGCGAACGGCAGCGCGAAGACAGTGTGGCTGAAGCGGATCAGCTCAAGAAACTTCTGAATGGTGCTCATCGCGGGCGCGGCGGGTCGGGACGCCGCGAATAGACGCGGAATGCGCCGGGCTTGCAACCCCTGGGGCCGCGGATTCAGCACGTCCGTCGGAGGGCGACCTTAATCGGCGATCAGGTCGTTGCTCGCGAGAACATGCGGGGACCGCCGTTCCTGCCAGGCCAGCAACGCAGCTCCGCAAGTCTCGCGCGGCTTGAGCATCAGCCGCTCGCCGGCCGACAGGCCGCTGAGAATCTCCACCGCGTCCCGCGTCGATGAACCCAGCAGAACCTCCCGGGCTTCGATGCGGTCGCCGGTCTTCACGAACGCCAGAAAGCAATCGTCGACCTCGGTGAACGCCTCCAGCGGAGCCTGCAGCGCATCGTCCTTCGAGGCCGCGATCAGGTTCACGCCCGCGGACAATCCCGGCGCCACGTCCTCCGGCGATTCGTCCAGCCGGACAACCGCCTCGTATTCCCGCAGTTCCATGTTCGGCCACCGGCCGCTCAACGGGAACCGCGACACGCTGACCACGCTGCCCGTCAGAGATCGTTCCGGCATGGCGTCCAGCTGGATGCGCGCCGGCAGGCCAACCGCCAGCAGCCGCTGCAGGCTTTCGTGCACGCGGACTTTGACCTGGAGCGCGGAGCGGTCCGGAATGCTCACCAGCGGCTGGAGAAAGCGGACCGTCATGCCCTCGCCGGTCTGATTCTGCCAGTCGCGGCTGTCGTTCACGTAGACGACCTGGCCGTCGTGCGGCGCCCGGAGTTCGCAGTAGCTCAGCATCCGCGTCGCCCAGGCGAGTTGTTCCTGCTGGCGCAGCAGTCGGCGCTGCTGCACGTCGACCTGCATTTCCCGACTGATTCGCCGGGTCTCGGCCAGCGAATGCTCGCGTTCAAGACGCCGCTGGCAATCCTCGGCCAGCCCTTCGAGTTCGCGGAGCGTTCGCGACCAGGTGTGGTCGCGAAGGACGCGGAGCTGCTCGACGAGGTCCTCATAGGCCCGTTGCCGCTGCATCAGGCCGACACGGGCGCGATCCAGATCGACGGCGGTCTGAAACCCTTTGGTGACCTGCCGGTCGACGAACGCCAGCGACTCCTGCGCGGTGTGCAGCGCGTCATCCGCCGCCGCGATCTGCCGTTCGAGTTCGTTCACCTGCTGCGGAAACTCGGCCGCCTGATACGCGTCGAGCTTCATCCGGGCGAGCTCCGCCGCCAGCATCGCCGCGGCGAGCGAGTTGCGGTTTTCGATTTCCTGAATCCGCTTCTCCTGGCGGGCCGTTTCCAGCGCCGCCTCGGCGGTCAGCACATCCACCAGTTCCTCGCCGTATTCCTCCAGCAGCTTGCTGACGTCCAGCGTGGCAATGATGTCGCCCGCCTTTACAAGCGTCCCTTCCGGAACGATCGACGTCAGGCGCGTCGACCATTCCACTTTGCTGGCCAGCACCGTCTCGCGCACGCACTCCACGTTCCCGCGCTGTTTGAGTTCCAGCGACAGCGGACCACGTCGGACGACAGCCGTCCCCGGCAGGTCCATCTGCGGCGAAAGCGCCTGCGGAGCATCCCCGGCCGTCATCGCACGATCAATCACCAAGCCCAGCACGCCGCCAGCGGCGATCACCCCGACGACAACGGCCATAACGGCTCGCAGGCGGCGACGGCGAGGAGGACGGGACAAGGGCAATCCAGCAACTGCCATGAGCGCAGGTGGGCTGAGGGTGGGCGTTCAACGGGGATTTCGTGCGGCCGGCGAGGACTCCTTTTCGGGAGAAGCGGCCATGGGTGGGAGAGGCGCCGCTGGGAGCGACGCATCAACAGGAGTGTATCTGTTATTCGGCCGCCTGGCCAGCACTAAACCTCGCCGAGCTTGCGCAACCCGCAGCATCCGAGCATCAGAACCGCTGGTGGAAGCCGGTCAGTGGATGCGCGGTCCGCCGTGGTCATCCGTGCTTATCCCTTCGATCCGTGGTCAATTCATTGGTTGCTTGAGGGGAACCACGGATCGAACGGATCAGTCGGATAGCGTTCCCCACTGGTGGCCGCTGGATGGAGCTGGCCGGTCCACTTCAGGAGGTCTTTCGTTTCTTGCGTGCCTTTCGTGGTTGGAACCCTTCTCTGCCTGCCGCAGTCCCGAAACGACAAAACGCGGCGTTGAGAATTCTCAACGCCGCGTCGAACTCCGTCAGTGCATCGCCGACCGTCAGCCGGCGGATCAGACCTCAGTTCGTGAGCCCGAACAGGTTCTTCAGGCTCTTCCGGCTGCTGACCGGGCGGGCCGTCACCTGGGCCGGCGCGGGAGTTGGACGGCGGTAGAACGCGCCTTCCTCTTCCGGTTCGGCCGGGGCCGGGACGTCGTCTTCCGCAGCCGGCGCCGGTTCGCCAGCCGGCGCACAGGCCGGGGCGTACGGAGCGCAGTTGTTGCAGCCGTTGCTGTTGTCGCAGCAGGCGACCTGGGAAACCGGATTGACGATGTCATATCCGCAGGCGCACAGGGCCTTCTCCGCGGCACGGCGGACGCCGCGGTCGCAGTCGGCCAGAGCGTTCGTCAGGGCGTTGACGACGCAGGCCGAGCAGCAGCAGGGGTTCCGGCGAACCTGGACGGCGATCGCGTTGGCGGCCGCTTCCCGGACGCGCTCGTCGGCGTCGTTCAGGGCGTACGCGAAGGCGCTCATGATTTCCGGATGGCAGGCGCAGTCGTACTTCGACAGGCGGCGGATCGCGGCCCGGCGATCCTTCGCGTAGCAGGCCGTCTGCGACTGATAAATCAGCTTGGCGATGCAGCACGCGTCATTGTCGACGTTGCAGCAGGTCGTGCCGGGAGCGGCGCAACCGGGATCGCACGGAGCGGCGCAGCCGGGATCACAGGCGTTGCCGTTGTGGCAGCAGGCGTCGTTTCCGCAGCCGTCGTTTCCGCAGCCGTTGCCGTTCGGGCAGCAGGCCGCATTGCCGCAGGCTCCGTTGCACGCCGCGCCGTTCGGGCAGCACGCGGCGTTGCCGCAGCCGTTCCCGCAGGCCCCATTGTCGCAGGCGCCGCAGGCATTGCCGCAGCCGTTCCCGCAGGCCCCGTTGTCGCAGGCGCCGCCGCCATTGCCGCAGGCCATCCCGCAACCATTGCCGCAGGCGTTGCCGCAGCCCAGACCGCAGCCGCGACGGCCGCAGGGGGAGCAGCCGCGGCGACGGCCGCAGCCGTCATCGCAGCAGGGCGGCTTCAGGCAGGACAACTGCCGCTGATACGTGTACACATTGATGCAGCCGGGCCGCACGATCGTCGGCTTGCAGCAGGTCGGCTGGCACGTCGGTGCGCAATCGCAACACTTCGACGCGCCGCTGTGCCGGTTGGCGCGTGCCGCGTGAGCTGATTCGCTCACGCACAGCACCGCCAGGATGGCAGCGCACGCCTTGAGGGACTTCATTTGCGTCTCCTTCCGATGGTTCATCCCTGAGCCGTCGTCCAACCGCGGGTTCCTTGAACGGTCTGACCGTTCCGCGATCCCGACGTTCCGCTGCGAGCCCCGATCGCACCTGACGACCGGCGCAGCGTTCCGTCGACCTGACGGCATCCTTCTGGCCGCATTCGGGCGACCCCCTGAGAGAATTCGAGCCGACGACGCAGGCCCGGCACTTCCACCGTCCCACCTTCCGCCTGGCGAATGCTCCTGACGAGTTCCAACTCAATTCGGAACCACTAAACGCATCGGCGGCGCACGTCCACGACCTTGAAGCCGTCGTCGACGTAAATCCAATCAATAAATGCCGTTCCGTTGATCAGCGTGTAGCGACGGAAGCGGTGATAACGGCTGGCGTCGAGTTTGCCGCCGGGCCTGCGCGTCACGGCCCCAACATCTGTACCACGCTGGGAAAGCCAGGGCATTGGGGCGATTTACGGGCGAAGAATCGGCCGTTTCCTGCAAAGATTGCCGGCGCGGGCTGTGCCCGGAATGCTGTGTTCGACACGTGGCGCGAGGATACCAACGGCGATGCCGCCGCGCGACGCCCACTGCCCTGTCCAGCGGCCCGCGACGCCCTCACTCCTGGGAGACGACGCCCCGAATCTGCCCCGGCGTCGCGAGCTTCGCCGAACGATCCGAGTCCGGCACCGTCGTCGCCGGCCCGACCGCGGGCAGATCGACGAACTCCGATGCGGGCCCCAACCGGCCGCGGCGCGTCCGCACCGGATCGCGCGGGTTGTCCTTCGTTTCGTCGTACACGGCCAGCAGTTTCTCGCGATCAAACGTCATCTGTTCGCGCGACAGGCCCGTCATGTCGTAGATGTGCGTCAGCTCGATGGCGTCCACGGGACAGGCTTCCTCGCACATGCCGCAGTAAATGCAGCGCAGCTCGTCCAGAACGAACGACTTGGGGAACTTGTCGCGATCCGGCCAGTCCTTGGGCGCCGCCTCCGCTTCGATTTCAATGCAGTTCGCCGGGCAGGCCGTCGCGCACAGCATGCAGGCGACGCACTTCACCCGCCCCTGCTCGTCCCGGTTCAACCGGTGCACGCCCCGGTAGTGGAGCGGCAATTCCGGTTTGACCTCGGGAAACTGAATGGTGGTGGGCCGGTAGTTCGTGACGTGCCCCAACGTCGTTCGGATGCCGGCCGCGATCGCCGGGAGAAACGTCGCCTCCCAGAAGCCGATCCGCGGCTCTTCAACCCAGTGGACGTCCTGTTCGGCAATCGGCATGGCGGATCAGTGGCGGTCTCAGCGTGACGTGGCGGTCGGTGCGCAGGTGCGCGCGAGGGCTCCTTCCGGCACCATAGGCGATCGCGGAAAGTTCGTCGAGAACCCTGCTGGCGATTGCGGCGTTTCGAGCGCGGATCGCGGCACGACCCGCCGCAGGACGCTCGCTGCAGCGGGTCCCGCGAACCGCCGCAAGAAAATCTGGGGCGGGCCGGGGACACGGGGCGCAAATCGAATTGTCCCAATGCCTTAAAAGCCGCTCGCCGGGACAGACGAACGGCCATGAAATCCCTATAATTCGGCGCTTTCCACGAGGTCGTATCGGGAGTCGCGGACGGTGGCAGGAACTGACAGCGGAAGTGATGGATCGCATGGCACTTCCGGCGTTTACGGCGCCGAGCAGATCAAAGCGCTCGAGGGCATCGACGGCATCCGCCTGCGTCCCGACATGTACATCGGCGGGACGGATCAGCACGGGCTGCATCACCTCGTTTACGAGCTCGTCTCCAATTCGATCGACGAAGCCGTCAACGGCTACGCGACGTATGTCCTCGTGAACCTGCATGCGGACGGCTCGTGCACGGTTCAGGACGACGGCCGGGGGATTCCCGTCGGGCCGATGCCCGACATGGACAACCGTTCGGCGCTCGAGGTCGTGTTCACCGAGCTGCACGCGGGGGGCAAGTTTGACCGTCGCGGCGGCTACCAGGTGGGCACGGGCGGGCTGCACGGATTGGGCGTCAAGGCGGTCAACGCCTGCAGCGAGTGGGTGGAGGTCGAAGTCCGGCGCGAGGGCTTCGTGTGGACGATGGAGTTCGCCAAGGGACGGATGTCGGCGGCGCTGTCGAAGCTGGGGGCCACCGACTATGACGGCACGAAGATCACGTTCCGACCCGATCCGGAGATCTTCAAGACGGCGACGTTTTCCTATGAGACGATTCACCGCGTGCTGCAGGACGCCGCCTTTCTGAACGCGCGGCTGCGGATCCGCATCGCAGACGACAGCTCGGGGCGCTCGGACGAGTTCTATTACGAGAACGGTCTGGAAGCGTTCGTGAAACACCTGAACCGCACGGAGAACGCGCTGTTCCCTCAGGTGATTCAACTGGAGGGCATGCAGCCTGCGGAGGGCGAAGGGGAAGTCGGCGTAAATGTCGCCCTGCAGTACAACGACGGGTTCACCGAAACCATCCGGTGCTATGCGAACGGCATCTACAACAGCGAGGGGGGCGCGCACCTCAGCGGATTCCGGTCGGCATTGACCCGCGTGCTCAACAGCTACGCGCGGAAAGCAGGGATCATCAAAGAGAAGGACGTCAACGTTCAGGGAGAGGACTTCCGCGAGGGGCTGGCGGCGATCATCACGATTCGGCATCCGGATCCGAAGTTCGAGGCGCAGACGAAGATCCGCTGCCTGAACCCGGAGGTCGAAAGCGCGGTCTCGGTGGTCGTCGGCGAGCAACTCACGAAATTCCTCGAGGAGAATCCGGGGATCGCGAAGTCGATCTGCAGCAAGGGACTCAGGGCGGCGGAGGCGCGCGAGGCGGCCCGGCGGGCCCGCGATCTCGCCCGGGACAAGAACAAAGTGTCGGGGGGCGGGTTGCCGGAGAAACTCCGGGACTGCCGCAATCACAGCCTGGATGTCTCCGAGCTGTACCTGGTGGAGGGCGATTCGGCCGGCGGATCGGCCGATACCGGTCGAGATTCCGCGACGCAGGCGGTGCTCCCGCTGCGGGGGAAGATTCTGAACGTCGAGAAAGCCCAGTTGATCAAGGTGCTGGCGAACCAGGAGGTGGCGGCGCTGTTCAAGGCGATCGGGATTTCCCCGGTGGCCGAGGATCAGGACGTTTCGAAGCGACGTTACGGCAAGGTCATCCTGATGACCGACGCCGACGTGGACGGGTCGCACATCCGCACACTGCTGCTGACGTTCATGTTCCGGCACATGCGGGAACTCGTGAAACAGGGCTGCGTGTACATCGCGCGTCCGCCGCTGTACCGGGTGCTGCAGAAGAACCGCCGCAACCAGAAGCCGCGCTACGTGCAAACGCACGAGGAGATGATGGCCGAGCTGCTGTCGCTCGGCCTGCATGGGTCGGAATTCGTGATTCGTCCGCGTCCCGACGCGAACGGCCGCAGCAGCGAACCGGAACGGCGGCTGGACGAGGCCGGATTGAAGCGGCTGGCGGAGATTCTGTCGCCGCTGGAGGAGCCGCTGAACACGCTCGAGCGGCGGGGCATCGACCTGTCGTTGTTTTCCCGGAAGCACGCGACGTCGGCCGGGCTGTTGCCGCGGTTTCGCGTTTCGACGCCTGCCGGCGAGAAGTGGTTCTTCAACAAGTCCGAACTCGATGCGTTTCTGACGGCCGAACAGGAACGGACCGGCACGGCCATGCACGTCGCCGACGGTTCGCTGCCGGAAGGCGCGGCCAAGGCGACCGAAGGCGCCGCCGCCGATCCGGGAGCGACGTTCAGCGTCACCGACCTGCATGAAGTTCGCGCCATCAACGACGTGATCGCCAAGCTGCAGTCGGAGTTCCGCCTGGGACTGCTGGACCTGATTCCCCCGCCGATGGTGAACGCCGAGACGGTGTTCCCATACGAGATCCAGACGGAGGGCAGCACGCCGCGGCTGCAGACGATCCGCGAGGTCATTCCGCGGCTGCGAAAGCTGGGCGAGCGCGGCCTGAGCTGGACCCGGTTCAAGGGACTGGGCGAAATGAACGCGGACGAGCTGTATTACACCAGCATGGATCCCAGCCAGCGGGTGCTGAAGAAAGTCACGCTGGAGGACGCGAATGCTGCGGAGGAGATTTTCCGCGTGCTGATGGGGGACCATGTCGAGCCGCGGCGGGAGTTCATCGAGAAGCACGCGCTCGAGGTCCGCGATCTCGACGTCTGAAGTTCGCTGGCGCGAACCCCCGGGCGGCCGGCCGAGTCGGTCCGCACAGGCCGCCCCAAGCCGACGGCATCGCAACCCCCTGGGAATGAGTCGACATGAGCGTCACGTTGAAGTCCCCCGGCGCCGGCGAAGTCCAGTTCGCCGGATTGTCGCAGCGCAGCCGCTGGGCCGCTGACCAGGCGATCAGCTTTCTGATGCAGCAGGGGGTCGAGAATCCGGGGGTGATCTCGCTGGCCGCCGGGCTGGTCGATGAGTCCTCGCTGCCGGCCGACCTGCTCCGCGAGACGGCCGCGGAGCTGCTGCAGGAGCCGGCCATGGCCCGCTCCGCGCTGCAGTATGGAACGACCCAGGGGCGGCTCGACCTCAGGAATCAACTGGTCGGCTACCTCGCCGAGCAGGAGGGCGTCCCGCGCGAGGAGCTGGGCGTCGACTCGACCCGGCTGGTGGTGACGACGGGCTCACAGCAGCTGCTGTCGATTCTCTGCGAGACGCTGCTGGACCCGGGCGACATCTGCATCGTCGGCGCGCCGACCTACTTCGTATTTCTGGGCTGCCTCGCGGGCGTGGGGGCCGAGGCGGTCAGCGTGCCGTTGGACGCGAACGGCATGCAGCCGGAGCGGCTGGAGGCGGCGTTGACCCGGTTGCAGTCGGAAGGGCGGCTGGAGCGGGTGAAGCTGATTTACGTGGTCAGCGAGTTCGACAATCCGAGCGGGGCGAGTCTGTCGGCGGAGCGGCGCCGGGCGGTGCTGGACATCGCCGAGAAATGGTCGATCCATCAGCCGCTGCTGGTGCTGGAGGATGCGGCGTACCGGGACCTGCGATACGCGGGGACCCCGCGGCCGAGCCTGCTGTTCGAGGACAAGTCGCGCGAGCGGGTGATTTATACGCAGACGTTTTCGAAGTCGCTGTCGCCCGGTCTGCGGGTGGGCTTTGGCGTGTTGCCGCGGTCGCTGCAGAAGGCCGTGCTGGACCGGAAGGGGAACGAGGACTTCGGGTCGGCGAACTTTCCACAGGCGATCGTGGCGCGGCTGCTGCGGAACGGGACCTTCCGGGGGCACGTGGAGCGGGTTCGCGGCGCGTATCGGGAGAAGCTGTCCGCGATGCTGTCCGCCGCCGAGCGGCATTTCTCAGACCTGCCGGGGGTTGCCTGGGGGCGTCCTCAGGGGGGCCTGTACGTGTGGATGTCGCTGCCCGAGACGATCGACACGGGTTTCGACAGTCCGCTGTTTCAGACGGCCGTCAAGGAATTCGGCGTGATGTACGTGCCGGGCGAGCTGTGTTTCGCGCCGGACGCCCGGGCGACGAACCACATGCGGCTCAGCTTTGGCGTGCAGACGCCGGAGGGCATCGCGGCGGGGATGGAACGGCTGGCCGGCGCGGTGGCGAAAACGCTGTGAGACGGACCAGCGGCTGGCGGCCGCTCACTCTTTGACGTTCACCATCAGCTTTTTCAGCAGCGGGGTCAGGGCGAACACCACGGCCGCGGCGCCGAAGCTCGTCACGACGAACAGGAAGAAGAAGTCGGCCCGGCCGCCGAAACTCCAGGGCAGCTTCGTCGCCCCGGACTCGATGTTTTCCACCTGAGCGGCGATCAGTCCGCCCCCCAGGTTGGCGATGAAGCTGGACACGAACCACAGCCCCATCAGCAGCGAAACGAACTGCTTCGGGGCGGCCTTGGTGACGTACGACAACCCGGTCGGCGAGAGGCACAGTTCGCCCACCGTGTGCCAGAAGTACGTCGCGAAAATCAGCCACATGCCCGCCTTCGCCCCGTCGGGCGCGGCATTGACGCCGGCCCACACCGTAAACACGTATCCGACGCCCAGAAAGAACAGCCCCAGGCCGATCTTCGATGGCTGACTCGGGTTCGCGCCCTTTTTGGCCAGCTGCGTCCAGATCCAGGAAAACAGCGGCGCCAGGAGAAAGATCAGCCCGGCATTAATCGACTGGAACCACGTCGCCGGGACCTCGAACGGCTTGCCGCCGAAGCTCAGCCAGGGAATCACCCGGTCCGTCTTCTCCAGAGTGAAGACGTTGATGCTGGACCCCGCCTGCTCGAACGCGATCCAGAAGAACGCGTTGAACAACATGAACACGAGGATCGTGATGACGGCGCCCCGGTCCTCCGGACGGTTCTTCAAAACGAACAGCACCGACCAGGCCAGCACGATTCCCGTCAGCACGCCCGGAACGAGCCACTTCAAGAAGGCGTGCCCAGCGATGTAGGACATCAGCTCCTGCACCTTCGCCAGTTCGCCGACGTGGTACAGGCCCCCGAAGACGGCGGCCAGAACCAGCGACAACGCCAGGAAGCCGAAGGAATACAGCGTCGCGCGGGAGGCCGCCTCCGGCGGCGCTTCGCCCACGCCCTTCAGGAACAGGGGCCGGCCGAAGCTGTAGGCGATCATCCCCAGGATCATCCCGACGGCCGCCGCGCCGAACCCCCAGTGCCAGCCGAACCGCTCGCTTTCTCCCAGCGAACCGCAGACGAACGCCGACAGGAATGCGCCCAGGTTGATGCCCATGTAGAAGATCGTGAAGGCGCCGTCCCGACGGGGATCGCCCGCGGGATACAACTGGCCGACCATCACCGAAACCGTCGGCTTGAAGTGGCCCGTTCCCAGCACGATCGTCGCCAGACCGACGACGAACAGCGACATGCCGGCGGCGTTTTCCGCCAGCGCGCCGATCCCCGATAAACCCAGAATGATGTGCCCGATCGCGATCAGCGTGCCGCCCACCAGCATTGAGCGATGGGTGCCGATGAACTTGTCCGCGATCATCCCGCCGAAGATCGGAAACAGATACGCCAGCCCCGTGTACCAGCCGTACAGCGTGGCGGCCTGCCCTTCCGTCCAGCCCCGGCCGGGGTTTTCGCCGTCGATCGCGGCCTTCAGATACAGCACCAGCAGCGCCCGCATCCCGTAGTAGCTGAACCGTTCCCACATCTCGACAAAGAACAGCAGGAACAGGCCGGCGGGATGGCCCAGAAACGTCTCGCCCTGGGGAAGTTCCGCGACTTCCGCGTCCGACGCCGCCGGGACATTCGCCATCGTCTTCGCTCCGTAATCTCGCTCGGAACCAGCTGCCCCGGCCGACACGCGCACCGGCCAGGGCCCAGTTGCGGCGGACTATAGCGAACGCGGGGCGCGACTGACATTGACCGTGGGACCGATCCGCACCACAACTCGCGGATCATCCTGCTTCCTGTCTGCCCGGGCCGCCATGCTGCAGCATCCCGATCCCGACCTGATCGCTCTGGGCATTCGTCAGCCGTGGGCCGAACTGATTCTGCGCGGGATCAAGACGATTGAAGTGCGAACGGTTCCCACGGGCGTCCGCGGACCGATCTACCTGTACACGGGCAAGGTGTTGTCCACCGATGACGTCGCCCGCGCGGCCTGCCGGCGACATGACATCGACGCCGACTCGCTGCCGCTGGGACGCCTCGTGGGGGTTGTGGAGATTCTGGATTGCCGGGCCTGCGCCGCGGAAGACGCTTCGGCCGCCTGCGTCCCCGCGGACGTCCTCGACGGCAAACAGGGCTGGGTCCTGGGCCGGCCAGTGCGGCTGCCAGAGCCGATGGCCGTCCGGTTCCTGCCCTATGGCATCTGGTTCTATCCGTTCCGCCGCAAGGGCTCATCGCCCCGACGCCGGAACCGCTGACGGTTCAGTTGGCCGCCGAGGCGTTCGCGGGATAGCCCGGCGCGGCCAGCCAGCGGCCGGTCGTCTCGCCGTTTTCGATGTTCCAGACGCGGACCTCGCCGTCGTAGCTGCCCGACGCCATCCGACCCGTCGCGGGGTGCACGTCGACGCTGTAAACCCAGTCGGCGTGGCCGGCGAAGTCGCGAATCTGGCCTCCGTCCGCCGAGTTGTGCAGCCGGACATGATTGTCCCCGCCTCCGCTGGCGACGCGGCCATCGGCCAGGACGCGGATGTGAAGGACATCCCCCCCGAATCCGCCGATCTCGCGGACCTGCTTGGCCTCATCGGCCGTCCAGACGCGGAGCCGCTTGTCGCGTCCGGCCGAGACGATGTGCGCGCCGTCGGCCAGGAAGCCGGCCCCGTACACGACGTCGCCATGCGTGTTGAACGTGACGATCGCGTCGCCGCTCTCTGAATTGAACACTTTCGACGTCTTGTCGCGGCTGGCCGTGACGAGCTTCGAGCCATCGGGGGACCAGGCGACGTCGAGCACCCAGTCCGCATGGTCTTCGAGCCGCAGTTGCGGCTTCCAGCCATCGACGGCGAACACGCTCAGGCTGCGATCAGCGCCGCAGCCGGCGAGGCGCGAGCCGTCCGGGCTGAAGGCGACGCCGAACAGGGCGTCCTCGGCGACGACAAGATCGGCGACGAGCGCGCCATCGGCCGTCTGGAAGACCTTGAGTTCGCCCGTCTGTCCGGGCGTTCCGGAGGCGATCGCCACCAGCGAGCCGTCCGGATGGAAGTCGATGTCGAACACCCGCTCGGCGACGTTGCCGATCCGCCGCACCAGCGACTGGTCGGCCGGATTCCAGAGCAGCAGTTCGTGATAGCCGCCCGTCGCCAGCAGGCTTCCGTCCGGGCTGAAGGCGATGGCCGTGACGGGCATCGTCGAGGCGTAGGCTTCCGGAGCGGGGGGCTGCGGGAACCGAGGCATGACGCGCATCAGCGGCAGCGCGGCTTCAATGCCGGCGTCCAGCGGCGCGCCGAGCGCGATCCACTTGTCGATCAGGGCGGCCTGCTCCGGGGTCAACGGATCGGCGTCCTTGGGCATCAGCCCTTCGGCGATCTGCTGATGAATCGTGCTGTCGCTGAGTTCGCCGGCCTGGACGGCCGGCCCGCTTTCGCCTCCCTTGAGGAGCGCGGCATAGGACTCCATGTTGAGCCGTCCCTTGGATGAGCGGGAGTTGTGGCAGGCGACGCAGCGCTGATGGAAAATGGGCGCGATTTCCGCGGAGAAGGAAACCCACTGCCCGGCGTCCCGAAGCGCGGATTCGACGGACCTGGCATGGGTCAGCCATTCCGCAGAGGCCATCGCCGCGGCCTGCTGCGCCGCGGACAGGTTCGTCTGCACGGCGGCGAGCTGCTCGCCCGATTCGGCCAGGCCGGTCTGCAACGTCGCCAGCATGGCCTGCAGTCCGGTCAGCGCTTCGGTCTTTGCGGCCACTGCGGCTGTCGCCGCTTCCGCGGCCTGCGCGGCGGCTGCGGCGGCGGCGTTCGCTTCGTCCGCCTGCTTCTGGGCGTCGGCGAGCGCCTGGACAGCGACCGCAGCAGCCTTGGCGGATTCGTCGCGCGCGGCCGCGGTCTTGGCCTCTTCTTCCATCTGCGTCTTCAGGGCTGCTTCGCTTTCCGCGAGCCCCTTCTGCGTCTGTTCCAGGTCGCTCTTCAGCCGGGCGAGAGTCTGTTCCAGCGTTCGCGCCTGGGCTTCGACGTCGCTGAGCTGCGCGCGGGTTTCATCGCGACGCTGGGCGGCGGCCTCGGCCTGCTGCTTGAGGGCGTCGATTTCGGGCGATTGCGCGTGCGCGACGACGGGCAGCAACAGGGCGGCGAGCAACAGCAGGCATCGCGGCATGGCGGAATCAGTCGGCAGGAGGACGCAGTTCGGCCGGTCGAAGGGATCGACAGCCGGGAGGGACGCATTCGCATCGGTTGATGTCAGCATGGGACACGCGCGCGGAGGTGTCAAGACGCCCGCGGCGCTGCGGCGCGGTCTGGTCGATCGGCCGATCGGATTGCGAGGGGGCTGGCGGGCGCCCGGCTTCCGGACGATTTCGAGAAACTGGGACTTGCGGCAGCGAACGAATTCGCTATTCTGGCGAACGAATTCGCCAAATCGATGCTGAGGACTCTCGATGCCGCGGCCGCCATCGCCCCAACCCACGGAAGTCGAACTGCAGATCCTCCGCGCGCTGTGGGACATCGGCCCCAGCCCGGTCCGGGAAATCCACCGTCGGCTGAACGCGGAAAAAGGCACCAGCTATTCGACGACGGTCAAGATGCTCAGCGTGATGCTCCAGAAGGGGCTTGTGCGCCGGGATGAGGACGCGCAGCCGCACGTCTACCGGCCCGCCGCTTCGCGGGAGCGGACCAGCCGCGACATGCTGAAGGACCTCATCGACAAGGTTTACGAGGGCTCGGCGCTGAGCCTCGTGCTGCAGGCCCTGTCGACGGGACGAGCCACCCGCGCGGAGCGGGACGAGATCCGCCGGTTGCTCGACCAGCTCGAAACCAGGAGCGACCAATGACACTGTCCCAGTCTGCGATGGAGCTGGTTGTCCGGGGGGGCTGGACACTGTTGCATACGCTGTGGCAATTCGCCGCCGTGGCATGCCTCAGCGGACTGGCGTTGAGCGCGCTGCCGCGCGCCCGTGCGACGACGCGGCACACCGTCGCTCTCGGCGGTCTGCTGGCGATGGCGGTGTTGCCGGTCGTCACCTGGTTCGCCCTGCCCGGTCCGTCGACCACGGCGGACGCCGCCTACCGCGCGGAGCCGCCAATTGCAGCGGCCGAAATTGTCAGTACGCCGCAATCGATGGGCACGGGCGGCGTCCCGGAACAGAGTGACTGGCAATCGCCTGTGGCAGCGACCGGCCCGGCCGCGGCCGCGCCAGCCGACGCGATGCATGAGCTGACGACGACTGCTGGCTCGACGACGCCGAACGACGTCGCAGCCGCGGCGATCTCCGCATCGCTACGCGCCCGCATCGAACCCTGGCTGCCGGAACTTGTCGTTCTGTGGTGCGTTGGCGTGCTCCTGTTCGCGCTGCGTCTCGTGGTGGGCTGGCTGGCGATCCGTCGGCTGCGGACGCTCGATGTGCGGCCCGTTCCGAACTCGGTGCAGGCCCTGCTGAGGGAGACGGCCGGTCGCCTGGGCGTGTGGATGCCAGTCTCGGTGCTGGAGTCGGCCCGGGTGCACGCGCCGCTTGTGATCGGATTGCTCCGACCGCTGATCCTGCTTCCCGCGACGGCCATCACCGGCCTGCCCGCGTCGCAGCTGCAGGCGATTCTGGCTCATGAGCTCGCGCATGTTCGGCGGCTGGATGGCGTCGTCAATCTGCTGCAGATTCTTCTGGAAACGCTGTTCTTCTATCACCCGGCAGTGTGGCGGCAGTCGCGTCGGCTGCGTTTTGAACGGGAGAACTGCTGCGACGATCTGGCGGTCGCCGTGCATGGAAACCGAGTGGAGTACGGGCGGGCGCTGTTGGCGATGGAGGAATTCCGCGGGGCCCGGCCGGTGCTTGCGCTGGGGGTCGCGGACGGTTCGCTGCTGGCGCGGATTCAACGCATCACTGGTCCGGACGTTCCCCGCTCGCCAATTGCGTTCGGCGGGCTGGCGATGCTGGTCCTGTTCGCCGCGACGGCGTCCCTGGGGATCTGGACGGCCACGCAGGCGGCTGATCCGGACACGCCGGAGCCCGCAGCGGCGACTGCAGCTGCAGCGGACCCCCCGGACGCGGTGGCATCGGACGACGAGCACTTCGTCTACCAGTGCGTCGTGGTCGATGAGTCATCGGGGGCGCCCATTCCGGGGGCTGAGGTCGCCTGGCGGATCCGTCATTACGAGCCGGACAGCGGCTACATCACGGACTGGGAGCAATCGTTCGTCGCGGACGCCACGGGCGGCTACACGGCGCGCGTGCCGCGAGCCCTGGCACAGCCCGAGCCGAACGACGCGACGCGACTGCGGATCGCCACGGGCTCGCCGGAAGAGCCGCGCGTGCGGCTGATCGTGTGGATCGAGGCGTCGCATCGCGATTATCTGCCGGTCAAGGACCGCGGTTATCCGTCCTATCTGCCGGACGAGGATGCCGGCATTCAGCCCGACCATCGCCGGTTGAAGCTCCGCCGGGGCGTGGAGGTGACGGGCCGGTTCCTGCTCCCGAACGGGGCTCCCGCGAAAGGCCTGAGCGTCATGGTCGCCCGGGATCGGGACGGCTTCGGGGACAGCACCGGGCACGGCTTCTACACGCGGACCGATGACGAGGGACGGTTTCGACTCGTCACGTTGAACACCTGGCCACAGCGGCTGCACTGGCTGCCGGGCAATCATCAGAGCGATTCGAAGGCGTTAAGCCAGACCTTCGGCGACCAGGGGACGATCCGTCTGAAGCCTGGTCCCAGGATCGCCGGCCGCGTTGTCGATGAAGGCGGAGCGCCGCTGGCGGGACTGGCGATTCAGGCAAGCACGGGGACGCGCGTGCCCTATCGGCACGCCGTCAGCGATGCGGATGGGCGGTTCACATTTCCGCCGTTGCCACCCGGCGAATACCGACTGCTGCCCGTGGCTGGGTTCGTCGACCCGCAAACTGGCGAATTCGAAAAGGCCGCATCCCCGCCGCCCTTCGACGCCCTTTTGTACACGCTGGCGGAGGGCGCCGCGCCAGCTCTGCTACAGGCGCCGGAAACCGTGGCGCTAAAGGTGAACGTGGTGGACGGCGATGGGAAGCCGCTGAGCAATCGCAGAATATTCGAGAGTTCGTGGCCGACGCATCTGGCGGGCGCGCCGGCGCCTGGAACTCCCGGCGCGTATGAAATCCGGTTCCCGAAGTCGAGGCAATGGCTGGGAGTCGCTGTGAACATCAGCGCCGGGGAAGCGCTGTTGTATCAGCGAACGCCGGACGAGCCGGCTGTGCCGGGCACGGAACTTCGACTGGCCAATACGGGGAGCGCGTTGCGGCCCGTCACGGTGCAGGCGCTCAAGGCGGGCACGATCAAGATTCACGTGCGTTCCGAAGCGGACGAGCCGGTGAATCTCAGTGACATTCTGTTCGACGTCGAGTATGTCGGCGCGGAAACGTATCGGACCTATGGGACCGACGGCCGGGGGTTCCAGCAGGTGTCCTACAGCAACGAGCCGCCGGGCCGGACGATCGAGCGCGTCGTCCCGGGATTGGATGTGTCGATTCGATTGTCGGGCGGGGGCTGGGAGCCTGTCGGGCGGATCGTCCAGGTCCAGCCCGGCGAGACGCAGACGGTTGAGATCGTGCTCAAGAAGCCCGGGGCGGCGGATGCGAATGACGGATCTGCGGACGCCAGCCCGGAATCGCACGCCGCTGAATCAACGGACGACGGAGATGCGGGAACGACGAACGCGGTCGACGTCACAACTCCCGCCGCGCCCCCCGAAAGCCCCGCCGTGGCGCCGACTGCTGAGACGGCTGAACCCGCCGCGGAGGACGCGGTGCGGAGGGCCATCACGGGGACGATCGTCGACGACCAGGGGCTGCCCGTTCCGGATGCGGACGTCGCGCTGCAGGTGTGGGCATTCGGCCTGGATGGCCTTCCCGCGGGGCCGTTCCGCGCGACGACGACATCCGGCGTCGACGGGGCATTCGCGCTGCCGATTCCCGCCGATGTTCAACCGGACCAGGCCTTGGGGACGGTGTGGGTGCTGGCCGAGGGCTACCTGCCGACGCGCCCGCTGGGCTACGGCGTTCTGAACGGTCTCCTGCACGAACCAGTCCAGCTCCGGCTGGTGCGAGGCGCGAAGACGTCGATTCAGATCCTTGATGAGCGCGGCGCGCCCGTCGTGAATGCGCGCGTGACTGTCCGTTCCCAGCGGCTGCCGGAATCGATCTCGTGGCCCACGCCGGACGACTGGGCCTCCCGGCTGACGGCCGTCACCGACGCGAACGGAATCGCGGAGACGCCGCATGCCCTGCCCGACGCGATCAGCGGCCTCGACCTGCAACCCGCGGGCGCGAGCGCACTGGTCCGGCTGGATCAGGACTTCTTCCTGAATGTGCGACCGGCGGAGTCAGCGCCTCAGTTCACGCTGCGTCTGCCGGATCCGGGACGCATCGCCGGGCGCCTGACCGGGCCCGCCGCATCGCGGCTGCCGGCCGGCCTCTCGATTGAAATTCAAACGGAGTCGCGGCTGCCGGAGAGCCCGTCCGTGGGAACGTGGGGCGTGTCGACGATTGCCGTCGATGGCGACGGAGAGTTCGCGGTCGAAGGGATCGCGCCAGGGATGATCCTGGCGCCGCCGTTCCTCGCGGAGGATCAGCCGCTGCGAGCCCTGATTCCCGATGCGCTGCAGGTGCGCGGCGGGGAGTCGACTGCGCTCGACATCGCGATCGTGGACGGGACGCCGATCCGGGGCCGGATCATCAAGCAGGATACCGGCGAAGGGGCGGCCGGAGTGCGACTGCTCCTGATATACGGGCAGTCCGCGCTGCGACATCGTTCGATGCGGGACGCGTTTCAGCTCGTCACCGACGAGCGGGGCGAGTATTCGGCGATCGTGCCGCCAGGCCCCGTGGAGGTGCGGCTCCAATCGGGCGTCGACGGCTATCGATCGACGGAGTCGTGGGGGCCGCGGGTCGGCCACTGGGGCACGCGCTACGACGTTCCGGACGTACGCAACGCCCATGACCTCCCACCCATCGAACTCGCCCCCAGCGTGACGATCACGGGGACGCTGGTGGACCAGGCCGGCCAGCCGCTGTCGGACTGGGTCGTCTACGGATACCCGGACTTGCCGGGCGTGCCGCGCGAGAGTTGGCGGATGAACTCGTTCGCCGGCGTGCACTCGGACCGGCAGGGGCGGTTCGAGGGTCAGGCGCCGAACACGCATCGCCCCGCGTACTGGCGGGTCTCCCACCGGGACTGGCCGTCCCCGTACCGCTTCGACGACCAGCGATGGGACGCGACGATCCAATCGGAGAATCCGCTGGTCCTGCAGGTCGACCTGTCCCGGGCGCCGCGCGGAGACGGCGACTGACGCTGGCGGAGGGCCGCCCGCTGCGGCCCCCGGGAACGGCTGTGCGGAGGCGCGGACGGTCTGATACAACACGCGATGAATGCGATGTCGGCGCGGGATCGGCCGCGCCGCCGATCGTCCCCGAGTCCTCCGCAGCGTGCGTGTATGTTCCTCGCGAAAGTCACCGGCTCCGTGATCTCGACGCAGAAAGTCGACCTGATGGTCGGCCAGAAGCTGTTCGTGGTTGAACCGCTGCGGATCAACGAGCAGACGAAGGACGGCCTGTCGGGCACGGGGCGGACGTTCATCTGCGTGGATACCGTGGGCTGCGGCGAAGGGGAAACGGTGCTGATCGTCCAGGGATCGAGCGCGCGATTCACAGAGTCGACGAAGAAGCTGCCAGTCGACGCCACGATCATCGGCATTGTGGACCAGGTGCAGGTGGGTCCGCGGACGGTGTTCAAGGCGAACGGCGCGTAGCTCGGGACTCGCGGCGTCGCGCACGGTCGCATAAACTTCGACGCATGCAATCTCTGGGCCGGATCGCCCTTTCCAGCGGCGCCGCCGGCCGGCAGTTCAAGCAGGAATCACTATGTCGTCCGGACGTCGATCGAGCCTTTCCGCGACCCTCGTGGCCGCTCTGTTCTGCACCGCGACGCTGTCCGTGATCGCCGCGGACTGGCCGCAATGGCGGGGGCTGGAACGGGACGGCCGATCCACCGAAGCGATCCGCCGGGACTGGGACGCGAATCCGCCGGCGCACCTCTGGACGGTCGAGGGCATGGGCCGGGGATACGCGTCCGTGGCCGTCGTCGACGGGCGGCTGTACACCGTCGGCAATCGCGACAACGCCCAGTGCATCATCTGCGTGGACGCGGAGTCCGGCCGGCCGATCTGGTCGTCGAAGATCACCGATTCCGTCCCGCGGCACGATTACGAAGGCTCGCGCAGCACGCCGACGGTCGACGGCGACAAGATCTACGCCGTGTCGTCCGATGGAGGCATCGCCTGCCTGAACCTCGCCGATGGCAGTCCCGTCTGGCGGCGGAGCTTTCGAGATTTTGGCGGCCAACTGATGTCCGGCTGGGGCTTCAGCGAGGGTCCGCTGGTCGACGGCGACAACGTGATCTGCACGCCGGGGGGGCCGAACGCGGTGATGGTCGCCCTGAACAAGGCGACGGGGAAAGACGTGTGGCGGTGCGCGATGCCGCGGGCCGAGGCACGGGGAAGGGACGGCGCGGGTTACTCGTCGATCGTCGTGTCCAACGCCGGGGGCGTGAAACAGTATGTGCAGACAGTCGGCCACGGGGTCATCGGCGTGCGGGCCAGGGACGGCAAGTTTCTATGGGGCTACGACAAAGTCGCCAATGACGTCGCCAACATTCCGACGCCGCTGGTGAGCGGAGACCACGTGTTCGCCTCGACCGGCTATGGGGCCGGGGCCGCCCTGCTGAAATTGAACAAGGCCGGCGACGGCATCCGCCCCGAGGAGGTGTACTTCCTGCAGGCGAACGTGTTCCAGAACCATCACGGGGGCATGGTCCTCGACGGCGACGTCGTGTATGCCGGCCACGGCCACGGCCAGGGCTTCCCGACCTGCCTCAACTGGCGGACGGGCAAGGTCGTCTGGGGGGGCAGCCGGCAGCGCGGCCCTGGCGAGGGATCGGCGGCCTTGACGCAGGTCGGCGACGGGTTGCTGTTCCGATATCAGAACGGCGTGTTGGCGCTGATCGACGCCAGTCCGCAGGGCTACAAGCTGCTGGGGACGCTGACGCCCGACTATCAGGAAGGGGACAGCTGGTCGCACCCGGTGGTGGTGAATGGCAAAATGTACCTTCGCGAGCAGGACCGGCTGATGTGCTACGACGTCTCCGCGAGCGGGAACTGAGGTTGCCCGCCTTGCGTCGCGAATGCCGTCGCGGCCAGAGCCTGCGTGTTCGCGGGAGGCGCGGACCGATGTGAATTCGCCCGCGGGCCCCGGACTCGAAGTGGCTTCCGGCACGCCGTCTGCACCGTGAACTCGCGTTGGCAGTTTCCCGGCTTACGACATTTTCTGAAGGACAGCACTGATGAACCTCCTCCGCACGCTGGTCTTGTCCGCCGTCGGCCTGGCGAGCGCCGCTTCGATTCCTCCCGCCGCGGAGGACGCGTCCGTCGAAGTCGTTTCCGAAGCCGCGCAGGGCGTCAGCCCGGAAATCGCTGCGCTGCTGGCGGACAAAGCCGTGCGGGTGTCCGAGGGGGGGACGCCGGTCTGCGATCTCTGGCTGGTCAAGTCCGCAACGGCGGCTGCGGATTTCAAGCCGACGCTGGCGGTGAAGTACCCGTTCAAGTCAGGGCAATTGCTGGGGGCGCTGACCGTCCCCAGCGGGGCGCGCTTCACCGATTTCCGCGGCCAGGAACTGGCGCCGGGAACGTACACGCTGCGATACGGCCGCCAGCCGCAGGACGGCAATCATCTGGGGACGAGCGACGTCGAGGATTTCCTGGTGGCCCTGCCGGCGAAGGACGACAAGACCGCCGCGACGATTTCCGACGTCAAGGTGCTGTTCCGCAAAAGCGGCGAGGCGGCGGGGTCGAACCATCCCGCGATCTTCTCGCTGCTGCCGGCTGACGAGTCGCCGGAGTCGCCGAAGCTGACGCACGAAGAGCAGCGTCACCTGTGGGTGCTGGAGACCGGCCTGCCGACGGGGGCTGAAGGGACGGCGGCGCTGCCGATGCGGCTGGTGGTGATTGGCAAGGCGGAGGCCTGAGGCGGCCGTGTGAAGCGGGCTTCAGGATCGCGTCTGAACATCGCGCAGATTCTGCGCCGCAGGGCCGCCGACCGGCGTCTTCGAGCCATTCGGGTTGACTCCGGAATGCGCCGCATTTTACGACGGACCGCCACGGATTGCGCGGCGCATTCGGCACGACCGGCCCCGCGAAAGTCCTGCAGCGGCAGATTCTGCGGAACCCGCTGTCGTGCGGGCCGACGCGAAAGGACGACTCGACTTTCGTGCGGTCTGCTCGTTCAGCGATGGCCGTTCCGCCTGGTATCAGTTTCCGGGAGCCCCGCCATGCACTGCCCTCGTTGCCAGTCGCGGCACGTCCGCCGCAGCAAGTCCCTCGATTCCGCCTGGCGCCGAATCCTGCTGCAGCAGCAGGTCCGCTGCCACCGGTGCTCGCACGTGTTCGCCGCGCCGATCTGGGCGACGCCCGAAGAAGCGCCGCCCGAGCGAGGCCGCGCCGGCGCTCGTTCCGCGATGCTCCTGCAGGAAGTCGCGGACTGAGACGATTCGCCGACGCGCGAACCCGACCGACGATCGGCGGTCCCGATCAGACGATCGGCGTCTGCAGCAGCGTCGCGCCCGCCGGATCGATCGGGCGCACCGACCAGCCGTCCGGGCTCGGCGGCAACAGGCAGGTCGCGCCGAGCGGCAGCGCGACGGCCCCCGCAGCGGACTCCACTTCCGCGGCGCCCGCCAACGTCATCAGGATCGACACGCCCTCGCCCGAGAGCCGCTGCGCGCGGGACCGCAACCGCACGGCCCGGAACGCGAAGTACGGGCACTCAAGCAGCGTTTGAGGTTCGGCGTCCGCCGGGGCATCGAGGTCCAGTCTGGCGACCGGATCGACGGGCCCCCGCGACCAGTCAATGCAGGCGAGCGCTTCGCGAAGATGCAGCGGCCGCGGCTGGCCGTCCGGACCGGGGCGCTGCCAGTCATACAGGCGGAACGTCGCATCGCTGGTCTGCTGAATTTCCGCCATCACGATGCCGCCGCCCGCGGCATGCACGGTTCCCGCGGGAATGAACACGACGTCCCCCCGCTGGGGCTGGAAGGCGTGCAGATGCCGGGCGACCGTGCCGTCGTCAATCGCCGCACAAAGCAGCGAGGCATCGACCCCCGGCTGGAGGCCCGCGTAAATCCGCGCGTCCGGCTCGGCGTGAATGACGACCCAGGCCTCGGTTTTTCCACAGCGGTCGCCCAGCAGCCGCCCGGCCGCGGCGTCGTCCGGATGCACCTGCACGGAAAGCTGATCGTGGCAGTCCAGCCATTTGACGAGCAGCGGAAAGGGCTGCCCGGAGACGGCGTCGGCGCCGCGCCATTCCGGCGCGAGGCGACTCCAGAGTTCCGCCAGCGTTTGACCAGCCAGCGGCCCGGCAGCGACGCGGCTGATGTGCAGCGGCTGGCTGCTGAGGTCCCACGCCTCGCCGAACCGGCCTTCCGGGGGCAGCGGCTTGCCGAGCACGGCCTGCAGCCGTCGGCCTCCCCAGACCTGCGGGCGGAACCAGGACGTGAACTGCAGCGGCGACATACGGCGATCCGGAACTGAGGGGGCGGCGAACTCCGGCCCCCCAGCATCTTGAAACCGCCAGCCAAGCGACGTCAATCGCGCGTGCGCGGACCGCGGCCGGGCGGCTGTCGCCGGAAGTCACCCGCGCGGAACAACCGGTCGCCGCGCCCCGGCCGGATCGGATCGAGGACGCCCGGGCCGGCAGGCCGCGTCGCGGTCAGTCCCCCGTTGCGACCGGTTCCGCCTCCCGCAGCGACGCCATGTACTCCACGATGTCGACCAGTTCCTGTTCCGTCAGCACCTTCTGCAGATCGGACGGCATCAGCGACGTGTCGGACTTCTTCCGTTCCTCAATGTCCGATTTGCGGACCGTGCGGACGATCGCCTTGGCGTCCTTGAGCGTCAGCTCATCGGGCGTTTCCGACGTGATCAGCCCGACGAGGACTTCGCCATCGGTCGTGGCCACGATCCACGATTCGTAGCTGTGGCTGATGCCGGCCGAGGGATACAGCACCGATTCATACAGCGCCTGGCGGGTCAGCTTCTTGCCGATCTCGGACAGGTTCGGACCGACTTCGCGCCCCAGCCCGTTGACGACGTGGCACGTCGCGCACGTCCCGGTGGTGTGGAACACGACCCGCCCGTTGGCCAGCGATCCCTCGCGCGTGGCGAGTTCCGACAGCGTCGGCAGCGGGCGGTTGTCCTTCGATTCGGACGACGGGAACAAACGGCTGGCCGTTTCCCGGACATCGGGCCACTGCGCGCCATGCAAAGCCGCGGCGATGGCTTCCTTCAGCAACGGATCGTACTCCCCGGACGATGACAGCTCCTCGAGCCGCCGCGCGCCGCGGCGCGTCGCGCTCAGCGCCCGGGCCGCCTCGCGCCGCGCGTCGAGCGGCATCTCGCGATCCGCCATGACGTCCGTGAGCAGCGGCAGCGAACGGTTGTCGCCCGCGATGCCCAGCGCCTTCACAGCGGCGGCGGACACCGCCGGGTCGTCCCCCTGAATGGCTTCCCGCAGCAACGGGCGCTGATCGCGCTCGAGCAGGATCCGCACCGATTCCGCGGCCAGTTGCGATTCGGGCTCGGCGAGCGCCTGCCGCAACAGATCGGGATAACGATCCTCCAGACCGAACCGGCCCACCAGCTTCACGTAGTCGGGCGTACCCTGGACAGCGTTCAGCACGCGTTCCAGCGCCTGCGCATACTCGGGTCGGTCGGCGACGCTGAAGTTCTCCAGACGGTTGATTGCCTCCTGGGTGATCAGCGTCTTGCGGGCCGCATCGCCGCGGGGCTCCTTGAGGACCAGCGCGGCCAGCACTTCCTGCTTGTTCTGCTGCGGCTGGAAATCGAAGGCCCGGAAGTAGCGCGGCAGCTCGCTGGCCGACCGCTGTTCGCTGGAGATGATGTCCGCCAGCAACTGGGGGGTGCGCGCGGCGCGCGACCGCCAGATGATGTCCCGCCCTTCGGGCGTGTCCCAGCGGCCGCCAACGCGCTCCAGCCACGCCGACAGGCATGCCTCCCAACGGCCATGCGCGCCGATGCCCAGGGCTTCGAGATACCAGCGATCCTGGCCGTCATACTGAGCCGCCAGTTGCGCCCAGCCTTCGTGGGCATCAGGCAGCTTGACCTCCCGGAGCCCGATCAACAGCTCGCGGCGGACTTCCGGCGCGGGATCGTCGAGGCGAATCGCATCGGTCAGGTCGCTGACGTTGATCTGGTTCAACAGTTGGCGAGTCAGCCGGATCGCGGTGCAGCGGATGTCCGAATTGGCATCCTCCAGCCCCTGCCGGATGTATTCGATCTTCCTGGCGGCCGGGAGATCGAGCTTGCCCAGCAGCCACAGCGCGCGGGCGCGGTGCGGCGGCAGGCCCGAGCGGAGCATATTGGCAAGCGCGGGTTCTGCGCCGGCGCCCATGCCGGCCAGCGCCGTCCAGCCGAGATACCGCCAGGCGGCATTGCCGCTCTGCAGCGCCGCCGCGGCGCCGTTGGGGTTCCCCAGGTCATAGCTGGGGACCGAGTACGGCGTGCCAGGAGGGGCGACGCGGAACAGGCGCCCGTGTTCGACATCCTGCAT
Organism: Planctomyces sp.; assembly: GCA_019636235.1. Taxonomy (GTDB): domain Bacteria; phylum Planctomycetota; class Planctomycetia; order Planctomycetales; family Planctomycetaceae; genus Caulifigura. The sequence goes on from JAHBXW010000003.1 coordinate 104,139, forward strand.
GCGGTGGCCGCCGACCCCGGGGTCGTACCAGTCGGACACGATCAACGAGCCATCCGGCGCCACGCAGACGTCGGTCGGCCGGAACCATTGATTCCTCGCCCCGTCCAGGATGGGGACGATCTCCGCCGTGTAGCCCGCGCCGGACTTCTTCACGGGATAGGCCCGGACGATGTTCGGCCCGGCATCGCAGTGGATCGGCGCGCCGCGGAACACCGCCGGCAGCAGCGTCCCCTCGTACACGCAGATGCCCGTCGGCGAACCCGCGCCGGTGTGCAGCAGGTTCGGGACGACGCCCGGATCGTTGAGATGCCAGTGACGGTTGGGAATCTCTTCTTCCCAGCCCGTCCGGGGCGTGCCCCAGCCCGCGCCCGTCATCTCGTCCTGGTAGCCGTAGTTCCCGTACTCCATGACGTAGTTGATCCGGACCCCGCGGTTGCCGTCATCGTCGTTGTCCGACTGCCACATCGTCCCGAACGAGTCGACGGCCACCTCCCAGTTGTTGCGGAAGTTCCAGCCCAGGGTTTCGAACTCCGAGCCGTCGAGGTTGCAGCGGAACACCATGCCCTGGCGGTAGGGCCGGCCATGGTCGCGAACCTCGTTGCCGGCCTTGTCGATGATCGGCTCGCCGTTGCGGTCGCGGATCTGATGCCCTTCGTTGCCGAAGTTGAAATACAGCTTGCCGTCGGGGCCGAACACCGCGGCATGGATGCCGTGGTCGTGATCGACGCCGCCGATCCCGGTGAACAGGACTTCCTTGCGATCGGCCTTCAGATCGCCGTCGTCGTCGATCAGCCAGAACACGCTGTCACGCGCGGAAATCAGCGCCTTCGTGCCCGGCCCGGCCAGCGTCGGGAACAGCAGGATGCCGTGCGCGGAGTCGACATCCCGCCCCTGGTAGAACGTGAACGTCTGGTCCGCGCGGCCGTCGCCGTCGGTGTCCTGCAGGACCAGAATGCGATCCCCTTCAGGGCGATCGGCTTTGTCGCCGTTGGCGAACCGCCGGTAATTGATGACTTCGCAGATCCAGACGCGCCCCAGGTGGTCGATTTCGATGTTCGTCGGGTTGAACAGCATCGGCTCGGCGGCGAACAGCGTGCATTCCAGCTCGGGATGCACCGTCAGTTGCGCGACGGCGTCGGCCGCATCGTGACTGTCGCCCCCCGGGCCGGAGTTGAACAGGCTGGCGGGCGGCCGCTGGGTGAAGACATGAAACTGGACGCTGGCGCCTCCTCCGCCGGCCTGATCGGCGCCGCCGTTGTCGAGACCGCCGCGGGCGAGAAACCGCGTGGCGCCCTCGGGCAAATCGAACTCGATGACGCTGTTGGCGTGCGTGCCGATCCCATTTTCCATGGCCTGCCCGTTCACGCGCAGCGGCCCGCCTTCGGCGTTCCGGTTCTTGCGGACCTCGCCCCAGTCTGTCCGCGCGGCCTTCCATTCCAGCGACGTCAGCAGAATTTCCCCGTTCGGAGCGACGATGCGCGGATTGATCCAGTCCGCCCAGTCGCAGGAGAAGCCATTGCCGCCGTCCGTCACGACCAGAAACAGCGAGGAAGATCCGGCGATGTCGGCGTCGATGTCGACAGCGTGGCCGGGGGTCTGCGTCGTGACGACGGGGGAGCTGAACCTGGGACGCGCGGGGGGGCCGGCGGCCGGTCGGTTCTGGGCGACGGCGCGCGTCTCGGCCCCGGGACCGCCGCGCCCGCGGCGCCGCGGCTGCCGCTCACGATCGCGGGCCTGCCCCTTGGGGTCGAGGTTCTCCAGCATCTCTTCATCGGTCGGCGCGGTCGTCTCGATGCCCGACTCGGGGACGTCGAGGCCCGCCGTCCACACGATCGCGTTCAGAATCACCTTGCGGCAGCCGTCGTTCTGCCAGTTCCGATGAAAGTGGCCGCCGGTGTAGCCAAAGCCGCGGCCCTTGCCGTCGGGGCGCTCGAACGCCCAGGCGACGTGCTGCGGCTCCTGCCGTTCGATGACGGCGGCGCGGACGGCGGGATTGCCGCTGTGTGGTCCGTCCTCGCGGGTGGTGAGCGTTTCACGCGGCGGGAGGTCGCTGAGGATGGGCGTGACGTGCTCCATCCCATCGCGGAAACGCATGTGGTAGTACCACTCGTCGTTCACCTCGAACGGCTCGACGCCCCGCGCGACGGGGTGATCGGGCAGCGACTGGAAGTTCGCCGTCCAGTGCGGATTCACGGACCAGTGCGTCTCGAAGTAGCCGCCGATCCAGTCGAGGAACCGGTCGCCGCTGGGGCCCTGCGGGACCTCGACCGCATAGTGGATGCAGACGAGCCCCACGCCGCGGCCAGCGAGCCGCTCGAACTCTTCGAGCCGGTTGTTGACGAAATGACCGCCCCCACCGTCGCAGTAGAAGACGACCGTGTCGGCGTTGTCGAGCGCGGTCGGATCCTGCGGCCAGCCGCTGCGGTACACGGTCGTCAGCACGGGCAGACCGCGGGCAGCGGCCTCGTCCAGCTTCGAGGCCAGCAACAGGCAGCCGGCGTTGTGTTCGTGCTCGCGCGGCCCGTGGCTGGGTCTGCCGGCGAAGAACACGACCTTTTTGCGGCCCTCGTCGAGCGGCAGCCGCTTGAGGCGGATGTTGCGGAACTCGATCTTCTGCGGCGGTCCGGAGTGCAGCTGCAGAGCCAACAGACCGGACAGATCGCGTTCTCCCGACTGGCGGTCGTCGACCTCGGCCGTCGTCGCGCCGTTGATCTTCAGCGTGATCCGCGAGCCCTGCGCGGAGATCTCGTATTCGTTCCAGTCGTCCGGCTTGAAAGCCTGCAGCAGCGCCGCGGGATCGCCGATGGACGTCGTCTCGCGCCGACCGCCTTCGTTGATCGCCGTCTTCTGGCCGCGCGTCGCCAGCATGCCGCGTCCCAGCTCATCGTACAGGGCGCCGATCCAGTTGCCGGCGAGGTCGATGTCGGCCTGGTAGCCGAACACGTGCCCGTCCTCGCGGACGTCGCTGCGGAACTGGATGCCGCTGTTGGCCGCTTCGCGGTTGTCGCTCGTCAGTTTGAATTGCAGGCGGAGCGTGAAGTCGTCGAGTTCGCCCTGGTCCCAGATCAGAAACGTGTTGTGATTCAGCGGTCGCTCGGCTGTTGATTCGCCGACGATCGACTCCTGTTCGACGCGCCAGAATTGTTCGTCCCCTTTCCAGCCGGACAGCGACTGTCCGTCGAAAATCGGCCGGAATCCCGCGTCGTCCGCGCCGACCGCGACCGCGCGAATCGACAGGCACCAGAGGGGGACGATCGCCAGCAGGCACATCCGGAAGCGCATAATGGAAGCCTTCGATCAGACGTCGGGAGGAAGCGCGCGCGGCGCGGCACGTGTCCGACCGAACGCATCCATTGGAATTGAAACATCCCCGCGCGCGGCAAGCAACGCAGCGGCGATGATTCGCCGGTCGAAGCACGGGCGGCCGCGGACCGGCAATCGCTCCGCCGCGGAGTTTCGATCATCCGGCGCGCGGATTAGACTGCGTCAACGGCAAAGCCACGTCCCCGAACCCGGTGCAGGTGCCAGTGATGCGCGGAGCAGCAATTCGAACAGGTTGGGCAGCGGTTCTGTGCGCGGCCGCCCTCAGCGGCTGGACGGCGCGCGACGCAGCGGCCGCGGAAGCACCGCCGACCGATCAACTGCTGCCGCCGGAAACCTACGTGTTCGTCACGTGTCCGAGCGTCGAGACGCTTAAGGAGCGATTCAACGAATCGTCGACCGGACGACTGTGGCAGGACCGCTCGATGGCCGCGTTCCGCGAGCACATCGAAGCGCAGAAGGAGACGCTGGAGAAGGAGTTTCAGGACCGCGTGGGTCTGCCGTTGATGCAGGTCCTCGCGCTGCCCAAGGGAGAAACGACGTTCGCCGTGGCGCGGGGCGACGCCAACCAGCTGGGATCGATCCTGATCGCGGACGTCGGCGAGGAGCACGACGGGCTGGAGGCGGTCCTGGACCGGATCGACGAGGCCCTCAAGGACGCCGGCGGCGAACATTCGACGGAGAACGTCAACGGCGTCGAGCTGCAGTTGTTCACGCGGCGGCCGACCGAAGGCGAGCCCGACACGATGGGCTATTACACCCGCGAAACGCTGGTCGTGTTCTCCACGAGCGTGGCGCTGCTGAAGGGCTCGCTGTCGCGGTGGGACGACACCTCGGCGGCGACGTTCTCCCAGAATGAAGTTTACCGGACGATCGTCGGCAGCACCCGCGAAAGCGACTCGGAGGAATCCGACCTGTATTACTTCGCCGATCCGGTGAACCTCATCCAGGCCACCCTGCAGTCGAACCCCAGCACCACCATGCAGTCGGTGCTGTTCAGCGCGAACCTGGCCAAGACGGGCCTCGACAAACTGAAAGGGATCGGCGGCGCCGCGACGCTGTCCAGCGAGAGCTTCGATTCGGTTTCCCGGACCATGGTCTACGTCGACCAGCCACTGACGGGCCTGCTGCGCTTCTTCCGCATGCCGGCCCGCGAGCAGTCGCCGCCGGCCTGGGTCAGCCGGAACATCGACCAGTACACCGGCCTGTCCTGGGACCCGGAAGGCGCCTATCAGGGAATCGCCAGCGTGTACGACGAAGTCATGGGGCAGCCCGGTGGGTTCGATGCCTTCATCGAACAGGCCGCCGTCCATCCCAGCAACCCCGGCATCCACCCGAAAAAGGATGTGTTCGACCAGATGACCGGCCAGGCGCACGTTTTGGGAGATTTTGAGAATTCCGGCGGGACGCCCACGCAGCGGATGGTGTTCGCGATCGGCATCAAGAATGACGTGCACATGCAGAGCCTGCTGGAGAAGCTCGTGGCGCGGGCCGGCGCCATTCAGAAACGCGCGTTCGAAGGCACGACGGTCTACGAGTTCGATCTGTCCCTGCCGGATCCGGAGGCCCCCTCGCCCGCCTTCGCCGTCAACCGCAACTTCCTGCTGGTGAGCACGCACGCCGCGGCGCTGGAAAACGTGCTGCGGAACGCCGCGTCCGGCAGCGATCCGTTGTCCGGGGCGGAGGACTACCAGGCGGTGGCCCGGCATTTCCCGCGGCAGACGTCCTCCATCGGATTCGCCCGCGCCAGCGCGCAGATCGGCCAGATCTGGGAACAGGCCCGCGGCGGCGAGTTTGAAAACCAGATCGAAGGCATCGACTTCCGAAAGTTGCCGGAGTTCAAGTCGGTCGAGCGGTTCTTCTCCGCATCCGGGACGTACATCGTGCCGGTGGAGAAGGGAGCGATCTTCGTCCAATTTTCACTGCCGGTGGAATGACGGCGGCGATGTCCGCGCGACACGGCGGCGCGCCGTCGACCGGCCGGGTCGTGAAGATCGGCGGCAGCCTGATCGACCTGCCGGATCTTCGCGAACGGCTCGGGGCGCTTTGCGAGCGCCTGCAGGGGCGGCCGCTGGCAATTGTCGCCGGCGGCGGAGCGTCAGCCGATCTGGTTCGCGATTGGGACCGCCGCTTTCAGCTGCACGAGGAGGCGGCGCACTGGCTGGCGCTGCGGGCGATGCGGCTCAACGAACACCTGCTCGCGGCGCTCCTGCCGGGCGCGCGGGTCGTGGAACGCTGGGAGGCGCTCGCCGACGCCTGGAGTTCGCAAGCGACCGTCATTCTGGGGGTCGCGCCGTTGCTGCGCGCCGCGGAGGCCCGCGGAGAGCCGACGCCGCCGCATGCCTGGGACGTGACGAGCGATTCGCTGGCGGCGTGGTTCGCCGGGCGGCTGGGCGCGCGGCTGGTCCTCGTGAAATCGATCGACTGTCCGGACGGGTCGGCGGAGGCCGCGTCGGCCAGCGGAGCCGTCGACCGCGCATTCCCCGATACCGCTTCAGCCGGACTGGCCGTCGATTGGGTCAACCTGCGTGCGGCCACACCCGCGCCTCGGGAATGGCTGGCCGGCGGTCGGGGTCCGCTCAGCGGGAGCTGAGTTCCCGGACCATCTCGACGATCGCCTTGACGTTCGCCTCGGGGGTTTCCGGCAGCACGCCATGGCCGAGGTTGAAGATGTGCCCCGGGCCCCGGCCGGCATCCAGAACCTGCCGCACGTGTTCGCGAATTGTCGCCTGATCGGCGAACAGGATCACCGGGTCGAGGTTCCCCTGCACGGCCCGGGACGGCCCCAGGCTGCGTCGCACGTCCGCCAGGTCGGCCCGCCAGTCGACGCCGAGCACCTGGCCGCCCGCCTGAGCCTGCAGCGGCAGCAGCGCCGGATTGCCAGTCACGAAGTTGATGACGGGGGCGAGGTCCGTCACCCCCGCGATGAGCCGCCGCGTGTAGGGTTGCACGAATGTCGCGTAATCCGCCGGAGACAGGCACCCCGCCCAACTGTCGAACACCTGCACTGCCTGGCAGCCGGCTTCGATCTGCGCCCGGAGATACCCGATCAGCGAATCGACGAACCGGTCCATCAGCGTTCGCCAGGCGCCTGAATCCGTGTGCATCAGCGTTTTGGTGCGGATGTAATTGCGGGAGCTGCCCCCTTCCAGCACGTACGATGCGAGCGTGAACGGAGCTCCCGCGAATCCCAGCAGGGGGATGTCCGCCGGCAGGGCCGCCCGGCATTGCCGGACCGTGTCGAACACAAAGTGCAAAGTCGACAGATCGTCCAGCGGACGCACCCGATCGACGTCCGCGGCCGTCCGCAATGGATTGTGGATCACGGGGCCTTCGCCGGCGGCGTACTCCAGCTCGAACCCCATCGGTTCCAGGATCGGCAGCAGGTCCGCGAACAGAATCGCGGCGTCGACGCCCAGCACGCGCTGCGCGGTGACGGTGACTTCCGTCGCCAGGTCCGGGCTCTTGCAGAGTTCGATGAACGACACTCGGCTGCGGACATCCCGGTATTCCCGCAGGTATCGCCCCGCCTGCCGCATGATCCACATCGGCACGCGCGGCGTGGGCTCGCAGCGGGCAGCCTTCAGGAACAGACAATCAGCAAGCGGATTCGACATGGACGGACGCGCCGGCGAGCGACGCGATTCGGGAACCGGATACAGGCAGCCTTACGATGTGTACCGTTCCCCCGGAGAACGGCAAGCCCGCCGCAGGGGCGATCACCGGGGATTGCGACGCCGCAGGCCGCCCCGTCTACAGGATCGCCAGCGGATCGCGACGCGTTTCCAGCGTGCCGCGCGTGACGCCGACGCGATTCAGCGCGTTCAACTCCGTCCACACCCGCCGCGCGGGCAGCCGCCCCTCCAGGAGCCCGCGATACAGCGGCACGATGGTCCGCACGTCGTCGGGAGCGTCGTCCAACAGTTCGATCCGGAAATGCCGCACGCCGCGCTCGAGCAGTTCCGGAATGGCTTCGGCGCCGCTCTGGGCCTGCGAATTGAACAGCGTGTTGCGGCAGCCGATGTCCGCCTTCAATGGATGCTCGACGCCGACGCGGTCCCGCAGCCGCACCTCGTGCACATCGCAGGGCCGGCCGCAGTTCGTCTTGTTCGTTCCAGGAGACAGCACCGCGCAAAACACGCAATGCTCCATATGGAACATCGGCATGTGCTGATGGACGACGACCTCCAGCCAGCCAGTCGGCACGCAGCCAGCCAGTCGCAGAAGCTGATCGCGATTCATGTCGTAAGATGCGGCGACGCGCTGCGCGCCGCGGCGCATCAGCCAGTCGGCGGTCAGCTCGTTCGCGGAGTTCAAGGAGTAATCCGCGACGCAGGGAATGTTCCGCTCGACGAAGAACGCCAGCGCCGCGAGATTCCGGACCAGCACGCCGGCCGGTTCGTCCTTCGCCATCCGGCGAAACAGACCCATCTCGCCGGGCTTCTGAATGCGGGGCGTCGCCGGCCAGACCTCAGCCCCCCGTTCGCGTCCCAGGCGGATCGCCTCGGAATGGTCCCGCGGGTCCTGGAAATCGACAGTCAGCCGCCGCTCGCCCAGCTCCAGCGCGGCTTCGAGTTGTGGCCGCGTCCGGCAGAGCACCCGCAGTTCCAGCCCTGGCTCGCTGGACGGCCCGTCCGCTCGGCCCTGTGATTTCGACGGGATGCCCGCCCTGAGGTCGGGCAGCGCGCTGCCGTCGGCCAGCCTGCGGGATGGCGCCGCGGATCCGGCCGCATCGAGCGCCGCGACAAGCTCATGCCGCAGCCGCCCCAGGACGCTGAGCGGAGCCATCGGTTCGCCGACGATCTCGCAGACAAGCTCGCGAAGTTCGTAGCCGGTTCCGCCCAGCCGGCTGAGCTGTTCGCGCAGCAACGTTTCCGTCAGCGGATGTCGTCGAGCCGCTTCCAGCGGGGCGGCCGTCGCCGCCGCGGCCTGAACGCCGGTTTCGGTGGTCGCCGCCACGCGCAGCGGCTGACCCACGGCCGCGGTGACGGTCAGGTCCACCGGCAGCCGGCGCTGAGGATCGGGTCCGCTGAACGTCGCCCGCAGCCGGGCCGTCAGTCGCGGGTCATCGGTCGTCCAGATGCGCTGGCCGGGCACGAGTCGGTCGACGTCGATCGAGCCCCGCGCGAACGAAAGATCCCACACGCCGTCGCTGACCGGTCCCGGGGCGGGACGCCCGTGGCGACGCACCGCGAACACGCGGCCCCCCTGCTCATCGCCCGCCGCGCGATCGCCGTCAAAGACGATTCCGTCCCCGGCCGCGACCCGGCCGCACAACCGCACCTCCACGCTGTCGCGCAGCGCGCGGACGACCGTTCCCAGAAGCACGCCCCGCTTGCTGGAACTGAGCCCCGGCACGAGCCGCTTGTGATCATTCCCCTCCAGCCAGCCGGGCGAGAAGCCCCGCGAGAAGGAGAGCTCCATGTCGCGCACATCGTCCGGGCTGAACTCAGCGGCCCGTCCTGAGACGGCGGCGTCGATCGCGCGGCGGTAATGCCGGGTGATGTTCGCAACGTACTCGGGCGTCTTCAGCCGGCCTTCGATCTTGAAGGAGACGACGCCCGCATCGATCAGGTCGCCGGCCAGCGCGTATGCCGCGAGATCCTGCGGGCTGAGCAGATAGCGCACCGCGCCGAGGTCGACGTCCGCGCCGTCGCAGACGACCTCATACGGCAGCCGGCAGGCCTGGGCGCACTGGCCGCGGTTGGCGCTGCGGCCTCCCAGCGATTCGCTCGTCAGGCATTGTCCGGAATAGGCGACGCACAGCGCGCCGTGCACGAAGGCCTCCAGCGGCACATCCGTGCCACGGGCGATCGCCGCGATCTCCGCGACGGACAGCTCGCGCGGCAGAACCACGCGTTCGATGCCCAGATCCCGGGCCGCCTCGATGCACTCCGCGCTCGTCAGCGTCATCTGCGTCGACGCGTGCAGCGGCAGATCGGGACAGATCGCGCGGACCAGCCGAGCAAGCCCCAGATCCTGCACCAGCAGCGCGTCGGTCCCCGCCGCCGCGATCTCCCGGACCAGCGGCTCGATGCCGTCGAGTTCGTCCGAAAAGACCAGCGTGTTCAGTGCGACATGCGCCCTGACCCCGCGGCGATGCAACTCGGCGACAATCGCGGGCAGCTCCCCGGGATCGAAGTTCGCCGCCCGGGCGCGGGCGTTCCAACCGGAGTTCAGTCCGAAGTAAACGGCGTCGGCGCCGTTCTCGACGGCGGCGAGGAGGCATTCCCGGTCGCCCGCCGGCGCAAGGAGTTCAGGGCGCCGGCGAGGCCGGACAGGTTCCGATGACACGACTGGACCGTTTCCTTCCGCGGGGATGGCAAGCGATTCATTCTAGCCGGAAGGGGCTCGGCGTGCGTGGCCGGGCCGCAGATGGCGGTTGGGCGGCACGTCCGGATGAGCAGCAACGGGCGCGACCGATGACCAGGATTGGTCATTGGCCATCAGCAATGGCTCATGCAAATCGCAAAACGGCAATTGAAAAGTGCAAATTGCCGGGCAGCACGTCCGGGGCGCGGCGATGGCGATGGTCCGGCGTGCGGCTTCACACCGCGTCAGTCGGTCGCTCCGTCCATGACAAATGACCATTCCGCGATGACCATTGACCAATTCACCTGAGTGTGAGCCTGCACCACAAGCCGGCCGTGGCGCCCACGCGCTTGAGCCGAGGGGTTGATCCCCTCGGGCGCGATGCGACGTGGTTGGTGGGTCATCGCCGCTGCGCCCTGACGGGCTCACGGCTCGACGCCACCCTACGGCGAGCCCGGGTTGGGCGGCACGTCCGGATGAGCACCAACGGGCGTGGCCCGGCCTGCGGCTTCACACCGCGTCAGTCGGTCGCTCCGTCCATGACACATGACCATTCCGCGATGACCATTGACCAATTCCCCTGAGCGTGAGCCTGCACCACGCCCTTCCTGCGTCAGGGCGTTGCGCACGTACCGCGTTGTCCCGTCATTGCACCGTCGCGGGGAGGCCTTCTTCCGCATGCGATTGATGAGGCGAACCGGAATGCATGTCCGTGTCGACCTGGTGGTCGGCCGCCGTCGGCGTGTGTTGAAACTGCGGCGACGTCGGCGTGTAGTAGTGCAGTGCGAAGTCCGGAGCCAGCGCGACCATCAACCCGATCGCCAGAATCGTCGTCGGCGCCAGAATGATGTACTTCCAGTTCCCTTCAAATTTCAGGTGCATGAAGTACATCATCACGCACAGCGCCTTGGCGCTGGCCACCAACAGCACCAGCACGGTGACCGTCTCTTTCGAGAAGGCGTCGACGACATCCAGAGCGACAGAAATGAGCGTGAACCCGCACAGCGCCACGAACACGTACAAGTAGTTCACGTGGCCGTGCGAGTGATCCGCGTGCGGGTCGTGGGACGCGGCGTGGCTGGGCGATTCGGGTGCGGGAATCATGACCGATTCGGGGCTGAGCAGGGAACGAACAGGGGAATCAGCGGCCGATGCCGGGCGCGATATACAGCAGAGGGAACAGGAAAATCCACACCAGGTCGACGAAGTGCCAGTACAGGCCGCTGTTCTCGACCCAGTCGGTCCAGGCCGAGTTCAACCGGCTGCCCTGCATCAGCACGAGCGCGAACAGGATCATGCCCACGACGACGTGGATGGCGTGGAAACCCGTCATCAGGAAGTAAGTCGACGCGAACAGGTTGCCGAACAGGATCGGGTGCGGCGGGTGAATCGAATTCAGCGCGGCATGAAACAGGTGATTGTCGATGGAACTGTAATCGGCGCGCGGGACCGTCTTCGCCACGCCCTGGGCGTTGACGACCATGATCTGCCCTTCGGCGAGTTCCGGCCAGGGCAGCTCGTCGGCGTGGGCGTCGCCGTGCGAATCCCCGGCGGCGGGCGTTTCGCCATGCGCATCGGCCGCGTGGCTGTGGCTGTCGTAGACAGTCCCGTATTCCACCTCGCCCCCGGTCGTGGTGAGCTGCGCGAAGTGTTGCATTTCCCAGTAGCGGCGATTCGTGTGCGCCAGATCGAGGCGGTTCGCCGAGGCGTCATCGCGCAGCCGGGCGAACAGAACGTACATCTGTTCGAAGGCTGCCATGCGATCACGATCCGCCCCCGCCGGAGCCGCGGCCAGTTTGCTGACGAGCTGCTGCCGCTTCGACTCGTTATGGGCGTCCCCGGGCATCAGGATGTTGAGTTCGCGATTGAGGGCCAGCTCCGTATCCCGGACGAGCTTCGCCGTCGCCTGCGCCGGAGTCTCCGCGATCCGGCCGGGCAGGATGTCGTGGCTGAACTTGCCGTAATACTCGACCGACTTGATCCCCAGAAACACGAAAGCCAGCCCAAACGTGATCCACAGGTACAGCCGGGCCTTCGCGAAGTTCTTCAGCCCCATCGCTTCGTGCGCCACCACCACGCAGTAGCTGGAGACGATCAGCACAAACGTGTTGATGCCCCCCAGGGCGATGTTGATGTGCGTCACGTTCGTATCGGTGGGCCAGCCCGGCGAACCGAAATACAGCACGATGTACGTGCCGATGAACGCCGTGAAGAACATGATCTCCGTCCCCAGGAACAGCCACATTCCCAGCTTGGAGTTGGGAATCGGCAGACCCATTTTCAGGGCTGGAGGATGAGTCGCGTGTGACATGGGACGAAGGTCTGCGGGAACGAGGTTCTCAGGAATTCGATTTCGGGGCGGCGGGCGGGAGCCCGGGCGTCCTCATTGCAGCAGGCGAACGTGGTCGATGGTCAGAGCCGCGAGCAGCATTGGCAGGTAGGCCAGCGACGTCCACAGCAGTCGCCGCGCCGTCGCCTGACCCGGCTCGACGGCGAACTTCACGGACGCCAGCAGATACCAGCAGCCAAGGATGACCGCGCACAACGCGTAAGGATCGCCCGCCAGGCCCACGCTGCGGGCCCACAGGCTGACCGGCAGCAGCACCGCCGCATGCGCCGCGGCCGACAGGCCGACCAGCGCGGGACGACGTCCGTCGGCGGGCAGCATTCGCAGGCCAGCCTCGCGGTACTGGTCCTGGTAGATCCATGCGATCGCCAGGAAATGCGGAAACTGCCAGACGTACAGAATCGCGAACAGGACCGCCGGCTCCCACGTCAGCCCGCCCCCCGCGGCCGTCCAGCCCAGGACCAGCGGCATGGCGCCCGGCGCGGCGCCGATCGCCGTGCACAGGGACGTTCTGGACTTCAGCGGCGTGTACACGCCGACATACAGAACCAGCGTCGCCAGCGTCAGCGCCGCCGTCAGTCCGTTGACCGTCGCCGCCAGCCAGGCGGTGGACGCCAGCGACAGCAGCACTCCCGCCCACAACGCTTCCGCGTCCGCGATCCGCCCCGAGGGGAGCGGCCGGTTCCGCGTCCGCAGCATCCGGGCGTCGCTGCCCCGTTCGTACCATTGATTCAGAATGCTCGATGCGACCGCCGAACCGCCGATGCCCACGAGCGCCGCCAGGAGCAGCCCCAGCGGCAGCGGACCCTGCGACGCCAACGTGAACGAGACGCCGACGCTGATCAGCACCATCACGGCGATTCGCGGCTTGGACAGAGCCGCATACTCCGCGAGGCTTTCGCGCAGCGTGCGGTTGAACAGGGTCGCCGGGGGAACCGCGGCCGCCACGGCCTCCGCCGCGAGGACCGGCGTAACGGGAGTCGGGACCGATTTCATGACGCGCCTCCCCGCGGCGCGGCGCTCAGCGGCCCCGCGGGCAGCGGCTCCAGCCCGCCCCACGTCGCCCCGCGCACGACGCACGTGCGACCGGTCCGCAACGCATGCACCACCGCAGTCATCACCAGCAGCACCCCCACAACTGTGTGCGCGGACCGCAGGCTGACCTGCAGAATCGAATCCGCGACCGCCACGTAACCCCAGGTCGCGAAGCCGAACTTCGTCAACCACGAACCAATGCCCAACAGGATCTGCAGACCGCCGGCGAAGAGCACCGCGACCGCCGAACGGCGCAGCCAGGGCTCCCGCGTGCGGCAGGCGATGACCACGTTGGCGATGATCGCCACGCCCGCCAGAATCCCCAGACCCAGGTGCTCGAACAGCGCCATCCCCTGATGCCGGATCAGCCCGCCCACGACGAACTGCGCCGCCAGCAGCGCCAGAACCAGCAAACTGCTGACGCGGGCCAGCACCAGCCGCGACGAGGACGTTTCCGGATCGAGCGGACGTTTCGGAGGCGGCGGCTGCTCCCAGCGCGGGCTGAGCAGCGTCGCACAGGCGCCCATCAGCGACAGGACCACCGCGGCGAACGCGCCATGCAGCATGGCCAGCCCCCGGGCGTCGAGCTGCACGCGGAATCCGCCCAGCAGCCCCTGCAGGATGACTCCCAGCAGCACGCCGCGGGCCAGCCAGCGGACGACCGGCCGACAGCCGGCCCGCTCGACCAGCACGACCAATCCGATGGACCACAGGCCGATCAGCACGCCGGCCAGCCGGTGACCGTGCTCGAGAAACTTGTTCCAGTCACGGGCGAAGTCGGCCAGCCAGGGATAGGTCAGCATGAACTGGCCATCGGAAGTGGGCCAGTCGCGGAACGCCATGCCGGCGTTTTTGGACGTGACGAGCGCACCGGCAACCAGCGTCACTGTCGCTACGGCGACGGTGGACCAGGCGAATCGGTGCAGGCTCGAAGTGGTCACGAATTGCCGATCGGGTCGTGGTGCTTTTGCAAACTGCAAATTGAAAAATGAAAACTGCAAACTGTCAGGGACGCTCGTCGCCGCCGGTCGGGCGTTCCGATTTTTGCACGCCGTTTCGCCGTGCGGTCACAATGGATTTCGCGGTGATGTTTTGAAGCTGGACGCACTCATCGAGAAGCTCGGTCAGCTGCGCCTCCTTGAGGATCCCGGATCGGATGGAAAGTCGCAGCCAATAACCGGTTTCGCGCAGCTCCTTGAGGGCGATTTGAAGTTTGTGGACGAAGTCGCGGCGACTCTCGGCCGCACGGGCCTCCTCATAGTTTGGTGCTGCCGATGTGCCGCAGCGGATCAGCTGCCCTGCGATGTGACGTCCGAGTCGGGTTTCGGGCAGGTTTTCGACGACATTGCCAACTCTGACCGCAAGGACCAGGAGCCGCTCGGAAAGTTCGTCGGACGTCATTCGCATTGCGCGCGCCGCTCACGCCCTCCGCGTCACACTTGCCAGCTTTTCAATTTGCATTTTTCAACTTTCAATTTGCAGTTACCCCCTTTCTCGCGATCAGTGTTCCGCCGGAGGTTTCCAGCCTTTCCCGCGGGGATCCGTCTGCATCCAGTGATCTTCGCCTTCCGGCGCTCCCGGCGACGAGTATTCGTACGGGCCGCGGTAGCAGATCGGCGGGACGTCAAAGTTGCCGTGTCCCGGAGGCGACGGCGCCGCCCACTCCAGGCCGTTCGCGTTCCACGGGTTCCGGCCGCAGGGCGTGCCAAACTTCAGGCTGAACAGGAAATTCCCCAGCAGCAGGAACTGGGCGAGACCCATCAGGATCGCACACACCGTCATGAACTGGTTCATGTCCAGGAGATGGTTCAGGTACGGGTACATGTACGGGTTCGCGTACCGCCGCGGCATGCCGGCCACGCCCAGCAGGTGCATCGGGAAGAACGTCCCGTTGAAGCCGATGAACGTCAGCAGGAAGTGCAGCTTGCCGATCCGCTCGCTCATCATCCGGCCGAACATCTTCGGGTACCAGAACTGGATCGCGCCGAACACGCCGAACAGCGTCGCCCCGAACAGCACGTAGTGGAAATGCGCCACGATGAAATACGTGTCGTGGATGTAGATGTCCACCGGCACGGCCGCCATGAAGATGCCCGACAGGCCGCCGATGATGAACATCGACACGAACGCCACGCTGTTCAGCAAAACCGTGTTGAATTCCAGACGGCCGCCCCACAGCGTCCCGATCCAGTTGAACACCTTCACCGCCGAGGGCAGCGCGATCATGACCGTCGAGACCATGAACGTCATGCCCAGCGCCGGATTCATCCCCGACGTGAACATGTGGTGCCCCCACACGATGAAGCCCAGCCCGGCGATCGCCGCCATCGAGTAGACCATCGGCTTGTAGCCGAAAATCGGCTTCCGCGCCATGCAGGACAGCATGTCGCTGACCATGCCCATCGCCGGCAGCAGCATGATGTACACCGCCGGGTGCGAATAGAACCAGAACAGGTGCTGCCACAACAGCGGCTGGCCGCCGCCGACCGTCGGATCGGCGTTGTTCACGATGATGCCGGCCGGAATGAAGAAGCACGTGCCCAGCAGCCGGTCAGCCACCAGCATGAAGCCCGCGGCCGTCAGCACCGGCAGGGCGAACGCCTGCAGGATGGCCGTGATGAACATCGCCCAGATCGTCAGCGGCATCCGGAACAGCGTCATGCCGGGCGCCCGCATGTTGATGATCGTCGTCATGTAGTTCACCGAGCCCATCATCGATGAGACGCCGACGAACGTCAGACCGATCAGCCACCAGTTCTGCGCCCAGCCCGATCCCGGCGCCGCCTCGGCCAGCGCCGACAACAGCGGATAGGACGTCCAGCCCGCCGCCGCCCCGTAGCCCGCCGAAAGGAAGCTCAGGCCGAAGAACCCGATCGCCGGCCACATGAACCAGTAGCTGAGCATGTTCAGCACCGGAAAGGCCATGTCGTCGGCCCCGATCATCAGCGGGATCAGGAAGTTGCCGAACGCGCCGGCCAGCACCGGGATGATGACCAGGAAGATCATCACCGTGGCGTGCATGGTGAACAGCATGGTGTAGAAGTCGGGCGAGATCTGCCCGCCTTCGGTCTTGAACAGCAGGCCGAAGAAGGGCATGGTCTCCATGCCCCAGGCCAGCTGCCAGCGGACGCCCAGCGCCAGCGCGCCGCCCACGATCAGCATCAGCAGCGTCGTGCACAGGAACTGGATGCCGATCACCTTATGATCGGTCGAGAACACGTACTTCGAAATGAAGCTCTGGCCATGCCCGTGTCCGTGGCCGTGCCCATGGGTCAGATCATGCCCCTGGACGTGATCGTGCACGCTGGAACCGTGGCTGCCCGTCGCAGTCGAACTGATCGAACTCATACAGCAACTCCCTTTCGGGACGAATGACTTTCTTTGAACTCAGGGAACTCCGCCAACGCGGCAAGTCGGCCGGGCGGGGTCATTCCTCGTCGGCAGCGTCCGGGACGCCGTCGTAATCCTGCTGCGCCTGCAGGTCCCTCAGGTACTGCAGGAAGTCGGGCTCGCGCAGCGCCACGAACCGGGCGCGCATCTTGTAGTGTCCCCAGCCGCACAGCTCGGCGCACAGCAGCGTGAACTCGTCCGCCCGGTCGGCCTCGAACCACACGGGAATCGTGAGTCCGGGCACGGCGTCCTGCTTGACCCGCAGTTCGGGCAGGAAGAACGCGTGCTGCACGTCATCCGTCCGCAGGTTGATCATCACGGGCTGCGCCGCCGGCAGCCGCAGGTCGTTGACGGCGTACAGGTCGGTCGGCTGCGGGTCGGCCATCAGCGGCAGCAGGTTGCCGTTGGCGTCGAACCCGGGATACCGGATCCGCCACTCGAACTGGCGGGCGGTGACTTCGGCCAGCGGACGGTTCTGCACCTGCTCCGGGAATTCGCTTTTGAAGCGGATCGCCGCGACCACGTCCATCTGGTACAGGGCGATGAACAGCAGAATGCCGGCCGGAACGATCGACCAGATGACCTCCAGGTTGTGGCTGCCGTGGGAGAACCAGGCCTTCTCGCCGCTGCCCGCATCGCCGCGGCGGGCGCCCGTCCACAGCACATAGCCCAGGGCCAACTGCGTGCCGATGAACGTGACCGTCGTGATCGCCAGGATCATGTAGAACAGGTCGTCGATGCGGCGGCCCATCGGCGAGGCCGCCTCGCCTCCGTACGGCCCGGTGGTCCCCGGAAACCACCAGCCCCGTTCCGGCGCGACGTAACACGACCACAGCGCCAGGATCGGCACCAGCATGAACAACGCTATCCAGAACTTCTTCACCGAACTGTCTCCTGCCTCAACCGACCACTCGACCGCCGACGCCGGATCGGGCTAGCGCGTCGCCACCTGCTCGACGTCCTCGACGACGGGACGCGCCTCTTTCAGCCCGTCGCCGGGATGACGCACCTCGAACGGCACGCTGAGGATGTAATTCACCAGGTCCCACAACTCCTCGTCCGTCTTCTTGCCGCCGAACGCCGGCATGGGCGTGCCCTTGATGCCGCCATGCAGCCGCGCGAACAGGTCGATCGGCCGTCGTCCGCCGCGGTAAATGCCCTGCGTCAGGTTCCGGGGCTTCACCAGGTTGCCCCACTCGTCGTACAGGCCGGGGGTGGGATTGTCCTCGCCTGCGGCGTTCTTCGTGATGGAGTACGACTGCGGCCCGTCCCCCAGCGCCGCCTCTCCGTGACAGGCCACGCAGTTGAGGTCCTGCGACAAGTACAGCATCCGGCCGCGGGCGATGGATTCCGGCGTCGCCGGCGGACGCTTCGCCCCCGGCACAATGATGGCCTCCGGCTCGTTGGCCTCGACCCACCGCGTCACGATCGACTCGACCGTCTCGTTGAACTGCTCCTGCATGTCCCCGCCATTTACCATGCCGGTAAATTCGTCGAGAATGCCCTTCCTGGTTTCCCCGCCGTCGATGCGATCCTTCACCGCCTGATTCGAATAATCGTTCCCCAGCTGGGTCACGAGCTGGTATTCCACCTCGCCGCGCATCGACAGGAACAGCACGTATTCGATGATGGCCATGCTCTCCGCGTCGCTGAGCAGCTTGAACGACGGCATGTACGTGCCGGGGACGCCGTTCTCGATGACGCGGGCCAGGTCTGCGCGGGACGCTCGGTTCGAGGCGGTCGTCGTCGTGAACTTGAAAATGCCGCGGCGGAAATCACGAGGCCGCGGATTCAGGTACGACGCCGTCGGCCCCTGCGCGTCCCCGCTCACGCCATGGCAGTGCTGGCAGTGTTCGGCGTACAGCACCCGGCCGTAGCGCAATACCTCGCCCGGTCCGATCGCCACGCGATCCCCTTCCGCGGGGACGCTGGCCAGCGGCTGTTCGAACATGATGCGGCCGGCCACATCCACGGCTTCGACCCATGCCGGGTCGCCCTGCGATTGCAGCAGCGGTCCGGACAGCCAGGCCGTCTGCAGGCCGGGTTCGATGGGCAGATTCTGCTGCGAGTAATTCACCGCGATCGACCGCGCGTCGGGGGCGGCGCCCACGGCGCCCGCCGCGGCGTGCAGCTTGATCGGCAACTGCTCCCAGGCGACGACCTGCGTCGGCGTGCCGAAGTGCTGCTCGAGCGCCTCATGCACGTAGGACTGGGCCTCGGGCATGAGGTTTTCGAAACCGGCGCGATGCGTGAACTGGGCTTCCTGCCGGCCGCAGCCCTGCGCGGCGCCGCACAGCACGAGGGCCGCCAGCGCGGCAGCAGGCCGGCCGGAGACGGCCGTGAGAAGTCGATGAAAAACGGACCTGATCATGATTGACTCTGCATTTCCCGTCGCGGGAGGACATCACGGCTGTGAGCCGCCGCTTCAGTTCGTCGCTTCCGGCGGGGCCTCGGGAGGACTGGAAGGAACCTCCTCGGCCGAGGCCTCGGGGATGCGTTCCATGGGGCTGCCGGCCTTGGGCGTTTCGGACTCCGGCGCGGCGGCCGGCGGCTCTTTCCCAAGTGTGATTTTGACTTCATCCGCGCGGCGCACGACCGCCGGCTGTCGCCCGTCGTCGCGGTCGCCGGAGCATCCCGTCGCCAGGCTGGCGCCAGCCGCGAGGGCCAGCCATGTGCATCGAACCCTGTTCATCTCGTCCCGTCCCCGGGGCGCTCGCGCGCCCGTTCAACCTCCGGCCAGCTTGGCCCCGTCCACCGTCAGCTCCTGTTCGACTTCGCCGTCGACAGGGATCGTGACTTTCAGCCCTCGGCTGATGTATCCCGCCCGTTCATGCCAGACGACGAACTCGACCTGCGTGCCCGGCACGCCGGTGATCTCAAACGTCCCGTCCGGCGCGGTGACCGTGCCCCAGGGATGGCTGAGCGGCAGATGGTACGCGCCCATCCAGGCGTGATAGTCGCACTTCGCCCTGACCGGCACCGCCTCCGGACGGCCGTACACGAAGTCCACGCCGCGACGGTCGTTGGCGACGATCGTCTGGTTGAAGCTCGCGGAACCCTGCGGGGCGAAGGCCGTGTTGTGAGCCACCGGATCGCCGTTCTTGAAGTTCAAGGGCTGGCCGACCCGCACCACGGCCGCCCGCGGCACGAAACGGCACCCCTGCTGGTCGACGACGATCGCCTCTTCCGGGGGAGGAGGGATCTCGCCTCCCGGAACTCGCTTGAGGTACACGAACACGTTCCCCAGTCCATTGCCGTCCCCAACGACCAGCGAGTCGTCCGGAATCTCGTTCGCCGCGCAGATGGCGTCCTTCGTCGGCGCGCCCTTGGCCATCAGCACCGGCAGCGTGGGAACTGTTCCGGTCACGACGACCCGGCCCTTGAAGGTGCCATAGCCGTCCACCGTCGCCCCGCCTCCGGCATCGGCTGTCGTCGCCTCGCCCTCAGGCGCCTTGTCCGACAGCAGAACCGTCACCGACGGACGCGTCGAACCGCCGCCGCCCAGCGCGTGCACCGGCGAGTCGCAGCCGCTCTGCAACAGGCCTCCGGCGACGAGCGCCGCCAGCGCGAGCCATTGTGTCTTCATCGCCATCTCCCCCTGTTCCGCGGTTCGGGTCGTCGCCGCACCGCACACATCAGACTCCATCGGGATCCGCCGCCGCCGGCGCGCCGGTCGAGGCTTCCGTAGCCGCGGGCGCTCCGTCCGTCGCTTCGCCCTCCGGCGGCAAGTCCCCCGCCGGCGGCGTGTACGTGATCACTCCCAGCCCCTCGAGCATCCGGCTGTAATTCATCAGACTGTAGACGACCGCCTCCACCTGGGCCGCCGAATTGGCGCCGAACAGCTCGGAGAACGGCGGCTTGTCGGCCGGGAAGTTCACCGGCATCGACGTGTAAGGCGTGATCCACGTCGGACGGTAAATCCACGTCCGCGTCCAGTCGTTCTGCAGCCGCTTCTCGACGCGATCCAGGTTCGGACCCCGAATGTCCGTCCGCGGATCCGACGCCTGGTAGGGATGCCCCCCCACCTGGTGGCACTTCACGCACAGCGGGCCGTTCAGCACTTTCCAGGCGTGCCCTTCGTACCGCTCCTCGAGTTCCGGATGCGCCTCGCGGAACATCTGGTCGACGAGGCTGACGTAATCCGGCTCCTGGACCGTAATCGACTGATACGGGTAATCCACGCCGTCGATCGCCGCGAAATAGTTCGCCAGGATCTGGGCCTCTTCATCGGTCATGTTGAACCGCGGCATCCGCAGCACAGTCGTGTACCGCAGCTGCTCCGGATTCTTCAGGAACCGGAACAGCCAGGGGGTCTGAACCTTGATGCCTTCCTTGTACAGCGGCGGCGGCGCGGCCTGCCACGACTTGTTGATGTCGCCCAGTTCGTCCACCAGTCGCGGAGTCAGCCAGAGCGCGAGTTCCCCGCCCCGGCCGTTCGACTGCGACACCAGGTCCGCTTCTGTCAGCGTCACCTTGGCGCTCGGCAGACGAATACGACCCGCGATGTCCAGGGTCTCCCAGACGTCCATGCCGTACTCACGGAACTCCGGATCCTCTTCCTCCGGATCGGGCGTGTTCGTCACCAGGCCATGAGCCGTGATCAGCGCCCGGCCGTCGTCTGCCGCATGCGGCGACAACCCGCTGACCGCCGGTTTGAGCTTCAGCAGCAGCCGCAGCGCTTCGGGATGGTCGGCCGGCGAAAAGACGTCCGACAACATCGACTCCGGATGCTCCGCGAACCACTTGCGC
Organism: Planctomyces sp.; assembly: GCA_019636235.1. GTDB lineage: Bacteria > Planctomycetota > Planctomycetia > Planctomycetales > Planctomycetaceae > Caulifigura. The sequence continues at coordinate 125,293 of JAHBXW010000003.1, forward strand.
AGCGCATCGCCGCGATTGCTCCGTGCCAGCGACGCGAACAGCTTCGCCAGCTCCGACTGCAGGTCGAGCGACGGATCCAGCCGTCCCTTAAGCGTCAGCTCGCAGTTCGTCATGAACGTCCGCAGCGGTTCCTGCATCGCCTCCGGCTGAATCAGTGCGTCGTCGCCCCGGCCCGCGATGTCGTCCTGGCTGATCTCGCCGCTGTCGATCCTGCGACCGTTGTCGACGAACCACTTGACCAGTTCATCCCGCGTCGCGCCGATGGCTGACCCCAGCGACGCTTTGTACGTCAGGCTGGGCATTTCCAGCAGGTGGCAGCCGGTGCAGTTGTACTTCTCCAGCAGGCGTTCGCCGTGGATGATGTCGCGTTCGGCGCCGGTCGGCCGGTACTGGTAGGCCGGTGGCGGCGGATCGTTGACGAGGCCCAGCACGAACGTGGCCACCGCCTCGATCTGCCGCTCGTCAAAGGGGAATTTCGGCATCCGCAGCCGCTCGTCCCAGCCCTTGGCTTCGATCTTCTTGTAGTCGTAGCTGCGGGGAGCGCGAAGTTTCTGCCAGATGAAGCCGTCGCGGCCATGATGCTCGAGACTGTTGTAGAAGTAGGCCGCGCTGCGGTCTTCATCCGTCAACTCGCCGCCACGGGCGCCGCGCCGGACGATTTCACTGATCCGCGCGTGCGTGCTGCTGCCGTCGGGTTCGCCATGATGGTGCAGGAACTCGGCGATGTGCTCCGGCGCCAGCTTGGACGTGTCCTTGCGGCCCCAGTCCTGCAGGGCCGTGCCGATCGGCTTGGCGGTCTCGAAGCCAGGGATGTCGTGACAGGCGTAACAGCCATACTGCGAGATCGTCCGCCTGCCGACATACTGCAACTGGCGTTCAACCCACTCGGCCTCGCTGACCTCCTCGTCGGCCGAGGTGGCGACGAGTTCCACCTCGTCGCCCTTGATCAGGTCCCGGACGTCGATGTGCTCGCCATCGGGGCCCGGCTTGAGAGCGCTGGGCGGCACTGGATAACGACGATCGTCAAGCGCCTTCTGCACGGCGGCGGCGGAGCCCAGCGGCGACTTGCTGAGGTGCAGCCGCGTCAGGTCTTCCAGCGGCGTGCTGATCCACAGCTCGACCATCCGCTCGAGACCGCCGCTGAACAGTTTCAACACGGCCCGCGCGCCGTTGCCGGCCTCGCGCGTCAGTTGCGCGAGTTGCTCGCGAGAACCAACCGCCGTGCCGTTGAACTCAAGAATCACATCGTCCATGCGGATCGGCGCCAGCCGTTCGGCGACCGACAGTTCCTGACCCCGGGAGTTCTTCAGCGGACGGCCGTCCACATCGACCGCCAGAGCCCGCGACGCGGGTCCCGTCGGCAGCACCTCTTCCACCCGCACGCCGGCGTGCCGTGCCCGAAGCTGCCGAGCCTCCTCGGCCGTGAAGTCCGCATCCAGCACCAGTCCCAGCGACGGACCGCCCAGCGTCGGCGCCGGGAATTCCTTCGGCCCGCCCTGCAGCAGGTAGGCCGCGATGTCCGCGGCCGGATCGACAACCTCGCCGCCCACTGTTTCCGCGTTCAGGAACAGGTTCGGCATCCGGGTTTTCGTGTGGTACAGCTCCGGATTCTTCAGCCAGGTGTACAGCCACGCGAAGCCCTCGGGGCCCGGCTTCACCTTCTCGTGAATGTTCGTGATGTTCGGCCCGAAGTCCGCGTCGACGCCGGCGAACTCGGGGTCGTCGTGGCTGTGGCAGGCCAGGCAACCGCGGCGCTCGAACGCGATCTTGCCGCGCCCGGCGTCAGGCTCGTACCCCGTGGGGGGCGCGAGTTCCTGCATCGGCTGCGACTTCGCCATCAGGTACGCGGAGATTCCCGCCAGCTCGACGGGCTGCAGCACGCCCGCCAGGGCGTCGTGCTGGTTGTCCAGATTGAAGAACTTCGGCATCTTCGTCGACGGCCGGAACCGTTGCGGGTCTTCGGTCCAGTACGAGATGAATTCCGGAGTGACCTTCGAACTGATGTGCCGCAGCGACGGGCCGACCTTCCGCAGATTGCCTGGCACTGCGTTGGGATCGGCGGCGATCGCGGCGGCCTCCTCGGGCGTCTGCGGCTCGAGCCGCATGTCCGGGCCGATGGGACGCGTGCCGTCGTAGCCGTTGATCTCGTGGCAGCCGAAGCAGCCATAGTTCCTGATCAGTTCATAGCCTTCGTAGACCTTCGGGGCCGACGCGCCGAACTTCCGGTTCACGCCGAGTTCCACGACGTTGTGATGGCAGCGGAGGCAACTCGACTCGACCAGATGACTGGGATACATCGGGTATTCCCAGAAGTGATTCGAGTGCCAGTGGTGGTCGCGGTCCCACTGCGCGGCCTGGCTCGGATCGCGCGGAGAATGCTCGGCGTTCTGGAAGCTGGTGCCCGAGCCATCTCCCTCGTGGCAGATCGTGCAGCCGAACGACTCGATCGGGTGCGGGCTCGTCGAGGTCAGATACAGGTCGGGATGCGGATGCGCCGAGTAGGGCTGCGGGACGTCATCCGCAGGAAAGGCGGGCACATTGCCAGCGCCGAAATCGTTGATGTTGTAGTGGCAGGTGCGGCAGCGGTCGACGCGCTCGACGCGGGCCATGCCGAGCTGGATCTCCAGGTCCCTGGGCCAGTCGTATTCGATCTTGTGATGCGGGTTGAACCCGTTGATGATCGGCCATTCCTTGAACGACCGCTTCAGGGCGGCGAACCGGCTGCGGCTGCCCTCGGGCAGCTTCGGGCTGTTGGGCGACAGGAAAGCCAGCTGCTCCTCGACGCGGCGACGTTCGCCGTACAGCCTGTTGAGATCCTTCTGGGCCTCGTCCCGCGCGGCGTAGATCTCCGCCAGTTCATTCTGCACGTCGCGGAGTTCCGCCTGCACCTGCTGCAGCTTCTGGGCGCGCTCCTGGGCGATCTGAGATTCGGCGTTGAACGTTGCCAGCGAACTGCGGAGCTGGGCGTCGTCGACTTGGTCGCGGACGTGAAGGTCGAGATTGGCGCGGGCCACATCCCGCTCGGCGTTCTTGAACTTGGCGTCGCGGGAGAGGACGTCAACCTGGCCCTGGAGGTCCGCGCGGCGGCGATCCAGCGTCCGCAGGCGCTCCTGGGTTTCCGGAGCCTGCAATGCCGCCTCGGCCTGTTCCAGCCGGGCCTTCCGATCCGCTTCCTCGGCCAGGAACTCGGCCGACGACATCTCATCGAGTTCCCGCTCCAGCTTCTCGATCCGCAGCTCATCGGCGCGCGACTGATGCCGGCGCCAGTCGCGCCGTTCGTCCTTGGCCATCATCAGCAGCGTGGCGGCAAGCAATGCGACGGCGCTGCACGCGAACACGCGGTGCATCGACGACAGCGGACGCCAGATCTGTTCCGTGGCAGGCATGGGAAACAACTTTCAACCGCAGCCGAGGGCCGCCGGACGTCCCGGACACCCCGTTGACCGGACTCCGGACCTTCGCCCGGACTCGAAACCTTCAGATATTAAAGAACCACTCCGGGATCGCGACGATGTACTTCAGGTGGAACACCCACCGCAGCACCATCTTCAGCGGCAGGGCCGCCATGAACAAAAGCAGGTTCGCCAGCACGATGTACCGCACGAAACCCATCCGCACGTAGTAGTTTCGGAACACGGTCACCGCCATCAGCGGCGGCAGCACGATCAGGTAGGCCAGCGTCAGCACGATCCCCAGCCATTCCCGCGTGAGAATCGTCCCCGTCTGAGCCAGCAGCGACGCCGTCGCGTCGGGCTTGGGCAGCGACCGGTCCATGATGTCCAGCCAGAACCAGTCCGACAGGTTGACGTTGTTCAGCACCTCCAGCTTGTGCACGTCCCAGTACTCGTACACCCCGAACATGTTCCAGTTCGGGCCGCGAATGAACGTCCCCAGGATGATCATCGCCACCCACAGGGGCAGAAATCCGAACAGGAACGTCACCACCGCGAATTTGCGGTCGTTGTAGCAGTAGTACCCGTTCCCCTTCTGATTGAAGTCGATATACGGGATCGCCATCAGCCCGGCGATGATGATCAGCGGCAGCACCACGCCCGCCATCCACGGGTCGTAGTACACCAGCATTTCCTGCAGACCCAGGAAGTACCACGGGGCCTTCGACGGGTTCGGAGTCTTGACGCTTGATCCCGGCTCCTCCAGGGGCGCCTGCAGCGCCACGCCCCACACCACCAGCAGCGCCGTCAGCAGCACCATGCACACCAGTTCCGTGTACACCAGGTCCGGCCATACCAGCACCTGCTGCGACAGCTCCTTCTCCTTCACCGGCCGCCCGGCCGCTGCCCGGTCGTCATTCTCCACCGCCTGACGGAAGTACAGCCACGTGAAGAACCCCGTCAGAAACAGCATGCCCACGATCGGCACATTGTCCGGCTTGCCCACGATCTGACGGAAGTCGTAATCCGTCATGCTGAAGCCCAGAAACAGCAGCGACAGATTCAGCAGAATCCACGCCGGCGTCGGCTTCGTCCACCACCGCCGCAGCACCAGCATCAGCACGAACAGCACGATCGACGCGGCGAAATACTTCACCGGATCGGCGATCAGCCAGTCGACGCTCAGTTTGAACCATTCCGGCAGCTTCAGGACGAACGCCGATGCGTCGCTGGTCCGCAGCGTCAGGTGCACGGCCGCGAAGATCATCAGCGTGCCGGTGTAGATCGCCCACACAAAGGCCTTCGGCAGGTGCTTGAAGCCCAGCAGCGATTCGAACTCGCCGTCCCGCCGGAAGCTGCGGACCGTCCACACGAAGTTCATCGCGAACATCACGAGGTACAGCCACCCCAGTCCTTGGACCACGCCGCGCGTCAGATCGGGATGAGCTTCCATGGCGTTCGGTGGGGGCTGCGGACCCGGCCGCAACCCGGCCTGTCAATCGGTGAACGGAATGAACACACACACTTCAGTCTCCGGAACGCGGCCGATCGCTGCGCCCCGGGCGGACTTCGCTTTACAGCGGCTGGCTGATCCCGCCGTCCTTCCGCACCCGCCAGAAGTGAATGGCGATCAGCAGCGACACCACCAGGGGTATCGCCACGCAGTGCAGAATGTAGAACCGGTTCAGCGTCTCCTCGCCCACGTTGCGGGCGCCCAGCAGCAGGAACCGCGCATCGCTCGCGTTGGTGATGATGTCGTACCCGCCGATGTTCAACAGCTGGAACCCGGGGCCCTCATGCCCCAGCACGGGATGCGCCCGCGCCATGTTCGAACCCACGGTGATCGCCCAGATCGCCAGCTGGTCCCACGGCAGCAGGTAGCCCGTGAACGACAACAGCAGCGTCAGCACCAGCAGCAGCACGCCGATCACCCAGTTGAATTCCCGGGGAGGCTTATAGCTGCCAGTTAAAAACACACGATACATGTGCAGCCATACGGTGATGACCATCGCGTGGGCCCCCCAGCGGTGGATCTCCCGCATGATGCCCAGCGTCGTCACGTCGCGCAGCGCCCGGATGTCCGTGAACGCCCACTCCAATGTCGGGCGGTAATAGAACATCAGCAGCACGCCGGTCAGCGTCTCCACCAGGAACAGGAAGAACGTCACGCCTCCCATGCACCACGTGTACGACAGCCCGATGCCCCCCTGCTGCACCGACACCGGGTGCAGATGCAGGAAGAAGTTCGTCAGCATGACGACGGCGCGGTTCCGGCGGTCGTACGGCGCAGGGTGCCGAAAAACGCTCTTCCAGATCTGCGATTCGCGAATGTATTCGCCGACTGACATGGGCTCTTGAATTCCAAAGGTCCCGTCTCACACGGCGGCAGCCGTCCTGCCGCCGTCGCGACGCGCTCCCGCGCCGCCTTGCTCCGCCGCCCCTCGGCCTGCGGAACCTCCGCCAGCGCCGCCGGCGGTCAACTCACCTGCACAAACGACTTCTCGTCGGTCCACTGCCCGAGCTCCTCCTGGAACTTCAGGCTCTTGTCGACCTCCAGCTGACCGTCCTCCGAGACCCGCAGTCCGACCCGCTCCAGGGGACGCGGCGCCGGGCCTTCGAAGTTGATCCCGTTCACGTAGAATCCCGAGCCGTGGCAGGGGCACTTGAACTTCTGTTCCGCGTCCAGCCAGTTCGGCGTGCACCCCAGGTGCGTGCAGACGGTCGACAGCGCGTAAATGATGTTCCGGCCGTCGTAGGTGTCCGTATGGACGACCCAGATGCCGCGGCTGGCTTTGTATTTCTCCGAGACCATGCCCAGCGGGTAATCCGAGGCCGAGCCGATCTTGAACCGGCTGGGCAGCTCCAGAACCGTGTTCGGCATCATGAACCGGGCGGCCGCCAGCGAGCCAATGGCTCCCCACGCCGCCAGCGCCGTGAACCCAATAACAAACGGCGACAGGACCGTATCCAGAAACGACCGCCGCGACTCCCCCTTCGCAGGCGGCTTGGGCGCCGCGGACGCCTTGACGGGCAGCTTCGGCTTGGGCGGCTCGGTCGCCGCCGCATCGCCCGTGCGGACCGCCTTCAGCATGGCCTCGACCGAGGGCTTCGACCCCGCCGGCAGGCCGGCGATCTCCGGCGGAGGCGCGGCTTTCTTCGCCGCCGCGGGAGAGGAGGCACTGGACGTGCCCGGCTGGGCCGCGCCGCCGCCCGCCGCCTTTTGGGCCCGGGCCGCCGCAAGAATGTCCGCCGTGGAACCCGGCTTGGCCGCGGGAGCCGCCGGCCCAGCGCCCGCTTTCTGTGCGCGAGCGGCAGCGAGAATGTCGGTCGTTGATTTCGGTGCGGCCGGCGCGGCGCCGCCCGCCTTCTGGGCGCGGGCCGCCGCCAGGATGTCGCTCGTCGACTTCGGCTTGTCGGCCGGAGCGACGGGCGCCACAGGAGGTTGCGCGGCAGTCGCCGCTTCTGCCGCCGGTTCTGCGGGCGCATCCGCGGGGGGCGCCGGCTCCGGACTCGTTGATTCTGCACCGCCCGCCTTCTGCTTGCGGGCCATTGCGAGAATCTCCGCTGTCGTGAGCTTTTTCGGTTCTGACATGAGCAACTTCCGAAGCGCAGAACACGCGACGGCATCGGGAACGCGGAGCGCGCGAAATTCGCGCACGGTTATCGCGGGAATCTTGTCAGCCGCACGCCCTTGCGACAACCTTGCGCCATCCCCGACCCCGTGTTTCTCACCTTCAGGAACCTCCGCCGACGGGATCTTCCCGCGAGCGCCGCGCGACGACCCCGCGTTCGAGCCCCCGATGACCCAGCTTGAGCAACGACTGCGCCGGAACATCGCCGAGGTCTCGGGCCACATCGCCGCCGCGGCCGTCCGCGCCGGACGGTCCCCCGGCGACGTCACGCTCGTGGCCGTCACCAAGTCCGCCCCCGACGCCGTGATCCCCCTCCTCGCCGGATGCGGCCTGGACAACCTTGGCGAAAGCCGGCCGCAGCGGCTCGCCGAACGGCAACGGCTGGCCCCGGACGCCCGCTGGCACCTCATCGGCCACCTCCAGCGGAACAAGGTGCGCGACGCCCTCGCCGCCGCGGAGCTCATTCACTCCGTCGACTCTCTCCGACTGCTGGAACGGATCAGCCAGGTCGCCGGCGAACTGGGACACACCGCCCGCCTGCTGCTCGAAGTCAACATCTCCGGCGAGGCCGCCAAGCACGGATTCTCTCCGGACGAACTCCGCGCCCACTGGGCCGACTGCCAGCGGATCCCGCACGTCGAACTCGCCGGGCTGATGACGATGGCCCCGCTCAGCGACGATCCGGAGACGGCCCGCCCCCCGTTCCGCGGACTGCGGGAGCTGCGGGACGAACTCCGCGCCGCGACGGGCCTGCCGCTGAGCGAACTGTCGATGGGCATGAGCGGAGACTACGAGATCGGCGTCGAAGAGGGGGCGACGCTGGTCCGCGTCGGCAGCGCGCTGTTCGAGGGCCTCGAGACGCCGTGACCGCAGCCTCCCGTCAGGGGCCGCGAATCAGCAAGAAGACGCCGATCACGACAGCGGGCAGCAGGGACAGAACCCCGACCGCCACACTGGCGATCCCCCACTTCCAGCCCAGCCTGCAAGCGCGGGCCCCCAGACCCACGGCGGCCAATCCCGACACGAGACCGCTGACGCTCCCCACCAACACAATCCCCAGAGCGTCGAATTCGTGACCGTGTCGAGGGTTCGCCGAACCGGGATAGCGGGGAATCAGCGCCCAGGCAATTCCAGCCGCGCCCCAGATCCCAACCGACAGGGCCGCGGCGACGACCGCCAGACGGGCCGTCAGCCTGCCCCTGGCCTCGGTCGATTCCTGTCCCGGCATGACCGCCGCCCCGCGGGGAATGATCCGGCACATCGCGGCCCACACGACAGCAGTGTGCCAGCCGCGGAGCCGGTTACCGCTGCAATTTGCGAACTTCGCGTTTGAGATCGTCCACCGAGTCCCGGAGCTCGACGACCGATTTTCGCAGCTCTTTGACTTCCGTTTCCAGTTCGCGCACGCCGCGGCCGCTGAAGAACAGCACGATCAGCGCGATCAGGATCAGGCTGCCGCAGCCCAGCGTCACGCGGTCGGAACGGTAAACGTATTGTTGCATCGCGCTGTCCTCGACGACGTTCGACGCGCGGGCGGCCCGGGATCACAGCTCCCGAGTCCCCATGACGCCAGTCTCCCTGCCAGTCGATTCGCCGCGGCAGACCCGCCTCCATTGTCCCGAACCCGGGGGCGTTTGCCAGCCGACGAAAGCGGGGCGGCACGGAATCAGACCACCGCCGCCTCAATCTCAGCGTCCGAATCGGGCACGGGATGCGCCTCGATGACCCGCATCGTTCGCCATCGCCCCCCCTGAAACCGGATCAACAGTCCGACCCCCAGCACGGTGATGTTCAGCGTCGCCGCCCACCAGCAGGCCCACAGCGACGGCGAGGCCCCCTGCTCGCTGAGCATCGTCAGAACGCCCCAGTTCGGAAGGCGTTCGGCGTACTGCACCGCGAGGATCGACGGCACGACCATCAGGAACCAGCCCGTCAGAAACGTGAACACCAGCGAGAACCGGGTATCCCCCGCGCCCCGAATGCCATTCCCAAACACGATCGCCATGGCATCGAACATCGCGTAGGCCGCCACGAACCGCAGCAACACCGTCACCACCGGCCGCACCTGCTCGAACTCCGCCGCCGCAGCAGCGTCCTTCGGCGACAACGCGTACGGCGCCAGCAGCCAGTCCGGAACCAGCACGTACAGCACCGCGAAAGCGAACATGTACGCCAGCGACAGCCAGTGCGCCCGCCAGACGCTCCGTGCCGCAATCTCCGGCCGACCCTCTCCGATCCGCCGCCCGACGATTGTCAGCACCGCGGTCCCCAGCCCCATCATCGGAATGAAGGCCAGCGAGTTCAGGTTGAACGCCAGATTCGTCGCCGCCAAAGGCACTGTCCCCAGCCGGCCGATCACCAGCACCAGCAGCAAATACGCCCCGATGTCCACCAAAAACTGCACGCCGTTCGGCAATCCGAACCGCAACATCCTCCGAAGCAGTCCGGCATCCAGCCGCTGTTCCGCACGAAAGGGGTATCGCTCCCGGCGATTGGTCCGGCGGATCATGTACGCGAACGCGGCGCAGGCGGCGACGTTCGCTATCACGGTCGCCAGCGCCGCGCCCCGGATGCCCATCTTCGGAAATGGTCCGAATCCGAAGATCAGCACGTAGTCCAGCCCGATGTTCACCAGGCTGGAGAACAGATTCACCCACATCAGCGTCGAATTCTGACCGCGGCCGCTGAAGAACGTCGACAGCGTCGCGCTCAGCAGCATCGGCGCGGAACCGAGGCAGAGAATCGCGAAGTATTCGCTTTCGAGACGGACGACTTCCGGAGTGTGCTCCAGGACCGAGAACAGTCGCGAGAGAAACGGCGCCCCGATCATCAGCGCCAGGCCGAAGGCCAGCGCCAGCCAGATGCCCTGCCACAGCGAAGCCGCCACGCGGTCCCGCCGGCCCGCCCCGTGGTACTGCGCGACGAACGTGTTGGTGTAGATCGCCACGCCATACGGAAACGCCAGCGCGGTCCAGTGGAACATGCCCGCCGGCATCGCTGCCGCCAGCGCGTCGACCGACAGCCAAGTCAGGAAGATGCGGTCCACGACGTGCATCAGCGACAGCGACCCGGAGCTGACGATCAGCGGGATCGCGACCTGCAGCAATTCGGCGACCGAGCCGGGCGGCGCGCCCGGACTTTCGTCGGCCGGGCCGTCCGCCCTGGAGCGTCCAGGCGGTTTGCGTGGCGAGGCGGTCGACGACATGGCGAGAGCTTCCATTCACCGCCCACGGGGGCGGAACCGGACCACCGGGCTGAGGACGAAAACGTCGGCGAGGCCTGCCCGTCCAGTGGCGATGGCCGTTTGTTCCGGAGCGGAAATGTTGGGAGCGATGCTGCCGAAATGCAACATCCCGGTAAAATGCCACGTCGGAGCAGAGGCGCTGGCTTTCTGACCCGGCTCCCCGGCGGCAGGTTCGCGTTCCGTTTCGGCCGTCGGTTAAACTATTCACACTGCAGAAGACAGGCAGCCCACCCCCAGGTGCTGGTCTGGTTTCAGGGTACTCCTCGGGAGGCAACTGCGCGATGGTTCAGTCACGGTCATTCCTCGCGGCGCTCGCGGCGCTGGCGATCCTGTCAGCCGGGCGGCCCGCCCCCGCTCAGGAACAACCCGCCAAGTCCAAGTACGATCAACTCATCGAAGGCAAAACCAAGATCGAGGGCCTGTGGACGCTGTTTCACAAGGAACAGCAGCTACTCGTGGACTTCAAACAGTCCGATCTCAACAAGGAATACATCGTTCTGCCGTCGATCGCCCGCGGCGTGTCCAGCGGCAGCGTGATCGGCGGCATGTCCTGGCAGGAGGACGACGACATCATCTGGACCTTCAAGAAGGTCGATGAAAAGCTGTTCGTCATCCGCCGCAATGTCCGGTATCGGGCCGCGCCCAACAGCCCCGAGGCCAAGGCGGTCGAGCTCGCGTACTCCGATTCCGTCCTCTACGCCCTGCCGATTCTGGCGACGTCCCCGCGACAGACGCTGCTGGTCGACGTCACGCCGATCTTCATGAATGACGATTTGAACATCGGCCGGGCGCTGGGCGCGTTCCGCCTGGCGATGGACCGCACCACCTGGGGCAAGCTCAAGGCGTTTCCGAACAATCTCGAACTGCAGGTCAACGCCGTGTACAGCGGCACGGGCGTCTCCACCGTCCCCGATTCCCGCGGCGTGCAGGTCGGCGTCCACTACAGCATCAGTCCGCTGCCGGCCGTCGGCTCGAATGGCTACAAGCCGCGCGTCGCGGACGATCGCGTCGGCTACTTCCTGACGGCCGTCAAGGACTATTCCAACCGGGACGACGACGACCACTTCGTCCGTTACATCACCCGCTGGGATCTCCGCAAGCGGGACGCCAGCCTCGAAGTCTCGCCGCCCGAGAAGCCGATCGAGTTCTACATCGAGAAGACCTGCCCGGTGTTTCTGCGGCCGACCGTCGAGGCCGGCATTCTCGAATGGAACAAGGCCTTCGCCAAGATCGGCTTCGCCAACGCGATCCGCGTGCAGCATGAAGAGGATCTCGAAGCCCAGATCGGCATCGACATCGATCCCGAAGACGTCCGCTACAACTTCTTCCGCTGGATCACGGCCGACGCCGGCTTCGCCATGGGCCCCTCGCGCGTCGATCCCCGCACCGGTCAGATCCTGGACGCCGATATTATCTTCGATGCCGGTTTCCTCGACAGCTGGAAGTCCCAGTACGAAACCTTCACCCCGCAGACCGCGGAGTCCCTGATCCCCAACTGGCTGGGGCAGGAAGCCACCGTCCCGCACGGCCTGCACTCGCATCATTCCGGCTGCTCCTACTGCCGGGACATGCAGCACCAGATGGGTTTCGCCGCGGCGGTGATGCTCGGCCGGGGGGCCACGCCCGACGGCAAGCTGCCCGAGCAGCTCGTCCACCAGGGCCTGAAGGAGGTCGTGATGCACGAAGTCGGGCATACGCTCGGCCTGCGCCACAACTTCCGCGCCAGCGCCTGGAAGACGCTGGAGGAGATCAACCATCCGGAGAAAAGCCTCGTCGAGCCGACGGTGGCGTCGGTCATGGACTACACCCCCGCCAACATCGCCACCAAGGGCGCGCCGCAGGGCGCGTACTACACGACGACCCTCGGTCCGTATGACGATTGGGCGATCGCCTATGGCTACAGCGTCCTCAAAGGAGACGAAAAGGCCGAACTCGCGAAAATCGCCGCCCGCTCGGGCGAGGCCGGCCTCGAGTACCTCACCGATGAGGACACCCGCGGCCTGGTCGACTCCGACCCGCTGTCGAACCGGTTCGACCTCGGCAAGGACTCGCTGGCCTATGTCCGCCGGCAACTCCAGAACTCGACCGAGCTCATGCCGGAAATCATCGAGAAGGGCGTCAAGGACGGCGAAGGCTATCAGCGGGCCACGCAGATGTTCGGCCTGCTGTTCCGCGAATACTGGCGCGCGGCCGGCTTCGCCGCCCGCTTCCCCGGCGGCGTGTACGTCAGCCGCGATCACAAGGGGGACGCCGGCCAGCGCCCGCCATTCCAGCCGGTCAGCCCGGCCGAGCAGCGCGAAGCCATGCAGCTCCTCACCGAGTTCGTGTTCGCGCCGCCGAAGATCGAAGGCAGCCAGTTGAACTACCTGGCCGTTTCGCGCTGGCGTCACTGGGGCACGCCCAACGTGTTCCGGCTCGACATGCCCATCCACGAGCAGGTGCTGGACGCGCAGTCGATGGTCCTGCGGCAGCTTATGAATTCCACAACGCTGCGGCGGATCCTGGACAATGAGTTCAAGACCCCCGCCGACCAGGAGGCCTACACGCTGGCCGAGCACCTGCAGTCGATCGTCGACGGCATCTTCGGCGAATGGAAGCCGGCGGATCAGAAGGGCGAGTACACCGTCCGCGCTCCGATGATTTCCGGGTTCCGCCGCAACCTGCAGCGGGAAACCATCCGGCAGTTCGCAGCCCTGACGACTCAGTCGACGGGGCCTGAGGACGCACGAACGCTCGCCCGTATGCACCTGCAGTCGCTGCAGGCCAAGATCGGCGCCATGCTCCAGAATGGCGAACTGAAGCTGGACGACTATACCCGCGCCCACCTGCAGGACTGCCAGTCGCGGATCGCGCAGGCGCTCGAAGCGAAGGTCAGCCTGCCCAGCGTGAACTGAGTTCCGCCGCCGGCCAGCCCCTGGCTGCCGGCGAGACGCAATCGCCATGCACGACGGCTCGCCGGGAAACCGGCGAGCCGTTTACTTGCGCAGCCCGCGCGAGCAGGGGCTCGGGCGGCCTTCGCCCGGCGCCAATCCGGCGGAGCCGGATCGCTACGTCGTTGCCGTCTCAGCGGCCCCGCCAGCGATCGACGTGCAACTGGCCCCGCCCGCTCTGCCCACCGGGCCAGCCGCCGCGGCGCCATTGCCCCTGCCCGTTGTCCACCTGCTCCCCCGAGAAGTGGAACGTCTGGTCCGCGGCCGTCCACACCGGCTCCTCCTCCGCCAGGTCCGCAATGCCCAGCATCCGCTTGATCAGCCGCGCCGTCACCAGCGAAACCGTCAACAGCGCGAACATCGCCGCCGCGCCCAGCGGCACGATCACCGGCCCCGCCCCCAGGTATCGCTCCGCCGGATACCACAGCCACGGCCAGAGCAACAGCGTCAGCAATGCCGCCAGGCTCAGGTAGGGCCCATACGGAATCACCCGGTCCGCCCGTATGAAGATCCAGCGGAAGATCACCACCACCAACCCGCACGCCGGGGCCAGAAAGAACACCAGCACCATCGGCTGCCAGCCCAGGAAGCTGCCCATCATCGCCATCAGGATCACGTCGCCCAGCCCCATCGCCTCCTGCCGCAAGGCCCAGTGGCCCAGGATCCGCACCCCCCACACCATCCCGCCGCCCACCAGCACCCCCGCCACGCTGGCCGCCAGCCCATGCCAGTGCGGATGCGCCATGATCCACCCGGGAATCTCCGGCAGCATCCCTCGCGAATCGCCGAACAGCGTCCGGTTCTCGAACCACACCGGAACCAGGTGCACGCAGCCCGTCGCCACGCCCCCGAACAGGCCCACGGCCAGCACCGGCAGCGTCGCGCCGTCCGGAATGATCTGCAGGTCGAAGTCGATGAACGTCGCCACGATCAGCCCGCAGATCAGCACCATGTGGTACGAGTACCGCAGCAGCACGAACGTCGTGATCGACATCCCCCGCAGGCCCGGGACCGCCTGCGGGCCCATCGGCGACCACGTCGTCGTCGACTCCAGCGGAGTCACGATCCCGTAACCTGCCTCGCACCAGAACACGACCACGAACAGCGACGCCGTCAACAGTTCGATCAGCGGATACCGCGGGGAAATCCGAGCCCGGCAGTTCCGGCAGCGTCCCCGCAGCGCCAGCCAGCCGAAAATCGGAATGTTGTCATGCCAGCGGATCCCGACGCCGCAGCGCCGGCATTGCGACGGCCGGTCCCACAGTTCCTTCAACGAGGGCCAGAACTCCTCGCGGAGAGGGATGCGGTAAATGCAGACATTCAGAAAGCTGCCGACGATCGACCCGAACAGAAACAGGAACGGGTAAACGATCCAGGGAGGCAGATCGAGCACGATCACCGGCGGATCTCCGACGCGTCCGGCGCGGTCGCGTCCGGCCCCAGCCGGTCGATGATCTCAGTCACCAGGCTCTCCACATCCCGATCCGCAGTGGGCAGCTCCAACGTTGCGGTCTGAGCATAAAGCGGCTCGCGGACGGCGAGAAGCTGCCGGACCTCGACTTCCGGAGGCAGGCCCGTCAGCGCGGGACGCTGACCCGCACTCGCCGGATCCGCCGCCAGCCGGGCGAGAATCGTCGGGGCGTCGGCCTGCAGCCAGATCACCGGCCCCGCGCTGCGCATCCGCTCCCGCGTCCGCGCGTCGAGCACCGCGCCCCCCCCCGAAGCCACGACCCGCGGCGATCCGTCCAGCAACTCCTCCAGCAGTTCCGCTTCCAGCCGCCGGAACTCCGCTTCGCCCGCGTCGCGGAAGATGTCCGCGATGCTTCGGCCGGCGCGGCGCACCAGCTCCACGTCCGCATCGACGAACGGCTGCCCCAGCCGCTCTGCGAGCCGAGCGCCGATCCGCGACTTCCCCGTCCCCCGGTAGCCGATCAGTGTGATGGTCATTCGCAGATTTGTTTGAACCGACGGTGTCGCCGCAACGTATCGGGACTTTCAGTGAAGGGACAGCTTAGAATCGCAACCTCGTCGCGCCGCAGCTGAACTGATCTGCCGCACTCGCCTGGCCTCGCTCGACATCGCATGTCCACGACCCGCCGAACGAAATGGACCCTGGCCGTCGTTGCGGTGGCCGTCGTCTGCGGCATCTGGCTCGCCGGACGCTGGCTGGGCCAGCCGCCCGAGTTCCAACTCAGCGACGGCCGCACCATCCGACTGCTCGCGGCGGGCACGTCCATCGACTACTCCAGCGACGGTTTTGCCAAATCGACGCTCCGGAGCTGGCTGCCTCTCCAGCTCACGAATTGGCTGGGTTCCGTCACGGAGATCTCAGCGCAAGTCCAAAACAACGCCGCCGGGGCGCCCAACCTGAAGCTGCTGTTCGTGTCGAATGAGGACGCTGATCAGCTGCGGATGGAAGCCAACTTTCATTCCCGAATCGAGCTCGTCGAGTCCACCGGCTTTGCATTCCGGATTCCCCGGGGCGGTTACACGCAGTACGGCCAGCGGCAGCTCATTCTGTCCAGCGAGGTGTTTCCCCGGCGCGATCCGAAGTTCCTGGTCCGCGTGTTTGAACAGGACACCGAACGCCTGCTGATGGAAACCTGGATCAGGAACCCCGTCGCCGGCACGGCCTTTCCGACTTGGAAGGGGGAACCGCTGCCGCAGACGCAGGAAGATGCGGACGTCCGACTGACGTTGTCGAAGATCTCGATGTATGGCGACGAACCGAATCTGGCGGCGCACGTCGATTCGGAAGCTCGGCATCCCGCCTGGCGCGAACACGCTGTTTCAACGCAGTTCTCCGACGCGACCGGAAACGCTGGATCGCACCTGTCCCCGTTTGAGCCTGCCTGGAAAGTGACGGCGACGGTCCGCCGCACGCATCTCGCGGAGTTTGCCGCGGACGAACGCTGGACGTTTGACCCCGTGCGCGCGCCCGCCGAGGGCGAGGTGCAATCGCCGGACGCCGAAGCAATCGTCCAGTCCGTCGCACTGGAAGCCGCCTGGCTGTCCGCGAGCGGAGTAGTCCGAATGGAAACCGGTCCGGGAGGCCAGCGGGAATCGAAATGGCTGCCGCCAAGAAATCCCGACCGTTCGGGAACGAGCATCAGCAGCGGTTCGGAAATGGTCAATGGCCGCAGCATCAATTACTCGGAGATTGAGCACCCCACGCCGTTCTTCGCGGTCTACTACACGCCGCTGCCTCCTGGCGTCGAACTCATCTGCCTGGTGCACGATCAGTCCGGAGAGTTGCTGAACGCTCCCCACAGCTGGATGTCGACGTCTCTGCAGGGACGCACCTTGAGAATTGCAGGTTTCCAGCCCTTGGAATCGACTGAGGCCGTCCGACTGACGTGCATCGTGCATGCCTCCCGGTCCTTTGAATTCCTCGTCACGCCCCCGGAGGAACTGCGCGCGGCCGCCGCGTCCCCGCAGCCCTCCGCACCCCCCTGAGGCGCCATCCGCAGCCGCGCCCGGCCCCTCCGGCGACGACCGACCGGCCGCTTTACCTTCGCCCCTCCACACGGTGCAATGATCGACTATGACGCTGGTCCAGAGTGAAATCGAACAGCTCCGCAGGGACATCGAACGCCACAATCGGCTGTATTACGTCGAGGCCGCGCCCGAGATCCCCGACCGGGAATTCGACCGGCTGCTCACCCGGCTGCAGCAACTCGAACTCGAACATCCCGAGTTCGATTCCCCCGACAGCCCGACCCGCAAAGTGGGCGGCGCGCCCATTCCCGGATTCGCGACCGTCGAGCACCGCGTGCCGATGCTGTCGATCGAAAACGTCTACGACGAACAGGCCGTCCGCAGCTTCGACGAGCGCATCCGCAAGCTGATCGACGCCGAATCGCTGGACTACGCGGTCGAATACAAGGTCGACGGCGTGGCGATCGCGCTGGTTTACGAGCGCGGGCGGTTCGTCCGGGCCATCACCCGCGGGGATGGGCGACAGGGGGACGACGTCACGCACAACGCCCGCGTCATTGGCGGCGTCCCCTTGAAACTGCAGGTCGACGATCGCCACCACAACACGCATCCCGAAATCCACGCCTCGGCCCTCGCGCTGGCCAGCGCCGAACGCGTCGAGATCCGCGGCGAAGTCTACATCGCCAACTCGGAATTCGCGGAACTCCGCCGCCAGCAGCAGGAGCGGGGCGAGACGCCGTTCGCGAATCCTCGCAACGCCGCCGCCGGAGCGCTGAAACTGCTGGATCCCGTGGAATCGGCACGGCGCAGGCTGCGGTTCTTCGCCCATGGAGTCGGCGACCTGGGCGACCTGGCCGTGGAGACTCACCTGGGTTTCCTCGCCTCCCTGAGAGCCTGCGGCATCCCCACCACGCCGCGCGTCGAACGGCGGGCCGGAATCGACGCGACCCTGGAGTGGTGCCGCACGCTGATGGACGACCTGCACGCCCTGGACTTCGAAGTCGACGGGCTGGTCATCAAAGTGGATCAGTTGGCGCTCCGCGACGCGCTGGGAACCACCTCCAAAAGCCCCCGCTGGCTGATCGCCTACAAATGGGAGAAGTACGAGGCCGTCACGCAGGTGCTGTCGATCAGCGTGAACGTCGGCAAGACGGGGGCGATCACGCCCGTCGCGCATCTGGCCCCAGTGGAGATCGCCGGCACCACCGTCAGCCGGGCCAGCCTGCACAACCGCGATGAACTGCAGCGGCTGGGCGTCCGGATCGGCGACTGGATCGTCGTCGAAAAGGCCGGCAAGATCATTCCCCACGTCGTCCGCGTCGAACTCGAACGCCGCACCGGCGAAGAACAGGAGTTCGAGTTCCCGGCCCGCTGTCCGGAGTGCGGAACGGACGTCGTCCAGGACGAGGGGGGTGTCTACATCCGCTGCCGCAACCCGGCCTGCCCCGCCCAACTCCGCGAAAGCCTGCGGTTCTTCGCCTCTCGCCAGGCGATGGACATTTCCGGCATGGGCGAAAAGCTGGTCGAGCAGCTCACCGCGGCGGGCCTGCTGGCCAGCTTCGCGGATGTCTACCGGCTGAAGGATCAGCGGGCGCGGCTGCTGGAGCTGGAACGCCTGGGCGAGAAATCGGTCGACAAGCTGCTGGAGGGGATTGAGGCCTCACGCACGCGGCCGCTGTGGCGGCTGCTGACGGCGCTGAACATCCGGCATGTCGGCGTGACCACGGCCCGAACCCTCGCGGCCCGGTACGGTTCGCTCGACTCGATTGCGGAGCTGTCGCTGGAGGAGCTGGCCGAAACGGAGGACGTGGGCCCGATCGTGGCGGAGTCAATCCACTCCTATTTTCATTCCGAATATGGGCGGCGGATCGTCGAAGATCTGCGGGCGGCCGGGCTGGATTTCGGAACGCCGGTCCCCCGCGAGGCGCGGGCGGCGCCGGCCGCTTCAAGCCCCGACGGTCTCCTGGCCGGCAAATCGATCGTCGTCACCGGCGCCCTGCCGACGCTGAGCCGCGACGACATCGAGAACCTGATCCGTGATCTGGGGGGGAAAGCCGCCGGCAGCGTCTCGAAGAAGACGGCCTTTGTCGTCGCGGGCGCGGACGCCGGCTCAAAGCTCGAAAAGGCGCAGAAACTCGGCGTCGAAATCATCGACGAGCCGGAGTTCCTGAGACGGATCGGCCGCGTGGAGCCGTCGGCCGACTGATTCCCATTGCCGCTCGCGACGGCACACGGGAAGATGAATCCGGACAGACACCGGCCCGTCAGTGGCCCGATTCGATGACAGCCGCGCGCGAACCTGTGACGGTCGAAGAATATCTCGCCGCCGAACGCGCCAGCGATGTCCGCCATGAGTACTACGCGGGCGTTGTCAGGCCGATGCCCAGCGACGCCCAATCGGAGCCTCCTCGAATGACAGCGGCCGTGAAACGGACGACGCTTGATGAATACCTCGCCGCCGAACGTGCCAGCGACATCCGCCATGAGTATTACGCGGGGGTCGTCACGGCCATGGCCGGCGCCAGCTTCCGGCACAATCTCATCACAGGCAACATCGTCGGGGAATGCCGCAGAGAATTGGGAGACCGGCGCTGTTTTGTGCTGCCGTCCGACATGCGCGTCCGCACCCGCAGCACCCTGTTCGCGTATCCCGACGTCGTCATCGTCTGCGGCACTCCGGAATTCGAGGGGGATCGGGAGGACACGCTGCTGAATCCGACGGTCGTTATTGAAGTCCTGTCCGAGTCGACGGAGGCTTACGACCGGGGCGACAAGTTCGCGCACTACCGTTCGATCGCTTCGCTGACGGAATACGTGCTCGTCGCCCAGGACCGCATGCGGGTCGAGCACTTCGTCCGCCAGCCGGACGGCCGCTGGCTGTTCTCGGAAAGCTCCGGTCCGGAGGCGGCCATCGCGTTCCCGGCGCTGGACGTGTCGCTGCCGCTGGCCGGCATTTACGCCAATGTGGAGTTTCCCCCGCAGCCGCCGCTGCTTCCCGGCGGTCCGGAACCGTTGCCGGCGGACTGAGGCGCGCAAAAAAAACGGACGTCTCTGAAGAGACGTCCGTGCATGCGTTTCAGCAGCGGGCGACGGCGCTCAGTTCAGCGTTTCCACCGAACCGCCGGCCGACGTGATCTTCTCCTCCGCGGAGGCCGAGAACCGGTGGGCCTTCACGGTCAGCTTCTTGGTCAATTCGCCGTTGCCGAGAATCTTCAGCGCGTCGTACTTCGCCTTGACGATCCCGCGCTCAGCGAGCGTCTCGGGACTGACGACATCGCCGTTCTCAAACCGCTCGTTGAGCAGCGCGACGTTCAGCGAGAACACGCGATCCGCGAACTGGCGATTGTTGAAGCCGCGCTTCGCCAGGGTGCGGAACAGCGGCATCTGCCCGCCGGCGAAGACGATCTTCTTCGCGGCGCCGCGCCGGCTGCCCTGCCCCTTGTGGCCGCGGCCGGACGTCTTGCCATGCCCGGACCCCGGCCCCCGACCGACGCGTTTCCGCTTCTTGTGCTTTTGTATGCCGCGATGGACGTCGTCCAGAATCATCAGACTTCCACTCCCCGGAGACGCGCCACGTCGTCCCGCGTCCGCAGTTTCGACAGGGCGTTCAACGTCGCCTTGACCATGTTCACCGGATTTCCGGAACCCCGGCACTTCGTCAGAATGTCCTTCACCCCGGCCGACTCCACCACCGCCCGGACCACGGCGCCGGCGATCACGCCCGTACCGGGAGAGGCCGGCAGCAGCACCACGCGGGACGCCCCATAACGGCCTTCCACCGCGTGCGGAATCGTCGTCCCCTGAATCGGCACGGGCTTCAGCCGGCGGCCGGCCGCCTTCGTCGCCTTCTCCACGGCGATCGGGACTTCCTTCCCCTTGCCGTAGCCATAGCCCACCCGGCCCCGCTCGTCGCCGGTCACCACCAGCGCCGCGAAGCTGAATCGACGGCCGCCCTTGACTACGCAGGCGCAGCGACGGATCTGCAGCACGCGCTCGGGCGAACTGCCGCCTTCGCCGCGACCCTCGCGACCCTCGCCGCGACCGCGGCCTTCGCCTCGTTCACGGCCGCCTGAGCCGCCGTGATTGCTTCCGCCTGGATGAGCCACAAACCACTCCCCTGATGATCAGCCGGAACGCCGGCTTCCCCTGCACCGGACGCCGCGGACCGGGCCGCTCGACGTCCGGAACTTCCGTTCCCGCGAAGCCGGATTAAAAGTCCAGTCCCGCCTCGCGCGCCGCGTCCGCCAATGCCGCGACGCGACCATGATACTTATACCGGCCGCGGTCGAAAGCGACCTGGGTGATCCCCCGCTCCTTCGCTCGCTGGCCGATCGCCGCGCCCACGCGGGTCGCCGCGTCCTTGTTTCCCTGATTCTTCCCCGCGCCGCCCAGCTCCGACTCGGTGCTGCTCGCCGAAGCGAGCGTCCGCCCCTCGGCGTCGTCGATGATCTGTGCGTAGATATGCTTGCCGCTGCGAAACACCGACAGCCGCAACCGTCCCGTGGCGCGCACCGTGTTCCGCACCCGGAATCCCCGGCGTTCGCGCTGTTTGGCAATTCGAACTCTCAGCTTCATCGTCCGTCCCTCGCCATCGCCGCTCGTGTGTGTGTCGTCCGCCGCCGATTACTTGCCGGCCAGCGCCTTGCCCGCCTTGCGGCGCACCTGCTCGCCGAAGTACCGGATGCCCTTGCCCTTGTACGGCTCGGGCGGCCGCACCCGGCGGATGTTCGCCGCGAACTGGCCGACCACGCCCTTGTCGATCCCCCGGACAATGATCTGCGTCGGCTGCGGAATCTCGCAGACGATCCCCTCCGGAATCGGCAGCTTGATCGTGTTTGCGAAGCCCACCTGCAGCGCCACCGTCTTCCCCTGCAGCGACGCCTGGTAGCCGACTCCCTGAATCTCCAGCCGCTTTTCAAACGGCTTCTGAACTCCCTCGACCATGTTGGCGATCAGCGCCCGAGTCAGCCCGTGCAGAGCCCGGTTCTGCCGCACATCGTCCGGACGTGCGACGGTAATCACCCGCCCCTCGGCGTCCCAGTTCAGGGCCATCGCCGGGTGACAGGTGAGAGCCAGCTCCCCCTTGGGGCCTTTGACCTTCACATGATCGCCGTTCAGCGTCACATCGACGCCGGCCGCAACCGGAATCGGTTTCTTTCCAATCCTCGACATGGGCTCCAGCTCCCGGGAGTCTCGCTCCCGTTTCTCGGTCCCGCGGACAGGCGCCGCGGAGACGATGTCCGCCTCAATCTCAATACACTTCGCAGAGAATCTCGCCGCCGACGTGCTTGGCCTTCGCCTCGCGGCTGCTCAACACGCCCTGGTTCGTCGACAGGATGTACACGCCCAGGCCCTGCAGGACCTCCGGCGTCTTTTCGATGCTCGAGTACACGCGGCGGCCGGGCGTGCTCACCCGCCGGATGCTCTGGATCACCCGCTCGCCGTTGGGGCCGAACTTGAGATTGATCCGCAGCGTCGGCCGCGGCTGCTGCTCGATCAGTTCAAAGTCCCAGATGAAGCCTTCCCGCTGCAGCGCCTCGGCGATGCCCACCTTCAGCTTCGACGACGGCACGTCCACGAACGGCCGCTCGACCATCAGCGCGTTGCGGATCCGCGTGAGCATGTCGGCAATCGGATCAGTCATCATGGAATCACCAGCTCGCCTTCTTCGCCCCGGGAATCAAACCGTCCAGACACAGGTTCCGGAAGCAGATCCGGCACACCGTGAACTTCCGATACACCGCCCGGGGACGGCCGCACAGCTGGCAGCGGTTTTCCTTCCGCGTGCTGAACTTCGGCTTCCGGGCGGCTTTCGCGACTTTGGCTTTCGTTGCCATATCAACTCACAATCCGATGAATAGCTGGGATGATCAGGCCTTCAGGTCCCGGCGGAACGGCATGCCGAACGCCGTCAACAGCGCCCGACCCTCGTCATTATTCCGGGCCGTCGTCACCACGGCGATGTTCATCCCCTGCAGATGCTTCACTTTGTCCGCCTGAATCTCCGGGAACACGACCTGGTCGACCAGCCCCAGGCTGTAGTTGCCCGAACCGTCGAAGGCCTTCGGGTTCACGCCCCGGAAGTCCCGCACTCGCGGCAGCACCAGCGTCACCAGCCGGTCCAGGAACTCGTACATCCGCGCCCCGCGGAGCGTCACGCTGCAACCGACCTGCATGCCCTCCCGCAGCTTGAACTGCGAGATCGACTTGCGGGCCTTGTTGATCACCGGCTTCTGACCCGTGATCTGCGCCAAATGCTCCACGCACTCGTCGAGAATCTTCGGATCCTGGACGGCCTTGCCGACCCCCATGTTCACGACGATCTTCACCAGCTTCGGGATGGAGTGCGGGTTGTCCCGACCCAGTTCCTTGGCGAGCTGAGGAGCGATCTCCGTCCGAAAACGATCCAGCAACCGTGGCATGTTTGACCTGTTCAACCTGTCGTCTCGTTCACGCTCGCCGAAATCGACCGGCGGCACGAGTCTTTCAAGAGCTTTCACTCCGCGACGGCTTGCGCCCTGATCCGGGCCGCCGGCGCCTGTCCCCTGGGAATCACTTCTTCGCGTACTTCGCCCGGGCCGGGCTGACCGAACCCGCCGCGGCCCCGCACTTCCGGCAGAACCGCTCCTTCGAGCCGTCCTCCGTGTAGCGATAGCCCAGCCGCACGCCGCGGCTGCACTTCTCGCAGTAGTACATGACCTTGCTGCTGTGGATCGGCATCTCCTTGCGGAGCCGGCCCCCCTGCGGGCTCTTCGGATGACCCCGCTTGACGTGCTTGTGGACGAGGTTGACCCCCTCGACGACGAGCTTGTCGCCGCCGTCCAGCACCTCCGACACACGCCGCGGCGTCGAGCCCTGCTCGTCGCCGCTGATGACCACCACCTGGTCGCCGCGCTTGATCTTCATGACCTCAAACAACCTCGCTCGCGAGACTGATAATCTTCATAAACCGGCGGTCGCGAAGCTCGCGGGCGATGGCCCCGAAAATCCGGGTGCCGCGCGGATTGCCGTCGTTGTCGACCAGCACAATGGCGTTCTTGTCGAACCGCACGTAGCTCCCGTCCGGGCGACGCGTCGGCTTCTTGACCCGCACGATCACCCCGCGGGTCACCTTCCCCTTCTTCACCGCGTCCGGGCAGCCGGGAATCGACTTCTGAACGCTGACCACCACGATGTCTCCCAGCCCGGCGTAACGCCGGCGCGTGCTGCCCAGCACGCGGATGCACCGCACGAGCTTCGCGCCCGTGTTGTCGGCGACATCCATCATCGTCTGCATCTGAATCATGACGACATCTCTCAGTCGATACGCTCTGCTTTGCCGATCCCCCGGACCGGCCCCTCATTCCAGGCCGCCCGACTCCCGCCGGATGCGCGCCTCAGCCGCCAGTCTCCGCCGGCAGCTCCTGACCGCTCGCTTCGTTCGCCCGGTTGACGACCCGGACCAGCTCCCAGCGCTTGAGCGCCGAACGCGGACGGCACTCCGCGATCTCCACGGAATCCCCCGCCAACGACGTGTTCTCCTCGTCGTGCACGTGGCACACCGTTCGGGCCTTCACAATCTTCCCGTACTTCGGGTGCCGATACAGCCGTTCGACCTCCACGCGGCGGGTCTTCGGCCGCTTGTCGCTCGTCACGACTCCGATGAGGGTCTTCCGCATATGTCCGCCGTCGCCTGTCTGAATGCCTCTGTGATCTCTTCGGCCAGCCGCCGCACAATCAATTCGCCGGGGCCGCCTTCAACGCCCGTTCACGCTGCACCGTCTGAATCCGGGCGATCGAACGCCGCAGCTTCAGCAGGTTGCTCGGCGCGTCCAGCTTCTCGGTCGATGCCTGAAACCGCAGCCGGAACAGGTCCTTCTGCGTCTGCTTCAGCTCCGAATCGAGCTGCTCGTCGCTCATCTCGCGGTACTCCGACGCTTTGGTCGCCATGGCCGTCTCAATTCCCGTCGCTGCTCAACTGCCGCCCGATCTAAGGCGCCTGGTCTGGGGCGCCTCCCGGTACCGGCCGGCGTCCCCACTCAGGCCTCCTCCGCGCGGCGCCCAATCGCCGCTTCCACTTCACAAACTCCAACTCGCCGCGGGCCGCTCAAGTGCCAGGGCGACGCTCGACCAGCCGGCATCCCACCGGCAGCTTATGAGCGACGCGATTGAAACACTCGCGGGCGGCGTCTCGCGACGCTCCGGCGATCTCAAACATCACCGTCCCCGGCTTCACCACCGCGACCCAGTGATCCGGCTCGCCTTTGCCAGTGCCCATTCGCGTTTCCAGCGGGCGAGCCGTCTTGGGCTTGTCCGGGAAAATGCGAATGTACAACTTGCCTTCGCCGCGAATGTATTGATTCGCCGCGATTCGGCAGGCTTCGATCGTCGTCGCGCGGATGTGGCCGGCCTGGGTCGACTGCAGTCCGAACTCGCCAAAGGCCACGGTATTCCCGCGGGTCGCATTACCTTTTATACGTCCTCTTTGGCTTTTTCGGTGCTTGACCCGCTTGGGCATTAGCGCCATGGCCGACCTCCTCTTCCCCGTAATTGCCTAAATCGATCCAGACCTTGACGCCAATAATGCCCATGGCCGTCTTCGCCACCGCCAGCCCGTAGTCGACGTGACGCTGCAGCGTCGACAGCGGGATGGATCCGCGAATCGCCTTCTCGACGCGGGACATTTCCGCGCCGCCCAGCCGACCCGAGATTTGCACCTTCACGCCCTTGACACCAGCCTCCATCACCTGGTCCAGGGCCCGCTTGATCGTCCGCCGGAAACTGCCCCGCCGCGTCAGCTGCTGGGCGATGTCCTCGGCCACCAGCGTCGCGCTCCGGAACGGGTTCGGCACCTCGACGATCTTGACTTCCATCCGCCGGCCGGTCAGGTCCTCGAGCCGGGCCTTCAGCCGATCGATCTCCTGCCCCTTGCGGCCGATGATGATGCCCGGCCGCGCCGTATGCAGCTGCACGACCACGTTGTCGCGCGTCCGCTCGATCTCCACCCGGTCGATCGCCGCCTGCTTGTACTCTTCTTTGATGAACCGCCGGATCTTCTGATCCTCGACCAGCAACTGGCCGAACTCGCGCTTGGGCGCGTACCAGCGGCTGCGCCAGTCCTCGACGATGCCGACGCGAAATCCGGTAGGCCGGGTCTTCTGTCCCATATCACCAATCCGCCATGAACTCTGAACAACCGACGGCGACGCTTACGCCACTTCAGGCGCGTCAACCGCCACATGGATGTGTGCAAACCGCCGGCGGATCAGGAACGCCTGCCCCCGGGACATCGGCTTGATCCGCTTGAACATCGGGCCGCCGTCGACCTGCGCCTCGCTGATCAGCAGCTGCTCGACATTCCGAGCCCCGCGATCCTCCGCGTTCGCAGCCGCGCTCTTCAGCACGGCCGCCAGGAACTTCGCGCCCCGGTTGGGAATGTACCGCAGAACGTTCACGCCTTCGGCGACCGTTTTGCCCCTGATCAGGTCCGCAAACGGACGCACCTTCGGCGCCGCTATGCGTGCGAAACGGTGACTCGCCCTGATGACCGCCATGGATTGAACCTTCTGAACTGCCGTCGCTTCCGTCGTCTCAACCGCCAGCCGCCCCCGGATCGCTGCGACCCGGAAGCCGACTCACTTGCCGCCCTTTGAACCGTGGCTGCGGAACGTCCGCGTCGGGGCGAACTCGCCGAGCTTGTGCCCGACCATCTCCTCCGTCACGTACACGTTCACGTGCTTGCGGCCGTCGTGAACCAGGAACGTATGACCGATGAAGTCCGGGGAGATCGTCGAACGACGCGCCCAAGTCTTCATCGGCTCCTTGCGTCCCGCCGACTCCAGCCGCCCAATCTTCTTGAGCAGCTTCGCGTCGACGTACGGTCCCTTTTTCAGCGAACGCCCCATAACACCCTCTTCGTCTCAATCGTCCGCCGGCAGCCCGATCGGGTCGGCCAGCGGCAATGGAATGTCTCAATTCCGAATCGCCATCACACCCAACGCATCACAACTTCTTGGGGCCGTTCCGACGCGACCAGCGACGACGAATGATCGCCTTGGTCGACGGCTTCCGCCGCTTCCGGGTGTTCCCCCCCTTGGAGAGCTTCCCGGTCGGGCTGCAGGGGTGACGACCGCCGGCCGTCCGCCCTTCGCCGCCGCCCATCGGGTGGGCGATCGGGTTCTGAGCCGAACCCCGGACCCGCGGCCGGATGCCGCGCCACCGGTTCCGACCGGCCTTGCCGATCACGATGCTCGAATGTTCCAGGTTGCCGACCTGCCCGATCGTCGCCCGGCACTGGGCCGGCACGCGACGGATTTCACCGGACGGCAGAGTGATCTGCGCCCAGCCCTGGTCGCGGGCCGACATCACCGCGGCCGCGCCGGCGCTGCGGCACATCTGGCCGCCCCGCCCCGGCTGGAGCTCGATGTTGTGCACCTGCGTCCCCGGGGGGATGTGCGTCATCGGCAGGCAGTTGCCCGGCTTGGGCTCGGCCATCGGACCGCTCATCACCGAGTCGCCGGCCTTCAGCCCGTTGGGCGCCAGGATGTACCGCTTCTCGCCGTCCGCGTAATGCAGCAACGCGATCCGGCACGTCCGGTTGGGATCGTACTCGATGAAGCCGACCTTCGCCGGCACGTCGTCTTTGGTCCGCTTGAAGTCAATGATCCGGTACTGACGCTTGTGGCCGCCGCCGCGATGCCGGGCCGTGATCTTGCCCTGGTTGTTGCGGCCGGAGTGCTTCTTCAGCCGCTTCGTCAGCGACTTTTCCGGCTTCTTCTTGCGGTCCGTGATCTCCGCGAAGTCGCTGACGGAAGCGCCGCGGCGCCCCGGAGTCGTCGGCTTGTACTGTCGGATCCCCATAGTTCCTGTTCCCTACCGCACCGCGGCCATCATTCGCTGATTCGTTGCTGTCCGACCGATCCGGCCGCTCTCAGAAGAACGCCATCTTGTCGTCGGGGTGCAGCTTCACGACCGCCTTCTTCCAGTCGGAGGTCACACCGCGGCTCATCTTGTGTCGCCGCGGCTTGCCCTTGCGGTTCTGCGTGCGGACGTCCAGCACGCGGACGTTCCACAACTCCTCCACCGCGGCGCGAATCAGCAGCTTCGTCGCCTGGGGATGCACCTCAAACGAGTAGGCGTTGTGCTTCTCGGACTGATGCGTCCCCTTCTCCGTCACCAGGGGACGCACGATCACCTGATGCGGAGCGAGTTGCAGTCCTGTTTTCACTTTCGCGGCCATCGCCACCACGCTCCCGACACCTGCTGTTTGCCTGATTCCTGTCGCTGCCCGCCGCCGCCCCAGGGACGACGCCCCCGTCATCAACCGGCCTGATCGGCTCCCGCCGGCGTCCGCAGCGCGTCGAGCGCCTCGCGGGTCACCAGGAACCGCCGCTGACGCAGGACGTCATAGGCGTTCAGATCGCGACAGGGCGAAACCCGCAGCTTCTCGATGTTTCGCGCCGACTTCCACAACGTGTTGTCGTAGTCCTTGATGGCCAGCAGGCAGCTGTCCGCCGACAGCCCCAGCGCCTTCAACACGCCCACGACCGCTTTCGTCTTGATCGAATCCACGGCCAGCGAGTCCACCACGACGGCCTCCCCGTCCTGGAACTTGCTGAGCACGGCCATCCGCGTCGCCGCCCGAACCGCCTTCTTCGGCAGCCGGTAGCTCCAGTCGCGCGGCCGCTTGGCGAAGGTATGGCCGCCGCCCCGCCGCGTGGGGGACCGCTTCGTGCCGGCCCGGGCGTTGCCCGTCCCCTTCTGGCGGTAAATCTTCTTGCTGCTGCCGGAGACCTCGCCGCGGGTCTTGGTCTTGGCCGTCCCGACGCGCGCGTTCGCCTGGTACATGACGACGACGTCGTGCAGCAGCTGCTTGTTGATCTGTTTGGCGAACTCGGCGGGGTCGAACTCGTAAGTTCCAACCTGCTTGCCGGTCACATCCACAACGGGCACGGAAATCATGGCAACCAACGACACCTGGTACGGGCGACGGCGAAGCGACCGCTTCGCCTGCCGACTCATGTGGCCTTACGAATGATCACAAATCCGCCGTTCGCCCCCGGAACCGCTCCGCGGACAAGCAGCATGTTGCTGTCTTTGTCGATCTTGTGCACCAGCAGGTTCCGCATGGTCGAGCGGGCGTTGCCGTACTGGCCGGCCATCCGCTTGCCCTTCCACACGCGGCTGGGATCGGTCCCCTGACCGATGCCGCCCGCGTGACGGTGCACCTTCTTCACGCCGTGAGTGGCGCGCTGGCCACTGTAGTTATGCCGCTTCATGACGCCGGCCGTGCCGCGCCCCTTCGACGTGCCGACAACGTCGACCCGCTTCACGCCCTCGAAGACGTCCGCCTGCAGCACCTTGCCGACTTCGCAGCCGTGCTCCTCGCCGTCCGTCCGAAACTCACGAATGAACTGCTGAGGCTCGCAGTTCGCCCGCGGCCCCGCCTCGAGGCCGCCCTCCTTGCGACGCTTCTGACGCTTGCTGTTCAGGAGCACCACCTGCCCCCGCTCGGACCGGCTGGCCCGGGAACGCAACCGCTTCTCCGGCGCCCGCTCGACATCCTTCCGGCTGAGCTTGTCCGCGAACCCCAACTGCACGGCCTCATAGCCGTCGCGCTCGAGCGTCCGCAACTGCAGGACCGTGCACGGACCGACCTCCAGGACAGTCACCGGAACGGCCGTGCCGTCCTCGGTGATGACCGTGGTCATTCCAATCTTCCGCCCCAACAATCCGACGGACATGCCTTGCCAACCTCCAGGCGCGAACCGAACCCGCGCCTCGCCTGTCTCTGAAATGCGATGCACCGCGAAACGGGCAGACGACTGCCCCGCCTCGGCGACCTGAACCGACGCCCACGACCGACCGCTCTCGCGACCCGAAAGCCGCCCCCCGGAGACCCGGAGGCATCCCGGCATTACGCCGGACCCTGGAGATTACGTCGTCGCCTTGATCTTGATGTCCACACCGGCCGGCAACGACAGCTTGTTCAAGGCGTCGATTGTCTTCCCGGTCGGCTGAACAATGTCAATGACCCGCTTGTGAGTCCGAATCTCGAACTGCTCGCGAGACTTCTTGTCAATGTGGGGGCTCCGCAGGACCGTGTAACGCTCGATGCGCGTCGGCAGCGGAATGGGACCATGCACGACCGCACCAGTCCGCTTCGCCGTATCGACAATATCCGTCGCCGACTGGTCGAGGATGGTATGGTCGTAGGCTTCCATCCGGATCCGGATGCGTTCGTTGCCAGCCACTCAAGTGCCCTCACCCAAACAACTTACTGCAAATAAACCCGCGCAGACCGTCGCGGGGAATCGGGGAGGTTATCGCGACCTCCCCACCTTGTCAACGAACGGCACACCAATTTTTTGCCCCGAACGCCTTATTCCAGAAATGGTTGCGTGCCGCCCCCCGCCGGACGGACGCTGGCGACCCGTCAAGTCTCATGAATCCGCCCCTTCCCCCGGTTCCAGCCCCAATTCCCGGGAGTGCGGCTCGAGCGCCGACACGAGAAACGCAATGTGCTCGTCCAGCGGAATTCCCAGGTCCTCCGCGCCCCGCACCAGGGCCTCCCGCTTGACGGCCGCCGCAAACGACGCCTGTTTCATTTTCTTCCGCACGCTTGACGGAGACAGGCCGGCCAGCCGCCCCGGACGAACCAGGGCACAGGCCACCAGAAACCCGCACATCTCGTCGCAGGCGTACAACGCCTTGTCCAGCCGCGACACCCGCGGAAAGTCCGGCAGATAGTCCGCGTGCGACAGGATCGCGTAAATCACCCGCTCCGGGTACCCGCGCTCCCGCAGAATCTCCGCCCCCTTCAGCGGATGGTCGGGCGGGTTCGGCCAGCGCTCGTAGTCGAAATCGTGCAGCAGGCCGACCCGTCCCCACTCGTCCGCGTCCTCGCCGAACTGTTTCGCATAGGCCCGCATGGCGAACTCGACCGACAGCATGTGCCGGACAAGCCCTTCGTTGCGGGTGTGTTCGCGAACCAGTGCGAGATCCTGGTCTCGTGACATTTCCCCCAGCCTTCCGTCCTGAACCTGACCCGCGCCGCCCCCGACCGAAGACGGGAATGATGCCAAATCGCATCGTCCGCGGGCAGCCACCCGGCTTCCCCCCTCCCGCTCGGCCGCGATTCCCCGCGTTTCGCGAAGATCGTTCCTGCGTCCGGTCCTGGAGCGGAGCTAGAATTCAGGGCCGCTGTCCCGCTCGGAGCCGACGGGGGCCGGCGCGACCTCTGCCCGGGCGTCAGTCCCTTTCGCGAATCACCCAAGTCAGTCGAACGGATTCCCGTCCATGACCCTGTCCCGTCTCTGCTTTCTTACCCTCGGCCTGCTCGTTTCGCTGATTCCCTCCACGGCCTGGAGCGTGGGGCCCGAACCGCAGCTGTTGTGGCCCGACGGCGCCCCAGGCCAGCAGGGGACCGACGATTCCGACAAACCCTCGATTCGCGTCTATCGCCCCGATCCCTCGATCGCGACGCCGGCCGCGGTCGTGATCTGCCCCGGGGGCGGGTATGGAATTCTGGCGACCGACCACGAAGGGCATCAGGTGGCGGAGTGGTTCCGTTCGCAGGGAGTGACGGGCGTCGTGCTGCGCTATCGCCATGCTCCGAAATACCGGCATCCCGCCCCGCTGCAGGATGTGTCCCGGGCGCTTCGCCATGTGCGGGCCCACGCCGGAGAATGGAACATCTCTCCCGACCGCGTCGGCGTGATGGGCTTCTCCGCGGGCGGACACCTGGCGTCAACGGCATCCACGCATTTCGACAGCGGCCAGCCCGATGCCGACGACCCGATCGAGCGGCAGTCGAGCCGGCCCGATTTCTCGATCCTGTGTTATCCGGTCATCAGCTTCACCGCGGACTATGCCCATCAGGGTTCCGCGCGGAACCTGTTGGGTGAGAATCCCGATCCTGAGTTGCTGAAGTCGCTGTCCAATGAAACGCAGGTGACGCCCGAGACGCCGCCCACGTTCCTGTTTCACACGCAGGAGGACGTCGGAGTCCCCGTCCAGAACGCGCTGGCCTATTACGCGGCCTGCGCCGCGAACGGCGTTCCCGCCGAGCTGCACGTCTATCAGAACGGCCCGCATGGCGTCGGACTGTCGATCGGCGATCCAGTCGTCGGGACCTGGAAGGAGCGGCTGCTCGACTGGTTACAGACGAACGGCTTCCTGGCGGATGGTGCGCGTTCCGCGGTGCAGGGTTCCGTGTCGGTCGGCGGCCAACCGCTGGCGTGGGGGACGATTTCCTTCATCCCGAAGGAGGTTTCCCGGGGACCGGTCGCCGCGGCGATCGTGGCGAACGGACGGTACTCGATCCCCGCCAACCGGGGGCCGCTGCCGGGCGCGCAATCAGTCGTCATCAAGACGATGGGGGCTGTGAAGGCCGACCCGACGATTGAGAATTCCGCTGTGCTCTCTGAAGGGATTCTGACGGTCGACGTCGTGGAGGGCGACAACCAGTTCGAGTTCCGTCTGGAATAGATGCCGCACGACACCGACACCTCCGGACGGCTGCTCGCGATCGGCGACATTCACGGCTGCGATGTCGCGCTGCATACGCTGCTGCGCGCCCTGAAGCTGACGAAAGAGGACACGGTGGTGATCCTCGGAGATGTCGTCGATCGCGGCCCCAACACCCGCCGCTGCCTGGACATTCTGCTCGACCTGCGGGAGGAGTGCCGGCTCGTGCACCTGATGGGCAACCATGAGGAGATGTTCCTCGACGCCCTGCAGGGCGGTCGCTGGTCCAACGCATGGCTGCAGAACGGCGGCGACGAGATGCTCGCCTCGTATGGCGGCGAGTTCGACAACATCCCCTCCCAGCACCTCGATTTCCTGCGCAGCGGACGGGACTATTACGAAACCGAACTGGACATCTTCGTCCATGCGACGCCGCACTTCGACACGCCGATGGACGAGCAGTCGGGTCAGTCCCTGAGATGGAACCGGATCACGGGCCGCGAGCCGCCGCACTGCTCGGGGAAGCGCGTCATCTGCGGCCATACGTCCCAGCGCGGGGGCGTGCCGCTGGTGTTCATGGGCTGGGTCTGCCTGGACACGAACGTGTACGGGGACCGCGGCGCGCTGTCGGCGCTCGACGTCTTGAACGACGAGATCTACCAGGCGGAGCAATCGGGCCGGTTCCGCGGCCGGTTCCCGCTGGCGGCGTTTGAGCTGGCGCGCCGCCGGTGATGACAGCCGGAGCAGGTCACGGGCCGACTTCCAGCAGCCGCCAGCGTCGTCATGGCAATGTTCCTCCCAGTCTCCGCCAGTGTACGCGTCGTCCGGGCCGCTGCGAATACAAGTCCCCAGCGCTCTCACCGCTGCCTGCGATGTCAACCGGCGCTGAGATCGCCGGCAGCCGTCACTGGCGGCTGCGAACGCAGCGGAAGCCGACGGCGTCGTCCCGCGCGGCGACGTCAAACGGCCTGCGCGACGAACTGCGGAGCGCCGCGAAGGGATCTTTCCAGGACCCGCCGCGGATGACGCGCTGTTTCGGCTCGGCCTCCCGATCCGCGGCGGCCCGCCCGTCAGTCGGCGCCCCTTCGTAGTCGGCCCGCCACTCGTCCTGGCAATACTCCCACAGATAGCCATGCATGTCGTACAGCCCCCAGGCGTTCGGCTTCAGGGACCCGACGGCCGGATCGTTCCCCGCCGCATTGCCCGTATGCCAGGCGTACGCGTCCAGAATCGTCGCCCGCGCGTCGGCGTCGCCCTCTTTCTGCGCCGAGTCGCCAAAACTGTACGCGGTCGTCGTTCCGGCCCGGCAGCAATACTCCCATTCGCTTTCCGTCGGCAGCCGGATGACTTCGTCGTCGCCGATCAGCTTCGCCTCCCGCAGCAGCCGCGTCGCCCGCTCGCAGAACTCGACGGCCTCGCCCCAGGTCATTCGCTCGGCGGAGTTCCGCGGCCCTTTCCAGCGGCTGGGATTCTGTTCCATCACCAATTCATACAGGTTCTGCGGGACCTCGTACCGGGCGATCTGGAAGGGCCGGGCGAACGTCACGTCCCGGACTGGCCGCTCCGATGGCTCGGCTCCCGAACCCTGTCGGAACGACGCCGGAAACGCGCCCTCGCCGGGCGTGATTGCGACGAACTCGTCGACGAACGTCTTCAACAGCGGATTCGCTTCTTCGCTGAACACCGGCGCCGGGACGCACAGCACCAAGGTCCAGAGGACGCCAGCGGTTCGCAGGCAGGGTCGGAACGCGGGGGGGCGCTGCATTCGGGAGTGCTCAGGTGGGAACGCCGGGGACTGTCAGCGATTGACCATTGTGCCGGGCCGTCAGCCCCATCAGAAAGGGCGCCGCCGACCGGCTCCATGTCTCCGGCGAAGGGTACGTCGCTGCGCTTCCGCCGAAGCAACTCCGCAGCATGTCCGTATCAATGACGCCCGGGTTCAGAGCCACTGCGGCCATGCCGCGCGGCACATCAAGAGCCAGCGCCTGCGTCAGTCCTTCGACGCCCCACTTCGTCGCGCAGTACGGCGCGACGCCCGCGGACGTCGACCGCCCCCAGCCGCTCGAAAGATTCACGACCACGCCGCTGCGCCGCTGGACCATGGCCGGCAGGAATCCCCGCAGCACATGGTGCATGCCCTTCAGGTTCACATCGACGACGCGTGCGAATTCGTCGGCGGAGACTTCCCACAGGGGAGCCGTCTCGTTGATGACTCCGGCGTTGTTGACGAGCAGATCTGGCGGTCCGAACGTCGCCAGAACGTGCTGCGCCCAATCCGCCACAGCGTCGGCGTCGGTCACATCGATCGCCGAAAAGGCGTGCGGGGCAGCCTGTCGCTCCGCGAGCTGCAGGATGCCGTCCGGAGACCGGCCGCAGCCGACGACGACCCAGCCCGATTCCGCGAAACGGTCGACGAGCGCCCGACCCAGCCCCCGGGTCGCCCCGGTGATGACGACGGTTTTTGAGCGAGCTTCCGTCGTCATGCGCCGGCTCCATCCAGCAGTCGCAATATCACCGGGTCGGTCAAACTCGAAGCGATCGCCCGGGCGTCCTGAAACGAGAAATGGCGGCTGTGACGATGCGGCACGGAGATGATGTAGGCTCCCGCCGCCGACGCCGCCCGCGTTCCCGCCTCGCTGTCCTCGAGGACCAGCATTTCGGAGGGCGCGACTCCCAGTCGCTGGGCCGCCCGCTGATAAATTTCCGGATGCGGCTTGCCGTGCGTCACATCCTCCGCCGTCAGCAGCGCCTGAAATCGCGATTCCAGTTCAAATCGGCTCAGCAGCTTTGTCAGGTAGCTGCGCTCCGAGGATGTCGCGACCGCCTTGGGCAGCCCCCGCCGCTCAATCAACTCCAGCAGTTCGAACAGCCCGGGCATCGGCTCCAGGATGTCGTCCAGCAGCGTGAAGAAGATTTCCTCCGACTCGATCCGCAGCTCGTCGATCGTGTCTCGAAGTTCCATGATCCGGATGAGCTGGGCGAAGGCCTCCTCGGCGCGCCGACCCATCATCGCATGGAACACCGCGGGAGTTGGTTCCTTTCCGCGGCGGCGCAACAGCTCTGTCCCGGTCAGGTGGAAGACCTCCTCGGTGTTGAACATCAACCCGTCGAAATCGAACGTCACCGCGCGAATGCGGGGCGCGACCCCCTGCTCAATCGTCATGTCGTCCCGCGGGACGTCTCGCGGCCCGGACCAGTGCTCCGCCTTCGACGTCATTCGCTCTCCTGTTTGATCCGATCCGCCTCGGCGATCGCCTCGGCCCGCTCCGTCTCCGTCAGCTCCCGGAGCCGAATGTCCTTCAGTCCGCCGACCGTCTGGAACGTCGAAAAGCCCAGCGGGCGATTCCGTTCGACTTCGATCCGGACGCCAACCTTGCGCCCCCGATGATCGAACCCCGCGATCCGCTTCCCGTCCACGTACGCTTCCGCGCGGGCGTCCGTCACTTTGAGCCGCACCTTGTACCAGCGCTGCGGCTCGACCTGCATGAAGCTCGTCGTCTCATTTTCGGAGGCGTCGAAGCCGTCGATGCTGGAGAAGCCTGTCAGTCCGCCCCCCCAGCCGCCGAGGATCAGCGTGCAGGGACTCTCCTGGATCGGAAACGTCAGGCCGACGAAGAAGTCGCTGCCGTCGACCCGCTGAGCCTCGAACGTCAGCTCATAATTCGATTTTGGAAGCTCGCCGCCGGTCCAGGCGATGCCCGTCATCGGCTGCCCCATGCCGATCCGCAGGACGCCGTCCTCGACGGCCACATCGCCCGCGCCGGCGAAGTCGACGACCTTCCAGCCTTCCAGAGATTTGCCGTCGAACAGCGACCGGCCGGCTTTGTCGTCCGGCTGTGCATCCGCCTTCGCCGGGGCTGCGGTCGCAGCCCGGGCCTCTTCGGCGGCGGGCAGGCTGGCTGCGGTCCCCAACATTCCCATTCCGATGAATGCCGCTGCCAGTCGACGCATCGTGTCCTCGCTGATTCAGGGCCGCCGTAAACCGCACGCCCGGACGGCGACTGTAACAGCGCTCGGCGCGCGAATCCAAACCACGGGCCGGCCGTCGCCGCAGGCCTCTCCCGCCCGATCGGGAACTTCGCCGAGAGCCGGACCGGGGCGAGTCGAAAAAAGAATCCCCCTGCCCGGATTTCTGACGTAGTCTCGAAGGAGAGGAACCGATCCGCTGGACGGCAGAGTCTGCCGGTCCGCGCCGCCGAACGTCGGGAACCACGCCCGCGGAAGACGACCGGGCCGCTCAGGAATGCCGCCTGGGGCGACCGGAGGCAGCGCCGCGTCCGCGTCCCGGAACAACCGCCGGAAAATCGCGAAGTCCCGTTGCGACACGCGCCGATTTCCTCTTGGGAGCAATCGCCCGGAGGGCTAGAGTCCCGACCCCTTTGACCACCGCACGGAGGCGCGACCGGCGATGCAGACGTCGATCATTCTCGTCGAATCCCCGTCCGCTCAGCGTTGGGCCCCGGAAACGCTCAACCAGTGGACCCACGGATTCGGCGCGATCCTCAGCGTCATCGGCGCCGGCGTCATGCTGTCGACGGTCCTGCCGACGGGGGACGCTTGGCGAATCGCGGGCTGCGCAATCTATGTCGCGTCGCTCGTCGCCCTGTACGTCGCGTCGACGCTGTCTCACAGCTTTGAGTGTGGCCCAAGGCGCGACTTTTACCGGATGCTCGACCAGGTCTGCATCTTCCTGCTGGTCGTCGGCACGTACACGCCATTCGGCATGGTGCACCACCGGGAAAACGGCTGGTGGATGCTGCTGGTCGCGATGTGGCTGTTGGCGACGATGGGCATTGTCGAACGCGTCCGCCGCGGCACGCAGGGCACGCCGTTCCGGACGTTCGTCATGCTGGGCTGGCTGCCGATCATCGGGTTCGGCCGGATTCACGAAGTCTGTCAGGGGCCGGGGCTGGCGCTGGTCGTCGCCGGCGGCCTCTCGTACCTCGGCGGCCTGTGGTTCCTGTGCAACGACGTTCGCCGGCCCTATTACCATGCGGCCTGGCACCTCTCGACGATTGCCGGCAGCACCTGCCACTTCCTGTTCCTGCTGGAATACGTGGCCCGCGTTCCGGCGGCCTGAACCGTCCGGTTCGTTGCGCGGCCCCCGTCTCTTGAGGGGATGTCGGTTTCTGTCGCCGTCGCCGCAGGCTCGCCCGGGCGTCCAAGTTCGCCGGCTTGCCGAGCGGACGTCCGGACCCGACAATTCGCGCCACAGGAACCCGGAATGTCGCGCGACTTCGAAGAACTCACCCCGCAGAACTTCTCGTTCAACAGCCCGCTGGGCTGGTGCCCATCGTGTCAGGGACTGGGCGTTGAACAGGGAACGAACATCTCGGCCCTGATTCCCAACCCGGATCGCTCGCTGCGTGACGGCGCGGTTCTCGCCTGGCCAGACCCGAAAGCGAACCCGCTGTTCGCCGCGATGCTCGACGCCATTTCCGAGGCGACCGGCCTGCCGCTCGACGTGCCCTACCGGCAATTGGAGCCCCGCCTGCAACGTGTCGTGCTGTATGGTTGCGGCGACCGCTGGCTCGACGCGCGGTTGCCCGGCTCCGCCAGCTCGTCCCCTCCGGCGCTGCCGAAACAGACGGTGACGCCGACAACAGAGGTGGACGCGGCGCCCGATGGCGACGCCCTCGAGGCCGCCAATCCGTCCCCCAGGCCGACCCGCGCCTCCGCGGCCCGCCGCAAACGCAAAGTCGACGACGCCCCGGAGACCGCCACTGCGTCCCCCCCTTCGTTTCGGTTCCAGTACAAGGGGCTCTACCCGGCGATCGAGGAAGCGACTCGCGTCTCATTCGAATATCGCCAGTCGCTGTCGGACCTCGTCGGCGAGACGACCTGCTCCGCCTGCCAGGGCACCCGCATTCGCGAGGACGCCGCCGCCGTCAAGCTGCGCGGCCTCACTCTGCCGCAGATCTGCCAGATGCCGCTGCGCGAGGCGCTCGAGTTCCTGCAGGGTTTGCAGCTCGAAGGGGAGGAACGCAAGATCGCCGGCGACCTGCTGCAGGAAGTCACGCACCGGTTGAAGTTCCTGGTCGACGTCGGCCTCGACTATCTGACGCTGGACCGCCCCATGCCGACGCTGTCGGGGGGCGAATCGCAGCGGATCCGGCTGGCCGGGCAGATCGGGCGGGCGCTGACCGGCGTCCTGTATGTGCTCGATGAGCCGACGATCGGCCTGCACCCGCGGGACAACCAACGGCTGATCGACGCGCTCCGCCGCCTGCGCGACCTGGGCAATACGGTCGTGCTGGTCGAGCATGATCGCGAAGTCCTGGACGCGGCCGACCGGCTGTACGATTTCGGTCCCGGTTCCGGGCGGCACGGCGGCCAGGTGGTCGCCTCCGGCGCTCCCCGCGAGTTCGTGAGCGGCCAGGTTGAAGGCTCATTGACCGCTGACTATCTGTCCGCGCGGAAAGTCATCCCCATTCCCAAAACACGGCGGATGATTCGCCGTCAGCCGGTCGCCAATCCGCCGCCCGACGCGGACCCGCCTCCGCCGCCGCAAAGAAAAGCCCGACGGCCCGCGCGCCGCGCGAAATCGTCGCCAACCTGAATCCCCCCCCGATTCCACGCGCCGAGCGTCCTCCCCTCCGCGCCTTCCGCCCGCCCTTCGCGATTTGACGACCGAATGGTTCGCGAAATGCATGTCGAAACCCGTTGGTTGACCGGGTCATCCATCACCGCCATCGTATCGGAGCCATGCGAAACGTTCTGGGATTGATTCTGGCAGGAGGCAAGGGGTCCCGCCTCGAACCGCTCACCGTCGACCGCGCCAAGCCCGCCGTGCCCTTCGGCGGCATCTACCGCATCATCGACTTCACCCTGTCGAACTGCATCAACAGCGGGCTCCGCAAGATCCTGGTGCTGACGCAGTACAAGGCCGCCAGCCTGGACCGCCACATCAACCGCGCCTGGCGGTTCCTGTGCCGCGAACTCGGCGAATTCGTCGACATCCTGCCCCCTCAGCAGCGGCTGGGCGAGCTGTGGTATCGCGGCACGGCCGACGCCGTCTATCAGAACATCTACACGATCGAGCAATCCGACCCCGACACGATCCTGATCCTGTCCGGGGATCACGTCTACAAGATGGATTACTCGGAACTCGTCGCCGCGCACGTCGAGTCCGACGCTGACTGCACCATCGCCTGCCTCCCTGTCCCGCTTGCCGAGGGCACGCAGTTCGGCGTCATGGGCGTCGACCACGGCGGCTGGGTCCAGCGGTTCGACGAAAAGCCGGCCCAGCCTTTCTCGCTGCCGGACGATCCCACGCTCTGCCTGGCCTCGATGGGCGTTTACGTTTTCAAGGCCCGCGTGCTGTTCGAGGAGCTCTGCCGGGACGCGACGGTCCAGTCGAGCAATCATGATTTCGGCAAGGACCTCATCCCGGCCCTCATCCAGACGCACAAGGTGAAGGCCTACGCCTTCCGGGACAAGAAGACCGGGCAGACCGCCTACTGGCGGGACGTCGGCACTCTGGATTCCTACTACGACGCCAACCGCGATCTGGTCTCGGTCAACCCGCAATTGAACCTGTACGAATCCGACTGGCCGATCCGCGGCTGGCATCCGCCGCTGCCGCCCCCCAAGTTCGTCTTCGCCCAGATGGCCTCCGACCCGCCGCGCGTCGGACAGGCCCTCGACAGCATGGTCTGCCCCGGCAGCATCATCTCCGGCGGGCGCGTCATCGGCTCGATCATCGCCAGCAACGTCCGCGTCAACAGCTGGGCGACGGTCGAAGATTCGATCCTGTTCGAAGGCGTCGCCATCGGCCGGCACGCCCAGATCCGCCGCGCCATCATCGACAAGGGCGTCGCCATCCCCGAGCGCATGCGCATCGGCTACAACCGCGACGAAGACCTCTCCCGGGGCTTCGTCGTCACCGACAGCGGCGTCACCGTCATCGGCATGGAAGCGGACCTCACCTGATCCCCAGCGGCCCCGCCGGAGCTGCCCCGTGGCCGACAGCCCGACCGTCGATTACCAGCTCGAACCGCAGCTTTCCGCCGACGAATTCGTCGACGTCCTCCGCCGCAGCACCCTCGCCGAGCGCCGCCCCGTCGACGACCCGCCCCGCATCGAGGGCATGCTCCGCGGCGCGGACGTCATCGCGACCGCCCGCATCGCCGGCCAGCTCGTCGGCGTCTCCCGGGCGATCACCGATTCCCATTACTGCACGTACCTGTCGGACCTCGCGGTCGACCGCGAGCACCAGGGGCGCGGCATCGGCCGGGAACTCATCCGCCGCACGCACCAGGCCGCCGGCGAACAGACGACGCTGATCCTCATCGCGGCCCCCGCAGCCCGCTCCTACTACCCGCATATCGGTCTCGAACCGCACGACTCCTGCTGGATCGTGCGCCCCGCGGCGCGCTGAACCGCCTCAGCCCCGCGCCAGCGCCGGGTCGGCCAATCCCGCCTCCGCGAATCCCCGCGCCCGCAGCAGGCACGAATCGCACGCCCCGCACGGACGCCCCTCGGGGCCGGGGTCGTAACAACTGTGCGTCAGGCCGAAGTCCACGCCCAGCTCATTGCCCCGGCGGATGATCTCCGCCTTTGTCAGCGAGATCAGCGGCGTATGAATTCGGAACGTCCCCCGCCCCTCGACGCCCGCCTGCGTCGCCAGCTGCGCCAGCGTTTCAAACGCCGCGATGAACTCCGGGCGGCAGTCCGGATAGCCGCTGAAATCAATCGCGTTGACGCCGATGAACAGGTCAAAAGCTCCCAGCGTCTCCGCCCAGCCCAGGGCGACCGCCAGAAACACCGAGTTCCGCGCCGGCACATAGGTCGCCGGGATGCCGTCCCCCATCTCCGCCGCCGACCGATGCTTGGGGACGTCGATGTCGGCCGTCAGCGCCGAGCCGCCAATCGCCCGGAGATCGAGCGGCACGACGACATGCCGCGCGGCCGACAACGACTCGGCCACGCGCCGCGCCGCATCGAGTTCGTGCCGATGCCGCTGGCCGTAATCGAACGACAGCGCATGACACTCGAACCCCGCCTGCCGGGCCTCGGCGAGCGCCGTCGCCGAATCGAGGCCGCCGCTCAACAGCACCACAGCGCGGCGGACAACACCTGCGTCAGACATCAGCGAATCCCATTCTCCAGACGCGGCCCGACCGTCATTCGGACTTCAGCCGCTGATACCGCGGCTGGCCCCCCCACCCGAGCTTGCGGTGGAGCGCCGCGTAATAACTGTGGCCCGGCAGTCGCACGAGCTGGAACATCACCGGCGCCCGGCGGATCACGATCCGATCCCCCCGCGACACGGGCGTGCGGATCTGCCCGTCGATGACCAGCATCACCCCCTCGTTGGCGTGCGGCGCCCGCAGTTCATACACGCGGTCCGCATGTTCGACGAGCGGACGGTTCGTCAGCGTGTGCGGGCAGATGGGCGTCACCACAAACGCCAGCAGATCCTGGGCCAGGATCGGTCCGCCGGCGGACAGGCTGTGCGCCGTCGATCCCACCGGCGTGCTGACGATCACGCCGTCCCCCGTGTAGGTCGTGATGCGCTCGCCGTCGATGGCGAGTTCGATGTCGGTCAGCGACAGCGAACCGGCGGCGAGGATCGAGGCTTCGTTCAGCCCCAGATGCCGCTCGACGCGCCCGTCCGCCTGGTGGTGCTCACAGGCGAACATCAGGTGCTGAACGACGCGAAAGTTGCGGGCCGCCAGGTGCGTCAGGCAGGCCTCGAACTCGGTGGGGGCGACATCGGCGAGAAAGCCCAGCCGGCCGAGGTTGACGCCCAGGATGGGCAACTGCCGTTCGCCAAAGTGCCGGCAGGCGCGAAGGATGGCGCCGTCTCCGCCGAGGACGATCGCCAGGTCGGCGTCGATTTCATGGGGCGTGGCGTCGTCGGTGATGGCCACGCCGGCGAGTTCGATCCCTTTGCGTTTCAGGAGCACGCGCTCCAGGTCGCGCCAGGCGGACTGGACGCGCTCGGACTGATCGCGTGCAAGGACGAAAACGCGGACAGGGCCGGCGGCCATCGGGAGTCAATCCGGAGGGGAAACCATCGCTCTGGGACCGCAGTCTACCAGACGGGGGGAACGCCGTCCCGCGTTCACGCCGCCGGCTTGCAGAGGGGGAACTCAGAGCGTCTCCGGGCGGCCAGACGTCGCTGCGCCCGCGCCAGATAAACCAGTCTTCAGACGACGGCCGAAACCCCGGGACGGTGTGGCCGAACCGCAGCGCACGGGAGGGCGCGAACTCCAGAAAGTGTCTCGCCCTGTAGGCGCATGTTCCCGGCAAATGGAATCCGCACCAGATGCCGCTTGACGCCTCCGGCCGGTCGGGAACAATCGGGGCGCTCGCGCTCCCGACGTCGGAGAACGCGACGTCAGCTCGACGCCTGCCAGGCGTCGGGGCAGCCCAATGCAGGCACGGTTTTCGGCCAACGCCTCGACCCGGGGTTCTCCTCGAGGTCGCGGCCCGCCGGAAGGAAGGACATCAGACGTGCAGAAGCTGATCCAGGGAATCCATCAGTTCCAGCAGAAGAACTTCCGCTCGCTTCAGCAACTGTTCGAAGAGCTTGCGCAGCGCCAGACCCCCGACACGCTGTTCATCACCTGTTCCGATTCCCGCATCGACCCCAACCTGCTGACTCGTTCACAGCCAGGCGACCTGTTCATTCTGCGGAACGCGGGGAACATTGTTCCGCCGCATGGCGCGGCGAACGGCGGCGAGGCGGCCACGATTGAGTTCGCCGTGGCCGGCCTGGGCGTCAAGGACATCATCATCTGCGGACATTCCCATTGCGGCGCCATGAAGGGGCTGCTCAACCCGTCCATGCTGAACTCGCTGCCGGAAACGGCGGCATGGCTGCAGCATGCGGAGACAACACGGCGGATCATGCGGGAGAATTACCCGGACCTCGACGCCGAGAAGCAGTTGACAGCGACGATCGAGGAGAACGTGCTGGTCCAGTTGGAGAACCTGCGGACGCTGCCGGCGGTGGCCTCGCGGCTGGTGAAGGGCGACCTGAAGCTGCACGGCTGGGTGTACAAGATCGAAACGGGCGAGGTGTTCGCGTACGACGTCGACTGCGGCCAGTTCGTGCCGGTCGCCGAATACCAGTATCCGCCCAGCGAGGCGGCCGTCCGGCGGCGCACAACCGGCGCGATCTGACGCCCCGGTCTCCAACGTTCGTTTGCTTCCGCAACGCCGCCGCGCCGGGAGCGAACACAGACCTTCCGGGACTGTCGTCCCCGGCGCGACGCCGACCGGCCCGGCTCTACACCCCCAGCGCGCGGCGTTTCTCGTCAATGAACCGCACGTGGTGGGGCAGGTGTCCCGCGGCGCGGGCGAGGAACTGCTCCAGCGTCAGCGGCCCCGCTTCCGAGTGCACCCCCTTCCGCGCAAAGGCCTCGGGGGGCAGACTTCTTAGAATGCGCGTCGTCGACCGCCGCACCGACTCGATCACCGCCAGCTCCTCTTCCAGGTCGCGGGCGTCATAACGCAGCCGCGCAGCGAACAGCGTCTCGTCGTATCCGGGCAGTCGCGGTTCCTGGAGTGCGACGACCAGCTTCATCCGGTCCGAGCTGATCGTCTCGAAGTCCGCGACGTGGCACACGACCTCCAGCACCGACCATGTCCCGGGAACCGGGTGCGCGGCGAGCTGATCGGGCGTCAAACCTCGCACCGACTGCCGCAGAAGTTTCGGACCAGCGGCATATTCTTCGAGCAGCGAGGCGACGGACATTCGCTCTGCCTTTCATCAAAATGTCGATTGCACTTCCCGCCGGCCGGTCGCCGGCCTTCGCCGGGAGGGACGCCCTCACTCGCTCCGGGGTTCGACCCCCAGCAGGTGCCGGACGAAGAAATCCTGCCGTCGCCGCTGGCCGTACGGCGTCTCGCAGGCCCCGTGCCCCGCCCCCGGAATGATCAACAGATCGAAATCCCGGTCGGCCCGGATCAACGCGTCCGCGACCTGCATCGTCGACGCCGGGTCCACGTTGCGATCCAGTTCCCCCACCACCAGCAGCAGCTTGCCGGTCAGCCGGTGCGCCTGGGTGACGTTCGACTGCTCGGCGTAATGTTCGTCGATCGGCCAGCCCATCCACTGCTCGTTCCACCAGATCTTGTCCATCCGGTTGTCGTGACAGCCGCAGTCGCTGACGGCGACCTTGTAAAAGTCGCCATGCGCCAGCAGCGCCCGCGTCGAACTCTGCCCGCCGGCTGAACCTCCATAAATGCCCACCCGGGACAGGTCCATCGCCGGCTCGTGCTCCGCGGCCGCGCGGATCCACGCAATGCGGTCCGGAAATCCGCTGTCGCCGAGATTCTTCCAGCACACGTCGTGAAACGCCTTCGAACGGTGCGACGTCCCCATGCCGTCGATCTGCACGACGATGAACCCCAGTTCCGCGATCTTCTGCTGGCCGAACCAGGGGCGGAACGTCTTCGGAACGAAGGCGCCCTGCGGGCCGGCGTAGATGTTCTCGATCACCGGGTACTGGCGATCCGGTTGAAAGTTCGACGGCCGACAGATGACTCCGTAGATGTCCGTCTCGCCGTCGCGCCCCTTCGCGACGAACGGCTCCGGAGCGCGGCAGCCCATTTCCTGCAGCGCGCTGGCGTCGGCCCGCTCCAGCGCGCACACGAGGCTGCCGTCGCTGGAGCGGCGCAATTCCGTCACCGGGGGCAGGTCGACGCGCGACCAGGCGTCGACGAAGAACTTGCGATCGGGGGAAAACTCGATCGCATGGCTCCCTTCGCCAGCCGTGAGGATCGCCAGCCCGCTGCCGTCGAAATTCACCCGCGCGAAGTGCACGAAATAGGG
Source organism: Planctomyces sp. (assembly GCA_019636235.1). GTDB lineage: Bacteria > Planctomycetota > Planctomycetia > Planctomycetales > Planctomycetaceae > Caulifigura. The sequence continues at coordinate 170,163 of JAHBXW010000003.1, forward strand.
ATCCTGGCCGGGATGGATGCCGCCGGCCCGGAACCAGATCTGTCGGCGTTCCTCGTCGACCAGCTCGACGCCGCGGACGACCCACTCCCCCTGCGTGATCGGGTTCTTCACCTCTCCCGTTCGCGAATCGTACAGGTACAGATGGTTCCAGCCGTCCCGCTCCGACATCCAGATCAACTCATTTGTCGCGGGCAGGTCGTGCCGGAACATTTTCCCCGAGTAATCAATGAACGTCGGGCTGCGCTCCTCGACAATCGGCGTCACGGCGCCGGTTTCCGCATCGACCGAGAGAATCCGCAGCGTCTGATGTCCCCGCTCGTTGAACAGAAATGTGAAGCGGGTCGAGTCCGATTCCCAGCGGACGTCGTCGATCGACCACGGGTTGACGAACAGCTCATGATGGACGGGGATCTCGCTGCGTTCGACGGCGTCGAACAGCCGCGGCAGGCTGACGGCCACCCGATCACCGGGCTTGAGATAGCTGTAGGAATGCAGGCGGGGCTGCAGTTGGTCGCGCGGGGCGGATTCGATGATGTGCACGTTCCGCTCGTCGGCGGGTTGAGTCCGCATTGCCACAACGCGGCGGCTGTCGGGCGACCAGACGAGCGGCCCGCCGTAGCGATCCGCTTCGACGCCGTCGCTCGTCAGCGCGTGCTCTTCCGCGGTGTTCACGTCGATGAGCACGAGGTTGTGATCGCGCGCTTCAAGGCGCAGCCGACCGTCAGGCGAAGTCGAAGCGATTCGCATCGGACGCCGGGGCGCGCCGTCCTGCGACCGGGGCTCCACGGATGCCGGACGAAGATCACGGGGAATCTCGACGGTTCGCGGAGCGTCGCGGCCGACCGTCATGCCCAGCTCGTTGCCCTTCTCGTCGACGACCAGCCAGCGGTGGCCGGAAAAGGTGTGCTGCTGGCGTTCGCTGCCGGGGGGGATTTCGCCGTAGCTGGTGCGGGCGTCGCCTCCGGGAAGCCAGAAGATCTCGACCTTCAGGGGCAATCGGTTCACAAACGTCAGCGACGTTTCACCGGTTCCCCGGCCGCCGCGCCGGCGACCCCGAGGCTCGTCCTCCGGCTCGTCGTCGGCATCCTCCGCCGGCGTAAGTTCCTGCGATTCCAGTCCCCAGTGGAACCGACGCCCGCCCGCCCGGAACGTCCACCGCTGCGCGACGGCGTCGAACGACGCCCGTTCAAGAGGCAGCGCGTCGGCCGCGACGCCATCGACGCCGGCCTGGCGCAGCGCCTCTGCGAGCCGTTCCTGGTCGAACGCGGCGCGGCGCTCGCCCGCCGGCAGATCGACCAGCACCCACTCGACTGTCGAAGGCCCCGTGCGGACCCGGTACCAGGCGTGCGTCCCGCCGGGCAGCCATCGCAGTTCGACATTGTCGCGAAACACCTTGTCCGCGGTCTGCGCCTGCAGCGCGGAGGCCCGTTCGTAATCGGCCCGCGTGCCCTGCGCCGAAGAGACGCCTGGCATCAACCACAACAGGCACAGGCAGACCGTGGTTCGCATCGACGTCATCAGCGGCACTCCGGAATTCGCACCTTCGAGTCGATCCCGGCTGCGAGTCGCCGGGCGGAAGCAGGCATCATCGGCCGAGAGTCGTTCCGGCCACAACTCAGCGGCGGCGGATCCGCGCCGGGACGGCGATCCCGTGAATTCGGGCGAACTTTCCGGCGGCTCGTTTGTCGAATCCGGGCGATCTGCTGAAATAGCGGTTTTCCCGCCGTCCCGATCCTGACCCGCCGGATCGCCCCGTCGGGGATCGAGTTCCCGCCCCTCCTGACATCGCGCCCACCGTCGACATGGCACAGCTCAACAAAGTCTCCGCACACGTCACCCAGCCGCGCTCGCAGGGCGCCTCCCAGGCGATGCTCTACGCCACGGGCCTCACCGAAGACGATATGCAGAAGCCGCAGGTCGGCATCGGCAGCGTCTGGTACGAAGGCAACCCCTGCAACATGCACCTGCTGGACCTGGGCGCCGAAGTGAAGGTCGGCGTCGAGGCCGAGGGCATGGTCGGCATGCGGTTCAACACGATCGGCGTGTCGGACGGCATTTCGATGGGCACCGACGGCATGTCGTTCTCGCTGCAGTCCCGCGACCTCATCGCGGACAGCATCGAGACGATCATGGGCGCACAGTGGTACGACGCCCTGGTGGCCATCCCGGGCTGCGACAAGAACATGCCGGGCTGCATCATGGCCATGGGCCGTCTCGACCGGCCGGCCATCATGGTTTATGGCGGGACGATCCGCGCCGGCTGCGGGGCGCAGGGGGAGAAGCTGGACATCGTCTCCGCGTTCCAGTCCTACGGCGAGTACCTCACCGGGAAGATTTCGGACGATCAGCGGCAGAAGATCGTCCGGAACTCCTGTCCCGGCGCCGGCGCCTGCGGCGGCATGTACACCGCCAACACGATGGCCACCGCCATCGAGGCGATGGGCATGTCCCTGCCCTACAGCGCCTCGATTCCCGCGACCGATCCGCTGAAGCTGGAGGAGTGCCGTCGGGCGGGCGCGGCGATCCTCAACCTGCTCGAGAAGGACATCACCCCCCGAAAGATCATCACCCGGGCGGCGCTGGAGAACGCGATGGTCGTCACGATGGCCGTGGGCGGCTCGACCAACGCCGTGCTGCACCTGATCGCCATCGCGCGGTCCGTCGGACTGGAGCTGACGATCGACGATTTCCAGAAGGTCAGCGACCGGATCCCCTACATCGCGGACCTCAAGCCCAGCGGCAAGTTCGTGCAGGAGGACCTGCAGTCCATCGGCGGCACGCCGGCCGTCATGAAGTACCTGCTGGAGAAGGGCTTGCTGGATGGCGACTGCCTGACGGTCACCGGACGGACGCTGGGCGAGAACCTGGCGGACCTGCCCGGGCTGGCGAGCGGTCAGAAGATCGTCCGGCCGCTGGAAGAGCCCTTCAAAGCGACGGGGCACATCCGGATTCTGCGGGGCAACCTGGCGCCCGAAGGAGCCGTCGCCAAGATCACCGGCAAAGAGGGTCTGGTGTTCTCCGGACCGGCCCGATGCTACGACAGCGAAGAGGACATGCTCCGCGGGATGGAGCGGAAGGAGATTCAGGCCGGCGACGTCATCGTGATCCGCTATGAAGGGCCCAAGGGGGGACCCGGCATGCCGGAGATGCTGACGCCGACGTCCGTCGTCATGGGGGCCGGCCTGGGAGACAAAGTGGCCCTCATCACCGACGGCCGGTTCTCCGGCGGCAGCCATGGCTTCATCATCGGGCACGTGACGCCGGAGGCGCAGGAAGGGGGGCCGCTGGCGCTGATTCAGAACGGCGACCGCATCACGATCGACGCCGAGAAGAATCGGCTCGACGTGGCGGTCGACGCGGCGGAGATGGACCGGCGGCGTGCCGCCTGGACCGCCCCCGCTTACAAGGCGACCCGCGGCACGCTGTACAAGTACATCAAGAATGTGAAGAGCGCCAGCGAAGGCTGCGTCACGGACGAGTGAGGCCGCGGCGAAACGACTTCACCCTCACGGCGGCAACCAGCGGATCTCAAACCGGGCGGCGAGCAATCGCTGCCCGGTTGATTCGGCCTGCCGGGCGCGCAAGAAAATCCGGACCCGCGCCGCGCGCTGCGAGTCGACACGCCTTGGATCAGCGCCGTTCTCAGCTCAAGGACGACGGCGGGTGCAGCATGTCCAGCTGTCGCGCTGCGTAGCGCGTCAGCGCCTGGACCGCCACCCGGATCCGTTTGCCGGTCAAGGGGTCCAGGAGGCCGAATTCCCCATGCTCCAGATCGTCGTCCCGCTCCAGGCGGTCTCGCCCCAGCAGCCGGCCGACAAACACCGCCGGATCCACCAGGTCGCGCTCCTGCGAGCGATCGTGCAGGGCAAGTTCAGAAGTCATAAAGAACCGTCGTCGTGACAGCAGCGGTTCGCGGACTTCCCTGGCTGCGAATTCGGGACCAAACACTTGCCGACTCCTGCCGGCAAACAACGCTCGTCCACACTGCCTGCTGAGGTATTCGTCGCGGCGGGTCTTGCACCGTCCGCCACTGAGGCCAATTTTATCCCGGGCCTCGAACGGCCGCCAGCATGTCGGGCGAATTCCCGCCCCCGGGAGAATCGCCGCAGGTCGCCCCGCCCTTCCTGGCGCGGCTCCTCAGTGGCGGTTCGCGGCCTGCCCCAGACGCGCCAGCCGCATCGCAACCTCTTCTGCTGACTCGGCTCCCGTCAACGGCGCCGGCCGGCACTCCACGAGATTCCGGAACCAGGTCTCCTGGCGTTTCGCGAACTGCCGGGTTCGCGTCTGAACGGTCTCTACCGCCTGCGCCAGCGTCGCCTCTCCAGCGAGATGTTCGAGCACTTCCTTATAGCCCAGGCCTTGCGCGGCCGTTCGACCCAGGCCCAGCGGCCCCCCCGCCAGTCGACGGACTTCATCCACCAGCCCCGCTGAAAACATCGACTCGACGCGCCGATTGATCCGGTCGTGCAGCCAGCTTCGCGGGGGCGACAGCCAGAACACCCGTCGGGGGCGCTCGGACTCCGGCAGCGGTTCCTCACGCTGCTGCTCGGACGCCGGCTGGCCCGTGAGCCGATGAATCTCCAGAGCCCGGACCACCCGCCGCACGTCCCGCGGCGACAGCCGCGCGGCCGACGAGGGGTCGACCTCCGCCAGTCGACGATGCAGCGCTTCCGGGGACAACTCCCGCGCCAGCCCCTCGAGTTCCTCTCGTAGCAGCGGATCGGCCGCAGGACCTTCGAACACTCCCCGCAGCACGGCCCGCAGGTACAACCCCGTGCCTCCCACGAACAGCGGGGTGCGGCCCCGATTCAGCACTTCCGCACAGACTTGCGCGGCCGCCTCCAGGTAGTCGGCCACGCTGAAGCGGTCCGCGGGATCGACGATGTCGATCAGGTGATGCGGGACGCCCTGACGTTCGTCGAGAGTCGGCTTGGCGGTGCCGATGTCCATGCCGCGATACACGGCCATGGAATCGAGCGACAGGATTTCCGCGTTAATCCGGCGGGCCAGCGCGACTCCCGCGGCCGTCTTGCCGGAGGCGGTGGCGCCGGCCAGGAACCAGCAGCGGCGAAGAACATGAGAATCGAGACGCATGGCGGATCGCCGCCCAGTAGAACAGATGTCGCGGCCGCGAACGAGGGCCGCGGACGCGTACGGCGATCGCCGCAAAACGCCGATCGCCGCGGCAGGAGACGAATCCCGTCGCGGCGATCGAATGGTTGGAATCAGTTGCGATTCAAAAGCGAATCCGGATCAACGGCCGCGGCCGTGGCCGCCATGTCCGCCCCGCTTCGGAGCTTCCGGCATCGGGCGGTCGCAGGCCAGGTCGCACTGGTTGTTGTCGCAGTCATCGGCGACGTCAGTGAACGCCGAGCCGGCGAACCACGAACCGCACTTCGAGCCGCACTTGTCGGCCGAGAACCCGGAGAAGCAATAGCTCTGATTGAGGCTGCCGACCGCGTCGGCGACGTCATTGAGTTCCTGCACGACGGCGTGCTGGATCTCGCTGAGCCCGACAACCAGGCCGATGACGAGAATGGTGGCGACGAGGACCAGCTCGGCGGAGACGATGAAGCCGGCTTCGTCCTGGAGAAGGCGATTCAACATGGTGGCAATTCCCTGAGTATTTTGACGTGTGAGACATACCGCAGTCCCTCGGCCCGAAAGCCGGGGGGCGTCCGCCGAACGCCGTTCCGCGCCCGCCTTGCACTCGGACGCGGTTCGAACGTTCGAAAGACCAGCCACACGGCCGAAACCGTGCGATCAATGCGAACCCCGGGGACCAATCCGAGGTTCCAGTTCTTCCTGCAGGGAAGCGGATGGCAACGCGTGTCGGATGACCGTCCGAAGTTGTCGCTGTCCGTGCGGGAGGAGAAAGCAGGCGATGTGCCGCTCGGGTGAACGCAGGCCGTGCCGGAGGCCGAAAAACCATGCCGTCCCGGCGGAGATCGGCGACGTAACTTGCTTTACATCAGCACCTTACTCCAGGCATTAACAATTCGCCCGGGGCGCGCTCAAGTTCGCTGGCGCGGGCCAGCGGACCGACGGAAACGTTCAGCCACCTTGGCGCTGTGTACACAACATCGTTTCGAGGGGCATGCGCCAGACCTGCCTGAAGGAGTCGCCGCGATCAAGGCTTCGAGCGTTCCCGTCGGCAGGATGCGCCCAGCCCCCTCTTGACCCCGTCAGCCCGCCGGCCGACGATGAGCGACAGTTCAAGGCATCCCAGTTCCAGAGCACCCCGCCGACATGGCCGCGTCGGTTCTCAGTTCGCTGCTCCTCGCCGCGACGCTGTTGCACAGCGTCCTGGGCTGCTGCTGGCATCACGTCCACGCGGCGCCTGCAAATGCAGCTCGTGTTTCAGCGGCGCCGATAGCCCGCTGTTGCGGCGCTCGGCATCGAGCACCGCCGCACGCCGCGGCGCCAGCCCGGCCCGCGTCGCCCGCAGGCGACATCCCGTCATTTCCGGAGGAACCGGCCGAGAACTGCCCCGAAGGCCGGTGCGCGTGGGTTGCCGTCGAAATTCGGACGTCCGTCGAGACTTCGCCGGAATCCGGCCTGTGCGAAGTCCGCCGCGCTCAGCTTCCCCGGCGCTGCTCGGCGGCCGCCGCACCGGCGACCTCGACTGGCGATCGAGGCCGACCCCCGACCGCCAGCCGGTCGATTCTTCAGGTCTGGCAGATCTAGCCAGCCGGCCGAACGCCCCGCCGCACGGCAACGCTGTCGCACCGGTCGCGCGTTCCCGCTGCGTGCCCAGCGACTGCGCCGTTGAGCGTCGCCGGGATGACCGCTCGCGATCTCCTCTTTCCCCGCGCCGCGGGAGACTTCCATGACGACTCGTTCCGCCCTGTCCCGGCTGTTTCGCTGGGGCCGATGGATCCTCAGCCTGGCCCTGCTGGCCGGCCTGGCCGTGACGCACACGCGCTGGCTGCCGCCGCTGGAGCAGAGCGTGCGGCGGATCATCCAGTCGGCCCGCGGCACGCCGCCGACAGCCCCATCGGCCGCTGGCTCTCACGAGGACCATGATCACGATCATGGCGACAAAGGAGCGGAAATCCTGGAACTGTCCGCGAGGGCCCGCGGCAACCTGGGCCTGAACTCGGAGTTTCTGCAACCGCCGGCCCGCGAGACCTACCGGCGGTCGGTGACGATTCCGGGCCTGGTCGTCGATCGTCCGGGACGGACGCGCGTCGAGGTGTCGACGCCCATGGCGGGCGTCATCACGCATGTGCATGCCGTGCGGGGGGAATCCGTGCCGCCCGGCGCGGACCTCTTTCATCTGCGCATCACGGCGGAGGAGTTTGTGGATTCGCAAACCGACCTGCTGAAGACCCTGGGAGCGCTCGACGTCGAGGAACGGGAGATCACGAGGCTCTCGCAGTTGTCCGAAACCGGCGCGATCTCGCAGCGGACGCTGCTGGAACGCCAGTACGAACGGGACAAGCTTCAGGCGATCCTCAGCGCGCAGCGGGAGGCGCTGCGGCTGCATGGCCTGTCCGACGAGCAGGTCGAAGCCGTCGTTCGCGATCGCCGGCCTTTGAGCGAACTTGTCATTGTCGCCGTCTCGCCGGATGAGCACGACCCCGATGAGCCGCACCTCGAATCGATCCGCCCGGCGGCGCACGAGGAGCTTGATCCGTCGGATCAGCGACTCGTCCTGCAGGACGTCCGGATCCGCAAGGGGCAGACCGTGGCTGCGGGACAGACGCTCGCCGTGCTCGCTGATTACAGCGAGCTGTACATCGAAGGGCAGGCGTTCGAGCACGACATCCCGGCGCTGCTGGGCACGTTGGAACGCGGCTGGCCGATCACCGCGGCGTGGTCGCGTCCGGGGCAGCCCGCGGTCGTCGTCGGGGGGCTGGAACTCGCCTATTTCGGCAGCGAAATCGACGTCGACTCGCGAACGATGCCGTTTTATGTGCGGCTGCCGAACCGGATCGTGCGGCGGACTCCCTCGCCGAACGGCTTCGAATACCTCGACTGGGCCTATCGCCCGGGCGAACGCCTGCAACTGCAGGTTCCCGTCGAGGAATGGCCGGACCAACTCGTCGTGCCGGTGCAGGCGGTGGCCAGGGACGGCGCGGACGCCTGGGTGTTCCGTTATCGGCAGCGAACGTTTGAACGGGTCGGCGTGCGGCTGCTGCACCGCGATCAGGTTTCGGCCGTCATCGCCGACGACGGCGCGCTGCGACCCAATGACCGGATCGCATTGAAGAGCGCCCACCAACTGCTGATGGCGTTTAAGAATCAGTCGGGCGGCGGCATCGATCCGCACGCCGGACATCAGCACTGAAAGGACTTGCCGTGCTGAACGCCATCATCCGCTTCGCGCTGCATCAACGGCTGCTGGTCATTGCGGCGGCGATCCTGGTGTCCGGACTGGGACTGGTCGTCGCGGCCCGGATGCCGATCGACGTGTTTCCGGATCTGGACCGGCCGCGAGTCGTCGTCATGACGGAGGCCCCCGGCCTGGCGCCGGAGGAGGTCGAATCGCGGATCACGTTCCCGATCGAAGCCGCGCTGAACGGAGCGAACGGCGTCGAAGCCGTTCGCAGTTCGTCCGCGGCGGGCATCTCGATCGTCAATGTCGATTTCGATTACGGAACCGACATCTACATCGACCGCCAGATCGTGACCGAGCGGCTGCAGGCCGCCCAGGACCGGCTGCCCGAAGGCGTGCGGCCGCACCTGGGGCCGGTCGCGTCGATCATGGGGCAGATGCTGATCGTCGGCCTCTGGAGCGACACGGGCGCGACCGACCCGTTGGAAATGCGCACGCTGGCCGACTGGGTCGTGCGCCAGCGGCTGCTGTCCGTGCCGGGCATCGCGCAGGTCTTCACCATGGGGGGCGGCCGGAAACAGTTCCAGGTGCTGGTCGACCCCGCGGCGCTGGTGCGGCTGGGGATCACGCTGGGGGACGTCCGCGAGGCGCTCGTCCGAAGCAATGAAAACGCCGCCGGCGGGTACCTCGATCAACAGGGCCCCAATGAGTTGCTGGTTCGCGCGCTGGGGCGGATCCAGTCCATGGAAGACATCCGGCAGGTCGTCGTCGCGATTCGGGACGGCCGGCCTGTGACAATCGCCCACGTCGCGGATGTCCGCGCGGGTCCGCAGGTCCAGCGCGGGGACGGCGCCGCCTGGGAGCGCGACCCGGACGGCTGGACGGGCGGCCGAGCCGTCCTGTTGACGATCACCAAGCAGCCGGGCGCCGACACGCGGGCTGTGACGGCGCTGTCGCTGCAGGCCATCGAGGAGATTCGCCCCTCCCTGCCCGACGATCTGCGGATCGTTCCGATGTACTCGCAGCGATCCTTCATCGACCGGGCGATCGCCAACGTTTCAGTGGCCCTCCAGGAGGGGGTCGTGCTGGTGACGATCATCCTGATTCTGTTTCTGATGAACGTCCGGGTGACGCTCATCACGCTGACGGCCATCCCGCTGTCGGTGCTGGCGACGGCGGTCGTGTTCGCGGCGATGGGGCTGTCGATCAACACGATGACGCTCGGCGGCCTGGCGGTCGCGCTTGGCGAACTCGTGGATGACGCGATCGTGGACGTCGAGAACATCCTCCGGCGGCTGCGGGAGAACCACAGCCTGGGCTCGCCCAAGCGTCCGCTGCTCGTCGTGTATCAGGCCAGCACCGAGATTCGGAACTCGATCGTTTACAGCACGATCATCGTCTGCCTGGTGTTTGTGCCGCTGTTCGGACTGTCGGGGATGGAAGGCCGACTGTTCATGCCGCTGGGGATCGCCTACGTGGTGTCGCTGACCGCGTCGCTGCTCGTCTCGCTGACGGTCACTCCGGTGCTCAGCTACTGGCTGCTGGGGCGCGGGACGGGGCCGGCGCACAGCGGCGACAGCCTGGTGCTGCGAACGTTGAAGCGGGCCTTCGGATCCGTGATCCGGTTCAGCCTGAGGTTTCCGCGAGCGAACCTGGCCGCAGTAACGACGGCCGTCGCCTTCGCCGGCCTGTTTGTCAGCGTCCTCGAACGGGATTTTCTGCCGCCGTTCAACGAGGGCGCCGTGCAGTTGAATGTGCTGCTGCCGCCGGGAACGTCGCTGACGACCTCGCGGGAGATCGCGGAGCGCGTCGACGGTCTGTTGCGCGAAATCGACTTCATCGAACGCATTTCGCGGCGGACCGGGCGCGCGGAGCTCGATGAGCATGCTGAAGGCGTCAGCACCAGCGAGTACATCCTTGAACTCAACCCCGACTCCCCGCTGACGCGGACGCAGCAGCTGGAACACATCCGCGAGGTCGTCAGCGAGGTCCCGGGCATCGTGACGTCCGGCGACCAGCCGCTGGCCCATCTCATTTCGCACATGCTGTCGGGCGTCAAAGCGCAGATCGGCATCAAGCTGTACGGCGACGACCTCGAGCGCCTGCGCCGCGAGGGGCAGGCCATGCGGAACGCGATTGCCGACATCCCCGGCGTCGCCGACCTGCTGCTCGAGCAGCAGGTCGAGGTTCCGCAGTTGCGGATCGAACTGCAGCGCGACCGGCTGCTGCAGTACGGGCTGTCGGTGCATGACGTGAATTCCTTCATTGAAACGGCGCTCAACGGCGTGGTCGTGTCGGAGGTGGTCGAGGGGCAACGCGTGTTCGATCTGCTGGTCCGCTTCGGCAGCGAGTTCCGGGAGGACCTGGACGTGCTGCGGAGGCTGAGTTTGGAGACGCCGGGGGGCGGGCGCGTTCCGCTGGAGGCGGTGGCGGAGATCTACGAATCCACGGGGCCGAACACGATCAATCGCGAACACGTCCGCCGGCGGATCGTGCTGCAGTGCAATGTCGCGGAACGCGGCGTGGTGGACGTGGTGCGGGACATCCAGTCGCGGCTGGAGCCGCTCGTCGAGGAGCTGCCGCCGGGATACTTCGTCGAGTACGGCGGCCAGTTCGAAAGTCAGCAGGCGGCGACGCGGATGCTGGCGGTGCTGTTCGTCGCGGCGATGATCGGCGTCTTTCTGGTGCTGTACACGCTGTTTCACTCCGTGAATTTGGCGCTGCAGGTGATGGCGGCGATTCCGATGGCCTTCATCGGAGCGGTCGCGGCGCTGGTGGCGACGGGTCAGACGCTGACCGTCGCGGCCATGGTGGGGTTCATCTCGCTGACGGGCATCGCCTCGCGCAACGGGATTCTGCTTTTGAACCACTACCTGCACCTGGTGCGCTACGAGTGCGAGGACTTCACGCCGTCGATGATCGTCCGGGCCGGCCTCGAACGGCTGGCGCCCGTGCTGATGACGGCGTTGACGGCCGGCATCGGCCTGGTGCCGCTGGTGGTCGCCGGACACGAGCCGGGAAAAGAGATTCTGTATCCGGTGGCGACCGTCATTCTGGGAGGCGTCATCAGTTCGACGCTGCTTGACTTCTTCGTGCATCCCGCGCTGTTCTGGCTGTTCGGGTTGGATGCGGCGCGGCGAGTGGTCGCCCGGGACGCCGAACCGCCGCTGACGGCCGACGACTCCGACGACGACATGGCCCCAACGGCGCATGCGGGTCCGTCCGCGTGACGGGGGACAAGCGACGCGCGACAACCGGTCGCCGGGTCGTTGGCGATCCGTGCGGCATTTCGTTAGAAGCGTCGTCGGCCGCAACTGCCCGGCACGACCCGTCCATTGGCCTCCGGACTCCGCCCATGATGGTCCCCCATCCACCGAGACAGCCTGCGCGGCGCCGGTTCCCCGGCGGCTGGCGGCTGGCGGCGCTGGCCGTTTTGTTTTCGGTCTGCCTGCAGTCCGCGGACGCCCCCGGACAGGACACGCTGGGCCCTCCGAACATCGTGCTGATCGTCGCCGACGACCTCGGCTACGGCGACCTGAGCTGCTACGGGCAGACGAAGTACCGCACGCCGCACATCGACCGGCTGGCCCGGGAAGGCATGCGGTTCACCGATTTCTATGCGGGGTCGACCGTCTGCGCGCCGTCCCGCTGCGTGCTGATGACGGGCCAGCACACGGGCCACTGCTTCATCCGCGGCAACTCCAAACAGAACCTCCGCGCGGGGGACGTCACCGTCGCCGAAATGCTGCAGCGCGGCGGCTACAAGTGCGGCGCCTTCGGCAAATGGGGCCTGGGCCACGAGAACAGCGGCGGATTGCCGACGCTGCAGGGATTCGACGCCTTCTACGGCTACCTCGATCAGACGCATGCTCACAACTACTTCCCGGAATTCCTGATCCGGAACCGAAAGCGCGAGCCGCTGTCGAACGTCGTTCCGAACGCGACCCCGGACGGCGCCGGAGTGGCGACCGAGAAGAACCAGTACGCGCACGATCTGATCGTCGAAGAGGCCCGGGCCTTCATCGAGCGGAACCGCGACGACCCCTTCTTCCTGTATCTCCCCGTGACCATCCCGCACGCCAACAACGAGGCGGGACAGGCGGGGATGGAGATTCCCGACATGGGCCGGTTTGCGAACGAGGACTGGCCGGCGCCCGAACAGGCCTTCGCGGCCATGGTGACGCATCTCGATCAGGATGTGGGCCTGATCCTGGACTTGCTCGAGGACTTGCGGCTGACGGAAAGGACGATTGTCCTGTTCACCTCGGACAACGGCCCACACAAGGAAGGGGGCCGCGATCCGGCCTTCTTTCAATCGAGCGGCCCGTTCCGGGGGATCAAGCGGGACCTGTACGAGGGGGGCATTCGCGTGCCGCTGATCGCGCGCTGGCCGGGGCGCATCCCCGCCGACAGCGTCAGCGCTCACTGGTCCTATTTCGGCGACCTGTTCGCCACGTTCTGCGATCTCGCCGGCGTGACGCCTCCCCCGGACCTCGACAGCGTCAGCCTCGCGCCGACGCTGCTCAACCGTCCCAAAGACCAGCAACTGCATGCCTACCTGTACTGGGAATTCCACGAACGCGGGTTCGCGCAGGCGGTCCGACATGGAGAATGGAAGGCCGTCCACCAAGGAGGCCCGGAGGGCAAGATCGAGCTGTACAACCTGGCCGACGATCCCGCAGAGACGACCGACGTCAGCGCCCAAGAGCCCAACGTCGTCCGCCAGATGGCGGCCTTCATGAACGATGCGCACCAGCCCAGCCCCCACTGGCCGGTGAACTCACAGCGAAAGAATCCTCAGTGAACTTGCGTCAGGCCCCGTCTCCCCTGCAGCCGGAGACGAACATTCGTGACCATGCCGGCAGAATCGGCGACGGAATGTCCCGTCGCGAATACCTGCAGATCGCCGGCGTCTTTGGAGCCGCCGCGCTTCTGGGAACCACCATGTCGACCACACTCAGCGGACAGGACGCGACCCCGAAACCGGACGCCGCACGCTTCCGGTTGTGCCTCAACACCAGCACGATCCGCGGGCAGGAGCTGCCCCTCGAGCAGGAAATCGAGATCGCGAGCAATGCCGGATTCACGGGAATCGAACCCTGGATCAGCGAAATCGAAAACGCGGTCGGCCGCGGAATTTCGCTGGCCGAACTCAGAACGCGGATCAACGACGCGGGCCTGACGGTCGAGGGCGCCATCGGCTTCGCGCGGTGGATCGTCAACGACGACATCGAGCGGCAGCGGGGCCTGGACGAAATGAAAAAGGATATGGACCTCGTCCGCGAACTGGGGGGCACGCGAATCGCCGCGCCGCCGGCCGGCATGCAGGACGAAGGCTCGTCGCCGCTGGACCTTCTCGAGGCGGCGGACCGTTACCGCGCCATCCTTGAACTCGGCGACGAAACGGGCGTCACGCCGATGATCGAAGTCTGGGGCTTCTCGAAAAATGTCGCCCGGCTGGGCGAAGCGGCCCTGATCGCCATCGAAAGCCAGCACCCCAAAGCCTGCATCCTGACCGACGTCTACCACCTGCATAAGGGGGGCTCGGACGCGCGGAGCCTCAAGCTGCTGTCCGGCCCCGCGCTGCCCGTCATGCACTTCAACGATTACCCCGGCGAGAAGACGCGGACCGAGCTGAACGACAGCGACCGCGTGTACCCGGGGGACGGCATCGCGCCGCTGACCGAAATCCTGCACATCCTCCGCGACATCGGGTTCGATGGCGCGCTGTCGCTGGAGCTGTTCAACAAGTCCTACTGGAAGGACGACGCTTCGACGGTCGCCAAGACGGGCATCGCCAAAATGAAGCAGGCGATCGCCGCCGCCTTCCCCGGTTGACCGAACGGCGCCCACGCGACGGATGCCGCCCGGACTGGGTCAGCACGCCCGTTTGAATTCCTCGCGACGCCGTTATTCCGCCTTGGAGAACCGATCGTACGCCGCGCGGACCTCCTCCTCCGGTACGTCCGCGTGCACGAACAGTCCGTATCGCAGCGTCAGCGCCTGTCCCGGTTCGAGCGTAACGGGCGCCGCCGACTGCGCGCCGTTGGTGTACGAGCTTTCGCCGAACGGACTCAGCGTGAACAGCCCGTAGTCGCGGACATGGAACCGGGAGGGGCGGAAGTTCGTGGGGTGATCCATCAGCGTCACGCCCAGTTGCCGGCCGCCGACCGGACCGCGGTAATCGACCCACGCCGATGGTTTGCCCCAGCAGGCGTTCGTTCCCCGCAGCCCCTCCGCGTTCACGACCGGCCCTCCGCCGGCGAACTCCCGCATGCTGTTCGGCAGTCGGATTCCAAACAGCCCTTCCTTCGTGTCGTGGAATGTGACCGCCTCACGCCCGGGACGCAGCTCGGCCGAATAGTCGATCAGCCGGTTGGCGTGCAGCCGCACCGTCGTCGTCTCAACCAGCACCGGCTTATCCTCGGCATCGACCCAGTGATTGGTGATCGTCAGCACGGCCGGATCGCCGTTCTCAACAGTCAGCTCGGCCGCCTGGTTCACGATCCGCCCGCGCTCGGCCCAGTAGTCGATCTCGTTGACTTCATCGACCGACATCCAGACCCCCTTGTGGTGCGGATGGTCGTAATACCGAGGGTGCAGCCGATCGACGTTCGACGGCGGGTTCTCATCAATCAGCCGGGTCACGACGCCGATCATGGGCACGACGTCCGAGCGGCTGATCCACCCGGCCGGTTCCGCGATGCGAACGCCGTCAGGCCCGACCTCCACGGCCGTCAGAATCGCGCCGAAGTCGGCGCGCTGGATCGCGCCGTCCTTCCCGCCAATGGCCGCGTTTTCCTGAACGACGACCACCTGCCGCCGGGGATCGCCCGGTTCCGATTCGGGCTCTTCCAGGGCCTGGGCCAGCGCCTCGAACGAGCCCGCGGCGCCGATCGGCAGGAAAAACGGCTTCTTGAGCCCGGCATCGAACACGTACGCCAGGAACGCCTCCCCATTGATGGTCGCTTTGACCGTCGATTTCCCTTTGGTCAGCGAGACGTCGCCGGCATCAGCGGGACTGGACGCGAACAGTCTGACCAGGAGACACAGGCAGGCGATGCGAAGAGTCACGACGGCTCCTGAGGGCAAGGATGCGGCGGCCCCCGGCGGGGCGAATCAAGGCGGGGTCGAACCGGCAGCGCCGGCCGACGCTACGGAGCATGCACGGTCGGACGCAGGGACTGCAACCCTTCCAGCGTCATCGTCGCCGTCGCCGACAGCGACGTCTTGTACACGCCGTCCTCCCGAATGATCCGACCGTCCCGGTTGGCGATCCCCGCCGCCAGCCACCGCGCCGGTCCCGGCAACAGCACGAACCGGTGCCGAACGGTCGCCTCGACGCCATCCTGCCAGCCCGCCTCCGAGGGGTTATGCCGCACGATCGGATGACCTGTCGGGTTGTACGTCGCCAGTCCGCCGACCGAGCTGCGAATGCCGGAATCGATGATGCGGATGTCGACCGTCGTGTTCGCGTAGCTGTAACCGACCTTGTTCGCCAGGCGCTGCGGAAGCCGGGCATTCGGGCCGGCCGCGGCATCCAGAGCGGGAACGACCTGGGCCAGCGCGACGGCGGCGGACGCGGCCAGCGGCGACGGCGCCGGACCGACCTGCCGCGACGGCGCAATGGCCGCGCAGGCCAGAGCGGCGGCGGACAGTATCTCCTGCGATTTGCGATTCGGCTGCTGCTCGACGCCGGCCAGCGACAGCCTCCACACAGCGGCGACAGGGCGTCCGTCCGGGAGTTCATTCTCGCGGGCGTTCCCCGTTGATGCGGGAATCCACACGCTCGCAGATCGCGCCGCCGCGAAGGCCGCGTAGTGCACCACGCACACCGCGATCATCAACTGGCTGATCTGCGCCACAAACAGCGCCAGCAGCAGAAACAGCGGGAACGTCATCACGAATGCGAGGCTCTGGACTGCGCCCGACTCGTCCCCCGCCAGCCGCCGCCACTTCCCGGGCCGCAGCTTCATCCCGCTGAACCGCAGCAGCGCCACGCCCGCCACGCCGCACCCGCTCAGGAGCAACACAAACGGCCACAACGCGCTGGCGAGAGCGGGCGACATTCAGCGTCCCTCGCCGATGGATGCCGCTGCCCGCGCGTTTCGCTCGACGTCTCGCGTCGCGCTTCCCGCGGGCCCCGGACTGAGCGCCGGCCCCGCGACAATCAACAGCGCCGCCAGCGCCGCCGGACCCAGAAACAACGGCCTCTGCAAAAGCTCATTCAGCTGCGCCGCGGACTCGGCCAATGGATCGCAGACGCGGTCGTCCTGATCCTTCGAAGTCGCCGCCGATTCCAGCACAATGTGCTCGCCCGGTGTCCCCTGCACGGCGCCCGCCGCCCCTGGAGAACGCCGCGCGAAACACAGCCGGATCAGATCCGTCGCGCCGATCCGCCACACGATGCCCGCGATCGCCAGCCCGCCGGCCAGCGTGAACGTCCACAACAGCACGTACAGCCCTTCGGACCAGCCCAGCCCCGCGCCGATCAGCGCGGCCAGCTTCACATCGCCCCCCCCGACATCCAGACACAGGTAGCCCGCCATCATCAGCCCGCCGCAGACCAGCCAGCCCGACAGAGACGCCAGCCATCCGTCCAGGCCTCCCTGCCAGCCGGCGGCCGCCACGCACAGCAACATCGCCGGGTAAGTGACGACGTTGCGGATCTTCCGGGCCTTCAGGTCCGTCCACGCGGACATGGCCAGCGCCGCCACCAGGATCGCGAACGGTGCGTCCACGGCCGGGACTACCGTACGCCGCCCTGGGCGTTGTAGCTCTCTTCGATCAGGTTGTCCGTCGATTCGTTGAAGTACCTCTGAATCTTCGGCCAGCCGACTTTCAGCAGAAAGATCAGAATCGGCACGGCGACCGCCGCGAGGATCAGAATGGTCTCGATGCTCAGCGCGCCGCGCCGGCCGTTCCGCGTGCGGCGGCGGAAGGGGTGTTTCTGAAGCATGGTCCGGCTCTCGTGGCGGCGGGTTCGTTCAGATCATTCAATTTACAGGAACGGCGAGGCGATCAGCACGCAGGTCAGTTCGTAGACGAGGCTGATGATGCGACGGATCGGACTCAGGGACAGCGCGACGAACGGCAACAGCGCCGTCATCAGCAGGACGTAGTCCAGCGTCGTCGCGCCGCAGCGGGACAGCTGCCGCAGGACGGAACAGCCGGTCAATGGCGTCTGACGCCGTCGACGTCCGTACGGTCTGCGCACCCTGCCCTGCATCCCCGAAGAATACGGCATCGCCAGAGGCGAAGCCAGACGGGATGGACGCGCCGCCCCCCGCTGGCGACGCCCGGCAGCCCCGGCAGGCTCCGCAGGAAACGCCTTCCGAACGCCCGCCGCGGGAAGGGGCGCTCCAAATCCCGCCCGACAAGCGGGACGCTCGTTCGACCGGCGATTATGATTTCCGGAGCTGCGTCGATCGCTGCGGGCCGGACGTTCCGTCGCCGCGCGGATGCCGCCGGACTCCGGGAAGTTCCCATGCCAGTCTTTCACAGGCCCCTGTTGCTGCTGGCGATCATCGGGGCGATGGCCTTCGCCAATCGTCCCGTTCAGGCGCTGGACGTCCTTCGCGTCGACTGGGGCTTCGACGGCCGAATCGTGCTCAAGACGTTCAACCCGGTGACGGTTGAGGTCATCAACAATTCCCGCACGCCGTTTGAGGGACCCGTCCAACTCGAAATCGGAGCGACCGGCGCCCGGGACCTGCCCCACATCGAGCCCGACCTGTTCATCGAACCGGGCGGCGTTCGGCGGATCCAGTTCTTCCCCTACATCGAGGAACAGTGGTCCGAGTTCTCCCTCAGCTGGGGGCCGCACGGCGAGTTCCGGCGAAGCCTCACCGACCCGGCCGCGCAGCTTCGCAGCGGACCGCCCGCCACCGTGCTGATTCGCGACGGCGTCAGCAACATCCCCTTTCGATCGCGATTGCCGGTGTTTGACGCCCAGGACTTTCCGGTGTCGGTCTCGGGAACCACGGGGCTGAAAGCGGCACTGCTCGACCAGGCTCCGCGCTGGGACGCGCTCCGCGCCCAGGCGTTCCGCGACTGGCTGGCCGCGGGAGGCACGGTGCACCTGCTGCACGACGCCACCGGCGGATTCCCGACCTTCTCCGCGCCGCTGGAAGTTCTGAATGAGCCGTCCGACGTGATTCCCGTCGGCGCCGGGCAGGTCGTCCGGCACCCCCGGCAGGTCGCCCAGATCGACGAAGGGTTCCTGCAGGACAGTTTGCAGCTTCTCCCGCCGCAGGCGGAGGCCCTCACGCCCGAGCGGGTCGATTACAACTACGGCTATAACTGGTCCGTGTCTTCCAGCCTGGCGCCGCTGCTGCGGTCGCTGACCCGGCCCGACCACAGCTGGTCGCTGATCTTTCTGCTGTCGTTCGCGTACCTGGGAGTCGTGTTCCCGGGTTGCTGGCTGATCGGCCGGCGGCGGGCTGATTTCCGGATCTCGTATCCGGTCCTGCTGGGGGCCGTGCTGATATTCTCACTGGCGTTCAACTCGATCGGGCAGCGCGGATACGGCGAGCAGACGGCCTGGAACTCGGTGGCCATCGCCCGGCCCCTGGGAGAGGGACGCTGGGTCATCGAGTGCCTGGACAATTCGTTCGTGACCAGCGGCGGCCAGTACGACTATGCCCACGAAGCGGACGGGCTGATCTACAGCACGGGCGGGACTCCCGACACGCGGCAGGGATTCTGTCGGAATCGTCCGGGCGCCATGATCTCCGTCGAAATCCCCCCCTACTCCTCACAGACGCTGCTGCACACAGGCGTGGTGAAAGGGCCGGATTTCCATCCCCGGATCGTCTCGTTCGACGCGACGTCCAGTCCACCCACATTTGCTTTAGCCTGGTCCGGCACGCCCCCCGCAGAGTTCAACGCGCGGGCCATTTACGGCCAGACGATGTACACGTTGCAGAAGGCGAACGCCGAAGTCCGCTCGTTCGGTCCGCAGACGATCGAAAGCGTGCTGTCGGGCACCGGCCACCGATATCGCTACGTCTATCAGTACGAGGAGGGCGGCGTGAACGCCCGGAATGTCTACAACGAAGCGGAACTGCCGTTGATCGGCCAATGCCTGGGGATTCGCAACGATCAGCAGTTGCCGCAGTACTCGCACCCGGCAGGGCGCCTGCGAGTGCTGGTGTACGCCCCGATGCCACAAGAGTTTCTGGAGATGTCGCAGGGGCCGCAGCAGCGGCACGGTTACGTGCTGTATTCGTTCGATCTGCCGGTCGATGCGGCCCCCGACGTGGCCTCCCCGTTTGCTACGCCGGCCAGCACGGAAGCGGAATCGACGGGCGAACCGGATGTGCCGTCTGCGGAGACCAGCACGGACGAGACTGCGTCGGAAACGGCGGATCCGGCAGTTGACCCAGCGGACCCCGCCACGGAGGCGTCCGATGAACGCCGGGAGCCGGCCGAGGCTGCGCCGGACTCCACGGACGCTGCGGAGGAACGAGACAACGCGACTGCCGAAGAGGCGACGGAAGCGGCCGACTAGCTCGATTGCAGAGCAGCCGACCATGATACGCCGGCCGCTTCGCCCCTGGCCCCTTTCGTGTCGTTCGTCGTTTTCGTGGTTCCTTTTTCAACGCCCTCAGGCAAGCCGAATGAACCACGAAAGGCACGAAAGAAACGAAAGCCTGCAAGGCGCCCGCACTTGGGCTCGACAGGCGGCACCCTGAATCCTCCTCATCCGTGCCATCCTTGGTTCCCTTCCCGCCCAGCTGCCTCCTTCAGCACCTGTTGAACACGCTCAGTCCGCGGTTCGCGATCCCGGCTCCGTGCCGCTCCCCGGCCGGTCCAAGCTCCTCAGCACCGTGTCTCGCAGTTCCTGCGGCGGCTCGAAGACGAACTCCGCCATAGACTCGGGGAAGCAGACCACCTCCAACGTCACTTCGTCCGCTCCCTCGGGCGGGTCGAACAGCAGCACCGTCCGCTTCTGCGTCGGACCGACCCGGGACTCCCGCGCCGTCTTCCAGCCACGAGACGCGCCCGTCATTCGCAGCAACAGGTGAAACGCCCCGTCTGCGGATGAAGCCAGAAGCTTGATGTGCGGCGCTGACTGCAGGGCTTCGACCGCCCCTTGCATCACGCGTGTGTGGCTCCCCTCAGGCGGTTCAACAGACGCAGTCTCGGAGCGATCGTCCGCTCCCCCGCCGGAAATCGATTCCAAGGTCAGCGTCACCCCGTGTATGACTCGTTCCTCGCGCAGCGGAACGACCTCGCCCGGCGCCGGGATCCTCAGCGGACCGATCACCCACGTCTCCTCCGGCGCCGCCTCCGCGGCATCCAGCGGCATGAGCCGCGCGACGCCCTTCCAGGCCGGCTCAAACGGCGACAGCGACTGCCCGATATTCCCCGTCGCGTCTTCCAACCACAGGAAACCCGGATCGACATGCCACCCCGGCGTCGACAGTTCAAACTGCGGCTCGATCTGCGTCGGGCTGCGGACGACCAGCGAGCGCAGCGTGACCGCGTGCGGTCCCGTCTGCACGGTGATCGGCAAGGGCTGCGGCATCCATTCCCGGATCTCCGGCCGATGCATCGGATTCGGGACTTCGAACCGCAGCGGCGACGCGTCCGGACTCTGCTGGACCAGCATCGTCAGGTTTGGCTCGCGTCTTGGAATCGGCGCGCGTGTTCCGGCGAACACGCCCCAGTGTCGATGGTCGGCCGCGACTCCGACGGCATCGACCGAGAACCGGAAACCGGTCGATTCCTCGAATTCGATCGTCGGAAACCAGCCCGGCAGGTCGTCGTAACGCCCCTGTTCATCGACAATCCGAAACAAAAAGCTCAATCCCTCGACGTCTCGATGCGTGCGTCCCCAGTGGTCGACCTTGACCCGGCCCGGCAGATGCACCGGAACGAACGGCACATGCCGCGGGTAACCCGGCAGAGACAGGGCCCGCGCGATCGGCGGCGCCGGGTCCTGCCAGTCGTAGTCCAGGGCGCCGGCCTGCAGCTTCAGCAACCGCAGCCGGTGCACGCTGTCGGTCAGGTGCGCCTCGACCAGGAACGGCTCGGGCGCGGCCGGCCCGCGCGTGAAGCCCACCACAACCGCGAGCACGCCCGCGAACGTCACCACGGCCAGAAACATCCAGCCAAAACGCCGCAGCGCCAACATTCCGAATCCTCGATGTTCGGTCCCGCGGCCCATGCCCCGGCCCGTGAGCAATCGCTCACGAATCGCGTTTCCGAATTGTCCGCAAAGCCCTTAGCATAGCGAGGCCCTTTTCCCGATTGCACCTGCATGCCTCCCGCCACTGGTCCCCGCCCGATGTCCTTTCAGCCCCCGCAGGGGGAGCTGACCCTCCTCGCGGGCTCGGCCAACACCACCCTGGCTCGCCGCATCGCCCAGGAACTCGGCGTCCGCCTGACGCCCTGCGAGGCCCACTACTTCAGCGACGGCAACGTCTTCGTCCGCATCCTCGAAAACGTTCGCGGCCGGGACTGCTACATCGTCCAGGGCGTGCACCAGCCGGTGAACAACAACTTCGTCGAACTCCTGTTCTGGATCGACGCCCTGCGACGCGCCAGCGCCCAGCACGTGACGGCCGTCATCCCGTATTTCAGCTACGCCAAGGGGGACAAGAAGGACGAACCCCGCGTGTCGATCCGGGCGCGAGTCTGCGCCGACGCCATCGAAGCCGCCGGCGCCGACCGCTGCCTGATGATGGACCTCCACTCCCCGCAGATTCAGGGTTTCTTCCACATCCCGGTCGACCACCTCTACGCCCGCTATGTGATGTGCGACCACATCAAGACGCTGCAGATTCCGAATCTGGCGGTGTGCAGCCCGGACATCGGCTTCGCGAAGAGCGCCTCGGCGTATGCGAACTATCTGGGGGTGCCGGTCGTCATCGGCAACAAGACTCGTCGCGACCACACGGAGCGGGCCGAAGTCCTGGAAGTCATCGGCGATGTGAAGGGCAAGAACGTCCTGATCGTCGACGATTTCACGATCTCCGGCGGCACGCTGATTGCGATGGCCGACGTCCTGGCGAAGCGCGGCGCGAACGACATTTACGCCGCCGTCTCGCATGGCGCGCTCGCCAAGGGGGTCGCGCCCCGCGTCGCCGCCAGCCGCATCAAGCTGCTCTTCATGACCGACACGATCGAGCCCCATCAGGACCCGCTGCCGCCGAACGTGCAGATCGTGTCCGTCGCCCGGCTGTTCGCCGAAGCGATCCGCTCGATTCACGACCGGACCAGCGTCAGCCAGTTGTTCCCCGAGGAACAGTCCGGCCCCGTCGCCGGCGCTCCCTGAACCGGCGCGCCGCGGCACGCAGGACCGCTATTCCACCGCCAGGATTTGCGCAGCCAATTCGCGAATCTCGGGCGATCTGGACTCCCGCAGCGCCTCGCGCGTCGGAGCGTCGAGAAGGTCCGCGGTGAACGCCCCGGTTCGTACCGCCTCCAGCAGCGCCAGCTGACGGTCCTCCGTCCGCATCAATCCCCGCAACGCCAGCTTGCGGTTCTCCTCCTCCAGGCCGGGCAGCGCGTTGAGGAGCGCCTGCGTGGCGGCGGGGTCGCGGACATCCGCCGTCGCGCTGACGGCCCCCATCTGCAACTCGGCATGCGTCCCTTTCCGCAGGTAGCGCGTCAACTGCTCGCCGCGACGGGTCCAGCCATCGACGGCGATCAGCCGCAGGGCGTCATACCGCGTGCCGGTGTTCGTGGGCTCATGATCGGCCATCGCGGACGCCAGGTCGACGACCGCCCCCCAGCGGGCCTTCAGGTCCGCGCTGTCCCCCAGCAGTTCGGGAATCCGCTCCGCCGGCCACGCCCCCGCATCTGAGACGCCCATCACGGCTCCCCCGCCCACGACCACCGCCTGCCAGTCAGTGAGCTGCTCGCCCTCCCGCGGCAGCGAAACGTCCAGCATCCGCCGCAGTTCGGCCGTGTCATTTCGACGCCCGGCCGCCACCGCCACCCGCCAGATCCACGGGATCCGCCGGTATTCCTCCTGAAGATCATCCCCCAGGCCCCGGGACATCGCGGCAATCAGTTCCGGCGCCGCCCCCCCGTGCGCCTGGATCAGCGTCTCGCGCTCCGGACCGGGGCGTTCATCGTCCAGCAACTGCTTCGCGACGTCCTCGATCGGCGCCGCCAACCGGGGTTCCGCGAAAACGTGCACCGGGGATCCGAACACGACCGCCCCGACGAACAGGGCGAACAGGCGCAAGGTCAGGGGCGACATGGAGCATTCCTGAAACGGGGGACCAGCGGCGTCAGCATCGCATCCGGCGTCGCGGCAGGCAAACCGCCGGAAGCCCTGGCCCCGGGGAACCAAGTCGCTGCGGCGCGTTCCGGCGGCTCGGTTCGCGCGTGCCCGGCGATTCGACATACTCGCCGATTCACCAGGAGCCCTCCGTGACCGCCGCCATTGGAACGCCGCTGCTGCAAACTTCGTTGCCGGACTGGCCCGTCCGCCGCGGCAAGGTCCGGGATGTCTACGACCTGGGCGATCGACTGCTGATCGTCACGACGGACCGCATCAGCGCGTTCGACTGGGTGCTGCCGACGGGAATTCCCGACAAGGGGCGGGTCCTGACGCGGATCAGCGAGTTCTGGTTCGGCCGGCTGGGCGTTCCGCATCACTTGCTGACGGCCGACGTGGGGGCGATGGACCTGCCCGCGAGCGTTGATCGCGAGCCGCTGGCAGGCCGTTCGATGCTGGTCCGAAAGACGGACGTGATCCCGATCGAATGCGTGGTGCGGGGATATCTCGCGGGATCGGGCTGGAAGGAATACCGGCAGTCCGGCCGGGTCTGCGGGATCGAGCTGCCTCCCGGACTGACGGAGAGCGCCCGGCTGCCCGAACCGATCTTCACGCCCGCGACCAAAGCCGAAACCGGGCATGACGAAAACGTGCCGTTCGAGACGGTCGTCGAGGCCATCGGCCCCGCCCGCGCACAGCAGATCCGCGACGCCAGCCTCCGTCTGTTCGCCGCGGGGGCGGAGTACGCCGCGACGCGCGGCATCATCGTCGCCGACACGAAATTCGAGTTCGGACTCCGCGACGGCGAACTGATCCTGATCGACGAGGCGCTCACCCCGGACAGCTCCCGGTTCTGGCCCGCCGACGGTTATGCCCCCGGGCGGCCTCAGCCATCGTTCGACAAACAGTTCGTCCGCGACTGGCTGGAGACGCAGCCCTGGGACAAG
Source organism: Planctomyces sp. (assembly GCA_019636235.1). Classification (GTDB taxonomy): domain Bacteria; phylum Planctomycetota; class Planctomycetia; order Planctomycetales; family Planctomycetaceae; genus Caulifigura. The sequence goes on from JAHBXW010000003.1 coordinate 194,629, forward strand.
CACAGTCCCCCGCCGGCGCTTCCGTCGGACGTCGTCGCCAGGACGCGCGACAAATACATCGAAGCCTGCGAACGGCTCACCGGCCTGCCCTTCCCCTGGAAGTGACGCCGCCCCGGAAACGGCGGCCGAACCGCCCCGCCGCGACCCGACTGAATTCACCCACGGAATGAGGAACCGATGTCGCTGAAGCTGCGGAACATCCAGAAGGACTACCGCGAGCCGGGAGGCGGCATCCTCCCCGTGCTGCGGATTGCGGACTTCCAACTGGCTCAGGGGGAACAAGCGGCGCTCGTCGGCGCCAGCGGCGGCGGCAAGTCGACGCTGCTGAACGTCATCGCGGGCATCACGGAAGCGGATGCCGGGCAGGTGATCGTGGACAACGTCGATGTCTCCCGGCTGCCCGAACCGGCCCGCGACCGGTTCCGCGCGGAGCGGATCGGCATCGTGTTCCAGACGTTCAACCTGCTGCCGGCCTTCACCGCGCTGGAGAACGTGCTGCTCGGCATGAGTTTCTCCAACAAGGCGGACCCGCCCTTCGCCCGCCGGCTGCTGGAACAGGTGGGCCTCGACAAGCGGCTGCAACATCGCCCTTCGCAACTGTCGGTGGGGGAGCAGCAGCGCGTGGCCGTCGCGCGGGCCCTGGCCAACCGCCCGCGGCTGATGCTCGCCGACGAGCCGACGGCCAGCGTCGATCTCGCGCATCAACAGAACATCCTGAGCCTGATCCGTTCGACGTGCGAGGAATTCCAGGTGTCGCTGCTGCTGGTCACCCACTCGCAGGAAGTGGCGGCGCAGTTCGCCCGCGTGGAGCGGCTCGCGGACTTCAACCGGCCGGAGGCCGCTCAATGAACCTGCTGTCCATCGCCCTCAAAAGCATCCGCCAGCGCCTGGTGGCCTCGTCGCTGACGACCCTCAGCGTGGCCCTCGGCGTCGCCCTGATGATCGCCGTGTTGATCATCAACGGCTACATCTCCACCATGTTTCGCGAGACCGGAACCGGCTACGACCTCGTCGTCGGCCCTCAGGGCAGCCGGTTTCAGCTCGTGCTCAGCACGATCTACCGGATCGAGCAGCCCATCGAGAACCTGCCCTGGCGGTTTTATGAGCAGATGCGGGACCACCCCCTCGTGGAGCGGGCCATCCCCATCGCCATCGGCGACCAGACCGAGGAGGGGCAGTTCCCGATCGTCGGCACGACGCCGTTCTACCTGACGACCAGTTACGGCGCCCGCGGAAAGAAGTTCGAAGTCGCCGGGGAGAACATGAACGAGGCCTGGGACGCCGTCATCGGGTCGGAAGTCGCCCGGAAGAACGGCTGGACGATCGGTTCGCAGTTCCGGCTGATCCACGGCGGCCAGGACGACCATATCCACGACGAGCGGTTCACCGTGCGGGGCGTTCTGGCGCGGACCAACACGCCCAACGACCGCTCGGTGTTCGTCAATCTGGAAGGCTTTTTAATGCTGGCCGGCCACGAAAAGCCGATCGAGGAGGCCATCGCCCGCGAAGCCGCGTTTTTCGGCGAGTCCGAGGAGCAGATCCGCGTCCGGTACGCCGACCAGATCCGGAACGCCGCCGCCCAGGACCACTCCGCCCCCGGGCACGATCATGCCCACGACCAGCCGCTGCCGACTCTGCAGCGCCAGGTCACCTCGATCCTGGTGATCTGCAAAGGCGCCGACACCGTCCGCCGGGCCGCCGCGGCGATGAGCATCATGTCCGGCCTCAAGGAGCGCAATCAGGCAATCGCCGTCAATCCCGTGCAGGTGATGCGCGACCTGATGGACAACCTGCTGGCGAACGTGCGCCTCGCGGTGCTGATCCTGACCGGGCTGATCATCCTGGTCTCGGGCGTCGGAATCTTCGTGAGCATCTACAACTCGATGGCCGATCGCCGCCGGGAAATCGGCATCATGCGGGCGCTGGGCGCCCAGCGGCGGACGGTGTTCGCGATCATCCTGCTGGAATCGCTGGTGCTGTGCATCGGCGGCGGCCTGCTGGGGCTGGTCCTGGGGCACGGGATGTTCATCGCCGGGGCGCCGATCATCGCCGACCGCACCGGACTGGTGATCGACCCCTGGCACGTCGAGCCGCTGGAGTTTGTGATCATCCCCGCGCTGGTCGTGCTGGGGACATTCGTCGGCTTCCTGCCGGCGATGACGGCCTACCGCACCGATGTCGCCAGCGCCCTGCAGCAGTAGACTGTGGCCGCGGCCGAAGACCTTCCCGGAAACTCGACATGCCCGTTGCCCGCCTGCTGGCCCTCGTCGCGCTCTGTTCGACGGCCAGCGCCGCCGTCCCCCGGTTCGACACGATCGTCCTGGATGACGACCTGTGCAACGTCGCCGTCTATGCGGTCGCCCTCGCGGATGTCGACGGGGACGGCCTGGCCGATGTCGTCGCCGTCACCGAGAACCGCGTCCTGTGGTATCGGAACCCCGACTGGCAGCGGCGGACGATCATCGCCGACGCCACCGAGCGGGACAACGTGTGCATCGCGCCGCACGACATCGACGGAGATGGACAGGTCGACTTCGCGATCGGCGCCGGCTGGCTGAACGGCAAGAACCTGGGCACGATCCAGTGGGTGTCCCGCGGCGAGACGCTCGATGCGCCCTGGCGGGTGCACCCGATCGGCGCCATCTCCTGGACGCACCGGATGCGATTCGCCGATGTGCTGGGCCGCGGCCGCCCACAGTTGGTCGTGTCGCCGCTGAACGCCACCGACGGTCGTGCCGGCGTCCAACTGACGGCCTTCGCGATTCCCGCGGACCCGATGTCGGCCCCCTGGGAGCGCACGGTTCTCGACGAATCGATGAACCGGATGCACAACCACTGGCATCTCGCGGTCGATGAAGGACAAGACGGCACGCTGACCGCCAGCGAAGAGGGCGTGTTCTGGCTGGCCGCGCCCGACGCCGAGCCGTTGCGCATCGGCGCCGGCGCTGAGGGGGCCAGGGCGGAGGATCGCGGCGCCGGCGAGATCAAATCGGGCCGCCTCCCGGACGGCCGCCGCCTGCTCGCCACCGTCGAACCCATGCACGGACACATGGCCGTCGTGTACCTGCTGCCTCCGGGCGACGCCCCGGCCGCCGCCAGACAGCGCATCGTCCTGGACGACACGCTGCGACAGGGACACGGCGTCTGGGTCGCGGATTTCACCGGCAATGGCGTCGACGACGTCGTCGTCGGCCATCGCGAGCCCGGCACGGGAACGCTGCGCGGTCCGGGCGTCTACCTCTATGAAGCCGTCTCCGCCGAGGGGCTCGAATGGCGTAAGCACGCCATCGACGATGGCGGCATGGCCGCCGAGGACCTTGTCGCCGGCGACCTCAATGGCGACGGCCGCATCGACATCGTGGCCGGCGGCCGCGCCACGAAGAACCTCAAGCTGTACCTCAACCGCGGACCGGACGGCGACGATCGCTGATCCCGCCATTCGCCCGCCGCTCGCCCTCAGCCAGCCGTTTCCCGACAGACGCCCCGATCACGCATGCCAGAGACGTTCATCATGATTCCCGGACGCACGAGCGTTCAGGGCACGACGCTTAACGAGGGCAAGTACACCGACGGCTACCTCGAGGAAACGGGCGTCCTGCAGATGTGCGCCGAAGACATGCAACGCCTGTCGCTGAAGCCCGGCGACCGCGTCCGCGTCTGGAACGAGATCGGCGAAATCATCGTTCCCATCAAGACCGCTCCGGCCGACGAACTCCCCTCGGGACTGCTGTTCATCAGCTACGGCGACAAGTCCTGCCGGCTGATGGCGTCCGACACGCACGGCACGGGGATGCCGGACAGCAAGGGGTTCGACGTGTGGCTGGAACGCGCCGGCTGAGACGTTGAAAAGGCTTCGTGTGAATTGTCGACGCGGGCGGATCAGTCGGTTGTGCCCCCACAGCGGGCAGGTAGAATCGGCGCGTCGCGCGACCCGCGGCCCGGCGAAATGCGGACCCGCCCGGCCCCTGTCGCTGACGGCGTCCTGTACACCCGGCAAGTGAGGAGCGGTCGATGGTGCAAGGCAAGGACCCGGGCTCTGGCGGCGTGATCTTCACCCGCCGGAACTTTCTCAAAGGCTCCGGCGCCGCCATGGCCGCCACGGCGGCCGTCACGCAGACCGCGGCTCAGCAGCCCGCCGCCGCCGCGACTCGCGTTGTCTCCGGCGCGAAGGAGATCACGCTCAACGTGAACGGCGCTGACCACAAGGTCGCCGTCGAGCCCCGCACGACGCTCCTCGAAGTCCTCCGCGACAAGTTGAACCTCACCGGTTGCAAGGACCTCAAGGACGTGTATGTCGATGGCGCGGACACGGTCCTCGTCGACGGCAAGGCAACCTACGCCGGCGTCATGCTGGCCCTGCAGGCCGAAGGCAAGAAGATCCGCACCGTTGAATCGCTCCGCGGCGACGGCCAGCCCGATCCGGTCGTGACTGGCTTCGTGAAACACGACGCCATGCAGTGCGGATTCTGCACGCCCGGCTTCGTGATGGCCATGCGCGCCCTGCTCGACAAGCAGCCCAACCCCACTCTGGACGAAATCCGCGAGGGCCTGGGGGGCAACATCTGCCGTTGCGGCACGTACGACGGCATCACGAAGTGCGCGCTGGAACTCGCGAAAGGAGGTGCGTAATGCCCGAACTCCCCGTCGCCTGGAAGCCGCAAGCGGAAAATGTCGTCTTCGGCAAGGAGGTCAGCCGGATCGACGGCGTCGATAAAGCCACCGGCTTCGCGAAGTACTCCGCCGACATCAACACCCCCGGCACGCTTCACGGGAAGCTGCTGCAAAGCCCGTACGCGCACGCTCGCATCAAGGCCATCGACGTCGAGGCGGCCCGGAAGGTCCCCGGCGTGAAGGCCGTGTACGTGTTCCCGGACCGCGCCCCCCGCACCAATGAGGAAACGGGCGAGCCGATCTACTTCGAGATCGAGCACGAGGGCCAGCCGATCGCCGCCGTCGCCGCGGAAACCTCCGGCCAGGCCGACGACGGCCTCCGCGCCATCAAGGTCGTTTACGAACCGCTGGAATTCTTCGTCGATGAATTCCATCTCCCGCGGGCCGTGGAACTGGGACGCGCCCGCCCGATTCGCGCCGCCCAGCAGGGCGATCTGGAAGGCGCGTTCAAAGCCGCCGCCCACACCATCACCGGGATGTACGGCATCCAGACGATCTCGCACATGTGCCTCGAGCCGCATGGTTCGCACTGCGAGTTCACCGACGGAGACCATCTGACGGCCCACCTGTCGACGCAGAACGTCTCCGGCACGCCCGGCCAGTTCGCTTCGCCGCTGGGGCTGGACGCCGCCAAAGTGCACGTCTCCTGCGACTACATGGGGGGCGGATTCGGATCGAAGTTCGCCGCGGACGAATGGGACATCGCCTGCGCCGCGATGGCCCGGGACGCGCAGCGACCCGTCAAACTGATGCTGGACCGCGCCACGGAACTCAACATTCCCGGCAGCCGTCCCAGCGCGTTCGCGGAAATCACCGTGGCCGCCGACGCCGACGGCAAGCTCGTCGCCTGGGACAGCCACCACTGGGGGACCAGCGGCCCCCAGGGAGGCACCGTCGCGCCGACCGTCATGCCCTACGTGTTCGAACCGAAGAACCGCCGAACACGCGCGACGGGCATCGTCACCAACCGCGGTCCGGATCGCGCCTGGCGCGCTCCGAACCACCCGCAGGCCTGCGCCCTGACGCAGACCGCCATCGACGACCTCGCGGCAGCCATCGGCGTCGATCCGTATGACCTGTTCCTCAAGAATCTCGACCTGACCTGGTCGGCCACGTCGCGGAATCCCGCCGATAAGGACATCTACGCTGCGGAGCTGGAAATCGCCGCCAAGCTGATGGACTGGAAGGCGAAGTGGCATCCCCGCGGCGAAGCCGGGGACGGCCCCGTGAAGACCGGTCTGGGGCTCGCGCTGCATACCTGGGGCGGCGCCGCCGGCCGGGGAACCTGCACCGTCGCCATCCATCCCGACGGCACAGTCGAAACCTTCTCCGGAACCCAGGACCTCGGCACCGGCACGCGCACCGCGCTGGCCGTCATACTCGCGGAATCCTTCGGGCTCCCCTACGAGAAGATCAAGGTCCACATCGGGTCCAGCAAGTACCCGATGAGCGGCCCCAGCGGGGGCAGCACGACTATCGGCGGCGTCAGCGGTCCGCATCGCCGCGCCGCCCTCAAGGCGCTGGGACGCATCTACGATCTCGTCGCCGCCAAACACTCGGTCGACGCCGGCACGCTGACAGCCGCGAACGAGCAGATTCTGTCCGCGGGCAAACCGGTCTGCACCTGGGCGGAAGCCTGCAGCCTGCTCGGCCCCATGAAAGTCGAGTTCCAGGGGGAAGGCCCGGCGAACGACGGCCTGACCAGCGCCCAGGTCGGCGGCGTCCAGATGGCGGAAGTCGCCGTCGACGTCGAGACCGGAGTGACCAAAGTCGTCCGCTATGTCGCCGTCCAGGACATCGGCACGATCGTCTGCCGCGAGCAGGCCAAGAGCCAGGTCCTGGGGGCCATGATCATGACGATCGCCTATGCCCTTTCCGAAGAGCGCATCATGGACAACGCGACCGGCCGCTTCGTGAACGCCGACCTGCAGCACTACAAGCTGCCCCGGATCGGCGACATCGGCGAGTTGATTGTCGAGTTCTATGAGCCGGAATCGCAGTACAAGAAGGGCGTCATCGGCCTCGGCGAACCGCCGGTCATCTCCGGCGGCGCCGCGATTTCCAACGCCGTCGCCAACGCCGTCGGCCAGCGGATTCCCGTGTTGCCGCTGACGCCCAAACGGATCCTCGATTCGCTGCGGTCCTGAGGACCTTTCCGCCCCCGCGGCAGGCCCGGGGGCTCTCATGAGCACCACACTCGGAGCGGCTCGATGCGGAACTTCGAATATGCGGCAGCCGACAGCGAGGCCGACGCGCTCTCCCTGCTGGCCGACCATCCCGGCGAAACCGCGATCCTCGCCGGCGGCACGGATCTCGTGTCGCTCCTGCAGAAGGAGCTCGTCAACCCCCGCCGGGTCGTCGACATCAGCCGGGTGTCCGAACTGAAGGCGATCGAACCGACGGACGACGGCGGCGTGCGCATCGGCGCGCTGGCCACGCTGGAGGAGCTGCTCGCCTCTCCGCTGGCCGCCGAATACCCGTCGCTCCGGGACGTCGCTTCCGCCATCCGGGCGATCCAGATTCAGCAGTACGGGACGATCGGCGGCGACCTCTGCCATCTCCCGAACTGCTGGTACTTCCGCAAGGGGTACGGTCTGTTGGGCGACTCGAATGGCCGGGCGCTCTCCGAGGAGGGGGACAACCGCTATCACGCGATTTTCGGCAACCGCGGCCGGGCGAAGTTCGTCAGCGCCTCGCGGTTCGCTCCGTCGCTGATCGCCTGGGACGCCTCGGTGCGGATCGCCGGGCCGGCAGCCGGAGAAGAGGCATGGCTGCCGCTGGAGCAGTTTTTCGTCACGCCCAAGGGCGACCAGCAGGGAGTGACGCGTCTGGCGCCCGGCCAGTTGATCACGCACCTCGAATTGACGCCTGCCGCCGGCCGGCTGAGCGGCGCCTACGAGGTCCTGGAGATGAGCGGACTCGACTGGCCGCTGGCGGCTGCCGCGTCGACGCTGGAAATGGAGGGCGGCGTCGTATCTCGCGCGAAGATCGTGCTGGGCCACGTGGCGCCGACGCCCTGGGTGTCTCATCCGGCTGCGGACGTCCTGCGCGGCCAGCCGATCACCGAGGCCACGGCCGAGCTGGCCGGCGAAGCGGCCGTGTCGGAGGCCAGCCCGCTGAAAGACAATGAATACAAAGTGCGGTTGGCGAAGACCGCGGTGAAGCGCTCGCTGCTGCGAGCCGCCGGGGCGAACGTGTGACCCCGCAGGCAGAAGAACCACGAAAGGCACGAAACAGACGAAAGGGCTCGTTGAGTGGCTGGCGCAACTTTCAGCGACGACTCCAGCAGCGCCAACCCACAGGAGCGAGGCAGATCCGACGGCCCCCAAGTCTTGCCTTTTCGTGTCTTTCGTTTCTTTCGTGGTTCAGTACCAACAGTGAATGAAGTGGACCACGAAAAGCACGAAAAGGACGAAAGGGCCCATTGAGTGGCTGCCGCAACTTTCAGCGACGACTCCAGCAGCGCCAACCAACAGGAGCGAGGTAGATCCGGCGGCCCCCAAGTCTTGCCTTTTCGTGTCTTTCGTTTCTTTCGTGGTTCAGTACCCTGACTGCAATTCACACATCGCCTTCGCCCGGTTCAAACATGTCGTTGGTCTACCCGGACGAAAGCTACGCAATCATGGGAGCGTGCTTCGAGGTTTACAAAGAACTTGGCTGCGGGTTCCTCGAATCCGTGTATCAGGAGGCGCTCGCCTTCGAGTTTCAGCGCCGGGGCGTGCCGCATGTGCCCAAACCTCTGGTCACGATCCAGTACAAGCAACAGGAATTGTGCCAGCGGTACCAGCCCGATTTCGTTTGTTACGGACGAATCATCGTTGAACTCAAAGCGGTCGCGGAGCTGTCGGACATCCTGCGTGCCCAGGTTCACAACTACCTGCGAGCAACAGCCATGAAGCTTGGCCTGCTCGTCAACTTCGCAGCACATCCCAAACTGGAATCCGAGCGGATCGTCCGCTGAAAACCGACGAATTCCCTCTTCATCCTGACCTTCGGAGTTTCCCATGACGCCCAGCGAACTGCCGATCATCGCCCAGGCCGCGCGGTGCCGAAACCTGCTCTCCAAAGGGCTGTACATCAACGCCGGTCTGCCCGCGGACCAGCACGTCACCGGCGACGGCAACGTCTGGTGCGGCAAAACCCAGACCGTCTTCGGCCCCGACCGATCCGTCTGCGATGTCGAAGCCTGCACCGACCCGGCACGCAAGTGCTACGTCGCGCCCTGACCCGCTGACCGGCGCCCGCCCGGCGTCACTTCTTGCCCCGGCTCCGCTGCAGCGCAAAGAACTCCTGCAACAGTGCCCGGCACTCCGCCTGCAGCACTCCCCCCAGCGCCGTCGCCCGGTGGTTCAGGCGCGCGTCGTCCGTGATCCGGTACAGCGTGTGACAGGCCCCCGCCTTCGGATCCGGGGTCCCGTAAATCACCGCCTCGATCCGCGACTGCACAATCGCCCCCGCGCACATCGGGCAGGGTTCGAGCGTCACGTACAGCCGGCACCCCGACAGCCGCCACGAACCCAGCGCCTGGGCCGCCTGAGTGATGGCGATCATCTCGGCATGGGCCGTCGGATCGCTCAGCGTCTCCCGCTGGTTGTGCCCCTCGCCGATCACATCGTCGCCATGCACGACAATCGCGCCGATCGGCACTTCTTCCATCTCGTACGCCCGCCGCGCCTGCTCCAGCGCCAGCCGCATCCAGCGTTCGTGAGGGGCCAGCGGCAGGTCCGGATCAATCACGTTGGCATCCTCGACGGGCTCGATCCGCGCCCCGCGCCGCCGCACTCAGCGGCATGGGGGGTCACTTCGCCCCGAACCGCCGGCGGGCCAGAAGTTCGGCGATCTGCACGGCGTTGGTCGCCGCTCCCTTCCGCAGGTTGTCGCTCACGCACCAGAAGCTGAGGCCGCCCGGCCGGGAAATGTCCTCCCGGATGCGGCCCACGAACACCAGGTCGGAACCGGTGCACGTATTGGGCATCGGATAGACGCCGCCCGGCAGATCGTCGACGACCTTGATGCCGGGGAACGCTTCGAACAGCGATCGGGCGTCAGCGGGCGACACCGGCCGCTCGGTCTCGACGACGATCGATTCGCTGTGGCAGTTGGCGACGGGAATCCGCACGCAGGTCGGGCAGACCTGAATCGACGGGTCTCCCAGAATCTTGCGGGTCTCGTACACCATCTTCATCTCTTCGCTGGTGTAGCCCGCCTCCTTCTCGCGGCCGATCTGCGGAATGCAGTTGAACGCGATCGGATGCGCGAACGCGGCATGTCTGTACTCCTCCCCCCGCAACCGCGCGGCCGTCGACTCCTCCAGCTCCTGCGTTCCCTGCACGCCCATGCCGCTGACCGCCTGGTATGTGCTGACGATCACCCGCCGCACCCGCGCCGCGTCGTGCAGCGGCTTGAGGGCCAGCACCATCTGCGTCGTCGAGCAGTTCGGGCTCGAGATGATGCCCCGGTCGATGTCCGCCGCCTCGGGATTGACCTCCGGCACCACCAGCGGCACGCCCTCGCGCATCCGGAAGTAGCCCGATTCGTCGATGACCGTCGCCCCCGCCTCCACCGCGGCCGGCAGATACTCCGCCGCCACCTCGTCGGGCGTCGAGGCCAGCACCAGGTCAACCCCCTGGAAAGACTCTTTCGTCAGCGGCTCGACGGCGTATTCCCGCCCGCGGAACGTCAGCGTTTTCCCGGCGCTCCGCGCCGACGCCAGAAACCGGAACGTCTCGGCGGCCAGCGGACGTTCTTCCAGCAATTGCCGCATCAGGCGCCCTACGGCGCCCGTGACCCCCACCAGGGCGACAGTCTTGAACACAGCGACGGACCTCTCGTGCAGTTCGGCCGAAATTCAGAATCGCAAATCGTATCACGGCCCCTGGGACGCTGGAATTCCCCGGCCCGGCGAATTCCCATCGCGCCCGGCGTCCGCCGCGTTCCCGGCAGGACAGCCGCTCGCTAGCGCGGGTTCGCCCCTCGGGTTCAGGACCGGCGACATGCGACACGCAACACGTCCGAAACATCGCCGCCCCGCCCCCTGGCCGGCGCGGCCGTTACGGCTGTCCGGCCGGCAACTCCACGAAGCTCAGCTTCGACACCTTTCGGCCGTCGGCCAGCGTCAGACCCGTGCACAGATCGACGATCTCCATCAGCGCCTGGTACCGCAGCCGGGAGTCAACCTGGATGACGATCTGCTCGAAGGGCATGTCGGGCTCGCCCAGAATCGCCCGCAGTCGGGCGTCCAGGGCCCGCAGGTTGCCGACCGCACCCTCCCCGACCGCCAGCGATTCAATTTCCCCCGCCGGCGTGGCGAACGCCGAAATGATCAGCGATTCCACCCCCGCCAGCGCGTCGACGCTTTCATTGGCGCCGACCGGACGCGCCCCCGCCACGGCCACTGGCTGCGGGGGCGGCAGTCGCAGGTTCAACTGGCCCTCCGGCGGATCCGGTCGGAACGTTAGAATGAAGAACGCGAGCAACTGAAACGCCATGTCCAGCATCGCCGTGAGGTTCAACTCGACCGCTTCGGAGTTGCGGCGTTTGTGTCGGCGTTTCAGGCGTCTGCGGCTCATGTCCGGGATCGGGCTGAGGTGGCTTCACGTGGACGCGGATTGCATCGCCTTGAGGGCGAAGTTGCGGAATCCGTTCTGCTGGCAGGCCTGGATGACGCGGTTCAGAAGATGGAATGGCGTCGCCTGGTCGGCCCGGATGACGACCATCGTGGGCAGTTCCTCACCCTCGGCGATCGGCCGGCCTTCGCGCCGCGACGCGAGCCGGCTGGCCTGCGCCTCCGACGCCAGGTACGAGTCGATGTCCCGCGCGATCCCATACACGATCAACCGCCCCTCGGCGTCGACGTTCAGCACCAGGAGGTCCGTCGCCCCTTTGGTGTCGACGGGCCTCGCCGAACCCACCACCGGCAGTTTCAGCGACGCGTCGATTTGTGCGGATCGAAAGTTGATCACCAGCATGAAAAACGTGATCAACTGGAAGACCATGTCGAGAATCGGCGTGAGATTCGGCTCCGCGCTCGAATCATGCGACATCGACGAGGACATGCCCGGCGAACCTCCTTCAGGACGCGTTCCGCCCGGATTCGGGCGCTCCGGAAATCAACCCTGCGGGGGCGGATTGACAACAGTCGTCGTGGCGGTCGCGGAGGCCGGCGGAGTCCGGCCTTTCGCCGCCGCCGCCAATGCCCGGATCATCTCGTCCGCGGTCAACAACACGTTCGCGCTGATCGTCGAGACCCGATTGCGAAACACCGCGAAGAAGTAGATCGCCGGAACCGACAGCGCTACGCCTTCCAGCGTCAGCAGCAGCGCCTCCGAAATCCCTTCCGCCACCTGGCTGGCCTTGATCTGCGTGTCGTTGATCGCGATGACCGCGAAGCTCTTGATCATGCCCACCAGCGTGCCCAGCAGGCCGATCATCGGCCCCAGCGTGCCCAGCACGGCCAGCATGCTGATCTTCTTGTCGTCCTCGGTGTGCAATACGTCCGACACCATCTCCATCGCCTCGCGCGACTCGCTGAGCCCGCTGGGCAGCTCCGTCAGCCCGGCCCGCAGCACCTGGCTGAAGTGCGAATTGTCCTCCTTCACCAGGGCATACACCCCTTTGAAGTTGCGCTTTTCGATCAGCACCCGGGCCTCGGCGACAATCTCCGGCGGCATCGCCACCGGCATGCGGATCTCCTTGAACAGCCGCGTCACCGTGGCGATGAAATAGATGCTCAACAGAAAGATGAACGCGCCGATCGGCCCTGACGTCCACAGGAACCAGATTACCGGGTGCTGACTCGTGTGGGCTTCTGGAGCGTCGTCTGGCGCTCCAGGCTGCTCCGGAGCAGCGGCGCCTTCCTGTGCCAGGGCGATTCCGGACAGCGGCCCCGGGACCGGCCACGCCAGCAGAACCAGGGCGCCGATCAGACAGCACACGGCGGCACGCCGGCGGTTGAACTTCGCAACCATTCAGCAACCTTTCGGCAGAAGGGGCGCCGGCCCGGCGACGCAGCTCCTCGCGGTCGTCCCGGCGATCGGGACGCTCCAGCGACAGGGCGCGAAGCCAGCAGCCGGCGGACGTTCCATCATCCACGAAGCCGCACTTGCGAGGCCGCATGCTATCCGTGACGCTCGACCGCCTCAAGCAGCGTTTCCCGCCGTCCCGGAACAGCGCCGCGCCTCGTCGTCACACCTCGCCTAGCGCGGCCACGTTCGTCGGATTCCGGGCCGATCATTCCAGATCGTCAACGTCCCGCCGCGCGTCGACCGCCCCCTCGAACGGGCCCGCCACGTACAGACGAAGCGTCTCGAACGTCGCCGCTTCGCTCCACACCGGCGTCGAATCCGCCAGACCGGGCTGCGCGATCAACGGCGAACGCAGGACATCCGCCGGCGATTCGTCGTGACGGCACAGCACCCACAGCCGGTCATCCGCTTCCGGTTCGCCGTTCACCTCGACCGGAATGCCCTGCGTTTCCCGGTAGTACAACGCCGGCAGGTCGCAGGGGAGCGGCGCGATCAGCCGATGTCCGTTCCCCCGCCCCGATCCGATCTGGCTGTGCAGCCAGGACATCGCATCCCGGACGGACACGAAGCTCGTCCGCTCTTCCGCATAAATCAGCACCTCCCGCGGGGCGGCGTACAGCGCCCCCGCCAGTCCCGCGGCCGCGGCCAGCACCTGCCCGGTGAGTTGCTGTTCGGGATTTCGCATCGCGGGCAGCCGCACCGCCGCCAACAGCCGGTCGAGCGCGCGGACCACGCCCACCGACGCCAACAGCGCGACCCACGGAAACAGGAACAGATACACCCGCGGCGGAGGCGCCACCCGCTGCAGCGCGTTGATCGCCAGGACCGCCAGGAACGGCGCCAACAGCCGGATCCAGTCGACCCGGCCCCGCGGCCAGAACCAGCATCCCAGCAGCAACGCCACGCCCCACAGCCACGCCGGAAACGCCCCGTCGATCCACCACGACCACGCGCCCGCCAGGCTGCGGCCGAGCTGCGCCGGATACGCGGCCACGCTCTCAGCCTGCAGGATCGGCGCATCCAGAATGTCGGCTCCCCGGAAGATGAACGCCGGCGCGTACATTGCCGCAACGAGCAACACCGTCGCCGCCGCCGAAATCGCCAGCCCCCTCAGACGGTCCCGCGATTGCGTCGCGCCGTCCGGAGCGTCCGGCCCCTCCGCCGCGTCCCGGGGCGCGTTCACATGCCGCACGCGGAATGCGTCCAGCACGAACCACCCGCATACAGCGACAATCGAGTACAGCATGATGGGCATCGACCACAGGCCGATCGCCGCCGCCAGCGTCGCCGAGATCCACGCCCGGCGATTCCGCATTGGCTCCAGCGCGATCCGCCCCGCCGCGTCGTCCAACGCCAGCGCCGCCGCGCATACGAACATGTAGCCCCGCGCATCCGTCGAATAGCTGATCATCAGCGGCGAGCAGGCCACCAGCGACAGCGCGACCAGCGCCACGCGGCGATCCAGCCACCGCTCCGCCCACTGATAGGTAAGCACCATCGTCGCGATCCCGGCTGCCAGCGTCGGCAGCCGCAAGGCCGCCTCCGACGCGCCAAACAACCGGTGGCTCCACAACATCGTCAACGTGTTGAACAAGTGGTTGTTCATCGCGTTGTAATCGGAAATCGCCTCGTACCACGGACGCCGCGCATAGCTCAAGAACGTATACGCCTCGTCGTAGGCGATCGAGTCGTCCATCCGCAGCAGGCGCAGCCCAATCCCCAGCGTCAGCAGGCACCAGAACTCGATGCCCCAGCGCGTCGGGTTCCGAAACGGCACGGCCATCGTCGGCAGCACCAGTCCGAACACCAGCGCCAGCCAAGTCGCCGCCGGCCGACGCGCGCGGTACAGAGCGATCCCCAGCCCCGCCGACCACACCCCCAGAAACCAGGCCGACCCGATGTATCGCCAATAGCGCTCCGGCGTCACATCGTCCGCGTGACGCACCCAGCCTCCCAGCGACTGCACCGCGCTCAGCGGCAGGCAACCCGCCGCCATCGACGCCAGGCCCGCCGCCAACAGCAGCGACGCGGCGGCGATGATCAGTCGATACGCGTGGGAAAACGGCAAGAGGCTTCCTCGGCCCGATCAGCACGGTTGGCTTGAGGCGAATCTACCGATCCCCGCCACCGGAGTCAGCCGCCGCTTCGGGAAAACTGCGCTCCACCCCGTTCGGTTCTGACGATTGTGTCAACGCCGCATTGCGGACCGGCACCTCGACATGCGACGATCAAGGCCCCCGCCGAACCTTGCCCTGCCGGTTCCCGCCTCCAGCCGCCGGTCTGATCCGGTTCTCCCTATGCCCTGCCGACATGCTCTGCCCGGTCCGTCGTCGCGCCGCCAGTTTCTGACGCAGGCGGGCTGCGGGTTCGGCGCCGCGGCGTTCGCCGGACTCCTCGCGGAGCAGGCCCGCGCCGAATCGGCCAGCGCGGAACGCTCGCCGCTGGCGCCCCGGATGCCCCACTTCCCGGCCACGGCGAAGTCCGTCATTTTCCTGTACATGGACGGCGGTCCGTCCTCGATGGACACGTTCGATCCCAAGCCCCGGCTCAACGACGAGCATGGCCAGCCCTTCGCGCTGAAAGTTCAGGCCACCCAGTTCGACAACGTCGGCACGACGTTCGGCTCGCCCTGGAAGTTTAACCGCTACGGGGACAGCGGCCTGCCGGTCAGCGAACTCTTTCCGCGGCTCGCGAACTGCGTCGACGACATCGCCTTTCTTCGCGCGATGACGTCTCCCTTCCCGGAACACACGACCGCCAACTACTTCCTGCACACCGGGCATGGCATGCCGGGACGGCCCAGCATGGGCGCCTGGACCGTCTATGGACTGGGCTCCGAGTCCCAGAACCTGCCCGGCTTCGTCGTCGTCAACAGCGGGCTGATCCCCCCCGGCGGCATCGAATGCTTCGGCAGCGGATTTCTGCCCGCCGCCTTCCAGGGTTCCGTGTTCCGCGGCGGCCGCGCGCCGATCGCCGACGTTCAACCCGGCGATCCTCCCGCCCGGCAGAACCGCAAACGCCAGCTCATGCGCTCGCTGGACGAGACCGTGCTCGATCGGCTGGGC
Source organism: Planctomyces sp. (assembly GCA_019636235.1). Lineage (GTDB taxonomy): Bacteria > Planctomycetota > Planctomycetia > Planctomycetales > Planctomycetaceae > Caulifigura. The sequence goes on from JAHBXW010000003.1 coordinate 210,389, forward strand.
GCCAACGACGCCATCGAATCGGCGATTGCCAATCAGGAACTCGCCTACCGGATGCAGACGGCCATTCCGGACCTGATGGAGGTCCGCCAGGAAACCCGCGCCACGCAGGAGCTTTACGGACTGTTCGACGACTTCCGTGGCACGCGTCGCTTCGGCGAAGCCTGCCTCGCCGCCCGCCGACTCGTCGAACGCGGCGTCCGCTTCGTCCAGGTCACCTGCCCGGACGGCAACGGCGACCGCTGGGATCAGCACAGCGCGCTGTTCGACGGCCACACCAAGAACGCCCGCTCGGTCGATCAGCCCATCGCCGCGCTGCTCACGGACCTCAAGTCCCGGGGGCTGCTCGATGAAACGCTCGTCATCTGGGCCGGAGAGTTCGGGCGCACCCCGTTTGCCCAGGGCGCCGATGGGCGCGACCACAATCCGTTCGGCTTCACCGTCTGGATGGCGGGGGGCGGCGTCCGCGGGGGCGTCAGCCATGGCGCGACCGACGAGTTCGGCTACTACGCCATCGAACATCGACTCGAACTGCATGACCTGCACGCCACGATGCTGCACCTCCTGGGCATGGATCACACTCGGCTGACGATGCGCTTCGGCGGTCGCGATATGCGGCTCACCGACGTCTTCGGCCACGTCGTCGAAGCGATCCTCAAGCACCCGCCCGGCGCGACCGCCTGAATGGCCATCGAGCCACCCCCGGCGCGGTGTGGCCGTTGGGCGGCGTCGAGCCGGGCGAGCCCAAAGGGCGAGCCGGCGAAGACCCGCCAATTCGCGCGCCTCGAGCCCGAAGCGACAGCGCTCGGCAATTGAATTCCCGGGGCGCCCGCGCCAGAACGAAACACGGCCGGACAAGCCGGCCGTGGCGTCCGCGCCGCTCAGCGGCAGCAGCGTGTCATCGTGAACTGCCCCCGGTCCTTCTCCGAGCAGTAGTTCGACACGAACTGCGTTCCCGAGGCCCGGGCGTTCATCGAGAACGTTCCGAACAGCGGCCCCAGCCGCTCGCTTCCCCGCAGCGCCACGCAACCATCGCTGCAGCCCGTCACGGTCAACACCGTCGTGTACCGGAACGGCACAAGCACGCAGAACCGTCCGCAGAAGGTGACTTCGTACCGGCACGCGTCGAGCCGGCAGAACTTCGCCCGCATGGGCCCTTTGTGCCCCGATGTGCGGCTTTTCCATTGTCCCGTCCACGTGCCCGTGAGATCGGGCACATGCACAGGCGCGACTTCTGCGGCCGGAGGGGCGTCATCGGACACCGCCGCGGCGCCGGGCCAGCTCGCGACAAGGCACAGCATCAACAGTCGGGCACGATTCGAAATCATGGCGCGCATCGCTCCTGAACCGGAGGCCTGGCTGGAACGTCGATGGACGCCAGCGGACGGACGAGCCGCAACTGAGTGGGGCACGAGCGCCGCGGAAGTGGTCGTGCCTGCGCTCAAAAAAAACGTACACCGCAGCTGAGCGGCCGGACGTCGCGCCCTCGCCATTTGGAAGGAGAAACGCGACCGCTCGCTGCTGCGATTCGCGAATCCCGCGAACCTTCCGCAGGTTCGCCAGAACGCCGTTCCTCCCGATGCCCGATGTCCACCCCGCCTTCGAATCCGTCTCACGTTTCTCGCGATTCGCCTGATCCCGCGGCGACCGTGCTGGGCAGCCCGCGCCGCATCGACGACAATGCAGGCCTGCCATGCCCGCGGATAGCCGCGGCCGGCCGCGGGCATTCCCTCCCCCCCGGTTTCCAGCACCAGGACAGGCCAGGCATGGAGCGAGAGCATCGACTGCTCGTCAACGGGCGCGAACACAGGGTGACGACCGATCCCGATCGCCCGTTGCTGGACGTGCTGCGCGAAGACCTCGAACTCAGCGGCGCGCGATACGGTTGCGGCGAGGGGGAATGCGGCGCCTGCACGGTTCTGATTGAAGGCCGCGCGACCCGCACCTGCATCACGCCCGTCTCAGACGCCCAGGCACGCGCGATCACCACCATCGAAGGGCTCGCCCAAGGGGACACGCTGCATCCGGTGCAGCAGGCGTTCCTCGACGAGCAGGCGCTGCAGTGCGGCTACTGCATCCCGGGGCAGATTCTCCGGGCCGTCGATCTGCTGAGCGCCGGCGGCCCCCCGTCCCGGGAGTCGATCGTCGCCGCGATGTCCGAACACATCTGCCGCTGCTGCAACTACCCGCGAATCCTGGCCGCCGTCGAACATGCCGCCGGCCTCGCCCCCGCAACGCCGCAGACAGGAGCCGAATCATGACGTTGGATCCGGATGCCGCTGACGGCGGCGAGCTCGAACGCTACGAACTCCGCGAACGCCTCCCCTACCGGTTTCAGCCCAACCGTCGGCAGGCCGTCCAGCTGCTCGGGGCGGGCATGATGCTAGCCGTCTCCGTGCCCGTCGCGGCCCAGCAGCGTCGCGGCGGCGGCGGACGCGGCCCCCAGCGCGCTGAACGCCTTTCCGAGCGGTTCCACATCGGAACCGACAACATCGTCACTGTGCTGACCAGCAAGGTCGAAGTGGGCCAGGGTTCGCGAACGCAACTGACGCAGGCCGCCGCGGAAGGGCTGCGCCTGCCCCCGGAGCAAATCCGACTCGTCATGGCCGACACGGAACTCTGCCCCGACGATGGCGGCACCGCCGGCAGCCGGACGACTCCCGCCAACGTGCCCCGCATCCGCGCAGCGGCCGTTGCGGCCCGGCAGGCGCTTCTGGAACTCGCCGCGGCCCGGTGGAACGTCCCGCCCGAACAGGTGCGACTCGCCGACGGCCAATTCGTCGCCCACGGCGATCAGCGCGTCACGCTCGGCGAACTGGCCTCGGACGCGGACTTCGCGGAACGCTGGTCGCGCGAAGCGGGTGGCGGACCGGACATCGCCGCCAGCGAATGGACCGTTCTCGGAACGACGCTTCCCAACGTCAAGGGACGCGACTCCGTCACCGGCGCCGCCACGTTTCCGTCCGATGTCCGCCGCCCGGGAATGCTGTACGGCGTCGTCCTCCGCGGTCCATCCCTGGCTGCCCGCCTGCAGGCGATCGACCTGGCCCCCGCCGAGGCGATGGAGGGCGTGACGGTCGTCCGCGACGGCGACTTCGTCGGTTGCGCGGCGACGACTTCCTGGAGGGCCCGCCAGGCGCTCGACGCCCTCGCGGCCACCGCCCGCTGGGAAGAGCCGGAGCAGCCCTCCGTCGCGACGCTGTTCGACGACCTGAAACGCACGGCCGAAGGCGGCGGCGGCGGACGCGGCGGCCGAGATGCGCGCGGCAATCCCGACTCCGCCTTCCAGCAGGCGGCGAAACGGCTCGAGGCCGAATACACCATCGCTTACATTCAGCACGCCCCGATGGAGCCCCGGGCCGCCGTCGCCGAATGGACCGACGGCAAACTCACCGTCTGGACCGGCAGCCAACAGCCGTCCCGCGTCCGGGATCAGCTCGCCGAGGCGTTCCGTCTCCGCGGCGACCGGGTCCGCGTCATCGTGCCGGACGCCGGCGGCGGATTCGGCGGCAAACACAGCGGCGAACAGGCGATCGAGGCGGCGCGGCTGGCTCAGGCCGCCGGGCGGCCGGTGTCGCTCCGCTGGACTCGCGAAGAGGAATTCACTTGGGCCTACTTCCGACCGGCCGGCGTCATCGAAGTTCGAGCCGGTTTAAATGCGGACGGCGGGCTGCTGACCTGGGACTTTACAAACTACAACTCGGGCGGCTCGGCGCTGGAATCGTCCTACCTGTCCGAGCACTCCCGCGCACGCGTCCAGAACTCCCAATCTCCGCTGCGGCAGGGTTCTTACCGGGCGCTGGCCTCGACCGCCAACACCTTCGCCCGCGAGTGTGCGATCGACGAACTGGCAGGGCTCGCAGGCGCGGACCCGCTCGAGTTTCGCCTCCGCCATCTGCCCGACGGACGCCAGAAGGACATCCTGTCTGCTGTCGCCCGGAAGTTCGACTGGCATTCGAAAGTCCGGTCTCAGACGGACGGCCGGGGCGTCGGCATCGCTTGCGGCACGGAAAAAGGGTCCTACGTCGCGAGCTGCGCGGAGGTCGAAGAGCGGGACGGGGAACTGCGCGTCCTCTCCGTCACGACCTCCTACGAGTGCGGCGCGATTCAGAACCCCGGCAACCTGTTGAACCAGGTCGAGGGCTCGCTCGTCATGGGGCTGGGCGGCGCGCTATTCGAGGAGATCCTCTACGAGCGCGGCCGAATCCTGAACGGCCGCTTCTCGGAGTACCGCGTCCCGCGGATTTCGGACGTTCCCGAACTGATCGTGGACCTCGTCAATCGTCCCGACCTGCCTTCGGTCGGCGCGGGGGAGACGCCCATCATCGCCATCGCGCCGGCTATCGCCAACGCGGTGTTCCAGGCGTCCGGAGAACGGCTCCGCTCGCTGCCGATGAAGCTCAGCGGCCAGCGGACCGCCACCTGACCGATCTGCCGGCCGCGCAACACACATCCCGCCGGATCAAGCATATCTCCGGCGGGATGTCGAACTCTTCAGGCCGCGCTCGGCGCAGCGTCACTTCCGCAGCTTCTCCTGGAAGAACGCCAGCATCCTGGCCCACGAACGCTCGTCGTCGTGCTGGTTGTAAGCGAGGCCGTTGACCCCCTTCTCGTCAATGCCCTTCACCGTGAAGCTGTGCTTCGCGCCGCCGTAGTACACCATTTCCCAGTCGGCCCCGCCGGCATCGAGCGCCTTGCGGAAATTCTGAATCGCCTCGTCGGGGATGAAGCTGTCCTGGGCGCCATGGCAAACGAGAACGCTTGCTTTGGTCCGCTTGACCTGCTCGGGCGTCGGCCCCGGCAGGGCTCCATGGAACGACACCACCGCGTCCACGTCCGCGCCGCTGAACCCCAGCTGCAGGGCCGTCGACCCGCCAAAGCAGTAGCCGATCGCCGCCAGACGTTCCGCATCGCATTGCGGCTGCGACTTGAGCACCTCCAGCGCGGCCACCGCGCGGCGAACCCAGTCGTCCACGTTCTTGCGAACCTCGGAAGCCATCGCCCCCGCCTCCTGCGGATGTTCCGTCGTCCGCCCCTCGCCATACATGTCCGCGGCGAACGCGATGTAGCCCTCACGGGCCAGCATCTGGGCCCGCTGCCGCGCGTCCTCGTTCAATCCCCACCATTCATGGACCACCAGCACGCCCGGCCGCGGCCCTTCGATCGCGTCATCCCACGCCAGAAACCCCCGGCACTCCAGGTTCCCGTGCTTGTACGTCACCGTCTTCGTCTGCACCTCGGCGCGGACCAGCGTGCCCTGTACGGCCGCCAGAATCGCCAGCGTCAGAATCCCTCGTCTCATGTCCAATCCTCCGGAAGAACTGCCACAGATCGACTCGCGGCCGGATTGTTCCTCACCCCGTGCGGCCGCCGCAAGGATTCATCCGCCATCAATCGCGCGCCGCCTCGCGACGCCGCCCGCCCCGCACCGGCGACGGCGCCCGTCCCGCTGCAGCCTCCTCCTGCCCAAGCTTCAGTTCCCTGGCAAACAGCCGCGCTGAACGCGTCATCGGCAGCGTCTCCAGTTCCTCGAGCGTCGCCCATTTCCGATCGCCGCCCGCGCCGCTGGCGCCGTCAGCGGAGCCGCCGCATCCCGCTTTCTCGGAATCCCCCTCGGCGATGATTCGCCGCGCGCGCACTCGAAACCGCGTCACGCTGTAGCTCGCCGGCGCCAGCTCACGAATCAGCGTCCCCTTCAGGCCCCATTCCCGTGCGAACCGTTCCAGACTCGCTTCCGTCGCTGGGCTCTTTGCGCCGCCCGCCGGTTCGTCGCAAAGACGCGGAAAGTCCCACAGACCCGCCCACCATTCGCCCGGTCCGCGCCGCCGCACCAGCCACAGCCCCCGTCGTCGGAGCGCAATCGCCGTCTCGTGCAGCACCGTGACGGCCGGTCGTTCTGGCTTCCTGGGAATCACTTCCTGTCGTCCCGCCCGCAGACCCCGACAGACCGACGCCAGCGGACAGACCCCGCACTCCGGACCCGCCGGCGTGCAGACCGTCGCTCCCAGGTCCATCAGCGCCTGGTTGAAACGGCCGATGTCCCGCTGCGGAAGAATCTCTTCGGCAAACCCCCACAGGACCGCTTGCCCCGCCGACGACCGGGGATCTCCTTCGTATCCCAACAGCCTCGCGAACAGCCGCAGCGTGTTGGCCTCGACAATCGGCGCCCGTCGACCGAACGCAAACGACGCGATCGCTCCCGCTGTGTACCGCCCGATCCCCGGCAGTTGCTGGAGCGAGTCGACCGCATCGGGGAATCGACCGGCGTGCTGCTCTTGGATCGCGATCGCCGCCCGTCGCAGATTCCGGCCCCGGGAGTAGTACCCCAGCCCCTCCCAGGCCGCCAGAACGTCCTGCTCGTCCGCGGCCGCCAGCGCCGCCACGTCCGGAAACCGCTCCAGAAAGCGGTGGTAATACGGGATGACGGCCGCGACCGTCGTCTGCTGCAGCATCACCTCGCTGATCCAGACCCGGTAGGGGTCGCCGACATCCCGCCAGGGCAGCTCGCGCCCCCGCGTTTTCGACCACGCCAGCACCCGCCGCCGCAAAGTCGACACGTCCGCCGCCAGCCACCCGGACTTCGCGGTTTCATCAGGCATGCCACGTCGACTTTCGGGCCACTGCGACTCCCCCGGTTCCCAAATGCCCTGACGACAAAGGCCGGCATGGGGGATATCATCGGGGACGCGCGGTCCGTCGCCGAGACGGGCCGCTGTTCAACACGCGCTGCAGCGATCGGCGGGACCGGCTGCAGCAGCGGGAATCGGTTCGGTATGCAAAACGCGCAGAACATTCAAGCAGGCAGCGCACGGCGGCGGACCCGCAGCGCCGGCCCGCTGGTCGCCGCACTCCTCGTGTCCCTGGCGGCGGCGGACGCCATTCACCCCAGGCCGACTCGCGCGGACGCCACGGACGATTTCAACGTCGCCCTGCAGCTCTACAAGTCCGGCCGCTACGAACTGGCGTCGACCAGCTTCGCCGACTTCCTCAAGAAATACGCGGACCACCCTCGGCGTCCGCTCGCGGAACTGTATCTCGGCCAGTCGCTGATGCAGGAACGCAAGTTCGCCGACGCCCGCGACCTGTTCAGCAAGTTCCTGGACGCGCATCCGGAGCACGCGGACCGCCCCCTGGCCGCCTACCGGCTGGGCGAATGCAACTATTTCCTCGACGCCCCGCGCGAGGCCCGCGCCGCCTTCGAAGCGTTTCTCGAAGCCTATCCCCAGCACGATCTCGCCGCCTGGGCCTGGCATTACCTCGGCGAAAGCCGGCTGCAACTGGATGACGCCCCCGCCGCGATCGAGGCCTTCCAGACCGTCGTCGACAAGCACCCGCAAAGCCCGCTGGCCCCGGAATCCCGGTTTGGCCTGGCCCGGGCCTATGAGAACGACCGGCAGACCGACAAGGCGCTCGCCGCGTATCGCGAACTCAGCGCCGATGATGCGCATCCCCGCGCCGCCGACGCGCTGTTCAACCTCGGTTCGCTGCAGTTCGACGCGCAGGATTACGCCGCCGCCTCGGAGTCCTTCGCCGCGGTTGTCCGTCGGTTTCCGGAAAGCCGGCACGTGCCGCTCGCGGAACTCAACGCCGGCATCTCGCTCGTTTCGCTGAAGGAATACGACAAGGCCATTCGCCGGCTGACCAGCGCGGCGCAGTCGCCCGACCGCGAACAGGATGCGAACTACTGGATCGGCATCGCACACAAAGGGCTGAACCGGTTCGAGGATGCCGTCGCCGTCCTCAAGCCCGCCTACGAGAAGCATGCCGCCGAGCCGGGCGCGGAACGGCTGCTGTTCCACTGGGCCGACAGCGAACTGCGTCAGGGCCATTACGACGTCGCCATCCCGTTGCTCCTCAAGGTCGCCGATGAGTTCCCCCGCAGCGAACTCGCCGACGACGCCCTGCATCTCGCCGTCGACGCCTCCCTGAAAACGAACGCGCTTGACCAGGCAGAACAGCTCCACGCACGGATGATGCGCGAGTTCCCGAACAGCGGGCTGGCCATGCTGGAACGCCTGCTGTACGGCCGGATTCAACTGGCCCGCGCGGATCAACTCGGCGCGGGGCCGCCGCTCAGCCCGGAAGCCGCTCCCCGGGTCCGCGAGGCGATCGCCGAATTCGAACGCGTCCTGAAGGACTCGAAATTCGAGAGCACCACGAGCTGGGCCCGCTTGCTGCTCGGACGGGCCCAACTGATGGCCGGTGATCCCCCAGCGGCGCTGGCCGCCCTGCTCCCGCTCAATGAACGGATCGAGCAGGGCGGGGCGGATGAGTTCGCCGAAGCGCTCATGCTGTCAGGCAGGGCGGCGATCGCCACCGAAGACTGGGCCGCCGCCGATGGCCATATCGAGCGCTATCTCGCCCGCCGGCCGCCGTCCGCGGATCGTGCGGCCGCGCTGTCCCAACTCGCGGTCGTCAAAATCCATGCCGGGCGCGAGGACGAACTCGACGCCCTGTGGGGCCGCTTCCGCGAAGCGGGGGCTCCCGCCTCCGTCCAGGCGGCGGCCCTGCATGCGGCCGCTGAACTGATGTTTGAACGCGAGAATTGGGACGCGGCCCGCCAGCTGTTCCAGCGGCTCAGCGAGGTCCCCCCGGAAAACGGCTATCGCGCCATCGCGCTCTCGGGCAGCGGCCACGCCAGCTACCTGCTGCAGGACTACAAGTCCGCGGCCGCCGACTTCTCCGCGCTCCTCCTGGATGCGGCTCAAGAGGACCCGAAACTCACCGCCGACGCGGCCTACATGCAGGCCCTCTCGCTGGATGCGGGCGGCGACAAAACCGAAGCGGCCAAAGCGTACGAGGCGGGCGTCGCTCGGCTGCTCGGCGAAAACACCGGCGCCCCCCCCGAGCGAACCGATCCCGATGACGTCCGCAACGCCTACCGCATGAGCCGCGGAGCCGCCCGCGCCTGGGCGTCGATCGGCGAAGCCAGTTCCGCCGACGCCGCCTACCAGCGAACCTTCGACCTCCTGCAGCGGCTCCCCGAGGATCAGCGGGTCGATTCCGATCGCCTCCTCAGCGAATGGGCCGTCGTCAACTACAAGGCGGAACGGTTCGAGCGGTCCGATGAGCTGTTTCAGCGGCTCGTCGATCTCTTCCCCAACAGCGCTGAAGTCGACCACGCGCGGCAGTCGCTGGCCGAGAGTCTGCTGCAGGATGGCCGGTTCGTCGAAGCCCGGGCCGCCTTCGAGGAGTTGCTCGCCCGTCCCGAACTCGACAGTCTGGTCCGGGAAGCGGCCCTGCTGAATCTGATGGAACTTGCGGCCCGGGAAAGCGACTGGGACGCAGCGCAGGCCCGGGCGAACGAATTCCTGGCCGCCGCCCCCGAATCGTCCCGACGCCTGTCCGCCGAGTATCGGCTCGCGGAGGCCGCCCTGCGGACGGACAAGCACACGGACGCCCGCGACGGCTTCGCCGCCATCCGCGCGCGGCTCGTCGACGGCGCCGCCCCCCGATTCGAATGGGCCGAGGGGGTCTGGCTGCTGCTCGCGGAATCAGAACTGCAGCTCAAGAACTATTCGCAGGTGGAGACACTCGTCGCCGAGTTCCACGAGCGGTTCCCCGAATCGCCCGTCGCCTATCAGGCGGACGAAGTCCTCGGCCGCAGCCAGGTGCGGCGGGCGCGATTCTCCGACGCCCGCGCGACCTTCGCGAAGGTCGTCGACTCGCCGACCGGACGCAAAACCGAAACCGCGGCCCGCGCCCAGACGGCGATCGCCGACAGCTACGTGACGGAAAAGAACTTCGAGTCCGCCGTGCCCGAGTACTACAAGGTCGTGTTCGGGTACAGCCTGCCTGAACTCCAGGCGGCCGCTGGCTTTCAGGCCGGACAGTGCGAGGAGGTCCTGAAACGGCTCGACGGCGCGCTGAAGAGCTACGAACTCGTCGTCAAGGACTTCCCGAACACGAGTTTCGCCAACCGCGCCCGCGAACGACTCGAAGTCCTCAAACCGCTGGTCCGCCCTGCCGTCCCCTGATTGCGGTTTCGGCGGCCTCCCCAGGGAGTTGCGGCTTCCCTCTGGACGGGCCAGCCGCAATCCGGCGAGAATGCGCCGCGGCCCATTCCGGCCGTTCCCAACGTTCCCTGGAGTGACTGCGGCATGTTGTGTCGCAAACTGGCATCGGTGAAGTCGATAGCGGCGGCCGTGGCGGTCGCCTGCGCGCTGGGCGCTGCGACCACGGCCTGCGCACAGGCGGATGCGCAGGACCCGGCCGGCCTGCAGCGCATGCCGACCAACTCGATCGAGATGATTCGCTCGCTGGGCTGGTGGGTCGTTCCGTTCGCTGCCCTGTCGCTCGTCGCCCTCTGGTCGGCGTCCGAGCGTCTGGTCATGCTCCGCCGCGGACGCGTGATTCCCAAACCATTCGTGCAGCGGTTCTTGCGGCTGATCGAAACGGGCGAACTCGACCGCGATGAAGCGCTGCAGGTCTGCCAGGAAAACGGCAGCCCCATCGCCATGATCTTCGCCCACGGCGTCCGCAAGTGGGGCAAGACCAGCGTCGAAGTCGAACAGGCCATCATCGACGGCGGCGAACGTCAGGTCGCGGCTCTCCGCACCAACCTCAGAATCCTCAGCGGCACGTATACGGTCGGCCCTCTGATCGGACTGCTGGGCACTGTCTGGGGCATGCTGATGTCGTTCGAACGGATCGCCAACGCGGGGGCGATGGGCAACAGCCAGCAGCTCGCGGCCGGCATCGCGCTGGCCCTCGTGACGACCGCCGCCGGCCTCGCGATCGCCATTCCGGCGATCATCATTCACATGTACCTCGCGGGCCGCGTCGACGCCCTGGTGATGGAAATGGACGACCTCTCCCAGCGGCTGGTGACGTCAATCTCCGCCGAGGCCCTCGCTGAACGGGCGAGCCGCCCCAAGCGCCCCCCGCGCGAGCCGGAACCCGTCACGGCTTCCGCCTCGAAAAAGCGCGCGGTGTAATCGCTTCTATCGCGCGCCGCCCCGTCAGCCGAACCCGCGGCCGTCGCTTTGAGTGCGCCAAATCGAACGGTGAACTCAGTCTGATCGGCCGTTTGTCACCGTTCTGACCGGCTGCTAGCATCCGCCTGCGGCGTCGATGGGACTGGAAGGATCGCTCGAAATATGAATGCGCGCTGGCTGGGGTGGACGGAACTGCCGTGGCTGCAACGATCGCAGGCGAATTCCCGCTGGCTGCAGCTCTGTGATCAGCTCGGCGCCCTGGGCGCCGCCGCGGAGACGCTGGCGAGCTTCTGCCGTGAAGCCCTTCCCCCGCTGTCGCTCGAGTTCGGCGCCTCCTGGGCCGCCATCGTCCGCCGCCGCGAGGAATGGGAAGTCGTCGCCGAACAGGGGCTGCGGTCCGAGCGACACCTGCCTGTCCGCCTGATCGACGAGGCCCTCGACCGGGACGCCGCGGGCTGGCTGGCCGGGCTCGACGATCAGAACGCCCCCCTCGTCGTCGCGCCCCTCTTGAACCAGCCGCAGTTCGTCCTGGTGATGAGCGGTCGCCTGACGGCCGAGCAACTCTCCCCCCTGCTGTGCGTGGCCCGCGTCCTGTCCCGGCTCGCGGCGCTGCTGCTGCGGACGGAAACGGAACATCGGACCGGCGCCCGGCTGCGGACCGTGCTGCAGATCGCCCGCCGGCTGGCCTCCGAACAGGAAACCGAACCCCTGCTGGAAACCATCGCCCAGGAAGCCACGCGGCTTCTCGACTGCGACCGGGCCAGCATCTTCATCTGGGATCCCGATCAACGGCAGCTCGTCGGCGCGCCGGCCCTGGGCGTCGCCGGCGGCAAGCTGTATCTCCCGGACTCGAAGGGCATCGTCGGCAGCGTCGTCCAGACCGGCGCCACCGTCCGCGTCGATGACGCCTACGCCGACGCCCGGTTCGATCAGAGCGTCGACAAGGCCAGCGGTTACCGCACCAGGAACCTGCTCTGCGTGCCGCTCGTGAACGGCGCTGGACAACGCACCGGCGCGTTCGAACTCATCAACAAGCGGCATGGAGACTTCAACCGCGACGACGAGCAGACCCTGCACGATCTCGCCGCCCAGGCGGCCATCGCCATTGGCAACGCCCGACGGCACGACCAGCTCGTGCGCAGCAACAAGCAGCTCACCGAGCGGGTCATGGGCGGCGTGCAGATCATCGGCGAAAGCCCCGCCCTCGTCGCCCTCCGCACCACCATCGACCGCCTCGCCGTCACCGACCTCCCCGTCCTGATCCTCGGTGAAAGCGGCACCGGCAAGGAGGTCGCGGCCCAGTCGCTGCATTACCGCGGCCCCCGCGCCCAGCACCCGTTCATCGCGGTCAACTGCGCGGCGCTCACCGAAACGCTGCTCGAAAGCGAGCTGTTCGGACATGAGAAGGGCGCGTTCACCGACGCCCACCAGGCTCACGTCGGTAAGTTCGAACTCGCCGAGGGGGGCACGCTGTTCCTCGATGAAATCGGCGACATGAGCCCCGGCGGCCAGGCCAAGCTGCTCCGCGTGCTCGAACAGAAGGTCATCACCCGCGTCGGCGGCACGCAGACCATCCCCATCAACGTCCGCGTGCTGGCCGCCACGAACGCGCAGCTCGCCGACATGGTCCGCGAGAAACGCTTCCGGCAGGATCTGTATTACCGGCTGAGCGTCGTGACTTTGGACCTCCCGCCGCTGCGGGACCGCCCCGAGGACATTCTCCCGCTGGCGGAGTTCTTTCTGGACCACTTCTGCCGACAGGCGAATCGGCGGCGACTGTCGATGTCGCCGGAGGCGTCCAAACGGCTGCAGCTCCACGGCTGGCCCGGCAACGTCCGCGAACTGCGGAACCTGATGGAGCGGGTCGCATTTCTCACGGCCGGAGAACAGGTCGCCGTCGACGATCTGGCCTTCATCCTCAGCCCGCAGCGGGACGTGTTTGAGGACCTCTCCGACGGCGTCGGACTGTCGCACGCCACCGACCGGTTCCAGCAGGAATACATCCGCCGCGCAGTCAAACGCGCCCAGGGCAACATGAGCGACGCCGCCCGCCTGCTCGGACTGCATCGCTCGAACCTGTATCGCAAAATGAAGCAGCTCGGGATGCCGGTCGACGAGACCAAACCCTGAGCGCGGCCCCCCTCAACGCAAACAGCCCGACGGTTTCGCGACCGCCGGGCTGTTGCTGGATTCTCGCGAGACGCCGGAGGCGTCTCGCGGCGTCAGGTTACGGAGTCTGCTGGAAGTTCAGACCCGGGTCGTCCGGCATGCCGCCCACCAGGGCGAAGTGGAAGGCGCCGGCATCCGGAGCCGTCACCTGTCCCAGCATCACGCCGCCGTCCTCGGGCTCCATCGCGAGGGCATCCCCCTCGATGGCGAACACTCCGGTGACGGTGCGGGTTTCCCCGTTGTGCGTCGCCGACCACTCGAAGCGGCCGTCCGGATTGAGGCTCAGCCGGAACTGGGTGCCGCGCTCATTCGACGCGCTCCAGACTCCGTAAAACTGCTCAGCCTGCAACTCGGCGCCCGGCGCGGGCAGGTCCGGCACGGCCAACGCCTGATTCGACCGGGCCGTCGCCGCCGCTTCCGCCGACTCATCCCCCGGCAGCGCCTGCAGCAACTGCTTCGCCACCAGGTCCTGAGGATTCAGCCGCAGCACGTTCTCCAGCTGCGCCGCCGCCGCCTCCATGTGGCCGCAGGTCAGGTAATGGTACGCCAGCACGAAGCTGCCGTACGCCTCGTCCGGATTCTGCCGATGGAACTCCTCGAGCAGCCGCAGCTGCTGCGAGTACGTCTCCACGTCCGCATACAGACTGGACATCGTCGCCCAGTCCATGCCCGGACCGATCGCAAGCAGCGAGTACAGCGGCGCCGCGGCGTCCGCATACCGCCCCATCGCGAACAGGGTCAGAGCCCGGAACTCGTGCAGGACCGCGTCCCGCGGAGCCTGTCCAAGCAATTGCTCGGTCTGCTGCAGCGCGTTGGTGTAGTCCCCGTTGCGGAAGGCCGACCGGGCCTGGTCGAAGGCCGCCATGTCCGGACCATCGTCCGGCTGCGGGGCCTGGGCGATCGCCTGCGGCTGTCCGCCAACCACGTTGGGGCTCACATTCTGGTACACCACCAGCGGTTCACGGTAATCGAATTGCGATCCGCCGTAGAACGGCACCGGCTCGAAGCAGTACGGGTTGTAGAAGTCGTAGTAGCCGAAGTTGAACCCCAGCGTATTCACGCCCCAGGGGCTCAGGCCGAACATGCCGACCATCGGATACTGCCCCCAGTAGTTCGGCCAGAAGCCGTTCCACAGGGAGAACTGCCAGAACCCGCGGTGCCAGTTGTTGTGCCGCCACCACGACCGGGAATTCCAGACCTGCCAGTCGTAGAACCGGTGGTTGTTCCAGTTGCCCCAGCGGCCGCGTGGATTGTTCCACGCGTGACGCATCATGCCGCCCAACTGGTTGCGACGCATCCCGAAGTCGTTCCGATTGGACCGCCAGCCCAGGCCGGGCCGGTTGTCCCAGTTCATGCGGAGCGACTCGTTGCCGCGGCGGACGACAAGCTCGTCATTGTCGCGGTCACGGTCGAACCCCGGCCGACCGCCGGGTCCCGGACGATCTCCGGCTCCCGGTCGATCACCGCCAGGACCTCCCCGATCCGCCACGCGGTCAGGACGCACGATCGGACGCACGCCTTCGGTCAGCCTGCGGCCGCCTTCGCCAGCACCGACGCGATCCGCGATGTCCGGCCGACCCTGCCCAGGACCCTGTCCTGGCCCCTGGCCGGGGCCGCGGTCCGGACGACCAGCGCCCTCCCCGCGACCGATGCCCGGCAGTCCATCGTTCCGGCGGTCGCCGATATCGGGTCCACGCTCCCGCACACGGCGGGAGAGATCGTCCGCGGCATCCCGCGGTCCGCGAGCGCCATCCGGTCCCCGTACGCCGTCCGGGCCGCGACCCTGCGGACCGTCCCGTCCGATGTTTCGGTCCGGCACAGGCCGATCCGGAGCGCCTTCGCGCCCCGGCGTCCGCCCCGGAGCGCCATCGCGGCCAATGCCACGATCTGCGGGTCCGCCATCCCGATCCGGGCCGCGCGGCGCGATCTCACGACGCGGCACGCCCTGATCCGGACGCGGCGGAGCCGTGTCCTGCACATCCCGCCGACCCGGTGTCCGATCCGGAGCCTGCGGACGAAGCGTCTCACGAGTCTGGCTTCCCGGACCCGCGCCCTCGCCGCCGCGGCGATCCACCTGGCCAGGCAACGTATTGCGCGGCAACGTGCCGGCGCGTCCCTGACCGGCGTCACGGCGCGCCGGACCATCCACACGCGGAGCCGCGTCGAGACCGCGCGGCGCCTGCCGCGGCTGCGAATCCACTCGCGGAGTCGGAGCCTGTCGCGGCGTAGAGTCCGCTCGTGGGGTCGGCGCCTGCCGGGGCGTCGAATCGACGCGCGGAGTTGGCGCCTGCCGAGGAGCGGACTCGATATTCCGCGGCGCCTGACGAGGCGCCTGCTGGACGTTTCGCGGAGCCGAATCGACCCGTGGGGTCGGGGCCTGCCGCGGAGCCTGCTGCACGTTCCGCGGAGCCGAATCGACGCGCGGAGTCGGCGCCGAGCGCGGCGCATCGCCGCCCCGCGAGGGACTGGCGCTGGGCGCGGAGCGCTGGATCGAACGTGCCGGCGGGCTGGACGCCCGGGGCGCGGGACTCGAAGCGCGAGGCGCGGACGGACGCGGAGCGGACTGGCGGACAGAGCCGCCGCCGCCCGACGAACGCGGCGCGGACGGACGCGATGCGCCGCCACCGCCGCCGCTGCGGCTTGGACCGCTGCTGCGACTGCCTCCGCCCCCTCCTCCACTACTCCGACCTCCGCCCCCTCCTCCACTGCTTCGACTGCCGCCGCCGCCTCCTCGCTGGGCCAGCAGCATTGATGAACCTGAATCGGACGACGCGTCCTGCGCGACCACCATCACCCCGGAAGTTCCCATGGCGACCACGGCCGCCATCAGGGTTGCAAATGCTCTTCGGAGGGACATATCTGGGACCTCCTCTCTGTGACTCAATTCCAGCCCGACAGTCGCAACTGTCGATGTGCCGAGGCGCCTTGATGGTTGCCACCCAGGCGGTTCCACAGGACCGCCGCCCCGCCACACGCATCTTTCACATCTGGGACACTCAGTCGACCAGAACAGCCGACCGGCGGATTCTGCCGCAACTTTGACGCCAAACGCCGCGAAAACCGACTCCAGCGTCCGGCGCGGCAATGAGTTCCGTCGATTTTCAATCGCCGGCGAACCCCCTCATTGTAGCAGTTCGCGGACTGCGCTGCTTTGGGCGCCGGCCATCGCTGGACGGACCGCCAGCGTGCACGAACGGACATCAGTCTCCCCTGCCCTCGGCCTGGCCGTCGCTGTCGAAATCCATTCGAACCCGCCGCAGAATCGGTTCCGTCACGGCGCCAATCGGGATGCCGGCACGCCAATCGCCCGCTGTGACTCGCGAAATGCCCGTAGTTTGCCTGCGATCCGCCATCTGAAACCGAACGCGGGTCGACGGTCCGCAGTTTCGTCTGGACCGGGAAAGAAGAGCGCAGGCGAAGATGACGGCCGCTCCCACCCCCGCGCCCGAAACGCGTGCTGGCGGAGAGATCCGGCGCGGACCGCGCGTCCGAAATCGACCAGCCAGGCCGCCGTTCGAGCTGGTCGGCGCCGCCCCCGGGACCGGTCTTCGAGGGGTTGCCGGGGCTGTCTGAAATTCGCCGCTCACACGAGAAAGCCGGGGTCGCGACACGCCTCTCAGCGGCGCGGCCCTGTGTCGAAACCGCGAAAAGCGCCATCGAAGCTGCGGCGCTGCATTGAAAGGAGATTTCCCAACGCAACTCTCAGGGGCGGCGAAGGTTGCCGCGGGCCCCGCCGGGGCCACGCCCTGGAAGCGGTTGGGCTCCCTCCCGGATCCCCACGACCGAGCGCGAAAATTCTTTCAAAAACCGGGGCGGAATCGTTTGGCGCAGCCCCCCGGCATTCATTACGCTCAGTTGAGACCGAGTCTCAGGTTCATCTGTACTATGTCGCCGGCACAGCTCTCCAGCCCCATCGCATGCCGATGCCTCCGCGTCACGGAGGCACAGGTGACCGACGCTGTCGTTCTCTTCGGCTGCGAATCCGTCCGCGAAGTCACCCAGGTCAATGACGCCGGCGGCGGT
Source organism: Planctomyces sp. (assembly GCA_019636235.1). Taxonomy (GTDB): domain Bacteria; phylum Planctomycetota; class Planctomycetia; order Planctomycetales; family Planctomycetaceae; genus Caulifigura. Next base: position 227,515 of record JAHBXW010000003.1, read on the forward strand.
TGCACCGCCTGCCACTGCAAGATCCGCCAGTTGATCCTCGAAGCACGGCAACGCGCCGGAGTCACCACCGTCGACTCGCTTGGCCTCCGCTGACGGGCAGCTGCCACGCCTGCCCGCGTCACTGCGTCCGCCGCGATGACTTCGATCACTTCGCAAAGTCCGCTGGCTTCAGTCCGCGCTGGTACCCCTCAAACTTGAACATCGTCGGCTTGTACGCGCCGACCAGCTCCACGTTCGATTCCTCCGGGATCTGCTCCTCCATCCCCAGGCACCAGTAGCTGGCATTCACCAGCAGCCGCCGCAGACCCGCGCTTTCCAGGTCGACCGCTGCGCCCATCGTCGTTGTGAACACCCGCCCGGCCTGGCCCGCTTCCCCCGTGTACGTCTTCGTCCAGGCCACCGGCATCATCGGATCGTTCTTCGGCCCCTCTGCCGCCGGCTTGTCGGGAGTCATGCCCTCCACTACCTCGCCCAGCACCAGCGGCTCGCTGTCCCCCGGCAGAGGAATCGTCACCGTATACACGTCCGAAGGCGCGAAGATGTCGCCGCTCGCGATTCCCCGCAGGATCGGATGCCGCTCCTGCCCGGGCGCGACAATCCCCCGGGTCGCCTGCGTCCCGTGCCCGCCATGGTGGGCAACCCACGTTTCCCCCAGCACCTGCTTGCCGAAGCCCCCCTCATACCCCTCCGCCCGGCTGGTCCAGGAGTACTTGGCGAACGGCGAATCGACGGGCAGGTTGAACGCGTGCGTCGACGTCCTCAGCCCGATGATCGGTTTGCCCGATTCGATGTAATCCACCAGCGGCTGCATCTGCTCGGCCGGCAGATTCCGGAACCGCAGCCCCAGAATCACCAGGTCCGCTCCCGCGACCAGTTCTGTGCCGGGGATGTTGGTCTGGTGGTCCGGCTTGATCGTGCCGTCGGCCGGATCAATCGGAAACAGAACTGTGCATCGGAACCCGTGATGTTTCGACAGAATCTTCGCGAGCTGAGGCAGCGCTTCCTCCGAGCGGTATTCATCGTCCCCGCTGATCAGGACGATGTGCTGTCCCCTGCCGGGACCATCGCCCCCTTCGAAGACAATCCACGGATCGTCGGCAAAGCCCGGCCTGGACAGGCCCAGCAGGGCGACGAGACACAGAGACAGGGACAGGAACCGGCGATGCGCGTCGATCGGCATGGGGCGGATGCTCGCTGAGATTCTGAGGGGACAGTGTGATCGGCCAACCTGCACCAGCCTGCCATGTCCGACCGCGATCCGCAATCGCTCGGGCGCGCACTCCGCCACGGACTGCTATACTCCCGCGGCGCGTGCCCGCCCGCGTGTCTGTCCGCCTCGAAGGGATTCGTTCTGATGTCCGCGTCTTCGTCGTCCCCCTCCATCTCCGAATCCGTTCTTGAGCGGGCCACGCAGCGGAATGCCCGCGAACTGTGGGATCAGCTCGAACGCCGTCGGCCGAGCGTGTTCGAACGCCGCTGGTGGGACGACCACATCCTGGAATGGGCCATGGCCGACGAGTCGGTCAAAGTCCAGATGTTCCGGTTCGTCGACGTCCTGCCGATGCTCAAGTCGCATGAATCGGTCACTCGCCACCTGCAGGAGTATTTCGACGAGGTTCGCTCGCAGCTCCCCTGGGCCGTCCGGCTGGGGCTCGACGCCAGCCAGCCGAACACGGTGCTCGGCAAGGCCCTGGCGCTGAACGCCCGCACCAACGCCGCCCGCATGGCGGAGCGATTCATTGCCGGCGCCACGCCGGACGAGGTTCTGCAGAGCGTCGCCCGCCTCAACAAACTGGGGCAGGGCTTCACCCTCGATCTGCTCGGCGAAGCCACCATTTCCGAAAAAGAGGCCGACGCCTATCAGCAGCAGTACCTGACCTTGATGCAGGGTCTGGCCCCGGTTGTGAACCGCTGGCCGGCGAACCCCCGCATCGACGCCGACGACAGCGGCCCCATCCCCCGAGTCAACGTGTCGCTGAAGCTGTCGGCCCTCACCAGCCGATTCCGGCCAATTGATCCCCAGGGCTCCGCGGAGGCCGTCAAGGTCCGGCTGCGGCCCCTGCTCCGCGCCGCGCGCGAACACGACGTCCACCTGCATGTCGACATGGAACAGTACGCCTACAAACGGCTCACGTTCGAAATCTTCAAGCAGGTGCTGATGGAGGATGAGTTCCGCGATTTCAAGGACGTGGGCATCGTGGTGCAGACGTATCAGCCCGAGGCCGACCAGGATCTGGCGGACCTCCTGGAGTGGGTTCGGGAGCGAGGGACATCCATCGTCGTCCGACTCGTCAAAGGCGCGTACTGGGATTACGAGACGATCAACGCCCGCGAGCGCGGCTGGCCCATCCCGGTCTACCAGGAGAAATGGCAGTCCGACGCCGCCTTCGAACGGCTGACCCGCGTGTTGTTTGAAAACGTCCAGTGGCTGCGACCGGCGCTCGGCAGCCACAACCTGCGGTCGCTGGCGCATGGCGTGGCACTCGCCGAACAGCTCAACGTTCCCCCCTCGGCCTGGGAAGTCCAGATGCTGTACGGCATGGCCGACAACCAGGCGCAGCTGTTCAACGAGCTCGGCTACCGGGTGCGGATCTACACGCCGTTCGGCGAGGTGCTGCCCGGAATGGCCTACCTGGTGCGGCGGCTGCTTGAGAACACGTCGAACGATTCGTTCCTGCGGCACACATACGATCGGGCGCTGTCACGGGACCGGCTGCTGGCGAAGCCCGCCGCCGCTGGCCGCGCATAAAAAGAACCCGTCGTCCCAAGGCCGCCGCGAGTGCGCCGCCGCCGCACGGACCTCAATCCAGAAAGTCGGTCGCTTCCTGAATCGCCTCGCGCGGCACGCCCGCGGACTCGAGCGCGGACAGCAGCTCCCGGCGAGCGCCTGACGTCGCCCGCTTCGTGCGTTCAATCCGGATCAGAATGCCCTGATCATCCCCGGGCAGGGACTTCACCCGCTCCACGACCGCCGCGGGAGTCGATGGGATCCCGGCCACGCTGTCGTCATTGGCCGCGATCAGCACTTGGTTCCCATCGAGAATGACCCGCAGCCGCGGCGGGGGTTCCGAGTCGACGTCCGCATTGCCGGTCGACGGCGCTGAAAGCGACGTCAGCCCCACGCGCGTATTTTCCGTCGAAGGCGGCGCCTGCGCGTCCGCGGCATCGCCCCCCGCTCCGGGCCCCTGCCCCGCCTTGAAATCGGTCCCCGAACCCAGGCCCAGGCCGCCCGAGCCCAGCCCGAATCCGCCGAACTTGCTGCCCAGCCACAGTCCGAAGGCGATCAGCCCCAACGCCCCGGCCCCCGCGACGCGGCGGCGCACGCTCGTTTTCTTGCTGGCCATTTCGATGACGCTCCTGCGAAGGCCCCCCGCTGACGATAAGGGGCGCTCCCCAGGCTGTAAATGGGTTCCCCGGAAGGCGACCTGGACGCTGCCGCCCTCCGGGGACTCCCCGACCCGTCACGAACGCTGCGCCTGCACCTGCAGCACCGGCTGGGCGCGATCGCCGCTGCACAGCACGACGAGCAGGTTCGACACCAGCTGATCCCGGTCCTGAGCGCTCAGCTCGAACCCCGCCTGGTTCAACTGCGTCACCGCGTCCTGCACGATCGTCACCGCGCCGTCGACGATCGTCTTCCGCGCGTCGATCAGCGCCAGCGCCTGCTGGCGCATTAACATCGACTGCGCGATTTCCGGCGCGTACGTCAGGTCGTTCAGGCGGACCGTCAGCACTTCGATCCCCGCCGGGTTGACGGCCTCCTGGAGCTCGCGGACGAACGCTTCCGTGACGATGTCGCTCTCCTTCTTCAGGCAGGGAATCTCGTCGCTGGCCGATTCGTACGGAAACAGCGAGCTGACGCGCTTCACGACGGCCCCCGCCTGGTCCGCCAGAAACTGCCGGTAATTCTCGACATGCAGCGCCGCCTTCACCGTGTCCGACACGCGGTACAGCACGACCGCGCTGATCTGGATCGGGTTGCCGTTCTTCTCGACAACCGTCTCCGCCGGAATGTCCAGCGTCGTGTCTCGCGTCGAAATCCGGTGCAGCGACCGCCCCACCGGGTGGATCCAGCGGATCCCCTGCGTGCGGAGCGTCGTCACGTACTTGCCAAACCGCAGCACCACGATCTCCTCGCGCGGGTTCACCACAAAGAACCCGAACAGCAGAATCGGGGGGAACGGAATCGTCACCAGCAGGATCAGCACGAGCTCGAGAAAGCCCTGCGCTTCCGTTGTCGGCTCGACGTACTTCGAAACGTGGCTTCTGTCACCGTTCATGGCTTTGCTCCCGGTTCGTGGTGTCCTGTCACTGAACTCACGAACGTGCCGCCCCCCGGGACCGGATCAGGCAAACGGACGGGATTTCGGGCCGAAGCATCCGCTCCCGGGTCGACATTGCTGGCCGACTTCGTCCGAAATCGCGAAACTCGCGGCCGGATTCCGTTCGCATTCGCCCCGAGGCTCACTCCATGTTCGATCCAACGCTGTTCCAGCGCAAGGCCGACGTCCGCGGCATTTACCCCAACCAGATCAACGAGGAACTGGCCTGGTTCACCGGGAAGTACCTGTCGGCCGCTGTCCGGGAACTCGCGGGAGCGGAAACACCGCGAATTCTGGTCGGTCGGGATGGCCGCCTGTCCTCACCGAACCTGTATGCCGCCCTTTGCCAGGGCATTGCCGCCGGCGGCGGCGTGGCCATCCCCTGCGGACTGGCGACCACCGACATGATTCAGTGGGGCACGGGCGAACAGCTCGGCGGCGCCGTCGCCGGAGCCATGGTGACGGCCTCGCACAACCCGCCCGAGTACAACGGCATCAAAATGCTGGTGTTGAACGCCCGAACGAAGGGACTGGACATCGTCCGGCCGGTCGATCACCTGGCGAAATTCTTCGAAGCCGATTCGGGATCGGGAGATGCGCCGGCAACTGTTTGCGCGGCCTTCCCCGGCGCCGCCGCGCTGAACCTGCATCAGCGATTTGTGGACGTCGCCTGCGAACGGGCGGCGGGGCTGGCCCAGGCCAACGGGCGGATCGTTCTCGACCCCGGGAACGGCGTGGGAGGCCTGTTCGTTCCGTTGTTGCGGCAGACGCTGGCGAAGGCCGGATCAAGTGTGGAGGTGTTCGCCGTGGCCGAGCCGATTGACGGCCGATTTCCCACGCGGCCGTCCAATCCTGGCCTGCCGGGGGCCGTGAAGCTGCTCCAGGAAACAGTCGTCTCATTGGGGGCGAAATTCGGGGCGGCCTTCGACGGGGACGCCGACCGCGTGTTTCTCGTCGATGAATGGGGGCAGTTTGTCCCCGGCTCGCTGCTCCTGGCGGCACTGGCCGACGACGCCGTTCGGGCCGCGGTGGCCCGGGGTGAGAAAGATCCTTCAGTCGTTTATGCGGCAGTGGCCTCGTGGCTGGTCGTCGAGACGGTCCGCAAGGCCGGCGGCCGGCCGGTGATCTGCCGGGTCGGGCAGGATGCCGCGAAAGTCGCACTCATTGACACCGGCGCCGTGTTCGGCGGCGAATCGTCCGCCCACTACAACTTCCCCGAGGCCTTCTGCCTCGATTCCGGCCTGTTCGCGATGATGACCTTCTGGCAAATGCTGCTCGGGTCCGGGCAGAGTTGCTCGGAACTGCTGGGCGGCCTTAGCCCCTGGCCCTCCAGCGGGGAGGTCAACCTGCGGATCGACAGCTCGAACTGGAAAGCGATCAGTGGAGAACTTGTAGAAATGCTGAAGCAGCGGCATTCCGGCCCGGACGCGGACTGCTACGTCCTGACGATCGACGGGGTTGGAGTCTATTCGCCACGCTCGCCGAAATTCAAAACGGTGGACGACCTGTTCCAGATCGACAAGAAGAACGACCCGCAGGGCAAGACGTACCGATTCGTCGCCCCCGGCTATACGCCGGACTGGTGGTTCAATGTCCGGGCCTCGAACAACGAGCCCCTGGTGCGGCTGAACGTCGAGGCCCAGCTGGCGGCTGACGTCACCGCGCGGACGTACGCTCTGATTTCAACCGTTCGCGAGTTCTGCGAGGCCCGCGGCGCGAAGGTGGTGGTCCAGGACTGGGGCACGCTCCGCGGCTGATCGCGGGACACGTTCTGGATCTCAACGATTCCATTCTCGATCTTCGACGCCGTGACTGGGGACTGTCCCTGGTCGCGGCGTTTCGTTGGTTGCGGCCGACCGCTGGCAGAGAGCCGCTTCGGGATCGCAAGAAACGCGGAATCGTTGCCTTGGCAGCCCTGGCCGGCGGCATTGCCGTCCGCGGAGGACTGGCGCCGGCAGGGATCCAAACTGGGCCCGGGAAATTGATTGCGAGGCGCGCGTAAAAAAACCGTCCTGAGCGATGAGCTCAGGACGGTCATTGAAAGGATCCGGCGATGACCTACTTTCACGCCTTGCGGCACTATCATCGGCCCCGCAAGCTTAACGGTCGTGTTCGGAATGGGAACGAGTGTGGCCTTACGGGTATCGTCACCGGAAATCGACCCGACCCCGATAAAAGGGTCGGATCGCGGTATCAACATGGCGAACGCAAGCGTGGTGAGCAGTCTTAAAGCAAGTCCGGAATGCGGACGTGCAAGACGAGAATTCAAATGGTCAAGCATTTGTCCGTTAGTACCGGTCAACTGAGACGGTTGCCCGCCTTACATAACCGGCCTATCAACCTGGTAGTCTTCCAGGGGACTCAACGAAACCTGATCTTGGGACTGGCTTCGTGCTTAGATGCTTTCAGCACTTATCCGAACCGTTCGTGGCTACCCTGCCATGCCTCGAGCGAGACAACAGGAACACCAGAGGAACGTCCCTCCAAATCCTCTCGTACTAAAGAGAAACTCCCTCAAGTTTCGTGCGCCCACAGCAGATAGGGACCGACCTGTCTCACGACGGTCTAAACCCAGCTCACGTACCGCTTTAACTGGCGAACAGCCAGACCCTTGGGAGCTTCTTCACCCCCAGGATGCGATGAGCCGACATCGAGGTGCCAAACCCCTACGCCGCTATGGACGCTCGGTAGGGATCAGCCTGTTATCCCCAGAGTACCTTTTATCTGTTGAGCGACGGCCCTTCCATTCGGAACCGCCGGATCATTAGGGCCAACTTTCGTTTCTGCTCGACCTATCAGTCTCGCAGTCAAGCACCCTTCTACCCTTACGCTCTACGCCTGATTGCCAACCAGGCTGAGGGTACCATTGCGCTCCTCCGTTACATTTTGGGAGGAGACCGCCCCAGTCAAACTGCCCAACTGACACTGTCCACCGCCCGGATTACGGGTCGGAGTTAGACATCAAGCAGGTCCAGGGTGGTATTTCAAGGTTGGCTCCATGAGAACTGGCGTCCCCACTTCACAGCCTCCCACCTATCCTACACAAGAACTACCTAATGCCAATATCAGCCTACAGTAAAGGTTCATAGGGTCTTTCCGTCACGCTGCGGGTACGTGGCATCTTCACCACGGCTACAATTTCACCGGGTCGCTGGTTGAGACAGTGCTCCAGTCGTTACGCCATTCATGCAGGTCGGAACTTACCCGACAAGGAACTTCGCTACCTTAGGACCCTCATAGTTAGGGCCGCCGTTTACCGGAGCTTCGGTTGCGAGCTTCGCCCGAAGGCTGACCCTCTTCCTTAACTTACCGGCACCGAGCAGGCGTCAGTCTCTATACATCCTCTTACGAGTTCGCAGAGACCTGTGTTTTTAGTAAACAGTCGCTAGAGCCGATTCCTGCGGCCCCCAGAGGCGTGAACCCCCGAGGGCACTCCTTATCCCGAAGTTACGGAGTCATTTTGCAGAGTTCCTTAACCAGCGTTCTCCCGAGCGCCTTAGGCTACTCGCCTCGCCTACCTGTGTCAGTTTTAGTACGGTCAGACCACTTCAACCTTAGCGGCTTTTCGCGGTCGTTGGGCTGATGACTTCATCAACCAGGGACTCGAGACCAGGCCGGTTCTCAGTGTGGGGGATTTGCCTCCCACGAGACCCTTCCTGGCCTACGGGCTAATCTAACAGCCCGATCACCTTTCCAACGACGTCCCCGCATCAGTCCATGGTCCGGCGCAGGAATATTAACCTGCTGTCCATCATCTACGCCTTTCGGCCTCGACTAAGGGACCGGCTGACCCTGGGCGGATTTCCCTTCCCCAGGAAACCTTAGGCATGCGGCGGGCAGGATTCTCACCTGCCTGATCGTTACTCATTCCGGCATAATCACTTCTTGACCCCTCCACCGATCCTTACGGTACGGCTCGCTGATCAAGAACGCTCTCCTACCGTCCTTACGGACCCGCTGCTTCGGTGTTCCGCTTACTCCCGTTCATTATCGGTGCACAACTGCTCGACCGGTAAGCTATTACGCACTTTTTAAATGATGGCTGCTTCTAAGCCAACATCCCGGCTGTCATCGCAATTGAACATCCTTTCTGACTGAGCGGAACTCTGGGACCTTAGCAGGCGATCTGGGTTGTTTCCCTCTCGACCGTAGAGCTTCTCCCCTACGGACTACCTCCTGGAATAGTCGCCATGGTATTCGGAGTTTGGTTAGGGCGGGTAGCCGGGAAGGCCCCCGACCCAGTTCAGTCTCTCTACCCCCATGGCGTAGTGCTCCAAGGCATACCCTAAAGTATTTTCGGAGAGAACGAGCTATCTCCCAGTTTGATGAGACTTTTACTCCTCCCCACAGGTCATCCCCCAGTTTTTCAACACTGGTGAGTTCGGTCCTCCACGCAGTCTTACCCGCGCTTCAACCTGCCCATGGGTAGTTCACTAGGGTTCGCGTCTACCCCCGTTGACAATTTCGCCCTGTTCAGACTCGGTTTCCCTCTGGCTTCGGCCCTGAAGGCCTTAACCAAGCCAACGACGGTAACTCGCCGGATCATTATTCAATAGGCACGCCGTCACACACGTCAAAGACGCAATGCTCCGACCGCTTGTAGGCACACGGTTTCAGGTTCTTTCCCTCCCCTAAAAGGGGTTCTTTTCATCTTTCGCTCGCGCTACTTGATTCACTATCGGTCACCAGGGAGTACTTAGCCTTGGGGGATGGGCCCCCCAGATTCGGTCCAAGTTCCACGTGCTCGGACTTACTCGGGTGCCGGATACAAGGCTTTCCGCTTTCGAATACGGGACTGTCACCCTCTATGGTCCTGCGGTTCCTCGCAGAGTTCTTCTAGCAGTCGGCCTCTAAAAATCCGGTCCCACGACCCCGGCGGCCGTAGCCGCCGGTTTAGGCTGATCCCCTTTCGCTCGCCGCTACTCAGGGAGTCGAGTTTTCTTTCTTCTCCTGTGGTTACTGAGATGTTTCAGTTCACCACGTTCGCCGTGCATTCCTATGGATTCAGAATGCACTGATTCGGGAATCCCGGGATCAACGCCTGTTTGACGGCTCCCCCGAGCTTATCGCAGCCTTCCACGCCCTTCTTCGCCTCCTGGCGCCAAGACATCCCCCGTGCGCCCTTAGTAGCTTGACCACTTGAATTCCTGCCTCGCACCAACGCCAGGTCGCCCCAACGCTGTTGTCCGTCATTCCTTCAAGCGAACTCGCCTTTACGATCCTTTGCTTCGGCCGGAAGTCGAAACTTCCGGCTCTGCATCGCCTCGCACGCCAAATTCGGCGGACTTGTTGCTCTAAGAGCTGCTCGGTTTTCACGCCCGACCGTGACAGTCGGGCATGGAAACAGATGCCACGCTTGCGCTTCGCCAAATTGCCAAAGAACAACGCCAGAAACCAGAGCCGAAGCCCCAACTCCTGGCGACCACGATGATGTGGAGCTGAGCCAGGCAAAAACCACCCCGGTTGATTCCCCGGAATGCCTGACGAGTCAGATCGACTGACCCAGCTCCAGACCACCCTGCGGCTCGCCGTGAGCCTGAAGAAAAGCCTTCGCCTTCCCCCACTTGCGTCCCCACTCGCCAGTCCGGCGGGCGGGTCGCGAATCATATTGGACCCTCTCGGGACCGTCAAGCGTCCAGGCTGGCGTTTTTGAAAAAAGTCAAAAGCCGCGTGTTCGCCTGAAAACTTGGAGACGACCGGGATCGAACCGGCAACCTCCGGCTTGCAAAGCCGGCGCTCTCCCAGTTGAGCTACGTCCCCGTGAGCAAAGACCCAGGAGCCAGAACTCCTCGCCAGTCCCGAAGAACCAGCCGACTCCGGAATCCCGCTCCCTCAATCCTCCTCAAGTGGGCGTACGTGGATTCGAACCACGGACCTCAGCTTTATCAGAGCTGCGCTCTAACCAACTGAGCTATACGCCCGTCCAACGGGCGGACGGGGAATGTATCGGCGACCCGCACCGCTCGGCAAGCGACTTCACGCGATTTTTTCCGCAGTTCCAGGAGTTCAGCAGACCTCACCGGATCAGGTCCCCGATCGACGAGGACACCGCCGGATTCGAGTCGGTTCGCACACCCCGCCCGGCCCCCACCGACCGCTCCGGAATGCCCCTGCGATTGAGCCTGATCGCAACTCGCAACAGTCCTCAGCACGCCCCTGCCCGTCCCCGCCAGGCACGTGACCCAGGAGCGGCGCTTGTGCCCCCCTGAAAACGACACAAGGCCCGAGGAGCGGTCTCCCCGGGCCCTGGCGTCGATGGTGCGTGCCTGGCGGACGCGTCAGTCGTTGCGAAGTTTCAGGCCCTGCTCCGTGAGCTTCGCCCGAATCTCGTTCAGCGACGTCACGCCGAAGTTCTTCGCTGCCAGGAGTTCGTCCGGAGTGTGCTGCATCAGCTCGCCGACTGTTGTGATGCCCAGCCGCGCCATGCACTTCCGGCTGCGGACGGACAACTGCAGGTCAGTGACCGGCATCGACAGGACGGCCTGCTCCTCGGGAGACATGTCGCGGAACGTCGGCGTGGCTTCCCGGGCCTTCTGATGCAGGTTCTGACCGATCGTCAGGTTGTGCTGCCGCATCAGGTCGCGGACTTCGTTCAGCGAGGTTTCGCCGAAGTTCTTGCCGGACAGGAGTTCCTGCTCGCTGATTCGCGTCAGGTCGCCCAGAGAACGGATGTCCATGCCCGCCAGGCAGTTGCGACTGCGAACGGAGAGTTCGAAGTCCGTCACCGGACGGTTCAGGAGCTGCTCGAGCTTCTGCTGCTGCTTCAGCGTATCCTCGTCGTAGTACATCGAGCTGGTGGCTTCGATGTCCTTGAGGTACAGCATCGCCCGTTCGTTCGACGGGTCGTACCGCAGGACGCGCTCAAAGCAATATTGAGCGGCCGAATACTGCTCCTTGTCCTCGTACAACAGGCCCAGGTTCAGCAGCGCGCCCGTGTAGTAGGGCGGCTTCGACAGGCAGCGCTCGTACAGCCGGATGGCTTCCTCGTCGTTGCCATAGCGGCTGTTCTGCACGGCCAGCGAGAACAGCATCCGGGGATCGTGCGGGTCCATGTCGACGGCCCGCTCGAAGTATTCGATCGCCCCGTAGCTGTCGCCGCGGTCGAACAGCACGCAACCCATCTGGTAGGAGTATTCCGCCAGTCGGGCGCCTTCCGAGCCGGTGCTGCGGATCAGCTTCTCGGCCTCTTCGAGCTGGCCGTCCTTGCGAAGTTCTCCCGCGCGGCGGAGCTTGCTTTCGATCGTCCGGAAGCCGAGTTTGGCGGCCTCGTCGAACTCATCGGCCGCCTCGGCGTGGCGGGCCAGCGTGGACAGGGCCTGTGCGAGGTAGAACCGGCCCAGTCCGTCGTTGCACCCGGTCAGGAGTTCGATGGCCTGCAACGGGCGACCCAGGTAGTACATGCCAATGCCGGAGCGGACGCGATACGTCGGATTGGAGTCGCTTTCCGTCTGCATGGTCTCCACGACGCGGCGGAATTCGCTCGCGGCGGGGCCGGCGATGCTGCTCAGCAGCCGGCGAATTTCATCGGGTCCGAAGGTCGGGGCGTAGAGTGTTGCGTTGATGTCCACGGGTTGTGTCGTGTGTCCTGCAACTCGGGGAGTGCACGGGAAGAAACGCTGATTGCGACGCCGGACTCCCTGATGGTCGTCGTCGCCTGCGGCCGCGTTTCGAGCTTTGCGCCGGGACTGGGCCATTCGACCGGAGGATGGCCCCCGGACGCGCCCAGCTGGGTCGCTCTGCCGAATCACGCACTATACACTCGCGTTCCTCTCCCCTGCAACAAGGAGCGGATGTGCGCGAGATTCCAGCCGCCTCAGGAAGGCTAACGAAACCCCGCGGGTCGCGAGTTCCGGCGTGCCGCCGACGGGCTGTCGACGTTGTGACGAGGGGGCTGGGCGCGCTGACCTGCGTCGTCGTGTGCCTGTCCGGACCCTGCCCCAGCGCCCGCGCTGGCGACTGGCCGCAAATCCTGGGGCAGAACCGAAACGGCATTGCCGTCGAGGAGCCGATCGTCAGCCGCTGGCCGGCCGAGGGGCCGCCCGTGAGTTGGGAACGCCCGGTCGGCAGCGGGTTCGCCGGCGTGGCGGTCGTTGGCGACCGCGTGCTGGTCTTCCAGCGAGAGCGATCCTCGGAACTGCTGGAGTCGCTGGACGCCGGATCAGGAACGCCGATTTGGCGCAAATCCTCCGCGGAGACGACGTTCTATCCGCAGGTGGGGGGCGGGGATGGGCCCCTGTGCGTGCCGACGGTCGCCGGCGACGTTGTGGTCACCTACGGGGCGCAGGGCGTCCTGACGGCCCATCGCCTCGACACGGGGGAGATCCTCTGGCAGCGCGCCACGCACAAGGATTTCGGCGCTCAGGAAGGGTACTTCGGCGCCGGCAGTTCGCCGCTCGTGGCGGGAGACACCGTCATCGTGAATGTCGGCGGCAGCCGCGCTCAATCCGGAATCGTCGGGTTCGATCTCGCGACCGGAGAGACCCGCTGGACGCAATCGGCCGAACAGGCCAGCTACTCGGCGCCGGTGCTGACGGAATTCAGCGGCGTGCCAGCGGCGATCGTCATCACGCGTCTGAAATGCATCGCCCTCGATCCGAAGACCGGCGGCCTGTTCTGGCAGTTCCCTTTCGGGCAGCGGGGACCGACGGTCAACGGCGCCGCCCCGCTGATGTGGGACGGACGGATGTTCGTGACGGCCAGTTACGGCATCGGCGCGGCCTGCTATGACGTGGGCCTCGGCGGGTTCAAGCCGTTGTGGGAGTCGGACAACCTGCTGTCCAGCCAGTACACGACGCCGATCCTGCATGACGGCGTTTTGTACGGAATTCACGGACGGGACGACGTGCCGCCGTCGGACCTGGTGTGCATCGACCCGATCAAGCAGACGACGTTGTGGCGCGAGCCGTCGTTCGGCTACGCGACACTGATCGGGGCTGGCAATCAGGTGATCGCCGTGAAGACCGACGGGACGATCGTGCTGTTCGCCTGCGACCGGAACGCCTACCGACCGCTGGCGAAATCGCGGGTGTTCCGGTCGACGGTGCGGGCCTTGCCGGCGCTCGCCAACGGCGGCCTGTACCTGCGGGACGAATCGACGCTGAAGCGGTTCGACGTCTCGGCCCGGTAAGGGCGGCTGCCCTGTCAGGCGGCTCGACGATCCTGCACGCTGGTCGCCGCGCGGATCCAGCCGGCCACTTCATCGGCGTCCGGGGGCGAGGATGACCGCAGGATCCGCTGCCCCTCTTTCGACTCCGCGAACCCGCCGACGACTGCCAGCAGACTCTCGGCGTTGCGGGCCGCGATGTCGGCGGCTGTCAGCAGGTCGCAGGCCACCAGGAGCTGCGAGTCGTGGCCGCGCAGGCCGGGGACGCTGCACATCAGCCGGGCCTGTCGCTGCCACTGCAGGATCACATCGCTGCCGATCCGCCGATCGCCGATTCGGACCGCGATATCGTCCGCGGATTGAGCCAGCAGATGTCCGACCGTCGCAACCCCCGCCCGATGCAGCAGTTGCACGGTTCGAGGTCCAATCGACGGAGCGTCGACGATCGGGCTGTCGAACGTCAGATAGAACCGGAACGCCGCGTCGCCTTCAGGCAGGGAGTCCGCACGCTCACGTCCCGGGCGGAGGCGCGCGAAATCAGTCTTGGTCGCGCGCGGGGCGCGGTTTCGCGATCGGCGACGGGGGGACCGACCAGCATCAGGTCCGCCTCCCGACCGAGGCGGTGTGGGATCGTCCGGTTCGTCGGTGGCAGTCTCCGGCGCGGACGCGATCACGGCGGTTGCGGGCATGGGGCGATGCAGCGGCCGGGCTCGGCCCCCGCCTTCGATCCAGACGCTGACCTCCGATTCGACCGGCCAGGTGAGCCGCTTCTGCACCCACGGATGCCACACCTGCGGCGCTGAACCCCGGAAACGCTGGATGCGCTGATGCAGCACGTCCGCGCGGGAGTTCGCCAGGTCGCTGGGCGTCAGAATTCCACAGGCCACCAGCAACTGGGCGTCGCGGGCCGCGAGACCGGGAACGCAGCACAAGAGATGCGCCTCCGACTGCCAGGTCGTCAAATCCGCAGGCCCCTGGCAGAGTCCGCCGAGGGCTTCCGTAAGGCCCCGGCCATTGGTCTTCAGCAGCTCCCGAATCGTGCGAATGCCGGACAGGTGCAGAGCATCCGCCAGTCGCTCATTCAGCGACGGCACTCCCTCGATCGGGGAATCGAGATTCAGCAGGCATTCGCCGTCAGGCGCCATGTTGATGGTCCGCGATTCCTCAGATGCCGCGGTGACTGGCGATTCGGGGGGCTTCGGGGTAATCGGCGGCGCGGCCGACACGGCGCTGTCCGCGGAAACGGCTTCGACAGCAGTCGACTGGGCGTCGGGGATCTCGGGCTCTGGAGTAGCGGGGCGGCTGTTCGCCGTTCCGCTGCTGGCGAGCGCGAACGTCTCGGCGCCCCGCGCTTTCAGCAGGTCGATCAGGTGTTCCTGGCAGGTCAGCACGACGACCTGCCGGCCCCGCTCGACGGCGGCGGCCAGCACATCCGCGGCCGCCTGCAGCCGGAACTCGTCGCAGTCGACCAGAACGTCGTCGAGCAGAATCGGGAAGTCGAGCCCGCGCCGGGAGTATTCGTCCACGAGCGCGATTCGAAACGCGAGCACCGCCTGCGCGAGCGTGCCGCGGCTCAGCTCCCGCGGTTCAAACGCTTCGTCGGCGGGTCCGCGCAGCATAAGCTCGCAGCGGGCGGCGTCGAGCCGCAGCGTCGTTCGCCGCCCCTGCGTCAATTCGCCCAGAATTCGCGACGCTTCCGCAAGCACACGGCTGGGCTGTTCCAGTCGGGTCTGCTCCTGCTCTTCGGCGAGCGCGGCTTCCGTGTTCATCAGGGACAGCCAGGTGGATTGGGCGGCTTCGAGTTCGGCCTCCGCCGAGTTCAGAAGCTGCTCCTGTTCTGCGAGCGTCTGATCGTCGAGCAGCTGGCTGCGCTCGCGCCCCAGTCGCAGCCATTCGATTTCCAATCGATTTCGCAGCGTGGCCGCCGCCTGCCACTGGCCGTACAGGTCGGCGGCGCTGGTCCGCAGTTCCTGCGCGCGCTGGGCATCGCCCGGCCGGGCGGTGGACGCCTCATGCACGCGGGCTTTGGTGATCTGCCGCGTCGCCACCGCCGGAGTCGAGGAGCGAGTCGTCGACGTGTGTTCCGCGCACTCGCAATGACGCCGCTCGAAGGCGGCCGGGTGCGTCAAACGGCTCCAGCCGGGGTTCGCGGACGCCGACAATCGTTCCTCGCGAAGTCGGAACAGTCGGGCGTACCGGGCCTGGAGCTCCCCTTCGCAACGATCCAGCGCCTCGCGTTCCGCCGTCAACTCGTTGTTTTCGAGAGCGACCTGGCCGCGGCTCAGCTCCTGGCAGGCCAGCTCGATTTGCCGACGCAATTCGGAAACCGCCGACCCGCCGCGCTCCGCGATCGCGGAACATCCGCAGCCGCCGTTGGCGCGGCTGCCGGCCGCAAGTTGCAACGTCGCATCCAGCGCCTGGATCTGCTGCTCCATGATCCGCAGTCCATCGCGCTGCCGGCGAACAGAGTCGTCCGCGGACAAGACGCCGGATCCCAGAACGTCAATGGCGGCCAGGCTCACCTGCCGGCGGGACTCCGCGAGATCCTTGAGCACCTCCCGGATATGCCCGAGCTGACGGTCGATTTCGGCCACATCATCAAGCTGACAGGCGGGTTGCGTTGCTGGAGATTCCTGCACGTAGGCCACATCGATGACCGTGCGCTGCGTCCGTCCCCAGAGGCGATCCTCGACCGCCCGCAGGTCCGTCACCACGGCCTGCCATTCCTCGTGGCGCTGGCGGACCTGACGATCCGCGGCGGCCACCGCGTCCGCGCTGCCGCGGCGCCGGACGGCCAGTTCCGCGAGCCGCGCCTGCCGATCCCGCGCCACGGCGTCCCGTTCCCGATGCCGCTGGGCGCGGAGCAGGACCAGTTCACTCAGCCGGCCGCTGCGATCCGGATGGTGGAGCAGGTCGCGGCGGCGGGTCCGCAACTCCTCCAGCCGGTCGCGAAGCCGCGCGTCCTCGCCGCGAATCGTGGTCAGGTCGATGCCGTCCTGCAGGGCGAGGCGCACGAGTCCGGCAACGCCCGCTACGTCAGAGGTTGCGGACGTGAACAGAACTCGAATCCGCTCGGGATCGAGGGCCTCCAGATGTTTGCGGAGCGCTTGCGCATCCTCCGGCCGCCCTTCGCGGACGTTGATCGCCAGCGTCTCATGCTCGTCCGAGCGGTTGTGGCGGATCACCGACAACCGCCGCGAACCCCAGGCGACGCCGACCGAACCGCCCGCCGGCCCGGGTCCGCCCACGGACAGCAACTGCAGCCGCCGGGCCTCGGCGAAACCGCAGAAAACGCCTCGCAGGAATTCGAGCAGCGTCGACTTCCCCGCCCCGTCGGGTCCGGCAATCACATTCAGGCCGGACGTCAGATTCTCGACGCTCAGCCGCGACAGGTTTCCAAACCGATCGACCGCGAGGTCCGTGATCTTCATCGAGCATCCTTGCCGACAGAAACCGTACGCCGTCCCGGTCCTTCGCCGCCCCTCCCTGGCCGACGATTGGCGATGATCGTAACCGTTTGCCGGGCAACGGCTTTTATCCGCAGTCCCGCCCGACCGCAGGAAGTCCTCATCGCAGCGGGACGTTATCGCAGATTGCCCGGCGCGCTCAATCCCGCTTTCCGAAGGCGACCCGCACCGCACCGATTGGCGCTCCGCGCCGGGCGCATCACTTTTTGCGGTCGTCCGGCTCGTCGAGCAGCCGCTTGCGCGCCTTCGCAAGTTGGGCCAGTTGCTCGTCGGTGGGCTTCGGGAACTGGAGGTCGAGCGACACCAGGGTCGAGGAAATGATGTCCGCGACGATCGCCCGCGTGGCCCATTTATGGTCGGCCGGAACGACGTACCACGGCGCCCATTCGGTGCTCGTCGCGGTGATCGCCCGCTCGTAGGCGTCCATGTAGTCGTCCCAATATTCGCGCTCGGCGAGGTCCGCGGCGGAGAATTTCCAGTGCTTGTCCGGGCGTTCGAGCCGCTCGAGGAACCGCCGCTTCTGCTGCGATTTCGAGACGTTCAGGAAGAACTTCAGGACGACAGTCCCGTTGCGGACCAGATGCCGCTCGAACGCGTTGATGTCTTCGTAACGAGCTTCCCAGAAGGACTTTCCGCGTTTGCCCGGCGGAAGTCGCTGTTGGTCGAGCACCTCCGGGTGGACGCGAACCACGAGCACGTCCTCGTAGTACGACCGATTGAAGATGCCGATCCGTCCCCGCTCCGGCAGGCTCTTCATGTAGCGCCACAAGAAGTTGTGGTCCAGCTCCTCGGACGAAGGCTTCTTGAAGCTGAACACCTGGCAGCCCTGCGGATTGACGCCCGACATGACGTGCTTGATCGTCCCGTCCTTGCCGGCCGCGTCCATCGCCTGGAAGACAATCAACAGCGCGTACTGATCGTCGGCATACATCAGCTCCTGCGCCGCCGTCAGTTCGGCCAGGCTCTGGTCCAGCAGCTTCTGGGCCCGGTCCCGAATCTCCTCCTTGCCAAGCTCGCGCAGCTCTTTCGTCTGCGCCCAGCCGGTGTCTCGATCCTTCAGCCGCAGCTTCTCGCCGGGCTGGACCTTGAGGACATCGAGAATGGCCTTCTTGAGCATCGAGCGTTCCCCTGCTGGTCTGTCGCCCGGGACGGAACACAGTTTTGGCCGTCGCCGGGCGGATGGCGTGCATGGTCTGGGCGGGCCCCCTCAGCGGGGAGCCGATCAGCTGACGGGCAGCCCCTTCTGCTCCTGAAACTGCCGGAGCGTCACGGGGCTGATGAAGTAGTACGTCCGCCCCTGCCAGTCGAGCGTCGCGGCGGCGGCGTACTTGGGGAACTGGGTGTTGCTGATCGGGTCCGTGACCGTCTTCCCCTTGAGGTAGTACTCGTTCCGGTGCAGCGCCAGGTAAGTCTTCACGAAATCGACGATGCGGTCGTCGAGCCACTTCGCGACGGCGTCCGGATCGACCGCATCGAGCGGGAATTCGACCTGGGCGTGCGGATTGAACTTCATCAGGATCGGCAGGACGTCCAACTGATAGTTCAGCACCAGGTTGCGGACGTCGTAGTCGGTCGTCGCCGAGAACCGCAGGTGAATCTGGGCCAGCGGCGAAGTGAACTCGAAGTCGGCGGCGCGTTCCGCCGGGGTGATCTTCGGTGAGACTTTCGCCTTCTCGCCGAATTTCTTCGCCAGCGCGTCGATCCGCGGCCGCCACACCCCTTGCAAGGATTCACAGACGGCGTGGAACTGCTCCAGCCGCTGCTCGCGCCCCTGATACGCGGCCAGTTCCTGATCCCGGAACGATTCGATCGACTTCTGCGCCTCGGAAAATTCCGCGTCGATCCGGTCCACCAGTGCGGTCACATCGCTCATGCCCGTGCTCCCTGTGAGTAAAGAGGTTCCGACGCCGCCGGCAGACGCTCCGGCCGGACGTCAATTCGCGACACGCATTCCTCGAACGCAAATGCCGATGCCTGCCAGGGAGCGGCATCGATGTACAGCCCCTGGCCAGTCAGCTCACGGCCCTGCCGCTCGTACGACTCCTCCCCCAGCAGGTCCCGCAGAACCCAGGTCCGGTCCCCCAAGTCGTCAAACGGCCGGCGGATGTAACACTGGCCTTGCGACCCGGCGTAGTTGACCACCGTCAGCATCCGCTGCCCGCGTGGCCCCCGCCAGTGAAAGGCGATGAAATTGTCGTGCGTCGGGTTGCCGTCCCAAGCGGGCCGACATTCCAGCAGCCGCCACTCGCCGTCGCGGACTTCCGGCCGACGCAGGATGGGCAGCAGCCGCTCGTAAAACGCTGCGATGTCGTCGTTGCGCGGCTCCTGCGGGGCGCGTCCCAGGTGCGGGGAAATGTGCTTCAGCCGCCCTTCGAACTGCCCCTGATGGAAGAACCGCAGCCCGGGCGTCAGGAAGGTGACGGCCGCCGCCGCTTTGTGAACCGGCAGCGGGAACGTCGCCGCGGCCCGCGGCTCGTCGTGATTCTCCAGAAACCGCGCCAGCCGGTCCTGATAGTCCAGGCCTGCCAGCAGGTGGTCGTGAACCGGACGCGAATGCCCCTCCCGCAGGCGGTCGTACAGCCGCTTGTCGTAGGTGTAGTCGAAGCCCTGCTGCTGCAGCTCCCACTCGCGGTCCCAGTACACCTCCGCCATGAAGCAGAACCCGGGATGCTTCGCGCGGATGCGGCTGGTCGCGGCCGGCCAGAATTCCGGCGCCCGCTGTCCCCAAGTCCGCTCAAAGACGTCCGGAAGCACCAGCATGGCCATGTCGCAGCGGACGCCATCGCACTGTTCCGCGATGCTCAACAGCTCGCCGGTCATGGCCTCCAGCGTCGCGGGATTCGCATAGTTAAGCTGCAGCGTGTCCCGCCAGCCGGAGAAGTACGGGTCGCGGCCGTGCGCCAGCAGCCGGTCGCCGGCCCGCCGCTTCGCCCAGACGTAGTTCCCCGGAGCGCGGGCCAGGTCCAGCTCCGTCCCCGGAACGTAGTATTCCGGATGCTCCTCCACCCAGGGATGGTCCAGGCCGGTGTGGTTCGGAACGAAGTCCAGCATCAGCTTCAGGCCGCGCGTCTGGAGCCGATCGCGCAGCCGTTCGAGGGCGCCGCGGCCTCCAAGCGCGTCGTGCACCGTGTAACCGGTGATCGCGAACCCGGACCCGGGAATGTCCTCGTCCCGGAGATCGGGCAGCGTGTCCAGGAACCCCGCGCGCCATTCCGGATTCGTCCGCGAGACCCGCTGTCCCTCGCGCCCCGTGCGCCACACGCTGAGCATCCAGATCCAGTCGAAGCCGAAATCGGCGAGTCGATCGAGTTCGCCGTCCGGAATGTCGTCGAGATTCGCCGGGCGGCGGAGTTTGCGGGACAATTCCGTCAGCCAGACGCGAGTGTTGATCTGATACAGGCTGGGATAGCGGGGGCTGCTCATGGTTGGGCGCCTTGCGAAAGTGAGGACGGGGACTGCATGAACTGCCGCAGGTCCTGCATCGCCTGCTGGCTGACGCGCAGCACTCCCTCGCCGGGCCGGTCGAGATCCGCGATCAGGCAGATGACGCTGGAAAACGTGAGCACCAGCGCGATTGTGGCGGGCGTGCGGCGGGGGCTGGTCAATCCTTCGAGGTAGCCCAGGACGCCCATCGCCAGCGCCGCGACGAAATACAGCCCGATCCAGATGGCGATCGGAATGCGGCTCCCCAGCGCCAGCAGCAGCCGCGTGGCATGCATGTCGATCATCTGGTTCAGGCTCTGCACGAACAGGCCCGTGATGGGCGTCGGCGCCTGCTCCGCCGCGGCGACGGCCCGCGCCCACAAGGCGCGGTGCAGTTCCTCGGAACGGACGATCGCCGCCCTCAATCCATCGAGCGTCGCACCGGCCAGTCGCACATCCACGTACTCCTCGAGTTCGCTGCGGACCTCATCCCGCAGCGCCGGGGGCAGCAACTCGGCCCGCAGCCAGGTCGTGCTGATCGCATTGGCTTCCTCCAGCAGGGCCAGGCGGCGGGCGTCGAACCGCGAAGCCGCCATGCCGAACGTGAAGGCCAGCAGGAATCCCAAGAGTGCGAGCAGGGCGGCCACCGTCGCGCCGACCGGCGGTTCCCGTTCCACATCCGTCTGCTGGCGACGCCGCCGGCCCAGCCGATAGCCTGCCTCAATCAACAGGAACACCAGCGTCGCCGTGCCGGCCAGCAGTCCCCATAACGGAATCGCGTCCAGCGGTTCGGGCGTCATCGGGCCGGCTCCTCCGAGACCGGAACTCCGCGCGCGGGGATCCCGCGATCGGACGTCAGCACCGCCAATGCAACCGCGAACAATAGGCCTCCCACAATCGACACCAACGCGAAGCTGACCACGGCATTGACGGCCGCCGTCCCCGGGAAACTGCTGTTCACAATGACCAGACCCACGGCGGCGTTGCGGACGCCCGTCGTCAGCGCCAGCGCGATCCGGGCCGGCCGCGCCGGTCCGCCCATCAGCCACCCCACGACTAAGCTCAGCGCCAGCCACAGCAGCATGCCGAACCAGGCCCGGGCGGGCGTCGCCGCCATCGTCCCGCGCTCGCGCCACAACAGCAGGACGACCACGGCCAACAGCACGATGTTGGCGATGCGTCCTACGCTGCGCGACCACCAATCCGCGCTGGCGGGGGAGAATTGTCGCACGCTCAGCCCGATGGCCAGCGGCAGCGCCTGCGCCACCAGCAGCGTACCGATGATCGCCAGGGAATTGATGCTCAAACCGTGGTCTCCGGGCGCCTGACGCAACAGCAGACCCAGGAGGGCCGGCGACAGGACCGCCGACAGGCCCGCCAGCAGCACCATCTGACCGATGGCCAGCGGGACATCGCCCCGGGCAAGCGCCGTCATCGGCGGAGAGACTGGCGCGCCCGGACAGGCCGCGAGGATCAGGAACCCAACCGCGACCAGCGGCTCGGTCTGAAAGGCCCACAACAGCCCGGAGGCGATCGCCGGCACGATCACGAAGTTCGCCGCCAGGCTCCGGCCCGCCAGTCGAATGTCCCGGAGGGACGCCAGCACTTCTTTCCAGGTGGACCGCAGGCCAGTCGCCAGCATGAGCGCGAACAGCCCCACTCCCGTGAGGAAGTTCACAATCCGGGCCACCGTCTCCGGATCGATCACGTCCGGGCTCCTGTTGCGGACGTCGGCGTCGCGGCGCTGGCTGCCGCAGCGGCCCCGGCGCGTTCGATGTACGCGGCGCCGCGCCGCGGACCGGCTGTCTCCTCCGCCGTCACCGAGGCGAACAGGTGCATGATGCGGGCGATGATTCCGGTCCAGCCCGTCTGGTGGCTGGCGCCGAGGCCCGCGCCGTTGTCGCCGTGGAAGTACTCGTAGAACAAAATGCAGTCGCGCCAATGGGGGTCGTCCTGGAACTGGCGGGCCCCGCCGTTCACAGGCCGCTGGCCCGAGGAGTTCCGCAGGAAGATCCGGCCCAGCCGCCGGGCAATCTCCTCGGCGACCTCGTGGAGGTTCAACATTCGTCCCGAGCCGGTCGGACATTCGACGCGGAAGTCGGATCCGTAATACATGTGGTAGCCGAGCAGCGCCCGAAGGATCAGGGCGTTGACGGGCATCCAGATCGGGCCGCGCCAGTTCGAATTGCCGCCGAACATCGACGTATCCGATTCGGCCGGCAGATAGGCCACGCGGTATTCCTGGCCGCCCGCCGCGAACACGTAGGGATTCCGCTCGTGGAATTTCGACAGCGAGCGGATGCCGTAGTCGCTGAGAAACTCATTCTCATCGAGCATTTTCTCCAGAACGCGGCGCAAACGGGTCTCGTTCAGGATCGCGGCCAGCCGCCGTCCCTCGATCCCGTCAATGCGCGGGTCATGGATCGACTGGACGAGTTCCGGTCGCGCCTGAATGAATCGGGCCAGCCGTTCCCCGAGTTCCGGACGCTTACGAATCAGAGCCCCGTCAAAAACCGTCGTGGCGCACATGGGCAGCAGGCCGACCATCGAGCGGACCTTCAACCGTTCGGACCGGCCGTCCGGCAGCTTCAGGACGTCATAGAAGAAGCCGTCCTCCTCGTCCCACATGCCCCCCTGCGGCCCCACGTTCGCCATCGACGAGGCAATCCACAGATAGTGCTCGACGAACTTGATGGCCATGTCCGAGTAGTCGTCTTCGGTCAGGGCCAGTTCGCTGGCGATCTCCAGCATGTTCTGGCAGAAGAGCGCCATCCAGGCGGTGCCGTCCGCCTGCTCGAGGCAGCCCCCCGTCGGCAGGGGAGCGCTGCGATCGAATACGCCGATGTTGTCCAGGCCCAGGAACCCTCCTTCGAAGACGTTCCGCCCCTCGCGGTCTTTGCGGTTCACCCACCAGGTGAAATTCAGCAACAGCTTCTGGAAGGAACTCTTCAGCCAGTCCTTGTCGCCCACGCCTGTCCGCCCTTTCTCCAGCCGGTAGGTGAAGATCGTGGACCAGGCGTGCACTGGCGGATTGACGTCCCCGAAGTTCCATTCGTAGGCGGGGATCTGCCCGTTGGGATGCATGTACCGTTCGCGGAGCATCAGCCGCAGTTGCTGCTTGCCGAAATCGGGATCGACGAGCGTCAGCGCCAGGACATGAAACGCGAGGTCCCAGGCGGCGTACCAGGGATACTCCCACTTGTCGGGCATCGAGATCACATCGCCGTTGTACATGTGATGCCAGTGGTCGTTGCGGGGGGCCTGCTTGCGCATCGGCTTGAACGGGTCGGACCCCCGCTCCTCGAGCCACTTGTCGACGTCGTAGTGGTAGAACTGCTTGCTCCAAAGCATTCCCGCGCAGGCCTGCCGGAACACGCGGGCCTCGTCCTCGGAAAACGAGTCCGGCACGATTCCGGCGTAAAAGGCGTCCGCCTCCGCGCGGCGCGCAGCCAGGGTCGCATCGAACTCCGATCCGAACGGTTCCCGAGGATTCCCGTTGGTCTTGGCCGCGGGGCCCGCGACGCGCACCAGCCGCAGCCGGATGGACCGGCTTTCCCCGGCCGGCACGATCAACGTCCGCCGGGCCGCGGCCTTCGTTCCGCGGCGGTCGGGATTTACGGCCCCCGGCTCCCCGTGGACGACATGCCGATGGAAGCTGTCCTTCACGTACGGCGTCCGGTTGGGCACGCCGAACACGCGCTCCACGTTCGTCTCATTCTCGGTGAACAGCAGCTCCGGTTCGCCTTCGCACCACAGGTCATATTCGCCGACCTTCGCATGCGACGCGTGAATCACGGCCGGCCGCCCCGGGGACGACTGGTCGGACAGTTCGGGACGAGGCTCCTTCAGGTCCCAGGACCACTCGTTGCGGAACCACAGCGTCGGCAGAATGTCGATCCGCGCCTCGTCCGGCCCGCGGTTCGCCGCCTCGATGCGGATCAGCAGGTCCTCCGGCGCGGCCTTCGCATACTCGATGAACACGTCAAAATAGCGGTTGTCGTCAAACACCCCCGTATCGAGCAGCTCGTATTCGAACTCGGTCCGGCTGCGGGCCCGGTTCGTCAGCACCAGTTGTTCGTACGGAAACGCGGCCTGCGGGTACTTGTACAGCAGCCGCATGTACGAATGCGTGGGCGTGCTGTCGAGGTAGAAGTAGTACTCCTTGACGTCTTCGCCGTGGTTCCCTTCGCTGTTCGTGAGGCCGAACATGCGTTCCTTGAGGATCGGATCGCGTCCGTTCCAGAGGGCGACGGCGAAGCACAGCCGCTGCTTGTCGTCGGAGAGCCCGGCGATGCCGTCCTCGCCCCAGCGGTAGGCGCGGGACCGGGCCTGGTCGTGCGAAAAGTAGTTCCAGGCGTCGCCCCCCTCGCTGTAGTCCTCCCGGACCGTGCCCCATTGGCGCTCGCTGAGATACGGACCCCACTTCTTCCAGGGGACGTCCTGCGCACGGGCCTCGTCCAACCTTGAGATTTCCGCCGTCATGGTCCGCCTCAGTTCTAAAATGGCAGTCCCAGCATGGTTCGGTAGTGCGCCGGCACGGGTTCGAGGTGATCGCTCTTGTCGGCGTCGTAGGGTTGCCGTCGGCGCCAGCCGTCCGCCGCCGACGGCAGAATCCAGAAGTTGCCGTCCGGATCGCGAACGATCCAGCTCTGCGAGCAGCGATCGACGAACACGGCGCCCATGCGTCTGGCCACTTGAGTCATTCTCCCCCCTCGCGGTTCCTCAGTCGCTGCGCATCGGTCGATCCTTGTCGCTGGCTTCACTGTTGCCGTCTCGTCGTTCGCCGATCTCCTGCGCACGTCTCAATGCAAAGAGGGTTCCCAATCCCGGCGCGGACGACTTGGCCATTGCACGCTGGCTGCGGCACGACAGCCGGAACCCAAGAAAATCCTGAGGATTCACGCAGGCTGACGAAGTCGAAGGCAGACGCCGAGTCCGGCGTCCGCGAGCCGGAGCCGGGACGCCCGGAGCGCGCGAGCCTGTGTCAGGGACGCGCGCCCGGGCTGACCGGGCTGTCGCAATCCGCACATCACAGCTGGTCGGAAAAGGGCATCTCGCGCGCTGGGCGAACCGGTTTTGAGCACGCCGACGCCCCCAGGCGATGTCGGATGTTGTTCCGGAAATCGTGGCACGCGAACTGCTTTTAATCCGAGGGCGCGCACTTGATTTCTCCCGGCCGGGGCGATTGACTGTCCGTCAGCTCGCCCCCTCCACTGCGTTCGCAACAAGTTTCGTCTCAAGGCCAGTCGCCATGTCGATTGCTGCACGTGTCGGCGTCGCTGCCGCTGTGGGGGCGCTGCTGCTGGGCCTGTCCGGCTGTGGACCGGAGGTCGCCGCTGCGAAGCCGGAGCCCCCCAAGGTGACGGTCCGCCGCCCCGAAATCCGCGAGGTCACGGACTTCAAGGAGTACAACGGCACGACGGCCGCTTCGGCCACCGTCGAAGTGCGTTCCCGCGTCCGGGGGCACATCGCCGACGTGCGCTTCACGGATGGCCAGCAGGTGAACGCCGGAGACTTGCTGTTCGAACTCGACGCCCGGCCCTTCCAGCTCGAGATCGAAGCCGCCAAAGAGCAGTTGAACCTCGACCAGGCCCAGCTCGAGGCGGCCACGCAGGACGAGATCCGACAAAAGGACCTGTACGATCAGCAGGCCGCCCGCAAGGTCGATCTCGACAAGGCCATCGCCGCCCGCAAGAGCTGGGACGCGCGGATCGAAATCGCCCGCCAGGCGATCAGCACCAAGGAACTGGATCTGGAGTATTCGCGGATCACGGCCCCGATCGCCGGCCAGATCGGCCGGGCGCTGCTCACCAAGGGCAACCTGGTGAACGCCGGCGGCAGCGATCCGCTGCTGACGACGATCGTTTCCATCGACCCCATCTATGTGTTCTTCAACGTCGATGAGCGGTCGCTGCTGGAGTATCGCGCGTACCGAAAATCCCAGGCTGGCGAGGGCTCGGAGCTGCCGCCGATCAACGCAGCCAAAGTGCCCTTCCACTTCGGCCTGGAGACGGACGAGGGATATCCCAATGAAGGGCTCATCGATTTCGCGGAGAACCGCATCGAATCGACGACCGGCACCATTGAACTGCGCGGCTCGGCGTCGAATTCCGAGCGCCGATACGTTCCCGGCTCGCGGGTTCGGGTGCGGGTGCCGGTCAGCGAGCCGTACCAGGCCGTCGTCGTTCCAGACAGCGCCATCCTCAGCGATCAGGATCGCAAGTACGTACTGCTGTTGAATGAAAAGAACGTCGTCGTCCGCCGCGATGTGAAGCGCGGCAAGCTGCTGGAGGACGGCATGCGGGTCGTTCAGGCCGCGACCGAGGGCGCCGAGGCGCTGTCGCCGGAGGATCTGGTGATCACGGTCGGACTGCAGCGGGCGCGGGTGAATTATCCCGTCGAGCCGATGGACGATGCTGGAAACGCGCTGGCATCGGCGGCGCCCTGACGACCAATCGGCGGGCGGCCCGGCGCGGGACGGGCCGTTCGCGAGGAGTTTGCGACGACGCCCCGTGCGCAGGACCGCGCGACATGATTTCCCACTTCTTCATCGACCGACCGATCTTCGCGACTGTGCTGTCGATCGTGATCGTGATCGTCGGCGGCATCGCGCTCGTCGGGCTGCCGATCGCCCAGTATCCGGACGTCGCCCCGCCGACGGTGCAGGTGACGGCGAATTATCCCGGGGCCAACGCCGTCACCGTCGCGGAGACCGTCGCCACGCCCATCGAGCTGGAGATCAACGGCGTCGAGCGAATGCTGTACATGAGCTCCAAGTCGACGAATGACGGCCAGATGAACCTGGACGTGACGTTCGAGCTGGGGACGAACCTGGACACAGCCCAGGTGCTGGTGCAGAACCGCGTGGCGGTCGCCGAGGCCAAGCTGCCGGAAGAGGTCAAACGCACGGGGGTGACGACGAAGAAGAAGTCCCCCAGCATCCTGATGTGCGTGAACCTGATTTCCCCGGGGAATGTGTACGACCAGCTGTACCTCAGCAACTATTCAGCGCTGAACGTGAAGGACGAGTTGGCGCGGATCAACGGCGTCGGCGACGTGGCCTATCTGGGTCCCCGCGATTACAGCATGCGGATCTGGCTGGATCCGACGAAACTGGCGACACGGCAGATGACCGTTGCGGAAGTCATCAAAGCCATCCAGGAGCAGAACGTGCAGGTTGCCGCCGGACGGCTGGGCGCGCCGCCGCTTCCGGCCGGCTCGAACCTGGCGTTTCAGATGCCGATTTCCACACAGGGCCGTCTGAGCGCCGTCGAGGATTTCGAGAAGATCGTTGTCCGCTCGGCCGACCAGGGACGGCTCGTCTACCTCCGCGATGTCGTCCGCGACCGGAACGGCGTCGAGCTCGGCGCCAAAAGCTACGACGTCAACAGCTACCTCGACGGCCAGCCCAGCGTGACGCTGGCCGTCTTCCAGCTGCCCGGGTCGAACGCGCTGGCCACCGCCGGGGCGATCCGCGCGAAGATGGAGGAGCTCAAGACGCGGTTTCCCGAGGGAGTCGAGTACCGCATCGAGTACGACACCACGGTGTTCGTCGATGAATCCATCAAGAGCGTGTACCACACGCTCTTCGAGGCCATCGTGCTGGTGTTCATCGTGGTGCTCGTGTTCCTGCAGAACTGGCGGGCGACGGTGATTCCGATGGTGGCCGTGCCGGTCTCGCTGATCGGCACATTCGCGGCGATGTCGCTGCTGGGATTCTCGCTGAACAACCTGTCGTTATTCGGCCTGGTGCTGGCGATCGGCATTGTCGTGGACGATGCGATCGTGGTGGTGGAGAACGTGGAGCGGCTGATGGCGATGGGCCTGTCGCCCAGGGAGGCCAGCCGCCGGGCGATGGAGGAGGTGACGGGGCCGGTCATCGCCATCGCCCTGGTGCTGTGCGCGGTGTTCGTGCCGACGGCCTTCATGGCCGGCATCAGCGGCCAGTTCTACCGGCAGTTCGCGCTGACGATCGCCGCCTCGACCGTCATCTCCGCGTTCAACTCGCTGACGCTCAGCCCGGCGCTGTGCGCCCTGTTGCTCAAGCCGCACGCCCACGGCGAGCATGCGCACCGTCCCGAGCCGTTGCCGCGCCTGGCGCTGGTGGTCATCGGGGCGCTGGTCGCGCACCTGTTTCTGGGGCCGTGGCTGGCGCCGCTGCTGGGATACGAGGTCGCGGCGCACGGAGGCGAATCGCACAACCCGCCGCCGGCGTGGTTCGCCCCTGTGGTGCTGTTGGCCGGCGCCATCCTGGGCTGGATCATTTCCCGGCTCGTCAACGCGCTGCTGTCGGCGTTCTTCATGCTGTTCAACAAGGCGTTCGACGTGTCGATCGCCGCCTACGGCTGGATTGTGCGGATGCTGCTGCGGCTGGCGGTCATTGTGCTGGCGATCTACGGCGGGCTGATGGCGGCCACCGGCTATGCCATCGTCAAGGTGCCTCAGGGCTTCATTCCCGAGCAGGACAAGGGGTATCTGATCGTCAACGTGCAGCTCCCGGACGGGGCGAGCCTGGAGCGGACGGATGAACTGATCCGCCGGCTGAGCGTCGTCGTCCGAGAAACCGAGGGGGTGGCCCACACGATCGACCTGCCCGGCTACTCGACCGTGCTCAGCACGAACCTCAGCAACGCGGGGGGCATGTTCGTCATTTTGACTCCGTTCGAGGAACGGGCCGGGAACCCGGAACTCGGCGCCCCGGCGATTTTGCAGCGGCTGCGGGCCGCGTTCCGGGAGTTCCCCGAGGCGCAGATCGCCATTTTCGGCGCCCCGCCGGTCGAGGGCTTGGGCAGCACCGGCGGCTTCAAGATGCAGATTCAGGACCGCCGCAACGCCGGACTGGCCGCCCTGCAGGGGGGCGTCCAGAACCTCGCCGAACAGGGGCTGACGCAGCACGGCGACCAGCTCAGCGGGCTGTTCAGCACGTTCAGCGTCAGCCAGCCGCAGATCTTCCTGGAGATCGACCGGGAAAAGGCCAAGACCGAAGGCGTGTCGCTGGACGACATCAACCTGACGCTGCAGACGTTCCTCGGCAGCGCGTACGTCAATGACTTCTCCTACGAGGGGCGCAGCTGGCAGGTGAACGTGCAGGCCGACGGCGCCTTCCGGCGGGAGCCCGCGGACATCGGGCGGCTGGAAGTCCGCAACGCCTCCGGCGACCGCGTTCCGTTGAGCACGCTCGTCCGGGCGCGGGACATCACCGGCCCGCCGATCGTCAATCGCTACAAGCTGTATCCGTCCGCGGAACTGTCGGGCAACACCCAGCCCGGAGTCAGTTCCGGGCAGTCAATCGCGCTGATGGAAGCGCTGGCCGATGAGCAGTTGCCAGACACGCTGGGCTACGAGTGGACGGAGCTCACGTATCAGCAGATTCTCGCGTCGCAGGACGTGTTGACCAAGCTGGTGTTTCCGCTGGCGGTGGTCTTCGTGTTTCTGGTGCTGTCGGCGCAGTACGAGAGCTGGACGCTGCCGGCGTCGATTCTGCTGATCGTGCCGATGTGCATTCTGGCGGCGCTGGCGGGGGTGGTGATCGCGAAGTTGGACAACAACATTTTCGTGCAGATCGGCCTGGTGGTGCTGGTGGGTCTGGCGGCGAAGAACGCAATTCTGATCGTCGAGTTCGCCAAGCAGTTGCAGGACCAGGGACAGCCGCTGTTGGAAGCGACGGTCGAGGCCTGCAAGCTGCGGTTGCGGCCGATTCTGATGACGTCATTCGCGTTCATTCTGGGCGTGGTTCCGCTGGTCCTCGCCAAGGGGGCCGGGGCGGAGATGCGGGCGACGCTGGGCATTGCGGTGTTCAGCGGGATGTTGGGCGTGACGGTATTCGGCGTGCTGTTCACGCCCGTGTTTTACTACGTGATCCGCAGGTTCAGCCGGAACGCGGCCCCCGCGGGGCCTCCTGCGGGGAGTCCCGGCGCCGCATCCGCCTCTGCGGCTGTGCCTGCCGGCAGCGATGGCCACGGCGCACCGGCGCTCCAGTCGGCGCATCCTTGAACCGCGATCCATTCGGGGGCCGAACGATGCCCGTCTGGCCGGGTCGACCATATCCCCTGGGAGCCCACTGGGATGGCGGGGGGGTGAACTTCGCGCTGTTCTCCGAACGGGCGACCGGCGTGGAGCTATGCCTGTTCGAGCGGGACGGCGGCTGGACCGAAACCTCGCGGATTCCGCTGCGCGAGAAGACGTTTCAGGTGTGGCATGGGTACGTGCCGGACATCGGTCCGGGTCAGGCTTACGGGTATCGCGTCGATGGCCCTCACGAGCCGCACAACGGGCTGCGATTCAATCGCCATAAGCTGCTGCTGGATCCTTATGCGCGGGCGATCGTCCGCGACCTGATGTGGGACGACGCCCTGTACGGAGTTCGGAACGCCGACGGCCGTCCGGAATTCAACGATCGCGACAGCGGCGGCTGCGCGCCGCTCGGCCAGGTGATCGACAACGCGTTCGACTGGGGCGGCGACGCGCACCCGCGGATCGCGTGGCATGAAACAGTAATCTACGAACTGCACGTCAAGGGCTTCAGTCAGCGGCATCCGGACGTGCCGGAGCGGCTGCGGGGCACGTATGCCGGACTCGCCTCGCCGGCCTGCGTTCGCCATTTCCAGGAGCTGGGGGTGACGGCCATCGAGTTGTTGCCCGTGCACTACCACGTCGATGAACGCTTCCTCGTGAACCGGGGGCGGACGAATTACTGGGGCTACAACACTCTGGGGTTTTTCGCGCCGCATCCGCGGTATGCGGCCGACGCGGCGGACGGCGCGGTTCGCGAATTCAAGGCGATGGTCCGCACGCTGCACGCGGCGGGGATCGAAGTCATTCTGGACGTGGTCTACAACCACACGGGCGAAGGGAGCGCGGACGGCCCGACGCTGTGCCTGCGGGGCATCGACAACCCGGCCTACTATCGGCTCGCGGCCGATCAGGCCGCGTACATCGACGTCACCGGTTGCGGCAACTCGCTGCGCGTCGCGCATCCCCGCTGCCTGCAGATGATCATGGACAGTCTGCGGTACTGGGTGCAGGAGATGCGCGTCGATGGCTTCCGGTTCGACCTGGCCAGCGCGCTGGCCCGCGAGACGGATCATGTCGACACGCTGAGCGCGTTCTTCAACGCCATGCACCAGGACCCCGTGCTGTCGCAGGTGAAACTCATCGCCGAGCCGTGGGACGTTGGCGGCGGCGGCTACAAGGTCGGCGAGTTCCCGGTGATCTGGACCGAATGGAACGACCGCTATCGCGACTGCGTCCGCCGGTTCTGGAAGGGCGACAGCGGCACGCTCGGAGAGTTCGCGACGCGCCTCGCCGGCAGCAGCGACCTGTACAGCGACGACGGCCGGTCGCCCAGCGCCAGCATCAACTTCATCACCGCGCATGACGGCTTCACGCTGCGCGATCTGGTCAGCTATGACCACAAGCACAACGAAGCGAACGGAGAACACAACGCTGACGGCTCCAACAACAACCACAGTTGGAACTGCGGCGCCGAAGGCCCGACCGACGACCAGGCCATCAACGATCTCCGAGCCCGGCAACAACGCAATTTCCTCGCGACGCTGCTGCTCTCGCAGGGCGTCCCCATGCTGCTGGCGGGCGATGAACTCGGCCAGACCCAGCAGGGAAACAACAACGCCTACTGCCAGGACAACGAACTCGCGTGGCTCAACTGGGATTTGTCGGACGATCAGCGGCGGCTGCTGGACTTCGTCAAGCACGTCGCGCGGCTGCGGAAGTCGCAGCCCGTGTTCCGGCGCCGGCACTTTTTCTTCGGCCGGCCGATCCACGGGGAGGACGCCAAGGACCTGTACTGGGTCCGACCCGCTTCCGGAGAAATGACGCTCGACGACTGGCGGGCGGATCATGTCCGCAGCCTGGGGATGGGCCTGATCGGCAATCAGCTGGATGACGTCGACGATCAGGGGCGGCCGATCGTCGGCGACACGTACCTGCTGCTGTTCAACGCCCGGCACGACCCGATCGAGTTCCACTCAGGCGAGCGCATGCGCCACCGCAGCTGGGAGGTCGTCGTCGACACCGGCGAGCCCGAACTGCGATCGCGCCTGTTGGCCGAGGCGTCGCAGCTCACGCTCGCGCCCAGGTCGCTGACCGCATTGCGTTTGATTCCCTTGTGATCCGTTGCAGACCGCCCCGACGTTGCGAGGAGCAGCCCGTTCATGCCGGCCCACGTCCTGACGATCAACAGCGGCTCGTCGAGCATCAAGTTCGCGCTGTTCGCGGCGGGCGCCGTTCCGCAAAGGGTTCTGCACGGCCAGCTCGAACGGATCGGCCTGCCGCAGGCGCGGCTGCGCGTTGCGGCGTCGTCCGGGGAACTGGCGACCGACGAAGTCGTGCCGGCCGTCGATCACCAGGAGGCCGTCGGCCGGATTCTCGACTGGCTGTCGCGGACCGTCGACGTGGATTCGATCGCCGCGGTCGGCCACCGCGTCGTGCATGGCGGCGACCGTTGCACGCAGTCGACGCGTATCGACGATGACGTGCTGCGTCACCTGCGGGAGATCATCCCGCTGGCCCCCAATCATCTGCCCGGGGAGATCGCGGCCCTCGAGGCCGTTCAGCGTCGTTGCCCCGGGATGGCCCAGTACGCGTGCTTCGACACGGCCTTTCATCACGAATTGCCGGTCGTGGCACGAGTCCTGCCGCTGCCTCGCCAATGCCGCGAGATGGGCCTTCGACGCTACGGCTTTCACGGCCTGTCCTATGCCTATCTGCTGCGCGCGCTGTCGCGCGAAGCGGGTCCGGCGGCCGCACAGGGGCGTGTCATCCTCGCACACTTGGGGGCGGGCTGCAGCCTGGCCGCCGTGCAGGGCGGGCGGTGCATCGACACGACGATGTCCTTCACCCCCACGGCCGGACTGGTCATGGCGACCCGCACCGGGGACCTCGACCCCGGCGTGCTGATTCACCTGCTGCGCACGCAGGAGCTGTCGGCCGACGCCCTGGAACGGCTGGTGAACCGCGAATCCGGCCTGATCGGGCTGTCTGAAACGAGTTCCGACGTGCGCGATCTGCTGGCGTGCGAGGACCGCGAACCACGGGCGAAGCTGGCGCTGGATGTGTTTTGCTACCAGGCGCGGAAGTGGATCGGCGCGCTGGCGGCGGCGCTGGAGGGGCTGGATGTGATCGTCTTCTCCGCCGGCATCGGCGAGAATTCTCCGACAATCCGGACCCGGATTTGCAAAAGGTTGCGACATCTGGGCGTCGCCCTCGACGAACAGCGCAACGGCCGGAACGACTCGCTGATTTCCGCGCCGGAAGCGACTGTCGCGGTCCGGGTGATCCCCACGGATGAAGAGTCCATGATTGCCGCGGACGTCGCCGAACTGGCGGGCGTTCCAAGGGCCAACTAAGGAGTCCGTCAGGTGAGCGTCACTCGTCAAAACCGCACGCCGTCCGCCGCGGACGTGTCCGGGCTGCTCGCACGATTCGGCTGCGGCCCCGTGGAATTCACGGACACGCACAATGGACTCTACGAGCGGCACCTGACGTTCGATCATGTCGTGCCGATGGCGACGGCGGACGCCTGGGACCGCTTTGACGCCGTGGCGCGGTCGGTGCGGGACATCCTGTCACAGCGGTGGATTCTCACGGAGCAGACGTACGAACGGGAGAGATCGAAACGCGTCTATTACCTGTCGATGGAGTACCTGATCGGGCGGTCGCTGGCGAACAACGTCTCGAATCTGCTGCTGGACCCCCTGGTTCGCGAGGCGGCCCGACAACGGGATCTGGACTGGGTGTCGCTGCTCGAGGAGGAGCCCGACGCCGGTCTGGGCAACGGCGGGCTGGGGCGGCTGGCCGCGTGCTTTCTGGATTCGATGGCCACGATGCGACTGCCGGCGATGGGCTACGGACTGCGGTACGAATACGGCATGTTCCGCCAGACCATCGAGGACGGGTGGCAGCGGGAGCAGCCGGACAATTGGCTGCGGCGTCCCGATCCCTGGGAAGTCGCCCGGCCGTCGGAGGCGGTTCCCGTGCGCCTCAACTGTTCGTTCGAGCTGCGGGAAGGGATCGTGCGAGTGGTTCCGGACCGCCCGATGACGCTGATCGGCATTCCCTTTGATCGTCCGGTCGTGGGCTACGGAGGCAGGACCGTCAACACGCTGCGGCTGTGGGCGGCTTCGGCTTCCAACTTTTTTGATTTCCAGCGGTTCAGCAGCGGAGATTTCGTCGGAGCGTTGACGGGGACTTTGGCGGCGGAATCGCTGACGCGCGTGTTGTACCCGGACGATTCAACGAGTTTCGGGCAGGGCCTGCGTCTGATCCAGGAGTATTTCCTGGTCGCCTGCTCCGTGGGGGACCTGGTTCGCCGTTTCCGCCGGCGCAACGCGGACTGGCAGGCGTTTCCCGCGCAGGTCGCGATCCAGATGAACGACACGCATCCGGCGCTGGCCGTTCCGGAGCTGATGCGGATTCTCCTGGACGATGCGGGACTGCCGTGGGAGGAGGCCTGGGACATCACCACCCGGTCGCTGGCCTACACCAACCACACGCTGTTGCCGGAGGCGCTGGAGAAATGGAATGTCGACTGGCTGCAGCTGATCCTCCCCCGGATTCACGAGATCGTCACGGAGATCAACCGCCGGCTGTTGAACGACGTGCGGGCCCGCTTTCCCGGCGACGAGGCGCGGGCCCGGGCCATCAGCCTGTACGAAGGCGGCAGCCCGGAACGCGTCCGCATGGCGAACCTGGCGATCGTCGGTTCGCACAGCACGAATGGCGTGGCCGCCATCCATTCCCGGCTGCTTAAAGAGCGCACGGTCCGCGACCTCGCGGCGCTGCTTCCGGAGCGCTTCAACAACAAGACGAATGGCGTCACGCCGCGGCGCTGGCTGCTGTCGGCCAACCCCGCGCTGGCGGGCGCGATCACCAGCGCCATCGGCGACGGCTGGATCAGCGATCTCCTGCAGTTGCGGAAGCTCGCGCCGCTGGCCGACGACGCCTCGTTCCGGAACGCGGTCCGCGCGGCGAAGGCCGAATCGAAGTCCGCGTTCGCACGGTGGCTGAAGGAGACGACTCGACTCGAGGTCTCTCCGGACACGGTCTTCGACTGCCAGGTGAAGCGGATCCACGAGTACAAGCGGCAGTTGCTGAACGTGCTGCGGATCATCGTCCTGTACAACCGGCTGCGCACGAATCCGAACCAGGCGTTCGCGCCGACGACCTATCTGTTCGCGGGCAAGGCGGCGCCGGCCTACCGGATCGCCAAGCTGATCATCAAGCTGATCAACAACGTGGCCGGGACGATCGATGGCGACCCGGCCGTCCGCGACCGGTTGCGGGTGGTCTTTCTGCCGGACTACCGCGCGACGCTCGCCGAGCGGCTGATCCCCGCCAGCGACGTCTCGAACCAGATTTCCACCGCCGGTTACGAGGCCAGCGGCACCAGCAACATGAAGTTCATGATGAACGGCGCGCTGACGATCGGCACCCGGGACGGGGCGACCGTGGAAATGGCCGAAGAGGCCGGCGAGGAGAATCTGTTCCTGTTCGGGCTGACGGCCCAGGAGGTCGAACAGAGCCGCGGCTGGTACGACCCCCACTGGCACTACGGGCACGAACCCGAGACGCGCGACGCGCTCGACCTGTTGGCCTCAGATCATTTCAGCCGCTACGAGCCCGGCGTGTTCGCACCCCTGCGGGACCTCCTGCTGCAGGGAGATTTCTACATGCATCTGGCCGACCTGACGTCCTACCTCGACGCGGACCGCCGGCTGCGAGAACTCTGGAGCCGTCCCGACGACTGGACCCGCATGGCGATCCGCAACATCGCGGCCTCCGGCAAGTTTTCCAGCGACCGGACGATCGCCGAATACGCCGCGGACATCTGGCGCGTGGAGCCCTGTCCGATCCCCTGAACTCGCTGCATCCGATGGCCGTTTCGGCCTCCCCATACCTGAATCCGACAATCTGCATCCGACAAACTGACTCGACATTCGGCTGACGGCCGCCCGAGTTCCGGCGTCGTGGTCAGCCCCGAATGGTTCCTGAAAGCCCCGCATATGCCCTCCGTCACGAAGTCCAAGGCCTCCCCCGCGAAGACCTCACAGGGTCCCCTGTCCGCCGAGGAGCTTCGCAAGCTCGACGCCTACTGGCGCGCTTCGAACTACCTCTCCGTCGGCCAGATCTACCTGCTCGACAACCCGCTGCTCCGCGAGCCGCTCCGCAAGGAGCACATCAAGCCCCGACTCCTCGGCCACTGGGGGACGTCGCCCGGGTTGAACATGCTCTGCGTGCACCTGAACCGGGTCATCCAGCGCGACGACCTGGACATGATTTACATCATCGGGCCGGGGCATGGCGGACCGTCCCTGGTCGCCCACGCCTGGCTGGAGGGGACCTACAGCGAGCTGTACCCCAACGTCAGCCAGGACGAGGACGGCATGCGGGTGCTGTTCAAGCAGTTCAGCTTTCCGGGAGGCATTCCCAGCCACGTCGCGCCGGAGACCCCCGGCTCGATCCATGAAGGGGGCGAGCTGGGCTATGCGCTCAGCCACGCGTACGGTGCGGCGTTCGACAATCCCAACCTGATCGTGGCCTGCGTCGTCGGGGATGGCGAAGCGGAGACGGGGCCGCTGGCGACCGGCTGGCATGGCAACAAGTTCCTGAACCCCGCGCGGGACGGCGCGGTGCTGCCCATCCTGCACCTCAACGGCTACAAGATCGCCAATCCCTGCTTCCTGGCCCGCATCCCCCGGGACGAGCTGCAGAAGTATTTCGAGGGCATGGGCTATCGGCCGCACTTTGTCGAGGGGCACGACCCCGCGGAAGTGCATCAGCAACTGGCCGGCGTGCTGGACGACGTCGTCCTCGAAATCCGCCAGATTCAGACGGAGGCCCGCGCCAACGGCCACGTCCAGCGCCCGCTGTGGCCGATGATCGTGTTC
Source organism: Planctomyces sp. (assembly GCA_019636235.1). GTDB lineage: Bacteria > Planctomycetota > Planctomycetia > Planctomycetales > Planctomycetaceae > Caulifigura. The sequence continues at coordinate 264,737 of JAHBXW010000003.1, forward strand.
CGCACGCCTAAGGGCTGGACCTGCCCGGCGGAAATCGACGGCAAGAAATGCGAGGACTACTGGCGCAGCCACCAGGTCCCGATGGGGGAGATGGGCAAGCCGGAACACATCCGCATTCTTGAAGAGTGGATGAAGAGCTACCGGCCCGAGGAGCTGTTCGACGACCAGGGGCGGCTGGTTCCGGAACTCGCCGAACTGGCGCCGAAAGGGCATCGCCGGATGAGCGACAATCCGCACGCCAACGGCGGGCTGCTGCTTCGCGATCTCAAGCTGCCCGACTTCCGCAAGTACGCCGTCAACGTCTCCAGTCCGGGCAACTCAAACGCCGAATCGACCCGCGTCATGGGCACGTTCCTGCGGGACGTGATGCAGCGGAATCTCGACGCGCAAAACTTCCGTCTGTTCAGCCCCGATGAGAACAACTCCAACCGCTGGCAGGACGTGCTGGAGGTCACCAACCGCTGCTACATGGCGGAGATTTATCCCGAGGACGACCACCTCAGCCCGGACGGCCGCGTGATGGAGGTGCTCAGCGAGCATCAGTGCCAGGGCTGGCTGGAGGGCTACCTGCTGACCGGGCGGCACGGCTTCTTCTCGTGCTACGAGGCCTTCATCCACATCATCGATTCGATGTTCAACCAGCACGCCAAGTGGCTGAAGGTGTGCAACGACATCCCGTGGCGGCGGCCGATCGCCTCGCTGAACTACCTGCTGTCGAGCCACGTCTGGCGGCAGGACCACAACGGGTTCAGCCATCAGGATCCCGGCTTCATCGACCACGTCGTCAACAAGAAGGCGGAGGTCATCCGGGTCTACCTGCCGCCGGACGCGAACTGCCTGCTGTCGGTCACCGATCACTGCCTGCGGAGCCGCAACTACATCAATGTCGTCGTCGCCGGGAAGCAGCCCGCCCCGCAGTGGCTGACGATGGACCAGGCCGTCAAGCACTGCACGGCGGGGATCGGCATCTGGGAGTGGGCCAGCAACGACAAGGGGTCCGAACCCGACGTCGTCATGGCCTGCTGCGGGGACGTCCCCACGCTCGAAACGCTGGCGGCCGTCGACCTGCTTCGCAAGCATCTGCCGGAACTCAAGGTCCGGGTCGTGAACGTTGTGAACCTGATGAAGCTTCAGCCTCAGAAGGAGCATCCGCATGGCCTGTCCGACCACGAGTTCGACGTCCTGTTCACCACGGACAAGCCGATCATCTTCGCCTTCCACGGCTATCCGTGGCTGATCCACCGCCTGACCTATCGGCGGACGAATCACAAGAACCTGCACGTCCGCGGCTACAAGGAGGAAGGCACGACGACGACCCCCTTCGACATGTGCGTGCTCAATGAAATCGACCGCTTCAGCCTCGTGGGAGACGTCATCGACCGGCTGCCGCAACTGGGCGCCCGCGCGGCCTACGCCAAGCAGGCCATCCGCGACCGGCTGATCGACCACAAGCACTACATCGAGGAGCACGGCGAGGACCACCCGGACATCACCGGGTGGCGCTGGGGGGCCAGCGGCGCCGCGGGACCGGCCAAGACCTCGACCGAAGGGGACAACGTGTGACGCGCGGCCGCGCCGCAGCGACGGCCCACGCCGTGGACCCGGTTCAGACGGTCGAACCGGCCGCCCGCTCCCGGGCCCGCTCGCGACGCGCCTTCAGCACCTCGTACGCCAGCGGCAGCACCGACACCACGACGATCCCGTAAATCACGATCTTCAGGTTGCTCTTGAACGTCGAGCCCAGCCAGTACCCCGCCCACAGGAAGCCCGTCACCCACAGCGCGCCGCCCACCACGTTGTACGCGGCGAACCGCCCGTAGCTCATCCTGCCGATCCCCGCCACGAACGGCGCGAACGTCCGCACGATCGGCACGAAGCGGGCCAGCACAATCGTCTTGGCCCCGTACTTCTCGTAGAACTTCTGCGCCTCGATCAGGTGCCGCTTGTTCCACCACCGCGAATTGCTGCTGCTGAACACGACCGGCCCCAGCCGCTTCCCGATCGCGTAATTGACGCCATCCCCCAGCACGGCCGCCGCGAACAGCACCAGCGTCATCAGGGGCAGATTGATCGTCGAACCGGCCAGGCCGGCCACCGCCCCCACCAGGAACAGCAGCGAGTCCCCGGGCAGGAACGGCGTCGCCACCAGACCCGTCTCGCAGAAGATCACCGCGAACAGCACGGCATACAGCCACGGGCCGCACCAGGTCGCCAGTTCGCTGACCTTCTCGGCGGACAGGTGGACCGTCCAGTCCCAGATGAGCTGCAGAATTTCCATGATGCCTGAGTCCGGTTGGGCGGGCGATCGGCGAAGAACCGGCTCGCCGCGGCGACCACCGCCGACGGCAGCGGTCCGTTCAACGGCCCCGCACCCAGATGACCGCCAGCCAGCACAGCAGCGGCAACACCACGAACATTAGCACAACGATGGTCGCGTTGGACCGCCAGTTGTCAGGCCACCGCGCCATTTCCCGGACTCGCCGTCCCCTGGTTACACTCCCGCCGTCCGCACGCCGGCAGGCGCGGCACGGCCCTCACAACTGCTGCGTCCGGACCCGTGGCGACCGCCGCACTCCGGACGCGTTCACCGCTGGACCCAGGAATCGAACACGCGCACGTGGCGCCAGTTCGGCTTGTTCTCCTCGATGAACTTCACGTGCTCCTCGGCGGCCTGGTACTTGTCGTGGGCCGCCTTGTCGGTGAAGTACACATGCAGCGCGACATGGTAGGTGCGGTCGTTCACCGGCCGCGCGAACTCCTCGCCCACCGTGCCGGCCGCGAAGAACTCCACGCCGGGATGATCCTTGAGATACTTGTGACAGGCCGCCACCAGACCGTCGACCTTGGCCGGGGACGCGTCCTGCAGCGTGAAAAACACATTATGGGCGAGCATGGATCTTCCGTCGCAAACGAGGGGACGCCAACGTTGGGAGAATAGCCGACCCGCGCTCCCCTGTCCCCCGGACGGTTTCCGATTCCAGTCCCTGAGACGCCCCCGTTCCCGCCGGACGGACTCCGCCGCCGCTGCTGGATGCTCCCGGGTGAGAGGATCGCATGGGGGCTGGCGGTCGCCTATCCTGCGTCGCGCTCGCGGAATCCACGCAGTCGAACGGACGGACATGAGAACTCTGGGTGTTGCCCGGCAGGCCGCGCGCCGCGCCGGCGAAGTCATTTCCCGCTACTACCGCGATGGCGTCGAGATCCGGGAGAAGTCGGAGGGAAATCTCGTCTCCGCCGCCGACGTCGAAGCCGAACAGGCCATCGCCGAAGTGATTCGCGACGCCTTCCCCGGCCACGCGATCCTCGGGGAAGAATGTCATTCGGACCCCGCGGAATCCGAGCACCTGTGGCTGGTCGACCCGCTCGACGGCACGACGAACTTCGCGCACGGCATTCCGCACTTCGCGACATCCATCGCCTATTACGAGCGGGGCGTCCCGCTGTGCGCGGTCATCCACAACCCCATCCGCGGCGACTGGTTCACCGCCGTTCGGGGCGAGGGTGCGATCGCCAACGGCCGGCCCGCACGGGTCAATGCGCACGCCGGCGTCGAACAGACCCTTGTCGCCTCGGGCTTTTTCTACGACCGCGGCCCGCTGATGGAATCCACGTTCGAGGTCATGCAGGAGTTCTGCCGGGCCGGGGCGCACGGCATCCGGAGATTCGGTTCCGCGGCGCTCGATCTGTGCGGCGTGGGCTGCGGCTACTATGGAATCTACTTCGAGTTCCAGCTGCATCCCTGGGACTTCGCGGCCGGCCGGTTGTTCGTCGAGGAAGCTGGCGGTCAGGTCACCACGACAACCGGCGCGCCGCTGCCGATCGCGCTGTCCAGCGTCCTGGCGACGAACGGCGCGCTGCACGCAACGGCCACCGGACTGACGCGCCGCTACGGGTGACGCGATCCGGGCCGGGCGCTCCGTCGCAAAGCTGCGGCGGCCCTCTTGAGACTCGGGGCGCTCGCGAGGGTCCGCAACCGGTGTGGCGTTTTGTTGCCGCTTGTGTTCTATTTCATGCAAATCCCTGGACGGGCGATGGCGCGGCTGGATGGTCGCCCCGCAGAAATCAGGGATGAGTCCGCTGCGTGGCGTTCCAAGGGGTAGCCATGTCAAAGCAGTGGTTTTACCAGGCGATGGGCGCCGCCGTCGGACCCATGACGTCCGCGGAACTGAAGCACAAGGTCCAGCACGGCGCGATTCAGCCCGACACGCTGGTGCGGCTCGGAACCGATGGCAAATGGCTGCCTGCTGATCGGGTCAAAGGGCTGCTCGATCCGGGCCCTGCTCCGCAACCTGCGGCAAAGACAGGCGCCGCGGCGAAGGCCCCCGCGACGATTCCCGCTGCGCCCTCACCCGCGCCCGCCGCCGCAGCGCTCGCCGCGACGCCGCCCGCACACGGGCACGACCACGCGCGCACCTACCGCATCGTGGGCGAGGCGGCGCATGACGACGACATCGACGAAGAGGACTCCGGCGAGTACGACTTCTTCCGCTTCGTGGGGTTCGAGCAGGCGATTGGCGAACGGCTGTATCGCGTCTTCTGCGAATACTGCCACAAACACCATCTGACGATGACCGAGGCGACGCGAATGGCGATCGCCAGCCTGCTCGGCCGCACCGACCTGCTTGCCGGAACGACGACCGCGGCTGCGGAAACGCAGACGGAATTGTCCGCCTCCGACACCTCGGAGGGACTGCCGCTGCAGAAACCGGCTCCACCCGCGTGACGCGGCGCGCCTGGCGAATGCGCCGCGGCGGTCGTCAGGACTTGTCCCAGCGCCAGCCCGTCACGCCCTTCAGGTTCTGAATCCGTTCCGCCGGCCAGCGCCCCTCCCGCAACGCGATGATCGTGTCGGCGATCATCAGCATCGCATCCCGCTGAGATTCCAGGTCCTGACCGGCGAGGTGGCCGGCCAGCAGGACGTTCGGCAACGTCAGCAGCGGTGAATCGAGCGGCAGCGGTTCGACCTCGAACACATCGAGGCCCGCGCCGCGCAAGTGCCCCGATTTGAGCGCCTCGTACAGCGCCGCCTCGTCGACCAGCGCGCCTCGGGCCGTGTTCAGAAACACCGAACCCGGCTTCATTTTCGCGAACCGCTCCGCGTTCATCATCCGCCGGGATTCCGGCGTGGCCGGGTTATGCATGCTGACGTAGTCCGACCGCGCCAGCAGTTCGTCGAGGGACGCGACCTCGACGCCCCATTTGGTGACGAACTCCGGATTCGGGAACGGCTCGCAGGCGATCACCTTCATTCCCAGGCCGATCGCCCGGGTGGCCACCGCCTGCCCGATCCGTCCCAGACCGATCAAGCCGATCGTGCTGCCCATCACGCGGGGTCCGATCGGCCGGACCCATTTCCCGGCGCGGACCGCCTGGTCCTGTCCGGGGAAGAAGCGGGCGACGCCCATCAGCAGGGCGATTGTCTGTTCCGCCACGGAGTGATGATTCACGCCGGGAGTCGTGGCCACGACAATCCCCAGCCGGTCGCAGCTCGGCAGGTCGACGGCGTCGAACCCCACACCGCAGCGGGCGATGACCCGCAACTCGGGCAATGCCTCGAGGACCCGCGGCGGATAAGGTTCGGACCCGGCGACGATGGCGCAGCAGCCCCTTAGCTCATCGATCAGCTCGTCCGAATTCCAGAGGTTCCGGCTGCGGTCGCCGGGAAGCACGTCGAAGCCCGCCTTTCCGAGGACGTCGAAATGCGGCCCTTCATCCGACCCCAGCGCAGTGACTCGCACGCGAGGCTTCATCCACTCACCCGATCATCAGGCTGCCCAGGCCGGAGGCCCCGTCAATCGGAGGCTGGCCGCGCGGTCGATTCCGCACGGCAGGACAGGAACGCGGCTGGCTGGAGGGCGAACTCTAGCAACCGGCAACGACGACAGCCAAGGAGCGCCCGTGAACGACTGGGGACCAGCGTGCGGCGGGCCTGCGTCGACGCGTCCGCGTTGGCGATCCGCGGTCGCGGCGCACCAGCCTGTGTGCAACAATCCCGAACTCCGCATCGCACCCTGATCCGCTTTCGTCATGCTCAATCCCAACGCCGACCACCTGCAGATCATCATCGTCTGGATCCTGCTGGTCGTCTCCCTCACGATTCACGAGTGGGCGCACGCCTACACCGCGTGGAAGCTGGGAGATGACACGGCCGCGCAGATGGGCCGGATGACGTTCAATCCGATCGTCCATCTGGACATTTTCGGCACGGTCCTGCTGCCGCTTTTGGGCGTGCCCTTCGGCTGGGCGAAGCCGGTGCCCGTCGACCCCAGCCGTTTTCGACATGGGATTTCGCCGCAGTTCGGCATGTTCGTGACGGCGATCGCCGGACCGATTTCGAACATCGTTCAGGCCGTGACGGGCATGTCGCTGCTGATCGTGCTGCTGAAATTCGACCTGTTTTCCAATCCCGACCTGCAGATCGCGCTCCTGAACGTCCTGTACATTTACATCTCGATGAATGTGCTGCTGGCCGTATTCAACATGGTGCCCATCGTCCCGCTGGACGGCAGCCGTGTGGCGGACTTCTTCATGCCGCGGGCGTTCCGTCCGGCCTGGGAGGCCTGGGTCAACCTGGGCCCGCTGCCGCTGATTCTGTTGATCCTGCTGCCGCGGATGACGGGCGTCAGCCCGGTCCAGTCGGCGACGCAGTGGGTCATGGGGCACGTGCTGGCGATCGTGACCTGGTTCCTGGTGTGACGCAGCGGGGGAAACGCCGGCCGGCGTGTTGTCAGTCCGCGCCGGCGGCCGATACACTCCCCGCCGTTCCACGTGTGGTTCCCAATAATTTGCCCGGGTGTTGGCGGATGACGGCAATGCAGGTCTCGGAGGCGGGGCATTCCCAGGACGCGCTGCGCTGGCATCGACTGGCGGACCGCGTGCTGCAGGGCGCGGAGCTGACGCGCGGGGAAGCCCGCGAGATCCTGGACTGCCCGGACCTCGACCTCCCCGATCTGCTCGCCGCCGCGTTCCGGATTCGCCGGGCGCACTTCGGCGTGCAGGTTCAGCTGTACTATCTGAAGAACGCGAAAAGCGGCCTCTGTCCTGAAGACTGCAGCTACTGCTCGCAGTCGGTCATCTCCGACGCGCCGATCGATCGCTACGTCCTCGCCAACGAGCGGGTCCTCATGGAAGGCGCCCGGCAGGCGAAGGACCAGAAGGCCCGCACGTACTGCATCGTGGCCAGCGGCCGCGGCCCCACCGACCGCGAGGTCGACCATGTCTGCAGCGTCGTCCGCAAGATCAAGGACGAGCTCGGCATGCACATCTGCGTGTGCCTGGGCCTGCTGAAGCCGGAACAGGCGCAGCGGCTGGCCGAGGCGGGCGTCGACCGCGTGAACCACAACCTGAACACCAGCCGCAAGTTCTACGACGAAATCTGCACCACTCACTCCTACCAGGACCGCGTCGACACGCTGAACGTCGTCCGCGACAGCGGCATGGAACTGTGTTCCGGGCTGATCGTCGGGATGGGCGAGACGCCGGAGGATCTGGTCGACGTGGTGATGGACCTGAGGGGCCTGAAGGTCGAGTCGATTCCCGTGAATTTCCTGCACCCGATCGACGGGACGCCGCTGGCGCAGAAGGCGGACCTGAATCCGCGCGACTGCCTGAAGGTGCTGTGCCTGCTGCGGTTCGCGCATCCCCGCACGGAAATCCGGATCGCCGGCGGCCGGGAACTCAACCTCCGCTGGCTGCAGCCGTTGGGGCTATATCCCGCGAACTCGATGTTCGTCAGCGACTATCTGACGACGAAGGGGCAGTCGCCGGAGGACGACGAGCGGATGATTCGCGACCTCGGGTTCGAGATTGTCGCGGCCCCATGCGTGGATTCGCCGGTCGAAGCCGCGGCTCCCCCGGAACCCGCCGCAGTCTGCGGGTCCGCCTGAGACAGCCGCACCAGTCCGGGAGGCCGCCATGCGAATCCTGCTCCTCGGCACGGGTGGCTATCATCCCAGCGAGCGGCGGCACACCGCCTGCCTGTTGCTGCCGGAGCTGGGCATCCTGCTCGACGCCGGCACCGCGACATTCCGCGTCATGCCGGCCCTGCCCGGCCGAACGCTCGACGTGTTCTTGTCGCACGCCCATCTCGACCACGTCGTCGGCCTGACTTATCTGCTGGCTCCGCTGGCGCTGGGGGAGCTGGAAGCCGTTCGCGTCCACGCCGCTCCCGAAACGCTCGACGCCGTGCGGACGCACCTGTTCTCGCAACCGCTTTTTCCAGTCCTGCCGCCGTTCGACTTCCGTCCGCTGGATGCGTCGCCCGTCCAACTGGCCAGCGGCGCTGCGGTCGCCTGGCGGCGTCTGGACAACCACCCTGGGGGATCAATCGCTTATCGAGTCGACGCGCCCGACGACGACGGAGGGATGCGGCGGATCGCCTATGTGACCGACACGACGGTGGACGGCAGCTACGCCGATTTCGTCCAGGGCGTCAACCTGTTGATCCATGAATGCTACTTCCCCGACGACGAACACGGCTGGGCATCGAAGACCGGCCACAGCCATACGCGTCCTGTGCTGGAGTTGGCGCGGGACGCGGGCGTTCGCCGCTTGCTGCTGACGCATGTCGATCCTCGGAACGCGAACGCCGATCCGGCGGAGCTGTCGCGGTTTCCGGGCGTGTTCGCGGACGTCGCGATCGCCGAGGACGGCATGGACGTTCAAATCTGAAGACCGGGGGACAGGACAGGCGAATGATTGAAGTCGAACTGAAATTCCGGCTGCGCGAGCCCGAAGACCTGCTGGCCCGGCTGATCGCTCGGGGCGCCGTGGCCCGGGACGCGGAGCTGGAGCAGGACGTGTACTTCGCCCATCCTGGCCGGGACTTTTCGCAATCGGGCGAGGCGCTGCGTCTGCGTCAGTCCGGCGGCGAAGCGATTCTGACGTACAAGGGGCCGTATCTGGACCGTGTGTCGAAGAGCCGCGAAGAGCGTGAAGTGCGGCTGGCGGGAGTCGGGGAGGTCGATGGCGCGCGGACGGTTCTCGAACGGCTGGGGTTTCAGCCGGTCCGCGGCGTGTCCAAGCGGCGAACGACGTTTCAAATTCCGTCAGAGGACCTCGAGATCCTGCTGGTCCTCGACGACGTGGAGGGACTGGGCCTGTTCGTCGAGCTGGAGACGCTGGCGGAGGACGCCGTGTGGGAAGCGGCGCGAGAGCGGCTCAACGGGCTGGCCTGCGAGCTGGGGTTGAGCGATCCGGAGCGCCGGTCCTATTTGGAGCTGCTGCTGCTTGCGGACTCCGAGGGGCGAACCTGAAAACGGAGTTGAAGGCGTCAAGCACCGGTGATGAATGACCGAAACATCGGCGGGCGGCCATTGACGGCGAAAACTGACCAAGCTGCGTAGGGATCGAGCGTTGCGGCGCTCAGGAATCTCCGTAGCGAGCGCATTTTCCTGTTGACAATGCGTTAATTCGCCTCAAAAATCGCCTCACGCGACCAACCTCAGTACGTCCCTCCCCGACGACGGTCTGCCACCCTGGCAGGCCGTGTTTCTCCGAAGGAATCGGACCCAGACCGCTGCAATTCCGGCACACGGCTTGGCTGCTGTGCGGATTGTCAGAGTCTCTTCGCGCACGGATTCGCGCGGGCGGTCGAAGGCGATGGTCCATCCGAGACTGGTGCGTTCCTGGAACCATCCTCGGGTTCGATGCACGGAGAGAGCTTATGGACTTTCATTTTGAAGTTGATCCGGATGTTGATGTTGCGATCGGCACGGAATTGAGCTTTGAAGACGCTGCCGGCGAATTCGAGTTCGAGTCTTACGAGGGGATCGACCCTCTGTGTCCGACGCACGCCAAGCCGGGTTCGGATGACAAGGTGCGGATGCTGGCTGCCCGTTATGCAGCGGGCGTGCCGCTGTGGCACAACGAAGACTGCTACGACCATGGTCCGACCGACGTGACCTTCACCGGCACGACGAGCTACACCGACGACGAAGACGATCTGTAATCCGTTATTCCGGGGCCGCGGAATCGACGCATCACAGGCTCGGGCTTCCGTCCCCCGCGCGGGAACGGGAGCCCGAGTTCGTTTTCTGACGCGCCCCCCGGCCACTGAACCTGCCGCCGGATTCCGGGCTCCTGCTGGTGGATGGCCAAGCACCTCGGAGGAAGAACGGACGCCATGGCGGTCGGTCGGACGCACATCATCGACTACGGCATGGGCAATCTGCGCAGCGTGCAGAAAGCCTTCGAGCATCTCGGCTGCGAAGCCGTCATCTGCCGGTCGCCGTCGGAGGTCCGGGGCGCCGAGCGGCTGATTCTGCCCGGCGTCGGCGCGTTTCGCGACGCCATCGCCGAACTGCGGCGGCATGACTTCGTGGGTCTGATCCAGGACCATGTCGCCGCGGGTCGCCCCTTTCTGGGCATCTGCCTGGGCCTGCAGCTGCTGTTCGACGTGAGCTACGAGGACGGCGAATACGCGGGCCTGGGGCTGGTGCGGGGAAAAGTGGTGCGGTTCGAATCGGCGCCGGGGCTGAAGATCCCGCACATGGGCTGGAACACGCTGAACATCGTCACGCCGAACGCGCTGACGGCCGGGCTGCCGGCGACGCCCTCGGTGTACTTCGTTCACAGTTACCACGTCGTGCCGGACGACGACTCGGTGATCGCGACGACGACGGAGCACGGCCGCCCGTTCACGTCGATGATCGCCCGCGGCCCGCTGTTCGCCACGCAGTTCCATCCGGAAAAGAGCCAGCGCACGGGATTGCAACTGCTGCGCAGTTTCGCAAAGCTCAAAGTCTGAACGTGTCAGCCGCGGCCCCGCGAACGGTCGGAGCCGATCAGCCGAACTTCGCCGCACCGCGCGGAGTTCGGCAGGACCGCATCTGGCGAAATGGAAAGGCGTGTGCTGAGATGCAGCGGACGTTGGGAGCAGCAGCGGCAATGCTGGCCGGCGCGCCGGCGGCGGCTTGGGCGCATCCGGGACACGGTTCGACCGATCCCGCGACGGTGACGCATTTCCTGCTCGAACCCGAGCATTTGCTGCCGCTGGTTCTGCTGGGGCTGGCCGGAGCGCTGGGCATCGCGATCAAGCGGAAACGCGACAAGGCACCGCCCGACGACCTGGCCCGCGAAGTCGTCCGCAAAAAGCCCTGATCGCCACGCACATCGGCTGTTCGCCCGGGACCGATCGTCCCCGCCGCTTTCGTGCCCCAATTGCGCTGCTGGCTTACTCGATGGCGATCTTCTGGCCGTCGTGAGACAGCCGGACTCCCGGCGGCAGCTCCGCGTTCGTGCGGCTGTAGTCCAGCCGGTGCGAGACGTGCGTCAGGAACGTCTCCTTCGGACGCACCCGCGACACCACTTCCAGCGCCTGAGCGATGTTGAAGTGCGTCGGATGCGGCTCCTTCCAAAGCGCGTCCAGCACCAGCGTGTCCAGCCCCTCCAGGAGCGGCCAACTGTCGTCCGGGATGCAGCTGCAGTCTGTGCAGAAGGCGACGTTCCGGATCCGGAAGCCCAGCACCGGCAACCGGCCATGCAGCAGCCGGATCGGATGCACCGTCAGCCCCAACAGCGGAATCGGCTCGAGGCCGATCGTCCGGAATTCGAGATTCGGATAGGAATGCCACGTGTCGCGTTTCGTCTCCTCCAGGAACGCGTAGGAGAAGGCCTGCCGCAGCGTGGCCTCAACAGGCGGCTCGCAATACAGCGGCACCGGCCCCTTCCGCTTGAAGCCGAACACCCGCAGATCGTCCAGCCCGAGGATGTGATCCGCGTGCGCGTGCGTGTACAGCACCGCGTCGACGCTCGTGATTCGTTCCCTGATCAACTGCACACGGAGCTCGGGGGACGTGTCGATGAGGACGCCCCCCTGCGGGGCCGAGATGTGCACGCCGGTGCGCGTCCGCTGATTGTGGGGGTCGTCCGACATGCAGACGTCGCATTGGCAGCCGATCATCGGGACGCCCATGCTGGTGCCGGTTCCGAGAAGCGTCATCCAGGCGGTGGGCAGCGCTTCGGCAGTGGGCAGCGCTTCGTCGGGCATGTGCGCGGTTGTCGGTCTTCAGTGACGTGCCGGCGACGGGCGCTGCCGGCGGCGAGGAGGACAAGCGCCGGGGTCCGGCAACGCAGGTTACTCGTCGTGGAACGGCCCGTCATCCGCGCCCTCGATGGGCAGCTCGCTGACGCCGTCGGCGCTGACCAGCAGCATCCGGTCGGTGAGAGGGTGGTCCATCTGCGCGTAGTCTTCGCGGACCTTGCGGCGGACGTGATCGACCATCCGCTGCGATTTCAGGCTGACCACGACGAAGAAGTCCCGGCCCGGCAGCCCGACGGCGAAATTGCCGCCGACGACCTCGCGCAGCCGCGTCACGAACGTCTCAGACAGCAGCCGCGACGAGTTGTAAGAATCGGCGCGACCCGGCATGAGCATCGTCGGTCCGTCCATTTCCGATCCGGCGACGGCCATTTCCATGGGTTGCTTCTCGAAGTACTGCTGCAGGTTGTCCATCGCGATCCCGTGGATGTCGTCCGCGGAGATTCGCCAGCTGTCGAGCAGTCCCTCGCGGATGTACCAGTAGGCCTGCGATTCGTCGATGACGTACAGGATCACCAGGCCGGCGATCCAGGGAGTGCCGATGAAGTTCGGAAACCGCGATTTCCAGACCGACTCGGGGTACAGCATCGGCATGATGCGTTCGCGGACGGCATCCAGCGGCGGCTCGGTTTGCCGTTCCCCCCATTCCTGAACCTGGACCACGGTGGTCAGCGCTGGCAGCAGGATCTCCTCAAACCGTTCCGGCGAACGGATGTAGGTGCGGTACATGTTGAACAGGTTGACCGCCGATTCGCCGATGCGGATCTGGAAGTCGTCGGTCCGCGCGCTGGGAATCAGCGGGAACTTGCGACGCGCGAGGTCCAGCACGCGTTTGGCGAAGACGTCCGGCGGATCGGCGGGCGTCTCGGCGATCTCCAGCGTGCCCAGCGCCATCCGGACCAGCGAAGCGACTTCCTGATCGAATTCGCGCCCATGGACCAGCGTCGCCACGATGAGCAGATCCCCGCGATGGAACGCCCAGATCGACCACTTCCGCCAGTCGGACCGGACGAAGGGCCGCATCCACCAGCGGGGCGCGGTCTTGAGATCCGCCTCTCCTTCCATTGCCTCATGCAGAAATTCGAGCCGCTCGCGGTTCAGCCGGACGATCCGCCGGGCACGTGGAAACAGGCGGACCACCTGCATCAGATCGGGCGGCGTGCCCCCATTTTTCGCATCCAGCGAGCAGTGCAGCGCGAGAAACCCGTCGCCGGGAAGCTGCAGCGTCGTCGCGCCGCTCCGCTCGGAGACCGCCCACTGCGGAGGATGCCACAACTGATACCAGTTGGCGGTTCCTTGAAGCAGTTCCCAGTGATCGGGATGATTCGCGGGCAATCGAACACCTGCACTCGCTGAACAGCGGGGCCGGACAGGCCGGCGACGCGATCCAGAGCCTCGGGAGCGCGCTGCGCCGAAGACCTTTCCGCGAGGCCCGCAGCACGTGCAGCGCATCGTATGCCGTCGCCACGGCGGGGCAAAGTCCATGCCTGTTCGCGCGAATTCCCCCCTGACGCCACCGGCCCCCTGACCAAACTGAAAACGCCATGCACGCCCCGACCCGCGAATCGATTCTCAACCGCCTGCACGCCAAGGTCGCCTCGGGCCGGCCGATCCTGGGAGGGGGCGCGGGAACAGGCATCAGCGCCAAAATGGAGGAAGCCGGCGGCATCGACCTGATCGTGATCTACAACTCCGGCCGGTTCCGCATGGGGGGCCGCGGATCGCTGGCTGGCATGATGCCCTACGGCGACGCCAATGGCATCGTCATGGACATGGCCCGCGAGGTGCTCCCCGTCGTGCAGGACGTGCCCGTCCTGGCGGGCGTCTGTGGGACCGATCCCTTCCGCGTCATTCCCCGGTTTCTGCGCGACGTGCAGGCCGCCGGCTTCGCAGGCGTGCAGAACTTCCCCACCGTCGGGCTGATCGATGGCACGTTCCGCCAGGGGCTGGAGGAGACCGGCATGGGGTTCGGCCTGGAGGTCGACATGATCCATCACGCGCACGACATGGGCCTGTTGACGACCCCCTACTGCTTCAACCCGGAGGAGGCCGCCGCCATGACGGGCGCCGGCTGCGACATCCTGATCCCGCATCTGGGTCTGACGACGAAAGGGGCGATCGGCGCCTCGACGGCCGTGACTCTGGAGGAGGGGGCAAAACGCGTGCAGGCGATGCACGACGCCGCGAAGCGGATCAATCCGCATGTGCTGGTGCTCTGCCACGGCGGACCGATCGCCGAGCCCGCGGACGCGCAGTACATTCTGGATCACACCCAGGGGATCGTCGGCTTCTACGGGGCCAGCAGCATGGAGCGGCTGCCGGTGGAGCCCGCGATCCGCGAACGGACCGAGGAATTCGGGCGGCTGAAGCTGCGGAAGTGAGGTCGGCGGCCAGCGGCCAGCCGTCTCAGGGCAGAGCCCGCACCGTGACGTCGTCCGTCCACAGCACGCCCGCCGCGCCGTTCAGCCCCAACTGGATGATGGCCTCGCGGGCCTGCGTCGGGACGTTGACCGTCTTCGTCGTCGCCTGCCACTGGTCCTGCGTCGTCATCCAGGGGCCAATTGCCGTTTGCGCGATCGGCAGCCGCTGCGCATCGAAGTAATGGATGACGATGCCGGGCTGTTCCCCCTTCTGGCCGCCGGCGCGGATGTTCCGCTGCCGGTGTGCGGCCCGCACCTCAAGCGACCTGACCTTCGACCCGTCGATGGGAAAGCCCTGCAGCACATGCGCGGCTCGTGAGGGCGTGTCGTTCTCGAACCGCAGCGAGCGGCTTCCCGTGTAGGCGATCGAGTCATCCAGCGTCGCCCGCCGGTGGTAATGCCAGCCGTCGGCCTGGCCGTTCTCGTCCTCGTCCTCTTCGAAACCGGTGTTCACCAGCCGGGGATTCAACGGATCGGGCAGGACGCTGCGCGCGTCCTCGGCCCGGCCCGTCATGGGGACGAACAGCGTCGGCAGCAGCCGGGTCTGCTCCAGTTGCCCGTCGCGCTTCTCCAGCAGGTAGAACACCTGCTGGTATCGCTCGCCGAGCGGAATCACCATTCGGCCCCCTTCGCGGAGCTGGGCGACCAGCGGCTCGGGGACGTTCTCCGGCGAGCAGGTGACGATGATCTTGTCGAAGGGCGCGTGCTCCGGCCAGCCCTGGTAGCCATCGCCGACCTTCACATGCACATTGTCGTACTTGAGGCTCTTGAGCAGCGTTTCCGCACGCTTCCCAAGCGGCTCGACGATCTCGATCGTGTACACATTCGCCACCAGCGGAGACAGCACGGCGGCCTGGTACCCGCTGCCCGTGCCGATCTCGAGCACGCGATCCTCCGGCTGGGGATCGAGGACTTCGGTCATGTAGGCCACGATGAACGGGGGGGAGATCGTCTGCCGATGCCCGATGTCGAGAGCCTGGTCGAGGTAGGCCATGGGGCGCATCGCGGGTCGCACGAACAAATGCCGCTGCGTGGCGCGGAGCGATGCCAGAACCCGTTCGTCCGTGATGCCCTCCGCGGCGATCAGGTCATCGACCATCTTGTTGCGGGAAGCGGAGTATTGGTCGCGGGCCTGGGCGCGGGCGTCGTCGCAGCACAGCACGAGCAGGGCTGATGCGACAATGGCGGACGCGAGGACCGGGGGCAGCGGGCGGAGGCATCGCATGGCGCTGGGGGCTTCCGGCATTGAGGAACGCGGAATGGTCCGATGTCGCATTTTTTCAAAAACGGCCGGGCCGGACCACAGCGGTTTCGCCGCAGGCGCCGCAATCCCGAAGAATCCCTGTGCGAGCGGGTTGGACCCAATCGCAAGAGAAAGGTCTGTCAGCGTTTGGGAGTCCGCCGTAAGATTCGCCGGGCTGGAAAGGGAGTCTGCAGATGGCGGAACGATTGGTCACCTCGCCCGACGCCGGATCGGCGGACCAGGCGACTGAATCGCGTCCTGCCCCGCGCCGTCGCCGCCGGGGCTGGATGGCGCTGACGCTGCTGTTGCTGCTGGGAGGCGGAGCCTGGCTGTTGCCGTGGTTCGTCGGCAGCTCAGATCTGAAGAAATCTGTGACTTATGCGGTGATGCCCTGGCTGCCTCCAGGAGTCGAGTTCGAATCGCCGTCGCTGGGCTGGATGTCGCCCGTGAATCTGTCTCGGTTCGAGCTGCTGGACGACCAGGGGCGCGTGCTGTTCCGCTGCAGCCATATCACGTCCCGCAAGTCACTGTGGGAGATGGCGATGTCGCCGCGCTCTCCCGGCGGGTGGGATCTTGAGGACCCCGAACTGTTCATTCGCGTCGGCCCTCAGGGGACGAATCTGCAGCCGATGCTCGACCGCCTGAAAGCCCGGAAAGGTCGGGGCCGGCTGTTGAGTCTCGCCGTCGGCTTTTCCAACGGGCGCGTCCATGTGCTGGACAATGAGGAACAGCCGCTGACGGAGATTGAGAACGTGACGCTCGATTACTCGAACGCGGGGCTGAACGGCCGCGTTGAGGTGAACGGGCTCGTCAAACATGCGCAGGCGGAAGGGGAGCTGAACCTGTACGGCGCGTGGGAACAGCCGACGCCCGACGCGGTGCCTTCGGTGCTGATCAGCGGCGTGCTGCCGCACTGGCCGGTCGCATCGGCGGCGCCCTGGTTGACGGCGAACACCGAACTGCAATCCGTGTCGGGGATGGTGTCGACGGAGCTGTCGCTCGAGGTGCGGCCCGGCGAAGAGGGCTCGTCCGCGGTGCAGGGACGGATTCAGGTGACGCCCGAGGGCATCCGGTACGTCCGGGCCCGGACGCCCGGCGAACAGCGGCTGGCCAACGATCCGCTGGCCGCCGAAGTCGACGGCCACTGGCATGCCGCGACGGACACGATCTCGCTGACGCAGTTCGCCCTCCGCGCCGGCGAGATGGGACTTTCCGGCGAAGGCGTCATTCGCGAACCGCGCGGCGCCTGCATCGTCGATCTGCAGGCCGAGACGGCTCAGGACCTGTCGTTCCTGTCCGAGTTCCTGCCCTTGAACATGCAGCGGCAAGTCGTTTCCGAAGGCCTGCGACTGGAGCGCTGGGCCGTGGTCGGCGCGTTGCGTCCGGCGTTGATCGGCTCGCGGTCCGAGGAGGACCGAGTGCGGCCCGCGGCCGTCGCAGGCGTCGTCACCTGGGATCGGCTGTCGGCGTTCGGCATCGATGCCGTTCCCGGATCGCTGACGGCAGCCTGGAACGGCGTGCGCCTGTCGCTGACGCCGGACGACGTGCAGGTCAGCGGCGGGACGCTGGTCGCCCTGCCTTCCATCGCCCCCGGGACGCCGCCGCGCGTCATCGCGAGTCCTGGTCCGCTGCTGACCGATGCCACGCTGACTCCCGAGCAGTGCCGGACCTGGATGCGCTACCTGTCGCCCATCATGGCGAACGCGACCAGCGCCGATGGGCGCTTTTCGCTGTCGGTGGACAGCGCGGACATGCCGCTCGACAGCCCCGAGCGCATCGTCGCAGGGGGAGAGCTGCAGGTGCATGCCGCGCGGATCGGCCCCGGACCGCTGGCCTCGCAGGTGCTGGGCGCCGTCGCCAGTCTGTCCGAGATGATCCAGCAACGGCCGCTTGATCGGAGAGGCGCCGAGACCTGGCTGGAACTGCCCGAGCAGTCGGTGCGGTTTGATGTCCGAGAGGGTCGCGTGCATCACGAGGCGCTGCGGTTCCAAGCCGGCGATGTGGCCATCCTGTCGTCCGGCTCGGTGGGCTTCGACGACACGCTCGATCTGCGAGTGTCGATTCCCCTGCCCTCGTCCTGGCTGGACCGCGGACCGTTGCTGGGCAGCTTGCGGGGCGAGTCCGTCGAGATCCAGGTGACGGGCACGCTGGATGCGCCGCGCGTCAGCACGCGCTCGCTGACCGAGCTGGGACAGCGGATCGGGGGCAAGGCCGCGGGCGGGCTCCTGCAGAAACTGCTGGACCGCGGTCGGGAGAAAGCGGCAGAAAACGGCGTGAAGACGCCCTTCCTGCAGGGCGTTCCTTGACCCCCGCCAGCGACTTTGCCGATAAGCGGGTTCAGGAAGTTCTGGAAAGTCGGAGCGTTCGCGGCAAGATTGCCGCCGGACCTCCGTGCCCGGAACGGCCAACGCCGGCCGACGTCCCGCTGGCCGCCTTCGCATTGCCATGGCACGGATGCCCGCCACGTCCCAGTATCGATCGCTCGCCGCCGCGGCGCTGGCGTTCATTGCTGCCGGCCCGACTTCGGCCGCCGACCCCGTGAACGCGGCGATCCCCAGCTCGTCCGGGCACAACCTCGACATCCACGCGCCTCAGGCTTCCGCAGCAACCAGGCGGCGCTCCTCGTTCCGCGGCGCCGACACGCTGGCTGAAGCCGCAACAGCGACGGCCACGGACATCGTGCTGGGCGACGACCGCCGGCTTCGCGGCCGGTTCGTCGATGTCCGGGGCCAGCCGATCGATGGAGCTCTGGTGCGCCTGGCGACTGGGGCGCAGATCCTGCGAACGACGACGAACGCCGACGGCGAATTCACGTTCGACGAGGTCCCGTCGGGCGTGCATCAACTGACGTGCGGCTCCGCAGGGGGCTGGGTCCGCTGCTGGACGCCGTCCTCGGCGCCGCCGAACGCCCTGAGCGGCGGCCTGACGTTCCAGGACGGTCTGGTGCGCGGGCAGGCGGGGCTGCTTGCTCCCGCGATGTCCTCGACGGTGTTGATGTCGACCGCCGCGGCCTCCGGCGCCATTGTAGGAGGAGCGACGCTGGCCAGCGACGGGGGGAGCCGTACCCGATCCGGATCCGTTCCCGCGCCGGAAGCGCCCGAATCCGAGCCTCCGGCGTTCGTCGGGACGGATACGCAGAATCGCAATGCGCTGCACGACGCTTACGGCCGGTTGCCTCCGATGCTGGGCTCGGGCAATCCGCTCGATCCGCGCGTGGAGTTCCGGGAAATCAACGGCCAGAAGGTGCGGTACCTGCTGCCGGCATCCGAGGTGCGTGACCCGTTCGGCAGCCACTTTGGCGACCCGCGGGACCAGCCGGGACAACTGTCGCCTCCGCCATCAGGTACGGAATTCCGGGGCCTGATATTCCCCACCGCTGCGCTGCCGCCCGAGCTGCGGCCCGCCAGTCCCTGACGCCGGGCGCCGCCGGTCGGCTTGTCGGGCCGTCTTTCGTTCCGCCAGGTCCATTCGGCTTGTCCGCCCGTGTCGAAATCATGGTGACCGGTCGGATGGGATCCGGCTGCAGTCCCGCAGAAACCCACTCCATGAGACATGGCCAAGTCGTACAGGCTGTTCGTGCATCGGCCGCAGCCCAGCCAACGCGGTTCGGATAAGGCACGCCGTGGGTGACCGCTGGACCGAATCAGCCGCTGGAGCGGACCGCGGTCGCCAGCGCAACTCGCGTCCGCGTCGCCAGATGGCCTTGTGGAACGGGCGACCCGAGGCACAATCAGTGCATTCTCCCAGCCCCGCAGCCCGTAGCGGAACTCCGCCCATGATGCAGCGACGGTCCTTTCTCAAGTCCACGCTCGCCGCCGGCGCCGGCGTTTCCGCACTCTCCCTTCAGGCCGCTGCGGAGGACGCCCCTCAGACCGCAACCGGTTCGGTCTTCTCCGGCAAAGCCGTCGTCTGCGGACCCGCGCCCGATTCGCTGACGATCCTCCAGCCCGTGCATGGCCCCGCTACCGGGTTCCTCGAAATCGCCGTCGCGGGCGGACCGTTTCAGCGCATCGAGGCCGAAGCCGCCGGCCTGCTGCCCTATGCCCAGCACGTCCTTAAGTTTCGGCTGCCTCCTGTTCCCGGCGGCGTCGAGCTGCGGTATCGCGTCACTGCCCGGCCGGTCGACTTTCAGAACGCCTACAAGATTCTGCCGGGAGAGCCCGAGGCGATAGAGCCCGTCGCCATCCGGACGCTCGATCCCGCCAGCGCGTCCACGCGGTTCCACATCTGGAACGACACGCACGAGAATCTCGAAACGCTGCAGCTGCTGCACGCACGGACGGCCGAGGCCCGCCCCGATTTCCTGGTCTGGAACGGCGACCAGACGAACGACATCTACGATGAAACTCTGATGACGGGGCAGTTTCTGGCTCCCGGCGGCCTGCCGATCGCCGCGGAGTGGCCGCTGGCCTATGCCCGGGGGAATCACGATGTTCGGGGACCGGCGGCCCGCAAGCTGGCCGAGTTCACCGGTTCGCCCGACGACCGCTATTACTGCGCGTTCCGCAGCGGTCCCGTCGCTGTGCTGGTGATGGACACGGGCGAGGACAAGCCGGACGACCACCCGGTGTTTGGCGGACTGGCCGCGTTCGAGCCGATGCGCCGCCGCCAGCAGGCCTGGCTGGCGGAGACCATTCAGGCTGCGTGGTTCTCCGAGGCGCCGTTCAAGGTGCTGTGCTGCCACATCCCGCTGTGGTGGAAAGATGAGGTGACGGACGTCGGGCATTGGCGGTTCAGCCGCGTCTGCCGGGACGCGTGGCTGCCGCTGCTGGTTGAAGGCGGCGTGCAACTGGTCGTTTCCGGTCACACGCACGAGCCGGCCTGGCTGCCCCCGGGGGCGGAGCGTCCCATCGGTCAGTTGATTGGCGGGGCGCCGCGGCCTCAGCAGGCGACGCTGATCGAAGGCGTCGCCGACGACTCGCGGCTGACGCTGACGATGCGGCGCCTGGATGGACGGGCGCTGGAGACGGTGGAGCTGACGGCGTGATCTCAGGCGGCGTGCCCGGCCGCCGCCGCTGCGCCCGTCAAACGCTGAACCGCACGACGATTTCGTCGCCGTCCTGGACGATGTAGTCCTTCCCCTCGATGCGATACAGCCCGGCCGCCTTGACCTCCTTCTCCGATCCCAGCCGCAGCAGGTCGTCGACCGACATGACTTCCGCGCGGATGAAGCCCCGCGCCAGGTCGCTGTGGATCGTCCCCGCCGCTTCGACGGCGTGGGAGCCGCGTTTCAGCAGCCAGGCGTGCACTTCCTTCTCGTCCGACGTGAAGAACGTGATGTAGTCGGTCAGCCGGAAAATCGCCGTGACGACCCGCTCCTTCGACGAGCCGGTCAGACCCATCTCGCGGGCGAACTCCTCGCGCTCCTCCTCCGGCAGTTGAGCGACCTCCAGTTCCAGTCCCAGCGGCCCGGAGACAACGATGTATCCCAGGTCCTCGATCCGCTTCACGACCGCCGCATCCACCGAAGAATCGGTCGTGTTCAGCAGCACGAGATGCCGCTTGCGGGTCAGCAGCGAGTAGGACCGCGTCGCTTTCTCCTGGTTCTCGTCGAACGTCATGTCGTGCAGCGTGGCCCCGCCGCTGAGCCGTTCCTCGATCGGCAACAGGGCTTCGAGTTCGGCTTTCAACTGGTCGCGGTTGGGCACCGGCTTGGCAGCGTCCTTCTTGAGGCGTTCGATGCGGTTGGAAATGATCTGCAGATCGGCCAGGACCAGGTCTTCCACGAACGATTCCACTTCGGCGACGGGATCGCCGCCGAGGAATGCGCCGACGACCTGCACGAGGGCCGTCGATTCCCGAATCACGCCCAGCCGCTGCGGATTCGACTGCGGTTCTCCGCGGCTGAGGCCGGGGGTGTCGAACAGGTCGATCTTGGCGGGCGTTTCCTTCTTGGGCTGGAACATTTTGACCAGTCCATGAAACCGGTCATCAGGCACGATGGTGACGCCGGCCTGACCCTGGTGGGCTTTCGACAGGTCCGGCTTTGCGCCCGTCAACAGTTCGAAGACGGTGCTTTTCCCGGTGCCCTGATATCCAACAATTCCGATCCGCATGTCGTGTGCCTGGGTTGGCGAAGTCGTCAGGAGAGCGGCCTCCCGCGGGGCCGGCTGAACGCTCAAGGGAGCGAAAGATAGCCGTTCGTCCGGAGAGGGGGTACTGCGTGACGCCGCCGGCGCTCGACGCCCTGCGGTCCGCATGCCGCAGGCGGTCCCCGCCGGTCGAAACATGAGCGATTCTTGATGTTTGCGGGAGTTCGGCGGCTGGTTCGGCCGTCGCGCGGGGACGACAGGCAATTCTCTCCGAACTTCAATCGAAAATCATCGCGATCGTCTCAAAGGCAATCGCGATCGTCTCTCCGTTGGGGACGCTCGTTGAGTCGATTCGGACTGCGGCCGTAGGGTCCGGCGAACATCGTCCAGATTGTCCGCCGGTCGTGCGCACGGGCTTCAGCCGCGTCCGATCATGGCCTGCGGACTGGCAGATTCGCAGCGGAAGTTCAATTCCCAGGGACTGTTATGACCGGCGCCCGGCCACACCGCATCTCACCGCGACACACGCCTCGGACGTCACGCTCCGCCGGCGCGACCTCCCCAACGAGGTCCTCACGGCTTCGCCGCTGGGCCGCCGCCACGGTCGCCGCGTGCGTCGCTCTGCAGTCGCAAGCGGCCTTGGCCCAGGAAGGCCCCTCCTCCGCCCGCAAGCCACAGGAAAGCACGCTCGGCGCTGTCGGCCGCATCGGGCACCTTGCGTTTCCCACATTCGGTCGCGACTCCTCAATCACCCCGCTGGAAATCCGGCCGTACGTCATCTCCGACGCTCATTTCGTGTTCGGGGACGCCCGCGGGTTCGTTTCCAACCACGGCCAGTTCGGCGGCAACTTCGGACTCGGCTACCGCTATCTCGATGAAGGCCTGATGTCCTGGTACGGCGGCAGCTTCTGGTACGACGTCGACGACACGTCGGACCTGTTGTTCCACCAGGTCGGTCTGAGCTTCGAGGCGATGATTGAAGGCTGGGAGGTCCGCTCGAACATGTACCTGCCGGTGGGCGACACGCGGAAGGCCCACGGAGCGGCGGTGCTGGACGCGCGGTTTGTCGGCAACCAGATCCTGTTCGACTCCACGCGCAGCTTCGGCACGGCCATGAAGGGCGTGGACATTGAACTCGGCTACGGCGTGCCCCTGGACGTCCTGGGCTGGGACAGCACGGTCCGCGGGTTCGTCGGCGGCTACTTTTTCGACGGGAGTTCGGTCGACAACATCAACGGTTTCAAGACGCGCGGCGAGCTGGTCCTCAACAATTTCGTGACGACGCAGATCGCGTATACAACCGACCAGACGTTCGGCGACAACGTGATGGTGGGGATGCAGTTTGAATTCCCGTGGGGCGCTTCGCACCCGAGTTCAAGCTGGCGCCGCCGGATGCCCTCGCCGTACCGGGCCGTCGAAAGGAACTACAACGTCATCGTCAGCCAGTCGCGGATCGAGGAGCGCGACCTCGTGGCCATCAACCCCGAAACCGGACAGGCCTGGGAGGTCCAGCACGTGTCGGGCGGCGGAAGCAGCGGCGCCGGGGGGACGTATGCCGATCCGTTCGCGACCGTCGCCCAGGCGCAGGCGGCCGGAGCGGACCTGATTTACGTGCACGGCAACACGGTGCTGGGAGACGCCATCACCCTGTCCGACGGGCAGCACCTGATGGGCGAGGGGGCGGGCAACTTCCTGCGCGATCTGAATCGTGGCACGTTCGCGCTGCCGAACACGCTGGCGGCTGGCGCGCAGACGCCACGGCTCACCGGCGTCGCGGGACCGGCCATCACGCTGGGCGACAATTCCTCGGTGTCCAACTTTGTGATCGACGGCATCACTGGGGACGGCATCGTCGGGAACGGGGCGTCCGGCGCAGCGGTCACGAATGTGCGGTTTTCGGGCATTACCGGGGACGCGCTGCGGCTGACCAATGCCGGAGGCACGGTGTCGCTGGCCGGACTGCAGTTCCTGAACACCCCGGGGCGCGGCGTCGTCGTCGACGGCGGCAATGCGAACGTCACGCTCACGGGCAGCTTCACGAACGTCGGCGGGGACGCCGTGACGTTCTCCAATATGACGGGCGGCTCGATCCAAATGGGCCAACTGGGCATCATCGGCGGCGGGGATCGCGGCGTCGTGATGTCCGGACTCGCGGCCGACGTGACGATCCGCGACCTGACCGTGCGGGACAGCCAGGGGGACGCCGTCGTCATTGAAGGCAGCAGCGGCAACGTCTTTCTCGAAGGGCTGACCCGCATCGAGAACTCGCTGGCACGCGGGCTGGTGCTGGAAAACCTGACGGGCGAAAAGGTGTCGATCAAGGACATCGGCGTCACTTCGACGGCGGCCGCCGACGCCATCCACATCGACAACGTCGACGGCGAAATCGCGATCGACAAGCTGACGCTCGACCTGCAGAACGGGCGGGGGCTGGTCGCCGACGACGCGGAATCCCTGATTGTCAAAGCCGGTTCGATCAAGACGACCAACGCCGCGGCAGTGGATATCGAGGATTCCACGATCCAGGTCCAGTTGTCGTCGCTGAGCGTCGACGGCGGCCCGGTCGGCATCCGGCTGAACGACGTCGAAGGCAGCTTCGCACTGGCCGGCGCGCTGAACACAAGCGTCATCAAGAATGCGGTGACGGCCGTGCTGCTGGAGGACACCGGCACCGTGGTGCTGCAGGGCGTGAACCTGACGGACAACACGCATGGCATCGTGTCCCGCGGAACCGACTACCTGGTGCTGGACCGGGCGCAGGTCACCGGCACGACGCAGTACGCGCTGGACTCCATGAACGACCGGCTGGTGTCGATCACGAACTCCCTGATTCAGAACAATGGCTCGATCGGCGGCGGCAGCGTACGGATCGCCGCGGACACGTTCGGGACGTATCAGACGCAGATTCTGCGCACGACGATCACCGACGCCAACGGCACGCCCGTGCTGTTCGAATCGCTGGCGGGCGCCGAGGGGTCGACGCTGGGCGTGCTGATGCAGAACTCGGTCATCAATGCCAACCGCGGAGGGGCTTCGGCGCTGAAGATCGACTGGAACGGTCCGATCGGCCTGACGATGGACGCCAACCAGATCACGCTGACCGAGAGCAACATGACGGCGGTCGATGTTCGGGGCACGTCGGCGACGGACAAGCTGACCGCGCTGATCATTGGCACGGCCGTGAATGTCGACGGCGCCAACGGCCGCGGGTTCCACATCGACGCAGCCTCGACGTCGTCGCTGAACTTCGTCGGCAACGCCATGGGGTTCAACGGCGGCAACGGCGTCGGCTATCACATGAAACTCAATGGCGTCGCCGAGGTGGCCCTGTCCGGCAACTACCTGGTGGACAACGCGTTCGGCGGCACGGGCGTGCTCGTCGATTCGATCGCCGCGAACTCCAGCTTCGCGTTCAACAACAATAACTTCGAGTTCAAGTCGACCGGTCTGCTCGTGGATCGCGGCATCGTGTTTTCCTCGGCGGGAGAGACGATCCAGCTCAGCGGTTCGAGCAACTCGATCTCCGGGGCGACGACGATCTTCACCGCCCCGGCCGGAAAGACGACGGGCAGGATCCGGATCAACGGCACGGATCACCCGTAAGCCGGGGGCCTCCCCAGGGCGAACGCCGTCCGGACGCCCGGGGCGGGCCGCTGACTCCATTCTCCCGCCGCCGCGCGATACATTCGCCCCGTGGAAACGTGCTTTGTTTCATGGGGACGTTCGATATGTCGCGGAAGGGTGAACTGTTTGCGGGTCTCACGGTGGCGCTCGTCACGCCGTTCAAGGACGGCAAGGTCGACGAGGCCGGTCTGCGGCGACTCGTCGATTTTCAGATTGAGGCCGGAACCGACTGCGTCAGCCCCGTCGGCACGACCGGCGAAAGTCCGACCCTGACCCACGACGAACACGAGCGCGTCATCTCCGTCGTCTGCGAGCAGGCCGCCGGCAGGATCAAGGTCATGGCCGGGACCGGCTCGAACAGCACGGCCGAGGCTGTCCGGCTGACCCGCGCCGCGCGCAAGGCCGGCGCCACCGGCGCCCTGATGGTCACCCCCTATTACAACAAGCCGACGCAGGAAGGCTTTTACCAGCACTACCGGGCCGTCGCCGAGGCCGTCGACCTGCCGATCGTGCTGTACAACATTCCCGGCCGCACCGCCAAGAACATGGAGCCGGAAACGATCTGCCGGCTGGCCGAACTGCCGACGATCGTGGCCATCAAGGAATCGACGGGCTCGATGGACCAGGCCTCGCAGGTCCTGAACGGCAGCGATCTGACGCTGCTTTCCGGAGACGACAGCCTGACGCTGCCGCTGATGTCGCTGGGGGGCAGCGGCGTGGTGTCGGTCGTCGGCAACATCGTGCCGCAGGATGTGAAAGCGATGATCGCCGCTTGGAACTCCGGCGACGTCCGCGAAGCTCAGTCGCGACATCACCGGCTGTTCCCGCTCTGCCGGGACCTGCTGGGACTGGCGACGAACCCGATCCCGATCAAGGCGGCGATGCGGGAACTTGGCCGCGACGCGGGGGACGTCCGACTGCCGCTGACGCCCCTGACCGACAGCGAACTGCAGAAGCTCCGCGCGTCGCTGCGCGATTATGGCCTGCTGTAATCGCAGCAAGCGCCGGCCCGGTCGCCGATCGAATCGGTGAGATCCGGGGCCATTACGGCTGCGCCGGCGCGTCGGGTTTCTGAGCCGCCTGTTTGTCGTCGTCCATTGCCGCCGGCCTGAGCTCGACGACGACCGGCGTCCCCAGCGGCGGCACGCGCTCGGTCCAGGGTTCGAACGAGGCCTCGGAGTTGACGTCGCTGGACCGGATCGACACGTCAATCATCGCATCGCCGAAGTTGGCCACGCAGATCAGGTTGCCGGCCTCCGCCTGATACCACTTCGTGCCGTCCTGCGATTCGTGGAATCCGCTGCCGGCGAACACAAAGTCCGCCTCCATGCCCCGCACCTGGCTGTCGGCGTGCATCGCCCGAATCGCCTTCTGATAGGCCTCGCCCGTGGACAGCTTCAGCAGTTCATCCCGCTTCGCATCCGTCATCGGCCCGAACCAGATCAGCTCCTGCTCGGCCGCGTCGTACTTCAGATCCGACTCCTTTGGCAGCTTCAGCCCCTGCGGCAGCGGCCCGATCTTCTCCACGTAGTACCGCCGGGTCAGCCCGCGGACCCATTGCTGAGCCTCGATCCGCTGCGCCTTCCCGGACTCGTCGACCCAGTTCAGCCAGACTTCGAGCGCGTCCCCTTGCGGCGGCTGGAAGTCGGGCTGAAACCGCACCGGCGTCCCCGACTTCGCGCCAATCGCCAGCAACCCGGCGTGAATCACATAGGCGTCGCTGTCGACGGTCAGGATCGATTCGTGCTCCTTCGTCCGCGACTTGCAGAGCAGCATCTCCAGCAGGCCTTCGCGGAGGCACACACGAGTCTTCAGCAGCACGCGGCCCTCCTGCTTGTCGAGCGCCACAGTCCCCTGCGGATTCAGGGAGGTCGTCCCTTTGAACAGCGGCTGCAGCGGTTCCGGCAACGCGAATTCCTTCGGCGGCGCGGCCTCGTCCCCGTGGGCGCGGAACGCGAATGCAGCCAGCGGAATCAGCGCCAGAATGACCAGACGGCGGGAGAGGACGAGCGGCATCGGAAACCTCCGGCACGCTGACCGCCCCGGCTCGATCGGCGCGGGACGTTAGCGCTTCCTGAATGATACGGTTCCCGACGCCTCCGAACAGCACACGAACTTCCGGGCGAAAACTTCGTCGCGGGACGAGAAATGCAACAGGTCCCAGCCGACGGCTTTGCCGTCGGACGCGGTTCGTGGCATGAGCCGGATGCGTCAAGCGTCGACCGTGAAGCCGTAGGGTGCGGTCGAGCCGCGAGACCTAGAGGTCGAGGTGGCGATGACCCACCACGAAGCGCCGCGCGGGCGCCACGGCCGGCTTCCCGCCGTGATTCCGCAGGAGCCGCTCGGCCGGAATCACAACCCCGAGGGGATCACCCCCTCGGTTTGGGTGCGCTCGATGCGCGATCATCGACCGCGATCATCGACAATGCCCCGGGGCTTCCCTCGCTGCGCTCGGTCCAGCCCCGGCCACACGGCCGTCGGCCACACAGCACGTCAGTTTCCTGAACCGCACGTGCGGGGCCGAGTGATGTCCCGTAAACTGAAGTACGGCGTCCGCGCCGACGCGCGGACCGACAAGGATTCTCGCCCGCCGTCATTCGTTTCCGGGAGACGCGTCGACGATGTGCCTGGCCCGACATGCCATCTGCGGACTGCTGGCGCTGTGTCTGGCGGGACCACTGAACGCCGAGGAATCCGCCGCTCCGGACTTTCAGCGGGACATTCGCCCGATTCTTTCGGATAAGTGTTTCCACTGCCACGGGCCGGATGCGCACACACGCGAAGCCGACCTGCGGCTTGACGACTCCGAAGACGCGATGCGCGACCGGGATGGGCGCAGGGCCGTGGATCCGGAGCGCCCTCAGGCGAGCCTGCTGCTGGAACGGATCTCAAGCTCCGGCGATGACCGGATGCCGCCGCCGGATTCGCACAAGGAACTCACGGGGGATGAACGGGACGTGCTGCAGCGCTGGATCCTGGCGGGGGGGCGGTTTGATCGCCACTGGGCGTGGATCGCGCCCGGCCGTCCCGATCCGCCGGCGGTTCACGACGCCGCCTGGCCAGCGAACGACATCGACCGGTTCGTGCTCGCGGCCCTCGAACGGCAGGGTCTGACGCCCTCGCCGGAGGCCGATCCGGCGACGCTCGTGCGCCGCGTGACGTTCGACCTGACCGGCCTGCCCCCCGAGCCGGCCGACGTCGACGCGTTTGTCCGCGACCCTTCCCCCGCCGCCTGGGAGGCGCTTGTCGACCGGCTGCTCGCCTCGGACGCCTCCGCCGAGCGCCTGGCCATGTGGTGGCTGGACCTTGTCCGCTACGCCGACACGGTCGGATATCACGGCGATCAGGACCAGAACATCTCCCCCTACCGGGACTATGTGATCGACGCGTTCAGCCGCAACCTGCCGCTGGACGTGTTCTCGCGCGAACAGCTCGCCGGCGATCTGGTTCCCGACTCGGGCGACGATCAGAAGATCGCCTCGGGCTACAACCGCATGCTGCAGACGTCGCACGAAGGCGGCGTCCAGCCCCGGGAGTACCTGACGATTTACGCTGCGGATCGGGTCCGCAATTTTTCAACGGTCTGGCTGGGAGGGTCGCTGGGCTGTGCGCAGTGCCATGACCACAAGTACGACCCGTTCACGCAGGCCGATTTCTACGCGACGGTCGCATTCTTCGCAGACATTGACGAGTCGAAGCACTTCACGCAGTCGAGCGACACGGTTCCCGCGCCGCGTCCGCCGGAGGCGCGGCTGTTGACGCGACGCGAGCGGGAACGGCTGGCCGAACTCCGCGCGGCGCGGAACGCCCTGGCGCCCGCGGGAGGGGCTCCCGAGGGATCGGACGATGCTGTCACTAAAGCCGCCGCCAGCTCCGCTGGGGATCGGGCGAGGTTGCTTGACGACGAGATCCAGGCCATCGAGTCCGCGGCCCGTTTGACGCAGATCACCGTGACGGTCGAGCCCCGGGAGATTCGGCTGCTGCCGCGCGGCAACTGGCTGGACGATTCCGGGCCGGTGATGCAGCCCGCGATTCCTGCATTCCTCGGCGCGCTGGACGTCGGCCCCCGCAGGGCGAACCGCCTGGACCTCGCGGACTGGCTGTTTGACGTCGAGCGGGGATACGGGCTGCACTCGGCGCGCGTGTTCGCGAATCGCTTATGGTCGCATTGCTTTGGCGAGGGGTTGTCGCGGTCGATGGAAGACTTCGGCGGGCAGGGAGAGCCGCCCACGCATCCCGAGCTGCTGGATCATCTGTCGGTCGCGTTCGCGGACAGCGGCTGGGACGTGCGAGCGCTCCTGAAACGGATCGTCATGTCGCGGACGTATCGGCAGTCGTCCGACGCTTCGCCGGAGCTGCTGCGAGGTGATCCGGAGAACCGGCGGCTCGCGCGTCAGGGGCGGTTTCGCGTGCCGGCCGAATCGGTTCGGGACTCGGCGCTGGCGATCAGCGGCCTGCTGGTGCGGGACGTCGGCGGGGGCAGTGTGAAGCCGTATCAGCCCGCGAAATACTACGAGCATCTGAATTTTCCGACGCGCGAGTACCGGCCGCATCACGACCAGCGGCAATGGCGCCGCGGCGTCTACATGCACTGGCAGCGGCAGTACCTGCATCCGATGCTCAAGGCCTTCGACGCTCCCTCGCGCGAGGAATGCACCGCGCAGCGCCAACGGTCGAACACGCCGCTGACCGCGCTCGTCCTGCTGAACGACCCCACGTTTCTGGAGGCGGCCCGGGTCTTCGCGGCGCGGATCCAGCGGGAGGGGAGCGGCGAGGACGGCGCCCGGCTCGAGTTCGCGTTCCGGCGCGCGCTGTCGCGCGAACCGGATCAGGTCGAGCGGGACACATTGCTGGCCCTGTTGACGGCTGCCCGCCGCGAGTTTGCCGAGGAACCGGACAGCGCCGCGGCGCTGCTCGCCGTCGGGGATGCCCCGCAGGACGACGATCTCGACCCGCTGGAAACCGCGGCCTGGATGACGGTCGCCCGGGCGATCCTCAACCTCGGCGAGACCTACCTCCGCCGCTGACCGGCTCCGCACGCACCCCATTTTCGATGATCAGACCCATGCACTTCGGCGCATTCTCCAATTCCGATCGGCGGACATTCCTCGCACGGACCGGGTTGGGGTTCGGCTCGGCGGCGCTGGCCAGCCTGATCTCCCGAGACGCCCTGGCGCTGCCGGCGGGACGCGCGGGATTGCCGCATCACGCGCCGCGCATTCGAAGGGTCATCTTTCTGTACATGTCGGGCGGACCGTCGCAGTTCGAGACGTTCGACTACAAGCCGGAACTGGTCCGGCTCGACGGCCAGCCGATGCCCGAATCGGTCACCCGCCGCCAGCCGATCGCCCAACTCCAGGGACAGGCGCTGAAGGTGCAGGGGCCCATGACGGGGTTCCGGCAATACGGCGAATGCGGGCAATGGATCAGCGATTTTCTGCCGCACATGGCGCGACTGGTCGACGACATCTGCGTCGTCCGCTCGATGGTCACGGACCAGATCAACCACGATCCCGCTCACACCATGATGAACACCGGGACGGCCATCAGCGGCCGGCCCTCCATGGGGTCATGGATCACGTATGGGCTGGGCTCGGAATCCGACGATCTGCCGGGGTTTGTCGTGCTGATGAGCACGGGCGGACGCAATCCGCAGCCGATCGCCGCGCGGCAATGGGCCGCCGGTTTCCTGCCCAGCCGGTTTCAGGGAGTGCCGTTCAACGCCTCGGGCGACCCGGTGCACTATCTCGCCAGCCCCGCGGGCTCGACCCGCGACCGCGAGGCCCGGCTCGTCGATGCCGTCCGCGCGCTGGACCGGCATCGCAACGACACGCTGCAGCATCCCGAGCTGGAGACGCGAATCGCCAATTACGAAACGGCGTTTCGAATGCAGGCCTCGGTCCCGGAGCTGACGGACATGTCCGGCGAGCCGCAGCACGTGCTCGACATGTACGGGGCGACGCCGGGGGATGGCTCATTCGCGTCCAACTGCCTGCTGGCCCGGCGGTTGGCCGAGCGGGGCGTGCGGTTCATTCAGTTGTACCACCGCGGCTGGGACCACCACG
Organism: Planctomyces sp.; assembly: GCA_019636235.1. Taxonomy (GTDB): domain Bacteria; phylum Planctomycetota; class Planctomycetia; order Planctomycetales; family Planctomycetaceae; genus Caulifigura. The sequence goes on from JAHBXW010000003.1 coordinate 296,161, forward strand.
GCGACCTGGTGCGATACATGAATGTCTGCTGCCCGCTGACGGACCGTCCGACGTGGGCGCTGGTGAACGATCTGCGGCAGCGGGGGATGCTGGACGATACGCTGATCGTCTGGGGCGGCGAGTTCGGCCGCACGCCGATGTTTCAGGGGAAGGGGGGCCCCGGCCGGGATCATCACATGCGGTGTTTCAGCATGTGGCTGGCGGGGGGCGGGGTCCGCGGGGGGCTGAGCTACGGCGCCTCGGACGACCTCGGATACCACGCGTCGGAGAATCCGGTGCACGTGCGGGACCTGCACGCGACGCTGCTGCACCTGTTCGGGATCGACCACGAACGTCTGTCGTTCAAGCATCAGGGTCTGGACATGCGGCTGACGGGCGTGGAGCCCGCGCGCGTGGTGCGGGAGATCCTGACGTAAAACGACACGCACCCTGGTCGGCACGGGTCAATGCTCACCGCCCGGGGCTCCGGCCTCACTTCGTCACGAACTCATCCAGGTTCATCACCGCCCGGGCCACGGCCGTCCACGTCGCCGCTTCCACGGCCGACTCCCCTTCGATTCCCGCCGCCTGCGCCGCCTGCTCGGGAGCGGACTGGAACCGCGACCGCGTCCGCGCGGCGAACGCCGCCAGACGGTCCAGCTCGTCCGGCTCCGCCCCGCGCGACAGGCATCGCCGGATCAGGCCCGCCGCCCGCTCGCGGTCCGGAGAGTCCCCATCGGACGGCATCCCGGCCATCTCCCGCCCCAGCGCCTGCGCCGCCTCCAGCAGCGCGACGTCGTTCAACAGCGTCAGCGCCTGCAGCGGCGTGTTCGAAATGTCCCGCCGCGCCAGGCAGGCCTCGCCGCTGGGGCCGTCGAATGTCGCGAACATCGCGTATGGCGCCGTCCGCTTCATGAACGTGTACAGCCCGCGGCGATGCCGGTCCTCGCCTTCGCTGACTGTCCACGCGAGCTGGCCGTAGGCCCCCTCCGTCGTGATCGACGCCGGCTGCGGCGGGTACACGCTGGGACCATACATCCGGTCGGACAACAGCCCGGCGGCGGCGAGCGCGGAATCGCGCAGCGCCTCGGCATCGATCCGCACGCGCGGGCCGCGCGCCAGCAGCCGATTCTCGGGATCGCGCAGCCGCTGTGCCTCCGTCGCTGTCGAGGACCGCCGATACGCGCCGCTCGTCACGATCAGCCGGTGCAGCCGCTTCACCGACCAGTCCCGCATGAAGTCCACCGCCAGCCAGTCCAGCAGCTCCGGATGCGAAGGCAGCTCCCCCTGATAGCCGAAGTCGTCTGTCGTCCGCACCAGGCCCGTCCCGAAAAGCATCTGCCAGTGACGGTTCGCCGTGACCCGCGCCGCCAGCGGGTTCTGACGATCGACCAGCCACTCCGCGAACCGCAGCCGGTCCAACGGCGACTCCCCGGCCACGGGATGCAGCACTTCGGGCGTCCCGGGCGTGACTTCCTCCGTTGGCGTCAGGAACTCCCCTCGCCGGTAGACGTGTGTCGGACGCGGGTCGTCCGCCGGACGCTCCCGCAGCACCAGCGTCGTCGGAAACTCGGGAACGCGCTTGCGAAGCTCGGCGAGTTCCGCCCGGGCCTCCGCCAGCTCCGGCGCCAGCAGCGCGAACGCCCGGACGACCCGTTCGCGATCGGCCTCGCTCCATGACGACTCCGGCCGCAGCAGCAGCTCTTCGACATCCGCTTCATACGGCCGGGCTGCGATGGCCTGCTCCGCTGCCGTCAGCGAAATTCGAAACCGACCCAGCGCCGCGGCGTAATACCGCTCGAAGATCAGTTCCACTTCGAGCGCCGTCGCGCCCTGGAGCGGTTCGCGGAGCCGGAAGACCGCGTGCCGCGGTTCGCCGAAGCGGCCGTTCGTGGACCAGCCCGTCTGCGGATCGCCATCGACCGCGAACCGGGCGTCCGAACCGGGGTTCTCCGCGGTCGGCGTCTGATCGGACGTGCCGCCGTCATCGAGCTGCACCCGCCGCCGTTCGCCATCCGGCAGCACCGCATGCGCGATCACCTCGCTGAGGAAGAACTCTCCCTCCGGCCCCTCGTAATGCGTGCGGCCCGGACCGCGACGCGGCAGGCTGTCGTGCGGCAGCGCCTCCAGCCGCAGCGCGGTCGCCCCCGCCAGACCCTCCGTCAAACGCAGCGAGTAGACGTCCCGCTTCGTCTGGTCGCCGCGGGCCAGCACCGAACCATCCGCCAGCAGATCGAGCTTCGGCAGGTTCGACTCCAGCTGTGCCGGTTGACGGATCGTCCATTCGACCGCCTGCGACCGCTCGCGTTCGATCCACGCCTGCAGCGCCGCCTGGAAAGCGCGCTCCCGGCGCTGCGGCTCGGAAAGGTCCGGCGCCTCCGCTTCAGGAACCGCCGGGAACCGGGAGGGCAGCGCCGCCTCCAGCGCGGCGAGCTCGGCCTGCAGCCGTTCCCGCTCCGCCGCGATGGCGGGATCGGGGACCGGCAGCTTGAGCTCATCCGCGTTGTTCAGACACGCGAACACCTCGTAATACTCGGTGTGCAACAGCGGATCGAACTTGTGCGTGTGGCATTGCGCGCACATCAGCGTCAGCCCCAGCCAGACGGCGCCCGTCGTGCCGACGCGGTCGGTCATGGCATGGAATCGGAACTCGAGCGGATCGATGCCTCCCTCTTCGTTGATCATTGTGTTGCGGTGGAATCCCGTCGCCACGAGCTGCTCAAGCGACGCGTTCGGCCGCAGGTCCCCGGCGATCTGATCGATCGTGAACTCATCGAAGGGCTGGTCGGCGTTGAGCGCCCGGATCACCCAGTCGCGCCAGGGCCACATCGATCGCGGGCGGTCCTTTTCGTAGCCGTTCGTATCGGCGTACCGCGCGAGGTCCAACCAGCGCCGCGCCCAGCGCTCGCCATAGCGCGGCGAGGCCAGCAGCCGGTCGACCAGCGCCTCGTAGGCGTCCGGCCGGGGATCATCCAGAAACGCCTGCAGCTCGGCTTCCGTCGGCGGCAGGCCGATCAGGTCGAGCGACGCCCGCCGGATCAGCGCAGCGCGGTCCGCTTCCGGCGAAGGCGCCAGGCCTTCGGTCTCGAGTCGCGCCTGCAGGAACCGGTCGATCGGGTTCCGGACCTGCGATGCGTCCCGGACGGCCGGCGGAGACGCGGCGCGGGGCGGCTGGAACGCCCAGTGCTCCTCGTACTCCGCGCCGGATGCGATCCAGCGACGGAGGATGTCGATCTGGTCCTCGCTGAGAGGCATTTTCGCCGAGGGGGGCGGCATCTGCTCCGCTTCGTCCTCGGACGTGATGCGGCGGATCAGCTCGCTTTCCTCAGGCCGGTGCGGCACGACGGGAAACCGTCCGGAATCCCCTTCGGCGACGGCGCCGTCGAAGACATCGAACCGCACGCCGCCTTCGCGGCGCGCCTCGTCCGGCCCGTGGCATTTCAGGCAATGCCGGGCGAGGATCGGCCGCACTTCCGAGGAAAAATCGGGCGTTCCCGCTTCCGAAGCGGACAGCAGCAACACCGCCAGCAGTTCCACAACCATGACGCATGCACTCCCTGTCGCCGCGATCGACCGCCGCGGACATCTCCAGAGTCCATGAGACCGCCTCCGCCGCGGGAGGGCAAGCGGGGCGCAAGGTTTGGCCGGATGATCCTCGCGGAATGGCCCATCCACATCGTCGCCCGCAGGCGAATGGTTTCATCGACGCCGGACCAGGTCGACGAATCTCGCGTGGAACACCCGCCAGCGGAGCCAGCCCACGGAACGTCTGTTCTGGCAGTCAGGGGATGGTTATGATTGGAACATCGCGAAGGAACACCAAAATGCCGCGAAATGTGCTGCGATGGGGCGGTGCAATGGCCTTGCTCGGACTGGCCGCACTGGGGGTGGCCAGCGAATTTCGCCATGCCGCCGTCACTGCGACCAGATCGACGATTTCGTCGGCAACGTCCGCATTGAATGATGGCCGAATGCCCACTCCCTTACTGTCGGATAAAGGCTGGGTCCTGCTGAGTGACTCGGAGGCGTCTGCCCTGATGCGCACGGCGTCGAGCACCAACCAAGGCGAGTGGGAGCAGGGCTCGGTTGCCAGGGACCACTGGGGCCATCGGTTGATGATATCATCAAGGTCGCGTAATGGAGGGACCGAGCACTTCGTCTGGTCGGTCGGGCCGGACGGCAGGGACGGGACTTCGGACGACGTGTTTCTGATTGGACGGGAACGTCCGCCCGGCCTCGAAAAAGGGGCCAACTGACGTAGGTATACCGGGCCTTGGCGCTACACCCTGTGACGTCCCCCGCTCGCCACTTCAATTCGCACTTTGCAATAGCCGTTTTGCAATTTGCAATGACCGATTGCTGTTGACCAATGACCAATCCTGTTCGCCGGGCCGAGGCCATCGCTGCGCTCCGTGTCGTTGCCGAGGGGATCAACCCTTCGGCTCAGGCGCGGTCGGCGTATGAACGTCGGCCGCCGTCGCCCACGCTTCCGGCTCGAGCTGCGTAAATCGCCGGGGCATCGCCGGGGCCACGCCCAGCGAACGCAGCCATTGCTCGCGGCTGCCAGATAGGCAATTCCATCAACCTGCGAATTGGCTGAAACAGCGCCTCACACGATCAGCCCGGATGTTTCCGGATACCCGCGCAGCAGATTGAAGTTCTGCACCGCCACGCCCGACGCACCCTTGATGAGATTGTCCAGCACCGCCAGCACCAGCACCCGTCCCTTCACGACCCGCACTGTCAGGTCGCAGTAATTCGTCCCGCTGACCGCCTTCGTCGTCGGCAGGGACTCAATGACCCGCACGAACGGGCGGCCTTCGTAAAACCGCCGCATCGCCTCCAGAAGCGTCTTGGGATCGGGCTTCCCGCGCGGCGAGGCATAGATCGTCGCGAAGATTCCGCGGTCCATCGGAATCAGATGCGGCGTGAAGATCACGTCGACAGCCTGCCCCGTCGCATCGGACAGGACCTGCTCGATCTCCGGCGTATGCCGATGATTGCCGACCGAGTAGGCGCTGAGCGCCTCATTGCACTCGCTGAACAGGATATTGAGTTTGGGCGTCCGCCCCGCGCCGGAAACGCCGCTTTTCGCGTCGATGATGATGCCGCCCGGTTCGATCAGCCGTTCCTTCAGCAGCGGCGCCAGCGCCAGGATCGACGTGCTCGTGTAGCAGCCGGGGTTGGCGATCAGCGACTGGCCGGGAATCCGGTCAGCGAACAGCTCCGGCAGGCCATACACCGTCGACGCCAGCCGCGTCGCATCCGTATGAGCATGCCCGTACCACGCCTCGTAGACGGCCGGGTCCCGCAGCCGGTAATCGGCGCTGAGGTCGATCACCTGCAGGCCGGCGTCCAGCAGTTGCGGCACGACTTCCATGCTGGCCACGTGCGGCAGACAGCAGAAGACGACGTCCGCCCGATCTGCGAGTTGGGAGGGGGACAGGTTCTCCAGCCGCAGGTCCAGCCGTCCCCGGAGACTGGGATGCACGTCCCCGACGGCCCCCGTCTCCGTGCGGCTGGTGACGGCCGAGATTGTCGCCTGCGGATGCCGAAGCAGGATCCGCAGCAGCTCCAGGGCCGTGTAGCCGGTGCCCCCCAGAATGGCGACGCGCGTGGTCACGAAACAATCTCCTGGAATGCCGGTACGGCGCCGGCGGCCATCGTCCGGATCACTCCTCGACACCCGCTTCCGGCTTCGGTTCGGGCAGGAACTGCGTCAGCACGAAGCCGAGCAATCCATAGACGGCCGCCACACACGCGCCCATGAAGGCCATTTTTCCCGGATCGGGTTTGTCCGACGCGGCCAGCGTGATCGTGATGAAGGCCGCCATCGTGCCCAGCACGCGGCCGCCGATATTCGCCGCGAAGCTCTCGCCGGTCCCGCGGAGGTGCACCGGGAATACGAGCGGAATGTAGTTCCCCCAGAAGCTCATCTGGGCGATCACGAACACGCCCGCCACGAACATGCCCGCGCGGATCAGGCTCAGGCTCCCCTCGGTTTCAATGTTGTTCGACATCCACCAGTAGAACAGCGGCACGAAGATCAGCGCCGGAATCTGGAACACCCGGAACAGGTTCCGGCGGCTGAGAATCATTACGGCGATGTACGCGAAGACCAGCCGTCCCACGAGTCCGCCGACTTCCTGAAACGTCTGGACGTTCGCCGCGACCTTGTCGATTTCGTTGGCGCGGGCCTGTCCGCGAATCCGGTCGGTGATCTCCGTTCCCCCGGCCGCGGCTTCTTCCTCGGCCTTCGTGACCGCGGCTGCGGCCGATTTCTGGACGTCGACGTGACGCGAAATGATCTGCGGCGTCTGCTGGATCGCGCCGAACGCGAGTCCGAACGTCGAGGCGAACGCCAGCGTGGTGACGATGGTCGTCAGCCTCAATTCCGGGCTGAACAACTGCATCAGACTGGGCCGTCGCAGCGTGCCGGCCGCGCGCTTCGCCTCCCATGCCGGGGATTCCGGCAGAAAGGGGCGAATCACCAGCAGCGGGATCGCAGGAATCAGGCCGGAGATCAGCGTGTACCGCCAGGCCTCGTGCCCGCCATGGATGGCCGGCAGCGCCTGCCGCTGCGCAAAAACCGCCGCCAGGCCCGCCATCACGGCGACCAGCAACCCGCCAAACGACGAGAACGCCTGCGTGTAGCCCAGCACTTTCTCGCGCCGCTTGGGCTCGGGAAACAGCTCCGCCAGCCACGCGACGGCCGCCACGAACTCCACGCACACGCCGATGAACACCAGGCAGCGGAAGAACAGCAGTTGCCACAGGTTCGTCGAAAAGCCCGCCGCCGTCGCCGAAAACGCGTACAGCAGGATGCTCCAGGTGAGGACCCGGCGGCGGCCGAGCAGGTCTGTCAGGTAGCCCCCCAGGAGGCCGAACACGCCGCCCGCGATCGCCGGGACGAAGAACAGCGTCCGCGCCCATTTGACGTACTCGGCGCCTGTCGGCGGAATCCAGGCCGGGTCCCCGGGCGTCGCCCCGCTCAAAGCGGCCACGGCCGGCTTGACGATCAGCGGCAGCATCAGCAGTTCGTAAATGTCGAACGCGAAGCCGATTGCCGCCATGATGCAGATCAGCCACTGCGTCGTCGTCAGACGGGCGGGCTCGGAGGACAGGTCGTCGGTCATGGAGTCGTCTGGGTGGGGGCCGCCACGGCGGATGCCGCTGCAGCCGGTGTCGAGGAAGGACGCTCAGGATACCGGCCTGCGCGGCGCTCTCCAAACGCTCGCGGGAATTCCAGCCCTCCGCAACGCATCAGTCGGCCCGCGACTCGCAGTGATTTGGGCGACCAGGCTGCAGCGCATCCCATTCCCGCGTCTCTCCGGGACGATATGATCGGCCCTCGCTGACCCGAAGTCTTCAGACCCGACAGGCTCCATGCTCAAGCATTCTCTGATCCACCCGCAGATCAATCAGCTCCTCGGCCGCGCCGGACATCATTCCAAGGTGCTCATCGCCGACGGGAATTATCCGGCCTGGAACACCCTCGGCCCGAACGCCGAGCTGGTGAGCCTGAACCTGTCGCCGGGCGTCGTGAGCTGCACCGACGTCCTCAAGGCGCTCGCGTCGGCGATCCCCATTGAAGCCGCCCACACAATGGGCATACCCGCGGACGACCCTTACGCGCTGCACGGCGATCCGCCCATCTGGGGCCAGTATCGGGAAATCCTCAGCGACTCCGGGCTGTCGATTGAGCTGCAGCCCATTCCCAAATGGGAGTTCTACGACGCTGTCGCCTCGCGGGACCACGTTCTGACGATCCAGACCGCCGAGCAGGCGCTGTGGGCCAACCTGCTGCTGACGATCGGCGTCCGCAAGCCGGGCGAATGACGGGCGCCGTCCGTCCGTCATCGCTCAGGCATCGGACGAGCGTCACGTCGCCCGGCCGCTCAGCCCTCTTTGCGGACCGCGCCGCTTTGACCGGCGTTCAGCACGCGCTCGATGTCCTCGGCCGACATCCCCATGTCGACCATCCGCATCTTCATGGAGGCTTCCAGCTCGGCCTGCCGGGAACGGGACCAAGCCCCCGCCGCCATCGCGCACACGCCTGGAATGATGGCCATCGCTGCGATCGCCACCCAGAAGATGGCCACGTCGTTCTGGAAGAAGGACTGCATGTCTGCGCCCCCTGCGGAAGGATCCCCTCGGTTTCGGCAGGTGTTCGCCGTGGCCGAAGGAATCTGACGGAGATTCTTCCCGATCCAGACAGTTTCCGCGAGATCGCGACCCGGCGGCGGCTCGCGGAGGGCGCCGCGTCGCTGCCTCACGGGACAGGAACGGCGAGGCCGAATCGTCCGACCGGAACGCCGCACGCGGGTCCTACGACGACGGATCCGTCTCGATCGGCAACAGTTCGGGGACGTAGGTCGAAGCCCCGCTCGGTGCGGGAACCGGCCGCGGCGTTCCCCCCCGATCCGGCGAACGCACGCTCGCAAACGACAGCCGTTTCTCGCCGACCTCGATCGTCGACAGCCGCAGCGTCGGGGGAGCCGTCGGACCGCGAAACGCCGTCATTCGCGTCGACGGGGACCGCTGCGGTTCCGGGTCCAGAGTCAGACGCAGCGAAACCGTCGTCGCATCGGGATACGTCAGGTCCAGAGACAGGTCCCACTCCTGCGTCCCCTGACCCAGCGGATTCCCCAGGTCGCCTCGCGCGGCCAGCCGCAGTTCATGGCCGCCGCTGACCGTCGACGCGTGCGCCGGCGACAGCTCCCGGCCGTTCAACCGCCCCTTGAGCTGCGCCAACGGCAACTGCCAGGCGTCGGACGCCCGGAGCACCACCTCGTCCGGCCCGAAGGCGATCCGCGGATGGGCGTCGATCGACGCGGCCACCTGCTGGAGAATCTGAGGCGGGGTCTGCTCCGGCCCCAGCAGCGCGGCGCAACGAATCAGCGCCGGCGTCGGCAGGTTTGCGAAATGCGGATCGGACAGCGTGCGGGCCAGCTTGCCCCGCTCCTCGGCGTGGTAATAGACCGACACCAGGAACACCCGGCTCTGATCGTGCTCCAGGCCGACGTCCAGGTTCCGCAGCACCGCGTCTTCCGCTTCCGCGAACCGGCGATGACGTTGCAGCACGCGGGCACAGATCAGGTTCGCTTCCCAGACGTCCGTCGAGAACGCCAGCGCGCGATTCGCCGTCTCCACCGACCCTGGATCGTTCTGGAACTCCTGAATGGCGGCCTTGTTCGCCAGGCCGGTGGCCAGCATGTCGTCCTTGCGGAAGTGCCTGTCCCCCAGCTCGACAAGCTGCTCGTAGGTCGCCTTGGCCTCGGCGAGTTGACCCAGCTCCTGCTGGGTGCGGCCCAGGTAGTACCAGTACGGGGGATAGGCCTCCATGAAGCCTGCCATCCGCCGCATGACGCGCAGCCGGACCTGCGGATCGGGCTCGCGGACGGCCGCGTCGAGGGCGTCCAGATCATCCCCCCGGATCAGCCAGCGATCGGGAATCTGCTTCTTCTGCGCCAGCTTCCAGAACGTGTCCAGAAACTGCGACGACTTCTGGACGACGGTCGTCATGCGGGCCTTGTCGACGCGCAGCAGGTCCACATCGCGCTGCAACGTCGTCGTGCGGTAGTCCCACCAGCTGTTCGCGCCCGAGCGGACCGCGTTGCCGAACTGGGCGGTGGCCAGGTCGGTGCCGAACGCGACGGCGTCCCAGGTCATCTTGCGGCTGACGTTCTGCTTGTAGGTGTCGCGAAGCAGCTTACGCTCGTAATCGGCGAGCCCGACCTGGTTGATCTCGTCCAGGACCGAGGTGTACAGCGCGACGACCTCCGGCTCGGGAATGGAGGTCAGATTCAGATTGTTGAGGATCTTCTCCTGCTCCTGGTGGAGCACGGCTTTGGAGGGATTCTGGCGGATGCGGTGAAAGGCCGTCCGGCAGTAGTTCAATGCCACGGCCGTGGATTTGACGGACGGGTCCAGCTCGGGGTGGCCGGCGACGGGAGCATTCGTGGGCGGCGCGTTCGCGGCCGGAGTTTCCCCAAACGCGACGGAAACGGCGGCGAAGGCCCACCAGGCCAGCGACCATTGAACGGCCAGACGTCGATGCGGTCGTGTCATTCCCTGGGTCTGTCGATCGAGGCCGGAGGCGGTTCGCCGCCACGGGGGACGGAAAAACGCCTTTCGCCCGCGGCGCTCCACATCGTGCGATGAGCGGCTGCAGGCGTCGGATGTCCTGGTGCGAATCAGCCCCGCAACCGGGACGGATGGGGACCGCGAGAGAGCCGATCCGTGGTCTCGTCGAGGAGATTGTGCGCGACAGATGCAACGCGTGCGCCAGCCCTGCCTGGCCAGGGCCGGTTTTCGAGGGCGGCGGTCGCTTTCTGCCGATCAGCGAAGCAGCCCGGCCCCGGCGCCTCCGGCGCCACCCGGAGAGCTGCTCCGGATCGCCCCGCCTGCCCCGCCGATCGGAGCGCGACAGTTGCCCCGGCGGGCGCTTTCCGGCAGATTCTGCCGGTCCGCCGTCCGGACGTTTGCAGACTTTCCCGGTGGGATGTGTGCATTTGACAATCGCCTTTTGCATCCGTGAGCGGCACTGGAAAGTTCATGCTGTACAAGGCTCTTCGCCCGCTGCTTTTCTCCCTCGAGGCGGAGACCGCGCACCACGTGGCGCTGCGCGCCGCCCGCTGCCTGTCAGCGCTGCCCCCCGTCGCGCGCTGGTTGCGTCGGAACGTCGCCCGTCCGGCCGACGTCCCACTTGAACGGCTGGGGCTGACGTTTCCGCATCGAGTCGGCCTGGCCGCCGGCCTCGATAAGAACGCCGTCGCCCCCTGGGCCTGGTGGGGCTTCGGATTCGGCTTTCTGGAACTCGGCACGATCACTCCCCGCCCCCAGGCCGGGAATCCCCGCCCCCGGATGTTCCGGATCCGCCAGCAGTCGGCCCTCGTCAACCGCATGGGCTTCAACAACGACGGCGCCGAGGCCGTCGCCGCGCGGCTGTCGAAACTTCGTTCCCGCGGAGCGCCGCCGTTCCCGATCGCCATCAGCGTCGGCAAGAACGCGACGACGCCCATCGAACAGGCGGAAGACGACTATCGATCCGCGGCCCGCATCCTGGCCCCGCTTGCGGACCTTGTGAGCGTCAACATCAGCTCGCCGAACACTCCCGGGCTGCGCTCGCTGCAAACCCCCGGCCAGGCGGCCCGGCTGGTCGAAGCGATCCGCGAAGTCTGCCAGGGGCGGCCCGTGCTCGTGAAGTTCGCCCCCGAGCTGGAGGGGCCCGAACTCGACGCCGTGGTCCGGGCCTGTCTGGACGCGGGGGCGGCGGGCTTCATCGCCACGAACACGCTGTCCACGCGGGGGCGGGACGACCTGCCCGAAGGGGGGCTCAGCGGTCTGCCGCTGAAGGACATTGCGCGCGAGCGGATCGCCGCCATCCGGCGCGCGGCCGGAGATGCCGCGCTCGTCGTCGGCTGCGGCGGCGTCGATGACGCGGCGTCCGCCCAGACGCTCCTCGACGCCGGCGCGGACCTCGTCCAGCTCTATACGGCCCTCGTCTACAAGGGGCCGTTCCTGGCTGCCGCGATCTCGCGCGGACTGCGACGATGACCCCCGCCGCGAACGACATCGTCGGACGGCTGGCCCACTCTCCCACTGGAGCCCAGCACGTCGGCAATGCCCGGACGTATCTGATCGCGTGGCTGTCAGCCCGTTCCCAGGGAGGCCGGCTCATTTTCCGAATGGAGGACATCGACTCGCCGCGCGTGAAACCCTGGGCTGCACAGCAGGCGCTGGATGATCTTCGCTGGCTGGGGCTCGACTGGGACGAAGGGCCGGACTGCGGCGGGCCATACGCCCCTTACATCCAGACAGAGCGCCTTCCCCGGTACTCCGCGCTGCTCGAGGAACTCCGCCGCGCGAACGCGATCTATCCCTGCACGTGCACACGGAGCGACATCGAATCCGCGGCCAGCGCTCCGCACGCCGGTCACGAGGGGCCGATCTACCCCGGGACATGCGCCGGCCGATCGGCCGCGGAGGCCGACGAGCTCTCCGGCCGCCCCTTCTGCTGGCGGTTCCGGATGTCGTTCGGGATCTCGGAGGCTGACTCGGCTGTGACGTTCGACGACCTGCTGCGCGGTCGGGAGACCTGCCGACCCGCCGCGGACCTGGGCGATTTCGTGATCGCCAAAGGGAATGGAACGCCGGCGTACCAGCTGGCCGTGGTCGCCGACGATCACGCCATGGGAGTCACCGAGGTCGTGCGGGGCGATGACCTGATTCCCAGCACATTTCGCCAGCTGGCCCTGCTTCGATTCTTCGGCTGGACGGCCCCGCGCTACGTCCACCTTCCGCTGGTTGTCGGCCCGGATGGCCGGCGACTGGCGAAACGTCACGGGGACACGCGAATCGCGCTGCTCAGGGAACGGGGCATTCCGCCCGAGCGGCTGATTGGACGGCTGGCTCACTCGTGCGGACTGACCGACTCCCCGGCCCCGATCGCCGCACGGGATCTCATGGCGGAGTTCGACGTCGCGCGGTTGAACCGAGAGCCATGGGTGTTCACCGCGCGCGACTGGGAGTCGCTGGCGGCGCGTTGACCGGAGGAGGAACTGCCGTGCGGGTGTGCGTCATCGCCAATTCGAACGCGGGGCGCGGCCGGGTCCGCCGCTGGATGCGGTCGCTGGAGTCCGCCGCGGCCCCTGACGTGAACTGGAGGCGCACCGCCGGTCCCCGGCACGCGACTCAACTCACGCGGGATGCCATCGCCGAAGGGTGCGATGTGATCGCCGCGGCCGGCGGGGACGGGACGATTCACGAGGTCGTTCAGGCGCTGATGCAGGTCCCCGATCCGCCCGTCCTGGCGGTGTTGCCCGGCGGCTCGGCGAACGACTTCGTGCATTCCGTCCAACGGCAGTTCGGGTGGCGTTCCCTGCGGGACGGGACATCCGACGCCGTCGATGTGGGCGAAGTCCGCACTGCGGACGGCGGCGTCCGGTGGTTTATCAACAGTCTGGGATTCTCACTGTCCGCCGCCGTGGGGCGCGAGTCCGCGCGGCTCGCCGGATGGCCCGGATGGGTGCGCTACGGACTCGCGACCTGGAGGGCGCTGCGGACAACGTCCGTGGTTGAACTCGCGATGGCGGCGGACGCGGCGCCGTCGGATGTCCGGGGGACGCTGCTCCTCGCGCTGCTTCTGGGACGACGGGAGGGGGGCTTCACGATGGCGCCGGACGCGTCCTTGAATGACGGCTGGTTCGACGTGGTTCACGCGGGACCACTCTCGCGGCTGCGCGCCGTCTCGATGCTGCCGCGCCTTCTGGTCAGCGGCCCGCCGCGGCACGACCCCGCGATTCAGCTGAGCCGCTGCCGCCGCCTCCGCGTGACGAGCGCTGAGGTCATCCCCCTGCACGCCGATGGCGAACTGCTGACGACCAGTCCGCAGTCGCCGCTGAATGCGGACATCACACTTCTTCCGGCCCGGTTGCGGGTGAAGGCGTGTCGGCTGTCGGCGGAGGCGTGGCCGCTCCGGTGACCCCGTCCCGTTGAGCCCGACGGAAGGGATGCAGGAACTGCCGCAGCCAGCCCTCCGGCATGCGGCGTCCGCCGGCCAGTCCGTAAGCGGCCGGCCATGCATCGGGCAGAAAGTACGTTCCGAACAGCCGGTCCCACACTGGCGTATGCACGGCGAAGTTCTTGTCGACGGCGGCACGGTCCGCGCTATGGTGCCAGTGATGAAAGGCGGGCGTGGCAATCAACTTTCGCAACGGACGGAAAGTCCACCGAACGTTCGCGTGGATGAACGTCGCCTGAACCGCGACGATCACGACATACACGGCGAGTGCCGTCCGGGAGAACCCCAGCACGTAAATCGGCACGTAGGTCAAAGCCCGCGTCGCCACCGCGTCCACCACATGCAGCCGGGATCCCGCCAGCCAGTCCATCGCTTCCGCCGAGTGATGCACCGCATGGAACCGCCACAGCACCGGGAACACGTGGAACGCCCGGTGCACCCAGTATTGCGTGAAATCCGCGACCAGCAGCACCAGCGGAACCTGCACCAGCACCGGCAGCGATTCCGCGATCCGCGTCACCACGGGAAGCCTGGCCCAATCGAACAACGTCATCGCCGGCGTCAATGTCATCAGCGTCGTAATCTGAATCAGCAGGCTGTTCACGAAGAAGTAGCTGAGATCGGTCCTCCACGACGGACGAAACACGGCCTGGTCGCGATGCAGGCCGAACAGCCGTTCCAGCGGAATATAGATGGCCGAGTACAGAATCATGTTCAGCAGAAACCAGTCCAGCCCCAGGATGCCTCCCGTGCCGGATGCGTCGCCAATGCGCACCTGCGAGCCCCCCAGGAGAGCCGCGATGAGCGTCAACGCCATGCCGGTCAATCCCAGCGCCTTGTTCGACCTCAGGCAGACGCTGAGCACGCCCAGCAGATAGGCCGCCACCAGGACCAGATGCAGTAGCGCGCGGACCACGGCAATCGGGTACAGCCGACGCAGCTCGGGCATCGTCAGCACGTCCGGATAGTGAAAGCACAACACGGCGCCGAGTCCCAATGCCCCCAGCGCGACGGATGCGGCGCCGCTGATCCAGCCGTGGCCGAAATCGCGGCTTTGCGTGCTCTGCAGCGAGATGTGCGCGCCTCGCGGCCGCGGGTCTTCAGGCGTTTCCATCGGCATCGGGTCTGTCCGGCGGGTTCAGCAATGCGGATGGTTCGAAGACCTGGCGAAACGATTCGTCGTCCGATCGCGGCTGCAATCCGGTCCAGCGGGTCACCGCGCGTTCCAGCCGTCGAAAGAACTGGATGCGTTCCAGGAACGGATTGCACCACCCCGTCGCGATGCAGTAGTTCGCGGCGTGCGGCGCGCGATGATGCCTCAGATGCGCGGGTCGGCTGAGAATCAGACCCAGGCGCTGCAGCCGCGCGACCCACCGCGGCGGAGCCGACTGGTGCGCCCATTGGTGAACCTGATTCGTCGGCAGGATCGTCGCGCAGAAGCCCGCGACCCCCGCGGCGAGCAACTGCCCCGTCGCGCCGCGCATCGGCAGACAATGCGCCAGCGCCAGGATCGGCGCCGTGAGCATGGCCACGTCCCCATTGACGTCCAGGAACCGGCGACGCAGAAAGTCGTCGGGGTTCACGTGGTGCACGCGAAATGGCCTCAGGAACCGGCGGCCGAAGACCGGCATCGTTTCGTGTCCCCACGTATCGGCGATCCAGTGGACAATGCCGGAAACAAAGTCCGCCGCGAATGCGCCGCCCGCCGCCACCGCGAGGACGGCCAGCGGCGGCGCCTGCAGCTCGCTTCCCCAAAGTCGCCAGACGAGCGCCCCCAGCAACCCGCCCGCCGCCGCAAGCGCGACGGCCTCCAGAGCCTGGCGACGTTCGCTGATGTCATCATGGGCTGGCAGCATGCCGCATCCGCCGAATCGCGCGAGGCGTCTCAGAGTCCTCTGGCCGACTGCAGAACAGGCGAAAGAACTCAGCGAATGTCACGCCGGAATTTCCGCAGCGGCCAGGTCCGCCAGGCGCCCTGTCCCGCCGGCCCTCAACCTCCAAACGTCAGCGTCAGCGTCTGTGATTCGTCCAGCAGCTTCGAACGGAGCTCGATCGTGTCCTCGACCAGACGGTCCCCGCCCGGCACCGCGACGATCAACTCGACCACGCCGTTCTTCGCCGGCAGCGTGCCGGTCTCCGGCGTCTTGACGAGCTTTCCCCGCCGCCCTTTGATGAACACGTCGCGAGGAATCCGCTGCCGATAGTCGTCCGTCCCGACCACCGACCCCGTCAGGTCCGACAGCGAGTAGGACCCGTTGTTCTTCGGCAGCCGGATCTGGATTGTGATGTGATACATCTCTCGCGGCTCGGGAGCCTCTCCGGGTTCGCCCGGCGGCTTGATCCGGCGGCCCAGGTTGTCCAGCCCCTGCGGCGTCGTCCACGCCGCGAAGCTTCCCGCGCGGACCGCGTTCTTCGGCAGGTTGAAAAACCCATCCTCCGCGCCGAGTCCTCCGCTGCCCGATCCCTCAATCGAGCCCAGCCCCTCCGCCGCCACATCCAGCGGAGCATCCGCCAGCGCCGTCAGCGGGGAGTGCAAAGTGCTGACGTCGGCCGTCGGCAACAGCGGCGTCAGATCGACGGAGATCATCTCTCCCACGCCGGCGCCGCCGTCGTCGCCGGTCTGCACCAATGTGTCGATGGCCGATTCCGAGCGTCCCCCGCCGACAATGTGCAGCGCGAAAATCGCCAGCAGGACGCAGTGCGCCAGCAGCGAGGCCGCCAGCGCCATGCCACGGCTCGGCGACCTGGAATCAGCACTCGCCACGGTTTGGGCGGGCGGAGCTGAGGCGCCGTTCGCGGGCAGTGGCGCCGCCGCTGGCGGAATGGACGGAGTGCGAGCGCCGAGGAGGCTGCTGATGGCGGCAGCCGTCGGGACGATGGGTTCTCGAAGCTGTGGAACTCGCGACATGCGGCCTGCCCCGAACGGGGATCATCCCAACTATAGCGGCGTCCGGCCCATCGCAGTAGAGGGGTCGTGCGGTCGATGGGAAATCGACAACTGACCAGTTCGTTCCGCAGCGTCGTGAATTCCCGCCGGACGAATCGAGTCCGCATCCTCCTGCGTCTGCCTGGGGACGCGAACTCTCCCGATCGCCGCTACAAAAGTTCCCACGCATGTTGACGGGGGCGGACGTTCCGATATCATCGGGGCTGCTGACTGGTCGGGTCAGGCAAAGTCTGCGCGAGGCCTTGCGCAGCGGGTTCGTCAGTTTTGTGCCCCAACGCCTGATCATCTTCGTCCTGTGCGTCGCGTATGGCCTGCCGGCCGTCGTGGGTCAGGGTCTGCACGGGCTGCTGCACAGTCTATCCGTTCCGTGCGGCGGTTGCGCGCACGGTCATTGCGAAGACGCTGTCGCCCCCCCAGCCGATCGATCCGCCGGCCGCATCGCTGCACACAGCTGCGGTCACGAGCATGACCATTCGCACGATTGCGCGACGCGGACTGCCGAGGAGACAGCGAAGCCGCAGTTTCCAACAGGCCACCGGGTTCATCGTCCGCTGCATGACCCGCATGCGTGCGCGGTCTGCAAGTACCAGCGTTCCGCCCAATCGCCCGCGCCGCCGCCCGCCGAACTCGCGGGGGCGATGCTCGCCCTGGGCGTCTCGAACGTGTCTCCCGCCGCGCCGCCGCAGCGATGCCTGCGGTGGTTCGATACGCGCGGCCCTCCTCCGGGGTGAATCCGCCCGCCGGCACGCGCCGCAGTCCATGCGCGGCTGAGAACGACGACGCCCGTCTGACGCCCGGAGACTGAACCCTCCTGGCGATAACGCGGTCGGCCGCTCCTCAGCCGTCGCCTGCCGCATCGCTCGCCGGCCAGGGGAAGCGGCTTGCCCGCGCGCTGCCCGACGGACGCTCTGCGCCGCGGCCCGGAACGCTGGAGTTCGCTTCGCCCGGAACATTCACGCCCTGTCGCGCGCCTCAACCGCGCGCACGAAGACCCCCGTTGCGGTCAGATCCTTCGGCAATCTGACCCGACCAGTCGGTGGCCGGATCGGCCGCAGCGGGTTCTTGACGTCCAGCGGCAGCTGCGCTCCCGGTCTGCGCCGGCGGCGCCGCGCGCCCGCACTTCATCGCACACCCGACCCGAAAGGGGACGCTCATGACGCTTCAGAACCTCCTGCAGAAACTGGCGCCGCCGCGCCGCCGCGGTTTCACGCTCATCGAACTGCTTGTCGTCATCGCCATCATCGCCATCCTGGTATCGCTGCTGCTGCCGGCCGTTCAGCAGGCCCGCGAAGCCGCGCGCCGCACGCAGTGCAAGAACCATCTCAAGCAGCTCGGCCTGGCGCTGCACAACTACGAAAGCACGTATCGCTGCCTGCCCGGCCTGGGAACCCCTTCGACATTCAACTTCTCCGTTCAGGCCAAGCTGCTGCCCTACATGGAGCAGGCCAACCTGCAGCGGCTGATCGATTTCAATGTTCCGCTGCTCACGGGCAGCGGGCCCAGCCAGGTTCTGAATCCGGTCCAGGCCTTCGCGGCGGACACGCTCGTGCCGGTGTTCCTGTGCCCCAGCGACGGCGGCCCGGAGAACTACTCCGGGGGCTACGCCGGGCTGAACTACATGGTCAGTTCGGGCTCCGGCATGCAGACCTTTTACGACGCCCGCTGGCGGACCGACGGCATCGCCTGGTACGGCTCCTCGGTCCGGTTCCGGGACGTCACCGATGGCACGTCGAACACCGCCTTCATGGCGGAGACGATTCGCGGCACGGGCGCCACGACGGCCGGCAGCACGCCGGCCAACAGGCTCCGGCAAATGGCCAGCGTGGGCAGCCAGTGGAGCCCGGTGTCCACATCCCCCGGAGGCGTCCATTCCGGAGGCACGACCATCATCGAGCCGAATCTCGCGGTGGTCCTGCCCAGCGTGAATTCCTGGTCGGGAGACCGCGGCAAGGGATGGATTCGCGGCCTGGAGACCTACACGATGGTCAACGGCTATCTGACTCCCAACAGCCCTATTCCGGACTTCACCGCGCATGGCCGGACGTGGTCCGGACCGCGCAGCCTGCACACTGGCGGAGCGCACGTGCTGTTCGGCGATGGACACGTCCGGTTCATCAGCGACAGCGTCGATCTCGCCACGTTCCGGGCGGTCTTCACCCTGGCCGGCGGCGAAGTCGTGTCGGACTTTTAACCATCTCCTGCGGCGAAACGTCTCCCCGGCCGGCGGCAGTCAGCCGGCAAGGGACGAACGCCGCTGGTCTCTCCACATCCAATCAGGCTCCACCGCCATGGTCGTACCCAGTTCCCTGTTTCACTGCTGTCTGATGGCCGCGCTGTGCGGCAGTCCGGATGAGCCTGATCCCGACGTCTGGCCCGGATTCCGCGGCCGCGGCGACAGCGTTTCGATGTCGCGGAACCTCCCCGTCAGCTGGCCAGCCCGCGGCGGCCGGCGCGGAGGATGGACCGTCCGCCTTCCCGGCTACGGACAATCCAGCCCCGTCGTCTGGCGCGACCAGACGTATGTGACAGCCGTTTCCGGCGAAGAGAAGGAGCGTCTGCATGTGATCTGCGTCGGGCTCGACGACGGCGCCCGCCGCTGGGAGTGCGAGTTCCCCGCGACGCAGCGGATGCCTGACAGCGACTCGGTCAGTCGCGGGGCGCCGACGCCCGTCGTCGCTGCGGAGGCCGTGTTCGTGATGTTCGAGAGCGGCGACCTGTTCGCCCTCACGCACGAGGGCGACGAACTCTGGCGACGGTCGCTCGTCGCCGAGTTCGGCGAGTTCAAAGGGCCGCACGGATACGCGAGCTCGCCCGTGCTGGCCGGCGGCTTCGTCGTTCTGCAGGTCTGTCATTCCGGACCTTCGTACGTGCTCGCGCTCGATCCGAAGTCCGGCGACACGGCCTGGAGAACCGATCATCCGTCCCAGACGGGCTGGAGCACTCCGGCGGTCGTTTCCAGCGACGACGGCGAACTGGTGATCGTTTCGTCCGCTGGCAGCGTGCGTGCGTACGACGCCCGGGACGGCCGCGAACAGTGGTTTGTCGTTGGCCTGGCCGGGAACAGCACGGCATCGCCATCGGTCGCCGGCGACCTGGTGCTGATCGGCGCCAGCCAACGCGAAGCGGCCAGCCCGGCGAACAGCCTGGGCATCCGGCTGGGCGGGGCGGGGGACGTCACCGAATCGCACGTGGTCTGGCGGTCGCCGCGCGCGTCGACGGGGTATTCGTCTCCCGTCGCTGCGCACGGACTGGCCTGGTTCGTGAACAAGTCCGGCGTCGCCGCCTGCGTGGATGTCGCGACCGGCGAGGTTCTCTGGACGGTTCGGCTGCCGGGCGAGTGCTGGGCATCTCCCGCGGCGTTCGACGACAAAGTGGCGTTCTTCTGCAAGGGGGGCGACGTCGTCGTTTATCGCGCCGCGCCCGAAGAGGAACTGCTCGGCGAAAGCAGCGTTTCCGCGACAGACATCGTGTATGGCATCGCCGCCGTCGACGCGGCGTGGCTGGTCCGCACCGGCCGCAGTCTGATCAAGGTCGCGGCCGATCCCGGAACCGCCAATGCGCCCTGACCATTCCCGGGTCCCTTCAGTGAATTCCTGCAACTCCTTCGAAAGTCATCGATCCATGTCACGTATGAAGAAGTTCCCCTGGCTGCTCGCGATGTTGACCGGCTTCGGGCCGTTCAGCCTCGGCTGCGGGTCCGCATCCAACGCCGCGCCGCCGCCCGCCGTCGAAACGACATCCAGCACGCCGACCACCACACCCGCCGCCCAGCGAACCGCTCGGCCCCGACCGCTGACGCGCCTGTTCTTCGAAGATCACGCGACGCAGCAGCTTCGCTGGGCAACGGTCCTGATCGACGGCGACAAGACGTTGACGCTCGAGTCTCCCGCGGCCGTCCCGGGAGTCCCGCCGCTGGACGCCGAACGGCAGAAGCTCGTCCAGATGCGGCAGACCGACCGTTACATCGTTCTGGGCATCCGCGATGACGATGGCGGACAGTTCGCCAGCGGCTGGACGCTCGTCGATTCCGGCGTCAGCTATCGCGATCACGGAGATCACGGCCACTGGTCGTTCCGCGACGCACCCTCCGTCCTCGCCAGCCAGGTCGACGCACAGCAGGGCAACCCGGCGCACGTCTACGAGTACGATGGCCGCGTGTACGTCGCCAATGACCAGAAGGGCGGCTACACCCGAATCGATCCGCTGTCGCTCGAGCCCGGCCAGCCGGTCTCGCCGGCCGGCGTTTCGAAGTTCATTGAAGGGGGCGGCAACCACATCACGCTGGCGGTTGTCGACGACAAGGTCGGGTATTCGTGCTGGATCGACGGCGGCGGCCCCAGGAAGGGTCAAGTCGATGTGACGCTGCTGTCGGCCGATCCGCCGAAGCCCGCATACTCGCTGGCGCTGCCGACCGGAGGCATTCACGGCGCGATCGCCAACTCGGGCAAGGTGTTCTTCGCTCCGTCGGACGGCATCTGCTGGGTCGAAGCGGACCTGACCGCCTCGCAAAAGCCGGAGGACGTGACGATCCGCCACATCTCGCTGGGCAGCGCGGACGGCAAGCCGCGTCGGACGGGCGCGTTCGTCAGCCACGGCCGGTATGTGATTTTCGTGACGGGCAAGGGCGCCGACACGCACCTGGCGATCGTGGACGCCGCGGTCGACGAGCCGTCCGTGAAGCTGGTCCCGCTCAGCGTCAAGGACGGTGGCAAGGCCGTGACGCCGGCCATCGCAACCACGCCGCAGGGAGCGCCGCTGGCGTTCGTCTTCCATGACCATGACGCGGACCTCGACATCCAGGACCAACTGGAGATCGTGGAGCTTGATCCAAATGGCGACGGCGATTGCCGCGACCTCAGGGTCCTGAAGTCGCTGGCGATCGGCCCCAGCGCCGTGGAGGGACACAACGGCCATCACGCGATCACATTCGACGCCGACCGCAGGTTCGGGTTCTTCACGAACCCGGGCGACGGCACGATCACGGCCCTGTCGCTGTTGACGCTCGAGCCGGCGGCGACATTCCCGGTCGGCGGCAAGCCCACGGCCATCATCGCCCGCGGCAGCCGGGACATTCCGGACTGACGTCCCGCGATTGAGATGCGACTGTCGCGACGGGAGGCGGATCGGAGTCCCCTCCCGCCGCGACGTCTTGGGGCTCATGGGTTCGGCGAATCCCTTCACAGCGGACTGAGAAACTCCATCAGCACCGTGTCCGCCACGCATCGCCCCTCGCGCGTCAGCCTCAGCCAGCCCGACGATTCCTCCAGCCAGCCCGCGGAAACCAGCCGCTCAAACGCCGCGCCCGCCAGGGATCGCGGCGCCGCCCCGAAACGACGCTCGAACGCCGCACTGTCGATGCCCCGCGTCCGACGCAGCCCCAGCATGGCGGCCTCCCGCGCGCGATCCTCTGGCGACAACTCCTCGACGAGCGCCGGCGGGGCGACTTCGCGGGTCAAAGTCCGCGCGATCCAGGTTGTCGTGCTGCGATGATTCTGTCGCCGTACGCCTCCCAGATACGAAGCCGCTCCCGGACCGAACGCCCAGCACGACCGCGCGTCCCAGTAGGTCTCATTGTGCCGACACTCGAACCCCGGCCGCGCGAAGTTCGAAATCTCATACTGCGGGACTCCAGCGGCGGGCAGTTGCTCCATCGCCAGCTCGTACATCTCCCGCTCCAGGTCCTCCGGCGACTGCCGCAGCGCGCCGCGCTCCCGGCGCGACCAGAACGACGTCCCCTTCTCGAACGTCAGCCCGTAGGTCGACACATGCGCCGGCTCCAACGCCAGGCACGCCTCCAGACTGGCGCTCCAGTCCGCCAGCGACTGCCCGGGCGTCCCGAAGATCAGGTCGACGCCGACGTTCGGAATCGCCCGCCGCACGCGCCGCACGGCGTCCCGGGCCTCAATCCCGGTGTGATCGCGCTCCAGCAGCCGCAGCTCTCCCGGCTGAAAACTCTGCACGCCGATGCTGACGCGGTTGACGCCCGCCTGAACGAGCGCCGCCAGCCGCTCGTTATCCAGATCCAGCGGGTTCGCCTCGATCGAACACTCGCCTTCCGGAACCAGCGAAATGCGGGACCCGACAATGCCGAACAGCCGGGCCAACTGATCCGGCGACAGATGCGACGGCGTTCCGCCTCCGAAGAACAGCGTGTCGACCTCGACCGGCCCGGGCAGTTCCCGCTCGATCTCCAGCGCCAGCGCGTCGAGATACCGGTCGATCAGGTCGTCCCGCCCGGCGATCAGCGTGAAATCGCAATACCCGCAGCGGTGCCGGCAGAAGGGGACATGCACGTACGCGGCCCGCGGCGGCCCCCAGGGGGCAATGGCCGGTTCGACCGCGCGGGGAGATTCCGATCGCGACATCGTCCGACGCCTCACCACCAGGAGCGCGTCGCCGGCAGCGACACCGTGAACCGCGTGCCGCGACCCGGTTCGCTGTCGCACTCGATCGTCCCGTTGTGCGCCTCGACGATCTTGCGGACCGTCGGCAGGCCCAGCCCGCTGCCGTTGGGCTTCGTCGAGAAGAACACGTCGAACAGCCGGAGCCGCACGGCTTCCGGCATCCCCTGCCCGCTGTCGATGACCTGCAGCAGGACGCGGCCGTCGCGGGCCAGCGTCTGGATTTCGAGCTGGCCGCCGTCGGGCATCGCCTCCTGCGCGTTCCGCGCGAGATTCATCAGCACCAGCCGCAACAGGTTCGGATCGACGCGGACCGGCGGCAGGCTGGCCGAGAGGTGCGGCGACAGCTCGATCCGGCAGGCCCGCGCCTCCGGCTGATAGAAGTCGATGAACTCCGCCACCAGCCGGCTGAGGTCCCGCTCCTGAAGGTCCGGTTCGCCGGCGCGGGCGAACTGCAGAAAGTCCCCCAGCAGGTCCTGCAGCCGCGAGCATTCGTGGCGGATGGTGTCCAATTTCCGGCCGATCCGCTGCTGCCGCGGATCGTCCCCCAACTGGAGGTCCTCGCACAGCAGGTCGAGATTCATGCGGATGGTGGACAATGGGTTGCGGAGTTCATGGGCGAGTCCTCCGGCGAGCGTGGCGATCTCGGTGTACTGGCGGCGGAAGCGTTCGGAATCGTCGCTGGCGGCGGCGGAAGTGTCCGCCGGTTCCGGAGCAGTGTCGGTGGGCGCGGGCTGGCCGTTGCGGCGCGCACGCTCGGCGGTCGGCGGAACCATTTCCTCCGCGGTCGACGGGTTCGCTCGGTAGCCGCTGCTGCTCATGAATTCGACGTGGACACCGACTCGGGCTGGTACCCGATCATCGTAGCAGGCCACCGGCGTTCGCGGCGCTCGATCTCAGGCGGCGCGGCTCACTCAATCACGATCACTCGCGTCGCCCGCAGCAGGTGCATCGGCAACGGCTCCGGGTATTCGAACCCGCTGTCGCCATGCGGCGGAACCTCGACGAGGACGATCCACAGGTCGTATTCGCCGGCTTGCAGCGGTGCGTTGACCGTCTCGCGGAATGACATCCGGCCGTCAGAAGACTGCTCAGGGATGAATTCCCGGTAGGACTTCGTCGTTCCGGTGCGATCATCGCCGCTATGGATTCTCCAGACGGCGCGAACGACGGGGTACGCCTTGCCGGCGTGGCGCGCCATCCAGTCGTTGTACCCCGAGTAAATCGGCGACCACATCGGCCGCCTGCCGGGCGGCATCCACCGACTCGGATCGCTGGTGAATTTCCCGGCGACGGAGAATGCCTCCTTGACGCGCACGGTCCGCACATCCGGGGATGGATCGCCGTCGCCTGTCAGAACCGCCACCGACTCGACGTCCGCGACATCGCCCGCCACGAGTCCCGGCCGCTCCCGGGGCGGCGTCGGCGTCGGCTCTCCTCGTCCTCCGTACAGCCAGATGCCGACGGAAACAAACAGCAGGAACACAATCGCCCAGCCTGCCGCCCGAACCGAGACGCGTCTCTGCTGCACCGTGCTCCCTCCGCGAAATCCCCTCGGAATCACAGCGACGAGACGGCCTCGTTCCCGGCCCGCGACCCCAGGGCCCGCCAGATCCGCCGGTCGACGCCGTCCGCGATGAACCGGACGCTGCCGTCGCAGAAGACGACATTCACGCCTCCCGGATGCAGGCTCGTGGCGGGCGCCGACGCCGAACCCCCGGTGTCATTGGGAAACGGGCCTCCCCGAAAACAGCCGATCCGGTTCGGCGGCAGCATGTGGTCGTAGCCGTTGGACGGTCCGGTGACGCAGTAATAACACCACATTCCGCTGTCGGCGTGATTCGCTCCTCCGAGATGCGTCAGATGATGATCGGGATTCAGGCAGTGCTCGGCGAACTCCTCCTCGCGGCCGCGTTCGAAGAAATCCCGGTCGATATAGAACTGAAACCGGATCGGCTCTCGTTGCGACACGGGAATCCGCTCCGCCGACAGCAGCCGCGAATAGACCGCGAGCCGCTCGGCGAACAACGCCGTCTGTGATAACCCGTCAGTGATCTCCGAGAACTTCAGATTCCGCCCCCCCTTCCGAATGCCGTTGCCGTAATAGCGGGGAAACGCCGAACCGGCGTTGATGAGATACTGACACGGCCCGATTCCGGAATTCGAGTACACCCGCCAGTTGTCCGACGGGCAGACGTAGACCGGCAGATGCCGTGGCGCCAGCTGGTCCAACCGCTGCCGATCCCCACCGGGGCCGCTCGACTCTCGAATCAAGTCCGCGAGCGCTGCCTGATCGAGAAACGGCAGCAGCGCAATATTGTATTCATCACTGTCGGGGAGCGACTTATGCGTCTCATGGAATGCCTGAGCCGCCAGCCCCATCTGCTTCAGATTCGACTTGCACAGCACATTCCGGGACGACTCGCGGCTGTGCTGGACAGCGGGCAGCAGCAGCGCCGCGAGCAATCCCAGAATGCCGATCGCGACCAGCACCTCCAGCACACTGTGTCCCAGGCGCCGAGTCGCGTCCGCGCCATCATTTCCATGAGGCCGCTTGTTCCGCATGAAAAGTCCGATCCGTCTGAGGCCGACGATCAAGGGCGAGTCATTTGAAGTTGTCGCGACACTCAGGCTACGAACCGCCTGGCGACACTATTGGAGGAATCCGCGGATTTCACTCAACGAATAGCGGCAAGTCGCAGCGGGTCGAACGACGCGACGCCTCTGCTTGAGACGACCGTTCCCATCGGCCTAAGATGGCCCCGTCCGCCATGGCCCCTGTCAGGGAATGCGCTCATGCTCCGAGGGATCTCGTCCTGTGTCCTGGCCGCGCTGTTCGTTCTGGCCGGCCAATCGTCCGTCTCCCGCGCGGAAGAAGCGGGAGAGAACTGGGTCTCCCTGTTCAACGGCAAAGACCTGGACGGCTGGACGCCCAAGATTCGCCATCACCCCCTGGGCGAGAACTACGGCAACACGTTTCGCGTCGAGGACGGGCTGCTCAAGGTCGCCTACGATCGCGACGCCTATCCGACGTTCGACGAACGCTTCGGCCACCTGTTCTATCAGCACCCCTACGGCCATTACCGCCTGCGGGTCGAGTACCGCTTCACCGGCGAGCAGTGCCCCGGCGGGCCCGGCTGGGCCTTCCGCAACAGCGGCATCATGATCCATGGCGAGCCCCCCGAGAACATGACGCTCGACCAGGACTTCCCCGCGTCGATCGAAGTCCAGCTCCTCGGCGGCGACGGCCGCAACGCCCGCACCACGGCCAACCTCTGCACGCCCGGCACGAATGTCGTCATGGACGGCAAGCTGATCCTCCAGCACTGCACGTCCGCGAAGACGAAGACGTATCATGGCGACCGGTGGGTGACGGTCGAGGTCGAGGCCCGCGGCGATGAGGTCATCCGGCACCTGATCGACGGCGAGGTCGTCCTCGAATACGAAAAGCCCCAGTGGGACGAACGGGACGCCCACGCCCGGGAGCTGGCGCAGAAGCACGGCCTGCTGATCCAGCGGGGCAGCATTTCGCTGCAGTCGGAGAGCCACCCGGTGGAGTTCCGGAAGGTGGAAATCCTGTTGCTGGACGCAGAAACGGCGACCGCGAAGGAATCGGAGGGGCCGGCCGGGAACTCGGATTGACGCCGGGCCGTGAGCGGACGTGTAATCCCGCTCCGCTCCCGTCCCGCGGTTCCCGTTGCGCTGCGCCGTGTTCACGACGTTCGACCGCTATCTGTTCAGCCGCTTCGCCTTCGCGTTCGTGGCACTGTTTGTGGCGTCGGTCGGCCTGTTCGCCGTCGTGGACGGGTTCATGAACCTCGACGCCTTCCAACAGGCGGCGCGGAAGGACACGGTCAGCCGCAAGGACCCGGCCCAGGGGGATCGCAAAGAGGCGGCGGCCCAGGGGCGGGCCTCGGAACCGCCGCCGACCGCCATCCTGTTTCGGATGGCCCGCCACTACGTGCTGCAGTCGAGTTCCCTGCTGGATTTGCTCGGTCCCACGGCCGCGGTGCTGGCGGTCCTGACGACGATGGCGCTGCTCGTCAAACACGGGGAGCTGCACCCGCTGCTGGCGGCGGGGATTCCCACGTATCGGCTGGCGACGCCATTCGTCCTGGGCGTGCTGGCCGTGAACGGTCTGATGGCCGTCAACCAGGAGCTGATCATGCCGCAGATCGCCTCCGAACTGCAGGGCGCGCACGGGGCCGATTCGGGCGGCGCCCAGCCGGTCGAGGCGCAGTATGACCCGCTGACCTACATCTACCTGACCGCGGAATCGCTGCAGCCGGCCGAACGGACGCTCCGCAACCCGGAGTTCCTGCTGCAGACTCCTGCGCATGCGATGGATTCGACCAAGCTGTCGGCGGAGTCGGCGAAGTTCTATCCGGCGCGCGGCGATCAGCCGGCCGGCTGGCTGTTGAAGGCCCCCCAGCCGGCGTATCGATCGTTGCGGCTGACCGAGGAAGGCCGACGGCTGATTCTTCCGCAGCGCAAGACCGACGACGTGTTCATTGTGTCGAGCCTGTCGGCGGACCAGTTGGCGCATCGCGGCGGGGGCTATCGGTTCCTGACGACGCCCGAACTGCTGCGGCGGATTCGCCTGCCGGCGGGGAGCCTGTCGTCATTCCGGGCGCACGTGATGCATCTGCACAGCCGTCTGACGCGTCCGATCCTGTGCCTGATCGGCGTGTTTCTGGTGCTGCCGCTGATCGCCCGCAGGGAGCGGATGAGTCAGGTCCAAAACATCGCCGCGTGCATGGCGGCGCTGTCGCTGGTGTACGGTTTGACGATCGGCGGCGGGCTGCTGGGCCAGGCGGCGGTGATGCGTCCGGAGCTCGCGGTGTGGGGGCCCCTGACGTTTGGGGCGGCATTCAGCGCGTGGCTGTCGGGCGGCGTGCGGACGTAGGTCGTTGCGAGAGCGGCGACGGGCGGAGCGCGGACCGGGACTCGCCGAATCGCCTCGCGGCGGCCGACCGTCACGCTGAGGAAAAGCTCATCTGCGGGGACGTTCGGGCGGCGCGCGCGATGGACGCGGATGCCCCCGGCGGTAGAATCGGGCGAGTGCGCGCTTGTTCCTTTGGCGAAGGGAGTGTGGCCCGTTGGGCGATTCCGCCAGGATTCTGTGTGTCGCCGGTTCCCGGCGGAGTGTGCGCCGGGCGTCTCTTCGGACCGGCCTTCTCAGTCTCGCCATTCTGACTGCGGTCGCCCCCGCTGTCGCGCAGCCGACGCCGGACGACGCGGCCCGGCTGTTCCGTCGCGGACAGTACCCCGAGAGCGCTGCGGCAGCGGCGACGGCGCTGGAACGGTCCCCGTTCAATGAGAGCCTGTGGGTCCTGAAGATCCGCGCGGAACTCGAGCAGGGCAGACACGCCGACGCGCTCGCCTCGTTGAACGCCGGAATGCGGGCCGCCCCCAGCAGCGTGCAGCTCCGCTGGATCGGCCGGGACGTGCACCGGTTCAACGGCGATCCGGAACAGGCTTTGAAACTCGACGAGGAGATCGGCAACCTCGCGCGGCAGTCCCCCTGGCGCTACAGCGATTCTCCCAACCAGGTGACCATCGGCCGGTTCCTGCTGTCGCACGGCGTCGATCCCCGGCGCGTCCTCTCGGAAGTGTTCGGGCTGGTCAAGCGGCGGAATGCCGCGTTCACCGACGTGTACCTTGCCAGCGGCGAACTGGCGCTTGAGAAGCACGACTACGCGCTGGCGGCGAAGGAGTTCGAGCAGGCGGCGACGCTGCAGCCCGACGATCCGGACGCCCAGTTCGGCCTGGTCCGCGCGTTCGCCGAAAGCGATGAGCAGCGGACGCAGGCGGCCTACGCGAAGACTCTCGAGTTGAATCCGCGGCATGTCCGTGCGTTGCTGTGGATGGCCGATCGGCACATCGACGCGGAACGCTACGTGGAAGCGGAAGCTCTGCTCGCCGAGGTCGCTCGCGTGAACCCCAGGCAGCCGCTGGCAGCCGCGTACCGCGCGGTGCTCGCGCACCTGAAGTACGACCTGGACGCCGAGCGCCAGCTGCGCGAGGAGGCGCTCCGGGACTGGTCGACGAATCCCGAGGTCGATCACCTGATCGGCCGGAAGCTGTCGCAGAAATACCGGTTCGCGGAAGGCGCGGAGTCGCAGCGGCGCGCCCTGCGGATGGATCCCGGCCATGTGCCCGCGAAGCTGCAGCTCGCGCAGGACCTCCTGCGGCTCGGGCGCGAAGAAGGCTGGGCGCTGGCGGCCGAGGTCAATTCCGCGGACGAGTACAACATTGTCGCCCACAACCTGGTGACGCTGCAGGAGAGCATCGCCGGGTTCCGCACGCTGGAATCGGACGGGCTGATTCTGCGGATGGACGCCCGCGAGGCGGACATCTACGGGGGGCAGGTGCTGGACCTCCTGCAGCGCGCCCGGGCCGAATTGTGCGAACGATACGAGGTCGAACTCGAGGGGCCGATCATCGTCGAGATGTTCCCCCGCCAGCAGGACTTCGCGATCCGGACGTTCGGCCTTCCGGGGGGCGCGGGTTTTCTGGGCGTGTGCTTCGGCGCCGTGATCACGGCGAACAGCCCGGCCGCGCTGGGCGAGATCACGGCCTCCTGGGAGGCGACCCTGTGGCATGAGTTCTGCCATGTCGTGACGCTCAACAAGACCCGCAACCGGATGCCCCGCTGGCTCAGCGAAGGCATCTCCGTTTACGAGGAAACACGGAAAGACCGGACCTGGGGGCAGGCCCTGACGCCGCAATACCGGCAGATGCTTCTGGGCGACGACTTCGTGCCGCTGACCGGTCTGAGCGGCGCGTTCCTGCAGGCCCGCTCGTCGCAGCACCTGCAGTTCGCGTATTTCGAATCGGCGCTGGCGGTGGAGTTTCTGGTCGAGCGGTTCGGGCTGGAGGCGCTCAAGCAGGTGCTGGACGATCTGGGGAACGGGCTGTCGATCAACGACGCCCTGGAACGCCGGGGGGGACCACTGGAGGCGCTGGACGCGGAGTTTGCGGCGTACGCGCGGGAGCGGGCGAATTCGCTGGCCCCCGGGGCGGACTGGTCGGAGCCGGAACTGCCGCGGCGGGCGGACCTGGCGGCGGTGGAGGCCTGGGTGCGAGACCATCCCGCGAATTACAGAGGACTGCAGCGGCTGGCGCGGGAGCGGATCGCCGCTGGCGACTGGGTCGGCGCGAAGGAGCCGTTGGAGCGGATGCGGGAGCTGTTCCCCGCGGACGCTTCGGCGGAGGGTCCGTATCCGCTGCTGGCCCGTGTTTTCCGCGAGTTGGGGGAGAACCCGTCGGAGCGGGAGGTGTTAGAGAGTCTGCTGGCGCTGACGTCGAGCCAGGTGGGAGTGTTTGCGCGCCTGTCCGAAATGGCGGCCGCCGAGGGGGACTGGGAGTTGTGCCGGACAATCGCGAGGCGGTGGCTGGCCGTCAATCCGCTGCAGCCGGCGCCGCATCGTCTGGCGATCCGCGCCGCGGACGCGCTGCTGGATGACGAACTGGCGGCGAACAGTTGTCGGGCGCTGCTGGCGCTGGAAGCGATCGATTCCGCCGGGTTGCGGCTGCGTCTGGCATCGGCGCTGGAACGCTCCGGCCAGTTGCCAGCGGCTCGCCGCGAGGTGCTGCTGGCGCTGGAGGAGGCGCCTCGCGACCGCGCGGCCTATCGCCAGTTGAATTCGATTCTCGAACAGTTGCACGCCCCCGCCAGCCAATCGACGGCGGAGCCCGCCGCAGAGCAGGGATTGTCTCCCCCGCCGCCCCCGCTGCCCGTTCTGCCCTCCCGTTCCCGCGCCGATTTTTAGGAGCGTCCCGCCATGCATCGCCATCGCCTGCTCCGAACCGTGCTGGTGTGCGCGGCGATCGGCGCGCTGGCCGTCGCGGCGTTCGCACAGCGCGGTCGCTGGCGGCGCGAATCCCGCGGGGGCGAGTTCGACACGCGGCTGGTCGATCGCGGCGGCGTCCCCGAATGGAAGAACGACGAACAGTTCGCCGACGACGTCTTCACGTTCGTCCGCATCCGCTACAGCTCCTACGGCAACTGGGGCAAATGGGCGACCGACTACCCCGACAGCGACCTCAACTTCCCCTACCGGCTGCACCAGCTGACGTCCCTGGAAACCGACCCCTACGGACGCATTCTGGAACTCACCGACGACGAGCTGTTCGACTACCCGTTCATCTATCTCATCGAGCCGGGCGATCTGATCTTCAACGAGGCTGAGGTCGTGGCCCTGAGAAAATACCTGCTGAACGGCGGGTTCCTGATGGTCGACGACTTCTGGGGCGTCGCGGAGTGGGAGAACTTCTACCGCGAGATCAAGCGCGTGTTCCCCGATCGCGAGCCGATCGAACTTCCGCTGGAACACGAGATCTTCCACATCGTGTACGACCTCAAGGAGAAGCCGCAGATTCCCAGCATCAATGCCTGGGAGGCGGGCCGGACGACCGAGCGCTGGGACGCGCCCGAGGCCTACTACAAAGGCATCTTCGACGACAACGGGCGGATGATGGCGATCATCTGCCACAACACCGACGTCGGCGACGGCTGGGAGCGCGAGGGCATGAGTCCCGGTTACTTCAAGGAAATGTCCGAGAAGTGGTCGTACCCGCTGGGCATCAACATCGTGACCTACGCGATGACGCATTGATCCCGGCCGGACGGAGCGTCATCCCGCATCGACAGGCAACCAGGCAGAGGAAGGCAGCGGCGTGAGCAACGAACCGGATGCGTTTGAGACGGAGAAGCAGGCGGTCGAGATGCTTCGCGAAGGGCGGGCGCGGATCGACGCGGAGCTGTCCAAGGCGATCGTCGGCCAGGCGGCCGTCGTCGAGCAGTTGCTGACGGCGCTGTTCGCCGGCGGGCATTGCCTGATCACCGGCGCGCCGGGTCTCGCCAAAACGCTGCTCGTCCGGTCGATCGCGAAGATCTTCCACCTCAAGTTCCAGCGGATCCAGTTCACGCCCGACCTGATGCCGGCCGACATCACCGGCACGGAGATTCTGGAGCAGGCGTCCGATGGCCACCGCCACATGCAGTTCGTTAAAGGGCCGATCTTCGGGAACGTGATCCTGGCCGACGAAATCAACCGCACGCCCCCCAAGACGCAGGCCGCCCTGCTCGAGGCCATGCAGGAGCATCAGGTTACCGTCGCGGGCGTCGGCTACCGGCTCGAAGAGCCGTTCTTCGTCCTCGCCACGCAGAACCCCATCGAGATAGAGGGGACCTATCCCCTGCCGGAGGCCCAGCTCGACCGGTTCATGTTCAACGTTCTGATCGACTACCTCCCCGAGGACGACGAGGTCGCCGTCGTCCGGCAGACGACCTCCCGCCGCCCCGCGGAAATCGAACCGCTGTTCACCGGCGAGGATGTCCTGCGGTTCCACGACGTCGTCCAGAAAGTCCCCGTCGCAGAGGACCTGATCCGCTACGCCGTGCGGCTGGCCGGCGCCAGCCGCCCCGGTCAGACCGGCTCGCCCGATTTCGTGAACGACTGGGTCAGCTGGGGCGCGGGCACGCGCGCCGCGCAGTACCTCGTGCTGGGGGCCAAGTCCCGGGCGCTGCTCGCCGGCCGGCATCATGTCGTCGTCGACGACATCCGGGCGCTCGTCCATCCGACGCTTCGTCATCGCGTGCTGATCAGCTATCGCGCGGAGGCCGAGGGCATCACGGTCGACCAGGTCATCGGCCGGCTGCTGGAGACCGTCCCGACGCCCGGAGCGAAGTCCGCATGAGTCGACTGCCGCACCGCACCGGGACCGTGCGCGGGGAGCGTGATGGCGCGTCCGCCGGCCGCGCCGCGTCGATCGACCCCGCGGCGCTGATGCGCATCCGCAACCTCGAGTTCCGCGCCAAGGCCGTCGTCGAAGGCTTTCTCAGCGGACTGCACCGCAGCCCGTACCACGGGTTCTCCGTCGAGTTCACCGAGTACCGCCCCTATGTCCCGGGAGACGATCTCCGCTATCTCGACTGGCGACGGCTGGCCCGCAGCGACCGCCAGTACATCAAGCGTTTCGAGGACGAAACCAACCTCCGCTGCTGGCTGCTCGTGGATCTCAGCCGGTCGATGGGCTACACGTCGCTGGAATATGACAAGGCCGACTACGCGCGGACCGTGGCCGCCACGATCGCCTATTTTCTGATGCTGCAGCGGGACGCCGTCGGACTGATCACGTTCGACGCCGCCGTCCGCGACTACCTCCCGCCGCGGTATCGCCCCGGCCACATGCATCGCCTGATGCTGCTGCTGGAACAGGCCACGGCCGGCGCCAGCACCGATCTGGCCGGCCCCCTGGAGCAGGTGGCCCGCGTGACAAGCAAACGCGGCCTGGTCGTCCTCCTGTCCGACATGCTCGCCCCCGCCGCCGTGCTGGAACAGCAGCTGGGCTATGTCCGGTCCCGCGGCCATGAAGTCATCATCCTCCGCGTGCTCGATCCCGCCGAAACGGAATTCCCCTTTCAGCAGGCGGCGATGTTTCACGATGTCGAGAGCGGCCGCGACCTGTTCGTCGATCCGCAGCTCGTCCGCGAGCAGTACGCGCGGAAGTTCGGCGAACATCGCCGCGACCTTGTGAAGCTGTGTTCGTCGCTGGGCGCGGACCTGTACGAGCTGTCGACGCGCGATCCGCTGGACCGCGCGCTGTTCGACCTGCTGAGCGCCCGGCTGCGACGCGGTCGCAGCGTGGCCCGCGCGCAGGGAACTGCGCGGAGCGCCGCGCGGGGAGGCGGATGATGGGCGTCCTCGCGCCGATCTTTCTGACGGGCCTGGCCGCCCTGTCGATCCCGCTGCTCCTGCACCTGGTGCGGCGGACGCCCCGCGGACGTCAGGAGTTCAGCTCGTTGATGTTTCTGTCGCCGACGCCCCCGCGGCTGACGCGGCGCAGCCGGCTCGACCAGATCCTGCTGCTGCTTTTGCGGCTGGGCGTGCTGGGGCTGGTCGCGTTTGCGTTCGCGCGGCCGTTTCTGCGCGAGGCGGCGGCGCTGACCGTCAGCGACCTCGCGGGACGCCGCGTCGCCCTGCTCATCGACGTCAGCGCCAGCCTCCGCCGGGGCGACCTGTGGACGCAGGCGCTGGCTCACGCCGAGCAGGAACTTCAGCAACTGGGCCCGAACGATGATGTCGCCCTGTACGCCTTCAGCGATCGCGTCCGCCGCCTCGTCGAGTTCGAATCCGAATCCTTCGCGGCGCCGGCCGTCAAAGCCGAGCGCGTCCGCCAGGCCCTCGCCGCCCTGCGGCCCGACTGGGGCGGCACGAATCTCGCCGACGCGCTCAGCGCCATCGCTGGAGAAATGGAGACCACCGGCGACGTCAACCAGTCCGCTCTCAACCCGCAGATCATCCTGATCAGCGACTTCCAATCCGGCAGCCGCTTCGACGCCCTGCAGTCGTACGACTGGCCCGCAGCGATCCGGCTGATCCCGCGGCCGGTGCTCCCCGCGGACCCCACCAACGCCGTCGTCCAGTTGCTGACCAGCGATGAGGACGCCCCCGATGCCGTCCCACGCGTCCGCCTGTCGTCCGCCCGGGATTCGACGAGCGACGAATTCCAGGTTCGCTGGGAAACCGCGACAACTCCGCCGTCCGCCGTCGGAGCGATGGCCGTCTACGTCCCGCCCGGTCAAAGCCGCGTTGTCCGGCTGGCCCGCCCCGCCGATGCCGCCGAAGCGGACCGGCTGACGCTCCGCGGCGATGCGGCCGAGTTCGACAATCAGTTTTTCGTGGCCCCGCTGCGACGCCAGTCGCTGCGCGTGGGCTATCTCGGGGAGGACGCCGACGACGACGCGCGGGGCGTGCAGTATTACCTGCGGCTCGCCGTGGGGGTCGATCCGCTGCGGCAGGTCGACGTCGTTCCGCTCGATGGTTCGGAACTGTCCCCCGCGGCGCTTCCGCTGATCGTCGTCTCATCAATGCCGGATGAGTCGCGCCAGGCGGCGCTCAAGACCTATCTGCAGGGGGGCGGAATCGTCCTGCAGATTCCGGCGACGCCGGCCGCCGTCCCGGGGCTCGCGGCGCTCAACGACGAACTGCTGGCCGAAGCCCCGCCGGAGCAGGCGGAGCTTCCAGACGATCAATACCTGATGCTGGGCGAAATCGACTTCTCGCATCCGCTGTTCACGGGCCTCGCGAATCCGCGCTACAGCGATTTCACCCGCATTCGGTTCTGGACGGCATGGCCGGCCCGGCTGCGGGAATCGGCCGACACGCGGATCGTCGCCCGGTTCGACAACGCGGCCCCCGCGCTGCTCGAACGGCGGCTCGGCGAGGGACGGCTGCTGCAGCTGTTGACCAGTTGGAGCCCCGACGACAGCCAGCTCGCGCTGTCCAACAAGTTCGTGCCGCTGATGGGGGGCCTGCTGGACCTCGCGACCGGCGGCGGCGGGGCGCTGCCGGCGACGATCGTTCATCAGCCCGTCGAACTGCCGGAGTCCTGGCGGGCCGCCGGGACGACCATCACCGGGCCGGACGGAACGGAAACGGCATTGCCCCCCGGGACGTCCCGCTTCGAGCAGACGACGCTGCCCGGCATTTACCTGGCCCGCTCGGGAACGGAAGATGGGGTGTTCGCCGTCAACGTGGCGCCGGCTGAAAGCGACACCGCGCCGTTCGATCCTCAACATCTCGAACAGTTCGGAGTCCGCCTGGGGGCCGACCTGACGCAGACCGAACGCCTGGACCACATGCGGCAGCAGCGAGACACGGAACTCGAAGGCCGACAGAAGGTCTGGCAATGGCTGATCCTGGGCGCCCTGGGGCTGCTGTTGCTGGAAATGTGGTGGGCCGATCACGCCCGCCGCCGGAGCACGCGAACCGCGGAGGCCGTCACATGATTCAGCGGCGACTGCAGGACGAACTCGAACAGGTGGCCCGCCGATACCGGCGGCTGTGGCTGTGGACGTCGCTGTCGGCGGCGTGGCTGTTCGCCGCGGGACTGGGGGCCGTGCTGGTCGCCGCGGGTCGCGGCGGCCGGGAAACGTTCTTCGCTCTGGCGGCGCTCGCTGCCGGGTTGTCGTTCGTCGCGGGGTGGATCGCGCTGCGCGCGGCGGGCAGCCGACTGTGGGTCGCGCGGCGGGTCGAAGCCCGCTGGCCGGAACTCGATTCTCGCTTGCTGACGGCCGTCGAACAGCAGCCCCTGCAGTCCGGCGGGCGGCTGGGCTACCTGCAATCGCATGTCGTGCAGGAGGCGCTCGCGCACGCCCGCCGTCACGGCTGGACGACCATCGTCCCCGGCCGGCGGATCGCATCCGCCATGCTCGGCTCGCTGGCGTCGCTGGCCCTGCTGACGGCCGTTCTCGTCGCGGCACAGCGGACGCCGCCGCTCATCGCCGGCGGGCCAGACGCTCCGCAACTCGCTCGGGGCGAAGACGCGGGCGCCGACTTCAGCGTGACGGTCGAACCCGGCGACACCGAGGTGGAACTCGGGACCAGCCTGCTCGTCCTGGCCCGGATCGCCGGCGAGGTCCCCCCTGAGGCACGGCTCGAATGGCGACTTGAGGACGGCACGGAAGCGCAGGCCGCCATGGCCCGCAGCCTCAACGACCCCGTGTTCGCCGCCCGCATCAACGACGTCCGCCAGGCCCTGCAGTACCGCGTCGAAACCGGCGGGGAAATCACCCCCTGGCATCGAGCCACCGTCTTCGAATACCCCCGTCTTGAACGCGCGGATGCGCGGATCGCCTACCCGGCCTATGCGGGGCTGGAGGAACGACTCGTCCAGGATGTGCGGACCCTGTCCGCCCCCGAGGGCAGCCGCGTCACGCTGCTGTGTCGGCTGAACAAGCCCGTCGCGACCGCCCGGCTGACCAGCCAGCACGACGAGGAATTCTCGCTCGCGGCCGACGATGCCGATCCCCTGCAGCGGCAGGTGGAGATTCCCTGCGACCGCTCGCGGCAACTGTCGCTGCACCTCATCGATGCCGATGGCCGCGCGAATGTGAAGCCCATCACGTTTCGGATCAACATGCTGCCGAATCAGCCGGTGGTCCTGAAGCCCGTGTTCCCCGCGCGGGACATGGAAGCCTCGCCGCTGGAGGAACTGGACGTCCGCGCGACCGCCTGGGACGACTATGGCGTCGCCCGCTATGGCGTGCTGTACGCGCTGGCCGGACGCGAGCCGGTCGAAGTCGTGCTGGGCGAACAGGGGCCGGGCAAGCAGCGACTGGAACTTAAGGAGCTCATCAAGCTCGAGGAACTCGACGCCGCGCCGGACGAACTGCTGTCGTACCACTGGTGGGCGGAGGATCTCGATCTCGAGGGCCAGCCCCGACGGATCGAAAGCGACATGTACTTCGCCGAGGTCCGTCACTTCGAGGAGATTTTCCGCGAAGGCCAGCCCCCCGCCGGAGGCGAGCAGCAGTCGCAGCCCCGCCAGCCGGGCCAACCGGGAGCCGGCCAGAATGCCCAGGCCGCCCAGGAACTGGCCCAACTGCAGAAGGACATCATCAACGCCACCTGGAAGGTCATTCGCCGGGAGACGTCCGGTCCGCTCAGCGACAGCTTCACGCCCGACGTCGAACAGATCGCCTCTTCCCAGTCCCAGGCGCTCGGTCAGGCCGCCGCGCTCGGCGAACAACTGCAGGATGACGAATCCCGCGGACACCTGATCGACGTCCTGGACGCCATGACGGTCGCCCGCGATGAGCTCGAAGCCGCCGGCGCCGCACACAGCCGCGAACGGCTCAGCGCCGCGCTCGCCGCCGAACAGTCCGCCTACCAGGCGCTGCTCAAGCTCCGCGCGCGCGAACACCGCGTCATGCAGCAGCAGAGTCAGCAACAGCAGTCCGGCAGCTCGAGTTCCAGCAGCAGCCGCTCTCAGCAACAGCAGCAACAGCTGCAGCAATTGAACCTCGAGAACCAGCGGAATCCCTACGAAAGCCAGCGGCTCGCCCAGTCGCAAACGGAGGAATCGGCGGAAGACCGCGAGAACCGGCAGGTCCTCAATCGGCTCCGCGAACTCGCCCGCCGCCAGCACGACCTGAACGAGCGGCTCAAAGAGCTGCAGGCCGCCCTCGACGAAGCGCCCGACGACCAGCAAGCCGAGGAAATCCGCCGTCAGTTGAAACGGCTCCAGGAGGAGCAGCAGCAGATTCTCCAGGACACCGACGAATTGCAGTCCCGCATGGACTCGTCGGAGAACCAGGAGCGCATGGCCGAGGAGCGGCAGCAACTGGAGCAGGCCCGCGAACAGGTCCGGCGATCCGCCGAGGCGCTCGAACAGGAGATGACGCCGCAGGCCGCCGCCTCCGGAACCCGCGCGGAACGCGAGTTCGAGGAGCTGCGAAACGAGTTCCGCCGCCGCGCGTCAAACCGATTCTCGGAAGAGCTGCGCGATCTCCGGGACGCCGCGCGCGACATCTCCGAACGCGAGGAGCGGATCGCCCGCGAACTCGATCCCGCCGCCCCGCGCGAACCCTCCGAAGGGCCTCGCTCGCTGGCGCCGGAGACGCCGGACCGCGAACGGCTGGCCGATGAAATGGCTGATCAGCGGCAACGGCTGGCCGACGTTCAGGAACGCGTCCGCAACACCATCGCCGAGGCCGAGGCCACCGAACCGCTGTTGACCGAGCGGCTGTACGATGCGGCCCGCGGGCTTGAGGAGCAACAGGCCGAACGAGCGCTGCAGGCGGCGGAATCGTCGCTGCGGCGCGGCTTCCAGTCGGACGCGCAGGCCCAGGAGCGAATCGCCGGCGAAGGCATCCAGCGGTTCCGAGAGGGCATCGAACGCGCCGCGGAGAGCGTGCTGGGGGACGAGACCGAAGCGCTCCGCCGGGCGCGGGAACAACTTCAGGAGCTGACCCGGCAGTTGAATCGGGAGATCGCCGAGAATCGTCCCGACCTCGCCGCCGACGACGAGTCGCGGGCCGGGCGGGGGCGGTCCGGCGATCCGTCCGACGATCCGCGCGGCGATGAGAGCGAGCGCGAGCGCTCAGGCCGCGGCCGTGGGCGTGAGCCCGACGGGGATCAGAGTGAAGAGGACGCCTCCGGCGAGCGGCGCCAGCGCGGTTCGGGAGACGCGGAGTCTCCGGAGGACGCGGACGAGTCGCAGCCGGGAGAGGGCCGATCCCGCAGCGGCCGTCGCTCCGAAAATGACGACTCCGAGGAGCGTGAAACCGGCGGGCGAGGCGGCCGCGGCGAACCGCGGGACTCCCAGGAGGATGACGCGCAGTCGGACGGCGACCAGCAGAGCGAAGGCCGTCGCCGCGGCGAACGTTCCAACGGCCGCTCCGACCGCGAGGACGACGAAGAACGCGCAGACGAGAACGCTGCTGGCGAACAACAGCGCGGCCAGCAGCCCGGCGGCCGATCCGGACAACGGGAGAACGACGACCCGTCGCTGGACGAGCGCCAGCGCGGTCAGCGTCAATCCGGCGAACAGCAGCGGGGCGACCAGCCAGGAGGACGCCAGCCCGGCGGGCAGCAACCGGGTGAACCACAAGACGGAGAGCCCGACGGAGAACGGCAGGCTGGCGAGCGTCAGAACGGCGAACGGCAGCCGGGTGGCCAGCGGAACGGCGGAAACGGTCAGCGAGGCGGGCCGCGGAGTCTCGCCGAAGAGGCTGGCGACCGGCAGGACGGGGACTGGCAGTTTACCGAGAACCCGGGAGGCCCGGACCGCACGAACCGGCCGCTCACCGGCGAGAGCTTCCGCGAGTGGTCCGACCGCCTGCGGGATGTCGAGGAAATGGTCGACGATCCCGAGCTGCGCGCCGAAGCGGCCCGCATCCGCGAGCGAGCCCGCAGCATCCGCGCGGAGTTCCGACGGCATTCGACCGAGCCGCAGTGGGACATCGTTCAGGAGGAGGTCGCCGAGCCGCTGATCCTGCTGCGGGACCGCATCGCCGATGAAGTCATCCGCCGCTCGTCGAAGCGGGCGATCGTGCCGCTGGATCGCGACCCGGCGCCGCCGGCGTACGCGGAGAAGATCCGCCTGTACTACGAGCGTCTCGGCGCCGGGACGGTCAGCGAACGATCCGGCGAGAACCGGTATGCCGGAGAAGCGGCCGCGAGGGGCGGCCCATGATTCTGGCGGACCTGCTGCTCGGCAGCCGGCAATGGGCGCCCTGGGCGGTCGTCGCAATGACGGCCGGACTGGCGCTGATGGCCTGGTCGTACCTGCGAGCCGAAGGGCCGCTGTGGGTGCGGTTGACGGCCGCCGGCCTGCGGGCGATCGCCCTGTGTGCGCTGGCCGCCTGCCTGGTCGAGCCGCTGTGGACCGGCACGCGGCCCCGGCCCGGCAGCAACGTGTTCATCATTGCCGCCGACAACAGCCGCAGCCTGCAGCTTTCCGACGGAGCCCGCGGCAGCCGCACCCGGGGTCAGCTGCTGGCTGAAGCGCTCGGGGAATCCGGCGACTGGTCGACCCGGCTGGGGCAGGACTTCGACGTCCGCCGCTACCGGTTCGACGCCGGTCTCGCCCCGGTGCGATCGTTCGACGGCGCGCTCGACTTCGAAGGTCAGGCGTCGTCCATCGCCGGCGCGCTGACGTCGCTGCGGGAACGGTTCCGCGACCAGCCGGTCGCCGGCATCCTGCTGCTCACCGACGGCAACGCGACGGACAGCGATGCCCTGCCCGCGAGCTGGGACGGCATGCCCCCCGTATATCCGGTGGCGCTCGGCGATGATCGGGGCCTCGTGGATCTCGCGGTCAGCCGCGTCACGGTCAGCCAGACGAACTTCGACGCCGCCCCCGTCACGCTGGTCGCCGAACTCAACGGCCGCGGTCTGGCCGATCGCAAGGTCGTGCTGCGCGTCCTCGAAGACGGCAAAGAGGTCGAACGGCGGACGATCAACCGCATCGACGAGGGGCAGGCGCACAGCGAGCGGTTCCTGCTCCGGCCGGAACGCGCGGGCGTCAGCTTCTTCTCGGTTCAGGCCCGCCTGGAGGGAGAGGACGTCGCGAAGGACACGACACTGGAGGCGACGCTGGCGAACAATTCCCGCTGGGCGGTCGTCGATCGCGGCGGCGGGCCGTACCGCGTGCTGTACGTCTCGGGCCGTCCCAACTGGGAGTTCAAGTTCCTTCGTCGGGCGCTGGCCGAGGACGACGAAGTCCGCCTCACCGGGCTGATTCGGATCGCCCGCAAAGAGCCGCGATTCGCCTTCCTGGGCCGCGCTGGCGAACGGACGAATCCGCTGTTTCGGGGCTTTGACGCCGAAGAGGAAGCGGCCGAACAGTACGACGAACCCGTGCTGATCCGGCTCACGGATGATCCGGAGGAGCTGCGGGGCGGCTTTCCCAAGGCGGCCGAGGAACTGTACCGCTATCACGCGATCGTGCTGGACGACATGGAGGCGGCGTTCTTCACGCAGGACCAGATGTCGCTCGTCCAGCAGTTCGTTGGCCGTCGCGGCGGCGGCCTGTTGATGCTGGGAGGCAAGGAATCCTTCGCCGAGGGCGGATTCCAGCGGACGCCCATCGGCGAGCTGTTGCCCGTGTACCTCGACCGGCCGGAGTCCGCCGTCGCCGACCGCTACCGGCTGAAGCTGACGCGCGAAGGCTGGCTGCAGCCCTGGGTGCGGGTCCGCACGACCGAGCCGGATGAGGAGCAGCGGCTGGCCGACATGCCGTCGTTCCGGACGGCGAACCGCATCTCGGCCATCAAGCCGGGGGCCACGGTGCTGTCGGAGATCGAGGGGCGGGACGGGACGGCATTTCCCGCGCTGGTCGTCCAGTCCTTTGGTCGCGGCCAATCCGCGGCGCTCCTGATCGGCGACCTGTGGCGCTGGGACCTTCGCCGCGAAGAAGTCAGTCAGAGCGATCTGGGCAAGGCCTGGCGGCAGACGATCCGCTGGCTGGTGTCGGACGTTCCCAAGTCGGTCGAAGTCGACGCCCGCACGGTCGCCGGGGGTTCGCTGCCCGCTGTGGAACTGGGGGTCCGCGTCCGCGACCCGAAATTCGAACCGCTGGACAATGCGGCCGTCGCCGTGCAGGTCCAACTGCCGGACAAGCGGACCGTGGAACTCACGGCCGAGCCGGACGGCCGAACCGCCGGCCTGTACCGCACGACGTTCCTGCCCCGCGATCCGGGGGTCTACAAGGCGTCAATTCAGGCGCTCGCCGACGACGGCAGCGAAGTCGGCCGCCGCGAGGTCGGGTGGGCCGTCGAACCGGAGACCGAGGAATTCGCCAGCCTCGCGCCGAACCGCGCGCTGCTGGAGGACATCGCCAGCCGGACGGGGGGCGAGATGCTGTCGCTCGGGGATCTCGACGCGTTCGTGTCCGGGCTGC
The DNA here is from genome assembly GCA_019636235.1 of Planctomyces sp. Taxonomy (GTDB): domain Bacteria; phylum Planctomycetota; class Planctomycetia; order Planctomycetales; family Planctomycetaceae; genus Caulifigura. The sequence continues at coordinate 338,210 of JAHBXW010000003.1, forward strand.
CGAACCGGAAGATTCCCATCACGGAGTCCTGGACGTATCCGCTGTGGCATCGCTGGGGCGTGTTCGCGCTCGTCGCGATGTGCCTGCTGCTGGAATGGGGACTGCGACGCTGGAAAGGACTGCCATGACCGGCCGCATTGTCCGGCCCGCGCGTCGGCCGCCGATCCGCGCCGCGCTGGGCGCCCTCCTGTTCGTATGCTCGTTCGCCCTGGCGACTTCCGGCCCTACGGCCCGAGCCAGCGTGCCGCGCGAACGCCCGCTGCTGATCGTCGTCGTGGGAGCGCCGGGCACGGAGGAATACGATGCGGCGTTTCGCGTCTGGTCCGAACGCTGGCAGGCCGCGGCCGACGCCGCCGGCGCGGAATTCGTTTCCATCGGACTCGATTCCTCTCCGGCCGCCGAGGACCGCGAAACGCTTCAGCAGCGGCTGGCGGACGCCCCGAGGTCGAGCGAACCGCTGTGGCTGGTGCTGATCGGCCATGGGACATTCGACGGCAAAACGGCGAAGTTCAATCTGCGCGGGCCGGACATTTCTCCAGAGGAACTCGCAGGCTGGCTGGAACCGATCGAACGACCGACCGTGGTCATCAATGCGGCGTCCAGCAGCGGCCCGTTCCTGCCCGCTCTGTCCCGCCGCGACCGCGTTGTGATCACCGCCACGCGCAGCGGCCATGAGTACAACTTCTCGCGTCTTGGCGATCACCTCTCGCAGGCCATCACCGATCCCCAGGCGGACCTTGATCGGGACGGGCAAATCTCGCTGCTGGAAGCGTTCCTGCTCGCCAGTTCTCGCGTGCGCGAGTTCTACGCCGCTGAGACGCGCCTCGCGACCGAGCACTCGCTGAACGACGACAACGGAGATGGTCTGGGCACGCCGGCGGAATGGTTCCGGGGCGTGCGGGCGACGAAATCCGCCCGGGACGGCGCCCCGCTCGACGGCGCCCGGGCCGCCCGGATCGTCCTGATTCCCAGCCCCGAGGAGCTGGCGCTGTCCCCCGAGATTCGCGCCCGGCGGGATGAACTCGAACACGAACTCGATGCCCTGCGCCTGCTGCGCCGGCGGCTCGACGAGGCTGAGTACCTCACGCGCCTCGAGCCGCTGCTCATCGAGCTGGGTCGCCTGTATGGCGAATTCCCGGCCGGGGCGCCGGGCGGCGGTTCGGACTCGCCCACCCCCTCCTTGAGGCCTCCCGCGGGCGGCCCCGGCGGAGCCGGCCCCGGGGGACCCAACCCTGCGGCCTCGTCAGACGGGCCGCCAGCCTCGCCTCTCGCAGCTCCCCCAGCGGACTCGGATTGACCCGTTTTTCCGGGTCGCCGTATAGTCCCCGCCGCCTCGCGCCGCTGCGGCGCCGCGCGGCCAGGGCGTTCACGTGCAAGGGGGTGCTGGATGACAGGGATGTCGCCAGCGGATCGGCCGACCGTCACATTCGGCGCGACGTTTGAAGTCACCGTCATTGAACGGTTGTGGGTGCGGCTAATCGCGGCCGCGCTCTGCCTGTTCACCGGCACGTCTGCTGTCCTCGCTCAGATCGGCGATCCCGTTCCCCCGTCGGAGCTGATGCGCCCCGCGCGGGATCTCGGCCTCCTGGAAGCTCCGTCCAACGAGGCGGGCGCGATCGTGGCGCCGTCGACCTCCCCGGCGACCGACTCCTCGAAGACTCCCATCCGCCGCACGGGCGACGCGCGCTCCGGCCTCGCGCCGGAAGACCGCGCGACCTCGCCTCTCTGGCCCGTCCTGTTCGCCGCGGTCGTCATCACCGGCGGCTTCTCCCTCTGGTCCCGAAGGCGGCCCGGCGCCGCGGCCGGCCAGCTCCCCGCGGACGTATTCCAGGTGTTGGGACGGCAGTCCGTTCTGGCGGGGCAGTCCGTGTTCCTCGCACGGCTGGGCGATCGACTGTTGTTGATCGGCAGCAGCTCGGAGGGACTGCGAACATTGGCGGAAGTCAGCGATCCGGGTGATGCCGCACGGCTCACGGCCGAATGCCTGGCCGGCGCGCAGCGGCCCGTGCCCCTGTCGTTCGGGCGCTCTCCCACCAGGCCCCCGGCCGCAAATCCGAGATTCGCCGTCATCCAGGAGCCCGAACCGCGGCCCGCGGATCCGCCACCCGGACGCAGTACGTCGCCCGCGCCGTTTCGGGCTCCCGCGGAGCGACACCATGCCTGACGCCGCCGCACTCGCCGGGCCTCTGATCGGCTCGTCGGAATCCTCGCTGAACATGCTCCGCTGGATGCTCATCGGCGGCGTTCTCAGCCTGGCGCCGGCGCTGGCCATCATGACGACCAGCTTCGTCCGCATCGCGGTCGTGTTGGGCATCCTCCGGCAGGGCTTCGGCGGCGGACAGTTCCTGCCCACTCAGGTCACGACGGCGCTCAGCCTGTTCCTCACAATCGGCGTCATGACGCCCGTCTGGACGACCGCCTGGAACGCCGGCCTGGCCGCATACGCGCCCGCCGAAGACGCCACCGACGCCGAACGCCGCGCCCAGTTGACCGACGCCCTCGCCCGCTCCGTCGAGCCTTTGCGACGATTCATGGCGCTGCAGGTCGAGGCCTCCGGAAACACGGCCGCGGTCGACCTGCTCCTCGATTACCAGGCGCAGTGGAACGTCTCGAGTTCGCCGCCGCAGTTCTACGAAGACCTGCCGATCTCGGTGCTGCTCCCCGCGTATGTGCTCAGCGAACTCAAGGTCGCGTTCGTCATCGGCTTCCAGTTGCTGCTGCCGTTCGTGGTCATCGACATCCTGACCGCCAGCGTCATCAACTCGCTGGGCGCAACGTCGCTGCCGGCCGCGTGGGTCGCGTTCCCGCTCAAGCTGCTGCTGTTCGTGCTGATTGACGGCTGGTTCCTGACGGCGGAGACGCTGTTGGCCAGCATTCGCCCGTTCACATGACCCCGAGGAGCCGCCCGGATGTCGACCTCCGTCGCCATCGATCTGCTGCAGTCGGCCGCCTCGACGACGATCGTCCTGGCGGCGCCGATTCTGGCCGTGCTGGTCGCCATCGCGCTGGTCGTGAATGTGCTGCAGACGCTCACCCAGCTCCACGATCAGACGCTGGCCTTCGTGCCCCGGCTGGTCGGATCGGTGCTGGTGATTCTGCTGCTCCTGCCGTGGCTGCTGGGCCGACTGTCCGACTACGCGATCGACGTGTACCGGCAGGCTCCGCTGGCGTCGTGAGGCTTGGGAGCGCCGCCGCATGAGCATCATCGACGCCCTGGTTTCCGGCTGGCTGAAGGCATACGGGCCGTGGCTGTTCGCCGCGGCGCTGGCCGCGCTGCGGCTGATCGGGTTCTTCGTCTTTGCTCCCGCGCTGGCCGGCGCCGTTCCGTGGCGGTTCCGCGTGGGGCTGGCGCTGCTTCTGGGAGGGCTGGCCGCGTCCGGTCCGGCCCCTGCGACGGCGCCCTCGATCGCCGGCTGGTCCGCAGCGATCGCCGAGTTCGCCATGGGCGCCGCGACCGGCATCGGCGTCGGTCTGTTCATCGCCGGAATGCGATTCGCCGGCGAACAGCTGGATCGCCAGCTGGGCCTCGAAGAGGCGGCTGAACCCGATCCCTTCAGCGGCGGAGAAGCGCAGCCGTTCGGTCCGGCGACGCGGCTCCTGGGCGGACTGGCCGTGTTGACGCTTCTATTCGGCGCGTCAGCGACCGGCCGGATGCCGATTGTGGAGGGGTTGCTGCAGACGTTCTCGCGCATTCCGCCTGGCGGGGCGCGGCTGGAGGACCTGGCCGGTGGTTGGCTGACATCGGCGCTCGCACAATCCTGCGAGTTGTCGCTGCGGGTCGCGCTGCCGCTGCTGTCCGCGCTGGCGATCGTGCACTGGGCGCAGGCGCTGGCAGCCCGCGCCGCGCCGCTGGCGCCGGGATCGGTCATCGCCCACGCGGTCCGCCCGCTGCTGGGACTGTGCGTGCTGGCGGCGACGTTCGGCGGCGTGGACGAGCTGGCCGCCGACAGATTGTCCCGCTGGTGGACAGCCTTCCCGCGTCCGTTCTGAACGGGCGCCCGCAGGAAGATGTCGCTCAATACGGGGCCCGGCAGACGTAGCCCCCCGGCAGTCGCCGCACCAGCCGCTTCATCTCCAGGACCGTCAGCGTCGCCAGCAGTTGCGACGGCTCGAGCCCATCCACCGGCAACAGCGCGTCGACGTGCTCCGGCTCGGAGGTCAGGCGGTTCAGCACGACCCGTTCGATGTCGTTCAACAACAGTTCCCGGGGGGATGAAACCGTCTCTCCCGTTTGCACGGCGACCGGCTGCATCAGCGGCCCCAGCGATTCGAGAATGTCGTCGACGCCGCGGATCAGCGTGACGCCGTCGCGGATCAGGTCGTGGCAGCCCTGGCTGGCGAGGCTGTCGATGCGCCCGGGGACGGCGAACACATCCCGCCCCTGCTCCATGGCATGTCGGGCCGTGTGGAGCGCGCCGCTGCGGCGTCCCGCCTCGACGATGATCACCGCGACCGACATGCCGCTGATGATCCGGTTCCGCTGCGGGAACAGCCCGGGCCGCGGTTCGCGGTCCAGCGGCGACTCGCTGAGCAGCGCGCCGGACGCCGCGACTTCATCCGCCAGGCCAGCGTGCTCCGGCGGATAGATCGTGCCGAGGCCCGGCGCGCAGACGGCGATCGTCCGGCCTCCCGCGGCCAGCGCGCCGCGATGTGCGGCCGCATCAATGCCCCGCGCCAGCCCGCTGACGATCGTCAACCCGGCCAGCGCCAGGCCCCGCGCCAGCCGCTCGGCCGTCTGCGTCCCGTACAGCGTGCACTGCCGCGAGCCGACGAGGGCGATGGCCAGATTGTCCCGGGGCTGCAGGTCGCCCCGGCAGTAGAACAGCGACGGCGGATCGGGAATCTCGCGCAGCGCGCGGGGATACAGTTCGTCGGGCTGCCCTACCAGCGAAACGCCGACCGCCTGGCAGGCCTGCCATTCTTCTTCAGCGGCGCGGCTGTGTCGCGCTTCCAGAATCGCGTCGGGCAAGGACTTCTTGCCGACGACTTCCCGCAGCTCCGCGCCGCTGGCCGCGAACACCGCCGTCGCCGAGCCAAACCGGTTCAACAGGTCAGCCGAATGCCGCGGCCCCAGCCCCGGGATCAGGCCCAGCCGCAGGCGGTTGAGAAGTTCCGGATCGGGAGCGGTCATCAGCGCCTCGGCTCGCAGAGGCGGCCCGGGGGCCGGAAACAAAGGCAGCCCGGCAGATCGACGCCGGGCTGCGGTCCACAGGGAAGACGGGAAGTCCTCAGAACTTGATGTCGATCGGCTCTCGTCCGTTGCGCGTGCACAGCGCCCGGAACACGTTCGTGTCGAGATTCTTGGCGACCGACCGGGACGAGCCGTCCGCCAGGGTGAAGTTCAGAATGTCGCCATGAAAGCTGCCAAAGCCGAAGAAGTGAATCGTGTTTGGCGGCTGCGGGCAGTTCGTGCCGGTCGACGCGTTCCAATAGGTGTCGAAGTTGAGCATCGCCCCCGACGGCGCCTGGATGTCGTCGCGGGCCCGGGCGCAGCAGGCGTAGTTGTCCGCCCAGAAGCCGCCGAACAGCGACTCGCCGAAGAGGATCGTATTGCTCATCCCGTCCGTGAAGTCGCGGTCCGCGATGCTGCTGTTGCGATAGAACACGCCGTTGTTGAGCGGCGCATTGGGATCGGCCTGAGACCACCAGCCCATGTTGCCGCGGTAGCTGGTGTAACCCAGGTTGGCCGGCCGGGACGACGGCAGGCTCGCACTCGGGCAGACGTATGTTTCAATCGGCACCTGGGCCATCCGCCAGTTGTTCGCGTCGTGCTTCCGCAGCATGTAGTCGATCTGGATCGTCAGCTGGTCCATCTGCGGCAACATCAGGGCATGCCAGCCCCAGTAGGGGCCCATCGCCCAGTCCCGGATTTCAACGCGCTGGTTCGCCGACAGGTTGATGCTCACCGGCTCGGTGAACGGAGTGACGTCCAGATCGCACAGCGGCGTGGCGTCGTCCTCGACCCAGCCCGAAGGAAACACGCGGTGCGCATCCAGGTAGTTGTGCGACGCCAGCCCCAGCTGCTTCATGTTGTTCAGGCAGGCGTTTCGGCGGGCGGCTTCGCGAGCCCGCTGCACCGCCGGCATCAACAGCGACACCAGCAGACCGATGATGGCGATCACCACCAACAGTTCGATCAGCGTGAACCCACGGCGGCCCGAAACGCCCGAGACCGGCCCAGCAGCGCGAACAGGAACCATCAGAGACTCCTCGGATCGAGGCGGCCAGAGACTTTGCGTCAGTTCCCGAATCCTAGCACCGGTTCCCTACGGCCGCCAAGTCCGGCAAATCGGCGTGCGAGTTTCGGTAGTGGGTCAGTTTAATCCAAATTGGTCAAATCGCAGCGAGGAATGATCGAATGGAAAGCAAGGACCGGCCCGCGGGCTACCCCCGGCCCCGGTTGTGCGGCAGAATGGGGCGATGGAGCGGCCAAGCATGCCAGCGTGGATTCTCTGGACGTGGATAGCGTCCTTCGGGCTCTCGTCGGTCATGGTCGCTTATCTGGCCCTTGCAATGCTCAACGGCGTTCCCGTCCTGGAATGGATAGTGGCGGTGTGCGTCGCGACATCACTGATCCTGTTTCGTATCGCTGGCGGCGCGGCGAAGCGGCATATCGCCAAACTGGAAGCGGTCGGCGTCACGCTGGACGTCGTAAATGCCGGGCAGACGAACCAACCGTCCGATTCAAACTGACCCAATAGCCGAGTTTCACTCGCCGGGCCGCGTCCGGATCGCCCGGTTTCCCGGACGCGCCGATCGTTCGATGCGGTTGTCGGGCCGATGGCGGGCGCGGTTTCAACGACCGCGCCGATCCTGACGCCCCACCACGCGCTCCGCGCCGCGTTTGTCCAAGCGTGGGCGCCGCCTCGGCCGCTCAGGGAAGCTCGCGAATCCGCAGATTGCGGAACACGACCGGCGCCCCCTCCGACTCCAGGCACAGGAACCCGGTCGCCGGCTGGCAGTCCCGTCCGCCAGACACCTCCTCGCCGTTGACCCACAACCGGACCTCGCCGTTGATGGCCCGCACGTAGTAGTGGTTCCATTCTCCAACGCCCCGGCTCAGCTCCTTGCGGGGAAAGCTCCGATCGCCTCCCGGAGCCTTGGGTTCGAACGGAACCATCTTCGATGCCCCCACTGGGAACACGTCTCCGTGGCTGGTGAACCAGTCCGCCTTCTTGCCCGTCGCCTTCTCGTACTGTTCGGTGTAACCGTGATCGAGCACCTGCACTTCGATCCCGCCCGGCGGCAGTTGCCCCTCTTTCAGGCCGGTCAGCGCCTCGGGGGACGCCCACAGAAAGATCCCGCTGTTGCCGCCGGAGGACAGGTGCTTCCACTCGGCGACGAGTTCGAAGTTGGTGAACGGTCGGCGAGTCTTGATGACTCCGACCGGCTGGCCCGTGCACTCGACGGTCCCGCCATCCCAAGTCCAGGTCTCCGGGCGGCAGTTGACGTTCTCGAAGTCCGCTTCCGAAAGCGCGGCCCAGCCCGGCCCCTGGCCGTCGATGAAGGCTCGGGGCATCGCGGCCTTTTCATCCGCGGCTGCCGACATCGCCAAGAGGGCGCACAACAGGACGGCCAGCGCTGCAGTCCGCGAAATCGACATCACACGCTCCCGGGGCAAGGCGTCTTCGCCGAGCGGCCCCGGAGTGTGTCAGTACCCCGGATCCCGCCGCTCGAGTTCGTCGAGCTGGGACTTCAACTGGTCCCGCTCCTTCCGCGTCACGTCAAGATCGAACATCAGGTACTTGATGTCCAGCCGCAGCTCAGCGAGCGCTTCCTGAACAAGAGCCAGCAGCCGGCGGCGGCGATGCACGCAATCGACGACCTGGTTGAAGGCCGCTTCGACGTCCCGGGACAGGCCCGGCGGCAGCGCGGCGATCTTCCGCCCCAGGTCGATTACTTCGCGGGGAAGTTCCGGGCGGGCGGCTTCGGGAAAGTCTTCGGTCGATCGCATCGGCTGTGTGTCGTTCGGCGGGGGGACGCAGCAACCTCGAACTTTCGATTCTGCACGCTGCTGGAGGCGAAAGCAACACGCCGCTTCAAAGTCTGACAAGAACGCGGGTTGCGCGCGATTCTGGCGCGCTGAGCGGCTTGCGCCGGGCACTTCGCCGCACCCCGCGTTCGTCTTGGCTGACGATCGCAAGTTGTGTTAGATTCCGAACTTGCTGGCGACGAGGCGGGGGAGGCTCGGAACGCGGCCCTGGCAATCCGGCTCTGAGGCGACTCTCCCGCGCCGCGTCCGTTTTCCGGCATTTCCCGTCGCGACCTGACGACCACAGACTTTGGGGAACCCTGCGACTTCGCGGTCTCCCTGACAATTCCATGGATGGGATTGAGCCTGCCTTCGATGGATCGAGGCCGCGCGCCGTGCGTCGCGCCCCGGGTCGCGCCGCGCTCATCTGGGCCGCAGTCCTTCTCGCCGCCGCCGGATCCGCACTGGCCGGCCCGCCCTTCACCGAAGACTTTGAAAGCCCCGAACCCTCGTGGGCCATCGATCACTCCGCGCCGGGCATCGTTGTCGAGTCCCATCGCCGCCAGCAGCGATTCTTCCACTCCGGAGAAGCCGCTGAAGAACTCAAATTCCGCAGCACCGAGGCGGCGCGCGAACTCAACCTGTTCCGCAGCACTCCGCCCGCGCGGATTCTGGACGACTTCAAGGCCTCGCTGTGGATCCGCACCCGGCTCTCCGACGTCCGCCTGGCGCTTGTCGTCACCTATCCCCGACAAATCGATCCGCGCACCAACGCCCCGCTGGTCGTGATGCTGACCGGCGAACCGGCCGCCGGATCGGGCGCCTGGGAGCGGCTCGAATGCGGCTCCGATCCCCGCAACGTCGCGCAGCTTCAGGTCCGCGTGCGGAGCTATCTGTCCCGCTGGGTCGATTCCCGGAAGATCGACTTCCGCGATCCCTATGTGGATCGCATTCTGCTGCGCATTCCGACCACCAAGGGCACGGGCGAACTGCAGTTCGACGATCTTGAGGCAGGCCCGATCGTCGAGCCAGCGACCGACGCCGACTCCGCCTCGCCGACGGACCGCCGTTCCGGACCGCGGCTGTCCTGGGCTGACGACCGCCTGCTGCGGGACGGACGGCCCGTCCTGTCGCGGTTCGTGACGTGGCAGGGAGAGTCGGCCGAGTCCGTCGCCGCTTCGGGCTTCGACACCGTTTGGATCCGGCAGCCGGACGACGCGGCATTGCTGCAGTCGCTGTCGAGCGCGGGGCTGTCCGTCTTCGCCACGCCGCCGCAGCCGCCGAATTCGCTGGGTCCCCGGCAGGCCTCGATGACCCCCTTCTCTCCGGCGACGTCGGCCGTGGACTGCTGGATGCTGGGACGCGTCGCCCCCGCCGACCTGAAGCTCGTCGCCAGCTGGTCCGAACTGATCCAGGACGCCGACCGCCAGTACGGGCGGTTGCTGCTGGCGGACGTCACCGGCCGCGTCCGCGATTACCACCGGCATCTGCCTTTGCTGGGCATCAGCCGCCATATCCCGCACACGACTGTTTCTCCATTGGATTACTCGGAGTTTCTTGATCAGGGCCGTCTGCAGGCGCTCCCTGGCCGGCCGCTGTGCACGATTCTCCCCACCGAGCCGGATGAGGCCCTGCTCACGGGGCGCGACGACAGCGGCGCGCTGCCGGTCGTCGAGCCCGAGCTGATCCGGATGTGCGCGGCGACGGCCGTCGCCGGAGGCTACAAGCTGCTGGGCTTCTGGACGCACAGCCCGCTGGACGACGATCGCCCCGGCGCGGACGAGCGGCGGCTGATGCTGCGGCTGATCAACCTCGAAATGCAGGTGCTGGAACCCTGGCTGGCCACCGGCAAGGTCATGCGGACGACGGAAGTCCGGCATGGCGAATCGGCGCAGCCCAAAGCCCGCAAGCTGCGGCAGTTCAATCCCTTCGCCTCCGCCTGGGACCGGGACGCCTCGTCCGCGTCGCCCAGCGAAGCCCCGCTGCGCGCGACGATCCTCCGCGCCGATCACGCGCTGCTGATTCTCGTCGACTGGCTCGAACCGGATGCGCAGTTTCAGCCCGGCGCGCTGACGGCCGACAGCCTGCGGTTCGTAACGCCGGCGTTCGACGACGCCGCGCAGGCCTTCGAAATCTCCACCACACGCGTCCGGCAGATTCCCCTCGATCTCCAGCCTGTCGCCGGCGGCCTCGAAATCCGCCTCGATCGGTTCGACCAGCATGCCGCTATTCTGATGACGAATAGCGCCGTCCTCATTCAGGAACTCGAACGGAATGTGCAGGCGGTCCGCCCGCAGGCCGCTGAAACCTGGGTGGCGCTGGCCACGGCGAAGCTGAATCGCGTCGAGAAAGTGCACGGCGAACTGCAGTCGCTGGTCCCGCGCGATCCCGGCGCCGCGCAGCCGCTGCAGACCGCGCGACGCTACCTCCAGAGGGCCGAACAGGAGCAACAGGCCGGCCGACACGACGACGCCCGCCAGTGGAGTCAGAAGGTTCTGGAACTGACGCGCGTCGCCCAGCACGCCTACTGGCAGCAGGCCGTTTCCCGTCTCAGCTCCCCCGTCAGCACGCCATACGCCGTGTCGTTTCAGACGCTCCCCGACCACTGGCGGCTGATGGAGCGCCTTCGCGAAAACCCCACGTCGGGGGAAAACCTGCTGCACAGCGGCGACTTCGAGGATGAAGCGGCCGTCGCGACGCAGTGGCGGTTCGAATCCCCGTGCGTGCGGGTCGACAGCGAGTTTCAGGCGGAGATCGGCCTGCGGACGGACGCCGCGCAGGGGCGCTACCGGCTGCACCTCGCGGCGCGGCCGACCCGCGGCGATCGCCCGCCCCCGATCGAAGAGCCACTGATCTCCGGGCACTCGCCGCCGATTCCGGTCTACAGCGGGCAGGTCGTGCGAATCACCGGCAAGGTCCGGCTGCCGCAGGCGCTGGCGGGCACGGTCGACGGGCTGATGATCTACGACACCCTGCAGGGCAGCATCGGCGCTCACCGGTTCCGGAAGGCCAGCCCGAACGGGCAATGGCAGAGCTTCGAGATCATTCGCGAGGTCCGCCAGTCGGACGACTTCCAGTTGATCCTCGAGCTTCGCGGCGTGGGCGAGGCGTGGATCGACGACGTGCGGGTCCACGTGCAGAATCCAGCGGACCCGAACCGCGTGCAGCCCGCGAACGCCGCGGCCGCCGCCGCGCCCGGCGCATGAACAAGGCCGAGCGGATACCGCTCGGCCTTGGTGTTCGAGAGGCCCCGGCGATTGCTCAGCGGGACCAACGTCGACGGAGGCTTACTTGCCCTTCTTGGTCGTCTTGGCAGCTCCGGTCTTGGCCTTGGTCGACTTCTTCGCGGTCGCCTTGGCAGTGGTCTTCTTGGCGGTCTTGGCCATGTGAGTGACGCTCCTTCATCGACGTTGGAAGGACGCCTGGTGATGCGTGCAAGGTCGGGCGTCCCACTCGACCTCGACGGAGGGGGGAACGGCGTCACCACGGTGAACGATCCGCTCCCTGGAGCCGTTCGCGTCTCGCTGGAACGTTGAGGTTCTCGGGAGTTCGCGTCGGCTCCGCGCCTGGCGTCCGCCACGCGTGAATTCGCGTCAGCAGGACCAGACGGCGATTTTTGTAAATCTTCTCGGAGATTTGATCAATTAGAATTTAGGAAATCTGAACGGATTCTGCCGAGACTGCCGGTGAGGGGGAACTGGCGGGGGCGGCGCTCAAACGCCATCGAGGCAGGCAGGGACGGACGCGCATGCTGCGCGCGGCGCAGAAAAACAGCCCGACGTCGCTGCCGACCCCGGGCTGTTGCGGGCTCCCGTTCTGGTCACTTCGCCGCGGCGAACCGCCTGGCCACTTCCGGCCAGTTCACGACGTTCCAGAACGCCGTGATGTAGTCCGGACGACGGTTCTGGTAGTGCAGGTAGTACGCGTGCTCCCAGACGTCGAGGCCCAGGACGGGCGTCCGACCTTCGGACAGCGGCGTGTCCTGGTTGGCCGAGCTCTCCACGACCAGCTTGCCGTTGTCGACCGACAGCCAGGCCCAGCCGCTGCCGAACCGCGTCGTCGCGGCCTGGTTGAACTGGGTCTTGAAGTTGTCGAAGCTGCCGAACGCGCCGTTGATCGCGTCGGCCACCTCGCCCGTCGGCTGGCCGCCGGCGTTCGGCGCCAGCACCGTCCAGAACAGCGAGTGGTTCGAGTGCCCGCCCCCGTTGTTCCGCACGGCCGTCCGGATCGCTTCCGGCACCGACGACAGCCCCCGCATCAGGTCGTCGATCGGCTTGGCCGCCAGATCCGGGTGCCCCTCCAGCGCCTTGTTGACGTTGGTGATGTACGCCTGGTGATGCTTCGTGTGGTGGATCTCCATCGTCCGCGCATCGAAGTGCGGCTCGAGGGCATGGTAGGTGTACGGCAGAGGGGGAAGTTCATACGCCATTGGAATCCGCTCCTATCGTGTGGCGGGACTGCGCAGCCCGACCGCGTCCGGAAAGGGTGATCAGCCCACAAGGCTGCGTCGATTTTAGTCGACCGCATCCGCGCCACAACCCCCGGCCCGCAAAGCGGCGAACCCGGTCGAAATTGCGGCCGGGTTCGTTCGTTCTCCCCTTGCACGACGCGCAGCCGCTACAGCTGCACCTGGTGCTCGAAGTCGATCTCCAGCCGCTTCATCTTCTTGTACAGAGTGGTCCGGTTGATCCCCAGCGCCCGGGCCGTCTCCTGACGATTCCAGCCGTTCGACTCCAGCGCCTCCACGATCAACTGCCGCTCCGGGTTCACCAGCGCCGCCTTCAGCGAGCCATTGCCGAACCGACCGCCCAGCGACACCGATTCCCGCGATTCCTGCCGCAGTGCCTCCGGCAGATCGCCCGCTGAAATCAGGTCCGATTTCGACAGCACGACCGACCGCTCGACCACGTTCACAAGTTCCCGCACGTTCCCCGGCCAGGCGTACTTCTGCAGCAGCCGCATTGCCGAATCGTCGAACCCGCGAACCCGCTTGCCCGTCTGCTCGTTGAACTCCCTGAGGTAGTGCTCGATCAACAGCGGGATGTCGCCGATCCGCTCCCGCAGCGGCGGCTGGGTGATCGACACCACATTGATCCGGTAGAACAGATCCTGCCGGAATTCGCCGCGACGCACCCGGTCCTCCAGGTCGTCGTTCGTCGCCAGCACCAGCCGCACGTCCACCTTGTGCGTCTTCGTGCCGCCCACCGCCTCGAATTCCCGGTTCTGCAGAACCCGCAGCAGCTTGACCTGCAGGCTGGGCGAGGCCGTTCCGATTTCGTCCAGGAACAGCGTGCCTCCGTCGGCCTGCAGGAACTTGCCCGGCTTGTCATGCGTGGCGCCGGTGAAGGCCCCCGCCACGTGTCCGAACAGCTCGCTTTCGAGCAGCGTTTCCGGAAGCGCTCCGCAGGCCACCTCGATGAAGGGCTGGTCGCGACGCGAACTCAACTGGTGGATGGCCCGCGCGGTGATCGTCTTGCCCGTGCCGTTCTCTCCCAGGATCAGGACCGTCGTGCGGGTGTCCGAGACGCTCTCGATGAGGTCGAACATCCGCGACATCTTGTAGTCCCGCCCGACGATGTTCGACACGCCGAACTTCTGGTCGAGCTGCTGCTTGAGCTTGCGGTTCTCCTCCAGAATCTTCTTCTGCCCCAGCGCCCGCTGGATCGCGAGGTTGAGTTCGTCGTCGATGACGGGCTTGGTGAGGTAGTCGAAGGCCCCCCCCTGGATGGCTTCGACAGCGCTTTCGATTGTCCCGTACCCCGTCAGCAGCACGACGGCCGTCTCGGGACGGTTCCGCGTCGTCCATTCCAGCACGGCGAATCCGTCCTGGTCGGGCAGGCAGACATCGCAGATGACGACGTCGAAGTTGAAGTCCCGGATGCGGGTCAGCGCTTCCTTGCAGGTCATCGCCGTCTCCGTGCGGTGGCCCAGGCCGCGGAGATAGTCGGCCATGGCTTCGCAGATGTGACGGTCGTCGTCGACGACCAGCAGATTTCCCTGGTTGTTCATCGGTGGCTCTGACAGCTGTTTGGCAGGTCGGCGACGGCCGGGGAACGGCCGCGTCGACGGGGACGGCCGGCGGAGCGCGACGCTCCCGGAGGGCGCGGAAAGACTCCGCGGCCCGCCGCGAGGCGGAACGTCGACGGGCGGCGCATTCCGCGCCGCCGGCTCAACCGGCACGACTGGTCGGCATCAACGCACGTGCGGCCAGCGAACTCCTGTCGCTGACCACGGTGCCGGGAGCTGTGTTGCAGAGGGTCCGCAAACCTACGCCATGGTTGCCGGACGTCAACACGTTTTGGTCGCATTCCGGCAACGCGGCGAAACGCGTTGAGTTTTCGGAGCGTTCCGGACCGGAACGGCGTCGGCGCCGCGCCCGCGCGACCGGGGACTTGCGGCCTCCACGCCCTTCTGATCTTCTGATTTGGCTGGCCCTTAGTTTCGACGTCCTCACCCCGCCCCGCCCCGGATGCCCTCGACGAAGCCCCAGACCGAACTCGACCTGTCCCTCGCCGACCGGATCGTCTCCCAGATCGAGGAGTTGATCCTCGACGCCGAGCAGGCCCAGAAGCCGCTCGAACTCGAACCCTACCGGTCCCGGCTGTTCGAACTGTTCGTGACGGCCGAAGGCGCCGGCTACCTCGCCGACGACGCCCGGCCCGACCTCACCGCCGACGGCCTCTGCCAGACGCTCGCCGACCGCTGGGGGCTGCGGACCGCCGCTCAGGACTCTGTCCGCGAACAGGCCCGCATCCCGGCCGAACACATGGCCCGCATGCGCAGTCTGTGGTCCATGATGCGGCTGTGGATGGAATGGACCTATGCGTGGAGCCGCTGGGAGGAGTTCCATCAGGGTCGCGCCGCCGGCGCCACGGGAACGTCCGGCCAGCCCGACGCCGGCTGATCGGCGCCCGAGTTTTTCCCGCACGGCTTCGCCGCGGTTGCATGTTGACGCCCTGCGGCCAGAATGACGCCTGCTGAACGACGCCTTCGCGCCGGGGACGCTCCCCGCTCTGAGGAACACCGCAGCAGGAGCCACGATGGATCCCGCACGTCCGGAAGCCTCTTCGGGGGAGATCGCGGCTCATGCGATCCTCCCCCAGACTCTCCGACTCCGCGACGCGGTCGCCGTCGTCGTCGGCTCGATGATCGGGTCCGGCATCTTCATGAAAGAGCCGACGATCGCCGGACAGGTCGGAGCCTTCGGCCCCATCCTGGGAATCTGGCTGGCCGTCGGCATTCTCACGTGGTGCGGAGCGCTGGCGATCGGCGAACTGGCCGCCATGATGCCGCAGGCCGGCGGACCCTATGTCTATCTCCGCGAGGCCTACGGCCGCCTGCCCGCCTTTCTGTGGGGCTGGACCGAATTCTGGATCATCCGCACGGCCTCCATCGGCTCGCTGGCCTGTGCGACCGTGATCTACCTCGAAGCGCTGATGATCCGCACGGGCGAAAGCGCCTCGGGCCTCAGCCACTCGCAACAGGCGCTGATCGCCTGCGGCGTCGTTTTGCTTCTGGCCGCCGTCAACGCCCGCGGCGCACGCTGGGGGGCCGTCGTGCAGAACAGCACGACGCTCATCAAGACGGGCTTTCTGGGGATGCTGATCGTCATGCCCTGGGTGCTGGGCCGGGCCGATCCCGCCCACCTGGCGCCGCTCGCGCCCGATAATGTCGGCATCGATTTCTGGCGCAGCGTGGGCCTGGCGATGATCGCCGTCAAATGGCCTTACGATGGCTGGGTCAACGTGGGTTTCATCGCCGAGGAGATCGAACGCCCGCAGCGGAATGTGCCGCTGGCGCTGTCGCTGGGGCTGGGCGCCATCGTGCTGCTGTATCTGCTGACGACCATCAGCTATCACCTGGTGCTGCCGTTCAATGAGGTCGTCGGTTCGAAGCGCATCGCAGCGGACGTCAGCCAGTCGCTGTTCGGTCCCGCAGGGGCGACGCTGGCCGCGGTGGGCGTGATGATTTCAACGCTGGGGGCCTGCAACTCGAACATGCTGACGGGTCCGCGGATTTATTTCGCGCTGGCCCGGGACGGCCTGCTGCCCCGCGCCGTGAGCGCGCTGCATCCCACCTACCGGACGCCGGCGAACGCCATCTGGCTGCAGACGGTCTGGGCGGTGGTTCTGGTGGTCGCCGCATTCGCCTGGAAATCCGGGCCAGGAGACAGCGTGGCGGACGCGTTCGACGAACTGACGGACTTTGTGATCTTCGGCGGCGAGATGTTCTATGCGATGACGGTCGCCGCCGTGTTTGTGCTGCGCGGGAAATACCCGGATCGGGCGCGGCCGTATCGGACCTGGGGGTATCCGTTCACGCCGCTGATTTACCTGGCGGGATTTGCGGCCGTTCTGACCAGTCTGCTGATGAACAAGCCGGTGCAGACGGTCGCGGGGAGCGTGCTGATCCTGGCGGGTGTGGGTTGGTATTACGCGGTGAAGCTGTCGACTGGCCGGCAGGGGCAGCCTTTGGGGAACGAGGATTGAATCGCCATTCGCAGTTGAGTTGGCCGGGTCTCGGGCGATGGCCGTACGTCGCGTCGCCGTAGGGTGCGGTCGCATGACGAGCCCGCCGGCGAGTCAAAGACCCACCAGTTCCGTCGGCAGGGTGTTGACGTGTTGCCCCGGCGAGCCGTAGCGGACGGAGCCTTAACAAGGGGCCTGAGGCTCTGAATGCTCGTTAAGGGGTCCAAGGCCCAGCCTGCGAATCGGCAGCATCGGGAAGGTGGGTCAGCGCAGGCTTGACCCTCCCTACCGCTTGTTGAAGCGACCGATGTGAGTATGGTCGCTGATTCCCAAAAGAACTCGCTGGGCCAAGGCCCGGCCTACAAAACTACAGCTCTCAGATGACCGGAAAGACGAACCACATCACGTAAACGACCGACGCCGCCACCACGATGCCGCACGCAGCTCGCTCGCGGGTCGACAGCCGGCGTCCAATCGCGAGCAGCACCACGACCGCAGCCGCGCCGACGGCCAGTGCCGCGAGCCCACAGCAGATAATCAACTGCACCCCTCGAAGTGGCTACACGGCTTCCGCAAGAAGGACGACGAGACAGCCCGTGGAGCGCCCAGACGATGCTGCCGGCGCAGCCCCCGTGACAGCGTCCCGAAAGCCAGCGGAAGGCGGCGATGGGAAGCCCCGCCGCCGACAAGCCAATCGCGGTTCGCATCGCAAAGCCGAACATCGAATCCAGAATGAGCGCGTGAACCGCTCCCATGCACAGCATCGCAATGACCATGTCGCCCAGAGATCGCCACTGCGGATCAGCCGAGTCGGTCATCGTCAGTCGCGGCCGTTCTGACTCAACTCCTCCGAACGCGGGCGGCCGCAGCGCACGGCGTACAGCACCGCCAGGGCAAACGCGCCGACAATCAACGCCATCCCCGATGTGACCGCCAGATTCACCCCCGCCCAGACTTCCCGCCGCATCACTTCCGGCCAGAACGCGTTCACGCCCACGAACGCCCCATAGGCGATCAGGTAAACCAGAAACAGCGTCAATCCGGTGCGGCGGGCGGCGGCGCTCATTGGTCCCGGTGTCCCTGGGGAATGTCCCACGCGTTCCCGTACTGTCGTCCGGCGATAGACTACACGCCGTTGCCGCACGACACGAGTCGGGAGACCGGGGACGATGGCTGCATTTCCGAGGAACTTCAACACGCTTCTGTTCGCCCTGGCGGTGCTCGGCGCCGCGAGTCCTCTCCCGGCGGCGGATCGGCCGAATATCGTCATCGTGCTCTGCGACGACCTGGGCTATGGAGACGTCGGCCGCCTCAACCCCGACGGCAAGATCCCCACGCCCCGGATGGACGCGCTGGCGGCCGCCGGGCGAACGTTCACAGACGCCCACTCCGGCTCGAGCGTCTGCAGTCCGACGCGCTATGGCCTGATGACCGGACGCTACGCCTGGCGGACGCCGCTGCAGCAAGGGGTATTGGGCGGGCTGTCCCCGCTGATGATCGAGCCCGGGCGGCTGACGCTGGCTTCGCTGCTGAAGCAGCACGGATACCGGACGGCCTGCATCGGGAAGTGGCACCTCGGTTTGAACTGGGTCCGCCAGCCGGGCAAGGAGGTGTCCGACTGGAGCATCGAGACGCCCGAGCAGGTGTGGAACGTCGATTACTCGCAGCCGTTCGACGGCGGACCGCTGACGGTCGGCTTCGATGAGTTCTTCGGGATCGCCGGTTCGCTGGACATGGTCCCGTACACATTCCTGAAGAATGATCGCGTCGACGTTCCGCCGACCCTCGAACGGCAGTTTGAAATGATGCACGCGAACCCCGCGCAGCTGACCCGGCTGGGTCCCGCGGCGCCCGGCTTCGAGGCCGACCAGGTGCTGCCCAGGCTGACCGGGGAAGCGGTCGCGTTCGTCCAGCGGCAGGCGGAAGCCGCTCGCAGCGGCGAACCGTTCTGCCTGTATCTGCCGCTGGCGTCGCCGCATACGCCGATCGCGCCGACGTCCGAATGGCTGGGGCGGAGCGGCATCAACCCGTATGCGGACTTCGTGATGCAGACGGACGACTGCATCGGCCGGCTGATCGACGAAATTGACCGGTTGGGGCTCGGCGACAACACGCTGGTGATCGTCACCAGCGACAATGGTTGTTCGCCGCTGGCCGACCTGAAAGCGCTCCAGGCGCTGGGCCACGAGCCCAGCGCGATGCTGCGCGGCTATAAGTCGGACGCGTTCGATGGCGGACACCGTGTGCCGTTTCTGGCGCGCTGGCCGGCCCGCATCCCCGCCGGATCGACGAGCGCCCAGCTCATCGGCCTGTTTGACATTCTCGCGACGTGCGCGGACGTGCTCGACTCGCCGCTGGCGGAAGACGCGGCCGAGGACAGCCTCAGTTTCCTTCCCGCGCTGCTCGGCGACGACGGGAGCGGCGCCCGGGAATCGATTGTTCATCATTCGGTGAACGGCACGTTCGTGATCCGCGAGGGGAACTGGAAATTGATCCTCGCGCCGGATTCCGGCGGCTGGAGCGAACCACGCCCCAACACGCCGCAGGCCCGGGAACTCCCGTCCGTTCAGCTGTACGATCTGGCCAGCGACATCGCCGAGCAGCACAACCTCGCGGAGCAGCAGCCGGAACGTGTCGCACGCCTGACGGGAATCCTGCAGGAGCTGGTCGACTCCGGGCGCAGCACGCCCGGCGCGCCGCAGAAGAACGCCGTCGAAATCGATCTCCTGAAGCGGTCCCGGCGTTGATCCGGTTCCGCCTGTCGCCTTTCCGCACACACGAGGCTTCGCCCATGCGTCCGATCATCCGCCCGCGACTCCGTTCGCTGCTCCTGGGTCTGGCCGCGCCGCTGGCCGGATGCGGCGCAGTGATCGATCCTCCGGCGGCGCAACCGAAGCCGCTTCCAACGGCCGAAGCGGGGGCGGTGGAGGCTCCCGCCGAGTCGGAGTGGACGCTTTCCGCGGAAGCCGCGCCCGCGGCGGAACCGGCCACGGCGCTGCAGCCGCCGCCGCGAGAACCGATCTACATCGAAGAGGCCAACGGCGAGGCCCTGATCGCCGCCGCCCTCAACCGGGCGCAGGCCGGAAACAAGCGCGTGCT
This sequence comes from Planctomyces sp., assembly GCA_019636235.1. Taxonomy (GTDB): domain Bacteria; phylum Planctomycetota; class Planctomycetia; order Planctomycetales; family Planctomycetaceae; genus Caulifigura. The sequence goes on from JAHBXW010000003.1 coordinate 357,749, forward strand.
GATCGAATGGGGCGGCAACTGGTGCGGCTGGTGCTACCGGCTGCACGACACCTTCCATCAGGATGCCCTGGTGCGGCCGGTGCTGGAGTCGTCCTACGAGCTGGTGCTGATCGACTCCGGACCGAACCGCGACCTGATGAAGCACTACGGCGGCAACGACCGCCAGTACAGCTATCCGCACCTGACGGTGCTGAACTCCCAGGGGGAAGTGCTGACGAACCAGAACACAGAGCCGCTCGAGCAGGGAAAGGGTCACAGCGGCGAGCGGGTCGCAGAGTTCCTGCGAACCTGGGCGCCGGGGGCGGAGGAGGCGTCGCCGCCCTCGACGTCCGGCGAATCGTCAACGCCGGCGCCGGGGTCGTGACGGTGCGAGGAACGGCGCAGTTCTCCGCGGGATACGCCGGGCGCGGGCTCCGCTGGCGCATCGCGCGCGAAGACGCGGGCCGCATTCGACCGTCGGATCAGACGGCCGGATGAACGGCAGGCGCCTGCCGGCGTCCCAGCACGATGGGGCCGACAATCAACAGCACGCACAGGCTGGAGCACAGCACGCCGAACCAGTCGCCCAGCTTTGTATACAGGCTGGTCCGCGAGTCGAGCGGCACGTCCGCGATGAACGCTGCGTTCCACTGCTTGTGGAACTTCCCGGTCTCCGGGTCGCGGATCGACGTCCGCAGCTTCTGCTCGCGGTTGAGCATGGCGTCGAGGTCGATGACCGTGTTGGGTTCGCGGACCTGTCCATTGCCGTCGATGAAGGCCGAGATGCCCGTGTTGACCGCGCGGACCATCGGCGTGCGGTTCTCAATGCAGCGGAAGGTCGCCGTGATCAGGTGCTGCTCGAGTTCGCTCGATCCGTGAAACCAGCCGTCGTTGGTGAGGTTCACCAGGACGTCGACGGGCCTTTCGGCGGCGGCCGTCCGTTCCATCGAGCGCACCAGGTGCGGCACCGTGTCCTCGAAACAGATCAACGGCAGAAACGTCCAGTCCTGGTGACGGAACACATGCACCGCGTCGCCCGCCGCGATGCCGAAGTCGTCCCCGAAGGGAGTCAGCGACCGCAGAAACGGCAGCGTTTCCCGCAGCGGGATGTACTCGCCGAACGGGACGCGGTGAATCTTGTCATAGCGGCCGGACAGCCCGTCTTCCGGCTTCACGAACGCCGCCGAATTGTAGTGGCTGTAGGCGTCCCCCTCGGCGATCAGGGCGTCGATGCCGATGATGAGCGCCGCATTGGCCTCGGACGACAGCCGCCGCAGGTCCTCGGACACGGCGGGGTCCCGCCAGCGTTCGGCCGGGACGTTGGGCAGCAGCCGATCGAGCTGTTCGTCGGTGGAGGCTCCCGCCTGGAACAGCGGCATGCGGTACATGGTTTCCGGCCAGACGATGACGTCGGGCTGGTGCGGCACGGACATGCCGGTCAGTGCGCGGTGCTTGGAGTAAATGTCCGACCAGGCCTGCGGATCGTGTTTCAGCGAGGTCGTGAAGTTGCCCTGGATCAGGGCGATGCGCGGCCCTGCTTTGAAATCCGACTGGCCGATTCGGACGTAGCCATAGGTCACGCTGGCCGCGAGCAGGACGACCGCGACGCCCACGCCCCAGCCGAGTTCGCGGCGGCCGGTCGTCGTTGCGAGCGCCGCCGGCCGGTCGTCGGGAACCACCATGCCCAGGCGGACCAGCCAGTTTGGCGGCACGAAGCCCGCAATCGCGGCGCTGGCCATGACAACCACAAAGCTGACCCCGTACGCCCCGACCAGGTCGCTGATCTGCACGAGAGCCGTCCAGCGGTATTGCGTGTGTCCCAGCAGGTACCAGCCAAAGCCGGTGAACAAGTGGGCCCGCAGGAACTCAAGTCCGACCCACACCGCCGGCGCGGCGGCGATCAACGGAAACTGGAATCGCCGGCAGGCGATCCGGCAAATCCCCACGAACGCCGGAAACGTGAGGGCCAGGTACGCGGCCAGTGCGAACCACGCGAGGTACATCGACGGGTCGCCCAGACGCATCCACTGCAATGCGGGAAACGTGAACGCGCACCCGCCCAGCCAGGCGCCCAGGTACGCGCGCCGCGTCATCCGCGGCAGCCGCACGAGCTGCAGCAGCGGAACCAGCGCGATCCAGCCCAGGAATCCGAAATCCAGGGGCGCGAAGCTGGCCCACATCAGGCCGCCGGAAAGCAGCGCGGGGATTGCGGCGCCTCGGACCGTCGCCGGGCGGCGGCGGGCGGACGAAATGATGTCGTCAATCGAGCGGTCGCGCGACACGTGAGATCGGGATCTGCGAACAGGCGCGTCCGCCAGGGCCGTCGACATGTGCGTTCCTCCCTGAACGCCGAATACCGCAGGCTGTCCTTCGGCGCGCCGCGGTTCCAGCGGACAATCGCCGGATCAGCCAAGCGGGAGCGCCGCCACGCGTTCTCCGGCCGCGAAGGTCCGCGGTTCGGAAAACAGAATCAGGCCGTTGGCCCGGGCGGTCGCCTGCAGGTCGAACGAGCCCCGCCAGTCCAGGGGACTCGCGCAAAGATCGTCTGACGCGCCGGACAACAGCGCCGGAAAGTAGGTCGGCCGCGAATCTTTCGACACGTGGTCCGACGTCAGACGGGCGCTCAGCAACTCAGGCGCTGCCGCGGCAATTCCCATCCGCCGACGGAGAGCTGTCCGTACGAACAGCTCGAAGCAAACCATACTGCTGACAGGATTTCCGGGCAACCCGAAGATCCAGCGGGGCTGGCCGTCGGCACTGCGTTCCGCTGGCAGCCGACCGAACCACACCGGCTTGCCCGGCTTCAACCGGCAGCCGTGAAAGACTTCCGTGACGCCCGCCCCCGCCAGGACGTCCGGAACCAGATCCCGAGTCCCGGCCGAAACGCCCCCCGTCAAACACAGAAAGTCGGCATCGAGCCCCTGCGCCACGCGGGATTCCAGCTCCTCGCGGCGATCCCGCGCGATCCCCAGCGGAACCGCGTCGGCCCCTGCCGCGGACGCCTGGAGCACCAGCATCAGCTCGTTGGAATTGCGAATCTGTCCGGGTCCCGGTTCCGTGTCGAACGGGACCAGCTCGTCGCCGGTCGCGAGAATCGCAATGCGCGGCCGGGGATGGACGCGCACTTCGGTTCGCCCCATCTCCGCCAAAGCGCCGAGCTGAACGGCACCGAGCCGCGCTCCGGGAGACAAGATCAGGCTGCCGGCCCGTACGGACGCCCCGCGTCGCGCCAGATTGGCGCCCGGCCGCAGCGCTTCGGCGGGCAGGCGAACGCTCGCGCCGTCGGCCTGCTCCAGCGCCTGCTCGAACGGAATGACGCAGTCCGCGCCCTCCGGCAGGGTCGCGCCTGTCATGATGCGGACCACCCGGCCGCTCCCGACGGGAAACGTCTCCGTCGAGCCGGCCGTGATTTCTCCAATCACAGCGAAGTCCGCGATCCGGGCCTCCCGATCCGCCGACGTCGCGGCATATCCATCCATCAGCGCCTTATCAAACGGCGGCGAATCACCCGAGGCGCGGACCTCCTCGGCGAGGACGAGCCCGGAGGCCTCGCGTAGCGGCGCGAGGGCCGTCGGCGCCGGTTCGACCGACTCGCAGATCGCCTGAATGGCCTGTTCGACGGACAGCATGACTTCGGATTGACGAGGGGATGCTCCGCGACGTAACGAGCGGGGACCGGGCAACAACGCCGCGGGCCGGTAAAGCCTAATCTGTGACGCATGTGACGCCAAGGATTGCAGTTGCGATCGGCGTCGGGGTGGTTCTCGCCATCGCGACGACGGGCTGTGACATATTTGGCACCGCGAGCCGACGTGATTCCGGGCTGACGGACCGGCAGTTCCTGCCGTCGGTCCCCGCTCCCAGGGACGTCATCAACCTGGAAGTCATCCTCATCGACCGCACTCCGGGAGACCCCCTCACCGGAGATTCGCTGTGGCGATCATTGAACCAGGCGGCCGGCTCGCTTTCGAACCGCGTCCAGCTTAAGGAAGCCGGTCTGCAGTACGGCATCGCCCCCAGCACGCCCCCCTTCGCGCTGCAGGCGCTGCTGAACACCGATCGCTCGGCGGGCAGCGGGCCCACGCAGCGGCATGCCGTGCCGATCCCCACGGGCGGGTCGACGATGATCACCACGGGGCAACTCGCCGGGGCTCGCACCATTGCCGGAGCCGACAAGTCGCGACCCCGGGCCATTGAAGTCGCCGACGCCCACTGCATCTTCCAGGTCGCCGCCGAACGCGTACAGGACGGCTGGGTGCGAATCACGCTGTTGCCCGAGATCCACCACGGCACGCAAAAGCTGAGGCCCCGGGCGAACGATCGGGACTGGGTCCCCGCCAACACCCGCGAGATCGAGCCCTACCTCGATCGCCAGTTCTCCGTGGAACTGAACACCGGCGAATACGTCGTCGTCGGCCCCGCGGGCACGGATCCGAACTCGCTGGGCACGCTGTTCTTCCGCGGTGGCGATCTCGAGTCCCGCCAGCAGCGACTGATGATCGTGCGGCTGATCGGGATGCATGAGGTGCAGCCCGTCCGCACCTCCCCCCCGACGTCGACGTTCGGGGCCCGCGCCAATTGATGCCCCGCGGTCCGGCCGGCGTCCCTGCGGCACGGCAGCCCTGCAGGCCGAAATTCCCGATGTTGACGCGCGGCGATTCCCGCGCCCCCGATTCTCGACGCGCGCGGCGGCATGCCCTATTCTCCGCCCAGCGTTCCGTCGGCGGGGGGCGAAACCCAGCTTCTGGTGAGCGTCCGCCGCCGGGCAGATGAAGGCAGGAACCTTGGCGTTCCGGGACTTGCGCTGGATGTGGCCGCGCCGCTGGGCGGGCGCCGCGCCCGGCTGAACTCGACAGAAAACCCGCCTGGATGTCCCCCAATCTCGATCCCAACCTCGCGATCGCCGCGGTCCTGTTCGTGCTGGGCGCCGCTGGCGTCCTGATGCGCCGCAATCTGATCGTGATCGTGCTGTCCACCGAGCTGATGCTGCACGGCGTGTCGCTGACGCTGGTGACGTTTTCGCGGATGCATGGCAACAACCTGGGTCAGGTGTTCACGATTTTCGTGTTGACGGTCTCGGCCTGCGAAGCGGGTCTGGCCCTGGCGCTGGTGCTCACGCTGTACCAGCGCACGAAGTCGCTGGACGTCAATCTGTGGTCGGCGATCCGCGAGCCGGACCTGCCGGGGCCGCCTCCGGACGACCCGATGCGGATCGACCCCATGGACATCCGCGACATGCCGCGGCTGACTCCGGCGGGCAAGCTGCCCGATCTCGGCGGCGGCGACCGGACGTTGCTCGCCAGCGGCCCGGACGCGCTGCGGCCCGGATCCCGCGGTCAGGTGTGATGGATGCGGCGGAAGTCCGTTCGACGGGGAACGCCCCGGCGGCAAGCGTGTTCGGTTCCAGTGATCCAAGAGTCCCATGTCTGAATCGGTGCAGCAGTTGCTGATGTGGCTGATCCCGGGCGCACCGCTCACGGCCGCGATCCTGATCGCGCTGTTCGGGCCGAAGGTTCTCCGCGGGCAGTCGCACTGGCTGTGCTGGCTGGGAATCGCAACGGCTTTCGGCTGCTCGCTGGCGCTGCTCACGAGCATCACGCCGGAAGGCTTCGCCGTCGATCCGTCGCAGCCGGCCGTGGTGATCGGCTACGAGTGGATCAAGGTCGGCAGCCTGGACATCCGGATCGATCTCCGCGCCGACGCCATGACGTCGATCATGCTGTCGATGGTCACGGGGGTCAGTCTGCTCGTGGCCATTTTCGGCTCGGGCTACATGCATCACGATCCCGGGTATCCGCGGTTCTTCGCGGCCGTGTCGCTGTTCGTGTTCTCAATGTGCATGCTGGTCCTGGCGGGCAGCTTCCTGATGCTGTTCGTGTTCTGGGAAGCGGTGGGCCTGTGCAGTTACCTGCTGATCGGCTTCTGGTTCCGCAAACCCAGCGCCGCGGCGGCCGCCAAGAAAGCCTTCGTCGTCAACCGCATCGGCGACTTCGGCCTGCTGATGGCGATGTTTCTCATCTGGCGGACGTTCGGCAGCCTGGATTTCGACTGGGTGCTGAACAGCGGCTCCACGGAATGGCAGATGATCATCGGCGCGAATCGCGAGACGATCACGCTGATCTGCCTGTGCCTGTTCCTGGGAGCGATGGGCAAGTCGGCCCAGTTCCCGCTGCACGTCTGGTTGCCGGACGCGATGGAAGGCCCCACGCCCGTCAGCGCCCTGATCCACGCGGCCACGATGGTCACCGCGGGCGTGTACCTCGTCGCCCGCTGCACGCCGCTGTTCGTGTGGGCTCCGACGGCCCAGCTCGTGGTGGCGGGAGTCGGCGCGGCCACAGCCCTGATCGCCGCCCTCACCGCGCTGATGCAGTACGACCTCAAACGCGTCATGGCCTACTCCACGGTCAGCCAGTTGGGATTCATGTTCATGGCCCTGGGGGCCGCCGCCGCCGGGCCGGAATACGTCACCCCCGCCGTCACCGCGGCCATGTTTCACCTGTTCACCCATGCCTTCTTCAAGGCGCTGTTGTTCCTCGGCTCGGGCAGCGTGATGCACTCGATGGGGGACGTCATCGACATGCGGCGGTTCAGCGGCCTGCGGCGGGTCATGCCGACCACGCACTGGACCTTCCTGGCGGGCGCCGCGGCGCTGGCCGGCGTGCCTCCGCTGTCCGGGTTCTTCAGCAAGGACGACATCCTCGCCTCGCTGTCCGCCGGCATGACGCATGGCGACCACCGCCTGTACTTTGCGATCATCTTCCTGGTTGCCGTTCTGACGGCCGTGCTGACGGCCTTCTACACGTTCCGCGCATACTTCATGACGTTCTGGGGGCCGGAGAAATTTCCGGAAGAGGCCGGCGCGCATCCGCACGAGGCCTCCCCCGTGATGGCCATTCCGCTGCAGATCCTCGCGCTGCTGGCGATCAGCATCGGCTTCATCGTCGGCCCGCTGACGCACCGTTTCTCAAGTTATCTCGCCCATACCATGGGCCTTTCGGAAACCCACCCGCACCTGCACTGGGGACTGATGCTGCTCAGCACGGCGATCGCGGCGTCCGGCATTTATGCCGCGTTCGTGATGTACGTGCGGTCGCCGGCGAAGGCCGAGGAGGCGCGGCTGCGGTCGGGCCGGCTGTACGACCTGTCGCAGAACAAGTTTTACTTCGATGAAATTCTGACCACGCTGGTCGTCGCCCCCCTGCGGCGGCTCGCGGCGTTGTCCGTGTCATTCGACCGGACAGTGATCGATGGCGCGGTCGACGCCGTCGGTCGGCTGCCCAGACTGCTCAGCCAGGCGCCCGCAAGGCTGCATGGCGGAGTGGTTGGAAATTACGCCCTGGTAATGCTGCTGGCGGCCACGGCGGCGGTCGTGTTCGTCGTGCAGGCGCTGGGCCGTCAATGACGGACGGCCCGCCCGCATCCAGCCCCCAGGCCGCGAAAGTCGAGACCCCCGGGACATGAACATCGAGAACTGGATTCCGCTGCTGATCGCCCTGCCCGCGCTCGCCGCAGTGCTGACGCTGCTGGTGCGTTCGCAGCCGGCGCTGGTGCGGATCGTGGCGCTGGGCGGCGGCCTGGCCAGCCTGCTCGTCAGCCTGGCGTTCGCGGGAGCGTATTACCGGTTCGTCACCGATCCCGCGGCGCTGCAGGCGGCTGCCGCCGCGACCGCCGTCAGCGGCGGGGAACTCCGCCCCGTGCAGCCGCGCATGGAGCTCCGCACTCTCTGGCTGGACCTCGCCGGCGCCCCGCAATCCGAGCAGGCCAGCCGTCCCTTTCGACTGGAGTTCTATCTGGGACTGGACGGCATCAGCATCAGCCTGATTGTGCTGACCGCGATACTGATCGTCTCCAGCATTCTCATCTCATGGACGTCCGTGACCGAGCACGTCGCCGGCTACCATGCCTGCCTGCTGGTCCTGCAGGCCGGGCTGGTCGGCGTGTTCTGCGCTTTCGACCTGCTGCTGTTCTATGTGTTCTTTGAATTCACGCTGATCCCGCTGTTCTTCCTGGTGGGCATCTGGGGGGGGCCGGAGCGCCGGCGGGCGGCGGTGAAGCTGTTCCTGTACACGTTCGCGGGGGGCCTCATCACACTGGTCGGCCTGGCGGCCCTGGTGGTGACGGTCTGGAACCGTGCCGACCTGCTGAACCCGTTCTCGATTCCCGACCTCGCCCGTTCGTTGGCCAATTATCCGCTGCCCGCGGCGATGCAGGCGGCATTGTTCCTGGCGATCGCGGCTGGTTTCTTCGTCAAGGTGCCGCTGTTCCCGTTCCACACCTGGCTGCCGTTGGCGCACGTCGAGGCGCCCACCGCGGGCAGCGTGCTGCTGGCGGGCGTCCTGCTGAAGCTGGGCACGTACGGATTCCTGCGGCTCTGCCTGCCGCTGTTTCCGGACGCCTGCGTCGTGTGGGGCGTGCCCCTCATCGGCAGCCTGTCGGTCGTGGGCATCGTCTATGGCTCGCTGTGCTCGCTGGCGCAACGGGACATCAAGAAGCTGATCGCCTATTCCAGCGTGGCCCACCTCGGATTTTCCATGCTCGGCCTGTTCGCACTGAACCGCGAAGGCATCACGGGCGGCGTCCTGCAGATGCTCAACCACGGCCTGTCCACCGGAGCGCTGTTCCTCCTCGTCGGCATGGTGTACGAGCGCTACCACACCCGGCAGCTCGATGACCTGGGCGGACTCGCCCAGCGGCTCCCGCTGCTCGCCTGCTGCATGGTTTTCATTTCGATGGCCAGCATCGGCCTCCCGGGCTTGAATGGGTTCGTCGGCGAGTTCCTGGGCCTGCTGGGGATGTTCGCCCGCAGCCCGATCTACGCGGTCATCGGGGCCACCGGCGTGATCCTCGGCGCATGGTACCTGCTGACGATGCTGCAGCACGCCTTCTTCGGCCCGCTGAAGGAGCCGAACGTCGGCCACCACGGAGTCGCCGGCCACGCGCCCGCCGCCGAACCTCACAGCCCTGCCCACCCTGCGGGGCACGGCACGGCCCACGACGCTCACGGGCACGGCGGTCACGGCCATGGCCACGCCGCCCCGCCCCTCCCTGACAACGGCATCCGAGACATCAACGCCCGCGAGTGGCTGGCCCTGTTTCCGCTGGCGGCCCTCTGCCTGGCCCTCGGCGTGTATCCGCAGCCGCTCCTCGATACGATCAAGCCCGACATCGACGCGGTGGCCGCGGTCTACGACCACAGCCATCCCGACAGCGGCGCTTCCCGGACCCGCGCCACGGCCTTCCGCTCCGCGGTCGACCCGGCTCGTTGACGCCATCCGGCGAACCCGCGCCGCATCCCCGATCCCTGCGATTCCCCACGAGGTCTCCGTTGTCCACCGCCGTCGCCCCCCAGCCCATCGCCGGTGTCTCGCCCAGCCAGGAACGCGCGATTGAAGTCGTGTACCCGTCGATCGCGTCGCTCGGGTCCGGACGGTTGATCGGCAGCATTCTGGAGTCGATTCCCGCGAGCATCGGCGGGGTGAAACTGTCGCACATGCTGTTCGCGCTGCCGCTGGCGCCGCTGGGCCTGGCCTTGTACCTCGTCCGGGGCATCTTCGGCCTGCGATACGCCATCAACAGTCGGTCGGTCGCCATTCTCAATTCAGGCGGCCGCGTCGAACGCAAAGTCTCGCTCAGCGACGTGCGGGACATCGTCGTCGACCAGCAGCCCGGTCAGGAGTTCTACCACGCCGCGGACGTCGTCCTGGTCGGTACGGATGGATCGGAACTGATGCGGATGGCCGGCATCTCGCGTCCCGAGCGCGTCCGGCGGCTGTTGATCGATTCGCGGGACGCCTATGTGCAGAACGCAGAAGCTCTGACGGCCATCGGAAAACGGTCGTCCTGAGCAATCATTTGATTCGCGGCGCGGGCCGTTGCTTGTCGCGCGAAGCGTGGAGCCTCTGGCGGCGGCTGCGTTCAGATCCGCAGCGCCACGCCTGTCGCCGCCTGCAGAATGTGGGCGCAGAACGTCACCTGCTCCCGGCTCAGCCGCTGGCTGCGGCCGCTGTCCCAGCACACCGCGGAGCGCACGCCGATGACGTCCACCGGCAGATCGCGCAGCACCAGCAGGTCTTCGATCCGCAGCCGCCCGGCGACCGCCAGGAACAGACCCGCCTCGTGAACCGTCTCCGCCAGTTCGGCGATGCCATCCAATGTCAGCCGGTCCAGCAGTCGTCCGGCCCGCTTGTCGAACGTGTCGACCAGCAGCCCGCGGCAGTCCGCGGAAATGGCCGCCTCGACAACCTCGTCCAGCGCCGGCGATGCGGCGGCGACCTCATCGGCATAGGCCACGGCGACCCAGCCCAGCTCGCGCCCGGCCGCGGCGTCGAACCGGCTCCGCAGTTCGGACCATTCGTCGCGCCAGTCGGCCCGGTCCCGCAGTCCAGCCAGCCCCAGTTTGCAGAAGTCAACATTGCCGGGCATCCGCCAGGGCCGCATCCGCCGCGCGTCCCGCAGCTCGCCCAGCGCGACGCTGACGGGCCGGCGATGTTCGGGGGAGGCGAGCAAACCGGCGACGTCATCGATCGCCTGCACGTCCGCGCGGCCCAGCGCGCCGCGCAGCGGTTCTTTGAGATCGATAATGTCGGCCCCGCCGGCGGCGGCCTTGGCCGCTTCGAGCGGATCGCGCACGCTGACAAGGAGGGCGGGCCCTCGGGCGCCGCGCTCCGTCGCGGGCGATTTCCAATCCAGACTGATCATCATTTCCTGAATCGTGTCCCGGCCCGGCTGCCGAATGAGGCGGGGGCCTGTTTGGGGAGGCAGTGTCGGGGAATCGCGGTCGGGACGCAACGATTCGCGTCTCCGCCGGAAGGAGCGGGGGACGCCCGGCGTGCTGGCCCGGCCGGCATCCTCTCCGCCTGACAGGGACCGCGGAGCCGCATTGGCTGGTCCCGGAAACCTGGAGCGGCGGCCGACCGTCGCCAGTCTGCCGCCGCGGGTGAGTAACTGATTGTACGCGGCCGCCGGACCCCTGTTGGCAGGAATCCGGCGGCAATTCGCCGATTAAACGCCCGGAATGTCGAGCTTGTCCTCGGTCGCGATCTTCCGCAACTTCTGGAGCGCCCGGGCCTCAATCTGCCGGATCCGCTCCTTGGTCACGCCGAACCGCGAACCGACCTGCTCCAGAGTCAGCGGCTCGGTCCCCTGCTGCAGTCCGTAACGGTGCATCAGGATCGACCGCTCGCGCTCTTCGAGCTGGTGCAGGATCGACATCAGCGCCTGTCGCTGACGGGAGTTCGTCGACTCGTCCTGCGACTGCGTTCCGCGGTCGTCCGGCGAGGCGTGGAACACCTCGTCGTTGCCGGTGCGGAACCGGTCGCGCTGCGTATGCTCCGCGGGAATCGAACGGGCAAAGTTCTTCATGATCGCCCAGGTGGCGTACGTGGAGAACTTGTTCCCCTTCGTGTAGTCGAACTTCTCGATCGCCCGCATCAGGGACATGTTCCCGTCGCTGACCATCTCGAAGAAGTTCATCCCCGGCTGCAGATGCCGCTTGGCGATCGAGACTACCAGCCGCAGATTGCTGCGGATCAGGAAGTTCTTGACGCGCGAGGCGTCCGCCACAAGTCGCTCGAGCTCATCGAGTTCGGCGGCCCGGGGGCGCTCGCGGTTGATCTTCTGCTGCAGCTGCGCGGCGCGGAACTTCAGGAAGTTCATCTTCCGGAAGTAATGCACCTCCTCCTCGCGGGTCAGCAGCGGCATCGAGTACAGGCTGGCCAGGTATGCGGGCAGACCCGGGGGAGGCTTGAGCCGCCCCTGCTTCCGATCCACTTCCGGCGCCGGACCCAGAATCAACCGGTCCGCGTTCGGACGGTGGAATTCGGGGCTGTCCATGTACGCAATCGGTTCGTCGCACAGCTTCTGGGCGCGAACGTCCGCGATGATCCGGTACACGGCGGTGCGCGTCCGGCAATAATCCTTCGCAAGCGTGTCGACTGGAGTTCCTTTCAGGTAACGCTGATACAAATCTTCGCGGCGCTCGGGCGACAACGTGTCAGAGCTGCCAGGAAACACACGGCTGTCCGGGTTGGCCGTGTCGTGCTGCTTGAGGGTGTAGCGGATCGTCTCCGGGGAACGCTGGAACGTCCCCGACAACTGCCGGCTGACTTCCGACGGGCAGGTCCCGAACCGGGCCAGGCGACGCGCCTTGTCCACGATCTCCTGCCGCTCGGATTCCGACAGCTGGCGGAACCGGCTGCCCCGGGCGACTTCGCTCTCGTTCTCGGTGACGAAACGCTCAACCGAGGACTCAAGGAACCCGACCCGCGACCGGTTTCCGAATTGGAACTTCCGGCTCACCAGGCCGCGCTTCCGCCAGCGATCCACGGTCTTGGTCGACACGTTGAAGCGGCGGCTGACTTCATCCACGGTCAGCACCGGCTCGCCGGCGCGTTCCGCGGGCAGATTCACGCTGGCCGACAGGTCCTCGACGAACAGCCGCAGATCATGGGCCGCATCGGCGCCGTCGATCATCAGATCGGGGTAGGCCTGAGGCCGGAACGCGGTGACCTGTTCGCACAGATCCTGGTAGCGATATGTGCGGGACGGATCGAGCGAGGCCAGCACCTCTTCCGCGCGGTCCATCTGTTCCAGGCGCTTGTCGACAGGCGCGTAACGCACCTGCTGATCGGCAAGCTGCCTGAGTGCAGGGTTGTGGTAACGAGTCGTCATTGGTGTTCCCCCTCTCTCCATCTCGCGTCCACCGACCATCGTGACGGTGGGGCGCGGGGAATGTCGGGCGACGTCCGGGCACGGTGGAAAGCCGTGTGCCGCCTCGTGAATGTCTGAATGCAGTACGCAAATTGGACGGATGTCTGATCAAAAAAGTTCGCATGCGAAGCATTTTTTCCCAAACTTCTCGCCGCCGAGCAGGACACGCACTCCCTATGCCGCGGTCTCCGGATTCTTCGCGGCACTTCCTACGGTATTCGCAAGATGCCATGCCAATTGACCTTGCGCAGATAAACTGGCCTTCATCGATGGGCCGTTTGCGCGCCGACTGGCTCTCTTCAGGTCAAATCGAGAATCCGGCTCGGCGAGGCCGATTCCGCCCACAACGGCCCCAAACAGCGGCTGCCAATCCGGCACCAAGGGGGCATGGGTGCCAAAGTGGCGTCAGATCGATGCATGGATTCACCGCATTGACGACGCATGGCGGGGCAGCGCGTCCCGACGCAGGCCGGGCAGGCGCGTGCCCACGCGGATCAGTCGACTGGCGCGGGACTTTTCGGCGATTTGGTCGAGCGCCCGCAGAACGGGCAAAGGTTCGGCACGCCGTCAAAACGCCCGGGAATGCCGAGCGTCTCCTCGACATGGCCGCAATCGGGGTTCGCGCAAATGTACCGAAAATTGTCCCAGGCATCGCCGAATCCGGACCAGGAAGATTCGCAGGTCACGGTCGACTCTCCGCATTGAGGGCAAGTCAGCCCGGCTTGTGTATGGCCTGACATCCGCTGCTCCCGGCCGATCCGCTCGGCGGTCATACATCAACGAAATCCCGCAACATGTCGAATGGCACTGGTCACCGGCCGACTCGCGGACGCAGCTTTGACCAGGCGGCGATCGCCGCGCCGCCTGTCGCGCCCGCGATCACCGGGACAAAGAACAACGCCGTCGCGACAGGGTTCCCGGTCGCATGAATCAGCCGTGGACGTGATTCGCCGCGAGGTTGCTCCGCCCGCGTGTCTCGCTCCACCTTGACCGCCGGTTGCGACCCGGCCGGTAGAAACGGGCTGTAGGCCAGCGAGAACCAGAACAGCAGCAACGTCCCGCCCAGCATCGCACCGAGGAATCCGAACCCGACCGCGCCGGCGGCCGCCGCACCCAGCGTCGACTCCGGCGACCGATAGGCAGCCAGTCTCGCCGTGCGACGAGCCTGTCGGTCGAGGTCCGCCGCGTGGCCGGTCATCTCCCCGCGTCTCGAACTCCGCAGCGCGCGAACCGCTCCGGCCACCAGGGCCAGCGCCGCGCCGGCGATCCAGCCTGCGTGAATCCAGCGTCGATGCGTCTCCGGCGCGGCGGCTCGCTGGTTGTCGGCGAACAGGTGTTCGCCGAGGCCGGGCATCAACCCGGCGAGGTTCGCGCCGAGAAATCCGCTCACGGCCACCGCCAGCAACAGCGCATAGCAATGCCACAGAATTGAGGCCATGGAGGCGGGCGATGCGGAATTCGTTCGAGCCGCCACGAATGACTCCCTTCGGTGAATTGGCGCCAAGCCAGTGATCAGTCCAAATGCCCAGCCGGCCAGGAGTCCCGGCCGAACCGCTAATGACATTCTACTGCTGTGTTGGAGGCGCCGCAGGGTCGAAAGCCAAGCTCCGTGTCCCGGCTCTGTGAGCCGGGGATTCTCCCGCGGCTGGAAACCCCAGAGGGACTGGATTCGCCTCGTTTTTTGAGCGGTGTTTGCGCATTCGGGGCGATTCGATATTCTCGTCGGATTGCGGCCGCCGGACGTGCGCGACCCCGTCTGAGCGGCATGGCCCGCGCGTCCAACTCCCTGGTTCCTGTTCGGTTGTTGCATGTCCTCACAGCGTGTTCGGATCGGAATCGTCGGCGCGGGCGCCAACACGCGGCTGCGCCACATCCCTGGCTTTCGGGCCATTTCAGACGTCGAAATCACGGCGGTCGCCAACCGGACGCCCGCATCAACGGCTCGGGCCGCTGACGAACTCGGCATCCCGCATCGCTTTGACGACTGGCGACGGCTGGTCGAATCCCCGGATGTCGACGCCGTGATGATCGGCACGTGGCCGAACCTGCATTGCGAGGCCACGCTGGCCGCGCTTGAAGCCGGCAAGCACGTGCTGACGGAAGCCCGCATGGCCCGCAACCTGGAGGAAGCCCGGCGGATGCAGGCGGCGGCCCAGTCGCATCCTGACCTGGTCGCGCAGGTCGTGCCCAGCCCGTTCGGCCTGGAATGCGGACCGGCCGTCGCCCGGCTGCTGAATTCACACTACCTGGGGACGCTGCGGGAGGTCGTCGTGATTGGGATCGACGATCAGTTCTGGGATTACAGCCGTCCGCTGCACTGGCGTCAGAATGCCGAGATCAGCGGCCGCAACGTGCTGTCGCTGGGCATTCTGCATGAGACCCTGATGCGCTGGGTCGGCCCGCCCGAGCAGGTGTATGCCCAGTCGACGGTGTTCGAGGCGCTGCGTCCGGTGCCGGAGGAGGCTCGGGACGCGGAGGTGGAAGTGCCAGACAGCGTGCACATTTTGGCGCGTCTGGCGGAAGGGGTCCGGGCGATCTACCACATGAGCGGCGTCGCCCTGTTCGGTCCCGGCAAGCAGATTCACATGTACGGCAGCCGCGGCAGCATCCGCGTGTTGTTCCGCGCGACGGAAGAAGTCTGGATCGGCCATTCGGGGGAGACCGAGATGCACCGGATCGACGTCCCGGCCGAACTGCGTGGCCGCTGGCGCGTCGAGGAGGAGTTCATCGGCGCGATCCGGGGCTTGGAGCCCGTCAAGCTGAACGATTTCTCCACGGGCGTGGCCTACATGGAATTCACCGAGGCGGTCGCACTCAGCGCCGAACGCAACGCTCCCGTGTCGCTGCCGCTGTAGCCCCCGCCGCGGCCCTCAGTCCGGCGGCATGCGTTCGACGCTGACGAGATCGTCGATCGACAGCCGCGCCGGCGCGCCATCCAGCCGCAGCAGCGACAACTCGCCCCGCTCGCTGCCGCGGTTTTCCGGGTAGCCCTCGAGCGTCTCGCCGGACGCCAGCGTCACCCGCACCGGAAAGCTCTCTTCCAGCCCCCCCAGTCCCTCGACGTAGAGGCAGGGAAAGCGGCTCCACGCCCACAGCCACAGGCTTCGCTCCGGGGCCACACGGCCGGCAATGTCGGCCCAGTCCTGTTCCGCGCGGCGCAGATCGGCCCGGGAGGCGCGGCGGCACCAGGGGATCAAGACGGAGTCGATCCACTCCCGGCGGGAGGCGACGAGCGCATCGAATGTGAACAACTCGGACATGGCGGCCGGGGAAGGTCGGAAACGGTCCCGGAAGAATGTTTGCAGCGCCGCGGCGACGGCGCGCGACGCGGGCATTGTGGCGGGACGGCCGCCGCGAAGCACCCCGTCGCGACCCGGAATCGACGGTTTGCCGCGACTGAGAGCCGCGGGGAACCGGGCGCCGTCCCCGGCCAGAAATCAGCCGCGCGGCGCGGCCGATCGCTCCGCCCCCCTCGTCGGTCCCGCGATCGCCTGCTATTGTCTGTCCGGCCGATGAGTGAGCCTGCCGAGGTGACTGAAATCCGGTCGCTTCCCGACCTGATTCCGCGCATCCGCCGCATCGAGTCGTTCACCGCCGTCGTTGAGGCCCTGGGCCGTGGCGAGAGCGGGACGATTGATGGGGCGTGGGGGTCATCGTCTGCGCTGGCGGCGGCGGCAATTGCC
Organism: Planctomyces sp.; assembly: GCA_019636235.1. Lineage (GTDB taxonomy): Bacteria > Planctomycetota > Planctomycetia > Planctomycetales > Planctomycetaceae > Caulifigura. Next base: position 374,119 of record JAHBXW010000003.1, read on the forward strand.
CGGGCGCTCCGGGAGAAGTCCGGCCCCGGCCGCACGCTGCTGGTCGTGCTGCCCCGAATCAGCGACGTTGACGACTTCGCGGCGGATGTGGCCGCGCTGCTCGACGAGCCGCCGCTGCTGTTTCCGGCGTGGGAAACGCTGCCGCAGGAACACGCGGTGTCCGACGCGGTGTTCGGCGCCCGGCTGCAGTCGGTGCAGGCTATCGAATCCGAGTCCCCGCCCGCGGTCGTCGTGACGTGTCTGCCCGCCCTGCTGCAGCCCGTTCCCAGCCGCGCCGAACGGGAGCAGGCGACACGGCGGCTGAGCGTCGGCCAGAACCTCGATCTCGACGAATTCCTGCACTGGCTGGTCGCGGGGGGCTTCGAGCGGCAGTCCGCGCTCGAGCGTCCGGGCGAGTTCAGCGTGCACGGCGGCATCCTCGACGTCTTTCCTCCCGGGGCGACCGATCCTGTCCGCATCGAACTGTTCGGCGATGAAATCGAATCGATTCGCCCGTTCGATGTGGAGACCCAGCGGCGGATCGGCGAGGAAACCTCCTGCGTCGTGACGGCCGTCAGCGTCGCCGGCGGGGCGAGCGCCAGCGGCGAGCGGATGTCCGACGCCTCCGCGCAGTTCGTCGATCAGCTCCCGGCCGGCAGTTGGGTCGTCCTGCTCGAACCGCAGGAGCTCGTCGACGAAGGGCGGCATTACCTGGCCCGGCTGAACAATCCCCGCGGGCTGTTCAGCGTGCCGTCGGCGATAGAACGCTGCACGCGCCGGCCCAGCGTGACGATCGCGGCACTCAGCGGCGGCAGCCTGGAGACGACGGGCCGTCTGCAGGTGGAATCAATCGAACGGTTCGGCGGTCCGCGGTCCGAGGTGCTGCAGGAGCTGGCGACCGTTGTGGGCCGCGAAGAGACGGTGCTGATCGCCTGCCACAACGAAGGGGAGCAGGAGCGTCTGCGGGAACTGCTGGCCGAGACGGCTCCGGGCCTGGCGCCGCAGGTGCGGCTGTGCCTGGGAACGGTGACGCGCGGTTATCGGCTGGTTCGCGAACGGGTCGTCGTCCTCAGCGACAACGAGCTGTTCAGCCGGACTGACGTCCGCCGCGTCGCGCGAAAGAAACGACTGGAATCGCGGGCGATCGACACCTTTCTCGATCTCAACGAAGGGGACCTCGTCGTCCATCTGTCGCATGGGATCGGCCGGTATCGGGGCATGCAGCTCGTCGAGCAGGATGGCCGACGGGAGGAGCACCTGGCGCTGGAGTTCCGGGACGGCGTGCGGATCTGGGTCCCCGTCTCGCTGATTCACCTGGTCCAGAAGTACATCGGGGCCGTCAAGGCGAACCCCACGCTGTCCAAGATCGGCGGCGGCGTGTGGTCGCGCAGCAAGGCCAAGGTCCAGCAGGCCGTGTCGGACATGGCGGTCGACATGCTGCGGCTGCAGGCGCAGCGTGAATCGCTGCCGGGATTCTCCTGCCCGCCCGATTCGCATCTGCAGAAGGAGTTCGAGGCCGCGTTTCCATACGTCGAAACGGCCGACCAGCTCTCGGCGATCGAGGCCGCCAGACGGGACCTGGAACGCCCCCGCCCCATGGACCGGCTGTTGTGCGGCGACGTCGGGTTCGGCAAAACGGAAGTCGCCATGCGGGCCGTGTTCAAGGCCGTCGACGCCGGGCGGCAGGTGGCCGTCCTGGTGCCGACGACCGTCCTGGCCGAACAGCACTTCCGGACGTTCTGCGAGCGGATGGCCGAGTTCCCGGTGACGATCGAGGTCCTGTCCCGATTCAAGACGAAAGGCGAACAGCGGGAGATTCTGGAACGCGCGGCCGAGGGGCGGGTGGACGTGCTGATTGGCACGCACCGACTCGTGCAGGCCGACGTGCGGTTCAAGGATCTGGGGCTGCTGGTGGTCGACGAGGAGCAGCGGTTCGGCGTCGATCACAAGGAGATGCTGAAGCGGCTGCGGCTGACGGTGGACGTTCTGACGCTGACGGCGACGCCCATTCCGCGGACGCTGCATCTGTCGCTGATGGGCATCCGGGACATTTCGAACCTGACGACGCCTCCGCAGGACCGGGTGCCCATCGAGACCCGGATCGCCCGCTGGGACGCCGACCTGATCCGTCAGGCGGTGGTCCGGGAGATGAACCGCGGCGGCCAGGTGTATTTCGTCCACAACCGGGTGTACGACATTCACGAAGTCGTCGAGCGGCTGCAGAACATCGTGCCGGACGCGCGGATCACGACGGTCCACGGGCAGATGAGCGAACACGAGCTCGAAGCCAACATGCTGCGGTTCGTCCGGGCGCAGGCCGACATTCTGGTGGCGACGACGATCATCGAGAGCGGGCTCGACATCCCCAACGCGAACACGATGTTCATCGACCAGGCGGAGATTTACGGTCTGGCCGACCTGCATCAGCTCCGCGGCCGCGTGGGCCGGTACAAGCACCGGGCCTACTGCTACCTGCTGCTCGATCCGAAGAAGCCGCTGCCTTCCGCGGCGGCCAAACGGATGAAAGCCATCGAGGAGTACAGCGAACTGGGCGCGGGATTCAAAATCGCCATGCGGGACCTCGAAATCCGCGGCGCGGGAAACATCCTGGGCACCGAACAGAGCGGGCACATCTCGACCGTCGGATACGAGCTGTACTGCCAGTTGCTCGAGAACGCCGTCCGCCGTTTGCAGCAGCTGCCGCCCCGGGAGGCCCCGCACGTCAACATCGATCTGCCGCTGACGGCCTTCGTGCCGAACAGCTACGTCCCGCCGGGGCGGCAGAAGATCGACGTCTACCGCAAACTGTTCGCCGCCGGCTCCACCGAGGCGCTGACGGACGTGTTGAACGAGCTCCGCGACCGGTTCGGGCCGGTCCCTGATGAAGTCGAAGAGCTGTCGCGGGTGCGGCTGCTGCAGGTGCACTGCACGGCCTGGGGCATCGACAAGGTGCACCTGGAGGAGGAGGGCCGGTTCGCGGTGTTCGGCTATCGGCAGCCGGCGAAGATCTCGGAACTGCAGCGGCAGCTGGGGCGCGACCTGCGGATCGTCGACAACGACCGCAAGGCCTACTACCTGCTGCCCCGGCGAGGGCTGCAGGGCAATGAGCTGGTGCGGCTGCTGATCGACGTTCTCACGGGGCAGGCGCCGGAAACTCCCAGCGCGGTCGCGCAGCGCATGAAGAAAGCCGCGGCGTCTTCATGATGCCGCGGCTTCAGAGGAGTTCAACGCAACTCATGCGGGCAGGCCCGCGGGACTCAGGACTTCTGCGGTTCGTCGATCGTGAAGGGCTCACGGACGACGGGTTTCTCGATCAGCCCGCTGCGGAGCAGCGCCACGGGGACGCGGCGGCGGACGACGACGCCATCCTCCAGCACGCGGACGCGCTGCAGGTTCTTGCGGAAAGCGCGGCGGGTGATGCCCGTCGTCTTGCGGCCGTTGCCGCCGAGGTACTTGGCCTTGCCGCGGCGCGTGATCTGGTTGCCAAGCGACGGACGGTTGTCGCCATACAGCTTGTGCTTCTTGGCCAGCTTGATCCGCTTGTTTTTCTTCAGAGTGCTCATGGCGGTGTGTCGGCCCCGGAACGGGCGACTCCTTCCTCGCTGCCGCCGCCGGTTGGGCGACGGAAAACTCGTTAATACAATGGGCTGAGAAGAATATCTCAACTGGTCGCTGGTGCCAAGGTCCACGACGACGAATCTCGGCCGAATTGCCGTAAGTCGTTGCCGTACAGCCCTCAGACGGACGTCAGAGCAGCGAGTCCAGCAGCATCCGCAGCTTGCGGAGTTCCAGCGGCCGCTGGTCGGCCTCACCCAGCTCCGGCAGCCATTCGACCGACAGGGCGCGGTTGTAGTGATGCCGCCGGAGGTTGGTGATCAGGCCGCTGTAATCGACCTCTCCGAGTCCCACCTGGACCTGCACCTGGTCGGGCGTCGAGTCCCGGAGATGGACATGGAACACCCGCGGCAGAACGAGTTCCACGGTCTTTTCCGGGGCCTGCAGCGAATAGCTGGGGTCGAACGTCAGCCCCAGCCCCTGCACGGCCTGGCAGAGTTCCGCGGCGGTGTGGAGATCGTCGGTCAGCCGGCCGCGCTCGGTCTTCAGGGACACGCGGACCCCCTCCAGGAGGGCGACCCGGACGAGTTCCTTGAGGCGGTCAATTTCCGAATTGAAGGGCGTCCCGTGGGGCGCCGCCGGAACCGTCACCTGGGTGACGCGCATCAGCTTGGCGGTCTTGCACAGGCCGGCGAACTTCGCGGGGGGCGCGTCGTAGTCCAGACAGAACGCTGACAGCGGAATCCGGGTGATCTCGCGATACCGGGCGGCGAACGCTTCGGGCTGCGCCGCCACGTCGTCGATCGGCAGATGTCGTCCGGCTTCGTCGATCCAGACTTCAAAGCGTTCGAATTCGAGATCCGCCAGTTGCTCACACGCCTCGGCGAACGGTTGATCGCCAAAGCAACGAGTGGAAGCAGCCACAAACACGCGATGCACTCCCTGGCGGTGACTCGTCAACCGGCCTCCCGCCGATTGCTCACCCCTCCTGAACCTGTGAATGTCCTGCTGCGCCGCCCGGCGCTGCCTCGGCCCCGGAGCAGCACGGCCCGACTGCCCTCGGACTCTATTCGGACTTCGCCGGGGCTGCAAGACCTGCCGGTCGGCGCGAACCGCCGGATTCTGCGTGTTTTGAAGATTGTTCGTGTCGCGCCGCCCCGGCTGCCGATAGACGAAGACAGGACTTACCGCATTTCGATCTCGCGATCATTGCGGCGGAGGATTCCGCCGGCGGCGATCGCTGTGCGCCAGGAATGCCGTCACGATCGTTTTCGGCAGGGGGACTCTCATGCAACGGTTCTGTCTCTGGGGCCTCGTCGCTTCCGGAATGCTTGTCGCCAGCGGCTGCGGCGGCGCCAACGCCATCATTCGCGGGCAGAGCCCGGCGCACCTCCAGCAGGCCACGGCCGGCTACAGCGGCCCGATTCGCGAAGTCTCCCACGAGCACTTCCACGGCCGCGCGATCACGCATTACAGCGTCGACTCGAGCGGCGGCGGCTGCCCTTCGGACGGCTACGGCTGCCCTCCCGGAGCCGGACACATGGGGTGTCCTCCCGGCGGTCCCGGCTGCCCCCCGGGCGGCCACGGCTGCCATCCGCACCACGGTTACACGTTCTCGTATGAGCGGCCCAACAACCTCGTCTATCCCCCGGCGAATGTCCCGGGCGGCGCCGTCGCGTACCCCTACTACACCCTGAAGGGGCCCAGCGACTTCTTCCGCGCTCATTGAGCCGGACAAAGCCGGCCACGGGCTCGAAACGCCCCGGCGCCATTGCCCGCGGCCTGTTGAGAATCCCCGCAACCCGCTCCCGCACCACGCGAGGGCGGGTTGTTTTCGTTGGCCAACGGCCGCCGCCAGGGGAAAGCTAGCGCCGATCAGGGCGCTGCGGCGCCCGGCTCCGGCGACGCCGTGCCCCCCGCCGGCGTCACGGACAACACGGCCCGCACATAGGTCCAGCTTTCCGTCGGCGACACCGGTTCCCCGTCGATCTGGTACGTCAGGGCCGGAGTCCGGATCCGCGCGAACAGCACCGCCGGCTCCAGGTTGATCACCCGCGAGCCGTCCAGCCGCGCCAGCGGATAGTTGCTCAACGTCGTGTACCGCGAGCCGTTCGCCGCTTCGTGAAACAGCAGCGTCCGCATCAGCCGGGACGGATTCCGCTCCAGCGGGTTGTAGGCCTCGGTCATGATGTTGACCGACTGATCCTTGTCGGCGCGGGACGTGCGGGTGACGATCTCGCGACGGTCGGTCAGGTAGACGTCGACCAGCGTCTGCCGCCCCTGCTGTGGAGACCAGTCGACGCCCGGCGCCCAGACCGGCGCGGCCAGATTGCCGCGTCCCGCGTCGGGGAAGTATGCGAAGCGACGGAACACGATGAACCAGTCGGTCAGCGGCTCGGCAAAGTGATGCCGGACCGTGCCGCGAAGCCGCTCGCCGCTCGTCTCGCGGAGTTCCGCCGTCACCAGCGGCGTCGCCGGGGCGTTCTCGCGCCGCCAGGTCGCCGCGACCGCGCCGCTGGACCAGGTGCGGACCGGCAGGTCCTCGATCGTCGAACGGTCCGCGCTGACGCGGTATTCCGGCACGCCAATGTGCATTCCGCCTCGACGGTACAGCCCCCGCAGCCCCTCTTCGGGCTTTGCGTTCCACAGCAGCTTGACGTCCTCCCGGCCGTCCGCGGTGCGGGCGCTGATCCGGAAACGCGCATTCTCCTCGCTGTAGAACGTCATCCAGGAGTGCCCCTGCACGGCCCCAGTTCTCGGCTCCACATCCAGGAGATCAAGCTGATTGACGACCAGTCCCGGAGTGTTCGCCGCAATGGCCCCCCGAGTCGCCAGCGCCGTCGCCGCCACAACCCACAGCGGCAGCGTCACCCACGTCCAATGCGGACGCCGCAGCAGCTTGTGCACCAGCAGATAGTCCAGCGGACCCAGGACGACCATCCACAGCAGCGTCCAGCCCAGCACGGAACCGAACGACGACCGCCGCACGCCTTCGAACTGGTCCAGCGTCGTCGCCAGCTGCGACGACAGGTCGGTGACGCCCGTCGCCGAGACGTCCGATTCCTCCGTCGCTCGGGACGTCAGTTGCGGCGAGCGGATCAGGAACTGGCACAACTGCGGCAGGGCTTCCCAATCCCGCAGCGGACGATGATCGAGATCAAACGCGAACGCCGTCACCGTGCCCAGCGAATACGCGCCACGGGCGACGACCGGCCCCCCCAGCATGGCCACCCCCGCGCCGGCGAGCTGGGCGCCGACGACCGCCTCGCGCACGCCGCGCGTTCGCAGCGTCGCCGTGCCGGGCAGGAGCGCATTGATCGGTTCGAGCTGCGTCACGTTCCGCGTGCCGAGCGCCTGGATGGGAACCCAGCTGGCAAGCAGACCCTCGCGGAAGCGGTCCGTCTGATCGCCCAGAAGCAGGATCAGGCGGCCCCCCCGTGCCGTCCATTGCTGCAGGTCGGCGTTGCGGCTTTCATCGATCGCCAGCGCCTCGCCTCCCAGCACAATGACGTTCAGCGACTCCCAGGCCTCGACATCCCGCGGCAGGGCCTCCCAGGTCAGCGTCAACGCCGCCGCCGCGTCCGGCGCGTTCCGTCCCTGCAGCCGCCGCGCCTCGGCGTTTCGCAGCTGCGCCGCCGCTTCGAATCCGACCGGGACGCCGAGCACGGCCCAGTACTCGGTGTGATGCCGGTCGAGCCGCACATGGTCCGCATCCGGCTCGACCGCCGGCGACAGCGTCCGGGACGCCCGCACCGCTCCCGCCTCGCGCCATTCGACAATCAATGGCGCATCCAGCCGACCGGTCTGAATCAGGCCCCGGAATTCCACGCCGCCGACGTGCGGCAACGGCATGTCGCAAAGATTCCCGTCGACGTCCGGCGCCCGCACGACGACGCTCGCCTCCGCGCCCGGAGCGCCCGTGAGCGTCACTGCGATCTCGGTCCAGGCCCCGACCTTCATCCGCTGCTGGAATCCGACATCGATTGACTGGAATCCTGGCGAGTCCTGCGCGAATCCGGGCGTGGCCCAGAGGCTGGCCGCCAGGGTGCAGACCGCCGCGAGGACTATCGGCAGCCTCTCCCGCCGGGGGGTGCGGTCGGGCGTCAGCGCGGGTCGATTCAACGCGAAAGACATGAACGGGCGGGGATCGGGCGCTTCGAGACTGGTCGGCCGGCCGTCGAGCGGGCTCGCCGGGGAACCTGCTGAGGATACTGTTTTCCCGGCGAAGCGGCAGCCGTCCCGGGTTTGTGAAGAATCGCCGCCCCTGCCCCCCAGATTGCCGGTTGGGCGGCTGGTCCGCCGGCGGCCAAGCCTGCTAAAGTTGCGGTTTCGCGAACGACGACGATGGTCGAATCAGCCCGCCGGAAAGCCGGCGTCGATCCCCGATCGTTCGGCAGAATCCGTACAGCTTTGCCAGGTTCAAGCATGTCGCAGTGGAACTCGGGGATTCACAACCGCCAGCTCAAAGAGCAGATCTGCGAAATCGGCCGGCGCGTCTACGACAAGGGCTTCGCCGCCGCGAACGACGGCAACATTTCCATCCGCGTGGGCGAGAACGAGGTGCTCTGCTCGCCGACGATGATCTGCAAGGGCTTCATGACGCCCGACGACATCTGCGCCGTCGACCTGGACGGCAACCAGATCGCCGGCAAGCGCAAGCGGACCAGCGAGATCCTGCTGCACCTGGCCATCATGCGCCACCGGCCGGATGTCAAGGCCGTGGTCCACTGCCATCCGCCGCACGCCACGGCGTTCGCTGTCGCCCGCGAGCCGATTCCGCAGTGCGTCCTGCCCGAGATCGAGGTCTTCATGGGAGAAGTCCCGCTGGCGCCTTATGAAACCCCCGGCGGGAACGCCTTCGCGGAAACTGTCGTCCCGTTCCTGAAATCGACGAACACGATCATCCTCGCCAACCACGGGACGGTCAGCTTCGGCAAGGACCTCGAAGAGGCCTACTGGAAGACCGAAATCCTCGACGCCTACTGCCGGATCCTGATCCTCACAAAGCAGCTCGGCGGCTCGCTGAACTACCTCAGCGAACAGAAGTCCCGCGAACTGCTGGACCTCAAGAAGAAGCTGGGCTTCGACGACCCGCGGTTCCATGACGAGAACTGCGACCTGTGCGGCAACAGCGCGTTCCGCGAGGGCTACAAGGAATGCCTGCCGGAGACGAAGGCGTTTGAAGCGCCCCCCTCGTATCCAGCCTACCTGCAATCGGCCGGCCAGAGTCCTTCGTTTTCGGGCGTCGACATGGACGCCGTGGTGCGGCTGATCACCGACCAGGTTCTCTCAGCCATCAAGTCCTGATCGCCCGCGCCGCTCGAGCGACGTTCCGCGTCAACGCTGCGCCGCCCTGACGGCCGCGTTCATCGCGTCGCGCCAGTCCTCGAACAGCGGCGCCATTTCCGCGGCCGTCCTGCCCGCTCGGACACGGGACGGATCGAACGCGTCAATCGGTTCCGCCAGCGCGGGGTCGAACGCCGGGTTGGGGACGTTGAGCTGCGCGCCGACCGCGTCCCGCCAGGCGGTCAACTCATCGTGCAGCGCCGCCGCGCGGTCCACGTTCACAGCGGCGATGTCGTCCCCTTCGCCGGGATCCTGGCTGAGGTCAAACAGCTCGACGCGCCCCGTCTCGTAGTGGGCAACCAGCTTCCAGTCGCCGCGGCGGATCGAGCCCGCGGGACGCCCCCCCTGATTCGTGTAGTGCGGGAAATGGAAGCAGAACGCCCGCTCGGCGGGCGGCGCGCCCGACGTCAGCGCCCCGGCGATGCTGACGCCGTCGATCCCCTCCGGCGCCGCGCCGCCGCACCACTCCAGCAGCGTCGGCAGCCAGTCCGCGTGAACCATCGGCCAGTCGACCGTCTGCGGCGCGATCCGGCCCGGCCAGCGCACGATCTGCGGCACGCGCAGTCCCCCTTCATACAGGTAGCCCTTGCCCGCGCGCCACGGCGTGTTGTGCGTCGCTGGAGTGTTGGGCGTCTCCAGCACGTGCAGACCGCCGTTGTCCGAGGTGAAGATCACGATCGTGTTCTCCGCCAGACCGTTCCGGTCGAGCGCGTCCAGCAGCAGCCCCACGCTGTCGTCCAGCGTCTCGACCATCGCCGCGTACACCGGGTTGAACGCTTCGCGGTGCTTCTCGATGAGTTCCGGACGCGCGGCGAGGACGACATGCGGGTTGTTGTGCGGCAGATACAGGAAGAACGGCTTCTCCCGATGCGACTCGATGAACTCGATCGCCCGCCGCGTCAGCCCGTATTCCCCTTTGCCCCCTTCGTCCGGTCCCGGACGGGTGTCCGACTGACCCGGAAAGTATTCGTCGAAGCCCTGATCGGTGGGGAGATGCCCCGGCCCTCCCAGGTGCCATTTGCCGACGCAGGCCGTCGCGTAGCCCAATTCCCGCAGCCGCTCCGCCAGCGTCTGCTCCTCCAGCGCCAATTGCTGCGGAATCACCGGATGCAGCAGTCGCTGGGCGGGGGTGTCGGGGCGTCCGGGCAGGAAGGTCGTCAGATGCAGCCGGGCCGGCGACTTCCCGGTCAACAGGCCCGCGCGGGACGCGGAACAAATTGACATCGAGCAGTACGCCGACGTGAACCGGGCGCCCTGCGACGCCAGCCGATCCAGATTCGGGGTCACGTGATCCTGACGACCGTCGCACCGCAGATCGTTGATGCCCAGGTCGTCCGCGAAGATCAACACGACGTTGGGGGGCGCGGCGTCCGCGGGACGGACGGCGACAAGGCACACGCACACGAACAGGGCGATCCGCGACATGGCGAGGCTCTCCAGTGGGGGCCGGCGCCGAAGCCCGACATCCGGAACCAGGCATCCGGCCCATGAACCGGCCACGGGGCCGGCGTGTCCAGCTCGAAGATTAGCGGTTGGCATTCCGAAATGCGGCTGTGAGAATGCGGATGCGCCCCCGCCGCGCAGGCCGGGAGCGGACGTCGATCGATCGCAGGTTGAAGAGACATGCAGTTCACAAAAATGCAGGGGGCCGGCAACGATTACGTGTACGTCAACGCGTTCGAGGAGCGCCTGCCGTCGGACCTGCCGGAACTCGCCCGCCGGATCGCCGACCGGCATTTCGGCGTCGGCGGCGATGGCCTGGTCGTCATCGCCCCCTCGGAGCGGGCCGACGCGCGGATGCGGATGTTCAATCTCGACGGCAGCGAATCGGAGATGTGCGGCAACGCCATCCGCTGCGTCGGCAAGTATCTGTACGACCACGGCATCGCCCGCCAGGACGCGGTCCGGATCGAGACCGGCCGGGGCGTGTTGTCGCTGGACCTGGTCGTCGAGCGCGGCAAGGTGTCGCAGGCGCGAGTCAACATGGGGCCGCCGATTCTCGCCAGCGCGGAAATTCCCACGACGCTGCCGGGCGACCCGCCGCTGCGAGCCGCGCTGAATGTCGCGGGCCGGTCGCTGGAGGTCACCTGCGTGTCGATGGGCAACCCGCACTGCGTGATCCTCGTCGATGAACTCACGGATGAGCTGGTGCATGGGTTGGGGCCGCAGATCGAGCGGCACTCCGCGTTTCCACGAAAGACGAACGTGGAGTTCATGCGGATCATTTCGCCGCGCGAGTTCGAAATGCGCGTCTGGGAACGCGGCAGCGGGGAGACGCTGGCCTGCGGCACGGGGGCGTGCGCGTCGGCGGTGGCGGGAATCCTCAATGAACGGCTCGAACGCCGCGTCGTCGGGCGTCTGCTGGGGGGCGAACTGACGCTCGAATGGCCGGAGGGGGGGGATGTGTTCATGACGGGACCGGCCGTCGAAGTCTTCACCGGCGACTGGCCCACGGTCTGAACGGCACATGGATGGCGGAGCAATTTGTCCGTCGCCTGAGCCGGTGTTCACTTGCGGCGGGCTGTACAATCAGCCGCCGGGCCGCGACCGCATGTCGCGGATCGGGACAGGACGACGGACGGCGGCGGGATGTGCTTCCCGCGCCGGCCGCCCGGGCTCACGACGGCCTCATAACGAACCAGCCTTTGCATCGGGAGGCTGGGGTGACTGATGCGGCACGGACGCTGAGGTTGTCAAGGAGCGATGAGATGTACTCTCCCCGATCCCAATCCGCCCGCCAGCGGCGTCGGCGAGTCCTGTCCCGGAATTCGGCCGCCGGGGCGCCGACCGACGAGGCTCAGCCCGACGACTCGTTGATCCACTCATACGACGACGACGTCGACGAGGACTCTCTCGACTCTCCGGATGCCGAAGAACACTCGGAGCTGGAGCCCGCGCCTGCGGAGCGGGCCGAGGCGGCAAGTTCCGTCGAGGCTTACGCGCCGCCGCCGAGTATCGCTGCGGCGACGCCTCCCGCTTCGCGAATCGCGCCCGCCGCGCCCGGCGCTGACGGGCCGCCGCCAAAATCCAAAACGCCTCCCGCGCGGACATGCGTCCCGGCCGCGGAGGAGCTTCCCCGGGGTCGCCCGGCGCCGGAACGTCCGCGGGATGTCCTCTGCGATCTGGCGTGGATGCCCCTCGCGCGGCGGCTGCTGGAATCGCGTCCCATCGTCTGGACGATCTCCGGTTACCGTCCTCCTTCTCCCGAACTCGGCGGCCGGCTCGTCGGCGACTGGTTCAGCGACCTGTGGCGGACCGGCAGCGACCGACAGGGAGACATTGTCATCGACAGCACCTGGCCGGGCGCGCTGCTCAGCGGCACGCACAACCGGTTCGGCGACCGCGTGCTGCGATTCCAGCCCGAAGTCGCGGTGCTGCTGTTCGGCGATCGCGATTCGGGGCATGGCCTGCCGGGGCTGACCCGCTTCGAGCGGCAGCTGTCGGCGATGCTGGTGGCGCTGCGGAATCAGGGAGCGACGCCGCTGCTTGTGCCGCCTCCGGACGATGGCCTGACGACGGACGAGCCGATTGACCGGCTGGTGTACCGCGAGGCCATCGTCGGGATCGCGAAGGAGCGGGATGCGCTGGTGCTTGAGCCGGAGCGGCAGAGCGCCGCCGACGGCGAGCCCGACTGGTCGCGTCAGGCGGCCGAGGCGCTGGCGGGCCGTTTGCTGGAGTGCATCGAACTGCTGCGCGCCGGCATCAGCCAGTGAGGTCCGCAGCGGATCACGGCGCTGAGCGGCCAGCAGGCGCGGGTCTGATCACGCGACGGCGGAAGGTTCCGCGCGTTCCAGGACGTAGAGGGCGCTGTGCGCCCGCAGATTGGCGCCCCAGGCGCGATCAACGGCCCGGCCGCCGATCATCGGCAGTTCCTTGACGATCCGGAAGTTGCCCCGCGCGGCGAGTTCGCGGAAGTCGCGCATCGTCAGAAAATGGACGTTGGGCGACTCGTACCATTCGTACGGCAGCGCGTCGGTCACCGGAGCCCGGCCCCCGATCGCCACCTGCAATCGCACCTTCCAGTGACCGAAGTTGGGCACGACGACCAGCGCTCGATGCGCCACCCGGAAGATCTCCTCCAGCACGGCCCGCGGTCGGCTGACCTGCTGCAGCGTCTGGCTGAGCACCGCGTAATCGAAGCAGCGATCCGGCACGTCCAGCATGTCGACGTTCAGGTCGGCGCGGAGGATCGGCAGTCCGCGCTCGATGCCGGCGACGATCAGATCCTGATCCCGCTCGACCCCCAGCACCGAGCAGCGATGCTCGTCCCTTAACCGGGCCAGCAGCCGACCGTCGCCGCAGCCGAGGTCCAGCACGCGGCTGCCGGGTTCGATCTGGCTCATCAGCAGGGCGTCCGTCAGGACGTCCCGGGGATCGGGCATGAAAATCCGCTTGGCGCACATGTCGGCGAGTGGGTCGAACGAGAACTGGAACAATCCCGGGATGTCAGCGGTCAGCCGCGTCCTGGCGAAGGCCCGGCAGCCAGCCGAACAGATACATCGCCCGCGGCACGTTGGCCTCCCACAACCGCGCCAAGGGGTCGAGCGCCCCCGCCTCCGTTGCGGGGTCCGGCGCGTCCGAGCGGCCCAGCACGACATCGATCAACCCGGAGGGCTGCTGATACTGAATCACACGCACCGACGTCAGTTCCAGCTTCTGCTGGAGGGCCGCCAGCGCGTCCTCCTCGAAGCCGATCGAGTCGATCATGCCGTTCTCGAGCGCCTGCGTGGCCGTGTAGATCTGTCCCGTCGCCAGGGCCCGGATCTGGTCGGGATCGAGATTTCCGCGGCCGTCGTCGATGACTTCCACGAACCGGTCGAACGCATCGGCCAGAATCTTTTCCCAGACCGCCTGCTCGTCGGGAGTCAGCTCCTTGAGCGGATCGAGCGAATTCTTGAACGGTCCGGTCACGAGCGGCTCGGATTTCACGCCCCAGGTCCGGGCCAGGTCCGCCAGGTTGTAGCGCGGCACGATGACGCCGATCGAACCCGTCCAGGTCGTCGGCTCGGCGAAAATCTTCGCCTCCGGGCCGCCCCCCATCGCCACGTAATAGCCGCCGGAGGCCGCCAGCCGCTTCATCGCCACGTACACCGGCTTCTTGTCCCGCAGCCGACGCAGCCGATCGTAAATCTGGTGACTGTCCGCGACGAGGCCGCCCGGACTGTCGACGACCAGCAGCACTCCGCGGACCCGGTTGTCCTCGGCGGCGGCGTCAATGGCCTTGATCCAGCGCTCCGTGAACGGCGGCATGATGACGCCGCGAATCTCGATCCGGGCGATCTTGGACATCGATGTCAGCGTGCCGCTGTGGAACTTCTCGAACGGCGGTTTGTTGCCGGAGGAGTAATTCCGGTAGGCCGCCAGCTGCGTGAAGTTGAAGAACACGGAGACCAGGAACAGCACGACCATGACCTTCAGCGCCCGGCGTCCCCGGGGCGGAGGCAGAAAGGCGGGCGGCGGAGGCGGAGGCGTAGTCGCGGCGGGTTCAGGCATCGGAGCGTCAGACTGGGAAAACTGGCTCGACTTTTCCTCGAAATCCGTCCCTGAGGCGTGAGCGGGTTGTCGGTCCGGATTCCGAGCCCTGCGAGCCGCATGGCCGTCACATCACGCAGGATCGTCGACGATACAAACGAAACAGCGGGACAACGGAACCGATCGTACGGACTTCGCGGCTCGCGGCCAATTCGGTCGGACATTCGCTTTTGACACGGACGGGAGGATCGGAATGGCGGAACAGACTCGCGACACGCGCAGGCTGGTTCAGATGCTGCTGACGGGGGGCGCGACGGCCGGCGTGTCCGCAGCCCTGTTCGTGGCGCTTCCGACGTCCGGCGAATCGCACAAACGCACGGCCTCCGGCGTTCCGAACGTGCATCCCGCCCGGCTGCCCGATTCCGTCGCCGAAGCCCGTCCGCTCTCGGTCGACGACCCGCTGATCCTGCAGACCGCCGGACGCCGCCGCGCCCGCCGTCAGCAGATTGCCGACGACGCCGCGCGTGACGCCGCCGCTCAACTCCCCGCGCCGCCGCAGGTGCCGACGCCGCAGGCCGCCCACGGGCAGCAATCGCCGGCGAACGGCGCCGCGCAGCCGCAACCGCTCGCCACTCCCGCCCACCTGTCTCCCGTCGAACGGGAACTCCAGCGGCTGTATGCCGAAAACGGCATCGAGATGCCCCAGCTTCCCAGTCAGGGCCAGTCCGGCGCCCCGGCCGGGCCCGCTCTCAGAACGCAAATGCCGCAACAGGCCGGCCCGCCGGCGACGGCCGCTCAACCAGCGCCCGTCGCTCCCGCGCCGCAGGTCCAGACCAACGCCATCCCGGCGCCGACCTCGCCGCCTGCAGTCGCCCCGACGCCGTCTCCGACGCCGTCCGCCGATCGGCCGTTGAAGCCCGTCCCGGAGCGGATCGTCGATATCCGCCCCGATGCGGGGTCGACCGATGCCGAAGCTCCGCCCCGGAAAAAGGGCCTCCTGGAGCGGTTCGGACTTCGCAAGGACGACGCGGGCAGCGTGCCTCCCCAGGAGCCGCGCCCCTACGTGCCGCCGGCGACGCTCGCCGAATCGCAGCAGATGGCGGACGCACAGCCGCTCAATGAAGCGCCGCCGCCGCCCGTCACTGACGATGTTTTCGGACAGGCGGCAATCGCCGAGGCCGATGCCTCCACGCCGGCGGCGATCGACGCGGAGGCCGTCCAGGACGAACTGGCAGCGGACAGCGAACCGCCGCTGCATCCGCTGGCTGAACGCAATTACGCACGCGAGTTGTTCGGCGCGGAGCCTGCGCCGGAACCGGTTCATACGCCTGCCGCCGTGACGCCCGATCTGCAGGCCTTCATTCCGGCAGCGCCCGAGGCGGACCTGGCCGAAAACTTCGACGAAGAACTCCTCGACGAATTCGACGAGTCCGACGCGATGTTCGCGTTCGAAGGCGAGGACGCCGAAGAAGAACTGATTTTCGAGAAGAAGCCGCATCCGCTGGCACAGCTGGACGAAGAGCCGGCGCCGCGGACTCGGTCGCAGGGATCGCCGGCCGCCGTGCCCGAGCCGGTCGCCGAGGCGCTCGAGGAGTCCGAGCCCGAGGAGCCCTTCAATCCCTTCACCGGACTGCGGCTCGAGGAGCGGAACTGGGACGACGCTCCGTCCATGCCCCCGCTGCCTCCTCCAGACCTGCATTCGCGCGATCCGTTCGAGGGAGTCGAATTGCCCCGCCCGACGCGGGACGAAGACTGGTCGGAAACCGAGGAACACGATCCCGTGCCGCTGCCCTCCGCCCGGACGCCCGGCCTGACGGTCAGCCATTCGACGCCCTCCCGGCGGACGCTCGTCGACATTTCCCGCGAGCATGCCGTCAGCGGGTACTGCCCGGTGCAGCTCCGCGACCAGCGGCAGTTGACGAAGGGGCAGACACGGTTCGCCTCGGAGTTCGACGGGCAGGTGTACCTGCTGTCATCGGCGGACGCCCGGCAGCGGTTCGAGGCTTCGCCTCAGCGATACGCTCCGGCCGCCCAGGGGCAGGACATCGTGATCCGCCGGGACGAGGGCGCCAACGTGCCGGGATCTCTGGAGTTCTCAGTGTGGTATCAGGGCCGACTGTTCGCGTTCTCGTCGGCTGAGACGCTGCAGACTTTCATCGGAGCGCCGCGGGCGTATTCACGCGGCGAATGAGAAACGGACGCCCCCGGGGACGCCTGACGCTGCGGCCCCGGGGTTTTCAAATATTAAGCGCTGCTGCCTGTGATGCCGGGAAGGGGGGACGCCTTCCGGCGATGACGCCACAGCCCTCGCTGCTCGCTTTGAGCCGCGGGGGTTGTTTTCGTTGACGGAGCCGCCGGGCTCGCGTTCCGGCCGAGGGTCGGCTCCCGCAGGATACGGCGGCTGCGGTTGGCGATCCGCAACGGAACTCCCTCCGCTCCGGTCGCGGGGGGCGTCGGCGGTTCCTACACTGAGTCGCTTCGACCTGCCGCGGACCGTGAGGCGTCTGTCGCCCGGGCCGCCGCTGTTTCATCCGGCCCCGCAGGGAGCCGCCCATCCATGACCGTCCGCACCCGATTCGCACCGTCTCCCACCGGTTACATGCACATTGGCGGCATGCGAACGGCCCTGTTCAACTGGCTGTGGGCGCGGCGCCACGGCGGACAGTTCATCCTCCGCATTGACGACACGGACAAGGTCCGGAACCTGGACGCGGCCCTGCAGCCGATCCTGCACGCCTTCCGCTGGCTGGGCCTCGAGTGGGACGAGGGTCCCGAGATCGGGGGGCCGCGCGGGCCGTACTTCCAGTCGCAGCGCGGCGAGTTTTACGCGGCGGCCGCGGCGCGGCTGCTGGCGTCCGGCGCGGCCTACCGCGATTACGACACTCCGGAGCAGATCAAAGCCGACCGGGAAGCGGCCGAGAAGGAAAAACGCCCGTACATCACCGTCCGCCGTTCGCTCGAGTTGTCCGACGCCCAGCGGGCCGCCTGCGAGGCTGAGGGACGCCCGTCCGTCGTCCGATTGCTCGTGCCGCGCGACCGCAAAGTCAGCGTCGATGACCACGTCCGCGGACGCGTCGAATGGGACTGCGGCCTGATCCCCGACCCGGTCATTCTCCGCAGCGACGGATCTCCCTTGTACAACTTCGCGACGGTGGTCGATGACGTCGCGTTTGAAATCACGCACGTCATCCGGGCCGAGGAACATCTCACCAACACGGCGGTGCAGCTTTTGATTTACGAGGCGCTGCAGGCGCCGACCCCCGAGTTCGCCCACATTCCGTTCGTCGCCGCGCCGGGCACGACCCGCAAACTCAGCAAACGGGAGTTGGGCAAGTACCGCACGAATCCGCAGTTCAAGCGGATGTTCGACGTCGCAGACTCCGTCCTGCCGCGGCTGGGGCTGGCCTGCGACGACGCCCTCAACCCCGTGATGGTCGCCTTCTATGAGGAGGTTGGGTTTCTTCCGGAAGCCGTGCTTAACGCGCTGGCCCGTCTGGGTTGGTCGCTCGACGATCGGACGGAATACATGTCGCGGGAGTTCCTGGTCGAGAACTTCTCGCTGGACCGCGTCGTCAAAGGAGCCGCGGCCCTCGATCCGGACAAGCTGTTCGCCTTCCAGGAGCACTGGATGGGGCAGCGGCCGCCGGAAGTCAAAGTGGAACGCTGCCTGGCGAACCTCGTGCGGGCGGGCCTTGTGGCGGCGCCCGTCACGGCCGAATCCCGGGCCTTCGTGGAGCGCCTCGTCGCGGCCCTGGGGGAGAGAATCAAAGTGTTCTCGGACATCGTCGGTTATGACGAGTATTTCGTCGCCGACGAGGACCTGCGCTACGACGACAAGGCGTTCGAAAAGCGGATCATGAAGCCCGAGCGGGCGCTGCCGCTGCTGACGTCCTACCGGCAGTCCCTGCAGGAGTGCCCGTCATTCAGCGCGGCCGATCTGGAGACGCATCTGCGGACGTTCATTGACGCCCAGGGAGTGGGTCTGGCGGACATCGTGCATGCGATTCGAGTCGCGACGACGGGCAAGCCGGCCGGTCCGGGTCTGTTCGACTGCCTGGAGCTGCTGGGACGCGACCGCACGCTGCATCGCCTGGACCTGGCGATCGCCCGGGCATCAGCGGCATAGCCCGCCCGGTTTGCTGGGGCCGACTTCACGGTTCCCGCGGGAATTCCGGGACATTCCGGTCGTCGGGGCCGCACGTCGAGGCCGGTCCGCAAACTCGCCCGGGCCGGCGCCCGAACAACCCGCACGCGCGGCAAATCGCGCACGAGATTCCTTTCGCGACTGATCGCGACACCCGGTGCAATGGCCTCCACCGGACGATCGGCCGATACGAATGCCGGGCTCTTTCCCGTCGCTCGTGATACAGGAACTGTGCGAAATGAGAGGCGCACGCCGGATCTGTCGATTGCCCGCAGCCGGCCTCGTGCTGGCCGCACTGCATTTCGCTGCGCCGGCAGCCTTTGCCCAATCGGCGGCGTTCAGCCCTTCTCCCGCCCTTCCAGGAATTCGGCACTCCGCCCCCGTGCTGACGCCCACCCCCGCGCTGACCTCGACCGACTTGCTGTCACCGAGCCTGACGACGCCCGCCCCTGATGCGCGGTCCTTCCCGGATCGATCGGCGACTCCCGACTCCGGCGGCGTGCAGCTCAGCCAGTATCAGCACTCGCTGCAGTGCGACGACGACTTCACGCTGCAGTTTGCCCCCACCGGCCTGCTCTACAAGTCCTATCTCGCCGGCGAGAAGGAGCCGCGGTTCCAGTCGGTCTGGCTGGTCGAGAAGGACCGCGGCATGGTCTGGGAAACGGCGCTTGGCGGACGCGTGGGCATCATCCGGTACGGCTCCTCGGACCCCGTGTTCCCCGAAGGCTGGCAGCTCGACATGGAAGGCGCCGCGCTCGCCCGCGTCGACCTCGAAGAGGAATCGGACCTCGAAGCGGCCGACTTCCGGTTCGGCATCCTGAGCACCTGGCGGATGGGCCCCACCGCGGTGAAGGCCGGTTACTACCACCTGTCGTCGCACATCGGCGATGAATACCTGATCAAGAATCCCGGCTTCCAGCGCCTCAACTACGTCCGCGATTCGGCCATCATCGGCATCAGCCACGACCTGACGGACGCCGTCACGGTCTACGGGGAATTCGGGTACGCCTTCAACGGCGAGGACGGCGCCAAGCCGATCGAACTGCAGTACGGCATCCAGTACAACCCGCCCGACTTCGGCTGGCCAGGCGGGCCGTTCGCCGGCATCAACGGTCACACCCGCGAGGACTTCGGCTGGATCACCAGCGTGAACGTCGTCGGCGGCTGGCAGTGGCGCAGCCGCAAATCGAACCGCTCGCTGCGTCTGGGCATGCAGTACTACGACGGCCCCGCGATGCAGTGGGAGTTCGCCGGCCAGCATGAAAGCCTGCTCGGCGGCGGCATCTGGTTCGACTACTGACCAGACCGGGAGCCGCCGCACGCGACCGCTGCCGCCGCGGCGACGTCGTCCGCGATCGACTCCAATCGCGCGCCGTCAATCTGCGAGTGAAGCGAAATCCGCAATCGCGAAGCGCCGGCCGGAACTGTCGGCGGGCGAATCGCGCCCACCAGCAAACCGCGCGACTCCAGCTCTGCAGCCGCGGCCAGCGTCGCGGCTTCCTCGCCGATGATCACGGGCAGAATCGGCGTCGGAATGTCTGTCGCCGGCAATCGCAGGCCCCGCGACTGCAGCAGTTCACGCAGACTGCGCGAGGCGTCCAGCAGTCGCTCCCGACGCTGCGGCTCCGCGGCCACGATCTCCAGGGCGGCACACGCGGCGGCCGCCGCCGCGGGGGGGATCGCCGTCGAATACACCTGCGTGCGGGCCGTGTTCCACAGCCAGTCAGCGAGCCCCTGGCCGCCGACGACGAACCCGCCGATGGAGCCCAGCGCCTTGCTCAGCGTGCCGACGCGGATGCAGCGATCCGACTCGATTCCGAAGCGCGCGACGAGCCCGCGGCCTCCCGGACCGAGCACGCCCGTCGCGTGCGCCTCGTCGACGAGCAACAACGCGTCGTGCCGCTCCGCCAGGTCCGCGAGGTCCGGCAACGGCGCCGCGTCGCCGTCCATGCTGAACACCGAATCGGTGACGATCAGCCGTCGCCGCCGGTTTCGTTCGGCGCGAAGCTGGTCGTCGAGTTCGTTCAAATCAGGGCGCCGATACACGCGCAGCCGCGCCCTGGACAACCGGCAGCCATCGATGAGGCTGGCGTGGTTCAGTCGATCGCAGAACACCGCGTCCTGCGCGCCGACCACCGCCGAGATGACGCCGACATTGGCGGCGTAGCCGGACGGGAACAGCACGGCGGCCTCCGCGTGTTCGAACTCCGCCAGCCGCTGCTCGAGGCGCTCATGCCAGTCGGTGCGGCCGGAGACGAGCGCGCTGGCCCGCGCGCCGACGCCCGCCTGTTCGAGCGCCTCCACGGCCGCTTCCGTGAGACGCGGATCGCCAGCCAGCCCCAGGTAATCGTTGCCCGCCAGGTTCAACAGCGTGCGGCCATCGACTTCGACGATCCCATCCCCCCGCGGCACGCAGGTGCGCCGCCGGCGCCAGCGTCCCTGCTCGCGCCAGGCCGCGAGTTCGGAATCGAGCCACGGAATAGGCATGTCAAATCGTTGTGGCGACCGGCGTGATGCGCCGACCGGGAACCGTGGGCGGGCAGTGGTCGTTTGAGATCATACCACCGCGTGGCAGATCGAGCCGATGGCCCCTGCGGACGGGGACATGCTGGGCGGAAGACTGGCCCGGCTCACAGAGCTGGGGCACACCTTGGCTGAGCCGGGGCCAATGTTGGCGGCCGCGCACGATCACTAAGCCGGGGCACACGCCTCAGGTCAGCGAAATCTCATGCCGCGTCAGGCAGTCCGCGCCGCTCTCGGTGATCAGATAATTCCGCTCGATCCGCATCCCGGCGACGCCTTCAATGTACGCGCCCGGCTCGAGCGTGATGACGTCCCCCGCGACCAGCACGTCGGTGCTCTCGGGGACCAGGATCGGCGGCTCGGGATGCGCCAGCCCCACGCCATGTCCGGCATGATGCGTGAACGCCGCCTGCCTGCCCGCGGCCACGTAGGGGCTTGCCACGGCCGCATGCACATCGCTGGCCTTCGCCCCCGCCTTGAGGACCCCCTCGCCCGCCGCCATCCCGGCCTGGCAGAGCGCGAACAGTTCCTTCGCCCCGTCCGACGGCTTGCCGACCGCCAGCGTGTTCGTGAAGTCCGCGCGATAGCCGTTCAGCACAACGGAGTAGTCGAGGATGAACAGCTCTCCGTCCTGCAGACGATGATCCGTCGGCAGGCCGCCGACCTTCGGCTTCTCGGGAGATGTCGCCCGAAAGTCGCCGTAGACGAGACCCGGGCGCCCGATGGCCGAAAGCGCGGCCTTCTGGACCTCCATGTAGATCTCCGTTTCGGAGATCCCCGGCCGGACAATTTCTCGGAGCCGCGCCAGCCCCGCTTCGCCCGCTTTCACCGATTCCCGGATCAACGCGATTTCATCGGGTTGCTTCTGACGCCGCAGGCCGCGCAGGACCGAGCCCAGGTCGCTCGCAGCGTCCGGAGCGTCGTCGCGGGCGATGACATACGTGCCCGTTCCGCGGTCGAGGCATTCGATCGCCCCCAGCGGCAACCATTCCGCTTCGAGCAGGCCGACCATCCCCCGAATTCGCGGCGCGACGTGCCGCAGAGCGGCGAACAGCACGTGATCGCGGTTCTGGACCGAGTGCTTGTGATCGTACCAGGTTTCGGCGACCTCGCGGTCGGCGTAATGCTCCGACGACCCCGCCCGCAGCGCGAAGTTGTCGCCCAACAGCGTCGCCCCCTGCTCCCGCTCCAGCAGCAACAGCGCCCGTTCCCCACCGGAGAAACTCAGCGGCTGAACCAGAAAGTTCACCAGGTACTGCACATGCCTGGGGTCCGCGACCAGCAGCCAATCCACATGGGACGGAACGGCGTCCCACAGACGCTTCTGCCGGAACAGGCAACCTTCTTTCGTCAGCATGATGCGCTCGCGGATCGCGGGGCCGGGCCGGCGCCAAGCCAGCCTTTCCGCCGCGTCAATTCTTCAGGTCGAATGGTCAGGAGGAGACCGCAATGTCGCCCGTCATCCAGCGACCGTCAACGTACCGCCACAGCTCCCCGTGCGGCGCCTGGTCCCGCAGCGCCGCAGGCAGCCGATGCGGCCGCACCGCGTCGTAGGACTGCAGCATCGAAAACCGGTGAATGGCCGCGGGAATCCCCACCGCCGTGAACACGGGATGCCCCGTCGCCGGGAACGGACCGCCATGATTCATGGCCGGGCTGACCGCCACGCCCGTCGGCATCTTGTCGTTCAGCAGCCGCCCGACTTTCTGCCGCAGGGTCGGCACGATGCGGTCATACAGCGCGTCGTCCGAGCCATCCGCCGCCGTATACAGGCTGCCGGTGAGATTCCCTTCCAGCCGCTCGACGACTCCCAGCAGTTCCTCCTCGTCCTTGGCAACGACGATCAGCGACGCGTTGCCGAACGCCTCCGTCTGCAGGGCGTGGGGCGTCCGCAGGAAGGCCTTGCCGTCGACTCGCAGCAATGTGTTCGGACTGCAGAATCCGCTGCCCGAAGGCGGCGTGTCGGGCGTCAGGGACACCGCGCCCGCCGCCCTGAGTTTCTCAATCCCCTCCGTCAACGACTTCAGCACGGCGCCGCCCAGCAGCGTCCCCACCGGAGCGCTGCTGAACCGCTTCGCCACATCCTGAATGAACGCGTCGGTTCGCTCGCCGGCCAGCAGGACGACCAGTCCCGGATTCGTGCAGAACTGCCCCGTGCCCATCAGGCAGCTCGCCGTGAACTCTTCCGCAAGCTTCTCGCCGCGCTCCTGCATGACGCCCGGAAGGATGAACACCGGATTAATGCTGGACAGCTCGAGATAGATCGGCTTGCCGGCGGCATCGGCCGCTTCCTTCAGCACCATTCCCGCGCTGCGCGATCCCGTGTATCCGGCGGCGCCGATCAAGGGATGCGACACCAGCCGCGCTCCGTCATGGTGCGATGTGCGGTAGATCAGCTGCACGAACCCTGCGGGCATGCCGGTCGCCTGCGCGGCCGCATGGGCAGCCTCCGCCAGCAACCGCGTCGTTCCGGGATGCGACGAATGCCCTTTGGCGATCACCGGATTGCCCGCGGCGATGGCTGCCGCGAAGTCCCCTCCGGCAATGCTGTTGAATGCGAACGGGAAATTGTTCGGGCCGAACACCGCGACCGGGCCGATCGGACCGAACATTGACCGCAGGTTGTTCTTCGTGTCGATCGTCGGGGTTGTCCAGGAACCATTCCGCGCTGCGGCCGCCGCCTGGCGGAGCTGGTTCGTGGTCCTCGGAAGTTCGACGTTCTTGAGCCGGGGTTCGATCGGCAGACCCGTTTCCAAGCGTGCCATGGCCACGAGCGCATCGGTCCGCGCCTCGCTCTCGTCCGCGAACCGATCGAGAAACGCGGCGAACTTCTCGCCCGGCCAGCCACGGACCTCCCGGAACGCGCGGTCGGCGGACTGGAGCGCCTGTTCGATCTCATCCCAGGGGCTCAGCGGGTACTTTTCGGCCAGCGCCTCCTGCGTGGCGGGATTCGTCGCCGTGAAGGATTCCTGCCCCAGCGAGGAGCGCCATTGACCATCGATCAGAACGGGTTGCAGCTGGCTCATGAGCAATGCGGAAACGGTCCGGGGGCCTCGTGGCGGGGGATCGCGGCGGGCCGAGGTCGGCGTCCGCGGAAGCTGCTGACGAGGGTAGCGGACGCTCCGCCGCCAGCCTAGCAGCCGGCGTGGAAATGCGGGCTCGGGAGACGGACCGGCGCGATGCCGCGCGGTCCACGAAAACAGGCCCGGGGATGGGCAATCTCCCCGGGCCTTCGAGGCCAGTTGTCGAATGTCCGCCTCTGCCAGCGGCGGCGCGCGGAACGGTCCTGTCGCCAGCCCGTGCGGCTTACGGCGACGTCTTTCCCTTCAGTTCTTCGATCGACTTCTGCAAATCTTGGATCTGATTCCGCAGCGCCTCGAGGTCTTTCCGCAAGTCTCCGTCGGCCGGCGGCTGCGTGAGCACCATGCCTGGAGCGAACTGGTGCACGTCCCAATGCAGCAACTGTTCCGGCAATCCCTTCTCGACGAACGAAGCCGCCGGCTGATTCGCCTGCTCGTTCTCCTTGGGAGTGACCTCGATCGTCAGTTCCTCGCCGCCGCGGAGCAACCGCAACCGCACCGGCTTGTCGGCGGCCTCCTGAACCACATCCATCAACAGCTTCTGCTCGGTGACCGCCCGGTCGTTCGCCTGCAGGATGATGTCGTTCTCCTGCACGCCAGCCGCTTTCGCCGGACCGTCGTCCATAACGACCGAGACCGCGATACCGCCCCCCTCCCGCTTCAACTGGCTCCAGACGATCGGCGGCACGGGCGACACGCCTACCCCGATCACGTACTTCGGCGGAGTCTGCACATCGAGCGTCGAAACCTCGCCGTCATCGGCCTTCAGAGCCCACAGCAGGCCGCTCGGCAACGCGTCCTGGCCATGCAGCTTCGGCTGCCGCTGCAGCAACAGTCGCGACGTGCCGTCGGGCGTGACGATGATCACCCGCCCGTCGCCCAATGCCTCAACTCTCGCATCGACGGACAGCTTCTCAATCTTCGCATCGACCGACTTCTGCGGTTCCGTTTTTGTCTTCGGATCGTCTCCCTCGGCCACAGCGCTCAGCGGCAGCGCCGCGGTCAACAGCGCCGCAACGGCCCAACTCATCCAGTTCTCGTTCAATGCCATCACTCGGATCTCCTCAGTCAGAAAGCGTCGTCGCCGCTCGCCACAGGTCTCCCGCGGCCCGGGGCTACTGCACGCTATAACGAACTCCGTACGTGTTCACCGGCAACAGAATCGTGCGTCCATCCTCCAGGGGCAGCTCCATCACGCGGGTCCGGCGGTCCAGCCGATAACCGAGTTCCTCCAGCCGCTCCTCCTGGGCGGCGCTCAGGATCCCCTGCTCCTCGGAGGCTGCTGGAAACGCCGACGGCTCGTAGACGGGAATCTGGACGGACTCCTCCCCCGCGGCGCCATCGGACGCGAAGCGCACCAGCATCGGCTGCCCGCTGCTTCTGCGAGTCGTCGCGGGGAACGCCGGCACGTTCCGTCCGCTGACGAGATTCGTCCGTGCCCCCGCCAACGCCCCGTTGCGAGCGCCGCCTTCGTGGCGCGGATCGGCGTGTGCGGCCCCTTCCCCGGACGCCAACTGTGCGTCCCGCAATCGCTCCTCGGGCGGCTGAAACGCTGTGGTGTACACGGCTCCCTCCGGTGGACGGCGGCCAAGCCAATGACCGGCGCTGACGCCCACCCCCAGGGCAACAAGCAACCCGGCGACCGCCGTCCACCGAAAGGAAGCCGCAGCCCTCCGACCGGAATGCGCCGCCGCGGAGGGGGGCGACGCAGCGGCCGGAAGCGGCTGCTCCTGCAGGTACACGCCGCACGCCGCGCGGCTGACCTGCTGTTCCACAAACGCCAGCGCCAATTGGCGCCAGCCCTCCGGCGCCTGGTCCAGCTCCTGCAGCAGCGACCGCTGGTCCTGCTCAGCAAGCTCGCCATCGACGCAACGCTGAATTCGCAGTTCTCGCATGTCTTGGTTCATGTCGACGCTCCGGTCACCCCCAGAGCCGCCAGCTCCCGGCGCAGCTGTCGACGGGCCCGCAGCAGACGGTGCTCGACCGTATGCACGCTGCAGCCCAGATGCTCCGCCAGTTGCTCATAGGTCCAGTGTTCCGTGTGTTTCAGGATGAACACGTCCCGATCGATCGGATGCAGTTGCCGCAGCGCTTCCCGCACCGCGGCATGCCGCTCCTGCCCCATCAGCCAGTCCATGGGATCCGCCGGCTCCGCCGTGCTTCCCTGCCACGATTCTTTCAACCGATCCAGCAGCCTGCGGCGACGTCCCGACGTCCGGCGGTGCATCAGGCAGCAGCGCAGCGCAACCCGGTACAGCCAGGCGCCGACGCTCCCCGGCGCCGCGGGACGCCGTTCGCTCCGCAGCACGGCCGAGGACACCTCCTGCATCACGTCGTCCGCCGCGCCCCATTCTCCCAGGCGGTTCCGCACCACCGTCCGCAGCCAGCGCCAGTGACGCTGCAGTTCCGACGGCCAGTCGATCTCCGCGGTCCATGCGGGCTGCGAAGTTCGGTCGAGGGGGGCTGGCTCAACCATGTCTGCAGGAATAGTTGCCGCAGCCACGGCGGTTCCGGGTCCCTATCCGCCGGATTTCTGGATTTTCCTGAGAAACCGCGGCGCGGCGGGAATCGACCGTCCGTGTTCGCCGGGGTGGGTTCCTCTTCCCGGGAGTTCTATTATTCTGTGGCAGCGGTCCGGCCGCAGCGGCCGGTCATGACGACACACCCTCCGCATCCGCCCCCTGGCTCATGGCACACAGTCACCCACCGGAGGAGTCCCACGCGGGGCTCGACCTGACGCTTCGCATCTGGCGGCAGCCCGCGGCCGCGGCCGGCGGGGAGTTTCAGGAATACCGCCTGCAGGGCATTTCGCCGGACATGTCGTTCCTCGAAATGCTGGACGTGCTTAATGAGCAGTTGATCGCCCGGAACGAAGAGCCAGTGGCTTTCGACCACGACTGCCGCGAGGGCATCTGCGGGGCCTGCGGGATGGTCATCAACGGCCAGCCGCACGGTCCCGAGCCGCAATCGACCACCTGCCAGTTGCACATGCGGACGTTCCAGTCCGGCGACGTGATCACGATCGAGCCCTGGCGAGCGCGGTCGTTCCCGGTTGTGCGGGACCTGGTCGTCGACCGGTCGGCTCTCGACCGGATTCAACAGGCGGGGGGCTACGTCTCGGTGAACACCGGCCAGGCGCCGGACGGGAATACCCTGCTGATCGGCCGCACGGTTCAGGAAGGGGCGATGGACGCCGCGGCCTGCATTGGTTGCGGGGCCTGCGTGGCGGCCTGCAAGAACGCCTCCGCCATGCTGTTTCTGGCGGCCAAGGTGTCGCACCTGGCGCAGCTGCCGCAGGGGAACCCGGAACGGACGCAGCGCGTGCTGGGCATGGTCACGCAGCACGATGGGGAGGGGTTCGGCAACTGTTCGAACACGTCCGAATGCGAGGCCGCATGCCCGGCGAAGATTTCGATCAGTCACATCGCCAAACTGAACCGGGAATACGTCCGGGCTTCGGTGGCGGCCCGCTACTGAGTCGCGTTCCTCGATTCCGGGCGGGGCGGCCTGCACGGCGAAATTGACAGGCCCTCCGGCCGCGCCTGCTGAGGCTGGCATGCAGCAGTTCTGGATCGACGTCGGCGGCACGTTCACGGACTGCATCTCTCAAACTCCCGCAGGGGAGCTGCGGACGCACAAGACCCTCAGCTCGGGACGCGTGCCGGGGCGGATCGGGTCGCCAACAACCCGGGGCTGGATCGATCCCCGTCGAATCGGCGACCCGCCGCGGGTGTGGCTGGGATGGAACGTTCACGCCGGCGACTTTTCGTCGACGGTCGTCGAGTTCGATGCCGCCCGAGGCGAGTTCACGCTGGCCGCTGCGCCGCCGGCGAAGATTGGCGCAGGGACGTCGTACGAACTGGAGTGCGGAGCGGAGGCGCCGATCGTCGCGATCCGCCATTTGCTGGGGCTGGCGCCTGGGGATCCGCTGCCCGAGGCGGACGTGCGGCTGGGAACGACGCGGGGGACGAACGCGCTGCTCGAAGGCAAGGGGGCACGGACGGCGTTGATCACGACGCGCGGCTTCGCGGACCTTCTGCACATCGGCAACCAGGACCGTCCGCGGCTGTTCGACCTGGCGATCCGCAAGCCGTTCCCGCTGTTTGCCGCGGTAATCGAAGCGGACGAACGGGTCGCCGCCGACGGCGAGGTGCTGCGGCCCCTGGAAAGCGGACCGCTCGCGGCGTCGCTGCGGGAACTGCAGCGCACGGGCGTCGAGTCGCTGGCGATCTGCCTGTTGAACGCCTACGCGAATCCGGCGCATGAAGAACTCGTCGAATCCGCGGCCCGGGAGGCGGGGTTCGAGGAGATCAGCGTGTCGTCGCGAGCGGCGCCGCGGATCAAGGTCGTCACTCGCGGGGATACGACGGTTCTGGACGCGTACCTGAATCCGATCCTCAGGAGATATGTCGCGGGGCTGCAGGACGAACTCGGAGCGGCCGGGCGGTTGCGGCTGATGACGTCGGCGGGGGGGTTGGTCGAAGCCTCGCGCTTCTCCGGGAAGGACAGCATTCTGTCGGGGCCGGCCGGCGGCGTGATCGGCTTCGCCCGCGTTGGAGAGCAGGCGGGGCTGGAGCGGACGATTGGCTTCGACATGGGGGGCACAAGCACGGATGTGTCCCGGTATGACGGCCGGTTCGAGTACGAATTCGAGACACAGAAGGCGGGCGTGCGCGTGGCCGCGCCGACGCTGGCGGTGGAGACGGTCGCCGCTGGCGGGGGCAGCATCTGCCGGTTCGACGGGATCAAGCTGGTTGTCGGGCCGGAGAGTGCGGGAGCGACGCCGGGGCCAGCCTGCTATGGACGCGGCGGGCCGCTGACGGTGACGGACGTGAATGTGGCGCTGGGCCGGTTGCCGGCGCAGCGGTTCCCGTTTCCGCTTGACCTGCCGGCGGTCGAGTCGCGGCTGGCTGAGGCGCTGTCGGACGTGCAGACGGGGACCGGGCGGGCGACATCGCGCGAGGAGTTGGCGGCCGGGTTCATCGCCGTCGCGAATGCGAGCATGGCCCGGGCGATCCGGAGGATCTCGACCGCGAAGGGATACGATCCGGCTGAGTACGCGCTGGTGTGCTTCGGAGGAGCGGGAGGGCTGCACGCCTGCGCCCTCGCTCGGGAACTGGGGTTGTCGCGAATTCTGCTGCATCCCTTCGCCGGGCTGCTGAGCGCCTACGGGATGGGACTGGCGGAGATTCAGCGGCATGGCGAGCGGCCGGTCCTGAAGCCGCTGTCGGCGGAGTCATTGAGAGAGGTCGGCGCGGCGGCCGGAGAGCTGGAAGCGGACTTGCGCAGCCAGTTGCGAAGTGAAGGCGTGCCGGAAGAGCGAATCGCCTCCCGCCGGACGCTGGACCTGCGATATCGCGGCGTCGACGCGGCCATCAACGTGGATTGGCGGGACAACGTCGATCCGCGGGAGCGCTACGAGAGCGAGCACGAGCGGCTGTACGGCTATCGGCGACCCGGGCGGCCGGTTGAGATCGCGGCGGTGCGCGTCGAGTGCGGGGGCGGCGTCCCGCCGGTCGACGGGCCGGCCGAAGCGAGCGGTTCGCGGCGGCCCGACCCGGCGGAGCGCACTCGAGTTTGGACAGGCGAGGACTGGCGGGACGTCCCGTTGTTCATCCGCGAGCAGTTGCGGCCGGGGGACGAGCTCGAAGGGCCGGCCGTCTTCTGCGAGCCGACGTCGACGGTCTGGATCGAAGAGGGGTTCCGGGGGAGTGTGCTCGCCCGCGGTGAGCTGCTGCTTGAAGACGTGCGGCGTCCCGGGGCCGAGAGCCGGGAAGCGCCGCCGGGGACAGCCTCCGAGGCCGATCCGGTGCTGCTGGAGATCTACAATCATCAGTTTGCGTCGATCGCCGAGCAGATGGGGCTGATGCTGCAGCGGACGGCGGTGTCGACGAACGTCAAAGAGCGGCTGGATTTCAGTTGTGCGGTGTTCGACGACGCGGGCCGACTGGTGGTGAACGCGCCGCACATTCCGGTGCACCTGGGGGCAATGGGGGAGACGGTGCGGCGGGTTCTGGCGGACAATCCAGACCTGGGCCCCGGAGATGTGTTCGTGACGAACGATCCCTACCGCGGGGGGTCGCACCTGCCGGACGTCACCGTGGTGACGCCCGTGCACTCGCCCGAGGGGGACCGGCTGTTCTTCACTGCCAGCCGCGCGCACCACGCGGAGATCGGCGGCAGCGTGCCGGGCAGCATGCCGCCCTTCTCGACGACGCTCGCCGACGAGGGGGTGCTGATCCGCAATTTCCGGCTGGTGGCGCGGGGCGAATCGCGAGAGGACGCGCTGGCGGCGCTGCTGTCGGCGGGGCCGGCGCCGTCCCGCAATGTGGCGGACAATCTGGCGGACATCGCGGCCCAGGTGGCGGCCAACCAGTGCGGGGCGAGGCTTTTGGGAGAATTGATCGCGGGGCGCGGCTGGGGACAGGTTTCGGCCTACATGCGTCATATCCGGGAATCGGCGGCTCGGAAGATGCGTCAGTCGCTGGCGCGCGTCCCCGACGGCCGATACGCACGCGTGGACCATCTCGACGACGGCTCGCCGATCGCAGTGGCAATTTCGGTTTCGGGGGACCGTGCGACGGTGGATTTCGCGGGCACGGGCCCGGTGCTGGCGACGAATCTGAACGCCAACCGGGCGATCGTCACGGCGGCGGTGCTGTACGTATTCCGCTGCCTGCTGAATGAGGACATCCCGCTGAATGAGGGGGTCCTGGACCCGGTGGAAATCGTACTGCCGGAGTGTCTGTTGAATCCGCCGGCGGCTGAGCGTCCGGAGGATTGCGCGGCGATTGTCGGGGGGAACGTTGAGACGTCGCAGCGGGTCGTCGACGTGCTGCTGGGGGCGCTGGGCCTGGCGGCCGCCAGCCAGGGGACGATGAACAACCTGACGTTCGGCGATTCGACGTTCGGCTACTACGAGACGATCTGCGGGGGCAGCGGCGCGACGGCGGATGCGGACGGCGCCGACGCTGTCCATACGCACATGACGAACACGCGGCTGACTGATCCGGAAGTCATCGAGCGGCGGTATCCGGTGCGGGTCCGGGAGTTTTCGATTCGTCGCGGATCGGGGGGCATTGGACATCGCAGCGGCGGCGCGGGGGTCGTGCGGAGGATCGAGTTTCTCGCCCCGCTGACTGTGTCGATGCTGTCGCAGCGGCGGGGGGCGTTTCCGCCGTTCGGGCTGGAGGGCGGGGGTCCGGGGGCGATCGGCCGGAACACGCTTGTCCGTGGTGGCGAATCCAAAAGCCTGGACGGCTCGGCCCGCGTGGACGTGCAGCCGGGCGACGAACTGGTGATCGAGACGCCCGGCGGCGGCGGGTTCGGCGTGCGGGATCCACACGCGGTTCGCGACTGACGCCACGCCCTGTGAGGCCGGCGGCTGGTGTGGCCGGGGCTGGACCGAGCGCAGCGAGGGAAGCCCCGGGGTCATTGTCGATGTCCATTCGCCGATCGCTCCTGAGCCGAGGGGTTCATCCCCTCGGGCACGCCCCGTCCACAGGGTGCCTTTGACGCACGAGACCCAGCGGCCTGTGTGCCACGGCCCAGAGCGCAGCGATGGGCGTGGCCGGACCGCAGAGTGGCGGTCGCGGCAGGAGACCCAGCGCATGTCGGGCGGTCATTGCGAAATGCAAGCATTCATGGTGGGTCATCGCCGGCTCGCCAGGCTCGACCGCACCCTACGGCTTCACCACGTCCGACGGCAAAGCCGTCAGCCTGGACCGGTTTCAATCCATGACCAATTGACCGTTCCGCGACGACCATTGACCAACCCATTTCGCGACCGGGGTTTCGGGCTGCGCCTTCCAACCACCTTCCACACGGCACGCCTGATCCCTGGTCCCGATTCCATTGACCCGCCCGTCATGCCGTGATCCCCGTCCCCGGGAAAACCGGGCGCTGCAAACCACATCCGACTCGGCAGCCTGTCCATCGGCTGCTAGACTCCCGACAGGTTCCTCTGGAGATCTGCGAGTCATGTTTCGACGGCCCCGTATCCGAATCGCTCTCGCCGCGGCCCTGTTTGCGGCCGCCTGCGGCGCCCTGCCGACATCCGCCAGCGCCTGCCCGCTGTGCAAATTCGCCAACGAGGACGCCACCGAAGAGCGGCAGACCGAGATCAACCGGCGGCCGCAGGCCTACATGTACAGCATCCTGTTCATGCTCTCGATGCCGGCCACGCTGCTCGCGGGCTTCAGCTTCGGCTTCTACCGGCTCTGGAAGAAGCAGCAGTTGCTGAACGAGGGCGGTCATCCGCTGATCCGCGAACCGGAAGACGTCTGAGCCCGCCGGTCGCCGGCCATGTCGTCCCTCCCCTCGCCAGCGTCCCCCTCCCGAGCCGTCCGCCGTGCGGCGCTGGCGCTGGCGTTCGCTGTCGCGACTGGAGCGTTCGTTGGATCGCACCCGCTGAGCCTGATGTTCTGGGATCCGGGCCGCAGCCGTCACTGGCGCGAGCTGTACGTCCCAGATGAACGGCCGCGGCAGTTCGCGAAGATCGCCGGGATGATCCCGCCCACAGCCCGCGTCGCCTCGACCGACTTCGTCCATCCCCGCTACACGCACTTCGAGCGGTCGTACGATTACAGCGACTATCCCCGCCGGGTCGCCGGCTACGAGGATCGCGTGCCGGACGACACGGACTACATCGTCATCGACACCCGCCATCCCTACAGCCGCATCCGGTCCCCCGATCAGGTCCGCGAACTGCAGCGCGAACCCTATGCCTGGGAACTGCTGCCGGACGTAACGGACGGCCATTTCATCGTGCTGAAGCGCCGCTGAGCGCCCGTCCTCGCGAATTCGGCCAGGCAGAGTTCAGCCCGAAGCGCCCGTAGTCCGCGACTCGCCGGCCGTCTCCCGCAGCAGCTCCTCGATTCGGTCCCGGGCGATCCGCTCCCCGTCCATCCCCTGCCACTTGAGTTCCCCGGCCCAGAAGTGCCGGAGACGCCCTTCCTTGTCGATGACATACACCGAGGGCCACATCGAATTC
Organism: Planctomyces sp.; assembly: GCA_019636235.1. Taxonomy (GTDB): domain Bacteria; phylum Planctomycetota; class Planctomycetia; order Planctomycetales; family Planctomycetaceae; genus Caulifigura. The sequence continues at coordinate 407,210 of JAHBXW010000003.1, forward strand.
CCCCAGGCGTTCCAGTTCTCGTTCCTGCCGTCGATGAGAATCGGGAACGTCAGCCGTTCCTCGGCCGCTTTTCGCCGGACGTTTTCGATCCGCCGTTCGTCGTCGACCTCCGGCGTATGTATGCCGATCAGCGAAAACGGCTGGTCCGCATACCGCTCCTGCCAGTCCCGGTACCAGGGGTAGTTGCGAATGCAGTTGATGCAGCCGCAGGCGTAGAAGTGGACCACCACGACCCGGCCCCGCAGTGAGGCCAGCGTCCCGCCGGTCCCGTTGACCCACTCTCCCGTCTCCAGAAACTCCGGCGCTTTGAACCGCGGCTGCCCGAGCCGCGCGACGTCGAACGGCGCCCCATGCAGGTCCTGCCAGATCGCCCGCTGGCCGGGCGTCAGCACCGCCAGCAGGTCGCGCTGCTCGCGGGCCTTGAGTTCCCGGTATTCCTCTTCGATGGGACCCGGGGGTTCACCGCGATTCCGCGCCTCGTACAACGGTTTGGCCGCCTGCTCGGCGTCGGCGATGATCCGCTCAATCCGCCCCCGCTGATCCCCCGTGTAGCGCATCTTCGCTGCCACGGACTCCCGCAAAAAGGCCGCATCTCCCAGCCGCCACACCTGCAACTGCTGCAGCCGCTCCGCCTGCTTCGGCTTGAGGATCTTCGCCAGTTCCATTTGGGCCTCCTCCACCAGCTTCAGCAGTCCCGCGTAGGCCTCCTCGCGCTGGCGGTTTCTCAGCGGAAAGTATTCGACGTCGAGCCGGTCCAGCAGCGTCTGGTAGTCGCGGGCTTGCGCGGCATCCAGTTGCAGTGCCTCGACGACGGCCGGCTCGTGCAGCAGCATCCAGTACGGATCGACCCGCTGCTGAACGTCCTCTCCGACCAGCCGATCCGAGACGGCCAGCGCCAGAAGCGCCGCAAGACACACGCGCTGCAACATGGGACGTGCTCCAGAACTGACAGCAGCGTACCCGAAAACCGATCGCTGTGGCGACTGGCTGACAGCGGGCGTCCCGCGGTTTACGATCCGCCCATCCCGCACCAAGGCCGCCCATCGTGTCTGACGGACTGCTGCCCATTCCCGAGATTCTGCGGACGCTGTGGCCTCACCTGCTGGCCCTGTTCACGGTGTCGGTCGATATCGCCGCCTCCTGCCACGCGGTCCTCTACAAGCGCGACAGCCGTTCGGCGATCGGCTGGGTGGGCTTCATTTGGTTCGTCCCCATCATCGGCGGGCTGCTGTATGTCTGGCTGGGCATCAACCGGGTTCAGCGGCATGCGAAGGCGCTGCGTCAGCCGGCTTCACTCCCCCGTCCCTGCGACGGCGAGCATGTCCTGCCGCCCGAGGCCGAGGCGGTCCGGGGCGTGGGCGAACGCTTCGCGCACCTGGCGAAGCTCGTCGGCCAGGTGACGCAGTACCCGCTGACCGGTGGAAACCGGATTGAAATCCTCGATCGCACGACGGCCTACCCGCAGATGCTGGCGGCGATCGAGGAGGCCCGTTCGTCCATCACGCTGACGACGTACATTTTCGACAACGACCCCGCCGGCCAGTGGTTTCTGGAGGCCCTGGCCAGGGCGGTAAAGCGCGGCGTTCTGGTCCGCGTCATCATCGACGACGTCGGCGCGAAGTATTCCTGGCCCTCCATCGTCCGCCCGCTGCGCCGCGCCGGCGTGCCGGTCGCCGAGTTCATGCCCAAGCTGACTCCCTGGGCCCTCCGCTACGCGAATCTCCGCAACCACCGCAAAATCCTCGTCGTCGACGGCCAGCTCGGATTTACCGGCGGCATGAACATCCGCGCCGGACATTCCGCACAATGCACGTCCGCCGAACCCATCGAAGACCGCCACTTCCGCGTCGAAGGCCCCGTCATCCAGCAGCTGCAGCATACGTTCGCGGAGGACTGGTTTTTCTGTCGCGGCGAACGACTCGAGGGCGAGCCCTGGTTCGTCCCGCTCGCGCCCGTCGGAAACACGCTGGCCCGAGGGATCCCCGATGGCCCCGATGAGGACTTCGACAACCTGAAGACGACCCTGCTGGCGGCCCTCGCCTGCGCCGCATCGTCGGTTCACATCGTCACCCCATACTTCCTGCCCGACGCTTCGCTGATCACCGCGCTGAATTTGGCCGCCATGCGCGGCGTGCAGGTCGACATCATCCTGCCCAGCGTCAACAACCTCCGCCTGGTCCAGTGGGCCTCGACCGCCGCCTACTGGCAGGTGCTTGAGCGCGGCTGCCGCATCTGGCTCAGCCCGCCCCCGTTCGACCACGGCAAGCTGATGGTCGTCGACGGCGCCTGGTCGCTGATCGGTTCGTCGAACTGGGACCCGCGGAGCCTGCGGCTGAATTTCGAATTCAATGTCGAGTGCTACGATCGTCCCCTGGCCGCCGCACTCGACAAGCAGTTCCGGGAAAAGCTCAAAACGGCCCGGCAAATCAGTCTGGAAGAAGTCGACAGCCGCAGTCTTCCCATCCGGCTGCGCGACGGCATCGCCCGGCTGGCATCGCCGTACCTGTGAACGTTGGTTGACCTGGACGCCGCGGTCGCCCCACTTGGTCCGCACCGGCCGGCGCGACTGGCACTCGAATTGCCTGAAATGTCGACGGGCGGAATTGGCGGCCGGCCCCTGCCGTTTGTGGGTCTGCGCGCCGCCACCTTGATCGGGGAGCGACCGCAATGAAGATCTCCTGGACGCGCATCGCGGGGCACGTGCTGCACACTCTGGTCGGCGGCGTCATGCTCATGGCCGGCAGCGGAAAGGCCTTCGGTTTCGCCCCGCAGGAGATCGTCGAGTCCATGTCCAAGCACGGGCTGGGCGACAAGCTGCAGCTGATCGGCGGGGGCGAGATGCTGTCCGGCCTGCTGCTCATCATCCCCTGGACCAGTTCGCTGGGGGTGCTGCTGACGAGCAGCTTCTGGGGCGGGGCGATCTGCATACACATGGCTCACAACGAGTCGTACCTCGTGCCGGCCGTGTTGTTGGTGATGACATGGGTGGGCGCCGTGCTGCGGGATCGCCGGGCGCTGTGGAGCTTCGATCGCCCGGCGGCGCTGCCGCGAACTCCGCTGGCTGGATGAAGCGGGCTTCATTGTCTTGCGTGCCTGCGGCTCCTGACGATTGGACTGCGACGTCGGTCCGGATAGGGTCCATTCGAGGCGCCTGCCCGCGGCGGATTTCTGTGTCCACGCGTGTGTTGGGCGGCCCGATCTCCAGTCGCGGGAGTGAGCCATGCGTGTCCGGCCGACCGCCGCCTGGCGAATCCTTTGCATCGGCTGCCTTGGACTTGGGGCCAGCGTGACTCCGGGAGTCGCCCAGGAAGCGCCGCCGCAACGTCCTGACGGCGCGACGCTGCAGATTGGCGCTTCGCGATTCCGTCACCGGCACGAATCCGGACAAGCGGCGATTTCGCCCGATCACTCAGTCGTGGCCTCCGCCTCGCTGAGGTTCGGGCCGGCGGCCTCGCGCGACGACGGCCGTACAGGCGTCGTCGAGTTCTGGAACGCGGCCACGGGCGAGCGCATCGCCCAGCGGCCCGGCCGCAAAGTCGCCTTTTCTTCCGATAATCGCAGCGTCGCGATCCTCGATCTCGACGCCATCCGCATTTACGACTGGCCGGGACTTCCCGAGTCGCCCCGTGCGGAGTGGAGCCGCCAGCGACAGGACCTCCTCGACTTTGCGCTGTCGCCCGACGGCGAAACCGTCGTCGCCGTCATCTGCGTCCCGGGAGACGATCTGGCGGACACCGACGACCGCCCCGCCTCGACCTGGAAAGGGCGGCGAATCGTCGCCTGGGACGCACGACGGCAGCAATTGCTCTGGGAAGCGGAACCTCCACTGGGAGGCCGCCAGATCTCGGACCATCAGTACTGGGTCAGCGAGCCGGACAAGGCCCGGGCGCTGGCCTTCAACTCGCATGGATCGCAAGTCGCCGTCGCGCTTTCCCAACCCGATCTGCTGCTCCTCCTGGATGCCGCGGACGGTCGACTCGTGCATCAACTCAGCGACGAGGGGTGGCGATTCGCGCTGTGGTTCAGCCCGGATGGCTCGACGCTGTCATCAGCCCGCAGGGACCTGAATCGTCCGAACTTCCGACACTCCGCGTTCGTTCGCGCGGGCCTCGAATCCTGGGACGTCGCGGATGGCCGTCAGATCGCACAGCAGGAGATTCCCGAAGTTCTGTTCAACTGGCGGGCCATCGCACACTCCCCGGATGGACGTCGCCTCGCGATCGCCGCCCGACACGACAGCGGGGGCGTCCTGGGACTGCTGAACGTCGAGACCCAGGAATTGGAATGGCGGCAGCCCATGCCCGGAATCCCACGGGAGGACCTCGCCTGGCCCCTGCCCCTCCTGAGCTGGTCCACTGACGGGCGCAGCATCGCCGCCTCGCTGGGCGGATTCGTGCGGTGGCTGGATGCGGATCACGGCCGCGAAACGCGAGGCGAGAGCGAACGTCTTCCCGACCTGACGCGCATGACGGCGTCCCCGGATGGCCGCTGGCTGGCGGTGGGCGTCGCCGCGGCCGGCGACGTGCAGGCGCATGTTCGGCGGTTCGATTTGATCAGGGGTGTCGAACTGTCCCGCTACGAGCCCGGATTTCCGGAGAACGTACTGGCGCTGGCCGTGTCGCCCGACTCAAAGTGGCTCGCGGCCTGCGATTCGACCGGGCGCGTCCGAGTCTGGGAGGCGGAGACGGCCCGTCCGGTCCGCGAGTTCGATTTTGAGAATGACCTGCAGTCGTACCTGTCCGGCGTCTCGCGCCCCACTCGGCGGCAGGCGCTGGCCTTTTCGCCGGACGGTCGCTGGCTGGCCGTGTGCTCTGCCGCCCGGATGTTTCTGCTCGACTCGCAGAACGGATGGCATGAAGGTCCGGATGTGGACATCGGATATGATCATGGCGCTTTGAACGCGGGCCTGTTCCTGCCCACGCGCTCTCTGTTCGTCGCCGCACGACATCGTCGGGTCCGGGCGATCGCCCTGGTCAACGGCCGTCTCCGGCTCGAACACGAGATTGAACTCGAAAACGTGATCCGCGCCGCCGCCGTTTCGCCGGATGGCACGACGCTGGCGCTGATCGTCAACCCCCGGAACTTCGCCGACGTCGATTCGCCCACCCGTCTCGTGACGTTCAACACCAGGGACTGGACACGTCTCGACGACATCGAGCTGCCTGAGTCCGCGCGAATCAACGAGCTGACGTATCTGTCCGACACGCTCCTCGCCTGCGGCGAAAACGATGGGCGAATCACGTGGCGGGACGCGTCGACCGGCCGAATCCTGCGGACCCGGCAGGCGCACGCCGATTCCAATCTTCAAATCCTGCGGCTGCCGGAGTCGCAGCGGATGGCTACGCTGGGACGGACGCTGTTGCTGTGGAACGAGATCGAGCCGCGGAGTCCGTGATTCGCCGCTCGCGGCCAGCGGCTGGCGACAGCGGCCACGCCCGGAAAATGCGGTTGGCGGGTGCTTGACGCACCGGGAAGGGACCGCTACCCTGCCGCATTCCCCAAATCGTTTTGAGAGAACGCATAGCGTCCGTCGAAGATATGCCGACGATCAATCAGTTGATCCGCAAACCGCGGAAAAAGCAGTCCTCGAAGACGAAAACGCCCCTGCTGGAGGGGTGTCCCGCGAAGCGCGGCGTCTGTCTGCAGGTCCGCACGATGACACCGAAGAAGCCGAACTCGGCTCTGCGGAAGATCGCACGTGTGCGCCTGTCGAATGGCAAGGAACTGACGGCCTACGTCCCTGGCGAGGGGCACAATCTGCAGGAGCACTCGATCGTACTCGTGCGGGGCGGCCGTGTTCGCGACCTTCCCGGCGTGCGATACAAGATCGTCCGCGGCGTGCTGGACACGCTCGGCGTGCAGAACCGCAAGCAGGCTCGCAGCCGCTACGGCGCCAAGCGGCCGAAGTAACAGTCTCACTGCAGTCGGGTCCGGCCGCGCGGGTGCGGTCGTGCTGATTCCTTCCGAATTCCGTTTCCGCTGATTTTCAGGCCATGGCAAAGAGTTTCACCGCAAGTGCGAAGCAGCTTAAACCGGACCCCCGGTACGGTTCCGAGCTGGCTTCGAAATTCATCAACTGCATGATGCGCGATGGCAAAAAGGGCATCGCCATGCAGCAGTTCTACCAGGCCATGGACATCATCAAGAGCAAGGTTCCGGACCAGGAACCGATCGCGGTGTTCCTGGCGGCGATCGACAACGTCAAGCCGGGCATCGAGGTGCGGTCGAAGCGCGTCGGCGGCGCCACGTACCAGGTGCCGACGCAGGTGAATTCCAAGCGTCAGCGCACGCTGGCGATCCGCTGGATCCTGCTGGCCGCCCGCAGCCGCAAGGGCCGGGGCATCGCCCAGTCCCTGGCGGACGAGCTGTCCTCCGCCGCCAAGCGGGAGGGCGCCGCCGTCACGACCCGCGAGAACGTGCACAAGATGGCCGACGCAAACAAGGCCTTCGCCCACTTCGCGTACTGAGCCGACGGCTTCGAAACGTGCAGCCCGCGGACCTTTCCGTGGGCTTTTTTTCCATCATGCGGACGTCCGGCGACGGACGGCAGGTGATGTTCGGGAGCCTCCGCGCAGCGGTTGTGCCGGGCCGGGTCCGCCTGCCCCGCTGACCGAGTCCCTCCCATGACGACTCCGATCGACAAAATCCGCAACATCGGCATCGTCGCCCACATCGACGCGGGCAAGACGACCACCACTGAGCGGATCCTGTACTACACCGGCGCCTCCCACAAAATGGGGGACGTCGACTCCGGGACGACGATCACCGACTTCGATCCCGAAGAGGCCCGCCGCGGCATCACCATCTACTCCGCCGCCGTCACCTGCCGCTGGCGGGATGCCCGCATCAACCTCATCGACACCCCCGGCCACGTCGATTTCACCGCCGAGGTCGAACGCAGCCTCCGCGTCCTGGACGGCGCCGTCGTCGTGTTCAGCGCCGTGGAAGGCGTCGAAGCCCAGAGCGAAACCGTCTGGCGGCAGGCGGACCGCTACAAGGTTCCCCGGCTGTGCTTCATCAACAAGCTCGACCGCATCGGCGCGAACTTTGAACGTACGCTGAAACAGCTCGAGGATCGGTTGCACGGCCGGCCCGTGGTGCTGTACCTGCCGATCGGCCAGGGCAATGAGTTCCGCGGAATCATCGACGTCGTGCAGCGCCAGGCGCTGTACTTCGACGAGGCCTCGCTGGGGCGGAACATCGACGTTCGCGAGGTCCCCGAGGAACAGCGCGACGAGGTCGAGCTGTGGCGGACCCGGCTGTTCGAGACGGTCGCCGAGACCGACGAAGCGCTGATGGAGGCCTACCTCGCCGACGAGCCCATCGCCGACGAACTGCTCGACGCCGCGCTGCGCCGCGCGACGATCGAACGCCACGTCCAGCCCGTGTTCTGCGGCACCAGCCTGCACTATGTCGGCGTCCAGCCCGTCCTGGACGGCGTCGTCAAGTATCTGCCCAGCCCGCTGGACCGGCCCGCGATTTCCGGCATTCATCCCAGCCCGAAGAAGAACCAGGATCCGCACGAGACCCGTGCGACCGACCCTAAGGCCCCGTTCTGCGGCCTCGTGTTCAAGATCGTCGCCGACAAGCACGCCGACCTGTGCTTCGTCCGCGTCTACTCCGGGGTCCTGAAGTCCGGCTCACGGCATCTCAATCCCCGCACCGGCAAGAAAGAATTCGTCAGCCAGCTTTGGCATGTGCAGGCGGACCAACGGGAACGCATCGAGATGGATCAGGTCGAAGCTGGCGACATCGTCGGCGTGATCGGCCCCAAAGAGGTCGTCACCGGCGACACGCTGTGCGACGCCAGCCATCCGCTGCTGCTGGAAACGATCACTTTCCCCGAGACGGTCATTTCGATGGCCGTCGAACCGGACACCAGCGCCGACCGCAAGAAGCTGGAGGATGCGCTGTCCCGGTTGTCGCGGCAGGACCCGACGTTCAAGGCGAAGGTCAGCGAGGAGACGGGGCAGACGATCATCAGCGGCATGGGCGAACTGCACCTAGAGGTGCTCAAAGACCGGCTGCAGCGGGATTTCAACCTGAAGGTCAAGGTCCATAAGCCGCGGGTGTCCTACCGTGAGACGGTTCGCGGCCCGGTCACGGCGGAAGGCGAATATGCCCGGACGGTCCAGGGCGAGACGGCGTTCGCCGGCGTGACTCTGTCGCTGGCGCCCTATCATGGCGACGAGCCGATCTCCGTCCGCTCGACGCTCAAGCCCGATGCTCTGCCGCAGGACCTGGTGCGGCCGCTGCTGCAGGCCGTCCTGGAATCGGCTCAGTCGGGGGGCGTGCTGGGCTATCCTCTGCTGCATGTGCAGTTGACGATCGTGGACGTCAACTACAAGGACAGCCAGACGACGGAGGACGCGTTGCGGGCGGCCTCCGCCATCGCCGTCCAGAATGCGCTGACCAGTGCGGAGATCGCGCTGCTCGAGCCCGTGATGAAGCTGGAAGTCGTCACGCCGCCGGAATTCGTGGGCAACATCCAGGCCGACCTGAACATCCGGCACGCGCGGATCTTCGGCAGCGAGCAGCGGGGACACCTGACGGTGCTGGATGCGGAAGTGCCGCTGGCGAACATGTTCGGCTACTCCACGCACGTTCGCAGCCTGTCGCAGGGGCGAGCCTCGTACAGCATGGAGCCGCTGAAGTACGACTTCGCCCCGGATGCGGTGCTCCGCGAAATGCGCGGCTGACAGCCGATGCGTGTTGTGGCCGGCGGGGCGTCAGCGCGCGGCCGTGCTGGCCTTGGCGGGCTCCGCGTCGTCTTCGCCGCGCAACGCGGGACGGATCGACATGCGGGCCTTGAGTCCATCGCGCAGCAGGTTGTCGACGTTTTCCACCTCGGCCACGATGCGGACTGTTTCCGTCACCGGTTGGACGACGACGTCCACGAGGATGACTTTGCCCGCGCAGGGCGGGACGACGATCCCGGCGGAGGCCAGTTCCGGGGCGTCAAGCTGGACTGTCACGGCGGCGCCGCGGCGAATCCGCCACAGGTCCACGACGCGGCCATAACCTTCGACCTGGACGCGGTCCGTGTTCACGAGTTCGGCGACGGGCTCGCCGTTGACGACCGACTCTCCGGGCCGCTTCAACACGCGCGTCACCGTCCCGGCGAACGGCGCCCGGATGCGGTAGCCTTCCAGCGTGGTGCGGGCCTGCTGGGCTTCGAGTTCGGCCAGTTGCTGCTGCAGTGAGGCCTGCTCGCGGGAGAACTTCGCGCGCTCCAGTTCAAGCCGGGCGCGGTTGTACTCCTTCTCGAACGACGCCTCCTGATCCTTGAGCTTGATGTACCGTTCGAATTCGACGCGGGACGCGTCTTCGAACGCGGCGCTCCAGCGGATGTCGACGTCGGCCTTCGCCCGCGCTTCGGCGACGTTCATCGTGGCGACCGCCAGGTCGTCCTTCAGCGACAGCAGCTGCTCGTCCTCAGCGACCTCGTCGCCCACGGCAATGTCGATGCTGCGGACAATGCCCTCCCGCTCTGCCGCGACCATGGCCCGATCAACGACTCGGATCATGCACTTCTCGATGACGACCGTCGCCGCGGACTGAGGTTCCTCAGCCCAGACCGAGGCCGCCACGGCCAGCCCACACATGCCCGCCAGCAGAATTCTGGACATTCCCCGGATCGCTCCCATTCGACGCAACTTCGTCCTCCGCGAGGCAGACCGCGCGGAGTTCCCGGCCCTCGTGTGGATTGTCATCCGCACCGGGGCCGACAACAACGGGACGCCGCCGGTCGGCGGTCGTTTTCCATCATCACCGGTCCGATTGTAACGCGCGGTCACAGAAAGCGTTCATCCGCAAAGGGATGCAGCGCGCCCAGCGTCTTCTCCCGGGGCAGCGCGTCGACCAGCGCTTCCGCCATGCGGAAGTCCTCGCGGGTGGTGATCTTCAAGTTCAGCGGCGAGCCCTCGACAATCGCCACCGAGCGGCCGGTCCGCTCCAGCAGCTGCGCCTCATCCGTGGCCTGAAAGTCCCCCCGCTTGGCGAAAGCCTCCAGCAGCCAGTCGCGACGGGCGACCTGCGGCGTCTGGGCGGCCCAGAGCCCCTCGCGGGGCACCGTCTCTTCAATCCGCTTGTCGCGCGACACGCGCTTCACCGTGCTGGAGATCGGCACGGCCGGTATGGCCGCGCCGTGGGCGATGGCGGCATCGAACACATCCGCGATCCAGGCTTTGACGATCAGCGGCCGGGCGGCGTCATGCACGGCGACGAACTCGACGTCCGCGCGGACCCGGGCGAGCGCGTTCTGGACGGACTCGGCCCTCGAAGCTCCGCCCGCCACGATCTCCACGTTCATGAACGCCAGGTTGGCCCGGAACTTCTCCCGAAAGAACTCGATCTCGTCGGACGGCAGGACAATCAGCGTCTGGACCACGTCATCCCGGCTGAGAAACAGCTCGACCGCCCGCACCCACACGGGCCGGCCTTTCAGCTCGATGAAGGGCTTCTTGCGGCGCGGATCGCCGAACCGGGAGCTGCTGCCGGCGGCGGGGAGAATGACGGCGAACGTGGGCATGATCGGTTCCTGCGGTGCGGGTCGTCGCCGATCATCCTTGAACGCCGCCGCGGGGACAATCGCCGCATTGCGTCTCGCGCGTCAGGAGGCGTCGGCGTTGCTCCCAAGCAGGAAATCCGGCAGTCTTGACGTCCGATCCAACGCGTGTCCCGTCCGCGGCGTATCGACGGAGGACGGGCGGTTATTCACAGGGCTTCCAGGAGACGGGTTTCCATGCGGATTTCGCACCTGCTCGCGGTCGCGGCAACGCTGTCGGCCATCGCGCTCACGGCCATCTGGTGGGGCGTGGACCAGCGTGGCCGGGACGACCTGGTCGTGTATTGCGCGCATGACCTGATCTATGCGGAATCAGTCATCAACGACTTCCGGGACAAGACCGGAATTTCCGTGGCCGTCCTGGGAGATACCGAGGCCGCGAAGTCGCTGGGACTCGTCGAGCGGCTGATGCGGGAGCGCGGCAACCCGCATTGCGACGTCTTCTGGAACAACGAACCGCTGGCGACGCTGACGCTGGCCCGCGAGGGTCTGCTGCAGCCCTACCAGGGCCCGGAAGCGGCCGAGCGTCCCGCCGAGTTCCGGGGGGCGGACGGCGCCTGGGCCGGCTTCGGCGTACGGTTCCGCGTCTGGATCGTGAACACCGACGCCATGCCGGCGACGGAGGCCGCCATCGACGAGCGGCTGGCGGCTGACGACCTGTCGAAACTGGCTGTCGCGGAGCCGCTGTACGGCACAACGCTGACGCATTACAGCCTGCTGTGGAATCTGTGGGGGCCGGAGCGGCTGCAGGAGTGGCATCGTTCCCTCAAATCGCGGGGCTGCCATTTCGTGAAGGGCAATGGCGCTGTGAAGGACCTGGTGGCGTCCGGCGTCTGCGACTTCGGTCTGACGGACACTGATGATGCGCTCGTGGCGCTCGACGCCGGAGCGCCCGTCGCGATGCTGCCGGTGCGCGTCGACGGTCGGACGATCGCAATCGCCAACACGGCGTCGATTGTCCGCGGGACAAAGCGGCTGTCGGACGCGGAGCGGCTGGTCGACCATCTGCTGTCAGCGGAGACGGAGATTCGGCTGGCGAACTCGGGATCGGGCCAGGCGCCGGTGCATTTTGGCGTGGACGCCTCCCGTCTGCCGGAAAACGTCGCCATGATGCAGGAGTGGACGACGCAGGGCGCGTCGCTGGCCGGGCTGGACCAGGCCCGCGACGCCTGCCTGGCCTGGCTGCAGAAGGAATTCGCTCCGTGACCTATGCCGAAGCTCTCGCCGCGTCCGTCGTACGCAGCGTGAGCGTGGTCCTTCTGGGACTGGCGGCGGCGGAAGTGCTGGCGGAGTGGGTGCGGCGTTCTCCGTCGCCTGGAGCGCGGCGAATGCGGCTGGCCTGTCTGGCGCTTCCCTTCCTGACGCCCAACCTGGTCGTTGGCTTCGGATACCGCGGCGTCTCGCTGACGCTGTTGAATCAGCCGCTGTGGAACGAGCTGCTGTACTTCGCGCTGGTCAGCTTCGAACTGGCGCCGGCGGCGGCCTGGCTGCTGCTGTTCGCCTCCCCCCCGGCGGTCTCGGCGGAAGGGCTCGCCTGCGCCCGGCTCGTGCGCTGCGAACGGGGCCTCGGCTGGAGACACTGGCTGGACCTGTGGCGGCGGGGGCCGGCGTCGCAGCGATTCGCCCCGGCAGCGCTGCTGTTTCTGCTGTCGTTTCAGGAACCCGAGCTGGCCTCGCTGATGCAGGTCCGCAGCTGGACCGAGCGGGTCTTCACCGATCACACGCGCGGTCTGCCCGCCGTCGAAACGATCCGGCTCGTGCTGTGGCCCGTGCTGATCCAGTTGGCGTGGCTGTGGCCGCTGCTCAGGCAACTGCGGTCTGCGCGGGCGTGGAACCTGTCCGAAGGCGCGCGCGGGGCGGCGGCGATGGCCTGCATTCGAACGCTGCGCGGCCGCACAGTGTCGATTCTGGCGATGTTCTGGACGTCGCTGTCGATCGCGTTTGTCCTGATCGCCCCCGGCGTGCATCTCGTGCGAAGCATCTGGCATTCGGGCCGCACAATCGCCCTGCAGCCGATGTGGATCCGCGAACTGGGAGACGGGCTGCTGCTGGCCGTCACCTGCGGCGGGCTGGCGTGGTGCGGGGCGGCGCTGGCGGCGGCGCAGTGGTCGGCGGCGCGGCGCCCTGTCGGCGGCTCCGGCATGCGCAGCGAGGGGCTGTCGCTGCTGCTCATCATGTCGATGATTCCCGGACTGATGGGCTCGCTGGCGATCGGTCTGCTGACGTCGGCGACATTTCAGACGCTGCTGCCGGGTCTGGCCTATACGCCCCTGCCGCTGGTCCTGGCGGAGCTGATCTGGGTCTGGCCGCGCGCGGTCGTGGTCCAGCGGGCGCTGCAGTCGCGGCAGCGTATCGCAAGGCGCATGCTGGCCCTGCTGGAGACGTCGCCGTTGAAGCAGCAGCAGGTATCGGCGATCCGGTTGTGGTGGCGAGTCTTCGGGCAGGCGGGGGCGGGCGGGCTGTTGCTGGTGGCCTGGTGGACGTACCTCGAGCTGATGCTGCCGACGCTGCTGTCGCTGCCCGGGTTTCAGCCCGCGCCGATGCTGCTGTACAACCATCTGCATTACGGGCAACTGGCGGCGCTGGGGGTCAAGCTGGCGCTGATTCTCGCGATTCCGGCGATTCTGGCGGCCGTCGTGGGTTTGGGGCTGCGGGCTGTGGGGCGGACGCTCGCACGCCAGCCAGCGGGAATTCCCCGGAATCCTGGTGAATGACGCCCGCCGGATGCGGGTGTTGGACCGTGGGCGGACGGCGGCTGCGGCGTATGATCCCGCGACGCTGCTCCTATCCCGCATCCACACCCGACTGACTGACCGACATGCCCGGAACCATCGACTGGTACTACCACCGCAAAGGCTGCAACACGTGCTCCCGGATGGACGAATTCCTTGCGCTGCGGGGCTACGCCGCCGCGGAAATCGTGAACGCGTCCAAACAGCCGATCCTGCCCCCCGAAGCGTTGCGGATCGCGCAGGGCGTCGATCGCATCCTCGCCGCGAAGGGCAAAAAGATCGTTGAGCTGAACGTGAAACGGGACGGCGTCACCAGCGAGGACGTCGCCGCGAACCTGATCGGCCCTTCGGGCAAGCTGCGGGCGCCGACGGTCCGCCGCGGACGCACGCTGCTGGTCGGCTTTCACCCGGAGTCGTTCGACGAGGCCTTGCCATGACGGCCCCCCCATTGACCAGTTCTCCGGATCGCGCGACGGCAGCCGCGAAATCGCCGCTGCCGCCGGGGATCGAACTGGAAGTCTTCTTCGACGGCGATTGCCCGCTGTGCCGCCGGGAGATCGCGATGCTGCGCCGGCGCGATCGGCGGGGCGTGATCCGGTTCACCAATCTCGCGGCGGCGGAGTTCGATCCCGCGCCGCTGGGCCTGACGCACGACGAGCTGATGGCCGAGATTCGCGGTCGATTGCCGGACGGGACGATCCTCACCGGGATGGAGGTCTTCCGCCGGCTGTACGCCGCGGCCGGATTCGGATTCCTCGCCCGCCTTACGCGACTGCCGATCGTGCGGCCGCTGTTCGATGCGGCCTATCGCATCTTCGCGCGAAACCGGCTGCGACTGACGGGCCGGTGCGACGCGGCCTGCCGGGTGCGATAAGGCCATGACGCCTCCCAGCCATCGATCGACGCCGGTCTGGATGCGGCGCACGCTGTGGGCGGCGGCCATCTACAACCTGGCCTGGGGCGCCTGGGTCGTCGCCGACCCACTGGCGATCTTCCGCTGGAGCGGAGTCGATCCGCTGCCGAACTATCCGCAGTTGTGGCAGTGCGTGGGGATGATTGTCGGCGTGTACGGCGTGGGGTACGCGCTCGCGGCCCGCGACCCGCTGACGCACTGGCCGATCGTCGTGGTCGGGCTGCTGGGAAAAGTGCTGGGGCCGATTGGCTTTGTGCAATCGGCGATTGCCGGGACGCTGCCATGGCCGTTGGGTCTGACGATCGTTACGAACGACCTCGTGTGGTGGTGGCCGTTCGCCGCGATCCTGGCGGCGGCGCGACGGGAGTGTGCAGTATCGTAGGCTGGGTCCGCGACCCAGATTTTTGCGAGTCATCGCAATTGTTCTACGGTAAGCACTCGCCTGCGCTCTTCAGCGTTTCACATGGCCTCGGGCGCCGGAGCGGACTCGGCTCGCACGATATCCGCCACCGTGTCGCCCATTACCAAGGAACTCGCTGGGCCAAGGCCCAGCCTACGAAACTGGCAGCGTGAGCGGCCTGCCGGAGGCCACGGCATCTTCAGCAGAGTCCGTCCGATTCAGCACGAAAACAGATAACGGGTCAATCGCACCCGAAACGCAAACGTGCACTTCTGTTTGCTTCGAAACAACATGTGGATGGCGAGATCGATCGATGGTGACCTTTTCTCACGGCTTCAGAGAAAAGGCAGGCGGAACCGACCCAGAGCCACAAACTCTCATCGCTCAATGGCGTATCGCACACATGGCTGCACAATTGCTCCTGGCAGGCCCATCCGACCGCTTCCCAGGGCGCCTCGTCATCGAGGACCATCGCCCTTTCCAAGTTCGCGGGCGAGAGTCCGATACCATCATGCCCCAGATCCCATAGCAGCGCATGAGAATGATCGGGGGCGCCCACCGGCGACGGATCATCGCTCGACCTGAATGACGCAGCGATTCAAAAAGCTCTCTCGCGCGCCCCATGGATTCACGCAGTCCGCAATGTTCACGGGTGTTGTCGGGCCGCTGCCCGGACGTGCTGCGATGGAAACCCTCGCGCATGTCGGGCACGTCCTTTGCTGAGTATACGCAAGCCGCGTCACGCGTCGCGGGCGCGCATTCCGCGATGGATTGGTCAATGGTCATGGATTGAAACCGGTCGAAGCCGACGGCTTTGCTGTCGGACGCATTTCGCGGCACGCGCCGGAAACGTCAGCGATGGCCGCGATACCGTAGGGTGGCGTCGAGTTCGGCGAGCCCTGGGCGAGCCGGCGATGACCCACCATGAAATCCTTGCATTTCGCAATAACCGCCGGACATGCGGTGGGTCTCGTGCCTCGACACCACCCTACCGCCCGGCCACGCCCATTGCTGCGCTCTGGGTCGTGCCACGCAAGCCGGCGGCTCGCGTGCGTCGAAGGCGTCCAACAGACGGGTCGTTCCCGAGGGGATGAGCCCCTCGGCACGAGGGCGTTCGGCACATGAAGCTCGCCAACCCACCCTGGGCGTCCCGCGTTGCGCTCGGTCCAGCTCCGGCCACACCATCGCCGGCCACACCGTGTCAGACGGAGCAGCCCCGGCCGCTCGGCGCTGCCGGCGGCGGGCTCGGCTGCCGTCGGCCGCGGCACTCGGCGACATCCCGCCCCGGCGACACTTGCGACATCTCCCCGCCCGACCGCTATTATGCACGCATCGAGCGGCCTGGATTCGGAACAGCCGCCGGAATCCGCGGCGCACCGCCGCGTTCAATGTGTCTCCGGGCCGATCCCGTGAGGAGCAAGGAACTCATGTTGCGGAAGATCTCGCTGGCGGCCTGGCCCGCCCTGCTCATGGCGCTGTTCGGATGCGCCGGGGCCGACAATCTTGTGGATGCCGCCGACCCGTCGACCTCCGCGCCCGGAACGAACATCCGACTCGCCGCCGACGAAACGCCGAAGGCCGCCGCGGACGTGTTTTACGTCAAGCTCGAAACGTCCAAGGGGGACATCATTCTCGAAGTCCATCCCGATTGGGCGCCCATCGGCGCCGCGCACTTCAAAGAACTCGTCGAAGCCAAGTTCTATGATGACTGCCGCTTCTTCCGGGTGCTGGACGGCTTCATGGCCCAGATCGGCATGAACGGCGACCCCAAGGTCCACGCCGAGTGGGGCGAAAAGACGATCAAGGACGAGCCCACGAAGCGGTCCAACAAGCGCGGCTTCGTGACCTACGCCAAGTCGGGCCTGCCCAACAGCCGCTCGACGCAGTTCTTCATCAACTACGGCGACAATTCGTTCCTCGACAACCAGGGCTTCGCGCCCTTCGCGATCGTCGTCGAAGGCATGGCTGTCGCCGACGGCCTGTACAAGGAGTATGGCGAAGGCGCGCCAATGGGCCGCGGCCCCTCGCAGGAATCCATTCGCTCCCGCGGCAACGAATACCTGAACCAGAACTTCCCAAAGCTGGACTACGTCAAGACGGCCCGCGTCGTCGACAAGTCCGAAGTGAAGTCGCTGCAGGAAAAAGGGGGCTGATCGCGACGCAGCGTCTCCCCGGGGCGCCGCGCGCCGTTGCGGAATCCCGCGGCGTCGCGTCCCGGCGGAGGCCGTTCGTCCGCAGCCGCGCCGCTGGATGACGATGGGTTCATGGCTTCCGTAGCGATACCGCCGCTCCGCATCGCCACGCGCAGCAGCGCGCTGGCCGTGTGGCAGGCGGAGCACCTCGCCGCGGCCCTGCTCGCCGCGAGACCCGCGTCCCGGATCGAACTCGTCCCCATCACGACGCAGGGGGACCGCGACCGGTCCAACGCGCTGTCGCAGATGGGGGGCGTCGGCGTCTTCACCCGCGAGGTGCAGGAGGCGCTGCTCGACGGACGCGCGGATGTGGCCGTCCACAGCCTCAAGGACCTGCCGACGGATCCGGTCGCAGGACTGCAGTTGGGCGCCGTCCTGCCCCGCGCGCCGCGCTGCGATGTGCTGCTGCTTCCGCAGGGCCGCCCCTGCCAGTCGCTGGATGATCTCCTGCGCGAGGCCCGCGTCGGCACGGGCAGCCTCCGCCGGCAGGCCCAGTTGCGAAGCCGCCGCCCGGACCTGCGGCTCAGAGACATTCGCGGAAACCTCGACACCCGGCTTCGCAAGCTCGACGACGGCGAGTTCGACGCCATCATCCTCGCCGAGGCCGGTCTGCGACGCCTGGGGCTGGCGGACCGGATCAGCCTGCTGCTCGAACCGCCGCTGATGTATCCGGCCGTCGGCCAGGGGGCCATCGGCGTCGAGTGCCGCGACACGGACGAAGCGTCCCGCTCGTGGCTGGCGGAGGTCGACGACGCGGCGACCCACTGCGAAGCGCTGGCCGAGCGGGCCTGCCTCGCCGAACTGCGGGCCGGCTGCCACGCTCCGGTCGGCGTCTGGTCCCGTCTGGAACCGGCCGGACCTCCGACGCCCACGACCGTGCTCCACTTCGAAGCGGCCGTGTGGAGCCTCGATGGCCGCGAACGAATCGGTGTGACGCTGGCGGACCGCGCGGACGATCCCGAGGCGGTGGGGCGCGAAGCCTCGCGATTGCTTCGCGGCGCCGGCGCCGGGCGGCTCGTCGAAGGCCAGTCCGTCACCGGCGACGAAAACGCCTGACGCGTGTCTGGAAAATGACGCCCCGGAAGCGCAAGTGCTTCACCTGACGGCGGAACCCCGAGACTACGAGCGCCCCGCCGTCGGCGCCTGATCTTGAATTCTCCGCTGGCGATTCCCATCGGACTGATGGCCGTTTTCGCGTACAACACGTGCGGCCCCGCTCGAACCGCAACGCCGGAAACCGCCGCGTGAGCGACCGCCCTGTCGCCTGGAACCGACCTCCTCGAATCCGCCATCGCACTCAGGCCCGGCCGCGTGTCGACGCCCGTCCCCATCGCGTTCTGCATCACCGACCTCGACGCCGGGGGCGCCGAGCGGGCGCTCGTTCGCATCGCGACGCAGCTCCCGAGGGAGCAGTGGTCGCCGCGAGTCCTTTGCCTTGGTCCCCGTGGCGTCCTGGCAGATGAACTCGAAGCGGCTGGCGTCCCCGCCACATGTCTCGGCGCGAGGTCGCTTCGCGACGTCGGCATCTTTCGGCGGCTGGTGCGTGAGTTGCGAATGCACCCGCCGCGGCTGCTGCAGACGTTCCTGTTCCATGCGAACGTCCTAGGTCGATTGGCCGCCTGGCGGGCTGGAGTGCCGGTGGTCGTCTCGGGCGTCCGCGTGGCCGAACGGGAGCAGCGCTGGCATCTGCGACTGGAACGGCTGACCCGCGGATTCACGACGCACACCGTCTGTGTCAGCGAGTCCGTCGCGGAGTTCGCCGCCAGGGAGATGAAGCTGCCGCGCGAGCAGGTCAGCGTGATTCACAACGGTGTCGACTTTGAACACTTCGCCAACGCGACGCCGGTCGATCTGTCGACGCTGGGGATTCCGGAGGACGCGACGACGCTGCTGTTCGTCGGCCGCCTGCATCGCCAGAAGGGCGTGGCGGAGTTGATCGAGGCGATCACGCCACTGTTTCGAGCCGATGCGCGGTGGCGGCTGCTGCTCGTCGGAGAGGGGCCTCAGGAGCCGGAGCTCCGCGACGGGATTCGCGAACGGGGCCTGGAGCCGCAGGTGCGGCTGCTGGGACGCCGCGACGACATTCCGGGTCTGATGAAATCGGCATCGGCTCTTGTGGCGCCCTCGCTGTGGGAGGGGCTTCCAAACGTCGTCCTGGAGGCGATGGCGGCGGGTCTGCCAGTCATCGCCACCCGCTGCGATGGGACGGCGGAACTGATCCGCGAGGAGGAGACAGGATGGCTCGCGGAGCCGGGTTCGGCGGAGTCGTTCCGCGGGGCGATCGAGCGCTGGCGATTATCCGCAGAGTCTGCGGCGGAAGCTGTTCGAAAATCACAAAGCATTGTCCAGGAACAGTTTGCGTGGCGAGGCTGCCTCGAGGGCTATGCCGCATTGTACTGTCGCCTGCTGCGAATTCCGGCGGACTCGTGAACGTTCAGACAGTATCGTGATGCAGCGCTGAGCGGGCGGGAAATTTTTCGGAAACGCTCCAATCCCGGTCGTGGTCTGGACCTGCGCCGCGGCGGATCGCGCCATGCGGAATTGCGCGACGTCAGTCTCTTGACGGTCGGGCATGTCTGGATATGTTTGGGGCCGTGTGGGGGTTTGTGGGAGGGGGTGGCGAGCGAGCCGAATTTCGTCCGAACTGTCAATTCGATGCTGGGCATGAAGTCGCTGACCTTGGGGTGAGCGGCGTCGGTCGGGCGTCGCAGGGGCGGAGCGGGCGGTCCTCCAGGACGCCTCATGGTCCACACCCAGCTCGAGCCGCCGTCGCATGCCGCTGACCGGAACATTTCAGCGGAGCCTCGACGACAAGCAGAGGCTGGCGATTCCAAAAACGCTGCGGGACGAGCTGGCGGCGGGCGACGATCGTTCGCTGTTTCTGGCCCCCGAGACCGACAGGTCGCTGTCCCTGTTTTCTCCGGACGTGTTTTCACGCCGGGCACAGCGGCTGGAACAGGATCCGGCACTGCAGGGCCGGGTGAAAAACTACCTGCGGCTGTACTACTCCCAGGCGGAGCAGGTGGATCTGGATGCGCAGGGTCGGATCCGGATTCCCGAGCGGCTGCTGCAGTTCGCGGGACTGCAACAGGACGTGATGCTGCTGGGCGTGAACGATCACGTCGAGATCTGGGACCAGGAGCAGTGGCGGACGTTTTTGAGCCGCCACGAAGAGGATTTCGATCGGCTGGTGGGCGAGGCCTTCGCCTGAGGACAGCCGCTGGCGGGCGTGATGCGACGTGTCGGAACGTGGAGACGTTCTGCGCGGAGGGAAAGGCCAGGACATCAGGGAAGCAAGTCCGCCTGCTACCGGGCAAGCGGATCAGCGGCCAGGGACGGGCCGCAAGCGGCGGCGTCCGCGGGCACATGCCCCGGGCGTCTGCTCATGATCTCTCGCAGAGTGCGGAACGGACGCCGCACGAGAGATTGTGAGCTTTCTCCACGGCTCGGAGAGAGCATGGACGCAGAGCCGATTGTGATGCAGACCCCGGTGGCTGGGAGCCGCCGGGGTCTTTTTTTGCATCATCGTCCAATGGCGCCGCGGCGGCCGTGCTCATCGAGCGTGAGCCAGCGGGCGTCCCTGTGGCGCAGGTCAATGGTCGCGGTCGGCCGTCGAGGAATCATCGCCGCGTCACCCACGCTCCGGGGCGGGCGGCGCCGGGGGAGACGTCGACTCCGGCGGAGCGTCCGGCGTTGATGGCGCCGAGCCCGCGGGCGGTTCTGTCGGCGGCGGGCCGGTCGGCGGCCCCGCTGGCGGCGCGGCAGTTTCTCCGTCCGGGTCGGCAACAGTCGATGAGTCCATCGGAATAGCACTCTCCGGCGGATTTGAATTCGCCGCATCCGCCGGGAGAATCTCGTCGACCGGCGGGCGGGCGTCTTCTTCCACGTCGCCCGCCGAAGCGGCCGCGTCGACGTCCGGCATCTTCCACACGCGAACCGTGCGATCCAGCCCCGAAGCCGCCAGCCATCGGCCGTCCGGCGAAAAATCCAGCGACGTGATTTTCCCCGTGTGGCCGTGAATCTTCAGCAGCGACCGGCCGGTCTCAGCATTCCAGATGCGGATCGATCGATCGTCCGACCCGGACGCGATCGTCCGTTGATCGCGCGACACCGCGATGCTGACAATGACATCCGTATGTCCGGTGATCTTGCGGTCCTCGCCGGTCGTGATGTCCCAGACGTGGACCTTGTAGT
Organism: Planctomyces sp.; assembly: GCA_019636235.1. Classification (GTDB taxonomy): domain Bacteria; phylum Planctomycetota; class Planctomycetia; order Planctomycetales; family Planctomycetaceae; genus Caulifigura. The sequence continues at coordinate 428,208 of JAHBXW010000003.1, forward strand.
CGTTGCCGGCGATGGCGACGCGCCGGCTGTCTCCAAAGAATGCGAGGTCCGAGGCCTCGACCGGCTGGATCTCCATGACCTGCCGGTTGGCTTTGATGTTCCAGGCCCGGACGACTCCATCGGTTCCGCCGCTGACGACATGCGCGCCGTCGGGACTGATGGCCACGCAGCGCACGATGATGGGCTTCGAACCGGCGCCGGCGGGGGATTCCGAACTGCTCGACGCCTCGGGCTCGGCGCGCTCGGCGGGCGAATCGATCGCCTGCCGGCGATGGTGAAAGGTGCGGATCAATCCCTGGTCGATGTGCCAGACCGACACGATGCCGTCATCTCCGCCGGCGGCGACCTGGCGTCCGTCCGCGGCGGCGCTCAACTGCCAGATCATCTTCGTCCCCAGTCGGAACGTCTGTCCAACCGGCTGTCCGGGGGTGAAGACTTCGAAGCGGCCGGCGTCTCCGGTGGCGGCGATGCGGCCCTCGGCGAGCGGGATGGCCCGCGTGATGAAGGGGTACATGGAGAACGTGGACTGCGAGTAGCCCCCCGAGGGGCCGTCGATGACCTGCAGTCCGGAGCCCCAGGTTCCGACGAGAATCTGCTGTCCATCCGGCAGGAACCGCGCTGAGTAGACGTCCGTGTTGAAGTGGAACGTCGACGGGTTCGAGGGGAGGATCGCGGACCATCCGTCGCCGCGCGGAGGCACGGGAGCCACGGGGCGCGTCGGCGGGTCCGAGGGCGCCTTTCGCGACGAAATGCTGAGGTCGACGACTTCCACGTCGCTGGACGCCCCGACCGCATCCGCGACTGGCGTGGCTTCATAGCGCACTTCCGTCGTCCAGAAGAAGCCGAGGAGCAGCGCGATCAGCAGCGATGTGATCGCCAGCGCCGTGGCGATCCGCTCGATCCTCCACAGCCGCTTGCGGCGAACGACGGGCGGCGGCGGCAGTTTTCGCGGGGCCGCGGTGGTGGCGGGTTCCTGCGCATAGGCCAGCCGTTCGCTGAGCAGTTCGACGACATCCTGCGCCGTCTGAATGCGGTCGCGCGGGTTCTTGGCCAGGAGCCGGTCAATGATGTCGGTCAGCCAGGCGGGAACGTCCGGATTGATCTGCGGGATGGGCCGCGGCTGGTCTTCGCACACGCGTCTCAGCACGGCGAGCGTCGAGTCGGCCCGGAAAGCCGCGCGGCCGGTGGCCATCGCGTACATCACGGCGCCCAGGCTGAACAGGTCGCTGCGCGTGTCGATGGAATCGCCGCGGGCCTGCTCGGGCGACATGTACTGCGGCGTGCCGGCCACGACGCCCGATTGGGTGATCGACGCGTCGTCCACGGCGCGGGCCAGCCCGAAGTCGGTCAGCTTGACCCGCTGCACTCCGTTCTCAAGCAGGATGTTCGCGGGTTTGACGTCGCGATGGACGAGCCCCTGCTTGTGGGCGGCGGCGAGCCCGGAGGCCGTCTGCATGGCGATGCGCAGGGTCTTGCGCGTGTCCAGCGGGCCGTGCTGATCGATCTCCTGCTGCAGACTGATGCCCGAGATGTACTCCATGACGAGATAAGGCGTTCCCTGAGCCTCGTCGACGGCGTGGATGGTGACGACGTGATCGTGGCTGACGGCGGCGGCCGCCTGCGCCTCGCGGAGGAATCGGCGGCGGACGGTGGGATTCGCCGCGAATTCGGGGGCCGGAATCTTGATCGCGACAATGCGGTTCAACTGCGGGTCGAGACCGCGGAGCACAACGCCCAGACCGCCTCGCCCGATGACCGACAGAACCTCGTATTTGCCCATGCGGCCCAGCGATCCGGGGACCGTGGACGGACTCAACACTCCCGGCGGCAGCGAAATGTCCTTCAGCGGGGACTCCTCGGCGGATGCGGCGCCGGCGGCCAGCAGCCGCGAGATGACCGAGCGCAGCGCATCTCCGTTGCCGTGTTCCTGGCGGTGGCCGTTCCGGTGCGGCGGCGTGACGGCCGTCGGTCCGAAGTGCTGCGGAATCTGCAGGCTGCCGGCGGCCTGCTCAAGCGCGGCCTGACAGCGGGGGCAGGCGTCCAGATGAGCGGCCATGCGGTCGCGCTGCTCGGGGGACACCGTCTCCGCGAGCAGGCCGCGCCAGTCGTCGAGCGTCGGGCAGGCAGTGGTCATCGCTCGAACCTCTTTGCGGGGGGGCGGGCCGAAGCGGATCGCGCGACGAAATCAGGCATCGGACTCTTCCCGTTCCCAGGCGGCGATGACATCCCGCAGGCGGGCTGTGATGCGGCTTCGCGCGATGTAGATCGCGCCGCTGCTGAGCCCCAGCCGGTCGGCCGTCTCCGCGACCGGGCGGCCTTCGACGGCGGTCTCCCAGAACGCGGAGAACGTGGCGGGCTGGAACTCGGGGCGGACTTTCTCGATGGCCGCGTCGAAGATGGCTTTGCGGTAATCCCGTTCCCAGGCGGCTTCCTCTTCCGGACCGGCATGCTCGGAAAGGGCGATGGCCATTTCCGTGCCTCCGGCGCCGACAGGCTGACGACGGCGGAGGCCGATCCAGTCGGCGACGCGGGCCCGGGCGACTGTCCGAAGCCAGCCGCGGAAGGCGCCTTTCTGCGGGTCATATTCGAACTGCTCGATGCGGCGATGGACCGACTGCAGGACGTCCTGCGTGACGTCCGCGGCATCGGCGTCCTGCAGACCGCTGCGCCGTGCGAAGTGGAACACCAGCGGGGAATAGATGCGGACGAATCGGGCCCAGGCGTCGGCATCCCGGGGATCCCGCAATCGGACAAGCAGGCTGGCGCGGGTTGGGTCGTTCGACATGGCGTGCGGCTCATGGAGGGACGTACCGGCGTCGGCCGCTCCGTCTTTCAGTGATTCTGCCGATTTTTTGAACCGGCGTCGCGAGTTCGGACCCCGGAATGATGGAAACGGACGAGCCGGCGCGGGGCGCCCGCTCTTTCCGAATCGGGCGGTCGCGTCTAGCATTGGGCTCCGCTGTGGGGGCGGCTGCCCCCAGCGCCCGTGCGGGACCACCTTCCCCTGCGTCCGGGGCCGCGGCCCGTCCGCCCACGCCCGAATGCAGACCCGGCGTGCGGCCTCGCGGAACACAGCCACGCCGGATCCCCAGCCACACCACGCGGAATGTCCTCCAGTCCACCAGCTTCTCTCGCCGCCCCCGCCGCGGACGGCGCGGCGGCCGACCGCGCCGTCCAGCGCGAGGTCCAGCGGCGGCGCACGTTCGCCATCATCTCGCACCCCGACGCCGGCAAAACCACGCTGACCGAAAAGCTGCTGCTGTACTCCGGTTCGATCGCCGAGGCGGGCGCGGTCCGGGGCCGCAAGACGCAGCGGGCCGTCACGTCCGACTGGATGGCGATGGAGCGGGAGCGCGGCATCTCGATCACGTCGACGGTGCTCACGTTCGAGTACGGCGGCCTGCAGATCAATCTGCTGGACACCCCCGGCCACAACGACTTCAGCGAGGACACCTATCGCACGCTGACCGCCGCGGACTGCGCGGTGATGGTCATCGACGCCGCGAAGGGCATCGAAGCCCAGACGAAGAAGCTGTTCAAGATCTGCTCCGCACGACGGATTCCGATTCTGACGTTCGTGAACAAGATGGACCGCCCCGGCTGCGATCCGCTGAACACGCTCAGCGAAATCTCGCAGGTGCTGGGCATCGAGGCGGTGCCCTGGAACTGGCCGATCGGCACCGGGCGCGACTTCAAGGGGGTGTACGATCGCCAGACAAAGCAGGCGCTCGTGTTCCAGGCGGTGTCGCACGGGATTGATCGATCGCCGGTGGACATTGTCGACCTGAATGATCCGCCGGAGCGCATTCTGTCCCCCGAACTGGCCGCACAGGTCCGGGACGAGGTCGAGCTGATCGACCACGCCGGCGGGGCATTCGACAAACAGCGGTTCCTGGCGGGTGAGATCACCCCGGTGTTCTTCGGCAGCGCGCTGACGAACTTCGGCGTCGAGCCCTTCTTTGACGGCTTTCTGAAACTGGCGCCCACGCCCCGTCCGCGGCTCAGCAACCTGGGGGCGATTCCCCCCGACCGCACCGAGTTCGCCGGGGTGATCTTCAAGATCCAGGCGAACCTCGATCCCCGGCATCACGACCGCGTAGCCTACCTGCGGGTCTGCGCCGGACGGTTCACCCGCGACATGGAAATCGTGCACACCCGCACCGGCGAGCGGATCCGCATCAAGCGGTCGCAGCGGCTGTTCGCCAAGGAGCGCGAGACTATGGACGTCGCCTATGCCGGAGACGTCGTGGGCCTGGTGATTCCCGGCCAGTTCCGGCTGGGGGACACGCTGACCGAAGGCGAGCCGCTGCAGTTCGAGGGGCAGTGGCAGTTCTCGCCCGAGTGCTTCGGGACGCTGCGCTGCGCGGACACGGGTCGCCGGAAGCAGTTCGACAAGGGGCTGGCCCAGCTCGTCGAGGAGGGGGCCATTCAGTTGCTGCGCGAGCCGGTGTCGATGTCGCCCGAACCGGTGCTGGCGGCGGTCGGCCAACTGCAGTTCGAAGTCGTCCAGTACCGGCTGGAGTCGGAGTACAACGCGAAGACGACGCTGCACCGGCTGCCGTTCCGGATCGCCCGCTGGGTGACGGGCGACCCGGCGGACGTCGCCGAACTGCGGGTGCCCAGCCTGGGGCGGCAGCTGCAGGACCAGGACGGCATTCCCGTCGTGCTGTTCGAAAGCGAAGGGATGCTCCGCTACTGCCGGGAACTGAACCCGAACCTGACGTTCAGCGAAGTCTCGCCGACGGCGACCCGCAATTTCTGACGGCCGGCGGGGGACGCTGCCGGCCTGTGGCTGCGATTGGTCGGCCGCGCGGCCGCTGTCGCCGTGCGGAGGCTACTCGCGCGTCCAGTAGTCGACGACCAGCACGTCGTCGAGAATCGGAATCACCTTCTGCACGAATTCCTGGTGCGCGGCGTGGGGCAGGTATTCGTCCCGCCCCTTCTCGTCCTTGAACGTCACCAGGAAGCAGTGGGTGAAGCCTTTCGAACGGCCTTCCGGGCTGTTGTTCAGGCCGGCTTCGTACTTCTCGATGGCGTCGATCTTCTCGGGCAGCTTGCCGAACTCGTCGACGATTTCCTGGAGCTGCTCTTTGGTGGCGTCGGCCTTGAACTTGAACAGCACGACGTGCCGCAGCAGCCGGGCCTCGTCGTCCTTGGGCTTTTCAGTTTCGGCGTTGAGATTCATGGTCAGGATCAGGCCGCAGGCGAGCGCGGCGAAAGCGGACAGGTTGAACAGTTGACGCATCATGGGAGGAGGGCCTTTTCAGTTTCCACAGGATAGGGAGTTTCCGGCTGCCGCCGCGCGAGCCGCGAAAACGCGAATCGCAGGTCGAGCATCAGGCTCAGCAGCGCCGGCACGAACACCAATGTCACCACCGTCGACAACAGCAACCCGCCCAACAGCACCGCGCCGATGCCGCGATACAGCTCGCTGCCGGCGCCCGGCGCCAGCACCAGCGGCAGCAGCCCCGCCAGGCCGCCCAGCGTCGTCATGAAGATCGGCCGGATGCGCGTCCGGACCGCGTCCATCACGGCCGCATGATGCAGCGGGATCGTCCCCGGCTCGCGCGGAGCATCCCCCCGCGGACCCAGCGACTCCCGCATCGACACCAGCGTCTGCTCGACGATCAGAATCGGATTGTTGACCACCGTGCCGACCAGCATGATGAACCCCAGCATCGTCAGCACGTCGAGCTGCTGGCCGTAGTAGTGGCCCAGGATCCACAGCCCCGCGAAGCCTCCCACCGCACCCAGGGGAACCGTGAGAATGACCACGAACGGGTACAGCCAGGACTCGAACGTCGCCGCCATCAGCAGGTAGGTGATCAGCACCGCCAGCAGCAGGTTCCAGCGCAGCGACTGCCAGGTGGAACGCAGCTTGTCGGCCGTTCCGGCGAGGGCCACACGGTAGCCGCCCGCCAGTTGGCCCCCGTCCTCCAGGGGGGCCACAATGTCCCGGGTGATCGCCTCCATCGCCGCCTCCAGCGGAACCGTCGCGGGCGGCGAGACCTCGAGCGTGATCGCTCGCTGGCGCGTGCGGTGGTTGATCTGTTCCGGGCCGCTGCGGAGTTCGATGTCGGCGATCGCCTGCAGCGGCACGAGTTGTCCCGTCGGCGTGGCGATGGGAATCTGCCGCAGTTTCTGCGAACCGATCGCGAAGCGTTCCTCGCCCATGATCCGCAGGTCGATCTTCTCGCCTCCCTGGAAGTAATCGGTGGCGTAGGCGCCGTCGACAAAGGCGTCGATCGAATACCCCAGGTCGCGGGCCGTGATCTGCAGATCGGCCGCCTGATCCCAGCGGGGGACGACGTGCACTTCCGGGTTCGACAGGTCCAGGCTGGGGTTCGGCCGGACTTGGGAGGACTTCAACAGCTCATGGGACATGATCTGCCCCATCATCTGGCCGCCCAGCGCCACCAGCTTCTCGATCTCCGGACCCGTGATCTCGACGTCGATCGTTCGCCCGCCGGTCAATGTCTGCTCAAACAGGCTGGCCTGCTTTGCGACCAGGAACGTCCCCGGCAGTTTGTCGCCGATGGTCTGGATCAGCGGGATCAGTTCGGCCGCGCGCAGCGGATCCACTGAACGGGCGCCCACGAACACCATTCGGTTCCGGGCCACGAAGAAAAAGTCCTCAATGGCTGGATACTCAAGTTCGGCCGTGGCGGGATCGTCCGGGTCGATGTCGAAATAGGGACGCAGCGTGGTCTCGACGATATCCCCCATCGCATCCAGCTGGTTCAGGTTGTACCCCGGCGGGGGCAGCAGCAGCGCGATGATCAGATTCCGATTGCCGTTCGGCAGGTACTCGACTTTCGGCAGCAGCGCCCACGTCGCCAGAATCGACGCGGCCAGGACGCCGGTGATCATCGCGAACCGCAGCGTGAGGCTGCCCAGCAGCCACGAGTTGATCGCCAGCACGCTGGACACGAACCAGCTTGCCAGGCGGTCGAGGGCAGCCAGCAGGATCGTCACCGGCAGCATGATCAGCCGCGAGGCTCTGGCCAGCGGACCGCGCTTCGGCGCGGAACCGTCCGGCTGGCCGTTGTCCCCGGGGTCGCCGTCGCCGCGGCGCTGCCCGCGGGGCACGTTGCGCAGCAGGCGGTAGGCGGTCGTCGGGACGACGGCCACGGCCACCAGCATCGACAGCGCCACCGCCGCGCTGATCGCGATCGCGATGTCGCGGAACAACTGCCCCGCCTCGTCCTTGATGAACAGCACCGGCAGGAACACCGCCAGGTTGGCCAGCGTCGCGTTGAGCAGCGCCCCCCACACCTCCTTCGCCCCGTTCACCGAGGCCCGCTCCGCGTCCTCCCCCTCCTGATGACGCCGGTAAATGTTCTCCAGCATCACGATCGCATTGTCGACCAGCATGCCCACCGCGAACGCCAGCCCTCCCAGGGCCGGCACGTTCAGCGATCGCCCCAGCAGCCACATCACCAGGAACGCCCCGATCGTGCTGATCAGAATGTGCACGAAAATCACGATCGTCGACCGCCCGCTGCGCAGGAACAACAGCAGCGTGATGAACGTGAACAGGGCGCCCTCCAGCAGGTTCTCCCGCACGAGGTTCACGGCCGAATGGATGTACTCCGTCTCGTCGTAGACCTGGATCAGCTCCAGGCCCATCGGGGCGAGAAACTGTTCGTTCAGTTCCGTGTTCTTTGCCTTCAGCCCGTCCATGACGTCCAGCAGGTTGGCTCCCACCCGGCGCATGGCGTTGATGGCGATGCACTTCGCGCCGAAGCGGCGGACGAAGCCGTCGGGCTTCTTGTGGCCCAGCGCCGCCGAGCCCACGTCCCGGACGTAAATCGGGTTGCCGTCCCGGCGGGCGATGATCACGCTTTCCACCTGTTCCGGAGAGCGGAACCGGCCCAGCGTGCGGACGACGTACCGCCGCTTCCCTTCCCAGAAGTCGCCCGCCGACGTGTCGACGTTCTGTTCAACGAGCGCCTGCCGCACGTTGGCGATCGTCAGCCCCCGCGCGGCCAGCTTCTCCGGATCGATCGTGAGCTGCAGCTCCTCCTCTCGTCCCCCCAGGACGTTCGCGTTCGACACGCCGTCCACCTGCTCGAAGCGGGACTCGATGACGTCTTCAGCGAACTTGCGGAAAGTGCTGACGTCGCGCTCTTCGGGGACGTACTTTGCGGCTCGGGGATCGCGCTGGGCGAGTTCGCGGAGCCGCAGCAGCTGCAGCCCTTCACTGCGGGCGCGGTACACCCGGTCGAGTTCGTCGGCCAGGTCGGGGGCCTCATCGATCAGCGGCTGCAACTCGGCGCGTTTGGGAACCCGTTCTCCGAGAATGAACCACGCGACCGGACGGTCCGAGGCGTTCGAGGTGTTGATGACCGGTTCGTCGGCCGTTTGGGGGTAGTTGGGGACCTGCGACAGCTTGGTGTTGACCTTGAGGAGCGCCTCGGCCATGTCCGTGCCGACGGGAAACTCAAGAGTCACCATCGCGCTGGAGTCGTAACTCTCCGACGAGACCTTGGTGACCCCCTCGACGCTTTTGAGCTGCTCCTCCTGCTCCTGGACGATCTCGCGTTCGATTTCCTGGGGGCTGGCGCCGATCCAGGTGGTCACGACGGTGAGCGTCGGGACTTCGACCTCGGGGGTCAGCTGCATGGGCATCTGGAACATGGCCAGAATGCCGAACAGCGCCGTGAGAATGACCCCGACCGTCACTTTGACGGGGTTATGGACGCAGGCCGTGATGAAGTCCATGGGCGGGGCGCGACGGGGGCGGAACGAAAGCCAGTCCTGACACTGGCAGGATGATATCAACCCGCGGTTCCGGCGGCGCTCGACGAGCGGCCAGGGTCGGCCAGCGCTGGTCCGCGAGCCGCACGTCCGCGCCCGCGCCGCCGCCCGGCCGTCACTTCGACTTCAGGTCGAACGTTCCCAGATCCACCGGCGGATCCCCTTCCGCGACGGTGAATTTGTGCTCGGACTTCTTGGCGTCGGCGTACCGCCCCTTGAACTTGTCCGCGCCGTAATTCCGAGACATCACGTTGAACGGCTGCTGCAGAAAGGTCAGCACGTACTCTCCCGGGGGGACTCCATCGCCCGTCTCGTACGTGGAGATTTCGAACGAGCCGTCCTCCCTGGTGTCGGATCGGGAAAAGGTCGGATGGGACGCGTCCATGCCGCCGACGGCGACGCACTCCACCTGAACGGCGGGATCCGGAGCGGCGCCGTCCACCGTGACTTTGCCGACGACTTTGGTCGTCGGCTTGCGAAACGGCTGCTCCTTGGTGCAGGAACTGGCGACCACGAGCGGCAATGCGAGCGCGAGCACAACAAGCGGATGCCGGAAAGTCATAGTGCAGGGACCTGATGCGATGGTGGGAAATTCCGGTCTGCGGCGGAACGGCCGCATGGCCGGCGCGATGTGGGACTCAAGAATAGGACGAAGCCCGCGGCGGCGACACTCCGCCCAACCGGGAGAGACGATTCCGGCCTGAGCGTTGTCAGGTCGACTCATTTCAGGAGCACGCCCGCCTGACACGGGGGCGCCGCATTCGGGAATACGGTTCGAAATCCCGGACGCACAACCGAAGAACGCCGATCCGTCCGCAGTCCCCATGGCGAGGGCTGTGGTCCGGACCGGCGTGAATTCCGCGCGGCCGGGCGATCAGAACTCGCCGACGATTTCGCCCTTCCGCCGGGTGATGAGCGAGGCGAACGTCAACTGGGCGATGTTGTCGTTGACGAAGCGCACGGCGCCGTCCCCCATCAGGAAGTGAGCGCCGCCGGCATGGAAGCAATGGAAGCCATTGCCGCGGATGTTCGTGCAGTTGATCGCGCAGGGACCGCCGTTGCCGGTGCCGTCGTACAGGGCGCCCTGCAGCCAGTGTTCAAACAACAGCGAGTCGGCCCAGGCGCCGCCGTTCGTGGCGCCGACCAACTGGGCCGCCGGACCCAGATGGCTGGCGCGGTTCCACTTCGAGAACAACTGGGCGCCGCCCGTGCGCTCGCCGACAACAAATGTGTTCGAACTGCCGTCCAGAAGGTCGCGCATCCGGGATGTGTCGCCGCCGGTGCCGGCCGCCCGGATCGTGCCTTCGCGATCGCCTCCCTGATTGCCGCTGTAGGCGATGTTGCCGAACGTGCCACGGACGCCGCTGGTGCCGCAGTAGTCGGACCGAGCCGCCCGGAACGTGCAGTTCGCAACCGGAAAGATGCCCGCGACCAGCGCCCCCTGCGGGTACATGTAATCATCAATCGGAGCCGCGGTGCTGGACGGGCACACATAGACCGGAATGATCACCTGGGCCAGGTCCGTATTTCGCTGCTGGATGACCGGATCGTATCCCGGAGGCCCCATCATCATCGGGACGGCCTGGTCGATCTGGTTGTACAGCGGCTGCTGATCGATGTAGGGCAGCAACCGGACGAACGCGGACTTCGTGTTGTGATCGAGCAGCGCCGGCGGCTGAATGATCACGTTGTACCCCGGGGGGAACATGTTGGCCGTGTCGTGATAGTTGTGGAACGCCAGACCGATCTGCTTGAGGTTGTTTTTGCATTGGGTGCGGCGGGCCGCTTCCCGCGCCTGCTGCACGGCCGGCAGCAACAGCGCGATCAGGATCGCGATGATCGCGATCACCACCAGAAGTTCGATCAGCGTGAAACCACGCGACCGGGACGAGGATGCCTGCAGGCGCATCGGCGGAACTCCAGAACGGAGAACGAAAGGACAGTGAGCGGAAACGCTCCTGCTTCAACGATACACCGCCGCTGAAAAAAACGGTACGAACGAAACGTCCGGCTTTCTCGGAATTTTTCGGGAAGAACGGCCCGCGCCGGCCGGCTCCGCGAGCCAGGACGGCAACTGCGCGCCGTTCAGTATTCCAGCGTCGCGACGCTTTCGAGCGGGCAAATCCACACCGTGCCGAATCGCAGGCTGAAGATTGCTTCATCTTCCTGCGGCGTGCCGCGACCAGAACTCCCACGCCGTCGTGCCCCGCCAGGTCGCCGCCGCCGAGCCCACGTGGCTGAAGAACGTGTAGCGATCCAGAATCGCCTCCGGCGGCTGCGCCAGCGTCGTGTCGATCATCCAGCGGAACGCCCTCCGCAGTTGCTCCTCGGGGGGATGCAGATCGGGGGGCGCGATGGCCAGCCACTCCAGATGATGCCCCGTCGCAATGACCATCTTGGACAGGTCGTCCGTTCGCGGAGACGTCAGCGCGTCCGCCCCGTCCGCCCAGTTCGAGGGCCAGTGGCCGTCCGGGAACTGCGACGCCGTCAGCAGGTCGCGCACCTCCTCCAGCCACGTCCGGACGTCCGCCTGCACGTCATCGCTGAGCAGGTTCGGAAACGCCTCATCCAGCCGCAGCAGCGCCATCAGCGAATACGCCCGATGCGTGCCGCTGCAGACGCCGTATTCCCGATGCCCGCGCATCAGCCGTTTCGCCAGCAGGTCGAACGAGTATTCCCGGCCATCCCCGCCCGTCCACTGGCGATGCGGCGGCAGCCACAGCCCGAACGCCAGCACGGTCCACTCGGTCTCGCGCTCATCCAGCCGGAAATCCCGCAACGATTCGCGCAGCACGTCGGCGATGGTCGCATCCCACCGGCCGGGGCCGAACACCGGCGCATCGAGCGCGACGCCCGCTTCGCTGAGGCTGGCGATCCAGTGGTCGTGATGCACCGAGGCACAGCGCTCCGCGCCCCAGCGAATGGCGACGCCTGTCGGCCGCTCTTCAAGCAGCGGGCGGATCGTCGGCCCCCACGATTCCAGGAACGAGCCATGATCGGTCAGGAACCGGGCCAGTTCGTCGCCGTCGCGGACGTTCGCGTCATGGAACCGTGCTGCGATGCTCCACGTCCGTAGCGCGTGCTCGACGTGGTTGGGCTTCATTTCCGTTGGCGCGAACCGGGGCTGGACCTGCCTGAGGACTCCCAGGACTTCGTCGTCGGAAATCAGGTCGGGCCGGTCGTACAGCGGCCGGATCGTCAGCGGTTTGCGGCGGGGGAACTCGATCGGCGTGGCGACGCTGCGGCCGGTCGTCAGCGCCGCGACGTCGCGCGTCAGGCGGCCCGAGTCGAGTCCCCACGCGGCGGCGAATGACGCAATGACGATCGCCTGGACGACGAGGATCGTGGTGAGTCCGGGAGTGCGCCGCGACATGCCTGGCATCCAGTGATTCGGTCGTTGGCAGTGGGAACGATTGTCGTGCAGCCGTCGCCGGGAGTGCGCCAGGCCGTCCGGCGCCTCACAGCGGCCTGTCGCGCGTGAACACGGCGGCGATGGCGTCTTCGTACTCCAGCGTCCAGCCGGGCGTGCCGCGGAGCATCCGGATCAGGTCGGCCCGTCCCGCGTGATCCGCCACCACGGTGTTGACGCCGTACCGGTCGAGCTTGCGATCCCATTCAAACCCGGCCGCCGCGATGCGCAAATAGTCCTGCCAGACCTCCGCGGGAATCAGGTGCACATGCGACGTCGTGAACCATTGGGCGTCCTTGGGACCCGCCCACAGCAGGTAGTCGCCCCATTCCACGGTGTTGAACACCTGGCCCTGGGGGGGATGGTCGTGCAGGTAGCGTGCGACGTCGACCGGCGTCATCGCAGACACCGCCCGTCGGAACCGGCGATCGGCCTCGTGCGCGTCCCGTGCCGGACCGTGCAGCGCACGGACGCCGAAGGGCGTGTACGAGAACGCGATCCAGGCCAGCCCCAGCGTCGCGACCGTCCACAGCCCGGAGCGCGGACTCGGCGCGGGCTCCGCCGTTCGCCAGCGCCGCGCGATGGCCGCCCCGTGCACCGCCAGCACGTACGCGACGATCACTCCCCACCAGAGAATGATCCGCGACGTCCAGCAGGCTCCGAATCCGAACAGCGCCAGCGACAGCGCTTCGGACGCCGACACCCGCCGCGGGCTGAGCCGCAGCACGACCAGCAGACCCAGCAGGGCCGCCGCCGCGGTCCGCCCCTGCATCATGCGCAGCGTCAACGGCTCCCATTCGATCAGGCTCCGCACGTTCTCATTGCCGGCCAGCCTGAACGTTTCCAGGTAGAGCTCCAACCCGTAGGGGTTGAGCAGCACGGCCGCGGCGCAGAGTTCGAGCAGCAGCACGCGCCGGCGAACAACAGGATCGCGCAGCACGGGGCCCGACGATTTCAATCGGCGAGCGATATCGATCGCCCGGCCCGTGGTGAAGCAGGCCATCAGCGCCAGCCCTACCGCGAACGATCCATGCAGGTTCGCCCACAGCGCGAAGATCGACGGCAACAGCACCCAGTAAAAGGGCTGCCACCGGCGAGCGTTGAGGATCGCAAACGTCGCGGCGAAACATGCCAGACCGGCCAGTTGCGGGCGAATGGCGATCAGTTGCTGGTAATCGACGAACAGGAAGATGCCGACGGCGGCCAGCCCCCACGCGAGCGAACTGGTGCGGCCGATCACAAGCAGGGCCAGGAGGGCGGCCGTCAGCGTGATGGCGGCGGCGTACAGGAACTGGAGCGCCGGCGCGCCCATCGACCGGACGGCGAGGTAGCCTGCCAGTTGCGACAGCCACGCGGTGTCGACGACGCGAACGCCTTCCGCGAGCGGCAGGAACGGCTCCGTTTCCGGCAGGGACTGATGGTCCGCGATCCAGCGGCCGTAGGACAGGTGCCCCCACAGGTCCGTGTGCCACAGCGGGCAATAACTGAGAACGGCGAACAGCATTCCGAGCGCCAGCGTCAGCAGGGCCGTGCGGCGCGAGAAGCGGGCGCTGTCCGGGACCCGGTCTTCGAGCACGGACAGATCAGGTTCGCCGCGGGGCCGGACCGGCGGCTGCGGCATTTCGGGCGCATCGCTGGGAGGCGGCGGGGTGTCCACGGTGAGGGCGATCATGCTGGCAGTCCGCTTGTTGCCGAAAATCAACGGGGCTCGCCTTGAGGATAGGCCGGGGGGCGCAATGCGGCGGCGGAGTTCGGGCGGGCGTTTCGGCGGGGCGGACGGATTCCGCTCATCGTAACGAATGCGCTGGTTTCGATGGCGGGCGCGGGCACGTCGCGGTCGAGCGGCCCGTCACGGAGCGCAGCGCGTGGCGCGCCCCGCCCCAGTCGCTTTCGGCCGGGCGGGGACCGGTCTACCATGCCGCCGTTTTCGCGGACGATCCAGACGCGGGCCCGCGCCCCGACGTCCGCGCCCCACGAATTCCGGCGAACGTTCAGAGGCGATCCGAGACATGGCCAAGCGGAATATCAGCAGCGTCCCCGTGAAGGGGCAGCGGGTCCTCATGCGGGTGGACTTCAACGTGCCTCAGGCGGACGACGGCTCGATCACCGATGATCGCCGCATCCGCATGGCGCTGCCGTCGATCAAGTCGGTTCTCGACCGCGGCGGGAGGCTGATCCTCATGAGCCACCTGGGCCGTCCCAAGGGCGAGGGCCAGGACGCGAAGTTTTCGCTGAAGCCCGCGGCCGAGCGGCTCGCCGAGCTGCTGGACCGTCCCGTGCAGTTCGCCAGCGACGTCGTCGGCCCGGACGCCGAAGCCAAGGCGCGGGCGCTGCAGGACGGGGACGTGCTGGTGCTGGAGAACGTCCGGTTCCACAAGGAGGAGCAAAAGGGGGACGCGGGCTTCGCCGGGAAACTGGCCGCGTTCGGCGACGTTTACTGCAACGACGCGTTCGGGACGTGCCATCGCGAGGACGCGTCAATGGTGGCCGTGCCCCGGGCGATGGACGGCAAGCCGCGCGTCGTCGGGTTCCTGGTGGAGAAGGAGATCAGGTATCTCAGCGACGTGCTGGCCGCGCCGGAGCGTCCGTTCATCGCGATTCTGGGAGGCGCGAAGGTCTCCGACAAGATCAACGTCATCGAGAACCTGCTGAAGATCTGCGACAAGGTCCTGATCGGCGGCGCGATGGCCTACACGTTCGCGAAGGCGCAGGGGGGGAACCTCGGCAAGAGCCGCGTCGAGGAAGACAAGCTCGACCTCGCGCGGAAGCTGATCGCTGCCGGCGGCGACCGCCTCGTGCTGCCGGTGGACACCCACTGCGGCGACGATTTCAAGTCGAGCTGCAACAAGCGGGTCGTGGCGTTCGGCGAGGTGCCGGACGGGTTTGAAGGGCTGGACATCGGTCCGGAGACGGCGAAAGACTACGCCGCTCAGGTCAAAGGAGCGAAGACGGTCGTGTGGAACGGCCCGATGGGCGTGTTCGAGATGTCGCCGTTTGACGCCGGCACGCGGGCCGTCGCCGAAGCCATCGCCGCCTCGGACGCGACCAGCATCATCGGCGGCGGAGACAGCGCCGCGGCCATCGAACAGCTCGGGTTCGCCGATCAGGTGACGCATGTCAGCACCGGCGGCGGCGCCAGCCTGGAGATGCTCGAAGGCCGGAAATTCGCGGCCGTCGAACTGCTTGACGACGCCTGATCCGGCGGCGACCCGCCGGCGCGGCTGGGAATCGCCGTTCTGCGAACGCCGATTCCGACGTAGAATTCCGAGGGCGCTGGATCGAGTTGCGTCGGAGACGTCAGACTCATGAGCTTTCGGAACGACCTGTCACTGGCTTTGGCGAGCCTGCGGGGATTGTCCTCGCAGACTCCTTCGTCGATCGTGCTGCGCGATCCGGCCGGGCTGACGCTGCGCATCGAGTTCACCGTCGTCGATGCGCTGAGCTGCGCCTTTCAGGAGCTGGCGCTGGAGGTTCCGGCGCTGCAGTCGGCCGCGTTCGACGTCTTCAAGACCTGGGCTCAGAACCTCAGCCGCCGGATCACGTATCTCCTGGAGCAGATCGGCCCGCTGGAGTTCGACCCCGCGAACGGCGAGGTGCTGATCCGGTCCACGCCGCCGGACCAGTTGCCGGACGGCACGCAGTTCTACGAGATCATGCTGTCGCAGCAGGCGGGGACGTTCACGCTGAAGCGGTACCGTTCGGTGAAGGGCACGCCGGGGCGTTCGCTGGTGGACATCCAGGTGACGCACGAGGTGCTGTACAAGCTGGTGGACGACCTGACGGACACGCTGCCGACTCCGTGACGAGCGTCGCGTGAAGTGAGGCCGGCGGCTGTGTGGCCGCTGGTTGTAATCACGCCCATGGTGGGTCATCGCCGGCTCGCCCCAGGGCTCGCCGGGCTCGACCGCACCCTACGGCTTCACGGCCGTCGCTGACGCTTCCGGCTCGTGCCGTGAACCGCGCTCAACAGCAAAGCCGTCGGCTGGGATCCGTGTCAATCAATGACAACTGA
>JAHBXW010000030.1 GCA_019636235.1 Planctomyces sp.
GCAATTGGTCATTGCGAATTGAGAGGCGAGCGGAGGGCGGCAATCCGCTGGGGGCGGCTTTCTATGGTGGGTCATCACCACCTTCCCTACAGGCAACGCAGGAACGCCGTCAGGTCGGTCTTCTCCTCCGCCGTCAGCTGCAGTTCCAGGACCAGGTTGAAGAACTCGACCGTGTCCTCCAGCGTCAGGCAGCGGCCATCGTGCATGTACGGCGGGCTGTCCTTGATGCCCCGCAGCGTGAACGTCTTGATCGGGCCGTCTCCCGGCTCGTCGACGAACCGCTCCACCTTCAGGTCATGCATCAGGTGATCCAGGTAGAACGGCGCGGGATGGCAGACGGCGCATTGCGCCTTGCCCAGAAACAGCTTCTCGCCGTTCAACTCCGATTCCGTCGCCAACGCCGGATTCAAACGTCCCGTAACAGTCAGTTTCGGCGCGGGGGGAAAGTCCAGCATGTTCTGGAATTGGGCCATGTGCGGAATCACGCTTCGCGGCAGTTCCTGAAAGCCCTTCTTCATCGCGTGGATCGGATCGCCATTGAAGTAGGCCGTCCGCTGTTCGAACTCCGTGAAGTCCTCGACGGAACGCAGGCTGCGCTTCGAGCCGTGAATCTGCTGGTTGAACATCCCACGCAGGCTGACCGTGTCGATCCGGAACCGGCGTTCCTGCGGTCGAAGGTCGGGCGTGAGGTGAAACTGCCCGGTCGTGTGTCCGTTGACGTGGCAATCGAAGCAGGCCACGCCCAGGCTGGGCAGAGCCGTCTTGCGATCGTCGGTGGCGTTGAACTCCTCCTGCGGCATCGGCGTCAGCAGCAGCCGCAGGCCCTCCATCTGCACGGGCGTGATGAGGTCCTTGAACAGCTCATGGAAATTGTTCAGCGAGACGACCTGACCGCGGGAGACGTCTCCCAGCTCGGGGCGGTTCTGCAGGAAGATCGCCGGCGGAAACTCGGGCAGGAAAGCGTCCGGAATGTCGAACGCGACATCAAACCGCTCCAGCCGCGGGAACATTTCCAGCTGCATTTCCGGGAACACCTGCCCGCCGTTGGCATGCAGCGGATGCGGCAGCGCCGGATAAGGAAACGCGTGGCGCTCGCGGATTTCCTCGGGCGACATCGCCGCCAGGGACTCCCAGTCCAGTCCGTTCGCGAGCCGCGCCGTCGGGCCGACGGGCAATGGCTTGCCGCGCGACATCGTCGCCTCGGGATCGAGCTTGGGCTCGAGATTGTAGCGCGTTTCCAGCAACTGCCGCTGGGCCTGCATGACGCCTTCTTTGGCCGCTGATTCCTTCTCGAAGATCTCCTCGAACGTCGTCATCGGCTTGTCGGAATTCAGCGGATCGCGGAACAGGTCGAAGCCGGAGACTTTACCCTCCTTGGGCTGGTCGGCGAGGACGGGGGACACCGGCTGCGCGTTGGTCGCGGAGAACCGCTCGGCGGCATCTCCATCGCGCAGTTCCTGTTCCACGCGGCGGGATTGAGCGGCCCTCGGCTCCTGCACATCCTGCACGACGTCCCGGGGGCGATCCTGCCGCTGGACGGGCTGCGTTTGCCGGGGATCCGCGTTGCGCGGCGGCCGCCGGTCCTGCGCCAGCACCAGCGGGATCGTCACACCCAGGCCCACAGTCACCAGAATCGAGCGACGCCACATCATGGCCAATCCCTCCCCGGTTGCAGCGCGCGCCATCGCCCTAACGTCGCAGCGCACAGGACACGTCAACAAGCCGTTTGTCGGATGCAGCAATTGCCGGACCGGGAGACGTTCCTCCGCGAAGATCGGTCGTGAACCGGGCCTCAAGGGGATTTGAAGCGCCTCAGCGTCGCCCGCACGCGCCGACCGTGCGAAGCATTCATGGCGTCCCAGCGTGCACGTTGGCGGACCGGCGGACCGCGAGGGTTCGCCGAAGACCAGTCTGAGTCAGTCAGGACCCTGCCAACGGGCGATGAGGACGTAAGTTGTTCCGCTGCTGGCGTTTCTGGACGGCGTGGAGCTGGAGATCGACGTCGATCCGCTACGCCTGCGGAAGACCGATTGCGGGGGGAAGGATTTCGCAGGGGCTTGACGACGGACTTGGCGGGATTTCGGGGGGTTGGACCTGGCCCAGCGAGTGCTCTGGGAATGGGCGATGGGTCAGCTTCGGTTGCCCTGGACGCGGACTTTCGGACTCCACGGCCCGTGGGACATCCGTTCGCAATGGTTCGCCGGGTCAACTGCCGGCCTGCGGGCGATGTTGACGCAAACCGAGACTCTGCTGGTGGTTCCGGAATGCGCCAGGCTGGCGATCGAGGTGGATCCGCTGGGCCTGCGGCAGGGCGAGGCGCGGGTGCGGAAATACCGATCGAGTTCGCTGACACGCGTGGTGGCAGATGGGGCGCGCGCGGCAAAATCGATAAAATCGGCAGAATTTGCCGCCGTTGACTTGCCTCTGGTTCGTGGGTGTTTAATTTGGTGAACGTGAATCATTCAGCCGCGCAGTGTTGTGCGGCGCATGTCCGGGGGTCACGGAGAAGACGGTGCCATTATGAAGCAAATTGCGGTTCTGTTGACGGCGATCGCGCTCGTCGGACTTGGGCAGACTGCCCAAGGCGCGACGCTCGTCACGTGGGATTTCAACGACGACAATGCCGTGCCCGACGGCCTCCATGCGAACCTGGCATCGACGAACTTTCTGGACGGTGCAAGCCTGTCAAACGTTGTCATCAACGACAACGCGGCCGCGCGAGGCTGGAATCCGTCCGGAACCGCCGCCGCGGCTCTGGCGGCTGGCGACTACTGGACGTTCACGGTGACGGCGGCGGCGGGGTACGTTTTCGATTTGGACGCGTTGAGCTTCGACAAGTGGCGCGGCTCCATGGGGCCGGTCAGCACGCAGGTCTACTTGGGGGCGACATTGACCGGCACTGCTGGCACGGTGACGACGTCGTCGACCGGCTATAGCACTGACCTTAGTTCGTTCACTGGCCTGACGAGTGCGCAGTTCTTCATTGTTGCTTGGGGTGCGTCGAGCAATGGCGTAAATGCGAACCTCTTTGTGGACAACGTCCTGCTGACCGGGGCGCTCCGCGAGATCGACGACGGCAACGGCAACGGTGGAGGCACTGACCCGAATCCTGTCCCCGAACCGGGCAGCATGGCCCTTCTCGGCCTCGGCGGACTCGGACTCGCCGGCTGGCGCCGCCGCAAGGCAAACGCCGCCAAGGCCTGAAATCGACGGTTGAACTCCTGACCTACCCCGAGCCTGTCTCATTTTGCGTGAGACGGGCTCTTTTTGTGCGCGCTCCCGTGCACCGTTCCGCACGACGGGACGCGGCCTTCCTTCCCCGTCATTCCCGGAAAACCGAGCAGGCAGCCCCCGACTCTGAACGGTGGCAGCCTGGAATGTTCAAGAATTTGGGCAAAGCGGGGATTATTCTGCGTTTATGGGTTGTGCTGACTATACAGCGTCAAGACACTAAAGCATCGTTCAATTTCGCTGCGCCATTTTGTGCGGCGCGCAGAGGTGCACAGGGCATCAAATAGGGGTAGCGGTCTCATGAAGCAGTGTTTCCTGACCTTCGCGGCCATCGCCGTCGCGTCGACCGCACAGGCCGGAATGATCCCGCTGACCGACTACGGCGTCTTCGCCGGCGGCAGCCTGAACACCGGCTCGAACGTCATGACGACGAACGTGTTCCAGATCGGGACCAACGGAAACTTCCACTCGCACGGCGGCGGCTCCGGCGCCCAGTTCGTCCACGTCGGCGGGAATTACTCTTCCGGCTCGAACGTCGACCTCGGGTCCAACGTCACCCCCGCCGACCTGATCGTCACCGGGAACGTGAACCTGGGCGGCGGCTACGAGATTTACGGCAGCGTGCATGCCGGCGGCACGATCACCGGCGGGTCGAACGTCAAAGTCCACCAGGATCTGATTTCGCTGGGTTCGATGAACCTCGGCGGCGGGACGACGGTCGATGGCATGGTCCACAGCGGCGGAAATGTCGCCTTTGGTTCGAACTCGACCGTGTCCGGGGGCGTGTTTGCATCCGGGACCGTTTCCGCAGGGGGCGGCTCGAACATCGGCACACCCCAGACGGGCGTGGCCGCTCCGACGCCCCTGACGTTCACACCGGTCGTCATGCCGGGCTTCAGCTCCGGCAATGCCGTGGACGCCGGCGCGTCGAACCTCAACGTGGGCGGCGGCGGCGCCCTGAGCCTGGATCCCGGCTCCTACGGCGCGCTGACGACCGGCAGCAACGCCACGATCACCCTCAGCCCGGGCGAGTACCACTTCAACTCGATCAACCTGGGGGGCGGCACGAAATTCGACGTCTCCGCGGGACCGGTCACGATCTACGTCGCCGGCAACATCGTCACCGGCTCGAACGCCCAGTTCATCGGCAACGCCAGCCAGATCTACATCGAAGCGCTCGGCACGTCGAACTTTGGAGGCGGCACGCAGGTGCTGGGCACGTTGCTCAGCAACAACATCACGACGGGCTCGAACGTGAAGGCCACGGGCGCGCTGTACGCTCTCAACGCGATTGATCTGGGCGGCGGCACGCATGTCAATTTCCAACTGGCCAGCAACCTCCCCAGCCAGTTTCAGATTCCGGACACCACGGATCCGACCGGGCCGACGGATCTGAACCCCGTTCCCGAGCCGGGCAGCCTGGCCCTGCTGGGCTTCGGCGGACTCGGACTCGCCGGCTGGCGTCGTCGCAAGGCACAGCGCGAAGCCGCGAAGGCCTGATCCGGACTCCGTCCGACCGTAGAACTCCTGCCCCGTGCGAGCCCGTCTCATTTTGCGTGAGACGGGCTCTTTTTTTGCGCGCCGGCATGCGGATCAGAAGCCGCCCGTCCGCAGGAGGCGACCCGATCGAGCCGCTCGGATTCCCGACGCCACGGCGTGGAAAACAGAGTCACGGTGGACACCGAAGTGTGTTCTCTGTGCCTCCGGGTTTCCCTCCGGCCCCCGCTGTCCTCCCGCCGCCGCCTGAGATAGCTTGCTCAGGGGGGGCGGCGCACTCGCGGCCTGCCTTCCGATCGCCGACGTCATCGACCCACGAGGCAGCATCCGATGGACTACGAGAAGCTGGGCGTCTTCTACCTCGGCCGCGGTTACGATCTCGACGCCGGGGCCGCGGACGGCGACCTGATCTTGTACGACTCCAAGGATCTGACCACGCACGGCGTCATCGTCGGCATGACGGGCAGCGGCAAGACGGGCCTCGGCGTGACTCTGCTCGAAGAGGCCGCGATCGACGGCATTCCGGCCATCGTCATCGACCCCAAGGGGGACCTGGGCAACCTGCTGCTCACCTTTCCGGACCTGCGGCCCGAGGATTTTCAGCCCTGGGTGGATCGCGAAGAGGCGCTTCGCCGCGGCCGCACCGAAGAGGAGTTCGCCGCCGATCTCGCCGAGGCCTGGCGGAACGGCCTCGCGGAATGGCAGCAGGACGCTGAGCGCATTCAGCGGCTCCGTGCCGCGGCCGACTTCGCGATCTACACGCCGGGCAGCGAGGCGGGCCTGCCGCTGAGCGTCCTGCGGTCCTTCGCCGCCCCCGGCGAGGAAGTGCTGTGCAGCGGAGACGCGCTGCGCGAGCGCGTCTCGGCCGCCGTCTCCGGCCTTCTGGCGCTGCTGGGCATCAACGCCGATCCCCTGCGCAGCCGCGAGCACATTCTGCTGTCGAACATTCTCGATCGCGCCTGGCGGGAGCGCCGCGACCTCGACCTTCCGGCGCTCATTCGCGAGATCCAGTCGCCCCCGTTCAAGACAATCGGCGTCATGGACCTGGAGGCCATGTTTCCCGCGTCCGACCGGATGCAATTGGCGATGACCGTCAACAGCGTGCTGGCCGCGCCGAGCTTCGCCGCCTGGACGCATGGCGACCCGCTCGACGTCCGCCGGCTGCTGTACACCTCCGAGGGCAAGCCGCGGATCGCCGTGCTGTCGATCGCGCACCTCTCGGAGAACGAGCGGATGTTCTTCGTGACGCTGCTGCTCAACGAGATCATCGCCTGGATGCGCGCCCAACCCGGCACGTCGAGCCTGAGGGCGCTCGTCTACATGGATGAAGTCTTCGGCTATATGCCGCCGACGGCCAATCCGCCGACGAAGCTGCCGCTGCTGACGCTCATCAAACAGGCCCGCGCTTATGGCGTGGGGCTGGTGCTGGCGACGCAAAACCCCGTCGACCTGGACTACAAGGCACTGTCCAACGCCGGGACCTGGTGGCTGGGCCGGCTGCAGACCGAGCGCGACAAGGCCCGCGTGCTGGACGGGCTCGAGGGAGCGTCCTCCGCCGCCGGGCAGAACTTCGACCGCCAGCGGACCGAGCGGATCCTGTCCGGCCTCGGCAAGCGCGTGTTTCTGATGAACAACGTGCACGAGGACCAGCCCGTCGTGTTCCAGACGCGCTGGGCGTTGTCCTATCTCCGCGGCCCGATGACGCGCGATCAGATCTCCGGCCTGATGGAGAGCCGCAAGCCCGCGCCGATCGAGGCGCCGGCCTTCCCGACGGCGGCCCCGGAAACCGAGCCGACGCCCCTCGGGGACCTCCCTGATCTGGCCCGGGAAGCGCCTGTTCTGCCCCCGGAAATCCGTCCGGCCTACGTGGCGGTCGCGTCCACGACGCCGGGCGACGTCGAACTCGTGTATCGCCCGGCCGTGCTGGGCCGCGGCCGGCTGCATTACGTCGACGCCAGGTCGAAGACCGATTGCTGGCGTTCGTTCCTCCTGTTCCGGGAGATCGACGGACAGGCGCCCGACAACCTTTGGCAGGACGCGGACTCGGCCGATCCCGCGGAGCTGACGCTGGACCGCCAGCCTGTCCCCGAGGCCCGGTTCGCGCAGCTTCCGGTCGAGCTGATGCGGCCCCGGACGTATTCGGTCTGGGAGCGGACGCTGAAATCGCATCTGTACGAGTCGGCCAGACTGTCGCTGCTGGCCGCGCCGTCGTTGAAACAGTTCTCGCGGCCCGGCGAGGCGGAAGGAGACTTCCGCGCGCGGCTGGCGCATCTGCTGCATGAACAGCGGGACCTCGAAATCGAGAAGCTCCGCGGCAAGCATGTTGCCAGGGTCCGGTCTCTGCAGGACCGGCTGCAACGGGCCCAGCATCGCGTTCAGGCCGAACAGGCGCAGGCCAGTCAGGCCAAAGTTTCGGTGCTGGCCAGCCTGGGTTCGACCGTGTTCGGGGCCGTGTTCGGCCGCAAGATCGCCAGTTCAACGAACGTCGGCAAGGCGGCCACCAGCATCCGCGCAGCGGGACGCGCGTCGCAGCAGCAGGCGGACGTCGTCCGCGCCGAGGAGCGGGTGGAATCGGTGCGTGACGAAATCGCCGACCTGGACCGGACGCTCGAGGCGGAGGTCGATCGCATTCGCGAAACGCTGTCGCCCGAGCGGCTCGAACTGCAGCCCCTGGAGATCCGCGCCAGGAAGAGCGACATCAGCGTGGAACAGGTGACGCTGTGCTGGCTGCCGTACACGATTCAGGGGGCTCCTGCCTGGGTGATGTCCTCAATGTCCGACGGACGCTGACGGCAGTGTCCGAGGCCACGCAGCACGCCAGCGCGGTCCTCAGGGCACGGGCGCTCCACGCGTGCCAAGGTCGGGTCGGCATCAAACCCGGGCGCACGCCGCGCCGGAGGACGGCGTCGACGACACACGGTTCCAGGGCATCCGGGCCAGCAGCAGCCCCATGCCGCAGGTGTCGGTCACTCCCGCGAACACCAGGCCCGCGCCGACGAAGCCCGCCAATCCCAGAAACGCCGGATGCACGAACACGCCCAACAGCGTCCCCGTCATCACCAGCAGTCCGGCGGCGATCCGCACCTGGCGCTCGAGCGACATCCGCTGGCGGCCGCGGACGACCGGCAGTCCCGCCTGGTCCCAGGCCAGCGTGCCCCCCTCGACGTTGACCACCCGCGGGTGGCCGGCCGCGACCAGCCGTTCCGCCGCCTGACGGCCCCGACTGCCCGATCGGCAGATCACATACAGCGGCCGGGCGTCTGATCGCGCCTGGCCGGCAAGCTGGCCGCAGTCGAGCTGGTCGAGCGGCACGTTCCGGGCGAAGGAGACGTGGACTTCGTCGAACTCCATGGGAGTGCGGACGTCGATGAGATCGACGGGCTGCTCCTGCTGGGCGAGGTCGTGCAGTTCGCGGGGGGAAATGACATGGGCGGACATTTGGGGGGCTTTCGTGCAGCGTGCGAGGTCGGTTAAAAAGTCGATAGATCGAGACATGACGATCTGTTGCGCGAAAAAAAATTCAGGTCGGAACTGGAGCGCCGAACCGGGCCTCGACGCAGTGCAGGATGTCCTGGAGGTGCGGCTCCGCAACCCGGTAAAACACCTTTCGGCCCTCCTTCACGCTGGTCAGGAATCCGCAGCGCTGCATCAGCCGCAGATGCTCAGACGCCATCGCGCTGGGCAGCTCGCAGGCTTCGGCCAGTTCGCCGACCGTGTAGTCTCCCTGGAGCAGCATCTGGATCATGCGCAGGCGATGCGGGTGGGCGAGGATCCGCAGACACTCGGCCGCCTGGCTGAGGGCTTCCAGATTCGTCAGTCGCAGCTTCTTGCGGGTCATGCGGGTCTCCGCTGGAAATATATCGGAACATTCCGACATGTCAATTAGTCTGCTCCGAAGAATCTCGAAAAGTCCGTCCCAGAGCCAGTTGACACCAGAAACCTCTCGTTATATAACACAGTTGTTATTTTTAAGTCCGCACGATGACTGACCAGCAACTCAGCGCCACGTTCGCCGCCCTCGCTGACCCCACCCGCCGGGCGATCCTCGCTCGGCTGGCACAGGGAGAAGCGTCCGTCAACGAACTCGCGGAACCGTTCCACATCAGTCAGCCGGCGATTTCCAGGCACCTCAAAGTCCTGGAGCGGGCCGGCCTCATCGCCCGCGGCCGCGACGCTCAGAAGCGGCCCCGGACGATCGTCCCCCAGCCCCTCGCCGACGCCAGCGCCTGGCTGGAACGCTATCGCGAGATCTGGGAACCGGGCTTTCAGCGGCTGGACAACCTCCTCAAGGACCTCCAGTCGCAGGAACAACCGGACGCCCCTCGCCGCGCGGACTCCTGAAAGCTGAATTGTTCGAAGCCTGTCACTCACCCCTCTTGTTTGGACTGCCCCATGACCGTCTCTGAAACCTTCAAGCTGTCCCTGCCGGATGACACCCACATCGTGGTGTCCCGAGAGTTCGACGCCCCGCGCGACCTGGTCTGGCAGGCGATGACCAGCTCGGACCTGATCCGCCGCTGGGTCGCGGGCCCTCCCGGCTGGGAAATGACAATCTGCGAGGACGACCGCCGCGTCGGCGGCGAGTTTCATTGGGCGTGGACCGGCCCCGACGGCATGCAGCTGGCGATGCGGGGCGTCAACCGGGAGATCGTTCCGCCCCAGCGCGGCAGCCGGACGGAGCGGTTCGAAATGGTCGGCGGCCCGCCGATGGGCGAGCAACTGGCGACTCTGGTGCTGGTCGAACAGGGCGGCCGCACGCACATGACGATCACCCTCGAGTACGACTCGAAGGCGGCCCGGGACGGCGCGGCCGCATCCGGCATGGAGCACGGGATGTCGGCCAACTATGCCCGACTGGATGAGCTGCTGGCCCAGGCAGGTTCTGGTTCGAAGTGACCGATCCGGCGCGGCCGTGTTGCGACGCCGGAATTCGTCACCGACAGTTGCCAGGCGGGCAGACGGTGTCGCAGCGACAGGGGCAGAGCCAGTGGTTGATGCCGCACTCGCACCAGTCGCGGCGGCCGATCCGCGTCAGGTCCAGGCCCGGATGGTACAGGTCGTCGGCCGCGCACTCGTGAGCGCTGACCGCGTCCGCGACGTCGGCCAGCGCTTCGGTGACCTGGCAGCACTGGCAGCCCGATAGTCCCAACGCCGTCGCCAATAGAAATCCGGCACTGATGATCCGCGCCATGGCCGCCCCCCTCTGAACCGAGTCCCCACTGGGGTAGATCGGAAAAAGTCAACATCCGATTTGCGGAAAAGGGGGGCGATGCCAGTCGAATCGACGGGAACGCCCCCGGGCTCCGGCGGATGCTGCCGGACAGCAGCGTCCTGGTGCCAGCGGGCGACGCGGGGCTGTCCGGGCGTGGCGGCAGGGCAACATGGCGGCGCAGCGAACGGGCAGCGCGGGGCGCGGGCGTCGCCGACGGGCAACAGCCGCGGGCGGCCGAAACGCTGAATGCGGAACTCCGCCGGAGCGCCTGCGGGGCGCGGCCTAGGGTTCAGCATGGAAGGCCGAAGCGTCCGCCCCGAGGCGGTGGACGCGTCGGCCTCTCGTCCCGGCCGGGGCCGGGGCGGCACGCGTACGGAATTTTGAAATGGCGATCACGACCACCCGCATCGACCGCGACCCCTGGATGTCCCCCACGGCCTGCGAAATCGCCGACGCCGTGTGGAGCGTCCATCGCAGCTACCGCCTGGTGTGCGGCCTGGCCTCATCCCAGGCGACCGCCCAGCTCCGCCGCAGGCAACTGCAGCGACCCAACGATCGGCGCGAGGAGAACCGGACCGGCATCTGCGTTCCGGTCGATCTCATCCCGGTGCGCGCGGTCGATGAGCGGCTGGTCATCGCGGGGCCGCCGATCGCGGGCGTGACGCGCGATCTGGCCAGCCACGGCGCCGGCCTGCGTCACGATCGCCCCATTCCGACGCGATTTGCCGTCGCGGAGTTCGACGTGTTTGGCGAGCCGGTGCGGCTGCTCATCGAACTGCGCTGGACCCGGGACGAGGATGTCCACTCGTTTATCAGCGGCGGTCGGATCGTTGCCGTCGTTGATGCGGCGCGGATGGTCGGGCGTCCCCCGGCGCCCGATCATTCGCCCGCGATCTGACGCCTGGGTTCCGGCGCTCCCCGGAGGCTCGGGCCAGCGATGGCGCCGACCGCCGAACATGGCGCTCACGCGTCTCTCGCCGGCCGCAGTTCCGATGGCGCGAAGTCGAGCGTCATCTGCCGCTCAGCCGAGGGCTCGAACTCCCGGTACAGCAAACTCGGCTGAATGTCCCGGTTGTTCTGATACTTGTCGCTCTGATACTCGCGGACGTCGCCGGTCAGCGCGTGGTAGAAGATCTGGCAGATCTCGACGCCGGCGTACACGCGGATCGGCTGGACGGCGAACATTTCCAGCGTCCAGAACCCGCAGAAGCCGGAGTCGCCAAATCCGGCCGTGATGTGGACGAACAGGCCCAGTCGCCCGATCGACGAGCGCCCCTCCAGCATCGGAACGAGGTTGTGGGTCTCCGTCCGCTCCAGCGTCCGCCCCAGGTACAACCGTCCGGGGTCGAGGACCAGCCCCTCCGGCGGAATCTCGAGGCGCCGGTGCCGATTCGCCCTCCGCATGTCGAGGATCACTTCCTCGTACACCAGCAGTTCGTTGTGCAGCCGGAGGTTGTAACTGTTCGGATTGAGCTGCGCCGGCTCGAACGGATCGATGCGGATGTCGCCCCCCAGGCGGGCCTCGATCTCTGGACCGCTGAGGATCATGGGGGCGATTGGGGAGGGCGATGTTCGATGCGGCCAGCGGCCGGTTCGGCGACGGACGGGGGCAGGTCCCGCATCCGGCGGGGTCGATCGACCGCGTCATTTGATGGGACGATCCAGCGAATTGCAAACGCACTCGAAAGGTGGAGGCAGGGGCCGGCGGCGGCCGCGCCTCGTTCGCCCGCCGGAGTTCGGCGCAGGATTGCCGCCGGAGACGGTCGCGAAGTCGGAACGGGACGATAGACTTATCCCGGGCCGCACGGGCAAGCACAGAATTTCGACAATTCCCCGGGGAGCCGCCGTTTCCATGCCGAGCGAGTCGCGCCGCGCGATCACGCCCTACTTCCTGGCGGCCCTTTCCATTGCAGCGGCGACGATTCTGCGTCTGCTGCTGAATCCGCTCCTGGATGGCGAATTCCCGTTCGCGACGCTGTTCTTCGCCGTGCTGTGGTCGGCATGGTATGGCGGGCTGGGAACGGCGCTCGCCGCCACGGCGATGGGAGCCGTCGCGGCGAAGTATTTTCTGCTCGAACCGCCGGGGCTGTTCTCGTCGCTGTCGGCGATCGATCGCGGCGGGATGATCGTGTATCTGGTCGTCAGTTCCGGCATTGCCGTTCTGGGCGGACAGATGCGTCGGGCTCGCGTCGCCGCGGAAACCAGCGAACGGGCCGTGGTGGAAGAACGTCAGCAACTGGCCACGACGCTGCGGAGCATCGGCGATGCGGTCATTGTGACGGACGCCGCCGGGTTGGTGTCAAACCTGAACCCCATAGCCGAGGAGCTGACCGGCTGGACGCTGCTGGCTGCGCAGGGCCAGCCGCTGGACACGATTTTTCGGATCGTGAATGAGCAGACGCGGCGCACGGTCGAAAGCCCGGTCGCAAAGGTGCTCCGCGAGGGCACGATCGTGGGACTGGCGAACCACACCGTGCTGATCGCCCGGGATGGAAGCGAACGCCCGATCGACGACAGCGCGGCGCCCATCCACGACGCCGACGGCACGCTTCGGGGCGTGGTGCTGGTGTTTCGGGACGTGACCGACCGCCGCCGGGCCGACGAAGCCAATGAGCGGCTGGCGGCGATTGTGGAGTCATCCGACGACGCGATTATCGCCAAAACGCTGGACGGCGCGATCACCAACTGGAACGCCGGGGCGGAACGGATTTACGGGTATTCCGCGGAAGAGGCGCTCGGCCGCCCGTTCTCGCTGTTGATCCCGCCGGACCGCGCGGAGGAAGTCAAACAGCTCGGCGAGCGGCTGCGCCGGGGAGAGCGGCTGGACCACTTTGAGACCGTTCGGCAGCGAAAGGACGGTCGCCGGATCGAGGTCTCCGTCAGCTACTCGCCGATTCAGGACCACGAAGGCCTGGTGACGGGCATCGCGGTCATCACCCGGGACATCTCCGATCGGAAACGCCGGGAATCGCTGCAGCAGCTCCAGTTGGCGCTGACGGTGGAACTGTCGGCCGCCCAGACGCTGCAGCCGGCGACGGATGTCGTCCTGCGGCGGGTCGTGGAGACGCTGCACTGGGACGTGGCGGCCGTCTGGCTGGTTGATCGCGAGGAGCAGCGGCTGCGTTGTTTCGCCGTTCAGGCGGGAGGGCCAACCGGCGACGCGTTTCGGGCCGACTGCCTGGACGGGTCGCTGGCGCCGGACGAGGGATTGCCGGGACGAGCCTGGCGGGCGGGCGACTGCGTGTGGGTCTCGCGGCTCGCAGCGGAACCCTGGTTCTCGCAATGGGAGTCCGCATCGAAGGCGGAACTGCAGAGCGGCGCCGCGTATCCGATGACCGCCGAGGGCCGGGTCGTGGGAGTCATCGAACTGCTCAGCCGCGAGGAACGGGAACTGGACCCCGACCTGCTGCAGATCGGCCGCGCCGTCGCCGGCCAGCTCGGCCAGTTCTTTGAGCGGATCGCCGCGCAGGAGAATCTGCGCAAGAGCGAACAGGACCTGTCGGATTTCTTCGAGAACGCGACCGTGGGGCTGCATTGGGTCGGCCCCGACGGCACGATCCTGCGCGTCAACCAGGCCGAACTCGAGATGCTGGGCTATTCCCGGGACGAGTACGTCGGGCGGAACATCCAGGACTTTCACGCGGAGCCGTCCATCATCCAGGGCCTGCTGCACAGGCTGGAGGCGGGCGAGCACGTGCACGACTGCGCCGCGCGACTCCGTTGCCGCGACGGCTCGATCAAGGACGTGATCATTGATTCGAGCGTGCTCTGGGAGGGAGAGCGGTTCGTCCACACGCGCTGCTTCACGCGGGACGTGACCGAGCGGAGAGCGGCCGAGGATGCGCTCCGCCGCCAGGAGCGGCAGTTGCGGCTGGTTTCGGACAACGCGCCGGTGTACATCGCGCATTGCGACCGCGAGCACCGGTTCAAGTTCGTGAATCGGGCCTACGCGGAACGGTTCGGCCTGGCGCCCGAGGACCTGTTGGGCCGGACGATTTCGGACGTGCTCGGCGAGTCGGCGTTCGCGTCGCTGGGTCCTTACCTGGCGCGGGTGCTGAGCGGCGAGCGCGTCGTCTTTGAAGTCGAAGTGCCCTACCGGCAACTGGGGCCGCTGCACATGCTGTGCGCCTACGCGCCGGAGACATCCGAAAGCGGCGACGTGATCGGCCATGTCGCGGCCGTGACGAACATCACCGAGCGGAGACGCGCCGAGCAGCACACGCGGTTTCTGGCCGACGCCAGCGCCGCGCTGGGCACGGTGATCGATGTCGACAGCACGTTGAGCATGGTGGCCCGCCTGTCCGTTCCCGCGTTCGCCGACTGGTGCGTCGTCGACATCCTCGAAGCGGACGATTCGCTGCGTCGGGTCGCCGCGGCGCACGCCGATCCGCAAAAGCTGAAGCTGGCCGAAGACCTGCATCGCCGGTATCCAACGGGGCGTGACGCGGGATACGGCGTCTGGAAGATCGTCCGCACGGGCGAAGCGGAACTCGTGGAGGACATCAACGACGAGATGCTGTCGCGGACGATCCGCGAAGCGGACCATCTGGCGATGATTCGCGAGGTGGGTCCGCGATCGTACATCGGGGTGCCGCTGGCGGTGCGGGGCCGGACCCTGGGGGTGATTCGGTTCCTGACGTCCGAGTCGGGGCGCCGGTTCGGACCAGCGGAACTCGCCGTGGCCCGGGACCTCGCCGACCGGGCGGCCGTGGCCATCGAAAACGCGCGGCTGTACGAAGCGCTGCGCGACGCGGACCGCCGCAAGGACGTGTTCCTGGCCATGCTGGCCCACGAGCTGCGCAATCCGCTGGCGCCGATGCGCAACGCGCTGGAGATTCTGAAGCTGTCCGAACGGGATCCGGCGGCGGCGCGGGAAGCCCGGGAGATCGCCGAGCGGCAGGTGCAGTCGCTGTCGCGAATGGTGGACGACCTGCTGGACGTGTCGCGGATTATGCAGGGGAAGATTGAACTCCGCCGGGAGCGGGTCGACCTGCGGACGCTCCTGTCCCGCGCGGTGGAGACGGCGCGGCCGACGATCGACGCCGCCGGCCATGCGCTGCGTGTGCGCCTTCCGGACGAGCCGCTGTGGACGGACGCGGACGTCGTGCGGATCGCGCAAGTCATTTCCAACCTGCTGCACAATGCCGCCAAGTACACGGACGCCGGCGGGACAATCACAGTGGAGGCGTTTGAAGATGGCGCCGAGGCCGTCGTGCGCGTCCGCGACACGGGAATTGGCATCGACCCGGCGATTCTGCCGCAGGTGTTCGAGATGTTCATGCAGGTCGACTCGGCGGGCGCCCGCGCCCAGGGCGGCCTGGGAATCGGACTGACGGTCGTCAGGACGCTGGTGGAACTGCACGGCGGGACGGTGCAGGCCCGCAGCCCGGGGATCGGGCTGGGCAGCGAGTTTGAAGTCCGCTTGAAACGGGAGCGGTCAGCGATGGATCAGGGAGGAAACGGCCAGGCGTCGCCGGGCCGGGAGGGCGCGCGTCGCCGCGTGCTGATTGTGGATGACAACGCCGACGCCGCGTCGACGCTGGCGATGCTGCTGCGGCTCAGCGGTCACGATGCCCGGGTCGCCCGGGATGGGCACGAGGCGCTGTCGATCGCCGGCGACTGGCGGCCGGAGCTGGCCTTTCTGGACCTGGGAATGCCGGGGATGGATGGTTATGAGCTGGCGCGGCGCTTCCGCGGGGAGCCGGATCTGGCACGGACGGTGTTGGTCGCGCTGACTGGCTGGGGCCAGGATGAGGATCGGCGCCGCACCCGGGATGCGGGATTCGACGCCCATGAAGTCAAACCGATCGAGCCGAGCCGCCTTGAGCGTCTGCTGTCCGAACTTCCGGTCGCAGACGGGGCGCCGGGCGGATGACGCCCCCTCGCGCGCCCCAACCCGTCGAGTCGGCCGATACGGCGGCTTAATCCCCAAGGAACGTTGAATGTCGCAACCGCACGCCGCCGACGATTCGGAGCGCATCGCCGCGCAGGCGCTGCTGTTGTTTGCGCCGTTTCTGGTGCTGTTCGCCTACGCGGGATTCTTCAAGGCGACTTACTTCGCCCAGGACGACTACATCTGGCTGTGCTTCGCCAAGTTCTGCGACGCGCCGGCGCTCAGCCTGCTGTACCGCGATTCGCTCGCCGGCCAGTTCTTCCGTCCGGTCGGCCAATACTGGTGGATGGCGGTGCATGCCGTCTCGGGAGACCGGGTCGAGCCTTATCAGCTGGCGTACCTGGGGACGCACCTCGTGAACTCGGTGCTGGCGGGGATGCTGATCGTTCGGCTGTGCGGACGGCTGCTGGGAGCGATGACAGGGCTGTTCGTCGCTTTGAATCCGATCTTCGTGACTCCGGTGTCATGGTACTACCTGTACGTCTTCGACACGCTGGGCTGCACGGGCTTCCTCGCGTCGCTGCTGCTGCTGGTCCGCTGCATTCGCGGGGGGCGGGTGGGAGCCGGGCTGGCATCACTGGCGTGCGCGCTGGCGGCGTACTTTACGAAGGAGTCCTACCTGATGCTGCCGGCGGCGGCGGCGCTCGTCGTGGGGATTCCCGAATCGGGGGGGCGGTGGCGATTCGCCGAAGCGCGGCGGCACTGGCGCTGGCTGGCCGCCTTCAGCGTGCTGGCGGTCGCTGCCTGGAGCTGGCGCTGCTGGGTGATCGGCGGATTTGGAGGCTACGGTCTGTGGACGTTTCTGACGTCTGTTCAGGCGATCGAACATTTTGGCGAGCGGATCGTGACGTTGACCGGCTTCACCGGCTGGTCCTGTTTTCCCGCGCTGCGCCGCTGGGACGCTTCGGAGAACGCACAACTCGCCGCGACCGTGCCGCTGCTGATGGCGCTGATCTGGCTCGCGCGTCGGAGTTCCACCGGGCCCGGCCCCTGGTGGTGCCTGGCGTGGATCGCCGCGACTTGGTCGCCCAGCGGCCTGATGACCACCTATGCGGCGGTCTCGTTCTATCCCTGCCTGTTGGGGGCCACGCTGCTGCTGGCCCAGGCGCTCGCCCCGTGGCGGCATGGGATGCTGGCCGCCGTCAGCATCGCGTTCGTCTATGCGGGGCACGGCTGGTTTCAATACGCCGATCGTGCCCCGGAGATCGCCGTTCATCGCGCCCAGCACCAGGAACTCCGCGAGCGGTTTCCCCCGTCCGAATGGTCGCAGGGCGACCAGCGGCAGCTTGTCCTGATGATCGCCCATCCCGACCTCTTCCCGGACGCTGCGGTCAAGTACGCCGCGGCGCCTGGAACATCGTTCTCCTCAATCCTGCTGTACAACACGTCGTCGCCGACGAACTGGGTCGTGATGGACCGGGGCGAGCTGGGACCGGTCGGCCCCCTGGCCGTGTCCCCCGTGTTCCAGAACGGCTACATGGAGATGCCGCCCTACCGCAGTTGGCCGTTGTTCATCGCGGCCGAGGACATGCTCGCCCCCGCCGAGGGTTTGACGCTTCGATTCCTGACCTGGCAGTGGTCTCCCCAAAAGCGCTTCGTGGAAGTGCCGATCGACAAGGCCCGCGACGCGCTGTGGCCGCCGGATCAGCGTCCCGCCGAGGCCCCGCCCTCACGGTGATCGCGTCCCGTTCCGGAACAGGGTCACCGCCTCTCCACGTTCTTCCGTCCACCGGAACCGGGTCACCAGCAGGTCCAGATCTCCGTCGCCGTCCCAGTCGACCAGTTCGCAGGACGCATGGTCGCAGTGGTCCAGTTCCAGGACGTGCCGCACGAACGCCCCGTCCCGCTGCTCGAACCACACGACCGAGGGCACGCCCGGCTGGATATTGTCCGGTTTGGGCGGCAACAGGCTGACGGCGACGACATCCAGGTCGCCGTCGAGATCGACATCGGCCGCCAGGGCGCGGTGCGCGCCGGGCAACGGGCCGAGTTCGTGCGCCGTGAATGGAAACGTCCCGCGATTCTCCAGCCAGCGCACGCCATGCCCGGGCGTGATGTGCGGACTGTCGAAGGAATCGCCGCTGGTGTGCAGCACGTCCAGGTCGCCATCCCCGTCGAAATCGACGAGTTGAATGCCGCTGGAGCCGAACGCCGGATCGCCAGCGGCGTAAAGTTCGACCTCTTCGAACTCGCCGTCCCCCTGGTTGAGGTAGGCGACGACCAGCTCGTAGCCCTGGCTGATCAGCGCGATGATGTCCGGCCGCCCGTCTCCGTTGATGTCGACAATCGGGACGTCGATGGCGCCATGACGGTGATCCAGAATTTCCGGCCGCCAAGGGCCCTCTGCGCCGCCCCCCTCGTTCCACAAAACGACGATCCGCCCGGTGCGCCGCCAGCCGAACTCCGCGACGACCAGGTCGATGTCGCCATCGCCGTCGAGATCCGCGCCCTGCACATCCGCCACGCGGCCCGCCGGCAAATGGATCGACGTCGGAGGAACCGCGGGGTCGTCGTCCAGCAGCCACACGCCCCCCCGGTTGTGGTCCTCAGGCAGAAAGCTTCCCAGGTCGCAGACGAGAATCCGCCCGCGGCCATCCCCTTCGAAATCGATGCACGAAATCCGGCAGGGGTTCGTGATTTCGACCGGTCGCGAAAACTCCTCCAGAGCCCGTCCCGGCGTGCCCCGGAGGAGCAGCCCCGTCCGCATGTCGGGGGCCCAGATTTCGTTTCGGGATGCGAAGTGGCGAATGTTGGCGACCGCGGCCGACGGCGTGCCGGGCAGCGGCTCCGGAACGAACAGGGGCGTGCCGCCAGGCATTGATTCCCCACCGACGATCGGCAGGGCCTCCGGAGCTCGAGCCTCAAAATAGGCCAGCGTCACCTCCTCGGGCGGGGCCGGCCCATCGGCCGACTCTGAGGCCCGGAAAAATCGATAGCCCTGCGCGACCTCGCCCTTCCAGGCGTGCTTCGGAAACGACTGCGGGTTGGGCAGTGCGTGGCAGAGGGCACAGAACCGCTCGACATCCGCCTCCTGCTCGGGGCGGAGTTCGCCCACGTGGACCACCGCGGGCCGACCGGCCGACGGCCCCCCGCGATCGCCGTTGCAGCCGGCGAGCAGGCCCAAGGCCAGCGGGCCGCTGAACTTGAGGAGAAATCCGTGGAGACGAGGCATTGCGTCAGCGCGTTGCCGCGGTTGGAGTTCGGGACGCGGATTCGACGTGTCGGCAGGAATTGTAGCCAACGGGCCGCTTCCCGGGTCCGGGCCGTCGTCAATTCTTGAAAATCGTCTCTTCATTGAATGTTGACGATGGCGACGCATGACGATTACTTTATTCATTGTGCCGGGGAGGTTCCGTTGTTTTCCCTGTCGCGAAGTACGTTGTCGCGTTCGTTCCTTTCTTTTCAGGAGGACCCTTGGATGTCAGGCCTCAGACGCCGACTCGGATTCACGCTGATTGAACTGCTCGTTGTGATCGCGATCATCGCGATCCTGATTGCCCTGCTGCTGCCGGCCGTGCAGCAGGCGCGCGAGGCCGCCCGTCGAACCCAGTGCAAGAACAACCTGAAGCAAATCGGGTTGGCCATGCACAACTACCACGACAACTACCTGATGTTCCCGATCAGCATGAGCTGGGGGCGCATCAACTTCGCGGACGACTGGGGGCGTCGGCAGTCGTTCTCCGACAAGGTGTTCATGCTGCCCTACCTCGACCAGGGTCCGATGTTCAACCTGACGAACTGGAACGACACGCCGTGGAATCCGTGGGAGCCGGGCAGCAACGTGCCGCAGAGTCGTCGCCTGCCGGTCTTCAACTGTCCGTCGAACGCCAACGTCAACCCCAACGGCGCGAACGGCAACTTCACGTACGCGATCAACATCGGCGTGCTCGACTTCGCGCCGAACAACACCAACATCGTCAGCGGCCGTACGGCATCGCACAACGGCATTGGTTCGTACACGAACTGGCCCGGCGAGTCTGATGCGCCCGTCACGATGGCGTCGGTCACCGACGGGACCAGCAACACGGCGGCCTACTCGGAATTCGGCATGGTGCCCTGCAACCCCGCGGAAACCGGCCGGAAGACCATGCAGCTGCACAACTGGGCGTCCAGCCAGCCCCACCGGCAGTTGCGGCAGCAGTGTCTAAACAACGTCGGCCACGTCGGCGATTGCGGACGGCACAATCTCCGCGGCGCCGGCTGGGCGATCTCGTTCACCGGACACGGCTCGACCTACTCGCACAACATGAATCCGAACGAGAAGCCCTGCTTCGAATCGGACTCGAACAGCGACTGGCGCGGCGGCACGATGCAGTCGGCATCGAGCTTCCACACCGGCGGCGTGCATGTGCTCCTGACCGACGGCTCGGTGAACTTCTTCAACGAGAGCATCGACTTCGACATCTGGTCGGGCATCGGCACGCGGAACGGACAGGAAACGGTCTCGTTCTGATCGGCTGACCCGCAGCCATGCGATATCCAGGCAAGGCCCCTGGTGGAAGCAATTCCGCCCGGGGCCTTGTTCCTGTTTCCGGGTCGCACAATTTCTCGACTTGGCGTCTCCGGAAGCCCTCGCCCAGGCGGCGCGCCTCCGGCCGGCCAGCTCTTCCATCTCATGACTGACCGCTGTCCGATGCGAACGCTCGTTCGCCCACGCGACGTCCTTCCGCGGCGCCGGCCCCCCCGGACGGTCACGCTCGTAGCGCTGGCAGTGCTTTTTCCCACACTCAGCGGCTGTCGCGACTCCTCCCGCGAAGCGGCCACGTCGTCGCCATCGTCGGCGAAGAGCACGTCATCGAGCATTCCGACCGAGCCTTCCCTCACCACGTCGACCGCGGCTGCTGAAGGCGGTTACGCGCCGCCTGAGGTGGCGCCCCTGTTCGAGGATGTCGCGGCGGCATCGGGCATCGCGTTTCAGTTCCATGCCGACATCATTCCCGATCGCTACTTTCTGCCGGAGATCATGGGGGGCGGAGTCGCCTGGCTCGACTTCGACCGGGACGGCATTCTGGACCTGTACCTGGTGAACGGCCGTCCGCTCGACGGGGATGGGACCGGCCCGCTGCCGCTCGACCACGCGTATCGCGGCGACCGGTCCGGCAGGTTCCAGGCGATTCCCACGCAGTTCCTCGACGCCCCGTCGCAATACGGGCAGGGCTGTGCCGCCGGCGACTTCAACGCCGACGGATTCCCCGATCTGTACATCGCCGCGTTTGGCGAGAACCTGCTGTTGCTGAACAACGGCGACGGCACGTTTCAGAACATCACCCAGCCGGCCGGCGTGGCCGATTCGTCGTGGAGCACCAGCGTGCTGTGGCTCGACATCGACGGCGACCGGTTGCTCGATCTGTACGTCACGAACTATCTCGACGTGGCGCTCGAAACCCGCAAGATCTGCGAGTACGGCGGCCAGCCGGGCTATTGCGGCCCGGGCCAGTACGAAGCCGTTCAGGACCGGGTGTTTCTGAACCAGGGGGATGGGACGTTCCGCGAGGCGGCCGTCGAGCTGGGCTTTCTGGATTCGAACGGCAAGGGACTGGCGATCGCGGCCATCGACTTCGACAACGATCTCGTACCGGAGATCTACGTCGCCAACGACATGACGTCGAACCAGTTGTTTGTGAAGGTCCCGGGCCCGCCGACAAGATATCGCGACGTCGCGCCCGCCTCCGGCGCCGCCCAGAGCGGCGAAGGCATGAACGAGGCCAGCATGGGCATCTCCGCCGCCGACTTCGACAACGACGGGCTGATCGACCTGTTCCTCACCCATTACTACCACATGAAGAACACGGTTTATCGCAACTGCGGGAATCTGCTGTTCGACGATGTCAGCCGGATGATCGGCGCGGCCCGGGCCAGTTACGACCACCTGGGCTTCGGGACCGTGCCGCTCGACTACGACCGCGATGGCTTCGACGATCTGTTCATCGCCACGGGACACGTGCTGGGGCCAAAGGTCCAGCCCTCTGAAATGACGCCGCAACTGATCCGCAACGATCGGGGGCGGAAGTTCGTGGACATCTCCGCCTTCGCCGGACCGCATTTCCAGGCGAAGGCGCTGGCTCGCGGGGCGGCGGCCGCCGACTACGACGACGACGGGGACGTCGACATCGCCGTCACCTACCTGGACCGGCCGTTCGCCCTGTTGCGGAACGACACGCCGGCGCCCGGACGGTTCATCGGCGTGCGACTGGAGTCGACGGACCGGATTTCTCCGACCGGAACGCGGGTC
This sequence comes from Planctomyces sp., assembly GCA_019636235.1. Classification (GTDB taxonomy): domain Bacteria; phylum Planctomycetota; class Planctomycetia; order Planctomycetales; family Planctomycetaceae; genus Caulifigura. The sequence goes on from JAHBXW010000030.1 coordinate 22,066, forward strand.
CAAATCGTTGCGGGCGATCGCGTCCAGACGCGAACGCTGACCGCCGGCGGCAGCTACCTGTCCTGGAGCGATGAGCGGCTGCTGTTTTCAGCCCCGATCGAGGCGGCGACCGCCGACGTGGAAGTCGTCTGGCCGTCCGGGGCGACAGAGCGGTTCGAGGGGTTGGACGTGGATGCGTATTGGTCTCTGACGGAGGGGCAGCCGCCCCGGCGGCAGGTGCGCTGATGGCGACGGACAACGCTGCGGCGCCAATTGCGGTTGCGGCACAACGGCTATCCCGCGGTCGTCGACTGGCGTGGGCGGCCGCGTTTGTCAGTCTGACGGCGTTGGTCGGCGGGGGCCTGTGGACGCAGTCCGGCCTGACGCGCGGGCGGACGCACCTTGCGAATCACAGCTACCCTGCGGCCCGCGCGGCGTTGCGGCGCTACCTGTGGCTGCATCCCGGCGATTCGGACGCGCGTGCGGCTTTGGCCGATGCCTGGGCGCTCGACGACGAGCTGGATCCGGACGTGGCGGCCGAACGCGCGATCGCGGAGCTGCAGCGGATTCCGGACGACGCTCCCGGCGCCGCCGCCGCGCGGACGCTCGAAGGGCGATTGGCCTTTCTCATTCTCCGTCGGCCCACTGCAGCCGAACGGCTGTTCCAGCGGTCCATCGAACTGCAGCCCGACCAGTTCGACGCGCATTATCTGCTGTGGAAGCTGTACGACATGACGGAGCGGTACTTCTCCAGCGAGCCGGCGTTCTGGGCGGCGTATGAGCGAACTCCACCTGCGGATCGCGCTGTTCGTCTGCGGGAGTGGTTCCTCAGCCAGTTCGCGCCGTTCTCGGCGTGTGCCGAATTGGACGGGCTGATGGGGTTTCGTTCCCCGAATCAGCCCACGGATGAGGTTGTCGCGCTGGGCCGGCTGGAGTCGTTCAAGTCGCAGGAGCCGCAGTCGCCGATGCTGATCGCCGCGATCGCCCAATGGTGCCTGCGGAATGATCAGCCAGGGGAAGCATTGGCGGAACTGGAATCGCTGAAGGATTCAGCGGCCGACCGGACCGATCGGTTCTACGTTGCGGCGCTGGCCGAGACCCTCGTGCAGCTGGGGCAATATGAGCGTGCGGAGGAGGTCTTCACCGCCTGGCCACTGCCGGACGATCGCTACGCGTACTGGCGGATCGCCGGCATCATCGAGCAGGACGTCCGGCAAGACCATGCGCGGGCGATCGAGTGCTACGATCGGGCGCTCGAATTGTGGCCGGGGCCTTCCGACTGGCAGACGATGCGCCGCAAAGCGCATTGCCTGGCCCGGGCGGGAGACGCGGCGGGCGCCGAAGCTCTGCGGACCCGGGCGCAGCTCATCGAGGACCAGATGGAACTGGAGCTGCATCAACGTCTTCGGGAGGCCCTCAGCCGCCTGGACGATCCGGCGGGGCTGGAGCGGATCGCCGAGTTCTACGAAACGCTGAAGCGCCCCCGGGAGGCGGCCGAGTGGCGCCAGGTCATCGGCAGGATTGAACCGCGGGCTGGAACTCCGGAAGATGTCCGTTGAAGCCGCGGATGCGGCTATCGTTTGTCTCCCCGTTCTTTAGCACAAGGTCTCTAAGATGATGCGTCACATCGGGTGCCTCGCGGTGCTCGCCGGCTGTTTCATGCTGGGCGGCTGCGGCGGCAACAGCAGCGAAGTGGGCGAAATCAAGGATCCCGGCGCGGGCCTGCCGGAAGAGAAGAAGATCGACTACATGGAGCAGAGCCGCGGCATGATGCCCAAGATGAAGAACGCTCCCAAGAACAGCCCGGTCTCTGGTGAGACGAAGTGAGTCCGAGCCCGCCGCACGTGCTCCGCGCGGCCCGATGCTCCTGATTCGCGGGTTCCCTCAAACAGTCCGATGCGGTCCGTTCCGCGTCGGACTGTTTTCGTTTCCGGAGCCCCGTGCGGCAAGCCGCCCGTCGATTGGGGCACGCCGTCACTCCCGGGTTTTCAGCACGGCGATCAGATCCAGGTGGTCCAGCCGCCGCCGGACGATCAGTCCAGAAATCGCCGAGGCCGCCAACACAATCAGCACCGCGAACGCGTACGTCGACAGGTCAATCACGAACGGCACTCGGAACAGATCCGTGTCCAGCTGCGTCGCGATCGCCGCTGAAATCGCCGTGCCGATCGCCAGACCGATCGGCGCCGCCACCAGCGTCAGGATCGTCAATTCGCCCAGCAGCACGCCGGAGATCTCCCCCCGCGTGAACCCGATGACGCGCAGCGTCGCCAGTTCCCGCGACCGCTCCGCGAGCGAAATGCGAGCCGTGTTGTACACCACCCCGAACGCGATGATCACCGCGAAGATCACGTTGATCGTCTTGATCCGCAGCAGGTTCTCGGCCACGGTGTTCCGGAAACTCTCGACCATCGCCTCTCGGATCGTGACCGAACCGATCTGCGGCGTGTTCTTCAACTGTGCGTACGCCAGCGAGATTTTTGCCGGATCGACCGCCAGGTAGGCGCCCGACACGACCGGCCCCTCTTCCATCAACCGGTTCAGCTCGCCGATCGCCAGGTAGCCGGTCAGGCCGGACAGGTCCTCGACCACCCCCGCCACCGGCATCTCCAACGTCGGCCGCTTCCCCTCCAGCACTTCGGCCAGCACCGTCTCGCCCGGTCGAACCTTCAGCAGGTCGGCCAGCTTCCGCGACAGCAGCACGCCGCTGTCGGGAATCGGGACCTCCTGACGGTCGGCTCCCACCAGCCGAAACAGGTCAATGTCCTGCGGCAGCCCCAGCAGGGCCGTCCGACGCGTGAGATGCTGATGCCGCAGCCGGACTCCGACGGTTCGAAACGGATCGACCCGGAGCACGCCGTCGATGTGCTCCAGTTCGTGCAGGGCGCTCGATGTCCGCGGCTCAATCAGCGTGACCGTCATGTCCTGCCGGCGGGCCAGACGAAAGTCGATGTCGATCATGTAGTCGATCGCGTCCTCCGTGAAGTTGCCGATGATCAGCACCGACACGGCCATCGCGATGCCCAGCACCGACAGCAGCGCTTTCACCACCCGCCGCTCGAGATTCCGCAGAATGATCCGCGATGTCGGCGACAGCAGCCGCTGCAGGCCGATCTTCTCCAGGAACGTCGACTGGTAGCGGGCCGGCGGTTCGGGGCGCATCGCTTCCGCGGGGGGCAGTTTGACCGCCTGCCACACCGCTCCCACCGTTCCCGCGACCGCCGCCACGCCGCTCACCAGGAGCGCCGCGGAAATCACCCGCGGCTCGAGCACGTATGTGAAAATCGGGAAGTGGTAGAACCGCGTGTACAACTGCGTCAGCCCCTGCCCCAGCCAGGCCCCCAACCCCACCCCCACCGCAACGCCGGAAACGGTGATCGCCAGCACCAGCTTCAGGTAGTGCGCGCCGACCTCCCACTTCGCGTAGCCGAACGCCTTCAACGCCGCGATCTCCTCCCGCTGCGTCGCGATCACCCGGGACAGCACCACGTTCAACAGAAATGCCGCCACGCTCAGGAAGATCGACGGCGCCAGCAGCGACATCTTCTGCAGTTGTTCGATCTCGCTGGAGATGTAGCGGTTCGAAATCTGATCGATCGCCGCATACGCCCCCAGGCCTCCATAGCGAATCAGCAGTTCATCCACCTGCTGCAGCACCTCGTCGACGACCGCGTCGGGCGTCAGCTTGAGGACCAGGTCGTTCCAGGCGCCGTCCATGTCGTACGCGGCCTCGAGTTCGGTCTCGGGCATCCAGAACACGCCGAAATGCTTGTCGTCCGGCAGGATGTCCCCTTCGCGAATCGAGAAGATGTATTCCGGCGAGAGCGCGATGCCGGAAATCGTCAGCGCCTCGCGCCGCCCGTTGATGACGGCGAACACCGGATCCCCCGGCAGCAGCTCGTGGGCTTTGGCGAACGCCTCGCCGCACAGCACTTCGCGGGCGCCGAGGTCGGGCCGCCGACCTTTCCGCAGGTGCAGCGCATTCAGCGACGGGAGTTCGAAATCAGGGATCGAGATCAGCCGGGCGATGGCCGGCTCGGTCATCCCGGGCAGATCGAGCGTCGCATCGGCGACGATCCGCGTCGCCAGCCGTTCGACGCCCGGAATCTCCGCGATCCGCGGCTCGAGCGATTTCGGCGCGCGCTTGACGTGCGCGAACACGTCCGCGAACCGGTACGTTTCGTAGTAGCGGGCTCGGGTGGCCTCCAGCGATGTCAGCGTCGAGAGCGCCATCACGAACGCCGCCACGCCGCAGGCCATCACCGCCGCGATCGCCAGCGCCTGTCCGCGCAACTGCCACAGATTTCGAAGCAGCTTTCGATCGAGCGCCTGCATGTCGTCGCGTCGCGGTTCCGCCGGTTCGCGGGCGACCGGCCTTTGCGTTTGCCGCTCCCGCAGGCATGAATTATAACGCCGCCTTCAGGATCGAGTGCGCTCGCACTCCCGCGGTCGCGACGGATCGGCCGTTCCAAACGTCAGCACGGAGAACAGCAGTGAGCGAGTTCGAGATCGAACTGGAAATCGGCGACGTCCTGCGGCTTGGCGACTACTCACTGACTCTGGTGGATCTCGACGGCGAAACGGCCTTCATTTGCGTCGAAGATGAGCTCGACGGCGCAGAGCACAGCGAGTTCTCGGACAGCCTGCTGGAAATCTGACGGAGCGCGCGGGCCGCGGCCGCCCGCTGTGCACTTCGACGTTCGCCCGCCACCAATCGCCCCGACTTCGCTGCGCACGCCGCGTCAGCCGCTGGTCCCCGGGCAATTTCGGCCGGATCCTCGAGGTCTTGCTCCGCGCAACAACAAACCCCGAAGTTTCCTTCGGGGTTTGCGGAACAGCATACTGTCAGCGGCCTGTACTAGGGCCGCACGAACGGGGGCTGAACGGGCGACGGCGAACCGCTCGTCGGGTTGCTGGGGGAGATGATGATCGTGTCTCCCTTGTCGTCGTCGTCGACCGCAACGGCGATCAGTGCGCCGATCGCTCCACCCAGGGCGAGAGGCAGCAAGGCGTCAAACAGGCCGCCCGCCCCAGCTCCGAACCCGCCGCCGGCGCCGGCGCCTCCGCCCACGCCCGACATGCCGCCCGGTCCCAGCGACCCGCCAGCCGCTTCCGCCGGGTTCTCGAACTGAGCGTCGTCCGCCAGTTCGGGCTGCCCGATCAGTTGAGCGAGGTTTCGCAGGACGCGATTCAGGTCCGAGGTCGGGACCGCGACGCCGAACAGGTCGAACGTGCCCTGCCGGGCCGCGACCGGGAGGAACAGCGAATCCGACACATTCGGACCAGCGACATTGGAGTCGACCGTCACCACCGAGAAGGCGGCGAAGCCGTCCGGACCGGCCGAAACGAACGAGTACGTGCCCGGAGCGACATTGCCGAACCGGAAGAAGCCCGCCTCGCTGACCGGCGACTGGCTGACGACAGCGTTGTCGCGGACCAGGAACACATTCAGCCGACGGACGCGGAGCGGACGCCCCGTCTGCGGGTGCAGACGCTGCATCCGGCCGATCAGGCCGCCGTCCGGCTGCAGACGAACTGCGTGAGCGCGGACATTGGTTGCCTTCGCCGCGCCCGACAGATCTTCGGCCGGTTCATCGGCCGGAGGTTCGGGAGGCGGGGCGGCGCCAGCCGCCAGGAGTTCCGGCGGAATGTGGCTGCGGGCCAGCCGGTACACGGTTTCGAAGTCGCTCGGCGGAATCGCGAGGCTGTCGATTTCGAGCGTGTCGGCGACTTCCTGGAATTTCGTCTTGGTCAGGCCCACCGTGCGAATCTCGGTCTGCGGATCGACGACCTGCAGGCCGTAAGCCGCGTAGCCGCCGGGGCCTTCAGCAACGAGCGAGTACACGCCGGGGGCGAGAGACGCACGGAACGTGCCGTCTCCTGCCGGCTGGACTTCAGCGACCGTGGCGCCATTTTGAACAAACGCGATCGTCACGCTCGACAGGCCGCGGATGTTGCCGGTGACCCGATCGGCGAGCCCAATCCGGCCCGTGAAGGATCCATCGGCTCCCGGACGCACCCGGTAGTCGCGAAGCTGACGCTCCAAAACGCCGTCCGAACCCCCGAAGTCGTCCTGAGCCACGTTGGGGACTTCGTTCGCCGGCGCGGCCAGACCGGGCTCGATCTCCTCGATCTGAGCCGCTTGACGCACGCGAAGCGCGCCCTGCTGGCGGGAGTAATTCATCGCAGCCCCGACGGCGCTGACGCTCAGCACCACCGCGCATCCGATCAGGGTTTGTTTGACGCGTCCTGTAATCATTGCTGTTCCAACCCGGTTCAAGACGACTGCCCACACGCGCCCGCCAACCTACGGCAGCTTGCCTACCTTTTGCAAGCTGCCCCTTTGAAAAAATCGAGAAAGTCTTCATCGATCGATTTCATCGCTAAACCCCGTCTCCACCGGCACTGTTCGGCACAATCGGAACCCGAACTGATAACTCACGAAGAAGGGGTCCTCGTGATCCCGGGTCGATGACCGGAGAACGTCCGGTCCGTCCTCGGCGCCGCCCCCCCGCAGCTCTCGGGGAATTCCTCGCCTCGAATCCCGCCCGTCGATCACCACTCCGTCCGGATCCGCGGCGGGATACTCCTCGAAGTACCAGTCCTGGCACCACTCCTGGCCATTGCCGAGCACATCGAACAGTCCCAGATCGTTCGGCTTCAGACGACCCACCGGCCACGTCCGACCCTCCGAGTTGCCGGAGAACCAGGAATAGCGGTCAAGCAGCTCGTCGCGGTCCGACCACGGTCGCCGCGTCGACGTTCCCGCCCGGCAGGCGAATTCCCACTCCGCCGCGGTCGGCAGCCGGTAGCCCGAGCGGTCCAGAAGGTTCGACGGCAACTGCATTCCGTCCTTGATGTCCTGCACCCCGGGGAAACACATCTGGTCGTCGCCAAGTTTCTCGCGGTCGCTCAACCAGCGGCAATACTTCGCCGCCTGAAACCAACTGATCGAGTTGATCGGGCACGCCCCGTCCGGGCTGTGAGCGGGGGAGTAGTTGATGCCCGGGTCGAACCGCAGATACTCGTCGACCGTCACCTTATACATCGCGATCTCATAGCTCCGAGGAATCCGTCGGACGTGTGGCCGCTCGGAGAACTGCAGCGTTTGGGGATCGTTCCTGCCGCAGCCCATCGTGAAGTCCGGCGGGTTGCGGATGACGGCGAACACGATGCCCTGTCGGTCCACATGCCAGTCTCGATCAGGGACCGGATGCTCGGTGCGACGTTTCGCCAGCTCCGCCGCCACTTCATCTCCGTCGCCGAACTTTCGCAGCGTCCACGCCGCTGCCGCGTGCAGGCCCGGATGCGGCTGCTCGAGCAGCAACCGGAACAGCAGCGGTCGGAGTTCGCGGCGACCGGAAACCGGCAGCTCGGCTGGGTTGTAGCTCCCCAGCGCCAGCACGATCGCCGCCGCCGTCAGAGGATCCTGTTCGGTGAGCAGCCGGCTTCGCAGGTCCTGCCAGGGGATTCCGGCCGGCCCGGCCGACTCGATCCACAGGGAACGAAATCGACGATCCGGTTTGTCGCCGAGCAGCGGCCAGGCGTCGTCGCCCCCCAGCGACATCAGGACGGCCGCGAGATTGACAGCGGCCGGTTCCCAATCGGGCGCCTGGCCGGACGTGCCCCGCTGCACGTAGTCCGACAACTGCGTCGACAGGGCGCTGCGCGCGGCATCGCGGTGCTGTTTGACGACATCCACAAAGGCGGGAGCCTGGTCGGGCTGGGCATTCGGGAGGAATGCGAGCAGCCGGTTCAGGTCATCCGAGAACAAACGGGTGAGGATCACGCCGGCGTTGCGTCGCTGAGTGGGCGTCTCGGCCGTGCTGAACTGGCGTTCGAGTTCCGGCCGCAGGATGTCGCGGACGGGGTGAAACGCGTCGACCCAGTCGGGCAGTTCCCAGGCGCCGACGTCGCACAGCGCAAGGACGACGTCGCTGGCGATCATCGGCCAGTCGCGGCCGGCCGGTTCAATCGAGGCCAGTGCCGCGGCCGCGCGGAGCCGGCGGCCCCGCAGTTCCTCCGGATCGCGGGCGGGGCGCCACAGCGCGGGCGAAATCGTCGCCGCCTGGTGCGTCAGCAGTTCGGCGGTGGCGACGACCTCCGAGGGAGACTGGTTCAGCAGCTCATCGGCGATCCGACCGCATGCGGCTCCTGCGCGGGGATCATCCGGATACAGGCAGACCAGCGCCAGATCCGTCCGCAGGCGGTCTCGACCCGTCAGCGCTGAATCCCCCTGCAGTTCGTTCAGTCGCATCCGCACGTCGGCCGCGCGGGGCTTCAGTTCGTCCAGCAGCACCGGCATCGCCGCGGGCACGGCCGCCAGCATGCCGTCCAGCTGGGCCACTGCACGGTTCACCTCCGCCCGGCGGGTGGCCCGCGCCTGCGTGTTGGCCGCGATGGCGAAGTACGTCGACACAATGGTTCCGATCAGCAGCGTCACGCCGACCGCGCCGATCAGCCCCGCGATCTGCGGGTTCCGCTGCATCCAGCGTCCCGTCCGGGCGAACAGGCTCAGCGGCCGCGCCAGGATCGGCTCGCCCCGTTGCCAGCGTTCCAGTTCCTCGGCGAGGTCCTGCGCCGTCTGGTAGCGGCCCTCGGGGGCCTTCGCCAGACACTTCTGGCAGACCGTCTCGAGGTCCTTCGGAAGCTGCGGGTCGAGGTCCCGGATCGGCGTCGGCTCGGAGTCCGTCACCGCGCGGAGCACTTCCGTCAGCTTCCCCTCGAACGGCCGGCGTCCGGTCAGCATTTCCCGGAGCATGACTCCCAGGCTCCAGACGTCCGCGCGGCCGTCCGCGAGATGCGCCCTCCCGGCCGCCTGCTCCGGACTCATGTAGGCCGGAGTCCCCATGAACAGACCCTCGCGCGTTCGGGTGACGTCCCCCTCGTCCCGGCGTGCCAGACCGAAGTCCGCGATGTGCGGTTCGCCGTCAGAGTCCAGCAGAATGTTGTCCGGCTTCATGTCGCGGTGGACGATGCCGCGCTCGTGAGCGTAGTGCAGGGCGGCCGCGAGCTTGCGAACCAGGCCCACGGCTTCTTCTGGAGGCAGCTTCTTGCGTTCCTCGATCAGCTTCTTGAGCGTTCGCCCCTCGATGTATTCGTAGGCGATGTAGCTGGACTGGTGCGACTCGCCAAACTCGAAGACGGGGACAATGTGCGGATGGCGGAGCTGGGCCGCCGAGCGGGCCTCGCGCTGGAACCGGTCGACATCCGACTTGCCGGCGAGGACGCCCGTCTTGGCGACTTTGACGGCGACGGGCCGATCCAGCCGCTTATCGCGGGCGAGATACACGGTGCCGAACGCGCCCTGGCCGAGAATGCGTTCGACCTCGAACCGTCCGATGGAGATCGTGCGCGCGCCGCGAGATTTCCGGGACGCCGCATCAGGAATCGTGGCGCTGGCGCCGGGGGCCGGCTCGTCCGTCGAATCGCCGACGAGTGTGCGGTCGTACTCTGAGGAACGGCGACCCGGGTCGCTGCCGCTGCTGCGGAAGTCGCTGCCGCTGAGGGGCGAGTTCTTTGGGTTTTGCCCGGGTAGAGGGGGGCCGCTGTCATCGACAGTCGCGGCATCGTCGACGTCGTCCATGCGGAGGACGCGCGTCGGTGGGGAGTGGTCCTCGCTGGCGACCTGGGTGACGTCCAGATCGTCCTGATAATCGACCGGCGTTCGACGCGGCGTATGTTCGTCGACGCAAGTGGCGTCCTGCGCTCCGGACAGATTCGATTCCTGCGTTGCGTCGAGGCTGTCGTCCTCGGTGATCCGCGTGCGGTCGCTGCCCTCGGGTTCGGAAATCGTCCGCTCGGCGCTGGCGGGGTCTGATGCTTCGCCGCCGGCGTCCTGGAGCGACCGGATCGCCGTCGCCTCGCTGCTGTCGTCCGAGGGAACGTACCGGGTCTGATCGTCGGGCGGAGGAACCATGAGGCCGTGTGCGCTGCCTGAGGACGATCCGGACGATCCCGCAGTCCGCTTGAACGAGTCGGACTCTGCCCCGGCTCACCGATTCATTTCATTCGAAGCCGGCGGTGGCTGCAAGGGGCAGGGCCAAGTCGCCCTGGACGGGGGCCGCGCCGGCAGAGGCGGTCAGTAAGCGGAATCTGGCCGGCCCGGCGGCCCGGTCGGGGCCGCCCTGGCGGCGGCCTTTCGGCCAGGACATTTTAACTCCAAGACATTTTGTTTTGTGTCAGCGCGCATTATTCTGATTGCGGCGTTTTGCGTAGTCGTTCGATGGCGCGGCGTCAATTGGCCGTCGCGCAGCGCGATCCTTTCTCTCGGGAGTTCGTTGATGGCAGCCGAACAATCAGATCGGAACGGCTGGCGAGTCGCCAGCGGCCTGCTGCGACTGGCCTCGGCCAGCGCGCTGGCGTCCGTGGGGATTCTGGCTCTCGCTGCAGAGGAAAGAGTCCGCACCTGGAAGGACGCCTCGGGACAGTTCGAAATCAAGGCGTTCTTCGTCAGTGAAGAGAATGGCACGGTCACGCTGAAGCAGGAGGATGGCGAGATCCTCGAGATCGAGCTCGATCAGCTCTCCATGCTCGACAAGAACTTCATCAATTCGCAAAAAGCAAAGGCGGCGAATCCCTTCAAGGCCAAGGGGTCGGCGCCCGCCGCCAAGTCCCCGTTCCGCGGCAAGGGCGCGACGCCGGCGCGAACGACGCCGCGAAACACGCCCGCCGACAATGCGAGCGAGGACGTCGCGGAAGCGTCTCCCGCCGGATCGGAGATCTCCGTCGACTGGTCGGCCGCCCAGCTCATTCAGAACGTCGACGAAAGCCACTGGGACCAGATCAAGATCGAAGCCGCCCCGGCGGCCGGCGCCCTCAAGGCCGCCCAGCTCCCCAAGAAGCGGGATTTCTTTGAGAAGCTGACGGGCTTCGTAAGGTCCGGGACGACGGCGGTCGTCTCCTATAAGCTGGAATCCCGCGGCGGCGGCGACAAGACCATCAGCGTGCGTCTGGTGACGGTCGATCTGCAGTCCGGCCGCCGCACGGGTGAAGTGACGATCGAGGGGGACTTCGCGCTCCTCGACATCGCTCCCTCGGGCGCCCTGCTGATGAAGAAGGACACCTGGGGATTCGGCAACCAGGAGCAGATCGAGATCTGGACGGTCGCCGGCAAGACGGTGGACCGGCAGGTCGCCTGCACTCCGTTCGGCGATGAGAACGGACCGGGGCGGGACGTCCGCTGGGCCGCGTTCATCGATGACTCGAAGGTCGTCGTACTCAGCGGCGGCGGGAAATTGGGCGCGTTCGATGTCAGCACGGGCGCGGCGGACTACCTTGCGTCATTCACCAATCAGACGGCGGTGGCGCTGTCGCCGGACCGCAAGTACCTCGCCGTGTGCGCCGGGCCGACGATTCAGATTCTCGACGCCAATTCCGGCGAAGCGCTGGCCGGATTGACCGCGGAAAACGTGGCCTTCCCCGCGCTGGCTTTTTCCCCGGACGGCCAACGCCTGTGCCTGCAGGGCAGCGACCGCGTGACCAGTTGGAACCTGACCGACGGGAGCCTGTACCGCGATGTCGTGCTGACCGGCCTGAACTTCGTCGCGACGATCCCGCCCGTGTGTCCGACAGCGGAGCACGTGCTGGTCGGCGGCAGCATCCTGATCGACCTGGACCGGTACGTCCGGTTGTGGACGTTCAACGGCGCTGAGGCTGCGGCGGCCGCCGGCGACGCGGCGCTGTTCTGCGTGGGCAGCCACTCGGAAGCGGGGGCCATCGTGCCGACCAAACTGCCGCATGAGGGCGCGAAGAAGACGCTGGAAGCGGCCATGAAGGATCCCAACTTCTTCATCGTGAAGCCGGGCATGGCTGTGCGGATCGACGTTGCCGGCGTGCCGGATGCGGCTCAGCAGCAGCGGGTTCGCGAATCGCTGGCGAAGAATGCGGCGGCATCCGGTCTGATGGTGGCCGAGAACGCCCCGATCACGCTGACGGCCAGCGTCACGAACGGCGGCAACGACGAGCTGACGTTCCGCTCGTTCGGCTTCGGATTCGGCGAGAAGACCGTGACCGTCACGAAGTGGGTCAGTGCGGTGAAGATGATCGTGAACGGCCAGTCGGCGTTCGAGACGTCGATGGTGGCCGTCCCGCATTTCATCAACCGCACGGAAGACGAATCGATCGAGCAGGCCGTTCGCAAAGCGAACGTGCCGAATTACCAGTTCTTCCAGTCGGTGGGCATCCCCGGTTACGTGATGAAGCCGACGGGAGGCCAGACGCTGGGCGCCAGCCAGATCACGGCCAGCGGGATCCGCTGAGGATTTCGCTATTCTCAAAGCGACCGCGCCCCGGCAACCGCCGGGGCGTTTTGATTTGGTCAGGGCGCTCGGTCCAGCCCCGGCCACGCACACTTCGCGAGTTCGATTAGTCAATGGTCATCGCGGATTGGTCAATTGTCATTGAATGACACGGGGCCCAGCCAACGGCTTTGCCGTCGGACGGGGTTCACGGCACGACCCGAAAGCATCAGCGACGGCCGTGAAGCGGTAGGGTGGCGTCGAGCCGCGAGCCCAGAGGGCGAGCCGGTGACGACCCACCGGTTTGGACGACGCGAGCGGGACGCGAAAGTGCCGCGAGGTCGAGTTCCCGCGGCGACCCCGCTGAACGAAACACGGCCGGACAAGCCGGCCGTGGCGCCTCGTGGCGCCCGCGCCGGTGAGAAAAAAAAATGGTCAATCAGTAGTTCTCAGTCCGTCTGTCTACGGCGTCTGAGTGGA
>JAHBXW010000031.1 GCA_019636235.1 Planctomyces sp.
CAGATACATCAATCTTGACCTGATGCTTCAACTTGAGTTTTCTAGCCTTATGTTCGTCTTGAACAGATGGTCCGGGACCGTGAAAGGGATCGGCCTTATCGGGGGGCAATTGATTCATCACCTGCAGTCTCGATTAAGAACGCCCTGGCTTGATGAAGCAATTCTGGGACTTCGGTGGCTAAGTCTAACTGGTGAATGCCGTACGTAATGCGGTCCTGGTCAATGAGCTCGTTATATTCGAAGATGGTGAGGGTTGCCGGATCCTGCTTGTTGCGCACCTTGCCCAGTGCCCGTTCCTCGATGTGTTCATAGGCGTCTCGGATCGCCCTGATCGCGGGCGCAGACTCGACGATCATCTGGGGCACCGGAGTAGAAGCCCCAATTGCTTCGGCGGCGCCTCTGACCATGGTCAAGGCCCTGGCTAACGCCACGACAGCGAGCTCGACCGCCCCAATCAATTCGAACATCGCTCGGCGTAGAGCTGGTGATGTGAGCGCATTTTGCTTTAGGTCCTCCCGATGTTGTTCTATCGTGGCCAGCAGGAGGTTTGCCGTGTCCAGCCGGCGTGCAGCTGCAAGGATGTAGAGCGTCCTAGCTGGCGCGGGCCCCTTGGCACCGAGCGCCAGCCACGTCCACAGCACGGGAGAAAGTGGCACATATCCTGACGCGGTGGGTGGCTCCATTGCGTCGATGTGGCCGAGTTCAGCGACTACGGAGCCGCGTTCAAACGTGATTCTCTCGCCGGGACGAACGTGGATCCGCTGTCCTGTGTCAGCCTCTCCACGTCGAAGGATTCTAGCGTACACGATCCCAGGTTCGCGCCTCACGGGCACCACTCGATAAGAGAACAAGAATCCGGTGTTGCGGCTGGCTGTCGAGCCCTTAGGGTCGAGCCCCGTATGCTCGCTTAGATGCGAAACCGCTTGCATGACGAGGAGTTCATCACCTTTATAGATTTGGACTTTGGGGAGCTCAGGCTCTTCGGGATCAACCTGGCGCAGCAACACGCGTGAGCCCACTCGCTCCTCGAGTGTGACGCGCACCGGTTCTACTTTGCCTTCGAGCCAGATTGTTTCCAACCAGCCATCCATCGGACTCACGCGGGAGCCCTCTCGCTCCTTGAGGGAGACTCGCACCAGTTCCTTTTTGCGTTCGACCCCAACTGTTTCGAACCCGGCATCCGTCGGACCGTTGTGTCTGGATGTCGCCGCCATGGCATCGTTCGCCCCCGCCTGCGCGCTCGCCTCGAACGCGACTTGCCCGGCAGTTGCGTGTTCCTCGACGCTCCGACTGTCGTCCGGAATATTCGGCATTTCGTGTTCCCCGGCTCCTCGGACCCTTTGTGCAATCTCTGGTAATTCTACAGTCTTGTAGGGTGGGTCAAGCTTGCGCAGACCCACCATCGCAGGGTGGAATTCCGGTGGGTCTCGTGCCTCGACCCACCCTACAGGGCTAATTCACGGTGCCATCGTTGGTAGCCCCGATGTGCAGCGCCATCAATGGCTTGAGTCGTGAACCGTGGGTCTCGGGGCGCCGGGCGCCACTGGCGGCTTGTCCGCCAGTGTGAACGGGGCTAAGCGTTCCAGCTCCTCGCCGCGTCACGAGAAGAATTCCCACGGCAGGCCGCGGATCGTTGGGAGATCGGGATCGACGCGGCTTCTGGTGAAACGTCGAGAACGTGAGCTCGTGGCAGTCGCCGGGATCGTGGAAGTGCTTGACTCGCTTTCGATGCCCGGTGATGGTCTGGACATCGTCCCGCGACCGGCACTGGCGGACCAGCCGCCAGTGGCGCCCGGCGCCCAATGTTGCGTTCCCCTTCGCGGACCCCCAGAATCGGCGAGTTCCGACACCCCTGAGGGACCGCGCGACGCATGACGCATCCAAAGTTCGTCTCGTTGACCCTGGCGGCCTGCCTGGCCGCGTGGGCCGCTCTTTCCCCCCCGCTGTCGGCGGAGGGATTCGTCGCCGAAACCCCGGAGGCCGCTGCCGCGGACGCCGATTTCCCTCTGCAGGGGGAATATGTCGCGCCGCACGTGGGCTACCAGATCGTCGCACTGGGAGATGGGCAGTTCGAGATCGTCCGCTACAACGGCGGCCTGCCCGGCGCGGGATGGGACGGAACCGAACGGCAGGCCGGGGAGGATGACTCCGCAGGCGTCCGGGATTTGATCGCCGCACAGTCGCTGAAACGCGTCGAACGCGCCAGCCCCACGCTCGGCGCCTCGCCGCCGTCGGAGGCCATCGTTCTGTTCGACGGAACCCAGCGGAGCCTGGAGGAACACTGGCAGCCCGGGGCCGCGATGACTCCCGACGGACTATTGATCTCCGGGGCGACCAGCCGCGACACATTCGCCGATTACTCGCTGCATGTGGAGTTTCGAACTCCCTGGATGCCCGAGGCCCGCGGACAGGGTCGAGGCAACAGCGGCGTGTACCATCAGGGACGGTACGAGACGCAGGTGCTCGATTCGTTCGGTCTGGAGGGGCGGGACAACGAGTGCGGCGGCCTGTACTCGGTGCGGGCGCCGGACCTCAACATGTGTCTGCCGCCGTTGGCCTGGCAGACGTATGACGTCGACTTCACGGCCGCGCGCTGGGACGCGGAGGGGAAACGGACCGCGCCGGCCCGGATCACCGTGCGGCTGAACGGCGTCGTCGTGCATCAATCGGCGGACATCCCCGGCCCGACGACGGCGGCGCCCGTCGCCGAAACGCGCGAGCCCGGGCCAATTCACCTGCAGGACCATGGCAATCCGGTCCGGTATCGCAACATCTGGATTGTGCGACGGGATGCGGAACGTGAAGCCCGGCGACCGATCGTGCCGGCCTTCGAACGGTTCCATGCGGGGAGCGGCGAGACCGCGACGGCTGGCGGGCGGCTGCTGATCTCGGAGCTGGGCTGCGCGAACTGCCATGCGGAGTTGGCGGCGAGATTGACGTCGCAGTCGCTGCGCAGCGGGCCGGTTCTGGACGGCGTCGGGCAGAGGGCCCGCGCGGAGTGGCTGGCGAAGTTCATTGAGGCGCCGCACGCGGTGAAGCCCGGAACGACGATGCCCGCGCTGTTCGATGGAATGGATGACGAACAGCGCCGCCGCGAGGTGCAGGCGCTGGTCAGCTTTCTGACGCGCGGGGCGTCGCCGCCGACGCGCAGCGGCGACCGCGGCGCGGGTCAGCGGGGCGAAGCGCTGTTTCGGGAGATCGGCTGTGTGGCCTGTCATGCGCCGCGATCGGTGGATGGCGCGCCGGCGCCGGTCGTGAATCCCGGCGCGACGGTTCCGCTTCCCGAGTTGCCGGCGAAGTACACGACGATGAGCCTGGCGGCCTTCCTGCGGGCTCCGCACGCGGTGCGTCCCGGCGGGCGGATGCCGGCGTTCGGGCTGAATGACCGGGAAGCGCTGGAGCTGGCCTCCTACCTCGTGGGGGATTCCGTTTCGCGGGGCCGGCCGAACGTGCGGTTCGCGAGCTATAACGGCAATTGGGACAACCTGCCGGACTTCGAGGCGCTGACGCCGCGGCGAACCGGGCTGGCCCGGGGACTCGATTTGGGCGTGGCCCGCCGGGGCAACAATTTCGGCATCCGATTCGATGCCTGGTGGAATCTCGAACGGACGGGCCAGTATCGGTTCTTCCTGGGGTCGGACGACGGCAGCCGGCTGTGGATCGACGGCGTGGAAGTCGTCGCGAACGACGGCGTGCATCCGCATCAGGAGAACGTCGGCCGGGCCCAACTGACGGCCGGCGTGCATCACGTGCGGGTTGATTACTTCCAGGGAGGCGGCGAATGGACGCTGACGCTCGACTTTGACGGCTCGGGCTTCCCGCGGCAGTCGCTCGAGCCGTTTCTGAAGCCCAGCGAGGAGGAGGCGCTGGCTCCGCCGTCCGCGACGCCGGTGGAGGCTGACGGCTTTGCGGTCGATCTGAGCCTCGTGGATGAGGGCCGGCGGTTGTTCCAGGAGCGCGGCTGCGCCGCCTGTCATCAGGCGACGGAGGAGGGCGGCCCGCTGCTGCCGACGCGGGTCGTCCCTTCGATCAACTCAGCGCAGCTGGAAGCCGGTTGCCTGGCGCCGGAGGGGGCGTCGTCGTCGATGGCGCCCCGGTTCGGACTGAATGCGAATCAGCGGGCGGCCCTGCGGTCGGCGCTGGAGGGTCCGCCGGCCGTTCCAGCAGACCATCGGGCTTCGCTCGTTGAAACGCTGTCGACGTTCAATTGTTACGCCTGCCATCAACGGGAGGGGACGGGAGGCCCGGAGCGCGACCGCAATCCCCTGTTTCTGACCGACATCCCTGAGATGGGAGATGAGGGGCGCATCCCGCCGCCGCTCGACGGCGTGGGGGACAAGCTCCGCGAGGACTGGTTGCGACACGTTCTGCGAAACGGGGCCAAGGATCGCCCGTACATGAAGTCCCGCATGCCGCAGTTTGAAGGTCTGGACGCCGACCGCGTGGCCCAGGCGTTCATCGCGGTCGATCGCCGCGAATCCGAAATTGCGCCTCCCGTGCTGGACGAAGCGCCGCACCGCGTGCAGGCCGCCGGCCGCAAGCTGGCCGGCAACGGGGGGCTGGCCTGCGTGAAATGCCACACCTTCGGCCAGTATCCGGCGAGCGGCATTCAGGCGATCAACCTGCAGACAATGGCCCGCCGCGTCCGCGAGGACTGGTTCCACCGCTATCTCGTCGATCCTCAGCAGTTCCGTCCCGGCACCAGGATGCCGACCACGTTCATCGACGGCGTCAGCGCGGTGGCTGACGTCTACGAAGGCAGCCCAGAGCTGCAGACGGCCGCGTTGTGGACCTGGCTTCTGCAAGGGGAGCAGGCCGGCGTTCCCGAGGGAGTTCTGGGGGAGTCGATTGAACTCATTCCCGCGGAGGCCCCCATCCTGTACCGAAACTTCCTGGCGGGACTGTCGCCGCGGGGGATCGCCGTGGGCTATCCGGAGCGGGCGCATCTCGCCTGGGATGCGGAGCGAATGTCGCTGGCGCTGGTGTGGCATGGCCGGTTTCTGGATGCGGGCAAGCACTGGACGGGGCGCGGAGTGGGGACGCAGGGGCCGCTGGGAGACCACATCATGCGGATCGATGCGACGACGCCGATTGCGGAACTTGCCTCCCGGGACGCCGCGTGGCCGATGCAGAATCCGCGCGAGGCCGGCTACGCGTTCAGGGGCTATCGCCTCGACGGCGCGGGGCGGCCGACGTTCCGCTATGACGTGCCGCTGGGCAGCGACGGGGCGCGGCGGGCGCAAGTCGAGGACTCGCCCATTCCCGCGCCCGATCTGTCGCTTGCGGGCGATCCGGGTTTCCGGCGCACGCTTCGACTGACGGCGGAGGGTCAGGTCGAGAACCTGTATTTCCGGGCCGCGCAGGGGGAGCGCATCGAGCCGGCCGCAGACGGTCGCGCGTACGTCGTCGATGGACTCTGGCAGGTTCGCGTGCTGTCGGACGACGCCCGGATGTTTGTTCGCGAATCGAACGGTCGCAGCGAACTGCTGCTGCCGCTGCGTTTCGAGAACGGCGTGGCGGAAGTGGTCGAGGAGATACTTTGGTAGGCTTCATTGCGGCAGGGACGAACGTTCACGGGAGGCAGGAGTGGCGCTTCGGGAGATTGCGGTACAGGCGGCGCGGATCGGCGGCGGCATCCTGCAGGAATGGGCGGGTCGGATCACCCCGCAGGAGAAGAGTCCGAAGAACCTCGTGACCGAGGCGGACCTCGCGTCGCAGCGGGCGATCGGCGCGTTTCTGGCCGAACACTGCCCGGGGCATGGCTTCCTGGGCGAAGAGGACTGCGGCACAACATCCCCGGACAGCGAGTACCGCTGGATCGTCGACCCGCTTGACGGCACATCGAACTATGTGCACCGCTTCCCGTACTACGCCGTCTCAGTCGGCGTCGAGCACCGCGGCCGGATTGTCGCCGGCGCGATCTTCGACCCCACGCGGGACGAGATGTTCTCCGCGGCGCTGGGCGAGGGGGCGACCCTGAACGATTCGCCGATCGGGCCGTCCGTGACGCCTCGACTCGACCAGGCCATGGCCGTCGCCAGCCTGCCGGTGAAAACCACGTCCGATTCCCCCGAGGTCCGCCGGTTCCTGAAAGTGTTGGCCCTGGCGCAGTCGCTGCAGCGGACCGGCTCGGCCGCGCTGAACCTGTGTTGCGTGGCGGCGGGTCGGATCGACGCCTTCTGGTCGACGAGCCTCAAACCCTGGGACATGGCGGCCGGCGTGCTGATCGTCACGGAGGCGGGCGGCCGCGTCACGGCCATCGACGGCGGGGCGTTCTCCGTGGATCGGCCCAACCTGCTGGCGACGAACGGGCAGGGGCTGCACGAGGAACTAACGGCTGTGCTGCCGCGCGTCTGATGATGCGCGGTCAGCCGGCGTCCCCGTTGCTGTCGCCCCGCGTTTCCCAGGCTTCCCGATTGGAATTGTCGGGCCGTTCCAAGCCGGGCGACCTGCGGCGTTGATCCCCTGAGGGGACGCTTGCCCGGTCAGCCGTCCTGCAGCAGGCCCGCCTCGACCTTGCGGGCGTTGCGGATTGCGCCGGAGGAATCGCCGGAGGACGGCCGGCGGGTGGGGGGAACCCGCGAACCTGCTGCGTCAGACGCTGGAGCCCGGACGATGAACACAGGGGCGGACGATCCGGGGAGGATCGCGCGCCCGGACGCGCGCCTGCTGCGGCGTCGGATCTCGGCAGGGATGAAGGATTCTCGGATGCCCACCAGTCATATTGCGTTTCGCTCCGGAATCGTCGCCCTTGTGCTGGGGGCGACCGTGTCGATCGTGTCGGCGGCGGAGGCGGAATCCGGGCGAGGCGCCGAACAGGCCGGGCCGCGGACGCGGCGGGTCACGCTGGGAGCGGCGCAGCCGATCGGCCGCGAACTGCAGGGTCCGGAAAAGCCCGCCGGCGTCCGCATCATTCCCGTCGGGCAATCGTCGCTGCTGCCGCAGCTCGACGAGCCCCGGGGACTTGGCGAGTTCCCGCAGGTGCCCCCCGCGCCGATCAGCGAGGCCCCTCCGGCCCCGGTGACGCAGTTCCGGCCCATCACAGCGATTCAGCCGTTCTTCGATTATGAACCGGACGGCGGCCCTTGCGACCACCTCTGCCCCCAGGAGGACTGCGAGCCCCGGACCACGGAGGAATGTCCGGAAGAAGCGCCGTTCGCCTCGCTGGCCTCCCCCGACCGCACGTTCGACCCCATGTGCTACATGTGGACGGCCTCCAACCTGTATCACAATCCGCTGTACTTCGAGGACGTGCCGTTGGAACGCTACGGCCATGTGAAGTGCAATGAGTGCGTGCAGCCGTTCGTGTCGCTGTCGAAGTTCAGCCTGCAGCTCGTCGGCCTGCCCTATCAGATGGCGCTGGACCACCCGCAGGCGCGGCGGTACGCGCTGGGCTACTATCGTCCCGGGGACTGCGCGCCGCGGCTGCACTACCGCGTGCCGCTGAACGGCGAAGCGGCGCTGACATCGGGGGTGTTCTACACGGGCCTGGGCTTCCTGATTCCCTGAGGCCGGATCGACGCCGTGCGGCCGGCGGGCGCTGCCCGAAACCCCGGTCGGGTGTCGGACGCGGCGCCGTTCGCGCGTTCGCAATCGATTGGTCGATGGTCATCGCAGACGGTCAAGCGTCATCGGCCTGCAGCGGGACGCTTGACCTGATTCCGCACCGCAGCATGGCGTCGGAACGGCGAGACGGCAGGGCGATCTGGAGTGTCCCACCGCGAAGGTTGGTGAACGGTCCAGCGCTCCGGGCTGCGCTCGGTCCAGCCCCGGCCACACTCTCGAACAGGGGCCACACCGGACAAGTCTTGTCCCCCGCTCGGCTCGTTATGCAGTTCGCAACGAACAAACGTAGCTGACAAATGAGGAATTCTGGTCGCCAGACCACGTCGCCGGACGACGCCCATCGCTGAGCTGCCTGCTCGGGCCATCCGGCCGGCGTTCCCACGCGGCACGCGGCGGCATCGAACGTTGTGGACCAGATTCATCTTTCGCCCGATCGCCGCGTACAATGGATCCGGCGGCCTGTCCGCCGCGCGGCCGATCATCCGCCGCCGTTGTTCCCCTCCGACCGTCAGCGCAATGATCTCACCTGTGTCCGGTTCGCGACCTCGGCCCTGTCCCGTGTGCGGCGCTGCTCTGCCCGACGGCCCCGCGCGCAACGAGTCGCTCGACCCGTTCTGCAGCGTGCGCTGCCGCCAGATCGACCTCTGGAAATGGTGCGAAGGGCAGTACGCGGTCGTCGAGACGCTGGACGATCTCCGACTGCTCGAAGCCGCAGGAGAGCTCGATCCCGACTCGGAACTCCGGAACTGAACTCTCGGCGCGGCGCCTCCGGAAAACGCTGGGAAATCACTCGACCGCGTTGCGTCAGCGTGGCCAGCAGGCCCCGCTTGCGGCATGATCGCCCGCTGTTCCTGCCGGTCCTGATTTCGATTGTCGGCGGTTCTTTGACTCTGCCGATATTTCCTGAGACGCAGTTTGCACGCCTTGGAACGCTGAAACGATTTCAGCATCTGGCGGATGCGTCGGGGCGGGTGACAGGCGCGGGGCGGCGCTAATGCATCTCTCGTTCAGGCCGTGGCTTGCGCCCGGTCGGGAGCGACGGATGATCGTCTGGGGGGACGCGTCATGGGGCGGAGCGGACGGAGTCTGTTGTTGATCATGGTCTGCGGTCTGCCCTTCAATCGGGCCTGGGGACAGCCGACCGCGAATGGCGGCTCGCAGCCCAACGGCGCGGCGACGGCCACGTTTCCGACGCCCGAGGAACTCGCCGTTTCCATCGTCAGCGCCGGGAACTCGAGCCGCGGCGTGCGCGAACAGGCCCGCGCCTCGTTGCCCCTCGCGAAGCTGAACGCCGATCAGCTGCGGATGGCCAACCTCGTGCTGTCCGACGTCAGCCTGTTTCGCAGGCTGCCCACGGTGCGCTGCCCGATCGATCCCCGGGTGTATGAGTTCTTCACGCAGCATCCGGAAGTCGCCGTCGGCATCTGGCGAGTGCTGGGAATCTCGCAGTTGCAGCTCACCGCCACGGGGCCGGACGTCTACATGGCGGACACGGGGGACGGATCTTCGGGGACGCTGCACGTCCTGCTGCGTTCGCCGACGCAATCGGTCGTCTACTGCGACGGCCTGTTCAAAAGCCCCATGCTGGCCAAGCCGATCAAGGCCCGGGCGCTGGTCTGCCTGACGGTGTCGACGCAGCCGCTGAAGGACGGGACCTCGCAGATCACGCACACCGTGGACATGTTCGTCTCGTTCCCGTCGCTGGCGGTGGAGACGATCGCCCGGATGGTCTCGCCGCTGAGCAACAAATACGCCGACCGGAACATGGAGGAGATCACCTCATTCCTGCGGATGATGGACCTGTCAATGTCCCGCCAGCCCGGCTGGGTCGAGCAGCTGGCGCTGCTGCTGGACGACCTGGGTCAGGAGCGGACGCAGCAGTTGATCAAGGTGACGGCCGCCATACATGTGGACGCGTTGCGGCGGTCGAACCGGCTGCCGGGCGAGATTCCCGTAACGGGGGCCGCGGCGACGCAGTCGGCCTCCGGCGCCTCGGACGCCAGTCGGAAATGACCTGGGACCGGTGGCCGGCCGACACGGGAGCGCCGCGTTTGCCGGCCTGATCCGCCTGCTCCGGCTGGGGCGTTCCGGGAAACTCTGCCGCTTCTGCGCGACGCCGCGCGGCCGTTCCAGCAAACCTGCGCGTCGCCGCCCGTGCCCGGAGTGGCGGGGCCGCCATGCCGCGGGTACGATTCCGCGCCTGTCCCGCCGGATCCTGGATGTCCGGCCGCAGCGCGTCGTCCCCTCGGGGGCTGCGCTCATTCTCAAGCACCGGCGGCGAAGCTGGGCCATCGAGGGCCTCCGCCGCGTAAACCCGTGTTGCACGTGCAGGAGCAGCCGCGGTGGTGGAACAGCGTGAATCGGAAACCGATCTTGTCTCTCGCGCGCAGCAGGCGCTGTCGCAGTGCAGCTGGACGGTGGGAGAATGTGCGGCACTCTGGACCAAGCGCTACGCGCGGGGCCGGACGGACGGCGACTTCGGCGCCCAGATCGGCCTGACGTCGGACCAGGTCTACCAGCGGCGCCGCGTGTGGGAGGCGTTCAGCGACGTTCGGGAGCGCTACGAGCACCTGAAGTGGTCGCACTTCTATGCCGCCCTGTCGTGGGACGATGCGGCGGAGTGCCTGCAGTGGGCCAACGACATGCAGGCCACCATCGCCGAAATGAAGGCCTGGCGACGGGCCCAGCGCGGCGAAGATCTGCAGGAACCTGCCGCGGACGAGCAACCTCCGTTCGATCCGCTCGTCGAGTTCATGTCGGCCGAGCCGGCGCTGGTCCGCGCCCCTGGCACAGACGGCGGAGACCCGCGCGCCGCCCGCGAACGCGGCGCGGATGAGGGGGACCGGGAGCGCGCAGTGACGGCGACGGCCGTGGCCCGCGAAGCCGGCGAAGAATACGCTCCGTTCGGCAAGGACGCCCGTGGACCGGCCCCCGCCGAGGGACGCGCCGGCAGCTCCGCCCCATCGGCCGAGCAGATCTTCAAGCGGCTGACCGCGGCGCTCGAAAAGTGCGATCAGGCCCTGACCCCCGCGATCCTGGAGTCGTTCAGCGAGCTGCCGATTCAGGTGCAGCAGCGGTTCCGGAAGGCGGTCGACAGCCTGGCGAGCAAGACCGCTGGACTCCATTGAGGCCCCGGCTGGCCCCGGATGCTGTCCGAGGGTCGCTGGTTGGCGGCGGATTCGAAGCGGCCCGACCGGAGACTGCCAGCGTGGCAGTCCCGGTTGGCGGCGATTTGCGGGGTTCGAGACTCAACTCATTGCACGAGAATGAGTTGAAGCAGGAATCCGCTGCTTGGCACATCGCTTGCTTTGACGGCGCTGTGAGAGACATTCTCCGCCCGGACCGCCCTTTGACAGCCGCCGTCCGCGGCGTCGGTGTCCCGCCGGACCGGGTTTTGGCAGGTTTCAGACAGACGTTTTGGCCCGTTCAAACGCCCATTGAACGCTGACGAGGAGCAACCGTGGCGAAGCTGTTGAGTTTTGACGAAGACGCCCGCAAGAAGCTGCTGGAAGGCGTGACCAAACTGTCCCGCGCCGTCGCGAGCACCCTCGGTCCCCGCGGCCGGAACGCCGTGCTCGACAAGGGCTGGGGCTCCCCCAAGATCACCAAGGACGGCGTGACCGTCGCCCAGGACGTCGAGCTCGAAGACAAGTTCGAGAACTGCGGCGTCCAGCTGGTGAAGGAAGCCGCGTCGAAGACGGGCGATGTCGCCGGCGACGGCACGACGACCGCCACCGTTCTCGCCGAGGCGATCTTCCGTGAAGGCCTGAAGTTCATTGCCTCCGGCGCGGACGCCATGTCTCTCAGCCGCGGCGTGCAGAAGGCCGTGGAGAAGGTCACCGAAGAGCTCAAGAAGATGTCCAAGCCGGTCGCCGCGAACGACCGCAAGGCGATCGAGCAGGTCGCCCGCATCGCCGGCAACAACGATCCGGAGATCGGCCGCATTCTTGCGGACGCGATGCTGAAGGTCGGCAAGGACGGCGTGATCACCATCGAAGAGGGTCGCGGCACGCAGACCGAAGTCGAACTTGTCGAGGGCATGCAGTTCGAGCGGGGCTATCTGTCGCCTCACTTCGTCACCAACGAGGACGACCAGGACTGCGTTCTGGAAGGCTGCCATGTGCTGATCCACGAGGAAAAGATCAGCAACGCCCGGACGCTCGTTCCGCTGCTGGAGCAGGTGTCGAAGGCGGGCGTGCCGCTGCTGATCATCGCCGAGGACATTGAGGGCGAGGCGCTGGCGACGCTGGTCGTCAACAAGCTGCGGGGCATCGTCCGCGTGTGCGCGGTGAAGGCGCCCGGCTACGGCGATCGCCGCAAGGCCATGCTGGAGGATCTGGCGATCCTCACCGGCGGCAAGGCGTTCTTCAAGGACCTGGGCGAGAAGCTGGATAACGTCTCGCTGAAGGACCTGGGCAAGGCCAAGAAGATCATCGTCGACGCCGAGAACACGACGATCGTCCAGGGTTCCGGTCAGAAAGCGGCCATCGAAGGTCGTGCGGCTCAGATCCGCGCGGAAATCGACAAGACCGACAGCGACTACGATCGCGAGAAGCTCCAGGAGCGTCTGGCGAAGCTGGCGGGGGGCGTGGCGCAGATCAACGTCGGCGCGCACACCGAAACCGAGATGAAGGAGCGGAAGGACCTGATCGACGACGCCATGCACGCGACGCGCGCGGCCGTCGAGGAAGGCATCGTTCCGGGCGGCGGCGTGGCTCTGCTGCGGTGCGGCAAGGCGCTCGACAAGGTCGACGCCCAGGGGGACGAGAAGCTGGGCATCCAGCTCATCAAGAACGTCCTGGAGATGCCGCTGCGTCGGATCGCGGAGAACGCCGGCCTCGATGGGGCTGTCGTGGCGAACAACGTCCGCAAGAACTCCGACAAGAATTACGGGTTCGACGCGCTGAACGAGGAATACGGCGACATGTTCGCTCTGGGCGTGGTGGACCCGACCAAGGTCGTCCGCTCGGCGCTGCAGAACGGGGCCAGCGTCGCCTCGCTGCTGATGACGACCGATTCGATCGTCGTCGATGAGCCCAAGAAGGAGTCGGACAAGGACGGCCACCACGACCATGACCACGACATGGGAGGCATGGGTGGAATGGGAGGCATGGGAGGCATGGGAATGGGGGACTTCTGACCTCCGCCCGCGGGCCTGGCCCGCATCCGCACCGCAAAGAGTCTGGATCACTTCTCACATCACCGGCGGGTCGCTGAGCCTGCCGGACACACAAAGGAAGGGCGGCGTCGCCCCTCTCAGGAACATCGGAGCAAGAACAAGATGGCTGTGACCTTGAAGCCGCTGGATGATCGCGTCGTGGTGGAGCCGGTGAGTGCGGAAGAGACGACCGCCGGCGGCATCGTGCTGCCCGACACCGCCAAGGAGAAGCCGCAGCGCGGCAAGGTGGTGGCGGTCGGTCCGGGCCGGCTGCTGGACAGCGGCGAGCGTTGCCCGGTCGCGGTGCAGGTCGGCGATGAGGTGCTGTTCGGCAAGTACGGCGGCACGGAAATCGAAGTCGACGGCGACGAGGTGAAGATCCTCCGCGAGTCGGACATTCTCGCGAAGGTCATCGGCTGATCGGCCATTGCTGGAGGCCCGGCGGGCGGCGTCCGCCGGGTCTGACCAGTCGTCTCACACACATCATTCAAAGACTCTCCCCGCAGGAGCACACCGGTGCCCAAGCAGCTACTTTTTGATGACCGCGCCCGCCTGAAGCTCTCCCGGGGCGTGAGGACTCTCGCCGACGCCGTCGCCGTCACGATGGGCCCCACCGGCCGCAACGTGATCATCGACAAATCGTTCGGCAACCCGCTCGTCACCAAGGACGGCGTGACCGTCTCCAAAGAGGTCGAACTCGAAGACCCCTACGAGCACATGGGCGCCAAGCTGGTCAATGAGGTCGCCTCCAAGACCAGCGACGTCGCCGGCGACGGCACGACGACGGCCACCGTCCTGGCCCGCGCCATCTACGAGGAAGGCCTCCGCAGCATCTCGATGGGCGCCAACCCGCAGGTCGTCCGCAAGGGCATCGAGAAGGCCTCCAACGCCGCCGTCGAAGCCCTTGAGCAGATGGCCCGTCCCGTTTCCGACCGCAAGGAGATCGAGCACGTCGGCGCGGTCTCGGCGAACAATGACGCCGAAATCGGCAAGCTCATCGCCGATGCCATGGAGAAGGTCGGCCGCGACGGCGTGATCACCGTCGAGGAAGGCAAGACGAGCGTCACGACGCTCGAGCTGGCCGAGGGCATGCAATTCGACAAGGGCTACATCTCGCCCTACTTCGTGACCAATCCGGCCGAGATGAAGTGCCTGCTGGAGAACGCCTACATCCTGCTGCACGAGAAGAAGATCTCCAGCCTGCGGGACCTGGTGCCGCTGCTCGAGCAGGTGGCCCGGGCCGGCAAGCCGCTGCTGATCATCGCCGAGGACATCGAGGGCGAGGCGCTGACGGCGCTGGTCGTCAACCGGCTCCGCGGCGTGCTGCAGGTGTGCGCGGTGAAGGCTCCGGGGTTCGGCGACCGCCGCAAGGCGATGCTGGGCGACATGGCGGTCCTGACGGGCGGCACGCTGATTTCGGAAGACCTGGGCATCAAGCTGGAGAGCGTCGAACTGTCGCATCTCGGCCGGTGCAAGAAGGTGGAAGTCGACAAGGATTCCTGCACGCTGATCGACGGCGCCGGGAAGAACGAAGACATCCAGAAGCGGATCGGCCAGATCAAGCGGCAGATCGAGGAGACCGACAGCCAGTACGACCGGGAGAAGTTCCAGGAGCGTCTGGCGAAGCTGGCCGGGGGCGTGGCGATCATTTCGGTGGGCGCGGCGACGGAAACCGAGATGAAGCAGACCAAGGCCCGCATGGAGGACGCCCTGCATGCGACCCGCGCAGCCGTTGAGGAGGGCATCCTTCCTGGCGGCGGCGTGGCCCTGCTGCGGTCGATCAAGGCCATTGAGGCGGTGAAGGCCAAGGGGGACGAGAAGATCGGCGTGGAAATCGTCATTCGGGCTCTCGAAGCTCCGATCCGCCAGATCGCCTCGAACTCCGGCACGGACGGTTCGGTGGTGGCCGACGAGGTCAAGCACAAGCCGGAGAACCACGGCTACAACGCGGTGACCGGCGAGTACGGCGACATGTTCAAGGCTGGGATCGTCGATCCGGCGAAGGTCGTGAAGAGCGCCCTCCGCAACGCGGCGTCGATCGCCGGGCTGATGCTGACCACGCAGGTCCTGATCACCCGGACGGACACCACGGAAGGCAAGGCGAAGAAGTCGGTCGAAGGCGCGATTCGCTGATCGCAGCGGACGGACGACACGGAAACTCAGACCGGCCCGGCAACGGACCGGTCTTTTTTTGCGCGCCGCCGAGGGCGCGTCCGGAACCTACGGGGCGCCGCCGACCGGCATCAACTCGTGCTGAACCCGCTGCAGCGCCTCGCGCACTGCGGCGATCGAAGCGGGACGCTCCCCGGCTTCTTTGCTGAGACAGCTCGCGATCAGTTCATCCAGCCGCGGCGGGATGCCGCTTCGGAAATGCGAGGCTGGCTCGCAGGGACGCGAGGACAGCACCGCCGCCAGGATCCGGGGCACATCATCCCCCCGGCTCGGAGGCAGGCCGGTCCACACGGCGAACAACAGGCCGCCGAGCCCGTACACATCCGTTCTCGCGCCGACGGGACCAAACGCGTCCGAGACCTGTTCCGGCGCCAGCCAGCCGGGCGTTCCGCCGGCCGTCCGAGACGGTCTGCCGATCCACCGCGCCAGGCCGAAGTCGGTCAGCAGGAACCGGCCGTCGCGATGGCGCAGCACATTCCCCGGTGTGAGGTCGCCGTGAATGACGCCAACGGCGTGCGCCGCAAGCAGCGCCTCCGCGACCGCGAGGCCGCAGTTCAGAGTCTCCCGGGCCGACGGTTCGGCCGTCCGCCGCCAGTCGAACAGGTTGCAGCCGTCGATCCAGTCCAGGACCAGGAAAGTCGCGCCGCGCGCGGTGCGGCCCCAACCGTGATGTCGCACGATATTCGGATGCGACAGTGCGGACAGCCGTTGCGACTCATCGATCAGGCTTTGCGTCGCGCGGGCGTCCTTCCAGAATCGCTTGGTCAGGAACTTGACCGCGACGTCGGCGCCGTCCGCATGCCGGATCGCCCGGTACACCCTGCCGAAGCCGCCGCGACCGATCAGCGATTTCAACAGGAACTCCTTGTCAGCAAACGTTGGCGGCGAGAGCTCGTGAACGTCGGTTGAGCAGTCGTCGACATGGGGCGGGTCAGGCGGGCGGGCGTTCGCCAGGCCTGACGGAACGTCCAAGGGCGTCGAACTGCGAGGTTCGCGCTCGGCGACCAGCGCGCGGATGCGCTGCATCGATCGTCGCACCGATCGTTCGGAGCACTGGAGCGCGCTGGCGATCGCCGCGTGGTCGGCGCCCTCCAGGCGGCGGACCAGCACCTCGCGGTCCGTGGCGTTGAGCGCGGCCAGCAGCGCCTCGACCTCATCCGCCAGCAGCGCCGCTTCCTCCGGCGTCGGATCCCGGGCAATCGCCGACCGCCAGTCTGAGACGCTGTCGAGCGGCGTCTCAAGGTCGATGTCCCTGCGAGCGGCGGATTGGCGAGCCCGCTGGCGCGACAGCTTCCGCAGCGTCAGCGTGACCAGCAGCGGCCATAGGTCGTCGTCGCCCGGCACGGACAATCGCCCGTCGCTGGCGGCAATGAAGAAGCTCCGCCACGCCGACAGCACGATGTCCTCGGGATCGAGTCGCCGTGCGAGCTTCCGGGACAACCGGCTGCGGGCGAGCGCCGTCAGGCGGACCATGTAGCGCCGCACCAGGATTCCCGCCGCCTGATCGCTTCCCCGCCTCCAGGCGGCCACAAGCTCCTGATTGGAGGCGTCTTCCAGCATGCTTGCAGGGCGGCTGCCCGGGCTCGGAGAGAAATCGGCGTCCGGCGTGTCCGGAATCGAATCCGGCATTGCATTCACTCAGCGCGGGCCGCGTTCCAATCCCGGAGATCCACAATGGCCATGGTCGTCACCGAACCGTGTTTCGGCTGCAAGTATACGGATTGCGTCGTCGTCTGCCCGGCCGAATGCTTCCACGAGGGGGAATCAATGCTGTTCATCGAACCGGAGGAATGCATCGACTGCGAAGCGTGCGTGCCAGAATGTCCGGTGGCCGCGATCTTCCACGAAAGTGATGTCCCGGAGCCCTGGCGGGGCTACATCGATCTGAACCGCGAGATGGCGCGCAGCTGTCCGCCCATCACGACGCAGAAGTCGCCGCTGGCGCAAGGGAAGGGCGTGGGCGGATGAACACCGCCGTTCAGGGCGGGTACGAATCCGGCTGCGGGGTCGGGGAATGACACGAACCTTGTCGGCGAACCGTGCGTCCCTTTGGGGAGGGCCGCGCGGCCGTCCCCAGCGTGGTGCGAGGCGGACGGATGAGGTCCGTCCAGCGGGCCGCGGATTCGTATTCCGCCGCGCGGGCTGCGACAATCTGCGGCGCAGCGGCCTCGTTGGGCCTGGCATGGCCGTGCTCGGCCCGTCGGAGGAGTTCATCGGGACCGTCCGGATTCTCTTCCGCTGCCGCCGGCTGGCTGCCAGGCGTCCCAGCCGCTGGATCCCTCACTTCGCATTCCCGCCGTCATGTCGTCCGACCCGCAGGTCGCCCCATGCACTCGCTGATCCCCACCGACGAAGCCACCGCGATCCTCCCCACCGGAGCCCGCACGCCCCCCATCACCGTCATCGGCACGCCCGCCATCCGCGAGACGTTCGACGAGATGTGTCTCCAGCAGGCGATCAATTCCCGGCTGGCCCCGGGCGTCACGAATCTCGTGCTGAATCCGGATGCGCATTGCGGATACGGGGCGCCGGTGGGCTGCGTCCTGGTGTCCCCGTCGCACGTTTACCCCGGCCCGGTCGGCGTCGACATCAAGTGCTCGATGAGTCTGCTGCAGCTCGACCTGCCGGGCGATCAGATCGAGGACCGCCGGACGCGCCGCGCGCTGATCGACGCCATTTGCGAGCGGATTCCGACCGGGGCGGGACGCGGCCAGCGGCATGCGCGGAAGGCCCGGCACGTGGACGACTCCGTCGGCCGGAAGGCGCTCATCGAGGGCGCCTCGGAAGGCGTTTGCGAGGCGCTCGGCGTTCCGCCGGAATGGGCGCTCCGCTGCGAGGACGCCGCGCATGTCGGACACGACAGCACGGCCGACGCGCTCGGCGAGCGGCTGCAGCGGCATCTCGACGGGGGCTTCTTCCGCAAGTTCTCCGACAAGGTCCAGCAGCTCGGCTCGTATGGCGGCGGCAACCATTTCGGCGAGTGCGAAATCGTGCGCGTCGAGCCGGGCGAACGCGCGCGGACCGCGGCCGAGGTCTTCGGGCTGCGCGACGGGCGCGTCGCGTTCCTGTCGCACTGCGGCTCGCGCGGCATCGGCCACAACCTGGCGAGCGGCCAGTTCAAGGCGCTGCAGCAGAAGTTCAGCAGTTGGGACATCCCGCTGCCGGGCCAGGACCGGGAGTTGGTGTACGCGCCGCTGGGCTCGCCGGAGGCGAACGCGTACCTGGACGACATGGCGCTGGGGGCGAACTTCGCGACGCTGAACCATCTGCTGATCAACGCGCTGGTCCTGGAGGCGTTCCAGGAGATCCTGCCGGGGACGACGGGTCAGCTGGTGTATTTCATCAGCCACAACATCGCGCGGCGCGAGGTCGTGGACAATGTGCTGTCGTGGGTGCACCGCAAGGGGGCGACGCGGGCGTTTCCGGCGGGGCATCATGCGCTGGCGGGGACGCCGTTCGAGGCGACCGGCCACCCGATCCTGCTGCCGGGCAACCCGCAGGCCGGCTCGAGCGTGATGGTCGCCGATCCGGGGGCGCAGCTCAGCTGTTACAGCGTGAACCACGGCGCCGGGCGGATGCTGGGCCGGAAGCGCGCCATTCGGGAGCTGGATCAGGGGGCGATCGACCGTTCGTTCGACGAGCTCGACATCCTGACGAACTGCCGGCGTTATCCGAAGGACGAGGCGCCGGCGGCGTACAAGGATTTCGAAGAAGTGCTGCGGTCGGTGAAAACGGCGGGCCTGGCGAGCGAGGTGGCGCGTCTGCAGGCGCGGTTCGTGATCAAGGATGGAGACGCCGCGGACGACTGAGCGGTCGTTCACACCAGTTCGCGGATGGGATCCGGATCATCCAGCAGCAGTTGCGGCCGGCCCTGGAAATCCGGCAGCGTCGATGCGGGGTCGATGCCCAGAACGGTGTAGATCGTCGCCAGCACCGACTGGAACGTAGTCCGCCCCTCGATCGAGCGCTCCGCCCGCGCATCTGTCCGGCCGATCACCTGCCCAGTCTTCAGCCCGCCGCCAAACAGCACCGCGCAGCCCGCGTCCGCCCAGTGTTCCCGACCGGGCCCCAGTTCCGAAATCCGCGGAGTCCGGCCGAACTCGCCCAGCATCACCACCAGCACATCGTCCGTCAGCCCGCGCTCGTCCAGGTCCTCGCAAAGCGCGGTGAAGCTGACGTCCAGCAACGGCATCAGCCGGCGCAGCGCGAAGAAAATGTCGCTCTCCGGCCCGCTGTGATGGTCCCACGCGGCCACCTGCAGCGTGACGACGCGGACGCCCGCCTCAACGAGCCGCCGGGCCTGAACAAACGGCTTCGCGTCCCAGTCGTACAGGATCGATTTGACTGTCTGATGCGGATACTGCCCGGCGCGGTGGCCGTAACGCCGCAGCGTCTCTTCCGGTTCCTGCGAGACGTCGAGCGCGTCCCGCACCCGCGAGGACATCAGCATCTCGAGCGCCCGCGCCTGGAACCGGTCCGTCCCCCGGAACAGCTCCGCACACGATTCCTCCGGCAGCAGCCGGTCGAGCGAACGCAGCAACTGGCGACGGTTCTCGAACGCGGCCCGGTCGGCGGGAGGAGACAGGTCTTCGACAGCCTCCTCGAAGGGGCGGAACGGCGCGTGCCCGGCGCCCGCGTAGTGCGGGTTCTCGTACTCGAACGGCGGAGACTGAACCGCACTGAGGCTGACGTACGGCAGCAGGCCCGGCGCGGCCGCCGCGCGGCTGACGACGGAACCGAAGGCCGGTCGGGCGCCGGACGTTCGCGGCAGGCCGGTGTAGACCTCGCTGAGATAGTGATCGTTCTCGACCGAACGGATGCCGCGGAGCAGCGCCAGCCGGTCCATCAGGGCCGCCTGACGGGGCATATGCTCGCAGATTTCCACGCCGGGCAGCGATGTCGCGATCGGCTGAAATGGCCCGCGGTACTCCGTCGGCGCATGGGGCTTGAGATCCCACATGTCGATGTGCGACGGCCCGCCGTTCAGCACGATGTAAATCACCGACTTCGTCCGCCGCGCAGCGCCAGCCGCAGCGTCGCTGCGCAGCACGTCCGCGAGCGTCAGGCCGCACAGGCCCAGCCCGCCGATTCGCAGACAATCTCGCCGGAGCACCCCCCGCGCTGACGCCGGATTCGGGCTGCGAAGAGTGAACACGTTTCGCTCCCGGGCGCGAGGGGCAATGGAGTCAGACCCGCTGGCTGCACGATACCGCGGAACTGGACCTGCGGAAACCCGGAGCGTCATTCAACTTGCCGCTGAGGCGGGCGCGGCGAGCGACAGCGCGTCGGCGCGGGCCGTCATCCGGGCGGCGGCGCGTTCTCGGACGGAATCGGCGGAGGCGGCGGCGCGTCGGACGCGGCGTCCCCCGTCCAGGTGCTCTCGCCGAACAGCCGTTTCACCAGGCGGTTCGTCGCCGAGTCGCGGACCGTCGCCTCATGCAGCAGAAACATGGGCAGCGCGATGAACGTCGGCAGCAGGTAGTAGATGACGCGATACGTCGCCAGCGCGACGGCCACCGAGTCCCGTCGCGATTCCGGGCACAGCGAGATGATCACCAGGTCGAACACCGCCAGTCCCCCCGGCACGTGCGTCACCACCACCGCCACCCAGGCCAGCATGTAGACCGCCAGAAACCGCGAGTACGACATCGGCATGTCTTCGGGCAGCAGCACGTACAGGCACAGCGCGGCCACCGCGAAATCGAGCGCCGCCACGCCGATCTGCGCCGCCGACATCCGCACCCCGGGCAGCCGCACATCCTGGCCCCGGACCTTCAACGGCTTCCGCCACGCCGCGACGATCACAAAGTACGCCGCGGTCAGACCCAACAGCGCCAGGCCCAGCGGCAGGATCGTCCGGAATGGCAGGTGCAGCGAATCCAGCTCGTCCGGAATCTCGAACGGGTCAATGATGAACAGCACGCCCCCCAGCGCGAACACGCCCAGCCAGAACGTCGTGCCGACCGTGACGATCAGCCGCAGTATCTCGATCGTCGTCAGCCCCCAGCTGGAATACATCCGGTACCGCACCGATGTCCCGCCCAGCAGCGCCCCGAACGTATAGCTGATCGAAAAGCCGATGAACGATCCGAAGGCGATCTTCCGCAGCGGCAGCGGGTGGCCGATCGACCGGACTGCGAGAAAGTCATAGCCGATCAGGACGATGTAGCTGATGACGGTCAGCGTCAGCGCGGCCCAGATTCGCCACGCCGGCAGCTCCTGCCAGGCTTCGTGCAGGTCCTTCCAGTTGTAGCCCTGCAACTGGCGGTACAGCAGCCAGCCGGCGGCCGCCATCACGATCAGGATGAGCGCCGGCGCCAGGTTGTGCAGGAGTCGTTTCATCCGCGATCAGAGTTCCAGGCCGGGGCCGGATGCGCCGTGGGACCCGAGCCGCTGTCCCGCGTTTCAACCGGCCGCGTCGAGATGACGGAAACGAATGGCAGTCAGGGCGATCCGGTTCACAGCATTCCGCGGCTCTTCATTTCCGCGACGACCGACTGGACGATCCGCGACACGTCCGCGGGTTGAATCCCCGCGCCGCCGGCCGTCGGCCGCGACCAGACGTCCGGGGGGACGCAGCCCTGCACCGGCTGGTCGGCGAACCCGTGCGCCGCGAGCAGGCACTGCAGCGTGTTCCGCAGTGTGCTGAGATCGTCGATCTGCTTGTCCGACAGCGGCTGCCGGCCCTGCCCCATCGGGAAGCCGCGGAGCGTCACCGCCGCGCGGAATCCGTCGGGGAACTCGGCCTGATACAGCATCGTGTCGAACAGCGTGACGAGGTCGTACTGCAGGTCGCGCGCCGCGTCGAGCTGGCCGGCCAGCGTCAGCTCGTACAGCTTGCGGGTCAGCTCGGGGACCACGCCGCTGGAGGCGTTCGTGCCGCCGTCGCAGCCCACGAGCAGCATCGGCATCAGCGCCGCGTCCCAGCCGGTCAGGAAGCTGAACTCCGGCCGATTGGGACGGACGGCCTTGATCATCCGGATCATGTGCGGGATGTCGCCGGAGGAATCCTTGATGGCGATGATCCGCTCGCACTCTTCGCTGAGCCGTTGCACGGTCGGCACGTCGATCGGGCTGGCGAACAGCGGGATGTTGTACAGCGTGACGTCGATGGGCGTGTTGCGGCCGATTTCGCGGAAGTAGGCGTACACCGAGCCGGGGCTGAGCTTGTAATAGAACGGGGCGACGATGGCGACGGCGCGGACGCCGAGCCCGGCGTAGTACTCGCAGGCGGCGAGCGTTTCGCGGACGTTGGCCTCGGCGGCGCCGGCCAGGATCGGCACTCGTCCGCGGACCTGATCGGCGACGATGGCCCCGATGCGGCGGCGTTCTTCGGGGGTGAAGCGGGTGAACTCGCCGGTCGAGCCGTTGGGGTACAGGCCGTGGACGCCGCGCTCGATGAGCCAGTCGACGTAGCGGCGGAGCTCGCCTTCGTTGATGTCGCCGTTGGTGGAATACGGGACAAGATTGGGCGTGAAGATGCCTTGGAGTCGCGACGCGGGCATGACGGAATGGGGCAGGATGAGACGGTCGGGTCCGAGGCCGAGTTGTACAGTTTCCGGCGGCCGCGGAGAACGGCAGATCGTCGGGCGTCTGTGCCGCCATCACCTGCGATGGGCGTGCTCACCGGCAGCGGGGGACGTCGACGCACATATTCGGAAGAGAATTCGACCGGCCGGTCGTTGATCCAGGCATCGACGCGATCCTGTTCAACGCCGATTCGTCCGGCGGCAGCATGTTCAGCGCCTCCGAGCTATTGCAGAAGACATTCCAGAGCAGCGGGACGTCGCTGATCATCGCCATCGTCGATGCGGAGGCTTACAGCGCCGGGTACGGCATCTTGGCCCCGACGGAGCGATCGGTGCGAAAGAGATTCCGCGGGCAAGTTTGATCCGCGGGCACGGGCCGCTACGTTGCTCTTTCGTGTTGACTGCCTCCCGGAGTGGGCCGAAATGCCGAATTCGCAAACCGAGAACCTCCTGCTGATTCCCGCGGTAACGGTCGTGGGGTACGCCTGTGTCTACAGCTTCGAGCTGGCCGTTGCGCAGCTGTTCGGGATCCCGCCTGAACTGATCACGGTTACTCTGGATGTCGCACTCCGGACGATTTCGAACATCGTCATTTTCGCCTTGATCAGTGCGTTGATTGCGTCCCTGTTTACTGCAGGATTTTACTGGCTGCTCACACTTGCTGGAGAGGACGCGCCCAAACCTGATGGCCCGGACCTTTCCAAACTGCTGTTCACGATCTTGAACTTCCCTGTTGCCTTCCTAGCGGTAAGTGCGCTCCGAGTCCTTGGCCCTGGGGTGCATTGGTTTCCCTTTCTCGTTCTATGGGCCTTCGGAGTTTGGGCGGCGTACGGCCTCGCGCGCAACATCAGATACAAAGTGCCAGAGGACTTGGACTTCCCCGATGACGTCACCAAAGCATACCTCTCACTGCCCAAAGTCAACGTCTTCATGCTCGCTCGCTACGTGATCGGGCTGATGCTGCGCACGTTTCCAAAACTCAGATGGTTCACCTTTTCGGTCTGTTGCCTGCTGGCCGTATTCGCGTCCGCAAGCCTGGGCTTCTTTCAGGCGAGATCACGGACGCACTTTCCCGTTCACGATGGACGCTTCGCACTTGTCGGCGTCTACGGCGAGCGGTCCGTGTACAAGCCAGTGAATGACGGGTGGATCGATGCGACCACGACTTTCATCGGCTGGCCCGTCCCCGGAGAGCCGGAAAAGCTCACATGGACCCGCGTTCAGGGCCTGCGACGTTCCACGACGGACGTCGAGAATGCCGTCTCCGGTCAATAACTCAAGTTGCGTCGGGCGGGGTGGCCCGGTTGATTCGATTGGTCTTTTGGGCGCCACGGCTCGACAGAGCCGTGGCACGCGGAACTCCCCCAGAACCCGAGGCGTCCAACCGGACCACTCCGCGCCAGATCAACAGGCTGCCAACGCGACCCCGACCTGTCGTAAACCGCCGCGGCGGACATACAATCCAAGAACGCGGCTCATTCCAGCGAGATCACATGTCGGTCCAATCCCATCGTCGGATGCTGGTGATCCTTGTCGCAGCCGCGCCGGCGTGCAGTCGGGTGGAGGAGCCCCGGTTGAAGTCCCCGGCAGCTGTGTTGGGCCAGGCCGTCGACAAGTCGGAGCGGGCCGCGACAGATGCGAACAGCGAATCGCTGACGCTCTTCGAGAGTCGCATCCTGCCGATCTTCCAGTCAGCGAAACCGTCCAGTTGCTCCGAATGTCATCTGAGCGGCGTCGACCTGAAAGACTACATCCGGCCGACGCAGCGGGAGATGTTCGCTTCCCTCGTGGCGGCGGAGATGATCGACCCCGAGAAGCCAGACGACTCGAAGATTCTGCGTTTCATCAGCCGCCGCCCGGAACGTCCCGGAATCATCACCGATCAGGTGCGGCAGCAGGAATTCGAGGCCTTTCGGGCATGGATACGAGCAGCCGTCATCGACCCGGACTTGCTGACCGCGCTGGACAAAGCCGAGCCGATCGGCCCAGAGGCGCCTGATGAAGTCATCCGCCATGCGCGGAAGGATCGGGTGCTGGCGTCATTCATCGAGAATGTGTGGACCGAGGTGGGTCGCTGCGCCGCCTGTCACTCTCCCGACCGCAACCAGGAGCAAGTCAACAAACATGGCGAGCAGGTGTCGTGGATCAAACTGCGTGATCCGCAGGGCACATTAAACTACATGCTTGAAGCGGACCTCATTGACATTGAGAACCCGGAATTGAGCCTGCTGCTGACCAAGCCGACAATGCAGATCGAGCATGGAGGGGGGCAGAAGATGGTCGTCGGCGATCGGACGTATAAGCAGTTCCGCCGATTCCTCGACGATTATGCGGCCGTGGCGCAGGGGAAGTACACGACGAGCCAGCAACTGCCGCCGCCCGGCGACGAAATCTCCGTCGTCACCGACATCTGGCTGAAGATCGAAGGGGTCCCGGCCAATTACGACGGAATGCTGCTCCAGGCGGATCTGCACCGCTGGACCGAAACTGGATGGTCGGAGCAGCGAGTGGCAACCTCGGATCGTCCCATCTTCGGCAAAGGCAACCTCTGGCAACACTCCCTGAGCCTGACCGCTCCACGGGATTCGGCATGGGCGAAGGAGATCGTCGGGGAGAAGCTGCCCCCTGGGCGGTATCTGGTGAAGCTCTACATCGACCGGACTGGAAAGTTGGAGAAGGACTTCGCCTCCGAACTTGGTCCAGAGGATTTGGTCGGCGAAGTGGAGGCTGAAAGCGACTGGCCCGCCGGATACGGCCGCATGACGGTGATCGGGTTTCGCGAGGAATGATGGCGGATCGCAGTTTGGACTTGCGAGCATTCATTGGCTCTTACCGACTTTCGGAAGACGCCAGGTCGTGGCCTCCGAGGTGGCGGGAGATCGTCGTACAGACATCATCCAGCCGCGGAACCTCGCGGGCGGAGATCCTCACCCCTTCAAGTGAGCCTCCTGCTGCTGCGGGCTTTCGCCGCAACTCAATTTGAATCAGCAACCTGTGCGATCGCACGCGCCAGGTGCGACAATCCGGCACATGCCATTCCGTACACGGGTCGGTTCAGAAGTCATCAAACGCTCCAGTTTTCGCGGGAAGCCGGCGTGGCACATGAAGTGCTCTCTCCGTGCGACACTCCAAACGCGTCTCCCGGGAGATTCCATCCATGGCCTTCATCTGCCGATTCTCACGGCTGATGCTTGTCGGCCTGATGGTCTCGGCCGCTGCTGCCGCCGGCCTCCCCTGTCGGCAGTGCTGCTGCGGGGAAGCGTGCTGCACCGCCTGTGAGCTCTCCCACCCTCCGAAGACGCACTGCTGTGGCGGGCGCGGCGTCCAACGAACAGTTCCCGCACGTCATTGCGATACCCCGACGATCGTCGATGAATCGTGTTCGGGGCCTCCGTGCGTTTGCCTTGGAACCAACCCGCTGGCTTGCAGCAATCGAGAGGGGCCTCGGCCGGCGTTGGAGTTTGAAGACTTTCCGGGTGAGTTTGCCGTACAGACTGCGGAGACTATGGACTCCGCTCGCAATCGCTCGACGATTGCGTCTCCGCCGCGAACCGTTGGCGGCGGCGTGGCCCTGCTGCGCCTTCTGGGACGCTGGCTCGTCTAGACCTGCCAGCCGCGCGTTCGACAGCAATTGTCCGAACTGCGTCCGCGAACAACACATGCCGTGGGCACATGCGTCGCGTGCGGCCTGCACGCATTCCGATCTCATTCCTTATCGCACGAATTCCGTGCGCCCCAACAGGAACACCGTCATGTCGACCATCAGGAAACTTGGATTTGCGGCATTCGCCGTCACTGCCGTTGCGGTTCTCGTCGCTCAGGCATTCGCGCAATCAGCCGATCGCCGCTTCCCGGGCAAGCCCGCCAACCCCGGCGCGTCCGATCTCCGCAGTTCATACGCGAGGAGCGGCCGGATGGGCGGCGGCTACCGGCCGTATTCCGCCTGGAGCTACCAAAACAACGCGCGGGTCCATGCCCAATCGCTTTACACCTACGGAAGAACGGTGGACAAGTGCGACCCGGCCACCGTTCGCGAACATGTCGCCGAAGTGAAGAAGAATGTCGCCGCCGCAAAGAAAGAGGTTGCCGCCCTCGGCGACGAAGCCGCGAAGAAGGCTGACGTCAAGCAGCACGTCGACGCGATGACGAAGCACTACGACGAGGTCGAGAAGATGTGCAAGATGATCGAATCGTCGCTGGACGACAACGACGTGGTGTGCGACTGCTGCAAGACCATCGACGATGAGCTGGCGAAAGCGGAGGGGGAGCACAAGAAAATGCTCGACACGCTCGGCGTCCATTTGCCGTCGCCGATTAGCGAGGATCCGGCCGCAGGCGAGAAAAAGTGACGACGCGTCCGGTTCGCGGGGTCTGCACAAGGACGGCAGAATGCCCTGTTTGACTGGCGGCGTCGGAAGGCGCCAGTTGCGAACTGGACCGCCAGAGGACGCACGAAACGGCCCGGCCTCACACAGTGTTCGCCGGGCCGTTCCTCGTATGCCGCTTTAGGTTCAGATCGATGAAATCCCGCGATCGCCCGAAGAGGTGGCGCTTGGCTGGCGGGGTGGCCCGGTTGATTCGATTGGTCTTTTGGGCGCCACGGCTCGGCAGAGCCGTGGCACGCAGAATTCCCCCAGAATCCGAGGCGTCCAACCGGGCCACTCCGCCCTGCAGGTAGAGACCCGCCTCACCCCCGCGACGCCGCGATCGCCCGCTCCCACGCCTCACGAATCCGCTTCTCCGAAACCGGCGTCGACGTCCGCAACTGCTGAGCGAACAGCGACACCCGGTACTCCTCGATCAGCCACCGCACCTCCTCGAACGGAACCGCCAGCTCCGGCCGACGCCCCACGATCTCCCGGTACCGGTTCCAGAACAGACCCACCGACGTCAGCAGCTCGCGGTCCCGCGACAGCCCCCCAGCCGTCAGCTTCTTCCAGCGCGCCAGAATCGCATCGAAGTAACGCGGGTACTGCGTGAGCGCGTCCCACGGCGTCTCCGACAGGAAGTCGCACCCCAGCAAACCGGCCCACTGGCTGGCGATGTCGCTGCGCGAGGCCTCGAACGCCGGCGGCAGCGTCGAGTCCAACAGCTTCTGGACCTCGCGGGCCTTGGACAGCAGCGGATCCAGCAGCTCGCCGAGATCCTGCACGGCCACGGTGAGATGGTTCTCGGCCCGCTTCAGCCAGGTGCGATACTGCGGCTCGGTGCGGGGAATGTCGCCCCCCGCCGCGGCGCAGCGTTCGGCGATGCGCCGCGCGAGCTGACCATGGAAGCGGGCGATGCGCTCTTTCTGCCGGGCGCGCGACGACGCGGCCGCGGCCGGCGCCCCGCCTCCAACGGGCGACTGATCCTCGACCGCCGCCAGCAGGCTGGCCGCCTGCATGCTCCAGGGTTCCAGCCGCGGCAGCCAGGCGATTTGCTGGGCGATCCGCCGCTCGTATGCGAGCAGGAACAGCCGCCGCAGCGCCCGGACGGTGCTCGCGCGGGCGGCGTCCGCGGTTTCAGCAAGCCGGAGCGCGACGGAATCCCCCTGGTCGACGAGCATCGGAAAGGCATCGAGCCCGCCTCCGTCGCGATCCAGAATGATCCGCTCGGGCAGCAGCTCGAGCGTCCAGTCCGTCAGGCCATCCCGCCGCCACTCCGGGCGGGCGGCCGTCAGCGTCTCGAACGTGCTGCGCGTTCGGCCGCGCAGTTGTCCCTGCAGCCTGGCGAGGTCGTCCCCCGTAGCGAGCGTCTGCCCCGACTCGTCGACCGCGCGGATCTTGAACTTCAGATAGTCCGGCAACCGGGACTCGTCGAACGCGGAGGCTGGCACGTGTTCGCCGGTCAACTCGCGAACGGCCTGCGCCACCTGCGCGAGCAGGTTCCCCTCGCCGAACGACATCCGCGCCACGACCCGTCGGGCGGTGTCCTGCACCGGGGCCAGTTGACGCCGCAGTTCCTTCGGCAGCGACTTCAGCAGCGCTTCGACCTTTTCCTCCAGCATCCCGGGGACGAGCCATCCGAGGCGCGCGGCCGGAACCTGTCCCAGCCGCCCCGCCGGCAGGACAATTGTCAGACCATCCGTGTCGCTCGCGGGGTCGAGCCGATACTCGACCTGCGCCTCGACCCCCGCCAGCGCGATGCGGCCGGGGTACTCGGTCTCTTCCAGCCGGACGTCCGGATCGACAAGCAGGTCCGCTTTGGTGAGCTGCAGCAGCTCGGGATTCTCGCGTTCGGCGTCGCGTCGCCAGCGGTCGAACGTCGCGCCGTCGACGACCGTGGCCGGCAGCCGCTGATCGAAGAACCGGAACTGCTGTTCCTCGGAGGCGAACAACTGCGTGCGGCGGAGGCGGGCCTGCCAGTCCCGAAGCTCCTCACGGAGAGCCTGGTTCTTCTTGAAGAACGGAGCCTTGGTCTCCCAGTCCCCTTCGACCAGCGCGTGCTGGATGAACAGTTCGCGGGCCTTGGCGGGGTCATAGCTGGCGAGCCGGCAGCGCCGCCGCGGGACGACCGGCAGGCCGTACAGCGTGACGCGTTCGAACGCCACAGCCGCTGAAGTGCGCCGGTCCCACGCGGGCTCGGAGTGCGACCGCTTGACCAGTCCGGCGGCCAGCGGCTCGATCCAGTCCGGATTCACGGGGCCGACCATCCGCGCGAATCGCCGGCTGGTCTCGACCAGTTCCGCGGCCACGATCCATTTGGGCTTCTTCGCGAAGGCCGCGGAGCCCGGCCAGAGGTGCAGCGTCTGCCCCCCCGCGCCGGTGTATTCGTGCGTTTCCCCTTTGAGCGCGACATTCGACAGCAGTCCCGCCAGGAGGGCGCGGTGAATGGCGTCCGCATCGCCATGCCGCGGGCCGGGCTTCATGCCCGCGCGGGTCACGATCTGCGTCAGCTGCCGGTGCAGGTCCCTCCATTCGCGCATCCGCGAGTGCGACAGGAAGTTCTGCTGGCAGGCCTTGCGGACTTTCGAATTGGACAGCCGGTCGGCCCAGTCCTGATAGACGTCCCAGATCTTCACCAGCGAGAGGAAGTCCGAACCTTCGACGAGGAACTGTCGATGCGCTTCGTCGGCGGCCTGCTGCCGATCGGGCGGGCGGTCCCGCGGATCGCGCACCTCCAGCGCGGCGGCGATGATCAGCACCTCCGCGAGACAGTGCTGCTCGTGGGCTGCGGCGATCATGCGGCCAACGCGCGGATCGACGGGCAACCGGGCCAGCAACCGGCCGAGTTCCGTCAGCCGCGATCCCCCCGGGCCTTCGTCGATCGCCCCCAGTTCCAGGAGCGTCGCCAGCCCGGCGCGGATCGCCCCGGGCTGGGGCCGATCGAGCAATGGCAGATCGGCGAGATTCCCCAGTCCGAAGGCCAGCGTCTGCAGCACGGCCGCCGCGAGGTTCGTCCGCAGGATCTCCGGCGAGGTGTACGGTTCGCGGGCCTCGAAGTCCTCGCGGCTGTACAGCCGCACGCAGATGCCGGGGCCTGTCCGGCCGCAACGACCCGCGCGCTGGTTCGCGGACGCCTGCGAGATCTCTTCGATCGGCAGCCGCTGGACCTTCGACGTCGGCGTGAACCGGCTGATCCGGGCGGTCCCGGTGTCGATGACCGAACGCACGCCCGGCACCGTCAGGGAGGATTCGGCCACATTCGTCGCCAGCACGACGCGCAGTTGCGAGTGCGGCTCGAACACCCGGTGCTGGTCCTTCTCCGACAATCGGCCATACAGCGGCAGGACGTCGACGGCCCGGCCCCCCGCGGCGCGGCGTTTCAGCCGGCCCCGAAGCACCTCCGCGACGTCGCGAATCTCGCGCTCCGTCGGCAGGAACACCAGCATGTCGCCGGGCGCTTCGTCGAGCAGCGATTCCACCGCGTCGCCGACGGCCGCGCTGTCGTCCAGCTCGCCGTCTTCGTCCGGTTCGAGCGGCCGATAGCGGATCTCGACCGGGTAGCTGCGCCCCGAGACTTCGATGACGGGCGTGCGGGGCGCGGCGACCGGCGGCGAATTCGCGGCGGGTTCGTCATCCGGCTGGCCGGTCGGCGAATCGAAGTAGGCCGCGAACCGTGCCGCGTCGATCGTCGCCGAGGTGATGATGACCCGCAGGTCCGCCCGGCGCCGGACGAGGCGATGCAGATGCCCGAGAATCAGATCGATGTTCAGCGACCGCTCGTGCGCTTCGTCGATGATCAGCGTGTCGTAGGCGTCCAGGAACCGGTCGGATTGAATCTCCGCCAGCAGGATGCCGTCGGTCATCACCTTGATATGCGTCCGCGGCGACACGGCGTCGGTGAAGCGGACCTTGAAGCCGACCCCCTCGCCCAGGGGCGCCTGCAGGTCCTCGGCCAGGCGGCCGGCGATCGACCGTGCCGCGATCCGCCGGGGCTGCGTGTGACCGATCAGCCCGTGCAGCCCGCGCCCCAGCCGCAGACAGATCTTCGGCAGTTGCGTCGACTTGCCGGAGCCGGTTTCGCCGGCCACGACGACGACGCGGTGGTCGCGAACGGCGGCCGCGATCTCATCGATCCGCTCGCAGATCGGCAGCGGGTCGTCGAACC
>JAHBXW010000032.1 GCA_019636235.1 Planctomyces sp.
TACGATTTCGTGGCTGGGAAACTACCGTCGACTGCTGGTGCGTCACGAGTGCCATGTGCACATGTTCCAGGCGTTTATCACACTGGCCTGCCTGATGTTATGCCTCAAGCGGTTATGAAACCGCCTCTACACTATTGTTGTGAATTGCTGCGATGTCAGGCAGGCGGATAGGTGGCGTAAATTGCGAGGCGTTGCTAGGGAGAATGGTGGTCCACCGAGAATGCATGTATATGGATTGATACTTCCCAGACTCAGCCATGGAATTGGATGTGTTGATCATCCAGTTTCCATGGGCAGGAGTCGTCCACTGTGGATTGCCGTGAATCGGGCACGTATTGTGCACCCACACGGGCGGGCCGCGGCTGCCGCGGGCCAGCACGAAGTACGTATGGTACCCCTCCGCCGCGAAGTTGAACACCGCCACGCTCCGGGGACAGGGTTCGTGCTCATTCCGCTCCACGACCTGCGGCTCGCCGCCGGGACCGGACAACTGGTCGCCGGCGTCGGAGAGGGACCAGGCTTCGTCGAGGAGCGTTCC
This sequence comes from Planctomyces sp., assembly GCA_019636235.1. Taxonomy (GTDB): domain Bacteria; phylum Planctomycetota; class Planctomycetia; order Planctomycetales; family Planctomycetaceae; genus Caulifigura. Next base: position 539 of record JAHBXW010000032.1, read on the forward strand.
GCCGGCGCTGAGTTCGCGGGCGATCAGGCGGTCGTCGGCGTCGAATCCGCCGCCGCCGGTGGTCCAGTCCCAGGCGCCGAGGGCGCCGGTGATGGATTCGGCCGTCTTGTGCGGTTGTTCGACTACCGCGGCTTCGCCTGGCTCCTCCCTGATCGGTCGGCGGCGAAGCCTTGCTTCCCAACTGAAGGAGTAGCTGCCGCTGCCGGGGGCGGATTTCGTGGCCGGGAGGTTGTCGTTCCGGTGCGTCATGGATTCGACGAGGGAATTGCCGAACGTCTGCTGGGTGAGTCGGCCGCCGGAATCATAGGTTCGCGTCAACACCGTCGTCGAGATGTACTTGATGTTCAATGTTCAGGATTCGATGCACTCGTTCAATTCATTCCCCCTGCCCGGGCTTGGGGCCGTCCAGCGACACGAGCACACGATGCTCTCCTGGCGATGACAACGAGTACGCCTTGCACCACTTCTCCGCCACGACGATCACTTCATTACCTGCGACTCCGACAGGCTGGGCCTCGTAATCCCCGACGGGTTGGCGAAACACTTCGTCTCCGTCGATCATCGAGATGCCCAAGAGATCAGCGCCTTGAACATAAAATGCTCGCTTGCCGACAGAGTCGTAGGTGGGACGCAGTGTCTCAAAATACGGTGAGAATGAAACCGGCTGCGAATGAAGAATTTTGCCTGAACTGCGTGCAATGACGACTGCGAACGCCCCCGGGGGAAGGCTGTGGCGGTCAACGCCTGTCGCGACCACAACCAGAAGCTCCTCAGGGGCAGGCATCGCCTCGAGCGCGGGACTGATTGCTCTTGCAACTCCATCCAGGCGCGTAACAAATTCGTAGTCGCCGACTTCCCAATCCAGGTCGGGATTCGTTCCCTCAGATCTCACCGAACAGGAGTCCACAATGATCAAAGACTCTCCTCTCGATCCTGAGAGATAAAACTCCTGGCCCCGGAAACTTGCGCCCACGTCATTGGCATTCGCAGACTTACGATTGACAGTGATCGTCCGGCGTTTTCCCGTTTTGTGGTGCGTAAGGAGAAAGCGATCGTCCTCAGCATTCCTTCTGGAACCTGAATAATAACAGGCTCTCAGCTCAAGATCCGGACTGTAGAGCACGCCATTCAATCGCATGGGAAGCCAAGATATTCTGGAGGCATGGATTGCTCCACTCTCATCGATTTCCACTTCCTCGTCAGGCATGTCGTCGATCTGAAGAAGGGCATTTCCATTCGGCGCCAATCCCAATGGTCCCAGCCAGGAGTCGCCGGACATTGCCTGGACAACTTGTCCGCCGACTTGAATGTTGAGCGCCCCATTGGGAACCAATAATGTGCTCTTGGGGTGCTGGCGGGCGATGGGCGCCCAAACAGCCCCGCGGACGATCCTCGCAGATGACACGTCAAAAATGAAGTCCCCGGCGGAATCCCTCTTGAAGGGAGCGACGGTGATCTCCGAGCTTGCGCAGGGCGAGCATATTGCGGCCAGAACCGCGAGCATGACAGTCCGCAAGCACTTCCACGTGCACCGCATTGCTGGTTCTCCACGAATCGTTGTGTTCTTTTGGCGGCGACTGCGAGTGCCCCATCGTGCATTCTAATTTGAATGCTTGCCCGGCAAGTGGGTCACAAGTGGGTCAATGGGCCTCCGAGGTGAATGATGCGCGGCGAGCCTATTGCCTGTTGGCGAGGAGCATTTAATCCGTTTCGCAATATTGCAATGCTTCGCATTCTGGGCGCAAGGCCCTCCAGGACTGGGAGGCTTTAGCGATCCGGGAGGGTGTGGGATTTGCATTCCTCCCAATGCTTTTCATCGATGCAGCCGACCTCGACTCTTCTCTTTTTGATGACCTTGGTCTGCGTGTGGTGTCGACAAGAACGTGCCACGCCGCAGCGATAGCACTTAAAGGTACTCCGCGGCCTCCTTCTTAGGGTCGAAGTATTCTTTGCACATTACTTTATACGCGTCCCTCTCAAAAGTAGTGCAGTTTCCGCAGGTTGTGTCAATGTCGGGCTGCCTGCAAAACTGATGTGCGTGGACCGCCTCGTGCTTTAATATGGCGAGAGGATTCGCGGTTCCAGCCCTGATGCAGATCTTGGTAAAGACGCCACGTTGCGCCAGCCCTCCGCTAAACGGGTCGCAATCGTTGCGGCAAATTGCCAGGAAAAGGCATGTCCTTGATTCCCCATGAGACAGTGAAACCTCGATGTTTCCGACTCCACCTCTGAGAATTGGCGTCAAGTGCTTGTCTCGCATCTCGGTGCATGGGCAATCCTTGACATCATCAATCCAATTGCCGTGTTCCGCCAGCAGTTTCTCGACATGCGCGATGTCATCCTCGGTCGCCGGAAGAATCTTGACTTCTTCGCCTTCCGGTCTGTGTAGACTTTCAAGCCCTGAGGGATCCTTCCTGTCGACTGGCGATGACTTTAACATTGCATAAGCAGATGGGCCATCTGAATTGTAAGCTGTTGGATCTCTGGAAATGAACCGTCCCAGCCGCGACTGCAGGTACCGGGCCCGGAAGTAATGCAGCCCGGTGTCCGGTTCGTACGATCGGGCTGTGAACAGGTACGGGTTGCCGTAATCGCTGGTCGTCCGGGTCGAGGACGCGGCCGCGTTCAGGATCGTGGGCTGGCCGTAGGCCGTGTAGGCGTACCGCTCGACAACGGTCCCGCTGTTGTTCGTCAGGGCCGTGATTGAATACTGCTGGTTGCGGTGGTAGTACAGCCGCTCGTCGGTCCCCGCGCCGGTGGCCCCCAGGGCCGTGCGGTCGATCAGCAGCACCGGTTCATCGACGTAGCTGCCGTTGAGGAACTTGCGGAGCGGACTGTTGGCCGCCCCGCCGCTGGCGTACTCGGACACGACGATCGGGCCGTTCGAGACAGAGACAGTCGTCGAACCGGCCGTCCGGGAGACCCGGCGCCCCAACGCGTCGTAGGCGTAGCTGACGGCGACCATCGACTCGGTCGTGCTGGAGAGCAGGTTGTCCATGTCCCAGGCGTAGGTCCGGCCCTGGTCGTCCTGCGTCAGGTTGCCTTTCGCGTCGTAGGTGAGGGAGTTCGCGCCGATGGCCGTCAGTTCGTGGGCGTTCCCGTGGGTGCGGGACTGGGGCGTGCCGTTCGTGGTGAGCGTGGACCAGTTCCCGGCGGCCGTCAGGCTCCAGGCGTGGCTGAGCGCGGAGTCGTTGCGGTTCCAGCCGACGAGGCGGTCCTCGTCGTCGTAGCCGCCGGTGGGGACCGTGAACCCGTAACCGGACATGACGCCGGTGATCGATCGGGTTCGTTCTGCCGCCTTCGGCCTGGCTCCTCCCTGATCGGTCGGCGGCCTCAGTTGCCTGTGGTTGGCGTCCCACGTGTAGCTGTACGTGCCGACGTTCGCGTTGGCGATCGAGGCGACGAGGTGTTCGTTCGTGGCGTAGGAGCGGGTCACCGTCTGGCCGTTCCCCAGCGTTTCGGACGTCAGGCGTCCGCCGTTGTCGTAGGTCCGGGTGTCGATTGTGCCCCCGCCGTAGCTGATCGTCGAGAGCAAACAGTGCTGGACTGCCGCGGCCCGAGCCTGCCTCCTCCCTGACCGGTCGGCGGCTGGGACTTGCCTGTAGGTCCGGCCGACGGTGGCGCTGTCCGGGTAGGTCATGCTCCGCAGCCTGCCCCGGACATCCAGGTGGGTCTTCACCGCCCCGGTCACGCCACAATCCCCGGCCCCCGGTCGACAGGTTTCGGAGCGACGGGCTCTGATTGCCTTGAAGACGGTGCTGCGTCGCCTGCAGCTGACCGGCCACCTGCACACCTTCCGACATACGTTCATCTCGCACTCGCTCCTCAAGGCGCCGGAGCACGTGGTGCGAGGCTGGGTCGGGCACGTCGACCCCAACGTGATCCGCAACTATTCGCACGTCACGGACCACGTGTCCCGCAGTTACGTGGACGCGCTGTGAATGCGTATGGCGAGGCAGTTTACCCGACTCGGGGTCGTGAACCCCGGGGCGGCAGCGGAAGGAGTGAGCGGCATTCAGGTCGCGATGCGGCCTAGCACAGTTTTCAACACATCTTGCGAGGATAAGACCATGGCCCAGCCCAAAACACTCGCCACGCGGCACTTTGTGGCGACGCAATCGCCAACAAGCGGAGAGGGGGGGATTCGAACCCCCGAAACCCTTGCGGGTTTACCGGTTTTCGAGACCGGCCCGTTCGGCCACTCCGGCACCTCTCCGAAGCAGGGAAGTTTATCGGGTTGGGGAGCCGACGCCAATCTCGGGAACGGCCATTTCCGGGAACGGACCGACGGCAATGAATGGACGAGGCCAAGCCCTGCGCCCGGGCGGCCTGAGGATGGCCTGTTCGCGGATGATCGCCGAGTCAGCCACCCTTCACTCCGCCGCCTGCCGCGCCATTGACTGACGCGCCGCGCTCGCCAGCGCCGCCGCCACCAGACCGCCCACATCCAAGCCCAGGTCCGCCAGCAGCTCCTGTCGCTCTCCATGTTCCACATAGCGGTCCGGAATCCCCAGCCGGCGGATCAACCGCGTGTCCAAACCGGCGTCGTTCGCAGCCTCCAGGACGGCCGAGCCGAACCCGCCGTTGAGCGTACTCTCCTCAACCGTGATCACAAACCCCGATTCGATCGCCTTGAACAGCGTGTCCGTGTCGAGCGGCCGCAGGAACCGGGCGTTGATCACCCCCACGTCCAGACCCTCCGCCCGCAGCCGTTCCGCGGCCCGCACGCAATCCGGAAACATGGCGCCGAACGCCACGAAGTGGCCATCCTCGCCCCAGCGATACACCTCGCTGCGACCCAGTTCGATCGGCGCGACGTCCCGCTGCACCACCTCGACGTTCGTCTTCGGATACCGGATCGACGACGGGGCGTCGATCGTCAGCAGGTAATCGAGCATCGGCCGCACGTCCCGGTCGTCGCCCGGCGCGGCCACCACGATGTTCGGAAACGTCCGCATGTACGTGTTGTCGAACACGCCGTGATGCGTCGGACCGTCCGGACCACACAGGCCGCCGCGGTCCAGCGTGAACAGCACCGGCAGGTTCTGGAGCGAGACCTCCTGGAAAATGTGGTCGAAGCTCCGCTGCAGAAACGTGCTGTAGATGTCGACGATCGGCCGCATGCCGGCCTTGGCCATGCCGCCGGCGAAGGCGACGGCGTGGGCCTCGCAGATGCCGGTGTCGAAGAAGCGGTCCGGGTAGTCGTCCCGGATCTTCTGCAGCTTGTTCCCCTCGCACATCGCGGCGGTCAGCACACAGACGCGGGAATCGCGCTGCATGGCGCTCCAGATGGCGTCGCTGACCGAATCGGTGTACGAGGGCGCCGAGGCCTTCTTGACGTATTCAACGGAATCGTCGTCCTTGCGGCAGAAGGGGACCGGAGTGTGGAACCGCACGGGGTCCTCGGCCGCCGGCTTGAAGCCATGCCCCTTCTCGGTGAACACGTGCAGCATCACCGGCCCGCGAACGTCCTTGACCATCTCCAGATATTCGCGGAGCGCGACGAGATCGTGCCCGTCGACGGGGCCGACGTACCGGAAGCCCAGCTCTTCGAACAGCATGCCCCCGTGCAGGAACCCCTTGACGGCGTCCTTGACCTGCGAGAGCAGCTTTTCGGTCGGTTCGCCGACAACCGGCAACCGGTTCAGCAGCCAGGAGACATCCCGCTTGAGTCCGTTGTAGAACGACGCGGTCCGCGCGCGGTCCAGGTACTTCCCCAGTCCGCCGACGCGCGGGCAGATGCCCATCTTGTTGTCGTTCAGGACGACAAGCAGGTCCTGATTAAGTTCGACGGCGTTGTTCATCGCCTCGAACACGACGCCGGAAGGCAGCGCGCCGTCGCCAATCACGGCGACCGACTTCCGCCCCTGTTCGGGGTGCAACAGGTCATCCGCCGCCTTCAGGCCCATCACCGTCGAAACGCTGGCGCCAGCGTGGCCGGTGACGAACAGGTCGTACTCGCTTTCAACCGGGTTGGGGTAGCCCATCAGGCCCCCCTTACGCCGGATGGACTTGAACTCGGGGAACCGCCCGGTGATCAGCTTGTGGGGATAGATCTGATGGCCCGTGTCCCAGATCAGGCGGTCCTTCGAGAAATCGAACACCGAATGCAGCGCCAGGCAGAGTTCGACCACGCCCAGGTTGCTCGCGAAGTGCGCGGGGCGGTCGGAGACGATCTCGCACAGCGCCTCGCGGATTTCGCCGGCGACCTGCAGCAATTGTTCATCGCTGAGGGACTTGAGCTGCGCGGGGGAGCCGATCAACGGGAGCAGCTGGTAATTCATGGAACAACCAACAGGGAGTCCGATGGGAGTCTGACGGCATCCGCCGAACCCCGACAGTTACGGGATGCGGGCGGGGGCGGTCAGCCGGTCGTCTGAACGTCATGTCAGGCAGCAGGTTCCGACCCGCCGCAGACGCCATGCCTGCCATCCGGCGACATCCTATTCGGACGCTGGTCCGTCGTAAATGCGGGGTTTGACGTTCCTGGCGTCTGGGCGGCGGCTCCCACGGGGCTGGACCCGCACGATTGGCGCCGCCGTTGCAACCCCCGAAGACATGAACCGCGAACGTGCGCCCGGCCTCACCGGAAACCGACAGGGCTTTTTCCCGGACCCGTGGCTCAAGCCCGTTTGCCGGTCGATTCCGTTGCGAAAACCGGTCTCGTGCCGGACCGTTCGACGGCATACGATCCCCCCTTGTGGCAGGCTGTTTCTCCCCAGCGACGCAGGGACATGGACGTCTTTCCCTACCGCGTGGAACTCGATCACTTCTCCGGGCCGCTGGACCTGCTGCTATACCTCGTGCGCCGCACCGAGCTGGACATCCGCCGGCTGCCGATCGCGAAAATCACTGAGCAGTTTCAGGAGTTCCTTTCTGTCCTGGAGATTCTCGACCTGGGCCTCGTCGGCGATTTCGTCGTGATGGCCAGCACGCTCGTCGAGATCAAGAGCCGGATGGTGCTGCCGAACGCACAGGAGGATGCGTCCGACGATGCGCCGATCGACGCCAGCGGCGACCCACGCAGCGAACTCATCCAGCAGTTGCTGGAGTATCGGAAGTTCAAGGAGGCGGCGGCGGCGCTGGAAGCCCGGGCCGAAGAATGGCAAGAGCGCTATCCGCGGCTGGCCGGAGACCGGCCTCAGGGCGGCAAGGACCCGGCCGCCGATCGAATCAAGGAAGTCGAACTGTGGGACCTCGTGAGCGCGCTGTCCCGCGTGCTGCGACGGAAGGACGTCGAAGAAGAGGGCCGGATCCGCTACGACGAGACGCCGATTTCGGTGTACGTCGAGCAGATCGGAACCCGCGTCCGCCAGGAGCAGGAAGTCGCGTTCTCCACGCTGTTCGATCAGGAGACGACGCGCAGCAAGATCATCGGACTGTTTCTTGCCGTGCTGGAACTGCTGCGCCACCATGGATTCCGGGCGGAGCAGCAGACGCCGTTCGGCGAAATCCTGATTCGGCCGCCGCTGGAGGCGTCCGGTTCCGGCTCTGACTCCCGGGGTGCCCCATGACCACGATCGCTGACCGCATGACCAGTTTCGCCGTCCGCCCCGTTTCGACAGCGGAAGACGAAATTCAACGCGGCGAACGGTTCGCATTCGGCAGGAACTGGGCGGCGTTCCTGGCGACGCTGAATGAGCAGCGGATCCAGCAGGCGGAAGCCTCGCTGCGGGAGATGCTGGAGGTGGAGCGTCTCGACGGTCGGAGCTTCCTGGACATCGGCTCGGGGAGCGGATTGTTCTCGCTGGCGGCGCGGCGGCTGGGCGCGCGGGTGCGGTCCTTTGATTTCGACCCGCAGTCGGTCGCCTGCACGCAGGAGTTGCGACGCCGCTATTTTTCAAATGATCCCCACTGGGTCGTCGAACAGGGTTCGGCGCTCGACAAGGACTTTTTGAAATCGCTGGGAACCTGGGACGTCGTGTACTCCTGGGGCGTGCTGCATCACACCGGCGCGATGTGGGAGGCGCTGGAAAACGCCGCCGCTCTGCCGGGTCCGGGGGGCCAGTTGTACATCGCGCTGTACAACGATGAGGGTTTCCGGTCGAAGATGTGGACCCGCGTGAAGCGGATCTACTGCGGCAGCCTGGCGGGCCGCGCGGCGATGTCGCTGATGTTCGTCCCCTGGGCGATGTTGCGGGCGGCGGCCCGACGCGTCCTGCTGGGGCCTCGCACAGACGCCCGGTCGCGCGGGATGTCGGCCTGGTACGACTGCTTCGACTGGCTGGGCGGCTACCCCTTCGAGGTCGCCAAACCGGAACAAGTGCTTCGCTTTTACCGGCAGCGTGGCTATACGCTGGAGACATTGCAGACGACCAATCGTCTCGGCTGCAATCAGTTCGTATTCCGCCGGTCGGGCGGAGCGCCTCCGACCGCCCCGAATTCCTCGCACGCCTCCTGACTCCCGTGACGCACGCGTCTTCCGCAGAGGCCCCTCCGCATTCCAGGCACCCGCGGGCCGGGCATCCGCATCGCCGCCGTTCGCGCGGCCTGCGCGTCCTGACGACGCTGCTCCTCGCCTACGGGGCGCTCGCGTATCTGCTGATCCCCGAACTGTGGCATGTCTCGGAGGACCGCCACGCGGGATTGAAAAATGAGCCGGAACTGACCCACACGGCGTCGGGCATTCCGGCCGATCCGGTGAACGTCGCACTGATCGGCACGCACGACGAAGTCGTCGGCACGCTGCTCGCCGCGGGCTGGCATCCCGCCGATCCGATCACGCTGCGGAGTTCCGTCGACATCGCCGCCGATACCGTCTTTCGCCGCGAGTATCTCGACGCGCCGGTCAGCAGCCTGTACCTGTTCGGCCGGCGCGAGGACCTCGCGTTCGAGGAGCCCGAGGGACGCTCGCCGCAGCGCCGGCACCATGTCCGCTTCTGGAAGTCCGCCGAGACCGGAGAGCAGGGTCGACCAGTCTGGCTGGGCGCTGCGACGTTCGATCGCGGCGTCGGGTTCAGCCACACGACCGGCCAGATCACTCATCACATCGCGGCGCAGATCGACGCCGAGCGCGATCGGTTGGCCGCCAGCCTCGAGCGCACCGGACGCGTCCAAAGCTCCGACACGCTGCCGGGATTCCACACGATCCGGCATGGCCGCAACGGCGGAGGCGATCCCTGGGTCACCGACGGCGCGCTCCGTGTCCTCGTCCTCAGGCACAGCCCCTGAAGCCGTCACCTGGCGGCCAGCGTTCTGCCGCTGTCCGACCCCGCCAGCGGATGCGATGCCGCCGACTTGTCCGAGATCCAGAAAGTGTCGAAACGGCTGACCTGCGCGGAGGGGTCCTGCTCCGGGGGATCGCCCAGGCCCAGTCGCTCCCAGAGCGGGCGGAACCTTGGGCTCGCGAACACTCCCCAATGCGTCTCGCTCATCGGCAGCAGCAGCGCCGCGATGCCGTCGAAGTCGGTCGGCGACATCCGAGACCGCCACTGCAGCAGCCGGGCGGCCAGCTCGGGCGGGTGCAGGCTGAGAAACGTCCTCTCCCGGAGCAGCTGGCGGACGCCCGGTTCCTCACGTCCCGAGAACAACAGCGTCGCGGCCCCCCGGTCCCAGTGACTGCGGATCAGCTCCAGTCGATCGAGCGGCGCCCGCGGGCCGACGATGGCGATCTCCAATTCCGGACCGGGCAGCGACAGCCCCACCGGGTCGACGCCGGTCTCGTCCGGCTGCGGCGCTTCGCCGGCCTTCGCGGCCTGCCACAAGGCGTCATCGACGCGCTCGCGATGCAGCAGCACATAAAGAGCGTGCTCCGCCTGCAGCCGCGCGGCCAGAACGTCGGCGGCGCATTCCTCGCGCCGGCCGGTGAAGCAGACAAGGTCCTCAGGTCCGTCCCCGACCGCGCGGTACGCGACGCGCGGATGCGAGTCGAAGCTGCGGGATGCCAGCGGCAGCATGCCGGGGACTTCCTCGCTGGCGAGTTGGATCGTCACCAGGAACTCGGTGGAACCGGCGCGGATCAGGTCGCCGTGCACCAGCGAGTGCTGCTCGACGCGCATTCCATTGACCCACAGCGGCCGGTCGCCGGACAGGTTGCGGATCCGGCAGCCGCGTCCGCCGCATTCCAGGACGAACTGCACGTCCGCCATCGAGCGGTCATCGGGGACGCAGAACTCCGCCCATTCGGTGCGGCCGACGCGAACCTGCTGCCGCGCGGACAGCCAGATCCGGTGTCCGTTGCGCCGGCCGGAGCGGGTCTCGACGACGACTTTCATGGGGGTCAGGCGGGGTGGAGAGCCAGGCGGCGCCGGAGGGGGCCGCGACCTCCATCCTAAACGCTACTCGACGGAAACAGCAATGTCCTCCGCGTCCTCTTCCGAGGCGGGTTTGACGTCCTTCAGTTCGCCGCTGACCTCCATGTTCTTGAAGCTGCCCGAGGCTTTCAGAACGTAGGTTCCGGCGGGGACGTCGGTGAACGAAAACGTCCCGTCGCTGTTGATCTTCTTCCGGAACTTCGAGCCCAGGCCCACGATTTCGACGCGGATGTTCGCGCTGCGGACCGTACGGCCGTTCTTCTGCACCATGCCTTTGATGACGCCGGCGGCCGGGGAGTCGTCCTCCTGCAGGCTGGCCGGCGGGGCGGCGACGCAGGTCCGCGCAGCGGCCGCTCCGCATGTGCTGATGGCCGCAAGCAGCAGCAGGGTCACTGACTGGCGCATGTCCGTTCCTTCCCGGCTCGGGGAGACTGCAGAGAGGTCCCGCGGCCTGCACCGCTCCGTTTCTTGACTCAATATCGGCGGATTCCACCGACGAGGATCAGTCGCGACGGTTGTTCCGCGCGGAATTGTCGCAGGTTTCGTTTCCTCCGCGTATCGCCTTTTGGTCGCGCCATGAGGCCGGGGGCGAACCGGAAGCGTCAGCGCCCGGCAATGCAACATCGCCATATGCCGAGCGCCGGGGTTCATCCCCGCCGTGATCCGGATTCTCGCACACCTGGACCAACAGCGCCGGGTTGCCACGGGCGGCTTGCCCGCCCGTGTGGCGTGTTGAACGCCCGGACCGATGTGGTAGGGGAAGATGTTCCGTTGCGAATCCATCCGGTCGACGTACAGCGTTGCCGGGCGGCAAGACCGCGCTAAAGTCGCTGCGCAGAAACGCCGTACCGGTCCGTGCATCGGAATGGACTACGAGGCCGAACTCCGAAACAGTCCGAGCGCCTGGCCCGCTTCGGTCACCGAGAGTCCCGCAAACAGTTGCGGCTTCACCTGTTCGGACGCTTCGGGATCTTCCGCGGCCAGCAGGGTCAGCGACTCATCCAGGTCCAGGATCATGTCCGGATCCGCCGCATCCGCCGTCTCGCCTGCCCCCATGCCGACGCGCTGCCAGTTCCCTCCCGGCTTCGTCGCCCCCTTGCCGTGAGCCCAGTTCACCAGAATCTGCCGCATGGAATTGGCCGCGGCCGCGCGGTTCAAAAACGTCGCGCGCGAAAGGATCGGCCGATTCCTCACGAACTGGCCTGTGTATGATCTGAAGATAGTCGTTGGCGAGTGACGCGAGATGGCCTGTCAAGGGCGCCCGCTGCGGCGAATAACCGTGTTCTTGGGCCGCGCAGCCAGTGACGGCACAGCACGAACCACGTGAACTACTGGATGGATGGCGCGAGATGCCTTTTCAGGCCGCCGGGCGCGAGTATGACTTCAGCGTGCCGCCCAGCCTGGTGGTGCACAGGACGTCGCCCGGCCCCAGCGGCGGAGGCGGCGCGGAGGGAATCCGCCTCCTCCGTCGAGCAGGGAACTGCGGCCGGCTTGCTCTAGCCTGCGACAAGCTGATGTGCTCGCTCCGCGCATGTTCGACCAATCCCAAGCGCGTCCTTCAGCGCCAGGTCTCTGGCCAGCTCCGAATCCAGAGTTCGGATTCGCGTCAATTCATCCTGCTTCACGATTCCCGAAAAGGCGATCGGAGCGCAGGGGAACGGAAAGTCGCTCCCGTGCAACAGCCGTTCCCGGCCAAGCTCATCGTCGATGAGCCTGAGGCAGTCCGCGGCGTGGCCGATCGTGCAGAGGACCGACGAATCCCCCCAGAGCCGTTCATATTTGCGAAGCATCGTCAGGAAGTCGGGGAGCATGTCGGGCTTGTCGCCTGGCCAGCCCGTTCCGCAGTGGCAGGCCACGACCGTGCAGCCCTGGTCAAGGGCCGGCTCGAGCTTGAGCGGGCTCGCGAGTCCGATGTCCTGGACAGGAGCGCTGTGCTCGTGGCCAGTGTGCACCAGAACGAGGATGCGGTGGTCCGCGCACCGCTGAAAGAACCGGGTGTGCTTCGGGTCAGCAATGTCGACGTTCTGCGTCGGGGGATGGATCTTGAGCGCTCGAGCGCCTTTGTCCACACAGCGATCCAGTTCGTCGACGGCATCCGCGCGGTTGGGATTGATGGAAACGCACGGGAACATCAGGTCGCGATGCTGATCCACCACGCGGAACAGGTAGTCGTTGGGCGCGAAGAAGTGCGTCTGCTTCCAGTCGGGTTTGCCCGCCGCATCGTAAACGGCGTCCTGCGCAAGGATCAGGCCCCGGGCGAGCCCCGAAGCCTTCAAGTCCTCGACGAGCGTCACTACGTAGCTCTCGTCGAGTGTGCCGGCCCGCCCCCGAAACCGCGACAACAGGAGGTTGAACTGCCAACCCGAGGTGATTCGATTTGAGAGCCGGCATCCCGACCCTGCATCACCTGTGCCGAACAGATGGATATGGAGATCGAGAGTCGCAGGCGCCGGAGGCTGTTCCTGCTCCTGGCCCCGCACTTCTGCGCAGGCGAGGGCCATCGGCGCGGCGAGAGCACCCGCCAGAAAGGAACGACGTCCGATCCTGTCGGTCATTTCATCCCCCGGTTCAGAGACCGCATCGGGCAGAAGAAGCGTAGCCGCTCACCCCTGGAGTGCAAGTTGGGGCTTTGGTTGCCGCGACCGAGACGCTATTGGGCGCGTCCCTGAGGTCTGTGTGGGCGTCAGCCCCTGTTGGCGCGGCGGGAACCGGGGTCAGAAGCTCGACGGCGACGTCCTAGAGGCATCGTTCCCAGTCGCCGGTGAGCGGTGGACTTTCTGTAGATCGTCGAGACTCGCTCCCCCCGAAGCAAACGCAACTTGCCAAGTCGCTGCATTGAGGTGACTTCGGCGGGCTGCAGAATTGAGTAGGGTTCGACCTCAGACCTGGCGATGTGCCTGTCGGACACACGAATCACTCACGCCGCCCGGCGCTGGTAGTGCTTCAGCGTGCCGCCCAGCCGGGTCGTGCACAGGACGTCGCCCGGCCGCAGCGGCGGAGGCACGGAGCGGGGCAGGTCCGTCGCCACAGCCAGGCCGGGAGCTGCGGCCGGCTCGGAGCCCCAATCCGGCGGCAGGTGACCCCGGGCCGTGTGCGGGCGCTCCCGGTTGTAGTGCGTCTGGAACTCCCGGCCCAAGTGGTTCAGGTGGCGCCGGGACACGACCACGAACTTGTCCAGGCACTCCACCTGCAGCGTCTGGATGAACCGCTCCACGTGCGCCCGCAGATTGGGCGACGCCGGCGTGTTCCGCTTGATCGAGGCCCCGGACTGCTCGAAGGGCTGGTCGAACTCGGCCGTGTATTTGCCGTCGTTGTCCCGCATCAGGATCGCCGGCGGCAGCTGCAGGTCCTGGGCGTCGGCCAGGAAGTTCCGCGCCTGCTGGGAGACCCAGGCGGCGTCCGGCTGGCTGGTGCAGGGACTGATCCAGCACCGCCGCGTCCCCAGGTGCAGGAACACCAGCAGGTACAGGTCCACCAGCCCGCGGGGCGTCCACAGCGGCTTGGACACGAAGTCGCACTGCCAGAGCGTGGCCGCGTGCCGGGCCAGGAACGCGTCCCAGGAGTCGTCCCCGGACCCCGACGGCTCGGGCTGCAGACCGGCTTCGACCAGGATGTTCCGCACTGTCTGCCGGGAGATCCGGATCCCGAGCTTCCGGAGTTCCCCCAGGATGCGGGTGTAGCCGAAGTTCGTCTCGGTCCGGATGCGGACGACGAGTTCGCGGACCTCCTCCGGCGTCCGGGGACGGCCGGGCTGGCGGCGGGCGATGCTGCGCACGACGCGTCCCTGCTCCGTCTCCCGGATCCAGCGCAGGAACGTGGGGTAGCTCACGATCGAGATCAGCTCCTTGAGCTGCAGCCCCAGTCTCCGTCCGGCGCGGATCAGCCGCTGGCGTTCCCGGGGCGTGGTCCGCACGTTCCCCGGCAACCGGGCGCGGAGGATCCGGCTCTCCTCCCGGAGGTAGGCCACCTGCAGGGCCAGTTCCTGACGGGTGACGCTGGCCAGCAGCGCCAGCAGCGGATGCAAGAGACGGATCGACATGCGCCGGGAAATGCAGGGACACGGCTGGCGGCACGGAGTATTTGAACCCCGCTGACGGATGGGGAACCTACCGGGTTCGGCCCGGGGGGACAGGCCCGGGACGGGCGGCCGGCGCGGGTCTGGGGAAACCGGTCCGTGGCCGCCGGCACGATCCTCATGATCGGCACGGCAGGACGGGGCCGACGCTCTTCCGGGCGAGGGCTGCGGGAAGACCCACAGGGGGCTGGCGGATTGCTCAGGGACTGTGGGAGTCGTTCCGGGCTGCAGAGGTGCGGGGCGTGGTGGGACGGCTGCGCCTGGGGCGTGCGCTCTCTGCGCGCTCGCGCGCGAGCGCCGCGGCGCTCTCGACAGCTGTTAACCAGCCGTTCCGGTGTTCGAAAACCGACGTGCCGAACCCGGGGGCCCCGTTCCGAACTCGAAATCAGCAACTGCTGATGGAGCAACGGGTTGGCCCGATTGCGCTCGCGCGCGAGTGTTCGAGTTTCGGTTGTGAACGGGGAGGGTCCGTTGGAAGTCGCGCACGATGAGCTGGCCGGGATCCGGTGACGGAGCGGGAGCTGCGGGCGATCGCAGCGCTGCCGGATTGGCGCGACCTGACGATTGCATGGCACGCACTGGTGTCCTAGTCGCGGATGCCCTTCCAATCGGCGCGGCCAGCAACACCATCGGAAGCCCACTGGTGGAAGGCGATTGCCGCGTCACGCACTCTCCGTCAGAGAACGCAGCTGCTCGTACAACCCCAGCGGCCCCAGCAGGATCGCCTTCAGCCCGTCGCGAATCGCCTCCGAGTTCAGCGCCCGCGGGCTCAGCTCCTGCTGCACGTCCATCACCTCGATGATCGCCTCGGTGATCGCCCGGCTCTGGTCCGGCGAGTGTGCAAACTGCTCCTTGGAGTTGCTCGCCGCCTGCATCCTTAGCGTCTTCGATTCCAGCGTCTTCGCCGCCAGAGTCTGCGCGTACGACAGCTGGTCCCCTCGGTGGTGTCGCTGCCGAACAGCGTGTTCAACTTCTCGATGATCTCCCGGAGAAACGCCTTCTCCTGCACGGCCCCGCGGCCGGCTTCGGTCCCGAAGTCATCCCGCAGGCTGATTCCGAAGCTGCCGGGAATGTCCTCGCCTTCGGGGTCAAAGTCGCTGGCGACGATGACCACCAGTTTCTCACGGCCGCTGTCCCGGAACCGGTCGACCATAGCCTTGCAGGGGGCAGCGAGGTGTAGCCCCGGCCGCTCGTCATGGGTGCGGTGTACTTCTCCGCCACTCGTCGCAATTGACTGGCCACCGTGTTCTATTCGACGAGCAGCTGGACCCAGTTGGCCTTGGTATTCACTCCACCAGGTACACGTCGGTCGCCGCGGGCAGGTGTGACAGCGGCTCGATCCGGCAGTCGAGGACGTCCAGCACCCGCAGGCTGCCGCACACGAAGGCGCTCTGAAACAGGCCTTTGCCGGTAATGATCACGGGCGCCCACTTGGCGTAAACGTTCCCCGAGAACAGCGGATTCCCCAACAGGTTCTGCTTGATGATCAGGATCGGCCGACGGTCCTGGCGCCGCTGATGCAGCAGCAATCCATGAAACGGGCTGCCGGGGGAATTCAGCGGGGAGAAGCGGTTGGTCGGCAAAGCGGCGTCGATCAAGACGCTGGGCACGAGCGTCAGAATTCCGGGGCCGGGAGGCGCCGCTTCGCCGTCGAGCGCGTCGGGCAGCCCGGTGGTCGCGGAATAGCCGCCGCCGGTGATGTAGAACATCACGCCCTCCGCCTGAATCTCTCCCGCCAGGAAGTTCAGACTGATCTGCGTAAGCGGATTCGCCCCGCGAATGATGTAGACGCCCGGTTGAAAGATGACGCGCCCGGAGACGACCTGGATCGAATCATAAATCCCGGGCTGCAAGACCGTGGGCGGGCCGATCAGCGGAATGCCGATGATCGTCAGGTGGCCGCCGCGGACCACGGCGCTGACGTTCGTCGGATCAGAGGCCGTGGTCGGCGCGGGCAGGTTGCGATACGGGTCTCGCACGGGCCGACGATTGGCCTGCAGCGGAGAGGGGTCGTTCTGGTTCAGCCCGCGGTAGCAGTTGGGATTGTCGACGCCCCCCACGACGCGCACGTCCGTCGCGCGAACACGCGTCAGCGGCAGCAGCGGCGTGCAACTACATCCCCAGGGAGGGCCATAAGTGCGGCCCACCAGTTGCCAGTCTTCATCCACGCCTCCCCAAGTTGTGTTCACATGGATCGCCCCGTTCACCCGCAGCACGCCCAGGCCGACCACCTCCAGACCTCCCAGCAGCGGCATGATGGAAGGCAGCCCCAGTCCCAGCACGGGCACGTTGATGGTTGGGGGGGCAGGATCAAGCAGGACGACGGCCGCCGGCGCCGTGCTGGGCTGCAGGCCCGCGACGGAACGTGTGCGGACGGTCGAGGGCCCGGCTGCGCCCATCAAATGCGTTTGGACCTGTCGCTGCAGCGTGACTTCCACGAATCCGCTGCGTCCCGCGAACTCGCCCGACAACGGCGGCGAGTGAACGGTCGTCGCCGATGCGGGCAGCTGGTTGTGGACGTGGGCATACTCGGTTGCGACATCCGCCGCACTGCGGTCGCCCCAGGCCAGCTCGCCGGCCGCAGCCATCGCCGCCGAATCGGAAACGTGCTGGGCCTCCCGCGCAGCGAGCGTCAGCAGTCCGCCGTCGAGGATGAGACCGGAAAAGGCGATCAGCGTCGGCAGCAACACGGCGAACAGCGCGAGCAGCTTCCCGGACCTGGAATGCGACGTGAGCGAATTCAGAGGGTGGCGGCGGAGTCGGCGGGAAGGATGCATCAGGGCGGCTTTCAGAGTTCTCAATGCGATGCGGCGGATTCCGGAGGCATCAATGCGCGATCGACATCCGCGACGAGGCCCGAATGGTCCAGGCGACTCCGAACAGCGACTTCAGGACGCCCTGATGCTGGTACTGGAGCTGCACGACGACCGCTCGTCCGGCGGCGTTGTCCGCGTCGGGCCAACTGACGTTCAGCGTCACGGCGGCGGGCGGCATGACGCCCAGGTGCGGCCGGATCGAGTCCGTCAGCGGGTGGACGGCGCTGGCGTAGCCGGACCAGCCCGACGGGCCAAGCGGTGCGGAGCTGCGACTGCCGCGGACGATGGCTGTCCGTGCGGCGCGGCGGGCGCACTCCGTCAAGGTGTTCTGCTGCAGGACGGCCAGTCCGAGATCGAACAATCCGAAGACGATCAGCAGGACGGCCGACAGGACGATGGCGGCCTCCACGGCGGAGGCGCCACGCCGGGCCTGGCGTTCAAGGGGTCGTCGAATGTTGCGTTGCATGGCGCCGCGGGCATTGAAGTGAGCAAGGGGAACAACAACTTCGCCGGCACAACGGCGTCATCTCACCTGCCGCATCGAAACGGTCCGCGTGATGGCAACCGCGCCGTCCGCCCCCGGCAGAAAGGTCTGCATCGTCACCGGATGCGACACGGTGACGCGGACCAGGTCGTGATCGTCGCCGAGTTCGACGAAATCAATGTCCAATTGCAGCAGGTTCTCATCAAAGTCCCGCAAGTTGGAGAGTTCGGCGATGACGGCCGTGCGAATCCGCGCCTCCCAGACGGCCATCGTCAGCGGAGCGAACCTGTGCGTGGCCCCGCATTCGGCTCCGCTGCGGGCCGCGTTCGCGACGATCATTCCGGCATGCACCGATCGCCCCAGGTCCATCGTCCCGGAGGCGATGATGACCAGCAGCGGCAGCACCAGTACGAGTTCGGTGGCGGACGTCGCGCGACGTCGCTGGCGAGACGGCGGTTCCCGTCGGTGGCTGGCCGCGGAGGATCGGCGGAGGAGGTCAGCGGACATCTTCGCCGTCCTGTTGAACAAACCGCTCGCTGATCTGAATGGCCGCCGGTCCGGCCAGAACGATGAATGTGGCCGGAAACAGCAGCAGGAGCGTCGGGAGCAGGATCTTGACGGCGGCCCGTTGGGCGGCTTCTTCGGCTTGCTCTTCCCGCTGCTGCCGCATGGCGTCGGCATGTCCGCGGAGGGCGTTGGATACGCGGGTTCCGAACCGTCGGGACTGGCTGCAGACGGTCGCGAGCATGCGGACCGATTCGAGGTCCGCGCGGTCGGCGAAAGACTGCAGCGCGCGGTCCGGCGTTGCGCCGAGTTCAATCTCGCGCTGCACGCGGTTCAGTTCCTGCCCCAGCAACGGATGGGCCTGTTCCAGTTCAAACGTGATTCGCTGGATGGAGCCTTCCAGGCTCAGCCCGGAATCCAGGCAGGCGACGAGCAGGTCCAGGAAGTCGGGCAGGGACCGGACCAGCGTCCGCTGCCGCTGGACGGTCTCGATCCGCAGCCAGGTCGTCGGCAGCAGAAAGCCGGCGCCCGCGGCGATGAGCGTCATCAGCAGACCGTCAATCGGCTGCAGGCCGGCGATCCGCCCACCCCAGGCGGCGAGCGTGGCGCACCCGGCGGCAAGGCCCCACTGAGCGCCCAGAAACATCGGCACCGCCGAGGGGCGCATGAAGCCCGCGTGCATCAGCCGCTCGCTGAGCTGCTTCTGAGTCGACGCCCGGCGGGGCGCGAACCACTGAATCCATCCAGGCTGTCGAACGGATTCCGCAGCCGGCTCGGCTGCATTGCCGTCCCACGACTGCTCGAACCGGTCGATGCGGGTCGCGACCCGCTCATCCCGGCGACGAACCAGCGCCGCTACGGCGGCACAACAGCCGGCCGCGCCCAGCAACGACCACAACCAGGGTGCGTTCAACAGCTCGGACATGGAATGCGCCTCAGAAATCGAGTCGGGTGATACGGTGAATCCAGATGCTGCCCAGAATCTGCGCCCATACGACGGCGCCCAGCAGCCGGGGATGGTCGATCAGCGATTGCACATACTCTGGCCTGGAGATCCGCAGTCCGACGAACATCAGGATCGGCAGCAGAATCAGCACGGCCGCCTGCATCCGACCTTCGCCAGTGAGCGTCTTCAGCCGTTGCGTCAGCTTCATGCGTTTGCGAATCAGGTCCGACAGGTTGTTGATCACTTCAACGGGGTTGCCGCCGGTCTGCCGCTGCACGATCAGCGCGATCGCGAGAATGCGCAGTTCGACGATCGGCACCCGGCGGGCCAGGTCCTGCAGCGCCGCCTCGAAGCCGAGCCCCAGGTTCTGCTGGTCGCAGCAGTTGGCGAACTCCCGCGCCAGCGGCTGGCGGCATTCCGCGGCGACGACCTGCATCGCGGAGGCGATCGTCTGCCCGGCCTGCACGCTGCGGCTCATGATGTCGAACGCTTCCGGGAGTTGACGACGCATGCGCTCCGTCCGGCGTTTCCGCATCCACGCGATCACAAACAGCGGCAGCGCCGCGAACAGGGATGCGATCCCGAAGATGGTCAGCCAGTTGCCGGCGAGGCACAGGGCGATCAACAGGCCCAGCCCGCCGAGCGCGCCCGACGCGCCGAGGAACCGAGACAGCGTGACTGCGGCGCCGGACTGTTCGAGGAACCGCTGCAGTCCGGCCCCGAGGCGGTTTCGCTGGAGGCCGAGTACGCTGTCGGCCCGGAACAGGGACGAACCGTCGGACGATCCGCCAACGTGGGGTTGGCGGGCCCGGCTGATCCGCCGGCGGATGCGCAGCCCGTTTCCCAGGAGCGCTTCGCTGACCAGCAGGCAGACGGCCGTCCCGGCGATGGCGCTGCAGGCGAGTGTGGGAATGGACGTCATGGCCGGGTCCTCCGGGTCTGCGCGCTGGCGAGCAGTGCTTCGTTGCGATCGAACTCGAGCCGCTTGCGTTCAAAGTGCGCGGGGGCGAACTGGTATCCGCAGATCTGCAGCTGCTCGAGGCACTGCGGACGGATGCCGGTCGCCATGAAGTGCCCCTGGGCCTGGTGCTCATCGTCGAGGCCGGTCTGCACGAACGTGAACAAGTCGTGCATCTGCACCATGTCGCCGACGATGCCCGTGACTTCTGAGATCTGCGTCACCCGCCGCTGGCCGCCCGTCATCCGCTCGCAATGGACGACGATCGTCACGGCGCTCGCGATCAGTTCGCGGATGAACCAGATCGGCAGGTCGAAGCCGGCCATCCCGACGAGCATCTCCAGTCGGCGGAGAGCGTGGCGTGTGCCGTTCGCGTGGATCGTCGTCAGGCTCCCGGCGTGCCCCGTCGTCATCGCCTGAAGCATGTCGAAGGCCTCTTCGCCGCGGCATTCGCCGACGATGATGCGGTCCGGCCGCATGCGAAGCGCGTTGCGAACGAGATCCCGGGACGTCACTTCCCCGGCGCCTTCGAGATTCGCCGGCCGGGTCTCCATCCGCGCCACGTGCGACTGCTGCAGCCGCAGCTCGGCGGCATCCTCGATCGTGGCCAGCCGTTCGTGCTCCGAAATGAACCCGGACAGGATGTTCAGCAGCGTCGATTTCCCGCTGCCGGTGCCCCCGGAGACGATGATGTTCAGCCGCGACTGCACGCAGGCGATGAGGAACTCGATCATCTCCTTGGCGACGGACCCGCGGGCGATCAGGTCGCCTGCGATCAGCGGCTTGGCGGAGAATCGCCGGATCGAGACGAGCGCGCCGTCAATCGCCAGCGGGCGAATCACGGCGTTGACGCGGCTGCCATCCGCCAGCCGCGCGTCCACCATCGGGCTGGCCTCGTCCAGCCGGCGGCCGATCTTTCCGGCGATCCGCTGCACGATCTCGACCAGGTGGTCCTCATCGTGAAAGGCGACGTTCGTCCGCTCCAGCCGCCCGCGGCGCTCGACGTACACGGTCTTGGGGCCGTTGATGAGAATGTCGGTGATCGTGGGATCGCGCAGCAGCGGCTCGATCGGCCCCAGCCCCAGCGTCTCGTCGATGACTTCGTTGATCATCCGCAGGCGATCGGTTTCGCTGAGCAGGTCGGCTCGCGACCGGCACAGGTCCTCAAGTCCGCGCCGCAGCTCGCGCCGGAGGTCGTAGTCGTTCAGCGCGTTGGCGGACGACAGGTCCATCGCCGCGATGAGGTGCTTGTGGATGTCCTGCTTGATCCTCAGGAACCGCTGTTCGCGGGATTCCTTTCGCGAACCGGGATCCGCGGGGCGGGACAGGGGAGCGTCGGTTGTGAACATGCGGGGCGCCTTGAATTGTCGGGGGGCGGTCAGGTCGGGGGGAACGATCGCGTCAACAGAACAGGATGCTGGCAGCCCGCCGCATCAAGGACGCGGCCGGCGCGGCGGAATCCGGCGCAGCGCACTGCGGCTCGGCAGGGATGATCCGGTCGGCGAGCGTCAGGATGCCGCGGGCCAGCGGCGACTTCGGCTGTTCGAGCACCGCGGGCGATCCGCAGTTGATGCTGATTCCCGCGGTCAGGGGGTCGTCGTCCAGACGGCAGTCGAGCGGCCGTCCGAGAATCGAAGCGGTTTTCGACGGGGGAATCTCTCCCGGCTGGCCCGCCCGATTGGCGACCACCAGAATTCGCGAACCCTCAATCTCGCGCCGCTTCCACTCATCCAGAATCCGCCGCGCGCTGCACAGCGAGGCAAACTCCAGCCGCACCAGCAGCAAGATGCAGTCCGCCGATTCCAGCACCCGCAGGCGTCGGGCGTTGCGGCGGTCGAGGTCCACGACATTGCAGGGGAACTGGCTGCGGCTGAGTTGCACGACGCGCTCGACGTCGTCCGGACTGAGGGCGTCGAACTCCTCCGCGGATGCGCCCCCCGCGAGCATGGACGCCCCGCTGGCGTGCGGAGTCAGTGACTGCGACAGCATCTCCTGGTCCAGCGAATCGATGTTCCGAAAGACGTCCGCCAGCGTGTGCCGGGGCGTCAGGTCGAGATGGTCCGCCAGTTCGCCCTCCGCTGTCGCCAGGTCGACAATTCCACAGCCCTTTTGCCGCTGTGCGAACGCGACTCCCAGGTTGACGGCCACCAGCGTGGCGCCCACGCCGCCGGACGCGCCTGTCACTGCGATCAGCCGCCCCGGGCTGCCTTTCCGCTGACTGGCGCCCAACCGCTGCAGCACCTGCACCACCTGGGTTTCGATGTCGGCGGCGTCGTCGAGATAGTCGTCCGCTCCCGCGTGGAGGAGCTCAAGGATTTTGCGGGGGTCGTCCGCCGCGCCGACGGCAACGATCCGCGCCGACGAAACGGCCCGCAACTGACGCATCACCGCCGCCGAGCGGTCGAGGTCCGCTGACTGAACCACGAACAGCAGATCGACGCCCCCCCGCCCGGCCAGCATTCGCGCCGACTGGTCGAGCGGCAACACGTGCGTGATCGGACAGTCGCGGCCCTGGGCCGTCAGCACCTTGCGGAGGTGCCCGGAAACGGCAGGCCGGTCGCTGACGATGATCGTGGACATGGACGAATGCGGCCCTCTCGTGGACTCCGGCTTCCCTGTCGCAGCGGCCATCTCGGCGGCGCTGCGTGTGATCGGGGCAGGCGGAATCCTGCCGCTGGAAACGTAGGTCGGCCGACAGCACGCCTGCTTGCCCACCAACACAAATGCGAATGGTTCGCATTCCACTGCGAGGTGGTGCCCTCGGAGCTGGGCGACGCCGAGTCCGCGCGGCGACCATTTGCCAAGCCCCGCACGGTTCACGCGGGTTTTCCTTGCGAGAAACTCGCAGTCTCAGCCGCGTTCAAATGGCCAGCGCCAATTGGAGGAGACAGGGCGCGCCATTTCCGCACACCTTCCACTGCGCAGACTTGAGGGTTTGCCCGAATCCGTTTGAAAGCTGTCGAGCCTCAATGAGATGGGCCCGATGTTATCAACGGCGGCGTAGCGATTTGCCGCACCGCATGATGAGCCTGGCTTCATGAATCGCAGGGAAACCGGTCCGTGTTGCAGTTCGTGCCGAAACCCATGACATCACAACGGCTACAGCCGGGCGGCGGGCCCAGAACCGTCGATTCTGGGACATCGAATGGCTCGCGGACGGCGTCCCCCCAGCATCCCGGTCATCCGCCCTGAAGCCCTCTGAAGTGTGCAGTCTCAGCCAGAAGCGAATGAGTCAACGTGTGGGTGTCGTCATGACAGAGTGCGGTCCGAACTTGTGTGCGGCGGGCGTGGGGGGCGATGAGGACTGGATGTGCGAACTGGGCGGTGCAGCGCCGGCCAGGGCTTCGGTGCCTGCGGAAGGGCGCGAGCGGTGGCCAGAATGCCTGGAATGCGACCGTGAAGAGGCGGACCGCCTGGCGCTCGAGGCGCACCTGACCCGCAAGGAGTGCGAAGTGTTCCGGTTCCTGCTGCAGGGACTATCGATCAAGCAGATCTCGGCCACAACCGGCATCGGCTTTCAAACGATCGCCAAGCATCGGCGCAGCGTGCTGCAGCGATTCAAAGCGGCGAACGACGTCGACCTGGTGCTCAAGGTGCTGTCGGTCCGGCTGCGACTCCCGCGGCGCACGACGTGAACGGCGGGGCGGCGATCCGGAACGCCAACGGATTCGGCCGACACTTTCAATAACTCCTCGCGGTTCAGAAGTCGCCGACGATCTGGCCGTCGGAAATCAGAGCGATCTTCTGGTACGTGCCGATTGACGCCAGGCCGCCCGCCGGCGCGAAGTCCGCCGAGTGGATGCTGTCGCTGACCGTCCGCACCGATCCGTCGCACAGCAGGAAATGCACGCCGCCGTCATGGGCACTGCTGAAGCCCATCCGCATGAACTGGTTGGGCTGGTTCGGACGCGTATCATGCGAAGCGCTGGCCAAGGCGTCCGACGAGTCGTTGCTGCGGGCGCCGGATGCCCGAGTGCGGCTGCGCCGGCGCCTGCACGTTGCGATGCACGCGCTCGCCCACCATCACGGTATTGGTCGTCCCGTCGAGGATGTCCCGCATTCGCACGCGGCTCTCCGGAAACAGAATGCTTCTCGAGGAACGGCATCCGTTGCCGGAGGGCGGCTTCGTAATTACCCGGCTTGGCGGCGGGTTTTGGAACGGCGAGGACTGGCTGCGCGATCTCGGGCCGGGATGCTGCTGGCTGGACGAGGCGGCGGCGCGGCGTGCGGCCGTATCGGTCGAGCGCCTCGTGGATCGTTGACCTGGCGAAGCATTCCGCCGCGATCCAGCCGGAGCGGTTGGCATTCCGTCCCCAATCGATTCGAGCCGGGTCAACTCCGCGAGTCACCGGGCGAGTCGACTGACTTCTCAGCGAATCGCGGCCGGCACCTGACTGCTCCAGACCGGGCCGCCGCCGCCCTCCTCCCGACCGCCGTGCGGTTCGCGGCAAGACCAACACGCAGGCGAGGGTTCTCACTCGGGGGGGCATCCGATTCCGGTGAACTCCACCAACGGAGACGGCATGCGGTATCGCGAGATCCGGATCAGGGCGTGTCGGCGATCATCGAAGACCAGACGCACCTGATCGGCGAGACGCGGTGGTTCTCCCGACTCGATCGTGAACTCGCCTGTCCAGTGCAGGTATCCCTCGTTGGGAGAGATCCAGTAGGCCCCGGACACGCGCCCGAAGAGCACCTCGCCGGATGGGTCGACGACTTGGCCGGTGAACATCGCTGCTGGCATGGCTCATTGCGGCTCGGGAGCCTCGTCCGGGAGATGTCGAGGCTCAGCGTCCGAATCGGCCTTGAAGTCCGCACTGCGCAGCCGCCGCAGCCCCTGGCGGGCGATGGACACGACGAGCACTACCACCACCGCCCCTCGAACCAGCAGCCGAACTTCCATGATCTCCACTCCGCTGGAGTCATCTTGACAGGTGTCGCTCAAACCAGAGCGGTCGCTCGTCCGACAAGGTCCCGGCTCCGGGGGGCCGGAAGAGCGAGGCACCCCGGTTTTGAGGAGCGCACACCCCCGAACGGCATGCAATCACGGTGCCCGCCGTGCTGAAATCTGGAGAGCAATGGCCGATGCTGATCGCGCCCAGGCTCGCGCGGCCGCGCCACCGATCACCAGCGCCCCCGACCTGCCGGGACGGCGTGCACGGGACAGCGAGGCTAACCCCAATACCGTTCAATTGACCTCAACAAAAACGCAACCTCCGGCGACGCTGGGGATGTTCTAAGTCCCACGTGGCAAGGAGGCTGCGATGAGTGTGCTGATCAAGGATGCGAACGTCGCCGTGCGTTGGTCGGACGCCGAGCGGACTCGGGCATTGAAGCGGATCATTCCGCGAGCGGCAATCGCAAAAGCGCTCCGACGGTCCGCACGCACACACCGCAACTGCCGCCGCCTGCCACGCTGGTTCGTGGTCTGGTTCGTGATCGCGCTGGGACTGTTCTGTCCCGATGCCTATCGGCAGGTGTTTCGCTGGCTGCATCGGTTCAAGAAGGGCGGAACGCCGGGGCGTTCCACGATGTGCGAGGCCCGCAAAAGCATCGGGGCCGCCCCGCTCGCCAGACTGGCCTACCAGGTCATCGAACTTCAAGGACAGCCCGAATCGCCCCACGCCTTCTACGCCGGCCTGCGGCTGATGGCCATGGACAGCTTCGTCGTCAACCTGTTCGATTCCCCCGCCAACGAGAAGGCCTTCGGCCGGCCGGGAGGCGGACGCGCTCCCGGAGCCTTTCCGCAGGCCCGCGTGCTCAGCCTGTGCGAGACCGGCACGCACATCCTGTGGAAGTCGCTGATCAAGCCCTGCCACCGCGGCGAACCGCCGATGGCCCGGTTTCTCGTGCGTTTTCTCGAGAAAAACATGCTCCTGTTGTGGGACCGCAACTTCCTCAGCCATCGTCTGGCCAAGGACGTCCGCCAGCGCGGCGCCCACCTCCTGGCGCGGGTGAAAAGCACCATGATCTTCGAGCCGGTCCGGCGTCTGCCCGACGGCTCCTTCCTGGCGAAGCTCGACCCCTCGCCCCGTCACCGCCCGAAGGACCAGGACGGCCTCAGGGTGCGGATCATCGAGTATTCCTTCGATGACCCGCAACGGCCCGGCGCCGGTGAGCCGCACCGCCTGCTGACGACGCTGCTCTCGGCCCGCGAGCATCCGGCCAAACGGCTGATCGTGCTGTACCATGAGCGCTGGGAAGAGGAGCTGTCGATTGACGAACTCAAGACGCACCAGCGCGAGAAGCGCGTGCTTCGCAGCGAGACTCCGGCCGGGGTGGTCCAGGAGATTCAGGGGCTCTTGCTGGGTCACTACGTGATCCGCAAGCTGATGTGCGAGGCGGCGGACTTCGCGGGGATCGCGCCGCGGGAGCTGTCGTTCGTGAGTACGCTGAAGATTCTGCGGCGCCGGCTGCCCTAATGTCCCCGGAGTGAACGCGGGATCGCGCGGTGGCTGCGTGATCTGATGACGGAGGTGGCGGAGGAGCGTCTGGAGCCACGCCGGGATCGGATCAATCCTCGCGTGGTCAAAATCAAGATGAGCAAGTGGGCGAAGAAACGGAAGAAGCACCGCGATTTCCCTCAGCCCACAAAGAACTTCCGACGCTCAATGGTCATGCTCAATTGAACGGTATTGGGTCTAACCCCCTCCAGGAGGTCCACGACACCCAGGATCGGTCGCGACGGGGGCGGAGCGAACGGAGCGGTCATCGGCGTCCCCGACACGCCCCTCGTGGCCGAGCCCGGGGCGGGAGACGGGGGCACGGAGAGCGCCGTGTTCTGTTAACCAGCCGGCCGCGAGCCTGGGGAGAGTCGGAGAGTTTCCGGAGCGGACGAGAGGTTCTGGGCCCGGAGCGCTCGCGCCCGGCGGATGGCTCGTCGGCCTGAGGAACGCCCGGAGAGGTATCGCACCACGGGTCCTGCAGGTAGAATCCCGCCACGACGTGGCGGAGTCGGCCCCATCCACGAAAATACCCCGGCCGCAACGGCAGCCGGGGTTCGTTAACCCGTGGATCTCAAGAGTTTCGAGACCTCGATTTTTAGCTCCCTGTGCACAACCCTCGTCGAAGAACTCTCAGACTTGCGCGCACCGATCCCGCAAAAAACTCGGAAAGAGAGCATGATGCCCTTCCCTGTGCCCATTAGCGCCCAAGCGCCATTGCCAGTCCAACTCACCAATCCAGCTAGGATTGTTAACCGGCGGCGGGGTTTTTCCGAATGTCGCTCTTTGTGACTGGCGGGTTAACGAAGCGCCCATGCCGGCAATGATTGTGTGAGTACGAAACCATGACACAAGTTTTACTTTGTCATTCAGACGGAGAATCCATTTCGATGATTTGGCCTTCGCGCCAGGAGGGATGGTGGGACGCAACGACGACCGCGCCAATCCGTGGATCGAATACAGCGATTGCGCCAGCGGGCGAGCCGTGCAACAAATGAAACGCCATGCCATAACGCCAAATCGGAGCTCGACCTTCGATAACAACTAGCGCGCCTCGCGGGATCTTGGGCAATGGAGGCAACGGCTCCCCTGGAGCAATGGGCTGGTCGACACCGATGGAATAATGCACGACTGGGCTCATCAGGCTGGCTCCGTCACATTGAAGAACAGTTTCCGAATTGAATCAGGCGAATCGCCGCCAGTCGCAATCTGTTTGATCTCAGCCGCAGTGACGACGCGGCAGTTGTAAATGCTCGCGCGATTTCTAACCGATGCCTTAATTTCTCTACTGACATCCAGAACATTATCGCCTGTCGTTGCGAGGTAGGATCGGACTCGTAGGGCGCGGAATTGACGTGTGACAGCTTCGACTTTATAGAGAATGTCGCTGCCGGGATCGTGATCTTGTGAGCCGGACTTGCACTCCACCATGGCGAGCCCATAATCGCGCATGAAGGCTACATCGAAATCGTTGCCCGAAGAATCTCCCCGACGACCCACCTCAAACCCCAACCGCACATCCCAGACGCCAAGTGCATCGGAATGACGTGACAATAACTCCCATAAAAAAACTTCCAGCCAGCCTCCTGTCAGAAACTCAACAGCGTATTTGTCGATACTGCCATGCAGGGATTCGCCAGTTCCATTACCTTGTAACAAGAAGGCGTCGCGCACTGCCGACGCCACATCTGGTGAATCCAACTTCAGTTGTCCAGGTTGAATCTGCCAGCCCTTCCTTCGAGCAATGCCCCGGTCGGCATCGGAAAGTAACAAGATGTCCTGTGGCGATGCATGCTTCGCGATGACACAAGCGCAACGCGCCCATCTTCGAGCTCGGTCCTCGGCATTGCGCATGTTGTCCTCTGACTTTCGGGACTCGAACCCGTATCCCGCGAGGAATTCGTTCATCGAGAGCTTGTGATCACATGTCTCCTCTACGTTGGAATCCAGCCCCAAAAGCACATTCGGACGCGCAAAGTTTGTATAGACAACTCGGCCAGCGGTTGCCTTGAAAAACTCGAACGTGGCAATACTCATCGGCTTGGTACCGCCCGTTGCATTGGCGATCCACTCTGCGGACGGATGATTGCCAAAAGCACGCCGGAGCACGGTCCGCACAGCATCCAGATTGTCCTCCGCATCCAACGACTCGATATCGCATCGGTCTTCGTAGTCGAGGCCGCCAAGCTTCAAGGCATGCAAGAAGTTTGCAGCGGTCCCACGTTTATGCATGGCGACAGTTTCGACCAGCACAAGCCGATCTGGCCGAAAGTGATGCACCGATAGTAGATTGGGAACGTGCTGTTCGGAGAGCAAACACAGAAGAACCTTCATCGCCTTGGTCTCCCTCGATCTGCTCTCTGCTTTGGTGGCTTCTGACTGGGCCAACGGTATTGCGGCCTTTGTGGATCGTCGTTGTGAACTTCGACATCCACCGTGTTGCCGAGGCTCGCTTGCACGTCCGCAGGCCTGTTTCCGACCGTGAGCGTCCCTTGTGGTCGCCCTTGTTCCTGAACGTCGAAGCCCTTTTCTCGCACACCGACGATGCGCACCGTTGTCGGAGTTCCCGAGGTCCGCTTCGAAGAAATCACCGAAGATTGATTGGTCGGGTTCCGCAAGGACGCCGCTCGCACTTCGGGATGTTGTGGCAAGTCCACGCCTTCGCTAAGGCGCCCATAGCCACTGGTCGTCTTGCCGCCAACGCCCCATTCGGACAGCGCTTGCTTGAGCAGAGAATTGGCCAACTCCGTCCAATTGTTGGCCTCTGCGTGTTCCGGACCGCTCCACGCGACGGCAACTCGAAATCGGCCTGCCACAGATAAGAATGGCACGGGAGTCGGGCTATCGAAGTCGGATGGAGGTTCACTGCCGTCCAGCCACGTGGGATGGTGTGGGGTCATCACATCGAGTTTGAGCGGAGCGTTGTCAGAATCAGGCACGAACCAGGCGTCGTGAAAGACAATGCAGCCAATGTCGTCGGTGGTGCCGAAAAGAAGTTCGTGGTAAGGTTCGCCATACATGAACCGCTTGTCGGTCGCTCCCCAAACCTGGTCGCAGTAGTGAGCAGCCAGTCCCTTCAGCGCCGAACCTGGAATGATCGGCATGCCGTAGGTGTGGTGCAGGCGGATACCGGTTTCGAGGACATTTTCAGAACCCAGTCCGACAATCAGCCGACCGACAGTGGGGAGCTCGTGTGTCACTGACGAACCAGGCAGAGATCTCTGCCAGCGCCGATAGGCAATCCCGTAGAGTTCGCGAACGTGAGGGTTGCTGGCGGAATTGATGGCCGCCTGAAGGATGGCGAGTTTTTCCTCCGGGTTGCCACCGTCCCCGGTCGCGTTTTCGCACAGGTACCGTTGCAACAGCAAGCCCGCGTGCTGTCCGCAGGATGCTCGATTGTGCCGAAGGGCAAGAATCGGCGTGCGCATTATTCATCCTCCCCGGCAGCTTCGACGTAACGCTTTAACCAACTTGCGGCATTGATTGCGTCACGGCTCAACCGAAGGTACACGTTCAATGGGCTCGTTCGCGCTCGATGATCCAGAGATCGGGCATCCGTAAGTTCAGCATGTCCGCTAACTCGAAGAACAGCCGCCAGATAACCGACGTATTCGTCGTCCTTTTTGGCTAA
>JAHBXW010000033.1 GCA_019636235.1 Planctomyces sp.
ACTGACCAGTCCGCGATGACCAACGACCAGTCCACCACGTTCGCCAGGGTTTCCGGCCGCGATGCGTCCGGTATCCTGTGGGCTCCTCGATTGGACGCAACGATATGCCCTGGCTGCAGAAAGACGTCTCGCTGCCCCCGCATCCCCGGGGGTTTCACATCATCACCGATCGCCTGCTGTCCGCGCTGCCCGAACTGGCCACGATCCGCGTCGGGCTGCTGCACGTCTTCCTGCAGCACACCTCGGCGTCGCTGTCGATCAACGAGAACGCGGACCCGGACGTGCCGGCCGACATGGAGTCGTCGCTGAACGCAATCGCGCCGGAGGACTTCCCGTATCGCCATACGTGCGAAGGGCCGGACGACATGCCGGCGCATGTGAAGTCGTCGCTGCTGGGATGTTCGCTGTCCATTCCGGTGCGAGACGGCCGTCCGGTGCTGGGGACCTGGCAGGGCATCTATCTCTGCGAGCACCGGAACCGGGGGGGCTCGCGGCGGGTGACGTTGACGCTGTGGGGCGAAACCGACGCCGGGGGCTGAGGGGCGAGGCGGGCGAGCGTTGGCAGGCGGGCGAGCGTTCCATGCGTCCGAGCGGGATGCCGTGTGCCGGGCGGGCCAGTAGAGCAGTCGGCAATTTCTGCCGAACTCCTTGTGTCGTCTGGGGTTGACACTGGTCCGTCTGTACCGGTCCTACCTGTCGCTCCTGCCCGAAGAATGTTGGTGGGCTGCCGAAAACAGGCTGTCGAAATCCGAAGACAGATCGACAGCTGCGCCGGCGCCTTCCGAGCCCTCGGAAGGTCAAGGGGGGATCGCGCTCAACCTTCCCCTGCGGCGGCCAGACGGCCGCGCCGACGTGACCACGCAGTCTGTGAACAGTCAGGGACGGCTGAGAGACGCAGCAGTCCCATGGAGGGAACCAATCTCATGCGTAAGCTTTCTCGAAAGGTGTGCCTGCTGCTGGCTGGCACTGGCCTGGGGTGGGCCTGGGAGTCGCCCGCGAACGCGGCCTCTCTCGTGGACCGCGCCGACATCGTGTTCGCCGACAACGCGGATATGAGCGTCGAGCTCGTCGATTACCAGAAGAAACTCGAACGACAGCAGATGCGGGCCTGCAAGGAAGCGGAGCGGGAGCAGAACCGCATCGCCCGCGAGTACGCCCGCGCCCAGAAGAGGGCCTGCCGGGACGCGAACAAGGCCTGCCGCGGCGGCGGCGGCGGAATGGACTGGGGCGGCTGGTACGACACCGGCGCGGGCTGGTGCGGCGACGGTTACGACTCCATGTGCGGGATGTTCGGCGATCCGCTGGACGATCCCTGGACGCTGTCCGGCGCGATCGCGGACGCGATGTGCCTGGACGAGCCCTGCATCGACGTCGGCGGCTGGTTCCAGTTCGGCTATACGAACAAGTCGGACGGCGTGTTCAACACAGTGCCGCACGCCCTGAACCTGCACCAGGCGTGGTTCTACGTCGAAAGCGCCGCGGACGGGTCGGAAGGCTTCGACGTCGGCGGCCGCATCGACGTGGTCTACGGCATCGACGCCCAGAACACGCAGGCCTTCGGCAACCGCCCGGGCCGGTGGGACTTCGAGAACGGGTATGACCACGGCGAATACGGCTGGGCCATCCCGCAGGCATACGGCGAACTCGCCTACGACGCCTTCTCGGTGAAGATCGGTCACTTCTACACGCTGCAGGGCTTTGAAGTCGTCGGCGCGACCGGCAACTTCTTCTACAGCCACCTGCTGACCATGAACTTCATGGAGCCGTTCACCCACACGGGAGCGGTCGGCACGTACCAGATCGACGACGACACCGCCCTGTACGGCGGCTGGGTCGCCGGCTGGGACACCGGCTTCGACCGTCTCAACGGCGGTTCGGCCTTCCACGGCGGGTTCAGCTTTTCGCCGATGGAGAACATGAGCTTCATCTACACGACCACCGCCGGAAACTTCGGCTGGTCGGGCGAAGGTTATGCCCAGAGCATCGTGGTGACGACGCAGCTGACCGACGAGTTGACCTCGGTCATCGGCGGCGACCTGATCCACACCAACGAAGGCGTGCTGGGCGGCACCACATTCCACGGCATCAGCATGTACAACTTCCTGTTGTACTCGATCAGCGACCGCACCGCGGTCGGCATGCGGAACGAGTGGGCGAAGTTTGACGGCACGTCGTACCAGGTGCTGACCGTCGGCCTGAACTACAAGCCGATGGCGAACATGGTCATCCGGCCTGAGTACCGCTACCAGTGGTGCCCGGGCGCGGAAGGCGCGACGCCGAAGAACCCGCTCGGAATTCCGGTCGACGAGTCGATCCTCGGGATCGACGCGATCATCACGTTCTGAGCCGCGGGTGTAGAGACTGCGGCAGCGCGGCCGTCGTCTCCATGCTCGCCCCGGCATGCTCGGCCGCTTGCCGAAGTCGACGCTCACGCGTCGTCATGAAACCAAAGCCCGCAGACGAATGTCGTCTGCGGGCTTTGAGCGTTGAAGGCGGCCCCGACGCGAACCGGATTACGGCCGAGGCTGGCCGTTGATGATGATCGTTCCAGTGCTGTTCGCCGGCGCCTGGAAGTCGATCACCGAGCCGGTGTTGTTCGGGTTGAACAGGATGATGTTGTCCTGCGTGCCGCTGAGATTGATCGTGCCCAGCGTCGTCTGGAAGATGATGCCCTGGTCGATCGAGAAGTCGATGTCGGCCAGCTCGAACGAGTTGCCGAAGTTCGGAATCGTCCCGGCGTCTCCGCCGATGGTCACGTTGCTGGCGTTGATCAGCCGGAACAGCAGGCCCGTGCCGCCCGCATTGTTGAAGTCCAGGGCGTTGTCGTCGAACACGATGTTGTTTCCGGCCGTCCGGAACGTCAGGTCGTAACCGATCGCGTCGGTGCCGGCGAACACGAAGCCGGGCAGCACATCCCCGGTGGCCGGGTCGATCAGCGAGTTGTTCAGGATGCTGATGTCCGTCCGGCCGCCGAACACCATCCGTGCGCCGGTCTGTCCGTCGCTGCCGGTGCTCGTCCCGCGGACGATGTTGTTGCGGAACAGCACGTTGTTCTGGAAGGTCGTGCCCCGCTGCACGATGTCGAACGCGAACTGATCGTCCCCGGGGCCCATCTCCACGACGTTCCGGGACACATCGGCGACGACGTTGCCGCTCCAGTCGACCCGCACCGCCGCGGAGTTCGCCAGCCGGTCCAGCACAAAGCCCGGAATCGCGTTCGTCGCGTCCTGCGAATCGGTGATCGTCAGGTCCAGGTTGGAGCCGCCGGCGCCCAGCAGCGATTCGACATGCACCATCGCCGTGTTGGGACCCAGCAGGGCCGTATCCTCGAACAGGTTGTCGTCCAGAACATAGTTGTATTCCAGGGTCCCGGTCCGAGCGACGTTGGCCAGCAGCCGCACATAATTGTCCGACACCGAACTCTGGAACCGCGACCGCGTGATCGACACGTTCGCGACGTTCAGCGTCTCGATGCCGACGATGTTGTCGATGTAGTCCTGCAGGTTCACGCCCACCGTCTGAATGTTCTGGAACAGCGAACCCAGCTCGTTCTCCATCAGGCCGCCGGAACCCAAAGTCGACGTGCCCGTGATCCGGAACGCGGCGTTCGCGTTGAACGCGTCGTCGACCACCCGAATGCCCAGCGGGACGCCGTTC
Organism: Planctomyces sp.; assembly: GCA_019636235.1. GTDB lineage: Bacteria > Planctomycetota > Planctomycetia > Planctomycetales > Planctomycetaceae > Caulifigura. Next base: position 3,658 of record JAHBXW010000033.1, read on the forward strand.
GAAGACACGCTCGTGAACGTCGCGTTCAGCCGGTCGTTGTTCTCGAAATCAATCGCCTGCGCGCCGTCCGCGATGACCGTCCCGGAGTTGACCGTCAGGCTGTCGTTCTCCGCGGCGAACACGGCCAGGGCCCCGGTGCTGTTCACGTTCAACTGATTGAACGTGACCGAGGCGTTGCCCGTGGGGCCGTTGTTCTCGAACACAAACACCCCGGCGTCCGGACCGATGTGGTCCGTGACGTTCACCGACCCGAACGCGACCTGGCTGGCATTGTCCTGGACGACGATCGCCGAGGCCTGGCTCGTGGCGACATTCACCGAGCTGGCGAACGACACCTGGCCGGTGTTGTTCAGCACGACGATGCCGTTGCCGGCCTGCGGGACGATGTTGATCTGCGACGGAGAGTTGAGCCGGCCGAACCGGACGGTGGACGGGTCGTTCGAGACGAGGATCCCCGGACCATTGGACGGATTGGCGATGAAGATGTTGCCGTTGGCCTCGAACACCGCTCCGGCGAGGTTGGGATTCGCGCCGCTGATGTTGATCGAGGGGGTGTCGAACAGGGCGTTCGTCCCGGTGATGTTGATGTCGCCGTCGAACCGCACCAGGCCGGTGGAGAAGTCGGAGAAGTTGATCGCCGGGGTGGGCGCATTGCCTGTGTCGATGTCGGACAGGCTGGTGTTCCCCAGGAAAATGATCTGCGCCGGAGACAGGATGTTCGTGAGGTCGATCCCGCCGTCGTTCTCGCTGCGGATGATCAGGTCGTTCCCCAGGCCGGCGTCGTTGGCCAGCAGGAAGTTGCCGGTCACATTGTCGATGTCCAGGCCCTCTTCGGCGGAGTCGGTGATCTGCATGCCGCGCAGAATGTTCACCGAGCCGGGGTTCATCAGGTTGAAGATCCGCATGCCGGCGGACTGAGAATCGGTGATGGTGATGCCGTGCTGCGTCGAGGGGGTCTGGGCCGAGCGTCCGAATGAGATTGCGGCGCTGGTGTCCTGGATCAGGATGCCCTCTCCGCCGACGTCGGTGATCGTGAGACCGCCGAAGGACGTGCTGGCGTTCGTGCCATTGTCGCCGGCGAGATTGATCGTGCCGCCGAACTGGTTCTGGATCAGGACGGCATGATTCGACGTGTTGTTGATCGTGCCGCCGAACCAGGCGATGTTGGCGTTGCCGCCATCGATGAACAGCGCCTCTCCTTCGGCGCCGCTGATCGAGACGTTCTCGAACCGATACGAGCCGGAGACGTCGGTGAGGTCGACGCCGCGGGCGTCCGGCCCGGTCGTCCCCAGAATGTTGACGTCCCGCACCGTGCTGCCGCTGACGCCGTTGGCGACGATCGCCGTGCCCGTGGTGTCGATGATGTCGAAGCCGGCGAACGTGCTCCCGTTCGCCAGCGTGACGGCCGGCCCCGCGGTGTTGATCAACTGCGGGACGTCGCTGCGGCCGGTGACGGTGGGCAGCCGGATGGTGCCCAGCGGGTCGACCGGCCGGGCCCGGGAGTTCGGAGCGTTCGTGACGGCGATCGGGTGGATCACCCCTTCGCCGAGGATCTGCTGGTTCTCGCCCAACACGATCGGCGCGTTGTTGAACACGCTGCCGGCGTGCACAAAGATGATGTCCGCGTCGCGGCCCCCGGCCGGATCGGTCTGGGCCAACTGGATCGAATCGTACGGCAGATCAACCGTGCCGTCGGCCGGCGGGAACGGGAAGTTCGGGAACTCCGGGTCCGGCGGAATGATGTTCCGTACGTGCAGCACGATGTACGGCTGGCCGGTCAGCGGGTTGATCGCCGCCTCCGGCGGATTGACGATCCGCTCGTCGATGGCGACGACGTTGTAGTTCCTGCGCACCCATTCGGACATGCGGTTGAACTGGCTGTGGCCGATCCGCGGACGTCGCTGGATGTCGTGGAAGTAGTTGACTTCCGCGCCGAACACGATGTTGTGATCGAACACGTCGTCGCTGGTGAAGTCCACGAACGTGTGCAGCATGCTCTTGAACCAGTCGGCGTCCAGCCGCATCCGCCAGCCCCAGACCTGCGGCAGTTTCTGGCCCCGGGCCTGGAAGTGGTACCAGCCGGCCGAGGCCTCGAGGTTCACGCTGCGGGCCGCCGCGCCGGGCACCGGCGTCGAGAACAGCATGTCCAGCCCGTCCGTCGCCGCGGCGGTCCGCGTCGCCGTATTGAAGATGATCTGATCGCCTTCAAACCGCTCCGACCCCTGCACGAAGGACGTGCCCAGAATGGCTGAATCCTGGCCGACGTTCTTGTACAGGTTGGTGCGGATGTCCATCCATTCGCTGAGATACTCGATCGACACGCCGATCTGCTCGAAGCCGATCCCTCGCGTGTCGTCCCGATCCCAGAAGAAGCCCCCGCCGAGGATCGAATTGTAGTCCAGGAAATAGTGCCGCACGCCGGCGCCGGCGGTGCCGCCCATGCGGCCGTTGTTCGCCGCGTACAGCCGGCCGTCCGCATAGAACATCGTCTCGCCGCTGAACAGGTACGGCATCAGCTCGAAATGCGTGATCGACTGGCCGCGGCCGACAGTGTCGCCCGCGATGTGGCCGAACCGGCCCAGCACGCCCATGCCGCCGACGCCCAGGTCCTCACGGTACGAGCCGCGGTCGGCGATGGCGCCGCTGGCGTCGGGCCGCAGGACGAACGCGTCCGGAGGCGCGGCGCTGGAAAACATCTGGTCCGGCCCCGGCTGTGCGAAGGCCTCGACCTGCAGGGCGGCTGTCAACACGGACGCCCAGACGGCGACGGTGCGCCAGCGCGGACTGATCGCCAGGAGACGCGACAGAAGGCTCGACCGGTTCATCCATGCACCTCGTCTTCGCCGCCAGAACGCGGAAGGCCCCGCGTCGCCCGGGCCGAACGGCTCGGGCTGGGTGGTTCGGGAAAACGCCTGTCTGGGAACTCTGGGGATGTGGAACGCTCGGCTCGGCATCAGGCCGGACGCGAATGCGCGCGGCTTCTGCGCCAAAGTCGAGGCGACTGGGGACGTGATGTGAGACTTTGAGGGGACTGTATGAGGAGTGGCCTGCGACCGTAGTGAAATGGATTTTTCGCGCGAAGACGGATGGACCCACTGGCGGCAGGAGAAATTTGACGCTCCGCGAGACGGAACGCCCGCATCGTCCGCGCGACGGCTCCCAGAATCAGCATGATCTCAACGCCGCAACCTCTTTTCCAAACGCCTGTTGCATCGCGGCGACATGAGCCGGCGTCGTCCCGCAACACCCCCCGATCAGACCCGCGCCCCACGTTCGCCACCCCTTCGCGAGTGCGGCGTAAACTGCCGGTTCCGCAGCGGTTGTGACTCGCCACACGCCATCCGCGCCGCGCTCCGACGTGTTGGGGCACACGGCCAGAGGCATCCCCGGGACGGCCTGTCGCAGCGCGTCCAGCGCCGCGTGCACATCCTCCACGGCGATGCAGTTTACCCCAATCGCCAGCGGTTCCGCCGCCGCGACTCCACGAGCCGCGTCGCTCAACAATTCGCCCGACAACAGCCGCCCATCCGGGCCGCAGACGAAACTGACGACGAACGGCAGACCGGTCGCCCGGGCGGCGGCCGCGGCAATAATCGACTCGCGGGCGACGGTCATCGTCTCGATCAGAATCAGGTCCGCGCCGGCCGCGGCGATCGTTTCGGCCGTCCGCTGGTGCTCCCGCGCGAGATTCCCATCATCCGGCGCGAGCTCCGGCGAATAGCAGTCGGCGACCGGCGCCAGCGACGCGGCGATGAGACAGCCGGGCGCAGCCTCCCGGGCGATCGACACCGCGAGCCTCACCAGCTTCCGCTGATCTCCGCCGCGCCCCCAGCTCTCCAGATTCGAGCCATGCAGCCGAAACGTGTTCGCCGTGATGATCTCCGCGCCGGCCTCCGCATAGTCCCGATGGATGGCCGCCAGCAGCTCAGGAGCGTCGACGAGCGCACGGGCCGACCAGCCCGGCCGCGCCAGTGCGAACCCGCGCCGCTCCAGCTCCGTCCCGGTCGCGCCGTCGAGCAGCACGACGCCTCCCTGACGGAGCCGATCCAGCGCGGTCATGTTCCGCCCCGCTTTCAGACCCGGCGGAGCTTCGACACCCGGCCGGTGTTGACCCACTCGGCGACGAAGATGTTCCCATCGGCGTCGAAACAGGCGTCGTGCGGATGCACGAACTTGCCGCTCTCCCAGCGGGACTCGTCGTTCCGGATGCCGCCGCCATCCTGAGCCGTCACGCGGGCGACATCATCGCCCAGTCGCGCCACGACTTCGTTCGCCGCGTTCAGCAGCGTGACCCGCGCGTGCAGCTCCGGCACCAGCAGCAGTTCGCCGTGAGTATCCAGGTTCGCCGGCAGGCCGTAGCCGGTCAGCGTCTCCAGCGGCTCCCCCTCCAGCGACACGTACTGCAGCGTGTGGTGCGCGCGATCGCAGATGGCCACGGCCGGCGTCCGTCCAGGCCGCTGGTCGTACCAGATCCCGTGCGGCGTGTTGAACTTGCCGTGCCCCTCCCCGGCCCCGCCGAAGCAGCTCTGCCACTCGCCATCCTTGTTGTAGCGATGGATGTAGAACGACCCATAGCCGTCGGCCAGCAGGAAGTCCCCGTCCGGCAGGAACGTGATGTTCGTGGGCATGAACCGGTCGCGGCCCCAGACGGCCTCGGTCGCCGCCTCCTCGCCGCTGGCGTAAATGCCGGCCTTCACAGGCGCCCGGCGCTCCCAGACCGTCTCGCCATCGAGATCCAGCTTGGCGATCTTTTTCACCTGCTGGTACGCGCAGATGTACAGAAACTGCTGGCCGTCCTCTTCGTGGACCTCAATGCCGTGTCCGCCTCCCTGAAACTGCGACCCGAACGCCTTGATGAACTTGCCGTCGCCATCGAACACGAAGATCGACGGATGATCGGGCTGGTTGGCGCGCCCCTCGTGAATCACGTACAGCCGGTTTTCCTTGTCGACGGCGACGTTGTGCGTCGTCTGCCAGGTGTACTTCTCGGGGAGCTGCGGCCAGCCGTGCGCGACTTCGTACCGGTAATCGCCCTCGCCGATGATGACCTGCGAATCGGTCTTGCTGGCGGTGAGGACGGCGGGAGCGGCGAGGAGGGCGACAGCGCCCGCGGCGGTCTGCGACAGGAACTCGCGGCGGCTCGTCGAACGGGACTCAGGACGCAGGGACATGCACGGACTCCGGGAAGGGCGCGGATCACGGTTGACGCGACCGTCAGTATTCCCGACCGCCGCCAGTCCCGCCAGCCAGCGGCCGGCCGTGCCCACGAAGCTCATACGGCCTGCCAACGTTCCGAGTTTCCATTGAAACACGCCGGATTTCCTGCCAAACTTCCGCGCTCTTCCGGACCACTCGTCCGGGGAGGCCGCCCTCGGAGTGTCCTGTGGGCGATGCGGCCGACACACGGCCCCAACCCGCGAAGTGCAAATCGGACGCAATTGCCGCGTCCGCCTCGGGAAGCGAAGTTTCGATGAACCGTCAGAGCCTGGAACGCCAGATCGTGCTGGCCGCGAATCGTCTGGAAACGAAGACCGCGGAACTCAACTCCCGCGGCGTGGCGGCGGGCGCTCATCGCGCCGATCCCGCCTGGCGCTCGCTGAACGCCTCGCACCGCCAGCTCAAGGCCCGCCTGCGGCGGATCGGCGAGATCGAGCAGCTGGACGCCGATCTCAAGGCCCGCAAGGCCGGCGGCGCATCCGAAGGCGAAGACGCAGCGGACGAAGAGTGACACGCCGGCGCGCCCGCGCCGCCTGACTTCACTCCGGTTCTCCCAGACGGCCTGACTCCGCATCCCGTGGCGCACCCTCCGGCGCCGCGGCCGGTATCTGCCGCGCCGCCTGCACCAGCGCCGCCGTCAGCAACAGGCCCAGCAGCCCGATCGCCGGGATCAGGATCCACGGGTCGCTGAGCAGGGTCGTCCACGGCTTCACGGGCGGGCCGCCCCGAGCCGGCTGCTCGGCGCCCAGGACGGCTTCCATCGTCGCGGGCCGTTGATCAAGCGCCGCACGAATCGCCGCTGTGTCGTACCGCGCCGGCTCCGCGTCCTCGCGCCCGTAAGCGATCCGATATCTCGCTTCCGGCCGGGCGATGAACACCGCCTCGCGAATCGATCCCTGGACGTCGACCGCCTGAATTTCCAGCGGCGGGCTGTCCTGATTTTCAATGACCAGCCGGTACTCCTCCGAGCGTGTGTCGGGAATCCCGATTTCGAGCTCCGACCGATTCAGTCCGGACACGTCGAACTGGGTCAGCGAGCCGGTCGCGATTGATCGCCACCGCTCCGGAGCGGTTGGACGGCTGTCCGGAATCTCAACCCGCACCCGCCGTGAAAAGTTCCGCGAGGGCGTCCGCACCGTCAGCGTCAGCAGCGGCTCGCGCGACGTCCGCAGCGTCACCAGCGTCTCCCGGCGCTCGGCATTCTGAGAGACCGTGAACTCCGGCAGCGGATACGCCTTTCGCTCCGGGCCGGTCGATTGCTGCTGCTCGATCTCACGAAAGAACTCGATGCGGTCGATCCGGAACGGGCGTCGATTCACCACGATCCGCTCTTGCCGCTCCGGGGCGCTGTCGCCGCCCGTGCGACGCGTCAGTTCCATGAGCTGCGATTCCTGCTGCTCGGTGACGCTGTCGATCACGATCCGGAACGTCCGCGCCCCGGACTCGGGGAAACGCACGTCGGCGCTGCCCGTGTCGAGGAACCGCGAATAGTCAAACACCAGGCCCGGCTGGCCGATCGGGATCCATTCCTCCCCCGCTCCGCGCTGAAAGACCCGCACCTGGCGTTCGTAGTCCTTCAGCGGCGTCACCAGAGTCAAGCCGTTCGGCACGGGATCGGTCTCCTTGCGGGAGACGATCACCTCGAGTCCGCCGTCCTCCAGCGGACGCGCCTGCGGGTCGCTGGCGGCCCATCGGTTGCGGACGCGCCGCGGCTCGGTGGTCGACGGCGTCCGCACCAGAAACGGCGTTTCCGCGCCGGTCTCATCCAGGATGCGCACGTCGGCCAGATCGTCCCGCGTGTGACTGTAGATCGCCGAGTCGAACATCACCGTTGTCAGCGCCTCGTCCTCGTGATCCGGCAGCGTCAGCGATCGCTCGAATCGCCAGCCCGGACCATCCGCCGCGGTCGCGAACAGCGCCGGCGCCAGCCCGGCCAGGCACACGCACGTCCGCGCGATCGTGGACTTTTTCGCAGGCCTCATGTCGACGACTCCCGGTCCGCGCTGTTTGTCGCGAACACTTCCCGGTACTTCAGATACAGGAACGAACCGCACAGGACGAGAATCCCCAGCACGATGAACGCGATGATCCGGTAGAACTGGTCCAGCGCCTTCAAATCCACGAAGAACACCTTCCAGGCCGCCACCGCGAACAGCGCCAGTCCCGCGTACCGCAGCGCCCGGACGTCCCGCCCGATGCCCCGCAGCAACAGCGCCAGCGCGAACACCGACCACAGGATCGAAATTCCGCCCGCCCGCAGGCCCGGGACGTAGGTGAAGAGCGCGGAATTCAGTTCCAGCGTCAGGTAGATGAACAACGTCGCCAGCCCCGTCACCGCGAAGAACAGCCGCGCCTGCCGCCCGTGCTCCCGCCCCGTCAGCAGCGCGAAGCCCGCCCCCAGGAATCCCACCACCGCGCCGAAGTCCACCAGCCGCATCAGCGCGTCCCGGCCCGAGTAGGCCCCCCCGTACAGCCCTTCGGGCGTCACCGACCAGCTCGGCAGATCAAACACGACCAGCTTCGCGAACAATCCGCCCACGAACAGCATCAGCAGCGTCAGCAACCCTTCGCTGCGACGAACAATCCCCTCCCTCAACAGAATGCCGCACATCGCCAGCCACACCAGCGTCAGCATCGGCAGCCGCAGCGGAGCGTAGAAGTAGCCCAGCGTGCGGTGCACTTCGAAGTGCAGGTACAGGAACAGCATCGCCACCGACAACCCGATCGCCAGCCGCATGACCGTTCCGCCGGCCAGCCACCCCGAAACGTCGTTCTCGCGCGATACGAGGCGCCGCTCGTCCCCCGGCAGGTCGCCCGTCATCCGCGCAGCCGCCGCGATCGTGCCGATCGGCACGCCGAACATCACCAGCCGTTCGACCAGCCGGCGCACAAACTCCGCCATGGGCAGCTCCGCCGCCGGCGGGGCGCTCGCGAACTGGGACGGCAAATCGATCGCCCCGAACCGGAACAGCACGATGGCGTACAGCACGTAACTCACATGCCGCAGGAATTCGCTGCCGATGCTCCGCGCAATCCACAGCATCACCAGCGCCTGCAGCGACCAGCTCACCGTGATCCACTGCCGCGACAGCAACAAGGGCATCGTCACCGCCAGGAAGAAACTGGCCAGCCCGATGAAGCCCACCAGCAGCTCCCGGTCCGCCAGCTTCCGCCTCAGGAACGCCAGCACGTGCAGCGTGTAGAACGCCGCCAGCGCCAGCGTCACGACCGCCATCCAGGTTCGCCCATGCAGGGGCTCCACCAACCGGTACGACGCCGCGTAATACAGCCCCGCGTTCAACAGCAGCACCAGGTGATCGAACAGGTTCGACCGGTCGCGATTGACGACCTTGTACAGGAACTGCATCGTCGAAAAGAGCACGAAGAACGCCGTCAGAAACGGGAACACCTCCCAAAAGTGCTCCGGCCGGTAGTCGCGCATCGCCGCGCCGTACAACAACCACGTGCAGACGAACGCCAGCGAGTTCACGAGCGGCCAGTTCCGCCAGTAGCAGATGCCCAGAACGCCGATCCCCAGCACCAGCACATAGCCGAACAGCCCCGGAAAGTTCACCACGCCCGTCGACAGCATCACCGGCGTGCCATACCCCCCGATGATCCCCAGCACGGCGATCAGGATCGAGTTGAACCGCACCGCGACGCCGCCCGCCAGCAGCGTGATCGCCGCCATGATTCCGAACGCCGGCAGCACCTCGATCAGATGATAGAAATTCGCCGCCGCGAACACCGAGAAGTACAGCGTCGCCAGGCCGCCTCCCATCAGTCCCTGGCCCAGCACGTGGTAGCGCTTGCCCAGCATCCGCGTGCCGGCCGTCAACAGGCACAGACCCGTCACGGCCGACAGCAGCACCCGCCCCTGCTCGTTGATCAGCCCGTTCTCCACCGAATACTTGATGAAGAATCCGATGCCCACCACCAGGATCAGAACGCCGATCCGCAGCAGCCACTGGCTGGCGACCGCGAACTCCATCGACACGCCCTGAGGGACGTGCTCTTCGCCGACGATGATCCAGTTCCAGATTTTGCGAAGCGTGTCGCTGGCGGCCGTTTCAAACCGGCTGGGTTCCCGGGGAGTCGGGGCGGGGCGGGGCTCGGAGGCGGCTTCTTCCCGGCGGGCTTCGACGGTCTTCGCCAGGTGTGCGAGGGGCCGCTCGGGCTCGCGGAAGAAGATCTGCGGCTGGGCCGGCGCCGCCCCGACGGGCTCGCGCTGCTCGGGCCGCTTGACCCAGGCAGTCACGGGCTCGATTGGCGCGGTCGGAGGCGGGACGGCGATTGGCTCGGCTTCCGAAGCGGCGGCTGGCGCTGACTCCGCGGTTGCGGCGGGCGTGGCTTCCGCAGCGGCGGCCGTCGGGGGCGTCGCCGCGGCGGTCCCCCGCGCCCGCAGCTCCAAACGCAGCGCGGTGAGATCCTTGCGGATCGATGAGATTTCCGATTGCGTCTCCCGGAGTCCGCGGCTGTGCTCCGACCGCAGAACGAGCAACAGCACGACGGCCGCGAACGGAAGCGCCGCAATGCACAGAGCCATGCAGATCAACGCATCGTCCACGGCGCCGCTCCTCGTTCACCTGCACCCGGCGAGTCCGGGCCTGCCGGAGAGCCGCTGCCCCCGCGTCGCGAAGCCCTCCCACCAGCGGGAGAGGCGTCAATTCGATGAGCATAACACGCGAAACTCTTGGAATTCGCCGAGCTCTTATTTCCCGGCGGCAGTCAACGAGCCGGCGGCGCGCCAGACAGGCCGGGCCTTCGTGGCGTTTGTCGCCACGACTTTCTCCGTCTGATCGATCAGGTCGCTGACGACAAGTTCATACCGCCCATTGGCGGCGAACAGATCAGCGGTGCGCAGGTAGGCGAGAAACCTCCCATCCGGCGAGAACGACGGGAACAGGCAATTCAGCGGGCCCTCCGTCAGTCGGCGGACGGATTGGTCGGCAATGGTCATCAGCCCGATTTGACAGGTGTCCCCCTCGCCCTCCATCCCCAGCGCAAGGACCGCGCCATCCGGGGACATCGTCGGGTAGACGAATCCGGCGCGAGAGACCGGGAAGGCGGCCGTCCAATGAGGGCTGACCGCGGGCGGCGCCCCATCCGCCCGCGCCTCGATGTCGATGCGATCGACATCCAGCAGCGCGACATCCCAACGCCCCCGCCAGACGATATAGATCAGCGTCTTGCCATCGTCGGACCAGGCCGGGTCGGCCGCCGAGCCCAGATCATAGGCCCCCCCGGACGCCATATTCAGCAGTCGCAATGCGGGGGGAAAGTCAAATCCTTCGCCGCACGCCCAACTGGCATCAGGCGTCACCGCCAAGTGCTTCAACGGCGTCTCGAAGCTGGCCAGGACTCGCCGGTTCTGCGGCGCCAACGGATCGAAAACGATGACGTCCCGGCCCTGCGGCATCGCGATCTCACGGCCTCCCAGCACCCAATCGGCGCTTGCCGCTCGCACCGGCCCGCCCGTGATCACCTGGGATTCGCCCGTCCCGACATTAAACGCGAGCAGGCTTTGATCAGGGCGGACGTACAGCAAATCGAATCCGGACGCCGCCTCGCCGAACGGCAGCGGGCGGACGATGTCCTGCGGCGCGCGGAACAATCGCACACAGAGGCTGGCGCCGCCATCGATCTCAAAATACTCAACGCGAATGCGGCGATTTCCAGCAGCCGGCCGGAGGCGGACGCGCTCCCGGCCATGAGGATGCCATCGCCAATCGTCGTACACGAGTTCTTCGTCGATGTAGACCCGGATGCCGTCGTCATGGATCGCCTCAAGGATGCAGTCCGAGCCATCCGCCTCAAACTCCCCCGTGGCCACGACTGCGAAGTAGTCCGGCGGCACGTTCGACTCGGGCGCCCCCCAGACGATGAGACCGAGATTGAGTCGCGTCGCCTCCCGCTCGGCCAGCGGAGTCCCTGAGACAACCTGCTCCCAATCCTGGGGCGGCTCCCGTTCGCCCGCCGGCGTCCACGAGTAAAACTTCAGATTCCAGCTTGGAACCTGGATCATCGGCGCGATGGCCAATGATTCCGGCGCTTCGCGATGGCGCCGAAGCAATGGTTCGCCTTCCGGAGTCGTCACTCGAATGAAGTCGATGCCGACAATCCTTGCGTGTTTCGCGGCCGGATTCCCTCCAGCCACGGTGATGCCCAGCACATGCGGACCAGCATCCAGATGCGGCTGGCTTCGGAGTCTGGCCCCCAGCCGCATCACGCCGACCGGCGTGTACAGGTCGATCGGTCCCGCAAGCTTCTTTCCGTCAACGTCCACGTCCACGATCTGATAGTCTTCGGCCCTGGTGAACTTCACGTCGATCTGCGCCGGGCCGGATCGAACCACTTCAAACGGCAGCTCGATCCGATCTCCGGGGCGGCCGTCCATCCAGATGAGTTGCTGATCGCCGCTCCAGGCATCCAGAGGCCAGCCTTTCATTTCCTGGACTTCCACGATTCCGCCTGGCGGCGTCAGATCCCAGACGGCCTCCGCCTCCAGGATTTCCGTCGCGCCTTCGTCGCCTCTCTCCGTCTCGGGAGGACTCGCGATTGGCTGCGCCACGATGGCCGCGTTCCCGCCTGCCGGCGGGCCAGCATTCTTGGCGCCCTGCTCCCCGGACGCGGGCTCATCCTCCGCCAGCGGCTCAAGCCAGACCTCGATCGGCGTGGCTGCCCCCGCATTGACAGTGAACCGTCGAGTGTACGTTTCGAAGCCGCCTTTCAAGACATGCAGCGTATGCTCCCGAGCGTCCGCCGCGACGACGATCGGCTCGCTGTCCCCTTCGGCCCGAATCGTGATGCGTTTCTCTCCGTCGACCAGCACTTCGGCGCCGACCAGCTCCGCCTGCACCGCGCGGATGACGATCGTGCCCGCCGGGGTCTTCACCCGCAGCAGCAAGCCGGCGAGCAGTCCCAGCCCTGCGATCAGACCGCATGCGAACAGAGCCGCCCGACGGGACCCGAAACGCGGGGACCGGGGAGCGCCTGCGTTCGGCCCGCTGTGGTTCGGCTTCCGCTGCGGCCTGCCGGCGTTGAGGGCCTGCGCAGCGATGGCGCGCTTCAGATCCGCTGCGAGGTCAGTCAGCGTCTCGCCCCCCGCGCTTGAGGGGGACGTGTCCTCCTCCGACTGGACGCGCCTGGCCGCAGGCTGAGGCGCGGCATGGACAATGTCGCCCGTCGGGCGGGAGGCCAGCTTCTGCGGCGGCGAGACTCCCACGGCTCCGGCCGCTGACGTGGCGGCGACGGACGTCGCTTCCAGGGCCTCGATGACCGCACGCATCGATGTCAGCCGCTCGCCCGGCGACTTGGCCAGCATTCTCCGAAGCACGGAGTCGACCATGGCGGCTCGGGCGGCCTCGTCCGCGTTCGAGTCCAGATCGGCGACCGGTCCCGGGACGTGCTCCTGCAGTGCCGGAATCGGGTCTTCGCGGTGGGCGAGCAGCTTCTTCATGACGGTTTCCCCTGCGTATGGAGGGCGCCCAGTCGCCAGATAAAACAGCGTGCAGCCCAGGGAGTACACATCGCTTTCCGCTCCGGCGTGCTTGGCGTCGAGCGCCTGCTCCGGGGACATGTAGTCAACGGTGCCCATCACCATTCCCGTGCTGGTCAGCGTCCCTCCGTCCATGCCGGGGCCATCGATGCGGGCGAGACCCATGTCGAGAATCTTCAGCGTTCCCCGCCGATCGACGAGCAGGTTCGATGGCTTGATGTCCCGATGCACGATGCCCTGAGCATGCGCATAGTCGAGTCCGCGGGCCGCCTGCAGGATCAGATTGACGGCGTCGTTCAGCGGCCTCGGGCCGGTCCGCTTCACGAGGCTCGCAAGGTCCTCCCCCTCGACGTATTCCATCACGAGGTAATGGACGCCTTTGGCTTCATCCGCGTCGTGCGCGGCCACCACGTTCGGATGGCTCAGCCGAGCCGCCGCCTGCACTTCCCGGTGAAACCGCTGGACAGCGTCGGGATCGCGAGTGACGTTTTGAGGCAGGACCTTGAGGGCGACGATGCGCTTCATCCGCCGGTGCTCGGCCTTGAACACCTGCCCCATCCCGCCGGCCCCGATCTCGTCGAGCAGGATATAGTTGCCCAGCACGAGGATTCCGGGCTTTGAGGCCAGCAAGCGACGGGCCTGAAACTTCGTCAGTCGGCCCTGCCGGATGAGGTCCCGCGCTGTGGTTTCGCCATCAGCGTCCGAAGCCAGAGCGGATTCCAGGGCCGAGGCTTCATCCGCGGTCCACAGACCACAGTCGACGAGGCGACGGAGAAGTAGTTTGCCCGTCGTCGCCATTCAAGCCCGGCCCCCGAGGCGGCTGACTCACTCGCCGGGTGTCATTCCCGATGGGAGAGATGCTACGATTGGGCGCGGAGTCAAGGCAATGGAATCGTGTCCCGATTCCCGTCCGAGCGGCCTGCGACGCGGCACAGGCTGACTGACGGCCGGCGGACTGGATTCCGACGTCTACCAGCGGGCTCTCTTCGGGAATGGCCACCATGCTTGCTCAATGCGCGGCGACAACCCTGCTCCTCTCGGCTCTGGCGCAGCTCCAGCCGCCCGAACATGACGAACAGACCCGGGCGGCGATCGAACTGGAGTCCCGCGTCATCGCCGCCCGACTGGGAATCCCCTCCGGCCAGGCCGACCTGACGGTGCACGTCAGTCCGTCTGATACGCGGCAGTGGCGGATGTGGTTCCTCGGCGACAAGCTCCGCATGGAGCAGTTGGGGGGCAAAGGGGTAGGTCCGAGGAAGATCGTCCGAGCGGATGGAAAGATCTACCATCGGTCGTACGGGATCGGAGTCGACGGCGAGGTCAAACGGGGCAGCGCCGAAGTGCACCCGGACGACTGGGAAGGGACGATGATTTTTGACCTGCGGCGCCTGGGACTCATTAAGGCTCCCGCGGGCGTGCTGCATTCGGTTGAGAAGGACCTGGCACTGGGGAACCCCCAGCGGGCGCGGTCCACAATCGAATCCGCGGAGCTCGACGGGCGGCCGGTCCGGTTGATCATCACCGAAGGCATCGGCGGGAAGAACACGCTGAAGACCTGGATCGACGAGGAGCGCGGCCCCAGCCTCCTTCGCGTTGAGAACCACATCGTTCTGAACGGCAAGCAGTTCCTCGATTCGGTGACGTCGGAGCTGGCGCTGGTCGATGGAACCTGGTTTCCCGAGCGCGTGACGTTCGCGAGGTCCGTCGATGGTCGAGCGCTACCGCCCCAGGTGACGGAGTTGACGAACATCCGCCTGAATCAGCCGATCGACGAAGGGCTGTTCACGCTGGGCTCCGTCGGCATCGATCCGGGCGAGCGCGTGAACGTGACGCCCGCGGCGTCCCAGACGCCGCCGGTCTGGGATGGCGCGAATCTCGTGACCGAACGCGAATGGTATTCGCGGCCGGAATCCCCGTTGGAGACGCCCCCGCAGCTGGCCGCCGATGCGCAGCGGCCGATCCGCTGGACGCTGATCGCCATGAACGTGGCGGCCGCGATCGTGTGCCTGGCGATCGTCGTCGTCCGGGGGCGTCGCAGCGGCGGCGCTCCCCCGGCACCGTCCCGCGAGTCGTAAGCGGCTTACGCGGAGTTCACCTGGAACGTCCGTCGGCGGCGCCATGCTACGGCGCGCCGCCGTTCCCCTGCGGATTGTTTCCGCCCTGCTGCCCCTGCTGGCCGCCGGCGCCTCCATAAAAGCTGAACGTGAACACGTCGGTGATGTTGGAGAACATCGGGCTGATGCCCAGCCGAACGTAGCGGCGGTCCGCTGAGATGATGGCCGATGCTCCCAACTGGGCGCCGTCCACGAACGTCTGCACGACCGGCTGGAATCCCACGGCTCCCACGCGGCCCCCGCGCGACGCGCTGAACTCCGCCGCCGCCTGAATCGCCTCTGCCGTGCGGCCCGGACGACGCCCCGGCCGACCCGCGCCGGCCGCGACCCGCTGCGGCTCCAGACCCGCCACGGTCCGCAGCACCGTGCGGCGGCCCTCCTCCAGCGTGAACTGCGTCGACGCGACGCCGCCCTCGAGTACGACGGCCCTGCGCTCGACCCGCTCGTCGGGAGTCCCCTGCCGCGTCGTCAAGGTCAGCGTCGCCCGGTTGCCGACGATCTGTCCCCAGCGGTGCTTGACCACGACCCGGTAGTCGCCCGCCATCGCCAGCGCGCACACGTAGGTCTCGCGACAGTCCTCGGGCTTGGGGCCGAAGCCATCATTCAGCAGATACCCTCCGGAGGCGGTGATCGCCTCGGCGATCGAGCACACGCCGCCACCCGGCTCTTCCACTTCCAGATCGAGGTCGCCCGTGCCGCTCCATACGAGTTCCACAACCAGATCGCGCTGCCGGGCCTCCGCCATCGCCTTCCGCGCCGTGGCCAGCGCCGCCTCATCGTCCTGGCGCGTCAGCGTGCGTTCCAGATTCAGCAGCGCATCATTCGCCGCGCGGTGCCGGGCCACGTGATCCTTGCCCCAGTCGAACAGCAGCACGCCGCCGGCCGTCCAAAGAATGTCGTCCGTCGACTGCAGCCGCGTCGCGTGCTCGAACGCCAGGATGTACGGCTCGGGACGTTCGGGGGCCACCCGGGACGCCTGCCGGAACATCTTCAGCGCGCTGGCCTGCCGGTTGAACCGCACCAGGTAGGCCGCGGAGTACAACATCGAATCGTAGTCGGCGCCGCCGAAGTCAGTCATCGACAGGACGACCCGCTCGATCTCTTCCGCGGGCTCTTTCTGAATTTCCATCGTCAGCGCGAGCACCTCGTACATCCAGGGCTGCGACTGGCCGTGGATCAGAGCGGCGCGGATGGCTTCGGCGACGTGTTCGTGCCGCGATTCGTTGTGAAGCTTGAGAATGTGCCGTCGGACGTCGGCGGGCCGGGGCTGATTCGCGGCGAAGAACTCGTCCCAGATCTCCTGAGCCGGCCCCGATTCGGGATCGGGAAAAGAGACGACGGGACGAGTCGCCGCGGGAGAGGCCGGCGGCGGAGCGCTGGCCGTCCGAACGCCACCTGCCGGGGCGGCGGCTGCGGACGCGGGACGTTCCGGATCAGCCGCCAAACGCGACGCGGAGCCAGCCTGACTCTGAGGCTGACTCCGCGCGGGATTCCCAAGGCGGCTGTCAAGCTGTGCGGATTGCGCAGACTTCCCAGTCGAGTCAGGGCTTACGGTTTTTTTTTCAGGCCGGCGGCCTCAGGAGCGGTCAGCTTGGAGTTGGGGACGGAGAAGAATCCGCCGCCGCCTCCCATTCCACCCATTCCACCCATGCCTCCGCCCATGCCGCCCATGCCGCCGCCCATGCCACCCATGCCGCCGCCCATGCCGCCCATGCCGCCGCCCATGCCACCCATGCCGCCGCCCATGCCGCCGCCCATCATCATGGCCATGCGGCCCAGCATCGGCTGCATGATCGGGCTGATCGCCAGGTCGCCGACCGGATAAACGCGGGTCTGCTGGATCAGGTCCGCGTCGTCTTTCGTCGTGATCTTCATCACTTCGTTGTCGATCACGTAGGCGAGTTCCACGCCCTGGACGTTCTCCAGCATCAGCTTCAGGGCCGCCCGCAACGAAATGCCGGAGATCACGAGCTGGATTTCCGAGTCCGGGCCAATCCCAGCTTCCTGCAGCTTGTTGACGTCCAGCCGGATCGTGATGTTGTTCTCGGTCTCGATGTACCGCATCACTTCCTCAAGCGTCGTCCCGATGAACTGGAAGTTCACCGACTGGTCGAGCGCCTGGTAGATCCGCTCTTCGTTCGGGCTGTTCTTGTGGAGGTCGACGGACTTCCACTTCGCCCGGATCTGGGTGATGTACTGCCAGACTTCAGCCGGCGGATAGTTGACCGGCGGCTCATCCGGGAACGGCACATGCGACAGCTCGACCTGGTGCAACTGCGCCAGGAACTTGTCCGACCGCAAGGCGCGGAGCCGGGAGGCCTTGTCGAGCGCTCCGGCGGCTTCCGGCAGGAACACCGTGGCGGCGCCCATCGCGCTGCCCGGAGCCCGGCTGAACACGATCCGGCCGATCGATTCGGCTTCCTCGAAGGCGGCGGCGTCCCCATGGAAGCCGTCCGACATCGCGGCGCGAACCTGGTCGACGAGGTTACGGAGGATCCGCTGCTCGTTCGTCAGCTGGTCGACGAGCTGCAGGTTGGCGTTCCGCTCGGCCAGAGCCCGCTGCGATGCGGCCTGCCGGGCTTCCAGCGACGCCCGCTGAGCGCGGATCTGCTGCAGCGCGCTGGTCGCCGTACGGATCAGACGATCCTGCTGATCGCGATCGATCTCCGTGGCCGACTTGACCGTCGCCAGCGCTTCGATCAACCGGGCCTCGGCGGCGCCGACGTTGGTGGACACATCCCGACGCGAAGCTGCGATTTCATTTTCCAGCTCGCGGGCCAGCTTCTCGGCCAACGCCTGTCGACGGGCGACTTCCAAGGCGATTGGCCCATCTCCGGGAGGCGCAATACGCGGTTCCAGCGGATCGGAGCCGATGTATTCGGGGAAGCCCCCCTCGCCAATCTGGAACGCCACAGCGCGGACGTTGCCGGGTTCCAGCGATTCCAGAACCTGACCCACGTTCCGGGCCACGGCCTTCTGACCGGTGCGGAGCGCTTCGGCGCCTTCCACTTCGAGCGCCGACACCCGCTGCAGATGCGATTCCTGCGCCAGCGACACGAGGTCGTCGCCGGCCAGCGGCATCGACACGCCCTGGCTGCGGGCCGCGTCATGCCACAGGTGGCCGATGACGGTCGTTCCCTGAGTCTGGCTCGATTCGGGAATCGACCAGGCGAATTCCCGCGGCTCGCCGTTGACCGTCCCGCCGACCGACAGGGAGGCGTTCGGCTGCACCCGCCCGCGAACGAGATACACGGTGGCCCGGTCCGACCGCATCGGCAGAGCCGTCTGCGGCAGCACTTCGGCGCCCTGCCACTGCACATTCAGCGATTCGGGGTAGAACACAGGCAGCGACGCGGCGGCGGCCAGCTTCTGACCGGCCTCCGCGGCCTGCGTCTCGCCACGGTCGTGCAGCACAATGCCGCCCGTCTGCGTCGCCAGCGCGCCGAGCAACTGCAGATCGGTTCGCGAACCGACCGCATAGCTGTGCACGGCAATCCGGCAGTCGCGCAGCGACTCGGCCAGGGCGGCCAACTCCGAAGGCTGAATCAAATGCGCCGCGCTCATCCCGTCGCCGATCACCACGATCGAACCAGGGCGCGAGCCATCAAACTGCGAGAGCGCGTTCTGCAGGCCGCCCAGCAGGTCCGTCGCGCCGGCCGGCACCCGCCGCTTGAGCGCCGCCAGCGCCGTCGCCTGGGCGTCCGCCGGGGCGACCAGCCCCTCCGTCAACCGCGTCGCGCCGACGTCAATCGCCGTCACCGCCACGCGGTCCCCCGCCGGCAGCGACCGCAACACTTCTTCGAGAACGGCGAGCGCGTGCCGCCGATGCTCGCCGACCTGGCTGGCCGACGTATCGATCAGAATCACATGGTCGTGCGGAGTCGCCTGGGACGGCAGGCCGTCCGCCTGCAGCGACACCGACAGGTAGGTCGCGCCGTCCGGCGCTCCGTACTCCCGCACGACCGGCGCCGTCGTGTCCAGCGCCAGGGCGACGCCGGTGAACTGACCAAGACCCAAAGCAGCCGCAGCGGCTGCCGCCCACCGTGCCCGGCGTGACGCGAAACGCATGGCCATTCCCCAACGGAGCGGGACGATTGTGACGCTCGACGGCCGTCATCCCGGGACGTTGCCGTCGTCACATCCTGAATTCACTGCAGATCCGCCAGTCGCCGGAATTCCGGCGGGACAACGGCCGCGGCCGTTTCCACGGCGCACCGCCACCCGAAGGCGCATTGTATCTACGGTTTCGGACGTCCGAACAGCGAATCCGGGGGAAATTGGGAGAAACGACGCGGCATCCCCCGGATCGGCGTCCAGCCGTTCGGGAGATCGCATCTGTATCGGCGGCGACGGCCGCGCCGCTCGGCGCGGCTTCGCGGTCCGCGACAGGCGCGGGCGATCGCCCGCGGGGACCGCAACACAAGCGACTCAGCGCGCGCCCGACAGTCGCAGCCGCTCGGCGTAACGCCGCTCCAGCGTCGTCCGCGAGTACATCTGGATCACGTTGCCGTTGAACGTCAGGCGGCCCTGGTCGTCCCGGGCGATCTGGTCCTGGATCTCCGGCAGCGCCTTGCCGGCGTACAGCGCCGCGAAGGTCTCCGGGTCGACGCCCCCGCCGGATTCCAGATCCTGCCGGGCGCTGCCGCCGCCGGACAGAATCAGAAATGCGTTCGGCCCCTCGGTGATCGTTTCATACTGCCCGTCGGCTTTGAGGGCGTCCGCCGCCTCATTCAACGCGAGCAGGGCCGCCTTGATCCGCCCCCCCGCGACGCTCTGCCGGTCCTGGGCCGACAACGACCCCGTCGGCAATCCGCTGGCCCCGCAGAAGTATCCCAGCCCCAACATCATGCCGCCAAACAGCGCCAGTTGTAGTCGTCGCATTGCGTCGCTCCTCCCTCGCCCGGTCCGGTTGCCTTGGTGAGTCCACCTGCGGCCGCAGGATAGTCCTCCATTGCGCTACGCCTCAAGCGGGATCGTCGCCGCCGCCCCCCAACCCCCTCGAATCCCACCGCGGAGGTGGCGATTCACCGGCTGTACCAGGCGCACAATCGAATTATCTCCTGCCGCTGCGACAGGTTCTGAACGCGCTTCCGGAAACCCCAGGTCCCGAACGCCGGCGAGTACCCGTGGTGATGGTCGGCGATCGCCAGGGCTTCCGCCACGTCCGACGCCTCCAGCCGGCACCGACCCTCCCCGGCCGCAATCCAGCGGGCGATCCACAGCACGGCCGGATACACGAGCGCCAGGCTCCGGAAGCCCTCGACCAGCGGGACCTGGTAATAGGCCGCCCCGCAGAAGCTCATTCCGTGCAGTTTGACCTGGAAATACCGCGTGAACAGGCCCTCGGACTCGGCCGGCACGCCGAACGGCGCCTCCAGGCCCTCAAACGGCACGGGCGGCAGTCGCGGCTGCAGAGATGGCGCCATTCCCCGGCCCCGCGTCAGGGCCAGCGCGCTTCGCAGCAGGTTCCAGCGGCCCCGCAGCGTGCCATCGTTCGAACCATACGTGTCCTTCCGGGCGTAATGGCCGGCCAGCAGCCGAAACTGCGTCCGCGCGACGCTCCCGGGCTCGGGGACGTCCTCCGGACGCTCCGGGATATCCTCGAACACGCCGTCCGTGACGATCTCCAGAAACTCGCGGATCCGCTCCCCTGTGAGCCGGTCAAACCGGGCCTGCTCCAGCACATCGACGAACTGCAGCGCCGCCAGCAGACGCGTCAGAAACGGGACCGACTCCTCGGGATCGTCCGCCAGAATCGACTCCAGCGCGGCCACGAACTGCAGGAAGTCCGGCCAGCTCGAGACGGGATTCCCCGGCGCGATGAGCGGCGGCGACGTCAGATGCACGCCCTGCGGAACCACCTGCTGGGCCAGCTCGCGCAGCTCCTTGCGCTGGCTGGCGACCGCGGCCCCGCGGTTGGCGACGACCGACGGGCAACTGAACCGCAGGCCGATCGTGATCTTCGAACCCGCGGGATGAAACGCGTAGGGATAGATCCGGCAGGCCAGCGGTTTGGCGGGTTCGCCGAACCGGGCGTGAATCCGGCACAGTCCGCGCTCATCCAGAAACACGCAGGCGCCGTCGGGCTGGTGGGCCAGCCGATGCCACGCCTTCTTCAACCCGCCGCGCATCCGGACAAACAGCGGCTGAGCGGCGGGAATGCCGTGCTCGGGCGTCCAGCCCTGCGCTTCGATCCGCGCCTTCTCGGCAGCGGTGATGTAAATGCCGTGCTGCCGGCAACAGCCGCCGCAGTTGTGGCAGCTCCAGTTCTGGACGACAGGGAGTTTGATGGACAGCGACACGGACGGGACGGGCTGAATGACGTGGCCCGGGAATCGTCCGGGGTCGACGCGGACAGGTCAATGGCCGACCGCCCGGCGCGGGGAAAGATGGCGACCCGCGTGCGACGCGTGGTTCCTGGGTCCGTTTCGTCGGCAGCCCCTTGGCCCAGCGAGTGCTTTGGGAATGGACGGGTGTGTGGCCGGGGCTGGACCAAGCGCAGCGACGGAAGCCCCGGGGCGTCGATGTTCATCCGCTGACTGGACCCGAGCCGAGGGGTTGATCCCCTCGGCAATGCTGGACCGGTTCTCGCGGATCAAGGACTCCTGCTGGTACAATGACGGAACGAGCGCCGACGCCGACCGCATCCGCTACGGCTACGACCGGGCCTCGAACCGTCTGTGGCGGGAGAACGCCGTGGCCGCGGCCCAGTCCAGGAACTTCGACGAGTTGTACAGCCACGACGGCCTGCACCGGCTGAAGGACCTGCGGCGGGGCCGCCTCAACACGGGCCGCACGGCCCTGACCACGAACACCTTCGCCCAGTGCTGGACGCTGGACAAGACGGGCAACTGGAAGCAACCGAGGCCGCCGACCGATCAGGGAGGAGAGAGGCCGAGGGCGGTAGTCCGCACAGAGAAGGACGACACCGGCAACGGCACGTGGGACCTGGACCAGTCCCGGACGTCGAACACGGTCAACGAGATCACGAGCCTCGACAACACCGCCGGCCCCCCCTGGGCGACCCCGGCGTACGACGCCGCCGGGAATATGACGACCGTCCCGGCGCCCCCCGGCGGGGGACTCGGCTGGAGCACGCTGTCGGCGGACCAGTGGAGCGCACTGACGGCCGACCAGTGGTCGGACCTGGAGGCGGGGGGCGACGCCACGGCGGCCTGTGCCGCCACGTACGACGCCTGGAACCGGCTGGTCAGGCTGGCGGACGGTTCCGACACGGTCCAGGAGAACGCGTACGACGCCCGCGGGCATCGGATCGTCCGGAAGGACTACAGCGGGGGGACGCTGTCCGAGACGCGGCACTTCTACGACACGGCCGAATGGCAGGTCCTCGAGGAGCGTCTGGGGACGAGCACGACGCCCGCGCGGCAGCACGTGTGGGGTCGGCGGTACATCGACGACCTGATCCTGCGGGACCGGAGCGTGGGCGGGACGCTGGACGAGCGATTGTACGCGCTGCAGGACGCCAACTGGAACGTGACGTCGATCGCCAGCGCGAGCGGCGTGATCCAGGAGCGGTACGCCTACGCGGCGTACGGGGAACCGCGGTTCCTGACGTCCGGCTTCGGGGCGCTGACCGCCTCGGCCAGGTCCTGGGACGTGCTGTACGCGGGGTACCGGCGGGACGCGGTGAGCGGACTGTACGGGGTGCGTCGTCGCTATTTTCATCCCCTGATCGGCGAATGGCTCAGTCGCGATCCGATTGCTGGGATGCGGAACCTGTATGAATACGTCGACTCGCAGCCGCTCGGGATGACCGATCCGTGGGGGCTCGAAGCCATTGGCCATCACCATTTTTCCATGTCGGTTCTTGGCAGATTGTTTGGAGCCAATCGG
Source organism: Planctomyces sp. (assembly GCA_019636235.1). GTDB lineage: Bacteria > Planctomycetota > Planctomycetia > Planctomycetales > Planctomycetaceae > Caulifigura. Next base: position 26,341 of record JAHBXW010000033.1, read on the forward strand.
ATGACAAAAGGGGCGTACGACTATGGCGCGGGATTCTGGACTGGGCCAACGAACACGCCGCATCATTTTGGCACATATGGCGGAGTCAGCCACAAGGCATATAACATTGAAGTGGAACAGGCGTTTAATGACTACATGAGGCACAATAAGATTCAGCGAATGGGCCAGATTGACATGGAGAACTTCATAGATGAGCACCTCGTGAAAGCAAAGCGTGTGAATATGGATGGAGTCAACGACAAGATAAGAAACTTCAATCGCGCGATTGAACGTGACGTCAAAAGGGGGCTGGAAGGGCGGTCCACGCCTTCAAGGGGCATGTCTCGCCGAGAAATTGCGAAGCGAGGCCGTTGGCATGCTCGCTGCCGATACGGCATCGCGTCAAGCATGAAGGTCGGCGCACTGGCGGGCATTGCCTCTGCGATAGTGGGCGAAGTGGCGACGGCTGCAGAGCTGGCGTCCACCAGCAGACACTTCAAGGACGCTGTGGAGGCTTTGCGGGAAGGTGATTTGGTCCTTGCTGAAAGACACTTGTTCGGACAAGATATTGGAGGAATCGGTGGCGATCAGTGTTTTGTCAGCGAGCTCAGCGATGCGGGAGCGTCAAAAGCCGCAGCGACTTTTGCCACAAACTGGATGAAGTTGAAGAATCAGACAGAGATGGATGCGTTCAAATACATTGCCGAAGAATACTCCATGGATGAAGGCCTGGACCTCGATGATCCCGAAGATGAACCAATTCTTTGGTGACAAGAGTCCCGCGGGCCGGGGCATGACTCGCCAAGTCGATGCGGTCCCATGCCCCGCAGGCCCACGGCGACAGGAACCGTAAGTGACATGCAATTGCTTGGCAATTACTGAATTGAATGGCCGCCATGGCGGATTTCCTCCGTCGAGCCATCGCACATGGCTGGCGCGCAGCCGCTCGCCACAGGCACGTCTTTAACAATCTGATCCGTATAACAATCTGATCCATACTTCGGAGGCAAACGACCCATGGCGCACGTGTCGACGTTTCCGCTGACCGACCTGCATGCCTACAATGTGCCCCTGTCCCAGGTCCGATTGCTGGACCCGACGTACGAAGGGTGCGTCACGACGATGCCGCGTCCGCCGAAGTTCACGCCGGACGAGGCCGTGGCGATCCACGACGGCTTCGTCGTCAGCATGTTCTATCAGCCCGGTTTGCGTTTCTGGACGAACACCATCGGCTTTGAGGGGGACATGGGCATCGATCGGACGCTGCCGGTCGGACTGGAGGACCTGGCCCTGCTGACGCCGGCGTTTCTCACCTTTCTGCAGGAGTTTCTCCAGCGCCAGTGGCCGCGATGGCGGATCGTCGTCGTCAATCATTCTCCCCAGGAGGCGGATTATATCTTCGTCTATCCGGATTCGATCTGGATTGATGGACAGGAGGCCGTCGGGAACTACCGGGCGCAACTGGACCGGCTGGTGCGGCGGCAACAGGCCCGCCGGGATCGGGAGGAGGGGCCGCTCAATGAACAGAAGGCGCTCGTCGAGAAGCGGTTGGCGACGGTCGATGCCGCGACATTGCGCGCGCCCTGGTGTGCCGTCGTGGGACGCTTCGATGGGATGGGTCAGGAGAAGGGCTATGAGACGTTCTGGATCGCCTTTCTGGGGCGGGATATCGACTACACCTACGAGATGCGGCTCAGCGAACGATTGGCCGGTGAAGAGCACGAATTCTTGTACGGAAGTGAATATGGATTGATCCACGGCAGGCTGATCCCGTACGCCGGAGATGAGGACGGCATGTTTGCGAGATACATTCACCTGCCTCAGGACTCGGCCGGCGAGTGCGAGATCAGTTGCAAACGGGATCGGAAAGTCATTGGATGGTGGTCGTTCGGCTCCTTGAAGGAGCTTCGCAAGCAACTGGCGCGAGGAATCGCGTACGGAGTCCCGAAGCCGCCGAAGTGAGGAATTGGCGGCAATCAGGATGGTTCCTTCCTCCGGCGCACCCTCGGCAGTGCGAGAGGGTGGCCGAGGTCGAGCGAAGCGAAGCCCACAGACGATTGGCGGCCGGCCGTGCAGTACCAGAACCATTCCGCGGCCGCCACGATCCGCTACGGCTACGACCGGGCCTCGAACCGTCTGTGGCGGGAGAACGCCGTGGCCGCGGCCCAGTCCAGTAGTAGGCTGGGTCCGCGACCCAGCTTTTGTG
>JAHBXW010000034.1 GCA_019636235.1 Planctomyces sp.
CATCCACGTCCACTTCAACGCTCTCGGACTCCCAGCGAATGGACTTCAACACGCCAGGATCATTCAGCCTTAGGAGAGCTGCGTCCGCCTCATCGTCACTGGGGGCATAGGTCCATTTTGCGATCAACCCTCCAGAGTATCCTAATGGCAACCAGGTTGTCGCACATGGGGCATCTCCAATCACAACCGCCTGGCGTGGGCCACAATCGATCACTCCGACAAGGCCGCGCACCTGGCAGGCGCGTCCATAATCCGTGAACTCGCAATCCGATTCGTCGTCCTGGCTGTCGCCTTTCCAGTCCGCGAGCGCCTTCGCCGGAATCAGTATCAGCGGCCCTCCGCCTGACTCGATCCACCGGAATTTCGTCTGCATCTGAACGCTCCGCCACCTGCCTGTGCTGCGAACCAGTCGTCTGGCCTGGAGGCCGATTGATGCTCGCTGCACCCGCGTCGGCCATTGCTGGCCTGAACCACTTCGTTCGCCACGACATTCGAATGCGATTCTTCCGGCAGTCGTCGGTGCGCGTCAATTCCATCAACAGCAAGTGATTTTCCGCTGCCAATCACAGCGGCGCCGAGTTCGTCTGCAACAGAAGCTGCCCGCCAATCCGGCTGCGACAGGTCCGCGGGCCGCTCGCCGTCGCCAGAACGACGGTCGATCTGAACGACCACCGGGCTGGCCTCGCTCGATCGCAATCACCGGGGCAGCGTCCGCATCGACCGGCACATGTCCCGCGACGCCGCATGCTCACAACCGGAACGTCACTCTGGCAAGCAATCCGTCAGTTGAAGCGCGACTCGCATCGATACCTGGCGTCGTTCTCGCCCGATTTCACTCCCAGGCGCGCGGCATTCATGCCGGGACGGCGCCCGGCTGGCCGGATTCCACCGCGAACGTCGCCCGGACCGAGGACCGACCCCCGGGTTGCGTCACGTCGCTGACGACCACGTACTCGCTCGTCCAGTCCCGCGGCGTCACATGGCAGCGGACATATCCCCGCTCGCGGTTGTGGAACTGCACGATGGGATTGTCCGACAGCAGTCGCTCCAGGCCGTCGATCGTCGTCGGGCCGTTGCCGCCGCTGCTGATCGACGTCCCCACGAACTCCGTCGCCACAATCGGCGTTTCCGGCTGGCGGTCATCGACCCGGAGATTGTTGACCCAGTTGGAATGGATGTCGCCGGTCAGCACGACCGGATTCGGAACCCGGCGCTCCTCCAGGAACTTCGCGAGCTGCATGCGTTCGTACGCGCAGCCCGGCCACTGGTCCATCGAGTACCCCAGCGGCTCGCCGTCCTTCGCGAAGCCCACCAGGCCCATCATCACCTGCTGGGCCAGCACGTTCCACGTTCCGGTCGAGCGGATCAGCGAGGAGTACAGCCAGTTCCGCTGCCGCGTGCCGAGCATGGTGTTGTCGCGGCTGAGGGCCTCGTCGTTGAGCGGCGATCGCTTGTCGCCGTTGGGCTGATCGGTCCGATACTGCCGCGTGTCGAGGACCAGCAGTTCGGCGAGCCGGCCGAACGCCGCGCGGCGATACAGCCGCATGTCGGGCCCGCGGGGGATCGACCGGCTGCGGAGCGGCATGTTCTCGTAATAGGCCTGGTAGGCGTTGGCGCGGCGGATCAAGAAGTCGACAGGGTCGACGTCCAGCTCTTCCGAGATGTCGCCGGCGCAATTATTGTCGAACTCGTGATCGTCCCATGTGACGAACCACGGGCAGCGGGCGTGCATTTCGTGGAGCAGGGGATCGGAGCGGTACTGGGCGTGCCGCACCCGGTAATCCGACAGCGAACGGATTTCCTCGCCGACGTGTTTGCGGACCCGGCCATCGGCGCCGCGGTATTCGTAGATGTAGTCGCCCAGGTGGATGACGAGGTCGAGTTCGTCGCGGGCCATCTGCTCGTAGGCGGTGAACAGGCCCTGCTCGTAGTGCTGGCAGGAGGCGAAGGCGAACCGGAGCTGGTCGGGCAGGGCGTCCGGCGCGGGGAGGGTGCGGGTGCGGCCGATGGGGCTTTCCGCGTCGCCGCAGCGGAAGCGGTACCAGTACCAGCGGTCGGATTTGAGGCCGTCGACCTCGACGTGCACCGAGTGTCCGAGCTGCGGCGTGGCCGCCGTCGTGCCGAAGGCGACGACATTGCGCATGGCATCGTCCTCGGCGATCTGCCAATCGACGTCGACAATGGCCGGAGGCATGCCGCCGTGCGGATCGAGCGGCGCGGGGGCCAGCCGGGTCCACAGGACGACGCCGCCCGCGTCCGGATCTCCGGAGGCCACGCCCAGCGTGAAGGGATCGCTGTCGAAGCGGGGGCGCTCGCCGGCGCCGGCCGAGCGGGCCAGCCAGGGGACGGTCGCCAGGGCCGATCCGCAGGCCAGGAACAGTCTGCGACTGATGCCGCCTTCGTAACGAGCCGCGTCGCGCAGGTGGGACAGGTCGAGCATGCGTGGCATCCCCCGGGGAAAAGGCAGGCGAGGCGCCGGTCTGGCGGACCGCGTTGTATCCGCCAGCTCCACCGACATCACGAAGAGACGGTGAATCTTTGTGAAAGACGTCCCGGGGAACAATCCCGGAGGCCGGCGCCGCGCGTCGCGAATGCCGCCGCCTGAAGGTTTCTACAGGATTCCGGAACTCTGCAGGATCGGCAGCAGAATGGCGATCACCACGAACAGCACGATGGCCGCCATGACGAGCAGCATCAGCGGCTCGAGCAGCCGCACGACCATGTCGACCTCGCGGTTCGTGCGCCGTTCGAGCGTGTCGGCGATGTCGATCAGCACGTTCTCGAGGTTGTTCGCCTCTTCGCCGACGGAGATCATTTCCACGATCTCAATCGGGAACTCGCCGCTGGCGGCCAGCGGGCGGGCCAGCGACTTGCCGGAGGAGATGCTGTCGGCGGCCACGTCGACCGCCTGCGCGATGACTGAGTTGCCCGACGCGTCCTTGGAGATCCGCAGCGACGGCAGCAATGGCACGCCGTTGCGCAGCAGCGTGCCCAGGACGCGGCAGAACCGCGCGATCGACAGGCTGCGGACGACGCGCCCCAGCCCGACCGTGCGCAGCCGGATGCGGTCGAGCTGCATCCGGCCTTCGCGAGTCGACAACCACTGATTGACGCCGTACACGGCGCCCCCCACGGCCAGCACGCCGAGATACCAGTAGGACTGCGCGATGCGGCTCATGGCCATCAGGGCCGTCGTCGCCCAGGGGAGATCGCCGCGCTCCTCCATGCGGCTGAAGATGGGCTCGAACTTCGGCACGAAATACACCAGCAGCACCGACACGACGATGCTGCCGAAGCCCATCAGGAACAGCGGGTAGACCATCGCTCCGATGACCCGCCCCTTGAGCTCCTCCTGGTGGTCGGTGAAGGCGGCGACGCGTTTCAGCACTTCCTCCAGGAAGCCGCCCTCTTCGCCGGCGCGGATCATGCTGATGACAAGGTCGTTGAACGCCTTGGGATGGCGGCGCATGGCTTCGTTGAGCCGCGTGCCGTCGGCGACTTCGGCGCGGACCTCCTGCAGCACGGCCTTGAGCGCCGGCGAGGTGGCCTGATGCTCGAGCAGTTCGAGCGACTTGAGCAACGGCACGCCCGACTTCAGCAGGTCGGCCAGCTGCGAATAGAAGATCGACAGATGCCGCGGACGGACGCGGCGGGTGACCTGTTTCTGAGCCTCGACCGACGCTTCCGCGAGTTCGATCTGGATGGGGAACAACTGCTTCGCGGCCAGGGAGGCCAGCGCTTCCTGCTGCGTCTGCGCGGCGATGGAGCCGGCGACCTGTTTGCCGGTCAGTTCGCGGGCGACGTAGGTGAAGTCGGGCATGGCAGCGACTGGGCGTCGAGGCGGTCGGTGTGTTGCGGCGTATGCGGGACGGGGCCGCGGCAGGGAGTGTGCGGCCGACGCGCAGGGCTGGACGACCCGCGATTCATTCTCCCGCGCCCGCCGCGCGCATGTCGAGCACGGCCGGACGGCAGGCGCAGCACGGCAATTCATTGAACACGAAACTGGCCGCAGAGTTCCGATCGATTAGACTGCCCAATGCCACGCGCCGCCAGAGATTCCCTGCGGCGCCCTCCCGTCCCTCCTCTTCCGCACGCCGGCCCTGTCATGGAACGCGACACCATCGGCCGACCGATGGAGATCATGCTGGTTGAGGACAGCCTCGCCGCCGCACGCCTGACGATGGGCGCGCTGAAGAACAGCGGATTCCAGCACCGGCTGACATGGCTCCGCGACGGACGCGAGGCGATGGATTTCCTGCATCAGACGGGGCGCTACGTGCGGGCGCCGCAACCCGACCTCGTGCTGCTGGACCTGCTGCTGCCGGAGGTTGACGGCTGGCAGATTCTTCGGGAGATACGGTCGACGCCGCGGTTCGAGGGGCTGGCCGTCGTGATCATGACGTCGGCGACCGAGAGCCGGGACGCGGTGATTCCGGCGGAGCTGCGGGTCGACGGCTACCTGCAAAAGCCGATCAATGTCGACGAGTTTCTGCAGTTGCTGCGGACGCTGAAGGACCTGTGGGCGGCCGACATGATCCTCCCGGAAGATGACCGCGCGGGGCATGAGTCCGACGCGGCGGAGCCGGATGCCGCCGGGGCCGAGTGACTGGCTTCGGGAATGCCGGGCCGGGCCGTCACCAGCCCAGCGACATGTTCGTCTCGACGGCTTTCTGGGCCTGGTGCAGGTCCGAGCCCGTTTCGTGCATGTACAGCCGGATGGCGTGCAGCTTGTCGCCGGAGGCCTTGGACAGGCACTCGCGGGCGATGTCGCAGGGCTCGCCGGGCGTCTCGATGCCCAGCAGCCGCTTGGAGATCACCCAGATGTCGCGGGGGCGTTTGGTGATCCGGGTGATTTCCTCGGTGGGATAGTGCTCGCGGGCGATCGCTTTCGCGCCCTCCTGCGAGTCCGCCCAGCCGATCATGATGTGTGCGTTCGTCTCAATTTCATAGAGCGGCATGTCGCAGCGCCTCCTCGCATCGGCCTGATTCGGATTCCGGGTTGGGGCTCGATTATAGCAGCCGCCGGACGAATTCCATCGAGCCGCCGGCCCCCTTCCCGCCGCCGAGTTCAGCGCACGGATTGTCCGAGCCGCCGGACTGGTCCCCGCGGCCCCGCCCGCCGCCGCGTTACCGCAGCAATTTGGCGAACTCGACGACCACGAAGCCCACCGCGCGAATCACGCCCTCTTCGACGTCCATCTCGCCCAGCAGCGCCTCGCCGTCCTTCCGGACATGCAGCCGCAGCGAGTCGTTGCCCTCGGAGAGCCCTTCCAGGGCCGCATCCTGCCAGGCGAAGTCCTTGAGCGCGTCCCGCGACACGCGGCGCGACGAGTCTTCCTCGTCCGATTCCGCGTCCTCTTTTCGCTCGGTGTTCTTCAGCAGCCGCGACTGGTTCAGCGACCGCACGAACTGGATGTCCTCATCCTCGAGCAGCGTCTTGATGAACCGCAGCGCCGGACGGACGCGCATCGACACCTGCACCGGATCGGCGGACGCCGGACGCCCTCCCGCCGCGGCCGCGGAGGAAATCGCCGAACGCAGACTCGTCTCCGCATTCAGCCCGCCCGCGACCCACAGCGTCTGCTCGCCGGTGGCGACATACAGGATGCCGCTTTCCCCGAAGAACTCCGTCAGAGACTTCGGCGACTTCTCCTGCAGCTCCAGGCGGTGCACGGCCACGCCCTGCTCCTCGAACGCGTTCAGCTCGACCTGCCAGCCCTGCTGCACCTGCGGAAGGATCTCCAGGATCGGCAGGACGAGCGACGAGTCGTGGACGCGGACGGCGATGAGGGCGGTATAGAGATCGCCCTCGCTGGGCGCGATCTCCGCGAACGTGTCGAGCCATTCCAGTTGCAGCGAATCGCTGAGCAACTGCACCACGTGCTCGGCCAGCTGCTTGCGGGCGGCCTTCTCGTCCGGAGTCGGGCCTTCTTTCCGGTCCACGGTCTCGGACCACGACGCCAGCCACGCGTCGTACAGGCGCTTCTGATCCGTGCGGTAGTCCTCGGTGACGGGCAGCAGCACCCGCGACGTCAGGACCGCTCCCGCGCCGTCCGCGATCCGGGCGAACCGGCTCTCCTCGCTGCCGATCGACGCGATCGCCGCGGCGAGCTGCGTTCCCGGCAGACCGGCGATCGACGAGGCGCCGCCGTACTTGCGGGCCCGCACGTCGGTCCGCCAGTCGGCGCTCAACGAGGCGGTGTTGGTCAGCAGCCGCGACAGCCGGTCGGCCTGCTGCTCGACGGCCAGCCGCCGCAGTTCGAACGCGGCCTGCGACTCGTCCGGGCGCTTCTTGACGGCTTCCAGCAGGTTCTGCTTCAACGTCTCAAAGCCCTTTTCCCGCTTGCCGGCGTTTTCCGCAGTGGCGAACCAGCGGACGGCGGCATCCCCGCCGGCGGCCAGGATGGGCGTGTACTTCTTCTTGGGGCTGGGCATGCCCTCCGGAATGTCCTCCGGCTTCGTGGAGATGCTGGCGTAGCGCGGCATGCCGGACGGCTGGGTGAACCGCATCCAGCCCTCAAACACGCCGCTCAACTGATACAGGTCCCGCTGCCCGCGGACGAGCTTGGTGATGATGTCGGCCGCATTGAGGTTGTCAGAAATGAATACGGGCCGATCGTCGACCGGAATGTGCAGGACGAGGCGGCGCCCCGAGTCGGCGTCGAACACGACGTCCGCGCCGACCGGTTCCTGCTTGTCGACGCCGAACAGGAACACGTCGATGTTCGGGAAGACATCGTCCTCCCACGCGCTCTTCGCGCCCGCGAGGTCCGCGACGATGAATCTCAAATCATCGATCAGTTCCTGCGAATTGGCCAGAACCGCGACGATCCGACCGTCGTCCGACGGCGCTTCCTGAGCCGGGGCGATGCCCGGAACCAGCAGCGCCGCAGACGCCAGGGCGGCGGACACGAGTCGACGAGCACTCATCTTGAATCCTTTCCGTCCAGGACGGAGAGCGGCGATCGCTTCATAGCGCGCACAGGGAACGCATCCCCGCCTGCCGCTCCATCCTCGACACATCACGTTCGGACGCTCCGGCACACGGCCGCCGCCCCGACCAGTCCCCATGGATCGGCCGGTCAACGGGCCTGTCGCCCCCGCGCCCCTCGACATCCCTGCCTGAAAACTCCGCCGGTCTCACAGCAGAGAAGGAAATTCGGCCAGTGAGGTTAGGCAAGACAGCTGCGAATCGGCAAGCCATCCGCCTGGACCGCGACGGACCCTGGCCTGTCCAGTTTCGGCAATCGAAATACTCCCGTTTGAGCCGCGGCGGTGCGCACAATCCAAGTATCGCAGCCTTCGCAGGTTGCGCACTCTGCCCGAAGTCACCGTTCTGATCACTGTGGCGACGTCTGTCGGGTGCAATCGGGATGCACGGCCCGTGCCACGCCCGCGAGCCACGCCGGACAACGTCATAACGCGCTGGCCGTGAGCGCGTTTGAAATCCGCACCAGCGGCGAGCGGTCCCGGTCCAGCGGCTGCGTGGAAAGCAGGACCGCGGCCATGCGGAGCGTCGGATCGACCCAGAACAGCGTGCCCGTCGCGCCCCAATGGCCGTAGGCCGCGGGCGACAAGAGATCTCCAAAGGTCGCGGCATGCGCGGGCCACGCGCCCCGCCATCCCAGACCCCAGGGGCGAGTCCGGCGATCCGACTCGCTGATGTCGTGAAACGCTTCAAGCTGGTTGGACGTCGCCGCCAGCACGGAGGCCGGGGAGAGCACGCGGACGCCCTGCCACTCGCCGCCGCGGAGCATCATCCCGCAGTAGACGGCGAGGTCCTTCGCGGTGGAGATCAACCCGCCCCAAGGCGCGCCAAGTCCCCGCCAGTATGCGCTGTTCCAGTTCCAATCGTGCCCCCCCTGCATCTCTTCGGGGACCCGGATTTCGGCGATCGCCGCCCCGGAGGCCGGCGCACAGGCCTGCTCCAGCGATGTGTCGTCCATGCCCAGCGGCCGGAAGAACTCCGACTGGAGGAACTCGCCGCAGGTCCGGCCGGAGACGCGGGCGATGATCTCTCCCAGGAGCGCGAACCCCAGGCTCTGATACTGCACGCCGCGCCCCGGGGGAAAATCGAGCGTCACGCCGCACGCGCCCGAGACGAATTTCGACAGCGGCGCCTGCCCGCGACGCAGCGCCAGATTGTTCGGCAGCATGTCCGGCAGACCGGAGGTGTGCGTCAACAGATGACGGATCGTCGTCGGCCGCTTGGGCGCGGCGTCAAATTCCGGCAGGTGCTCGGACACGCGGTCATTCAGCGACAGCCGGCCCAGCTCCGCGAGCCGGACAATGCCCATCGCGACGATCGGCTTGGTCAGCGAGGCCACGACGAACCGGCTGTCCGCCGTCACAGGTTCGGAGTCGGGTGCGAGACCCAGCCGGCCGCACGCGAACGGTTCGAGCAGGCGATCGTCCCGCACGACGCACAGCGTCAGCGCGGGCACGTCGTCGCGCGCCGTCAGATCCTCGGCCAGCGCGCAGGCCTGGCGCCACCGGCTGGCGTCCAGGCCGAGTTCCCGGGGATCGGAGGACAGCCTGAATCGGCCGTTCATCTATTCGCCGCGCTCCCGGCGGTCGGAGAAATCGACTTCGTGAATCGGCATCAATCGGTCGAGATGCGTCGTCGCGAGGACGTCCCGGACATCGGGCGAGGGATTGTACAGGTGCACCTCGACGCCCATGCCGCGGACCGAGGCCAGCAGCCCCAACAGGCCGCTCGGCACGAACCGCACGTCCGTCAGGTCGAAGCCTAGCACCTTCGTGTCGTGCGCCTTCAGCAGCTCCATGAGCTGTTCGCGGCACAACGACAGGTTGGTGTCGTCGATGACTTCCCGGCCTCCGAAGCCCACGACGGTGGTCGGGCCGGCCTGATAGACATCCAGAATGGGCGGTTGCGCGTCGGCCATGGAGAGACCATCATCAGCGGTGGGGGAATTGCCCTGGCCCGGGAAGTGTACCGCGGGGGCGGCCGGAGGGCAGCCCCGCGGGAGGGGCTTCTGCGACGCGTGCGTGCTGCTCGAAAGTCGGCAGGGAATTTGTGCAGACCGGGCGGGCCGTTGCGGACGGGTGTCCCACAGGCCGGGAAGCCACACAGCCGAAATTGGAGTGGCCGCCCCGGCCTTATTCAATAATCCAGACTGGCGCCGCCTTCGACCTCCAGGCCCTGCCCCGTCATGAAGCTCGAATCGTCCGTCGACAGGAACAGGCACACCCGGCCGATCTCTTCCGGATCCGCCATCCGGCCGAACACCTGCAATCCCGCAACCCGCTCCAGGGCCGACTCCGGATCGTCCAGCGTCGCCGCCCACGCCCGCATCAACGGCGTGTCCACGTTGCTGGGCAGCACCGCGTTCACCCGCACGCCGTCGCGGCCCAGCTCCAGCGCCAGCGCCTTCGTGAAGCTCAACTGAGCCCCCTTGGAAGCCGCGTACGCCGCCGAATGCTCCTGCCCCAGCACGGCCGTCATCGAACTCACGTTGACGATCGTGCCCCGGGTTCGTCGCAGCCAGGGCGCCGCGTGCTTCGACGCCGCAAACGTGCTCACGAAATTGACCCGCAGCACCTGTTCAAGCGAGTCGATCGATGTCTCGTCTATGGACTGCGCGGGGGGGTGGATGCCCGCGTTGTTGATCAGGCCGTCGATCCGGCCAAACGCCGCAGCCACGTCGCCGACCGCGCGTTCCAGGTCGTCGGCGCGGCTGACGTCGCAGTGAAAGAACCGGGCCTGGCCGGGTCCGGCCGCGGAGACTTCCCGAGCCAGCGCCTCGCCGTGTTCGGCGTCGATGTCGAACAGCGCGACGCGGCCTCCCTCCCGGGCGAAGACCCGCACGCAGCCGGCGCCGATGCCCGCCGCGCCCCCCGTCACGATCACGACCTTGTCTGCGTAGCGCATCGCGGCTCCGAAACAGATCACTCGGGGACGACCAGCAACTGCGCGGCCGCCGGATGCCCGAGGGTGTGCGTTTTGCGGTCCTGCGTGCGGACCGACACCGTGCCGCCGATCGCGGAGTTGTCGGTGATTTCGACCTCCGTGCCGATCGTCAGGCCGGCCTGCGACAGGTGCCGCAGAAAGTCCGGGCTGTGCCGCAGGACTCTGGAAATACGCATGCGACTGCCCGGTTCGCATTCGGACAGGGGAACGGCGTCCCGGCGCGTGCCGCGCATGGTGCCGTCGGCGCGGGGAATCGGCGCGCCGTGCGGGTCGTACTGCGGCTTGCCGAGGAACTCATCGATGCGGTCGATCAGCGAGTCGCTGACGGCGTGCTCCATGTTCTCGGCTTCAGCGTGCACCTGATCCCAGGGGAGCCCCAGCGTCTGTTCCAGGAACAGCTCGATCAGGCGGTGCCGCCGCAGCATGCGCAGCGCCAGCGACCGGCCGGACTTCGTGAGCCGCACGCCTTCGTAGGGGCGATACTCGGCGAGTTCCGACTCGGCCAGCGTCTTGAGCATGCTGGTGACGGTGCCGGGCGAGACCTCCAGGGCGTTGGCCAGGGCTCCGGTCGACACCTGATCCTGCCCCTCGCGGATGCTGATCTGCAGGATCGCCTTGCAGTAGTTTTCGACGGTCAGGCTGGGCATGCGACGGCCGCCGTGCGGTGCGGAACGGCGGGAGACGGAAGGGCGACATGGGAAGCGCGGGCCGCGGTGGCGACTCCGCCGCGACTCCCGGTAGACTCGCGTTCGCCATCGTAGCAGCCAGGCCGCCGTTGCAAATGCGTCTGTCCGTCGCGCAGGGCGCGAATGCCCGCCGATCTCCGGATTCCCAGCCAAGGACTCAACCATGACTCATCGTGAAGCGCTCCCCGGAGTCGGGCCGCACGCGCCGGAGACCGTCGTCGGCGCCGCGCACAACGGACCGAAGCTGAAAGGGTCCGAGCAGTGGTCGATCTCCCGACGGCGCCTGACGGGCGGCATGTCCGAGGGGGTCGAAGTCGTCGACCTGAACAACGGCCGGATGACAGTCTCCGTCGTCCCCACACGCGGCATGGGCGTTTGGCGGGCGCAGTGCGGCGAGGTCCCGGTCGAATGGCAGTCGCCCGTCCGGCAGCTCGTGCATCCCTCGCTGGTGAATCTCGCCAGCCGCAACGGTCTGGGCTGGCTGGACGGCTTCAATGAACTCGTATGCCGCTGCGGGCTGGCGTTCAACGGCCCTCCCGGGGCCGACGAAGGGGCGAAAGGGGCGGTGGAATCGCAGGTGACGCTCCACGGCCGCACCGCCAATCTCCCGGCCCGGGATGTCGTCGTTGAGGTGGACGATCAGGGGGACGGCGTGCTGGCCGTATCGGGCATCGTCGACGAGTGCACGCTGTTTGGCCCGCAGCTCCGGCTGCGATCGACGGTGCGGACGGTGGCTGGTTCGACGGCCTTCACGATCGTGGATGAAATCGAGAACCTGGGTTCGACGTCGGCGGAGCTGGAGTTGCTGTATCACATCAACCTGGGTCGGCCGTTCCTCGAGCAGGGGTCGTCGGTGGCCTGTCCGGCGCGGGCCGTCGTGCCCAGGGACGAGCGGGCCGCAGAGGGCATGGAGCGTTATGCCGTGTACGAGGGGCCGACCTCCGGCTACGCCGAGCAGGTGTACTACTTCGAGCCGATCGCCGACCGCGACGGGCGAACGCTGGCGCTCCTGAAGAACGCGCACGGGCACCTGGGCGTCAGCGTGGCTTGGAATGTCCGCGAGCTGCCGCGGTTTACGCTTTGGAAGTGCACGCAGGCCGATGCGGACGGCTATGTGACGGGCCTCGAACCGGGCACCAACCTGCCGAACTTCAAAGGCTATGAGCGCGAACAGGGGCGGGTCGTCGAACTCGCCGCCGGCGGCAAGCACCGCGCGGAAGTGACCCTGACCGTGCACGACTCCCCGGAAGCCGTCGCGGACGCGGAGCGCCGGGTCCGCGAACTGCAGGGAAATCAACCCCCCGTTGTGCACCGGGCGCCGCAGCCGGGCTGGTCAGCCGCCGGCGAGGGATAGAATCGTTCAATGGCCGGTTCGGGAATGCGTCCCGCCGGAGCATGAGAGTCCGACCCCCCGCGTGTCCCGCTGTCCCAGCCCCGCGACATCGTCCTGGCGTTCACCGGCGCGAGCGGCGCGCTGTATGGCGTGCGTCTGCTTGAGGTCCTGTTGCACGCCGACCGGCGCGTGCATGTCGTCGCCAGCCATGCGGCCACGCGCGTGTTCATCGCCGAACTGGGATACGAGCCGGACCTGCAGTCCGGCAGCCTCGAAGATTTCCTGCCGACGCACGGCCCGCGAGCCCAGCGGCTGAACGAACTGCGTCCGCTCGACCGGCCCTGCGCGCTGGCGTCCGGAGACTTCGCCGGGCAGTTTCTTCACCACTCGCTGCTGGACTTCAATGCCGGGATCGCCAGCGGCTCGTTTCGCACGGCGGGGATGGTCATCTGTCCGTGTTCGATGGGGACGCTGGCGGCCGTTGCGCAGGGACTGTCGACGAACCTGATCCAGCGCGCGGCGGACGTGCATCTGAAAGAGCGCCGGCGGCTGATCCTCGTCCCCCGCGAAACTCCGTTGGGACTGGTGCAGCTCGACAACATGCGCCGGCTGGCGGAGGCGGGAGGCATCGTGCTGCCGGCGATGCCGGGGTTCTATCACGGCCCGCGGGGCATCATCGATCTCGTGGATTTCGTCGTGGCGCGGATCTGCGATCACCTGGGCGTCGACGTGCCGCTGATGCGGCGCTGGGGCGAACCCGGGGAGCCCGGCGAATGAGCGGCCTCGCCTGCGGCGGCGTCGTGCTGTGCGGCGGGCGCAGCCGGCGGATGGGGCAGCCCAAGCTGGCGCTGCCGATCGGCGATGAAGCGCTGCTGCAGCGCGTGGTAAGGATCATTGGGGGCGAGGCGTCGCCGGTGGTCGTCGTCGCCGCGCAGGATCAGGAGTTGCCGGCCCTGCCGGGGGATGTGGACGTGCTGCGGGACGAACAGCCCGACCTCGGTCCGCTGGGAGGCATCGCGCAGGGGCTGGAGCGGCTGGCGGGGCGGGGCGTCGAGGCAGCCTGGATTTCCGCGTGCGACACGCCGTTGCTGCAGCCGGCCTTCCTGCGGCGGGTGTTGTCTTCGCTGGGCGATTTCGAGCTGGCCGTCGCGCGGGAGGCGGGTTTCGTGCATCCGCTGGCGGGGGTGTATCGGACGAGTCTGGCGCCGCGTGCCCGGGCGCTGCTGTCCGCCGGCCGGATGCGGCCGCTGTTTCTGATTGAAGAGAGCCGGTCGCGGCTGCTCGATGTGGAGGAGCTGCGGTCGGTCGATCCGGAGTTGTTGTCGCTGCGGAACGCGAACACGCCGGAGGAGTACGCGGCGCTTGCACGGCTGGCGGGGAATTCGGCCGCGGGTCGATGACGTTGGGCCGAGATGGGCATGATCGCCGATGCGCGCGGGAGCGCTTGAGCCCGTCTCGCGGCGTTGATTGCAATGCACGTCGCTTGAGCGACGGGGCTTCATCCCCGCCGAACCAGACTCCCCCGTCCTATTCGGTCATTCATCGGCAATTCCCGAAGTGGTCGACTTTGCCGATCATTCCGATTGCAGGAATCGCCGGCCGATTTGTTGAGCGGGCAGCGACCAGGCCGTTGCTCGCGCTCGCGACGAATAAACCGTGCAGTCGAGAAAACCGGGAGACGCCGTTCGTTCCGTACCGATCCGGGCGGCGGCCCCCAGGCTCCCATTCATGAGGTGTTGTGACATGGCCTCTCGATTCTCGACCCTGGCGGCGCGTGCATCAATCGTCGGCGCAGTGGTGCTGATGTCGAGCCTCAGCCTGGCGCATTGGTACGAACTGGGGCCGTCGGCAAACGAGTGGGGGTTGAAGTACGAGGGAGCAGCGATCGCCGACGGGGACAAACTGAACGTCCGCTTCACACTGACTGATCAGGGCCGACTCAAGCCCATTCATTCGGTGTTCGTGATTGCGATGAGCAAGCCGGATCGCAGCGGCTCCCGCAATTTTCTGGCGAAGACGCCCATCGCCATGAAGCCCACCAAAGACGGCACGCTCACGGGACAGATCCAGGTCGGAAAGGAACTGGCCGACCTCGCCGTGATTCGGATCTTCACGTATACGGTGGACGGCAAATCGCAGAACAAGGGGCCGACAGCCGGGGCGAGGTACTACGACGTTCCGCTCAAGAACCTCGTGAAACCGGCCCCGCTGGCCGCTGTGCCGCAATCGCCATCGACCAGCGCGTCGCCGTCGGCGTCGCGATCCACGAAGTGAAGTGCGCGGCAGGCGCCGCGCAGGATCGAGCCGCCTCGGTCGGCAGCCAGCCTGGTCCAGTCGGCGTGTGCCGAATGGCATCGTCGAATCGCAGGCTGGGGTCCGCGATCCGCTGGTGGCGATCGACCAGACGGCATTCGCCATGGCACTGGCAAAGCCAGTGGCACACTTCGGTTGACCCCAGGGCACGCGTTACCTGAGCGGCGGGGCTTTGTCCCCGCCGGGCCGGGGGCGTCTGGCCATGCGAAGCAGGCCCCAAGGCCCAGGGATTGCGCCGTGTGCTGCATAGAGCCAGCACGTCGGGACAGAACGATTCCAGGGCAAGGCAGGCGACGTCTGCCGAACCGCTCGCATCACGATGGCAGCTACGGCCGGCCCGTCGACCATTGAAACTGGAGGGCCTGGGTCAGGAACACGAACTGGTCCGTCACCTCCTCGATCCGCTTGGCAGCGGGCTTATCGCCCCCGTGTCCGCCACGCACCTCGACACGGAGGAGGACAGGCGAGGGGCCCGACTGAGCGTGTTGGAGCGCGGCTGCGAACTTGAAACTGTGGAGCGGGTGCACGCGATCATCGGTGTCCCCGGTCGTCAACAGCGTCGGGGGGTATCGAGAGCCTGTTCGGATGTTGTGATAAGGTGAGTAGGCCAACAGCGCCTGAAACTCCTCCGCGTCGTCGGGCGATCCGAACTCCGGGACGGCGTCTTGTCCGTTTGTGAACCGGGGGTACCGGAGCATATCAGTCAGCGGAACCTCAGGCAGGCACGCGCCGAACAGGTCCGGCCGCTGGATCAGCACCGCCGCGACCAGGAGCCCGCCGTTGCTGCCGCCTTCAATGGCCAGCTTGTCGGACCGCGTATACTGTTGGTCGATCAGGAACTCGGCAGCCGCGATGAAGTCGTCAAACACGTTCTGACGCTTCAGTTTCATGCCCGCCAGATGCCACTCCGCCCCGTACTCGCCGCCGCCGCGGAGATTGGGCACGGCGTACACTCCGCCCGCTTCCATCCAGGCCAGCGCGCTCACCGAGAACCACGGCTTCAACGAAAAGCCGAAGCCTCCGTAACCGTACAGCAGCGTCGGATTGCTGCCGTCCCGCCTGACCCCCTTTTTGTGGCTGATAAACATCGGCACGCGAGTGCCGTCCCTGCTGGTGAAGAAGACCTGTTTGACGTCGTAGTCCTGCGGATCGAACCCGATCTCCGGCTTTCGAAGCGGCGCGCTCCGTCCAGAGGCGATGTCGTACCGGTAGACAGTTGATGGCGTGGTGAAACTGGAGAACGAGTAGAACGTCTCCGCGTCCTCCCGCCGACCACCGAATCCGAAGGCCGTGCCGATCGCCGGCAGGTTGAGCTCCCGCTCGTAGTCCCCATTCCGCGTGTAAACGCGCACGCGCGTGTTCGCGTCCTCGAGGGAAACCGCCAGAAATCGTTCCCCGACAAATCCGATGTCGATGAGCGTCTCTTTGCCTTCGGCGATGATCTCCTGCCAGTGTTCCGGTTCCGGCTGGCGCGCGTCGATGGCGATGAGCCGCCGCCGCGGGGCCGCCTGGTTGGTCATGAAATAGAATACGGGGCCGTCATTGCCAATGAAGTGGAACTGGTGCTCGAAGCGGTCGATGAGTTCGATGAAACGGCCGTCCGATTTCGTCAGATCCTGATAGAGAATTCGATGACGGTCGTCGTCCGCTTCCCGCACCACGAGGATCAGGTAGCGGCCGTCCGGCGTCACCAGGTTGGCGAACTTCCAATCGGGGTGGTCGGGCCGTTGATACACCAGCGCATCCTGCTCCTGCAGGTCGCCAAGGCGGTGATAGCACACCCTTTGGTTCAAATTGGACGCCTGGAATCGGGTTTCGGCCGCCGGGGCGTCGTAGCGGTTGTAGAAGAATCCCGCCCCGTCGTCCGTCCACGCCACATTCGCAAACTTCATCCAGGCCAACTCATCGGGGAGCTGCCGGCCAGAAGCCACGTCCAGGATTCGCCAGGTCTGCCAATCGGAGCCTGCTTCAGATACGGCGTAGGCCAGGCGTTGGCCGTCATTGCTGAAAGCCGTTCCCGTCAGGGCCATCGTCCCGTCGTTCGACCACTGATTGGGATCAAGCAGCAGCCGCGGCTGGGAGTCCGGCGTGTCCATCAGGTACAAGGCGGCATGGTTCTGAAGTCCGTTGTTGCGAAAGTAGGCGTAGCCCGCGCCTGCCCGCATCGGCGACGAGCAGCGCTCATAGTTCCACAAATCCTCCAGTCGGCGGCGGATCGCCGCGCGATCGGGATGGGTTCCGAGCATACGCGCCGTCAACTCGTTCTGGGCACGCACCCATTCAGCGACTTCCGCTGACTGCCGGAGGTCGGTCTCCAGCCAGCGGTACGGGTCCGCGACGTCGATGCCGTGGCATCGGTCGACCTGATCAACTCGGCGGGATGGCGGATACGCAGGCGGGATGTCGTCGCCGCGAGATGGCGCCGGATCGGCCGAAGCCCAGAGAGCAATCGCTGCTGCGACTATCGCTATTCTCATCACACACGCCCCGATGTTCCCGAATGTTCCCCTGACGCCGCAGCCCGCCGGCGCCTGAAAATTGACAACGTCTCCATTTTGCTCCGGTAGCCAGCAGGCGGAGGCCGCTCTGTCGCCGCCGGTCCTCGGAGTTCATTCACGGCGATGAGTTGCACGCGACAGAGTGCGATATGACAGAATCAGTCGTGCAATGTGCCCCTCTGAATCATCATCGATCGGCACGAGAATCTTCCCCATTCCCATTCGCCCTTGGCGAAATGGAGCCGCAACTTGTCGCCATCACGCCCCACAATCTCGACGGCGACCGGCTGGAAATCTTGACCATCGTTTCGACCACCCGCTGTTCGCCCGGCGCTTTTCAGCAAATCGGCAAGTCTTCGGCCGTCTCCTTCATGACAATTGAGAATCACCGGGGCGACTTCCGATGAACTGACATCGGGAAACAAGGGCAGCTCCTGGCAGGCATGGACCTGCCGATGCGGAATGGAGTGTGAAAGCCGCCTGCCCACTCGGTCGCAGTATAGTTGCTTTGTCGCTCAAGACTGCGTTACAGCAGCGGACAGACACCACCGCGTGAGCATGAGCGGCCTTCAATGGTTTGCCGGGGCTCGGGTGACTCGTTCATCCGCACGTCGCCGCCGGCCTACAACTTCGGCAGCGTCACGTCTCCGGACGGATAGACGATCACATAGGTCGAATCCTCCTTCGCAGGGTCTGCAGCCAGGAACTCAATGCTCCAGTACCACGAGTCCGCGGACAGCCAGCGGTAATGGGCGGTAACCGGCGCCCATTTCTCCGGCGTCTTCAAGTTCTTCTCGATATTCTCCAGGGCCAGGCGGATCGCCCGCGCGGCGTCGATCTCCGGATCCGCGCGGTCGCTGGACAGGGCCTTCGTGCTGCGGGTGAGTTCTTTGTCGACCGTGACGAGGATCTCGCGGCCGTTGTAGTGGCAATCCCATTGGATCGGCCCTTCGACCGGCGGCTCCTGGCGAGGACGCCGTTCGGTTTTCCATTCGAGCTCTACGAACCGCACTCTCTTCCGGACGTCGCCGACGTGTCCGTCCAGGCAGACCTTTGCCCGAAAAGCGTCGCGGAACCACTTTCGAGGCCCTTCTTCTTCCGAAGGGCGATGCAACACGACGTCCCACCACCAGTGATGTTCACCCAATCTTTCCAGCGTCGCGCCTGCGAGCATCCAGTCGTCCGGCCTGTCGCCGATGTCCTTCACCTTGCGGTGGGCGGCCGCCATGGCGTCCCGCATGCTGAGCGGCAGCGGCTGCGTGAGCGGATCGAACTTCGGCGCCTCCGCGGCCCTCGCTGGATCGGCTTCCACGTAGTACAGCCGACCGTCGATGAGGGAGTCGTCGCTGAAGCCGTATGCGCAGGCACTCGAACCGGGCGATGCCACCAGCATCGCCACAAGTCCGAGAAAAGCGACCGCACTTTGCCGGACCGCGAGACAACGCCTGCCTGCCCTGGCACGCCTGCGCGACAGGACTGACGGGCGTTTCCGCAGCGAGTACCGATGGCATTCGGACGTCGACTTGAGAGTCAGCATGGCGGCCCTCCGCTGCCAGCGCGCCAGATGGGATGCCGAGCCGCAACCGACGGGTTGTTGGCCAGCCTGATGGTTCTGACAGCAGCCCTCGGAATCGGCCATGATGATACCGATGCCCCGTGGCGGATAGCCAGACCTGGACTCCAGCTGATCCCGGCGGTGGGGATTGCAGCGGCTTCCTTCTCGATGCGGGGTGCCCCGGTTGGACGTCTCGGAGTCCGCGGAATCCTGGATGCCACGGCTCTGTCGAGTCGTGCGCTCGCACGAGAAACGCTCACTGCGCGTCATCCCGTTCGATTCGCCGCGGTAGATCATACCATCCCGCATGATCCCGGGCGCTCGACCACGGCGAGCCGGAAGGACGAGGCAACAAGGCCCCGCCGCACGGGTTTGGCAATCGGACCGCCATCAGCTTCCCGGCGCCCCGTCTGCTTCGGCGTCCGGGCCTTCCGGTGTCGACGGCGGCTCCGGGCCGCGCGTCAACGCCCGCTCCTCTCCCCTCATCAGACGCTGAATGTTCGAACGGTGCCGCCAGATCACCAGCAGCGGAACCGCCACGCTGAACGCCGACAGGCTCCAGCCCCGGTCCGAGAACGAATCGGGCCATGTCATCGCCAGATGGGCCCCGGCGAACACCACCGCCGCCACGATTGACCCCAGCGAGACATACCGCGTCAACGCGAAGCACACCCCGAACGCGATCACCGCCGCCAGGGCCGGCCACGGCGCCAGCATCGCCACCACGCCCAGCGACGTCGCCACGCCTTTCCCCCCGCGGAACCCCAGCCAGCACGGATACATGTGACCCAGAATGGCCGCCAGTCCGCACAGCACCAACACATTCAGCGATGGCGCGAACGCCAGACGCGGCGCCAGCCAGACCGCCGCCAGCCCTTTGAGCGCATCCAGCACGAGCGCCAGCCCCCCCCATCGCCAGCCCAACAGGCGCGCGACGTTCGTCGCTCCCACGTTCCCGCTGCCGTGCTGGCGGATGTCGATGCCCCCCGCCGCGCGGCCCAGCAGCAGGCTGAAGGGAATCGAGCCGATGAGGTAACCGGCGAGGGCGGCCAGCAGCGGCGGCAGGGGCGAATCGCTCACGCGGGGCTCGATCCGTTCAGAAGCGACAGCAACGGGGCCGGATCGCTGAGATCGTGCAGCAGGCAGTCGGGCCGGGTCCGCTCCAGTTCGTCATAACTGAAGATGCCCGTGGCGACGGCGACGACGTTGGCCCCGATGGCCCGCGCGCAGGCGACGTCCGCGGGCGTGTCGCCGATGACCCACACCCGATCCGCGTCCATCGGCGAGCCGGCGAGCTTATGGCACTCCGCGAACGCCAGCTGCGCCACATCGTCCCGGCTGTGATGGGCGTCGCCGAACGCGCCGAATGAGAAGTAATGATCGATGTCGTAGTGTTTGAGCTTCAGCCAGGCGCCTTCGCGGAGGTTGCCGGTCAGGAGCCCGAGGCGGACGTCTTCGCGGGGATGCAACTGCTCCAGCAGCGCGACCACGCCCGGCAGCACGCAGCCGTCCAGTTCCGCCAGAGCCGCGGGAAGCTGCCGCAGGTAGGCCGCGACGAACCGTTGCCAGTGCGCGGAAGAGTTCTCGATGCCGTGGAAGCGAAACAGGTCGGCGACGATCGCCCAGTCGGTCCGGCCCGCGGCGGGAATGTCCTCGGTGGGCCGAGTCACCTGGAACTCCTGCTCCAGGGCGCGCTCCATGGCGCGCTGCCCGGCTCCGCCCGACAACAGCAACGTTCCGTCAATATCGAACAGCACAACGCGCATGACAGCTCCGATGGACGATGATCCGAATCGGAGAGTGTCTCTCGCGCGGGGCGGCGAAGCAACGATCGGCCGTCAGCCCGGGCGCGCGGACGCGGCCGTCACCAGGCGGAGTTCAGCTTCTGGTCGTTGTCGTTCCACATGAGGCGTGCGCCGTCGCCGAGAGCGCCGATCGCCGCCACGCACGTCACGATGATCAGCGCGAGCATCACGGCATATTCGACGGCAGTGGCGCCGGCATCCTGGCTGGCGAATTTCCGGATGACTCGCATGTCACGGCTCTCTCATGGTTCGGCCCGCGGATGGCGCTGGACCGGGAATGCCGCCAGCCTGCAAACCTACGCCGCCTGCTGCAGTCGTCAAATTCCGCGCCGGGCGTTTTGACGCCCCGGACACACCCTGGCCCGCCTGACCCGCACAACCGGCACGACCGAACCCGCCTGCGGCCGACGCGCCGTTTATTCCGTCGCCGGCGGCGTGAACGCGGCGTCCTCCGGCGTCACCGACGCCAGGGAGGCTTCATCCCCCAGTTCGGCCTGAAGGGCGCGCAGCTTCTGGATCAGCTCTTCCTGCGCCATGTAGGTGGAGAAATCCGTCGACAGATCCTTGAGTTCGTCCGGGTCCGCGGCGAGATCAAAGACCTGCACGCGATTGATCCTGGGGTAGAAGATCATCTTCCAGCGATCGGTCCGGATGCCGCGCTGCACGTCCCGGTACGCGAAGAACAGCGACTCCCGTACAGCGTCCGCATCGCCCCGCAACACGGCCGCAAGGCTGCGGCCATCCAGTCCGTCTCCGGCCGTCGCGCCCGTGAGTTCACAGACCGTCGGGAAGATGTCCATCAGGCTGGCCAGCGCCGCGGACTCCCCCTGCGGAATGCCCGGCCCGGCGAATACCAGCGGCACGCGCAGGCTGTGCTCGTACAGGTTCTGCTTGCCCATCAGCCCGTGGCTGCCCAGCGACAGCCCGTGATCGGACGTGAAGACAATCAGCGTCTCATCCGCCAGGCCCCGATCGTCGAGCGACTTCAGCAGCCGCCCGATGTGATGGTCCAGGCCCGTGATGGTCGCGTAGTAATCGTGAAGCTGGGCGCGAATGTTCTCCGCGGTGCGGGGGAAGGGGGCCAGCAGCTCGTCGCGGACCAACTGCTCTCCGTTGTTGAACGGATGCAACGGCAGAAAGTTGCGGGGGAGCGGGATCTCGGCGGGGTCGTACTCGTCGCGATAGGCCTCGGCGGCGACGCGCGGATCGTGCGGCGCGGCGAAGGCGAGGCACATGAAGAACGGCCGGTCCGGCTTGCGGGCGGACAGGAACTCGATCGCGGCATCGACGATTTCCGCCCCCGGCTCGCCGCTCGTGCGGGCGGCCTCGTCATCCTCCAGGTAGCGGTTGTGCTCGAACAGCTCCTGGATCTTCACGGCTGTGTTGCCGCGTTTGCCATAATGCCAGGTTTCATAGCCCGCCGCGTTCATCGAGGCCGGGAAGTTCGAGGCGTCCGCCGGCGCCTGCGGCCCGTCCCAGCGGAAGTACGCACGGCCGCTGAACAGCATGTTGCGGCTGGGAGTGCACACCGCCGGCATGTTCGAGCCCAGGCAATACGCGTTGCGGAACGCGAATCCCCGCTGGACGAGGCCGTCCATGTGAGGCGTGCGGATCGCCGGGTTGCCGAGCGCGCCGATCGTGTCGGCCCGCTGGTCGTCGGTCAGCAGGAACAGCACATTCGGGCGATCAGCCGCCACGGAACGGCCGTCCGCGACCAGCCACAGGACGGCGAACATCGCAGCGAGAAACATCCGCATACGTCACGTCTCCAGCTCGGAACGGGGGCGATCGCACAGCAGGTCCCCAGTTTCGGGAAGGCTGCGGCCGATTCAAGAGTGGGACGCCGCGCGGAGGGACTGGGCGAACTGCTGAATGCAGCGGACGTTCCGGGTCTGACAGAGCGGCCGACCAGCGTTGCCGGCTCCGCGGCTTCCCGGAAACTCGGCTGCTCGCTCGAACGGGAGCGTGCTAAGCTTCCCCGCGACGGGCCGCGGGAGCGGCAGCGGAGGACCATTCAGCAGAAGGGGCTACGGAGATGGAAGTTTCGAAGTCCGCGGACCTGTTCCCCGAACCTCCCGAGGAACTGATCGAGCGGCTGCGCCGCAAGCTGCCGACGCTGCAGATGCTGCCGGCGGTGGCCACGCAGGCGCTGGAAATCGCCCGCCAGCCGGACTGTTCGATCGCCGCGTTCTCGGGCGTCGTCGAGCGGGACCTCAAACTGGCCGCCGACATCCTCAAAATGGCGAACAGCGTCCTGTATTCCACGGGGACCCCGGTCGCCAGCCTGCATCAGGCCGTCGTCCGTCTGGGCTTCCATCACTGCCGGTCCGTCATCGTCAGTTCCAGTTACGACAGCCTGACGCGGACGCTGGGCGCGGAGGAGCAGGCCAGCCGGGAACTTCTGACGCGGCACGGGTTCCTGACAGCGATCTTCGCACTGCGCCTCAACCACTGCCTGCATCTAGGGTTTCAGGGGGAGGAGTTCACCGCCGGGCTGATGCACGACATCGGCCGGTTGCTGCTGTCTGTCGCCGCGCCGGAGACGTTCCGCGAGGCGGATCCGCTTGACTTTCAGGAGACCGGAGAACTGGAGGATCGGGAACGGGAGGCGTTCGGCGTTTCGCACGCCGAGTTCGGCGCCTGGTTCGCCGACCAGAGCGATCTGCCGCAGCCGCTCGTCGCCGCGATCCGGTTCCACCATGCCCCGAAGGACGCGGGGACGCATCGCCGGCTGGCCGCACTCACGGCCGCCGCGGACGAGCTGGCGAATTTTGTCCAGCGGCCCGGCCGCAGCGAGGACGAGGAATACGATCCCGCGACGAATGACGCAGTGCGGCTGCTCGAACGGATCGGCGCGGCCGGGGCCGAAGACAAGTTCGCCGCGAACGCCGCGCAGCTCATCCGGGAGTGCCCCGGCATGGCCGAGAGCCTGATGCAGGGCTGAGACGGGCGACCGGACGCCGACGCCGCTGTTGCGGCACTCCGACGCGACTCCGGCCCTCGCGTCACTTCACCTCATCGTCAGCGAACATCCACGAGCCCAGCGACAGCGGGTAGTCGATGAGTTCCTCGGGCCGGAAGTAGATCGCCATCTCCCGGGCGGCGCTCTCGACGCTGTCGCTGCCGTGGATCAGGTTCATCTGGCGGCTGAGGCCGTAGTCGCCGCGGATCGTGCCGGGGGCGGAATCGCGGCCGTTGGTCTTGCCCATCAGCTCGCGCATCACCCGCACGGCTTCGGGCCCCTCGACGCACAGCGCCAGGACCGGCCCCGCGGTGATGAACGCCTCGAGCTGCGGATAAAACGGCTTGCTGACATGCTCGGCGTAGTGCTGCCGGGACAGCTCCGGGGTGACCTTCAGCAGCTTGGCGCCGACGAGTTTCAGCCCCTTGTCCTCGATGCGTGTCAGGATCCGGCCGCACAGGCGGCGTTCGACGGCATCGGGCTTCAACAGAATCAGCGTGCGTTCCATGGCGGAGAATTCGAGAGGCGATTGAACAGCGGTCCGGGACCGCCATTGGAGCGAACGGCCCGGCCGGGAGCAACAGGCGTATTCCGGGAAGCGTTCGCGGCAAAGGAGCCGGGCTGGCTTCACCAATGCGAAAGCCCGGACCATCGGCCCGGGCTGGAGAGAACATCGCGGGAGTCGCGGCGTCCGTTCAGTTCGCTTCCACCGGCTGCACGTTGATCCGGCGGCCGGCCTTGTCAAAGAACACAGTGCCGTCGATCAGGGCGAACAGCGTGTAGTCGCTGCCGGTGCCGACATGCCGCCCGGCGTGCCACTTGGTGCCGCACTGCCGGATCAGGATGTTTCCGGCGCGGACGCGTTCGCCGCCGAACTTCTTGACGCCTCGCCGCTGCGCGTTCGAATCGCGTCCGTTGCGGGTCGAACCCTGCCCCTTCTTATGTGCCATGACTCGTGAACCTTATGTCGCTTCGCCGCTGTCCAAACCCGAACCCCCGGCGGCGCAAAATCAGCCTGCGGTCCGGGAATCCCGAAGACTAGATGGGAATCCCGGGGGATGCAAGCCAGAACGCCGGTTCACCCAGAGAGGCGCCCTCCGTGTTGTGGAACTGCGTTCCCAGCGTTTGGAACCGGGGAAACGCAAGAAGAGCGCCACCTTGTTCGAGATTGCGGCGCAGGCGGCCCGGCTGATCTGGCAGCAGATGCGGGGGCTGCGTGTACTGGCAGGACCAACGAGAGCAGTGGCATAAGGAGGTGATCTGGGGGCGTGAATCGGCGGAGGAGTTCGAGGAGTTCAGAACCAGCCGCAGCGGCGGAACGGGCTTGGGCTCCGCGGGTTCCGACACGGACGGGGGACCGGCCAGCGCCCTCCGCAGGGCCTCCCGGGCCAGCGTCGCGCAGGTCCGCCGCACGGGGGACAGCGGCACGCCGCACCAGTCCAGCACGTCCGCGGCGGAGAGGGACGCCGCCTCGACCAGGCTCATCCCCGCGATCCGTTCGCAGACGAGCGAGGCCCCGCCCAGACTGACCTGGCAGCCCCGGGCCTCGAACCGCACGTCCAGGAGCCGCCCCTCCCCGACCCGCAGCTCGAGCCGGACCTCGTCCCCGCACAGGGGGTTCACGGCCAGCCCGCGGTGCGTGGCCTCCGGCAGCCGGCCCCGCCGCAGCGGATCGGCGACATGCTCCCACAGGGGCGCGTCAGCGGTCGGCGCGTTCATCCGGGGCCGGCTCCCAGGGCGTCCCGGGGCTGGACCAGCTCCGTCCACAGCGCGGGGAGCGTGGCGCGGTGGTCCCCCTGGAAGAAGAAGGACCGACCGCCGTCGGCCACCGTCCGGCACAGCAGCGTCTTCCAGGGGCGGTAGTAGTACATCGCGTCCTCTTTGCCGGGGGGCCCCGCGCGCCAGTTCGCCGGCAGGCCGGCCAGGTCGAACACGGCCGTCGTGAAGTCCGTGATCCGCCCCCCCTCCTGACGGGCCGCGTTGCGCGCCATCGACAGCGCCTTCAGGAACACCTCCGGCCCCGTCACGGCCGACCCGATGTTCAGATACACGCCCCCCTCCAGCCGCCGCACCGACTCGGCGAACGTCAGGAAGTCGGCGTGGGCGTGGCGGGCGCCCCCGCAGCGTCGGTGGCCAACGAGCCGGAAGCGTCAGCGACGGCGTTTCCACCCATGCCGAGCGGGCGTCCGCGCCCGGTTGAGAAATGTCCTCCGAGCGGCGGGGTTCATCCCCGCCGTCATCGTCGGTCGTCCGTGGTCAATCGGCGACATCTCATAAAGGAACCCGTCACCGGGACCCCGCAGCGCCAGCCCGCGGCGCATAGGCTCAGGTCGCGATGCGGATACCGCTCCTCTTCGATGACCCGGCCCACGCCTTCGCCCAGCCCCTGGTCCCGGTCGGCCGCCTGCCGGATGACGTCGTTCAGCCGGCCCGTCTCCCGCCACAGGCCGAACTGGCCGGCCTGGATCCACTTGGTGACGTTTTCGCTCGTCTCGCCAAACGCCGCCAGCTCGAAGTCATGGATGATCCCCGAGCCGTTCGTGGCCACGTGCGTCATCAGCCCGCGCTCGATCAGGTCCACCAGGTAGCGTGAGAGCCCCAGCTTGATCGGATGCCCCCCCAGCAGCAGGACCACGGCCGCGCCCCGCTCCCGGGCCTGGTGGATGGCGTCCGCCAGTCCCGGCAGGTCGGGATGCTGGAAGCCCCGGTCCGCCGCCAGCGGCCGCACGCCGCCGACGTGGAGGTCCGAACCCCGCTCGGCCAGCGGACGGAGTTGGATCGATGAGCGGTCGAAGCGGGCGGACGCATCGCCGCTGGTTTCCGACGCTCCGTCCGATTGGCTGCGCATCTTCAGGCTCCGCATGGCGATTGTGCTGGATTCTGGAATCGAACGTCTGTCAGCCGCGACGTTCTCAGGACCACTCGATAACGACCAAGGTCCGCGTCACCGTCAGCCCGTTCCCCAGCGTTTCCGAGATCAGCCGGCCGCCGTCGTCGTACGTCCGGCCGTCAATGACGTCCCCCGCGTACTCCAGCTCCTCCAGTTCCCCCCGCGCCGTGTAGCGCCGCTCGACGACCGTGCCGTCGGGATAGGTCAGCGACCGCGACAGTCGACACGGCTCACAGAGTGTGTCGCGCAAGATCAGCGCGGCACTGAAGGTCATGTCATGGCTGCTCAGGAATGGAGGCCGTGAAAAAGATCGCCAGACTGGTTTCTTCCAATCCGAACCGTCATCGCAGGTTGCGGCAGTGGATGAATCAAGATTGCCATCCAGACTCTGTACTCGGCCATAACGGATTCTCCGACAAACTCTGGAATATCTCAACTGCGTCCGCTTTTTATATACGCCAAGGCAGATGTCACCCTGAGCCGCGAGATTGGCTGACCGGGAAGCAGAACTGGCCTGCCCGGATCACACGCTTCACGAGCCCCCTTGCTCGTAGACTGAAGTATAAACGAATGCCGCAATTAACCCGAAAAGTCCATTTGCAAATGTCAATGCAATTTCACATTGCATTGTATTTCCAATTTGAAATCCAAGATATCCAAACGCGAGTGACGCCGCAAAGCACTGAGGACCTCGATTGTAAAGTCGGCCAAGCCTCGAAAGATATCGAAAGCTACACACCGCCAAGGCGTCAAAGACGATGACAAAGGTGAATCCGTAAATCGCTACATACAGTGGCCGCCTTTGAGCTGGATTTGGCACGAACTGCACGACCAAAAATACAGCCATCGCTGCAACAATCGCCAATCCTGCGCAGAAGACAAGGGCAATCGCCAGGTTCTCCAGTAGCCACCGATTGCGGAGCTGTCCGCAAAACGGGCATGTGATCGGAGGGGGCAGAAATGATCGGAGGCCTATACGAGACCCACACTCACTGCAGTGTATGCTCGCCATACAGTGCCTCACAATAGGCTGCCAAATAACCGCTACTTGAGATTGCGCAATCGCGGCACGGAATTTGCGCCCGGCCATGACCGTTTCTTGTTTCGCTCACAAGGAGAACGGTCATGGCGGACGCGCGTATGCCCGAGGAATTCTACGAACTGGCCCGGCCTCTGCTCCCCCCCGAAAAAGAGGTCGGCCCGCAGGGCGGACGACCTCCCATTGGACACTACGAGGCGCTCAAAGTCATCTGGTTCGCCCTCGTCGCCGGCTGTCGCTGGAAGGACGTCCCCCGCGAGCTGGGCTGTTGCGGCGAGACCGCACGCACGCGGCTGCAGGAGTGGGAGCGGGCAGGCCTCTGGGACCAGGCGCACCTGCGGATGTTGACCATGCTCCGGCAAATCGACCAGCTCCACCTGGAGACGGCGATCATCGACTCGACGCAGGTCCGCGCGTTCGGCGGCGGAGACGCGACCGGTCCCAGTCCCGTCGATCGCGGCAAAAGAGGGACGAAATTCCCGCTGCTGGTGGACTCGGGCGGCGTGCCGCTGGTGCTCCGCGCCGCCGGCGCCAATCGCAGCGACCACACGGAGATCCTGCCGGCGGTCGCGTCGTTTCCGAACGTTCCCGGGAAGATCGGCCGCCCGCCGACGCACCCGCAGGAGCTGTACGCCGACGCGGGCTACGACGCCGAAGCGACGCGCGGTGTGCTGCGGTGGCTGGGGATCGAGCCGCACATCCGGCGTCGCGGCAGCGCGCATGGGAGTCGCCTGGGTCGCGTGCGGTGGGTGGTGGAGCGGACGATCAGCTGGATCCAGGGGCTGCGGCGGATGCGCGTGCGTTATGATCGGTCGGAAGTGTCGATCGACGCGTGGACGCGTGGCGGCGGCTGTCGTGTGTCTGAACATCTTTAGGGATGCCACCACGTAAACAGTGAGACTCTTGCTTATCCGGTTGTTTGGCAGCTTCTTAAAGATGCAGCCGCCGCTGGGACGTGCCGGTACGCATCGCCCTTATGCAGCAGAACCACAGTCCATGTCAGCAATGCGCATTATATGTCAAGGCAATGGCTATCGCAAAAAGTGCATCGTAGCATCACTTGGGCAGCTGATGTGTCTTTTGTGTCTTTTATTTTCCAAATTTGTCCAGCCCACAATTCTGGAGGAAGCAGTTTCCCAAATTTGTGAATGCGTAGTACTCCTCAAAGGCCATGAAAATCATGTCGCTTACTGTGGCAAGATACTGTTCAATGTCATTGCTGATTCCAAGCCGCGCGACTCCAATATCAGTAAGGCAGTCCAGGATGTGGCCAAC
>JAHBXW010000035.1 GCA_019636235.1 Planctomyces sp.
CCGCAAACACCGTCGCCGCCTTCGCATCCCCGACGAACAGAATGCCGTCGGGCGAGAACGTCAGCGGGCCCGCCGATTTGAGCTCCACATCTCCCTTCTCAAGGCCGAACTTCTCGGCCGCCCCGGCCGGCAGCGCCGGCAGACTCAGCATCATGGAAAGGCTCAGCAGCCACTGGAATCGTTTCATGCTTCTCTCCTGCAGATGCGCCCCGCGTTACCTGTCAGTCGTCAGCCCCAGCACGTCGTCGAGGGGTCAGTCTACGCACGCGTTCGCGGATTTCTCAACGCCCCCGCTGCACGCGCCGACGATTCTCCCCGGTTCTGCACGCCTGTTTGAATCCAGCGGCCCCAACTCGAAGGGCCTGGGCAATCCGTTCCCGCACGCCGGGGGCGCACCACCGGTCGAACCACGTCCACACCGTGTTCGGCTTGCCGTATCGAGCGGGCGGATCGTCCCACGGAATGCCCGTCCGGAGCAGGTACAGGACCGCATTCACGAACAGGCGATTGTCGGCCGCCGTCCCTCCAGGATCGCCGGCCTTGCCCGGCAACAGGCGTTTGATCTGCTCCCACTGGGCGCCCGAATTCGTGGCGATGTCGCATCGGAAACTCTTCCTTGAGTCGATACGATTCTCAGGGACGAGCCGCTTCGCCGCCAGATTGAATGTCCGTGCCACCTAGCGCGGGCGGCGACCGCGTGCGTTTCGTCAGCGGACTGGGCTCTTCGGACTCGCCTCATGCATCGTGTCGGACTGGGACATGACACGCACCGCCTGGGCCCCGGGCGGCCGCTGGCAATTGGCGGCGTCGTCGTTCCGCACGACGTCGGGCCGATCGCGCACAGCGACGGCGATGTTCTGCTGCACGCGCTGATCGATGCTTTACTGGGAGCGGCCGGGCTGGGGGACATTGGCGACTGGTTCCCGGATACGGACCCCGCGCACGCGAACGCCGACTCGACGAACTTGCTCGAACCCGTGCTGTTGGCCCTGCGGGAGCGTGGCTGGCGGGTGGGGAACGTCGACTGCACGGTGCATGCGCAGCGTCCGAAGCTGTCGCCGCACAAGGAGGCGATCGCCGGGCGGATCGCGGAGCTGCTGGGCGTGTCGCGCGGGCAGGTCAACGTGAAGGCCAAGACGGGGGAGTCGGTGGGCCCGGTCGGCCGCGGCGAGGCGATTTCCGCGGACGTGGCCGTGCTGCTGGAGAACGGCGATTGGCCTGGCGACCGCCCGTGAAGTTGGACCGTACACGTCGCGTGCGAAGCCACAGCGGGCTCTTGACTGCCTGACGTGTCCTTGACATAAACACGGCCCCGCCAGCAGGTGGCGGGCGAAGGAAGGTCGCCGGGCAGATCCTTCCAGCGCGCGCCCGTCCTGAGCACGCACAGGATGCCTTCGAAGCACCTACGGTCGTTGACGGGTGGTTGGCCTCGGCGCCGACGCTTTTTCTTCACTGGGTCCGAGGGATGTGACAGACGGGCTTTCGCAGACAGTGTTCCTCGGTGAAAAGCTGATTCCACCTGTCAATCGTTCCGGGTCCGGAATCAGCGGACCGGCGTATGAGCATCCGAACCTGTGGATTCGATTGATTCGTGACATTGCCATACCGCGGTTGCCGCCCCCCGAATCTGCTCAGTTCGCCTATGACTGCGAACATGAGGCGCTGCCGCCTGGGGCCACCTGGCCGATGGATGGACAGTCGTTATTCGGCCATTATGGCGCTGAGTTCAACCATGTCCTGCCGCCGAATCGCAATAGCTGCATGAACGGGAATGGGGATCTTCCGGGCGGATATGGCTTTCGGGCATCCACTGCGACGAGTCAACATGCAGGCGGCGTGCACGTCCTGATGGGGGACGGGGCCGTGAAGTTCGCCAGCGACGAAATTGACGTCGATGTCTGGCGGGCCGTAGGAACTCGCAACGGCAACGAGGTCGCGGCGGCCGCGTTCTGACGGACGCTCAACGAGCGCCGACGATCCTTCATCGGTTGGGCACGTGAGGATCGCGCGGGACCGCTCAGCGCCCGCGGTCGATCTCGACCGAGCACTCGGGCAGGCTTTCCAGAAACAGCCGCCCGTAGCGCTTCGTCCGCACCCGGGGATCGAGGATCACCACCTGTCCGTGGTCGGTCGCGGAACGGATCAGCCGGCCGAAGCCCTGCTTGAGACGGATCGCGGCCTCGGGCACCTGGTAGTCCATGAACGGGTTCCCGCCGCGTTGCCGGATCCGCTCCACGCGCGCTTCCAGCAGCGGGTGATCGGGCACGCTGAACGGCAGCTTGGTGATGATCACGTTCTGCAGCGCCTCGCCCGGGACGTCCACCCCCTGCCAGAAACTGTCGGCGCCGAACAGCACGGCCCGCCCGTCCTCGCGGAACCGGTCGATCAGCGCGGTTCGCGAAACCCCCGCGCCATGCACCAGCAGCGTGAGGTTCTTCTGGGTGAACCAGCGCGACAGCCGCGACGCGGCCGACTTCAGCATTCGGTAGTTCGTGAACAGGACGAACGCCCGTCCGTCCGTCTGCGCGACATGCCGCATGATCCGCTCGAACACCGCGGCCTCGAACTCCTGCGGCTTGTCGCCAGGATCGGGCATGTCCTCGGCGAGAATCAGCTTCGCCTGCCGGCGATAATCGAACGGGCTGCCCAGGTTGAGTTCCGTAGCCTTCGTGACGCCCAGCCGGTCGCGAAAAAAGCTGAAGTCCTGCCGGCCGACGGCCAGCGTGGCGCTCGTCAGGATCACCGTCGGGATCCGGTTGAACAGCTCGTCGCGCAGCACCGGTCCGACTTCGATCGGCGCGGAAGTCAGCTCGATATTGGGCCGCCGGCCGCTGGCCGATTCGATCCAGAACACGCCGTCCTCGAGTTCCTGCTTCAGCCAGCTGTTCAGGCCCTGGGCCAGCCCATCGACGCGGTCGGCCGCCGCGTTGAGTTCAATCTGCTGGGTCTCGTCCGTGACGTTCACTGCGTAGCCGCGGATCAGTCCTGCGAGCGTGCGGAGATCTGGCGAAACGGCGTTCTCGACCGGCATCGGGGCATGGATTCGCGCGCCGCCGCGATTCTCCAGCGCCTGCCATTCCTGGATCGAGGCGAACAGGCTGTCGCTTTGGAACCGCAGCCGCTGAACGAGCTGCTGGGCCTCCTTGAGGTTGTGATGGATCAACAGTCCGCGGGCGGTGCGATCGTTGTAGAGCTTGTTGAACAGGTAGTTGAACTGCCCGCTGGAGACCTTGAGGCCGAGGTGGTCTCCGGCGACGGCCTCGACGGTGTGGGCCTCGTCGAGCACGACGACGTCGTAGTCGGGAAGGACGCTGGCGCCTTCGCGGCGGAGGGCGAGATCGGAGAAGAACAGGGCATGGTTGACGATCAACAGGTCCGCGTTCCAGACGCGGCGCCGCGCGCGGTAGTAGTGGCAGTCGTTGTGGGTGGGGCACTTGCGGCCCAGGCAGTTGCCGTGCTCGCTGCGGACTTCATCCCACACGCTGGGGAGCGGCTGGAAGTCCATGTCCGCGAGGCTCCCGTCGCGGGTGGTGCGAGACCAGGTCTTCAGGCGGCGGAGCTGTTCGACCTCCTGCATCTCGGGGAAGATCGACCCGGCGCGTTCGGCGGCGGCGGCCAGTCGCCGGAGGCTGATGTAGTTCGACCGCCCCTTGACGAGCACGGCGGAGAACTCGACCGGCAGGATGGCGTTCAGGAACGGCAGGTCCTTGCCGATCAGCTGCTCCTGCAGGCTGATGGTGTGCGTGCTGATGACGATCCGTTTGCGGGGCGGTTCGCCGCCGCCGGGGGGGGCCTCGCGGGGGGCGGTCGCGGCCAGGATGGCCGGCACGAGATAGGCGAAGCTCTTGCCGACTCCCGTGCCGGCTTCCACGACGAGATGCTCGCGATTCGCGATCGCCGCAGCGACGCCGTCCGCCATCGCCAGCTGCTGGGGCCGCGATTCGTACCCGGTCAGCCGCTGGGCGATCAGCCCGTCCGGACCGAGGACGGTCTGAGGCGAGAGAGTCATGTCGGCAGCCGTTGTGCAGCGACCAGGCAGGTGTCGTCCCGGGAATCGCTGCCGTCCGTGAACGTTTCAACATCGTCGACGATCGCCGCCAGCAGCGTGTCGACCGGTCCTGGAGTCTTGGCGATGAGTTTCAGCAGGCGGTCCTTGCCGTAGATTTCCTTGCGGTCGGTCATGGCTTCGGTGACCCCGTCCGTCAGAGTGAGGACGGTGTCTCCCGGTTCCAGCTGGAACTGCGTCTCTTCGTACTCCAGCTCCGGGACGATGCCCAGCGGCAGGCCGGATGAATCGCGAGGCACGACCTCCACCGTGCCGTTGCGGCGGCGGATGATGGGCGTGAGATGCCCCGCGTTGACCAGCGTGACGACGTGTGTCGCGGTGTCGAGGATCATCACCAGGAAGGTGACGAACCGGTGCCCCAGACCGCTGGAGACGATTTCCTGGTTCAAGCCGGCGACCGCTTTGGCCGGAGTGGGGCTGGTCAGCAACTGGAACCGCGTCGAGGAATACAGCCGCGCCATCAACAGCGCTGCCGGCATGCCTTTGCCGGCGACGTCGCCGATGGCCATCGCCAGCCGGCCGTCGGGCAGGTGGATGTAATCGAAGTAGTCGCCGCCGACACGGAGGGCCGCCTCGTAGTAATCGGAAAAGGCGTAACCCGGCACCTGCGGCCGCGACTTCGGCAGAAAGCCCATCTGGACCTGCGTCGCGAAATCCAGGTCCCGTTCCAGTTCGCGTTTGGCCAGCAGTTCCTGGTGCAGCCGCGCGTTGTCGATCGCCATGGCCGCCTGCGCGGCGAGACTGACCAGCAGATCGAGGTCTTCCTCGGTGAACACCTGCGTCGTCGACCGCGTCAGAATCTGGATGATTCCGAACGGCTCGTCCAACTCGTTGAGCAGCGGCACGCAGATCATCGACTGCACGCGCATCTTGGCCAGCGCGGTGCTGCCCTTGAACCGCGAATCGTCGAGCACGTTGGCGCTCAGCACCGCCTCGCCCGATTTCATCACATGCCGGATGACCGTCATGCTCACGGCGATCACGTCGTCCGCCGCCGTGGAACGGGTCTTGGTGGCCTTCACCCGCAGCACGTCGGAATCGTCCTCGCGGAGCAGCACGAAGCCCTGCTCGGCCTGCGGGAACAGATTGAACAGCGTCTGCAGCAGCTTGGGGAGGACGGCGTCGACGTCGAGCTCCCGGGCGACCGCCGTCGTCAGTTCGAGCAACGCCTTGAGCTTCAATTCCGGACGCACGCCCGTCCGCAGCCCCGACGAGCTCCCCGGCCGCGAATCCAGCTTGCGCAACACCGACGATGGCGTTTCGAACGCCGGCTCGGAGAACTGCTGCTCCGGCAGGATGTAGATCTGACTTTCGTCGAGATCCTTCAGTCCGGCGTCCTCGGCCTGGGCGAGCAGCGTCTCGCGGACGTTGTGCAGCTGCTCCTCGACGGCATCCTTCAGCGGCGTGGCGCCGGCGGCGTTGAGGCTGAACGCCAGCGTCAGGTCGCAGATGCGGACTTCGTCCCCCTCCTTGAGTTCCGCGCGTCCAGACAGCGCCTCGCCGTTCAGGAAGGTGCCGTTGCGGCTGCGCAGGTCTTCGAGGAAGTAATTGCCGTGGCTTTCGAGGACCTGGGCGTGATGCCGGCTGACGGCGCCGTTGTTCAGGACGACGTGACAGGTGGGATGCCGCCCGATGACGGTCCGGCCCGCCCGCAGGGCGTGCAGCGTCCCCGGCGCATCTCCCTTAAGAACCTGCAGGACCGCCACAACGTCCCCGTCTGATTGTCTGAACCTGCGATTGACAGCGTCCTCGGCCCCTCAGGGCCGCCGCCCCGCCGCCGATCGCGAACGCCATTCTATCCGCGTTGCTGCGCGGCGGTCAAAAGCCCGTGGAACCCGTTCGCCAGCCGTCCCCGGGGAAACGTCCACGCCCGCTGGCGGCCCTCAGGCCGCGCCGCGCTCGCCGCGGAAGTTCGTCTTCTCTTCGATAATGGACGAGGCGTCGAACCGCTTCCCGAAATAACGCTCCTGCGCCTGCGGATCGTTCAGCACCGTCGCCGCGTCCCCGCTGACCAGCACGCTGCCGTCGCAAACCACGTAGCTGCGATCGGTGATCGTCAGCGTTTCGCGCTCGCGGTGGTCGGTCAGCAGGATCGAGATGCCGCTCGTGCGAAGGTCGGCGATGATGTCCTGAATGTCGTTGATCGTCCGGGGATCAATGCCGGTGAACGGCTCGTCCAGCAGGATGATCTTCGGATTGCTGGACAGGCAGCGGGCGATCTCCAGCCGACGGCGCTCGCCCCCCGACAGCGTCGAGGCGATCTGGCCGCGCTTCGTCAGCAGGCCGAACTGGCCCAGCAACCGCTCGATGGTTTCCGTGCGTTGCTTCCAGGTCAGCGGCAGGAATTCGAGGATGGCCTGCAGGTTCTGCTCGACGGACAGCTTGACGAAGATGCTGGTGTCCTGCGGCAGATAGCCCATGCCGGCCCTGGCCCGCTGGTACATCGGCCAGCGGGTCACGTCTTTGCCGTCCAGCTGGACTTTGCCGGCCGTCGGCGCGATCAGGCCGCAGGCCATGCGGAAGGTGGTCGTCTTGCCGGCCCCGTTCGGTCCCAGCAGGCCCACGATCTCGCCCCGCTCGACGTGGAACGAAACGCCGTTCACCGCCCGCTTGCCGCTCGGGTACGTCTTGGCCAGACCCACGCATTGCAGCAACGACATGCACGGCTCGCATCGGGACAGGCCGGCGCCACCCGGCGAAATATGTGCGTCCAGCCGGCCCCCCGGGACCGCCGGACAACGCGCGGAACTTTATGGTGCCCGACGCCTTTGCGGCAACGCGAACTTGTGGCTTGACGTCCCGCCCCCCGCCCGGGTCCCATGAACGCCCGGTCGCCGCGGTCCCGGCCTCCATTTCGCTCCACTCGCCCGATCGACCCGCCGATGAGTTCGCCCCCTGAATCCCTGACATTCTCCGCCGCCCAGGCCACCGGCGCGGTCGAGCCCAGCCGCGTCGAAATGTGCCGGATCGCGTCCCTCGCCGCATTGCAGAACGCCGGACAGGTCCGTGAATGCCTCGCGCGACGCGGATTCGACCGGTTCGTCTGGTTTCAACAGCAGTCGACGCGGGGTTTCGCCGCCGGGAACCGCTCGTTGATTCTGGTCGCCATGCATGGCGATCTCAGCGAACACGAGCTGCGCACGCTGGCCCGGGAGCCGCCGCGGCTGGTGGAAACATCGCTGGGCCGGGTGGGGGAGGAATTCTGGCGGCGGCTGGCGCTGGTGCGGGAAAACCTGCAGGAGACCGTCGCGGCGTTGGCGGACGCGGGACAGTCGGTGGTGCTGACGGGCCACGGCGTGGGGGGCGCTCTGGCCGTGCTGGCAGGCGCGGTCCTCGCGTCTGACGGCCAGCAGCGGGTGAACCGGATCGCGACGTTCGGTGCTCCTCGCCCCGGATCGCGGGAGTTCGCCGCGCGCTGTCAGCAGGATCTTGCGGGCGTGATCGTGCGGGCAGCGAGCGCGGGGGACCTGTTGACGCTTGTGCCGGGCCGGGAATTCGACTTCGCCCATGTCGGGGAGGTCGAGTATTTTGACGGCCTGGGAAGGCTCCGCACCGATGCGGCCTGGCTGTCGATCGACGAGGAACGAGCGACGCGGGCGCGGATCCTCGGCGCGCACCCTGCGTGGGACGCCGACGCGGCGGAGCTGGAATACCTGCGGTTGTCAGCGGCGAGCGAGTCCGAGCCGCGAAGTGCGGCGGGCGCGCACGTCTGACGCGCACAACCCGCGCACCGCGCGGCCCTTAAGGGGCGCGAACTCACCAAATGAAGCGACGTTCCGGATGAACGAGTCTTCGCGGCAGGATGCCGGACTTTCGTTGTCGCGGCGCGGCGCTCTGGCCGCGCTGGGCGGCGCGGCGCTGGCCGGATGCGGCGGGAGCGGACAACCCACGTCGCCGGCCGCCCCGCTGCCGCAGCTCAAGGCGGACGCCTCGCGTCCGCGGGACGACATCCGCATCTGCCTTTCGGATCAGCCTGTCGAAAGCCTGCGGCTGACGCTGAACGCGGAGGCGGACGTCGTGGACCGCGAGAACCGGCGCCGGATCGTCACCCTGTCGACGGGCGGTCTGGAGCTGCGCCGCGCGGGCGACGGGTGGCGGACGGGAAATCAGCATCCCTGGATGGCGAAGTCGATCGAGATTCGCGGCGGGGACGCGGCTTCAATCTGGGTCAATGACCGGCTGTATCGTGGACGAGTGCGGTTGATCCCGGCGGACGGTGCGCGGTTCTCGGCAGTGAATGTGACGACGCTCGAGGCGTACCTGCCCGGCGTGGTGGATGCCGAAATGCCAGCATCGTTCCCGCTCGCGGCACGACTCGCGCAGGCGGTCGTTGCGAGAACGTTCGCCATGCGGCAGCAGCGTCTCGCGCCCGCCTCCGCGGAGTGGGACCTGTACGCCTCCCCCGGACGAAGTCAGAACTATCTGGGCGTGCAGTATCGGGACGCCAACGGCCGGGTGTTCGCGGGGGAATCCGAATCATCGCGCCGCGCGGCCCTGGAGACGCGCGGACTCGTCTGTCTCCGGGACGGCGAACCGTTCCGCGCGTACTATTCGGCCTGCTGCGGAGGACGCACCGTGGAAGGCGCCGCGGTGTTTCCGGATGCCGCGACGCTGTCCAGCGTGGAATGCGGGCATTGCCAGGCTTGTCCCCGTTACGAATGGACCAGCCGCATTCCCCGCGCGGACGTCGCCGCCGCCTTCCGCACCTTGAGCCGCGCCAGCCGGGACTTTCAGCTCCGCGAGGCGGTCGTGACGGGGATCGGCGATCGCACCCGGATGCCCCGATTCGTGGCGAAGGACGCGCGGGGCGACACCTTGACGGCGCCGACGTCGGACCTCCGCTCGCTGCTCGGGGCGCAGCGCCTGTTGAGCTGCTGGTTCACCGTCCGGCGCGACGGGGAAACGCTGGTGTTCACCGGGAGCGGGCATGGACATGGCGTCGGGCTCTGCCAGTGGGGAGCACGGGGGCTGGCGCTTGGCGGGGCTGACTTTCGCGTAATCCTCGGGCACTATTATCCGGGAGCGACGATCGCTGCGCTGCCCGCCTGAAGCCTCGGCCGGAGACCGAAATGCCCTGCGAACTGTGTTCCCTCCCGACGTTGGACGGGTTGCTGCTGGATGGCGCCTTCACCGGCCCGGCCAAGCCGCCCGCCAACGGGTCCAGCCGGGCGTGGGTCGTCATCCACGGCACGGGCAGCAACTTCACCGCGCCGGGCGTGCTGGCCACGCTGTCCGCGATGTTGCTGCAGCGGGGGGAGGCGGTGCTGCGCCTGAATACGCGGGGGCACGACCTGATGGCGCGAATCCCGTCGATTCAGGGCACGGTCAGTGGCGGGGCGGCGTGGGAGCGGCTCGAACATGCGTCGCTCGACATCGCTGCGGCCTGCAGTTGGCTGGCGGAACGGGACTACCAGAAGGTCTCGCTGCTGGGACACAGCCTGGGGGGCGTGAAGGCGCTCTTGTCGCAGGTCTCGCGGCTGGTGATCGACGTCGATGAAATCGTCGCCCTGTCACCGCCGCGGCTGAACCATGCGAAACTGAGCGTCAGCGACGAGTTCCGCAGCGACTTCGACCGCGCCGTCGCGCTCGTCGGGATGGGACAGAGCGGGACATTGATCGAGATGCGCGAGCCGCAACGAGCCTGGATGTCAGCCAGTGCGATTGTCGACAAGTACGGCCCCGAGGACCGGTACGACTATGTCCCGCAGCTGGCGACGATGCATCGCCCGATGTTGATCGTGCTGGACGCGAAGTCGCCGGAGACATCGCCGGCGTTTGAGGGACTGCCGGAGGCGCTGGAGGAAGTGGCCCGGGGCATCGCCTCCCTGGAGGTGCGCCGCCAGTCCGGCAGCGACATCCATTATTCCGGCAGCGAGTCCGCCATCATGCAGGCGATTCTGGACTGGCGGGCACGGCGGAACCGGGATACCGACATCAGCATCTGATTCAGCCGCGCGATCGCCGCAGTGCGGTTCGAACGGCCGCTGTGATCAGCCTGGCTCCGCCGGTCTCCGACGAAAAATCGAGCGCGCGGTCATCCGCAGACGACCGCGCGCTCGCGCCTCTCGAATTGTCAGTTCCGCACATATGGGGAAAAAATCCCCGCCGCGGTCCAACCATTTCAGCCTTTGCGGCCAAGGTCTCGCTGCGACAGGTCGTCGATCTGGCGGTCCATGTCGTCCCGGGGGGCGAGGTCGTCAGCCAGATCCTCATCGCCGATGTCGTTGGTCCCCCGGGTTCCCAGCGTCGCTGCCCCGAGGGGCGCGGCGCGCTTCGGGTCGCCGATCCGCGGATCGACCCCTGAAGAATCCGCATGCAGGGAGTCGACGCGGTCCCAGGCGTCTCGGACGGCGCGTCGCGCGGAGTCCCATTCCAGGCGGCTCTTTTCACGCGAACGTTCCCAGTCCGCCTGCAGCTCCGCCTCCACATCCTCCCAGCCAGCGTTGGGATACATCGACCGCGCCTCCCAACCTGACCGGTAGGCCGGCGCATAATCGTCGTACAGGTAGTCTTCTTCGTAATAGGGACGGCTCGTGTACGTCTCGCGCCAGTATGCCTCTTCAACGGTCGGATCGATGGCTTCAGCCGCGGCCTTGCCAGCCAGCCCGCCGCCGACGCCGCCGGCAATCGCGCCGACGACGGCCCCCACCGGGCCCCCCACCGCGCCCGCGGCGGCTCCTGCGGCCGCGCCGCCCAAGGCCGCTCCGACTCCCGTGCCGATCGGATGCGCGCCGTGCTCGCCCGTGATCGGATCCGGATTCGTGTCGACTGTTTCCTTCTTCTTGCGTTTGGCCATGATGCGCCTCCCGTCTCCTTGAGGGATGATTGCCAGGTTGAAGTTTCCGCGCAGGCGGGAACAGCTGTCTGGATGCAGCCTGCGTACCGGACTGGAAGACGGCTCGGGAACCGGAAGCCTGCTGGGCGGACGCTCGATTTCGCGCCGCGCTGGATA
This sequence comes from Planctomyces sp., assembly GCA_019636235.1. GTDB lineage: Bacteria > Planctomycetota > Planctomycetia > Planctomycetales > Planctomycetaceae > Caulifigura. The sequence goes on from JAHBXW010000035.1 coordinate 11,019, forward strand.
AGATTCCGTTTAACGCAACGTCTTTTTGCGCAGCAGGTTAGAGAGGGTCCGCTGGCTTCGGGCAGGCGTCCGACAGCAATTCGGCACGGAAACGGCCCGCTCGCTGCGCAGTCACAGCGCGCGGCCAGCGGTCATGCGCCACTGATGCGGGTATTCCATTCCAACTCACCCGCAAGGTCGGTCGCCGCATACTCGATGTGCAGCACGCGACGGTGCGATGGCGACGCTGACGCGGAGGACGCGTGCAGCAACAGCGGCCGCATCACGACGACTCCTCCCGCGGCGGCCGTGCACACCGTTTCCCGGGTCGAGCGTTTCCAGTCCTCAATCTCGTCGTCGACCCACCCGCATCGATGCGAGCCGCCGAGCACCCGCAACGGACCGTTGTCCGGACCGCAATCGTCCAGATGCAGACGGAGAGTCAGCATCTGTTCGAACACCTCGTGCGGCGGTTCGACATGCCACACGCCTGCTTTCTGCGACCACTTGCTGAACCCCGGCGTTTCCCGCTTCTCACGGACCGTGATGATGCTGTCCTGATGCCAGAACAGGCTCCAGTTGGCGCCAGCATTTTTGTCGAACAGCGTTCCACGGACGGCGAAACAGCCGTCGCCCAGCACGGGCCGCACCAATGATCGAAGGGCGGGATGCGCCGCGACTTCCGCGGCCGCGGGCAGAACTTCGAGCAGGTTGCGAACGCCATAAATCGAACCGCGTCGCAGAACTTCCTCACGTTCGCCGAGCGTTTCAACCGCCTGACGCAAAGTCGAAACTTCGTCGTTGCCCAGCACTCCCTCGATCACGGCGAAGCCGTCGTGGTCGATGCGCCCAGCATACGTGGCTGCGGATTCCTCCGTGGCGAACATCGGCGGCCTTATCTCGATGGAGATTCCCGGCGGGGCAACGCTTACGGTGCTGAGACGCACATCGGCGATGCGCTTCGAAGGGATCATTCATAGCCGCGCGGCCGCGCGTGCTGCAACGGATCGTCCGAGCGTTCCGAGCGGGGTCTCCCCGGGCTCACCCCCGGGCCGCCCGGCGCAGCTCGTCCAGGTCCAGCTTCTGCATCTGCAGCAGCGCCTTCATGACTCGCTGCCCCTGGGCGGAATCGACGCTCCCCAGCAGCTGGCTTAGCTCGGCCGGGACGATCTGCCAGGACAGGCCGAAGCGGTCCTTCAGCCAGCCGCACTGCTGCGCCGCCGGATCGCCACCCTCGCCCAGCCGATCCCAGAACCGGTCGATTTCGGCCTGCGTCTCGCAGGACACTTGAAAGGAGACCGCCTCGTTCAATTTGAACATGGGGCCGCCGTTCAGGGCGGTGAAGGGCTGGCCGGAGAGCTCGAAGTCGACCGTCAGGACCGACCCCGCGGGGCGTCCGTGAATTTCCTTGCCTTCCTCGCCGTACCGTGTGAAGCCGGAGATTTTCGAATCGGGGAACACGTCCACGTAAAGCTGAGCGGCCTCTTCGGCCTGATTGTCGAACCACAGGCAGGGGGTGATCTTCGAACTGACGCGCATGGCATGCTCCAGTGCGGGGTTGTGGTCGGATGCGGTTGAAGGGGTGCGAGGGAAACGCTCTCTCCCCGACCATGACGACGAAGTTCGCCGCCGTCGATCGACAGGGAAATCCGGAACCCCGTCGAATTCCGCGGATTGTCACAATGGCTGTTCGACGGGGCGAAGGGGTGGCGAACCCGGCTGAGGATCGACGACACTGACGGACCTGCCCGGAGTCTCCCCCGCCCTCCCCCTGCCGAAAAAAGGAGCCTTGCGGATGTTCGCCCGCCTGCGCCGCACCACCGCGCCCGCCGCCGTGATCCTGATCCGACTGATGGTCGGGCTGGTGTTCGTATCCGAGGGAATTCAGAAGTTTCTGTATCCGGAGTCCGTCGGCGCGGGACGGTTTGAGAAGATCGGCTTTTCGAGCCCCGAGTTGACGGCGGGGGTCGTGGCGGTGTTTGAGATCGTCTGCGGAGCGCTGATCGTGCTGGGGCTGCTGACGCGGCTGGCCGTCCTGCCGACGATCACGATCATGCTCGTGGCGCTGGGTTCGACGAAGGTTCCGATCCTGATGGAATCGGGATTCTGGAAAATGGCTCACGACTCGCGCACGGACTTCTCGATGCTGCTGGGGTCGCTGTTCCTGCTGATTGTCGGCGCGGGGCCGTGGTCGATCGACGGAGGCTGCTGCCGCGCGAGGCCCCCGGCGTCGGGAGGCTGAAGGATGCGGTCCGTTCGAGTCTGCCAGTGGGCGTTCGTCGCGTTCGCGGCTGCGGCCGCATCGGCCGCCGATCCGCCATTGCGCGTTGCTGCGCCGGCTCTGGAACCGCTGCCGGAACGAATCGAGGCCGCCGCTTCGGCGGAGGTGGTCGAACTGGGCCGGCGGCTGTTCTTCGATGTCCGCCTGTCGGGGGACAATACGCTCAGTTGCGCGACGTGCCACGATCCGGCGAAGGGCTTCGCCGACGGGCTGGCCCGGTCGCGGGGCGTGGGGGGCGGGCTGTTGAGCCGCAACACGCCGACGGTGCTGAATGTTGGCGGACTCGAACCGCTGATGTGGGACGGGCGTGCGGAAACGCTGGAGGAGCAGGCGCTGTTGCCGCTGCAGTCTCACGACGAGATGCGTCAGGATGTGGAGGAACTGGTGCGGGAGCTGTCGGCGGATGCGGAGTGCGAATCGCGATTTCGATCCGCGTTTGGCGAGGGCGTTTCGTCCGAGCGGGTTGCGGCGGCGCTGGCGGCCTTTCAGCGCACGCTGACGACGCCGAATTCGCCGCTGGACCGTCACCTGCGGGGCGACGGCGAGGCGCTTTCGGCCGGAGCGCGGCGCGGGCTGGAATTGTTCCGGGGGGACGCCGACTGCATCCGCTGCCATCACGGGCCGCTGCTCACGGACGGCCAGTTCTATCGACTGGGGGTCGGTTTCACCGACCGAGGCCGCGAGCTGACGACGGGGCGTCGCGAGGACCGCTTCAAACTCCGGACGCCGCCGTTGCGAAACGTGGCGCTGACGGCCCCCTACATGCACGATGGTTCGCAGCGGACGCTGTTCGACGTCGTCGAGTTCTATTATCGCGGCGCTCCCGGCCGCGCGCCGGACGGGACATTGCTCGACGTGCAGCCGCTGCGGGATCGCAGTTACTCGGAGATCGGGGACCTGGTCGAGTTTCTGGAAGCGCTGACGGGCGAGCCGCCACAGGCGGCCGCGCCGGACGCGGATGCGGCGGATGGATGAAATCGGACGGACGTCCGTGGTACGATTCACGTCCCACCTGAAAGTCCCTCCTCCATCGTCGATTCTCCATGTCACAGGCTACCGCATCGAGCTCGCCGGCCGCGGGCGCACCGTCCTCGCCAGAGCGGCGAAACTTCTTCACGGCCCTCCTGGCAGTCCTGGCGGGGGGCGTGGCGACGCTTGTCCCGTTGATTCCCGGGGCCGCATTTGTGCTCGATCCGCTGTTGCGGCGGAAGCAGTCATCGGGTGAAGGGGACGCCGATGAGTTCCTGCAGGTGACGACGCTGGAATCGCTGCCGACGGACGGCGCGCCCCGGGCGTTTCCGGTGATCGCCGACCTGCAGGATGCCTGGAACAAGTTCCCGAACACGGAGATCGGCTCGGTGTTCCTCAGCCGCGGCGCCGACGGCGACCTGACATGCTTCAACAGCCGCTGTCCGCACCTGGGCTGCACGATCGGTTACGCCGAGCAGGCCCGGGAATTCGTGTGCCCCTGCCATGCGAGTTCGTTCACGCTGGATGGCGAGCGGAACAATCAGATTCCGCCGCGGTCGATGGATCCGCTGGACGCCGAGATCCGCAATGGCAATGAGGTGTGGGTCCGGTTCCAGAACTTTCAGGCGGGCCGGGCGGCGCGGAAGGTCGTGGGCTGAGGAGGCCCGGCGAGGACTTCCGAAGAACCGGTCGCCGCGGGCAGGTCGCGGCATTCGCAGTTCTGCATCGAGAGGCGGCGAGATCTCATGAAGGCGCTCCTGGGCTGGTTGGATGATCGCACGGGCTACCGCAGTCTGCTGCACGAGGCGCTGTACGAGCGGATTCCCGGCGGCGCCCGGTGGCGGTACGTCTGGGGCAGCACTCTGACCTTCGTGTTCGCTCTGCAGGTCGTGACGGGCTTCTGCCTGTGGATGGGCTACAGCCCCAGCGCGCGGACAGCCTGGGAAAGCGTGTACTACATCCAGCACGAGATGACGCTGGGCTGGCTGCTCAGAGGCATCCATCACTTTGCCGCACAGGCGATGGTGGTGCTGATGGTGCTGCACCTGATGCAGGTGGTGATCGACGGCGCGTACAAAGCGCCGCGAGAAGTGAACTTCTGGCTGGGCCTGGTGCTGATGCAGATCGTGCTGGGGCTGGGGCTGACGGGCTACCTGCTGCCCTGGGACCAGAAAGGTTACTACGCGACGCAGGTGGCGACGGAGATCATCGGATCGACGCCCGTCATCGGACCGGATGTGCAGCAACTGGTGCAGGGCGGTCCGCGGTACGGGCACGCGACGCTGACGCGATTCTTCGCGCTGCACGCGGGGATTCTGCCGACGCTGCTGGTCGGGTTCCTGGCGCTGCACATCTATGTGTTTCGCCGGCATGGCATCACCGCGCGGCAGCCGCTGAAGAAGCCGGAGACGACGTTCTGGCCGGATCAGGTGTTGATGGACGCGGTGGCGTGCCTGGCGGTGCTGGCGGCGGTGATGCTGCTGGCCGTGTGGAAGGGGGCGGAGCTGAGCGCGCCGGCGAATCCGGCAGCGGCGTATGGGGCGGCGCGGCCAGAGTGGTACTACCTGTTTCTGTTCCGGTTCCTGAAGTTCGGCTGGGTGTCCCACGCGGGCGAAGTGACGGGATTGGGCGAGGCGTTCGGGTCGGTGGTGCTGCCGGGCGCGGTGATGCTGGTGATCGTGCTGATGCCGCTGATCGCGAAGCTTCGCGGCGGGCATCGGTTCAATATCGGATTCCTGTCGCTGGTCGTGCTGGGGGCGGCGGGGCTGACGGGCGTGGCGCTGTATGAGGACTGGTTTCAGGACGACGCGGACAGCCGCGAGTTTCGGGCGGCGGTCGCGCAGGCCCACGAGGAGGGCTTGCGGGCGGTCGAGCTGGCCCAATCGGAGACGGGCATTCCCCCCGAGGGCGCCATCACGCTGCTGCGCAACGACCCGAAAACCCAGGGGCCGCGAATCTTCAAGAAGCTGTGTTCCGACTGTCATCGCTGGGAGGGCCATGACGGAACCGGCGGTGAAGTGCTGGCGATGAATCCGGAGGATCCCCAGGCGCCGCCGACGCCCGCGCCGGCGAAGGCCCCCGATCTGGCGACCTTCGGCAGCCGGGAGTGGCTGCGCTCGGTGCTGACCGATTTCTCCAACCAGATGGCGCCGACCGCGAACGCCACCGCCAATGCCGAACTGGCCCACGAGCTGCCGCAGGGGACGATGGCGGGCTGGTCGGAAACCAACGGGCCGCTGCTGCTGGAAGCGGAGAATGCCGGCGCCCTCGAGGACCTGATCGAATTCGTTTACGCCCAGAGCCGCCGGCCGGGCGCGCTGACGCCGGATGACCCCAAGGTGCTGCACGGTCGCGAGATCTTCTCGACCGGCGAGTTGACGCAGGGGCAGTTCGACTCCGCCTGCACCGACTGCCACAGCCTGCATGCCATCGGGGACGCCGAGGCGCTGGCGACCGATATGCAGCCCGTATTGACCGGCTACGGCGGCCAGGAGTGGCTGCGGGAGATGCTGCTGAATCCGGACGAGCATTACGGTTCGAGCAACGCGATGCCTTCGTTCCGGGGGCAGATGAGCGAACACGAACTGAGCATGCTGATTCGCTGGATGACGGGGGACTACTACACGCCGCAGCGACGTCCGGTTCCGGATCTTGCGTCCTCCGGATCCGGCGACGCGTCCGCGACCGATTCCCCGGCGGACGGCAATGGCGCGGCCGGCGATGAGGGGCCCGCGGCCAATGGCGAACCGGGCGGGACGTCCGACTGACCCGCAGCCCGCCGCACGGCTGCGACAAAAAGAGCATCGGCTTCGCGCCGTGGGGAGCGAGTCGTCACTCGGGGTCGGCGAGCGACGTCGAGACGTGAACTTCGCCGTCGGCCAGGATCTCGATCTCGATCGTCCCGGAAGTCGCCGTCGCCAGCACCTGCTCGGCGTCGACATACACGTCGCGGAGCCGCGAGACGACCTCCTCGTCCCGGCTGCTGGCGATGACGATCCCGGGCGTGGCCCAGCGGGCGAGATCGGACGTGTTCGCGGACCGCCCGCCGTGATGCGGGGCCTGGAAAGCATCGAACCGGCCGCCGTTCGCGGTCGCCAGCAGGGCGTTGAGTCCGGTCCGTTCGACGTCCCCCGTCAACAGCAGCCGCCGTCCGGAGTACGCGATCTCCAGGACGATGCTGTTCGCGTTGTCGAGCGGATCGGCGAAGCCACCCGCGGGATGCAGGACGCGGATTTCGACGTTGGGATCGGCCAGCAATCGGTCGCCCGCCTGCACGACGATCAGCGGCGTGCCGTGTCGGGACGCGGCTTCGCAGAGTTCCGCGACCTGCAGTTGCTGGAAGTCGAGAAAGCTGCGGGCGATGTGGATGCCGCCGACGGGGAAGACCTCGAGCAGGCCGACGACGGCGTTGTAGTGGTCGACGTCGGCGTGCGACACGACGATGGCGTCCAGCCGGCGGACGCCCCGGTCCCACAGGCGGCCTTCGATGGCGCGGCGCGCGCGATCGGGCTCGGCGAACGTGCCGGCGTCGTACAACAGGTTCCGTCCATCCGGACATTCGACGAGAATCGCGCCCCCGTGGCCGACGTCGATCCACGTGCAGCGCAGGCCGGAGCGGGCCGGCGTCCACAGCGGAATCGCCAGCGACGCCGCGGCCAGCAGCGCCAGGCCCCGCCACGGCGCGCGACCCCATCGCGTGCCGCGCAGCAACACGCCGCACAACAGCAATCCGTACCACGTCCACAGCCAGGCGGCGGTCGGTCCCGGCACGAACCAGTGCCCCCAGCGAACCTCCGACGCCCGTTCCACGCACGTCAACAGGCAGCGGAGCAGCGCCTCGTATAGCGCACCCGGCACGACGGCTGCGGCCGGCCAGAGCAGACCGGTCGTCAGCGTCGCGAAACCGCAAGCCAGCAATGGAACTGAAAACGGCGCCAGCAATCCGTTCAACAGGAAGCCCACCGGCGAAACGATCCGGAACCAGGCCATCGTCAGCGGCAGCGTGAACAGCCAGATCGCCGCCGTCACCAGCCAGCAGTCGCGGCCCCAGCGCAGCGCCCGGCGGAATCCTCGCTGCCATGGCGACAGGTCGGTGTCGAGCAGGATCGGATCGAGTCGCCGGGGCAGCCGGCTGAGGATCCCCGCGCTCCACAGGATCGCGCTGACGGCCAGAAACGACAGTTGCGCGCCGACGTCGAACAGGTCGCAGGGGTTCCAGACAAGAAGCATCAATCCCGCGGCCCCCAGCAGGTTCGCGCCGGACCGCGCTCGCGCGCCGGGAAGCGCCGCCGCGGCCAGCCCGCCCAGGACCGCAGCCCGCAACACCGGCGGACGCAGGTCGGTGATCGCCGCAAAACACCACAGCGTCAGCCCCAGCGCCATCGCCGTCGCCGTCAGCGACAGATTCAGCGCCCGGCAGAGCAGCAGCACGCATCCGGCGAGCACCCCCACATGCAGACCCGAGATCGCCAGCAGGTGCATCGTGCCGCTTTCGATGAACGCCTGCCGCGTCTCCTCGGGCAACGAGGTGCGCGTTCCGATCAACAGCGACGCACCCACCGGATAGGTCCGCTCGCTGAGCACGGAACGCAGTTGCCGATCGCATTCCGTCCGGATTTCGGCGCGGAACCGTCCGAACCGGTCCAGCAGTCCCGCAGCATCGCCCAGGCGGACAACGGCCTGCGGATGCTCGACACGCACCAGCCGGTCGATGCCCTTCGCGCGCAGCCAGTTGCGAAAGTCAAAGTCGGCCGGCGAACGGGGAGGCTGCGGAATGCGGAGCCGTCCCAGCAGTTCAATCCGGTCTCCCTGCCGCGCATGCAGCAGATGCCCCGCGACATCGACCCGCACCCGACCTGTGATGGGCACCTCCTCCGTCGGGCCGAGCAACGCCTCGCAGCGGAGCGTCACGACGGACCGGTCCTGCAACTGCCAGGGGGGAGTGCCCGATCCGGACCGGGGCGGGAGGACTTCAATCGCGGAGTCGAGGACGCCCCGCATCCGGACAGGCGTGTCGTCGGCGATCGCCAGTCGCGCAACGTCCCGCGCGCCGCGGGCCGTCCACACGCTGTGATGCCGCAGCCCTCCCAGCCCGGCCAGTGCTGCGAGGACGGACACCGCCGAAGGTATTGTGGCGCGATGCCGCGGAGGCGTGCGAAACGCCGCCCAGGCGGCTGTCAGCGCCATTGCCGTGAGGGCCATCCAGACCGCGGGAGAGGGCTCGAACGCGCGGTCGAGCGCGATGCCGATCGCCAAAGCGGCGGCCGCGGGGATGGCGGGGCAACGGGAACAGAACGTCGCCGCAGGCGGACCGGGATTCGCCGCCGGACGCGACTGGCCCGCCGCCTCCGTCATTTGGTCCCGCTCCAGGCGACTTCCGTTTTGGAAATCGTGTCGTGCAGGGCGTGCTTCCGGGGCTGAAAGATGACCGGCAGGAAGCCGAGTCCGGCGGTCAGGGCCGTGACGAGCGTGGCCATCCAGCGGCCGGACGCCTGCTTCAGCGTCATCTGTTTGTTCTTCTGGGTGCTGACCATCAGCCCGAAGGACTCCTTGACGATCGTCGAGCGGGACGTGCCGGACTCCTGCACCGAGAAGTACATCCACCAGTTGTAGGTCAGGAACACGCCGACCGCGCTCTGGAAGGCCAGCGACTCGACCCCCTGGGTGATGGCCAGCAGCAGCAGCACGCCGTTCAACAGCCAGGCGAAGGTCACGGCTTTCTTCTCGCGCATGACGAGGAAGCTCGACAGCGGCGATAGCGCGAAGTCCCCCCAGAAGGCCAGGAACCGGACCCAGAACCCGGCGGGCGTGCCCGGACGGATGTGGTTCACCATGTCGATCGAATTCTGAAAGTAGTACGCCAGCAGCGCGTTGGACCGCATCAGGAACACGGCCGGGAACCCAGCGAGAAGCATGATGGGCGCGATGTACACCAGCGCCATCAGCATCTCCAGGCTGATCCGGATGATCGAGTACATGAACGATTCGGCGTCGACCTGTTCGCCGATCGTGGACAGGAACCATTCCGTGGCGGAGATGGCCCAGCGATCGACATGCGTGTTGGAGAACGGATTGGCGCCGCCGCCCGCCAGTTCCATCGCGATCAGAATGCCGGCGATCGGCCCCATCAGTACGAGGGCCTGCAGCAGCCAGTACACGCAGGCCCCCGCCGCGCGCCCGGCGCTGACCAGCAGATCCCAGAAGATCCACGCCTTGTGCGTGTAGCGGGACGTCATGTGCGCATTCGCCAGCGGGAACACCAGGAACGGAATTCCGAACGCTACGCCCCCCGCGATCCGCAACGCGTCCTCGCTGACGACCTGAATGTTTCCGAATTCACCCAGCGCATACAGCCCGCCGAGGATCAGCCACACCGGAAGCATCACCACGAACGGCCAGATGATGGCCCGCAGGCCGATGGCGACGTTCGCCAGAAAATCGAAGTGGATGCGGTCCGGCTTCACTTCCTCGCGGAACAACTCCGCCTGGATCAGCCGGATCGACAGGTACCAGTACCATCCGGGAATGCCCAGCAGGCACAGGGCCGTCATGAAGTACCAGAACGTCTTCGGCGGCCCCTTCTCGACGTAATCGTGGGCCATGAAGAAACAGATCGCCAGCAGAAAGGCGAACTGGGTCCAGTACCACCCCGTGCGGATCGGCAGCGACCGGTGTTCCTTCAGGAATCGCCCGGGATCAGTCCAGGCCAGGCCCCAGAACTCCGCAGTGTCCGGCCCCTTGCGCGACCGCTTCTTGGCCTCCTTGCGGTCCATTTTGCCCGATTCGGTGTCCATCCCGCAGGCGCGGCAAATGGGATCTTCCTCATCGAGCGGCGCGGCGCAGAACGGGCAGATCTGCTCGTCTTCGTGTTCGGCGTTGTCGAAGTTCAGATTGGCGAAGATCTCGCCGGAGAGTCCGGTGTCGGGCTCTTTTTTGCGGGCGGGTCGGGCCGGGCGGGCGGCGGGGCGCGAAGCCGCTTTGGCCGCCGGCTTTTTCTCGCCCGAGCCCCCCAGGGACTCCGGGATCCGCATCTTGGCGCCGCAATCGGGACACTGCACGACCTTGCCCCGGGCTGCGTCCGGGATGTTCAGGGCCTTTTCGCAGCCGCGGCAGCGGACCTTGATCGGCATGTCTTCGACTCTCCGAGAGCGGCGGCGGCGCGTTCGGCCGGCCCGGTCAGGATTCCGGCGTTCCGACGCAGGGGGCGGACGATGTCGGACGTTCGCGGCCCCCAGGCGGGCGCGGCGACCGGCATTGTGCGGCGACTGCCGCCTGTTCCGGCCAATTTACCAACTGGCCGGGGCAATGCACGCACGCGATCAGCCCTCCCGGAGAGGAATGCCGCCCCGCGGGACCCTCGACCGGAGAAACTGCAACTTCGGAGACTTCCCTCACGTTGTCCCGGCCGCCAGAATACCGGATCAGCCCACGCTGAACCCGGACCGCGGCGCCCTGCCCAGGCGGCCGACCGGGTTCCCCGCCCCCCGGACCGCTGCGGCCTGTCGCCGCGTCCGCTTGCCGGGGGCCCTTCACGAGTCTGCCGAATGATAATCGTTCTCAAGCCCGACTGCACGGAAACCCAACTCAGCCATTTGTGCGACAAAGTCCGCGAGATGGGGTTCAACTACGAGGTCAGCCGGGGCGTCAAGCGCACGCTGGTGGGCGTGATCGGCGAAGAGGACCGCCTGCGCAACGCGCCTCTCAGGGCCATTCCGGGCGTGGAAGACGTCATGTCGGTGCTCAAACCGTTCAAGCTCGCCAGTCGGGAGTTCAAGTCCGAGGACTCCGTGTTCGACCTCGGACGGGGCGTGAAGGTCGGCGGCGGCAACCTGCTGCTGATCGCCGGACCCTGCGCCATCGAGGGCGAGGACATTCTGCTGGAGATCGCCAAAGCGGTCCGCGCCGCGGGGGCCAATGTCCTTCGCGGAGGCGCGTTCAAGCCCCGCACCAGCCCCTACAGCTTTCAGGGCATGGGCGAAGAGGGGTTGAAGATCCTGCGCCGCGTCGGCGACGAACTGCACATGCCGGTCGTAACGGAAGTCATGGACCCCCGCCAGGTCGAACTGGTCAGCCGCTACACGGACATGTTCCAGATCGGCGCCCGCAACATGCAGAACTTCAATCTGCTGAACGAAGTCGGGCAGACCAAACAGCCCGTGCTGCTGAAGCGCGGCATGAGCGCCAGCGTCGAAGACCTGCTGATGTCGGCCGAGTACATCCTGGCCAGCGGCAACCAGCGGGTCATCCTCTGCGAGCGCGGCATCCGCAGCTTCGACAAATCGACGCGGAACCTGCTGGACCTGGCGGCTGTCCCGAACGCCAAGGGGCTGTCGCACCTGCCGATCATCGTCGATCCCAGCCACGCGACCGGCCGGCCGGACCTGATTCCGGCGATGTCGTACGCGTCGATCGCCGCCGGAGCGGACGGCGTGCACATTGAAGTTCACAGTTGTCCGGAAAAAGCGATGAGCGACGGCCCGCAGGCCCTGCTGCCGGAGCAGTACTCGGACGTGGTGCAGAAAATGCGGGAACTGGCGAAGCTTTTGGGCCGCGAGGTGCCGCAGCCAGTCTGAATCGGTTTGCGGGCCTTCGGCCCCGGCGGGTAGACTGCTGACGGCCGGTCGCCGTCAGCGGGGGCGTCGGCGCGGAATCGCGGGCCGTCCGATGTCTTGAGGCTGCATGTTGAGCACGCGTTCTTCCCGTACGGTCCCAGCGCGTCCAGGATCTCTGTGGGCGTCCGTCGTCCGGATCATCCACGACGGCCCGGCGACGACGCTCGGGCGATATGGAATCGCTCTCGCGGTGATGGCGGTGGCCGCAGTGCTGGCGCACGTCGTCAGCCCTTATTTGCAGGACTCGACGTTCGCCCTGTTCTTCGTCGCGGTGGTCACGGTGGGCTGGCTGGGGGGCGTGGGTCCGGCAATCCTGGCGCAGGTACTGAGCGTCGCCATCGCGGTGCTCGTCATGCCCCGGGATCCGGAACGCCCTCCCGATCCGCCCCTGGGGGTGCTGGCGGGCATGGCGGCGTTTGTGTTCGTGGGCATTGCCGCCGGCCTGCTGAGTCATTCGATGCGCCGCGCGCAGCGGAACGCGCGGACCGAGGCGGAAGAGGCCATCCGCCAGCGGGAACAGCTGCGGGCGACGCTGGCGGGCATCGCGGACGGCGTGATCGTCACCGATATCCAGGCTCAGATCACGCTGATGAACTCGGTGGCCACGCGACTGACGGGTTGGGAGGAGGCCGAGGCGGCCGGCCAGCCGCTGCGAGCTGTGTTTCAGGTGAACCGCGAGGGTTCGCCCGATCCGGCGGACAGCGCGGTGCGGAACGTGCTGGCCGCGCGGCCCCACCGTCCGAGCGATCAACCGGTGCTGCTGACGTCGCGGGACGGTTCCGTTCGGCCGATCGACTTCAGCGCCGCGCCGATCGACAACGCGGCGCTCGGCATGACGGGGCTGGTCGTCGTGTTCCGCGATGAAACGGAACGCCGCCGGACCGAGCAGGCCCTGCTGGACGCGGACCGTCGCAAGGACGAGTTCCTGGCGCTCGTGGCGCACGAGCTGCGCAATCCGCTGGCGCCGATCGGCAACGCGCTGCAGTTGTTGAAGCTGCCGGGCGTGGACGCCGAGCTGCAGGACGAGACGCGGGTCATCATCGAGCGGCAGTTCGAACATCTCGTGCGGCTGGTGGACGATCTGCTGGACGTTTCCCGGATCGCGCGGGGCAAGATCACGCTGAAGCCGGAGCACACGACGCTGGACGCGGTGCTGCAGCGGGCGGTGGAGGCGGCGCGTCCGGCCATCGATGATCGGCGGCACGCGCTGGACATCCATCTGCCGCCCGATCTGCCGCCGCTGCGCGTGGATGTGGTGCGGATCGCGCAGGTGTTCACGAACCTGCTGAACAACGCGGCGAAGTACACGGACCCGGGTGGCCGGATCGGCGTGGCGGCGGTGCGGGAGGACAACCACATCGTGGTCCGGGTGCAGGACACGGGCATCGGCATCTCGGCCGGCCTGTTGCCGAAGGTGTTCGACATGTTCATGCAGGTCGAGCAGGGGCGCAGCCGGTCGAACGCGGGGCTGGGCATCGGGCTGACGCTGGTGCGGACGTTGACTGAGATGCACGGCGGTCGTGTGGCGGTGCACAGCGACGGCCCGGGGAAGGGCTGCGAGTTTACTGTGCGTCTGCCGTCGGCGGCGCACGCGGTGAACGGTCAGGCGCCGGCGGAGGACGATGCGACGCCGTTCCGGGCGCGGAAGGTGCTGATCGTGGACGACAACGTGGATTCTGCGGTGTCGCTGGCGCGGTTGCTGGAGGCGCGTGGGCACACGGCGCGGGCGGTGCACACGGGGACGGAGGCGTTGTCGGAGGAGGGGGAGTTTCGCCCGGACGTGGTGTTTCTGGACCTGGGGATGCCGGAGATGGACGGGTTCTCGGTGGCGCGGGAGCTGCGGTCGCGGCGTGGCCGGGGAGGTCCGTTGCTGGTGGCGTTGACGGGCTGGGGGGGCGCGGAGGATCGGATGCGGACTTCGGAGGCGGGGTTCGACTTTCACTTTGTGAAGCCGATCCGGGCGGAGGACGCGGCGCGGGTGCTGAGCCTGGAGCGGTGAACGCGAAAGGCAGCAGAGCGACTTCGTCGGAGTTCGTCCAATATGGGATAGTCAGCCCACCGCCTTCAACAAGAGCGCCCGGCGGGCATTGGCCGTTTCGACGAGGGCATCAAGCGTCTCAGACGTAGGGACGCTGATGGCACGATCGCCGATGAAACACTCGAAGTGTTCCTCGAAGAATCGCTGAACCGACCGCTTATACAGAACGTGTGGATTGCCCCGCTGAGTCAATGCCAACACCGAGAGGGCCGGCACGACGAAGATGCCGGCTCGTGAATAGAGAAACACGAATGAGGCCGGAGAGTGCGCCAGCATTCGCCCGCATTGTGTTTGCAATCGGGACCATTCGGCGGTATCGAAGGAATCGCCCGGTTCGACAAGTTTCGCTTGTGCAAGAAATCCCTTCTGCATGCGGTAGTCGGGCAAATGGATGTCTAACACGCCCATCAAATCGGCTCCATAACGAGTCTCCTGAGAGTTTCGCACATGAGCTCGAAGCGTCAGGGCCGTCCAGGAGACACCCTTGACCCTCAGGTCGCGAAATCGCTCTTCAATTGCGCCAATCATTCGATCAGTGAACGTTTCTTCTCCCTGTATTCGCCCCGCGTTGAGTCCATCAACGGCGCTACCAGCAGCTTGCGCCGCAATCGTGGCGGATTCGCGAATGACGGCATAGTCTTGGATCATCGCGAATCGGGTCTCTGCATGCTCATGAATGTGACTTCGGTGGCGCCTTGCGTCATTGCATTCAAGACTTTCTGAACAGCCGGATGCCGGCCTCGTTCTCGAACGCCGTGCAAATCAGTGCCAATCGGCGTTTCCGGAATTTCTTGAAGGCGGTGGTGATGCCCGCATCCCAGATCCCGCTACCGGGGTCCGTGGGGATAAGATGACTGCGCATGACGCGCCCAAACGTCTTGGGAGCCGCGGCGCGATAGGTGGTCAGATACTTTCGGGGCAACTTCATGCCAATTTTCAAGTTGTCCTCCGACACCAGGTAGCAGACGTTGCACAGGCCGTTGTATACTTGGGCCGGGTAGTGGGCGGCCAATTGTCCCTGCGGAAAGATGTGATGGCGATGTTTCCGATTGGCGTGGCTCACTGACGTCCCGTTGATCTGGATCGGCTCGCCGTTGTCCAGGTAGCATGGCTTGTGGGCGGCGAGCAGACAGAAGAACGCCCGCGTTCGGGCTGAGCGCGAGGCGTACTGAGCCATCTGGATGTCAGCGACAGGATCGAGATAATCGGTGAACGTGAACTTCTTTAGTGAACCGCGTGCGAGACCCTCAAAGAACCGCGCATCGGCCACGATGTTCCGGTGATAGCCACGGCCGCTGTAACGCTGCGCGACGCCGGTCGCCCAGAACCACTTTGTTAATTCCTTTAGGTGTGGGCTCGGCGGCTGCCCGGGATGGTGGTAGAAGTAGACGGTCAGCGTCGCCAGCATGTTGGCCGAGGGGAGGTACGTTTCGTCGTGCACGGGAAATTTGTGCTGCACACAGTCCACGGCGCTGAGGAACGCCCGCTTGTACTTGTCCCATTGCCTCGCGAAGGCCTGCTTCTCAGATTCGTCTTGAGCGATTCGTTTTGACCAGCGGCGCGCCATCGCTTCCAGCTTGGGCGGATCGCCGTTCTGGTCGGGGCCTTCGGCGACCAGATTGAAGCCCATCAGGATCGGATCGACACTGTCCAGTCCGAAGCCGGAGTCTCGCACGCTTCTGCGGACTTCCTCTGCCATCTGCCGGACATCGAGGTTGCCCATGAGCGCGATCGCCCGGTCGGCCGACGTGACGCGCATGCCCTGCGAATTGAGGCGGATGAAGATTTCACCCACGTCTTCGAGCGTCGCCCCCTGAACCGTGATGATCGGCAGCGGGTAGTTCAGCAGCCGGTCGCGACAGTCGCGCAGGCGCCTTACGAGCGACTGCGGGTAGTTCGAGAAGTGCTGTTTCCAGTCGGCAGACAGGATGTCCTTGAGGGAAACAAACTCACGATTGAGTGGCTTGCGATAGACGATGCGTTGCGGGCTCTCGGTCTCTGCTTCGGGCTGGACAACAAAGCAGAGCCGATCGAACTGAATGTGGCGGCCGGCGTCGTTCTGCTTGGACGCGCCCTCGAATGCCTGGTGAATAACCGAGAGCCGCTGTTGCCCGTCGATCACGAACCAGATGTGCTTGTTGGCGTGATCGAATGTCGGCAGAACATCGGCGGCTGTCCGGATCAGGTTTGCGGATTTCCGGTCGATTTCCCACAGAAATAGCGACCCGATCGGCATCCCCTGATACATGCTGTCGAGCAGCTTCGCCGCGCGGCCGGCATCCCAGACGAAGCTCCGCTGGAGCTTGGGAATGGCGAAACACCGCTTGAGCAGATGCTTGCGAAGGTCGCGAATCTTCAATCGTGAGAATGTTGGGGGATTCATTGCGGAACTCCATTGAGGCACCACTGCATGTGGGATCTCATTGAGCTTGGCACATAGACTCGCCATTCGTGTTGAACGTATTCGAAAGACTATCCACGTACAAAGCAATCACTGGGCCCAGAATCAGCTCCGCGTTATTCTGCAGGCTCCCCTTTGCGCCGAACTCGGGAGCCGAATGATGCGGTGGACTGCGCTGACTCTGCTGGCGATCTGCGTTCCGGGCCTCGCACGGGCCGAAGAACCCCCGCGATCCCTGGTTCCCGGCCTGAACGTCTCCCTGTTCGCCGAGCAGCCCCTGATCCGCACGCCGACGGGGATCGACGTCGATGCCCGCGGCCGCGTGTGGGCCATCGAGTGCAACACCCATTTCCGCCCCTCGGGCTACGCAGGGCATCCCAGCGATCGCGTGCTCGTCTTTTCCGACGCCGACGGCGACGGCCGCGCCGAGGAGCCGACCATGTTCGCCGACGGCTTCGCCGCGACGATGAGCGTCGCCGTCCGCCCCCACTGGCTGCCTCCCGTGCAGGTCGCTGATGGACCGGCCGCGATGCAGCAGGCGTATGTCGCGACACGCGCGGAAGTCTGGCTGCTGGAGGACCTCGACGGCGATGACGTCTGCGACCGCCGGACGGCGCTGTTCCGGCTCGACACGCGCGGGG
>JAHBXW010000036.1 GCA_019636235.1 Planctomyces sp.
GCCCACTCGTTCATCCGCCGCCAGCACGTGGCTGGGGAGGGGAACATATCGCTGCGATGCTGTTCCTGTGGCCGCGAGCTTCCGCTGATTGATGCGTCCAGGGATGGATACGATGGCGAGCATGGCGACAGTGATGTAGAGAATGAAATCGGAGAACTGGTGGCGTGGAAGTGTCCGCGCTGCACCGTGGTGGGCGGGAAGATTATTGCGTCGTTTGGATACCAATATGAGCCTGACGAAGACATTGTCCAGAGATTCGAGGATTTCTTCGATGCCTTCATCCTGACTCATGTCTGCGCAAGTTCGGGCGATCGTGTCCAGGCTGCCGTATTTGAATGCGCATGAGAATCGCAGGTGTAGAAAATAATATCGCGGACTTGATTCGGCGATTCTCGGCCCAGGCAAATGTTCCGATGTCAATCGACCACCTGGTGGGAGGGGTGGCTTGCTGTCCGTCAAGCGTTTGGACCGGGCTGAACACGGCGCGGCGGTCGCGACACGCACCGGGATGGCGCAATCTCCGCTGACAGGATGGGATTCATGGCCAAGCGAGCCAATGTTCGGCCCCCCGTGGACATGTACGCGCTGAACATCCTGAAGAAGTCGCGGAAACAGGTGCAGGCCGGGGACTACTTCGTCTGCCAGCCCGTCGACGGACCCTACTGCTTTGGGAGAGTCGTGCGCCCTGACGCCGCTATGTTGGGGTGGCAGAATTGTGTGCTCTGTTACATCTACGAGCCGGTGTCCGACGTCAAGGTTCTGCCGGCCGGGCTGTCCCGCGACCGGCTGCTGATCCCGCCGTTCTTTACGGACATGCCGTTGTGGACCTGCGGGCACTTCGAGCCGTTGGGTTCGGCCCCCCTGGGCGAGGGGGATCGCTTCCCGATGCACTATTTCCGGAATTCTCCGGACGATTCGGAGTTTACATACAATGAGCTGGGCGAGCTCGCCGAACCCGGCCCGGGTCCGATCGGGGAAACCGGTCTTTGGACGCAGTTCGGAGTCGCGAAACGCATCGCGAAGTCGCTGGCCAAACGCGGCATCCATCTGACGCCCAATCTGGAGAGCCGCGATCTGACCAAGGCGGCCGTGGCGGCGGAGACGGAAGAGGATGACGACGCGGGGGGCGAGCAGTCGGTGACGATCCAGTGCGTCGGAACCCGTCAACTGAAGAAGGGCCAGGACGGCGACATCATGGAACTGGAGGACGCGCTGGAGCAGGCGCTGGCCGCCGCGGACACCGGCTGGCTGGACGGCCACGGCCTGCCGTTCGACGCGGAGGGGGTGGACTTCTTCCTGTACGGCCCGGACGCCGACAAGCTGCTGAAGTCCGTGCTGAAGGTGGTCAAGAAGTGGGGCTTCCCGCGGGTCGAGGCGATCAAGACCTACGGCCCCCCCGGCTCGAAGGAGCAACGGGTGACGATCTCGGGACCGTGACGGCCATTAAGGCGGGGGAGCGTTCCCTGTTCTCCAGCGGCCTGGTGTAACGGAACCCACAGCGCAAGCCCGTCAAGAATCGCTCCCCATGTCGTTCCTGCGGCTCGTCCTGCTGATCGTCGCCGCACCCACGGCCCCGCCCACGAGCTGACGGCCATCGGCGGCACGGCGCTGTCCTACGACGCCAAGGGGAACCTGACCGGCGATCACCAGGGCCGGAGCTACGCCTGGGACCTGGACAACCAGCTGCGGCAGACGGCCAAGTCGGGCACGACGACCGTCACCTATGCGTACGATGCCTTCGGGCGCCGGGTCACCCGCGGGGCCGGCGGCACGTCAGTCTACGTCTCCAACGGCCACAAGGTGCTGGCGGAGTATGCCTCGGGGGGCCAGGCCACGGCCCCTCAGCGCAAATACGTCAACGGCAGCGCCCTTGACGAGCCGGTGCTGCTGATCGACCGCACGGCGCTGGGGGCCAGCGGCGCCGGGACCGACGAACGCCTGTACTACCACCGCAACGAGCAGGGGTCGATCACGGCCCTGACGGACAACGGCGGCGCGGTCGTCGAGCGCTACGCCTACACGGCCTACGGCTCGCCCACGATCCTGGACGCCGCGGGGACCACGCCGCGGAGTTCGTCCAGCTTTGGCAACCCGCACGCCTACACGGCACGGCAGTACGAGCCGGACACGGGTCTGCACTACTCGGGCGCGGTACGTGGGGGACGCGGGGGGGCGGTTCCTGAACCGGGACCCGATCGGCTACTGGGGGGGCGACAACCTGTACGCCTACGTCGGCGGGCGTCCGCTGAACGACGTCGACCCGTCGGGCCTCAGCCCCTGGATCGACGCCTCGAGCGACGAGTACGCGGAGTTCATGGAGGCCACGTGGCTGGCGGCATACGGCAACGGCCCGCCGCCGCCGTCCCTGGGCTTCCGGGCTTCCCTCTGGGTTTCGAACCGGTACTCGACCGCGATGGATCCGGTCTATCGGCTGCTGTACGCCGGCAGCGCGAGCGCGACGGACGACGTGTACGCCGCGGCACAGGCGGACGCCGGCGCGTCTTACGCGCGAAACAGCGGACGGGCGCACACGGCCCTGGACGTGATCTCGATCATCGATCCGATCGGTCTGGCGGACGCCACGAACGGCGTGCTCCAAGACCTGGAGGGGAACACGCTGGAGGCGAGGTTGTCGTACGCCAGCGTGGTGGTGCCGTTCGGCTTCGACAAGGCCCTCATGCACGCCCCGCTCGGCCAGGCCAAGGCGATGGCCGGGATGATGGCCGGGATAGGCAATCCGGGCGCGATGGCCGCGTTCAACCCGGCCCAGGCCATGCATATGGTCGGCCGGGTCCCGGCGGCCGGGGTGGGGGGCGTCGGGGCGCTGGCGGATAATGCGGCGCGCATGGCCCAAGTGCGAAAGATTGGCCTTCAGGGCGAGGAAGCTGCTAAGATCGTCAAGAACACGAAGCAGATTGAATCGGTAACTGGAAAGGCCGCCTATCGTATTCCGGATGAAATTACAAACTTGTGGATTAAGGAAGTCAAGAACAGGAAAGAAGTCAAATTCACCCCGCAGATTCAGGATTTGCTTTACGAAGCCATGGAACGACACGTTAAACTCAAATTGGTCACGCGAAAGACGACTGAATTGTCAGAGGAAATGCAGAAACTGGTCGACAAGGGCTGGATCATTCACGAGACTTTTGTCCCCAAGGTCATCCTCCCAGGGAACTGACATGGACCCCAAAGACCGCAGCCTGGAAGAGCTCCAGGCGGAAATCGACAACGACCCGGAAATCCAGCGGCATCGCGCCGAGAAGGGCGAACGGTGGCGAAGAAGGATGGAACAGATCCAAAACGCTCAACAGCCGGTCTTGAAGCGACTCGCGGATGTCGGCATTTCAGTTGAAGAGGTCAGCGATCTCTTTAACAAGTATGAGCGGACGCCTGATGCAGCCGTGCCCGTCATCTTCGAGAGTCTTCAGACGTGCGAAGAGGATCGAATTCTCGAAATGCTCGTGAGAGCTCTGGGCGGCGCCCGAGTTCCCATCGATGGACGTCCCTTGATCGAGCTGTACAAGAAGACGTGGAGTGAAGGGCTCCGATTCGCGATCCTCAACACGATCGCCATCGTCAAGCCGCACTCCATCGCGGAGTGGCTGGCGGAGGCTCGGCAGAATCCGCATCTGTACAAGACGCTGAAGAAGCTTGGCTACAGGTGGGGAAGCAAGTGAGCGCAGCGTCAGCCAATGAGGCACACGGTTGACATCGTGTTTTGCATGCGATTGTGCAATGGCGGTTCTGGCAGACTGCAATCAAGAAGTCGCTGCGGATGGCTGCCGACTGTGTCGCTGGCGCGGGAGCGCTGGAAGCAGACTCGGTCAATCAGGACTGTGGATGCTGGCCACGCTGGTCATGGTGGGGGGCCTCAGCGGCCTCCGCTCGCCGATCGCGACGACATCGGCCGACGACCTGTGGAAGGCCTCGCCCGCCCGGCGGCACACGGGGGCCGTGAACCGGCGGATCGACGCCGTGCCCGTGGCGAAGCTGGACGACCTCCAGAACCCCGCCACACGTCAGCTTCAAGCGTGTGATGGATATTGCTTCACGGCCGGCACGCAGGTCGTGGTGGCACAACGAGTTTCCACGGAAGATCACGGCGCCGTTTCGTGGCGGCTGACGCCGATCGAGGAGGTGTCCGCGGGGGACTGGGTGCTGGCGGCGGACGAATGGGACGGCCGGCTTGGCGTGCGCCGCGTCCGGGAGACATCCCGGCGCATCAGCGACCACGTGCGCCGGGTGATCGTCCGGGACGAGGCCGGCGGCATGCAGGCCCTGGAGACGACCGATGAGCACCCGTTTTGGGTTGTCGGCCGGCGCATGTTCGTGGAGGCCGGGGAACTCGCGCCCGGCGACCAGTTGTCCGGTCCGGGCGGCGAGCTGCAGGTCGTGGAGCGGACCGAGCGCGAGCCTTGTCCTCAAGGCGTGGCGGTGTTCAACTTCGAGGTGGAGGGGTACCATACGTACTTCGTGCTGGCCCGCGGCAGCCGCGGCCCCCCCGTGTGGGTGCACAATACGTGCCCGACCCAGCTTCCGGATGGTTCGTTTTCGATCATCAATTGGTCGGATTATCCGCAACTTGGCGTGCCGCAGCCTCAAGGGCCGTTTCGACTGCTTCAGGGAGAGGAATACGCTGCAGCCCTAAAAGCAAAGAAGAGCACCAACAAAGCGTTGCACAAAGCCAATCCAGCCAAATACGATGGATTGCACATCCACGAGATTCACCCTGTCAAGTTTGGCGGAAGCCCCACTGATATTAACAACAAAATTCCACTTCCTCCGCACGTCCACCATCAACACACCTCTTGGTGGAACCGGATGCAGCGAGCACTGAATTGAAATTAACATGAAAGACTTGCTGTTAGGACTCAGGTTTAGATCGCCGGCTTCGGATGAGTCTATTGCTTCCGCCGAAGCCGAGCTTGGGCATGCATTGCCGTCGGACTATGTTGAATTTGTAAAAATTACAAACGGCGGAGAGGGGCCATTGGGGCCAGACGCCTACATCATGTTTTGGCCGGTCGAAGAATTGGCCAAATGGAATCGAGCTTACGACGTGCATCTCTATGCGCCTGGGTTTCTGCTGATTGGAACAGATCTTGGTGGTGAGGCATTTGGCTTCGACACTCGTGTTTCTCCATGGCCAGTGGTCCAATTGCCGTTCATTGGCATGGAATGGGACCAGGCGATTCCAAGGGGAGGCAGCTTTACGGAATTCTTGAACATCTTGCAGGGTCCGTTGGACGATTGACCGAATCGAGGTGCAGGGGGTTCAGCGGCTCTGGCGGCGGCGCCGCCCGGCGCCCTCCAGGACATCCGCACCAATCGAATCAGAGACTGCCGGGCCTGCGATTCGTTGATTCGAGCGGGAATGAAGCCGGCGGCAGCTCAGGCCACGGTGCAGCAGGCGATCCAAGCGTTGAAAAGTACGGGCGTGCCGGGACCGTCAAGAATTCCGTGGGGCCGATAGTCAGGGGAGGAACGTGATGACGACTGTTGAAATCGAAGAATTCGCTGAAATCCTGATCCAGCATGCTAGGGATCCCGCTGTTTGTGCCAGCGACATGCTGTTCAAATCCCGAGGGCCAACCGGAAAGCGATGGAGGGCGTCAGCACTCGGAGGTTCTCCGGAAGCGTTTGCGAAGGCGATCGTCCCCGACATCGTGGATCGCGTCATGTTTTACTTGCTTCACGCGATTGACGACGGTCTCTTGAAACTTTCGTTTACCGCGTCGAACGGAAAGACCGTCGATCTGGCAACAGAAACCGATGGATTGGCCGGATGGTACATGGGAAGCGAGGGGTGGCGAGCCAGCTATGCGAAAGAGCGCTTCGTCGATGATTTCGCCGATTTGAAGTGACGGTCCAGGCGGTCGGGTCTCCGCGAGGCGCTCGGTGAATGGCGGCGTTGATTCTGGCGAGAGTGCGAAGAGTACGATGTCATACGCGTTGACGACGTCCTTGACCTGCGTGCTCTATGGCGAGGTTCCCGACCGGGGCCCGTCCTGGGTCGACTGGATGCGGTTCTGCGAGTCGTATCTGCGAGAACTCGGAATGCCGGCGACCCATGCGTATGCCTTGTCCCCTGCATTTTCAATCAGCAGTCGCTTCAAAACTCTGCGAGCGAGAATCGACACCGCCATACGCATGAACGAGACGGTGCAGACGGTGAATGTCGAACATTCCGTAAAAGGCTACGGAGACATCGACAGGGGCGTCCTGGCGGCGTTGAGTCGCGACGAACGCATGGGCTACGTGTCGGTGACGCTGCCGTCCAGCCATCGGCAGATCGTCTGCGGCCAGGAACTGCGATCGAGGCTGCAGGAGTTCGTCGTGTCGCGGGACGGAGCGATCTTCGAGTGGGAGAAGCCCGGATACCCCTATATCGCCACTTTACAGCGTCCGAATCCGCGGTTGATCTACGTCATGGCGCTGATCGAGGAGTGGGGCGTCGGCATCGACTGGATGTCGGATGCCAACGCCGAGGCCCGGCAGGCCCGCAAACCGCCCCCGCCCGAGACGCCCCGCAGGGAATCGGATCCGGAGCTCCGCGAGCGGCTGCTGGCCCGGCTCCGGCCGGCGTTCGAATCGCCGACGGTCGTCGATCCGCTCCCGGTCGTCTCGCTGGAGGACTTCTTCGAGGGGAACGCCGACGAGGATTCGATCGGCTGCAACCTGCTCGCGCATCCCGGCCTCGGCGAGTTCCGGAGGGTCCTGGAGAAGGTGCGGGGGAGGGCGGACGTGCAGGACGTCCTGGTGGAGATCTCGGACCTCGACGTGCCGCCGGGAGGGTGGCCGTGCTCGGAGCGGGTGTACGTGCTGACGAGCGCCCGGCCGAGCTCCGTGAAGCGCTGGCTGGGGCGGCTGTTCCCGGACGAGGTCACGCAGGGCTGGTCCGGGGCAGCGCCTCCCGGCGCGCCGCCGCTCCTGCCCGGTTATTCCGTCGTGGCCGCCTGGTGGGATTGAATCCGCGTCGCAGGTCCATCGAGAATCGCCGTCCATGTGGTTCCTGCGGCTCGGCCCGCTGATCGTCGCCGCCTTGTTCGGGACCGCGACGCACGCGGCAGGATCCCTCAACGGCGGCGGGACGATCGACGCCCGCGGCTACGACGACGGCGGACGGCTGACCGGCCAGACCCTGGGCAACGGCCAGTCGGTCACGGCCTCCTACGCTTCCGGCCGCGACCTGGTGAGCGCGATCGCCAACTCGAACGTCGGCACGTACTCGTACGCCTGGGACGCCAATCGCAACAAGACGGCCGAGACGATCAGCGGCGCGCTGTCCGGCCGGGGGTTCAGCGTCCCCGGCGGGGGCTACGACGCCGAGGACCGCCTGACCGCCTGGAACCGGTCCGACAGCGCGCTGAACCTGTCCTGGAGCCTGTCCGCCGTCGGCGACTGGAACAGCCTCACCCAGAACGGCACGCCCGTCAGCCGCACCCACGGCCCCTCTCACGAGCTGACGGCCATCGGCGGCACGGCGCTGTCCTACGACGCCAAGGGGAACCTGACCGGCGATCACCAGGGCCGGAGCTACGCCTGGGACCTGGACAACCAGCTGCGGCAGACGGCCAAGTCGGGCACGACGACCGTCACCTATGCGTACGATGCCTTCGGGCGCCGGGTCACCCGCGGGGCCGGCGGCACGTCAGTCTACGTCTCCAACGGCCACAAGGTGCTGGCGGAGTATGCCTCGGGGGGCCAGGCCACGGCCCCTCAGCGCAAATACGTCAACGGCAGCGCCCTTGACGAGCCGGTGCTGCTGATCGACCGCACGGCGCTGGGGGCCAGCGGCGCCGGGACCGACGAACGCCTGTACTACCACCGCAACGAGCAGGGGTCGATCACGGCCCTGACGGACAACGGCGGCGCGGTCGTCGAGCGCTACGCCTACACGGCCTACGGCTCGCCCACGATCCTGGACGCCGCGGGGACCACGCCGCGGAGTTCGTCCAGCTTTGGCAACCCGCACGCCTACACGGCACGGCAGTACGAGCCGGACACGGGTCTGCACTACTCGGGCGCGGTACGTGGGGGACGCGGGGGGGCGGTTCCTGAACCGGGACCCGATCGGCTACTGGGGGGGCGACAACCTGTACGCCTACGTCGGCGGGCGTCCGCTGAACGACGTCGACCCGTCGGGCCTCAGCCCCTGGATCGACGCCTCGAGCGACGAGTACGCGGAGTTCATGGAGGCCACGTGGCTGGCGGCATACGGCAACGGCCCGCCGCCGCCGTCCCTGGGCTTCCGGGCTTCCCTCTGGGTTTCGAACCGGTACTCGACCGCGATGGATCCGGTCTATCGGCTGCTGTACGCCGGCAGCGCGAGCGCGACGGACGACGTGTACGCCGCGGCACAGGCGGACGCCGGCGCGTCTTACGCGCGAAACAGCGGACGGGCGCACACGGCCCTGGACGTGATCTCGATCATCGATCCGATCGGTCTGGCGGACGCCACGAACGGCGTGCTCCAAGACCTGGAGGGGAACACGCTGGAGGCGAGGTTGTCGTACGCCAGCGTGGTGGTGCCGTTCGGATTTGACAAGGCCCTCAAGCACGCCCCGCTCGGCCAGGCCAAGGCGATGGCCGGGATTGTGCCTGTGCCGCCGGGTGGGGCGATGGGAAATGCCTCCAGCCTAGCCCAGTCGGCGGCTACCGCGGCTGCAGCGGCTGCCGGACACTCATCCCTTGTACCTGGCGCACCAATCACCACAGTTATTGGACGCATGGACGACCTGAAGAGGTTCGACGGCATCCCAAACGTGGACACTTGGCATAAGACCGGGCGGATGCCAGGACCGAACGACCCACCTGTTTCATGGACGGAGAACAAATCTTGGCTTGATGCACGAATTCAACGAGGCGACAATTTTGGATTGGCAACCGATCCTCTCACGCTTCCGCCCACACGCCTGCCTCTCCCCTTGCCTGACCCGATGCCTTCCGGCTATTTTACGGCAAGAGAGCTAGACTACCTCCGAAAGATGGGCATTGAACCAAGCCCAATGTGGTAACTCGCATGCATTACGCATTACACTTAGTTGAACCCGAGGCGTTGTCGAACTTGATTCCGGCGAATGACCCAAAAGTTCACCGACACCAGCTGATCCAGGTGCTCGTGCTGTCATGGATTGTGTCAGAGCTGCGAATCTTGAATCGCGATGCGCCGCCACCCATGGAGATTCATGTGGTTAGGGCGGAATATTTAGGCGTCTATCCATGCATTGCGGTTCGATACCTGGACCTCGCCGGCTGTGTGAACAACGACTCTGATGACGAGATTCGCAGAATCAACGCAATGATTGAGGAGCGAATTGAATTGCAAGTAAAACGGATTTTGGACAATGCGTCGGCGAAGGATTTAATCCACTTCGCCATTTCACCGGAGAAGTCTTGGCCAGACATCCATCATGAACTGTTCGAACTCTTGCCAGGCGAACATCCTCGTTCACACCTGAGGCGCGTCAGTGATGACATTCTGTCAAAGTCGTAATTACACGCTCAAGGCTCCGGTCGGCGTTTCTGTATGCAAGAATTCTATTGCGGTCGAAAATGCAACATGCCTGAGGGGCCTGCTGCTTCCAAACAGCGGATGCTTGGAATGGGGTTCCTGTGCTCTTGTTGGTCTTTGAACAAGGGAATCAAATGTGGCACGAAGACGGCACGTTGATGGAGTTGCAATTTTCCGTGGCGACGGTCCCAGTCGTCGCCATCGGCTGGCTGGACGAGCACCACGCCTTCAGGAGAGGAAATGTCGGCCAGGCCGTGATCGACAAGCTTGACGCCATGTATACTCGCGACGTGGCGAATCTGACTCGCGGAATTCACGGGTGCCCATTCTGCAATGGCATCGACATCTGGAGGCCTCTCAGCGCGGGTAGGAGGTTGCTGGGGCATGCTGAGCTGTGGGTTCCGGATGTGGGCGGCGACAAGATCTACGCGGCGCCCGATCTGGTGATCCACTATTGCGCCGAGCATGAGTATTGTCCGCCAATCGAATTTGTGGAATCGGTCATGTCGTTCGACTTGAGTTGCGATTGGTACTCAACTCAACATGGAGCGACGTCTTGAGCACCCGTAGATGCCTTCGAAACGCCTGCTGGCGGTGAGTTCCTGGAGGCGCCCGGCTCCGTTTCGTGGCGGCTGACGCCGATCGAGGACGTGCCCGCAGGGGACTGGGTGCTGGCGGCGGACGAATGGGACGGCCGGCTTGGCGTGCGCCGCGTCCGGGAGACATCCCGGCGCATCAGCGACCACGTGCGCCGGGTGATCGTCCGGAACGGGGCCGGCGGCGTGCAGGAACTGGAGACGACGGACGAGCACCCGTTCTGGGTCGTCGGCCGGCGCCGGTTCGTGGAGGCCGGAGATCTCGCGCCCGGCGACCAGTTGTCCGGTCCCGGCGGCGAGCCGCAGGTCGTGGAGCGGACTGAGCACGAACCCTGTCCCCAGCAATCACTCGTCCCGCAGCGCCGTCACAATCGGCGTCCGCAGCGCATCCCGGAGCGCCGCCAGCGCTGCGATCAGCCCCGCCGCGAGCACGCTCGCAGCCAGCAGCCCCAGCCCGCCCCACGGAGGCATCGCCCCCGTGCTCGCCAGATGCGGCGCCATCGCCAACAGCGCCGCGCCAATCCCCAACCCCAGCCCCCAGCCCACCAGCAGCAAGTTTTCCCCGATCACCACCAGCCGAGTCCGACGGTCCGGCAACCCCACCGCCCGCAGCAGCGCCAGCTCGCCCCGCCGCTCCACCACGTTCCGCAACATCACCGCGAACAGCCCAAACACGCCCAGCAGCAGCCCCAGTCCGCCCAGCGTCTGGAACGTCGACAGGTAGGTGTTCTGGACGGCCAGAAAATCAGCCAGCCGCTCCGCGACGCGCTCCGCATCCAGTCCATAATCCCGCAACTGCGATTCCATCCGCCCCGCCACGTCGTCCGCCTGTTCGCGAACGGCGCTCGCCGTCGCCGCGGCGGAGGATTCGACGAGGAAGTACTGGTAGCCAGCCCGCTCCGGAAACAACGATTCGAAGCGGCTGAGCGCCATCACCAGCACGCCCTGAAAGACGCTTCCGTCGAACATGCCGACGACTTCCAGTTCGCGTCCGGACCGGCTGGGCGCATCATCCAGTGCGACGCGGTCCCCTACCCCCTTGTGCAGGCTGTACTGCAGAGTGTTGACGTCCCCCAGCACGGGTGTGATGTCCGCATGCGTTTCGGCCAGGAGGCTGTTCCAGGCGTCGGCGGGCGTCTGTCCGACGAACTTGAACCGCCCGGCCTCCGCGAAATCCCGGATCAGGCCGTCGGGCAGCGCGAGGATCGTCGGCAGTTGCGTCTGATACAGGTTCAGGCAGCTCGCGTTCTCGCCGGGCTGCACGCGGAAGGGGACAACGCGGACGTCCGGCCAGCGCGCCTCGACGATGCCGAGCTGGGCCCGTCCGGCGGGCGTGTTGAGGTCATACAGAATGGGGGTCGTCGATTCGGCGACGAGCAGGAACCCGCCGTTGCCGCTGTCGGTCGCGGGCAGTTCCGCCGCGGGATTGCGTCGCCCCGAGGCCACCGCGGCGACGAGAAACGCCGCCGCCGCGACGAGGCCGGCCGTCATCGAACTGCGCCGCGGATTTCGCGCCGCGTTCCGCAGGCACAATCCCCTCAGAGACAACGCGCCGCGGCGCGCCCCTGTCGACGGCCGGCGGAGAAACGCCGACAGCCCCAGCATTCCCGCCGCGAGCGCCAGGCCGCCGCTGAGAAAGAACGCCACGGCCGTCCAGGCGATTCCGCCAAACGCCTCCGCGGCGGGAACCATGCCGGCCAAAGATCCTCCCACGAGCACCGCCGCTGCGGCCGCGCAGGCGAGGCTCGCCGCGCCCCGCCAGCGACTTCCGACAGCGGCGCCGCCATTCGCGGCCGCGCCTTCGGCATCGACCACTCCGGACAGCATCGCCCGCGGAGAAATCCGCCGCGCCGATCTCAAGCCCAGCCACACGGACGCCGCCGCCACCAGCGCCGCGCTCGCCGCGCCGATCGCCAGCCGCGAGGGCTCGACCGACACGAATAAGAACTGCGTGCCGACCGCCGCGTTCCACCAGGTCTTGAGGCCATAGATCATCAGCGCCGCATACCCGACGGCCAGCGGCAGACCGAGCAGCGCTCCCGCGGCGACGACGGCCATCGCTTCGGCCAGCGCATGCCGGAACACGCTGCCGGATCGCCAGCCGATCGCCGTCAACAGCCCGAGTTCCCGAATCCGGCGCTCGACCCCCAGCCGGAACAGAAGCGCGATCAGGATCGCCGCCGCGCCGATCAGAAAGATGCTGAACCCCAGGAACAGGCCGGCGAAGTCCGTCGTGCCCGAAGCGGCCTGCAGGCCCTGCTGTTTGACGGGCAGGACAGCCAGTCCGGTCGTTACGGGGCGCAGCTCGGCGAGGAACCGCTGTTGGACTTCGGCGGCGAGGGCGTCGGCCGATTCGGATTCGGCCGTGTAGCGCAGGGAGGTCGCCGCGCCGTAGCGGCTGCGCCACAGGTCGCGGGCCTCAGCGAGCGGCAGGAAGACTTTGGGGGTCGCGCGGTGCGCCTTCCAGTACTCCTCGTCGCGGTCCGTGATGCGGTCCATCGCCATCGGAAACGGCTGCCGCCACTCCCGGAACGTTTCGGCGTCGCTGATGCCGGGCACGTAGGGCACGAGGCCCCGATCATCCCAGGGGGGCGAAAGCGGCACGATCTCCCGGACGCGAAACCGGCGCGTCACTTCGGGCAGTTCGCCGCGATCCCCGACCTGCAGGTACTTCGCGATCAGCACATCCCCGACCTGCGCGTCGAGGTCCTCGGCCAGCCAGGCGTTGATGGCGACCTCCAGCACCGCCTCCGGTTCCGCCGTCGCGCCGCCGGAGTTCCCGGGCGCCGGGACCGCGTCCGGTCCGCCGAAGTCCACCCCCGCCGCGACGCCGTACATCGAATGCCGCTCCGGATCCGCCTCGCTGGCGATCTCATTGATCAGATAGACCAGCACCGGTTGCGCTGCGCGGTTCAGCACCTGCCCCACCTTGCGGCCGGCCTCCTCGATCGCCAGGTCCAGCATCATCTGCTCGCTTTCGAGCGATACGGCTCCGCGGTCGGCGTCCGTGACCAGCCGCAGATGCAGATCGGCCAGTTCGAGCTGCTGATGCAGGACGCTGGTCAGGGCGGTCGCGGTGACGACGTCCCGGTCGTCGGACGGTCGGCGCGGATTGCGGCTGAGGAGCAGCGCGTTCACCCGGGAGGGCTTCGCCACGGGCGATGTGCGCGAGGCGCGCGTCGCCGCCACGCCCAACTGCTCCTGTGCGGTCCGCAGATCGACGAAGGCGTTCAGCGGGAGCTGCTGCGACGGATTCAGTCCGAATCGGGCGAGGCCCGTCGACTCCTCTGCGACGGCGGAGACTCGCAGCAGCAGTTCAGCGACGGTCTCTTCGCGATCGCCGAGCAGCGCGTCGCGCGGGATCGTGGCGGGAATCTCGACCAGCAGTGAGACTTCGTCGCCGACATTCGCCGCCAGCTGGTCCGCCGCGCGGCGGCTCAGGATGACTTCGTCCCCCTGCGGCGGAGCGAGATCGCCATTCGGGAGGAGACTCCACAGGCGTTCGTCGCAGCCCACCATCGTCACGCCGCCAGCTCGGCGATGTTCGTCTCCGGATGCGGCTTCGGCGGCGGCCGTCAGCACGATCG
The DNA here is from genome assembly GCA_019636235.1 of Planctomyces sp. Taxonomy (GTDB): domain Bacteria; phylum Planctomycetota; class Planctomycetia; order Planctomycetales; family Planctomycetaceae; genus Caulifigura. The sequence continues at coordinate 13,698 of JAHBXW010000036.1, forward strand.
CCGGGGCCGCGTGCACGGCGTCGCCCCCCTCCGCGGCGGCGGACGCCAGGCGCTCCGCCAGCGATTCCTGAACGAACCGCGGTCCGCTGAGCGCGAAGTCGACGTCGCCCAGGCGATCCAGCGTCATCGCGCGGAGGCTGGCCCGCACGGAGTCGCCGACGATCAGCGCTCCCGCGAGGACGGCCGCGGCCACCGCCGCCCCAAGCGCGACGGCCGCATGCGACCGCCAGTAGTGTGTCAGGCCTGCAATCAGCAGCCGCGTGCGGGAAAAGGTCATCGCCTGTTCATAACGGCTGTCGCCGCGAACGGCGAGCGACAGGGCTCGCTCAGACAAGGTGCGGGCTGACGGGCACGGCGGGGGCCGTTTCGCGATCCAGCGCGGTCTCGAGTTCGCGGACGAGATCCGGGTCGAGAATGTGCTCGATCCGGTCGGCATAGCGATCGACGGCCGCCAGCGCCGCGTCCGCGTACCGGATCAGGTACAGCTCCCAGAGTCGGTGATTGCGCACGATCCGCCTGGCCTCGGCAAGCGCCTCGCTTGTCACCAGGTACTCGCCCGGAGCGGCGGGCTGCAGCAGCCCTTCCCGGGCGGCTCGGCTCAGCGCCGATTCGAGCCGACGCGCCGGCCACGTCCGGAAGGGCTCGAGCTGAGCCGCCGAAACCTGCAGCGCCTCGGGCTGGCCGGACGAGGGGCGCAGCCGGCCCTGCGTTTCCAGCGCTTCGTAGATCGCGCGCAACAGATCGAGTCGATCCGCGCGGCGAACGTCCTGTCGATGCGCGAGCCAGTGCCAGACGACTCCCCGCCGCGATCCGAACCCCAGGCTGAGCCCGAACAGCAGGCCGCCGGCGAGAACGATCGTCGGCCCCGCGGACAGCCGGGGAATCGCCGCGCTGAACAGGACGCCGATCGCCGCCGACGCCCCGCCGATCAACGCGGACAACCCCGCCAGACGGCGGACGTCATCCGTCCAGAACCGCGCCGCCGCCGGAGGAATCACCAGGATCGCCGTCACCAGCAGCAGGCCCACCGTCTGCATGCCGACGACCGTCACCGCCGCCGCCAGCACCGTCAGCACCGTGTCCAACAGCCGCACCGGCAGTCCCGCCGCGGAGGCGTAATCGCTGTCGAAGCACAACAGCGTCAGCTCTTTGAACAGCAGCAGCGTCACCGCCAGGATCACGCCCGAGGCGCCGCCGAAGACCCACACATCCTGCACCAGCAGCGCCGCCGCCTTGCCGCTGAGATAGTCCTTCAGCCCCGCGGCGCTCCCGGTTGGCATCCGCTGGATGATCGTCAGCAGCAGGACGCCCGCCCCGTAAAAGACGCTGAGTACGACCGCCAGGGCGGCGTCGGTCTGCACGCGGGTCCAGCGACGGATCAGCGACACGCACTGCGCCCCCGCGAGGCCCGATGCTCCGGCCCCGACGAGCAACCCGGGAACCGTGCGTCCCAGCCCCGGCCGGATGGTTTCCAGAATCATGAAGGCGATCGCGATGCCCGGCAGCGCCGCGTGTCCCACGACGTCCCCCAGCAATGACCGCCGACGCAGAAACAGGAACGTGCCGATCAGCGCGGCGGAAACGCCCAGCAGCACCGAGCCCAGGAGCACGGTCCTTGTGTTGGGATCCGCCAATGAAGGCAGCACGACGCCGCAGACGGCCGCGGACCGGATCATCGCCCCTGCTCCGCCATCCGCTGGCCGACCTCATCCAGCAGCGCGAGCTTGCCGCCGTACGTCCGCCGGAGGTTGTCGTTGGTGAAGACGCTGGCCACGGGGCCAGCCGCCACCAGCCGCAGGTTCAGCAGCACGACGTCGTCGAAGTATTCGCGAACCGTCTGCAGGTCATGATGGACGACGAGGGCCGTTTTCCCGGTGGCGCGAAGTTCGCGAAGGAGTTCGACGATCGCCCGTTCGGTGGCGGCGTCGACCCCCGCGAACGGCTCGTCCATCAGGTACAGGTCGGCGTTCTGCACGAGGGCCCGCGCGAGGAACACGCGCTGCTGCTGGCCTCCCGAGAGCTGGCTGATCTGCCGCCGGGCGAATTCGTCCATGCCGACGCGACGCAGGGCCTCGTGCGCCTGTTCGCGCCACGTCCGCGAGACGGGACGCAGCCAACCGATCTTGCGATACAGGCCCATCGCCACGACGTCCAGCGCGCTGACCGGAAAATCCCAGTCCACCGTGTTCCGCTGCGGAACGTAGGCCACGCGCTGCTGCTGGTCGCGGTACGGCTGGCCGAAAATGCGGACGTCGCCCGAGACGCGGGGGACGAGATCAAGGACGGCCTTGATGAGCGTGCTTTTGCCGGCGCCGTTAGGGCCCACGACGGCGACGAGCCGGCCGGCGGGGGCGTCGTAATCGACGTCCCACACCACGGGCCGCCGCTGGTAGGCGACCGTCAGGTCGTGAATCGACAACGGGGCCGAAGGGGAATGCCGCGGCTCCCCCTGGGGTCGATTCGATTCGGCGAGGGGCTGATTCATCTCCGGCGGGTTTCGTGACGGGCGATCGGGAGGAGCCGGGATCAGCGGGGAGTCTCGGCGAGCCGGCCGTGGAGTCCGCGGGGGGGCGCCTCTCCCCCGAGGGCGCGGGAAATGACCGTCGCATTGTGATCGAGCATGCCGATGTATGTGCCCTCGTACTCCCCCGGCTGTCCCATGGCGTCGGAGAACAATCGGCCGCCGATGGCGACCTCGGCGCCGCCGCGGCGGGCGCCCTCGATCACGGCCTGCAGATTGCGGTCGCTGACGCTGGACTCGACGAACAGGGCGGGGATGCGGCGTTCGCGGAGGAAGGCGACAAGGGCGTTGATGTCCTCGACGCCCGGTTCCGATTCCGTCGTGATGCCCTGCACGGATCGGACGGGAATGCCGTAGGCGCGGGAGAAGTATTCGAAGGCGTCGTGAGCCGTGACGAGCCAGCGCTGCGATTCGGGGATCGAGGCGATGACGCGGCGGCAGTAGTCGTCGAGCTGCTTGAGCTCCCCGCGATAGCGTTCGGCGTTCGCGCGGAACTCGGCGGCATGCGGAGGATCGAGTTCGGAAAGCGCCTCGACGATGACGTCCAGGCAGTCGGACCACGCCCGGACATCCATCCAGACATGCGGGTCCGGATGTCCTTCGAGTTGTTCGGACCGTCGGATGCGATCGTCCGGCAGCCCGGACGCGACGGCGACGACGCGTCGTCCCCGCTGCGCGGCGCGTTCCAGCGCCGATTGCAGACCGCCTTCGAGCATCAGCCCGTTGTACACGACCAGGTCGGCCGATGTGACCTGCGTGATGTCGGACGTCGTCGGCTTGTACAGGTGCGGGTCGACGCCGGACGACATGAGCTGCACGACTCGCGCGTGCTCGCCGCAGACGTTGCGGACGAGATCGGCGACCATGCCGGTCGTGACGACGACGGTCAGCCCCGGATCGCCGGACGGGGAACTTGAGGGGCGACGGGCGGCGCCCTCCGAGCAACCGGTCAGTCCGCTCAGAAGTACGGCGCTGAAAGCCAGCGCGGCGACAGCGGGAACAGGCGTCACGTCGGGGCGGCCCACGGAGATTTGCTGAGTCGAAAGCACCTTTTCTATTTATCAAAAACCAGCGGAGCGCCGCAAGACCGCCGCGGCGGCGCCAGCCAGAACGTCAGCAGCACCGCCGCGCCGAACGCCGAGTAGCAGGCCGTGAAAATGTGCTCGGGCACGTCTTCGAAGAACAGCAGTTCGTGCAGCCAGTGGGCGATGAAATCGCCGGTGTACGACGTCTGGCCCGCCCGCGCCCGGAAATCCTGCTCCCAGACGGTCAGCGGACACGTCACGCCGGCCCAGGCTTCCAGAACGACGACCACGATCGCCGCCAGATGCAGCCCCCGGAACCACACGTTCCGGATCCACGACCAGCCCCGCACTGCCCCGATCAGAATCAGCAACTGGCCGGCGACGACAAACGCCACGAACGCCACATGCAGAGTGACTGTGATGTCCGCCAGCAACTTCCAGAACAGCGGGTTCATGCCGGACCTCTCGCGTGCCGGGTGATCGTAGCTGCGAGGAAGAGTCGCACTCGCTCGGGGAAATTCCCACGGTCTGCGGGGAATCGGGAGCGATTCTCCAGGATCCCGGGACGGGGCGGTCCGCGCGATCGCCGAAACGTCGCGGCCATCCGGCAGCGGGCGGAGCACGCGGGTGCGGATTGGCGACCCGGTCGCCGCCGCCGGTATACTTTGCTCTGCCGCCCGGCCGTCGCCGTTGAGCGCTCTGTTCCGGCGTCCGGCGGGATGTTGAGGAAACCAGTCGCTCGTCCCGGGAGATCTCCATGCCTGCTGCCGTGAAGAAGAAGCCCGCCGCTCAGAAAGTCGCCCGCCCGAAGGTTCGGCAGACGAAGCTGCTGATCGGCGGCGAGTGGTGCGATTCGGTCAGCGGCCAGACGTTCGCGACGCATCATCCGGCGACGGAGGAGAAGATCGCTGACGTCGCACGTGCCAACGAAGAGGACGTCGATCGCGCCGTCAAGGCGGCCCGCAGGGCGTTCGAGGAGGGGGACTGGCCGAAGATGGACGCCCGCGACCGCGGGAGGCTGCTGAACAAGCTGGCCGACATCATCGAGGCCAACCAGGAGGAACTCGCGGCGCTCGAGACGCTCGACAACGGCAAGCCGGTCAAGGATGCGCTGACGGCCGACGTGCCGCTGGTCATCGACTGTCTCCGGTACTACGCCGGCTGGGCGGACAAGGTGCACGGTCAGACGATTCCGGTCCGCGGGGAATACTTCTGCTACACGCGCCGCGAACCGGTGGGCGTCTGCGGGCAGATCATTCCCTGGAATTTCCCGGCGCTGATGGTCGCCTGGAAATGGGGACCGGCGCTCGCCACGGGCTGCACGATCGTCATGAAGCCCGCCGAGCAGACGCCGCTGTCCTGCCTGCGAATGGCGGAGTGGGCGATCGAGGCGGGCTTCCCGCCGGGTGTGATCAACGTCGTCCCCGGCTATGGCGACGCGGGCGCCGCGCTCGTCAAACACCCCGACGTCGACAAGATCGCCTTCACCGGTTCGACCGAGACCGCGCAGCTCATCATGCGGGACGCCGCCGCGACGCTGAAGCGGATCACGTTCGAGCTGGGGGGCAAGAGCCCCAACATCATCTTCGCCGATTCGGACCTGGACGCGGCGGTCGCCGGCGCAGAGTTCGGCCTGTTCTTCAATCAGGGGCAGTGCTGCTGCGCAGGGAGCCGGGTGTTCGTCGAGCAGAACGTGCACGAGGAGTTCGTAGCCCGTGTCATCGAGCGGGCGCAGGCGCGCCGCGCGGGGATCGGTGATCCGTTCGACATGGAGACGGTCCAGGGGCCGCAGGTCGACAAGGACCAGTTCGACAAGATCATGCGGTACATCGACAGCGGCCGTCAGTCGGGGGCGAAGTGCGTCACGGGAGGAAGCCGCGCCGGCGACAAGGGGTTCTTCGTCGAGCCGACCGTGTTCGATCAGGTGACGGACGACATGGAGATCGCCACGGACGAGATCTTCGGCCCGGTGATGAGCGTGCTGCCGTTCCGGGACGCGGACGAGGTCATCGAGCGCGGCAACAAGACGTTCTATGGCCTGGCCGCGGCCGTGTGGACGCGGGACGTCGCAAAGGCCCACCGGATCGCCAACAAGCTGCGGGCCGGCACGGTGTGGGTCAACTGTTATGACGTGTTCGACGCCGGCGCGCCGTTCGGCGGGTTCAAGATGAGCGGCATTGGCCGGGAGCTGGGCGAGGCGGCCCTCGCCAACTACACCGAGCTGAAAACGGTGACGGTCAACCTGGGCGGTTGACGGCCGACCGGCCCTGACCGTTCCGACGCGTGTTCGCGAGCAGCGGCCCACCCCGCTGCTCGCTTTCGTTTCCCCCATGCGTGCCGCCCGCTCGACGTCCGTCGCCCATGGGGGCAGTCCCCCGCCATTGCACCGCCGCGCCATTGCCGCAGCCGGCCCGCTGATGATCCATCGAGGGCCTTGATCTCCCGTTCAATGCCGCTGTTTCCCCCGAAACTCCCATGTCCACAATCCAGACATCGACGTACGATGCCTTCGACTGGCGGCACGTCCGTCCGCCGGTCCCCTCCACCGGACGGGTGTGTTCACGAGGCTGGCCATGACGCGCAGCATCGATCGCGATCAGAAACGCTTCGACGAGATCATTCGCGGCCGCATCCGCAAAGACCTGCGGAAGTACGTGAATCACGGGGAGATGCTGGGGCGCAAGGGACGGGAAACAGTCAGCATTCCCGTCCCGAACATCGAGATTCCCCGATTCCGGCACGGCCAGAAGGGCTCGGGGGGCGCGGGACAGGGCGAAGGGGACGTCGGCCAGCCGATCGGCCGCGGCCAGGACGACGCCGACGGGCAGGGAGAAGCCGGCAGCGAGCCGGGCCAGCACATTCGCGAAGTGGAGATCTCCATCAACGAACTGGCGGAGATGCTCGGCAATGAGCTCGAGTTGCCGCGGATCGAACCCAAGGGGAAGGACACGCTGCGGTCGCTGAAGGACAAGTACACGACAATCGGCCGGGTCGGTCCCGACTCCCTGCGGCACTTCAAGCGGACGTTCAAAGAGGCGCTTAAGCGGCAGATCTCCTCGGGCAGCTATGACCCCGGGCAGCCGCTGATCATTCCGGTCCGCGAAGACGAGCGGTTCCGGAGCTGGAAGACGGAGTTCGAGCCGCAGACGAACGCGGCCATCCTGTACGTGATGGACGTGTCCGGGTCGATGACGGACGACCAGAAGGAGATCGTGCGGATCGAGTCGTTCTGGATCGACACCTGGCTGCGCAGCCAGTACGACGGAATCGAGCGGCGGTACATCGTGCACGACGCCGTGGCGCACGAGGTCGATGAAGACACGTTCTACCGAGTGCGGGAGAGCGGCGGCACGCGGATCTCGTCAGCCTACACGAAGTCGAAGCTGGTCATCGACCGCGACTTCCCGCCCAACGACTGGAACATTTACGTGTTCCAGTTCAGCGACGGCGACAACTGGGGCGAGGACAACAAGGAGTGCCTCCGCTACTTGCGGGAGGATCTGCTGCCGATCTGCAACCTGTTTTGCTATGGGCAGGTGGAAAGCCCGTATGGCAGCGGGGACTTCATCCGCGAGCTGCGGAAGATCAGCGACAAGTTCGACAATCTGATTCTGTCGGAGATCGAGAGCAAAGAGGGCATCTACGACTCGATCAAGACGTTCCTGGGCAAGGGCCGTTAGTAGGGCTTCGCCTCGATAATCGGGGCTCCTGGACCAAGGTTCGCGTCACGTCGGGGCCTGGCTGATGCGTCCCGGAGCCAATGCCGAACGCCCGAACTTATTGGGCGGGGCGCCCCGATTGGACGCCTTGGATACTGTGTTCCAGCAAGTCAATTCATGCGACTGGCTGACTGGAATTGCGGAGTCCATCAGAAATGACAATTGACCAGTCCATCGCAGGCGCCACGGTCGCCTTGTCCGACCGCGCCCGAGCCGAGGGGTTGATCCCCTTGGCATTGAGAATTCGACCGCGAACGCCGGTCCGAAACGACTCGCCGGGTCACGGTCGGACCGTAGGGTGGTGTCGAGCCGGGTGAGCCCGGAGGGCGAACCGGCGATGACCCACCGGTTTTTGTTGCACGCCCCAGAGCGCAGCGATGGGCGTGGCCCGCGTTCAGGATTGGTCATTGGTCAACAGCAAATGGTCATTGCAAATTGCAATACGAAAATTGAAACCTGCAAATCGAAGAGACGAGCGGGGGAGGTCGCCCCCTGTGGACGACATCTCCTGGTGGGTCTCGCACTCAACCTCTCGGTCTCGCGGCTCGACGCCGCCCTACGGCCCGCGATCGCGTCAACCGTCGCGCGACCGTCGTGCCCGTCCAATGACAAATGACCGGTCCCCGATGACCAATGGCCAATCCATCGCAGGCGCCACGGTTGGTTGATCCGCTCATGGCCGAAGCCAGTGGCCGTCAGGTCAATCGCGCTGCCGACTTGTTAAAATCGCCTACACAATGACGCCCAAGACCTGACGGCCGCCCCCCCCCGCAGATACAGTCCACCGCTGTGAAAGCGTCGAAGCTGGCCTCGGCGTTGACTGAGAAGTCGCTGCTCGTGTTGTGCTGACATCAACACTCTTCTCGAATGGGCGGTCCCATGGGTCATTGCGCGTTGTTGCGATCCGGCTTGGCGTGCGCTGTCATTGTCGTCGCGAGCGTTTCGGAATCCTTCGCGGCCAATGAGCATGTTTACACGCACAGTCGAATTGGAGGCAATCCGCTCACGAATCCAAACACGTACGTCTCGGTCTACACTCGATCCAACCCGTTCCTGCCATTCGAGCCGGTGCCGGGTGCGCAACGCCAACTCATGGAGAATTACAATTCGACGGACATTCCGGGATACCCTCCGGGCACATACCAGAGTCATCAATTCCGATATGAGTTGTCCGACCATGTCAATGGCGACGAGTACATGTCGGTCATCGAGGTCTGGGATAGCGGCACGTCTTCGTTTGTACTGCTTCATGCATATCCCGCGTTCTTCTACCGTG
>JAHBXW010000037.1 GCA_019636235.1 Planctomyces sp.
TTAGGGTGGCGTCGAGGCACGAGACCCCCCGTGGATACTGATACCTCGCTGCTGTGTGTGCCGTCCGTATTCGCGCGCACGTTGATTGGTCACTGGTCATTGTGAAATGGCCATCAGTCGACGTGATAGGCCATGCCCGGAGCAGATCGCCAGTCCGCTTTCTGGCGTGAACGTTCCTTCAGCGCTCTCTTTATAGATGCGGCCCAACGTTCCGGACTCGAACTTGACAGGGCGCAATGCCGCAGGTGACGCCCCTCGCAGGCAGGTTTATTTGCGGGACGCCTACTCACTCAAGAAACGCGGACTTGATCCGCTCTGTCTGACCCCTCGCTGTTTTCAACCAAAACTCGAACGCTCGCGCGGGAGCAGTGCAACCGCCGAAGAGCGGCGCTCACGATCCGTCGGACGTCGCGTCGCCGAGAGGCAGGCGGACCTCGAAGACGCAGCCGCTGCCCAGCGTGCTTTCAACGCTGACGCGGCCTCTGTGCGCCGTCACAATGCTGTGCACGATTCTTAACCCCAGGCCTGCGCCGACGCCAGTCTCGGATCGTCCCTGGTCCACCTGATAAAAGCGGTCGAAGATGCGGCTCACGTCCTCGGGTGGAATGCCCACGCCCGTGTCGCGAACGGAGACAATGGCATCGCCCGCAGCGCTTCGGAGCGTCACCTGGACAGATCCCCCCGGGCCGGTGAACTTCACCGCGTTCTCCAACAGGTTGCGAAAGACCTGCCGCAGCCCGCCTTCCGCGCCCACCACCACGGCTTCCGATTGAACCGCCAGGTCGATGGAGACCGATCCGGATTGCGCGCCGGACTGCAGAGCGTCGACCGTCTCCGCGAGAAGCTCTGACAGCTCCACCCGGGACTGTGGAGCATTCGAGGCTCCGGAATCCTCCCGGCAGAGAATCAGCAGCTGATCCGTGAGTCGGCCGAGACGCGCGCACTCCTCGAGAATGCTGCGGAACCGTGCGCGCGGATCGCGTTCAGAGTCATGGCCCAGTTCGGCCTCGCTCCGAATGATGGCCAGGGGCGTGCGGATTTCGTGCGAAGCGTCGGCTGTGAATCGGCGAACCTGACCGAACGACTGCTCCAGGCGACCAATGAGCGAATTGATTGTGTGCGCGAGCTGGCCCAGTTCGTCCGCGGCAGCTGGCTCCGGCAGCCGTCGATCCAGCCTCTCGGCGGTGATCTCGTCGGTGCGGCGGCGAATCTCCTGAATCGGGGCGAGTGCGGCGCAGGCCAGCAGATAAGCCAGCGCCGCGCCGACGGCCAGCGTCGCCGGCGCTGTGGCCAGAATCACGTTCCGGACCTGATCCATCTCCTCGTCCAAGTGGTCCAGCGACGCACTCACAGCCAGAGTGAAGGTCTGCCCCCCGAGGGAGAGCGGCCGCAGCAAGCGTCGAACCCGGACATCGCGGGAGTCCCGCGTTGTTTCGAATCTCGGGCTGAAGGAATTTGCGGGTTCGGCAGCGGCGGCGCGGCCGATCGGCGGAGCGGCAAGCTGCCGGCCAGCGGCATCCAACAGCGCCGCCTGGCTGGCCGACCACTCCAGCCGCTCCTCGAACCAGGCCTGGAGGGCTGCAGGGGAATCCTCGGCAAGGCGCGGGTCAGCGGCGATCTCGGCGGCTCGGCGGTCGAGCGCCGCATCGATCTGGTCGAGGTGGACCCGGTGCAGAAGTCCATACACCAGGAAACCGAATGCGATCAGCACCGCGGCAAACGCCACGGCATTCCAGATCGTCATTCGCCAGCGGAAGCTCATGCGGGGCGTTCTAGCGATCACGAATCGCGTACCCGATGCCGCGAACGGTGCGTATCAGGGCGGTTTCACCGGGAACTTCGATCTTCCGCCTCAACCCGTTCATGCAGACGTCGATGGCGTTGGTCATCACGCCCAGCGGTTCCTTCCACACGTCGCGAGCGAGCATGTCGCGAGTGACATTGGTGTTCTTGTGACGCAGCAGGTATTCCAGCAGGTTGTACTCCCGCTGCCGCAATTCAATCTCCGCGCCTTTGCGAACGACCCGCCGGGCGAGCAGATCCATTTCCAGGTCGCGGCATCGCAGCAGAGTGTCGGCCGCCGGCCGCGTTCGCCGGACCAGCGCGCGTACGCGCGCGAGCAGCTCCGCGTGAGCGAACGGCTTTACGAGATAATCGTCCGCACCCGCATCCAGGCCGACGACGCGGTCTTCAACCGCGTCCCGAGCCGTCACCACGAGAACCGGTTTGTCAAACGCCGCGCCCCGCAGTTGCTTCAGCACTTCCACGCCGTCACGCCCCGGCAGCATGAGGTCCAGCACGACCAGATCGATCGATTGCGTCGCGGCGGCATAGTAGCCCTCTTCGCCGGTCGCAGCGACGACCACCTGATAACCGTCCTGCTCCAGGACCTCCTGAAGATTGCGGCGCAGCTTGAGCTGGTCCTCAATGACAAGCACTCGTGTCATGGGACCTGCTCCCTGACGAAATCGGCGACGAGTTGAGTCAAGGGAATCAACGGGACTGGGGAACAATCACTTCGACCGGCTGCTGATCCTGAAGCGCCTCGGCGCGGGCCGAGACCACGGGAAGTTGAGGATCGAGACCGGAAAGAACCTCTATGTCGTCTCCGCTGCGCAGTCCCAGCGCGACGTCACGTCGTTCGATCTTCCCGTCCCGGACGATGCAGCACACGGGCGACTGCCCCGGGGGCCGCACAATGGCCGTGGCCGGAACGGTCAGAGCGTCGCGACGTTCATCCAGCAGGATCGTCGCCAGAGCATACATGCCGGGGCGCAGCCGCCCCTCCGGATTCTCTACGTCCGCCTCCACGCGCAGCGAGCGATTCGATTCCTGCAGCGACCAGCTCGTGCGGGTGACCGCTGCCGTGCAGTGCAGCCCGCCCAGCGCCTGAACCCGCACGTCCACCGGGTCGCCCACGTCGACCAGCGGAGCTTCCGTTTCGGGGACATCAACGAAGATCCGGACCTGATCGGTGCGGACAACCACCATCAGCGGCCGAACGGCGCTGGCGCCGGTCTGCACAAAGTGGCCGACGTCGACCGCTCGCTGCGTGACGACCCCCTCGAATGGAGCTTTGATCTCCGCGTAGTCCAACATCGTTTGCGCATAGGCGAGATTCGCGGCCGCCACCTGGATGCGAGCCTCCGCGGCGGTCCGGTCCGCCTGTGTCTTTCGCACCAGCGCCTGCGCTTCGTTCAGCCCGGCCTTCGCGGACTGAATGCCGGCCTCGGTCTCTTTTCGCGAGGCCTCCGCCGACCGGAGCTGCGCCAGGGTCTCGCTGACCAGCTTCTCAGTGACGGACCCTCGCCTGGCCAGCTCCTCCAGACGACTGTACTCGGCCTGCCAGCGCTCGAGGCTCCCCGCGGCGCGCTCGGTTCCCGCTTCGGCTTCGGCGACCTTCGCTTCGGCCGTCTCGACCACCGCCCTGGCGGCATCGACGGCCGCAGCGGCCTGGTTCACATCGGCCTCCGCCTGGGCGACCAACGCGCGCTTCTGCGAGAGTTCGTCTCGCATTTCGGGAACGGACAACCGGATCAGCGCCTGACCGGACTGGACCCGATCGCCGATGTCGCAGAGCACTTCGCCGACATAGCCTGAGATTCTGGACTGCAGCGGAGTTTCTTCGAAGGCTTCGATTCGTCCGGGCTGCGTGGTCGTCAGGACGATCGTCTTTCGGACCGGCGGTGCGGCGGCAACCCGCTCGACAGCTCCGCCAGATGGCGCCGACGGAGGCGGCGCGGCGCCAGTCGAACGCTGGCAGCCGCCGTTCGCGACCGCGACTCCGAGCAGGGCCAGAATGCAGAGACTGGTGGAATTCATGACGCGATTCCCCCTGCGGACGCGGCGGGCATGGCACTGGCGAAATGGGCGCTGCGGGGATCGGCCGGATCCAGCGTGGCCGCTTTCCCGCTGGCCCGCGACTGGATCCACGCGAAGACGGCGGGCAGGATCAGGAGCGTGGCTGCAGTCGCGGCCAGGAGCCCGCCGATCACCGCCCTGCCGAGGGGCGCGTTCTGCTGACCAGCCTCTCCCAGGCCGAGCGCCATCGGCAACATGCCGGCCACCATGGCGCAACTCGTCATCAGAATCGCCCGCAAGCGGCTGCCGGCTCCGGTGATGGCGGCATCGGCGGCCGACAATCCCTCCCGGCGCCGCTGTTCGGCAAACGTGATCAGCAGAATGGCGTTGGCCATGGCCACGCCGATGCCCATGATCGAGCCGATGAATGACTGAATGTTGAGTTCTGTGCCGGTGAGCCACAGCATCAGAATCACTCCGGCGACCACTGCGGGGGCCGTCGAAACGGTGGCGATGGCCAGTTTGACTGATTGAAAGTTGGCCGTGAGCAGCAGGAACACGGCCATCACAGCCAACCCCAGCCCGATGGTCAGGCCGGCCTGCATTTCGCGCATTGGCGGAACCTGTCCACGAACCTCCACCTGGACGCCGGTCGGCGGGTCGCCTGCGCGGCGCAGCGCCCTGTCGATCTCGCGAGACACGGCCCCCAGGTCCGTTCCCGTCACATTGGCGGTCAGGGAAATCTGACGCCGCATGTTGTAGCGGTCAAATTGCCCGGGCATGGTTCCGGGCTGGATGCTGGCGACATCTCGCAGCAGAACCTGCCCGTGGTCCGTGCGTTTCAACGGGATCCGCGCCAGATCTTCCGTCGACCCGACAGTCGAGACGTTGTCCGGCGTGCGGACGATCGGCCGCGGGATTTCCACCTGCACCTGATACGCGATGCCGCTTTTGGGATCCGCCCAGTAGTTCGGCACGACAAAGCGGCTCGACGACGTGGCGGTGACAAGGGCGCGAGAGACGTCAACCGGCATCAAGCCCGCCAGGCCGGCGCGTTCCCGATCAACGTCGACCTGGATGGTCGGGTAGTCGAGCGACTGGCCCACCTGGAGATCCCGCACGAACGAGACCTTTTCCAGTTCCGCCCGGACCTTCTCCGCGTGGCTGCGATTGTCGGCGAAACTCGGTCCGCTGATCGCAATATCGACCGGCGTCGGCGAACCGAAGCTCATCACTTCGTTCACGATGTCCGATGGTTCGAACGAGAACCGCACGTCGGGCAGTTCCGCCCCCAGTCGGGCGCGAAGTCGCTCCTTGAGATCCTCGACTCGATGGCCGCTGCCTTCTTTGAGGGCGACGTACAGAATGGCTTCCTCCGGACCACGCGACCACTGGTACACGGCGTTGATGGGGAAGTTCGAGTGAATCATCCCCACATAACCCAGCGTCAGTTCGACATTGCCCGGGCCGACTTCCTCGCCGATGACGTCCAGAACCTGTTTGGCGAGCTGCTCCGTCCGGGCGATGTGCGTCCCATCGGCCGCGCGCATCCGCAGCCGGAACTGCCCGGAATCGACGACGGGAAAGATCCCGCGACCGAGTTGCGGCGCGAGGAGTCCGACGATCGTCAGACTGGCGATCAGGTAGGCAAGTCCCACGCTGCGACGGCGGCGAACGAGCCGCGACAGAACGGATTCGTAGGCTCGACGGACCCAGTCGAATCGCCCCGCGCCGGACGCGTGCGCGTGCTGCTGCCCCTTGAGCAACCATACCGACAGCACCGGCACGAACGTGCTGGACAGGATATAGGACGCCAGCATCGAAAAGCCCACCGCCAGGGACAGCGGAACGAACAGCGACTGCGCGGCGCCCCGCATGAAGAACGAGGAGACGAACACCGCGAGGATGCACAACATCGCCAGCAGTCGCGGCACGGCCGTCTCAGCGGACCCATCGCGCACGGCGACCGCGAGCGGCTTCTGTCGATGAAGATGCGAGTGGATGTTCTCGATCGCCACGGTCGCCTCATCGACAAGGATGCCGATCGCCAGCGCCAGGCCGCCCAACGTCATCAGGTTGACCGTCTGTCCGCACGTCCACAACAGCAGGACCGCCGTCATCAATGCCAGCGGAATGTTGAGCACGACGATCAACGCGCTCCGCCAGTCGCGAAGAAACAGGAGGATCATCAAGCCGACCAGAACGGCGCCCAGGACCCCCTCGCTGACGACGCCGCCGACGGCCCGCGTCACGAACGGAGACTGGTCGAATTCGAATCGAACATCGATTCCCCGCCCCTCCTCCCCCAGGGCGGCCGTCATGCCGGGCAGCGCGGTCTTGATGTTGTTGATGACGCTCAGGGTCGAGGCGTCCGAGCGTTTGGTCGCCAGGATATAGACCGCCCGGCGGCCGTTCACGAGAGCGTAGCCGGCGGGCGCGTCCGCGGAGTCCTGCACGTATCCGACGTCGCGCAGGAACACGGCATTGGCCCCCGTTCGAATCGGGATCGTGGCCAGCTGCCGCGCCTCTCGCACGACGGAGTTCACCGGCACGATGGGGTACTTGTCGCCAATCGGGATGTTGCCTGAAGGGCTGATCGAGTTGCCGCGCACCAGCGCGCTGATGACCTCGTCCGGCGACATCGCATACGACTGCAGTCGCTGCGGGTCGACCGTGACGACAACCGTCCGCGCGCTGCCGCCGAACGGCGGCGGAGCCGAAACGCCCGGCAGGCTGGAAAACATCGGGCGAACGCGAAACAGCGCCAGATCCTGAATCTCGGCGATCGAGCGGGTGTCGCTGGACAGCACGAGATATCCGACGGGCACGCTGCCTGTGTCAAACCGCATCACAAACGGCGACACGGTCCCCGGGGGCATGAACGCCTGCGACCGGTTGACGTAGTTGATGGTCTCGGCCATCGCCTGCGACATGTCGGTTCCCGGATGAAAGAACAGCTTCATCAGGGCCGTCCCCTGGACATTCCGCGATTCGACGTGGTGAATTCCGCTGATGTACAGGAAGTGATACTCGTAGTAATTGGTGAGGAACCCTTCCATTTGAGCCGGGTCCATACCGCCGTAGGGCTGACAGACATAGATCACCGGCAGATTCAGGCTCGGGAAGATGTCCACTTCCATCCCCTTCGGCAGGCCTTGGGGATACGGCAGGCCGAACTGCTCGGAAACCGCCCCTCCAACCGCCAGAATGCTCCCGAGTCCGATCGCCAGGATGACGACCATCACGGTCACAGGCCGACGCAGGGCGACGAGGATCAACCACATGCTTTCACCAGATTGCCGGGTCGCACAGCAATTCACCTTCGGAAGGCAACGACGCAAACCGTAATCGTCGCCGCTCCATCAGCTTCGGGCAATTAACGCCGGATTAAATGTGGCTAATCCAGCCGGTACGGCGGTCGTCCACAGCGGCTGCCGTGAAGGGGACGAGGCATCGACGCAACTCGTGTATAGACAAGTGCCTGCGTCGCCAGACTCGCCGCCCGTGAGGCTGCAGAACAGCGCGCGCCGCCGCAGATTGCCGGTGATTCATCGTCTGAAACGTTTATCTGAGGAATCGAGGACTCCGATTTCTCTAGGGGGGACTGCGGCGAACGTCCCGCAGTTTCTGAGTCGTCGCTAATTTCACGGATGGATCCGATGGTCGATCGACGCGCGACTCCCGCCGGCCTCGCCGTCACGCTGACAGTGCTTGCCATCGGGACGGGGTGCGCAGGTCGACGAAACGCGCCTGGTCCCCTCGCGTCTCAAGCCGCTCCGCAGAACATCGCCGCACGGACCGCTCGGGACTCGGTTACTGACGAGCCTGTGAGGGTTGAGCCACCGCGCTCGAACAACGCTGAACGCTCCCGCGACGAGCTTGCGGCGGGAAGGTTCCATCGGCCTCCCGAGGTGATTTCCGGGACATCGTTTGCGCCGTCCGAGGGCCCGCCGGACGACGAGTCGGAGTGGGGCGGCGACCAGCAGCCGCAATCATTTCCGGACAATCGCATCGCCCCGGACGAGCCAATCGCACTCGCTGCGGGTTCAATCGAGGGAGACTACGCCGATGAACCCCGCCCCCCAATGGCCCCGCCGGCTCCCGTGGACGACGACGCATCGGACCTGGCATTCGAGGAACAATTCAAGGCGAGAGTCTACGCCGTGGATCTGGGCTCGGTTCTGGAACTGACGGCAGGCCGAAGCCCGCAGGTCGGTTTCGCACAACAGCGAATCCAGGAATCGCTGGCGCAGCTCCAAATGGCCGACGTTCTCTGGGCCCCGTCCATCCGCGCCGGATTGAACTACAACAAACACGAGGGACGAATCCAGGACGTCCAGGGCGAGATTATCAATACCAGTCGAGGTTCGTTCTACGGCGGACTCGGTTCGATGGCTGTCGGTGCGGGTTCCCCGGCCGTGCCGGGGCTGTATGTCAACATGCATCTCCGCGACGCCATCTTTCAGCCCAGGATCGCGGAACAACGCCTCGGAGCCAGCCAGCAGGCGAGTCGGGCCGTCACGAACGACACGCTGCTGGAAGCCGCTCTGGCATACCTCGATTTGCTCGAAGCCTTCCAGACGAAGGCCGTCGCCGAAGTGACGCTCGCGAACTCCATGCGTCTCGCCGCGCTGACGGAATCGTTCGCGGAAGCCGGCCAGGGCACGCAGGCGGACGCGGATCGAGCGCGGGCGGAACTGTCGCTGCGACGACTCGAAGTGCAGCGATCCATCGAGAACTGTCGCGTCGCCTCCGCGAAGCTTGCCATATGGATGCGCCACGACCAGTCGTGGCAGCTGGCGCCGCTGGAGCCCAGTCTGACGCCCATTACCCTTGTCGACTCCCCGAAACATGTTGCGGAGCTGGTTGCGACGGGCCTGAGAAGCCGTCCCGAGCTGGCGGAGCATCAGTTCCTGGTCTGCGAGGCCATCGAACGCATGCGTCGCGAAGAGTATGCTCCGCTGATTCCCAGCGTCTTCCTGGGCACGAGTTACGGGGGCAATGGCGGCGGATTGGGAAGTGAGCTCTCGAACTTTGGCGACCGTTGGGACTTTGACGTCGCCGCCTATTGGGAGGTCAGGAACCTGGGCTACGGCGAACACGCCATCAGGAAGGAATCGAGATCCCGAGTCGAACAGGCTCGCTGGAAACAGATGCAAATCATGGATCTCGTGGCGAGCGAAGTCGCGGAGGCCCACGCTCAGGTCGAGGAACGGCGCCGACAGATTGACCTGGCCGAGTCCGCAATCGCTTCAGCCGGAGACTCCTATCGACGCAATGTCGAACGCATCCGGGACGGACAGGGTCTGCCGATCGAAACTCTGCAGTCCATTCAGGCCCTGGACCAGTCTCAGCGGCAGTACGTCCGGTCAGTCGCCGACTACAACCGGGCTCAGTTCCGACTCCAGCGGGCACTGGGCTGGCCGGTGCACGACGTGGAAGCGCCGGGGCATTGACGGCGGATGCCGGCCAGGTCAGGGCAATCGCACGTTAACTCAAGTCAGGACGATCGCCCGGGGGGAAACAGGGAACCAGCTGCGCATCGAGCGACCGCCTAGAACAGCCGGTTCAATCCATTGAGCGCCGCCACCCGGTACGCCTCCGCCATCGTCGGATAGTTGAACGTCGTGTTCACAAAGTACTTCAGCGTGTTGTTCGGTGGCGGCTGCAGCATGATCGCCTGGCCGATGTGGATGATCTCGCTCGCATTCTGCCCGAAGCAGTGGATCCCCAGGATCTCCAGCGTCTCCCGGTGGAACAACAGCTTCAGCATGCCGACGGTCTGACCCGTGATCTGCGCCCGCGCCAGGCTGCGGAACAGCGAATGTCCGACTTCGTAGGGCACGCGCTCCGCCGTCAGCTCGCGTTCCGATCGGCCCAGCGAACTGATTTCCGGGCTGGTGTAGATGCCGGTCGGCACATCGCGAACCGGCTGCAGGTCCGCGCCCCCCAGGATATGGCTGGAGGCGTAGCGGCCCTGCATGTAGGCGGCGCTGGCCAGCGCCGGCGGTCCGATGACGTCCCCCACGGCATAGATGTGCGGGGCCTCCGTCTGCAGATGCTCGTTGACCGGAATGTTGCCCCGCGCATCGGGAACGATTCCCACCTTGTCCAGGCCCATCCCGTCCGAGTTGCCCGTCCGTCCGGCCGCCCATAACAGCGCATCGGCCTTCAGCTTCTTGCCGGACTTCAGGTGCAGCACCACGCCGTCGGGCAACAGCTCCACGCGCTCATAGTCCTCCTTGTGCTTGATCAGCATCCCGTGTTCGCGGAAGTGGTACGCCAGCGCGTCGATGATCTCGTCGTCGAGGAACTCCAGCAGCTTCTCGCGGGTGTTGATCAGCGTGACTTTGACGTTCAGGTTGCGGAACATCGACGCGTATTCGCAGCCGATGACGCCCGCCCCGTAGACGATCAGCGACCGGATGTCCCGGTCGAGGCCCAGGATCGTGTCGCTGTCGAAGATGCAGGGGTGCGTGAAATCGACATCCGGCGGACGGTAGGGCCGCGCCCCGGTCGCGATCACGAAATGCTTGCCCCGCACCGCCTTGCACGAGCCGTCCCCGTTGACGACCTCGAGGTGATGCGGATCGATGAAGTGCGCCGCCCCATGCAGCACCGGGACGTCGTTCCGTTCGTAGAATCCCGCCCGCAGCAGCACCTGCTTCTGGACGACCGACTTCGCCGATTTCAGCAGCACCGGATATTTGACGTCGACGAACACGCCGTGATCCAGGAACAGCTGGCTGCGGTTCGCGTCCATCATCCGGAAGATGGCGTAGCGCAGCCCCTTCGACGGGATCGTGCCCGTGTGCGTGCAGGCCCCGCCGATCAGCTTCATGCGCTCGATGACGCCGACTTTCAACCCATGCTTGCAGGCCTGCATGGCGGCGCCTTCGCCACCCGGCCCGGTCCCGATCACGACGACGTCGAATTCATAGTCCGCCACGCAGCGACCTCCTGTTGCACGTTCTCCGGCAGCCAGCCCTCGGCGCTCCAGCCGCGGGTGAGATTATAAGCACGAATCTGCGACCGCAGGCGATCCGGGTCGAGAGCCGCCCCCGCACTGGCCCCCCCGGCCAATGGCTGATCGAAAAACCGCGCCGGCAGGCCGTCCTCCTCGGGCGTCCAGCCCTGCCCGATGTTGTAGGCCTTCTTCGCTGTCACGATCCGCCGCGCAGTCGCGCGCAACGCGCCCGCGTCGACGTCCCAGCCGGTGATCATCCGCAGCATTCCGGCCATCTCCCCCAGCCGGTCGTCGAACACTCCCCGCAGAAACTTGCACAGGATCAGCGAGTCCATGATGGCCGCCTCATCCTCGGTCTCGATCGCCAGCGCCGCCGCCGCGTCCCCCGGATTCAGCCGGTTGACCCGCTCGGAGAAGTCCGCCTGATAGGCCCCGGACCGGTTGTGGTCCGCCCCCCGGGCTCCCACCGCGAAGCCCAGCGCCATCGTCTGCAACGCCCGGGGATCGTAGCCCGGGATCTCCAGCCCCTTGACCTGCGGCGCGAACGACTCGGAACCCTGGCCAATCTCCCGGGCTGCGATCCGGCTCCCCTCGGACAGCAACCGGCCCAGCCACCCCTCGCGATTTCCGATTCGCCGGAGACACTCCAGGAACGCCGGGCCGTTCCCGAAACGCAGGTCGGGCGCGTCCAGGAGACCCCGCTCGGCGCACTCCATCGCGAAGGCGATCGTCCCCCCCGCGCTGATCGTGTCGATGCCCAGCTCGTCGCACACCCGGGACGCTTCCAGCACGACGTCGGGATCCGCGATGCCGCACAACGGGCCCAGCGCGAACAGGTTCTCGTATTCCAGTCGGACCTGCCCCCGGCCATCCCGACGCCCGAAGATGTGCTCGCAGCCGATCGTGCAGGCCGCGCAACTCGCCTGCGTCTTTTCGAACTGCAGCGACAGCGCCTCCGGCGACAGCGCGGCCGCCCCCTCGAATTCCCCCGCCTGAAAATTGCGCGTCGGCAACGTCCCCAGCCGGTTGAACGTCAACAGATTGCTGACCGTGCCCAGCTCGCGGTACTTCGCCGTCGCCGGGCCGAACGACCGCTTCGACAACTCGCGGCTGTACCGCTGCAGCTCTTCCGGGCAGGCCGCCTCGACGCTGCGATCCCCGGACACCGCGACCGCCTTCAGCCGCTTCGAGCCCAGCACCGCGCCGATCCCGCCCCGCCCCGCGTGCCGCGAATCGTGCGACAGCGTCGCGAACCGCACCAGCCGTTCGCCCGCCGGGCCGATTGCCGCCAGTCGAAACCGCGAACCCAGCCGCTCGCGGAGCCGTTCCTGCGCGGCGAGGCTGGGCAGCCCCCACACGTCGTCGGCCGCTTCGAACCGCACTTCATCCGGCTCGATCACGAGAGCCGTCGGCGTCTCCGCCCGGCCGACGATCACGATCGCGTCGCAGCCCGTCTTCTTCCCCTGAATCGCGAAATGCGATGACGACAGCGAGTCGTTGATCCGGTTCGTCAGCGGCGATTTCGCCAGCACGGCGAACTTGGCGGATGTCGTCAGCGGGCTGCCGACCAGCGGGCTGAATGCGAAGACCACCGGCATCGATGGGTGTAATGCGGACAACGCGCCGGGCGTCTCCCGCAGCAGCAGCCAGGTTCCCAGGCCGCTGCCTCCGAGGAAGGCGCGCAGCACGTCATCGGGCAGCGACTCGCGGGACCAGGTCCGCGTCGCAAGGTCGACTCTCAGGTAGCTGCCGTGATAGCCGCCCGGGGGCATGGGGACGCCGTTTCGCGATTTCGGCCGCGCCAAAGGATTTTTTGGGCCGAGGCCGTTCGCTCGACTCCCGACGCAGCCAGTATACGCGGCGAGACGGGATTTCTGAGGCCGCCCTGCGGGCCGGAGTTGACCGGGGTCGCCTGATTGCCCGGGGTCGCCTGAAGAGATGAGTGAACGGACGAACAGTTTCGCCAGGCTCGGGCCACGTTGCACTCCGCTGCAAGACGCCGGTGGCGTATTGAAATTTTTGACCGCTTTTTGCAATTCGAATTGGTGAATTGCAATTTCCGGCTGTAAATTGCACTAATGACTCGGCAGTTGCAGCGGAGCGTGCGTGGGCAGATCACACTTTACGGAAAACGCGACAGGGCAACTGGTTCGGATCGAATCGCCGATTCAGGACTACGCGTTCATTCCGCACGAATTGCCCCCGAAATGGGCGTTTCCCGCCGCGCTCTATCCGCTTCTCGTCCAGGCGAAGGAGGCCTTGGGAACGCTGAACGGGATCGGACAAACTCTGCCAGTTCCGCAGCTCCTGCTGCGTCCGCTGCAGAGCCGCGAAGCCATCACTTCCAGCAACATCGAGGGGACGTTTGTCACCCCGGAGCAGCTCTTGCTCTTCGAGATTGACCCTCGCGAGCCCCGATCGGCGGACGACAAGCAGGCTGACTGGCTGGAAGTGTCGAATTACGGCCAGGCGCTGCGGCAGGGCTTCGAAATGCTGAACTCCGGAACGCCGATCGGCAATCACCTGATCACCGGAATGCACGGCCTGTTGATGGAAGGCGTTCGCGGTGAGGGCAAGTCGCCGGGACGCTATCGCGAACAGCAGGTGCAGATTGGCTCCCGCGGACGGTTCATTCCGCCGCCGCCCGGAGAAGTCGGGCGATTGATGACGAACCTGAATGACTACGGCGGCAGCGACGACGGCACGTTGGATCCGTTGGTCAAAGCCTGCATCGTCCATTGCCAGTTTGAGGCGATCCATCCCTTTGCCGACGGCAATGGCCGAGTCGGACGGGCCCTGCTGTCATTGACGATCTGCAAATGGCACAACCACGCCCAGCCCTGGCTGTACCTCAGCCCGTACTTTGAAGAATTCAACGACGAGTACGTGGAGCGCATGTATCGCGTGAGTGCGAACGGCGAGTGGTCGGAGTGGATTGAGTTCTGCCTGAGGGGGGTCATCGCACAGTCGCACGATGCCATCCAGCGGTGCCGCAAATTCCGCTGCCTGCGGGACGAATTCCACGGGCGAATCCAGGCCCCGACGGCTCGCAGCCACCGGCTGGTCGAGAATCTCTTCGTCAATCCCGTCGTGACCATCACGGGAATCGCACGACAGTTTGGAACGACCTATCACACGGCGAGGAGCGACGTCGCCGCACTGGTTGAGGCTGGGATTCTGAAGGCACTGGCAACCCGGAGGCCGAAGGCGTACTACGCTCCCGAGATCATGCGCATCGCCTATGGCCCGTCCAGTGAACTGAAGGAGTAGAGGCGCGATCGAGCCCGGAAAACAAAGCTGGCCCGGGCGCGCCAAGGGGCGACATCCGGGCCAGGATCGCATCAATTCGATTCCGGCTCTGGGCGACGAGCCGGTTGAGCCGATTCAGCGATTTTCGCCGCCGGGACGAGACGGACGGCGGCCGTTCGGCGCTCCCGGACGAGCGGCCCCCTTGGGACGCCGCTTCGAGAAGAACTTCCGCTTGCGCGAGACGTTGTCGTTCGTCCGCGTGTCATTCGCGGCGTTCTCCCGGGCTTCCGCCGGAGTCCGCTGGATCCGCTGTTCCGGAACGAACTGGCGGGGGCGTTCGGCCGTCTGCTGCTCGCGGCGCTCGCCGTCTTCCGTGCGGAACGTTTTTCGGGGGCGATCGTTGGGACGCGGACGCGCGCCGGGGCGGCGCTCGCCCTGCGGCCGACTCGTGGCGCCACGGTCTTCCTGGAATCGCCGTCCCGTGGGACGTTCGCCGCGCGGACGCTCCTCGCCGGACCGTTCGCCCTGAGGCCGCCCGCCCGCTGCCGGACGCGGGCCTCCGAAGCGGCGATCGCCGCGCGGCGGACCGCTTTGACGGCCGCGCGGTCCCGCATGCGGGCGATGTCCATCCCGCCCAGCGGGGCGACGCTGTTCAAACCGGCGTTCGCGGTCGTGACGCGGCCGCTCGTCCCGAGTCGAGGCGACTTCGCCCGCGGAGTCGGCGTCCGACCGCGATTCGCGGTGCTCAGGCGCCGCTGGGGGGCGCGGCGCGACGGCGACTTCGCTGCCCTCGGGCAGTCCCTCGACGACTTCAATCGGAAGCTTCTGCTTAAGGTGCCGCTCGACGGCCCGCAGCAGACCCCGCTGTTCCGGATCGCACAGCGACATCGCGACGCCCGCGGCGCCGGCCCGGCCGGTTCGGCCAATCCGATGCACGTAGGTCTCCGGGTCGATCGGCAGGTCGTAGTTGACGACGTGCGACACGCCGTCGATGTCCAGCCCCCGGGCCGCGACGTCTGTCGCCACGAGCACCGCCACGCGGCTACCGCGGAACGCCTGCAGCGTCCGTTGCCGGGCCGCCTGCGTCTTGTCGCCGTGAATCGCGTCCGCCGAGATGCCGGCCTTCGCCAGCCGCTTCGCGACGCGGTCCGCCGACTGCTTCGTCCGGGTGAACACCACCGCCCGATCGACCGCCCGCGACGTCAAATACCCGGCCAAGACGCCCGGCTTGGCCTGACGCTCGACATGGCACACGCTCTGCGCGATCAGCTCGGTCGTCTGCCGCACCGGTGCGATTCGCACCTGCGCCGGATCGTCCAGCAGGTCCGCGGCGAGCGCCTCGATGGCCGGCGGCATCGTCGCCGAGAACAGCAGCGTCTGCCGGTCGCGGGGCAACTGGCCGATGACCCGCCGAATGTCCGGCAGGAAGCCCATGTCGAGCATGCGGTCGGCTTCGTCCAGCACCAGCACTTCGACTTCATCCAGCCGCATGCAGCCCTGGTTCAACAGGTCCAGCAGCCGTCCCGGCGTGGCGACGAGGATGTCGACGCCGCGGCGGAGCGTGCGCACCTGCGGAACCTGGCTGACGCCGCCGAACACGACGGTGTGCCGCAGGTTGGTGAAGCGGCCATAGGTCTGAAAGCTGTCGCCGAT
Organism: Planctomyces sp.; assembly: GCA_019636235.1. Taxonomy (GTDB): domain Bacteria; phylum Planctomycetota; class Planctomycetia; order Planctomycetales; family Planctomycetaceae; genus Caulifigura. Next base: position 15,671 of record JAHBXW010000037.1, read on the forward strand.
CTGCGTGGCCAGCTCCCGGGTGGGGGAGATGACCAGCACGCGCGGCTTGCGAAAGTTGCTGCCTGGCGGGCTGTCGACATGCAGGCAATGCAGAATCGGCAGCGCGAATGCGGCCGTCTTGCCAGTGCCGGTCTGGGCGGTGCCCAGCAGGTCGCGTCCCTGGAGAATCTCCGGGATGGCCAGGGCCTGAATGGGAGTGGGAACGGAGTAGCCTTCCGCAACGATTGCCCGCAGCACAGGCTCCGCCAATGCAAAATCCTGAAACGTCATTCTTCGTCCTGTCGCAGTGCCCGACGGGCGCGCAGCGTGTTCCTGTTGAACCGATTCGCGCGCCGCAGTGCGGGCGGTGAATCCAGGACCGAAAGCGGGGAGCGCATGCTGCGCTCACAGAAATCAGACGCCAAAGGACCTGGCCGTTGTCCTATGGCCTCAAGCGGCAAGAGGAGAACTGCGGAAAGCATACTCGTTGCGGAGGTTTCGTCCAGAGCGAATTCCGGAACGAAAACCGATTGGCGGGAGTTCCCGCGCGGTCGACCGCGCGACCGCTGGACGCCGGGCGCTGCAATTGACGTTGCCCGACCGTGCCGAAGGTCGCCCCGGCGCCGCCGCAGCCCCTCGCGCGGTCTGATCGCCGACGGAAGCCCCTATGGCCAGCGGTCGCAAGGCGCTGCTACAACACGTCCGGCCCGAGCGCGGTGCGTCGCGCTCGCCCGGGCTTCAGGGATCGAAATCGAGGTGCGTTTCGCCGTGGATGATGCGATTCGGAAGGCCGAAGTGCTGGTGGAGGCGCTCGGCTGGATTCAGCAGTTTCGGGACCGCTACGTCGTCGTGAAGCTCGGCGGCAGCGCCCTCGAGGAGCCGGAGAACGTCCGGCGCTGCCTGGGAGATGTCGTCTTCATGGCGGCCGTCGGCATGCGGCCCATCCTCGTGCACGGCGGCGGAAAGTCGATCAGCCGGGCCATGGAGGCGGCCGGCATTCAGCCAAAATTCGTCCTCGGCCGGCGCTACACCGATGAAGGCACGCTGGAAATCGTGTCCCGCGTGCTGGCGGACGACATCTGCGAGGAGATCGTCGAGGACATCCGTTCGCTGGGGGGGCGAGCCGTCGGCCTGAACTTCCGGTCGCAGAACGTGCTGATCGCCGAGCGGACGACGCTGCAGGGCCCGGCCGGTGAAACGCTGGACCTGGGCCGCGTTGGCGAGGTCGTGGCCATCAACCGCGATGTCCTCGCCGCCACCTGCCGCAGCGGCAGCATTCCCGTCATTCCTTCGATCGCGCTCGATCGCAGCGGCGGCAAGCTGAACGTCAACGCCGACACGGCGGCGGCGGCCGTGGCGCGTCTGCTGCGCGCGGAAAAGCTCGTCTTCCTCAGCGACGTGCCGGGCATTTTCCGCGACCGCAAGGATCCGTCCACGCTGATGTCGCATCTCAAAGCGGACGAGGTCTCCTCGCTGATTGAAACGGGCGTCATCGATTCGGGGATGATTCCCAAGGTCGAGGCGTCGCTGGCGGCCCTCCGCGCGGGGGTCCGCAAGGTGCACGTCATCGATGCGGGCGTGCCGCATTCGCTGCTGCTGGAGATCTACTCGAACACGGGCATCGGGACCGAGATCGTCCGCTGACGCGTTCCGGAATCCGCCATGCGACTGTTTGCAGGGACGCCATTCGATCGCCCGCCGCGCTGCGAGGTCTGTGGCGAACTTGAAGCCGACTGCCGCTGCCCTCCCCCGCCGGTCGTGGAAACGCCGCCGGAGCAGCAGACGCTCAAGCTGTCGGTCGAGAAGCGGAACCGGGGCAAACTGGTGACAGTCGTGCGCGGATTGCGGCTGTCGCCTGAGGGGCTGGCCGCGCTGCTGACGAAGCTCAAGTCGACGTGCGGTGCGGGCGGGACCGTCGCCGATGGAAACCTTGAGATTCAGGGAGACCACGTCGGGCGACTGCGCACGGCGCTCGCCGGCCTGGGTTTTCGCATCCGCGGCTGATCTGGGCGCCGATCGCCGCGCGGATGCCCTCGCCCTGAATCCGCTGCTGACAGCACTTCCGTCTGAGCACACGCCTGATGGACACTCGTTTGTCGGAGCTGGATTGGCTTCCGGCTGGAACGGCAGCCAGTTACATTCCTGATGGAGTTGTCGAACGCCCGCTTGCGGCGCAAGTCTCGACAAAATCCCAGGATGCGGCAGGGTCCGCGCTCCACGCGCCCGGCCCGGCGCTGCCCGCGCGGCGGCGCCGCAAGGTGGCAGGATGACACTTCCCACCCGCGAACGCCCGGGCGTCTGCGGCGAACGCACGCAGCCCGCGCAGCTGCGATCGAACTGACTCAGGAAGGACGGACGGAATGCTGCGCTTGGCGATGGGCGTGCTGCTGGCGATGGCAGGCGTTTCCGCGACGGCGGAGGACGTGCTGATCGCGGACTTCGAGGCCGACACGTATGGCGACTGGAACGTCGACGGGGACGCCTTTACGCACCCTGTTCGGGCCGATCGGCTGGACATCACGGGGCATCGGGGGCTGCGGCTGGCGAACTCCTTCGGGGGCGGGGATGCGTCGACCGGGAGCCTGACGTCGCCGCTGTTTGAGGTGACGCGCGGCCATCTGGCCTTCCTGATCGGCGGCGGCCGGCATCCGGGAAACACCGGCGCGGAACTGCTGGTGGACGGTCAGTCCGTCCGCAACGCGACTGGCGACAACTCGGGACAGTTGCGGTGGGTGACGTGGAACGTCGAGGAGTTTCGGGGCCGCGAAGCGCGGGTCCGGCTGTTCGACCGGGCGACCGGCGACTGGGGCCACATCAACGCCGATCACTTTCTCCTGACGGATGCGCCGCGGTTCGGCGCGGGGACCTGGCGAATCGACGAATACCGCCGGTCAGCAGACTACTACACCGAGCCGTTCCGGCCCGCGTACCACTTCACGCCCGAGTTGAACTGGATGAACGATCCCAACGGGCTGGTGTTCCTGGACGGCGAGTATCACCTGTTCTACCAGTTCAACCCGCACGGCAATTCCTGGGGACACATGAGCTGGGGGCATGCGGTCAGCCCCGACCTGGTGCACTGGACGCATCTGCCGGTCGCCCTGCACGACGAACTGGGGGTGATGATCTTCTCCGGCTGTGCGGTCGTGGACGAGCGCAACACCAGCGGCTTCGGCGGCCCGGGCCAGACGCCGCTGGTCGCGGTCTACACGGGACACGGGCACGGCCGGCAGACGCAGGACCTGGCGTACAGCCTGGATCGCGGCCGCAGCTGGACAAAGTACGAGCAGAACCCGGTGCTGGACATCGGCGAAAGCGAGTTCCGCGACCCCAAGGTGTTCTGGCATGAGCCGACCGGCCGCTGGGTGATGGTCGTCTCGCTGGCGGTCGCGAAGCGGATTCAGTTCTACGGATCGCCCGACCTCAAAACCTGGACGCTGCTCAGCGAATTCGGCCCCGCGGGCATCCCCGGCAAGCCGAACTGGGAATGCCCGGACCTGTTCGAGCTGCCGATCGAGGGGGAGCCGGGGCAGTCGCGCTGGGTGCTGGAAGCCGATGTCGGCGCGGGCTCGATCGCCGGAGGTTCGGGGGGCGAGTACTTCACGGGCGTGTTCGACGGCACGACCTTCATCGCCGATTCGCTGGACTCGCAGTGGGTCGACTTCGGGCGGGACTTCTACGCGCCGGTGTCATGGTCAAACGTTCCGCCGCAAGACGGCCGTCGGCTGTGGATCGGCTGGATGAACAACTGGGAGACCTGCCTCAATCCGACGTGGCCCTGGCGGAGCGCGATGTCGACGCCCCGCGAGGTGACGCTGCGCCGCATCGATGGAGCGCTGCGAATGTGTCAGCAACCAGTGCGCGAACTTGAGGCGTTGCGCGGCGAGCGGATTTCGCTGGGCGCAGCGGACCTTGACGATGCGGCGCGGGACGTCGGCGTCCACGGCCAGCAGCTGGAGCTGATCGTCGAGTTCGAGCCTGGATCGGCGAGCGAAGTCGGGCTGCGGGTCTTGAAGGGGGACGGCGAGGAGACGACGATTGGCTGGAGCGCGGCGGAGCGGTCAGTGTTCGTGGACCGGACGCGGAGCGGGATCGTCGATTTCCACGAACGGTTTCCCGGCCGGCACGCGGGTCCGTTGCCCGCGGTCGATGGCCGGGTGCGGCTGCGTGTGCTGGTCGACCGGTCGTCGGTCGAGGTGTTCGGCAACGCGGGGGAGACAGTCGTCACGGATCTGGTGTTCCCAAAGTCGACGAGCGATCGGGTCGAGCTGTACGCGGTCGGCGGGGCGGCGAAGGTCGTTTCGTGCGACATCTGGCCGCTGAAGTCGGTGTGGAGGCAGCCAGCGGTCGGGTCGCGGTGACTTGGGGGCCGGTCGCCTCGCGCCGCGTGGCGTCACGGTCGGCTTGTCCGACCGTGCTCGTCCCCCGCTCGCCCCTTCCAATTTGCACTTTGCAATTGCCGATTCGCATTTTGCAATGACTGCCGGACATGCGTTGCCATTCGGGAAATCCCGACGGGATGAATCCCACGGCGCAGGAGCGGTCGACGTTTGGGCATCGACGGCGTTCCGCGCTGTGTGACATGGAACCTGTCGTCGTTCACGCAGCGTGCCGTCGGCCGTGCGCTGCAAACGGTCCGCCAGCACGCCTGACGCCCCTTCCAGCGGCGCCGCCATTGGGCAATCAAATGACATCAGAACGCCGCGTCGCCTGAGAGTCGCCAAATCAGTCCGCGACAGAGTTTTGAGATCCTGCGCCATCGGACCACTCCCCGACATCAAAATCATCACGACCGATCGACAAACAGTCATTTCTATAGCTTGCCAGCACAGGCCACCGGCCTCCCGTGCTCGCACTGAAAACGCACGTCATGCTAACTCCCACGCCAGCCGACACGGAGATGCACGTTCCAATGCCCTTTCGCAGGATGCGCCCAGACACCCACTGCGAACTCGCCAGGTTGTGCATATGCCAATGCCAGCTTGTTCCGCACGTCGCTTGACGGAGGCCGGCTTGTGCTGATCGAGAGGCGTCGCGGCGACGACCCGCGTCATCCGGCCCACGCTGTCGTAGCTATACGTGAACCGCCCGCCATCGGGATCGATCAGCAGGCTGCGGTTCCCGCGAGAATCGTACTGGTACTGGAGGCGCTTCTTGGGACTGCCCATGGCCGGGGCTCCTGAGACGAGTGGATTGTACGGAAGGGCAAAGTCCGCCGGGAAGGCCGCTGGCAGCCCCCCGGCGGGAAACAGGCGGCTGCGCGTCAGGTCTTGTAATGCGTCGTCACGTCGCGGAGGCAACCAGGAACGCGAACCCCGCGGCCATCTGCCAACAGTGTGAAATCAGCCACCTGAGCCAGTCCGCACCATCCGTCCGCAGGATGTCGTCTGCACGACCCGGCTGGGCGGGTTCTTGAAGTCGTACTCGCGGCGGGCGGCCTAGCGCGTTGTCGGGCCGTCTGCTGTCTCCGGATTGGCGTTCCCCCTCCGCGCTGCGACGGCCAATCCATGCAGAATCACCCCTGCTCGAGCGGTTGACGGACGGCAAGCCGCGACTCCCACTGCGCGATCGAATGACATCGAATCGCCCGCGTCGCCTGAGAGTCGCCACATCAGTCGGCGACAGAGTTTTGTGACCCCACGCCCGGTGCGCGCTGCCGTCAGCGTTCCGTTCTCATTCAGTTCAGATCGAGCGATTGACAGGCCCATCTTCGGCTCTAATGACGGACGATCGGTCAACGTCGAAGTCCCCGCCCGGCCTGCAAACTGTCAAATCAACCCGCGATAGAGTCTTGTGGCCACACGCGTCTATTGCTTTCGGCAGGGCTAGATGTCCACTTGTAGTACGTCACATCCACTTCCTCACTTCTCTCTAA
>JAHBXW010000038.1 GCA_019636235.1 Planctomyces sp.
GGAAATGTTATCGGCCCCGAACCGAATGTCAACAGACTCCATTTCGGATTTCGAGGTTTTTTCGACGCCGCCCCGACGAAACGCCTCCACATCAGGGCCAACGACGGGCGAAACCACGGATCCACTAGATTTGACGGATGAATTCAGCGGGCAGAGGTTGGTTCCCTGACGAGTGAGCCCCAGCACTGAAGGCCTTTCGTGCGGTTTCGTTTCGTCCGTGGTTCCTTTTCACGGGCTTCGATTGCGACGAGGTTGCCTCAGTCGCTCCGTGCTGGGCCCATTCGTGTCATCTCTTCGATTTCCGTGGCTTAACCCGGAGGTCAGCCCGCGTGTCGGACGATCCGCCGCCGGCATCTTTCCAGCCGATGCGCCGCATTCCCGCCGCGAATTCTCCGGTACAATGCAGGCCATGTCCCACGTCGAACCACGCTACCGCAAACAGGCCCTGTTTCCAGGCATCGGCGAAGATGGCCAGCAACGGCTTCGCGATGGGCGCGTCCTCGTCGTGGGCTGCGGCGCCCTGGGCTCTGTCGCGGCCGAAACGCTGGTCCGGGCCGGAGTCGGGTTCGTCCGCATCGTCGATCGCGATTTCGTCGAAACCTCCAACCTGCAACGGCAGGTGCTGTTTGATGAACGGGACGTGCAGGAACGCCAGCCCAAAGCGCCGGCCGCGGCCCGCAAGCTGGCCGAGATCAACAGCGGGGTCGAAGTCGAGCCGGTCGTCGCGGATGTCCGCCCGGACAATGTGCTGGAACTTATGGACGGCATTGATGTCGTCGTGGACGGAACCGACAACTTCGAGACCCGGCTGCTTCTGAACGACGCCTCGCTGGACACCGGAATTCCCTGGGTGAACGGGGGTTGCGTCGGCAGCCACGGCCAGGTGATGACAATCCTTCCGGGTCGCGGGGCCTGTTTCCGCTGTCTGCTGGAGGACGTGCCCGATCCGGGGAGCAGCGAGACCTGCGATACCGCGGGCGTCATTGGTCCGGCCGTCAATGTGGTGGCCTCGCTGCAGTGCGTCGACGCCCTGAAGATCCTCTGCGGAAGGACAGATCAGCTGGAATCCGTGCTGACGGTCGTCGACGTCTGGGACGGCACGTATCGGCGGCTGAACCTGGCGGACCTGCCGGAAAGAAACGACTGTCCGGCCTGCCGGAAGGGGGATCGATCGTGGCTCCGCGGCGACCGCCTTTCGCAGACGGCCATCCTGTGCGGGCGCAACGCCGTGCAGGTGTCCCCCGCGACGCGCCTGCAGCTTTCGCTGGCGGAAGCTGCCGAGCGGCTGTCGCAGCATGGCGACGTTCATCAGAACGCCTACCTGGTGCGGCTGGTTCTGCACGAAAGCTCCGCGGAGATCACACTGTTCCGCGATGGCCGGGCGATCATCCAGGGGACGGACGATCCGGCGCTGGCCCGCAGCCTGTACGCGCGATTCATCGGCGCCTGATGGACCCGCGCCCAAGGCCCCAGCGCTGCTCAGGCCGGTGCAGGAGGCGGCGCGCGATCGAGCTTCGCGTGCAGCTTGCGGGCCAGGCGCAACAGCGAGTCCTGATACGTCGCGACGGCCGGTGCGCCAGACGGCTGCGGAATCAGGATCAGGTCCAGCCCAGCCGGCAAGTCGCTGCGGACGTGCCGGAACGCCTCTCGAAGCAACCGTTTGAGGCGATGTCGGACGACCGAATTGCCATGCTTCTTGGAGACGGACAGCCCGATCCGCGTGCAGTCCAGGCCATTGCGGGCCGCGAATATCAGCAGGCAGCCGTCGGCCGCGCGAACCTTCAGCCGGTAGACCCGTTCAAAATCGGCTCCGCGTCGCAGACGGCACTTCGACGGAAAGCGAAAGTCCGTCACTCGGCGGCCTTTTCCGAATCTGCGGGCTCCTGCGGAGCATCGTCTACGGGAACCTCCGCTTCCGAGTGGGGCTCCGCGATGGCCCGCCCCAGCGGAGTCGATTCGCTCGACTCCGGCTGACGACGCAGCGTGCGACGCGTCGCCGCGCCCCCCAGTACCGTCAACAGCAGCAGAGCGACCCCCGTCCCGGCCAGCACCGCGATGATCATCAGGGCCAGGCTGACGCGCCGTCGAGCCGCCTCGTTGGGAGGCGCTTCTTCAGTCTGGACCGCATCCTCGGGCTCGACGTTTTCAACAGGCGCCGGCAAATCGGACGCCGCGGGGGACGCATCATGTCCCGACGCCGACGCGGCCGGAATCGCGAGAATCGCCGCCAGCGTCACCCACAGCACGGGGCGCAGCGACCGCCTCAGGCCTAAACAGGGCCGAACGCCGGGGCGCCAGGGGACCGTCATGATGTCACCACAATCCCTGCCGGGGATTCTGAGGCGCGACGCGGTCCAGCTCCTCCAGGAGCCTCTGAACGTCGTCGGTTCTTGGGGGGGCGATGATTTTCACGATGACATGCTCATCGCCGGGTGTCTTCGTTTTCGAGTTCGGGACGCCCTTGCCCTTCATCCGCAGGCGGGTTCCCGACGCGGTTCCCGGAGGAATCTTGAGCGTGACGAGCCCTTCGCCGAGCGTCGGCACGTCAACGCGGGCGCCGAGCGCGGCCTCCGAGAATGTGACGGGAACTTCGACGAGCAGGTCATCTCCCTCGCGACGGAAAAACCGGTGCGGGGCGACGCGAACGGTGATCAGGAGGTCGCCGGATTCGCCGCCATTAGCGCCGGGCTGCCCCTGGCCGCGAAGCCGGATGACGCCGCCGTCCCGGGTTCCGGGGGGGATTTTGACCGTCAGACGCTGGTGTTCGCCGCCGACGGCGAGACTGACGTCCTGGCTGCCGCCGAGCGCCGCGGTCTCGAACGGGACGTTGATTTCGGTCTGCAGATCGCTGCCGCGGCGGGAGCGTGATCGGCGTCGCCCGCCGAAAATGTCGCCCAGATCAACGCCGCCGCCGCCGAAAATGTCGCCCAGGTCGAAGTCGAACTGCGCGCCGCGGCCGCCGCTGCCCGGGGGCGGGCCCCCCTGCTGCGCGTATTTGTAGGCGTCCCCGTACTGGTCGTATTTCTTGCGTTTGTCGGCGTCTCCAAGGACTTCATAGGCCTCGGCGGCCTGTTTGAACCGTTCGGCCGCCGCCTTGTCGCCGGGCTTGGCGTCGGGATGGTTCTCCCGGGCGATCTTCTTGTAGGCCTTCCGGATTTCGTCGGCGGTCGCCGATTTGGAGACGCCGAGGGTCTGGTAGTAGTCCGTCGAGGGCATGAAGGGGCGTGGTTGTGACCGGCCGGGACCCTGGTGAATCCAATCGGCGTCGCGAAACCGCCGGTCTCGCGAGCCATCTTACGAACGCCGCCGAGGGCCGAAAAGACGGTCCCGGACGGGCCACGCCGCATCCTCAGCGGTCCGGTTCGGTCATGCTGAACGGGTCGAGGGCCTGCTGCAGAACGTCGGGCGGCAGGATGTTCTGCTCGGTGCACAGTTCGCGGATCGTTTTGCCGCTTTTGAAGGCCTCTTTTGCGAGGGCGGCGGCTTTCTCGTAGCCGATGTGCGGGTTGAGGCTGGTGACCATCGACAGGCTTTTTTCGACGCTCGCCTCGCAGGCCTCGGCGTTGGCTTCCATCTCGATCGCGCAGAAATCGACGAACGCCGACACGCCCCCAGCGAGGAGGGAGATGCTTTCGAGCGTCGTCTGGCCCATCACGGGCATCATGATGTTTAACTGGAAATTGCCCCCCGCCGCCCCGCTGAGCGTAACGCAGCCGTCGTTGCCGATGACCCGCGCGGCGACCTGCATAAGGCTCTCGCACATCACGGGGTTCACCTTGCCCGGCATGATCGAGCTGCCCGGCTGCCGGTCCGGCAGCTTGATCTCGTAGAACCCGCAGCGGGGGCCCGACCCCAGCCAGCGGATGTTGTTGGCGACGTTGAACAGCGTCGTGGCGATGGCCTTGAGGTCGCCGTGGCATTCCACGAGTCCGTCCCGTTGCGCGTTGCTCTCGAAGTGGTCCGTGGCTTCGACAAACGGAATGCCCGTCTCGCGGGCCAGCGCCTCAGCCGTCAGCCGTCCGAAATCCGCATGCGTATTGATGCCCGAACCGACGGCCGTCCCGCCGACGGGGAGTTCCAGCACGGCCTCCAGAGCGCGCTCCGCCCGTCCGATGGACAGCTCCAGTTGTCGGGCGAATCCGCCGAACTCCTGTCCCAGCCGCAGCGGCGTGGCGTCGGCCAGGTGCGTCCGCCCGATCTTGATGATCCGGTCCCACTGCCGGGCCTTGTCGGCCAGCACCTCGCGGAAGCGTTCGATGGCCGGGATCAGGCGTTCCCTGATCGACCGGGCGACCGCGACGTGGATGGCCGTCGGAAACGTGTCGTTGGTGCTCTGCCCCATGTTGACGTGGTCGTTGGGGTGCACCGATTTTTTGACGTCGAAGCGGTCGCCTCCGAGGAGTTCGATCGCCCGGTTGGCGATGACCTCGTTGGCGTTCATGTTGCTCGACGTGCCCGAGCCGGTCTGGAACACATCAATGGGAAACTGGTCGTCGAAGCGGCCTTCGGCGACCTCGCGTGCGGCCTGCAGGAGGGCCTGGACCTGCTTGTCGTCGAGCCGGTTCTTGCCGGTCTTGAGCAGTTTTCCGAGCTGATGATTGGCCGTGCCGCAGGCGAACTTGACGAGGCCCATGGCGCGGATCAGGTCGGAGTGCAGCGGCCAGCCGGAGACAGGAAAGTTCTCGACGGCCCGCTGCGTCTGGGCGCCGTAATACGCCTGCGCGGGAACGCGGACGTCCCCCATGGAATCGTGTTCGATGCGGAATTCGGACATGGCTCGGCAGTGGGCGGCGGGAACGCGAGGGAGTTGAACGAGGCCCCATGCTCACAATGCCGGGCCACAACGACAAGTCACGCTGCGACGCGCTTTTGCCGTGGGCAATTGGTGTCGCTCGGATGCGGCTGCTAGCATGCCGGCTTTCGCGCCGGCGCCTCGCGGACCGGCGCCCGGACCCTCGACGAAAGTTCCGCGCATGCGCAGCAGCATTCTGGTTCCCATCGGATTCGCGATCGCCACCGCCGTGTTCTGGGGGCTGTACGGACCGGCGCTGGGCAAGGCCCGCGGCAGTTGGAGCCCGTTCAAGCCCTACATGCTGATCGGCGTGGCCTACCTTGTGTGGGGCGTTCTGGGCGGCCTGATCGGCATGCGGATCTTCGGCGATTCCTGGACGTTCGATGGCCCGCAATTGCCGGCCGCGAAGTTCGGATTCCTGGCGGGTTCGCTGGGAGCGTTCGGCGCCTTGTGTCTGACGGCCGCAGTGCTGAACGCAAAGGGCTTCGGCGGACCGGCGCTTGTCATGCCGATCGTGTTCGGCGGGGCGACGATGGTGAACGCGGTGACGGAACTCGTGCTGTTGAAGGACAGGCCGGCCATCAACCCGCTGCTGTGGCTGGGGATGGCGCTGGTGGTGGCGGGAATCGTGCTCGTCCGGTTGTACACGCCGCAGGCGCACCCGCCGATGAAGCCGCCGACCGCTGCGCCGGCGACGGCGTCCGGACCGTCCGCCGTCGACGCCCACTGAGGCCCGTCATGAGCCATCGCGAATCGTTGATCGAGACATTCCGCAGCCGGGCCTTGAAGTTCGGCACGTTCACGCTGGCGTCCGGCAAGCAGGCGTCGTACTACCTGGACGGCAAGCAAGTCACGCTGCAGTCGACAGGGCTGCGGCAGGTGAGTCTGGCGTTTGTGGAGCTGGTCCGGGACCTGGAGTTTGACGCCGTCGGAGGGATGTCGATCGGCGCCGATCCCCTGGTCGCGGGATTCCTGACGGCCGCCGCTGAAGCGGGGCGCGACCTGCCGGGGTTCCTCGTCCGCAAGGAGCCAAAGGGGCACGGGACGCAGAAGTACATCGAAGGGCCCGTGCAGCCCGGGATGAAGGCCATCCTGCTGGAGGACGTCGTGACGACGGGCGGAAGCTCGCTGCTGGCGGCCGAGCGGGCGGTCGAGTTCGGCATGGAAGTGGTGCTGGTCGCGGCCGTCGTGGATCGCTGCGAAGGGGGACGGGCGGCGTTCGCGGCGCGGGGCATTGAGTTTCGTTCGCTGCTGACCATTGAGGATTTCGGCATCCCGGCGCCTCAATCCGCGTGAGGCGCGGCCTTCTGACAGGTTCGCGAGCGTGCGTCCATGAACCGCGATCAGATCTTCACCGCCAGCCTGAATTACTTCCTGCTGCCGATCCGTCCGCTGCTGGACGACCACGACGTCACCGAAATCCTGATCAACGGGCCGGATCAGGTGTACGTCGAGCGGAACGGCCGGCTGGAGCTGACCGACATCCGGTTCTCCGGCGAGGATTCGCTGCGGTCCGCCGTCCACAACATCGCGCAGTATGTGGGGCGCGAGGTCGATGAGGACCGCCCGATCCTCGATGCCCGACTGCCGGACGGCTCGCGCGTGCACGCCATCCTGCCCCCCGGCGCGCGCCACGGCCTGTGCCTCAGCATCCGCAAGTTCCGCCGCGACACCCTGTCGCTGCACGACTTCCTCCGCCTGGAAAGCATTACCGAGGAAGCGGCCGAGTTTCTGGACCTGTGCGTCAAGCTGCGGAAGAACATCCTGATCGCCGGTGGCACCGGGACCGGCAAGACGACCTTCCTCAACGCCCTGTCGACCGCCATCCCGGCCGAGGAGCGGATCGTCGTCATCGAGGACAGCTCGGAGCTGCGGCTGGGGCAACCGCACACCGTCTCGCTGGAATCGCAGACGCCCGACGCCGCAGGCCGCGGCGCGGTGACGATTCGGCAACTGTTCGTCGCGTCGTTGCGGATGCGGCCCGATCGGATCATCGTCGGCGAAGTCCGCGGCGGAGAGGCGCTGGACATGGTGCAGTCGATGCTCAGCGGGCACGCGGGGAGTCTGACGACCGTGCACGCTTCCAGCCCCCGGGACGCGCTGGTGCGACTGGAGACGCTGTCGCTCATGTCGGACGTCGATCTGCCGGTGTACGTCGCACGGGCGCAGGCGGCGTCGGCCATCCATCTGGTCGTGCAGCTGATGCGTTCGCCCCAGGATGGCCGGCGGCGGGTGACGCACATCACCGAGCAGATGGGGCTGGACGACCAGAACCGGTACACGTTTCGGGACGTCTTCCGTCCGGAGGCCGAGCCGGCGATGCGCGGGGGCTGGCGGCTGTCCCCGATGCTGGAGCCGGTCAGCTTCGCCCGCGAGCTGTTCGAGCAGGGGCTGGCGGGGCTCGTTCGCGTGACGGGTCCGCTGTGGGGCGGGTGATGCGGGTCTCGCGGGCTGCGCTGCGGACAGTGCCTACGACGGCCCATCCGCGAGATCGGACACTGCCGCGGGCGGACGGGCGACCCCAGCGTCGATCGACGTGGCGGGGCATCGTGCAGAGCGCTGTGTTCGCGATCAGCGGGGCGACGCAGCCGCCGCAGACTGCCCGGCTTCCGGCGCGACGCGGCTTCCGAACCGGTCGGGAGTTCGTCACTTAGGGCGAGGGGCTGATTTTTTGTCGCAATGGCAGCCAACGTGCGATGGCAAGTTCCCGCAAGACCTTTTCGCGGCGCGTGGAACGCTCGACCGTCCGTCGGTTCGCTTCCCCGCCCGATTGAACATCAGTGGGAGACGAGCGATGAAACGGTTCCTGATTCTGGCGGCCATCGTCACCGGCCTGACCGCGTACGCGACGCCGAACACCGCCGAAGCGGCACGGTGGCGGGGCGGCTACTACGGCGGCGGTTACTACGGCGGCGGGTGGAATCGCGGGTACAACAACCGCTACTACGGCGGCTACCGCGGCGGTTGGGCTCCGCGCCGCTATTACGGCGGGTACTACGGCGGCGGTTATGGCCGCGGCTGGGGCTGGGGACGGCCGCGCAGCGGAGTGTTCATTAATGTCCCGGGCGTCGGCGGCTACTACCGCTGGTAGTCTCAACCGCCACGAGAAACGCCTGTGTGCAGCAGGTGGGATGACGCAAGTCGTCCTGCCTGCTTTTTTGACGCGCCCCGTCGATGGCTGCGCGTCAGCGCTGTGTTCGCTCGCGGGACATCGTGCAGGACTTGACGAGGTCCTTCGTCGTCCGCGCGGCGTTGGCCGTCCACGCATTGTCGGCGAGCGGAATTCTGACTGCCACAGTCACCTGTTGCGTGCTGGAAGTGAGCACCGCGGGGGTGACAGTGATCTGCGTGTTGACGGCCCCGACCGCCCGCAGCGACTGCTGCGCCGCGTCGATGACCTGGGCCGCCGTCGCTCCCGGCAGAATGCCCCGCCGGGCGCCTTCGTAGGCCGCGTTCTCTGCGGAGTTGCGGAGCACGTTCAGCCGCGCGAAGTCGACCGCGGCGAACAGCACCATCAACAGGATGGGCAACGCCAACGCGAGTTCGACGGTCACGGTTCCCGAGCGGTCGTGGCGCTCGGGCGCGGGACGGCAGGGTCGTTGCATTGATTGCGGTCTCGGCTCGCGGAAACGGGGCTCGTACGCATCTTTTCGCAGTCGGACGCAGGGGCTGCCGGACTCGGCGGCAGGCGGGCGGTAACGGCGGCTGGTCACTCGGTGAGGACGACCGGCAGCATCCGGGCGAGTTCCTCGAACGCGGCGATCAGCTCGGACTCGCTGTCCGCGTGAATGTGATGCCCGCCGGTCAGCGCGGCGACCTGGGTCATTTCCGCGGTCCACGCCGCGGGCAGGAACGTGACGACGTGGATCACGATCCCCTGGTCCCGCGCGTCCTGGGCCGCGAGGATCGGATTCCGCCCCTCGTTCCACTGTCCGTCGGTCATCAGAATCAGGTTCTTCTGCGCAAACGGCTTGACGTTCGCCGCTGTCAGCACGCGCACGCCTTCGTCGATTCCGGAGGACATGTTGGTCGCCCCCAGGATGGGCTTCTCGCCCCGGTCGAGCAGCGAATCGGTGATCTGCCCCAGCGTCGTCGTCAGCGGAACATCGAGTTGCACGACCCGGTAGATGATGCCCCACAGCAGCGAAATCGGATCGCGGCGACTGATGTTGGAGGCCCAGGTGACCAGCGACACCCGCGGAGGCGGAGTGTGCGTGCTGGCGATCGCCAGGTAGGCTTCGACGGCGCGGTTCAGCGCAGCCCAGCGGCTGAGCGAGGCGTGCGGTTTGCGGTCGTACGCGCCACCCGGCGGATAAGACCATTCCACGCCCGAGTTGTCCCAGGCCATTGACGCCGAGCGATCGATGACCAGGCAGATCTCCTGTTCCAGCACCGACGCCGTGGCCGTCTTGACGGGTTCGAACGTCGACGAGCCGAAGACCCGGCCGAAGACGAGATTCACCGGACCGCTCCCCGAATCCGCGGCCATTGAGGCGTTGACGCGGACCGCATTGGGCTTCTGCGCGTCGGAGGTGAACGTCCACGAGCCGTCGGGCTGCAGCGTCGACCGTCCGACGACGATGTCCGTGGCGCCGAGCGTCAGCGCCTTGCCGCCGACTTTGTTCTGGCCGGCCATGGCGATCGCCGCGGCCTTGGAGGCCTCGACATTCTGCGTGCGCAGCAGCGCCTCGACGCCGGCCTTCGCGGACGCGTCCGACGCGGCCCGAAGTTCCGTCCGCGTGAGCTGCATGAAGGCGACGTCGACGCTGAGCACGGCCATCGCCAGCAGCATCACGATGCCGATGGCCAGGAAGACGAGAATGGCGCCGCGCCGATCAGAGCGCGACGCGGTGCGGGCGAAGAGTTGGGCGGAACGTGCGATCATAGGTGCAGTGCCTTGGGAAACGCCGAAACGATCAGAGCCTGGGCATCACGACCTGGGCGCGGATCGTCGAATTGCGGATGTGCCACTGAGGTCCGACGGAGTTGCTGTTCGAGGGGGCCGACACGGTGATGGTGATGGCCGTGCCGGTCGGCAGGTTGGCGGTGAGCCGCGGAGAAAAGGAGACGCTGGAGTTGCGGATATTCCGTGCGCCGAGGATTTCGTCGGCGCGGAGCTGTCCGTCGTCCTCGGTGCCGCCGGGCCCGGTGGCCGTGCGGGCCGCCTCGTACGCGGCCAGGGTCAGCGACTGCTTGAGATAGATGGCGTTCGAAGCCTCGATGGTGGCGAACGTCAGCATCAACAGGAGCGGCAGCGAAATGGCCAGTTCGACGACGGCCAGTCCGCGGCGGGAATCTCGGCGGGATTTCCCCGGTCGTTTCAACGGCTGCATGAGGCGCAATGGGAACAACGATGCCTGAGTGCAGCGGCGTGGCTCCGCCCCCGGGGAGGTGGTGGGACGCCGATCGCCGCCGTGGCCCTGTCAAAACGTTAGAACAGGTTTTGCGAGGAAGTCGGGCCTGGCGGGAATTGTTCGTGACGTCTGCGGAATTCGCGCGGTTCGCAGCGATTGTTCCGGATGCTCCGACGCCCGCGCGGCTGGCTCGCCGCGGCAAGCGCCCGTTTCCTGAAATCCACCAACTGAACGCCGCGCGCCGGGACGTCGCGTGGTCCGGCCCGGGCGGCAGCCCGCCTTGCGGGACGCTCCCGGAGGGCGGCAATCTTGCCGACGGGCGGCGGCCTGATAGGCTGGACGCCGAATTGCCAATCCTCTCCGGGAGTCGCCGTCATGTCGTCCCGCTCGACCAGGCTGAAGTCCGCAGCGCCAGCCGACCCGGCGCCCCCCGCGCAAGCCAGTTCCTCCACGCTGGTCCCGGTGCAGAAATATCTGGACCGCGCGCTGGCCGTGCTGGACAAGTTCGGCCTGCGGCCCCGCGATGACGTTCCGCAGGAGCTGGTTCGCCTGCTGGACCAGGTGCGTTACGTCGACGAGCCCCGGGCGCTGGCGATCGCCTCGACGATCAAGCACATGAGCACGTTCAACGCGCTTGTCCGGGACAACGTCGAAGAGATCACGATCGGCAATCGCTATCTCGACATCTCGCAGATGTTCGACTCGATCCGCGAGGACTCGAAGATGCTCATCGCCCAGCTCGACGACGGCCGGCTGAGCCTGGGCGAGCGGGCCCAGAACCTGTGGATGCGGCTGCGCCGCGGCACGCCGTCCGCGCGGTTCGAGAAGATCACGGACGTCTATCAGGACGTCACCCGGGACTCGCGCAAACAACTGGAGAGCGAGCAGGCCGTCATGGACGCCTACATCGACTTCCGGTTCGCGCTCAAGGAGGCGGAGGTGCAGGCCCGCGAGATGTTTGAATCGCACCAGCCGACTCTGGAGGCGGCGCGGACCCGGCTGGCCGAGGCGCAGGCCGCCGCGGAGAATCCGGACCTCCCGCAGTCCGATCGCTCCCGGCTGGAGCTGGCCCGGGACGAGGCGCGGCACGACTGGGAGCGGGAGGACCGCACGTATCAGTTGCTCAAGGACATCGCCGAGGACCTGTCGGTCGGGTATGACGTCGGCGAAACGCTGATCGCCAAGCTCAAGCAGACGCACGACGTCAAGGACCGCGTCTACCGCCGGGCCGTCACATTCTTCACCACCAACGAGCACGTGTTCACGATCCTGGGAACGGTGTACACGTCGCAGCACGGACTGCACGAGGTGACGCAGGCGACGGAAGCGATGAAGGACGGAGTCAACAGGGGGCTGGAGGATGTGTCCGAACTGGGACGCGAGTTGGAACGCGCGGCCCTGCGGGCCGGCTATGGATCAACGATCAACCCGGCGTCGGTGCAGAAGCTGGTGGACGCGATCTCCAGCTTCCAGATCGATTCGCTGGAGATGATCGCCGAGTTGCGGCGGGAGAGCGACCAGAACGCAAAGGAGGTCCGGCGCGTGGTCGAGCAGGGGAAACGGAAGTTCGAGGAGACGCTGGCGCGATTCGCGCGGGACGGCGCTGGCGAACGGCCCGTCGCCGCGCTTCAGGGGCGCCCTGGCGATTCCGGCCGGCCGTGACGGACCAATCGCGGCCTTGTCCTGCCGGCGAAAGCTGCGCGCTCAGCGTGCGCCCTCGTCACCGGCGCCGCTCGGCGCCGCGCAGAAACACGCCGCCGTCAGCGTCACGTCCGCGTCCCGCCACACCTCTCGGAATCTCACTCGGACCTCGGCCGCTTCGTCGGTCAGTTCCTGCGCC
Organism: Planctomyces sp.; assembly: GCA_019636235.1. Classification (GTDB taxonomy): domain Bacteria; phylum Planctomycetota; class Planctomycetia; order Planctomycetales; family Planctomycetaceae; genus Caulifigura. Next base: position 11,987 of record JAHBXW010000038.1, read on the forward strand.
TCCAGCGACTGTGCCAACCCGAACAGGCCCCAGCCGTTGTTCGGCCAGCGTGCCAGGTCGTCCCGGAAGACCTGCTCGGCTTCGACAGCGCGGCGATTCGCCAGCAGCCAGCTCCCCAGCGCGTGCCGCACCGGGATCAGCCAGTCCGGCGGCTCGTCGTAACGCAATGCGTCCTCCAGGGAGATCGCGTCGCGCAGCCGCGCCAGTCCCGCTTCCGTTTCGCCCGTCTGCAGCAGAATCTCCCCATCCAGGAGCGCCTCCGCAACGGCCAGAATGTCGGCCGAGGCATTGTTGCCGAACAGGGCGTCTTCCGGCGTCGCCTGCACCGCTTGGATGAACAATCGCTGTTCGCGGCGGGCGTCGTCCAGTTGCTTTTTCGCCGCGTACGCCACGCCCCGCGCCTCGTGATAGAGGGCCCAGGCCAGCGGCATGTCTTCCGGCGGCGCGGGCTCGCTGAGCACCTCGTCCCAACGGCCGAACCGCACGAGAACCTCAATCGGCGCGGCGAAAAAACCGTCCGCGATGCCGCGGTTCGCCGGATCCTCCAGCCATTCCGCGGGGATGTCGGCCAGCATGGTCCGCACGGCGGCCAGCGAACGCTCGCTTTCTCCGCGCATCAGCGCGGCAAACGCCAGCATGTGGTGGTTGTGCGTCATGTACAGCCGGTAGAAGCCCTGTTCAGGACGCAGAGACTGGTACACGCTGTCCGCCTGAATCGCCCGTTCGTTGGCGATCGTCGCCTCCAGCCAGCGACCCGTCCGGACGTCGATGTGGGACGGCATATGGACCAGATGTCCCAGGCCAGGGCAAGCATCCCGCAGTCGGTCCGCCGCATCCAGCGCGCGGCCCGGTTCCAGGGACGCTTCCACCGCGTGAATGTAGAGGTGCAGCGCGAGCGGGTGCCGCGGCGACAGTTCCAGGACGCGTTCCAGCACGGCGATGACGCGCGGCGTCTCGGGGCGCGGCTCCCCCTCCGCCGACCACAGGTCCCAGGGGCGCAGGTTCATCAGGGCTTCGGCGTACAGGGCGCCGATGTCTGCGTCCTCCGGATGCTGCGACCATGCGCGCTCCATCGCCTCGGCATAGGCTTCGTCGAGCGGACGGCGATCGTCCGGCGGAGTTGCGGCGTAGCGCGCAAGGACGGCGGCGACCAGGGCCTGTTCGGCCGGAGTGCAGCCCGCCGCGCGACGCCGGGCCTCGTTCGCAGCGTCCCACGCCGCCTGCGAGCGTTCAGGCGGCATGGCCGGGTTGTTGATGTGCGGTCCGAGGGCGACGGCCTGTCCCCACCACGCCATCGCGCAGTCCGGGTCCAGAGCCGCGGCGGCCTGAAAGCTGCGGATCGCCTCGTCGTGATTGAAGGCGTAGAACAGCACCAGCCCCTGGTTCAACAGACGCTGGGTTTCCGGCGACGCGGCGGTCATGTCGCGACGGAACTCGCCGAGCCCGGGGATGGTGAGCGCGGCGGGGCGCTCTTCCGCGACGGCGATTCCGCCGCCCAAAAGCGCGGCGAAAAGTGCGACACCGAGGAATCTTCGTGGACAGGCGATCATCGCGGAGACTCCTTCAGCGGGCAGTGAACGGGCCAAGCAATGCGCGGACGTGCCCAGTGAACGCATGATGCGCGATTCTCCAAGCTGAGTCGCCTCAAGGGACCGCGGTTCGCGGTTCTTCCCACATCGGCACGACATCGCACTGGATCGTGAGGCGATGCGTCGCGCAGAGCGCCAGGAGACTTGGTGAAAAGATCATGCGGCGGATGAACGCCGGGTCGCGGCCATTGGAGGCCGTCATGTCGAGCATCACATCGAGCAGAGACGGTTCATCGAGCGCGCCCGCCGATCGACAGGCGTTCAGAAGCGGCCCGAGCCTCGCCTCCAAACCCTGAAGATGTCGGCGACTATTATCGGAGCGGCCCAAATCGACGGCAATGCTTTCCCATTCTCGCGGCCAACCTCTCCCAAGGCGTCGCCGAATGTGGGGAGGCAGATCGGCACGGGAGTGTGATCGCCACCGCACCATGTAGATCCACTCGCCATCGCCGATCGCATCCGCGATTCCTTGAGCATAGCCCTGTGCGACCGGGTCGCCGAACCGCAGCCGGAGAGTGGATCGAAACATGGGGAAGCCGCTCCGGAGCCGCGCTCGATCGATGCCCGCGACAGCATTCCGGGCACAAGCGCCACCGGAGCGTGCGCGACCTCGGATCGAGCGCCCTTCGGCCCTGTGTCCGACGAGTCAGCGGCATCGAAAAGTGAAGGCGCTGGGACTTGAACCCAGGACCTACGGATTAAAAGTCCGTTGCTCTACCGACTGAGCTACGCCTTCGAAGAGCGATCCGGCGGAGGAAGCGCCGCAGGTCGCGATGCGGACGCCAGGGCGGCGTGCGCGGTTCCATGACGCCCCCCGAGCGGAAACCCGGGGAGGCTGCCGACGACAGCACTCGCAGCAGCGGGCGACGGTGCGTCGATGGCGCCGGCGGTCGCGTCGGTCAGCGACCTGGCCGGTTGGAAAATTGCCCCGCAGGGATTTGAACCCCGACTAAATGATCCAGAGTCATTCGTGCTACCGTTACACCACGGGGCAGGCGCGTGCGGCGGATTCTAAGACGAACGGCGAAGCATGCCAAGAGGTTCCCCCACCCGGCCTTGCGTCGCCGTCTCGAAATCGATTCCAGCCCCGACGCAGTCGCAGCGCGTCCAACAACGTCCAGACCCTCAGCGACGAACGGCCGCCGAGCGCCGAAACATCGACCCGACGGACCCGCCGCCGGCTCTGAAACGCAGCGTCAGAGGGGACGCACGTTCTCAGCTCGCGGACCCTTCGGCCCGTGACCCTCGTTGTACGACACCCGCTGGCCTTCCTTGAGATCGTCGAAGCGAACCCCCTCGAGGTTGGACATGTGGAAGAACAGATCGCTGCCCCGCCCCGTGTCGATGAACCCGAAGCCCTTGTCAGTCAGTTTCTTGATTCTGCCTTCAGCCATGAAGCTCTCAACTCACGCTTTTCTGGATTTGATGAATTGCGAAGCCGCAAGCAATCACGGCACGCAGGCACCAGCGCCTCTAGCCCGGCACTGTATCGACAGACACGCAAAAGCACGAGTCAATCCGGCAAATCTGGCAGGATTTTCCAAGTCTAGCCCGGACACCCACCAGCACCACCACGCTGACCAGATCCGTCACCCCCCGGGCTGGATCAACTCCGGGTGCTTTTCCCGGACTTTGCAGACCTTCGGAGTCGCCTGCGCCTGGATGTACGGATGCGCAGGATTTGCCGCTGCAAAGTTCTGGTGATAGCGCTCCGCGGGGAAAAATTCCACCAGCGGCTCCAGCGCCGTCACGATCGCCCGCGGGAACCGGCTCTGCTCAGTCAGCTCCGCGATTTTCGCCTCCGCCGCCCGTCGCTCCGCCTCCCCCGCGAAGAAGATCGCCGAGCGATACTGCGTCCCGACATCCGGCCCCTGGCGATTCAACTGCGTCGGGTCGTGCGCGTCGAAGAACACGTCCAGCAGACGGTCGTAGGGCAGCAGGCCGGGATCGTAAGTGATCCGCACCGCTTCCGCATGCCCCGTCCGTCCGCCGCAGACAGCCTCGTAGTTCGCCGTCTCCCGTGAGCCCCCAGCGTAACCGCTCTCCACCGTCAGCACGCCGTTGAGCTGCTGAAACACGGCCTCGGTGCACCAGAAGCAGCCTCCGGCAAGAACCGCCGTGGCGGCCTGCAGGGTTTCCGTGGATCCGGACATGAGTCGACTCGCGCGCGTGGTTGCGATCTGTGCGCGCGAATTCTACCCGGCAGGCGGAGGCGTTTCGAACGATCTCCGCCCGCGGCCCTGCGGCCCATCCGCCGCATTTTCGGGTTCAAGCCGCCTGGTAATGACGGTTGATGAGATCGTTCTGCAGCCACAGCAGCTTGCTGAAGGCGCGCACAGTTCGCCGCTCCGCGTCGAGGTCGAGGCCCAGCCCCTGAATCGTCGCGTTCAGGGCGTCGGCGACGAATCCCATGAGGGCGTTCATCTGGACCAGCGGGACGTCGAGCTGCTCGGAGCCGGCCTTCGGCGTGTGGATCTGCCCGACGCGGTCCAGGTAAGCGACCATTTTCGCGTCGTACGGCCGGGTCACGAGCGCGACGAGGTAACGGCCGAGGTGCTGCTTGCGAAACTGAATCTGCTCGTGGTCCTGAGTGAGTTCCCGCAGGTTTGTGGGGACGGCCCCTTCATATCCGGACTGCCTGGGGAGGAAGTGTCGCCAGGTGGCGTCGTAGGAGAAGAGTTTGTCATAGACGGCGTCGACGAGCGCGGGGACGAGGGGCGCGAGATGAGGCGCGGCGGCGTGGATCGCGGCGATGTCGCCCTCCCCGAACCCGACGAATTCGGTGAGGTATCCGAAGCGGTAATCGAGGTCCGATTCGAGGCGTCGTTCGTCGATCGATTTCATCGTGCGTTCTCCGGCGAAATGGCTGTCGGCCTAAACAGGACGTTTGTGTCCAATTTCGCCAGAGTGTAAACTCGTGAAAGCGGATGTCAATGTCCTTTTTTGGCGACCCATGCTCACGCAGACCGTCGAATACGCCCTCCGAGCCGTGGCCTACCTCGGCCAGCAGGCCCCGAGCGCCCGCACGACCCAGCAGATCGCTGACGCCACTCGCGTCCCCCGCCCCTACCTGTCGAAGGTGCTTCAGAGCCTCGTCCGGTCGGGGGTGCTGCAGTCTCAGCGCGGCGTCGGGGGCGGCATCTCCCTGGCCCGCGCCCCGGAGGAGCTGACCATTCTGGAGGTCGTCAACAGCGTCGAGCCGATTCAGCGGATCCGGACCTGCCCGCTGGGTCTCGCCTCACATGGCGTGCATCTCTGCCCGTTGCACCGCCGGCTGGACAACGCGATGGCGTCGGTCGAGGAGGCCTTTTCCCGAACGACGCTGGCCGAGGTGCTGGCCGATCCGTCCCCCAGTGTGCCGCTGTGCCCGTTCCCGGTTCCGCGGGGGCGTGCGAGCTGACGCCGGTCTCGCGGGGGATCCCCTGGCGAGATTGCAATTCCCGAACCGCGCGCGAAGATGCCGGTCAAGGAGGACAGCATCAGGGGGCCGGACACCGGAGCCGCGTGTGGCCAATTACGACCCGGAAGGCGAAGTCGAACTCGAGCCCTGGACGCCGCCGCCGGACGTCACGCGTCACAACGGCCAGCCATTGCCCCCCGAGTGGACGTTCTTTGTGGCTCCGCCGGACGGACTGGGCCGGATCCTGACCGCGGAAACGACGCTGCGCGACAACCGGGAGGAGATGCCGTATCTCGCACGCTGGCTGGTCCGGCTGGGATTGACGGGCCTGGGCATCGTGGGGGGACACGCGCTCGGCCGCGCGGCGGAAGGGCAACTGGTCGGGACGCCGTTGCCGCTGACGCTGGCCCTGCTGATGGGCGTCCTGGGGCTGCTCCTGGGCTGGCTGGCGACGCGGTTCCGGCATGTTTGCACGTTCGTCGGCGAGCACGGCGCGGCGGAATGTTCGATCAGCGGCTCGCGGCGCGCCGTTCCAACGGACAAAGTGCTGCTGTTCGAGGACGTCACGGAGCTGCGTGCGGGTCGGACGATGCAGTACTACAACGGGCTGTACACGGCGACGACGTTCGACATGACATGGACGGACGGCGGGGGCGTGAAGCGGTTCCGCCGGAAGGGGTCGTACTACTCGAAGAAGGACATGCCCCGGGCCAGGAATTCGTACTGGTTCGCGAACAGTGCGGAGACGGCGTGGACGGCCTGGCTGCTGGAGCGGACGCCGCAGCTGCTGGACGAGCAGGGCTGGCTGGAGTTCCGGGTCCACAAGAAGGACGCCGTGCGGGTCGCGCCCGGGTATCTGGAATTCCGGCTGGCCGGCCGGGTGGACCGCGTGCCGGCAGAGCAGATTCGCGACCTGGGCGTTCAGGACGGGAGGTTCTCGATCAAGACGCACGAGGCGCGCTGGTTCTCGAGCGCAGGCAAGTTCACGTTCGATGCGAACGCGGTCAGCAACCTGCGTGTGTTCGAGTTCGCGCTGATCCACCTGCTGCCCGGGCTGCACGGCGAACAAGCGGCCGACGAGCCGACAGCCCGGTCTCCGCTGGAGTCCTGAGGGGCGTCCGCGGTCCGTGGGGCTGCCGAGGCCGGATTCGCGGGGCCCCTCGCCAACCCGCGGGAACTGCGCGCCCCGTCGCGGCGCTGGGGTTCAGTCCGGCCCCCGGTTTCGCCTAGTATTCCCGCAGCCGTCCGGCTGATCGGCGAGCTCCCGATCGTCCGCCGTTAGCCCTGTTGAGAAGCGATCTACGGATGCAGCCTGTTTCGCTGGCATTGTTCTGGCATCAGCATCAGCCCTACTACCCTGACGACGTTTCCGGCGAAACCCTGATGCCCTGGGTGCGGATGCACGGCACCAAGGACTACATCGGCATGGCGCTGCACATCGCCGAGGTGCCGGAATTCCGCTGCACGATCAACCTCGTGCCCAGCCTGCTGGTGCAGATTCAGCGGTACGTGGACGGCCTTTCCGACCGGCATCTCGATGTGTCGCGGATGCCCGCCGACGGCCTGTCCGAAGCGGACGTCCTGTACCTGATGGACCATTTCTTCATGGCCTACGTGGACGGCATGATCCGTCCGCACACGCGGTACTTCGAGCTGTACCAGAAGCGGAACCCCGGCCGGGAAACGGCCGCCGCCGTCCGCGACCGCTTCTCCGCCCAGGACCTCCGCGATCTGCAGGTCTGGAGCAACCTTTCCTGGTTCCATGAGCTGCTGTTCGAACGGGACGTCGACCTGCGCGATTTCCGCACCAAGGGGGGCGGCTGGACCGAGGCTGAGAAGCAGTGGCTGCTGGACCAGCAGCGGAGCATTCTGGCCGAGATCGTGCCGCTGCATCGGAAGCTGTCGGAAGGGGGGCAGGTCGAGATTACGACGACTCCCTTCTACCACCCGATCATGCCGCTGTTGTGGGACAAGCGCTCGGCCCGACAGGCCATGCCGGGCTGCGAACTGCCGCGGCATATGGACCCGTATCCGGAGGACGTGCACGAGCATCTGCGCCGGGCCGTCGAGCTGCACACGCAGTCGTTCGGCTCCCCGCCGCGAGGCATGTGGCCCTCGGAAGGCAGCGTGTCGCAGGAGATCATCGGGGCCATCGCGGACGTGGGGATCGAGTGGATCGCCACGGACGAAGAGATTCTGATGCAGTCCACGGACGGGTTCGTGTCGCGCGACGGCCACGGGCTGGTCACGCGGCCGGAAATGCTGTTCCGTCCCTGGCGGATCGAGCAGGACGGCAAGCCGCTGCAGATCGTGTTTCGCGACCACGGGCTCAGCGACCTGATCGGGTTCCACTACCAGCGGAACGAGCCGGTGTGGGCGGCCGAGGACATGCTGGGCAAGGTGATTTCGATCGGCCGGAGCGTCGCGGGGCGCACGGGGGATCGCCCGGCGCTGGTGCCGATCATCCTGGACGGCGAGAACTGCTGGGAATTCTACCCGGACGGCGGCGTGCGGTTTCTGCGGCATCTGTACCGCCAGGCGGCGGCGAATCCGCAAGTCCGGCCGGTGCGGATGATCGATCACCTCGACGAATATCCAGCGACCGACCGCATCGCCAAGCTGTTCGCCGGCAGCTGGATCTCCCACAACTTCGCGATCTGGATCGGCCACGAGGAGGACCGGACCGCGTGGGACATGCTGCACATGACGCGCGAGTACCTGGTCCAGGCGACCGGCGCGGGGCATCACAAGCCCGACGTGCTGGAGCGCGCCTGGGCCGAGCTGTACATCGCCGAGGGGAGCGACTGGTACTGGTGGTTCGGCGGGGAGTTCTCATCCGCCCAGGATGCGCTGTTCGACCTGTTGTTCCGTCGGCACCTGCAGAACGTGTTCACGCTGCTGGGCGAATCGGCCCCGCCGGCGCTGCTGCGGCCCATCAAGCGGCTCGCCCAGCGGACGATCCACACCCAGCCCCGAAGTTTTCTGAACGTCAAGGTCGACGGCCGCCAGTCATTCTTTGAATGGCTGAACGCGGGGGCGTACCGGGCGGGTCAGGAGCGGGGAACCATGGCTCAGACCTCCGAAGGCCTGGTCCGACAGGTCCTGTTCGGTTTCGACCGGGACCGGCTGCTGCTGCGGCTGGACACGCGTCATGCGGCGCGAGAGGACCTGGCGGGGATCGACGAGGTGCGGCTGCGGTTCCTCGAGCCGGAGCATGTGGAGGTGCGGGTGTTGCATCCGGGCGCGGCCAACGCGCAGGTGCGGGTGCTGCGGGACGGGCAGAAGGTGCCGCGGTCGAAGGCGTCAGCGGCGGCGCACGACATTCTGGAGGTGTCGATTCCGCTGTCGGAGATTTCGGTTCAGCCGGGGGCGGCCTGCCACTGGTCGATCGAGCTGTACGCGCACAAGCAAAGTCGGGAGCGGATACCGGCGGAGGGGGCGATTGAACTGGCGGCGCCTTCGGCGGACTTCGAGCAGCGCGTGTGGCAGGCGTAACCAGCACGGGACGGTTGGACGCAGCCAGTAGGGTGGCGTCGAGCGGGCGAGCCCAGTGGGCGCACCGGCGATGACCCACCGGATGGCGCGGCGACCTGGATTGGTCAATGGTCATCGCGGATTGGTCAATTGTCATTGATGGACACGGGCGCGGTTCACGGCACGAGCCGGAAGCGTCAGCGACGGCCGCGAAGGCGTAGGGTGGCGTCGAGCCGTAAGCCCGTCAGGGCGCACCGGCGATGACCCACCGTGAATGCCGTCTACAGGCGACTTACGACCCCCGCGCGCCTCTTCAATTCGCACTTTCCAATTCTCGTTCTGCAATTTGCAATGACCAATTGCTGATGACCAATGACAGTAGTTCCAAGTCGGTGACTTGAA
>JAHBXW010000039.1 GCA_019636235.1 Planctomyces sp.
AGTGAGGCTCAGCGTCTGCAGTCCGGAGAGCTTCTTCAGGTCGGCGAGATCCGGCGCCAGTTCGGATGCGTCCAGCGTCGTCAGGCCGTCGAGCCGCGGGAGAATGTCGAACGCGCCGCGTGTGAATCGTGGTCCCAGAGCGACGCGCTGCAGATTCGGCAGCTGCGTGAGATGCTCCAGCGATTCGTCGGAAAGCTCGCCTTCCAGGGATATGGACGTCACGCCTCGGCATTCCGCCACAGGCCTGACCCCGGCATTCGTCAGCTTCCGGGAATTGAGTCCCAATTGTCCCTGCAGCGGCAGCTTCGGCAGGCTCTTCAGCAATTCGTCGTCCACGTCCCCCCCAGACAGTTCCAACTGAATGATCCGAGCAACGGACGCCAGGCGTTCGAGGCCAGCCGGAGTGGCGTGGGAATCGCGCAAGTGGAGGTCCAGGGAGGTTCCCCGGGCGACGATTTCCACATCCGTCAGGTCCGCATCCTCAAAGCGATGGGAGATGACCTGCACCCAATACTGTCGATCACCGCGGGGATGAAATTCCCTCACGAACGCCCCTTGCCTTCGCAGGCGAGCGATCGCCGCGTCGATCTCCGGCCCGCGGTCGGCGGTAGTCGGGCGACGGGGGGTGTCGGTCGCTGTTTCGGGAAGCGTCCGCTCGATCGAGACCATCGTCAGGCCCGCATCCCGGGAATACTCGACCCTTGTGGGCCGGTTGGCCTCGGCGCCCGGATCGGCGAAGCAGATGTGGACTCCTCCCTCCGAGAAGTGTTCGTACATGCCCAGCAACTGCTGGCCCTTGTGCGGGCCGTCCAGGAACGTCAGATCGATCTGGCGGGGCGACCGCGACGGATCCAGCGTGAAGGACAGCCTCACGTCCGGAACCTTCATGCCCGACCACAGGATCTCGTTCCCCGTGACGGTCCAGCGCCATTTCGACCAGCTGACCGGCGGATCGCTGATTCGTTCGGGCCACCAATCCGAGTAGTACATGTGGAACCGCCAGGTCCCCTGCAGCGCGGCGATCTCATCGGCCACTGGCAGGGGTACTGCGGGGACCAGCCTCAGGGAGGTCTGCCCGTTGCCCGGGCTGGCCCCCGTGTTGGTGGGCCGCTTGCCCTGCTTTCCCGGCTCCTGGAAGCAGATGTCGATCTTATGTCTCGACGCCAGATATACCCCTTCGCAGCGCTGCCCCTTGTGCGGACCGCTGAGGAACGTCAGATCTATGCGGGGCAATGAGGCCGTCGGATCGAGCGTGTAGGCGATGCGGATGGGCTCCCTGTCCGGACGATTCCAGACGATTTCCCGGCCTTGAATCGTCCACCGCCAGGCCGGAAGCTCTTCGGATTCCGCCGGCCACGCGTCAGATCGCAACCGCTCGATCGTGTACGTTCCCTGTCCCAGTTGCGGTTCGTCCGCGGGCGACTCCCCGGCGACGGCCGGCTGATCCGCTCGGGCCTCGGCGTCGTCGCCATCCTGGAGATTCCCGGTCGCCGCCGCTCGCTCAGCGGCACGAACCTCGGCCGTTCCGCGGATGCCGGCGGGAATCGCCACGACGGCCAGCAACCAGAGCGCGAGAGCCGCGCCGCGCGAAACAGATCGCTCCGCAGGGTTCTTGAGCACCATTTCGATCCTCTCTCTCAGCGTGTGCGCGTTCAGGAAGGGACTCGCCATCGCCAGTCGCGGCGACGCACCGGGAAACAATTCGGCCGTCGTCAGCAGACTCTCCGCGTAAGCGCGACGCCCGTCCGGAAAGACCCACGCAACCCAGGCGTCGCAGCACTGCTCTTCCACCGTGTGCAGCTGCCGACGAACCCACCACGTCAGCGGATTCCACCAGTACAGAACCGACACGAGCAGCTCGAGTTTGCGAACCCAGTGATCGCCGCGGCGCAGATGGGCCAGCTCGTGGGTCAGCACCATCGCCTGCTGCCGCTCATCGAGCGCGGCTGTCAGCCGCAAGGGCAGGACGATGGCGGCTCTTCCCGCCAGGCGCCACACGAAGGGCGCCACGGCGCTGTCCACGACACGCACGTCGGGAATCTTCTGCAGACCCATGCGGTCCGCCAGCCCGTTGACGACGGTTCGCATTCGATCCGATGCCGGCAGCGTGGACGCCAGGCGTCGCTGAAAGCGGACGACTCGCACCAGCGCGACGATGGCCATCAACCCCGCGCCGCCCGCCCAGAGCCCGATCAGCCAGGGACGAACCATGCTCCAGATCATCGACGCCGCGCCGCTCGAGGGAGAGACAGCCGCGAACTCGCGTCGGTCGGGCGCAGGACTTAACGCCGTCCTGCCATGCGTGGGCCCCGCCGCGCCCTTCCACGCACCCTCAGACGCCAGAGGCCACGACGCCTCCATGACTCCGACGCCAGGCGGTCCCGCGGCATGGACAGGGCCGGGCTCCTCGTTCGACGGCGCCTGGTTCCACAGCTGCAGGTCGAAGCTAAGCAGGGGGGGCGTCACCAGCTTGACCAGCACCAGCAGCCACAGCGCATGCGCGGCGGGCGCGTTTTTCCAGACCCGCACGACGCCCCAGACCAGCAGGGCCAGGCACGCCGCAGCAACGGCATTGTGCAGGCCGATGGAAGTGAGCCATGTCATGACGCGCCCCGATCACTTCGAGTGGTTGTTCAGCAGTGCGCGGATCTCAGCGATCTCCCGGTCGCTGAGCCGCTTCTGCTCGACGAGCTGCATGATCAACGGGGCGATGGATTTCTCCCCCAGCCGTTGGGCCAGCGATTCCAGTTCCTGCCCGGCGACGTCGGCCTGCGACACCGAGGCCGCGAACGAATGCACGAAGGCGCTGCGGTCGCGAGAGACCAGCCCCTTGCGCTCGAGGCGCTGCAGGAACGAGTGCACCGATGCGAACTCGGATTCGGCCCCGTCCGGGTAGATCGAACTGGTGATCGCCTTGGCGGTCAACGGCCCGCGCAGCCAGAGGACTTTGAGCACGGCCAGTTCGGCGTCTGTCACCGACTGCGGTCTGCGCGTCATGAGACTTGCTCCCGGGAGATACTCTTCGTAGGCATGTCGCCTATACTTGTAGGCAGTGTGCCTATGACCGTCAAGGGGCCGCCGCTGGCCTTGATCCCGGAAAGGCGAGATGTCCGCAGTCGGCCTGGCCCGGCACTTTCTTTTCCAGCCGAGCCACGCCCATAATCCGCCCAGCGTCCGGCTCGCGAGACGCGTACAAGTTGGGCCCGGCGGCACCGATCCAACGTGCGGTTGATCGGCGCGCAGGGATGGGAATTTGTGTAGCCGCTGCAGAAAGACACAACGATGGCACGACGTCGCTCCGGAGTGTGGCTGGGTTTTCTCGCGGTGTCCGCCTGTCTGGGCGGGCTGGTCTGGAACGTCGCCGCGCAGCAGCGCACCGCCGAATCGCCGGCCGCCGCGCTGCTGCCGTCCGGCTCGGTGCTGTATCTCGGCATCGACGGCGGCCTCCAGCATCAGGCGGCGTTCGAAAAGACGGCCGCTTACGACGCCGTGTTCGGGTCCGGTCTGATGGACGGCCTGAAGAAGGCCGCGGACCGGCTGCGTGCCCAGGCGACCGAAGCCGGCGCCGATGAGGCGGCGCTGGCCATGGGGGCGGACATTGCGATGCACGTGCTCGATCACGGCGTCTCGCTGGGCGTCGCCATTGAAATGAACGCCCAGGGGCCGCCGATCGCCTTCGGCGTGCTGGTGCTGCCGAACGCTTCGAAGTTTCTGCCGACGATCGAGCAGTCGATCCGCGCCGCCTCGCGAGGAGAAATCGACTTCCTGACGCGGACGCGCGACGGCCGCTCCGTGACGAGCGGCATGATTCCCGATTCCCCCGGCGTCGACTTCGGCTGGTGGGTCGAAGGCGGCCAGCACGTCGTGTTTGCGATCGGCATGAACGGCGTGGAGTCCGCGCTGCAGGTGGCGACCGGCGCCGCGCCGAACATCACGCAGAACAAGATGTACCAGAAGTACACGGGGGCGCAGTCGTTCGAACAGAACGCGGCGGGTTTCGTCGATGTCGCGGCGCTGCGGACGATGTTCGGCGGCATGCCGCTGCCCCCGAACCGCGGCGGCAGGACAGTCACCATCAACGAACTCCTCGTTGCGCTGGGCCTCCAGAATCTGAACGCCGTGGCGATGCAGTCGGGCTACAAGGATCGGGCCTGCTGGAGCGAGGTTGCCGTCGAGGCGCCCGGACCGAGGACGGGGCTGCTGTCGCTGCTGGATCAGCCCACGTTCACGATCGACAGCCTGCCCAAGCTGCCGCCGCGGCTGTTGTCGCTGACGGCGATGAGCTTTGACGGCGCGAAGACCTACGACACGATCATGGGGATCGTGAAGAACGTTACGGCGCTGAATGATCCGTCGGACTTCGACGACGTGAACCAGGGGCTGGCGCAGGCCGAGCGGGAACTCGGGTTCCGGATTCGGGACGATCTGCTGGCGTCGCTGAAAGGCGTAGGCTGCCTGTATGTGGATGGCGGGGGCTCGCAGAGCTTCGACGCGATCGGCGCGGCGATGGCGATTCAGGACGGTGCGCGGCTGAAGTCGTCCCTGCAAAAGGTGTTCGACATCGTGTCCGAGGCGTCGCGAGGCGAAGTGACGTTTGAGAAGTCGACGAAGTTCAATCGCGACTTGCACGTGATGCGGATCCGGCAGGCGCCGATCGTGGCGCCCACCCTGTGCATCGACAAGGACTGGTTGTACGTCGGGGTCATGCCGCAGGCGATTGATTCCGCGCTCCTGCGACTGGACGGGCGGCTGCCCTCCTGGACGCCAGGCGAGGAACACCTCGCCGCGCTCGCGGAGCTGCCCAAGACGATGACGACGCTGTCGATCGGCGACACGCAGACGACGTACCGGCAATTGCTGTCCGCCGCTCCGATGCTGATCGGCCTCGTCAACACGGCGATGGCCCAGAACACCGAATCGGGCTTTGAGTTCCCGCTGAAGCCCGAGGACCTGCCGCCGGCCGAGTTGGTCGCCCAGCCGCTGTTCCCGAACATCTCAGTGTCGACAGTGGATGACAGCGGATCGAAGGGGTACTCGCGAACGTCGCTGCCGGGGCTCGATTTGGGCTCATCAGCGGCCGTCACGGCCGTGGGCGTCGCGCTGCTGTTGCCGGCGGTGCAGCAGGCCCGGGAGGCCGCCCGGCGGGCGCAGTCGAACAACAACCTCAAGCAGATCGGCCTGGCGCTGCACAACTATCACGATACCTTCGGGTTCTTCCCGGCCGGCACCGTGGCTAACGCGGACCTCGAACCCGAGGAACGGCTGAGCTGGATGTACTCCATTCTGCCGTACCTCGACCAGGCGCCGCTGTTCAACAACATCCGGAGCAAGGAGTCCTGGGATTCGGCCGCGAATACGCCGTCGATCGAACGGCTGATCCCGACGTACCTGCACCCGAGTTCGCCGGAACCGACGACGCATGAAGGCCGGGGCGCGACGCATTACGTCGGCCTCGCGGGGATCGGCGAAGACGGGCCCACGCTGGCCGCGACGGACAAAGGGGCCGGCTTCTTCGCCTACAACCGCGCCACGCGCATCGCGCAGATCACGGACGGAACGTCCAACACCGTTATGGTCGCCGAGTCGGACGGCCAGGCCCGCCCCTGGGCCGAGGGAGGCCCCTCCACGATCCGCCCGCTGACGCAACAGCCCTACATCAACGGGCCGGACGGCATCGGCGGCATCAGCCAGGGCGGGGCCAATATGCTGTTCGCCGACGGCTCTGTGCGGTTCGTGAGCGAACAGATCGACTCGAAGGTCATGGAGGCCCTGACGACGATCGCCGGCGGCGAAGCGGTCGGAAACTTCTGACCGCTACCGGGCGGGCTTGCTTTTGCGAATCACGCCCGACTGAACGTCTTTGACAACCTCGGCCAGCAAAGCCGGATCGCGCCGTGCCAGCACGTGCTCGACCCGGCTTTTCGGCACTTCCAGACGCTCCATCGTCTCCTGGGCCGAGGTCCACAGTTTCTCCCGCTGCTTGTCCGTCGTCGCCAGGTACAGACTGGTGACGAGTTCAGCCAGCCGCTGTTCATCGAGCTGGTCGCGGTTTTCATAAAACCGCTTGATGATCTTCTTCTGATGATCGGTATAGTCGCGCATGGATCGTTCTTTCTGCAGTGCCGCCGTGTGCGGTGGATAGTCCAGCCCGGGGAGAGAATCAAGATGAAGGAGCATCGGCGCAGCGGGTCCAGGGGCGCTTGGCTGCTGGCGGTCTGGCTGCTGGGGGCGAGTGCGGCTCCGGGCCATGACGACCACGACCATGATCCCCGCCCCCCGCGCGCGGAGGACGCCCGCGTCCATGCTCCGTCGCTGCTGCCGGACCGCGTCATTCTGACCTGGTCCGACGATCCCGCGACGACGATGAGCGTCACCTGGCGGACGTCGACGGAGATTGAGCAGGGACTCGCCGAGATCGCCCCCGCCGCCCCCGATTCGAAGTTCCCCGAGCGGGCCGCGCGGATTCGCGCCGACCGCCAGCGACTCGATGCCGACCTGGGGCCGGCGCAGTATCACTCCGCCACGTTCCGGGACCTGTCCCCCTCGACCCGGTACGCCTATCGCGTCGGCGACGGCGTGAACTGGAGCGAGTGGAACCAGTTCTCGACCGCCTCCGCCGATCCCCAGCCGTTCTCATTTGTCTACTTCGGAGATGCGCAGAACAACATTCGTTCGATGTGGTCGCGCGTGGTTCGCGAAGCGTATCGGGACGCTCCGAAAGCCGCGTTCATGATTCACGCCGGCGACCTCATCAACCGGGCTGAAAGCGACGCCGAATGGGGCGAATGGTTCATGGCCAGCAGCCACCTGCACCGCATGACGCCCTGCGTCCCGACCCCTGGAAACCACGAGTATGTCGCCCTGCGGAAGATCGCCGGCATCCCCGTGTCGAGCCGGCTGTCCCATCACTGGCGGGCGCTGTTCACGCTGCCGGAAAACGGCCCGGCCGGGCTCGAGGAGACTTGCTACTGGTTCGATTTCCAGGGGGTGCGGATCGTCTCGCTGAACTCCAACGTCGAGTTCTTCCGGCAGGCGGAATGGCTGAATGACGTGCTCTCCAGAAATCCGCAGAAATGGACGATCCTCACGTTTCACCATCCCGTGTACTCGTCGGTCGCCGGACGGGACAACCCGCTGCTCCGCGCGACCTGGCAGCCGGTGTTCGACCAGCATCGGGTCGATCTCGTGCTGCAGGGGCACGACCACACGTATTCGCGGTCCGGCATGATGACGGCCGACAACGTCCCGACGGGCGAGGGGCGGCGCGACGAAAACGGCACGGTGTATGTCGTGTCGGTCAGCGGGCCGAAGATGTACGACGTCCAGCGGCGACCCTTCATGCACCGCGCCGCGGAGGACACGCAACTGTACCAGATCATCGCGATCGACGGCGATGAACTGACGTACGAGGCGCGGACGGCGGCCGGCGAGCTGTACGACCGGTTCCTGATCCGCAAGCGGGCCGGCGAACCGAACCGGTTGATCGACGCGCTCCCGGACGTTCCGGAACGTCTCCGCCCCAGGGCGGAAGAGCTGGAGACGAAGTGACCGTCGCGTCGCGGCCCCAGGGATCGAGGGCCGGCACTACGGCCATCCGCAATGCTCGCTGATTCGCCGCGGACGAAGTCGCTGGCCGGGGACGACGCATGCGCCGTCCGTTCCCGTTATTCTGAACCTGTTCCGCCGCCCGACCTGGCGGCGCCTTCGCCCCATTTGAGCCGGGAGAGCCAGACGTCCGATGACTTCCGTTGAACGCGCCGCATCCGCGACGACCGCCGACCCGCGTTTCGCCGAGCTCGAGGCGCTCGCGAACGGCAACGGGCCGGGTCCGCTCATCGACCGACTGACGGCCCAGCTCCGCGAGTCGAAGGAATTTCACCGACTGTTCGATGCGCTGCTGCTGCGCCGGAAGTTCGAGCTGGGCCTGCCGCTCAACCGCCCGTCGTCGCTGCAGGACGTTCCGGACGAGCAGCGGAAGCTCGTCGAAGAGATGTACATCGCCGCGGCCCGGGAAATCGGCGACCTGTTTCTCGCGGAGGGGGACATTCCGAACGCGTGGATGTATCACCAGGTCAGCAAGGATCGGGACCGGGTGGCCGCGGCGATCGAGCGGCTGCCGCTGGCCATGGAGCCCGGCGAGCGGCTCGAGGAGCTGCTGCACATCGCCCTGATCCAGGGAGTCCATCCGGCGCGAGGCGTCGAGATGATGCTCCGGGCGCACGGCACGTGCAGCACGATCACGGCTCTCGACCAGACGTGGCAGAATCTCTCGCCGGAGCAGCGGCAGGACTGCGCGAAAGTGATGGTTCGCAGCCTGTACCGCGACCTGACCGATTCGGTGCGGCGGGACGTGGAACGCCGGATCGCCGTGCTGCCGCCGGATGAGCCCTTGCGGGGCCTGTTGGCCGGCCGGGACTGGCTGCTGGAGAATGGCAACTACCACATTGACGTTTCGCATCTGCACTCGGTGGTGCGATTCGCGCGGAGCATCGAGCCGCCGGCGCCGGAGCTGGATCTGGCGCTGCAGTTGTGCGAGTACGGCCGGCGGCTGATCCCGCAGCTGCAGTATGGAGGCGAGCCGCCGTTCGAGGACTTTTACCCGATGCACGCGGCTTTCTTCCGGGTGCTGGCCGACCAGGGGCGCGACGAGGCGCTCGGGGAGTTCCGGAGACAACTGGCGGAGGGTTCGAACGAGTCGGACCGGCCCATCATGGCCTACGTGCTCGTCGACCTCCTGATGCGGATCGGCCGGCTGGACGAAGCGGTCGATGTGGCCAGCGACTGGCTGACGCGGCTCAGCGACGACCTGCGGTTCTCGTTCGCGGAGCTGTGCGCCAAGTCCGGACGGTTCGACGCGTTGCGCGCCGCAACGCGCGAAAACGGCGATCTCGTGGGATACGCCGCGGCGCTGCTGCAATCCGCCCCGCGCTGAATTCGAACCGCCGCCGCCGCGACGACGGCTTGCGCTCAGGGCAGGCCGTTGATTTTGCGCAGCACCCACTCCGTCGTCAGCAGACCGAACAGCAGGCCCAACACCAGCCAGTGGTCCCACAGCGACGTCTCCTCCCGAGTCGTGATCGTCTCGGAGGCGGCGTTGAACAGCTGCGGCAACTCGCCGACCTCGTGAGGCCGCAGCATCCGGCCGCCGGTCGCCTGCGCCAACTGGCCCAGCCAGACGGGGTTCGCGCTGACGTCCGCCAGCTCGGGCGTCTCGGGTTCGGAGACGAGCAATTCGGCCGTGACGGGCGTCTCGCCCACCTTGGCGTTCTCGGTCTCCAGGACGACGCGATACTCCCCCGGCTTCAAGGCCGACGTGCGACCCTCGAAGACCAGCGGCCGCTCGGGGGTCGGTTTGAGGTCGATGACGGCCGCGTCCCGTTCGTCGCCATCGTCGACGCGAACCAGCCGCGCCCGGGATTTCAGGTCCGGGAACCGCTTCAGCAGTTTGCCGTCCCAGCGGGCGCGGATGACGGCCTCCTCGCCGCGACTGATGTTGGGCCGCTCCACGCCGAACCGGACAAACTCATTGCCGACGGCGCTCTTGAACTCGGCGGCCCAGCGCGAGAGCTGACCCCAGAACCGGTGGTGATAGCGGTCGCCGACGAGATACCGCCAGCGCCAGGTGCTGTCGACGCCCAGCCAGATGACCTGCCCGGCGCCGACGAAATGCTGAGCGAGCAGCGCGTGCTCGCGCTCCCATTCCAGTCCCCGGCCGGCATTTCTTGAGGGTTGGCAGGCCCAGACGACCGCGCCCGGCCGCGCCACGCCCGTCAGCCCCCACAGATGCCCCGGCAGCCGCGACCAGATCGCACGATTCTCAGCGTCCTCGGCCGCGAACCGCAGCCAGTCCAGGGTGTCGCCGTCCCCCGTCAGCTGCCAGCGGAATCCCCGATCGGCGGGGCGCGTCGTCTGCGCGGCGTCGCTGAGATGGACCTCCCGCAGGTCGACGACGGGCAACAGCGACTGCACAATCTCCGAGCGATGCGCGCGGGGAAAGAAACGCTTGCCCGCCGTGAGGACCAGCGTGCCCCCCTCGTCCCGGACATAGCGGTCCAGCAGCCGCCAGCCCGTCTCCGAAATCTGCTGCGGAGACACGTCTCCGATGATGACCAGGTCGTACCGGGAAAACGGCGAATCCGCGGCCAACGCGGCGTCGGGGGGCAGGTTGAGCGATCTCGGAAAAAACGTGTCGGGCAACACGCCCAGATACGGCTGTCGAAACACGACCGAATCCGCCTTCACCCGCTCATCGCGACGCAGGGACTCCTCGAGATACCGGAACTCCCAGCGGGGTTCGCCGTCGATCACCAGCACGTCCGCCTGATCGTCGACGACCTGCAGCGTGAACTGCCGCTCGTTGTTGTCGTCCCGGGTTTCGTCCGGGAGCACCGGCGTGCGGATGCGATAGCGGCGGCGGCCAAGTTCCTCCGCGTCGATCGCGAACTCGACCGTCGCGGTGACGCCATCAGGCCGAACCGTTTTACGGAGCGGGTCGCTGCCGGGCTGATCCAGACGCTCGAGCTCGACGACGATGTCCTGCCCCGTGTAACCACCAGTGCGCAGCGTCGTGCGGACGATGGGCTGATCGTGCTGAAAGACGGTCGGCGGGGCGTCGAGAACGGCGATGGCGAGGTCCTTCGGACGGCGATCGGAGCCGATCAGAACGGGGTACACCGGGGCGTCGGTCGAACCCAGGAGAGTCGCCGCGTTCTCCGACTCCGCCGGGCTGCTGTTGCGGCCGTCGGTCAGCAGCACGACGCCCGCCAGGGGAGCGCTGCCGGGCCGGGCCAGAGCGGAGTTCACGGCCTGAACGAGGTCCGTCGACTCCGCGCGGACCAGATCCGGCGGCTCGCGGAGCATGCCGACAAGCCCGTCGGCGTCGGTTTCGACCGTGCCGCCGCCGAACACGGCCAGTTCGACCTTCGCTTGCCCGGCGAGGCGGTCCAGCAGCGGAACCCGGCCGCTGGTGAGCAGCCGCTGGACGAGATCCTTGCGGGACAGGCCTTCCATCTCATCGAGCAGGGATTGGACGTTGTCGCGGCGCGACGCGGCGAGCTGCCGCCGACGATCGGCGTCGGACTCCTCGTCGGCGGTGGCCCATTCCGGTTCGCGGCCGGCGTCGTACGCGGCCAGCCAGCGATCCAGCCGGGCGTCGATGTCCGGGTTGCCGATCAGGCCGCAGGCCCGGGCCCAGCGCAGCTTCTCCGCGGGGGACGCCTGGACGTCCCGGGTGTCCATGCTCAGCGAGGCGTCGACCGCGACGACCAGCCGTCCCCGCCGCTCAAAGTCCCGCGACCACGACAGCACCGGCTCCAGCAGAATCACAAACAGCGCGACGATCACGGACAGCCGCAGGCCCAGCAGCGTCCAGCCCAGCCGCCGCGACACCAGGCGCCGCTCGTAGGCGTGCAGCACCGCTATCAGGCCAATCGCCAGCAGCACGCTGCCCAAAAGCACGCCCAGCCAGAGCGGCGATTCGAGACCGTGCCATAACTGGCGGCGCAACGACATGCGGACAAGCCTTCCGGGGAACTTGTGCAGTGTAACGCGGAAGGGGCCGCGACTGGACGTCGCCGGGGCGTCGGCGTCGCGCGCAAAAAAACAACGCGCCCGGAGTCGCATGAAAGAAGGGACGGCTTCCTTGCCGAAAGCCATCCTTGGTAAACCGAGATGTGGGGGCTCGGTCGGAGGGTGTCGAGTAAGTTCTCTTCCTTCGTGCGGTCCGGACGCGCTGTGTCTTCCTCCGGAGGTCATCTCCGGGGGCCGGGACAGGCCGGTGTGTTCGCCGCGTTCGCGGCGCTATTCGGTCAACCCTTTAAACAGGGGGCCGAACTCCGGCATGTCCTGGCGCAACTGTTCGAGCCAGGCACGCGGGTTCCACAACTCCACACAGATCACGGCGCCGACGACCACGACATCCTGCCCCGCGGGGACATCGAGAAACTCCCGAAATCCCTCGGGGATCAGCAGCCGCGAGCGATTCGCGAGGCGGACCGTTTCCGAACGCGTCGACAGCAATCGGCCGAGACGCTGAATGTCGGCCCAGCGCTGTTCCATCCGTCCGGCGGAGATCTTCTGCCGGATGAGGCCGATGCCGGCGTCCATCCGTTCGCGCCATTCGCGGGCGGGCCACAGGCTGACGCAGCCGGCGCGTTCCTTGGCGATGATCGTCTCCCCGGCCTCATCGGTGACGGCGGCGGCGAAGTCCGGCGTCAGGGTGATCCGAAACCGCTCGTCGAGCGTGCGGCGCGTTTCACCGGTGATGAAGGTGGCGGGGGGCGTGATCACGTCGGGGGCCGCAGATTGCCAGGGCTGCATCCGTGCGGTTGGGCGTGAAACCCACAGAGTCTGTTGTTAAAGAGCCATTCTGGGTCTCAAACCCACGAGGACAATACCGGGCGATCCGCCGTCCGTCAAATGACCGGTTCAGTTTTCGGATCGCGACGATCATTCCGATGAATTCAACTCTCAAGGGCGCGGATGCCGGGCGGGCTTCGACAGCGACAATCCGCGTGGTAACCGTTCACCCCTGCGGGGCGAGTTGGGGCTTGGGTTGTCCGGTGCGATGAGCGG
>JAHBXW010000004.1 GCA_019636235.1 Planctomyces sp.
GCGGATTGGTCAATTGTCATTGAATGACACGGGTCCCAGCCGACGGCTTTGCCGTCGGACGTGTCGGCCGTACGTCGCGAACTGGCGTCCCCATCCGGCATCGTGATCCCGAGGGGATGAACCCCTCGGTTCGGGTCCGGTCGACATCCGACCGTGACGACCCCCGCTCGCCTCTTCAATTTGCACTTTGCAATCGCCGTTTTGCACTTTGCAATGACCACCGGACATGCGGTAAGGCTCGTGCCTCGACATTCCCGGTCTCAGGCCTGCCGTGCGTCTTGCCCCGCTCCCGTCCTCATCCACGCTCGAATCCGCGGGCACGCTCTGCGAGGATCAGCCGTCGCGGGCGGCACGCCGCCCGACGCAGCCTCATCAGATCGGAGCTTCGCCGATGCCCGTGCGTCACAATCGCGGCTGGATTCTGTCCGCGGCGCTTGCCGCGAGTCTGCTGTCGGCCTTCGGTCTCTCGGCCGGAGACTGGATCGGATTTCGCGGCCCCAGCGGCCTGGGCGCCGCGACCGTCGCCAATCTTCCCGTCGAATGGAGCCGCGACTCCGGCGTGCTGTGGACGGCTGAGATCGGCCCCGGCGGCTCAAGCCCGACGCTCTTCGGCGACAGCATCTACATCACTGCGTACCGCGGCTATGCCGAGCCCGGCCAGCCGGGCCGCATGGAAGACCTCGAACGGCGTTTGATCCGGCTCGACCGGACGACCGGCCGCGAACGCTGGGCCGTCTCGACCAAGGCGCAGCTCCCCGAAGAGGAATCGATTCGCGACGAACACGGCTACGCGACCAGCACGCCCGCAGTCGATTCGGACGCCGTGTACGTGTTTTATGGCAAGTCTGGCGTGCGGGCTTTCTCGCACGCTGGCGCTGAACTCTGGCAGGCGGACGTCGGCAACGGCTTGAACGGCTGGGGGTCCGCGGCCTCACCGGTGCTGTTTGAAGATCTGGTGATCATCAACGCGAGCGTGGAGAGCGAATCGCTGCGGGCGCTCGATCGCCGGACCGGCGAGGAGCGCTGGCGGGCGGGAGAGATTCGGGAATCGTGGAACACGCCGATCGTGATCCAGTCTCCGGAGGGGCGCGCGGAACTCGTCGTCGCCGTCGTGGGGAAGATCCTGGCGTTCGATCCGCGGACGGGCCAGCCGCTGTGGAGTTGCGACACCGACATCGGCTGGTACATGGCGCCGGGGCTGGTGGCGGCGGAGGGCGTCGTGTACTGCATCGGAGGGCGGAGCGGCGGGGCGCTGGCGGTCCGCGCGGGGGGCTCGGGGGACGTGACCCGCACGCACCGCGTCTGGACGGGCACGAAAGGCTCGAACGTGTCATCGCCGCTGATCCACGAGGGCCATCTTTACTGGGCGCACGACCAGCTCGGAATCGCGTATTGCGCCGAGGCCGCCACCGGCCGCATCGTGTACGAACAACGTCTGCCGCGGGCGGGCCAGGTCTATCCGTCCCCCGTTCTGGGGGATGGCCGGATCTATTTCACCTCGCGGTCAGGGACGACGTTCGTCATTCCAGCCGCGCCCAGGTTCGAGCTGCTGGCCGCGAACTCGCTCGAGGATCGCAGCCTGTTCCATGCCAGCCCGGCGCTCGAGGACGGACGCATTTACATCCGCAGCGACCGGACGCTGTACTGCATCGGCCGGGAATGACGGCGACGGACGAGGGCCCGATCGCGGTCAGACTATCAGCACCGATCCAGACGACGCGAGCAGCAGATCCACCGCGTGATGGAACGACGGCGACGCGTGTTCACGCGCCGCACCGACGACCAGCAGATGCGGATCGCCGTGCAGCTCCGCCAGCGTCAGCGGCACGAACCGGCCCACTCGCGTCTCAACATGCACGGTGCGGTTTTCGTCCGCGCCCCGCTTCTGCGCCGCGGCCACCAACCCGCCGATGTCGCGAATCAGCCCGCGGTTGAGCTGCGCAGGATCGAGACTTGTCGACGCGGGCGATTCCGGCAGCGCCTCTCGCGCGGCGGCGACGACATCCCGGTCCGCGACCGCCACCAGGTCGATCCGCCCGCCCTCCGGAGTGAGAAGAAACGCCCAGCCCATCGCCCGCGATGCGCCTTCGTCGGCCGCGACGATCGGGACAATCGCGCTGTCCAGCGCCGCCTGAATGGCGACCCGATCCTGCGGCGCACGCACGCACAACACCCCGCAGTCCGCCTTCAGCAGCACCTGATCGACGACGGAGCCGAGGCTGTCGCCCCCCAGTTCCCGGTAGTCCTGGCCGAACGGCGCCGGCAGGACCAGCAGGTCATGCGGACGGGCGGCGAGTTCCGCGAGCAGTCCCTGGGCGGACGTCGCTCCGGACACCGTGTCAACGCGCGCCCCGCTGCGGGCGGCGATCAGTTCGGCGAAGCCTTGCGCCGTCTCATCCTGATCGGAGCCGTCCAGCGCGAGGACGATCGACTGCAGTCGGGGCGTCGCCAGCGCGACAGGCGCGGAATGCGTCGCCGCCTCGAACATGCCGACATCTTCCGCGAAATTGGCGGCGTTCTCAAACGGCTCCATCGGTTCCAGCGACATGACGCGGTCTCCACGCCGTCAGGCGGGGCGAGAGGGAAACAGGTTGAAGTGCTGATACACGAGCAGGTACGCGAACACGGCGATCGTCTGGATCAGCAGGATCGTGCCGCCGACCTTGAAGAATTCGCCCCAGCCGACTTTGACCTGCCGCTCCTTTTCCAGGGCGTTCAGCGCGATGACGGAACTCACGCTGCCGATGGGCGTCGAGTTGCCCCCCAGGTTGCAGGCCATGATGAGCGCATACCACAACGGCTCGCCCGGGATGCCCTGCGCCTCGATTGACCGCACCACCGGGATCAGCGTCGCCGCGACCGGAATGTTGTCCACGATGCCCGACATGACCATCGAGAACCCGGACAGAATCATCAGCACCGAGGTCGGGTTGCCCCCCGAAAACTCGATCATCTTGTTCGCCTGCCAGGCCAGCAGGCCCGTCTCCTGCACGGAGCCGATGATCACGAACAGGCCGACGAAAAACAGGATCATCGACCAGTTGACCTTCTTGATCGCTTCGTCCGGGTAAATGCCCGACAGCAACAGCGCCGCCGTGCCCCCTGCGAAGGCGATGAAGTCCAGGCCGACCCCCAGCCGCTGGGCCGTCGCGAACCCCAGAATCGTCGCGCCCAAAAGCATCGCGCAGCGATAAAACAGCCGGCGGTCCTTGACCAGCGCCCACTCGTCGAACGCGCCCACCTTGCGAATCCGCTCCTCGGGATCCAGCGACGAGACGAGATCGTTCCGGTAGATGCGGCGGATCACCAGGTACGCGATCGTCCCCGAAATCAAAGCCATCGGAGTCGTCGTCACGAAGAAGTGCGAATACGGCAGCCGCCCCGCCGTGCCCAGCATCAGCGTGCAGATGCCGGAGGCGAACGTCATCAACGCCCCGGAATTCGCCACGATCGCCACCCCGATGATGTACGGCTTCGCGGGCAGGTTCAGCTCCTTCGTGACCACCAGCGTCAGCGACACCATGATCAGCGTGCCGGGCGCGATCGTGAGGAACGTCACGAACGTCATCGTGGCGACCATCAAGAGCAGCAGCAGCCGCTGAGGATCGCCCTGCGTTCGCTTGACGATCTTCACCGCCAGAAAATGGAACAGCCCGGAACGGCCCACGATCTCCACCAGCACCGACGTGCCGATGATGACGCCGATGACGCCGATGTCGTGACCGATGATGTCATGCACCGCGCGGTCGTAAGCGGAGTGCCCGGCCTCGTCCTTGAACACGCCCATGATCATCGCCGCGGCCACGGCCACCAGGGCTCCGGCCAGGGCGGCGACGCTTTTGTGCACCCAGTCGAACGCGATGGCCACGAATGTGACCGTCATGATCGCGCCCAGGATCAGCATGGGCAGCACGGGCTTGACGGCGTCGACGGTTCCGCCGTCCGTTGCGGCGAGGAGAATCAGGTCCGCCATCCGCAGGGCATTCCATTCCAGAGGGAGATCAGCGGGGAGCCAGTCGGCGGCGGATGCTATCAGTTGCACAGGGGCCGCACCACCTTTGTACGCGTCCGATCCGCGCCGCTTCGCGCGAGCGCCGGCAACGGGCTCTCCCGACGCCGCTGCCGACGAGTTCTGGCCCCGCAGCCTGAGGATTTCCTCAGTTGCCGGCCGGGCCGATCACGTCCGGCAACGGCTGCCCCGCGGGCACGAACGTCATGGAGATTGAATTCACGCAGTGGCGCGTGTTCTTGGCGGTGAACCGCTCGCCCTCGAACACATGCCCGAGATGTCCGCCGCAGTTCCGGCAGACGATTTCCACGCGGCGGCCATCGGCGTCCGTCAGGCGTTCGACCGCGCCGGCCAGTTCGTCATCGAAGCTGGGCCAGCCGCAATGGCTTTCGAACTTGTCCTCCGAGCGGTAGAGCGGCGCGTTGCAGCGCCGGCAGATGTAGACGCCGGCGGACTTATTGGCCGTGTATTCGCCGGTGAAGGGACGCTCGGTCCCCTTGCGGAGGAGCACGTGCGTTTCGGCGTCGGTGAGCGGGTTGTAGGAAGACGATTCTGACGACATGCGAAGTCCCTCCTGCTGACGAATCCCTGCGGCGCGCCCGCCGACGCTCTCCTGGATTCTACCGGACCCGTGGCCGTCGGACGGCGCTGAGCCGAATGATCCCAAAAGGGCGAACCGGCGATGACACACCAGCGCTCAGGCGGCTCGAAGCGACCCTGCCGCTTCGCGCCGCGTCACGCGTGGCCGCGTCGGAATTGCTACAGTGCACCGGGGACGTCGTTCCGCGTCGTCGGCATCGTGTTCGACGTCGCAAATCACGCTGAGTCGCAGAGGCCGCCATGAAGATTGTCCGCAGCCGTTCCCTGATGCTCGCGCTGGCCGCGCTCCTGTCGCAGCCCGCCGCCCGGGCAGAAGAATGGCGCCAGTTTCGAGGTCAGGGGGCGCGCGGCGTCGCCGACAGCTCGAATCTCCCTGACGAGTGGTCCGCAACGCGGAACGTTCGCTGGAAACAGGACATCCCCGGACGCGGCTGGTCCTCGCCGATCGTCACCGGGAACAGGATCCTGCTCACCAGCGTCGTCTCCTCCGGCGACTCGGAAGAGCCGACGCGCGGGCTGTACTTCGGCGGCAATCGCAGCAACATCTCCGAGGCTCCGCACGAGTGGCGCATCCTCTGCCTCGACCTGGAAACCGGCGCGGAGCTGTGGAGCCGCGTCGTCCACGAAGGCCTGCCCCTGCGGCCCAGGCACATCAAGAACAGCTACGCGTCGGAAACGCCCGTCACCGATGGCGAACGGGTCTACGCGCTGTTCGGCGACATCGGGCTGTTCGCGCTGACGCTCGACGGCGAGCCGGTCTGGTCCAAGCGGTTTGAAGCCTTTCCGACGCGCTATGACTGGGGGCCGGCGGCGTCCCCCGTCCTGCACGAAGGTCGGGTGTATGTCGTCAACGACAATGAGCAGGAGTCCTGGCTGGCCGCGTTCGATGCCGCGACAGGGGACGAAGCCTGGCGGGTTTCCCGCGCTGAGAAGAGCAACTGGGCGACGCCGTTCATCTGGGAGACTGATCAGCGCGTCGAGCTGATCACTCCCGGGTCGGGACGCACGCGGTCGTACAGCCTCGACGGCGAGCTGCTTTACGAATTCGGCGGCGCCTCGAGCATCATGATCGCCGCGCCGTATGCGGCCCACGGGCTGCTGTACGTCAGCTCGGGATACGTCGGCGACCCCGTGCGGCCGATTGTCGCGGTCCGTCCGGGCGCGCAGGGGGACATTTCGCTCGCGGATGGGGAGACTCAGAACGATTCGATCGCCTGGAGCCTCCCGGACGCCGCCCCCTACAACCCGACGACGCTTGTCCACGGCGACGTGCTGTACGTGCTGCACGATCGCGGCCTCTTCGCAGCCTATGACGCGCGCACCGGCCGCGAGCTGTATGGCAAACAGCGGCTGCCAAACGGTCGGGCGTTCACGGCGTCTCCGTGGGCGTCGGGCGACCGGATCTACTGCCTCAGCGAGTATGGCGACACATTCGTGATCCGCGCGGGTGAAACGTTCGAGCTGCTGGGCGTCAATTCGCTGGAGGAGGACGAACTGTGCATGGCGACGCCGGCGATCGCGGGAGACCGGCTGCTGTTGCGGACGGACCGTCGGCTGTACTGCATTGGGCCGGAAGGCTGAGGCAGGCGCCGCTGTCGGCTCGTCCGACGGCGCTATTGCCGAGGGGTTGATTCCCTCGGCAATGGGATCGCGAATCGGGGCGCCGGTTCGCGACGGCTCGCCGGGCCAAGGTCTGGACTGCGGGGACTCTGATCCTCGTCCCTCACACCAGCGGCAGCAGCGTCGCCAGAATCACCGTCACCGTCATGCTGACGACGCCCAGCGCCGCCAGCAGCGGCGTCCAGGTGCAAAGCGCCTCGCGCTCGGTCAGACCGCCCATCTTCGCGAAGATCCAGAACCCGGAATCGTTCATCCACGACCCGACCATCGCCCCCGATCCGATTGCCGTCGCCAGGTACACGATGTCGAACGGCAGGTCCACGCCCGTCAGCAGACCCGGCATCATGCCGGACGCGATGATCATCGCCGCCGTGCTCGACCCCTGGGCGACCTTCAACAGCGCGGAGATGCCAAACCCCAGGAATAACATCGCCAGCCCGCTCGACTGACCTCCAAACAGTTCCCGGATCGCGTCCCCCACCTGCGCCACGCGCAGCATCGCCCCAAACGCTGAACCCGCCGCCGTGATCAGAATGATCAGCCCGCCGCTCATCAGCGACGACTCGATCAGTTTCGCCACGTCGTCCTTCGAGGGCTTCCGCTGCCGGACATACACCGCCAGAGCAATGGCCGCAGAGATCAGCAGCGCCAGGTTGGGGTTGCCGATGATCTGCGTGAAGGCCGTCGCACGGGTCCACGTTCCCGGGGGTTCGGCGCTGTCGCCCAGCGCGTCCGCTTTGACCTGTTTGAGAGCGTCCCCGCGGGACAGGTCGCCCCCCGCGGCGCGAACGTCGTCGATCCGCTGCCGGACCTGCTGCTCGACCGTCACGCCCAGCGCGGCGGCACGCTGATCGGCCCGCGCGAGCTGCTCGGAGTCCGCAAAGGTGCTGGCCAGCGTGTGCACGGCGATGAGCGCCACTGGCAGCAGCACCGGCAGCAGCGAAACCATCAGCCCCGGGAGTTCGTCATCGGCGAGCGGTTCCGGCTCAGGGTGCCCGGCGATCTGCCGCATCGGGATATTCAGCCACCGGTCGAGAAGGCCGGCGATGAACAGACCCACAATCGACGCCGGCAGCGCAACCAGCGCGCCCACCAGTATCATCCGCCCCAGGTCGACGCCGAGGTTGGCGGCCATCGTCAACGGACCCGGAGTGGGCGGCACCAGCGTATGCGTGATCGCCCCGCCGGCCGTGATCGCCAGGATGCATTTGAGATACGCGCCCCCGGTGCGCCGCTGAAACGATCGCGCCAGCGGCACGAGCAGATAGAACACCGTGTCGAAGAACACAGGAATCGCCAGGACGTAACCGCTGCCCATCAGCGCCCAGGGAGCGCGCTTCTCGCCCAACAGCGCCATGAAGCCCCGGACGACCCGGTCGGCCGCGCCGCTGTCCATCATGCAGGCGCCGATGACGGCAGCCAGCGCGATCACAATCGCGATGCTGCCGCAGGCGGTCCCGAACGCGTCCGCGACCCGGGAGATGGCCGACGACGACAGAGTCCGCTCCCCCGTCGCGGGATTCACTTCCGGAGACAACAGGCTGACGACCATCGCCGCGGTGATCAGCGCGATGAACGCGTTGATCCGCAGCCACATGATCATGCCGATGACCAGCACGATCCCGATCGTCATGACAACCAGCGGATAGATCACGCGGAGACTCCCGGTCGGCGAGGGCGCACTGGGCCGAGACCGCAACGGGTGCGGCGGCGGGATGTTGTGGCGGGCGAAGGACCCGCCGATTATGCAGGCTCGCGCGGCGGGCACAAGCCGGGCGTCCGCGAACACGCATGGACGTCGCGAGGCGCGGTTCGGTCTTCAGTCCCGAGCGGTGAGCGATTCCGCAACGTCTCTGCCCGGGACGTCTTACGGCGGAGCCTGAAATCCTTCCGAGAATCGAGTCGAATAATGTCGATCTTCAGGCCGCAGCTTCGTCGTCCTGATGAATGCGGACAACACAGGGGACGGCGATTCGCGGCCCCTGAAACACAAGCTCAGAACACTTCAGGAGACTCCCATGCGCGTGATGGTCATCATCCAGGCGGACAAGAATTCCGAAGCGGGCGTGATGCCGGACGAGTCGCTGCTGGCGGCCATGGGCCAGTACAACGAGGAACTCGTGAAGGCGGGCATCATGCTGGACGGCGAGGGACTGCACCCCAGCTCGAAGGGCAAGCGGGTGAAGTTCTCCGGAAAAGAGCGGACGGTCATCGACGGGCCGTTCGCCGAGGCGAAGGAGCTGATCGCCGGCTACTGGATGTGGAAGGTCAACTCGATGGAAGAGGCGGTCGAATGGGTCAAACGCTGCCCGAACCCGATGGGCGAGGCAAGCGTCGTGGAAATCCGCCCGGTGTTCGAGGCCGAGGACTTTGGCGCGGAGTTCACGCCCGAACTCAGGGAGCAGGAAGACCGGCTGCGCAAGCAGATCGCCGATCAAAGGAAGTGACTTGGTCCCGACGGCCGCGGCAGGCCGCGCGCGTCGCCCGGCCCTTCTCAACTCTCCAGGTATCCGACATGACTGTTCCTTCCGTCCCCGCGAAACCGACGCCGTCCGGTTCGCCTCCGTCCGCCGGTCCGCCGCGCGGGCGATCGCGCCTCAAGCGGGTGCTGCTCGCGATCGGCGGCATCTTTGTGGTGCTGACCGCCGTCGTCCTGGTGCTGGCGGCGCGGAAGCCGCACGTGTTCCGGATGCAGCGGTCGATCACGATCCAGGCGCCTCCGGAGCGGATTTACGAATCGCTCGAAGACTTTCGGAACTGGGGGGCCTGGTCGCCGTATGAGAAGCTCGACCCGAACATGCAGCGGACGTATGGCGGCGCGGAGCGGGGAGTCGGCGCGACGTACGCCTGGTCGGGGGACTCGAACGCCGGCGAGGGGCGGATGGAGATCATGGACGCCACGCCGCCGAACCGGCTCGCGTTGAGCCTCGACTTCACCCGCCCCATGGAGGCCAGCAACGTCGTCGTGTTCACGCTGGAACCGACCGACAGCGGCACGCAAGTGACCTGGTCGATGGAGGGACCCAATCCCTTCCTCGGCCGGATCATCCATGTGCTGATCGACGTCGAGGGGATGGTCGGCGAGCAGTTCGACGAGGGGCTGGCGAACCTCAAGCGGGTCGCCGAAACGTCTCCCGAAACCTCCACATCACAGGCCTTGCCATGAACACCAAGATCTTCGTCAATCTCCCCGTCAGCGATCTGCCGACGTCGCGCGAATTCTACATCGGGTTGGGCTTCACGCTGAACCCGCAGTATTCCAACGACGATGGGGCCTGCATCGTGATCAGCGAGGAGATCTATGTGATGCTCCTCACGCGGAAGTACTTCGGCACGTTCACGCCGAAGGCGATCAGCGATGCGCAGGCCACCACGGAAGTCCTGCTCGCGCTCTCGGCGGACGACCGCGCCGGAGTCGATGCGCTCGTCGCCCGGGCGACGGCCGCGGGGGGATCGACGTACGCCGAACCCCGGGACCTGGGGTTCATGTACCAGCACGGGTTCCAGGACCCGGACGGACACATGTGGGAAGTCTTCTGGATGGCGGGACCGCCGCCGCAGGAGGGCTGAGCCATCGGCCTGCCGCTCAGGCCCGCATTGTCTCGCGGCCCAGCGATTTGGCCAGGTGGCAACCGCCAGCGACCGACCTGACCTCGACCGTCATGCCATGTTTCAAATTCGGACACTGCCGCGCGATTTCGGTGGCCTCGTCGAGGCTGTCCACCGCCAGCAGGAAATACCCGCCGACCGTTTCCTTGGCCTCGGCGAACGGCCCGTCGAGCACCCGCCCCGCCGGACCGGAAACGATGCGGCCTTGCGCTTCCAGCGGACGGCCGTCGATCAGCAGGCCCGACTGCACGAGACCGTCGAACCAGGCGTTCCAGTCGTCCAGGCAGGCCTCGAGCTGCTGCGGAGTCAGGCCCGAGTAAGCTTCGGGCGTGGATTCACGAAAGATCAGGAGGCAGGCGGCGGGCGTGGAACTCACAGGCGATCTCGCTGAAAGCGTGAACAGTGCGGCGGACAGGTTCCCGGTCCGCTGCGCGACGTGCGCGGGAACACATCACAGGGTCGAAGGCGGCCCCCTTCAGACAGGAAACCATCCTCATGTCCCATCCGCAGATTGTCCAGCCGTACCTGTACTTCAACGGCCGCTGCGCCGAGGCGATGGAACGCTACCAGCAGGTTCTCGGCGCCGTGGTCGAGTTCTCGATGACGTTCCGTGAGGCCCCGCAGCCGCACCCGCCGGAATTCCTGCCGGCCGACTGGGACGACAAAATCATGCACGCCTCCGTCCGGATCGGGTCATCCCGCCTGATGATGTCCGATGGCATGTGCGCGGACGCGCAGAAGTTTGACGGGTTCGCGATGGCGGCAACGGCCCCGACCACGGCCGACGCCGATCGACTCTTCGCCGAACTGGCTGACGGAGGCGCGGTCACCATGCCGCTCGAAACGACGTTCTTTTCTCCGCGGTTCGGCATGCTGATCGACCGGTTCGGCGTCCACTGGATGGTCGTCGTCGAGCAGCAACAGTCCTGAGTCCGCGGACCGCGGCGGACCAACCTCGCGGCGTTTGTTTCCGATTCCAGGAGCGTCTCTCATGCGATTCATGCTGCTGATGATTCCCAGGGGTTACGAGTCGGCGCCGGCTGGCATCGTGCCGCCGGTCGACCGCGTCGCCGAGATGATGAAATACAACGAGTCCCTGCAGCAGGCTGGCGTGCTGCTGGCCCTGGACGGCCTGCATCCTCCGTCGATGGGCGCGCGGGTGAGTTTCGCCGGCGGGACGCCGAAGGTCGTTGACGGCCCGTTCGCCGAGGCCAAGGAATGCGTCGGCGGCTACTGGGTGATCCAGGCGCGGTCGCGCGAGGAGGCGATCGAGTGGGCCCGTCGCTGCCCGGCCTCGGAGGATGAGACGATCGAGATCCGCCAGGTCCAGGAGATCGACGATTTCCCGGCCGACTGGCAGGCGGCCGCTGCGGCCCTGCCCGAAATGCAGACGGACATCGGCCAGCGGGCCTGACTCGACAGCGCGCCGCGTCGGCCCTGGCTTGCACCGGTCGATCGGACTCGGTCTGATCGGCCGGCGTGAGCACGACTGAAGTCCAACGCGCCATCGACGCCGTCTGGCGGATCGAATCTCCGCGGATCATCGCCCGGCTCGCCCGCATGGTCCGCGATGTCGGCCAGGCCGAGGAACTGGCCCAGGACGCGCTGGTCGCCGCGCTCCAGCAGTGGCCCGCATCCGGCATCCCCCGCAACCCCGGCGCGTGGCTGATGGCCGCCGCCAAACGCCGCGCCATCGACGTCATCCGACGCAGCCGGATGCAGGATCGCAAGCACGCCGAACTGGGACGCGCCCGGCAGGCTGCGGAGGAGCAGGCCGTGTCGCCGTTGGATGACGCCCTCGACGACGACATCGGCGACGATCTCCTGCGGCT
This sequence comes from Planctomyces sp., assembly GCA_019636235.1. Classification (GTDB taxonomy): domain Bacteria; phylum Planctomycetota; class Planctomycetia; order Planctomycetales; family Planctomycetaceae; genus Caulifigura. The sequence goes on from JAHBXW010000004.1 coordinate 11,671, forward strand.
GATCTTCACCGCCTGCCATCCCGTGTTGTCGATGGAGAGCCGCGTGTCGCTGACGCTGCGGCTTGTCGCCGGGCTGACGACGGCCGAGATCGCGCGGGCCTTTCTGTCGTCGGAGCCGACGATCGCCCAGCGGATCGTGCGGGTGAAGCGGACGCTGGCGGAGGAGCGGGCGCCGTTCGAAGTGCCCCGCGGACCGGAGTTGGCGGACCGGTTGAACGGCGTGCTGGGCGTCATCTACCTGATCTTCAACGAGGGCTACACCGCGACGGGGGGGGAGGATTGGCTGCGTCCGGAGCTGTGCGACGAGGCGCTGCGTCTGGGCCGGATCCTGGCGGGGCTCGCGCCCGAGGAACCGGAGGCGCATGGACTCGTCGCGCTGATGGAGATTCAGGCCAGCCGGTCCCGGGCGCGGGTCGGTCCCAGCGGCGAGCCGATCCTGTTGCTCGACCAGAACCGGGCGCTGTGGGACCAATTGTTGATTCGCCGCGGGCTGGCGGCATTGACCCGGGCGGAAGGGCTGGGCGGGCGCGGACCTTACACGCTGCAGGCGGCGCTGGCGGCCTGCCACGCGCGGGCGCGGACGGCCGGAGAGACGGACTGGCGGCGGATCGTGGCGCTGTACGGCGTCCTGGCGACGATCGCCCCCTCGCCGGTCGTGGAGCTGAATCGCGCGGTGGCGGTCTCGATGGCGGACGGCCCGGACGCGGGGCTGACTCTAGTGGATCGCCTGCGCGGGGAGCCGGCGCTGGACGGCTACCATCTGCTGCCGAGCGTGCGGGGCGATCTGCTGTTCAAGCTGGGCCGGCGGGCCGAGGCGCGGGCGGAATTTGCGGCGGCGGCGGAGATGACTCAGAACGCCCGGGAGCAGGCGTTTCTGCTGGACCGCGTCGCGGCGTGCGATCAGTGAATCGCGGCCGCCCGGCGTGGTCTCATGCGGTAGGGTGGCGTCGAGCGGCGAGCCCGCAGGGCGAGCCTGCAATGACCCACCACGAAGTGGGAGCAGGGGCGAGAGGCCAGGTCATTCCGCGGCCCGTTCAGCGGAGATACGGAATCGACTCGTCCGTCCAGTTGTCGGACGTCAGCAGAACCTTCGAGGCCGCTGCCCGGCGCGATGACTGCGCGCCCTCGACAGGGAACGGCCGCGGCTGGCCGGACGCCGGCTCACTGCGCGGAGGCGCAGGGGGCGACGTTGGAGCGCCGTCCGTGTTCGGCACGGGTTCCAGGTCGATCGGCATCGGCACGGGGCGCAGCGGCGTCTCACCGGACCCGGTTAGAAACTCTTCGTCGTCAATCTCCATCACGGCGGCGCTGGCCGTGATGACGCCGGAAGCCGCGTCGCCATCCTCTTCCAGGACCGCATAGCCGGCCTGCTGAACGGGGAACGCGCGGGGGCCGCCCGGGCTGTCGGATCGCGGAGCGCGGCGGCTGGTCTCGAGCGGACGGGCGCTCCGCGGCGGCGCGAGTCCGGCGGGCGCCGTGCCGGTCTGCAGGTTGACCGGCAGCGACGTGTCGAACTGGCGGCCGTCCGAGGTGGTCAGCCGTCCGTGAAGCAACACGGCGCCGTTCGTCGGCGCCTGTTCGAGGGGCAGGTTCAACTGGTAGCCGGAGGCGATGAACCCGCTGTGCCACAACTCGCGGGCTTCCTTCGCGGAGTATTTCCACGCGCCGATCCGCTGGGACTCGCCGGACCTGGCCAGGTCGAGCAGCTCGATTTCGAGCGATCCGGCGAGTTTGACGAGATCGCCGTCGGCGTCATGCGGGGCCAGCACCGCAGTCAGGACGTCATCGCCGGGCAAGCCGTCGGTGTCGCGTCCGCCCGTCATCATCGTGTGAAACAGAATGCCCGTGACGCGGGCCAGCGGCTCGGTGTGTTCGGCGGCAGCTTCCAATCCGGTCTGAGCCAGCCGGTTGCGGAGCTGGTCCGTCTCGCGGCGGGCGGCGTCGAGATCCCGCTGCGCGAGCATCAACTGGCGTTCGACGTCGCGGGTCAGGTCCTGCTGCTGGCGCAGGTTTGCTTCGAGCAGTTCGATGTTGCGGCGGGCGAGGCAGCCGGGGAGGGCGCAGCCGGAGGCGGCCAGCAGGCAGACGAGCGCTCCCCGCAGCGCCCTGGGAGGGCGCGTCGCGCCAGACATCCATGTCCTGCTGCGAGTCATTCGCAATCGCCTGCGCCCCGCGGAATGCGGGGCGGCCGCGGGGTCCGTTTCAGCCGGCCTTCGGGCCGTGCTTCATCTCTTCCAGAATGTTGTCCACGAGGCCGTATTCCTTGGCTTCCTCGGCCGACATGAAGCGGTCGCGGTCGGTGTCCTTTTCGATCTGGTCGATCGTCTGCCCGGTGTGCTTGAGCAGAATCTCGTTCATCCGGCGTTTGACCTTGAGGACTTCCTTGGCGTGGATTTCGAGGTCGGTCGCGGTGCCTTCCATGCCGGCCAGCGGCTGATGGATCATGATGCGGCTGTTGGGGAGGGCGTTCCGTTTGCTCTTGGCGCCGGCGGTGAGCAGGACGGCGCCCATGCTGGCGGCCTGGCCGAGGCAGTAGGTGGCGACGTCGCAGGTGACGTACTGCATGGTGTCGTAGATCGCCATGCCGGCCGTGATCGAGCCGCCGGGCGAGTTGATGTACATGTGGATGTCGGACTTGGCGTCCTCGAACTGCAGGAACAGCAGTTGCGCGACGATCAGGTTGGCCATCTGATCGTTGACCTGGGTGCCCAGGAAGATGATGCGGTCCTTGAGCAGCCGGCTGTAGATGTCCATGTACTGGGACTCACGGCCGGACTTCTCAATCACAAAGGGGATCGTGGACATGGCGGTTCAGGTCGCTGGATGAGCCGGCGCGGGGCCGGTGGTCTCGTGTGTGGGGTCGGAGGGCGCGGTCGCCGTCCGGGTTGGGGCCGAAGTCCGGAGCGTCCGGACCGGGCGTCAGGGATTCTTCTTGACCTTCTCCCGCTTGGGGAAGACGACCTCATCGACGAGGCCGTAGTCCTTGGCCTGTTGCGGCGACAGGTAGCGGTCGCGTTCGGTGTCGGCGGCGACCCGCTCGATGGGCTGGCCGGTGTGTTCGGCGAGGATCTGGTTCAGGACTTCGCGGGTCTGCAGGATTTCCTTGGCCTGGATTTCGATGTCTGAGACCTGGCCGCCGACCTGGCCGTAAGGCTGGTGGATCATCATTTTGGCGTGCGGCAGGATGTAGCGTTTGCCGCGGGCTCCGCCGGCCATGAGGATGGCGGCTCCGCTGGCGGCCAGGCCGACGCAATAGGTGCAGACGTCGCACTCGAGGTACTGGATCGTATCGTAGACGGCCAGGGTCGCCGTCACTGAGCCTCCCGGCGAGTTGATGTACAGGTGCACATCCTGGTGGCGGTTCTCCGACTGCAGGTACAGCAGCTTCATGACGATCAGGTTCGCCATGGAGTCGTGGATCGGGCCGTCCAGGAAGATGATGCGGTTTTCGAGCAGCAGGTCGCCGATGCCCAGTTGCCGGGTGCGCGTGTAATCGCGCTGCGCCATCGGCACGACCGCTCCGTGATTCAACATGAGAGAGTCCATCAGGTTCCGCTTCGCTTTCGTCGACAATGAGCAGCACCGGCCCGCGGCCCGAAGGAGTTGGCTCCTCGAAGCCCAAGCCGCAACGGGAGGGGCGGACAGTCAGCCGGACCCGCGGCGCGGAACTCGTGTGCGTGCGGGATTCTTCGAGGATTGACCCGCGCCGTCAACCCCGATCGAATCCGGCGGCCCAAGCCCCCCGAATTCGCTGAAACAACTTGAACCTTTCCGGGCCTGGACGGGTCTGGAATCGCGCCCCATCGCCGCTACACTGGTAGACTTGCGTTTGCGGCCGCCGCCCCGATGCGGGCAGCCGGCGTCGCGCGTGCGACGTCTTCGTCCCCCGCTCCTGACGACGGGCCGCCCACTTCCAGAATCAAGGATTTCGCCCGTGCCTCCCAAGGCTTCCAAGGCCTCGACCGCCAAGACCCAGCCTCACACCCAGACCCTCAACGGCGCGGACATCCTGGTCGAAGCGCTCGTCCGGTGCGGCGGCAAGTCGATCTTCGCCTACCCCGGCGGCGCCAGCATGCCGCTGCACCAGGCCCTCCGCCGGCAGCGCGACAACATCCGCACCATTCTGCCCCGCCATGAACAGGGCGGGGGCTTCGCCGCCCAGGGCGTCTCCCGCAGTTCCGACAACATCGGCCTGTGCATGGCGACCAGCGGACCCGGCGCCACCAACCTGGTGACGGCCATCGCCGACGCCAAGATGGACTCCGTGCCCCTCATCGCCATCACCGGGCAGGTGCCGCAGCAGGTCATCGGGACCGACGCCTTCCAGGAAACGCCGATCGTCGAGATCTGCCGCGCCGTCACCAAGCATCACTATCTCATTACCGCCGAGGATCCGAACTGTCCGGAATCGGTCCAGAAGGCGCTCCGCACGATTCCGCGGATCGTTCGCGAGGCGTTCTTCATCGCCCGCACCGGCCGCCCGGGCCCCGTGCTGATTGACTTCCCCAAGAACATTCAGCTGGCCGTGCTTGAAGGGGAGATCGACTGGGACGTGCAGCCCGACTTGCCGGGCTACAACCCCGAGCCGCGTCCGGTGGCCCAGGAGCAGGTCCGCCAGGTGGTGGCCGCCATCAAGCGGTCCCGCAAGCCGATTCTGTATGTCGGCGGCGGCATCATCAATTCCGGCGCGTCCGAGGAACTGACGAAGTTCGCGAAGCGGTCCGGCATTCCCGTCACGATGACCGTGATGGGGCTGGGCGCCTTCCCCGGGGATGACCCGCAGTCGCTGCACATGCTGGGCATGCACGGCACCGTGTACGCCAACTACGCGATCAACGACGCCGACCTTTTGCTCGCGCTGGGCGTGCGGTTCGACGACCGCGTGACGGGCAAGCTCGAGGAGTTCGCGCAGCACGGCAAGATCGTGCACGTGGACATCGACGCCTCGGAGATGCATAAGAACAAGGAAGCCCACTTCCCCGTCATCGGCGACGTCCGCGACTTCCTGGAAAAGCTCAATGCCGAGTTTTCCGACGACGACAAGCCGCAGCTCGACCCCTGGTGGACGCAGATCAACGAGTGGCGCGAGCGGCATCCGCTGACGTATCGCGACGCCGGCGACGCCATTCTGCCGCAGTATGCGATCGAGGAGCTGTGGCGCCAGACGCGCGAGCGCGATCCGTTCATCGCCGTGGGCGTCGGCCAGCACCAGATGTGGGCCGCCCAGTTCTTCAAGTTCTCCAAGCCCAAGCGCTGGCTGAGCAGCTCGGGCCTGGGAACGATGGGCTTCGGCCTGCCGGCCGCGATGGGCGTGCAGTCGGAGCACCCCGATTCGCTGGTCGTCGACATCGACGGCGATGGCTCGATCCTGATGAACATTCAGGAACTCGCCACGCTGAATTGCGAGAAGCTGCCGGTGAAGATCCTGCTGCTGAACAACCAGCACCTGGGGATGGTGGTGCAGTGGGAGGACCGGTTCATGGAAGGCCGGCGGGCACACACGTACCTGGGCCCGGTCGACCATCCAGAATGGCTGGGCGAGGGCAGCGGCGCCTTTTACGAGGCGACCTACCCCAACTTCGTCGAGATCGCGAAGGGCTTCGGCCTGCAGGCGCGGCACGTCCGGAGCAAGCAGGAATTCCCCGCGGCTCTCGCGGAGATGCTGGCCAGCCCCGGACCGTACCTGCTGGACGTCATCTGCCCCTACCAGGAACACGTGCTGCCGATGATTCCCGGCGGCAAGACCGTCCGCGACATCATCACCGAGTGATGATCGCCGCTGCCGATCAACGGGTCACAGGCGGCGCCGCGGCGTCTTCCGGGCGAAACGCCGGGGCGTCGCTGCGCGAAATGATGCCAATCAGCCGCTGATTTTCATCGTGCACGGCGAGCCGGGTTACGTTGCGCTCGTTCATTCGAGCCAGGGCCTCGTCGAGGGGGGCGTCGGCGGAGATTGAGATCAGGCCGGCCACGCCCCCTTCGCGCGCCGCATCGGCCTTGCGCACCGGGTGCGACATGACCTCGCGGACCAGCGTCGTTTTGGGATCCAGGCCCGCGGCCAGCACGCGCGTCACCAGATCGCGGTCCGTAACCGCGCCCGCGCACACCGATTCGTGAACGACCGGCAGAAAGCCGATATCGCTGGCGGCCATCTGCCGCGCCGCTTCTTCCACCGTCGCGCTGGAATCGATCATGTCCACGATGGGACTCATCACGTCCCGAACCCGCAGCCCGTCGACGTCTCGTTCGGCGAACATCATCGTCGTATCTCCCATTCCTGAGTGCGGCCCGCGGGACCATCCCTGGGCGTCGAGCGGCCTTGGCGCGCTCGGACGGGTCACCTTCCCGCCCTGCAGTGCCCAACGTCTGAACTTCGGTGCAAACGGAGTGCCCCGGCTGCAAGTTGAACGCCGGTTCACAATTCCGACGATTCCTGTGGCGGGGGAGCGTGCAAACTGCGCGGTGCGGGTCCATCCGGCGGGCCTCCGGATGACGGAAATGCTGACCTGCCAGACAGTTTCCGCGGCATGCGAAATGCGGCCTTCATTGCCCGTGGGCCGAAGTCCCATTTCGAGCCCCGTCCCATTTCCGTCCCTGCGGAGGCCCTGCGATGTCAGACGCCGTTTATAAGAAGATCGAGGTCACTGGTTCGTCGTCGAACTCGATCGAACAGGCGGTCGAGAACGCGATTGCGAAAGCGGGCAAGTCGCTGCGCGGCCTGCGCTGGTTCGAAGTCACCGAACTGCGCGGAAACATCGACGACGCTCGAATCGCGCACTGGCAGGTCACGGTGAAGATCGGCTTCCGCCTCGACGACGATTGACCCGCGCAGCGTTGCCGCGGACAGACGACAGAACCTGCGGGCCGAGGAGCAGACCCATGGCTGACACTCGAACTGAAGCTTCCCCCCGCGCCCGCACGATTCGCGTCGGCGTGTTTCGCGATGTCGATGCCGCACAGCGCGCCGTTCAGGGGCTCCTGGCCGCTGGTTTCAAGGAATCGCAGATCTCCGTGCTGTGTTCCGACGAGGCGAAGGAACAGAAATTCGAGCGGTTCCGGAACCCGCAGGAGAATCCGGGGATGGCGGATGCGGCGGGGGGGGCGGTGGCGGGCGGCCTGCTGGGCGCGGGACTGGGCGGCCTGCTGGCTGCGGGACTGGTGACCGGCGCTGGGATTGTGGTGCTGGCGGCGGGGGCGTCTCTGGCGGCAGGCGGCGCGGTCGCGGGGAGTTTCATCGGCGCAATGCAGAGCCGCGGCGAGGAAGGTCCGCTCGCGAACTATTACGATCAGGCGCTGACGGCTGGCGATCTGCTCGTCGCCGTCCAGGAAGATGGACCGGACCGCGAAACGGCGCTGCAGTCGGCGGATCGGGTGTTCCGCGACGCCGGCGCGCGGCCCGTGCCGCTCAACAGCGATGTGTGACGATTCCGGTTCCGGAGGATTCTCATGCGCGTGCCGCAGTCGGCGGCCTCGCCCCGGACATTTCGTTTCCCTTTGCTCTGGAGACGTTCATGGATTCCATCACCCGCGTGCAGCTTTCCGAACTCGCAGCGGTCAACGCAGGCCCCTGCGTGTCGCTGTTCGTCCCCACCCATCCCAGCGTGCCTGATCAACAGGGGGGCCTGATCGCCTTCAAGAACCTGTTGAAGCAGGCCCAACACGCGCTGGAGGAAACGGGCATGCGGCGGCCGAACGTCGAGGCGTTTCTGGGGCCGGCCGCGGATCGCCTGGGGGACACGCTGTTCTGGCGGCATCAGTCGCATGGGCTGGCCGCGTTCGTGGGGACGGGATTCTACCGGGAGCTCAAAGCCCCGGTGCATTTCCGAGAGGCGATGCACGCTTCGGACATGTTCCATCTGCTGCCGCTGTTGCCGTTGGCGCAGGCCGCGGGCGAATTTCATGTGCTGGCCGCGACGCGAAGTCTGGTGCGGCTGTTCCGGTGCTCGCGGTTCGAGTGCACGGAAATGCCGCTGGAGAATCTCCCGGAGAACGTGCGTTCCACGATCGGCCGGCAACGGCCGCGTGCGGAACCGCTGAATCCCGCGTCCGGCGCGGCGCCCTCGGACGCAGTCGATCAACGGACGCAGCAAGTCGACCTGGACGGGTTCTTCCGCGGGATCGACGCGGCTGTGCATGATCTTGTCAAACAGGAAACGTGTCCGTTGATTTTCGTCGGTCCGGAGGACGCATTCGGAATTTTCCGGGGCGTGTCGCGGCATCCGCGGCTGGCGTCGACGGCCGTGCGTGTGAACCCGGCCAGCCTGACTGACGCCGAAATCCACCGCGCCGCCTGGGAGATCGCCGAGCCGCTGCTGCGCGGCAGGGAACTTTCCCGGGTGCAAAACTTCCCGGCTCGGCAGGGGGCAGAGCGGCGCGCGGACGATCCGGAGCGCGTGCTCCGCGCGGCGGAGCTGGGGCTGGTCGATACGCTGCTTGTGCCGCGAAACCGGGGGTTGGAGGGGGCGACATCGTCGACGGGAGTAGCGTCGCCGTCCCTGAACGGCTCTGCGGCCGACCTGTCGATGATCAACCGGGCGGTGGTGCTGACGCTGCGATCGGATGGCCAGGTGCTGCTGGTGACGGAAGACGAGGCGCCGACGTCGGGGCGGCTGGCGGCCGTGCTGCGCGTCCCGTCGTCGGCTGTTCCGGAAGAAGCGGCCACAGATTGAATGCCACGGCCAGTGGTGGAATCCGCTGGAATCGATCGTCGGGACTGCTGTCGTCAGACGCGAGGCGCGTACAATGCTGCAGGCCCGAGGCCGTTGTGCGCCTCGGCATCAGTCGTCAGGCGTGAAGAGGCGCACGTGTCGGAGCAGGGGGAAGCGGAGCGGCCGGTGGATCTGCCGCGGATTGAAAAGGCCGTGCGGGAGATTCTGGCGGCCGTGGGCGAAGATCCGGACCGGGATGGCTTGCTGGAGACGCCCCGGCGCGTCGCGAAGATGTACGCGGAGCTGTTCTCCGGTCTTCGCCTGGATCCCGCCCGGCATCTGCGGAAGGTGTTCCTCGAGAACTATGACGAGATGGTGCTCGTCCGGGACATCAGCTTCAACAGCATGTGCGAGCACCACCTGCTGCCGTTCATCGGCAAGGCGCATGTGGGCTACCTGCCGAAGGGCAAGGTCGTGGGGCTGAGCAAGATGGCCCGCGTGGTGGACGAAGTCTCGCGCCGGCCGCAGGTGCAGGAGCGAATGACGCATCAGATCGCCGATCTGATGTCCAATGAACTGGACGCCAAGGGGGTCATCGTGGTGCTCGAGGCGGAGCACAGTTGCATGACGATCCGCGGCATCCAGAAACCTGGCAGCGTGACGATCACCAGCGCCGTCCGGGGACTGTTCAAGACGAACCAGTCCAGCCGGGCCGAGGCAATGGCGCTGATCAACCGGAACTGACGGCGTCCGGAAGCCGGATTTCCCTCGGGATCGGCCAATGCGGGACGGCGGGGGGCGGCCTGGGCCGGTAGGATGGCACTGACCGGGGCCGACCGCTCCGGCGGTCCGAATCGCACCTCGCGCGTCCTGACTCCTCGTGGACACCCACCCGCTTCGATTCTTCCGCAGCCTCGGCCGCAGTCGCCAGATCGCCACCGTGCTCCTCAACCACGGCTTCGGCGACCTGATGGACCGCGTCGGCCTGCGGCGCTACCTCCGCTGGGGCACGCGGCTGTTTCGTCGGCAGCGCGGGACGGAATGCACGTACACCACCTGGCAACGGATTCGTCTGGCGCTCGAAGACCTGGGGCCGACATACATCAAGTTCGGCCAGGTCATCAGCACGCGGCCCGACATCCTGCCGGCCCAGCTCATCGAGGAACTCGCCCAACTGCAGGAAGGCGTGCCCAGCTTCGACAGCGACCTGGCGGTGCGGCTGGTTGAACAGGAGCTGGGGGCGCCGGTCTCGCAGTTGTTCGCGGAGTTCGAACGGGAGCCGGTGGCGGCCGGATCTCTGGCCCAGGTGCACCGGGCCGTCCATCGAGACGGGACGACGCTGGCGGTCAAGGTCCGCCGACCCGACGTAATTGCCGGCGTCGAGCGGGACCTGACGTTGATGGCAGACCTCGCGGAGCTGGCCGAGCGGCATCTGCCGGAGACGCGCCCGTTTGACCCCATCGGACTGGTCAGTCAGTTCGCGCGGACGATCCGCCGCGAGATGAACTTCCGCCGCGAAGCCCGGACGCTGCAGGAGTTCCGCCGCGCCTTCGAGGGGGATGCCACGTTGTACGTGCCGCAGGTCTACGAGGATCTGTCCTCGGAGGGCGTGCTGACGATGGAGTTCGTGTGCGGCTGCCGCGCGGACGACCGGCTGGCGATTGCCCGGCTGGGCGTGCCGCCAACGGCGGTGGCGACCAACGGCGCGCACATCTTCATGAAGATGGCGTTCGATGTCGGCATGTTTCATGGCGATCCCCATCCGGGCAACATCCGCATCCGTCCGGACGGGACGGTGGCGCTTCTCGATTACGGCATGGTGGGCTACCTGGAGCCCGCAAAGAGAGACCAGCTGGTGGACCTGTTCGTCGCCGTCGTGCACAACGATGCGGCCCGGGCCGTCGAGGTCGTGCAGGTGCTGGGACAGCCGCAGGGGCCGATCGACGGAGCTGCGTTGCGGACGGATGTCGCGGACTTCGTGGCCTGCTACTATGGCATTTCCCTCGAACAAATGCATGTCGGGCGATTGCTGTCGGACTTCGTGGCGCTGATCAGCCGCCACAATCTGCGGTGCCCGCCGGACCTGATGCTGCTGATCCGCGCGATGGTGACGCTGGAGGGCGTGGGGCGGACGCTGCATCCGGAGTTCAACCTGGCGGGGGAGCTGGCGCCCTTTGTGGAGCAGATCGTGCGTCGCCGGTACGACCCGAGGCGCGTCGCCGACCGGGCCTGGACGGATCTCTGCAAGGTCGTCGGGGCCCTGCACTCGCTGCCCGGACAGCTTTCCCGTGCGCTGGGGCGGATCGGCAACGACGACCTGCGCGTGCAACTCGAACACCGGGGCCTGGACCGGTTGATCACCGAGTTCGACCGGTCCAGCAACCGAGTCGTCGTGGGGGTCGTGACGAGCGCCATCCTGTTGTCCACGGCGATCGTCCTGCGCGGCGGCGGGTCGCTGTGGATCAACGTGCCGGCGTTTCTGCTGTCCGGCTTCCTGGGCGTGTGGCTGATCTACGGGATTCTGCGCAGCGGCCGGCTGTGATGCGGCAGGTTCGGGCTGGTCCCGTGGGAGTCGCGATCAGGCGGCGGCGCGATGCGCGAACTGGTTTTCAGCGGCGATGACTTCCGAGACGAGCGCGCCGTAATCGACGGCGCCGGAGGACCCGGGCGCGTAGGCGAACACCGATTGACCGAAGCTCGGGGCCTCGGCGAGCTTGATGTTCCGGCGGATGCGCGATTCAAACACGCGGGCCTGCGCCCAGGGGGACTGCGGATCGCTGGCTTCCAGGAACCGCATCAGGTCTTCGGTGACGTCCGCCGCCAGGCGGGTTCCCGTTTCGTACAGGCACAGCAGGATGCCTGACACGCGGAGCCGGCGGTTCAGCCGCCGCGTCACCAGTGCCGTGGTTTCCAGCAGTCGCGACAGGCCCTGCAGCGCGAAGAAGTGCGGCTGCAGCGGGATGATGACCTCGCCGGCAGCGCTGAGGGCGTTGATCGTCAGCACGCCCAGCGAAGGGGGACAGTCCATGAGGACGTAATCGAAGTTCTGGTCGGCGTGCGCGGCTTCGAGGGCCTGGCGGAGGACAAACTCGCGGCCTTGGGCGTCGACGAGTTCGAGTTCCGTGGCGGCCAGGTCCAGATCGGCGGGCGCCAGCCACAGATTCTCGCTGATGAGCTGGCGGACCTGGTCCAGTCCGCGGGCGCGGGCGAACACCTGGTAGATGGTGTCGGCGGAGCCGGCGGCTTCCACGCCCAGGTGCAGCGAGGAATGCGCCTGGGGATCAAGGTCGATGAGGCAGACTCGACGTCCCTGGCGGGCCAGGCCGGCGGCCAGGTTGACGCTGGTGGTCGTCTTTCCGACGCCCCCCTTCTGATTCATGATCGCAATGACGCGCACGCTCGGCCTCCTCCCTGAAGCCCTCTTCATTCGGGCGGGGACTGTAACGCCTTTCGAATTCGCGAGAAAGACGGATTCGCATCTGGAATTGCTGAAACGCGCGACGGAGAATTGCGCCTGCATTGAAGCGGCGCAGGATGCGTCGCCCGCAACGTCACGGCAGCGTTCCGTTCAGGACGGCGGAATGGTGTCACAGGGAAGTCCTTTGGAAAGGGGAAACATGTTTCCCAAATGGTCGACAGCGATTCGCTGTCTGGTGGTGGTGGGAGTCCTGACGAGCGCTGGTGTGGCGTCAGCGCAGTGGGGACGCAGAGGCGGCGGCTTCGCCGTCGGCGGTTGGGGTCGTGGCGGCGGCTTCTCCGTCGGCTTTGGCCGAGGCTGGGGAGGAGGCGGCTGGAACCGTGGCTGGGGCGGCGGTGGTTGGGGCGGCGGCTGGAACCGCGGTTGGGGCGGCGGCTGGAACCGCGGCTGGGGCGGCGGTTGGGGAGTGGGCTGGAATCGCGGCTGGAACCGTGGTTGGGGCGGCGGTTGGAACCGCGGCTGGCGCGGCGGCTGGGGCTACCCGGTTGCCTACGGCGGCTGGGGTCGTCGTGGCTGGGGCGGCGGCTGGGGCGGGGGCTGGGGTTACCCGGTGGCCTACGGCGGCTGGGGTTATGGCTGGGGCGGCGGGTGGGGCGGCGTGTACGGCAACCGCTACGCGGTGGGCTACGCCCCGGTCTCGTACGCCTACGCGCCCGTGACCTACACCAGCTTCAATGTCGGGTATGCGCCCGCGTCATACTGCAGTTTCGGATACGGCGTTTACTGAGCGTCCCCAGCGGATTCTGTTAGACTCGACGCCCCGGCCGGTCTTGGATCGCGCCGGGGCGTTGTTCTTTTTCCGGCCCGTCCCTACTCACTCGATCGACGACCCGCCATGTTCGACATGCTTTCGCGCCGCACGTTCCTGGGATCGCTCAGCGCCGCCGCCGCCATCGCCGCGACGCCCCGCCTGTTCGCCGACGATCCGCCGCCGCTGTACAAGATCTCTCTGGCCCAGTGGTCGCTGCACAAGGCCCTGTTCGGCGGCAAACTGGACAACCTCGACTTCGCCAAGACGGCCAAATCGGAATTCGGCATCGACGCTGTCGAGTACGTCAATCAGTTCTTCAAGGACAAGGCGCAGGATCAGGCCTACCTGAACGACCTCAAGACCCGCGCCTCCGATGCCGGCGTCCGCAGCCTGCTGATCATGTGCGACGGCGAAGGGGATCTCGGTCATCCGGACGAAGCCCAGCGGACCATGGCCGTCGAGAACCACCACAAGTGGGTCGAGGCCGCCGCGGCCCTGGGCTGCCACGCCATCCGCGTGAACGCCGCCAGCCGCGGTTCGTTCGAGGAGCAGATGAAGCTGGCGGCCGACGGCCTGCGGCGGCTGACGGAGTTCGCGGAACCGCACAACCTGTCGGTCATCGTCGAGAACCACGGCGGGCTGTCGTCCAACGGCGAGTGGCTGGCCGGCGTCATGAAACTGGTCGACCACCCGCACTGCGGCACGCTGCCCGACTTCGGCAATTTCCGGGTCAGCAACACCGAGTGGTACAACCGCTACCAGGGGGTCGCCGAGCTGATGCCGTTCGCCAAGGCGGTGAGCGCCAAGTCGCACGACTTCGATCCCGAGCGGCCGCTGGTGACGCTCGACGGCAATGGCGAGACGAACTACCTGCGGATGATGAAGATCGTTCTCGATGCCGGGTATCGCGGGTACGTCGGCATTGAGTACGAAGGCTCGAAGCTGGACGAATACGAGGGCATCCGCCAGACGAAGCGGCTGCTCGTCACGGTTCGGGACGCGCTGGCCGCGCTTTACTGAGCCGCGCGCAGGAACCGATCGTGCGCGATCCGGACGCTGACCTTTGGCCGGGGGCCGCGGAGGCTCAAATCTCCGCGAGCCGCTCGGTCGAGTCGCCGAACCGGTCCAGTTCGATCCCGCACTTGTCCAGCATCGACAGGTACAGGCTGCACATCTTGCGGTTCGAGCGGTCGCTGTAGTCCAGCACGCGGCCGGACTCGATCCGGCCTCCCGCTCCGCCCAGCAGCACCACCGGCAGGCGGTTCGCCTCGTGGTTGCCCGTCAGCATGCTGGAGCAGAACAGCAGCATGGAGTTGTCGAGCAGCGTGCGCTCTCCTTCCTGGATCGCGTCCAGCCGGCCGGCGATATAGGCCACCTGCTTCAGGAAGAACTGGTTGACCTTCAGCCAGTCTTCGGTGTCGGAGTGCGACAGCAGGTGGTGGATCATGTAATCCACGCCCAGGTGAGGGAACCGCAACGACGAGTGGTCGTTGTTCAGCTTCAACGAGCAGACGCGGGTCGTGTCGGTCTGGAAGCCGAGGACCAGGATGTCGCACATCAGCCGCATGTGCTCGGAGATGTCCTGCGGGATGCCGTCGGCCGGACGGGCCATGTCGGGCTGCTCGAGCGTCGGCCGCCAGCCCTGGAGTTCGCCGCGCTGTCCGGCCTGTTCGATCCGCTGCTCGACCTCTCGGACGGAGTTGAGGTATTCGTCGAGCTTGCGGCGGTCGCTCTGGCTGATGTGCCGGCGGACGTCGCTGGCGTCGGCCATGACGGCGTCGAGCACGCTGCGGTCCCCGCGTTCGACGTCGTCCTTGAACAGCCGGTCGAACGCCAGCGAGGGATACAGTTCGAGGGGGGTGGGTGACGTCGGCGAGCTCCACGAGATGTGGGAGCTGTAGATCATCGAGTAGTTCTTGTGCACCGAAGGGTTGGACTTCTCGCAGCCCAGGACCAGGCTGGGAACTTTCGTCGACTGCCCGTAGCGCTGGGCGACGAGCTGGTCGATGCTGGTTCCGGAGCGGATGTCGCCGCCGGAGGCGAGGGGGGCTCCGGACAGCAGGTTGCCGGTTTGCGAGCTGTGGATGTTCCCCTTCAAGGCCTCCTCGTTGTACAGGCCGCTGATGAACAGCATTTTTTCGCGGTAGTCGGCGAGCGGCTGGAGGACGCGGCCGAGTTCCATGCCGGCGCCCTGTCCGCGGGCCCACCATTCGCGGCTGTGGAACCCGTTTCCGGAGAACAGGCAGGCGAGCCGGACAGGCGCCTGGCTGCCGGGCTGCGCCGCCTTGGTGACGTCCCCCCAGACGGGGAGCGATTCCATCCACGGCAGGGCCATGGTGACGCCCAATCCGCGCAGGAAGGTCCGCCGGGAGAAGTGGTGGGAGTTCGTCATCTCGTTCACCGGGTTGTTGTTCAGGTTAGTGATTTGCAGTCGGCCACATCGGGCGGAAGCGGCGTGTCCGGATGGATGCCGACCCACTCCGATTCCGCGAGGTCCAAATCAAAGAAGCGAATCCACGAATTGCGCGGCACTCCGTGCGCCCGCAAGGGAGGGCGGATAGCCTGAATGCCGGCCTCTAAACTCTTCAGCGCCAAGTCAACATACGCAAATCGAGTTCCGATGGCAGCGCCGGTGACGCGTCCCAGCCTCCTGGACTTCAGGACCTGGTCCAAAAGCCGTTCCACTTCCGATCCTCGGGCGGGATCGAAACTCGACTCGTCCAAAGTCTCCTCGAACTGAAGACAGCAGAACGACTCTCCAGCTCCGCTGAATCGCTCGGATGCGAAGTTCGGCGAATACAGCGAGGCCTCCCAGACCTCTTGAAGCCAGGAGTGCGCCAGCGTGATATCAAAGCGAAAGCTCGGCGCTTTTTCGGGGATTGGCTTGACCCTCCAGACCGTTCCCTTGCCACTAGGCGTCCCGTCCACAATTGCCTGCTTAGGCAGGCTGTCCGCCAGTCTTCTTCGCTCTCGTTCAATCCGTTCACCGGCGTCCCTCAGCGGCGCATCTCGCTTGAATGCCTCGCACGAGTTCCCTGCGCTGACCGAAATCTCGCCGATCCAGCGACCCGCCGTTCGTTCTCCAACCAGGCACTCAGTCACGATGATCGCCAGCCCCGCATCTGCATATTCAGGATTTGTGAACGCATAGTCCAAGTCGATGCAGCGGTGTCTGCCGGGCTTGACGGCCACCGTTGTGCCGGAGACGTCGATCCCTGTGCGCGCGCCGATCAACACCTCCAAATGGTCGCCGCTCGCGGGCCGGGCTGAATGAAACTCCCAGCCTTCAAAGTCCGGCGCCATGTCCACAATCATCTGCGCCAGCGTCTGCAGGCGATGAGTCCCTTCCGGCGTAATCACCAGCCGGTGACCCTCACCGCGCAGGGCTGGGCCGAACTCCCACATCAATCCATTGTCGATCGTCTGGAGGTGCTCTGCCATCCAGTCCGTCAGATCCCAGTTCTGACGCTCGTTGAACGTGTCGACCAGGTCGGCGCGTCGGGCGTCGAACTCCCGCCACCAGCGCTGGATTCGGGCCAGCGTCTGATCCCGCATCTGCGTCTCGATCGGAACGCCGGGCTCCCAGAACCGGCAACGCATGCGTCACTCTCCCGCTTCGGCCACGGCGACATCCCGCCCGCGAATCTCCCGAAACTGGCGGCTTCTCACAATTGTCTCCACAGCCGCCGCGAACCGGAAGTCCTGTTTCGACAGTTCCGACTGCATCGACTCCACCAGCGGCTCGTCCGAAAGCTGAACTCCGCGGCCCAGCGCGAAGCCCAGCAGCTTGCGGCTGAACTGCCGCAGCACCGCCTCGCGACGAGTCTCCAACAGGTAGCGCCGCAGGCCGGACTGGCCGTCCAGCTCCGTGCCGTCGAGCGCCACGCTGCGAACGTCGATCGGTCGGCCGGCGAGGTCCGCATCGCGTTTCCGTCCAATGGCGTCGAACCCTTCCAGCGCGAACCCGAACGGATCGATCCGGACATGGCAGCCTGAACAGCGCGGGTCGCTGCTGTGCATCTGAACCAGCTCCCGCACCGACAATTCCTCGGCCGCTTCGTCCTCGGGAAGCTGCGGGACATCCTTCGGCGGCCGGGGCAGCCGCTCGCCGAGGATGACTTCGGAGATCCAGTTGCCGCGGAGAATGGGGCTGGTTCGCGAAGCGCCCGACTGCTTGGCGAGCGTCGTCGCGAAGCCCAGGATTCCACCGCGCCCCTGCTCGCGAACGCCGTCCACCCGCCGCCAGGCGTCTCCTTCGATCCCCTCCAGCCCGTAGTGCGCGGCCAGCGCCCCGTTCACGAACGTGTGGTCCGCGTCGAAGATCGACAGCACCGAACCGTCGTGCTGGAACAGGTCGGTGAAGAACCGGATGGATTCCTCGTACATGTCGTCCCGGAGATCGCCGAATTCCGGGAAGTGCCGCTCGCTTTTCTCATCCAGCTGATCGAATTCGTAGATGTGCAGCCACTGGCAGGCGAACTCGGTCGCCAGTCTGCGGACGCGCGGATCCTGCAGCATCCGGCGCGCCTGCAGCGCGAGTTCGTCGGGATCGCGCAGCCGGCCTTCCGCCGCCGCTTGCCGCAGTTCCTCGTCGGGCGTCGATGACCACAGGAAGTAGCTTAACCGCGTCGCCAGTTCCCAGTCGGACACCGGCGCGGGATCCGTCCCCTCCGGCGCCGTTTCCAGCCGGTACAGGAACTCCGGAGACACCAGCACCCGCGCCAGCGTCAGTCGCAGAGCCTCTTCATGCGGCAGCTCCTCGTCGCGCAGCCGCTGATACAACTGCCGCAGTCCCTGTCGTTCGGCCTCCCGCAGCGGGCGGCGAAACGCCCGGTCCGCGAATGCCAGCACACCGTTGAGGTGACGCGGCTCGGCCTCCAGTTGTTGTCGCCGGAACGCCTCGGCGCGGTCCTGCATCGGTTGCCGCATCGGCTCGAACACGGTCGGGTCCGCATCCTGGGTGGCGTATTCCAGAATCTGCGCGAACGCGTCCAGCACCGCCAGCGCGTCCTGGCTGACGAACCGCAGTTCGTCCCACATCCGGTCTAGTTCCGCGTGCTCGGCCTCCGTGAGGACCAACCGGCACAGCGGCTCGTCCTCGCGGTGGAACAGAGTCAGCGTGACGACTTCATCGACGGGCACGATCTTCGCGTAGCACAGTGCGGCGGGGAACAACTGGCGGAAGTCGTGAAACGACGACTCGAACCGCCGCTGCGCCTCGCCACCGTCCTGAACGAGAATCGGCGCCGAGTGAGAGATCTCGTACTCGCCGGACGTCCACGAGCCGCGCACCGACTCCCGGCGCGATCCGGCCTGCAGCCCGGACTGCTCCCGCGGCGGCGCATCGAGAATCTGCAACTGCACGCTGCCGTTCCGCGCGGCCGGGCCATGCAGCGTTCCGGAAGCGACAAGCTCCATGCCGGCGACAAGGTCGGCCGGCAGGCGGATCTCGATGACTTCCGGGGCCTGGACGAGCAGGCTGGCGGCGTCGACGGGCTGGCCATCCGGCCCCCTCCCAAACAGCGCGGGATCGGGGCCGACGGCGGGCGCGTCGGCCGGATTCGCGTCCGAGTCGCCTTCCGCGCCGGCCTTCAGCGCGGCGCTGAACAACGGGCCGTTCAGCGACGTCAACTGGCGATACAGCGCCGCGTCCGGCGAATCGGCGGGACGCTCTCCCGGACCGGACTTCAACAACTGTTCGAGTTCCGCGGCCAGTTCCGATTGCCGCTCGACGGAGTCCGCCGACTGCCAGCGGGCCAGCAGCGATCCGGCCGGAATGACCTGCCCTTCGCCCGCGGACGCCGGCTCGCTGAAGAAGTGCCACGTCTCAGCGTTCCCGAAGTCGTCCGCATGCGGATTGCCGGCCAGGATGTCGGGCGAAACCTGCCGCGCCAGATCCCATTCCCGGCGGCCATCCGAGAGCGTCAGGTCGACTGCCGTCAGGTCGCAGGAATGATTGCCGTCGCGGGGACCGATCGCGAGCACCAGCATGTCGCCCCGCTGCACAGAGACCCCTTCGATCGCGCCGAACGGGATCACAGCCGGGCCGTGCGAAATGCCGCCCGCCAGCCGCTGCCGGGTGCTGCCCCGGCGGAGTTCCAGCGACCACGTCACCCCGTTGCCGCATTCCGGATGCGCGTGCTGCACCTGGCCGTGGATCGTCAATGACAGCGGCTCGGGACTCAGCCAGCCGATTGCGACCTGCCGAGACGGAGTGGGATGCACGGCGAGGCTGTTGGGCTTCATGTTCCCCGGGATGCGAACATGCTCATCGGACGAGTTTGCGACGATGCTGAGCGCTTCGTCGCCGACCCAGCCGCGGATGAATTCGTGGCCGGAACCGTTGGTCATCGTCTGATCGATGAGCGGGCCGATCGCCACGCGCCCGCCATGGCCGATGCCCAGAAAGTCGAGCCAGGCCGTCAGTGCGTCGACCGAGACCCCATGCCGCCGCGCCAGGTCCCCGACGTCCGCGTCGAGATCAGCCCCGGCCTCTCGCGCGGCCGCCAGCGCCCGCGCCGTGCTGTTGAGCGTGTCGTCCCGTCGGCGAGCCAGCGCCCGGGAGACCGCGCGGACGTCCCGCAGCAACAGGTCCGGCCGGCCGGGCGCCACCAGCCGGGGACGTTCCCACAGGACCAAGTCGCCGTCGTTTCCATCGGTCGCGTCCGAGGCCGCGAGGTAAACGACGACCTCCGGGACTCCCGGGACTTCGGGCAGCCGCTGCCGCAGTTCCTGCCGTGTGGCGATCGGGCTGACGGGCTCCATCCATGCCGTCGGGCCGCCCACTTTGCCGATGTGTCCGACGCTCGTGAACCGCCACAGCGCATTCTGCCACTCCTCAATCTCCGCCGTCAGCGCCGCGGCGTCCTGCGGACCGGCATCCCGCCAGCGGCCCCTCAACCGATCGAGCAGCATCGACGAGGACGCCGGACCCTCTTCAGCGGAGGGCTGCGTCAGAGTGTTCCACAGCAGCCTCAGGTATTTTTCGCTGAGGCGGCGTTTGGCGGCGATGTCCGCGAACGCTTCGGGATTCGCGGCGAGGGTTTCGCGTTCTTCGAGAGTGGCCGCCAGATAGGCCTGCACGGGGAGCCGGCCGCCGCCGTTCGTATCGAACACGATGCCCTGCAGGTTGACTTGGGATCCGGAGGCGTTGGCGGTATGGCGTCCGTAGAACTCCCGAATGCGGGTCAGCGCTTCATCGGTCCAGTCGCGGCGGTGGGAACTGGCGGAGAAGCGGATGCCGTCGGGCAACGGCACGAGGTGCGTGGAGACGCTCTTGCCGGCATCGAAGTATTTCTGGAGCAGTGCGGGGGACATGGAGAGCGCGGCGCCGGCGTTCGTGAAGCCTTCGCCGGCGGCGCCGTCGGCGGGGAACTCCCGCGCGGGGTCGAGCGGGACGCCGGTGAGATCGCGCAGCGTGTAGGTGTACTCGGCATTGCTGAGCCGGCGAAGGACGACGGGACCGGGATCGCCGGCGCTGGCGCGGGCCTCGGCGTCGAGGTACTTGCGCGCCCATTGACGCAGGCGCTGTCGCTGGGCGTCATCGGGCTGAGGCGCGTCGCTCGGCGGCATTTCGCCGTTGTCGAGCATTTCGATGACCTTCAGCCACACCGCCGGAGCGGTGCGAAGTTCAGCCAGCGAGGCGAACCGTTCGAGGTCGAGTTCGCCCTGCGGGTCGGCTGCGGCGTGGCAATCGAGGCAGAAGCGGGTCAGGAGCGGCCGGACGTCCGCGGCGTATTCGTCGCTGAGCCTTCGGAATTCGGGAGCGTCGTCGGCAGGGAGTGCGAGCGCCAGCAGAGTGGCGGCGAGGGCGAGGCAGATCGCGGCCTGGGTTCGCATGCTGCGTTCTTTCCCTTGGAGGCGAGCGGTTCGTCCCGGGGGATCCGGGGCGATTGCGGGCCATCGAGTATCGATCATATTGTCTGACAATTCAAGCCGTCTTGCGCGTGCCTGAGGGCGAGCGACCCGCAGCCTGCTCAGACATCTGGGGATTGAACCGCGAATTCGCCGCCGCGGGACAGTTCATGGGAGCAGGCTGGGAAGGATCCGCTGGGTGGTGGAACGGACGATCAGCTGGTTCAAGGGCCTGCGGCGGATGCGGGTGCGCTATGACCGCTCCGAGGACATCATGGAGGCTTGGAAGTCGCTGGCGATGAGCGTGATTACCTTCCGACTCTGGCATCATGATCTGGCCCCGACCAGTTGATTCAACCGGCGGTTTCTGGTCCGCCTCTTATGTTCGAGCACTCATGCAACTCCTGAAGCGAGCTTTTCTCCGGCTGGCCCACTCCGACAAGGAACCCATCGAGGTTGACTTCCAATCGACCAGCCCGCAGGAACTGCATCGCCGCGTACTGACCGACGGCTGCTGCCTAGAGGCGGTTTCATAACCGCTTGAGGCATAACATCAGGCAGGCCAGCGTGATGAAGCCCTGGAACATGTGCACATGGCACTCGTGACGCACCAGCAGGCGACGGTAGTTTCCCAGCCACGAAATCGTCCGCTCCACCTTCCACCGACGCCGGTAACGCCGCAGCTTCCGACCATCCTGCGTCGCCGGACGCTTCCGCCCCCGGCGGTGCGGACACACCAGGTCGAACCCCCGCGCTTTCAGACGCTGCCGGTGCGGGTCGCTGTCGTAGGCCCGGTCGGCCACCAGCGGCACGGGGCCCCCCTCCACGGTCACTTGCGCCGCGAGGTCTTCGACCAGCGTGATTCTCTCGCAGCGCAGCACTCGCGGTCCGGCATGCCACAGGAAGACCCTAGCATCAACCAGGAAGCATCCACTTGGTTCCCTTCCTATGCTTGGTGTTTCCCACGCAAAGCTCCCTTTTTCGCGGGCGAGAAGGTCCCGTCCACAAAACACCTCGTCTCAGGTCCAGCAGTTGCTGGTCGTCGAGCTGGTCCAGCGGGCCCTCCAGACGGCTTCCAGACGTTGCTCCGCCCACTTCGTTCATCCGCCGCCAGCACGTGGCTGGAGAGGGGAACTCGCCGGGCAGGTCCTTCAGCGTATGCCCGTTTTGAGCACCCACAGGATGCCTTCCAAACAGGCCCGATCGTCGGCCGGCGGCCGGCCGCCCCTGGGGGAGCGGGGTCGCTGGGGGATCAACGGCCGGAGCTTCTCCCACTGGGCGTCCGTCAGCAACACCTTCTTGATGGCCATCGAGCGCTCCTTTCGATGGCGTTCGTAACGTAACTTCAGGGCTGGCGCAAGCTTGCAGTTCAAGGGGTTTTGAGACTGCTTCTAGTACGAAACGCAATTCCGGCACCTTCGCTGTTTGCGTATCGCGACAGGATCGAGGCCATGCATCGCGCAAAGGGGAATAGACTTACTGCAGGCGAGCAGCTCAGCACTTTCGACCGCACTCATATTCTGAACCGCCATTTCATGGATGAATACGGAGACGAGTGGTCCTTCTGCAATCTCATCGGCAACGACACGTTGTTGACCTTGATGGATAGGCTGTTTGGGCCAGGCCGCTACAGCAACGCCCCGGCGGAAACGTGCGCGCGGTCGGTCGATGGCAGCGCAATTCGCGACCCCGTTTCCTTCCAGCCGCTTCGCGTTCACATTGACGGCATTTATCACACGACCTGGCCGCATTTCGCAGTCAACTTCTGGGTTCCGCTAAGCCCGTGCGGTGTGGGCACACGCGCACCCGGCCTTGTGGTCTATCCCGTCGAGTTTCACCTGGTGCGCAAGTATCTCGGTGCAGGTTCGGGCGACGACTTTGGATCGAAAGTATTCTCCGACACCAACCGGCATCCGATGTACGCGGTGTACCCTGCCCTGGAGAAGCTCTACGCAGAGCACGGCATCGCACCCATAACGCCGCGTTTCGAGGTGGGGGATATTATGGTCTTCAATAGCTGGATTCCGCACGGCACGTACTGGCACAGAACAATGTCACGCTCGCGCGTCAGCCTCGAAATCCGCTTCGAGGGCGATAGCTGGGACCCGCTGCCGCCAGTCAACGTAGCGAGCGACAGTCTCGTGTCGTGACGCGCAAGCGGACAGTGCGTCCTCCCTTTATTCGATGCTACGACTACGTGGCGGCCTACCGTTGCGACGGGTAAGCCTTTTTTTCCTCCGCCGGCTCCGCCTTCTTCACTTGCGGACGCTCAACGGCGATGTCGCATTCTTTCTGAACAGCGACTTTCTCAAGCGCCTCAAATTCGCCTTTTAGCCGAGCGTACTCAGTGGCCTGCGGCGTATCCCCATCCAGGAAGAACAGCGTCGGCCAGAACAATATGAGGCCGACTCCCATCTGCACCGAATCATTGCTCGCCGTCTTGTCCACGTGCCCGCCAAGTTCCGACACGCGCCGCGACAGCATCTGCATCTCCATTTCGATCTGCTTGCAACTGTAATCGCGGTATTGCAACGGCGAAATGTACTGCGAGGAAATCTCATTTGACGATTTCGCACAAGCGCTTAACGCAAGGGCGAAGACCGCAGGCAGGGCGGCAGACCGGTGGAAGGTGTTCATGCAAATGTCTCCGTTGTCGCGTCATGCCCAGCGCAAGACGCCTACTCGGGTATAGCGCATGATAAGAGCGTAGGAAACAAGAATAATCAGTCTCCCATCGGGTGGTGTATGGACTGAAACGCTATTCTGCGCTAGATGTAGGTGCTTCAGAACTCCCGTATCTCCAATGGATGCTCCGACTACTCTCGACACTCTGGTTACTGACATTATTGCTGTCCGGCACCTCCACGTGACCGCACCACCCAGACCTGTGACCGTCATTATCGGAAGGCCCAGCGAGGACCCCGAAGGACTTAGTTGGTCATGCCCATACCAGATTCTGGGAATCGGAACAGGCAAGCTTCGACGTGGCGTTGGCGTGGACGCAGTACAGGCATTGTTGTTGACGCTGAAGATGGTGGGTGCCGACCTGTATACCTCCGAGGAAGCCAAGAACCATGCTCTCCAATGGCTCGATGGATTGCCAAATGTATTGGGCTTCCCCGTCGCGGACGCAATCAAAGACATTGTGCCTGAAGGGGAGGATAGCTGATGAAGAATGTCTACATCATAGATGTCGTTGACAACTGCACATTCTCCTTCTTCCAGGGTGTCTGACGGGGCTCTCTTTCCCCTCTCGGCAACTAATTTGTGTACGGCTGCGGTTCGGTATGTTCGCCGGCTTTGTCGGAGGCGCCAATGAGCCGATTCGAGGAGGAGAAACAAGCACTTGTCAGACTCATTACGGAGGCGTTTGCCCCCGGCGTCTATCCCGGCGATAACAATCTTACAAACGACGGTACGCACTACCACCCGTCCGACCAATACGACATTTACCGTGTTTATAAGGGACGCCATTGGCAAGACATTACACTACGCGATCTTGAGGCGTTCGAGGGAGACAAGTGCGCGGCACTTGCGTTTATGTCCGATGAAGCCCGGAGCTACTATTTGCCCGCACACATGATTTCATCTTTGGACACGTTTGACACAAAGCACTGTCGTGATAAATGGGAAGTGCTTACGACAGTCTTACATGCGCTCGTCAGCACTCGTGGGACACGAGATGGCATGGAATGGCGACTCTTGCAAAGCTTACACGACCAACAAAAGCAGGCGGTACGAGGATATCTGTCATTTATTATCAAATATTGTCCAACGCGAAGCATCTCAGCCCATGCGGCACGAGCGTTAGGACAAGAGTTCTGACTTTGTTACAAACACCGTCGCCCCCGGCCCCGTTACGCCTACCGCACAAACACCGGGGCCACCTTCCTGAGCCAGTCGTTCATTTCCCGGTGCGACTCGAATTCCGCCACTTCGATGCGGTCGATGGTTGGCCCGCCCTGCCCGACCTTGCGCAGCTCGTCCTCATCCATTTCGCGGACCCACAGGATGCGGTGCCGCTGAAATCCCCGGTCGGTCAGATTCACCATGCTCTGATTTACGAGGGCGTCGAGATTGCTGCCGCGGATCAGCACGAGGCTTACCAGGTCGCCGGTGAACTTGAGCAGGATGCCGACCGACGGATTGAAGCGGAAGCCGGTCAGATGGCTGTAGGAGAACCAGTCGCTGTTGCCGTCGCGGAAGCGGAACTCAACGGCAATCGCCCGCTCGCGCAGGCCGCGCAGATAGCCGAATCCAAGGCAGGATTCCTCTTCGGAGCGCTCGGCCCCTTCCCTTTCCTTCGGGAGACGCGCGGCGATGCCCGCCAGGTGCGAGCTTCGGGGAAAGTCCAGGACTTCAATGTCATCGGACATAGTGCAGTTCCCGTGGTGTTGGCGGCGTCCGTTCCGGATCGTGCCAACGCGCATCATGCGCTGCACTGAAATTAGCAACCCGGCGCATTCGCGCAAGAACCTTTTTCAGCCGGTGCGTAAGCGGCGCTTTCACCGTCCAGCCGTCCGCCAGCTCCGACGCCGACATCGGATCGTCGGCGCGCGCCACGGCCTTCATCAGCTCCTTCTTGTCGTCGGTGAAGATCACCGCCTGCCCTTTTCCACGAGACACCGACACATAGAACTGCCGGCGGTTCGACGCGGCGAACGATTCGGCCGACTGGCCGATGAACACGTTCTCGACCGTCTTGCCCTGACTGGCGTGGCTCGTCACGACATAGCCGTGCGCGATATGGCCGAAGCTCTTGTCGATCACCCAGCCGTTGTCGGCGATGAGGTCGCCCTGCGGCGTGAATCCCCGCAGGGTAAGCAACGCGCCGTTGCTGAGCAGGTGCTTGCCGTCCTTTGTTTTGCCGCGCGCCGAGACGCGGATGCGGTCCCCGGCCGCGAGCGAAAGCGCAACCGGGCGGTACGCCTCGAAACGCTCCGCGAAGGCGACCGGCGGCTCGCCGTTATCCGATACGACCAGGCGCGAGCCGATCTTGTGGCCGGGCGCGTTCTGGTGGAACTGGAGCATGTCGCCCGGCCGGTAGCTGGCGGCGTCCGCCTTCTGCGCCGCCGTCAGGTGCAGCGGCACCCAGGCGGTGATGGTTCGCTCATGCGACAGCTTGCCGCCGTCCTTGAGCGAGTCGCGGATCGTGCTTGTGATGCGCGCCGCTTCGGCGTGCGTTGGGCTGACCACCAGGGCGGTTGCCGGCTTGCCGTCCGGCCCCTTCCGGCCGACCGCCGCCAGGTAGGCATGGGCCAGCTCCTTATATCTGTCAGCGCCCGATACCTCCCTTATCCAGCCCAGCCGGTCGAGTTCGGCGAAACCTTCCGCGATCCGCCCCGCGCTCAAATGCGCCACGGCTTTCCGGTAGCTTCCCGACTGGCGCATGATTTCGCTGACTTCGGCGACCGGCAGGCCCGCTTTTTTCTCCAGGAGCTTGAGCGGCTCGCCGCGGGCAACGCCCCGATGCTGCCTGCGGTCCCCGGAGAGCACGAGGCGCGCATCGACTTCCTTTGCCACATCGAACAGCCTTGCCATATCCTGCGTCCCCAGCAGCCCGGCCTCATCGACCCAGATGACCTGGCCGGCCGCTTCCTTCTGCATCGCCTTGTCGCGCACGAACCGCGCCACGGTGTTGGCTTCGGCGAAGCCTTCACCCCGCAGCACGTCGAAGCTCGCCCCGACCGAGGGCGCGAGCACCGTCACCTTGTGGCCGTTTCCTTCAATCTGCTCGACGGCTTCCTGCATCAGCGTCGTCTTGCCGGTGCCCGCCGCGCCGCGGATCAGCGTCACGCGGTCGCGCGAACCCATGACATGCAGCACGGCCGCGCGCTGCCCAGCATTCAGCCAGCCGCGCGAAAGCGGCTTTTCGATATCGCCCAGCGGCCGGAACCGGCCGCGCCCACTCCGCGCAAAATCGACGACGCGGCACTCTTCGCCCAGCACATCGCTCGTGCTGGCCACGGCCCTGCCGTCCACCTGGCCACGAATCAGGTTGCGGCGGGAATACTCCTGTTTCACGCCTTCAACCGTCACACCGCCGATCCCGCGCTTGAGCGCCTCGGTAAGCAGCCTGCGCTCGGCCACCACCGCCTCGCGCGCGAAGCTGTGTTCGAGCGCGAAATCAACCGCCTGCCCCTCGCCCGCCGCCGGCCTTGTCGCCGCGACTTCGCGCCGGTGAGCGGCGGCGACCGCCTGCCGTTCGCCGTCCGACAGCCGGCCGTCCCAGAGCTTGCGAAGCTGATTCCACGAGTATTGCTGGTTTTTCTTCTCGCGAGTCTGCGCTCCCAGCTCCGCCTTGCGCCTTGGATCGGTAATGCCGCGCTCGGATGCCACCTTTTCGATTTCATCGGTGCGCCGTGAGAATCGCCGCATCACTGCTGCCGGCACGCCGGCCAGCTCGAAATCGTCGCGCCTGCGCTCGATGGCGAAGCCCAGCTCCTGCAGCCGGTTCGCCAGGCGAACGCGAAACCCCGCCTGAAAGTACGGCGCGTCTGCCTTCAGTTCGCGGAACTGCCCGGCCTTCCAGCGATTCTCGTCATTATCCCACGTCGTGTTGAACACGAAGCAGTGCGCGTGCAGTTGCGGGTCGGGCACGCCCTCGACCGGGCGCGAGGTCGTATGGATGAACTCCGCCCAGATCATGTTGCCGCTGTAGCGGTCTGTATCCCTGCCCCCCTTGCGCACGCGGGTTTTCATTTCCGATTCCATGTCGCGCATCGTGTCATCGACCGAGGCGCGGAAGGCTTCGAGAATGTCCCTATCACCCGTGAGCGCATAGAGCAGCGAGACCGATTTCGGGACGGAGAAGGTGAAATCGTAGCCGACCGTCCGCTGCGAACGAGTCCGGGCGGTAAGCCTGTTCCCGGCAGGATCGAGATTGTCGCAGAGGCGGTCGAAGGACTCGCGGTCCACGACGCCGGAAAGGCCCAGCCGCAGGGCGCCCTTGCCTCCCCAGGAGCCGACGATTTCCTGGCCTTCGCTGTAATAGTCGGCGCTGGCGTAATAACGCTTGGCGTCCTTGGCGCTATCCTGCTGCGTGATGCGGAGCATGCGTGATTATATACACGCCGTGCATGTCATAAAGCGTTTTTTGTCAACCACACCGTGTTGCTACATACGTTACACCGTCACGCGCGCGGTAACGTAATGTTAACTATTCAATGCCTATGCTCGAAGGGTGCGTCACAACACGTGCGAGGCCCTTCATGGACAATATTGATTTCGCGGTATTGAGCAGAATCCAGGAACTCGGCGAGCGTTTCGGGCTGAAGCCGTATGACTTTGTTGCCACGCTGGATCACAGCCCCGAGGCGCGAGGAATGGGAGTGACGTTTGCGATTCATGCCGAGACGGGCGAGCCGCAGCGGCAACGCGCCAAGCAAATGCTGGAGGCCATCGGAGTCGGCAACGACGGCATTCTTCAAGGCGGAGAGCAAGCCGTCATCGACGCCCTCGACCACGCGCTTTCCATTGCGCCCAAATCCCGTAGCCGCGTCTAAAACGCCATCTCACTTCCGCTGCCCGCAGGCGCAAAGCTGGCCAGGGTTGCGACGCGCCAAGGGCAGCCGCCCGCCACGCGCCTCCTGCCCGCGCGGTGAAATCTGAAGTCCATCGCCGTGCAATGTCGCCTGACTGACGATCACACCTTCCAGCAATTCCCTCGCATTCCGTCCGTGCTGGTTACACACGCTTCCCCTTCCCTGCCTTCATCACCGCGACACGCGGCCTTGCCTTCCGTCACGGGTAAAGCCGCCGCCGGTCCGCGCAAGCTGCCAGAGCCGCTTTCCTGAAGGAAGCCTTCGGCTCTTCGCTTGCCCGGTCGCGTTGCTCGCATTCGCCCCGGACTCACGCGGCTTTCCTTGCCGTGACATCAGGCCGCGATGGTCGCGGCCGGTAACACAAGGAAAGGGAAATCATCATGTCCAAACCAGCACACAAAATACGCATCGGAGTCCTCCAGGTCACGATCTGGCGCAACAGCGGTGAAAAAGGCTCCTGGTACAGCGTCATCCCCACCCGCAGCTACAAGCAGGGCGACGAAACCTGGAAGGAGACCGACTCTCTCGGCTTCGACGACCTGCTCACGATGGGCAAGCTCTTCGACCTCGCGCACACCTGGATCATGCACCAGCAGCAAGCCGACGCGAAGAGCCGCAAGGAATCCGCTCAGGCAGCCGCCTGAGTCCGGGTGCCGGCGGCGGAACCCCCCGCCGCCGGTTTTTTTTCATCATCAACTTATGGAGATTGTTATGAAGAACACTGACACTACCACGTCCACTACCCAGCTCATCGCCGTATCGCGGCTTGAGAAATCACCGTTCAATGCCCGCCGCACGGGCGCAGCGGATGCCATCGGCGAGCTGAAGGCGTCCATCCTGGCGCACGGCCTGATGCAGAACCTCGTCGTTACCGACGAGGGCGACGGCCGCTTCCGGGTCATCGCAGGCGGGCGGCGGCTCGCCGCGATCCACGCGCTCCAGGCCGAAGGCCAACTGGCGGACGACTTCGCCGTCCCGTGCCAGGTGGTTACGCAGGAGCACGCAGCGGAACTGAGCCTTGCCGAGAACACGGTGCGGCTGGCCATGCACCCGGCCGACCAGTTCGAGGCGTTCGCCGAGCTGATCGCCAAGGGCAGCGCGGCGTGCGACGTGGCCCGCCGCTTCGGCGTCGACGAGAGCCTTGTGCTCAAGCGCATGAAGCTCGCGCTGGTCGCGCCTGAGCTGCTTCAGCTCTACCGCGACGGCGGCATGACGCTTGAGTGCCTCATGGCGTTTACCGTCACCGACGACCACCGCCGCCAGCTCAAGGTGTTCAAGTCGCTCCAGAACTGGCAGCAGGAAGATCCCGCCATCATCCGCTCCGCGCTCACCGAGAAGCTGATCGACGCCGACACGAAGCTCGCGCGCTTCGTCGGAATCGATGCGTATGCGGCAGCCGGAGGCACCAGCCGGATGGACCTGTTTTCCGACGAGGTCTATCTGGAAAAGCCGGCGATCCTCAATCGCCTGGCCAGGCAGAAACTCGACGGCATTCGCCGCGAGCTTGAAGCCGAGGGCTGGAGCTGGATCGAGATCAACCCGGACCGCGACCACACGCTGGTAAGCCGCTGCAGCCGGCTTCAGCCGCGCCTGATCGATGCGCCCGGCGAGGTCATCGACGTCAAGGCGCAACTGGACGCCGAGCTGGAGTCGGTCGAAAAGGCGCTCGACGACACCGAGTCGGATGCATTGATCGAGCAGCAGCAGGCGCTGCGGGAGCGGCTCGACGAGGTTGAGCAAACGCTCGCAGCCCATGTCGGCTTTGATCCCGACCACAAGGCGCTGGCCGGCTGCTTCGTTTCCATCGGAAACGACGGTACGCCGTTCATCGACAAGGGGCTGGTCAGGCCCGAACACCGCCGGCAACTGGCCAGGCTGCTCGGCCCGGATGCCGAAGGCGGCACAGGCGCCAGGGTGAAGCCCAAGGGCCAGTTGCCGCAGACGCTGCTGCGCGAGCTGGCGGCCGACCGCCTGCACGTGGCGCAGGTGGAAATCGCCAGGCATCCGCAGATCGCGTTCGACCTGCTGGTCTTCCACGCGGCGAGCTGCCTGCTTTCCAAGCACACGCCAGGCGACGGGACCGACGTGCAGTTCCGCCGCCCGCGCCTGAACCGGCAGGGTGACAAGGAACCCACGGCGGCGGCCCTGGCCTTCGCCGCGATGGCCAAGGAACTGCCGGTTGCGTGGCTCAAGCTGCCATCCGAGGCGGCCCGCTTCGAGGAGTTCCGCCTGCTGCCGGAAGGCGCCAAGCTCGACCTGCTGGCCTATTGCGTGGCATCGACCTTGAAGCCGAAGGTCGCCGCTTCCGCCGGCGATGAGATCACCGCCTTCGATACGGCGCTGTCGCTGACGCAAGCCGATGTCGCCAGCCACTGGCGTCCGACGAGGGACAACTACCTGGGCCGGATCACCCGCGACCAGTTGCTCGCCGTCGGCCGCGATGTATTCGACGAGCATTGGTTTACCGGCCACGCCAACCACAAGAAGTCGGCGCTGGCAGAGCAGCTTGCACGGGCCTTCGCCAAGCCGGAGAAGTCGTGCCGATTGCCCGACCAGGTGGAAAACCTCAAGCGCTGGATTCCGGCGTGCATGAGCTTCGCCCTTCCCGCCAGGGCCAAACCGGCCAAAACGAAGCGCGCCAGGAAGGCGGCCTGATCGCAACCGGGGCGGGCGTTCGCGCCCGCCCCATCTTATTGAAAGGAGTCACGCCATGACCGCCAGTAATTCCACAGGACGCATCCGATTCGCCCCCGGCCAGATCGTCATCACGGCCAACGCCGCCGGGCTTCTTGCTCCCGATGAGGTCGCAAGCGCCCTTGCCCGCCACCTGACCGGCGACTGGGGCACCGTCTGCGCCGACGATGCAGAGGCCAACGAGGAGGCGCTGATCCACGGGGACCGGCTTATGTCCGTTTACGGCCAGGCCAAGCGCCGTTTCTGGATCATCACCGAGGCCGACCGTTCGGTGACCACCATCCTGATGCCGGAGGACTACTGATTGCGACAGCCCTTCCCCGCTATGGACACAGCAGCCCCTGGCTTACCACGGTTAGCGGGATGATCGACTTCGGGACGCACTTGAATTTCTTCGGCTCTTTCGCAATCCGGTCAGCCAGTTTCCTGGCGTCATTCGTGTTCTTCACTACGACGGCCTGGACCGACGAAGGGAGCGCGAATGCCCCCTTGCAGCGCCATTCGCGCTCGTGAAGCCAGCAAATCCAACCCTGCCGGGAAACATCAAACCGCACCACGCGCCACAGCTCGCCGGTGGGTATCCGAAGCGCCTTCGTCTCGTCGTCGGACAGGTAGAGCACCGGCCGGCAGCCGTGGGCATGCGCGTATTTCTTCGTGATGATGACGCCGTACGCCTCGTAGCGGGGCGACTGCGGATCGGCGTTCTCCGGCGTCAGGATGTATTTGAGCGCCGCGAACGGAATGTCCATGAAGCACGCGGCGCGATTCGGTCCCTTGATGAAGCCGCGCCTGGAGCTGCTACCCCAGATTTCACCGCTCTGGAGAATGCTGACCAGGTTATCGAACGCCGAGAATTCGTCGTCCGCTTTCGTGTTCTTGGTCAGGTGAATCAGGTATGGCGTCAGGTCGGGACGCGAGTTGAACGGCAGCTCATCGAATTGCGGGTACGGCATGGGCGCAGCTCCTCATTGATGTTCGTCAATCTTTCTCCGGGGCAGGCATGTTATTCCTCAAGCATCCCTTCTATCCGCCCCCAAGGACAGCATGAATCCGCACCTTCATTCGGGGCAGACCAGCCCGCCATAGCGCCGGGCAGCGTGTCCCGATTTGACCATCGCGCAGGATAAGTCCCTGCCTTCGGCTTCGCAGAAGGCAACGGTCCTTCCGTAATGGTCCAGCTCGGCGGCCCGGCAGGTGACGTAGCCGCCCGCCAGCGACCTGAGATGATCGCGCGCCGCGAAGGCGTCGCCTTCCACGCAACGCCGTCCCGGCCGGCAATGGCCCGGCAGTTCCGGCGCGTCGATGTTCGCCAGCCGGATGCGCGTACCACCGCAGGTGAAGCTATCGCCGTCGGTGACGCGCGGCCGGAAACAGGAGATAACCCCGCCTTCCGCCGGCGGCTTGCTCCCCTCGCCTTGGCGCATGGGCGCCGGAAAGACATTCAAGTCAATCGACTGACCAAGGCCGGCCAAGGCTGCGATGACCGCGCACAGAATCACGATCCGAGGCTGCCGCCTTCCAAGACGCCGCCTTGCCTTCCTGAAATCCACGAGCCACATCGCTGTTCATTGCCCCTTGCTGAACTTCCCCTGCCACTGTTTTCCCAGGTGGGCACATTGTCAACGTGAAACACCAGGCCGATCCCCTCACCTCTTTACGCATCACGAACCATTGCATCATGCGGGCACATCGCCTGCGGCGACCGCGTGCTTACGGGCTGCGCTTGCGCTGCGGTCCTCTTCGAGTGACGGCTATCGCCCCCTTTCGCCCGCTTGTGCGCGGGACGTTCGTCCCGAATCGACGCCTGCGGCGCGGACGCTTTCTTTCGGGTAAGGGGGCACATCCCCCGTGCCGTCAAGGATCGGAGCCACGCGGCCTTCGCGGCTTCCTCCCCGATCTTCCGCGCTCCGCTGCGCTCGCTTGTGCAGACCGGGTGCCCCTCCGCTGCGGCCGTCCTTGACTGCCCTCCCCCTGGGCGTTTCGGGCTTTCGCCCCCCTGCCGCCGGAAAACGCGAGGCGCGTTTCGCGTCAGGGGACATTTCCAAATCCAAACCGGAGGAACTTGCAATGGCGACTGCCACCACCACCCGCGTTGACATCTACACCCGCGTTACGTCGCACATCGTGGCCGAGCTTGAGCGCGGCGTGCGGCCTTGGCTCAAGCCGTGGAACGCGGAAAACGCCGCCGGGCGCATCACGCGGCCCCTGCGGCACAACGGCCAGCCCTACCAGGGCATCAATATCCTGATGCTGTGGGCGTCCGCCGAGCTGCAAGGCTACGCCTGCCCGTTCTGGCTTACCTTCCAGCAGGCCAAGGAGCTGGGCGGATTCGTCAAGAAAGGCGAGCACGGATCGCCCGTCGTTTACGCCAGCACGTTCAAGAAGAAGGAGCAGACCGACGACGGCCAGGAGACCGAGGCGGAAATCCCGTTCCTCAAGGAATACACGGTGTTCAACGCCGAGCAGTGCGAGGGACTGCCCAAGCACTTTTACGCACTGGCCGAGCCGCCGAAGGAGAAGATCGAACGCATCACCCACGCCGAGGCGTTTTTCGCCAACACCAAGGCCGACATCCGCACCGGAGGCAACCGGGCGTACTACGCCATCGGCGACGACTACGTGCAGATGCCCCCGTTCGAGACGTTCCGCGACTCGGAATCGCACGCGGCGACGCTGGCCCATGAGCTGACGCACTGGACGCGGCACGAAAGCCGGCTTAACCGCGACTTCGGACGCAGGAAGTGGGGCGACGAAGGCTATGCGATGGAAGAGCTGGTCGCCGAGCTTGGCAGCGCGTTTCTCTGTGCCGATTTGCAGATCACGCCGGAAGTGCGAAGCGACCACGCGAGCTACATCGATTCGTGGCTTGCCGTCATGAAGGCCGACAAGCGGGCGGTTTTCTCCGCCGCATCGCACGCGAGCAAGGCAGTTGAATTCCTCCACGGAACGCAGCCGCAGCCCGCCGCATAACTGACTCACCCCCTCCCCCGGCCGCCTGCGGGCGGCCGGGTTTTCTTTCGCCCGATCATCACTGCAAAAGGCAACCGATCATGGACCCCAACCAGGCGTTTCTTGACATGTTCCGCGCCATGCGCGACGGCGACCACGAGACGGCGCGCGAGCGGGCGCTCGCGCTTCAGGAGTGGTTCGCCAAGGGCGGATTCACCCCGTACCAGTTTTCCCGCCAGGCGATGGAAGCCTATATCGCGAGCGTGCTGCGCCGCACGTCGCATCTCGATTTCGACTGACCGCCGATTGGCCCCTTCCCTCACCCATTCAACGAAAGACATCCGCCATGTTCTACGTCGTATGCCCGTGCTGCCAGGCACGGATTGACATTCCCGATAACGCCGTCGGGCCGGAGCGCACCGACCTGTTCAACGTCGTCCGCTGCGATGATTGCCACATCACCTTTGACTACGACGACGAGGAAGTCATCGAGGAGCGGTAGCCAGCCGCAGGAGCGAAAGCGCCGGGGCGTCCCTGCCCCGGCGCTTGTCTGTTTTCACACGCGCGCCGCCGCCCTCGCCGGGCGGCGGTTTGCTTTGGCGAAGGCATCCATGCCCAAGTTGCGCCCGCTTCCGTTCGGGCGCCAGAATGAAACGCCGCGATGGAGAAAAACGCGGCGAAGAACCGGAAGCCGGAAGAAGAATCCGAACCAGAATCCGAATCCAAAACCGAAGCAGAGAACGAAGCAAAGAGTGGACAGGCATCTTCCCTATGCGTCGCATAGGAGGAATGGAACCGTTCCAGCGGGCCGATCAGAAAGACAACTGACTGCCGCCGTCCCCGCGCGGGACGCGCTGCCTCCGGCCGGCTTCGATTCATTTCGGATTTCGTTCTGGTACAATTGAGCGTGAGTCGGCGGCGATACGGATCGCCGCCTTCGATTGCACCCGAGGAGACAAATCACGTTGGCCGCAGCCTGAGAATCGGGCTGCTGGCGACAATTTGAACTGACGCGTTGCGTCCGGTCTGCTTCCGAGAAAACCGCCAAACTGAGCCGAACAGGCTCTTTCGTGCAGAAGCAGCACACCAGGAGCCGCGCCCCGTCTGGGGCGTCGGCCATGTGCTGTTCTGTACGCCCCTTGGCGGGGGTTCTCGGAGCGGCCGTGGTTCGGCGCTCCTTTCTTTTGGCGGTTCGCGTACCCCTGACCCGGAGGCTTCCCAGATGAGAACGATTGGTGGAATCTGCATCGTCGTCGCGGCGATCCTGGCATTCGCCGGATACAACCACAACAACAACGCCAACAATTTGCAGGCGCAGATCGCCCAGCAATCCGGCCTGACCAAGTTCATCGGCGAAGGATTGCAGCTCAACAATATCGACCGGGCGCGCATCCAGGGCATGCGCGATACGTCGAAGAAGTTCTTCACCGGCGCGGCCCTCTTCGGCCTGGTCGGGCTGGCGCTTGGCGGCCTGGGCGGTTCGAGCGAAACGGTCACCCGCACCATCACCTACCGGACCAGCGACCCGGATGGCTCGCCTTGAAATTCAGACGCTTGACAAGAAAGCCAACCGGCAAGCAGGCTGGCTTGCTGACATGCTTGCATGCCAGCCTGCACGCTTGGCGTACGGCTTGCCGGAAAGCCTGCAAGCCGTATTGCTTACATGCTGACTTGCTGTCCGGCTTTCTTGCTGTCTTGCCGACATGCAAGTGTGCTTACATGCTTCCATGAAGGATTGCATGCCAGCAGGCAGGTATGCTTGCTGTATTACATGCTGGCATGTTGGCACGTTGTCGTGCCGTCATGTTTTCATGCTGACATGCCGTACATGCTGCAAGCTTTCTTACAAGCAAGCTGGCAAGCCGTCATGCTGGCCTGTCATAAGACTGGCCAGCAGGCTGTGCAGCCAGCAATATTGCAAGCTGGCAGGCTGGCTAGCTGACATGCTCGCATGCCATACGGCCAGCCAGACGTACATATTGCTTGCCAGCATGACGGCAGGTGTTGTAACGTCCGGTACATGATTATCGTGATCGCAAACTCCAAGGGAGGCGTCGGTAAATCGACGATTGCCGTACACCTGGCCGCCTGGCTGCATGAACAGGGCCATTCCGTCATTCTTGCTGACTGCGATACGCAGCACTCTTCCTCCGAATGGGCCAGTGAGGCCGTACCCAGAGTAAAGACCGTCCGGCTGGGCAATCCGGACGCCATTCTCGACCAGCTTCCCGCGCTGGCAGAGCAGGCGGATTTCATCATCGCCGACGGTCCGGGGAGCAACACCGAGACCAGCCGCGCCCTCCTGCTGCGGGCTAATCGCGCCATCGTCCCGTGCAAGGCGAGCATGCTTGAGGTCCGCGCGCTGGCGCAGGCCACCAATGTCCTGCGGCAGGCCCAAGGCATCCGCTCCGGCATGCCGGAGGCGGTGATCGTGCTGAGCATGGTGGGCAAGACTTACCGGCTCACCCAGGACATGAAGGACGCCGCGGCGGCCTTGGAACTTCCCGTAGCCAAGACGGCACTTACGCTCAAACAGGTTTACGCCGACGCGCCGGGGCAGGGCGCCGTCGTGTGGCAACTAGGGTCGCGCGGCAAGGAAGCCGCCGCCGAGATTCAATCTCTGTTCCGCGAAATCCTGCCCGAGGCGCGTAACATCAAGGCACCGCGCAAACAACGAAGCATGGAGACGGTATGACCAAGACCGATACGACGACGAAAGAACGCCGGCCGCTGGTGGCGGGCATCACCGATACGTTTACGGCCGATCCGGTACTTGAGAAACAATTCGTCTACGCCGAAAAACCAAAGCCCGCTGAACCGAAGACGCCAGAGGGCGACGGAGGGAAGGCGCAGGCAGGCAATGCCGTGGTAAGCCGCATGCCGCTGACCACGCGCATCCGCACCGACTTCGGCACGGCGCTCAAGCGCGCCTCGCTGGAGCGGCAGCTCGCCGGCGTCACGCCCAACACGCTGCAGGACATATTGGAAGAAGCCGTAGAGCCGTGGCTGCGCAACAACGGCTACCTGAAATAACCGGCCGCGTGCGGGCAGGCAAGGGGGCTTCCCCGCAACCCTCCCTGACTGTTCTTTTCGTTTGAAACACCGCCCATCCCGCGCTAGTGTCGCAAGGTAACTCGCCGCCACGAGGGCGATGCGATGCAACCGGGATAGAGTGCATGTCGAAGCGGCTCCCGCCGAGGGGCGATCACCAGGCCGACCTGTTCGCCGCCAACTTCGCGGACATACCGATACGCGACCAGCGCGACACGATGGAGCGGCCGTTCTTCAGCCTGGCCAAGAAACCGCGCTTCACCCCCATCGAATACCATGTCGGCGACGTGTGGGTCGAAGTCAGCGCCAATCCGAAATTCGGCCTGGCGACGATCTGGGACGCCGACATCCTGATCTGGGCATCGACGCAGATCACCGAGGCGCTCGACCGCGGCCAGACGCCGAGCCGCGTCGTCCGCTTCCATCCGCACAATCTCCTGAAATCCATTCGCCGCGCCACCGGCGGCGAGCATTACCTGCGGCTGCGCGCCGCGCTGGACCGGCTGACGCACACGGCGGTCCGTACCAACATCCGCGCCGAGGGCAAGAAGAAGGCGGCCAGCTTCCACTGGCTGGAAAGCTGGACCGAGGTGACCGACGAGCACACGGGCGAAACCACCGGCATGACCATGACGCTGCCGGACTGGCTGTTCGATGGCATCCTGATGAAGGGCGGCGTGCTCACCATCCACGAGGATTACTTCCTGCTGACCGGCGGCATCGAGCGCTGGCTGTACCGCGTGGCCCGCAAGCATGCCGGCCACCAGGAGATGGGCTGGCAGTTCACCATGCGCCAGCTCTACGAGAAATCCGGCTCGACCTCCCGCTTCTCCGACTTCGCCATCGACGTGCGCAAGGTGATCGAAGCCGATTCGCTGCCCGAGTACACGGCCATGCTCCACAAGAACGAGGAGCAGGAGGAGATCGTCCACTTCCTGAAACGCGACCAGCTCAGCATCACCGATCCCAGGTTCGAGACGCCCCGTAACCCGCGCCGGCGCGTCGGCCGCGGCATCACCTCGAAATCGGTGAAATTCAACGACGTAGAGAAGGGGGAGCACGGCCTATTACCCGCAACCGAGACCGCCGCCGGTGAGTAGGCACGGCCTATTAAGCGCACGCGCACGGCCTATTAGGCGCATCCGGCATCCGGGCAGCACCCCGGCAACGGCCATTCGGCCGATAAACGCGGCGGATGAGGCGCTTTCGGTGTGCTTTTCCTGCATCACTTGCGGTCCAGCGGGACATAATCCGGCATCCGAGGCGCGGCTCGCTCCGCACGGCCTATCAGGCGCACGGCTTGCGCCATCCTGGGACAGGTGGCGGGTGAGGGTTTCACACCCGGCGCACGTGAAATCGGCACGGCCTATCGGGCGCATGCCACTCGGCCTATAAGGCGCAGGGCGCCCCGGCCTTTCGGGCGCAAACATTCGGCCTATCAGGCGCACGCGCCGCCGAAATTCCCAAACGCATCAGCGGCATAGTGAGACGCTAACTGTTTAACCTAAACAAGAGTAATAACCTTCTTAACGCCACCGCCTGTGGATAAGTTGGACGGCCGACTGAGTTCAACTTCCAAAAACCGAAGCCGGGGAAGAGAGTAAAGGGCATTCAGGGTAAAGGACCGAGCCAGCCGAAATACCGAACCCCGTATTGGCCGAAAAACTGGCCGCCGAAGGCCAGAAAGCAATCCGGCATACTCCGGGACCGCAGCTATCGACCGAAGATGCCTCACGGAGCATTCCTCGCGGTTCCTGCCATAACCCAGTTTCCGGCATGGCGGATCGAACGAAGACAGCTTCCTGTCCGGTGCGGTTGACAAGTCTATCATCGGCGGATAGACCATTAGCACCCAGGCTTGGAGGTATGCGCATGCGGTATCAGCATTCAATTGAGATTCACGAGCGGCTTGAAAGCGTTCTCGACCTGATACGGGCAGGCAAGTATTCAACGCCGGGCCTGGCCGAAAAGATTGGCGTATCGATCCCGACGATTTCCCGCATCGTCGCCGCCTTGCGGGCGAGGGGGCACGCGATACGTTCCGAACGGCATGATGGCGGCTGGCGGTACGTGCTTGACGAACAGCGGCCGGGCACCGGCCAGGCAAAGCGATCCCGAACGGCCGGCAGCACCAACCGCGAGGCGGGTTATCGATGACCGACTACCACGCCAAGTACATCGCTCACGAGCTGACTCGACGCTGCGCTTCCGACAGCGTTGAGAAGCTGACGGCCGTGCTTTCGGACGCCCAGGTGGACCTGAACCCGCACCAGATCGAAGCGGCGCTCTTCGCCTTCCGCAATCCGCTTTCCAAGGGAGCGATCCTTGCCGATGAGGTCGGACTGGGCAAAACCATCGAGGCCGGGCTGCTCATCGCCCAGAAATGGGCCGAACTCAAACGCCGGATACTCGTCATTGCCCCCGCCAACCTGCGAAAGCAATGGAGCCAGGAGCTGGCCGACAAGTTCTTCCTGCCGTCGGCGATTCTTGAAAACCGGACCTTCAATGACGCCGTGCGGGCCGGCAACCTGAACCCGTTTCAGCAGGACGGCATCGTCATTTGCTCGTTTCAGTTCGCCAAGAAAATGGAGCCGTACATCCGCCAGACGAAGTGGGACCTGGTGGTGATCGACGAGGCCCACCGGCTGCGCAACGTCTACAAGCCGACCAACAAGATCGCCAACGCCATCAAGCAGGCGGTCGCACCGTTCCCCAAGGTGCTGCTGACGGCGACGCCGCTGCAGAATTCGCTCTTGGAACTCTACGGGCTGGTCAGCATCATCGACGAATTCGCCTTCGGCGACCTGAAGACTTACCGCACCCGGTTCACCCGGCTGGGCAACGACGACGATTTCAACGACCTGAAGGAGCGGTTGAAGCCGATTTGCAAACGGACGCTGCGCAAGCAGGTGCTTGAATACGTCCCGTACACCGACCGCCATGCGCTGGTGCAGGAATTCGTCCCCACACCCGAGGAGCAACGGCTCTACGACCTGGTATCGGAATACCTCCAGCAGCCGGCCCTGTACGCCCTGCCGGCCAGCCAGCGATCCCTGATGACGCTCATCCTGCGCAAGCTGCTGGCGTCATCGACCTATGCCATTTCGGACACGCTGAGCGGCCTGGCGTCGAAGCTTGACGTGGCGGCAAAACAGGCCGAGGCCGTGGACGCACCGCCCGACCAATTGGCCGAGGATTGGGAAGAGCTGGACGAGCTGGCCGACGAATGGGAGCCGGACGACGAGGAGGAGGCGGCCGAACCC
The DNA here is from genome assembly GCA_019636235.1 of Planctomyces sp. Lineage (GTDB taxonomy): Bacteria > Planctomycetota > Planctomycetia > Planctomycetales > Planctomycetaceae > Caulifigura. The sequence continues at coordinate 51,903 of JAHBXW010000004.1, forward strand.
AAGCCCAGGTACACGCCGGAGCAGGTCGCCGAGCTGCGCGCCGAAATGGCCAAGCTCCGCGAGTTCCATCAACTGGCCAAGTCGATTACGCGCAATTCCAAGGGCGAAGTGCTGCTGACTGCACTGCGGCGGGGATTCGCAGCGGCCGCCCAGGCCCAGCAGGGCGAGGGCGGTCCGACCCTTCAGCAGAAGGCGCTGATCTTCACCGAATCGCGCCGCACCCAGGAGTACCTATTCCGCATCCTGGAGCAGACCGAATTCGCCGGCAAGGTCATGGTGTTCAACGGCACCAACAGTGATCCCGCGTCGAAGGACATCTACCGGCGCTGGCTTGAGAAGCACCAGGGCACCGACCGGGTGTCCGGCTCGCCGGGTGCCGACATGCGAGCGGCGCTCGTGGAACATTTCCGCGATTCGGCATCGATCATGATTGCTACCGAAGCCGCGGCCGAGGGGATCAACCTTCAGTTCTGCAATCTGGTGGTCAACTATGACCTGCCGTGGAACCCGCAGCGCATCGAGCAGCGGATCGGCCGCTGCCATCGCTACGGCCAGAAGTTCGACGTGGTTGTCGTCAATTTCCTGAACAAGAACAACGCCGCCGACCAGCGCGTCTATGAACTGCTCGACAACAAATTCCGTCTGTTCAACGGTGTGTTCGGCGCAAGCGACGAAGTGCTGGGCGCCGTGGAATCGGGCGTCGATTTCGAGAAGCGCATCGCCGCCATCTACCAGAAATGCCGCACGCCGCAGCAGATCGAGTTCGAGTTCGACCAGCTTCAAAGCGAGCTGGACGAGGAGATCGCCGCCGGGCAGCGCGATGCCCGTGAAAAGCTGCTGGATAATTTCGACCAGGAAGTCGTCGAGAAAGTACGGATTCAGAGCACTGGGCTGCTCGACCGGTTCAACGACCGATTGTGGCTTCTGACCCGGCACCTGCTGGCCGCGTTCGCCCAGTTCGACGAGGACGAGTACAGCTTTTTCCTGACCAGCAATCCGTTTCCCGGCGAGACGATTCACCCCGGCCCGTACCGGTTGGGCAAGCACGTCGAGGACGCCAACACCTACCGCGTCGGCCATCCGCTGGCGCAGCGCGTGCTCGCCCAGGCCAAGGCGCTGGCCCTCAATCCCGCCGAGGTGACTTTCGAATATTCGACGGGCGGCAAGAATATCGCCGTACTTGCCCCGCTGATCGGCCAAGGCGGCTGGCTTACCTGCTCGCGCCTGAGCGTCCGCGCGCTGGAGATGGAAGAGAACCTGATCCTTGCCGCCGTCACCGATAGCGGCGACCGGCTGGACGAGGGGCAATGCCGGCGTCTTTTCGACCTGCCCGCAACGGCCGGCCCCGCCGTGACCGTTCCGGCCGATATCCGCTCAACGCTGGCCGACGACACCGCCACTCGACAGAACGAGCACCTGACGGCAATGGCGGCCAAGAACGGTGAGTGGTTCGACACCGAAATGGACAAGCTCGACCGCTGGGCGGAAGACCGCCGCGTGGCGCTGAAAGCCGAATTGGACGAACTCGACGAGGGTATCAAGGAAGCGAAAAAGGCTGCTCGGCTTGCGCCCAACCTTCCGCAGAAGCTCGAAATGCAGCGGAAACTACGCGGCCTGGAGACAAAGCGCGACGAGGAGTGGCGCGCCTATGACGCTGCCAGCCGCGACGTGGACAAGCAGAAAGACGCCCTGCTCGATGAGCTCAGCCGGCGGTTGGAGCAGCAGGCCGATTGCGCGGAACTCTTCACCGTGCGCTGGAGGGTTGCATGAGCAAGGCGCACCTGGTGCTCCCGGCGGATTTCCCGAAGCTGCTGGCAGAGATCAAGAGCCGCATCCAGCAGGCCCAGACGCGGGCCATGCTGTCGGTCAACGCCGAGCTGGTGCAGCTCTACTGGGACATCGGCCGCATCATCGCCGGCCGTCAGCAACAGGAAGGGTGGGGGGCCGCCGTCATTCCCCGGCTGGCCCGCGAGCTGAAGAACGAACTGCCCGAGGAAAAAGGCTTTTCCCAGCGGAACCTGGACCGGATGATCGCGTTCTTTCGGGCCTATTCCGACCCCGCCGACTTTTCGCCACCGGTTGTGGCGAAATTGAAAACGGCCGCAAAAACGCCACTGCCAGTGGCGAAATCAGCCGGCCTGACCGTACTACCCCAGGCAACAAACGCCCCTGACAGCCTGATTTGGTCGGTGCCGTGGGCGCACCACGTCGTGCTGATGGAAAAGGTCAAGGACCGCACGGTGCGACTGTGGTACATGGCCCAGACGCTGGCCAACGGCTGGAGCCGCAACGTCCTGCTGGCGATGATCCAGTCCGAGGCCCACGCCCGTCAGGGCCAGGCTATCAGCAACTTCGAGCGCCTTCTGCCGTCGCCGCAGTCTGATCTTGCCCAGCAGACGCTCAAAGACCCATACATCTTCGATTTTCTGACGCTGCAGGAGCCGTTCCACGAGCGCGAGCTGGAAACCAACCTGCTGCATCAGCTTGAACGTTTCCTGCTGGAGCTTGGCCAGGGCTTCGCCTTTGTTGGCCGGCAACACTACCTGAAGGTGGGCGACCGCGAGTTCTACATCGACCTGCTGTTCTATCACCTGAAGCTGCGCTGCTTTGTCGTCATCGACCTGAAGAAAGGCGAGTTCAAGCCCGAGTACGCCGGCAAGATGAACTTCTACCTAAGCGTCGTCGATGACCAGCTCCGGCACGAGGCGGATGCGACGTCCATCGGCCTGATTCTCTGCCAGGACCGCAACCACATCGTCGCCGAATATGCGCTTCGCGGCGTCGAGAAACCCATCGGGATTTCCGAATACGAGCTGACCCGCGCCTTACCGCCGAGCCTGAAATCGGCCCTGCCGACCGTCGAAGAGATCGAAGCCGAGCTTGCCGATGCCGCTCATTCGAACACGCCATCCACACTCCCCGCGCCGGCGAAACGTAAAACCGGGCCATCGAAGGACTCTACCAAGAAGGCTAAGAAGCCATCGTCAGAGAAAAGCGGCAGGAGATCACAGGGGCGCAAACGACATGAAGATTAAGAAACTCCGCATCGAAAACTTCCGCAGCTTCATTGACCAGGAATTTGAGTTGAACCGCTATTCCTGCTTTGTGGGGCCAAACGGCGCGGGCAAGTCCACTGTCCTGTGCGCCCTCAATGTCTTCTTCAAAGAACAGGATTCGTCGGCCACCGACACAAGTAAGCTGTGTGATGAAGACTTCTTTGCTCGCCAAACCGACAAGCCTATCCGAATCACAGTCACCTTCGATGATCTAAGCGATGAAGCCAAGACGGCGCTAGGTGACTACGTTCGCCAGAACGAACTGGTCGTTACGGCGGAGGCAATCTACGACGAATCGAGCGGTCTCGGAAATGTCCGCCATTTCGGTCAGCGACTCGGCATGGCTGAGTTACGTCCGTTCTTCGAGGCGATCAAAGGCAACGCCAAGGCGGACGAACTCAGCGGCATTTACACGAAGCTTCAAGAAACATTTACCGACCTACCCGCCGCCAGGTCGAAGGACGCTAAGGCCGACGCACTTCGACAATACGAGTCGGAGCACCCTGACAAATGCGTGCTGATTCCCAGTGAAGATAACTTTTACGGAATCAACAGCACGGGAAAGCTCGGTCCCTTCGTCCAATGGGTTTACGTTCCTGCCGTCAAAGATGCCGGACAGGAAGGGCAGGAAGCCAAGAATACGGCCTTCGGTAAACTCATTGCCCGTACTGTGCGAAGCCGAACCAACTTCGATGATGAGCTGAACAGCCTCAAGCAAGAAACGTTGACCAAATACAAGGAACTGTTGGATAAGAACCGGGCCGGTCTGGATGCAATTTCGGAGTCATTGCAGAAGCGCCTTGAATCCTGGGCACATCCGAACGTTCGCATCGGCATGGAGTGGCTTTCCGACCCCAGCAAATCGGTCCAAGTCGCTCAGCCTGTTGCCGGCATCAAGACCGGCGATGGTGACTTCCTTGGCAGCCTTGCCCGCATGGGGCATGGCCTGCAACGCAGCTACCTGCTTGCCCTCCTTCAGGAACTTGCCTCGTCCGACGCTCCCAATGCACCAACGTTGATTCTCGCCTGCGAAGAACCGGAGCTTTACCAGCATCCACCCCAGGCACGGCATCTGGCGGACGTATTCGTGACACTTGCGCAGGGAAATAACCAGGTGCTCGTGACAACGCACTCGCCGCTATTCGTCAGCGGCGACGGCTTTGAAAATGTCCGCCTCGTACGCACTCCAGCCAGGAATAGGGGGTCTCTGATCTCCAGTCTGACCTTCGAAACCCTATGCGCCAGAATCAGAACCGCGCTTGGAGAGGACCCCAGCCGTAAGCTCGAAGGGTTGATCGCCAAAATCCACCAAGCATTGCGCCCTCACGTCGCCGAGATGTTTTTCACTCGCGTTCCAATCCTTGTCGAAGGTTTGGAGGATGCGTCGTACATTACGACGACCTTGCACTTATCTGGGCAATGGGCCGAGTTTCGCCGACTTGGGTGCCACATCATCCCGGTGAACGGCAAGGACAAGCTGATCCAGCCGCTCGCAATTGCCAAAGAACTTGGCATTCCGGCCTTTGTTGTCTTCGATGCGGATGGCGACACCGTGAGGCCTGAACATCGCGTTAAGCATGAGCGCGACAACAAGGCGCTGATTAACCTGCTCGGTAGCGCTGCGGCACCGTTCCCAGCTGCAACAGTTCTTGGTGATGATCACGCAATCTGGCAGACCAATCTCACTCTCACGGTCGATGCGGATTTTGGAGTAGAGTGCTCTGCCTACAAAGAAGCGGCCCGTGTGCATTACGCCCAGGAAGGCGGCCTCGAAAAGCACGACTTGTATATCGCAGATTGGTTATCGGCGGCACATGCTGACGGCAAAACATCAAATACTCTGGCCGATCTCTGTACGGCCATTCTGAAATATGCAACGAACGAGGTGGCAGCATGAATGAACATCCTGAAAGACTCGACCTCCGTTCGCATGATGCCTCCGGCGACAAGATCGCCGAATTGCTGCGCCTTTTCCCAGAGGTCCGCACGGAAGGCGGAAAGCTCGATTTCGACCGGCTGAAGCTCGCACTGGGCGAAAGCGTGGACGTAGGCAAGGAACGCTACGGCATGAACTGGCCGGGCAAGGCAGAGTGCTTCAAGACCATCCAGACGCCAAGCCTGGGGGCGTTGCGACCATGCCCGGAAGAGAGCGTCAACTTCGATACGACCGAGAACCTCATCATCGAGGGAGACAATCTTGAAGTCCTGAAGCTGATGCAGAAGTCATATCTCGGTAAGGTGAAGATGATCTACATCGACCCGCCCTACAACACTGGAAACGACTTCATTTACCCTGATAATTATACCGAGTCCCTTCACACGTACCTCGAATACACGGGCCAGATCGATGCCGAGGGGCGGAAATTTGGCACAAACACCGAGGCTGATGGACGCTTCCATTCGAAGTGGCTGAACATGATGTACCCTCGACTGTATCTCGCGCGTAATCTGTTGCGAGAGGATGGCGTGATCTTCATCAGCATTGACGATCACGAACTCGACAATTTATTGAAGACCTGCAACGAGGTGTTCGGCGAAGAAAACCATATCGCGACTCTTGTGTGGGAGAAAGGGAGGAAAAACGATGCGCGCCGATTCTCCGTCGGCCATGAGTATCTGGTTGGATTCGCAAAGAACCTTCTTCTGATCGAAGAACTGGTTCCAGCTTGGCGAGAACCGAAGGAAGGTGTCGCCGAGATTGTTGACGAGTATCATCGGTTAAAACAGTCTCACGGAGACGATTACTCAGCCATCTCAGCCGGACTTGTCGCCTTCTACCAATCACTACCCGAGGATCATCCCTCAAAGAAGTACTCCCGCTCCCGCTTTGTGGACAAGAGAGGCATTTGGCGCGACAACAACATCTCGTGGCCAGGAGGTGGTGGACCCAGGTATGACCTTCTTCATCCCAGGACAAAGAAGCCATGCAAGGTGCCGGACGACGGCTGGCGCTTTGTTGAGGAGACGATGCAGGCCAAGGTCCGAAATGGGTACGTAGAATTCAGGGAAGATCATACCAAAACGCCGTTTCTTAAGTCGTACCTCTATATTGAGAATCCCATCGATACGTCTGGAGAAGATTCACAAGGCGAAAAGCTTCAGGTCATGGGTAGCGTGTTTTACCGGCATTCTCAACCATCAAATGACGTTCTGAAGGAGCTTTTCGGCGAGAAGATTTTTGAGAACCCCAAGGATCACGACATCATCGCTAGACTGGTAAAGTACTGCACAGACGAGAACTCAATTGTTCTTGATTTCTTTGCGGGTTCAGGAACCACCGCACAGTCAGTAATCGAAGTGAATGAGAAAACTGGGGGCAATCGTACATTTATCCTCGTTCAACTTCCTGAGCCGACCGGACGCACAGACTATGCGACTATCGCGGACATTTGCAAGGAACGTGTCCGGTGCGTCATCGCGAAACTGGACAAGGAGGATTTCGGCAAGCTTAACATGGATGGCAACCAAAAGCAGTATCGTGGCTTCCGCGTCTTCAAGCTTGCAGAATCCAATTTCACCGCGTGGGATGCCCAAGTGGCGCCAGAGCCAGGGGCACTCGAAAAGCAGCTCGAATTCCACGTGGATCATATTCGGGACGAGCGCACCGCGGATGACATTCTGTACGAGCTGCTGCTGAAGAGCGGCTTCCCGCTGACAACGCCCGTCGAGACACATTCGGTCGCCGACAAAACCGTCTATAGCGTCGCCGGGGGTGCGCTCATGATTTGCCTTGAACCGGGATTGACGCTGGAGCTGATCCGGGTGATTGCTGACCGAAAGCCCGAGCGGGTGGTCTGCCTGGACGAAGGATTCGCCGGCAACGATCAATTGAAGGCGAACGCCGTGCAGACGTTTAAGACCAAGGGCGTCACCAGCTTCAAGACGGTGTAGGGAGACCCGCTGTGAAACTGCAATTCGACGCCAACCAGACCTACCAGCTCGACGCCGTGGCGGCCGTCACCGACCTTTTCGACGGTCAGCCGCAGGGTGCGCCGGAGTACACGGTTATCGACCTTGGCACGTGGGATGATGACGGGCTTTTCACAGGCCAAGCACGCTCGGAATTGGGCGTGGGCAATAATCTGCTGCTGGCGCCGGACAAGCTGAAAGCCAACGCCAGGCTGATCCAGCACCGCTACGACATCGAGATTGACGATCCGGACATGGAGTTGGAGGCGTGGGATCTGTTCGACGTTGCCGCCAACGTCGCCCGGCCATGCCCGCACTTTTCGGTCGAGATGGAGACCGGCACCGGCAAGACCTACGTGTACCTGCGGACGATTTTCGAGTTGTCACGCCGGTACGGCTTCCAGAAGTTCATCATCGTCGTGCCCAGCGTGGCCATCCGCGAAGGCGTCCTGAAAAACATCGACATCACCGCCGAACACTTCCGGGCGCTGTACAACAACCCGCCCTTCGAGCATTTTGTCTATGACGCCAAGAAGATTAGCCGGTTGCGGCAATTCGCCGTCAGCAACATGCTGCAAATCCTGGTCATCAACATCGACGCCTTCCGCAAGAACTTCACCGGCACCGAAGCCGAACAGAAGAGCAACGTCATCTACAAGGAAATGAACCAGCTTTCCGGCCGTGCGCCCATCGAGTTTGTGCAGGCGACGCGACCGATTGTCATCATCGACGAACCGCAAAGTGTCGATTCGACCGACCGGGCGCAGGAAGCCATCCGGGCGCTCAACCCGCTTTGCACGCTCCGCTACTCCGCAACCCACAGGAATCCGTACAACCTGGTCTATCGGCTCGACCCGGTGCGGGCCTTCGAGCTTCGGCTGGTTAAGCAGATCGTGGTCGCCAGCGCCGCTGCCGAGGGCGGCGCCAACGATGCTTTCGTCCGCGTGGAGCAGATCGACTACAAGAAGGGCATCAAGGCCAAGGTCCGTATCCACGTCCAAACGGAGGCCGGACCGAAGGAAAAGGCCGTCACCGTCAAGAACGGAGCAGACCTGTTTAGCCTTTCCAATGAGCGGGCCAACTACAAGACCGGCTTCGAGGTTGCCGAGATCAACGCGGAACCCGGCAGCGAGTACATCCGCTTTACGAGCGGGCGGGTGATGCGCCTGGGTGACGAATCCGGCGGAATGCGTGACGACGTGTGGCGCATTCAGATCAAGCACACCGTCAAGAAGCACCTGGAGAAGGAATTGCAGCTTCGCGGACGGGGCGTCAAAGTCCTGAGCTTGTTCTTTATCGACCGCGTGGCCAATTACCGCGACTACGATGGTTCAGGCCGGCCCGTCAAAGGCAAGTTCGCCGAGGCGTTCGAGGAGGCGCTGGCCGAATTCGCCAAGGATACCCGGTACAAGGACCTGGCGTGGCTGAAAATGCCGTTGGATCAATTGCACAACGGCTATTTCGCGGCCGACAAGCCCAAGAAGGGCCAGCAGCAACCAGTTTGGAAGGACACCCGCGGCGACACGCAGGCCGACGACGAAGTGTACAACCTCATCATGAAAGACAAGGAGCGACTGCTTTCCGAAGAGGAGCCGCTCCGGTTCATCTTCAGCCATTCAGCGCTGCGCGAGGGCTGGGATAACCCCAACGTATTCCAGATTTGCACGCTCAATGAAACCCGCAGCGCCATGAAGAAGCGCCAGGAAATCGGGCGGGGCCTTCGCCTGCCCGTCAACCAGCATGGCGTTCGGGTATTCGACGAATCGGTCAACAAGCTCTTCGTCATGGCGAACGAAAGCTACGAGGATTTCGCCCGGTCCCTGCAAACCGAGTACGAGGAGGATTGCGGCGTGACCTTCGGCAAGGTGCCGATCACGGCGATTGCCAAGCTCACCCGTGTTGTCGTGGGCGAACCGCAGCCCATCGGCCGGCAGGACGCCGAGGCGATCAAGAAATCGCTCATCGATCAGAAGATGCTCGACACCGAAGGCCGCCTGCAGCCCGCTTTCGACCCCAGGAAGCCCGAATTCAAGATCGAACTTCCTAAGCAGTTCCAAGAGCTTGCCCCGGCCGTGGTTGACCTGCTGTCGTCGTACCAGATCGAACGCCACATCCGAAAGGACAAGGACGAAGGGGTGAACCGCCTGAAAAAGGAAGTGCTGCTGAACCCGGACTTTCAGGCGCTCTGGGATCGGATCAAGCCCAAGACCACGTACCGCGTCGAATTCAAGACCGACGAGCTGGTGAGCAAGGCCGTCACCGCGATCAAGCGGATGGAGAAGATCGAGGCCGCCAAAATTCGAGTGACGGCCGGCCAGGTAGGCGTCGTCAGGGGAGGCGTAACTACAACCGCCATCAGTGCCGCCGAGGAGCAAGTGTCCCGCCGCAACCGGCCCGTGCCCGACGTGCTTGCCTACCTTCAGAACGAAACCGAGCTGACCCGCTCGACGCTCGTTCGCATTCTGAAGGAGTCTGGCCGGCTGGCCGAGTTTTTCGTTGATCCCCAACGCTTTATGGATGCGGTCGCCAACATCCTGAAACACGAGCTGCACCGGCTGCTCGTGGACGGCATCAAGTACGAAAAGATCGGCGGCGCCGGGACGGAAGCCGAATGGGAAATGCTGCTTTTCAAGAACGAGGAGCTGGTCAGCTATCTGACCGCCCTCCAGGTGAACCATTCGGTTTACGAGTATGTCGTCTATGACTCGGAAATCGAACGGGAATTCGCCAAACGGCTGGACGAGCGGGAGGACATCCGGCTATTCGTCAAGCTGCCCGGCTGGTTTGAGATCGACACGCCCGTCGGCAAGTACAATCCCGACTGGGCCATCGTCAAACACGACGATCAGACGCTGTATTTAGTCCGGGAAACGAAGGGCACCAAGGACTTCCTGAAGCTTCGCACCACCGAGGCCGACAAGGTACGCTGCGGCGAGAAGCACTTCGAGGCGCTTGGCGTGCCGTTTTCCGTTGTCGTGACGGCAGATGAGGTGTAATGAAAGAAAGCGATGAATCAAGCGGATACAACCACGATGAGCGATCCCACCATCACCTGCCCGAATTGCAGGACCGAGATCAAACTGACAGAGTCGCTTGCTGCTCCACTGCTGGCAGCGACACGTCATCAATATGAACGACAGCTGGCGGACAAGGACGCTGAGGTCGCAAAGCGCGAGGCGGCCGTGCGAGCACAGCAGGCCGACCTTGCAAAAGCCCGCGAAAGCATTGATGAACAGATTGCAGAGCGACTGAAATCCGAGCGGGCCGCCATTGCTGCCGAGGAAGCCAAGAGGGCAAGAGTCCTACTGGCAACGGACCTGGAGTCGAAGGCGAAGGAATTGGCCGACTTGCAAGAGGTTCTCCGATCAAGAGACGAAAAGCTTGCGGAAGCCCAAAAAGCTCAGGCGGACCTTATCCGCAAGCAACGAGAGCTGGACGATGCGACACGGGAAATGGAACTTACCGTCGAGAAGCGCGTTCAGGAATCGCTGCTAGCGGTTCGCGAAAAAGCAAAATTGGAGGCCGAGGAACAGCTCAAGCTGAAAGTCGCGGAGAAAGAAGAAACGATTACTGCGATGCAGCGACAGATCGAGGAACTCAAACGCAAAGCCGAACAAGGGTCCCAGCAATTGCAAGGAGAAGTGCAAGAAATCGAATTGGAAGCGCTCGTTCGCGGAGCGTTCCCGATGGATGTAATCGCCCCAGTTCCCAAAGGCGAGCTCGGCGGCGACCTGCTGCAGAAGGTCATCGGTCCAGCCGCCCAGGAATGCGGCACGATGCTATGGGAATCGAAACGAACCAAGAACTGGAGTGACGGCTGGTTGCCAAAGCTCAGGAACGACCAACGAGCTGCCAAGGCGGAAGTAGCAATAATCGTGTCGCAGTGCTTGCCAAAGGATGTCGATACATTCGCGCTGGTCGATGGTGTATGGGTCACAAGCCCGCAGTGCGCGATTCCTGTGGCGATTGCCCTTCGACACTGGCTGATCGAGATCGCGTGCGCTCGTCAAGCGGGGGAGGGTCAGCAGACCAAAATGGAGCTGGTCTATCAGTACCTAACTGGTCCCCGCTTTCGTCATCGTATCGAAGCCATCGTTGAAAAGTTCACCGATATGCACGATGACTTGGACAGGGAACGCAAGACGATGACCAAACTGTGGGCGAAACGAGAGGAGCAGATTCGTTGCGTCGTGGAATCCACGGCTGGCATGTATGGAGACCTCCAAGGCATTGCAGGTCGTACGCTGAAAGAGATTGACGGCCTTGATTTCAAGGTGCTCGCATTACGCGACGGCAAAGCGGAGACGCAATCCGATGGGTAAGTCCAAGGCAGCGACGACAATTCAGGAACCGGGCGCAGAAGTGGCGCCGACGGCAGTCGCACCTTCCGTCGTTGCACTCACTCATTGTCCGTACCGCCAGGCAGATCGTCTGCAACAGGCATTGACACCAGACAAAATGCAAGTTGCGTTCTTCTTGGGTGCGGGCTGCCCAATGGCGATCCGCATTCCCGATGGGACCACCACACAGCCTCTCATTCCCAATATCGAAGGATTGACGAAGCATGTATGTGACGAACTCACAAAGACCGACGGCCACAATGCCTGCACGAAGACCGTAATCAAGCGACTGTGTGACAACGGTTCTCTCTCTCCGACAATCGAGGACATCTTCAGCCACATTCGTGCCCTCCAGGACATCATCGGCGCAGGCACCATTGATGGACTGGCAAAGCAGGCACTTACCGACCTTGATACGGAAATCTGCAAGCTAGTCACGGCCGCAGTTCGGAAACGGCTTCCAACGCAGGACACTCCGTATCACAGGCTCGCAACATGGATTGGCGGCATCCGACGCGCATTTCCCGTCGAAGTGTTTACTTCTAATTACGACCTCTTGATGGAGCAGGCGCTTGAGGAACGGCGTGTTCCCTATTTTGACGGATTTGTTGGCTCCCATCGTACATTTTTCGACATTACGTCGATGGAGCAGGACGCACTGCCGGCAAGATGGTCTCGTTTGTGGAAAGTCCACGGCTCAATCAACTGGTGGCGTACCATGTCGGGCGATATCGAGCGCCGCGAAGAAGGAGATGCACAGGATCGGCAGATGATCTATCCATCACATCTGAAATACGATCAAAGTCGCCGCATGCCATACCTCGCAATGCTCGACCGGCTCAGATCATTTCTGGCCCGTGGTCAGGTCGTTCTCATTACGTGCGGCTACTCCTTTTCCGATCAACACATCAACGATGTGATGATTCAGGGATTACGTGGGAATCCGACTGCGGTATGTTTCGCCCTCATGTTTGACGCGCGTGCGACAGTGCCAATGGCCGTGCAGAATGCTCTACGCGTGCCGAATCTCACCGTCCTCGCCGCGGATGGTGCCGTAGTCGGGACAATTGAGCGTAGTTGGGCGCCTGGAGAGAAGAGGGAACATCCTTTGCACGGTGTTGCGATTCGTCAGGCAGTGTCAGGGGCCGGCAATGTATCGTTTGCCCTCGGCAATTTTAGCTCACTGGGAGAGTTTCTTGCCGATCAACTCAACTTGGTGGATTCGGCTGCTGGGGGTGACAATGGCACCTGATCCGACGTTGATCGGCACCGTACAGGACGTTAACGGTGCGACCGTTACGGTTGAGTTGGCTCAAGAAACCGTAACTGGGCTGAGTTTCGTGCATGGCGAGAGTTATCGCATCGGCCAGGTCGGAAGCTTTGTGCGCATTCCACTCGGATTCATCGACTTGTACGGTGTCGTATCGCAAGTGGGGGCTGGTGCTGCGCCGCGCGCGGACACGGAGGAGGCACGCTATGGAAACCGCTGGATCACAGTTCAGATCGTCGGAGAGGGCCGCCGCGGCGGACGCTTCGAGCGTGGCGTGTCAGTCCATCCGACGATCGACGACAGAGTGCATCTTGTCACAGAGGCTGATTTAAGGGCGATATACGGCCCGGGCGAACCAGATGACTTCGTGGCAGTCGGACACCTTGCCAGCGCGGAATCCATTCCCGCGTTGGTGGACATCAATAAACTCATTACGCGGCATTCTGCCGTCGTGGGCACCACTGGTGCGGGTAAGTCAACTACCGTATCGGGATTACTTACGTCCTTGTCGGACCCGGCACGCTATCCTTCAGCGCGAATTGTCGTCCTTGACATTCATGGCGAGTATTCCAAGGCCCTCCGTGGTCGGAGTTGCGTCTTTCGAGTGACACCTGACGCATCAAAGGGCGAAGAGCCGCTCTTGATTCCTTTCTGGGCCTTGAGCTTTGACGAACTCCTGCCCCTCGCATTCGGCCGACTCACAGACGCCCAGTCGGCCGCAATTGCTGACGCCATAGTTGCCTTGAAGCGTGAGTCACTTCTGGCACAGCCTCGGGATGGACTGGATGCCGAGTCCGTAACGGTGGATTCCCCCGTCCCATTTTGCATTCATAAGCTGTGGTTTGACTTGCACAAGCGAGAGCATCATACGCTTATTCCGCAGCCTGGCGCTGCTGCCGATGAATTCGTTCCCGCCTATGTCGTCGATGCGGCTGGCACGCCCGTGCAGACAGGGGATGCGATGTCAGTGACGCCCCCGTTGTACCGCACGGTAAAGACAACGGGGCCGGCACATGAGCGTGTGCAACACGGCAGGGACCCTCTCGGCATTCGGCAGCAGTTGGCAAGCCTTGCGTCGAAGCTGCGCGATCCCCGAATGGCCTTTCTTTTTCGGCCCGGAGACTGGCTTCCGCAACTTGATGGAACCACAACGAGTGACTTGGATCGCCTGCTAAAGTCTTGGATCGGCAGCACCAGCTCCGTTGCCATCCTCGACCTGTCTGGAATTCCGTCGTCAGTCCTGAGTGACTTGATCGGCGTTTTACTTCGCATTCTGTACGACGCCTTGTTCTGGGCGCGGCACCTGCCAGAAGGTGGTCGAGAGAGGCCACTGCTGCTCGTCCTTGAAGAAGCGCATGCATATCTTGGCAAGGATTCCTCAAATACCGCTGCGGTCGCTGTTCGCAGAATAGCAAAGGAGGGTCGGAAATACGGCGTCGGGGTCATGCTGGTTAGCCAGCGACCTTCGGAAGTCGATCCCACGATTCTCTCCCAGTGCGGTACAATATTCGCGATGCGACTTGCAAACGATATCGACCGCGGTCATGTCACGACGGCTGCGTCCGACAATCTCAAGGGGCTGTTCGAGATGCTACCGATTCTGCGGACAGGCGAGGCGATTATCGTCGGCGAGGCAGTTAGCCTACCGGTTCGTACGCTCATCGAACCTCCGCCGATGGACAGACGCCCGGATAGCGCTGACCCGCGTGTCGCCGTGCGTGGCAGCTTGTACGTAGATGGCTTCGATGGTCCTGGCGGATGGAACCAGCGGAGAGATCAGGAAGACTACGCCACGGTACTTTACCAATGGCGGAAGCAGACGCCGCACTACGAACATCGCCCTGCGCCTGACGGCGAGGGCGCCTGACCAGCAGCTGAAGGAGGTTGCCCGTGGATTGGATCGAAACACCAGAATCGTCGAATATCGCCCGATTCGGCTACGACGCTGCTGGCCAGATTTTGGCCGTCGAATTTGCCAAGAGTGGCACGTACCAGTACTACGACGTTCCGGAGGCAGTATTCGAGCAGATGAAGGCCGCGCCGTCGAAAGGGCAGTTTGTGGCCCAGATCATCAAAGGAAGATACCGGTACGCCAAGGCGTAGCGACCGCGCCAGGATTGAGCGAAAGTATCGACCGCTGCCCGCAAACCAGCCCGGTTTGTCACAGATTGTCAGCGAATTGTTGCAGCGTCGCGGCTTCCCAGCCCCGGACGCCGGCCAGAAAAAGTTCTAACGGTGTCCTGTCGCCCCGACTTCTTTCAGCAGGCGGGCACGTCGAAGGGCTTTCTTTTTTCGACCGCACGATTGGAAGCTCTACCATCGAGTTCAACAATCTGAACGGAGTTTTCACAAATCCAGGTGAGATGGCGTAACCCGTTTCGCAGTCGAATGATGCGAAGTGACGCCCGGCTCTCTGTTTGGCCGTTCGATCCCCAGCGCGACTGCGATGAAGTTGGCCCTGATTAGACTACGATCCAGGTCAGCTGTGAGTGGTCAGCAATGCCGAACAAGGCATTTCGACGGCGCTCCAGCAGACTGGGCCGCATTACGGCCTTTCGGAGTCAGGGGTTCCTCAGCGACCCCGGTCCTGAGCGTCGGCGTTCGGCGAGGGAGGCGTTGACCAGGAGCGGCGCATGATGACGCGGACAGTGCATCCAACGAAGCCCTCGCAGCCGCTGACCCCCGATGATCGGCTGGGGCGCATTCCGTATGCGTTCCGGCACACGAGCGCGACGCTCGGCTGGCATGGGCTTCGGGTCGAACACGACACGCGGCAGCCCGCGAGCGACATCGTCCACCCGCCCCTCGAATGTCTGTGGCTCATGCTCACAGGCGAAGCCTTTCCGGAGCGTACCGATCACCGTTGCGATGATGCCCGGCACAATGGGGACGGCTTGCCGCACGCGGTCAACCTCCTGCCGCCCGGCATCGAGAGCCGGTGGCGGTGGCGCAACACGATCGACTCGACCCACTACCAGTTGTCTCCGGCATTGATCGCGAAGGTGGCGGAAGAGGCATTCGATCTCGACCCGGCTCGGGTTCATTTTTCAGTCCGCTACTACGACCGATCCAGCCCCGAGGTGATCGATACCCACACAGCCCTGCGCCACGAGCTGCTCACCGGCGGGCCGGGCGGGCGTCTGTGTGCCGAGTCGCTGGCGAACGTGCTGGTCGTCCAGCTGATTCGACAGATGTCCAACAGGCGGGACTCGAACGGGATCATCCGCGGATCGGGCGGCCGACTGCCGCGACATGTGTTGCGGGCGGTCGAAGAGCATATCCACGCCCACCTCGATCAAGACATCGCCCTGGCCGAGCTTGCCGATGTCGCCCGCCTGAGCGAATTCCACTTCGCCCGGCTGTTCAAGCAGACGACCGGCCTGCCGCCGCATCAGTTCGTCATCCACCAGCGCGTCGAGCGCGCCAAACGACTCATCGCCGCGGGACGGCATTCGCTGGCCCAGATCGCCATCGACGTCGGCTTCAGCGACCAAAGCCAACTCAACCGTCACTTCAAAAGGCTCGTCGGCGTCACCCCCAAGCGATTCGCCTGAAGGCAGCAAGAACCGCCAAAAAGTCCGCAAGAACCGCCAATACCCTCCTGATCCCGGCGTCTATTCTGTGATGCAGACATCGCGGCGTCGCGGTGCGAAACTGAGTCGTCCTTACTTCAGGAGACAATCATGCCCAAGGTCAACAAGTGGATGATCGACCCGGACGATGCGGTGATGCTGCTGATCGACCACCAGAGCGGGCTGTTTCAGCTGGTCAAGGACATCGAACTCCCCGTCCTGCGGTCCAACGTCGTTGCTCTGGCGAAGGTGGCCCGTCTCGCCAGGGTTCCGACTTTCACGACGGCCTCGGTTCCAGACGGTCCGAACGGCCCGCTCATTCCCGAAATTCACCAGCAGAACCCGGAGGCCGTTTACATCCCGCGGACGGGCCAAGTCAACGCCTGGGACAACCCGCCCTGGGTCGAGGCCATCGAGAAGACGGGACGCAAGACGCTGCTCATCGCGGGGACGCTGACGAGCGTCTGCATGGCGTTCCCCGCCATCAGCGCCGTCGTCGCGGGGTACAAGGTCTTCTGCATCATCGACGCCTCGGGCAACCACTCGCAAATGGCCACCGACCTGACGCTCGCCCGCATTGCTCAGGCCGGCGCGATGCCGATCGACACGTTCGCCGTACTGGGCGAACTAATGAGCACCTGGAACCGCCCCGACGCGATGGACTTCGCGGCAGTCATGGTCGACCTCGTGCCGCACTACCGGGCGCTGATGGAGAGCTACGACAAGGCGCAAAGCGTGCAACGCGACGGGCACGAGACCAAGCTGGACCGCCTCGAAGCCGCACAGACGAAGAAGTGATCCACGCTCGCTGCTGCTGCTGCGCTGGATCTGTCATGTGAGCATTTGCAATAGGGATTGCGATGCAAGCAATAGTTCTTACCACATTTGGCGGCCCGGAATCGCTCGAACTTTGTGACGTCCCCAAGCCCGTGCCGCGCGCGGGCCAAGTCCTCGTCCGGGTCCATGCAACATCCATCAATCCGTTGGACTACCAGGTCCGACGTGGCGATTATTCCGACTTGGTGCCAGTGCCGGCCATTACCGGACACGACGTCTCCGGCGTTGTCGAAGCCGTCGCGCCGGGTGTGACGGCGTTCGCTCCCGGCGACGAAGTCTGGTACACCCCGCAAATATTCGAGGGGCCAGGAAGTTATGCCGAGTACCACGTTGCTGCCGAGAGCATTATCGGAAAGAAGCCTGCGTCGCTCAGCCATATTGAGGCAGCCAGCCTGACCTTGGTTGGCGGGACGGCGTGGGAAGCGCTGATCGTACGTGCGGCGCTCAGAGTGGGAGAAAGCATTCTGGTGCACGGCGGCGCGGGAGGAGTGGGTCATGTGGCGATCCAGCTTGCAAAAGCCGTGGGAGCGCGGGTGCTTACGACCGTGCGTGAAGCAAACTTTGAGTTTGCACGAAGTTTGGGGGCCGATGTGACCATCGACTACACAAAGGAGGATTACGTCGACGCCGTCATGCGGGAAACGGCTGGCCGCGGGGTCGATGTCGTGTTCGATGCCATCGGCGGCAACACATTATCGCGCAGCCCCGACACGCTCGCGCAACTTGGCCGCGTGGTCACGATCGTGGACACTGCACAGCCACAAAACGTCATGCAGGCCTGGGGCAAGAACGCGAGTTATCACTTCGTTTTCACAAGGCAAAACCGCGGCAAGCTTGATGAGTTGAGCGCATTGGTCGAGCGCGGTCAGCTGCAGCCCCACGTCGGCGCAGTCTATTCGCTCGCCGATATTCCGCTCGCCCATGCCCGGCTGGAGAGTCGCAACAACGGCGTTCAAGGAAAGATCGCAATTGCAGTCGATCGTCGGCTTAAGCTGTAGCGGCACTGACCTGCTGCGAACAAATCGAGATTGACGTATGTTGCGGCCTCGGGATGAACCGGCGGCCGAACCAGCGAGGAAGCGGAGCGAAGCGATGCGCCGATTGAACAGACAACGCACGCGGCATGCCTGCACGAGTCGAAGCGGACGGGAATTGGACTAAGGCGTGCCCGATTTACTCCGGCTGTGTGGGCGTCGTTCTCGCCGCGGCCGCCATGACGGCCACGCCGCCGGGACGCACGCCGCCTGCGTAGATCGCGGCCGGAATCGCCACCAGCGCCGCTGCCTTGAACCACACGGGATACGGCAGCATCGCGACGTTGAACGCCAGAGCCGTGAACGTCAGCAGTCCCACGATCGCCGCGGCCGCGACGTTCCCAAGGCTCCGCGCTGTCCACGTGCCGGCCAGCGCCGCGGCGCCCCAGGCCGGGACGGCGACGCCCAGCACCCACGCCGGAAAACGCTCCACATGCCGGCATACCTCCTCATGCGTTCCCTGGAAGTCGTCCGGAAACGGATGGGCGACGTTGCTGATCAGCTCAACGCCGACCACGAGGAGCATCAACACTCCCAGGCCAGCCAGGACGCCCGCAACAGTGCGCAGCAGGGGATTCATCGGTTTCGCCGGGGAGGTTGAAGGGGCGGACATCAGGCCGGATCGTGACGCAGTTCCGGCCGTGTCTGGTTCCTGAGGAGCTTATTCGAGGTTGAGCTGCCACGAGACGCCGAAGCGGTCGACCAGCCAGCCGAACTTGGCGCTGAAGCCGTAGTTGCCTGGCGGCATCAGCATGGCGCCCCCGTCCGAGAGTGCCGCGAAGGCCCGGTCGAACTCGGCTTCGCTTTCGCACACAACGAAGAGCGACGTCGATGGCGTGAACGTGAACGCGTGCTTGGTGGGGCTGTCGATGCAGGCCAGCTCATGGCCGGCGAGCGTGAAGGACGCGCGTCGGACCGAGCCCTCGGCGCCCATTTCGCCAGCGCCGTACTTGTCGATCGCATGGATCGCCGAGCCTGGAAACAGCGAGACGTAGAACCGCAGCGCCTCTTCGGCCCGCCCGTCAAACATCAGGAATGTCGAGATCTGTCGCGGCATTGCTTCGTCTTCCAGTTGATCCCAGGAGCAGCGGCAACGATTCCCTCACCGACCTGCCGCCAGAAAACTCGGTTCAGTGCTGCTGTGCGATCTGGATGAGATTGCCGCACGTGTCGTCGAACACGGCCGTCGTCACCGGTCCCATGGCGACGGGCGGCTGGGTGAACTGCACCCCCAGGGACGTCAGGCGGTCGAACTCGGCCTGCACGTCGGCGACGCCGAACGAAGTGAAGGGAATCCCGTCCCCGACCAGGGCCTGCTTGAACGGCCCCGCCGCCGGATGCTGATCCGGTTCCAGCAGCAGCTCGACGCCGGTCCGGTCCTCCGGAGAGACGACGGTCAGCCAGCGCGCCTCGCCCATCGGGATGTCTTCCTTTTTGATGAAGCCCAGGACGTCGGTGTAGAACCGCAACGCTTTCTCCTGGTCATCCACGAGGACGCTCGTCAGCACGATCTTCATTCTTCGCCTGCGGTTGGATTCGGATTCAGCCAGCGGTTCACGATGACTTTGAGCGGCGTCGTGTCGAGATCATGGAACTTGTAGCGACCTTCCCGCCGGGTCGTAACCAGGCCGGCAGCTTCCAGCACGTCGAGGTGCTGCGAAATGGCCTGCCGCGTGAGCGTGATGCTGTGCCTCATCGTCAGGCGCGTGCAGATTTCGAACAGCGTCTGTCCATTCCGTTCGCGGAGCACGTCGAGGATTGCTCGCCGTGCGTGCGCCGCCAATGCCTCGAACACATCAGCCATGGCGGATCATAGGCAAGTGGCGACTTGCCTGTCAAGGCGGCACGGAACGGACGGGCGTTTGACGACTTCGGCGTCGCAATGCGGAGGGGATCATCCCCTCGGGACCACCCCTGATGCGCGGCGATGAACATGGCCGGGCGATACCGAACTCAGCGAGACCCACCAGGAAATGCAGCCCACAAGCAGGACCGCGGTGTAAATCGCTCCGATCGTCGCGACCACCCAGGTTCGCTTGAGGGCGAACAGACTCGCCCAGCTCGCTCCCCGCAATCGTCTCCACGCCAGTGGAGCCCCGATCAGCAGGCAGATGCCAACATGCAGAATCAATCCGCCCGGAACCCCAAACTGCTGGTGCGCGACCAACAGCAGATCCGCCTCGGTTGGAAGCACCTGAAACACGACGCTCAATCCGACCGAGGCGTTCGCCGCCAGAACGTCTGCGCGAGTCGGCGCATCATCACGGGGCGCGTGCATTCAATTCGCCTTTGTTGATTTTCGCCCTGCCGTTTGCAATGACCGGCGGACGTGTGGTGGGTCTCGTGCCTCGACCGCACCCTACGGCCCTCCTCGGGCTTCCCTCGGTGCGCTGGGTCCAACCCTGGCCACACACACCGCCATCGGGCGTGTAGGGTGGCGTCGAGCCAGGCGAGCCCGCAGGGCCGCGCCGGCGATGACCCACCGGAAAATGCCGTCCACAGAGGACGGACGTCCCGCTCGCCCTTCACAATTTGCACTTCGCAATTTTCGTTTTGCAGTTTGCAATGACCGGCGGACGTGTGGTGGGTCTCGTTCCTCGACCGCACCCTACGACCCGGCCACGCCCATTGTTGCGCTGGGTCACCCGGCGAACTTGGCGATCATCGGCTCGATGACCGGCCCCGGCACGAAGTGACGCAGGTGCTCCCTGCCCGCGTCCCGGCCCATCTGGGCGATCTGCCGGATCAACGTGCTGGAAATGTGCGAGTACCGTTCGGACGCCATCAGGAACACGGTTTCGACGTCCGGCGCGAGGGCGTGGTTCGCCAGGGCCATGGTGAACTCGGCTTCCATGTCGGACACCGTCCGCAGGCCGCGGAGCATGACCCGCGCTCCCCGACGACGCGCGAAGTCGACCGTCAGCCCCTCGAACGAGGCGACCTCGACATTCGGCAGGTCCGCGAACACCTGCCGCAACAGCTCCACCCGCTCCTCAGGCGCGAACAGCGGCGACTTCCCGGGGTTCACGCCAACGGCCACCGTCAACGCGTCGAAGACCTTCGCGCCGCGACGGACGATGTCCTCATGCCCCAGCGTCACGGGGTCGAAACTTCCGGGGTAAATCGCGGTGCGGTTCATGACTTGCGGCCCCCAGCGGCGCGGCAGGGATGTGGCGCGGCGGTCGCCGGCCGGGCCATTCTGTCACCGGTTGCGGCCCGGCGTCCACAGCACGTCCCCGCGGCCATCGTCGTTGGCGACGCGGGCCATCACGAACAGCAGGTCCGACAGCCGGTTCAAATACTTGAGGATCTCCGGGTTGACGGATTCCGTGTCCATCAGCCGCACGACCTCCACCTCCGCGCGGCGGCAGACGGTCCGACACACGTGGAGCGCGGCCGCGGCCGGAGACCCGCCGGGAAGGACGAAACTCGTCAACGGCTGAAGCCGCACGTTAAATTCATCAATGGCCTGCTCGAGGCGCGTGACCTGCGCGGCCGTGACGCGCAGACTGCCGGGCTCGTCCTCCTGGCGTTGCGGGACGCACAGGTCCGCGCCGACGTCGAACAAGTCGTTCTGCATGTCGCGGAGGATCGGGGCCAGCGGCTTGGGGAGGCCGTCAGCCAGCCGGGCGACTCCGACCGTGGCGTTGAGTTCGTCGACAGCCCCGTAGGCGACGACGCGGAGGTGGGTCTTGGCGACGCGCGCGCCGTCCCCCAGCGATGTCTGGCCCTGGTCCCCGCCGCGGGTGTAGATTCGATTCAAATAGACCATGGAGTCGCTCCAAAGTGCGCGCCGCGCGGACAAGGACGATCAACGGGCCGCGGCGAACGATGCCCCAGAAGGGGACGCCGCGCCGTCGATGCCGTAGTGATCTTTGAGCCGCCCACGCAGGGAATCAATGGCGGCGGGCCGGGCGTTCTCGGGAATCCCGCACAGCGCGGCCAGCTCCTGCAGCGTTTCGCGCGTGACGTGTCCCGAGTCCGGGAGCAGCAGCCGCCGCTCGACGAGGTCCCCCAGCGTCGCGACCCATTCGCCTTCGAGCAGGTTCCGCACAAACCCCCGCGGCCAGGGCGTCCCGACGATGAGCTGCCGGTCGTCGGGATCGGTCAGTCGCAGTAAGGCGGGCTCCGCGCGGCTGCCGAGGAGCCGCACGGCGGCGGCGACCGTCTCCGCCGGAAACCCCGCGGCCGCGGCCAGCGTGTCGAGGAACTTACGGCGGTCGTCCGCGTCCTGGTTGAGTCCCTGCGCGCCAGGGATGGGTCGGGTGCGGGTGCTGGCCTCGCGGATGCGGTCGAGTCCCGCGAAGACGCGGTCGGCGCCCTGTTCGCCGAGGGCGCGGCAGGTGGTGAGTTTGCCGCCGATGAGCGTGTGAACCGCGAGGCCGTGCACGGTGCGGGAGTCGATCCAATGCCCGCGCGGAATGGCGCTCGTCGAACCGGCCTCGACATGCGGCAGCGGACGCACGCCCGAGTAGTGAGAGGCGATGTCCGCCGCCGTCAGCCCGACCTGCGGAAAGACCTCATTCACCATCCCAATGAGATACGCGAGCTCCGCGGACGTGGCGCGGGCGTCTTCCGGCCGGTCCGGGAACGGCTCATCGGTCGTGCCGACCAGCACGGCGTCGTCGCAGGGCAGGATGAACACCAGGCGGCCGTCCCCGGCCTCGGCGTACACCCCTTCTCCCTGGATGGCCTTGCGCAACCCGGCATGGCGGGTGAGGAGATGGCTGCCGCGCGTGCCGCCGAAGAGCTGGGGCGCGGCGGCGTGGAGGTCCCGCAGCGTCCAGTCCCCCCAGGCGCCGGTCGCGTTGACGACGCAATCGGGCCGGAAGGACTGGGAGGGCAGTTCGAGCGGCGGCGCGATGCGGTCGGCGGCCGCTTTCGCGGACTCCAGGACAACGCCCTCGGGTGTCAGTCGCGCGGCACAATGGGTCAGGACGCGGAAGTCCGCCCCCGACCGTTCCGCGACCTCGCGGGCGTCCTCCAGCAGCGCGAGCGTGAATCGCTCCGGCTGGAGCATCTGGGCGTCGAAGTAACGGCACATCCAGCCGTACCGCGCGGGGTCGACATGCGGAGGGGCATCGCCGACTGGCACGACCGTATGGCCGGGAAGCCCGCCGCCCCCTGCAAGCTGGTCATACATCCACAGCCCCGCACGGACGGTCGCGAGGCCGCGGCCCCGGGGGCCATCGAGCAGCCGTGCCGCGCGGCCCCCCAGCGACGTCCGGGAGAGCTTCAGGAACCGCAGCCCCGCCGACATCATCCCGCCCACCGCCGACTGCACGGGAATCGACAGCCGCAGCGGACGGACATACTGCGGCGCGAGTTCCAGCAGGCGGGCACGTTCTTCCAGCGACTCGCGGACCAGTGCGACGTCGCCGTATTCCAGGTATCGCAGCCCGCCGTGAATCAAACGCGACGACTTGGCCGTCGCTCCATAGGCGATGTCGAAGCGGTCGACGATCCAGACGGCGACGCCGTTGAGCGCCAGTTCCCGCGCGACGCAGGCGCCGTTCACGCCGGCGCCGAGAATCAGAACGAACGGCGAAGCAGGAACGGACATGTGCGGGGGGCAAATCATTCGAAGAGGTCGCGGCTCCGGGCGAGGCAGCGGAGTGCGAGACCGACGGAATGGAGAGAGAGGCCTAACGGCGGGGGGAGAAGTCGGGCAGGTCCGACAGCCAGGCGACCATGACGCGGCCGACGGCCTCGAGCGATTCGGCCGAGCAGTTCGCGGGGATGTCGTTGCGCGTGTGCCAGTGCGGGTAATCGAAGTCGATGATGTCGATCGTTGGAATCTTGGCGATCTGATTCAGCGGCAGGTGGTCGTCGCGGACCTCATGCCGACGCCGGGCGACGAACTGCTTGACGCCGATCTTCTCCGCCGTCTTCCAGACGCTCTCGGCCACCGGGCGGGCGTAACGCAGCGAGAAGCCTTCGTAGTAAATCCGCAGGTCCTTGTCGGCGACCATGTCCAGCACGACGCCCGCGACGTAGCGGTGGGGGGGCGGCGAGTTCACGTAGTTCTTCGCGAAGTGCTCGGAGCCGAGGAAGTAGTTGTCGCGGCGGTCGTCCCAGAGGAACTCCTCGGCATCGAAGAACACGAAGTCGACGCCGTAGCGCGGGGCGAGCGCCGACATCTGCCGGCCGAGCTCCATCAGGGCCGCGACCCCGCTGGCGCCGTCGTTGGCGCCGATGAACGGCAGGTCCCGGTTGCGGGGCAGCGGTTCGCGGTCGGGACGGGGACGGGTGTCGTAGTGGCAGCCGAGGAGGATGCGCTCGGTCGTCTCAGGATGCCACGTGACGAGCAGGTTGCGAAGCCGGGTCGGTTCGCCGGTTCGCGGATGCGGGACGTCGAACTCCTGGAACGCGCATTCCGCGCCGAGTTCCGTGAAGTGGTCAAGCAGCAACTGCTGCTGCTGCGCCATGCCCTCAGTCCCGGAGATGCGGGGTCCGATGGCGCAGATGGCTTCGAGATCGGCGAAGGCGCGGCGGCCGTCGAACCCCGGCGGAGCGGCGACGGTCGGGGCGGCGGCCAGCAGCACGGCGAACAGTCCGAAGGCCCCGGCGGCGGGACTTCCTGGGCGGGCGGTCACAATTCCCTCCTGGTGCGGTCGCATCTTGATTCTCCCGCGGAATGATAGTCCGTATCGTCTGCCGCGGAGAAGCAGCGTTTCGAACCCGGAAAGATCGCAGTCCGCGCGTGAACGTCGTCGTCCTCGGAAATGCCGGCAGCTGGTACGTCGCGGATTTGGAGCGCGCGGCCCGGGACCGCGGCGATCGCTGCGAACGGTGGGAGTTCACGCGGCTGGCGACGGAAGTCGCGACGGGCTCGGAATCGATCCGGCATGAAGCTTCGGCGCTGGAGGGGGTGGATTCGGTGATCGTCCGGACGATGCCGCCGGGGTCGCTTGAGCAGGTCGTGTTCCGGATGAATCTGCTGGCGCGGGCCGAGCGACTGGGGGCAACGGTCATCAATTCGGCGCGGGCGATCGAATGCGCCGTCGACAAACATCTGACGACGGCCCGGCTGCAGGAGGGCGGGCTGCCGGTTCCCGAGACGTTCGTCTGCGAAACCGCGGACGACGCGCTGGCGGCTCTCGAGCGGCTGGGGGGGGATGTGGTCGTCAAGCCGTTGTTCGGCGCGGAAGGGAGGGGGATCGTGCGGGTCAGCGATCCGGACCTGGGGCTGCGCGTGTTCCGCGCGATTGAACGCACGGGGGGCGTGCTGTACCTGCAGCGGTTCGTCCCGCATGAGGGGTATGACGTGCGGGTGCTGGTGCTGGACGGCGAGGTTCTGGGGGGAATGACGCGTCGTTCGGCGTCGGATTTTCGGACGAACGTTGCGCGGGACGCCCGGGCTGAGCCGCACGAGCCGACGGACGTGGAACGGGACTTCAGCCTGCGGGCGGCAGCGGCGACGGGAGCCCGGTTCGCGGGAATCGACCTGTTGTACGACCGGGACGGCCGGCTGTACGTCATTGAGGTGAACGGCGTTCCGGGGTGGCGGGCGTTCGGGCGGGTGTCGGGGATGGACGTGGCGGCGCGGCTGCTGGACGCCGTGGCTCGCGACCGCGCGGAATGGTGAGAGAACTGGCTGGGCGGACCGGTCCGGGAACGGCCGGGGGGTCGCTACCCCTCGCGCGGGCCAGCGACTAAAACGCCCACACAGCCCAGTCGCGACTTGTCCGCGGCGTGCGGCGACTTTCGATTCGACCAGATTCTTCGCTGACCCGCTCATGCCCTCACCGACGCACGACATCGGACTCATTGGACTGGCCGTGATGGGCCAGAACCTCGTTTTGAACATGGCCAATCACGGGTTCTCCGTGGGCGTGTACAACCGGACGACTTCGGTGACGGACGAGTTTCTGGCGGAGATCCGGTCCGCGCCCGAGGACAAGGTCCACGCGGGAACGACCGAGCGCATCCAGGGATATCACTCGCTGGAGGAGTTCGTCGGCAGCCTGAAATCGCCCCGGCGGGTGATGATCATGGTCAAGGCCGGAAAACCGGTGGACGCGGTCATCGACCAGCTCAAGCCGCTGCTGTCGAAGGGGGACATCATCATCGACGGCGGGAACTCGGATTTCCGGGACACCAACCGTCGGCACGAGGAGCTGAAAGCCGCAGGGCTGCGGTTCATCGGCACGGGCGTCTCCGGCGGGGAGGAAGGGGCTCTGAAGGGGCCCAGCATCATGCCGGGCGGGCATGAGGAGGCGTGGCCGTTCGTCAAGGACGTGTTTCAGGCGATCTCCGCCAAGGTCGGGCCGAAGGGGGACGTCCCCTGCTGCGAATGGGTCGGCGAGGCCGGCGCCGGGCACTACGTGAAGATGGTGCACAACGGCATCGAATACGGGGACATGCAGCTCATCTGCGAGGCGTACTTCATCCTCAAGCAGGCCCTGGGACTGTCGAACCAGGAGCTGTTTGAAGTCTTCCGGGATTGGAACGAAGGGGAGCTGGAGAGCTACCTGATCGAGATCACCCGGGACATCTTCACGGTCAAGGACAAGGAGACGGGCAAGGACCTGGTCGACGTGATTCTCGACACGGCCCAGCAGAAAGGGACCGGCAAGTGGATGAGCCAGCACGCGCTGGACCTGGGCGTGCCGACGACCTTGATCACCGAGGCCGTGTACGCCCGCTGCGTGTCGGCCCAGAAGGATGCCCGGGAGCGGGCCGCGAAGCTTCTCAAGGGGCCCGATGCGAAATTCGACGGCGACCGGCGGCAGTTCATCGAGGACGTGCGACAGGCGCTGTACGCATCGAAGTTGTGCAGCTACGCGCAGGGCTACGTGCAGCTCGACGCGGCGGCGCAGGAGTTCGGCTGGAAGCTGAACAACGGCAACATCGCGCTGTTGTGGCGGGGCGGCTGCATCATCCGGTCGCGGTTCCTGGCGGACATCAAGGCGGCGTTCGACAAGAATCCGCAGCTGGAGAACCTGCTGCTCGATGATTTCTTCCGCAAGGCGGTCGATGCGGCGCAGCCCAGCTGGCGGCGGGTGGTGTCGACGGCGGTGCAGCTTGGGCTTCCGGCGCCGGCATTCGCGGCGGCGTTGAGCTATTACGACGGCTACCGCCAGGCGCGGCTGCCGGCGAACCTGCTGCAGGCCCAGCGGGACTACTTCGGCGCGCACACGTACGAACGGCTCGACAAGCCGCGCGGCGAGATGTTCCACACCGACTGGATTCGGGAGCGGCGGATCTGAATCGCGCCCGGGCGGGACCTTTGTCCGGCGGGGCGAACGCCGCTCGGCGCGTCCGGCGCGGACCGGTTTCGGCCGCGCTGTGCTGATTGATCTTGTCAGGTTTGAAATCCCGGCGAATAATTTGCCGGCTGTGAACAACGGCTGCGGCGGCCCATGAAGGGCCGCTGGAAGGATCGGTCCGACCGCGCTTGCTGGCAGCGGCCCGATCCAGCTTGTTTGGCATCCCGGTGTTTGGCCAGGGACGGTCACGTCCGCCTGCGACACTCGTCTTTTCATGCTCACGGCGCCCGCGCCGTGAGCGGGACGCCTCCCAAACTCCTCCGCCGGCCGCCGTTGCGCGCCGGCGGACGAACGACGGACGTCTCCCTCCCCGGCCAACCACCCGATCCGACCGCGGTCGGAAAATCCCGGAGCGTGTGTCCCATGAATGGCCTGTCCCTTCTGCAGCGTCTGTCCGAACAGGAGTCGCCCGAGTCGTATCGGCAGGAGCACTGGCAGGGTTCGTTCGCCGAGTATCTGGACCTGGTGAAGCGGAATCCCCGCATCACGCGGACCGCGTACCAGCGCGTGTACGACATGATCATGGCGGAGGGGACCTACCCCGTGGAGGGGAACAAGGAGCTGATCCGCTACAAGTTCTTCGACGATCCGCACAACGCTGGCGAAGATGCGATTTTCGGCCTCACGCGGCCGCTGATGGAACTCGTCAACGTGTTCAAGGCGGCGGCCCTGAAGTTCGGCACCGAACGCCGCGTGCTGCTGCTGCACGGGCCGGTGGGCAGCTCGAAATCGACAATTGCGCGGCTCTTGAAGCATGGCCTGGAGCGCTACGCGCGGACCGACGAGGGCGCGCTGTACACGTTCGGCTGGAAGGAGGAGGACGGCTCGATCGCCTGGGACCCGATGAACGGCGAGCCGCTGCAGCTGATTCCCGAGGGTCACCGCGCGGAAGTCGCCGCGTACCTCAACGAGGGCCGCGGCCCCGATGACTTCCAGGTCGAGATCGTCCGCGACGTCTGCCCCCTCAGCCGGTTCTACTTCAAGCAGCGGCTGGACAAGTACGACGGCGACTGGACCAAAGTGCTGGGGGACATCGTCGTCCGGCGGCTGTTCCTGTCGGAGAAGGACCGCGTCGGCATCGGCACGTTCCAGCCCAAGGACGAGAAGAACCAGGATTCGACCGAACTGACGGGGGACATCAACTACCGGAAGATCGCCGAATACGGTTCGGACTCGGACCCGCGGGCGTTCAATTTCGACGGCGAGTTCAACGTCGCCAACCGCGGGCTGATCGAGTTCATCGAGGTGCTGAAGCTCGATGTGGCCTTCCTGTACGACCTGCTGGGCGCGTCGCAGGAACACAAGATCAAGCCGAAGAAGTTCGCGCAGACGGACATCGACACGGTCATTCTCGGCCACACGAACGAGCCGGAATACCGCAAACTGCAGTCGAACGAATTCATGGAAGCGCTGCGGGACCGGACGATCAAAATCGACGTCCCGTACGTGACCGTCCTCAGCGACGAAATCAACATCTACCAGAAGGACTACAACCCGGTCCGCGTGCGCAGGCACATCGCCCCGCACACGCTGGAAATCGCCGCCATGTGGTCCGTCCTGACGCGGCTGGAGGAGCCCAAGCATCACGGCCTGTCGCTGCTGCAGAAGCTGAAGCTGTACAACGGCAAGACCCTGCCCGGGTTCACCGCGGAGAACGTCAAGCAGCTCCGCCGCGAGGTCCGTCACGAGGGCATGATGGGCATCTCCCCCCGCTACGTGCAGGACAAGATCTCCAACTCCCTCGTCGCCAACACCAACGCCACCAGCCTCAATCCGTTCATGGTCCTCAACGAACTGGAATCGGGCCTCGTGCACCACAGCCTGATTCCCAACGAGGACCTCCGCGAGCGGTACCGGCAGCTCGTGTCGATCGTCAAAGACGAGTACACCGACATCGTCAAGAATGAGGTGCAGCGCGCCATCGCCGCCGACGAGGAGGCCCTGACCCGGCTGTGCGCGAACTACATCGACAACGTGAAGGCCTACACCCAACGGGAGAAGGTCAAGAACCGGTTCACCGGCCAGGACGAGGAGCCGGACGAGCGGCTGATGCGGTCGATCGAGGAACGGATCGACATCCCCGAGTCCCGCAAGGACGACTTCCGACGGGAGATCATGAATTACATCGGCGCCCTGGCGATCGATGGCAAGGTTTTCAATTACAAGACGAACGAACGCCTCCAGAAGGCCCTCGAAATGAAACTCTTCGAGGACCAGAAGGACACCATCAAGCTGACCAGCCTGGTGTCGAACGTCGTCGACAAGGACACGCAGGAAAAGATCGACATCGTCAAGTCCCGGCTGATCCGGAACTACGGCTACAATGACGAGTCGGCGACCGACGTTCTGCAGTACGTGGCCAGCATTTTCGCCCGCGGCGATGCCAAGGCCGAGCAGCGGAAGTAGTTCCTTTTCGAACGCATCGCCTGTCTCGCGCGGTCCGGCTCGCAGAGTCCGGGCCGCATTTTCGTTGACGGGGAAGGCTGCGGCGGCTGTTCGGGCCGGACAACCGTCGCGATCGTCAGAGTCGCTGACGACGGACCGCCCCGACCCGTCACGACAGGCAGTATCTGCGTGTTGGCGAGACTTCACGGGCCTGCGTCGCGGGCGGGGAATTCGGCTGCGATTCCGCCCCCCGGCTCCCCGATGAAAGGGTGCGAATCGCGGAACGGCGTCGGGCCCCGGTCGGCCGGCCCGCGGATTGCAATGGGAATTCAGGGGAACGTCATCGGCGGACGTTCGTATCCCCCGGACGCGGAACAGGACGTTCAGCCGGCGGCCGGGACTGGTCTGACGTTGAGAACCCGAGCGCTGATGCACGCGCACCTTGCGATCCGCCACCTGATCCGGAAACTCGAACTTCAGGGGCGCCGCCGGCCGGCGGTCTCCGTGCCCGCCTGGCTGATGGCCTTCCTGGAGGGCGCCGCGGAGCTGTTCGATCCGGCCGTTGATTTCGCCCGGGCCGGCTACGAATGCCGGATCACGGAATCCGGCTGGCAGGCGTCGCTGTTTCTGGGCCGGATCGAGCAGGTTGGCGGCGCGGAGGACGGCCGGTTGAATGCTGTCGCGTTCGACTACGACGTCCGCGCCCTCTGCGACCGGTTCGACCAGGTGGATTCGGTGAACCTGTCCGCCGCCTCGTCGCCGGGCGAACCGACCGCAGAGACCGACGTCCGCGTGTCGGTGCGGGGCGTCGTGGGGGGCCATCCGCTGCGGATCGACGTCCTCAACGCCGCGCCGGCCTGCCTGTCGCCCGGCATGCGTCGAGGGCTGGACGGCCGCTGCGAACTGGCGGACTGACAGGCCGTGTCCCTGTCCGTCCCGTCCGCCGCTCGGGCGCGGTACGATCGCGGTCCCTGAACCGGAGACCCGCCACGAAGCTCCCGAGGATCCCGCATGCCGGCGACGACACCCCACGTTCTCTACTGCGGCGACACCACCCTGCAGTCCGCCGCCGGCTACCTCGCCGGACTGCTGACCCGCGCCGGATGGAACTACACCTACATCCCCAGCGATGACTCCCTCCCCGCCGAGGCGCTCGACTCCGACTGGAACGTCATCGTCCTCAGCGACTACCCCGCCGCCCGCCTCACCGCCGCCCAGCATTCCGCCATCGTCCAGCGCGTCCAGCATGGCGCCGGCCTGCTGATGATCGGCGGATGGGAATCGTTTCACGGGCTGGGGGGCGACTGGGATGGAACGGAGGTCGGAGGAATCCTGCCTGTCCAGATCGCCTCGGCGGACGACCGGTTCAACTGCGACCAGTTGCTTGTCGCCCGCTGCTGCCGGCCGCACCCGATCGTCAACGGTCTGCCCTGGGACACGCGGCCGCCGTTGCTGGGCGGCCTGAACCGGGTCGTTCCCAAACCGAACTCGCAGGTCCTTTTGACCGCTGAGCAATGGAATCTCCGGCGAGCCGGCGACACGCTCTCGCTGCAGCGGGACGCGTCCCATCCGCTGCTGGTCGTGGGCGAATCGGCCGCCGGACGGACAGCCGCGTTCGCCAGCGACGTGGCTCCGCACTGGATTGGCCCGATGGTCGACTGGGGCCTGCCCCGGGTGATGGCGACGGCCCCGGACGCCGCGGCCATCGAAGTCGGCAGCCAATATGCCGAGTTCTTCACCCGGCTCGTCGCCTGGTCCGCCGGCGGCGTGAGCTGAACGGCCGCGCGGCCGCGCTGAGTTGCACGCAGCCCCCGTGTGGGGGACTCTCGTGCCGGCTGGTTCGATATCCGTCGTCCCTGGAGTCTCTGTCGATGCACTCACGCCCCCGCCCGGTCGTCTGCAGCCGCGTCCGTCCGTCCGATGTGCGGCATCGCGCGGCGCTGGCTTTCCTCGGTTGTCTGCTGGTGATCCTGCTGGCGGCGGCGCCAGCGCTGGGAGATGAGGCCGCGCCCACGGGCCGCCGAGTGCTGGGAGCGGATCGCGGACGGGTGGCGATCGTCGATGCCTCAGGACGCGTCGAATGGGAGTATCCCTGCCGGGGGACGCCGCACGATTTGACGTTGCTTCCCAACGGCAACGTGCTGTTCATCAATGGAGATCGGGAGGTGCTGGAGGTCACGCCTGAGAAGCAGGTTGTCTGGCGTCACGCCGGGCGGCCGGCGGCCAGCAACACGGGGCGCGTCGAGATCCATGCGGCCCAGCGGCTGGAGAACGGGAATACGCTGATCGCCGAGAGCGGCAACCGCCGGATCATTGAAGTCGACTCGCAAGGGAACATCGCCGTCGAGATTCCTCTGCAGGTGGACAACCCCGATCCTCACCGCGACACCCGGCTGGTCCGCAAACTCAAGAGCGGGAACTACCTGGTCTGCCATGAAGGGGACGGGAAAGTCCGCGAGTATGACGCCCGGGGCCAGGTGGTGTGGTCGTGGACGCTGGACCTCGCGGGACGTCCGGAATCACCCGGTCACGGCCCCGAGGGGCATGGCACGTCGCTGTACAGCGCCCTGGAATTGCCCAGCGGGAACATTTTGATCGGCGGCGGCAACAACAACCGCGTTGTCGAGGTCAATCGCGCGGGCGAGATCGTCTGGTCGGTCGATCAAAGGGAATTGCCCGGCATCGCCCTGGCCTGGGTGACGATGGTCGCTGCGCTGCCCAACGGGAACGTGATCATCGGCAACTGCCACGCGGGTCCGGAGAATCCGCAGTTGATCGAGGTCACCCGGGACAAGGCAGTGGTCTGGACGTTCCGGGATTTCGAGACGTTCGGCGATTCGCTGGCGGCCACGCACGTGCTGGACGAGCCGGACCAAACCCGCTGAGCGGCGGAATATCCATGTCCGGAGTGACATCAGCAATGGTTGATCGGTAGACTGACGCAGGCGGGCCGACGGCTGTTGCTTCACAAGCCCTCGGGAGACGCGTCATGTTCCGTTCGCCCAGACGAGAGTTTCTGTCGCAGGTCGGCCGGGGAATGCTGGTGGCCACCCTGGGGCCGGCGGTGTCCGCGGATCTGGGAATGTCGCTGGCGCGGGCCGAGGACATTGGGGACCGGCTGACGTTCGGGGACCGCGAGGAGCTGGTCGACTTTCTGCAGTCGACGCCCCCGGACCGGATGCTCCGGGAAGTCGTAGCGCGCGTGCGGCAGGGGACGTCCCTGCGGGAGATCATTTCCGCGGCGGCGCTGGCGAACGGCCGCGCGTTCGCGGGCGAGGACTACATCGGCTTCCACACGCTGATGGCGCTGCGTCCGGCGCTGATGATGGCGGAAGAATCCCCAAGCGAGCTGGCTCCGTTGCCGGTGCTGAAGGTTCTATACCGGAACTCGAGCCGGATCCAGGAGGCGGGAGCGGACGCGCACGACGGGCTGCATCCGACATCCGGGGGCGAGGCGCAGCCCGGATCGGCCGCGATTCGCGAAGCCGTTCACCGGGGGGACCGCGCGGCGGCGGAACGGTCGCTGGCGGCGTCGATCGCCGGCTCGCCGGAGGCGGGATTCAACGCGCTGCTGGATACGGTGTACGACGGCGTCGAGGTGCACCGGGTGGTGCTCGTGTCCCGCGCCTGGGACATGCTGTCGCTCGTCGGCCGCGAGCATGCCGACACGATGCTGCGGCAGTCGCTGCGGTATTGCCTTCAGCACGAGCCGAAGGCGGCGCAGTATTACGCGCCTTTGCGGGAACTGCTGCCGCGGCTGGTCGACGAATACCGGCTGGACCGGCAGGACTGGGGATCGCGGGATCCCGGCAACGACTGGGTGCAGTCGTTCATGGCGACGCTGTGGACGTCGACTCCCGCACAGGCGGCGGAGGCGACCGCCGCGGCGCTGCGGGACGGCATCGCTCCGGCGCGGATCTTCGAAGCCGTGGCGCTGATGTCGAATCAGCTGCTGCTGTGCGACGCCGGCCGACCTCCGGAGTGGACAGGTCCGGGCAAACCGGAAGGCAGCGTGCACGGCGATTCGGTCGGCGTGCATTCCAGCGACGCGACGCACGCCTGGCGGCAGATCGCGCTGGCTGCTGACACACGGCAGCGGAACCTGGCCTTGCTCCTGGCCGCCTTCCACGCCGCCCAGGATCGATCGAGCCGCAACGCCGAGTTCGCGGCCTGGCAGCCGCGGCCCTGGCCGGAGCATCTCGAGCGCGTCGCATCCGACAGCCCGGGCATGTTGCTCGATGAACTGCGGCGGGCGATTGAAGCGAATGACCAGGAGCTGGCGTGTGCCGTCACCGCGCGTTACGGCACGACAGGCGGCACGGCCGAGCCGCTGTTCGGGATGTTCCGGGACTACGCGATCAGCGAGGACGGCGCGCTGCACGCGGAGAAATATTTCTACACCGTGCGAGACAACTTCCGGACGAGCGCCCCGCAGTTCCGCTGGCGGCACCTGACGGCGCTGGCGCGAGTGACGGCCAGCGAATACGGCCGCCCGGCGCCGGGCTATGAAGACGCCTGCGGTTTGCTGCAGGGCTGATCTTCGCAGCCGCGTGACCGCCTGACGACGAAAATGCTCCATCACCCGGTTTCCCGGATGATGGAGCGCCCGTCCGCGGCATAAAACTTCTGTCCGTAACGGGTGCAGCGATACCGGGTGCGGGGAATTCGGAAGGCCCCGTCGAGTCCCGGGATGGTGATCCGTGCCTGCCCCCGATTCTCCATCGGATGCCCGCAGCAACGGGGGGACCGGACCGACTTCGCAGCTTCCGGGGAAGACCCAAGGAGGGCGCCACGTTGTTCGAGATTGCGGCGCAGTGGGCGGGTGGGAAGTGGAGGTCAAAACGGCAATTGCAAGGTGCAAAGTGAAGAGGCGAGCGGGGGACGTCGGTCCCCTGTGGACGGCGTTTTCCGGTGGATCGTCGCGGCTGGCCCTGCGGGCTCGCCTGCTCGACGCCACCCTGCAGCTTCACGGCCGGCGCTGACGCATCCGGCTCGTGCTGTGAACCGCGATTGCGGCATACGACGCCACGACGCCCAATGGCCCCTGCGGACGCTGGCGATTTCCCCGCCTCGCCGGAATACTGCTGGGCCGGTCGGACGAGGGCGACGCCCCGTTCGCGCCCTGCCGAATTCCCCGTTTAGCCCGCCTTCAGCCCGCCAGCTCGTTGACTGCCCCATCCCGCGGATCACTGCTGATCGTCTTTCTGGTCGTCTTCGTGGACCTGTTGGGGTTCGGGATCGTCCTGCCCTTGCTGGCGCGCTACGGCGAGCACTTTCAGGCCAGCCAGATCGACCTGGCCGTTCTGATGTCTTCGTTCTCGGCGATGCAGTTCCTGTTCGCGCCGCTGTGGGGACGGCTGTCCGATCGGATCGGTCGGCGGCCGGTGTTGATGATCGGCCTGCTGGGTTCCGTCATCTTCTACGCGCTGTTCGGGTTCATTTCCGGGCAGCCGGCGACGGCGCGGATCGCCGGATTGTTGCCGCTGACGTGGCTTGTCCTGGCCCGCATCGGCGCGGGGATCGCCGGCGCCACGATCCCGACGGCACAGGCGTACATCGCGGACGTCACCGACGCCAAAAACCGCGGCAAGGGCATGGCCCTGATCGGCGCCGCGTTCGGCCTGGGCTTCACTTTCGGACCGCTGCTGGCCGCCGGCTTCGCGGCCACTGATCCGGGCGCCCCGCCCAGCCCCGCCGCGGGCTACATCGCCGCGGGACTGTCGCTGGCGGCCCTCATCGGGGCGATCTTCCTGCTGCCGGAATCGCTGCAGCCGGGCCGGCAGGCGCCGCACCGCGACTGGCTGCAGTTGTCGACGCTGGCTCGCGCGCTGCGCTCCCCCGTGCATCTCAGCATCGTGCTGGCGATCTTCCTGGCGACGTTCGCGTTCGCACAATTCGAAACGACGCTGGGCCTGCTGACGGAACGCCTCGGGATGGCTGAGCAGCAGAACTTCTACGTGTTCGCGTACCTGGGCTTCATGCTGATGCTGTTTCAGGGGGGCGTGGTGCGTCGACTGATGCCGGTGGTCCGCGAGCGGCGGATGGCAATCGCCGGGACGGGCCTGCTGACGCTGGGCTTCGCGCTGGTCGCGCTGACGTCGCGTGCGGCGGGCGGGGATGGATCGGCGGGGGTGACGGGCCTGTCGCCGCTGTGGGAACTGTTCGCCGTGCTGTGGGTCGCCGTGGCCGGATTTTCCGCGGTGAATCCCGCGCTGCAGTCGCTGCTGTCGCTGAACACGTCCGACCGCGAGCAGGGGGAGATCCTGGGGTTCGGGCAGAGCGTCTCGGCGCTGGCGCGAATCGTCGGTCCGGCGACGGGCATTCTGCTGTTCAAGCAGGTGTCGATCGCCGCGCCTTACTGGTGCGCCGCGGGGTCGATGATCGTCGCGTCGGCCGTCATTGCGCGGCTGGCGAATCCCGCGCCGCACTCGGGCGCCGCCGGTCAGCCGGGCGAGTCCCCTGCTGAGTCTGTAGAATAGGGGTTCGTCCGCCCGGTCAGGGGATGCGTTCGCCGGGCGACGCCACTCCCTTCCGGACCGGTCGCTCGTGTCATTTCCGGCAGCCCTCGCCTTCCGATTCGCAGCCCCGGAGATGCTGGCCGGGTTGCTGCTGATCGCTGTGCCGCTGCTGCTGCACTGGCTGTTCCGTCGTCCGCATCGGGAAGAGCCGTGGGGCGCGATGGGCATTCTGCGGCGGGCGCTGGAACGGCGGTCGCGGCGACTGCGGCTGGAGACCTGGCTGCTGCTGGCGGTGCGAATGCTGATGGTCGCGGCGGCCGTGCTGGCCTTCGCGCGGCCCACGCGCTCGCTGTCGACGGGCGTTGCCCGGAACGCCGCCCCCACGCAACGGATTCTGATCGTCGACGCATCGCTGAGCATGTCGTCCCGGGAGCGGGGGGCATCGGCGCTCGAGCAGGCGCGGCTCGCGGCGCGGCGGATTGTCGACGCCGCCGGACCGGGGGACGCCTTTCGCGTGCTGCGAATTGGACCCGGCGCGGAACCGCCGGCCGTGATCCGGCTGTGGTCGACCGATCCCGCCGCGGTGATGGCCGAACTCGAGCGGCTGCCGCAGACGGATGGCCGTGGCCGCCCTGAGGCGGCGCTCGAGCAGGCGCTCGCGTGGCTGGACGAGGCGGCGCCCGCGCGGCCAGCAGAGACGATCGTTCTCAGCGATTTTCAGGAATCGAACTGGCGGCCGTCCGGCGCGGCCGAAATGCGGATCGCGGAGCTGCTGCAGGCGATCGGCCGCCAGTCGCGGCTGGTGCTGGCGCCGTTCGGCGACCGGCAGGTCGACAATCTCGCGCTGACGGAGCTCGACGTCCGGGAACCGCTGGTCCGCCGCGGGCAGACGGCGACGCTGGCAGCGCGGATTGTGCGGTTCGGCGATCCGGCCTCCGGCGCCATTCCCGTGGAAGCCCGGGTCAACGGCGTCCTCGCCGGCGTGGCGCAGCTCGAATCCGATGCTGGCGGCGAGGCGTTCGTCGAATTGCCGGTGCGATTCGATGAGTCGGGGCCGATCGCCGTCGAACTGGCGCTGCCCGAAGACCTCGTGCCCCGGGACGACCGGATTCGCCGAGTCGTTCAGGTTCGCGACCGCGTGCGCGTGCTGCTCGTCGATCCCGCTGGCCTGTCGCGGGACGCCGCGCGGCCGTCGGACTATCTGCGGCTGGCGCTGGCCCCGCCCGGCGTCGCGGATGGTCCCGCGGGCGGACTCTACGAGCTCCGCACGACGACCGACGCGTCCCTGTTGCAGGCCGACCTCGCGGCGCACGACATTGTGGTGCTGTGCAGCGTTCCGAGAGTCACGCCGACGGAGGCCGCGGCGCTGTCGCGGTTCGTAGAGCGCGGCGGGGGGCTGATCGTCGGCGCGAGCCGGTCGATTGATGCTGAGTCGTTCAACCAGGAACTGCTTCGCGACGGCGCGGGGCCGCTGCCCGGCCGGTTGGTCCAATGGATCGAACAGCCCTCGCAGGCCGAGCCTCTGACGTTCCTGCCTTCGACGCACTCCATCGCCGAGCCGTTTCTGGGCAACCCTGACGCGGGACTGGAGACGACGCGTGTCTGGGAGCATCTGCGGATCGACGCCGGCGAGTCTCCGGTGCTGATCGCCTTGTCCAATGGCGATCCGGCGCTCGTCGAGAAGCCGTTTGGTCAGGGGCGCTGCGTCGTCAGCGGCGTGGCCTTTGATGGCGCGGGAACGAACTGGCCGGTGTGGCCGAGCTTCCTGCCGCTCGTGCAGGAGTTGGCCGCACACCTCGTGGCCGCCAGCGATCCGGCGCCGGTGCTGGCCGGCGAGCCGCTCGAGTTTCCTTTCGCCGGTCCGGGGAGATTCGACCTGTCGCTGCCGGACGGGACGGTGCAGCCGCGGCTGGCGCCTCCCGCGGAGACTCCCCGGCCGGTTCGCATCGCCGAGACGGCCGTTGCGGGAATCTATGAACTGCGCCGCGTCGACGCCGCGCCTGCCGCGGGCGCGGAAGGAAGTCGGCCGGCCGATGCCGCCCCGCCCGGGGTGCTGCGAGGCGCCGTCAACCCGGACACTTCGGAGAGCCGCATCGAACGTCTCGATCCGGTCCAGTTGCAGAGTCTGTTGGGTCGGACGCCGCACCGCATCGACGCCGCCTGGCAGCCGGCCGCCGTCGCCGATATCGATCCCTCGTCCATCGTGGACGACGTTTCGCACTGGCTGTTCGCGACGTTGCTGTTGCTGGCGGCAGTGGAGGCCGCGCTGGTGCTTCGGCTGGGCTGGGGGTTGGCGATTCTGGCGGGGACCGGCGCGGGAGTGCTGACGGCAGCGCTGGCGGGGCCGATTGCCGGAGCGATCGCCGGGCTGGCGATGGCTGGAGGGATGACGGCGCTGCCGCGGATCGTGGGGCGACGAGTGTGGATGCGTTGATTGGGCCTTGGGACGCTGGCCCGCGGCGGCTCGCCGGGTCAAGTTCCGGCCTTGGGGCCTGCTTCGCTTGGCCGGACAAGCCGCTTTTCCACACGGGCGGGCAAGCCGACCGTGGAGCCCGACAACGCCGTTGGGAGCGGGAGACTGGTCAATCGTTAGCGCGGATTGGTCATCTGTCATGGAACGACACGCCCCCTAGCCGACGGCTCCGCCGTCGGGCCGCCGGTCAACAAGCGGCGTCAGACTCCACAGCCGCAGCCCGTCTCCCAGACACGGCCGTCCGCCGCCATGACCGGCGTGTGAGCGTGAACCGGCGGCGTCGGCCGCGTGTTGTCGTAGCCGCCCACCGTCCGCACGGGAGACCAGTCGGGACTGACTGGGGGCAGCGCTGGAGAGAGCTGTGCGAATTCGCCGGCGCCGAACACAACTTGGCCTCCCACAACCGTCAGAACGCTTTCCAGCCCGCGGATGTCATCCGCTTCGACAGCGAAGTAATCGTCGCTGAGAACGGCCAGGTCGGCGAACCGTCCCGGTTCCAGCGTGCCCTTGCGATCGTCCTCACGGCTGAACCAGGCGCTGCCGTGGGTGTAAAGCCGCAACGCCTCTTCCCGCGACAGCCGGTCGGCCTCGTCATGCAGGACCGTTCCGCCGACCGTCTTCGACGTGACCATCCACCACAGGCAGGTCCAGGGATGGTAACTGGCGACACGGGTGCCGTCGGTTCCGGCTCCCACGGGAAGTCCCATCTGGAGCATCCGCCGCAGCGGCGGCTTGCGTCGGGCCGATTCGATGCCGTAGCGGCGAATGTAATACTCGCCCTGATAGGCCATGCGGTGCTGCGTGGCGATGCCCCCGCCCAGCGCCTGGATGCGTTCGAGGTTCCTCTCGGAGACAGTTTCCGCATGGTCGATGAACCAGCGGAGCTTGTCGATCGGGTTGTCGCGGTGAACGCGCTCGAAGATGTCGAGGAACCGACCGATCGACTCATCGTAGGTGGCATGAATGCGCCACGGCCAGCGGGCCTCGGCCAGCGTGTGGACGACCGCTTCCAGTTCCTGTTCCATGACGGGACGCAGGTCGGGACGCGGCTGCAGGAAGTTCTCGAAGTCCGCGGCGCTCCAGACCAGATTCTCGCCCGCGCCGTTGACCCGCAGCAGGTCGCTGCCTTCGCCGGGCTTGGTCATGTCGAGCCAGCGGGTGTAGTCGGCCAGTTCCTGTCCCGGCTTCTGGGCGAACAGGCTGTAGGCGATCCGCACCGTCAGCTGCCCCTCGTCATCGAGTTTCTTCGCGACGGCATAGTCTTGGGGATAGTTCTGTCCGCCGCCGCCGGCATCGGAAACGCTCGTCACGCCAAACCGGTTCAACTCGCGCAGATAGTGCCGCGTGGAATTGAGCTGGTCCGCGAACGACAACGTGGGGGCGTTCGCGATGGTCGAGTAGAGAATCAGCGCGCTCGGCTCGGCGATCAGCAGGCCGGTGGGATTCCCCTTGCGGTCCCGGGCGATCAATCCGCCGGGCGGATTGGGCGTGTCCCGATTGAAGCCAAGCACGCGCAGCGCCGCCTGGTTCAACAGGGCCGAGTCATACAGATGCAGCAGAAAGACGGGCGTGTCCGGCGCCGCCTGGTTGATCTCGTCCAGCGTCGGCATCCGACCTTCCTGGAACTGGAACTCGTTCCAGCCGCCGATGACGCGCACCCACTGGGGGGGCGGCGTGATGTCGGCTTGTCGTTTCAGTTGCTCCAGCGCTTGAGACAGGCTCGGGACTCCGTCCCAGCGAAGTTCCAGGTTGTAGAACAGCCCGGCGCGAATCACATGCAGATGAGAATCGTTGAGGCCGGGAATGACCCGCCGCTGGTTCAGGTCGATCTTCCGCGTCCGGCCGTCGGCGAGCGCGAGAATCTCGTCGTCGGTCCCGATCGCCGACACG
Source organism: Planctomyces sp. (assembly GCA_019636235.1). Taxonomy (GTDB): domain Bacteria; phylum Planctomycetota; class Planctomycetia; order Planctomycetales; family Planctomycetaceae; genus Caulifigura. The sequence goes on from JAHBXW010000004.1 coordinate 92,399, forward strand.
GTCCCGTCCGTCGCCGCGATCGCGGAGACCTCCGGCTTGTCGGCGGCAAGCGTGGTGATCTTGCCGTTGAAGAGGATGAGCTGGGGGGCCATTGGTCAACTCCAGTTAGGAACCTGATGCCCGATCTTCCCGGGCTGATCTGTGCAGCCATCCCTCGAGCGCTCTGGTCAACAACGGCATCACGCCCCAGGCCAGCGTGACGACGACGCACGCATTGACCAGCGCCATGACGACGAGCGATGGAACTCCCGCCAGAACCTGCGGGAGCGTCGACGACCAGAGCAGGGCGCTGGGGAACACGCCCAGCCAGGTGACGATGGCCATCTTCCAGCGTGGCGGCGGAGCCTTGTGCGGATCGCGAAAGAACGCCTCCAGTCCGTGCAGCCGTCGTCGGATGGGTTCGCCGACGACCAGGTCGGCAATCCTTTCCTGCCATTTCCTGAACAGGTCCGATTCGTAAAACCCCTGGCTGGCCTCCTCGCTTTCGAAGGAGCGCAGGATGCCGTATTCACGGCCATTGGTCCCCGGCGCCGGCCGAATGAGGTGCACGCCGGTGGTCCCCGGAAAGTGCAGCGACTCCCGGGCGAACTCCCGCAGCGCCTCCTCATAGGCCGATTCGCTGCCTGGCTTGACCTGCCGCGTGACGGCGACGTGGACGGTATTCATGCGGTCCTCCCCGCGTCGGGCGCCCGCACAATCACGAGCGCCCCGGTCACAACGGCACGCCGCGATCAGGGCTTGAGGTTCCTGCGCGCGGGCGGGGCCTTGTGGACCATCGTATAGGCGTATTCGATCCCCACGCCGTATGCGCCGCCGTGTTCGCGGAACAGGTCCATCAACGCGCTGTAGTGGGCGCGGTTCGCCCAGTCGCGCTGGAACTCGAGCACCGTGGCCACGGTCGTCATCCGCACCGCGCCGGCCTGAACCATCCGTGAAAGCGCCGCATTGTGCGCTTCTGGCGATGTTCCGGCGCAGGCGTCTTCGACGACATGGATGTTGTAGCCTTCGCTCAGCATGTTCAGCGTGGGCCAGGCGATGCAGACTTCCGTCCACAGGCCCGACAGGAGGATGTTCTTTCTGCCGGTGGCCTTCACGGCGTCCCGGAACGCGGGCGTGTCCCAGGAGTTCATGCCGGTCCGCTCGATCGGCTCCTGCTCGGGAAAGACATCCAGAAGCTGCGGCCACATCGGACCGCTGAAGGACTCCGTTTCAACCGTCGTCAGAATGGTCGGAACGCTGAACTCTTTCGCACCTTTGGCCAGCAACAGCACATTGTTGACCAGCAATTGACGATCGATGCCGCTGGCGACGCCGAACGACATCTGCGGCTGATGGTCGATGAACACCAGGGCGCTGTTGTCGGCCGTGATCAAGCCGCCATCGGTGTCAGCCAGAATGTTCGCCATGAGTCGGTTCTCCTGTAGTGAGTCGCTTCCGGGAAGCGAATGGATCGAGATAACGCAGATTCAGGTCTCAGGTCGGCCCTGATCGGGAATCGTTCAGCTTGTGGTCCGGGCGCCCTCCTTCGCTGGCGGGGAATTCCGTTTGAAAACGAAGCGGTCCAACGAGAACTCTCCGGCTCCCGTCAGGATCAGCGACGCGTAGACGCACAGATAAACCGCCGCGAGTTCCTTCACCTTCCAGGGATCCTCGGCGTGAACCACGAACAGCGCCACAACCATCGTCAAGGCCAAGGGAATCGCGGCCAGGCGCGTTCCCAGCCCGAGGATCAGCAGGAGGGAGCATCCCACTTCCGCGCCGATGGCGGCGATCAGGCTCAGCTGGCTCCCCATCCCGAGCGGATCGGGGAACTTGTCCTGCAGGTCGCTGAATGCCGTCGCCTTTTGCAGTCCGTGAACAAGCATCAGGCCGCTGATGGCGACTCTCAGCGTCAGGAGTCCGACGGAGGTCAGGGTGCTTCGGGAAGGCATTCGCAGCGCTCCTCATCATTCGGTGATGGTTGACATGTAAAGCAACACGGCAAAAGGCAATTACGAGCCGATGGCCGCACGAATCGCTTCCAGGGTCTGAATCAGAGACGCGAGATCGCTCCGCTTCACGCCGTTCACCAGCGTCGAGTGCAAGTCCAGAACGGGTTGGTCCAGTTCAGCCAGCCGTCGAATCGCTGCGGGCCTCAACTCAATCGTGAACACCCGCCGGTCTTCGCTGGACTGCGTCTTGCAGATCAGGTCCATCGCCAGGAGTTGATCCACGACGCGGGTGATCGCCGGAGCCACCTGAATCATCCGCGCCGCGACCTCCAGGCAGGGGAGCGGCTTGCCCTCGCCCCGCAGAATCCGCAGCACGTTGTACTGAGAGAGCGTCAGACCATGTTCGCGCAGGAGGCGCGCCAGCCGGTTTCCCAGCAGGTCGCTGGTCCGCATGATGGCCAGCATCGCCTCCTGCTCGAGCGAGGCGAACGGGCCGCGTTTTTTCAGTTCATCGCGAAGTGTCGCCGCCAAGTTTCGCTCCAGTCGTTTCCGGCGGTTAGTTTACATGTAAAGCATCGTGCGTCAAGAGGGTGCTTGTGAGAAACGCCCGATCGGCGGGCGCCTGGTGTTGGGAATGCTTCCCCCGGCCGGACGACCTGGCCGTGCCGCCGGACGCTTCCTGCACCGTCCACGCCGCCCGCTCGCCTGACGCAAGCAGTCATCTTGACCGAAGTTGCGCTGTCGCCGTAGCATTCGAGCCGTTCGCCGCTGGCGAGCGCAGGCCGGGGCGCGGACGTGGGGGACTGCCGTCAGGGATCGACGGCGCATGGGGGGTGACGCGATGGATCGCCGGCGAGAGTTCGCGCTCCTGGGCGTCATTCTGCTGGTCGCATTCGGGCTGCGGCTGGGCGCCGCGATCAGCCTGCAGTGGGCTCTGGATCACCGCTTGAACCGGACGTATCTGATTCCGGGGGATGCCGAAGGCTATTGGGAGCTGGCGGAGGACCTGGCGGCGGGGCGCGAATACTCCATCTACACGCCGCCGCGCCGCGTGCTGCGAATGCCGGGCTTCCCGGGGCTTTTGGCCGCCTCGATCGCGGCGTTTGGCGATTCGCGATTCGCGGCCCGGGTGCTGCTGTGCGTCGTGGGGGCCGCTGGGTGCGCGGCGGTGCACTGGCTGGGCCGCAGCCTGTTTGACGCGCGGATCGGGCTGCTGGCGGGTGGAATCGCGGCCGTGCTGCCGACGTTTGTGGGCCTCAGCCCGCTGATTCTGTCGGAGACGGCATTCGCGGCGTGTCTGGCGGCCAGCCTGGCGGCGGCGGCGGGTCTGTTCCGAACACTGCGGTCGCCCGCGCCAAGTTGGTTAGGGGCGCTGGCATCCGGAGTCCTGTGCGGAGCGCTGATTGGCGTCGCGAATCTGATGCGACCGAGCTGGCTGCTCGCGGCGCCCGGGATCGGCCTGATGGCGCTGCTGTGCGCCCGGGGAACGGCGAAGGGCTGGGGCGCGGCGGGCGGCGTGGTGCTGGCGACGTTTCTGATGCTGCTCCCCTGGGGTCTTCGCAACCAGCGGGCGACGGGGCATTTCGTGCTGACGACGTTGTGGATGGGGCCGAGCCTGTATGACGGATTGAGTCCGGAGGCGACGGGGGACAGCGACATGACGTTCTTCGACCGGGAGAATCTGCTCGGTCGGATGAGCGAGTATGAGGTGGATCGAGAGTATCGCGCGCGGGCCTGGGCGTTCGCGCGGGCGGAGCCGCCGCGGGCGCTGGAGCTGGGGCTGATCAAGCTGGGACGGTTCTGGAGACCCTGGCCGAATGCGGAGCAGTTCGGCAGCGTGTGGGCGCGGCTGGCGGTGGCGGCGTCGAGCGTGCCGCTGTGGCTGCTGGCGGCGTATGGCGCCTGGCGGTTGCGTCCGCACTGGACGGCGCTGGCGTTGACGGTGGGGCCGCTGGCGTACTTTTCGGCGGTGCACATGCTGTTCGTGGGCTCCATCCGGTATCGGATTCCGGCGGAGTATCCGCTGGCGGCGCTGGCGGCGGCGGGCGCGGCTGCACTCCTCGACCGCTGGCGGGGGCGGAGCGCCGAAGGGGGAGCGAGCGCATGAAGCCCGCGCCCGGCAAGCCCACCTCCTGGGCGACGATCCGTTCGGTGTTTCACTGCGCGCTGGTGTTGCTGGTCGTGGCGCTGGCGGCTGCGGGATTCGGAGCCCATTCGCTGTGGAGACGGGCGGATTCCCTGTTGCGCAGCGAACTCGAGCGGCAGATCGCCGAGCGGGTTCCGGACTGGGACCTGAGCTTCTCGTCGGCGCGGGCGGAGACCAGCGGGCGGGTGCGTTTGCAGGATGTCGTTCTGCGGGATGCGGCGGGAGGGGCGCTCGTCGAACTGCCGGAGGTGATCATCGACCTGGATGTCGATCTGCTGTTCGAGCATCAGAAAGTGCTGATCACGCGCATCGTCGTTCCAGAAGCGGTGCTGCGGTTGAGGTGCGACGAGTCGCGGCGCTGGAACTTCGAGGGGCTGAGCAAGCCGCGGACGTCGGACAGTCCGCTGCCGGACGTGGTCGTCGAGCGGGCGACCGTGCTGGTGCGGATGGAGGAGACGTCGGACTGGCCGCGGATGGAGTTCAAGGCGACCGGCCTGGCGCTGCAGGCGAGTCCGATCTCACGACGGGCCTATGCCGCGGCAGTGGAAGGGGACATCGCGCAGGTCGGACGCATCGAGCTGCAGGGGCAGGCGGACCATGCGCACGGCACGTGGAGCGTGGCGGGGCGGATCGAGCGGGTCGATCTTGAAGGCGTGCTGCGGACAATGGCCGGCGTTTCGCCCGTGGCGCGGGAGCGGATGTCAGCGCTGGCGGCCGCGAATCGCAGCGGCGGCCGGGGGCCGGTGCGGCAGGCGAGCGTGGACGGCGGGGGCGTTCCCGCGGACGTCGCGGTCAGGGGCGTCCTCGAACAACTGGGCGTGCAGGCCGACATGACAGTCGATTTCTCGGCGTCGCAGGCGGGGCGCGAGGCCGACCTGCGCTACGCGGTGATGGCGGAGATCCGGGACGGCCAGTTCACCAACCGGATGCTGCCCGTGCCGCTGTATGGCGTGAAAGGCAAGCTGGCGGTCGATCAGGACCGGGTGATCGTGAAGTCCTTGACCGCGTCGAACGGCGATAGCGGACTGCACGTGGACGGCCGTTGGGACCGCGGGGGGGCGGCGCCCGTGCGGCGGGTCGTGCTGCAGGCGACGGACGTGCACCTCGGTCCAGAGCTGCGGAACTATCTGCCCGGCAAGCTCGCCGAGAAGTACGACGAGCTGCGCCCGCGGGGCCGGTTCAGCGTGAACGTCGAGTACGACGAGTCACTGGGCGACATGCCGCTGAAGCTGCGGGAGTTCAGCGTCGCGGACGGATCGATGCGGCACGAGCTGTTCCCGCTGGAGGCGACGTCGGTGCACGGGACGATCCGGCAGGAGGGTCGGCGGCTGGAGCTGAATTTCAAGGGGCTGGCGAACGGCCGCAAGTCGATCCTGGAAGGGACGCTGGACGGGCTTGGCCCGGATGCGGCGCTCCGGTTGAAGCTGCACGTGGACGACCTGCCGGTGGACGCGACGTTCCTGCAGGCGTTCGCGGACTCGCAACTGGACAAGGCGCGGAAGCTGCATCCGATCCTGATGTCGCTGACGCCGGGCGGCCGGGCGGACTGGCAGATCGACATCGAGCGGCCGGCCGGAGCGGAGGAGAAGTTCCGACTCGCGCGGGTGATTGGCCGCATCACGCAGGGCAGCGTTCGCTACGACCGCTTTCCGTACGTCATCAGCAACGTCGAGGGGATGATCGAGTACGACCCGGCGGTTGAGAACGTCTGGCACTTCCGGGACATGCGCGGCCAGCACGGTGAGACCAAACTGTCCGGCAGCGGATCGTTCGCGCTGACGCCTGCGCCGGGCCGGCTGTCCATGCAGATCACGGCGCTGGGCGTGCCGATCGACGGCGACCTGCGGCTGGCGACGGTGACGGCGCTTCCGGAACTGCAGACCGCCTGGACCGAACTCGCGCCGACGGGGACGCTCGACCTGACCAACGCCAGCCTGGCGTGGACGCCGGGAACGCCGGTGGAGGTCGCACTGCCGGGCATCCAGTTCCGGGACGCGAAAATCACGCCGGCGGCGCTGCCGTTTCCGTGGGAGCGGCTGAACGGCGCGGCGCGCTGGCGCGACGGGCGGCTGGTGCTGCACACCGTCCAGGGGTGGCATGGGGACACGTACCTGAACATCAACGGCGTGGACGCCTCGAACGCGTCCTCGCAGCCGCTGGCGTACTTCGAAGATCCGGGGCCGGACGGCGCGGCGTGGCGGCTGCATCTCGGCGACGTGCAGATCCGCAAGTTGTCGATCGACGATGAATTGCGCGGCGCGCTGCCGACGTCGATCCGCTCGGTCGTGGCGGAGCTGGGGCCGACGCAGCCCATCGACCTGGCGTTCGCTCTGGACCTGAAGGGGTTTGGCGGCCGGAACGATCCGGTGACGGCGCGGTGGCAGAAGGCGCGGGCGACGTTCGGCGGCGGCGATGTGACGCTCGGCGTGCCGGTGCGGAATGTGCGAGGCTTCGTCGAATTGAGCGACGGCATGTACGACGGCCGGCACGTGCATGTCGCCGGGTTCGCGCAATTCGACGAGGCGGAAGTCTTCTCGCTGCCGCTGAAGAATCTCCGGGGCCCGTTCCGCGTGCGGGGGAACGAGCTGATCGTGGGGACGCCGGTGTGGATCGAATCGAATGACGCGGACCTGAGATCGCCTCTGGACGGGCGGCCGCTGACGGCCGAGATCTACGGGGGCGACATTGCTCTGGATGCTTCTGCGGACCTGATTCCCGCGAATCCCGAGGCGTCGGTGTTCGGCGCGGAGATCAAGCTCCGCGGCGCGCGGCTGGAGGACTGGGCGCGCGTCAACTGGCCCAAGGACCGGATGAGCGGCAATGTCGCGGGGGAAGTGCGGTTGCGCGGCGTGGGATCGGATGCGACGCGCATCACCGGGGCGGGCTGGGGCGAGATCACACAGGCCCAGTTGTACGACCTGCCGGTGTTCGTGAAGGTGTTTCAATTGATCCAGTTCCGGCCGCCGGAGAACAGCGCCTTCAACCGGGCGTATGGGGAGTTCGAGTTGCGGGACGGGAAGTTCGACTTCCAGCGGATCGGCCTGGTCGGGAACGCGATCAGCCTGTACGGCAAGGGGTTCGTGGGATTCGCCGGAGGGGCCGCGCAGACGCTGGACCTGCAGCTCTACACGATGGTTCAGAACCGGACGCCGATCGTGGGGCCGATCATCGAGCGGCTGGGACGGCGGTGGGTGGGGATCCATGTGCTGGGCAGCATCTCCGAGCCGACGGCCGTGACGCAGGCGCGGATTCCGCTGTTGGACGACGCGTTCAAAGGGCTGATGCAGGCGCTGGAGCGGGGCGAGCCGCCGCGTCAGGCGCCGCGGATCAACGGTCGCTGAACGTGCGACGCCGGGAATCGGCCGGAGCGTGGGCTGACGCACAGTCTGCAACCGTCAAGAACGCGGCTCTCGGGACGGGGGAACCCGGGCGGGGCGTCGACAAAGTTCGGAATTGCGCGTCAGAATCCGGCGACCCGGGCGTCTTCTCTCTCGGAGCCGAACATGACCATGACGCTGCCCGAGACACGCCATTCCCTGTTCGTCCGCCTGTCGGATGCGGCCGATCATCAGGCCTGGCAGGAGTTTGCGACGATCTACGAGCCGGCGGTATACCGGTTTGCGCGGCGCAGCGGACTCCAGCACGCCGACGCAGCGGAGCTGACGCAGGACGTTCTGGCACGGCTCAGCCAGTCGCTGCCGGACTGGTATGACGGCCCCGGACGCGGGCCGTTTCGGCGGTGGCTGTTCGCGATTGCCCGCTCGCGACTGATCGACGGCTGGCGGCGCAGCCAGCGTCGGCTGGCGGCCCTGGGAGCGCCGTTGGGAGGCGACGCGATTGAATCCCTGGCGGTGCGGGACGACGGCGAGCCGTTCGAGGTCGAGCTGCGGCGGGAAATGATCCGGGCCTCAGCCCGGGCGCTGCGATCGGAGTTTCAGGAAACGACATGGCTCGCGTTCTGGAAGACGACGATCGAGGGTCTGAGTCCACAGGCGGCGGCGGAGGCGCTCGGCATGACGCCCGGGGCCGTGTACGGCGCGCGGAGCCGCGTCCTGGCGAGGTTGCGGACTCAGGTGCGACACACATGGTCGGCCTGGACCGCCAGCGGGGAGGAGCGGCCATGAAACGCACCGCGGAAAAGTGTTCGCCGGAAGAGTTGCAGCGATACCTGGCAGGGGCGTTGTCGCCGGAGCGGGAGTCGGCTGTCTGCGCGCATCTGGAAACGTGCGGCCGCTGCCGGGATGAGCTGGAGGATACGGCCGGAGGGGAGTCCTGGCGCAGCGAAGTGATGAATTCGCTGACGGACGACGCGGTGGATGCGGCGGCCCGGTTGACGTTGCTTCATCCGCAGCCGGACGCGGTCGACGCGCGGGCGCTCGCCGAGCAGTCGCTGGCGGCGCTGTCGGTCATTCTGACGCCGACGGACGATCCCCGCATGCTGGGTCGGATTGGCGCGTACGAGGTGGCGGGGGTCATCGGACGGGGCGCGATGGGGGTCGTGGTGAAGGCCCTGCAGCCGGCGCTGAACCGGTATGTCGCGATCAAAGTGCTGGCCCCGGAACTGGCGGCGAACGCAGCGGCGCGGGTGCGGTTCGAACGGGAGGCCCAGGCCGCGGCGGCCGTCGTTCATGAGCATGTCGTGCCGATCCATGCGGTCGGGGAATCCCGCGGCACGCCCTACCTGGTGATGCAGTACGTCTCCGGCGGTTCGCTGGAGAAGCGGCTGGCCGACGAGGGGTTGCTGACGCCGGCGGCCGCCTTGCGGATCGCGCTGCAGATCGCGAAAGGGCTGTCCGCGGCGCACTCTCAGGGTCTGATCCATCGGGACATCAAGCCGGGCAACATTCTGCTGGAAAGCGGACTGGAGCGGGTGCTGCTGACGGACTTCGGCCTGGCGCGGGCTGTCGACGACGCGACGCTGACGAACAGCGGCTTCATTGCCGGCACGCCGCAGTACATGTCGCCGGAGCAGGCGCGGGGGGAGTCGATCGATCACCGGTCGGACCTGTTCAGCCTGGGAAGCGTGCTATACACGCTGCTGTCGGGTCGTCCGCCGTTCCGATCTGAAACGGCTTATGGCCTGTTGCGCCGCATCTGCGACGACCCGCATCGGCCGCTGGTTGATCTCAATCTGCAGATCGCACCCTGGCTGAGCGGACTCGTGGACCTGCTGCTCGCGAAAGATCGCGACGAGCGGTTCGGGGACGCGGAGGAGGTCGCGGAGCTGTTGAGCGCCTGTCTGGCGCACATTCAGAGTCCCGCGCAATGCCCGCTGCCCGGGGAGATCGCGCGGTTGGCCGTTCCGCGGCGCGAGTTGATGCGGAAGGTTCGGCGGGCGGCGGCCGGAGCGGCCTTGCTGACTGCGGCTGCAGGCTTGGCGTCACTCGCTGCGCTGTGGCCGGGCGTGGAGAGATTGAACCAGTCTGATGCGGCAGGCGTCGAATCGTCGCTTGCGGACGACTCCGCCACCGGCGTCGTAACAGCGGAACTCACGGAAGGGATCACGGCGACGGCTGCTTCTCGCTCGCTGGTTCCGGAAGGTCGGAGGATCGACGAGGAACTGCAGACGCTGAGCGCGCGGATCAACGCGTTTGAGTTGACTCTGGAGCCGCGACGTTCGACCGGGCCGGGTTTGTGGGATGCGATGTGGGCGGAGGCGGTCTCCGCCCTGCAGCGGTTGGAAACGGGACAGGCATTGGAGGCGGACTTGCTGCATCCGGCCGTTCCGTAAGCAAGAGCTCGGGCATTGGCCCCTGCAATGACGATGTGACCTGCCGGCGCGATCCGGCCATTTCGATGAGGAAACCGATGACCATGTGGAAACAATCGATGGCCGGCGTGCTGGTGCTGGCCGGCGTGGGAACCGCGCTGTGGACTCCGTCGGCGCAGTCGCAGCAGCCGGTTCCAGGCCCGCCCGCCACCGTGCCTGGCCCGCCGCATATCGACGTGTTCACGGCGCCGCAGCGCGCGACCGTTTACGCGGTGCAGCCCGGGCAACCGCCGCAATGGCACAATGTGCTGGTGGGGCGGGGTGCGGACGAAAAGAGCCAGCGCCTTGGGGAACTTGTCCGGGAGTACAAGAGCCAGGACGAGAACGCCGACGAGGCGGCCAAAGCGGCGACGAAGGAGGAACTCACGACCCTGCTGCGGGAACAGTTCGATGCCCGCCAGGCGCAACGGCAGCAGGAACTCGCGGACCTGGAGGCCCGAGTTCAGAAGCTGCGCGAACTGCTGAACCGCCGACAGGAGGCGCGGGACGAGATCGTCAACAGCCGGCTGACGGAGCTGCTCCGCAGCGCGGACGGCCTGGGCTGGGATGAGGCGGGGGACGTTGAGCTCCGGTTCACGACTTCATTTGACGGCTTAGCGCCCGTAGCGCCGATGCCGGCGCAGCCGCCGCGACCAGGACGCTGAACGCCCGGCGCGCAGGCGCCATCAGGCCCCGGGGTTGCGACCCTGGGGCTTTTCGCTGCGCGCCCCGGCAGAGGCATTTCGCGGGGGCTTGTCGACTTGGGCCCCGGCGCTCAGTAGCTGCGTCCGGCCGACTTGTGCGGGTACGGAACCTCAACAGTGGTCTGATCCCGCCGCGAAGGCAGCGCAGACTCGTCACGTCGGGCCGTGTAGTTCAGGTCGTCCAGGTAGAACTCGACCGAGTGCCCGCCGCGGCGGACGTTCGCGAGTCCGAACCGATTGAAGACCGCCCCCGCCTCCCGTTGCTGACGCGTCAGCGCGAACCTGGTCGGGACGCCGTCGAGAGTCACGGTGACTTCGCCGAGACCGTCCGCGGCCTGCGGGTCGTAGACGAACGAGAACTGCCGCCGCCGGCGGTCGGGCGTGAAGACGCCGCAGGAGGCGCCGGACCCTTCGCGGTTCGAGGCGGACGCCAGCGGCGTGAAGTAGTAGCCCACGGCGGAACTGTCCGCAAGCGTCACCCCCAGCATGTTCCGCATCGGGAAGCCGGCGTCCGGCTGATCGCGCTCGAACGTCTCGACCTGATTGTCGCTGTTGAAGTAGCCGAAATAGGCCGCGGCATCGGTCATGCCGTCGGTGAAGCAGATGGACCCGGAGAACGAAATCGGGTCGTCCAGGGTCAGCTCGCCAACGTCGTCGCCGTAATAGGAGAACAGGGGGTCCTGCGGTTCAGTCCGCCAGAACAGCCCGCCGATCTCGCCGGGACGCTCGCCGGCCCAGTTCGTCTGCGACCACCCGTAGCTGTGCGCCCCATGGAAGTTCGGCTCCTCGTAGCTGGATGCGTTGTTGCGTCCTTCCCAGCCGGGATCCTGGTTGAGTTCGATGCGTTCCCCGTTGACGGTCAGATCGCTGAGCGACAACTCGACGCGCGTGCCGAAGCGGGCGATGTTGAACAGCCCGAAGCGATCGAACTCGGCCGGCGCGCGGCGGATCTCCTGATCGAACCAGAACACGTACGGATCGTGCCCCTCGAACGTCAGGGTGACTCGCCCATGCCCCTGCCCGGCATCGGGTCGCTTCCACCAGCGGTGCTGATCGTGGCGGTGAAAGTATTCCAGCAGCCCCTGATCGCGGGCGGCGAGGAGTCGGCGGTGCAGGGCCTCGGCCGTCAGCCCGGGTTCTTCGGCCCGCATGCGTTCCAGGAGATGTTCCTCCCCCTGCAGATCGTAGGGGGCGCTGTTGCCGGTGCGGGAGGTGACGTGTCGTTCCAGGAGTTCATCCCGCCAGACGGGATCGGCGCGGACATCGGGCTCGTAACGGAAGCTCCAGGCGTGCGTCGCGCCGTCGGGCTGCAGCAGGATGGCTGTTTCCGCGCCGCGGGCCTGCCAGTCGCTGGACATCCAGTCGAACATGACCTGGCCAAGGTCGTCTTCTTCCCAGATGCGGAAGGCCATCGACGACCAGACGCGCCAGGTGTGCCGCTGCGAGTTGAAGAACCCGATATAGCCCACGCCGCGGAGGCCGATGTGGTGCAGGGCGAGGCGGCCGGAGGCGGAGAGTTCATCGTCGAACGTGAACGGCCGCCCCAGCGGCATGGCGTAGTAAGCCTGCCGGCGCGAGTTCTCGACGCGGCCGCTGATTTCGCCCGGGCCGGCGCCGGTGTGATTCGTCGGGCGCCAGCCGAAATCCTGGCGGATCTGGGGCATGTCCACGCCGCGGATGCGGTTCTGGTAGTGGTCCCATCCGGGATCGTTGGAAAAGTTCTGCTGAACCTGGATAAGCGGCTGGGCCTGAGCGCTGGCGGCGAACGCGAGCACGAGCACGCAGCCGGCGACGCAGGAGAATGCGAGGCGCATCGGCGGACTCCTGTCCGGAAGGTAGGGAGGCGGGCGGGGCGATCGGCAGACGCGATCGCGCTGGGGGGCAGGGGCGCGCCGCAAAAGCAATGTTCCCGTGCCGGCCGACAGAGGTCGCTCATCCGGCGGCGTCGGGCCACGTCTCCGCGGTGCGCTCCTCAGTGTGCGCGCTGGTTGTCGCGCTTCGCAATGCAGCACGGGCCGACAGGAGGATTTGGAAACTCGTTGATGGGGACTCGATTCGCGCCGCGCTCAACGATCCGCGAGCCCGCGCCCCTCCAGAAACCGCTCCGCAGCGCCCGGCGCCGTCAGCCGTGCCTGCAGTTCCGCACCGAGTTCCCCGAACCGCGCCTCCAGCTCGCGGATCAGTTCGTCGCGCGGCAGCGGCGATGCGGCCCCCAGGCAGGGCAGCCGCTGCCGCCACAACATCGATTCCAGCAGCTCGCGGCGCAGCGCGTCGAAGACATCCAGAGCGACTGCCGTCCGCAGCCCGACCGACAACGACAGCGATTCCTCTCCCGCCTGCGTGCAATGCCAGTAGCCGGCCGGGATGTACAGCCAGTCCCCCGCCTGCAGCCGGCACGTCATGACGGGCATCAGTTCCCGCTCGTAACGCATGTCGGCCGGGAGCGTCTCCATCAGCGGCCACGGGTTGACCGTGTTCTTCCGCAGACGCCACTCCTTGCTGCCCTGTGTCTGCAGGATGAAGACCTCTTCGGCGTCGTAGTGCCAGCCGAACCCCGGAGCGTTCGCCGGCGTGCAGTACAAATGGACGTCAACGTCCGCGGCGAAGTCCTGTTGGAACGCCGCGGCCAGTTCGGCGAGCGCCGGGTCGTTGCGGTGCGCCCGCCGCACGCCGATGGTGTAGCCCTCCGCCAGCAGCGCATCGACCTCGTCAGGTCGCGGAGATCGCTCGGCCTCCCAGCGTTGTCCGCCGCGGCCCGCGATCCCGTCCACCTCCGGCTGCGCCAGCAGCCGCGCGAGCGCGGTCCGGTCCCCCAGCGTCGTCAGGCCGCGGCAGCCGTCCGCCAGCGCGAACGGCAGCCGGAGATAGTGGTCTCGAAGGAACCGGTCGACGGGCACGGAACCGAGCAGTTGTTCGATCATCAAACGGGCGTCCGGCGCGCGATGGCGGCCGCGTTGAGTGACTGGCCAGCGTCCGTGATGTTCGCGCATTCACGCGCCAGTTCGCAACACACGTCCCGCCGGCCGGATGTGACGGCCGCGAATCCGTCGGACGCCGTCGAACCGCGATGACCCACCATGAATCGGGCCGACGTTCGTGTGACACGCCCCGACGCAAGGAAGGGCGTGGTGAAGGCCGCGCCCACCCGCGATGACCCATCATGAAAGAGCGAACACGGACCAGGGAACAGTCCCGTTACGGCCCCTGATCGGGGGGAGGATCGCCAGGGCCGCCGGGACCTTCCCGTCGCCGGTCCCGACCCTCCGGGCCGGGGCGGTCGGTGCGTCCCGCGTCGGGCGCTCCGCGCTCGTCCCCCCGGCGCTGCGGTCCGCCGCGGCGCGTGTCTCCGCGCTCATCCCCATCGGGGCCCTGGCCTTGGGGACGACCCCCGCCGGGCGAACCCGGTCCGCCGCCGCGCGGGCCGCCGAACGGCGTTTCGAAGAATTCGCTCGTGATGCGGAACATCTCATCGCCGCGCTCGCGAAAAACCTCGTACCGGAGCGTCAGCTTCAGTTCATCCGCCGCCATCGCGTAGTACCGCTCCTGCGACGCTGCATCCGCCGCCGACAGCCGCGCCGTCAGGTCCTCGTTGCTCGGAGGCGAACTCATTGATCGGGCGAACAACAGTTCCACCAGCTTGCTGGACAACTGCTGGCGAACGAGCTGCCGCCGAAAGTCGTCGCGCGACACATTGCGGCCCCGGAATCGTTCCTCGACGCGTTCGAGAGGCCGGGACAGTTCCGCCCGGTCGATGATGTCCTGCAGCGTCTGGTCGCTGACGATTTGCTGGAACGTGACGCCCCGCTCGCGAAATTGCCGCAGGAGTTCGAGCGCGCGTTCCGGCGAATCGGCGGGCAGCCGCCCCACGAGTTCCAGTTGTTCGGACGACAGTCGTCCGGAGGCTTCGCGTTCCAGAACCTGCATCGCGCGGAAGAAGGCCGCGTTGTCGAACATCGTGCGGTTCCAGCTCCACATCCGCCCGCGGCCGCGGCCGGACACGCTGATCTCATCCTCGTTCTGTTGTTCGATCTGCTTGATCAGCGCGACGCGACGTTCGCCATCCCGCTCCTGGCGGAGCTGGTCGAGGCTGACCGGGGACAGCGACTGGATCCATTGCGTGTAGGCGTCCAGGGACTTGATTGCCAACGGGGATCTTCGCAGGTCCTCGTGGAACGCGCGCCAGCGCGCCTGTTCGGCTTCGGAGAGCTGCCGATAGCGCTCGTAGTTATCCTCCAGCCGCTGGCGTTCGGCGGGGGACATCGCCTCGATGCGCTGGCGGGACTGTTCGCGGCGGGCGGTGGCCTGGGAGTCGCCGCGGACGAGCAGCGGGGCGATGGCGATCGCGGCCGCCGCCGAACCGATCAGCCACCACGCGTCGCTACTGAATCGCACGGCCGGACTCCTCCGTCATTTTCTCGAGCAGCGCGGCATCCCGCCCCAGACGTTCGAGAAAGAACACCTCGCCCGCCTCCTCGTATCGATCGAACTTCTGGATCACATCCAGATCGTCGAGCAGCAGGTTCTCATGGCGCGGCAGCCGATATCGCGCCACGCCGTAGCTGGCGCACGCCGCCGCGACCAGAATCGCCGCCCAGCCCGTCCAGCGCAATCCCCGTTGCGTCGCGCGATACCAGCGCGAGCGACGGAAGTCCGCCCTGACGTCGGTCAGCTTGGCGACCGCCAGCGTCTTCTCGCTGAACTCCTGCGACGCCCGGGGCCGGGGCAGCATCTCGAGGAGTTCGTAGGTCCGCGCCAGCATCTCGACGTCGTTGCGGGCCACGGTGCTTTGGGCCAGCGCCGTTTCAATCTGCCGGGTCGCATCGTCGTCGAGCTCGCCGTCGAGATACGCGGCGAGGTTCTCACGCTGTTCGGTCGTCAGGCGAGTCAGTTTTTCCATGGCTCACTTCACGAATCCCTCGAGCTGCGACCGCAAGTTGTCGCGCGCCCGGGACAGGAGGGATTTCACGGCCTGGGGGGTCATGTCCAGCGCCGCGCCGATGTCTGCGTAACTCATGCCTTCAAACTTGTGCAGCAGGACGGCCATTCGCTGCCGCTCGTTGAGGCCCAGCATGGCCTGCTGCACGCGTTCCTGCAGTTCCTTCTTCTGAAACAGACGGGTCGGCATGAGGCCCGACTTGTCCGGGACCAGTTGCTCCTGGGGGTTGACCGACATCGCGCCCGATTCCGCGGGCTGCAACTGGACTTCCTTGCGCCGCACCTTGGACCGTTTCGAGTTGCAGGCCACGTTGTGCGCGACGGCGAACAGCCAGGTCGAGAACTTGGCGTTCGGCTCGTAGCCATGCCGGGCCCGGAAGATCCGCAGGAACACGTCCTGCGCCAGATCCTCGGCGTGCTCATGGCTGCCAATCATGTTCCCGAGCAGACCCACCAGCCGATCCTGATACTTCACCACGAGTTCCGAAAACGCCGCATCGTCTCCGTCCCGGGCGCGCAGCATCAGCTGCACATCCGGGTCGCGGAGATACGGGGAAACCGTCGGGACCGCCGTGCTGCTCGGCACGCTGGCTCTGCCGTTCTGCGGGTGTCAGCGGCGCACCAGAATCGCGGATTCCGGACGGCCGCCCTGTTTTCGAACACCGCCGCCATGGCGAAGTTCCGCTGCCATCATAGGGGCTGGGCCGGTTTCGGAGAATGCGCGCCTCGCGGGCGCGGCGCATCCGCCACGACGCTCCGGGGACCGGGCGGCCGATCCGACTCGGACACCTGGGTTCGCCGTCCCTCGCGAAACTTCCTATTCCGCCGCATCGCCCATCCGCACCCACGCGGCATGCAGGTATTCCGTCTCCAGGCAGCCCAGGCCGACCGGATGATCGGACGCGGCCCCCGTTCTCGCCAGCAGCGACGCCCGTCGATCCGCCGGAACCGCCGACGCCACCGTCCGCACGAACTCCTCGCTCGTCATCAGACCGGAACAGCTGCACGTCAGCAACAGGCCGCCCGGCGACACCACGGCCGACGCCAGACGGTTCAGGTCGTAGTACTTCCGCCGTCCCGCGTCGCGCTCTTCCCGCGACCGTATGAACTTTGGCGGGTCCAGCACGACGACGTCGAACTGCCGCCCGGCCGCCGCCATGTCGCGCAGGTAGTGAAACGCATCCGCCTGCACCCAGCGGATGTCGAGCTGATTGATGTTCGCGTTTCGCCTGGCCTGCCGCACGGCCGTTTCATCAAGGTCGACTCCCGTCACCTCCGTCGCTTCGCCGAGCCGCTTCGCCTGGACCGCGAACCCCCCCGTGTAGCAGCAGACGTCAAGCAGGCTGCGGCCCCGCGCGTACTCGGCGAGCTGCCGCCGATTCTCCCGCTGATCGCAGAAGAAGCCCGTCTTGTGGCCGCTGGCGAAGTCGATTTCAAACCGCGTCCCGTGCTCCAGGATGGACGTTTTCGTCGGGCAGTCCGCGGAGGAGAACACGTCCCCGGAGAAGCCCTCCTGGTCGAGCGTCGCCGATCCCGGACGCACGACCCAATGCGTCACGCCGATCGTCCGGCAGGCCAGTTGCGCCAGCGCCTCCGCCCGCTGATACATCCCCAGACTGAAGGCTTCGACGCTGATCACCGGCCCCAGCCGATCGATGACCACGCCGGGCAGCCCGTCCGATTCCGCATGGACGAGCCGGAACGCATTGGTGTCCGCCTCCAGACCCAGCCAATCCCGGCGGAGCGCGACCGCGGACCGCACCCGCTCGGCGAACCAGGCCTCCGTCGGGTATTCCTCGCCGCGCGTCAGCACGCGCGCCGAGATCTCCGCGCGGGGGTTGAACAGCCCATAGCCGAAGCACGTCTCGTCCGGCAGCCGCAACTGGACGATATCGCCATGCCGGGCGTTGGCGGCGATCGACCCCAGTCGCTTGCGATAGACCCAGGGATGCGGCGAAGGGGCCTTCACGACGACCACCGCGGCGTCCTCCACGGGATCGACGTCCAACGCGCGTTGCCGCAGCACCTGCGGCGCCAGCGGCGGACGTTCTCCTCCCGGGCGGGCCCGGACGAACTCGCCCCGGTCGCGGAACTCCCGATCGCGCGGCCGGTCTCCCCCAGGCGGACGTCCCGGTCCCGATTTCGGCCGCGGCCGATGTCCTCCCGATCGATCACTCGGCATACCGCACCGGATTCCAGTCCTTCGCCACGTCGCAGAGAATGTTCAGCACTGCCGGGTCGATCGCGCACGCCACAATGCCCGGCAGCCGCAGCATGTCGGCCCGGTCGTCCAGCCACGTCTCGCCGAAGTGCACCGGCCGCCGATCGTGAACCCACACCGCGTCGCCCCCCAGCACCCGCGCCAGATGCAGCGCGACGGGAAAGTCGTAGATGTTCGGGCTGTGGATCAAGGAGCCGCCGAACTCCCCCGTCGCCATCAGCGGATAGATGCTGCCCGGCATCGCATCGGGGGGGAAGCCCTGCAGGCCGGCACGAGTGACGGCCTGGGCGCAGGCGACGTCCCGCTGCTGGAAGCCGATGAGGTAGATGTTCGTCGTCGGCTTTCGGTCGCCGGTTCGCAGGGGCGTCAGCGATGCGACCTGCGCGGCGGCAGGGCGGGACCAGTCGTCCGCGCCGCAGCGGACCTCGTCGCCCACGGCCTCGGTCCACGTGCCGTGCGGTCCCATCTCGGGCGCGTAAACGAGCGAGTACAGGACGGTCTCGCGATTTCGGAGATGCAGCATCACAGCGTAGCCGTCGCCGGTGCGGTCCCGGAACTGCTTCGTGCCGTCGATGGGGTCCAGCGCGATCACCAGCGGACCATCCTCCCGGAAGGCCGCGAGGTCGCCGTTCGATTCCTCGGCCTCGATGCGGCACTCCCGCAGCACGAGGTCGGCGTCGCGCAGACCGGCGACGACGAGTTCCTGAACGGACAAGTCCGCGAGGGTCAGCGCGTCCGTATTGGCATTGCCCGACTGCTTGCCGGTGAGGGCGATGTTGAACTGACGCAGTTTGCGGGCGACGGCGCCGCCCCAGCGCAGCAGCGGAGGCGCGTGCTGGCGAAGAGCGTCGATGCAGGCGGAACTGTCCATGTACGGCGAATGCGGACGAGGTGTGTGAGGAGAAGCGGGTCGAACCGGAGGCTGAGAACCTCCGGGGATCAATGACTGTAAGTTCCCGCGGGGGAGCGGGAAGGACGGGACGCGTCCGGACGGGCCAGACAGTCCCGGATCGCCTCGACCGCCCGCAGGACGCCCTCGCGGCCGACGTCGAGATGCGTGCAGGCGCGGAGCCGCTGCGGGCCGCCCGCGGGATTCAGCTTCACCCCGCGTTCCAGCAGCGCGGCGGACAGGTCGGCGGCCGTCCCGAACTCCGGAGCGATCTCAAAGAACACGAGGTTCGTCTCCACGTCGTCGGGACGAATGGCGACGCCGGGCAGCCCGGCGATTCCCTCGGCGAACAACCGCGCGTGAGCATGATCGTCGGCGAGCCGTTCGACATGGTGATCGAGCGCGTACAGGCAGGCCGCGGCCACGATGCCCGCCTGACGCAGCGCGCCGCCAAACAGCTTGCGGGCCCGCCGCGCCCGGTCGATCGTCGCCGCATCCCCCGCGAGGATCGACCCCATCGGGCAGCCCAGCCCCTTCGAGAAGCAGATCGACACGGTATCGACCGGGCGGACGACTTCGGACGCCGCGTACCCGCGGGCGATGCAGGCGTTGAACAGCCGCGCTCCGTCCATGTGGACCCGCAGTCCGGCTGAGCGGGCCCAGGCGGAAAGCCGCTCGAGCTGGGCGAGCGGATAGGTCGCCCCGCCGCCGAGGTTGGTCGAGTTCTCGACGCACAGCAATCGCGTCGGCGCGAAGTGGACATTGCCCCCGCGGATGTGTCCGTCCGCCTGCGGGACGTCGAGGCGTCCCCGATCGCCGGGGATGCGCCGGACGCTCACGCCCGACAGCGCGGCCGGCCCCCCCGCCTCGTAGTTCGCGATGTGCCCCGTCGCTTCGATCAGCAGCTCGTCGCCGGACGAGCACTGCGCCCACACGGCCATCTGATTCGACTGCGTTCCCGAGCAGGCGAAGACGGCCGCGTCCTTCCCGAGCAACGCGGCCATCCGCGCTTCCAGGGCGTTGACCGTCGGATCTTCGCCGACCATGTCGTCCCCGACGTCCGCGGCGGCGATCGCAGCGCGCATCCCGGGCGTCGGGCGAGTGAACGTGTCGCTGCGAAGTTCAACGGGTTCGGACGGGGGCATGCATCACGTCGTCAGGAGGGCCGCAGGGAGCGCATCCCGGAACGCGGTCGGGAGGCCGACCGGGCATTGTCCCGAGTCGGCCGTCCGTTGTCATTGGTCGGCCTGCGTGCGCTCGTGCGCCGTCCGGTCGAATGGCCGCTGTCTACATCTCCGGCTCCTGCCGGACGCGCACCTGCAGCGAACCCAGCAGCCGGGTGATGGCCTTCTCCTTGCGGCTGATCCAGGCGACGTTTTCCAGCACGATCGCGCGGGGCTCGTTGCTGGGGTGCAGAATCAGCCGGCCGGCGCCGAGCAGCAGGTATTCGAAGACGTCCTTGATCTCTTTGTCGATTTTCAGCTGCGGCGCCGAGTAGCGCTTCATGTCGCTGAGGAATCCGTGGTGATGCAGGAGTTCATTGCCGCGGACTTCCCAGTAGTCGAATCGGACGTTGATCAGCACGCCCAGGAAGATGATCAGCATGAAGGTCACGAACACGAAGTAGAACGTCGCGTTGGCCACAGGCCGGATCTTGGAGAGCTGCGCGTTCACCCAGGGCAGCGCGGTCGGGAAGTACACGACCAGCAGCGCGCCCCCCAGGACGAGCGCGACGATGATGGCGAACACGGTCAGCGACGTCGTGCGGGGAAAATCGAACGACAGCACAACCAGATTCAGGCCCAGCACAATCAGAAAGATGTTGCACACGACGTGCGGCCCGCTGGCCGCGGCGCCGTGGTCCATGCTCATGTACACGCCGCAGACCGTGGCCCACAGGACGGTGGGCCACAGGAACACGATCTTGGGAAGCGAGATCAGGATCACCCGCTCGTCGGTCTTGTCGCCGGAAGCGGGCGGGGTCAGTGAGCCATTGGACATCGCTGCGGCATCCTGGAGGTCGAAGGCGCCCGGGCGCTTCGCAGCCGGACTCCGGCCGGACGCCCCGGGGCGGGGAAGTTATCTTGCGCCCGCGCCCGACAACGCAAGCGACCCGACGCTGGTTCACGCGAATTCCGGCGTCCCTCAAACGTCGTAGTACAGCGCGAATTCCCAGGGATGCGGCCGCTCCCGGATCGCCTGCGCCTCGTGCGTCCGCTTGTACCAGATCCACGTGTCGATGACGTCCTCGGTGAACACGTCCCCCCGCAGCAGGAACGCATGATCGTTCCGCAGGGCCTGCAGCGATTCCTCGAGGGACGTCGGAACCTGCTGAAAGGCTTCCAGCTCGTCGGCCGCGAGATCGTAAATGTCCTTGTCCAACGGAGGCCCCGGGTCGCTGCGATGCTGGATGCCGTCCAGCGCCGCCATCAGCACGGCCGCCATCGCCAGGTACGGATTGCAGGCGGAGTCCGGGCAGCGGAACTCGAACCGCCGGGTCGACGGGCTGGACGTGTTCACCGGAATGCGGATCGCCGCCGAGCGGTTCCGGAAGCTGTACGTCAGATTGACCGGCGCCTCGTACCCGGGGATCAGCCGCTTGTAGCTGTTGGTCGTCGGGCAGCAGAACGCGAACAGCGCGGGAGCGTGCCGCAGGATGCCGCCGATGGCGTGCATCGCCATGTCGGTCAGCCCGCCGTAGCCGTTGCCGGCGAACAGGTTCTCGCCGTTCTTCCACAGCGAAAAGTGCATGTGCATCCCCGAGCCGTTGTCGTTCCAGATCGGCTTGGGCATGAAGGTCGCCGTCTTCCCCCGGCGGGCGGCCACGTTCTTGACGATGTACTTGTAGCGCAAAAGGTGATCGGCGGTCTGCAGCAGGGGGCCGTAGCGCATGTCGATTTCGCACTGCCCGCCCGTGGCGACCTCATGGTGCTGGGCCTCGACCTCGACGCCGCAGTCCTGGAGCCGCAGCATGACCTCGGTGCGGAGATCCTGCAGGGTGTCGGCGGGGGGCATCGGGAAATAGCCCTCGCGGCGGCGGACGCGATAGCCCGCATTCTCCGCAGCCGCCGAACTGCCCCGGTTCCACTCCCCTTCGATGCTGTCCAGGTGGTAGTAGCCTTCATGCTCGTTCTGGTCGAACCGGGCATGATCGAAGACGAAGAACTCCGCCTCGACTCCGAACTGGGCCGTGTCGCCGAAGCCCGTCGACCGCATATACACTTCCGCCTTGCGGGCCACGTTCCGCGGATCCTTGGCGTAGGACTCCCGGGTGATCGGATCCTGAATGTTGCAGGTCATGGCCAGCGTGCCCTGCATGAACGGATCGACAAATGCCGTCTCCGGCTGCGGCACGACGAGCATGTCGCTCTCGTTGATCGCCTGCCAGCCGCGGAGCGAGGAGCCGTCGATCGAGAAGCCTTCGTCGAAGCTGCGTTCCGTGAGCGCCTTGACGGGGATCGTGAAATGCTTCTGCGTGCCGGGGAAGTCCATGAACCGCAGATCGACGGCACGGATTTCCTCGCGGCGGCAAAGCGCCAACACTTCTTTCGGCGTCATGGAGTCGGTCCAATGTCCGGGCGGGCCGGAGTGTCCTGGCGGTGTGTCATCCGGTCGGGGACGCCGAGCGATGCGGTCGACCTGCTGGCTGGCGCATCTCGCGGCGGAATTCCGAGGCGGCCGCCTCGATGCGCATAGTCATCGCCACCATGTCTAACGGACAACCGCCCGGACTGTCGACCTCGAACCCGCTCCCCGCGGCCCGGGTCGTCGTCCTCGGTGCCAGCAACGTCACCCTCGGCTTCCCCAGGATCGTCGCCAGCGTCCGCGGCCTCGTTCCCGGACCGGTCCAGCTCTTCGCGGCGCACGGACACGGCCGGTCTTATGGCCAGCCCAGCTCGATCCCCTTCCGCACCCTGCCGGGCATCCTGGACAGCGGGCTGTGGGACGCGCTGGACCGCCTGGCTGCGGAGGACGCCTCCCCGGCGCCGCTGTTCGCCCTCGTCACGGATATCGGCAACGACCTGGTTTACGGCAACTCCCCCGAACGGATCGGCGGCTGGATCGAGGAATGCCTGTCGCGGCTGCGGGCGCGGGGCGCGCGGATCACGATCGGCCGCATGCCCCTGGCGTCGCTGCAGCGCGTCGGCCGAGTACGGTTTCAATTGATGCGGACGGCGATCTTTCCGAACTCACGGCTGACGTGGGACGGGATGCGGGCGGATGCGGTCCGCCTTGATGAGCTTGTCAGCGAACTGGCGACGCGACATCAGATCGGCAGCATCGTGCCGCGGCCGGAATGGTACGGCATCGACCCGATTCACATTCGTCGCAAGCTGCGCAGCGCCGCGTGGCGCGACATGCTTCAGCCGTGGGGACTGGCGGGGGAATCGGACGCCGCGGCCCCGGGACTGGCGGCGAGCTGGCGGTACTGGCGATTGCGGCCCGCGGAACGGAGCGTCTTCGGACGCGTCCGCGCGGCGGCGCAGCCGGGATGGCGCTGGCCGGACGGATCCGCGATCTGGGTGTACTGACGGAGGGGCGATGCGCCGACGGCGGGGCCGTCAGGTTCGACTTTTCCAATAACCGGGCCGACGGCGGACATGTGCCACGGCCAGAATCTGCACGCCCGTTGCGGACTCGCGATACACGACGAGATAGGGAAATCGCTGCAGGACGAAACATCGAGTGTTCTGCAGGTACAGCGGCCAGCGCTCGGGCGCATTAGCGATGCGATCCACTGCTCGATCGAGTTCGTCAGCGAACGCGACCCCCAGCGAGTTGTCCTTGTCGCTGTACCATTCCCGGGCCTGAGTAGCTTCATGGACGGCGGCCGGGTGGATCTCAACGTTGGGAGACGTCACCAGCGTCTCCGCGAATCAAACGCCGGGCCTCGGCCCAGCTGATCAGGGTCGCGGAACCGGAATCGATATCCTGCAGCCTTCCCTGGATTTCCTGTTCCCAAGCCCCCACGACTTCGTCGTCCGGGAACTCATCGAGGCTTTCGATCAGCGAAGCAGCCAGCTTGCTGCGGTCCGCGGGCGAAAGCGTCAACGCATCCGTCAGCACGTCGTTGGCGTTCTGTGACATCTGCACATCCCCGAAGGCGAAACGGCCCCAATTCATTACGACGCAACTGCACGGCATGCGTCAAGCGCAGCCGGCGAACTGGGCGCCGGCCGAACCTGTTCCGCCGGCGGCTCGCGCTCCATCGGCGCGTCACATCACCGGCGCCGGTGCGCGCCGACCTCCGGGGCGTTCGGCTGCGCGTCCGGACCGAAATACCGCAGGCCGACCAGCGGCTCGGACCCGGTGTTTTCGAACGTCACCCCCTCCGCGGCGGCCTTCGCCGTCACGAACACCTCGTCCTCGGTCATCTGGCCGAAGCGGATCATCGCCGGCGTCTGCAGCTTCAGCTTGCCCACCCGGCCCTCTCCCTGGACGGTGATCCAGCCGTACGCGCCGCCGTCCTGAATCGTGCACTTCACGCCGGGGTTGATCGTCAGCTCCTTCGCCGTGAACAGCTGCTCCCCCTTGATCCGGCCATAGACGATCCAGCGATCGACCCAGCCCTCCTTCTGCGAGCCCGAGGCGACGACCGGCTCGAGGTAGTGCGAATCCTTGAAGTTCGGATTCACGTTGCCATCCCAGTCCAGCGCGTCGACCAGGTACGTGTTGTCGTCGTGCTTGTCCTTCGGGAAGTCCTTCGTCAACAGAGACCGCGGCACGGCCCGCCCCTCCACCATCGACTGGTACATGCCGAACACGTCGCTGCCCCACTGCGGCTCGTACGTCAGCAGCGATCCCGGGGCGTGCAGCACGCACGGCGGAATCAGCCAGCCCGTTCCGGGCTTCAGGCGATAGGCCTTCGACAGGTCCAGAATGCCGTTGTCCCCCTGGTTCCACCGGTCGAGGCAGTCCACGACCTGCTGCTTGGTGGTGCCCGGCTCCAGGCCCATGAAGGTGTACGGGAAGTTGTTCCCTGTGGGATTGAGCTGCGGCGGGAAGTAGTACGATTCCGGCTTGCCTTCCTGCCCGACCAGCTTCGCCTGTTCGGCGTTCTGGTGCATGTGGTGCGGGATGGGTCCCATGTTGTCGAAGAACTTCGAGTACACCGGCCACTTCTTGTACTTCGACCAGATGTGCTCGCCGATCGTTTCGGCGCCCAGCTCCGCGACGGCGTCCGCCAGCGTGAATCGTTCCTTGCCGGCGACGACGTAGCTCAGCCCTTCGTCAGGGGCGCGGTTCTCATTCGCGGCCGGCGTCGTCGAGGCGAACCAGCGCTCGTCGATGCCCCCGCGGTGCGTCCCCAGTGCGTAATAGTCGTCCGGATGCAGCTTCAGCCGTCGGCCCGGCTGCAGAAACGAGCGCGGCACCCAGGTCGGCGCCAGCCGGAAGATTCCATTGGTTTCGGACAGCGCGGCGGACGCGAGCGACTTGACGTTCGGCATGGGAGTGTGGAGTGAGGCGACGGAGGGTGGGCGTTCGGGACGGGGAACCAGCCCCGTCCGGAAAGGCATGTTGTCCGCCCGCAGCCCCGCGGTTGCAACCCTTCCAATCGCCCGTTCGCCCCGCGTCCGCGAGGGGCGGGTCGGTGCTGAGCCACGAGTTGACGCCAGCATCGCCGCCGAGTATCGTTCATCGTCGATTTACGATTTTGGGGACGCAGCGATGGCTGATTGCAACCCTTCCGCCGATTGCTGTGACACAGCCCCGGTCGCGCTGCCAGCCGACCCCGCCGCCGAGCGGCTCGCCGGACTGGCCTGGGCGCTCGCGCATCCCGCTCGCGTCCGGATCCTCAAGCTGCTGATCCGCCGCCAATCCTGCATCTGCGGCGAAATCGTCCACGAACTGCCGCTCGCCCAGTCCACCGTCTCCCAACACCTGAAGATTCTCAAGAACGCTGGCCTGATCCAGGGCGAAGTCGACGGGCCGAAAGTCTGTTACTGCATCCACCCGGCCGGACTGAACGAACTCAAAGGCCTCATCGACGGCCTGTGACCGTCAGCGGCCCGATTCCAGTTTCCCGACCTCGCCAACCACGGAGACATGACATGCGAGACGATCCGATCCTGACCGCCGTCCAGAATCAGTATGGCGCCGTCGCCCGCAGCCAGTTGTCCAACGACTCCGCCGCCATTCGCGCCGTCGCGCAGGCGTTCGGTTACACCGCCGAGGAACTGGCCACGCAGCCGGCGGAAGCCAACATGGGGCTGTCCTGCGGCAATCCCGTGGCGCTGGCCGGACTCCGCGAGGGGGAGGTCGTCGTCGACCTCGGATGCGGCGGTGGCCTGGATGTGCTGTTGGCGGCGCGGAGTGTCGGTCCCCGGGGCCGCGCCATTGGAATTGACATGACGCCTGACATGCTCGACAGGGCCCGGGCGGGCGCGGCGCAGGTTGGCGCGGAGAATGTCGAGTTCCACCAGGCGCGAATCGATCAGCTGCCGCTCGCGGACGACTTGGTCGACTGCGTCATCAGCAACTGCGTGATCAATCTCGTTCCCGATAAGCCGGCCGCGTTCCGGGAGATTCTGCGCGTCCTCAAGCCCGGCGGACGACTGGCGATCAGCGACATCGCGCTCCGCAAGCCGCTGCCCAAGGACGTCGCGGAGGATGTCCAGGCGTACGTGGGCTGCATCGCCGGCGCAATGCGGATCGAGGAATACGAACGGCTGCTGCGGGATGCGGGTTTTCAATCGGTCGTCGTGCAGGACACGGGATCGGACCTCAACGCGTACGCGCAGGCTGGCGCGACGGTCTGCTGCTCGTCGGGCGCGTGCTCGACGTCGGGGGCAGAGCCCGCGGGCGATTCGTCGCCCGTTCACGATGGACTTGCGAACGTCCTCAGCGGGCTGGACGTCAACGCCTACGCGGCCAGCGTCCGTGTGCATGGTCTCAAGCCGGGCGGTCCGTTGCCGGTGCTGAGCGCCGAGGAGGCGCTCACGGCGACTCCCGCGCCTGCTGCGGGCGGGTGTTGCGGCGGCCAGGCCTGCTGTTGAGTCTTGTCGCTCCCAGGCCGGACCGGCACAGCCAGGAACGCGCCCCGCATGACCCGGATCGCGAATCGATGAACAGGACGATGCACCGATGAAGCCCAGCGTGTTGTTCCTGTGCACCGGCAATTCGTGTCGCAGCCAGATGGCGGAGGGCTGGGCGCGGCATTTGTGGGGGGACCGGATCGTGCCCTGTTCGGCGGGCATTGAGGCGCATGGGATGAACGCGAACGCCGTGCGCGTGATGCGGGAGGCGGGCGTCGATATCTCGGGGCAGACGTCCAAGCTGGTCAGCGCGCTGGCGGACGTGCCGCTGGACCTGGTGGTGACGGTCTGCGGGCATGCGGATGAGAATTGTCCCGCGTGGCTGGGTCCGACCCGGCGGACGCATGCGGGATTCGACGATCCGCCGAAGCTGGCCCGCACGGCGGCAAATGAAGACGAGGCGCTGGGGCACTACCGCCGAGTCCGGGACGAGATCCGAGAATTTGTCGCCGCCCGCCTCCCCGAACTGCTGGGCCTGTCCACATCGGAACGCGCCTGATTCCTGACGGACCCCTGATTCCCGCCGCCGTCTCCGGATAGGATGATTCGGCGGCTGCAGCACCAGCGAGAGGCGCTGCCGCAGGTTGTGGCGGCGGAGCCCGGAACCCCGCCCGGTCAGGGAACACTCGACAGGGGACTGCGATGCGCGTGTGGAGCTCGATGTTCGGATTGGGCCTGCTGTGCCTGTTGACGCTTGGACTGGCTGCAGGGCCGGCGTTCGCCGAGAACGCGGCAGGCGGAGAAGAGTCCTGGCAGTCGATCTACATTTCGGGCCAGCGCGTCGGATTCGCGCACGTGCAGATTCGCGACGTCGAACGCGAGGGCCGCTCGCTGACGGTCAGCGACACGCTGTCGCAGATGACGATTCGCCGGTTCGGGATCAGCCTGAAGATGTCCGTGCAGCAGACGACGGAGGAGGACGCGGACGGCAATCTGCTGAGTTATCGCTTTTCGGTCATCAACCCGCCGCTCAGCAAGACGGAATCTCGCGGCGAGATCGTTGACGGCCAACTGCAGCTGACGACGCTGAACTCGGGCATCGAAAAGACGTCGACGGCCCCCTGGGACGCGGCCGTCAAATCGCCGGCATGGATCGAACGGGTGCTGGAGATCGAGCCGTTGGAGGCCGGTCAGAGCCGCACCTTCAAGATGTTCGATCCGCAGTTCACGAAAGTCGCGGAGATGACGCTGACGCACCGCGGCGAGGAGGAGACGGAGCTGCTGGACGGTTCGCGGGCGCTGTTGGAGAAGATCGAGTCGCGGCATTCGCTGGTGCCGGGGCTGGTGCTGACGTCGTACGTGGACTCGAAGGGGGAAACGCGGAAGAGCGTCACGAACCTGATGGACATGACGACGTTCACGGTCACGAAGGAGGAGGCGCTGAAGGAGATCTCGCCCGGCGACCTGGACATCGGGATGGACACGGTGATCAAGACCGGACCGATCCCGAATGTGCACAAGGCGGAGCGGGGAGTGTACGTGGTGACGACGGACGGCCCCGCGGCGGGCATCCTGCCCGAGGGCGCGACGCAATCGGTGACGCAGACCGGCGATCGGTCGCTGGAACTGACGGTGCGCGCCATCCGCCCGGGCGACGCGGGCGAGGAGCCGGCCCCGGGGCCGGAATACCTGGCGGCGTCGCGGTTCTTGGACACGGACGATCCGGTCGTTCGAGAATTGGCGAACGAGGGCGCCGGGGCGGAGACGGATCCGGCGAAGCTGGCGGTCAAACTGGAAAAGTTCGTGCACGCCAAAGTGAAGGACAAGAACTTTTCGACGGCGCTGGCGACGGCGTCCGAGGTGGCGCGGGAGTTGTCAGGGGACTGCACCGAGCACGCGGTGTTGCTGGCGGCGGCGCTCAGGGTGCGCGACGTGCCATCCCGAGTGGTGATCGGGTTCGTGTATGCGGATTCGATCGGCGGGTTCGGCGGGCACATGTGGACGGAGGCGTACATCAACGGGACGTGGGTTCCCTTGGATGCGACGCTGGGACTGGGCGGGATCGGCGTGGGCCACATCAAGGTGACGGACGCGGACCTGGCGGAGAATTCGGCGGCCCCTGTCGGAGCGTTCGTGCCCATCATTCATCTGCTGGGGAAGACGCAGATCAAACCGGGCGTGGTGGAGTAGGAGGGCGTGCGTCGGATGCGCGGCGCCTCGCGCGGCGGCAGACGGGCTCGGATAAGTTGGGTTCCAGGAGTCGCCTGCGAACGACTGTCGCCCGGTGGAAACTCCGCCCAGCAAACTATAGACTGAATGTCTGCCCGCGTGTGGCTGAACGAAAATGGTCCCCCTGATTTCCGCAGACATGCAAGACCGCCTGGTTTTTCAAACCGGAGACACTCGCCGTGCGGGGGCGCGCCTGGCGGCTCGACGCTGGCTGAGAGCGGCGATCGTCCTGTGCGGCGTGGTCGCGCTGACGTCCCCCGCGGCCGCGCAGATCATGATCCTGGATACCCCAGCGGGCGACTCGTCGGAGCAGGACCCCGCCGCCCAGCAGGGCTTCACGGTCCCGACCGATGAATCGCTGCAGACGACGTTTGGCGATTTCCAACGGCACGTCGAACGCAAGGCCTGGGAGAAGGCCTTCTCGACGCTGAGCGAGATCCCGCCCGAAAAACGCACGGGCATGCTGGCCCGGAAGGACGGGCTGATCGTGCCGGCGCAGCTCCGCATCTGGGAGTCGATCGCGGAGCTTCCCGCGGATGGCCGAGAGGCGTTTCGCGTGTTCTATGACGCGGCGGCGCGGCAGGCGTGGGAGCCGGTCGCGGCCGGCAAGGGCGCCCCGTCCGAGCAGATCGCGGCGGCCGAACGGATCTTTCAACAATGGTTTCTGACGTCCGTGGGCGACAACGCGGCGGACTTCCTGGGGGATGCGGCGCTCGAACGCGGGGACGCCGAGGCCGCCGAGCGGTACTGGCGGGCCGTGCTTGAGAAACATCCGGCGAGCGACATTCCCGAGGAACGGCTGCTGTTCAAGCGGGGACTGGCCCTGGCGCGGCTGGGTCAGTCCGGCACGGCGACTTCGGTCCAGCGGACGCTGACCCAGCGGTTTCCGAATGCGAAGATCCGGGTCGCGGGTCGGGAGGTCAGTCCCTCCGCGGCGCTGGCGGAAGCGATCGCCAAGGCCCCGCAGCGGTCGACGCAGGAATCCCGGGCTGCGCTGGCGTTTCGACAGGCGCCGCCCCCGGAGACGTCTCCCGCCTGGCGGACGCAGTTCGTCTCGCCAAAAGCCTACCAGCAGATCGAAGCCACGACTCGGAACAACTACTGGTACCGCAACGGCATGGAGACGCTGGTCCCGGCGACGGCCAGCGACGGCGAACGCCTGTATTGCAACTGGTTCGGCGTGTGCTTCGCGACCGACCTTCAAACCGGCAAGCTCCTGTGGCGATCGCAGAAGTTCTCGGAGTTGAACAACCACATCGGCAATCTGCCGCATTCGGCGACGGATATGGCCGGGTACTCGCTGGTCGCCGGCCACGGCATCGTGCTGTCGGTCAACATGCCGCTGGAGCGGCTGAACTACTGGCAGGAGCCGTTCCGGATGTTCTGCTTCGACGCCGCGACCGGCAACGTGAAGTGGAAGACGCTGGACCAGGGGGACCTGCAGCAGATCAATTTCGTGGGGCAGCCGCTGATCGAAGCGGACCGGATCCTGGCGATCGGGAACTCGCGGGAGTCGGCGCAGTTCGTCCTGTACAGCCTCGATCCGCAGACCGGGAAATCACAATGGTCGGCGCCGCTGGGGACCGCCAAGAAGCGGATGACGCCTCGCGGGTATGAAGCCGTTCCGCAGCCCGTGATGCTGCGCCAGGGCCGCACGCTGTTCGTGGCGACTCAGAACGGCGCGCTGGCGGCATTTGATCTCGACCAGCGCGAAGTGCGCTGGCTGTTGACCTACGATGGTCCGGCGACGGGACAATCGTCCCGGTTCGTCTACAGCGGGATGATCGATGATGTGACGCGTCTGCACACGCGGACGGCGATCGTGGAGCAGGACGGCCTGTTGTATGTGAAGGAAGCCGGGTCGCGGGAACTGGTGGCGGTCGATCCGGCGGGTCCGTCGATTCTCTGGAAGCGGCCCGCGGAGCAGGCGGCGCAGCTGGTCGGAGTCGATCAGGACGCGGTGTATCTGCTGGATACGGAGTTGTCGTCGATCGACCGCCGGACTCGGACGCTGCGCTGGGCCACGCGGCTGCCGATCGAATGCGGCGGACTGAGCGCTGTCATCGGTCCGGAATCGGTGCTGGTGCTGACCAGCCGCGGGCTGTTCGAACTCGACCGGAACACGGGCGATCCGCGGAACATCTTCCGGGGTGTGGACCTGAAGTCGGGCGGGGGCCGGTTGCAGATGATCGGCCGGCAGCTGGTGGCGGTGACGACGATTTCGGTGACGTCCTATGGGGAGTCAGCGGCGGATTCGTCCGGGGCGCCGGCGGCGGACACGTCCGGGGCGTCGGCGGCGGAATCGCAGTAGGTCGGCGCAGTGGGGCAGATGAGGGCCGCCGCGAGACCGGCGGGATTGAGAATCGGGAGCAATTGATGACGCGAAGCCAGACGTTCCATTCCGCCTGCCTGGCGGCCCTGCTGCTGTCTATGGGGGCCGCCGCGCTCAGGGCGCAGGATTTCGCGCCCTCCCGCGGCATCCTCGTGGCGGGCCGCGGCGAGGCGAAATCGAAACCGAATGTCGTCGAGCTGTCCGGGACGGTGACGGGCGAAGCGGAGCTGGCCAGCGACGCGATCACCAAATACCGCGACAACCGTCAGCGAGCCGTCGACGCCGTCGAGAATCTGAAGATCGAGAACCTGTCGATCGAAGGAGGCGGCGTCGCGATCAACTCCTCGCTGTCCGCCGCGGCGATGCAGGCCATGGCGCAGGGCATGCCGGCGACCGGCACGGGGAATAACCGGCTGCAGGTCTCCGAGCCGCTGAAGATCCGCATCGAGGGGGTCGACAAACTGACGACCGAGGAACTGCTGGAGACGCTGGTGCGGATCGTTGACGCGGGGAAAGACGCGGGCGTCGCGATCGGCCCGCAGGTGGAATACAACCCCTACGTCTACAACCCGCGGCAGGGACAGGCGAGTTCCCTGGCGACGTTCCGGATGTCGGACATTTCCGAGCTGCGGCAGCAGGCGTATGAGGGGGCGATCAAAGACGCTCGGACGCAGGCCGAACGGCTGGCGAAGCTGTCCGGCGTGACGCTGGGCCGCGTGACGTCGGTCCGGGAGGGAACTCAGCAGAATCAGACGCAGATGAACGTCATGTATTACTACGGCGCGCAGTCGGCGAGCGAACCCGACGCCTATTCGACCGGCAAGCTGGAGCAGATCACGGTCAGCGTGGTGCTGCAGGTCGAGTTCGCGATCGAGTGATCCGGTCGGAAGAAGGGGGGCTGCCATGAACACGCGAATCGCAGGGAACGTTCGGTCGTCCCGGAAGCAGGCGGGCGCCGTGTCGGCGTGCGCGGCGGCCGTCGCGCTGGCCGGGCTGTGGCCCTTTGGCGCCGGGCCGCGTCCCGCGCGGGCGGCCGAGGAGCTGCGGCCGAAGCACATCACGCCGGAGACGATCGTCTCAGTGAAGAAGGGGCTGGACTTTCTGGCCAGCAAACAGGATCCGGACGGCAGCTTCCAGTCGTCGCGGGGAGGCGGGGAATACCCCTGCACGATGACCGCGCTGGCCGGCATGGCGTTTCTCGCCAACGGCAACACCCCCAGCCGCGGGCCATACGCCGATCAGGTCCGCAAATGCGCGGCCTTCCTGGCGAACCAGCAGGATGCGCGGAGCGGGTTGATCGCCGCCAATGGCGAGAACGGCATGCCCATGTACGGGCACGGCTTCTCGCTGATGTTCCTGGCCTGCGTGCATGGCATGGAACACGATCCGCGTCAGCGCGAGAAGATCGGCGGCGTCATCAAGAACGCGCTGCAGTTGACGGCCTCGGCGCAGAGCCCCCTGGGAGGCTGGACGTACACGCCGGGTTCCGGCGACGAGGGGAGCGTGACGGTCACGCAAATGCAGGGTCTGCGGGCGGCGCACAACGCCGGCTTCACGGTTCCCAAGGGGACGATCGAGGCGGCGATCCGCTATCTTGAGATGTGCCGCACGCCGGAAGGAGGCATCCGCTACGCCTATCACTCCGGGTCCGACACCCGGCTGCCGATCACGGCGGCGGCGATCTGCTGCCTGTATTCGGCGGGAGAGTACGATTCCCCGCTGGCGGACAGCTCGCTGAAGTACGTGCACGGCCAGTTCAAGCTGACGCAGAATGAGTTCCGCAGCGGACACTATTTCTATCTGCATCTGTACGCGTCGCAGGCGTTCTACCAGGCGGGGGACGAATACTGGGACGCCTACTTCCCGCCGGCCCGGGACAACCTGATCCGGCAGCAGTCCAAGGAGGGGAGCTGGCAGGGAGACGGCGTCGGCGAGATCTTCGGCACCAGCCTGGCCTGCATCCTGTTGCAACTGCCTTACAAGTTTCTGCCCATTTACCAGCGCTGAGCGCTGGCGGCGCCTGCGCCGCCGGCCGGCATGACCCGGGAGACTGTGACGTGAGTGAGACAACGACCGCGGCGCCCGACCTGGCGGCGCTGGAGAAGCTGGCCGCCGCCCAGAAGAAGCTTCGCGAGCAGGTCTCGCGCGTGGTCGTCGGGCAGGACGAGGTCGTGGAGCAGCTGCTGGTCAGCATCCTCGCCGGCGGACACTGCATTCTGGAGGGCGTGCCGGGCCTGGCGAAGACGCTGCTGGTGCAGACGCTGGCCCGCAGCCTGACGCTGGACTTCGGCCGGATTCAATTCACGCCCGACCTGATGCCGGCGGACATCACTGGCACGGACGTGATCTTCGAGGACCGCCAGTCCGGTCACCGCGAGTTCAAGTTCGTGAAGGGCCCGATCTTCACGAACATCCTGCTGGCGGACGAAATCAACCGAACCCCGCCGAAGACGCAGGCTGCGCTGCTGCAGGGCATGCAGGAGCGGAACATCTCGACCGGCGGGCGGCATTACCCGCTGCCCAAACCGTTCTTCGTCCTGGCGACGCAGAACCCGATCGAGCAGGAAGGGACCTATCCGCTCCCCGAAGCGCAGCTTGACCGGTTCCTCATGAAGATCCTGGTCAGCTACCCGACGCGGGAGGAGGAGCGGCTGATTTACAAGATGACGACCGGCGCGGCCCCGGATGAGCCGGAGCAGGTTCTCAGCGGCGACGAAGTGCTGGAACTGCAATCGCTGGTGCGGCGCGTGCCGATCAGCGACACGCTGGTGGACTACACGATGTCGCTGGTCCGCGCGACGCGGAAGGAGGACGTCGAGGCGCCGGACTTCGTGCGGAAATGGGCGTTGTGGGGCGTGGGTCCGCGCGGCGGCCAGTCGCTGATCCTGGCGGCCAAGGCCCGGGCGGCGCTGCACGGGCGTCCGGAGGTCTCCGCCGAAGACCTGCAGGCGATGGCCCCGGCGGTGCTCAGGCATCGCGTCGTGCTGTCCTACAACGCCGAAGCGGACGGCCAGACTCCAGACACCCTGATCGGCCGACTGGTCGAGAGCGTGCCGGTGTACGGGGGCGCCGCGGCCGCCGATGGGCGCGTGCAGCGGGCCCTGAAATCCCAGGGCGCGTAACGGGCCGGCCGCACCCCGCCGACCCGCGTCCCGCCGACGTCTTCACCAGGTCGCCCTCATCGCCATGTCGCGTTATTTTCAGCCCGCCGTCATCGGCCGCATCGCCCGCATCGGCTTCCGGGCGGGGCAGCCCGTGGAAGGCTCGATCACCGGACAGCACCGCAGCCCGCTGCACGGCCTGTCGGCCGAGTTCGCCGACTTCCGGACGTACACGCCGGGAGACGACCTGAAGCATCTCGACTGGCGGGCCTATGCTCGCTCTGACCGCTATTACATCAAGCGGTTCGAGGAGGAGTCGAACCTGCGTTGCTGGCTGATCGTCGATGACTCGGCGTCGATGAACTACGGGCCGGAGGGGGAGCGGAAATACGACATCGCGGCGACGGCGGCCGTCTCGCTGGCGGCCGTGCTGCTCAAGCAGCGGGACGCGGTCGGCCTGGCGACGGCGGGCTCGAAGATTCGCGAGGAGCTGCGGCCCAGCGGTGCGCAGTCGCAGTTGATCAAGCTGGAGGAGACGCTGACGCGCGTGACGCCGGGCGGGGAGACGGACCTGGGGGCGGTTGTGCGGGAGCTGGCGGACCGCATCCCGCGGCGGGGCCTGGTCGTCATCTGCTCGGACCTGTTCACCGATCTGGACCATTTGTACGAAGCGCTGGGGCGCCTGCAGTACGGAGGGCACGCGGTCGTGCTGCTGCACATTCTGCATCGCGACGAAGCGGAATTGCCGTTCAACGATTCCGTCATTTTTCGGGACATCGAGGGTTCGGAGGAGTTGTTCGCCGAGCCGTGGTCGTTCCGGACGGCGTACCAGCAGGCGATCGAGCAGTTCTGCGGGGAAGTCCGCGAGCGCTGCCAGTACTGCGGCATCGATTACGTCCGCCTGCTGACGGACGAGGATCTGGGGCTGGCGCTCAGCCGGTATCTGGCGGATCGCCAGCACCGCGGACCGGCGAAACACCGGGGCCGGATGGGGCCGACGTCGCCCGCCAGCCCGACGGTCGGGGGGGAGACGCATGGATAGCGAAGGCGCCTTCCGGGATCGCGAGCGCCTGTTTGACGCGCATCGCGAACGCGACCCGGCGATCCTGAAACAATGGCGGGCGGAGTTCCAGGCGACGGGGCGCGCCAAGGATCGAGAATCGCTGCCGCGATTGATTGCATTTCGGGATTACTGGCTCGAACGGAATTGATCAGAGCCATCCCATCCAACCTCGAGTGATCGCGAATGAGCTTCCTCGCCCCCTGGCTGCTGTACGCCACCGTGCTGGCCTCGGCGCCGATCATCATCCACCTGTTGAACCGTCGTCGGTTTCTGCGCGTGGACTGGGCGCCGATGAAGTACCTGAAGCTGACGCTGAAGGCCAACCGGCGGCGGCTGCGGATCGAACAGTGGATCCTGCTGGCGGTGCGGACGCTGGCCGTCGCCGCGCTGATTTTCGCCGTCGCCCGGCCGGTCAGCTCGACGACCGATCTCGCCGGCTTTCTGCGCCTGCAGGGGCGGGCCAGCCGCGTCATCGTCATCGACGACTCGCTGAGCATGACCCACTCCAGCGGCGGAGTCTCCGCGTTCGGACGGGCTCTGCAGGCCGCCGAACAGGTCCTCCGCGCGCTCGGTCCGCAGGACAGCCTCACTGTCTGCACAACGTCCCGGCCGCGTTCGCCGTTCGTCCGACACGCACAACTCGATTCGCCGGATCAGGTTGTGGCCCAGGTCCTGGCGCTCACGCCCAGCGACGTCGCCAGCCACTGGGCGTCGACCTTCGCCGCCGCCGATGAGCATCTGCAGTCGTCCGTCTTCCCGATCCGCGAAGTGATCGTGGTCACTGACCTGTGGAGTTCCGGCTGGGGGCCCGATATGGTCGATCTGGCCGACCGCTGGGCGACCGACGGAGTGACGCTGCGGATCGTGGACGTCGGCCTCGATCCGTCCGAGAACCGCCGCATCCTGTCGTTCGCGCAGGCCGACCCCGTGGCGCTCGTCGACACGGAGGTGCGGTTCCTCGCGGAAATCCGCAACGACGGCCGCGAGGCGATGCTGTCTGAGCAGGCGCTCGTCTCGGTCAACGACGTCGTGCAGTCCGTCACGCTGCCCGACATCCCGCCGGGGGAAACGGTCGAGGCCCCGCTGACGCTGACGTTCGACGAACCGGGCCAGCACCAGTTGCGGCTGCAGCTTCCGCAGGATTCCGTGCCGGGGGACAACGAGCGCTTCCTGACGGTCGACGTCCGCCGCCAGGTCGAGGTGACGCTGGTCGACGGCGATCCGGGCGTCAAACCGTTCGACAGCGAAACTGACTTTCTGGCGCTGGCCCTGACCGCCGGCAACTCGCAGTGGAAGGCCCAGCAGGTGATTTCGTCCGACTGGATCGGTCAGCCGCTGGAAGCGCCCGATGTCCTCGTGCTGGCGAATGTCGACCAGATCCCGCCGGAGCGTGCCGCGGAGCTGGAGGCGCTGGTTCAGGCCGGCATGGGAGTCCTGATTTTCGCAGGAGATGAGGTCGATTCCCAGGCCTGGAACGAAGCTCTGCATCGCGACGGCCGCGGGTTGCTGCCGGCGCGGATCGAACAGGTCCGCGAGGCGGAATCGACCGGGCTGATCGTCGAACCGCTGGCCGATTCGCCGCTGGCCGCACTGCAGCGGATTGCTCCGGAGGCGTTGGCCCGGATCCGTCCGCGGCGGGTGCTGGAGGTCGCGTTGCCGGCCGATCTTCCGGAACATGTCCGGGTGCTGGCGCGCTGGAACGATTCCAAGCAGACGCCGGCGCTGCTGGAGAAGCGGCTGGGCCTGGGGCGTGTCCTGTTCTGGACGGTGACGGCGGATCGGGCCTGGAGCGACTGGCCGATCGAGCCCAGTTTTGTGTTGTCGACGCGGCTGGCTGCTCAGGCGGTCGCCGCCCGGGTCTCGCGCTGGGAGAACCTGATCTGCGGGCAGCCGCTCCGCTTTCCGCTGGATGCCCAGACGCTGCCGCAGTCGGTGTCGATCGACCGCGCGGGCAGTCCCGAGCCGCTGGAGGCCGTCATCGATCGCGCCGCGGCGGAGGGGCCGGAGTTTCTGCTGCCGTCGACGCGGCTGGCCGGCGCCTACGAGGCCACCTGGGACGAGCCCGGGCTGGGCGCGCGGTCGCGACAATTCGCGGTCAGCCCGGACGCCCGGGACAGCGAACCGGAGCGAGTTAGGGAATCGGACCTGCCGCGCTACCTGGGACAGCTCATCCCGAAGATGCTGCGCTTCACGGGCGAGTCGCTGAGCCTGGCGTCGGAGGGGACCGAACTGTGGCGGTCGCTGGCGTTCGCGATGATCGGACTGTTGCTGTTCGAGAGTCTGTTCGCGACGTGGATCGGCCGCGTGCGGTGACGGTAAGCAGTCCCCGGGAGCGGCACGGTCTGTTGCTCGGCCGATTCACGCAGAGCACAAGCGTTGAGAATCCTGTCGACCTTGCACAGAATCAGCTTCTGTCCTGGTCCTGTCGCTTGTGATGCGCCGTTCCGACGTGCTAACGGCCGTGGCAGGAGCCGTCAGGGCCGGAGAACAAAGGAGGGCGATGGCCGTTCAAGTTCATGAAGTCGTGCTCCGCAGCGAACAGTCCTTCGGAGGGAAACTGCCCCCGCGTCATGTCGGGATGCTGCTCGAAGAGCTGCCGCTGGCGCTCCGGGAATCGGTGTCGATGGCATTTCGAAATCGCAGTTCGTCGCCGGGGCGGATACCGGGGTGGCTCGCCGATACGGCCGATGTCCGGTTCGTCGGTCACCAGGGTGGTAGCGACACGGTTCTGTACTTCGAAGCGCCGATGCTCCGCGACGCCGCACCGGAGATCTACGCACAGCAGTCCCTCCTTCCGGGCCTCGACGACCGTCCGGACCCGGGAAACACCGCGTTCGATTTGTTCGCGGATGTCGTGTCGGATATCGCGAACTTTGTCGAGGACAGTCCGCACTTCGATTCGCCGCTACTCTCCCGCGTCGCCCGGTTTCGCAGGGTCATCAACAAGGGGCCGTTTTCGGAAGTCGACATCCCCAAGCGGACTGGATCAGGTCAGGAACCTGCGAAGATCACCAGCGCGACCGTGGAGTCCGCACAATCGCTGCTCGGCAGGACGCCTGAGTCGCAGCGGGTTCGCGTCGTGGGTCAGCTTGACGGCCTGGTTCACAGCACGCAGAGATTCTCGATCCTGCTCGACAATGGAGAGAAGGCCGCCGGCGTCTTTCCAGAAGATCAGGCGGAATACGTGAAGCAGCACTGGGGCCGGCGAGTGCTGGTGCTGGGCGTCGCGGTTTACCGAGCATCGGGCCGGTTGTTGCGCATCGACGCCGACCGGATTCTTCCAGGCGATCAGGAATCCGCAGTCTTTTCGCGAGTGTCGCCGCCAGCGCCCCGCCGACTAGATCCTTCGAAACTGCGCAAGCCGCAAGGGCCGAAATCCGGCGTCAACGCGATCGTGGGCCGGTGGCCTGGGGATGAGACGGATGAGGAGATCGCGGACGCGCTGGAGCGGCTCTCGTGACGGCCATGCCGCACGACCTGACACTGCTCGACACATCCGCGCTCGTGCACATCGCACGCAACGACGCGACGGGACGTCAGATTCTCGTGGACTGGCATCTTGATGCCCGGCCCGATCGTCCGCTCATCTCAACCATCACGGAAGGGGAAATTCTGTCGATCGGCAAGCGGAGGAGGTGGGGACAGGAGAAGCTGGATCGCCTTCAGGATCTATTGAACGAGTTTGTTCGCGTCGAGGCGGGACTGCCCCAGATTGTCGCGGCCTAAGCGGAGCTCGACGTGATCAACGTCAACTTGGGGCTGAATATTGGCGAGAACGATGTATGGATCGCAGCAACAGCGCGCGTCACCGGCGCGGCGCTGCTCACCTGCGACGCCGACTTCACGCGATTGCCGCCAGACCTGATCCGTGTGGAATTCGTCGCCACGGCCAGCTGAACCGGAATCCGAGCCGACTCCGGGCCCCGCTCAGAGCTGGCGAATCGTCATACCGCCGTCGATCTTCAGCACCTGACCGGTCGCGTACGGGATGTCTCCCCGGACGAGCGCCGCGACCGCGCGGCCCACATCGTCCGGATCGCCCCAGCGGCGCTCAAGCGTCAGGCCCTCCGCGATCAGCCGGTCGTACTTCTCCACCACGCCTGACGTCATGTCGCTGCGGATCACGCCCGGCTGAACCTCGTAGACGTCGATTCCATATTCCGCCAGCCGCGCCGCCCACAACTTCGTCGCCATGCCGATCGCCGCCTTGGACAGGCAGTAGTCCCCCCGGTTCGCCGAAACGAACTCCGCGGACACCGACGAGACGTTCACCACGACGCCCCGAAACGCCGCGTCTGCCGCCCGCTGCTCCCGCATCCAGCGCGCTGCCTGCTGCGTGAGGAAGTACGGACCCTTGAGGTTCACGGCCAGCACCCGGTCGAAGTCGGCTTCCTCCGCATCCAGCA
The DNA here is from genome assembly GCA_019636235.1 of Planctomyces sp. Taxonomy (GTDB): domain Bacteria; phylum Planctomycetota; class Planctomycetia; order Planctomycetales; family Planctomycetaceae; genus Caulifigura. Next base: position 132,081 of record JAHBXW010000004.1, read on the forward strand.
GGTCCCGGCGTCCGGGCGAGGTGATGCCCGCGTTGTTGACAAGCACATCGAGTCGGCCGAACCGCGACCGGACCGCTTCAAGCACCGCGTCGCGGTCCGCCGCGCTTCCGACGTCCCCGCGGACATAAACGCCCGGGACGCCCAGGGCCTGGATCTCGTCGACCGCCTCTCCGGCGTCCGCCTCCGGCCGCACCCCATTCAGCGCCACCGCCAATCCGTCCAGGGCCAGTCGCCGGGCGATTCCCAGCCCGATGCCTCGGGAACTGCCGGTCACCAGGGCGACGCGAGGGGGCATAGGGGCCAGGCCGGGAATCGGGCAATTCGGATGAGACGGGACGGTTCAGCGGAGAGCCATCGCCCATTCGCCGCGAGGTCAGCGAATGCAGGACGACCCGCGAACCACGCGGGAGCATTGTGGCGCGTCGACCCGGCGGATTCGAGACTGCCGCTCGCTGCCGCTCAAACTCACCCGCCGTTGACGATGCGTGGACAGGCGTGCGCTGACCGGGTCAAATGGAGGCAGCCCCGAAGGACTCCCCCATGCCGCTCGAACTCACGATCCGCGATGAATCGACAGACGGCCGCGTCACCGGCGAGACCGTCGTCGAGTTCCTCACAGAGAGCATTACTGTCGAGGAGCTCATCAAGAGCCGCGTCTACCAGGAAGTTCAGGACTACAACCAGCGCCGCTCGGGCGTGTTCACCGGGCTGGTTCGGCCGGCGGAAGCGGAGCCGGAGGAGCGGGGCTTCAAGCTCCAGAAATCGCGATTGATCGACTGGAACGAGCAGTACGAGATCGCCCGCGCCGCGTTTGAGAAGGGGCAGGTGCTGATCCTTGTCGACGATCGGCAGGTCGATCGTCTGGATGAGCGAATCGAACTGCGGCCGGCGATCGGAGACCGGGCGGCGACATCGGTGTCGTTTCTGCGACTGACGCCCCTCGTTGGCGGTTGAAGGTCAGCCAATGCACTGGCTGATTGATCGCTATCTGAAGGAGTTCCGGAACTGTCGCACTGCGGCGATGTCCCCGGCCGACTCGGATCTTGTCGGGGGGTTGCGGAATGGTCTGTTCAGCGAACGGGAACTCCTGCTCTGGTCGCTGCAGACCGACCCTGCGAGTCCGCGCGACCGCGAGTCGCTGTTGAAGCTGGAAGACTTCCTGCTGGAACGCGGGCAGGAGGTCGTCGCCGAGGACGCGACGACCCTGATTCGCAGCTTGAAAGCGGATTGGAGACGGCGAGCGCTTGGGGATGCGATCGTCGGCGGCGTCAATGAAATCCTGGCGAGGGCCGCGCAGGTTCGGCCGTCCCTCCGGGACGCGGCTGCGGATCTGCGCGACTATCTACAGGGCGTCGCGGACGATCCGGAGACGGAGCGAGTTCGTCTCGCCGTCGATCGCTGGCTGGCCCGGTTTCCGGAACCGACCGCCCGCGCCCGGCATCTGGAGAAGGTTCCTCTGTGGCCGTTCGATGGCTGGGCGGAAGCGGCGCTGGCTGAGATCACGCGACTGACCGACGACGAAATCGCGGCGTGGACGCCCTTCCTCGCCCACGCCAACTCCGTTTCGGCCGCGCGGCCGTCCAAACGCTGGCAGAAAACCGCCGCCAGGCTGGCCGCCGCACTGCCCGTCGACTGGACGACGCGCATTGTCGGCTGGCTCGCGAATTTCGACACGCCCAGCACGGCCCCGGATCAGGCCGGCAATCCCTGGGCGCTGCATCCCTGGAACGTTGAGACGCTCCGCGGGCTGGTCTGGACGTTGGCGCAGACGCAGGACGACGAAGTCGCCCGGGCGCTCGGCCGGCTGGCGTCCAGCTCGTTTCGGAAGCGTCCGCAATTCGGAATGCGATCAGTGAAGCTGGGCAACGCCTGCGTGTGGGCGCTGGGCGAAATCGGCAGCCGCGCCGCCCTCGCGCAGCTCGCCTACCTCAAGGTCCGGCTGCGGTTCGCGGCGGCGCAAAAGGAAGTCGATAAGGCGCTCAACGGCGTGGCTGAGCGATTGGGGGTCCCGCGCGAGGACATCGAGGAGCTGGCCGTCCCCGGGTTCGGCATGACCGAGGTCGGACGCCTGATCGAGCCGCTGGGCGACTTCACAGCGGAGCTGACCGTCGCTCCACCGGGACGGGCGGACATCGTGTGGCGGACGCCAGCCGGCAAGGTTCAGAAATCGGTCCCGGCGGCGGTCCGCACGGGACATGCGGACGAACTCAAGGAACTCAAGGCGACGGCGCGCGACATCGCAAGGATGCTCCCGGCGCAGCGCGACCGCATCGACAGCCTGTTCCTGGAGCGTCGCAGCTGGACCTTCGCCGACTGGCGCGAACGGCATCTCGACCACCCGCTGCTGGGGATTCTCGCACGACGGATCATCTGGACCTTTGAAACGCCGGCTGGAATCCGTTCTGGCATCTGGCGGGCGGATCGGATGGTCGATGTCGACGACGAGCCGCTGGACGGGCTCGACGGCCCGGATGTCGTCGTGCGGTTATGGCATCCCATCGGACTTCCGCTGGACGACGTGCTGGCGTGGCGGGGCTGGCTGGAGCGGCACGAAGTCCGCCAGCCGTTCAAGCAGGCGCATCGCGAGGTGTATGTCCTCACGGATGCGGAGCGCCGCACCGCGACCTACTCGAACCGGTTCGCATCGCACATCCTCCGCCAGCACCAGTTTCATGCGCTGTGCGGAGTGCGGGGCTGGCGGGACCAGTTGCGGCTGTCGGTGGACGCCGCGAGTCCGCCGCCGACGAAGCGGCTGCCGGCGTGGGGGCTCCGCGCGGAGTTCTGGGTGCACGCGGGCGATGACGAAATCAGCGAGGTCGGTACGTTCCTCCGGCTGGCGACGGACCAGGTCCGGTTCTATCGGATCGAGGCGGATGCTCGATACGCGCACATGTGGGGCGGGCAGTACGTGACCGATGGCGTCGTCCGTCCGGAAAATGAACCCGTCCCGCTGGAGCAGATTCCGCCCCTGGTGCTGTCGGAGATCTTTCGCGACGTCGATCTGTTCGTCGGCGTGGCGAGCGTCGGCAACGACCCGACCTGGGCCGACGGCGGCCCCGGTGGACAGCATCGCGATTACTGGACGTCGTATTCGTTCGGCGATCTGACGGCCGCGGCACAGACTCGAAGGGACGTCCTGCAGCGGTTGATCCCGCGCCTCAAAATCGCTGACCGCTGTTCGTTCAACGACCGCTATCTCGTTGTCCGCGGCGATCTGCGGACCTACCGCATTCATCTCGGCAGCGGGAACATCCTGATGCAGCCGAACGACCAGTATCTCTGCATCGTGCAGGACGCGGGGAACTGGAAAGAGCACACCGGATCTCCATTCCTGCCGTTCGAGGGAGACCGCACGCTGTCGATCATTCTCAGCAAGGCGCTGCTGCTCGCGGCGGACACGAAGATCCAGGATCCGACGATCGTCCGGCAGATTCGAATGGACTGAGCCTCACAGCCCGCCCGCGGAGCGCGCATCCCGGCGCGGTAGGCGGCCGCGATACAGTCGGGACAGGTCGCCCTCGACGCCGATCAGCAGCACGGCCTCCTCCGGGTCGCTGGGATCGACGCAGACGAAGTCCTCGAAGTCCGGACCGCACGTCGGCGATCGCTCTCCGAGCATGCCGAACAGCGTCATCGGCAGGCCCGTCGCATTCTTCGGATCGACGGACGTGACATCGGCGAACGTGCTCATCAGCGTCGAGAACGATCGCCGCCCCGCGTCGGGCGGCAGTTCTCCGCCGCAGGGAAGCGTCTGCTGGCCCGTGCGGATCACCACCAGCGCGTCCGGCTGCACGCTCCGCACGAGCTCGCCGATCGCCTCCCGTCCATCCGGCGTTTCCCAGTCCAACGTCTGAATCGCGTCCCAGTCGATGCCCTGCGGCGGCTGTTCCTCGGCGCGGCCCGCTCCAAACACCGTCTCGCGAAACAGCCGCGGGGTCCACTGCCGCATCGGTTCCCAGAACTCGTACTGGCCGGGCACATGTCCGGAGTACCGCACCGGCGCGCCCCCCGATTGCTGGATGATCGCCGTGTTGCTGCCCAGCCGCTCCATCTCCTGCGACAGCATGTCGCGGCCCACGATCCGTGGCTCAAAGTCGATCCGCAGCGCGCCGCTGCGTTCGACCATCCGCACTTCCTCGACCGCCGGAAACTCGAGCTCGAAACGGGATACCCGCACCGGGTTCCCCTCGAGATCCACATCGACGACGGACAGCCCGCGCTCGTAGCTTTGCCGCCCCAGCGACGCCTGCGACACGTGCACCATCGCCCAGGTCGTCGACAACGCCACCACCGGCAGCAGCAGCCACGTCAGCCGCCGCTGCCCCAGCCGCCCCAGACCGTAGTAGTCGACGGGGCCGATCAGCAGCAGGCAGCCCAACAGCAGCAGCACCACGTTCCGCGGCGAAATGCTCCGCACCTCCCGGGGCAACAGCGGCGCCCGCAGGCTGGACACCGGATTCGCCAGCGGCCCGAAGGCCCGCACTCGGTCGTAGCTTTCGCTGACCGACACCAGCGGGGCCGTCGCCCATCGTCCCGTCCGCCGGATCAGGCCCGCCTGGTCCTGCCGCACGCCGAACAGCCACAACAGGTGCGATCGCCATGCGGCATCGTCCGTGGCCGCCGGCTGCAACAGGCACAGCACTCTCCCGAAGCCGGGCCGCGCGCGATGCACAGCGGGCGACCCCGCGACCCGGCCGCGCCCCTCCGCATCGAATACGAAGACCCTGTCGTCGCTGCGCTCGTTGACAAGCTTCAACCATGCCTCCCGGAGCCGCTCCGGCGTCGGACCCGTCGCCACGAGGCAGGCCCGGCCGCCGCCGCGGACCCAGGCCGCCATCGCCTCCAATTGCGCCGGCTGCAGTTCGGTCAGGCTTTCGGACGTCACCAGCAGCAGGTCGAAGGACGTCAGCCGCAGCGGGTCCAGCGGCAGGTCGCCCGTGGCGACTGGCGTCGGCGTGACGCTGAACTCCGCGCCGAAATCCCGTTCCGGATGAAACTGCGCCAGCTGAAAGATGTCGCTGAGGTGCGGCGCACCGGTGCTGGCGGTGAACCCCGACACGCGACTGACCGTCGACGGCGCGACGATGCCCATCACGCACTGCCGGTGCCAGCGGGGCGGAACCGGCAGATCGCGCGGTTCGATTGCGTACAGCCCCCGGTCCGACTCAAACACCGCGCGGATCGCGAAGCTCGCCTTGTCGTTGTTCATCGGACAGGCGGGCAGCGTCAACGGCGTGACGAACGGCTGATCGCTCAGCGCCATGTCGCTCGACCGCCAGCTGCCGACGTACTGCCCGCCGGCGTAGATGTCGCACAGCAGTCGCCCCTCCAGCAGGCCCGATCCGCTCCACTGCATCCGCACCAGACAGTTCAACGGCGCCTGGCCGCGGAGCGTCTGGAACTGCGGGACGATCGACAGCGTCAACCGCCGGTCCTCGATCCGCTTTCCGGCCAGCTCGCTGACAAACCCGCCGTGCTCAAAACTGGCGGACGATGCGGATGTCGGCGACGGCGCGGATGTCTGGGCCGCGGCGGGCAGCACGCCGACGAATGTCCACAGCGCGGCCAGCCACACGGGCGAACGCCGTCCGCGACGCCTTGGCGGGCGCTGTCGCTCTGTCGCGCCCATTGAAGTCTTCATCATTCGGCTGCTCGTGCAATCGGACCCCCGGCCGTCCCGCCCGATCGGGCGCAGCTCCCCCCTGTCCCGGGCGCCATTCCCATAGTACGCTGATTTCCGCGGCCGTTCGCGGACAAAACGTTCGACGTTCCCTCGGGATCTGGAGATGACGGACCTGGAATTCCGGACCGCCTCGATCGATGACGTCCCGCAGCTCGCGTCGATGAACCAGCGCCTCATCCGCGACGAAGGGCACACGAACCCCATGACGCTCGACCAGCTGCGGGAGCGCATGGGAGACTGGCTGCAGGGAACCTACGAGGGCATCATCGCGGAGATCGGGGGCCGGCCGGCGGGCTACCTGCTGTTCCGCCGTGAACCGGGGTTCGTGTATGTCCGGCATCTGTTCGTCGATCGGGAATTCCGACGACGGGGCATTGGCCGGAAACTGCTGCGCTGGCTGGAACGCTCGGTGCTGGCCGAACCCCGGGAACTGCGGGTCGACGCGCTGCTGAAGAATGAAGCCGGGCTGGCGTTCTGGCGGGCCGTGGGATTCCACGACTACTGCGTGACGCTCACCAAACCCCGGCCGCGCGGTCCCGAATCCTGAACGCGCGCCCTCGGCCGAATCATCACGGCAGGCCCCGCTCCGCGCGGATCCGCCGCACCTCCGCCACCACCTGCGCGATCAGTCCGCCGTTCGTCCGGATCGCCCCGTACTCCAGCATCGACACGCCCAGATTCACCAGCACCGTCAGCACCGCCAGCGTGAAATGAGCGGTCGCGATCCACTCGTTCCCCGCACGCGCCAGAGGGTCCGCCTGCGCCCCCACGGCGCCCGTCACGATCACCAGCACGAAGCACAGCACCAGGCCCGGAATCGCCCGGTACTTCAATCGGATGCTCCGCCGATGCAGTTCCTCCGGCAACCGGTAGGCGGCGGACGTCTCCTCAATCCAGCGGCCCGTCCCCATGAAGTAGGTCAGCACGACGGCGTGCATCATCAGCACCAGCAGGGACGCCCCCAGGGCCGTCAGCAGATGCATCGACACGGACCGCCGCGTCGCTTCCATGTCCGCCGCGCCCGCGTCGATCGACAGCCCGTACCACAGCGACAGCCACAGCCCGCTGTTGGCGATGACGGCCAGGCTCAAAAAGATCCGACTCACGACGCGATTCCTGCGAGCCGCGCGTGGGGGACGACGCGCCCCGTTGCGCGTCTCCGGATTCTCCGCGCCGCCGCCCGGGGCGTCACCCGCAGCCGGCTGGATTCCCGTTTTTGCGATTCGCCTGCGGCCGCGCGTCGAGACTCATCTCCCGAGCGTCGGCTTTCCGTCGGCCCGCGCTCCGGCGACAATTCGAGCCGACTCCGCGGATCGCCCCCGCCGGTTCTGGCGCAGTGAAGAATCGATCGCACATGGCCAAATCCACGCCCCCCGCCGACATGGACGCGTACATCGCCCGGTTCCCCGCGGACGTGCAGGCCGTCCTCCAGCAAGTCCGCCAGACGATCCGCGCCGCAGCCCCCGACGCCCGGGAAGTCATCAGCTATCAGATGCCCGCGTTCCGGCAGCACGGCATTCTGGTGTTCTTCGCGGCGTGGAAGAACCACATCGGGCTGTATCCGCCGATCTCCGGCGACAAGGCTCTGGAGAAGGCCATTGCCCGCTACGCGGGTCCCAAGGGCAATCTGCAGTTCCCGCTTGATGAGCCGATGCCGCTGGGCCTCATCCGAAAAATCGTCCAGTTGCGGGTGAAGCAGGATCAGGCGAAGGCGGACGCGAAGCGCCGCCGGAAGTCGGCCCGCTGAGCGTGTCGCACGAACCCGTGAGGCGCCGCAGAGGTCGGGCCGACGCGGGACACTCCCCAGAGGAAAGGAACCGGATGAAGTCTCGCACGGAACATCTGACGTTCACGCTTCCGGAGCGGATGGCGTTCCTGAACATCACGCCGGAGGTGGAGCGGATCGTCGCGGAAAGCGGCGTTCGCGAGGGCCTGGTGCTGGTGAATGCCATGCACATCACGGCCAGCGTGTTCATCAACGACGACGAGTCGGGCCTGCACGAGGATTACAAGCGCTGGCTGGAGGGGCTGGCGCCGTTCGACGCCTCGCCGCAGCGATATCGCCACAACCGGACGGGCGAGGACAATGCGGACGCGCACCTGAAGCGTCAGGTGATGGGCCGGGAGGTGGTCGTGGCGATCACGAAGGGCCAGCTCGACTTCGGGCCATGGGAGCAGATCTTCTACGGGGAGTTCGACGGCCGCCGGCCGAAACGGGTGCTGGTGAAGGTGATCGGGGAATGATCGAACCAGAAGGGAAGGCGCAATGGCTGCGAACTTTGGACAGCGGTTTTAGCCCCTCAATTCAGGCCAGAAGCTCGAAAGACAGGGCGAAGATGAATTCGAACTCTTCAGCGATTGCTGGATGACTCCCGACCCCACAAGTTTGACTCCTCGTCATTCCGTTCTGCGTTTAATTTCTTTCAATTCCTCAATAATGTGCTTCTCGACTTCCCGGCGGTCTTGGGCGCTGGCGTTACGACGGTGGTTCTGTCCGCCTTCCTGAATGAACCGGGACTTGTCGCTCGAAGACGAGTTGCCCTTGAAACCGGGGATGCCCCGAAAGCTCTTCTGCAACTCGGTCCATGCGACCTCGGCGGTCTTCTCTCCGATGCGGGTCAAGGCGTCGGGCAGGAGCCGCTGGGCCTCCCGGCGATAGTCGGCATCGGTTTCGAGCTTGTCCAGATCGACCGAGCCGAGCGGAATCGAAAAGTTGAACGTAGACACGGTAATTCCTCCGAGTTGAAAACGATCCTTGGTCCAGTGTCCAAGGGGCGTGGTTGGGGTCAGATGGTGTAGGTCTTCCACGGCACGGCGCTCATCGGCACGCTGGCCATGAAACGGGCAATGTCAGGTCGCCCGAAGTAAGTGGGTGTGCCCCGGCTGTCTTGGCCAACTAGCACGATGGGCACGCCGGGAAAGCACGATTGGAAGGAAGTGATCGCCCGTGCCGCCTCGAAGCGGCTTTGGACGACGTGGTGTTTGACGACCACGAGGGCGAAGGTGACGCCCTGTTCACGAATCACGGCACCGTCGAAGGTCATGGCAAATCTCCTGTAAGGGCCGATGGAATCGGCGGACAGCGGGTTTAGTTGGTTCGGATCAGGCCGAGGTCAGGGGCGTGACCAAGTAGGCGGGGCCGGTCGGCACCTGCGTGTTGCACTGCGGGCGGAAGTTCAGGTAGAGCGCCCGTTCGGCGGCGTCACGGTCGGCCTGAAGCGGCACGAGGGCGAGGGCGAAGCTGCACTGGTACTGGCGGACGAGGTTGTAGAGGTCGAGGTTGCATTCCCACTCGCCCAGGTGGTCCTTGAGCCGGGAATCGAGGTCGGCGGCTTGGCCGACGTAGACGACTCGCCGCTGGCCGTTCACGAGCTTAACGGCGATCTTGCAGACCCCGGCCTGCACCGGGGCATGCGCCTGCACGATGGCGAGGGAAAACGGCAGATACCGCTGCCAAGCGAGGTTGACGGTGCGGCGTGTGCCGATCATCGGGTTCATGGTGGACAGGCTCCTTTCCATCGAGTACAAATTTTTGGGCAAGTCTTGCCCTTGCGTCATCCGATTGCATAATATATTGTGCGTCCGATGTGGTCAAGGCGCATGAATGCCAAATTTCTTGTGCAAACGGAAGTTGACCACGCACAAGACCTTGGGAGAACGCAAATCACAAAGGAGGGAGAACCAACCATGCCCAAGAAGGCCGCTGCACCCGCACCAGCGCCGACCAATGAGGTGGGCAACTTGATCCGCAAGCAACGGGAGGCCATGCAGATGACCGTGGCCCAGCTTGCGGGTCGTGTCGGCGTGAGCCGGAACACGATCACCAACTACGAAGCGGGCAAGACGGAGCCGAGCGCCAGTGACCTCGTGCGTCTTTCCGGGGCGCTGGGCTGCGCCGTCAACGATCTACTCAGCGGCGGTTGTGCTTCGATGCCGCCCCGCTTTGCCTTTCGTGCCCATGCCCCATTACGCAAAGACCCTGAGATTGCCGTCGCCGCCCGGAAGTACCTGCGGGCCTACGACGAAATCGAGGAGATAACCAACTCCCGGCTGCAAGGCAAACTGCGGACGTTCGATGGGGACGGTGAGGGGCCGCTCACGGATCGTGAAATCGAGAGTGCGGCGGACACGCTGCGTCAATCGAGTGGCCTGCACGACACAGGACCGGAGAACATTGCCAGCGTCCTCGAAGGACTCGGCGTTCGCACGCTGTTCTTCGAGCATGAAGGCAAGGGGCTGGAAGGACTCAGCACGATTCAAGGCGAGATGATGCTCGTGATGCTGCGGGACCGCAAGCGGGTCATCGAGCGAACCATTTTCAGTGCCGCCCACGAATTGGGGCATCTGGTTCTTCACCCGCACTTGTTCACGAACGACGAGCATGACGAGGAAGCGGACCCCAAGCGTTACGAAGAGGAAGCGAACAAGTTCGCTGGGAACTTCTTGGCGCCCAGCGACGAACTCGTGCGCATTTGGAAAGAAGAGCGACTGAACCGACTTTCGCTGTTCAACGCTTTGATCCTCTTGAAGCGAGTGTTCCACGTCAGCTTCCATTGCCTGTATCACCGGGTCACGGAACTCAAGCTGCATCCCAAGATCGACGGAGCGATCTTTATCAACCAGATCAAGCAGCAGCTTGGAATCAACGGACCTGCCAAGATGGATGACCTCGAACCCGACCCACTGAAACCGGATGTTCTCTATCGAACCAATCGCTTCAGTCGGCTTGTTCGCTCGGCCTTTCTTCAAGATTTGATCGGTGTCTCGAAGGTGGCCGAGATGTTTCAAGTTCCTGTGGACAGGGCGAAGGAAATCACCACGGACTGGCTGAGGCCCGAATATGAGTTGGTGGAAGACGGCGATCTATGACACTTGCTCGCTCATAACGCTCGACAAGCTCCTTCAGGAAAGGCGATCCCTCTCACGCTCCTTCCCGAAGAAATTGCTGGCGTTAGAGGTATCCCTGTCGGCGGACCAGATGTACGAGGACACCGCCGATAGGATGAGCGAGCGTGTCGAAATCTGCGAACCGCCTCCGCTGACTGAATTGGCGAATTTGCTCGCGACTTCAGATTTGCCGAAATCGCTGTCGGACGTGGATAAGCTGGTCTTTGCCACGGCGATTCACGCCAAGATCGCCGTCGTCACCGGCGACATTCGACTTGCCAAGGCGGTTCGAAAGCGAGGACCGGAAGTAGGCAACATGGCTCTGATCCTAAAGGAGCTTGTCGAGACAAAGCAGTTAAAATCATCCGTGGTCGAATCGCTGCTTCAAGGCTTGGCGGATCGGAAGGATTACTTGTTGGGGATTCCCAACCCGAAGTGGAGCGACTTGAAGGACTACACGTTTCCAGACTGAAGGTAGGTTGCTGTAGGGTAATGTTGAACAACACTGTTTAGCATTGGTCATGACCACGAACTGCGAATTGGTCGCTTTCGGTGTACTGTGATGTCGACGCAGACGACTCCGTGCGCCGCGGCGTCACTAGGTGAACCATCATGAGCGTCAGTCGGGCCGCCCGCTTGTCCTATCTCGAATCCTGCCAAGTGCTCCAGCAGCGAGGCTTGATTGAGGCCGGCGAAATGCCGCCCCTGCCCGACCGCCGCCCTCAATACGATGATGAGGAACCGCTGGGCGTCACGTTCTTTCGCACTTTCGTCGGCGAGGACGGCGACGAAGGGGACGCACAGGCTGGCAGCTGCGATCTCGTACGCCTGAAATTGCCGCGCACGTACTTTGGCAAATCGGGCATACAGGGAGTGTCGTTCCAGAACACGGACCTGTCCGAATCCACGTTGTGCTGGAACGACTTTGCGGACGTGAACTTCACGGATGCCGACCTGTCAGGCGGCGATCTCCGGGCGTCGCTGTTTGAGAATGTCCGGTTTGCCCGGGCGAACCTGCGGAACGCTGACCTGCGCCGGTCCTCATTTGTGAACTGCGATTTCACCGACGCGGACATGCAGGGAGTCCGACTGACGCCGGCCCAGGCGGAAGACCTCCGCTTCTCCGAATCGCAGCGACAGGCGATCGACTGGCAGGACGACGACGGGGAAGAGCCTCCCGGCGGCTGACGGCGGCGAATGCAGCGGCGAAGAACTGCTCCGGCCAGACGAACCGCCGCCCGGTTTCGGTGCGCCCGACTGGATGCGGGATCTTCGACCGGGTTCACCCATCACCACGCCGTGAAGCCGCCGTCGATCATCAGCACCGCCCCCGTAAAAAACCGCGCCTCGTCCGACGCCAGAAACCGGTAGAACGACGCCATCTCCGCCGGCGTGCTGATCCGGCCGATCGGATGCGCCGACGCCAGCCCGTGGATGAAGCCCTCCGGGTCGCCCGTTTCGATCCCGGACCGCCGCAGCAACGGCGTGTCGACCGTCCCGGGGCACACCGCGTTCACCCGGATGTTGTCCTTCGCGTAGTCGATCGCCATCTGCCGCGTGATTTGAATCACGGCCCCCTTCGAGGGCCCATACGCGCCCTGCGCGGCGATCCCCACCACCGAGGAGATCGACCCCGTGTTCAGGATCAGCCCGCCTCCGCGCGACTGCATCTCCGGCACGACGTGCTTCGCCGACCAGAAGATCGACTTCACGTTCACATCGAACACGCGGTCCCACTCCTCCTCGGTGTGAGCGGTGATCGTCTTGATGATCGCGATGCCCGCGTTGTTGATCAGCACGTCGATGCGGCCGAAGGCCTCGATCGCTGCGGCCGTGTACCGCCTGGCCGTTTCCGACTCCCGCACGTCCCCGACGACGGTCCGCAGCCGTTCGCGGGCCGCCGCATCGAAGCCGTTGGCCAGCAGCTCCACGGACGGATCGACGTCCACGGCCACGACCCGCGCCCCGGCGGCCAGAAACTGCTCGACGATCGCGGCGCCGATTCCCGACGCCGCCCCGGTGACGATCGTGACTTTGTTCGACAGGTCCATCAGTGCTGCGTGATTCGGAAACGGTGAGGGGCGCCCTGGCCGCACTGCGCGGCTCGCAATCCCGGCGCGGCGCGAAGTATAGTCCGGCGCGGAACGGCCCGTCCGCCCAGTCGCACCCATCCTCGATTTTCACGCCGCGCCGACATGACTCAGACTTCCATCGCCGTCCAGACTCTCGACGACCTCGCCCGCTACGACACCCCCACGATCTGCAACGTCATCGAGCTGTTCGACGTGCGGCCCCGCAACACGGGGTACATGGACGCCCGCATCCGCTGCTGCTTCCCGAAGTTCCCGCCAATGGTCGGGTTCGCCGCCACGGCCACCTTCCGCAGCCAGGCCGCGCCGCGCAAGGCCGACGTCTACGCCAGCCTGAACCAGCAGGTCGAACGCTTCGGCGAACTGCCCGGTCCCCCGGTCGTCGTTTTCCAGGACCTCGACAATCCCGTGGTCTCCGCCACGTTCGGCGAAGTGATGTGTTCGATTTACAAGGCGTTCGGCGCCCGCGGCATCGTCACGTCCGGCGCCGGTCGCGACCTCGACCAGGTCGAGGCGATCGGCTTCCCGGCCTTCACCGACGGCACGATCTGCTCGCATGGCTACTGCCATACGCTGCAGCTCCACATTCCGGTGACGGTCGGCGGCGTGGCGGTCGAGACGGGCGACCTGCTGCACGGCGACCGCAACGGCGTCACGACGATTCCCACCGACATCGCGACCGAGATTCCGGACGCCTGCCGGGACTACATGGCGGCCGAGCAGATCGTGCTGGACTACGTTCGCGGCCCGAACCCGACCCCGCGCGGGCTCGAGGACGCTCGGAAGGCCTGCCAGGCGGCGTTCGTGGAAATCGCCAAGCGGGTCTCGCGAAAGCGCTGAGCCGCCGGCGTCCGACGCCGTTTCATCCGCGTCCTCAGGAGATTCGCACATGTCGAAGAGCTGTCGCGTGAATCTCCCTCGGGAGATCCTGCTGGGTGCGGCGGTTGCGGCCGCACTGGGACTCGCGGGCTGTTCGGGCGATTCCGACGCGACGTCGCAGCCGTCGGCGAAATCGAACGCGCCGCCGGCCGCGGAATCCTCCACCGATGAGCCGCTGACGGCCGCGGAGCTGCGGCGGCGGCTGGGGGCGAAGGAGTCAGCCCGATTCACGCGGCAGGGGCGGACGTTTGTGGAGGCGCAACTGGCCGACTCGGGGGTCGAGGACCTGTCGCCGCTTCGCGGGCAGGGCCTGAAGACGCTCGACCTGTCGCGGACGGCCGTTTCGGATCTGTCGCCGCTGGGGGGCATGCCCCTGACGACGCTGGCTCTGGCGAAGACGAACGTCTCCGACCTCGCCCCGCTGGCGGGGATGCCGCTGAAGACGCTGACTTTGAACGGCGCGCCGGTGTCCGACGTCGCCCCGCTGAGCGAGACGCGGCTGACGATCCTCGATCTCTCGTCGACGCGCGTCGCGGATCTGTCGCCGCTGGCCGAGCTGCCGCTGACGGCGCTGTACCTCGAGGAAACGCCGGTCAGCGACCTGGCGCCGCTGGCGAGTTCGCTCGTGAATCAATTGTGGCTCAACCGGACGCAGGTTTCGGATTTGAGTCCGCTGGCCGGGAAGACGTTGTCGGAGCTGAACCTGTGCGACACGCCGGTCAGCGATCTGACGCCGCTGGGGAATGCGCGGATCGGAACGCTGTGGCTGCGGAACACGCCGGTGACCGATTTGCGTCCGGCGTCCGGACTGGGTCTGGAGAGCCTGGACATCCAGGGGACGCCCGTTTCGGACCTGTCGCCGCTGTCGGGGCTGCGCGGGCTGTCGCGGCTGAACATCGCGGGGACGGCCGTGACGGACGTGCGGCCGCTGTCCTCAGTGGCGCTGACGCGGCTGATTCTGACGCCGCATACGATCACCGAGGGGCTCGACGATTTGCGGAAGATGACGTCGCTGCGTGAGCTGGACGTGGAATTCGAGGGGGATCGTCCGCCGCGGACGCCGGAGCAATTCTGGCGGGACTGGGAGGCGGGCGTTCTCACTCCGAAGAACGCGGAATCGGCGGGAAATCCGGTCGATTGATGGGGGGGGCCGATCGCCTATACTCCCTCTGCAGCCGCCGTTTGAGTCGTCCACCGGATGAACCCGCCAGGGGCGCGGCGCTCCCTGGCGCGTTCCGGGACCGGAGCATCCGCCTTGTTTTCGCTGCTTGCTGCCCTGAGATCCTCCATCGGCAAAAAGGTCGTGATGGGGCTCACGGGCCTGTTCCTGTGCCTGTTCCTGGTGATCCATCTCGCCGGCAACGTGCTCCTGTACTTCGGGAACCTGAGCTACAACGAGTACGCTGAGAAGCTGCACTCGATGCCGGCGTTCCTGGTGACGTCCGAAGTCATCCTGTACACGATGTTCCTGCTGCATCTGTACCTGGCGTGGGCCACCAGTGGGGAGAACAACGCGGCCCGGGGGCCGGTCGGGTACGCCGTCAAGCGCACCAAGATCTACAACCGCATCCTCTGGCTGCAGCCCGAGTCGATGATGTTCTTCACGGGCGCGGTGGTGCTGGCCTTCACCATCATTCACGTCCTGGACTTCAAGTTCGGATTCGGCTGGAACGATGAAGTCCGCGCGCTGGACCCCTATGGCCGCGCCGTAACGATCCTCGGCACGAACACCCGCAAGGTGATCTACATCGTGGGCAGCCTGTTCCTGGGCCTGCACGTGGTGCACGGCTTCCGCAGCGCCCTGCAGTCGCTGGGCATCAACCATCCCAAATACAATGCGCTGCTGAGCCGGGCCTCGACCGCTTTCGCCCTGATTGTCGCGATCGGCTTCGCCAGCTTTCCCGTGTGGTTCAGCGGTCCCGAGCTGATGGCGCCTGCCGCCGAATCCAGCGTGGTCCCCGTCGAAGACAGTCCCGCCGGGACCGCCGCCCCCTGACATCCCGTTGGCCCGCATTTCCGTCCGGCCCCCGACGCCCGCATCCATGACAGCTTCCAACGGCTCTCCGCGTCTCGATTCCCGCACCCCTGCCGGGCCCGTTCCGGAGATGTGGGACCGTTGCCGGAACGAGATGAAGCTCGTTTCGCCGAACAACCGCCGCAAGTACGACATCATCGTCGTCGGCACAGGGCTGGCCGGCGCCTCGGCCGCCGCGTCTCTCGCCGAACAGGGCTACCACGTCAAGGCGTTCTGCATTCAGGACTCCCCCCGCCGCGCCCACAGCATCGCCGCCCAGGGAGGCATCAACGCCGCCAAGAACTACCCCAACGACGGCGACAGCGTGTACCGGCTGTTCTACGAGACCGTCAAAGGCGGCGACTTCCGGGCCCGCGAGTCGAATGTCTATCGGCTGGCCCAGGTCAGCGGCCGGATCATCGATCAATGCGTCGCCCAGGGCGTCCCGTTCGCCCGCGAGTACGGCGGCACGCTGGCGAACCGCACTTTCGGCGGCACGCAGGTCGCCCGCACGTTCTACTGCCGCGGGCAGACGGGCCAGCAGCTGCTGCTCGGAGCCTACAGCGGGCTGATGCGGCAGGTCGCCGCCGGCCGCGTCGAGATGTATTCCCGGCGGGAGATGCTGGACCTGGTCGTCGTCGACGGCCACGCCCGCGGCATCGTGACCCGCAATTTGCTGAACGGCGAGTTCGAAACCCACTCGGCTCACGCGGTCCTGCTGTGCACGGGCGGCTACGGCAACGTCTTCTTTCTGTCCACCAACGCCAAGGCCTGCAACGTCACGGCCGCCTGGCGGTGTTATCGCCGCGGAGCGTTCTTCGCGAACCCCTGTTATACGCAGATCCACCCCACCTGCATCCCCGTCTCGGGAAGCCACCAGTCGAAGCTCACGCTGATGAGCGAGAGCCTTCGCAACGACGGCCGCGTGTGGGTGCCCAAGGCCCAGGGAGACCGCCGCAACCCCAACGACATTCCCGACGACGAGCGGGATTACTTCCTCGAGCGGCGGTATCCGGCATTCGGCAACATGGTCCCCCGGGATGTCGCCTCCCGGGCCGCCAAGGAGCGCTGCGACGCGGGCTTTGGCGTCGGCGGCACCGGGCTGTCGGTGTACCTCGATTTCCGGGACGCCATCCGCCGCGACGGCGAGGACGCCATCCGCGCCCGATACAGCAACCTGTTCGAGATGTACGAACGGATCACGGCCGAGGACGCCTACCAGGTTCCGATGCGCATCTATCCCGCCGTTCACTACACCATGGGCGGGCTGTGGGTCGACTACCACCTGCAAAGCACCATCCCCGGACTGTTCGTCCTCGGCGAGGCGAACTTCTCCGACCACGGCGCCAACCGCCTGGGCGCCAGCGCCCTCATGCAGGGCCTGGCCGACGGCTACTTCATCGCCCCCTACACCGTCGCCAACTACATCGCCAGCAACAAGTTCGCCGCCGTCTCACCGAACGATGGCGCGTTCACATCCGTGCTGGACGACGCCCGGGGCCGCATCGATCGGATTCTGTCGGTCCAGGGCACGCGCAGCCCGAACGACCTGCACCGGCAGCTCGGCGAGATCATGTGGAACAACTGCGGGATGGCCCGCAACGCCCACAAACTGGAGACGGCAGTCCGGGAGATCCGCGATCTCCGCGACGAGTTCTGGAAGACGGTGCACGTTCCGGGCGAGGGAGCGGCCTTTAATCAGAACCTGGAGCACGCCGGCCGCGTGGCCGATTTCCTGGAGTTCGGGGAACTGCTGGCGCGGGATGCGCTGCACCGCAACGAGTCCTGCGGGGGCCACTTCCGGGAGGAATACCAGACGCCGGACGGCGAGACGAAGCGGGACGACGACAACTTCTGCTACGTCGGGGCCTGGGAGCACGCGGGAGACGGCGCCGAGCCGAATCTCCACAAGGAGCCGCTGACGTTCGAGCACGCCTCGCTGGTGCAGCGCAGCTATAAGTAGGCCGCGGCCGGGCCGTCGGGCGGCGTCGCGCCGGATGAGTCCCAAGGGCGAACCGGCGATGTCCGACCGGATTGCCTGTCATTGCAAATTGCAAAACGAGAATTGAAAACTGCAAATCGGACGGGTGAGCGGGGGACGTCTGTCCCCTGTGGGCGGCACTTCCTGGCGGGACTCGCTTTGCTCGTCGCCGCCGTACGCCTCCGCGCTGCGTCAAGTGTTTGTTCAATCCGTGACAAATGATTGTCATGACGTCTGCCGTTCACGGTCGCTGTGGTGCGCCCTTCAACAGCTCGTCCAGCCGACGTTCCACCAGCGCCTCGCGCGACTTCGCGCGGATCGCCAGGTTGACCTCGACCTGCCGCAGCTTCAATTTCAGCCGTTCGACTTCCAATTCCTGAAGCTGTTGCCGGACGTCGAACGATTTCTCCACCAGAATTCGCAAAGTCTGCAGTTGGGACGAGTTGTCGCCCCCTGCGTTTCTCGCCGCTGAGGCGTCGAGAGCGACGGCGTCCTCCAGCGACGCCAGCTCGCGGCGCAGGTTGGCCGTCTGGGCGTCAACGTCGTTGCGCCCATCGGCCAGGGGAGCGCCGGAGGAAATCTCGCGCAGCGGCTCCGCAAACGGCTGTCGGATAATCGTTCCCCCCGACTGCGCGTCTGTCCCGGCCACTGCATTCGGGTCGGGGCTCGGCACGTCCACGCGAGCGACCTCCGCCAGCGCCGCATCCCGCCAGGCCTTCGTCCTGGGCAGCAGCGAGACAATGCCGTCCAGAAATTGAATGCTGCCTCCCACGTCCGAGGCCGGAACGGTCTGCATCCAGTCCACGAGCTTTTCGTGCAGTTCCGTGACGCGGATATTGCGGGGAGACAGGTAGTGGATGGCGAGCAGGGTCAGGGCCGGGTCTGTGGGAGAGGTCCAGCGGCCCGTGGACGCGGCGAACGTGTAGAAATGTTTGCCCTCTGTGAACACAGCCACATCGGGGGAGACGGCTGGCATGGCCTCGGATGACTCCGGCAGATGGACGACATCCCAGGTTCCGGTCTCACCGCTGTATGCGGCGACGCCATCTTTGAGTCGCACGGCGCCGACGAGCTCCACGCAAACCGGGACGATCGACTCCTGCGGATCAATCTTCAGAATCTGCCAGCGGCCGGACTTGCTGCTGAAGCCGGCCAGTTCGTCATTGCCCTCCGACCATTGAATGATGATCGATCCGCCGCGCGCCTGGCGGTGCGTCTCAACCCGATTCAGGCCGCCGTCGGGGGCGAGATCGAATCCACCGAGTCCGAACTGGGCGAACAGCGGAGATGACGGTGCGAGCAGGCACAGGACGCCGAACAGGGAAAGTCTTCCAAGCCGGGGAATCATTTCAGGGCCTCTTTGAAAAGGGGTCACAGGGGAAAGTCGGCCTCATAGCAGTCAGGCGGTCGAGAACTTCGCGGAAACGCGCTTCAATCCGGGACGTCGATCGCCGTCGCCTCGAGCAGCGCGTCCGCCTCATCCGCCAACTCTTCAAGTTGTCGATCCGTTCCGTCATCCCAGGTCCCCCTTTCGGAGGACTGCGTCGCCATCGCGGCGCGACTCCCCTCCGCGGGATCGACGGGATCCTGGCGTTGCCGCGTCATCACGGCGACGAGCGCCAGAAGCCCCCCCAGGACGATGCCGGCGAGGAGGCCGGCGCCGCGCGAACGCATGGCGCGCCGCTCGGGAAGCAGGTCGCTTACCAACTGCGGCAGCGGACAGACCTCCGGCTGCTGCAGATGCGCCAGGCTGTCTTCCAGGGCCTGGGCGACTTCCTCGGCAGAGCGGAACCGGTCCGCGGCCGATTTCTCGAGCAGTTTCCCGACCAGCGCGTCGAACCATTTCGGCGTCAGCGGATTCAGTTCGCCGAGCGGACGGGCCGGCTCGTCAGTCACCCGTCGCAGAATTCCGTATGTCGTTTCAGCGCGGAACGGCGGCCGGCCGGCCGTCATGGCGTACAGCACGCTGCCCAGCGAGAACAGGTCGCTGCGGACGTCGACCGATTCCCCACGCGCTTGTTCCGGCGACATGTAGTGCGGCGTGCCGGCGATCAGGCCGCTGCGCGTCAGCGTGGCGTCGTCGACGGCCCGGGCCAGGCCGAAGTCGGTCAGCATGACTCGTTCGACGCCGCGCTCCAGCAGGATATTGGCGGGTTTGACATCCCGGTGGACGAGCCCCTGGGCATGCGCGGCCGCCAATCCCCGGGCCACCTGGACGGCGATCCTCAGGACGTCGCCAATCGGCAGCGGGCCTTCGCGGTCCAGCCGCTCCTGCAGCGATTCGCAGTCGACGTACGGCATCACCAGAAACGGCAGCCGCGCACTGGAATCGACATGCAGGATGGGCATCACGTTGGGATGGACGATCGCCGCCGTCGCGCGGGCCTCCCGCGCGAACCGCTGACGCGCCGCCACGATCGACGCCAGATGCGGCGCCATCACCTTCACAGCCACAAGACGATGCAGCTCGTCCTGAAACCCCTTCAGGACAATGCCGTGCGCGCCCTGGCCAATGAACTCCCGGATTTCAATGGAGCCCAGCCGGCCCAGCGAATCGGCGTTTTCCGATGGCGGCAGAAAGTCGACAATGAAGTCAGTGGGATCGAGCGCATGTCCTCCAGCGAACTCGTCGTCCTCGTCTCCCACGGACCGGAGACGGGGAACCAGCGTCGACCCCGCGCCGTGCGGCGGCTGGTGTTCGCCGCTGGCCTCTGCCTTGAGGGCGTTGCTGATGGTCCCCCAATGGGCGCCGTCCGCGGCCATCGCTTCCAGCGCCCGCTGGCAGGCATCGCACTGCGACAGATGCGCGGCGAGCTGCTCCTCATCCTGCTGCGAAAGCTGTTCGCTCAAGGCGTGTTCGAGCAGTGTACTATCGCATCGGGCGGTCGGCATGGGCGTGTTAATCGATCGATCAGGGGGCGTTCGAGTTCCCGTCATGGACATGCGCTGCGCGGACCATTGATGCGAGCACTTCAGGGGGGATCGCGGCGCGTTCAGGGCGCATCCAATTCAGCGACCTTTCCGCGAATCCTGGCCATGATGCGGCTGCGGGACATGTAGATGCTGCCCGGCGACACGCCGAGTTCCCGGCCGACCAGATCAACGGGCTGGCCCTCGACCGCCGTTCTCCAGAAGGCCCGCCAACTCGTGTCGAGGAACTCGTGGCGCACCTGTTCCGCGGCCCAGACGATCAGTTCGTGCTGGTACCGCTGGAGCTGCTGTTCGTCGGGGCGGTCTGCGACGCTCTGGAGGACGGCCATCAGCTCGCTGCCCCCCACTCCTCCCGCCTGCCGCCGTTCGCGCGACATGAACCGAATGACGACGTTTCGGGAAACGGCCCCCAGCCACCTCCGGAACGACGCCCTGCCGCCATCGTCCGACCAGCCTTCAATGGAACGCGCGATCGCGAGCAGGATCTGCTGCGTCACGTCCGGGACGTGCCGTTCCGGAACTCCCTGCCGGCGGACCAGCCGGTTCAGAAACCCCTCGTACGCGCAGACGAAGTCCCGCCAGTCGGCATCGTTCTGCTCGTTCTTCAGCCTGACGATCAGGCTCTTGCGGGTTTCCAGCGGCGACATGCGTCCTCCTGCCACGGTGAGTGCAGCCCAGGCTGGAAATCTCACGCGAGATTCTGCCGTCCGAGGAGGATTTCGTCGATCCGGCGGACGCCATCGCTTTGACCGCATCGCCGCCGCTGCCACATGCGCGGCATCTCCCAAGCGTGGCGGGCTATCGAAAAGCCCCGCGGAACAACGAAACAACCGCAGGCGCCGCGTCCATTGAAAGACGCCGCACGCTGCGGTTGCCCGATTCCAGCTGCTTCAGCGTTGTCCGGCCAACGCCCGGCCTAATTCGTCGGACTGCCCAGCGTCTCCAGTTCCTGCAGCCGCTTGAGCGCGTCGGCGGCCTTCAGCGTCTGATAATTGATGCCCGCTGCGTTCAGGCTGCTGCCCTGCTGGAACGGGAATGCCGGCATCGTGATGAGGAAGTTCTTGATCTCCTCCTGGACGGGAACGAACAGCCAGATGTTGTCAGCGTACCAGCGGAGGTACATTGCCGACTCGTGCGGCATTTTCTCGTAGGGGTCCGCCTTGAGGTTGACGATCAGCGGCCAGCCGGTGACGAGCCGGGCGCCCGTCGCGATGTTCCCCTCGATGGAGGCGAAGTTCACTTTCCAGTCATTCCAGCGGACGGCGTTCAATTCGCCTCCCTGGCCGAAGTACAGGATCTGCTCACGCGGCCCCTTTTTCACCTCTCCTTTGAAGAGCGGCAGGAAGTTGTAGCCGTCAGCGTGCACCTTGAACGTCCGGCCATTGGCCTGATGCCCCTGCTTCAGCTTCGCCACGATGTCCGGCTCGCCCGCGGCCGCGAGCAGCGTCGGCATCCAGTCCTCCTGCGAGAAAATCTCGTTGATGATCGTGCCCGGCGCGATCACGCCCGGCCAGCGGACGAGCATCGGCACCCGGAAGCCCCCCTCCCAGGTGGTCCCCTTTTCCCCATGAAACGGGGTGATGCCGCCATCCGGCCACGTCGCCGTCTCCGCGCCGTTGTCGGTGCCGTACACCAGGATCGTATTGTCGGCCACGCCAAGATCATCCAGCTTTTTCAGCACCGCGCCGACATACGCATCGTGCTCCACCATCCCGTCGGGATAGAGCCCGATGCCCGTCTTGCCGACGGACTCCGGCTTGAGGTGCGTCCAGACATGCATGCGCGTGGAGTTGTACCACAGGAAGAAGGGCTTGTTCGACTTGACGGTCCGATCCAGGAAGTCCATCGCATGCTGATGAACTTCTTCGTCGATGGTCTCCATCCGCTTCGCGGTCAGCGGCCCCGTGTCGACGATGGACTGTCCGCCCTGGCCGTCCGACTTGCAGTGCAGCACGCCGCGCGGGCCGTACTTCTTCTTGAATTCCGGATCCTTCGGGTAGTAGTACGTCTCCGGCTCTTCCTCCGCGTTCAGGTGATACAGGTTGCCGAAGAATTCATCGAAGCCATGCACCGTCGGCAGGTGCTGGTCCTGATCGCCAAGGTGATTCTTTCCGAACTGGCCGGTGGCGTAGCCGCGCTCCTTCAGCAGGTCCGCGATCGTGGGAGTCCAGTCAGGAATGCCGTGCGGGCTGCCCGGCATGCCGATCGTCAGCAGTCCGGTGCGGAACGGGTGCTGGCCCAGTATGAACGACGCCCGGCCGGCGGTGCAGCTTTGCTGAGCGTAGGAATCGGTGAACAGCGCGCCCTCTTTGGCGATGCGGTCAATGTTCGGCGTCCGATAGCCCATGATGCCATGGTTGTAGGCGCTGATGTTGTGCACGCCGATGTCGTCCCCCCAGAGGACGAGGATGTTCGGCTGCTTGCCAGTCTGCTGGAGGCTGGCGGCTGCCGCCAGGTTGTGTGCGGCAATGGCGGCTTGTGCGCTGGTCGGCGCGCCCGCGGCGGCGGTTGCGAGAACGGCGGTCCGGGTCCCGGCGGGCGTGACTTCGGCGGACGCCGCCCCCGTCAACGACAGATTCCACTGTCCGGCGCCGGCCGCCCACCCCAGGGCGGCGCCCAGGGACAGCAGCGCGACTGTGGTCAACTTCAAACGCGGCGCCATGGGTGAGTCCTCAACGTGGGGGAATGATCATTGCCAATGAAACAAGTCCCGCGCCGGCCCCTCATCGGAGCCCGCGTGGCGACGTGCAACGTCACGGACGGCGGCCCATCCGGCGAACACGCCGAACATCGCCGCCTTTGAGTTGGTGAAAGCCAAGACAGGACAGGAACTCGCGAACGCGCAGCACTGCGCACGCGGCAACAAGAGACGTGAAGGACGACAGGCGACTCCGACCGTTTGCGAGAACCGCGCCAAAGACAAGAATCGAACGACGCCGACAGCAGAAAATGAGCGGCGAACGCTTCAGCCAACGCGCTTCAAATTTGTCGCCGCGCGAGCAAACTACCGCTCGTCTCAAGCGCCAACAAGCCCCCCAAGACAGGAAGCTTGCGATTTTTTCAGAGGTCCGGCAGACCTTGGGAAGCCGGATTCAAAGTCGCACGTCCACATCGAAAGACTGTGCGAATCCGCACACCGCTGTGCCAGTCGAACGTGCCGCGCGGAGTCCGCGCCAGTTGCTCCGGGGCGTTCCTGACCGCCAGGTGACCTCACAGCGTCAGGTTGACGCGGATGCCATAAACGAATGCGTCATCGGCGATCGCACTCGCCTCCGGGCGGATGTACTGAACGTCCGGAGTCACGTTCAGCCAGGGATTGACCTGAACGTTGTAGAACAGCTCGACGCCCGTTCCGTCCTGGGGCGCAAACAGGAACTGCGGGATCGGGCCGAATTCCTGGCTGGCGCCGACGTAGTACCAGCCGATGCCCCAGCGGTCGTCCTTGCCGCGGCGCAGGTCGCTGTCGCCGCCGAGTCCGGCGCTCAGGAAGTAACGCAGGGGAGTCGGATTGCCGTCGCTGATCGATGCCCGGCCAAACACGCCCCAGCCACGCTGAGTCTTGCCCGACAGCAGCTTCAGATACTGGTCGAACCCGTAGTAGATGGTCCACGAATCGGACAGGGTCGGAAAGCCAGGCACAGTCGGCTCGGGGTACTGTCCTGGCGGCGGCTCATTGAACCGGAGGTCCGTCAGGTCGACGTGCTTCCACATGCCGCCGACATGGTGCTCGCCGGGAAGCCCCAACAGGTTCGTGTTGAACTTCACTTCGCCGCCGATGATCACGCCCTGGGCGAACAGGTCGTCCATGTCAAAAAAATCCTGCGTCCGATCTTTCGGGTCATACACAAACGCGGAAATCATGCCCCACTGCTGCGGCATGGCGGCCCCCGCCGTGAAACCCGTGTATGGCAGACCCAGCAGGAAGGCGGGATTGGCAATCAGCGCCTGATTGACGAACTGATCCGTCCCGTCGCCGCCGGCGAACACGTCCTGGTCCGCTGCGCCCAACACGTCCTTCTTGCCGACGTAAACGATGAGCTGCTCCGACAGCGGTTGCGTGATGACAAAGTTGGACATGTACAACTGCCCCGGGTCGTCCGGCGCCGGCGGCAATGCCGCGGGAAACACCGCCGGCGCAAACGCTCCGGTGCGCAACGACACGTTGCCGTACTCGCCGTACCAGTGTTCCAGACGGATCAGGAGCGACCCGTGCGGCAGACCGCCGAATTTCTCAAGGTTGAGGTGCAGGTCGTACTCGCCGCGCCCCGTGTACAGAAATGTGTCTCCCGGGGCGAGGGCCGGCACTGGCGAGGCTGTAATTCCCCCATCCACGCCAAACGCGAAGTGCGTCGACCGCCCGGCGAATCGGAATCCGCTCTCCTGCAGGTCCGTCCGCAATCCGCCCCAGTCCCCGGTCAGCGTCGGCCGCATCCAGAGATCGTCACAGCCAAAGCACGCGCTGAACGGGGTCTCTTCCAGACTCCCGTCGCAGCGGACGTCGCACACCTCGCCCTGTGCGGCTGCGGAACCGCATGTCATCAGCGTCAGGGTCACGACGGTAAGCGGCACGATATTGGACACGGTGATGCACTCCGGATTGCCTGGCGCCCGGCCTGTTCCGCAACTTGAGATTCGCCCAGCGCCACTCGCCTCTGACGACTGCGAATTCAGAACGCGAACGAGAAGGCCGCGAACGGCCCCTGCATCGTCACATCGAACCGGAACTGCTGATCGCCGCTTCCCTGCGATTCATTGATGTCGAGCACACGGTACCCCAGCACCAGCGACGTCCCGGGATGGCTCTGGCATTCCCAGCTCACCCCGGTGATCAGGTTCCAGGCCAATTGCGACGACGTCCCGATGCCGAAGCCTCCGAAGTCCGTTCGCGCGAATCCGTCGAGGCCCGGAACCAGCGTCACGGCCGTCCGCGCTCCAATCACCAGGTCCACCCACTCCTTCGAGAGGTCCGCGGACACCGTCGGACCATTGACCGGATTGATGCGCACGCCGTTCTGCACCTGGTAGTAGCGCGCCCCCCCCAGAAGGTCGACCGACCACCGCGCATTCGTCGCCGCGTCCAGCTCGACGTCGACCACCCGCGCCATCGCCATCGATTCCAGAATCGTCGAGCTGATGTCGAAGTCGAGCCGCCCCCCCAGCGGCCCCGTCTGCGACGGGCTGACTCGCATGAGCATGCCGTCGAAGATCAGTCCGAAGTTGCCTTTGCCGACTTCGATGTGCCCCATCACGGCGCCGTTCAGGTCGTCGAACAGAATGTCGTACAGGTCCGACAGGCTCATATCGATCGGGGCTGAGACGCCTCGGGCCCCGATCCGGCCCTTCATCGCGGGCGTCCACACATAGGGTGCAACCAGCACCCAGGTCTGATCGGGCGATCCTGTGGCGGGATGCATGCCGACCTGGATAATCGACGGACCGGGGCGGGACGATTCGAACGTGGCCTGCGCCACGTCCGACAACATCCGCCTGCTGGCGGAGGTCGACGTCGCTGGCGACCAGCCATCGTCGCCGTCGATGGACTCCATAAAGATCGAATGCCCCGAACGGACAACGTGGCCCGAGTCCTGCGCCCTCGCGGGCCCGCTGGCCGCCACGAACATCACCACCCACGTCCACCGCGCGACGCTGACCATGCGTTGATTCCTTCCCTCGCTGCAGCGACTGCTCGCGGGTCCGATGGGCGCTCAGCCCCGGCCCACGCCCGCGAGACCCCAACCCCATGGACGTCGACGGCGTCAGGATCCTGACGCCAGCCGCCCATCTCCCCCCGCGCGGATTGTTCCAAACAGACACGTTCGTGCGGTTCTGACGAATGGCATCGGCAGGGCTCGATTCCGCCCATGAATCGGCAGGCGCCGCCGGAGATTCGCGCGCCGGCCGGTCGTCAGCTCGCGGAACATTCGATCCCGACGGGACTTATGAGCGGTGCTCTGAAGGGGCCCTCAGAATGCGATGAAACCGAAGATTCCGACCGATCCAGAAATCCCGCGCATCGGGCGCTACGTCCGGAACCCGCAGAGGAATCAGCACATTCCCGAAAGTCCGCCTGAACCTCCCGATTCGCCGAGGGGGTTTGCAAGCGGACGGGCGCGGGAGCCCGGTTTCGGAACCGGGCGCTGAAAAATGGCCGCCCACGAAACCCGTCGCCAACGGCGTTCCCTGTCGCCCTTACCCGGGCGAGATACAATCCAGTCGAATTGGCCAACCCCTCTCTCTCGAGACACGTTCAATGAAGACTTGCAGGGTCAAATGGGTCGTCACGTTCGCCGCCGCTTTCAGTCTGGCGGCGGCGTCAGCCCGCCCGGGATGGGCGGAGGACAAGCCGCTGAACGCGGAGGAAGCATCGCAGCTGGCCGTCGACGCCTACGTTTACGGCTATCCGCTGATCACGATGGAGTACACGCGGCGGGTGATGACGAACGTCGCCGAACCGCAGGGCACGCATGCCCCGATGGGACAGTTCCTGCTGATGCGGAGCTATCCGGATGCGTCCTTCAGGGACGTCACGGCGCCGAACGCGGACACGCTGTATTCGACCGCCTGGCTGGACCTCAAGCAGGAGCCATACGTTCTGAGCCTGCCCGACGAGGCGGACCGCTACTTCCTGATGCCCATGCTCGACGGCTGGACGAACGTGTTCCAGGTTCCCGGAAAGCGCACGACCGGGACGAAGCGTCAGACGATCGTCATCGCCGGGCCGGGCTGGAGGGGAGAGACGCCCGCAGGCGCGACCGTTTATCACTCGCCGACGTGCCTCATCTGGATTCTGGGCCGGACGTACTGCACCGGCACGCCGGAGGACTACCGCGCCGCGCACGCTGTGATGGATCAGTACAGACTTGTGCCGCTGAGCTCGTACGGCAAGCCGTACACGCCGCCCAAGGGCAAGGTTGATCCCGCCATCGACACGAAGACGCCCGTGCGCGAACAGGTCAACCGCCTGTCTGCAGCGGAGTACTTCCAGTTGCTGGCGAAGCTGCTGGTCGACAACCCGCCAGCGGAGGCGGACGCGGCGATGGTCGAGAAGCTGGCCCGGCTGGGGATCGTCGCCGGCCAGCCGTTCGATCCGAGCCAGCTGCCCCAGCCCGCCCGTGCCGCCGTGGAGGCAGCGCCGCCGAAGGCGTTCCGCCAGATCATGGGGCACTTCAAGTCGGCCGGGAAGGACATCCACGGCTGGGTCTTCACGACGGAGACCGGCCAGTACGGGACCGAATACCTGCAGCGCGCGCTGATCACCGCGATCGGGCTGGGGGCGAACCGGCCCCAGGACGCCGTCTATCCGACGTCGGAAGTCGATGCGACGGGCCAGGCCTACAGCGGCGCGAACAACTACGTGATGCACTTCCCGAAAGGGCAGACGCCGCCGGTCGAGGCGTTCTGGTCGATCACGATGTATGACGCCGATTACTTCTTCGTCGACAATCCCTTGAACAAGTACACGGTCAGCCCGCGCGACAAGCTGGTCTATAACTCGGACGGGTCGCTGGACCTCTACATCCAGCACGAGTCGCCCGGAAAGGAGAAAGAGGCGAACTGGCTGCCGGCGCCGAAGGACCGGTTTCTGCTGATGATGCGACTGTACTGGCCGAAGGAGTCGCCGCCGTCGATTCTGGACGGATCGTGGGAGCCCCCCGCGGTTCGGAAGACGAACTGACGCGAGGCGCACTGACCTGCGGTCCGCCGGATCGAACATTCGGCGGGATGATGACGATCCGCTGCGCGCGGCTGTTGAGCTGACAGGAACAGTCGGCTCACGGCCGCGACCGGCGGTTGTCGGGCGCAGTACGAAACCCCGGTTGAGCGCCGAACGCGGTGTCGTGCCGCATTCACGGTCGATTGGTCAATCTCCGCCGATTCGATAATGCGGCAAGGACGTGTTTCTATCGTTCCCGAGCGATCCGCCGGCTATGCCGTCCGCGAGTCTGGCAGCGGCACCAGTTTGGGAATCGGCGCCTGCAGGCCCACCACGCCGCCGAACATGTCGTGCAGCGTCCGGAAGTCGTGCCGCAGAAACTCGTACATGTCCCGCACGGGCTGATTCGCCAGGTAGCGCTGCGCGTGCGTCTCCATCTCCCGGTCGTATTCCTTCTGGCTGTGGGAGTGGACGTGGTATCGCCCCTCCAGCCGGCGGATGTCGCCGTCGAACCGCGGGCTGATGTGATACAGCTCGTGCAGGATCGTGACGAACTTTTCCTTGAATGACTGGTCCAGGAATCGCGGCAGGTAGAACGTCAGGATGTACAGCATCTCGCGGCCTTCGAGATGCAGTTGCTGGACGGCCCACTGCCGGCCGGAGCGGATCGTGGTGCGGGCGCCGTTCTGGAATCGCAGCGGCGTCAGTTTGGCCTGCAGGCCATGCAGATGCTTGCGGCGGGTCTGGGCGAAACAGACCGCCACCTGCGACATGTCGATGTGCGCGTACTCCGGCAGCGCGGCCGTGATGTCCACGCACAGCCGGCGCATGGAGGTTGTGAAATCAAACGGTCCCGGATCGATCGGGAAATCCCCCGACATGGCTGCCCCTTCCCTGGTCTCGAACAGCAACGGATCTGCCGTCCTCCGGACGGCCGTTGATCGCCGCACAGCATGATCCTCGACGGGCCGGACCCGGGCAAGCTTCCACGCGGCCGTTCAGGGCCGCCCGGCGTCCGGTCGGGACGCGGCCCGCGAGGGCGTCGGATTCCGTTCCGCGATGAACTGCAGCTGCTGGACCAGCTCCTCGTCCCGGCTGCCAAGCTGTTCGAGCAGGTTCGATTCGACCGCAAACACGAACGACACCTGCTGGCCGTTGGGCGCGGCGCACAGGTAGTAGATCCAGTGGGCGGGAATCTTGAGGTCGTCCCCCTGCGCATTCTTCAGAGAATAGCCCCCTTCAGCGACGACGCGGAACGTCCGGAAGCCCGTTCCCAGCGAGACCTCCTCGCGGGCCGTAATGTCCTTCAGCCGGCTCCCCAGCGACGCCCGGATGTCCGCTTCGAACTGGTCGAGCGGCGTGTGCTGGCCGGCCTTCGCCGCCGGAACAGGCGACAGGTTGCATTGCGCGATCAGGCTGCCGCGATCAAGCAGCCGCAGAATGGCGACCTGCGGCGAGCCGTCCAGCACCGCGTGAAACAGGAACCAGTCGCGCGGATGCCGCAGACGGACGCCCCAGGGCGCCGCGTCGAATGCCAGATCGAGCGCCCCGGCCGGCGCCGCGATCGGCAGCTGGCCCACGAATTCATCCGTCAGCCGGCCCGAACCGGACGCGGCGACGCTCCGCATCTGCACGGCGACGTCGGCCTCGAGTCCGGGGCTGACGGCTCCAATCGCCGATTTCACCTTGTAGACGAGCTTGGCGCCGCGGAACGCGCCCGCGGCGATCTCGAACTCGAGCGTGCCGCGGATGCCGATTTCGACGTTGGTTCCCTGCCGCTGCCCCTTGGCGCTGCCATCGACGGCGATGATGGCCACGTCGCCATTCACTTCCGTCAGCGTGCAGGTGAGCTTCGCGGATTCCATCGCTTCGATGGCGGCCAACATCTGCACGGCCCAGTCAGCCGGCGACCAGGCGCCCCCGGGTTCCACGGCCCTTGGCGGCAGGATCCCCTCGAGGGCGAGCGGATCGCCCGGCAGCTCCAGCAGGTCCACGGCTTCCCGCGTCAGCGCAGCGTTGATGGCATAGGACTGGACGCCGACGGCATCGCCCGAGGCGACGACCAGCCGCGCGGCGGCGGGCAGTTCGACGGTCGTCCGGCGATCGCCGATGGTCGTTTCCATAGTCCCGGCCGAGAACTCCCTGACCGCCCGCAAGGCGAGCGCATCCCGGCCTCCCGCCGGCAGCGAACGTTCCACGAAAGTGAACGCCGCCGTGGCGGCCAGTTCGTGTTCGGCCGTCTTGCCCGCCCCCACGTTGGCAAACACCTTGCCGCGGGTGGTGACGCGGGTGTCGATGCGCCGGGCCTGAGGTTCGGCGGAGCGCGTCAGCGTGACGGACTGCGCCTGCGCGGCGACGGCGGCGCACGCCGCCAGAATGCCGACGGCGGAGCGGACGAGAGTACGCATCGCGATTCCTTCCCTGGTGATCGCCATGAGTCGACGGGTTCAGCCCGACGGAGTTTTATCGGACGCGGGCGATTCGCGGAAACTCCAAGTTCCCGCTCGAGAAAGGGCCTTGCAAAAAAAAGCCCCCGGGCGTCACGCCCGAGGGCTCGATGCCTCAACGGTTTACGCGCCGGCGGCCCGTTGCCCCCAGGCGGCCCCTGAGGTCCGCGCCGAGGTTGCGTGCTTGCGGGCCATCAACCAAACCAGCGTCGGGCTGGCGATGAACAGCGTGCTGTACGTGCCCACGATGATCCCCATGAACAGCGAGAACGAGAAGCCCCGCAGGCCTTCGCCGCCGATCGAGTACATGATGAAGATCACGATCAGCGTCGTCACGCCGGTGAGCACCGTTCGGCTCAGCGTCTGGTTCAGGGCCTGATCCACCAGTTGCGACGTCACGGTCGGGCTCTTGCCCCGCAGTTCGCGGATGCGGTCGAACACCACGATCGTGTCGTTCAACGAGTAGCCGACGATCGTCAGGTAGGCCGCGATCATCGACAGGTTGATCTTGAAATCGATCAGCCCCAGCGCCTTGCCGATTGATGTGTAGCTCGCCAGCGACGCCAGCGTGCACAGCCCGATCACGGCCAGGATGTCGTGCGCCACGCCGACCACCGCCGCGATGCCGAAGTCCACCGCCTGGAACCGGAACCACAGGTAGGCGATCGTCGCCAGCAGGCTGATCATGACGGCCGTGAAGGCGATCCACTGCGTCTCGCCGGCCACCGCCTGGTCGAACGTGCTCAACTCTTCAAACAGCGGCCGCGTGAGGACCAGCTGCTGGTAGGAGGCGATGGCGGCCTGCAGATCCTGCGCGGTGACTTCCGGACGGGTCCGGACGACTGCCGCGTTCGACCGCGTGTCCCCCTCCATCTGGACTTCCAGCAGGTTGCCCGGCTCCGGGTAGCGGGCGCCGCCGTTTTCATTCGTCAGCAGCCCCAGCTGCTCGGCGAGCGCGTCCTTGATCGTCGTCGCCGACGAATCGACTTTCAGCGACAGGTCGACCTCGTTGCCGCCGGCATAGTCGGTGGCGGGCTCCAGGGGAATCGCCCGCGCGGCGCCGATCGTCACTTCCTGGTGCGACAGCTGCTGCGGCGCGTCGGCGAAGGCCTGCGCCACCAGCTTGCTGATCTCTTCTTCCTTGTCCTTGGTGGAGCGGATGCGGATCAACGTCTGCGACTGCTCGCCGCCGGTCTGGAGCTCCTCCAACTGGACGGTTTCATCGAACGCGGCGTCGAGCCGGGTCTGCATTTCCGAGAGGGTCGGCGGTGCGCCATCGAAGGTGAACGTCGCCATCGAGCCGCCCCGGAAATCGATGTCCAGGTTGTCTTTCCCGCGCAGCGCCACCAGGCCGATGCCCAGCACGATCAACGTGCAGGAAATGCCGGCGAACAGCTTGTTGTATTTCGAGAACGGAATATGCGTCTCGCCGATGGCCTGCATCATCCGCATGTCCTTCAGCCACCGCTTCCGCTCGGCCAGGTCGAACAGCAGCCGGCCCATGTACAGCGCGGTGAACATGCTCACCACGATGCCGATGAACAGCGCCACCGCGAAACCCCGCACCTGCGACGTGCCCACGACGTACAGCACCACCGCGGTGATCAGCGTCGTCAGGTTCGAGTCCACGATCGACGACAGGGCCTTATGGAAGCCGTTCTGGATCGTCATCCGCAGGCTCGACCCGCGGGCCCGCTCCTCCCGGAACCGCTCGTAAATCAGCACGTTCGCATCGACCGACATGCCGATCGTCAGCACGATGCCGGCCAGACCGGGCAGCGTGAACGTCGCATTGATCAGCGACATGATGCCCATCAGCAGGATCACGTTGGCCGCCATGCACAGGTTGGCCACCACGCCCAGCTTCCAGTAGTACAGCAGCATCACCACAAACACCGACAGGCCGGACAGGATCATCGCCCGGTAGCCCTTGGTCTGAATGTCGATGCCCAGCAGCGGACTGACGGTGAATTCGTTCACCGGGTCGCGCTTCAGCGGCACGTCCAGGGCGCCCGCGTTCAGCACGCTGACCAGTTCCTCGACCTCCTGCTGATCGAACTGGCCGGTGATCTGCCCCTGCGAGCCGATGACGGCGTTGATCGTCGGCGCCGAGTGGATTTCCTCGTTCAGCAGAATGGCCAGCCGGCAGTGGTGCGAGCCTTCGCGCGGCTGATACCGGCTGGTCAGGTTCTGGAACATGTAGCCGCCGGTCTGGCTGAACGTGAAGTTAACGGCCAGCCCCTGGTCGGACATGCCTTCCTGCACGCGCTGCAGGTACTTGCCGGTGATCCGCCGTTCCTCGACGGGTTCGACGACCAGCAGGAATTCGGTGAAGGACTTGCCGCCGCGTTCGACGATCCGCGGGGGATAGTGGTCTTGGTCTCCGCCGACCTCCTTGAGCTGGCCCGTCTGCGGGTTCGTGGCGACGGGCCGCCATTTGGCGACCAGCCGGCCGCTGGCGTCCCGGATATCGGTGACGGCGGGGTTGTCGCGCGTCGGCTGGGCGAGCTGGATCAGCTCAACGTGATCGTGGACGTTCGCCAGAATGTCGAATTCGAGGCTGCCCAGGTCGACGATCCGGCGTTTGATCGATTCGACCCGCTCCTGCGTGGCTTTGGGGATGATGACTTCGATGCGGTCGGACCCCACGCGGCGCAGCGTGATTTCCTCGGTGCCGCCGGGATTGATGCGGCGCTCGACGGCGGTCAGCATCGAATCCATCGTGGCCCCGGTGATTTCCTTGTTCAGCGCGCGGGCCGCGTCACGATCGACTTCAAACACCATGTTCGTGCCGCCGGCCAGGTCGATGCCCAGCCGCACGGCGTCAGTCCAGGGGCGGCCTTCGGAGATCACGCTCACGAACGGCGCGGCGCCGAGCGTCAGGGCGAAGAACACGATGCCCATCCGCGTCGAGAACTCCCGGACGCGGAGCGCGTTGCAGATCAGCCGGGCCAGCAGGAACGGCAGCCCCAGGATGGCCGCGACCTTAAGCAGCGCCAACAGGGCCAGCAGGGCCTCTTTCGTTGACGATACGGGCTCGACCTTCACTTCTCCGCTGCCGCTGGGAATGCTCGTGCCGGGGATGATGCCCTCCGGGCCGGGAGCGGGATTGGCTGGCGGGCTTTTCACCGTCGAGGCGCCGGGGCCGGGGGTGATGATGGGCGGCGCGGCGGTTCCCGCGGCGGGATCGCCGACCGGGGTCTGCTGCAAAGGCGGCGGGGATTCCGCTTCGGACTCCGGGGGAGCGGCGACGGAAGATTCGAGAACCGCCGGCGTTTCGGCGGCTGTTGCGGCGGCGGCCGCGGCTGGCGCGTCATCGACGTTCGCAGGCGCATCGGCCTGAACGCCGCAACAGACCAGCCAGATCATCAGCAACACGTTCATTTTCGGAAATGCTCCATCCGAACGGCAGCCGCCGGGATGCCTGGTGTGGCCCTGACCGCACTGCCCTGCCAGTGAAACTTCTGCTCGCGGCCCGATGGCCGCGCTGGTTCCGCGCCCTGTGTCCGCCCGTCCGACGTCCCCGGAGATCACCCCGCGGGCTTCGCGGGCGTCGCGTCGGGCTTCGTCAGCACGTCGCGGATGGCATCCGCCCGGAATTTAATCCGCGCGTCGTCCACCATGCGCAACGTCACTTCCGCGCCATCCTCCGAGACGCTGACGACCGAACCGATGATCCCCCCAATGGTGACCACGGAATCGTTTTTCTTCAGCGTCCGGATCATATTCGTCCGGCGGCCCTGTTCCTTGCGTTGCTGTCGCGTGGACAGCCACGTCATGACGGCGAAGGCCACCAGAATCGGGAGAAACAGGGTCATCATCGACGCCGCGGGCGGCACCGGAGCGGCGGGATCGCCCGCCGGGGCCGGCGCTTCCGCCGCGCCTTCCTGCGCGAGCGTGACCACGTCCGAAAGCCAATTCATCATTAGAGCTGCGCCGACAAGTCCCCTCGATTCCACCCGCGACGAGGCAGCGCCCGGACGATGGCCGCAACGCCCCGTCCGACGCCGGACCCCCCGGATCGAAGCGGGTATGTTAGGAATCGCCCGCAATCGCAGCAAGCTGCGTCGCGCGAAACTCCAACAGGCGGCTCGACTTAATCGCCTCCCGCAGCCCCCGCATCACTCGCTGATAGTGCGTCAGGTTGTGCACGCTGAGCAGCATCGGACCCAGCATCTCCTGCACCAGGAACAGGTGCCGCAGATAACCGCGGCTGAATCCCGAGCATGTCGCGCACGCGCATTCCGGATCGAGCGGCCCGTCGTCACGCTGATGCTTGAGGTTCCGCAGTTTGACGACGCCTCGGCTGGTGAAGGCCGTGGCGTTCCGCGCGTTCCGCGTCGGCATGACGCAGTCGAACAGGTCCACGCCCCGACACACCGCCTCGATCAGATCGACCGGCCGTCCCACCCCCATCAGGTAGCGCGGCTTCCCGCCGGGAAGCAGGGGAGCTGTGAACTCCAGAGTGCGATACATGTCCGTCGGGGATTCCCCGACGCTCAGTCCGCCGATCGCATAGCCCGGGAAATCGAGCGGCAGCAAACCTTTCGCCGAACGCTCGCGCAGCGCCGGGTCGACGCCCCCCTGCACGATCCCGAACAGCGCCTGATCGGCCCGTTGATGCGCCTCGCGACAACGCGCCGCCCAGCGCGTCGTCAGATCGACCGACGCCTCCAGACGCGCGGCGTCGACGCCGTGCGGCGGGCACTCGTCCAGACACATGATCACGTCCGCGCCCAGCTCCTCCTGAATCCGCATCGCGCTCTCAGGCGTCAACTCCAGCAGGCTGCCGTCGATGTGCGATTTGAACACGACGCCCTGCTCGCCCATCCGCCGCAGGCCGCTGAGGCTGAAGACCTGGAACCCGCCGCTGTCCGTCAGGATCGGGCCGTCCCAGTTCATGAAGCGGTGCAGGCCCCCCAGATCGCGAACCACCTCCGATCCCGGGCGGAGCGCGAGGTGATACGTGTTCGCGAGGATCATCTGCGCGCCCGTGTCGCGCAGCTGCGACGGCCAGACCCCCTTCACCGAACCCCGTGTGCCGACCGGCATGAAGGCGGGCGTCTCGACGACGCCGTGCGGCGTGATCCAGCGTCCCGCCCGCGCGCCCGTCGCGGCATCCACGGCATCGACATAAAACTCGAACATGCGGCGATTCGAACACGTCCGCAGGCGATGTGCAAATCCGCCACGACGCGGCCCCGTCCCTCTGGCAGCGGCGCTCAGAAGTCCCGCAGGATCGGCACGACTTCCCGCTGCAGTTCCCCGCCCGTCACGTGCACTGTCCCGCCGGCATCGATGAACACGTCCACTTCGCTGCGCACCCCGAACTCGGGCAGATAGATTCCCGGTTCGATCGAAAAGCACGTCCGCGGCAGCAGCCGGCGATCGTCCCGGGTTTCCAACCCGTCGATGTTCGCCCCGTTGCCATGCACCTCCTGGCCGATGCTGTGCCCCGTGCGATGCGCGAACTGCGGGCCGTAGCCCGCCTTCTCGATGACGGCCCGCACGGCATTATCGACTTCGAACCCCCGGATCGTGCGACCAGCGGCGAAGGCCTCGCGGACCGCGGCGATCCCGGCGTCCCGCGCGGCGGCCACGATCTCGAACACCCGGGTGTACGTTTCGGGCACGGACTCGCCGACGAAACCGGTCCGCGTCAGGTCGCTGTACACCGACCGCTCTTTCTTCAGCTTCGCCCACAGGTCGATCAGCACGAAATCGCCCGCGACAATCCGCGTGTTCTCGCCTTGCCCGGTCTCGTAGTGCGGCAGGCCGCTCCCCGGCCCGCGGGCCACGATCGGCGGGCTGTACGTCGTCAGGTCATTGGCCTCGAAGTGATCGAGAATCCGTCGCTGGACGTCCTTCTCCTCGACGCCCCCGGCGGCACGGACCTGTTCGGCGATGAAGCTCCAGGCGAGGCGGAAGGCTTCGTTGGTATGGACGGCCGCCTGCTGATGCATGGCCCACTGGGCGTCGTCCCAGGTGGCCTCAAAGAGTTGGACCAGGTCGCCCGACGAGACGATTTCGGGGCCGAACGAGCGGATCAGTTCCACCGTTCCGGCATCGACCTTCGACACGTACGGATTGCCGTTGCGCGGCGAGTATTCCATCGCGATGCGCCTGACCCCCGACACGCACGACTCCAGCGCCGCCTCCAGTTCCTGCCACTTCAGATAGATGGTCCGTTCGCCCGGCAGATCGTCCAGCGCCGAATCCTCGATGCGGTGCACGATTTTCCGCGGCGCGCCGCTCGCCGGAACCCAGTAGAAAAACCGCCGCGAGCCCGCGGGCTCGCCCAGGCCCAGAATCCGTCGGGTCAGCACGTTGCTGCCGCGAAAGTCGTACAGCAGCCAGCCGTCGACGCCGAACTCCTGAAGGGCGGTCTGGACTTTGGCAAGGTCGAACATGGAGCGATTCCAGGTCGGGCCGCGCCGCCGGGGGCGCGGCAGGACTTTGTAACGGACGTCCCCGGGACGCCCGGCGCGAGCGGACCCGGGACGTTCAACCGCGACGGGCGATGGCCCGCTGCAGCGCGGCGCCCATGTCGGCCGGGCTTTCCGCGACTTCCGCGCCCGCCTTCCGGAGGGCCGTCATCTTCTCTTCGGCGGTTCCTGCGGCGCCGGAGATGATCGCGCCGGCGTGCCCCATCCGTTTCCCCGGAGGCGCCGTCCGACCGGCGATGAACGCCGCCGTCGGCTTCGTGACGTGCTCCGCGATGTAGTCCGCCGCTTCAATTTCCGCCGAGCCGCCGATCTCGCCGATCAACAGGATCGAATCCGTGCCGGGATCCTGCTCGAACATCTCCAGCAGATCGATGAACGACGTCCCGTTGACCGGATCGCCGCCGATGCCGACCGCCGTCGACTGCCCCAGCCCGAGGTTCCCCAGTTGCCAGGCCGCCTCGTAGGTCAGCGTGCCGCTTTTGGAGATCAGTCCGACGGAGCCGGGCTTGTGAATGTAGCCGGGCATGATGCCGATCTTGGCGACGCCCGGGGTAATGATGCCCGGGCAGTTGGGGCCGATGAGCCGTGTCGGACGCCCCTCGAGGAACCGCTTGACCTTCACCATGTCCAGGATCGGAATGCCTTCGGTGATGGCCACGATCAGCGAGACGCCAGCGTCGGCGGCCTCCATGATGGCGTCGGCGCAGAACGGCGGCGGCACGAACACCAGCGAGCAGTTGGCCCCCGTCTCAGCGACCGCCTGATGCACCGAATCGAACACCGGGAACCCGTCGACCGTCGTGCTCCCCTTGCCGGGCGTGACGCCTCCCACCAGCACGTCCTCGCCGGGGCGGTGCTCCTGCGCGTACGCGCGGCATTGCTGGCTGTGAAACAGTCCCGCCTTGCCGGTGATCCCCTGGGTGACGATGCGGGTCTGACGGTCGACGAGAATGGACATGGAGGCGAGGCGGTGCGGAAGAGGGCGTCGGCGGTGAGGGTCAAGCGGCGGCGGACGCCGGACCGGTCCGGAAGAATAGAGCCTGCGGGAACCGCGTTTCAAACGTGCCGCCGCTGTGCGCGGCCGCGACAGGGCGTTTTTCCGCATCGGTTCAGGAGACGGAAGAGACGGAACCACGAAAGGCACGAAAGAAACGAAAGGCATCACGGCGTCGACCGTCCGTCGCCACGCGGCGGGGCTCTCTGGCCAATGGCTTCGAACCACAGATCGAGGGAATAGCACGGATGGCCCAAGGGAGAGTCCGCGCATCCACCGAGGGCCCTCGGCTGCAGTCCCCGGAACGCCAGTCAGCGCCCGGCCCACGAGACATTGCATGCTCGATCACACGTCGGCCCCTTTCGTGTCTTTCGTCGTTTTCGTGGTTCCCCTTTTCTGCTTCAGAGAAAGTTTCTCCCACAGAAGGCCGACGACCGGCGTGTCCAAACCCGGTTGCCGCAATGGGCGCGTCACCCGCCGAGCAGCCCCCACAGCAGCAAGAGCGCCAGGAGAATAACCTGCGCCAGTATGATGCCGGCACACATGCCGAAACAGGCTGTCACATTGGATATCACGCGGTTCGACTCCGCGATCGCTTCAGCCTCCTGCCCGGTCAGCAGTTCATAGCGAAACTTCATCAGCATGGGCGCGACCCGGATAGGAACGTGGGCGAGGGCCGCTCAAAATGCAACTCGCCATCAATCCAGATTTCGGCCCTGCCGGTCCAATAGCCATGGTGAAGCAGCACCTGGCGCCCGCCGAACCGCCAGAACTTCGTCGTCACAGACGGCATCCTGGAATGGGGCCGAAATGATCCAGCAGGAAGCGCTATGATCGTGTAAACGGCAGCGTGCTGCCGCGTGCGGCGGACGCCGGACCGGTTCGGAAGAATAGAGCCTGCGGGAACCGCGTTTCAAACGTTCGGACCCGCGACAGGCCCGTCATTCGCTTCCACACGGCCAGCCGCCCATGCGGCCAGCGCCTCCCGCTGAATCTTCACGTTGTGACGCGTATCGACCGGCAGCGACGGATGAAACAGGATCGTGTTGATCGATGACGTCAACCCGGACGACCGCCCCAGCTCCAGCAACTCGTTGCGCAGCCGCGTTTCGTCCGCCGGAGTCGCCGGAAATTCTCCGGCCTGCGGCTCGGCGATCAGCACCGGTCGCTGCGCGCCTCGCGGTCCCAGTCCCACCAGCGCCGCCCGGTACACGCGCGGATGATTCTCGAAAATCGCCTCGCAGCACACCGAGTGCATCCGCCCGGCGGCCGCCTCGACAATGTGAGCCTTGCGGCCGCAGAACCACAGCCGGCCGTCGTCGTCCAGAGCGCCGACGTCGCCGATGCGATGCCACACGCTCGGCCGGTCATCTCCGGGGAATGGCCGCGGATCGTCGACCTTCGACAGCCGGGTTGCCTCCGGCTTCTGAAAGTACTCGCGCGTCACCGCAGGCCCGCGGACGACGATCTCGCCGATTTCCCCGGGCGGCAGCGGCGGGAGGTCGTCGATGTGGGCGATCGGCCCATCAGTGATCGGCAGGATTCGGATCTCGACGCTCGGGAACGCGCGCCCGACGCACGTTCCGGCGCCCCGCCGCGTCTCCTCGGCTGTCGTGCTCAGCGCCTCGCGTGCGCCGATCGAAGCCACCGGCAGACTCTCCGTGGCGCCGTAGGGAGTGAACAGATCCGCCCCGTCCCCCGTCAGGATCCGGCTCATCCGTTCGAGCACGTGATTCGGAACCGGCCCTCCCGCCGAGAGCGCCCGTCGCAACGTCGGCAGTGTGATCTGGCGTTCTTCGCAATGCCGGCCGACGCGGTTCCAGAATGCCGGCGAGCCGAACGCCTGAGTCACCCCGTAGTCGCGGATCGCATCGATGATCCGCTCCGGGTCGACCAGCGCGGGACGCGTGGGATCCATGTCCGGCACGACGGTCGTCACCCCCATCGCCGCGTTGAACAGCCCGAACAGCGGGAACCCGGGCAGATCGATCTCTCCCGGCTGGATGCCGTATTGCTGCTGGATCAGGTCGACCTGCGCGCCGAACATGCCATGCTCATAGACGACGCCCTTCGGCGGCCCGGTGCTCCCGCTGGTGAAGATGATCGCCGCGGGATGCGACCCGGCTTTGCCTGGCGACGCTTCCGCTGTCGGCGCGTCGGAGGGCGACTGCGCTGTCAGCAGCCGCCGCAGGGGCGTCCCCAGTCCGGGAATGGCTGGTCCGACGACGACATTCGCGCGGGCGCTGCGGAACGCGGCTCGCCGCGAATTCAGCCTGCGAATGACGTGCACGACTGGAATCGCGACGTACCCGTCCGGCTCGACCTCTTCCAGACATTGAAAGATGTTCGTGCGCCCCATCCCGGGGTCGATCAGGACGACCGTCGCCCCCGACCGGAACAGCGCGAACGTCAGCGCGATGAATTCGATCCCCGGCCGGACCATCAACACGATCCGCCGCCCCGGGACCACGCCCAGCCGCTGCAGGCCCGCACACAGCATCCCGGCCTGCCGCTCCAGTTCGGCGAACGTCACCGACCGCTCGCGGACGCGCCGGCCCCGGCGATGCCTTGCGACGATCACCGCCGCGCGCTCCGGCCAGCGGGCCGCGCTGACCCGCAGCCGGTCCGAAATGTTGTCAGCGGCCAACGCCGTTTCGGGACCGGAGGAGCCGTTCATCAGCAGGAGATCAAAGGGCCGCGGCGGCCGGAAACGGGCTTCGACGAGAGGAAATGACGGCACGAGTTGTCACCGCTGGCCCCGCGCCGGTCAACGCTTCCGAGCGATGGAGGCCCTCCGGACGTCCCGCCGGCGGCCATTTCACGCCTCCAAATTCCACACCTGGGTTTCCCGCCGGACCGCTCGTTGTCAGCATTCAGAACCGGTGCTAGCATTGCAGCTGGCAGATTCGAGCTTCGGCTGAAAGCGAATGGACAGCCGTTCCAGCATTTTGTATTTGGGTATCCCGCTCGGGACGTGGTTCCAGACGCAGGTCAGGGTCAGCCTGCTGTTTCCACTCCTGCTGGTGATCTGCATTCACCGACTGGGAGTGCCCGTCGGGGTCGCGGTCACGGTTCTGGTGTTTCTGTCGGTCCTGGTGCATGAGTTCGCGCACGTCTTCGTCGCGCGGGGCACCGGGGGCGAAGGGGATGAAATCCTGATCTGGCCGCTGGGCGGACTGGCCTTCGTCCGGACCGGCCCGACGACCTCCTCGGAGTTCTTCACCGCCGCGGCGGGGCCAGTCTCGAACCTGCTGCTGCTCGTCGCCAGCCTGAGCGCCCTGGCGATGATGCGCGTGCCGATTTCGGCCGACGTGTTCCACCTGCTGGAGATTCCGAACGTCACACTCGAGACGACCGTCGCCCGCGACGTGCTGCTGCTGATGGCGTCGATCAACTTCAAACTGATGTGCTTCAACCTGCTGCCGGCGATCCCGCTGGACGGCGGGCAGATGGCGCTCAGCCTCGCGAAGACGCGGATGGAACCGCTGCCGGCCCGCATCCGCATTCTGCAGGTCGGCCAGGTGATCGGCCTTCTGGTGGCCGTCGCCGGCGTGCTGATGGAGGACGTGATTCCCGTCTTCCTCGCCTTCTGGCTGACGATTTACAACCTGCACGAATACTTTCTGGCCCGCATTTCCGAGGCCTACGACGAGCCGATCACGCTCCAGGAATTCTCCAGCGACGACCGCGAATCTCCCCGGCGGCCCGGCATGATCGAACGCTGGCGCCAGCGCCGCGAAGAACAGCGCATCCTGCGCGAACAGCAGGAGCGCGCGGAGGCCGAACGCCGGCTCGACGAACTGCTCGACAAAGTCCACCGCGAAGGCATGTCCGCCCTGTCGGAGGCCGAACGCCGGTTCCTGACCCGCGCCAGCGCCCGTTACCGCAGCCACGAGCATTGAGCGCCCGCGGCGACCTGCCCGTGTCCGATCCGCGCGGCCCCCGCCCGGGTTCCGCGACCGATCCAGCGCTCCCCCCGCGGCGGCTGCTGTTCGCCTCCGGCGGCAGCGGCGGGCATCTGTTCCCGGCCATCGCCATCGCCGAAGCCGCTTTGAACCGCTGGCCGGGCTGCGACATCCGGTTCGTCACCACCGACCGGGACATCGAACGCACGATCTGCGAGGCCGCCGGCCTGACGCGACTGGTCCTGCCGCTGATGCCGCTGGCCAGCATCCGCCGG
Organism: Planctomyces sp.; assembly: GCA_019636235.1. Lineage (GTDB taxonomy): Bacteria > Planctomycetota > Planctomycetia > Planctomycetales > Planctomycetaceae > Caulifigura. Next base: position 174,267 of record JAHBXW010000004.1, read on the forward strand.
TCGCCGCTGGCCTTCTGGCGCGATTGGCGCGCGTCCGTTCGCGGCGTCCGTGAACTGCTGCGAACTTCCCCGCCCGATGCCATCGTCGGGACCGGCGGCTGGAGCATGGCGCCCGTCCTGTCGGCGGCCCGAGGCATGGCGCCGCTGATTCTCTGCGAACAGAATGCGATCCCGGGCCGTGCGATCCGTTGGCACGCCCGCCGCGCGGACGCCGTCTGCCTGACCGACCCCGCTTCCGCGCAGCGGCTTCGCGCGGGACGGATCGTCGTCACGGGGAACCCCGTGCGCGCCGCGTTCGCCGCCGCCCGTCGGCCGCACCGCGACGCCGGACGCACGCTGCTGGTCCTTGGCGGCAGCCAGGGGGCGCGAGCGCTGAACCAGGCGCTGGCGCGTCTGGCGGAAACGTGTCCGGCATGGCTGGCGGACTGCCGGGTGATGCATCAGACCGGTTCCCAGGCCGATGCGGAGCGGTGTGCTGCGGCGTATGCGCGGGCGAATGTGGATGCGGAGGTCGCTCCGTTCTTCCACGATCTGGATCAGCGGGGGCTGGCCGCGGACGTGGCCATCTGCCGGGCGGGGGCGACGACGCTGGCGGAGCTGGCCTGCCTGGGGCTGCCGGCCATCCTGATTCCGTATCCGCTGGCGGCGGCCGATCATCAGCGTTGGAACGCGCACCGGTACGCGAACGCGGGAGCGGCGCGGATCATCGAGGAGCGGGGGCGGCCGGCGGAGGCGTTGTCAGGGGACCTGGGCGAGGCGCTCCGCGACATGCTGACGGACGCGGCACGGCGAGGCACGATGTCCGCAGCGATGACGTCCCTCGCCCGCCCGACCGCGGCGGACGCCGTGCTGGACGTGGTGGAGGAAACGCTGGCGAGGCGAACGCCCTAGGCCGGCGTCGAGACGGGCGAGTCCCGCCTTGTGCCGACTTCCGCTTTCGTCCGACCATCGAACGACGAGCAACAATGCCTTCTTACGCGCAGGGAGTTTCGAAGAGCGGCTGCGCCTCGGCGGAAATCCATCACCCCCGCCCGCTCCGCTTGGCCGCCTGGTAGTGCTCCTCCATCTCCTGCAGCGTCGCGTCCTCGAGCGTCCGACCGGCCGCTTTCACACCCCGTTCGATCGCCTGGAACCGCTCGCTGAACTTCCGGTTCGAACTCCGCAGCGCCTCCTCCGGATCGATGCCCCAGCGACGCGCGATGTTCGCCACGACGAACAGCACGTCGCCGATTTCCGATTCGATCCGGCGGCGGCGCTCCGCATCGGCGATCGGCTCATCAGGCGTCGGCGGCAGGTCCACGCTGGCCGCCACCTTCGGCGCGCCTTCCGGATACAGCTCCGCCAGCAGCTCGTCGATCTCCTCCTGCAGCTTGTCGAACAGCATCGCGCGGTCGGGGAAGTCATAGCCCACCCGCGCGGCCTTCCGCGTGATCCGCGCCGCCCTGGCCAGCGACGGCAGCGCCGCGGGAATGCCATCGAGAATTGACTCCCGCGGCGACGTCTCCGCCTTGACGCGCTCCCATTCCCGGCGGACGTCCGCCGTCGTCGCCGCCTGGGCCTCCCCGAACACATGCGGATGCCGGTCGATCATCTTCCGGGTGATCCCGTCGATCACCGGCACGATGTCGAACCGCCCTTCATCCGCGGCGATCTGAGAATCGAGCACGACCTGAAGCAGCACGTCTCCCAACTCCTCGACGACCGCCTCGTCCCGGCCGGAGTCGATCGCCTCCAGCAGCTCGTAGGTCTCCTCCAGCGTGAACGGCTTGATCGTGGCCAGCGTCTGCTCGCGGTCCCAGGGACAGCCGGTCGGCGAGCGCAGCCGCGCGACGACGCCGCACAGCCGGTTGAAGGCTTCGGCTGTGAGCGCGGGGTCGGGGGGAACGCCGGGGTCGGGATGGGACACGGCTTCGGACATGAGAACCTGTCAGGCGATACGGATGGGCGGACGGCGTCGCTGGCAGGGGCGCCCCGGGAACGACGGGCCGATCGTAGAGCCCCGATGCGGTTTCTCCCAAGCGACGGCGCCCATGCGCCGGGCGCCCGGACGGCTCGACGCGAATCCGGCCCCGGCCGGGATTCGTGTCCGTCCGGCGGTTTGGAGATCGAGCATCGCAACGGGATTTCTGCGGCAAGCCGCCGATTTCCGTTTTGATTTTTCGGCGCGCGGGCGGGTACGCTTTACGCCACGGGTTCATCGAGTGCGGCTCCCATCCCTAAGAGGACACTCATGGCGACACTCAGCGAACTGATGCGGCGGAAGACCCGGCCGGAACTCATCAGCGCCGCCCCGGAAGAAACCGTGCTGCAGGCCACGCAGCGGATGAACGAGTACGGCATCGGCTGCCTGCTGGTGCTGGACAACAGCGGGATGGTGGGGATTTTCACGGAGCGGGACGTGCTGCGGCGGGTCGTCGCCGAGGAGTTGAAGCCTTCGGACGTGCTGGTCCGGGACGTGATGACGACGAAGGTGGCGTGCTGCTCGCCGGACCTGCCGGTCGAGGACGCGCGGCTGATCATGAAGGCGCATCGGGTGCGGCATCTGCCGATCGTCAACCACGAGGGGCATGTGCTGGGCCTGATCTCAATCGGCGATCTCAATGCGCACGACGCGAACAACCGCGAAGTCGAGATCCACTACCTGCAGGAGTACCTGCACGGTCGGGTGTAGTTTGATCGCCCTGCCGCCGGGCGAAGCGCGTCAGCCAAAGCTGACGGCGACAGCCGTGACGAGCAGCGCGATCAGTCCCAGCGCCGCGGCCGCCGTGCGCGATTTGCGCAGCGACGCCGCCTGCGGCAGCAGCGTCAGCCCCAGCGCGAGCAGCGTCGCCCCCGCCAGCGCGGCCAGCGACACCCCTTGCAGCAGTTCCAGCGTCTGTTCGCCGCCGGGCGGGGCCGCGGTCCGATGGACGCGCAGCGACAGCCAGCCCAGCGCCGCCACGATCCACCAGGCCAGCGCCGGCGCCATCATCGGGTCTCCGCCTCGCGGGGCTGAAAGATCGCGAAGTTCGCCAGCCCCAGCTTCTGCAGCCAGAACTGCAGCATGACCCACAGCGTCGTCAGGCCGTACTTGACGCAGCGCCGGAAGTTGATGCTGCTGGCCTCGTCGAAGTACCGCACCGGCACGGGGATGTCCCCGAGTTTGAAGTCGAAGTACACCGCCTGCGCCAGAAACTGGGTGTCGAACGCGAAATCGTCGGTGTTGGATTCGAAGGGAATGCGTTCCAGGACGTCCCGGCGATAGGCGCGGAAACCGCTGTGAAAATCCCCCAGGTTCTGGCCCAGCGAGACGTTCTCGAAGATCGTCAGCAACCGGTTGGCGATGTACTTCCACAACGGCATGCCGCCGGCGAGCGCCTCGCGGCGGGTGCGGATCCGCGAGCCGAGGACGACGTCGCAGATGCCCAGCATCAGGAACTCGAGCGCGGCGCCGATGACGCGGCTGTCGTACTGGTAGTCGGGGTGAATCATGACCACGAAGTCCGCGCCCCGCGACAGCGCTTCGCGGTAGCACGTCTTCTGGTTGCCGCCGTAGCCCATGTTGGCCTCATGGGTGAATACGGTCAGCCCCAGGCGGCGGGCGATTTCGACAGTGTCGTCCCGGCTGCAGTCGTCGACCAGAATGACCTCGTCGACGGCGCCCTCGGGAATGTCGCGGATGGTGCGTTCGAGCGTCGCCGCCGCGTTGTATGCCGGCATGACGGCGATCACCTTGCCGGAGACGTGGCGGTAGGACATGCGAGCGGTTGATCGTCGGGGCGCGGCGGCGGTGTCAGAAGCGGCGGTGTCAGAAGCGGCGGTGTCAGAAGCGGCGGAGTCAGAAGCGGCGGAGTCAGAAGCGATGGCCGGGCTGCGGCCCGTGCTGGGTCAGCGTGAGAATCTCAGGCCCGGTTTCGGTCATCAGGATCTGGTGTTCGAACTGCGCGGACAGCGAGCGATCGCGCGTGATGACGGTCCAGCCGTCGCCGAGCGGGCCTTCCGTGTCCTTGTCCCCGGCGTTGACCATCGGCTCGACAGTGAAGCATGTGCCGGGCACGAGAATCCGGTTGCGGGCTTCTTTCATCGGCGTGTGCGGAATGCCGGGATCCTGGTGAAACCGCCGCCCGATGCCATGCCCCTGAAAGGTCTCTACGACGCCCACGTTCCGCTCCATGCCGAATCGGGCGATCGCGTGCCCGATGTCGATCACCGAGCCAAAGGGACGCAGCGCGCCGATGCCGACCCACAGCGCGTCGAACGCGGTTTGAACGAGTTCCCGGGCGCGCGGCGAACAGTCCCCCACCAGCAGCGTCTCGGAAGCATCCCCGTACCAGCCGTCGACGATCGACGTGCAGTCGATGTTGACGATATCTCCCGACTGCAGCGGCCGTTCATCCGGAATGCCGTGGCAGACAACTTCGTTGACGCTCGTGCAGATCGACTTCGGAAACCCCTGATAGCCGTGGCAGGCGGGGAGGTGGCCATGGTCGCGGGTGTATTCGTCGACGAGTCCGTCCAGCGTCGCGGTCGTCACTCCCGGCTGGACATAGGGGCGGATGAAGTCGAGGACCTCGGCGTTAAACCGTCCGGCGGCGCGCAGACCCGTTTGCTCCTCGTCGGTAAGGTAGAGCGGAAACCGTGCGGCACGGCGGCGGGTGAACAGGCGACGCAACAGGAACACGCGGGAAACAGGTCCAGGTCGGGAACGGGAATGGCCCCATATTCTGAGGCGTCGCACCCCGGGATTCAACACGGTCCGGGGCCGCGGGGCGTTCGCCGCGGCCCAGGCGTCCGGCTGGCTGGAGTGGTGTGATGGTCGGTCGCCGGCGGGGGGCGAAGCGCGGCCGGCCTCTCGCGGGAGGGCCTCAGCGCTGCTGGATCTGGGGGCGGAACGCCGTCCTGGAGACGCTCCGCGCGGGCCGCTGGACGCCGCTGGAAGTCGTCGTTGCGGATCGCTGCGAGGCGGACATCGCCGCCGAGTCCGCCGACCTCGCCGCGCGGCAGGGCGTCCCCGTGCGACGGGCCGAATTCGAGGAACTGACCGATCGCTGCCGCTCCACCGAGCATCAGGGTCTGCTGGCGAAGATGCCGGAATTCCCGTACGCATCGCTCGATGAGTGCCTGCGAGATCGGGGCGAGCCGCGGTTTCTGGTGCTGCTCGATGGCGTTCAGGATCCGCACAATTTCGGCGCCGTGCTGCGGTCGGCCGAGGCGCTGGGCGCGGGGGGCGTGATCGTTCCCGGACGCGGCCAGTCGGCGGTGACGCCGCACGTGGCCCGATCGTCGGCCGGCGCGGTGAACCATCTGCCGATCTGCCAGGCGTCGGACCTGGCGGAGACGTGCGCACGCCTGCGGGAGTTGGGGATTGTCGTCTGCGGCGCCGCGGGAGACGCGGGCGAGGAGGCGCGGGCGCTGCCGGGAGCGGGGCCGATCGCCCTCGTACTGGGGAATGAAGGGGCCGGGTTGAGCCTTCCGCTTCGCGCAGCATGCGACCGGCTGGTGCGGATTCCCCAGACCGGCCGGACGGAATCATTGAATGTCGCGGTCGCGGCGGGGATTCTCTGCTACGAAGTCCGTCGTCAGCGCACTCCCGCGATCGATTCGGCCCGGTCGCCCCGGTGAACCTTCCGTGAACATCCTGCATCTCAAGAACCCGCACTCCGTCATCGCGGCGCTCGAACAGCGCCCGCGGGACGTCATCGAAATCCACATTCCCGCGCGCAGCCCTTCGGACGCGTGGCGGGAGGCGGCGGCGCTCGCGGCCCGACGACAGATTCCCGTCCGTTCCATCCTGACGACGGCCAAGCCCGGACGCCGGGATGAGAAGTCGTCCCGCGAAGGGGGTTCAGAGGGGCTGGTCCGGGAACGCGCCGAAACGCCGCTTGAGGAACTCTTCACCGGCGCGCGGGCCCGGCCCGGCCTGTGGCTGGCCCTCGATTCCCTGCAGGACCCGCACAACGTGGGCGCGATCTTCCGGTCGGCGGCGTTCTTCGGCGTGCGGGGCATCGTCCTCACGCGCGAGCGTTCCGCGCCGATGTCGGCCACGGCCTACGACGTCGCTTCGGGGGGCGTCGAGCATGTCCCGTTTCACCAGTCGACCAATCTCAACAAGGCGCTGCAGACTGCCAAAGATGCCGGGTTGTGGACGCTGGGGACGGCGGAGGAGGCCGCGCAGGACATCCGCGAGTTTTCGCTCGACCGGTCCTGGCTGGTTGTGCTGGGAGGCGAGGAAAATGGGCTGCGGCGGCTCGTCCGGGAGAACTGCGACGAACTCTGCCGGATTGACGGCCCCGGGGCGATCCGGTCGCTGAACGTTTCGGTCGCCGCGGGCGTGGCGCTGGGGCTGCTGTCGTCGGGACGCGGGCCGGCCGGCTGAACCTGCACGACGGGCGATCGGCCGGCGTCGCGCCGCGAACCGATCTTGTTCTCCGCGGCCCGTCGGGCGTACAACCCCGCCCCCTCTGCATGAGCGGCGCGCCCGTCCTCGCCCTTCCGCCTGACGGCCCCGCTCCGGGTTCCCGATCTCAACTTATCCTCGAAATTCTGAAGGCGGCTCCCATGCCACAGCGATGGAACGCAACGCTGGCACTGGCCCTCTGCACCCTGGCGCTGCATCCGGCGGCGATCGTCCGTGCGGGCGAGCCCTCTTCGGACGGGCGCGAACCGGTCCTGAAGGCTTACGCCGTCGCCGACCTGATCACGCCGATCGATCCGACCGCCGTCAGCGACCCGCAGGTCGACTTCGGCTCGCTGGCGGACCTGCTGCGACTCAAAACGGGTCTCGATTGCTGGGTCGAAGGGGGCGGAAGCGGCTCGATCGTTCCCGAGACGGCGTCCCGTTCGCTCATCATCCGGCAGACCCAGGACGTCCATTCACGGATCGCCGAGATTCTCGATGAGGTCCGCAGCTCGATGGACGTGGTCCTGTGTTATGAGATTTCGCTGCTGTCCGGCGACCTGCAGGCTGTCCAGAAGAACTCCGATGCGTCCCCGTTTGGCCTCGTCGACGCCGATGGCCGCGAGCGACTGCTGAAGCGGACGATGGAACAGGCCGGCGCCTGCGTCACCTACGCGCCCCGCATCACGGCGTTCGCCGGGCAATCGGTGCGGATCGACCGGGACGGCCAGCCCGGCCTCGAGTTCCATTCCCTGCTGTCGCCCGATCAGCGCTACATCCGCGCCTGGCTGCAGGTTCACGATGACCACCCAAAGCGACACGAACTGCTGATTCCTGACGGCTTCACGGCGGTCCGCGAGCTCTCGGCCGGCCGCACCTGGATGCTGATCACCTTGCGGGTGCTCCGCGCCCGCGAGCCCCAGGAAGCCTCTCCGAAGCTCCCCTCCCCGTCGTCCAATCCCGAGGGCCAGCGGTTCCCCGTGCCGATGGATGACGGCCTCGCTGCGGCGAGCGGCCCTGATTCGCCGGTGGCGGCGGGAATTCGAGCCGCGGGCCTGCCGCCCGCTGTTCGAAATCTGCCCGCGCCGCGCTCCGGCGCTCGCCGTGACGGCTGGCGCGGGCCGGACCGCACGACCGCATCCTTGACGCTGACGTCCAGCGTCCCCGCGCTGGCGGCCCCGGCGCTGCCGGGCGAACCGAATCGCCTGCCGGCCTTGCGGGTCGCGTCCCGCCCGATGCCGCTGCCGCAGATCGTCAGCGCCCGACCGGGGATGTCCGCCATGCCGATCACGACGCCGACGCTGCCGATGCATGGCCTTGAGTTCCGAATCGTGTCCCCGGCCGCCGCGGTGGTGACCGGGCAGGCCCGACTCGTTCCGGCCGAACATCTTTGCGAGGGGCCTCCCTGCCCGTGTCGGGAATCCGCGACCGAATCGCGACCGGCCTCGATCGTCGCCGCCAACGCCATCCTGCATGGCCTGAACACGCTGCTCCCGAAGACGTCCGCGGGAATGCGGACGCCGCCGGGCTCGGCAGTGCAGGGCCGGGGCTTTCGCCTGACGTCCGAGCAGGTGCGTCGCGCCGAGGAGCTTCAGCAAGAGATCAACCGGCTCCGCAATGAGCAGCGCGCGCTGCTGCAGGATGTGATGCGCAACGCGGACTGAGCGCGGCCGACGAAGCCCTCCAGGTCAAAAGCCAAAGCCGCGGGAGCTGCTCCTGCGGCTTCTGCTTTGCGCGACGGCCCGGCGGACGGAAACACGCAACTGCTCTGAAATCGCAGCATTCCGCCAATCCAGCGTGCTGTGGTCAAATCATGAACATAATTGTACCATGAATCTTGCGGTTCCGCCGGCTCAACTCGGACCGGAGTGCAGAATCATGTCGCTCGAGGACTTGCAGAGAGATTATCCCCACCTGACGTTTCGGAAGTGCTGGCGGCTGAATGAACGCACGCTGCTGAATCTCGGACAGTGCGTCGCGATCATTAATTGTCTGGCCGAGATGCCGATCAGCCCGAAGCTGCAGAAGGCGCTGCGGCGAGTCGCCTTCGAGCGAGGCGCCCAGGCGACGACGGCCATCGAAGGCAACACGCTGACGGACGAGGAGGTCCGAAAACTCCTGGCTGGCGAGGAACTTCCCAAGTCCCGTGAGTATCAGGCCCGGGAGGTGAAGAACGCGCTGGAGGCAATGCGGTTCGTGTGGCAGAAGGTCGTCGTCGCCGGCGAATGCGAGCCTGTCGACCCGAAGCTGCTGTGCGATCTCAACCGAATTGTCGGGCAGAATCTCGGCACGCTCTTCGACGGAGTTCCGGGGCGGCCGCGCACGGATCGTCGATCGGTGGGGCGCTATCTGGCGCCGCCGCATGAACACGTCGAACACCTGATGTCGGCCATGTGCGGCTGGTTGCGCGAAGAGTTCGGCTACGCATCGGGCCGCCAATCGACGGATGTCGCGATCATCGAAGCGATCGTCGCGCACGTTTACTTCGAGTGGATTCATCCATTCGCGGACGGCAACGGGCGCACGGGGCGGCTGCTGGAGTTCTTCATTCTGTTGCGGTCTGGACTTCCCGACATCGCAGCGCATGTTCTCGCGAATCACTACAACACGAGTCGGTCGGAATACGCGTCCCACTTTGAGAACGCCCGCAAAAAACGGGACCTGTCTGAGTTCCTGTCGTACGCTGTGCAGGGGCTTCTGGACGGCCTGGAGGCGACTCAGGAAGAGGTGAAGAACGAGGCCTTCCGCGTGACCTGGAGATCTCACATCTATGAGGTCTTCACGGATTACAAATGCCTGAAAACGTCGGTCTTCAAGCGACGCCGCAACTTGGCGCTCCAGATGCCGATTGGCGCGAAATTCACGCTGGAAGAGCTGATTCGCACAAGCGACGAACTCGTTCGCGAATACATGGGGAGGGATCGACGGAAGATCAAGGCCGACCTTGATGAGATCAAACGCCTCGATCTCGTCTCCGAGGACGACGGAATGTATCGAGCAAACACCGACCTGCTTGTGGCCCAGCACCTGGCTCCCCGCGTCCAGCGGGGGGCGCTCCCGAAAAGCCAGACGCCGACTGCGAACAACCCGGATCTGGCGAACACGTCCCGCGTCTGAGGCGTCGCTGGCTGCGCAGATCGTTCACGCCGCGGCGGCCGTCGACCGGCCAGACTCCGGCTCGGCGTCGGCAGCCAGGCCTGCATCCGGCGGCAGCGGCACGACGGACTGCGCCGTCAGACCCGAGTCCCGGTCCCCATCCGGCGCGACGACCCCTTCCAGTTGTTCGAGCAGCTCGCGGATGATCCGCTCCGCCTCGAGCTTGTCATCCCGCCATTGGGCCTGAGCGGCGAGCCACTCCTTCTCGCGCTCGGCGGCCGCGAGGGACTGCTCGGCCATCGCCCGCTCCCGGCCGGCCAACAGCTCCTCGCGCTCGACCGTCCGCTGCACCTGCGTGTCGCGTTCCGCACGGAACTCGTCGCGCGTCGCCACCAGCTTGCGGATCGCCTCGTCCGCCTCCTGCCGCCGCTGAATGAGCGATTCCCGCAGATCGCGATAGTCGTTGAACAACGTCTCGCGGGCCTGCTGAACGCCGGCCTGCGCCGTCTCGGGATCGCTCTGGCGGACCAGCTCCGCCGTCGCCTGCTCAACGGCCAGACGGCCCTCCAGCAACTCCTGATGCGACTGCTCCAGCTCGTCCCGCAGCGCATCGAGCCGTTGCCGCCGCGCGTCCAAAGTCGCCGAATGGCGGATCAGCAGGTCCTGCTGCCGCCGATTCTCCGCCAACTGGGCCTCTGTCTGCGCGGCCAGCGATACGCGTTCCTCGGCGAGCGCATCGCGTTCCCGCGCGGCTTCATTCTGCGCCGCGACGCGCTGCTGCCGGAACAACTCGCATTCCGCGTCGAACGTCTGTTCGCGGCGTTCGAGCAGGTCGCGGAACCGCCGGATCTGCGACAGCCGGAACCGGATGGATTCGTCGACCTCCAGCGCCCAGGTCCGCTGCCGCTGCCGCTGGCGGTCCAGCTCGGAACGCTGCGAGGCGATCTCTTTGCGGAGCTTCTGCAGATGGTCTTCATGGAACCGGGTGCGCTTGTCGAGGTCGACGGCCTGCTGGGTCAGAGTCTGGTCGCGCGTCTCAAGCCCCTGTTCGCGGGCGTCCTGCTGCCGCCGTTGCTCCAGAAGTTCCTCGCGCTCGTCGGCGAATTCGCGCTGCAGTTGCTGGCGGAATTCAGAACGCTCTGCGTCCAGCAGTTGCTGCGAATCCTGCAGCGTCCGTTCGCGGGCATCGAGATCCGCGGTGCGCGAGACGATGGCGGCCTCGCGATCGACGACTGCCGTTTCGCGGGAGGTCAGATCGCGGTCCCGCAATTCGATCTTCTGGTCCTGTTCCTGGGCGGCCAGCCGCAGCGTGCGGCGCTCATTGTCCAGCGACACGAACTGCCGATTGAGGTTGGCTTCCCGACGGTCCAGCTCCTCCAATTGCGTGCGGAGGTGATCCATCAGCCGCGAGACCTCCCGGACCGTCTGTTCGGTGGGGAGGGTCGGCTGCGGCAGGCGGCGTTCGGGCGGCCTGGGGCCGGCCGCGGCAGGCGGCGCCTGATTGGAGAACTGGCTCATCGGGAGTCCCTTCCCTGCGGCACATCGGGGGCTGGCGGAATGCCTGCCCCCACACCCGCCATCCCGCCGGCCGGCGAACCGCTCTGCGATCCGCATCCGGCCGGGCAAAACCCTGCTTTCAGCCGAGATGCTTGTCCAGCGTCGCCGCCAGGCGATCCTTCGGGGTCAGCCCCACCACGCGCTCCACCGGCTGGCCGTCCTTGAACAGCAGCAGCGTGGGGATCCCCTCGATGCGGTAATTCATGGCCGCCTGACGGCTGTCGTCCGTGTTGACCTTCACGACGCGCACACGCCCGGCATAGTCGTTCGCAATGGCCTCCACCGTCGGCGACAGCATCTTGCAGGGGCCGCACCACGGGGCCCAGAAGTCAACCAGCACGGGCTGAGCGCTCTTGAGAACTTCCTGATCGAACGTTGAGTCCGTGACGTCGAGAACATTACCGGCCATTCGAATCCACCTTTGCTGCAGTCACGCGAATTTCGGAAACGCGGGGGATTATTCAACGACCGGCAAAGCGTGTCAACGTGCGGATGGCCGAGGCGGCGCACTGCAAGTGTTCGCTGCGGAAGACCTTCGGGCCAATTGCCATGCGCCGGGCCGCGTCGTGCGACACCTCGGGAAGTCCGTAGGCAGCGCCCCGCCTGAGGGCGTCAGGCGCCGAACTTTTCCCGATACAGCCGTTCAATGTCGGCCGTCGTCACCGTGATCTCCCGCGTGAAGCCGGTGTGCGCCCGCGAATAGCTGATCTGTCCGGCCAGTGCCGGCTGACGATGAATCGCCCGGGCCAGCCATTCCCGGTCCCCTTCGGAGAGTCCCTGCACGTCCGGAGCCCAGTGGGTGATTGTCTCCACGACGAGCGAATCGACACGCGGATCGTACTTGTTGTAGTCAGCCATGATGCATCTGGGACGACACGAGACACAGACGTCGGGGCCAGCGGACCGCGAGGCGTGGGGCGGATGATACCGACGCGCCGCGGCAGGAAAAAGCCGGTCGCCGCAATCCTTCCCGCCTTCCCTGAATTGGCGATTCGCGGTCCGTCCGCAATAACTCGTCCACACGCCCGGAACCCGGCGCCCCCGGAACCGCCGCGATGTGGCCCGCCCCCGTCCAGGAACCCCCGATGAAACTCGAACACGTCGCCATCAACGTCCCGGATCCGCTCAGCCTGTCCCGCTGGTACGTCGAGCATCTCGGGCTGAAAGTCGTCCGCCGCTTCATGGAGCCCCCCTACGGCCATTTCCTCGCCGACGACAGCGGCCAGGTGCTGCTAGAAATTTATGGCAACGAGCAGGCCCCGAGGCTGGAGTTCTCCGGCCAACATCCCGCGATGCTGCACTTCGCGTTCGTCAGTCGCGACGTCGAAGCGGATGCGCGCCGGCTGGTGGCCGCGGGCGCGGTCCAGATCGGACAGTTCGACCGCGCGGCGAATGGCGACCGCCTGGCCATGCTCCGCGACCCCTGGGGCGTCTGCGTGCAGCTCGTCGAACGAGCGCAACCCATGCTCGGCGTCTGAGAACCGCAGCAATCATTCGCGGCTGCGGCGCCCTGGCAGCCGACGTCATTGCCGCGATTGCCCTTCCAGCCCCTGCAGGGCCACACGGGCGCCGCGAAAGGCTGATAGCCGCTCCGCTTCGGTGCCGAGCGCCTGAGCGAAAAACGCCTGCGCCTCGTCGGTCTTCTTCCGGCGGACCATCTCCAGTCCGATGAAGTAATAGGCCTCGCAGAGTTGCGCCTGCCGGACTGACGCATCGGTGGGATTCGCCGCGGCGAGAAGTTCGCCGTCGGTGATCTTGCCCAGCTGATAAAGAGTCAGCCAATCGAACCAGGTCCGCTGGGCGGTGGGCCGCGCGACGGCCGCGAGGACGTTCGGCTCGCTGGACAGGTTCTGGCCGGTGCGGACGGCGGCCGCCAGGCGCCAGGGCGTCAGAAACGGGATGTCGGGATTCAGGTCCCGCGCCCGATTGAACTCGGCCAGCGCCTTCGCATAGTCCTGCGCGAAGAAATGCGCGAACGCGAGATCGGCGAAAGCCATGCCATTGGCCGGCTCGAGCCGGCAGACCTTTTCATACTCGGGGACGGCATCGCCCGGCCGACCCTGATTGACAAGGATCGTGCCCCGCAGGCGGTGCGCCTGGGCGAACTCCGGATCGATCTCCAGCGCCGCCGCCAGATCCTGTTCTGCAGCATCGGCGTCGTTCATCTGCATCAGGACGTAGGCCCGGTTGACCAGCGCCGGCACGTATTCCGGATCCGCCTTGAGCGCGGCCGCGAAGTCCGACAGCGCGTCCTTGTCGCGGCCCAGAGAATGGAAGTGCATCGCACGATTGTTCAGCAGCAGCGGATTGCCGGCGATGGACGCCACCGCGCGATTGTGCACGCCCAGCGCTGCATCGGGCCCCTTCACGGACAACGTCGCGCTGGCCAACGCGACGAACGCGGCCAGATGGTCGCTCTTCAATTGGATGGCCTCGTTGAAATCGGACCGTGCGGCGTCGGGCGCCCGCGCCTGCAGGTTTGCCAGCCCCCGCTGGTACAGGAGGTTCGCGTGCTCTTCGTCGCTGAACTGGGACTTCTCCAGGAGCTGATCGATGACGCTGCGGGCCGTCTCAGCGTGCACCGGCTTGCCTTCAATGATCGACAAATTCGTCATGCCGAACAGGTACGGCAGGTAATAGTCGGCCTTGCCGCTGCCTTCGAGCCGGATCGCCTCGCGGGCGTCGGTGATGCCCTGGCGGACGATGCGCGCATCGCGCCGGGCCAGTCCGAGCTCGACGCGGCCGCTCGCTCGCAGATACAGCGCCACATGGTCATCGGGGTTCGACGCCAGCACCCGGTCGGTCAGCTCGATCACGTGCGCGTGGTCGCCGCCGCGGTAGGCCTGATCGGCCTCGACCTTCAGCGACTCGATGTCCGTGGACGCCTGAAACGCCCGCGCCGGGACGGCGGCGGAAATGCACGCGAGAACCAGAACGAACTGCCACGCCATCAAACGAAGGGAAATCATCGGGACGAGCGCCCTCGCGGGGAAGGAATTCGCCAGCGGCGCGACAGACCGCCGCGGCCGGCGCAGGTCAAGATGCCTGCGGCGGTACGATCGCGCATCGGCTCCGCGAATTCAAGATTGCCCGGTTCCCGGAGGGCTCGCTGGCGTCCCAGCCGCTCCCGGGTGATGCCGCGCCGGATTGGTCAATGGTCATCGCGGCCTGGTCATTTCGTCATGGCAGGAGCGAACAGTCGGCGGTTTGAAGCGGTAGGGTGGCGTCGAGCCAGGCGAGCCCAGAGGGCAAGCCGCGATGACCCACCATGCGAACCGCGCCGTCGCCACAGGGGACTGACGACCGCCGCGCACCTCTACAATTTGCACTTTGCAATTGCCGTTATGCAATTTGCAGATGCCCGCCGGACATGCGGTGGGTCTCGTTCCTCGACCGCACGCTACGGCCCGCCCCGGGGCTTCCCTCGCTGCACGCCGTCATCGGGCGTGTCGGGTGGCGTCGAGCCAGGCGAGCCCAGAGGGCAAGCCGCGATGTCCCACCATGCGAACCTCGCCGTCGCCACAGGGGACGGACGTCCCCCGTTCGCCCTTTCCAATTTGCGTTTTGCAATTGCCGTTTTGCAATTTGCAAACGCCGCCGGAAAGCGGTGGGTCTCGTTCCTTGACCGCACCCAACGGCCCGCCCCGTGGCTTCCCTCGCTGCGCTCGGCCCATCCCGGCCGCGCGCGTTGGCCCGTTGTTCACCAGCGGAACAGGCTTGTGCCCCAGGCCAGCCCGGCCCCGAACCCGCACATCAGCAGCGTGTCGCCGCGTTCGATCCGGCCCTCACGCAGCGCTTCATCCAGCACGAGCGGGATTGATCCGCCCGACGTGTTCCCGTAGCGGTGCACATTGCTGTACACCTTCTCGGGCGGAATGCCGAGCTGTTCCATTGCCGCGTCGATGATCCGGATGTTCGCCTGGTGCAGCGCGAACAGCGAAACGTCCTGCACGGTCAGGCCCGACGACTCGAGCATCAGGTCGATCGTATCGGTGACGAGCCGCACGGCCCACTTGAACACCGACCGGCCGTCCATTCGCAGGAACTGATCCCCCGCGTCGAGCCCCGCGTGCGTCAGCGGCGAACGGGTTCCGCCGGCCATCCGGTCCAGCAGCGGACCGCCGCTGCCGTCGGCCCCCATCTGGTAGCACAACAGACCCTGGTGCGGATCGCCGGCCGTCAGCACCACAGCGCCCGCCCCGTCGCCGAACAGCGGGTAGGTGCGTTGATCAGCGGGATTGATGATGCGGCTCATGCAGTCGCCGCCGACGACCAGCGCCGCCCGGGCATTGCCGGTGGCGACGTACTGGGCGGCCGTCACCATCGCGTACATGAAGCCGGCACAGGCCGCGGCGAGATCGAATGCAGCGCAGTCCAGCGACAGCCGGTCCTGGATCAGGCAGGCGGTCGAGGGGCACTGGAAGTCCGGAGTGAAGGTGCCGCAGACGAGCAGGTCAATGTCCTGCGGATCGACGTTCGCGCTCCGCAGCGCCCGGCGGGCCGCCTCGATGCACATGTCGCTGGTCGCCATCTCCGGCGGTGCGTGGCGGCGTTCGAGGATGCCCGTTCGCTGGCGGATCCATTCGGGATCAAAGCCGAAGCGCGTCTGCAGGTCGGCGTTGGTGACGACCTGTTCCGGGACGAACGAACCGCATCCGGCGACCCGGACGCCCAGTAACGAATTCGTACGGCGCGAGAACAAGTGCTGCTGCTTCGTGGTCGATGCGGTGTCGAGAATCGGCACGGCCGTGACGGTCGAGGGGGTCAACCCGAAAGCTCCTTGCGAAATCAGCCGCAAGACGGCGGTCGCGATAGCCGCGGAAGTGTACCGGCCCGGCGGAGTTGCGGAAAGGCTAGTGTCCTCGCTACGTGGGGACCAGGACCGAAATGCCGGGTTGGTGCGTCGGACCCGCGCAATTCCTGTTCGCGTGCGATGATCCGTCAACGCGGCCGCAGCCCGGCGGGCTGGGAGGCGACGCCGATCCCCGTCTGGACCCGGACCCGGCTCGTCGCCGACCGGTCTCGCGGCCGGTGTGGCGGACCTCCTGAATCCGTTGCGACTTGCGCGATTCACTCCGCGACAACTGCGCCGCCTCGCGATATGCTGGGTCATCGACAGGGCGACCTCGCACCGGCTGCATCCCGGCAGTCTTTCGTTCTCATTCCTTTGCCGGCCGGACGTCGGGTCGCGCTGCAGAAGTCCCTGCCATGCGTTTTGCAGCCTATCTCGACCAGCACAAGCCCCCGCGGACTTCGGCCCTGCATGTCGCCGAGGCCCTCCGGCGGCAGTTGCAGTCCGAGACCGCGGACCTTGCGGTCCTGTTCATCACCCCTGACCACGCCAGTCATTTCGAGGACATCGTTACGGCGTTCCGCAGCGAATTGCCCTGTCGACGCCTCCTCGGCTGCACCGCGGAATCGGTTGTCGGCCGCGACCGGGAAGTGGAGACCGGCCCGGCGATCAGCGGCTGGGCGGCCGTCATGCCGGGCGTTGAGATCACCACGTTCCATGCCCGGTTCGAGCCGACGCCCGACGGGCTGCTGACCGAGGGGCTGCCCACGGCGGACGAATTCGAGACGCCCGTGCGGGCCGTCCTGCTGTTCGGCGACCCTTACACCTGTCCAGCGCCGCTGCTGATATCGCGCCTGGCGGACGACCTTCCGAATGTGCCGCTGCTGGGAGGCATGGCCAGCGCCGCGAATTCCCCCGGCGAGAATCGACTGGTCCGGGACGATGAGATCACGAACTTTGGCGGCGTCGGCGCCGTATTGTGCGGTCCCGTCCGCGTCCGGACGATCGTCTCCCAGGGGTGCCGCCCGGTGGGGCGTCCGTACGTCGTGACCCGCGCGGAGCGGAACGTGATCGTCGAACTCGGCGGCCGGCCGGCCCTCGAACGGCTCCGCGAGGTCTACGCCGAACTGCCGGTCGAGCATCGCGAACTGTTTCGCCGCGGTCCGCACATCGGCATGGCGATGAACGAATACAAGGATCACTTCGATCGCGGCGACTTCCTGGTCTCCAACGTGATCGACGCCGATGAGGACGCCGGCGCCGTGGCGGTCGGGACGCTGGTCCGGACCGGACAGACCGTGCAGTTCCATGTCCGCGACGCCGACACGGCCGACGAGGACCTCCGCGCCATGCTGACGCCGCTCAGCGGCATTCAGCCGACGCCGGACCGCGGGGCGCTGTTGTTCACCTGCAACGGCCGGGGGACGCGGATGTTTCCCGAACCGAACCACGACGCCGCGGTCGTCCAGTCGCTGGCCGGTCCGCTGCCCCTGGCGGGATTTTTCGCCCAGGGAGAACTCGGGCCCGTCGCCGGCCGCAACCACATTCACGGCTTTACAGCCAGCCTGGCCGTGTTCGAGCCGGAGGCCGAAACCGGCGCTTCAGCGTCGGGCGAGTGACCCGCACCGGTCGGATGTCCCAGCTCCCCAATCGCGTTCCTTCCACGATCCGGTGTCTGACGATCTCAACTCCCGACTGAACTTCGCCGTGGAGGTCAGCAGCCTCGCGTCGGAACTGATTCTGTCGCACTGGCGGCAGGCGGGCCTGGCCGTCGAACTGAAGGCGGACGAGTCGCCCGTGACGATCGCGGATCGCGGCGCGGAGCAATTGCTGCGGGAGCGCATCCTGCACGCCTTTCCGGGCGATGGCGTGCTGGGAGAGGAATTCGGCGAGACCGCGGGCACGAGCGGCTTTCGGTGGGTGCTGGATCCGGTGGATGGGACGAAGTCGTTTGTCGCGGGCGTGCCGCTGTTCGGGACGTTGATCGCCGTTGAGCAGGCGGGCCGGCCGGTGATCGGCGTCTGCCGGTTCCCCGCGCTGGGCGAGGTGGTGTACGCCGCCCGGGGTCGCGGCGCATGGTGGACGATCGGCGGCGAGGCGCCGCGCCCTGCGCGGGTCTCCACGAATGAGCGGCTTGAAGACAGCCTGTTCTGCTTCACGTCCGTGGGAGGCTGGGAGTCGACCGGCCGGATGGACGCGTTTCTCGCGCTCTGCCGAACGGCCCGCCTGACGCGCGGCTGGGGGGACTGCTACGGCCATATTCTGGTGGCGACGGGCCGCGCGGAACTCGCCGTTGACCCGCTCCTGAACCTGTGGGACGCCGCCGCGCTGCTGCCGATCGTCGAAGAGGCCGGGGGCGTGTTCTGCGACTGGACAGGCGCCGCGACGGCCGAAGGCGGCAACGGATTTTCGACGACGCCCGCCCTGCGCGATCACGTGCTCGCGCTGCTGTCCGGAGCCCGCAACGCGTCGCACGATCGCAGCCGCGATTGACCCCCCGGAGTCAGCACGGCCGCTGGCGCGATGAAGCCAACCGGCCCGCCGATTCGCCCCGCATTCCCGCGCGGCCGCCCATCACGTCCCCGGCCGATCGCGTATGATGGCCGTTGGCCGCTTCCGTCCCCGGGGATTGAGCATGTTCGGTTCGCGACTGCCGCTGAAGACTTTGGCTCATTTCTGCCGGTCGCTGAGCACCACGCTGCACGCCGGCGTGCCGGTCGTCAAAGCGATGCGTCTGGCGGGGTCGAAGCAGTCCAACTCGCGGCTGCGAACGGCGGTGGACGGCGTGGTGAACGACATCGAATCGGGGGCGACGATCTCCGAAGCGCTGGACGCCAGGACCGACCTGTTTCCCGAACTGCTGGTCGACATGGTCCGTGTGGCCGAACACACCGGCATGCTGCCCGAAGTGTTCCGCTCGCTGGCGGACCACTTTGAAAACAACCTGCGGCTGAAGAAGGACTTCCTCAGCCAGATCAGCTGGCCGGTGATCCAGTTCTTCGCCGCCATTCTCATTGTGGCCGGGCTGATCCTCGTGCTGGGGGTCGTGGGGTCCGGACCCGATCAACTCGATCCGCTGGGGTTCGGACTGAGCGGGGCGGGCGGCGCGCTGACCTGGCTGGGCGGCTGGGCGATGCTGCTGGTGTCGGGATTTCTGGTGCTGAAGATCGTGCTGTCGTCGCCGACGGGGCAGCGGTCGGTGTACAGCGCCCTGTTGCGACTGCCGGTCGTGGGAGGTTGCCTGGAATCGTTCGCGATCGCCCGGTTTTCGTGGGCGTTCTATCTGACGCAGGAGGCCGGGATGCCCATTCAGGACAGCCTCCGGGCGAGCCTGAAGGCGACCGGGAATGGCGCATTCATCGCCGCGGGGAACTCGATCGTCAGAGGGGTGGAGCACGGCGAGACGCTGACGCAGGCGCTGGCCGCCAGCGAGCTGTTTTCGGACGAGTTCATTCAGATGGTGGACGTGGGGGAGACATCGGGGACCGTGCCGGAGACGTTGCACCGTCTCAGTCCGCAGTTTGAGGAGCAGGCGCGGCGTTCGATGAAGACGCTGTCGACGGCCGCGGGGTGGGGCATCTGGGCGATGGTGGCGGCGTTCATCATCTTCCTGATCTTTCGGATCGCGTTGTGGTACGCGAATCTGCTGAATTCGGCGACGGATTTCTGAACGGGGTCGCGGTCGGCCGCCGGCGTGCGCGGCCGGGATGGGAGCGGTCCACACGAGACGTCCAGCCCGGTTCCGTGGGTCCTGCCTGATCGGCGCGGTCCGTCGGCTTTGCCCGGGGAATTCGCCATTTCTCCGCTGCGGGGTTCACTCGCGAGACTGCGGCGGCTATGCTCAATGCATCAACATCCGCTGTTGCGAGGATCTCCATGCTGATTCGCGTTCCCGGCCAGCCCGGCAAAGATCTGTGCGATGGTCATCTTGGCGTGTCGCGGCGCGATGTGCTCCGCGTCGGCGGTTCCGGAGTTCTGGGGCTGTCGCTGGGCTCGATGCTGCAAATGCGGGCCGCCAGCGCGAACGAAGCGGTCGGCGGCGCCGGCTGGGGCAAGGCGAAGAGCATCATCCTGTGCTACCTGCAGGGCGGTCCCAGCCATCTCGACCTGTGGGACCCCAAGGAAAACGTGCCGGAGAACGTGAAGTCGGTGTTCAACCCGATTTCCACGAAGACGACCGGCGTCCAGTTCACCGAGCTGCTGCCGCAGCTGGCCGAGGTGACGGACAAGGCGACCGTGATCCGGTCGATGAGCTACACCCCGAACGGCCTGTTCAACCACACGGCCGCCATCTACCAGATGATGACGGGCTACACGACCGACAAGGTCAGCCCGTCAGGCCAGCTCGAGCCGCCCAGCCCGAAGGACTTCCCGAACTTCGGGTCGAACATCATCCGGCTGAAGCCGACGAACACGCCGATGCTGCCGTTTGTGATGCTGCCGCGGCCGTTGCAGGAGAGCAATGTCGTCGGCAAGGGTGGCACGGCGGGCTTTCTCGGCAAGTCGTTCGATCCGTATACGCTGTATCCGGAGGGGGACGACATGGACATGGCCAAGCTGGACCGGATTCGTGTCGACGATCTGGAGATGCGGGCGGACGTGTACGGCGAGCGGCTGGAGCGGCGGGCGCGGCTGCGGGACGTCGTGAACGCCGGCATGCCGGAAGTCGATCGGGCGGTCAAGCAATTCAGCCTGAATGAGTATTACGATCGGGCGTTGAGCCTGGTCGCCTCGGGGAAGGCCCGGGATGCGTTCGCCCTCGAGCAGGAATCGCGGGAGATCCGCGACCGGTACGGGCGGCACACGTTCGGGCAGAGCTGCCTGTTGGCGCGGCGGCTGGTGGAGGCCGGAACGCGGGTGGTCGAAGTGGTGTGGCCGAAGGTCGCGAACAGCGACAACCATTCGTGGGACGTGCACACCGGCCTGCCGGAGCGGATGAAGAACCAGTCAGCCCCGATGCTGGACCAGGGCCTGTCGGCGCTGATCGCGGACCTCGACGACCGCGGCATGCTGTCGGAGACGCTGGTGATCGCGGTGGGCGAGTTTGGCCGCAGCCCGCAGCGTGGCGTGAGCACGAGCGGCAACGGCAACAGCGCGGACGGCCGCGACCACTGGCCGTACTGCTACACGGGCATCATCGCCGGCGCCGGAGTGAAGCGGGGCTACGTTCACGGTCAGAGCGACGCCACCGGTTCGGCGCCGCTCCGCGATCCGGTGCATCCGGGCCAGCTCCTGGCGACGATCTACCACGCGTTCGGGATCAACCCGCAGACGATCGTGTACAACCATTTGAACCAGCCGCGGGAACTCGTGAAGGCGGAAAGCGTTTCGGCGCTGTTCGCCTGAGATTCGCCGTAGAATTCAACGGCCGTCGCGCGGGTGTCGCGTGGCGGCCGTTGTGCTGCGCGGTCGGGAAGCTGGCGTGAGTCGCGACCGTTCTTGTCCGGCATGGTGGTCTTCGGTTACACCAGCACTGTCTGCGCTGGCCCCGCCGGGTCCGGCGCCATTGCGGACGGGATCACGATGGACTTTCTCAAGAAACTCTTCGAGCGGCGGCCGAAAATCACCCGGGTCGACATCCGCAAGCGGTTCGAGCTGATTGGCCGCGTCGGCCAGGGGAGCATGTCCAAAGTCTGGCGCGCGGTCGATTCCATGTCGGGAAAGCCGGTCGCGCTGAAAGTGCTGGACAAGGCCAAACTGGCGCGGCTGGAACGGCGGTTCGTCGGACTCAAGCGCCCCTCCGAGGGCGAGATCGCCATCGGCCTGCGGCATCCCAACATCGTCCGCACAATTGAGTTTGGCGTCACGACCGACGACGAGCAGTTTCTGGTCATGGAGTTCGTCGAAGGCGTCGGGCTGAGCTTCCTCGTCGACCGCCAGAACGCCCGGATGAAGAAGCACTGCCTGTGGTATGCGGTGCAGCTCGGCGAAGCGCTCGACTACCTGCACCGCCACATGTGGATTCACCGCGACCTCTGCCCGCGGAACGTCATCGTGGGCGAGGACGATCAGTTGAAGCTCATCGACTTCGGCCTCGTCGTCCCCAACACCGAACCCTTCCGGGCCCCCGGCAACCGCACCGGCACCGCCAACTACATGGCGCCCGAACTCGTCAAGCGGCTCCCCACCGACGAACGCATCGACGTCTTCTCCTACGCCGTCACGGTCTACGAGATGTTCGCCAAGCAGCTCCCCTGGAAGACGGAAGGCGTCGACAGCTTCGACAGCGTCGTCCAGCACATCAACACGCCCCCCAAGGACATCCGCAAGTTCGTGCCGGAACTGGACGAACAGATCGCCGCCGCCATTATGAAAGGGTTGGCCCACGAGCCGCGCGACCGCTGGCCCTCCGCGCGGAAAATGACGGACCAGTTCATTTCCGCGGGCAAGCGGTTGAAGCTCCTGCCGGAAGAGTCGTGACCGGGCGGACGCCGCTCTCGCAGAGCGGCCGGAATGCGTCGGGCTGCTAGAATCCGCACACACCGGATCCCGTCGCACGGCGCCGCCCATGTCCGTCTCCGATGAGTCTCTCGCCGCCGTCCTCGACGACGTCGCTCGACGCCTCCGCGCGGGCGAGTCGCCCCGGTTGAATGACGTCGTGGCCAGCCATCCGGAACACGCCAGCGATCTTCAGGAGCTGTGGGGCACGCTGCTGCTGGCCGAGGACCTGGCCTCCAATCCAGTGGAGCTCGACTCGGACAGCTTCGTGCTGCCCGCGGGTTCGGGCGCCGCGGATCTGCCGCGGGTCGTCGGCGACTACGAGCTGATCGAGGAGCTGGGGCGCGGCGGGATGGGCATTGTCTATCTCGCGCGGCAGATCAGTCTGAACCGGGCGGTCGCGGTGAAGATGATCCTCCGCGGAGAACTCGCCAGTCCCGCGGACGTGGCGCGGTTTCGCGCCGAAGCGGAGAGCGCCGCGCGACTCGAACATCCCAACATCGTCGCCATCTATGACGTCGGCGAGGACGAGGGCCGGCCGTACTTCAGCATGCAGCACGTGCCGGGAACCACTCTCGGCCGCAAACTTCTGGACGGGCCGCTGCCCCCCCGCGAGGCCGCCGCGCTGCTGGTTCCCGTCTGCCGCGCCATCGCCCACGCGCACCGCCGGGGCATTCTGCATCGCGATCTCAAACCCTCGAACGTCCTGATCGATCCCCACGGCTGCCCGTTCGTGACCGACTTCGGACTGGCGAAACGGCTCCGCGGAGACGAACCCGCGTCCGCGGCCGGTCAGCATCCCACGATCACCCGCTCGGGCGACATCCTGGGCACGCCCGGCTACATCGCCCCTGAACAGGCCGCCGGCGACCGCGGCGAGATCACCCCGGCGACGGATGTCTACTCGCTTGGCGCGATCCTTTATGCCGCCATCACGGGTCGTGCTCCGTTCCAGTCGGCCTCCCCCGTCGACACTCTGTTGATGGTCCTCGAGCAGGATCCGCCGCCCCCGCGGCTCTTGAATCCGCAGGCCGATGTGGACCTGGAACTGATCGCTCTGAAGGCGCTGCAGAAGCCGGCCGACCTGCGGTACGCCTCGGCGGATGCGCTGGCGGACGATCTCGAGGCCTACCTGAACCACGAGTCCATCTCGGCCCGCAGTTCGCACTTCTCGCAGATCCTCAGCCGCGCGTTTCGGCCGACGCACCATGCGGCCATCCTGCGTCACTGGGGACGGCTGTGGATGCTGCACGCGCTGGTGCTGTTGATCCTGTGCCTGGTGACGAACGTCGTGCAGTTGCGGGGGGTGACCAGCCGCTGGCCGTATGCGTTGTTGTGGACGGTCGGGCTCGGCACGTGGGCGGCCGTGTTCTGGAATCTGCGGCGGCGATCGGGTCCGGTGACGTTCGTCGAACGTCAGATCGCGCATGTCTGGGCGGCCAGCATGGCCTGTTCCACGATGCTGTTCGCCGTGGAGGCGGCATTGGGGTTGCCGGTGCTGGCGCTGTCCCCGGTGCTGCCGCTGATCGCCGGAGGCGTGTTCGTGGTGAAGGCGGGGATCCTGTCGGGGGAGTTCTACATCCCGGCGGCGGCGCTGTTCGCGACGTCCCTGCCGATGGCGCTGTGGCCGCAATACGGCCTGACGCTGTTCGGGATCGTCAGCGCGCTGACGTTCTTCGTTCCCGGTCTGAAGTTTCATCGCGAGCAGAATCGCCGGACCCGGGCGTCGTCCGGCGGCTGATGCGGAGTTGATCCGGCCGCTGGGGAGTGCGTCCGGTGCGACAAAAGCCCCCTTTCCGCAGTCGGGCCGGCGTGTCAGACTGTGGCCCGACCGGCGGCTGACCGCGGCAGAATCCGCCTGCCAGCCCGCGCGGCGCCCGATGCTTCAACGGAGGATGTCGACGGTGCCCGTCAAAGTCTCAGCCCGCGCGGCGCAGGACGAGAATCCGGCCCTCGCGCCGACGCCCGCGAACACCTACGATCAGGTGCCCTACCGCAGCTTCCCGTTCCGCCAGACGCATCCGAACCGGCTGGCCGTCATCGCCACGCTGCACGGCATGGCGCCCGCTCCGATCGATCGGGCCCGCATCCTGGAACTGGGCTGCGCCAGCGGCGGCAACCTGATTCCGATGGCCGAGCAGCTTCCCGGCGCGACCTGCCTGGGGATCGACGGCTCGCAGCGGCAAATCGACGCCGGCCGCCAGTTCCTGACCCGCGCCGGCCTCAAGAATGTCGAACTCCGCTGCCAGAACATACTCGACTTCGACGGGGACGCGGGGAGCTTTGATTACGTCCTCTGCCATGGAGTCTATTCCTGGGTGCCCGACGAAGTGCAGCGCCGCATCCTCGAAATCTGCGGCCGCTGCCTCAGCCCGCAGGGCGTCGCGTACGTCAGCTACAACACCTATCCCGGCTGGCGGATGCGGGGCATGATCCGCGACATCATGCGCTACCGCGCCCAGTTCTTCTCAAATCCCTCGCAGCAATTGACGCAGGCCCGCAGCCTGCTGCGGTTTCTCAGCGAGTCCGTCAAAGCTGAGAACAACGCCTACGGCATCCTGCTGAAAAGCGAACTCGAGTCGATCCTCAGCGCCGACGACTCCTACCTGTTCCACGAGCACCTCGAAGAAACCAACGAGCCGCTGTACTTCCATCAGTTCTATCAGCGGGCCGAAACGCACGGCCTGCAGTATCTCGGCGAGGCCGACTACGCCTCGATGTCGCTGGACAATTTTCCCGATCACATCCGCAGCATGCTGCAAACGGTCTCGCGGGACCTGGTCGAGATCGAGCAGTACATGGATTTCCTGCGGAATCGGACCTTTCGCCAGACGTTGCTCTGCCGCCGGGACATTCCGCTGGACCGCACGACGCAGGGACGGCGGCTGCTGAACCTGCAACTGGCTTCAAACTCCGCGCCCGAGGCCGTGCCGGATGCTCCCGACGACGGGCGAACGGCTTTCCGCCGCGGTTCCAGCGTGATGACGACGTCCGATCCGGTCGTCCGGGCCGCGATGACGATGCTGCATGCCAACTGGCCGCGGCCCATTCCGTTCCTGGAGCTGGCCGCGGCCGCCCGCTCGCATGGCGCCGACCGCATGGCTGCCATTCAGGTCGACACGATGAGTCCGGCCACGCTGCAACTCGCCGACACGCTGCTCCGCTGCCACGCGACGGCACAGGTGGACCTGCATTTCCAGATGCCGGAATTCGTGATGGAGGTCTCGGAACGTCCGCGGGCCTCCGTCGTCGCCCGCCTGCAAGCCGAGGACGGCAGCCAGGTGACCGATCGCACGCACGGCACCATGACGCTGGACGATTTCCATCGCCAGACGCTGATGCTCCTCGACGGCGAGCACGATCGGGCCCGGCTGCTCGACAAGCTGTCGGAGGGGGTCCGCAAGGGAACGCTGCTGATCAGCCGGGACGGGCAGCGCGTGACCGATTCCCAGGCCGTCTCCGGGATCATTTCGGAGTGGCTGGACAAGGCGCTCGCGGGATTCGCCCGGATGGCGCTGCTCGTCGGGTGAGAGCCGCCCCGGGCTTGGGGCCGGACGGCAGACGCGATACGTTGCGCGGACTGCCGTCCGACTTTCACGCTCCCATCGCAACCACGCCCCATGTCCGACCGTCCTGCTGAACGACGTTCCCGTCTGCAGTCCCGGCTTGTGCAGGCGGGGCTGGACGGCTGCCTTGTCACCAGCGAGCCGAATGTCCGTTACCTGACCGGTTTCACGGGCGACTCGACCTGGCTGCTCGTCGGCGCCCGGCGGCCCCCCCTGCTCGTCAGCGATCGCCGGTACGAGACGCAACTCGCCGAGGAAACGCCCGGCCTCGAGGCCATGATCCGTCCGCCCGAGCAGATGCTGCCGCAGGCCGCCGCGCAGCTGCTGGAATCGTCCGGATTGAAGTCGATCGGATTCGAGGGACACGCCGTCAGCGTCTCGCTGCACCAGGCGCTGGCCGGCGGAGCGCCTGGCGTCACGCTGCTGCCTCAGGGCGATCTCATCGAGGAGCTGCGTTCCATCAAGGATGACGACGAAATCGCCGAGATCCGATCAGCCGTCGACCAGGCGATCCGCGGTTTCCTGGCCCTCAAGGCGGTGCTGACTCCGGACCGCACGGAGCGGGAGTTCGCGCTGGAGCTGGAGACGCTGTTGCGGCGGTTCGGGGCTCGCGGGTTCGCGTTCGAGCCGATCATCGGCGTCGGCGATCGGGCGGCGTTGCCGCATTACCACGCGGGAGGGCGGCGGCTGGGCGAGTCTCCGCTGGTGCTGATTGACTGGGGCGCCGAGACGAACGCCTGCTACCGGTCGGACCTGACGCGGACGCTGTTCACCGGTCCCGCGGACGACGAGATGCGGCGGGTCTACGACGTGGTCCGCGAGGCGCAGCGGCAGGCGATCGCCACGGTCCGGCCGGGGGCTTCAGGCGTCGAGGTGGACGCCGTCGCCCGGAAAGTGCTGGACGACGCCGGATACGGCCCGCTGAGCCACGGTCTGGGGCACGGATTCGGTCTGCAGATTCACGAGAAGCCGCGTCTGGGGCCGAACTTTTCTCAGACGCTCGAGGCAGGCATGGTTGTCACGGTAGAACCCGGCATTTACATTCCCGGGCGGTTTGGAGTGCGGATCGAAGATGACGTCCTCGTCACGCCCGAAGGCTGCGAGGTTCTGTCGGGACGACTCGCCAGCGACTGGGAGTCAGCCCAGGTCGCCTGGTGAGGATTCGCAGCCATTCGTTCGACTGCTCGCACACAGGACGTGGAAATGCCGCGTGAAGCGTCAGCTGCCGGGGGACCGTTCGATCTCGAGAATCTGCGGCAGCTGGTCGAGCTGATGGACAAGTTCGACCTGAATGAAGTGAAGCTGCAGCGCGGCAGCGACCGGGTGATCGTGCGCCGCGGGCCGGCGGCGGACGAATGCGGGCACGTCGGATTTCCGATGCCGATGTCCATGCCGATGGCGGCGGCGCCGCAGGCGGTCGCTCCCCCCGTGGCGGCCGCGCCGGGCGCGCCTCCGCCGGCGGCCGCCAGCGAAGACGACGGCCTGACTCCCATCAAGAGCCCGACGGTCGGCACGTTTTACCAGGCCGCCCAGCCGGGCGAGCCGGCGTTCGTCAAGCCGGGGGACAAGGTCCGGCCGGAAACCACCGTCTGCATCATCGAGGCGATGAAGGTCTTCAACCAGATTCCGGCCAAGGTCTCGGGGACGATCGTCCGCGTCCTGGTCAAGGACGGCGATCCGGTGGACTTCGGCCAGCCGCTGTACCTGGTGAAGGAATAACCTCCGGATCGGTCCATGGATTGAGGCCGCGTGCGTCGCGGGATCTCACGAATCCGACGCGAGGATGCCGTACTTTCTCGCCAGCGTTTCCAGGGCTCGGCGGGCCGGCTTGATGCGACCCGCTTCCGCGTCCGCAAGACCTTCCCGGATCGCGGCGACCGCCTCGTCGCGGTCCGCCCTGGCCGCCAGCTCCACCAGACGCTGATACGCTTCCGCGCTTTGAACCACCACTTTCGCCTTTCCGTTCGCCGTCAGAGCCATCGGCCTGCCGGCGGCCCCTCACGACGCCTGCGCCTGCTCCACCCGCGTGCACCGCCCGATCTCACGCACGGCCTGACGCAGCCGCTGGCTGTTCTCCACAATCGCCAGTCGCAGGAAGCCCTCGCCGTCCTCGCCGAAGCCTCGGCCCGGGCTGACGGCCACGCCCCCCTCTTCCAGCAGTTTCATCGAGAAATCAATCGAGCCCATCTCCGACCACGGCTCCGGAATCTTGGCCCACACGAACATCCCCGCCTTCGGACGCTCGACCTCCCAGCCCAGTCGCTGCAGCCCCTCCACCAGCACGTCGCGGCGCTTCTGGTATTCCTCCGCGATGCTCTCCACGGCCGCCTCGCAATGCCGCATCGCGACGATCGCCGCAATCTGGATCGCCTGGAAAATGCCGTAGTCGTAGTAACCCTTGATCGTGGCCAGCGCCCGCACCATCTCCTTGTTGCCGCAGCAGAAGCCGATCCGCCAGCCCGCCATGCTGAAGCCCTTGCTCATCGTCGTCAGCTCGATGCCGACATCAATCGCTCCGGGCGTGGACAGGAAACTCGGCGCGACGTACCCGTCGTAGCAGATGTCTGCGTAGGCGAAGTCGCTGATCACCAGGAACCCGTAGCGCTTGGCGAGCGCGACCAGCTCGACGTAGAACGACGATTCGATGACGGTCGCGGACGGGTTGTGCGGGAAGTTGACGACGACGACCTTCGGGCGCGGATACAGGTGCTCGCAGGTGTAGGCCACGTTCTCCAGAAACTTGTCGGGCTCGCGGACGTCCAGCGCGATGACGTTGCCGGCCGCCAGGATCACCGCATAGGCATGGATCGGGAATGTCGGCGAGGGGACGATCGCCGTGTCGCCCGGACCCATCAGCGCCAGGCACAAGTGGCTGAAGCCCTCCTTCGACCCGATGCAGGCGATGACCTCGTCGTCGGGATTCAGCCGCACGCCGTACTTCTTCCAGTACCGCTTCGCGACCTCCCGCCGCAGGTTCCCGATGCCGTTCGACACCGAGTACCGATGGTTGCGGGGGTCCTTGAGGGCGTCGGCCAGCTTCTCCTGGATCAGCGGATCGGGCGCGTCGGTCGGATTCCCCATGCCCAGATCGATGACGTCGATCCCGGCCACCCGCTTCTGGTACTTCAGCTTGTTGATCTTCCCGAACAGATACGGCGGCAGCCGCTTCATCCGGTCCGCGACGGGGATCTGGAACGGGTTGTCAGAAAACGGGACTTCCGATTCACTTCGCATACGTGCCTCAAGAACGCCGCCGACGCAGGCCCTGTGACCCCGCCTGCGTGCCGCCGCGCTGCCGTCAAGAGCTTCCTGAAGCGAATATTACACTTCCCGGGGACGCCGGGCGAGACCGAACAACCGCCCTTCATTCCCCCAGTGAACCCAGAAAGCCCACCAGCACGTCGTACGCCGCGTGGCTCCCCACCGTCACGCCAAACCCCCGCAGCACGAACAGCGTCCCGAACGCCGCCCCCGCCAGCCCCCGGAACACGAACCCGTACCACAGCGACCGGTCGTCCAGCACCGTCCGCGCCGCCGACAGCCACGACTCCGGCGACAGCGGCCCCGCCTGCGACGGCAGGTAATGCGCGACCGCGAACGCCATGCTCGAAATCAGCACCGCCAGCGCCCCCGCCAGGCTCCGCTCGATCCGCACCGCCCGGCAGACCCCGTACAGCAGCGGCAGCAGCAGCAGGCGGAACAGCGACTCCTCGTACAGACCCGCTCCAACGTACGAAATCATCCGCAGCTGAGCTTCGGTGAACATCGGCGGGGCCACCGTCGCGGAGGGCATGCCCCCGCCAAACGCGGAATGCAGCGTCTGCCCCCCCAGAATCAACAGCAGCGCGAACAGCAGGCTTTCCGCCGCCATCCCCAGCAGCGTGTTCGCCCGGCAGTCCCAATCGTCCCCCCGGACGATGTGCCAACCCAACAGCCCGCAGGCGATCGCCATCGGCAACAGCCACGGAAACTGAACCCCCGCATCCAGCAGCCAGCCCCGCATCCAGGCATCCGCGCCGTTGCGCAGTCCCGTCGCTTCCGATCCGCCCAGCCACACGACGGCCGCTTCGTAGCCCGCCAGCAGCGGCAGCAGGAACAGCAGCGACGCCAGGGGCCGCTGCGTCTCAACCCAGTAATCGGGCTCCAGCGCGGGAGTGGGATGGTCTACGGCGGTCATGGGGCGGACCGGTCGTCAGGGGGGAGCGCCGCGCCGTCGACAGCGGGCGGCAACTCCTGAAGATCGACGCGGGAAGGCGTCCCGCTCGATGCAATCCGCATGATGCGCCCGCAATCGGCCCGTGTTCCGAAGGACGTGTTCGGGGCGCGCCGGCTGTAGGGGCCGTGGCGCGCATTTCGCGGCGCTGCCGCATGGTCGCACGCGAGCTGTCGCGAACGATGCGGCCGCACCGGCCATCGTGTCGTCCGGTCGATCATCGAGGTCTTCACGCGAAGCGGGTTTCGTCGCTCTCGGGCGGTCAATCCGGCGGATCACGCGGCGTTGAGACGGAATGGCATGGCGATTGCCAATCCGCCTTCGCACGGGCCAACGACGGACCGGAAAGCGACTTCGATCAGGAAAGTGGGCGATCGTCATGCCACGCCAGCGCACTCAGCCAAAGCCTCCCTTCCCGCCTCAGGGACTGACGCCCCCCGGCATCGAAGCGGACATGGACCCTCGGCCGCACTACAAGGCCCCGAAATACAAGGCGGCCGGCAAGCTCGAAGGCCTGATCGCTCTGATCACCGGCGGCGATTCTGGAATCGGCCGCTCCGTCGCCGTGCTGTTCGCTCGAGAGGGAGCGGACGTCGCCATCGTCTATCTCCCCGAGGAACAGGTCGACGCGGATGAGACCGCGCGGGTCGTTCAGGAAGCCGGCCGCTCAGCCGTCCTGATCCCCGGGGACGTCACCGATCCCGAGTTCTGCGACCGCGCCGTCAAGCAGACCGTCGAGGAACTCGGCAAGCTCGACATCCTCGTCAACAACGCCGCGTTCCAGCAGCATCTTGACGCCTTCGAAGACATCACCCTCGAACAGTGGGACAAGACCTTCAAAACCAACATCTATGGCTACTTTTACATGGCGAAGGCCGCCATCGAACACCTGCCCCGGGGCGGCAGCATCATCAACTGCGGGTCGATCACCGGCCTCGAAGGCAATGACGAGCTGATCGACTATTCCTCAACGAAGGGGGCCATCCACGCCTTCACGAAGTCGATGGCCAGCCACCTCATCGATCGCGGCATTCGCGTCAACTGCGTCGCCCCTGGCCCGGTCTGGACGCCGCTGAATCCCGCCGAGCATGGCGACGAAGCGATGCGGGAGTTCGGCGCGGGAACGCCGCTGGGCCGGCCGGCACAGCCGGAGGAAATCGCTCCCGCGTTCGTGTTCTTCGCCTCCGAGGCGGATTCCGGTTACATCTCCGGCGAGGTGCTGCCGCTCCTCGGCGGGCGACCGAAGGCGGGCTGACGGCTCGTCGAATCCAGACATCCCAGACAAGAACTGTCGCAAACGAAGACCAGGTGCGTCAGGCCGTGGAGGCTGCCGTCATCCCTGCTGAACGCTGCGTTTTCGCATCTTCCGCAGCGGGAAGGGACCGGCGACGCCACGGAAGTCGACAGTTTTTCAATTGGTTCCGCGCGGCCCGTCCGCCTCGGGCCCGCCGCAGCGCGAACATCGTGAGGCGCAGCAATGCCGCGGCCGATCTGGAAAGGGCACATCAGCTTTGGACTCGTGAACGTCCCGGTCACGCTCTACGGGGCGGAACAGCGGAACGACATCAGTTTTCACCTGCTGGACAGCCGCGACTCGGCACGCGTGCGATACGAACGGGTCAATGAAGCGACCGGCGAGGAGGTGCCATGGAGCCGGATCATCAAAGGCTATGAATATGCCGACGGGAACTACGTCCTGTTGAAGGAGCAGGAGCTGGAGCGCGCCCAGGCCGAGCTGACGAAAACGATCGAGATCGAACAGTTCGTCGACCTCGCGAAGATCGAGGTTCCCTACTTCGACAAGCCCTACGTGCTGACGCCGTCGAAAGGGGGCGAGAAGGGCTACGTCCTGCTGCGGGAGACGATGCGCAAGACGGGCCGGGCGGGCATCGCCCGGGTGGTCATTCGGGCGCGCGGGTATGTCGCCGCATTGCTTCCGGTCGGGGATGCGCTGATCCTGAACCTGCTCCGGTTTCACCAGGAACTGAAACCGCTCAAGGAGTTCGACCTCCCCCGCGGCAATTCCGGCCGCCACAAGGCGACCCCCCGGGAACTTGAGCTGGCGAAGAGCCTGGTGGACGGCATGTCGTCCGACTGGAATCCGGAGGACTACGACGATGAGCACCGCGAGGCCCTCATGCGGCTGATCCGCAAGCGCATCGACGCGGGACAGACAGAGTCCGCTCCGGAAGATGACCTGGCGGACGTCGATGAGCCGCCGGCGACCGTCAACTTTCTGGACGTCCTCAAACAGAGCGTCGCGACCAAATCCAAAGGGACCTTGAAACAGGCTGCGAATCCGGGACGGAAATCGAAACCGCGGCCGCGGACCGGAACACGGCCTGCAGGCAAGAAGCGCGCCCCCTCCCGCGCCCGCAGGCCCGCGAAGAAGAAGGCCGGCTGATGCCGCTCGCGGACTACCGCCGCAAACGCGACTTCCGAACGACCCCCGAGCCGTCCGGCGAGGCTCGTTCGTCTCCCGCCGGGTTCACGTTCGTCGTCCAGAAGCATGCCGCCAGCCGGCTGCATTACGACTTCCGGCTGGAACTCGATGGCGTGCTGAAGAGCTGGGCCGTGCCGAAAGGACCAAGCCTCGATCCCGCGGTGAAAGCGCTGGCCGTCGAGGTGGAGGACCATCCGCTCGACTACGCCGGTTTCGAAGGCGTGATTCCGAAAGGGGAGTACGGCGGGGGAACCGTCATGGTCTGGGATCGGGGCCGCTGGGAACCGGAGAACGATCCCCAGGCAGGCCTTCGCAAGGGCGACCTCAAGTTCCGGCTGCAGGGCGAGAAGCTGCAGGGCTCGTTCGCACTGATTCGGATGCGCAGCGACGGGGATGGCCGTCACAATTGGCTGCTCATCAAGCACAAGGATAGTGAAGCCCGCCCCGGAGACGGCCATGGCCTGCTCGAACGCGAGCCGACGAGCGTGCTCAGCGGACGCGATCTCGACGAGATTGCCGCGGCGGGGGATCGCGTCTGGAACTCGAATGACGACGGCGGCGCCGCCGGTAAGTCGCGTAACAAGCGCCGCGTGGCGAAGTCGTCCCGGAACGAGTCTTCGAACGGACGAACCGGATGGAGACTGACGAAGACGCCGCCGAAGTCTTCCCCCAAGGCATCCCGACAGCCCGCGCCAGTTCCTGCCGAACTCGATCCGGCGGCGCTCCCCAAGGCCCGCCGCGCAGCGTTCCCGAAGACCGTGCCCCTGCAGCTCGCGACGCTCTCCACATCCGCGCCGGACGGCGAACCCTGGCTGCATGAACTCAAGTTCGACGGCTATCGAGTGCTGGCGAAAGTCCGGGATGGGCGGGCGCAGCTCATCACGCGCGGCGGCAAGGACTGGACTCGCCGCTTCACCCCGATCGCCGAGCAACTGCTGACGCTGACCGTCGAGTCCGCGATCCTCGACGGGGAGGTCGTCGCAGTCGACGAACGCGGCGTGTCCCGCTTCCAGCGGCTGCAGAACTCTCTGAAACGCGATCGCCCGGACGAACTCCTGTACTACGTGTTCGATCTGCTGTATCTCGATGGCTTCGACCTGCGCAGCAGCCCGCTCAGCGAGCGCAAAGCCCTTCTCGCGAGTCTGTTTCAGTCGCGCCGCGAGGCGGAATCCCCACAGCTCGCCTACAGCGATCACATCGAGGGGAATGGTCCGGATGTTCTTCGCCAGAGCTGCGAACAGGGCCTTGAGGGCATCATCTGCAAGCGCGCGGACAGTCCCTACGCGGGAGCGCGAAACCGCAACTGGTTGAAGGTGAAGTGCGGCGGCCGCCAGGAATTCGTGATCGTCGGGTTCACGGCGCCCCGCAAGTCCCGCGTCGGATTCGGGGCCCTGCTGCTGGGAGTCTATGAAGGGGACCAGCTCCGCTACGCCGGCCGGGTTGGCACGGGCTTTGACCAGGCGCTGCTGAAGGACCTTGCGCGGCGGCTGTCCCGGATCGCGACGAAGGAGTCGCCGCTGGCCGAAACGCTGACGGCCGCGCAGCGACGCGGCGTCGCCTGGGTCCGCCCGGAACTCGTCGCAGAAGTGCGGTTCACCGATTGGACCGACGACGGACTGTTGCGGCATCCGGCCTTCCTCGGCTTGCGGGAAGACAAGCCGCCGCGGGAGATCGTCCGCGAAACGCCCGCCGGTGCGAGCCCTGGCAAGGGTCCGGACATGCCCGCGAAGTCCCCCAGCCACGCGTCTCCAAAAAAACGCGGCCAGCGCGCCGCAAAGACAACCAGCAAGTCGACCGACCCCGTCGAGTTCAGCGGCGTCCGTCTGACGTCGCCCGATCGCCAGCTGTTCGACGACCCGCCCGTCTCCAAGAGCGACCTCGCCGCGTACTACGTCGCCATCGCGGACTGGGCGTTGCCGTGGGTGACGCAGCGGCCGTTAAGCCTCGTCCGCTGCCCGGACGGCCAGGCGGGCGAGTGCTTCTACCAGAAGCACTGGACGCCGTCGCTGCCCGAATCGGTCCGCTGGGTCAAGGTCGACGAGAAACGCGGGTCCGGCCGGTACGTGGTCATCGAGGATCTCGCGGGCCTGATCGGGTTCGTGCAGATCAGCACGCTGGAACTCCATCCCTGGAACGCTCGGACCGACCGGCTCGACGCCCCGGACATGATCGTGTTCGATCTCGACCCGGCCCCGGACGTCGATTGGGCGCAGGTCCAGCAGGGCGCTCGGGATGTTCGCGATGTCCTGTCCGAACTCGGCCTCAAGTCGTTTCTGAGGACGTCTGGGGGCAAGGGGTTGCATGTCGTCGTGCCGCTCACGCGCCGCAGCGGGTGGGACGAGGTTTCGGAGTTCGCACGACACATCGCCACGGGCCTCGCCCAGCATGCCCCGGACCGCTACATCGCGAACATGCGCAAGGAACTCCGGACCGGCAAGGTCTTCGTCGATTACCTCCGCAACCAGCGGGGGGCGACGTCGATCGCCTGCTACTCCACCCGCAGCCGGCCCGGGGCGCCCGTCGCCACGCCGCTTGACTGGCAGGAACTCGGACGGCTGCGCTCCGCGCACCAGTTCACGATCGAGTCGATTCCGAAGCGGCTGCAGCGGCTGTCGCGCGATCCCTGGGAGGACTTCCACCAGACGCGGCAGTCGCTGACCCGGGAGGTCCTGTCCCGCGCCCGCGATTTCGCGTCGTGAGGAATTCCCGCCGCCCGCCGGTTACGATGCCGCCGTATGAGCACACTGCCCCTCGCGGCATGTCACTGCTGCGGCCTCATCCAACGCTCCGGCGAATTCCCCGCTGACGTCGTCTGCGCCCGCTGCGAAACGCCGCTCGCCGACCGGTCGGCCGTGCATGACAACCAGCTTTCGGCGGCGCTCGCCGCCACGGCGCTGATCCTGTACGGCCCGGCCATCACGCTGCCGTTTCTGCGCATCGAGCGTCTGGGCCAGGCCTTCGAGGACAGCCTGATCGGCGGCATCCGGGCGCTGTTCGCCGAGGGGCACTGGTTTGTCGGCGTCGTCGTGCTCGTCTTCTCGGTGCTGCTCCCCTTGGTCAAGCTCGCCGCCATACTGGTCCTCAGCCTGCGACACGACTGGCTGCATATGCGACATCGCGGAATCACCTACCGTGTCGTCGAGCAACTCGGACGGTGGGGCATGCTCGATGTCCTGCTGGTCGCCGTGCTGGTCGCGTTCGTGAAGCTGGGCAGCCTCGTCAGCTTCGGCGCTGGTCCTGGCCTGGCGACATTCGCCATCTTTGTTCTGGTGAGCCTCCTGGCCGGCGTGCTGTTCAACCCGCATGCCCTGTGGGACCCGCGGCAGTGGCTGGCCATGGACGAGGGCTCGGCCGCTTCCGGACCAATCGGTCCTGCCGGACGCGTCGAGCCGCCCGCTCCGGCCGCGACGCCAGACGCTTCGCCGCCGCCCAGCGCCCCGCTTCCCGCTCCTCGCCGACGCGAAGCCCGCGGCGTCTGGCGCCGGCTGACCATCTGGGCGATCCCCGTCCTGGCCCTTGCGGCGGTGACATTTCTCGCCGCCCGCTCCTGGGCGAATCGCGGTCGCGTCATCGAGATCGCTTTCCTCGAAGGGCATGGCCTGCGGCCGGGGGATGAACTCAAGCATCTGGGAATCGCCGTCGGCAGCGTCGAGTCGGTCGAGCTCGCCCCCGGCGGCGCGGAGATCCGCGTGCAGGTGCGGCTGGCCCCCGCCGGCAGTCAGCTCGCCCGCCGCGGCTCCCGCTTCTGGATCGTGCGGCCGCAGGTCGACCTGACCGGCATCTCCGGTTTGGAAACCCTGATCGGCGCGAAGCATCTCGCCGTGGCTCCCGGCCCGCCGGACGAGCCCGAGGAGTCGCGGTTCCTGGGCCGAGAAAGCCCGCCCCTGATCGACGCGGAGACCCCCGGCGGCCTGCGGATTGTCCTCCAGTCGAGCCAGGCAGTCGGTCTGCGTCCCGGCCTGCCGGTGTGGTATCGCTCGCTGCGCGTGGGGTCGGTGGCCTCGGTGACGCTCGCTGCGGATGGCAGCGCCGTCGAATCGGCCGTTGTCATCCGCCCGGAGTTTCGACAACTCGTTCGCGCGAGAGCCCGGTTCTGGAATTCCAGCGGCCTGCGGATCGATGGCAGCCTGACGTCCGTCCGAGTGCACGTGGCCCCCGCGGAGGCCTGGCTGCGCGGCGGCATCGAGTTCGCCGTCCCCGATGACCCCGGCCCCGAGGTCACCAGCGGGCATCGGTTCCGTCTCGCGGAGCGTGCGGAGCCCGAATGGTTGAATTGGTCCCCCGCGCTGACCGCCTCCGACCTGTCCCTGGGACGCGACCTCCCGCCGCTCGAACGCGCCGTCGTGCTGTGGGATGCCAGCACGCTGTTCCGGACGCGCACGGGCGAACGCTCCGGCCTGGTGCTGCCGTTGGAGAGCGGATTTCTGGCGCCGCGTGCGTTCGTGGACCCGCCGCACGAGACGGCCCGCCTGACGCTCGCCGACCAGACGATCCCGCTCGCGGGCGACGTTCGGACGCCGTTCAACGAACAACTCGCGATTGTCGCCGCCGCGCCGACCCGCGCCGCCCGCATCCGCAGCCCCGACCGCCCCGAGGACGGGTTCCTCGTGGTCGGCGAGGCGACGCCCGTGTTCATCGCCGCCGCACGAATGTCGGAGGAGGCCGGGCTGTGGTCGATCGACCGCAGCCTGCCGGTCGCCGATCCGCTGCCCGGAGCGGCGTTCGTCGCGGCGTCCGATCACGCGGTCATTGCAATGCTCATCGCGGACGGGGAATCGTGGCGGCTGGCGCCGCTGCGCCGCACATCGTCCGACCGTTGAGCGCCGGGCGGACACGGCCGGGGTGGGGCCGATTCCCGCGCGGGAGAACCTTCGGCCGGACGCCCGAACCTGTCTGTGGCGCGGCGGGTCCGGCCCCGTGGGCAGGCCGAGTTCCGGCGTTTTTCGACGGCCCGCGGCAAGCCTTTTCTCGACCGCCCTTCGGGCCTAGAGTACGGCCGAACGTTCAAAGCTCCCGGCCGCTCGCGGCCTTCAGAAAGCCTGTTCCATGCGACACGTGCTGTCCGCCCTGGTGATCAACCAGCCCGGCGTCCTGGCCCACATTTCGGGGATGCTCGCGTCCCGCGCGTTCAACATCGACAGCCTCGCCGTCGGCGAGACCGAGAACCCGCGCTACTCGCGAATGACATTCGTCATCACGGGGGACGACAAGGTCCTGGATCAGGTCCGCAAGCAACTGGAGAAGATCGTCACCGTCGTGACGGTGCTGGACTATTCCGGCGAGGAGTACGTCGAACGGGACCTGATGCTGATCAAGGTCCGCACGCCGACGGGCAAACGCAGCGAGGTCAAGGAGCTGGTCGACATCTTCCGGGGGCGGATCGTGGACGTCAGCGCCGAGCACGTGATGATCGAGATCTCGGGCCAGGAGCGGAAAGTGGTGGCCTTCATCGAGGCCGTCCGCCCTTACGGCATTCTGGAACTCGTGCGGACCGGCCGGATCGCGCTGATGCGCGAGAGCTGCATGTCGTCCGAGCCCCCGTCGGGAACCTGACCGGCGGCCGCGCCGCGGCCACTTCTCAGCCGGCCGCGAATTGACGCATGTAGGGGAGCCGATCGGCCGTCTCGCGCACCTGCGCGGCGCCGTCCAGCAATTGCCCCAGAAAGTCCCACTGCCCGCTGACCAGCGACTGCCGCGCTTCCTCGGGCATCGTGCAGGGGACAACCAGATCGTCGCAGCGGACCTGCAGCGCCTCGAGGTCGACCGTCACGACCCGCGTGGGGTCCGCCTGCACGGCGCTCGCCAGCGACTCCAGCGACGCCCGGTCGACGCACACCGCCGGGATGCCCAGCGACGTGCAGTTCCCAAAGAAGATCTCCGCGAACGATTCCGCCGCCACCGCCCCGATGCCCCAGCGCATCAGCGACTGCGGCGCGTGCTCACGGCTGGAACCGCAGCCGAAATTCCGCCCGGAGAGCAGCACCTGCGCCCCCTGATAGCGGGGATCGTTGAACGGATGCGACGGGTCCTGCTTGCGGTCGTCCTCGAACGCGTGCGCCCCCAGCCCCTCGAACGTCACGCACCGCAAATAGCGCGCGGGGATGATCCGGTCCGTATCGATGTCGTCCAGCACCAGGGGGACCGCCCGTCCGCTCACTGAAGTCATCCGCTGCATCACGCACATCCAATCGTCTGCGATCGAAACGCCCCGCCGGACTTTGCCGCGAGATCGGCCGCGGCCGTTCCGGGGGAATCCACGATTCTGGAGGCCCGGCCCTTCCGGAGCAAGGCTTCACGATTCCGGCGGCCCCGGGATCTTCCGGCCATGCGGATCGCGGTCGCTCCGCGGCAGGTCCGCCGCCAGCGCCTCATTCAACGACGGGTCCAGCACGTGCTCCGCCCGGTCCGCCGCCAGGTGCAGTTGGTCCGGCGGCAGCGGAAAATTGCGGTTCAGCCATGTCTCCCACAGGCGGTGCGACCGCACCAGCGTTCGCGCGTGTTCCCGCCCGGCATCCGTCAACCGCAGCCGCCCCGACGATTCGCGGATCAGCCAACCGCGGCGCATCAACCGCCAGCCCGCCAGCCGCTCGATCCAGCGCTCCCGCAGCCGGGACGGACGTCGCCGTCCGGACCGTTCCAGGTCCTCCTCCTCCCGGTACGCCGCCCCCAGCAGATGGTCGGCCGCCATCGCCTGACCCACCCGCAGTCGGTCCAGCGCCTGCGACACCAGTCCCTTGCGAGGGCCGAAGAAGACCGCCCCGGCGAACAACAAACCGCTGGCAACGGCGATGCTGCCCGCCGTGCCGGCGTCGCGAACCTCCGGCAGGCCCAAACGGCTGAACACCGGCCCCGGAACAGAGATCGCCAGCGCCTGCCCCAGCACCGCCGCGGCCGCCGCCGCCATCAGGCTCACGACCAGCACCATCCACAGCCGGTCCGTCAGCAACTGCGCGGTCGCCGCGGGCACAATCAACAGTCCGATCACCAGGATGCTGCCCACCGTGGAGAACGCCGTCGCCGCCGCGACCGTCGTCGCCGCCAGCAGCAGGTAATGCAGCGCGCCCGCCGGTATCCCCTGTGTCCGGGCCTGCGCCGGATCGAACGCCGCCAGCCGCAGCTCCTTGAAGAACAGCAGCGTCAGCGCCAGGTTCGCCAGCAGCACCGCGCCGTTCGTCACTGCCGCCACCGGAATCCAGGACCTCGGGTTGATCGTGTCCAGCACCGACGCCTCCAGAATCCCGAACAGCACGCAGTCCGGGTCGATGTGCACGTCGTCCGCCGTCATCCGGATCATCACCAGGCCAACGGCGAACAGGCAGGTGAACACCACGCCCAGCGCCGCGCCGCTGTCGATCCGGCCGATCCGCTGAATCGCCTCCGTCAGCCAGGCCGTCAGAAGTCCCGCCCCCACGGCGCCCAGCGTGATGGCCGTCTGCAGGACGGCGTCGAACCGCTCCGCGGGAACCCAGCCGGCATTCCGCAGCCCGTAGGCCGCCAGAAACGCCGCCACCACCCCCGGCAGCGCCGCGTGCGCCAGCGCATCCCCCAGCATGCTGTGACGCCGCAGCACCAGCCACACGCCGGGCAGCGCGCAGGACATGGCCGCCATCGCCGCGGTCAGCGCCACCGCGGAATCAATCTCCGACCACCCCCGAAGGTTGTGCAGGATTTCGCCCAGCATTCCGTCATCCTGAATCGCTCGACCGGCGGGAACCTGTTTCCCGTCCGCCGCCCGGCAGTGTAACACGCCCGCGCGTTCGTCCGGCGCCAAAGCGATCTGTTCTCAGCGAGCGACCAATCGTAAATTCCTGATTGGACGCCCAACGCATTCGACCCGAGTCCCCGCCTCCCGCCCGCCGCTCATGGCACTGTTCGACGACGATTCCGAAGCACCCGATGCCGCCACGCTCCGCGGCCAGGGCTGGCCCAGCCTGCGGCAGTTCTGCGTATTCCTCGAGAACCGCGTGGGACGCCTGCACGATCTCCTGCGGCACGTCGAGCGCTACGATCTGCGCGTGCTTGGGCTGAGCGTCGTCGATTCGGCCGACTTCGCCGTCACGCGGCTGATCGTCAACGATACCGATCGGGCCCGCGAGCTGTTCGCCCGGTCGCGATTCACCGTCATCGAGGGGGACGTGCTGGGGGTCTGCCTGCCGGACTCCGCGCAGCCGTTTCTGGATGTGTTCACCGCGCTGCTCACGGCGGAGATCAACATTCACTATGCGTACCCGATCCTGTATCGCCGGCAGGACCGCGGCGCGCTGGCGCTGCACGTCGACAACCTGGATCAGGCGGCCGTCGTGCTGCAGTCGAAGAAGTTCTCGCTGGTCACCGAGGACGATTTGCTGAGCGACGGGTAGCCGGCAGGGCAGCGCGCCGTCGCCGCCTGCCTGTGCGGGCTCTCTCGAACTCGCCCATCACGCCGGCAGGGCGTCGTCCTCGCGTTCCGAAACCGCATCCCCGCGCGGCGGCGTCGCCAGCGAAACGGCGATCAGCGTCAGGAAGCCCAGCGGGATCGTCACCAGCCCCGGCTGGCTGAACGGCGCCAGCGCGTCCCCCGCGCTCTTGCCGTACAGGTTCACGTAGGCCGGCCCGCTCAACAGCACCCACGCCAGCGACGTCGACGTCCCCACGATGATCGCCGCGACGATTCCCTGCCGCGTCGTCCGCGGCCAGAACAACAGCATCACCAGCGCCGGCAGGTTTGCCGAGGCCGCGATGTTGAACGCCCAGCCGACCAGAAACGTCACGTTGAACTCGCGGAACATGATCCCCAGGCCGATCCCCAGCAGGCCCACGACGATCGCCGCGAACTTTGCGATCCGTACCTTTTCATAGTCCGTCATCGCCCAGCCGAACCCGTGCGCCAGCAGGTCATGCGCCACCGCGCCGCTGGCCGCCAGAATCAGGCCGCTGACGGTGCCCAGCACGGTCGTGAAGGCCACCGCCGACACCGCGGCGAACATCAGTTCGCCGAAGTTTCGCGCCAGCAGCGGCGCCGCCATGTTCGAATCCGTCGGATCGAGCACCAGGCTCGTCATGGCCGACAGCCCCAGATACAGCGTGAGGATATAGAAAAAGCCGATCGCGAAAATGCCCACCACCGTGCTCATGCGGGCGGCGTGCTCGTCCTTCACCGTGTAGTACCGGATCAGAATGTGCGGCAGCGAGGCCGTGCCCGCGAAGAGCGCCAGCATCAGGGAGATGAAGTCCAGCCGGTCCGTCAGCGTCCCCGACTTCAGCCCGGCGAATGTTGGGCTTTCTCCCGGCATCAGCAGGTCGGCCCCCGGCTTGATCTGCGGGTAGAAAACCGTGATCGGCGCGCCGTCGTCATCGGGGAGCGTCTCCTTCCCCCAGGTGACGATCTGACTGTCCTGCAGCGTGGACAGGTACGCCACCGGACCGATCGGACCCGTCGCGGAGATGTCGCCCGGCAGGCGGAAGATCTGCCCCACGGGGCGGAGTTCATTCTCGCCTTTCACCTCGGGACGACCGTTGATCCACCGCGTCCCGGAGCGGGTCTGCACGGTTTGACACGCGGCGTAATTGCCCGAGACGTCCGTGCGGATGACGACCAGTCGCTGAGAATCGGCGTGCAGGAAACGGCGATACGGCCGGCCCGCCCACGCCCCGGACTCGGGCAGCTCCGTGCCGGGATCCCCCTCGACATTCCCCGTCTGCAGCGCCGCGACCCACTTGGAGAACATCTGCGGCCACTGTTTCGCGATGGATTCATGAAACAGCTCGACGCCCGCCCCCGCGCCGGCCTCGTCGTCCCGCTGGGGAGGCAGAGCCCCGCCGCCCCAGTGGCCCCGAATCAGAATCATCACGGTCAGCACACTGCACAGCACGACCAGGAGCGTCCCCTTGATGAACTGCACCCATGTCGTGGACACCATGCCCGCCGTGACGACGATCGTGATCACGACCACGCCCACCAGAATCACGCCCGTCGCGTGGTCCAGACCCAGCAGCGGCTTCACCAGCGTTCCCGCCCCGACCATCTGCGGGATCAGGTAGAACAGACTCACGATCAGCGTGCTCACGCCGGCGGCCAGCTTGATCCCGCGCGAGCCGAACTTCGCGTCCAGGGCGTCCGCGAAAGTGAACTTCCCCAGCCGTTTCATCGGCTCGGCGATGACGAACAGCGCCACGATCCAGCCGGCGAGATAGCCGATCGAGTACAGGAAGCCGTCATAGCCGTAAAAGGCGATCAGCCCGCAGATGCCCAGGAACGACGCCGCGGACAGGTAGTCCCCGGCAAACGCCACGCCATTCACGAACCAGGGAATCTGTCCGTGCGCCGCGAAGTAGCCCTGCGAGGACTTCGCCTTCCGTCCCAGCCAGAAACTGAGTCCCAGCGTCGCTCCGACGAAGACCAGGAAGACGGCGATGGCAAGCGGCGAGCGTTCGTGAATCATCGAGGAGTCGGGATCAGAGAAGGAGCGTCCATCCAGGGGGCCGCAGGGCCCGCGCTTCACACCGCGTCATCCAGTTCCAGCCGCAACAGATCGAGCGCCGTCTTGCCCAGCCGCGCCGACAGAATCGCCGGATTGCCGCCCAGCGCCACGGACACCGCCCGCACGCCCTGCGGCGCCGCCAGCGCCACCATCGCCCGTCGTTCCGTCGCCGCCAGCTCATCCCCCGCCAGGTCCGGCAGCTCCGCCACCGCCAGCGCGTATGTCGTCTGCAGCCCCTGCCGACAGGCCGACGCCAGGAGTTCCGCATCCGGCGGTTCCAGCGCCCCCCGCGACTGCGGCGCGAGCCACCGCAGCGCGTCCGCGGCGCGGGCGAATGTCGCGCAGCCCCGAAACGCCCCCGGACAGCGTCGCGCCGCCTCCGCCGTCACGCGGCCCAGCCATCCCGCCGTCCCGCAATCGAGGATCGCCAGCGTGCCGCTGCGCCGCCGCAGGGCCTCGAACACGACGTCTTCCAACT
This sequence comes from Planctomyces sp., assembly GCA_019636235.1. Classification (GTDB taxonomy): domain Bacteria; phylum Planctomycetota; class Planctomycetia; order Planctomycetales; family Planctomycetaceae; genus Caulifigura. The sequence goes on from JAHBXW010000004.1 coordinate 217,686, forward strand.
CGTCGTCGTCGCCGCCAAACACGAACCGGCCCAATCGCCGGCGAATCTCCGCCGCCGCCCCGTCGAGCCCCCTCTGGCACTCCGATTCCGTCGCGGCCCGCGCCTGAATCCGCAGGGTGATCGTCGCCTCGTGAGCCGTGATGCCGATCTCCGGTTCGCGGCCCCGCGCGGTCAGTTCCCCCAACAGCTCTTCCGCCTGCGATTCCCCACAGCCGAAACAGTGCACCAGCCGATGCCGAATGCACACCGTCGCCGATGGCAGCCGCGGCGCGACCTGTTCGGAATACATCCGCTTCATCTCGGAGGGCACGCCCGGCAGCGCCGCGATCCGCGTCGGCTCCCCGTTCGGCCGCGGCAGCTCCATCCAGATGCCAGGCGCCGTCCCGATCGGATTCGCCAGCGGCTGACTCCCCGCCGGGAACTCCGCCTGAACTCGGTTCCGATCGGGCATCGGCCGGCCGCGGCTGCGAAACATCTCCTCGATCCGCGCCAGCGACTCGGCGTGCAGCACCAGCGGGACGCCCCCCGCCTCCGCCAGCGCGACCCGCGTCAGATCGTCCAGCGTCGGCCCCAGCCCGCCCGTGATCAGCACGAGATCGGTGCGTTCCGCCGCGATGCGAACCGCCTGCACGTTCGCCGCGAGATCGTCCGCAACCGACGTGTGAAACCGAACCGTGATGCCCCGATCGCCCAGCTCACGGCTCAGCCACTGCGAGTTCGTGTCGAGCTTCGCGCCGGAAACGATCTCGGACCCGATGGCGATGATTTCTGCGATCATTGGCGGTTGCAGGGGGGCGGTGGCTGCGTTAGGTTGCCAGACTCGCCCGAGGAGCGAAAGGCTATCTCCCATGCGGCGGTGCCGTGTGAACCGGGTCAGACGGGAAACCGAGCAGCCCTAAGCAATGTGCGTCCGGGTGCACTGGGAGGTAGCCTTTCGCCCTTCGGGCTTTCTGTTTTCCTGCCGGTCCCATCTTTCCCCAAAGGCCGGGATTTGCTACATCATCCGGCAGGAGTTGCGGTTCCGATCGGTCAGGGCCTGTGGAAGGGAGTCCACCCGTGCTGGTTCGCGGACGACGAATCTATCCGCGCCACCTCTTCCCCGAGTTTGTGGCGCCCTGGATCCAGTGCAAACGGCTGCGGCTGCGGGCCATCTGGCTGTTCACCACGCCCATCCGCATCACGCCCCTGTGGACGACCAGCGTCGTGTTCGGGATCGTCGGCGTGATGCTGACCATTCTGCTGTTTCGCCACACCGCCGAAGTGCAGGCCGCGGCCCCCGATCCGAAGCTGCCGCCGATCCCGGTCCCGCAACCGTCCGCCCTGGCGGAATTCCCTGCCTCAGTTGGCGACCCCGAATCGGTCGGGCTCCTGGAAGTCGACGACACGCCGTCGCCATTCGTCGCTTCGCTGGACTGGACGGCCCTCAATCGGTTCTGGAACCAGGCCGAACAGATCACTCTCACATCCGCCGGCGGCACGGCATCGCATGCGACCGCCCCCGCGTGGTCGTTCGCCCCGGCTGACGGCTGGACGGCGGCCCGCGCGTTTCTGGCCAGCCGGATGGGCGAGGACTTCACCCCCTACCAGTATTTCGCCCGCGCCTGGGACGAACGGCTGGCCACCCCGCGAACCGTCAGCTCGGACCTGCCCGGCGACCCGGCCAGCGACGGCATCCGCGAACCGCAGATTTCGGTCGTCCGCGAAGCCCCCTCCGCCGCCCTCGGCCAAAGCTGGACGTACATCATCGCTGTCCGCAATCAGGGGCGCGAGACCCTGGAGGACCTGGTCGTCACCGAACGCGTCACGGCGCTCGACCGCATCGAACGGACCGAACCCCCGGCCCGGATGTCGGACGACGCCCTGCACTGGACGATCGAACAGCTCTCCCCCGGCCAGGAGCGGCTGTTTCAGATCACTCTGTTCCCCGGCGCGGCTGGCGAGATCGACTCGCAGACCGACGTCCGTACGACGGTCGCGGTCAGCAGCGTCACCCGCGTCGAAGAGCCGGCGCAGCAGGCGATTTCCTCAATTCCGATGTCGCCCGCCCCGGTCGAGGCCGCTCCCGTCCTCCGAGCGGCGCCCCCCGTCGAACCCGCGTCCAATGTTCAGGAAGCCGGCGCCCCCGACCTCCGGGTGACGGCCGACCTGCCGACCCGGGTCCGCGCCGGCGAAGAGATTTCGTCCGTGTTTGTGATTCGCAATGTCGGCACGGGGGACGCGGAAGATGTCGTGCTGACGCTCGTCGTGCCGGCGAACCTCGAACATCACAAGGGGCGGCTGATCGAGCACCGCATCTCCCGGCTGCGCCCCGGCGAGACGCGACGGGCCCAGTTCCGCGCGATCGCCCGCGAAACGGGGGAGGCCTCGGTTGACGGCAAGCTGACCTGCGTGCAGAACGCCACCGCCACGTTTTTCGGCCGAGTGGAGATTGTGGCCCCGCCAGAAGTTTCCGCGCCCGGCTCGATCGCCTCCAGCGGGATCAGCGCCGTGCCGCCGAGCGGCGACGTCAGCCAGGACGTTCCGCAGCGCCGGGTTCCCGCCGGCCGCTGAACGGCGATGCCCAGTGGTTCGGCAGGCCGACTCAGGCCTCGTCCGGATGGCCGTCATCGGGGCCTTGAATGGCCCGCCACGCCGCCAGCCCGTCGATGACGGCCCGCACGTCGTGCACCCGGATCAGCTCCGCCCCCTGCTGGGCCACGGCGATCGCCACCCCGATCGTGCCCGCCAGGCGTTCTTCGAGCGGTCGGCCCAGCACTTTCTCCAGAAACCGCTTCCGCGAATGGCCGATCAGGATCGGTCGGCCGAGTTCGTGCAGCGAGCGGAGGTTCCGCAGCAGCTGCAGGTTATGGAGGGCCGTCTTGCCGAAACCGACTCCGGGGTCGAGGACGATCCGTTCCGCGGAAATCCCGGCGGCGGTCAGAACTTCCAGCCTGCCGCAAAGATAGTCGCGGACCTCGCGGACGACATCCCCGTACGACGGGTTAAGCTGCATCGTTTGCGGCGTTCCCTGCATGTGCATGGCGATCACGCCGCAGTCGGCCCGGGCACAGACGCGCGGCATTTCGGGATCTGCGGCCAGCCCTGAAATGTCGTTCACAATCCGGGCTCCGGCCCCGAGCGCTCTCCGCGCGACCTCGCCCTTGGTCGTGTCGATCGAAATCGGGACGCTCGTTCGCCCGGCCAACCGTTCGACGACCGGCAGGATGCGGCGGCATTCCTCGTCCATGTCGACGGGCGCCGCCCCCGGCCGCGTTGATTCCCCGCCGATGTCCAGCACGTCCGCCCCGTCGTCGACAAGCCGCAGCGCGTGGTCGATCGCGGCGTCCACGGCCAGCCAGCGTCCACCGTCGGAGAAACTGTCGGGCGTGACATTCACGATGCCCATGATCCGCGGTCCACGACGGAAGTCCCAATCGGCTCCGGGGAAGCGCCATCGGCGGGGTGCGAGCGGCGGAGACGGGTCGGACGCGGGACTCACGGAGGGCGCCTCGGCGCAGAGCGACAGTTTTTCGAGCTGTCAAGATAGACTTTCCGGGGGGACCGGACGAAGCCGCAAAACAGGGAATCGGCAAGATTTTCCCCGTCTGCCTTGTTTGACAGGCGGAAAACGGTCCTCTATCACTCCCGCTGTTCAGTCGCCATCGACAAGGACCTTTTCCGGCATGTGACGGAGCGATGGCAACCCGGGTTGGCAGTTCTGAGGCTCGGACCAACGCCTGGGGTGAGGACAAGATCGCCGAGTCTGAGACAGGAGTCACAACATGATGCGGAAACTGTTTGCGTTGTCCGCCCTGGCGGCTGTGGTGTTCGCGATGACGGCCGAGGCGGAAGCTGGTCGTTGCCGTACGCGGCGCAACCGCTGCTGCCGTGCGGCCAACCACTGCTGCCCGGCGCCGACCTGTGCGGCCCCGTGCGGCCCGAGCTGCGCCGCTCCGTGCGGCGGCAACCACTGCGGCCCGAGCTGCGCCGCTCCCTGCGGCAACGCCTGTGCCGCTTGTGCGCCGGCCGCCAACTGCTGCGGCGCGACCGCTGCCTGCTGTGCGCCGGTTGGCGCCGCCTGCAGCTCGGCCTGCGGCTCGCCTTGCAGCGACTACTCGGCCACCCCGGAGAATGCTCCGGAGCCGCCGGCTGAGCCGAACCACACCGCCGCCTGATTTCGGCGCGTTTGGCTGGGCTGCTGATCCTGAGAGCCTGTTCTGTTCCGACAGAGCAGGCTCTTTCGCTGCGCGCCCCCCTCAGGCGTCGTCCCGCCGCACCGTCGCGGGCGAAAATGCCGGCAGGCACACCGCGATGTACTCCGCGCCGTCCGGTCCCGGAGTGCTGTAGCGCACCCATTCGCCCCCCGGTGCGATCACCGCCTGGCCCGCCCGCACCCTCTGCACGCCCGTCCGCGTCTCAATCTGCAACTCGCCCCTCAGCACCACCGTGTACTCATCGAACGCCGGAGTCTGACCCGGTTCGCTCCAGCCTGACGGACTCTTCATCCTGGCGATGCTGATCGCCTCCGTGGCCGATGCCACACGGCCGATGAACTCCTCGATCGACTTGCGCGGCGTCCCGGCCGCTTCGATCCGCACGGGTGACTCGATAATCCTCAGCATTTTGGAAAGAACTCCCGAAAGGGACGGACTCGGCGGTGGACGTTCGCTGCGGGTTCACTAGATCGAACGCGCCCTGTGCAGGCGTCGAGCCACGAGACCGTAAGGTCAGTGCGGGACCCGCCAGGTATGCCGTCCACAGGGGACGGACGTCCCCCGCTCGCCGCTTCGCTCGCGCGTACGGCGCATGAACATCACCAAGGCCCAGGGGCGTCGCTCTGTCCAGCCGCCGGCCACGCCCGGGCTCTCCAATCACGCCGCCGGCGGGCTCAGCTCCCGCAGCCAGATGTTCCGGAACTTGACCTCGTTCCCATGAAACTGCAGGCGGATCGGCCCCCGCGTCCGGTTGCTGTCGTAACGCGGCGGACCCGTGAAGGGCGTGTCCCCCAGCAGCTCCAGATTGTCCTGAATCAGCACGTTGTTGTGCAGCACCGTCACCGTCGCCGGGCGCTTCAGCGTGCCGTCCGGACGGAACTGGGGCGCGTGAAAAATGATGTCGTAGGACTGCCATTCCCCCGGGCCCCGCGAGGCGTTCACCAGCGGCGGCCGCTGCTTGTAAATCGCGCCGGACTGCCCGTCGAAGTAAGTCTCGTTCTCGTACGAATCGAGCACCTGCACCTCGAACGTGTCCATCAGGAACACGCCGCTGTTGCCACGTCCCTGTCCTTCGCCCTCCACCTTGTCGGGGGTCGCGAACTCGATGTGCAACTGGCAGTCGGCGAACTCATCCCGCGTCGTCGCATCCCCGCCGCCGGTCTGCGCGTAACCGTCCTGCACGACCCATCGCCGCACGCCCCGCCATTTCGAAAGGTCCGTTCCGTCGAACAGCACGATCGCGTCGCTGGGAGGCGCCGTTCCGTCACCCGGGGTGACGATTTTCGGCCGGGACCACAGCACGCCGCTTTTCCATTCCTGGACCTGAGCCAGACCCCATGCGAACGGAGTGGCCAGGCAGGCGCCGAGCAGGCCGGCGGAAACCAGATGGCGGGTGCTGGGCATCGTGAGCGCTCCGAAATTGAGGCCGCAATGGAGGTGACCGTCCGAACTGACAGAGTAGGCGGCGGCGCGGAGAATCGAAAGCACTGCGGGCGGGGAAACGGCCCTGCGGGCCGTCCGTATGGAACGCGGAAAAACCGGCCCCTGACGGGATCCGCAGGGGTCAATCCGGCGAGATTCCGATAGGATGGAAGGCGCTCGTCGCGCCGCGCGCGGCGCAGCGACCAGCCCGATTGCGTACGGGCTGGCGGCGGCGGTTTTCATTCGAATTGCAGCACGAGGGCATGCGATGCCGGCCTGCGGACGACAGACCCTCCCGGCCGTCTCCCGGCGCGACTGGCTGGCCCAGGCCGGCGGCGGGTTCGGAGCCGTCGCGCTGGCGGCCATGGTCGCTGGCGAGGCCCGCGCCGCGGGCGCCGCCCCCCGTTCGCCGTATGCCGCGCTCAAGCCGCATCACGCTCCCCGAGCGAAACGCGTCATTTCGCTGTTCATGCATGGCGGGCCGAGCCATGTCGACCTGTTCGACCCCAAGCCGGACCTGGTTCGTTACGCCGGCAAGCCGCTGCCCGAGAGTTTCGGCCCCGTGATGACGCGGCGGAAAGTCGCCGAAAATCCGCTCCTGGCGCCGGTCAAACCGTTCCGGCCCCGCGGCGAATCGGGTCTGCCGATCAGCGACTTCCTGCCCCACATCGCCCGGCATGCCGACGAGCTGTGCGTCCTCCGGAGCTGCCACGGCGACAGCGTGAATCATCCCCAGTCGGTGTATCAGATGAACACCGGCAGCATCCTGATGGGCAGGCCCAGCCTGGGGAGCTGGGTCGCGTATGGCCTGGGCAGCGAGAACGAAAACCTGCCCGCGTTCCTGGTCCTGCCGGATCCCGGAACAGGCATCAAGGGGGGCCCGCCGGCCTGGGGGAGCGGGTTTCTTCCGGCCGCATATCAAGGCACGACGCTGCGCCCCGGCCCCTCGCCATTGCTGCATCTGCATCCGCCCGAGTCCGTCGGCGCCGAACGCCAGCAGCAGGCGCTCAACCTGATCCGGCGCCTGAATGAACAGCACTTCGCCGCTCGCGATTACGACGACCAGCTCGCCGCGCGGATCAGTTCTTACGAGCTGGCGTTCCGGATGCAGTCCTCCGCGCCGGAGCTGGTCGACCTTTCCGGCGAGACGCAGGAGACGCTGAGCCTGTACGGCGTCGACCAGGGCGTCACCAGGGATTTCGGCACGCGCTGCCTTTTGGCCCGCCGATTGATCGAACGCGGCGTGCGGTTTGTCCAGTTGTATTCCGGCGACACGAACGGCTGGGACGCGCACAACGACGTCCTCAAGAACCATGGCGACCACTGCAAGGCGACGGACAAGCCGGTGGCGGGCCTGCTGACCGATCTGCGTCGCCGCGGGCTTCTGGACGATACGCTCGTCGTCTGGGGCGGCGAGTTCGGCCGCATGCCGATGAGCGAGCAGGGAACCGGCAGGGATCACAATCCCTGGGGCTACAGCGTCTGGTTCGCGGGGGGCGGCGTGAAGGGCGGCATGGCCTGGGGGGCGACTGATCCCGTCGGGCTGCGGGCTGAGGAGAACCCGGTCCACGTCCACGACCTGCACGCCACGATCCTGTGGATCCTGGGGATCGATCACGAACAACTGACGTTCTTCCACAACGGCCGCGACGAACGGCTGACCGATGTGGCGGGGAACGTCGTCCACGAGATCCTGGCGTGACTGACGACGACGCTCCGCCGCCGGCCGCGGTCGAGTTGCGAATGCCCGACATCGGGGCCGCCGGCCAGCCGATTCGCCTGGTGCAGTGGTTGGCCGACCGGGGGGCGATGGTCATCGAGGGCGACCGGCTGATCGAAGTCGTCGCCAGCGGCGTCCTGTTTCACATCGCCGCGCCCCGAACCGGCGTGCTCGCGGAGCATCGGCTCGCAAACGACGCGTTCGTCGAGCCCGGCGATCTCCTGGGCGTCATCGAGCCCGCCGACGCCGGCGATGTTGAGCCATAAACCGCCGATTGCCGCTGCCGCGGTCAGCATCACGGAAAGAAAAATGACGCGCGGAGCCGCCGGGACGACTCCGCGCGACGCGGAACTTCAAAACAGATTATGGACTTTCGCCAGACGGGCCAGCACGCGCTCTCCTTCGGCGCGAATCGTCGCGCTGTCCGTGAGCCGGCTCACCCGCTGAATCGCCGGCGCCGCCAGCCGACCGCGCTCCAGGCAGCGATTCAGCAGCGTTTCGTCGATGTCGGCTTCGTTCCGCGAACTCGTCTCCATCAGCGACAGCAAATGCCGCTCTTCCTCGGGCGTCATCAGCTCCAGCCGCGCCACCATCACCCGCAGCGTCTCCTGGGGCTGCGGCTCGATCGTGAGCGGCAGTACGGCATCGGTCAGCTCCTGCGGCACCAGGCACAGAACGCGCGTCCCCGGCTCGAAGTACCAGGCCTGCTTCCAGGTGGCGACCATCGACCGGGCTTCTTTTTCATACAGTCCGCTGGACATCAGCGCCGCGACCAATTGCTCATCCAGCGCGTTCGCCGCGCCTTCCCCGGCGGGAGGCAGCGTGGCTTCAATGGAGCCGCCAGCCGGGACGTCGCCGGCCGCGCCGAACCGCAGCACATTCTGTTCGTAGTTCACGAGAATCGCGGACTTCACCGCCTGCGAACCCGTATTGGCGATCCGGAACCGGTCGCCGCCGAGCGCTTCCGCGCGGAGCGGGACATCGAAGTTTCCGGTGCCGCGATAGAACAGGAACTTCTCGACATGGTCCCCCCGGAGGTCCGACGCGGGCATGATGGTTTCCCAGTCGCTCGTGTTGCGATGCGGCACGTAGACCAGCGCGGAATCGGTCCGCCGTGCGTGGTAGTACGGATTGTCATTGTCCGTCCACGGCACGAGCGCCGCTTCCATGTGCCGATTGATGCTCCGGGCGACTTCGGGGTTCTCAATGTGCGTCGCCAGCCGGCTGGTGGGAATCAGGTGCACCGTTCCCCAGTCGATCGCTTCGGTCCTCCGGGGCGCGCCATCGGTCGCCGGGACGACCGTCCGGCTTCGCGGCGGGGGATAGAACTCTGTCAGCCGACCCCCGGGAAACGCCACCGAGACGCGGACGTCCTGCTCGACGTCCGTATAGAAGTACGTCACGGGCGTCTCCATCCGCTGCCGGGCGAAGATCGTCCGCTTCGAAAACGGGCTCAGCATGCTGTCGGAATACACGAACCTGGGCAGGTCATTGTCGCCGAGCGGGCGGTAGTCGATCTGCACGCCGTCGGAACCGGAGAAGCTGGTGAACGTCCCCCATTCATGGACGATCAGCTTGGGCGACGGGGGGGCGGGCCCCGACGTTTCGGCGCCGTGGCCCCCGACGGCGTCTCCGCAGCCCGACAGGACCCCGACCAGCAATGCGACGGACAACAGGCCGGCGGCGCGGAACAGTGGCTTCAACATGGCGATTCTCCCGGGCCGCCTGACGAAGCGGGCGCCGGTCCGGCCCCGATGGCCGGCCGGCCGATCCCTGTTGGCGGCGTTCGCTGAAGAGAGACGAACGAGTCGGCGGCCGGACCAGTCCTGTCCGCGAAAAAGGCGATCTGCGAAACTTCCCGAAAACTTCTGGTCTGGGAGCGGCCCTCGTCCGTCCGGAGTCGGGGAGGTTACGGCCAGCACGATGACCGACGGCGAACTGGTCCGTCAGGCACTCGCGGGGCGGATGAGCGCCCGGGAGGAGCTTGCGCGCCGCTGGGCGCCCCGGGTTCTCGCGGTCTGTCAGGCTCGCGTCGGACGCGTGGCCGCGGAGGACCTCGCTCAGGACGCCGTGCTGCGGGCCTTGCGGTCCCTGCATCAGTTGTCGGATGGCGAGCGGTTCGGTCCCTGGATCCGGTCGATCGCCGTCCGGGTCTGCCTCGACTGGCTGCGCAGAAAGCCCCTGATGGAGCGCTCCTGGTCGAGCCTGCCGGATGCCGTCGCAGCCGTCTCGCAACCGCTGGTTGACGGCGACGCGGCCCTCGAGCGGCAGGAGGAGCACGAACGGCTGTGGGCGGCGGTCGGAGAACTGCCGGAGGATCTCAGGGAAGTCCTGCTGCTGTTCTACTGTGACTGCATGAGTTACGACGACATGTCGAGCGTGCTGGAGGTTTCCCGGGCGACGGTCAACGGCCGTCTGGCCCGGGCTCGAGACCACCTCCGGCGGACGCTTGATCCGGATCGGGAATGCTGCCATGGACTGTGCCAGCGCTCTTGAAGGCATGAGCGCGCGGCTCGACGGCGCCCTGGCGCCGGACGACGCGTCGGCTCTCGATGCGCACCTCGAACAGTGCGGAGACTGCCGCCAGGCGGGCCGGCGTCTCGACGACCTGCACGCGCTGTGCGGCGCCGGCCTGCCGTCCCGCGCCTCCGCCGATCGGACCACGACCGCGATCCTGCGGGCGCTGACTCGGGATGCCGCCGGCGCGTCCGCCTCCGCGCCCGTCGCCGTTCCTCCTGGCCCCTTGTCACCGTCCGCGCACGGTCGCTGGGGCACGCTGCTGGCCATGGCCGGGGCCATCGCCGCCACCATCGCCCTGCTTGTCGTCCGGCCCCCGGCGCTCCAGCAGCGGGCGCGTGATGCGTCCGCCGCAAACGATCCCGCGCGGATGGCGGCGAACTCCGCCGCCGTCGATCCCTCCGCCTTCCGCATCACGCTGACCAGCGGCGCGGTCGAATCCCGTCCGCCGCTCGCCTCGGAATGGACCGTCGTCCCGCAGCCCGTCGTGCTCGCCTGCCCGGTCGGTTCCTCGCTGCGCACCAACCTCGACGCGCTCTGCGAGTTCACCTGCCCTGCTGGCGGCGTCGTCCGCCTGGACGAGCAGTGCGAAGTCGAACTGACGGCCGTCGACGAGATCACCGTTCGCAAGGGACGGATGTGGTGTCAGGCCGCGCCCGGTTCGTCGCTGAAGGTCATCTCCGGACTCCAGCCCGGCGTGTTGCCAATCTTCCGCTGTGTCGCGGATTCCAGCCTGCAGACCGAGGTCGACGCCAGCGACGCCATCACCGTTCTGGCGGACCGCGGCGATGTCCATATCCAGCTCAACGATGAACTGATCCAGCTGGAAGGGGGCCGCCGGCTGCTGGTCCGGGCCGGCGGGTCGGAAGTCCATGAATCGTTCGACCCGATCATCGACACCGCCTGGATGGCGCCGCTGCTGGCGCTCCGTCAGGAAGGTGGACCGGAACTGGACAGTCGGCTGTCGCGAGTGCTGGCGGGCGTCGGTCGCTCCAAGGCATCGGCCTTGTATGAGCGGCAACTGGTGGACCTGGGCGCGCCGGGTGCGATTCCGCTCGTCGCATTCCTCCGTTCGCAGGATGCCGCCGGGACGCAGGATCAGCGGCTCGCCGCCGCGAACGTCATCCGTCGCACCGCGCCGGCATCGACGATTCCGGACCTCGTGGAACTGCTGGAGGACGTCGAGCCGGAAGTCCGGGTCGCCGCGGCCGAGGCGCTGCAGCGTCTTACTGGAGAAACGCATGGCGTGCCGCCGGAGGACTGGCGCACGCTGGGCCCGGCGCAGCGGCGGGCGGTCGCCGCCTGGCGGAAATGGCTGACGGACCGCGGTCAGGTGTGACCAACCCCCTGCCTGCAGGGAACGTGCGATCGAACGTGGATGCCCGGCAGGCCTCCGACCGGCTGCCTGACAAGGCCGTTCAACCGAGCCTGGGGACTCGACTTTCGGTCGGGCTCTGCACGAATGCACCCCACACGCACACACGCGGACGACGGCCCTGTGCATTGGACGCGGACGGGGTCCCGCGGATACGCTGGCGGTCCTTCCTGATCGAGGATTCTGCGCCGGCCAGCCATGCGCCGTTCCAGCCCGCCGCGCCATCCCCGTCATTCCCAGCGATCCGCTCTGCCGGAGATTGTTCCATGTTGCGTCGTCGTGGCTTTACGCTGATTGAACTCCTGGTCGTGATCGCGATCATCGCGATCCTGGTCGCGCTGCTGCTGCCGGCCGTCCAGCAGGCGCGCGAGGCCGCACGCCGCACGCAGTGCAAGAACAACCTGCACAACATCGGACTGGCGATCCACAACTACGAGTCCAGCCACAAGGTGTTTCCGCCGAGCAGCACGAGCGGTTTCGGCCGGGGCGTGTGGAACTGGCCGGGCGCCGGCCCGAACGACCGCACGATCCACCTGCACAGTTTCGCGAGCCTGATCCTGCCGCAGCTCGATGCGGGCAACCTGTACAACGCGATCAACTACAACCTGTCATCGCTGGCGGTCGAGAACCGGCTGGCGGCCTCGCAGATCCTGCCCTTCTACTCCTGTCCGAGCTACGCCGGCCGGCAGTACAGCGACCACCCGCTGTACACGGGGAGCGTCGGCTACGACAAGTTCGCGATCCGCAACTACGTGGCGCTGGGCGCCGTGACGGTCGTCGGCCTGTCCGGGATGGTCCCGGCCGAGGGGCTGATGTTCCCGGGCTCGCGGACCGGATTCCGGGACATCGTGGACGGCAGCTCGAACACGATCATGCTCGCGGAAACGCGTGAAGAGCGGGCGGCGGTGTGGATCGACGGCACGAGCGCGTCGGTCGCGGCGCGCTGGACCAACCTCGCCAGCCCGACGTTCGCCGGCAATACGGTGTCGATCAATTACCGTCCGTACTTCCCGGACGTGTTCCCGAACTCGATCGCCCAGGACTACGGGCCATCCAGCATGCATGTCGGCGGCGCACACCACCTGCTGGCGGACGGCTCGGTCCGGTTCCTGAACGACAGCCTGGACGTCAACGTGTACGACGCCCTGACGACGCGCGCCGGCGGCGAAGTCGTCGGAGAGTTCTGATTCGTGCCCGGAGGCCGCGCGTCCGCACCGGCGGGCGCGCGAGGCCTGCTGTCTGCCTGCGGTCCGAACCAGCCTGTTCGCATCCGGAGCCCGCCGATGCCCGCTGCCGCTTTGTTTCGCCGGCTTGTTCCGCTGGCGTTGCTGCTCGCCGTGGTTCGAGAGGCGCCGGCGGGCGACTGGCCGCAGTGGCTGGGTCCGCGGCGCAATGGCGTTTCGGAAGAGATTGTCGCCCCCTGGGAGACGCCGCCTGAAGCGGCCTGGAGAAAGACGATCGGCAGCGGGTTCAGCTCGCCGGTCGTGGCGCACGGTCTGGTGTTTGTGCATGCCGGAGTTGCGGAGCGCGATGACCGGGAAGTGGTGCTCGCGTTCGATGCCGTCACCGGCGAGGTGAAATGGTCGGACGAGCACGATCGGCCGCGGTATCGCAGCGACCTGGGAAATGGTCCGCGCGCCACGCCTCTGGTTGTCGAGGGCCGACTGTACACGTTCGGCATTTCCGGCGTCCTGAGCTGCTATGACGCCGTCAGCGGCGACCGCCAGTGGCAGATCAATCCGTATGACGCGCTGCAGGCGACGCGGCCGGGGTTCGGGGTCTGCAGCTCGCCCGTCGTCGTTGAGAACCGCGTGATCGTCCCGTTGGGCGGGGCGGGCAGCGCCGTCGCGGCGTTCGATGCGAACACCGGGGAGCTGGCCTGGAAGGAACTCGACGAGCCGGCCGGAACGGCGTCGCCCGTGGTGCTGCGCCGTGGTGCCGGAGACAGCCAGCGGGCCGAGGTCGTCGTGCAGACGACATTGCGGCTGCTCGGATTGAACCCTGCGGACGGCAGCATTCTGTGGGAGCATCCGCTGGTTTTTCAGCCGTCCGGGGTCTCGCCGACGCCGCTGACGATCGGGGATTTTCTGGTCAGTTCCACACAGGACACCGGGAGCCTGGCCCTCGAACTGCCGACGGGAGGCGAGCCGGCGCCGCACCTGAAATGGTGGAATCAGGACCTGGGCAGCTACTTCTCGACGGGGACGGTCGATGGCCGCGGCGGCGTGCTGCTGATCACCAACGCGCAAATGCCGCTGCCGCGCGCCGACCTGCATTCCGTCGACCTGGCGACCGGCGAGACGCGCTGGACGCAGAAGGGGCTGGGCTACTTCCATCTCAGCCTGATCCGCACGGGGGACGGCAAGGTGCTGCTGCTGGATGACGGCGGCAATCTTGTGCTGGCCTCGATTGCGGGGGACCGCTTCGAGGTGCTGTCCAAGGCCAAGGTCTGCCGCGGGACGTTCGTGAACCCGGCGTTTGCGAACGGTCGGCTGTATGCGCGGGATGCCAGCGAACTCGTCTGCGTGCCGCTGCCACCGGGCGAAACGGCGGCGCCTTCGAGCGTGGAGCTGGAGGCCGAAAGCCGATGACGTCGCTCCCGCTGTTTGCCGTCCTGTTGCCGCTGGCATGCGGCTCTCCGCCGGCGGACCCGGGACAGATCGCGGCGCGCATCGATGCGCGCATCGACGAACGTCTGGCCGCGGACCAGGTCGTCGCCGCATCCGATTCTGAGGATTTCGAGTTCTATCGCCGGCTGTCGCTGGACCTGACCGGTCGCATCCCGACGGCCGACGAGACGCGCGCGTTTCTGGACGATTCCTCCGAGGATCGTCGCGCGGCGGCAATCGACCGTCTGCTCGCCAGCCCCCGCCACGCCGCCCACTTCGCGAACGTCTGGCGGTCCATACTTCTGCCGGAGGCCGACGCCGACCGACAGGTCCGCTATCTCCAGCCGGGGTTCGAAGCCTGGCTGCGCGATCAGCGGCAGGCGCGGCGTTCGTTCGACGGCATCGTCCGGGACCTGTTGACCGTGCCGATCGTCGGTCCGGACCAGCCGCCGCAACTGGTCCTGAAGGACCTGCAGGCTGCGAATCCGATCGCCTTCATCGCGTCCAAGGAGGCCGACCCGGGCAAGCTCGCCGCGGCGTCGACGCGCGTGTTCCTGGGCCTCCGCATGGAATGCGCTCAATGCCACGACCATCCGTTCGATCGCTGGACCAGGGAGCAGTTCTGGAATCAGGCCGCGTTCTTTTCCGGACTGCAGCGGAAGGGGCGCGGCACGTTCGCGCCGCTGATCGAGGATCCCGCGGCCCGATCGATCCCCATCATGGACGTCGACGCCGTCGCGCCGGCCCTGTTCCTGACGGGTGAAACTCCCGATGCCGGATCGCCCGCGAGCGGTCGCACCGCGCTCGCCGACTGGATCACCCGGGCCGACAATCCCTGGTTCGCCCGGGCCATCGTCAACCGGGTCTGGGCTCAGCTGATGGGCGTGGGCCTCGTCGACCCGGTCGACGACTTCCAGGAACTCAATCCGCCCAGCCACCCCGAGCTGCTCGACGAACTCGCGCAGGCGTTCGCATCGTCCGGTTTCGATCTCGACCTGCTGTACCGCGGCATTTGTCTCAGCCGGGCCTACCAGCGGACCAGTCGGCTGACCGATCCGTCGCAGTCCGAGGCGCGGCTGTTCGCGCGGGCGAACCTGAAAGCAATGAGCGGCGATCAGTTCGCGGACAGCCTGCTGTTGGCCGCGGGGGTGATCGAACCGGACTCCGCGGCGCCGTTGACTCGCTCGCAGGATGGCACGCGGCGGCGGCTGCTGGACCTGGTGGCGGCGCAGGGGGCGGACGGCGAGCCGCAAACATCCGTCGCGCAGACGCTGCTGCTGATGAACGGCCGCAACCTGACGGGGGGACGCGCGCCCGCGACGACGCAGACGCCGGACGGCGGCGAAGCGACGGCTGAGGAGGCCATCGAACAGTTGTACCTGCGGACATTGAGCCGACGTCCCCGGGCGGACGAACGGACATTGATCGAAGATTATCTGGCGGCCGCGCCCGCGGAAGGCGAGCCGCCGCTGGCCGACATCCTGTGGATGCTGCTGAACTCGGCCGAGTTCCAGTGGAACCATTGAACGGGGGAGCCTGACATGCACGGCCGCAGGGGGATGGAACGCGGAACGCTGACGCGCCGAGGCTGGCTGGCCGCTTCGGCGGGACTGGCCGCCGGGGCGACGAGCTGGCTGCGCCGGCTGGCCGCCGCGACGGAGGGGGGCCCGCGTCCGTATCGCTCGTGCCTGCTGCTGTGGATGGCGGGCGGTCCCAGTCAGACCGACACGTTCGACATGAAGCCGGGGCACGACCACGGCGGGCCGTTCCAGCCGATCGCCACCAGCGTCCCCGGGCTGTCCGTATCCGAACACCTGCCGAAGATCGCCGGCTGGATGGATCGGCTGGCGGTCGTCCGTTCGATGAGCACGCGCGAGGGGGACCACGGGCGGGCGACGGACCATCTCCGGACGGGCTACCTGCCGCAGGGGCCGATTCAGTTTCCCGTCCTGGGATCGCTGGTCTCGAACGAACATGGCGCGCAGACCGGCGACCTGCCGCATTACGTCAGCATTCTGCCGCGCGGGCTGTTCCGGGCGGGCATTCCGCCAGCAGGGTTTCTGGGACCGGACCATGCGCCGCTCCTCGTCGGCAACCAGGGAGGCGAGGGCTCGCGGCTGGGCGTCGAGAATCTCGCGCTGCCGCCGGGAATCTCCAGCGATCAGGCGCAGGCCCGTCGCGAACTCCTGATGCAGGTTCAGCGGCCGTTTCTGGATCAGCACCCCGGCTCGGCCGCCAGCGGTTACCGCACGGCGATCGACCGCAGCACGCGGCTGATGTCCCCCGCCGCGCGGGAGGCGTTCCAACTCGATCAGGAAGAACCCGGCACCCTGGAGCGGTACGGCGCCTCGCAGTTCGGTCAGGGATGCCTGCTGGCGCGGCGGCTCGTCGAATCGGGCGTGCCGTTCGTCGAAGTCACGCTCGGCGGCTGGGACACGCACAACGACAATTTCACGGCCGTCGAGGGGTTGTGCGGAACGTTGGACTCCGCTTGGTCGGCGCTGATGCAGGACCTGGAGGAGCGCGGCCTGCTGGAGAGCACGCTGGTCGTCTGGATGGGCGAATTCGGCCGCACGCCGGTCATTAATCCGCAGCTCGGGCGGGATCATTATCCGCGGGCCTGGTCGGTCGTTCTGGGTGGGGCGGGCATTCGCGGCGGAGGCGTGCTGGGCCGGACCAGCGACGACGGTCTGACGGTCGAGGATCGCCCCGTGGCGGTTCCGGATCTGCTGGCGACGATCTGCACGGCGCTGGGGCTCGATCCGCAGAAGCAGAACCTGTCGAACGTCGCCCGGCCGATCCGGCTGGTCGATCCCAGCGGCGTGCCGATCGAAGAGCTGCTGGCCTGACCGCGGCGGACAAGCCGGCGCTGCCGTTCGTCGCCGATGGCCGTACGTCGGGGCGGAACTGACGTTCCCGCAATCGGCCGTCCGCAGGTATCACACGCTGCACGGGCGGGGCTCGGGCCGCGGCGGAATGTCGCCGCGCCGGCCGCGCGAATTCTCAGGGAGCGAGGCATGCCGTTCAGGATGTTCGCGGGAGCGCGGCGGCGACTGAAGTCCGCCATCAAGCGCCGGATCATCTCCGGACATCGCCGCAGCGGCCGGGTGCTGTTCAGCGACACCACGCTGCGCGACGGCGAGCAGATGCCGGGCGCGACGCTGGAACCGGAGGACAAGGTCCGGATCGCACAGGCGCTCGAGGCCCTCGGCGTGCACTCCATCGATGCTGGCTTTCCCGCGTCGTCCGCGGCCGACGCCGACGCCGTCCGGCGGATGGTCCGCGCGGTCTCGCGTCCCGTGCTGACCTGCCTCTGCCGCATGCTTCGCGGGGACATCGATGTGGCGGCCGAGGCGCTCGATGGCCGGCCTTCGCACAAACGAGGCGTCAGCCTGTTTTGCGGCGTCAGCCCCGTGCATCGCCGCGCCCGGCATCAGAAAAGCCCGGCCGAGATGATCACCCTGATCACCGACGCCATCCGTTACGCGGCCGAGCGGTTCGACGTCGTCGCCTTCGGTCCCGAGGACGGCAGCCGCACGGAAATCGACTTCCTCTGTGAAACCTACCGCGAGGCGATCGACGCCGGCGCCTCGACGATCGGCTTCGCCGACACTGTCGGCGTCCTGACGCCCGACAAGACGCGCGACATGCTGGCCCGCATTCAGGACGGCGTGCCCAACATCGACCGCGCATTGCTGGCGGTCCATTTTCACAACGACCTGGGGCTGGGGACGGCCAACACGCTGGCCGCGATTCAGTCCGGCGCGCAGATCGTGCAGTGCACGATCAACGGCATCGGCGAGCGTGCGGGCAACACATCGCTGGAGGAGGTCGCGCTGGCGATGGCGCTGCATCCGGACGAATTCGGCGCTCCGGAGTGTCTGGACCTGACGCAACTGGCGCCGCTCTGCCGGCTGGTTTCCGAACTCACGGGCGTCCCTCTGCCGGTCAACAAGCCGGTCGCGGGGGACAATGTGTTCGCCACCGAGGCGGGCGTCCACCAGGATGGGCTGCTTAAGGATCCGGACACGTACCTGCCGTATCGCCCGGAACTCATCGGCTGCTCGGGGTTGAAGCTGGTGCTGGGGCGTCACAGCGGCCGTCGGGCGGTCGCCAGCCGCCTGGAAGAGCTGGGCGTTCGCGCCACGGAAGCGCAGTCGCTGCAGATTCTGGAGGCCATCAAGCGGTTGCCGAAGGGGTCGCAGGTCGACGACGAACGGCTTCGCTTGCTGGCGGCCGAGGCGGCGTCTCCCGCGCCGCGCAGCCGTTCGGCCTGAGCCGAAGGGGTGATCGGCGCGCTGTGTGGCCGGAGCTGGACCGAGCGCAGCGACGGAAGCCCCGGCCACGCCTCGATGGATTGGTCGTTTGCCATTGGCGGAACGAACATTTGACGCGGTTTGAAGCCGTAAGATGGGTCATCGCCGGCTCGGCCCCGCGGGCTCGCCTGGCTCGACGCCACCCTGCGACACGACGCCGCCCCATCAGGCGCCGAGCGTCGCCACGACCTTCTTCGCCGCATCCGTCAGATCGGTCGCCGCGATGATCTTCTTCCCGCTCTTCGCGAGCATCTCCCGGGCCAGCTCGACGTTCGTCCCTTCCAGTCGCACGACCAGCGGCACCTTGATGCCCACCGTGTCGTACGCCGCGAGCAGCGCTTCGACGATCGTATCGCACTTCATGATGCCGCCGAAGATGTTCACCAGCACGGCCTTCACGCTGGCATCCGCCAGCAGGATGCGGAACGCCTCGGTGACCTGCTCGACGTTCGCCCCGCCGCCGACATCCAGAAAGTTCGCCGGCTCGCCGCCATGCAGCTTGATCAGGTCCATGGTGCTCATCGCCAGTCCGGCCCCGTTGACCAGACAGCCGATGTTTCCATCCAGCTTCACATAGCTGAGCCCCGCCGCCTGTGCCCGCACCTCCGAGGGGTCTTCTTCGGCGAGATCCCGCAGGGCGTCGTAGCCCTTGTGGCGAAACAGCGCGTTGTCATCGAAGGTGACCTTGGCGTCGAGCGCCAGCAGGCGGTCATCCCCCGTCAGCACCAGCGGGTTGATCTCCGCCATGCTGCAGTCCTGATCGACGAAGAACTTCGCGATCTTCGGCAGGAACGATTCCGCCGAGCGCGTCGCGGCCGCATTCAGGCCGATGGCCCGCGCGAGCTTCCGGGCCTGGAACGGCTGCAGCCCCAGGGCCGCGTCAAAGTGTTCGCGGGCGATCTTCTCCGGCGTCTTCTCGGCGACTTCCTCGATGTCCATGCCCCCTTCGGACGAGAAAATCACGACCGGCAGGCCCTGTTCGCGATCGACGACGATGCCCAGGTACAGCTCATGCTTGATGTCCAGACCCTGCTCGACGTACAGCGTGTGCACCTGCTGGCCGGCGTCGCCGGTCTGCTTCGTGACGAGCGTCGACTTCAGCATCCGCTGGGCGTGGGAGCGCGCGTCGTCGGCGGATTTGACGAGCACGACGCCGGACTGCTCGGGATGTTCCTTGAACCGCCCCTTGCCGCGTCCGCCGGCATGGATTTGCGATTTCACGACTGCGATGGCGCCGTTGAGGGACGTGAAGGCGTCCGCGGCTTCCTGCGGCGTTCGGGCGACGACTCCCTGCGGAATCGGCACGCCGGCGGCGGCGAACAACTGCTTTCCCTGGTATTCGTGGATCTTCATGGCGGACGCGCGAATCGATGCAGGCGGGTTCAGCGGGAATGTCTTCGACGGTCGGCGCGACGAGCGTCACTTCACAGAGACGGGCGTCGGGCTGCCGCGGCCCGCGAATGATAGTTGCCCCGGAGAGGGCGGGCCACGCCACGGACGCCTGTGATTCCGTTCGCTGGCGAACCCGCCGCGCGCTGGCCGCGCGGCTCCGGAGGCCGTCCCGCGTCATCCGCGCAGGGCGAACTTCTTCATCAGCCGGTCCGTCGCCGCGTAGGCTTCGCGAACCCAGTCCTCGATGTGATCCGGATCGGGCGAGTACTCCAATTCGATCGAAATCGCCCCGGGGATGCCGAGGTCCCGCAGCTCGGCCAGATAGGGCTCAAACTCGACGACGCCCCGTCCGGGCGGCAGGTCGCCATGCCGATGGCCGTCGCAGTCCGAAATGTGCACGTGCGCCGCCCGGCCCCGGAGTCGACGCAGCTCCGCCGCCGGCACGTTCGCCAGCTGCAGGTGCGAGATGTCGATATTCGCCTTCAGCGACGGATGGCCGACGTCGTCAAGGAATCGCAGCATGCTGTGGACGTCATTGAGCAGCGACAGTGGAAACGGCTCGAGCTCCAGGGCGATCTCCACGCCCAGGGACTCCGCATATTCCGCCAGCCGCCGGCAATGCTCGACCCCCGTGCGCCACTGCTCCGCCGGCGGAATCACTTCCTGATTCCAGATGTATTCGCCCAGCACCAGCAGCAGGTTCCGCGCCTCGAGCTCGTAGACGAAGTCGAGATATTTGCGCACCCGGTCGACGTGGAAACGCTGCACGCTGGGGTTGAAGTCGATCAGGCCGACGGCGACGCAGCAGACGGAGACGATCGGCAGGTCGTGGCGTCGGCATTCGCGGCGGATGAGTTGGCGTTCGCGAATGTCGATGTCGAGCGGGTCGGCGAAGATGTCGATCGAATCAAACCCGATCGCCTTGGTGCGTTCGATGCCCCAGGCCGTGCCGCGACCGGCCTGAACCCAGGCGGAATTGATGAGTCCGAGCTGCATGACAGGCTCCTGGAGCGGGACGAGACGGGGGCGAATCGCATTCGTTCGGGGGCGAAACCGGGGGAAATCCGATCTTTGGACGCATCCTAGCCGCCGCGCCGCGGCCCCCGTAAACTACACCCGTTGGAACTGAAACAGGAAGGACGGCGGATGTCGGTCTCAGTCGACCTGACGGAACTTCACCGGCTGCACGGGTTGCTTCGCGATGTGAGAGATGAGCTGGCCCGGGGGCCGCGGCAGACGAAGGCTCGAGAGCTGGTCGTCGCCAATGCGAAAACGGACGTCAGCAACAAGCAGGAAGAACTCCAGCAAACGCGCCTCTCCGCGGATCGCAAAGGGCTTGAGCTGAAGACGCTGGAAAGCAAGTTGACGGACCTCCGCGGCAAGCTGAACCAGGCGTCGTCGAACCGCGAGTACGACATTCTCCGGGGCCAGATCGAAGCGGATGTCGCCGCGAAGGCCGTCCTCGAGGACGAGATCCTCGAACATCTCGATCGCGTCGACCGGCTTCAGAAGGACATCGTGTCGGCTCAGGGCCGGGTCCAGCAGACCGAGCAGGACAAGACGGCCTACATCGCCGAGTTCAACGCCGCGGCCGTCGAGCTGCGGGGCCGGGAAGCGAACCTCCTGGCCGCGCTGCAGAAGGCCGAGGCGGTGCTCAGCGGCGACAACCTCGCCAAGTATCGCCGCCTGGTGGAGGCGCACGGCGCCGACGCGCTGGCTTCGGTCGAGAATGGCGTCTGCACCGGCTGCTATGTCTCGCTGACGCCGCAGCAGCGGGTGCTGCTGAACTCCGGGCAGATTCTGTTCTGCAGTTCGTGCGGACGGCTGATGTACGCTCCCGCGCAGTGACGGCCATCGCGGCCGTCGCAGATCGCCCGCCATTCGTTGAACGCGCATCGCAGGCCGTCATTCTCCGACCGTGAACTCACGGCCGTCGTCGAGCTGCAGCCGCGCGGCCCCCGCGACGCGTGTGATGGCCGCCGCGAATTCCGCGGGCGTCTGCACCGGCTCGCCATTCACGCTGGCGACGAACAGCCCCTCCTGCAGCCCCGCGGCCGCGGCCGGGCTGCCGGCGACGACGCTCGTCACGACCACCGCCTGCGGATAGCGCTCGAACAGGTTGGTGGTGATGTACCGCCGACGGGCCGTGGGAAAATCGATGTTCAGCCCCCGCCACGCGGGCGTTCGCATGCGAGTTGCGATGATGGCCGTGTCGTCGTACACGGGCCATTTTCCCAGCCGGACTTCGACCTGGCTCGCACCGCCGCGGGCGCCGGCACGGTTGATGTCCAGCACCGCGACGCCATCCGGCCCCAGCAGCCCGATCTCCCGGATCAGGTCGTCCTCGGTGCGGATCGGCGAGCCGTTCACCGCGTTCACGACATCTCCCGACCGCAACTCCGCCACGTCCGCCGGAGAACCGAGCGCCACGCTGTCGATCTCAGCGCCTCGAGCCGGTCCCCGCAGCGGCGCCGCGAAGCCGCCGAATCGCCCGAACGACCGCGGCGCGATTCCCAGAAACCCGTACTCGACTTCATACCCCTCCAGAAGCGAATCCACGACGCGCCGCATGCCGCGCGTCATCGGGACCGCATAGCCGACGGATGATTCGTACCCCTCGATGGCGGCCAGCGACGTCGTCAGCCCGATCAGCCGGCCCTCGAAATCGACGACCGCTCCGCCGCTGCCGCCCAGCTGAATCCGCGAGTCGAGATGCCACAGCGTCCCTAGATGAT
The DNA here is from genome assembly GCA_019636235.1 of Planctomyces sp. Taxonomy (GTDB): domain Bacteria; phylum Planctomycetota; class Planctomycetia; order Planctomycetales; family Planctomycetaceae; genus Caulifigura. Next base: position 239,965 of record JAHBXW010000004.1, read on the forward strand.
GGACGGTCAGATCCTGGTCGACCTGCGGACGGTTGAGCCCGTTCCACGGCGCCCGCGAAATGTTGGCGATCGTCGCCAGGCTGACGCTCGCCGAGCCGTCGCGGGCCACGGCGTATGGGTTGCCCAGCAGCAGGGCGAACTGTCCCTTCTGAAACTCTTCCGCCGCGCCGAACTCGAGCGTCGGCAGCTCATCGACCCGCACGCCGCTGTTCGACAGGTCCATGCGCAGGACGGCCAGGTCGCTGCGCGGGTCGGCCGCGATGACTTCCGCGGGAACCTGAATCCGATCCGGCAGGACGACGATCAGGCCCTGCCGGGGCGCTCCGCTGCGGCTGGCCGACCGGTCGATCACCACATGCCGATTCGTCAGCACCAGTCGTTCGCGGTCGCGGCCCGGGGGTTTGAGCAGCACGCCGGCGCCGAACAGCTCCCGCCAGTCGGGCTGATTCGCGGAGGGGCGTTGTCCGAAGACGCCCAGCGGCGGGAGCTGGGGTGCGGCCGCCAGCCGGCCGATGCTGACGACGCAGCGTTCGGCGCGGGCCGTGGCCTGCGCGGCGGCCTGCTCGAAGGCCCGGAGCACCTGGATCGGGTCAGGGTCGTCCGGCCGGGCGGCGGGCGCAAAAATAAGTGCGGCGAGCAGCCCCGCCGCAGTCCGCGTGCGGACGCCTGTCATTCGTCGGCTTCCCCGTTGTCGGAACTGGCCGGCGCCTCGATGCGTCCGCTGGCCGCGTACTTCTCGAGCACCCGGTTCCGGAGTTCCGCGGTGATCTTGGGATTCTCTTCCAGGAACTGCCTCGCCCGGTCGCGCCCCTGTCCCAGCCGCGTGTCCCCGTAGGTGAACCAGGTCCCGCTCTTGCTGAGGATGTTCTGGGCGGTCGCCAGGTCGAGGATGTCGGCTTCGGCGCTGATTCCCCGCGACACCAGCATATCGAATTCGGCGACGCGGAACGGGGGCGCGACTTTGTTTTTCACGATCTTCGCGCGCATTCGCATGCCGATCGTCTCCTCGCCCTCCTTGAGCCCCGCGATCCGCCGCACGTCGACGCGGCAGGAGCTGTAAAACTTCAGCGCCCGGCCGCCGGGCGTCGTCTCCGGACTGCCGAACATCACCCCGATCTTCTCGCGAATCTGGTTGATGAAGATCACGCAGGTCTTGGCCTTGGCGATCGCGCCCGTCAGCTTTCGCATCGCCTGGCTCATCATCCGCGCCTGCAGGCCGACGTGCTTGTCGCCGATTTCCCCGTCCAGTTCCGCCTTCGGCACCAGCGCGGCCACCGAATCGATGACGATCACGTCGACCGCGTTCGACTTGATCAGCATCTCCGCGATCTGCAGCGCCTCCTCGCCATGCGAAGGCTGGCTGACCAGCAGCTCCTCAAGATTCACTCCCAGGCGTTTGGCCCATGACGGATCGAGCGCGTGCTCGGCGTCAATGAACGCCGCAATCCCGCCGCCCCGCTGGGCGCTCGCCACCACGTGCAGGGCCAGCGTCGTCTTGCCGCTCGATTCCGGTCCGAACAGCTCGATGATCCGGCCTCGCGGAAAACCCCGGCCGCCCAGCGCCAGGTCCAGCGACAGGGCGCCGGTCGAGATGCCGTCGATCGCGGCCCCCTGATCCGACAGCCGCATGATCGAACCCTGGCCGAACGCCTTCTCGATCTGGCCCAGGGTGTTCTGCAGCATCCGTTCGTGTTCGTCGACCACGGGGGTTTTGCGGGCAGCGGGTTTCGGCGCCATGGATCAAGCCCTTGAGTTTTTGAGCAGTAGGGGACGTGTGTACACGTATCGTATCCCGCGACATTCCCGGGCCGCAAGTCCGAAAAATGCCGCTCCCCGCGGGCGGGGGAGAATCACGGCCGCAGTGTGGCGGTCCGACGCGTCGCTCCGCAATTCCGCACCCGTCCAGTACCATCGCGGCGCCATGCTCGTCGATGCCCAACTCCATCCCCAGCAACTGCTTCCCGCAATCGAACGCCTCTGGCGACGCTCCGCCGAGACGCTCCACGCCCTGGAATCGAGTTGGAGCGAATCCGACGGCTCTCCCGTCCTCACCGTTGCCGGCCGATACACGTCCCGCGGCTGGACCGAATGGACCCAGGGCTTCCGCGTCGGCTCCCTGATCCTGCAGTTTGACGCCACGGGCGATGGGCACTTCCTGGAGCTTGGCCGCCAGCGGACCCGCGATCTCATGCCGTCGCACGTCTCCCACATCGGCGTCCACGACCACGGATTCAACAACGTCAGCACCTATGGCGCCCTGCTGCGGCTGATTCGCGAAGGTCGCATCCCCGCGGACGACGCTGAAGTTCAGCTGTATGAGCTGGCGCTGCGGGTCAGCGGGGCCGTGCAGGCGGCACGGTGGGCCGCGACCGTTGACGGCGATGGCTACATCTATTCCTTCAATGGTCCGCATTCGCTGTTCTGCGACACGCTCCGCTCGCTGCGGTCTTTGGCGCTGGCTCATCGGCTGGGGCATCGCCTGATGGCGGAGAACGACGAGCCCGTCTCGCTGCTCGGCCGCCTGATTCAGCACGCCCGGACGACGGCCCGGCATTCCGTCTATTACGGCGAAGGGCGCGACATCTACGACGTTCGCGGACGCGTGGCCCACGAAAGCCTCTTCAACCGCAACGACGGTCGGTATCGCTGCCCGTCCACGCAGCAGGGCTACAGCCCGTTCTCGACGTGGACGCGCGGCCTCGCCTGGATCATGCTCGGGTACGCCGAGCAACTGGAGTTCCTGGCCGGGCTGCCCGCCGACGAACTCGTCCCCTGGGGCGGACGCACGGAGATCGAAACGATGATGCTCCGCGCCGCGCGGGCCGCCTGCGATTTCTACCTCGAGAACGCCGCGGCCGACGGCGTTCCCTATTGGGACACGGGAGCGCCGGGGCTGGCGCAACTCGGAGACTGGCGCAGCCAGCCCGGGCAGCCGTTCAACGATTTTGAACCAGTCGACAGCTCCGCGGCCGCAATCGCCTGCCAGGCTCTCGTGCGGCTGGGACGACGGCTGGAACAGGACGACCCGGAGGCCGGAAAACGCTACTTCCAGGCCGGGCTGACGACGCTGCGGACGCTGCTCGCGGATCCGTACCTCAGCGAATCGCCGCATCAGGGACTGCTGCTTCACAGCATTTATCATCGTCCGCGGGGCTGGGATCACGTGCCGGCCGGCGCGCGGTGTCCGCGCGGCGAGTCCAGCCAGTGGGGGGACTATCACCTCCGGGAGGCCGCGCTGACGGTCCAGCGCATCGCCCGCGGAGAGATCGACTACCGGTTCGACGGACCGGTCGAGTGACGTCCATGCGCGGACGTCATGGCGACTCCGCGGGCAGCCGGAACTGCTCGGCGAGCGACCGATAGCTCGGATCCGTCGCGGCCTTGGCGGCATAATGCTCGGCCAGCAAACGCCGCGCGACCGCATTCGAGGGTTCGACGTCCAGCGCGGTCAGGAGCCGCACGACGCCTTCGTCCGGCTCCGCGAACTGCAGCATGAGTTCGCCGCTGCGGGCCAGCGCCGTGACGTCCCGCGGGTTCGTCCGCAGCGTGTCGTTCAGGTAGTTCAGTTCGGTCAGGGCCAAGCGCGCCTGCTGATGAAACTCCAGGTGCGGCCGCGCGTCGTCATACCGCCCCGCCTGGCGGTAGGCCTGCGCCAGGAGATATCGAGTCTCCGCATCGTAGGGCGCCAGCTCCGCCCCCCGTTCCAACAGCCGGATGGCCTCCTCCCGGCGGCCCAGTTCGGATTCCAGGCCGCCCAGCTCGCGGATCATTGCCACGTTGTCGGGATGCCGGGCCAGCACTTCCCGCAGCACCTCAGCCGCCCGCGGACTCTGCCCCTCGCTTCGCAGGCAGGACGCGTAGCCGACGGCCGCCTCCGGTCCCAGCCTGGGGTGCGACAGCACCTGCTCGTACCAGGTCGCGGCTTCGGCCTGACGGTTCAGAGACGTCATCAGATGGCCCATCTCCAGCAGCGTCTCCGGATTCTTCGGGTCGATCTCGAGCGCCGCCCGCAGCCAGACGTCCGCTTCGTTCAGATTCCGTTGCAGCAGACGGAGCCGGCCCCGGATCAATCGCGGCTCGTCGTCGTGCGGCGCATCGGCCGCCCACGATTCGAGGAGCTTCGCCGCCGGCTCGTAGCGCTGCGTGCGAATGTAGCCCAGCGCGAATGTGCGGCTGACGTCGATCGAATCGGCGTCGGGATCCATCAACAGCCGCGCCAGGTGCGGTTCGGCGTCCCGCATCTGCCCCGACTGGGCCATGGCGAGGATCTGTTCGTCACGGATCCGCGTGCGTCGCGCGCCATGCCGCTCGGCCACGCGCAACGCGTCCGCCACGTCGTTCATTCGCCCCTGCCGGCGATAGACCCGCGCCCGCAACAGGTCCGACTCCGCGTCGGCGCCCGACAGCCATGTGGACCGGTCGATCCAGTCCAGGGCGGCCGCTTCGTCGCTGCGCTTCAGCGCCCGCTCGGCCATTGTCCGGCATAACGGAGCCCACCAATGCCGCGCCAACAACAGCAGTCCGCCGAGAACGCAGCACAGGGCGAGAAACCGGACGCCCTGCGCAAACCGACGCCGTCGCCCGGGACCGGCCGATTGGGACGGCGGCGAAACCGGCGGCCCGGCATTCGATGCTGCGGACGGTTGGGGGGAGGACGGGGCGGACATGCGGGCGGCTGCGAAACACGGGAGGCGACGACGCGTCGCGTCCAGATCATCCTACGCGCCGCGGGGCAGCCGGGAACAGTCGCCCGGCCGCACTTCACACTTCGCTGCCGGGACTCTGGACGCTGTGCGCGACGGGGCGGCATAATCGCCCGGTCCGGCGCCTGCCGCCGAGCATTTCCCCGTGTCCATCGACCTCCAGGCCGATCCATGATCCGACCCGCTGCGCTCACACTGTCGATGCTGCTCATGACCTCGATCGCCGCCGCTGCGCCTCCCCAGCCGGAACGCTTTGGACAGACCGCCGACGGCCAGGCCGTCCACCGGTTCACGCTGAAGAACGCCAAAGGCGTGGTCGCGAAGATCATCACCCGCGGCGCCACGCTGACGGAACTGCACGTCCCCGACAAGTCGGGACAGACGGCGGATGTGGTGCTCGGGTTCGACGACGTCGCCGGGTATGAATCGGAAGGCAACCAGTACTTCGGCTGCACGGCGGGGCGCGTCGCCAACCGGATCGCTAAAGGCCGGTTCACGCTCGACGGGAAGGACTACCAGCTGGCGATCAACAACGAGCCGAACGCCCTGCATGGCGGCGTGAAGCGAAGTTTCGACAAGGTGGTCTGGCAGGGCGTGGGAGTGGAGACGCCGCATGGGCCGGGCGTGCGGTTCGCGTACGTCAGCCCGGACGGCGAGGAGGGCTATCCCGGCAAGCTGACGTCGGTCGTCACCTACTCGCTGAACGACAAAGGGGAGCTGCGGATCGAGTACGAGGCGACGACCGAAGGGGCCACGCCGATCAATCTGACGAACCACAGCTACTTCAATCTTGCCGGGGAGGGTAGCGCCACGGTGCTGGACCACACGCTGCAGGTCGCCGCCAGCAAGTACACGCCGACGGACGACACGCTGATTCCGACGGGCGCGATCGAGTCGGTCGAGGGGACGCCGCTCGATTTCCGGAAAGCGACGCGGATCGGCGACCGGATCGAGGAACTCACCGAAACGGCCAACCTGGGCTATGACCACAACCTCGTGCTCGATGGGACGGCCGGCGAGTTGCGAAAGATTGCGACTCTGAAGGATCCCGCCTCGGGCCGGACGCTGACCGTGCACACCACCGAGCCGGGCGTGCAGTTCTATTCCGGAAACTTCCTGATGGGTCAAACCGGCAAGGGGGGCAAGGCTTACCCGCATCGCAGCGCGATCTGCCTGGAGACGCAGCACTTCCCGGACTCGGTGAACCACCCGCAGTTTCCGAACACGGTGCTGCGGCCGGGCCAGACTTACCGTCACACCTGCGTCTACACGGTGTCCGCCGAGTGACCTGGGCTTCGGCGGCGATCGACTGGCTGCTGCCGCTCGTGCTGGGGCTGCCTTGGTTTGCGGCGGCCTGCGTGGCGGCGCTGACGGCCTCCGGCCGTTCCGAAACGGGGGAGCGTCTGGGCCGGCGGCTGCTGGTTCCGTATGCGGCGTTGGCGGCGGCGCTCGCTCTGGCGAGTCCATACCGCGCGCCGCAGGCGGAGCTGGGTTCGGCGCCCGCGGTCGAGGAGTCGGAATCAGCGGCCGCGGCGGTGGCGGTGGCCGTGGCGGGCGAGGCCCATGTGGCTTCTCCGATACCGGTGATCCGGTTCACGGCCGATCCCGCCGGGGTGGTTTGGATGCTGTTCGTGGCGGCGCTGGCAGCGACGCTGTTTGGCGCGCCGCGGCTGTATCGCCCGGGAGATGAGACGCCCGCGGCGGCGCTGTGGCTGCTGCTGGCGACGCTCGTATGGCTGGCGTCGGCGGCCGATCCGGCGACGCTTCTGGCCGGCTGGCTGGCGAGCGCCGTGGCGCTGTGGGCGCTGGTGTGGGCGGGGGCGGACGACGATGACGCCCGCCGCGGCGCAGGGAGGATGCTGCTCACGGGGCTGGTGTTCGACGGCGTTCTGATCCTTGGGGCGGCGACAGTTTCGGGGACTCCCTGGACTTGGGGCCAGGCGGCGTCGGGCGGGGGGGCGATGCTGGCGGCGCTGGGGATGATGCTGTCGGGAATGGGGCGTTGCGGCCTGGCGCCGGGGAACGGCTGGGTGCGGCCGCTGCGGCTGCTGGAGGGGCCGATCGCGACTCCGTTCTGGTGGCTGGGGACCGTGCCTTCGGCGGCGATTCTGTTCGGCCGCGCCAGCGGAAACGTCTCCGCGGATGCGGTGTTGTCCGTCGAACTGGCGTTCGTCCTGGGCATCAGCGGGGCGATGGCGGCGGCGACGGCGCTAGTGCAGCCCGTTCCGCGCGCCCAACTCGCGGGACTGGCCAGCGCCTGCGGGGGATGGTTGGGTCTGGCGGCCTGCATCGGTCTGGGGAGCGTGCTGGCGCCGGTGGCGGTGATTACGCTGGGCGCGGTGCTGACGGCCCGGGGCCGGGCTCTGCCGCTTGGCCGCGGACTGGCGGCGGATCCCCAGACGCCACGGGGCGTGCTTCTGCAGATGGCGTCGCGGGACTGGGTTCTGCCGTCGCTGTGGTGGGGACTGGTGGAACTTCCGTTGCGGGCGGCGTCGCATCTGGTCCGGTTCGTGGACGGGTTCGTCGTGGATGCGGTGCTGGGCCGGAGCCTGCGTCGGATCGGCGAGCGGCTGGCGTCGGCGGGGCGTTGGACAGACGGGGATCCGGGCTGGCTTTCAGCGGCGGCGTTGCTCGTCGCGACAGCCGCGTTGATCGCGATTCGGATGCGGTGAGGACTGCCGGAGCGGCGGTTCGCGGGGTCTGTGGACGGGGCGTGCGGGTTAGCGCGACTGGATGGGGCGGAAACCGTGTCGCCGGGAGGCGGGCGGCGAATCCGCCGTCGACACGGCCGGGGACCAATGGCAAGATGGGCTCGTCCCGTCAGGGGGCGGGACGGCTGCTGCGTTCCAGGTGGTCGGGGGATCGAATCGATGCGCTTCATCGTGTCCCGCGGTTGGCCCGTGCTGGCGTTTCTGGCCGTTCTGTCCTGCGCCGCCCAGGGGCTGGCCCAATCGGAGGACGAGATCGAGCAGGCGCGGCTGAAAGGGGTCGAGTATCTGAAGTCGACTCAGCTCGACGATGGCAGTTGGGAGTTCGCGGGGCACGAGGCGGGCATCACGGCGCTGTGCGGGATGGCGCTGGTGGAAAATGGCGTGCCGGTCACGGATCGGATCATCACCCGTGCGCAGTCGTACGTGCGGTCCAAGGCATCGGAGCAGACGAACACCTACGACGTCGCGCTGACGATTCTGTTTCTGTCGCGGATGGGCGACCGGGACGACCGCTCGCTGATTCGCGACCTGGGCGCACGATTGCTCGCCGGTCAGAACGAGGAAGGGGGCTGGAGTTACAACTGCCCGAAAGTCACGGCGACCGTGCTGTCGGATCGTTCTGCGCGGCTGAAGCCACAGCCGGGGACGGGGGACAACAGTTGCACACAGTTCGCAGTTCTGGGGCTGTGGATCGCGTCGCGCTGGGGCGTGCCGGTGGAGGATGCGCTGGAGCAGGCGGCGCTGCGGTTCATCGATACGCAGATTGAGAACGGCGCATGGACGTACAACTACTGGGACGGGAAAGAGGGGTCTCAGGAGTCGATGACGTATGCGGGGCTGTTCTGCCTCAGCGTGGCCAAGGCGGCCAAGATCCGCGAGCAGCAGTCGGGGCGTCCGCCGCGCCGGACTCTGGCGGCGCGAGACGTTCAGAAGGCGTCGAACGATAAAGCCAAGGGCAAGCAGGACGCCCCCAAGGGGAAGGCCGACGTCAAGGCGCCCCCCGCGAACGCGCCCACGCTGCTGACGCCGGGTCGGCCCGGAGCGGCGCCGGGAACGCCCGCCGCGCCGCAGGAGAAGCCTCTGCGGCAGCCGCGTCTGGAGGCCCGGGCGGCGTTCGAAGCGGCCACGGTCCTCAAAGACAACGAAGTCTTCGCCAAGGGGCTGGAGCGCGCGGGGCAACTTGCGGGCGGCATCAGCCCCAGCGCCGCGCGGTACTTCCTGTGGTCGGTGGAACGGCTGGGCGTGATGCTCGAAATCGAAGCCTTCGGCGACGTCGACTGGTTCGAACGCGGCTGCCAGTCGCTGATCTCCGCGCAGCAGGCGGACGGCTCGTGGAACGGAAGCTGGGGGAACAAATCGGACACCGCGTTCGCGATCCTGTTCCTGCGGCGGGCCAATCTCGGCAGCGACATTTCGCGCCTGCTGGCCGGCGAGCCGGAGCAGAAGTTCGTCATCGCCAGCCGCCCTGAGCATCCCCGGTTCGCGACGCTCGCGGAGGCGATCGCCGCCGCGCAGCCGGGGGACGTGATCCGCATCGACGGCGACGGCCCGTACCCGATGCCGCATCTGGAATTCTCCGCCGATCTGACGATCCAGGCCGGCCCCGGTTACTCGCCCGTGCTGAAGTACGACGTCGGAGAGGATGCCAACGGCCGGCGTTCGCGGCCGGAAAGCGATCCGGATGCGCGGCACATGGCGCGGGTGAACGGCGGCACGCTGACGCTTGAGGGGCTGGAGCTGCGGGCGGACACGCCGCCGCTCAAGGACGTCGTCGGCTGGTCGGGGATTGTGCTGAATGGCGGTCATCTGCGGCTGTTGAACTGCTCGATCTCAGAAGATCGGAAGAATCGGATGTCGACGATCCGAATCCTGAAGCCGGGGCGGGCGTCGATCCGGAACTCGCTGCTCGTGGGCGGGGAGGCGGCGATTCGCGTGGATACGGCGGGCGATCAACAGGTGTCGATCGAGAACTCGATCGTCTACAGCGACCAGGCGCTGATTGTCCGCCCGGGATCGGAGCCGGCCGGCGCGCTGCAGGTCCTGCTGGCGCGGTGCGCGGTGCAGACGAACGACGCGTTCGACCTGGAAGGCGTGACGACGCCGGTGGCAATCACGAGTCAGGGGGTGGCGTATCGCGCGCCCTGGCTGGGCGCCCGGATGCTGCCGTCGGCCGACGCGTTCCAGAATCTGACCTGGACTGGGAGCGACAACATGTTCGAGGTGGCGCGCTGGGTCGGCGCGGGGGGCGCCGCGAATTCGAAGGTCAAGGATGCGAAGACGTTCTCGGACCTCCTGGGGGGCGGCGATCCGAAGTCCCAGGCCCGGCCGATCCCCTTCTCGGGCAAGAAGCCCCCCGGCGGCTACTCGCATGCGATTCGCGCGGAAGACTTCGAGTTCGCGCCCGGCTCGGCGCCCTATGCCTATCGGCAGCTAACGGGCATCCAGCCGCTGATCGTCGGCCCGGGCGGCGGCTTCCTGCGGTTCCGAGACAGCTTCGATTACCGCGCCTGGGACGACGAGGAGCGGGAACTCGCATCCCGTTGAACTGACCGGACGGCTACTCCTCGTCCGGAGACGCCGCGCGGATCTCGACGCGATAGCCGGCCGCGTTGTCCGCCAGCGAATCCGTCGCGTCGTTGATCCGCAGGTACAGCGTCCCGCTGGCCTCCGGGACGAGGACGGCGCGGTCGCCGACGTCGCTGGTCGCGAACACGCGCGGCGGACGGTCGAGCTTCGATTCCGGTCGCGGCGGGAGCACGGCCGCTTCGAGGCGACCGATGGGATGGCCGTTCGCGTAACGGATCGTGATGCCCGCGGGCCGGCTGATCCAGGGGCGCTCGCCGCGTCTCAGCGTCGCCTCGCCCGAGGCCGAAATTGCGTAGCGCTGTCCGGCCTCCGCGAGAATGCCGGTCGACTGCCAGCCCCGATCGGCTGCGACGTCGATCGTCGCCGCGCCGTTCAGCGGACGGCCCTCCACGAACTCGATCGCGTTGCGGTCGAAATCGAACCCCGGCGTCAGGGTGCGCGTGAAGTGGTCCCACTCGGCCGCCAGCTCCCACGCCTCCGATTGAAACGTTCGCTGAAACTCGATCGAGACGTCCGCCCCCGCCGGCAGCCGCGTCAGTTCGTGATAACGGTCGCGGTAGCGGGGATGCTGATCGAGCAGCAGGCACAGCGCCCAGCTCCCGGCGTACGGTTCGGACGTTTGCGGAGCGAAGTCGCGCGCATTCAGCGCCAGGATGTCGCGCACCGTCAACGGCCCGCCGTCGCGGACGGCCCGGCGAATGACGGCGACGCGTCCGAACCCCTGGAAATCGGCCGGCGGTTCGGGACGCGCTCGAAACTCGGCCCGGCCGTCGGCGTCCAGGCGGTGCACGGCGAACAGCTCCGCCATGCCCTCGAAATGCCACAGCGGCAGCCGCGGGCGGGGCACGTACGTCATGTAGCAGTGCGTCGCCTCGTGGATCAGCAGGTGGCGGCGGTAGTAATCGAAGGGCTGGTCATCCATCCAGAACTCGGCGCCGCGGTGCCGGCCATGCTCGAACGAGGGCAGGTCGTCGCGGAGCATGCCGGCGGCGATGAACCGCTCGCGGTCGCGCATCACGAAACCCGTCATCTGGAACGGGCGGCCCTCCCGATCCGGCGGAAGCGGTCCGAAGTAATCCTCGAACGCGCGGACCGCCTGATCAATCAGCGGCGGCAGTGTGCGGGCGACGTCCGGCTCGATGTCGGCGTACAGCAACAGGTGCGTCGACTCGTAGCGTTCGATGCCCAGCCGTCGGGCCTCCGCGGCATCGTGCTGCGGGCGGACGTCCGGGGGACGGAACTCGGGCTGCGCAGGACGCGTCGCCGCGCGGTCGTCGGCATTCCCCCAATGCCCCGGGGCGAGCAGGGCCGCGGCCAGCGCGCAGGAGAGCGCCGCGGTCCGGCCGGGGCGCTCGGTCCATGCCGATCGTGCGCGAGGCGTTGGAACTCGGCGAGGGAAGACGGCCATGGCGGACGGGCGAACTCCTCAGGACGCGCGGACTTCGCGGTGCGCGGAGTTTCGAGCCGACGCCAGCGACGAGGAAGGGGACGGGCAGCGGATCGTCAGCCGCGTGATCTCGGGGCGGCAGCCGATTCGCAGCGGATGTCGTCCGGCCAGTCCCCGCGACACGTGCATTCGGCACGCGCCCGAGCTGAACACTCCCGCGGGATACCGGCAGCCGTAGCGGCTGGGAGCATAAACGGGGCCAATGACCGGCAGTTGCACCTGCCCGCCGTGATTGTGGCCGGCGAGAACGACGTCGACGCCTTCGCGCGCGGCGCGGGGAAAGTGATCCGGGGTGTGCGACAGGAGGACCCGCGGTCGATCATCCGCGGCGGGCCACTGCGGCTGCACGCCCATCCAGGGAGTCTCGTCCCCGGCCAGCAGCAGCGGGTGCGGACCCGCGTCGACGACGACCGTCCGGCCCGCGACATCCCGCCATCCCAGCGATTCCAGCGCTTGCCGGAACCGCGCGTGGTCATGCCAGGAATCGTGGTTGCCCAGGATGAACCAGGCTCCCAGCGGCGCGGCCAGCCGGCCCAGCGTCGACGTCAGCCAGTCGAGACAGTCGGGATCATCGAACAGGTCGCCGGTGAACGCGACCAGATCGGTTCGCAGATGCGCTGCCCGCTGCGCGGCGAGTTCATAAAACTCGCGGCGGTACGTCGGACAGAGATGCCAGTCGCTGAGATGCAGAATCGACAGGCCGTTGAGGGCCGCGGGCCAGCGGGGCGGTTCAAGCGTCTTCTCGCTGATGTCCAGTTCGAACTGCTGGTTTCCCGGGGCGGCGGCCAGCCAGGCAAGCGCGCCGTCGCCGATCGGCGAGCATCCCAAGGCCTTGCGCACGTCCAGCACCTCGTTGCGATCGGTGCGGTTCTGGCAGGGTCGCGTCCGCGTCCACCACACGGCCGTCGAGGCCGTCAGGCCGATCAGGCCCAGCGCGGACGCGCCGAACGTCGTCAGGGCCAGCGGCGACAGGCCAGCCCAGCGGCCCGACAGGAATTCCCCCGGCGCAGCGAACCCAAACCCCGCCAGAATCACGACCGGGAAGCCGACGATCGCCACATCGTGCACACGGCGCAAGCGCTTCAGCACCCGCTGCGGCCAGGCCAGGCCATGCGAGCGGTTGACGGCCGTCACCCACAGCTCCGCGTGCCCCGCGCAGATCAGCACAAACGCCAGACAACTCCAGACAGCGTTCACCAGCGCACCTCAAATCCGTGGGTTCCGCGGGAAGCGTGACGCCTCCCGCGACCTGAGTACAGACGGATTTCTCCGCCAGCCGGTCCGGCGCGGTCGGAACTGCTCGGAATTGTTTCCGAAAGGCCAGCGAGGGAGCGATGAGGTGCCGCTTCGTCCGGATTGACGTTTCGCCGGCGGCCGCGCCGTGTCTTACCGCACCCGGCCGATTCCAAACTGATCTCCCGCCCGCACTGGCACGCCGTTCCGGAAATCGATTTCCAGCAGCTTCTCGCTGCCGACGGCGCGGGACTCCTCATCGGTCAGCAACGCCGCGGTGTGACGCGTTGCGACGTCGATCACCTCGCCGCTCGAGGGGTAGGCGTACTGGCCGTCGATGCTGAAGGTGATCCAGCCCGGCTCGTCCCGCACGGGGATGCTCTCGATCAATGTCGGCGGAGCGGCGAGCGCATCGAAGACATGCATCCGCTGGTTGTGCGCGTCGCAGACCCAGATCTGCGTTTCGTCCGGCGTCAGGCCGATGCCGTGGCTGGGGCAGCCATGCCGCTTCACGGGGCCTTTGGAGAAGCCTGGAATCTCGACGCGAGCGATCATCTTGCGAGTTTCCAGGTCGCCGATCTCGAAGCCCAAAAGATCGTTGACCGTCACGTACACGCGGGTCTGCCGGCCATTGACCGTGAACGGACGAATCGGCGCGCTGAACGGACCGACCGTGTGATCCGCCTGGTGACGGGCGGCGTCGGCGACGGTCAGCAGCGGCGAGCGCAGCCCCGCGAGATAACACCACCGGCCATCGGGACCGAACACCGTATTGTGCGCGCCCGAATTCGGAGTGATGACGGCCAGCACGTCTCCCGTGTCGCCGCTGACGACATGCCAGTGGTCGCGTTCCAGGCTGGGGAGATAGATCGCCGCGCCGTCCGGCGACATCGACATCCGGTCGCAGCCGCCGTCGTAGGCGCGTTCCCACAGCAGCTCGTCCGTCGTCAGATCCAGGCACTGCAGCGTGTGGGTCGTGCTGACGTAAATGCGGCGGGTCTCCGCGTTCGCGCAGATGCCCTTCACATTGCGGGGTTGTCCCTGGTCGTCCAGTCCGGCCAGCGGAATGCGGCGCAGGAAGCGATGGCCGTCGTCGATGTCGAACACCAGCAGTCCATGCCCGCCGTACTCGAGGTAGTTGCGGATGCCGGGCGTGGCGACATACAGCAGCCGGTGATCTTCGCCGCGGGCCGCGGCCGTTGTGAACCACGCGGCGATGGCCAGCAGCAGGCTGACGCTGCGCGTCGTGAATGGCGTCCGACCGGTGTTGGGACGGGGCGGGGGCGTCATCAGCTGGCTCCCTGTCGGCGGTTGCGAAGCAGGCGGCTGGCGGTATTGAGGACCTCGCGCTCCTCGGGGCTGAGCGCGTGTTCCCCTTCGCGGTGGATCTTGTCGAGGAGTTCGTCGACGCGGGCCTGCAGCGCGACGGCGTCCGTCCGCAGCGGGTCGTCGGCCGGCGTATGGACGCGCAGATTGGGACGCGGACGAAACAGGCGTTTCGGCTTGAAATGGAGGACGGCGTTCAGCAGCGGCTCGAGCCGCCACTGCCGTTGGTAGTACAGGATCGCGAACGCCATGCCCCCCAGGTGCGCGGTATGCGCGATGTTCGATTGCGACCGGCCCTGGCCGATTTCCCACAGCACGGGGTACAGGTCGAGGATCACCGTCAGGCCCACGATGACGAAAATCGGCACGGGGATGATCCCCAGAATCATCCACACGTCCCGCGGCCAGTGCAGCGCGTACAGCAGCAACACGGCCGCCACCGAACCGGAGGCGCCGATCGCAGGAATCGTGCTTCCGCGGTACAGCTGCCACAGCAGGAACGCCAGTCCTGCGGTGAAGCCGGACGTCAGGTAGAACAGCAGGAACTCGCGGGGGGACAGCAGCGACCGCAGCCGGCTGCCCGCGATGTACAGGACGTACATGTTGAACACGATGTGCCAGACGTAGTGCTGATCGTGCAGGAAGTCGTACGACAGCAGTCGCCACACCTGGCCGTGCAGAACCTTGTCGGGCGCGAGCGCGAACCAGGTGTTCAGGACGGGAACGCGCAGCACACCGAAGACGCCGTCGGGGCGCGTCCAGACGAGCTGCAGGATGAACACGCCGATGTTGGCGATGATCAGCCAGCCGAGCACATCGAGGCCGCGGCCCGTGAAGGCCCCGCCCCGGTTGTCGTAGCGGACGTAATCGCGGTCGGAGATGCCCATGATGCCTGCGGAGAGAAGTCGGAACTGCATGCGATGCCCGCGGGCGGACACGATGGGATTCTCTCCCGGACGCCGCCGCTTGGGAATGCTGCGCGGAAAACTGCCGGCGGCGCGTGCCCTCGCGATGCGCCGCGCGGCAGGCGGGCGATCGGCATTTCCGAGAATTGCCGAAGCTACTCTTTCTCAATCGGCCGGGTTGTGTTCAAATCGGATCGGCGGTTGGACGGACCGCGCGCCGGCGTTCGCCGACGCATCCGGTCAGCCGTCACGAGCGAGGCTGCGGCTTGGCGCCGGTCGACTGTGGCGGCCCGGGCCGTCGCGGGCCTGCCGGAGTTTCCTTTCGATACTGCCATGAAACACTTCAGCTGCGATGTTTGCGGAAGGCTGATCGCCGGTGAGCGATACGTCGCACGCATCGAGATCGCCGCCGCGTTCGATCCGGAAAACGTCGAGATCGAGTGCGACGGGGATCACCTCGAACAGATCGAAGAGGAAATCGCCGAGCTCGAGAACACCGGCCAGTTCTCGCTGCCGGACAACGGGCCCAAGACGTTCGAGTACGACCTGTGCGCCCACTGCCAGAGGCGCCTCGTTCGCGACCCGCTGAACAGCGCGTCCCGCAAGCAACTGAACTTCAGCCCGAACTGACGCTCCACGGCTTGATCGGACTCCGCTTCCGCTCGCGGGCTCTCAGGCGAGCAGGTCTTCGACCACGTGGCCGTGCACATCGGTCAGCCGGTACTGGCGCCCCTGGTGCAGGTAAGTCAGCCGTTCGTGATCGAACCCCAGGACCTGCATGATGGTCGCCTGGATGTCGTGCACATGCACCGGTCGCTCCGCGACGTGAAAGCCGAGTTCATCGGTCGCGCCGTAGGACAGGCCCGGGCGGAATCCGCCGCCGGCGAACCACATGGTGAAGGCCTGCGGATGGTGGTCCCGGCCCAGACTGCGGCCCAACGCGGCGTTCGATTCCACCATCGGCGTGCGGCCGAACTCGCCCCCCCAGATGACCAGCGTCTCCCCCAGCAGGCCGCGCTGCTTGAGGTCCCGGACGAGCGCCGCTGAAGCCCGGTCCGTCGAGCCGCAGTTGCCTTTCAGGTTGCCCTTCACGTCGGAGTGCGCGTCCCAGCCCTCGTGGTAGATGTTGATGTAGCGGACACCCCGCTCGACCAGCCGCCGGGCCAGCAGGCAGGCCCGCGCGAACGACGGCTTGTCCGGCTCGCAGCCGTACAGCTCCAGAGTGTCGGCAGTCTCCGTCGACAGGTCCATCAGCTCCGGAGCGGAAGTCTGCAGCCGAAACGCCATTTCGTAAGCCGCGATCCGAGTCGCGATTTCCGGATCGCCGACCGTTTCCAGCCGGGCGCGGTTCAGGTCGCCGACCAGCTCGAGCGTGTCCCGCTGCAGGTCCCGGTCGATCCCCGGCGGGCTGGCGACGTTGAGGATCGGATCGCCGCTGTTGCGCAGCCGGACGCCGGTGTAGATCGTCGGCAGGAAGCCGCTGGACCAGTTCGCCGAGCCGCCGCTGATGCCCGCGCCCGTGGACATGACGACGAAGGCCGGCAGGTCGTTCGTTTCCGCGCCCAGTCCGTACAGGGCCCACGAGCCGATGCTCGGCCGCCCCGGCTGCGAGAAGCCCGTGTTGAAGAAGATCTGCGCGGGGGCGTGGTTGAACTGGTCGGTGCGGCAGGACTTCACCAGGCAGATGTCGTCGACGACGGTCGCCAGGTGCGGCAGCATTTCCGACAGTTCGGCGCCGGACTCGCCATGCTTCGCGAAGCCGAACTGCGGGCCAAGCACCGCGGCGTCGGGCCGGATGAACGCGTACCGCTGTCCGCCGATGACCTCCGGGGGGATCGGCCGGCCTTCGAGTTCCGCGAGCTTCGGTTTGTAATCGAACAGGTCGAGCTGGCTGGGCGCGCCGGCCATGAACAGATGGATGACGGCCTTGGCGCGGGGGGCGAAGTGCGGCTCGCGCGGGGCCAGCGGATTCGCGGCGACGGCGCTGTCGGCCGCGGCGCGACGGCCTGCCGACGAGGCCAGGAGCGATGCCAGCGCGATCTTCCCGACGCCGACGCCGCAGTCCTTCAGGAAGTGCCGCCGAGCCAGTGCGGATCCGGCGGCCCGATCGAAGAAATTCCGTGCGGCCTGCTGGTCGCCTGCTGTCGTCACTGTTCCGCTCGCTTTCGCCGGGACCCGTCGGGGACGCGGCCCTCGCGCGAGGACCGAACCGGGAATTATCCGGTCCCGCCCGCGAGGCTGCAATGAGCGATCAGGTTTCGCGCGGCAATCCCGGTCACAAGGGGACGTTCATCCGGCGTGTGCGGCCGATTTGCTTTCAGGGCACGGCGGCGGGCTCGGCGACGCAGAAGTGCAGCGCGATCAGGCAATAGCCGGTCGCCAGGTTCGGGTCCCCCTCGTACCAGCGATCGGTGGGGTTCAGCCAGCCGCCGTTCGACTTCTGCAAGCTGAGGATCTGTTCCGAGAGTTCGCGGCGCCATGCGTGCGAAGTCCCCTCGGCGTCCACGAACTCGTTGCTGCCGAGCGCGTGCAGCGTCTTGGCGACCGTCTGGAAGTAATAGAACAGCCCCTGCTGTCCCATGCCGGGGTTTTCCTGGAACGTGTAGAACCTGCGGATCCATTCCGACGCCGCGGCGACGCGCGGGTCGTCTTTGGACAGGCCGGCGTAGATCATGCTCTTCAGGCCGGCGTAGGTCATGCTGGCGTAGGAGCGAAGTCCGCCGTCGGGAGTCTCACCGGCCTGCGAGCTGCCGCCCGCCGCGGGGGTGTAGTAGAAGCCGCCGTCGTTGACCTTCGTGGCGAACGGCGTCGTGTTGTGCTCGGTTTCGAGGTTCTGGCAGCGGGAGACGAACACGATCGCGTTCCTGAACGCTTCGTCGTCCTCGGGGACGCCGGCGTGTTTCAGCGCGTCGAGGAAGAAGCTGGTGTTCGACAGATCGGGCCGTTTGTGGCTGCCATATCCCTGACCGCCGAAGGCCGGATCATCGGGGGAGGACCCTTCGTCTCCGTCCCACTGGATCTGTTTCAGGAAGGCGACGGCGCCGCGGATGTGGTCGTCGTACCGGCCGTCGGAGTTCGCGGCCGTCAGCGCCAGCACGATGATCGACGTCTCGTAGTTCTTGTGGGCGGTCTGGGGGCTGTACAGCCCGCCGTCCGGCTGGCGGAACGACGTCAGATGCGCGAGAGCCCGCGCCATCGCGGGATCGTCGACGGACACCTCCGACAGCAGCAATGCGTAGGTCACGAGCCCCGAGATGCCGGGCTGCTGGGGAGATGTCCAGCTGCCGTCGCTGGCCTGCGCGGTCTTGAGATAATTGATCGCCTTTTCCCGGGCTGCCTGGATCCGCGCCGCGTCGGGGGCGGCATCGTCCGCAGCCGCCAGCGCCGTGATTCCGAACAGGCACGCCCCGAACATCGCTGCGCGAACGAACATCGCCGACCTCATTTCTCGTGACCTGCAGTGACGGGCCCGCAGTCGATTCATCCGCGGCCGACGACAACCGACCGCCCGGCATTCATTTTACGGGGGCGTGCGCGGCGCTGGCGAGATCCGCAGGCTGCGGGGCGGGAAAACGGTCCCGCGGCGAAAAAACCGCCGGTTCAAGGGACAGGCGGCCGACATCATGCCGCGGGTTGTGGCGAGGACTCTTCCTCGACGTCGTCCGACTGCACGTCGTTGTCGGAAAACGCGACCTCAATCAGCGTCGTGACGCCGTTGCCGGATCGCGAGTAGCCCTTCCGCAGGTGCAGCCGCCAGACGAGCTGGCCATCGAGTTCATCCCAACCCTCCTCCGCGCTGGGAATGCTGGTCTCGATCGACTCCCCCGGTGCGAGCGGACGATCGAGCGCGACGTCCCGCAGGTTCCACTCGCTGATCGCCGGTCGGTCGAACAGAAACACGAGCGACTCGCCCCGCGCCTGGTCCTCCGCCCGGCAGACGAAATTGTTGGTCAGCAGGTCGCCGTCCTGCGACAGCCGCCGCGACATCAGCAGATCGCCGTCCAGCGGCGCGATCGTCTGCGTCTTCGAGGCGTTGGTCAACCGGACCCACAGCTTCAACACGGGAGAACTCGGCGGACGGACCGACTGCGGATCGCGGAAGTGGGAGAACTCGATCGGTCCGCTTGTGACCCGCAGCGGCTCGACGACGATGTTGCCGAACCGGACGCTGTCTCCGAGGGCCAATCGATGGCCGGCCGGCAGCACGGCGCTCGTCCGGTAGTGCCGGAACTCTCCCGGTTTCAGCGGCGGAACATCGGGCAGGCTCTCCAGACCGGCCCCGCCGGAATTCCTGAGCCGCATTGTGAGGTACACCAGCGCCGCGGTGGTCGTCGCGGCGTAGGTCGCCAGGAACACCAGCCACAGGAACGTCCGGTCTCCGCGGGCCGGCGCCCGCGTTGAAGTCATTCCGGCCCCTACGGGGCGGGAGAAATCGAGCCCCGCGTCCGAAGTCTGAACGGTGGAGTCGCTGTCCTGAGAGAATGTCGATTGCAGCGCATCGTCCGTTGCAACGCCGGTGTCGGCAGCGGCGGCGTTCTCGATGGCGTCGGGCGAGCCGTCCGCTTCCGAACCAGCGAAGAAATCCTCCAGCCGTTGTTCATCGGCGGCGGTCGGCTGGGGAAGGGGCGATCCTGACTCGTCGGGCGGGGTGGGTTCGGACGCCGGCCGGGCGTCCCCGGTTTCGGAAACGGGGCGGTCGTCCGGTGGCTGCTGCGTCATGAGCGTTCCGAGGGCCGCGATTCGTGCGGCAGGCAGAAAGGTCGCCGGGCTGCCGCGGTTCACGGTGCGCGCGGCGTCAACGCGTTCCACAAGTCTAGCTCGGCCCGGCGGCCGCGACGAATCACCCCGTCCCGAAGTTCGAACGTCAACAGTCCCAGCGCCGGCACCCCGCCGCGGGCTTCGATCTCGGCCATGTTCGACTCCGCGAAATCGAAATCCGCCGGCGCCCCGGCCACGGGCCTCGGGGGACGCGCCTGGGACAGCAGCACGCCCAGCATCGGCAGCCCCCGGGAACGAATGCTCTCCACAACCAGCAGCGCCTGGTTGATGACCCCCAGCTCGTGCGGCGCGACGATCAGCGTCTCCGCCCCGAGCCGTTCCGCAAAATCGGCGTTCGTCAATCCGGATGACAGGGGCGACAGCCAGCCCCCCGCTCCTTCGATCAACAGCACGTCGCAGCGGCCCGTCCACCAGTCCACGCCGGCGAACAGCAATTGTTCATCGACCTCGCGCCCTTCGAATGACGCTGCGAGCGGCGGCGCGACCGGCGCTCGAAACGTCTGGGGACCGATTCGTTCGCGCGGCGCGCTCCCGTCGATCGACTCCCACAGGCGCTCAATGTCTTCCCAGATCGGCTTCTGCGGACCGTCGACGGCGCCCGAACACACCGGTTTGTAGACGCCGACGCGCACGCCCCGGGCCGTCAGGCTCCGCGCCAGCCAGGCGGTCGCCATGGTCTTGCCGACGCCGGTGCCCGTTCCGGTGATCATCACGCGCCGCGGCGGAGGCATCATTGGGGAGCCTTCCCAGCGGCGCAGGCGACGTTCATCGCGCCTCCTCCGCCGCGCGCCAGCGGGCTTCAATCAGGTCCACCGACGGGATCGATTTCCGCGTCCAGTCCAACAGCAATTCCGAGCGCTCCGCCTCCGTGAGCCGCCAATCGACCGGCGAACCGCGCAGCCGCGACGTCAGTTGCTGGAGCAGGATGGCGGCCGCGACGGAGATGTTCAGGCTCTCGACGAAGCCCTGCATGGGGATCGTCACGCAGCACTCCGCGGCGGCGAGGATCGCCGGGGACAGCCCGAGCCGCTCGTTGCCCAGCGCGATCGCCAGCGGGCGGTCGAAGTCCAGCGTTTCGAACGAAATGGCCCCATCGCGCGGCGGTCCCGTCGCGGCCAGCCGGTAACCCCCCGCCTGAAGGGCCTGCAGGCAGGCCGGGGACGCTTCCGGACCATGAAAACGGTGCAGCGTCAGCCAGCGATGGCTGCCCATCGCGACTTTCGCCGTCACCTGGAAGGACTCGTCGGTTTCGATGACGTACACATCCTGGATGCCGAACGCCTCGGCGCTGCGCAGCACGGCGCTGACATTGTGTTCCTGCCGGATGTCGTCGAGGACGAGAGTCAGCCGGCGGGTGCGGCGCGCCAGCACCGAATCGAGCCGTCGCCGCCGGTCTTCGGTCAGCAAATCCTGCAACCGGGCCAGCCATTCGGGGCCGGAGGACGAACCTTGAGGGGCCGGCGGGTGTCGAGTATCCTGTGGGCTCATGACGAGCGGGGCTGCGGTCCGGTGTTCCCAAGGGAGCGGCGAGCCGAACCCGCCCGGCATGTCACGGTGGGCATAGCTCAGCTGGTTAGAGCACCAGATTGTGGATCTGGGGGTCGCGGGTTCAAGTCCCGTTGCTCACCCTTCGGGAAAGCCGTCGGCGGAAACGCTGGCGGCTTTCTTCGCGCGCCACGTTAGTCGATTCCCGCCCTGGAAACAGCCTGAGCCGACGTCAATCGACGTTGGCGTACTCGATAGTGATTTCCCGGGATGTCGGATCGACCTGCGTGACCTCCGCGAATTCCATGGCGTCGGCAATCGCCTGCACGTCGCCGGTGTAATTGGCCTCGACCCGGAGGCCCATCGGACCCTCGTGTGATCCGACGGAACTGGCGCCCGTGAGCTCGCGGACTCTGGCCTTGATGTCGGACATGTATCGGCCCCTGCGGGCCCGGTGGTCTCGCCGTTCCATGTCGGTGAGATCGGGCGAGGCGGCCTCGAACGCCTCGCCGCGGATCCAGATGGTCAATCCATTCGCCGCGTCAAATCCGGTGGGCGAGCGGCCGCTCCCCCGGGCCCCCGGCGGCCCTGCTCGCCCGCCGAACACCGGACCGGATCCACCCGGCGGCCCGAACTGCCCGACCGGCCCGGCAGGAGATCGGTTGGCCGGGCCCGGAGCGGGCGATTCGTCCGGCGACCCATTCGGCGTTCCGTTCGGCGCGCCAAGTTGACTCATCCGCACGCTTCCCGCCTGCGTCGCCGTGCGGAAATTCGCCTCGGCCGTGCTGAAATCGGAATAGGCCTTTTCCAGCTCGGGCGGCAGAGATTCTCCCCCGTTGCGGCTGGCGCGCATTCCCAGCAGCACCCGCGCCATTTCGTCGTAGCCCGCCGCTACCGACTGGTACTTCAGGCCGGCCATGGCCATCGCGGACTGCAGCCTGGGAAGTTCCCATTTCACATCCTGCAGCTCGACGACCCGGCGATACGAGGCCTGCAGCGCGGCCAGCGCGGGGGCCGCATCGCCGGACCCGGCGAACTTCGCGAGCGCGAGGACCGCGTCCCGCTTCGTCATCAGAAAGTCGTACTCGATCTGCTCGTGCTCGCCCTGCGGCGCGGGGGGAATCTGCCCGACCTTGACGATTGTGTTCTTGAGTTGTCGGACGATTCCCGACAACTCCTCGATCAGGAATTCCAGATCCACGCTGCCGGCGCCGATGCCGTGGATCCGCTGGATTTCGGCGGTCAGCCGCGTCGGGGACAGCCGGGCATCCACGGCCTTCGCTGCCGCATCCAGCTCCGACTTCTCCACCATCTCGACGGATGGCAGTTTCTGGTAGAGCTGTTCCAGTTCGCGGCCTCGCTGCTGAATGCGGGCAAAGGCCCGATCGCGGCCGGCCGCATCCTGAACGCCCACGAGTTCCTGGTGGACGTCGTCCATGCCGTCCGCCAGCTCCTCGAGCATCCCGGCGGCGCTGGGCGCCAGGCCCAGGCTGGCCATCAGCCCGCCCCCGCCGGCCCCCTCCCCGCCGCCTGTCGATCGCAGCTTCTGCACCAGCAGGAAGCCTCCGACGGCGATGCCGCAGACCGCAATCGCCGTCAGGATCTGCGGGGCCCAGTCCCTCAGAGGATTGCGACGTCGCTTCGAACGCCGGGACAACTTGGACTTTCCGGACCGTCGGGAAGGCGCGGGACGCTCTGCCATTCGCGGACTCCAATCGTGTCTGGGAGGAATCGACGAGCGCGGCGCGCACGATGCCGCACAGCCTGCGGCCGACGCACACGCCCACGACTCTGGACCGCCAATCGCCGACCCGCGATCAGCCATCCTCTGTCCACATTTCTAGCAACGCGATGGTCTTGCATTCTGCGGGACGCGCGGATCGCGTTCAACCCGCAGCGGCGACGCAAACCCGCTGTGAACGAGATTGCCGCGTCAATCGTCAGCAGGTTGCAGCGCACTCCGGTTGCCTGACGCCGCGGGGGGCCGCCACGCGATCCGCCGTTCCAGCCACCGCCAGGCGTCGTCCAGCCGCGCCTCCCGGGAACGGAACAGGTCCGCCGTCTCCAGCCCCGCGGCGCGCAGCAGGCGGTCCTCCAGCTCCGCCTGCGTCTCCAGCGTGCCGTCCGCGCGGATGTGCTGAATCTCCTCGATGTCGCGCGCCAATCGCCGGCAGATCATCCCCGAGCGGTGGCATTCCAGCGGGTCGCGCTCGGCGCACATCAGCGCGATCGTGTAGCGCTCGCGCCCCTGTTGCAGCCGCAGCCTGCCCGTGTGGAACAGTCCGCCGGCGGCCACTACCCCAAAGTCCACGCGGCCGTCCACATAGGACTCCGCTTCCTCCCGCCTGGCGCCGAATTCGCGTCCGAGAAACACATAGGCGATCCCGGCCGACGTCAGCGCCGTTGCCAGCGTCTCCCGATTGAACTGCGGGTTGTAGGCGCTGTGCGGAGCGGAACGGACGTCGGCTACGGCCGTCACGCCATGCTGTCGCAACAGCCCGACAAACGCCTCGCTGGAATGGTTCGAGTGGCCGATGGTGTACAGCGGTCCGGACATGGGAGGCATCGTCGCGAAGGCGCGCGGCGGGCTCAACCAGGGGTCCCCGGCGAGCCAACGGACTGGCGCCATCAGCACGCAGGGCGGCAGCGGAGCTGGCCGAGAGGGCGTGGAACTGAAGCGGACCTCATCCTCGGGGTGGCGGCGTGCGAAATCGACGTCAATCGCTCGCGATCCGTCGGCGTGCCCCTTTTCAAACGCATCCATCCTCGTGAGAATGTTTTTGGAGACATGACCTTCGCCCGAAAGGGCCGTCCATGCTCAGACTTCGATGGCTCGGCCCAGCACGATGTTGAGGGGCGACGATTGCCTGCCGCAAGTCGCGACGTCCTCCGGACGGGGGACGGGTTGTGCTGAGGCCGCGGCTGTTCGTTTTCTGGCGAGCCTGTTGTTCCCTGCCTGCGGCCGCCGTGTCGTGCGGCGAATTCCTGTGACGTTGCCGCTGGCGGCGCCGCGCGCATTGCCCGGCATCGTACGCGGCCGCTTGAAGCGGCCGCTCATCCTCATTCGCAATTGGATTGCGCTCATCCTGCGGGAGGACCAAGTCTATGACTGCTGCTGCGCTCGCGGCTCAACCGAGGCCGCTGGAGTCCATTGAATCGGTCGTGATTCGTTTTTGCGGAGACAGCGGCGACGGCATGCAGCTGGCCGGCACGCAGTTCACCAACGTCTCCGCGGTGTTCGGCAACGACGTCAGCACGCTGCCCGATTTTCCGGCCGAAATCCGGGCGCCGGCCGGCTCGCTCGCGGGCGTCAGCGGGTACCAGTTGTGCTTCTCCAGCCACGAGATCTACACGCCGGGGGACGAGGTCGACACGCTCGTCGCGATGAACCCGGCCGCCCTCAAGACCAACCTCGGCGACCTCCATTCCGGCGGCACGCTGATCGTCAATGAGGACGCTTTCGACAAGAGCAGCCTCGCCAAGGCCCAATACTCCACCAACCCGCTGGCCGACTCCCGGATCACGTCCAACTACCGGGTCCACAACGTCCCCATGACGCGGCTCACGCGCGACGCCGTCGAGGGGCTGGGGCTGTCGCAGCGGGAAGCGGACCGCTGCAAGAACTTCTTCGCGCTGGGCCTCGTGTACTGGCTGTACGATCGCGACCCCGAGCCGACCCGGCACTGGATCCGGGACAAGTTCGCCAAGAAGCCGCAGTTCGCCGAAGCCAACCTCCGCGCGCTGCAGGCCGGCATCAACTACGGCGATTCCACCGAAGCGTTCGCGGTGCATTACCGCGTGCCCCCCGCGAAACTGGCCCCCGGCCGCTATCGCAAGATCACCGGCAACGAAGCCCTCGCCCTGGCGATGGCGACGGCGCCGCGGCTCACCGGCAAGGACGTCTTCTACGCCGGCTATCCCATCACGCCGGCCAGCGACATCCTGCATCAGCTTTCGGAACTCAAGAATTTCGGCGTCAAGACGTTCCAGGCTGAGGATGAAATCGCCGCCGTCACGTCCGCCATCGGCGCGGCCTTCGGCGGCGCCATCGCCGTCACCGGCAGCAGCGGCCCCGGCATCGCCCTCAAAGGGGAGGGCATCGGACTGGCCGTGATGACCGAGCTCCCGCTGGTCATCATCGACGTCCAGCGCGGCGGGCCCAGCACCGGCCTGCCGACCAAGACCGAGCAGTCCGACCTGCTGCTGGCCAGCTTCGGCCGCAACGGCGATTGCCCGCTGCCGATCCTGGCCGCCCAGTCCCCTGGCGACTGCTTCACGATGATGCTTGAGGCGCTGCGGATCGCCGTCGGCTTTATGACGCCCGTGTTCCTGTTGACGGACGGGTACATCGCCAACGGCGCCGAACCCTGGGCGATCCCCAAACTCGCCGACCTGCATCCGATCCCCGTTCATCATCCCGCCGAACCCCCCACGAACGGCGACCCGTTCCAGCCTTACCTTCGCGACGAACACCTCGTCCGGCCCTGGGCGATCCCCGGCACGGCCGGCCTCGAACACCGCATCGGCGGCATCGAAAAGGCCGACGTCACCGGCAACATCTGCTACGACGCCGAGAACCATCAGCACATGACGCGCATCCGCGCGCAGAAGGTGGCCAACGTCGCCGCGGCCATCCCGCCGCAACCCGTCGACGGCCCCGCCTCCGGCGACCTGCTGGTCGTCAGCTGGGGCGGCACATTCGGCGCGGTGCGGACGGCGACGACGGCCGCCCGTCGGCAGGGGCAGTCGGTCGCGCACGCCCATCTGCGCTACCTGAACCCGTTCCCCGCGAATCTCGGCGAGGTGCTTCGCAGCTACCGCAGGGTGCTGGTTCCCGAGTTGAACACGGGCCAGTTGCGGATGCTGCTCAGGGCCACCTTCCTTGTCGATGCGATCGGGTTCAACAAGGTGCAGGGCAAACCATTCCTGGTGGCGGAACTGGTGTCCGCGATCCGCGACGCCCTCGAAGCCTGACCCCGCGATCGACGCCCCCCATGCCCCGCGCGGTCGACCGCCGGGCGCCCCCACCCATCCCCCAGCCAATCGATTTCAGAACGAGACGATCCATGTCCTTGAGCGTTGAACTGCCTGTCCTGTCCCCGAAGGATTTCGCCAGCGACCAGGAGATCCGCTGGTGCCCGCGCTGCGGCGATTACTCGATCCTCGCGCAGGTGAAGAAGATTCTCCCGAACCTCGGCGTGCCCCGCGAAAAACTGGTGTTCGTCTCCGGCATCGGCTGCTCGAGCCGGTTCCCGTATTACCTGAACACGTTCGGCGTGCACGGCATTCATGGCCGCGCGCCGGCCATCGCCACGGGCCTCAAACTGGCCCGCCCCGACCTGCAGGTCTGGGTCGTCACCGGGGACGGAGACGCGCTGTCCATCGGCGGCAATCACATCCTGCACGCCATCCGCCGCAATGTGAACCTGAAAGTGCTGCTGTTCAACAATCAGATCTACGGCCTCACGAAGGGGCAGTATTCTCCCACCTCGCCGCTGGGGCAGAAGACGAAAAGCACGCCCTACGGCTCCGTCGATCAGCCGCTGTCGCCGCTGGCCGTCGCGATCGGCGCCGGCGCCACCTTCGCCGCGCGGAGCGTGGACATCGACATTCAGCACCTGACGATGGTTCTCGAACGCGCCGCGGCCCACGAGGGCATGGCCTTCGTCGAAATCTACCAGGACTGCAACGTGTTCAACTCCGGCGCGTTCGAATTCGCGACCGACAAGAACGCCAAGCAGGACAACTGCATCTACCTCGAGCACGGCAAGCCGCTGATCTTCGGGAAGGAACGCAACAAGGGGGTCCGGCTGAATGGCAAGGGCATGCCCGAAATCGTGACCGTCAACGGAATCGCCCGGGACGACCTGCTGTTCCATGACGAAACGGCGGACGACCCCAGCCAGGCGTTCCGGCTGGCGCAGATGCGATGGCCCGATTCGCCCGAACCGCTGGGCGTGCTGCGGGCTGTCGCGCGGCCGACATTCGACGGGGCCGTGACCTCGCAGATCGAACAGGTTCAGGCGAAACTGGGGCCGGGAGACGTCGACGCCCTCCTGGACGGCGGTGAGACGTGGGAAGTCCGGTGACGTCCCTGGCGGGGAGTTCAGCCATGTTCGTCCAGCCCTGGCGGCGATGGTCCGCGTTGGCGCAGGAAATCGCGATCTGGGCGCGGCGCGCTCCGGCGCGCGACCGCCTGCGGCGTTTCGCCCAGCGCTCCGGCCGGTATGCCCGGGACTTGCCGATTCTGGCGACGCTGCTGTACCTGTTCGGCATCGTGCTGGCGATCTCCCCCGATCCGGCACACGCTCTGGGAGGGTTGCCGATCCCTGCGAAGTGGACGCTGCTGGCGGCGCTGGCCGCCTCGACGGCCGGCGCGGCGCTGTTCCTCGCCGCGGCGATCAGCAGCCGGCTGACGGGCGTGCGGCTGTGGGTCTCGTGGCGATCGAGCCCTTCGGCGCCGGGGTCCAATGAGACGAATGCGGCCCGGCTGGGGCTGCTGCATCTGGGAATCATCATGGCGTATGGCGGCGTGCTGGCGACGGTCGATTCCGGCGCGATGGCGCTGTCGCTGATGGCGACGAGCATCTGCCTGACGCTGCTGGCTTTGGATCGCTGGCTGCTGGCGTCGCGGCCTCCCGAAAGCGGCGGGGTCTTCATTCAGCACAAAGGTCCGGACGGGGACCCGCCGGAGACCTGGCCCAGCCTCGTCCCGGCCCCGCGGCGTCCGCCGGCGCTTGCGGCCCACGCGCCGCATCCGGACGACGACGGCAAGGACTTCGCCCGACCGCAATCGGCCGAGCGCCTGGCGGTCGGCTTCGAGGGCCGGTTGGACGCTCGGCGGTGATCGGTGCGGCGCGTCTGCTTCAGAGCTGCGACTTCAGCGGCGCGATATCACGATTGTGCCGTCGTTCTCGTGGCTCGGTCAAAGAAAGGCTGACAATGTACGGCTCTTACGCCGCTCACGGCGGCCGCCGGTTTCACCCCGGAAGGCGGCCTCATTCGATTTGATGGCGAAGGCGTCAATCGCGTTGAGATGCACTTTGTCAGGGCCGCGCTTCCGAATCGACCCTAACCAGGACGTCGCCGGCGATCGCAAACGACGATCGGGTGGTGGCGGACGCCGTTCGCAGTCAGCCGATCGTTGCCATGCGCCATGCGCACGGATGTCCCCCCAGCATCCTCGTCCGCTCACTCGCCCGGCTGCGGCTGCCAGTGCCCGTGCATCGCACAACTGCCCTCCGCGACGTCCGTCACCGGCCGCGCGTCCGATCCGTCCGCGCCCGCCAGATACAACTGCATGACCCCGCTGCGGTCCGTACCAAACAGAATCCACCGGCCGTCGGGCGACGGACTGGGATGGTAGTGCCGCACGCCCGGCGCGGACTCCGTCAACCGGTCCACGCGCCCATCCAGCCACACGCGCATGAGTTCGATGCTCTCTCCCACCCGGGCCGTGTCATACACCGATCTTCCGTCCCGCGACCACACCGGCAGGTCGCTGCTTTCACTGTGAAAGTCGGGGTGCTTGAGGCGTTCCACGACGCCCCGATAGCCCCCCCGGTCGGCCAGCTTGCGGAGGCCTGTGCCGTCCGGCCGGACGACGTGCGGGTGGCAGTCGTAGTGCTCGCCCGACACGAACAGCAGCCACTTGCCGTCCGGGGACCACTGCGGCGCGAAGTTGAACGGATGGCCGGTCTCGATCGTTCGCCGGTCGCCGCCGTCGGCAGGGGAGATGACGAGCTGATAATTCTCGTGATAGGCCACGTGCTGGCTGTCCGGGGAGGGGCTGACGCCGTAGGCGAACCCGGTTCCGCCGCCGGAGATGTCCCGCTTGTTGCGGCCGTCGAGGTCCATCAGGAACGGGCGCGAAACGCCGTCGATCAGTGATGTCATCAGCAGCCGGGCGCCGTCGGGGGTGAAGCTGACCGTGTTGTAGATGCTGACGCGGTCAACGGCCGTGACGTTCGTCAGCCGACCGGACTCCAGCTCGAGCAGGCAGGCGTCCATCAGCCAGCCTTCGGTCATTCGGAACGTGCGATGTTCGCGTTCCCAGGCGGCGTTTTCGGGGCTTTCCCAGGCGCTCAGGACGATGGCCCGGGCGCCGTCGGGGGACCAGCCGGCGAACTGCGTCCAGGAGCCGTCGTCGCGGACGAGTTCCGTGGCGACGACGCGCCGCTGCGTGCCATCCGCCCGGACCAGGCAGGCGCGGTTGGTGACCCAGTTGGCGTATTGTCCCTGGGGCAGGTCGTTCCGCCCTTCGGTGTAGCCGATCCAGACGTCGAGCCGCGGCTCCGCGGCACTGGCCGTGCTGGCCAGCAGCCCGGCGGACAGGACGAAAAAAGACATCAGTCGAGTCATGCAGGCGTCCCTACGGACCGGGGGGGATGTTCGTGACACTTTACCCTGCGGGGACTGGTTTCGCGTGGCGCGGCGGCATGTGGGCGCAAAGGCCATTGCTCTGCGTCGGTGTCGCGGCTATCTCTAGGAACGGCGTCGGGGAGCCGTGCGCTGACGCCGTCGTCGGCCGGTTGCCCTGCACGGATTCGGGGCCGCATTGGCCCGGACTCGGAGATCGACGGACTTTGGGCGGGCCTGAATGATGAGCTTGAAGACCAATCTGAAGGAGGCGGTGTTTCAGGCCGCGCGCCTGTCGGGGGCCAATGCCCTCGCGCGCGGCGCCAATCGTCAGAAGTTGCTTGTGTTGGGCTATCATGGCGTGGTGGCGGAGGAGCACAACGCCTCGGGCTACATGGCCAGCATCGACAGCTACATGCATCGGAACGCGATCTCCGTCACGCGATTCCGCAGGCAGATGGAGCTGCTGGCGCGGCTGTTCCATCCAGTGTCGGCGACGGATTTGATTGAGTGGCTGGACGGAGTTCGCCCGTTGCCGAGTCATCCCGTGCTGGTGACGTTCGATGACGGCTATCAGAACAATCTCGATCACGCGGCGCCCGAGCTTGAGAAGCTGGGGATTCCGGCGCTGTTCAACGTCGCCACAGGATACATTGGCCATGACCGGCCCCTGTGGCCGATGGAGTTCGACTCGCTCGTGTTTCAGTGGACAGCGCCGGAGTTTCCGCTGCCGGAAGGAGGCGAGCTGCCGCTGCCCGCCGACGCTCGCGAGCGGATTCCGCTGGCCGAGCGGCTGCGGAACCGATGCAAGCGGCTGCCCGACCAGCAGCGTCGGAGCTACCTGTCGCGGTTGCGAGAGACGCAGCCCCTTGTCGAGGACTCAATCGATCGCGAGCTGGTCGCCTTCATGGATTGGGACGGCGTCCGCCGACTGGCCGATTGCGGCTTCTGCATCGGCGCGCACACCGTCAGCCATCCCATCCTGACAAGACTGTCGGCCGAGGATCTAAAGAGGGAGCTGGCGGAAAGCAAGCAGGCGATCGAATCGGAAACCGGTCGCGCCTGTCCGTGGTTCACTTATCCCAACGGCGGCGTCGATGATTTTTCTCCGCAAGTGGCCGCTGCGGTCCGCGACGCGGGGTATCGCGTCGGTTTTTCGCTGACGCGAAAGCTGCATACTCGGCTGTTGCCGGAATTCGAGATTGGCCGGTTCTGCATCACCGCGGATGCGAGCGACGCCGAGTTTCAGGCCGTCATCAGCGGCCTTTCCCGGCATCTGCGTTTCAATTGACTTCAGCACCGTTGGAATCGCGGCAACAAAATGCGACAGAATCCGTCAGGCCGCGTGCTCGTCCTTGGAGACAACGATCTGGCGGCGCTGGCCATTGTCCGGTCGCTCGGCCGGTACGGGCTCACGGTGCATCTGGCGGCGTTTGAATCCAAGCCCATTGCCCGGCGGTCGCGATACGTCTCGCAGATCCATGACCTGGGCCATCCCCTGGCCGACGGAGAGCGTTTTGTCCGCGGAGTCCTTGGTCTCGCCCAACAGCAGGGCTTCGATCTGATCGTTCCGACGTCGGATAAGTCATTGACGCCGCTGATGCCGCACCGGGACGAGTTGAATCGGCATGCGCATTTCGTGGCGCCTGACGATGTCGGATTCGAATTCACCAGCAACAAGGATCAAACGCTTTCGAAGGCGAGCGAGCTGGGGATTCCGATTCCATCGACGACGTTGCTCAGCGGACCGGAGGCGCTGCGGGGGTTTCAGCTTCCGTCCGATTTCCCCGTGGTGCTGAAGCCTCAGGCGAGCACTCGCGCGGGCGCCGTGGAGCGAAACGAAGTCCGGATTGTTCACGCCCGGGAGAGCGCGCTGGAGCAGCTCGATCGGATGTTGCAACGAGGTCCCGTGCTCGTTCAGGGTTACTGTCCGGGATATGGAGTGGGTCTCAGCGTGCTGGGAAACGCGGGGGAAGTCGTCGCGGCGTTTCAGCATCAGCGCGTGCATGAGCCGCCGCGCGGCGGTGCGGGGTCGTATCGAAAAAGCGTGCCTCTGGACGCGACGCTGCTGGAATTCGCGCGCAAGTTCTGCGCGGCGATTGGCTGGTCCGGACCGGCGATGTTCGAATACAAGGTCGATCCGGCGACGGGCGCCGCCGTGCTGATGGAAGTGAATGGCCGCTTCTGGGGGTCGCTGGCGCTGGCGATCCAGTCGGGCGTGGATTTTCCGAGGCTGCAGTACGATATGGCTGTGCTGGGCAAGGTGCAGACGACGTTCGCCTATCGCACGCCATATTACGTGCGGCATACCATTCGCGACGTGGAATGGTTCCGGGAGAACGCGCTCGCGCCTAGGGGCCGGCCCGACTTGCGGAAGCTCGGACTTGGCGAAGTGGCGAGCGAGTTCTGGAACATTGTGACTCTTCGCGAGGGTTACGACATCGAGTCGATCCGGGATCCGATGCCGGCGGTCGCAGGCTGGAAGTGGTTCCTGACGGACGCCGCCCGCCAGCTGACGCGCCGGGCGTCGATGAAGCTCGGTCGCCGAAGATTTCTCAGGCTGGCCCGCGCCGCATCTTCGCCGGACTCGCCACTGCGCGCGCAGGCGAGAAACGCACGCTCGATCCTGTTTCTGTGTTACGGCAACATCAATCGCAGCCCGGTTGCGGAACAGTCGCTGAAGGCCGCCCTGGGCAGTGCCTCGCCGGTCACGGTTGCGTCCGCGGGCTTTTACCCGGAACGCGACCGGTCGACGGGGCCGGTTTCAGAATCCGTCGCCCGACAGTTGGGGCTGGACCTGACCGGGCATCGCTCGCAAGTCGTCAGCCAGGTCTTGCTGCAGACCCACGATCTGATCGTCATCATGGACGCCGCACAAGTTCAGGGCCTGCGCGAAATGTGCCCCGACCAGTTGCGAAAGGCGGTTCCGCTTAGCACATTCGGAGACACGGACCGGGATCTGGAGATCCCGGATCCTCATGGAAAAGGGCAGGAATTCTTCGAAAAGGTTTATCGCCGCATCATGCATTGCGTCGCCGGGCTGGCCAGAGAACTGGCGGCAGGCGTCGCCAGGAATCATCAGCCGCCCGCTTCCGATTGACCCCTGACTCTGTGTGCCCCTGGCTCTGCCAGTGCATTTCCTGGAGGCGCCCCGCGAATGCCACAGCACCAATCAATGCCACAATCCGACGCCGACAGCATCGTCCGGACATTGTTGAGAGAGACGTTCCAGAACGAACGGATCGGCGAAAAGTCGGGCGCTTTCACGCGATCCGGCATGAGCATCAACGAGTTGCCTCGCCTGTATGAACTCGTCAGGCGGAACGCCATCCGGAACGTGCTGGAAATCGGAATGGGACACGCGACCAGCTCCATCGTGATTTCCCGCGCGCTGGCGGACGGGGGCGGAGGCCACCTGACGTCCATCGATCCGTTTCAAACCGCGCAGGAGAAACCGGGCTATGCGTCTGTCGGGATTCAGAATCTTAAACGAGCCGGATTCGCGGATCACAAATTGATTGAGTTGCCGGACTATTTGGCATTGCCGCAACTGGTCGCCGACAAGGCGGCCTTCGATTTCATCCTTGTCGACGGCTATCATTCGTTCGATTACACGCTGCTGGACATCTTCTACGCCGACCTGCTCCTGCGGGATGGGGGCGTCCTTTGCGTTCACGATTCCTCGTGGCCGGCCGTGTATCACGCCATTCGCTTCATGGAACAGCACAAACCCTATGAGCTGTTGTCGCCTCCCCCGTACATGGGTTCACGATCACGGCTCCATGCGCTAGGCCGGAGAATCTCGCTGGCCGCCAGCGGCCGACTCGCTGGGTTTCGGGAGCGGAATCGGCGTTGGAATACGTTAGTTGCCTACCGGAAGCGCGAAAGTCGGATGGCGGCGGAAAAGGTCTTCGACGCCTACTGACGGACCTGCCCCCGCGTCCGAATCCGGAACTCCCCATGCTCGACGACGCCTCTCGACGATCCGCGTTTCCCTCCCTGGAAACGATGACCTACCTCAACACGGCCGCGGAGGGCATCCCCCCGCTCGTCGTCCGCGACGCCCTGAACCAGTACTTCTCCGACAAGCAGCTCGGCATGGATGGCCGCGACCGGCACTTCGCCGAGCTCCAGGCCGCCCGCGAACGCGTCTCCACGCTGTATGGCCTCGCCGCCGATGAAATCGCCATCTGCTCCTGCTCGTCCGAAGCCTACAACCTCGCGGCCCTCGCTCTGCAACTTCAGCCCGGCGACGAAGTCGTCATCAACGATCTCGACTTTCCGGCCGGCGCCACGCCCTGGCTGCAGCCGAGCTGTCCGGCCGAGGCGCGGGTCTGGCGGTCGCGCGACGGCGTGCTGGACCTCGCGGACCTGCGGTCGCTGCTGACTCCCCGGACGCGGTTGGTTACGGTGTCGCTGGTGAGCTTCTACAACGGGTTTCGGCTGCCGCTTCCGGCGGTGGCGGAGCTGGTTCGACGGCATTCGGAAGCGCTGCTGGCGGTGGACGTCACACAGGCGCTGGGGCGGATTCCCCTCGACCTGGCCGGCGCGGACCTGATTGTCAGCAGCACGCACAAGTGGATTCTGGCGAGCCACGGCGGCGGGCTGGTCGGCGTGCCGCGAAGCCGGGAGCGGGACTGGACGGTTCCAGCCGGCGGCTGGTTCCACCTGGAGAACGCGTTCGGACCGAGGCGATTCGAGGCGGCGGTCAGCAAACCGGGTGCGGCGGGGTTCGCGGTCGGCATGCCCAACTTTCCGGCGGTGTACGCGATCCGGGCGGCGCTCGATTACCTCGACGGCGTGGGGATCGACGCGATCGATCGGGCGGCGCGGCCGCTCGTCGAGGCCTGCCTGGCGGGGCTGGTGCAGTTGAAAGTCGATCTGCTGACGCCGCGCGATCTCTCGGCGGTCGCCGGCATTCTGGCGTTCCGGCATCCGGACGCCGATCGGATTCACCGGGCGCTGCAGGCGGAGAACATTCACGTGATGTCGCACGCGGGCCGACTTCGCGTCGCATTGCATGGCTACAATAGGCACAGCGATGTCGAGCGCTTCCTGAGCGTTCTGTCGGCCTGCCTGTAACGGCCGGTTCAATGGTCATTGGCCGGACACCTGTTGGTGTCAGGCCTGTGTTTCGACGCTGCGAAGGCCCGAGGCTTCCTTTCCTGCGCTCGGTCCGGCCGCCGGCCACAGATCCACGAACTGCCGCCGTCGGCGCTGAATCGCACATCACCCGCCGGGCGCGGACGACTCGGAATCGCGTCCCCCCGGACGCAGCGCCATCTTCTCCCGCAACCGGCGCAACTCCGCGGCGATCCGGTCCTCGCTGGCTCCCACCTCCTTGAGCAACAGCGACGCCAGGCCGATCGCGGCCTCCGCCTCCTCGAACGTCGCTTCCGTCACGCCGATTTCATCCAGCCAGGCCCGCGCCGCCAGGTACCGCGCGCGGATGAAGATTCGCAGTTCCGGATTCATCTCCCGCGCGTTGATGACGACCGTCGTCTGGCCGCTGAGATCGGGGAACGTGATCAACAGATACCGCGCGCTTTCGATGCCGGCATCGTGCAGAATCTGTCGCTGGCTGGCGTCCCCGTAGATCGCGAGTTCGCCGCCGGCCCGCAGCGTCCGGACCGTATCGACATTCAGATCAATGACCACGGGCCGGATGCCGAAATCCCGCAGAATGGCCGCGGCCGTCCGCCCCACGGGCCCGTAGCCCAGGATGATGGCCCGCTGCTCGTCCTCTTCCGGGTCGGGCAGCGGCGCCGCCGTCTCCTCGACGCGCAGCCGCGCCTCCGAGCGGCGGTTCAGCGCCTTCCACCACTTCGGCCGCTGCTGACGCAGCCAGTTCTGGACGGGAATGATCCCGCGAAACAGCAGCGGATTCAGCGTGATCGAGACAATCGCGCAGGCCACCAGCAGGCTCTCCTCCGTGGCCCCCACAATCCGGTGCGCCTTCGCGAGTTGGGCCACGATGAACGAGAACTCTCCGATCTGCGCCAGCGCCACCGACACCGTCAGCGCCGCGGAGAACGAATACCCCAGCGCCCACACAATCACGAACGCCGCCAGCGGCTTGGCGACCAGCACGACTGACAGCAGTCCCAGAAACAGCACCGGGCTTTGCCACACGGCCGTGGGATCGAACAGCATGCCCACCGACACAAAGAACAGCACCGCGAACGCGTCCCGCATCGGCAGCGCGTCCGCCGCCGCCTGGTGGCTGACCTCCGATTGCCCGACCACCATGCCGGCCAGAAACGCCCCCAGCGCCATCGACACGCCGAAGGCGAACGACGAGCCGACCGCGATCGCCAGCGCCAGCGCCAAGACTGTCAGCGTGAACAGCTCCCGGTTCCGCGTCCGGGCCACCTTCGACAGCACCCACGGAATGGCCTTCCGCCCCGCACCCAGCACCAGCAGCACCAGCAGACCCACTCGAAACACGGCCAGCGCCAGGGTCCCCGCCAGACCCACCATCCCTTCGCCTTCTCCCGGCTTCAATGTGGCCAGCGCCGGCAGCAGCACCAGCACGAACACCGTGAACAGGTCCTCCACGATCAGCCAGCCGACGGCGATGTGCCCCTGATTCGTGTGCAGCACATCGTTGTCCGACAGCACCCGGATCAGCACGACCGTGCTGGCCACCGAAATCGACACGCCGACGACCAGCCCCGCGCCCCAGGTCCGTCCGCTGGCGACCATGGCCAGCGCGCCCAGCAGCGTCGCAACCGCGATCTGTCCCACCGCCCCCGGCACCGCGATCCGGCGCACGGCCAGCAGGTCCCGCAGGTGGAAGTGCAGCCCGACGCCGAACATCAGCAGGATGACGCCGACCTCCGCGAACTGGTTCGCCGCATCCTGGTCCGCCACGAATCCCGGAGACCTGGGGCCGATCACCATCCCGGCCAGCAGGTAGCCCACGATCGGCGACAGCCGCAGCATCTGCGTGATGTAGCCCAGCACGAGCGCACCGGTGAGGCCGGCTGTCAGTGTCAGCAGGATCTCGAGATGGTCATGCACGGGAAACCTCCGTGGGAATCGGCGAGGGGCTCCCTTCGACTCAGGGCGCGTGAACCGGGGACCGGGCGACGAACCATACCATTTCACCCGTTGATCGCCATGCACGCGCTCCGCTCCCCGCGAAGTTCCCGCCGCGAATGCTCTCGGTTGGCAGCCCCGGCCCCGATTGCTGCAATAGCGGCCGCCCAATCCACTCCCCCATCGAGCCCGACCCATGCAGGATCCCCGCATCGACCGCCTCGCCGCCGTTCTCATCGACCACAGCTGCAAGCTGCAGGCGGGCGAGTCCGTCCTCATCGAAGCCTTCGACCTCCCCGAGCCGGACCTGGTCGTCCGGCTGGTGGAGCGGGCCGCCGAGCGCGGCGCCCGGCCCGTCGTCTCGCTGAAGTCGAACGCCGTCCTGCGGGCCCTGTACCGCAGCGGCGTCGCGGACTCGATCGGGCTGATCGGCGAACTCGAACAGCACCGGATGCGGCAGATGGACGCGTACATCGGAATCCGGGGCACGGCGAACGCCCGGGAATTCGCCGACGTCCCCCAGACGCAAATGGATCTCGCCCAGGAAAAGTGGTGGAAGCCCGTGCATCTCGATGTCCGCATCCCCGCGACGCGCTGGGTCGTCCTGCGTTATCCCACGCCGTCCATGGCGCAGAGCGCCCAGATGAGCACCGCGGCCTTCGAAGACTTCTATTTCGACGTCTGCACCGCCGACTACGCCGAGATGGAACGCCGGCAGCGGCCGCTGGTCGAACGGATGCTGGCCGCCGACCAGGTGCGGATTGTCGGGCCAGGGACGGAGCTGACGTTCTCGATCCGGGGCATCAACGTGGTGGCTTGCAACGGGGGGCGCAACATTCCCGATGGCGAGGTGTTCACCTGCCCGATCCGGGACAGCGCCCAAGGCGTCATCCAATACAACGCACCGTCGCTATATCAGGGAGCCGTGTTCGAGGGCGTGCGGTTCGAGTTCGAACGGGGGAAGATCGTGAAGGCCGAGTGCCGGAACGACACGGCCCGGCTGAACCAGATCCTCGATTCCGATGAGGGGGCCCGCTACCTGGGCGAGTGGTCGTTGGGCTGCAACAACCGGATTCGCCGGCCGATGCTGGACACGCTGTTCGATGAGAAGATCGGCGGATCGCTGCATCTCACTCCGGGCAACGCGTACGACACGGCCGACAATGGGAACCGCAGCCGGGTGCATTGGGACCTGGTGTTGATCCAGACGCCGGAATACGGGGGCGGGGAGGTGTGGTTCGATGGGGAGCTGATCCGGAAGGACGGGCGGTTCCTGCCCGCGGACCTCGAGCCGCTGAACGAGGGATTGTGAGGCGCGTTTTCCCGCTCGATGGTGCGGCACGCCCAGAGGCGCAGCGATGAGCGTGGTGCTCCGCGGCGTCAGCGCGCGGGCGTTCTTGCCAGTCCGATGCTGACGAACAGTTCGCCCGCCTCGCGGATGCACTCAGTCGAGACGCTATCCATGCGAAGCGGGATCGTGACGCCGCCGTAGCCGTCCGCGGCCGCGATGACCCAGGTTCCGCGCACGTGCGCATGCGGCGCCGGCCGTTTGTGAGAGGCCCCCGCTGGGACTTCACAGTCCACGACGACCTGGCCGTCCGCGTCCGTCCGTTCCCCCTCTCCATCCAGCACGGATCGCACGGCGGCGGCCAGTCTCTCCCGATTCTCGGGGGCGAATGAGTCGTCGCCCGGTGGAAACGCCCGCACCACGCGAATGCGCGCGCCGGCAATCGGCTCGATCGACTCCGCTTCGAACACGCGGACCCGAACCGGAACCCGCACGGACCCGCTGGAAGCCCGTTGTGCGTCCGGAAGCGCCAGGGCGAGGATGATCGCGGCGACTGTCAGCACGATGAGCACATCCAGCAGGCGCAGCCGTCGTCGGCCGGAAGCCGGGCCGGCATCCGAACGCGCAACAGGATCGGCGGCTCCCTCGGTCATGACGGCCGTCCTGCCGATTCTTGAAAACGACTCGGGGAATCGCCACGTCGTCCGCAGCGCTTCATGGTCCCGCCTCCGTTGCCAGCGGCAGGGTGATGTCCATCTCATCCGGCCAGCGAATCGTCGGATCAAGCATCGAGAGCCAGGCGCTCGCCACGACTTCCTCGGTCCCGGGATCAATCACTTCCAGCAGAATGGCCCCGAGATTGGGAATCGGAACCGGGTTGCGATTCCAGACGGAGCTGCGCGTCGTAACGACCAGCGTGAGCGTCGTCGAGACCTGACCGAGGCCGTCCGTCAGCCCCAGGTCGGTTTCGGCTTCGGAGTGTCCCTGGGATCGCACGAGCAGGCCCTCGACGGGATTGCCGCTGGGGTCGACGATGGTGATTGTCGCTGAGAGCGTCCGCCGCCCAGTGCCGACTTGCTCAGTGAGCAGAGGAATGGATAGGGCCACGATGAACGGCGCCATCAGAAGTGCGCTGACCAGAATCCGCACGCGGCCCTCCCTTCCCGACGACTCTCGTTGCTGCCCGGCATTCGCCCGGAAGGCGGAAAATTCCATGCCGCGAAGCGGCAACCAGCTTCCATCCCAGCCGCCGGTCGTTCGAGCGAAAGAAAAGAATGACATAGATTGACAAGGCAGCAAGTGACCGTCAAACTTCGCTTGGCATCGCGTTCAGGAGAACTTGCCGTGTGCCGAGTTTCTGGGATGCTGCTCATTAATCTGTGCACGGCTCTCGCTTGTGCATCTTCAAGTGCAGGCGAACACTCGTCAGCAACCACGACGTACGGCGATCAGAATCAAGCTTGGACATTTGTCGCATCGTTGTACGTTGAAAACACCACTCCGCCCCCGGGTGTGTATTCTCCCGTGACCGGCGAGCAACGGCGTTCAATGACTGCCGGTGTGCCAACCTATGATCCGGGCACCATGCAGTACAAGCACGTCCATGTAAAAACATGGACAGGGCTGACTGCCGGCCGAAAATATCGCGTCGATATCGAAGAATGGAATCCGAACGCCAATAACGGGGCCGGGGGATGGGAATGGCGTCAAACCGAGTTTTGGACGCAGCCCAATTGATCCGCGTTCCACGCGCCGGCGTCACCATTATCGAGCTCATGGTGGCGCTGGCCGTCATGGCTGGGCTGGCGGCGATTCTCATTCCGGCCGTGCAGAGCGCGCGGGGCACGTCGCGGCGACTGGCGTGTTCGGCGCGCCTCAAGGAAATTGGCGTTGCATCGCATGCGTTGCATTCGGCCATCGGCCGGTTCCCCGCAACAGGAGAAGCATATCGAGAACTCCATGAGGCCATGGGGTTTCCCCTCGACTCCAGTGGAAACCTGCCCGGTTTCGCCCCCGGCTTTCAATGTCCGGCGGATTCCTGGGCAACGGGCGGCGGCGTCTCGAAAAACTATGTCCTGAATGCTGGCACAATGACCCGGTTCGCCGACCATGTCCGAAACGGCTATGCGCCATTGTTGAGAGAGCGGGTGGCGACCGAGATTTCCGACGGTCTTTCCACCACGGCGGCCTTCTCCGAACGGCTCGTCATCCGGTACTCATCGTCTGCCGCCGATGTGTGGGCCGGCCCTGAAAGGCATCTGTGGTGGACCGAACCGGTCCCGGACGAAACGCGCGCGAACGATCCGATTGCCTTGCAACGTTGTGTGGAGCGCCGTACATCGCAACTGCCGTTGCGTCTGTGGCTGATCGACTCCTCGGGCAGGGGGTATGACCACCGGATCACGCCCAATCGGCCCGGCTGCTGGGTGGGCGCGTTTCCGGATGCTCAGCCCGACGATCCGCTTGTGCCGGCCAGCAGCGAACATCATGGCGGAGTGAATGTGCTGTTTGCCGATGGTCATGTGGCCTTCATCGCCGATCAGATCGACGTCGCGGTGTGGCGGGCGCTGGGAACGATCAACGGCGGCGAGCCGGTCGAAGGGAACATGGAATGAAGTTGACCGTCGCGCCGGCGGCGATGCGCATCCTGTTCGCGGGCCTGGCGTTCGCTGCGGGGAGCGGAGGCTGCTCGAAAGCGGCGCCGCCGCGATCGATCGTGGCGACCGAGATCGTCGTAGCGGGTCGCGATGGGAAGCCTCTGGAGGCCCCGCTGGCTGGCCCCGCGAATGGGGCGTTTGACGTGGTGGCATCCTACGTCGCGGGAACTCCCCTGTCCGCCGACTTTGACGATCGCATGATCTACGAGCCCTCGCGGTGGCGCGTCCGCGGGGAGATCATCGACAAGAGTGGCGGGCAGGTCCTGCCCGATGTGATTGCGTTCAGCGAATTCTGGCAAGTCGGTAGTCGAATTGGCGAAGAGCTTCGACAACAACCGAATCTCGCGGAGCCGAAGGTCATCTGGCGATCGCCCGATCCGGCGCCGGAGGGGGACGCGCAGCGGGAGGCCTACTGGGGTCGAGTGCGCCTGCCGGCCGCCGCGGGCGAGTATTCATTCGTCATCAAGGTCTTTCCGACGGCCGATCCTCACGCCGCCCAGGAAACGATGCCGGAGTTCGGCCCTGGCGTCACGATCTTCGAGAGCGCGCTCTCCGTCCTGACGCCCGATTCGCCGCAGGACCCGCCGCCCGATTCGATCCGACTGAGAGCCGCGGACGCCACGGACCGCACGCGATGGAAACGCGCCAGCGGGACCTCAGCGCGCCAGCAGCGTTGAACGACGGACCGGGGCCTTGAATCGATGGGCTGGCGCGCGTTCCTCATTGACATGGCTCACACGCTGCTCGGCGAGGCGCTCACTGAGCCGCAGCACGCGATATCCTCGCGGCTCGCCCGGGCCACGCGGCCCATCCCACCCCCACTCACGCCGTCGAGACGACCAGCACGAGCGCTCCCAAATAGAACTCCTGGCGGCGCAGGCCGCCGTACCTGGCGTCCCAGGCCCCAGTCTTCAGGTCGCGGCCAAGATGTTCCTCGAAGCGAGCCACAGCAGCCGGCGCCAGAAAACTCCACGAGGAGCAGGCCAGCCGCGCGTCGGGGTCGAGCAGCAGCTCCGGACGCCCGTAATAGGCGTCGTTGAAGCCATCCGTGCAATCGAGCGGAATCGGCACGGGCGTCGCTGACGTCGAGCCTCCCAGCCCCGCAGCCAGCGCCGCGATCGGGGGAAACCGCGAGGCCTCCGTCGCAATGATCTCGGGCGCGTATTCGTTCAGCCAGTATTGGCTCAGCAGCAAGGGATCGCAGGTCAGGAACACGACTGGGCCGCGCGTCACGCGACGCACTTCCGACAGCCCGCGCGGCAGGTCCCGCCACTGGTGCACTGTCAGCGTGCCCATCGCGGCGTCGAAGAACCGATCGGGGAAGGGGAGGTCTTCCGCGCAGGCGTCAATCGCGGCGGAGAGTTCCGGCGGGCGTCGTGCCCGCATTTCGGCGGACGGCTCAACGGCGATGACTTCGCGGTCGGTCGGCTCGTACGAACCGGCGCCCGCGCCGATATTGAGGACGATCCTCGCGTCGCCGAGCGCGGCGTGGACCTGCGCGGCGATCCGGGGGTCCGGAACGCGGAAGTTGCGATAGGTCCTTCCAATGACGGCGTAGTCCACGTCTCCGGCGCTCTGTTCCGCCGGGGATCGGTGAGAATTCATCGTTCGCTCCTGATCGTCATGACCCAGCGACCAATGCCGCGCATGCGCCGAGTGCGGGCGAACCGACGCCCCCGGGGTCTCGCGGCCCGAGCTGGCCAGGCGCGGCTGGACAACGCCGCCCGCAATCGATGCAGAATCATCACCGCCAGTACGCGGATGTCCGAGCCGCTGTTGGACAGTTTTCCGACGCGCCCGGTTCGGCGGCATACAGAGCAGGTTTCCGCATGTCCTCAACGCCTCCGATGCCGGCCTCTCCCGTTGTGCCCGGGCGCCGCCCGGGCCTGAAACACGGCTCGGCAGAGCCGTGGCATCGTGGCACCCAGCAGTGCCGTGGCGCGCAGGATTCCCCGTCAGGAAGCGACGGCCGCCAGGCGCCGCGAGTGGAAATGGCAGAGCGCGATCGCGCAGGCGTCCGACACGTCGTTCGGCTCGGGAACCGTCGTCAGCCCCAGCTCCCGCGTCACGGCCCCCTGCACCTGCTCCTTCGAGGCCCGCCCGCTGCCCGTCAACAGCCGCTTCACCTGCGTCGGCGAGTAATGCACGATCGGCACGCTGGCCTGAGCCGCGGCGAGCAGGATGGCCCCCCGGGCGTGCGCCATCAGGATGGCCGTCTTCACGTGCTGGGCGTGCGAGAAGAGCTGCTCGATGGCCATGGCATCGGGCTGGAACTCTTCGACGACCTCGCGCAGGCCCTGTCCGATTTCGAGGACGCGTTCCGCGAGGGTTCGGCCGCGGGTGGAGCGGATCAGGCCCCCTTCCCGAAGCCGCGGTCCGCGGGCGGAACGCACAATGATGGCGTAACCCGTGCGGTTCAGGCCGGGGTCGACCCCCAGCGAAACCGCGGGGGGCGCCGCGTCGAACGTATTGCCCAGCGCGAATCCCATGCGTGGCATTCCTTCACCTCCCTTGTCGGATGCCGGACGCTGGAAAATTACCCGACTTGCCCCGCCGGGACAATTTGGTTCCATGACGCTCGTTTGATGCGTGCCGGTGTCCTATCTTCAACCGGTCGCCGGTCGGTCCGGCCCGATTCCAGCCCGTGAGGGACGTCGCATGCGGTGGTTCTGTCTTCCGGCCGGTCTGCTTCTGGCGCTCGCGGCGCCGGCCTTCGCCCAGCGTGAACTCAAGGACATTCCTTCGCCGGACCCCGAACTCGAACGGCAGACGTTCGTCGTCCCCGAAGGCTTCGAGGTCAACCTGTTCGCCGGCGATCCGCAGATCGCCAAGCCGATTCAGATCAACTTCGACGCCGACGGCCGGCTGTGGATCGCCTCGTCGTCGATCTATCCCCAGGTCGAACCGGGACAGGCGGCGAACGACAAGATTCTGGTCCTCGAGGACACGGACGGCGACGGCGTCGCCGACTCGACAACCGTCTTCGCCGATCAGTTGCTGATTCCCAGCGCCGTCGTCCCGGGCGATGGCGGGGCCTACGTCGGCGCCAGCACGGACCTGTTCTTTTACCGGGACGTGGACGGCGACGGCCGCGCCGATGAGAAGCGGTTCGTCCTGTCCGGGTTCGGCACCGAGGACACGCACCACACCATCCACACTCTGCGCTGGGGGCCGGAACAGCTCCTGTATTTCAAGCAGTCGATCTACATCCACAGCCACCTGGAGACTCCCTGGGGGGTGAAGCGGCTGAATGCCGGCGGCACGTGGCAGTTCCGTCCCGAGAACCTGAAGCTGGAAGTTTTCGACCGGGGCCTGGTGAACTCCTGGGGCATGGCCTGGGACGATTACGGGGCGACGTTCGCCACCGACGGCGCGGGGGGCGAGGGCATCAACTACATCGTGCCGGGCGCGTCCTACTTCACCGCGCAGGGAGCGGACCGGATCCTCAGCGGACTCAACCCGGGCAGCCCCAAGCATTGCAGCCTGGAAGTCGTCGGCGGACCCGGCCTGCCCGAGGACTGGCAGGGCAGCCTGATCACCAACGATTTCCGCGGGCACCGCGTTTGCCGGTTTGT
Organism: Planctomyces sp.; assembly: GCA_019636235.1. Classification (GTDB taxonomy): domain Bacteria; phylum Planctomycetota; class Planctomycetia; order Planctomycetales; family Planctomycetaceae; genus Caulifigura. The sequence goes on from JAHBXW010000004.1 coordinate 284,059, forward strand.
CCTCCGCGAAGTCGGTTCGGGGTTCCTGTCGCAGGAGCAGCAGGAAGTCATCAAGTCGAATCACGTCGCCTTCCGGCCGGTCGACGTCAAGCAGGGGCCCGACGGCGCGCTGTACATCGCCGACTGGTACAACCCGATCATCCAGCATGGCGAGGTCGACTTCCGCGATCCGCGTCGCGATCACGTGCATGGCCGCATCTGGCGGGTGTCGTGGAAGGGTGGCCAGGCCGATCCTTCGCGGAAACCGGAAACCCGGCTGGCCGAGCGCTCGACGGGCGAACTGCTGGGGATGCTGACGTCCCGGGACCGCTTCGCGCGGCAGAGCGCAAAGCGCGTGCTGAAGGAGCGCGGGGCGGAGCAGGTGCTGGCGGAACTCGGCCGCTGGGCGGGAAGCCTGGACAGCGCGGATCCTTTGTACCCGCTGTGGCGGCTGGAGGCGCTGTGGATGCACCAGGCGTTCGACGTGCCGAACTGGGAGCTGCTGGAGTCGATCGTCCGCTGCGACGACCACCGGGCGCGTGCCGGCGCGGTGCGTGTTCTGGGCGACTGGCTGGACCGCGCGGAGACGGACATTCAGGACCCGGCAGCCTTCACCGGCGCGGCTTCCGCGAGTGCCGCCGGGCGGGCGAATCCCGCGGAGCTGCTGGAGATCGCGATCGCGGATCCGCATCCCCGCGTGCGGCTGGAGGCCGTGCGCGTGCTGGGTCGGGTGGAGCATCCGCGGGCCATTGAGGCGGCGACGCGCGTGCTCGAGCAGGACATGGACGAGTTTCTGGATTATGCCCTGTGGCTGACGTCGCGGGAGCTGCAGCCCATCTGGCAGCCGGCGCTCAGCGAGGGCCGGATCGACTTTGGCGGCAACGCCCGGCGGCTGGCGTTTGCCTGCAAGGCGGCCGGATCGCAGGCGGCCGTGCCGAGTCTGATCGCGCTGTTGACGGCGGGGCAGGTGGAGGCGTCGGATCTCCGGGGCGTCTTGGACGTCATTGGGGAGTTTGGTTCGCCCGCCGATCTGCGCACGCTGCTGGAATCGGCGGCCGAGCCCTCGGCGAATCCGGAGTATGCGGCGGATGTTGAGCGGGCGTTGCTGGCGGCGCATCGTCGCCGGCAGGCCGTGCCGGAGACTCCGGCGAACGCGCTCGGGTTTCTGATCGCGGCGGAATCGCCCGCGATTCGCGGACGGGCTGCGGAACTCGCGGGACGCTACGGAGTGACGACGTTGCTGCCGGTCGTCCTGGAGCTGGCGAAATACGAGGATGAGACGATTTCCAGCGGCGCCATCGCCGGGCTGGAGGCCTACAACGACGAGGAAGCCTTCGCAGCGCTGGAGCAGTTGGCGGAAACGCCGACCGGCTGGGCGTCCGCGACGATCGCGCTATTGGCGCAGCGTCCGGATCAGGCGACGGCCGCCTTCCTGCGGCGATTGGGCGCGGACGACGAACTCGCGGCCGGGTCCGCCGGCGCCGCCGCGCTGACCCGCGTCACCCAGGCCTTCCTGCAGCGGAAAGACGGGCCGCAGCAACTGGCCGCGGCGCTGTCCGGTCAATCGATCAGCGCCGACCGCGCCAAGGCGGCGCTGCGCGTCGTCGCCTCGTCGGGACAGGCGCAGGACGAATTGACGGCAGCCATCCGCGCGGCAGCCCAGCTCGACGATCAACCGCAGAAGCTGACTGAAGACCAGGTTCGGCAACTGCTGGCGGACGTCAGCGAGCATGGCGACGCCGCGCGGGGCGAGGATGTGTTTCGCCGCGAGGAGCTGACCTGCTTCAAGTGCCACGCGATCGGCGACTCCGGCGGCATCGTCGGGCCGAACCTGGTCAGCCTCGGAGCGTCGGCCCAGCCGGATTACATCCTGGAATCGCTGGTCGAGCCGAACGCGAAAGTCAAAGAGAACTATCACACGGTCATCGTCGCGACGACGGACGGCGAGATCATCACGGGCATCAAGGTCCGGGAGACCGGCCAGAGCCTGATCGTGCGGGACGCGGAGGATCGGGAACTGTCGGTGCCGCTGGACCAGATCGAGGAGCAGAGCCCCGGGGCGTCGATCATGCCGGCCGGGCTGGTCGAAAAGCTCACGCAGCAGGAGCTGGTCGACCTGGTCGCGTTTCTGTCGTCGCTGGGGCGGGCGCCGGAGTTCAGCATCGGCCAGTCGCAGATCGCGCGGCGCTGGGAGGTGCTGGGGGCGACGTCCGAGGCGGCGCATCAGTTCCATCGGCTGGGCCTGCAGGAGGCGACTCGGGACAACGGCGCGTTCCAGTGGACGCGGGCCTACAGCCGGGTCAACGGGGAGCTGCCCGTCGCGCCGTTGCCGGACATGCGGATGCTGGGGCAGTCGCGCGGCGATCGAGGCTTGAGCTTCGTGCGCTGCGAACTGGAGGCCGCGGCCGACGGGGCGGCGATGCTGTCGCTGGAATGTCCGGACGACACGCGGATGTGGCTGAACGGCGAACCGCTCGAGCCGGGGGCCAGCCTCCCGGTGACGCTGACCGCAGGGACGCATCGGATCACGCTGGCGATCAACCAGTTGTCCGAGGCCCGGCCGCTGCGGCTGTCGATCGTCGATCCGGGAACGGCGGCGGCGCGGTTCGTGGGAGGGAAGTGAGCGGACGGTCGCCGCGTCCATCGCCGGGCGCAGCGCGAATCCGCTGCGGTCGCGGGCCTTAACGGGGAGAGTTCCCATGTCGGCGTCCGGTCAGGGCATGTCGCGGAGACTTTGGATGCAGTCAGCCGCCGCAGGGGGCGCCGCCGTCCTGTCGCGGACCGCGGCCGCGGAGGACCCCATTCCCCGCAACGGCCGCATCCGCCAGTCGCTGGTCCACTGGTGCTATGAACCGCACTGGCCCGACATCCGCGAGCTGTGCCGCGTCGCCGCCCGCCTGGGCGTCCGCAGCATTGAACTCGGAGATCCGAAGCACTGGCCGACGATGAAGGAATTCGGGCTGACGTCGGCCATCGCCGGCAGCCACGGCTTCACCACGGGCTTCAACAATCCCGGTCAGTGGGACGAGTGCATCGCGAAGATCCGCGCCAGCATCGACCGCTGCGTGGAGTTCGGGGTGGAGCGAGTGATCACGTTCACCGGCATGGCGAACGGCATTTCCAAAGAGGACGGAGCGGACAACTGCGTCGCCGGGCTGAAGCAGGTCGCCGGATACGCGGAACAGCAGGGCGTCACGCTGTGCCTGGAAATGCTCAACTCCCGGGACGACACGCACCCCATGAAGGGGCATCCGGGCTATCAGGGAGATCACACGGACTACTGCGTGGACATTCTGCGGCGGGTGGGTTCGCCGCGCTGCAAGCTGCTGTTCGACATCTACCATGTCCAGATCATGGACGGCGACGTCATCCGGCGGATTCGCGAGCATCACGAATACATCGGGCACGTCCACACCGCGGGGAACCCGGGGCGCGGAGAACTCGACGACCGGCAGGAGATCAACTATCCGGCCGTCATGCATGCGCTGCTGGAGGTCGGGTACGACGGCTATGTGGCGCAGGAGTTCCTGCCGACTCGTGATCCCCTGGCCGGACTCGAACAGGCCGTGGCGCTGTGCGATGTGTGAGCGGATCGTGCCATGTGGGTCGCCATTGAGGAATCGGCACGTTGGCTGACGCCGCCATTGTTGACGGCCTATGGCCTCGCACTTGCGTTCGGGATGGCGCTCCGCTGGCCCCGGGCCGCGCCGTGGCTCGCCTGCGCCTGCTCGGCGCCGGTTGCGGCGTCATTGCTGCTGGTTCCCGCGTCGAGTCCCCCGCTGCGGGCGCTCGCGGCGGTGTTTGGCATGGATGTGATTCTGAAGATGATCGACGCTTCGCGACGCGCCGGAGAATATGCGAACGGACGTCAAGGTTGGCTGCGGTACCTGAGGTTTCTCTGTCCGGTTCCCGTGCTGCTGGCGACGGGCGAGGAACGTGCCCTCACGCTGCGATCGAGGCCGCCGAAAGGCCCGGCGCTGCTGCTCGCAGTCTCCGGAACGGTCGCGTTCGCCGCGTGCTGGCAAGCGGTGGTCTGGCTGCATGACAGCCCCCTGCTGCGATCCAGCTTCGTGCTGGATCACGTTGTGAAGGTCGCGTTTGCGGGCGTCTGTCTGCGCGTCTGCTCCGAGATGCTGACCGGGTGGGAGCGCCTGGCGGGCTACGATTCGCAGCCGCCGTTGAACCGCATCGAGCTGTCGCGGACGCCCGCGGAGTTCTGGCTGCGCCACAATCGGCGGGTGCAGGCCTGGCTGAGCCGCAACGTGTTCCGACCGGCCGGCGGCCTGCGGCATCCGGCGTGGGGAGTGGTGCTCGTCTTCGCGGTCAGCGGGCTGCTTCACGAAGTGATGTTCGATCTGGCGATGTCGCGGATCGACGGCTGCCAGTTGGCGTTCTTCGTGCTGCAGATTCCCGCGGTGTTGTTGTCGCCGGCGCTGGAGCGGTTCCTGCGCGGGGGCGGCTGGCGGACGTCGGCCGCGCGGGTCCTGACGTTCCTGTGGATCGCCGCATCGTCCGTGCTGTTCTTTCGCGGCGTGGGGATCATCTTCCCGTTCGCGTACTCCGGCGGGCCGATTTCGCCTCCGTTTGGCGAATGGCGCTGGGACGCGGCCGCGCCGCCGTGACGTCAGCGGCGTTCGAGGTTTTCGTGAATCTCCGCGGCGATCCGGGCGAAGGCCGCCGCGAGGGGATCGTCAGCCCGACCCGCGATCGCGCCCGTCACGCGGTCCGTCGCCTCCCGCCAGTGCTGCGTCAGCCGCGCCGCTTCTTCGACCTGCCCCAGCGACCGCTCGACGTCCGCCAGCGACTGCAGCGTCCGGCGATAGATCGGGCTTTCGGCGGCGATCTCGTTGTGCATCGCGTCCAGCGACTGCCGCAGCACTTCCCGCGCTCGCTCGGGGTCGTTGCGGGACTGGTAAAGTTCGCCCAGCCCCAGCAGGCCTTCGAGCCGGTCCCGGTCCCTGGGGCTGAGGCGTTCGCCGAGGTCGGCCGTCGCCCGCAGCAACACCTGCTCGGCCGCGCGCGGATCGTCGGCCGCCATCAGCTCTCCCAGATGGATGGCCGCCCGCGCCACTTCCGGATGCTCGGGCCCCAGCCGATCCGCCAGAATTCGGCCCGCCTCCCGCACCAGCGCCTGTCCGCGGTCCGCACGCTGCGTCGCGGCGTATACGCGCCCCAGTTCCGTCAACGCCTGCGCGTACTCCGGATGGTCCTTGCCCAGCCGATCCGCGGTGATCTGTCCCGCCTGCCGCAACGCCGCTTCAGCGAGGCCGTATTCCTTGGAATCCCGGTACAGACGGGCCGCCCGGATCAGGTGCTGAGCGTACTCCGGGTGTTCCTGTCCCAGCGCCTGCAGCGCGGCGGCTGCGGCGACTTCGGTCAACTGCCTGGCGAGCGCCGTGTTGTCGCGCGCCTTTTCGACCCGCGCCAGGTCCTGCAGCAGTTCGGCGACCAGCGGATGCTGATCGTTGAAGACCTGCCGCAGCAGCTCCAGCGACTGTTGAAGTTGGACTTCGGCCTCGCTCAGCCGTCCCCGCTCGGCGGCGAGAATGCCCTGGCTTCTGAGGACGATCGCGTACTGCGGGTGAGTTTCGCCGAGCGAGCGTTCGATGATGCCCGCGGCATCGCGCAGAGCGCCCTCCGCCTCGCGCGAACGGCCCCGCGCATGGTCGATGGCCGCCTGCTCCAGCAGTTGCGCGGCGTGCGCCGGATGCTCCGGATCGAACCCGCGCCGCAGAATGTCCCGGGCGGCTGCCAGTTCCCCGGCGGCGTCGTCCAGCCGCCCCTGCCGTCGCATTGCCGATGCGATGTTCCGGCGGATCATCGATCGCTGCAGCGCGTACGCCGCGGAGTCGGAGTCGAATCCCCGGGCTGCGCGGCGGAACGCCTCGACCGCCTCGGCCGGCCGGCCCATCGCCAGGTACAGCGTTCCGAGCACGTCGTCCATGGTGGCGACCTGCGGGCTGCCGTCCGGAAGTTCCTCACGCGCGGTGGAGGCCGCCTGTTCCATCGCCTTGAGAGCCCGTTGCGGTTCGCCGGCATCGCGATACACGGCGGCCAGGCCAGACAGCGCGATCGCCAGGTCCAGGCTCTTCGGACCGGACGTGCGGCGCACCGTCTCCACCACCTGCTCGTGCAGTCCGAACGCGTCCCGGAAGTTGCCTGAGTCGTGATGCAGATTCGCCAGATCGATTCGCAGCGTCAGAGTCGTCGGATGGTCGCCGCCCCGATGCCGCTCAAAGACCTTCAGCGCCGGCTCATACAGCCGCCGGGCCTCCACGAGCTGTCCGTTGCGATGCAGCAGTTCGCCGCAGCGGCCCGCGGCGAACGCGGTGAACACGTCGTCCGCGCCCCACAGTTTGCGATATCCCGAGAAGCAGCCTTCCGCGGCCTGGATGGCGCCGGCGATGTCCCCATTGGCCTCCAGCCGGTCCCGCTCCACGCCCAGGTTGCCCGCGGCCCGGTACTGATCCATCTGCCTGTCATTCAGCTTCTGCAGCCGTTCGTGCAGGTCGTCCGCCGTCAACCAGGACGTCCGCGAAATGCCGAACTGCGGGCGCTGGTCGGGAATGGCGACGGTCGCTGAAGCCGGGGGCGCGGCCGCACATTCGACGGCCGGCAGCGTCCCGCAGGCCAGACCCAACTGCAGCAACAGGCGACCGAAACGGGGACAGGCGTTGCGTGACATCCGTGCCAACTCCGAATTCAGCGGGCGGAGAACCGTCGTGCGGACGGCGACATACGCCGTTCGGAAGTCGGCCGTCAACAGCGTTTTGCGGTCACACGATCGGCGCCGACCGCTTCAGCGATCCGGCGAACCCTGCTGGCGGGCGATCTCCGTCTCCCGCTGAGCGGCAAGATACGCCTCGAATCCCTCCCGGACGGACTCCGCCCCCGCCTGCCACACCGCCCGCGCCGCGGGCGACTGCAGCGGCCCGATCCGCCGCTCCCACTGCAGCGCCGCCTGCGCGGCCACCGCGGCATCGTACCCCGCCAGCGCCTCCGCCAGCCGCCCCAGGTCCTCCCCGCAATCCTCCACCAACCGCCCGGCATACGTGTGCGCGGGAGTTCCAGAGCCATCGCCGTCGACATCCAGCCACACCGCGCCGCTGACTCCCAGCACCATCGGTTCCCAGTCCGGCGACACCGGCTGATACGGCTTCGCCGTTCGCCACCACGACTCGTCAATCCCCGGGCCGGTGGCGACGGCGACCAGGTGGACGTCATGGGCCGGCCGTGCGAGCGTCCAGCGGTCGATTGCGATCACGCCCTCGGCCAGTCCCTCGCGCGTGCCGCCGTCGATCGGCGTCTCGCGAATCAGCAGCCCGTTGGCGTACACGCGCAGCAGCGTCGCCGAAGTCCAGTGCGGGCCCAGCACGCGGACCTCGACGTCGACTGTATCCCCGGCCGCGGGGGCGATGTCGCCCGCATGATGCGCGCCGTCGAGCACCAACTCGGCGATCAGTCCATAACTCACGAGCACACGTCCCGCCTCGAACGACTTCATCGCCGCGTCGACGTCGATTCTCCCCGGGCGCGAATCGTCGACCCGAATATACGTCCGCCCCTGGCCGACGAAGTGTCGCAGCACGTCGTGCGAATCGCTGCTGCCGACCGGCGTGACGCGCCGCCCGCGGTTCAACAGCGCCATCCAGTCCCGGGTGAGCTGCAGCGGATCGGACTGCGTCGCGCTGGAGTTGAGGATTTCCATCGCGTTGAAGCGCATCGCCCAGCCGTCCTGTTGCTCACCGACAACGCTGTTGAACCGCGCGGGACCGAAGGGGCGGACGTCGGAATGCAGGTCGCGGGCATGGTTCAGGATGGCGATCCGCACGCCGGGCGTCGTGTGGATGTCATTGAGAATGTCCTCCCAGGAACCGCGTTCGTGATCGGGCAGCCGCTGTCCCGGGAACATCGGGAAGGCGTTGAAGTGCCCGATCCGCGTCGTGACTTCATCGCCGATGACGGGCGTGAAATGCCCGCGGGCGCCCAGCAGCAGGGCCAGTGGGCCGTAATCGATGGCGACGTTGTGATCCGTCGCGACGGCCAGTTCGAGCCCCTCTCCCGCAATCGTCACGATCCGTTCCTCGGCCGTCGCATCGCCGTGGCCGGAGTGCGTCAGCGTGTGGATGTGCGGGTCGCAGGCGACGTAGCCCGGCATCGGCGTCTCGCGCCGGATCTCCAGCGCCAGCGATTTGACGTCGTCCCCGGGAATCGTCGCCCGGGCGGAGGCCAGCGAGTATTCGAACCCGCGCCCCGCGTACACCGTGTACGTCCCCTCCGGAAGCCCGAATGACGCCTGGCCGTCCAGCGTGTAGATCGTTCCGGCCCGGATCGCGAGCCGTCTTTCCGGTGCGATCGCGACCGTGGGCAGGACGCCGTCGTCGCGGAGAATCGTCAGCCGGCAGGGAATCGGGGCGCCGGTCGCCGCATCCACAACTCGGACGTCGACGCGCCCGGCTTCCAGGGCGACGTCCTGCGGCGCGTCGACCAGCGCGATCTCGCCGATGCGGACGTCATCCGGCGGGCCGCCGGGTCGCTGTTCGATCCGCAGCCGGTTCGACTCCCGCAGGACGTTCTCCGGGACGTCGAACGCCACAATCTGCGGGTTCTCGTCGCGAACGAGGTCCCCCAGCGGCTGCTCGTTCAGCGTCGCCGTCCAGCGTTCCTTCACATCCTCCTGTCGCACCAGAAGCGTGACCGGTCCGGAGTTCGGCGCCGCGTCGAACTCGATGTCGATCGAGGCCGCCTCGGGCTGTTCGGGAAATGAAGACCATTCGCGCGGTCCGTCGATCCGCAGATGACGCACGCGCGGCTCGATCTCTCGCCGAGTCGGACGCTCGTCTGCGGAAAGTCGGGGGACGGACGCGATCAGAACCAGTCCGACGATCAGTCGATGCATGCGCGGGTCACCGAGAAAGGCGAATTCGGACGAGGCTGGATGATAACGGATCGCGGCGCGCGAGATTCCTCCGGGCCTGTCGATTACAACTCGCGGCTCGCCCGCGTCGACGCTGCGGCGCGATGGACCTTCAAGGACGCGCGTGTCCGATCGGCAGACCATCACCGATGTCGCTTGCACCGTCTGCGGATGCGTGTGCGACGATCTCGTCGTGCATGTCGAGGGAGAGCGGCTGGGGGATGTCGAACGCGCCTGTCCGCTGGCGGAGCCCTGGTTCGCCGCCCTGCGTGAATGCGGCGCCGGCCAGCACTTCCTCGGAGACCGCGAGACCGATTTCCCCGCGGCCGTCGCCGCCGCCGCCGACATCCTACGCCGCTCGGACGCCCCGCTGATCTACGGGCTGTCCCGCAGCAGCACCGCGGGGCAGCGCGCCGCCGTGAAGCTGGCCGATCGGCTGGGAGGCGTCATCGACACCACGGCGTCTGTCTGTCACGGGCCATCGATCATGGCCATCCAGGAAGCGGGCGAGGCCACCTGCTCGCTGGGCGAGGTCCGGCAACGAGCGGACCTGGTGTTGTTCTGGGGCGCCAATCCCGCCGTCAGCCATCCGCGGCATCTCGAGCGCTACTCCGGCGAGCCCGTCAGCGAATTCCTGCCGAACGGGCGGGCGGACCGAAGAATCGTGGTCATCGACAGCCAGTCAACCGCGACCGCCGAACTGGCCGACGAGTTCGTGCAGGTCGAGGCCGGACGCGACTTCGAACTGATCTGGGCGCTGCGCCTGGCGCTCCGCGGCGATTGGTTGCCGGCCGGGACGTGGGGCGGGGTCGATTCCAAGGCCGTGCGACGGTTGGCGTCGCGGCTCGTCGACTGCCGGTATGGCGTCGTGTTCTTCGGACTGGGGCTGGCCCAAAGCCGGTTGGGGCATCGCACTGTCGAGGCGCTGCTGCGGCTGGTGGCCGACCTGAACGCGCAGACGCGGTTTTCCGCGAGGCGGCTCAGGATCCCCGGGGACGTGACGGGCGCCGACAGCGTGCTGTGCTGGCAGACGGGCTTTGCGTTCGGCGTCGATCTGCGTCGCGGCTGGCCGCGCTACAACCCGGGGGAGTACACAGCCAACGAACTGCTGGAACGGAGAGAGGTCGATGCCGCGCTGATCATCGGCAGCGAAAGCCTCAGCGGGTTTTCGCCGGCGGCGCTCTACACGCTGCGCGGCCTGCCGACGATCGTCCTCGATTCGCCGCACGTCCGGCCGGCGATCGACGCCGCCGTCCGGTTCACGACGGCCGTGTATGGCGTGCACGCCGCCGGGACCGCCTACCGGATGGACGAGATCCCCATTCCGCTGCGGGCGCTGTGCGCGAGCGACCTGCCGACCGACGACCAGGTGCTGGCCGCCCTCCTGGACGCCCTTCCCCGTCGAGCTGCATCGGCCGTCGTTCACCCCGGCTGACCCGACGCGCCGGCCGACCCGGCGCTGAAGACCCGCATCAGCACGGTGAAGTCCACCGGTTTCGTGAGATGCAGGTCGAATCCAGCGGCTTTCGACCGCGCGATGTCGTCCTCCAGGCCATGCCCGGTCTGCGCGATCAGTCGGACGCGCGACAGCTCCGGATCCTGGCGAACGGTGCGTGCAAACTCGTACCCGTCCATCCCCGGCAGCGAGATGTCGCACAGCACCGAATGGGGCTGGAACTCCCGACACAGCTCCAGCCCGGTCGTCGCGTCTTCCGCCGTGCGGACTTCGTGCCCCAGTCGGGCCAGCAGCAGCTGGCAGGTGCGGCGCGCATCCCGGCTGTCGTCGATGACGACGATGCGTTGTTTGGCGGGCGCGGCGTGTTGATCCATGCGCGGCGTGACACTTCCCGATGCAAGTGCGATGGTGCAGGTTGACCGCGCATTCTGGGCCATCGTCGAGGGGGGGTAAAGCCGCAGGGCGGCGATTCCCCGCGCCAACGCGAGAAGGTCGAGCGACGAGCCTCAGCGGCTCCAGAGTGCGGTCGACGGACGAGCCCGACGGGCGCGTCCGAGACCCACCTTCATGGGGCGCGGTGGTCCAACGCCAGAGACCGCACGCCCCCAGGGCTTCCCTCGCTGCGCTCGGTCCAGCCGTCGGCGACACGGCCGATCTCTCAGTCCGCCGCGAGCAACCCGGTTGCGAACGGCGCCTCGTCCCCCAACAACTCCTCCAGCCGCAACAACTGGTTGTACTTCGCCAGCCGTTCGCTGCGCGCGACCGAGCCGATCTTGATCTGACCCGCCCCTGTCGCCACCGCCAGATCGGCGATCGTCGTGTCCTCCGTCTCCCCGCTCCGCGCCGACACCACCGGTCGATAACCGGCGTCCAGCGCCAGCCGCATCGTCTCCAGCGTCTCCGTCAGCGTCCCGATCTGATTGAGCTTGATCAGCACGCTGTTCGCGACGCCGCGATCCATCCCCATCCGCAGCCGCCGCGGATTCGTGACGAACAGGTCATCGCCGATCAGCTGCAGCCGGTCGCCGAAGCGCTCCGTGGCCAGCCGCCAGCCCTCCCAGTCGTCCTCGTGCAGCGGGTCTTCGAGGCTCACGATCGGATACCGCCGGGTCCAATCGTCTAGCACGTCGACAAGTTCCGCGGCCGACAGGTCGGAGTGCTGTCCCTCGCCGAGCCGGTAGCGGCCGTCGCGGAAGAACTGCGTCGAGGCGACATCCAATGCGATCGCCACGTCCCGCCCCGGCCTGCGACTGGTTCGGGCGATCCCCTGCATCACAATGTCCAGCGCCTGCTCGTGGCTGGGGAGCTTCGGACCATATCCCCCTTCATCGCCGACCAGCACCCCTTCGAATCCCGCCGACGTCAATTCGGACGACACTGCGAAGTATGTCTCAACGATCGCATCGAACGCGTCGCGATACGTCGCGGCCCCGACGGGAATGATCAGAAAGTCCTGGATCCGCAGGTTTCCGCCCGCATGCCGGCCCCCGGAAATCATGTTCACCATCGGCATCGGCAGCCGCATCCGCTCGCCCAGGCCAGCCGTGGCCTGCGTTGAGCCGCCCGACGCCGGCGCGAAGGTTCGCCAGAACCGGTGCAGCCCCTGGACGAGGGGTTCCCCCATCGCGGCCGCGGAGGCGTGCGCCACAGCGAGCGAGACTCCCAGAATCGCATTCGCCCCCAGCCGCGACTTGTCCGCAGTGCCGTCCAACTCGATCAGTTTCGCATCGATGGCCCGCTGGTCGGACACGTCCATGCCCCGCAGCGCCGGGCCGATCGTTTCGACGACGTTGCGGACAGCCTCGCGAACGCCCATTCCGCCGAGGCGGGGCGAACCGCGGTCGCGGAGTTCGAGCGCCTCATGTCGTCCGGTGCTGGCGCCGCTGGGGACCATCGCCCGTCCCAGTGCGCCCCCGCGGCAACGGACGTCCGCCTCGACCGTCGGCCGGCCGCGACTGTCGAAGACCTCGCGGGCGTGAACAGCGGCGATCTCAATCATCGGGCGACCTCGCACAGCGAAACCAATGACATGTCGGCGTCTCAGCCACGGCCATCCGCGCCGCGAAAGGCCGATTGCCAGGCCGCCACGAATGCCGACCAGCGGTCGACCGGCTCCAGCAGCAGCGGGCCGGCGATGGCGCGCACAGTCTGCTGTTCGTCCGACGAGAGATAGTCGACCGGGCTCTTGCCGTCGACCCGCGCGATCAGGCAGGCCGCAAGGTGCCGCATCGCGCGGGCCTCGACGTCCGCAATCGCCTCGCGACCGCCGCCGGCGTCCGCATACGTCGACCAGAACTCATCCGCGCCCGCGAGCAGCGCCGGCCGCAGCGGCGGAACATGCAGCGATTTGAGTACGAGATGCGTCAGGAAGAAGCCCAGATCAAACGCGGGATCGCCGAGATGGGCTGTTTCGAAGTCGATCACGAGAAACGAGTCGTCGAACAGCAGAATGTTCTTGGGGCTGAAGTCCGCGAGGGTGAGACAGACCGGATGGGCGAGCGTGTCGGCGATGAGATCTTCGAGCGCGCTCCGCCAGGCCGGCCGCCGGGCCGCGGTCCAGCGATAATAGGGGTCGAGCCGCAGCTCGTCGAAGACTTCCCGGTCGTGCAGTTCGGCGGGGAGAACGCCGGGGTCCCGCGTGCAGGCATGGATGCCGCCGAGGAACGCTCCCAGCCGCGCGAGCAGTCCGTCCGCGAGGCTCCCTGCCAGAAGTTCCTGTTTGAAGACCGCATGCTCGCGGGACGCGGCCGTCATGGCGAAGGCGAAGTTGTCGCGGTCCTCGTCGAGGATGTCGGGGACGGTTCCGGAGGGTGCGATCCGGGCGATCGTGTGGATCGCGAGAACTTCGCGCCAGACGCGATCGAGGCGGCTCCTCCAGTCGGCCTGGACGCGGAGCCGCTCCCGGGCCTGCTTGAGGACGATGTCGAAGCCATGGCCCGGGCGGGAGATGCGCAGCACGATATTGGAGACGCCGCCGGCGAGCCATTCGACGTCCAGGGAGGCGTGCGGGGGGAACCAGCCGCGTTCAAGGGCGTAAGCGGCGGCGTTGGATTCGTTGATTTCGACCATGCGGCTCTGTCGCGCGGCGACGGTCCTGCGGCATGCACGGGGGCGTGGCGGCTCGATTCAGCCAAAACCGCCGGTTTCGGCAAAGAGGTGATTGAATCGCGTTTTCGTGGAACGATAGCATAGTCACTGGCAGACTCCGGTCCGATCGGGTTCCGCCTGCGCACCGAGGGAAGGGGCAGTTCGAAGCTGCGTCCCGCGGTCAGGCGTTCAAGTCTGCCGGCCCCCAATCTGCGAGGGATTCGACCATGGTGCTCGCGTCACGCCGCACGTTTCTCATGTTGGGTGTGGTCGCTGCCTGCTCGGGAGCGATGTTGGCCGCCGTCGCTGGCGAGCCCCGACGCCCGATCACCAAGCTCACGTACGATCCGAGCCTGCCGAAGGTGGAACTCTTCGACGGCCTCGATGAGGGCACGTTCGACGCCCGCATGGTCGCCAAGGACCAGTTCGGCGGATTCGTGGTGATCACGAACAAGTCGGACGCGCCGCTGTCCGTCCAGCTCCCGGACGCCATCGTCGGCGTGCAGGTCTTCCCGCAGATGATGGGCGGCGGCATGGGCGGCATGGGGATGGGCGGCGGAGGCATGGGTGGAATGGGAGGCATGGGCGGCGGCATGGGCGGTCAGGCCATGGGCGGTGGCATGGGTGGCATGGGTGGAGGCATGGGCGGAATGGGAGGAATGGGTGGAATGGGAGGCATGGGAGGCGGCGGCGGGTTCTTCTCGATCCCCGCTGACAAGTCCATCAAAGTCCCCTTCACCTCCGTCTGCCTCGAACACGGCAAGGCGAATCCCAAGCCTTCAATGACCTACAAGCTCGTCCGTCCGGAAGAGTTCTCCGAGAAGCCCGAGCTGCATGAACTTTTGAAGCTGATCGCCACCGGAAAGCTGGACCGCGGAGCCGCTCAGGCCGCCGCCTGGCACCTGACGGACGACATGAACTGGCAGCAGCTGGCCAGCGAGAAGTGGGACCGGCTCGGCATGCCCGACACGCCCTATTTCTCCCAGGCGCAGCTCCTCGCCGCGCAGTCGATCGTTTCGAACGTCCAGGCGAAGGTTCGCGACGCCGAGAAGGCGAATCCCAAGAGCGATGAGGAATCGCGGCCGGTCCGCGGCAGCCGGTACTCGGCTCGCACCGTTTCCCGCTGATTGAACGGGTCGCCGCCAACGCGGCTGACCGAATGAAACTCCGACATCCGCGCGCCCGACAGAGAACCTGTCGGGCGTGTTTCATTGTCCGCGGCTTCGTCCGGTGACTGGACAACGTCGCCGCTGCATCGGCAGACTTTCGCCGTCCCCGGTCGCCTGCGGCGTATTGATCGTTCCGGCCCGCGCCCCTTTGGCCCGCGCTGCTTCGGACCGTGTCGCACTTTTCGCGATCGCCCGCAGGGCCGCGGCGACAGACCTCGCGGAGTTCGCAGATGTCGCATCGGTGGCTGTTCGGCTTGCTGCTCGCGGGCGTCCTTCCGCCGCTCGGATGCGCTCCAACCTCCGCGCCTCCGCCCGAGGGCGCCGCCGTTTCCAGTTCGCCGTCGACGAACCCAACACAGACCGCCGCCGGCTCAACGGATGCGGCGTCCGCTGCGGACGGGACCTCCGCCGCGCCGGACGACTTTGAGGTCGAACCCGGTTTCACGTTGCTGACGCTTGCGGACTTCGAATCGTTCCCCGCGGATTCCCGGGGCTGGAGCATGCGCGGTCCGCTGCTGGTCACGACCGGCAAGCCGAAGGGCTATATCCACTCGCGCCGCCCGTACGGCAACTTCACGTGGCGGGGAGAATACCGTCTGCTTCCACCGGAAGGCGCTCCGGACGCGGCCCGGCTGGAGCAGTGCAACACGGGCTTCATGCTGTGCATCGAGGAGCCGCACAAGGTCTGGCCGAAGTCGCTGGAGGTGCAGGGCAAGTGGGTCGAGATGGCGTCGATCAAGGGGAACGGCGGCGCGGCGTCGCTGGACGTCGAGGACGACGAGATGGTCAGGCAGGCGGTCCGCAGGCCCGTCGGGGAATGGAATTCGATCGAGGTGCAGTGCCGCGACGGAGCCGTCGTGGCGTTCCTCAACGACTGGGTCGTGTGCCGCGCGGCCGCCGGCGAACTCCGCGAGGGGCTGATCGGACTGCAGGCGGAGAATGACGCGGTCGAGTTCCGTCGGCTGCGAATTCGTGAGGACTGAAGCGCCTCCGCGGCGCCGCGCGGCATTCGCCCGGACCGCCTGCACGCTGTCAGGCCTTCTGCCAAGTCGCCCGGAAGCGGCCCCGCAACGCGTCCCACAGCGCGGCGCATGTCGCAGCGTTCAAGGCCACGAACATCAGGCACGGGCCGAACAGCGTCGACCGTCGGCCCACCTGCTGGTACGCCCAGCCCGTCGCGGCCGCCGCGTAGAAGGACGCCTGCGCCGACAGCAGCACGGCATACAGCGGCTGCGAAATCAGCGACACATTCAGCGCCAGCGCCGCCGCCAGCAGCGCGGGGGACGCCAGCCGGGCCAGCTTGTGGGAACAGAACTCCCACCAGATCGGATTCCGCCACGGCAGCAGCCATCGCGGTTGCTGCAGAATCAACTGGGCGCAGCCGGCGATCGTCCGACGCTTGCGGACCCCTTCGCTGGCCGATGACTGCGACGGCGCATCGAACGCCTCCGCACCGCGCTCCAGCACGCAGCGGAACCCCTGTTCGATCGCCTGCATGGGGATCACGACGTCGTCCAGCAGCGTCTGGGGCGGGATCGGCCGGAACAGCTCGCGACGCATTGCGTAGAAAGCGCCGGTCGCTCCCGGCACGGAGCGGAAGCGGCTCTCGTTCGAGCGGATCCACTTCTCGTAGGTCCAGTAGAACCCGACGCCCGTCGCGGCCGTTGATTCTCCCGGCAGGCTCCGCAGCACCAGCTCCCCGGATGCGACGCCCACGCCGGGATCGCTGAAGTTCGCAACCAGCTGTTCCAGGGCCGTGGGCGCCAGTTCCTGGCGGGCATCGACAAACACCACGACTTCGCCGCGGCACTGCGGGACAAGATCGTTCAGCACCGCGGGCTTGCCGCGCCGCTCATCGAACAGCCAGGAGCGGACGCGAAAATCCGGGAACCCGGCGACGACGGTGGCAGTGGCGTCGGTCGAACCATCGGAGCCGACGAGAACTTCCAGAATCTGGCCGTTGATGGACGATGCGAACAGATTGCGCAGCCGAGCTGCCAGCCGCGGCGCTTCGTTGTACGCGACGAGCACGATCGAAACCGCGCCGGCCCAGGGCAGCGGCGGACGTCGCGAAGGCCGGCGGCGGGCCAGCCACCAGACGAGCAGGGGATAACCGGCGTAGATGTACGCCAGCGCCGCCAGACACAACCAGAACGCGGTTTGAGCCATCGGACGGCGACGGTCGGTGGGACGGAACGGGACGGCGGAGACTCGACGCCCCCGCAGGGCCGGAGGACGCCGGCCTGTCGCAAGGCTACGTCGCCCAGGGGACCATCGCCGCGACATCCGGCTGGACGCGCCCCGCCAGCGGGAGGCCGGTCGTTACAATCGGCAGGATTGGAACGCGGGCAGGGTTCGAATCCGGGGAACGGCAATGGCGCGCTGCGAGCAGGGCTATCTGTGCGAGGTCTGCGGCGACGAAGTCGAGGACATCACGCAGAGCGACCTGTATCTGAGGTACGTCATCGGCGAGGTCGATGCGCGGCGGCTGCTGACCGCGCCGGAACGCCACATCCTGTGCAACCCTGTCCTGGCGCAGTTCATCGTGGATGCGGCCTTTCCGGCGGTCGACGTTTCCGGGCCGTTCGACAAGCGGGCGCTCGACGCGGAAGACGTGCGGCGGCGCGAGGAGCTTGTGACCCGCGGCTGGCGACGTCTGCAGGAGGTCCGCGAACTGGGCCTGGCGATCAGCGACTACCCGCTGTCGCGCGCCGTCGAGTGAGCGCAAGCGGGATCAGAATGTCGGGCCGCCCGGAGTGGCGGAATCGGCGATTCCCGTCATCCGCCGGAACGCCTCGACATCGATCTCGTTGGCGATGAAGCCCACCGAGCCGTCCCCCTTCAGGAAGTGCGCGCCCCCGGCGTGTGCGCTCGAGAACGACGAGATCACCGTCGTTCCGTTCGGACCGGCCCGCCAGGCTGGGTCGGCGGTCTGTCCGCTTGTGCCCAGCACCAGCGACGCCGGGCCTTCCAGAATCTCCCTGTCGGGATAGCCTCCGTCGCGATCGACCCCTTCCACCGCGGCGTACCAGGTGCTGCCCGCCAGCGAGGCGTGCTCGCCGGAATGCGTCTGCCGCCGTTCTCCCAGCATGAACGTCTGGCTGAGGCCGTCGGCGACATCCTCGATCCGGACGCGGCTGTTGCGAAAGAGCACGCCGGGCGATTCCGGCCGGCCGGGGCAGTCGGTCAGACTGCCGAAGCCGAAGACGCCGACGAAGCTGGAGGCGCTCACCGAGACGATGCCATGAACGCTGCTGTGGACGACGAACGGCGTGGGATCGTCGTTGGGGCAGTTGAAGGACGGGATCCGCGTGGTGATGCCGGTCGCGTCGCTGTTGAAGTCGATCGTCGCCGCCATCGCCGATTGATCGAGGTTCGGCAGCAGCAGCGCGCCCCACGCGAACCCGGGCCCGTGTTCGGCGCTGGCGGGGTCGCCCGGCTGAACGTCGCGAATGACGTATCCCGGAGGGAACACGTCGTGCGTACCGTGGTAGGTGTGCATCGCCACCCCGATCTGCTTCAGGTTGTTCATGCACTGCACCCGTCGGGCGGCCTGGCGGGCGGTCTGCATCGCGGGCAACATCAGCCCCAGCATCGCCCCGGCCACCAGCAGCACGATCAGCACTTCAATCTGCATCATGCCCCGTGCGCGGCGGGCCGGCGGAACGACCGCCGCGAGGGACGCCATGCACGAGTGTCGACGATTGAGACGCATGTCTGCCCGTATCCGCGGCGCGGGACCGAATGACGGCCATCAACCGGCCGCCGGAAGTTCGTCTCTTGCGAGAACAACCCCGCTGCGGCGCCAACGACGGCCTGCACAGTATCATGTTTACTCCGATGCCGCCGCCGCTGTTGGCTTTGGATCGCACGAATTCGGACCCCCCAAAAAGGCCCGCGCCGATGCTTCCCCGCACGCTCGAACCTGAAGTCATGGACTCCGCGGAAGAGGCGCAGGGGTACGACGCGATGGACCATGACGCGGTGAACCACCGGTTCGTGGACGACTTTCTCGCCGTGCTGGGACCCGCCGCCGACGATCCCCGAATGTCCGTTCTCGACGTCGGCGCCGGCACGGCGCAAATCCCGATCCGGCTGGCCCGCGCCGCGCCCGCCCTGTCGATCACAGCCATCGACCTGGCCGCCGAGATGCTCCGCGTCGCCCGCGAAAACGTCGTCCGGGAGCGGCTGGAGGACCGCATCCGGTTGCTGCAGCGGGATGCGAAACGGCTGCCCGATCCGGACGGGGCCTATGCGTCAGTCATTTCCAACAGCATCGTGCACCACATCCCCGAGCCGGCGGCCGTGTTCCGGGAGATGCGGCGGGTGCTGCGCCCCGGCGGGGTGTGGTTCGTGCGGGATCTGCTGCGTCCGGACAGTTCAGGCCGCGTGGAGGACCTTGTCGCGGCGTACGCGGGGGAGGCGGACGCGCATCAGCGGCGGATGTTCCGGGAGTCGCTGCACGCGGCGTTGACGCTGGCGGAGGTCCGCGGGCTGGCGGGGGAACTGGGACTGCCGCCGGAGTCGGTGACTCAGACCTCCGATCGACACTGGACGCTGGCGGCGCGGGTGTGATTGCAAGGACGGCTTGAGCCAGCCGGGGGGCAATCGACCGGCCTTGTGAATCGGTGAACGGCCGACGTCTGGGCCAGGTGTCACAAGGCTCGCAGGCGCGCTGATATCACGCTTTATCGAATCGCCATCGATCGATATATTAATCGCATCGCTGTGGCCACGCGGGCTGATTTCTGGGAGGCGACGCATGCAGCCGTCACGGAGGAGATGCGTTCGGCGGGCGGGGCTGACGATCACGGAGGTGCTCGTCGCCATTGGCATCCTGGGACTGCTGGCCGCCCTCAGCATCCCCGCCGTTCAGACGTCCCGCGCGGCGTCCCGCCGCGTGCAGTGTCAGTCCCGGTTGAAACAGTTGGGGCTGGCGATGTCCAACATCGTCGACGCGGCCGGGGCGTTCCCCACATCCAACCAGCCGCATCCGCCGCTGTGGCGGATTCTGCCCTACCTCGACCGGGCCCCGCTGGCCGAAATGCTGATCGCCAATTCGCATGTCCACGGCGGCGGCGACCGGTCCATGTTCGACGTCTCGGACCTGGTCTGCCCCAGCGAAACCCTCGCGCGGAGCGACACCGGTCAGACGAACTACTTCCTGAATGACGGAACCCGGTTCCGCAGCCGGGACCCTTTCAACGGTTTCAAGATCGATCACAAGCAGGACGTCCGGCCGGCCGACATCACCGACGGCCTGTCGCAGACGGCCGCGATGTCGGAGCGGCTCGTCGGCAATATCCGCTATGACTGGCCGTCGAATGAGCAGATGATGCGCGAGCCGCTCCGGTACTTCTTCTGGACTGAGAAACGTTACAAGAATCCGGACGAGGAGCCGCTGGCCGCCGAGCAATGCCGGAATCACCGCATCGCGGCGAGTCCGCAGACGCTGCAGATGAACACGGAGGACTTCAAGTATTCCGTAGGCGGTTACGACCACATGCAGCCGCCGAACCAGGCCGCCTGCTACAACGGTCCCGAGGATCTGGAGATCGACACGTCGCTCCGGCTGGTCCCGGCCTCCAGCCTGCATCCGGGGGGAGTCAACGTGCTGATGGCCGACGGCAGCGTGCATTTCGTCAGCGGGGGCGTGGATGCCGTGGTCTGGAATGCGGCCGGCACGCGCAGCGGCAACGAGTCGTCCAGCCTGCCGTTCTGACGTTTCAGGGAGGAATCGACGATGCGCGCTCGGCCCCTGCTGCTGACGGTACTGGCTGTGCTGTCCGCGTCCTGCTCGAAGTCGACAAAGCCGACGCCGGCGGACGCTGAGCTGTTCGTCCGGGAGCTGGCGTTCCAGAGCTTGAATTCCGGCGAGCCGATCGACGGGCACGTGACGATCTCCCCCGGCAAAGGGTTCTTCGTGGAAGTGCGGATCGTTCCGCTGGAGGGCCTGCCGGAACGGTTCGCGGACCGGGACGTCAACCCGCTGCAGGAATGGCGGGTCCTGCTGAATGTCCATGCGCCCGGCGCCAGTCCGGACGATCGCAGCGCGGCGAAGATCGCCGGCCATCCGTTGCGGCCCCCGGGGTCGAAGCCCATGTCGTACAACCATGCGGGCACGGAGTGGCAGCGATCCCTGTTCGGGTTTCAGCATCCGCCGAAGTTCGAACGCCCGTGGGATGAGAACGTGCTGCGGATGTGGACCTTCTTCGCGGCGCCGAGCGTCGAACCGGGCGACTACGTGTGGGAGCTGGCGCTGGATCCGACGATGATCGTGCACTCGGCGGTGCGGTTTCAGCCGGGGCCGCCGATCGTGCTGAAGTCCGGAACGCTGACGGTGACGGCCGCTGAGGACGGACCGAAACAGTGAGGCCCGTCGCCGAGCCGACGCACATCCGACCTGAGCCGAGAGGTTGATTCCCTCGGCCTCGTTGTCGGCTGACTTGGCGGACTGAAATCTGCGGAAAACAACGGCGGGCGCGAGTGCTTCACGTCCCGCGCTACGGCGTTCACGCCGCCTGGCGCTCTTCTTTCCGCGTGGCCGCCTCTTCGCTTGCCGGCAGCCGCAGCCGGAACGTGCTCCCCTTGCCCAGCCCCGCGCTCAAGGCCTCGAGCGTCCCGTGATGCTTTTCGACGATCGCGTGCGAGATCGACATCCCCAGGCCCGTTCCCTGGCCCGGCTCCTTGGTGCTGAAAAACGGGTCGAACACGTGGTCCAGCGTATCGGGCGTCATGCCGATGCCGGTGTCCGTGAACTTGATCTCGACGTCGTCCGGGCGGCAGGTGATCGAGATGTCCAGCCGGCCGTTCTCCCCCGTGGCCTGCAGCGCGTTCGCCACGAGATTCAGCACGACCTGTTTGATCTCCGGCCCGTTGCAGAAGGCCCGACAGGGGTCGTGCCGGTTGATCTCGATCGTTCGCGAGCGGTATTTCGCCACGTGCTTGAACATCCCCACAACCTCGTGGACGATCGCCGTCACGTCATACATCGCGCGTTCGCCGTCCCGTCCCCGCGCGAAGTCCAGCAGCTTCGACGTGATCTCCCGGCACCGCTTGGCCTCGCTCTGCAGCATCAGCAGATATTCGCGGACGATCTCCGCCTCCCCGGGAGGCAGATGGGCGGCGAGATCGTTCAGGCGGTAGTGCAGGCCGTCCGCCGCGCCGACGATCGCCGTCAACGGGTTGTTGATCTCGTGAGCGACGCCCGTCGCCAGCAGGCCGATGCCCGCCAGCCTCTCGCCGCGCACCTTCTGCAGCGTCCGGTCCTCGACTTCGCGATCCTTGTCGATCTCAATCGCCGCGCAGCGGTCCCGGATCCGCAGCAGCGACGTCTGCATCTGCGCCAGGTCGGCGATGCCGCAGGCGCCGCTTTCCGACTCATAGTTCCGGGCCGCCACGGCCATCAGGTTCCGCTTCAGCCCGCACAGCGGCTCCCATAACGCCCGTCGCAGATGGAAATGCAGCAGGCCCGTCGTCAGCAGGCCCAGCAGCCCGGCCAGAACGGCCATCTCGTACGACCGGCGCAGCCGCTCCCGCGCGTCGTTCAATTGATCGATCAGCCGCGACGTCGGGTCCAGCTTGGCCACCAGATCCATCGTCTTGAACACGTGCTCGCGAAAAGCGGCGATCGTCCGCGCCCGGCGCGGCAGGTCCGCCTCGTCCGACGGCGCCAGCGCATCGTGATTCGACAACTGGTCCAGCGTTTCGGAGATCGTCTTGAACACCGACGTCGTCCCGGCGTCCATCGATTGACGCCGGCGTCCGAGCGCCAGCAGCTCCTGCCAGCGCTGCCGTTCATCGTCGATGGCCCGGCGGACGTCCGTGATGGCCGTTGCGAAGCGGCTCCGGTGCTCCCGAGCCAGGCTCAATCGTTCCTCGACCGACAGCGGCCGGTCGGAATCGTCCTGCAGGAGTTTCAGCAGCCCGCAGACCGCGGTCGTCATGGCCTCGCGGTGCGGAGCGGAACGCAGGCAGTTCTCGAGGCTGGCGACCGTCTTCTGGTGCCCGGTCGCCTGGCAGAGCGCCAAGACGCTCGCGACGGCCGTCAGCGCCAGCATCGCGGCCGGGATTCCCAGCCGGATCGATCGCAACGAACGCATCCAATTCACAGTTCCGCCTCCCTGCATCCCTGGCAGGCACACTCTAGCCCATGCCGCCGGCCGAAGGAAACGGCGGTCCCGCGCCGCGACCTTTGCGGCCGCCGCTGCATGTGTACACGCTGCCCTGCCGGTCAGGCGGCCGGAGCCGGATCCCGTTTCATGCCCATCGGTTCGGGCGTGTCGGGCGTGATCGTCCGCCAGGTCTCGCCGTTCTCCCGCACTCGATCCCAGTCCGCGGCGGGCTGGTAGGCGAAATGCAGTTCCGGCGTCTCGATCGTCCGGCCCTTCTCGAACAGCGAGTGCATCGCGGCATCGAGCGCGCCGGTCGTCATCAACGTCCGTTCCACCGGGTAGGGCGCCCGTTTCTCAACGATCAACACCTGGATCGCGTGCGCCAGCGCCCGGAACAGGCTGCGATTGTTCCACGGCCCCGGGTAGAACGCGCACGCCCGCGGGTCGGCCTCCCCGGCCACCTGGCAGGCGAAGTTCCAGCGGATGCCGCTGCTGCCGACCTTCAACACGACGCCCCGCAGGCCGTCGACGTACTCGACGAGAAAGCCGTGGTCGAGGTCCGCGAGCGGATCGTTCGGCGCCGCGACCCCCTGCGAGGCGTATTCCGCCCGCATCGCCGCCAGCGCCAGCTCGGGGGACCAGCGTCCGGCTCCGGCCTCCCCCCGCAACTGTTCGGCCGACAGCGCCGTCACCCGGGCAATGCCCGTCTCGCCCCCCGCGCGGGACTCGACAATCGACTGCAGCACCTCCAACCCGTGAAATCCATAGCGCTCCGCCGGTCCGCCATGAATCGAGACGGCCTCTTCGATGCGCGCTCCGTCCGGCAGTTCCAGTTCGGGAATCCGCTGTGCGAGCGGCACCGAGCTCCCCGCGAGAAACGGGAATTCCAGCTCGCGAGAGACGTCGACCATCTCCTTCGCCCAGTCGAAGCGGTAGGACAGATGCTTGTCGTTGAAGACCGGCACGCTGCGTCCCGATTTGCGGAACACGCCCGTGATGGCGTCGAAGAACTCCTTGCGGGGGTACATCTGCTGGCCCAGCTCATTCTCGGGATACTCCCCGTGCTCGCCGATGCTGACGACGCCGTCGACGGCGAGTTCCTGGCCGCCCAGGCAGAGGCAGTCCTCGATGGTGTCGTACAGCGGCAGTTTGTAGTCCGCTGCGATCTGGCGGAGCGTGTCGTTGGCGGGAAACTGGGCTCCGTAGAGGGCCACGGTTTCGACGAGCGGCTCCGTCAACTGTCCTGAAAACAGATACGGTTCGAGGAAATTCTCCAGCAGGACGTGGGCGTGGGACCGGTGAAAGCAGGCCGTAATGACGAAGGCGACTTTGGGGCGGGGGACCTGCCGGGCGTGGGCGAATGGCGTGCGGAGCAGGGGCAGCGACGCGGCGGCGGTCGCGAGAAAACGTCGGCGGGACAGCGAGAGCATGGCAGGGCCTCTGGGTCGGCGGGCTCAGCGGGAGAGGAAGCGTCTCCGGGTGGCGGGAGAGGCCCGGCAGGGCCCCGGCCAAGATTCTCGACGATCGCCCGCCGCAATCAAGGTCCGCAGGCCGTCCTGCGTCGGTCAGCGGCCGCATCCGCCCCAATCGGTTCCTCCCTCCCGGGCCTCCCCGAAGGGCCAAGTTTGGTCAAAGTCCATCCTTTCTTGCCGTGGCAGCGTGATTTAGACTGCGGGGGCTGGAGGGACATTCCGCGATGCGGCCACGACGGCGGTTTCGCGCAGGCGGATGGTCTTTCTCCCGCGCCATCCCCTCTCTGCACGCACTCGCCGCCGTAGGACACGTCTCGATGCAGGACTGGCTTCAGCAGTTCGTTGAGGACGGCACGATCAGCGCGGATCAGCTGGCCGAGGCCGAGGACATGGCTTCGAGTCTGGGCCTCTCCGTCGAGGACGCGCTGGTGCGGCTGGAGTACGTCGACGAGGCGCTGATTGGCCGGGCGCAGGCCGCCGCCTACGGCTATTCGTTCGTGGAACTCGAGGAGCTCGAGGTCCCGCATTCGATCATCGAAAACGTGCCGGAGTCGGTGGCCCGCGAGAACAGCGTGTTCCCGATCGACTTCGACAACGACCGGCTGACGGTCGCCGTCGTCAACCCGATGAATTACGAGGTCGTCGAGAAGCTGCGGTTCATCCTGAATCGTGAAGTGGACATGGTGATGGCCTCGAAGGAGGGCATCCAGGCGGCGATCAACCGGCACTACGGGCAGTCGGAGACGGAATCGGTCGACTCGATGCTGATGGAGTTCACCGAAACGGCGATCGACTTCACCGAGACGGAGCTGTCCCAGGCCAAGACCATGGCCGAGGACGAGGAGACGGCCCCCATCGTGCGGCTGGTGAATCTGATCATCACCGAAGCCGTGAACATGCGGGCCAGCGACATCCACATCGAGCCCTTCGAGGACCGGGTGCGGATCCGGTACCGGATCGACGGCGTGCTGATCGAGCGGGACAGCCCGCCGAAGCGTCTGCTGGCGGCGTTGATTTCGCGCCTGAAGGTCATGGGGCGGATCGACATCGCGGAGAAGCGCCGCCCGCAGGACGGCCGCATCAAGACCCGCGTCGGGGGACGCGACTTCGACCTCCGCGTCAGCGTGCTCCCCACGAGTCACGGCCAGGCCATGGTGCTCCGCATCCTGGACCGGGACAACATCAAGGTCGGCATCCGCAACCTGGGGTTCAGCGAGGACAACTACCGCAAGTTCCAGAACATCATCCGCCGGCCGAACGGCATTTTTCTGGTCACCGGCCCGACGGGCAGCGGCAAGACGACGACCCTGTACTCCGCGCTGGGCGAACTGAACCGCCCCGACCGCAAGATCATCACCGCGGAGGACCCCGTTGAGTACTACCTCCCCGGGATCAACCAGGTCGAGGTGCGGGCCAGCATCGGCCTGAACTTCGCCCGCATCATCCGGGCCATGCTGCGGCAGGCCCCCAACGTGATTCTCGTCGGCGAAATCCGCGACGCCGAAACGGCCGAAATGGCCATCCAGGCGTCGCTGACCGGACACCTGGTGTTCAGCACGCTGCACACCAACGACGCGCCCAGCTCGATCACCCGGCTGATCGACATGGGCGTGCAGCCGTTCCTGGTGGCGTCCAGCGTGATGGCGGTGATGGCCCAGCGGCTGGTCCGCGTGGTGTGTTCAAAGTGCGGGGAGTCCTATCGTCCGGACGCCACCGAACTGGGCGAGTTCGAGCTGACCTCGGATCAGGTCACGACCGGCAAGTTCATGCGGGGCAAGGGGTGCAATTACTGCTCGCACACCGGCTACCGCGGACGCAAGGCGGTCTTCGAACTGATGCTGATGAACAGCACCATCCGTGAGATGACGTTCCGCAGCGAGCCGGCGCAGAACATCCGCCGGCAGGCGCGGCTGTTCGGCATGCGGACGCTGATGGAGGACGCGCTCGACAAGGCGCTCCTGGGGGTCACCACGCTGGCTGAGGCTTACTCCCTGCGATCGAACGACTGAGACCAGCATCCGGCGATTTCGCACCCCGGCCACCACCCAGAGACTCCCGTATGGCGCTGATTCAGATCGACAAGCTGCTGGAGACCGTCGTCCGCGAGAAGGCGAGCGACCTGCATATCACGACGGGCCAGCCGCCCGTCGTGCGCCTGGGGGGCCACATGGTCCGCCTGGAGACGAAATCGCTCGAGCCGGAGGACACGGTCTCGCTGATGAAGAGCGTGACGCCCGAGCGGAATCAGCAGGAGCTGCAGGAGGCGGGGGGCACCGACTTCGGCTTCGCCTTCGGAGATAAGGCCCGGTTCCGGGTGGCGGTGTTCAAGCAGCGCGGGCAGATCGGGATGGTGCTGCGGCGGATTCCGAACGAGTTCCTGACGTTCGAGCAGCTGGGACTGCCGCCGGTGATCTCCGAGCTGATCACGCGGCCGCGCGGCCTGCTGCTGGTCACGGGGCCCACGGGGTCGGGCAAGACGACCTCGCTGGCCAGCATGATCAACTACCTGAACGAGACGACGGACCACCACATCATCACGATGGAGGATCCGATCGAGTACTACCACAACCACAAGAAGTCGACGATCAACCAGCGGGAGATCGGGGTCGACGTGCCGAGCTTCCCGGAGGCGCTTCGCCGGGCCCTGCGAATGGACCCGGACGTGATCCTGGTGGGCGAGATGCGGGACCTGGAGACGATCGCGGCGGCCATCACTGCGGCCGAAACGGGCCACGTCGTGTTCGGCACGCTGCACACCTCCAGCGCCCAGGGCACCGTGGACCGGATCATCGACGTGTTCCCCACGAACCAGCAGGAACAGATCCGGACCCAGCTGTCGACGTCGATCATCGGAATTCTTTCGCAGGCGCTGCTCCCGCGCAAACCGAAGGGGCTGGTGGCGGCGTACGAGATGCTGGTCGTGACGCCGGCCATCGCCAACCTGATCCGCGAGGCGAAGACGTTCCGGATCAACTCGTCGATCCAGACCGGCCGGAAATACGGGATGCAGTTGCTCGACGACGCCCTGTTCAACCTGTGGCGGAACGGGCTCTGCGAGGAAAGGGACGTGATTCTGCGGTCGAACAACCCCGGCGAAATCAAGGCCCGCATCACGAACGCCAAGAAGGGCGTGTTCGACGAGGCGGAGGACGATGACGACGAGGACGACGACGAGTGATCCGTCGTCGCACGGCGTCGCGGCGGATGGTACTCTGAAGTCCCGGTCCGCACGGCGGCGGCCCGCCCCCCGGCGGTCAGCGAAATGAACGTCCAGCGCGTCCCCGTTCGGCTCGGCGGGACGCGGCGTTTGATGCCGAGCCGTTTCGGCCGTTGCCCGTCCGGGCGCGGCCGGTCGCCGGTTCCGGCGGCTCCCTGGTCCCCGCGGCGTTCCGCCGCAGCATGTCGAGACGCACTTCATGGCCCAACGCAGGCTCGGTCAGATTCTCGTCGATCTCGGCTACCTCAACGAGGACCAGCTGTGGGATGTCCTCGAGGAGCAGAAGCAGGCGCCAGGCGAGGTCATCGGCCAGGTGGCCGTGCGGATGGGGCTCGTCACCCAGGACCAGGTGACCGAGGCGCTGGCCGAGCAGTGGGGCATGCCGGTCGTCAATCTCGACGAGACCAACATCCCCCCCAAGGTGCTGGAACTCGTCCCGGAGACGATGGCCAGCATCTACAAGATCATGCCCATCTCGCTGAAGGACAACGTCCTGACGGTGGCGATGGCCGATCCGCAGAACGTCGCGGCGCTGGACGATCTGCGGAACTTCCTGGGTTACGACGTCCGCGGCGCCGTCTCCACCCTGGCCGCCGTCGAAGCCTCCATCGGCCGGCATTACGCGACCAAGGAAGACAGCATCGAGGACGTCATCCAGTCGCTGGAAACGCTGGAGATCGGCACGGTCGCCCGGAACAAGGCGATCGACATCGGCGGCGATGAAGAGCTGGCCGAGACCCAGCCCATCCGCAAACTGCTGAACATGGTGCTGCTGCTGGCGATCAAGGACCAGGCCAGCGACATCCACTTCGAGCCGTTCGAAGACGAGTTCAAGATCCGCGTCCGGGCGGACGGGGTGCTGTACGAAATGGTTCCCCCGCCGCGGCATCTGGCGAACGCGATCATCAGCCGCGTGAAGGTCATGTCCGAGCTGGACATTGCCGAGCGGCGGCTGCCGCAGGACGGCCGGATCGAGCTGAATGTCGGCGGCAACCCGGTCGACCTGCGGGTCAGCGTGCTGCCGACGATGTTCGGCGAGTCGGTCGTCATGCGGGTGCTGGACCGGACGGTGGTCCAGCTCGACCTGAACAAGATCGGCATGGACCCGAACACGCTGGACCGGTTCCGGAAGATGATCCGCATCGCGCACGGGATCGTGCTGGTGACGGGTCCGACGGGCAGCGGCAAGACGACGACGTTGTACTCGGCGCTGAACGAGCTGAACGACACCGAGACGAAGATCATCACGACCGAGGACCCGATCGAGTACGACATCGAGGGGATCGTGCAGGTCCCGGTGAACGCGGACATCGACGTGACGTTCGCCAATGTGCTCCGGGCCATCCTGCGGCACGATCCGGACACGATCCTGGTGGGGGAGATCCGCGACTACGAGACGGCGGAGATCGCGATTCAGAGCGCGCTGACGGGGCACCTGGTGTTCAGCACGCTGCACACGAACGACGCCCCGACGGCCATCACGCGTCTGCGGGACATGGGAGTGCCGCCGTTTCTGATCACTGCGACGGTTGAAGGGATTCTGGCGCAGCGGCTGGTGCGGCGGATCTGCGTGGAGTGCCGGACGCAGTTCGACCCCAGCGACGAACTGCTGATGGAACTGCAGCTGCCCATTGCCCAGGCCCGGCGGTACAAGTTCTACTATGGGAAGGGCTGTCCGCGGTGCAACAACTCGGGGTACAAAGGGCGGACGGGAATTTACGAATTGCTGGAAGTGAATGATGACATCCGGGATATGATTACCTCGGATGGTTCGATCGATGATCTGCGGAACCTGGCCCGCACACAGGGGATGACGACCCTGCGAGAGGCGGGGCTGAAGCTGATTTTCGACGGATTGACGACGATTGACGAAGTGGTTCGCGAAACCGTCATGGAGGATCTCGACTGACCCGGCCCGCGAGCGTCGGAATGCAGCCCGGCCCGGGCGCGGATGGCCATCCGCGCCCCGTGCGACCGGCGGCTGAATTCCCGCCCCGATTGCCGCGTTCGTCGAACTCCACGTCTGGAGCCTGCTGATGCCGACCTATCAGTACGAAGCCATGGACCCTCGGGGTCTCGAGGTCAAGGACGTCATTGAGGCGGCGTCGGAGGCGGAAGCGCAGACGAAGATCCGCGAACAGGGATACTTCGTCACGCAGATTTCCGAGAAGGGCCGCAAGAAGAAGGACAAGGACAAGACCAAGGGGGACGCCAAGCCCGTCGCCCGCGCCAAACGCAAGCGCGGCGGGTTCAGCTTCGGCGGCGTCAAGGCCAAGCACCTGACAACCTTCACCCGGCAATTGTCCACGCTGCAGGACGCCGGTCTGCCGATTCTCCGCAGCCTGCGGATTCTCGAGGGGCAGTCCAAGCCCGGACCGCTGAAGAACGCGCTGATCGGCGTCATCGAGGACGTCGAATCCGGAAACACTCTGTCGGAGGCCATGGCCAAGGCCCCCAAAGCCTTCGACAACCTGTACGTGAACATGGTCAAGGCCGGCGAGGCCGGCGGCGCCCTGGAAGTCATTCTCCAGCGGCTCGCGGAATTCAAGGAAAAGGCCCAGAGCCTGAAGCGGAAGGTCCAGGGAGCGATGGTCTACCCGGTGGCGGTCATCACCGTCGCCACGGGCATCGTCGGCTTCATCATGTACTGGATCATTCCGAAGTTCAAAGACATCTTCAACGACTTCGGCGTCGAGCTGCCGGCCATCACCGAGTGGCTGATCTTCGCGTCGGACTGGGTCGTCAACTACTGGTACCTGATCCCGGCGATCCCGATCAGCCTGGTGCTGTTATTGAAGATCATCAGAAAAAACAGAACCGGGGCCTACGTCATCGATCGGATAGCGCTGAAGATCCCCATCATGGGACAGATCATCTCGAAATCGACGGTCGCCAGAACCTCGCGGACATTAGGCACATTGATCTCCTCGGGCGTGCCCATTCTCGAGGCGCTGACCATTGCGCGGGACACCGCGGGGAACGAGGTGTTTCGCAAGGCGTTCGAGCACATCCACTCGGCGATTCGCGAGGGCGAGTCGATGGCCGTCCCGCTCAAGGAGACGCGCATCGTCGACGACATGGTCGTCAACATGGTCGACGTCGGCGAGGAAACGGGCGCCCTGGACAACATGCTGTACAAGGTGGCCGACGTCTACGACGAAGAAGTGTCGATGCTCGTCGAGAGCCTGGTGAATCTGCTCGAACCCCTGATGGTGGTCGTGCTCGGTCTGATCGTCGGCTTCATCGTCATCGCCCTGTTCATGCCGCTGGTCAAGCTGCTGAACGAGCTGGCCTGACGTCCAGCAACCCGCCAGTCCGCATGCGTCGTGCCTGCGGACCGGCACGGGAGCCGTCCGATCAGCATCCGCGCCAGGGAGGCCCGACATGGCGTCGTCTGAACGTTCGACCATCATGCCGGCGCTGCGTTACCGCGATTCCGCGGCCGCCGTCGAATGGCTCTGCCGGGCCTTCGGTTTCGAGAAACGGCTGGTCGTGCCGGGCCCCGAAGGGGCCGTCGCCCATGCGGAACTGACGCTGGGCGCCGGCATGGTGATGGTCGGATCGGGCCACGACGGGGACGCGTACGGCCGGCTGGTCCGTTCGCCCCTCGATACAGGCGGGCTGGCGACGGGCGGCCTGTACGTGGTCGTTGACGACGTCGACGCCCATCACGACCGCGCGCTGGCTGCGGGCGCCGAGATCGTGCTGCCGCTCCGCAATCAGGACTATGGCGGACGGGACTACACCTGCCGCGATCCGGAAGGGCATGTCTGGACGTTCGGGACTTACGATCCCTGGCGGGCGGCGGACTGATCCGTCAAACGGGCAGGCTCGAAACCGACTCCCCAAACCGACGCAGCCCCGGAGTTTCCTCCGGGGCCGTTGCGTCTGGCGGTGCACTCAGCGCCCGACTCGGGCATCACTCCGTCGGCGGAACCGGGGCGGGCCGGGCGGCCGGTTCGAAGACCTCGTCCGGCGACGAGATCGAGATCACCTCCGGCTCGGAGCCGTCGGCCAGCCGCGTCGTCGTGCTGCGGCTGGTGCGGCGGTCCAGGATCGCTCGGGCGGCTTCACGAACTTCGTGCTCGTTCAGTCCCCGCATGCTGCCGATTTCGGCCAGCGGCGCCAGCGTCTTCGCCGCGCGGGCCATGGCGGCCTCCATCATCACCAGGTCGGTCAACTGTCGACGCAGTCCATCCAGATTGGTCAGCTGCTCGTTGAGAACCGTCTGAAAGTCGGCCAGCAGGTCCAGGTTCTCGACGCTCTCAGCGATCAGCCGAGTCTGGCCGGAGAGCTGTTCCTGCACCTGGAGCATCGACCGCAGGTTGGACTGCGCTTCGTCGATCGAAATCTGCCGGGCGCCGGACAGCGTTTCGTTCAGGGCCAGCAGCTGCCCGGCGGCGTTCTGCGACCGCTCGATGCCGTCCATCTCGATCGCCAGCACATTCTTGATGGCGACGAGTTCGCCTGCCGCGACGCGCGCCTGGATCAGGCGCTCGCCTCCCTGGTTCAGGCCGTTGACCAGCGTGTTCAGGGCGTCGACCTGCTCGCGGGCCGCTTCCACGCCGTCCCGGTGTTCGAGCGCGTGTTCCTTCAGGCCGGCGAGCTGCGCGACGACCGCTTCCGCTTCGGCGATGCCGGCGGCCTGGGCGGGCAGCCGCTGCGCCATTTCGGACATCCGGTTCTGCAGGGCTGCCGAGGCCGCGACGCTGCGGGTGGCGGCGTCCAGTTGCGGCTGCTGGGCGATCACCTCGGCCTGCAACTGGCGGAGGCCCTTGACGACATTGGCGGAAGCGGACAGCCGGGCGCCTTCCTGCTCCAGCTGCGTCTGAATGCGGCGGAGGTCGGCGACGGTCTGGCTGGCGGCCTGCAGCCGCTGCCGCTGGTCGGCAAGTTCGGCGAGGAGGTCGTTGGTCCGCCGCGCGTCGTTGGCGGAGCCAGCGAGCTCGACGACCTGGCCGCGCATCTGCGCGACGTCGCGGGACAGTTGATCGACGCGGGTGGTGACGGTTCGCGCGACCAGAAGCTGCATGCTGGCCAGGCCGATCGCGATGCCGCTGATCAGCGTGGGCCACTGCGTCTGACGGAAGAAGTCCTGCAGCCGCGAAGGAGCGGCGGGGCGGGAGGCGTCACGGAACTCGGACTGGAGCACAGCGATTTCTCCTGAGCACGAACGTGTGATCGACAGGCCCGGGCGGGGGGAGCACGAGTCCGCCAGGGCCGGCAAGGTCGGGAATGCGGGGGCCTCCGGACCGCCGGCCGCATCCGCCGGTATTCAGGCCGGAGAACTGATGCAACCGGCAGCTCTCAGCCAGAGTCGCCGCCCAGTGTGATATCGCCAGATTCCCGACGTCGTCCGAAGCGATCCGCCGGCGATTTCTGCCTGTCCCCGCGAGGCGCGGCGGAGTGTGCGGCCTGCACCGGCTGAGCGCAATAGTCGGCCGCCCTCCCGCGCGAATCAGAACCAGCGGGACTTGTCCACCAGATTCACGGGATCCTGCCCGACCGCAAACCGACGCACATTCTCCAACAGCGTCTCCAGATGCCGCTGCGGAATCCGTCGCGACATCCCCGCCACGTGCGGCGTGAGGATCACATTCGGGTTCCGCCACAGGGGATGCTCCGGAGGCAGCGGCTCCGTCTCGAACACGTCCAGTCCCGCGCCGGCGATCAGCCCTTCGTCCAGCGCCGCCGTCAGCTCGTCCAGCGGCACGATCGCTCCCCGCCCGATGTTGATCAGCACGGCCGAGCGCCGCATCCGCTGATAGTGCGGCCGACGAAACCAGCGCTCCGTCTCAGGAGTGTGCGGGGCCGCGACGACCACGAAATCGCTTGCCTCCAACAGTTCCGGCAGCCGCTCGACCGGCCAGACCGCCTCCAGCACGCCGCGGACCTGCCGCACCACCGGGTCGACGCCGAGGATCGGCATGCCGAACGCGGCTCCCCGTCGGCAGATCTCCGCGCCAATCGAACCCACGCCCACCACGCCCAGCGAACAGTCCGCCAGCGACCGGTGCCGGCGATCCAGCTCGCTGATCTCTCCCGGCCCCGTCGTGAAACTCGCCCGCGTCTCCTCGCCGCCCACCGGCGACCAATGCCCCGCCTGCTGCTGTCGGACGTACGTGTGCAGGTTGCGGGTGAAGCACAGCATCATGCCCAGGACGTGTTCGGCGATGACGTCCGAAAACAGTCCCCGCATGTTGGACAGCCGGCAGGGATGCGCGACCAGTTCGGGGAACAGAAAGTGTTCGAGGCTGGCGGTCGGCGACTGGACCCATTCGAGCTGCGGCGCGGCGGCGAGGAGGTCCGGCGTCAGCTTGCCGAAGAAGCCCTGCGCGTCGCGGATTTCCCGCAGCGCCTCGTCCTGACTGTGCGCGTTGACGACCTGCGCGGGGCCGGCCGCGGCCTGGACCTGCTCCCAGCGGAAGTCGTCCAGCGGCGGGTGAATGACGAGTTTGCGAGACATGATGCCGATTGGGGAGTCATCGTGTGTTGATCGGTCGCGAAGGGAGCCGTCCCGTCGGGCGATTATCGGCGGAACCGGACGCGGCAGGTAGAGTGCGGGGCGTCTGCTGGCAGCGCTCAGGCGCGATCCATAGGGAACGCGATCACATCCGCGATTGACGGCAGTCCCAACCGCCACTGCACGAGCCGGTCGAATCCCAGCGCGACTCCCGAACATTCGGGAAGACCGTCGCGCATCGCGGCCAGCAGACGGCCCTCGACGGGCAGCTCGCTAAGTCCCGCGGCGCGGCGCAAGGCCGCCTGCTTCCGCATGCGCCGCGAAAGTTCCTCAGCGTCCGTGAGTTCCTGATAGCCGTTGCAGATCTCCACGCCCCCGAGATACAGCTCGAACCGCCGGGCGACGGGAGGTTCGATGGGCGCGACCGTCGCCAGCGCCGCCTGCGAAGCCGGATAGTCGTACAGAAACACGGCCGGCTGCGCCGCCAGCCAGGGCTCGACGCACTCGGCCAGCAGCAGGTTCCGCCAGCCGTCGAGGTCGTCCGCCGTCAGCGATTCCGGCGCGACGACGTTTCGCGACGCCGCCAGCTCGCGGAGTTGCCGCGATTGGAGCGTCAGAATCCGGGTTCCCAGGACGGCCTCGAACGCGTCGTCGTATCGGATGCGGGGGAATGGCTCGTCCGACAACGGCGGCGCGGGGGGCCAGGGATCGCCCATGGAGGCCTCGGCTGGAAACGCGGCCAGCGCCCGGACCAGCCGTTCGGTGAAGCTCATCTGCTCCGAGTACGTCGCGCCGACGCGATACCACTCGACCATCGTGAATTCGGGATTGTGGCGGCCTCCCTGTTCGCCGCGCCGGAACGCCCGCGTGATTTCGAAGATCGCGTCCGCGCCCGCCGCGACCAGCCGCTTCATCGCGAATTCCGGAGACGTCTGCAGGAACCGCTCGCCGCCCAGCGAGTCGTCCCGCACGATGATCGGATCCAGCCACGCGTCGACGCACACGTCCCTCGAGAGCAGGGGCGTCTCCACCTCCCAGTAGCCTTCGCGATGAAACTCTTCCCGCACGGCTCGCAGCAGCGCCGCGCGCCGTCGCAGCGTCAGGAGGCTCGCCGTGGGGCGATGATCGGCGGACATGCGTCACTCGGCGGCGCGAGCCTTCACAGCGGCGTCGAGCTGTTTGCGGAGATCCCGGAGCGTCACGGGCTGGACCAGCACGCGCGACCACGGCCATTCCAGCCGCAGTTGTTTCTGCAGGGCGGATTGCTCCTCGGTGAGCACGACGACGCCCGCCATCCGCCGCTCGCGCCCGAGGTGCATCATCCGCGGGAACTCCTCGGCGACGCGGTCCCCCACGACGTCTCCCATCAGCAGCAGGCAATCGGGCGGCTGCGAGCGGATCCGCTGGATCGCGCGATCGAGATCGGACAGCAGCAGCAGCCGGAAGCCATGACGCGAGAAGTAATCGCGCAGGACGTCCTGGTGCTTGGGGCGACTTTCGACGCAGAGGACGGTGGGTTGTTGCGAGGCGAGCCGGGGGACAATGCCGGATTCGGACATGCCGCCGTCGCGCCATTGGGGAACGATTCCCGAGTCGGCGGGTCCGCGCGAGCCGTTCGCGTCTCCCAGTTCCGCGAGGACCGACTGCAGTTCCATGACGACGGCGGCGGGGGACTGGAAGCGATCGTTCGGGCTGGTCTGCATCAGCCGGTCGACGACGGCCGCCACGCGCAGGGGCAGGGCGGGGTCGACGCTGGTGACGGGTTTGACGTCGCGATACCGGCCGAAGCGTTTGCGTTCGTCCCGATCCTTGGTGCGGGGGTAGGGCGGTTCGCCGGTGAGGAGTTCAAACAGGATGCCGCCGAGGAAGTAGAGGTCGCTGCGGGGGTCGTTACGGGGGGCGTTGGTGTGCTTTTCGAGCGTCGCGTATTCGAGGGCCGTCTGCATTTCCTGGCCGCCGACGCGGGAGAACACCGAATCGTCCGCCGCCAGTCCGAAGTCGATCAGCTTGGCCACGCCATGGCTGCTCATCAGGACGTTGGTCATCTTAAGATCGCGATGCGTGTATCCGAAGCTGAGCGCGTATTCGAGGGCGCGGGCCATGTCGAGCGTGAAGCGGCAGGCTTCAGCGGGCTGCAGCCGCTTGCGGATCTTCAGGAAGTCGCGAAGGTTGCCCCCTTCGACGAACTCCATGGTGATGAAATGGAACCGCCCCTGCGACAGGCAGTCGTAGACCGGCACGATGTTGGGATGCTTGAGCCGCTGGCCGATCTCCCCTTCGCGATGGAACAGCTGGACGACCTCCCGGTCGGAGGACCAGCGTTCACGGAGCAGCTTGAGGCCCACCATGCGGCCGGTGGAGATCGAGCAGGCGCGGTACACCCGGGCGAAGCTGCCCGACGCGTTCCGGTACATCAGCTTGTAGTCGCCGAGGACCAGGCCGTCGGTGTCCCCCTTTTTCAGCCGTTCGATCTGCAGGCTGGTCAGCAGCTGCCGGCGCTCAAGCGTGCCCAGAAACTGCTCGGGCGACGAAGGCGCGACGCCGAGAGCCTCGGTCAGATGTCTCTGTTCGACAAGCCGCAGTTGCAGCAGCAGGTCGATCAGGGCCTCAGTGGTTTTCGGCAGCATCGGGGGGGCGATGAACCGTCGGTCGGTTGGATGCCCCCCGGACATCCCGGCGGACGATGTTCGAACCCGGGATCAGGCGAACCACCCGGGCGAAGTGATTCTACCTCTCATGTCGCAGTCGGCCGCTGGCTAGACGGCCGACTGAGCAGTTTCGATCAGAATCTGACCGACGTCAATTTGTTCTCGGAATCAATCCGCGTTTCGCGATCGTATCATTCACGGCGAGTGAATCAAACCGCGTGCCGCGGCGGCCCGCCGACCAGCCGCGCGACCGCCGCGACCGCAATCGCCGCGGTCTCGATCCGCAGAATCGTCTCCCCCAGCGAAACGCGGGCGACGCCCAATTCGTCCAGCAGTCCGACTTCCTGCGGCGAAAACCCTCCCTCGGGACCAATCGCCACGAGCGCCGTTTCACCCGCCTCGGCCAACGGCACGTCCAATCGCGGACCGCCTGGATCGGCCGCCAGTCGGCGGCACGACCCTGCCGACGAAAAGAAGTCCCGCAGACTCTGCGGCGATCGCAGCTCCATCAGCCGGTTCCGACCGCACTGCTTGCACGCCGACACCACCGTCTGCTCCAGCTTCTGCAGTCGCGAATCGCGCGGCTCGACCACCGACCGCTCGCACAGCAGCGGCACGAGCGCCCCGACCGACAACTCCGTCGCCTTCTCCACCAGCCAGCGAAACCGGTCTCCCTTGGGCGGCGCCACGCCCAGGACAAGTCGAACCGGAGGCTCGGGATCGATCACCGCTTCCGAAGTCAGTCGCAGCCGCGCCCCGCGCCGCGACAGCTCGCGAATCTCCGCCGCCGCACACGCCCCGCGCCCGTCGAACACTTCCACCTGGTCGCCGACGCGGTAGCGCAGCACGTGCTGGAGATGGTGCGCCTCGGCTTCATCGAGCAGGGCGTCCGGTCCGGTTGCGAAGTCTGGGCAAAAGAATCGGTCCATTGAGCGCGGTTATATCACGTTTGCCAACGGGACACTGCGGAGGGCGCTCGCCGGAAAGCCGATCTTACTCCCGGCTGCCGGCATTCACGGTTGGGCGGAACTGGCCGTCGCGATCGAGCTCAGGACGCGGCGGGCGGCGGCAGAGGAATTCACGGAAGGGCGGACGCGTGATCGACCGGTTCGAGACGACAGCCTGGGTGCCGACGGAATCCCGCCGCGAGGCGGCTGCCCGCTGCCTGCATCTGCTGGAGCGACGCTCCGGTTGCGGCGTGCTGTGCGGAGAGCCCGGGTGCGGGAAGTCGATCGTCCTGCGGCGGCTGGTGCGACGTGCGGCCCGTCTGACGACGCGGGCCTGTTACATCAACCTCTCCAATCTGGACGAGGCGGAATTCCGCTGGCGGCTGTGCGCCGCGCTGCGCCTGGCGCCGATCACGGGCGAGTCGCGGCTGGCGAGCTGGACGCGGCTGACCGACGCCCTCGACGGAGCGCAGGCCGGGCGGCTGTCCGCGGCCGTGCTGTTCGATCAGGCCGAATCGCTGCGCAGCGAAGCGCTGCCCGAGTTGCGACGTTGGCTGCAGTTGGCCGCCCAGCAGCGGCGGACGGTGACGATCCTCGCCACGCGGTCGCCGATCCCCGAATCGCTGGCGGCCGTGCTGACGGATTTCTGCGACCTCCGCGCGGACGTCTATCCGCTGACGGCCAGCCAGGCGCTGGAATTTGTCCAGAACTGGAGCGAAGTCGAGGCCACCGCTGCGCCGATCGGCGGCGAAGATGCGGCCGCCACGCTGCATGAACTGACGCGGGGCGAGCCCAGGCGGCTGGAAAGGCTGTGCCGGCTGGCGGCTTTGGCCGCCGATGCGGAAAGCGGCGCGCCGCTGGACCGCCTGGCTCTCGAACACCTGATGCGGGAACTGACGGGGGCGCCTTCACCCCGGACGCCCGGCGTCGTCCCGGGGACGTGACAGCGCGTGCGATTCGACGACGGCCTGATACATCTCGGGTCGGCGGTCGGCCATGCGGTCAATGACGTGCTTCGACGGCACCCGCACGATCCGCTTGTTCCGGGCCCGCGCCGGATCGACGTCCGCGTAGAGAATCTCTTCCTCGCTGGCGGACGCCGCGGCCAGCACGTCGCCGTTCGGCGCGCAGATGCTGCTGTGCCCGATGAATTTGAAGCCTCGCTCGGCGCCGACGCGGTTCACCGCCGCGAAGTAGACGGCGTTCTCCATCGCCCGGGTGGGTACGGCATGCGCCGCCATGCACTCCGCGCCGGGAGGCCAGTTCGTCGGCAGGGCGATCAAATCGGCCCCGCCCAGCGCCAGGCAGCGGCTCGCCTCGGGAAAGCCCGAGTCGTAGCAGATGTTCATGCCCAGCCGCAGGCCGTCCACGTCCTGCACCGCGAACGGCCGATCGCCCGGCGTGGTGAACATGTCGATCCCCAGCCAGGGCAGGTGCACCTTCCGGTAGGCCCCCGTTACGCCCTGCGGACCGACCAGCACGGCCACATTGAAGACGTCCGTTCCGGACGCCTCCAGCATGCCGAACACGCACCAGCTTCCCGTCTCGCGGCAGACGGCGGCGAGCGCCTCGGTCGTCGGGCCGGGAATCGGCTCCGCGACCGCTCGCCCCTCCTCCAGGCTCGTGAAGCAGTAGCCCGTTGTCGCGCACTCGGGAAAGATCGCCAGCTTCGCGCCAGCACGGGCCGTCTGCCGCAGGAACTCGCTGATCCGACCGACGTTGTGCGGCACGTCGTTCAGGCGGACATCCATCTGCACCGCGGCAATCCGCATCCCGTCTCTCCCGGCAAGTTCGCCAAGCGGCGGCGCGCCATGAACACGCGCGTCGCCAGGTTCCATCGCTCCGGCCCGCTCAGCGCAGGAACTTCACACACACGGGCCGCGGTACGGCGACCTGGACGCCGGTCGGCTTGAGGCGTCCCGATTCGGCGTCGATTTCGAATACGACCACGGTGTCCGAGTCCTGGTTCGCCGCGAGCAGGTACTTGCCCGTCGGATCGATGCCGAAGTTCCGCGGCGTCTGGCCGCCGGTCGGCTCCTGCCCGAGAGACGTCAGACGCCCCGTGCCGGGATCGATCTGGAACATCGCGATGCTGTGATGCCCGCGGTTCGAGCCGTACAGAAACTTCCCGGACGGATGGACCTGGACTTCGGCCGTCGAATTGCCGCCGGCGTAGTCAACGCCATCCGGCACGGTGGAGACCGTCTGGAAGCCGTACAGCACGCCGTGCTGCGGCGCATACCGGAAGGCCGTCACGGTCAGGTCGAGTTCGTTGATGACGTAGGCGTAGTCGCCGCTGGAGTGAAAGGCGAAGTGCCGGGGTCCGGCTCCGGGGGCGACCGACGTGCCGGGCGGATCGTTGGGCGTCAGCGTGCCGCGATCGGCGTCGAACCGGTACACGAGCAGCTTGTCGAGGCCGAGATCCGCCGCAACGGCGAACCGGTTCGCCGGGTCGATGTTGATCGAGTGGGCATGCGGCGCCTCCTGCCGCTGGGCGTTCACGCTGTGCCCTTCGTGCTGGACGAAGGCCGAGGCCGGCTTCAGCGAGCCATCCTGTTCAATGGGCAGGCAGACGACGCTGCCGCCGGTGTAGTTGGCGATCAGCAGGCTCTTGCCGGTCGGGTCGACAACGCAGTGGCAGGGCGCGCCCCCCTTGCTCGACTGCACGTTCAACGCCGTGAGCTGGCCGGTCTCCCGATCCAGGGCAAAGGCGGCCGCGCCTCCAGCCGGTTCCCCTTCGAAATCGCCGATCTCCGCGACGGCGTACAGGGCCTGGCCGAACGGGTGAATCGCGAGGAACGAGGGATTGTCGACTTCGGCGACGAGCTGCGGCTCGGACACCGCGCCCGTTTCGAGGTTCAGCCGCGCGTGGTAGATGCCGCGGCTGTCGCTGCCGCGCGTGTACGTTCCGAAATAGACGTGAATGCCGTCGGCATCGGCGGCGGGCAGGGTCGCCGGCAGGGACACGAGGACACTCCACAGCGCAAGGAACAGAAGACGACGGCGATGCATCGGAGGAGAGCGCCTTCCCGGGTTCAATAGGTGGGGACCGAACTGTTCTGCGGCGTCACATCGCGATCGCGAAGACCGTCAGGATCGCCAGCCAGGCCACGCCCAGGGCGTGCCAGAACCAGGCGCAGAACGTCACGCCCCAATGGTACTCGTGGTCGTACCGGTCCGCGACGGTCCGCGTCGCCACGAACGCCACGAACAGCGTCGCAATGAAGAAGTGCATGGCGTGCAGCCCGGCGATCATCAGCACGGGCGTCTTGACCCCCAGCGACGCCTCTTCCATCGAACGCGCCGCGGGAACCAGGCTCAGCAGCCCGTACGACTGCACGCCCAGAAACAGCGTTCCCAGAAGGAGCGCCGCCGACAGCCAGCCGCGAAATGCCCGCTGCTTCTCCCGCGCCACCCAGTGTCCCGCCCGGTGCAGCGCCAGGCTGCCCGCCCCCAGCAGCAGCGTGCTCGCCAGAAAGGCGCGAGGCAGCCGCAGTTCCGCCGGCTTGTCCGGCCAGCCGAGGACCTGGATCAGCGACCAGGCGATGCCGAACCCCGTCAGCATCACCAGGGCGGCGACCGCCAGAAACAGCCGGGCCTGCCGCGCGCGTCCGGCGGAATGGCGATCGGGAACGACGAATTGCGTCGTGGAGGTCACAGATCCATTGTTGCGGCGCGCGGGCTCGCCGACCATTGCGGATTTCACGAGTGCCGCGGTCGGCTTGTCCGACCGTGCGCGGCACGAGCCGGAAGCGTCAGCGAGGGACGCCCGGTGGTTTCCGACCGCATTCAGCGCGGAATGCGCCCGAGCCGAGGGGTTTATCCCCTCGGGATCGCGATGCTGTATCGGTTATGCGATGACA
This sequence comes from Planctomyces sp., assembly GCA_019636235.1. Lineage (GTDB taxonomy): Bacteria > Planctomycetota > Planctomycetia > Planctomycetales > Planctomycetaceae > Caulifigura. The sequence continues at coordinate 325,391 of JAHBXW010000004.1, forward strand.
GTTGGCTTCGCTGTCGGGCGCGGTGTGGCCGTAGGGTGGCGTCGAGCCGAGTGAGCCCGGAGGGCGAGCCGGCGATGACCCACCGGTTTGCGTGGCACGATTCGAGAGCGTCAGCGACGGCCGCGGCGCGCTGCGACCAGGATTGGTCATTGGTCAACTCAACAGCCATTGGTCATTGTGCAAACCGCAAAACGGCAATTGAAAATCGCAAATTGACCGGGGGACGTCAGTCCCCGGTGGGCCGTGTTTCGCTCGACGCCACCGATCGCCCTGCGGCGCTGATCCTTCTTCAGTGGTGGGTCATCGCCGGTTCGCCCTGCGGGCTCACAGCTCGACGCCACCCTACGGCTTCGCGGCGAGTGTTCGTTCGGTCAATGACAATTGACCAATCCGCGATGACCATTCTTTCCCGCGCGCCGTGGGCGTCCGGAAAAAGAAAAGGCCCGGCGATTTCTCGCCGGGCCGAACAGGGCCGTTAAGCATTCAACGTCAGGGCAGCGCGCCCCACGTGTAGGACTGGAAGTCGACGAACCAGGGCGCCGCGCCGCCGCCGCCGTTGATGACCGTGCCGAATCCGGTGCCGGACCCGAACGCGTTGCCGGCCTGGTTGACCCGGAACGTGCTGGCGCCCATGCCGGGGTACAGGAAAGTCGCCTGGGCGGTGTTGTCGACCATGAAGGGCGGGAATCCGGTGCGGGAGGCCTGCCGCTGGGCGTTCCGCTGCCGCGTGCCGGAGGCGAACGGGCCGTCGTCGTCGATCACGCCCGGACCGTATCCAGGTCCGAAGGGATCGGTGCCGTCCTGCCCCTGCGTGCGGGATTTGAAGACCGGCTCGTCGTTGTTGTAGAACGCGCCGGCGTTGGTCATCTGCCATTCCTCGCCGAAGTTGTTGAGGAACGTCAGGTCGAGGCGTGCCAGCGGGTCGGACTGGTAGCCGCCCGGTCCGAACACGTTGTCCGTGTCGTCGCGCGGATCCTGGTTGCCGTCGTTCCAGTCGCCGCCGGTGATGTTCGGGGGCACGGTGGAGACGAAGGACTCGACCCACACGTCAGAGCCGAAGTTGCCGCCGAAGCCGTTGCCGGTGACGTTCGCCACGATGCCGCCACGGTTGTTCGCGAAGCCGCCCGGGTCGGTGAAGCTCGTGCTGGCGTCGCTGGTGCCGACGCGAATGACGAGGCCGGTGGCCGGAAAGCCGACCAGGGCGCCGTTGTCGAGGATCGTGTTGCCGTTGATCTGCAGGTTCATCCGCGGATCGGCGAACACGCTGCCAGTGGCGTCCATGGCGACCGTGCTCTGGACGTCGGTGTCCTGGGCCTGCGAGGCGGTGTTGACGACATAGATGCCCTCTTCTCCGTTCCGCTGGATCAGGTTGTTGTTGACGGTGGCGTTGAGAATCATCGTCTGGTCGGTGCCGTTGCCGCGGTTGAAGATCGCCACGCCGCGGCCGGTGTTGTCCTCGATCTGGTTGTTGGTGAGCGTCGCAGTCGGGGTGAAGATGAACGCGCCCGCCGAGTTCGCGACGATCTCGACGCCGTCCTGACCGTTTCCGGCGATGTAGTTGTTGGCGACGGTCGCGATGAAGAAGCTCCCGGCCCCAAGCGCGGACATCTCGATGCCGTCGGCCGTGTTGTTGACGATCCGGTTTTGGGAAATCGTCGTGAAGTTCCCGGTGCCGTTCAGGTCGATGCCCGCCGCGCCGCCGTTCCCCTGGATCAGGTTGTTCGTGATCGTCTCCGAACCCAGGTTGTTGATCTGAATGCCTTCTGCTCCGTTCCCGCTGATGGTGTTGTTCGGGAAGGCCCCGACGGCCCCGATCGTCACCAGGTTGTGGGCCGCGTTGATCTGGATGCCCTGGGCGCCGTTGTTCTGGACCAGGTTGTTCAGGATCGTCATGTCGACGTTCAGGGAGTCGCCGGCGCTGTTGCGGCGTTCGGTCGTCTGGATGCCCTGCGTGCCGTTGTTGCTGACGATGTTGTTCTCGATTTGAGCCGTGATGTCGGCGTCGGCTTCCGCCCGCAGCGCGATGCCGCGGAACGTCTGGCCGGTGATCGTGTTGTTGGTGATGACGTATTCGTCGGTGAAGTTGGCGTTGCGGGCCACGACGTACACGCCGTTCGCGTTGCCGGTGATGGTGTTGTTGTCGATCAACACGTTGTCGATCACGCCGTCGCCCTGACGGATCACGCTGATGCCGCCATGTCCGTCGTTCGGCAGTCCGCCGTTGCCCCCCGTGCCCTGCAGGAAGCCGTTGTTCGTGAACAGGCTGTTCGTGATCGAGACGGTGGTGATCTCGCTGAACCCGTCGTTGAAGAACGCCAGGCCGGAGGCCGTGTTGCCTGTGACGTTGACGAAGTCGAACGAGGTGTTCTGCAGCCGGGCGAAGTCGATCAGCCGGATGCTGACGCCCTCGCCGTTGAAGTTCGCCAGGCCGCCGTTCGTCGTGTTGGAGAACACGCTGTCGCTGACCGCCAGCGTGCCCAGCGAGTTGTCCGACATCTGGATGCCCAGGCCGGCGTCCGCGTTGCCGTTGAACACGTTGTTGCCAACGACCAGCCCCGACGCTCCGAGCGTCACGTCGAATTGCGTGTTGTCGACCGCCGTCAGCAGCATGCCCACGCGGCCGTTGCCGTTCACCGTATTGCCGGACACGTCCTGCAGTTCCAGGCTGGCCGTGTCGGTCAGGTTGAAATTCAAGCCGCTGAGCGCGTTTCCGTTCGCGACGTTGCCGACCGTGCTGGCCAGCGTCAGCGAGCCGCTGGATTCGACCAGCACGTTCAGGCCGCTGCCGGCGAGGTTGTCGGAGACGTCGTTGCCGTCGAACGAACCGGTCGTGACCGCGGCCGAATCCGTGATCAGCACGTCCACGCCATTGCCCGCGAGCGAGCCGGTCGCCGTGTTGCCGTCGATGTGCAACTGGTCGGCGATGGCGCCGCCGGACAGCTCGAGGGCGATGTTGTGCTGTCCCGAGGCGGTGACGACGTTCGAGTCGATGACGATCGTGTGATTGCCGCTGTCGGCCGTCACGCGGATGCCGTTCTGGGCGGCTCCGGTGATGGTGTTGTCGTGGATGTCGACATTGGCGTCGGTGTTGTTCGCCAGGTCGACGACGACGGCGTTGCTGTGGCCGGCGACCGTGTTGCCGCCGATGTCGGCCGTGCCGGTGACGATGGTGTTGTCGAGGTTGACGTCGATCGCGTTGCCGCCGTTGCCGGCGACCGTCAGGTTGTTGATCCCCAGAGCGGGAACGAACGTGCCGTTGATGACGACGTCCGCCAGCGTGCTGTTCGCCACGTTGATGTCCACGCCCTCGGCGGTGTTGTTGTTGACCGTGCCGGGACCCTGGACGGAGACGGCCCCGGTGGCCACGTTGTCCATCAGGACGTTGACCCCGTTGCCGATGTTGTTGTTGAACGACCCGCTGACGGCGACGACGCCGACGGGCAGGTTCGTGAGCTGGGCGTCGACGCCGTTTTGACCGTTGTTGTTGAAGGTGTTCGGACCGCTGCCGAGGACGACGACGGAGTCGGCTCCGTCGCCGAAGATCCGCAGGCCGGCGCCAGCATTGTTGTTGGCGGACGTCGTGCCGCTGAGTTCCGCGAGCAACGACCCGGAGGCGTCGGCGAGCAGGTGCAGGCCGTGGCCGCTTGCGCCGTTCATGGCGACGGAGTTGAAGTCGACGACGGCGACCGAGCCGGCGCCGGTCGATTCGACGCGGACATTGTCGGAGGCGACGGTCTGGCCGCCCTGCGAGAAGTTGCTGCCGGACGCGCTCAGGGCCAGTTCGCCGCCGCTTTCGGCGATCGCCAGAATGTTCTCGCGGCCGCTGCCGGTGATAATCGCGGCGTTCAGGGTGGCGTCGATGACGCCGTCGTTTGAGGCGGTCAGCATCACGCCCTGGTCGTTGCTGTTGAGGGCCGTGGCGCCGGTGAGGTTCAGGAGCGCGAGCGAGCCGAGGCCGTCCACCGTTCCGTGAATGCCGCGTTCGTCGTTGTTCGAGAACGCGCTGTCGTCGCCATTGACGAGCAGCGCCGCGCCGCCGCTGACGTTGAACTCGAGGCCGTCCAGCGCGTTGCCGGACAACTGCGAATCGTCGAGCAGGATGACGCCCGTGGCGCCGGCGGAGGTGAGAGTGTGGGTCAGGCCGCTGCCGCCGTTCCCGCTGACGGAGGCGTTGTTCAAGCGGACGTTGAGCTGAGTTCCGGCTCCGCCGGCGATTTCCAGAGCGTCGATGCCGTGCCCGGCGTTGCCATTGATGTCGCCGTCAGCGAAGTCGAAGTTGATGACGCTGGCGGGGTTGAGGACGGTCAGCAGGACGCCAGCCGCGTCGGTGTTGGAGATCGAGCTGGCCGCGCCGGACCAGTTGGCGTTGATCCGGCCGCCCCCCGCCACCGCGAGGTTCACGCCGCCATTGGCGGCCTGGTTGTCAGCGACGACGTTGTTGAAGTTGAGGGTGGCGACCGAGCCGCCGCCAAGCGACGTGCCGGTGATGTTCGAATTCGGGTTGTCGGAGAAGTCGCTGTTGGCGACGGTCGCATTCAGGCTGCTCGACCCGAGCCCGCCCGTGGCGACGTTGAACGCGAAGCCGGTATTGCCGTTGTTCGTCGCCTCGACGTTGTCGAAGTTGAGGGCGGCGTTGGAGCCGTTGATCACGTCCAGCGAAATGCCGTTGTTCGCGCTGCCGGAGAACGTCGTGTTCTGCGCCTGCGACTGGAACGTCGACCCGTTGCTGACGGCCACATTCAGGCCGTCGACGCCGGCGTCGCTGGCGTCCACGTTGAACAGGTTGACGCGGGCGAAGCCCTGATTGTCGACGATGCCCGAGATGACGTGGTCGCCCGCGCTGGACAGGTCGGTGTCGAGGAACGTGGCGTTCAGCGATGAGCCGAGGCCCGCGACGAAGAATTCGAGGCCGCTGCCGGTCACCGCACCCGAGGCATTGGTCGGATCGACGAACAGCGTGATGTCGGCATCGGTGACGGCGGTGATGTCGAAGCTGTCGTCCTGATTGCCCGTCAGCGTGCTGTCGATCACCGAGGCATTGACCAGCGAGCCGACGGCCGCGGCGATGCGGAAGCCGTCCTCGGCGTTGTTGTTGGCGATCAGGTTCTCGAAGTGGAACTGGCTGGTCGAACCGGAGGCGTTGAGGACGACGCCGCTGCCGGCGGTCGAGTTGGAGAAGTCGGAGTTGACGACGCTGGTGTTCAGCGTGGCGTTGTTGGTGCTGGCCAGGAACAGGTCGCCGTTGCCGCGGGCGGAGACGTTGTCCATCGTGGCGATCAGCTGGCCGCCGTTGGAGGAACGCAGGTCGAAGCCGTTGCCGGTCAGGCCGCCCGTGCTCTGGACGTGGGCGTCGTTGACGTTGGCGAACAGCAGGCCGTTGAACTGGCTGAGAATGATGCCCGACCCCGTGTGATTGTTGGCGACCACGTTGTTCATCGTGGTCAGCAACTGGGCGTTCTCCGAGTACAGGTGCAGACCCTCGGCGCCGCCGGAGGTCGCGAGGTCGTCGATGATCAGGTCCAGACGTCCGCCGCCGGTGTTGCTGACGAACGCGGCTGTGCCGGCGCCCGATGCGGTGAAGCTGGAATCGAGGATGCGGCCGACGCCGTCGGCGTTGGTGATGACGAGGCCGTTGGTGGCGCTGGCGTTGACCGATTCGATGTGAAAGCGGTTGATGTCGTTGCCGCGGATGGCGAAGTTGCCGCCCAGCATGTTGAAGTTGATGACCTGGTTGTTGTTGGCCAGGGTGACGAGCGGGAGGGCGCCATTGGCGGCCTGCAGCGTCGGCGCCGGGCCGGTCTGATCGAAGTACTGGTCGGGGATGACGACCGCGCCCAGCCGCGTGGTGTTCAGGACGTACTCGCGGCCTTCGCCCCACAGGTTCTGGTTGTCGACCAGCGAGATGTTGCCGGTCGTGGCGCCGACGCCCCGGCGGACCAGGATATGGGACGCGTCCGGCGACGAGTTGGGCAGGTTCGTGAACGGATTCTCGAACGTGCCGTTGCCCGGCGCCGTGGACGTGTTGTCCACCCACGTGATGTGGAACGGATTGCCCGTTTCGGCGTTGATCAGCTCCACGTTGACGTTCGACCGGTCCTGGGCGACCTGCACGGTCTGGGCGCGGCGGACGGGATCGTAGCGGCGGGCCCAGCCGCTGGTGTCGCGGACGAAGCGCGTGGTGGAGATGCCCGGACCGAGCATCAGCTGGATGTTGAAGTTCAGATTCGTGCCGAAGCGTTCGTCGTCGGACACCATGAACGACAGGATCGTCCCCTCGCCGACGCGGGCCTCGACGCGGCCCCGCGTCCCCCAGGTGTCGTCCCCGCCGCCGGTCAGGAAGTAGGTGCCGCCGAACACGCGGATGAACTCCGCGACCGGCAGCGGCACGCCGCCTTCAAAGTCGAAGCCGCTCAACGAACGCTCGACCTGGGCCGTGCCCACCGTGCCGAAGTTGTTGCCGAAGAACACCGGCGTCGTGCCCGGATCGAGCAGCCGGATGAAGTTCTCCTTGTCGTCGGCCATGTAGCCGTTGATCCGCAGGTCCAGCCAGCGGTGCAGGTACTCCGCCCCGATGACCCCCTGGGAATACGTGTTGCCGTTCTGGGTTTCGTAGCTGTCGTACCAGGCGTGAATGCCGGCGACGCCTCCGTCGATCATCGTCCGGAATCCGCCGCCCAGGTTGGCCCCCAGACGCGACTGGTCGGTGATCAGACCGGTCAGCTCGGTGAAGAAGTGCGATTCATCGAACTCGAACAGCTTCGCCCGCAACCCCAGGCGGGTGTAACTGTTGCGGAATCCGACCCCGTCCCCGCTCATGCGGTCGAACGAGAAGTACGTTCCGCCGTCCTGGGACAGCGACATCGAGCCGCTGAAATCGTCGAGCCTTACGACTCCGGAATCGTCGGTGACCTGGGCGCTGGCCGGTTGCGACGAGGCAATGACAGTCGCAAACAGTCCAAGCAGCGTGACTCGCGTCCAGTGCATGAGGCTCTCCAACGGCCGATTGGCTGCGCGGCGTATGCCGCCAGCGAAATCCGGCAGAGGGCGCTCCCTCGCCGCGCAAATGCGGCGACAGAGACTCTGCAGTCTTCTGATTCTTCGGAAATGAACGGAAGTGACGATCAGTCAAACTGTCGCCGTCGTTCCGCTTTTACGGGTGAATTCGGTTGTGACGGGTGTGCGGGGGCGTGAAACGCGCCGGAAACAGCCCGGGAACCCGCGCCGCAATCGCCTGGATTCCGTCGCAAGCTGGGAATTGGGGGGACTCAGGATGGGGCGGGGGTTGTTCCACAGACGTCCACGGGGGTCAAGCCGATCCGGCGGAACGCGGCGCCCGCGGCCTTCCGCAGCGCCGCAGCCGTGCGCGACCGGCACTTTCTGCGGACTGCCGGTCCATCGAGTGACGACTTCCTCAGGCGGCCCGGCCGTCGTGCGGCGCGCCCTGGCCCGTCCCCGCCAGGCCCCCCGGGTTTCGACGGCCCGCTGCGCCCCGGAGAGGTCTTCCGACCGAGCCGCCCCCGCGCAGCCACTTGAGTCCCCGCTTGCCGCTGGCCTATCGTACCCGCCGTCGAGGTCGCCTCGCCCCAGTCACTTGAAAGCGGAAACCATGGGATTGTTCACCGGCAAGAAGGGCATTGTCTTCGGGATCGCCAACGAGCGGTCGATCGCCTGGGCCATCACGCAGCAGCTGCATGCCGAGGGGGCGGAAATCGGCTTCACGCACCTGCCCGACAAGGATCCCGAACGTCCGAAGAACGCGAACAAGGTCCGCAAGCTGGTGGACCCGCTCGACGCCCGGTTCCTGGTCCCCTGCGACGTACAGAAGGATGAGGACATTTCCGGCGCCTTCGCCAAGGCCGCGGAAACCTGGGGCATGATTGACTTCGTCGTCCACAGCGTCGCCTTCGCCCCTCCGCAGGACCTCACCGGACCGGTCTACAACTCCAGCCGGGCCGGGTTCCTGACCGCCATGGACATCAGCGTCTACAGCCTGATCGCCATGGCCGGCCGCGCCCGGCCGATGCTCAACCCCGGCGGCAGCCTCCTGACGCTGACCTACCTGGGGGGCGAGCGGGTCATCCCCGGCTACAACCTGATGGGGCTCTGCAAGTCGGCCCTGGAGAGCGCCGTGGAGTACATCGCCAGCGAACTCGGCCCCCACGGGATGCGGGTCAACGCGCTCAGCGCGGGGCCCGTCCGGACGATCAGCGCCAGCGGCGTCGGCGACTTCAAGAAGATGCTGACGCTGTACGAGACCTTCGCCCCTTTGCGGCGGAATATCTCGGAAGAAGAAGTCGGCAAGACGGCCATGTTCCTGCTCAGCGACCTGGCCAGCGGCATCACCGGGGAGACGCTGCACGTCGACAGCGGCTACCACATCATGGGCGGCCCGCCGCTGGACGCCTTTGCACAGCCCCCGGCGAGCGAAGGCTGAGCCGTTCGGCCGCTCGGGACCAGCCATGCCGGTGACCGTGGAACTGTTCGGCATTCCCCGCCGGAGAGCCGGCGTTGACCGGCTGGAGGTCGACGCCGACCGGTTGGGGGACGCGCTGCTGGCCGCGGCCGCCGCCGCGCCGGGGCTGGCCGACTGCCTGGAACCGGATGGCCGGTTGAAAACGGGCTGCCTGGCCAACCTCAACGGCCGGCGATTCACGCGCGATCCCGAGGCGAGGCTGTCTTCGGGAGATCAGGTGATCGTGCTGTCGGCGGACGTCGGCGGTTGAGGCGGCACGTACGGGCGCGCGCGGCGCGATGCCGGGCGATGATGGGCGTCGGTTGATTCGCTCAGTATCGCGATTTGACTACGGTCGGCCGGACGTTCAGGCCAGGCACAGCCGCCGGCCGGTCAGGGGGGAGCCAGGGCTCGGGCCACGGCAGTCCAGCCCTGTGTGCTCTCGACGATCAGCTATGGCGGGGGCACAATCAACACCCCGACCTAGAGGCGGTTTCATAATCG
>JAHBXW010000040.1 GCA_019636235.1 Planctomyces sp.
GATGAGCCAACTCTTCCCGCGCACGGAATGATGCAGTATTGCGACAAGAATCCTAACAGCCTTCACCTCTCGATGGGCCGGCTGAGCGAGTATGAAATTCAAGAGTCGCATCTATCTTGTCGAACTGGAGATGCTCGATCATTGTCGACTTGGAGATCAACTGCACGATTGCTGAGGCGCCAGACTGGCGCGGGCATGATTGCTGCGTATCCCGACACAGGCCATATTGGTATGGCACGATGGCAACGGTATACACCAGGGGCGATTGCTGAACTGCGCAATGGCGTTCGACTCATCGCCATTTCCGGAGCTCACATGACCCCGGCTTGACGACTGCCAGTCTCGACGAGCTACAACACGGCCGGGCTGGTCAGCCAGTCTTGTAGGGTGGGTCAAGCTTGCGCAGACCCACCATCGCAGGGTGGAATTCCGGTGGGTCTCGTGCCTCGACCCACCCTACAGGGCTTCGTGAAGCTGTTCCGGTTCCGGGCGGTGAACGCGGACAACGCGGTGAAAGCAGGGGTTTCGACGAAGCCGTTGGATGGCGGCCTGATCACGATCGAATTGCGAGCGCCCGTGCCGTCGACGTGGGACACCGCCGCGCCGATGCCTCAGCCGACCGCGACGGGTTGATAGGCGGGAACGGCGTAATGCACGGCAGGCCGACGGTTGCGAGCGCCAAGCGCGGGCCGCCGGTTTCGGTTCAATCCAGCCGTTCCAGCCAGGCGCTCCACTCCGCCCGGATCATTGTGCCTTCGTCGAACGACCTCGGAAGCGGCGCCACGGCCAGGATGTCTGGAAAGTGCCCGTGCCAGGGGAGGATGATGGCCCCCAAAAACCGCTGGTCGCGGCTCATTCCCAAACGACAAAACGTGACGCGTTCCGCCGGAACGGTCGTCGAGATCCCATCCCCGAATTCGAACGTCAACTCGCGACCGTTCCGAATGATGCGCGTCAGGCGGGACGCACGAATCCGTCTGTAAAGCCAGTGCAGATGCAGGCCGAGAATCGACAGTCCCAACACGCTCGACGCCCAGAACAACGGTCCCGTGTCAGTTTCCTCGGACATCGCGCGTTGTCCAGAAAAATGCGTGATCATGCTGATAGCGATTCCGACCAGCAGCATCCCCGTCAGAATCATGATCGTCGCCTGCAACCAGAACCTCAGACCCCGAAGCGCCGCCTCCGGGGACACCGGCCGCTCGTCGCGTTCAATGCGAATGCCGCTGCGGAGTTCCATAGTGTCCGTCATCAAGGCGCCCTTCAAAAGGCGAATTCGCGGAGCCAGGCGGGGTGGCCTGGTTGGACGCCTCGGATACTGGGGGAATTCTGGGTGCCGCGGCTCTGCCGAGCCGTGCGCTCGTACGAGAAGCGCTCACTGCGCGTCGACCCGTTCGATTTGCAGCGGTACAGCATACCATCCTACATGATCCCGGGCGCTCGATCACATCCAGTCGGAAGGATGAGGCAACAAGCCCCCGCCGCTCAGGTTATGGCGACGTTGCATTGCCGGGCGCTGACGCTGCCGGCTCGTGATTGCCGTCGAGTCGAAAAGGGGTGGCATGGCGCTTATGTCACTCGCCGCGAGAATTCCGATCACGACGGGGATGAACCCCGCCGCTCGATTCACGCCCACGGCGAAGCGTCGTGCTGCCTGACGCATGCGCAGCCGGCGCGTGTCCGCCAGCGGCGATTCAGCGGGAGGCGAGAGTCTTGTAGGGTGGGTCAAGCTTGCGCAGACCCACCATCGCAGGGTGGAATTCCGGTGGGTCTCGTGCCTCGACCCACCCTACAGGGCTTGGTTCCCTTCCCGCGCTTGGTGCGGGAGTGGGCGGCATGAACGTGGGGCGGTTTCTGCGCAACGGAGGCCACAGTCCGCGCCCGGCTGCACGCGTCCGCCAGCGGCGATTCAGCGGGAGGCGAGAGCTTCGGGCCCGGACAGCGTCATCGACGAGTAGACCGTCCCGGTGACAAACCAGTCGTCCGCATCGGAAGGAGCGGCGAAGTCCAGCATGTACGGGCCTGGCTTGGCGTCGTCGTCCAGAAACCGGTCCGAGGTGGTCAGCGCCATCGACGTCTCAAACTCGCGGGTCTCGCCCGGGTTCAGCGTCAGCACGAAGTCGTCCGTCGCCCAGTCCGGCGTCGCGTCCACGTGCGACACGTCCCAATGACCGTTGCGCCGGACGGTATAGGTCCTCGATCGCTGCGGCGGGAAATTGACGTGGATCACGTGGTCGCTCGCGTTGCGCAGCGTCACCTGCGCCGGCCCCTGGTACAGATAGGACTTCGCGTCCGGAGTCTCCGTGAGCTGCGCCTGCCAATCCACCTCGATGTGCAGCGGCTGGCTCGAGCGGACGAACTGCGACAGCAATTCGGCCGACTGCCGTTCTTCGTTGTGGCGGATGCCGTAACCGCGGATGGCGGCGCCGACGCCCAGGCACATGACGGCCAGCAGCACCACGGAAGGCCAGCGCGCGGGACGGTCGTCCCCCGGGGGATCTTCCGACCACGCTTCGACATCTTCTTCGTCGAGGTATTCCGCCATCGAGCGCATCCGAAATCGTGACGAACTGCAATCGACGACTCTGGTTGAGCCGTCCGCCAGCCCGCCAATGTTCCTGAAGTTTTCCTTATCTCGGCGGAAAGATCAATGAGAATTCGGTGCGAATGCCGGCGATTCGTCGCGGATTTCGCGAGTTTCCGGCCAACTTTCCGGAACCGGACCGGATTACCCGCGCGGATGGCACTTGGAGTGAATCGACTTCAGCCGGCTGTGTTCGACCTGCGTGTAGATCTGCGTCGTGCGGATGCTGGCGTGCCCGAGCATTTCCTGGAGGGCGCGGATCTCCGCCCCGCCGGCCAGCATATGCGTCGCGAAGCTGTGCCTGAGCGTGTGGGGGCTGACGTCTCCGGAACATCCCGCGCGGCGGGCGTATTTCTTGACGAGCTTCCAGACCACGACCCGCGTCAGGGCGCGGCCGGTCCGCGTCACAAACAGGGCGTCCTGTTCGCGGCGACCCACCAGCAGAGGACGTTCGTGCTGCAGGTAGGCCTCCAGCGCGGCGACGGCGACGGGCGTCAGATTAACGATGCGCTCCTTGTTGCCCTTGCCGCGGCAGCGGCAGATGCGCTCGTTGAGCCGGACGTCCGGCAGCCGCAGGTTGACGATTTCCGAGGCCCGGCAGCCGGTGGCGTACATCACGGCCAGCAATGCCCGGTCGCGGAGCGCGTAGCTGTCGGTCCGGGCGGGGGCCTGCAACAACCGGTCGACGACCTCGGGGCTCATGACCGTGGGGAGGTACTGCCAGAGCTTCGGCGAGGACATCAGCTCGACGCTGCTCTCGGTCAGCACGCCTTCGAGGACCAGATACCGGAAGAACATTTTCAGGGCGACGAGCCGGCGGGCGATGGTCGAGGCCGACAGTTTGCGGGCGTGGAGGGCCTGCAGGAAGTCCGCCAGCAGGGAGAGGTCGACCGCCTTCAGCGAGGCGATTTTGCGTTCGACGCACCAGTCGGCGAACTGGCGGAGGTCGTTCCGGTAGGCGGCGACGGTGTTCGCCGACATGCCGCATTCGGCGGTCAGGTAATGCAGGAAGGGGTCGAGGTGCGAACCCGGGCTGAGGGTCGCGAGTTCGGCCTGCGCGGCGGGCCCGGGGGGACGACGGCGCGGCGGCATGTGTTGGCGCTCCCGAAGGTCACGGGCTGGCGGTTCGGCCGGCCCCGAACTGGAATCGTCGCCGGAAGTCGTGCGGGATGCTTGATTTGAAGCCGCGAGCTGCGGAATGTTTGGAGGTCGGTCCGAGGAGATCGGGGAGGGGGTCTGCGCCGGCAGTCATTGCCGGTGCGCGGGGTTCGGAGGGGCGGCGGCCGGGGGGGCTGCTGCGGGAATGTGGCGGGGGGAACGGAATTTTCTGATTGTGTGGCGCTCGCTGTGTTTGCGACCGCCGGGCAAGGACGATACAGTCCTTGCCCGCAACTCCAGGTGTTGGGAAAGGTCGCGTTGTGAGCATCGATAGCAGTCTGAAGCGGAAAAGCCGGCTGGCCCGGTCGCGGAATGTGATGACCCGGGACGAGAGAATCGCGTTCCTGAAGGGCGAGGATCGCTGGCCCGATACAGCGAGCCCGTTCGGCCTGCCGAAGGTCCGGATCGTGAAGACGACGATCGGCAAGAAGAAAAAGAAGAAGACCGAGGGCGAGGAAGGGGACGCCGCGGCCGGGGCGAAGGGCGCCAAAGGGGCTGCGAAGGCGGCCGCTCCCGCCAAGGGCAAGAAATAGCGGCGCTGCGGGATCAGGGCGGATGCGTCGCGCGGCTGCGCGGAGGGCGGACGCCCGGACTGTGGCGGGTGCAATCAGGAAGATTGTCCGGGCGGCGAACGGCCGAATCGTTCGCCCGCCCGTCGCACGTCATGGTCGACAGGATGGAGAGCAGGGATGCTCAAACATCTGCGCTATGCGCTGGGCTACGGCCCGCGCTGGCAGGCCCGCCGCACGCGGGCCGCGTTTCTCAACGCCCTGAATCATTGCGAGTCCGTTCAGCGACGGCTCCTGCTGGGCCTGCTGCAGCTGCACGCGGACAGCGAATTCTCCCGCGACCATGGCCTGGACTACGTCCGGTCGATTCCGGAATTTCAACGGGCGCTGCCGATCGCGGACTTTGAGCGCGTGCGGCCCTATGTTGAACGCCTGCAGCGCGGCGACTGGCAGGCCCTGTTCGGCCCCCGCCAGCGGCCGCTGATGTTCGCCATGAGCAGCGGCACGACCGCGCTGCCCAAGGCGATCCCCATCTCCCGCCGGTATCTGGCCGACTATCGCCGCAGCTGGCAGACCTGGGGCATCGATCTTTACACCCAATACCCGAGGATGAACTTTCTGCACATCGTGCAGCTCGCCAGCGATTTCGATCGCGCCCGCACCGAGGCCGGCACTCCCTGCGGAAACATCACCGGGTTCGTCCAGCACATCCAGAACCCCATCATCCGCACGATGTACAGCGTGCCGTCGGGCGTGTTGAAGCTGACCGATCCGATCGCGAAATACTATGCGTCGCTGCGATTTGCGCTGGCGGATGCCGACGTCGGGATGCTGATCACCGCCAATCCCGGGACGCTGATCCATCTGGGCGAGCTCGCCGCCGAGCATCAGGAATCGCTGCTCCGGGACATTGCGGAGGGCACGTTGAGCCTGCCGGGAGCCGGTTCCGAAGCGGCGCGGCAGGGGCTGTCGCGGCGCCTGACGCCCCGACCGGAACGGGCTCGCGTCCTGGCGCGACTGGCGTCCCGGCGCGGCCGCCTCGAACTGCAGGACGCCTGGAGCAACCTGCAGTTGCTGGGGGTCTGGACGGCCGGCAGCGCAGCGGCCTATTTGCCGCGCCTGCGGGGCATGTTTCCCGGCGTGCCGATCCGCGACCATGGCCTGTCCGCCAGCGAAGGCCGGATGACGATCACGCTGGAGGACGAAACCCGGTCGGCGCCGCTCGACATCACGTCGCACTTTTTCGAGTTCATCCCCGAGTGGGAGATCGATCGGCCCCGGCCGCCAGTGCTACTCGCGCATGAGCTGCAGCCGGGCGCCGCGTATTACATTCTGCTGACGACGTCCTGCGGACTGTACCGGTACAATATCCAGGACGTCGTGCGCTGCACGGGATACAAGGGCACGACGCCGCTGCTGGAGTTCTTGCACAAAGGGGCGCACATCTCCAACGTGACGGGCGAGAAACTGACGGAAAGCCAGGTCGTCGAAGCCGTTGGCGGCGCGTTGCGATCGCTGGCGCAGAGCCTCAGCTACTACAGTCTGACGCCGGTGTGGGGGAATCCTCCGCAGTATCACCTGTTGATCGACGAGCGGGAGTTGCCGCCGGCCCTCGACCGGCGTCTCGCGGCGGAAGTGGACAGCGCGCTGATGCGGTTGAACTGCGAGTACGAAGACAAGCGCCGCACGTCGCGGCTGAAGCCGGTCGTCGTCAGTCGGCTCCCAGTCGGAACCTGGCAGCGATTGATCCAGTCGCGGCAAGCCCGCCCCAGCGGCAGCCTGGAGCAGTACAAACACCCCTGCCTGGCCCCCGGACTCGACTTCCGCGATCGCCTGCTCGAGGAGCATGGCGGCCGGCAGGCGATCCCGGCGTGAGCGCGTCAGTCGACCGGCGGACTTCATGCAAGCGATCACGTCAGTCATCCCGGCGCTCGACGGGACGCGGTTGTTCGTCCGCCGCTGGAGTTCGGCGGCGCGGACCGCGCGGACGCTTCTCATCGTGCATGGCGCGGGCGAGCATGGCGCGCGATACGAACACTTCGCCGCCCATGTCGTGCGGCGGGGCTGGACCGTGATCGCCGCCGACGCCCGCGGGCATGGCCTTTCGGAGGGGGTGCCCAGCCACATCTCATCGTTCGGCCAGTATGTGGACGACCTCGCCGAGGTGCTGCGACGATCGGGGGCGCGCCCCGAGTCGACGGCTCTGTTCGCCCATTCGCTGGGGGGGCTGATCACGATCCGGCTGCTGCAGACGGCGGAGCGGCCGTGCGCGTCGGCGGTGGTGCTGTCATCTCCGTTGCTGGGGCTGCAGGTGCGGGTGCCGGCGATGAAACGGGCGCTGGGGCGGGTCTGCAGTTGGCTGGCGCCGGAAACGCGGTTTTCGTCAAACGTCCGGGCCGAGCAGTTGACGCGCAGCGACTGGGCGCGGCAGCGCCGCGAGAGCGATCCGCATGCCCGCCGCTCGGTGACCGCGGGCTGGTACTTCCAGGTGCTTGACGCCGTGTACGAGGCGTGGGCCAGCGCCGGGAAGTTCCGTACGCCGCTGCTGCTGCAGCAGGGGGATGGGGACGAAGTCGTCGATCCCGGGGCGGCGGTGCGCTGGTGGTCGGAGGCCGGCGCCCGGGACCGGATGTTCCGGTTGCTGCCGGGGCATCTGCACGAGCTCGCGTCGGAACCGACGTGGGCGTCGACGACGGACTTCGTGCTGGACTGGCTGGAGCCGCGGGTCGCGGCGGAAGGCCGGATGGCGGCGGGGACAGTGGAAACGTGTGGCGAACCGCCATCCGCTGCAGGCGATGCATTCAAGGCGGGCGAGACTGACGCGGCTGGGGCGGCGCCGCCGTTCCGACAGCCCGAGCCGGTCGCCGGCGCGCAGGTCGCCGCCGAGCCCGTCTGCTGTGAATAATCGCTACAGGCGGAAGACTCTCCGGCAACCTCCCAGTCTTTGCCTGTTTCCCGCTTGACGGAGCCGATCAGGACGCCCTGACCGGCCGATCTTACTTGCGTCGCGAGGCTCCGGTGAGCTGGCCTCCGCCGCGAACGGAATCCCGGGCCTCGTCAGGGCCGACGCTGGGGATTTCAACGGCGGACGCCTGCGACAGAACGTTCATCCATTCCCAACGGACTGAACGCCGGTTTCTCGAACCCCGGCGTCCGCATCAGGAGAAGAGCCATGCTTGTGTTGTCACGTCATCGCGACGAGAGCATCATGATCGGCGATGATATCGTGATCACGGTCGTCGACATCCGGGGGGACAAGGTGCGGCTGGGCATTCAGGCCCCGACCCACATTCCGGTCCACCGCCAGGAGGTCTACGAGGCGATCCGCCGCGAAGGCAGCCACCGCCAGGTCGCCGCCGCCGCCCCGGCCGTGCACTGACATCCTCGCAGGCGACGCGGGACCGTCCGACCGGAGGGACGTCCCGCCCGCCGGGACCGGATGCCCCCGCCGGTCCCAGGCCCCTTCCCCCCGGCACACGATCGAACGACTTCCGAATGTTTCCGCTCAAAGGCATCATCCCGCCCATCGTCACCCCCCTGGAGGACGACGACGCGCTCGATCATGGGGCCTTGGAACGGATCCTGAACCGCTGCCTCGACGCTGGCGTTCATGGAGTCTTCATCCTGGGCACGACGGGGGAAGGGCCGGCCCTCAGCCAACGACTGCGACGCGAAGTGGTCGAGGCGGCCACGCGGATCGTCAATCGCCGCGCGCCCGTGCTGGTGGGCGTCACCGACACGTCGCTGGCCGATTCCCTGGCCCTGGCCGCGGTCGCCGCTGGCTCGGGCGCGGACGCCGTCGTCACGGCCGGCCCCTGCTACTTCCCCGCCAGCCAATCGGAGCTGCTGCGGTACATGGAGCAGTTCGCCCGCGCCTCGGCGCTGCCCACGTTCGTCTACAACATGCCGTCGCATACGAAAGTGTCGTTCGAGGCGGCCACGGTCCGGCGGCTGGCCCAGATTCCGGGCATCGTGGGGGTCAAAGACAGCTCGGCGCAGATGCTGTTCTTCCAGCAACTGCTGGCGATCACCGAGGAGCGGCCGGACTTTACCGTCCTGATGGGGCCGGAGGAGCTGCTCGCCGAGTCGGTCCTGCTGGGCGGGCATGGCGGGGTGTGCGGCGGGGCGAACCTGATTCCAGAGCTGTACGTGGCGTTGTATGAAGCGGCCGTGACGGGCGACCTGCGGCAGGTGATGAAGCTGCAGCAGCGGGTGCAGCGGCTGTCGTCGCGGCTGTACACCGTGGGCGACGCGCCTTCCGCATACCTGGCCGGGTTGAAAGCGGCGCTGGCCTGCCTGGGGCTGGGGAATGGGCGGCTGGCGCCGCCGACGCAGTCGCTGCTGCCCGACCGGCAGGCGGTGGTTGAGCAACATCTGCTGGACTTGGGGCTGATCGGGCCGCGTCGCGCCGTCCATGCGTGAGTCCGCATTGACGGGCGGAACGACGCATTCGTAGGTTCCCGCGCCACGCCTGCCGATCCCCCGCTCCGCGTTCCGGAACGCCGTGTTCCGCGGCCGCGGACAGGCCACCGCCCGTCGCCGTCCGCCCCCCGGTCGATGTCGACGCCCCGCGGACCGGGACGGCGCCTCGAGGATCACGCGTATGCGTCGCCCCAGCATCGCCGCTGTTCTGGCCGCCCTTCTGGCGGCGGCCGGCTGCTCGAAATCCGATCCGGACGCCGCGCGAACGGCTCCTCCAGCCGCGATTCCGCCGCTGACCGCCCCGCTGACCGACGACAACGTCGAGGAGTTCCTGGCGATCATCGCGAAGCTGCCGGGAGAAACCGTCCCCGAGTTCTGCCCGCCGGAACCCTGGGAAGCGGACGAACGGCTCTCGGCCGTGGAACTCGTGAATCTGTGGCGGCGGGAGTTTCAGCACGCCTGCAGCCCGGAAGTGCAGGCGCGTCTGTGGAACGAGGACGCCGCTCTTCGCCGGGCGTTTGAGCGGTCCCGGATCGATCCCGAGGCGCTGGCCGCGCTGTTGGTCCGACTATCCGCGGCGGCGACGCGCGAGGCGCTCGACGACCGGATCGATCTGCCGCGGCTTCGCGAGCAGGCGGATCGGGCGCTGAAGGCCGTCGCGGCGGAACTCCATGCCCTGCCCGGAACTGGGACGGGAGAATCCCGGGAGGAAGCACGGAGGAACCAGCTCATCCTCGCGCTCCGGGAGGCGATCGCGTTTCGTGAGTTCGTGAGGCTGCTGGAGAAGACGCCGGCCGAGAGCGCGGCCGTTGTCGCCCGGCATCGCGAACGGCTCGCGCCCCACCTGCCCACGCAGACGATGACGTCGGTCTTCGAGCAGCGGTTCGACAGCGAGGCGACCGTGCTGCAGGCGGGTCACGAGACGCCCGTGGATCCGGCCCCGGCGCGCGCCCGGAAACCGTCGGGGCGCTGACGTCCGGGCGGCGGCTGGACCAGGCGCGTGTGAGACAAGCCCCGGGCCTGGCAACGTTGAAGCAGGCGTTGGCGGGTCTCGCTGGCTCGCTCCCAAGGGCGCGCCAGACTCGACGGCGAGCCTGCGCGGCCCAACAGCGCCCGACGGCGTCGTCAATCACACCTGGGCCCTCCGACGGCAGGCCTGCAGCACCGCAGAATTCCGCCCCCCTGGTCCCTCTCCGACCGCTGGCGGACTTGAGCAAAACCGCCGAAAAACGGCAGGTTCGGCAGTTCCTGCCGCTGTGGATCGCAAGCGGGCGGACATTCCGCGGGGCGCCTTGCGGCCCGCTCCCGGGTTCCGGTACGAGGGGCCTGCGGACAGCGCGCCCGGTTCAGGCGTTTCCGTTCGAACTGTCCGCAACGTTCCCAGAAGCCCATCCCCACGTCTGACTTTCCGCAGCGAGGCTTGCCGCCATGCGCGCACGGACCGGCCAGAGTCTGGCTCCCATGTTCCCGCCCACGCCCCCCTCACCCGGAAGCGTGCCCCCACGGCTCATCCGCGGCCTCGTCCGCTGCGGCCTCGGCCTGGCTGGCCTGTGGTGGGTGCTGTGCGTCGGCGTCCTGTGCGGCTGCAACAGCGTCAACGGCTACGTGATGAACGAGTCGGGCAAGGCGTATTACCGCCGCGGCGACTACAGCGCCGCCCGCCACGAGTTCGAACGAGCCCTGATGGACAGCCCTGGCAATCCCAACTACGCCTACAACGTCGCCGCCGCCATGCAGCAGCAGGGCGACCTGTTCGCCTCCGAACGGATGTATCAGCACGCGTTGACGATCGATCCCGCGCACCAGCCGTCCTACGAGGGGCTGGCCCATTTGCTGTACGACCAGGGCCGCGCGAACGAGTCCGAACAGCTCCTGACGTCCTGGGCCGTCACCCAGCCGTACATTCCCGACTCCAACCTGACGCTGGCGCGAATGCAGCAGAACCGCGGCGACCTGGTCGGCGCCGAACAGTCGCTGCAGCGGGCGCTGGCGGCGAATCCGAAGCACCGCGGCACGAGCGAGGAGATGGGGCGGCTGTATCGTCGCTCGGGGCGTCGCCGCGACTCAGCCCAGATGTATGGCCAGGCGATGCTGCAGAATCCCTGGGATCCGAACGCCAAGGCCGAGATGGCGGCGCTGTACCGCGAGGAGTCGCTGCCGCCGTCGCTGCTGATGGCGTCGCAGATGCCGCAGTTCGACCCCACGATGCAGGGCGGAATGTTCCGGGCCGCGCCGTCGCAGGACGTCGTGCCGTCGATCTATCCCACCTACTACGGTCCGTCGCCGTACGGCCCGCTGACGGCCATCACCCGGCTGGGCACGCCCGCCTCAGTGCCGCGTCCGCAGTCGCCGGCGGTTGCCGGGTATGGCGGCGGCTACGGCATGCCGATGAGCCCCCAGTGGGGGGATGAGATGGGCCAGCCCATGCTGAGCCCGGACTTCCCCGGAACGCTGCCGTCGCTGCCGTCGCAGGGCTATGCTCCGCACCCGCAGGCCGCGGAAACCGCTCACGCCCCGCAGTGGTCCGCGCAGCCCATGCCGGTCGCGCATCAAACCCTGAGCCCGACGATGATGCCGGCCGGCCCGCAAACCCACGGTTACGGCGCGGCGATGCACGCCCTGCCGACTCACGGCATGTCCGGCGGCGTGGTTCCCGCCGGCCACTGGAACCTGCCTCCCCAGGCCGCGGCCCCGCAGGCCTACCCGGCCGGCGCGGCGCCGATGCAGCAGATGCCGGTGCAGCAGATGCCGGTGTCGCAGGCGCCCCTGATGATGCCGCAGACGTCGACGGCCCCGAGGATGATGCCGACGACGTCCTGGCCCGGCACGCCGGCCGCGCCCCCGGCCGTTCCGGCATTCTGATCCAGCGTTCGCGCGGACGCGGATCGCTAGGCCGGGAACCGCGGGGCCGCGGGATGCCGCAGCACGGCCGCAGCGCAGACGCCCCCGAATCCGAGCGACAGCTTCAGCGCCACGTCGATCC
>JAHBXW010000041.1 GCA_019636235.1 Planctomyces sp.
CTAGTGCCGAGGGCGCGCCACACCTCACGGCTGATTGCCGTGTTCACAGGCCGGCCCGAGCCGTCCGCCTGCTGACATTGACTCCCCCCGCATGCTGGCTGACGACGGCAAACGTTCCGCCGGGGACCCAATTGCGATTATTGCAACTTGGTTCGCCGGGAACGCTGATATGGTTGTGAAGATTGTTGCCATTGTCCCCGCGCAACCAACTGCGGCCGCGCCCCCAGTCGTCGCCAACCTGCCCGGATACGTCCAGCCGGGAGCAAGCGTCCGCGAACTGATCGAGCTGGCTGCACGCGGGATACGCGTCTGGAACATTCCAGATGGTGCGCAGACGGTGGCGGCTTCCATCGCCGATCAACAACTCGCTGAGGGCCACGGTGTTGGACAGGCCGTCGACGACCTGCGATTCCGAAACGGGGCCCTGGCCGCGGAATCCTGAATTCTGAAGCGGCTGAAAGATGCCCCGATACCCATCGCACTGAACCCCGATGCCGGCGTTGCCCGAGTAGTTCGTCCGACCGGCGCCGCCGGCCGACGAAGCCGGGTCGGAGGGGCACAGAAACAAAGGGATGCGCTGCTCGCGAATGTGTTCATTCGCAGGGCCGTCCGGTCCAAGGTTTGCGCCGAAGTCGATCTGCTGGAACAGCGGGCCCTGGTCGATCTGAGGGAGAATCGCGGAGTGCAGTGAAAACCCGTAGCAGTTGCCGGGGGGAAACATCTGATGCACGCTGTGATAGGCGTGACAGGCGAGCATGATCTGCCGCATGTGCGACTGGCACTGCACGCGCCGCGAGGCCTCCCTGGTGCGCCCGAGGCCCGTCAACAGCATGGAAGCGATCAATCAAATGACCGCGACGGCCACGACGACTTCCAGCAGCGTGATTCCCGCTGCACGCGCACGGGCCGTTGGACACAAGCGGAATTGACTTCGACTCCGCGACCTCAAGCAATCGCTGGGTTGCATGGCACGCACTCCTTTCGGAACTGCGGGCAATCGCGCCGCATCTTCCGAAATGGTTTGCAACGAAACAGCCGACCCGGCGTTCAAACTACCCCCGTCGATTGCGAATCGTCAAGCCACGCGATCGGAAGGAACGCACCGTTCATGATAAAGAATTCCTTCATGAGGCTTCCGCGCTGACATCAACAATAACAGGCCCGGGGGAAAGTCCCTCGGGCCTGTCGGAGATGCTCGGATGCCGCGTGCCGCGTGCTGTATTCAATTGGTCGCGGGCTGTTCCGCCGAGGCCTGCTGAATCGTCCCAAGCGAGGGATCGAGTTCCAGCGCGTGTTGATAGTCGGCTTCGGCGTTCTGCGTGTCGCCGTCCGCCTTGCGGATTTCGGACCGCTTGAGATAGGCGCGGGCGACCTGCCGGTCCATGCGCTTGGCGGTCGCGTAGTCTTCAATGGCGTAATCCAGCTCCCCGCGGGCGAAATACGCGTCGCCGCGAAGCGACAGGGCCAGCGGGTGCGCGTCCTTCGACAGGGCGATGTTGCAATCGGCGATCGCCTCGTCCAGCTTGCCCAGCAGCAGCAGCGCGGCCGCGTGTCCGCAGCGGGCATCAATGCTTTCCGGCGCCAGCTGCAGCGCGCGGCCGAAGTCGGCGACGGCCGCCTGGGCTTCGTTCCGGCGAAGCAGGTGCCGTCCGCGGGCGACCCAGTGGCCGGCCACCTTCGGGCTCTGCAGCGCCTGCTGGGTCAGCCCGGCCAGTTCCTGCATCCAGGCGATGTGATCCCTGTCCTGTTGAGATTCCTCGGCGCGGCCCAGCTTTTCGTAGGCGTCGGCCCGGCCCAGGTAGTAGCTGGAGTTGCCGGGGGCCAGCCGGATGGCTTCGGTGAAGTCGGTCAGGGCGTCCTCGGCTCGATCCGCCTTGAGCCGCGCCTGCGCCCGGTTGTTCCAGGCGTTGACATACTTGGGGTCGATCTCGATGGCGTTCGAGAACGACGCGATCGCCTCGTCGTGACGGTCCAGCCGCATCAGCGCGTAGCCCAGATTGTTATGGGCGTCGAGATACTTCGCGTCGACCTTGAGCGCCTCTTCGAAGTCCTTGACGGCCTTCTCGAGTTCCCCTTTGGCGATCCGGACCAGCCCGCGGTTGTTGTGCGGCTGGGCGAAGTTCACGTCCAGGCCGATGGCGTCGTTGAAGTCCTGCAGCGCGGCGTCGAGGTTCTGCTGCGACAACAGGAAATAGCCGCGGGTGTTGTGATGCCGGGCGTTGTCGGGCTCGAGGGCGATGGCGCGGCTCATGTCGGCGACGGCCTGCGTGAGGAGCTTGTTCTCGGCCAGAATCGCGGCCCGCTTGACGTAGGCGGAGGCGTCCTTGGGATTGGCGTTGATGATCTGCGTCAGCAGCGGCAGCGCCTTGCTGTAGTTGCCGGCCGCGATCAGCCGGTCGGCGATCTGCGAGGCCTGCTCGGGCGTGACGCGGGCGACCTTCTGCCCAGCGGCGTTGGTTTCCACCTGCGGAGCGCCCGTGGCGGCGTTGGCAGCGGCGGCCTCAGTCGTCTGGGCCGTCGCAGCAGCGGCATCCGCCGGCTGTGCGGCCGCGGAATCGGTTCCCTTCGAGCAGCTCCAGAGGCCGCAGGCGCCGGCCAGGCAGAGAATGTGTGGCAAACGAGGCATCGATGTTCCCTTCCATGGGACTGGCTGAAGCGACTTGCCGCTTGGCCGGGGACGCGCCGGGGGCGTCTGTCCAGGGGCGCAATCCGGTCGCCCGGCGAGACGTATAGGATCGGGGCGGGAACGGCGTCAATGCCGGTTTTGGGAGGCTGGGCGAACTGGGTCCGGAGCGCCGTCTGTCGTGCGAGGAGGAGTTCGAACGCCGCGTCGGAAGCAGCGCGGAAGCGCGCCGACGTCGCGGCGCTGGAACTGTCCTGACGACCGGATGCAAGCCTGTCGTTTCAGAATGCCGCGGGGATTCGACGCACGCGCCCGAATCCGCGACGTGGTCGATTTCCCGTCGTCCGGGAGAGGGATATAGTCGGGCGAGTTTCCATCCTTCGAAGCGTTGTCCGTCATGCAGCTGCAATACGTCCGTCCCAGCGCGTTTGACCTGGCGTTTCGCCTGTACGAGCGCGCGATCCATCCGGAACTGTTCGACGTGTTCGCGGCCACGCGCAGCAGCGGCCGCGACTGGTCGGCCGACATCCGCGTGTCCGTCGCCGGGCATATCGTCGAGTTCCGCGGCGCCGGCCAGAACGTGACGGAGGTCACCGGCCCGGTCAGCCTGTCCCTGCCCGAACGCGGACTCTGCGTCGGCCATCGGCTGGGGGGCAGCAAAGACTGGACGTTTTCGCTGGAGTCCGGATTGAAGGTGCACTTCAGCGCCCATGTCGAGGCGGTCGATCCGGAAGTCTTCCGCAACCTGGACCAGGAACTTTCGCTGGACGCGCGGGACGCCACGCTGTCGCACCGGTTTCCGGGGGGGCATCGTCTGCAGCCGGGGCCGTTGAGCGTGATTCAGATCGAGTCGCTGACGCACGGCGTTTTGATCCATGCGTTCCACACGTTCCCCGAGAACTTCGCGGTGCTGCGGACGCAATCGCTGTACGAGACCGGCGCGGGCTGATGCCAGCGACGATGGGCCGGGGAGAGCTGGGTCCGCTGAGCCGGGCCGGCTCCGTGCCAACGAATTCCCAGGGAACCCGCGAATGTTGGACGAACGGCTGGAAGTCATCTACACGGCCGGCAGCGTGCAGGAAGCCCAGTTCCTGCAGGATCTGCTGGAGGATCAAGGCATCGCGGCGCGGGTGACGGGAGAGAATCTCGGGACCGGCGCCGGGGCGCTGCCGATCGGCTGGGCGACGTCGCCGCAACTGCTCGTGCTGGAGGTCGACGCGGAGCGCGCGCGGGCCATTGTGCTTGAGTGGGAGGAGTCCCGCCGGGAGCGTCCCGACCTCCCGGATGAGACTCTCGCCGATGAGGGGCCTGACGACGCCCGCCTCGACGACTGAGCGCCATCCGCTCGCGGACCGCGCTCCGCCGACTCGCCCGGATTGGTTTCAGCGAACTCACCCTCCGGCGATCGCGCCGACCACCAGCAGCGGCTCCTCACCCTGGGCGACCCGCTCGGGCAGCGGCGCGTCGGGCGATTCATGCGACACGTCCCGCGAACAGGCGAACAACCGCAGCAGCGGCCGCCGCTTCAGCGTCTGCTGGTCGCGGATCGTGCCCCGCAGCATGGGGAATTGCTGTTCCAGCGCGTCCAGCACGGACCGCTGGGTGACCGGAGACGCGACCTCCACCTGCACCTCGCTGCGAACGCTCGCCAACCGCTGGAGATGCAGCGGCAGGACCACGCGGACCATCGTCGCCATGTTTGAACCGCTTCAGTGACTGTGCCCGCTCGGATGACTCGCCTCGCCGCCACGATGCCCCGACGGGACCGCATTCACTTCAAAGTCTGCACTTCGACGGAAACGACCGCCGGCAGATCGCGGACGATCGCCGACCAGTGGTCGCCGCCATCGGGGGAGCAGTACACCTGTCCGCCCGTCGTGCCGAAGTAGATCCCGCAGTCGTCCAGCGAGTCGACGGCCATCGCATCCCGGAGAACGTTGACGTAGCAGTCCTGTTGGGGGAGTCCTTTGGTCAGCGCTTCCCAGTCATTGCCGCCGGTCCGGCTGCGGTAGACGCGGAGCTTCCCTTCGGGCGGGAAGTGCTCGGAATCGCTTTTGATCGGGACGACGTAAATCGTCTCGGGCTCGTGTGCGTGGACGTCGATCGGGAACCCGAAATCAGTGGGCAGGTTGCCGCTGACCTCGTGCCAGTTGTCGCCGCTGTCGTCGCTGCGCATCACGTCCCAGTGTTTCTGCATGAACAGGACGTTCGGCCGGGAGGGATGCAGCGCGATGCGATGCACGCAGTGCCCGACTTCGGCATCGGGATCGGGGATGTACTCGGACTTCAGTCCCCGGTTGATGGGCGTCCAGGTCAGCCCTTCATCCTCCGATCGGAACGCTCCCGCCGCCGAAATCGCGATGAACAGCCGCCGCGGGTTGGTCGGGTCGATCAAAATCGTATGCAGGCACATGCCGCCCGCGCCCGGCTGCCATTTCGGTCCCGAGCCATGCTGCCGCAGCCCCGAGAGCTCCTGCCAGTTCTGGCCGCCGTCAGTCGTCCTGAAGATGGCCGCATCCTCGACCCCCGCGAACACAACGTCCGGATCGGACAACGACGGTTCGAGGTGCCAGACGCGTTTGAACTCCCAGGGGTGCGGCGTGCCGTCGTACCACTGATGCGTCCCCGGCACGCCGTCATATGCGAAGTTGTTGCCCACGGCCTCCCACGTCGCGCCGCCGTCGCTGGAGCGCTGAATCTGCTGGCCGAACCAGCCGCTGGACTGCGAGGCGTAGATGCGGTTGGGATCAGCGGGCGAGCCTTTGACGTGATAGATCTCCCAGCCGGCGAAGTGCGGGCCGCTGACCTCCCAGTTCTGACGCTTGCCGTCGGCGGTGAGAACGAAAGCCCCTTTCCGCGTGCCGACGAGAACCCGGACGCTGCTCATGTGTCGTCTGCCTGTTGCTGGTGAAGTGAAACCGGCGCCACCCGGTGTGAAATCGGCCTGCGGACAACGCAACTCCCGGCACGGCCCTGCCGATCATCGGGACGTCAGCCGGCGCCGGGCGATCGTCTCGATCCTGTCCACGAAATACTGCCAGCCCTCGCCGACGGACGCCATGTGGTCGTCCGGAATCAGGCCCATCGCCCGGTGGATCAGTTCCAGCCGCGAGCCGCCGGGGGCCTCGGAGAACCGATACTGCACGTGGGAGATCGCGGGGTACGACATGAACATCGGCCCGCAGAGCTCGATGAGTTTCGGGGGCTTGATGACCTGCACGTGCCCCCACAGATGGCCGACGCCCTCGCCGAGGTCGCGAAACCAGCGGCCCCCGGGCCAGGCCTCGAACGTCATGGGAAAGGGGGCGCCCCCCGGCATCTCGCATTCGGGTCCGAGCTGGGCCAAGGTCGCCTCCCATGCGATTTCGACCGGCGCGGCAATGACGACATCCTTGCGGACGTTGAGGGTGCGGAACGGATCGCCTTCAGCCATCGCCACCATGGTCAGGTCTCTCCGGAAGCGGGATCAGCGGCCCGTCGCTGGGCGGCCAGACGCTCGGCCCGCTGCTGGATGCGGTCGAGCTGATGGCCCCAGAAACGTTCGAACGTCTTCACCCAGTCACCGAGGGGTTTCAAATTGTCAGGTTCGAGACGGTACAGCCGGTGCTGCCCCTGTTTGGCGACCGACACGATGCCGGCTCGGCGGAGGACGCCGAGATGCTTGGAGACGGCCGGCTGCGGCAGTTGGAGTCGGTCGACGAGTTCACCCACGGCCACGGGCTGATTGCGTGCGAGGAGATCGATGATCTGCCGCCGACGTGGTTCAGCGATGGCGTGGAAGATGTCGTGAGAGTCCGAAGGCGGGGGCACGGGATATATTCCAGATCAAGAATATATCGTCGCGCGGACGACTCCGCAAGCCGGAAATTGGAACATCGCTGCGGCGCGCCGGAGGCGGGCGTCAACCCGCGCCGTCGCCGGCTGGCCAGACTTCCAGCGCCAGCCGCGCCACCTTCTGCAATTCCTCGCGGGACGCCCCCCCGGCCGCCTGAACCGCCAGACCATGCATGACGGTCATCAGGTACCGGGCCAGGGCTGCGGGATCCACGGACCTGGGCAGATCGCCTGTTGAACGGGCCTGCTCCAACCGCTCCTTCACGCGGCGCTCGAACCCGACGCGGCGCTTGAGAAGTTCCTTGCGCACCGGATCGGCATCGGCGCTGCAGGCCAGCGCGCTCTGGACCAGGAAGCAACCCCGTGGATTCTTCGGCCCGGTCGTGAGGTCGATCCCCGAGAACAGCAGGCGTTCCGCGACGCGCCGCGCGGTGGGCTCGGCGAGCGCTTCGCCCACGTCGCTGGCCGGGCCGTCGACGTACCGGTCGATGGCCTTGCGGAAGAGTTCCTGCTTGTTGCCGAACGCGGCGTACAGGCTGGGCCGGTTGATGCCCATGGCGCGGGTGAGTTCCGGCAGCGAGGCGCCCTCGTAGCCGTTGCGCCAGAACACGTGGAGCGCAGCGTCTAGCGCCTGGTCAGGGTCAAACTCGCGCGGCCGTCCGGGAGGCATGCGCAGCTCCTGCGAATGAATATTTATCGAACAGTACATTATCGGCGTTGACGGGCCGCGCGTCGACCGATATTTTTGTACCCGTCGATACAGATTGACTCCGGCGCCCGCCCGGACAGTCGTTCGATCGCAACCCTACGCTTTCCGGAGCAGTCATGTCTCAGTCGCAACGCTTCGCCGGCCAGGCAGCCATCGTCACTGGAGCCTCCAAAGGCATCGGGGCCAGCATCGCCCGTCAACTGGCCGCCGAAGGCGCGGCCGTCGTCGTCAATTACGCCTCCAGCCGGTCCGGGGCCGACCAGGTTGTCGGCGCCATCCGCGACGCCGGCGGCCGGGCCCTCGCCGTGCAGGCCGACCTGTCCTCGGAACCCGATGTCGTCCGGCTGTTCGAAGAGGCGCACCGCGAATTCGGACGCCTGGATGTCCTGATCAACAACGCCGGCATCTACGAGTTCTCGCCGCTCGAGGAAATCACGAAGGCCCACTTCGAAAAACAGTTCAACCTCAACGTGCTGGGCCTGCTGCTGGCCTCGCGCGAAGCCGCCCGACGCTTCGGCCCTGAAGGGGGCAGCATTGTGAACGTCAGCTCGGTGGTCAGCACCTACACGCCGCCCAACGCGGCGGTGTATGCCGCGACGAAGGCGGCCGTCGACGCCATCACGCTGGTGCTGTCCAAAGAGCTGGGCCCACGCAGGATTCGGGTGAATTCGGTCAATCCGGGAATGGTCGAGACCGAGGGGGTGCGGACGGCGGGGCTGATGGAAGGGGATTCCGCGACGCAGGTGGCGCAGTCGACGCCATTGGGCCGGATCGGGCAGCCGGACGACATCGCTCCCGTGGCGGCGTTTCTGGCCTCCCGGGACGCCGGCTGGATGACGGGGGAGACGCTGGTCGTCGCGGGCGGGTTCCGGTGAACGCGCGTCCGGGGCGGCAGCCCGCAAGGAAGCGCCGGCCGACGCCCATCCCTGCCATGCGCCGGGTGCCACTGTCGACCAGCCTCAGGTGAAGTGTGCCACTGGCTCTGCCAGTGCCGATGTGGGATCATCGGCGGAAGACCCTCACCTGGAAGGCGTGCGGCATGGGACATCGCCAACAGTTGAAGCGAGTTCACGAACCCGGGCATCGGGCCGGGAACATGACGAGCGTCCCCAAGCCGGCGGCGCCCACCGGCAGCTACGCCGCCACGTACGACGCCTGGAACCGGCTGGTCCAGCTGTCCGACGGGTCCGACACGGTGTCGGAATACGCCTACGACGGGGCGAAGCGGCGGATCGTCCAGAAGTCGTACACCGCCGGCACGCTGGCCGAAACGCGACATCTGTACTACACGCAGCCCAGCCAATGGCAGGTCGTCGAGGAGCGGATCGGGTCGTCCAGCGACGCCGACCGGCAGTTCGTGTGGGGCCTGCGGTACGTCGACGACTGCCTGCTCAGGGACCGGGACACGGACGCCAACGGCTCCCTGGACGAGCGGCTGTACGCGCTGCAGGACGGGAACTGGAACGTGACGGGGCTGGTCGATCCGGACGGGGACGTCCAGGAGCGGTTCGCGTATACGGCCTATGGCGCGCCGCTGTTCCTGGCGGCGAACTTCACGCCGCAGGGCGCGTCCGGTTCCGGCTGGGAGACGCTCTACTGCGGGTACCGGCACGAGGCGGCGACCGGGCTGTTCCACGTGCGGCATCGGGTGCTGCATCCGCTGCTGGGGACGTGGGTGCAGAGGGATCCGTTGGGGTACATGGACAGCCACTCGCTATACAGTTATGCAGCAAGCATTCCATTGTTGCACTCAGACCCGAGTGGACTTGCAATCCCTGTGATTATCATTAGCGGGGCTTGCGCAGCATGTTTCGAAAGTCTTCGTGCATTTCTGATGACAGCGCATGACATTTGCGAAAACAGCGACTCGGCCGCCGGATACTCTGTGTGCATGCTTGAGACGATCGCCGAGATGGAATCGCAACTCGGCTGGCATGCCTGGGTCGCCATCAACACCTCTTGCCTTTGCTGCGGAGGCGGCATCACCGGGGCTGTAAAGAAATTTGTCAAGAAGCTGGCCCAGAAATGGACAGCGAGGCGAATTGCCACCTGCCAAGCAACGCACGCAGCCTACAAAGCCTTAACTGCACAGGCTGCAAAGGCGCAACGACTGCAAAAGATATTGACAGCAAAATTGCATGCCTTACGTCCGAAGTTGCGGGACGCGCGGCATATCTTAAGATGAATTGTAATTATATTCTCTCGGGGAGCATTGCCCGAGGAAGCGCGAAGGCAAAACGGGGACACGAAATCCAACTGGCCGAAAAGACGACGGCCTTGGCATCCTGTGTCGCTAAGCGGGCCAACGTGAAATGATGCAACAGCGAACACTGTGGGATTTGACGAATCCGTCGCACGCTTGTTGGGGTCTTCCATGGTTTCCATAATACAGCGAAATCATTTCCGGGATCTGTCGAATTCATTGTTTGGCGAGCGATCGCCAACTGCTGAAGAGCTTGCCTCTCAGATTTTACTCGATGGTGGTTACGACATTGTAGGCGCCGGTGTGTCCAAGGAAATGATTGCCGAAATAATTGAGTCTGGAGTGGTACGGTGCGACCCTGGCCCGATTTCATTTTCAATGAGCGAGCTGCTGGCTTTCTATCGCGCATCTGGCCCAGAATTGACAAAGGCACAAGTCTTGGCATGTGCAGCGTGTGGAATTATTGGAAGGTTGCTGGCAGCTTCTGGCCACTTAGACCCCGACATGACAATGAGACACATTGTGGCAGTTCTGTGCAATCTAAAGATGGAAGGTAGGGACGAAGAGTGCATTCTCATGTCCCACGCACTATTCAATGACTAGAGTGCGAGGTGGCCCAACTGAGCCATCCTGAATTTTAGGCGCCACGCTCTGTGAGCCGTGTCGAATGTCGCGGTCGCTGACCTATCCGGACGGCACGGTCGTCGAGCGGGGCTACACGGCGCGGGGGGAACTGGAGGAGCTGGAGTACGCAGGGGACGTCATTGACGGCCGGACGTACGACGACGGCGGCCGGCTGATCTCGGAAACGCTGGGGAACGGGCTGACGGTGACGCGGACCTACGCCACGCACGAAAACCTCGTCGCCACGATCGCCAACGCGAGCGTGGGGACATACGGCTATACGTGGGAAGCAAGGCTTCGCCGCCGACCGATCAGGGAGGAGCCAGGCGAAGCCGCGGTAGTTGAACAGCCGAACAAGCTGACGGAGACGATCAGCGGCGCCCTGTCGGGCTACGGCTTCACGGTCCCCAACGGCGGCTACGACGACGAGGACCGGCTCGTCGAGTGGAACCGGGACGATTCCGGCCTGGACCAGGTCTGGGACCTGTCCCCGGTGGGGGACTGGGACGAGTTCACGCAGAACACCGTCGTCCAGACCCGCGTGCATGGCCTGACGCACGAGCTGCTGGAGATCGACTCGGTCCCCTTGGCCTACGAGCCGAGAGGCCATCTGACCACGAACGCCAACGGCCAGAGCTACACGTGGGACGCGGGCGGGCTGCTGCGGACCGCCACGGTCCCCAACGGCTGCCCGGAGGGGCTGGAGGGGACGCACGAGTATGAATACGACGTCCTGGGCCGCCGGGTGGCCAGGACCGTCGACGACGTGGCGCATTCGACGCTCACGACGACGGTCTACGTACACTCGGACGCGATCGTGTTCGCGGAGTACCTGGCCGGCCAGCCGGCGGCCAGCCCGGTGCGGAAGTTCGTCAACGCCAGCTACGTGGACGAGCCGGTCCTGCTGGTGAACGGCTCGGGCGGGGGCGGGAGCTCATCAAGCAGCGGCCCGGCCAGCGAGGAACTGCTGTACTGCCACCGCAACCAGCAGTACAGCATCACGGCCCTGACGGACGACATGGGGACCGTCGTGGAGCGCTACGCCTACACGCCCTATGGGGTTCAAACGATCCTGGACGGTTCGGGGACGACGCCGCGGGCGACGAGCCTGTACGGGAACCCGTGCCAGTTCACGGCCCGGGCCTGGGACGCCGAGACGGGGCTCTATTGCTTCCGG
>JAHBXW010000042.1 GCA_019636235.1 Planctomyces sp.
CGGGCCGCGTCCCTGAAGTTGTCGCCGCAGCCGGTGGCGGTCGGAGATCATCGCCGAATCGATGAGCGTGCGGAGGCGGTCCGCCTCGTCCGCGAGTCCGGCGGCGGCCGTGTCCGTCAGCGGAGGGGGCGGCTCGGTCGACACGTCGTGCTCAGGTCTCGAAGGCGTCACAAGCGGAACGGAAACAGCGACCGCCGGGCGGCCCGGGGGCGGCATCACACGCGTCGCGCCCGGTTTCGGACACGCGTCGCGCCGGGCGGGCTCGCGAAAATGGCCCTCTCGCAGGGAATCGTCGCCGCCGTCCGGACGCACTCATCTTCGGCCGGTCCGGCGTTCAGGCAAGTCCGAACAAAGGGCGGAACCGCCGGTTCAACCGCCGCATCAGCGGCTCGTGCGAGGGAGCTTCTCCCGTCACGACTTCGATCAGGCGCGTCGCACGGTAGCGCTGCCCGTGCCGATGCACGTTCTCATTCAACCACTGCTTCAGCGGCAGAAACTCGCCCCGCGCGAACTGGGCATCGAGGTCCCCCAGGTCCCGCTCAGCGGCCTCGAACAACTGGGCCGCGTACATGTTCCCCAGCGAATAAGTTGGGAAATAGCCCAGCAGCCCGGCGCTCCAGTGCACGTCCTGCAGGCAGCCCAGCGAGTCGTCCGTGGGCCGCATCCCGAAGTCCCGTTCAAACGCCGCATTCCATGCGCCCGGAACGTCCGCGGCCTCCAGATCGCCGGATATCAACTGCTGCTCGAGTTCGAACCGCAGCATGATGTGCAGATTGTACGTCACCTCGTCCGCCTCGACCCGGATCCACGATGGCTGGACGTCGTTGATCGCCGCATGGAACGCGTCCAGGGACACATCGCTCAGCGCCTCGGGAAACGCGGCCTGCGCCTGCGGATAGAAGTGCTTCCAGAACGCTTTGCCGCGACCGACGAAATTCTCCCACATCCGCGACTGCGACTCGTGGATGCCCAGCGACGCGGCGTCTCCCAGGCACGTTCCGAACTCCTCCCGCGGCAACCCCTGCTCGTAAATTCCATGCCCCGCTTCGTGCAGCACGCCGAAGAACGCGCCGGGGAAGTGCTGCTCGTTGTAGCGCGTCGTCAGCCGGCAGTCCCCCGGGCCGATGCCGCTGCAGAACGGATGCGCCGATTCGTCGAGCCGTCCCGCGGTGAAGCTGAACCCGATGGCGTTCGCCGCGGCCGTCGCAAACTCCCGCTGCGCCTCCACCGGATAGCGGCGCGTCAGAATCGACGCATCGGGACGCCGGCCCGATCCGCGGATGTCGTTCAGCAGCTGGACCGTGGCCTCGCGAAACGGTCGGAACACCACGGCGACTTCGGCCGTCGTGGCGCCGGGCTCGTAGTCGTCCAGCAGAGCATCGTACTTGCAGCCGCCGGCCGGGAATCCGATCGCGTCCGCCTCCTCGCGCTTCAGCGCGACCATCTTTTCCAGCCAGGGCCGGAAGTGGGGAAACGACTTCCGCCGCTTCGCCTCGACCCAGGTCTGCTGCGACAGCGTCGCCGTGTGTGACAGCTCCTCGACGAGCCGTCGCGGCAGGCAGGTGGCGCGTTCGTAGCCGCGGCGGGCCTCGCGGACGATCGCGGCATGCGGGCTGTCCGGTCCGCCGAGCGCCCCCTCGTCGGTCAGCGCCGACAGCCATTCGCCAATCTGAGGCGCCGTCGCGCGATCATGGATCAGCCCCGCCAGGAGCGCCGACTGATTCGCGCGATGCTCCGCCCCTTCCGGCGGCATGCAGGTCTGCTCGTCCCAGCCCAACAGGCCGGCGCAGGAGCGCAGGACGGCGGTCTCCCGCAGATGGGAAATCAGCGCAGTCAGGATGGGATTCGCGTCGGGCATGTCGTCACTTCGGATCCGAAGAAGGGAATCGCACGATGATGGCGGATCAGCCGCCCGGAGCGGTAGCCAGTCAGGACGGCGAACCGCGCGGCGCCTGCCCCGCCCCGCCCGCATGCGAGAGCACCGTCATCCCGCCCCGCCGCAGGCCGACCAGCCCCTCCGGCCACTCGACCCGCGCCGGCCCCTCGCCGCGCAGCAGCGCGGCCGCCGCCATCCAATGCCGGTGCGCCATTCGCCCGCGCGGCCATGCCTGACTCCGCCACAACAGCACGGCCGCCTCGCGGACTGACGCGGGATCGCCGTCCTGGAACGCGCCGATCCTCAGGCGCACGCTATTCGGCGTCGCGTCCACCACCCCGCGACGCAACATCCGCCGCGCATCCCGACGCACCACCCGCAACGCTTCCGCCGCCTGTCGCGACAGGCCCAGCAGCTTCTCCACAATGCGCACGTTGTAGCGCGCTTCCAGCAGCGGCAGCAACTCGTTCCGCAGCGAGTTCCGCGTCCAGCGCGGATCGCGGTTCGACGCATCCTCGCGAAACGGCTGCTCCAGCTCCGCCAGCACATCGCGCAGCTCCGCGCGGCGCAGTCCCAGGCCAGGACGCAACAGCCGGACGTCCCGATCGAGCTTCCGCTGGACAGGCATGCCGCGCAGTCCAGCCAACCCGGTTCCGCGCAGCACATGATGCAGAACGGTCTCAGCCTGGTCATCGGCCGTGTGGGCGATGACTACGAACGCCGCTGCGAAGTCCCGGGCGAGGCGGGCCAGGAAGCGGCAGCGTTCGCCCCGTCCCCAGGCCTCGAGACCCGTCGCCGGAGGCGGCGTCAAAGGCCGTTCGATGATCGCTTCGCAGTTGAGCGTCGCCGCCAGCCGCCCGACCCACGCGGCGTCCTCCGACGACTCTGGCCGCAACCCGTGATCCAGGTGTGCGACGACCAGCGTCAGCTCCAGCGGCTCGCGGAGATCCGTCAGCAGCCGCAACAGCGCGACACTGTCCGCGCCTCCCGACACGGCCGCGACAATGGGTTGCCGCGTCGCGCCGCGGGCTTCCAGAACGGCGCGGACTTGCCTGAGCGCCCGCTCGCGCGGCGTCGCCGCGTCCGCTCCCCGCGAGCCCGGAGACCGACGCGGCATCAGCGTGCCCCGGCCTGCTCGCGGGCGCGACGCTCCGCCGCTTCCGCGATGATCCGGTCCGGATCGTCCTCGAACGCCTGCAGGCAACCCGTGCAGCACACGTAGTATGTCTGGCCCTTGTGCATCACGGCGATGTCGCCCGTTCCCCCGGTGACAATGCACTCGCGTTCATTCGCCGCCGGTCCCGCCAGCCGAGTTCCATCCCGCGTGTAGCCGACTTCCGCCACGCGGCTGAACTGCGACTGGTTCGGCCCGCGACGCTCGAACAGCAGCAGCGTCCGCTTCTCGTTCAGGCGGGTCAGGGTGATCCGGTGGACGTCCTCCCCCGGACGTTCGTCGGTCGTCAGCACGAGCCGATCGCCGTCCGGCCGCCCTGTGTAGGTGCGACTTTCCTCCGCCGGCGTCGTCAGCTCGAGCCGCAGCGTCCCCTCCTCCGCGTCGACGCACGTCAGGCGGGCCGACTTCATCAACTGCCCGTCGGATACCTCGGAGACGATCGCCACGCCGCCGTCCTCAAAGTCCCAGACCCAGCGGGTCTCCTCCTGCCAGGCGCCCTGGTTTGACCCGCGTCGCGGCTGCCCCGCCCCGCGCCACTTGCCGATCAGCGAGTTGAACTCGCTGAGCCGCGCCTGCTGGTCGGCCGCGGTCGGCGTCGCGTGAGCAACTTCGGGATCGGGTTCGGCGTGCAGCCGTCCGCCGCCCAGCGCGGCCGCCAGAATCAGCGCAAGTGTGGGCCGCCAGTGAGCCATCGCCGCCTCATTCGCCGAACGAGCCTGCCCGTCTGTTCCTGCCGGCCCGATCGCCGGCTCTGTTCTGCAGAATACTCCCGCTGATGCGCGGGGGACAGACCGCGCCGCCGCGGTCCGGGGGAACGCCGAGTGCGGACCGAACGCGAAAACGCCCGCTTGGGCCAACGGCCGAAACGGGCGCTTCAGTTCTCACACTGGGCGGACGAGCCGCACGGGACGATCAGTCCTCGTAGTCGTCGTCATCATCGTCGTCGTCGTCATCATCATCCGCATCGACCGGCGCCGCCTTGGCCGACTCCGCCAGCACCGCCTTGCGGGACAGCTTGACGCGGTTCTGGTCGTCGACGGCGATGACCTTCACTTCGAGCTTGTCGCCGATCTTGCAGACGTCCGTGACCGACTTCACGAAGCCCTCGGCGAGTTCGCTGATGTGACACAGCCCGTCCTTGCCCGGAGCGATCTCGATGAACGCTCCGAAGTCCTTGATCGAGCTGACCGTGCCGAGATACACGCGGCCGACCTTGATGTCCTCGGTGATCGCCTCGATGCGGGCCAGGGCGTCGTCGCACTTGTCCTTGGCCGGTCCGGCGATCGTCACCGTCCCGTCGTCGACGATGTCGATCTGCGTCGACGTCGACTCCTGGATCGCGCGGATGTTCTTGCCGCCCGGTCCGATCACCATGCCGATCTTCTCGGGGTCGATCTTCGTGGTGACGATCCGCGGCGAGTAGGGAGAGATGTCCGGACGGGGACGCCGGATCGTGGAGAGCATCTTCTTGAGCAGCTCGAGGCGCGTCTCGCGGGCCTGCTGGAGCGTCTTGCGGATGATTTCCTCGCTGATGCCGGCGATTTTCAGGTCCAGCTGGATGCCGGTGATGCCGCGCTGCGATCCGGCGATCTTGAAATCCATGTCGCCGAAGTGGTCTTCATCGCCGGTGATGTCGGTCAGCACGACGTAGCGGTCCCCTTCCTTGACGAGTCCGATCGAAATGCCGGCCACCGGCTGGGTGATCGGCACGCCGGCGTCCATCAGCGCCAGGACGGCGTTGCAGACCGAGGCCATCGAGCTGGAGCCGTTGGATTCCGTGATGTCGGAAATGACACGCACGGTGTACGGGAACGCCTCCTGCTTGGGCATGACCCACAGGACCGAACGTTCGGCCAGGGCGCCGTGTCCGATCTCCCGGCGGCCGGGGCCGCGGATCGGCCGCACCTCGCCCACCGAGTAGGACGGGAAGTTGTAGTCCAGCATGAAGGCCTTGCCGTACTCCTCGAGCAGGCCGTCGACCTTCTGCTGGTCGCGGACGGTGCCCAAGGTGACGGTCGCCAGCGACTGCGTCTCGCCGCGGGTGAACAGCGCCGAGCCGTGCACGCGGGGCAGAATGGCCACCTGGCAGTCGATGGCCCGCAGTTCGGTCAGCCCGCGGCCGTCCAGCCGCCGGCCTTCCAGCGTCAGCTCGCGGCAGACGGCGTGATCGACATCCGAAAAGGCGCTCTTCAGCTGCTCGAGCGTGCGGCCGTCCGGCGGCAGCGCGGTCTCGCCGTTCGGGAAGTAGGCGGCGATCAGTTCGTCGCGGACGGCGCGGGTCTGCGCCGAGCGCTCCTGCTTCTTCGGGCTTTGCCGGGCGGTGCGGATCTTGTCGGCCCATTCGCTTTTCACCGTCGACAGCCAGGGATTGGCCGCCGGCGGGGTGAACGCGACGGCCTTCTTGCCGGCCTTCTCGACGAGCTGCTCCTGCAGACGGCAGAGCTCGACAATCGCCCGATGGCCGAACATCAGCGCGTCAGCGATCTCATCCTCGGGGAGCTGATCGCCGAAGCCCTCGATCATCAGGATCGAGTCCTTGCTGCCGGCGACAACGAGGTCCAGCCGTCCCTTGGAGACCTGTTCGGCCGTGGGGAACAGGACCAGCTTGCCGTCGACATGGCCGACGCGGACGGCGCCGATCGGACCTTCGAAGGGGGCTTCGGACAGCGACAGCGCGGCGCTCGCGCCGATGATCGACAGGACGTCCGGATCGTTCTCGCCGTCGTAGGCGAGGACGTTCGACTGCACCTGCACCTCATCGCGGTAGCCCTCGGGGAAGAGGGGCCGGATGGGACGGTCCGTCAGCCGGGCCGTCAGAATTTCGCGCGTCGAGGGGCGGCCTTCGCGTTTCAGGAATCCGCCGGGAAACTTGCCCGCGGCGGCCATCCGCTCGCGGTAATCGACCGTCAGGGGGAAGAAGTCAATGTTGGGGCGTCCGGGGCCCGTTTGAGCCGCGACAAGCACGACCGTCTCGGCGAATTGCACCAGGACCGCGCCGCTCGCCTGTTTGGCGATTTCCCCCGTGGTAATTGTGAGCTGCCGCCCGCCGAACTCCGCTGAAACCTGTACTTTCACCTGTGTTTCCCTACCGATCCAACGACTGACTGGCTCTGGGGTGACCGACCGCAACGTCCGCCCGATCGCAACATCCGCGAACTTCCGGGACGACAGACTGCGGCCATTTCCAAGACCTGCCGATGCCGCTCGCCCCACGCCCGCCGAGCCTGCCGGTCGAGCGAAGCGAAGCGTGGCCGACGACAATGCGCGGCATGACGGTCAGCCGGGCCGGGAGCCACTTCACCGGCCCGATACAAACAACACGGCGACGGGTGTTTGCCCGCCGCCCAACACGTCCGACTACTTCCGCAGATTGAGACGACCGATCAACGAGACATAGCGATTCGGATCGAGCCCGCGAACGTAATCCAGAAGACGACGACGCTTGCTGACCAGCATGAGCAGCCCGCGGCGGCTCGAAAAGTCCTTCCGATGGCTCTGCAGATGCTGAGTCAGCGAATTGATCCGCTCCGTGAGCACGGCAATCTGGACGTCGGGAGAGCCGGTGTCGCCATCGGTCCGGCGGTACTCCCCGATCAGCTCCGACTTCCGCTCTTTCGTAATTGTCATAACTCAAGTCTCTCCGCGAGGTTCTGTCTCCTCGCACGCCAAGTCCGGTCGCTTCGATGCCGTACTTTAGCAGGAGTTGCGAACGAATCAACTGTGTGTCGACGCAGTTGCGGCTATTCCCGAGCCGCCATTCCCCCAGAGCCCCGCCCGCAGCCGCCCGCGATCGTCGGCCGCCCCCCCTCATCCCGGCACCCGCAGCTTTTCTTTCCGCCGCGAAACTCGACCGCCGGTCAGCGGCCCCCGTAACATCCGCGCGTGCGCCAATCGACGCCTGCACACCTCATTCATCTTCTTCATCTTCATCTCGAAATGGGCGGTTTCTCGAGGATATGACGACGCCCTCCGCGGCCGCGGGCCTGACCCCCATGATGCAGCGCTACCTGGAGGTCAAACAGGAGACCCCCGGCGCCATCCTCCTGTTTCGCATGGGAGACTTCTATGAACTCTTCCACGACGACGCGGAAACCGCCGCCCGCGTCCTCGGGCTGACGCTCACCAGCCGCGACAAAGGCTCCGCCAATCCCGTCCCGATGGCGGGCTTCCCCTACCACGCGCTCGATGGCTACCTGCAGAAACTGATCGCCGCCGGATATCGGGCCGCCATCTGCGATCAGGTCGAAGATCCGAAGACCGCCAAGGGGATGGTCCGCCGCGAAGTCACCCGGATCGTGACGCCGGGAACGCTGACCGAGGAATCGCTTCTCGATCCCCGGCAAAGCAACTTTGTGGCGGCCGTGGTGCCGTCGAAGTCGAGCGTCGGACTGGCCTGGCTGGAACTGTCGACAGGCCGCTTCCAATGCGCGGAGATTCCCCTGCGTTCCGCGCGGGGGAGTTCCGGAATGGGACCGGCCGCGCCGGGGACTTCCCCTGGATACGAACCGGTTCTCGATGAGCTGGCCCGCCTGCGGCCGGCGGAAGTCCTGATCTCCGAGGCCTGGCGGCAGGATCCCCTGGTGATCGCGCTGGGCGCCTCAACCGCCGGAACCGGCCCCGCCGGACTGCATCCTCTGGGATTCCCGCTGGTGCTGACGACCCGCCCGGCCTGGTGCTTCGTCCCGGCCTACTGCCGCGACCAGTTGCTCGCGCATTTTCAGTGCGCGACCCTGGAAGGGTTCGGCCTCGACGCGGAGTCCCCGTCCGTGACGGCCGCCGGCGCGCTCCTCGAATACGCGCGGGAGATGCAGCGGACCGGCGTCGACCACATCATCCGCATCGAGCTGGATCGCCGCGGCTCGAACCTCCTGATTGACGACGCGACCCGCCGCAGCCTCGAATTGACCCGCACTCTCCGGGACGACCGCCGCGACGGCAGCCTGCTGAGCGTCATCGATGAGACCGTGACGCCGATGGGCGCCCGGCTGCTCGCCGAATGGCTGTCGAACCCGCTGGTCGACCGGCAGGCGATCGTCGTCCGACAGGACGCGATAGAAGAACTCCAGTCCGACCGCACGCTGGGGAGCGAACTGCGGTCGCAGCTCCAGGAGGCCTACGACCTGCAGCGGCTGACGGCCCGGACAGCGACGTTGCGGGCGACGCCGCGAGACCTGGTTTCGCTGGCCCGAACGCTGGCGCTGTTGCCCAAGATCAAGGCCCTGCTGGCGGGACGTCGCTCGGCGAAGCTGCAGGCGCTGGAAGCGAATCTGGATCTGCTGGCGGAGGTCCGCGGAGAGATTGAGGCGGCGCTGGTCGACGACCCGCCCCTGACCTTGACTGATGGCGGCGTGATCCGCCCCGGGTTTCAGGCGGCGCTCGACGAGCTGCGGGAACTCAGCCGCGGCGGCAAGCAGTGGATCGCCGACTATCAGCGGCGCGAGATCGAGCGCACGGGCATCAGCAGCCTGAAGGTCGGCTTCAACAAGGTGTTCGGATACTACCTGGAAGTCACCGCGGCGAACTTCGACAAGGTTCCGTCCGATTACATCCGCAAGCAGACGCTCAAGAACCAGGAACGCTACATCACTCCGGAATTGAAGGAGTATGAAGACAAGGTGCTCCGCGCCGACGAACGGGCGCGGGCGCTCGAGCAGGACCTGTTCGGACGGCTCAGGGACCGCGTGAGCCGCGAATGCCGGCGACTGCAGCAGTCGGCCGAGGCGCTCGCGCAGATCGACGTGCTGGCGGGGCTCGCGCACCTCGCGACGCAGCGGAGCTACTGCCGTCCGGTGGTGGTCGACGAGCCGGTGCTCGACATCCGTGACGGACGTCATCCCGTGCTGGACCGCGTCCGTCCTTCAGGCGAGTTCGTGCCGAACGACTCGCGGCTGGGCGATCCGGCGTCGTTGGCGACGGCGCTTGGAGCCGCGGGCGGCGACGAGACCGAACCCTGTCCGCGGATCCTGCTGATCACGGGCCCCAACATGGCCGGCAAGAGCACCTACATCCGTCAGACGGCGCTGTTGACGGTGATGGCCCAGATCGGATCGTTCGTGCCGGCCCGTTCGGCCGTCATCGGCATCGCCGACCGGATCTTCGCCCGCGTCGGCGCCAGCGATGAGCTCAGCCGCGGACAAAGCACGTTCATGGTCGAGATGACCGAGACGGCCCGCATCCTGAACACGGCCACCGACCGCAGCCTGGTGATTCTCGATGAGATCGGCCGCGGCACGAGCACCTACGACGGCATCTCGCTGGCCTGGGCGATCACCGAATTCCTGCACGATGAGGTCCGCTGTCGCACGCTGTTCGCGACGCATTATCACGAGCTGACGGAGCTGACGGCGACGCTGCCGGGCCTTGCCAATGCGAACGTGGCGGTCCGCGAACAGCAGGGGGACCTGGTGTTTCTGCACCGGATCATGCCGGGGGCGGCCGACCGGAGCTATGGGATCCACGTCGCGCGGCTGGCGGGCGTGCCCAGGGAGGTGATCGCCCGCGCGGACGTCATTCTGCAGACGCTGGAGGCCGACCACCACAAGGACTCGGGGGAGCTGACGATTCCCGCGCGGAAGCCTCGACGAAAGATCCACGCTCGGCAGTTGGGCCTGTTCGAGGAGCGGCCGGAGGCGCTGGTCGACGAGTTGAAACGACTGGACCCGGAGGCGCTGTCGCCGGCGGAGGCGAAGCAGGAGCTGCAGCGACTTCGCGGCCAGGCGAGCTCTTAGCGGCAGCGGTCATGCAGGCTGGCCGCTGGTCATGGATTGACGCGGGTTCCAGCCGACGGCTCCCGATTGACGCGCTTGCGCGCCGCAGGGTGGCGTCGAGCCGTGTGAGCCCGCAGGGCGAGCCGGCGGCGACCCACCGATTCGCGCGCCTCGATCCGGAAGCGATAACGCCCGGCGATTGAGTTCCCGGGGCGCCCCGCGCAGAACGAAACACGGCCGGGCCGGTGAGAAAGGATTGGTCAATGGTCATCGCGGATTGGTCAATGGTCATTGAATGACACGAGTCCCAGCCGACGGCTTTGCCGTCGGACGTGTCGGCCGTACGACGCGAACCGGCGTCCCCATTTGGCATCGAAATTCCGAGGGGGTCAACCCCTCGGCTCGGGTCCGGTCGACAATCGACCGTG
>JAHBXW010000043.1 GCA_019636235.1 Planctomyces sp.
CTAAACCGCCGCCGGCTCGCTCTTCGCCGCCCGCGCCGACGAAATCAGACCCGGCGACGACGCGTCTCCCGACATCACTTCCCGCAGCGCGTGCAGCACGGCCGGATGATGGTCCACTTCCAGGTCCGTCTGCAGCTCGTCCACCAGGTCGTCCGGCGTCTGTCCCGCCTGCTTCCAGGGATCGCCTTCCAGCTCCACGTAGGAGCGCACCGTGCGGATGATCCGCGCTCCGAAAGGCTGCGACGTCGCCGCGTCCGTCGCATTCGCCTGCTCCTGGTTCAGCAATAGAGGGAACGCGCCGGTCAGCACCGTGCCCAGCGACTGCACCAGCTCCGCTCCATGGAACGTCCGCTGTCGATCCCCACTGCGGTCTTCCAGTTCGCCGACGGCCTTCTTGATGACGCGGGCGGTGATTTCGATGTTCTCCATGTCGATCAGCAGGGCCGCGACGCGGATGTCGTCAATCTCCTTGGACGACAGCCGCATCTTGCGGGCCACATCCTCCGACAGAGACGCCACGCGTTTGGCCCTCGTTTCCAGGTCCGGATTCGCGCTCTGCAGGTAGCGGGACAGAATCTCGACGACGCCCAACTGGGCTTCGTGCGCCTCCAGCCGGCGGGCGTCGCGGTCATCGCACAGCGTGCCGACGAGGATCGCCGTCAGCCCCAGGACCGCGCCCCACAGCGTGATGGCCAGCGCGATCGCGATGGGCGAGTTCATCGCCCCGAAGCCCGACAGGTCGAAACTGATCATGATCGTAGCCGTCATCACCGACAACAGCGCCAGGATGCCCGACCGGTAGCGGCCCAGGAAGAACCCGGCCAGCACGACCGGCAGGTAAAACAGGTTCAGGACGACGATCTTCATCGTCACCGTGTGATACAGCACGCAGGCGACCGCGGCCGTGATCAACACCAGCATGATTTCCAGCGTGAACTCCTGACCCCGTTCATTGCGGGACGGGACGGGAGCGGCGGAGTGTGCGGCTTGAGGCATGGGACATCGTCCAGTCGAGTTCTGCGTTCTTGCCGGCGGCCCGCGCCGGACGGACGGTGAATTCAGTTTCGGGAATCGACCGGCACGCGGTCGGAATCGGTCATCAGCGCCTGCGACAGCAACTGCTCCTGTTCAGGCGTCATCCGCTGCAGGCCGCGCATCACCGCCGCTGCGGCGGGATCGTCCTGGTTCTGGTCCGACAGCCGGGAGCTGACTTCGGCGATCTGCGGAGCGATCGACAGGAACACTTCGACCAGGTCGGGATCGAACTGCCGACCCGCCTCGCGGCGGATCTTTTCCACGCAGATCGCGTGCGGGTAGGCGTCCTTGTAGACCCGTTTCACCGACAGCGCGTCGTACACGTCGGCGATCGCCACCACCCGCGCCGCGAGCGGAATGTCCTCGCCCGCCAGTCCGTGCGGATATCCCGAGCCGTCCCAGCGCTCGTGGTGATACAGCGCGATCTCCCGAGCCATCTGCAGGAATGTCGAGTTCCCGAGACGCCGCTCGATCTGCCGGATGCAGTCGCCGCCCAGCGCCGCATGCACCTGGATCCGACGCCGTTCGGCTTCGGTCAATGAACCCGGCTTGAGCAGGACGGCGTCTTCCACTCCGACCTTGCCGATGTCGTGCAGCGCCGAACTGATGCCGATCATCCGCACGAACTGCTGCGTCACGACGCCCTGGTATTTGGGATGGCGCCGCAGCGCCTGCGCGATCCGCGTGGAGTACAGCGCGATTCGTTCCAGGTGATGACCCGTGTCCGGATCGCGCGACTCCGCCAGTTTGGCGAGTCCGAATATGACCGCGTCCCGCGTCCGCACCAGCTCGCGCGTCGTCCGCAGCGTCTCCTCCTGCGACTGCTGTTCCTTCCGGGACTGCTGGCCCACAACCCGCGTAAGCAGCAGCCAGCAGCCGACCGTCTGCAGGCCGGCGATCCACAGGAATGTCAGCGGAAACACCAGCCGGCGCTCCAGCAGCAGGGACGCGGCATCGCTCCCCTCGGCCCGCGCCTCGGCCATGCGCGTGTCAATGGCGTTGAGCAGCCCGCACTGCAGCCACAGGCCGGTCGCCAGGCACAGCGCCTGGCCGCCAGCGAAGAAGCTCAGCAGTCGGACTCGGGGACTCAACATGGACGCACGCGGCCCAACGACACGGACTTGGCCCTGATTGACGACAGCCGTTGCGAAATGACGCGTGTCGCCGTTTGGCAACCTTACGTCGCGCCTTGCAGGGTTCTCCCTTGGGACGACGGGTTTTCATGAACGGTCCTTGCTCCCGCAGCGACTTTGACGCCTGCGCCGGTTTCTCCGAATGCCACGATTCGCCCGCGGTTCGCCGGGGGACCGCCGGTCGACGGATGCGAGGCCGGCGGAGATAATCGGACTCGCCGACCCGTCCCCCAATTTCCCGTTGCTCCGCATGCGCATCGCCCTGGCTCAATTGAACCCGACGGTCGGAGATGTTCGCGGCAACGCGGAACTCGTCCGGCAGGCCGCGCTGCGGGCGCAGGAATCCGGCGCCGAACTGCTGGTGTGTTCGGAACTCGTTCTCTGCGGATATCCGCCCAAGGACCTGCTGCTAAGGGCGGGGTTCGCTGCGGGCTGCGATCGTGCGGTTCGTGAGCTGGCCAGCGTCATCCCGCCGGAGCTGGGCGTGATCGTCGGGCACCCGACGGTGCAGGGGCTGC
Organism: Planctomyces sp.; assembly: GCA_019636235.1. Taxonomy (GTDB): domain Bacteria; phylum Planctomycetota; class Planctomycetia; order Planctomycetales; family Planctomycetaceae; genus Caulifigura. The sequence goes on from JAHBXW010000043.1 coordinate 2,687, forward strand.
GGGAAGGGCGGATCGCCAACGGCGCCAGCCTGCTGCACGAGGGGCGGGTCGTCGCGACGATCCACAAGCTGCTGCTGCCGAACTACGACGTGTTCGACGAGCACCGCTACTTTCGACCAGCCAGCGAAACCGCGCCGATTGAGTTCCGGGGACTGCGGCTGGGCGTGCACATCTGCGAGGACGCCTGGTGGGGGGAGCCCAGCACGTTCTATCACGACGAGCCCCTGAGCCGTCCGAACCCCATTGCTGAACTGGCCCGGCAGGGCGTGGACGTGTTCATCAACCTTTCGGCCAGCCCCTTCGAACTCACCAAGCCCGACCGCCGACAGACAATCGTCACGCGGCATGTCCGCGCGCATCAACGCCCGTTCCTGTTCGTCAACCAGGTCGGCGGAAACGATGATCTCGTGTTCGACGGCCACAGCCTGGTCGTCGATGCGCAGGCTCGGGTGGTCGAGCGGCTGGCCAGCTTCGCGACCGACTTCCGCATCGTCGATCTGGATGTGCTGCCGTCCGAGCCCGCGCCGTTTGATCATCCGCGCGAACGTCTGATCCTGGACGCGTTGACTCTGGGGTTGCAGGACTACATGCGCAAGTCCGGATTCACCGACTGCGTGCTGGGACTGTCGGGGGGAATCGACAGCGCGCTGGCGGCATGCGTGGCCGCGCGGGCCGCCGGTCCAGCGCACGTCCATGGGCTGATGATGCCCAGCCGGTACTCGACGCCGCACAGCGTGGCCGATGCGGAGGCGCTGGCGGCGAATCTCGGCCTCGATGCGCAGGTCGTGCCGATCGACGCGGTGCATCGCGCGTACGAGGCGCTGCCGACGATCGGCGGGGACCTGACGAGCGAATCCGCCGGGCTGGCCGATCAGAACCTGCAGGCCCGCATCCGCGGGGCGATGGTGATGACGCGCAGCAACCGCCACGGGTGGATCGCGCTGGCGACCGGCAACAAGAGCGAGCTGGCGGTGGGCTACTGCACGCTATATGGCGACATGGCGGGCGGGTTTGCGGTGCTCAGCGATCTGTTGAAGCGGGACGTGTACGCGGTCTCGCGATATGTGAACAAGTCGGCGGGGCGGGAGGTCATACCCGCCGGGACGTTGAGCAAGCCGCCGAGCGCGGAGCTGGCGCCGGACCAGTTCGATCAGGATTCGCTGCCGCCATATCCGGTGCTGGATGCGATCCTGGAGGGCCTGGTGGAGCGTGAGGAGTCGGTGACGTTCTTAAGCCAGTTTTATCCGCCGGAGACGGTGCGCTGGGTGGCGCAGAAGCTGGACCGAAATGAGTTCAAGCGTCGCCAGATGCCGCCGGGCATCAAGTTGTCGCAGCGGGCGTTTGGAACGGGCCGGAGGATGCCAATGGCGGCCCGGGTGGATGTGGAGTGACGGGGGCGATTTGGCACCGCGTGGCATTTGCGCAAATCAGGCAAACGTCTTGAACATCGTTGCCATTTGCGCAATCGGCCCCGCGTCGTCACAGCATGACGACGAAAGCATCGACAATTCATTGTGTGCGAATCGAACAGCCCCACTTCCGCGAACGACGGCCACCGCCTCGCCTATCACTTTCAGTGGGAGCGCCAACATCGCATGATCTTTATCGAATGTGTACACGTCCGTTGTGTCCGCGAGATACGCAGCGACACACCTGCGGATACCGTACTTTTCAACCTCATTAAAGTGTCGAGGAGCAATGGGCTCAGAGAATCGCGGCGTCTTGTAATTGCTGTCCTCTCGTCTTTGAGTCAGCCAATCCAAAGCCATGACTTGGTCAATGGTTTGGGCCACAAACCGATGTTGCGGATTGCGGCGTGCAAACAGAGACTGAACATGCACATGCGTTGTGCCCTTCCCTGCAACACCTATCGCACCTGCTGCAGCCTCCACCGAGAAGGGGCTGGTGTGGAGGTAAAATGAGCATACTCCTTCCGCCGCAAGCCATGCCCTCAGCGAGTAAAACACGCTGTAGTATAGCTTAACTGTCGCCCAAGTATAGAACCCGCAGTGCAGCCCTCGGAGCCCATCGACCAATGTCATGCATGCGGAGTAAAAGAAATCCTGCGAGTCCTCCTTCAGCGCCAGGGCGAGAGTTCCAGCCTGAGAACTTGAAAACCGAAGCCGCTTCGCGGCATCCTTCCTCGCCGCTTTCGTTGCCGTGGCCCCGGCCATCGCTTCGACCAGATTCACGACATAAATGCCCCCGCGGTTCATTTGATTCTAAACCTTGACCTTGTCACCCGCCGCTGGCGATTTGAATCGCTCGCGAAGCAAGGAATCGACCTTGTGCCACGCGGCCCGACCTTGCAGGCCTTTCAACACTTCCTTGTCAATCAGCTGGTCCGAGTCAAGGGCCAACGCCTTCCCCATGTTCTCTGCGGTAAAATCGCGACTGAGATTGCAATGGGAAATCATCGCAGTCTTAAGGAAATCGATTGCGCCGGTGAAACCGGCAGCACTCAAGAATGGGTTGCTTGATTCATACCATGACTTTCCGTACCACTTCTTAAGCAGGCCGAAAAAGTTCAGCAGGCATGCTAGCTGCGTATTCAACTCGGTTAGTCCAACCTGGTGAAGAACGCCCTGCGGCTCTACTAGCTCCTTGATGCTTCCGACTACAGTCGACAGTGGAATGCCCAATCCGCGACTTCGCGAGTTTGGAAGTTTTATAATCCCGATATATGGAGAATCCTCGTGCGTGTTGAGAAGGTCGCCAAGGTCGCTGGCGCGCTGGGCGACAGGGTCTACAACATAGTCGCTTGCTACCTTGTAGAGGTCGACGACTAGAAGCAGTCTCAAAACCCCTTGAACTGCAAGCTTGCGCCA
>JAHBXW010000044.1 GCA_019636235.1 Planctomyces sp.
AAGAACTTATCGACAAGCTCTTGGACTCCGTCACCAGCCGATTTGAGTTTGCGTTCAGCTCAGCAAATCCCTGACCACGTGGCCGTGGACGTTCGTCAGGCGGCGTGCGATGCCATTGTGATAGAACGTCAATCGTTCGTGATCGATGCCGAGCAGGTGCAGCACGGTCGCGTGAAAGTCGTAGGTGGTCACCGGATCGACGCGGGCGGCGTAGCCCAGTTCATCCGTTTCGCCAAAGGCAAAGCCCGACCTGAGACCCGCGCCGCAGAGAATGTTGCTGAACCCCTGCGGGTGGTGATCGCGGCCACGGCTGAGTTTGCCGCGATCGGCCTGGGCGAAGGGCGTGCGGCCGAACTCGGTGGTGATCATCACGATGGTCGATTCGAGCAGTCCGCGGGCGGCGAGATCGGCGATCAGGCCGGCGATGGGCCGATCGACTCGCAGCGCCTCCCCCGTGTGACTCTTGTATCCGTCGCCCTGCACGTCGTCATGGGCATCCCATGAGACGCCGTCCCCGGTCCAGATCTGGACCATCCGCACACCCCGCTCGATCAGCCGCCGGGCCGCGAGACAGTTGCGGGCGACGGCCTGGCACTCCTGGCGATCGAGGCCGTACAGCCGCTGAACGTCATCGGTCTCTCCGGCGAAGTCCATCGCCGCGGGGATCGACTGCTGCATGCGCGCGGCGAGTTCGTAGCTGCGCATGCGGGCCATCAGCGGGTCGGTATGCGTCGAGTGGGCGAGATGTTCTGCGTTGAGTTGTCGCAGCAGGTTCAGCCGTGCCTGCTGCGTGCCGGGAGAGACGCCGTCGCCCGGTTGGAGGTCGATGATCGGATCGCTGCCCTGCGTGCTGAAGGCGACTCCCTGGTGCTCGGCGGGGAGGAAGCCGCTCGTCCAGTTGAACGCCCCGCCGGCGGCGTTGGGGATGCCTCGCGCGTCGGGCAGCACGACGAACGCCGGGAGCGATTCATTCTCGCTGCCCAGTCCGTAGGACAACCACGCCCCCATGGCCGGGAATCCCATCTGACGAAAGCCGGTATTCGCCTGAAAGATGCCGGGGATGTGATTGGCGGTCTCGGCATGCATCGACCGGACGATCGTCAATCGGTCCGCCTGCTGCGCCAGCTCGGGAAAGAGTTCGGAGATCCACAGGCCGCTGTCGCCGCGCTGTTTGAACTCATAATGCGGCTTGTGCAGCAGGCCCGCCTTGCCGAAGAAGACATCGATCTCGCCGAACTCGGCGGGAATCTGCTGGCCATGAAACTTCTCCAGCTCCGGCTTGTAATCGAACGAGTCGACGTGGCTCAGCCCGCCGCCGAGAAAGATGTGAATGATCCGCTGGGTCTTCGCCGGGTGATGCAGCCCGGCCGACGGCGTCCCCTTCACGGCCGAGTCGCCGTCGGCCGCGAGAAGTCGGTCCCGCCCCAGAAGCTGCGCGGCAGCCATCAGCCCCAACCCGCACGCGGCGTCGCTGAGCAGGTCACGGCGGGCGCAGGGGACATGTTTCCACTGTTGCATGGCAGCACGCAGCCGATGTCAGGCAGGAATTGTGGCGACGCTCACATAGTGCTCGTCGAGTTGCTGGATGCAGGCGACGTACGTGGCGTCGCTCTCAATCGACATACAGGAATTCGTTGGTGTTCAGTACGGTCAGGCAGAGTTGTTCAGTACCGTGTTCGCGAATAAAGGGGACAACGGAGGCGAGTTCGCTGGCGGTCGGCGATCGCTGAAACGCGAGTAGCCAAGCGGTCGTTGCCTGCGCTGCGGCATCGTCGCCGGCGGACTGCCGGACTCGATCCGCGAACCGCTGGGCGGCCGCCTCCACGAACCGGTTGTTGAGCAGCGACAGCGCCTGCATGGGTGTGATCGTCCGGGTGCGTTGCGGGGCGGCGACAGTCGGGTCGGGGCAATCGAATCCTTCCAGCAACGGGTGGTTGCCCGATCGGGCCCACAGGCGATAGATCGCCCGGCGGGAGGTGTCGTCGTTGAACTCGTTGGTCGGCGTCGTGAACTCGTGATTCTGTTTCAGCGCTACGTTGACATCGCGGAAGCTCGGCCCGCCGAGCTGCGGATTCAGCGCCCCCGCGACGAACAGCACAGCGTCGCGAACCTGCTCGCCTTCAAGCCGTTGCTGGTTCGCCCGCCAGAGCAACCGGTTGTCCCCGTCGAGCTGCTCCGCTTGCTCGCTCTCCACGCGTGACTGCTGGCGGTACGCGTGAGACGTGACGATACGGCGGTGCAACGCCTTGATGTCCCAGCCCGACTCGACGAACTCGGCGGCCAGCCAGTCGAGCAGCTGCGGATGCGATGGCTCCCCGCCAGCGAAGCCGAAGTCGCTCGGCGTGTCGACGATCCCCTGCCCGAAATGGTGGCGCCAGACCCGGTTGACGAAGACGCGGGCGGTCAGCGGATGACGAGGGTTGGTCGTCCACTCGGCGAGCGCCCGGCGACGTTCCGCGTCTCCTGTCGACGCAGGCAGCCCCAGGTCTCCCGGCAGCCCGGCGTGCTCAATCGCCTTCAGACCGGCCGGTGCGACCGCCTCGCGCGGCTCACGGTAGTTGCCCCGCGCCAGCAGGAATGTGGCGGGCGGCGGCTCGGAGTGCGAAACATGTGCAGTGCCGGCGAAGTCTCGTTCGGCGAGGCGATCGGCTCGCGGCTGGAGCGTGATCTCCGACCGTTCCGGCTCCTTCTGCCGCACGCCGGAGAGCAGCGCGGTGATGCGGTAGTAGTCCTGCTGAGAGATCGGGTCGAATTTGTGGTCGTGGCACCGGGCGCAGTTGACGGTCAGTCCGAGGAACGTCTGCGAGTAACAGGCGGTCAGGTCTTCGAGATGGTCCTGCCGGTTCGCCTTCTTCATCTCCGCGGAGCCTTCGAGGTCGCCGACCTGATCCCAGGTGCCGACGACGTGGTAGCCGGTGGCGATGAGCGCGCTGAGGTCGTCGGGATACAGGACGTCTCCGGCGATCTGCTGCCGCACGAACTCGTCGTACGGCAGGTTGCGGTTGAGGGCTTCAATCACCCAGTCGCGAAAACGCCACGCATTGTCGCGAATGCGGTTGCGCTCGTACCCCTGAGACTCGCCAAAGCGGATGACGTCCAGCCAGTGCCGCGCCCAGCGTTCTCCGTAATGGGGCGAGTCGAGCAGCCGATCGACGAGTCGCGGGTACGCATCCGGGTCGGTCGACTCCACGAATGCGGACACCTCTTCGGGCGTCGGGGGAAGTCCGGTCAGATCGAAAGCGACACGACGGATCAGCGTCCGGCGGTCGGCCTCCGCGGCGGGAGACAGACCAACCTCTCGGAGGCGGGCCTGGAGGAACGTGTCGATCGGCTGCAGGCCGTCCGAGCCGGGAAAGCTCGGCAGCGGCGGCCGCAAGACGGGCTGCAGCGACCACCAGTCGTAACCCGCTCGCCGGTCGGTCGAAGCGAGGTACGGATCGATCGTGCGCTCGGCCCACAGGGCGCCGGCCGCAATCCACTGTTCGAGCGTCGACTTTTCGTCGGCCGTCAGCGGCGGGCGATTCTGCGGCATCTCGTCACGGTCGACCGCTTGCCAGATCAGGCTGCGGGCTGGGTCGCCGGGGACGATCGCTGGTCCCGATTCGCCACCGCTGGCGGCTGCCCGCCATTCGGCGAGGTTGAGCCCTCCCTCCGGAGCGGCCCCGGCGTGACATTCGAGGCAGTGTCGGGCGAGGAGCGGGGCGACGTCTTCGCGAAACAGTCGTGACTGTTCCGGCGTCACTTCCGGCAGCATGACGACGGATGTCTCACCGACTTCCGGCGCCGGCCCCCATCCAGACCAGATCTCGACTCCCGAGATGTTGGCCGCCCCCCCGTTGGTGCTGAGGATCAGCTGTCGGTCCGCGCCCACTTCAACGCGGTACGGCCCGAGCCGACGCCACTGGCCCGCGGCGCCGCTGTCCACCTGAGCTTCAACTTCCTGACCCTGCAAGGCGAGCGAGAAACGCTCGGAGTTGTTGTCCTCCCAGATGTAGATCCCTGCCTGATGCCGGCCGGGGGGAATGTCGGTGAAGCGGATGTTGACCTGTCCGCTCCAGCGGCTGCTGCGAATCATCAGCGTGCGGGCGTCGTCGGTTTCCGGCACGAGCGGGACCGCCTGATCCTCGAAGGCGGAATCACTCGTCTGGTAGCGGGACGAATCGCGGCCCTCCCACGCCTGCCCGTCAATCTCGACAGCCGGCCCGTTGAGATTGATGCCCCGGAAGAACGTCGCCGCCGGCTCATCAGCCGCTGAGGCGAACGCGGCGACCAGCAGCAGGGGGGCGACGAGTCGGAACGTGACTTTTCCGGGGCGACGCATTTCCAGGCTCTGGGGCGGAAGAGCAGACAGGGCGGGGACGCAGACCCTCCGAGAGCGATTCTCAGCATCGGCGCCCGACCTTGGCAAGGCAGAGTCCTTGACGGTCGCGACAGCGGGTTCAAGGGCCGGAAGCCGGGCGGGTGGCTGGACAGGGCAGTCGGCTTCCGAGCGGTGGGGTGAATCCCGGCCGTGCCGCCGCGTCCGTCAGAACGGGCCGCCACGATCGAGATGCAAGTGGATGCTTCTGGTTGATGCGCAGGGTCTTCCTGTGGCATGCCGGACCGCGAGTGCTGCGCCTGCA
>JAHBXW010000045.1 GCA_019636235.1 Planctomyces sp.
AAGTCCGCCGGCTGATTTCGCTCCTGATCTATCGTTCAACTTCAGTCTGATGATGCACCTGCAGCAAGGTACGCGTCATATCAGTCAACCTGAGATCAAGGCATGAGCAATGCAGCGTCTCAATGAGGATAATAATATGCGGATGGAAATTCTCGCGGGCCTTCGACGTACGCCCGCTGCAGGTCCGCACGCGCCCGAATAAACTCCCTCAATCCAGTAGCCAGCGCCGACGCCCGGTTCTCTGGGGAGGTTTCTCTCATCGCATGCAGCTCGAATTCGATCCAGGATCTGCACAGCGGCGCGACGGTGTAGGCCGACACGCCCTCCCAGGGGTCGACGAAGTCATCGTCCTCGGGGTCGATCGTGCGCCGTTCGGCAATCTGCTGCTTCAGCGCATTCAGGTGCTGCCGGGCGCCGTCCACTCCCAGTTTGCGAGCGAGCAGGCGTTCCGCGCGGAATGCCAGGCCGCCGTTCACACGCGGGTCTCTGGAATACCCAGACTCGGGGGCCGTGGGCGTGAGATAAAGCGACCAGGCCCGTTCCACAGTCTCGGTCGCCGGAGCGTCAGCACAGGCTTCCGCGATGATCAGCCACAATCCATATTCGGTGAAATCCCCGCTGCGGTCGGCCGCATGAAACCATCCGGCCACGGTCATCGCCGAGTCGAATCGCTCGTCGGCTGTTGTCGAATCGCCCAGCAATCTGTGGCTGAGGCTGAGGCTCGAAAGAGCGAGGACGCGGTCTGTCGCGGATCGGTTCTTCAGAGCTGCGAGCAGTTCCGGTTCCACGTCGTCTAACAGTTCTCGGCGTCCGCGCATCGCCAATTCCTGAATGGCCTTCGTCAATCCCCGCAAGATCCATGTCGACGGCTGCTTGGTGCGTTCGCGGAAGACCGCTGCGGCAGCGGCCATGTCCCCATTCATCGCGTGAGCCCTGATGAGCAGGTTGTCGCGGAAGTCCGCACTGTTCGACTGACTGTCCTGGATCGCCGCCACGAGGCGCTTGGCAAGGTCCGAGCCTGGCAACAGCACGCGATCGGAAAGCAGCCGGCCCATCCAGCGATCAAGATCTAAACCGTTCCGAAACCGCGATGTCAGGGTCGCCGCCCGCCCAAAGTCTCCCTGCATGTGCAACAGGCTGATTCCCAGTGAGCAATACGCTGCATGCTCACGGTCCGGCAGCGACTCCAGCCGCTGCAGCCCGAGGTCCGCGAGCGATTCATTGCCCGTCGCCCAGCCGAACAGGATGGCCAGAACTATTTCGTCCTCGACTGCCTCGAGCGACCCTCCAAGCCGCTCCGCGAGCCGACCCTGCTCCGCGGCATCGAAGGCGTCCGGCAGTCGGGAACAGGCGATCGCCGCCAATCTCGTCCGCGCGGATTCCGATGCTCCGGGAACCGACCGCAAAATCACTTCCAACAATGCCTTCGGGGCCTTCGATCGGGCGAGCGCCCAATACAGCACTGCCCGCCGTGCAGGTTCTGTCTCGACGCCATCATTGTACAAACGCATCCCGAGTTCCGTATGACCCTGCTCGAGGCATGCCAGCGCTATGACAGCACAGGTTTGCTCGCGATAGGGGAACTCCCTGCTCGGCAGCAGTCGCTCGGCCGTCTCAAACTCGCCCAGCATTGCCGCCGCGATCGCCAGGTCGTTGGTGATGAAATCACGATCCCACTGGTCGAAACCCGACAGGTCCATCTCCAGCGCCGCCCGGACAGCAGCGCTGTCGGGTGTGGCGATGACGAACTGCGCCCGGGCCCTCGCCGTTTCGCACAACACGGCGAGGGCGACCGCCAGAGAGCCAATGCACCTCCAATGCACCATGTTCATCGAAACCTCTCCGGATAAGCAGTTTCAGAACTCTTTGCAGTATTTATTGATCGCCTGCACCACCTTGGGGTCAGTGCTGGCTCCTAACTTACTCCTA
>JAHBXW010000005.1 GCA_019636235.1 Planctomyces sp.
GTTCGGTTGGGACGTCTCTCCAGCGGCATCCAGTGGCCAGGACATACCACAAGACCTTCATAACACAGTGGTTCGAGACTCGCGGCCGACCGCCGTCGGGACCGACGGGTTCGTCGGGCGGCAGGTGATGGGCGACAATGTCAAAGAACTCCTCGGGCATCGGGGCGCTGGCCATGAGACGGCTCCTGAAACGGGAACAGATTCCCGCTCCCTGGCGCAAATTCCATGCCGAGGTTTTTGGTCCGTCTCTTAAGGGGTGGCAAGAAAATCCTTGTCAAGGGTGCGAAGAAGATCACCGGAGTAATAGGCGGAGCTATATTTTTTTACTGTGACTACTCCGAAGGAGGCGTCGAACACGCGGTCAAGGAAGCAACGTGGCCAATCTCGGAGATCCCGCCAGGTCCAATCGCAGAAGGATTGGATCGGCACGCCCGGAGCCGTCGAGAGCCGCATTGGGGAAAATGGTCGCATGAGCACTGATTGCCCACAAGGGAAAGATGAGGCGGACGATTTTCAGAGGCGTGCTTTCATTGCGGCATGGTCAGGAGACGAGACTGCGCTGAGAGATATATTGACAGGAGATTTCCCAACCTTACGCGACTCGGATGGCAAGACCCTGTTTTGCGCTTCAATGTTGGGAGGTGTCTCGATCTCCTCGCTTATCGATATGGGCGCAGATGTCAATGCATTAAATAGCGATGGCACGTCCGCACTGTTTCATGCCTTTCTTGACGATGACGGAGCGGCCGTAGCAGAGCTCCTGAACTGCGGAGCGAACACGTGGGACTCCTGGTTCGGGGACGGCACTGCCTTGCACTTGGCGGCAATGAACGACGCGAGAGTCGCGATCGAGGCGGCCTTACGGTATGGGGTGAGTGCTGATTTGATCAATGCATCCGACACTCGCGGATTCACCGTTCTCATGACGGCAGTTGAGTCCGGACATCATGCCGTTGCAGCTGCTTTAATCAATGCTGGCGCTGATGTTAACGCGTATGACGCAAATCGATATTGTGAGACAGCGCTCCATGTTGCTGCGGAGCGTGGAGACCGGAAGTGCATCGAACTACTTCTTCGAGCTGGAGCTAGCCTCGAAATCCAGGACAGTCACGGCCGGCGTCCGGCGGACTTATATCTGGAAGCACATGAGAAAGATTCGATCGACGTCGAAGTGCTGAGAATGTTGCTACGCGAATTGGTTTGATGTCTAATGGCGAGCAGCGGTGGTATCCCCACTGCCTTGAGTGCAGCCGGTCTCAGGGCGGGCAGGTCAGACAATAAACCAAGTAGACAGAGCAATCAGTATGCAAACGGCATTCCGGTGGATCGAGTCAGGCGGAGGGCCGCTGATACTGATTCCGGCGAAGGCGCTCGCGGACTGGAAGGGCGACAGCCAGGACGACGACTCGGATTGCGAGTTCACGGATTATGGACGCGCCTGCCAAGTGTATGAGTATGTGGGTGTAGTCGATTGTGGCCCACGCCAGGCGGCTGTCGTTGTCGCAGAGCCTGGCCCGACGACTTGGTTGCCTTTTGGGTTCTCTGGGGGGGTGATCGCAAAATGGACCTATGCCCCTGGTCGCGATGAGGCCGACGCAGCTCTCCTGAGGCTGAAAGATCCTGGCGTGTTGAAGTCCATTCGCTGGGATCTCGGGAGCGTGGAAGTGGAGGTCGATTGCGATACGATGCTGCTGTTCGACTCAGCACTGGACAGGGAGCGGTTGCGCGCGGAAGACTGCTTTGAGATCCCCGTTGTTCCGGGCCGGGTGAAGGTTGGAGCGGCCATCTATGAGCCGACGAGCGATCTCTCATTCGTGCTGCATTCCGTGGGCGGCGCGCTGCCGGTTGGCTCGAGCAAGTAAGCCTGCAGACTCATCCCTCGATGCTTCCGCCTCGGCGCTGGGGCGGGCCGCCGGCGGATCAGCCGCCAGCGACCCCGATGGCCACAGCCACCGCCCTTCACCCCCGCGATCCCGCCCCGCGTCACCGAGTCCCCGTCGTCTCCGCCTTCCGGTTCGGGCTGTCGTCCGCGCCCAGCGGCTCCTCGCTCGCCAGAACCTGAGCCACGTCGACCCGGTTGTCGTCCCCGCCGAACGCCCGCAGGTAACCCAGAATCTCCTGGTAGTGACCGTAGATGCGCATCGAATCGTAACGCGTGATGAACCGCGTACGGTCCCGGCTGTTCAACCGCGTCCACGCCACCACCACTTTGTCCAGCGCCCCCAGCAGCACGATCGCATGCGTGCTCTTGAGCTTGAGCTGCGACTGCAGCGGAATGTCCGGATCGCTGCCGTCCAGCGCATAAGGCAGATCGATCAGCCCGCCGGACTGGTTCTGAATGTCATCCCCGCCGAAGGGGCGATCCCCCGCGTCGATCTGTGCGTTCGGATCGATCGCCCGCTCGATCTTGTCCCCCAGAGGCGCCAGATCGGGGTTGTGTGTCACCCGGCGGCGCCAGCGGTCGCAGTGCACCAGATGCTGCAGCAGATGGTCCCGCGTCGGATTGTCGAATCCCCCCCGATCCGATAGTTCATCGTTGGCCAGCAGTTCCGAGCGCATCGTGAACAGCGGCGACAGCGCCGCCGCGATGTGCAGGTTTCGCAGCGTCACGATCGCCCGCCGAAACTGCTCCTGTCCCGGTTGTCCAATCGGCATCTCAACTCCTCCCTGGGTCATGGTTCTGGTGAATGTGATTCCCGCCGTTTTGTGGAGCGCCGTGCGGCGTCAGACGGCCCCGGTGGACAGCGGCGCCACTTCGGAGACCCGGCGATCGACCTCCGCCATCAGCCGGCTCACCGTGCTGGCGGCCGACGCGTCCGCTCCGTCCACGACTTTCCGCGCCTCGTCGTCGAGGAACATGCCGCGCAGCGCGTCAAGTGCCGCCACACGTCCCTCTGATTCGCGGAGTTCAAGTAGCTCACGCGCCTCATCCAGGCGGCGGGGAAACGGCGCGCGGACCGTCAGCGTCCGCCCCTCCTCCGCGCCGCCGCGCGTGCCGTGCGTGCGCGCTCTCCGCTGCCGCCGCCAGCGCAGCAACAGCCATAGCGCTCCGGCGCCCCCCAGGCCCCCCGTCGCCGCCGAACCGCCGACGATCCCCGCCAGCTTCAGGGCCGACAGCAGCGAGGGCGCCCCCCGCGCCGCCCAATCGATCCAGCTCCGCCCGCCCGTATCCCGCCGTCCCGTTCCAGCAGGCGTCGCAATGGCCGTCGCCGCAGCGCCTGCGGGAGCCTCCTGAGACGCGATTGGCTCCGCGTCGGACGTCGTTTCCTCTCTGTCGTGGTCGTCGCTGATGTCGTCGCTTTCCGGCGCGCTCCGAGGCGCTCCCACGGGACGTTCCTGCGGCGTGTCGCCGCTCAGACCGAGTTGTTCCAGCAGCCAGGCGGCATTGCGATACCCCTCGATCCGCACGTCCGGGCACAGGAACGTCGGCAGCGTGCGCACCGATTCCGCCGCGGCAACCCGGTGTCCGGCCGCGGTGTCGACGTCCAGGAACTCAATCCGGAACCGCCGTTGGAGCTGCGCGCGGAACTCCGGATGCTGGTCCAGATCCATCCGGAATCGCCGACAGGCCGCGCACCATCCGGCCGTGAACACCCGCAACGCGGGGAGCTCAGGCCGGCTCGGCCAGTGCATCCGGCAGCCCACATCCCGGCAGGCGGCGCCCCGCATCGCGCGGTCCGTGCGCCACGTCCCCCAGGCGCGATCCAGGTCCGGGACGGTCAGGCCGTACAATGCCTCGATGCGCGTCGTCACGGGCGCCGCGCCAAGCTGCAGCTTGAGCAGCGTCTCCGGGCCGCCCCGCTCCAGCAGGAACTCGACAAGCGAGAACCCCGCCGTGTAGACCCGCTGTACGTCCCCGGGCGCCGCGGGGTACTGCTGGCCATTCAGGAACGCGGGCGTCAGCCGCAGCTCAACGTCCGTGGCCAGCGTCCGCCGCAGCCGCTCGTGCGAAGCCGACGATTCGAACAGCGAAGCGCACCCCTCATCCAGCCAGCGTGGAATCGGCCTGCGGACCAACGAGGCCCGCACCATGTGATCGACTTCGTGCGGCACGACATCCCGCAGCAGCGTTTCCCGCGACCCGGCGACGTCCATTCGCCAGCCGTAGACTTCGCCGTCCCGAATTGTGAACCGCGTCCGGCCGGCCCCGCTGGCCGCCTCGCCGGCGTTCACCGCAATCGGACAGGGGCGATGCCAGTCCCCAGGCAGGTCCCGGCCGCTCCAGAACCGGGCCGACCGCACCCGCTCCGCCTCCGCGGCCGCCGCCAGCGAGGGATCGTCGCAGACAAAATTGCGCCCCCCGGCGATGCCCTCGGCGGCGACAGACGCCAGCACGAGCAGCGCGCACGCAATCCGGCTCGTCATGCGGCCGCCTCCCGCAATTCGGCAACCGTCGCCTCCCCCGCCAGCGAGCCTGGCTCGAGCGCGCGTTCATACTTCCCCGTCCGCACCAGTTCCCGCAGCAGTCGCGCCGGGTTGTAACGCGCCGGATTGGAGTGGTTCATCCGGTTCAGCCGCATCAGCACCGCGGCCGCCAGCTCCGAGCAGAACAGCCTCTCCAGATCGGCCGACGGAAACAGCCGCGTGAACGGCAGCAGCCGCCCCCCCGAACGCAACGCGCCCCGCAGATCGTACCGCCGCTCTCCCCGGACGAAGCGACGGATCAGAATCCGTGACAGCAGCCCGCGTTCCTCCCGGCTCAGCGAATTGATGTCCGTCAGCCGGTATCGCTCCACGCGTCCTCCGGCTGCGGCGTAGTCCGCCACGCGAGACGCCGGCTCATGCGCCTGAACGCCCCTCCGCTGCCGGCCCGTCACCACGCAACGGCGCAGGCACAGCATCGTCGACTCCACCCACACCGGCCGGCCCGCGTGCTCGCAGATCATCGCCACGTGCGACGGACCCACGCGCAGCCCCCGCGGCGCCAGGACGCTCGCTGTCCCCCAGCCGATGACGCGGCTGACGACGTCTCCGCCGTAACACGCCGCCAGATCCCCCGCCGTCCAGTCCATGCTGCGCCTCCAACCCAATCCGGGTCAGTTGCGCGCCGCTCCGCATCTTCAGCTCGCGCGCGGCTCAATCCCGCGCCGATGGCAGAAGTTCAACCCCCCGCCGCAAAGCCCCGCCACCAGTCGGCCAGCCGCGGCAGAAATACCGCCGCCCCCACCGCCGCGGCCGTCAACGCCGACGCCAGCACGGCCCCCGCCGATACGTCCTTCGCCAGCCGCGCGTGCTCGCTGTACTCCGTCGACACATGGTCGACGTACGCCTCCAGGGCCGTGTTCAACAGCTCCACCGAACACACCAGTCCGGCGCTCAACAGCACGCAGCACCATTCCAGCGAACCCAGACGCAGCCACAGGCCCGCGCCGATCACCCCCGCCAGAGCGGCCGCGTGCACCCGCAGGTTCCGCTGCGTGCGGAGCCCATAACTCAGTCCGCGGAATGCATCGGCGAATGATCCGCTCAGCGATTTGCGAAACGGCGGGGCGGGCATGTCGGCGCTCGATGTTCGAAACCCGGGCAGGCCCCGGCGGCCGCGAGACGACGACGCTCGGTTCATCTGCCGCCGGGGAATCGCCAGAATATCAGTCTCCCCCCAAGTCGCACTCTCCACTCCTCCCGATGGCAGGCCGCTTCCCATGCGAACCATGCTGACGCCGCCGGCGCTCCTGCCGGTCCTCCTTGTCCTGCTGGTCGCCGGCACGGGCTTCGCCGACGAATCCGCGCCGCCCGCCGAACAGCCGGCCGTAGCGGCTCCGGCGAACGCCGCTTTCGTCTCCGGGTTGTCGCCCGCCGACTTCCAGGCCGAGTTCGACCGCCTCGTCCGGGACGGCTTTCGCCCGATCGCCTGTCAGCTCGATGCGCCTGATCGGCACACGCCCCGAATGGGCGCCCTGTTCGTCAACGACAAGCGGCCTGGCGCCTGGCTGGCCCGCGGCGCCATCTCCGCCGACGACTTCCAGAAGACGCACGCCGAACAGCAGCAGCGCGGGGCTCGCCTGATCGGACTGGCCGCCTGCGAACTCGACAGCCGCCCCACTTTCAGCGGCATTTGGATTCGCGATGGCGGACTGCGCCGCACAGAGGTTCTGAAAGGGCTGTCCGCGCAGCAGCTTCGCGACCGCACGGCGGCCTTCGCGAAGGACGGCCTGCGGCCCGACATCGTCTGCGGATACCGGTCCGGAACCTCCCTCAAATACGCGGCGTTGTTCGTCGATGCCGCCGGGCAGGAGTTTGACCTGCAGACCGATCTCGCCAGCGGGCCGGCGCAGACGTTGCTCGAAACGTCCGACGCGTCGCCGCTGCGGCCGCATTCGATCGTCGTCGACGACAGCCGCGGCGCGCCGAAGTTCTCCGTCCTGAGGATCGCCGACGGACGCGCCGGGACCGCCGCCATCGGGCTGTCCGAAACGCAGCTCGAGGAACTGCGGGCCGAGCGCCTCGCCGCCGGCGACCGGATCCTGCAGCTCACGCCCTATCGCGAGGGAGCCGCCACGCGGCACGCGATCGTCTTCGAAACCCCGGCCGACCGCCTGCCGCAGACCGGCGACGACGTCCCCGCGCTCGCCGCCTTCGACGACGCCCTGCAGCAGCACCTCGCGGAAACCGGCATCCGCGGCGCGACGCTGGCCATCTCCCGCAACGGCCAGCTCCTGTTCTCCCGCGGCTACGGATACTGCGACGCTGAAGAACGCCAGCCCATGCCGGCCGACGCCCTGCTGCGGATCGCCAGCATCTCCAAGCCCATCACCAACATCGCCATCCGCCGACTGATCGACGAGGGACGCCTCGCCGAAGACACGCAGGTGTTCGACTTCCTGCAGCTTCAGAAGCCCGTACAGGGGGACTTCGATGAACGCTGGCGGGAGATCACCGTCGGGCATCTGCTGCAGCACAAAGGGGGTTGGGACCGGAACGAGAAGCAGCCCGAGTTCGAGAACGGCTTCGATCCGATGTTCCATCCGGGGCGGATCGCGCGGGCGTTGGGCAGACGGGCGCCGCTGTCCGCCCGCGATTTCGTCGATTACATGGTCACGCGTCCGCTGCAGTTCGCGCCGGGCGCGCGGAGTTCGTATTCCAATTTCGGCTACTGCGTCCTGGGTCGGGTGGTCGAGAAGGCGTCCGGGCAGTCGTATGGCGATTACGTGCGGGATGCGATCTGCCTGCCGCTGGGCGCGGAGGATGTGCGGCTCGGGCGGTCGATGGTCGCGGACCGCGATCCGCGCGAGCCGGTGTACTGCGACCCGGGGGAGACGCGATGCGTGTGCACGACGGGCCGGGAGACGGTGCGCTGGCCGGACGGCGGCTTCCTGCTGGAGGCGATGGACGCGCACGGCGGGTTCATCGCGTCAGGGCCGCACCTGCTGAAGGTGTTCGACGCGTATTGGATGGACGGTCGCCCGCGACGTCCGGGGACCCGCGCGCGGTGGACGCATTTCGGCTCGTTGCCGGGGACGTTCGGAGTGGTGACGCAGCGGCCGGACGGCATCAACATTTCGGTGCTGTTCAACCAACGGACGTCTCAGAACGACGAGCGGATTCTGGAGGTGGTGAACGCCACGGCGAATGGGATTGGGGAATGGCCGTGATTTTGGCGCTTAAGCAGGGCGGGTCGACGCAGTTTCGCAGGCCGGGTCTTGACCGGCGAGCCGGTGCACTGGGCGGCTCGGCAGACGGGCATCGGCCGGAATTGAGACGACCCGCGCCTGGCGCGAATCGATCGGGCTGAGGAAGCGGCGGCGTTCAATCGGGACGGTGGCGGCCGTCGTCGCCCGGGGGGCGGCCTCCGAACCACGCGCCGGCCAGCAGCCCGGCCAGTCCGCCCACGATGCCGCCAATGCCCATCCCGCGGACCCGCCGCGCCAGGCCGATGAACCCGTACAACTCCTGATCCTCCCAGGCCTCGACGGAAATCATCGAGCCCCCCAGCAGCGCCCCCAGGACGATCCCCAGCACAACGCCCAGGCATCCGCCGCCGACCATCGCCAGAACCGCCTGCCGTTTCATCGTGGACCGCCGCTGAACAGGACCGCTGAACCGCAGCCCCGTCGCGGGGCATGAACTGAGTGTACCGTCGGACGGGGGGGATGCATGCGGCTGCGGAGGTCCGACGGGCGCCGCGCACAGGCTCGCCGGAGTTCAGCGCTGCACGGCTGCTGCTCGGAATCCAATGTGGTCGTAGCCCCGCTCGGGTTCGTATCTCAACCGCAGTGCCGACCGGCAGTACTTGCCTTCATCGTCCCACGCGCCGCCCCGCCGCACCCGCGAAACCGACCCGTCCCGATTCGTCGGCGTCGTGGCCCGGGCCTCGTACAAATCCGGATCGACGCCTCCCGGCAGCCGGGCGTGATACCAGTCCCGGCACCACTCGAACGTGTTGCCATGCATGTCGTGCAGCCCCCAGCCGTTGGCCGGATAGCTTCCGACCGGGACCGCCTTGCCGATCGACGGGCCCTCTTTCGCGCCGTTGTAGGGACTCTTCTCAAAGTTCGCCTGCCGGGGGCTGAGCCTGTCGCCAAAGGCCGTGGCCGTCGTCGACCCGGCCCGACACGCGTACTCCCACTGGGCTTCCGTCGGCAGTCGGAACTCCCAATCCGCGGGGAGGGTCCCGGCTTCCCGGCCGAGTTCCGTCAGTCGCGCGCAAAAGGCTTCGGCCGCGGCGAAGTTGACATTGCCCACGGGGAGGTCGTCCGCTTCCGGAAGTTCCGCGGTTGGTCCTGCGGGAAGGTCGCCGATGACACGCTTCCACTGGCCTTGCGTCGTCTCGTACTTCGCCATCCAGAAGCCCCGGGACAGCCGCACCTCGACTTGCGCCTCATCGGGGCGGCGGTCCGGCTCGGTCTCGGGGCTGCCCATCAGGAACGTGCCCGGCGGGCACCAGCACAGCCTGATTCCGGCCACTTCCGTTTCCGCTCCCGCGTGCGGGCCGCCAAATCGATCTTCCGCCGATGCGGACGCCCAGGACGCAACCAGCAGCCAGACCAACAGACGAACGGCCATCGCCGACCCCCACTGGGCTTCACCCTGTCCGATGCGGATACTGTAGCCTTGCACGCCGATCCCGGGCGACGTTCCGTGCCGGCGAGGGCGCGGAGGGCGTCAGGAGGTTTCCGCGTCTGCAATGTCTCCGGCCCCATTGTCGCCAGCCCCTGACGGAGTTTCCAGAACCGGGGGATGCGCGATTGCTCAGCGAATTGAAACATAGAGGCCCAGAGGAATTTCTTCGTGACCTCCGTGTCTCTGTGTTTTCCTGATCCTCTTCACCTTGCTGTTGACCTACGGCCAACTGGGAGCCGGCTTCGGGAATCGCTGTGTGACAATCACGCGCATTCGAAATCCGCCACGGACAAAAGTTGCGAGCACTTCGGGCACTGGCCCTGAAGAGTGAACCACGAGAACAGATCCTGTTCGCGACCGGCAAACTCGGATGATTCCTCGTCGAACAAGTCCCCGGAGAACTCAAATCGCACGAACGCCTGCAGCGGCTGTCGCCCGCATGTCGGGCATTCAAACACCATGCGGTCACCCTCCCCCCGCACGCTGGAACTGCCGGCGCCGATCTCGACGTCGTAGCCATGCAGATCGGAATCAAACAGCGGAGTGAGCTTTCCGCAGACCGCGCACTCCAGGTCCAGCGGACTGAGGATCACGGCCTGATCTCCATAATCGGGATTGATCCAGCAGTGGCAATGCACAAAGTGCCGTTGGCCGCCGCAGCGGCAGGCCAGGGCGAAGATGGGGTTGGTCAGCTCGGGGGCGTGAATCGTCACGCCTGGCGGCGGCTCGAAATCAAGCTGCGACAGCGAGACGTGGCCGTCGAAGGCAGCGCCGGGCAGCTCCGCCGGGACGGCTGTGAAGCCGGCGATGCACCGGGGCGGATGGGACCGGAAGTATTCAGCGTGATCCATCGGCGTCGCCCTCCGGTGAATTATCAGGATCCTACTGAGCTCAGGCGTTTCATTCGCGCAGCGTTCAGATTCGCGAAGCGAATCTGGGCGACAAGACGGCGATTGAACTTTCTTTCGCTGGTGTTCGGGGCTGGTGAGCCCAACTACGGCGATTTCTGGAATCCGAAAATCCGTCCCTGGAATGACTTCCGTCTACCCATTCCGGCTTGCCTGCGGCGTCACCCGATTCACCGCAGGCGGCGTCCATTTCCCTTCCGTGATCGCGGCCTCCGGCCAGTAGCAGCGGATGTAGAGCGAGAAGTCACCTTTCGGGGCTGGCAGCCAGTTCGACCGCTTCCCTTCGTCCGGTGGGTCGGCCTGCACGTAGAGCGTCAGCGACCCGTCTTCGTTCGCCTTAAGCCCCTTGTTCTTGGTGCCGAGCGAGTACCGCTTCAGGTCATTCGGGTGGAAGAAGTGGTGCTCGTTGTACAGCGTCAGCGACCAGAACCCCTTGACCGGCGGCAGTTGCCCCTTCGGAAAGGTCACGGTGTAGTTCTTCCCGCCGTTGAGTCGTTCTCCTTTAGCGTCGAGGTCCTGGTAGAAGTACTTCGTCTCGGTCTGAAGATTCACGAAGATGTTCGACTTGGCGACCGCGAGCCGAGTGTAATAGTCGGTGCCGAACCGCGCACCGTTGACTTGCGTCGTCCAGTTCCCGGCGAGGGGCAAGCCGTAGTGCTGGAACTGGAAGAGCGGCAGGACGATGTCCTTCTCCGCATCGACTGCGGCCTTCGTGAACGCTTCCTTGAGCTTTTCGTCCTTCTTGACCGCGTCCAGCACGGCCCGGAACTGGGCGTACATCGCTTCCTCGCCCGGCAGCGGCGGCACGTCGTCAAGAATCCCTGGCAGCACGTCCACAGTTTTCGCCGGCTCTACCCACTTCACTTCGGCGTCGCCCTTCGCGCCGGGGAACTCTGGGATCTTCGACCAGTCCGTCGTCTTCACCTTGCCGTCGAACTTTGACAGCGGGTAGGCGTTGATCTTGGACAGCACCTCCTGAACCGCCTTCTTGTCCTCCGGCTCGTCGCTCTGAAAGACCCGAGGGAATAGGGCGCCGTGCCTGGTGGGGCAGCGGAACGTCTCGGTGATTCCCTCCGGCACCTTCCCCTTCCAGTCCTTGCCCACCAACAGGTAGAAGCCGGGCTTGGTGCCGTACATCTTGCCGAGACCTGCGAAGCTGTCGGTCCGCTGATCGACGACCTGGTACACCCAGAACCGGTCGCCAAAATCCGGCACTTGAACCACAACGGCATCCTGCGAGAAGTCTGTGATGCATTGGCCGTACACAACGTCCTGATTCGGGCAAGCGACGGCCCGCTCGGACGGCTCGATATAGTCGCGGAGCATGCTGAGGTGATTCGGCGGTGCGACCGGCAGTACGCCCCCAGCGAGGCCCGGTGCGGGCAGCTCTTCGTAGGCGACGAAGCGTGCGTTGATGTTCATCATCGGCCACGCCCAAGCGTGCGCGGACTTTGCGACCTGACGGACGTAGCCCTCGTTGATCCGCGTGCCGGACACTGGACCTGGGATCTTGTCCTGACCTGGAAGCGCCGTCGAAACAAGTGCCACGAAGAGCACGGGAATAGCCCGTTTCATGGTGTTACCTCGGTGGTTTGAAGGCTACTTCAGTTTGACGACGTCGTCCGGCTTCCACGTCTGGTCGAAGAACTCGACCCCCGTACCATACAAGCGCAGCGCGACGATGAAGTGCCGCCCCTTGACGGTTTGGATGAAGTTGGAACCAGGCGCGCCATCGGGCTTGGCGGGGCCGAAGTACAAGTCGATTGAGCCGTCAGCGTTCTTCGTGACTTCGTTGAACCCGTTGATCGACGGCAGCAACTGCGGCGTCTCCGGCATCGTCCCATCGGTGATGTTGTAAGCAGTTACCGCCCAGAAGAGGGCCGCCGGCGGATCGGGGGGAAGGTGCAGCTTGTAGTTGTTCGACCCGTCGAGGAACTTGCCCTCGGCGTCGCGCGTGGTGAACGGGTACTTCGACCCGGCGTCCAGTGTCCGCATCACCATCGCCGGCGCGGTGGAGTACGCGAACTGGAAGTAGCAAGCCCGCTGGTTCACGTCGAGGTACGTGTCCTGGAGCCACTCCGCGGTGCCGCCCGCCCAGATGTTCTCGTACTGGCGGTCCTCGTAGTACTTGTTGCGACCGTCCGACCGACCGAGCTGGCGCATGGCGAGAATCATCTTCGGTGCGGTCTCAACCGCCTTCTTGAGCAGTTCCTGTTGCTTCGCGGTCGGTTCAAACGGTTTACCCTTCTCCATGCCGATTGACGCCAGCACGCCACGCAGCTCGGGGTCGATGGCCGCGACCGGCTCGTAGTCCACGAACTCCTTCAGCTTGGTCCAGAAGGTGTTGTCGGTCGGGTACATCATGTTGACCCGCTTGCCGCTGGCGTCGGGGAATTGCATCGGCTTCACGTCCTTCTCGGCCGCGAACAGCGGATAGACGCGGGTTCGTTCGGCGAGAGCGACGGCGGGGGCCGGATCGGGGCCTTTATCGCTTTTCTTCATGATGGTGCGAAAAAAGAGGAACACGTTGTACGTCCGGGATTGGAACGTGAAGTACCCTTTCGGGGTCTCTCCGTCGTAGCCTGGCGGCAGCAGCAGGTACAGACCGCCGCGAGCGCGGTCGGGTCCGATGGCACCGACATCGG
This sequence comes from Planctomyces sp., assembly GCA_019636235.1. Lineage (GTDB taxonomy): Bacteria > Planctomycetota > Planctomycetia > Planctomycetales > Planctomycetaceae > Caulifigura. The sequence continues at coordinate 12,614 of JAHBXW010000005.1, forward strand.
TGATGGTCCGCTGGAAGAAGTCGGTGAACATGCCGATGACGTTCGGCGGGGCGGCGACCACAAGCGGCCCCGTCTTCTTCAGGTCGAGGTAACTCATCGAGTAGATGACGTCGGCGTTGGGCGTCGGTACCCAGCAGCGGCTGTCCATCCGATCCTTCCAGATGGGCAGTACGTTGTAGCCGGCCCCGAACTCCTTCTCCGACCCGTCGCGCATGCCAATCGTGTTGAGCGCCGGAAGCATGGTCATGTAGGCGTGGATGGCGCGCTGGTAGTACAGCTCGTCCACGAGTGACTTGGCTTCGGCTTCGTCGAGCCAATTGCCGTTATTGATCTGCTTGAGGAGCGGCGGTGCATCCTGACCGATAGACTTGGTAGTCGCACCCTTTTCCTGCGCTTGCGATGGTGAATGTTGGATGGCAGCCGCCAGTCCGCCAAAGACCATCCCGAACGCGACAAACGCGATGATCGCGGTAGCACGCATTGCTGACTCCCGGAAAAAGCAACCGCTCAAGCATTGTCGCCACGGCTTCTGCTTCGCAACGCTGAGCATAATTCTAGTTTTGCGCCGCCTGTTCGCCACCTTCCCAGCGTTTTTGAACCGCACAAGGTGCTTGCCCAATATGAGTTTGCGACGAACGCCGAAAAGAACCCTATGGAGATTGATCCAGATTTGAACCCTGGTCGGGTGTGTCGAGAACGTCGGCATCTTCAAGGAAAAAGCCCTCCGAACAGATGGCCGAAGGGTTTCGTAGAGTCAACGAATCGGGGCGACAGGATTCGAACCTGCGACTTCCAGCTCCCAAAGCTGGCGCTCTAGCCAAGCTGAGCTACGCCCCGTGGCCGGGCAGGGCGCAATCTCTCCCCCCGCCCGGTGAAAAACGAGTCTAAACCCGTTTGATCCGCGCCGTCAATTCTCGCGTTCCCACTCTCCAGACGGCCGCCAGCCGTCACCGGACTCGCCCCCAGCCCCGACTTCGTCACCAAACCCGGACGCGCCAGCCGATCCTCCGCCGAACCCCGAACCCGTCGCCACGACCCGAACCCGAACTCGCCGCCTCCCGGCACATTCGCCAGCGGCCTATCGCCCGCCTGCCGTTCAAGGACGCCACCGAAGCCAAACTCGCCGATCCCCCACGCTCGACGCCCCGTCCCCGCGAACGCACACTGGATGTCATACCCCTGGGTGCGCCAAGGTCCGGTTCCAGGGCGACGACACGCCACGACCCACGCAGGTTCAACCCCGGAGAACCCCCAGCATGCAGCGGATCGCCGCCATCGTTCCCCTCGGAGTCGGGCTGACGGTCCTGGTGTTCGTGTGGAGCAACCCCCGCAGCGACTTTCCGCCGCTGTTCATTCGGATGTTCTTCTCGTTCATCGCTCTGGCGTTCGTGCTGACCGGTCTGCAGGCGCTTTTCGGCAAATCGCGAACGCTGTCCGGCCGGCTGCTTGATCGGATGGACCACCTGCACGACCTGGCGGACGAGTTGCGGACGCACGCCCGGACGCAAACCGGCCCCAGCGAGCCATCTGTCGAGCCGCGGCCGAGGGCGGAATCGGCCGGATATGTGTGCCCGAGCTGCAGCGCGCCGCTGGCGCAACGGGCGGACGTGTCGCCGCATGGCGATGTGCGTTGCGGCCACTGCAGCCGCTGGTTCAACATTCACGCCTGAGGCTGTGCGCCTGTTCCTGATCCGGAAATTCCCGCCATGATCCGACTGTTCGGCATTGTTCCCCTGGGCATTGGCCTGACGGTGCTTGGCTTTTTGTGGCTGAGCCCGTTCGGCGAGTTTCATTCGCCGCCGCTGTTCTTCCGGATTTTCGGTTCGTTTGTGGCGCTGCCGTTCGTGTTCATGGGGGCGGGGGCGCTGTTTATGAGCCAGGAGAAACTGACGAAGCGGCTGCAGGAGGGCGCGGCTCAGGCGGCGCGGGGCGAGGATGCGCCGCCGCAGAATCGCAGCGCGGCCCGCGGACAGGGTTATACGTGCCCGAGCTGCAGCGCACCCCTGGCGCCCGGGGCCGATGTTTCGCCGAAGGGGGATGTGAAATGCGGCCACTGCAACCGCTGGTTCAACATCCACGAGTGAACGGGCCACGAGTGAACGGGCGGGGGCGGAAGCAGGGGGGACGCGTCAGTCCCCGGCCGACTCGATTTTCAGGCTGGAGTTGATGGCCTCGAAGATCGGCTCGAGAAATTCGAGTTCGTGATCGGTCATTTGATACAGCACGAGGACGGTGCGGCCCGGAACGCTGAAGGCTCTTAAGAAGGCGCTGTTGAGCAGCTCGAAACAGGCGAAATCGAGGTCGACAGCGAGGGCTGGCTGGTCGGCCAGGTCGAGCGTCGATTCGTCGATGTCGAGTTCGTCGTACTCCTCGCGGAAGGCCTGCACGGCCTGGTCAAGAACGTGGCGGGGATCGGGCTGTTCGCGCAGCAGCGTGATGGACCACTGAGCGGTCCCGCCGTCGTTGACGCTGACGGTCAGCTCATCGCGGCCGCGTTCTTCGGTCAGTTCCCAGTCTTCCGGATAGATGAACTGGATGCCGGCGCTGGCGTAGGTTTTGGACATGAACGGACGGACGACAGGACGATGAGAATGCGGATTGGAGGAGGTTTGGCGCGGCGCAGGGGCCCGGCAGTGCCGGGGGCCTACCGTATCGACCGCCGGACGCCGCGTCATTCGAGCGACTTGAGAAACACCACAAGGTCCAGCAGGTCCTGTTCGGTGAGCTGCTGGCCGAACCCGGAGGGCATGATGGAAACAGCGCCGGGTCGGAGTTCCTCGATGTCGGCGCGGTCGATGCGGAGGGTGTCCTGGGCGTTCTTCGCCAGTTCGATGTGCGTGGCGGATTCGTCGCGGAGGACGCCCGTTTCGACGAGGCCGCTGGAGAGCTGCACGATGACGGGTTCGTAGCTGCGAACGAAGCTGGCGCTGGGGAACAGGACGGCTTCGAGGAGGTCACGTTCGGTGCGGATCTTGCCGATGCGGGACAGATCGGGGCCGACATCGCCGCCGACATAGCCGAGTTGATGGCAGGTGGCGCAGGCGGCCCGCGTGCTGTGAAATACCGCGAAGCCGCGACGGAGGTCGCCTTCGTCGAGCCGGGGGAGCAGGGCTTCGAGTTGTGCGCGCTGGCGGACGAGGTCGGCGTTGATGCGGAGGGCGAGTTGAGCGCCGCGTTCGCGGATGGGCGGGGTCTGTTCGGCGAGGACGCGTTCCAGGGCGTCGACGCGTAGCGCGGCGAGCGCGGGGGAGTCGGAGAGCGCGCCGACCAGGGCCGTGCCGACAGCTTCATCCGCTGCGCCGGCGTACAGGTCGAGCAAACGGGCGGCTTCCAGCGGGCCGACCGATTGGAAAGCGTCGGCCAGTGCGATGAGCTGATCGGACGACAGCCGGGCGCGGGCCAGTGCGGCGAGCGCCGCCGCGCGATCGGCAACGGGCTGGTCGTGCGCAAGGGCCTGCATGGCGACGGGCAGCAGGTCCGGGGCGAGGGGCGGACGGCCGGACAGTGCGGCGAACGCCTGCAATCGGACGGGCGCGGGGCGGGCGGGATCGTCGGCGACGAACCGCAGAGCGGCGTCGAGATCGGACCGGCCGGCGTCGTCCGGAAGCGCGCCGGCCGTGCGGAGGGCCGCGGCGAGAAGCGCGTCATCTCCGGCGCCGATCGCGGCCGCAATCGCCCGCGGCCAGGGGGCGGACAGTTCGCGCGGATGGGCGCGGCGCATGGCGTCGGCGGCTGCCACGCGGGCGGCGGCGGGGCTGGCGGAATCCTCGAGCACTCGCGCCAGGAGGTTCTGAATGACGGGTCGTTCGGCGAACGTCGCCAGATGGGCGGTCAGCGATTCGACCGATTCGGGCGCCGCGCGCAGCAGGCGTTCCTCGAAGACCGTGCCGAGGGCGTCGCCCCATTCGGGATGCCGCGCGAGCAGCCAACTTGCGGTCTCCCGGAGTTCGGGCTGCGGGGCTTCGAGCCAGCCGGCGATCCGCAGCGGGTCGAGCGATTCGGACCGCAGCGCATCCAGGGCCAGCGCCGCTGCGCGCTGTTGTTTCCAGGAGGCGTCCACGAACGCGCGCTCCAGCACGTCGATGTCCCCCAGTTCCTGGAGGGCGTGGATGACGGCGTGTTCGAGCGGCCGGGAATCGGCCTGATCGGCGACGGCGAGCACGGCCTCGGCCAGCTGGCGGTCTTTGATGCGGCCGATCGCCTCGACCGCCAGTCGCGTCTGCGCGCTGTCGCCTTCCAGCATGTTCGGCAAAACCTCCGCGGCGTCGGCGTCGCGCCACAGGCTGATGGAGTTCAGCGCCGCCTGCCGAACCGACGAGTCGGCGTCCGCGAGGGCCGCGCGCACGGCGCGGCGGGCCTGGGGATCGGCGATGCGGGTCAGCCCCCAGACGGCATTGCGGCGCCGCGTTGCGCTCTCCGCCTGAAGCGCAGCCTCCAGTGCGGGGACGGAATCGACGCCGGTCCGTGCGAGCTGTCGCAGCGATCGTTCGACGACGGCGGGCCGCGGGTCATCAAGGACCGCGGCAAGGGTCGCGGGCGTCGCGGCCTGCCAGTCGATCGCCAGTCCGCGCGGGTCCCGCCAGATGTCGGCGGGCTGCGGCGCATCGGCCCGGCGGACGCGGTAGATGCCTCCCAGCACGTCCGGCTTCCAGAACTGCGAGGTCGGACAGCACAGCTTGTACCAGCCGCCGGTATCGACGATCAGCAGGCTGCCGTCGGCGTCCTCCAGGACGTCGGTCGGATGGAAGTCGACGTCGGGGGAGCTGAGGAAATCCTCGGTCGTCGCCGCGAGGCCGGCGGCTTCGGCCCGCAGCACGTGCCGCGTCACCTTCCGCATGTTGAAGCAGCAGGTCAGCAGGCTCCTCGGAAAATCGGCGCCGAGCCGATCGGATTCGATGATCGCCAGTCCGCAGGGGGCTGCCGGGCCGAGATGGGCCAGCACCGGCATGACGTCGCCCGTCCTGCGGTGGCCGTCGAGCACGCCGTGCGTCTTTCCGTAGACGCCTCCGAGGATCGCGTGGATCAGGCCGTCCCGCTGGCCGCCGCCGGGATGCACGAGAAAGGTTGTGGTGAAAATCCGTTCCCCCTCGGGGGTGACCACGACATCGACGGGGTTGTCCATGCCGCCCGTCATGACGGGTTCGATCGCGGACGAGTCGATGCCGCCGGTGGCCGGGTCGCGGGGAGCATCGGGCCTCGCGCGGAAGATGTGGGCGGCGCGGGTCACCAGCGCCCGGCCGGGCCGCGCGTAGTTTTGCTCGGCGAAGGCGCCCTTGCACCAGTAGATCCAGCCGTCCCGGCCCAGGTAGGGGCCGTGCAGATCGTTCGCGCAACCCGTCAGCGTGCCGCCCTGGAACCATTCTTCCCGGTGGTCGGCGACGCCGTCGCCGTTGGTGTCGGTCAGGCGCCAGATGCTGGGCGGCGCGGCGACATACAGCGACCCGTCGTACCACAGCGTGCCCTCGGGGAGCATCATGCCGTCGGCGAAGATGGTCCGCGCATCGAAGCGGCCATCGCCGTCGACGTCCTCCAAGCGCAGGATCCGGTGCGGCCGTTCGGCGAGCTGCTGTTCGACGCGGTCGTTCGAGCCGGAGGACTCGGCGACGTACAGGCGGCCCTGTTCATCGAAGTCGGCCGTGACGGGTCGGTCGACGAGCGGCGGGCCGGCGACGAGTTCAATCTGGAATCCCGGGGGCAGCGTCCAGGACCGCCCGTTGAGTTCGACGGTCTGGACGTCTTCCGCGCGGGCGACGGCGGCGACGGCCAGTGCGCTCAACGCGCAGACTGCGGCATGCGTCCATCGGCGATTCCCCAGCGATGCACGCGACATGACGAAACTCCGTGGGGGAGGACGACGGCGACGGATTGCGGGCGACGGATGCAGTGCGACTACCAATGCAACTGCGACGAATCGAGATTTCCCTTCAGCAGCCGTCGAAACTCGACGTCGCGGATTTCGCGAGTCTGCCAGCGCCGGAGATACTCGGCGTGCTCATCCGTCGCCGGCAGCGGATGCCGGGACGGATACCCGTCCATTTCAAGGAACGGCAGCGGCTCGATCGTCTGGCCCAGCGTCGTGTTCAACTGGGCGTCCTTCTCCCAGCCGACATTGTGCAGCACGAAGTCGCGGACCCAGCCTTGGGGAAGCGGCGCAAGGGGCGCCTCGAACTCCAGGGTCGCCTCGTCGCCGGCCGTGAGGATCAGCTGACGGTTGTCGGCTTCGATGAGCAGTTCGGCGACGTCGCCGAAGCGGGTGGCGCGGCCCACCATCGGCCGAAAGCGGGGAGTCTTCTGCACCTGCGAATAGTCGTACCGTTCGGGACCGTTCTCGATCGGAGGTTCCGCCGCCGAATAGCCGCGATAGTGCAGATCGGCCGACAGCAGCCGCAGCGGTTGTTCGACGACCGGCTCGTTGGGCTCGTCCAGCGTGAAGCCGATCTGGTCCCAGTACAGCTCCTGGCTGGTGACAATCCGCAGCCGCGGGTCGTCGGGGTTCAGCAGGCCCTGGAGGTCGACGACCATTTCCTTGGTCTTGCCCCCCGGGAATCCCATGTAGGGGAGCGCCGTCGTCCAGCCCCCCTGCCCGTCGGGGATGTCGATCCGCGGCGGCGCCGGGCCGTCCAGATCCGGGTGCTGCTGAATCTTGATCGCGAGTCCGGCGTCGGTCGGCATGAGCCATCCGGTCAGGAACAGTTTGACGGCTCCCCGGGCGGCGTCCTCCCCGAGGTCGAGTTCGACGCCGTGCTCGTGCGCATAGCCCTGCATGTGGAGCGCCGTCCAGGTGCGGGCGAACCGCTGGTCGGCGTGCCGCAGCTCGTCCAGGATGTCGCGGCCGTCGAGCGAAGCCGCCGCGATGGGAGTCCGGAGATTCCGCGCGGTGTGGATCAGCGGCTGCGCCATTTCGGCGGGGCCGACTTTCTCATTCGTGAAGATGTCGATTTCGGCCGGGTGGTCGATGGCGATCAGCCGCACCTGATCGAAGTAGGCGGTTTCCCAGAGCTCCTCGGTGATCTGCAGGACGTAGCGGCCGTCGCGCGGTTTGAGCATCGAGCCGGGAATCTTGAGGTATTCCCATTCCCGGGCGGGGACGAAGCCCCCCTGGGAATCGGGGAGGCCCAGCGGCGCGGCCCACAGCAGGTCGGTCACGAACACGAACCGCTCGCCGTCCCACGTATAAAGGTACGGGCAGGACGTGTGCAGCGACTGCAGCTCCATTATCGACGAGTTCGCCTCGGGACGGATGACGTTCTGCGGAACGCCATGCGGCCAGGTGACGCGAACCACATCCGCGCCCGGCGCGGCTCCCAGGCCGAACAGCGTCTGCGGCTCGCGGCACACGCGGGCCTGGTAGTGCTCTCCAACCTTCACTTCGATCAGCGAACCGATGCCGTAATGGTTGATGCGACTTTTGTTGACGCCGCCATCCGTGTCGGTGTGGGCGACCAGTCCGATGCGGAGATGCCCGTTCCCGCCTGTCGATCCATTCTTCCAGAACCGCAGTCCCTCGTCGGTCAGCGTCGCGATGTCCGAGACGCCATCCCGCTCCAGATCGACGATCGCGACGCGCCGCAGCGCGCCGGCGTCCAGCGACGCGTCCGCCGCGGCCAGCGCGCCGTTCCCCGGATTCCGCCAGAACCTGAGGCTGGACGGCCCCCAACTGATCAGGTCCTGCGAGCCGCTGTTGTCGAGATCGGCGCACAGCAGTCCCGCGACGTCGCCGGCGTCGGCCAGGTCGATCGTTTCGACGATTTGCACATCGCCGCGCTGCACGGTGCGGGTTTTCGAGACCGTGATGGTCCCATGCGCCGCGGTGATCAGGTCCCAGGAGACGTTGCCGTCGAGTTCGGCGACTTCCAGAGCGGTCGCCGGGAGGTCATCGACGAGCCGCCAGCGATACACGCCGTGACGGAGGTTTTCGAACATCCCGACCTTTCCGTCGGCCGTCGCGACCAGAACGTCGACATCCCCATCCCGGTCGAAATCCACCGGGACCGGGGAGTGGAACCGCAGCCCCGCCGGGACGTCGTACAGCATGCCGTCGATCGCCCGGAATGTGGAGTTGCCCAGATTGATCAACAGGTGCGGACCATCCGCGGCGCTGACCAGCAGGTCCAGATCGCCGTCGATGTCGGAATCGAAGGCGACGACCGAGCCGACCCCGTCCAGGGAAACGCCGGAAAACGCGTCGATCGATTCCAGCGAACGGGCGCCTGTCGCCGGTGCGAACTGATTCCGCACCGCCAGCAGTCCCGCTGGTCCATACAGGACGACGTCCAGATCGGAGCGATGCACGTACTCCAGGACGGTGCGGTCGTCGCGCGGGATCGGGTACTGCTGCCAGTCGTCATCGAAGTCGATCACGACGAGGCGATCAAACCCTTCGGGGACGTCCAGCTGAACGGCCGACATCCAGCCGGCATCCGTATGCTGGAACAGCTCCAGCCGTCCGGGCGACAGGACCAGCGCGTCGAGCGCGCCGTCGAGCGTGAAATCCTGGAGTGCAAAGTCCGTGATGCCCGGAACGGCCAGTCGGCCTGCCTCCGCGTTCCATTCCGAGAACGTCACCGGCGGCGCGTCCGACGCCAGGGGAGCGGTCGAATCGAGCTGCCGCTGCAACCCCTCGCTCAGCTGCGTGGAGATGAGCGACAGCGGGTGCCGGCTGATCCGCAGCAGATCGCTCTGCGCGGAGTCATCGGAGCTGAACGCGTTGTTGAACCCCATCAGGCCGTTGATGCTGATGATGCTGGGATCGGTCAGGTTCCCGGCGCGGATCGTTTCGAGCGCCTGTTCCAGGGTGGCCACGGCGTCCAGGCGGAGCCTGAGCGACACGAGTTCCGCAAAGGGCCGAATCTCCTCGAGCCCGCGGGCAATGACGGGTTCCATTCCCGGCTCCTGCCGGGGGATGGCGAACGCCAGGTACTTCTGGAAGATGAACAGGTTCTCGGGAGCGAGCTGATTCGCCTTCCGGATGGCGGCGAAGGCGGTGTCCGCGCCCGAGCGTCCGGGCAGCGACTGGGCGGCGTCGAACAGCTTGTACCACAGGGCGGGATCCTCCGGGGCCTTCTCCACGACCCGCTTCAGCGACTCCACCCGCCGTTCCGGCTCGTACATCTTGTCGTCGACTTCCGCCGTCAGAAAGTCCGGCGACCAGCTCTCCGGCTCCAGTTGCCGCAAGTCGCCGATCGATCGCATGGCCTCGTCGGCGACCTTGGCCGCTTCGTCGGGAGTGAGTTTTGCGAACTGAGCGCTCCGCATCTTCAGGACGTGCGAGATGGCGAGGTTTCTGGCAAACGCCGGCTCGCGGGGAAACCGTTTCCGCAGGTCGCTCCAGACCTGGATCGCAGCCTCGGCTTCGTTGTTCTCCATCTGGCCCAGGCCGTTCTGGATCTGCGAACTGAGCGCCCGGGCTTCCTCCCGGGTCAGCTCCACGACGGGGACGTCGGCGCCTCCCTGTTCCCCGTCCGTGACGGGCGATTTGTCGGCGGGCGGAGTCGTCTTGCGGGGGCAGCCCGAGCCGAGCAGTACGGCGGCGCCCAGAATCCAGAAGCGGATGGCGTACATGGCGAGCGAGATGGATGAGGAATTGGACAGTTCAAGAAAGAACGGCAAGAACAGCTGTCAGCGGAAAGAATGCGCATATCATACGCTGAGCAAAGCAGCTCCCGGGAGGAACCGGCCGTTGAATTCGATGCCCCATGCGATCCGCACCCACGACCATTTCTGAGCGAACGTCCATCTGCGTGACCGGACTCGGCGCGATCACCCCGCTGGGCAACTCCGTGCGCGAGCTGTGGGACGGGCTGCTGGCCGGCCGGTCGGGCATCCGCCCACTCGCGAACGTCGACACGGCCGACCTGCCCTGCCCGATCGGTGGAGAAGTCCGCAATCCGCCAGTCGAAGTGATCGCGGAGCACGCGAAGCTCGACCGCCACCGGATGGACCGCGCCAGCCTGTTCGCGGTTCTCGCCGCCCGCGAGGCGCTGCTGCATGCCGGCTGGCCGCTGCACGATCTGGGCCCCCGCGCCGCCGTCGTCTTCGGCGCGGGGCTCAGCGGCATGCTGACGCTGCAGCAGCAGACCGAGCGGCTGCTTGGCAAGGGGCCTCGCGCGGTCAGCCCGTTGACGATTCCGCTCCTGATGCCCAACGCCGCCGTCGCGAACATCTGCCTGGCGTTCGACGCCCGGGGGCCGTCGCAAACCGTCAGTACGGCCTGTTCGTCGTCCGGGCACGCGCTCCTCGACGCGGTCCGCATGCTGCGCTGCCGCGACGCCGACCTGGTCATCGCGGGGGGCACGGAGGCGTCGCTGACGCGACTGGGCATCTCGTCGTTCGTGCGGATGGGCGCGATGGCGAAGTACGACGGGTCGCCGCCGGAGACGCTGGTCCGGCCATTCGACGCGCGCCGCAACGGATTGATCATGTCCGAGGGGGCGGCGGCGCTGGTGCTGGAGCGGACCGACGACGCGCTCGCGGCGGGGCGCAGGCCCCTGGCGCTCTTGCTGGGCGGCTGCGCGACGACCGACGCCTTCCACCTGGTGACGCCCGATCCCGATGCCGTAGGGGCGGTGGCCGCCGTCGCCGGCGCGATTCGGGACGCCGGGCTGACGGCGGGGGACATCGCGGACCGGGTGTACGTCAATGCGCATGGCACGGCGACGCCGCTGAATGATCTCGCTGAGACGCGGGCCTTGAAGGGCGTGTTCGGCGACGCCGCACGGCGGCTGCGGATCAGTTCCACGAAAAGCATGACGGGCCACATGATCGGCGCGGCCGGCGCCGTGGAGACAGTGATCTGCGTGCGGGCGCTGGGCGACGGGCGGCTGCCGCCGACCATCAACCTGCACGAGCCGGACCCGGACTGCGATCTGGACTTCATCCCCAACAAGCCCCGCGAGGCGGCTTGCGAGTACGCGATCAACAACACCTTCGGGTTCGGCGGACACAACGTGTCGCTGCTGCTGGCGCGCGGGCACTAGCGGTACGCCCGCGGCGCGGCATTCGCGCAATACCTGCCGCTGGTCCGAGTTCCCACCCTTCCGGCTGGGAAGACTCTTTGCCAGCTGCGTCCGCGTCTGAGGGAATCTCCATCAGCTCGGACGACAAAACGTCGATCCATCCGACAGGGCAATCGATCTTTCGAGGGAAGCCGGATGCGAATGCGCCTTTTCGCAACGCCGGCAGGCCTGCGGCGGAATCCGCCGGTTGCGGAGCATTGAACCATGACCTGCGGGTGGTCTTCTCGGCTCGTCGTCGGCTCGCTGCTTTCCGTCCAGACGCTGTCCGTCTCCCGCGGAATGGTTCTGGCGGACGAGAGCTATCCCGTTCCGCCGCGCACGCCGGGCGCCGCCGTGGTCGCGATCGATGACGACTCCGACGTCGACGTGGAACTCGACGCTTCCGAGGTTTCGGAGGCCGCTGAAGGCGTCGCGCCCGCGCCCTCATCCGAGGCGCAGAAACCAGCTCCGCGCCCCGCGGCGCCTCCCAAGAAAAAGACGCCGCCCCAATTCCCCGGGCCCAAGGTGCTGCCCCCTACCGGCCCCTTCAAGCCGCTGTTCTTCGACAACGATCCCCGCTTCCCGAATCCGGCGGACTGCCCCGATGACTGGTGCGCCGACGGCTCCGGCGCCGCGTTCGAATTGGGCGACGTCGACTTCCTGTTGTCCTCCGGCGGCGAACTGCGGCATCGCTGGATGTCGCAGGACAACCGGCTGCAGCCCGGCGGGCCCGGCAAGACGGACTACCAGTTGTGGCGCTGGCGGCACTATCTCGACCTCAAGGCGGGAGACCGCGTCCGGCTGTATGTCGAAGGCATCGATGCGTCCTCGTTCGGCGAGGATCTTCCCGAGCAGCCGATCGACGTCAACCGCTGGGACCTGTTGAACGCGTTCATCGACGTCAAGGTGTTCGACACCGGAACGGGCACGCAGACGCTGCGCTACGGCCGACAGGAGCTGCTGTTCGGCCGGCAGCGGCTGGTCTCGCCGCTGGACTGGGCGAACACGCGTCGGAACTTCTCGGGGTTCCGGTATCTGGTCCGCGAACCGGACTGGAAGCTGGACGTGTTCGCGGTGAATCCGGTCAACTCGGCGACGGGCTACCGCTCGGTGACGGAGTTCGACAACCGGTTTGATCGCCCGAACCGCGACGTCTGGTTCAGCGGCGCGTACTGGTCGTACACCGCCATTGAGAACACGAACATCGACCTGTACTGGTTGTGGCTGGACAACTCCGATCCCACGCCGGGCCGCGCCGACGGGCGCCGGCATACGATCGGCGGGCGGTACTCGGAGCTGGCCCCGCAGGCGGACGGCCGCGTCTGGGACTTCGACGTCGAGGCCGCCTATCAGTGCGGAGACGACCTCGGCGAGCGCGTGAACGCCGGCTTCGCGACCGCCATCCTGGGCCACACCTGGAAAAAGGCCCACTGGTCCCCGCGGCTCAGCGGCCTGGCCTACTTTGGAACTGGCGACGTCGACCGCTCCGACGGCCAGACGAACACATTCGACGTCCTGTTCCCCCTCGGGCACGCCTACTGGGCCATCAGCGACAACCTCTCCGGACAGAACCTGCTGGACCTCGCGGCCCAGGTCGACGTCCGGCCGACCGACAAGTCCGCGCTCGTCGCCGCGTGGCATCACTTCCAGCTCGCCAGCGACGACGACGTGGTCTACAACGTCGCGGGCGCTCCCATCGGCACGCCGGGCAACGGAACGGATGTCGGCAACGCGCTCGACCTCTACGGGTACTACGCGTTCAATCCCTGCTTCGACGTTCAGCTCGGGGCTTCGTGGTTCTGGTACGGCGAGTTCATCGATCGGACGACGCCCCGCGGGGATGCGACGCAGTTCTATGTGCAGACGTCGCTTCGCTACTGACGGGTGTTGCCGCGGACCGCGGAGCGATTCAGCGCGGCGTCAGCGTTTCGTACAGCGCCGCGTGCGCGGCGATCATCGCCTCGACGCTGAACTCCGTCTGCATCCGGCGTCGCGCCGCCTCGCCCAGTCGCGTCCGCAAGGCATCGTCGCCCAGCAGCTTGACCGTGTACTGGGCGAACGCGACGCCGTCTCCCAGGTTGGCGAGATACCCGTGCTCTCCATGCTGGATGAGTTCCCGGTTGGGGGGGATGTCGCTGGCGATCGATGGCAGGCCAATCGCCATCGCCTCCATCAGGCTGTTCGACAGGCCCTCGAAGTCGCTGGCCAGCCAGAAAGCGTCGAAGTGGTGTAGCAGTCGCGCTGCGTCTTCGCGGTGGCCCAGAAACCGGACGAACGCCGAGCACTCGACGTCCCGGGCATACTGCTCGAGATGCTCCCGTTCCGGACCATCTCCGACGACCGCCAGCCGGCAGCGCGGATCGGCCTGCCGCAGCACCTGCAGTCCCCACAAGAGGTCCTGCACCCGCTTCTGCTTCGCCAGCCGGCCGATGTAGCCGACCAGCTTCGTTTCCGCGGGCAGGTCGAGGCTCTCCAGGAACTCCGCGCGCGACATCGCCGGCGGAGGCGGGGGCGTCACTCCGTTGGGAATGACGGTCACTTTCGACGCGGGATACCCATGCGACCGGTAGAATTCCGCGACGCTCTCGGAATTCGCCAGCAGACGGTCCGTCCGGCTGATCAGCCGGCGATCCAGCCACAACTGCCAGCCCGATTTCCACGAATCCACGCACCGTTCGGACACGACGATCCGGAACCGCCGGTTGCCGGACGCGGCCAGCCGCCCGTACGAATTCCCCGCGAACAGCCACGTGTGCAGGATGTCCGGCGGATCGTTGCGAAGACGCTCCCGGAGCGCCTGAAACGCCCGCACGTCCACCTTGCCGCGCTTCTTCAATACCGTGACCGGAATGCCGGCCCGCAGCAGGTCGGCCTCCAGCGGACCTCCGCGCGTCAGCCCGATCACATCGACCTGAAACCGGTCCCGGGGCAGACCGCAGGCCAACAGCACGAGCTGCTTCTCCGCCCCGGCCCGGTCCAGCGTGGGAATCAAGAACGTGATCCGCACGGCCTCTCGACCATCCGTCGAAGGCCGCGGGACGCTGGAGTCGGCGGCGGCAAGTGTGTCAGTCATCGCGAACGCAGTTTGCATTTCCCGGCCCGCATTCCTCAAATGAAATTCTCCCGGCCCGCGGCCGCAGCGTCCACCAGCCCCGTCGATTCCCCGTGTCTCACCGCATCCACACCGGCATCCCTGAACTTGACTCCCGCCTGGGAGGCGGCCTGCTGCCGGGCACGCTGACGGTTGTCCTCGGCGCCACCGGCATCGGCAAGACGCAACTCGGCATCCAGTTCCTCGACCAGGGCCGTCGCCAGGAAGGGGAACGCGGCATTCTGTTCGACATGACGTCCCGCGGCGACAGCCAGAGCCACGAGGACTATGCCGCCCGGCTCTGCGACTGGACGCTCAGTGAGTTCCGTCCGGACGATCCGCACCCGCCCGAGTCCGTCTGGGACCGCGGCCAGTCGCGCCGGGATGTGTGCCGCATGTTCCGCGACGCCGCGCGCCGCGTCAGCTTCGAAGACCTGAACGAGGATCAGCGGCGGGAGTGGCAGGCCGACATCAACCGCCGCCTCGAACAGACGATCCGCTTCTTCTACGGGAACTTCGTGCAGGGCGTCCGGCGCTGTCTGATCGACGGCGTGGAGCCCGTGGGCCGCGCCAGCGATTCCTTCCAGTTCGAGACGTTCGAGTACATCTACCACCAGATCCTGCGCAAGGACGCCGACTGGGTGGCGCGGGACCTGTTCCGCGCGCGGTTCCGCGAACAGTCCCCGCAGGTCGAGGCGCACATGTACGCGCATCAGGACGTGGGCTGCCTGATGCTGTGCACCTCGCATGAGGTGATGCTGGACGACCTCATCGAACGGCCGATCGAAACGGGGGACGTGCTGTCGAACGCGAACACGATCATCCTGATGGGGAAGACGCGGTCGGGGAATCGGACGGGCCGCGGGCTGTACGTGGCCAAGCACCGGGGGAGCGCCTGCGAGGAATCGATCTGGCCGTACCGGATCGACGGCGCCCGGGGCCTGGTGAGCGAAGGCTGAGTCGCCTAGCCGGGCGGACAACTCATCCATGCATGGATGCACCCGCTGGATCCCGGACGGGCGACGTGGATTGACCTCGCACAAGGCGGCGACCGATACTTCAATCTGGATTGATGCATCAGACGGCCCCGACTGCGCAATGACCTCACAACTTTCCCGCCGCGAAATCCTGCGGATCGGCGCGCTCAGCCTGTTCGCGCCGCCGCTCCTCGCCCGATCAGCCGCGGCCGGCCTCCGGCCCGTGCCGTCGCGCAAGTGCATCTACATCATGCTCCAGGGCGGGCCCAGCCACCTGGACATGTGGGACCCCAAACCCGCCGCGCCCGCCGAAGTCCGCGGCCCCTTCGCACCGGCCTCCACCAACGTCCCGGGACTGCAGCTCACGAGCCTGTCCCCGGAGACGTCCAAGATCGCCGATCGGCTGACCGTCATCCGCTCGATGACGCACGCCTTCAACAATCACATCGCCGGCACGTACGTCATGCTGACCGGCTCGAATGCCCAGCCCAACGCCGACCGCGAGGCGATGCCGGACGACGCGCCGGGCCCGGGGGCGCTGCTGAACCATCTCTGCGGCGCCGATGCGATTGTTCCTCCGGCCGTGTCGCTGCCAACCTGGCTGAGCATTCCCGGCCCATCGAACCGGATGCCCGGGCAGTACGGCGGGATTCTGGGATCCGCCTGCGATCCGTTTCTGATTCCCGGCGAACCGCATAAGCCGGGGTTCCGTCCGTTGAATCTGACGCTGCCGGACGATGTGCCCGCGCCGCGATTCACTTCGCGCCGGCAGCTGCTGGCGGGGATGGACGACATCCAGCGGACGCTGGACGCGCCGGAGACGAGGGTCGCCTCGGGGACTCGGGCCCGGGCGTTCGACCTGCTCGCGGATTCCAAGTTCCGGGAGGCCTTGGATCTGGAACAGGAGCCGGCTGAGGTCCGCGATCGTTATGGCCGGACGAAGATCGGGCAATCGCTGCTGCTTGCGCGGCGGCTGGTCGAGGCCGGCGTGTGCTTCGTCGAGTTCAACGAGTTCAACCAGCACTGGGACACGCATGGGGCGATCGAAGCGTCGCTGAAGGATCGCGTGCCGCCTCTGGACCGGGCGTTTGCGGCGTTGACGTCGGACCTGGCCGAGCGCGGACTTCTGGACGATGTGCTGGTGGTCTGCACGGGGGAGTTCGGGCGGACGCCGGTGATCAATGGCGAAGCAGGGCGGGACCACTGGCCAGACGTGTACTCGCTGCTGCTGGCGGGAGGCGGACTGCAACCCGGAGCGTTTGGGGCGAGCGATCCGCGGGGAGCGTATCCGGCGCGGGATCCGGTGACGCCAGCGGACCTGTTGGCGACGCTGTGGCATCAACTGGGAATCGACCCGCAGACGGAGTACATCGACCGAACGGGGCGCGGCCACCGGCTGTCGACGGGTCGCGTGCTGGAGTCGATTCTGGTCTGAGGCGCCGGGCAGCGTGTCGGCCGCGGATGCCGTCGAACGCTGCGGTCGACTCTTCGCGACGCTGGCGAACAGAGGCGGCGATCAGGGACTTGGCGCGGGAGCGGGCGCGGCCGCTGCGCCCGGTCCGCCCGCGCCGGGAGGTCCGCCGCCGCCAGGCCCGCGCGAGCGGAACCGTTCGATCGCGGCGCTGAACTCCTCCACGGACACCTTGCCGTCGGCGTTGGCGTCCATTTCCGCGAAGCCGGCCTGCATGGCCTCGGGAAGTTCGGCCTGCGTCAGCGAGCCGTCCTTGTCCGCATCGAGTTCCGCGAACCGTTCGCGCGGACTCAAGCGCGGTCCCCCGCCGCCGCTTCCCGGTCCGCCGCCGGGCGCGGCGCCGATCTGAGCGCCCCCCGGACCCGCGCCAGGCGCCGCGACCGCGCCGGGATTCACAGCCGGTGCGGGATCGGCCGTCTTGGCCGCCTCATTGGTCAGCGCCATCAGTCGCTTTGGCTTCTCGGCGATCAAGCGCGTCTCGAGCGCGGCGATGTCCCGCGCGAAGTGCGTCCGCGAGTTGAGAACCACGCGTTCGTCGTTGCTCAGCCCCTTCAGGATCTCGACGTGCGAGTTGTTCGTGGCGCCGATCTCCACGATCCGCTCCACGACGGTCTGTTGCGGCGTCAGGACGTAGGCGACGTGCTTGTCGGCCACGGCGACGATGGCCTGCATCGGCACCTGCAGCACGCTGTCCCGGTTGTCGACGAGAATCTCGACCTGGGCTGTCAGACCGGGGCGCAGCCGACGGATGCGTTCCGGGTCATCGGTCAGGAAGACCTGCGTGTCGTATTCGCGGAGATCCATGTTGGGCCAGCGGCCCGTCATGGGAACTGAGGAAACGCTCGACACGATGCCGGTGTAGGGATCCTGCGCGAAGGCATCGACCCGGACGCGGGCGGCCAGCCCTCGGCGGACGGCGCCGATCAGCGATTCGTGAATCCGGCAGGAGACCTTCATCTGCGTGACGTCCGGCAGGTTGATGATGGGCTGCCGTTCGTAGACCGTGGCGCCGACTTCAACGGCCGGACCCTGCTGGCCGCCGCGGCCGCGGCCTCCCTCGGAGAGGTTCGCATAGACGACTTCGCCGTCCTGCGGGGCGCGGAGCGTGCAGGCCTCGATCTGCTTGTTGTAGCGCTCGAGCTTGTCCCGCTCGACTTTCAGCGTGAGTTCCTTTGCCTCGAGGTCCTTGCGGAATTGCGTCTCGGCGGCCTCCGCTTTGATCTTCACACGCTCGAGTTCGTTGGCGAGTTCCTTGGCCTGGGCCTCCAGTTCGGCTTCGGTGCGCTTCTTTGTGTAGTCCTCGAGCACCTCGAGTTCCTTGCTGGCGCTTTCCCGGTCGAACTCGGCCTGCTGCATCTTGATGCGCGCGGCTTCGAGGACGTTCTGCTGGGTCGTGCCCTTTTCGACCTGGCGCTTGGTGAACTCGTAGCTTTCCTTGGCCTGAACGTACTGTTCCTTGGCGATCTCGACCTTGCCGGCGAGGGCGCTTTGCTGCTGGGGGAACTCGCCTTTGACGAATTTCTCGAGGTCGAGTTCGGCCAGCTGCAGCGCGAGCATCGCGGCGCTGATGTCGCTGTCGTTCTGGTTGAGCTGAATCTTCAGATCCTCGGTGGCCTTGGTGTAGGCCGCCTCGGCGGTGGTGAGGGTGATCTCCTGCTGGCGCGCCTTGTCCCAGAGTGCGGACGCATCGAGCTCGCAGACGATGTCCCCCTTTTCGACTTTGGTGCCTTCGGGGACGATGCTGATGATCGTCGTCGTGCCCTCGACCTGGTTGACGAGACTGTAATTCTTCTGGCTGTCGAGCTGTCCCTGGACCGTCAGCGAAATCAGGAACGGACCGCTCTTGACGAAGTCATAAACGAGTCCGGGCCGGGCTTCGGTCTTCTTAGAAAGGAAGGGGACCCAGCTCGGGCGCGCCAAGACCGTCGCCGTCACGGCCCCAGCCATCCCCAGAATCACCAGGAGCGGCAGGAGCCGGCGGAACAACGAACGGGGTTTGCGGGCGGTTGCTTGCATTCGAAGTGTCCCTGTAGAAGGGATCATCCCAGAGACCGTCAGGACCAATCTCCATCGTACCCATGTCGCGGTAGATATTCAGCCGATTCCGCTCGTAGTCGATCCAGTTCGACAGCAGCTGATTCTGTGCATTTAGAATAGAATTCAACGCCTGCAGCACGTTCTGACCCTGCAGACCGCCCGTGTTGGCGGTCTGGGCGGCACGGGCCGGATCGTTCGTCTGCTCGTTCGTCGCGTCATACTGCAACGCCGCCCGGCGGATCGCCCCGCGCGACGTCTCCAGATTCCGCCGCTGGACGATCAGGCCCCGCAGCGCCCGGCGAACCTCCTGCTTCACCGTATCCTCGAACAGCATGTACGTCCGCTTCTGCCGCTGATAATTGATCAGGACAGCGCGGTAATTGTTCCGTTCGGCGATCTGGTCCAGCGGGGCCTTGAACCGCACGCCAAACCGGATCTGGCTGTTGTCGCCATTGAATGAGAAGGGGTTGTTCGGATCGCTGGTCCCGAAATTCCCCTCGGCGATCAGCGCCATCGAGGCCTGCAGCCGGTTCGCGGCCACCTCCACCTGCCGCCGGGCGTCCATCACCGCGCCGCGGGCGTTCATCAAGTCTACGCGGTTGGACATCGCCTGGGCGATGCAAACCTCTTCGGTCATGTCGAAATCGTTCAGCTCGATCATCTCCGCCCGCAGTCCGACCTGAATGACCGTCAGCGTGCGGATCGTGCGGACCAGATCCTCCTGCAGGAACTTGATGTTCCGCTGGATGTCCTGCAGACGTCCGGGCTCGAACCGTGCCGCGCGAAGCTGCTCGCGGAAGTCGTCGATCTGCGATTCGATCAGCTCGAAGTCGCGGCGGGCGCCGTCGAAGATCCGCTGGTCGCGCTCGAAGTCGGTCTCCAGACGCTCCTGCTCCTCCGGTTCCAGCTCCAGCAACCTCCCCGGAATCAGGTCGCGGACGATCTCGATCTCGTCCTCGATCAGGTCCAGGATTTCGGACCGGACCCGGCGCACCAGACCGTCGAACTGGTCGGCGACATTCCGCACCCGGTCCGGATCGAGCGGCGGCAGCGGTTCATCCGGATCCGCGCCCAGCGCCAGCGCCGGAATCGCCGAGCCCCAGATCGCCGAGAAGCCCGTGTCGGCCTCCTTCTCCAGGCTCTGCAGGATCGGATCGATCAGCTCGAACTGCTTCAGCAACGACGTGTCCAGGGTGACGGGGATCGTCGGCGGCAGGCCGAGCAGAATCTTGTAGGCGTCCAGGTTGTCCTGGTAGCTCCGCTCGGCGTTTCGCAACTGGTTCTGGGCGTTGTTGTAGTTCGTCAGAATCTGCAGCACGTCCAGGGACGTCACCGGATTGCGGACCTGCCGGATCAGCGACTGGATCGCCTCCTGGTAGGCCGGGTCGTCGTTGAGCTGCTGCAGCAGCGTCGCCTGTTCCAGCGTCATCAGGTCGTCCGCCGCCATCATGCCTTCCTGGCGGCCGGGCTGCTGAACGGCCCGCCATCGCAGCCGCTGGTCGAACGGATCGTAAATCAGAAGGCCCTGCAGTTCCGGGGGCAGGTTCAGCAGGTAGGCGGGCGTCTCCGGGATGTCGGGGTCCGCGGGATTGAACACGGCGGGCAGCGCGGCGCTCGAGAACAGCCGCCCCCGCTCCGCGTTCGACATCAGCGCGTACATCTGGTCCTGCAGCCGCATCAGGTTGGCTTCCTGGTTCAGAATCTGCTGCCGCGTCTGCAGCAGCCCCAGGAAGCTGATGGCGCCGGCGTCGGCCACGACATTCGTGAACAGCTCCTGCCGGAACCGCGCCAGGTCTCGGGCCGCGTACAACAGTTGCCGCTCGGCCAGCGTGAGCGCCTCCATCACGACTTTGCGCCCCGCCCCCTGCCACAGCGGCTGGGTCAGCGAGTACGACAGCACCGAAGCGGAACTCGTCTGGTTGCCGCCGCTGAACAGCCACAACGTGTTGTTCGTGAACTCGACGGCCCACTGGGCTCCGGTGGGCAGCAGCTGGCTGACGCCGAACTCCGACGAGCCGGACACGCCGTCGTTGACGTCGATGCCGTCGGGCGTGATCCGGGACGTGAAGGCCGCGCCCGGCTCGCCGAACGCGCCGAGATATCGGACGCCGAACTGGAACCGCTGAAACGTGACGTCGAGCGCGGCGAGGTACAGGTTCTCGAGCTGCGTCTGGTACTGGCGGCTGTGAATCTGCGCCAGTTCGACGGCCCCGTCGAGCGTCAGATTCTCGATCGCCGGCAGCTGGCCGACATACTGGCCGGTCTCCGGATCGATCATGTTGGACGAGAGCCCGAAGGGCGCCAGCCATTGCGGATTCTCGACGCTCATCAGGTCGCCGAACTGATGCCAGCCCTTGTAGCCTTCCCAGCCGTCGACCCAGTGCATGTAGCAGTGAGCGCGGGGGTCGTCCGGCGGCAGCGGAGGCTTGTCCGGATTGTACGGGTCGAAAAACCGGCTGCGCGGGTCGGGCGTGATGTCCACGCGGGGCACGGCCCAGCGGGGATCGTCGAGCCGTTCGCCGACGGCGTCGTAGACGTCGCGGTCCGCCTGCTGACGCCAGAACTGGCGCGAGCAACCGGTCAGCGAGACGGCGGCGATCAGACCGCAGGCCCAGCGGCGGGCGCTGCGGCCGCGGAACCTCTGGAGCAGCAGGGGGCGGCGCGAGGCGGCGTTCATGAGGCCCTCCGCAGGGCGGGCGCAGCGGTGATCGGGACGACGGCGTTCCGGTCGGCAGGCGCGCCGGCGCCGGACGGCGGCGACACGCGCAACACTGACAGCAGGCGATCCAGCAGTTGATTCAGGTCGTGGAGTTCTCCGCCCGTCAGCCCGGCCAGCCAGCGTTCGGCGTTCGAGGCCCGGAGCTGATGCAGTTGCGAGGCGACCTCGGCTCCGCGCGGGCTGAGCACGACGACGCTGCGCCGGCGGTCGGTGGCGGACCGCATTCGGAACAGCCAGCCGTCGGAGCGCATGCGCTCGATGAGCGTGCAGATGTTGGATTCGGAGAGTCGCAGGGAGGCGGCCAGATCGGTTTGCGCGCAGCCCTGTTCGCCGTGAGCGTGGACGCAGTCGAGGACGTCGGCCCGGGTCAGGTTGAGGCCGTTGTCGGCGAATCCGTGGTCGAGCCGGCGTTCGAGTTCGCGAGCGCCGCTCAGCAGCCGCCGGACGAGGGCGTCCGGTTCCGATCGGAGGGGGGGGCCGTCAGAGATTTCCAGATCGGCATCCATGCGCGTTCCTTCGCAGACGAACAATCCCGTACTCAACGATTCGGCCGTCGACGCTTCGTGTCTGAACGGTTTTGCGGGAGAATTTGCGCGCGGCGGACCGGCGAAAAGGGAATTTCCGTCGCGTGGCGACGTCGAAAGTCGATGATGGTGCGGGGGCTTACGTCATTTTCTTGACGGTGGTCTTGACGCGGGGTAGGGTGGCCCTGCGGGCGATTCTTCGCGTTCGGCAGGCGGCCGCCTCGCGGCCATCCGCCCGGACCATCACCCTGCGAACGACAAGCAAGCGAATCGGAGAGCGTCGTGTCGACAATCAGCGCTCGTTTCGGACTGATGGCGGCCTGCCTGGGCGCCTCCCTCGCCCCGGCTTCCCTGGTCCCGGCCTGGGGCGCTCCGGACGCCAAGACGCCCCAGGGCATGGTCCGCGACCTGAAGCAGGGTGTGGAAGTTGTCGCCGCCGGCCGGCTGCGTCTCACTGAGGGGGACCGCGCGACGGTCTCCGTCTCGCTGTGGAACGCCTCGGACAATGACGTCGCCGGACCGGTCCTGCTCGTCATCGACGGCGCGGGAATCGACGGCGTCGACATCGCCAATCACCCCGAGCAGACCGCCGATGGCCGCGCGGTCTTCGAAATCGTCCCCGCGGGCAGCGTGCTGCTCAGTCGCGGCATGACGTCCCCGCTGGAACTGGAGTTTGCCGTTCCCGAGGCGCTGTCGCGCGAACAGGCCGACGCGTTCCAGCTCGCCGCGCGGGTGTTCGGCCGCGAGGTCCCCGCATCCCGCAAGCCGGTCGATGACGAGCGCGACTTCGCCGTTCGCGGCAAGTCCTACAACCTGGACGACCTCAGCCGGGTCATCGCCATCCAGGAACGGAACATGGCCGCGCTGATGCAGAAGCCGGGCGTGGTCGGCACGTCCGTCGGCGAAAACGACCGCGGAGAACTGATCGTCCGCGTCTTCACGGAAACCCGCGGTCAGGCCCGGGCGCTGCCCGGCCATATCGAGGGCGTCGAGGTCCAGGTCTCTCCGACGCCCGGGGGCTTCAAGGTCGGCCCGGCCCGCGACACGATCGTGTTCCAGGACGGCGTCGCGAAGAACGAGGCCACCCGCGCCTCGGAGCGCCTGTCGGCGACGCGCACGGACACCACCGCCGCCCCCGGCGGCGATCCCACGATCCGCTTTGATCGCCCCGTCCCGATCGGCTGCTCGGCATTCAACGCCACCGATGTGTGCGCGTCCGGCACGCTCGGCGCCCGCTGCATCGACTCCAGCGGCAAGATCTACGGCCTGAGCAATTCCCACGTCATGTCGAAGGAAGGCCTGTCGCTGCTCGGCGAAGAAATCGTGCAGCCGTCCCAGGGGGACAATGGCTGCAACGTGGACCTGCCGGACAACCTGATCGGCCATCTGGTCGACTTCATGCCTTCGAACGCGGTGCCCGCGACGGGCACGTCGCTGCAGTTCTCGAACTTCATGGACACGGCCCTGCTGAGCGTAACGGACAGTCTCGATCCGGACGGCAACGTGGTGCCGGCCGTCGACGCCGCCACGCCCGAGGACGGCTACGGCACGCCTTCGAGCCGGGAACTCCGCAACCTGCGGATCGGCATGCTGGTGCACAAGTACGGTCGCACGACAATCTACACGCGCGGCGCCTGTGCCGGCCTGAACGTCAATGGCGTCATCGGCGGCGGCGTGGCTGTCGAGTACTACAACATGCACGAGTTTCGTGGGACGGCTCCCTTCGCGAACCTCGGCGCGCCGGGCGATTCCGGCTCGCTGATCGTCACGGTCGACGGCAACCGGCCGGTCTCGCTGCTGTTCGCCGGCGGCGGCAATCGAACGCTGGGCAATCCGATCGGTCCGGTGCTGGACCGTTTCAACGTCAAGATCGACGACGGCTCGCGCACGATCACGACGGCCGCCGGCGGCAACATCGGCATGTCCGGGCGGCAGGGCGTCGCCATGGGCAACCTCGGACCAACTGTCGAAGAGCGGGGCCTGCTTCCACCGGAACTGCGCGGACGCATCAAAGCCCCCAGCGGCGGCTTCATCCCGAAGGGGCCCCAGCAGACGCCCTGACGGACGTCCGCTCTTCCGCGGCAACATTCAGGGACGCTGTGCGAACGCTCGCGCAGCGTCCCTGTTTTCGTTTTCCGACTCCCCTCGGGTCTCGGTCGGCCGGGCCATTCATTGCGGGCAAGCAGGCGTTCACATATATTGACACGACATTCTCCGAAGCGATCGACTCCGCCGACATCGCGGCGGGATCGTTCCCTTCCGAGAGGGTGACGCCATGCAAATCCGAACGTCTTTCACGGTGTCCATGGTCGCGGCCAGCGCGCTGTTCGGCTGGCTGACAGCCACAGGCCGATCCGCCACGGCCTTCGCCGAGGACGCGCCTGCCGGGCTGGAACCGGACCGCAGAGTGCTGCCGATCGCGGCACCGACCTATCCGCCCATCACGGAGATCGACGCGCGGAAGGCCAAGGCGCCCCCGTTCTTCCAAGTCCGTCCGCCTCAAGGCGCTCCGAACGTCGTGATTGTCCTGATCGACGATATGGGATTCGGGCAGCCCAGCCCCTTTGGCGGACCGATTCACATGCCCACCGCGGAGCGGCTCGCGAGCCAGGGGTTGAAATACAACCGCTTTCACACCACCGCGCTCTGCGCGCCGACCCGGATGGCCCTGTTGACCGGCCGCAATCACCACTCCTGCAACATGGGCTCCATCACCGAATCGGCCACGGCATTTCCCGGAATGACCGGCGTGCGGCCACAGAACATCGCCCCTCTGGCTGAGGTGCTGCGGCTCAATGGGTACAGCACGGCCATGTTCGGCAAATGCCACGAAACGCCCCCTTGGGAAATCAGCCCGTCCGGTCCTTTCGACCGGTGGCCGACGCGCAGCGGCTTCGACAAGTTCTACGGGTTCATGGGGGGCGAGACGAACCAGTATTACCCCATGATCTACGATGGGCTCGCCCGCGTCGAAACGCCCGGCAATCCCGATTACCACTTCACGACCGACATGACCAGTCAGGCCGTCGCCTGGGTGCAGTTTCAGCAGGCCCTCACTCCCGACCAGCCGTTCTTCATCTACTTCGCCCCCGGCGCCACCCACGCGCCGCACCAGGCGCCTCGCGAATTTATCGACAAGTACAAGGGCCGGTTCGACAGCGGCTGGGACCAGTTGAGACAGACGACGTTCGCCAACCAGAAGCGACTCGGCGTCATACCGCAAGGCACGCAGCTGGCTCCCAAACCGGCGGCGATCCAGGACTGGGATTCGCTTTCCAGCGATGAACGACGGCTCTTCGCGCGGCAAATGGAGGTGTTCGCGGGATTCGGAGAACACGCGGACCATGCCGTCGGCCGTCTCGTCAGCGCCATCGAGGATCTGGGCCGGCTCGACGACACGTTGTTCATCTACATTCTCGGCGACAATGGGGCCAGCGCTGAGGGCGGCATGGTGGGCTTGTTCAATGAAATGAACTACTTCAATCAAGTGCCGGAGAATCTGGAAGACATCCTGCGGCGAATCGACGAACTCGGCGGACGGACGGCCTACAATCATTACGCCGCCGGCTGGGCCGTGGCGGGAGACGCGCCTTTCACCTGGACCAAGCAGGTCGCCTCCAGCTTCGGCGGGACGCGCAATGGCATGATCATCCACTGGCCGAATGGAATTCGCGCCAGGAATGAGGTTCGCAGCCAGTTTCATCACGTCATCGACATCGCGCCCACGGTGCTGGAAGCCTGCCGCATTCCCCAGCCCACGCGCGTCAACGGGTTCGAGCAGCACCCGATCGAGGGCGTCAGCCTGGCGTACACGTTCGACGACGCCCGGGCGACGGACCGGCATGCGACGCAGTACTTCGAGATCTTCGCCAACCGCGCGATCTACCATGACGGGTGGGTCGCCATGACGGTGCATAAGGCCCCCTGGGAAGCCCAGCCCCGTGCCGAAGATTTCGAACACGATCGTTGGGAGCTGTACAACGTCAACGAGGACTTCAGTCAATCGACGGATCTCGCGCAGCAACATGGGAACAAGTTGAAGGACCTGCAGAAGCTGTTTCTCCAGGAGGCGTTGAAATATCAGGTGCTGCCCCTCGACGACCGCCTGTTCGAGCGTTTCATTGCTGCGATGGTCGGCCGTCCCGATCTGATGGAAGGGCGGACCACGCTGACGCTCCATGAGGGCATGACGGGGATGATGGACAACGTGTTCATCAACATCAAAAACCGGTCGCATGTCGTCACGGCCGACCTGGACGTTCCCGCTGGCGGAGTCGAAGGAGTGATACTCTGTCAGGGCGGGCGTTTCGGCGGCTGGAGCCTCTACGCCAAGGCCGGAACGCTGAACTACGCGTACAACTGGGGAGGGTTGAAGAGCTACAAGCTCCAGGCGGACAAGCCGCTGCCGGAGGGCCAGGTGTCGGTCCGATTTGAATTCCAGTATGACGGGGGCGGCCTGGGCAAAGGCGGCACGGGCACGTTGTTCGTCAATGGAGCCCCAGTCGCCGAGGGGAGAATCGAGCACACCGCCAGCGTCATCTTCTCGCCCGACGAGACCGCTGACGTGGGACAGGACGACGCCACCACCGTCACAGAGGACTATCGGGAACGCGAAAACGGGTTTACGGGCAGCATCAACAAGGTCACGGTGGAACTGAAATAGCGCCGGCGCTCGCCCTTGCGATGCCCGCGGACGCTGCCTGCCGACGGCCCCGACGCGTCAGCCCCGGCGGATCGCATCCATCGGCGACATCCGCGCCGCACGCCATGAGGGATAGGCCCCGCCCAGGATTCCCAACAGCGTGCTCAGCACCACGGCCGAAGCCAGCAGCCCCCCATTGGCGTGCAGATGCAGGCGGTCCGGCCAGGTCGCGTTCAGTATCTGCACCGCCACCCAGCCTCCCGCCGCGCCGACGATCCCGCCCGTCACGCCCAGCACCGCGCTCTCCCACGTCACCAGCGACATCACGTTGCGGCGCGTCCAGCCGTTCGCCCGCAGAATTCCGAACTCGATCGTTCGCTCCGTGACGCTCATCAGCATCGTGTTCACGATGCTCAGCACGGCGATCGTGATGCCCACGCCGGTGATGATCGTCAGGAACAGTTTCAGATCGCCCGTGAACTCCTCGAACCGCTCCGCCCAGTCGTCGGCGGAACGCACTTCCACGGGCAGGGCCGCATCCAGCGTTCCGGCGGCAGAATCGCCGCCGCCGTCCGGCGCGCCGCTCGCGGGAGATGGAAACTCCGCTTCGGCCCGCGGCGGAGTCGCCATCTGACGCACCAGCGACTGCACGAGAGAGTCCAGCGGCGTGCCGTCTCCCAGCAGGGACGGCGTGGAGGCCTGCTCGAACTCCCGTCCCCGGAAGTGCTCCTCGATCCGCCGCGCGATCGACCGCTGGTCGGCCCCGGCCGTCGTCTCCACATAGAAGCAGGACACCGAATCCGGATCGTAGCGCGACAGCCGGCGCAGCGTGCCGATGTCCACCAGCACATTGCAGTCCAGCATCATCGACCCGCACTCGTAGATGCCGACGATCGTCAGCGAGTGGCCATTGACGCGCAGCGCGTCCCCGACGCCGCGGTTCGCGGTCTCCGCGATCCGGCGGCTGACAAGGCAGTTCAGCGTCTGCTCGTCTTCGACTGCCAGGAATCGGCCGGCGACCAGGCACTCGCCAAAGACCGTCGAGCGCATCCGCATCCGCGACGGAATGTCAAAACCCAATAGAAACCGCGGCGGGCTGAGGACCGGCTTGCCTTCGATCACGTTGACGCGCGTCAGGATCTCCGGGTTGACGACGCTGACCCCTTCCATGCCGGCGATCTCGTCCCCCCAGGCCGCGGGAAGCGTCGAGAAGATCGGGATGGGCGCGCCCTGCTGCTGGACGAGCACGCCGGGAATCATCGCAAACGTGCCCTCGACGAGGTTTGCGATCCCCCCGGCGACCGAGAACAGCCCGACCATGCCGCCGATGGCCACGGCCAGCCCCAGCATCGACAGCACGGAACGGACCGGGCGGCTCAGGAGGTTGCCGAGTGCGAAGCGGTGCATGGGAACCGGGCGAAAGCGGACGGGGCGGACCGTTGAGGCTGACGGACGTCGCCGCGGCTGTAAAGCGTGGTCCGCATGCTGGGGATTCCATGCGCAACGCCGGCCGCGGGGGAACGCTGGCTCGTTGGTTTCAGCGGCGGACTCCGGTTATCGTCTACGGTCCGCAACCGGCGTTGAAAACTCGACCGCTCCTTACAGGTTCACCCATGTCGCGACTGCTGCTGCTCTGTTCGCTGTTCGCGCTGCCCGCGGCAGCGGCTGGCGAAGAAAACACGATCTCTGAGTCGGAACGGCGCGGCGGCTGGAAGCTGCTGTTCGATGGAAAATCGCTGGACGGCTGGCGGAACTACCGCCGGGACGGGATCGGCGACGGCTGGGCGGTCGTCGACGGCGCGCTGACCCGCGCCAAAGGCGGGGCCGGGGACATCGTCACGAAGGACCAGTACGGCAGCTTTGAACTGTCCCTCGAGTACCGCATCTCGAAGGGCGGCAACAGCGGCATCATGTTCCATGTCGCCGAGGACTACGACGCCCCCTGGCAGACCGGCCCGGAGATTCAGATCCAGGACAACCAGGACGGCCACGACCCGCAGAAGTCGGGCTGGCTGTACCAGTTGTATCCCGCGCTGCCGGAGCCCTTCACCGGTCGCTCGGTGGACGCGACGCGTCCCGTCGGCGAATGGAACCACGTGCAGGTGCGGATCACGCCCGTCGGCTGCGAGATCAACGTCAACGGCTACCGTTACTCGATGTTCCAGAAGGGCAGCGAGGACTGGAACCGCCGCGTGGCCCGCAGCAAGTTCGCCGAGTTCCCGGACTTCGGCAAACCGACCAGCGGCTACATCTGCCTGCAGGATCACGGCGATGAAGTCGCTTACCGGAACATCAAGATCCGCGAACTGCCCGACGACGGCAGCGTGCCGAATCCGGTCGACGGCGAGCTGCCGGTGAAGGTCGTGCCGGCCTTCGCGGACATCCAGTGGGCGGACTGGGGCGAGGACAGCGGCCGCGTCGAGGCCTTCCGGCCCATCCTGCTGACGCACGCCGGCGACGGCTCGAACCGGGTGTTCGTCCCGTCTCAGCAGGGCGTGATCCACGTCTTTCCGAACGACCCGGCTGTCCGGCAGTCCAAGGTGTTCGCTGATCTGACGGACCGCGTGACCTACACGGACCGCGAGAACGAAGAGGGCTTTCTGGGCCTGGCGTTCCACCCGAACTACAAGGAGAACGGCGAGTTCTTCGTGTACTACACGTCCAGCAAGCTGCCGCCGCACACGTCCGTCGTCTCGCGGTTTCGCGTCTCGAAGGACGATCCGGACCGCTTCGACGCGGAGTTTGAAGAAGAGCTGATGCAGATTCCGCAGCCGTTCTGGAACCACAACGGCGGCACGCTGGCGTTCGGACCGGACGGCTGCCTGTACATCGCCCTGGGGGACGGCGGAGCCGCGAATGATCCGCACGGCAACGCGCAGAACCCGGAATCGCTGCTGGGCAAGATTCTGCGAATCGATGTCGACAACAAGTCGGAAGGCCGGAACTACGCGATTCCCGCGGACAACCCGTTCGCCGGCCAGCCCGGGCATGCTCCGGAGACGTACGCGCTGGGCCTCCGCAACCCGTGGCGGATCGCGTTTGACCGCGAAACGGGCACGCTGTGGTGCGGCGACGTCGGGCAGAACCTGTGGGAGGAGATCGACCTGATCGTCAAGGGCGGGAATTACGGCTGGAACCTGCGCGAAGGCGAGCATTCCTTCGGACCGCAGGGGTCGGGCCGCCGGGACGATCTGATCGAGCCGGTCTGGGAGTACGACCACCAGGTGGGCAAGTCGATCACGGGGGGCATGGTCTATCGCGGCACGAAGACGCCCGAACTGGTCGGGAAGTATCTGTATGCGGACTACGTGTCCGGCCTGATCTGGGCGCTGCACTACGACGAGGCGGCGAAGCGCGTCATTTCGAACGAGGCGATCCCCAGCCAGATGATGCCGGTGATCTCGTTCGGCGAGGACGAGCAGGGCGAAGTTTACTTCTCCATCGTCACCGCCACCGGCCGCGGCCTGTTCACGTTCGCGAAAGCGGACTGAGCGGGGCCGGAGTTTCCGCATCGGCCCGGGCCTGGCGCCCGGGCCGCCTTTCGTCCCGCCGGGCCCGAGTCATGTCCGAACATCAGCCCCCTCTTTCGCCGGATGACCTGCAACTGCTCGAGCAGGCCCGGGACGCCTGCGGCCGCATCCGCGCGGAAGTCGCCCAGGTGATCGTCGGCCAGGACGAAACGGTCCGCGCGATTCTCGCGGCCGTCCTCTGCCAGGGGCATACGCTGGTGATCGGCGTGCCGGGGCTCGCCAAGACGCTGCTGGTGAAGACCATCGCCGCCGTGCTGGGCTGGAGCTTCAAGCGGGTCCAGTTCACGCCCGACATGATGCCGGCCGACGTGATCGGTATGGAATTGCTGCAGGACGACGCCGGTTCGGGGCGCCGCTCCATGCAGTTCACCCCGGGTCCCATCTTCGCGCAGATGGTGCTGGCCGACGAAATCAACCGCACGCCCCCCAAGACTCAGTCGGCGCTGCTCGAGGCCATGCAGGAATACCAGGTCACCAGCCTGGGACGCTCGCACGCGCTGCCCCGGCCGTTCCTGGTGTTCGCCACGCAGAACCCCATCGAACAGGAAGGCACTTACCCGCTCCCCGAGGCGCAGCTCGACCGATTCCTGTTCAGCCTGTGGATGGATTACCCGGCCGAGGAGGAGGAAATCGAGATCGTGCTGGCGACGACCGAAGCCGCCCAGCCGACCGCCGGCGTCGTCTGCCCGCTGGAGGACATGCAGCGCTACCAGGAACTTGTCCGGCGGATTCCCGTCTCGCGGCACGTTGTGCGGTACGCCGTGAACCTCGCGCGGTCGACGCGGCCCAACACGATCGGCATCCCCAAGTTCGTCGAGGACTTCGTGTCCTGGGGGGCCGGACCCCGAGCCAGCCAGCACATGATCCTGGGGGCCAAGGCGCTGGCCGTGCTGGAGGGCGCTCCGGCCGTTGCGGCGGAGCACATCCGGACGGTGGCGCCGCTGGTGCTGAGGCATCGCGTGCTGCCGAATTATGCGGCCGCCGGCAAGAACATCGATGCGCTGAAGATCATCCGCAAGCTGCTGGAAACGGTCCGCGAGCCGATGACCGAGACGGTCTGAGCGGCCGAATCCGCCGGACTCCGCGGGAACGCCGACCGGGAAACGTGTCAATCCGAGAGTCGTCCGGCGGGTCCAATTCGCGCCGCAAGTCCAGACGCTTATTGACACTCTGAAAACGTCCGCCGTATAACGCCGCCCCCTTCGCGCCTCCTTCCTGCGGCGGTATTTCGCGTGCGTTTCCCCCGGTTTCGGCTGGTGACCGGCTGCCTCGTGGCGATGCTCTGCGCATGGGCATCCGGCGACGAGTTGCGCAGTCCGCGCGCCCGAAACGGATCTTCCGGGGATGTCGCAACTCTCGACTCCTCAACAGCTTCCGCAGAACAGATCGAGATTTCGTCGCAGTACGCCCAGCACTGGACGTCCCCCGAAGGCACGACCGTGTACCTGCTGCGGGGCCGGTGCATAGTCCAGCAGGGGCGTCGCCAACTGAGCGCCGACCAGATGGTCGTCTGGGGGGAACGCATCTCGGATGACGGCGGCGCCGGAGAGCTGGTGGTCTACCTCGAAGGGCAGGCGTTGCTGCAGGAACCAGGTCGGCGCGTCCAGGAGCCAACCCTGCTCCTCGAGCTGTCGACGTCCGCCGGATTCGTTCTGACGGCGCAATCGAAGGCCCTTTCCGGCGATCAGAATCCGGTCTACCGCCGCGCGGTCGAACGCCGGCGCAGCCTGGGCGGGTCCGGGGCGACGGCCCTGCTCGCCTCGCAGTCGGGACCGGTCCTGCCGATGCTGCCCGGTCCGCAGGCCCCGTCGCTGCTGCCTCGCCGGCACGTCACGATCAACTCGCGATACCTGAATCAGGACCTGGTCATCAACGCCGAGCCCTACAGCGGCACGACCCCGGCGGAGTACGTCATCACGATCACCAAGGGGGTCAACGTCGTCGTCGACAATGTCCCTCTGAACGTCGACGGCCAGTTGATGCTCACGCGCGTCGACCTCACCGCCGACCGCGCCGTGATCTGGACCGACCAGAACATCGTCGACACCGGAGCCAGTTTTGATCTCGATGACAACACGCCTCTGCAGGTCTACCTGGAGGGCAACATCATCGCCCGCCAGGGCATGAACGAGGCTCGCGCCTCGCACGCCTTTTACGACCTGACCTCCCGCCGCGGCCTGCTGATGAACGCCGAGCTGCGGACCTTCATCCCCGAACTCGACGGTCCGCTGCGCATCCGCGCCGACTCGATCCGCCAGCTCTCGGAGAACAACTTCCACGCCCGGAACGCGTTCGTCACGACCAGCACGTTCGGGCGGCCGGGGTATCGGGTCGAGGCCAGCGACATCTTCGTCGAGGAGCGCTACGACCCGCGCTC
Source organism: Planctomyces sp. (assembly GCA_019636235.1). Taxonomy (GTDB): domain Bacteria; phylum Planctomycetota; class Planctomycetia; order Planctomycetales; family Planctomycetaceae; genus Caulifigura. The sequence goes on from JAHBXW010000005.1 coordinate 44,976, forward strand.
GACGCGCATCGATCCCCGCACCGGCGTCGTCGACGCCACCGAGCCCTGGATCACCTCCCACAACAGCCGGTTCTACATCGAGGAAGTCCCGTTGCTCGCGCTGCCCTACATCAGCGGGCCGGCCCGGGAGATTCAGGTTCCGATCGAGCGCCTGGACGTGGGCTACAGCGGCATCTTCGGTCTGCAGGTCGAGTCGGTGTTCAACGTGGAGACGCTGTTCGGCCTCGACCTGCCGTCCGGCGTCGACGTCGGGCTGCAGGCGGACCTGTTCACGATGCGCGGCCCCGGCGTGGGGCTGCGATCCGACTACGACGCCTGGGGCGGCTTTCTGGGAATGCCCGTTCGCCACTCGGGACTGTCGCGGCTGTACTACATCCACGACAGCGGCAAGGACAATCTGGGGCTGGGACGGCGGAACCTCGAACCGTCGACCGAGAACCGCGGCCGGGCGCTGCTGCGGCATCGCATGGACTTCTCCGAGCGCACCTGGGTCAACGCGGAACTCGGCTACCTGTCCGACCGGAATTTCCTCGAGCAGTACGACGAAACGGGCTGGGATCGCGACAAGGATTACGAGAGCCTCGTCGCGCTGAACCACCTCAATGGCAACGTCTCGGTCAATGGCCTGGTTCGGGGCCGGTTGAACGACTTCTCCGACCAGACGGACTGGCTGCCCCGCGCCGACATCTCGGTGCTCGGCGAGCCGCTGCTGGGCACGCTCGCCACCTGGACGTCGCGCTCGTCCGTGGGCTACGGCCGCATCCGCACCGCCGACGCCCCGTCCGACCCCGACGACGTCTTCCAGCCGCTCGACTTCCTGCAGGAGTCCAGCGGCCTGGTCGCAATGACGCGGCACCAGCTCGATGTGCCCTTCATGCTGGGGCCGATCAATGTGGTCCCCTATGTCCTCGGCGAAGCGGCCGCCTGGCAGGAGGACTACGACGGGTCGCAGCTCACGCGGTTGTACGGCAGCGCCGGCGTCCGCGCCAGCATCCAGTTCTTCAAGGCCTTCCCGAACCTGTACGACCCCGTGCTGGGCCTGAACGGGCTGGCCCACAAGATGAAGTTCGACGTCGACTACTACATCGCCGAGGCGACGGAGAGCCTGGCCGGCGTCCCGCAGTACAACGAGTTCGACGACGACGCCCAGGAGCGGTTCCGCGAGCGGTTCGTGCCCCTGGAGTTTGGCGGCGTCCTGCCGCCGCAGTTCGATCCGCGCTACTACGCCGTCCGCTCCGGCGCCGGACGGGGCGTCACCGACCCCTATTTCGAGCTCGTCGACGACCAGCACGTCGTCCGTCTCGGCTGGCGAAACCGACTGCAGACGAAAGTCGGTCGTCCCGACCGGCCCCGCATCCGCGACTGGATGACGCTGGACCTTGAAGCCAGCCTGTTCCCCAACGCGGATCGGGACAACTTCGGCGAGACGTTCGGACTCATGAACGGCCGCTACGCGTGGCATGTCGGCGAACGCACGTCGATCATCGCCAACGGCGTGTTCGACATTTTCGATGGCGGGCAGCGAGTGTGGAACGTCGGGCTGCTGTCCCAGCGCAGCGCGCGCGGCAGCGTGTATGTCGGCTTCCGGCAGGTCGAGATCGGGCCGATCGACAGCCAGCTCATCACGGGCAGCTATTCCTACCGCATGAGCGACAAGTGGGTCTCGACGCTGGGCGCGGCGTACGACATTGCCGAAGGCCGCGACCGCGGTGAATCAATCACCATCACGCGCATCGGCGAATCCATGCTGCTGCACATGGGGCTGGGCTTCGACGTCAGCCGCAACAACCTGGGCTTCGGAATTTCGGTGGAACCCCGGATCGGACCGTTCGACTCCGCGTCCGGGCAACTCAGCTCCCTTCTCGGAATCTCGCGATGAGCGCACCTTCCCAGATCACCGGAACGGATGTCCTGCCCGCCGCCTCGATGCAGCGTCGGCCCGCCTGGCGGCGTCGGCTTGTCGAGCTCGAGCGGGGCGTGATGTGCGGCTTTCGCGCGAGCGGCGTCATCGCCGTGCATCTGTTCTGCGGAGTGATGGGCCTGGCCGCGGGCCTGGTGTTCGGACTGCCCCGGCTCGAATGGGCCATCCTGCTGGGCTGCTTCACCGTGTCGCTGGGATTCGAGTTGACGCACCATGCGTTCCGGTTGATCGCCCGATCGCTGTCGCTGCCTCAGACCACGAGCCGTCAGGTCGACAACCTGACTTCGGCCGCGGCGACGCTGGTGCTGTGCGGCGGCCTGAGCATCGCGCTGTGGCTGCTGGGCTCGCGCGGGCTGGAGCTGTGGCGGCACTGAGTTCGCGCGGGAGGCATGCAGCGCGGGCGACCCCTGACCGGGCGTGGCGGCGTGTTCCAAACGCAGCGCTTCCGCGTGGAAAGATGGCGGGGGCGGGGGCTGCGGCGGTATGCTGATCGCGGCGGCGTGGACCGTCCGTCATCCGAGGCCGTCCGGGACACTTGGGAAGGGCCGCTATGGCTGTCAGCCGCCTGCTCGATGCTTCGCTGACGCGGCGCGCCGCCGTGCAGGCCGGCGCTGTCAGCCTGCTGGGCCTTGCCGCGGCCGACGCCCAGGACCTCCGCTCCGCCTCCGACATCCCCCCGGACCCGACCGCCCGCTCGATCATCTATATCTTCCTGTCCGGCGGACTGGCCCAGCACGAAAGCTTCGACCCCAAGCCGCTGGCCCCGGCCGAAGTCCGCGGCGAATTCCAGCCCATCTCCACCGCCACGCCAGGCCTGTTCATCATCGAGCATCTGCCGCTGCTGGCCGCCCGCAGCCAGCAGTGGTCGCTGGTGCGTTCGCTGACGCATCCCACGAACGACCACTCGCTGGGACACGCCTACATGCTCAGCGGCCGCTCGCAACCGCCGCCGCGGTTCGATCCCAATCGTCCGCTGCCGGAGGACTGGCCGGCGCTGGCCTCGATCGTCGGCGATCAGACCCGGCCCCGCAACAACCTGCCGCCGGCCGTGGTTCTGCCCGAGCGGCTGATCCATCGCACGGGCCGCGTCATCCCCGGCCAGTTCGCGGGGCAGATGGGCGCGCGCCGCGACCCCTGGTTCATCGAGGCCTCGCCGTTCAATTCCGAGACCTACGGCGCGTTCCCGGAATACGAGTTTCATCACGCGAACGGCCGCTGCCGGACGGCAGCCCTCCGCTTTCAGGCGCCCTTTGTCCAGGTGCCGCACGAGCTGTTGAACGGCCGGCTGCCCCGGCGGCTGGACCTGTTGAGCCATCTCGACGCCGAACGCCGAGTTCTGGACGCTGCGGCGCGCATCGAAGAATACCGCCGGTCGCAGGAGGCCGCAGTGTCGTTGTTGACGTCGTCGCGCGTGGCGACGGCGATGGACGTGACCGAGGCGGACGCCGCCGTGCAGGACCGGTACGGACGGAACGCGTTCGGCTGGTCGCTGCTGATGGCGCGGCGGCTGGTCGAGGCGGGGGTGAACTTCGTGCAGGTGAACCTGGGCAACAACGAGACCTGGGACACGCACGGGAATGCGTTTCCGCACTTGAAGGATGTTCTGCTGCCGCCGACCGACCGGGCCGTGGCGGCGCTGCTGGACGATCTGGCGGAATCGGGCCAGTTGGAATCGACGCTGCTGGTGATGGCTGGGGAGTTCGGCCGGACGCCGAAGATCTCGCTGTTGCCGCAACACTACGCGCTGCCGGGCCGGGACCACTGGGGCGCCGTGCAGAGCGTGTGGCTCGCTGGCGGCGGCATCGCCGGGGGACGGGTCATTGGGGCCTCCGACCGGATGGGCGCGTACCCGATATCCGAACCCCAGCGGCCCGAGAATCTCGCGGCGACGATCTACCGGTCGCTGGGCATTCCGGACGTGGCGACGTGGTCGGACGATCTGGGCCGTCCGCACGCGGTCTACCACGGCGAACCGATCCCGGGCCTGTCGTAAGTCGCCTTGGTGCCGTGGGGCGGGCGTCATTGCGCCGCCTCGGCGCGCCGGGTGCGATGCAGTTCGATCAGCATCCGCTCCGCGCGGCGATCGTAAAACATCTCGCAGATTCCGACTGCCAGATGCCCGATGAGAAATCCGAGTTTCGCGCCGACGGCCATCGACAGGACAAGAACGAGCGTCACGACCGGATTCGGACCGTCCGCCAGTTCCTCAGCCATCGAGTGGAAGGCGCAGGCCAAGCGGATGGTGATCCCCAGCATCACGACGTTGAATGCGGCCAGCCACCACCGCAGGCGTTTGAGAGTCCGGTGCGACCGCTCCAGCGCCTCGACAGATTCGTCGTCGGACAGGCGACGTCGTCGCACGAATGTCGGAAACCACCGCTGAAGCGTGCCGGATTCGCTCATGCTCGGACCTCTGACCGGGCGAACGCCGCGGGCCGGAGGCTGGATCATTTGAAAGGCGGCTCAGCGGCGGGATTTCCGCGAGCCGCCCCGGCACACAGCCGCCGTTCAGCCTTCCGGCTCCGGCTCCTCGACCGTCGGCTGCGGCTCCGGCAGCGTCACCAGAATCCGGTCGATCCGCGTGCCGTCCATGTCGACGACCTCCATGTCGATCCCGTTCCAGGCCACCTTCTCGCCCACCTTCGGAATCCGCTCCAGGTGCTGCAGCACGACGCCCGAGACCGTGCTGATGTCCTCCGGCGTCTTGAGCTGCGGCAGCCGGTCCTGCAGCAATTCGACGAACTCGTGGATCGGCAGGCCCCCGTCGATCAGCCAGCTTCCGTCCTCGCGCTGCACGACGAGCTGTTCATGGTCGCGCCGATGCTCGTCGTGAATTTCGCCGACCAGTTCCTCGAGGACGTCTTCCATCGTCACCAGGCCCGCCGTTCCGCCGTACTCGTCCACCACGATCGCCAGTTGCGTCTTCTTTTCCTGGAACGCCTCCAGCACGCGGTCGAGGGTCATGCTGTCGGGGACGAACAGAGGCGGGTGCAGCAGCTTCCGCAGATCGACAGGCCGGTTCAGATACACCTGCTGGAACACGTCCTTGATGTAGACGAATCCCATGATGCGATCGAGCGATTCCTGGTAGACGGGGATCCGCGAAAAGCCAGCCATGGCGATGGCGCCCATGACTTCATCCTGGGGCGTATCGACGTCCAGCGCCTCCATGTCGACGCGGGGCCGCATGATGTCCCGCACCTTCCGGTCTCCCAGCTGCAGCGCCTCCAGCGCCACTTCCTTCTCGGACATGTTGAACACGCCTTCCGCGTGCCCCGCTTCGATCAGGTGCTCGATGTCCTCCGCCGACATCTTCGGCCCTGCGTCCGCCCGCACCCGGAGCACAAACAGAATGGCCGAGGTCACGTTGCTGAGGAATCCCACGACCGGCCGGAAAAAACGGCTCATAATGACCATCGGAAACGACACGAAGCGGGCGATCGGCTCGGCCCGCTGCAACGCGATCCGCTTCGGAACGAGTTCGCCGATCACCAGCGCCGCAAAGCTGATGGCCAGCGTGACGAGCGTGAGCGCAATGGATTTTCGGTAGGCGCTGACAAGCCGCATGTCGGACTCCGCCAGCCATTCGGCCAGGGAATGTGCGAGATGGGCCCCGCCGAACGCCGCCGCCAGCGTGCCGACAAACGTGATCCCGACCTGGATCGTCGACAGGAATCGCCCCGCATCCTGCGACAGCTGCAGCGCCAGCTTGGCCCCCCGGTCGCCCGATTTGGCCAGCGGCTCCAGGCGGCTGCGGCGCGAGGTCAGAATCGCGATCTCCGCCCCGGCGAAAAAGCCGTTCAGCAGGATGAGCAGCAAAATGACGATGATTTCCGCGGTGGCTGACATGTGCCCTGCGACTGATGGATGATCCCGCAGCGCGCCGGATTATAGGGAGTCCCGGGGAACACGCGAATCCCCGCCCAAGGAGGTCCGCAGCGGCCGCGCGCCGCAAGAACCGCAGCGGAGGGGCCTGCAAGCGGCTCGGCGATCAACTCGGACGCTTGCCCGGGACTGATCGAACCGTCACACTCCGGCCGTACGGGTCAAGTTCGTCTCCTGGGTCCGGAGCGCGACGATGCAGCGGGCCGCTGCCTGGATATGCATGGGCGTGCGCCTGGCGTTCGGCGGATGGATCGCCTGCACGCTGGCGAGCACTTCCGTCCCCGCGCGAGGCGCGGATGGCCTTTCGCTGGAGTCTCCGGACGAAGCCGTGCTGTTTGTTCGTGCGCCTGTGCCGGAGCAAACGTCGGACGATCGGGCACTCGTCGAGCGCATGGCCGCGGCCTGGGCCGGGCAGCGCGGGGAAATCGCCGCCTGCGACATCCGCTACCGGCTGTTCCGGAGCGAGGTCGCTGGCGAACGGACGTTCGACGAATTCGAAGCGGCGCTCGCCCGACACGATTTGTCCGCGGACCGGGACGCTCTGCGGCGATTCATTGAGGATCTTAACGGCGGCGCCTTTCGGGCCGATCCGCCCTGGTCCGAATGCCGGCTGCTGGTCTCGGCCAGCCGTTTGCGCAGCGATCAGGGCCCGTTCTCGTTCGTCGAAGTCGACGACATCCGCATCCACCACGATCCCCGCAACCTGCAGTTCAATGTGCACAATCGCGGGAGTCGCGGGCTGGCGGGGGATGACCTGTCCTCGCTGCGGCGGATTCCGACGTCTGATCAGGCCGCTGTGGGGCTGATTGTTCTGAGGCGGGAGGACGGGCTCGTGGAACTGGGCTGGCGCGATCCGCAGGACCCGCTGTCGATCGCCCCGCCGCGGATGACGGTCGATGAAGCGACGGGAGTCGTCGTGGCCCGGTCGCAGCCGGATGCTGGCGGCGCGCGTCATACGGAGTTCCGGTTTCTCGATCTCACGACGTTCGGGGACGACATCACGTTCCCCCGGGCCGCCGTGCAGGCCCGCTTCAGCGGCGACCGGCTGCGCATGATCGCCGTCCATGTGCTGGACGAGTTGCGGTTCAACGAGCCGGTCCCGGATTCTGCGTTCCAACTGGCGGGGCGTGCGGGTCATGTGATTGTGGATTGCCGCGACGCGAAACGCGCCTGGCCGCTGCCCGAGAATACAGACGATCTGGCCCGGTGGCTGCGGACGGCTTCGCCGCCCACCCCGCTCGCCGCCGCGGCACGCCTGGAGAGCGGATCGCGAAACTGGCTGTGGCTGCTCAACGGCGTTGGCTGCCTGGCGATCGGCATTGCGCTGTGGCGTCGCCGCGGCACGCCTCCCCCGGAACCTGACGCGACCCGGGACGCGAACCGGGCGCACTTCAAGTCCTCATGATTGAAAGGTCCGCTCATGGTTGTTCGCCGCGTGTTCGCCGTGCTGTTCTGCAGCGTCGGTTCGCTGAGTCTGGCCGTGGCGCTGGAATCGTCTGTGGGCGCGGTCAGTTGCGTGCCGGCGCCTTACATCATGCCCGCGGAGTGCGAACCCGCGCATGCGTCTCCTGAGCCGGACTCCTTTCACATCGGTCCGCAGAGCGGGTGCGACTACGGGGTTTATGACTGCGTGCCGCAGACAGGCTGCTCCTCGACGCCGCACTGGGCGTCGGCGCAGCGCGGCGCGTGCCAGATGGTCCTCGGCGGCAGCCAGTACTTCGCCTGCCAGGAGGACTCGCACGTCAAACGCCTGGTCATCTACCGCGTGATCGGCGAGTGCTCGCTGCGCGACGAAGGTTGCGGATGCGGATCCGTGGCCGAGCATCCCGACGCCTGGCAGGAAGTCGAGGTTTGCGACTGCCATCAGACGGTGTACTGACGGGTCCACGGCCGCACGGCGCCGCGGCCCTGCGGGATGGGGCACATCGGGACGCCCGGGGACGGTTGCCCTGCGCGTCGGGCCGCATCATGATCGTGCCAGCGAATCCCACGCGGGCGGCGCTGATGGCTTGCCCATCGACGCCGTCCCTGCCGACCCGCCTGTCCTCCTCTCCACCGAGGCGCCCGCCGATGAGATGCTGCCCGCGCGTCCTGCTGCTGATCCCGGTCCTGTTCGCCCTGGCCGCCCCGCTCCCGGCCGCCGAGCCGGGGCAGCCCGTCCGCATGCTGTTCGTCACGCAGAGCGCCGGATTCCGGCATGGTTCCGTGACGCGGCCTGAAGGCAAGCTGGCCCCCGCCGAAGTCGCCATGATCGAACTGGGCAAAAAGACGGGGCTGTTCGCCTGCGACTGCACCCAGGACTGTGAGTCCGACTTTACGATTGAGAATCTTCAGAACTATGACATCGTCGCGTTCTACACGACGCTGGACCTGCCGATTCCCGACGACGCGAAGCGCTACTTCTTCGGCGAATGGATCTACCAGAAGGGACATGGCGTCCTGGGCTTCCATTCCGCCGGCGACACCTTCCACGACTACGCGCCCTACTGGGACCTCATGGGGGGCACGTTCATCGGCCATCCCTGGAACGCCGGCGACACCGTGGTCCTCACCGGGCATGACCCCGAGAACCCGTTGTCCAGCATGTTCGGACCCGAGTTCTCGCTGAAGGACGAGATCTACATGTACCGGCACTGGCAGCCCCACAAGTGCCGAGTGCTGCTCAGCCTGGACTACGCCAAGAGCCCGACGGGAAGCCCCGTGCCGACGGGCCACGGCTACCACGTCCCCGTGTGCTGGATCAAGACGATGGGCGAAGGAAAGCTGTACTACAACAACCTGGGGCACAACGAGACGTCGTGGGCGAACGCGACGTACCTGGAGTCGATCACCCAGGCGGTGAAGTGGATGCGGGGGGAAGTCGAGTGCGACGCGACGCCGAACCCGCAGGTGTCGGCCGAGTACGAGGCCAAGTCGGCCCGGGACTTCAAGGACCACGGATTCCGCGCCGCGCGGTGATGCCGGCGCCGGTTGGAATAACGAGCGGCTCGGAGCGAGGACCGGGCCGCTCGTTTTTTGTTCGGCCGACCTGGGACGAACGACAGAAGCCGCGCGCCGTCCGCATCACGATGAAAGCGAGTCGTCGAACGCGACACGGGATCACGTCGCCGGCGGATACGCGAACAACTCAATCAGATTGCCGTCCGGGTCCTGAACGTACATCTGCGTCGGACCATCCGGGCGCTGCTGCGGCCCCGCGACGATCGGCACGCCCAACTCGGCCAGTCGTCTCACAGCGAACGCCGCATCGTCGACCTCGAACGCCACGTGTCGCGTCCGGCTGATCTTGCACTCGTCCGGGATCCTCACGGCGGCCGGGCCGGTTTCCGGATGTTCGAGGATCAAATGGATCTGCGTGCCGCCCGCCTGGAACCACAATCCCGGAAATGAAAATGCGGGACGGGGAACTTCGTCCATCCCCAGCACGTCCCGATAGAACGTCCGGGATCGGTCGAGGTCGGCGACGACAAACGTCACGTGGTCGATCGACTTGACGCGCATGGCCCCGCGCGGCGCGGGCTCGGCGGCAGGCCCCGCGGCCAGCATGCGTTCCACCCCGTCGCGGCCCGTCATGCCTGGTTCAATGCCCATCTCCCGTGCCGCCGGCGTGCACTCGACGATCTTCGCTTCGCACAAGTCGTCCGGCGTGACCAGCGGCAGTTCCGGCGTGCCCCGTGCGATGGCGATGGCCTGCCCGAACTTCGTCGGCGTGCCCATATCGAAGATGCCGCAGCCCACGATACCGGCGGGGGTGAAGATCGCGCAGAACTGGCCGCCGTTCCAGGCGTGGCTCAGCCCGATGGCAGGCCCCCGTTCGAACGACATGACGTGCTGGCGGGCGGCCTGAAGCGGTCGTGCAGGCATGGAATGGGCTCGAGTGGAGGTCAGTGCAACTGGCCGAAGTCGACGGCGTCGAAGGCGTTCCGGGCGTGGCGGATTTCAGGGTCCCCCGGCCCGGTCCATTGCACTGTCACAATGTCGAAGCGGCCCCGGCGGTTCAACAGTCCCCGCCGTTTCAGCCAGGCCAGGGCGGCGCGCGTCAGCGTCCGCCGCTTCGCGGAATCGACACGCTCCGCCGGCGATTCTCGCAGCGCGTCCCGGCGGGACTTCACTTCGACAAACACCAGCACGTCGCCGTCGAGAGCGATCAGGTCGATCTCGCCGAACCGGTTCCGGGCCTGGCGCATGAGAATGCGATACCCCTGCCGCTTCAAGAACCGGGCCGCGAGGCGTTCGCCCTCATCGCCCAGCCAGCGTCGGAACCAGCCCGTGGAAACCATGCGAGACACGATCGCGCGCGGCGCTGCGCATGTCAAACGGCGGCGCGTTCCCTGCCGTTGCGCGCATTCGCGCCGACTTCCTACTGCGCGGCGGCCCAGGCCGTTTACTGGTTCGGCAGGGCGGCCGTCGACGTCGAGCGGCTGCCTTTCGAGGCGATCATCGCGCCCGCCACGTAACCGCGGGCCAGCGCCGCCCGATCCGGCGGCGTCAACTTGCGCTCGAGCGCCGACGTCTCCTTCCACAAGTCGGACGCCTTCCCGTCGCGGACGGCCGCCGCGGCCAGCAGCCACAGCGCGTCCTCACGGGCCGATTCCCCGGGCAACTGCCAGGCGAACTCCAGCGTCTTGACCGCGCCCGCCTCGCGATATTGCCGGCTGACCAGCCGCAGCACTTCCATATCGACGAGGTCCCGGTCGAACGTCGGCGAGCCGTAGGTGTTGCGCAGGTCTTCATAGACACTGAGAGCGTTGCCCTGCTGCCGCGCCCGGGCGATCCGCAGGGCGATCAGGTCCAGCGGGTCCTGCGGCAGCTGCTGCGGCGGAAACGCCGATTCGATCTGGCGGGCCGTGTCGACGTCGCCGCCGACGAACGCCTGGAAGGCGACATAGCCCGGCAGCCGCGTCTTGTTGAAGGGCTGGCGGATGGCAGCATCCGCGGACGTTTCGCGCTCCTGCATCAGCTGCCAGGCGGTTTTGGCCATGCCGCTGGCCGCGGCCTCGCGGAGGATGGCGATCTGCAGGTCGAAGCGTTCGGTGGCGAGGGCGGCGAGCGTCGTGACTCGCTGCTGATACTGGTAGAAGGCGCGGAATTTCGCGTCCCGATTGCCTTTGAGGTTCAGCGCCGCGTCGAGCTGATTCTCCATCGCGATGCGGTTCTCACACTCCTTGAGCAGCCGATCCGTTTCGGTGCGCGAGGGCGCCATGCCTTCGGTGAACCGCATCGACGCCGCCAGGCTCTCCGACGCCAGGGCGTCGGACTTCAGCAGCCGGTGCACGGCGGCGACGTTCTCGGCGGCCAGCGCCGCCGAACGCAGCGGGGCCGAATCCGGCACGCCCGCGCGATTCGACGGCGAATTGTGAATCTCCGCCATGCCGGGCGTTTTCATCGGCGCCGGAGCCTTGATCTCCGCCAGGGCCACATCGGCCAGCTTGATCGCCGTTTGCGCGCCGGGCGGATCCCCCACCGCGAACCGCCCGTGAGCGACGTTCGCCCAGACCCGGGCCCGACCCGCTGGCGAAACCCCGGCCAGGGCCGTTTCGATTTCCGGCGTGACGGCCGACAGCGATGCGGCATCCCGCGCCACCCTGGCGCCCCACACGGCCAGTCCGCCCTCGCGGACGTCCGCGGCCGTCGCGCTCTGCGCCCACTTCAGGGCCCCCGCCTTGTCTCCCTCCGAGGCCACGATCCACGTCGCCGCGATCCACTGCGGGTGGTTCGACGCCAGAAACGCCGGCACGGAGGCGACAGCCTCGTAATCGAATACGCGGCCGTAACTGGCCGCCATCCACAGCAGCGACGCGGTCGCCCGCGGGCCTTGAATGGGGGTTTTCAGCAGTTCGGCCGCTTTCTCCGGACGGCCGTCCAGAACCAGCGCCGCGGCCAGCGCGCTGATGGCGTCCACCGGCCCTCGCGCCGAGTCCGGCACCCTGGCATGCTTGAGCGCCTCATCGAGCAGGGCCGGCTCGACTTTCCCCGCCGCCCGCTGCTGAAGATACAGCGTCACGAGCGGTTCAATCTGATAGTAACCCGGGGCCGCGCTGAGCGCCATCAGCGCCTGCAACTGTTCGCGGGCCTCTTTGATGTCGCCCGACGCGGCGAACGCCTCGGCCGCCCACTTTCGGCCCCGCGCGCGATTCGGATTGTTGTCCCGGACGGCGGCCGCACGCTTCACGTCGTCGAGGCTGGCCTTCAGGATTTCCGGGATGGTCGACAGCGTCTGTCGCTGCTGCAGTGCGGGTGCGTTCTTCGGCAATTCCACCTTGGGAGTGGGCGCGACGGGCACGACGGTGTCGAGGGCCACTTCCTGCGGCTTGCTGCGAAACAGGAAGAACGCGCCGATGGCCAGCACGGCGGCGACGCCCGTGCCAATGCCCGCCAGCATGCCGGTCGTCAGGCCCTTCGACTTGCCAGCGCTCTCGTCGACGACCTCCTTCTTCGGGACGGGCGCCGTGAAGTTCGGAAACTTGCACTCCGCACTCGCGCAGCGGACCAGCTTCCCCTGGTGCTGCGGCGCGATGAAGCCCTTGGTTTCGCACATCGGGCAGACGACTTCGACGGTCCGGCCCTTCATCGGCCGGGGGCTGACGGGGACAGCCTTCTGCAGTGCCGCCGTGTCGACGTCGAACGGGTTGTCGTCGTCGGGGGCCGTCGCGCCGGGCGCTCCGCCGCGCGTCATGGGGACGGGGGGTTTGCGCGCCGCCCCTCCAGCGGGAGGCTTGCCTGCGCCGGCCGCCGCCGGTTTGCCGGACGCCGCCGCCGGCCTGGCCGTTGCCGCGGGCTTCCCCGCGGCCGGCTTCGCGGACGAACTCGGCTTCCCGTTCAACGACGCGCCGCACGAAGGACAGTCCTCGGCGTCATCGTCGAGAATCGAAGCCTTGCAGAGAGGACAGGTGCGGAAATCCATGAGCTTGAGATGCCGGATTGGATAGGACAGTTCCCGCCTTCGGCGAGGCGCCCGCCCGCGTTCGTCAAACGCGCCGCGAACTCACGGCCGCGTGAAACGGTCGTGACGATCATGCCGGGATGCAACCTGAGACAGGCTCCGCCAATATAGCAGACAGCCCGTGCACGGGCACACGCCTTCCCCGACTCGACGGGATTCAATCACAGGGACAATCTGGAACGTGCCGGCCTTTGGGAACCAGGCCGGTTCTCGCGAGGGGTTGCCCCGATCGCCGAGTCCTGAGGGATGTGAGGAATGACAGGACGGACCAGCGACTCGCTGCCTTCATTCTTCGCTGGCCGACCGCTCGACGAAAAGCCCTGACCGCCGGTTTTTCGAGCCCTCGCGGGATTCCTGGGACTCCAGGCCGCTCACCCATTGACCCCCGCGCAGGCCCCGCGCAGAGTGGCGCATCGATCGTCCCGCCCCCGCCCAACCCCCACGCACTGGAACTCCCGTTGACGGCGCCCGCCCAGGACCTTTGGAATTTCGCCGCCGTCGCCGCGTTCGGACTCGAAGCCGTCGTCGCCCGGGAGCTCGTGGACCTCGGCTTCGATAAGCCGACCATCGAGGATGGCCGTGTCTGGTTTCGCGCCGATGCCGCCGGCCTCTGTCGGGCCAGCCTGCATCTCCGCTCGGCCGACCGCATCCTCCTCGTCCTGGGACGGTTCGACGCCCGCGACTTCGGAGCCCTCTTCGACCAGACGCGCGACCTCCCCTGGGAACGCTGGCTGGGACTCGACGCCCGCTTCCCCGTCTCCGGACGCAGCATCCGTTCTCAGCTGCACAGCGTTCCCGACTGCCAGCGGATCGTGAAGAAGGCCATCGTGGAACGGCTGAAGTCCGCCTGGAGCGTCGCCTGGTGCCCGGAGACGGGGCCGGAATACGCGGTGGAGGTCGCGCTCGTCGACGACCTCGCGACGCTGACCATCGACACATCCGGCGAGGGGCTGCACAAGCGCGGCTATCGCATTCAGGGGGGCGCGGCGCCGCTCCGCGAAACGCTCGCCGCGGGGCTCGTCCAGCTCAGCTACTGGCGTCCGGGGCGCCTTCTGCTCGACCCCTTCTGCGGGTCCGGGACGATCCTCATCGAAGCCGCCATGCTGGGACGCCGCATTCCCCCCGGACTCAACCGGACGTTCGCCGCGGAGGCGTGGCCACAGGTTCCCGCGCCTGTCTGGGACGCGGCCCGCGAACAGGCCCGCGCCGCCATCCTTCCGCCGCTGACGACTCGGCTCCTCGGCGGCGATCGCGACGCGGCCGTCCTCAACCAGGCTCGACGCGCCGCCCGTGCCGCGGGAGTCGCCGACGACATCGAGTTCACCAGCCGCGCCGCCAGCGACTGGACCGAGCTTCCCGCCTATGGGTGCCTGATCGCCAATCCTCCCTACGGCGAGCGGCTGGGCACGCAGCCCGAGGTCGAGGACCTGTACCGGCGTCTCGGCGAGGACTGCCAGCGGCTCGATGCCTGGTCGCTGTATGTGCTGACGGCGCATCCCGGATTCGAAGCTCTGTTCGGCCGCAAGGCCGACCGTCGCCGCAAGCTGTACAACGCAAAAATCGCCTGCACCTACTTCCAGTACTTCGGTCCCCGCCCCCCGCGCGAAGGGTGACGCGATGCCTCTCAGCACGCTGCTGCGGCTTCTGACTGTTGGCTTGAGCCTGAATCTGGCGGCGGTCGCCGCGACGGCGGATGAGGCGCCCCGGCCCCGCACCGATCCGCAGCCGATCGTTTCCTCCTGGGACGACCTGACCGAAGGCCTGGCGACGCGCGAGGACTGGGAGGCCCGACGCGGCACGCTCCGCGCCCGGTATCTCGAGCTGCTGCGCGATCAGCACAAACCGGAGCGCCCGCCGACCGCGCTGGAGGTGCATGAGTCCGCCATCGTCGACGGACTCTACGAGCGGCGGCTGATCAGCTACGCCGTGGAATCGGACGAACGCTGCCATGCGTACCTCGGCATCCCGCTGAACCGCGAGGGGCCGCTGCCGGCGATCGTCGCGCTGCATGGCACGACCGATCGCGGCAAGGAGCAGACGGCCGGACTCGACGGCGATCCCGACAAGGCGTTTCTCGACCATCTCTGCCGGCGGGGTTACGTGGTGATCGCCCCGGACCATTTCGTCGCCGGACACCGGATCCCGCCGGAAGGCTCGTACGAGACAGCCCGGTTCCAGGCGAAGCACCCCGAGTGGACGGCCGTCGGCAAGTTCACATTCGAGCACTCAATCGCCGTGGACGTGTTGCAGTCGCTGGCGGAGGTCGATCCCGCGAAGATCGGCGCCCTCGGCCACTCGCTGGGGGGGCACGGGTCGATGTTTCTGGCGGCCTACGATGAGCGCGTCCAGGCCGCCTGCGGGAACTGCAGCGCCGCGTTTTTTCGCCAGAACCGGCAGGCGCTGGAGTGGTCGCGGGACCGCTGGTACGTCTACTTCAAGCCGCTGCGCGAGGGGCTGCTGCGGGGCGAGCTGCCGCCGATCGACTTCCACGAGATCATGGCGCTCGCCGCGCCGCGGGCGTACCTGGACGTGTCGGGCCTGAACGACGGCGACCGGCTGACGCAACGGCAGCGGCTGCTGATGCTGGGCAAGGTCGCCGACGTGTACGAGCTGGTCGGCGCGCCCGAGAACTTCGCGTTCTTCGTGCACGGGCGGGGACATGCCGCGCCGCACGAATCCCGGGCTGTGATGTACGCCTTCCTGGACGCGCAGCTCCAGCCGGCCGGCGCCATCGCCACGCGCCGCGTGGAAGGCGAATGACCGCGCCCGGGAATGGCGACGGCCGCCGCCGGGCGACTACAGAATCGCCGGCGCCTTCACCTCGATGCCCTTGATCATCATCTTCAACTCTTCGACATTCGGCGAGACTTCGAACGCCGTCGCGCGGCTGATGTATTCCTTCATCACGAAGCCGTAGATGCTGTCGTTGAACAACTGCATCCCTTCCTCCTTGCCAATCCGGATCGCCGCCGAGAGCTTTTCGTCCTGGCCTTCGAGGACCAGCTTCCGGACGGTTGGGTTGAACCGCATGATCTCGAGGATCGGCACGCGCTTGGGCTTGTCGACGATCGTCGGCAACAGCTTCTGGGCGACGATGGCCTTCATGTTGAAGGCCAGCGAGCTGCGGATCGCGTTGTGCATGTCCTGGGGGAACAGGTCCAGGATGCGGCCGATCGTGGAGGGCGCGCTGGAGGCGTGAATCGTGCCGAACACGAGGTGGCCGGTTTCGGCCGCGTGAATGGCCGTCTCGAACGTGTCGCGATCGCGCATTTCGCCCACCAGCATGATGTCCGGGTCCTGCCGCACCGCGTGCTTCATCGCGATGTGGAAGTCCCTGACGTCCATGCCCAGCTCCCGCTGGTTGATGAGCGCCTTGTCCTGCGTGAACACGAACTCGATCGGGTCTTCGATCGTCAGAATGTGCACGCGCTCGTTGCGGTTCACCCAGTCCAGCATCGAGGCGATCGTCGTCGACTTGCCGGAACCCGTGACGCCCGCGAGCAGCACCATGCCCTGGTCGTATTTGCAGAGGTCCTCCATCACGGGAGGCAGATACAGCCCCTCGAAGTTGGGGATGTTCTGCTCGATCTTTCGAGCCACCATGCCGGGAATGCCGAGCTGCTTGAACAGGTTCACGCGGAACCGCCAGTTGCGGCCTTCGTGGGGGACGACATGCGCCAGGTCGGTCCCGCCGTTCTGCTCGAAGATCTTCTGATTCCGCTCATCCATGATCTCGTAGAACATCTTGTACATCTGTTCTTCCGAGATCGCGGGCATCTGCAGTTCGCGCAGCGTCCCGCGGATGCGGAGGATGGCCGGCTTGCCCGTCTGCAGGTGCAGGTCGGAGCCCTCGTGCTTGATCTGCAGCCGGAACAGCTTGTTGATCTCGGGGTCGGCCTTGTCCGACGACAACAGAAACTTCGTCGGCGGGCCGGAGGGAGCGGACGTGTCGGGAGCTTCGGCGACGGGGGCGCTGGACATTCAGAACGACTCCACGGGCAGGACGAATTCGCGGCGGCGACGCTGGTGAACGCGGCCGGCGCGCCGCGATTCACGATAGCAGACGGCCGGGGCGCTGACGACAGGCCGCCAACGGGGTTCCCAAAGGAACGCCCCGGTGCGCTCGCGGGAAGGCCGCATTCGGGCGACCCCCCTCAGAAATCTCCGGGATCCTCTCCGCCGGCCGGCGTCGCCAGGGCCTCCAGGACCTCGGGAGCCGTGTTCCGGGATAAAATCCGGACACTGCCGTCGGCGAACAGGAACGCGGCCCCGTACGAAGAGGGAGAACCGAAGGTCCTGGGCCCCCTGTTGATGCCGCGCGCCGGGTCCCGCCAGTTCGACGCCGACCCCCAGGCGGGAATCGATTCCACCACGTCCCCGGCCAGAATCGTCTGCGACGTGCCATCGGTGATGTCGCTCAGACGCAGGCCGCGATTGATGCCCAGCAGCCGTTCGTTCGCCGAATACGAGGCGGGCGCGTAGCCACCCTGGGTTTTCGACTGCTGCGGCAAGGCGGGATTCATGAACCCCGGGACCGGGGTCTCAAACACGCTGCGATGCCGAGGCGACTTCCAGGTCTCCTGCAGATCGATGCGGCGGAACAGGCTCGCCTGGTCGGTGTAGGGCAGAATCGACGTCAGCCAACCGTGCAGCGCCCGTCCGGACTCATCGTAGGTTCCCCCGGCGGGAAGCCGACCTGCCTGGTCGATGAAATTGTGCATGCCGAGTCCAAGGTGTTTCTGGTTGTTTTTGTTCACCACGCGTCCCATGAACTCATAGGAATTCGAATAGATCAACCGTTCTTCCGAGGTTGCCAACCAGGCCGCCTGATGCGCGATCCCCACGATGGACACCGCGCCGGCGAACACCAGCGCGATCGCTCCCAGCAGCATCCAGGTCCAGCGCGTCGGCCAGCGATCGCGTATCCTGTGAAACTGACGCGATCGAAACGCCGCCCGACCGGAGACGTGAATCATCAGCCCGGTCAGCCCCAGCAGCGCCGCGAAACTCAAGACGCCCGCGCCGCTGATCGAGACATTCGGCAAGGTTCCCTCCGCATGCCGCATCCAGCCAAACAGAATCGCGAACACCGCCTGCAGCGGCGCGACGAGCCCGGCGCAAACCAGCAGCAGCGAGATTACGATCAGCGCCAGGCCGGAAGTGAGCGTGCGCCGGCTCATGGTCCGGCCTCAGGCTCGTCCGCGGTCAGGTCCGCTGATGGCATCGCCTGTTCCATCTCGGGTGGAGAGGTCGGCTCGGGGCCGGGTTCAGGCTGGACGATGTCGCGGCGGGCCGCCCTGTCAGACATCAACCGTGACAAAACTCCGATCCGACCGTCGGTCAGCAGCGCGAGCTGTTCGTCGTCGTAGACATCATGCTCGATGACCAGCGGGCGGCCAGTCCGCTCGATGCGGTGTCCCCGGCGATACAGGTACGTCGCGCTGGTCACGCCGGGCTGCGTCCAGAACTCCCCGGCGAATTCCGCGGATTCCGTCGACTCCGGGAACGCGCCTGCATGGGACGCGGCGTGCGCCCACAGCAGGCTGCGCAATTGTTCGAGCGCCGCCCGCCGTTCGTCCTGCAGCCGGGCCTGCGCAGCGCGATCCATGTCGCCGGCGGCGTCCCCCGTCAACGCGAACGTCAGGCCCTGCTTGTTCCAGGCGCCGGGCGTCAGCAGCTCCCGGGCGCCGCTGATCATCGTCAGGACGACCAGCAACACCAGGCCGATCAGTACGGTCGCGGACAGGGCGCCGCGGAAGCTGAGCCTTGGAAGGGCGGGGATGTCCCGGCGCAGCGCGTTCCATAAGCCCCTCAGGCAGACCGCGCTGATGATCACGCCCAGCAGGAAGAACGACAGGGTGTCCAGTCGCAATTTGGCGACGTCGCTCAGCTCGATGGACGGCATGCCGGCCCAGGCGGCCGCCGGGGACAGCAGCAGGGCCGCAGCGCACAGCATGGGGGCGATTCGTGTCCGCATATCGGGACTTACGCGAACCGCCGCAAGAATGCCAAAAAAATGCGGTGACGAGACGCCCTGGCGACAGGGCGAAACAAAAAAGGCCCCGGGGATGCGAGCTGCCGCGACCCCGGGGCTTCGATGATTGCGAGAGCTTACGCCAGCAGCTCTTCGACGACCTGTCCGCCGTCGACGATCTCGATCGGCCGGTCTCCGGGCGCCATCAGCTCCTTGTCCGCGACGATGCCCAGGCAGTGGTACACCGTCGTGAACAGATCTTCGATGCCCATCGCGTCCTCTTCCGGCTCGCTGGCCGTCGCGTTTGAGGTTCCGTACACGAAACCCTTCTTCACGCCGCCGCCGGCCAGCGCCACGCTGAACACCTTCGGCCAGTGGTCGCGGCCGGCCGTCCCGTTGATCTTCGGCGTCCGGCCGAACTCCGACGACACCATCACCAGCGTGCTGTCCAGCATGCCCCGCTCTTCGAGGTCCAGGATCAGCCGCGCGAAGGCCTGGTCGAACGCCGGCATCTGGTTCCGGAACCCGGCCACGATGTTGTCGTGCATGTCCCAGCCGCCGTACGTCAGATTCACCAGCCGCACGCCCGATTCCACCAGCCGGCGGGCCAGCAGCATCCGCGCGCCGGCCGTGTTCCGGCCGTATTCGTCCCGCAGCTGGTCCGACTCCTTGCTGATGTCGAACGCCTGCTTGGCCTCGGGGGACGAGATCAGCCGGAACGCGCTCTCGTAGAAGCTGTCCATCGCGGTGATCTTGTCGGACTGCTCCTTCTTCTGGAAATGGGCGTTGACCGCCTCGAGCGCCGAACGACGGTTCGAGAACCGGCTCTCATCGATCCCATTGAACAGGTCCAGATCGCGGACGCGGAACCCGCCGTCCGCCGGGTCGCTGCCCAGGCTGAACGGCGCGAAGGCCGAACTCAGATAGCCGCTGCCGGCGTACTCGTTCGGCATATTGGGGATGCACACGTAGGGGGGCAGATCCTTGCGGGAGCCCAACTCGTGGCTGATGACCGAACCGATCGAAGGGAACTGCAGCGCCGGGCTGGGCCGGTACCCGGTGAACATGTTGTGCGTGCCGCGTTCGTGGGCGGCCTCGCCGTGCGTCATCGAGCGGATGACGGTCAACCGGTCGGCGATCTGGGCCGTCTTCGGCAGCGTCTCGCCGAACAGGACGCCGGAGACGTTCGTCTGCACCTGCGGCATCTCGCCGCGGTACTCGATCGGCGCGTACGGCTTGGGGTCGAACGATTCCTGGTGCGCGATGCCGCCCGGCAGGAAGATGTGGATGATCGACTGCGCCGTGCCCTCGAAGTGCTCGAGGTTCTTCAGGTCCGCCCGGGCCGTCCGGCCGCGGAGCAGCATCGGCAGCGTCAGTCCAGTTCCAGCAAGGAAGCCGACCGACAGGAATCCGCGGCGGGACAGACGGTCGAAGTGCAGGGGGCTGCAGCCGTGGCTCATCGTGCAGAACTCCGGCGCCCAAGGCAGCCGTCGTGGACGGCCCTGGGCGGGCGAGGGTGGGAGCCGGAGGCCCGTATTGGGTCCGACTTTGGGGCGGGGACGGCCGCTCGCGCGAACGCGGCGCGCGGAATCAGCCTGACACACGTGTCGAATCAACGCCTCTTGATCGATGAGCGTAATCGCACGCGCCGCCTGCTGCAAGAACTCACAGGACGTCTCAAGGCGGCTCGCGCAGACTGCACAGTCAGGGCGGACTTTCCACTTGACAGTCCGTTCCGGCAGCGGCTGCCGGTTCCAACCCCATTTCGGCCGCCGCGGGCGTCGCGTCGGCCCGTCGGCGCGTTGTCGTCTGGCCTCCCGGATTTCAGCGGTGCTAAGTTCCGCGCGCGGGCCATCGCGCACAGCCGCCCGCCTGAGAGGCTGCGTTCGGACATTTCGCTCATCGGTCAGGGATCGACCCATGCGGCAGACGCTATTTCTGGTCGCCATTTCCTCGCTGTTGATGACCGGCCTGCCGGGCTGCAGCAAAGGCACGCAGAACGCGGGCCAGGAACAGGATCTGCCTGACTGGCTGGCCGACGAGCGCGGCGCCCGGGACGACCGGGATTTCGACCCCCTCGCCGAGGACGACCTCGATCTGGAGTACCCGGAGGACAAACCGGTCGAGACGCCCCGTCGTCGCCGCCCCCCCGCGGAAGATGCCCGCGCCAAACTCGCCCTTCAGCTGCAGTCCGGAGACCGGTTCCCGCTGCGCAAAGTCATCAGCACCGAACTCACGCAGGCATCGCTGAGCGGCCAGCCGGACGTCAGCCGCCGGCAGGTGGAACTCATGATGCTGATCCAGGTCGGCGAGCAGCTCGACGATCGAACCCGGCTGCAGGTCCGTTACGACCGCGTGCGCTACCAGCGCGACGTCGCCGGCGAGCACGTCGAGTACGACTCCCGGCAGCCCCCGGCGTCCATCCCGTTCGCCGTGCGGATGTATCACGACATGGTACAGGACGGCTTCTCGTTCTGGATCAACCAGGACAACCGCATCGACCGCTCGGACGATTTCCGCACGTTCCTGTCCCGCTGCCTCCGCAACATCCCGGAGGACCGCCGTCAGCAGGTGCTGTTTGAGGCCGAGGCCAGCACCGGCGAGAACGGCATCACCGACTTCATCGACAGCTCGATCGGCCTGTTGCCCTCCGGCTATCTCCGCGCCGGCGACTCCTGGGAGCGCACGCGGCACGTCGGCCGGCCGGTGCCGATGGTCGTCCGCAACCGCTACACGCTGAAGGAACTTTCGGACGAGGTCGCCATCATCGCCATCGACGGCGTCATCACGCCCTCAACCACGCTCAGCGAACCGGACGCGGACAGCGAGATCCGCATCAGCGTCACGGGCGGGGAGACCTCGGGAACTTGCACGATCTTCCGCGACACGGGGTTGCCTCGCGAATCCCGCGTCCAGGCGCACGTCGAAATGCTGGTCCACGCGGGCGAGGTCGCGTTCACGCAGCAGCAGCGGACGGTGACGACGATTGAGTCGTACCCGGCGCAGACCGCTTCGCGGACGCCCGTGCTCAGCGCGTCGCATCGGGTCGATTCCGGCGACGAGGACGAGGAGGAGGATTCTCCGCCGCCGAAGCGGTCCCCGCGCCGCAACGCGCCCCGGTTGAAGTGAGCCGGCCCGGCGTCGGATGCAAACCCGCGCGAGCTGGAACAGCCCGGCTGGCAGGACTCGTTTCGCGTGATCCGCGCGTCGGATTCACCCGTTCTCCCTGGCGGTCCATGCCCGACAGCGGCGGTCGATTGACGCCGCACCGTCGGGTCCGGACGATTGGATCGAGATCCAACGGGAGATGGGACGGTATGACTGCTCGCGACGACGTTTCGCGGAATCCGTGGGACGCTCCGACCTCCCTCGAGCCTGACCGGGGGCCGGACCAGAGCGTGCGACACCCCGCGGACCTGGTGTTCGTGGGCTTCAATTCTCGCGTGTGCGCGCTGGACCGGGACACGGGCGAACTGGTGTGGTCCTGGAAGGCGCCGCAGGGATCCGGCTTTGTGGGCCTGCTGTTCGACACCGATCGGCTGATCGTCTCGGTCCAGGGGTATACGTACTGCCTGAACGCGTCGAGCGGCGAGCAGATGTGGAAGAATCCGCTGACGGGAATGGGCGTCGGCGTGCCGTGTCTGGCCTCGATCTCGGGCGCATCGCCGACGGGGATGATGCAGGAGGCGCAGACGCAGAAGCAATCGGGTTGAGGTTCGGCGACGACCCACCGCCCCAATCCGACGGCGCCGCCGTCGGCCGGCCGCCGCGCATTCCGGCGATGACCTGCCACGTCGACCCAGCCCCGGGCACACACTCGTTGACCGGCCTCACTCCGACCCGGAGTTCCCCGACATCGGCGATGCGATGCAGATCAGTCGGTCTCCGCCCCGCATGATCAACCGTCCGTCAACCGCCGCGACGCCATACAACGTCGGCCCGCTGGACGGACCTCCCGGAGGCCCCTCGCTGGCTGCCTCCTCGATCGGCCAGCACGCCGATTCGCCCAGCTTGCGGAACACCGGTTCGTCCGCGACGACCGTCGTCATGCCCCCCTTGCCGAACAGCAGAATCCGGTCGCCCGTCACCAGCGGCGTCGCCCACACGCTGTCCGCCGTCCGCTCCGCGTACCGCTCCTCGCCCGTCTCAAGGTCCAGGGCATACAGCACGCCGACGCGATTGACGAAGTACGCGGCTGTCGCGGACGCGACGGGCGAACCGAACGAGCTTGTCGCGCGGCGGGCCCGCCACACGTAATCGGCCGTGAATCCGCCCGCGTCATCACGACGAATCTCGACCAGGCCGTTCGAGGCCGCGGAATTGCCGCCCCCCTCCTCGCCGCGGCCTGAAGTCGCGCCGATCAGGAACCGTCCATTTCCCACCGGAACGGGCGTCGGAGTCGAGTTGCCCTGCACGCCGGTCAGCGCCCACAGCTCG
Source organism: Planctomyces sp. (assembly GCA_019636235.1). GTDB lineage: Bacteria > Planctomycetota > Planctomycetia > Planctomycetales > Planctomycetaceae > Caulifigura. The sequence continues at coordinate 68,136 of JAHBXW010000005.1, forward strand.
CGCCCCGTCGCGGGGTCCAGGCCGCGCAGGCTGCCGATGGCGCTCAGCACCAGATGCTCGCCCTCGCCGACAGGAACCAGCCGGGGGCTGGCCCAGCTCGTCGCGCCAACGCCGGGAATCTTCCACCGCGGTTCGCCCGTCGCTTTGTCGAGGGCCAGCACGTAGGGATCCTCCTGCCGCTCGACCCATACGAACGCGCAGTCAGCGTTCTGTTCGACCGAACTGCTGATCCCGTGCCGCGACACGATCGGCCCCTGTTCCTCGACCAGGTTCCGCTGCCAGCGGACGTCGCCCGCGTGGTCCAGCGCAACGACCAGGCCGCCTTCGAAGAAAGCGATGACGCCCGCGGCGTCGACGGCCGGAGTCGGCGCCGCCACGCTGACGTACCCGCTGTTTTCCTGGGGCGTCGGATTCGGGAACTCCTTCCGCCATTTCAGCGAACCGTCCGCGACGTCCACCGCCACGACCTGGCAGGTCTCTGATTCCGGACCGGACAGACACGTGGCATACACGATCCCGTTCCAAACCACCGGGCTGGACTGCCCGACGCCGGGAAGTTCCAACGTCCATGCGATTCCCGACGTCGGAGTCCATTCCACGGGCAGGTCTTCCGCGGGGTGCAGCAACCGGCCGCCGTTCTGGAACGAGCTCCAGCCATCGGCCGCAGGGAGCTGCGGCGCGACCGCCAGACCGATCGCCAACAGCCCGGCCCGCAGCCGGCCCCGCCCATTCCCCGCACCGTGACGCGTCATGTCCACGTTCCCTGTAAGCGGCGTCGCCCCCCTCTCCGTCATCGCCCCCAACGGGGCTGGGACGAACGGGAGGCTCGGCCAGGCTGGTCGACTCAAAACGATTCCGTCGCCGTCTTCACCGCACGGTGACGACGTCCACTTCCTCGAACTTGCCGCTCTGCATGCTCGCGCCGCCGACGATCACCACGCGATGATCGTCGATCGGCAGCATGCGGTGAAAGAAGCGGCCCGTCGGCAGCTCCTGAACAGTTTCCCAGCGCTGGCCGTCGGCGGACAGCCGCTGCAGCGTCGACTCGCTGGTGCTGACGAACAGGTCCCCGCCGACCGCGAAGGCCGAGCTGCCGAAGCCGGCCATCGGCTTGCCTTCAATGGAGGGGCCTTCCGACCAGGCGCCGGACCGCGGGTCGAAGATGCTGACCTTCGTGCAGGGGCCGCCTTCCTTCTGCATGCCGCCGATGACATACAGCCGGTCCTGATGGGCGGCGAGCGCCAACGCCCGCCGTTCAAATCCCGGCGCGGGGAGGGCCTTCCACTCGGGCGTCTCAGCCGTCAGGTCCATCGACCAGGCGGTCGTGTGCCAGGTGTTCTTCGATCCTTCCAGCGCCCAGCCGCCGACGACGTACAGCGTGTCGCCGACGATGGCCGCGTCATGCGACGAGCGGGCCTCCGGCAGGTCGGGCAGCGGCTGCCATTCGCCGGAATCGAGATCGAACCGCGCGGCCGTGTTCTGCGACCACAGGTCGTGCTCCTCGCCTTCGGCGTTTTTCGCCGTGAACCCGCCGATGCGGTACAGATGGCGGCCGTGCGCGACCAGCGCCAGCCCCTGCAGGCCGGGGCCCTGGCTGATCGATTCCCATTGGCCGCTGCCGTCCAGACGCAACCGGAACAGGTCGCGTCCCTGGCCTTCGTTGGAGTAGGAGTGGGCGGAAGCGAGGTTGCCGCCGTAGACGTACAGCGCATCGCCGACAACCGCGCCTCCCAGGCTGGTGGCGGGGGGCGTCAGCGGGGCGAGCTGAGCCATGTCGGCGGGAATCTTCGCGGCGGTCACCGTTGTCGGCTCCGAAACCTGGAACGTCACGGTCGAATAATGCCGGATGCTGTCATATTGCTGGCCATTGTGCTCGCCGGAGGCCTCTTCCATCACGCGCGCCCGGACGGCGTGCAGCCCGGAGGCGTTAAGCGGGAAGCGGGCCTGTCCCTGCGCGTCGGCCGCGGACTTCACGTCGCCGACGTTCGGCAGCACGGCCGTCACTTCCGCGCCCTCGGCCGGCTTGCCGCGCCACTGCACAGTCACCAGCAACTGGCCGTCCGCATCGATGGCGGGACGGACGTCGAGTTCCAACTCCTTGCCGGCGTCGAGGGACTGCCAGGCGGGATTGGTGATGGCCGGCCCCCCCTTGGCGTAGTACTTCAGCCGGAACTTCGCATCTCCGCGGGCGATCACGCCGAAGTCGCACACGCCCACGACAAAGTTGGCGTCGTCCGCCGGCAGCGGGGCCTGCAGCGAGTCCTCGCCCTTCGTCAGGGCCAGCTCCTCCACGGCGCGGGGGCTGATCCGCTTCGCCTTCAGGTCGGCGAGCCGGTTGAGGAGGGCCGGGTCATCGGCTTCGGCGTCCTCGCTGAAATACACATGAACTTCCGTCTGGCCGGATTCGGCCTTCTGGACGAACCACAGAAAGTGTGCGTGCGCGACGGACGGCAGAGCCAGACCGACGCACGCAGCGGCGGACAGCAGCCAGTGCTTACAGGACATCATCGGGATTCCTTGGTCGTCAGGGGAAAGTGAAATTCATTCGGCTGGCCGGCGACGACAGTCGCCTCCAGCGGGGTGTCCCGGCGATACCGCTCGGGAACGGAGGGGGGCGGCAGGGGCTTTTTGGGACGATTCGCGAAAGCGATGTCGTCGTCCAGAGCGAATCCGAGTTCGACCTGCCCCTCGACTTCCACGCGGTAGTCGCCGGGAGGCAGTCCCGCGTCATCGGACAGGCGGTACTCGCCCGCGATGATCGCGGCATACCCCTCGACGCCGCGGGACGCCGCCGGCACGAACCGGATGCGGCCAGCCTCCAGCGGCTCGCCGTCCAGAGTCACCTCTCCCTGGACGGGCAGCCGCAGGGGACCGGCTTCCCCGCAGGCCGATAGCGCCAGCGCCGCGACGATCGCCGCTGTCAGCAGCTTCTGCTGTGCGTTCATGAGTGGCGATCCCGTGTTCAGAACTCGCCGACGACTTCGCCGCCGGAGCGGGTGGCCGCGGCGTTCAGCGTCGCATGGTCGACGCTCTCGTTGACGAACCGCACCGAGCCATCCGCCATGCCCATGTGCACGCCCCCGATGTGATCGCTGCGGAAGCTGCCCAGCCGGTTGCTGTCGCCGTCCAGCCGCTTGGGATTGAACGGCCCCTGCGTGCTGAACATCGTCGACAGCGGGTATGGCGAGGACCAGTAGGTGAAGCCCCAGCGGGTCTGTCCCGAGCAGGGTGTGGGGGGCGAGGCGCTCCAGACGTAATCCGGGAAGTTCCAGGCGGATTCGCCCGTCATGAAGGTGTTCGTCGTGCCGTCGGTGATGTCGCGGATTTTCGTGACCGCGCTGCCGTGGCTGGTGAACACGCCGTTGTTTGGCAGACCGCCCGGCATGGCCGTGCCCCAGCCGCTGGTCGAGCCGCTGCTGACGGCGTAGGTCCCGGGGGCGCGGTTGTTGGAATCGCAGCCGGGAGTGGGGACATTGCGGCGGATCACAGCTGACGGACAGAGGTAGGCGGGGATGGCCTGCGAGACGACCTGCATGTTGGCGGCGTTGGTATGGGGCAGGTTCCAGTCGTAGAGGTTGTAAAGCGGTCCCTGATCCATGAAGGACAGGATGGGGACGAAGGCGCTGGTCTTGCCAAACGTGCCGTCGAGGTCTCCGCGGGGGAAGACGCTGAACGTGTCGTGGTAGTTGTGGATCGCGAGTCCGATCTGTTTGAGGTTGTTCTTGCACTGGGTCCGTCGGGCGGACTCGCGGGCCTGCTGGACGGCGGGGAGCAGCAGCGAGACGAGGATCGCGATGATGGCGATGACGACGAGGAGCTCGATGAGCGTGAAGGCGGGTCGCCGGGCGGGCGATGAGACGGGTGCTGGGCGCATGTGTGTGCGACGCTCCAATTGAGTGGGACGAAGAGAGGTCCCTTGCGTTGCGCGGCAGGGGACCGACGTCCGAGCGTGGCGGGCTGAGCGTAGCGGCTGTCGCTGGCTGGCCTCGGAGTTGAAACTGAGATTCAGTCTCAACACGAGCGATTGTACAGTCCCCCGCACGGCACGCAACCGAACAGCACAGAATTTTCAAAGCCCGCACCGGACTGCCCTTCCGGCGGTTGCCTGGCTCTCAGTCGAACCCGCCCGCCAGGGCCGCCAGACGCTGAAACCCCGGGCTGTCAGCCCATCACTGCAGCGCGCGGAACAGATTGCTGTGGTCGTCGGTCCACAGCACCCGCTTCGATTGCGGCGTTTGAGCCGCCTCGGCAATCCCCTCCGCTTCGAGGATCGACGGGTCCCGCGCCACGAGCGTCCAGACGCTGGTGGCATCCCCGGGATACACCGTGCCCCGGTCCTCGATCGTCGCGGTCGACAGGCCCCGCGTCTCCGCGATCGCGTCCACGACCGGCCGCAGATCGAAGTACAGGTTGGAAATGTGGAACGCGATGATCCCGTCCGGCGCCATGTGCTCGAGGTACACGCCGAGCGCCTCCTTCGTCAGCAGGTGGATCGGAATCGCATCCCCCGAGAAGGCGTCCACCACCAGCAGGTCAAAGCCCTGCGGCGATTCCCGCTCCAGCGACAGCCGCGCATCCCCCAGCACCACGTCGACGTCCGCCAGCGTGTCCTTGAGATACGTGAAATGCTCGTTCGCCAGCGCCAGCACGTCCTCGTTGATTTCATAGAACCGCAGAGCATCCCCGCCGTGGCCGTAGGCGGCCAGCGTCCCCGTGCCCAACCCCACCACGCCGATCCGCAGCTGCGCCTGCCGCTCCCGCAGCGCTGCGACAGCGCGGCCCGCTCCCGATCTCTCCGAGTAATACGTCGAGGGAACCATCCGCAGTTCCGGCTCGGCGTACTGCAGCCCATGCAGAATGTGCCCATGCCGCAACACGATCGAGTTCGCCGGCCCCTCCCACGGAGGATTGCCGAGTTCGGCGTCCGGCGACTGGTCGGTCTGCAGCGCTTCCGCGACTTTCAGCACGCCATAGAAGTTTCGCCGGATCGCGAGGACCTCGTCCCGGTCACGGGTCGTCTTGACGAGCATCGCGCCGACGGCGCCCAGCAGGCCCACCGCCGCCAGCTTCACGAACCAGGGCGTGGCGCTCTCGCCGAAGATTGAGCCGGTCGAATCGAATCCCACCGCGACCGTGATCAACGCGACCGCGCTCACCAGGACGTGAAACTCCCAGTAATCGTTGAACGTCAGCGGCGCCACGACCGCCACCAGCAGTCCGCCGGCCGCGCCGCCAGCGGACAGCGTCAGATAGAACGCCGTCAGAAACCGCGGACCCGGCCGCAGTCGCGCCAGCTCGCCGTGACACAGCATGCAGACCACGAACAGGCAACTGAAGTAGATGCCGGCCTGATTCGCCAGGGACAGCTTGCGACCGTGGAGAATCATCCAGCACAGGCCGAGCACCGCCGCCGCGCTGAGAAACGCGAACGCCGGACGCTGGTACCAGCGGTCGCTCTCGAAGCACAGGATGAACGACAACAGGTACAGCGACAGCGGCAGAACCCACAGGAACGGAAACACGACGTCCTGGCTGACGTGATTCGTGAGGGCCATCAACATCGCGGAAGCGACCATCGCCAGGCCGAACCACACTCCGCGGCGGATCAGCGTGGGAGGGAGTTCAGGCGTCTGCACGGGCGAATCGTCGAGGTTCCCCGCACCGGGCAGCAACGCGACGCGCAGCGCGCAGGCGCCGCACAGCGCCGCGAACGCCCAGAAGCCGATCGACCACCCCGTCGCCTGCTGACGCAGCGTGAGATTCGGCTCGACGAGAAACGGAAAACTCAGCAGCGCGAGCAACGACCCGGCGTTCGACAGCGCGTACAGCCAGTATGGCGACCGCCCGGGCGCGAGCAGGCTGTACCACCACTGCAGCAGCGGCCCCGTGGCCGACAGGACGACATAGGGCAGTCCCACGGTGACGGTCAGCACGGCCAGGATGCGGTGAATCGGAGCATCCCCGCCGGTCGGCTTCCAGGCGGCATCGGGCAGCACCTGCAGCAGAATGACGGCCGCGGCCAGCAGCGCGAGGTGCAGCAGCGCGTGCGCCTTGCGGGGCAGCCGCGCGGCGATCAGGTGCGCGTACAGGTAGCCCGCGAAAAGACCCGTCTGGAAGAACAGCAGGCAGACCGTCCAGACCGCCGAGGTGCCTCCGAACCAGGGCAGGATCGCCTTGCTGATCAGGGGCTGAATCTGAAACAGCAGGAACGCGCTCAAGAACACGGCGATCGGCAGGATCACGAGCGCGGGTTCGCGGCGGGGAGACGTCATGTCGGGCACGCGGTGGCGGATGAAGTCGATCGTCGGGGGGCGGCGGATCGCGTCCCGGATTGGTTGGGCATCTTATCGAGGCCGGCGGCGGCATGCGCCGGAGCGCCCCGGCCCGGCCATCAACCGTGGCGATGCGGATAGGGTTCCAGATGAATCAGGACGTCGCGCAAGGCGGCGAACTCCGCCAGCAGACGGTCCTTGACGTCGTGTCCGATCCGATGTCCCTCCGCGACCGTCATCGAGGAATCGACCTGCAGATGCAGATCGGCGAAATATTCGATCCCCGACTTGCGGACGAACAGCTTCTCGACGTCCCGCACCCCCTCGACCAGCAGCGCGGTTTCGCGGACCCGGCGGACGAGGTCGGGCTCCGCCTGGACGTCCATCAGCTCGCTGCCGCTGCGGCGGAACAGTTGCACGCCGGCCCAGATGATCGCGGCGACGACGAACAGGGACGCGGCCTCATCCGCCCACAGATAGTCCGGGCCGCCGAAGCGCACGACCGCGAGGCCGACCAGCACGGCCAACGCGCACAGCGCGTCGCTGCGGTGGTCCCAGGCGTTGGCGAGCATCGCCGAGGATCCGGTCTGGCGGGCGACGCGCCGCTTGTAGCGGTACAGCGCCTCCTTGATGACGACGTTGGCGGCGGCGATCCACAATGCGGCCGGGTGGGGCAGGTCGTGCCGGACGGGGAGCCGCTGCAGCGCCTCCCAGCCGATGAGCAGGGCCGAGATGATGATCAACAGCGCGACGTTGGAGGCGGCGATGCCCTCGGCCCGCGTGTGGCCATAGGGGTGTTCATCGTCCGGCGGCTTCTGGGCGACCTTCATCGCGAACAGGACGACGAGCGTGGCGACGACATCCCCCAGGGAATTCGCGGCATCGGCGATGAGTGCGAATGAAGACCAGGCCAGCCCTCCCACGAGCTTGACGACGCCGAGGAGGAGGTTCACCGCGAGGCCCAGCAGGGCGGCTCGGACGACATCTCGATACAGCGGCGCGGGGGAGGCGGGAGCGGTCACGGGCGGCGGTTGACGGCGGCGGAACGGGCGGCGACGGGCAGTGTAGATTCGCTGAGTGCGAAACGCGTCCTCGCGGGGGGGCGACGGGTTGGGCGGCCCCGTGCCCTTCCGGGTTGCCGGCGGATGTTCTTCAGCATCTGGGATTTGACTGCCGGGATTGCGCCTGATACGATCCGCGCGTTGAAAAGCGTCACGACGGAGCCGACCGTCGCTGTGCCAAGACGGCTGGTTCCTCAACTCTGGAGAAGGAACTCAACGCTCGCCCGGGAGGCCCGTTGCGTACGACTCGCGCGGGCAGGCCCTCAGGAGGAACTCGCATGCTCGTGGAACCGAGCGATTCTTCCCTGTCCGTCGTCGACACCAGCGTGGTGGCCCGGATTGAACGCATCGTCCGTTGCCGAACCGGGGGACGCATTCGCGATCTCCGCGTCGACGTTCAGGGGGACGATGTGATTCTCACCGGCAGCGCGTCGACCTACTACGCGAAACAGCTGGCGACGCACGCCGTGCTCGACGAAGTTCCTGGCGGACAGCTGACGAATTCGATCGAAGTCCTGTAGCGATCGAAGGTCACGCGTGCGGCGGCGTCCCGTCTCCGCTCGCGCGCCTCAGGCTCGGCCCACAAGGTCGTAGTCCTGCCGGCCGACGATCTCCACGGCCGCCAGCGAGCCGACTTCGAGTTCGTCCGCCTCAATGAGCACGGTCCCGTCGATTTCCGGGGCGTCGGCGAACGTCCGGCCAGCCCAGACCCCCTCTTCGACCTCGTCGTCGATCAGGCAGTCCAGTTCGTAGCCGATCAGCGAATCGCCCCACGCGAATGCGATCGCCTGCTGATCCGCCATGAGCTGGTCCCGCCGCTGCTCCTTGACGGCCTCCGGCAGGTGCCCGTCGAGTCGATCGGCGGCCGTGCCCGGCTCGCGAGAAAAGGGGAACACCCCCATCCGCTCGAATCGCGTGTCGCGGACAAACGCGCGCAGCTCCTCGAACTGCTCGTCCGTTTCTCCCGGGAAGCCCACGACGAACGTCGTGCGCAGCACGAGATTGCTGATCCGCGCCCGCAGCTTCTCGACCAGCTCGATCGTCTTGTCCCGGTTCACGCGCCGCTGCATCCGCTTCAGAACCTGGCTGTTGATGTGCTGCAGCGGCATGTCCAGATAGGGGATGATCCGCTCCGACCCGGCGATGACGTCGATGAGTTCGTCGGTGAAATGGATCGGATACAGATACATCAGCCGGATCCAGTCGAGGCCGTCGACCTGTTCGAGCTGGCGGAGAAGTTCCACGAGCCGGACTTCGCCATACAGGTCCAGTCCGTAGTAGGTGGTGTCCTGGGCGACGAGGATGAGTTCGCGGCAGCCGTCGGCGGCGAGTTCGCGGGCCTCTTCGACGACCATCTCGATCGGCTTGGTGACGTGCTTGCCGCGCATCTTGGGGATCGAGCAGAACGTGCAGGTGCGGTCGCAGCCCTCGGAAATCTTGAGGTACGCGAAGTGCGAAGGGGTGAGCCGCAGCCGGGCGCGATCGTCGAGGGCGCGGACGGGCGCCGGACGGAACAGCTCGCGCTGTTCGCGGGCCAGTGCCGCCCGGGCGGGGGGCGCCGGATCCAGCGCGATGATTGGCAGTTCCAGGCCCGCAGCGGGCGACGGCAAAGCGGGGGCCTGACCCGCCATGAGCTGATCGGCGACGGCGGCGATCTCATCCCGGCCGAAGACGCCCACGACATGGTCGATCTCGGGCATTTCATCGAGGAGGCTGCCGCCCACGCGCTCCGGGAGGCAGCCGGCGACGATCACGCCTCGGGTGTCGCCGCGGCGTTTGAGGTCCAGCATCTCCTGGATGACGGCCCGGGACTCGGCGCGAGATTGCTCGATGAACCCGCAGGTGTTGACGACGACGAAATCGGCGCCCTCGGGATCGGAAACGAGCGAATAGCCGTCGATGGCGAGGCTGCCGAGCATCTTCTCGCTGTCCACGAGATTCTTCGGGCAGCCGAGGGAGACGAAAGCGTAAGTGCCTTTGGAGGGGGAGTCGTCACTCACCAGGATGCTCAATTCCGAAAGCTGGTTGAAATGATCCGCCGGATCGCGACATCGCCCGACGGGTAACTAGGGTTTGCCACAACCGCGAGGCAAGTTCCAAACGGCGCCGCGGCAGGCGGCGACCCGTCGCGAATCTCGAACGACGGGACAAGGGAGCTTCTCGGCTGGAGCGGCGTTCCTCAGGAGGCGGTTGACTTGCCTGCGGCCGTCCTCGATTCGAGGGGTTCCAGAGATTCAACCAGAATGACGGACACTTCGTGTTCGCGCTCGCGGGCCGTGTCGGGATCGTCGCTCAGGGCGGTGTAAATCGTCACTGTCGTCCGACCGATCTTCACCATCTCCGGATGACGAATGTCAAAGGTTCTCCCGCTGGCCATGCTGATTCGGAACGGCCGAAACGGTTCCGCGGCGACGTAATTCAGGATCTGCTGCGAAGTCATCATCGCCAGCGGCCCCTGTTCGTGGTGTTCCCGCCGTGGTGGAGGCGGTCCGCGCTACGCCAGTCCGCCCGCCGGCGCGGCGAACGGCCCCGTCATTCTATCCCCCGACAGGCCCCGTGCGAATCCGCCCGACGCCGGTTGTTCGACAATTCCCGATCGCCTACGATCCGGCCGCCGACGCCGCGCCCGCAGCGTCCCCGCCGCCGGCCTGTTTCCGTTCGCCCGCATCGCATGTCGTCGTTCGCCCCCATCCTCGTCTATATCCTCGTGCTGCTCGGGTTCGTCGCGACGAACCTGATCCTGACGCACGTGATCGGTCCGCGCCGGAAAACGGCCGTGAAGGACATGCCGTATGAGTCCGGCATGGATCCGGTCGGCGACGCCCGGCAGCCGTTCGATGTGAAGTTCTATCTGGTCGCCATCCTGTTCCTCGTTTTCGACGTGGAACTGCTGTTCCTTTACCCTTGGGCGACAGCCGCTTACGTCGATTCCGGGGGCGTCCCCGCAGAACTCAAGAACCTGATGTTCGCGGTGATGCTCGTGTTCATGGGGACGCTGGCCATCGCCTACATCTACGCCTGGAAACACGGCGTGTTCAAATGGCGGTAAGTCCGATCGCGGGTTGAATCCGTGTCGCGGCGCGCCAGAATGGAATTGTCATGTCCAATCCCCTGTCCGACAACGTCTTTCTGACGCAGCTCGACGCCGCGGCCAACTGGGCGCGGAAGAACAGCCTGTGGCCCATGCCGTTCGCCACCGCCTGCTGCGGCATCGAGCTGATGGCCACCGCGTCGTCGCGATTCGACCTGGCCCGGTTCGGCGCGGAGGTCATGCGGTTCAGCCCCCGGCAGTGCGATCTGATGATCGTCGCCGGCCGCGTCGTGATGAAGATGCTGCCCGTCCTGCAGCGGATCTGGCTGCAGATGCCCGAGCCCAAGTGGTGCATTTCGATGGGGGCCTGCGCCTGCACGGGAGGCGTGTTCGACACGTACGCCGTGGTGCAGGGCGTGGACCGCTTCATCCCGGTCGACCTCTACGTCCCGGGCTGTCCTCCTCGTCCCGAGCAGTTGATCGCCGCCCTGATCGAAATGCAGAAGATCGTGCAGACCACGGGCACCGTCACGGGCCGGGAATTCCGGGATCGCACCCGCGCCACCGGCCCCGTGCCGCTCGAACTCGACGAAATCCGCCGCTCCCGCGAAGCGACGTTTGTCGACCAGCTGGAAATCTTCCAGCCTCCCAAGATCGGCGCGAACTGAGCCCCTCCGCCGAGGATCCGTCCGCCCTCGCGACCGCACCCAAAGCCCCTCCCAGGCCATGCTTGACCTCGCCGCAATTGCCATCCGTTTTCAGGGCTCGACATCCGAGTTCCGGTCCAACCGGCGGCTGATCGTCCCGGCCGAACGGCTGCTGGAAACATTGAAGGCGATGAAGAGCGAGTTCGGGTTCGACATGCTCGTGGACATCACGGCGGTCGACTACCTCGAATACGAGGGGGCCACGGACCGCTTCGGCGTTGTGTACTGCCTGCTGAACACCGGCAGCGGCGAGCGGGTGATCGTGAAGACGCACGTCAATGATCCGGACCCGTCGCTGCCCAGCGTCTATGAGCTGTGGTGGGGGGCCGACTGGATGGAGCGCGAAGTCTACGACATGTTCGGGATCCGGTTCCCCGGGCATCCCGACCTGCGGCGGATTCTGATGCCGGACGAATTCACCGCATACCCGCTGCGGAAGGATTACCCGCTGAAGGGGCGCGGGGAGCGGCACAACTTCCCGGTCATCACCCGCGCGGAAAGCTGACGGCCACGCCTGTCCGGCAATTCGCTGGAGTCGGACCGTCGTGAACCTGGGCGCTGCGGGTCGCTCCGCCAGCAGCCAGCGGCTACTCTCCGGCGATGCAACGGCTTTTCGTCCGGTACTGGTTTCTGATCGGCCTCGTGGTGCTCATTCCCGGCGGGTTTCTGCTGGGCACTCAATTGGCGCCGGAGCGGATCGAGGCGTTCAACAACGTTGCGGGAAAGACTCTGAGCCGGGGCCTGACGGCCGCCGTGCTGTTTCTGATGTCGATCACGCTCGACACGCGCCGGCTGGCGGCCGCGCTGCGGGCTCCGCGACCGGTGCTGTGGGCCACGGCCGTCAATGCGCTGGCCATGCCGCTGTTTGCCTGGCCGCTATTGCCGCTGCAGCGGATTCCCGATTTTTCCGTGGGGCTGATGGTGGCCGCGGCCGTGCCCTGCACGATGGCGGCGGCCTCCGTGTGGACGCGGTCGGCGGGAGGAAACGACGCCATCTCCCTGCTGGTGACGACGCTGACCAACGGCCTGTGTTTCGTGATCACACCCTTCTGGCTGGGCCTGGCGTCGGCGACGACGGTGAACCTCGGCGCGGGAGAGATGGTGCTGCCGCTGATGCTGGGCGGATTCGTGCCGATCCTCGCGGGCCAGCTTGTGCGGATCCTGCGACCATTGGCGGACTTCGCGGACCGTCACAAGGTCCTGCTGGGGTCGGTCGCCCAGGGCTGCATCCTGGGGCAGGTGCTGTGGGCCTGCACGCAGGCGGGTCCGACGATCCAGTCAGGGCTGGCGGCCGGCGATGGCTGGACGGCGGCGGGTATCGCCTGGGGGAGTTGCGTCCTGCTGCACATCGCGGGTTTGGCGCTGGCCTGGTACGGCGGTCGGGCGCTGGGTCTGAGCCACGGCGATCTGATCGGGGCGACGTTCGCCGGCAGCCAGAAGACGCTGCCGATCGGCGTGCTGATCGCGACCGATCCGCGTCTCCTGGGGGGCCTGGGGCTGCCGTTTGTGATCTTTCCGATGCTGATGTACCACGCGTCGCAACTGGTGATCGACACGGTGGTCGCGGCGCGGATCCGGAAGCCGGCTGAGCCGGCGTCTTGAACCGTGGCAGAGGCGGTTCTACGATCCCCGCTGGCGGATTCCGACCGGCGTTCCGGGGGGGCCGCCGCGCCTGCCTTATCGAGACGTCTCACCCGCGGCCTGGCTTCGCCGGTCGCTGAAATTTCACAATGCCTCTGACACTCGCCGACTCCTCGCCCGTCGACTCGCCGGACCGGGAATACCTGTGGACGCTGAATTTCGGTCCCCAGCACCCGGCCACCCACACGACGCTGCGGCTGGTGCTGACGCTCGACGGCGAGAATGTGGTCTCGGCCGTCCCGCACATCGGCTATCTGCACAGCGGTTTCGAGAAGCTGGGGGAGCACCTCGACTTCAACCAGTACGTGACGATCGTCGACCGGATGAACTACATCTCGCCGCTGGCGAATGAGATCAGCTGGCACCACGCGGTCGAGACGCTGCTGGGGATCGAGCTGACGCCGCGCTGCATCTACATCCGGACGATCTGCGCGGAGCTGATGCGTCTGCACGACCATTTGCTGAACGTGGGGACGACGGCGCTGGACCTGGGCGCCTTCACGGCATTTCTGTACGCGTTCACGCAGCGCGAGAAGATTTACGACATTGTCGAGTACGCCTCGGGCCAGCGGTTCCACACCAGCTACACGCGCGTCGGCGGCGTGCTGTTCGACGTCAACAACGACTGGGTCAACAAGGTGCGTTCGTTCGTGAACGCGTTCGGCGAAACGCACGCGGAAATCCACAAGCTGCTGACGCGCAACCGCATCTTCATGGACCGCACGAAGGGCATCGGCGTCCTGACGAAGGAAGATGCGATCCGGTTCAGCGCGACTGGTCCCTTGGCCCGCGCCAGCGGCGTCGTCCGCGACCTGCGCAAGGACGAACCTTATCTGGCCTACCGCGACTTCGACTTCAAGGTCGTCTGCTCGCAGGGGGGCGACTGCTACGCCCGCTACCTGGTCCGCATGCAGGAGATGCTGGAAAGCGTCAAGATCCTCCAGCAGGCGATCGAGAACATCCCCGCGGGGCCGATCAACATCGCTCTCGAAACGGACGTCGTCCTCCCCGCCAAGCCGGCGGTGTACCGCAGCATCGAAGGGCTGATCCAGCACTTCGAAGTCATCATGCCCAATCGGGGCTTTCCGGTTCCGCACGATGAAGTGTACGCGGCGACGGAATCGCCGAACGGCGAGCTGGGCTACTACATCGTCGGCGACGGCACGCCCCGGGCCTACCGCGCCCGCACGCGTCCGCCGTCGTACATTCATTTCGCCATGTTCCCGCACATGGTGAAGGGGCATCAGCTCAGCGACGTCGTGGCGATCCTCGGCTCGCTGAACATCATCGCCGCCGAACTCGATCGCTGACCGGTTCGCTCCCGCGCGAGCGTTCACGCCAGCGAGGCCAGCCGCAGCACGCGCCGCGCGATCGCCGCCGCCAGCAACGGCAGCGCCGCGCCGATGCCCGTCGCGATGCCCCGCGCCCCCGCCACCAGCGTCTCCAGCGGCGCATCGAACGCCCGCCCCTCCAGCCACGCCTGTCCGAACGCACGGCCCAGCAGCAACCCGGCCGTCAACAGCGTCGCCAACCCCGCCAACGCCGCCGGCGATTCCAGCCGCTGCCGCACGCGCACGCCGCTCGCCGCCAGCGTCATCAGCGTCGCCGACACGACGCCCGGCCCCATCGCGCCTTCGCCCGCCGCATCGCCCGCGAATCCCAGCATCGCCCCGCACAGCACCGCACACGCCGGGGACATCCCCCACACGCACCACGCCAGGCACAACCCGGTCGCCAGCGGCAGCACCGTCCGCGCCGGCAGCATGAGTTCTACCGCCAGGCCCAGGTAAGCGACCAGGACCATTGCCAGCAGCCAACCGGCGCGGGACAGGACCGTCATGGCGTCGCTCCGTCGGCAGGTTCAACCTCGATCGGAATCGGAATGACCCCGCTGCGCGACGCATCTCCCGGCTGCGTCGTCGCTGCGGCCGTGCGGACCGGGTTCAGGCCGGCTCGAACCACCTGCACCCGCTCCACGTCTCCGACTGCGACGCCCGGCCTGACGTCGATTGCCCAGTGCGCGCTGCCTGCGGGAATCTCCGCCCGCATCACATCCCCCAGGTACAGCGATTCCCCGATCCCCGGCGCCGGCTCGGCCGTCAGCACCATGTCCCCCGGCTCGACTGGCAGCGTGGCCGGGATCAGCTCCAGGCGGCAGCGGCCATCTCCCAGTCCCACGAGAATCCCCTCCGCCCCCTGAACGAGTCCGTTCGGCGATTCCCGCACCAGCCTCGCATGCACGCGAAACCCCGCCTGTGACAGGTGCGTCACCTGACTCGTCCAGCGGCCCGTCGTGGCGATGCGTCCGAAGACGGCGCGGCCGGCCAGCACCGGATTGTCGGCCGCGATGTCGGCGGATTCCCCCTGGTCGATGACGAGTTCGTCCGCGGACAAGACCCACTGGTCCGTTCCGGCCGTGTGCTGCTGGCCCCGATCGATCGTCGCCGCCGCCTGGCCGAGATCGTCCACGACGCTGCGGACGAGGATGCGGGCGTCGATGATCTGCGGAACGAGCAGCGGCTGGCCGCGTTCGCCGATGTAGGGAGCGGGGCGTTCGCGAGTCATCTGGTCGAGGTCGCGCTGGAGTCGATCGGCGATGGCCAGCGCCTGCCGGGCCCGGCGGCGCCACTGCTCCAGTTCCTCGCGCGACCCGTCCGAGCCCCCATTGGAAGGCGCCGGCTGAGCGACCCGCGGGCGCGTCACTTGCTCGCGGGCGATCGCGCCCAGCACGAGGCCCGGGCGCAGCGCATCCCGGGCCAGGCCGCGAATGCTGTCCTGGACGACCTGCGGCGCGGCGCAGAGCACCCCGCCCCCGATGAGGCCGAGGGCGCCGACGATCCAGGCATTTCGAAATCGCCGCCGGGGCATGTCGATAAGAGATCGCGTGGGCGTCAGGGCATGCACGGACGCGGCTACGTCGCCGCATCGTCACCTTCGAGACTGTCTCGCCACTGTTCCAGATGCTCCAGACATACCGCCGTTCCGCGGGCCACTGACGTCAGCGGGTCGTCGTCGATCTGCACCGGAATGCCCAGCTGCTCGCGGAACAACTCGTCCATCCCGCGGATCAGCGCTCCGCCGCCGGTCAGCATCAGCCCGGTGTCGGCCAGGTCGGACACCAGTTCCGGATCGCAGCGCTCGATGACGGTCTTGCAGCACTGGATGATGGCCGACAGGGGCGTCGCCAGCGCCTCGCGGATCTCCTCGCTGGTGACCATCGCCTTGCGGGGAATGCCGCTGACGGTGTCCAGTCCCCGGACTTCCGCGGCGAGTTCCGTTTCCAAAGGCGCGGCGCTGCCGATCTCGATCTTCACCTGCTCAGCCATCTGCAGGCCGATCCGCAACGAGAACCGCTGCCGCAGGTAATCACAGACGGCCTCGTCCAGTTCATCGCCGGCGACGCGGATCGACTGCGCGGCGACGATTTCCCCCAGGCTGAACACGGCGACGTCCGTCGTGCCGCCGCCAATGTCGCAGACCATGCTGGCCAGCGGCTCGGAGATGGGCAGCCCGGCGCCGATCCCCGCGGCCTTGGATTCCTCGATGAGGTACACGCGACCCGCGCCGGCCCGCTCCGCGCTGTTGAATACGGCCCGCTTCTCGACCGGCGTGATCGACCCCGGAACGGCGATCACCACTCGCGGCTTGAGGCCGAACCGCCCCCGTCCGGCCTTGCGAAGAAAGTAACGCAGCATCGCCTCGCAGAGCTCGAAGTCGGTGATCACGCCGTCCTTCATGGGCCGCACCGCGATGATCGATTCCGGCGTCCGGCCCAGCATCTGCCTGGCCAGCTTGCCCACCGCCGCGCCCCGCCCCAGCACCTGCCGCGAGCCTTTCTCCAGAGCCACCACCGACGGCTCGTCCAGCACGACGCCCTCGCCCTGCACGGCCACCAGCGTGTTGGCCGTGCCCAGGTCGATCCCCAGGTCGGGGCACAACCACGAGCGGAACAGATGGAACATCCGGAGAGGGGCGTCGTCGCCGAGTCAAGACGGTCTCAGGATCCGGTCCTGGCCACCGGCGGAATGTGCATGTGGCCGCGGGTTTTACGACGGAGCGAACCGTCGCGACAAGAGGAATCGGCCGCCGCGCAACGAAAACGCCCCGGCGCGAACCGGGGCGTCGACGTTCGGATTCCGGAAACAGGAACGGCCCGTCAGGCGGCTTCGCCCAGCGGCGAGGCGTCCTCGGAAACCACGTCCGCGTCATCGCCGTAAACCAGCGCGAAAATCCGGTCCGCCGCCTCTTCGAGGCACGAGCGGATGTTCTCGCTCTCCGTCTGACTGATCAGCGTCTCCAATTGCTCCACGACGCGATCGACCTCCTCGCTCGTGATCTCTTCGTAGCCGTCCCCCGCCTGCTCGTCGTTGAGGACGTCGTCATTCATCTCGTGCGCCATCGCCAGCCTCCATGCCGGACCCAGTCAATTTCCTCGCCGCCTCCGGCCGACGCCGGAGCACAGCCGCCTTGCGACCGCGCCGTTCCTCGTGAACCAGCGACGGTCGAACTCCCGCCCCCCGAAGGACTACTTGCGACGCGACTTCTTCGTCGCCGTCTTCCCCGGGGACTTCGCCTTGGCCGGAGAACGTTTGCCGGCCGCCTTGCCGAACACCCGCTCCCAACCGTCCGCAAACTTCTTGTTCGTTCCCGTGTGAACCGTGTAACCCGTCACTGCGTGCTCTCCCCGAAACGATGACTCGACTCCGTCCCGGGAGGCGGCGAAAACTAGCACGCCTCCCCGAACGCTGCCAACAGCATTTTCAGCGGGCGGCCAGTCAACCCGGAACCCGCCGGCTCGATCCCGCGAGCCAGGCCTGCACCTCCCGCCAGACTCCAAAGTAGACCGAATCGGACAGCCCGTCGACGCTTGCCGCCGCGATTCGAGTCGCCCCATCCACCGCCGGGCCCCGCGCTGCCAGCATCTCCAGCAACGCGCGCTGCCGATCCTCCGTCCAAACAGTCGCCAACTCCGGATGTCCCCCGCGCAACGCCATTGCCGCCGCCAACGCCATCCCGCCCCAGTTGCTCACGCCCGCGACGATCAGCCAATCCGTCGCTACGCGGCACAGCGGCGACGTGGCCGAGCCGCCGTGGCGCAGCAGCAAATCCCACGGCAGGCGGCCCATTCCCAGCTCATTCCCGCCATCGCCAATGCCGATCGTCGTCGGTCCGTGCGGCGACGCTGAAAACTGCTCGAACAGCCGGTGCAGCGGAGCTGTAATGTCGTCGATAATCTCGCCCCGCATGTTGCAGCACCGTCCGCGCTGCGGTTCAGGGGTCGATTCCAGGTATCGCGTCAGCGTTCCGGGCGCGTTGCTGTCCGCGGTTTCGGCCGTGTGGGCCGGGCCCACCCGTTCGATCGACACGAGGTGCGCGAGATCCCGATGCCCGCGGACGAAGGCCTCGCACCAGGCCTCCCCATCTCGGCCGTCGACCGGACAGGCCTCCACCGGCACGTCCGACAGACCGGCGATTTCTGCCGCTGCTGCGACGGCGCTCCGGCAGGGGATGTCCGTCACGAGCGTCACGGACCGGCCGAGCCGGCGCAACACGTCCGCCAGCATCACGGCTCCTGGCGGTCCGTCCGTTTCGGCGACCGGCCCGTGCGGCAGGGGAATCGCAAAGCCTGTCACGATGGCGACGGGGCCGTCTCGTTCGACCAGCGACTCGGCGGCTCCGCGGAGATGTCCCAGCGGATGGATGTCGCCCAGTGCGGCGAGGAGTCCGCGCTGACCGGGATCGCGGCGGATGAGCGATTCGAGAGAGTCCATGCCGTCCATTGCGTGTCATCGCCGGGCTGCGGCCGCGGTGCGGGGTTTGTTTCGCCGCGGCCGATCCGGCAGTCTGCCCGGACGGCGCCGCGCGGCACGCGCCCGGGATCCGATGACCGCGGCCCCGGGGAGACAGGGGGGCTGGTGTGCGGCGTCAGTTCCCGGGGATGCGGCGCAACAGTCGCCGGGCCCGCCCCTTCCAAAAGTAAAACTTGCGCGCGATCGCGCGCGGACTGGCGTCGACATCCATGATCAATCCCTGCAGCAGCTCTCGCGCTCCCTGGGGATCCGACTGAGCCCGGATCTCGGCGAGTCGATACAGCGATTCCGGGTGCCGCCAGCGGCGGGTGTGCTGTTCAAGATGCTCGCGCGCCGCGTCATGTTCGTTGAGTTTGAGCAGCGTGTTCGCGTAGAGCAGCGACACATCGCCAAACTTGTAGGCCGGATCGATGGCCAGCACGTGGGACAGCTTTTCGCGCGCCTCGGCGAATCGTCCCCGCTGATAATCCACCGACGCCGCCCCCCACAGCGCCGCCAGATGCCGCGGATCCTTGGCAATGGCGTTCGCATACGCGGCGGAGGCCTCGTCCAGCTGGCCGAACTCGCGAAGCGCGTCCCCCAGCTCGACATGCTGATGCGCGTTGCCGATCTGCGACGCGGCGATCTGCTTGCGCTGCAGTTCCCGACTGCGGAAGAACCGTTGAATCCAGCGGGGCGGCTGCAGGGACGAACTCGGCGCCCAGCGGACGAAGAAGTAAATGATCGCGCCCAGCGGCTGAAAAATCAGGATGATCCACATCCAGATGGACCGCTCCGGATCGTTTCGGATGCAGTACACGGCCATCCAGATGAGAAATACGACGTACAGCCAGCCGAAGGAACCGAATTGTCCCGGGAGCCAGGAGAACAGCATTCCGACCGGTAGCCCGTCGTCGTCGAAGTTGCCGAACTCCCCCTGTCCGAGGGCCTGCGCCAGAACCAGAAGTGCCTTCGACGTGCACACAAGCCCGCTCCCCGCGTTGGGCGTTGATCTCGCTGACGGTCCCGGTTCCGAACCGGCCCATGATCCGATTCTGCGCTCCTTCAACATCCGCGGCAGCCCGGGCCGCGGGAGTGCGAGGGACTCGTCAAGTGCGGGCCGCCCGCGTTCCCTGCGTCACTTCCCCGACTGAAACACCCGCTGCAACTCCTCCAGCGACGTCTTGCCGGTGGCGACCAGACGCACGCCGTCGGATTGCAGCGACTGCATCTTTTCCTTTCGGGCCTGCGCCTTGATGGCCGCCGCGTCCCCTCCGGACTCAATTACGCTGCGCATTCCGTCCGTGGCCTCGATGCATTCAATCATCGCCGTCCGTCCGACGTATCCGACGCCGCCGCACTTCGCGCAGGGCTCCTCGTCGTCCTCGAGCTCGTCCGGATCGACTTCGGTGGCGCGATACAGAACCTTCGTCTCCGGCGGCAGGCCGACCTTGGCCAGCAACTTGGGGTGCGGACGATACGCCTGGCGGCAGCTCGGGCAGATCAGCCGGACCAGCTTCTGGCTGAACACCGCCGTCAGGTTGGCCGCGACGAGCTGCGGATCGCCGACGAGCTGCACCAGCCGGGCGATGGCGTCGCTGGCGTCGCGGGCCGCCATCTCGCTGACGATGCAGACGTCGTTGCATTCCGAGAGGATCAGCCTCGCGAAGTCCGCGTCGCGGAGGGGGTCGACGTACAGGATGTCCCCTTCGGCGCGCTTCGCGCGGCCGATCGTCTGCGGGAGGTCGTCGTCCTCGTTTCCTTCAAACCTGCGGATGTGCATCACCTCCCGGCCGGTCATGTCGGTCAGGGAGTAGATCGTGTAGATGTAGCCGTCGATGCCGCGAAGAATGGCGAACGCCGTCGTGGTCACGCCCGACATGGGCGGACCGGCGGCGAGGATCAGACCCTTCTTCCGTGCCGTCAGCTCGCGGATCTTGGCTTTCAGGTCGTCGCTGAAGCCCAGGTCGTCCGGCGTCTCCAGGCGATGGGCCTTGTTCTGGGCGCGGACGATCAGCCGTTCGCCCCCCGCGGGGAGGATCTGCGTGTCGACCCGGATCAGATATTTGACCTCGTTGTATTCGGCGTTCATCCCGCCGGACTGCGGCTTGCTGCGGACCTTGATGTCCAGTCCGGCCATCAGTTTGAGGACCTGCGTGACGGCCAGGGCCGCATTGGCCGGCATGCGCTGGCCCGGCACGGGGATGCCGTCGACGAAAAACGACGCGACGGCGGCGTTCCCCTTGGGTTCGAGGCGGATCATCTCGGCGCGCCGGGACAGCGCGTCGCTGACCAGCTCCTTGGCGCGGACCAGTCCGGCCTGCAGCAGTTTGGCGTTCTCCTTGAGATTCGGATCCTTCTCGTTCAACGCGCCCTGAAACAGGACGAGTTCGACTTCGTCCTCATCATCCTCGTCGTCGTCATCGACGTCGCCGCGTCTGCCGATCCCGAAAATCACGTGTGCTTCTCCCCTGGCAGGGCGTTTCCCGAAGTGCGTTCGCCGGGCCGCCGTCCCGCGATTCTGACACGATAACAGGCCTCTGAAAAGCATGCTCCCGGTTTGGCGCGTCCCGGCCGGCGGAGCTAGCATCGCCCCCTGATCCACCCATCGACAGCGCCTCCGCGAGACCGCCATGAGCGACGCTCCGCTCCGCCCCGGGACCCTCTGCCTGCACGGCGGACAGGCCCCCGACCCCGCCACCAACGCCCGCGCCGTCCCGATCTACCAATCGACGTCGTTCGTGTTCAACAGCACCGAACACGCGGCGAACCTGTTCGGGCTGCGGGAGTTCGGAAACATCTACTCCCGCATCATGAACCCCACCTGCGACGTCCTGGAACAGCGGATGGCGCTTTTGGAAGGGGGCAGCGGCGCGCTGGCCGTCGCCTCCGGACAGGCGGCCGAAACACTCGCCATCCTGAACATCGCCCGGACGGGACAGAACATCGTCTCGTCCTCCAGCCTGTATGGCGGGACGTACAACCTGTTCCATTACACGTTCCCGAAGTTCGGGATCGACTGCCGGTTCGTCGATCAGCAGGATCCGGAAAACTTCCGCCGCGCCATCGATGCCGATACCCGTTGCGTGTTCCTGGAAACCATCGGCAATCCCCGCTGCGACGTCCCCGACTTCGACGCCATCTGCGGCATCGCCCACGACGCCGGCATCCCGGTCATCGTCGACAACACGCTCGCCAGCCCGTACCTCTGCCAGCCTTTGATGCATGGCGCCGACATCGTGGTCCACTCCTGCACGAAGTTTATCGGCGGGCACGGCACCTCCATCGGCGGCGTCATCGTCGAGAAAGGCGACTTCCCCTGGGACAACGGGAAGTTTCCCGAACTCACCGAGCCCGACCCCAGTTATCACGGCCTGAAATTCCACGAGACCTTCAGCGGCATGCGGTTGGCCTACATCCTGAAAGTCCGCACGCAGTTGCTGCGGGATCTCGGGCCGGCCCTCAGCCCGTTCAACGCGTTTCTGTTTCTGCAGGGACTGGAGACGCTGCATCTGCGGATGGAGCGGCATAGTGCGAACGCGCAGGCCGTCGCGGAGTTCCTGTCCGGGCACCCGAAGGTCGCCGGCGTGAACTACACGGGCCTGCCGTCGCACCCCAGCCACGCCCTCGCAAAGAAATACCTGCCGCGCGGCGCGGGGGCCGTGTTCGGGTTCGAAATCGCGGGCCGCTCCGCCGCCGAACAGCGCGACCGCGGCGTCCGGCTCATCGACTCCGTGAAGCTGTTTTCGCACCTCGCGAACGTCGGCGACAGCAAATCGCTGATCATCCATCCCGCCAGCACGACGCACCAGCAACTGACGGACGCCGAGCAGGCCAGCACGGGCGTCACCCCTGGCTTCGTGCGGCTGTCGGTGGGGACCGAGGATGTGGAAGACATTCTCGCTGATCTGAAGCAGGCGCTCGATCGCATCTGAGCGTCCGCTCGAACCGCGTTCGCCCCGGCGTTCGGCCTTTCCAGACGACCCGTTGTCCGACCCGCCCCGGCGCGTAGAATCAACCGGGCCAACCCGGCGGCGGCGCTCGCCGCGGCTGAACTGAGACGGCTGGAGCATTGGTGCGATGACCCGACGCGTGCTGACGGCGCTGCCCGTATTCAACGAGGAGCGGCACCTGCTGGAGGTTCTGCCGCAGGTTCGCGCGCACAGTCAGGACGTGCTCGTCGTGGACGACGGCTCGAGCGACCGCACGCCCCTGCTGCTGGCGGAGACGGACGGCATTCATGTCCTCCGGCATGAGACGAACCAGGGCTACGGGGCGGCGCTCCGCTCGGCGTTCCAGTTCGCCATCGACGGCGGCTACGACGCTCTGGTCACGATCGACTGCGACGGCCAGCACGAGCCGCTGCTCATCCCCCGGCTGGTCGAACGTCTGTACCCCGAAGACGGGGCGACGGTCGACATCGTCTCCGGCAGCCGGTACCTCGAAATCTTCCCCGGCGACTCCGCCCCGCCCGAGCAGCGCCGCCGCATCAACGCCCAAATCACCGCGGAGTTGAACCGCTGTTTCGGCCTGGCGCTCACCGACACGTTCTGCGGGTTCAAGGCGTACCGCACGAGCGCGCTGCGCAAGTTCGACATCACGGAGACGGGCTACGCGATGCCGCTGCAACTGTGGATTCAGGCGGTCTCGCAGCAGATGACGATCGTCGAGTTCCCGGTGCCGCTGATTTATCTCGACGAGACCCGGTCGTTTGGCGGGTCGCTCGATGACGCGGCGCAGCGGCTGGCGTACTACCACGAGGTGCTGCAGCGGGAGATGCGTCTGCAGCAACTGGGGTGCGGAGGAGGCGAGTCGCGCGACTGACTGCCGGCCGGCCGCGTCCTTATGGGGGTGGCCGTTCCCGTTTTCCGGCGGGGGGGACAGCGTGGCCGGTTCGCCGCGCCGGGTCAGGGCGACTGGAAGTACAGGTAGGGCGCGGCGGTCGCCATGATCTGTGGGCGCGAGTAGTACTCGGGCCAGTAGTGCTCGCGGCCCAGAAACGACGTCACATCGCAGTCCACCGCCTTGCACCCCGCGGGGCCGAGCTTTGTGCGGTCCCGCCAGGTCAGCCCGGTCCGCGCCATGGCACGATGCGCGAACGGTCGCGTCAACGGATAGAACAGCAGCGGCAGGTCGCGCCGGTTTTGAAGATTCAGCAGGGCCTCGACCCGCCACAATGCCCGATCGAAGCGCTGGCCCGGGTTCAGCCAGTGGTGATCGAACGCCGCGGCCGCCATCACCACTCGGATCCGCCGCTGCGGCCCGACGTTCCCCGCGAAGCGATAGCCCTCGACCGAACCGCCGGAGATCAGTTGCAGCGTCGACATCACGACCCGGCAGCCGTGGCTGTGGCCAAACAAGCACACGGGATGATGCTCGGGGATCTGCGCCAGCAGCCAGGCGACATGGAACCCGTTGTAGTCGGCGCGGTGCCCGCGGATGCCGATGTCGACAGGCGCGAGCCCCAGGTACGGGCCGTCGCTGGGCCAACTGTAAAAGATGACATGCAGCGGCAGGTGCGGCGCGGCGCCGCGGATCGCCTGAAACGCTTCGCTGGATTCGACGAGGTTGTCCTCAACGGTCACGAAGCTGCCGTGCACGCAGATCAGAACTGGCGTTTCGGGGGTCAACTGCGACAGCATGTGCGGCAGGCTGCTCTGGTAGATGCGGCCGTCGCCGGGACACCAGGTGACGTCCAGCGGACAGCCGTTCCAGTCCCGGGGGTGCTGGGCGGATTCGCGGCTGCTGACGAACCAGTACTGCGGCCGCCAGGCGGAGTCGCTGAGCGCGGGCTGAGCCGCGGACGGGATGGCCGCGGGGATCGCGGGCGTCGTCGGCAACGGCAGCGGGGGAGCGAGCAGCGTCTGCTGAGGCTCATCGTCCCCGGGGCGCGAGGTCGCGTAGTGCTCGGCGAATGTGACGAGCGGTTCGCCGCCCAGGGACTGGGGCGCGGTCAGGACCGACCAGGCCAGCACCAGCCACAGGAACCGCCACAGTCGCTGCAAGTTCACACTGCTCCGAAGCATGGCGGACGGGGGTCCAGCGAACGGAGCACAATCCCTGTGCTGGAAGGACGCCGGACGACCTCATGCGTCAGCGGCAGACATTCAATCTGCAACGATATCGGCGATCCGGGATCAGGGGTCCAAGGGACGCCTCCCGAACGGGTCCTGCAGACAATGTTCCCGCCGGTCAGGCCGGGTCGTTTCGTCCGCGCTTAGAAGTCGGAATCGGCGGAGTTTGCCGGTTGGCGGGCGCGCCGACGCGGACCGGAGGGTCTGGGAAATTCCCCAAACCCGGAGCTCCTCATTGGTTCGGCGCGAAACGCCCCTCCGTTGCGGCGGCTTTCGCCGAGTCGCGAACGCATCAACGATCGCTGATTGCAATTCTGTCCCCGCGGCGCAGCAACCAATGCCGCTTTGCACGCAGCCGCCCCGGGCCCGGGCGTCAGTGCAGGTGCGCCGGCTCGATCAGGCTGATCGCGTACGACAGCGCCACACCCAGGACGAGCGCCGTCGTCAGACCCAGACGGTTGTGCGCATGAAACTCGATCTCCGGCAACAGGTCGCTCAGCGAAATGCACAGGAACACTCCGGCGGCGAACGCCAATGTCCCCCCCGCGATCAAGCGCTGATCGAGCGGCAGCGAGCCGGCCCCCACGTGATACATCGCCGCCCCCAGGGGACACATCAGCGAGAATGCCAGATTCACCAGCAACCGACCCCGCGGCGACCAACCACCCAGCGTCATCAGCGACGTGATCGAAACCGCGTCCAGCGGCTTGTGCAGCAGAATCGCCAGGAATGTCCCCAGGCAGGCCGCGGCGGAAGCGGTCCCCCGCCCCCCCGCGGACTGAGCCTGCGCGTCCAGGCAGGCGGCCAGTGCGATCCCGTCGATCAGCGTGTGGATCGCCAGGCCCACGAACACCCCCAGCCCGCTCATCCGGCTGGCGACGAAGTGCGGGCCGTGCGAATCACAGTCGTGGTCGTGATCATGCTGATGGGCAGGAGGTTCCCCCACCCCCGTCGTGTCGTGATGGTGGAAATGAAACATCCGCAGCAACAGGAACATCGTCGCCAGCCCGGCCATCACGCACAACCCGACCGCGTGGGCTCGCTCCGCCCCGAATTCCGCGATCGCGTGCGGCAGCATCTGGAACAGGGCGACGCCCAGCATCAACCCCCCCACGAAACTGATCACCGCCTGCAGCCGCAGGTGGGTCAGGCGGATGCGCGACGGCAGCCAGCCTCCGATCAGGGAGGCGGCCACAATCAGCGAACAATACAGGGCCAGCGCGGCGGACATGGACGGGGCGGAGCTCTCGAAGCGAAGAACGCGGGAGTATCGCGAAGCCGGCCGTGAAGAGAAAGGGCCGCGGGATCGCGCTCGCGGGGGCGTGACGTATTCGGTCGAAATCCAGCCGCCATGCGGCGGTCCCGTCACTCCGCCGCCGCCATTCGGAACCGAATCCCGATCGCTGCCTGCAGGCTGGTGCAGATCATCGTCGTCAGGTACAGCACCGGAATGGCCTGCGGGTTGTCCTCGCCCGTCGCGGCCGACGCGAATGCGGTCGCCGCCGCCACGAACGGCGATACGCAGCCCCCCGCCACCAGCAGGATGCTGATGGCCAGCGGCAAGGCCCCCCACTTCATCGTCAGCGACAGGGCCGCCGTCAGATGGCACAGGATGCAGACGGCGCACACCGTCGCGATCCAACTGTTCCATGCCCACCAGACATCGGCTTCGGACCACAGCCGCCGGGGCGACAGGCTCTCCACCACGACGATCCAGAACACCGCCGGCAGAAACGCCAGCAGGCAGCCCGCGAGTTTGCCGTAGCACAGCGACAGCGTCGATCTCGGCAACAGCGCCAGCGTGCACAACGTCCCGTAGAGATACTCCGTCCGGAAAATCTTCGAGGCGATGCTGACGGCCTCGATCACCGCGAACAGGATGATCGTGAGTCGCAGCATGTCCAGAAACGACCACTGGAAGCCGATGTAGAACAGTTCGTCGCACTGATACAGCAGAAAGCCCGTCGCCGGAATGGCCGCCGTCCGCAGCGCGAGCCCCCTGAGGCCCCCCGTCAGGAACTGGAAGTCCTTCCAGATCAGCGGAAACCATCGCGGGCGGCCCATCCCCAGCCGAAACCGGCGACGTTTCGAACCGGCCCGAAACCGCGCCACCAGCGACCGCGACGGCCCGCCCTCCGCGAGATACTCGCAGAACATCGGAAACACGATCCACGCCACGCAAAACAGCGCCGCTCCGATCGCCAGGCTCCCCAGCACCTGCCGGCTCCAGGGCGAATCCTCGAAGCCCGTTTCCGAGATCTTCGACAACTGCGTCAGCGGCGACAACGAATCCGCGATCTCCCCCACGCTTGAGATCTGCGATGACGCCCACCCACCCGCTGGGATCCAGTTCGCCCCCAGCAACACCGTATTCAGTTGCGTCGCGGCCAGCGGCGCCGTCAGCAGACTCAACAGGCTCAGCGTCGTCAGCGATGCCGCCAGTCCCGTCGTGCGGCATGTCACTGACCACAGCACCGCCAGGTTCGCGACCAGCACCAGGTACGCGGCCAGCGACAGCCATCCGCACCACACCTGGTACGCCGTCACCCCGCCCAGCGCCAGCGCCAACAGCGAGAACGGCAGGATGCCCGCGAACGTCAACAGCGCCGACACCAGTCGCGTCGTCGACTTGCCGACCAGCACCGCCATGGGACGCACGTCCGCCAGCAGCAGCAGCCCCAGCGTCCCCGCCTCCTTCTCCTCGGTGATCGCCGACGCGAACAGCCCCGCCCCGGCCACCGTGATCAGCCCCACGCACAGCATGCAGATCAACGAAAAGAACTGCAGTCCCGGCGCCCCCACGCCCCCCGTCCGCACATGCGCCGCCAGCAGCAGCCAGAATACGATCCCGATGCTGATCACCCGGAATGCATGCGCCCGCGGAGACCGCGCGTCCAGACGCATCGACCGCATCAGCAATGTCCAGGCGCCGCGAAACATGCTGGAGGATTTCCTCGGGAGGCGTGAGACAAACGTGCGAAACGGCGGTCAGGAACCCGAGGCCAGCAGGTCGACGACATACAGCACGCATCCCCGCCGGTCCGGATACGCGTCCGACTGGGCCTGAAACCGCGAATCGTCGATGCAGAACAGCAGCACGCGCACCGTGCCGGGCGGCGGTTCGCACGCCGACGCCGCTAACTTGCCGGACAGCCCAAACGCGTTGCCCGCCAGCCGCCGGTACAGGCCGCGCAGCGTGTCGTCCAGCGGCCCGGTCGCATCCTCATCGGCAACCCGGAATCGCGTCCGCTGAAATGCCGCGTCATCCAGCCCCGTGATGAACGTCAATGTCGTCAACGGACGATGCGTCCCGGCGACCAGCCGCCGGTCGCCGACGACGTCCAGCGGATACAGCCGCGGCCCCTGCGCGACGTGCCCCATCGTGATGCCCGGCGGCAACTGGCCGGTCAGGGACAGTCCCGACAGCCGCCCGTCCGTCAATTCGAAGGCGTCGAGCTGCAGCGCGATGGGCGGCCCCTCCGCGCGGAACCGGCTGACGAAACCCCGCGTGCTTCCCGGGGGCAGATCGAGTTCCAGGCGGGCGTCGCCCCCCGTGCGTGCCACTCCCGGCACGGTTTCATACTCGGCTCCGGCGCCATAGCAGCGCCCGGAGGCGTCATGCGTCAGCGGCCGCCAGGCGCCGGGGATCTCCGCCAGCGCCGTCCACTGGGTCACGTCGAACGTCGATTCGCCGATCAGCCGGGCGACGCTCGCCGAGAGCATCCGGTTCTGTTCTCCCGCGCCGACCCGCGCCAGCTTCATGAAGGCCAGCGAGAACAGACCCGCGCCGGCCAGGAACATCGCGTAGAACCAGGCGGTGCGCTTCGCGTTCCGGCCCACGAGATAGCTGCCCGGAAAGATCCAGGCGACATACATCATCGCCAGCGGGTAAATCAGCCACCAGCGGCGATGGAACCGCGAGGCCCGTTCCAGATCGGACAGCACCGGCTGGTGCGGGTCCCATTGCACGCCCTCGGTGCTCTCGAACGGGGACTTCGCCGGGGCGTTGCGCTTCGACTCCGACTGCGGGGGCAGGCCCAGCATCGTGGTGCGGAGCGTCTCGGGATTGATCTCGCGAGCCGTCATCGCCAGACGCTGCACCCGCCCCAGGCCGACGCGGAAATCCGTCTGCGGCGTGTTGAGCAGCGCCAGACTGTCGGGGAACTGCGGGTGCCGGCCGGCGTCGTCCTGCAGCAGGAACACGCGCCCGCCGCGGCGCAGCCATTCCTGAAAGGCCTGCAGCCGCGCTCCCTGCAGGTCCGGAACCTCATCGAGCGCGACCGCGGCCAGCGCGTCCGTCCCTGTCACCGATGGCGGAAACAGATTCGTCGGAAACCGCTTGATCGTCCCGACCCGACGCGGCAGCCCTCCCGAGTTCAGCAACAGCACCACCGCCGGGTTCGCCACCCGCGGCGCCGGCGCTTCCGCTTTCTCCGTCGGCGAATCGCCCCACCGCAGCTCCCAGATGTCCTGCCCCCGCCCCAACAGCGGCATCAGCTGAAACCACCGCGCCTCGTGCGGCGGAATCTCGTACTCCACCGCCAGCGGCACATCGATCGGCTTGGAGAACCCCAGGATCCGCACCAGCCGCAGCTCCCCGGTCGCGATCGACGCGCTGTTGTTGCGGAGCAGCACCGACAGCGGCACGAACGTGCCCGGGACGGCCGTCCCGTCAAAGCCCCACTGCGTCTCCTGAACGTCGACCTCCGACTGGCCGACGGCCGGACGGGCCGCCAGTCCCATCGTGCCAACCAGCGCCAGCGTTGCCGTGAGCCATCGCATTTGCGGAAGCGCCTCTGAACCCAAATGCCGAAACGTCTGCCCTGCCGCCGCGCGGTCCGAGCCGCCATCAGAAATCCCCGACCAGCTCGCCGTCGTCGCGATGCCCCAACTTCCGAAACAGATCCCCGTCGATGTTCGTGGAGACGAAACGCACCGAGCCGTCCCCCATGGCGAAATGGCTGCCCAGCGAATGGCTGCTGGCGAATCCGCCGCACACAAGTCCCGCCTGCGCCGGATCGACATCCGCGCCCTCGCCGTCCGCCCCCCCGGACGGCGACTGCAGCGCCGCCGCATAGGGGGCGTATGTGGATTCAAAGACGACCGTCGCTCCCGTGTTCCGCAGCGTCCGGTTCGATCCATCGATCCAGGTCGGGCCGGACGGGACTTCTCCGAGAAACAACGTGTTCGCCAATCCATCACGAATGTCCGACAGCTCCAGCCAGCTGTTCAGGAAGAACACGCCGTGGTTGTCGTCGTCGATCGGCGCCTCGACGTCGTGGTGGCAGGCCCCGTAGGCGAAGCCCGGCGTCCCCCGCGACGGACAATACAGCGTCCGCAGGCTGTGCTGGCCCAGCGATCGGTTCGGCTCCTCGAACGCGGACTTCGCGAAATCGATCCGCCGGTACACGACGCCTTCATCGAAGTAGGGCAGACTGCGGGCGATCCAACTGATCCGATAGCCAGTTTCCAGGTCGTTGCGAATCGGCCCCTGATGGTCGACTGTCCCCGCGGGCAGCACGCCATGCGCCGCATGGTAATTGTGCACCGCCATCGTCAACTGCATCAGGTTGTTCCGGCACTGCATCCGTCGGGCCGTCTCGCGCGCCTGCTGCACCGCCGGCAGCAGCAGCGCGATCAGCACGGCGATGATCGCGATGACGACGAGCAGTTCGATGAGCGTGAAGCCGCGCCGGCGGCGCGGGGAGAGTGTCTGGATCGTCACGGCAGCGCTTCCGACTGGGACGCGGCAGGCGCGTCGGGCAAGGTCACGGAATGTTCCATACGAAACCGAACGGGCGCCCCGTCCAGGGTCGCGACGACGATTTTCAACTCCCGTCCGCCGGGAGCGCGGGTCGTCGTCACCACCAGGGCGGACGATGCGACGCCCTGTCCCGGCAGCTCGGCGCGCCAGGTCTCCCCCGTCCATTCAGGGTCGCGGCGCAGCCGCTCGCGGGCCCGCAACAGCGCCGCGTCCACCAGCCGTTCGCGCTGCGCCGCCGCAGCGTCCCGTTGCAGCCGCCACTCTCGCTGGATGGCGATCGACGTCAGGCTGAAGCACAGCGCGGTGAAGATCGTGAGGGCGACAATGACGGGCACGAGCGCGATGCCTCGCCGGGCGACGAACGCGGACCGACCGGTCCCGGCGGGGGACGCGTGCGGCCTCAGGAGCCGATGCGAGTCGCCGCGCTTCATGGCCGCTCCTCCGCCTGGCTGATTGGTGCGACCGCGACCGCATCGCTCAACAGGCCGACCGCCGCATCGATCCGTTCGGCGCGACGCGACGCCGGGCTGTGCCCCTGGCTGACGCTGTCCTCCGGCGACAGCGCCGGGACGCGTGCCAGCCGGACGAGGCCGGGCGTGGACGTCTCAAACGACCAGCGGACGCCGGGAACCGTCCAGGCGTCCATTGCGATCCGCTGGCCGGACGTCCGCAGTTCGCGCACAAGCGTCGCGTCTCCCTCGCGGCGATAATGAATCTCTCCGACCTGCGGCAGGACGAACGTCAACCGGGGGTCGTCATCGGACGCGCGAACGCCAATCGCCTGATGCGCGTCCCGCCGGAACTGTGTCGCCAGCCTCGTCAGCGTCGCCTGATCCTGCAGCGCGCGGCCGGCGGTCGACTCGATCGCCATCATCCGGAACAGCACGCTGGCCGTCATGAACAGGATCATCGCCACCAGCGCGACGACGGTCATCAGCTCGACGAGCTGCCAGCCCCGGCGACGAGTCCGGTCGCCTTCGCCGCTTCGCGATCGAAACGTGGAGGGACGCCTCATGGGATCGCCTCCGTTTCGAGAGCGGCAGGCGCGTCGTCCGGCGATGACTGCGGCTCGACGGTCGCATCGGCGGGGGACTGCGCGGGAATCCACCCGGTCAGGCTCACCGGCCGAACCAGTTCGCCCTGCGGATTCCGCCAGGTCAGGGTGACCGTCCAGGACCGGAGGCCCAAGTCGTCGGCCTCTCCCGACGCGGACGTCAGGCGGGCGTCCCGCAGCGTCAGTCCGGGATCCGCGTCCCCCTCCGCAGCCGCTGGCGGTTCTCCGCGAAGCGCCGATGCCAGTGCCTCCTCCAGCCGATTTTCGACTTCGGCCAGCGCCCGCCGTCGCTCCTCCGCGGCCGTTTCCGTCGCCCGCACCCGGACAACGAACGACCCGACGCACGCCATCAGCAGACCCAGCAGCGATGCGGCAACGATCGACTCCAGCAGCGTGAACGCCCGTCGCCCACGGCCGCGGCGGATCCCCCGCCGATGGTTCGGCTGGCCAGGCGTCATGTGACCTCCGACGTCAGATCATTCAGCAGCCGCACCAGCGGCAGGAACAACGCAATGCAGCAGAACCCGACCACCGAAGCGAATGCGATCAACAGCACGGGCCGCGTCCACTCCAGCCACCATCCCGTCCGCAGCTTCTGCTGCGACTCGATGACGTCTCCCAGCGAGC
This sequence comes from Planctomyces sp., assembly GCA_019636235.1. Classification (GTDB taxonomy): domain Bacteria; phylum Planctomycetota; class Planctomycetia; order Planctomycetales; family Planctomycetaceae; genus Caulifigura. Next base: position 100,156 of record JAHBXW010000005.1, read on the forward strand.
GCAGCGCCCAGGGCAGGTGTCCGGCGGCCGCGGACGCTTCGAGCGCCGCCTGTTCATCGGCCCTCACAATGCGCTCGCGCCGCAGCGCCGCCCAGGGGGACTCTCCCTGCTCGACGGAATCCACGATCCGGTGCAGCCGGCGCTGGAGATCCTGGCGATGATGATGCGCCGCGAGTTCCGACAGGACCAGCGGCAGCGGCTGCTCCGCCGCCACGCCGACAGAGAGCGTTCGCAACAGCTCCGGCGCATCCCGGCGGGGGAACCAGCGCATCAGCAGCGGAGCGTTCAGGTTCTCCCAGCCGATCGTCGCCACGAGGAACGGCAGGAACAGCAGCGCCATCGGAATCAGGATCATCGGCAGCGACAGATACCACATCGCCCCCATGCCGTCTGAGAGGTGGATGAGCAGCATCGTCGAGCCGGGCAGCTCGACGCCGAAGTCGTTGAAGATGTTCTTGAACTTCGGAATGATCCAGTACATCAGGAACGAGATCACGCCCAGCAGGATGAACAGGACGCTGATCAGGTAGCTCTGCAGCGGCAGCAGGTCCCGGGGCCCGCCGACCTCCGTCAACGTCTGAATCGACGCGTCCGCCGCCTGCCTGAGGACGACGGGAAGCTGATCGGTGCCCTCGGCGGCGCGGATCGCGAGGATCGTCGACCGGGGCACGAGAGGCGTCCCGACCGACAGCGCGTCCGACAGCGTCCGGCCGCTGCGCAGGCGATCGGCCAGGGACAGGAGCGGCACGGCTTTCGCCGATGGCAGGCCATACGCCGCCGCGTCGATTTCGTCGGCCAGCGGCAACGACGACTCCATCGCGATGGCCATCCGATGCAGCAGGTTCGATCGCTGCCCCGCCCGCATCGCGCTCAGGATCAGCACCATTGTCGTCAAGCACGCCGGAGCCACGATCACCAGCGGCGGAACGAATCCCGCCAGCGGCAGCAGCATCAGGCACCAGCAGGCCAATTGAAAGATCGCCTGGTTCCGATCGTGCCGCGCACGCTCGACGACCGTCGTCGGCTCTGGCTTCCGGGCGCACCACTCCCCCAGAATTCCCCCCACGACCGCCAGCGAGGAATACAGCCCCACCACAATCGAGATCAGCAGATCCTCGATCCGCAGCAGCTCCAGCTCGGGGCGCTGGGCGATCAACAGCCCCAGGGCGGCCAGCCCCGCGCCAGCCAGCCCGGCCCCCAACCCCCGTCGCACCAGCCGCCACATCTCCTGCTCATCCGGCGCCGCATGCCGCTGCGCATGACGATCCACCACCAGAACCAGCAGGCTCAGGAGCGGGATCGACAGCAGCAGCAGCAGCAACACCATGTCGTCAGGCCAGTTCGTTCAGCAGTTTCACCAGCGGCAGGAACAGCGACAGCACAATGAATCCCACAACCAGGCCGATCAGCGCCAGCATCACGGGCTCGATCCACACGATCGCCAGGCGAGCCATCGCCTCCGCCTGCAGCGAAAACAGCTCCGCCTGCGTCCGCAGAATCCTTGCGAACGCCGTCGGCCGCTGCGAATGCCGCAACACCTGAACCACAGCAGGCCGGAAGTTCGGCAGCAGCGCAGCGGCTTCCGCGGCCGGCTCGCCATGCTCCACCAGCCTCGACAGGTCGCCCACCCCGTCGCGCAGGTTCGAATCCGTCAGCGACTTGCCCGTCAGACGCAGCGCCTCCGGCAAGGGCTTCTGCGCGTCGACCAGTATCGCCAGCAGCGAAAAGAACTCCGCCGCCGCCGCCATCCACGACGCCGTTCCCAGCACCGGCACGCTCTGCAGCATCCGCCCCAGGGCCCCCCCCAGCGGCAGTCGCGGCAGCAGGATCAGCGCCAGCATCAGCCCCGCCGCGATGGCCATCCCCGCCGCCACCAGCGGCACGTGCTCCGTCAGGAACAGGCTCAGCCCGATCAGGCCCACCGTCATCGCCGGCAGTTCCATCCCGAAATCGTTGAACATCGACGCGAAGCCCGGCACCAGAAACAGCAGCATCCCGCCCAGCAGCGCCACCGTCAGCAGCAGCACGATGAACGGGTACATCAGGCTCAGCATCATCCGCCGCCGCGCCTGCCGGTTCCGCCGCATAACCTCGATGTACTCGCCCAGCACGTTCGGCAGCCGCCCGCTGGCCTGCGCGATCTCAAACGCGCCCGCCAGCACGGGAGGCAGGCGCCGCTGATGCGTCCTCAGCACTTCGCTCCAGTCGCTGCCGCGATCAAGGTCCGCGCTCATTGAACGCAGAGTGCGCGACAGCCGGAAATCCAGCGTCTCCTCGGCCAGCAGCGCCAGCGTCATGGACAGATTCGGATCGTTGCGGACCGGCACGGGAGCGGCGGGCGTCACGGCTGCGGGCTCCCCAGCTGACGCCAGAGATCGGCCATCGGCACGAACACCGACGACGCATACAGGAACGCCGTTCCGCCGCCGACCACGCTGACCAGAACCGTCGGCACGAGTCGTCCGGCAAACGCGGCTCGCGTCGCGGCCCGCCGGCGATACAGCTCGGCGGCGCTCCGCAGGCCTTCCGACAGCCGCTGACTGTCGCGGCCGCTGGCGACGAACAGCGATCGCCAGACCGGGGGAATCGTGGCCTCTCGGGCCAGCGCCGCGGCCGCATCGCCTCCCCGCGACAGGTGCTCCTCGACCCGATTCAGCGCGGCGCGCAGCGCAGGGCTCGTCAGACACGAAGCCGTCAATCGCAGCGACAGGGGCAGCGGCGTCCGGCTGTCGATCAGCACCGCCAGCAGCTCGCTGGCGTTCGCCAACTGCAGTTGCCGCTGGATCCCGGCGATTCCCGGCAGATTCAGCAGCCGCGTCGGATCCGCGACCAGCCACGCTCCGACCACCGCCGCCGCGAGCGGCAGGGTCCAGCCCCACAGGTGAATCGTCGCCGCGAGCGCCTCCGCCGGACCCAGCCAGGCCGGAGCCGTCAGCCGGAACGACTCGAACGTCCCCGCCAGCGCCGGCAGCAGCACCAGCAACAGGCCGATGAACAGTCCGAAGCACAGCATCAGCAGAATCGCGGGGTACATCAGCGACCGCAACAGCGTCTCGCGCAGCGACAGCAGCCTGCGCGTCGAATCCGAGAAGTCCGCCAGCACCTCGGCCGTCCGATCGGACTTCAGCCCGGCCGTCACGATCGCCGCGAACAGCGGCGGAATGTCCTCCTGATCCTGCAGCGCCTCCTCGAGCGGCACGCCGGAATCCAGCCGGGCGCCCAGCCGCTCCGCCGCGGCCCGCAGCCCGCCCCGCCAGTTCCGCGACGCCGACCGCAGCCCGCCGCCCAATGGAACCCCCGCCCGCATCAGCGCTTCCAGCTCGTCGGCGAGCAGCAGCAGATCGCGGGAGACGACTGCGGGCACGGGCGGCAACCTTTCGTCGAACTGTCCGGACGCGATGAATCGGGGAATCTTGATCGGAATCCCCGCGCAGGGCAATCGCCTGACAATCCGCGGGACGGAACCGACCACAGCCATCGCAACTACGAAGCCCGACCCCCCCGCGTTGGCGCGTTTCGGTTCATCTTCTCCCCGGATCGGCCCGCCGCGTAGAATCCCCGCGGAATGTCCTACCGCACCATCAAGCGACTGCTCGGGGAAACCAGCCTCGAACGAAAGTGCCGCTTCCTCTTCGGCGGGGCGCTGCTCCTGCTGATCACGGGCAGCTTCTACGTCTACGCGCAGCTCAACCTGCAGATCGTCCGGGACCAGTACCGCCAGCGGGCCCGGCTGCTGATCACCCAGAACCTGCTCTCGATCCACGCCGCCATCGATCCGGAAGCCCCGCCCGACGCGGCCCGCTCCGGCGCCGACCGCTCGCGGGATCTCAGCCGCCCGTTCGTCGCCGAGGAATTCCGCGCCAAGGGCTGGGACTTCATCTACAAGAACTGGCAGCTCCTCAGCAGCGAGGAACGACCCAGCGAAACGTTCGAGTTCGACGTCATCGACCGCTTCGCCCCCCGCGCCCCCGAACGGCCCACCGAGGACCATTACGTCTACGAAGACCCCAAAACCGACAGCTACCACTACTTCGAACCGATCTACGCCGGACCGACCAAGGAACTCATCGCCGGGCGGACCTGCTATGACTGCCATCAGCACCGCGTCGCCGGCCTGCAGGAAGGGGACTTGATGGGCGTCGCGAAGATCAGCTTCTCCCTGCAGAAAACCACCCGCGACATCGCCCGCAACCATGCCGTCCTGATCGCCATGGCGATCGTCGACGCCTTCCTGGCCATGCTCGCCTCTTACGCCATCGTCCGGTACGTGATCGTCAAGCCGGTCCAGCACCTCAAAGAGGTCAGCGACTCGGTCGCGCACGGCGACCTCGACAAACGGGCCGATATCCGCACCGGCGACGAATTCGAGGAGCTCAGCCACGCCTTCAACCGCATGCTGCGGCACCTGGTCAACGCCCAGGAAGAGCTGCGGCATGTGAACATCAACCTCGACGCTAAGGTCGATGAGCTGGCGCGGGCCAACCTCAGCCTGCACCAGATGAACAAGCTTAAGAACGAGTTCCTGGCCACGATGAGCCACGAGCTCCGCACCCCGCTGAACAGCATCCTGGGCTTCAGCGACGTCCTCGCCGATTCGGACAACATCACCGACCGCCAGAAGAAGTATCTGACGAACATTCAGACGTCCGGCCGCAACCTGCTGTCGCTGATCAACGACATCCTCGATCTCGCCAAGATCGAGGCCGGCAAGATGGAGCGGCACATTGTCGACTTTTCGATCAGCGACCTCGTCGAACGGGCGACGGCCGCGATGCTGCCCCTCGCCGAGCGCAAGAACATCGCCCTGCAGTGGCGGGTCGATCCGGCAATTCCCACGCTGCGGCAGGACTCGGGCAAGCTGCAGCAGGTGCTGTACAACCTGCTGTCGAACGCGGTCAAATTCACACCGGAAGGGGGCCGGGTGCAGGTCAGCATCGTTCCGGGGCCGGACAACACGCTGGACCTCGTCGTGGCCGATACGGGAGTCGGCATCCCCCTGGAAGATCAGGCCATGATCTTCGAGAAGTTCCGGCAGGGGCGGGCGCTGCCCGGCCAGCAGGACGCCCTGACCCGTGAGTACGAAGGAACCGGCCTGGGCCTGTCGATCGTCAAGGAGCTGACCCGGCTGCTGGGCGGCGAGGTCTCGCTGGAAAGTGAATTCGGGAAGGGCAGCACGTTCACCGTCCGAATTCCGATTCAGCTCGACTGTCCGCTGGACTTCGCGGCGGCCGGCGAGCCAGAGTTCGAGACGGACGGTTCGCCCCGCAGCCGGATGCTGGCTTTCGGAGGAAGCGCGGCCGGCGCTCCCTAGCCACGCTCGCAATTCCGCGGATCTCCGCAGTCCGGATCGGGCGTTTCCTTCGAATCGGGAGGGATCTCCGGCCGGCGGCCGGTAGAGTTTGCGCAGCCCGCAGCGTCGTTGCCAGTTCTCTGCGCCCGCCAGTTCGTGCGGCTCCTGCGAGCACGGCCCAGTCGAAGCGCGCCGACAGAATCGCTTTCAGCCGTGCGCACGGAACGCTCGATCTTCTTAGGGCGCGACGACGGATCCTGCGGCGGAGGCTTTGGCACGTGTACGAGCAGCACTTCGGACTCACCCGGCGGCCGTTCGGTCCGGCCCCGACGCTGGACGATCTCGTCGAGCATCGCGACTACGTCGCGGCCCGCGAGTCTCTCGAACGCTGCCTTCGCGACGGCGCCGGCATCGCCGTTCTGACCGCCGCGGCCGGTCTCGGAAAATCGCTGCTTTGCCAGGACCTGCAGCGCCGCCTGGGCGATTCGCTGACCGTCATCTGCCTGTGCACGGCGCAGTTCCCCAACCGCAAGGCCATGCTGCAGGCCATGCTGTTCGAACTGGGCGTCGATTACCTGGGCCTGACGGAAGAGGAGGCCCGCCTGGCCGTCCTGAACGCGATTCGTACGGCGGGCAGGGATGGCCGCGCGCTGTGCGTCATCATCGATGAAGCTCACCTCGTCTCGAATGAGCTTCTGGACGAACTTCGGACGCTCGCCGAACCGGCCGCCGGAATTCCCGCGCCGCTGCGGCTGCTGTTCGCCGGACAGCTCGAATTCGAGGAACGGCTGGCCGATCGGGAACTCGCATCGCTGAATCAGCGGATTGGCGTGCACGCCGTCATCGAACCGCTCACGCGGGACGATTCGTTCGACTACCTGGAGACGCGGCTGCGACGGGCCGGGGCGGCATCCGACCTGTTTGATGCGGCCGCGAAGGATTTCATTATCAGCGCCAGCGACGGCCAGCCGCGCTGCGTCAACCAGCTCAGCGAGCATTGCCTGTTCTCGGCGTTCGCAGCGGGCGAACGGACCATCACGCTGGCGATGGCGCGAAACGCGCTGGAAGACCTGCGGTCGCTGCCGCTGCACTGGAATGACGTCGGACTGCTGGATGGCGTCGCTGAGGAATGTGAAGAACTGGAAGTCGCCGACGCTGACGCGGTCATCGACGCGGCCTTCACCGGCGGCGCGGCGACGCAGGAACCCGACTGGCTGGCCGGACAATCGGCGGAAGGAGTGGGAGTGTTTGAAATGGGACCGCAGCGGGAAGTCCGGGGCGAGGAGTTGCTGTTTCAGTCCATCGATCCCTGGCCGGCGGCAAACGTGATTCGCGCCGATGCCGCCTCCCCCGCTCCGGCGCCGATCGAGTTCGTCCCGGACGACGACCTGCCCGACGTCGCCGCAGATGGAACCATTGATGACCGCTACGCACGCATTGATCGCGACTGGGAAAGCCAGCACGGCGCTGTGATTCCACAGCCGCCCGATCTTCTGAAGTTCCTGTCGCAGTTCACGCCGCCCGAACCGGCGCACGCGTCCGGCCATGCGGATGTTCCTGAACGCACCCCGACAACGGAGCCCCAGGACACGGTCGGCGAGTTGGACGACGAGGCGCTGTCCCTGCTGGAAACCGTCCGCGAACTGCAGGCCCAGTTGCGTCGGGCGGTCGCTGATCGGGGACTCGATTGCGCAACGGACTCCGGCATCGACTTCTCCCTGAGCGAGTTCGACGTCGTCTATCCGGACGACGCGCCGGCCGCGATCGACGCGCCCCCGGCGGCGACTCCGCCCGAGTCGGCTCGGACGCATGAGGTCGGGGCGGCCTCGGAATGGGCGTCGCCGACTCCCGCGCCGTCCGTCGGGGCGGATGCTGGGGCGACCGGCGGGTCCGACGACAGCCAGCAGTCCGGACTCCGATACTCGCAGTTGTTCACACGGCTCCGCCAGAAGCGGCGCGCCATGCAGCAGCAACTGGCCGCCGACGCGGACTGGATCTGACGGCGCCCCGGCCCCCGGGACCGCTCCAGCGAACATCAGCCCTGGAGCGCCTCCGCATCACGGGCCGTCGCCGCCAGCAGCCGCAGCATCTCCCGAAACTGCAGCGCTTCGGCGAAGGCGGTCAGCGACGCATCGCGAGTCCGCGGGCAGTGCTCCGCCAGGTCGACGAACGCCAACGGATCGAGCTGCCCTGCCGAGACCAGCTCGCTGAGCGCCTCCCGGGGGACGGGCATAGACGCCGCCAGCGACTCGGCGTCCGCGGCCAGCTCGCGCAATACGGGATGCGGTCCGACACGGCGAAACCAGTACCTGGCGTTCCCGTAATCCGGTTCGCGGCGATGATGAACGGCGTGCCAGTAGTCCCCCGCCCGCCGCGCGCCGAGACCTTCGACGCCTTGTGACCGGGAATGGCTGTCCTCCAGCCGATCTGCGATCTGCAGCAGTCCGGCCTGCAGCGCGGCGACATCGTCGTCATGGCCAGCGGCGCACCGGGTCCCGATGTCATCGATCGCCCGGCGTTGCCACGCCGGAAGGGCTGGCGCCTCGCGGGGCGTCAGCGCAGGGAGCAGCAGCGTGCGCTCCCCGGCCTGCAGATCCGTTGCGACGGCCAGGCGTCCCGCGCACGCCAGGTCATACGCCGTCCGCCCCACGTCCGACGGCGGGACCGGCTCCGCACGTCGCAGGACGATGGCGGCCGTCTGCTCGGGGGGCAGGGCCAGAGCGGCCAGCCAGGGGGGCAACAGACCCCATAGTCCGGTTCCCGTGGGATCGGCCGCCGGCACAACGAGGGCGTCGATGCCGTCCGCGGCGAATCGGCTCTCAAGAGCGGCCACGGACGTCGAATCGAGCGGACAACCGAAAATCTGCAGGTCGGACATGGGTCAGGGAATTCCGCAGCGATGCTTGGAAGGGTTCGCGGGATGAAATCAAATTCGAGAGCGCGCGGCGCTCGCTTTCCCCGATCGCGCCCGGGGTCGAGGCAAGCCGCTGCTGTTCTCTGGTGCAACGCGACGTTTAGAATATCGGGATGTGCGGCGGGGGCGGAATCGCCTGCCGTCGCCGACCGATCCTCCCGCCGCCGACGCCCGTCCGCGGCCTGACGTCCTGCCTCGCTGACCTCGCCATGCCTCGTCGAATTCTGCGACTTGCGGCCTGCCTGTTTCCAGCCGTCGCCTGCTGGGCCTCGGGAGGCGCGACCGCCTCGGCCGCGACGCCGCTGTCGTTCAATCGCGACGTGCGGCCGATCCTGTCGGAATCCTGCTTCAAGTGTCACGGGTTCGACGAGAAGCAGCGGCAGGCCGGGCTGCGGCTCGACACGGCCGACGGCGCGGCGGCGCTCCTCGATTCCGGACTGGCGGCCGTCGCGCCGGGACGACCCGATGAGAGCGAACTGCTGAAGCGGCTGACGACCGACGATCCGGATCTGGTCATGCCGCCTCCGGGATCCGGAAAGACGATCACGCCCGCGCAGATTGAGACGCTGCGGCAGTGGATTGCCGAGGGCGCGCCCTATGAAGCGCATTGGTCGTTCGTGACGCCCGTCAAGCCGGAGCTGCCGCATGTCGCGGACGAGGACTGGCCGGCCAATCCGATCGACCGGTTCGTCCTGGCGCGGCTCGAACAGGCAGGCCTGACGCCGAATCCGCAGGCCGATCGCGAAACGCTGATCCGTCGTCTGACGCTCGACCTGACTGGCCTGCCGCCGACCCTCGAAGAAGTCGAGGCGTTCGTGTCGGATCCCAGCCCGATGGCCTACGAACAAGCGGTCGACCGGTTGCTGGCGTCGCCGCGATACGGCGAACACATGGCTCGCCACTGGCTGGACCTCGCGCGCTATGGCGACACGCACGGCCTGCACCTCGACAACGAGCGGTCGATGTGGAAGTACCGCGACTGGGTCATTGACGCCTGGAATCGGAATCTGCCGTTTGACGACTTCACCATCGAACAGGTCGCCGGCGATCTGCTCCCCGAGCCGACTCTTGATCAGCGGATCGCCACAGGCTTCAACCGCTGCAACGTCACCACCAGCGAGGGGGGTGCCATCGATGAGGAGTGGCGGATTCGCTACGCCATCGACCGCACCGAGACGATCGGCACGGTGTTCCTGGGACTGACGCTGGGCTGCGCCGTCTGCCACGACCACAAATACGACCCGATCCGGCAGGCCGATTTCTACAGCCTGCTGGCCTTCTACGGCAGCACGGCCGACCCTGCGATGGACGGCAACCGCATCGACACGCCCCCGATCATGAAGGTCCCCACCAGCGACGAGCAGCGACGGCTGGCCGGGCTCGACGCCCGGATCGCGGAGCTGCAGGCGCAAATCGCGCAGACCGTCGCCGCAACGGAGTATCACGAACCGGAACAGTCCGCGGCCGTCGAGAACGAGCCGCAGGAGGTCGTGTGGATCGAAGACGAAGCGCCCGCCGGGGCGAAGCTCGAGGGCAACACCCCCTGGGAGTTCGTCTCCAGACCCGATCACCCCGTGCACTCCGGCGAGAAGTCGACTCGCCGCGAAGGGTCGGGAGTGACGCAGCACTTCTTCACGGGCGCGTCGTCGCCGCTGGTCATCAATGAAGGGGACCGGCTGTTCGCCTACGTCTATGTCGATCCTCAGAATCCCCCGAAGACGGTGATGCTGCAGTTCAATGACGGTACGTGGGAGCATCGGGCGTTCTGGGGCGAAGATGCGATTCCGTTCGGCGCGGGGGATACGGACGGGCATCGACATCTTGGTCCGCTGCCGACCGCCGGCGAATGGGTCCGGCTCGAGGTGGAAGCGGCCCATGTGGGACTCAAGCCGGGCGCGGCGCTCAACGGCTGGGCCTTCACGCAGTACGACGGCCTCTGCTACTGGGACCAGGCGGGCGTCGTCACCCGGAAGTCGACGGCGTTCGAATCGCAAATCGCCTGGGAGTCTTACGAGAAGTCCCTGGAGACCTCTCCCGTCCCGCAGCCCGTGCGAGACGCCATCCGCATTGACGAGTCCCAGCGCACCGACGAGCAGCGGAAGCAGGTGCGAGATTACTTCGTCGAGCACGTGTGCGCGAGCACGCGCCCTGTGTTCGCCCCGCTGCAGGCTTCGCTCGAAGCGGCCCGCAAGGAGCGAACCGACGCCGAGGCGGCGATTCCGGTGACGCTCATCATGGCCGAGCTGCCCCAGCCGCGAGACACCTTCATTCTGATGCGCGGCGAGTACGATCAGCCCACTGACAAGGTCGACCGCAGCGTGCCGCAGGTGTTGCCGCCGTTGCCCGAAGGCGCGCCCCAGGATCGCCTCGGACTCGCGCAGTGGCTGGTGCATCCCTCACAGCCGTTGACGTCCCGCGTCACCGTGAACCGGTTCTGGCAGCAGTTGTTCGGCCGGGGGCTCGTCAAGACGCCCGAGGACTTCGGTTCGCAGGGGGATTGGCCCAGCCATCCGGAGCTGCTGGACTGGCTGGCCGTCGACATCCAGGAGCACGGCTGGGACGTTAAGCGGTTCCTGAAGCAGGTCGTCCTGTCGCAGACGTACCGGCAGTCGTCCGTCGTGACGCCCGAAAAGCTGGAGCGCGATCCCGAGAATCGGCTGCTCTCGCGCGGCCCGCGCTTCCGGGTCGATGCGGAGGTCGTCCGCGATTCAGCGCTGGCCGTCAGCGGGCTGCTGCAGCACCGCCTGGGCGGCAAGAGCGTCAAACCCTATCAGCCGGACGGGCTGTGGGAGGCGGTCGCGTTCACCAGCAGCAACACGAACGCTTATCAGCGCGACACCGGCGAGGGCCTGTATCGCCGGTCGATGTACACCTTCTGGAAGCGGACCTCCCCGCCGGCGGCGCTGACGACGTTCGATGCGCCGTCCCGCGAAAACTGCACGGCGCAGCGTCCGCGGACGAACACGCCGCTGCAGGCCCTGGCGCTGATGAACGACGAGCAGTACGTCGAGGCCTCGCGGTTCCTGGCCGAACGGATGATCCGCGAAGGGGGCGGGCGGGCTGGGGAGCGGCTGGAACTTGGATTCCGGCTGATCACCGCGCGGCGCCCCTGCGAGGCGGAGCGGGCCGTTCTGCAGGCGACGCTGGACCGCGCGCTCGAAAAGTATCGCAGCGATCCGGAAGCGGCCGGCAAGCTGCTGGGGATTGGCGAGAAGCCGCGGGATGCGGCAATCGATGTCGCGGAGCACGCGGCCTACACGCTGGTCGCGAATCTGCTGCTGAACCTCGATGAAGCCGTGACGCGCGAGTGACGCCTGCCGTTCACTTGGGAGGCGCGGGCTGCGGCAGGATTTCCGGAGGGGCCACGCGCGTCCCAATGAACGCGAACGCCGCCAGCACCAGCGGCGCGCCGGGCAGCGCCGCCCGGACCAGAGTCTCCGGGTAGCCCTCCGGCCCGAAGGCCAACGTCCACATCGCTATTCGCGCCAGGCACCACGCCCCTGCCAGACAGGCCACGCTGCGGGATCGTGTCGCCGCCAGCAGGAGGGCGATGGCGATGTCCGCGCCCGCGAGCGCCCCCATCGCCAGGGGGATCTGCTCGGGCGTCCCGTCCGCCGCATGCGCCGCCGTCAGGCTCCGCGAAACGAGTTCCTCCAGCCGCGTCCGCTCGCCCAGCGACCACAACTGCTTGGCCCCCTGCGCCGCCAGCGACGTTGCGGCCGTCCAACGCAGCAACCCCAGCGCGAACACGAACCGCCCCAAGGTGAATTTGAGCTTCGGCGGCCACCAGTCGAGCATCGCCAGGCTGATCGGCGCAGCGATCCACACCGCATGTTCCAGCGCCACAAACGCCGCGCCCGGCTCGCCGCCGCGCGTCAGTGATGCCGCCGCCTCCGCCGCGAACCAGCCCGCCGCGGCGAACAGCGCCAGCCACATCGGCCGCACCAGCGACACCAGACCCGCGGCCAGCAGCCCCAGCGCCACGAACCGGTCAAACCGCAGAATCTCGGCAGCCCTGAAACTCGACTCGAGAAACAGCCAGCGGGCCACATCCGAAGGCGACTGTCCCCCCAGGCCCTGCGCCGCGGCGCCCCAGCACTGGATGGCCACAATGACCCGCATCAAAGCCTGGACGACCGCCAGCCCGCGCGGGTTCGGATGATCCCAGGGAGTCGCCATCGTCCTCCGCCGTCCGTGGCGGCCCCGATACGCCGACGGAAGCCGTTGCCTCCGCCAATTCGCGCGGGATCATAGCGCAGCAGCCGGCGGGCGCGAACAGCGGAACGCCGGTGGAGCGTCAGTCGCCGCCAGCTCCAATCGCCGTTTCACCCGGCAGGCGCGACCGCGCAGCGGCCGGATCGGGGCGACCCGTCCCGCCAGACGGTCAGCTCCGGCTGACCTTCGACGACCTCCACCAGGCAATCCGCGTCCAGATCCGCGATCTCGGAAGTCGCCCCCGACGGCCAGCGGATGACGATCCGATCCGCCCGTTCGATGTCCCCGAGTCCGAAGTGCAGTCGGCGCTCGTTCGTCGCCTGATAGCCGTCGCCGGCGATCAACCGTTGCCAGCGGACGTCATCGCCCATTCGAACTTCGACCGTTGCGCCGATGGCGTCCCGCGCCGTCGTCCGGGCCCGGAGCCGGACTCCCAGCCAGCGGCCGCCCCCCTCGGTTTCATTCAAGGCCAGGGCCGCCGGCGCGGCGATCGACGACAGCACAAAGTCCATCCGGCCATCCCGGTTCGCGTCCAGAGTCGCGATTGTTCGCCCCAGGACGGGCGTCCCGAACAGCGGGCCGACCTCCGCCGGCGACGACTGTTGGAACCGCCCATCCCCCAGGTTCCGGAAGAACTGCGTCGGCATCTTATACTCGACGCCCGACTCGCCGAAGTCCGCGACGTGGCCGTTCGAGACGACCAGGTCCAATTCGCCGTTGTTGTCGGCGTCCAGGAACTGCGAGCCCCAGCCGACGTAGCTCACGCCGGGCGCCAGCAGCCCAGTGCCGACGATCGCATCCTCGAAGGAGCCATCGCTGCGCTGCATGTACAGGTTGTTCGCCTCCCCTTCGAAGTTGGTCACGAACAGGTCCGTCTGCCGATCGTGATTCACATCTCCGGCGGCGACTCCCATGCAGGCCGTCGGCTTGCCGTCCATGTTGACCGCCAGACCGTACAGCAGCGCTTCGTCGACATATTTCCCGGGGATGTCCGTCGGCCGCAGGTAGAAGTTCGGCACCTGATCGTTGGCGATGAACAGGCTGGGACGCGAGTCGCTTTCGGAGTGCAGGGCCACGACGCCCAAACCCTTGGCGTGCCGCTGCGGCGTGGCGTCGGCGACGCTCTGAAACGTGCCGTCTCCCTGCGACAGCAGCACGCGATCCGGGGCTCCCTCGTAGTCCGACACCGAACAGCGGTTGGCGCTGCATTCGACGCGAAACACGCTTTCGCCCTGCAGATAGTTGACATCATACAGGTCGGGAATGCCGTCGGCGTTCAGATCCAGGATCAGGCAGCTCGTCGTCCACTCCGAAGCCGTCAGGCCGCTGTCGGGCGCGACGTCGGTGAACGTTCCGTCCCCGTTGTTGAGCAGCAGCTTGTTGACGCCGATGTTGGCGACGTAGATGTCCGGGAATCCGTCGTTGTTGAAGTCGCCGCAGGAACAGCCCTGCCCGTAAGCGAGATCGGCGGCCAGGCCGGCCGCCTCCGTGATGTCCGCGAACGTGCCTCCCGCGTTGCGAAACAACCGGTCGCGATGTTCGCCGGTGGGGACGGGCGCGTCCTCTCCCAGCGGCCAGGCCTGCCCCTGCGTCAGGTACAGGTCGGGCATGCCGTCCTGGTCGAGATCGATGACGCCCACTCCGCCGCCGGTCGATTCAAAGATTCGCACGCCGCGCGTCGACCGGTCGGCCCCCTGGAAATAGGTGAAGTCGATGCCCACGTCCGAGGCGCGATCGGCAAACCGGATCGCGGCCTTGGTCGAGGCCGCGGGGGACGTCGGCGCAGCAGCGCCCGGGGCGAGCGTCTCGATTCCGGGCCAGTCGGAGAGATCGTGAATCCGCGAAAGGTCGAGATCCGGGCGAAACCGGGGGCCGTCCTCCTCCGGAACGTGCGCCAGCGATTGAAGAATCGGTATCGGCCAGCCCGTGGGACCCAGGATGTTCGCCGCTTCCTTGGCCCACGCCCAGGCTTCCCATTCACGCCCCATCTCCAGCAGCAGCGCGATCATGCGTTCGAACTTCGTCCGGTCGGAGCCCTGCTCGATCAGCACGCGCTCCATCAGTTCGGAATACTCCTTGAGCTGGGCCGCGCGTTCCGTGATGGCCGCGCCGGCCTCGCGGTCGATCGGCGTCATCACCTGTCCGAACTGAAACATGGCCTCCCGGGAGTGCGGCGCGCGGCGAACGGCTTCCCAGAAGCACTTCGCAGCGACGCGGCTCTCGTTCTCGCGGCGCGCCCAACGGCCCCGGACGTACCACACCCGCGGGTCGTCCTCGGCGGCGGCGGGGACTTGCGCGCTCCAGGCGGCAAGCTGGCTCGGATCGGCTTCCAGCAGCAGTTCACCCAGGAGACCTTGCGCCGCGCCGAGATCCGGCCGGGCCGCGACCACGAGCCGCGCCCGCTCGAGCGCCGCCTCCGTCTGCCCGGCGCGGGCTTCCTGAGTCGCCAGTCCGAGTTGCGCCAGCATGTCTTCCGGATGCCGCGCGACGCAGTCCGACAGCACCGCATACACGGGCAGCTTGCGGTCAGGCGCCGTCAGTTGAACCAGCTTGGAGAGGCCGATGCGCCCCGTCTTCAGAACCGCAAACAGATGTTGTTCCGCGAGGGTCCGCTGGCCAGTCTTGGTCATGATGTCGGCCGCCAGCCCGCGAGAGGTCGAGTCCTGGGGACGATGTTCGAGGCAATAGGCGTAGCACTCGGCGGCGCCGCTCAACCATTGTTCCTGGGTGTGGATGGCCGCGCAGGCGATGCAGGCGTCGATCGACTCCGGCGATCCGTCCCGGGGTATCCGCTCATAGTGCACCCGTCCCGCCTCGGCGCCGCGATAAGCGGCATCCAGCTTCCCCAGCAGAAACTGGGCCTTCCCCCAATTTGGATCTTCGGGGGGAATCGCCTTCGCGATGTCGACGGCCCGCTGGTAGTCGCTCTTGTCCGCCGCGTCCATCGCCCGCTGCAGACGCGTCTCGGGACGGACGTCATTGCAGCCCGCGGCAGTCATGGCCAGCACCGCCACGGGCCAGAAGACGAGTCGGACCACGGACCGGCGCTTCACCGGCAGAACAGCAGCTTGGGACATGCGAGCACCAGAAGTCAGGACCGTCCTGAAAGCCTATCAATCCCCGCAGCCCGGCGAAATCCTTCCGCCGGGGGCTTTACCGCGAGCGCGGCAGCACGATCGGAATGGCGCTCGGATCGCCCCCCGTGGCGTCGTTGTCCCACGCGGCCACCCAGTCGACCCAGCGGATGCCCGTCCGGCTGTAGAACACGTCGTTCGCCTCCAGCCGCGGCAACTGGTAACGCTCGGCGACTCGCGCCGGACGCGGGTTCAGCGTCCGCGCGTCCGAGAACGGATAGTGCACTTCGGTCTCGTACGAATCATCCGGCCAGACGACCAGCCCGCCATCGGCGATGTCGTACGACCAGAAGCGGCGATGCAGCGCCGAGGCCAGATGCTCCCGCACCAGGTCCACGCCGCTGATCGCGTAGAACCCCGCGAGCGCCCGGTCGCAGCACTGCCGGCGGTCCCGGTCCAGCCGGTCCAGCCAGCCGATCTGTTCCAGCCCAGCCACCAGGAAGCCCGACTGTTCCGCGTACAGCACCCGCAACGGCAGGTCCGCGTGCCGCGTCCACTCGAGTTCCCAACGAATGCTGTTGGCCGACAGCCGCTGCCGCGACAGGACGATTTCCCCAGGCTCGAAGCGGCACCCCTGGACGATGAGCTCGACGAGTTCGCGACGGACGAAATTGGCGAAGGCGTGCTCGGTGTGATGCCGCTGCTCCTGCGCGCGGGCGATCGCCGTGCGACGCGCGGAGCCGGGGGGCCGGCGGCAGGCCTTCCGCAGCCGCGCGAACGCCTTGGGCAGAACGCCCGAATGGAATCCCGGACGCACGAGCCGCACGACCGTCTCCCCGTGGCTGCCGAACGGCGTCGGTCGCAGCGTCTGGCTGCGGTTCGCCGCGTACAACCGCCAGTTTTCCTTCAGCTCCCACACCAGGAACCCGAAGATGCCGGGAATCCCCCACACGACCGTCGCGGCCACGCCGTTCGCCGTGCTGACCGACATCGGGAAGATCCGCATCAGCAGATACGCCAGCGGCGACGCCTCGACCGCCAGGTTCCGGGTGAACGCCAGCGGCAGCAGAATCTTGTGCGAGACGGTGACGACCGGGAAGTGTTTGATCGGGTTGATCTGCGGCTCGATCAGCAGCGTCACGCAGAATCGAACGACGTATGCGACAACGGCCCACACCAGCACGAACGCCGCCTTGAACGCGAGCGTCAACTGCGTCTCGCCCGCCCGGAACCGCAGCCATTCGTCGACCGCGTACAGCACACGTTCGATCCACTCCATGACGCGTTTGAAGAAGTCCATGATGCCTTCAAACAGCGCCACGAAAATCCGCACCCGCACTGTGTACCAGGTGAACTCGAACCACTCGACGGTCCGCGCCTCGATCGACCGACCCACCCGCGAACTCAGCGCCACCAGCGTCGCCAGGAACAGCGTCACCGCGATCGGCGCCCGATACGACTCCGCCACCGACGACAACGGCAACAGCGGCCACACGACCGCCGTCACGAACATCGGGAACAGCAGGTGTCTGCGGAACAGCACCACCGGCATGCTCCGCAGAAATCCGCGCACCGCCGGCTGGCGCATCAGTTTCGCCGGCAGATCGAACAGCAGCCCCTTCAGCACCGCGTAAAACGCGTTCAGCGTGCTGACCACGACGCGCCGCAGCGACTGGCTGTGGATCAGGCCCAGAAAGGCCAGTCCGACCAGCCCCAGCAGCACGCCGGAACGCCAGGGCAGCTCCCGCGACAACAGGTCGACATGCGGCAGCGGCGAAATCTTCTCCACCAGATGCAGCAGATGGTTCAGTCCATCCAGCACGACGTACCCGCCGCCGAACGGCAGAAACACCCACAGCGTCAGCCAGCGTCCCACCGGCGTGCCGAACACCGCGCCGCTCAGCCGCTGCAGCCAGCGCAGGTAGAACTCGCCCCGCTGGTACACGCCGTCCAGCCGCCGCTCGCAGCCACGGTCGAGCAACAGCAGCGGCCCGCCCGTCACGAGATCGCTGCGCGTCAGATCCCGGAGCTTGAGCTGATTGCGGGAGATCGCGTCCCGGAGGTGTCCCAGATTCAGAAATCCGCGCTCGGCGATGACGTCCAGCGATTCCTCGACAACCTTCCGCCGGGCGACGCGTTCCGGCAGATTCCGGGGCTCCAGCCCGACCTCGTCGATCGCCTCTTCAAGCGTCGGACGCAGTCGATCATGCAGCCGGGCCTCCGCATGATCGGCCGCATGATGCAGCAGGTGCGACAGCCGCTCGCGCTCTGGCTCGGAAAGCGCCGAGACCATCAAACGGCGCAGCGCCGCCTTGAGCCGCCGGGATATCAGCACCTCCCGCTGGTACGGCAGGGGACGGCGGAGCGGCCGCTTGCCGAAGGATCGCAGCCAGGCCCAGGTGTCCACGACGAACACCTCGCGTTCCTGATCCAGTGCGACTTTCTGCAGGTCGTAGAGCAGTCGGGCGTCCGCATTCCAGAATCCCGGTCGGGCTTTCCCGAGCAGGGCCGTCAACAGCTCCACCCATTCGGGCAGCTCGGCGTCGTCGAATCCGATGGCCGACTGCAGCCGACCCGCCAGCGTCTGCAGCTCGCGGCGCGCGGCGACGAGCGATTCGCCGCTGAGCAGTTCCGGGGCATGCTGGCCGGCCTGCAGCCAGATCCGCGCGGCGCGAACGTTGTTTCCATTCTGCGAGGCCCGCTGAGCCCGGGCCGCGAGCCGCTGGTAGACTTTCGGGTTCCGCCGGGCGGCGGACTCGCCCACCGCATCCCAGGCGCTGTCTTGAGCGGCGTCCGCCGCGTCATCGGTCGGCAGGCTGTCCGGCACGCCCTCCAGGCGGGTGTCCTCAAACAGCTCCCCCGCGTTCACATAGACCGACAGCAGCTCGTCAACGATCGGCGAACGCCCCAGAGCCGGAAAATACGCCGGCAGCCATTTGGGGGAGAAGTGTCGCAGTTCCAGGTACACGGCCGCGAATTCGACGAAAATCATCGTCCGTGTGTCGTCGGGCGTCAGGTACTTCTCCCGCCGCAGGACGTCCGCCGCTTCGTCGAACTCGACCTGCCCCAGGCGTTCGATGTGCTGGCGGACGCTGGCATCGCTCAACTGCCGTCGGGCGAGGCAGTCGTCGAGGGCCCGGTGCACGCGGGCATGAAACAGCATCCGCCAGTACCGGACGCGAAGCTCCACGGCCGACTGCCGTTCGAGCTCGTCGTCCTCCGGATGGGCGATCAGGATCAGATGCTCGGGGAGCCCCTCGAACGTCGACAGGCCGAGTTCGTCCGGCTCGAGCAACTGCAGCGCCCGACCCCCGGACAACAGCCACGTCTTGCGGTGCGGGACGTTCAACCCCAGCCCCGTGAGGCCCAGATCCTGGATAATGACGCGTTTGAGGACCCGCTGCGCGACGGCAAACGCCGTCGGATCGGCGGATCGCAGGGCGACATCGGCCTGCGCAAGCCTCGACGCGGCTTCGGCGGACCGCGGGCTGGGAGGTGACGCGACGTGCACGGAGTTCGGGCAGGGGGGCCGGAGGCGACGGGACGGGTTCCCGCCGGATGTCTCCCGGAAAACCTCTCTTCTGGGGGACTGACGCGGAATGGTACTCTACGTGTCCCGCAATCGGCGACGGAGAATCCCCCGTTCCCGGAAAGCGCCGATCGATTCCGGCCCCCGGCCGATTTCCCTGAGGAGTTGTGCAGCCCCTGGCGGTCGAGTCCGCATCCCCCCGCCGCGCGGCGCACGCCGCGCCTGTCGCGACGATCCTGACTGGCCAACGCAACCGCTTCCCCCGGCGCCCGCGACTGACGCTCAACGCGGGCCCGCCGCCACTGGCCCTCCCCCGGTTCGCCGCGCCCGCCGTCCCGATCCCTCCGAGCTCAGAATCCCGGTCAATCCCCACCCGTTTTCGTGTCGATCAAACCATGTGGACCACGATCGTCCTGCTGACTCTGTCGAACGTCTTCATGACGTTCGCGTGGTACGGCCATCTGAAACATAAAGCAATCCTCACACTTCCCGTCGCGATCCTTATTAGTTGGCTGATCGCTTTCGTAGAGTATTGTTTCCAGGTGCCTGCGAATCGGATCGGCTCGGATTCCGGGTTCTCGACTCCGCAACTGAAGATTCTGCAGGAGGTGATCACGCTGGCGGTGTTCAGCGTGTTCTCGGTGTGGTACCTGAACGAACGGCCACGTTGGAACGATGTGGTCGGTTTCCTATTCATTCTGGGAGCGGTGTACTTCGTATTCGCGTTCGATGCGCCGAAAACGTCGCCGGAACGTCCGGTGGCGGCTCGGGCGGCGGAGCTCCCCGGAGGGTGAGCGGCGGCCGGCGCGGCCTCGGCGCCGCCAGGTCGGACGATTGAGGGATGCAGTGGCGAAAGGCATGTCGAGATGAGGTCTGATCGAAATCGGTTCTGGCGCGAGGCATTCTCGATTCACGGGTCCGTGACCCCGTACGCGGCCCCGTACGTGCTCGCCTTCGGTCTGATCGGCGCTGCCGTGTGCGCGCTGGCCTGGCTGGTCGAACGCACGTTCGACGTCTGGATCGGCCTCGAAGTCGCGCCCTACGAAATCGCCGGCGCCGCGCTCGGCCTGCTGCTGATCCTGCGCACGAACGCCGGCTACGATCGCTGGTGGGAGGCCCGCAAACTGTGGGGCGGGATCGTCAACCAGTCCCGCAACATGGCGATCAGCGCGCTGTCCTACGGCCCCGAAGACGCCCAGTGGCGCGAACAATTCGTCCGCTGGACGGCCAGCTTCCCGCACATCGCCCGGTGCAGCCTCCGTGGCGAGCCCCCCGCGCCTGAAGTCCTGGCCCTCCTCGGCGGCCGCGAAGCCGCCGCCATCGCCACCTGCAACCACATGCCCAGCTACGTCGCCAGGCGGCTGGCCGAACTTCTCCGCGAAGCCCGCGAGTCCGGAGACCTCGACGGATTCGGTTTCATCCAGATCGACAAGGAACGCGCGCTGCTCATCGACCACATCGGCGCCTGCGAGCGAATCCTCAAGACGCCGCTGCCGCTTGTCTACTCGATCAAGATCCGCCGGTTCATCACCCTGTTCCTGCTGACGATCCCGTTCGCGCTCCTCCATCGTGTCGAAAGCGTCTGGTTGATTCCGTTCGTGACGATGCTCGTCGCGTATCCGCTGCTGTGCCTCGACCAGATCGGCGTCGAACTGCAGAACCCATTCTCGACGGCGAACCTGAGCCACCTGCCCCTCAAGCAGATCTGCGAGACGATCGAAGGCAACGTGACCAACCTGGAGCGCCGGGAAAAGCCTGTGGAGGCGCTCGCGTCGACCAACGCGACCGCGACCGCGCTCCCCGAACATCCGCAGGTTCACTGACGCGCGGACATTCGCCGGTTTGACGCCGCCGGGCGCGGACTCACGCTGCGCGGCGCGAACGGCCCAGGCGCGCACGCCGCGCGTACAGCACGCTGTTCTTCACCTTGCCCACCGAATCGATCGCCCCGCATCGCCGCAGGCAATACACCGCCTTCTGAGCCAGCCACCGCGGCACGCCCGCCGCCTCCGCCAGGTCCCGCGTGTGAAACGGCGACGCGAGCGCCGCAGGCAGCAGCGTGGCCAGATCCCCAGCCGTTCGAAAAGTCCTTCGCGACACGACGTTCAACAACAGCCGGTCCTCGACACGATGCTGCGGACCATTGAACCGCCGCCGCGCCCGCGAGATCCGTCGCTCTTCCTGCTCGACCAGCACCGCCTCAAGCCGCAGTCGCGGATGCGGAAACACCGTCCCGAAGAACACCAGTTCCTCGAACAAATGGAACAGCGATCGCTTCAACGGGCTGTACCGCTGGCTGACGACCGGCCCGTTGGGAACGTCCCGTCGGACGATCAGCGTGCGGACCGCGATCGGCTTGACCAGCGTGACCGGATGATTGGCGAGCAGCGCCGCGATCTTCGTGCGGATGGCCGCCAGCGATGCCCGCTGAACCTCGATCAGCCGGCCGCGGCTCACAGCATCAATGCGGAAGCCCTCGACGGTGACTTCACAGTCGCCGCGGGCTCCGCCGTAAAGCGCCTTCAACTGGCGATGCAGACTCGATTCCATGAGTCGTCCCGGGCCGAAATCGGGCGGCCCATCCGCTGATTGCCGCCGCGGCGAATGTTCGCCAAACCGGGCCGGCGACGCCATCCGTCTTTCCGCGGCCCGGGCGACAGCGCCGAAATCGTGCCGGGCTGGCCCACGACGGTCCGTTTCGACACGCCGCCGGGCGCCGGTTCCTGCCCTGCTTTAACACTTCCTTCACGCGCGGGGACGGAGCTCCGTCGTATCCTGCCGCCGCTGTGCAACGCCTCGTCTCACGGCCACGACATCCCGGAACCGCCCCGAAAGCCGTCCCCCATGCCGCGCACTGTCCGTCCTCAATCCTGGCCCACGTTCCTCCGCCTGCAGGCCGCTGGTTTGGCGGCGGCGGTTGTCCTGACCGTCCCTGTGTTCCAGGCGACTGCGGGCGAGAGTTCCGATCGGATCGAGCTGATCGGCGTCGCGGACTTGTCCGGCGACATGCTCGACGCCACAGGGGAAACCGGGACGCTGGAGGATGGCAGCCCGGTGAACCGGTTGGGGGGCTTCTCGGCGCTGGATTACACGGGGGAAGGGAATCAGTATTTGGCGCTGGCCGATCGGGGCGCGGGCGACGGCGCCGTCTCGTATCAGTGCCGGTTTCATGAGGTCGAACTGGCGATCGGTTCGGGCGGTTCGCGGCGCGTCGAAGCGCGGCTCGTCGGAACACGTTTCCTGAACGGCCCGGCGGGCACGCGGTTCATCGGCTCGCTGCAGGCGTCGCCTGATTGGACGTCCGGCGGGGACGTGCGGCTCGATCCGGAAGGTTTGCGGTTGACCGGCGACGGGCGACTGCTGGTGAGCGAGGAATATGGTCCGTGGCTGTTCGAGTTCGACCGGGACGGCACGTTTCTCCGCGGCTTTGAGACTCCGGCGAAACTGACCGTCAGGGCGCCGTCCGCTGATCCAAAGGCGGAACTGGAGCAGAACGCCGCCGGCCGGCAGCCGAACAAGGGCTTCGAGGGCGTGGCGGTGGCGCCGCAATCGCAACGGATTTACACGATCCTGCAGGGACCGCTGATTCAGGACACGCGGTCCGTCGAAGGGGATAAGCCGTTCGGCCGCTTTGCCCGGCTGGTGGAGTTCCATGCGGACGGCCGTCCGGCCCGCGAGTTCGCCTACCCGCTGTCGGACGGCACGGGGATCAGCGAAATCCTGGCGATCAACGAGACGCAGTTCCTGGTGCTGGAGCGGGATGGCAAAGGGGGCGATGCCGCGGCCTTCAAGCAGATCACGCGGTTCGACATTGCCAACGCGACGGACATCTCCGGCCTGGACCGTCTGCCGGCCGACGAGCTGCCGCCGGGAACCAATGCCGGCGTCGTGGAGACGTTCCTGGACCTGCTCGATCCGGCGTACGGGCTGGCCGCGATCGGCGTCCGCGAGAAGTACGAAGGACTGGCGTTCGGCCCGCGGCTGGATGATGGCCGGTTGACGCTGGTGATCTCGGTCGACAACGACTTCAAGCCGGAGGCGTCGAACCAGTTCCTGGTGTTCGCGATTCCCGAGTCCGAACTGCCGGGCTTCGGCTGGGACCGCTGAACGTGGTTCGCGGATCGACCGGCGGCGACCGGATTCAGACGTCCCGTGCCACGACATATTCCGCCAGCGCCAGCAGCGGACGCGCCGGGGGGCCGAAGGCCTCCAGCGCCGCGCGGGCCTCATCAACCAGTCGCCGGGCGCGGCGCCGGCTTTCTTCGACCCCCAGCAGCGACGGATAGGTGAGCTTGTTCCTGGCGGCATCCTTCTGGACGCCCTTGCCGAGTTTCTCCGCGGTGCTTGTCAGGTCGAGGAGATCGTCCGCGATCTGAAACGCCAGGCCGATGCGCAGGCCGTAGTCGGTCAGCGCCCGAAGCTGCGATTCCCCGGCGCCGGCGACGCAGCCGCCCATCCGCAGCGCGGCGCAGATCAGTCGGCCCGTCTTGCGTCGGTGAATCGATTCGAGATGTTCGACCGATGATACCCCGCCGGTCTCCGCTTCCAGATCGGCCTGCTGGCCGCCGACCATGCCCTCAGCCCCTGCGGCGCCGGCCAGTTCGCGACAGCAACTCGCGGCCGCGGCCGGCGCGATTCCGGCGGCGATGACTTCAAAGGCCAGCGTCAACAGGCCATCGCCCGCCAGGATTGCCGTCGCCTCGCCGAACTTGATGTGGCTCGTCGGCACGCCGCGGCGCAGGTCGTCGTCGTCCATCGCCGGCAGGTCGTCATGGATCAGCGAGTAGGTGTGCACGAACTCGATCGCGGCGGCGGCGGGGAGCGCCTCGGAAACGTCGCCGCCGCAGGCCTCACAGCCGAGCAGCACCAGCAGCGGCCGCAGCCGCTTGCCTCCCGCCAGCGTGCTGTACCGCATCGCGTCGGCCAGCAGCGCCGGGCAGTCGTCGGACAGCGTCAGCCGCCGCGCGAGTTCCTGTTCGACCTGCGCGCGGAGCGGCGGCAGCCGCTCGTCGAAGAGCCAGCGAATCTCGGCGGCGGAATTGGTGTTCGACACGGGAAATCGCGACGGGCCGGCGGGTTCACCTCAGGGTCCGCAGTTCGCGATCAGAGTAGGGAGCGCCGCGCCCCTCGGGAAGCCTGCCGAACGCCCGTCGCACACCGGGCGGGGACCGGGAATCCGCAGCCGTCGTCAGCCGCACAACCGAGCCGGGGATCGGCCGGTTTTCGACATTCGCGCCGGGGTTTCGGGCTGCGGCCAACGCGCGCAGTCGATACACTCAGCAGAGTCGAATTGGGCGCGAGCGCCGGAATTCGTCCTTCCCGCCCAGGCCACCCCTTTCGCACTCGAGAGGTCCCACCCGGCCATGCTGACGATCAACGGCAAGTCCGACCAGTTTTGCAACGGCCTGTCGCGCCGCCGCTTCATCGAAGTTGGCGGAATGAGCGTGTTTGGGCTGTCGCTTTCGAATCTGCTGAAGCGCGAAGCGCAGGCCGCCTCGTCGACCGGCCGCTCGCGGTCGAAAAAGTCGGTGATCCTGATCTGGCAGCACGGCGGCCCGTCGCAGCTCGACACGTTCGACATGAAGCCGCTGGCGCCGCTCGAATACCGGGGGCCGTATCAGTCGATCGACTCCTCGCTGCCCGGCCTGCCGGTGTGCGAGCTGATGCCGCATCACGCGAAGATCATGGACAAGTGCACCGTGATTCGCAGCTTCTCCCATGGCGACGGCGACCACTGGGCCGCCGCGCACTGGATGCTGACCGGCCGCAAGGGGGCGAACGGATCTGACCGTCCCCCGCGCCAGCCGTCGATGGGAGCGGTGGCGTCGAAGCTGCTCGGTCCGACTCGCGAGGGGTCGCTGGCGACGGTCAACATGAACGACGGCGGCTTCGGATATCACGGCGGATCGTGGCTGGGCGTCGCCCACAATCCGTTCCGCACGGGCGAATACTCCTACGGCGATGAGGCGGGTCGGCTGCCGTCGGGGGATGCCAAGAGCTTTTCGCTGGTCGATGGCATGTCGCTCGACCGCCTGAACGACCGCGTCGGCCTGTCCGACCGGTTTGATTCCCTGAAGCGGCGGATCGATTCGTCCAACGATTTCAGGAGTCTCGACGAAGTCGACCAGCAGGCGGTCGACATCCTGCTGTCCGGCCGGACGCGGGATGCGTTCGACGTCTCGAAGGAGGATCAGTCGACTCGGGACGCCTACGGCGACGGCTGGGGCGAGCAGGCGCTGCTCGCGAGGCGGCTGATTGAAGCCGGGGCGAGGTTCGTCTCGCTGAACACCGGCTACTGGGACGATCACGGCCGGATCAAGCGGGCGCTGGACAACAAGCTGCCGCGGCACGACCGTGCGGTCGGCGTGCTGATTCAGGACCTTGCCGACCGCGGCATGCTGGACGACGTGCTGGTCGTCTCGGCGGGCGAGTTTGGTCGAACGCCGCGGATCAACAACGACGCCGGCCGCGACCACTGGCCGCAGGCGCAGAGCATTCTACTCGCCGGCGGCGGATACCGGCATGGGCAGATCATCGGCGCCACCGACTCCAAGGCCGAGTTCCCGACCGAACGCAAGATCGGCGTCGAGGACTTCTGCGCGATCGTGTACCACGGGCTGGGCCTCAGCCGCGAGGAATCGCTGATCGACCACAGCGGCCGGCCGATGCACCTGCTGCCGTCCGGCGAAGTGCCGTTCGAACTGCTGTAAGCAGCGAGCTGGCAGCGCAGCTCCATCCCGCGCTGCATCCGCATCAGCCACGGCTGATCCCACCGGGAATCCTGATAGGATGAGCCGGTCGCGAGATCTCCCGAGGAGACATGATGCGCTCGATCCTGCTGCTCTCTCCCGCGTGGTTGTTGACCGTTCTCGTCCCGCTGGCCTTCGCGGCCGAGCCGGCATCCCCCGGGGACGCGGCGCTCCGCATCTACTTTGAGAATGAAACGGCGGCGCTTGAGGCCGCATCGCTTTCCGAAATCGAGACGGCCGACGACTGGAACCGCCTCGTTCCGGAGTACCGTCGCCAGCTTCGCGAAATGCTGGGGCTCGATCCGCTCCCCGAGCGGACGCCGCTGGAAGCGGTCGTCGCCCGGACCTTCGCACATGAAGGCTTCACCGTCGAGAACCTGCACTTCCAGTCCTCGCCCGGGCTGTACGTCACGGGCAACCTGTACGTCCCTGCAGGCCTGACCGGCCCCGCGCCGGCGATCCTGTACGTCTGCGGCCACGCCCCGGTGAAAGCCAACGGCGTCAGCTATGGCAACAAGACCGCCTATCAGCACCACGGCATCTGGTTCGCGCGGCATGGCTACGTGTGCCTCGTCATCGACACGCTCCAGCTCGGCGAGATCGAAGGCCTGCATCACGGGTTGTATCGCGAGAACCAGTGGTGGTGGCTGGCCCGGGGCTACACGCCGGCGGGCGTCGAAGCCTGGAACTGCATTCGGGCGCTGGACTATCTGCAGTCTCGCCCCGAGGTGGACGGAGAGCGAATCGGCGTCACCGGCCGCTCGGGCGGCGGCGCGTACAGCTGGTGGATCGCGGCGATCGATGAACGCATCCGCTCGGCCGTCCCGGTGGCCGGCATCACCAGCCTCAGGAATCATGTGGTCGATGGCTGCATCGAAGGGCACTGCGACTGCATGTATCAGTTCAACCTGTATCGCTGGGATTACCCGCAGGTCGCGGCGCTCGTCGCCCCCCGACCGCTTCTGATCTCGAACACCGACAAGGACTCCATCTTCCCGCTGGACGGCGTCGTCGACGTGCACGCCAAGGTCCGCCGCATCTACCGGCTGCTGGACGCTGACAAACAGCTCGGTCTGCAGATCACCGAGGGGCCTCACGAGGACACGCAGGAGCTGCACATTCATTCCTTCGTGTGGATGAACCGCTTCGTGAAGGGGCAGGAAGCGCCGATCGAGGTCGCGGCCGCCCCGCTGTTCGAACCCGAACAGTTGCGGGTGTTCCAGGAGCTGCCCGCCGATCAGATCAACTCGCGCATCCAGGAGCGGTTCGTGCCGCAGGCGGCGCTGTCGGTCCCCTCGCGGGGGCAGTGGGAGGGCGAATGCCAGACGCTTCTGGAACGACTGCGGGACAAGGTCTTTCGCGGCTGGCCGGAAGGGCCGACGTCGATCGCCGACCTGCAGCTCCGCGAGACGTCGCGGGCGCGCTCCGGCCGGTTCGAACTCGTGCATTACGAACTGGCGAGCCAGGCGGCGTTCCGGCTGCCGCTGACGGTCCTCCGCCCGATCTCTTCGGAGGGGGAAGCCGGTCCGGGCGACCTGACGTTGATCGTCTGCGATCAGCCCCGCTGGGAATCGACGTCGGCCGAGCTGGCGGCTCTGTTTCCGACGCGACCGGCCGATTCCGAGGCGGCATCGGATGCGGCGGACGATCGCATCCAGGCCCTGCTCGGCGAAGGCGTGGGGGCGCTGGCGTGGTTCGCGCCGCGGGGCGTCGGTCCGACGGAGTGGAACCGGGATGACCGGCGGCGAACGCACATCCGCAGGCGTTTCGGATTGCTCGGTCAGACCGAGGACGGCATGCGCGTGTATGACGTGCGGCTGGCGATGCAGGCGGCCCGGTCGCTGACGGATGGAGCGCGGCGGCGGCTGCGAATCGAAGGGGACGGAGATGCCGCGGTGTGGGCGTTGTACGCGACGTTGTTCGAGCCGCCGGTGCGGTCGCTGCGGGCGACTTCGCTGCCCGCGGATCATGCCTCCGGGCCGATGCTGTTCAATGTGTTGCGGGTCACGACGCTGGCGCGGAGCCTGGCGACGGCGGCCGGCCGCACGCGGGTGACGGCGTCGTTCCGGGAAGCGTCACCGGAAACGCTGGAAGAACTTGCGTCGCTGCGTGAGACCCTGGGCGACGATGTGCTGCGGTTGGACCTCCAGGCGGGTCCGACGGATGTCAGCGATCGTTGAATTGACCTCTTTGCGGCGACCAATAACGACTCTCCTGAACCGCGGTTGGCCGTCGTGCGCGCCCGGCGATGGAAGTCATGGCGCTCATGGCCCGGCGGAATGTCGGCCGGCCAATCGCCGCTCGGGACGAACGGAAACGCAGCCGTGGCCGATTCGCAAAGCCGCGGCGGCCCCCTATGATGGCCGGACGTGGGTGCGGGCCGGGCGGACTCGGTCCGCCGCCATCCGCCGGTCAGCACGTGAGGCTCCAGAGTGCCGCTGCACGATCTCGGGTATCGACGCTGGGACGGAGAACTGAACCCGCAGTGGACCCGGTGGTGGGTCATTGCGCAGACGGGGATCCGACTGTCGTGGCGCAGCCGCTGGCTGCGGCGGATGCTGACGCTGGCCTGGCTGCCGGCGATCCTGTTCGGGATCGCGGTGTTCACGCTGGAGAACGCGATCGGCCGTTCGGCCGACATCGACATGGGCCTGCGGGTGCTGTCGAATCATTTTCCCATCACGGACGAGCTGCGGGAAGAAGTCCGCCGAGACCCCTCCCAGGCGCGCAGCACGCTGTGGGCGTTGATCCTGCTGTCATTCTTCCGAATCCCGCAGGGGTTTCTGATCGTGATGCTGACGGCGCTGATCGCTCCGCCGCTGATCGCTCAGGACATTCGATCGCGGGCCTACCTGCTGTATTTTTCGCGGCCCATCACACGGCTGGAGTACGTGTTCGGCAAGCTGGCGACGGTGGCGGCCTACCTGTCGATGATCACGCTCGTGCCGGGCGTCGTCCTGTATCTGCTGGGGGTGGGTCTGTCGCCGAGCCTGTCGGTGGTCGCGGACACGTGGGACCTGCCGTTGCGGGTGGTGGCGGCGTCGGTGGTGGTGATCATTCCGACGGCGACGTTCGCGCTGTGCCTGTCATCGCTGCTGGCGGAAAGCCGGTACGCGACGTTCTGCTGGTTCGTCCCCTGGGTGCTGGGCTGGTTCGCGTTCATGGCGATGACGGCCATGACCGAGCAGGCGGCGTACATGCAGGGCCAAAGCGAGGTGGTGCGCAGCGGGAAGTGGTCGCTGCTGTCGCCGTACCACGCGCTGGGGGACGTGGAGACATGGGTTTTCGGCCTGGAGTCAAACTTCGGACGGGTGGCGCCGCAGGCGCTGATGCTGAGCCTGGTGACGCTGATTTCCATGGGCGTCCTGCTGCGTCGCGTCGTGGCGCCGATGCGGGTGTGACGCAATTCCCGCGGCCGTTCAGGCCGCAGGCACAGGTTGGCCGCAACAGATCGCCTTACGCATGATCGAACTGGATGGCGTCACGAAGCTGTACGGGACGGTGATCGGCGTGAATGACATCACGCTGACGCTCGAGCCCGGCGCGCATGGCTTGCTGGGGCCGAACGGCTCGGGGAAGACGACGTTCCTGAACCTGGTGACGGGGCAGCTCCGCCCCACGCGGGGTGACGTGACGGTGTTCGGCGATTCCCCCTGGGACAACGCCGACCTGTACCGCCGGATCGGCGTCTGCCCGGGATTCGAGGGTCTGTACGCCGACATCTCCGGGTTCGACTGGGTCCGCTACCTGATGCAGTTGAACGGCTTCAGCCCGCGTGAGGCGCGTCGGAGGGCCGAAGACGCGCTGGAGGTCGTGGGCATGACGCGATCCATGCACCGCTCGATGGGGTCGTACTCCCGGGGCATGCGGCAGCGTACCAAGCTGGCTCAGTCGATCGCGCACGAGCCGGAGCTGATCATTCTGGACGAGCCGTTCAACGGACTGGACCCGGTCGGCCGGCACGACATCACCCAGGTGCTCAAGGACTGGATCAAGTGCGGCGGAAGCGTGATCATCGCCAGTCACATCCTGCACGAAGTGGAGTCGCTGGCGACGTCGTTCCTGTTGATCTGCGGGGGGCGGCTGCTGGCCTCGGGGACGCCGGTCGAGGTGCATTCGCTGCTGACGGACCTGCCGAACGAGTTTCAGATCCGGGGCGAAGGGATGCGGACCCTGGCGACCCGGCTGGTGGAGGAGAAGCTGGTCGATTCGCTGCGGTTCGAAGGGGACGGCGAGCTGACGGTCACGACGCACAAGCCGCTGCTGATGGCGGGACGCCTGCCGGAGTGGAGCCGCGACGGGACGATCCGCATCACCGAGATGACGAGCGGGGATGACTCGCTGCAGGACCTGTTTACGACGCTGATGCGAATTCATCGCGGAGAACTTCGATGAGCGCTGCTGGCCAGCCCGCAAGTCCCCAGTCCGACGCGGCCGATCCGGGCTGGACGATGCTGTCGCCCGCGGAATCGCAGCCGGCGCAGCTGTCGCAGTTGGCACGCAGCGCGTGGACGGTGTTCCGGTTCGAATTCGGGCGTTCGGGGACGCTGAAACGTTCGTTGATCTGGCTGGCGGTGGCGGCGTTTCCGACGCTGATCTTCGGGATGATGCGGTGGACGGCCGGAAGCCTGCCGGGTCCGGCCTGGACGTGGCTGTTGTTCATCATGGTCGTCGAGATGGTGGTGCTGCTGAACGCGCTGCTCTGGGTGGCGCCGCTGGTGCAGGCCGAGCTGGAAGGCAAGACCTGGCTGTACGTGGTGACGCGCCCGTTCGGCCGCTATGCGCTGGTCCTGGGGAAGGGGATGAACGGCCTGGCGTGGACGCTGGGCGCCGGCTGGTGCGCGCTGCTGGGCGCGCTGCTGGTGTCGTCGCTGCGGGCCACCGAGTCGGTCAACACGCCACACTTCGGTCCCGGCATCGCGATGACGACGGGCGTGACGGCGCCGCTGCAGATTGGCGGCGTGATGCTGGCGCTGACGGCGTTGTCCAGCCTGGCCTACTGCTCGTTGTTCTCGGCGATCGGCTGCATGTTTCCAAAACGGGCCATGCTGATCGCGTTCAGCTACACGCTGGTGGGCGAGCTGCTGGTGGGCATGATGCCGGCGATCGTCAATCGACTGACGGTGCAGTACCACCTGCGCTGCCTGCTGACGGACTGGGTGGGATTCGAGATTTCACCTGAGGGGCGGACGTTCCTGTTCAGCGAGTGGTCGCCCACGACGCACGTGTTGTGGATCGTGTGCATGGCGGCGATCTGGCAGGCGGTGGCGCTGGTGACGGTCCACTTCCGACAGTACGTGGTGTCGGACGAAAGCTGACCGACGGATC
Organism: Planctomyces sp.; assembly: GCA_019636235.1. Taxonomy (GTDB): domain Bacteria; phylum Planctomycetota; class Planctomycetia; order Planctomycetales; family Planctomycetaceae; genus Caulifigura. The sequence goes on from JAHBXW010000005.1 coordinate 131,255, forward strand.
GGCCGTGAGCGGCCGCGCTTCCTTCACCGGACCGGACGATGCTCGCGCGCATAGCCCGTATCGTCCCGCAACGCCCGCTTGTTGTCCGCCAGCCGCTGCCGGATGCGCTCCACCGTGTTCCGCACCGGCGCCGACAGAATCTGGATGATCTGCTGCGGGCTGAACTGCTCCAGCTCGCCGACCGTATCGACGCGCAGGAACTCGAAGATCTGCCGCGCGTGATAATCCTCTTTGAACAGCATGTAGAGCTTTTCTTCCGCGCGGACGAGCGGGCGTCCCAGCGATTCCGCGGGCCGGGCGGCTTTGGCGGGCTTCTTCGGGGCGGCCGCTTTGACGCGTCGCGGGGCCGGTTTCGCCGTTTTGGGCGAAGTCGTTCGCCCCTTCGCCGCCGCCTTCTTCGCGGGCTTCTTGACGACGGCCTTTTTGACGGCGGTCTTCTTCGCCGGCCGGACGGGCTTCTTCGCGGTCGACCGGGGGGCGGGACGGGCTTTGGGAGGCATCGGCCTTCAGCTCCTCGTGAGGGATCGACGCAGTCTGTCACGCGCCGCGCGGCTTCACAACCACGAAGCCCGGCGCGCTGCGCGGCGGTTGAAACTTCAGACCGCGACACTCGATGATTCGGACATTCCCTCCGAAAGCCTCCGCCCATGTCCCAGCCCGCCATCACAGTCGGCGAACTCGCCGACGTCCTCGACCAGCTGGCTCCGGCGTTCCTGGCCGAGTCATGGGACAACGTGGGCCTGCTGCTGGGCGATCGCGCCGGGCCCGTGCGGTGCGTCATGACCTGTCTGACGCTCACGGAGGATGTGGCCGCCGAAGCCGCCGGCGAGCAGGTCGACCTGGTGGTCACGCACCATCCCCTCCTGTTCAAGGCGGCCAAGCGAATCACCTCCGAAACTCCCGAGGGGCGGACGCTGTTGACGCTGATGGGCTCTCGGATCGCGGTCTACAGCCCGCACACGGCATTCGACAGTTCGCACGAAGGCATCAACGAGCAGCTCGCCGCGGCGCTGGGGCTGGCGGGAACATCGCCGCTGCGGCCGGCGACGGCGGGCGAGCACGAACCGTCGTCTCCACGCGCGGGCGGAGGGCGGTTCGGAACGCTGGACCAGGAGCGATCTCTCAGCGAGTTCCTGGCGCTGCTGCGTGAGCGTCTGCCGGCGGGCGTGATCGGCTACACGGGCGAACTCTCGACGACGGTTCGCCGCGTGGCGGTCGCGTGCGGCGCGGCGGCCGAGTTCCTGGAGGATGCCGCCGCCCGGAATTGCCATGTCCTCGTCACGGGAGAAGCGCGGTTTCATGCATGCCTGGAGGCGCGGGCCAGGGGCATCGCCCTCGTGCTGGCGGGACACTACGCCACCGAACGTCCCGGCGTGGAATGGCTGGCGGAGCAGATCGGCCGCCGGTTCCCCCCGCTGACCGCCTGGGCCAGCCGCGTGGAAACCGATCCCCTGCAATGGAGCCTGCCGTGAACCGTCCCGATGAGCCCGCAGCGGACGGGCATTCCCGACCTGGTGAATCGTCCGAGGGGCCGTACCGCACCTGGCCGCGCCCGCCGGTGGAAACGCTGATCGGCCGCGCGCTGCGACTGCGGTGTCCGCGGTGCGGGGCAGGGAAGCTGTTCCGCGGATGGTTCACGATGCACGAGCGGTGTTCGGGCTGCGGCCTGAAATTCGAGCGGGCCCCGGGGTATTACCTGGGTTCGACGTATGTGAATTACGGGCTGACGGCGGTGCTGCTGCTGTTCGGGTACGTGTTCCTGCACTTTCGGCTGGGCTGGACGAACCAGCAGTTGCGCGTGCCGCTGGTGACGTTCTGCGTGGCGTTTCCGGTGCTGGCGTTCCGTCATGCGCGGGCGCTGTGGCTGGCGATGGACTGCCGCTGGGACCCGGCGCTGATGTCGTCGGAGGAGGATTGACGGCTTGTCCGACGGCGGCCTGAGCCGCAGGGTTGTTTCCCGCGGCGTTGCGACGCCGTCGAGGAACGCTGGCCGTAGGGCGGCGTCGAGGAACGAGACCCACCGCACGTCTGGAGTCATTGCAAATTGCAAAACGGCAATTGCAAAGTGCAAATTGAAGGCAGGTGCGGGGGACGTCAGTCCCCTGTGGGACGAATCGATGGTGGGTCTCGCCGGCTCGCCCCAGGGGCTCGGCCGGCTCGACGCCACCCTACCGCGCGGGAGCAGGTCAAACGGGCGCCACGGTCGGCTCGTCCGACCGTGACGGATGAAAACGCTCCGTGCGGCCGGGGCTGGACCGAGCGCAGCGAGAGAAGCCCCGGGGCGTCGATGTTCTTGTGTTGAATGCGCCGGAGCCGAGGGTTTGATCCTCTCGACATTGCAATGCCGTCGGGGAACGCTGGCCGCAGGGTGGCGTCGAGGAACGAGACCCACCGCATGTCTGGCGTCATTGCAAATTGGAGAGGCGAGCGAGGGACGTCAGACCCACCACAACAACGGCGTGATGCCATCGGCCGGGTCGTACACGTTGCCATAGTACCACTCCCAGCCCTCATGCCCGTCCGCCCAGCGGGTAAAGAAGTCTTCCACGGCGGCGAAGCCGATGGCGACAGGGATCGAGAATGTCAGCCCGCGTTCGATCTTTCCATCCAGCGAGCCTCCGAGTCTGGAGATACACGCGGCCAGTTCCGCCACGTAGGGCGCGACAGGCTCATTCGCGAAGACCTGAACCGCGAGATTGCCGCTCCGCCGGGTCACCTCGAACGCGCCTGTGTCGTCCGTCAGTCGGAACTCATCCCCGGCGGCGATGCCCTGCACCAGCCCTGGCGAATACAGCAGCCGGTACCTTCCGGGACCGATTGCTTCCGCGTGCACCGGTTCGTGGAGCGGTTGTCCCTGCCGGAACCCGATCAACAACAAGACATGCTGTTCCGCGCCCATTTCATGGCATCCCGTGAAAACAAACGAAGGGAAAGCTGCTGAGCCCGGGCCGACGCTGACCATGGAGCCCAAACCAAGCAGATCGGCGCGGCATCGTCCGAACGGCTCAGGAATGGAACGGCTGGTAGCCCTGATAAGCGAAGTTCGCGTTCTCGGTCGCGTAGAACCCGTCCATCTGCAGGTTCTCGGGGATGCACGCCAACGCCTCGCGATAACGGGCCGACGTCGTCAGGCCCACGCCGGCCAGCACTCCCCGCAGCGACTTGCACTGGCGGACACGCGCGAACTCTCCCGGCGGCAGCAACTTCGCCTCCATGACGATGAGGTCCTCCAGGGCACGCGCCGACTCAATCCCCTCCAGCGAAATCAGACCGTTCATCGTCTGCAGCAACAGCCGCCGCAGCTGCTTGTTTTTCGAGAAATCCGGCAGCCGCTCGATCCCCTTGCAGGAATCGACATCCAGCAGCTGCAGTTTGGGCATGGCGGACACGAAGTCCAGATTCTGCAGCGAAGGCAGGCGCATCAACCGCAGGCCGAACAGCGACTTTGCGACGGACAGCGTCTCGAAGGCTTTGCAGCCGCCAAATCGCATATCAAAGATTCGCAGTTGTTTCAGCCCTTGCAGAAACCCGAAGTCCGGAACCGTGACCCGCAGAAAGCACAATTCTCGGAGCGAGGCGAGGTTGGCGATGGCGTCCAGTCCCTTGGCATGACCTCCGACAGTCAACTCTTCGAGAAACGAAAACGACTCAAGGAACTCGACCGATTTCCGCTTGGACGCCTCAACTTCGATCTCCAGCGACCGCTCGCCCGCGGCCTGCATTTCCACGGCCAAACGCCGGGCGCCCTCTTCATCCGGCGCCTCGACGAGTTTTCGAACCTTGACGTTCGTCATCGTGCTCTCCGCGGTGCGTTGAGGAGTGCGGATATCGTCCCACTCTGGACCAGCATCCGCGCGAACTACTCGGGGCGATCGAAGGTGTTCGCATTCGTCCGGTAGGCGCCGCCCGGAGCCGACGGGTTCACCAGCACGACATAGTCCGGCAAGGCGCCGGGGGCCGGCCCCTCATCGGTCTGCATGCCGGGCTCTTCGTCCCAGGCGATCAGATGCACCCTTACGGCGTATTCGCCGGCGGGCAGCGACAGCGTGCCCACGCCGCGTTCCAGCGGCAGCGTCACCTGTTCGATGCCCGAGACGCCGACGGCGCCTGTCGACTGCAGTCGATAGGGCTCGGACGCGACGATCAAGTGTTTCGTCTCGCGATCAGTCAAACCGGCCCGGGCGGAGTCGGTCCCCACGCGGACCTCCACATCCATCGCGCCGTCCGAACCGATGTTCAGCGGCACAAAGTGCCCGGCCGCTATGTGGCGGGCGATGTCGGCATCGTTGAGGAGTTCACGCGACCAGGAGTCGTAGTCGCTGACGCCTGCGAAGGCGGACTGATCCCAGAGGCAGTGCATTCCGCAATCGGTGGGGTGGAGTCCACGGTGCATCGATTCCCCTCAGCTGAAGAAGTCTTCAGAGTGCCTAATCTGCAGACACTACCTGCGCGAGCGCAAACCGCAACCCCGCAGTGCAATCCCGGATGGACCAGGCCGCGACCAGACGGAATCGCCAGCCGACGCGCGCGTCTTCACACCCGGTTCAATTCCAGCCACAAGGCCCGGTAGTACCGCAGCAGCTCCTCGCCGGACGCTTCGTCGGGCGGCGTGCGACCAACTTCAATCAGCGTGTAGCGGTCGTACCCGGTCTCCCGCAGCAGCCGGAACAGCTCGCGGTACGGATACCCGCCCGCGGCGTCGCGATACAAGTCGTTGATGTGGCAGGAGCGGATCCAGGGGGCCAGCATCTCGAACGCGGCCGCCACCGAGCCATCCCGAACATCCGTTCCGTTCGAGTTCCAGGTCAGCCCCACGGCCGGATGCCCGCAGCGCTCCATCATGGTCCGGCAATGCTCAGGCTGCGACGTCTCCGCCCCATGCACCTCCAGCCAGATCTCCACTCCCGCCTCCGCCGCCGCTGCGCCGCACTCGCGGAGCGCATCGCCGATCTGCGCCAAGGTCTGCTCGGCCGGAACCTCCTTCGGAAGTCCGTTCGGGCGAACTTTGACGCCCCGCCCGCCAATGTCCCGCGTCAGCTCAATGAACCGCAGACAGGTTTCGATCTGAGAACGCACGACCGCGGGATCGGGGGAATGAAACTCGCAGGTCGTTCCGCAGCCCCAGCAGACGACGCCGGCATCCTCGAACTGCCGGCGCACCTCGGCCCGCTGGGCAGGCGACAGGTCCGGTTCGACTCCGTGACGATGCGTCGTGCGGAGTTCGACGGCCTCGATTCCGACGGCGCTGCAAATCCGCAGCGTCGTCGCCAGGTCCCAGTCCTTGGCGATGTTGTACGTCACAAGGCCCAGGCCGAACGCCGGGCGCGCGGGACGCGCCGCGACCTCCCCCCGCGCGGCGACGGGGGCGAGAGTTCCCGCCGCGGCGGCCAGTCCGGCCGACTGCAACAGGCGGCGACGCGACAGCTGTTCGCTGGGCATTCCGAGTCCTCCCGAACGGGGCGGCGCGGCCCCGGGCTGACGACGGACGGCGGACGCCTGGAAACCGCAGCCCCGGGCGCTCGCCGCGCGGATTCCCGAGGCGTCTACTTGCCGCGAATCTTGCGGCAGATGGCCTCGGCCATTTCCTGAGTGCCGACCGCCGTCGGATCGTTGCGGTTCGGCTTCATGTCGTACGTTACGTCCTTGCCCTCGGCGATCACGGAGCTGACGGCCGCTTCCAGTCGCGTGGCCGCGTCGTGCTCGCCCAGGTAGTCCAGCATCAGCTTGGCCGACAGGATCAGCGCGGTCGGGTTGACCTTGTTCATTCCCTTGTACTTGGGAGCGCTGCCGTGGACGGCCTCGAAGATCGCCGTGTCATCGCCGAAGTTCGCCCCCGGAGCGACGCCCAGGCCGCCGACCAGGCCGGCGCACAAATCGCTGAGAATGTCGCCGTACAGGTTCTCGGTGACGATCACGTCGTACAGCTCGGGCTTCTGAACGAGCTGCATGCACATGTTGTCGATCAGCCGCTCGTTGTAGACGACCTTGCCCTGCGTGTCCTGCGCCTTGCCGACGAGTTCGGCATCGGGTTTGACGCCTTCAGCCAGGTCCTCCTGCTCGAACTTCGCGCCATAGGCGAGGGCGACGGCGCGGGACTCGTCGTACCACAGCCCGTCGGTGAACTTCATGATGTTCGCCTTGCAGACGGACGTGACCGTCTTGCGCTGATTGCTGACCGCATAGCGGAAGGCGAAGTCGACGATGCGGCGGGTGCCCTCGACGGAGATCGGCTTGATGCTGACGCCCGTCGTGTCGAGCCCGGTGCCGATCTTGCGGCCGGTGGCGAGGCTGTTGATGGTGCGGATCAGGTCGGCCGTCTTCTCGGCTCCGGCCTGGAACTCGACGCCGGCGTACAGGTCTTCGGTGTTTTCCCGGACGAGGACCAGGTCCACGGCGGAGTTCTGGTAGTTGCTGCGCACGCCGTGAAAGATCTTGCAGGGGCGGACACAGGCGAACAGGTTGAGTTCCTGCCGCAGGTAGACGTTGACGCTGCGGAAACCCTTGCCGATGGGGGTGGTGATCGGCGACTTCAGGGCGACCTTGTTCTTGCGGATCGATTCCAGGACGGAATCGGGCACCTTGCCGACGGCCTCGATGACTTCGATGCCGCACTCCTGGACGTCCCAGTCGATCTGGACGCCGGTGGCGTCGACGCATTTGCGGGTGGCTTCGGCGAGTTCGGGTCCGGTTCCGTCGCCGGGGATCAGTGTGACTTGATGCTTGGCCATGTCGGGCGTGAATCGCTGAAAAGGTGGTGTGTGCGGTTGGGCTCGGGACCGTACCAGAATCGGCGGGCGCGGTTCAAGAAGCCGGCCGCAGGTCTGTGCAGCCGTGTGTGGAGGACGCAGTTCGAAACCCCGACTCGATCCATCGCGAATCCAGCACAGGACGGATAAGTCCAGGAGATGGATTGAAACGAAGCTGTCTGGTGGCGTCGAGCCGGGCAAGCCCGCAGGGCGAGCCAGCGAGGACCCACAATGGGCGTTGGTGAACGCCCCCTACGGCGAGCCCCGGTTGGGTGGCACGTCCCGGAGCGCCGCGGGCGTGGTCCGGCCTGCGGCTTCACACCGCGTCAGTTGCTCGCTCCGTCAATGACAAATGATCATTCCGCGATGACCATTGACCAATTCCCCTGAGTGTGAGCCTGCACCACGCCCTTCCGGCGTCAGGGCGTGCCGCACGAGCGACCTCTTCAACTTGCACTCTGCAATTCTCGTTTTGCAGTTCGCAATTAACCGACGAACATGCGGTGCGTCTCGTGCCTCGACCGCACCCTACCGCCGCTACGCAGTGCGGCCGCGCATCCGTTCGACGAACGCCAGGTAATCTTCGGCGGTGTCGATGCCGCGCGTCCGCGTCCGGACGTTCACCACCAGGATCGACGCCCCGGCCTCCAGTGCCCGGAGCTGTTCCAGCTTCTCAAGCTGTTCCAGCCGTGACGGCGGCAGTTGCGTCAGCGCCTCGAGGAAAGTCGGGCGATACGCGTAGATGCCCAGGTGCAATCGCCAGGGGGAGTCCCCCTGCAGAAGCTCATCCGGCGACTCATCGCGGCTGCAGGGAATCGGCAGCCGACTGAAATACAGGGCCCGGCCGTCGGCGGCACAAACGACCTTCACACAGGCGCGGTCCTCGAGCAGCGCGCGGCTGTGGATCGTGGTCGACAACGTCCCCATCTCGACTTCGGGGCGCGACTCCATCGCCATCACCAGCCGGTCGATGTCGGCCGGGTCCATGTCCGGTTCGTCCCCCTGCAGGTTGACGACCAGCTCCGCGTCCCCGCACCGGCGACGGACGACTTCCGCGATCCGGTCCGTCCCGCTGGGATGTTCGCCGGTCAGTTCGACCTGCGCTCCGAACTTCGTCGCCGCCTCCGCCAGTTCCGGGCTGTCAGCGGCGATCAGCACCTCATCCAGCGACGTCGCGCGGCAGGCGGCCTCCCACGCGTATTGCAGCAGCGGTCGGCCGGTTTCCGCGAGCAGCAGCTTCCGTGGCAGGCGGGTGGACTGCAGCCGGGCGGGGATGACGCCGTACGTCTTCAACTCGACTCCTCCGTGATGCGTCCCGGTCCCGCGAGGCAGCGCCGCGGGCCGGCCGTCACTCCGTCCCGTCCGGGGCGTCGTCCGCGGGGCGCGTCAGCGTCACCAGCCGTTCGATCGTCCGACCCTGTTCCGCGCGGAGAACTTTGAGCAGTACGGCCTCGCCGGGGGACCGCTCGCGGAGGGTCCGCTCCAGTTCGGCCACCGTCGGCGTCGGCGTGCGGGCCGCTTCGACGATGACGTCGTACAACCGCAGGTCATTCGGTTCGTCGCCGCGGCACTGCATGACGAGCAGTCCCCGGACGCCCGCGGCCTGCCCGGCCTGGACGGCGAGCGAATCGGTGACGCTGGCCAGCTCCAGCCCCGCGGGGAGGATCTCGACCTTGGGATTGGGGTCGAACCGGCTTTGCTTGCGCTTCGGCGGGCGTTCCTTGAGCGTGACGTTAAGCGTCACCCGCCGTCCGGCGCGAAGCACCTCGATCGCCACGGTCGAATTGACGCGCATCAGACTGACGCGATTGATGAGATGGTTCTCGTCCTCCACGTCCTCGCCGTCGATGGCCAGGATGATGTCGTCGACCGTGACGCCGGCGACGTCCGCGGGAGAGTTGCCATAGACCTCCACGACCCGGGCGCCGCGGCGACGGTCCAGGCGATAGCGCCGCGCGGCGGCGTCCGTGAAGTTGTCGTCCAGCCGCACGCCCAGGTAGCCGCGTTTGACTTCGCCATTCCGGAGCAGCTCCTCGACGACGAATCGCACAAGCTTGCTGGGGATGCTGAAGCCGATGCCCTCGTTGCCGCCTCCCTGGGAAGCGATGGCCGTGTTGATGCCCACGACGTGGCCCTGCAGGTCGATCAGCGGGCCGCCGCTGTTGCCGGGGTTGATGGCCGCGTCAGTCTGCAGGAAGTCCTGGTTGAGGATGTCCTCTTCGCCGAGGCCCAGTTGCAGGGCGCGGCGCGACTTGGCGCTGATGATGCCCAGCGTGACCGATTGCCGGAGTCCGAACGGACTGCCCACGGCCAGCACGAAATGCCCGATGTCCAGCCGGTCGCTGTCCCCCCAGTCGGCGACGTGGGTGTGGTCGCAGTCGAGGAGCAGGACGGCGAGGTCGGTGTAGGGGTCTTCGAGGACGGCGCGGGGATGGACGACTCGGCCGTCGGACAGGCGGATGTCGATCTTCTGCCGCGCGGCCTTGGTGACGACGTGCCGGTTGGTGACGGCGATGAGCGTCTTGTCGGCCGGGTTCCGCATCAGGACGCCGGAGCCGGTTTCCTCGGTCGTACCGCGATCCGACTGGATGTGAACGACGGCCGGGCTGACCTGCGCGGCGATCCGGGACAGTTCTCGTCCGGCCTGTTCGAGTGCGTATCGGGCTGTGGGGGAGGAGGGGCTGGTGTCGAAATCAGCCCGGACTTCCGGCGGGGCGTCTTCAAAGGCCAGAGCGGGCAGGCCGGCGGCCAGCAGGGAGCAGAGGGCCGCCAGGACCCCGGGCAATCGACGTGACAGCATGCGACGATCTCCGCGCGGACGACTGCGTCTCCAGGAATGGCTCGGGGAATTCCCGGACAGCGTCCGATCCAAAGCGCGCGGGCGTCACTCCATGTCCAGTTGACGCACCGTCAGCTCCTGATCGTGCTGCCGCGCCTGGTGTTCCCAGGCGGATTCCCAGTCAGCCGTATCCCGGCCTGCTCGGCGACGCCCCTCCATCGTCCGCTGGCAGTTCACGCAGCATGACGTGTACGGCAGCACCTGCAAGCGTGCAATGGGAATCGGCTTTTCGCAGCCTTCGCATCGACCATATCGTCCTTCGCGGAGCGCAGTCAGCGCAGATTCAATGCGCGACAACTCACGACTTTCCAGGGCCGCGAGTTGGGAATTCAGCTCCCGCTCCGAGTCGTCATACGCCGCATCGATGGGATCGCTGGTCCCTGCGGCCGTCTCGCCGGTCAGCCCGATCTCGGACAGCAGCGACGTTCTCAACGCGTCCCGCTGATTGACGAGCTGATTGTAAAGTCTTTTGAGAGCGTCTTTTCGAGCCACCGCACCCCCCTGTCTGGCTGGCGTCAGGCGGCCGCGGGATGCGAAGGCGATTCCTCGGCATCGGGGCCGGACTCTGCCGCAGTTGCTGGTTGCTGCGGAATTGTACGCCCGCCAGTCAACTCCGGGTGGGGGCTGTCCAGTTCGTTTCGCGCGGATTTGCCGACAGAGGCGGCAGTTGCAGCGAGCCTCGCAGGATGTCGCCGGAGGGCAGCGCGCCGGACGCAGGGGCTGGCGGGGGTGCGACAACCTCGCGGGTTTTGACGTCTGCCCGGACTTCTCCGGATGCGCGCGGCGTGCGTGGCCCGCCCTGCGAACCCTTCGCTGACGACCCGGTTGCCGGGGCCTCGCCCCGCCCGCCCGGCCTTCCGCGCAGGATTCACGCCGGACGCGCTTCGGGGTAACGAATCCGGCCGTGGTAGATGCCGATCAGCGACTTCACCAGCGAGGCCTCGATCGTCCGGATCTCGCTGAGCTTCAGCGAACACTCGTCGAACTGGCCGTCCAGCAGCCGTTTCATCGTCAGGTTGTGGACCAGCGACTCGATCCGCTTGGGGGTCGGATCGGTCAGCGTGCGGCTGGCGCTTTCCACTGCGTCGGCCAGCATCAGGATGCCCGCTTCGCGCGTCTGCGGCTTCGGGCCGGGATACCGGAAGGACGACTCCTCGACCTCGGTGCGGTGGTCGGGACGCGCTTCCGCGAGCCGCGTCGCCTCGTGGTAGAAGTACTCGACGAGCGTCGTGCCGTGATGCTGTTCGATGAAGTCCCGCAGCGGCTGGGGCAGGTTGTGCTCCTCGGCGAGGTCGATGCCGTCCTTGACGTGTCCGATGATGATCAGCGTGCTCATGGCCGGGGCGAGGTGCTCGTGGCGGCTTTCCGCGCCGGCCTGCATGTTCTCGATGAAGTACTGCGGCTTCAGCATCTTGCCGATGTCGTGGAAGTACGCCCCCACGCGGACCAGCAACCCGTTGGCGTCGATCGCCTCCGCGGCCGCCTCCGCGATCGTCGCCACCGCGATCGAATGGTTGTACGTGCCGGGCGCCCGGCGCACGAGCTCCTGCAGCAGCGGGTGCGAGGGATCGCTGAGTTCCAGCAGGCTGATGTCCGTCACCACGCCGAACAGCGACTCCACGAACGGCAGCGTCCCCGCCACCAGGTACCCCGCCACCATGCAGTACACCGCGCCCTTCAGGCTGTCGTTCAGCAGCGACAGGTTGCTGAACGCCTCCGACAGCGCCTGCGCCTGCACGACTCCCACGCCGATGTTGACGACGAAATAGGTGACCGCCGAAAACACGCTGACCTTGATCAGCTTCGACCGCGACCCAACCTGCGACAGCGGGATCACGACCGCCGCGCACGTGCTGAACAGGACCACGAAATGCCCGAACTGGGCGGTCGTCGAGAACGTCAGCGCCAGGCAGATGGAAAACGCCGTCAGCGTGGCCAGCACCTGGTTGTAGGCCACCGCCAGCACCATCACGGTGATCAGCAGCGGCACAATCTCCGCGCGGTACGGATCGTACGACAGCGGTCGGGCGAGACCGGCCGTGATGACGATCGCCGCCAGGAACACCAGCAGCCGCCGCAGGCTGCGCACGATCCGCGGCTCGTTGTGGACGATGTAATACCCGTTCAGCGCCGCCAGAACGACCATCATCAGAAACACGATCAGCATTCGCGCCAGACGCGCCTGCACGTCGATCTGCCGCTCGTACGCCGCGTACTCATCCAGCAGCAGCGTGACTTCCGATTCGGTGATCGCCTGCCCGGGGCGGACCAGCAGATCGCCGACGATGAACTGCTGCTGGACGTCGGGCACTGCCGACCGCGCCGCCGTTTCGGCCGCCTTGGTCGTCACCTGGTCGAAGGCCAGCGTGGGTTTGGCGCGGGCCATCAGCCAGTGGCTGATCGCGGGCTGAATCGACTTGGACAGGCTGGGGTAGGACAGCCAGCGGCTGCCGAGGTCGCCGGCGTCGTTGAGCTGGTCGGACAGGCGGACCTTGGGCAGCAGGACCTCTTCGCTGCGTTCGCCGTCCGGCGCGACGGCGACGATCTTGCGGTCGGCGGTCAGCCGCAGGCGTTCTTCTTCATCGGGATCGATCAGTCCCGCGGCGAGGACCGGCGTGATGAACTTGGAGAAGTCGGCGATCAGGTCCTCGATCCGCTGGTTCGCGGTTTCCATCGCCGGTCCGACGATGGTTTCGCGGAGCGCCTCGAACCGCTGGCTGGCCGGCTCCTGGCCGAACAGCGCATGCGCCCGGGCGCGGACGCGATCCTCCGGCGGCGGGGCCTCCAGGCCGAAGTCGAGACGGGTGGCCGCCGGCACGGCCTGCAGGGTTTCGGCGCTCGCGATTTCGCCGAGCGCGGCGCGGAGCTGCTGCGGCAGCCGCCGCATGTCTTCGGAGTTGCTTTTGAAGATGCGCGCGACGGCGTACTCGGCGCGGTCGCGGGCGCGGGCCGTGGCTTCGATGTCGATGCGGCCGAAGTTGATCCGCGCGGCAATCCCGTGGCCGGACTGCATGCCGACCCGGTACGGGAACGGCCCCTTCCAGGTCTGCAGGACGATCAGCAGCAGCAGCAGCCCCTGCAGGCAGATGCCCAGCCGCAGCAGGATGCTGCGATCCTGACCCCAGGCCACGAGCCGGTTCCAGACCGTCTCCCTGGGGCGCACCGTCATTCCGGTTCGCGAGAGGCGGGAGCGTTTCGGAGCGGGTCCGGCCATGGTTGACGCCCGCGTCAGCGGGCAGAAGGCCTAGCGGCGTTTCGCCTTGCGATGGTCCTGATCGTCGTAGGCCTTGACGATCTCCCGGACGAGACGGTGCCGCACGATGTCGCGGCCGGTGAGCTCGACCGCCGCGACGCCTTCAATGCCTGACAATCGCCGCACCGCGTCATCCAGTCCGGACGGCGTGTTCGGCGGCAGATCGGTCTGCGTCGGATCGCCGGTGACGACGATCTTCGCCCCTTCGCCCATGCGGGTCAGGAACATCATCATCTGAGTCGACGTCGTGTTCTGGGCTTCGTCCAGGATGATGAACGTCTCGTTGAGGGTCCGGCCCCGCATGAACGCCAGCGGCAGAATCTCCACGATGTCCGCTTCGATGTACCGCTTGACCTGCTCGAAGTCGAGCATCTCCTGCATCGCGTCCAGCAGCGGACGCAGAAACGGATTGACCTTCGCCAGCATGTCGCCCGGCAGAAAGCCCAGACGCTCCCCGGCCTCCACCGCGGGACGGACCAGCACGATCTTCCGCACCGTCTCCTTGCGGAGGGCGTTGACCGCCATCGCCACGGCCAGATAGGTCTTGCCGCAGCCGGCGGGGCCGGTGCAGAAGATCAGGTCGTGCCGACGGATGGCCTCGACGTACTCCTCCTGGCCCTTGGTGCGGGGCTGGACGCGCTTGGCACGCTGGAACAGGTCGATCGCCGATTGGGACGAGACCTCGCCGCTGACGCGGGTCAGCACGCGGGAGACGTCCTCGTCCTTCAGGAACCCCTGACGCCGGACGAGTTGCAGCAATTCCTCGAGGATTTCCTTAGCCTGGCCAAGATGTGGTTCGTCTCCCTCCAGGTTCAGGCTGTCGCCGCGCAACAGGATGCTGACTCCCAGCGCGTCGCGAATCTGCCGCAGGAACACGTCCTGAGCCCCGAACAGAGCGCGGGCGTCCTCAGGGCGGGATAACGGAATGGAGAGTGTGGACATCCAGGTTGCAGCCCGTGCGGACCGCAGATGGGGGAACTGCCGGCAACGGCGGCTCGGAAACTGGCCAGACTGTGTTGATTTGGTCAGTTGGCAGCCGGAAGCCCGATGCTCACCGGCAGGACTTGCCTTTCGGCCCGCGATCGAAATCATCCTCCTGCCGGAGTCTCCCGCATCCGCGGAGAGAAAGGAAAGGCCGGAGACGATGCCTGTCGATCAGACACAGGCATTCTACCGGCCAGTCCGGGACTTGAAACCATTTCCCGGTCGGAAACGGCGGCGCCGGCCGGTCGGACGAAACGCCTGATCTCGCGTCGAGTTGCAGCTTTTCGTAAATTGTGGAACCTGGGAGCTTTCCAAATCTGCCTGCGGCCGCAGGACAGGTGGGGATCTCCCGTCAGGCTGTCTCTCCAGGGATGGAAGACGCTCGGGATGGCGTCGGAACTCCGCGCGCCCGAAGCGCGGCGGCCCGGCGCTCAGGCGTTCAGGAAGGAAGACACGATGGTTGATTCCGGTCGAGCGATCTGCCGCTCCCGCGCCTGGGGGCTGGCCCTCCTGTTCGCCCTGCTGCCCACGGCCAGCCTGCCGGCGCAGCAGCTGCCGTCCGACCTGTTCAAATTCTCCGGAGTCGGCAGCGACGACCGGCAGGCCTCCGAACCGACCGTCGCCGCGCAGGTCGCGGACGTCCCGACCGCACCCGGTGAAATTCAGCTTTCCATCACCATCACGCTGCCGGCCCGCGCGACCACCTACGGGATGGACCCGACCGCCCCGAAGAAGACGGAAATCAAGCTGACCGACGCCCCCGGGCTGACGCCCGTCGGCAACGACTTCATGCCCGATCGCCAGCCGAAGATCGAATTCGAGGAACTCTTCAATCGCGAAGTCGGCAAATTTTATGACTCCGTGACGTTCAGCCGCCGGTACCGCATCGACCCGTCTGCGACCCCGGGACGCGTGGCCGGGACGATCTCGTTCCTGATGTGCGACGACGAGTCCTGCCAGCCGTTCCAGCGGCCATTCGAGGCGCTGGCGCCTGTCGTGACGACGGCCGCAGCGCCGGCTGCCGAACCCCCCGTTGAAGACGTCGCCTCGCCGGCCGAAGCCGCCGCGGCCGATCCGGATCCCGCTCCGCCCGCGGCCGACGCCGGCCTCGTCATGGGCTACCGCATGGTCCCGACGCGGCGAGTGGGCGGACGCCCGACGCCCGATCCGGTGCGCCTGCAGTTCGAACTCGGTCCGACCGACGCCCGCGAGGGGGACCTCGTGACGCTGGCGATCACGATGGAACTCGACCAGAACTGGCATGTTTACTCGCTCGTCAAAGGCCGGAATCAGATCGAGCTGCCCACCGAGCTGACCCTGACCTCCGTCGCCGGCCTCGAGGCGCAGGGAGAGTGGTGGGAAACGCCGCCTCCGGAAATTCGCGAAGCGCTGGAATCGGAATCGCGTCAGCACTCGAAGCGGGTCACCTGGCTGCGGCAGTTCGTGCGCACCGGGTCGTCCGACATCGGCGTGACGGGCGACATCCAGTATCAGATCTGCGAGGAGGGCAAGCAGTGCAAGGGTCCGAAGGGCGTGGAGTTCGCCCTCGGCTCGCTGCAGACCGCGGACGTGCTGGAGGATGCGGCGGTCGTGACGGCGTCCTTCCTGGGTCAGCGGGGCGACGGCGCGGCGGATGCCGCAGTGGCGGCGGAAACGAGCTTCAGCGTGGCGCGCGACGCTGATACGGGATCGCTGTGGTCCTATCTGGCGCTGGCGTTTCTCGGGGGCCTGACGCTGAACGTCATGCCCTGCGTGCTGCCGGTGCTGGCGATCAAGATTCTCAGTTTCGTGCAGCAGGCCGGCGAGAGCCGCGGACGAGTGCTGACCCTGAACCTGGTGTACACGCTGGGAGTGGTGTCGGTGTTCATGGCGCTGGCCTGCCTGGCGGCGTTCGCGTCGGTGAGCTGGGGGGGCGTGTTCCAGCGGGAATGGTTCCGGGTGTCGATGGTCCTGGTGCTGTTCGTGGTCGGCCTGAACATGATGGGCGTGTTTGAGATCGTGCTGCCGGGGGTGGTGAATCAGGCGGCGGGATCGGGGCATCGCGAGGGTCTTCCCGGGGCCTTCATGACGGGAATCTTCGCGACGCTTCTGGCGACGCCCTGCAGCACGGGCTGGATGGCGGCAGCCTTCACATGGTCGTTGAAGCAATCGACGCCCATCATTTTCCTGGTGTGGGGGGTGATGGGGCTGGGCATGGCTTCGCCGTACCTCGTGGTGGGGCTGTTTCCCGCGCTGGTCAACTGGCTGCCGCGTCCGGGGATGTGGATGGTGCGGTTCAAGCAGTTGTCGGCGTTCGCGCTGTTTGGCGCGGCGGTGTTCTTCATGCAGGCGCTCGACCAGCGGAACGTGTTTCCCGTGCTGGTGGCGGCGATCGGCGTGTCGCTGGGGCTGTGGATGATCGGCAGCATGTATGATCGCGAGTCGACCTTCGAGCGGAAGCAGGGGGTGCGCGGTGCGGCGCTTCTGTTGACAGCGGGCATCTGCTCGTTCGGGTGGAACATGCACATCAAGGCCACGACGCCGTTGGCCCATGAGCTGCAGTGGAAGGCGTTCGAGACGGAGGCTTTCGTCCGACTGCGCCGGGAAGGGACGCCGGTGCTGGTCGACTTCACCGCGGACTGGTGCCTGATCTGCAAGAAGAACGAGCACTACTCGCTGAACACGTTGGAAACGGTGGAATTCGTCAAGGACCACGGCATCGTCCCGATGATGGCGGACTGGACCAACCAGGACGATGAGATCCGCAAATGGCTGAATCACTTCGGCCAGGACTCGGTGCCGTTGACGGTCATCGTTCCGCCCAATCCGGATGCCGACCTGATTACGCTCAGCGGCTCGTACTCCAAGGCGGAATTGCTCGAGAAGCTGGAAGCCGCGATGAAGCAGGGGCCGACGCCGCCCGCTCCCACGCGAACGGCCGAAGCGCCGCTGGCGCCCGTTCCCGCCGTCAGTCAGATTCCGGACCCGGCCGAGTAATGACGGAACGCATTGCCATCGTCACCGGAGCGGGCACCGGCATTGGCCGCGCCTCCAGCCTGGCGCTGCTGGAAGCGGGGTGGAGGGTCGTCCTGAATGGCCGCCGCGCGCCCCTGTTGGAAGAGACCCGCCAGCTGGCCGGGCCGCATGCCGCATCGGCCCGGGTCCTGCCCGCGGATGTGACCAACCCTGACGACGTCGCCCGGCTGTTCCGCGATACGGTCGCGGAGTTCGGCCGCGTGGACCTGCTGTTCAACAACGCGGGGATGCTGTCCTCGGGCGTGCCCTTCGAGGACCTGTCCTACGACGACTGGCGACAGCTCGTGGACGCCAATCTGAACGCGGCGTTCCTGTGCAGTCGTGAGGCGTTCCGGGTGATGAAAGCGCAGTCCCCGCAGGGGGGCCGGATCATCAACAACGGTTCCATTTCGGCGACCGCGCCCCGTCCGAACTCCGCGCCGTACACGTCCACCAAGCACGCCATCACGGGCCTCACGAAATCGCTGGCCTTGGATGGCCGCCGCCTGAACATCGCCTGCGGCCAGATCGACATCGGAAATGCCGAGACCGAAATGACGGCCCGCGTGAAGCAGGGCGCGCTCCAGGCCCGTGGAGATGTTCAGCCGGAACCTACGATGGACGTCGACAACGTCGCGCGGTCGGTCGTGCACATGGCCAGCCTGCCGCTGGACGCCAACGTGCTGTTCATGACGGTGCTGGCCACGTCGATGCCGTTCGTCGGCCGCGGTTGAGCAGTCGCCGGCGGGCGGCCGCCATTACGTGCAGCCGCGAAGCATGAACAGGATCAGCAGGATCGGAATCGGGACGCCGAGCGCCCACAACAGGATCCAGCCCAGCTTTCCGCTTCGAGTCGTCTGCAGAGTCTGCTTGTCCATCGGTGATTCCTCCAGGAGCGCCCGCAAGGTGCTGTCAGTGGAGGAACAGGTCGAAGCAGTCCGCGTGCCAATGCGAAAATCACCTGGGAAACCGCGACGTTTTCGTCAGCGGCTGGCCGCAGCGGAACCAGTCTGTGCAGTCGCCGGTCGGGAGGCGGGGAAGTAGATCGGCCCGGAGGAACGGGGCTTGGGGAAGAACCGTCGGTCGGCGCCGGCGTCCTGCGATTTCGCTCTGCCCGATCCGCCCGCAGGCGTCGACTCCGCCGTCTCCGGCGGAAATTTGTTGAGCGTGCGTTCCGCGTCCGACCGGAAGTCATCCCCGCTGGCGCCATTGCCCGCCGCCAGGATTCGCAACCGACGGTCCTGTGCGTCGTAAAGTTCATCCAAAACCCGCGCCACGACTTCCGCCGACACGGTCAGCCGCCGCTCCAGATACGGGGCGAGTTCCTCGAAGCAGGCCGACCGCTCCTCCTCGACCTCCGCACGCAACTCGCCGAGAGAATCCTCGTCGGCCTTTCGTGGAGGCGTCGACCAGCGGCCGGGCAGGAACACGTCCTCGTCGCGCTGGGCTTCAATCGACTGCATGCCCGACAGCCGGAACAGCGGCGGCTCCGACGCGCGGACGGCGACGAAGGGATGGGCCGAGCCGTCTTCAATGGACCCGAGACTCACCGGCCCCAGCGGGGTTTCGGGACGCACCAGGTCCGGCTCGGGGGGCGGCGCGGGAGTCTCGTCGAGACGCTGCTGCGCGGCGCCGATGGCCGTCATCCCTGCTCCGCTGCGGGAGGCCCGCCTCGCCACGGCGGCAACATCGCTGCGCACGGTCGTCAACTGCTGATCGAGCAGCGCGAGCCGCTCTTCGAGGCGGTCCGTGACGTCCCGGGTCTGCCGCGAGGCGACGTAATGGCCCAGGACGAAGCCCACGACAAGCAGCACCATTGAGAACAGCGCCGGCAGGCGGAACTGCTGACCGATCGCCTGATAGACGATGCGTTCCACTTCGCTGCGGTCCAGAAGTTCGGCCTGGTCCTGCAGCTGGTCGTCCGTATCCATCATGCGTCTCCCTCCCGGCTGACGTTCAACCGGGACTGATCGCCTGGAACCACTGGGCGCGCGGCGCAACCCTCAGATCGGATATCGATCGTCTCGAGCGGCATTTTGAGCAGCATGCTCAGCCGCGGCAGAACCGGCACAGCCGTCACGGTCCGCCGGCGATTCGCGCGAACTGGGGAGAGTTTGCGGGCCAGCGATCCAAGCGGGCGGACAGCGGCCCGGCCCGCGGAACGCCGAAATTGCCGCACGCAAGACCGGTTCGCTGAAAATCCGACGCCGAACGCCGGGGCGCTGCGGACGGCGGCGCAGCGTCTTGCAACCCCCGCGCCCCGCCCCCACAATCAAGTCCTGCCCCGCCGGGCTGACCGCACCCGCCATATCGCCCGGCCCTGTTCCCACCTGGTCGCTCTCCCCATGCCGCACCTCAAGGCGCTGCCCGTCTGCATATTGACCGTTCTGCTGGCTGGCGAGGCCATTGCCGCCTCCCCCCGGCTGACGATGGTGCTCCCGCACGGCGGCCAGCGCGGCACGGAGGTCGACGTCCAGTTCCAGGGCTCGAACCTGCAGGACGCCCAGGAATTGATGCTGTACGACCGCGGCGTGGAAGTCGTGTCGCTGGAGGCCCCCGCCGATGCGAACGGCGCGCTCGTCAAGGCGCGGCTCCGCATCGCCGCGGACTGCCCGCTCGGCACGCAACGGCTGCGGATCCGCACCGCCACCGGCCTGTCCGACCTGCAGAACTTTCACGTCGGCCCATTCCCCGTCATGGAAGAGGCCGAACCGAACACCGAGTTCAACTCCCCCCAGCCCGTGCCGCTGAACACGACGATCCACGGCCGGATCGACAGCGAGGACGTCGACCACTTCGCCGTTGAGTGCAAGCAGGGGGACCGGCTGAGCGTGGAAGTCTTCGCCGAACGACTGGGCATTCCCCGCTTCGGGTACTACTTCGACCCGTACATCGCCATCCTCGACTCGCGGCGGTTTGAACTCGCGGTCAGCGACGACCACGCGCTCGCCTGGAACGATGGCGTGCTCTCGGTGATCGTGCCCGAGGATGGGACGTACATCGTCCAGATTCGGGACGCGTCGTACGCCGGGGACGGGCTGGCGTATTACCTGCTGCACATCGGGACGTTTCCCCGGCCGCTGTCGATCGTGCCGTCCGGCGGCCGTCCCGGCGAGACGCTGACGGTCACGTTCCGCGGCGATCCGGCCGGCGACTTTGAGCGGCAGATCACGGTTCCCGAGACGCCGCTCGAGCGGTTCGGCATCGAGGCCGAGGATGAGCGCGGCGTCGCCCCCTCGCTGCATCCGTTCCGCATTTCGGACCTCGACAACGTCATCGAGGTCGAACCGAATTCCACGCCCGCCGAGGCGACCGCCGGACCCGCCCCGGCCGCGTTCAACGGCGTCATCGGCGAACCGGGCGACGTCGACTACTTCCGATTCCCGGCGAAGCAGGGGCAGGTCTTCGACATCGAAGCCTATGCCCGCCGCAGCCGCTCGCCGCTCGATTCCGTCGTCTACGTCTGCAACGCCGACGGCGGCATCCTCGCCGGCAATGACGACTCCCGCGGACCCGACAGCTACTTCCGCTGGCAGGCCCCCGCGGACGGCGACTACCTGATCCTGATCAAGGACCATCTCGACGCCGGCAGCCCGGAACACGCCTACCGCGTCGAAGTCACTCCCGTGCAGCCGAAGCTCGTCGCCTCGACCGTCGACTTCGAACGCTATGTCCAGCCGCAGATCGTCGTTCCCCAGGGAGGCGGCCGCGGCGTGCAGGTCAGCGTCAACCGCCAGGATGTCGGCGGGCCGGTCAACTTCACCGGAGAAGGACTGCCCGACGGCGTCAGCGTCGAATGCCCGGAAGGCTGGCGGAATGACGGCGTCATGCCGGTCGTGTTCTACGCCGCTCCCGAAGCGCCGCTCGCCGGAAGCTATTCCAAGGTGTCCGTGGGGCTGGCCGATCCCAACCAGCCCAACCTGCAACTGGCCGGACCGCTGAAACAAGACGTGCTGATGATCCTCGGCGAGAATCAGGTTTACGTCTGGACGGAGGAGATTCTGCGGTTGCCGGTGGTTGTCTCGCAGGCGGCCCCGTTCCAGGTGCGCATCGAGGAGCCGCGCGTGCCCCTTGTCCGCGGCGGCTCGATGAACCTGAAGGTCGTCGCGGAACGGACCGGGGACTACACCGGCCCGATCCAGGTGCTGCTGCTGCAGAATCCTCCGGGCGTGGGCTCGGCGGGATCGGTGCAGATTCCCGAAGGGCAGACGGAAGCGCTGATTCCGGTGAACGCGAACGGTGACGCGCCGGTGCGAGTGTCGGAGATCGCGGTTCGGGCGATCGCGACAGTCGGCAACGGCGTGATCGAGACGTGTTCCCCGGCTGTGCCGCTGGCCGTCGAAGAGCCCTACGTCACTCTCGAGTTCCATGCCGCGGCGGTCGAGCAGGGCAAGGAGACGCCGCTGCTGGTGACGGTCACGAAGCGGAAAGACTTTGACGGCGAGGCCCAGACCGTCCTCTACGGCCTGCCGCCGAATGCTGTCGCGGAGCCGTTGAAGCTGACCCACGACACGCAGGAGCTGGTGTTCACGATCAAGGCCCCGCCGGAGACGCCGGCCGGCAACAACCAGAACCTGTTCTGTCAGATCCTGATTCCCGAGAACGGAGATCAGATCGTGCACAATCTCGGGACCGGGCGGCTGCGCGTCGATCCGCCGCCGCCGATGCCGGTCGCGCAGTCCGAGCCGGCGCCGATGGCGGAGCCGATGCCGGAGGCCGCCCCGCCGCGTCCGTTGTCGCGGCTCGAACAACTCCGTCTCGAACAGAAGAAGCGGGACGAAGCTCAGCGGTCCGGCGAAGGGGGCTGAGCGAGCGGCGATGCTGGCTGCCCCGCATCCTGGAGCAGCGGGGCTACCCACCGGGCGATGAACCGACGGCGCACGCAGCCGAAGTGACCCCCCAGGTTGCCGTCGCGGGCCATGGCTGGCCTCCAGGGCATCTCGATCAGCGGCGGCCCGGCGGCAGGCGACGACCTGGCGTCGACGGATTCGCCCGTCGAGCGAAACCCGCACGCCCCGGCCGCCGGCACGTGGCGGCCATCCACCGTGCCGAACAGCGTCGTGAACGCGCCCAGGAACAGCAGGTCTCCCCAGGACGACACGTTCCAGATGCCGCGCTCCACATGCGCCAGCGCCGGCCGCAGGTCGAACCCCGGCGAAATGGCCGGGCATAACAGCACGGCCCCCGCGATCCGCACCCCGTCGGGGAGGGCCGCCAGAGTCAGCAGCGACAGCGCTCCGCCCCCTGAATGCCCCAGCAGCCACACGGGTCGCCCCGGCCGTTCCGCCTGGTACGTCAGAACCTTCTCCCGCAGTCGCGCGACCTGCTCGCGATGCAGCTTGCGGCTGCGGAGGTTGTAGAGCATCAGCAACGGGCCGGCCGTCCAGTCGAAGATGTCGACGGCCTGCGGCGCGCCGCCATCGATCAGGCCGCGTGCGATCCGGCGGTTCCACCAGCTGCGGCCCTCGACGCCCGGCAGAACGATCGCGAGTCCGCGGTCCAGCCGTTCCTCATCGAGCCAGTGCTGCACTCGTCCGTCCCGCCATGCCATCAAGGGCTCCGGGGGGGCGAGCGGCGCCCGCCGATCCGGCCGTCAATGCCCGTGCGCGTCGTGCCCATGGCCATGCCCATGGTTGTCGTGGCCGGCGTGGGCGTCATGCGCCTCGGCCAGCGCCACCGGCGGATCGAACCGCAGCAGCGAAGCACAGGCGCCCGACAACTGCACCGCGCCGCACATCCAGGCGATGACGGTCAGCGTGGTCACATAGACCAGCTTGCCGGTGAAGTTCCCCAGCGCCAGGCCGAACAGATAATGCACGCCGTCCGGCGGCGGCGCGACGACGCCCCAAATCAGAATCGGCATCACAAACAGCAACGCCACCCCGACAATCGCGCCCCGCCGCAGCAGCAGCGGCAGCAGCACCGTCCAGTCGACCGCCAGCAACCAGAAAGCGATCCACCCCAGCAGCGGCGCCCAGGGCGCCACGGCCCCGAACAGCGACGCAGCCAACTGCAACAGGGCTTCGCCGAAATTCAACAGGGAATTCAGAAGGTCCATGGAGCGTGAACTTCAATGGGCAGGAGAGCAATTCAGGAACCGCGGCGCGAACGACGGCCGTGCCGCCGCAGGCCGCATTGTTTTCGCGTCGCATTAGACAGTATGCCCGGCTCGTTCTCCACTCTTCAGCGCCGCCCGCGGGGCCGCGCCGCGCAGCCGCCAGGCGGTCCGCGCAACCGCATTGACCCCGGCATTCGCCGCACGCCATCATCCCCGCACCTGTCCGGCACGCGCGCCGGGCCTGACTTCACCCTCGGCCCCGAAAGGACGGCATGAGCAGCAGCCAGGACGCCGGCACGCAGGAGTTTGACGCGCGAGGCAACGTGGGGCGTCCGGAGCCGCCCGCCTCGGGGCTGCTCGCGCGCTGGAACGCCATTCCGCTGTATTTGCGGATCCTCGCGGCCATGCTGTTGGGAATCGCCGTCGGCGCGGCGCTGGGGGAGCACGCGGACGTTCTGGAGATCCCCAGCCGCGTGATTCTGCAGTTGCTGGGCGCGCTGGCCCCGCCGCTGATTCTTGTGGCCGTCGTGCATGTTCTGCTGACCACCGACATCAAGGGGCGGATGGCGGCGAAGATGGCCTTTCTGCTGGTCCTCAACACGCTGGTGGCGATCTTCATCGGCCTGACGGTGGCCAACGTCATCAAGCCGGGGACGTGGTCGGAGCTGACGCTGGGAGACGCGCAGACGGTCGAGAAAAAGACGCTGACGCCCGACGACATCGTCCTGAAGAACATCCCCCGCAGCCTGCTGGGGCCTCTGGGCGATCAGCAGAACATCATCGGCGTGATCATCATCGCGCTGGCGCTCGGGCTGGCGTTGCGTCGGCAGCGCGACAAGCCGATGGTCCGGGAACTGGTCGAGATCGCCTACAATGCGCTGATCACCGTCCTGCACTGGGTCATCGCGCTCGTGCCGCTGGGGGTGTTCGCAATTGTGGCCAGCGTGGTGGGCGTGCAGGGCTTCGGGCCGTTCAAGGCGATGGGCGTGTTCGTCCTGGCCGTGCTGGTCGCACTGCTGCTGCAGACGACGTGGTACATGGTCCGCATCCGGTTCGGCTCCTGGGCGCGTCCCCTGCATGTGCTGAAGGGCATGCGGGACGCCCTGTTGATGGCCTTCTCGACAAGCAGTTCGACCGTCTCGATGCCGGTGACGTACGCCTGCCTGACGGAAAAGGTCGGCCTGCGCGAGGAATCGGCCAGCATGGGGGCGCTGGTCGGCGCGAACTTCAATAATGACGGCACCGCGCTGTACGAAGCCATGTCCGCCCTGTTCGTGGCCCAGTTGCTGGGACAGAACCTGACGCTGTCGCAGCAGTTGCTGGTGGTCGTGACGTCGGTGGTGGCGTCCGTGGGGGCGGCCGGCATTCCCGAGGCGGGGCTGGTGACGATGACGCTGGTGTTCACGGCCGTGGGCCTGCCGACGGAATACATCGCGCTGCTGCTGACGGTCGACTGGTTCCTGGACCGCTGCCGAACGACGATCAACGTGCTGGGAGATGTGAACGTCAGCTGCCTGCTGGACGGGAAGCGCAAGTCGATCATTCAGCAGGCGTAGCTCTCGGCTGGCGTTTTCCGACGGCCTCGCAAGGCCGAGGGGATCAGCCCTCGGCTCAGGCGCGTTCGGCGCCCGTTCAGCAGCAACTCCCCGGGGCGTCCCTCGCTCCCCTGATCTATTCGCACTTGGCGCCCGGGCCGTGCCGAACACACCGGACTGCCCCCGGTTTGGGCTCTCGTTTACGATGTTCTCCGACCGGCGCGCCGCCGAATTCAGGGAGGATGAATGACCTCGAATCGACACCGATCCCGCATGCTCCGCCGCGGCGCGTGCCTGCTGCTCCTCGCGCTGTGGGCGTTCCCCGCGCTGGCCCAGACGGAGGCGGCGCCCCCCGCGGACGAACGGGGCATCGTCATTCGCAACGGCCAGCTCGATGTCCGTGAACTGCTCCGCGCCGGCGGAGTCATCGGCGGCCTGACGATCCTGCTCAGCCTGGGCATGGTGGCGATGATCGTCGAGCAACTGCTGACGATCCGCCGCGGAGCCCTGATTCCAGCCGAACTCCCGGAAAAAGCCCGGGCCCTGATCGCCGCCGGCAAGATCGGAGAAGCCGAGGCGCTGGCCCGCGACAATCCGAGCTACTTGGGGTTTCTGCTGCAGACCGGACTGCAGGAGATCGACCTCGGCTACGCGGCCGTCGAGAAGTCGATGGAGGACGCGGCGGTCGAGCAGTCGGCGCGGCTGTTCCGGAAGGTCGAATACCTGGCGGTGATCGGCGCCGTCGCTCCCATGCTGGGGCTGATGGGCACGGTGTGGGGCATGATCCAGGCGTTCGGAGAGTTCGCGGAGCGGGCCAACCCGCAGCCGGCGGACTTCGCGCCGTCGATCTCCGAAGCGCTGGTGACAACGCTGTTCGGGCTTGTCGTGGCCGTCCCGGCGATCAGCGCGTTCGCGTTCTTTCGGAACAAGGTCGATGAGCTGTCCGCGGAGGCCACGATCACCGCCGGGCACGTGATGGCGCCGCTGAAACGGCAGTTGCCGGAGCGGGCCCGACCGCAGCGGGACGGGGGGAAGGCCCCCGCGCCCGATGCGCCTCGCCCGCCGATCCCGCCGGTCGTCGCCGAGCGGGAGCCGCGGCGATGAGGGTTCCCGCACGTTCGCGGCGCACTCCCCTGGCGTTCAACCTGACGCCGATGATCGACGTCGTCTTCAACCTGATCATCTTCTTCCTCGTCGCCTCGCATTTCTCCCGGGCGGATCCGGAAGAGGACGTCTCGCTGCCGACGGCGACGCAGGCCTCCGAGCCTGATCCGCAACCGCGGCGGCTGGTGATCACCATCCGGGACGACGGTGCCTGGCGCGTGGCGGGAGAGTCCGTGACGCTGGAGCAGATCGAGCAGATGCTCGCCGAAGGGGCCGAACCGGGCGGGTCGCTGGCCGTGAACCTCCGCGGCGATCGCGCTGTCCCGTACCGGTTCGTCGAACCGCTGCTGCTGGCCTGCGCCCGCCACGGAGTGACGTCCGTCAGTTTTCATGTGCAGCCGCAATAGCCATGCGCATTCCCCGCAGTTCGACCCAGGGCCTGGATCGCGATTACGGCGCCATGACGCCGATGATCGACGTCGTGTTCAATCTGCTGATCTTCTTCGTGGTGTCGGCGGGTTCGTTCACCGTGGACCGGTTGCTGACGACTGATCTGTCCTCGACGGAAGGAACCGTCGCCACGCTGCAGCCGCCTGAGGATTCCCCATGGGCGACGACGGTCGAACTGCAGTTGCGCCCGGATGACGAAGGTCGGACGATCGTCGAGATGAACGGCACGCCCTACGCCGACCGCGAGCAGTTGAAAACTCAGCTGCGAACGCTGGCGGAGCTGGGCCCGGAAAGCCCGGTCATTCTCGATACGGCCGCGGACGTCCCGCTGGGGGACCTGATCGACATTTACGACGCCTGTCGGGCGTCCGGCTTCCAGTCCATCAATTTCGCCGCGGGCGCTCCCGCAGCCGCGTCCCCGCGCTGACGACGGCCGGGGGCGGACATCGCTCTCGGCCGGTCGCAGGGAATCTGTAGAATCCCGGCGTTCCATCCACGAAACTGACTGAGGCGCCTCCGTTGAGACACGCGATGATCGGGGCCGCGATGATCCTGGGTCTGGCCGGCGGGGCGTTCGCCCAGGAACCGCCGCTGAAATGGGGGGCTGACGCCGAAGGGGGCGCGCCCTACATCTTTCTCGACCCGCAGGATCCCTCGCGGCTCATCGGCTTCGAGGTCGACCTCGCCGCCGCGCTGGCGGAACGAATCGGCCAGCCGATCGTCCACCATCAGTACAACTACGATGGCCTCATCTCCGGGTTGAACCGCGGCGATATCGACCTCGCGATGAATGGCCTGGAGATCACGCCCGACCGGGCGAAGCATGTCCGGTTCAGCCGGCCCTATTATGTGTACACGCTGCAGCTTGTCGCCCGGGCCGATGAGACGCGGTTCCGGTCGGTTGAAGAGCTCATCGAGCAGCGGCTGAGCGTCGGCACGCTGACGGAAACCGCCGCTTCTCGATTCCTGGAGCGCAGCGGGCTCGAGCCGTCCCTGTACGACGGCCAGGCCGAGCCGTATCAGGATCTGGCGCTGGGGCGGCTGGATGCCGTGCTGATGGACCTGCCGATCGCGGTCTCCTACGCGCGGCCCAATCCCCGGCTGAAGTTCATTGGCGAGCCGTTCGAGCAGGGGTTCTACGCGATCGCGCTGCGGACATCGGACGAGGCGCTGGCGAAACGCGTCGATGCGGGCCTGGAATCGCTGCTCGCGACAGGCGACTTGCAACGGATCTACGAGAAGTGGGGCATCTGGAACGCGGACCAGACATTGCTGACGGAGCCCAACGCGGCGGCGGCGCTGTTGGCGGGGGAGACCGACGGGTTCTCCATCCGGAATGTTCTGTGGAGCCTGGTGCAAGCGTCGGTCGTGACGATCGAGATTTCCGTCTGCAGCATGGCGCTGGCGATGCTGCTGGGTCTGATGGTCGCGGTGGCGCGGCTGTACGGTCCGCGTCCGCTGCAGTGGCTGGCGCTGTTGTGGGTCGAATTCTTCCGGGGGATTCCGGTGCTGCTCTTGCTGTACGTGCTGTACTACGGGTGGCCGCAGGTCCTGGAGAGCCTGGGGATGAGCCTGATGTTCGCGCCGTCGCGGATGGGGGCGGCGATCCTGGGGTTCGGGCTGAATTACTCGGCCTATGAGGCCGAGATTTACCGGGCGGGGATTCAGGCCGTGCCGCAGGGTCAGTGGGAGGCGGCCGCGTCGCTGGGGATGTCGCCGCAGTTGACGTTCCGGCGGGTCATTCTGCCGCAGGCGATGCGGGTCATCCTGCCGCCGGTGACAAACGACTTCGTCGCGCTGTTCAAGGACACCAGCGTCGCCAGCGCGATCGCCGTCGTCGAGCTGACCAAGCAGTACCAGATTCTCGCGAAGTCGAGTCAGCGCTATATGGAGATCGGGCTGGCGACGACCATCCTGTATCTCGTGATGTCCGTCCCGCTGGGGTATCTGGCCCGGCGTCTGGAGCAGCGTTGGGGGAAACCGCAGTGACCTCGCCCGTATCCGAACCCGTCTCCGCTTCCGTGCCCGCCGGGAATTCCGTCGCGATGGACGGCGTCTCCAAGACGTACGGCTCGCGCTCGGTGCTGGACGGCGTGTCGACCGTCATCGCGCCGGGGGAGACGGTGGCGCTGATCGGCCCCAGCGGCGGCGGCAAGTCGACATTGCTCCGCTGCATCACCGGACTGGCGCGGTTCGATGCGGGGCAGATCACGGTCGGTTCGCACCGGATCGAGGCGCGGGGTCCGGCCTCGCAGTATGACGGCGTCCGGCGGATGTTCGGGATGATCTTTCAGGACTTCCAGTTGTTCCCGCACTTCACAGCGCTCGAGAACGTGATCGAGGCGCCGGTGCGGGTCCGGGGCCAGCCGGCGGCGGAGGCTCGCGAGCGGGGCCTGCGACTGCTGGAGCGGGTCGGGCTGGCGGAGCGCGCGAACTACTACCCCCGGGAGCTGTCCGGCGGGCAGAAGCAGCGCGTGGCGATCGCCAGGGCTCTGGCAATGGAGCCGCGCGGCCTGTTGTGCGACGAGATCACTTCAGCGCTCGATCCCGAGCTGAAGGCCGAAGTGCTGGACGTGCTGACGGACCTGAAGCAGGAGGGCTTGACGCTGATCGTCGTGACGCACGAGATTCATTTCGCGCGGCGTGCGGCGGACCGGATTCTGCTGCTGGCGGACGGCCGGATCGCGGAGGAGGGGCCTCCGGAGACCGTGCTGGGGTCGCCCACATCCGATCGGGCGAGGAAGTTCCTGCGGACGGTGATGGCGTGAGCGAACCCCAGCCGATTGCAACCGTCATCGACGTGCAGGAGGCGTCGCTGCTGGCGGACGCGGACGTGGCCCCCTGGGCGTCGCTTCTGGCCGATGAGGGTCTGGTTCCGCATGCGCCCGACGGCCGGGCCCGGCTGATGATCTCCTCGCCCAACCTGCGCTGGATGGGGATCCGATTTTCGGAGTTGATCGTGGCCATCGAATGCGGCCGCCGCGAATCGTCGGAGGCGGAGGGGGCCTTCCTGGCAGCCGCGTTCAGCACGAATCGGATGCTGGCGTGGATGGAGCGGGCGTTCTTTCGAACGGGCTATCGACCGGCGCGGATTGGTTCACGCGCGGACCCCAGTCCGGGATTCACGCTAAGCGAATGGTCCCGAGGGGCGGGCGATCCGCCCGCGCTGCAGGCGGAACGGGCGCAGGACGACCGGCCGCGGCGGGTCATCGATGATCGGTGGAGCAAGTCCGTCTTTCTGCCGGCAGGGCGGCAGTTTCATGTCACGATCGCCGGGGCGACCGAGGTCTGCGCTTTTGATCAAGACCGGGACATCTGGCGGATCGAGCCGTCGCCGCGTCTGCCGATCCTGCAGCGTCTCGCGGACTCCGGCTGCCGTCCGACGGAATGGCGCGTCCGCGCGAGCGCGCTGCACGCCCGCTCGAAGACGGTCCGCCGGTCGCATTGATGCGCCCGTTCAGTCGCGCCGCCGTCAATTGAACCGTCAATCGGCGGACTGCGCGGCTTCTGTCGCCGGGCGATCGGCCCGCAGCGCCGGAATCATCTCCCGCAGCGCCGCCCGGTCGTCCTCGGAAAGATGCGCAAAACGCCCGCTCTCGTCCCGGCCGTTGAGAATCTCCTCCAGCCGCCGGTCGACCTGATCCCGCACCGACTGCGGCAGGGCCGAGAACTGCTTCGACTCGATCAGAAAGCTGCACGGGTACTTGAACAGCCGCCGGTCGAGGTCGAAATCCCGCAGCGACCGGCCCCGGGCGTCCCGGTTGCCGCGGGCCGCGAACTCCTCCGCAAACGCCGATGTCCCCTGAATGGGCGCGGTCAGCGCGAACTCGCCGGAAAACAGCAGGCCGCGGACGATCTTCTCGCTGGCCGATGCGATCCGACGGCCGGTCGTCTCGCTCTGGAAATCGTCCGGCCGGTCCAGCGCGTCGTTCATGATGCCGTCGTACCAGGCCGCGTGCCGGGCCTCGTAGTTCGCCGCCGTGAACGCGTTCTGCATCTGCGTCTGATGCTCCAGGACCAGCAGCGCGACAATGTCGCTGTGCGGCGTCGGGTAATGTCCGACGTCGAACAGCGGGCTGAGGTCGGAGCGGTTCGCTCCCTGCTCGCGGTCGATCTCCTCCGGGGCCTTGCGATCGGGGGACGTCACGTTGCCCATGTGACGCATGTCGCCATGCGTGCCGGTCACGTACCAGCCGCCCCAGCGTTCGGAAAACGGGCTGCAGTCGTCGGTGGTGAATGTCGCGGCGCCGAGCAGCGGCGTGCCGTCCCGGTCGGCGAACACCGACCGCACGAGCGCGCCGGGCACGCCCTGCGTCCGCGCCGTCGCATGGCAGGACAGGCAATGCCCTTTGTCGCGGACAAACCGCGGCGTCTCCGCCGGCTGCTGGTCCAGCGTGTAAAAGATCAGCCCCTGTTGCGGATCGATGGCGGCCAGTTCCAGAACGTCCCCCTGCTGGCAGTAGCCGACGTACGTGTCGTCGTTGAAGTACAGCGCGCGGGGGCGGGTGCGGGAGATCTTGCGGAGCTGCAGGCTCGTCTTGGAGAACACGAGCGCCTGCGATGACGCGGGCACGTCGAGTTCGCGGAGCACCGAATCGAGCCAGCCGCGGTCGGACGCATGCTCGAGCCGCGCCTCCCCGCGCTCCAGCCGGTCCTGCAGCCGGGCGACGCGATCCTCGACCGGCGCGGCGTCGTACTGGATCGGCTCGGACTCGAACAGCGCCTGGGCGAAAGCGGGGCGACCGGCCCCCGCAAAGCCGGCGACGAGCGCCGCCAGCACAGCGCCGCGGCTCAGGTATCGCGAAATTGGAGTCATGCATCCAATTTAATCAGCGATCCCAGACCCGTCCACCCGGAAATGCGTAGTCCCGCAGACTCTCCGGTTGCATCTCAATGCTGTAGCCCGGCGCCGTCGGCGGCAGATAACTGCCCCCGCGCATCCGCACCGGATTCAGAAAATGCTCGTGCAGGTGCCCCGCGTATTCGCACCGCCGATCCTCCAGCGAACCGCTCACCGCCACATAGTCGAACATCGCCAGATGCTGCACGTATTCGCACAGGCCCACGCCGCCCGCGTGCGGGCAGACCGGCACGCCGAACTTGGCGGCCATCAGCAGCACCGCGATCACCTCATTCACTCCCCCCAGCCGGCAACTGTCGATCTGACAGATCCCGATCGCCCCCGACTGCAGCAGTTGCTTGAACAGCACCCGGTTCGCGCAATGTTCCCCCGTCGCGACGCGGATCGGGGCGACGGCCCGCGCGATGGCCGCATGACCCAGCACGTCGTCCGGGTGCGTCGGCTCTTCGAGAAACCAGGGCTCGAACGGCGCCAGTTGGCGCATCCACTCGATCGCCTCCGGCACGTCCCACACCTGGTTGGCGTCGATCATCAGCCGCCGGTCGGGACCGATCTCTTCCCGCAGGATCCGGCAGCGGCGGACATCGTCTTCCAGATCCCGCCCCACCTTGATCTTGAAGCACGTCCAGCCCTGGGCGATCCCCTCGCGGCACAGCCGGCGGAGCTTGTCGTCGTCGTAGCCCAGCCAGCCGGCGGACGTGGTGTAGGCCGGATAGCCGTCCCGTTCGAGAACCGCGATCCGTTCGCCGCGCGACGGCGCCAGCCGCGTCAGAATCTCCAGCGCCTCCTCCCGGGACAGCGCGTCGCTGATGTGCCGGAAGTCGATGCAGCGGACCAGCTCGTCGGGAGTCATCCCCGCCAGCAGCCGCCACAACGGCTGACCCTCGCACTTCGCGTGGAGGTCCCACAGGGCATTGACGACGGCCGCGGCCGCCAGATGAATGGCGCCCTTCTCCGGGCCGATCCAGCGGAGCTGGCTGTCGCCGACCAGTTCCCGCCAGAAGCGGCCGAAATCCACGGTGATCGATTCCAGCGTCCGGCCGACGACGAGCGCCGCGTACGACTCGATCGCCCGCACGCAGACTTCATTCCCCCGTCCGATCGTGAACGTCATCCCGTGGCCGGCCAGACCGTCCGCGCGGTCGGTTTCGAGAACCACATAGGCGGCGGAGTAATCCGGGTCCGGATTCATGGCGTCCGAGCCGTCGAGGTTCTCGGAGGTCGGGAACCGCACATCGTGGGCGGTCAGACGGGTGATCGTCGTGGGCATGGCCGGGGAATCAGGCGGGACGGGGAACGGGAGGCGGGGCGGGAAAACCGCAGCGTAGCACGGGGCCGCGGATTGTCGCCGCCGCGCGCGAACCGCCGACAGGGCGGGTGTCCGAGTCCGCAAATCAGCGATATGCTGGAAGACAGGGTTTCCCATTCGCAGTCCACGGATCCGCTCCAGACCCATGACGCCACTTGAATCCCTGATTGCCTCCGGCACGAAGCTCTGGCTCGACAGCGTCGATCCCGATCTGGTGATTGAGAATCGCCGGTTCGGAGCGACGGGCGCGACGTCGAACCCGATCATCATTGCCGACCTCGTCAAAACGGGACGGTTCGACGCGGAGCTGCGCGATCTGCTGGACGAGCTGCCCTCTGATGAGGACGTCGCCTGGCAGTTGACGGACCATCTGGTTCGACGGGCGCAGGAGGTGTTTCTGCCGGTGTTCGAAAAGACGCAGGGAGACGACGGCTACGTCAGTTTCGAACTCGATCCGCTGCTGGAAGACCCCGCCTGTCCGCTGTCGGTCGAAGAGAAGTCGGCGCGGTATGTGGAACTGGGGGCTTCGTGGTCGGCCGGACGCAAGAACCGGATGATCAAAGTGCCGGCGACAGAGGCCGGGCTGGGCGCGCTGGAGGATCTGGCGGCCGCGGGCGTCGCGCTGAATGTGACGCTGCTGTTCACCGACCGTCAGTACGACCTGGCGCGGGACGCCATTTGGCGCGGAGCGCAGCGGCGGAAGGAGCCGGGCCGGCTGAAATCGGTCTATAGCATTTTCGTCAGCCGCATCGACGTCTACACGGCGCAGCAGGTTCCGAATTTGTCTCCCGCGGCCCAGGGACTGGTGGGCATCGTCAACGCGCAGCGATTGTGGGCCCGCAATCGGGACTTCTGGAAGGACAAGAACCTGCCGCACAAGCAGGAACTGATCTTCGCCAGCACGGGGGTCAAGAATCCGGACGATCCGGCGGACAAGTACGTCGCCGCCCTCGCCGGCGCGGACATTCAGACGAATCCGCCGGCGACAAACGCCGCCGTGCAGAAACTGAAGGACAGGACCTACACGCGGACCGTCGACAAACTTCCGGCGGACGACGTCCTCGCGGAAATCGATTCCAAGGTCGACTTCCAGAAGCTGGAAGACGTGCTGATGGAGGAGGGGCTGAAGAAGTTCGCCGATCCGCAGAAGGCGCTGATCAAGCTGATCGGCGAAAAACGGACATCGATGGGGCGCTGATCCCGTCGTCGCTGCCGCATCTTCCGACTTGTCCGCCGCATCGACCGCTGTTCCCCGGGACGCCGCTCCGATGAAGACTCTGCCCTGTTTTGCAGTTCGCCTCCTGATGGTGCTGAGCGCTGCTGCCGCCTGGAACGCCGGCCCGGAAGCGGCTCGCGCGGAGCCGCCCCGTCCGCTGGCGACATTCCCCCTGCCCGATTGGGGAACCAGCGTCGCTTTTTCAGCGGACGGCTCGCGGCTGGCGATCGGCACGTACGAGAAGACGATCCTGATCGACCTCGAAACGCGCAAACCGGTCGGGGAAATCAAGATCCGGTCCGGCTACGTCCGCGGGCTCGCCTGGTCGCCCGATGGCCGGCAGCTGGCGACAGGCGGATACCAGTCGGTGCAGCTCTGGAACGCGGATGACCTCAGCGAAGTCCGATCGCTGAAGGTCCGCGGGTACGCGAACGATGTCCGGTTCTCGCCGGACGGCCAGCTGCTCGCCGCCGCGTGCGATGATCTCAAGGTGCGGTTGTGGGCCACGGGCGACGGCGTCGAGCGCGAGCCGTTTGCAGGCTTCACGTTGCCGGTGCTGGGCGTCGCCTTCTCGCCGGACGGACAGTGGCTCGCCGCTGCCGCCGGGGACGACACGCGGCTGTCGCGAGCCGGCGAGGTCAAGGCGTGGGCCGTCGAGACGGGCGAACCGGTCGCCGCGCTCGATTACATGCCCGAGAAAGGCGCGACCAGCGTCGCGTTCACGCTCGACGGAGCGTCTCTCCTCGTCGGCGATCTCAACCGCCGGGTGACCGTCTACGACGCCGCCAGCGGCGAACCGCGCGGCTACTTCGGCAAACACGATCGGCAGGTCAATTCGGTCGTCAGCCTTCAGGGAGGCGAACTCGCGATCAGCGCCAGCGGCGGTCAGGCCAAAGACAAGAACGACGTGAAGCTCTGGCGACTGTCGGACGGCGAGGAGCTGGCCACGCTGGAGCATCACGAGGCCCGGATCACCCGGCTCGCCGTATCGGCGGATGAGACACTGCTCGCGACGGTGTCGATCGACAAGTCGGCCGCGCTGTGGGACCTCGCGCCGATCCTCGGTGCAGGCGCGAAAGACTCCGCGGCGGATGCGAACGCTCCCCTGACTGGCAACCCGGCCGCCGCGGCTCTCGCGAAAGCCGCGAAGCTGCTGGCGCAGGCGCAGGCCACGTCGGACCTCCGCGAAATCCGCGTCGGCATCATCGGACTGGACACCTCGCACGCCACGGCCTTCACGAAAATCTTCAACGCCGATTCGCCTGCCGAGCCGCTTCGCGGTCTGCGGGTCGTCGCCGCCTACCCGCAGGGCAGCCCGGACATCGAATCCTCCGTCTCCCGCGTTCCCGAGTACACGGCGGAGGTTCAGAAGCACGGCGTCGAGATCGTCGATTCGATCGAGGCCCTTCTGGAACGGGTCGATTGCGTGCTGCTGGAAACGAACGACGGCCGTCCGCATCTCGAACAGGCGCTGCCTGTGCTGAAGGCCGGGAAGCCAGTGTTCGTCGACAAGCCGATCGCCGGCTCGCTGGCGGACGCGGTCGCCCTGTTCGACGCGGCGAAGCACTACGGAACGCCGATGTTCTCTTCATCGTCGCTGCGTTACACGGACACCGTGCAGGCGGCCCGCCGCGGCGAACTCGGAGTCGTCACCGGCTGCGACACCTACAGCCCGGCGCACCTGGAGCCGACGCATCCCGATTTGTTCTGGTACGGAATTCACGGCGTCGAACCGCTGTTCACCGTGATGGGCACGGGCTGCCGGGAGGTCAGCCGCCGCTCGACGCCCGATTACGATGTCGTGACGGGCGTCTGGTCGGACGGCCGGATCGGGACGTTCCGGGGCATCCGCAAAGGCGGATCGGGGTACGGCGGGACCGTGTTCACCGACAAGGCCGTGACTCCGCTGGGGCCGTTCACAGGCTACGAACCGCTGGCGGTAGAGATTGCGAAGTTCTTCCGTACGCGCGAGGTTCCCATCCCGCCGGAGGAGACTCTGGAGATCTACGCGTTCATGGCGGCGTCGGATGAGAGCCACGCGCTGAACGGGCAGGCCGTCCTGATCGAAGACGTCCTTGATCGCGCCCGCACCGACGCCCGGAAGACGCTCGAAGGCCGTCTCACGCCCTGACGGACGACAGTCCGTACAGCCAGCGGGACAACCGGCCGACGGGCAACTCCGGCGGCACGATCGACGCCGGTCGGCCCAGCCGCGCCAGCACCCGCTCGGCCGCGAGATAGCCGCTGCGCACCGCGCCTTCCATCGTCGCCGGCCAGCCGGTCGCCGTCCAATCGCCGGCCAGAAACAGGTTCTCGACGGGAGTCTGTTGCGTTGGCCTCAACGCGTCGATCCCCGGCGTCGGCGAGAAGACGGCCTTGTGCTCGGTGACGATCCGCGCGTGCAGCAGATTCGCTTCCCGCGCCGCGGGCCAGATGTCCGCCAGCTCGCGGCGCACGTGCTCGATCGCATCGGACGTCGACAGCTCCAGGAACTGGCGACTCGCGCTGACGACAATCTGATAGTACCCGCCCGATTCGCCACTCGCGCCCTTCGGCTTCGCGAACAGCCACTGGCAGGTTCGGTCGACGAACACCGCATGAGGAAGTTCGGTGATCGGCCGATCGAACCACATATGGACGCTGCTGATCGGCGCCGTCTCGAATTCGGCCGCCCGGCGAAAGAACGCCGACTCCCGCAGGGGTTCGGGCAACAGCGGCAGCAGGCGATCCTGCGGCACGGCCAGAATGAACGCGTCGCCCGCGACGCTGTCCCCCGCGCGAAGCCGCACGCCCGTCGCACGCCCTTCCGCCAGCTCCACCGCCGCCGCCCCCGACCTTCGCCGCACGTCCACCCCCTGCCGCTCCAGCCACGACAGCAGCGGCCCCTCATAAATGGCGTCGAGCGGCGCACGCGGGATCGTCACCTCCCAGCCAGCCCGATTCGCCAGGAACCCATCGACAAAGACCTTCCGCGCATAGCCGACGTCGATCCTGTCCAGCGACTCGCTGAGCGCGCTGACCAGCACGACGTACCAAAACCGGTCGACGACGAGTTGCGGCTGCCGCTGACGTTCCAGCCAGGCGGCGAACGATTCGCCCGTCCGCACATCCCAACCGCGCGCCAGCGCCCGCAGCCCTCGCGCGGCCGCCAGCTTTTCGCGCAGCGTCAGATAGCTCAACTTCAGGAATGCAGGCGCCAGATGCAGCGGAGCCGGCAGCGCGGCCGCGCTCCAGCGGGAGATCCGGCCGTCGGGCGCGACAAAGTTCAAATGCGACTGCCGCTCGAACTGCCCCTCAATTCCCGTCAACCTGCAGAAATCGAAGAAAGCCGTGCAGCAGCCCATCGCCACGTGCTGGCAGTTGTCGATCGTGTCGCCCGTGCTGGCGTCATCGAACGAGCTGGCCCGTCCTCCCAGGCGGGGCCGGGATTCCAGCAGCGTGACGGCCAGCCCGCGCGCCGCGAGGGCCGCCGCCGCCGCCAGCCCGGCCAGCCCGCCTCCCACGACGACGATCCGCCGGGACGAGGGCGGGGAATCGTCCGCAGGCGGAACGCTCATCCCGTCGCTCGTCTGAGAGAGTCCGGACCGGTCCGCCGCTGGCCGCCCGACCTCGATGCCTGCGGTCCCGGCATTTCAAGCCGCCTGCTCCGGCAGCGATTCGACGCAGCCCTGAACCAGTTGACGGACCTGCACGCCTTCGGCCTGACCGTCGTAATTCAGCAGCGCCCGGTGCCGCAGGACTTCATCCGCGAAGTGGCGAATGTCGTCGAACGCCACGTGTGCCCGTCCCTGGCTGAGCGCCCGGACCCGCGCCGCGCGGATCAACGCCTGCGCCGCCCGCGGCGATGCGCCCCACCGCACGAACCGCTTCACCTCCGTTGTCGAAAACTCCGATTCCGGATGCGTCGACAATACCAGCCGACAGGCGAAGTCCCGGATCGGATCGGCGACGACGACCTTCCCCAGCGTCTCCCGGAGCTGCATGATCCGGTCGGAATCGAGCAGCTTGGCCAGTTCGATCGGCCGCTTCAGGATCGTCCGGCTGACGACTTCATTCAGCTCCTGCCGCGACAGGAACGGCACTTCCACTTTGAACAGGAAGCGATCGAGCTGGGCCTCCGGCAGCGGATAGGTCCCCTCCTGTTCAAGAGGGTTCTGAGTGGCCAGCACGAAGAAGGGCTGCTTCAGCCGGTGCATCACGCCGGCCGTCGTCACCGTGCCCTCCTGCATGGTCTCCAGCAGCGCCGACTGGGTCTTCGGCGTCGCGCGGTTGATTTCGTCCGCCAGCAGCAGTTGTGTGAAGATCGGCCCCTGCCGGAACTCGAACCGGTACCGGCCGTGTTCGTCGGTCTGCATGATGTTCGTGCCGACGATGTCCGCGGGCATCAGGTCGGGAGTGAACTGGATCCGCCGGAAGTCGAGGTCCAAGACCTGCGACATCGCCTTGACGAGTTCCGTCTTGCCCAGCCCGGGGACCCCCTCCAGCAGCACATTGCCCCCGCAGAACAGCGCCGTCAGCGTCGCCTCGACGACCCGATCCTGGCCAACGATCACTTTGCCGATTTCCGCGCGGGCTTCCTGGAACGTCTTCCGGAAGTCCTCGGCTTCAGCTCGCAACGCATCGGGATCCTGGGCGGACATCGCGTTTTGCTCTCGGGTCGATCGACTGGAAAACCGGCCACGCGGCGGACCGCCGCAGAGGGTCAGCCCGGCACGCTCGACGATGATACGCAGATTCCAAGGCGGATCGCGAACAAGGAATGCGGCATTTTCCGGTTCCCGACCTCCGCAGCACTGGGCTCCGGCCTGCGTCCGGCCCCCGGCGCAAACCGCGGCCCACCTCAGACCCGATCGCCGGGCATCGGCCCCTTCGGCGGCCCCTCCAGCACCGGTTCGAACTGCCCCTCCAGACGCGTCAGCGCGTCCGCGGGGTTCATGTTGAACAGGGCCTTGCCTCCCGTGCCCCAGCGGGACGACTGATAGTGAAACACGGCCGCCGCGTCCCGAATGGTGCTGACCGCCTCCACGTCCTCCATGTCGCCCCCCGGCACGGCCTCGAAATGGATCTCCACTCCGACGAACGCCGTCAGCAGGCCCGACTGCAAGTCCCGCGCGAATGTCACCGGCTCCTGCCAGTCGCATTCCTTCCAGATCAGCCCCCGCGGCTTCCCCAGCCGGGACGCCAGCTCAACAAACTTCGCCTCCAGCCCCTCGCGGCGCACTTTGAACTCGCGAATCGCCATCCGGGCTTGGCGGGCACGACGCCACCGGCGCAGCGGCTGGGCGGCGATCGACGCGCCCATCGCCACCGAAATCGCCAGAGCGGCGATGATCACCGGCTCCGTCATCTCCACATCGTCACCTGCTGTTCCCCGGTTCTCAAGACGAACCGCCCTCGGATTCGCCTTGTCCGCAGCCTACCGCATCGGCCGCACGACGCCGATGATCGGATGCGCCCATTCCAGGCTGTCCGCCGGAATCCGCTGCGGCACATGCCGTTCGTTGATCGGGATCAGCAGCGCCTCGTCCCCCTCGCGGCGAAACAGCTTGCAGTTCACGCCGATCTGCCCGCGCTGCCGCGCGATGCACGGCTGCCCGTCCACAACCGGGAATGACGGAGACGCGACGACCAGGTCGCCGTCCCGAAACCGGGGCTCCATGCTGTCGCCGTCGATGCGCCAGGCCACGCACCGCGGATCCCGGGCCTTCAGCGAGGCCGCCGCGACGAACTCCAGAATCCCCCGCTCGTCCGGCTCGGAACACTGCAGCAGCATCGGCGCCGCGGACGGGATCTCCGGCGTCAGTCCCTCGAACCGGGCCGAGGCCTTTTGCAGATCGCCGGCGGCCGCGCGCTCGATGAGCTCGCGCAGCCGCGCATCGGCCGACGCACTTTCCCGGACACCGGGCAGCTCGCTCCAGTACCGGGCCGGGCCGGCCGCCGTGCTGCCCACAATCGGAATCCACGCCTTTCGGTCCTCGGGAGCCCGTTGCGATCGGGATCGCCCCTTCGCCGATTCGCCCGGACCCGACGCCCGCTCCAGCGCGTCCAGCATGCCCGACAAGGGCGACGCCAGCTCCGGACGGGCCTGCAGCAACGCCTCGACGCGCACCGCCAGCGGCGACTGGACCCCGTTCCTCGGCCCCGCCAACGCCTCGCCGTCCCCCGTAATCAACCACTCCAGTCGGACCCGCGCCAGCGACGCGGCTCGGTGCAGGACGTCCGCCGGCGGAATCCGGTCCTGTTCGTACTGGCTGTAGGTGCTGACCGGCACCTGCAGGTCTCTCGCAAACGCCGACCGTCCGCGAACCCCGTACAGACGTTCCCGCAGGTCCTTCAATCGTTC
The DNA here is from genome assembly GCA_019636235.1 of Planctomyces sp. GTDB lineage: Bacteria > Planctomycetota > Planctomycetia > Planctomycetales > Planctomycetaceae > Caulifigura. Next base: position 170,947 of record JAHBXW010000005.1, read on the forward strand.
GCAGATGGCCGACATTGTCCGTTTTGCGGAAAACAGGCTTCTCATTTGACGCGAATGCGTTAATCTGGCCCGGAGCTTACACGCCTGCGGAGCCAACATCATGCGTCGCCGTCGCCCGACCTCCCACCCCGCGGCCCCTGCCCTTCGATCCGGCGCGTCCGAAGCCGAAGACCCTCTCGCCCAGATCCTTCGCGACCTCCAGGGGCTGTCGCAACTCCAAGCGTGGCAGCACACGCTCACCGAGTCAATCCGCCGCCAGTTCGAAGCGCTTGCCGGATCCGCGCCGGACCGACCGACCAGTCCATCGCTCCGTCGCGCTCACTAAAGTCACTTTCTCCGGGCGCCCTGCTTGCCGCGCGACGCTTTCTTCTTCGCCGCGGCCCCGGACGCCTTTGCGGCCCCGTCCCTGGCGGAGCGTCGGCTGGCCGCCTTCGCAGTCGGTTTCGCCGCCGGCGACGCTCCCTTCAGCGTCGCGAGCACCTCGGCCACATGTCCCGGCACCTTCACCTTCCGCCAGGCCGCCGCGATCCGGCCCGCGCCATCGATCACGAACGTCGACCGCTCGATCCCGAAGTACTTGCGGCCGTACATCGACTTTTCCGCCCACGCCCCGTACTTCTCCGCCACTTCGTGGTCCGCGTCCACCAGCAGTTGAAAGGGCAGCCCGAACTTCGCCGCGAACTTCGCATGCGACGACGCCGAGTCCGGGCTGATCCCCAGGACCACGGCATCAATGTCCGCGAACCGCGGCGCGGCGTCCCGGAAATCGCAGGCCTGCTGGGTGCAGCCCGACGTGTTGTCCTTGGGATAGAAGTAGACCACGACCGGCCGGCCCGCGAAGTCCTTCAGCCGGACAATGCTGCCGTCCGCCGTCGGCAGCGCGAACGCCGGCGCCTTGTCGCCCGCTGAGACGAGTCCGCCCATGCGCCTCTCCTGCTGGTCGCGGCGGCCGCAATCCGCGCGGAACATTCCGGGCCGGATCGAGGCTTGCAACTTGCACCGCTCAAGCGGACTCTACGCGGAAATTCCGTGTTCGAGAAACCCATGGCGACACTTCACCTGCGCGGCGGACGCATCGTCGATCCCGCTTCCGGTCGGGACGAGATCGGCGACCTGTGGATCACCGCGGGGCAGATCCGCCATTCCCGCCCCGCGGCCGAACCGGATGATGTCTTCGACGTCCGAGGCTGCATCGTCGCGCCGGGCTTCATCGACTGCCGGGCGACGTTCGGCGAACCCGGATACGAGGAGGACGAGACGATCTCGTCCGGGTCGGCCGCGGCCGTCGCGGGAGGCTTCACGTCCATCGCGGCGATGCCCGAAACGGATCCGGTCGTCGACACCCGCGCGGCGGCGGAGTTCGTCTCGCGGCAGGCGGAACGCGCGGGCCTCTGCCGCGTCTACCCCCTGGGGGCCGTCACCAAGAGCGCCAAAGGACAGGAACTCGCCGAAATCGGCCAGCTCATCGACGGCGGCGCGGTCGCCTTCACCGACGGCAAACGGCCCGTCGCCAACGCCGAAGTCCTCCGCCGCGCTCTGCAGTACACCGGCATGCAGGACCGGGCGATTCTCCAGCACTCACAGGTTCCGGAGCTGGTCGCCGGCGGCGTCATGCACGAGGGCTTTTACTCGACGCTGCTCGGATTGCGGGGCATGCCGGCCGCCGCCGAGGAGATCGCCGTCCGCTGCAACATCGCCCTGGCCGAAGCCACGGGAGGCCGCATTCACCTGATGGGCATCTCGACCCGCAACTCCGTCGACGAGATCCGGCAGGCTCAGGCCCGCGGCGTGCGCGTCACGGCCGACGCCACGCCCTATCATCTGTTGCTCACCGACCAGTGCCTCGAAGGCTTCGACCCGAACTACAAGATCGATCCGCCGTTGCGTACGGCCGATCACGCGGCGGCGCTCATTGAGGGTTTGAAGGACGGGACGATCGGCATCATCTCGGCCGATCATCGGCCAATCGCCGCGGAGAAGAAGCTGCGGGAACTTGACCAGGCCCCGTTTGGAATCTGCGGCCTCGAGACGTTGCTGCCCCTGTGCATCGAGGCGCTCATCCTTCCAGGACGGCTGTCCTGGCCGGAACTGCTGGCCAAGCTGACGACGGGCCCGGCCGAGCTGCTGGGCGTTCCAGGAGGGACCTTGATGGAAGGCGGCCCAGGGGACGTGACGGTCATCGATCCGGACGCTCCCTGGACGATCGACGCCGCCCGCTTCCGATCGCTAAGCCGGAACACGCCCTTTCATGGCCGATCGGTGCGGGGCCAGGTGCGCCTGACGATCGTCGGCGGCCGGGTGTGTCACCAGCCGGAGTGACGTGTCGCGTGAACGGGCCGCAGGGGGTGGTCGAGACATGAGACGCGCCCGCAGGATCGGCCATTGGTCATCGCGGACCGGTGATTGTCATGGGCTGGTCGGCGCGTCCTGGCCGTGGCGAGCGGCCCGCGTGAACGGGCGGTGTCGCAGGGCCATTGGCTCTCACTCGCGTTCACATCGTCCACATGGGGTTGAGGCCCCACGCGCGCCTTTCCGATTTGTGATTTTCAATTTTCGCTTTGCACTTTGCGAAAACCGAACGTCGCGAAGCCCGAGGGGATGAACCCCTCGGCTCAGGGGCTGAATTGCTGACGGCGCCTTCGACAACGATCCGCGCGCCTCACACGCGGAGAGATTCAGCCTCTCCCGCGAGGTCGGCCGCGTAACGCTCGCGGATCGGCGCGACGACCGCCGCGAGGAATTCATCGACCTGCTCCGGAGCGCGGCCGATGAACCGCTGCGCGTCCAGCGTCGCCCCCAGATCGATCTTCTGGAACGCCGCGTCCCCGCGCAGCCGTTCGATGAGATCGTTCTCGCCCCCCTGCTCCTTGACGACGCGCCCCGCCGCCTGGCTGTGCACGCGGATCTGCTCGTGCAGCAACTGGCGATCGCCCCCGGCCTGCACGCCCGCCATCAGGATTTCCTCGGTCGCCATGAACGGCAGTTCGGCCTGCAGATGCCGTGCGATGACCTCGGGATACGCCACCAGACCGTCCACGATGTTGCGGTACAGGATCAGCGTGGCGTCGATCGCCAGGAACGCCTGCGGAATCACCAGCCGGCGATTCGCGCTGTCGTCGAGCGTGCGCTCCATCCACTGCACGGCCGCGGTCGCGTCCGCGCTGCCGGCCAGATGCATCGCGAACCGGGCCAGCGCGCACATCCGCTCCGCCCGCATCGGATTCCGCTTGTAGGCCATCGCCGAGGAGCCGATCTGCTTCTCCTCGAACGGCTCTTCGAGTTCCTTGCGGCTCTGCAGAATCCGCATGTCGGAACCCATTTTGTGCGCCGACTGGCCGATTCCCGACAGCGTCGCCAGCACCTCGGCGTCGACCTTCCGCGGGTACGTCTGCCCCGTCACGCGGTAGCAGTCCCGGAACCCCAGCTTCGCGGCGACGCGGCGCTCCAGTTCCTGAACCTTCTCATGATCGCCGCCGAACAACTGCAGGAACGTGGCCTGCGTGCCGGTCGTCCCCTTCACCCCGCGGAGCTTCAGGCTCGCGAGCCGATGTTCGAGCTCCTCGAGGTCGAGCGCCAGATCATAGCACCACAGCGTCGCGCGCTTGCCGACGGTCGTCGGCTGGGCGGGCTGGAGATGCGTCATCCCCAGGCAGGGCAGCGCCCGGTGCTCCGCGGCGAACTCAGCCAGCCGGCCGATCGTCTGCACGAGCCGGCGGCGAAGAATCTCCAGGGCCGCCCGCAGCTGGATGAGTTCGGTGTTGTCCGTGACTTCGCAGGACGTGGCCCCGAGGTGAATGATGCCGCCCGCGCCCGGACACTGGTCGCGATAGGCGTGCACGTGCGCCATGACGTCATGCCGCAGCTCGCGCTCGTAGGCCGCCGCCTTGTCGAAGTCGATGTCGTCGACGGCCCCCCGCAGTTCGGCGATCTGCGCGGGGGTGACGTCGAGGCCCAGCTCGTGCTGCGATTCGGCGAGCGCGACCCAGATTCGGCGCCAGGTGGAGAACTTGAACTGATCGCTCCAGACGCGGCTCATCTCGCGCGATGCGTATCGGGTGTTCAGCGGGTTTTCGTAGACGTCGCGAGGCATGAGCGGGGGAGAGGATCAGGGATCAGGGCGTGGCAAGGCGCGCCTTCACGCGATGGATTGGTCAATGGTCATCGGGGATTCGTCGCCTGTCATCGATCGACACGCGCCCCAGCCGACGGCTCCGCCGTCGGGCAATCCTACCTGCCTGACGCTCGGGATTCCCGGTCGCAGGCAGTTTGGCCCTTTGAACGGCGCCGCGGCCCGGTCCCTCAGCCCGCGTCGATCTGCCCGATGACCACGAACCGGATCGGAGTTTGCGCCGTGCCGATGACGTCGCGGACCGTCGAGCCATCCGCCGTAATCATCACGCGGTCCCCTTCCGTGCTGCCCAACTCGCAGATCGCGATCTGCGGATCGCCGTCGGGGCCGTCCTGCTGATCCAGCGGCTGGATGATCAGCAATCGCCAGCCATTGATCGACGGATGCTTGACGGTGGCTGTGGCGCGGCCGACGACGCGGGCAAGCTGCATGGCATTCCTGGGGCGCGGGGAGCCCGGACGGGGTTACACGATCCGCAGTTCGTCGACCATCACGCAGCGGCGGCTGCGGGTGAACGTCTGCGGCGTCGTCACCCCCTCGCCCGTCGGCGTGGCGACGCTGAAAGACAGATAGCCTTCGCCGCCCAGACCCAGCCCCGCCATACAGGGACCGTTCTTGATGAACAACGTCGTGTTCATCAGCCGCCCCATGATGGTCATGTTATGGACGTCCCGGGAGTGGATGATGGCCGTGTGGCCGAAGCCGTGCTCGAACTGATAGGCCAGCTCGATGGCGTGCAGCGCGTCCCGGGCGCGGACGAACGGGACGAACGGCATCATCTGCTCTTCGGGGACGAAGGGGTTCTCGGTCGTCGTCTCGCCATACAGCAACTGCGTGCCCTGCGGAACGCGGACGCCGATCATCTCGGCCAGCACGGAGGCGTCCCGGCCGATCATGTCCCGATTCAGCAGCGGATGCCCGCCCGGCTCCTTCGGCGGCGCGAAGGCCAGCTTCGTGAGGGCTTCGATCTGCTGCGCGTTCAGCCGGTAGCCGCCGTGGCGGCTCATGGCCTCCAGCAGCCGGTCGAAGATGCTGTTCACGGCGAAGACTTCCTTCTCGCCGATGCAGAGCAGGTTGTTGTCGTAGGCGGCTCCCTGGACGATGCAGCGGGCGGCGTTTTCGATGTCGGCCGTCTCATCCACGACGACGGGCGGATTGCCCGGGCCGGCGACGACCGACTTCTTGCGGGCGGCCAGCGCCGCGCGGGCCACGGCCGGCCCCCCCGTGACGCACAGCATCCGCACGCCGCGGTGCTGGAAAATCTGATCAGCCGATTCGATCGTCGGCTGCTCGATGATGGTGATCAGGTTCTGGATGCCGATGGCGCTGGCGATGGCGCGATTGAAGCGGCGCACGCCCTCGCAGGCGATCCGGGCTCCGCTGGGGTGCGGGTTGAACACCACCGAATTGCCGGCCGCGGCCATGTTGACGACGTTGCCGGCCAGCGTGGGCAGCGAATGCGTGACGGGCGTGATGGCTCCGATGACGCCGAACGGCGCCTGCTCGATCATCGTCAGGCCGTGGTCGCCGCTGTACGCCGCGGGACGCAGGAACTCGGTCCCGGGGACGAGCTTGATGATCTTGAGTTTCTCGATCTTGTGATCGAGGCGGCCGATTTTCGTCTCTTCCAGTTCGGCGCGGCCCAGTTCCTCGGCCTGCTGTTCGCAGAGCGTCTTGACGATCTGGACGACCTTCTCGCGGTCGGCGACGGGTCGGCGGCGAAACTCCTCGAACGCCTGGGTCGCGGCGGCGACAGCGTCATCGACGCTCTGGAACACGCCCTCCCGTCCCCCCTGGGCCCCGGGACGCGCACCGTTCGACAGGACCGGAATGCCGCCGGCCGCGGGTGTGCTGCGCTGCGGGGCGGCCGCCCCTGACGTGCCCGGCCGTTTGCCGAGCTGCTGAAGAACTTCTTCCACGACGGCGCGAATGGTGGATTCCGTGGTCTGCATGGCAAATCCGGCAAAGTTTGGCGGTCGGAGCGATCCGCGCTGGGGCGGGGGCGTCCTGCTCCCGGAAGTAGATCGGCCGGCATCAGGGGCCGGCACGCGACAATCCGGGGGCGGGCCGCCTGGGGGGAGACCGCCGCGGCGCAATTGTCCGCGTCGCAACGGCAACCGGGCGAGCCCGGGGTCGATTGACCGCGGGCGCGCGTCGGGTCCGCTGCGGGATCGGCTCAGCCGAGGAGGCCGTTGGCCTTCAGGTAGGCGATCACCTCGTCGGCCAGGTCATCGATCCCCTTGGTGTTGGAATCGAGGACGAGTTCCGGCTTTTCGGGGGCCTCGTACGGGTCGCTGATGCCGGTGAAGTTCTTGATTTCGCCGGCCCGGGCCTTCTTGTACAGCCCCTTGGGATCGCGCTTCTCGCAGGTTTCCAGCGAAGCGTCGACGAAGATCTCAATGAACTCGCCGGGCTGCAGCAGGGCGCGGACGTTGTCGCGATCGACGCGGTAGGGGGAGATGAAGGCGGTGGAGGTGATGACGCCGGCGTCGGCGAACAGCTTGGCCACCTCGCCGATGCGGCGGATGTTTTCCGCCCGGTCCTCGGCCGAGAAGCCCAGGTTCTTGTTGAGTCCCATCCGGATGTTGTCGCCGTCAAGCAGGTACGTGTGCTTGCCGAGGGCGTGCAGCTTGTGATCGACGGTGTTGGCGATCGTGCTCTTGCCGCAGGCGCTCAGTCCGGTGAACCACAGGACGGCTCCGCGCTGATTCTTGATCTGCTCGCGTTCTTTGCGGGTGACGCGGTGGTCATGCCAGGTAACGTTGGTCGCCTTCTGCTCTGCCATTGCCGTTGTTCTTTCTTCAGCGTCTCGATCGTCGGTCCGGAATGCACGCATCACCGCCCGGCGGGACCGTCGCGGGGGGCTGGCCAGGGAATTTCGCCGTTGAATCGATCGATGCTAGGAGATCGGCAAGCGGAATGGAAAGCCGGCGGGACGGGAGCGGGAATTCGGCCCAGACTGGCTGGATTCTGGTGTTCGCGGAGACCGGGCGTTTCGCCTAGAATGCCCTGACGGCCCCGGGGCGGAGCGGTCGCCGTTTCGAAGGGCGGATCGAGTCGACTATTCAGGCGGGCGGACGACGCAGGCGCACAGCGGGCCGGCGGAATGCCGGACGGCCGGATTCTCGAGCGCCGGGATTTCAGGGAGGGAAGGACTCAGGCATGCACCGCACGGGAACATCGAGACAGTGGCTGCCGCTCGTGATCTGCACGATGACCGCAATGGTCGTCGGTCTGGCACAGCAGCAGTTGATCTCTCGGAGCACCGGGGCCGATTCGGCGGCGCCCGCCGCCAATTCCGGGGGGGGACTGCCTCCCGGCAAACAACCCGCGTTCCAGGGCTGGGACAAACCCGCGGCCGTGCTGGTTCTGACCGGCGAACAACAGGCGTATCTCGAGCCCTGCGGCTGCACGGAGAACCAGACGGGTGGCCTGGCGCGCCGCGCCGACCTCTTTCACCAGTTATGGGCCCGCAAATGGCCGACGGTGGCCGTTGACGTCGGGGGCGACCTCGACGGACGCCGGCTGTCCCGCGATCAGGCGATGCTGAAACTGGAGTTCTTCCGCAAGGCGCTGCAGCACATGCGGTACAGCGGCGTGGCGCTGGGACGGGAGGAGCTGCGGCTGGGCAGCGAAAAGCTGTTCGAACTGCATTCGCTGTGGTCCAGCGAAGATGATTTCGACCTGCCGTTCCTCTCGGCCAACGTGACGCTGCTCAGCACGCGGGACATCGGCACGCCGCTGGAGTACCGGATCGTCGAAGCGGGGGGGCGGCGGTTCGGCATCACGTCGGTGATCGGCCGGACGCGTGCGAAGGATCTGCCGGAGACGGACGAGTCATTGCTGCGAATCGACGATCCGAAGCAGTCGCTGGCCGGGGTGTTGCCGCGGATGAAGGCGGAGCGGCCGGACATTCTGGTGCTGCTGGCGCACGCGGAAGACGAGGAGTCGATCGAGCTGGCGAAGGCGTTCCCCGATTTCCATGTCGTGGTGACGGCGGGAGGCCCCGAAGATCCCGAGGGCAAAGAGGAGCGGATCGGCAACACGCTGTTCGTCCAGGTGGGGCGGAAGGGCAAGCACACGGCCTGCGTCGCAGTGACGGGGCCCCGCGAACGCCCGGTCCTCAAGTTCGAACTCGTCGAGATGGACCGGCACCGCTTCGGCAACGCCCCCGAAATGACGCAGTTGATGCGCGAGTATCAGCAGCAGATCATCGACCAGCGCCCCGATCACAACTTTGAGCTGACATTCGACCGGCAGGCGACGTTCGTGGGCGTCGACCAGTGCAAGGACTGCCACAAGCAGGCCTACGATGTGTGGGTCAAAACCGGGCATGCGAACGCCTTTGAAAGCCTCAAGCACGGCCGGCACGACGAGCCCAAGGAGTCGATCGTCGACCGCCAGTACGATCCCGAATGCCTCGCCTGCCACGTCACGGGCTGGGCCCCGCAGGACGCCCTCCGGTATCGCAGCGGGTTCGTCGACTTCGCCTCGACGCCGCACCTCGCCGGGCAGCAGTGCGAGAACTGTCACGGCCCCGGCAGCCGGCACGTCGAACTGGAACTCGAATTCCAGAAGTCGAACAAGATGACCGACGCGCTCGAGAAGGCGCGCGACGACGTCCGGGAAACCCGGGCCTGCGACGACTGCCACGACCACGACAACAGCCCGAACTTCGATTACGAAATCTACTGGCATGGCCGCGACGGCAAAATCGCGGTCGAACATTCCGGCGTCGACTGACGTCCGCCTGCCGTGGGCGTCGCCGTCGCGGGCCCGCCCGTTCCGCTACGGATCGCAAGGATGCGCACCGTTCTGATCTGTCAGTCCGACGCGCCGCTGGCCCGGGAGGGGATGGCCCGCTGGCTGGCCTCCTGCTCGGAACTGGCGGGGCTGATCGTCCTGGACGAGACCGGCGGACGCCGCTGGCAGCGGATTCGCCGCGAGGCCCGGCGCATCGGCTGGCTGCGAATGCTGGATGTGTTCGCGTTCCGCGTCTACCAGCGGCTGGCTCTGGCGGGGGCGGATGCGGCGTTCTGCCGCCGGCAGCTTCAGGACCTTTGCGAGCGTTACCCGCCGCTGCCCGCGGACCTGTCCGTGCACAGCGACACCAGCCCGAACTCCGCCGCGGCGGTCCGGTTTCTGGAAGAGCGGCAGCCCGATGTCGTAATCGCCAGTTGCAAGCATCTCCTGAAGCCGAAGGTGTTTCAGATTCCGCGGACGGGGTGTTTCGCGCTGCATCCGGGCATCTGCCCCGAGTACCGCAACGCGCACGGCTGCTTCTGGGCGCTCGCGCACGACGATGTTTCCAAGGTCGGAACGACGCTGCTCAAAATCGACGCGGGGGTCGATACGGGGCCGATCTACGGATACTTCGGTGGGGCCTTCGACGAAGTGTCCGAAACGCATCTGATGATTCAGCGGCGGATGACGCTGGGGAACCTGGACGCGATCGGCCGTCGGTTGCGGGAGGCGCACCAGGGTCAGGCGCGGCCGATCGACGTTTCGGGGCGCAAGTCGGCCGAATGGGGTCAGCCGTGGCTGACGGCGTACCTGCGCTGGAAGCGTCAGGCGCGGCAACGGGCGCGAGACCAGCGCGTGGCCAGCCCGGAACAGGCGGCGGCATCGCAGCCGACGCGGTGACTGCGCCTCGGACCTCTCAGGTTCGCCGGCCTGTCGTGTCCGCTCGGACGGCGCGCTCAGCGGCTTGCATCGCCGCTCGCGCCGCTCAAGAATTCTCCTGCGGGGGCCTCCGGCGCCCGCGGTTTCGCTCGCGCCGGCGGAGCTTCAGCGGATTCCTCGATCAACGGGTGGTGAATGGCTGATTTTTCGAAGTCCATGGAGGATCAGATCTCGCGCCTCAATCAGGCGTACGACGAGCTTCGCGAGCAGATGGGCAAAGTCATCGTCGGCCAGCAGGACGTGATTGAGCACCTGCTGATCGCCCTGTTCAGCCGCGGGCACTGCCTGCTGGAAGGCGTCCCCGGACTGGCCAAGACGCTGATGATCAGCACGCTGTCGCGCTGCCTGTCGATGACCTTCGCGCGGATTCAGTTCACGCCCGACCTGATGCCGGCCGACATCACCGGGACGGACGTGCTGCAGGTCAACCAGGCGACCGGCCAGCGGGAGCCGCGGTTCATCGCCGGCCCGCTGTTCCACAACGTGATCCTCGCGGACGAGATCAACCGCACGCCGCCGAAAACACAGGCCGCGCTGCTCGAGGCCATGCAGGAGCGGCAGGTGACGGTCGGCCAGTCGCGACACATCCTGCCGAATCCGTTCTTCGTCCTGGCGACGCAAAACCCCATCGAACAGGAAGGCACCTACGCGCTGCCGGAGGCCCAGCAGGACCGGTTCATGTTCAAGGTGTTCGTGCGGTATCCGTCGTTCGCCGAGGAGCGCCAGGTGGCGCTGCAGACGACCTCCCTGCACGGCGACGACGTCCGGCCGGTCCTGTCCGGGGACGAGATCCTGGAACTGCAGCACATCGTGCGGCAGGTGCCAGTCTCGGACCACGTGGTGGATTACGCCCTGGCGCTGGTGCGGCAGACGCGCGTCGGCGAGCCCGGCGCTCCGGAATTTGTGAACGAGCAGTTGAGCTGGGGAGCCGGTCCCCGAGCCGTGCAGTTCCTGCTGCTGGGCGGAAAGACGCGGGCGCTCCTCAACGGCCGGACGCACGTGTCGATCGAGGACATCCAGTCGCTGGCGTCGCCCGTGCTGCGGCACCGGGTGGTCGTCAACTTCTCAGCGGAGAGCGAGGGCGTGACGTCCGACAAGATCGTCGAGCGCCTGGTTCACGAGACGCCGGCCCGCGAAGGAGAGCTGCAGCGCGATCCGCGTCTGGCCCGCATCTTCGCGGCGTGACGGGACGTTCGCGGGGCTGCCTGACGGCCGGCCAGTCCCGTTTCCCGCATCGAGACGTTCCCGATGAGTTATTCCGCGTCCGGAACTGCGGTTCCGAGGTCGCCGGCAGGTTCTCACCACGGCCCGCACCGCGGCCCATTTGATGAAGAGGTTCAGAAGTTTCATGGCGGACAAGCAGACGATTCGCGTCGGACACAGCCCGGATCCCGACGACGCCTTCATGTTCCACGCGCTGGCGAACGACAAGCTGGACACGGGCGATTTCCGGTTCACGCATGAGCTGCAGGACATCGAAACGCTGAACCGCCGCGCGTTTCAGGGGGAGCTCGAGCTGACGGCCGTCAGCCTGCACGGGTACGCGTACCTAACCGACCGCTACGCGCTGTGCGCGTGCGGGGCCAGCATGGGGGACGGCTACGGCCCGATGGTCGTGGCCCGCGAACCGCTGACCCGCGAGGGGCTGGCCGGGAAGACGATCGCGATTCCCGGCACGCTGACGACGGCGTTCCTGGCGCTGCGGCTGTGGCTGGACGATCGCCGGCCGATCGATCATGGCGTGGCGGGACTGCCCGCGCGGTCGGCGGCGGGCGCCGCTGGCTCGGGGACGTGTTCCCTGAGTCCGCCGCCGACGTACCAGGTTGCGCCGTTCGATACGATCCTCGACATCGTGGCCCGGGGGGAGGCCGATGCGGGACTGATCATCCACGAGGGCCAACTGACGTATGGCTCGCAGGGCCTGACGCTCGTGCGGGACCTGGGCGAATGGTGGCTGGAGGAGACGGGACTGCCGCTGCCTCTGGGCGGCAACGCGATCCGCAAGGATCTCGGCGAAGCCGCGATGAACGAAGTCACGCGGCTGCTGAAGGCCAGCATCTGTTACGGCCTGGAGCATCGCCGCGAGGCGCTGGGGCATGCGCTGCAGTACGGTCGCGACCTCGATGAATCGCAGGCGGACCGGTTCGTGGGCATGTACGTCAACGACTGGACGGTCGATTTCGGACCGCGGGGGCGCGAGGCCGTCGCGGCGCTTTTGGACCGGGGCCATCGCGCGGGGCTGATTCCCGACCCGGTGGAGCTGCGGTTCGTGGGTTGAGAAACCGTCAGAACCGGTTCAGCCGGCGAACCGCTTGGATCGAACCGTGAAACGCGATCTCGTTTCACGAGGTTCGGGGAAATCCGGCAAACGGGGATGGCAGGCTTCGATGTCCCCCTGAACCCGTTCCTCCCCGGAATTTTGCTGATGTTCACACTCGAAGCCCCGGCGACCGTCCCGTTCCGCGAGCACCGGATTCCGACGGCCGGCCTGTTCGATCTCGAGATCGCCGGAAGCGAATCGGCGCTGGGGAAGGTCAGCGGCGACCTTTTCGAGATCGTCGAGTCGGGCGGAGACCAGGCCTGCGTGGCGATGGGCGACGCCTGCGGACATGGCGTCGCCGCGGCCATGCTGGGTGTCGACATTCGGCGGCTGGTGTCGATGCTGTCGGTGGAAGGTCGGGATCCGGGCCGGATTCTGACCGACGTGAACCGGCACGTGACGCGACGGTTTCCCGCCTGCCGGTTCGTGACGCTGACGCTGTTGATGGTGGATCGCCGGACGCTCGAGGTGCGGTACGCGACGGCCGGCCAGTCGTTCTACCGCATCTCTCCCGAAGGCCGGTCGGAACGCTGCGACAGCGACAACAGCCCCGTCGGCGTGTTCGACGATGAACAGTTCGAGACCGTGCACGCGGAGCCGCTGCAGCCCGGCGAAACGCTGGTGCTGGTGTCGGACGGGTTCCGGGAAACGCTGAACTCGGAGCGGCGGATGTACGGCGAGGAGCGCCTGCTGGACCGGCTCTGCGAGCTGCGGAGCTGCGACAGCCGCGACTTCATCGACGGGCTGTACGAGGATGTGGCCCGGTTTCGGGGCGATGCCAGCGAGACGGACGACCGGACAGTGGTGACGGTCCGTTTGGCGCCGCGGCGAGTCTGAACGCAGCGATTTGCGGCCGCGCGTTCCGCACAACCGGCATGGCCGGAAGCGCGTCGCGCCGAACCAGCCGGAACACACGGCTTTTCCGATTCCTGCGGAACAAGCGGGAAGAATGCTCCAGAGAGGGTCGATAAGCACTGCGCCCCCTTACTGGAGTCCTGGCGTGAACCTTCTGCCTCTGGTTTCGGATCCGCGGACGCTGCGCCGTGCAGCCTCGCTCGACGACCTGGCGGCCAACGCCCGCGTGCGCTGGCTGCACCCTCAGCTGCTGCTGCTGGGCGATTTCGATTTCGGGACGTCGCTGCTGGAGCCGCAGCGGCTGGCATTTCCGTGGGCTCAGACTCCGGAATGGCCGGCGCCCGGGGACGCCCCGTCGATCGCCGCCTACGCCGAGCTGTGCTGCAACGCCTGGTTCTACGGCCAGGGGCGGCTGATCGATCCGCAGCGGCCTTGGTACGTGACGGGCTTTGGTCGGGGCGCGGTCGTGGCTCTGGAAATCGGCGGGCGGATGTCGGCGATCGGCCAGCCTCCAGCGGCGGTCATTCAGATCGGCCGGGAAGCGGGTGACGACGCGCCGCGTGCCGCGAGCGCCATCCATCGCTGCCGGGATGCGATCGACCGACTGATGGGCCGCCTGACGGGGGAACTGGGTCGCGACGTGGCCGACCAGGAGCAGGCCGACATTGAAGCAGCGGCACTGGCGGCGAACCCCGAGTTGCGGAGCTGGGCGGACGCCGCGCTGATGAACTGGACGGCGCCGCAGGGCGTGCTGCCGTTCCAGGTGTTCGAACTGCTGGCGGACGCCGCCGGGCCGGGCACGGGCTGGGTCGATTCGCAGTTGGCGCAGGTGCAGGGAGCGGGACGGGCGATTGGGCGGACGCGAACGTCCGAGGTCAATGCGTTTCTGCTGAGCGTGCTGCGCGCAAAGACAGGCGGCATGCGGCTTCCCGCCGCGGAGGCCGCGCAGCTGGCGCCTGCCCAGCGATCCGCGTCCGAGACCCTGGACTACGTCGCGGACCTGGTCGAGAAGGATCTGCAGGGACTGGCGTGACCAGCACGACGCCGGTCTGATGGCATGAAGCCACAGACCCAGACGCGCAGCGATGGACGTGGACCTGCGGCGGGTCGACGCAAGCTGACGCCCAGCACGTCGCGAGGCGCGCGTTGACAGCCGCGCAGGGCCGGCGTACGACAGGCGCTCGCTTCGACCCCACTCCCCGACGGCTCGCCTGTCCATGCGCATCTCCCGCATCGCCGCCTATCGCGTCGAACTCCCCTTGCACGAGTCCACCTACAAGTGGTCGGGCGGCAAATCGGTGACGGTGTTCGACAGCACGATCGTCCGCGTCGAAACGGACGCCGGCCTCGCCGGGCACGGAGAAGTCTGCCCGCTGGGGCCGTTCTATCTCCCCGCGTACGCGGAGGGGGTGCGGTCTGGACTTCGCGAACTGGGTCCGCACCTGATTGGCGAGGATCCCCGCCAACTGGCGAAGCTGAACCGCGCGATGGACGCCGCGCTGAAAGGGCATCCGTATGTGAAGAGCGGGATCGACATCGCCTGCTGGGACATTCTCGGCCAGGCGGCCGGGCTGCCCGTGTGCGAACTGCTCGGGGGCCGCTACGGCGAGGACGTCCCGCTGTATCGAGCCATCTCCCAGGAGGCGCCGGACGCCATGGCGGCGCGGATCGCCGGCTACCGCAGTGAAGGTTACCGCCGGTTCCAGTTGAAGGTCGGCGGCGATCCGGACGTCGACATCGAGCGCATTCGCGCGGCCGCTGCACAACTGCAGACCGGCGACCGCCTCATCGCCGACGCCAACACCGGCTGGACCCAGCACGAAGCGGTCCGCGTCGTCCGGGGAGTCGCGGACATTGATGTGTACATCGAGCAGCCCTGCCTGAGCTACGAGGAATGCCTCGCCGTGCGGAGGAACTGCCGGCATCCGTTCGTGCTGGATGAATGCATCGACGCGCTCGACATGCTGCTGCGGGCGCGGGCGGACCTGGCCTGCGACGTCGTGAACCTGAAGATCAGCAAGCTCGGCGGGCTGACGAAAACCCGTCAGGCTCGGGATCTGTGCGTCAACGCGGGCATCGCCATGACGCTCGAAGACTCCTGGGGGGGCGACATCGCCACGGCGGCGATCGCCCATCTGGCGCAGAGCACCCCCCCGGAACTGCTGTTCACGACGACCGACTTCAACAGCTATGTGACGGTCAGCACGGCGGACGGAGCGCCGCAGCGGCGCGCGGGGCGAATGGCGGCATCGACGCGGCCGGGATTGGGCATCGAGCCCCGCTGGGATGTCCTGGGCGACGCCGTCGTCGACATCCGCGGCTGATCCAGCGGGATCACGCCGGCTGCAGGGCGGGACGCAGCGTCGCCAGTTCCATGATCCGCTGTTCGGTCAGTTCGCTGCGTCCCAACTCCCCGGTCAGCCGCCCTTCGCACAGCACCAGCACGCGGTCGCAAAGGGTGATCAGCTCCGGCAGCTCGCTGGACGTCACGATGATGCCCAGGCCCGTTTTGCACAGCTCGTCGATCAGCCGATACAGCTCGGCCTTGGCGCCAACGTCCACGCCCCGCGTCGGATCGTCGAGCAGCAGCACGCGGGGCTGGGTCCGCAGCCAGCGGGCGATGATGCACTTCTGCTGATTGCCGCCCGACAGGCTGGTGATGGCCGCTTCGGGCCCGGACGTTTTGACGCCCAGCCGGGCGATGGAGTCGGTGGCGGCTGAACGCTCGCGACGACCGCTGACGACGCCAGCGGTGGACGAATCCGGCAGCGTGCAGATGGTGATGTTTTCGCGGACCGTCATCTGCGTGAACAGCCCGTAGCGTTTGCGATCTTCCGTGACCATCGCCACGCCCGCGGCCTTGGCCTGCGAAGGATGCCGGAAGCGGACCTCGCGGCCGTCCAGCCGGATCGTGCCCTGCACCGGCGCCGAGGCCGAACCGAACAGACACTCCAGCAGCTCGGTGCGCCCGGCGCCCATCAGCCCGGCGATGCCCAGCACCTCGCCCCGGCGAAGTTCGAACGAGACGTCCTCCAGCCGCCACCGCCGGGCGTGCCCCGGCCAGGGCAGCGACAAATGTTCCACCTGCAGCACGACGTCCTGGGCGTTCCGCCCGCCACCCAGGTCGAACGCCTCGATCTCGCGGCCGACCATCAGGTGCGCGATCTCGCGCGGGTTCGTCGCCGCGCGGTCCAGCGTCCGCACGACCTTGCCGTCCCGAAGTACTGTGATGCGGTCGGACAGCCGGAACACTTCGTCCATCTTGTGGGAGATGTACAGGATCGTCACGCCCTGCCGGCGGAGAAGCTCGATGACCCGGAACAGCCGCTCGACTTCCGTTTCGGTGAGCGCGGACGTCGGTTCGTCCATGATCAGCACGTCGGTCTTCAGCGCGATGGCCTTCGCGATCTCCACGAGCTGCTGATCCCCGATGCGGAGCTCCGAAACGAGCGCGTCCGGGCGGATCTGGCAATCGAGCTGCTGGAACAGGTCGGCCGCGGCGCGTTCCATCGCCCGGTCGTTGAGCAGTCCCAGGGGGCTGCGGAGCTCGCGTCCCAGAAAGATGTTGGCGGCGGCGGACAGCTGTTCGACGAGATTCAGTTCCTGGTGAATGATGCTGATGCCGGCCTCTTCGGCGTCCCGCGTGCGTTTGAAGGCGACGGGCGTTCCGCGAAGGACGATCTGCCCCTCGTAGTCGGTGATGACCCCCGACAGGATCTTCATCAGCGTGCTTTTGCCCGCGCCGTTCTCCCCGCAGATGGCGTGAAACTCCCCCTGCCGGACGTTGAACGACACGTCGCTGAGCGCGACCACGCCGCCGAAGCGCTTGGCGACGCCACGGAAGTCGATCAACGGCTCGCTCGTCTGGTCGCTCATGATTTGGATTCCCGTCTCACGGGCCCGCGATCCGCCGCTATTTCCGCTCGGCAATCCGTTCCAGCACCGCCTTGAACATCAGCAGGACCAGCACGCACCCCCCCGCGATCAGGCCGTTGCGCAGCTTGTCCTCGCTCGACGTCACCCCCGTAATCAGCCCCGCCAGTCCCGACAGGATGCCGACGTTCAGCCAGCCCAGCACCCCGGGGAAGAATGGCCGCCGCCAGCCGCTCGTGCTCCGCAGCTCGTTGAACGCCACCGCCAGGATGACCAGCGCGCCGACGACCTGCCCCTCGAACAGGTCGGGCCGCGAGGCGAAGGACTTTTCCACCGAGTCGATGACGACGCGCAGAAACAGCGCGCCCAGCATCACGCCCGTGACCGTCCCGACGCCCCCGGCCAGGCTGCATCCGCCGACGACGGACGCTGCGATCGCGTTGAGTTCGTACCCCATGCCGTCCCGGCTGGGATCAGCCGTGCCGATGTAGCAGGTGTACAGGATGCCGGCGATCGCCGCCGTCGTCGTGCTGATGCAGTAGGCCAGCCACTTCAGCTTTTCGGTCTGGATGCCGCTGAGCCGCGCGGCCTGTTCGTTGCCGCCCATCGCGTACAGGTGGCGGCCAATCACCGTCCGGCTGAGCAGAATCCAGAGCGCCACGGCCAGCGCGAACCAGATCACCACGGGAATCCACCAGCCGCCCCGTTGCCCCACGGACAACAGCGCCTCGTTGTCCAGGGTGATCGTCGACTTCCCCTGACCATGCGACACCGACGTGATGTTCTGCACGACGACCTTCGCCAGGCTCCGCAGGCCCACCAGCGAAGCCAGCGTCGCCACGAACGGGGGCAGCCGCACGATCGTGATCAGCCACGCATGAAACGAACCGATCAGCAGCGCCGCCAATAGTGTTCCGGCGATCGCCGTCACGATGATCCAGGCGTCCAGGTCGGACGTCACCGGCAGCTTGCGATCGTTCTGCGGCGCCAGCAGCACAATGATGCCCGCGAACAGCATCCCGCTGAACGCGATCACCGCCCCGGCGGAAAGATCGATGCCGCCGGCGATGATCACCGTCGCGGCGCCGAACGCGAAGATCCCCAGCAGAGCCGTCACCCGGAGAATCTTCTGGACGTTCTCCCCCGGCCGCTCCACGTACGACTCGTTGAAGAAACTCGTCACGATGATCACCGCGAACGTGGCGATCAGCAGGCCGATTTCATTTCGGTAGCGCCTGAGAAACCCGCCTCCTGCCAGGTTCAGTGATGCATCCGCGGAGGACATGGTCGATACGCATCCCGGAACACGACGGAGATGGAGAACGGCTGCTCGGATTGCGCCGGCGGGCGAATGCTGCGCGATGGCGGGCTCGCGCCCCGACCGCCGCGGCCCGCCGGGCTGCGAATGCCTACGAGGACACCAGGCCGCGATCGGCCAGCCACTTCCGGAACTCGTCGAGGGGCATGAACACGGTCCCCTCTTCGAACAGTTCCGCGCTGATCGGGCTGTCGGCGTTCGGCACGACGACGCGAAGGTCCGTGCGGAAAATGTCCCGCACCCCCTCCTGCGCGTAATCGGGATACATCTCTTTCACCTGCGCATCGTCTTTCTCGGCGAGCGCCACGAGCAGCCGCACGCCGTCGTAACCCATCTGGAACGGGTTCTGGACGACCATCACGTCCACGTTCCCGGCTTCCATTTCGCGGATGCTGGCCTCCGCCGCGTCGAAGCACAGCACTGAAACGGCGTCACGAATCCGCCGGTCCTGGACGACGCTCACGATCTGCGGCGTGTTGTAGGCCCAGATGCCGACCAGCGCGTTCAGTTCCCGATGCCGGTCCAGCGCGCTCTCGACATTCTGCCGGGCCTTGGGACGATCGGCCCCGTCCTCGAGACGCTCGATCTCCTGGAAGCTCGCCCCCGCCCCCTCGTTGAACCCTTCCATCCGGGCTACGGCGTTGTCCGCCGTCGTGCTGCCGACGAAGAACACGTGTTTGCCGTCGGGCCGCAGCGCGGCGGCCGATTTCCCCAGCTCACGGCCGGCCACGATGTTGTCCGTGCCGATGTACGCGTAGCGGGCGTCCCGGAACTTCTCGCGGTTCAGGTCGCCGTCGATCGTGACGACCTGCACCCCCTTCTGCTGCAGCTGCCGCAGTTCTTCCGTGACGGCCCGGCTGTCCGGGTTGAACACGGAGATTCCCACGCCGGCGATGTCGCGCTGCAGGTTGTACTGCTTGAGCTTGTCGATCTGTCCCTGGTCGGTGAAGTCGGCCCGTTCGAAGGCGACGCGGAAGCCCTTGGACGCCAGGTCCAGGTCCTTCTCGGCCTGTTTCGCCCCGGCCTCGCACGCGTCCCAGAACGGGTCGTCCCCGTTCGTCAGGATCACGATCCGTTTGGCCCCGCCCGAGGCCCCGCCGCCCGATCCGCCCGCACCGGAACCCGCTCCCGGAGTCTCCCCTTTGCACCCCGCGAACGCGACGCACAGCGCCGCGAGACAGCCACCCAGCAGTCGAGAACCAGAGCGCATCGGTCGCCTCATGGGACGAGGTCGGAATCTTCGGCGGACCGCGAAAATACTGCGGACCCGATAAGCAGAGCCAACTTACGGCTGCGTTCCCCCCAAGTCAACGACCCGCCGCAACCGTCGCGCGGCCGACCGCATTGACAGTCCGGACCCGGGGACGTGAAGCGTCCCGGCCCGCGCGACGCCGTCCGGGCTCCCGACCGCTCAATCCTCCAGCACGAACTCCTTTTCGTCCGCCGCCTTCGCGCCGAACAGCCCCCGCATCGCATCGGACTGCGCCGTCACCGTCTTCTCCGGACCGGTCAGCTTGAAGAAGTAATTGCCCCCGGTCTTCGGCGTGTAAATCACGCCGTACATCCGGTAGCCCGGAGCGGGCGACGTCTTCTGCAGCACCGGCGGTCCCATCGGCTTCAAATACGTCCCCTTCAGATCAACGAGGATGTACTTGCCCTCCGGCGTCGTCCCCTGCGTCATCTCCACCTTCCGCCCCTCCGCCTCGAACTGCCCGATCCAGCGCTTGATGTTCTCCTTCGCGGTGCCGCCGAACGGCGGGAAGATCACCAGCTCTGAAGGCTCCTCATCCCCCTCGACCGCCGGAATCTCGAACTGCGCCAGTCGCAGGCTGCTGGTCGGTTCGGACTGCTTCCAGCTCTCCGGAGCGGTCAGCTTCAACTTTTCGACGGACACCTGACGCGTGGCGTCCTCAGCCAGCGCCGCGGATGCGGCGCAGACGAAACAGGATGCAATCAGAAGATTCCGAGGCATGTCAGACCAATCGTGAACGGAACGTCGTAAGGCGGCCCCCGCCGCAGGATTCTACCGCATCTTCAGCCTGAGAGCGCCTCGATCACCAGATCGCCCATCCGGGTCGTCGAGACCCATTGTTCGCCGCTGCGAGCGATGTCCTTCGTCCGGGCCCCCGTTTCCAGGACGCCCGCAACGGCCCGCTCGATGTTCGCCGCCTCCTCCTCCAGGCCCAGCGAATGCCGCAGCAGCATCGCCGAGGCCAGAATCGTCGCCAGCGGATTCGCCAATCCCTGACCCGCGATGTCCGGCGCCGACCCATGGATCGGTTCGTACAGGCCCGGCCCCCCGTCGCCCAGCGACGCCGAAGGCAACAACCCCAATGAGCCGGGCAGCATCGCCCCCTCGTCCGTCAGGATGTCCCCGAACAGGTTCTCGGTGACGACCACGTCGAACGCCGACGGCCGCGCGATCAGATGCATCGCCATCGCATCGACCAGCACCACGTCGTAATCGAGTTCCGGGAACTCGGACTTCACCAGTCGCTCGCTGACCCGCCGCCACAGCCGAGAGGCCTCCAGCACGTTCGCCTTGTCGACCATCGTCAGCTTCTTCCGCCGCTGCATGGCCGCCTTCGCAGCCAGCCGCACGACGCGTTCGATCTCCCCCGTCGTGTAGGTCATTGTGTTGAAGGCCAGCTCGCTGCCGTCCGGCAGCCCCCGCAGGCCCGAATCCCCGAAGTAGATGCCACCCGTCAGTTCGCGGACGAACAGGATGTCGGTCCCCTCGACGATCTCCCGCCGCAGGGGCGATGCGTCCAGCAGGCTCGGCTGCGGGCGGATCGGACGCAGGTTGGCGAACAGCCCGAGTTCCTTGCGGATCCGCAGCAGCCCCTGTTCGGGACGGATCTTGGCGGTCGGGTCATCCCACTTCGGACCGCCGACGGCGCCCAGCAGAATGGCCTGCGACTCGCGGCAGGCGTTGATCGTGTCGGGGGGCAGCGGGTCGTTGACGGCGTCGATCGCGCAGCCGCCGATGAGGTGCGTCTGAAAGGCGAAGTGATGGCCGAACCGCTCGGCGATTCGCTGCAGGACGCGGTGCGCTTCGGCGGCGACTTCCGGCCCGATGCCGTCACCGGGAAGCAGAACAATCAGTGCATTCATGTCGGCAGGCGCCATGCGGTCCGGGGTCGACGCCCGTCGATGTCGCCGCAGAACAGTTTCGAGGGCGGAGCCGCGCGCTGCCGCGGACGCATCTGCGACGGGCCGGCTGAGCCGTGAAGCGTCTCCGCGCCGCCGATCAGCGTCAAGGCTTGCGGCCGCGGCCTGCGTCGACCCGTCGTGTGCCACTGGCTTTGCCAGTGCAGCGCGCGAACCATTCCGCACCGCAGCCTCGACGAATCCAGAGGAAGCTGGTCAGTTCGTCTTGACAAGTCGGGACTCGGGCAGCGTATTCTCTCGACCAGAGTCGGCAAGCTGCGCGGCAGGGAATGTCCGCGCGTCTCCTGTGACGCTCGACAAGATGTCGGGCGCTTGCCTGCGGCGGCACTTGGAAGTGCTGTCTGCGGGCAACTGGTCCTCATGGTTGAGGAGCGCCTGAATCAGGCGTCCAGCAAAGGAGTTTCTGCGATGCTTGTGCTCTCGCGAAAAGAAAACCAGCGGATCGTTTTTCCGAACCTGGGCATTGCCGTCGAAATCCTGCGGATCTCCGGCAATTCGGTAAAGGTGGGCGTCGACGCGCCTCCGCAAATCCGCGTGTTGCGTTCGGAGGTCCAGGATGACGGTCACTCGTCCGCTCCCGAAACCGACTCCCGCAGCCTGCGGCACGCCCTGCGAAACCGTCTGAACACCGCCACGCTGGCGCTGCACCTGATGCAACGGCAGATGGAGGCGGGGCTGCTGGACGATGCCGAACAGACGTTGCATGCGACGATCTCCGACCTGAGCGCCCTGGACGTGCTGGCCGGTTCGCTGCAGCCGGCAGGCGCTGCTGACGCCTGTCCCCGCTGCCATCGGCGGGCGCTGCTGGTTGAAGACGACGCGAACGAGCGGGAGCTGCTGGCGGGCCTGTTGCGGCTGAGCGGTTACGAGGTGGACGTCGTCGAAGACGGCCTGGCGGCGATCCAGTACCTCGCGGGACATGCCCGGCCGGACTGCGTTCTGCTCGACATGCAGATGCCGCGCATGGACGGTCCTCAGACGGTGGCGGCAATTCGCGAGAATCCGGAGCTGTCCGGGATCAAAGTCTTCGCCGTCACGGGCCTCGACCCCGATCTCGCGCAGGTTCCGATCGGCGATCGCGGCGTGGACCGCTGGTTCGCGAAACCGCTGCGTCCGTCGGAGTTCGTTCGCGACCTCGACGCCGAGTTCAGCCCGCACGCCACGGTCGTCTGAGGCCCGGAGGCCTCAGGCCGGCGCCGCGTCGGTCGTCAGCAGGGCGTTCAGTCGCTTCAGGTCGAGCGGCTTGACCATGTGTTCGTCGAACCCCGCGTCCAGCGCGGCCCGGACATCCTCCGGACTGCCATGGCCGGTGAGCGCGATGAGCCGCACGCGATCGCCCAGCCGCGCGCGGACGTTCTTGGCGACGCCATAACCGTTGATCTTGGGCAGGCCCAGGTCGACGATGGCGACTTGCGGACGCGCGGCGAGAATCATTTCGATGCCCTCCTCGCCGTCCCGGGCGACCTGGACATCGTGCCCCTCGAGGCTCAGCAATTTTCGAAGCATCTCCCGGCTGTCCGGCTGATCCTCGACGACCACGATCGTGCGGACCTCGCAGTTCTGCGCGTCTTTTGAAACGGGCCGACCCGGCGTCGCTTGCGCGCGGACGACCCCGTTGACGGGTTCGGCGGTCAGCGGAATGCGCACCGAGAACTCGCTGCCCTTGCCTTCGCCGTCGCTGGACACGGCGATTTGTCCGTGATGCCGCTCCACGATCGACTTGGACAGCGACAGTCCGACGCCCATGCCCCCCTCGTGATGATGCCGCACGCGCGACGACTGCGTGAAGGGCTTGAAGATGGAGTCGATCAGATCCTCCGGAATTCCGTGCCCGTTGTCCGTGATCCGCACCAGCGCCTGGGTATCCGTCCGTTCCGCGGACAGGTGAATCAGCCCCCCTTCGGGCGAGTACTTGGCGGCGTTGATGATCAGGTTCACGAACACCTGGCTGAGCCGGTGTTCATCGCCGCAGACCGGCAGCGGCGATTCGCCGACGTCCACATGCAGCGTCTGTCCATGCTGCGCGACGGCCGGCTGCGCCGTTTCGATGGCGGCCTGAATCGCCGTCCGCAGGTCCATGGACGTCATCCGCATTTCCAGCTTGTTCTGCGTCATCCGTGAGACGTCCAGCAGATCCTCCAGCAGCCGCGCCATGTGGGCCGACTGCCGCTGGATGACGGAGGCGGCATGTTCGATGTCGGACGGATCCGGACACGCGCCCGTCAGGAGATGCGCGGCGCTGAGGATCGCATGCACGGGATTCCGCAACTCGTGCGACAGCACCGCGATGAAGCCCTCGCGATCCTTGAGCGCCTCGGACAGCGACTGCTGCGCCCGCTTCAGCGAGTCGATGTCCACCAGCGTCAGGACGACCCCCTTGACGATCTTCTCCGACCGGTAGGGCAGCACCCGCAGCTGCATCCACCGCCCCTGGAGGGTCTGGATCTCCTCCTCCAGCCGCTCGCCCGTTTCCAGCACCCGGGTGATGTCCGGAATCAGGCGGTCGCGGGTCAGATGATGGGCGAAGTTGTCGATGCAGCGGCCCACGTCCTGCGACAGCAGCCGAAAAATGGGAACGATCTGCGGCGTGAACTTCCGAATCCGAAGCTCCCGATCCAGGAACACCGTCGCCACGTCGGTGCACTCCATCAGGTTTTCCATGTCCGCGGACAACTCCGTCAGCTCATAGATCTTCTTCTGGTACTCGGCGTTGACCGTGTACAGCTCCTCGTTGACGGAATGCAGTTCCTCGTTTGTGCTCTGCAGCTCCTCGTTCGAGGCGATCAGCTCCTCATTCGCCGCCTGCAGCTCTTCATTGGCGGTTTCCAGCTCCTCGACCGTCGCCTGCAGGTTCTCCTGGGTGAACCGGAGGTCCGTCTCCAGCGCGTCGATCCGGTCGCGCGACAGCGCGTGGGCGTCCACCAGCGTCCCGTCCGGGGTCTGCAGCCGCGCCGGGGACTGCGTCCGCGTGACCGTGATCAGATACTGCGGCCGAACCGCCTTGGGGTTCTCCACCGGCTCGACGCAGACCCGGAAGCTGGCGGCCGCCCCGGATTCCTCCTGGACGCCGTCATAGCAGACCGCCACGCCCTCCTTCCTGGCACGCTGCATCGCCCCCATGACGGCCATCCGCAGGCCGCCGTCGAACAGATCAAGGGCGTCCGTGCTCGGCCGCCCCGACTTGAACCGCAGCAGCGAATTCGCCGAGCCGAACACATGCAGAATCTCATGCCGGTCGTCGACCAGCACGCCGGGAGGCATGTGCCGCGCGAGAATCCAGTCGTAGGCTTTCAACAGGGACGTGTCGATCGCGCCGCGAGCCGCGGGAGCGGACGTCTGCCGCCCGTCAAAGCGCGGCAGCGTGATGCGGTTGTGCGGCAGCGGAAACCGCAGGTCCGCCGGCAGCCGCGTGTCCCGCCGTTTGCGGAACATCTTCCAGTGGCCGTCCACCGGCTCGAACTCGTCGAGCAATTCCCCAGGCGACTCGCTCGGCCCCAGGAACAACAGGCCGCCTGTCTTCAGACCGAATTGAAACAGCGACAGGGCCTTCTTCTGCGCCAGCGGCTGAAAATAGATCAGCAGGTTCCGGCAGGTGATCATGTCCAGTTTGGTGAACGGCGCGTCCTTCAGAAGATTGTGCGGGGCGAACACGATCAGCTTGCGCAGCTCGGGCACGACGACGAACTTGTTCCCCGCCAGCTCGAAGTATCGCTCCAGCCGCTCCTCGGAGACGCCGACGACCGAATCGGCCCCGTATTCCCCAGCCCCGGCGATCTCCAGCGACGCGTTGTGCACGTCCGTGGCGAACAACTTGAAGCTGGGCGAACGCCCCAGCCGCTCAAAACATTCATGGAACAGGATGGCGATCGAGTACGCCTCCTCCCCGGTCGCGCAGCCCGCCACCCACACCCGGACTTCCTCATTGCCGGCCCGTTCGATGATCTCCGGGATGACGGACTTCTCCAGCAACTCGAACGCTTCCACATCCCGGAAGAAGTGAGTCACCCCGATCAACAGGTCCCGGTACAGCGAGTTCAATTCGGCCGGATCGTCTCGCAGGCGATCCGCATACTCCGCGACGTCCGCGGCGTTCCGCATCGACAGTCGACGCTGGATCCGCCGGCCCACGGTCGTCGACTTGTAATAGGAGAAGTCGATGCCGTACTCGGCGTGCAGCAGCTTGAAGATCGCATCGATGCCGTCCACCAGCGGGCCATCGTCCGGCGACTGCGGCGATTGTGATCCGCTCGTTCGCGCGGCGTGGAACGCCAGCGCTTCCGGCACGGCTTCCGGCCGCAACACCAGGTCGACGACCCCCGTCTCCAGCGCCGCCAGCGGCATGCCATCGAATTTCGCGGTCTCTTCGGTTTCGCAGATGACCAGCCCGCCCGCCTGGTGCACGTCGCGAATCCCGCGCGAACCGTCGCTGCCGCTGCCGGACAGCACCACCGCGATCGACAGCGCCCCTGCCTCCTGGGCCAGCGACCGGAAGAAATGATCGATCGGCAGGGCCAGCGCCTCGCGAGGTTCCTTGTCTCGCAGGCGGAACCGTCGCCCGGACAGGATGGCCTCCTTCTTCGGAGGGATCAGAAAGATCGTGTCGGGGGCGATCTCCAGCCCCTCTTCCGCCTGACGGATCGGGATGTCCGTCTGGCGCCCGAGAAGCTCGTCCATCACGCTGCGAAAGTCGGGCGACAGGTGCTGCACGACGATGTAGGCCATGCCGCTTTGGCGGGGCATCCGGGCGAACAGCTTTTCGAGCGATTCGAGTCCGCCGGCGGAGGCGCCGATCCCGACCACATGGAACTCGTACGCGGGATCCGATGCGCGCCCGTCCCTCCCCGATTCCGCCTGCAGGTCGTTGGCGCCTGTGTCCACGACCTCGCTGGGCTGCCGGTGGCCGGAAGTCATGACTCCCCCTTTTTCGGAATTGACAGGGACTGGGATGTCTGGCGAGGCGCTCATCACTCCATGTAGGTGTCTCAGCCCGACACGACAATGCCCCCGCCGTTTGCAACGCCCGTGCCGGCGCGCGGACGATCGCAAGAACGCATTGTGGTGCAAGCACTTGCGCGCATGTTCCGGTCGCCAGCAGGCCAGCCTGGCCGAGCAGCGATCAACCCGACGTCAGGCGGAAAGCGCGACTTCTGGGATCGCCGGATGCGGATCGGGAGTCAGAATTCGGCCCGCGCGTCGGCAGGCGCCTGGCCCGGCGGTGTCCCGTCGCTCGCGGGGGAGAGAGGCTGCGGCGACGAAAGGGCTTATGACGCGGCCGATCGATCCAATTCCACGCCGGCCTGCGACGTCCTCAGGCGGCGCGTCACCGCCCCTCCTCTTCCAGCTCCTTCCGGGACCGGATCGTTTCCGGGACCAGAGACTTCGCATGCCTCTTCGAATCGATCACCCAGAACCGTCCCACAGGCGAGTTTGAGTCCCAGTCACTGCGAGGAGGAATTCATGGGTCTGAAGTGCATCGCGTGTTTGCAATTGGCCTTCGTGCTCGGTTGGGGACAGGTTTGCCTTGCGAAGGACGCGCTTCAACACGTTCCCGTGATCAGCTTGATCCAGTCATCCCACCGGGGCTACGCTGAGATGGTGTGCGATTGCCTTAAATGTCATGTCAACTGAGGCGTGTTCTGACCATGTTTGCTGATCACGACGCCTACATCGCTGAGGCTCCTGAGAACCTCCGCCCGCTGCTGGTTCAATTGCGCGCTCAACTCGCGGATGCACTACCCGACGCCGAAGAAGTCATCGCCTATAAGATGCCGGGGTTCAGGATCGGTCAATCCATCATCGCGGGCTATGCGGCGTTCAGCAAGCAGTGCGGCCTCTATTTGTCTCCATCCGCAATCCAGTCGCATGCCGACGACATTGCCGCAGCGGGACTCAAGTCCACCAAAACTGGCGTCACCTTCTCGCCGAGTCAGCCAATCCCTGACGCGCTCGTCAGAAAACTCGCATTGGCTTCTAGAAGGGATCAAAATCTCTGAAAGTCTGTTGGAACTCCGAATGCCATTCGGCGTCCCCTGTTGCCCGGGGTTCAGTTAACCTCAACCTTTGCGCGCCGGTTCAAGTTCCCGCCTGCCAGACCGCCGTGCTGCCAGTTGAGTCAGTCTACAACCCCCGCAACCGTCCCACGACCCCCGCGATCCGCTCCGCCGCTTCATCCACATCCGACTCCGTCGTCGTCCAACCCACGCTCAGCCGCAGCGACGACTTCAACACTTCCGGAGGGCAGCCCAAAGCCGTCAGGATCGGCGCCGGATCGGACGATCCGCTGGCACACGCGCTTCCCAACGACGCACACACGCCCGCCAGGTCCAGCGCCACCAGGAGCGCTTCCCCGTCGCAGCCCGGAAACGCGATGTTCAGCGTGTTCGGCAGCCGTGGCGCGCCGGACCCATTCACCACCGCCGGCGCGCAAGCCTCCAGCAACGCCCCTTCCAGCCGGTCCCGCAGTCTCGCGAGCCGCGCGGCATACGCCGCCCGTTCCCGGTCCCACAGCTCCAGCGCCGCCGCCATGCCGGCCGCCAGCGCTACGCTTTCCGTGCCCGGTCGGCGTTCCGACTCCTGGTGCCCGCCGAACATGGCCCGCTGCAGCCGGACGTCCTCGCGGATCAGCAGCGCGCCGATTCCCCTCGGCCCGCGGAACTTGTGAGCGGCGATCGACATCGTCGCTGCGCCGCTGGCCCGGAACCGCACAGCGATCCGCCCCGCCGCCTGGACCGCGTCGAGATGCAGCGGCACGCCCCGGGCGCCGCAGAACTCCGACAGCCGGTCCAGGTTCTGGATCACGCCCGTCTCGTTGTGGGCGACGAGCGCTGTCGCGACGGCCGCCCGATCCCAAGGAGCATCATCCAGGGCCGAGTCGACGATCCGGCCCCGCGCGTCGATCGGAATCGACCACCGTTCGAAGCCCCGCGCCGTCAGGTGCTGAATGGTCTGTTCGGTGGCCGGATGTTCGCCGGGGGGGGCAAGCACGACCCCCTGACGACCGGCGCACAGTCCCAACATCGCGAGGTTTGTCGCCTCGGTTCCGCCGCTGGTGAACACGACATTTGCTGGGCTGGCATCCAGAACGCGGGCGACGGTGTCCCGCGCCTGTTCCAGAACCTTCCGCGCCTGCCGGCCGGCGGCGTGGCGGCTGCCCGGGTTGCCATACGCCTCACTTGAGACTCGAGCGACAACGTCGATGACCTCCGGCGCGGGAGGCGTCGAGGCGTTGTGATCGAGGTAGATCGGCGTCAATCGGTCTTCACCTGAATGCGGCGCGGCTCCGGCTGGGGCGCTCGCGGCAGAACGACTTCCAGCACGCCGTTGGTCAGCTTGGCGCTGATGCGTTCGTGGTCGACGTCCTCGCTGAGAATGAACGACCGCAGGTAATCGCCGACGCGGTATTCCTGGTGAATCAGCCGCGCGCCTTCGGGGGCCTGCGGGACCACCCGGCCGAACAGCGTCAACTTGTTGTCCTGAACCTGCAGTTCCAGAGAGTCGCCGGACACGCCGGGCAGATCGGCGCGGAGCACCAGGCCCTCGCCGTTGTCGAAGATGTCGATGGGCGGAGTGCAGACCCAGCGCTGCGTCGGGGGCGCGGGAGGCTGCGGCGCCCCTGGAAGCTCATGCTCGCGGCTCATGACGTTCCCTCGCTGATCGGGATCTGACGCGGCTGCGTCGACGGGGCCTTCGGCAGGTGGACCTTCAGGACGCCGTTGACGAACTCGGCGCCGAGCTGGTCATCGCGGATCCGGTCGGGCAGGGGAATGACTCGCTCCCAGCGGCCATGCCGGCGTTCGCTGCGGCGATAGCGTTCTTCGGGCAGCGGCTGAGGGTCCGACCGCTCGCCGCGGAGGACGAGGTGACCGTTCGAGACGCTGAGTTCGAGATCCTCGGTGCGCACGCCGGGCAGTTCGGCCGTCAGCAGGAACTCGTCTTCGAGCTCGTAGACATTGACGGGGGGATGCGGGCGTCCGATCCGCAAGCCCTCGAACGCCAGGTCCATGTTGCGCAGGACGCGATCCATTTCGCGTTCCATGTCGCGAAAGGCGTCGAGTGCGGAACCCCAGCGAAACACAGCCATGGGTCGAGATCTCCGGGCGGAAGTCCGCGAGTCGAAAATTCCGATCCGCGTCGGAAATCGAGGTGGGCAAACGTCATACCGTCGCCAACCAGGGGCGGGCGGCGGCGGGTTCCGGAACGTCATTCGAGACGCGCCGGATGCGATAACCTGAATTATGGTTTCGCTTTACGGAGCGGACTGAGCGGCCGGGCGCGGCTCCGGGAAGTCCTCCGAGCTTTGCCGATTTGGCAGCGACGCCCGGACCGCACTGCCTGTCATTTCGATCGAGCTGAGCGTTTGAATTTGAGGTCGCGGATGGATTCCCCGCGACGGCTCTTGAGCCCCTCGAGCAGATTCTCGCGGTGGAACGACGACAACTCGCTGAGCAGCGGCGACGAGTCGACGCCGATCGTCAGCACGCCGTTCTTCAGCCCCATCACACGGGTGGACTTTGCGATCCGTTCCCCCGCCACGTCCCGCCACAGCGTCTGGAGCTGTGCATCGGCCTGGACACGCCCGTAGCCCCGGGCGGCGAACAGACGCGACAGGACCGCGCCCAGGGCCTCCGGTCCCGCGGGCGTGCCCCGAGCGCCGGCGCCCTCCGGTTGAGGTCGTCGCTGGACCATGGTCGTCAGTCGTCCCGGGCCAGCGGCATGACCACGTACTGGTAGTTCTCTTCGGCCTTCAACAGCGCCGCGCCGTTGGGGTCGTTCAGCGCCAGCGAAACCGGGGACGCGCCGTCGAACACCTTCAGAAAGTCGGCCACGAACTTGGGATCAAACGTCACGGTGATCTCTTCGCCGCCGTAGCTCACCGGCAGCTCGACCCGCGACGAGCCCACATCCGAGCCGACGCTCGACAGCGTCAGCGTATCCCCCGAGAACGCGAAGTCGACGCCGCGGCTCTCTTCGTTCGTCACGATCATCGCCTGGCGAACGGCCGACAGGAACGGCCCGGCCACCAGCTCGATCCGATGTTTGCCGTCCTTGGGGATCACATCCTGGTACCTCGGGAACCGCCCCTCGACGAGGCGGCTGTAGATCGTGGTGTTGCCGCACAGCACGACGACGTCGTTGCGCGTCGCTGCGATCTGCACGTTCTCGTCCGGGTTGGCGATGTTCCTTTCGATCAGCGACATGGCCTTGGAAGGCACGATGGGCTGAATGCCTTCGGGGATGGCCTCTCCCTGAAGCGAACATGGCACGCGGGCCACGGCGAGCCGCCGGCTGTCCGTCGCCGCCAGAGTCAGCTCTTCCCCGCTGACGTCGAGCAACAGCCCCCCCAGGGCATAGCGGGTGCTTTCCACGTCCGCGGCGAACACAGTCCGCTGGATGGCGAGCTTCAACGCCCGCCCCTGCACGGAGACGAAGTTCGTTGCGTTGAAGGCCGCGACGTCCGGGAACTCCGACGGGTCGATCAGCGACAGCTTGAACTCGCTGCGGCCGCAGCGGATCCAGAGCGTGTCCGAGGCGACTTCGATTTCCACGCGGTCATCCTGGACTTCGCGCAGGATGGCGGCCACGCGCTGCGTGGGCAGCAGCACCTCGCCGGCCGAGTCGGTCTCGACTTCCGGGATCTGGCATCGCAGGCCGACTTCCTGGTCGGTCCCGACGAGCGTGCCCCGGCCGTCGCCGACGACGAGCTTGACGTTCTTCAGGATGTCCTTGGGCGTCCGGGAGGGGACGACGCCGCTGACCGTCTGAAACGCGGCAGCCAGCGTGGTCCGAGGGCAGGTCAGTTTCATGGAGAACTCGTCCGTGCGTCGAAAGCGATGTCGCGTTGGTGAAGCGGCATCGTCGCCTGTGCCGACGGCGTGGCCGTTCCGGCTTTCTGATTCATTAATGACAGCAGCAGCAGTAACAGGGACCCGGGTCCGTCTGTGGACAGTCGGAGTCGGCCGGCGAAAGTCTACGTCTCCCAAGATGTTGTTTCAAAGCACCGGCCGCGGATCCGTTTCGATAACCTGTTGGGCGGCTGTCGCGCCGCGCCCGAACGCGCGTGCATGGCCCGGCCCCCTGGGACCGCTCCGGCCGCGCGTGTGGGAAACCGGCCCTCGCGAATCGGATTCTCCCCACCGCGTCGACAACTTTTCGACGCGGCGTCCGGGGTCGCGTCCCCTCATGATCGACGCTCCAACTTCCGCAACTGGCGGCACACCTGGTCCCGCTGCAGCCGCAGCGTTTCGTCCTGCTTCATCTGCCGCGCGATTCGCCGGCAACCATGCAGCACCGTCGAATGGGTGCGTCCGCCGAAGTAGTCGCCGATCGCCCCGTACTGCGCATCGCTGATTTCGCGCATCAGGTGCATGGCCAGTTGTCGCGGCACCGCCAGGCGGCGGTCGCGAGCATCGGACCGCAGATCGCTGAGACGCGCGCCAAACACCGATGCGACGGCTTTCGCGATTTCGTTCAGCGATGGCTGTTGTCGCGAGGGCTGGTCTCCCAGCGCCTGGTCGATCGCGGCCCCCAGTTCGAGCGACGGCCGCGTGCGGATGCGCATGCGGATGTCGGTCACCAGGCCCTGCAGTTCATGGCCGTTGCCGGCGCCCGAGGCCGCCAGCCGCCGCAACTGCTCCTGCGTCAGCGGCAATTGCGCCGACTGGGTGAAATGCCCCAGCAGCCGCTCGCGGCTCGCCGCGCCATATCGCGCAATCCCCACGCAAACCCCGCCGAGCAGCCGGTTGACCAGCCGGGGATTCAAGGCCCGCAGTTCGCCCGGGGGACGGTCGAGCGTCACGAGAATTCGACTCTGACGGGCGACGAGCGCATTCCAGATCGCGATCAGTTGCTCCTGCGTCTCGCGTCGTCCGTCGAGCGCCTGCAGATCCTCGCAAATGAACAGCCCGGCCGGCGTCCGGTACTTGCGGACAAACGCCGCGAGTGATTTTTCAGCCGAGGCCTCAGCGAACTCCTCGGCAAACTGTCCGGCGGTCAGGCTCTGCACCCGTTCCTGCGGATGTCCCTCGTGGTACAGCCGTTGCGCATGTCGCACGAGCTGGGACTTGCCCATCCCGCTGGGGCCATAGATCACGACGGGGGGCGCCGGAGTCCGCGTCGATGTGGAGCCAAACTGGCTCACGGCGGCGAACGCCAGCCGGTTCTCGCGAAGCACGAGAAACGACGGGTCGTCACGGGAAGCGGATCGAGCCGACATGAGTCCGGAACCGGGGCCATCGACAGCACGCGGGACCCGCATTCCAGACGCCCGGGCCTGAAAATGCAAACCCTCAACCGTCGCGAGCCCGCCGCGACCCATTTCGGCCGGCGGATCGGCTTACGAGGACCGCAACAGTTTCGTCGCGAACCACTCCGCCGTTTTCGGCAGCCCGTTCGCCAGCGAGACCGTCGGCGCCCAGCCCAGCACGCGGCGGATCGAGTCGTACGAGACCAGGTTCGTGCGCAGGTCCCCGGCCCGGGGCGGTCCGTAGCCGCAGGCCGGAACCGTGGTTCGCGAACCCCGCCGCGCCAGTTCCGCCTGGCAGGCGTCCCGCAGCGCCTCCGCCAGCTGGTTGACGTCCGTCGGCACGGAGGTCCCCACGTTGAACGCCGCAAACGGCGGCAGCTCGCTGGCCTCCAGCGCCAGGACGTTCGCCCGGGCGACGTCCGAGACCTCGACATAGTCGCGGATGTAGCGGCCATCCCCGTTGATCGTCGCGGCCTCCCCCTGAAACATCTTCGTGCAGAAGATCGCCACGACGCCCGCCTCGCCGTGCGGATTCTGCCGCGGGCCGTACACGTTCGCGTAACGCAGCGCCGTGCAGCGCAGGTTGTGTTCCCGCGAATAGAACTGCAGGTATCGTTCGCCGACCCACTTGGCGATTCCGTAGGGAGAAATCGGGTTCCCGGGCGCATCCTCCTGCACCGGCCCGCTGACCTCCCCATAAATCACGCCGCCGGACGAGGCGAACACGAACCGTTCCACGTTCTGCGCCACGGCCGCGTCCAGCGCGTGGATCAGGCCGAGGACGTTCACTTCCGCATCGAACCGGGGCTCTCGAACCGACCGGCTGACCGACATTTGCGCCGCCTGATGCGACACGGCGTCCGGCCGCACTTTCTCGAACACGCCTCGCACGGCGTCGGCGTCGCGGACATCCGCCTCGTAGAACGGCACATCGGCGGGGAGGTTTTCGCGGCTGCCCGACGACAAATCGTCCAGCACCGCCACCTCATGGCCCGACGCCAGAAGCTGGTCCACAAGGCAACTGCCAATGAATCCGGCCCCGCCGGTGACAAGCACGCGCATCGTTGTCCGTCCCCCGATCGGTGGAGATCCGGACGAAGGGCCGCCTGAAACCCCGCGTTCGGGGCGATCGGCGCGCTCGTCCGTCTGGACCGCATCGCCGAATGTAGGCCAGGCTGCCGCGAAGACAACCCGAAAACGCGCGGCCGGTCCCGCAGGAGCGTTCCGCCGGTTCGGCGGCGCCGGTTGTCGCGACGGCGAAACCGCCCGGGCGGTCAGCGGAATCGCAGCTCGCCGCCCACCATCATGCCGTGCACCACGACGCTCTCGCGATCCTTGGTCAGCCGGATCAGCGGCGGGTCAGTGACCACCAGCGGCGCGTTGTAGTCGATCTGGCTGCCCGGGCGCGTCACGTTCGTCAGCACCAGCAGCTCGTAGCCGGCGAACAGCGAGAAGTTTCGCGACAGGTGCAGCTTGCCGTAGGCCGAGAGGTCGAACACCGGGGCGAAATCGGTCGCATTGTCGTGGCTGCGGGCCGAGTTGGTCGGATCCAGAATCTGCTCCGCCGCGACGCTGTCCTCGTGCCGGTTGATGCCCAGCATGATCTTCGGCTCGATGCCCAGCGAGATCCACTTGCTGTCGAGTTGCCCGCGGAGTCCGAACTGCGGGCCGACGAGATTGTTGTTCGCCTCCGAGCGGATGCGGGGGTTCGTGCCCGTCTCCGAGTCGATGCCCCGGATCTGCAGCTCCTCGTCGAACCGCACGTACCGGATGCCCAGCAGCGGGCGCAGCGAGGCGCCCTGCTCGGGAGTGACCGGGTTGAACACGAAGTTGGCCTGCGCGCCGAACAGGTTCGACCGCCACTCGTGGCGGTAGTCGGTGTCGAACAGGACCATTGTCGAGTCGCTGGGCAGACCGACGCTTTCCAGCGAGATCGCGGGAATGATCGTCGCTCCTGTCTGGAAATTGATGGCGGGGCGAATTCGCGTGGAATCCGCAGCCTGGCCCAGCGCCCAGGCGTCCGCCTCGAACACGCCCAGCAGCGTGGGGATGCCGACCGTGCCGCGAATGCCGTTCAGGTTGTTCAACTGCACATCGCCCAGATCGGGCACGAAGGCTTCAACGCCAATTCGCGGGATGTTGCCCGGATCGATCGCCGGAAAGCCGTCCCGCGCGTCCTGCGTCGCCAGGGGCGCGCCCAGCAGCTTGTTGCCCGGCCGCTGGATTTCCCAGTTGAGATACTCCAAACGGAACCACGAGTGGCGAACCGTCTCCCGGAGGATCATGTCGACGCGGGAATCGTCGTCATACAGCCAGCCTCCCTGTTCGCCCACCTGCTGCGGAGCGCCAGGCGCCATGCCCGGAGGGCAATCGTACGGCAGGCCCTGGGGTCCGTAAGAGGGGGTCCAGCCCGGAGCGGCGTAGCCGGGCGCCTGCGCCACAGCCGAACCGCCGGTTGCTGCCAGGAGGAGTGTCGCCAGGCTGAGGATGAACCGCCAAGGCATCGTTGTGATCCCTGCTTGAGCGCCGGCGGCCTTTCCCGCGGGAGGCAACCGAACGCTCGAAATCTCAACAGGACGGGGACTTGCGGCATGTGGACGCGCGGACGATGCGCCCGGGCGGCACTCACGGATCGTGGCCGTATCAGCTTTATCGGTCGCAGGGGTCGTCCGCTCTCGCGAAACTGGGTGGAATTGCGAGAATATGCGGACTCTGCCGGTCGTAACGAAAAACCGGCCCCCACAGCCCGTTTGGGGTTGAGTCGACGCCAATGTCCCCGGGGTCTGCGAGCAGGGGAGCTCGCTGCGGGATCAATGTTCGTATCGCTATCGCGAGGCCGTACAATCCCGGCGGGAACCAGTTTTCGTGATGGGCTGTCCATACACGCTGCCACGCGGCGATCTCATGCGTGGTTCTGGTGATGGATGACGCGAGCGGGGCATCGACCGCTTTGTCCGTCCGCGAGGGCGAACCGACGCGCCCCATGTCTTCGCGCATCTTCGGTCACCGGGAAGCGGGGTGCCTGACTGTGCTCGCCACGCTTGGGTGCTGGTGGTTTTTTCTCATGGGCGCGGCCGCGTCCCTCGCGGATCTGTTCGGTGGTCCGCCGCCGCCGATTTCGTACTTTTATTTTGGCTTGTCGCTGACGGCCGGGCTGATGGCGATGAGCCTGCAGTTCGCTTATGCGCGCCGTTGCTTGGGGATCGAGAACACGCGAGGCACGTTGGCGCTTTCAGTCCTGGTGCTGTTCGGGTGTCTCGCGAACATTGTCCCGATGTCGCTCTCAGCGCTGAGCCTGAGCGAATGGGTACGAGATGAAGCGGTCATCGAATTCGGCGACGAAGTCGATATTGCGGCTCCAGCGGACTCGCACTGATTCGTGACGGACCGCGCCGGCTGATGACTTGCCCCAACGGGGCTCTTGGAAATGGCGGCATCCCGGCGAGGGCGCTCGCGTGGAATTCACGATGCCGTAGAAGTAAAAGCGGTCCAACGGGTGCGCAGAGATTCTTCGATCATCGGGTGTTCAAACTTCTGATGGGGGTCGGACAAGACCATCAGCAGGAACTGGCGGACGGCGTCGCGCTGGGCTGCTGACAGGGCGTCGAACCTAGAGTCGGTACCACCCGCCATGCAGGTCAAATGGAACACGATGCTGGCGGTGTCCAGTTGGTCTTCGAGTTCGGCGATCAGGTAGGCGGGCAGATGGAACCGCATCCCCTCGGCGTCGAAGAAGCTCAGGCCGCAGCAGTGCCGGTTTAGGTCCGCCGCTGGAATCGCTGACCAGTCGCGCTTCTCGTCCTGGGCACGGTACGCTGCGAGCGTCCGTGCATCGGCATAGTCGTCGAGACCGTCGGCCTCGCGAAGGCCACGTCCCTCTCCGAGAGCGACGCCCTGAAAGGCGCGTCGGACCAACCCCAGCAGCCGAATCTTCTCGGCCGCGATCTTCCGCTGGTCCGCGGGGAAGATCTCGACGAAGCCGAGCGCCTGCAGGTCGGCCCAGGCCTGTTGCCATGCATCGGGACCGAGGATGGATTCCTCGTTGTCCCTCACAATCCAGACGGTGTCGGCATGTCGAATCCACTCCACTCGTTCCACGCGACCGTCGATTTCGCGCGTGAGAATGATCTTGCTGCTCGGCGTCCGCATCCGGGGTGCTCCTCGACGAACCTGGTGATTCGCGAACAGTGAACGCACCGAGAATACCCGCAGCCGTCTCGGGTCAGCGAGCCGACGAACGTGGATGCGGCTGACGTTTGCTGTCCGGCAGGCTGAGGGTTCCCCACCCGCCTTTCCAAATCGCACTCTTCAGTTGTCGATTTGCAGTTTGCAAAGACCGCCCGTCGCGCGGCCGAGGGGATCAACCTCCCGGCTCAGGGGGCAATCGGCGCCCGATCGTTGACGGATTGTCCCCGGGGCTTCCGACGCTGCGCTCCGTACCGCTCCAGCCGCACGGGTTCGCTCCGGGCGCGAAACAGCCCGCGTGTCAGCGGCGTTCCATGAGTCGCAACGACGTCGCGCACAACTGGCCGGCGGTCGGCGTGGAGGCGGGAGCATCCGCCAGGATTCTCAGCCAGACGCGGCAGCCGCCGTAGCGGCCCACCAGGCTGACATGCGCGCCCAGGTCGTCGTCGTCGCCCAGCCGCACCGACTGCCAGGTCAGGCTGTCGACGGCATCGAGCACGTCCGGCAGCGCCGCCAGGTCCAGGTAAAACGGCGGCGTGACCTGCTGGCCGTCCCGTCCGCCGCCGAAGACTTCGACGCGCATCAGAAACAACGAGATTTCCCAGCAGTCCTCGGCGCGATGGACGTGACAGCCAAACGGGGCCTCTTCGTGCGCCCACAGACGCGTGGCGACTTCGTGGACGAGCTGGTCAACCCATTCGGGGACTTGGGACATGGAGGAACTCAACGGCCCTGGGCGTGCAACGGATCGAATGTGGGGCCGCTGCGTGGGCGTCGTGGTCGGGCGTCAGAATCCGAAGACTCGGCACGTCCGTCGGCGCAGGGCGTCACACTCCCGGGAGTTGCAACCGCAGTGCCGCTGCCGGGCGGAAGCGGACCGGCCTGCCGCGAGGTCGTTGAAACACGGGGAATTCGCGAATTCCGCCGCAGCGGCGCGCGAGATCGAAGCGGAGCCCGTTCAGGCGATGAAACACATCGCTCAGAATTCTGAACAGCGCGGCAGGACGCGTGGAACCGGGACGACTGTCGCAGCCCGAGCGCGCGGGGCGCGGTTTCGCCAGGCGGCGAAGCGGGTCAAACCCAGCCGATCGAAACGGGCCGCCGTCCCGGCGAACGCGATCAGGCGTCCGACAGCAGCAGCCGGGCCGACAGCAGGATCCGCTGCTGGGCCGCTTCGATGTCGCCCAGCCGGGGAGAAGCTCCGGCGTCCAGCGCCTGCGTGAGGGCCGCGCGCTCCGGCTCCTCGAGGCCGTTGAGCGCCGCGCGGCGGAGTTGCTGCGACGCGCCCCGCAGCGCGCAGCTCCAGACGTCGGGCGGACATTCGGGGAACAACGTTCGCCAGGCGTCGTCCGACAACTGGATCAGGTCTTCAAACTCGAGCGCGTCGTGCGAGCAGCCGGTCGGCGGGGGCGTTTCCGGCGCCAGCGCGACGGATTCCGGGATGCCGGTCCAGGCTGCGGCGGTCTGCCATTCCGCCGATCCCGGCGCGGCGTCCTCGAGCGCGGGGACAGATCGCTGAAACGCGCGGGACAGCACCCAGGCGCCCAGCAGGCAGGCGCCCAGCGCGCCGCCGAGGAAGAAGAAAGGGTCGATCGTTGCGGGGGCGGGCAGGTCGGCGAGGACGGCCTTGGACGTTTTCGTGGTCGGGGCGAGGTGTACGGCGATGGCCGCGGGGACCGATTCGCGGTTGTAGCGGCCCATGACGGACTCGACGGTGCGGCGGATGGCGGCGGCTGTGGAGGCCGGCGTGCGCCCCGAGCGCCCGGCGTCGCGGCGGCGAAACGAGGCTTGGATGACGCCGTTCTCGGAATCGGACTCGCTGGAATCGTCGTCATCCGCCTCGTGTTCGACAGCCCAGCGTTCGGCTTCGTCCTCCGGAGCGCTGACCGTGATGTCAAACCGGGGCGAGTGGGCGTCGAGTTCGTCGAGGTCGAACTCAGCAGCCGGCGACAGACGGTTGCTGACCAGCGACATGCGCTGGTTGGGGCCGCCGTGTGCGACCGGCGACAGGGAGACGAGGGGCTCCTCGGCGAGTGGCGGCCGCCACGAAACGGCGACCGACACGCGGACGCCCTTCACGGGCCGCAGCGCGCTTTCGATGTCCCGCTGGATGTCGGCCGTCTGACGTTCGGCCAGGATTCTTCGGGATTCGTCGACGCCGGCGGGAACCGCGCCGAACGATCGCATGCGATCGAGATCCATGACGACGATGTCGCCCGGCGCCAGGTTCTTCTTGCTGCCGGCGACCGCCTGCCGGACGGCCTGCGCGACGTCGGGGGTGATTTCGCTGCCGGGGCGTGGGCGGAGATAGACGGTGCAGCGGGTCTTCTGCGGCTGCCGCCAGCCGGCGGCCTCTTCTTCGTCCCAGATGACGTCGGCCTGCAGGATGCCGGGCATCTGGCGAAGCAGTCGTCCGATCATTTTGGCGCGGGTGATTTCGCGGGCGGCGTCGCGTTCGCGGTTCCCGGAGAACTGGCCGAGCTGCGAATTCGATTTCTCCCACTCGTCGGCCCAGGTGGAGGCGGAGGAGTCGAGTTCGGCGAGCCAGCGGCGGGCTTCGACCAGCCGGTCGGCGGGGGCGCGGAGGTTGCCGTGCTCGTCGAGCCGGGCGTCCCGAAGTCCGCGCTCGTGCAGGTGGGCGAGCGCGGCGGCCGGCAGGACGTCGCGATTCAGCGGCAGGACGGCGTCGGCGGTCCGTCCGCGGCTGGCGATCCAGGCCGCGAACAGCACGACGAGTCCGATGGCGACGGGGAGGGCGCGTCGAGCGGGTTCCGGGAGGCGTTGAAGCCAGTCGCCGATTCCCGCGGGAGCGTCAGGAGTGGTATTCATGTCGCACAACTCAACAGTGCGGCGGGCGTCGTTGGAGGTGCAGAAACGCCGTGGTCCGGGAAACGCAACGCCCACGCAAGCGTGGGCGTCGGCTGCGGTTCAGCGGCAGCGCCGCCTGATCCGGGGCGGGATCAGGCCGCGCGGGATTCGCGGTTCGAGCCGGGTCCGCCGCGCGGCGGGTAGCCGTACTCGCGGAGCTTTCCGGACAGCGTCCGCAATCCGATCCGCAGGGCCTTGGCGGTCAGTTCGCGGTTGCCGTTGAACCGGTTGAACGTGGCCTCGATCAGTTTCCGCTCCATCTCCCGGAGCGTCAGGCCCGGTTCGGAGGGATCGTCCGTCGCCGCACGTTCCAGCCAGGGTTCGACCATTTCGGCCGTGAGGACCTGGCTGGTCGTCAGCGAGCAGCAGCGGGAAATGACGTTCTGCAGTTCGCGGCAGTTCTCCGGCCAGTGATACCGCCGAAGCCGGTCGAGGGCCTCGGGGCTGATCTTGCGGACCGGCTGGCCTTCGCGAACGGCGCACTCGGTGAGGAACTGTTCGGCGAGGGTGGAGACGTCTTCGAGCCGATCGCGGAGGGGCGGCACGGGGATGACGTCCATCCGGAAGTGCCGGAGCAGTCCGGGGTGGAACTTGCCGGCCGTCGTGAGGGCGGCCAGATCGGCGTGCGTGGAGGCGATGATACGGACCTGCAGCGGGACGGGGAGGTCGCTGCCGGTCGGCTTGAACTGCTTGTCTTCCAGGACGCGGGCGAGTTGCTCCTGGACGGGCAGGGCCAGCGCCTCGATGTCCTCGAGGAGCAGCGTGCCGCCCTGGGCGGAGGCCAGCCGTCCGTGGGTGCGCCCGTCGCCGAACAGTTCGGCATGCACGACGGCGGCGGACAGGACTTCGCAGCAGACTTTGAGGAAGGGACGGCGGCCGCCGCAGCGCGCAAGGTGCACGGCGCGGGAGACGATCGACGTGCCGCTGCCGGCTTCCCCGACGACGAGCACAGGGCGTTCATGCTCGGAGGCTTCGCCGACTTTGCGGCGGAGCGTTTCCATCGGCTCGCTGTGTCCGACGAGGTCCTCGAACATCCGGCTTTCGAGGCGCCGCTTGAGCTGCAGGTTTTCGGCGAGGAGCCGCGAGCGTCCGACGGCAGCGAACAGCGAGCGTCCCAGGCGTTCGGCGGTCTGCGGGGGTTCGAGGACGTCGCAGATGGGTCCGCCGAAGGCCAGGCTGCGGGCGTTCAGCGAAGGCAGGACGACGAACTGGGTGGGATGTCCGCCCTGGCGCGCCGCTTGCTCCATCTGGCGGACGGCGTCGGGGCTTTCGGGTTCGTCGAGGACGCAGGCGGAGAAGGGACCTGTCGTGAGGCCGGCCCGCAGGAGGTCGATCGACGCGAATTCGACGGCCTCGTAGCCGTTCTGCTGGACGGCGAGGGCCAGACGGTTTCGCGCCCGTTCGTCTCGGGACCAGACCGCGACGCGGCCGGTAAGCCGGATGGTGGCGGACGAAGCAGCGTCACTCATGGCGGACTCCTCCCGTACCCGCACGGGGGCGTCGTCCGCCGACGCGCGAACCACGATCCGGGGACGAGGGCGCCAGTCGCCAGCGACTGGAAACGCTCGAACGCCGTACGCGGACCGCCGTCGGGGAAACGCTGGAACCCCGCGGGATGCGTGACCGGGATGTCAGTGGGGGGAAACGAAAACGGTGGGAAGTGAGAGGTGAGTCTCGAAGAGGTCCGGGTGATATCGGCGAGCCGCAAAATGTGTCAAGCGGTTTTTGCAGGTTTGACATTCCGGCGGTGAAAAACTTTCAAGTTCGAGTCGTTTGCGGCCGAATGCGGCGGCGCGGCGAACTGACACCGGCGAAACCCGCCGGTCGCGGTATGCTGTCCCCCGTCGACGACGCCCGGCCTCGCTCCCGCCGGCGATCGTGAGACAGTCCCCAACCGTTGAGACGCTCCGTGAGCCGCGCCTTCCCCGAGTCGGCCCCGTTTCCGCCGCTCGATCCCTATGACGACGCCAACCAGCGACTCGAAGCGGCCGTGCATCCGCGCGACTGGACAAACCCGCGTCCGCAGCCGCGCTATCATCTGGTCGTGATTGGCGGGGGCACGGCCGGCCTGGTGACGGCGGCGGTCGCGGCTGGTCTCGGCGCCCGGACGGCGCTCGTCGAACGCGCGCTCCTCGGCGGGGACTGTCTGAACGTCGGCTGCGTGCCGTCGAAGGCCCTGTTGAGCGCCGCCCATGCCGCGGCGCAGATTCGCGAGGCGGCGGACCTGGGCGTGCAGGCCGATGCCGTTCGAGTCGACTTCCCGGCCGTGATGCGGAGGATGCGCGAACTGCGGGCCGGCATCGCCCCCCACGATTCGGCAGCCCGGTTTCAGGGGCTGGGAGTGGACGTCTTTCTCGGGACGGCGACGTTCGCCGGTGCTGATCGGATCGAAGTCGCCGGCGCCGGCCTGCATTTTCAGAAGGCCGTCATCGCGACGGGCGGGCGGGCCGCGGCGCTCGATGTTCCGGGCGCGCGGGAGGCGGGCTGCCGGACGAACGAGACGGTGTTCTCACTGACCGAGCTGCCGCCGCGGCTGGCGGTGATTGGCGGCGGGCCGATCGGCTGCGAACTGGCGCAGGCGTTCGCGCGGTTCGGGTCGCGGGTGACGCTGCTGCAGCGCGGGGCGCGATTGCTGCCGCGGGACGATCCGGAGGCGTCGGAGATTGTGCGCCAGGCGCTGCTGCGCGACGGCGTCGAGGTCGTGACGGACGCGGCCGTGCGGCGTCTGGATCGGACCGGAAACGTGCGGCGGATTGAGTACGACGCGGCGACCCGGACGCGGACGCTGGAATGCGACGAAGTCCTGTGCGCGATGGGCCGGACGCCGAACGTGGAGTCGCTGGACCTGCCAACGGCGGGCATCGAGTTCGACCTTCGCCGGGGAGTGATCGTCGACGATCGGCTGCGGACGACGAATCCCAGCGTGTACGCGGCGGGGGATGTCTGCAGCGAGGCGAAGTTCACGCATGCGGCCGACTTCATGGCCCGGCTGGTCGTCCGCAACGCGCTGTTTCGAGGGCGCGGACGGTTCAGCCGGCTGGTCATTCCGCACTGCACGTATACGTCGCCCGAAGTCGCGCACGTCGGTCTGACGGCCGAGGCCGCGGAGCGGCAGGGACTTTCGGTGCGGACGCTGACGGTTCCGCTGGCGGACATCGACCGCTGCCGTCTGGCGGGTCGAACGGAGGGCTTCTTTCGTGTGCGGGCGGCCGCACGCGGCGATCGGATCGTCGGCGCGACGGTCGTGGCCGACGGCGCGGGGGACCTGATCAGCGAGGCGGCGCTGGCCATGACTCATGGCCTGGGGCTGAAAGCGCTGGGTTCGACAATCCACCCTTACCCGACGGTCGGCGAGGCGTGGCGGAAGCTGGGGGACAGGTACAACGCAGGACGCGTGTCGCCGCTGGTGCGGCGGCTCCTGAAGCTCTGGTTCCGATGATGCCGGGACGCAACACGGACGGCGGCCGGAGATTCGGCAGAAACCGCGCTCCCGCTGTGGCTGGTCCGGCGGTTCCTGCAGAGGGGGCGGTTGCAGGCCGGTCCGCGTTGACCCTTTCCGAAACGGGGACTTAGAGTCGAATGTTCGCGGCCGCGTCAGTGGCGTTTTCGTGGTCGCGTGGCCGCTGCCCCGCCGTGTTCGCGTCGACATCCATGAACCGCAACTTCGTCTCCGGCCGATCGACCGCGCCCGTCTGTTCGCACATTGCGGCGGCGGCGGCCTGGCTGGCTGTCGGAGCGGCCCTGCTGCCAGCGGCGCTGACCGGCTGCGGGCAGGCGAACGGAGACGGAGGCCGGTCGGGTTCGCGATCGGACGCCGCGAGCGATGCCGCTTCGGAAGATGTGGAACTGGCGGCCGCGCAGGGGCCCGCGCGGAAGCCCGCGCGTCTCCGCCAGGCGTGGACGCCCACAGCGTCGTTGAAGCCCTGGCGCACAATCGTCCTGCATCACACCGCCACCGAAACGGGCAGCGTCGAAAGCATTCACGCCGAGCACGTCCAGCGGCGCGACGCCGAAGGCAAGCCCTGGCTGGGCATCGGTTATCACTTCGTGATCGGCAACGGCCACGGAATGGTCGACGGCGAAGTCCAGCCGACGTTTCGCTGGAACGATCAACTGACCGGCGCGCACGCCGGCTCGCGCGACCACAACGAGACGGGCATCGGCATCTGCCTAGTCGGCAACTTCGACGACGCGCCGCCGACCGACGCTCAGCAGGCGGCCGCCGCGGCGCTCGTCGCCGAGCTGCAGTCGCGGTTCAAGATTCCTCGCGACCGAATTCTGCGACATGGGGAAGTCCGGCCCACCGCCTGCCCCGGACGGCTGTTTGAAGTCGATTCCCTGCTTCCCTGACGGCTATAATCCCATTGCGATCGACCTGCCCGAGGGTGGGTCCCCCACTGAACAGGACGCTCGATGATGGACTGGCACGGACTGCCTACGCCGACGGACATTGGCTTCGGCACGGAGTGGGCTCGCACGGAGCACGAAGACGCGCTGGACGCGTGGTGCGATCTCGACGCGCCGCGGATCGTGACGATCGGCCGCACGGGCGCGGAGCGCGAGGCCTGCCTTCCCGCGCACTATGAGCCGGGGTACCGCTATCCGCTGATCGTCTGGCTGCAGTCTCCGGACAGGGCCGGTCGGATGGAAACCTGGCTGCCGCGGATCAGCGAGCGCAACGCGGTGAGCGTGGCGGTCGAGGGCCCCGTGCTGTCGCCGGGCGGGATGGGTCATCGCCGCTGGTCGGGGGAGGCCTCGGCTGTGGCGGCTGCCGCCCGGCGGATCGACGAGGCCGTCGCCGCGGCCTGCGAGGAGTTCTCGATCCATTCGGAGCGGGTGTATCTGGCGGGGGCTGGGACCGCCGGCGCGATGGCGCTGTCAGTCGGCATGACCAGCCCGCAGACGTTCGCGGGCGTCGCCGCGATTGATC
Organism: Planctomyces sp.; assembly: GCA_019636235.1. GTDB lineage: Bacteria > Planctomycetota > Planctomycetia > Planctomycetales > Planctomycetaceae > Caulifigura. The sequence goes on from JAHBXW010000005.1 coordinate 215,520, forward strand.
CCGGTCCCGTGCAACTGCTGCTGCTGTTGAGGGACTTTCGCCGGATGCGGGGCCGTCGGGCCTGTCTGGCGGCGGTCGAGAGGGCGCCCTCGCCGCATGCGACGATTGAACTGGCGGACCTGCTGGAGACGGCCGGCGTCGAACTGGAGCATGTTGATGCCCATGCCGCGGACGATCCGCATCGGCGGGCCGCGTCGGCTCTCAACGCCTGGATGATGCGTCACATCACGGCAGCGGCGGCGTAACGGTCGGCGGAATGCAAAGACGGCGGGCGCAGGGACAACGCCCAGCGTCCGCCGCGACTGCGCTCGACTCCGTTGTCGCAGAGCCGCTCCGTCGATCACCAGTACACGCCGACCGGGCCGACGTTGACGCCGCGGCGCGGGCCCCAGCCGCCACGCCAGCCGCCGCGCCAACCGCCCCCCCAACCGTAGCGCGGACCCGGAGCGCGATGCCAGCCCCGCATGTTGCTGCGGTAGCCGCGATTGAATTGCCGGTAGTTCCGCTGTGCCTGCCGCCGCCACACGTTCGCCTCCGCCTCAGGCATCGCGCCCGCCGGGGCGAAGACCATCATCATGGCCACCGCGCAGCAGCCCAGCACCATTTTTTTGAGCATCGACATTGTTGCGTCACTCCTCGAACTGAGAACCAGGAAAGTGGAAAAGGGCGCGCACGGCGACCTGTGCCGCGCATCGCGCGCCGCGTCTGGAAGACCTGACGACTCCGCGCCGGTCATCACCAATGGGCGGCCTCGCCGTGAGAATCGAGCCGCGGCATCCTGCGCCGCGTGGCAAGGCCTGGGCGCCCGGCGCGTCCGAAGACATGCGGGCATTGCGTTTCCCCTTCAGCAGCCAGCGTTCCACGCGGGCCGAAACGCCCCGATTGAATCGAAATTGCCCCAAACGCCCCATTCGCGGCGGCGCGACCGTCGACGCGATGCATGCCAAGGGGGCGCGGTGCGCGGGCAGCCGCCACGCTCCACGCGCGCGGCCGCCGCGCAACGTCTGACAGTCGCGCGCGGAACATCTAAGATGCGCACCGTCGTCCCGGGATGGGACGCCCGTTTCGTCCGGCCAGCCGCCGGACGCTGGTTGAACCGTCGTGCCTCACTCGACACGATCCGAAGGAGTTGAAATGTCGCGGAACTGTCTGGCCCGTCTCGGCGTCGCGCTGCTGCTGTGGACGACCGTGGGAATGGCAAAGGCCGATGAGGGGATGTGGCTGTTCACGTCTCCGCCTGAAGGAATCCTCAGAGAACGCCATTCGTTTGCGATTCCGGAAGGCTGGCTGGACCACCTGCGGGAATCGGCCGTCCGCTTCCCCGGAGGGTCGGGCTCGTTTGTGTCGAAGGACGGCCTCGTGCTGACGAACCACCACGTCGGCGCCGATGTCGTCGATCAACTGTCCACCGCCGAAAAGAACTACCTCAAGGACGGCTTCTATGCGCGGACCCGCGACGAGGAGCTGAAATGCCCCGACCTTGAACTCAACGTGCTGGCCAGCATTGAGGACGTCACCGCGCGCGTGAACGGGTCGGTCCCCGCGGAGGCCGACCTGGCCGCCGCACAGCGGGCCCGGCAGGCCGAGATCAACACCATCGAAAAGGAATCGCAGGAGTCGACCGGCCTCAAAAGCCAGGTCGTCACGCTGTACCACGGCGCCCAGTACCACCTGTATCGCTATCGCCGTCACACCGACGTGCGGCTGGTGTTCGCGCCCGAACAGCAGATCGCGTTCTTCGGCGGCGACCCGGACAACTTCGAGTATCCGCGCTACTGCCTCGATGTCTGTTTCTTCCGAGTCTACGAGAACGACCAGCCGTTGCAGGTCCAGCACTTCCTCGACTGGCGCGAAGATGGCGTGAACGATGGCGAGCTGGTGTTCCTCGTCGGCCATCCGGGGCGCACGAACCGGCTGAACACCGTCGCGCACCTCGAGTATCTGCGGGACGTCAACACGCCCGAATTCATCGACATGATCCGGCGGCTGGAGGTGGCGCTGAGCGCCTGGGCCAACCGCAGCCCCGAAAACGCGCGCCGCGCGCAGGACGACCTGTTCGGCATTCAGAACGAGCGGAAGCGCCGCATCGGCATGCTCGAAACGCTGCAGGATCCGGCCTTCATGAAGGCCAAGCGCGAATCCGAGCGCGACCTCCGCGCGAAGGTCGCCGGCGATCCGAGTCTCGCGGCCAGCGCCGCCGCCTGGGACGAAGTCGCCGAGGCCACCAAGGCCTGGCGGGGATTGAAACGCGAGTACAACCTGTACGAACGCGCCGAAGGGTTCCAGAGCCGGATGTTCACCTTCGCCCGCCAGCTCGTCCGGTATGCCGAGGAAACCGCCAAGCCCAACGCCGAACGGCTCCGTGAGTATTCCGACTCCGCGCTCCCCTCGCTCAAGGAAGGCCTGACGGCGGACGTGCCGATCTATCCCGACCTGGAAGCCGTCAAGCTGCGCTCCTCGCTGGTGTCGTGGTTGTCCCGCGCGGGGTTCGAGGAGCCGCTGGTCGTCGACGTCCTGGATGACAAGTCCCCCGTGGACCGGGCCGCGCAGCTGATCAGCGGATCGAAGCTGCACGACGCTGCCTATCGCAAGCAGTTGCTGGACGGGGGCGCGGAAGCCATTCAGGCCAGCCAGGACCCCTTGATTCAACTGGCCCGGCTGGTGGACGGCCGCGCCCGGCAGGCCCGGAAGGCGTACGAGCAGCAGGTCGAGGAGCGGCTGCGGCAGGCTTACGCGAAGATCGCGGCGGCGCGGCTGGCGACCGGCGGGAATAACGTGTATCCCGATGCGACGTTCTCCCTGCGGCTGGCGTTCGGCGTTGTGAAAGGTTACCAGGAGGGGACGGCGACGATCCCCGCCTTCACGGAGTTCCGCGGCCTCTACGAGCGCTCCGAACTGCACTCCGGCAAGCCCCCGTTCGACCTGCCGCAGCGCTGGGTCGACGCCCGCGACCGCCTTGACCTCAGCGTCCCGTTCAACCACGTGGCGACGCTGGACCTGATTGGCGGCAACTCGGGCAGCCCGGTGGTCGACCGCGAGGGGCGGTTTGTGGGGATCGCCTTCGACAGCAACATCTATGGGCTGGCGAACGACACCGGCTACACGGACGTGCAGAACCGGTGCGTGAACGTGGACGCCCGGGGGATCATCGAGGCGCTGCGCAGCGTGTATGACGCGCAGCCGCTGCTGGAGGAGTTGTTGAAGTGACGGGGTTTGTGCGTTGAGGCCTCGAGGCGGCGGCGCGTGTCGGTCGAACGATGATCGACGTGCGCCGCCGTGCTGGCTTCTGTGAAACTGGTCCACGCGGCTGGCTCGAAGCGGGTGGAACGCGATTGCGCCGCGGGTTAGATTGGGGTCATGTGAGACCTTTGGTCATGCGGGCGGCGGGGTTCTGTCGGGCAGTCAACGAAGTGAGGGAGCGGACTGAGTCGTCGATATCGATTCCGTGGCGCGGTTGTGACGAGAGGGCGGGCTGTTGCCTCGAACGGATTGGACACGCGAGCAGTTGGTGCCGACGCTGCGGCTGTATCTGACGCTGCCGTTCGGCAAACTGCATTTGCGGAACCCGGAAATCATCGCGCTCGCGAAGGCCATCGGTCGGACGCCATCGGCCGTGGCGATGAAGGCCTGCAATTTCGCGAGTCTCGACCCGCAGCACCTCGCGCGGGGTCGCAAGGGGCTTTCAGCGGCGAGTCGCGCGGACCGGGCCTTGTGGGACGCGTTCTCCGCCGATTCGGAGGGCTTCGCCAACGAGGCGGAAGCGGAGCAGGAGCGCCTGGAGTTGCCCCGTGCGGCCGGCGACGAGTCGACGCTTGTGATTCCTGACGGACCGACGGAATCCCAGCGGCTGGTTCGCGCTCGGCGTGTGCAGTCGTTCTTTCGCCGCGCGGTGTTGACGTCGTACGAGTCACGCTGCGCGATTTCCGGAATAGCGGAGCCGGGGCTGCTGGTCGCGAGTCACATCATCCCGTGGACCGAGTCGGTGGAGCGGCGCGCGGACCCGACGAACGGCCTGTGCCTCAACGCGTTGTTCGACCGCGCGTTCGATCGCGGCCTGTTGACGGTCGACGAGAAACTCCGAGTGCGGGCGTCGAAACGGCTGCGGGATGCAGTGAAATCGGCGGCGCTGGCGTGTTCGCTGTTGGACGCGGACGGCCGTGAGCTGGCGCTGCCGTACCGCTTCCAGCCCGATCCCACGGCGTTGGAATGGCATCGGAGAGAGGTGTTTCAGTAGGCCGGTCAAATCAGCAAGAAGGAGCACGATCAATGAGTCATACTCCGGGTCCATGGGAGATTGATTCCAACAGCGGCATCGGCTATCTCATTTCGCATGATCCTGCGCCGCATGATCCGCCAGGTCGGGGGGCCGATACGATCTTTCCGGTCATCGTTTGTGAAGTGTGGGATGAAGGGCTGGGGGACGAGTGCACGATCGCCAATGCTCGGTTGATCGCAGCGGCGCCGATGTTGTTGCGGGCGTGCCGGCTGGCATTGGAAGTGCCGGGAATAGAACGCACGATGGCGGGGATCCTGTTGGAAGATGCACTGCGAGCCGCTGAAGTGCCCCGGCGCAAGCATTCGCCCGAGGCTGGCGGGGCAGCGGCTCCCGATCGTGCGTTCCGACTTGAGGGCCCGTGATGAAATCCGAAGACATTCTGCTGCACCTGCTGATCTTCGGTCTGATTGCCGCCGTGTGCGGGCAGTCCAAAGGCTGGAAGACGGCGCCGTCGTTCTTCGTCGGATTCGTGCTGGGCCCCGTGGGCGTGCTCATCACGCTGATCGGCGGGCGGAACGAGGCCGTGCTGGAACGCATGGCGATCGAAAGCCGCCAGCGGAAACGCTGCCGCTCCTGCGGGGAGCTGATCCGCATGGAGGCCGTGAAATGCCGGCACTGCGGGGAGCCTGTCGCCGCCGAAACGGCCTGACGCAGGAGGAGCGTGGCGAACGGCGCTCCGGTGGGCAACGTCGATCGACGCCCGGGCCACGCCCAGCGCTGCGCTTCCCGGTCGGCCCCGAGGGGATCAACCCCTCGGCTCAGGCGCGGCGCTTGACAAGACAAGACTCGACTCGATCAGAAGTACGCGACATCCACTATCCGCCTTGGAGGCAGACGTGCATCAGCTACCGATTCCTGATTCAGCCGCGGCCGATCAGGACGCCCGCCAGGTGCTCAGCATCTGGTCTACGAACGAAGGGACACAGGTTGCTCTCGATCCCTGGATTTACGACGATCCGGGATGCTGGGGCCTCCTGCTGGCGGACCTGGTGAAGCACGTTGCAAGGGCATACGAGGCAAGCACAGGTGCGGACTCGATCCGCGTCGTCGCACGTGTTCGCGAGCTGTTCGATGCGGAATGGGAGCACCCGACAGATACGCCAACAGGCGGACTTGAGTGAAGAAGTGTGTCGAGGCTGCGGCCTGAATTGATCGGACAAGGGCCTCGGAGCGGGAATACAAAACAGGAGCGCTGTCATGGCCCAACTGATCTGGATCGCCGGGTTCAATGCTGTCGGCAAGCAACACATGCTCAGCCGGTTGCTCGTAAATGAGAAGCTCTGCGAGCAATTCGAGATCTCCAACGATCGTGTCCCATGCGGTCTCGACCTCCAAGCCATCTGCACGGAACTCGATTCGCATGCGGCAGTGATCGTGAAATGGCAGTACAATGAACGTGAGTTGGTTCAAAAAGTTTGCGAAGATCGGCCGAACGATTCACACACAGTCATTCATTTGCACAGAGATCGAGAGGAACAGTTCCAAGCATATCGGGCGAGGCCAGTTCGCGGCTCTCGGCAGCAATTCCTGGAATGGGGCCAAACCTGCAAGCGTGCGGTCGAAGTGTATCGTGCCTGCAATCTTCCCATCACCTTCATCGATGTCGTCGCGATCGAGGATCAGTACATCATCATCTGATGGTGCTCCATCGCAGGCCCGTAGGCCGGGCCTTGGCCCGGCGAGCCGCCGCGGACCAGCGTCCCGTTCGGAATCACAATCCCGAGGGGATGAACCCGTCGACTCAGGCGCGGTCGGACAATCGATCGCAGCGACCGTCGCTGACGCTTCCGGCTCGTGCCGCGGAATCCGGTGGGTCATCGCCGGCTCGCCCTCCGGGCTCACCCGGCTCGACGCCACCCTACGGCCCGTGGCGTTCACCCGGGATGGATGACCCCACAAAAAAAGACCGGGCGTTGAAGCCCGGTCTGCCCTGTTCTTCAATCGGTCTCCCGATCGGAAATCACTTCTCAACGGCCGCCTGCGCCGCCGACAGACGCGCGATCGGCACCCGGAACGGGCTGCAGCTCACGTAGTCCAGGCCGATCTCGTGGCAGAACATGACCGACGACGGGTCGCCGCCATGCTCGCCGCAGATCCCGATCTTCAGGTCCTTGCGAACCGAACGGCCGCGGTCGACCCCCGTCCGCATCAGGTCTCCCACCCCGCCCTGGTCGATCGTCTGGAACGGGTCCGAGCCGATGATGTCGTTCTCGCGATAGAACCCGATGAACGGGCCGTAGTCGTCGCGGCTCATGCCCAGCGTCGTCTGCGTCAGGTCGTTCGTGCCGAACGAAAAGAACTCGGCCGACTCCGCGATCTGGTCCGCACGCACCGCCGCACGCGGCACTTCAATCATCGTGCCGACGAGGTACTTCACCGTCGTCCCCGTCTCCGCGAACACCTGCTCCGCCGTGTCCCGGATGATCTTCTCCTGGTTCTTGTACTCCGTCGCGAACCCGGCCAGAGGCACCATCACCTCGGGGAACACGTCCACGCCTTCCTTCTTCACCTGCACGGCCGCCTCGAAGATCGCCCGGGCCTGCATCCGCGTGATCTCCGGATACACGATCCCCAGCCGGCAGCCCCGATGGCCCAGCATCGGGTTGAACTCGTGCAGCTCCTCGACGCGCTTCTTGACTTCCTCCACCGACCGGCCCGCCCATTTGGCGAGCTTCTCGGCCAGCTTCGGATCGTTCTCCAGGTGCTGGTCGGACAGGAACTCGTGCAGCGGCGGGTCGATCAGGCGGATCGTCACCGGCCGGCCGTTCATGCTCTTGAACAGCCCGGCGAAGTCGGCCCGCTGGAACGGCAGCAGCTGGGCCAGCGCCGACTCGCGGTTCTCGACGTTGTCGGCGACGATCATCCGGCGGATCTCTTCGAGGTGATCGAAGAACATGTGCTCGGTGCGGCAGAGGCCGATGCCCTCCGCGCCGAATGCGATCGCCTCGTCCGCCTGGTTGGGCAGGTCGGCGTTCGTGCGGACCTTCAGCCGGCGGTATTTGTCGGCGATCGTCATCAGCGTGTTGAACCGCTGGAACGTCTCGGATTCGGCGGGCTTCATCGTCTTGTTGATGAGCACCTGCACGACTTCGCTGGGCTTGGTCGTGAGGCGGCCCTCAAAGACCTCGCCGGTGAAGCCGTCCATCGACAGGAAGTCGCCCGATTTGAGGACCTTGTCGCCGACCGTGACGGTTCCGGCGTCGTAGTCGATGTTCAGGGCGGCGCAGCCCACGATGCAGGCCTTGCCCATCTGCCGCGAGACGAGCGCCGCGTGCGACGACGCCCCGCCAAACGCCGTGAGAATCCCCTTGGCGGCCTTCATGCCGCGGAGGTCCTCGGGGCTGGTCTCCCGGCGGACCAGGATCAGGTCCGTCTTGGGGTCCTTCTCGTGCAGCTTTTCGGCGTCATCGGCGAAGAACACGATCTTGCCGGACGCGGCGCCCGGACCGGCGTTGATGCCCTTGGCGAGCAGTCGGCCTTCCTTCTCCGCCTGCTTCTTGGCCGCCGGATCGAAAATCGGCTGCAGCAGCTGGTTCAGGTCGTCCGCGGGAATCCGCCGCTTCTGCAGCACTTCCCGGTCGTCGATCAGCCCCTCGTTGTGCAGGTCGACGGCGATCCGCACGGCGGCGAACCCGGTCCGCTTGGCGTTGCGGGTCTGCAGCATCCAGACCTTGCCGCGCTGGATCGTGAACTCGATGTCCTGCACTTCCTTGAAGTGCTTCTCCAGTTTGATGCCGATTTCATCGAGCTGCTTGTGGGCGGCCGGCATGTCCTTGGCCAGCGTCTCCTCAATCCGCAGGGGCGTGCGGATGCCGGCGACGACGTCCTCGCCCTGGGCGTTGATCAGGTAGTCGCCGCAGAAGCCGGGGGTGCCGATGGCGCAGTCGCGGGTCAGGCCGACGCCCGTGGCGCAGTCGTCGCCGAGGTTGCCGAACACCATCGCCTGGACGTTGGCGGCCGTGCCCCACTCGTGCGGAATGCCGTAAGTGCGGCGGTAGACGATGGCGCGGTCGTTGCCCCAGCTGCCGAACACCGCGCCGATGGCGCCCCACACCTGCTGCATGGGATCGGTGGGGAAGTCCCTGCCGGTGCGGTCCTTGATGAGGGCCTTGAACTCCGTGACGAGTTCCTTGAGGTCCTTCACGGAGAGCTGGCTGTCCTCTTCAACGCCGGCCTTCTCCTTCTTGTGTTCGAGGGCGACTTCGAACGGATCGCGTTCGGTCTTGCTGCGGGGCTTGAGGTCCAGCACGACGTCGCCGTACATCTGGACGAAGCGGCGATAGCTGTCCCAGGCGAAGCGTTCGTTGCCCGACTGCTTGGCGAGGGCCACGACGGTGTCGTCGTTGAGTCCGATGTTGAGGACGGTGTCCATCATGCCGGGCATGGATTCCCGGGCGCCCGAGCGGCAGGACACGAGCAGCGGATTCGTCTTGGAGCCGAATTCGGCCCCCATCACCTTCTCGGTCTTCTTGATGGCCTCTTCGACCTGCGCCTTGAGTTCCGGCGGGAACTGGCGGCCGTTGGCGTAGAAATACGTGCAGACGTCGGTGGTCAGCGTGAAGCCGGCCGGAACGGGCAGGCCGATGTTGGTCATTTCGGCGAGGTTGGCGCCCTTGCCGCCCAGCTCGGCCTTCATCTTGCCGTTGCCTTCGCCCTGACCATCACCGAAGAAGTAGACGTATTTCTTGCTCATGGACCTGTCCTGAAACCGACGTCCTCGACGAGACGCCAACTGAAGGGAGGCTGCGGTCGCCGCGTGGAACTGCGCCCCGCCATCGCAGCGCAGACGATCAGCGCTCTCCCGACCTCACGGAAATTGAAGCGAAGAGGCTAACACCGGGGGGAACCGCCTGCAACCGACTCATTCCGGTGGAAAAATGGCCCGGACGGCCCCGTGTCGCAGCATCGCAGCGGGCCGGTCCGCAGACCCGCGACACGTCGGGCGACTGCCCGTCACGAGCGGCCCCGGGGGGCCCGTCGGGCTGCGCACTCGTCGATCCCCGGCCGAGCGAACCCGCCGCCGGGCTTGTCCCAACCGGGAAACCCGCGATAGAGCGCTTCCACGGACGCCGCCCGACACAGCACCTGCTGGCAGTTGACCACAATCGCGGGGGACGTGTTCGCCGTCTTGCTCAGGGTCACCTGGAATCCTGAGTCCAGCTCAACAACGTCCCACGCCGACATGCGACGCTCATGCCGGCGCGGCGACACGCACAATGCGCCGCCGCGATCGCCCCGCCCACGATCGCCAGTTCCAGCAACGTCTGGCCGACGGTCGGACATTCGTCGCCGTGATCGACAGCACGACCAGCGCCAGAAACAGCAATGCGAACTCGCGACTCCTCCGCAATCGCCTCCCGGCGGACAATTGCGGTGATCCGTGCCGCTGGCTGCGACGTTGTGCACGCTGACTGCCCGCGCGGGACGGCGTTCGGCGCGGCATCCGGCATCGACAAGCGGCGCCCGGACAGGCATCCTCCCCCAAGTCGGGCCGTGCTGCAGGCCCCTCTGGGGAACGGGATGGCGGACGGGCTGCCGTGGATTCACAGATTTCTGACACTCCTGGGAGCGGTTGCATGACGAACACGAAGAAGCAGGGGATGAGCACGTTCGCGAAGGTGCTCATCGGCATGCTGGTCGCCGGCGTGCTCGTGGTCGTCGTGACGTGCGGGGGGCTGTACTGGTTCGCCAGGAACGCATTCAAACCGACTCAGGATCCCGTGGAGATCGCCGCCCTCAAGGACTCGATGATCAACATCGAGATTCCGGAGACCTATCGCCCGGTGGGGGGCATGACGATGCAGATGGGCTTCTCGATGAAGATGGCCATGTACGCCCGGAACGGCGACGAGAAGTCCGGCGGAGCCGTGATGCTCATGCAGATGAACATTCCCGGCGCGGGCGATCAGCAGACCCGGCAGAGCTTCGAAGATCAGTTGCGCCAGCAGGGGCACAACAGCAATCTGAAAGTCGCAACGCGCGAGACGCGCTCGGTCGACATCGACGGCAAGGCGTACGATTTCGAGTTCCTGACCGGCACGCGTGAGGGGGCGGACACGAAGCTGCACGAAGTCATCGGCCAGTTTCCCGCCAAGCAGGGGGTCGGGTTCCTGATGATCACGGACTCCGACGAGCACTGGGACGAAGCTGCCGTGATGCGGATGCTCGAGTCGATTTCGACGAAGTGATCGTCGGCACGTCGACGTGCATACGTCATGCGCGCCTGAGCCGAGGGGTTGATCCCCTCGGCTTTTGCGCTGCCGTTGGGAAATGCCGGTCGGCGGCTCGCCGTGCCGAGACCCGGCTGCAAGCCTGAAATTGACCGAACGAAGTGGCGAGTGGGGGACCTCGATCCCCTGGGGGGCGGCATTTCCTGGTGGGTGTCGCCCGGCACGCCGCCGCCGTGCAGCGGCAATCCAAGTCAATTCGAACGCCCTCTCGCCCTTCGGTGGTTGCCGCGCCAATCGGGTGATAGCATCGGCGGTTTGATCGCGTCGACTGCCGCGCAGTCCGCCCCAGACCTTTGCACCTCCGCCTGAATCCCATGCGTTTCCGCATTCTCCTGATCGCGCTGCCGTGCCTGGCCCTGGCGGCCGGATGTCAGAAGCCGGCCTCCCAGACCGCGCCCCCGTCCGACACGGGGACCACCGGCGCCAAGAAGTCCGACTCGGACACAGCCCCACCGCCGACCACGACTCCGCCTGAGGCATCCGCGCCCCGGACGCCGCCGCCGCCCCCCGCGGAACCGGACGACGCCAGCGCCGTCTCCCAGCTCGAAGAGCTCAAGGTCCTGTTGACGAAGAACGCCGCCGGCAATGTCGAACGCGCTGACGCCAAGAACGCGGAACTCACCGACGAGCAGCTCCCGCTGTTCAAGGGCCTGCCGTCGCTGACGTCCCTCAGCCTGGAGAACGCCCGCGTCACCAACGATGGGCTGAAGACCCTCGCGGATCTGCCGCAGCTCAAAACGCTCAGCCTGCGCCGCTGCAGCCAGCTCACCGACGAGGGGCTGATCCATGTCGCCGCGTTGCCGAACCTCGAACAGTTGCTGCTGCTGTACACGCGAGTCACGGACGCCGGCATGGAGCACGTGGCGAAGCTCAAGAAGCTGCGGGCGCTCGATCTGCGAGGCTGCATGCAGATCGGGGACGGCGCGCTGGAGCACATCAAGGCCTGCGAGAATCTCGTGGATTTGAAGCTCCGCACGTACTCGATCACGGATGCCGGGCTGTCCCATCTCGCGAACCTCAAACTGCGATCGTTCGAGATCGAGGACGCCAATCAGATCACCAGCGCCGGGCTGGCCCCGCTGGCCGGCATGACAGACCTGCAGCGGCTGAACCTGATGCGGACGCGGATCGACGATGCGGGACTGGAGCATTTCAAGAACTGCACGCAGCTCAGGGATGTGCGGCTTCGCGGGACGTCGATCACCGGCTCGGGACTGGCGGCGCTGCACGGGTCAAAGGCCGCGCTGCGCTATCTGGACATCAGCGAGACGGCGTTCGGTTCCGATTCCATGTCGCTGCTTGAGCCGCTGACCGCGCTCGAGACGCTGGAAATGTGGTTCGCCACGATCAATGACGACGACCTGGCCGCGCTGGCCGGCATGACGAAGCTTCGCGAACTGAACCTGGAACAGTGCGTCGGCGTCACCAGCGCCGGCATGCCGCATCTCGCGAAGCTGCCGTCGCTGGAGGTGCTGAATCTCAAGCAGACGCGCATCCGCGACGAAGGTCTGGCGACTCTGGAGGCCGCTCCGAAGCTGAGGTCGCTGGATCTCAGCAACACGTCCGTCAGCGACGAGGCGATTGAGAAGTTCCAGACGGCCAAGCCCGACTGCCAGGTGAAGTACTGAGTTCGTTTCCGCTGACCGACCCACACGCATGCCTGACATTCACGATCTGACCCGCGCGCTTCAGAAAGACAACGGCTCCCGCATTGTGATGCTCGTCGCCGACGGGCTGGGCGGCCTGCCCCTCGAGCCAGGCGGCAAGACGGAACTGGAAGCCGCGAAGACGCCGCACCTCGACGCGCTCTCGGGGCGTTCGTCGCTGGGGCTGACCGTGCCCGTGCTGCCCGGCATCACGCCCGGCAGCGGTCCGGGGCACCTGGGGCTGTTCGGCTATGACCCGCTGCAGTACCAGATCGGCCGCGGCGTGCTGGAGGCGCTGGGGATCGACTTCGATCTCGGTCCGGACGATGTGGCGATCCGCGGCAACTTCTGCACGCTCGACGCCGCCGGCCACATCACCGACCGCCGCGCCGGACGGATCGACAGCGATCGCGCCGCGCCGCTGTGTGCGAAGCTGGACCAGATCCAGTTGCCCGGCGCCGAAGTGTTCGTCCGGCACGTCAAGGAATACCGACTGGTGATCGTGCTCCGCGGCGCGGGTCTGGGCGGCGATGTCGACGACACCGATCCGCAGAAGACGGGCGTGGCTCCTCTGGCGCCGAAAGCGAAGGCCGCCGGATCGGAAAAAACTGTCGCGCTGCTCACCGAGTTCCTCAAGCAGGCCCGCGAGATTCTCAAGGACGACGCGCCGGCCAACTTTCTGACGCTCCGGGGAATCGACAAGAAGCCGACCATCCCGACCTTTGAGGAAGTCTACGGCGTCAAGCCGGCGGCCATCGCCGTCTATCCCATGTACCGCGGCCTGGCCCGCCTCGTCGGCATGAACATCCTCGACGCCGGACAGACGCTCGCCGACCAGTGCAGCCGGCTCGAAGCCGCCTGGAACGACTACAGCTTCTTCTTCATGCACTTCAAGTACACCGACAAGGCGGGCGAGGACGGCAAGTTCGACGAGAAGGTCCGGCAGATCGAAGCCCTCGATGCCGCCATCCCCCGCATCACAGCCCTCAAACCCGATGTGCTGATCGTCACGGGCGACCACAGCACGCCCAGCAAGATGCAGTCGCACAGCTGGCACCCGGTGCCGACGCTGCTGTCGGCCGAGTTGTGCCGCTACGACGCGGCCGGAAAGTTCGGCGAGCAGGCCTGCCGGGGGGGCTCGCTGGGGCAGTTTGAGGCCAAGCACCTGATGCTGCTCGCGCTGGCGCATGCCGGCCGGCTGGAGAAGTTCGGCGCGTGATCGGACGTCGCCCGGGAGTCTCGAGCCCCGGGGTTCCATTTTGAACGAGGTCGTTGCATGACGCAGGCGATCCCCATCCGCTATCGCGTCGTCTTCCTCTCGTTCCTCGTTTCCGCGCTGCTGTACATCGACCGGTTCGTCCTGACGTACGTGCAGTCGTACGTCCGCGACGATCTGGGCCTCACGCGCCGCGAGACGGGCTGGCTGCTGTCCGCGTTTTTCTGGTCCTATGCGCTGGCGCAGGTCCCCTCGGGCTGGCTGACCGACCGTTATGGTCCACGGCGGATGCTGACGCTGTACATCGTCGCCTGGTCGGCGGGGACAGCGGCGATGGGTTGGGTTCACGGCTTCGCGATGCTGCTGCTGACGCGGCTGGCGATCGGCATCGCGCAGGCCGGCGCGTATCCCGCGTGCGCGTCGGTCGTGGGACGCTGGGCCCCGATGTCCGGGCGGGGCATCGCCAACGCGATCGTCACGTTCGGCGGCCGGCTGGGAAGCGGGATCACTCCGCTCGTCACGGCCGCCCTGCTGATGCTGTATGCCGGGCGATCAACATCGCCGGACGTCCAGCCGCGGGACATCCTCGTGCCGCACCACCTGGCGGTTCAGCTCTCGGCGGCCCGGGAGCTGGCCGATTCCGACGACCTGGATGAGGAAGCGGCCGCACGGCGGGACGTCCTGCTTCGCGTCGTGTCCGGAATGTCGCCGGAAGAGATCTCCGAGCTCGAGCGACTGGCCGCGGAAGCCGCCGGGGCGTCCAACGTGTCCCGCCCCTCCGCGCGGGACCGGCTCACTGGGCTGCCGTCGGACGTCGCCCGCGCCACCCCGCTGGCCGTTCAGCCACGGGACCGCGAGTTCTGGGCCGCGCTCCTGACCAGGACCAGCCGCGGACCGCTCCTCGCGAGCCCCGAGCAGCTCCTCAGTCTGCCGGTCGAACGCGAGGTCCGCCGCAGCTACGCCGCCGGAGACATCCCCAGCTCGGAGCATCCGCGGCTCAACCGGCTGATCCTCGAATCCGCGCTCCCGGGCTCGCTGCGGTCGATGTACGCCGCCGGCTGGCGTCACGTGATGATGATCTTCGGCGCGGGCGGCCTGGTCATCGCGGCGGGCTACTGGATTGTCGTCAGAGACCGTCCGGCCGAACATCCCCGCGTCACGCGGGAAGAACTCGCGACGATCAACGAGGGGCGCTTGCCGCTCGCGTCGACGGGCGCCCCCGGACGCCTGCCGATCCGCGCCATCGTCGCCAGCCCCAGCCTGTGGCTGATCAGTTTTCTGCAGTTGTGCACAAATATCGGCTGGACGTTCCTGGTCCTGCAGCTTCCGGAGTATCTGCAGAAGGTGCAGAACTGTTCGCTGGAGACGCGGAGCTTCCATGCGTCGATCCCGATCTGGGCGGGGTGGGTGGGGATGTTTCTGGGGGGCTGGTTCACGGACTGGTGCACGCGGCGGTTCGGATTGCGGCTGGGCCGGATGGTTCCGCTGTCGGGGACGCGGTTCGTGGCGGCGGGAGCGTTCCTGATGATGATGTTCGAGCCGTCCCTGTGGACGGCCACGGCGATGTTTTCGCTGGTGGCGTTTTCAACGGATGTCGGCGTGCCGGCGGTGTGGGCGTACAACCAGGACGTCGGGGGCCGGTACATCGCCTCGGTGCTGGGCTGGGGCAACATGTGGGGCAACATTGGTTCGGCGCTGTCGCCGCTGATCGTCGTCGAGGCCCTGGAGCGGTTCGGCGACTGGAGCGTGCCGTTCGGGATTTGCGCTGGCGCGTTTGCCGCGGCGGGCGTGTGCGGGCTGTTCATTGACGCGACGCGGCCGATTGACGAGGCGTCGGCCAGCCCGCGGGGATAAACCCCGCGGCTCGGCGCGGCGTGTGTTGGCCCTTCGAGACAAACCCCGCGGCTCGGGATTTGGCCGCGTTCTCGTTTCGCCTAAGATGCCGCCCGACATTCCGGCCGCCGCGGAATCCGGCGATCCCCGCCCCCGGCCGGGGTGTCCCAGGCACAGCACAGTCTCTGCGCGGCCCATCCGCCCGCAGTTCCGTTTTCTTGAGGACCACATGGCCGGCACGCGTGAAGGACTGATGGACAAGATCGTCGCACTCTGCAAGCGACGGGGCTTCGTCTTTCAGTGCTCGGAAATCTACGGCGGACTCAACGGCTTCTGGGACTACGGCCCGCTGGGCGTCGAGCTCAAACGCAACGTCCGCGAGGCCTGGTGGCAGGACATGGTCTCCCGGCACGATCCGCTCGACGCGCCCGCCGGAGCGCCCCAGCCCTATCAGATGGTCGGCGTCGAAACGTCCATCATCATGCATCCGCAGGTCTGGAAGTGCAGCGGCCACTACGACCTGTTCGTCGACAAAATGGTCGACTGCAAAGAGTGCAAGGGACGCTTCCGGGCCGATCACATCTCGTCCATTCCCTGTCCGGTCAAACCCAGCAAAATGGTGGGCCAGCACGACAAGTGCTCGCTGACCGCGCCCCGCGACTTCAACCTGATGTTCAAGACGATCATCGGCGCGCTGGGCACCGAGGAGGACGCCGCGTTCCTGCGCCCTGAAACGGCGCAGGGCATCTTCGTGAACTTCAAGAACGTCTGCGATTCGACGCGCGTCAAAGTCCCGTTCGGCATCTGCCAGATCGGCAAGAGCTTCCGCAACGAGATCACCCCCCGAAACTTCACCTTCCGGTCGCGCGAGTTCGAGCAGATGGAAATCGAATTCTTCTGCCCGCCCGACGAATCGCCGCAGTGGTACGCCTACTGGCGCGACCGCCGGTTCGCCTGGTACACGCGCCTGGGCATCAAGACCGACAACCTCCGGCTCCGCGACCACGCCGCCGACGAACTGTCCCACTACTCCTGCGGCACGGCCGACGTCGAATACGCGTTCCCCTTCCTGGACGGCGGGGAATACGGCGAACTGGAGGGCATCGCCCACCGCGGCGACTTCGACCTCCGCTCGCACATGGAAGGCAAACTCAAGAACGAGAACGGCCAGCTCCTCGTCGAGACCGGCCCCGACGGCCTGCCCAAGTGGCGCGGCAGCGGCAAGGACCTGACGTACTTCGACGACCAGACCCGGCAGCGCTACACGCCGCACGTCATCGAACCTTCGGCCGGCGCCGACCGCGGCACGCTGGCCTTCCTCTGCGAAGCCTATCACGAGGACGAGGCCCCCGACGACAAGGGGCAGCTGCAGTCCCGCGTCGTGATGCGGTTCCATCCGCGGATCGCCCCCATCAAGGCGGCCGTGTTCCCGCTGATCAAGAAGGACGGCCAGCCCGAACAGGCCAAGGCCGTCTACCGGGAACTTCGCGAGGCGGGGATCGCCTGCACCTACGATGAGCAGGCGGCCATCGGCAAGCGGTATCGCCGGCAGGACGAGATCGGCACGCCCTGGTGCCTGACGATCGACGGCGAGACGTCGAACGACGGGGCCGTCACGCTCCGCGACCGCGATTCGCTGCAGCAGATCCGCGTGCCGATCAAAGAGGTGGTCGCCGAGATTCAGCGGCGCCTGCGCGGCTGAGCGCGTGCATCGGCGCCGCCCATCCCTCGCGGACGATCCGCCGAACCGCCCGCTCCAGCGTGCCGGAAGTACGAGCCTGCGGCCAACTACGGAGAGCAGTCGATGATTGTCGGACTTCCCCGCGAGATCAAAACGGATGAGTACCGCGTGGCCATGATTCCCTCGGGAGTCGACGAACTGACGCGGTCCGGCCATACGGTGCTCGTCGAGCAGGGCGCCGGGGTCGGTTCGGGCATCTCCGACCAGGAATACGTCGACGCGGGGGGGACGATCGTCGCTTCCCCGGCGGACGTGTTCGGCGCGGCCGAGCTGATCGTCAAGGTCAAGGAGCCGCTGGCCGCCGAGTGGCCTCTGCTGCGGCCCGGGCAGATGCTGTTCACGTACATGCACTTCGCGGCGGATGAGGAGTTGACGCGGCGCACGCTGGCGACGGGTTGCACGGCGCTGGCCTACGAGACGCTGCGGGGCCGCGCGGGGGATCTGCCCTGCCTGACGCCGATGAGCGAAGTCGCCGGGCGGATGAGCATCCAGGAAGGGGCCAAGTATCTCGAGCGCCCGCAGGAGGGACGCGGGATTCTGCTGGGGGGCGTGCCGGGCGTTCCCCCCGCTCACATTCTCGTGCTGGGGGGCGGCATCGTCGGCAAGAACGCCGCACGGATCGCCGCCGGCTTCCAGGCGGACGTCGTCATCGCCGACATCAATATGGAACGGCTGCGCTACCTCGACGACATCATGCCGGCCAACGTGAACACGGTGTTCAGCGACCGGCACAACATTCGGGAGGAGCTGCGGCTGGCCGACCTGGTGATTGGGGCGGTGCTGATTCCCGGGGCCCGGGCGCCGCGACTGGTGACGCGCGAGGACCTTAAGCTGATGAAGCCGGGCGCGGTGATCATCGACGTCGCCATCGACCAGGGGGGCTGCTTCGAGACCAGCCGGCCGACGACCCATTCCGAGCCGACTTATATCGTCGAAGGCATCGTGCACTACTGCGTGACCAACATGCCGGGCGCGGTCGGGCGGACCAGCACGTACGCGCTGTGCAATGTGACATTCCCGTATGTGCTGGAGCTGGCGACGCACGGACTGGCGGGGGCCTGCGCGCGGCATCCGGGCTTGGCGGAGGCCGTGAACATGTACGGGGGGCACGTCACGAACCGGGCGGTGGCTGAGACGTTCGGGCTGCCATATGTGGAGTTCCGCGCGGCGTGATGCGCGCGGCGGCAGCGCTGGGCACATCGGCGGCAGACCGCGACGACTCGCTGTCTTGACAAATCAATTTCCGCTCCGTACCGTCGACAATCGCGGTCCAAACAAAAACTCGTGCGAGCCAACCTACAGGGGTTTTCCGATCCGAACATGCTGTTCGGGCGCTAGCTTTCCACCGTATGAACGTGAAGGCTTGTCATGTCACGGCCCTTGCTTCATCGCGCTCTGGTGCGTTCGGCGTCTGCGGCCGGATTTCTTCCCTTTGCGCATTTCCTCAGATGCTTCCTGCTGACCTGGGGACTGCTCGGTGCGAGCTGCTCTTTCGAGCGGATTGCGTCTGCCACGACGCCCGCCCTGATTCGCTCCTCGCTCGCTGACCGCGTCCAGAGAATTCGGCAAGTGCGTGTCGTCTATCGCATTCGGTATGTCGGCGCGCCAGGCGAAAAGTCGCCCTCCCCCGCCGAATTGCATTACGACTGGGGATGGGGAAACGGCCA
Organism: Planctomyces sp.; assembly: GCA_019636235.1. Classification (GTDB taxonomy): domain Bacteria; phylum Planctomycetota; class Planctomycetia; order Planctomycetales; family Planctomycetaceae; genus Caulifigura. The sequence goes on from JAHBXW010000005.1 coordinate 234,129, forward strand.
GGAGTATCTGCGGACCTTCGGAATGGACGCTCAGCCCGACTCGGGCGCCACCTCATTCGCTTGGGCGTTTGACGGCAAACGCAAGTTCAAATTCCCGATGGACGATTCTGGCAGAATGCTTCAGCTACAGATCCAGAATTCCCATTCGAGCAGCGATCGGCAGGAGTCCGAGGCCGCGAATTTGATGGGCTTACGAGTCAGTTGGATGCACGAAGACCTTTCGGAACTGGCGGCGATTCCAGACTGCCGGTTTCTCGACTCGGTCGCCATCGGGTCGGCAAACTATCCCGGGTTCGAGGTGACCACCAAGGGCATCTCGCGGAGAGGACTCGTCCGCGTCCTTGCAGGCCTGGATCCGGATCGTGACTGGGTGCCCGTCCTGATCCAATGTGAGCAACTGGACGAACGGGGCGATCCGGTTGTCAGGACGCGGCTGGAAGTCGATGCTTCGATGGAAGTCCCCGAAGGCGCCGATCGGAGCCTGGGGAGCCTGATCGTGCCAAGTTTGGCCAGGCGCACGAGCGAAACCACTGCCGACGGCATCAGGGGCCGCACCGAGATCCATGTCGAATCTGTTGCGCTGAACGTGCCCCTGCCGCCACAGTTTGTCGCGCCAGTTATTCCCGACGGAATCACTGTGGATGAGCCCCCATCGAAGCCTGGGGGATTCCCGATCACATACATCTCAGGGGGTCAAGAGGCCGAATTGGCGGTGCTGGCGTTGCGTGCGCAAGAAATCGAAGCTGAACAACAGAAGGTTCTTGGAAAGTACGGCGCACTCGATGCCAGCCCGTTGGCCGGCTCAAGTGCCGGACGGATTTTCGCTGCAATCGCTATTGGCCTTCTGTTGGCCGCCACAGTTGTGTTTTGGTTGCGACGGTCGCGACTGGATGGTTAATTTTCCGTGTTAGGAGAAGCATTCAATGAAGATCTCGCAGAGCATGCTCATTGCGGTGTCGAGCGTCGCCGGAGTGGTGGCCCTCACAATGACGACCCACTCGGCGCCCGCCAATCGTCGTGTATTAGCGACTGAACTGGCCGCAATTCAAGGCGGCGTCGTCCAGGTTTGCGTCTTTCCGCTTGTCGATGGCGACGCCGTTCATTGCAGCACTTGCCTTCCGGATGGCAACAATCAGTACGTGCGATGCGACGACGGGATCAGCTACAAGTTCGGCCCCTATACTCCGGGATCGCAATACCGCACAGTCCTCGACACGACCGCTTGCGGTGGCCAGGCGTTGACCTATTGGGACTCCTTTTGCGATATCCAAGACACCTCGGTCAGTCCCAAGTTTTGCTACCGAACTCATTTCAAGTTCAACACCACACAGTCAGGATATGACTATGGCCTGACGTGCAACTGACTCTGCCGATGCGGCTCGACGTCGAGCGACGTCGAGCCTGTCTTTGGACCGTTCCGTCCATTGACGCCAGTCAATGATGCGCAAAGTCGCAGAGGTTTACCATGGCAAGCGGCGCTTGTTTGATGCTCGTGGCGGCTGTCGTGGGTGTCGAGCACGACGTAAACCATAACGACAATCGTTGCGGCGCGCGTGCGTTGGCCGTGTGCGCCGCAACATGCGGCGTGACGAGCAGTATCTTCGAATTGGACTTGCGAGCTGGAAGCAAGGGAGCTCAGACAAGTCTCTTGGACCTCACTCGAGCGGCGGAGGCAACGGGGCTGCACACGCTGGCAATCGAGTGGAATCCGCGCCTGGATGTCTCGACCCAATGGACCTGCAGCGGCATATTGCGAGTGCTCTCAAAAAGGGGCGAGGGGCATTTCGTCGCGGTGCACGCGTGCGATCGTGGCAGGATGTTGATATTGGATTTTCCGCGCCAATTGGAGTGGGTCGAAGCCGCCGTGTTGCGTGATCGGTGGCAGTGGGATGGGACGATACTGCATATCGCTTCGACTCCCAATGACTTGGCCGGTCTGGACGTCAAACGGCAAGGAATGGCCTCGTTGCTCTTTGGCGTCGCGTCGTTCTTGATTGGCGGCTGTTTCATTTGGATTGCCACTCATTGTTCCGAGAGTCGTGCAGCGTGGTCCAGAGCCAAAGTCTCGCAACTGGCGTTTCGCCAGCTGCGGCTGATGGACAGGAAGTCGCTGAAAGCGGGCCGACGCGGGCTCACGCTTCTCGAAACGTTGGTCACGATGGGAATCATTTCGCTTCTGCTTTCACTGATTGTTCCGGCCGTGCAGTCGGCGCGGGAGTCGGCGCGACGCGCGGCCTGTTTGAATAATCTGCGGCAGATCGGGGTCGCCTGCGCGGCGTTCGAATCTTCAGAACGGAAGTACCCCTCTGGGGGGACCCTCGCGGTCGATAGTTCTGGAAAGCAATTATCATTAAACCTTTCCCCGCACGTACAATTGCTTCCATATCTGGACCAGTCGGCCATCCACTCGCAGTTCAACATGCTGGAGACAGGCGACGGCGAAGGCGCTGACCCGCCCGTCAGCAAGTGGAATCAGACATTGATTTCGACGACGATTCCAATCTTTCAATGCCCGTCTGACAACTTTCCGGCCCCCAGGAGCAACTATCGCGTTTCATGCGGGACGTCGCCTGGATGGCATGGAACCAAGGATCGCGGACCGAACTCGGCTCGCCCGGGCTTTCGAAGCCTGTACGGGCAGCGGGACTCGGCGTTTGTTGACGGAAAGTCGCAAACGGCCGCATTCTGCGAACGCGTCACCGGGGATCGCGAACGAGACTGGCTGACGCCATCACGGGATGCTGCGATCGTGAATGGCGTGATGATCATCCGCCCGGACGACGCTGTGGACGCATGCCGGACTCCGCTTGATCCAACTCGCACCCATTACTCGTTTCTCGGATACACCTGGGCGCTCAGTGGATACCATCACACATGGTATAATCACGTGTTGCCACCCAATTCCTCCACCCCAGACTGCAACGTCGGCAATGGAGCCGTTACGGCGAGGTCTCTTCACCCCGGCGGTGTGAACATATTGATGGCCGACGGAAGCGCGCGTTTTGCAAACTCGAACGTCGCGCTGGAAGTCTGGCGGGCGATCGGCTCGATTGACGGCCAGGAGTTCGAAGCATCAGAGTTCTGAAAGGTGGCTTCCGTGACGGCGCAAAAGTACCGACACCGCTGCTGGATTGCAATCGCTGCGGCGGCCGTGAGCATTGTCGCCATGATGGCGCGGCGGCCAGTGGCAAGCGTCCACGAAGTCATTTCAGTGACGCCACCGCAGATTGATGTCGAGGCGGTCAGCGATGCTCACGTCGCTGCAACAGTGACGATTAGGAACATCAGCGCGAGGGAGATTCGCATCGGAGGAGTGGAGGCATCATGCTCATGCACGGCGGCGGCTCCGCTGGCGACGCATGTCCTACGCCCAGGCGAGGAGACATCGATTACGCTTCGTTTGACGCCTCCTAAGACCGGCATCCAGCAGACGCGAGTCAGCATCCTGCTGGAGGACCCGCACTCCAGATTCGATATTCCTGTTCGGATGCAAGGTCGACGCGTCGAAGCACCTGCAGTCGTGCTTCAGCCTCCGGAGATATTCGGAGTTGCAGTTACTGGAGAACCCTTCGAGACTTCGTTTGAAGTGCAGACGTTGGAGCATATTGGAACAGAGTGGCTTCTGGGATTTGACTGTGAGTTACCTGACGTGATCGTCGGGCAGCCATTGCTGGTTCATAGCGTGAAGGCGGACAGCACAGTGTTGGCTCGCCACTACAAAGTCTCTCTCACGATACATGGGGCAGATCTGAATTCTCGGAAGCTGGCGACTACGCTGACGCCGAGGGTCGCATCGACGCCTACCCGCGACGTGCCGGCGATTCGCTGTGTTGTCGACTGGAAGCCAGCATTGCGCGCCTATCCCTCGGCGATCGTTGTCGATCCTGGTCGTCATCAGGTCTGGCCAGTGGTCCGGCGAATAGTGATTTCAGGTGCCGATGGACGTGGCTGGGATGTGCAACAGGTCAAGTGCGAACCTGATTGGTTGAAGGGTGAAGTCGTCCAGTCGGAAACGGAAGGCGCGGTTCGCATTATCGATGCCTATGTGAGCGCTCCGGATGATATGCGCGGGGTTGATTTGCACGGGACCATCGAGATCAGAACCGGCGTTGAACGGCACCCTCTGATTTCAATCCCCGTGACCGTGATGAGCCGCGGCGGGTGACCTCTAGTCGTCCGTGAAACGGTGCACGAGAATTCTCGCTTCGATAGGGCGTCCTGCGATACCATCACGTTCATGTGGCGGGAATGCCTCGCACGCTTCGATGGACACCTTGGAGGATTCATGAATACGTTTCGCGGAGTGTTCGGCAGGGCTGCGGCGGCCGCCCTGGCCGGGGTTCTGATCAGCAGCCCGGCACTGGCTCAGGCTCCCGCCGATCCAGACCTGCAGGTGCATGAGGACGACCGCTCGATCAAGATCGAAACCGACCGGCTCGAAGCCGTGATCCCCAAGCGCGATCCCAAGCACTGGATGACGGGCATCGAGAAGGGCACGTTTCTCGACAAGGCGACCGGCTTTCGCGAGGTCGGCGACGGGCTGATGGTCATCGACTGGCTCATGGAGGCGGGCAGCGACGAGGCCTGGGCCGAGCAGGTCATCGCCCCCGATGGCGACGGCGTGGGCCGTTACACCTGGTACGAGAACGAAACGGATCCCGCCCGCCGCGAATACGCGCGCATGGCTCACGGCTCCAGCCATCGCAAACGGATGGTGGAGGGGCCGCAGCTGTGCCACCGGATGAAGCCCGTCCAGCCGGAAGTGATCCGCGGGAAGGACTTCGTGGCCGTGCGGACGACCTACCAGTACGAGTATGCGGCGCCCGGACGCAAGCCGGGTTCGACCTGGACGCAGCTGATCGTGTTTCCCAAAGGGGAGCGCTACTTCGTGCTGATGGACCGGATTGACAGCGTGAACGATTCCGAGGAGATGTTCCTGCGGAACGACACGCCGGGCTGCGTGCGGCACACCGAGGGGGACAAGTTCAGCGAGATGTACCTGAGCTATTTGAGCGGCCCGGAAGGCGTGCGGATTCCGTCGAGCGAGTTCTTCACTCCGTTCCCGCCCGACCTGAAGTTCGGCTATCGGCGGGACCTGCAGCGGACTCCCGAGCGATTCATTCGGGCGTACCGGCTGCGGGATCCGGAGACGGGAGGCGAGGGTCCCTGGCTGGGGGGGCTGACGCTGGAGCCATCGGTGGTGTACGAGGCGTGGTGCAGCCAGCGTCCGGGGGGGATCATCGTGATGATCGAGGAGGTCCATGGGCGGCCGGTGCGGGCGGGGGAGTCGTTCAGCGCGGCGCACATCGTGGGATACTTTGATTCGATCCAGGAGATGCAGGCGACGTACGACCGCTACCGGGGGCACACGCGGCTGGTTGCGGACGAGAGCGGCTGGCGGCTGGAGAAGTGACGGGGGGGCTTATCTGTCGCACTCAAAGTTGACCACCTTGCCATTCGTGGAATAGGCTTTCGTTGTGCCGACGTCGCACAAACAGACAATGGAGCCCATCCGTGTAAGATTCGACCATAGCTTCGCGCGAACGGCGCAATTACCGCCTTTCGTCTTGACCAAACAGTCGCCGGGCCCTTAGATCCCTCCATGTCCACTCGATCTGCAAAGCGATTCTCCGGTGCCTACATTGATGTACGTCAGAAGACTCGCAGCTTTCTGCTCACAAAGATGCCCGCATCTGTGTTGACAGACATCTCGTACACGGCTGTGCGAAATATCGATGACGAAGAAGGTGCGGTTCAACGTATTCTGGATCGGGGGAGAATTCGCGACGTCACGAAGTTCACGCTCGGCGGTGGCGACTTTCCGGCATCCGTGATCCTGAATTGGGTTGCGAACGACCGCCCCATCGAGACTAAGAAGCGGACCAAAAACCTCGGCATGGAATTTGCGCCAGGGAGCGGGAATCTGTTCCCGTTTTAGGAGCCGCCCCATGGCCAGCGCCCGGATGCCCGAGGAGTTCTTTGACATTGTCGCCCATCACCTGCCGCCCGATGAACCCGTCGGTCCCGACGGCGGTCGGCCGCGAGTCTCCAACCGCTGCGTCATGAAGGTCCTGTGGTATGTCCTGGCCACTGGATGCCGCTGGAGAGACGTCCCAACCGAGATGGGCTGCTGCGGGGAAACCGCCCGCTCCCGGCTCAGGCTCTGGGAAGAGGCCGGCATCTGGGCCCGGCTGCATGTCGATCTGCTGGGACTGCTGCGGCGCGATGGAGAACTGGAGCATGACACCGCCATCGTGGATGCCGTCCTGATCCGTGCCCATGGCGGCGGGGACAAGACCGGCCCGAATCCCGCCGACCGCGGAAAACCCGGCACGAAACAGACATTGATGGTCGACAAAGGCGGTGCTCCCCTGGCGATCCGGACGGCCGGCGCCAACGCCAGCGACCACACCCAGATCCTGCCGCTGGTGGCATTGGCGTTCCCACAGGTCGCTGGTCGACCGGGCCGACCTCGAAAGGCTCCGGACACGGTGTACGCCGATGCGGGGTACGACAGTGAAGCGACCCGCAGCCTGCTCAGACATCTGGGGATTGAACCGCGAATTCGCCGCCGCGGGACAGTTCATGGGAGCAGGCTGGGAAGGATCCGCTGGGTGGTGGAACGGACGATCAGCTGGTTCAAGGGCCTGCGGCGGATGCGGGTGCGCTATGACCGCTCCGAGGACATCATGGAGGCTTGGAAGTCGCTGGCGATGAGCGTGATTACCTTCCGACTCTGGCATCATGATCTGGCCCCGGCCAGTTGATTCAACCGGCGGTTTCTGGTCCGCCTCTAAGCAACAATCGCATCCGATTCGCTGAATTCATAGTCGTTTACGTCGATTTCGACCAGATCGTCAGCTTGACGACGGCACGCGCGACCACCGTTCCCGCCCCAGGGGTCGCGCGGCGGCGTGTTGCAGCCACTCACGTTTACCGTCGCGCGACCACCCGTTCCCCCCGTCCCGTGACCACACCCGTCGACTCGCCGCAACTTCCGTCGCCCGACCGCTCGCGATACGCTCATCGCGCTGTCCCAAGTCCCCTGTGATGAGCCCGCCATGCCGACTTCGCCGTTCTCGCCCCGCCGCCTGTTCCCGCTGGTCGTCCTGTGGCTGCTGACCGGCCCGGCCCTCGCTCAGGACGTCCCGGCGCCGCTGGCCAAACTCGAACTCGAAGACGGCGACACCCTGGTGTTTCTGGGGGACAGCATCACGCACCAGGGGCTGTACACGCAGTACGTCGAGAGCTACTTCCTGACGCGGTTCCCGGCGAAGACCATCCGGTTCCACAACGCGGGCGTCGGCGGGGCCCGGTGCTGGGACGCCCTGCAGCGGTTCGACCGCGACGTCGCCGCGTACAACCCGAAGTACGTGACGGTGCTGCTGGGAATGAACGACGGGGGCTACACGCCCTTCAACGACTCGATCTTCCAGACGTACCGCAAGGACATGCTGGAGGTGCTGGAGCGGATCGAGGCGACGGGTGCGACGCCCATTCTGATGACGCCGTCGATGTTCGACGCCCGCGCGGCCCGGCTGGGGCGGAGCTGGCTGAACGAAGAGGGCAAGACGTACTACAACTCGGTGCTGGCGTATTACGGCGCGTGGCTGCGGGACGTGGCGACGGAGAAGGGGTACGGCTTCGTCGACATGTGGAGCCCGATGAACGCCATCACGTTCGAACAGCGAAAGTCCGATCCGAAGTTCACGATGATTCAGGATGCCGTGCATCCGGGTCCGGCGGGACAGGTGGTGATGGCGGCGGCCATTCTCAATGACCTGGACGTGCCGCGCGGGCTGTCGTCGATCCGCATTCGCCGCGATCGGCAGGGGCGGATTCACGGAGACCGCTCGCAGGGGGGCGCTCTGGCCGACCTGACGCACGCGGACGATGCCGTCAGCTTCACCTGGACGGCGGAGAGCCTGCCGTGGGCGGTGCCCGAGGAAGCCGCGCTGGGCGCGGAACTCACGAACCTGGCGAACCGCTGGAATGCCGAGACGCTGGAGGTCCAGGGGCTGGGCGCGGGGACGTATGCGTTGACGATCGACGGCGAAGAGGTGGGCCGGTACCCGGCTCGGGCGCTGGCGCGGGGCATCCGGCTGCAGGGGAACACGAAAACTCCGCAGTACCGCCAGGCGCTGGACGTCGCGACGATCAATCACCACAAGTCGCGCGGGCCGGTCCAGCACCTGCGGGACGCCTGGGGGCAGTTTCAGACGTACGGCCGCGTCCGGCAGGCTTCGGAAGGGAACCCGAACGACGAGAATCTCAAGGAGCAACTGGCGAACCTCGAGAAGGCCGTTGCCGACCTCGATGCGCGGGTCGAGCAATTCAACGCCGCGATCCAGGAGGTCGACCGGGAGCTGCAGGAGAAGCGTCAGCCCAGGCCGCGACGGTACGCGCTGTCGAAGGTTGACGGAGCGGCGCCCGCGGAAGACGAGAACTCGGCGGAGTGAGTCCCTGCGTGGCCGGCGTTCTGTCGCAGCGGAGGGAGACTGGGCAGTTCGCGGCGTTTGGTGCGGCCGCATTTAGGCGTCGGCCGGCCGGGACGTCCATGGCACGGACGTTTCCTCGCCCGGGGAACGGCAGCGGCGGGCGTTACTTACAGGGAATTGCAGACTTAGGGCATGTCGACCGAGAAGTCCGACGCACTCGTCATCCGGCTCGCCGATTTCAGCGAGTCGAGCCGCGTCGTCACGCTGTTCACGCGCGAGCAGGGGAAAGTGGCAGCTCTTGCCAAAGGGGCCAAGCGCCTGCGGGGTCCGTTCGAGGCTGCTCTTGACCTGCTTTCTTTCTGCCGCGTAGTGTTCATCCGCAAGTCGTCCGGTGGCTTGGATTTGTTGACGGAAGCCCAGCTCACCCGGCGATTCGCGCCCCCCGGTCGAGACCTGAATGCGCTCTACGGCGGCTACTACGTCGCGGAGCTGCTGGATGGCCTGACCGAGGAGCATGACCCCCATCCCGACCTGTTCGATGCGGCGCTCCGGACGCTCGATGCGATTGCCTCCGGCTCCGACCCGCGCCTCCCCATCCTCCAATTCGAGCTGACTGTCCTGAAGGAGGTCGGCCGCCTGCCGGAACTCGACGCCTGCTGCGCCTGCCATCAGCCCCTGGAGCTGGGCGCCGCCGCACGCTTCTGGGTCTCGCAGGGCGGCTTGATCTGCCCGGCGTGCAGTCGTCCGGAATACCAGCACAGCGAAATCCAACCGGGAACCGTGGCGCTGCTGCGGGCCCTGGCCGACGACGACAGCACGCTGGCCCAGCGACTGTCGATCACCCCCCGGCAATACCAGGAGTTGCGACGCACGTTGACGTCCGCGATCAGCCACACGCTGGAGCGACGTCCCAAGATGCTGGCCCTGCTCAAGTTTTGAGCGGGGCGATCCGGCGGCAGGGATTGCCCCGGGCGTTCCGAAGTCCCGCGAGTCCTCGGCATGATGCCGTCCTCCCATCCACCGGCTTTGCGGCGCGGCATCCCGTCCCGGGAGGCGCGCTGGCTGCTGCTGTCGCTGGCCGCCTGCCTGCTGGCCGGAGGTTGCAGTTCGCTGTCGATGGGGCGTTCCCGGCGCGGCCCCGATCGCACCAATCTGGCGGAGATCGGCGGGCGGAATCCCGGCAAGATCGCCGGGCCGACCGAGCGCAAGCTGAGCGCCGGCCTCTGGGCCAAAGAGAAATCACGCGGCGGGGACACCCCCGACATGGCGCAGGCGCTGGCCCGGTATGACGCCGCCTGCGCGCTGTACGAACAGAAGCGGTATTCCGAGGCGGAGAAGTCATTCAAGCAGTTGGCCAAGGATCGCCGCGCCACGTACGAGTCGTTCGCGATCCGCTGGCAGCGCCGCTGGGGCTTCAAAGACGCGAAGGAAACGGACCCTTACGCGCAGTACGGCGATCCGGTCGAAGAAGACGCGATGTTCATGATCGCGGAGTCGCAGTTCGCACAGCAGAAATACTCCTGGGCTCAGGACAGCTACGACTCGCTGCTGGAGCGCTACCCCTCGACGCGGCACATGGAGCCGTCGACGCAGCGGCTGTTTCGCATCGCCATGTACTGGCTGGAGTTCTCGCGCGAGGTCGGGGACCTGGGGGACGTGCAGCTCACGAAGCATGAGAGCATCGATCCGGCGAAGCCTCCCAAGGCGCCGAGCACGCCGCGGCTTGCGATCATCCCCAACGTGACCGATCGCAGCCGTCCGGTGTTCGACACGCATGGCCGGGCGCTGCAGGCGCTGCGTTCGATCTGGCTGCACGACGCGGCCGGCCCGCTCGCGGACGACGCACTGATGCTGTCAGCCAACCATCACCTCCGAACAGGCGATCCTGTCGAGGCGGCGCGGCTCTATAAGCTCCTCCGGGAGCAATACCCGGACAGCCCGTTCTTCCAGGACGCGCACCTTCTGGGAGCGTATGTCACGTATGCCAGTTATGAAGGTCCGCAGTACGACGGCCGCGCACTGCAGGAGGCGAAGGAACTGAAGACTGTCGCCCTTCAGCTGTTTCCGAATCTGACGGAGGACGAGCGGGAACGCCTGCAGAAGGACGTCCAGAAGCTTCGCAACGCCGAGATCGCCCGGCTGTGGGACCTGGTGGACTTCTACAAATCCAAGAATCAGCCGGACTCCGTCGCACTGCACTGCCAGTTGATCATCAACCGGTTCCCGGACTCTCCCTATGCCGAGAAGGCCCGCGCCGAACTTGCGAAGGTCCAGCCCAGGCCGGCGAAAGCGACGCGGAAACCCGCTCCCAAACCCGCAGAGTCCCCCGCCGCCGCCGACGACGACGGCGACGATGACAACCAGGAATTCGACTTCGGCAACGGGCCGTACCGTGCTACAACCCCCGCCCCGCAGCAGTTCCCGGACGTCGACGCCAACCCCGTCGAACTCCCCGGGCACATCGAGATCGACGAAGACTCCTGACCGTTCGCGGCCGCGACGCCGACGAACGCCCCTCGGATGCAACGCAGGTCCTTCCTGGCCGTCCTCTGCGGCCTGCCTCTGGCGGGTGGGTGCGGCTATGCGGTCGGACCCGCGTACGGACCGGAGATTCGGACCGTCTACATTCCCGTGTTCACGTCGGAATCGTTCCGCCGCGGCTTCGAGCTGCAGTTGACCGAAGCTGTCCAGAAGCGCGTCCAGGACAGCACCACGTTTCGACTGGCGCGGGGGCCGTCCGCGGACACGGTGCTGTACGGCCGGATCGTCGAGATCACCAAGCGGCTGGAGAACCAGAACCGCTACGACGACCCGCGCGAGCTGGAACTGGGCATCGCCGTCGAGGCCCGCTGGGAGGAGGCGCGGACCGGCCGGGTGCTGGCGGAACAGCGGTTCGCGATCGCGCCGCGGTTCCAGCAGGCCATCTCACAGACGAGCTTCGCACCCGAGACGGGTCAGTCGCTGGCCACGGCGACGAAGGACGCCGTCGACCAGTTGGCCGAGGAGATCGTCCACCTCATGGAAGCGCCCTGGTAAGGACGGCGAGCCGCAGCCGCAGGGACGGCATCGCCGGCGCGTCGCCGCGGAATGGGGGCGCATCGCCAAGTTGCCGGCAACGCGCCCCTCGCTCCCGCCGCCAGGTCGCTCAGTCGTCCTGGAACAGGAGCGGCGCGAAGTCCCGCAGGTAGTCTCGCCATATCGGCCAGGTGTGGCCCCCATCGGTCTCATCGTAAGTCACTGAGAAGCCGTGCTTCTCCAGCGCCTTGACGGTGCCCCGGGTCGTTTCGAGCAGGAAGTCCTCTCGCCCGGTCGCGAACCAGACGAGCTTCAGGTCGTCCTTGAGCGCCGCATCATCGAGGACGGCTGCGTTGCGCTCCTCCCAGGAGGGTCCGCCCGCCGTGAACGGCCCGCCCGCGATTCCGAACACGCCCGAGCTGAACACCCCCAGGTAACCATAGTCCTTGAGGTTCGCGATCGCGATGTCGAGCGTCTGTGCGCCGCCCATCGACAGACCCGCGAGCGCCCGGCTGCCGCGGTCCGTCTTCACGCGGTAGGTCCGCTCGATGTGCGGGCGGATGTCGTTGGCGAAGTCCTGAGCGAAGTCCCTCATCTGGCGCTCGAACGAGTTCTCGCCGGGAGGGCCGAACCGGAACGGACCGGTGTGTCCGTGCGGCATCACAACGATCATCGGCTTCGCTTTGCCGTCGGCGATCAGGTTGTCGAGGATCACGCCAGCGCGACCGACCGTCGACCAGGAGTCGTCGCTGTCCATCGCCCCATGCAGCAGGTACAGCACCGGGAATGCGCCTTCGCCGCTCTCATAGCCGGGCGGCGTGTAAACATGCATCCGACGGAATCGGCCCAGCGTTTCCGAGCGATACGCGACCTCCGCGAGGGCGCCGTGCGGGACGTCGCGTACGTCGCAGAACTCTGAGCCGGGCACGATCAACAGGCTCCAACTGTTGCCGTTGGATTCGCTGGTGGCGGGGTTCGCCGGATCGACCGTGGCGACGCCATCGACGACCAGGTGATATCGATAGGCGCCCGGAGCCAGCGGTCCCGCTTTCGCCTCCCACACTCCCTGCTCCCCTTGGACGAGGTTTCCCGCGTCTCCGAGGTTTCCGAGATCGCCCGACAGGCGGATCTCCTCAGCCTTCGGCGCGTAGATGCGGAACGTGACTGTTTGATCCGCCGCGACCTCCGGTGAAATGACAACGGGCGGCGGGGTGAATCCTCCGCGGCGCTCCTGGGCATGCACATCGACCGCGGCGGAAAGGAGGCAACTCGTCGCAGCGAACAGCAACAGGCGTCGAGACATGGCAAACCTCGAAAACAGGGACAGAAACCGCACACCGTCAGAGATCTTTGAGTTCTGCTCCCGCGGCCGCCGACCGGTGCGCTGGGCCGCGGCGGGAGGATGAGGAGGCGCCCTTTCCGTCGTGGCTCATGACGGCCGCGGTCCGCACGAGCAGACGTTCGAGCGTCCGCCGCTCATCGTCGTCGAATTCCGTCAACAGGCGGTCGCGGACGGGATCGGTCAACCGCCATAACGAGGGCAACAGGTTCCGCCCCTGTTCGGTCAGCGAGACCTGCCAGGCCCGCCCGTCCGTGGGATGCCGCTGACGGGAGACCAGGCCCTTGCCCTGAAGCGCGACCAGCATGGCGCGGACGGTGTTGGGATCCGAGGAGGCCAGGTCGACAAGCTCGCGCTGCGTGACGGCCGGTTGGTCGGACAGCAGCGTCAGGAGGACAAACTGGCTGGCCGTCACGCCGTGCGCCTGGAGGCTGGCGTCGGTTTGGCGGTGCAGCGTCCAGTAGGCGGATCGCAGGGCGAGCGCCAGGTCGTGCGCCGACTTTGTACGTATACGTACCATCACGACGAGCGTACCGTCCCGCTCCCGGGAATGCCAGTCGCTGGAAGTTGCCGCGACTTGCGGCCCCCGTCGTTGCTGCGGTCAAATTCTCAAGCGCTCGGGGACCGTCCCCCGCGCCCCGCCTGCGGACGTTCCATGATCGCCCAGTTCACTTTGCGACTGATCTTCGGCATGGCACTCACGTGGTGCTGGATGCCGCGCAGCGAGGTGACCTGCGGCTTCTTCCGGATTCAGATGCTGGTTGCCGTAGGGCTGGGCGTGCTCGGGCTGCTGGAAGTCGGCTCGCTGCCGGCGGTGGAGTCCGCAACGTCGCTGCTCGGCCCGATGGCGCTCAGAATCCTGTGCGGGGTGGTCGTCGTCGCGTCGTTTCTGGGATCGGTGTACTGGACGCTGGCGCGGCGCGCCGGCGGGGCGATTTTGTGCGGCGTGGTGCTGTTCGCCTCGGGCGCCGCTCTGGTGGGGGGCATTTCGCGGGAGCTGTTTCGGACGACATCGTCCGGCGCCCTGGCGGTGGGATCGGAACTCGCGGCCGGCTGGCTGATCGGCGGCGCAGTGACGGCCATGCTGCTGGGGCACTGGTACCTGACGGCGCCGATGATGAAGCTGTCGCCGCTGCAGCGATTGAACCTGGGGCTGGGAGGGGCGGCGCTGGTCCGGGGCGCGATCGCGGCCGTGGCCTGGGCGACGCTGGACCGTCTGGCGGCGTCGTCGACGCATGACCTGTGGCTGGCCTTGCGGTGGCTGTGCGGGATCGCCGCGCCGATCATCATGGCGGTCCTCGTGCGTCAGATCCTGCGGTACCGCAACACGCAGTCGGCGACCGGCGTGCTGTTCGCGGCCGTGATTCTCGTGTTCATTGGAGAGACGACGGCGGCGGTGCTGTCGCGCGATCTCCGCTGGCCCCTGTAGACGGGCATGGTGTCGACGTTCCATGCGGATTGACCTGAACTGCCCGGCGTGCGGGCGACCTGTGCGAAGCCACGTGTCTCCGGTGGAGCGGACGATCGCCTGCGACTGCGGCTGGCGACGCGCGGTCCGGTCGGACGAACTCGAGGGCTCAGCGCCCCGGGTCTGCCTGGCCTGCGGCAACGAAGACCTGTGGCGACAGAAGGATTTCCCGCAGGCGGCCGGCCTGGCGGTGATCGCGGTGCAGATCGCCGTCAGCACGACGTTCTGGTACCTGCACCGCCCGATCTGGACCTACATCACGCTGGCCGCCTTCGCGGTGCTCGACATGCTGCTGTTCGCGCTGCTGCCCGACGTGCTGGTGTGTTATCGCTGTCGAACGCGTCATCGGATGGCCGCGGGGGAACCGTCGCGGCATGGGTCGTTCGACCACGAGCGGGCGGAACGGTATCGTCAGGAGCGCCTGCGCGCCGCCGACAAGTGACCGGTTTGCGAGCGCGCGTCCCCCTGACTGAAGGCGTTCCGTTCGCGAGCGCCAGGGGCGCTCATCGCGCCCCGTCGTCCCGAGTTTCCCGCGTCAATTCCGACCCTGACAGCCGCTTGTGGACGACCAACAGCAGCGCGTTGCCGAAGACCTCGCCGGGACGTTCGCCGGAGAGCTGCTGTTCGACGCCCTGACCTGTCTGCAGTACGCGACGGACGGCAGCCTGTACCAGGTGCGTCCGCTGGGCGTCGCCTGCCCCCGGTCCCGCGAAGACGTCATTCAGCTCGCCCGGTACGCACACGAGAACCGGATTCCCCTGATTGCCCGGGGCGCCGGAACGGGCCTCGCCGGCGGCTGCCTGGGCCGCGGACTGGTCATCGATTTCTCCCGGCACATGCGGGAGATTGAAAGCGTCGACGGCAACACCGTCCGCGTCCAGCCAGGCGTCGTCCGCGACGTGCTGAACCGCCGGCTGCGGGAGTTCGAGCGGTACTTCCCTCCGGATCCCAGCAGCTCGGCCGTGACGACAATCGGCGGAATGCTGGGGGTCGACGCCGCGGGTTCGCACGCCATCCGCGTCGGCTCGACGCGCGATCATGTGCTCAGCCTGGAGGTCGTCCTCGCGGAGGGCTCGTGCATCGAGGCGGGACTCGAACCGATCGTGCCCCCCGCGCCGCAGGCCCGCACGGGGGATGAGATCGAATCCCCCTCGGAGTATCGCCGCCGTGATCCCAAACAGGCCCTCATCGAGCCGCTCGCCCGGCTGCTCCGGGATCATCAGGGGCTGATCAGGGAGTACCAGCCCCCGCTGATCCGCAACGTGGCGGGCTACCATCTCCGAACCGTGCTCGGCCGGGACGAAATCAACCTGCCGCGGCTGCTGACGGGTTCCGAAGGGACGCTGGGGCTGTTCACGGCGGCGACGCTGCACACCTCGCCGCTGCCGGCGCACCGGGGCGTCGCGCTGTTGCTGTTCGGACAACTGGAACCGGCCGTGCGGAGCGTGCCGGTGATCGCCGAGCAGCAGCCCAGCGCCTGCGACCTGCTGGACCGTCGGCTGCTGTCGCTGGCCCGGGAGACGACCGAGAAGTTCGAACTGCTGATTCCCAAGTCCGCCGAGGCGGCGCTGCTCGTCGAGCAGACGGGATTCACACGGCAGCAGGTGCAGGACCGGCTGCGGATGGCGATCAGCGCGGCGCGGTCGATCGATCCGACGTCCGTCGTCGCGGCGCAGGCGTTCGACTTCGACGACGTCGAATTCCTGTGGTCGCTGCCTTATCGCGTCGTGCCGCTGTTGACGCGGCTCAAAGGGGCGACGCGGCCGCTGCCGATCGTCGAGGACATCTCAATTCCGCCCGGCAGCCTGAACGAATTTCTCGTCGAGGCGCAGCGCGTGTTCCAGCGGCACCAGGTGACGGCCTCGCTGTACGCCCACGCGGCGTCCGGGCAGATTCATCTCCGCCCGTTCCTGGCGCCGCCGACTCCCGCCACCGGCCCGTTCCTGGAAACGCTGGCCCGCGACCTGTACGACGTCGCGCTCGATCATGGCGGATCGGTCAGCGGCGAACATGGCGACGGCCTCGCGCGAACGGCCTTCCTCCGGCAGCAGTACGGCCCGCTTTATCAGGTGTTCACGCGGATCAAGCAGTTGTTCGATCCCCGGAACATCCTGAACCCGGGGAAGATCATCAATGATGACCCGCACCTGACGATCCGCAATTTCCGGCCGCATCCCCTGCCCGAGGAGGCCGCGCCGCAACTCGTCGACCTGCAGTGGAACTGGTCCCGCGAGGAGCTCTCGCAATCCGCGCTCAGCTGCAACGGCTGCGGCGGGTGCCGGAGCATCGACGACGGCCTGCGAATGTGTCCGTTCTTCCGGCGGCTTGGCTCCGAGGAGGCGGCGCCGCGCTCCAAGGCGAACGTGCTCCGCGGACTGATCGATGGAGAGCTGAGCCCGCGCGAGCTGGCGTCGGACGGAGTGAAGCGGCTCGCCGACTTGTGCTTCAACTGCAAGCAATGCCAGCTGGAGTGCCCGGCGAACGTCGATATTCCGCACCTGATTCTGGAAGCCCGGGCGGCGTATGTGGCGGCCAACGGCCTCAGCCGGGCGGACTGGATCCTGTCGCGGGCGCACTCGTTCGGGAAGCTGGGCGCGCGGTTCGCGCCGTTCGCCAACTGGGCGTTGCAGAACCGACCGGTCCGCTGGCTGCTGGACCGGTTTCTGGGGATCGCCCGGGAGCGGAAGCTGCCGCGCTTCTCCCGCCGGACGTTCCTGCGTCAATGCCGCCGCACGCTCAGCGACCGCCGACTGCTGTCGGGCGACCCGCGGCCCGTCGTGTACTTCGTCGATCATTTCGTGAACTATCACGACCCCGAACTGGGCTGGGCCCTGACTCGCGTCCTCGCGCATCACGGCATCCCGGTGTTCGTGCCGCAGCAGCAGATCGGTTCGGGCATGGCGATGGTGTCGGCGGGGGACCTCGATGCGGCGCGCGAAGTTGCGGAGCGCAACATCCGGGTCCTCGCTGAACATGCCCGCGAGGGCTTCACCATCCTCTGCACGGAGCCGGCCGCCGCGCTGTGCCTGACCCAGGAATATCCCCGACTGCTCGACCATCCCGACGTGCCGGTCGTGGCGGCGCAGGTCGTCGAGGCGGGCGCGCTGTTCGAGCAACTCGCGTCGTCAGGGCGGCTGAAGAACGACTTTCAGCCGCTGGGAAACATGACGGTGGGCTACCACACGCCCTGCCACCTGCGGGCCCTGCATCGCGAACCCGGCCTCGTGTCGGTCCTCCGCCGTGTGCCGGGTCTGCATGTGACGCCCATTGAGGAAGGTTGCTCGGGCATGGCGGGGGCGTTCGGCCTGACGCGCGAACATTACGAGATGTCGATCGACATCGGCCGCGACCTCATCGACCGCATGCGGCAGCCGGACCTGATGCTGGGCGCCACGGAATGCAGCAGCTGCCGGATTCAGATGGAACAGGGAACCGCGACGCCGACGCTGCATCCGCTCAAGCTGTTGGCGCTGGCTTATGGCCTGATGCCGGAGATCCGGGAGCGACTGCGGCCGGGAACGGGAACGCTGGTGACGACATGACGGTGCGCGTGCTGTTGTTTGCGAAGGCCCGGGACCTGGCGGGGGCGTCGGAGCTGGCGCTGGACCTGCCGGAGGGGGCGACGGTTCAGGATCTGCGGCGGGCGCTGGAGGCGGCGGCGCCGGACCTCGCGCCGCTGTCGCCGCGGCTGCACATCGCGGTGAACAGCCGCTACGCGGCCGATGGCGACGTGATTCCGCCCGGCGCCGAGCTGGCGTGCTTCCCGCCGGTGAGCGGCGGGTGACTCGAGCTTGTTCGGGCTGCGCCCTGCAACCGCCGGCCACACCCGCACCGCGTGCCGCTGCGCGGCGTGTTTCACCGAACGAGGAATGAAGTCCTCGCCCTTCGTGAAATCCCCCGGAAACCGCCTCGATTGTCGACCGGCGATCGACGCCGCGGAACCTATAATTCCCTCGCACAGCATCCCTTCCAGACCCGAGGCGAGGATCCCTCATGGCCAGCAAGGCGAGCACCGAACTTCCCAAAGCCGGTCGCACGGCGGCGAAGTCGAAGGCCGATGTCGACGGCAACGGGCATCTGCAGACGATCGGCGGCTACCTGATCAAGCGGCTGCAGGATTATGGCGTCCGCGACGTGTTCGGGATTCCCGGCGATTTCGTGCTGGGCTTTTACGGCATGCTGGAGGAGTCTCCGCTGCGGGTCATCGGGGCGACGCGCGAAGACTGTGCGGGTTACGCCGCGGACGCGTATGCCCGCGTGCACGGCCTGGGCGCCGTTTGCGTGACGTACTGCGTCGGCGGGCTGAGCCTGTGCAATTCGATCGCCGGAGCCTTCGCCGAGAAGTCTCCCGTGGTCGTCATCAGCGGGGCTCCGGGCATGGCCGAACGCCGCAATGACCCCCTGCTGCATCACAAAGTCCGCGATTTCAACACGCAGTTGCAGGTGTTCGAGAAGATCACCGTGGCCAGCGCCTCGCTGGATGATCCGCTGACGGCCTTCCGCGAGATCGACCGCTGCCTGGAAGCGGCCGTGCGATACAAGCGGCCCGTGTACCTGGAGCTGCCGCGGGACCGGGTGAAGTCGCGGGCCCTGTACCCCCACACGCCGGCGCAGCTGGCCTCGCAGAGCGATGCGGAATCGCTGAAGGCGGCGGTCGGCGAAGCGACCGAGCGACTGGCCTCGGCGAAGCAGCCCGTCGTCATCGCCGGCGTCGAGATTCACCGCTTCGGTCTGCAGAAGCAGGTGCTCAAGCTCGCCGAATCGTTGAACATCCCGATGTGTTCCACGCTGCTGGGCAAATCGGTCGTGGCGGAATCGCATCCGCTGTACCTGGGCGTGTACGAAGGGGCGATGGGGCGGGAATCGGTCCGCGAATACGTGGAGAGCAGCGACTGCGTGGTGCTGCTGGGCGCATTCATGACGGACATCAACCTGGGCATCTTCACCGCGCATCTCGATCCGGCCAAATGCGTGTACGCGACCAGCGAGCAGCTCCGCGTCGGGCATCACTATTTCCGGGACGTGCAGTTGCCGGATTTCCTGAAGGGCCTGGGCGCCGCGGGGCTGAAGCCGCGCAAAAAGCCGACGCTGCCCGAGCGCGAGGACCGTTTTGGCGAGGCGCCCGAGGCGTCGGCGCCCGTGACGATCGCGTCGTTGTTCAATCACGTCGACTCAATCCTCGAGGACCGGATGGTGGTCATCGCGGACGTCGGCGATTCGCTGTTCGCGGCATCCGATCTGACCATCCGCAAACAGACGGAGTTCATCAGCCCCGCGTATTACACGTCGATGGGCTTCGCGATTCCGGCGGCGATCGGCGTGCAGACGGCGAACGCGGAGCTGCGGCCGCTGGTGCTCGTCGGCGACGGCGCGTTTCAGATGACGTGCCTGGAGCTGTCGACGTCGGTGCGGCACGGGTTCAATCCGATCGTCGTCGTCCTGAACAACAAGGGCTATACGACGGAGCGGTTCCTGCAGGAGGGGCCGTTCAACGACATCCTGAACTGGAATTACCACCGGCTGCCGGACCTGCTGGGCGCGGGCTGGGGCTTCGAGGTGCGGAACGTCGGCGAGCTGCAGCAGGCGATGCAGGCGGCGCTGGCGCACCAGGACGCGTTCAGCATTCTGAATGTGCACCTCGAGCCGCTGGACGTGAGTCCCGCGCTGCGGCGCCTGGCGGAGCGGATGTCGAAGCAGTTGTGAGCGCCCGCACGGGGCGTCTCGACGCCAGACAGCGACAGCGGCGTTCGGTTCGCGAGTTGCCGAGGGATAAACCCCTTGGGATCAACCCGGCGGTCCGACGGCGAAGCCGTCGGCTGGGACCGGCGTCGATCCATTGTCTTTAACCCTGGTTTCGGGCTGAGCCCTCCAACCTCCAACCTCCGGCCCCACCACGTGCCGGCCGCGGCTTGCAACTCTTCCGGGCGGGGACTATTCAACGAGCCAGCAAGCCGTCCCGATTCCCGAACTACCGCAGGCGTTCTCATGCAGGTCAACTGGCAAGGGGTGCTCCCCGCCGTCACGACGCAGTTTCACAAGGACCAGTCTCTCGATCTGCCGGGAACGCTGCGGCATGTCGATGTGCTGATGGAATCCGGCGTGCACGGGCTGATCATGCTGGGCACGGTCGGCGAGAACTGCTCGCTGGACGCGGACGAGAAGCGGGAGGTCCTGAAAGCGACGGTCGGGCACGTCGGCGGACGGGTTCCGGTGCTGTCGGGCGTGGCCGAGTACACGACCGCCCTGGCCTGCCGGTTCGCGAAGGACGCCGAGCGGCTGGGCCTCGACGGCCTGATGGTCCTTCCCGCGATGGTCTACAAGTCCGACCCCCGCGAAACGATTGAACATTTCCGGACGATCGCCGCAGCCAGCGACCTGCCGATCATGGCCTACAACAACCCCATCTCGTACGGCGTCGACATCGACCCGGGGATGTTCGACGAACTGTCCGACGCGCGGACGATCGTGGCGATCAAGGAATCGTCGGAGAACGTGCGGCGGATCACCGACCTCAAGAATCATTGCGGCGACCGCTACCTGTTGTTCGGCGGCGTCGACGATCTCGCGCTGGAGAGCATCATTCTTGGCGCGGACGGCTGGGTGTCCGGGCTGGTGAACGCCTTCCCGGCCGAAAACCGGCTGCTGTGGGATCTGGCGCGGGCCGGGCGGTTGCAGGAAGCCGTGGACGTGTACCGCTGGTACACGCCGCTGCTGCACCTGGACACGCATCCCAAGCTGGTCCAGTACATCAAGCTGGCGATGCAGGAGGTCGGGCTGGGGACCGAATGGACGCGGGCTCCGCGGCTGCCGCTGGTCGGCGCGGAACGCGAGTTCATCCTGGGAATCATCCGCGAGGCGATCGCCCGCCGCCCGAAGGGATAAGCGGCGGCTGCGACCGATGTTCCGCCGCGGGCGTCAGGGCCGGGGCGTCTGCGACGGCGACATCAGGTAGCCGATCAGGTCGCGGATGTCCTGCTCCGACAGCAGGTCGAGTTGCCCGTCCGGCATCAGCGACAGTTTCGTCTCCTGCAGTTCCTCGATCTCGTCGGCGGGGATGACGAGCTGTTCCGTCGCCGTCTGCAGCTTCAATGACTGCTCGGTGCGTTCGCTGACGACGCCGTTGAGAACCCGTCCGTCGGTCAGCACGACGACCGACATGCGGTACGTCGTCGCCACGGTCAGACTCGGATCGACGATGTTCTCCAGCAGATAGGTCAGGTTCGTCCGCTGAGCGCCCGTCAGGTCGGGGCCGATGCGCCCGCCTTCGCCGAACAGCACATGGCACTTGCCGCAGTTGTTGTCGAACAACTGCCGCCCCCGGGGCAGATCCGCGTCCGCCAGCGTGGCTTCGCTCAATTGCTCCCGCAGCGCGGCGATGCGGTCGGTTCGATCCTGCTGGCTGTGTTCGAGGTCCGGCCACAACCGGTGGACGGCGGCGCTCAAATCCGCGTCACGCAGCAACAGCAACTGGCGGAGCTGGAACGGCGACAGTTCATCGCGCGACAGACTCCCTTCGTCGACAGCGGCGAGCAGCCGCATCGCCCAGGGCTTGCGCGAACACAGCGTCGCGACCGCCTCCTGCCGCGCCTCAGCCGCGAGGGCTGGGTAACGAGCCAGCAGCAGTTCCGGCACGCTGACGCTGTCGACGGCCGCCAGTCCACGAGCCGCTTCGGCGGCGACGATGTCGTCGTCCAAGAGCGCCGTCAGAAAAGCCTCGAGGTCCGCCGCACGAGCTTCGACCAGGGACCGGATCGACGACCGCCGGTCGGCCGCGACCGCTGCGGCGCTGAGAGCCGTCGCCTTCAAGTCTTCCAGTGCCCGGCCGTCGCCGAACACTGCGCCGAGTTCCGCGATCAACTGGCGTTCGTCCGAATCGTCGGACCGAGCCCCGGCGGACTGCAGCGCCGACCAGCCCTGCGGCGGTTCCGTCCGGCGGACGCCGCGAAGTCCATCGACCATTCCACGGAGGACCGACACGCGCGCCGGCCCCTCCAGTCGCAGCGCCGTGGCCACCACCGCGCCCCGCGCGGGTCCGGATTTCTGCATCACCCGCCGGATCACGAACTCCCGCACGAGGGGCAGCTCTGACCCGGCGGCCAGTTCGACCGCCCGTTCCGGGTCCGTCGAGACGGCGTCCCGGATGCCGTACCAGATCATCAGCGACTGCCAGGGATCGTCCGCGTCCTCGGCATGGCGGGCGAGCGCGGCGGCCAAAAAGAACCGCTCCTGAAACGGCAGCTTCTGCAGCGCCGAGGCGAGGTGCAGCCGCACCAGGCCGGACGGCTCAGCCTCTGCCAGCGACGTCAGGACGGCGGCCGCGCCGGAGTCGACTGCATCGCTCCGCATCCGGACCAGCCAGGCCCGCGTGTGCTCGTCCATGCCTCGCGAGTTTGCGAGTTCCGCGTCGATCCATGCCGCCGGCGCGGCGCCGATCGCCTGCAGCGTCCCGAGCGCGGCGATCTGCTGGCGGGGTGTGGCCGCATCCCGATACCGCTGTTCGACGAGCTGCGGGCCATTCCAGTTCCGGCGCTGCGGACGCGTGGAGCGCTCCTGGAGCTGCAGCCGCGCCTGCCGCACGAACCACTCGTTGGAGGACGCCAGCCAGCCCACGAGTTGATGGTCGGATTCCCGCCGCAGATCGACAGGCGCCGCGGGGGATGCGTCGACGTCCCCATGCTGGATTCTGAAGATCCGTCCCGAGGTCCGATGGATGCCGTCGTTGTCATGGCATTCGCCGATGTCGGACCAGTCGGCCAGGTAGACGCCGCCATCCGGCCCGTAGACGAGCTCGATCCCCCGGAACCAGGGGTCGCTGGTGAAAATCACATCCGGTCCGTGACGGCCAACGTATCCGCAGCCCTCCCGCTCCAGCACGTCGCAGTTGATCCGGCAGCCATGCAGGTTCACCGTGTACAGCCGGTTGCGATACTCGGCCGGCCAGTTGTCTCCCTGGTAGATCATCAGCCCGCAGTGGGCGTGCCCGCCGCCGGCCAGGTCGGTCGTGGGCGTCACGCCCGTGTTGCGGATGTCGCTCCACACCTCCGACGTGTCCCAGTGGAAGTGGTCGGCCGTCTGAGGCAGCAGCCGATACAGATATGGATCGAAGTCGCTGCCGTACATCCGCTGAAAGTGCGCGCCCGGAACGACATGCCACAGATGGCCGATGACCGTGTTGATCATGAACATCTGGCCGTGCTGGTCGAAGTCCAGGCCCCAGGGGTTCGTGGTCCCGTGGGCGACGACTTCGAACGTCAGCCGGAGGGGGTGGAACCGCCAGACGCCGCAGTTGATCGGCGTGCGATCCGCTGCGGCCGTCCCCGGCGGACCGACATGCGACGTCGCCAGAATGCCGTGCAGGCCGTACAGCCAGCCGTCCGGGCCCCATTTCAGCCCGTTGACGATGTTGTGCCGGACCTCCCGATCGTTGAAACCGTCGAGCAGGACCTCCGGCGGGCCGTCCGGGACGTCGTCCCGATCGGCGTCGCGAAAGAACAGCAGCCGCGGCGCATCAAGCACGAACACGCCGCCCAGCCCGGGAACGGCGCTCGTGACGCGTCGCCCCTCGCCCCAGAACACCGTTCGCGTTTCGGCGACGCCGTCTCCGTCGGCATCCGTGAGAATCACGACGCGGTCACGCGTGTGGTCGCTGAAGTTTTCGGTCTGATCGGAGTAGCTGTCGCATTCGGCGACCCACAGCCGCCCGCGCTCGTCGAACGCCATCGAGATCGGCTGGCGGATCTGCGGCTCGGCGGCGAACAGCGTCGCGCGGAATCCCTCGGGGAGGCGGAGCGCCGCGAGGGCGTCTTCCGGTGACGTGAACGGGATTGTCTCCGCCTGCGTGTTCGGCGCGGGCGGGTCGGCGGCGTGATCATGCGCCGTGCTCTGCGTCGCAACGCCGGCCAGCAGAACCATGAAGGCGCACGCCGCGCAGGCCGTTCGAATCATTCGAATCCTCGAGTCCAGATAGTCTGACGACGCTGCCGTGATGGGCCGGGCAGCGCGAACGCACGGCGGTTCAGTTGGCGGGCGCCTCTTCCGCCTTCGCCTCTTCCGCTTTCGGTTCTTCCGGCTTGGGTTCTTCCGGCTTGGGCTCTTCCGGCTTGGGCTCTTCCGGCTTGGGCTCTTCCTTGGCGGGTTCGGCTGGTTTGAGTTCGACGGCCCCGGTGACACGACACTCCGGCACCGCCTGTTTGAACGCCTCGATGCCCGCGGGCGTCACCCCCGACTGCCAGACATACAGCCGTTTGAGCTTCGTCAGACCATGCAGATTCGCCAGGCCGGCATCTGTGACCTTGGTCGCGTACAGGTTGAGATACTCGAGGTTCTCCAGTTCCTTGAGGTGCGCGAGACCCTCATCGCCAATGCCTGTCTTCTCCAGGTGCAGCTTCTCGAGCGACTTCAGGCCCGCCAGGTGCTGCAGACCCGCGTCAGTGATCTTCGTGTTCGCGAGATTCAGCCACGCGACGGGCTGCAGCTTGGCCACGACCGCCAGGACGTCATCGTTGACGTCCTGGCTGGCGAGGTGCAGCGTCACGTCGAGCCGGGCGTCGTTCTGGGCCAGAGGCATCACATTGCCTCCGAGCGCCTTGATGGAGGCGACCGCCTCCGGATCGGGAGCCGGCGGATTCTGGGCGAAGGCCGCACCACCAGCACACAGAACGAACGAGGCAACGAGGACAGCGCGCATGTCGAGACCTCCCAACTCCGGGGAAACTTCGGTTCTCCAGCGGCCGTCGCCGGGAAGCAACGTCCCGCAGCGTCCGCTTCCGGCAGAGTGTGCCCCGGCCTGCTCTGCGTCAAGCCACCAGCGGCCTCCGATTCCACGCCCTCCGTCGCCGCTGAAGATTCCGCCGCGACAGCCCCTTTCGCAGTTCTGATTCGCCGCTTAGCCTGTCTCTGTCCGCTCGGGGGTCGCCGATCGGATTCCTGTTTCAATCGAGGGCTGACGGCATGGACTGGGTGCTGCCGCTGATCACGCTGACGGCGATGGAGGTCGTCCTCGGCATCGACAACATTGTGTTCATTGCGATTCTGGCGGCGCGGCTGCCGGTCGAACAGCAGGCGAAGGCCCGGTCGATCGGACTGATGGCGGCCCTTGGCACGCGGCTGCTGCTGCTGTTCTCGATCACCTGGGTCCTGAAGATGGACCAGCCATCGTTCTACCTGACCGATCTGGGCGTCCCCGCGGGCTGGCTGGGCGTCGATCCCGACAATCCCAAGGGGCTGCCGATTGAGACGGCCGAGCCTCCCGCCAACCCCCGCAGCCATGCGGCCGGCCCGCATTCCCGGGGTCTGGGGATCAACGGCATCTCCGTCAAAGACATGATCCTGTTCTTCGGCGGCCTGTTCCTGGTCTGGAAAAGCGTCCGCGAGATTCACCATAAAATCGAAGGGCCCGGCGAAGAGCGACAGGTGCAGGCCTCGAGCTTCGCGGGCGTCGTCGGCCAGATCGCCTTCATGGACATCATCTTTTCGCTGGATTCCGTGATCACCGCCGTGGGGATGGTCAACCAGGTGTGGGTGATGGTTGTCGCCATCATCATCGCCATCGGCGTCATGCTGCGCTACGCGGGGGCCGTCAGCCGGTTCGTCGACCGGCACCCCACATTGAAGATGCTGGCGCTCAGCTTCCTGATCCTGATCGGGGTCATGCTGATCGCCGAGGGGATCGGGACGCATTTCCCGAAGGGCTACATTTACTTCGCGATGGCGTTTTCGCTGCTGGTCGAGATGCTGAACATGCGGGTGCGTCCTGCGGCCGCCGTCGCCGCGAGGGCAGCCGAATGACGAAACCGGACCGGCCCGGCACGGGAGCGACGCTCACACGCGGAACAGTATCTTCTTGCGGTACAGCAGAAACGCGATCAGCCAGAACACGGCGAACACGGCCGTGAAGTCGATGACCGGCTGAAACGCGGCGTATGCCGACGCGCCCAGGCTGCGGCCTTCCGAGGCCAGCGCCGCTTCCCAGCCCGCGATGCTCGCGATCCACCCGCTGATCCGTTCCAACAGCGGCTGGAAATGCGTGTGCACCACGTGCCGGCGGGTCCAGCCCGTCATCGTCTCGCCCAGCAGGTACATCAGCAGCGAATTCGTCCCCACGACCACCAGCGGAAACGCCAGCTTGCGGAACGGAAAGATGTCGAACAGCACGTACATCAGCGCCAGGATGCCGATGACGTAGCCCGCGCTGAACAACGCCCACGACGGCGTCCAGATGCGTTTCACGATCGGGCAGGCCCAGGCCCCCGCCGCGAGGCCCAGCCCGTAGCAGATAATCGCCGCCAGCAGCAGCCAGCCGACCTTCCGCCAGGGCGTGAGGGCCGAGGCCAGCAGCAGTTGCCCGCACAGCACGCCCAGGATCATCGTCGCGATCGACGGCACAAAGTTCAGCGTCTGGTAGCCGCCGCCATTGAACCGCCAGGGATTCTCTTCCGGCGGACGCGGGAATGCGTTCAGGAACTTCTCATCGAATGCATGGGCGACGTTGCCGTTCTTCGACCATTGCCGGAAGGGAGGGTCCAGCACCTCGCCCCGGTCCGCGGACGCATTCACCTCGGCGAAATCGTAGTCCTGCGGCGCCTGGTACACGAAGAACGCCAGCCAGGTGAGAATCAGCACGGCCGCCGCGGCCAGCGCCTGCCAATGCCACCGCAGACCAACCACCGAATACGCGAACAGGTAGCCCAGTCCGATCTGCGCCAGGACGTTCGGGAAGATCCAGTCGGTCCGCGTGTTGTCCAGGGAGTACAGGAACACTCCCATTAACACGAGGATCAGCGCGCGGACCGCGGCGTGCGTCCAGCGTCGGACCAGCGTTTCCCCAAGCACTTTCCGGCGAAGCGTCGAGAACGGAATCGCGACGCCCACCATGAACATGAACGAGGGCTGAATCAGATCCCACATCGAGACGGCGCCGCGGATCAGCGGGTTGCCGGCCGTGGGGTCGGTCGATGCGCCAAACGGGAAGTTGCTGCGCCACTGCGGCGGATGCTCGAAGTGAAAGGCGATCCGCTGCAGGGAATCGCGGTTGAGGATGTTCCAGACGGGGGAGTCCTCCGGCGACTGGGAGAGCGCATAGAGGCCGAACCCATGCGCCGCGAGGAGCGTCATGATCAGTCCGCGGAAGGCGTCCAGGGAGACGAGCCTGACGGGCGCGGGCGGCTGCGTCGTCACATGCGGCAGGGGCGGGATGGCCGGTTTGGACGGCGGAACTGGGGGTATTGGCTTCCGGGGGACGTCCGGCGTCTCCGAACGGGGCGGGGTCTTGAACGCCATCGTCAGCTCCCAGGGGTGCGTTGTCAGCGGCTGGCGCGTATCTTGGTCGCCCTTCCCATCGGGCACAACGGACGATACTCTCGCGCAAGAGGCGGTGGCGATGCGTCGTCCGCCGGCAACCAAGCGGGCGGTTCGCAGTCGCGGCCCCCAGATGACAGGTTTGACGGATGTCCAAGAATCAGAAGAAGTTGAAGAAGGCGAACCACGGCAAGCGTCCCGCGTCGGCCAAGGCGCGGCGGGCCAAGCGCGCGGACATCAGGACGTAACGGCCCCACCTGGCGGCCGAATCTTTCACGTTCGGCGGCGGCGTTGGCCGCCGCCTTGATGCTGCGCTTTCCCAGCCGGCCCGCCGCCGGTTGTTCTCCGCCCGCCGCAGCGGGAGCTCCCTCCCGGCCATGACCTCCAGCGTCCAGGACGACCCGAAGTACCAGCCCGGTCCGCCTTCCGGGCCGGAGGCCGCGCCCGCGGATGCGATCGTCAGCCCCGACACGCGCCGTCCGAACCGCATGCCCCCGGGACAGGCGCGGACGCGCAAGTGGCCCGTCCTGCACTGGGCACACGTGCCGACGATCGATCTCGGCGCGTGGCGGCTGGAAGTGAATGGCCTCGTCGAGCGTCCGCTGCGATTCACCTGGGCCGAGTTCCAGGCGCTGCCCCGCGTCCGCGTGTTTGCCGACTTCCATTGCGTCACGCGCTGGTCGCGGCTGGGCAATTTGTGGGAGGGAGTCTCGCTGGAGGCCCTGCTCGCCTCGGCCGGCATCCGCCCGGATGCGCGGCATCTCGTGGCCACCGGCTACGACTCGGGATGGACGACCAACCTGCGGCTCGATGAGGCGCTGCGGCCCGATGCGCTGCTGGCCGACCGGCACGACGGCACGCCGATCGATGAGGATCACGGCGGCCCGGTCCGGCTCATCGTCCCGCACCTGTACGCCTGGAAGAGTGCCAAGTGGCTGAAGTCGCTCACGCTGACGGCCGAGGACGCTCCTGGATACTGGGAGCAGCTCGGATATCACAATCACGGCGATCCGTGGACGGAAGAGCGGTACGAAGAGGGTTGAACGCGGCAGGTCTCCCGACATCCAATGGGGACTCCAGGCGTGGGCAATGCTGTGCGGGCGGGTTTCGAACCGGGGCGCTCCTGGCCGCGAGATCGACTTCAGAACGGGAGATTCCGAATGGCGGCTCTGTTTGACGCATATCAGTTGAAGGACGTGGTGCTGCGGAACCGGGTGGCCGTTTCGCCGATGTGCCAGTATTCGTCGGAGAACGGATTTCCGAATGACTGGCACTTCGTCCATCTCGGTTCACGGGCGGTCGGCGGGGCCGGACTCGTCATCGTGGAAGCCACGGCCGTGTCGCCGGAGGGACGGATCAGCCCGGCCGACAGCGGGATTTATCTTGACGATCACGTTCCGGCGTTCGCCCGGATCGCGGCGTTTCTCAAAGCCTATGGAGCCGTCCCGGGAATTCAGCTGGCGCACGCGGGACGCAAGGCCAGCGCGGCCAAGCCCTGGGAGGGCGACAGCCACATTGATGCCGATCAGGGAGGCTGGGAGACGATCGCCCCGTCCGCAATCGCCTTCGGCGGCAACCTGCCCAAGGTCCCGAGGGCGATGACGCTGGACGACATCCGCCGTGTGCGGGAGGCGTTTGTGCTGGCCGCGAAGCGCTCCCTGGATGCCGGCTTCGAATGGCTGGAACTGCACTACGCGCATGGCTACCTGGCGCACGAGTTCTATTCGCCGCTGTCGAACTGCCGGACGGACGACTACGGCGGCAGCTTCGACAACCGCGTCCGCTTTCTGATGGAGACCTTCGCCGCTGTCCGGGAGGTCTGGCCGGAACGTCTGCCGCTGACCGTGCGACTTTCGGTGACGGACTGGGACGAAAAGGGGGTGACCGTCGAGGACTCGATCGAGCTGGTGCGTCGGCTCCGTTCGGCCGGACTGGACCTGCTGGACGTCAGCCAGGGGTTCAACACGCCCGACATTTCGAAAGTGCCCTGGGGTCCGGGGTTCATGATTCCGATCGCCGGCCGGATCCGTCGTGAGACGGGCGTGCCGACGGCCGCCGGGTGGATGGTGACGGCTCCCGATCAGGCGGAAGAGGCCATCCGGGATGGGCATGTCGACGTCGTGCTGCTGGCCCGGGAGCTGCTCCGCGATCCATACTGGCCGTATCATGCGGCGCACGCTCTGAAGGATGAGCGGGCGGCGCACATTCTCCCGGATCAGTACGCGCGTGCCGTGCGTCAACGATGACCGGGATGCCGCCCGGGATCGCGAGGCGCCCCCGATGACCGCACCCGTCGCCGCCGAAGGAGGCTCCGTGCGGCCGCTATCGTGGAAGCATCCCGGGGACTGGCTGGCGCTCGTCCTGATCGGTCTGGTGCGCGTGTATCAGTGGACTCTGAGTCCGCTGGTGGGGCGGCAGTGCCGGTTCGAGCCGACGTGCAGCCATTACTTCATCGGGGCGGTGCGAAAGAACGGCGCGATTGTCGGGGCCTGCCGGGGAGTGTGGCGCATCTGTCGCTGCCATCCGTTTCACCCGGGCGGATACGATCCTCCGTGAACGCCTGATGGCCGCTTCAGAGTGCGGACGGACAGGGAAACTGCGTCTTGTTGCGGTTCGGGGCTTCGCCTAGGATTGGCAGGTCGGCATGCGTTGACGCTGCGCGGATTCAAGCCAGTTCCGCCGCGGCGTCGCCCCCAACAAGAGCCGCCCTCCGAGTCGCAGAACGCTGCGGCGCGATCGATTTTCCTCCGGTTCCTGAGGCGGACCTCAATGAAGAAGACCAGCCTGACCCGCGTGATCAACTCTCTGGCGGGATTGATACTGGCCGTTGCCGCGGGCTCCATCTTTGCCGAGCAACTTTCGACGCCGCCGCAGGCGGATCGGGAAACGGCCCGGCTGGTGGCGCGGCTTGTTCCGCAGTACCACCTGCACCACCCGAAGATCGACGACGCCGCCTCCGAGCGGATCTTTCACGGGTTCCTGAAGATGCTCGACCAGGGGAAGATGTACTTCCTCAATTCGGACATCGACAGTTTCAGCCCGCACAAGACGACGCTGGACGATGAGATCAAGGAAGGCAACCTCGATTTCGCCTATCGCGTGTTTGAGGTCTACAAGGAGCGGCTCAGCCAGCAGCTGGCCCTGGCGCATCAGCTCATCGATCAGGAGCACGACTTCTCCCTGGATGAGACGATGACGACCGACTCCAAGGCGCTCGACTGGGCTCCCACGCAACAGGAACTGGATGACCGCTGGCGGAAGCGGGTCAAATTCGACCTGCTGCAGTACAAGCTCGACGACGAGCCGATGGACAAGGCCCGCGAGAAGCTGCACAAGCGGTATCGCAACATCAAGCGCAGCATCGACCAGACCGGCCCCTCGGACCGCCTGGAGCTGTTCCTGACCGCCGCCACCTCGGCGTTCGATCCGCACTCGACCTACATGTCCCCCCAGAGCTGGGAGGACTTCGAAATTCAGCTGAAGCTGAGCCTCGACGGCATCGGCGCGGCGCTCCGCGCGGACGACGGATACACGGTTGTGGCGTCGATCGTGCCCGGCGGCGCGGCCGCCACCGATGGCCGCCTGAAAGTCGGCGACAAGATCACCGGCGTCGGCCAGCAGGACGGCGACATCGAAGACATCTTCGACATGAAGCTGACGGACGTCGTCCGGAAGATTCGCGGCCCGCGCGGCACGCGCCTGCGGCTGCAGGTCAAATCCGAGGCCGGCGGCGAGACGCAGGTCTTCGAGCTGACCCGGCAGAAGATCGAACTCAACGAGTCGGCTGTGAAAGCCGAGATCATCGAGGCCTCGACGCGCGTCGGCCGGCCAGGCCGGATCGGCGTCGTCAGCATCCCGTCCTTCTACCGCGATTTCGAGCAGGCCCAGGACGGTTCGGCGAACTTCAAGAGCGCCGCGGCCGACCTGCGCCGGGTGCTGACGCAGCAGTTCGCCAACGAAACGCTGGACGGACTGATCATCGATCTCCGCAACAACGGCGGCGGGGCACTCAGCGAAGCCATCGAGATCACCGGCCAGTTCATCGACCAGGGGCCTGTCGTGCAGGTCAAGGAGACGGGCAGCCCGCAGAAGGCCCTGAACGACGAAGAGCCGGGACTTCTGTTCAAAGGTCCGATCGTCGTCGTCTGCAACCGGCTGAGCGCGTCGGCATCGGAGATCTTCGCCGGCGCCATCAAGGACTATCGGCGCGGCATCATCGTGGGGGACAGCACCACCCACGGCAAAGGCACCGTCCAGAACCTGATGGACGTCGCCCCCCGCGAACCGCTCCGCATCTTCAACCGTCAGGATCGCGGCAAACTGAAGCTGACGATTCAGCAGTTCTACCGCGTCAACGGCGACAGCACGCAGAACCGCGGCGTGACTTCGGACATCGTGCTGCCCTCGCGGCTGGATCATCTGGATGAAGGCGAATCCGGCCTCGACAACGCTCTGCCGTTCGAGAAGATCGACGCGGCCCGGTTCTCGCCAAACCGGCTGGTGTCGAGCGACCTGGTGGCCGCGCTGCAGAAGAGCAGCGAGCGGCGCGTCACAGCGAACGAGGACTTCCAGAAGCTTGAGGATGTCATCCGCCGCGACCTGGAACGCAAGAACCGCAAGACGATCTCGCTGAACGAATCGGTGCGTCGTCAGGAGCGGGCCGCGGAGAAGCAGGCCGCGAAGGAGAACCCGGAGGAGGATTCCGAGGACCCCACGCCCAAGGATCCCAATGCTCCGATCTTCCCGCAGGATTTCTACAACGACGAGTTGCTGAACATCGCTCTGGACTACATCGAGGCGTTTCCGTCGCTCGCGGGCGGCGGCCGCACGACGGCCGGCGGGTGATTCAGTCAGTCATTCAGGCGGCGGCCGACTCCCTGTCGGCCGCCGTTTTTTTATGCCTGGGCCGTGCCCCCGGCGCGGAAATGCGCCGCGACGGCCGACAGCAGCGGGTCGATCGTCAGCGTTTGAATCCGGTGCGGCGGCGCCCAGGGGAACCACGCGTACGAGGGATGTTCCGTCAGCCGGATCGTCACGTCCCGCGTCAGTTCCCCCAGAAACACGACCAGCGTCTTGAGGGCCTCGCCGGACGGCACGCGCGGCGTCCGCACGCGGTACTGGTGCTCCCATCGGAACTTCGGATCGAGAACGATGTCGTCTTGTGAGATGCCCGTTTCCTCTTCGAGTTCCCGGAACGCGCACTCCCGGTCGGACTCCCCCAAGTCGACATGCCCTTTGGGGATGTCCCAGCGGTCCGCGTGCCGCATCAGCAGGAACTCGCGGGGCGGCGTGCCGCGAACGATCAGGACGCCGCAGGCTCGCAAAGTGTCCGGCATGAGCAGCGAGGCAATGGTGTTCGAGTGGAGGGATTCAAGGACAACGTGCGGATCGGCCGACGGCCAAAGGCCGTACGACGGCGTCGCGACTGTACCGTATCGCGAGCGGCCGTGACGTGCCTTCCGGAAGGCCTTACGGATTCGAACGGTCGGGCTCGTCGGGGGCTCCCGGAGTCGAGTCCGCCAGTCGCCGCCGCTCCGCCGTGATTCTCCGGCCGATCCAGTCCGCCCATTCCAAATCCATTTCCCGCTGTCGCCGTTCGATGCCCGGATTCGTCGCCAGCGCCTGCCGCGCGCCGTCCAGCAGTTGCTGAGCTTCGCCCAGATCGCAGCCTTGTTCGAGCATCGCCACGCACATTCCGATGCGGATCCGGTGCTGCTCGGCCTGCCAGAGCGAGCTGTCTGGATCGAACTCGAGGACCTTTCTGGCCGCCGTCGCGGAGTGCTTCAACTGCTCGAGCGCGCCAGCGCCGTCGCGGCGTTCGAGGCACACGCTCGAGGCCACGCGGTGCGCGATGACCAGCTCGGCGAAGGTGGCGGCCGACGGCGCCGTCTCCGCCATCTCCTTTGCCTGCGACAGCACTTCGCTGACGTAAATGTCGACTCGCTCGTCCGCGTTGGGATCGTCCATCAGCCGCAGCGTGGCCTCGTTCATCCGCGAGATGCGGGACATGCCGTTCAGAAACAACGCCGTCGCCAGTTGCCGCTGCACCAGTGCCTCCCGCGTCCGGTCATTCGCGCGGTCGATCTCCCGCCCCAGCCGCCGCGTGTGCAGGCCCAGTCCGGCCACGCCCAGGGCCAGCGCAACGAGCGCCACAGCGACGACGGGATGCCGGGACATCCAGCGCCCGGCGCGCCGCACCGTGCCCGGCAGCCGCGCTTCCACGGACGCCCCCCGCAGGAACCGATCGAGGTCCTCCGCCAGCAGCCCGGCCGTCGCATACCGGCGATGCGGATCGCGTTCGAGGCAGCGCATGCAGATCGCGTCCAGCGCCTTTGGAACGTCGCTGCGCAGCGACCGCGGACGCGGAGGATCGAGAGAGCGAATCTGCTGCAGCGTTTCGAAGTGCGAACCTCCCGACCAGGGGACCCGGCCGACCAGCGTTTCAAACAGGATCACGCCCAGCGAATAGACGTCCACCGCCGGTCCGACATGGTTCCGATCCCCCTGCACCTGTTCGGGAGCCATGTAGGCCGGCGTGCCCAACAGCGCCGCGGAACAGGTCTCCGAGGCGTCCCCGGCCAGCGTCCGCGCCAATCCAAAGTCGATGATCCGCAGCCGCGACAGGTCGTCCGATCCGATCCGCGTCGCGTCCCGCTCTTCTGCGGATCGCCGCGGCAGCAGGATGTTGCCGGGTTTCAGGTCCCGGTGAATGACGTGCAGCGCGTGCGCCGCGGCGACGCCCCGCGCGACAACGAGCAACAGCTCAGCGGCGCTGCGCGGGTCGAGCGGGCCGGCGGCCAGTCGGCTGCCCAGCGACTCGCCGTCCACATGCTCCATCGCCAGAATCGGTTCGCCGGCCAGTTCGCCCGCTTCCAGAATCTGCACGATATTGGGGTGCGACAGCCGGGCCAACGTCCGCGACTCCCGCTGAAACCGCAGGAGCTGATCGCGATCGGCAAGCGCGCCTTCCTTAAGCCGCTTCAAGGCGACCAGGCGGCTGTCCGAGGTCCGCCGCGCGAGGTAGACAATCCCGCACCCGCCGCGGCCGATCTCTTCGAGCACCTCATACGCGCCGCCGGCCAGCACCGGAAGCGGGGGCCCGACGTCATCGTCCGCAGCACAGGACGCGCGCAGCCGACGCATCAGCGGGTCGTCGACGGACTGGTCCAGCCGCCGGGCGCAGGAATCGCAGTCGAGCACATGCGATGAGATTCGGGCGGCCTCGTCATCTGACATCGCCCGGCCCGCCGCGAAATCCGCGAGTTCACGGGGCGATGGACAGTCCGGGGCCGTGGCGGGCGGCGACGGCCGCGCAGGGCCGCGGGCCTTGCTGCGCGGCTCATCGAACTCACTGGACGTCGCCGACATCTCGCCCCCGTTCAGACGCGTCTGCGTCCGTTCCCCTCAATCGATCAACCCGGCAGCCTCCGACCGCAGCCGCTGCAGCACCCGCGAGCGCGCGATCAGCGCGGCGTTGGGCGAGATGCCCAGGTCCGCCGAGACGTCCTTCGCCGACCGTCCGCGGATCGCCTGATCGTAAAACGCCCGCCATGTCGTCGCCGAAAAATCCGGCTGGATCAGGTCCAGCAGCCGGCGCAGCAGAAAGTCTTCGTGCTCCTTCTCGAATTCGGCGGCCATCAGTCGGTGCGAATCCTCAAGGTTTTCAAGCACCTCCGCGGCGCGCTCCTGCTGCAGCGGCGTCCCCACCCTGCGGCGCCGCCGCCAGTAGTCGTGCGCCCGGTTCTGGACGACCTTTCGCAACCAGTGTCGAAAAGCGCCCGGACGTCCCGAGTGCTGGAACGTTCGCAGTTCGCGAAGCAGCGTGGCCATGACGTCCTGCTCAAGATCAGGCAGGTCCGCGGCGGGAATCCCCGATTGGCGCAGCCAGCGCTCGATGCATGGGGAGTACAACGTCAGAAGCCGCGCCCACGGAGCGTTCCCGGCGAGCGGAGCCCGGAAGCGTTCCAGCAACGTGAGAGGGGTCTGCGACATCGGCCGTGTCCGCAAGGCAATCCGGCCCTGATTCGATTCGATCGGCTGTCCGAATGCAAATCGAATTCGCGCTGCCGCACGACTCCCCGGAAAGTCGTTCACCGGCCGGTCCGGGAACATTGTCCCCCGGCGGACGATGCGGGACGATTCGCGTTCCCCCCTGGCTGCTCCCCCGCCCCCCGTCCGGAGGCCCCCGATGACGAAGCCCGCCGCGATCCTTGCCGTCCTCGTCCTCTGCTGCGGCCGCGGTGCTGTCGCGGAAAGTCCGTCGCACGTCGAACGAATTCGGCTGATCATCGAGACCGACGCCGGGGGCGACCCGGACGACGAGCAATCGCTCGTGCGGTTTCTGCTGTACGCCAACGATTTCGACATCGAAGGCATCATCGCCAACCGCGAACATGCCCGAAAAGGCGAAAACCTGAACACGGCTCGGACCGGCGATGCCATCGTCCGGCGCCTCGTGGAGGCCTACGGGGAATGCCAGCCCCGGCTGGTGGAACACGATCCGCGCTATCCGCCCGTCGAGCAGCTTCGCGAACGGACCGTCGCCGGCTATGACGAAATGGATGACGGAGTTGAGCTGATCATTCGCGTCGTCGACGCGGATGATCCCCGGCCAGTGTGGTATTCCGACTGGGGCACGGATCACATGGCGGCGGAGAACAACCTGCGCCGCGCGCTGGATCGCGTCCTCGCCGAGCGCGGCCCCGAGGGGTACGCGGCCTTCAAGAACAAGCTGCGGCTGTCATCGACCGATCGCTTTGCCGAGCACACCACGACGCTGGAGCCGGCATTTCCCCTGTGGGTCGACACCTGGCGTCCGCACTACGGCCACGAACGCTGGTACTGGCAGTTCTCGGAGATCACCCGTTATGCCGGCGGGTTCGACCTGGAACGTGATTGCCGCACCGGGCACGGGCCTTTGGGAGCGCTCTATCCCACGAATACGACCCACATTCAGAAAGAAGGAGATACTGGCAGCTTCCTGTATCTCGTTCCCACAGGCATGAACGACCCGCAGGAGCCGGGTTGGGGCAGCTGGGCCGGACGCTACGGGCCGCGCGAGGATTTCCCCGGCAAGCCGTATTTCTGGGCCAACCAGCAGGACGACTGGAACGGCAGCGTTCATCGCGACAACACGCTCGCGCGCTGGGCCGCGCATCTGCAAAACGACTTCAAGGCGCGGCTCGACTGGTGCGTTCAGCCGCGCGAGGCCGCCAACCACCATCCCGTGGTCCAGGTCGAGGGGGATCGGCGGCGGACGGTCCGCAGCGGCGACGCGCTGACGATCGATGCCTCGGCGTCCTCCGACCCGGACGGCGACGAGCTCTCGTTCCGCTGGGAGTTCTATCCGGAAGCCGGCACGTACGACGGGTCGCTGACGTCAGAGGGGACCGAGGCCAGCCGGCTGGCGTTCATCGCGCCGCAGGTCGCCGAGCCCGCGGACATCCATCTGGTGCTGTCCGTGACGGACGCGGGCGAGCCGCCGCTGACGCGTTACGCACGGGTGATCGTCCGAGTCGAGCCGAAAGAGAAAGACTGATTCGCCGCGGCGTGCTTTGCCGCAGGCCAAGGCGGCCAGTTTGGCCCCGGCCGGGCGCCGGTTCAGTCCTGTTCGAGCAGGTCCCACAGCCGATGGCGCGGCGCCGACACGGCGGGAGCCGCGTCAGCGTCCCGGTCCCGGGCCTCGTTCACAACAAGTCGCCGACCCTGGAACGTCGCGCCGTTCATTCGGGCGATCGCCTCATCCGCATCATCCAGGCGTGGCATCGCGATGAACGCGATCCCCCGGCTGCGGCCGGTGCTGCGATCGGTTGGCAGGCGCACGGACGACACGCGACCGTAGCGCTCGAAGGCCGACCGGAGATCGAACTCCGATGCCTGGAACGGCAGGTTTCCAACAAACAACGTGGTCATTTCAACAACTCCTTCTCTGAGTCTGTGGCGGGGTCGCCGGCGGACTTTGCCGCGGCAGGTTCCCGCTGTGGATTGAGCCGATCCATTTCAGTCTGGATCCGGCGTGTGTATTCATCGAGTTCCTCACGACTGGCGTCAGGAGGAACGACAATCCCGTCCGCGGCAACGACCCGGACGGTGCAAAATGGCTTGGGGATGATGAGGTCGGTCCAGCCTGTTCCAATCGCCCATCCGCGGCTGCAGAGGAACGCCGTCGGAACGACGGGCTTGCCGGTGCGCGAGGCAATGTATGCCAGCCCCTGCTTCATCGTCCGCCGGGGGCCTCGCGGTCCGTCGGGCGTCATCACAATGTGATAGCCTTCCGTCTCGTTCAGCAGCTGGCGAACGGCCTGCGCGCCCCCGCGGGAACTGGACCCGCGCACCGTGGGCAGCCCCAGCGCCCCCAGCGCCGAAACGAGAAACGTCCCGTCCCGATGCAGACCGACGAGCGCCTTGGTCCGCGGTTGACGCCCGACAAACAGCGGCATGATCAGGGAATCATGCCACACGCAGTACAGGTACGTGTCCGCCCCTGGCTGCCGATAGGGGCTCGCCTCCGGATCGGACAGCTCCCAGCGCGTGCGCACCGTCAGAAACAGTGCACGCAACGCAATGACGGCCATCCTGGCCAGGCACCACTCAATCGCGGCGCTGCGAATTTTCAAACAGTGATTCCTTCATTCCGGCATCGGGCGGTCTGAAGTCCTGAGATGCGTGCGATGACGATCAGGGCCGCCGCAGGGCGTCCGCAATTTCCGCAGGCAAACTGAACTCAGAAGACACAGCCGTGTCCGCCAGGTCGCGCCGCAATGATTCGGGCAAACGGCCTCGGCGAGCGAGCCAACACCAGCACTTGGAGCAAATCGGCAGGACGTTCCAGAGGGAACCTGCCTGTGCAGTCGAGTCTAGGCGGTCGCTTTCAGACCGGCGAGAGACAATCCGTCCGATCCGCCCAAATTCCGGAACTTTCCGCAGACTTTGCCGAATCTCGCCCGTCACCCGCTGAAGAACACACCCGTCGCCGACTTGCGCAGCAGCCAGTCCCGGTCCTCGGCGGACAGAAAGTCGAGTCCCTCCTGGATCAGCTTCAGCGACGCGGCGTAGGTGTTCTCGCCGCCGAGCTGATACGGGGAGTCGCTGCCCCACATCAGCCGCTGCGGGCCGTAGGCGTCGTACATGCGGCGGATCATGGGGGCGAGATCATCGTAGGGGGGCCGCTTCCGCCCCAGGTAGTAATAGGCCGACACTTTCACGTGCACGCGCGGATGCTTCGCCAGGCCCGTGAGGGCCGCCAGGTCGGCCTCCGGAAACTCGCCCGTCCCTCCGATGCGCGCGAAATGGTCGATCACGACCCGCGTCTCGGGAAACCGTCGGCACATCTCGTCCACCTGTTCCAGATAGGCCGCATCGATCAACGGACAGATGGCCAGCCCCTGCGCAGCCGCCGTCCCCCACATCAACCGCATGCCCTCGCTCGCGGACCAGCGGGACGTGCCCCCTTCCCCCGGCGTAATTCGAAAGCCTCGGAACCCCAGCGTCTTCAGCCGCAGCATTTCCACGTCGGGACGCGGCGCGCCGGCCTCGATGCAGGCCACGCCCCCGAACACGCCGGGATGCTCGGCCATCGCATCCGCCAGGCAACGGTTGTCGAGCCCGTGGTACGGCTTGTGCTGAATCAGGACGACCCGCGACACGCCCAGCGGGCGGACAATCGCCAACAGTTCTTCCGCGGTGAAGCTCCGGGGCGCGAGCACACTGACGGGCTGCCCGCCGGCGAGCGGGTAACGCTCGAGATCCGTCGTCCAGATGTGCGAATGTGCATCGACGAAACCCGCTTCCACGTCCGACTGGGCTCTGGCCGTTCCCCCCGCGACGGTAGCGACGGCCAGGGCCGCGGAGGCCCGGCCCAGAAACTCCCGACGGCTGAGCGATGATGCGGAGGGCTGCGGCAGGCTCATGGCGGCTGGGTCCTCAGTGGGAAGTGGGCGATCGTCGGCGAACTGGATGCGCGGCCGCGGCGGTCGGCCGGTCAGGAGCGCTTCTTCGCGCGGGTGGGGCGCTTGCGAGGCTTGGGCGACTCGTCGCCGTCTTCGTCCCGGTCGCTTCGCCCGCGGAAGTACAGTCGGATCGGAACCTCGCGAAACGGCAGATGTTCATGCAGGAAGTTCAGCAGGTAGCGTTTCCAGCCGTCCTCCAGCAGGGCCGGATCGTTCGCCTTGACGATGATCGTCGGCGGCTGCGTGGCGATCTGCGTGGCGAAGAACAGCTTCAGCCGCTTGCCCTTGCGGGACGTGGGGGGGTTCGCCTCGACGGCCCGCTGCAGGACCTTGTTCAACCGCGGCGTGGGCACCCGCCGGCGCGACTGCTTGAACACTGTCTGCGCCAGGTTGATCAACTGCTTGATGTTTCGGCTGTCCTTCGCCGTGATGCAGGCGACCGGCACGAACTTCAGCATGCTGAACGTCCGGGCGAGATACTCGCCCCATTTCTCGGACGTCATTTCAGCGTCGAGCGCCAGGTCCCACTTGTTGACGACAAAGATGCACGGCTTGGCCTGCTCGACAATGTCGTCGACCAGCCGCAGGTCCACCCGCGACACCGTCTCGGTGGCGTCGAAGAACATCAGCACGACGTCCGCGCGGCGGATGCTTTTCTGGGCGCGGACCAGCCCGTAGTACTCGATGTCGTTCGCCAGACTTTTGCGCTTGCGGACTCCGGGGGTGTCGATGGCGACAAACGACTTCTCGTCGAGCTCGAACCGGACGTCGACCATGTCCCGCGTCGTGCCCGGAACTTCGCTGACGATCATCCGCTCGGTCTGCGCCAGCGCGTTGATGAACGTGCTCTTGCCGACGTTCCGCCGGCCGACAATCGCCAGCCGCATCTCCGGTTCGGCCGCCAGCCCTTCCCCTTCGCGCCCCTCCTCTTCGTCCGCCGCGGGCAGATTCTCAACGATCTCGTGCAGCAGGTCCTTGCGGTTCCGGTTCGCCTTGACGCTGGTCTGCACCAGCGGCGCATCCGGCGCCAGACCCACGAACTGGTGCACCTCCGCATCCGTCTTGGTGGAATCGCACTTGTTGACGACCAGCAGCTTGGGGACGTCGAACTTTCGCAGCCGCTCGGCGACGAGCCGGTCCAGCGGCGTGACGCCA
The DNA here is from genome assembly GCA_019636235.1 of Planctomyces sp. Taxonomy (GTDB): domain Bacteria; phylum Planctomycetota; class Planctomycetia; order Planctomycetales; family Planctomycetaceae; genus Caulifigura. The sequence goes on from JAHBXW010000005.1 coordinate 274,788, forward strand.
TCGTTGCCGTCGACGACGAACATGATCAGCGCCGCCTCGGCCAGGCCGATGTCGATCTGACGTTCCACATCGGCCGTCAGGTCATCCGGATCCTCGATGCCCATGCCGCCGGTGTCGATGAGCTCGAAGTACCGGTCGCCGGAGTGCATCAGGTAGGAGACGCGGTCGCGCGTGACGCCAGCCGTGGGATCAACGACGGACACGAGCTTGCCCGCCTGCCAGTTCAGCAAGCTGCTCTTGCCCACATTGGGGCGTCCGACGATGACCACTTTCGGGACCGACATGCTTCACCACACGACGCGCAGGACGACTTTGCAGCAGATTGCAGCAGTCCGTCACTGTACGTCAGCAGGTTCGCGGCCGACAGCGAGGGGGACGCCAGTCGCATCGAAAGCGCACAATTGCCGCCGGTTCCTGGGCGTTCCGGCCCCAAACCGTGCGGCTGGGGCGGCCCCCGAGACTGGGGCGTCGCAGCACCGTTTCCGTCGCGCCACGATTGAATTTCCCCCGTCGCCGCCTACAGTGCGGGATTCTCCCCAGGGCTGGTTGCGGCAGGCGACAGTGCACATGGCGAAGAGGTCGGCGTCTCAAAACCGTTCGGAGTCCCCGCTGGCGGAACCGCACGAGGAACGGATTCTGGTCCTCGACTTCGGCTCACAGACCGCCCAGCTCATCGCCCGACGCGTCCGCGACCAGAACGTCTTTTGCCAGCTCGTCCGGCATGACCTGTCGGTCGACCGCATCCGCGAACTCAACCCCCGCGGGCTGATCCTGTCCGGCGGCCCCGCGAGCGTGTATGCCCCCGGAGCGCCGCTGCCCGATCCGGGCATCTTCGACCTGGGCCTGCCGATCCTCGGCATCTGCTACGGCATGCAGGCCGCCTGCCGGGCCGAGGGCTGCGAGGTCCTGCCGTCGCCGTCCCGGGAGTTTGGCTTCACCCCCTGCCGGCGCGTCGCCGCCGATCCGCTGCTCGAGGGGCTCCCGAACGAGTGGACCGCCTGGATGAGCCACGGCGACCACGTCCAGAACCTGTCGGCCCACTTTCAGGTCCTGGCGACGACCTCCAACTGCCCCAACGCCGCCGTGCGCCACCTCGCCAAGCCCATCTACGGCCTGCAGTTCCATCCGGAAGTCACTCACACGCAGCACGGCGAGCAACTGCTGGCCAACTTCGTGAAGAACATCTGCGGCTGCCGCGGCGCGTGGCGGATGTCGTCGTTCATCGACCAGCAGGTGCACACGATCCGCGAGCGCGTCGGCGACAGCCGCGTCATCTGCGGACTGTCCGGCGGCGTCGATTCCAGCGTCACCGCGGCGCTGTTGTTCCGGGCGATCGGCGCGCAGTTGTCCTGCATTTTCGTCGACAACGGCCTGCTGCGATCCGGGGAAAAGGAGCAGGTCCGCGCGGAGTTCAGCGGACACTTTCAGACCGACCTGCACGTCGTCGACGCCCGGGAGCGGTTTTTGGCCGAGCTGGCCGGCGTCAGTGACCCGCAGCAGAAGCGGAAGATCATTGGCCGCGTGTTCATCGAGGTGTTCCGCGACGAGGCGCGATCGATCAAAGATGCTCATTTTCTCGCGCAGGGAACGCTGTATCCGGACGTCATCGAGTCGGGCGCCAATCCGGACGGCCCGGCCGCGACGATCAAATCGCACCACAATGTGGGCGGACTGCCGGAAGAGCTGGGCTTCGAACTCATCGAGCCGCTGCGGGACCTGTTCAAGGACGAGGTCCGCCGGATGGGGCTGGAGCTGGGATTGCCGGAGAAGCTGATCTGGCGGCATCCGTTCCCGGGTCCGGGGCTGGCGGTGCGCTGCCTGGGCGCGGTGACGGAAACGCGGTTGGCGACGCTGCGGGCCGTCGATGCGATCTTCATTGAAGAGCTGGAAAACGCGGGGCTGTACCGCGAGGTTCAGCAGGCGTTCGCCGTGCTGCTGCCGCTGCAGACGGTCGGCGTGATGGGAGATTCGCGAACCTACGAGGACGTGGTGGCGCTGCGGGCCGTCAACACCGACAATTTCATGACGGCGGACTGGTCCCGGCTGCCCTACGATCTGCTGCAGCGGATTTCGACGCGGGTGATCAACTCGGTCCGCGGCGTGAACCGCTGCGTGTACGACGTCAGCTCCAAGCCGCCCAGCACGATCGAGTGGGAGTGATCGCGGCCGTCAGCGTTTCGACTTCCGGCGGACTTTCTTCGTGAACGGGTTCCCGGACCGCATCGACTGGTCCATGCGCTTTAACTGCCAGCCGAAGAGCGCCGTCCCCGTCAGCACGGCGCCGGACACGATCACGAACCAGAACCGTTCGCGGACGATGTAGCCGACCACCTGCGGCAGCTCCGGCAGGAATACGATCGCATTCTTCACGAAGACGATGATGCCCCCGCGGCCGATCGCGGCGGCCGATCGCCGGGCCGTCCCGTACTGCACGCCCTCGGCGCTGGCGTACATCGCGCACGCCACGCCCCAGAGGACAAACGCGATGACCGCCGCACTGGCGAGGATCACCAGTCCGATCGGCATGCCGGCCGGCTCATCATCCTGCGGAAAGCTCTCCCGCGCCCGTTTGATCTTGCCCATGGTCGCCCCGCTGCAGCCTTGCCCAATGTTTCACCGCGGCGCAGTTCGCCGCCTATCACCCGCGCCTCGAAGTCCGGCCGCTCCTGGAAAACGGATTCCCAGACCGCATCGCCGTCTCCATGCGCTGCAGTTGCCATCCGGCCAGCGCCACGCCGCCCAACAGAATCGCCGAGACGATCACAAACCAGAACCGCTCGCGAAACACGAAGCCGATCACGGAAAACAGTTCCGGCACGTACATCACCGAGTTCTTCACGAATACGATCACGCCGCTCACCAGCATGGCGATGCCCGACGAGCGGCGCAGGCGAACCGACTCCGTTCCCTCGGACGCCTCCATCACCCAGCGGTAACCCTGGGCATTGTCGTACATCGCGCACGCCACGCCCCACAGCAGCAACGCCAGCACCGCGGCCACGCCCGCAGACACCAGCATCACCGGCAGACCCTCGTCCGCAGACCGCTCCCGGCTTCGCTTCGCCGCGCCCATGCCCACGCCCCCTCATGCCCAACGGGACCCGTCAACGCATCGCCAGCGAGAGGCTCCACAGCACCGCGATGATGCCCAGCAGCCCGACCAGCTTCCACCACAACGGCTTATCCTGCCAGATCGTGTGTCGGCGGACAAAATACTCGCCGCACAATGGGCAACGAACCGCATCCTCATACATGTCGGCTCCGCATTTCGGACACTCGACCGTCGCGTTCTCCTCGTCTTCGTCGTCCTCCAGTTCGTCCTCGTCGTCGAGATTCTCCTCGAGGTCGTCGCCATAGTCGGCGTCGGCCATCCAGTCGTCATCGTAGGGCGGGCGCCAGGCCATGGATCGCTGGGTGAGAACTGTTTCGAGGTTCAGACGCTGCCCCGGCGGGCTTCCTGCAGCAACGCCAAACAGGCCATGCGGATGTACAGGCCGTTGCTGACCTGATCGAGAATCATGGAGTGGGAACCGTCCGCGACGTCCGGAGTGATCTCCACGCCGCGGTTGATCGGCCCCGGGGCCAGGATCAGCACGTCGCGGCGGGCGCTCAACAGCCGCGAGCCGTTCATGCCGTACAGGTGCGCGTACTCGGCGATCGACGGAAAAAACGCGCCGCGCTGCCGCTCGAATTGCACCCGCAGCAGGTTCAGGCAGTCGACTTCGCCCAGGATTGCGTCCAGGCTGTGGGAAACTTCCACGCCCAGTTCGGTCACATGCGGCGGGATCAGCGTCGCCGGTCCGCAGACGATCACTCGCGCGCCCAGCGTCTTGAGCGCCCAGATGTTCGACCGCGCGACGCGGCTGTGGAGGATGTCGCCGACCAGCGCCACCGTCGCCCCCTGCAGACTCCCCCGGCGTTCCTGAATGGTGAACACGTCCAGCAGCCCCTGTGTGGGATGTTCGTGCGTGCCGTCGCCGGCGTTGAGGACGCTGCAGTTCAGGTGCCGCGTGAGAAACTGCGGCGCGCCGGAGGAACTGTGGCGGACGACCATCTGGTCGGCGCCCATGGCCTGAATGGTCAGGGCGGTGTCGATGAAGGTTTCGCCCTTGGAGAGACTGCTGCCGCTGGCGGAGAAGTCGACGACGTCGGCCGAGAGGCGGCGGGCGGCGAGGCTGAAGCTGGTCCGGGTGCGAGTGGAGTTCTCGAAGAACAGGTTGGCGACGACGACGCCGGCGAGTTCGGACGATTTGGGCTCGCCATTGCGAGCCCGCTCCTTGTATTCCGCGGCCCGGCGGAAGATTGTTTGCAGCTCTTCAGCGGAGACGCCCCGGAGCCCGACGAGGTGTTTGCGGGTCCAGGGCTTCGTGGACGGTGCGGACGCGACTTCCATCTTGGGCGGGACCTCGTGACAGGCTTGGCGGACGGCGGGGGCGGCGAGATGCCCTCCGCCGACGCGACGTTCGGGACGCCTCCGGCGCGGCGGCCGGGCGAATCTTAATGTGCGCCACGCGGGAGAACCATTGGGGGCGCGTGGCACGGCGGACGGTCGTTCCGAGTCCGCCGAGTCCAGACCACCGGGCTTGCCGCGGCCATTCCTCTTGCCATGATTCGCAAGACAGGGCTAAAACGCCGTCATTCGGACACGGATCGTCGTTCTTTGGGGGAGGGAATCCCGTGCCACACCGCGCCGCCGCAGGCATTCGCGGCTTATGTTGCCTCTGGATTGCGGGCTGCCTGTGTTCCTGCTCGTCCCAGGAAACCCCGGCGAAGGCCGCGGGAAGCTCATCCAGCGTCTCTTCCAACAGCGAAACGTCCGCCAAGCCGTTCGTTCCGCCGGCCGTGTCGATCGCCCATCCGGAAGTGAAGTCAGCCGCGCTCGACGTGGCCGCCTCGGACGGCGCCGACGACGATGACGATGACGCCCCGTTGAATCCAACGGCGATCGCTACGCCGTCCAAAGGGACGCCCGAGTGGCTGATCCACGAGATCGCGAGGCTGAACACCGCCCCGCTCGACCGCATTCAACAACCTGTCGCGGGCAAGCCTGACGAATTCGTCGAAGTCCAGCTGAATCCCGCGCAGATCGCCGCGGAGCAGGCCCGGCGGGCACAATTGGTCATCGATTTCGCGCTGGAGGCCTGCGCGAAGACGCGCGGCGACGAAGCCCGTCAACCGCTGTTCAACAACGCTGTGCACTACCTCGCCGCCGCCCGGACGACGCTGGCTCTCTCCGGCGACACTGATCAGGCGCGGCTGCTGTCGGACGAGGCCGAGACGCTGCATCGCCTGGATGCGAAGTCCTTCGCGGCGGTGGAATCGCAACTCAAGCTTGTCGAGATGCTGCAGAAACTGGCCGAGCGATCGGGTCGATCCGATCCGCAGTGGGGCCAGGCGGCGGCGCGGCATGCGCGTCTGTTCGCCAGCCGGTTTCCGCAGGAGGCCAGCCGGGCGGCGCTGTCGCTATTGTCGGCGGCCCGGGCCTGCGAGGCGGGCGGGCAGTTTGAAGAGGCGGGTCGCTGCTTCGCGATTCTAGCCCGCGACTTTGGTTCGACGCCCTTCGCCGAACAGGCGGCCGGTTCGCTGCGCCGCTATGCCCTCGTCGGAAAGACGCTGGAGGAGTTCGGCGGCCCGACCATCGACGGCGCGTTTCTGTCCATCGACCAGTTTCGGGGCCAGCCGGTCCTGATCGCCTTCTGGTCGGCCGGATCGGCGGGCTTCCGCGAGGACGTGTCCCTGCTGCAGGAGGCCGTCGACGCCTTCGGCGAGAAGCCGCTGACGATCCTGGGGGTGAACGTCGACGCCGAGGAATCGATTGTCGATTCGGCGCTCGAGCAGATCGACCTGCCGTGGCGGACAATCTTCTTTTCGAACATCGAGCAGCGCGGCTGGCGTAGCCCGCTGGCGCGGTTCTACGGCGTGGCGACCGTTCCGCAGTACTGGGTCGTGGACGACCGGGGTGTCGTTGTGGCGGCCCCGGCGACGGCGGAGCAGGCTGCCCAGAAGCTCAAGGGCCTCGCGAAGCCGTGAGCGCGGCTTCGGTCGCTGACGGTTGGATGGCACGTCCCAGAGCGCAGCGATGGGCATGGCCAGTCGCAACTCGACGCCAACTGGGAGTGAGCCGACTTGCCCCCGGCCCGCGTCCGCAGCACAAAGTTGGCTGCCTGGGCCTGCCTCCGTCCCGGCGGGGCCTGAGAATCGCGCGTTGGTGACGGGCGCTGCCGCGGCTAGGATGCGGCGGCGACATACCAATACTGATCTGAGAATGGCTCGATGGAAACTTTGCGCGTGGGCATGCTGGGGGCCGGAACCGTGGGATCCGGCGTGGCCCGCATTCTGCTGGAGGAGCCGGACCGCATCGTCCGCCGCTGCGGGCGTCGCATTGAGCTGACGCGGGCCGTCGTCCGGGACCCCCTCAAGGCCCGGGATGAGGTCTTCTCGCGCGTCCCGGTCTCCGGCAATCCCCGGGACGTTCTGGACGCTGCGGAAGTGGATGTCGTGCTCGAGCTGATGGGCGGTCTGGAACCCGCGCGGACGCTGGTTCGGTCAGCGCTCCAGGCCGGCAAGGACGTGGTGACCGCGAACAAGGCGCTGTTGTGCGAACATGGCGAGGAACTGTTCTCCGCGGCCCGCGAGGCGGGGCGGACGATCGCCTTCGAAGCGGCCGTCGCCGGCGGCGTGCCCATCATTCACGTGCTGGGCCAGTCGATGGCCGCCAACCAGATCACGGCGATCGAAGCCATCATCAACGGCACCAGCAACTTCATTCTGACGGACATGTTCCGCAACGACGCCGCATACGACGACGCCGTTCGAAAGGCGCAGGCGATGGGATACGCCGAGGCCGATCCGTCCATGGACGTCGAGGGCACGGACGCGGCCCAGAAGCTGACGCTGTTGACGTTGCTGGCCTTCGGGACGCGGACGCGGCCGGAGCAGTTCCAGGTCCAGGGCATCAACACGCTGGAACTGGCGGACCTCAAATACGCCGATGAACTCGGTTATGCCGTCAAACTCCTGGCAACGGCGAAGCTGCTGGAGGGGGGGCTGGAGATGCACACGCAGCCCACGCTGATCCGCCAGGGTCGGCCGCTGGCGACGGTTGAAGGGGCGAACAACATGATCGCCCTGACGGGAGACGTCGTCGGGCAGACCTGGTTTTCCGGCATGGGCGCCGGGCAGATGGCGACGGCGTCGGCCGTCGTGTCCGACCTGATCGACGTCGCCGTGGGGCGGGCACAGCTCACATTCCCGCATCTCGACGTGTGGGGCGCGCACGCACCCGTGCCGCTCCAGCCGGCCGAACAGGCGTTCCGCCGGTATTACCTGCGGTTCAACGTCGAGGATCGGCCGCACGTCATCGCGGACATCACCGACATCCTGGGACGGAACAGCATCAGCCTCGCCTCGGTCATTCAGCACGAGGCCCCGGAACCGGACGACGTGCCCTCGGGTGCGGCCCCCATCGTGCCGCTGGTCATCATGACGCACCGCACGACGGAGGGTCAGTTGCGCCGCGCATCGGCGGAGCTGGACGCACTGAACTGCCTGCGGCGTCCGAAGGTCTGCCTGCCGGTCAGCGATTGAGCTCGAATGCCGCCGGGCAGGCGTTCGTCAGCCCAGTGCGGTCTGCCGCAGGTAGGCCACCGCGCGGACCAGATCGCCGCCGCGGTCGTGCCCCGTCGTGCGCCGCACCGTCAACCACCCCGCGAACCGCGCATCGCCCAGCATGGCCAGCAGCTCGTCCCAGCGGGTCTCCCCGCGGCCCAGCGCCACCTCCAGCCCGCCCGATTCCACATCCCGCACCGCGTCCCGCGCCTGAACGTGGATCGTCGCCGCGTGCAGCACGTTCAGCACCTGCGAGGGATCCTGACCGGCCGCGATGCAGCTCGCCGGGTCGAGATCGACGCCGATCGGCCCTTCCTGTACGCCTTTGAGCAGCTCCAGCAGCGCATCGGGGTCGTCGCCCGCCGTCGTGAGGGCCACCGCGACGCCGATCTTGCTGCCCAGTCGGGCCAGGTCCTCGAGGGCGTCCTGCAGGCGGTCGCGCCCCGCGCGATCATCGTTTGCCGGCAGGCGGCCGATCCGCAGCGTCAGCACGCGGCTTTTCAACTGAGACGCCAGCCGCATGCCCTCTTTGACGGCCGCCACGCGGCCATCGATCTGCACGGCGTCGTGGAGAGCCCGACGCAGCGGAAATGTCGCCGAGGCGACGCGCATTCCGCGTTCCCCCAGCAGGTGCAGCAGGTGCCGACAGGCGGACTCTCCGAACTCGTCGGGCGAAACCTCGGAACGCAGGTCGAGCTGCACGCCCTCCGCGCCGGCGACCGAGGCCAGGGCAATGGCATCGTGCAGCGACAGGGCCAGCCCCTGTGTGGCGGCCGCAATTCGGATGGATTCCATATCAGGCGGTGAAAGCGGCCGAACCAGTCAGGCGAGGACGGGAGCGCATGCCCCGGCGGCGAAGGGCGCGGTCCAACGACGCCGCCCCTGCCCGTGACGCTCAAGACGAGTTCGGCCATCCCGTCTCAGCCTCACGCACGTCATAACGCGCGTCGACGGGGGCCGCAATCCGCCCTCGGCCGTTCATCGCGATTTCCCAAGAGGCCCGGCCCCTCAGCGGGCATCCGGACGCACCAGCACCGGATCCCCCCACACCACGTGATCGCCGATGTCCAGGTCCTCGCCGAAGTCGACCTCCAGCGTCAACGCCTTCCGCCCCTGAACGTCCAGCAGCAGGTCGCGGGCATCCCCGCCCCCCGCCAGCGACTGCGACCACAACACTTCGCCGTCCGCCAGCACCCGCACGTCGACCCGCCCTTCATCGCCATCCCCGGCCTGCAGTCCGACCGCCGACCGAAACTGCGCGTAGTCGCCCCCCAGGTCGTACGTCAGCACGGTCCGGGAGTGCGTGCACAGCCCCCGGTCGAACGTCTTCGAACCGATCTGCAGCGTCCCGCCGTTCAACGACCGATTCACTGTGTGCGGCAGCCGGCGGTCCAGGTAGGGAACGTGCTCCGCGGAGGCGGGAGTCAGGTCGGCCAGGCTGGCCACGCGTCCGTTGCGGACGACCAGCGATTTCAGCGTCGCGCGCGGCGCTTCCAGCGTTTCATTCCAGGTGGTGACGATTCGCGCCTTCCCCTCCTGAATCGACTCGATGGTTCCCGGCAGCGTCTGTCCGCCGCGGAACTCGATCACCGAATACACCGTGTCCCGTCGAACGTCCGAGGGCCGCCGCAAGATGGCCGCGATGCGGTTCAGATTGATCCGCCGCACGCGCCCCTCGAACTCGAACTGAAGCGCCTCGCCGTCGATGCCCTGGATCGTCCCGCTGACAGTCTGCAGCGCGCCGCCGTCGCCGACTTTGGCGAACACGGTGTCCAGCTCGCCGGACGCCTGCGAGCGGTCGATTGAGGCGGCGCCCGTCGCCGCCTCTTTGCTCAGCATCTCCCGCACCTGGTCGGCCGGCACGGTCACGCGGTGGTTCTGACCGCCCCCCGAAAAGTCGATGACGATGCCCGCGGCCGTCCAGCCGGAGAGCGTGCCCGTCAACTGTCCGCCGTCCGCCAGAAGGAATCGCCGGGCGCCGTCCGGAAACGCTGGACCGGCAGGCTGCGATTGCGGCTGGGCGACAGTCGTGACCGCCGGGGCGGGCGTCGCCGACGGCTTGCCGCTGAGCCAGTTGGCGAGCGTGTTCAGAACCGAGCCAGCGGCGCTGCGTCCCGCGATCTCATCGAAGGCCGCGATATCGCCTTCCGCGAACGCATCCCCCCGCGCAGGAGGCGCGACCTCGATGCTGGGGGTCGGAGCCTCGGCGAACGCCTTCGTCCACAGCGGCTGCCGGGCTTCGTCGAGCAGCACCAGCCTGAAGCCCGCCAGCCGATTGCTGACGTTATCGTCCGTGCGGTTCCACACGACGACTTTGGCGATCGTCACGCTGCGGCCCAGGTCCAATTCCCACCAGGGGTTGGACTCCATCTGAGTGTGGGTGGTCCCCGACGTGCGGGCGTTGCCGTCAGTGTTGCCGTCGATCGCCCGCTGAGCGCCCCATTCTCCGGTCTCGCCGTCCCACACGCTGCTCTGCGAGGCCGTGCCCTGCTGCGCGATGTTCTCCTCGCCGACAAAGACCTGCACTTCGGCCATGTGCAGCATCTTGTTGTCGCCCGGGAGTTCGATGCGGACGAAGCGCGTCTTGAGTTCTCCGGTCGGCCGCGAGGCGCCGAAGCTGACCCGCTGCAGGTCGGCCAGATTCCAGGACCGGACGGCGCCTTCCGCATCGCCCGGGACCTGAAACACGCCGCCCGCCACGGTGGCTTCATGCCCGGAGATCGATTCGCCATCGGCCGTGACGATCACATCGGCGCACATTCGGCCGGCCGCGAACGCGGTCCCCAACAGACAACAGACGGACGGAATCCATCGGGAACGGCGCATGGCACTTCCGAAACGAGGCTCGAAACAGACGCGTTGTCTGCAGGATAGCGGCGGACCGCGCCGATCGCACGTCCGCACGCGCCCTCAATGCCGCGTTCCGCGCCACGCGCAGCCGGCTTCATCCACCCTCATGCAGACCGGATCCGCGGCTGCGGCTGGTTCAGCGGCTCCGTCAGATCCTGCCCCGTCTCGCTGCGGAAGTACACCGTGCGATGCGGGAACGGAATCTCGATCCCCCTCCGGTCGAATTCCTTCTTAATCCGGCGCAGCATCTCCCGGCGAATCGTCCACTGGCTGAGGGGCACGGTCTTGATGAAGAACTTGATCGTCACGCCCGAATCCGCCAGACCGTCGACGCCCTGCATCGTCAGATCTTCCAGAATGTCGGACGCGTACAGGGCGTCCCGGCGCATGTCGCGGCCGATCTCCTTGATGACCTCGACGACGCGGTCCGTGTCCTCCTTGTATGCCACCTGAATGTCGAACACGGCCCGCGACCAGCCGTAGGTCATGTTCGTCGTAGTGGTGATCGTCCCGTGCGGAATGAAGTGCGCGCACCCCTCTCCATCTCGGACGACCGTCATCCGCAATGTGATCCGCTCCACCAGCCCCGAGATGCCGCCAATCCGCACGACGTCGTTGATCGTGTACTGCTGCTCCAGCAGGATCATGAATCCGTAGAAATAGTCCTTGATCAGACTCTGGGCGCCGAAGGCCACGGCCAGGCCGAACACCGCGGCCCCTCCCATCAGGGCCGTAATGGGCGCGCCGACCGTGTCCAGAATCATCAGGATGCCGCCCGACACGATCGCCACGTTCGCCGCGTTCTGAAACACGCTGACGATCGTCCGCGCCCGGTTTTCCCGTTCGTGCCGCTTGGCGACCCCCCCGCGCTGCACCATGGCCTCGACGATCCGCCGCTCCGCGATCCGCGACACCCACATCGCCACAACCATCGCGCACAGAATCAACAGCAGCCGCGGCGCGTAATCGATCAGCCACTGCAGCAGGTTCCGCGTCGTGAACGGATTTCTCAGCTCGGCCACGCGATCCCGGGCGGCATCGGCGTCGACCCGCTTCTGATCGGCGTCGCGGAGAATCGCGATCTGTTCGGCCTGCAGCGCGCTGAACCGCGACTGCAGTTCGTCGAGCCGCGCCGAATGATCGCGGGTTTCCGCGCGGGCATCCCGGAACCGCTGCCGCGCCTCGGCGATCCGCGTCTGCAGCTCGGCCACCTCCGGCGACTCGGGATCCCGGAGCACCACGGCCGTGTATTCCTCCATCAGCCCGCCGCGCGTCTGCTCGGCCATGTCGGCCATCCGCCGCGTGCTTTCCAGCAGTTGCCGCTCCAGAGTGATGTCCCGCTGCAGCACCTCCATCCGCTGGGAGATGGACTGCACGGCTTCCGCTGCGGACTGAGCGGCCGCCTCCTTGGCCTCCGCATCCTCGGTCGCCTTTTGAAGTTCCTTGCTTAGAGGCCGGTTGCCATTTCCGTTGCCGTTGCCATTTCCGTTGCCGTTGCCATTTCCGTTGGCTGGCGCGGGTTCGCCGCTGACCGCCGGAGCGGCCGGGACCGCGGCGCCGTTCGCCGGGCTGGCGACGGGCGCTTCCGCTGGCGCGGGCGGCGCCTCGCCCGGGGACGCGGCCGCGGGCGTCGTCGCGGGTTCCGCAGTGCCCGTCAGCCGACCGAGAACGTCCATTTCCTGCTGCAGCTGCTGCCGCAGCGTGGTCTGCTTCTCGAGGACGGTCTTCCGGGCCTGAATGGCGAGATCGAACCGCTCTTTGGCGGCCGTTCGCTGCCCCTGAAGCCGGTCCAGTTCCGTCTGCTGGCCGTCGGCCGATTCCGGTTGGCCATCGTCGATCAACTGCTGAATCATCCGCCTCTGGGCGTCGACGCGGGCGTCGAGGCTTTTGAATTCCGCCTCAGCGCGGTTGTACTCGGATTCGGGGTTCGTCAACTGCGCCTGGATGGCGTCGAGCGCTGCGCGGTCCGCTTCGATCGCCCGCTGCAGGCGAGAAATCCGCTCGGCGTCCGTCATGCCGTTGCCGGTGATGGCGTTCTGGACGGATGTCGACGCGCCGTTCTGCGCCAGCAAGATCGGGGCGCCCGCCGAGCCACTCGTGGTCAGCCCGGGCTCGAACTCCAGGGACTGGCCGCAGGCCGCCGCCGCGAAGATCCCGACCAGACAGCCCGGGACCAGAACCAGATGCAGCCACGAATTCCGAAGGGATCGCCCGGCGACCGACATGACGCACTCTCCTCTCAACGCTTTCACCGTTTCGCGAACCGCGTCAGACGCGGCCTCGCAGAACTCCCAGGCCCGACAATTCCGCACTACCTCATCGAGCGTCCCATCAGCAAGGGGAATCTCGAGGCGAATCGCATGCCAATCGAGGACGTCGAACGCAGGTTGTTCTGGATTCCCGGCTTGCGGGATTCGCCGTTTTTTCAAGGTTCGGCAGTTGTCGCCGTTTGGCCCAGAACACCGGTCCCAAGTGCTGGGGGCGACTGAAGTTGGCTTCACGCCGCCGGGCTCGGCCGCACTCCGCCGACGGAGCGGCGGGAATGACAAATCCGGGCGGAGCGATGACAATCGTGCGTGGAACCGGAAGCAATCCCGCCCCCATCACCGAGCTGTGGGAGTTGAGGATCGGCCTGGCGACAGAATTCGCGGCAGCCAAGCCATACGGCCCCACCAAACAAAGAGATGCGCCACATGCAGTTCATCGACCCGCACGTCCACATGGTCTCCCGCACCACGGACGACTACGAGCGCATGGCCCGCATGGGCTGCGTCGCCGTCAGCGAGCCCGCCTTCTGGGCCGGCTTCGATCGCGGCTCCGTCGACGGCTTCCGAGACTACTTCCGCCAGCTCACCGAGTTCGAGCCGCAGCGCGCCGGCTGGTCGGGCCTGACCCACTTCACCTGGCTGTGCATCAACGCCAAGGAGGCGGAGAACGTCGAGCTGTCCCGGGAAGTCATCCGGATGATTCCGGAGTACATCGACCGCACCGGCGTGCTGGGCATCGGTGAAATCGGCCTCAACAAGAACACGAAGAACGAGGCCATCACGTTTTCCGAGCATCTCGAGCTGGCCTCCAAACTCGAGGAACTGATCCTGATCCACACCCCGCACCTGCAGGACAAGTACAAGGGGACGCGGATGATCATCGACATGCTCCACGAGCATTCCGAGATCGACCCCGGCCGGGTGTGCATCGACCACGTCGAGGAGCACACGGTCGGACTGGCGAAAGAGGGGGGCTTCTGGTGCGGCATGACGCTGTACCCGACGACCAAGTGCACCCCCGCCCGGGCCGCCGACATCATCGAGATGTGGGGGGACGAACGGATCATGGTCAACTCCGCCGGGGACTGGGGCCCGTCGAACCCGCTGGCCGTCCCGGACTTCATCCAGGAGATGCGGAAACGCGGCCACAGCCAGGCGAAGATCCGCAAGATCGTCTATGAGAACCCGCTGGAGTTCTTCCGCCAGTGCCGCCGGTTCCAGTTCGACGGCCCCGCCGCCGCGGACGCCTGACACGACTCCGACCAGCCGGAGCGGTTCGCCTCCGTGCCGGCAGGGTTTGCCCCGGCGAGCATTGGCGCGACGCAATGGCTATAGTTCCCGTTGCGGCGCGGCCTAAAGCCCTCTCGCGGTGAGCAGGGTCGCCGCCGATGTCCCGAGGAGCGAATGCCATGCGTCGCCACGTCCTTGCTGTATCTTCGGCCCTTTTGATGGCCGCCGGGTGCGCGAAGCCCGCCGCCCCCCCCGAATCCACCGCCACGGCCACGAACGCCGAGGCGTCGACGACGCAGACGTCCCCCGCGGCCGATTCAGGCGCGGCCGCCAATTCTGAGACGGATGCCCGCCGTGCTTCGACGCCCGCGACGGCGATTCGCTCCGCCCGCCCCTCCGGCCATGGCGTCGGCGCCGCCGAAAGCGGCACGCCCGCGGACGCCGCCAGCACCGTCCCCAACGCCCCCTCCGATTCGCAGCCGATTGAATCGGCCGCCCCTGCGAAACTCGAAATCGGCAGCCCTGCCCCGCCGCTGGCGATCGCCTCCTACTTCCAGGGAGAGCCCGTTCACAGCTTCGAACCGGGCAAGGTCCACATCGTTGAATTCTGGGCGACCTGGTGCGGCCCCTGCCTCATGAGCATGCCGCACATCGCCGAATTGCAGCAGCACTACGGCGATGACCTGCGCGTCATCGGCGTGACCCGCGAGGAACCCGCCGTCGTCGAAGCGTTCCTCAAGAAGGAGCACGCGTCCGGAAAGCCCTGGTCGGAGGTCATCACGTACCGGTTGGCGCTCGACGACTCGTCGAAAATGAATGAGTCCTACATGCGGGCGGCCGGACAGAATGGCATCCCGACCGCCTTCGTCGTCGGGCGGGACGGCTACATCGAATGGATTGGCCATCCCATGGCCATGGATGCTCCCTTGGCCAAAGTCGTGGACGGCTCCTGGGATCGCATCGCCGCACGGCAGGAATTCCTCGACCAGCAGCAGATGCAGGTCGCTCTGCGGACATTGCGCCTGAAGCAGTTGAAGGCCGAGTCAGAAGGAAATTGGAGCCCGGTCGTG
The DNA here is from genome assembly GCA_019636235.1 of Planctomyces sp. Taxonomy (GTDB): domain Bacteria; phylum Planctomycetota; class Planctomycetia; order Planctomycetales; family Planctomycetaceae; genus Caulifigura. The sequence goes on from JAHBXW010000005.1 coordinate 289,813, forward strand.
GAGGCCCTCGACGAGCTGATCGAAAAATATCCCAGCCAGGCGGCGCTGAAGCTTCAGAAGCTGGCGATCGTTGAAAAGGCCGGCCTGGGCAATCAGTCGGAGTCGCTGGCGAACGCGATTGTGGAATCGGGTTGGGACCAGGCGCAATTGCTGAATCAGATTTCGTGGGGCATCGCGACAAAGAAGCTGGGGGGCTCTCTGGATCTGGCGCACCGCGCGGCGGCTCGGGCTGCGGAGCTGACAAACGAGAAGGATGCGAGCATCTTGGACACGCTGGCCCTCGTGCACTTCGAGCGCGGCGAGGCGCACGAGGCGCTGGAGCTGCAGCGGAAGGCTGTGGCGCTGGCGCCCGGCAACGGGCCGCTCGAAGTTGCGTTGGCGCGATACATGGCCGCGACGGGGACCGCGGTGGAACCCGCCAGCGAGCCGCCGGCGTCCGAGACAACCGACGGGGCTTCCGCCGAAGAGTCCGACGCCGCGCCGTCGGCAACCGAAGCCGCGGCTCCGGTCGAGAGCACGCAGCCGCCTCCGCCGCCGACGCCTGAGGTTCAGGAGGCCGTGACCGGTCAGTGACGCCGCGGGCCGCCGTGGCCGTTGGTGGCGTCGAGCGGGCAAGTCCTTTGGCGAGCCGGCGATGACCCACCGGCATTCGCGGCACGACCATGAGCGCCGCGATGGGATTCGCCGCAGCGCACATCAATCCCAAGCCGAGGGGTTGATCCCCTCGGCCTTGCGATGGCCGTCATTGCAAACTGCAAGTCGAATACTGCAAAGGTCGCCAGGGGCGCGCCTACGGCCCCGGTGCGGTAACCGATCACCTCTGAGGGGCGAGTTGGGGCTTGGGTTGTCCGGTGCGGTGAGCGGTCAGGACCTGGGCGAGGAAGCTCAGCACGGGACGCTTCTGGAGCCGCAGCGAATGCACTTTTCCGTCAGCTCGCGGAACCAGTGCTCGACCAGGTTCAGCCACGAACTGCTGGTCGGCGTGAAGTGCACGTGAAACCGCGGATGCCGCTCCAGCCAGCGTTTGACCCGGGCGTGCTGATGCGTCGCGTAGTTGTCGTCGCGATTGTAATTTGCCTGAGTGGCCTGCTGCTTCCAAACTCCTGAGCGTCTCCTGTTGCTGCACCGCCTTGCGCTTCGTCCGAACCGCGGCATAGCCACACCCGGCCCCACAGGCCAAAGTCAAAAGGAATTCAACCGCATCCTGTCGCACAAGAGACACAATGGCGAACACCAAGAAGAGCACGGCTGCGCCCATGTAAACGGCAGCGTGCTGCCGCGTGCGGCGGACAGTCTCGTCGTCAATCATCAATCCGTCAGTTCTCGCCCCCTCGATCACGTCGCCATGGCCCCGCCTGGACCACGCCGCACCCCGCTGCCCGCCAGCGACGCCAGCAGCGCCGCCGCCGGCATCACCGGCGCCCGCATCCGCGCATCCGTCCAGTAGAACAGGTGCACGCTCACAAACGCCGCTGTCAGCAGCAGCGACACCTCCACCGCACATCCTCCGCGTCGAAGGGCCGCCGCCAACCCCAGGATGACAGCCCCCCACAATCCTACATAGAAGACGCTGATGACGTGTCGCAGGGCGCCCGCGTCGATCGCGCTGCCGCCGCCGGGGCTGATGCTCCAGAACGCCAGGCACCGTCGCATGCAGGCCTGGGCAAACCGCTCCGGCTGTTTCCGAATCGTCCGGAGCGCCTGTTGGCGCATCCAGCGGTCCCGGGCAATGTCCCCCTTGACGCCTGCAGCTGTCATGTCCCGCTCGATGTCCGCCTGCCAGGCTTCAAGCCCCGGGCCGTGCGAGCCATCCCAAATTGTCCCCAGCGGCTGCGCGACGACCTCCCGATAGTAGGCCGGATTGTTGCCCAGCAGCAGCGTGTAGCCCCCGTGCGTCGTCGTCACGATCGGACGCCCGAAAACCCGCCAGTTTCGCAGCGGCCAGGGCACGACGATCACAGCAAACATCAGTCCGGCCAGCAGCCAGTCGACTCCCCGGTTCCGATGCGCCGGTTCGGACGACGCCGGGGACTCGGAACCGCGTTGGCGGCGATCCCGCACCCACTGCCACAGGCCGAACGCATTCGCCCACAGCGCGAACGCCCAGTACGTCGGCCGGCAGAGGACGCACAGCCCGAACAGCCCCCCCGCCGCGCATCCCAGCCCGACCTGTGCGCGTGGGTTCGACGAACGGCAGGCCGCCGCCGCACAGGCCAAAAGACCCGCGCTGAGCGCCGCCGCCAGCGTCTCCGTCATCGGCAACGTCGAGTAATAAACCAGCAGCGGATCGACCGCCACGATCACGCCTGCTGCCAACTGTCGCGCTGTCGAGCAGCCCGCAATCGCCGCCAGCCATACGGTCGCCGCCGCCGTCAGGCCGCCGAGAATCGCGTGCAGCGCCGCCCGGGCGACGATCGCGTCCGGCCCGGAGATCGGGGCGAGGAGCAGCGGATACAGCGGCGGACGGTAGGCGGTGGGGACGTCCGTTCCGGGGATGCTGAACCCGCGGCCTTCCCGGACGCCCTGGGCGATGCCGAGGTAGGCGTCGCGATCGTCATTCAGGTTGCCGGAGAATCGCCAGCAGGCGACGCCGCGGGCCAGCACCGCCAGGAGCGCGGCGGCCAGCAGGACGCGCCCGACGGGACGATGGCCGTTCATCGCCGGGCCGTGCGAGAGGTCCGCGGCGCGGCGCGTTTCGCCTGAGCCTTCGCAGGCGGCGCGGCGGTCAGGCTGCGCAGCGTCCGCATGTTGACGGCATCCATCTCTTCGCCCCCCCGCGTCTCCTTCTTGGTTTCGAGGTACATCGGCATTTCGCGGAGCCGCTTGTCATTCAGCAGAAACCGGAAGGCGTCCAGGCCGATGCATCCCTCGCCGATGTGCTCGTGCCGATCGACCCGGCTGCCCAAGCCCTTCTTGCTGTCGTTCAGGTGAAACGCGCGGACGCGGTCGAGGCCAATCACGCGGTCCAGTTCCGCGAGCGTCCGTCGGCAGTCCGCCTCTGTCGCCAGCGGGTAGCCGGCCGCGAAAATGTGGCAGGTGTCCACGCAGACTCCCAGCCGGTCCGACTGGCGGACATGCTCCAGCAGCCAGGCGATCTCCTCGAACCGGCAGCCCAGGCACGAGCCCTGCCCGGCGGTCAGCTCCAGCCACAACTGGCATTGGAAGCCTTTAGTGGCGCGGTGGACGTCGTCGAGGGCCCGGGCGATCCGCTCCAGCCCGGCTTCCGGCGTTGAGGCGACGAAACTGCCGGGGTGCATGACGAGGCCCGCAAGGCCCAGCCGTTCGGCCCGCTGGAGTTCCTCGACGAGGGCGTCGAGCGAACGCTGCCAGAGGACGTCGTCCGGGCTGGCGACGTTGATCAGATAGCTGTTGTGACCGCAGGGCCGCTGGATGCCGGTGCGGTCGAGGGCTTCGCGGAACAGTCGGACGTCGTCGTCGGACAGCGGTTTGCCGCGCCACTGGTTGTTGTTCTTGGTGAACAGCTGGCAGGTGTCCATGCCGAAGCTGGCGGCGGCGTCGACGGCCTTGTAGTAGCCGCCGGCGATGGACATGTGGGCGCCGAGCAGGGGCATCGGACGGATCAACCGGAGAGAGGGGAACGGGTGCGGCGACCGCTGCGCCGGATGGGACGGGACCAGCCTACGGTGGAGCTGGCGGCCGGGGAAGCGTGGCCGCACGCGCCGGAATTCGTGCGTGCCCAAGCCCGAATTTGCGTTGATCCGCCCGCCGGGTTGGTGTCAGAATGCGTGAGCGCGCCGCCCGGGCACATGCGATCCGGGCAGCGGCGCGATCTCGAAACACAAAGGGGCTGTCATGTCGTATCTCGCCGACCGTGCGGATCAGGACGGATTTGTCGTCGATGCGGTGCTCGATGAACGGGTGGCCTTCATCCGCCGCGTGTACGCGCACCTGCTGGGCGCGGTGTTGCTGTTCGTCGCGGCGTCCGCGGTGATCGTGAAAACGGGCGTGCTTGTCGGCCCGATGCTGAACCTGATCGCGGCCGGCCAGTGGTGGCTGATCCTGATCGCGTTCCTGGGCGGCACATGGGTCGCCCAGCGGATGGCGCAGAGCGAGGCCGGTCCGGCCGTGCAGTACGCCGGGCTGGGGCTGTATGCCCTGCTGGAAGCGGCGATCTTCGCGCCGCTGCTGACGATCATCTCGATGCGGATGAACGGTCCGGACCTGATCCTGCAGGCCGGAACGGTGACGCTGCTCATCTTCGGCGGCCTGACGGCGATCGTGATGCTGACGCGGACCGACTTCAGCTTCCTGCGGAACATCCTGTGGCTGGGTTCGCTGGCGGCGCTGGGCCTGATGGTCGTGTCGTTCTTCGCCGGCTTTTCGCTGGGCCTGCTGTTCGTCTGCGGGATGATCGTGCTGATGTCCGGCTACATCCTGTACGAGACCTCGGGCGTGCTGCATCACTTCCGGACCGATCAGCACGTGGCGGCTTCGCTGGCGCTGTTTGCGTCGCTGGCGACGCTGTTCTGGTACGTGCTGCAGTTGATGTCGATCCTGGATCGCGACTGACGGTCGCCGATGGACGCTGAACGAGTTTCGCCGCAGCCCCGGTTTCCAACGCGGAAGCCGGGGCTGCTGGAATGAATGACGCCGATGAAAGGCCGAATTCTGGTGCTGCCGATCGCCGCGGCCCTCATCGCGGGCGTCAGCCTGTGGCGAATCGAATGGCAGAAGACGCATCGCCAGCGTCCGCCGATCGAGCTGCCGGCGGACGTCCGCACGGTCGAGGCGTTGAAGTTCACGCTGAACGATCAGACCGGCCGCGCGACGAAGCTCGACGCCTACCTGGGCCGGACGCGGCTCGTGCTGTTGTTTCCCGGGGAGGGCCGGAACCTCGAGCGATCCGCCTCGCTGGCCACGCTGGCGGACATTCAGCCGGCTCTGGCCGCGACCGGGATTCAGGCGCTGGTGGTGACGCCCGCGCTGTCCTCGGAAGTGCGCTCGGCGCAATCGCGGCGCGGCTCGCCGTTTCCGTTTCCAGTGCTGACCGACATCATCCTGCAGGATCCGACGCCGCTGCCCGCGCATCGGCTGTGGGGCCGCTTCGACGAGGACCGCGGAGTGCCGCTGGCGGGTCTGTTTCTGATCGGCCGCGCCGGCGAGACGGCATTTGCGAACGGGCGGCCGCGGCCCGTGTCCGACATCCAGGCGGTGTTCCGCCAACTGGCGGCGAAGGAATGGCCGGGTCCCTGACCGGGCAGCCTGACCGCGGCGCCGGTTGCGTCGCCGACCGGGGCGTAAGGGACTCGGTCCGCCGCGGGGCGTCGCCCGCTCCCGGGACTCCCCTCTGGCTCCGATCCGCCGATCCGGTACGATTCCCCGCGTTCCGTCCATCCGGTCGCCAAGGCTCTGTATGAGTTCGTCCCTTCGCCGAGAAACCTACGAAGCCGCGCGGGCCGTCGTGGTGAAGATCGGCACCAACGCGCTGTCCCGCCCGGACGACACCCTCGATGTCGACCGCATCCACCGGCTGGCCGATCAGCTCCTGCGAATCCGGCGTGGAGGGCGACGGGTCGTCGTGGTGTCCAGCGGGGCCGTTGGCGCAGGCATCGGGGTGCTCAAACTGCAGGGCCGGCCCAAAGACCTGCGGCACGTCCAGGCGGCCGCCGCGACCGGCCAGGCGCGGCTGATCCGCGCCTACGACGAGGCGCTCGAACCGCATGGCTGGCATTCCGCGCAGGTCCTGCTGACCGCCAACGACTTCAAGCATCGGACGCGGTACCTGAACGTCCGCAACACGCTGCACACGCTGTTCGAATACCCGGTGATCCCGATCGTCAACGAGAACGACACGGTGTCGGTCAACGAGATCAAGTTCGGCGACAACGACCGGCTGGCGGCGATGGTGGCCAGCCTCATCGAACGGCCGATTCTCGTGATCCTGTCCGTCGTCGATGGCCTGCTCGACGGCGATCCCTCAAACCCCGCCAGCCGGCCCATCCGGCTGGTCGAACAGCTCGAAAGCGTCGAATCGGTCGTCTCGACGTCGACGAGCAGCCGCGGGACGGGGGGCATGCGGTCGAAGCTGGAATCGGTTCGCATGGCGATCTCGACGGGGACGAACGTGATTATCGCCGACGGCCGGGACCCGGAGATTCTGGAGCGGGTGGTCCGCGGCGAGGAGGTGGGCACGCTGTTTCTCGCCCGGCGGGAGGCGGTGCCGGCGTGGAAGCGGTGGATTGGTTATACGGTGACGCCGCGCGGCGGCCTGACGCTGGACGCCGGGGCGGTGAGGGCCGTGTCGAGCGGCGGGCGATCGCTGCTGGCGATCGGCGTGACGGGCGTGACGGGGGACTTCGCGAAGGGGGAGCTGGTGTCGCTGCTGGACCCGGAGGGACGGGAGTTCGCGCGGGGGCTGAGCAATTTCGATTCGCGGACGGTGACGGGGATCGCGGGGAAGCGGACGGAACAGGTGATCGAGCTGCTGGGCCGGGGCGCCTACCAGGAGATCATCCACCGGGATAACCTGACGGTGATGCGGTGAACGCCGAGCGTTGGGCAACGTTGGCGGCGTCGGTTTCTCGGGGCCGGGTGACTGCGGTCGTCGCGCAATCGCGATAGCGGTGCACAGTGCGGGGTTTTGACGTCAAGCGCCAGCATCCCTCACTTCACCATGCTTCTTTGAGCTTTCTCAGCTGGCTTACTGTACCCGTGATTTCTCGAATCGCGACAGCAACATCCTCATCGGTAGTTTGTCGTCCAAAACTGACTCGAACCGACGCTCGCTGAAGCTCAGGATCGGCCCCCATCGCGACCAACACGTGACTCGGTTCGAGTAACGAAGATGAGCATGCCGATCCGCTGCTGATCGCGAGTTGTGACATCGCCAGAATTAGGCTTTCGGCATCGACCCCGCGGAAGGCCAAATTAGAGACATGTGGAAGTCGAAGCCCACTCTCCCCTCCGTTGACATGAACGTCCGGTATTGTAGCCCGAACACATGACTCGAACTGCCCTCGCAGCACCATCAGCCGCTGCGATTCAGCGCCCATTTCCAATGAAGCCAGCCGACATGCTTCGCCGAAGCCTACAATCGAAGGCACGTTAAGTGTTCCGCTTCGGATTCCCCGTTCCTGTCCACCACCCTCGAACAATGGATGAATCTTCAAATCCCGCTTCCGACGACGGACAATCAGTGCTCCTACACCCTTCGGACCGTAGAGCTTATGTGATGAGACGCTGAGTAGGTCGTATTTGTCTGAGGGCAGAGGAAGTTTCCCGAAGAGCTGAGTGGCGTCAGTATGAAATATAGTTCCACTGTCGTCGCAGGTTTCTGCGATCTCGGCAATTGGAAAAAGCACTCCCGTTTCATTGTTCGCGGCCATAACCGACACTAGCCCGGCACCACTAAGGATGCTCGCACGCAAGTCGTCGAGGCATATCTGGCCAGTCCGATCAACTGGCAGAAAGGTCGTGGCACCGCTTGCTTTGCACGGTTCCAGGACGGAGGGATGCTCTGTCGACTGGGTGATGATTGGTAGTGCAGGCTTAGTTCGCCGTCTGGTGCCCTTAATTGCGAGATTGTTCGCTTCAGTTGCTCCGCTCGTCCAAATCACTTCAGCGGGGTCGCACTTCGCAAGAGTTGCGACGCGCTCTCGTGCAATCTCCACGACGGCGGCCGCCTCTCGACCGAATGAGTGGTGCACACTCGACGCGTTGCCAAAAGTGCCCGATAGGCACGGCAGCATCGCTTCCAGGACCCGAGGATCGAGCGGAGTCGTCGAGCAGTAATCGAGATAAACTGGCGAAAACTCTGCGGACCGTTCCACGCATTAACTCCGAGCGACCATCATGCGTCCTACTGAGGCGGGACCAATCGCAACCGGCGAACTGTCGTCAACTACTTGCCCATCAGCTTGTGCCAAAGTGTAGGCATGTTCACAGTCGCCCAATGTCGTCCCAGTAATGAGGGGGCCGAAAGAGGAACTTCGCCAAAATAGCCGTGTTCCACGTTGGCGTGATGTCCTACTCAATTGGAGCCCAACATCGAATGCGTTCTGGCTCTCTTTGCGGTAGCTTTGAAAATGCCACTCCTGGAGGTAAAAATGTGTCTGCAAATTCACTGGGGAGCAGCCTTTTTCCGAACGCCCCCTGAAGTGCTCGCAGCCCACGCTCGCTTTGCGAACAAGCAAACGCCACGACGGTCCCTAACTGCTT
>JAHBXW010000006.1 GCA_019636235.1 Planctomyces sp.
AGCAGCGGAGCATCGCCTCGCCGGAGGTCTCCCGCAGCAGGATGTCGTGGATGGCTGCCGCCAGCGCCTCCAGTCGCGCCGCGCGGCGCGCGAATGCGTCCGCCGCCTCCGAACGCCCGACGATCGCCAGCAGCTGGGCCAGTTGATAGGTCGCCCCCAGATGATTCGGGTCGCGGCGCAGCGCCTCCCAGGCGCAGCGGATCGCGCCCGGCACGTCATTCTGCCGCCGCGCGAACGTCCCCCGCACCCACCACACTTCCGGGTGCTCCTCGGCGGCCGCCGGCAGCCGTCCGTTCCAGTCGATCAGCTCCCGGTCGCGCGACTGGCTGACCAGCACGACCCCCAGCTGGGCCTGCGCTTCGATCAGGTCCGGATGCGCGGCCGCGAGCCGCTCCAGCAGCGCGCCCCCCTCTTCGGTGAAATTCTTGAACAGCAGCAGCCGGGCGCGGCCGACCATGGGCGTCAGGTCTTCCGGGACCGAGCGTTCGAAGAACGTCATCAACTGCTCGGCGTCGTAGAGTTCTTCGAGGTTTCCAAGAAATGCGAGTTCCTCGAGTGTGAACGCCCGGCCGCGCAGCAGCGCGAACAGATGCGGCGCCGATTCCCAGCGACGGGCCTGCCCGAGATACAGCGCCGCCAGCCGACGGTGGACGTCCAGCAAATCGGGCTGAATCGCCAGCGCCCGGCGGTCGAACCGTTCCGCGTCCGAGGCGCGGCCCGCCCGAATCGCCTGATGCCCCGCCCGCGCAAACAGCGCCGCCAGCTCCTCGCCTCCCGCGCCCTCGGGAATCCTGCGGCAGTAGTCCAGCATGAGTTCAGTCTGACCCGTCTCTTCCGCGGCCCGCGCCGCCAGCAGCCAGGGCTCCGAGGCTGTGGGCGTTGAGGCCAGCATCCGCGGGGCCAGCTCCAGCACTTTCTCGTAGTCCCCCAGGTGCGACGCCTCGCGGGCGGCCCCCATCAGCCGGGGCGTGGAATCCCGCGCCGCCCACAACGCCCAGCCCACGCCCGCCAGGAGCGCGACCGGGACGCCGACGACCGCGACGCGCTTCCACGCGGCGGCTGAAGATGACGTTGCGGAGTTCACGACGAATCACGGGCGATGGCGGAGCCGCCGACGACGGTTGCGGCCGCGGAACGCGACGCTGCGGGACCGCCTGGATGCGGCGCCCCCTTGGGGGAGGAATGCGCCGGCCTGCGCGCGAATCGGACGCGCCGCCCCCGGGAAGGCGCGGACGCCCGGCCTGCGAGGCCGGCCTGATTCAGACATCCAACGGATCAGAAATCACACGGGCGGCGATGAAGCGCTCACCGCCGCCCGTGTTCCAGGCAGCCAGTGCGACAGCGATCAGAAATCGGTCGCGATCTCGTTGCCATTCCGCGTCGACAGCGCGCCCCAGATCCCGTACGGGCTGCGGCCGCCGATCGACGTCGTCCCCGGCTCGTAGATGTCCGGAGAACTCGAATTCCCGGCATCGATCGAGTTGTTGATAAACCGCACCGAGCCATCCCCCAGCAGAACATGCAGTCCGCCGACATGGCGGCTGCCCGCGGAGTAGATGCCCCAGTCGCCGTCCCAATCGCCGTACGAGCACGACGGGCTGTTCGGCGGCAGCACGGCCACGAAGCCTGTGTTGCACGGGTTGCCGTCAGTCCAGCGCTGGCCGCGCCAGCCTTCGAGCGGCGCCGTCCCGATGTAGGCCCCGCTCTGGACGAACTGCGTGATGCAGTTCCTGGGGTTCATCTTGTCGACGCTGTTCCGCACGACGTGCCCGATGATGTCCGAGCGGTTCCCCTCGTTCGTCACGCCGATCTCGCCCATCAGAATCGTGTTGCTGGAACCGTCCGTCATGTCCTGCACGCCCAGCGAACTCCACAGGAAGAACATGCCGCGGGCTTTGCGGCTGCTCCACTGTCCGCCTTCGTGGTTCGCTTCAATCGTGTCGCCGATGCAGAACGCATAATTCGTCCGGCCGATCTGCGGCCAGCCCGTCCCGCGTCCCGTTTCCGACGGGCACTTCAGCACCGGCATCTGCGTCCGCCAGGGCTGGTACGAATCCACCCAGGGCTCGGGCCCCATATGGTTCGGCGAGCCGGGATAGCCGCCCCCCAGACCGGCGTTGATCTGTTGCCACAGCGGCGCGTTGTCCACGTACGGCGTCAGCGGCACCAGGCCGCTCAGCCGATCCCAGTTGGTGACGTCATTGTCCAGCCACTGTCCGGTGCCTCCCTTGCCGAACACAAACCGCCCGAAATTGTCGTGGTAGTTGTGCAGCGCCAGACCCAGATTGTGCAGGTTGTTCTTGCACTGGGTCCGTCGCGCCGCCTCCCGCGCCTGCTGCACCGCCGGCAGCAACAGCGCGATCAGGATCGCGATGATGGCGATCACAACCAGCAGCTCGATCAGCGTGAACGCTGGTCGCTGCAGGCGTCTCAGTCTCGACATGACCAACCCTCCTCGAATCGAACAGGAACAATCGAACACGCGCGACACCACGCGTGAAACCGACATGACCTCGGCCCGCCAGGGCCGTGGAGTTCTGCATGAGGGGGCCGCCAAGCCTGTTCGTCGTCCGCAGGGGCGAGCGGGCTTCTCGGACGGAATTCAAGATACCCATCTGTTCAAATAAACGTCAAAGGCCCATCCCTGGGAAAATCCGAAAAATGTGCCAAAACTGGCTTGCCAATGGACAGATCCGGTTGCGGGCCGCCGGCTCGATGGCGTCCGTCCGGGTGCGGGAGTTTCGCACGCTGCAGAATGCGTCGCCGAGGTGTTTTTCAATGTTTCCGCTGTCCACTCTTCGCAGGCGGACCTCCGAAGCGAACGGGAGTTCGCCCACTGTCAGTGCGAGCGGCGCATCGCGAGCAAACCCGAGCCATGCCCCGGCGTTCACTTGAGAATCTGACCGAGTTGACATATAAACGCACACCGCCCGGAAGATTCTGTCGGGCCGCATTCGTCGCGCCTGCGTCTTTCGGAGCTGTTCTCATCCGTGCAGGGGGATTCGTCATGCGCACCGGCTCCGTGTTGTTGTGCCTGTTTCTGGCCAGCTCGGCCGCACCGCTCTTGACCGGCTGCGGCGGGTCGTCAGGCAATGAGGTCCTCAATTACAACGAGGAAGAGAGCAAGAAGAAGGGGGCCGAGTACGAGGCCCAGATGCGGCAGGCGATGAAGGCCCAGGGCCGGAAAGTGCCCGAAGCGAAGAAATGAGCCCCTGCGTGGCCGGGCTGGCCGGCGCTGCAGCGGGCCACGGCTGTCCGATCTCGCGCCGCCGAGCGTCCTGTGACCCGGCGGCGTGTTGCATTTTCGATGAACCTGGGCGCGGATCGCCGGCGGGGCGGGGCCTGAGCGGGCCGCTCGGCGGAATTCTGCCCGCGAAGTGTGATTGCTGGCCGGCGGCGGGCGCCCGGGCCGGCTGCGCCAGCTGCGAGTTCCCGGGGGGGCCGGAATCGGGGAAATGCGCCGGGTTTCCCACTTGTTGGGGATATTCCGTGGCGTAGCGTTGAAGGGATGCGTCCGATTGACGCGAGTTCCCGACGCGTCCTGAACGCCGGTCGTGCGGAATCCGCGTGTTTCCCCGACAGCGCTCAACAAAACGACTGAAGACGTTCGCCCGCGTTCGACGAAATTAATACGCAGACGGTTGAATCCGGAGCGGAGGGGTTTGCGATGACCCCGGATTGCATGAAGCAATCGCCCGATTCGGATTGAGCCGTGCAAGGGGGGAACAGGACAACTCGGTTTGCGGAGACCTGCCGGGCAGGGATGCCTTGCCTCGGCAATCCGGTCCTTCTCCCCGCTTGCGCTGGCGCGCGCTGCGCTCCGGCCTCACGCGATGACTGTCGGCGATCGAACTTCGGGGGCGGATGTTTGCATCCCCGCCGCCGTTTTATCGCCGACTCCGACCCGCCGTTGGTCAACCCATCCACGCCGAGACGACCCCTCGCGGCCCTGCCGTGAGGGTGGCGCGGGCTGGGAACGACCAGGGCCACACCAGAAGGGTTTGACGCCCCCTTCGGACCCAGGAACCGTAAGTGATTCGGAGAGCCCGCATATGAGGACGATTTTCACGACTGGTCAAGTCGCCAAGATTTGCAAAGTCGCGCCCCGGACTGTCAGCAAATGGTTCGATTCGGGACGCCTCCGCGGCTACCGCATCCCCGGCTCGCAGGACCGCCGCATCCCGCGTGAGCACCTGATCCGGTTCCTCAAGGAACACGGCATGCCGCTCGGCGAACTCGAAGACGAGGCCATGGGCAAGCTGTTGCTCGTCGGCGTCGAAGGCGGCGTGCAGGGAGGACTCAAGGACGTCCTGTCCGCCGAAGACTTCAAAATGGAGTTCGCCTCCAGCGGCTTTGAGGCCGGCATCCAGGCCGAATCCCTCGATCCGGACTGCGTGGTCATCGACTTCGGCATGGGCCGCAATGAAGCTCTGATGATCGCCCAGAACCTCCGCCGCAACACGGACTACAACGACACCGTGCTCATCGCCCTGCTCACGGACGATGACAACGCCAGCGGCTTCGACCGCACGCTGTTCAACGAGACGTTTCGCAAGCCGTTCGACGCCGCGCTGCTGGCCGAACGCATTCGGACGCTCGTGAGCCGCAAGAAGCAACTCGTTTGAGCCGAGCCGCATCGCCGCGGGCGGATTGGCGGATCTCCGAACTTCCCAGGAGCTGTCGGCAAGCGATTGCCGGCGGCTCCTGTTCGTGAGGGGACCTGCTTTCGTCCGAGAGACGCCGTCCCGGGGACCGGCTTCCCGCCGTCGCCCCGATGGCGCGCCGCCTCGCTTTCGGCGATGTCGATTCGTCGGCGTCCGCTGTCGGACAGCCGCGTCCGCCGCGCCCCCCAACGGGCCCTGGCGGACCGACGCCTACGGCACGGAAGCCTTGGCCCCCGCCTCGATCCGCATCCCGCCACGGCCGCTCCGGCTGACCTTGCTCCCCGATCCTGCAGCTTCGATTGGCCTCGCCGTTACCCAAGGGTCCACCGGGCGGCGGGGGCATGCGCGAATCCGCAGATCGCGGCGCCGGGCAACTCCCGGATCGTCCCCCAGCGAGACCCCCGGACTCGGAGCGCGGGGAATCGGGAACTCTCTCGATCAGGCGCCGGAGATTCGCCGGCCGCTCGGCTGACCAGGACCGGGACGGTGTGCCGCCTCAACACGCCGTCCCGGTCACGTTTTCACAATGGGGCGATCGCCCGCTCCCTCGTGGCCCCTCCCCGGTCCTTCCGCCAGCCGTTCAACCTGGCAAAGCGGGAAGACCTTGGCGATTGGCTAAACAGGGTCGGCGGGATTCGCCGATAGACAGGACGCAACCTCGCGCCGCAATCGATCGTTCCCATCACCGTCGCCTCGGCGAACTTCCTGTCGGAATCCCAGCGTCATGTCGGACAACTCCCAGGCCGCCCTGCGGACGATCATCCTCTTCGGCATGACCGCTGCGTTCGTGGCTCTCTGGTCCGCCGATGCGCGCAGCACGACGGCCATGACGCTCGCCGAACGCACGCGGCGGATCGTTCCCGCGCACGCCCGTGGCGAAGCCCGCTCCCTGGCCCGCGCCACGCAGCAGCCGAACCCGACCACCGCCGGGGACCGGCGGCCGACGATCGTCGCTCCGCTTGAGGAACTGCCCGGCGGCGCCTATCGAGTCGTCTTTGGCGACGGCCGCGTCGAATGGCTGACCGTCGTCCGTGGCCAGGGCGCCACTCCGGCGGTCGCTGTCGGCGGAGTGATCGTCACGACACTCAACGCCGAGCGGGTCCATGCGATCCGCGTCAGCGAGCGTCCGCTGCGGACGACCGTGGTCCGCTGACCCGGACAGCGCGGCCGGTCACGCCGCCCGCCGTTCCGCTTCCTTGACCGCCTTGCGGCGCGTCACCGGGTCGGTTTTCCAGCGGCGGTGCACCCAGAAGTACTGCTCCGGCGCCCGCCGGATCGCGCGCTCCAGCGCCGACGAGAACCGCTGCGTGATCTCCCGCACGGCGTCGGCCCCTGCAAACGTGCAGGGATCGATCACCTCTTCGCAGCCGATCTCGAACCGCGCCCAGCGCGCGCTCTCGAAGTCGTCCGGCAGTCGCAGGCCGTATCCCACGACGATCAGCGCCCGGTACTCGATCGCCATCAGGGCGATCGACTTGTACGTCGACGCCGGCGTCCCGAAGAAGTCCACGAACACGCCGCGCCGGCCCGCGTCCTGATCGCACAGCAGCCCCAGGTTTCCGCCCGCCGAGACGATCTCCAGCATCTCGCTCCAGCCGCCGTCCTTGAGCAGCAACTGGTGTCCGTACCGCTGCCGCGATTCGACGAACCAGCGGTGCAGCAGCGGGTTGTCCATTTCCCGGGCGACGACTCCCATCGGGAAGCCGAACATCCCGAACGTCGCCATCGACACTTCCCAATTGCCGAAGTGTCCGCCGAGAACGAACACCGGACGTCCGCTGCACAGCGCCTCGAGGACCTGCCGTCGCTGGCGGAACACGACGACTTCGCGGCAGTTGGCCAGGCACATCTTCCGGGGCAGCTGCGCCCATTCAACGACCAGCCGCACGAGGTGTTCCCACATGCCGCGGAGGATGCGATCGACCTCCGCGTCGGGCAGGTCCGCGCCGAACGCCCGGCGGATGTTCTCCGCGGCGACGGCGCCGCGCGTCATCCGCGCCGGCAGCAGCCGCGTCATGATCCAGGAGAACGCCCGGGCGATCCGCACCGTCTGTCGGACGGACAGCATCTGCAGCACGCCCAGCAGCGCGCGGAACATCGCATATTCCGCCAGGTGCCGGATTCGGGTCGCCATCGCCATCGCGTCAATCCTTCGACGCCGGCCGCGGCGAATCGCCCACGACCGTCAGGCCGCAGCCCCCGCAGCCCAGCGCTCCAGCACCGGCAGATGCGCGGGGGTCGTGCAGCAGATGTACACATAGTCGCCGCTCCGCACGGCCACGTGCGGGGCCGGAGCATACCGCACCGCATCCCCCGCCGCGAGACGAGACGCGCCCGCAACCCGCGACGCCGGCACGATCAGGACGATCGCCTTCGAACCGGGCGACTGCGACAACTGCACCATCGCCGCCAGGCCGTCATGCCCCTTGCGGCCGTCGAGATCCAGCCCGCGGGCGTCCACGCTCTGCAGCCACCCGGACAGCCCGTCGACGCGAAAGGCCCCATCGAAGGCCGGCAACGCAGACAAGTCGTCGCCCCGAGACACCTGTTCCAGCAGCTCGGCGGCGCGGACGCGAAGATCCTCCAGGGCCACCTGTCGCGGACGCATCTGCCACGCCACCGCCTGCCAGGCGGCTACGGCCAGAAACAGCGTCGCCGCCGCGGCCATCCAGCCTCGAACGCGCGGCCGGCCCGTGGCCAGGGGCGCGGGCGGAACGGCTTGCGGCGCGTTCGGCCTCGCGACAGCCTTCACCGCCGCCAGCAGCCGCGCCTCCAGCCCCACAGGAATCTCGACATCGTCCAGGGCGACGAGCAGATCGTCATCGAACCGCTGCCGCGCCTGCCAGACCGAACGGCAGTCTGCGCACTGGCGCATGTGGGCCAATGCGGACTGCGTCTCGCGATCACGACGCAGGTGCTGCACCGTGACGTCCAGAATCCTCTGTGCGGAGTTGCAATCCATGGCCATCGGCGCCTCGCTCGGACAACACGCTGCGGACTTCTGATTTCTCGCGCCGGATTCGGGGCGGCTCAAACTCGTTCACGTCGACGCCGGATGGGCCGAAGCCAGCCGTTTCCGGAGGAACGACTTGGCCCGCGACAGGCGGCTCATCACCGTCCCGATCGGTGCGTCCAGCCGTTCCGCGATCTCCCGGTAGGACAGACTTTCGAAATAAAACAGGATCACTGGCTCACGAAATTCCGCGGGCAGCTCGTTGAGCGCCGCCTGCAACTCCTCGGGGTCGACTTCCGACTGCTCGAGTGCGGCCACCGCCGGCTCTGCCTGGTTCTCCAGCGACAGCCAGGGCCGTCCCTGGGAACGGGTTCGAAACCGGGTGAACGCATTCCGCAGGATCGTCAGCAGCCAACTCCGGACGGCGGCCGGATTCCGCACCTGTTCCGAGGCCCGGCACGCTGACAGAAAGACCTGCTGCGTCAGGTCTTCCGCGTCAGCCGCCGACCCGCTCAGCCGGTACGCGACCCGATACACCAGCTCGTAATGCTGGTGAACGAGTTCCGCGGCCGTGGGCGCCGTCGATTCGTCAGCCATGAAGTCCTCAACCTGAGGAAGAGTCCGCCAGGCACGATTCTATTCCCGCAGACAGCCCATGACACCTCGGGGACCTGCCCCCCGCCCGGTTTCCGCGGGCCCGAAACGCATTTCAGCCCAGGGAGGCCGCAGGGGGCTCGGATGCGGCCGCCGCCTCCAGCCGGTCGACAATCTGCAGACACTCTCCCGCCAGCCGCTCCAGGCGCGGGTCCCCATGCCGGGCCGCCTCCACGCCCGCCCGGTAATTGGCCAACACCTTCTCGCGCGGAGCATGGAACCGGCTCCACACCTCCACGCCGTCCGCGACGTCAAACGCGATCGTCTCCAGGTTGTGACGCTTGTCCGCCAGCCACACCGCCCGACATTCCATTGGCGACGCCTTGATCCGGCGGACCTGCTCCGTCTTGCGGTCTCCCCACGTCCGCCGCCGGCCGCCGGCGTCCAGCTTGCGCTCCGTCAGCACGTCGACGATCTCCAGGACTTTCGCGGGGAACATCCCCTCCAGCCGGGCGAGGTCCCACTCCGTGTCCTCGACGACATCGTGCAGAATGGCCGCGGCGATCAGATGCTCGTCATGGAAACCCGACCGCTGCAGAATCAGCGCCACGGCCGCCGGATGCACCAGGTACGGGATATCGGTCGCCTTACGGTGCTGCCCGGCATGCGCCGCGGCCGCCACGCGCCAGGCCCGTTCGAGCAGGGGCGTCATCAGCAACGAATCGGTCATCCGGAAAGCCTCACGGCGCGAGTGTCGGCGTCAACCGTCCGGCGCCGCCGGTGCGACGATCGGCGGGGATCGGCATTTCCCCGGCACGGCGCGCTGGCCGCAACCGCCGGGACTGCAAGAATAGTGATCTTCCCCCCTCCCCGGCAGCATCGACTGGGAACGACATGAGCATTGGATTCGCCATCCTTGGCACTGGCATGATCGCGAAGTTTCACGCCCAGGCGATTCGCGACATCCCCTCCGCCCGGCTCGTCGGCTGCTACAACCATACGACGGAGAAGGCAGAGAAGTTCGGCGCGGAATACGACTGCCGGTCCTATTCCTCGCTGGAGGTCCTGCTGGCCGATCCCGGCGTCAACGTCGTGACAGTCTGCACGCCCAGCGGGGCGCACCTCGATCTCGCGGTCGCCGCCGCCCAGGCGGGCAAGCATGTGCTTGTCGAGAAGCCGCTGGAGATCACGCTCGCCCGCTGCGACGCCATCATCGACGCCTGCCAGCATTCGGGCGTGCAGCTCGGGACGATCTTCCCGTCCCGGTTCTCGCCGGCGAACATCGTGCTCAAACAGGCGATCGATGAAGGACGATTCGGAACGCTCACGCTGGCCGACACGTATGTGAAGTGGTGGCGCTCGCAGGAGTACTACGACAGCGGCGCGTGGCGGGGCACGTGGGAGCTGGACGGCGGCGGCGCCTACATGAATCAGGCGATCCATAACGTCGATCTGCTGACCTGGCTGGCCGGCGACGTCCGGGACGTCTGCGGGCTGACGGCGACGCTCGCGCACGAGCGGATCGAAGTGGAAGACGTCGGCACGGCGATCGTGCGGTTCGCGAACGGCGCGCTCGGCACGCTGGAGGCTTCCACAAGCGTGTTCCCCGGACTGCTGAAGCGGACGGAGATCCACGGGACGACAGGGTCTGTGATCATCGAGCAGGACGACGTCCTGCTGTGGGAATTCGAGGAGGGGCGGGACGAGGACGCGGCCATTCGCGAGCGGTTCGCCAGAAGTGGTGGTTCGACCGGGGGAGCGGCCGATCCCAAGGCCATCGCTCACACGGGGCATTTGCGGCAGTTCGAGGACTTCGTCCAGGCGATCGAAACCGGGCGGCCCCCGGCCGTCGACGGGCGCGAAGGCCGCCGCAGCGTGGAACTGATTCTGGCGATCTATCACTCCGCGCGGACGGGCCAGCGGGTCACGCTGCCGCTGTCGGGGGATCCGCCGCGCTGAGCGCGTCGCGGCGGACTTGTCCGACAGGCGTCGCTATCGCCCGCCGAACGTCGATCGATTGCGCGCGCGGACCAGCCCGCTGGCGCCTGGGCCTGCTGCCCGAATTCCTGGAGGCGCTGTCTTTCGCTGCGGACTGACGCTGGCAGGGGACTGGCCCTGTATGACCGGCCGAATCCGCCGGTTTCTGCGCCGGAAAATCCGGAAAAGTCGCCCGAAACTCCGCAATCGATTCAACCGGACCCGCGCCGGACGCCGAAGTCAGATCGTGCACGACCAGATTCGGAGCGCGCCTGCGCCGGCCCGCAATTCCGCCAGCCGTTCTCCGACCGGTCATCAAAAGACACTTCAGCGTGGGCCGACGGAGATTACGAGCATGCGTCGAATGGCCTGGATTCTGGCGGCAGTGGGCCTCGCAGGACATGCGTTGCACTCCCGCGCCGATGACTTCTTCGCGACGCAGGACGCTCGGAACCGGTCGCTGCCCACAACCCGCAGGTCGCTCGCCCCGGCAACGGCGGAGCCCGCCCGGGCCCCGGCGACCGCCACCAAGAACTACTACGAGCAGCTTTTCGGCGCGCCTCCGTTGAGCGATGAGGCGCTGGACGAAGAGATTCCCGCCCAGCGCCGCGCCGCGCCGCGCGACGTCCGCGTCGCTGCCGATCCATCGATCGCCGACAACGCCCCGGCCCCGCGGGACGAAGCTCCCGGCCGGGTCACCAGGACGCTCCGACCCGCGCGCACGGCAGCTCCGTTCCCCGCGGCTTCCGCACTGGAAGACGCGGCTGAACTCGCCGACGACGACTTCGCGCCGACCGACGTCCGCCAGGCCGACCGCCGCTACAACGCCGCCGAGGCCGGACGGGATTCCGTGCTGCCGATTGCCGCAGCCCGACCGTTTCCGCAGACCCGCCAGCCGACGCCGAAGTCCGCAGGCGCTCAGCGAATCAATGTGCGCACGGTATCGGAAACCGCCGAGGACGATCCGGCGTCCCGGCTCACCGATCAGATTCCGATCGACGCGGCGCCGCCGGCTGGCGCGCCGTTGCCCCCGGCCGAGTTCGAGGAAGATCCGCTGCCGGAAATCGACTTCTCCGATTTCGCCGGCGCTCCGATGACGGACTCCACGCCGCGCCGCAAAATCATCCGCCGGCCTCCGGTCGCCGAGCGCCCCGCCCCTACGGCCGGACCGCTCGCCGAAGAAGATGAGTTCGACGCCTTCAGCGGCGGATCCGAGCCCTCCGTGGCGGCGAATCCGTTCAGCGGACTCGAGGAACCCGCGCCGCCCCCGGCCGGACGCGCGACGCGCACTCCTTCCGGCCGCAATCCGCTGGCCGAGGACGCGCCCGCCGGCCGCCCGCCGGCCCGCCAGCCGTCGACCGCCGCGCCGCAGGACCGTCTCCCCGCTCGTCGGCCGTCGGCCGCATCACTTCTGGATGAGGCGCCGGCCCCCGAACCCGCCCGGGCGCCCGTCGCGGCCGCGTTCTCCAGCGACGCGCAGCCCGCCGGCGTGACGGCCGAATGGTTCAAGAAATCCGAGATCACGATCGGCCAGGAATGCGTCTGCGACCTGGTCGTCCGCAATCAGAGCGGCGCCGACGTCGCGGACGTCGAAGTCGAGGCCTCGCTGCCGCTGAACGTCGACCTCGTGTCGACGTCTCCCGAACCCGTGGCGATGGATGGCTCGCTGATCTGGCAGTTGCCGTCGCTGCCGGCCGGGCAGTCGAAGACGATCACGATCCGCATGATTCCCCGGGAGCGCGGCAACATCGCGGCCCGGGCCTTTGTCCGGTTCTCCCGCGCGGCGTCGATGACGTTCGACGTCGCCGAGCCGATGCTGGCCGTCGACCTCAGCGGTCCGACGGAAGTCATGGTGGGCGAGCCGGCGTCGCACACCGTCACCGTGAGGAATCCCGGCACGGGCGTCGCCTCGAACGTCCGGGTGGAAGCCCGGATTCCGAAGGGGCTGGAGCACTCCCGCGGCGGCCGGCTGGTGATGGACCTGGGCGCGCTGAACCCGGGCGAATCGCGTCCGGTGCGGCTGGCGCTGGCCGCGGTCAGCGGCGGTCGGCATCTGATTGAGGTGCACGCCAGCGCCGATGGCGAACTGATTCAGGCCGCGGCTTCGGAGGTCGTTGTCGTCGCCCCGCGGCTCACCGCCGACATCGAAGGCCCCGGCCTGCGATACCTCGGCCGCCAGGCGATCTACACGCTGGCCGTCAGCAACGACGGCGCCGCCGGCACCGACAACGTCCGGGTGATGCACAAAATCCCCGAGGGCTTCTCGTTCGTGTCCTGCGACAAGGGGGGACGGTACGACTCCTCGACGCGGCTGCTGAGCTGGTTCGTCGGCCGCCTGGACCGCGGCGAGACGGCGGAGGCTCATGTCACTTTGAAGGCCGATCAGATCGGCAGCTTCACGCACTTCATCCGGGCCACCAGCGAGCATGGCGTCGTCAGCGACGCTCAGGCGGATACGGACGTGCAAGGCGCGGCCGCCCTCGAAATGCATCTCTCCGACCTGGATGATCCCGTCGAAGTCGGCGTCGAGACGGGCTACGAAATCCGCGTGACGAACAAAGGCTCCGCCCCGGCTGAACAGGTGGCGATCGCCTGCGAACTGCCGGCGGACGCGACGTTCGTGTCGGCCAACGGTCCGTCCGAATCGACGACCCGCGGGACGACGGTGCTGTTCCGTCCGCTGGCGGCCATCGGCCCCGGCGAGACCGTCAAATTCCAGGTGCTCGTCCGCGGCAACCGTCCCGGCAACCTCCGTCTTCGCACGCAGTTGACCTCGGCGTCGATCCAGGAGCCGCTGGTCGCCGAGGAAGTCACGAAGTTCTACGACGAGTGACGGAGCCGCGCGGCGTCGGCGGTCGCATTGCCGCCGCGCCGCTCACGGAACGCGGATCGCCCTAAACCCCCTTCTCGGGGGCGACGGGCCGGCCGCCCTGCCCGGTGCGGGCCTTGTTGAGCGCCTGCAGATAGGCCCGCGTGCTGGCTTCGATGATGTCGGTCGACAGTCCCTGGCCGTGGTACACGCGGCCCTGGCATTCGATCTCGACGAGCACCTCGCCCTGAGCGTCCTGGCCGCCGGAGACGCTCTTCACCTCGTACTGAGTCAGCGCGGCGCTGATGCCCGTCAGCCGCTCCAGGGCCCGGAACACTGCGTCGATCGGCCCGTCCCCGGTCGCCGCGTCCCGCAGCGTCGTCGCCTCCTCGCCGTTCTGCATCCCGAGCTCGATCGTCGCCGTCGGGATGGTTCCCGTCCCTCCGAAGACATGGAACGAACTCAGCGTCCAGGTTTCCGGCGCATGGTGCGAGCGGCTTTCGATGATGGCCACAATGTCCGCGTCGTAGATCGACTTCTTCTTGTCCGCCAGCGCGATGCAGTCCTGGTAGACCCGCTCGAACGTTTCTTCTTCCAGCGGGTAGCCCAGACGCGTCATGCGATCGCGGAACGCGTGCCGCCCGCTGTGCTTGCCCAGAACCAGGTTCTCGCCGACGAACCCCACGTCCTCGGGCCGCATGATCTCGTACGTCGCCCGCGACTGGAGCATCCCGTGCTGGTGGATGCCCGCCTCATGCGCGAAGGCGTTCTGCCCGACGATGGCCTTGTTCCTTTGGACCGTCATGCCAGTGACTTTCGACACGAGGCGGCTGGCGTGGCACAGCCGGGGCGTCTGGATGCGAGTGGAGACGCCGTAATAGTCCTGGCGGGTCCGGAGCGCCATGACGATCTCTTCGAGCGCCGCGTTGCCGGCGCGCTCCCCGAGGCCGTTGATGGTGCATTCCACCTGCCGGGCTCCGGCCTCGACGCCGGCCAGGCTGTTCGCGACCGCCAGCCCCAGATCGTTGTGGCAATGCGTGCTGATGACGCAGTCGCCGATGTTGGGGACGTGTTTGCGCAGATGCGAGATGACGTTGAAGAAGTGGCTGGGGGTCGCATACCCGACGGTGTCGGGGATGTTGATCGTGGTGGCCCCGGCTCGGATGGCCTCTTCGACGACCTGGCAGAGGAAGTCGGGCTCGGTGCGGGCGGCGTCCTCGGGCGAGAACTCGATGTTCGGCCGGGCGATGTCCGACCGTTCGCGCATCCGCTGGGCGGTGTAGCCGACCATCTCCACCGTGCGGCGGATGATCTCCTGCTCCGCCATCTTCAATTTGAACTCGCGGTGGATCGGGCTGGTCGCCAGGAACACATGGATGCGGACCCGCTGGGCGTCCTGCAGCGCCTCCCAGGCGCGGTCGATGTCCTCCTTGCGGCAGCGGGCCAGTCCGCAGATCGTGGCCTGCTCGCCAAACTGCCGGGCGATCCGCTGGACGGCGTCGAAGTCGCCCGGCGAGGAGATGGGAAAACCGGCCTCGATGACGTCCACGCCGAGTTCGACCAGGGCCTGCGCGACCTGCAGCTTCTCTTCGGTCGACATGCTGCATCCGGGGGACTGCTCTCCATCGCGGAGCGTGGTGTCGAAGATGGTGATGGCGTCGGACATGGCGGGCTCGAGGGTCGTGTTCAGATTGCAGGAGGTCGCCGCGGCGGGCGGTCGCGGGTTGGGTTCCGGACAACAAAAAACCCTGGGACTTCCGGGAAGTCTCAGGGTGGCGATTTCAGTTCGGACGAATGCCGAGCGCCGGCCTAAGACCCCCGTTGCGGAGGAAGGCTCAGAAGCAGCGGCAGGAGGAGGATCGAGGAATTCATGGCTGGCGGAGAATGGAAAAAACCTAGCGGCAGGACACGGGACTGTCAATCAGGTTCGCGCTGCCGCGTCCCGCGGCGCCCAGCCGCCAGACCCGAAAGCCGCCAGGATTGGCGGCCTCCGGGCATCAACCATGGCGGGCCGCCAGCGCCGCCCGCATCGCCGCGATGCTTTCCCGTGCGATCCGGTCCGCCCCCGGCGAGTAATCGAACACCTCGACCGACACCCAGCCGCTGTACGCCACGTCGCCCAGCGCCTGAAAGATCGGAACGAAGTCCGTGTCCCCCATCCCGGGGCCCAGCAGGTTGCTGTCGTTCGCATGGAAATGCCGCGTGACGCCCGCGAACTCTCGAATCAGCTCGGGCAGCGGCGTCCCCTCGCTGAGCATCGCCTTGACGTCCTGGTGCAGCGCGAACGCCTGATGGTTCAGACGCTGAATGATTTCCACCGCATCGCTGCAGCGATTGATGAAGTTGGTTTCTTTCGGAGTCAGCGGTTCGATGCAGAGCGTGACTCCCCGGCTGGCCAGCCGGTCGGCGCAGCCGGCGAAGACCTCGACGGCGCGATCGGCGCCTTCATCGCGGCTTAACCCCGGACGCAGATTCCGCTGCGCCGGAGACCCGAACACCATCAGGGTTCCCCCCAGGTCCGCGCACAGGTCGCCGAGCTGGGCCAGGTAGTCAGCCGTCGCTCGTCGGACGGCCGGGTCGTCGGACGTGAGATGAAATCCGGTCGTCTTCGCCAGCAGCCAGTGCAGGCCGATGATTTCGAGCCCCGCGTCCTCGGCCTCCCTGCGGATGGCGGCCCGTTCGGTCGCGACCAGATCGACGGGGCTGCCCGCGAACGAAAAGGGGGCGATTTCCACGCCTGCATAGCCCGCGTCGGCGATCGCCCGGCACTGCTCCCGCCAGGGGCGATCTTCATACAGCTCCTGGCAGATGGCGAACTTCATGGGGGGCTTTCGGGGCGGATCGGATGGAAAGTCCGGCGGAGACAGCGGTCTGCCGGGACTGCGCGGCGCGCCGATTATTCGGGCTGGTCGCACGATACCGATTGTGACCGGCGATGACGAACGCCCGGGGTGCGGACGGGGCGAACGCGCTGAAGGATTCGAAGGCGCGTCGACGATGCATGTTGACGAGTGGGGCGTTCCTGTCCGTTCGGCATGGATTGCAGAGGGTTCGGGACGTGCCGGCTGTGCGGAGCACCTCGGCCCGGGGGACCGGGCAATTCAGGCAATGGGGGAAGGTCGGCTCATGGCGGCAATCTTTGCCGGCCGACGAATGATGTGACACGTCGCCAATTCGTGGCGTGGTCCATCGTGGACACTGAGAGAGAGGATTCGAACCATGAAACGCTTCTGTCTTGCCCCCCTGATGGCGGCCATGCTCCTGGCGGCCAGCGGGGTGGAAGCCGAAGCCGGACTGTTCTGCGGAATGGGCCGGTTCCGGTGCTGTCCCAAGGAGGCCTGCGGGCCCGCTGGCGATTACTGCCAGGGGCGGGTGTGCTCCAGCCCGGGCTACAAGACGGTCCAGGAGACCGTCTGGTGCACGGAGGAATACGTTGAGTGCTGCACGGTGTACGACACGTGCGTCGAGAAGGTGCCGGTGACCCGGTCCCGCACGGTGTACGACACGTGCTACCGGGACGAGTGCTACACGGTCTGCAAGCCGCGGTACCACACGTGCTACCGGGACTGCTGCTACACGGTCAAGGTGCCGCACTACCAGACGTGCTACCGCACGGTGTGCTGCACGGTCCGCAAGCCGGTGTACAACACCTGCTACCGGGACGTGTGCTACACGGTCTGCAAGCCGGTGTACCAGACCTGCTATCGGGACTGCTGCTACACGGTCAAGAAGCCGTGCTACCAGACGACGTACCGGACCGTGAACTGCACGCAGTACAAGACGGAGTACTGTACGACGTACAAGGACGTGTGCTACACGGTCTGCAAGCCGGTCACCGAGACGAAGGTCGTCTGCGAGACGATCAACGAGTGGAAGACCGTCAAGGAATACGTCCCCGGCCCGGTCGTCAAGCGGAAGGTGCCGAAGTGCCCGAAGCTGTGCTGGGATCCGAACAACTGCTGCACGACGGTTGAGGACCCGGGCTGCTGCGCCGACGAGTGCTGCCCGTCGCCCGGCCACTGGGTGTGCCGGAAGGTCTGCTGCCCGCGGACCGTCCAGCGCGAAGTCTGCTGCACGCGGATGGTTCCGGAAGTCAAGCACTGCAAGGTGCCCTGCACGACCTGCCGGGTCGTTCCGGTCTGCGTTCAGAAGCAGATTCCCTGCACGACCTGCACCTGGACCTGCGAGACGCGGCACGTCCGCGTCCCGTACACGACCTGCACCATGGTGCGGGAGTGCCGGACCAAGAAGGTCCCCTACACGACCTGCACCTGGACCTGCGAGACCGTCAGCCGCCAGGTTCCCTATACGACCTGCCACTGGACCTGCGAGACCCGCGTCAAGAAGGTCCCCTACACCACATGCACGATGGAGCAGCAGGTCTGCACCCGCCGCGTGCCGTACTGCGTCCCGCGGACCGTCTGCGAGACCTGCTTCGTGACCAAGACGCACTGCGTTCCGCGCACCGTGCAGGTCAAGAAGTGCCGGTCGGTGCCGAAGGTCGTCTGCCGGCAGGTCCCCTGCGACCCGCCGTGCTGCGATCCCTGCGTGCCGATCACCTGCGCCGCTCCGGTCGATCCCGGCTGTGCGGCGCCGTGCGACGGCTGCGTCAACTGATTTCGGAAGTCCACTCGGCGTGAGGAGCAACACGTCAGTGAGCCAGGGACGGCTCGCCGGAAAGTCAGCCCCGCCATCGGGCAGGTAGCTTGCCGGTTTCCGCGTGCCGCCGAATGGTTCGACCTCTCGCAAGGCCGACTCGAATGTTCGAGTCGGCCTTGTTTGGTTTTTCCGGCCGCCTATCAGCGCTGGCAGCGCGGGCAGTAGAACGTCGAACGCTGCGCCTGCACCAGCCGGACGATCGGCGCCCCGCACGTCAAACAGCCTTCGCCCGCTCGGTCATACACCCGGTGCGCGTTCTGATAGCCGCCTGACTGGTTGAGCGCGTTTCGGTAGGTCCCGTCGCTGAGCGTGCTCCCCTCGTACCGGATCGCCTCGCTGAGGACGCTCTGCACGGCCAGCTGCAGTCGACCGATCCGTGCAAGCGACAGTCGCGCGGCGGGCGTCTGCGGGCGGATCCCCGCGCGATGCAGAATCTCGCTCGCGTACAGGTTGCCGATCCCCGCGGCGAGGCGCTGGTCCAGCAGCGCCACCTTCACCGGCCGATGCGTCGACTTCAAAGCGGTCAGCCAGTCCTCGGCGTCCATCTCCAGCGCATCGCGCCCCAGGGCGCCCCCCTCGACAAGCGCCTGCAGCTCCGCCCGCCGGAAGAACCGCACGGTCCCCAGCCCGCGGCGATCCCAGAACCACAGCGACCGCTCCTCCGCCCCGCGCGTCAATTGCCACTCGACCCGCAGATGACCGGCGTCCGGCGGGTCGGAGACCAGCATCAGCCCCGTCATGCGCGGCTCGATGACGAACGCATCCCCCGAATCCAGTTCGAGGATCACGCGCTTCGCTCGTCGCCAGACCCGGCTCAGCGTCCGGCCCGCGGCGCGGCGGGCGATCACGCCGACGGAGGGAGACACCAGGATCGGCCGGCAACTGCAGCGCACGCGGCGGAAGCCGGCCAGCGACGCCCCCTCCACGACCGGGCGAATGCCGCGGACCATGGTTTCGACTTCCGGCAGCTCCGGCATCCCCCTGCACCTGCGATGTTGGAATGGGCGTTCTCCGCGGCGCTCCGCCAGACGGATCGGCGCTCCTGCTCTCGGGAAGACCTTGCGTCCATGCTCTCTACCGCCCCCAGGCCGCGGATGCAATTGCCGCCATTCGGGGCCGCCACTCCCGGCGGCGACAAACGACGACTGACGCTTCGGGCGCGCACCCTGAGGGACCAGCCCCCAGGCTCACAATTGCCTCGCACCCGACGTCGCCATCAACGGCTCGCCGCGCTTGGCTCAAGAGCCGGAGCGCCAGGGGTAGACGGCCGCGGAGGCGATCAGGCACAGCCATTCCGCCGCCGCGACGCCGTGCGTCGTCGCCGTCGTCCCGGTGAACAGGAAGTAGCCGGCGGTGCGGAACGCGACCAGCACGCCGTGAATCAGCAGGCTGGCCCGCAGCACGGCCAGCGGGTCTTCCCGAAACAACAGCGGCGACAGGAAGAACAGCCCCAGCCCGAGCTGCAGCCCGCCATACACGACGAGGTATTCCGACTGCCCGCGTCCGGCGATGATCTCGAACCCGACGGAGTTGGAGGTCGTGGCCGGCGCCAGCGTGCACCAGGCGGCCAGGCCCAGGTACGCGGCGCCGATGAGGGCGAGCACAATTTGAGGCATGCGGAAATCTCGAATTGCAGGCGGCTCCGGCAGGACGATTGGAGTCGGTTGTCCGCCGGTTTCAAGCCGGGAAATCGTCCGATTCCCGGATCGACCCCTTGTTCTGCGGCTTCCCGCGTTTTCACGCACCGCCCGCAGCCGCAATAATCCGCGGGCGTTGTGCCGGGATTGGCCAGGGCAATTCAGACGGAGCGACTGTGGACGTTGCCGAACGGTACGAACTGCTGGAGACGATCGGCGCCGGCAGCTTCGCGACGGTGTACCGCGCCCAGGATCGGGAGCTGGGGCGAGAAGTGGCCGTCAAACAGATTCAGGCGCAGTTCCTGGCCGGCAGCGTGCAGACCGAGCGCTACTGGCGGGAGGCCACGCTGCTGGCCTCGTTTCAGCACCCGCACATCGTGACGATTTTCGATGTCGTGCGAGAACGGGGCTGGCTGATCCTGGAGCTGATGCAGGCGAACCTGCGGGATCGTCTGCAGGGCCGGGCGATGGAGGCCCGGGCTGTCCAGACGACGGTGATCCAGGCCCTGCGGGCGCTGTCGGCGCTGCATGGCCGGGGCGTCGTACATGGCGACATCAAGCCCTCGAACCTGATGATCGACCATCGCAAGCGGATCAAGGTGGGGGACTTCGGGCTGGCGTGGCGAGTCAGCCACGATGAGGGGAGCGTCATCCGCGGCACGGCGAAGTACATGGCCCCGGAAACGCTGTCGCAGGAATTTGGCGACGTCGGCCCGGAGAGCGACCTGTATTCGCTGGGCTTCACGGCCTACGAACTCCTGTGCGGGTCGAAGTTCGAGGGTCTGTTTCCGGGACTGGACGCCTTCGGCCGGGACCGACAGGCGGCGTGGATGATGTGGCATGCGGCGGCCGATCGGAAGCTGCCCGACATCGGTCGAGTGCTGGAAGCGACGCCGCCCGGATTGGCCCGGGCCATCAACCGGCTGATCGAAAAGGATCCCCGCCGCCGCTATGCGACCGCCGATGAAGCGCTGCAGGACCTGGGCTCGAACGCCGATGAGACGCAGGCATCCGTCGCGCAGCCAGTCGCACCCGCGGCCGCCGGGTCCGGCTTCAGCACGCAGCGGCTGATCGCCATCGGAGCGTTCGCGGCGTCGATGATCGCCTCGGCGGCGATGCTGCTGTGGAATCCGTCGAAGCCTCCGGAGCCGACATCCGCCGCGCCGACGATTCAGGGGGTCATCCGCACCGTCGACGCTGAGGCGGGCGTCATCGAGTACCAGGACCCGACCACTGGCCAGCCGGACGAGTTCCGACTGCCCGACAAGCCCCGCATCCGGCTCCGCGGCGATGGACTGCAGGACGAGTTCGTTCTGGCGCGGCGGCTGCAGCCCGGCGACTGGATCCGCACCACGAACGTCGATGGCCGGTTTCAGCTCGACGTCTCCCGGCCGGTGTCCAGCACGGGGCGCCTGACGAGCGTCGACGTCGACCAGCGGCGGATCACGGCGCTCATCGAGAATCAGCGGCTGCGCGATTCGCTGACGTTGCATGTCCCCCACAGCGCCCGGATCAAACTGAACGACTCGCCTTCGCAACTGAAGGAGCTGGCGGCGGACGACGCGGTGTCGATTGTGCACTTGCTTGATCCCGCGGGGGAGCAGGGGCGTGTGGTCAGCGAGCTGTCGGCAACCCGGCGGATCGAGTTTGAAGCGACGCTGATCGACGTCGACCCGGTCACGCGGCGGATTTCGCTGCTGCCGGCGGGGGACGATCCGCAGACGCGCCGGTTCACGGTGACTGACGACGTCTCGATCGTGTTCGACGATGGCTCGCCGGCGTCCGATTCCGACATCGCGCCGGGCCAGCGAGTGCGAGTGACGGCCGACGTGCTGCTGCGCCAGCTCGTCCTGCCGCGCTGAACATCGCGGGCGACTGGCGATCGGGGCGTGCGCCCGCGCGGCGGCTGGTGGAGAATCGCGCGCCGGTATGGCAGGATACCGCTGCTGCTTCCTCCGAGCCGCATCGCCAGGAGAGTCCGTCATGCCCCGCCGTCTCCGATTCCTGCCCGCTGTCGCCGCCGCGCTGCCCCTTCTCATCGCCGCCGCGGACTTTCTCCCGGCCGCTGAACTCGAGATCGTCCGCACGGTCGAGCCGCAGCCGCTGGAAGCCGCCACGGAGCGGCTGATTCAGGCCCTCGAATACGTCGGCTCGCCTCTGCCCGAAGAGCAGGCCGCGGCGCTCCGCGAGACGTTCCAGAACGCCGACGGACGCGAAGCCGTCAGCGAGGCGCAGCGCATCCTCGACCAGCACGTGCTGGCGATGGTCACGATCAATCCCGAAAGCCGCGTCTCAGCCGTCGAAGGGCCGGTCCGCAAGGAACTGCTGCAGCAGGGCTGGCGAACGTTCCTGATCAAGGTTCACAACCAGGCGGGCATCACCCCCCGACTGGAGATCGGCAGTCCGAACTCCGCTCCTCCCTACCAGCAGGGCAAAGGCGCCCGCGAGCGGCCGCAGACCGAACAGTCGCTCACCACCGCGGCCGATGTCCCGCACCGCTTCCTCGATATTCAGCAGTTTGACAAGCAGCCGCTGAAGCCCGAGCTGTCGGGCCTGGAGATCGAGTACCGCCTGGTCCAGCTCTACAGTCGCGATGTCGGCCGTCGCGAGGCGACGCTGACGTTCAGCGTCGGTCAGGGGACGCAGGATCTGGGCTTCCGCAACGAAGTGCCCGTGCTGTTTGAAAGCGTGCCTTCCGTGGAGGTTGTGCTGGACGTCCTGGACCACGACGGCGAGCCGACGACGGCCGCGTTCATCATTCGGGACCGGTTTGGCCGCGTGTACCCGAATCCCGCGCGGCGGATCGCGCCGGACTTCTTCTTCCATCAGCAGATCTACCGTGGACATGGCGAGACGGTGGCGCTGCCGTCGGGGACGTATTCCGTGGCCGTTTCTCGCGGTCCTGAGTATCTGGTCGAGCGTCTGCAGTTCGAGGTGCCCGACGGGGTCAAGAGCCATCGGCAGGCCGTTCAGCTGACGCGTTGGATTCATCCCAAGCAGCGGGGCTGGTTCTCCGGCGACCACCACGTGCATGCCGCGGGCTGCGCGCACTACGACAGCCCGACCGAAGGCGTCGGGCCCGGCGACATGCTGCGGCACATCCTGGGCGAAGACCTGAACGTGGGGTGCGTGCTGTCGTGGGGCCCGTGCTGGTACACGCAGAAGCAGTATTTCGAGGGGCGGACGTCGGACCTGTCCCGGCCGAACCATCTCATGCGGTACGACGTCGAGGTCAGCGGATTCCCGTCCTCGCACGCGGGACATCTGTGCCTCCTCCGGCTGACCGAGGACGACTACCCCGGAACGACGTACATCGAGGAATGGCCCAGCTGGACGCTGCCGGTGCTGCAGTGGGGCCAGGAGCAGGCGGGTGTAGTCGGCTACAGCCATTCAGGCTGGGGATTGGCCTTGCCGGACTACATGCCTGACGGTTCGAGGCAGTTTCCCCGGCAACCGTGGGGCGGCGCGCCGCAGGGCTGGCAGGGGCGGAACGCCGACAAGCTGCCGGACCCGGCCATGCCGCCGTTCGATGGGATCGGCGCCAACGAGTACATCGTGACCGGCCCGCTGGGTCGCTGCGACTTCATTTCAGCTGTCGACACTCCGGCGATCTGGGAACTCAACATCTGGTACCACACGCTGAACTGCGGCGTCACGACGCGGATCAGCGGCGAGACCGACTTCCCCTGCATTTATGGCGACAAAGTCGGCCTGGGTCGGATCTATGTGAAGCTGCCGACGGATGAGCCGCTGGATTACGACGCCTGGGTTCAGGGACTCAAGGACGGACGCAGCTACTGCGGGGACGGCATGAGTCACGTGTTCGACTTCCGCGCCTCTTCAGGAGCCCGGACGGTCGAACTCGGGCAGCGCGACGGGGATGTCGTCAGCCGGCTGGACGTCGCCGCTCCCGGCCCGGTGCGGATCGAGTTCGATGTCGCGGCGCTGCTCGAGCCGGAGGAGACAGACGGCACGCGCAACATCCGCAACGCGCGGCTGGACGTGAAGCCCTACTGGCACATCGAGCGCTGCCGCATCGGCGAGACCCGCAACGTGCCGGTCGAGGTGATCGTCAACGGCGAAGTCGCCGCGACGCAGGAAATCGCCGCCGACGGGTCGCTGCACTCGCTGTCGTTCGACGTCGACATTCCGAAGTCAGCATGGGTGGCGGTCCGCATTCTGCCCAGCGTGCATACGAACCCCATCTGGGTGCAGGTGGACGGGCAGCCGGTCCGCGCCAGCCGGGCCAGCGCGGAGTGGTGCCGCCAGGCGGTCGACGTCTGCTGGAAGTCCAAGGCAGGGCAGATCCGGGAACCCGAACAGGCGGCGGCTCGAGCGGCCTACGACGAGGCGGCCCGGTACTACGAAGCGGCTCTCGCGGAAGCCCAATGAGGGCCGCTATGCTCTGGGGCGTGTTTCCTGGACTGGCTTTCAGTTTCCCGCGCGGACGTTGACGATGCCCCTGTTCGAATTTCGCTGTTCCAGTTGCCAGCGCGAGTTTGAAGCGCTCGTCCGCAATGGCGAGCAGCCGCACTGTCCGAATTGCGACGCCACACGGCTGGAAAAACTGCTTAGCGCGCCGGCGCGGCCGGCCGCGTTGGCTGGGGCGCTGCCGATCGCATCGGCCTGTCCGCCGCCTCAGGCGGGTCCCTGCGGCCCGGGGTGCTGCCGCCTGCCGATGGGCTGATTCCGCGCGACGCGGCGTCCCCCCCGGGAGCGCCGTCGGCCATCAGCCGCCGCGTCACGACAGCCCTTCGACCTCCCATCCGGCGCGGTAGTCGCGACGCAGGAAGGCGTCCGCGGCCGGCAGACCCTCGGCTTTGAGATCGCGGCTGTTCCAGCGCACGGCCTGGCCGGTGCGGAAGGCGACATTGCCCAGCAGCACGGTTTCCGTCAACGGACCGGCGTATGAAAACGGGCAGGACGTCCGGCTGCTATTGACGATTGCGGATGTCCACTCCTGGTAGTGGTTGTGGTCCTGCAGGTCGGCCCACTTGTAGTCCTTGAAGTCGCCTCGCGGAAACAGCTCCGGCATTTCCGGGAAGCCCACGAACAGATTCCCCTTCTCCCCCCGGTACAGGACTCCGTTGTCGCTGCCCGGCCAGTTCTCCGGGGCCAGGAAGATGTCGCGCGGCGGCTGGGCGCCCGCTTCGTACCACGTGACGGCGACCGTGTCGGTCGTATGCGGCGTCCCCGGGAACTGGTATTCGACGCGGCAGGAAGTCGGTCCGCTTTCCGGCAGCAGCGGCGCCCCCTCGGCGGAGACGGTCGACGGCGGCCCCAGTTCCAGCGCGTTCACCACCGGATCCATGATGTGGCAACCCATGTCGCCCAGGGCGCCCGTCCCGAAGTCCCACCAGCCGCGCCAGTGAAACGGGTGGTACAGCCCGGCGACGTACGGCCGTTCGGCGGCGACGCCCAGCCACAGGTCCCAGTCGATCTCCGCGGGGGGCGAGCCGGCCGTCGCGGGACGCTCCAGTCCCTGCTTCCAGAAGTTGCCCGGGCGGTCGGTCCAGCAATGGACCTCGCGGACCTTGCCGATGACGCCGTCGCGAATCGCCTGCACGGCGATCTTCAGCCGCCGCGTGGCATGGTGCTGCGTGCCCATTTGCGTGACGACTCCGGCCTCCGCCGCGGCTTTGGCGAGCTGCCGGGACTCGTACACCGAATGCGTCAACGGCTTCTGGGTGTAGACGTGTTTGCCCAGCTTGAGAGCCGTCATCGTGATCGGCGCATGCATGTGATCGGGCGTGGAGACGGTGACCGCGTCGATGTTGGGTTGTTCGAGCAGCTTGCGCCAGTCCTGGTGCTTCGTGGCGTGAGGATATCTCTGGGCTGCAGCGGCGAGTGTGCGTTCGTCGACGTCGCAAATCGCGACGACATTGTGGCCGGCGGCCGTCTCATCGAGATCGGACGCGCCCTTGCCGCCGACGCCGATCGCCGCCAGATGGATCTGGTCGTTCGCCATGGCCCGCCGCGCTGTGGGAAACGCGAATGGGACCAGGAGACCGGCGGCGGTCGTACGGACGAATTGGCGGCGGGACTGGGACATCGAACGTCAGCCTTTGGAAGACAGGGTCAGCAGCGCTCAGCACTGGCGGGTTTCGGACCGTCGGCGCCGAACGGATCAACACAGGCCGATATTACCGGACGGGAAGCAGAGAGAAAGCGAAGCCGTGTGGGAAACGCGGAACCGGTCGCGCACGGGGATCGTCAGCAGTCGCTGCGTTTCATTCGCAGACGGCATCCGCCGCCGCGCCGTTCTTCACGCCGACCGGCTGCAGCGGAGATTTCTCAGCGACGAACGTCTGCACCCGGTCCTCGTGGGCGAACCGCACTGTCACGTTTGTCCGCGAACTGACGCGGCTCACCTCCACGATCGTCCCCAGCCCGTAGCGCGGGTGCCGGACCAGCATCCCCTCATCGAACCGGTTCGCGTTGGGGGCCGCTGAGGGCTTGCCGCCGTTCAGCAGCTCGGCGCCGGTCATCAGCAATGGGCGCTCGGGAACGTCCGCTCGTTTGGCGGCCCCGACAGCATCGTCTTTCTTGTCCGCGGATTCGTCGTCGGACGTGCGTTCGAAGTCGCGGGCCTGGACGTACAGGTCCGGCACGCCGAGGGCCGTTTCGTCCACCCGGGAGACTTCCGCCTCCGTGGTGAACAGGCTGGGGATGGACGCGAGCGTCCGCCCGCGGAACGTCCGAATGCGGGTCTGCGTCAGGAACAAGCGCTCTTTCGCCCGCGTCATGCCGACGAACAGCAGCCGCCGCTCCTCCTCAAGCTCGAAGCCGGAAACGTCCCGCAGCGAGCGTTCATGGGGAATGAGCCCTTCCTCGACGCCCAGCACGAACACGACGCGGAATTCGAGCCCCTTGGCCGAATGCAGCGTCATCAGGGTGACGCTGCCGGCCGCGTCGTCGACGGAATCGGAATCGCTGATCAGCGCGCACTGTTCGAGGAAGCCGTCGATGGACCGCTCATCGCCGGCCGCTTCATCGTACTGGCGGGCCGCCGTGATGAGTTCCTGCACGTTGCCCAGCCGCTGCTGGTCCTCTTCACGAGGGCTGTGGATCCAGGCTGCGGCGAGTCCGCTGCGGTCGACGATTTCCGTCAACAGGTCGCCGACGGAGCCGGACTTCGCGATGTCCAGACGTCCGATGAGTTCCGCGAACGCGCGGAATCCTCGCGCCGCGTTCTTCGACAGCTTGGGCACATCCCCCGCGCGGCGGCAGGCGTCCAACAATCCGATCCGTTCCAGGTCGGCCCACTGCGCCAGACGGCGCTGGGACGTCTCCCCCAGGCCGCGGAGGGGCGTGTTGACGGCCCGGGCGAACGCGGCCCGATCGAAGGGATTCGCCGCCAGCCGCAGATAGGCGAGCGCGTCCTTGATCTCCGCGCGATCGTAGAAGGCCGCGCCGGCCGCGACCTGATAGGGAATCCGCTCGCGGCGCAACGCCATTTCGACCTGTCGCGACAGCGCGTTCACTCGGTAAACGATCGCGAACTCGCTCCAGGGAATCGCCTGCTCCCCGGCGAGCTGATGAATCCGGCGGGCGATCCCGGCCGCCTCCTGCGAGGCGTCGTCGAAGCAGACGAGTTCGACATCTTCGCCCGGGGCATTGTCCGTGACGAGCCGTTTCGCCTTCCGCTGCCGGTTGTGGGCGATCAGCCGGTCGGCGGACCGCACGATCGCCTGCGTGCTGCGGAAGTTCTGCTCCAGCTTGACGACGTGGCAGTCGGGGAATTCGCGTTCGAATCGCAGGATGTTCTCGATCCGCGCGCCGCGCCAGGCGTAGATCGACTGGTCGGGGTCGCCCGTCGCCTGGATGTTCGGATGCTCCTGCGACAGCGCGGCGATGATGCGGTACTGCGCGGCGTTCGTGTCCTGGTACTCGTCGACCAGCACGAACTGGTAGCGGTGGTCGAGCTGGCGACGCAGCTCCGGATGCTCGGACAGCAGGCTGGCGACATGCAGCAGCAGATCGTCGAAGTCGACGGCGTTGGATTCGAGCAGCCAGCGCTGGTACGCGGGATAGACGTGGGCGACGACCTGGTCCCAGTTGTTGCCGATCCCTTCTTCATACTGCCGCGAGAACTGGTCGGCCGTGACGAGATCTCCCTTGAGCTGGCCGATGCGGCCGGCCACGCGATCGGGGGAGTAGTGCGCCGGGTCGTAGTCGAGGTCCTGCAGCACCTGCTTGATCGCGCGGCGCTGGTCGCTGTCGTCGAGGATGCTGTAGTTCGGCCGCAATCCGACGACTTCGGCGTAGCGGCGGAGCAGCATGGCCGAGAAGCGGTGGAACGTGCTGACCCAGACGGGCGCGCCGGGGACGAGTTGATGCACGCGGGAGCGCATCGTCTCGGCGGCTTTGTTGGTGAAGGTGATCGCCAGGATGCTGCGGGGCGAAACGCCGCGCTCGATGAGACGGGCGATCCGCCGCGTGACGACGCGCGTTTTGCCCGAGCCCGGACCCGCCAGCACGAGCAGCGGTCCCTCGCCATGCTCCACGGCCTCCCGCTGCGCGGGAGTGAGGTCTTCCAGCACGTTCACGCCTTCTCCGACTCCGATTCGGTTCCGCTGCGTGCGGCGCTCGCGCCGCACGTACTGCCGAGTGTATCGCCTGGCGGCGTCGGGCAGCAGGCAACCGGGGGGTTCCATGCGTCGTGCACGCGTCCGCATCTCGGCCACTACATGGTTGGACAACCCGGCCGCGGCGCTCTCCCAAGCCGACGGCATTGCCGTCGGATTTACGGCCGGGACTCATCCAGTATGGCCGCACGCCACCATTCCGAGGTCACCCCCGCGCGCGCCAGCGGCTCCTGCAGTTCCGGGGCGACGAACACCCGCACCCGCTTCACGTAGTCGTCGAAACTCGTGCGGGCCAGAGCGTCGATCATCGGCGACACCCCCCGCAACGGACGGAACGTGTTCTCGCTCGGGAACGACACGTCCACCGCGAACTCCACCTCCCGATGCGGCGGCGGCCCATCCACCAGCACCTGCAGCGGATCCACGGACTGCCCCAGTCGCTGGGCCAGCCGTTCGGACAGCTCGGTCGCGCAGCGGACGAGATCCGCGTAAGGGCGACGCGACAGCCGCTCGTAGACCCCCGCGCCGTTGAGGTGGCTGAACTCCGCGGCCCGCTTGTACAGCCGTCGGCTGCGGCCGAAGACGGCGTCCAGCAGCCGCGCGGCGGGCCGCCCGTCCGCGGCCGCCTTCAGGGTCTGGATCATGCCGGAATCGACGTCGCGAAACAGGGCGTTCAGGTCGACCTGCTCGCGCAGTTCGAAGAACGCCCGGGCGAATGCGCTGGTGGCCGAACGGACGGCGTGATGCCAGTAGACTTCGCTGAACATGACGTAGCGGGCGTGCACCATCAGCTCCGCCGCCGTCTTGCCCTTGGACGTGATCGCCAGGCCGTCGCCGGCTTCGTTCAGGACCAGCGACTGGATCAGTCGCTGCTTGTCGAAATGACGTCCGTAGGGGACTCCGCAGTGCAGACTGTCACGTTCGAGGTAGTCCAGCTTGTCGATGTCGATCGGCCCGGACAGGATCGACTTCAGCACCTTGAGCTCGGGCGTGGGCGCGTAGCCAGCGAGCAGCGAGCGGACCTGGACGGGGTCGATGTCCCACTCGCGGAGCAGGACCTCGGCCAGATCCGCGCCCTCCGCGAGGAACGCGCCGGCGTGCGTCTCGTGCGCCGGCAGGCCCAGCCCCAGGTCCTCGATCGGATGGCAGAATGGCCAGTGGCCGATGTCGTGCAACAGCGCGGTGACGATCAGCAGCTCCGCGGACTGCGGGCGGATCAGCGCCGCGAACCGCGGGTCGTGCGCGAGCTGCCGGAGATACAGCAGCGCGTTGTGATACACGCCCAGCGCGTGCTCGAACCGCGTATGCCGCGCGCCGGGATACACCCGCGACACCAGCCCCAACTGGCTGATGTCGGACAGCCGCTGGAACTCCGGCGTATCGATGATGGCCCGCACGCGGGGCGTGAGCGGGACGTTCTGCTCCTCCGGAATGCGCACGATGGCGCGTCCGGAATCGAGGGCCGCGACTTCTGGGAGATGTGACAGCATGGACAGACGGCGGGAAGGGTCGTCGCGGATTGTACGACGTCCCCGGACGGCTGTCCTGTTGCCCGGTGGGAGCATCAGCGGACGCGTTCCAGCGCCGGCTCGCATGCCTCAGAGGCGCGCGGAGGCGCGGAGGGGGCCGAAGTGCGGACGCGGGCCAGCCGGGGGACGAACATCGGCGCCTGCCGCTGGTACCGCCGGTAGGCCTCTCCGAAGTGCGCCGTCAGATCGCGCTCCTCCAGGACGGCAGCCCCCAGCATATAGGCCGTCATGCCGACGGCGAACAGCAGCTGACCGGCCGTCATGTGGGGCGTCGCCCAGAAGGCGATCATCCAGCCGACGTACAACGGGTGTCGCACGGCGCGATACAGCAGGGGAGTCCGAAACGGCAAAGGCGAATACGGAACACCACGGAAGTGCAGCCACACCTGCCGCGTCCCGAACAGGTCGAAGTGATTGATCAGCAGACTGACCGCCGGAACCATCAGCCAGCCGGCGGCGAATCCGGTCCACAGCAAGGCGCGGAGACCTGGCGCAGCAACGTTCCAGACGTCGATCGCGATCGGCTGCCAGAGCGCCATCAGCAGGATCGTCATGCCGCATGACGCGAGCACATAGGTGCTGCGCTCGATCGGCGGCGGAACGACCCGTGTCCACAGGCGCTTGAACGCCGGCCGGGCCATGACGGAGTGCTGCAGGCCGAACAGCGCGATCAGCGCCAGGTCGATGACGACGGCGACAGCGGGAACCGACGAGGCCGGGCTGGCGATCGTCCTGGGCAGCCACAGGTTCCCCACGAACAGACACAGCACGGCATACACGGCCAGAAACAACAGATGGCAGGCGATGCCGTACAGCAGCATGGCGTAACGGGACAGGGTCTCCTCCGAAAAGTAAGAGGGCCGCCCGGGCCGCTGGCGCGCGGCGGCGGCCGGGAGGGACGTGGATTGAGCGACCGCGCCAGGCGGAACGTCCGCGGCGCGGGGCCGGTTCATAACCACCGGCAGAGTTCAGCGCGATTCCGGCAGTTCAGCGACAACCAGGAACCGCGATTCCTTGCTGGACATTCCCAGCTTGCGGCCCTCGGAGTCGTACGCGTCGACGTTCCAGCCGCCGTTGCGGCCCGGGATCAGGTTCTCCCGCACCTGGCGTTGGATGTGCTCGGGCGTCTCGGTCAGCTTCAGTCGCGGGGCCGCCGTTTCGGGGAAGGCGAACATCGCCTGAGTCGGGTGCGGCGATTCCGTGACATACATCAGTTGCACGACGTACCGCGTCGCGCCCTCCACCGGCGACCAGACGAACTCAACCTCCGACAAATCGACATTCGCCCCCGCCACGGGCGATTCCAGTCGGATCTCATCGGCGAATCGCAGCTCCACGGCGGGGAGTTCCATCACGCCGCCCCGCACGTCGATCTCCGTCGGCCAGTTCTGCGTGTCGACCTGCAACCGCCGGGCGGCCGCTTCGACCTGATCGTCCCACCGACTGTGAAAGCCTCGGACGGCCAGCCGATAGGT
The DNA here is from genome assembly GCA_019636235.1 of Planctomyces sp. Lineage (GTDB taxonomy): Bacteria > Planctomycetota > Planctomycetia > Planctomycetales > Planctomycetaceae > Caulifigura. The sequence goes on from JAHBXW010000006.1 coordinate 30,886, forward strand.
TCCATCAAGGATCGGAACGTCGACGGCCTGCCCGCTGCGAATGGGAATCTGCCGGGGCAGGTTGTGCGACAACCCCCGGTGCGGATCGTCGATTGCGGGATCGCAGACGATCAGCGTCAGCTCGACGCCCATGCTCGGGGGGAGGTCCACGCCCTGGACGGCGAACCGAAGGCTGCCGCGCTGCGCGGGAACCGGATCAGGCGACAGCCGGCGGACGGCCGCGTCCGCCTCCGCGACGAGCTGGCACTCTTCAGCATCGGGGGCGTCAAACAGCGAGTTCGAGGCGCCGCGGGCGAGCTTGATGCCGCCCACGATGGGATAGACCTCGCGCATCAGCTCCCGCGCCTGGCGATACGACTCCAGCGCCGCAGCGGGCTGACCAGCCTGTTCGAGCCGCCGACCCAGCGCGAGCGCCGCCTTTCCCCGGTTCCATTGCGGCTGGTTGACGCCGTCGGCCAGCAGCCGCAGCTCATCGTCGGGACCGACGGGCAGCCGGGCGAGGTGCGTCGCGTCGACGCGGGTCCAACTGCGATCGGTTCCCAGTGCGAGGTTGATCGCCTGCAGCGCGGCGTCGGCGTCCGCCCGTTGATTGTCCGGCAGGTCGCCGAGCAGTGCGATTTCCAGCCGCGTGCGCGCGAGCCGCAGCGCCTCCCGGGGAACGGTTCCGCGAAACTCAAGCGATCGGCTCGGAGACGCGTCCCGCAGCCGGGCGACGAGGGCCTGCGCGACGAGCGCGTCATACCGACCGAAGGAGGCCTCCGGGGCGGCGTCAATGACCCGGAGTGCGATGCCGACCGCTGCGTCCGGATCGGGATGGCGCCGGACGGTTTCCGAGAGCCGGCCCGTGAGGTCGGCTCGCTGCGTCTCGTCGGCCCGGTCCAGCGCCCGGAGATAGACGCGGCCGGCAAGGTCCGTCTGCCCCGCAGCGAACTCCTCATCGCCCCAGGCGACCAGTTCCGCATAGGACTTGTCGAACATCCGCGGAGCGAGAGCCAGCATCAGGACAGCCGTGGCGGCGGACGCGGCCGCCAGCTTCCAGTGCCGTCGGCACCACAGCGCGCCGCGCCGCAACCAATGTCGGCGCCGCGCGACAAGCGGCTCCCCCGCTTCGTACCGCCGCAGATCCTCCAGCAGCGCGCTGACGCTCGCGTACCGCCCCTGGGGCGTCTTGGCCAGCATCGTCAGACAGATCGTCTCCAGGTCCCTGGGGATGCGGCGGTCAATCGACCGCAGCGGCGCCGCCTCCTCATTCAGCAGCCGCACCAGCGTGTCGGCCGCCGTCCGCGACGCGAATGGCGATCGGCCGGCCAGCATCTCGTACAGCAACAGGCCCAATGAGTGAATGTCGGTTCCCTCGCCGACGAGGGCCGCGTCGCCGCGCGCCTGTTCCGGCGACATGTATTGCGGCGTGCCCAGCATCTCGCCCGAACCGGTCAATTGAGACGCCTGGCGGACATCCCGCGCCAGCCCAAAGTCGCTGACGAATGCATGGCCCGAACCGTCCAGCAGGACGTTGGCGGGCTTGAGGTCGCGATGGATGATGCCCTGGGCGTGGGCGTGCTGGACGGCGCCGGCCACCTGCCGGAGGATCGCCACCGACTGCGACGGGGGCAGCGGGCCGCGCTTGAGCAGAGCCGAGAGCGGTTCGCCGTCGATGAAGTCCATCGTGAAGTACGGTTCGCCGCCCGTCTCGCCGACCTCGTGGATCGACACGATGTGCGGATGCCGCAGCCGCGCGAGATGCCGGGCCTCATCCTGGAACCGCTTCAGCAGCGCATCAGGCAGCCGGTCGGACGCGCGAAGCACCTTGAGCGCCACGCGCCGCGCCAACGACCGCTGCAGGACCAGGTAGACGACGCCCATCCCGCCGCGCCCGAGTTCGCGTTCGATCTCGTAGTCGCCAGGCAGTCGGGGCGGCGCTCGATCCGGCGTCTGCGTGTCGAGTTCGCAGCCCGTTTCCACAAACAGGTCTTCCAGCGCCGCATGACCGGCGATCGCCAGTTCGAACTCGGCTTCGAGTTCGCGGGGCACGGCGGGAGATCGGCCGGCGAGCCGCTCGGCGATCAGGCTTTCCAGGGTCGGAGTCATAGGAGCTTCCCGAGTTCCACGAGGGCGCGGGCCGCGAGTTTGCGAACCGCCCCCGACGTGCGTTCCATCCGCTCCGCCGTGTCTTCGGCGCTCAGCCCTTCGAAATACCGATGCAGCAGGACCAGTCGATGGTCCGGTTCGAGCTGCTGGAGCGCCTGCTCCACGCGGGCCCGATCCTCGATGCGGGCGAACGCCGACACCGGGCCGGTCGGACTCGACCGGGGAACCTCGACGGCCTGACGTTTGCCGGCGGCGAACCGGTCATGGGAATCGCGAAGGCGATTCTCCGCGATCCGGCACAGCCACCTGAGGAACGCGCCGTCCTCGACATAGTCGAACTGATCGAAACTCCTGTGGGCGCTGAGATACGTCTCCTGAAGCACGTCTTCGGGATCGACGCGAGCGGCCAGGCCCGCCCCGAGCCGCACGCGAATGAACATCAGCAAATGATCGACGTGCAGTGCGAACAGGCGGTCATAAGCGGCGCGGTCGCCGGCTCGGGCCTGTTTCCAAAGCACGCGGGTGATCGAAGCGGAGGACATTCGCAGGACGCCTCGGCGGATGCGGGCCGTCTGAACGAAACAGCGGAAAGCCGCGTCGCCCGTCCCGTGAATTTCAGAAAGATTTCCTGCGAAAGGCCAGCCCGGCCGCCTGTCGCGGAACAGCGGGCGGCGCCCCGAAGCCCGCTGCAACCGCAAGGCGGACAGCGAACTGCGCACGTTTCGGGCGTCGGTGTCCGATGCCGCGCCGGCCGTTCCAGCGGAGGTCCTCACGGAATTGAAGATTCATCGCCCAAACGGATAATGGTCATCGTCGAACGGACCTGCGAGCCGAGGGCTGACGTCGCAGCAGCGGCGTTCGTCGACCGTGTGGCGAGGTGGATTATGGAAGGCCTGGACGGGCGGCGCCCATCGCTTCTGGTCGTCGATGACGAAATCGACACCTGTCGGAACCTGGCCGACATTCTTGAAGAGTTCGACTACCACGTCGATGTCGCCGAGAGCGGCGAAGCGGCGCTGGACCTGGTCCGGCGGACGGCCTACGACATCGCCCTGCTGGACCTGAAAATGCCGGGCATGGACGGCATGACGCTTTGCCGGGAGATCCGCAAGCTGCAGTCGAGCACTGTCGCGCTGATCGTGACGGCCTACGCGACGCCGCGGACGCAATCCGAGGTGCTGGCGGCCGGGGCGCTGGAAGTGCTGCCCAAGCCGGTGGACCTGGGACGGCTGCTGCCGCTGCTGCAGAATGTCGTCTCGCAACCGCTGGTGCTGATCGTCGACGACGACGACGCGCTGCGGCAGTCGCTGTGGGATCTGCTGCGGCATCAGCAATACCGGGTGGGTCTGGCGGAGTCCTGGGAGGACGCGAACCGGCATCTGGGTTCGCAGAACTATGAAGTCGTGCTGGTCGATCTGCGGCTGCCCGACGGCAGCGGCCGGGATGTGCTGGAGTCGATCCGGCGGGAGCATCCCGATGCGCGGACGGTGCTGATCACGGGGCATCGCGACGAAATGACGGCGGGGGGCGAGGAGATTCCGGCGGATGCGGTGTGCTACAAGCCGTTCGACATGCCGCAATTGCTGGAGACGATTGACCGGTTGACGCACGCGGTTCGCTGAGGGGAGCCGAGCGTGGCGCCGTCGCAGACGCTGGAAGTGCTGGTCGTCGAGGATGATCCGGACGCGCGCGAAAACCTGCGGGACGTGCTCGAGCTGGACGGGCACCGGGTGGAGTTTGCGAGCACAGCCGCCGAGGCGCTGGCCGCGGCGCGTCCGGAGCGCACGGAAGTGGTGCTGCTGGACTGGAAGCTGCCCGATGCGACGGCCCTGGAGACGCTGCCGCGGCTGAAGGCGGCCGCACCGGACGCGGACGTGGTCATCGTCACCGGGCATGGCGATTTCGATCGCGCCGTCACCGCGCTCCGCGAGGGAGCTGCCGATTACCTGCTCAAGCCGATCGCCGCTGAAGCGCTCCGCTCCAGCCTCGGACGCCTCGCCCAGCGGAGGTGGCTCGCGCAGGAAAAATCCCGCAGCGACGCGATGTTTCGCAACCTCGTCCTGGCCGCCCCCTGCCTGATCATGATTCTCCGCAGGGACCTGACGATCGCCTACTTCAGCCCCTTCGCCGAACGTCTGACGGGACATGCCGCGGACGAATGCGTCGGCCGGAACGTCGCCGAGTTGCTGCCGGACGGCGTGCCGGAAGACCTCGCCGATGCGGCGGCTCAACTGCCCGCCGACCTCAATTCGACGCGGAGCGTCCAAGCCCCCATCCGCTGCCGCGACGGATCAATCCGCTGGACAATCTGGAAGCTGCAGCCGATTCCCGACTTCGATGAGGCGCCGGCGCTCTTGGCCGTCGGGCAGGACATCACCGAGCAGAAACGGGCCACCGAACAGCTCGTCCAGTCAGAACGGCTGGCCGCGATCGGCGAAGCGATGACGGGCCTGGCGCACGAAAGCCGCAACGCGCTGCAGCGCAGCCAGGCGTTCCTCGAGTTGCTCGCCAGTCAGTTGCAGGGGCAGAGCGATTCGCTGCGCCTCGTGGGGCGGATCCAGGAAGCGCAGCATCATCTGCACCAGCTGTATGAGGAGGTCCGGCAATACGCGGCGCCGCTGCGTGTCGCGCCGCGGCCGTGCGGCGTCCGGGATGTGATCGACGAGACCTGGGCGCTGCTGGAGCACGCGCGCTCGGGGCGGGACGCCGAACTGGTCTGCTCCCGGGCGGCCGCCGCCGCGGAAGGCCTGATGGACCGGTTCATGATGCAGCAGGTGTTTCGGAACATTCTGGAAAACTCACTGGCGGCCTGTGGGGATCCGGTGCGAATCAATGTCGACTGCCAGTCCGTCCTCGAGGGGGACCGCAGTTGCCTGGAAATCGCCATTCGCGATAACGGCCCCGGCCTCAGCGCCGAACAGCGGCAGCGCATTTTCGATCCCTTTTATACGACGAAGACGCGCGGGACGGGATTGGGGATGACATTGTGCCGCCGGATCGTCGACGCCCATGGCGGGGCGATTGGCGTCGGGCCGGACCAGGGAGGCGGGACGGAGATTCTGATCCGCCTGCCGGCGGACCCGGAGTTCTGAGGGCGGGGGTCGCGCCGGGAATGCGCCGAGGCGCGCTCGCGAGCGGCGTGGCGAATGTGTACGCTCGTGTTTCGAGGGCTGTCTGCAACTTGGAGGTATGGCTGAGCCAACAGGCATCGTGACTCTCAGAAGGGCAACTCCATGATCTCAGAATTTCGAGCGGGCGCGGTGCTGAGTGAAACGTTCCGGGTGCTGTTGCGGTCGTTGCCGGAAATCGCCACGCTGACGATCCTGTGCAACACTCCGTCCATCCTGCTGGGGCTCTATGAGGTCCTGACGCTGGACCCGAACCCCCTGTCGCCGGCCCGGCCTCAACTCGGGTACCGGGCTTTGAGGATGCTGGTCAGCCAGACCATGGGCGCGCTCTTGTCGGGAGCGCTGTCGTTCGCGGTGTACCAGGCGCTCCGCAACAGGGACGCCAGCGTCGGGGAGGCGATCAGCGCCGGCTTGAAGCGAGTTCTGCCGCTGATCGGCGTGGCGATCGTGCAGGGCATTGCGATCGGCTGCGGACTCATTCTGCTGATCATTCCGGGCCTGATCCTGCTCTGCATGCTGTGGCTGGGGCCGGTGATCTGCGTCGTCGAGTCCAGCGGGCCGATGGCTTCATTGGAGCGCAGCCGGGAATTGACGAAGGGACACCGCTCGACAATTTTCGCGATCCTGTTCACGATCGGCATCCTGTTCTGGATCGCGGCGCTCGCCGCCACGTTCGGCCTCAGGCAAACGGGTTCGCAGTTGTTGGTGTTCAGTGGCATCACGGCCCTGCAGTTGGTCCTGTCGGCGGTCGCCGGCACGGCCTGCGTGGTGTCCTACTTCCATCTCCGCAGTCTTAAGGAATCCGTCGACGTCGAGGACATCGCACGGGTGTTCGAATAGTTCCTGGGAACTGGCGGCGTATGCGATCCGGTTCCGCGATTGCCGTGGGCCTGCTGCTGGGATGTCTGGCGGCGGTTTCGACTTTGACGGCCGATGAGGCGGTGCGCGCCCGCGCGCGGGCCGCCGTCGGCCAGTCCGATGTGCAGTCGACGCTGGAGTTCGGCAACCTCGCGAGCAATGAGCGGGCGCGGGAAGATCGAACCCGCGGCGCCGCCGGATCGTTCGACATTCCTCTGGCGCCCGTCGCCGGACTGGGGACCGCGATCTACTACATGGCGATCGCCGTCGCGGTGATCCTGATCGGGCTGACCGTCTGGACGGTGATTTCGAACCGGCGTCCGGCCGCATTGGCCGCGACGGGAGTTTCGGCCTCTGGCCTGCGGGACGACGGCGATGCGCGAGGGGCCGAGGCCTGGCTGCGGGACGCGGACCAACTCGCGGCCGAGGGGCGCTGGGGAGAGGCGATCCACGCGCTGCTGCTGGCGACGATTCGCCTGCTGTCCGACGAATTCGGCCGGCCGCGCGCGTCCCGTACGTCCCGTGAGCTGATCCGCCAGTTCACCCTGCAGGGCGCCCGGAGGACGGCGTTTCACGACCTGGTCGTCGCCTCGGAGCAGGCGGTGTTCGGCGGCCGGCGGCTGGACGAAATCGATTACGCGATGTGCCGCGAGCGGGCCGCGGCGGTCGGGGGGACGGCCGAATGAGCGGACGCCCGAACTCCGGGGAGGATCCTCACGCGGTCTTCTCGACGCGCGTCGCGGTCGCCGTGTCGGCCGTGGCAGCGGTCTCGTTCATCGTCATGCTCATCCTGATCGGCCGGGGCGACAACGCCCGCCGCTCGCTGGCATACGGCCCGAGCGGATTCAGCATGAGCGCGCTGGGCTACAGCGGGGTGGTGGACTTCCTGCGCGACAGCGGGCTGTCGGTCCGAATGCGGCGCAGCCGGCGGGCGGTCAACGCGGATCGGGACACCGCGGTGGTCCTGGCGGAACCGGACTTGGACGGGTTCCGCGAGATGGCGATCAAGCTGGACATGCCGGGCTTCGACACAGAGGAAGGGGCCGGGGACGTCGTCGACCCGATGGAGAACGCGCGGCGGCTGCGGGACCGCGCCCGCGATCTCGATGCGCGATTCGTCGTCGTGCTGGCGAAATGGCGGGGCCGGCCTCTCTTGAATCCAGGGCTGGGTTGGGTCCATCAGGCCGAGCTGCTGGAACAGGAAAAGTGCACCGCGCCGCTGGATGTCGTGAGCGACCTGCCAATCCGGTTGAACCGCCGCCCGGGATCGACCTATCAGACGTTTCCCGTGGCGACGCCCTGGGGGTCCCGGGAAGTTCAACTGGCTTCGGCGCAATGGCTGTCGAACGACCCGCTGCTCGAACCGATCGTCTCCGGCCCGGAGGGCGTGCTGATCGGCCGGGTGCGGCCGCCCGGCCGCAGGGAGCTGTACGTCATCTCCGATCCGGACATTCTCAGCAACCACGGGCTCGCGCGGGCCGACCATGCCGAGGTGCTGCTCAAGTTCCTGACGGAAACGCTGTCGGTGGACGACGTGCTGATGGACGAGGTCTGCCATGGACTGCAGCAGGAGACGCCGTTCCTCGCGGAGTTCGTGCGATTGCCGTTGGGCTATGCCAGCCTGCACGGGCTGCTGCTCTTGGGAGTGTGTTTCTGGGCGGGGTTCGTGCGGTTTGGGAGCGCGCTGCCAGCGGTCCCGCGACTGACGGGCGGACAGAACACGCTGGTGGAGAATACGGCGCAGTTGTTGAGTTACCGGGCGCGGTTTCGGTTCAGCGCAGAGCGATATTTTGACGGCATTGTGGCGGAAGTCGCGGAGGCGTATCACGTCCATTCGTCGGGCGAGGCGCGACTGAGCGAACTGCAGCGATTGTCGACGGCGCGGAAAGTGAATGTCTCGCTGGAACGTTGGGAACAAACGCTGAGACTGGGGGGCGGGCGTCGCCGGACCCAGGAGCTGCTCGAGGCCGCATGCGAACTGCATCGCTGGCGGGAAGGAATGCTGCATGGACGTTGAAACGGCGCTGGCGATTCAAACGGCGGTCCGCGATCGCGTGGGGCGGGTCATTGTCGGGCATGACGAGGTCGTGCGGCTGTTGATGACGGCGCTGCTCTGCGAGGGGCATGTCCTGCTGGAGGGCGTGCCGGGCACCGGCAAGACGCTGCTCGTCCGGACCTTCACGGCGACGGCGGCGCTGGAGTTCAAGCGCATTCAGTTCACGCCCGACATGACGCCCGCGGACATCATCGGATCGAACCTGTTCGACTTCCGGAGCAACACGTTCACGTTCGTGCCGGGGCCGGTGTTCACCGACTTCGTGCTGGCGGACGAAATCAACCGCGCGCCGCCGAAGACCCAGGCCGCGCTGCTGGAGGCGATGCAGGAGCGCCGGGTCACCGTGGACGGCAAGCCGCAGCGGCTGTCGGGGAATTTCATGGTCGTCGCCACGCAGAACCCGATCGAACAGGAGGGGACGTATCCGCTGCCGGAGGCGCAGCTCGACCGGTTCCTGTTCAAGGTCCAGGTGGGCTATCCCGAGCGGGACGAGGAGTGCGCGATGGTCCGGGTGCACGGGCATCGCACCGCCTCCCCGGACGTGGCCGACTTCGGCGTCGACGCGGCATGCGGCAGCGAGGACCTGGCGGCCGCCCGACGGCTGGTGGCGCAGGTGCGGCTGTCGGAGGAAATGGTGGCCTACATCGTCGACCTGGTGCGGGCCACGCGAAGCGATCCGGCGCTGCAGGTCGGCGCCAGTCCGCGCTCGGCCAACATGCTGGCCTCAGCGGCCCGCGCATACGCCGTGCTGGAAGGGCGCGACTTCGTGATTCCTGATGACGTCAAGACGCTGTTCGATCCGACGCTGCGGCACCGCGTGGTGCTGGCGCCGGGCGCCGAGCTCGAAGGGGCCGAGGGACGCGAAGTCCTGAATCGGATCCTCGACCGGATTCCCGCTCCCCGCTGAAGGCCCGGAAAGCCGGCCGATCATGCCCGTCCCGACCCGCCGAACGCTGCTGCTGTTCACTGCGGGAATGCTGCTTGCGCTGGGCCCGAGCCTGGGGTTGTCGTGGTTGTGGGCGGCGTGGCTGGCGTACTGTGCGGCGCTGATCGTGCTGGTGGGGGTCGACATGCTGCACGCTCCGCCGCGGTCGAAGCTGCGCGTGGAGCTGGACGCGCCGGAAACGCTGTACATCGGCGAACCGGCCGCCGCGCGGCTGGAGCTGAACTTCGGCCGTCCGATCCCGACGCCGGTGCGGGTGCTGCTCGATCTGCCCGGACTGTTCGAGCCGGCGCCGGCTTACGAAGGGGAGTGTCCTCCGGCGGGACTCGAGGTGCGGTTCGACCTGCACGCGAAGCGCCGCGGGAACGCGACGATCGAATCCGTCTGGGTCCGTTATCCCGGTCCGCTGGGGCTGATCGCCTGGAACGTCCGCCGCGAAGTCGAGCGGCGAATCGCCGTGGCGCCGAACATTCTCCCCGCGCGGCGGATGGCGCTGCGCTGCGCCCAGGACCGGCATTTCTACGCGGGACTGAAAATCGAACGCTACCGCGGCGACGGCAGCGAGTTCGATTCGCTGCGGGATTTCACCGTCGGCGACGAACTGCGAACCGTGCACTGGCGGGCGACGGGACGGCATCGCCGCGTCCTTTCGCAGCAGTTTCGCGCGGAGCGAAACCACCAGGTCGTCGTCGCGCTGGACGCCGGCCGATTGATGTCCGAACCTTTCGTCGGCGACGTCCCCCGGCTCGATCGGGCGGTCGCGGCGGCCCTCGTTCTCGGCTTCGTCAGCCTCAAAAGCGGCGACCGCTGCGGACTGTTCGCCTTCGCCGATCGCGTTCGCGCCTGGCGAAAACCCGTTTCCGGCATGGCGGGCTTCCGGGCTCTCCAACAGCAGACGGCCCTCATCGATTATTCCCGCGCGGAAACCAACTTCACGCTGGGGCTGACGTCGCTCACCAGGAAGCTCAGCCGGCGGTCGCTGGTCGTCGTGCTGACGGACTTTGTCGATTCGATCGCCGCCGAGCTGATGGTCGAGAACCTGGGGCGGCTGGCGCGCAAGCATGTGGTGGTGTTTGTGACGCTCCGCGATCCGCTGCTCGCAGCCTGGGCGCATGCCGTCCCGCAGGACGTGCTGTCGCTGAACCGGGCGATCACCGCGGCTTCGTTCCAGCGGGAGCGGCAAACCGTGCTGCGACGGCTGGAGCGGATGGGCCTGCACACCATCGACGCCGAGCCGGACCGGATCGGCCCCGAGATCATCAACCGCTATCTGGACATCAAGCGCCGTGAACAGATCTGACGCGGACCGCGATGCGGCGGATTTCGAACTCAAGTCGACGGCCTTCCGCCGCGAGCGCGAAGCCGCCTGGAAGGAGTTGGATTCGCTGGTGACGCGGATCGAACGGCGAGGCCTGAAGAAGCTCGACTCGCACGAGGCCGCGCGGCTGCCGGTCCTGTACCGCAGCGCCGTGAGTTCCCTGTCGGTGGCGCGGGCGATCAGCCTGGACAGGAACCTGCGGGAGTACCTGGAGACCCTCACCGCGCGGGCCTATTTGTGCGTGTACTCAAACCAGCGGTTCGTGTTCGCCGTGCTGCGGGAGTTCTTCAAGACTCGCTTTCCCGCGGCCGTGCATCGCGTCGGCGGGCTGGTCGCGCTGTCCGGCGGCATCGTGCTGCTGGGCGTGGCCACGGCCTTCGCGCTGACCATGCGCGACATGGACCGCTACGACAGCTTCGTCCCAGCCGCCATGTCCGGCGGCAGAACGCCCGCCAGCACGACCGAGTCGCTGCGGAACGTGTTGTACAGTTCCCAGGCCTCACTCGACGGATTGACCCTGTTCGCGAGCTACCTGTTCACGAACAACTCGAAAGTCGGCATCCTGTGTTTCGCCGTGGGCTTTGCGGCGGGGGCGCCAACGGTCGTGCTCCTGTTCTTCAACGGCCTGGGGCTGGGCGCGATGCTGGCGCTGTACGCGTCCCGGGGAATGGGGCTGGAGTTCCTGGCCTGGGTGGCGGGGCATGGAGTGACGGAGCTGTTGGCCGTGGTGTTGTGCGGAGCGGCTGGATTGGCCCTGGGGCGTGCGATGCTGTTTCCCGGTCGGGCCAGCCGCGTGGACCGCCTCGCGGAGACCGGCCGCGCGACAGCCCCGATCCTGATCGGTTCGGTGCTGATGCTGCTGCTGGCGGCCTTCATCGAGGGGTATTTGCGTCAGCTCGTCCCCAGCATGTCGTTCCGATGGCTGCTGGCGGCCGTGACGGGCGCCTTCTGGATCTGGTACTTCGTTGCGGTGGGCGGGGCGAACCGCGAGACCGCGACGCCCATGATGGCCCCGGTGGAGCGGCGGCCATGGAACTGATCCGCGGCAAACTCTGTCCGGTGGTCACGCCGGAATCGCTGGAACTCGACTTTGAGATCGGGTCGGCGTCCGACCGGATTGTCGCGTTCGCGCTGGATCTGTTCCTGATCGCGCTGCTGCTCGTGGTCTCTGCAATTGCCGGTATGGTGCTGATCGGATCGGCGAGTCCGGCGATCGCCGGAGCCGCCGTGCTGGTGGCGCTGTTCGTGATCCGGCAGGGGTACTTCCTGTTCTTCGAACTGCGGAACTCGGGCACGACGCCGGGCAAGCGGAATCAGGGGCTGCGGGTCGTCGCCCGCGACGGAGGCCCGCTGACGGGTGAGATGATCGTCGCCCGGAACCTGCTGCGGGATGTCGAGTTCTTTCTGCCGATCACTGTGCTGTTCTCGCCGGCATCGCTGCTTCCGGGAGGCGGAGGGCTGATCGCGCTGGTGGGCATCCTGTGGCTGCTCATTTTCCTTCTGTTTCCCTGGTTCAACCGATACCGCATGCGCTGCGGCGATTTGATCGCCGGGACGGTGGTGATCCGTCAGCCCAGCGCGAAGCTGCTGCCGGACGTCGCGGTGTTCGCCAGCCCGACGGGCAGCGCGGCCGCTTCCCGGGCGAAGTTCGACTTCACGGCGGAACAGTTGTCGCACTACGGCATCCGCGAACTCGAAGTCCTGGAGGACTTGTTCCGCCGCCTCGATTCCGGGCGTGCGCCGCCGGAAATCATGGCGCCGGTGTGCGAGAAGATTTGCCGGAAGATTCAATGGGGCGATCCCCCCCAGGACGCCGACGCGCTGGTCTTTCTCAGGGAATTCTATCGCGCGCAGCGCGGACACCTCGAACGCCGGCTGCTGTTCGGCGCGCGAAAGGAACACAAGAGCCACGTCACGACCGAAGAGTGACGCGCACGATCCGCGGCGATCCCCATGCGGGTCAGCCTGGCGGACGGCCTTCTCCCGCCTCGTCCGGTTGCGGTTCCAACCCGGGCAGCGGCGTCACGAACGAGATCGCGGCGAGTATCGCGACGGCCGCGGACAAGCCCCGGAACGCCGCCGCGTAGCTGCCCGTGGCCGCCTGGACTTCGGCCATCAGCACCGGGCCGAGAGCCGACGCGATCACCGTCATTCCCTGCGCGAAGCCCTGAATCGCACCCAGCCGCGCCCGCCCGAAGAGGCGCCCCCACGCGGCGAAGAACACCACGGTGATGATGCCGCCGGTGAACCCCATCGCCGCGCCATAGGCCTGCGCCTGTGAAACGGTCCGCACGTGCGGAAACGCCGCCAGCGCGATCGCCAGGATCGCCAGGCCGATCCCCTGCAGGGCGCGCAGCCGGCCGCGCGACGCCAGCGCTCCGGCGAGCACGTTCGAGAGCAACCCGGCTCCCGTCAGGATGGCCATCACCCGCACCGCGGCGTCGGCGTCCAGTCCCCGCTCCGCAAGGATCGACTCGTTGAACAACGTGATGCCCGACCACACGAAATTGAACGCCGCCGCTCCCAAACAGAAGGCCCAGAACGCCGGCGTACGCAGCGCGGCCGCCAGAGTCGAGCTGCGCGTGCCCGGCGCAGCCGGCCTGTCGGCATCCGGCGGAGGCGCGTCTGGTTCCAGCCCGCACGCTTCCGGCGTGTCCCGCGCGAAGACCCAGGACGCCACCGAAAAGCCCAGCAGCGACAGCCCCAGCGTCGTCCACGCGCTCCGCCATCCCGACCGTTCAATCGCCACGCCCATTCCCAGAATGCTGGCGATGAATCCGAACGTCAGCAGCACCGCAAACACGCCCATCGCGACGCCCAGCCGACCGCGAAACCATTTGCCGACGATCGCCATGCTGACGACGGACAGTGCGCTCTGACCCAGGCCCCGCACCGCGAGCAGCGACGCGAACAGTGAAACGGGTCCGCGGACGGCCGACATCGCCAGCACCGACGCCGCGAGCAGCAGCGTCACCACGGTCAACATGCGACGCACGCCATATCGGTCCAGCCTCCAGCCGACGGGCAGGCAGCACAGCGCGCCGAGCAGCGACGACGCCAGATTGATGCGGGAGTAATCCGTGTGCGAGATCGAGAGATCGGCCAGCAACGGCTCGGTGATCAGCCCGAGGCCGTGAGTGCGTCCCGGCAACGTGGCCGTCATGGCGGCCGCGGCCAGAACGACCCCCACCCAGCCGTAATAAATCGGGCACGCCTTCGTCCAATCCCCGTCCCATTCGGCTCGTGCAGGCATGCCGCGTGCGTTTTCTGTTGAACTCCAAGCCGACCCGCGACACATCCGCGGCTGGGCCGCCGGGTGAGAACCCTAACGGATCGGCGCATCCCTCTTCCACGCGCAGGCATCCAGCAGACCGCAGTGGAACAGCAGATCAAATTCGGCGGGGTGGCCCGGTTGGGCGCCGCGGATTCCAGGGGAATTCTGCGTGCCACGGTTCTGCCAAAGCGTGTGCTTGCAGGAGCAGCGCTCTCGGCACGTCGGGTGAAGCACCTCAGGGCGGCATCCAGCGCGAGCCACCGAAATCCGCCACCGCTGAACGTGCAAGACGTCCGCCGCGCTTCTCGCTCGCTTGGCCGAGTGGTTCTCCCGCGTCGCGAACGCTCTGTCCGCGAACGTTGCGCTCTGGTTCGCTGGTTCTTAACCGCACTTCGATCATCGTCTCGCCGCGGACCAATTCTTCTCCGCCCTCTCACAACATCTTCACGCGGCTGTGGTTCACTCCGCCCCGAATGATCTCCGCCGCCGAAGTCTCGGCCGCAACCCGCGAGATCGTGAACCTTCACAGCGATTGGGAGCGATGACGGTGCGAAACCTCCATCGAAGACGTGGATTCACGCTGATTGAGCTGTTGGTGGTGATTGCCATTATCGGCATTCTGGTCTCGCTGCTGCTGCCGGCGGTGCAGCAGGCCCGGGAGGCCGCCCGCCGCACGCAGTGCCGGAACAAGCTGAAGCAGCTCGCCCTCGCTCTGCACAACTATCACGACACCCACAGCACCTTCCCCTCCGGCGGCATCGCGCAGAACCTGGGGACGCTGAATGGAACCTGCCCGTGTCCGAACGCCCAGGGCAACAACGGGCTCTCCTGGACGGTGATGATTCTCCCGTTCCTGGACGACGCCCCGCGCTACCAGCTCTGGGATCCCCGCGTGCCGACGCGCAGCTACCAGACCTGGGTGCTGGGCGATCCCCGACTGGGCAACGAACAAGAGTGGGCCCGCCCCTGCCATCACTACCAGTGCCCTTCCGATCCGGGCTCGCCCTCGGAAATCAACAACATCAACTACCTGGGCGTCCAGGGCGGCGGCGATGAAACGGACCGCATTTGCGCGGGCAGCGCCGTGTCCAGCAACAACGGCCTGTTCAACAACGGCATCCTGTATCTGAACTCGAAGACCCGCATCGGCGACGTCCGCGACGGAACCACGAACGTCTACCTGATCGGCGAATCGCGCTACGCCATCACGCCCATCGGCAGCCGCAACGCCAGCGTGATCGGCTGGGCGTCCAGCACCCGCCTCGACAGTTCCTGCCATCCGTCCGTGCTGGCGGCGTCTTGGCTGCAGATCAATTCGATCCCCGGGTCCGGCGGATCGCGGCAGGGTTGGGGAACGCGGGATTCCCGCGACTTCAGCTCGGCCCTGTTCGGCAGCTTCCATGTCGGCGGTTGCCACATGGCCATGGCGGACGGGTCGGTGCACTTCATCAGCGAAAACATGGACCTCGCCACGCATCGTCAGATGGCCAAGCGCGAGGACGGACTGCCTGTCGGCGGATCACACTTCTAAGAAATGGAGCTGAGCGTGTTCAGGAATTGTCGCCAACCGCTGTACGTGCTGGCCCTGCTCGGACTGTCGCCCCTGTCGGGGTGCGGCAGCAAGCCAGATGGCCCGCCGCGCCACGAGTTGTATGGCGCCGTCACCGCCAAAGGCCAACCGGTTCAGGAGGGACGCATCTTCTTTTCTCCCGACGGGAAGAAGGGGAACTCCGGACCCGGCGCCGTTGCCATCATCAAGGATGGCATGTATCGGACCCCCAAAGGCCACGGAGTCGTCGGCGGCCCGCACATCGTCGACATCCTCGGCTACGACGCGGTGGACACGTCCAGCGACGACGAGGCGTCCGCCGTCACGGTCAAGCAGATCCTCCCCGTCGATCTGCCGCCGATCGGAGGCGTCTACGATTTTGAACTGTGACGTCGAGCCGCCGGAACCGGTCTGCTCTTCAGCCCGGGCTCGAACTGCTCAAAGCAATGATTCCGGCGCCCGCACCGGGATTGCGAGAACGGCTTGTGCTGTCCGGGGCCAGGCCGCTCTCGCACCGCTCCCGCGCCGATTGACTTTCACGCGCGCCGCACGGCCGTCCGAAAGGGCGCTCCGCGGCGCGCAGCATTTCTGTAGCGTTCACGACATCAGCGCCGCCACGCCCGAATCAGGGAGAACGACCATGGCTGACAATGCCCGCTTCCACTTCGCCTCGTGCAATCGACGACGCTTCCTGGCCGCCGGATCGGCGCTGGCCCTCTGGCCCTTTCATCGACTGCCGAACTGCAGCGCGGCTGACCGCACCACGCGCCTGGGCGGATACCCGTTCCAGCTGGGAGTCGCATCGGGAGACCCGACGCCCGACGGGATGGTGCTGTGGACCCGCCTGTGCGTCGACCCCTTTGGCGGCGCTGAACTGCCGCCGGAAGACGTCCAGGTCGAATGGCAGGTCGCCGAAGACGAAGCGATGACGCACGTCGTCCGGAAAGGGGTCGCGACCGCGCCGCACGATTGGGCGCATTCGGTGCATGTCGAGGTCGAGGGACTGAAGCCCGACTGGACGTACTTCTACCAGTTCAAAACGGGCATGGAGACCAGCCCCGTCGGCCGCACGCGCACGGCCCCCGCACTGGACGCCCTCCGCGACAGCTTCCGCTTCGCATTTGCTTCCTGCCAGAAGTTCGAGGAAGGGCACTACACCGCCTATGAGCACATGCTCAAGGACGACCTGCATGCGGTCGTCCACCTGGGCGACTACATCTACGAGGGCGTCCCGAAAGCCAACACGCCCCGGCATTACACCGGACCCCGGATCAAGACCCTGGAGGACTTTCGGACGCGGCATGCCGTTTATCGGAGCGATCCGCACCTGCAGGCCGTGCACGCCGCGTTCCCGTGGCTGGTCACCTGGGACGACCACGAGGTGGAGAACAATTACGCCGCCGACATCTCGCAGTACGCTCCCGCGGTCCGCCAGGAGGAGTTCCTCACGCTGCGGGCGAACGCCTACAAGGCCTACTATGAACACATGCCGTTGCGGGCGTCCGCGCTGCCTCGCGGGCCGCACATGGACCTGTACCGCAACGTCCGCTTCGGGCGCCTGATCGACATCTCCGTTCTCGACACCCGACAGTATCGTTCCGATCAGCCCTGCGGTGATGGTTACGGCGTCCCCTGCGAGGCGGTCTACGATCCGCAGGCCACGCTGCTGGGCGTCGAACAGGAAGAGTGGCTTAAGAAGCAACTCCTCGACAGCCCCTGTCTGTGGAAGGTGATGGCGCAGCAGGTCATCATGGCCCAGGTCAACTTCGACCCGGGGACCGAAACCGTGTTCAGCATGGACAAGTGGAGCGGCTACGACGTGCCCCGCCGCCGGCTGATGCAGTTCCTCGAGGACCATGCGGTCCGCAACGCCGTCACGCTGACCGGCGACGTGCACTGCAACTGGGTCAATGACCTGAAGGTCGACTACAACGACCCTGGCGCGCCGACCCTCGGAACGGAGTTCGTCGGGACGTCGATCACCTCACGCGGGGACGGGGCCGAAACGCGCAGCACGACGGAAGGCATGCTGGCCAACAATCCCGCCGTCAAGTTCTTCAATGATGAACGCGGGTATGTCCGCTGCGAGGTGACTCCCCAGACCTGGCGGACCGATTTCCGCACGGTGGAGTACGTCTCGCGGCCGGGCGCCCCGTGTCGGACGCGCGCGTCGTTCGTGGTGGAATCCGGCCGCCCCGGTGCGGAGCGGGCATAGTCCCGGCCCGGCTGCCTCGTCGCTATAGGTCGGGCATTGTTCCGCATCCCGTGAGAAGCAGCGTGAAGAGAAGAATTTCGCGTCAATTCATGGGCTTGCTGACAAACAGGCTCAGGCAATCGAGGAGTTGTCGCAGGCTGCTCGTCGGCAGCAGCCTGCGACAACGCGTGACATCGCAGCACATCAACTCACTACCCGCCCTGGGAAGCGTCAACCGCCACGCTGGCTTCGCCTGCCGGCGTTTCCGGCAGCGACCGACGAAACGACGTCCGGGCCGTCGACCACAACTGTCCCAGCAACCACGAGCCCGCCAGCGGCCACACGATCCAGTGGATCAGCCGCGCCCAGTCCCGCACCGGCGGCGCCGGATACACCGTCAATCGACCGGCCTGCGATGTGTAATACCCCGAGCCGCTCATCAGCCAGGCGCCGTGGGTCGCGCCCTCCACAAACCCGATCCGCCGCGACGTCTTGGCATCCGTCAGGCTGAGCGCCTTGCGAGTCTCCGGCAGCTTGACGCTGATGTTGAAGGGCAGCTTCGAAATGCCCTTGTTGATCTGGCGGAGCAGGGGATGGTCGAGCGTGACGGCCTCGAGCGCAAACCGTCCGTCGGGGGAGACCTCACGTGTGCCGTATGACGTGACCTTCACAATCTGGGGCGGCGGAGCCAGCTCGGCGCCCGTGCGCACGTCCCAACGGGCCACGGCAACCCGGCCCTCATCCATGGCGTAGTCGGCCGTCACCTGCTGGCAGTCCGCCGAGAACCGGAGATTGGCGTTAACGGCCTTCGAGACTGACCATTTCCGCTCGCCCGAGGGGAGTTCGAACAGAATGAATTCCTGATGCCTGTTCACTCCCAGCCAGTTCTGGTCGGACGAGAAGAAGGCGGTCGAGAAACCGGAATACTCCGCGAAGCGGGGATCGACCTGACCCGTGTGCGCATCGAGGATCACGCACCCCGGTCTGGATGCCGAACTTCTTCCGATCGTGGGAGACACATTCTTGGCAGTCATCGCGATCACGAAGTCCGGCGACGGGCAGTAGGTCCCCGGGGCATAACCGTCCGCCGACCACAACTCCTCGTCGGCCACCGTGTCGCGCATCCGCAGCGTGGAGCCGTCCAGATAGAGGAATCTCCGGCGATCCTCCAGCGGCCAGGCCCAGGCCAGATGATTGTCGAGCGGCAGCTCGCCCCGCACGTCCCCGGTCCGTTCATCCACCACCAACAGGCGTCCGTCGCGGAGCACGGCCATGCCGTTCGAGACCCGATTGTACGGACTGGGGAACCGATCCTCCGCGGTCAGCATCTCGCGGTCGACCCGGCCATCCCGGCCGTTGATGAATGTCACCGGCCCGCGCATCTCGAACTGGCCGCCGTGCGCCAGCGCGAACTCCCCATCCATCGTCGTCCCCAGGAGCATCTGACCCGAGGGGATCTGCAGCGTCCACGCCGGCGGCAGGGGCGTGAACGTCAACCAGGTCCAGCATGCCAGCCCGATCCAAGCCGCTCCCAGCACTCCCCAGCGCAGCGCTCGCATGGCAGCTCTCCGTTAAGCCCGTCCTGTCAGAGTCCCGCACGTTGGCACGCGCTCCGCAGCATAGCGAGTTTTCGCCACGAGTTGATCCGGTGCGATGCACGCGCGGAGATGAATCGCATCAGCCCCCGGTTGCGACCGCTTCTGATGGATCGCCGCCGGAGCGTTGTCGCCTTCCAGTTCGCAGCCAGCTCCACGATCTCGAAACCAGTTGCACCGCCAGCCAGAACCCCGCCAGCGGCCAGACGCATCTGTGAATCAGCCAGCCCCAGTTTCGCACCGGCGGCACAGGATACATGCTGACGAACTTGTGGTTGTCGTCCATTCGAAACGCGGAACCGTCGGCTTGCCATTGGGCATGCCTGTGCCCATCGATCGATCCCAACCGCCGTCCCGTGTGCGCAGCTGTGAGGTGGATCACATTCTTCGTGTCCGGCAACTGGAACCGGGCCAGAATTGGCATCGTCCGAAGCCAGGCGTTGATCCAGCGCGGCTGGGACGCGTCCAGGCTGATGATCTCAAGCGCATAGCGGCCGTCTGGCGAAACGAGCCGAGCCCCGTCCCCCGCCGCGCGGCCGACCGCAGGCGGCGGAATGAGTTCGGTTCCCTCCGCGATGTCCCAGCGGGCCGTGCTGAGCCCGCCCCCCTGCATCGGATAGTCGATGACGACATGCAGGCTGTCGGGGCTGAATCGATGAAACTCGCTGGGATGAGCGGGAATCGACAACCGCAACTCGGCCGTGGCGGCGTTATAGACCAGCAGCTCCGTGAAAGTCTTGATCGCCAGCCATCGCTGATCCGGCGACGGAAAGGCGATCATGATTCCCTGAACGTCCGCGAATCGCGGATCAAGCTGGCCGTTTCGGGCGTCCACGATCACATGCGCGTTGGGCTGGCGGACTGCGGGGGCGTCCGGCCGGATTTGCGGCACGGCGACGATCAGATCGGCCGTCGCCGCAACGCAGCCCCATTCGTATCCGTCGGATGCCCACAACTCCCGGCGGGCTTCGATGTCGCGCATCCGCATCGTCCGGCCGTCGATATACAGCACCTTTCGGCCCCGATCCGCAGGCACGGCCCAGGCCGTGGATTGCTCAACAGGCAATTCATCGCGCTCGTCGCCCGTTCTGGCGTCCACCGCCTGCCACCGGCCGCCGCGGTTCACGATCAGCACGTTGTCAATTTCGCCATGGGGCGTCAGCACCTCATCGTCCGCGGAGAACAGCTCACGGACCTTCTGTCCGTCTCGGCCGCTCAGGAACTCAATCGGTCCCCGGACGCTGCGAAGTTTGGAGCCGGATGCCCCCAGGGCCAGCTCGCCGGACGTCGTCCAGGCCAGCCTCGCCTTGCCCTCGGGGAATTCCCGGGTCCATGTCGGCGGCAAGGGCACGGTCTCGCGCCAGGCCCAGACCACCAGGCCGATCCACACCGCTCCCAGCACTCCCCAGCGCAGGGCTCGCATGGCACGCCTCCTCCTGAGTTCCGACAGATCCCGCAGCCCGCTATGGCGGCCCGTGTCCGCAGCCTGCCGCCTCGCGATCACGACGCAGCGTTTTCCAATTGACGCCAACCTCTCCGGCTTCGCAGCCAGCTCCATGATCTCGAAACCAGTTGCACCGCCAGCCAGAACCCCGCCAGCGGCCACACGCTCCAGTGAAACAGCCGCACCCAGTCCCGCTCCGGCGGCACGCGATACACGCGAACCCAACGTCCCGACTCTTCGAGTCGGAAGCTCGCGCCGTCCGGATGCCAGACGAAACCGTGGCCGCCGACCACCCAGCCCAATCTCCGGGACGTATTCACGTCCGCAAGATGGACCACCTCCGCGGAATCCGCACGTCCGTTTGGGATCCTGAACCCCAGCGACTCAAGCCAAACCAGGATGCGATTGCGTTCCGACCATTTCAGCGCGCGGGACTCCAGGACGTGGCGGCCATCCGATGAGAACACTCGGGCGGCCGCGCCTTCGCTCAGGCCTTCCATCGGGGCAGGCGCCAGCAGTTCGCCAGTCTCAATGCTCCACCGCGCCGTGACGATCTTCTGGTTCTTGCACAGGTAGGACGCGAACAGCTCCCGGCCGTCCGGCGAGAAGGTGTGCCGCTCATCGGGGTGAGCCGGCACGCGCCGGCGGAGTTCACCTGTCGTGCCGTCGTAAACGCGGAAGTCGGACACGGTCTTGACGGCCAGCCACTTTCGATCGGGCGACGGCGTCGCGTACAGCGTGCCCTGAAGGTCTTCGAAACGTGGGTCTGGCTGCCCGGTGTGGGCGTTCAGGATCACGTGCCGGTTCGACATAGCCCCTCCATCCGAGGGCGGATTGGGAACTCCGATGACGAACTCCCGGGTCGCTGGAATCGCGCCAAATTGATGCCCCTCGGAGGCCCACAGCTCCTCCCGGGCGTCGAGGTCGCGCATCCGCAGCGTCTCGCCGTCGAGGTACGCCAGCTTCCGTTCACCGTCCGCCGCGAGAGCCCAGCCCATCTCCCCCTTCAAGGGCAGTTCGTCCAGCACCTGCCCCGTGACCGTATCGACCGCGAAGTGCTGACCGCCACGCCGGACAACCAGCACGCTTCTGACTCCCAGGTGGGTTCGCAGGACTTCGTCGCCGGAGTCCAATATCTCGCGAAACGCTTCACCATCTCCGCCGCGGAGGAATTCCAACGGCCCGCGGACCCAACGCCCATTCTCCGTGCGTTTTCCAACAGCGAAATCGCCGTCTGCAGTCCAGCCCAGACCGAACTGATCGGCCTCCAGCGTCAAACTCCATGTGGGCGAGAGCGGAACCGGAACGACTGAACGCCAGTACGCAATTCCGATCCAGACGGCGGACAGTGCCGACCAGCCCACGATCCGCAGCACTCCCTGGCGCATGGCTCGCACGGCACGACTCCTTCTGAGTTCCGGCAGATCCCGCCGCCCGCAATGTTGGCTCGCGTCCGGAGCATAACGCATCGCGATGACGACGCCGCGTCGCGAGAACGATTCAATCCGGTTCGTCCCGAAAAGCCAACTGCGGCGTTTTCACTTCTCCCCGTCGCTCCGGATCGCCCAGATTGTGAATTTCACCCGGGGATGCGTTTTTTTGAGTGTTCTGGCGTCATTTCTGCACGCCTCTCTGGTGCGGCGGAATCCAGCGCGTAGACTTGGGTCGAAGTTCAAGAGCGGAGCGGAGCCATGCTGAACGGGATGCAACTGAAGCGGAAACTTGCACGCAGGCCTCAGCGAGCGCTGCACGGCAGGGCGATCTCCTCCCCGCAGCCGATCGAAATGCGTCTCCCGGCTGACTTCTGCATGGCGGCGAGGGAACTGCTCGCCGACCTGTACGATCCCGAGTCGGACGCTCCGGACGTCGAATCGCCGGGACTGCCGTCCGCGCTGCCGCGCTCGAACCCCTGAATCGCGACCTGACGCCGGGCGACCAGCCTGGTCGGCCCCCGCGCAGTCGAGCGTGTCCGGTTTGCGGATGCTGTCGTCGACGAATGAAGCTGGCTGGACGCAGGCGCTGGGATGGCCGCGTATTCTTTGAAGCAGCACATTTGCGTGTGGCAGCGGGCTGCTATGCAGGGCGTTCTCCGATGCTGGGAAGAATTATTCGCGATTGGCGCGGAACGTGAATTCCAGCCTCTCCACTGAAAGCCCCCATGATCGCCGGGCCGCGAGATGCCACGGGTGCGGGGGATCCACTTCCTGGAGATGAACCTCATGTCGCGGTTTCTTGCTGCGTTGACGCTGATGGCCTGCGGATCGATGGGCCTCATGGGCTGCACTGACTCGTCCACCGTGGAGACCGAGAAGACGATCAGCACCCCGGGCGGCACGACAACGGTCGAAACGGAGAAGACCATCGAGCAGTCGGGCGATAATCCGCCTCCGGCGCTGCCCTGATCCGGCCCGCCCCTGAGCGGGCGGACTGGCCTTTGCAAACGATCGCATCCGGGGCGTCAGACGTTCAGATGTCTGGCGCCTCGGCTGCATTCCTGGGGGAGTGTCGCGACCCGGAGTTCCGGCGCGCCGCACTCTGCCACAGTCCGGCCCTCGCATCCTGCACGATTGCCCCGTGGCCGGATTGGGGCCTCGTTTGAAGGCGGAATT
This sequence comes from Planctomyces sp., assembly GCA_019636235.1. GTDB lineage: Bacteria > Planctomycetota > Planctomycetia > Planctomycetales > Planctomycetaceae > Caulifigura. The sequence goes on from JAHBXW010000006.1 coordinate 53,942, forward strand.
CGCGCGCGCTTTTCCCCGGCGTCGTCGATCGTGTGCTTGGGTTCGGCTGCTGGTACTGTCGAGGCGAGTTGGCCCGCACGCCTCCGGGCCGCAGCCGAACCCACTTTTCTGATCTGCCGCTCGCCGACGGCCAAAGCGCATCGGGCTCCTGCTGAATTTTCCGGCCCCTGGCGACGTCAGCGGCTCCGATCCGCGGCTCTCCTCGTCACCGGCCCATGTTGGCCTTCATGAAGGCCAGCCCCTTCGTCGCCAGGTGCTCCTCGTTCGGGAACATGCGGCGCCAGATCTTCGTGGCGGCCGCCAGCGCCGGCAGCGCCAGACCGAAGGCTTCAATCATCAGCCAGCCGTCGTACTTCGTGTCCTTGAGCGCCTGGAACGTGATGTCCCACTTGATGTCTCCCTCGCCGGGGGTCGAGCGATCGTTCTCCGAGATGTGAACGTGCACGCACTGATCGGCGCAGGCCTGGATGGCCTTCGCGGGATCCTTCTCTTCGATGTTCGCGTGGAACGTGTCGTACATCATTTTCAGGTGCGGATGATTCACCTCCCGGCAGAACCGGGCCGTGTCCTCGGCGCAGTTCAGGAAGTAACACTCGAAGCGGTTCAGGTACTCGACAACCAGCGTCACGTTGTTTCGCTGCGCATGGTCGGCGGCCTTCGCGAGCGTCTCCTGCCCCCACTTCCATTCGTCGTCGGTCCGGCCCTGACCGGTGAACTCGCCGATCGCCGAATGGATCGGTCCGCAGAGGTGCGTTGCCCCCGCCGCCGCGCACATGTCGATCGCCTTCTTCAACCGCGCCAGCCCCGCCTCGCGGATCTTCGCGTCCGGCGAGATCGGATTCTCCTCCCCCGTGCAGATCGTCACCGCCGTCGACGCCAGTCCCAGCTCCTTCAGCTTCCGCCCCGCCTGCTCGAAGTTCGAACGCGTGAAATCGAAGATCGGCAGCTCCACGCCGTCGTAGCCCCAGCCCTTGATCTGTTCCAGCAACGGGAACAGCGAGTCGTTGACGTCCGTGGTCCACAGCAGCAGGTTCAGACCGTATTTCATGAGTCGCTTTCCGCAGTGTCGGGGCCGGCAAAACCAGGGTCTCTTCGCAGCAATAGTCCCCTACTGTAACCGACTCGGCGCAGCGGTCATCCGTCCCGGGCCGGAGTTTCAGCCGGCGGCGCGAACCGCTCCCGCGGAAGCAGGTCCTCGAATCGCGCGGCGACCAACCGACGCCCCTCTGTGAGCGCGCCCCGGCCCGACTCCGGAAGCGGTGTCAGACGCACCCGCAGCAGCACCTGGTTCAGACGCATCCACAACCCTCCCGGCTGCACGTAGTCCGCCAGGAAACGCTCGCGCAGGAACAGCGGGATGAACTCTTGCAGCCGGTCAGTGCGGCCCCGCGCCGCGCACTGGTTCACCGCCCGCTCGATCCGTTCCGGATCGATGCCCTCCAGCGCGCGATAATACGCGTCCAGCGTCTCCGGAAACCGGCGGATCAGCTCCGCATCCAGCAGCATCTCGGTGACGATGTGCCCCAGGAAGCTGCAGGGCGTCGGATGGTCGGCGCCGATCGACGTGCGGAACGCCGCCGCGAGTTCGCCCGTGACCTCCGCGAACCCGCGCGAGCCGTGGAACCAGTCGTCGTCCGACAGGTGCTGGAGCACGCCGCGGGCGAACTCGCCAACGCAGGGGTCGTCGTCCTCGACATGCGGCGCGGCGCTGCGAGTGCGGAGCCGGACGCCGCGATCGATCGCGGACAGCCAGTCGGGAGCGCATGTGCCTGCAAGGAAGTAGGGCCGATCGATGTGCAGCAGCCCGTGGGCGAAGTAGTTCATTGGGACGGGGCCGGCCGATGGAGAGCGCTCTCCGCCGCCGATGCGCGCGATTCTGGGCAAACTGGACCGGGACGCCCGCCGGCATCCGCTCCGGGATTGTACGCACCGCAGCCGCGCGATCTTCAGACGGCGCGCGGAACCTGCTATTTAACGGGGACCCTCAGGATGCGGCAGCCTGTCCACGGCCCGAAGCGGTCGTCCCGGAGGACGCCTTCGCCGCCCGACAGGAGCGTTGTGTGCATTCGCCCGTTCGTCTCGTCCTCGCCCTCCACAACCATCAGCCGGTCGGCAATTTCGACGGCGTGTTCGAGGCGGCCTACCAGGACAGTTACCGGCCGTTCCTGGATGTCCTGCAGGAATACCCCCAGCTGCCGATTTCGCTGCACACGTCGGGCAGCCTGCTCGAGTGGCTGGTCGGCCACCACCCGGAATACGTGGAACGGCTCCGCGAGTTCGTCTCCCGCGGGCAGGTCGAGATTCTCGGCGGCCCGTTCTACGAACCGATCCTGGCCTGCATTCCCCGCCGCGACCGCATCGGACAGATCCGCAGCTACTCGCGGTTCCTGGAGCAGACGTTCGGCCAGCCCGTGCGCGGCATGTGGGTTCCGGAACGGGTCTGGGAGCAGACGTTCGCGGGAGACATCACCGATGCGGGCATCGAATACACGCTGGTCGACGACTTTCACTTCCGCGGCGCCGGGCTGGGGCCGGACCGGCTGAACGGCTTCTACTTCACCGAGGACGAGGGCCGGCTGCTGAAGATCTTCCCTGGCAGCGAGACGCTGCGCTACACGATTCCGTTCCATGATCCGTGGCAGACGATCGAGCATCTTCGGGACGTGGGGGAGCGGACGCCGAACGCGGTGGTCGTCTTCGGCGACGACGGAGAGAAGTTCGGGACCTGGCCCGGAACGAAAGACCACGTCTACCGCGACCGCTGGCTGCACCGCTTCTTCGACGCGCTGCTGCAGAACCAGAGCTGGCTGAAGCTGACGACGCTGGCCGAAGCGGTCGATCATGTCGCTCCGCTGGGACGGGTCTACCTGCCGGACTCCAGCTACCGCGAGATGACCGAGTGGTGCCTGCCGGCCGAAGGGCAATTGGCCTATGAGGGGCTGACGGCGCATTACGGTCAGCACGCCGAGTGGCCGAAGCTCAAGCAGTTTCTCCGAGCGGGGTTCTGGCGGAACTTCCTGGTGAAGTACCCGGAAAGCAACGAGATGTACTGCCGAATGCGGGAGATCAGCGACCGGCTGCAGGCGGTTTCGGCGTCGCCGGCGGCCGCCGAACAACCCGGGCTGTTGCAGGCCGCGCGGACCGAATTGTATCGCGGCCAGTGCAACTGCCCCTACTGGCATGGCGCGTTCGGAGGGCTGTACCTGCCGCACCTGCGGAGCGCCATCTATTCGCACCTGATTGCGGCGGACACGGCCGTCTCGCAGCTCGAGGGGCACGCTGGACGCTGGGTCAGCGTCGAAGCGGCGGACTTCAACCTCGACGCCCGCAAAGAGGTGCGGATGGCCAGCGACCGGCTGGTGGCCTACCTGGCGCCGGCGCGGGGCGGGCATCTTTATGAACTCGACGTCCGCGCGGCTCGCGTCAACCTGGGCGCGTCCCTCAATCGCCGTCCCGAAGCCTATCACCGCAAGGTGCTGGCCGGCGCGAATGGCCAGGACAATGGCCACGCGGTCAGCATTCACGATCTGGTGACATTCAAGCAGCCCGATCTCGACAAGCGGCTGTCGTACGACGCCTGGCCCCGCAAATCGCTGGTCGATCACTTCCTGCCCCCCGGGCTGCCGTTCGATGAATTTCAGCGCAGCCAGGGGGAGATCGGCGACTTTGTGGCGGGGGTTTACGACGCCCGGCTGCGCCGCGGCGAGCGACGCGTGGACGTCGAGATGAGCCGCAGCGGTCACGCCGGCGAACACCGCGTGGACATCACGAAGACCGTCTGTCTCGACGGCAACGCCGGCAGCCGGTTGGAGATCCGTTACGACCTCGGCGGCCTGCCCCCGGGCGCTCCCTTCCATTTCGCCGTCGAGTTCAACTTCGCCTCAATGGCCGCGGGCGCCGACGACCGCTACTTCTATGACGCCGCCGGCCGGCAGCTCGGGCGACTCGACAGCGTGCATCAGCTCGAATCCGCCGAGCGCATCGGCCTCGTCGACGAATGGCTGGGCCTCGACGTCTCGCTGGACGTCTCGCAGGCGGCCGGGTTCTGGACGTTTCCGATCCAGACGGTCAGCACGTCCGAGGGGGGCTTTGAACTGGTGCACCAGAGCTGCGTCGTCGTGCCGCACTGGGAGTTCACGGCCGATGAGTCGGGCACATGGAGCGTGCGGATCGACCTGGCGCTGGACACGTCCGCGGCGCAGGCGCGTCAGCTGGCGGCTTCCGCGGGCAGCGGCGCTGCGCTGTGAGGCGCGGCGGAGAGCGTCCCGAGCGCGTGGCGCACATCAGGCGATGGGCTGCCCGGCCTCGACCGGCGACGGCGCCGGATGTGCGTGCGGGTGCTGGTCGATGATGCTGCGCAACTGGTTGATCTGTTCCAGGACGGCGGCATCCTGTTCGGCCTGGGAGCCCCCTTCCGCCCGGTCGTGCGCGATCTTCGCCGCGTAGAAGGTCAGGAACTGATTGAACGAGTCCTGGAAGTCCGTCAGCAGGTCGCCGCGCCGCAGCCGCACCGACGGCACGTGTTCGCCGGCGATGAGCTGGCGCAGCGAATGCTGCAGGCGGACGAGCGGTCCGGCGATGCGATGGGTCTGCCGGGTCAGGTCGTAGATGAAGATCGGGGCCAGCAGCAGCGCGCAGAATACCAGCATCCCGAAGTCCCGGGCGAACTGCGTGTAGATCTCCCCGATCGAGCGGTATTCGACTTCGCCCGTCATCCGCGCGGCCTGATAGCCGACGTACCGCACGATGAACATGAGGTGCCACAGCACCAGGTGGTACAGCACCCAGTAGAAGGCGATCCGTCCGATGATCTGCCCCTGAATCCGGGAATTGACCCAGTACCGCGATCGCTGATGGTTGCCAGCCATGGTCGTGTCTTTCGAACGGTCGCATTCACTGAGGGAGACGGGAGGCGGAGGCGATCCGGAACCCCGTTCGGCCACGGGGCGGGCGAAATGCATCGGCCTGGGGGCGCACGGCGGCGCGCCTCAGCAAGCCTAGAACCGGCCCCGAGCGGGTGCGTGGAATTCGCAACCTCACGGCGGCCCTGTCCGGGGGTTGCGGGGATTCTTCCGGATGTTCCGGTCGGACCCGTGCGTCAGTCGACGACTTCGCTGCGGGGATATGAGCCCAGGACTTCCATCCGCACGGCCCGTTTCTCCAGGAGCTGCAGGGCCTTCTGAATCCGCTGTTCCTTGCGGTGCCCCTCAAAGTCCAGGAAGAACAGGTAGCCCGCCTCAGCCCCCCGCAGCGGAAACGATTCGATCCACGTGAGATTGATGCGGTTCGCCTTGAAGGCCTGCAGCGCGTCCGACAGCGAGCCCGGCGCGTGCGGAATCTGCAGCAGCAGCGCGGTCCGGTCGCGTCCCGTGGGGCGGGTTTCCGCCTCCCCGATCACCGCGAACCGCGTCACGTTGTGCGCGTTGTCCTCGATCTTCTCCGCGACGACCTGCAGCTCGTACTGCACGGCCGCCTGACGCGTCGCGATCGCCGCGGCCCCCGGCTTGTCCCGCGCCAGCTGCGCCGCCGCCGAGGTGCTGGTCATCTCGATGGTCCGCGCCTGCGGCATGTTGCGGGCCAGCCAGTCCCGGCACTGCGAGAGCGCCTGCGGCTTGCTGTAAATCTCCGTGATCTCGCTGCGGGGCGAGCGCGACAGCAGATTGTGATGCACGGCCATCTGCACTTCGCCGCAGATCCGCAGCGGCAGACGCGTGAACATGTCCAGCGTGTCGACGATCCGGCCGTCGGTGCTGTTCTCGATGGGGACGATGCCGTACTCGGCGTGACCGCGGTTCACTTCCTCGAAGACTGAGGCAATGGTGTTGACGGGGATCAGGTCGGCCGATTTGCCGAACCGCTCCATCGCGGCCAGATGCGTAAAGCTGTACGCCGGTCCCAGATAGGCCACGCGGACGGTCCGGACGCGGCAGCGCGCGGCGGACAGAATCTCGCGGAAAACCGACCGCAGGGCCGTCGTCGGAATCGGGCCGCCGGCATTCAGCGCCTCCAGCCGTTCCCACAGCTCCTGTTCGGCCTGGGGATCGAACCACAACTGATGCCGGTTCGGCGCTTCCGCGGCGGAATCGAGCGTCAACTGCATGCGGCGGTTGAGCAGCTTGACGAGGTCCGCGTCGAGCGATTTGAGCTGGGCGTCGGGCGAGGCCGCCGGCTTCTTCTTGATGACCGTTTTGGGAGCTGCAGGTGGGGCGGCGGTGCGGCTCTTGGTGACGCGCGGGGGCGGCGCCTTCTTGACGCTCTTGCGGGTCGATTCCTTCTTGGCCATGGCCGCCTTTCCGCCACGTTTCAGAATCTGAGATGTCGTGGTGCGAGTTTCGTCCTAAAACTACGGCACTACGCGAGTTGTGCTAACCGTCCGTAGGCAAGGCGTTCTGCTGCTCCTTCCGAAAACCATGTCGCGGGACCACAGCGTTGTATAGGGGGCATTTCGGAGTGTCAACCGGCTGCGAAACTTGCGTCGACGGGCCGTTGAGAGCCCGGGCGGCACGGCTCCGACGGCCGATGACTTCTCACAACGTATTGTGAAATAGAACCTTGCATCGACGCTTCGCATGCGAATTGCGGCCACCCAGCCGGTCCGTCTGACTTCAGAAAGCATGTCTGAATGCGACGGGCCGGTGCGGGCGTCGCCGCACAATCGCTGCGATCCGCACGCGTCCGATCATCGGAACATCTCTCGCCGTCGACGTGAGTCTCCTAAAGGACGCAGTTCCCTGGACAGGTCGATGGCCGGCTTCTTGCCAATCGGTCGATAACACTTCCGTGGGTTCATGGATGCGCCGGGGTTCGTCGCGACGCGGAACGATTCCGCACTGGTCGTGGCGCCAATTACGACTCCGCACAGGTCGCACAGCACGTTGGCTGGCCCTTCAGCAGACGGTGCGGCCGGACTTGACCCGAGAGCTATGCAAAAGACGACGACTCCGCGGCGCCGCCCGTCGCAGACTGTTCAGAGCCCCCTGGAAACCTACCTGCGGGAAATCAATGAAACCGCTCTTCTGACCGCTCAGGACGAAAAGGACCTGTCCTACCGCATCTCGGCGGGAGACCAGTCCGCCCGCGACCGCATGGTCCGCGCCAACCTGCGGCTGGTGGTGAACATCGCCCGCGGCTACGCCGGCAAAGGACTGCCCCTGCAGGACCTCATCGAAGAGGGCAACCTGGGATTGCTCCGCGCCGTCGAAGGCTTCGACCCGGAGATGAACACCCGGTTCAGCACGTACGCCAGCTACTGGATCAAGCAGTCGATCAAGCGCGCCCTGATCAACTGCGGCAAGACAATCCGCATTCCCGCGTACATGGTCGAGCTGCTCTCGAAGTGGCGGAAAGCGAACGCCCGGCTGCAGGACGTGCTGGGCCGCACGCCCACCGCCGAAGAGGTCGCCCGCGAGCTCGAGCTGCCCGCCAAGAAGCTGCGAATCGTCAAGAAGGCGATCCAGCTTTACAACTCGAGCCCGCAATCGACGTCGGACGACTCCTCGTGGTCGATGGGCGAACTCGTCCCCGACGAACGCTGCAAGGGGCCTGAGGACGAGCTGCTCGAGCACGACAACCTCAAGCACGTCCGGCGGATGCTGGAGGAGATGGAGCCCCGCGAGGCGACCATTCTGCGGATGCGGTTCGGCCTGGACGACGGCGAACCGAAGACGCTGAAGGAAATCGGCGAGTCGCTGGGCCTGACGCGGGAACGCGTTCGCCAGATCGAGAGCGAAGCGCTAGCGCGCCTCAACAAGGGCCTGACGGGCGAGTGACGGGGCCGCGGGCCGCCGCGCGGGGGACGCCGTTCAGGGCACGCGGGCGATCGGTTCGCCGTCGATCGCCGGCCAGCCCCCGGCGTCCCAGGCCAAAGGCCGGATCGCCATCCGCGACCGCCCCTGTTGGGCGCCGTCGTAAAAGTGGTAGCTCAGCCAGTCCCGGCCGTCGTGCGTCAGCACGGCGGCGTGCCCCGGGCCGATCTCGGTCCCCTCGGTGTCGAGCAGCGGCGTGCCGCCCCCCTGCAGCAGGTCGACTCCCTCCCGATCCAGGTACGGGCCGGCGATCTCCCGGCTGCGCCCCACACGGATCGAATACGTGCTTTCGACGCCGCGGCAGCACCAGCCCCAGTTCACAAACTGATAGAACCAGCCGTCCCGCTCGACGATGGCCGGGGCTTCGATCTGCGGCTTGTTCGCGATCGCATGCACCGGGGAATCGGGGGCGATTCGCAGCCCCGTCACGGGGTCGAGCTGGATCAGCTTCAGCCCGGACCAGAATGATCCCAGGGACATCCACAGGTCACCGCCCGATGTGCGGATCAGTCCCGGATCGATGGCGTTGAAGTCGCTGCGTTCGTCGGTCTGGATGACGATGCCGTGATCGGTCCAGCCGTAGTCGGGCGAAGCGGGGTCCAGCGACTTCGACGAGGCCAGCGCGATGGCGGATGTCTGTTTGCCGAAGGTCGAGACGGAGTAATAGAGCAGGAAACGCCCGTCGTGTTCGATGACATCTGGCGCCCAGAAGTGCCCGCGCTGGTTGGGGATGACGTCGGTGATCCAGGCCGGCGGCTCGGGGAAGACCGGCGGGCCGGGCTTCCAGTCGATGAGATCCGGAGAGCGCCACGACGAGACGCCCATGCCGGTGGCGAACATCCAGAATTCCTCGCCGCAGCGGACGATCGTCGAGGGATCGTGAATCCGCGGCTGGCGGTTGCGGCGGGTTGTCTCCGGGGGATTGGGGGTCGGCGCCTGCGGCGGTTGAGCGACAGCGACCGCGGCGCAAACCGTTCCGAAGGAGACGACGGCGGACAGGCTTCGAAAAGGCCGGAGACGGGACAGCATCACGGGCGACCTTCCGGGTTCAGGGGGACGCGAAGCGACGCCGGCGGCGGTCGGCCGCTGGTCAGAAAGTCCAGCCGTCCGGCAGGACGGTGCCTTTGGGCACGACAATGACGCCGTCGCGGACCATCACGGGTCCGCGTTCGCCGTTCTCCGGGAAACCCTTGGGCATGCGGAGGGTGACGCGGTCGCCGATCCGGCAGTTTTTGTCGACAATGGCGCGTTCGATGACGGCCCCTTTGCCGATCCCCGCGCCCCCCGGCCCGATCTCGTGCGAATCGGCGCCCATCAGCACCGAGTCCTGAATGGTGGCGTCCGAGCCAATGAAGCAGCGCAGGCCGATGAGGCTGTTCTTGACGACGGCGCCCTGTTCGATGCGGCAGCCGTCGGCGACGAGGCTGGCGATGATCGAGGCCCCGTCGATGCGGGTAGGAGGCAGGTAGCGGGCGTGGGTGTAGATCGGGGCGTCGGGGAGATCGAGCCGGAAGGGAGGCTCCGGGGCCGCGAGGGCCAGGTTGGCCTCGAAGAAGGAATCGATGGTGCCGATGTCCTCCCAGTAGCCGTCGAACAGGTGCAGTTGCACCTTGCGGGCGCGGATGGCGGCGGGAAAGACCTCCTTGCCGAAGTCCTGGTAGTTCGTTTTTTCGAGGAGTTCCAGGAGCGTATTCCGGTTGAACAGGTAGATGCCCATGCTGGCCAGGCAGTCGCGGCCCTGGCTGGGAATGCCGCGGGCGTCGATCCAGTCGGGGCTGGTGCGGACGAGGTCGAGTTCGGGCTTGGTTTTGGGCTTTTCGAGGAAGCCCTCGACGCGGAACTCATCGTTGACGCGCATGATGCCGAACGAGGCGGCCTTCCGCGCATCGACGGGCAGGGCGGCGATGGTGACGTCGGCCCTGGCCTCCTGGTGTGTCTTCAGCATGTCCCGGAAATCCATCCGGTAGAGCTGGTCGCCGGAGAGGATCAGGACGTAATCGATGCCGGGCTGCTGGAGGTAGCGGAGCTGTTTGCGGACGGCGTCGGCCGTGCCCTGGTACCACATCTCGCCTTCGTTGGTCTGCTGGGCGGCGAGGATTTCAACAAAGCCGTTGGAGAAGTGGTCGAAGTTGTAAGTCTGGCGAATATGCCGGTGCAGGCTGACGGAGTTGAACTGGGTCAGCAGGTAGATCCGCCGGATGCCGCTGTTGATGCAGTTGGAAATCGGGATATCGATGATTCGATATTTCCCGGCGAGGGGGACGGCGGGCTTTGATCGCTCAGCAGTCAGGGGGAGCAGTCGCGTGCCCTTGCCGCCACCCAAAACGATGCACGCAATGTTGTTCATGGCCGGGACGTCGTGGGGCAATGGGACGGAGTTGAGGCGGTTCCGGACGGGACCGTCGCCGGGGAATGGCGACGTCACCGCCCATCGAACCACAGCGTTCTCCAGAATGCAAGGGGCATACCAGAACGCAGGCCCGGAGAGGCTGTCCCCGGGCCTGGCGATCGGGCTGCGGTCCGCTACGGCGGCTCAGTAGCGGTAGTGCTCCGGCTTGAACGGGCCGGTCGCCGGCACGCCGAGGTAATCGGACTGCTTCTGGGTGAGTTTCGTCAGCTTGACGCCCAGCTTGTCGAGATGCAGACGGGCGACCTCTTCATCGAGATGCTTGGGCAGCACGTGGACGCCGACGTCCCAGGCGTCGGAGTTGGTCCACAGCTCGATCTGGGCGACGACCTGGTTCGTGAAGCTGTTGGACATCACGAAGGCCGGGTGGCCCTTGGCGCAGCCGAGGTTCACGAGCCGGCCCTCGGCGAGGACGATGATGGCCTTGCCGTCCGGGTAGACGTACTTGTGGACCGGGCCCCCCTCGTCGGAGTCCTGCTTGACGGTGACCTTCTTCAGGTCCTTGCGCGTATTGAGGTAGGCCATGTCGATTTCGATGTCGAAGTGGCCGATGTTGCAGACCAGCGCGTGGTCCTTCATGCGGTCGAGGTGCTCGCCGCGGATGATGTCGCAGCAGCCGGTGGTTGTCACGAAGATGTCGGCCGTGTCGCAGACCTCCTCGAGCGTCGTGACCTGGTAGCCTTCCATCGCGGCCTGCAGGGCGCAGATCGGATCGATCTCGGTGACGATCACGCGGGCGCCCAGGCCCCGCATCGCGTCGGCGCAGCCCTTGCCCACGTCGCCGAAGCCGCAGACCACCACGACCTTGCCGGCCACCATCACCCCCGTGGCCCGCTTGATGCCGTCGCCCAGCGACTCGCGGCAACCGTACAGGTTGTCGAACTTGCTCTTCGTGACCGAGTCGTTGACGTTGATCGCCGGCACGCCCAGTTTGCCCTGCGCGTGCATCTGATACAGGCGGTGCACGCCCGTCGTTGTCTCTTCGGAGATGCCCTTGATGCCCTTGAGCAACTCGGGGAACTTCTCGTGAACCATGACGGTCAGGTCGCCGCCGTCGTCCAGGATCATGTTCAGCGGCTGGCCGTCGTCCCAGTGCAGCGTCTGCTCGATGCACCAGTCGAATTCCTCGGCCGTCTCACCCTTCCAGGCGAAAACGGGAATGCCGGCGGCGGCGACGGCGGCGGCGGCGTCGTCCTGGGTCGAAAAGATGTTGCAGCTCGACCAGCGGACGGTCGCGCCCAGCTCGGTGAGCGTCTCGATGAGGACGGCCGTTTCGGTCGTCATGTGCAGGCAGCCGGCGATGCGGGCGCCCTTCAGCGGCTTCGATTGGCCGTACTTCTCGCGGAGAGCCATCAGCCCGGGCATCTCTTTCTCCGCCAGTTCAATCTGGCGACGGCCGAGGTCGGCCAGCTTGATGTCCTTGACCTTATAGGGCAGCGGTTTGGCGGCAACGGCCATCGAACAGAACCTCGTCGTGAAATGTCATGCGATTCGCAGGCGCGGTGCGGGAACGTTCCCGCGGGCGGCGGCGTCCGGTCCTCAAGCGCGTTCGGGCGGCGCCCGCCCGCACGGCCCATCGTCCGGTCGCAGGAGAAGATAGGTCGCCCCGGGAGCGTCGACAAGGCCCCCTCCGGCCGCGACGATAGCGTGCGCCGCTGTACGATCCCGCTCACCGCTTTCGGAACCCGCCTGCGTATGACTTCGACCGGCCTCGCGCGCCTGTCCGACATGCTCCGGGAAGTGCTGCCGACGAACGCCTTCTGGAAGGCCCGGCTCGCCGGCTGCAACACCCGCGTGAGCACGCCTGAAGACCTGCAGCAGCTCCCGTTTGTGACGAAGGCCGAGCTGGTCGCCGACCAGGCGGCGCATCCTCCCTATGGTTCGAACCTGACGTTTCCCCGGTCGGCGTATTGCCGGCTGCATCAGACATCGGGCACCACCGGTCGCCCGCTGCGGTGGCTGGACACGCCGGACAGCTGGCGGTGGATCCTGGGGTGCTGGGAGACGATTTACAGCGACATCGGGATCCGCGAGGAGGACGTGTTCGCGTTCCCGTTTTCGTTCGGCCCGTTTCTGGGGTTCTGGGCGGCGTTCGAGGGGGCCTGCCGGCTGGGTCGGCTGTCGCTGGCGGGGGGCGGGCTGTCGACCGAGGCCCGGCTGGCGATGATCGCGGAGAATTCTGCGACCGTGGTCTGCTGCACGCCGACGTACGCGCTGCGTCTGGCGGAGACGGCGGAGCGGCTGGGCTTGGATCTGGCATCAGGCGGCGTGCGAACGATCGTTGTGGCGGGGGAGCCCGGCGGAAATGTTCCGCCGGTGCGGGAGCGGATCGAGCGGGCCTGGGGCGCGCGGGTCTTCGACCACTGGGGGATGACGGAACTGGGGCCGCTGGCGATCGAACCCGAGGGGGAGCGGGGCGGACTGCGGATGCTTGACTCCGCCTGCCTGTCGGAAGTCATCGATCCGGCCAGCGGGCAGCCGGCGGCGGCGGGAGCGCTGGGCGAGCTGGTGGTGACCAACCTGGGCCGGGTGGGCCAGCCGTTGATCCGCTACCGGACGGGCGATCTGGTGCGGGCTCGCGAGAGGGGGGACGACTGCGTGTTTCTCGACGGGGGCGTGCTGGGCCGCACCGACGACATGTTCATCGTCCGGGGAAACAATGTGTTCCCGTCCAGCATTGAAGCGGTGGTGCGGGAGTTTCCGGAGGTGGTGGAGTTCCGGATGACGCTCCGCGAGGAGCGGTCGATGCCGCACCTGGAGCTGGAGATTGAGGCGCGCGAGGATTTCGTCGCCGGGATGGAGGAGCTGGCGGAGCGGGTGCGTCAACGGGTGAAGGACCGGCTGAATTTCCAGCCGGAGGTGACGGCGGCCCCGCCGGGGAGCCTGCCGCGGTACGAACTGAAGGGTCGCCGGTTCCGCCGCGCGGCGCCGCCCTGAGGGTCGGCGCGTGCCGGGGCTCCTGGTCAGCCGATCAGATGACGCCGCCGTGGGTGCGGTAAGGCGTAGCGAGGTCGGGCATGTCGAGGCCCCAGATGCGGTCCCAGATTTCGGGGATCTGGCGATAACCTTCCGAGGTGTAGATGAGCTGCCGAACCCGCTCATCGGGCGAAGCGTGCCAGATGGGGACGACGCATCCCGACTGGACGGCCGACGTGGCGGCGATGAGGGTGAGCAGGAACAGCTTACGCATCGGACTCCTCCATGAGTCCGCGACCGCCGTGGAGGCGCGCGGAGGGGGTCATCTGCTCGCGGGCGGGCCGCGAGAGGATACCGCAACTCGATTTGTCGACAGGATTTGCCTGACGTGCGGCAGGACGCCGTCGTCATGCGACGCGAAGTGGGGACGTGACGGATTGTTCCGGTGGGCCGCCGGGAGCCAGTCGGCTTCCCGGGGAGGCGGCGGATCCGGCGGGATCAAAAGTCGGCCGACGTGGGTTCGGCGGCCGGTTGTTCATCGTTGGAGTGTTCAATGGGCGGGGAGTAGGCGGGGAGTCCCTGGGCGGCGCGGGCGGCCTCTTCCTGCTCGAGCCGCAGGACTCGTTCCTCCATCTCCTTGCCGGGCTTGAACGTTACGACGTATTTCTCGGCCACATCGACGCGTTCGCCAGTGCGGGGGTTCCGCGCCTTGCGCGCCGCTCGCTTCTTCACTTCGAAGACGCCGAAGTTCCGCAACTCGATGCGGCGTTCTTCGACGAGCGTATCGATGATCGCCTCGAAGGTGCTTTGAACGATCTCTTTGGTCTTCAGCTGGGTCAGCTGATGCTTGTCGGAGATCGTTTTGACAATCTCTTTTTTCGTCACGTCAGAAATCTCCCGGGGACGCGTGCCGGAGTGCGGCGAGCGAGGTCGATGACCGACGAAACTTTATTGCCTTTCAGAAGTTAGTGTCAAGCGGCCGCCGCCGATCCCGCTGCATTCGCGGTTTTGGACGTCTCCGGCGGGCAGTTTCGGCCGGAGCTGCGTTCGTTTGACGTAAAACATCCCGAGTTGGCTGGTTACGGTTGCGAAACACCGGCCTTGTCGATTGGACGAGGTTTCGGCGCTCGATGTTTCGTATCGGCGGGCCGTGGGGCGGACATTCAGCAAATCCGGAGCAATCGGAAAAATCGGCCTCAAGCGCCCCGGGCGCAAACCGCCGCGGACGGCGTCTCCGGCGTTGACGCGTCCTGCCCCGGGGCATACATTTCTTTCGAACAGACACATGGCTATAGAGTTACGACGAACCAAGGCCAATTCGGGCGAGATCAGGAGAGTTTCCAATCGTGGAATCCAGTGATGGAACGCCTCGGTCGTTCCAGTTGATGGGACTCAGCGAACGTATGCTGCGGGCCCTGGACGGCGTGAAGTACCAAAACCCGACCCCCATTCAGGCAGCTTTCATCCCGCGGGCATTGACGGGTCGGGACTGCATCGGACAGGCGCGGACTGGCACCGGGAAGACGTGTGCGTTCGTCATTCCGCTGCTCGAACAGATCGATCATTCGCTGCCGAAGGTTCAGGCGCTGGTGCTGTGTCCGACCCGGGAGCTGGGCGAACAGGTGGCTCAGGAAGCGGGGCGGCTGGCGGCGGAGCATAACTGCGACCCGGCGCTGCTGGTCGGCGGCCGACCACTGGGATCGCAGATCCGGGCGCTGGAAAAGTTTCCGTCCATCGTGATCGGAACTCCGGGTCGCGTGATCGACCTGCTGCAGCGCAAGAAGCTGGACCTCTCAGGACTGCGGGTCGCCGTGCTGGACGAGGCCGACCGGATGCTGGACATCGGGTTCCGGCCGGACATCGAGCGGATTCTCCGGCAGTGTCCGACGCAGCGGCAGACGTTGTTGCTGTCGGCGACGATGCCGCCGCCGGTGGAGCGTCTGGCGCAGCGCTACATGAAGAACCCGGACAAAGTCGACCTGTCGGGCGACAGCGTGGCGGCGGACCTGGTCGAGCAGTTTTACTGCACGGTCGATCACGACAAGAAGTTCGGCATGCTGGTGAATCTGCTGCGGATGGAACGGCCGCACCAGGCGATCGTGTTCGTGCGGACCAAGCGGGGCGCGGACGACTTGCACCGTCGGCTGAAGCAGCGGCTGTCGGACGTCGCCGCGATCCACGGAGACCTGCAGCAGTCGGAGCGGGACCGCGTGATGCGGCACCTGCGCAGCGGGCAGTTGCGGCTGCTGATCGCGACCGACGTGGTCGGCCGCGGCATCGACATCAGCAGCATCTCGCACATCGTAAACTACGACATTCCGGAGTATTCGGACGACTACGTGCACCGCGTGGGCCGGACGGGCCGGATCTCGTCGGAGCGACGGGGGCGGGCGTTCACGTTCGTCACCAAAGAAGAAGGCGAGGAGCTGACGCGGATTGAGATCCGCATCAACCGGATGCTTTCGGAGTACAAGGTCGACGGGTATCAGCCTTACACTCCGCGGGCCGTCCGGACGCTGGAGGATGCGTCAAGTCCTCACGCCGGAGGGACATCGTTCCCGGTCAATGAAGACGACTGGTGCGAGTTCCACGTCGCGTGACGCGGGTTTGAATCGAGAGCCGGGGGGCGGTCGCGGTGCTGGCCGGCGGCCCGGGCCGGCGCGGATCGTGCCGGCGGGCAGTCGGCATGAACGGCATCCGTCGATTCCTGGAATGGCATCTGGAGCTGCCGCGGGCGGACGCCGGCGAAGGCAGCCAGTGGCGGCTGCAGTTGGATTCTCCGTTCGCCGCGGCGGGCGTGTCGGGCTGGGTCATGCTGCTGCTGTTGTGCGGTCTGGGCCTGGCGCTGCACTGGCGGGGGCTGTCGGGTGTGCGGGGCTCGCGGAAAGTCTGGCTGTCCGTGCTGCGGCTGGCGACGCTTGTCGCGGTGTTGTCCTGTCTGATGCGTTTGACGCTGGTCGTCGACCGGACGAGTCTGCCGGCGCTGGCGATTCTGATCGACCGTTCGGCGAGCATGGCGCGGGCCGATGTGATGGCGGTGGGCGGAGACCGGACGCTGGGGCGGCTGCCGGCCGTCCAGGACTGGCTGTGCCAGACAGGGGGGAGCCCTCTGGAGGCGCTGGGGCGGACGTATCGCGTTCGGCTGTTTGAATTCGCGACCGAGTTGCAGGAGCTGTCGGGGCCGGCGGAGGGGGATTGGGAATCCGTCCGCGAGCGCGTGCGGGACCTGCGCGCGGACGGCGGCTCGACGCGCCTGGCGTCGGCGCTGGAATCGGTGTTGGAAGAGTTTCGCGGCGCTCCCCCGGCGGCAGTGATTGTGCTGAGCGACGGCGTGTCCAGCGAAGGTCCGCTGCAGTCGTTGTCCGCGGCGGCGGGAGGGGCGCGGGACATGGCGGCGCCGGTGTGGACGGTGGGCGTGGGCAGCGCGCAGGCGTCGCCGGACCTGGAACTCGCGGATGTCCGTTTCGATCGCGTGGCCCTCGTGGGGGACGCCGTGATGTTCGATGTGCGTCTGGAGACGTCGGGGACGACCGGGGGGACGGCCGACGTGCGACTGCTGGCGGCCGACGGCGAGGTTCTGGACGGCCAGATCGCGTCGCTGCCGGCGAACGGCGGTTCGGCGTCGTCGACGTTGCGGCATCAACCGGACGAAGAGGGGCGCATCGAATACATCCTCGAGGCGCTGCCGCTGCCGGGCGAAATCAACGTCGACAACAACCGCCGGCGAGTGTCCGTGGACGTGCGGGGGAAGAAGCTGCGGGTGCTGTACGTGGAGCGCCTGCCGCGGTGGGAGTTCCGGCATTTGAAGGCGGTGCTGGAGCGGGACGAGTCACTGGACCTGCAGACGGTGCTGCTGGACTCGGACCTGGAGTACACGCGGGAGGATCGGACGGCGCTGCCGCAGCCGCCGGCGTCGGCGGCGGATGTGCTGAGCTATGACGTCGTGATCCTGGGGGACGTAACGCCGTCTCAGTTGCCGCGCGGGTTTCTGGAATCGGTCGTGTCGCTGGTCGGCGAAGGTGCGGGTGGGCTGATTGTGATCGCGGGGGATGGCGCGCCGGCGGCGGCGATGGCTGGGAGTCCGCTGGAGCGGCTGCTGCCGGTGTCCGGAACCGCGTCGGAGGCGGATTTCGAATGGTCCTCATGGCCCGTGACGGTGTTGCCGGCGGGACGGGTGCATCCGCTGTTGCGACTGGAGGCATCGGGCGCGGCGTCGGAGGGCGCGGATCTTCCGCCGCTGACCTGGGCGGCGGCCGTCGCAGGGGTGAAGCCGGGGGCCAGCGTGCTGGCCGAGGTCGGGGTATCGGGCGAGCCTCCGCTGCCGGTGCTGGTGACGCAGCGGTTCGGCCGGGGCCAGGTGTTATGGCATGGGACGGACGAGTTGTGGAAATGGCGACGACTGCGGGAGGATGCGCTCTACGGCCGGTACTGGTCTCAGGCGGTGCGCTGGGTGAGCCGGGGGCGGCTGGCGGGGCCGCCGGGCGTCGAGCTGCGCACCGATCGCCGTGTGTACGGACCGGCGGATCCAATTCGGCTGCGACTGTCGCTGGGGGAAGAGCGGATTGGCTCGGGAGGGGGCGCGCCGGAACTGGAGATCATGAGTCCGATCGGCGAACGGCGGTTGGTCGTGATGTCGGAATCGGCGGAGCAAGCGGGCGACTACGTGGCGCAGATGACAAGTCCCGGCATTGGAGGCTTCGTCGCCGAGTGGCGCAACCCGCCGCATCCGGACTGGGCGGTGGAGACGGAGTTCCGGGTGGAGGCGTCCGCGGGGGAATCGCCCAACGCGGGGATCGATGAGGCCGACCTGCGTCGGACGGCGGAAATGACGCGCGGCCGCTACCGGCCGTGGTCAGAGGCGGCCTCGCTGCCGGATGAGTTGCCGCCCGGGCGTCCGGCCGTGTCGGGGCGAACGGCCTCGGCGCCGTTGTGGAGCCGGTGGGAGGCGGCGGCCCTTGTCTGCGGATTGATGTGCCTGGAATGGTTCGTACGTCGGCGGAGCCGACTCGTATAATCGCGGGGAGGCGCTGACAGCCCACTCGCGGGGAAGCGATGCCGATGGATCCCGTACTTGCAGGCCTGTCCGATCTCCGCGCCCGGCAACGCCGGGTGACGGCGACTGCGGCGCTGGCGACGGGGCTCGCGGCGCTTTTGGCGACGCTGAGCGTCAGCGGGTTCGTCGACTGGCTGGCGCCGATTGATTCGCCCTGGACCCGGGCGGCGCTGCTGGGCCTGGCGGCTGCGGGAACGCTCGGGCTGGCGCGGAGTCGGTATGTTCGGCTGCGGCGCCGGGAGCCGACGCTGACGGCGTGGGGCCTCAGAATCGAGGACCGGCAAGCGACTCGCGGAACAGGATCGATCGCGGCGGCGGCGGACTTTCTTCAGCACGGAGCGCCTCCGGAAGGGGCGTCGCCATCGCTGGCGGCCTCGACGGCATCGACAGCCGCTGAGGAGTTCTCGCGAATGCCGGCGTCGGACCTGAAAGGTCTGGTGAACCGCCGGCCGGCGCGGAACGCGCTGTGGGCGTGCGGCGCCGTGGCGGCCTGCCTGACGATCATTGGATTCGGGTGGCCGCGGGAGTCCGCGTTTGCAGCGCAGCGCTGGTTGAGGCCGTTTGCGACGGGGGACTGGCCGCGGCGGACAACCTTGCGCTGGCTGGATGAAGACCTGCAGCCGCTGGAGGACGCTGCGCTCGAGCGGCCGGCCGCGGCCGGGGAACTGTTGACGGCGTATCTCGACGAGCAGGACGGGCGGCTTCCGGGGGACCTGCAGATTCGACATGCGGGGCCGTCGGGATCGACGTCGCTGCTGCCGCTGCGGGAAACGGTGCTGCAGGACGGGTCTGCTCGGGGGCGCCGCGTGGCGGTGGCGTCTTTCACGCCTGGTCCGGGAACGCATGTGTTGACGGCGCGCGGGGGCGATGACGACCGGTTGCCGGCGCTGACGCTGACGGCCGAGACGCCGCCCGCCGCTTCCGGTTATGAAATCGAGGTGCGTCCGCCGGCTTACGCACGGCTGCCCGCGTCCCGTTCCGAGGGGACGGTCGCGCATGTGCGGGGCCTGGCGGGGTCGGACGTCGAGATTGTCGGTCGCAGCACGGGGCGGCTGGGCGCCGCGCGGCTGGTGATGGAATCCGGCGTGGCGACCGAGTTGCCGCTGCTCGACGACGGGATGAGGTTCCGCGCGTCGTTTCCGATCGCGGCGGCGGGGACGCATCGGTTCTGGTTCGAGCTGGCGGATGAACGGGGCTTGAGGCACCCGCGGCCGCCGCGGTTTGACCTGACGGGCGATGAGGATCGGCCGCCAACGGCGACGCTGACGCGGCCGGGGGAGGACCTGCTGGTGACGGCGGACGCGGACCTGGCGTTCGAGATGGGCGCGCGGGACGACGTCGGGCTGGCGACCGCGGGGCTGGAGTTGCGTCGCGTCGCGCCGGCTTCCGATCCGGCGGTCGTGCATCGGCATCCGCTGGACCTGCCGGACGAACGCGCCGCGACGGGGGACTGGAACGGACGCTGGCCGCTGGCGGGGCTGGGGCTGCAGCCGGGCGAGCAGTATGAGCTGCAGGGAATCGTGGCCGATGCAAAGCCGGCGGAGACGAATGTCGAGCGGGAGGGGCGAACGGCGATTCGACGGGTGACGGTGGCCTCAGCGGCGGACGTGCAACGTCGGCTGGCCGCGGAGGAGCGGTCGCTCGCGGAGGAATTGACGCAAACCCGGGACGTCGTGCGACGGGAGCTGCAGTCGTTGCGGGAACTGCGGGCCGGATGGCGGGAATCGCGTCAGCTGGACGACCGGGATCGCACGACGCTGGAGCGTTCGGCATCGGGCGCGGACGGCATCGTGCGGCGGATGTCGTCCGAGTCTTCCTGGCGGCGGCGGCTGGACCGGCTGGCCGAGGCGCGCGAACTCAACCGGATCGCGTCCCCGCAGGATCGCGAACGGCTCGAAGCCGTGCAGGAGCAGGCGGCGCGTGTCAGCGAGCAATTGCAGCCGGGAGCGGCCGAGTCGTTGCGCAGCGCGTCCCGGAACGCGGATTCGGCGAAGGGCCGCAGCGAGACGGCGTCGGCGCTGACTTCCGAACAGGCGGGAGCTGTCGATTCCGCGCTGGCGGCGGCCGAGGCGCTGCAGCGGCAGTCGCTCGAAGCGTTGGACGCGGCAACCGAACAGCTGGCCGCCAGCGGGGCGCAACAGGATCGTCAGCAACGGCTGGAGCAGATTGCGGCGGACCAGTCGGCGCTGCGGAGCGAGGTCGCGGAATCGGGCGCCCGGTTCCTGTCGCAGGGCATCGGGGAGACGGGCGCGCAAGAGCGCGGCAATCTGTCCCGGCAGGCGGAGCGACAACGGCAGATTTCCGAAGCCTTCGATACGCTCCGCGCGGCGGCAACCCGGTCGGATGATCGCTCCGACAGCCCGCCGACCGATCCGGCCTGGGTGGCTGCGAGTTCCGTCTCGGACGCGATGCGCGAAGCGGCCGGCGCGTTGGACGCGTTCAACGTCGGCCAGGCGATGCAGACACAACAGCGGATCGAGGAGCTGCTGAACGAGCTGCGCGGCGGGTTGAGGCAGCCGGAGGCGAATCCTGAAGGGCTGGCGGAATTCCTGTCTGAAGCGGAGCAGCTGGTCAAACGACTGGAGGCGGCGCAAGCGGAGTGGATGGAGGAGGTCGGTTCGCTGGGGGAGAAGGGTTCGAACGATTCAGCAGACCGCGAGTTGCGGCACGGACTCAGGGCGCGGCAGGCGGAGGCGGCCGCTCAGGCGGCGGACCTGGCGAAGCGCCTGCGCAAGCAGGGGCTGTCCGCCGCCGATTCGACGCTGGCCGCGGCGGAGCACATGCAGCGTGCCGAAGAGCTGCTGGAGGACGCCGACCGCGGCGGCTCGCTGAGCGCCGCGGGAGAGGCGCGCGAGCGGCTGGAGGACGCCGCACGGGAACTGCAGCGGACGCAGCGGGACATCGCGGCCCGGCAGCAGATGGCGGCCTATGAGCAGACGCGGCACGGCGCGCAGTCGCTGGCCGATCGGCAGGCGTCGCTGCAGGCGGAAACGGAACGTCTGGACGAACTGGCCCGGGAAACGGGACGCCTGTCGCGTTCGCAGACCCGGACGCTGCTGCAGTTGGCCGACGACCAGTTGGCGCTGGCGAGCGATGTGCAGTCACTGGGGGAGTCCGCGCCCGACGGTGTTTCGCGGTGGGCGCTGGAGAGCGCGCTGGCGGCGGCGCGGCGGGCGGGGGAACGTCTCGCGCAGCGGGAGACGGGCGACGAGACCCGCCGTCCGCAGACCGAAGCCGAGACGAAGCTGCGGCTTGTCGCGGAGTCTCTGTCCATGACTCCGCCGGAGGGCGGGGACTCGCCGGCCGGGCCGGCCGACAATGAGGAGCCGGCGGATGAGGACGATGCGGCCGGAGCGCCTGTCTGGCTGGCCCCGCAGATCGAACTGCTCCGTCAGCTGCAGTTGAACCTGATCGAGCGGACGCAGCGGCTGGCGGAGGCGGGCGACGTCGTTTCGGGGGATGAGATGCAGTCGCTGGCGGCCGAGCAGCAGCAGCTTGTGGACCTTGCGGCGACCCTGCTGGGCGCTGTGACGGAGTCGGACCCGGAACCCAGCCCCCCCGAGCGAAACGATGATCCGTTTGACCTGTCTCCCTGACGTCATCGAGCGCGGAGCGGCGGCGCGGCGCTGGAGCGCCGTGCGGCTGGCGGTCGCGTTGTGCGCCGTTGCGCTGGGCGGGTCGGCCTGGGGGCAGCCGGACGCGACGCCCCCTGCCGCAGCGGAACCGGAGACGGGTTCCGAGCCGGAAGCGGAGACGGCCGACGCGCCAGCGGTTCCCGGGAACGAGGACGCATCGGAGCCTGATGAAGCCGCTCCCCCGGCGGCGCCGGAATCCGGCCTGCGGACCGAGGACCTCGCTGCACGGGCCCTGGCCTCGCTGGCCGAAGCCGCGCAGCGACTGCAGGCGGGGAACGCCGATGCGGCGACGGTGACCGTGCAGCAGCAGGCGGCCCGCGATCTCGAAGAGCTGCTGAAACAACTGCAGGACGCCGCTCAGGGTCAGCAGAGTGCGGATTCAGAATCCGGGGCGTCGGAGGGGGCGCAGAGCCGCAGCGGCCGTGCGGAGGGATCGCAGACGAATCAGCGGAATGCGAACCGCGACGCCGCGCAGTCCCGCGAGGACGCGGACGGTGGCGCGGCATCGGCGGCGGCGGAACTGGTCCGGCGTCGGGACCTGGCGCAGTCGGTGTGGGGACATCTGCCTCCGCGGATGCAGGATGAGCTGCGGCGTTCGTTCAGCGAGCGGTTCGCTCCGAAGTACGACGCGATGATCCGGCGGTATTACGAGGCGCTGGCGGAGCAGCCGGCGCGGCCGAACCGCTGAGGGGCTGCGCGAGATTTCGCGATCGGGCGGGATTTCGCCGCGAACCGGGGCGCGGTTCTCAATCTCCAATCCGGGCGATACTCTGGATGGTTTCCGCGAAACCCGGAGGCGCAGGGCGCGCCGGCCGGCGTGCCGCGTCGCGGTCCGGCAGCCGAACGGCCGGCGTCACTGAACATATGGCTATTGAACTTCCGAAGCAGTACGACCCTCAGGCGGCACAGGCCCGCTGGCAGCCCTTCTGGGAGCAGCGCGGCGACTTCAACGCCGACCCTCCGCAGACGCCGGCCGTCGACCCGGACGTGCATGCGGCGGCGACGGGTGAGACCGCCCGGCCGCCCCACACGATCATGATTCCCCTGCCGAATGTGACCGGGGCGCTGCACATGGGGCACGCGCTCAACGGGACGGTGCAGGACGTCATCACCCGCTGGCGGCGGATGCAGGGCTACGAGGCGCTGTGGATGCCCGGGACCGACCATGCCGGCATCGCCACGCAGTCGGTGGTCGAGCGGCGGCTGCTGGAAGAAGAAGGCAAAACCCGCCACGACATCGGCCGCGAGGCGCTCGTCGAGCGGATCTGGAAGTGGAAGGAAGTCTACGAGGCCCGGATCCTGGGGCAGCTCAAGCAGCTCGGAGCGAGCTGCGACTGGCGGCGGACGCGGTTCACGCTGGACGAGGTGTGTTCCCGCGCCGTGCGGAAGACGTTCTTCCGGATGTTCAAGGACGGCCTGATCTTCCGGGGCAAGCGGCTGGTCAACTGGGACACGTTCCTGCAGACGGCGGTCGCCGACGACGAAGTGTACGACGAGGAGATTGAAGGGCACTTCTGGACGTTCCGTTACCCGGTGGTCGACGCCGGGGGGACGCCCACCGGCGAGCAGATTCATTTCTCGACGACCCGCCCGGAGACGATGCTGGGCGACACGGCCGTCTGCGTGCATCCGACGGACGAGCGGTACACGCATCTCGTGGGCCGCAAGGTGCGGATCCCATTGAACGGGCGGCTGATCCCGGTCATCTCCGATGCGTTGCTGGCGGACAAAACGCTGGGCACGGGCTGCGTCAAGGTGACGCCCGCCCACGATCCGAACGACTACGCGTGCTATCAGCGGAACCCGGAGATCGGGATCATCAACATCCTGAATCCGGATGGCACGTTGAATTCGGCGGCGGCCGAAGGGGACGGTGCGCCGGCCGTCGATCCGACGCGGTACGTGGGCCTGGACCGCTACAAGGCGCGGGAACTGGTCGTCGCCGACATGCAGGCGCTGGGGGCCCTCGAGAAGATCGAGGACCGCCGGATTCCGCTGAAGCACAGCGACCGCTCGAAGACGCCCATCGAACCGTACCTCTCAGAGCAGTGGTTCGTCCGGATGGGGGATTCCGAGGACGGGCAGCCCGGACTGGCTCAACTGGCGATGGACGCCGTCGCCGATGGCCGCGTGCGGTTCTTCCCGTCCCGGTACACCAAGACCTACATGGACTGGCTGGGCGAGAAGCGCGACTGGTGCATCAGCCGCCAGTTGTGGTGGGGGCACCGGATTCCGATCTGGTCGAAGACGGAGGACGTCGGCGACCGGGACCGCAGCCCCGACGCGCGGCTCGACGGGCTGATCGATCTGGCGCAGCGGTTTGCCGCGCACGGCGTGCGC
This sequence comes from Planctomyces sp., assembly GCA_019636235.1. Taxonomy (GTDB): domain Bacteria; phylum Planctomycetota; class Planctomycetia; order Planctomycetales; family Planctomycetaceae; genus Caulifigura. The sequence goes on from JAHBXW010000006.1 coordinate 78,098, forward strand.
GCGGAGGATGGGCGACTGCTGGTGTGCGTTGACGAAGGGCATCCCGAAGTGGAGCGCGCGCTCGAGGCCGCCGGGTTCCAGCAGGATCCGGACGTGCTGGACACGTGGTTCTCCTCGGCGCTGTGGCCGCACGCGACACTGGGCTGGCCGGATCTGGATCACAACCCGCCGCTGGACGAACAGGTCGTGGCGGCCCAGACCCAGCGGGCCGGCGGCGCGGGGGATCCGTCGGCCGGCATCGGCAACCAGGTGCTGAACTACTTCTACCCGGGCAGCGTGCTGGTGACGTCGCGGGACATCATCACGTTGTGGGTGGCGCGGATGGTGCTGACTGGTCTCTACAACATGGGAGATGTGCCGTTCCGGCATGTGTGCGTGCATCCCAAGATTCTCGACGGCTTCGGGCAGGGGATGTCGAAGACGAAGGGGAACGGCGTCGATCCGCTGGAGCTGACGGCGCGGTATGGCTGCGACGGGACGCGGTTCACGATCGCGTCGTTCGCCGGGGAGACGCAGGACGTGCGGCTGCCGGTTTCGTACGAGTGCCCGCACTGCCAGGCGTCGATCCCGCAGACGCTGGAGCATCTGAAGTTCAAGCCCGGCAAGCCGACGATCCGCTGCGCGAAGTGCAAGAAGGATGCGCAGTACGCGTCCCCCTGGTACGACCCGGAGCCGGGGGCGCCCGTGGCGCGGATCGTCATCGAGCGGTTCGAGTACGGTCGGAACTTCTGCAACAAGCTGTGGAACGCGGCGCGGTTCGCGATTCTGAACCTCGAGGGGTATAAGCCGGCGGAGGTGACGCCGGAGCAACTGGCGCTCGAGGACCGCTGGATTCTCAGCCGGCTGTCGAGCGTGATGCAGGACGTGAATCAGTCGCTGGGACGCTACCAGCTGGACGTGGCGACGCGGGCTCTGCGGGAGTTCGTGTGGAACGAATTCTGCGACTGGTATCTGGAGATGATCAAGCCGCGGCTGCGTGCCGACGAGGGGGCGGCGCCCGAGGTGCGGGCCGTGGCCCAGCGCGTGCTGCTGGCGGTGCTGGATTCGATCGTCCGCATCCTGCAGCCGATGACGCCGTTCATCTGCGAGGAGTTGTGGCAGCGGCTGAACGAGCTGGCGCCGGTTCGGGCGCTGCCGGCGGCTGCGGTCGGCGAAGAGGGCGCGGCAGCGGCGCTGGCGCCGCGGGAGGCGGAAGGGGCGGCGATCATCGCACGCTGGCCAGAGATTCCCGCGTCCTGGCAGGACCCGTCGCTGGAGAAGCGGCTGTCGCGGCTGCAGGAGACGATCGTCGCGGTGCGGAACGTGCGGGCGATCTACAGCATTCCGCCGGGCACGCCGATCGAGCTGCACATGCGTTCGAGCGATGAAGTGGCGGGGGATCTGCAGGACGTGGCCGGCCAGTTCGACACGCTGGCGAAGGCCGTGCTGGCCGCGGCCGGAGCGAACGTCGTGCGGCCGCCGGCGTCGGCCAGTTTTTCACTGGGCGATGCGGACGGCTATATCCCGCTGGAGGGGCTCATCGACCGGGATGCGGAACGGGCCCGGCAGCAGAAGGTCGCCGAGCAGCTTCGCAAACACATCGCGGGGCACGAAGGGGCGCTGTCGAATGCGAACTTCGTCTCCAGGGCCGCGCCCGAAGTCGTCGAGGCGCGGCGCGAAACGCTGGCCGGACTGAAGAAGCAGCTGGAAAGCGTGGAATCGGTGCTGCGCGACCTGGGGTAGGCCTACGCCGTCGCGCCGGTCCGGACCATCAGGCCAGCGAGATAGCCGGCCTTGAATCCGGCGTCGATGTTCACGACGGCCACGTTCGCGGCACAACTGTTGAGCATGCCCAACAGCGCGGTCAGCCCCTGAAACGACGTCCCGTATCCGACGCTGGTCGGCACGGCGATGACCGGGCAGGCGACCCAGCCGCCGACGACGGACGGCAGCGCTCCCTCCATGCCGGCGACGACGATGACCGCCGCGGCCTCTCGCAGCCGGGGCACGTGCTGCAGCAGCCGTTCGGGCCCGGCGACGCCGACGTCCGTGATGAGTTCCGCGGGCGATTCCATCCAGGTCAGTGTTTCGAGCGCCTCTTCGGCGACAGGCCGATCGCTGCTGCCGGCGGTGACGACCAGGACCGTGCCGCGCGCGGCCGGTCCGGCGCTTCTGCCGGCGGCTTCGCGGGAGGCGGGCCGGGACAACCGAATGGTCCGGGCGACGGCGTTGTGTACGGCCGCGGGAAAGGCGGCGAGAACGGCTTCCGCCTGCACGGGAGACACGCGCGTGGCGAGGCAGGCCTGCCCGGCGGCCTGCTGGGCCTGGAAGATGTCGACGATCGTTTCAGGGGGCTTGCCCTCGCCGAAGACGACTTCGGGAAACCCGCAGCGGCGTGCGCGGTCGAGGTCGAGGGTCACGCCAGGGACGCGGGGAGTCGTCATCGAAAGGGATGGTCGGGATGCGTGGGGCGGGGTCGCTGGTCGAGGGCGTCATTGTCCGAACGCGCCGAACCAGCACGCAATCGCCAGCATGCAGGTTACGACGGCGATGCAGAAAAAGAGGACCGAAACGACGCCGCTGAACACGCAGCCGCCAATGATTCCCACGATGCCGATGATTCCGAAGGTCTTCGCGGCCGTGCGGATGCTCGGAGCCTCGTCGCCTTCCGTGAGGCCGGCGAGGCGCAGCATCCCGGCCAGCAGATGGGCGAGCAGATCATCCATCGTTCGGGCCCGCGGCGGGGGGGTATGGCAGGGAACCTGAGATTCGTTTCGCAACGTCGTCGCACACGTCATCATGCGATGCATGGCTGACCCGCGGCAAGCGCGCCACGCGCTGCCCAGTTCCTCCCCGGAGTTCCCCGCAGATGTCCCGCCCGCTGGTTGTCGTCACGGATTTCATTGCCGAGCCCATGGATCACGAGCGCCGGATCCTGGGGGATCTCGCCGACCTGCGCGCGGCCGGCGCGATGCATGAAGAGGAACTCGTCGGGCAGGTGGAAGAGGCCGACGCGCTGATGCTGTACCACTTCCTGTCGCTGACCCGCCGCACCATCGAGCGACTGAAGAAGTGCAAGCTGATCGTCCGCTGCGGCGTGGGATTCGACAACATCGACCACCGGTTCGCCCGGGAGCGGGGGATCGACGTCGCGAACGTCCCCGACTACGGCACGGAGGAGGTCGCGGATTCCGCGATCGGCATGATGCTGACGCTGGTGCGGGGCATTCACTACATGAACGACCGGGGCCAGCAGCGACAGGGGGAATGGATCTACACGCAGGTTCAGCCGATCCACCGGCTGCGGACGCAGACGGTCGGCCTGATCGGGCTGGGGCGGATCGGCACGGCGACGGCCCTGCGGGCGAAGGCGCTCGGGATGAACGTGCTGTTTTATGATCCGTACGTTCCGGACGGGCGGGACAAGTCGCTGGGGATCACGCGGGTCGAGACGCTGGGCGAGCTGCTGTCGCGTGCGGACGTTGTGAGTCTGCATTGCCCGCGGACGCCCGAGACGACGCACATCATCAATCGCGATGCGATCTCGCAGATGAAGCCGCAGTCGTATCTGGTGAACACGGCCCGGGGAGGCTGCGTCGATGCGAACGCGGTGCTGTGGGGGATCGAGTCGGGACATCTCCGCGGCGCGGCGCTGGACGTGCTGGAAGTGGAACCGCCGCTGGAGACGGAGCCGCTGCTGACGGCGTGGCGGGACCCCGCGCATCCGGCGCACAGCCGGGTGATCATCAATCCGCACTCGGCCTTCTACTCGGAGGAGGGGCTGGACGACATGCGGATCAAAGGCAGCCAGAACTGCCGCCGGGTGATCCTGGGCCAGGCGGCGCGGAACGTCGTGAACTGAGTTTTCCCGCGGGGCGGACGTTGAACGAGGCGGCGGCTTCGGCGGGGCGCCGCGCGGAAGATTGCAAACCGCGCGGCGAAGGGTGAAGCTCAACGCGGGACTCGCCATTCCGAAGCCGGGTCCGACCGGGGAATTCCGTTGCACCTGACCGGAGCGCTCGCGATGCATCGCCGCCAGTTCCTGCAGACCGCCGCCGGCGTGGCCGCCGCCGGTTACCCCGCGACGTCCCGCGGCTACTTCGCCAACGAAACGATTCGCGTTGGCGTGCTGGGCTGCGGCGGGCGGGCGCGGCATCTGCTGGGCTCGTTGACGACGCTGCCGGGCGTGAAAGTGACGGCGGTGTGCGACGTGTGGGCGCCGCATCGGGAGGAGGGGCGGAAGCTGGTCGATCCGGCCGCGACGCTGCACGTCGACTACCGCGAAGTGCTGGACGATCCGAACATCGACGCGGTGCTGATCGCTTCGCCGGATCACTGGCATGTGCCGATGACGGTGGATGCCTGTGCGGCGGGGAAGGATGTGTACGTTGAAAAGCCGCTGACGCACGACCTCGAAGAGGGCGCGCGGGTCATCGCGGCGCAGAACGATCATCAGCGGATCGTGCAGGTGGGGATGCAGCAGCGGAGCATGCCGCATCTGCAGGAGGCCTACGAGATCGTCAAGTCCGGAGCGCTGGGTGAGATTCACAAGGTGCATCTCACCTGGAACCGGAACACGCCGCGCTGGAAGCGGAACCCGCTGGGCGTGGACCCGTCGAGCGTCGACTGGCCGAAGTTCGTCGGGAACGCGCCCGAGCAGCCGTTCGATGAGTACCGGTTCCGGAACTGGAGGTGGTTCTGGGACTTTGGCGGGGGAATCTTCACCGACCTGATGGTGCACTGGATCGACGTCGTGCACTGGTTCCTGGGTCTCGATCATCCGCAGGAGGCGGTCAGCATCGGCGACTGGTTCCAGGCGGAGGGGGTCTGGGAGACGCCCGACACCGTGCAGACGCTGCTCCGCTATCCCGAGCAGCAGGTGCAGGCGTACTTCGAGGGGACGTTCTTCAACGCGAGGAACGCGTCGATGTGCGAGTTCATGGGGACGCAGGCGACGCTGTACATCGACCGCGGCCGGTACGAGGTGCATCCGGAACGGAACAGCAAGACGCCGGCCAAGGAGCTGATCCTCGGACAGGGCCCGCGGGGCGCGGATTTCTACGACAACCCCAACGGCGAACTGGTGCACCTGGCGAACTGGGCGGAATGCATTCGCACCCGCGCGCGGCCGACGGCTCCGGCGGAAGCGGGCGTCAGCGCGGCCTCGGCGGCGCACCTGGCGAACCTCGCGCTCCGCAGCGGCGAGACGGCGCGCTGGAAGTGAGCGGCCCCCCCGTTCCGGCGGCCGACATTGAGGCCGCCGCACGCGCGCGGCGGGTCGTCATGGGAAACTCCTGAAACCGATCGAATCATCGCATGGACCCGATGTTCCGCGCGGCCGCGCGCCGCGGACTGTCTTCCTGGCTGATCGTGCTGGTCGCCGCGGCGTTCGCACCCCGTTTCGCCGGGGGGCATGACCCGACGGAACGGAACGTCGGCTTCCAGTGCGACATCGCGGACGTCGCGGGCACGCTGGTGATTCCCGAGGCCGATCACGTCGCCCCCGCGGCGATCGAGGGCCGGCCGCCCTGCGCGGTGCTGATCGGAGGGACGCTGTCGCAGACGCGCGACGGACGACTGATGCGGGAGGGCGCGCCGCCGAGAGAAGCGCTCCAGCGGCTGGCGGGGGCGCTGGCGGAGGCGGGGTACGCGAGCCTGAGGTTTGATCGAGTGGGATACGGCGAGTCCCGGCCCCGGGATGGATGGTCGGGGACGTACGCCGATGAGGCCCGCGTCGCCGCGGCGGCGATCCGGTTCGTGCGCGACAGCGGCGAGTTCGGCCCGATCGTGGCGATCGGCGAGAGTGCGGGGGGCTATCTGGCCTGCCTAGCGGCGCAGGCCGGAATGTCCGCGGACGCCTACGTGTTTCTGGGAGCCCACTGCGGTCCGGGCGAAGCGATCTATGAGTACAACTTCCAGCCCCTCGCGGAGGCGGCTGAGTCCGATCCGGAACTGCGGACGTGGATTGAACGCGACTTGCGGTTCGAATTGGCGCTGGGTCGACAGTTCCGGGAGATGTTCGCCGCGGCGGAGCGGGGCGAGACGGACTACGAACTCGTCGACGGCGACTTCCGCAGCCGACTGAACCTGGCGCGGCGCCGCGAGGAACTCCAGCATCCCCCCGACGAAATGTTCCGGGCGATCGCGGCCCCGGCGCTGGCGATCGCGGGAGGAAGCGATCGCAATGTGCCCCCCGACCACGCCGCGAAGATCGTCTCCAGGCTGCGGCAGGCCGGCAATCATGCGTCGACCTGCCTGGTGCTGGCCGGCGCGGATCACAGTTTTCAGCTCGTGCCGGACGATCCCGACCTGCAGTTTCGCGAACGGCACACGCTGGACAGCTTCCGCCGCGAGTACGATCCGCGGCTGTACCGCGAGTTGACGCGCTGGCTGGACCGGACGCTGAAGCCCGACATGGCCTCAGCGGCGCCCGCGCGTCCGCGGACGATCCCCGAGCCGTTCGCGTCCCGGGGCGCGGCGGGCGTGGAGCTCACCGAGCCGACCGAGTTCGAGCCAGCGCGCGTGTTTCTCGCGCCGGGCGTGCAGCTTGTCGAGGAAATCACGAACGCGGAGCGCACGGCGGGCGTGACGACGCTGGAAGGCCGGATCGGGCCGCTGCTGCTGGCCGAGGGCTGCCAGGCGCACTTCATCGACATGCCGGGGGGCATGTATTGCGAGGAGCATCCGCACAGCAGTGAAAGCATCATCTACACGGTGCGCGGCCGGTGGGTGCTGTGCAGCGGGGGCCGACGCTGGCTGATGAAGCCGGGGACTTTGTTTCACTTCGCGGCCAACACCCCGACGGGCTATGAGGTGCCGTTCGAGGAGAGCGCGTATCTGCTGATCTTCAAGGGGCGGCGGACGATCGGCGAGGAGCGGGAGTTCATCGAGTATCTGCAGGGTCTGGCGGAGCGGCTGGAGCGCGAGCAATCGGCGGGCGTGCCCTGGCTGCTCAAGGACCTTCCGGACGGACATTCGGCATTGGAGTTTGGGCGGAGCGTCAATCCATCGTATGATCCCAAGGCTGCGGCGTCAGGGACGGACCAGCCGGCGCCGTGAATTCCGAGTTCCTCGAAACCAGGGAGACTTCCGGATGCGACATGCCACACGATTCGGACTGGCGGCCTGCGTGCTGATGGTGGGCGCGGCAGCGGCGACGGCCGACGAGCGGGAGGCGCTGCGTGACAAGCTGCAGGCCATCCAGCAGGAGGTCGCCGAACTGGCGAAACAGGGGCGGCTCGACGCCGCGGCGGAGGTCAAGCAAAAGGCTGCCGGACTGATGGACGAGATCGCCCGCCTGGAGAAAGAGGAGGGGGCGAAGATCAAGGAGGCGGCGCAGGGCGAGGCGGCGAAGCTCAAAGCCCGGTTGAAGGAACTGGCCGTCCAGGAAAAGAAGCTGGCGTCTGAATCAGGACACGAGCGCGAAATGGAAGAGATCCGCGCGCTGCAGGCCAAGATCGAAAAGGAGCTGTCCGGAAACGTCTACTCATCCGCAGCGATTGGGAAGATCGAACGCGACCAGCTGGAGTTCCGGCACAAGCTGGAGCGCGGAGGCAAGCGAGTCGAGAACATGCGCATCGCCGCCAGGCATCTCAAGGAAGCCGAGATGCATGACCTCGCCGTCATGATCGACGAGCAGGCCGCACGCCAGGACAAGGAACTTCGAGAGGCGTATGAGCAGGTCCAGGCGGAAATGCGCAAGCGAAAGGAACAACAGGTGAAGAAGGCGGAACACGAAACTTCCGAAGTTGAGGCGCTGCGCAAGGAGAATGCGGCCCTGCGGGCAGAGCTCGAAAAACTGCGTGAGCGCAAAGAGGGCATCTGACGGCCTGCTGAAGATCGCGGGGATGGGGAGCGCATGGACTGGATGACGTGGTACAACGGCCTCGAGAAGCCATCCTGGACTCCCTCCCCCGCAACGATCGGGCTGATCTGGCGGATCCTGTATCCGATCATCGTGGCGACGTTCGGCTACGTGTTCCTGCAGGCCTTCCGCGGGCGGATTCCGAAGCGGGTCGCGGTTCCGTTCGCAATCAACCTGGCCGCGAACCTGGCGTTCACGCCGATCCAGTTCGGGCTGCGGAACCTGCCGCTGGCGGCGGCGGACATCCTCGTCGTGTGGGGGACAATTCCCTGGATGATGGCGGCGGTCTGGCCGCATGCCCGCTGGGTCGCCGCGGCGCAGCTCCCGTATTTCACCTGGGTCACGCTGGCGACGATCCTGCAGTTGTCGATCACCTGGAACAATCGCTGACCGCGCCGCGCGGATGAGGACACGATGACGTCGGGCCCCCGTCGAGTTGCAGAGACCCGCTGCCCGTGGGCGAAGGGGGAGCTGGACGCGGCCTATCACGACCTGGAGTGGGGCGTCCCGGTCCACGATGACCGGCTGCTGTTCGAGTTCCTGATTCTGGAGGGCGCTCAGGCCGGATTGAGCTGGTCGACGATCCTCAAGAAGCGGGAGAACTACCGGCGGGCGTTCGATGGCTTCGACGTCCGGAAGATCGCGCGGTATGGGCCGCGCGATGAAGAACGGCTTCTGGCCGATCCGGGGATCGTCCGGAACCGGCTGAAGATCTCGTCGTCGATTTCGAACGCGCGGGCCTGCCTGGAAGTGCAGCGGGAGTTCGGTTCGCTGGATGCGTGCCTGTGGCGGTTCGTCGAGGGCCGTCCCCTGCAGAACGCGCGGCGCTCAATGGCGGACGTTCCCGCGCGGACGCCCGAATCGGACGCCATGAGCAAGGACCTCAAACGCCGCGGGTTCCGGTTCGTCGGCAGCACGATCTGTTATGCATTCATGCAGGCGACCGGGATGGTCAACGATCATCTCGTGAGCTGCTTCCGGCATGCGGAAGTTCAGCGGCCGTCGCCATCGAAGCGTCGCGGCTGAGCCTGCTTGCAAAACCCTCGTCCGGAGCGGCGAATTCGTCGTTGAACCGGCGGTTCGTCCGCCGCTTCCACAGAAATCCATCCAGGATGTAATGGGTGAGCTGCGGCACTCCGAGGAGCGGCGCCAGGACGCCCCCCGGATTTCCGACCGCCTGCCGAGTGAACAGGTGCTCGCGTTCCCGCCACACGCCCCGGTCCCACAGCAGTTCCTCGACGTAGGCCAGCAGCCACACGGTGCTGAGGAAGATGATGGCCGACGACCACACGGAACGCCCCTGGCCGGACGTCGACCGGGTCCAGTACAGGTACAGCAGGACCAGATACGGGATGCCGTGGATCAGGACGTTCGTGACCGTGAAGGCGAAGTCCGAGTTCAGGACGACGATGCCCAGGTACCACAACAGCGCCGTCGTCGCGACAACCAGATCCTTCCCCGGATTCCAGAACCGGAACCGGACGCCCCGGACGAGCGATCGGAGGAAGTACGCCGGCAGCAACCCGGCCCACAGCACGTCCGTGACGTCCGCCGCCCAGGCCGGCAGCGCGGCGAAATCCCCCGCGATGAGCCAGTCGAACCGCCGCGGCAGACTCGCATGCCAGCACGCCAGGGGATGCAGCGTCGCGATGTAGATCGTCGCCGCATCCAGCCGCCGACCCCATGTGTCCGTCTCCCCCGCGCGGGCGCGGTACAGCATCACCCAGCCGTACTGCTGGCGAATGAAGTGCAGCACCGCGAGGTACGCCAACAGCCGCCAGTACATCGCGGGGGATTCCGAATGCACGGCCCAGCCCAGGCCAAACGCCGCCAGCGGCACGCCGTAGTACAGGCCGGGGCGACGTCGAAGCTCGTCCCGGTCGAAGTAGACACGGAACCCGGTCGCGTACACATGCGCGACATCGACCAGCAGCACGCAGGCGATCCAGGTCCACTCGGGCGAGTCGCTGTGCAGAATGCCCAGTCGCCAGCCGATCGCCAACAACAGCAGCGACAGCGCCGCGCTGCCGCCAAACGTCCACAGGTCGATCGTCCGGGAAAACAGCCACGGACCGGCGGGCGCGGGGATCGCAGCGGGGGAGGACGCGGTCATCGCGCGGGCATCCCCAGCGAGGCAAGCACTTCCTCCGCCGCCCGAACGCCGTGAAACTGCGCCTCCTCGAAGAGCGGAATGCCGCTGAGATCAGTTCCGGCGAAGTGGACGCCGCGCCAGGGCCGGGCCGCGAGCTCCCGGGCGGCGCCTGTCAGGAACCCGGGGCGGGCGCGGATCATCGCATGACCCCAGCGCATCACGTCCAGCCGCGAAATCCTCCCAGCCAGTCCGGGATGCGCGGGCGCCAGGTCCTCCAGCACGCGCTGCGCCGCCGCTTCCCAGGTCAGTTCCATCAGCCACTGCCGCGCGGCGTGCGGACGTTCATCGCAGAGCGGCTGATACCAGGTCCAGACCGTCGGACCGTGATCGCGGCCGGACTGATGCGTCGCGACCACATAGCCCAGCGATCGGCTGTCGTACAGGACGTTGTCCCAGGCGGCTTCGAAGCCCTTCGACGGCGGGCGATCTTTCAAATGAATGTTCGCGACGAGCCACGACCCGTACTCGAACTCGGCGCACGCGGCCTTCCGGTCCTCGGGCAGTTCGGCCAACAGCCGCGGCACGAGGAACTGCGGCGTCGCGAGAATCACGGACCGCGCGGCGAACCTCAGCGGCGTGCCGTCCGCCGCGGACAACGCCGTCACGGAAATCGGCCCCGCGGAATCCTCCGGCCCGGGATTGACGCGCATCACAGCGACCCCCGTTCGCAACCGATCTCCCAGTTCGCCCGCCACGTGCCGCACAATCCGGCCCAGCCCCTCCGGCCATGTCAGCAGCGGCTGCGAATCCTGACCCGCCTCGCGAACCCGCGCGGCGAAATAGAAGCAGCCCGCCCAGGCGCTGGTCTGCTCCAGCGCGGACCCGTAGTCGTCCCGGCAACTGTAGTCGACCAGCCAGCGCAACCGCGGCGAGGTGAAGCCCCGCTGATCCATCCACTCGGCCATCGAGATGCGGTCCAGGTCGCGGACGGCGGGATCCTCGGACGACCGGGACGTCGGCACGGCGAACGCCGGACGGCCCGCGGAATCCCGCAAGGCGACCCAGCGTTCGATCTCAGTTCGAAACGCCGCGAGCTGGCGGAGGTCCTCCACCGACGCGCCCTCCTCGGGATACAGGCCGGAATGCCATTCGCCGCCCAGATACAGGCGTTCCTCCGGTTCGCGGCAGAGATGCTGTTCGGCGAAGACCGGCGTGCCGTCGGGCCCGACCGATTCGATCGCGCCGATCTCCGCCAGCAGCTCGATGAGGTCGTGGTTTTCGGGGAACGGCGTGGGCACGTAATGCGCGCCCCACGGGTAGGCCGTGACGGAGGATTCGCCGAACGTGGCCGTGCCGCCCGGGCGGGGCTCCAGCTCAAGGACGAGAATCCGCTCGACGCCGCGTCGCAGCAACCGCCAGGCGGCCGACAGTCCGGCCAGCCCGCCGCCCACGATCAGGACATCCGTCTCGGTCACATCCGCAGGAGGGGTGCTCAACGACGACGGCGACCGCAGGCGATGGCCCAGCTCCAGCGACGCGCCGACGATCTCCCCCTCGAACGGCAACGGCCGCTGGCAGCCCGCGAGCGCCCCGGCCAGCGGCGCCGCCGCCAGCGACTGCAGCCAGCGTCTGCGGCTGAGGCCGGTTCGAGGATCGTGATCGCCGGGCATGACCGTTCAGTTCCAGCGCTTCCATTCGGCTTCGTAGTAGCGCACCAGCGCCTGACTGTCGAGCCGGTTGATGTCGACGGTTTGCGGCGCCAGGTCGACAGGCAATGCGAACAGGTCGCGCAGCGCCCCGTCGTTCAAGAACCGCAGTTGCGGCGCGACTTCGGCGGGAACGACGCCAGGAGGATCGCGCGGCTCCCGTGAAGCCAGCGCGTAGCCCCACACGCCGAACGACGGCACCGCCGCCTGATAGGGAGCGACATGCAGCCCCGTGCTCTCCAAGGTTCGGATGATGCACCAGTATGACTGCGGGGCGGTCAGCGGCGACGTGCATTGAATGGCCACGACCGCGCCGGGCGCCATCCGCTTCTGCAGCAGGTGGTAGAACCGCGAGGTGTAGAGCTTGCCCAGCGAGTAGCTGTTGGGATCGGGGAAATCGATGAGGATGACGTCGAACTCGTCGCGGGCGGCGGCTGCGCCCGAATGCTGCTGGGGGTCGACCCACAGGAAGGCGTCCGCGTTGAACACCGTCACGCGGGGGTCGCGAAGGCTGCCGCCGTTCAGCTCCCGGAGCGGCTCGAAGTTCTCGGCCAGCCCCGTCATGGCCGGGTCGAGATCGACCAGCGTGACGGCCTCCACGTCCGAGTAGCGGAGAACCTCGCGGAGCGCGAGGCCGTCCCCGCCCCCCAGGATCAGCACCCGCCGGGCCGCGCCATGGGCGGCGAACGCCGGATGCGCCAGGGCCTCGTGATAGCGGTACTCGTCCGCCGAATTGAACTGCAGATGTCCGTTCAGATAGAGCTGGAAATGGTTCGTGCTGCGGGTCACGACGATCCGCTGATAAGAGGTCGTTTCGGCATAGACGACCGGGTGCGGGAAGAGTTCGTCCTCGGCGAGCGACGTCAGCGAGTCGGCTTTGATGAGGCCGATCGTCAACAGCACAACGGCCGCCGCGCCGCGCAGCCGCAGCCCCGCCAGTCCGCGCTCGCGGAGCAGCGGCCGCAGCAGCCACGTCCCCCACAACCCCACCGCCGCGTTCAGCAGGCCGAACGTCAACGACGTGCGCACCAGCCCCAGCCGCGGCACGAACAGCATCGGGAACAGCAGCGCTGCGAGGAGCGCGCCGATGTAGTCGAACGCCAGCACTCGCGAAACCAGTTCCTCAAAGTCCAGGTGCTCTTTGAGAATCCGCATCAGCAGCGGCAGCTCCAGGCCGACCAGCACGCCGATCAGAAACACGACCAGAAACAGGATCGCCCGGAAGGCCGCCAGGTGCGCGAAGCTCAGAAACAGCAGCGGCGCGGAGAAGCCCCCCAGAATCGCGACGGCGAACTCGACCTCAATGAAGCTGCGGGCCAGAGCGTCCGTCACGAACCGCGACAGCCAGGCTCCGACCCCCAGCGCGAACAGGTACACGCCGATGATCAGCGAGAACTGCGTCACTGAATCGCCGAGCACATAACTGGCCAGCGTGCCGGCCAGCAGTTCGTAGATCAGTCCGCAGGTCGCGATGACCAGCACGTTGAGGAACAGCAGCCACAGCGGCGTGCGGTGCATGGCGATGGAGCCGGCGGCCGGCTGACGACGCAAACGAAACGCGAACGGCGAGACTCAGCCGAGGATCGCCGCGGCGATGATGATCGCCACGCCCAGCAGCACCGAGCCCATGACGATCGCCACCGCCGTGTTGTGATCCTCCTCGATCTCATGATGCACGGAAAACGGCGCGAAGCGGACCATCAGCCACAGCGTCAGCAGCAGCACGATGATCCCCACCGCGGAGAACACCAGCGCCGCCACCAGGTGATCCAGGAACACATTGCGGGCCACGGCCGGCTCGGCCGCCTGAAAGGCCAGAATCGCGGAATGCACTATTTGCCTCCTCCCCAGGATCCGCCGGAACTGCGCAGGCTGCCGAACGCCGCCGCCGCGCCGATGTCCGGCGCCTTCCACCCGAACACGCAGGCCAGCAGGTATCCGGAACAGATGGCGCTCCCCAGCGCCAGATAAAACTTCCGCATCAAGTTCATCGATGTCTCCTCAAACGGGTCGGCCGCGCCGTGCCGCGGACGGCGATGGATCTCGTCACTGGTGGGCGGGATACGGGGAATAGTCGCTGTTCGACCAGCGCTGCACCTCGAAGCTCGATCGATGCAGCAGCGCCCCGATCGGGATCAGCGACACGCCCAGGAATGCGTACAACAGCAGCCAGCCGTCCGGCGGACTGCGGAACAGACCCGTCAGGGCGACGCCGTAAATCCCCGCCAGCGTCGCCCCGAACCACAGCCAGTGCAACAGCATCCGGCCGATCTCCGGCGGCGGCTGATTCGGCGCGATCGACCAGGGCCGCGGGAGTTCCTTGATCCGGAACGCCTGCTCGAGTTCCTCGTGCCGGACGTAGCGGCCCAGGGAGACGTTCAACTCCTCCGACGAGCCCGTCGAGGAGCGCTCGAACGACAGCATCAGCGGGGGCCGGACGTAGTCGCTGGTCTCGACTTTCTCGCCGATTTCCACCTTCCAGTAGAACTCGCCGACGACGTAGCTGACGTAGGCCGTCCCCTTCTGAAACAGGGCGAATTCCTCGTGGCCGTAGTCCGCCGTCATGCCCCGGGATTTCGCCTCGCCCGGAGACAGCGGCGTCACGAAGCTCCAGTGCCCCTCGCTGTTCACCAGCCAGCGAAACCCGCGGTCGCGGTTGTACAACAGGTACTCCGTCCAGCGGTATTTCGTCCCTTCGTGAACGACGTACCGCTCCATGAAGCCGATGATCGTCCAGGACAACTCGCCGAACGTCCCCGTCGACCCCAGCGGAATCATCGGCCGGACGTGTTTGCCCTTGAGCGTCAGCAGATACTTCAGCGCCCCGTGATCGCAATCCAGAAGGGCCTTGCAACTGGGGCAGGCCACGCGCTCGGTGACGTCCGGCGCGACGAGCGTCAGCGGTCCGCCGCACTGCGGGCAATTCACCCGCGTCGTCGTCGTCCGCGGAACGGCGATCTCCTCGGCGTTCGGGAGCGTGATCTCCAGCTCGGACGGGGTCGTCTCGCGCCCCAGCGACACGCCCGTCGCCGCCGAGGAACTCACCGTCGCCACGTTTCCGCCGCTGTCGAGTTCCAGCGGCCGGCCTGTGGCCCGTCGTCCGGCATCGAATTCAATTGTGCCGAACAGGCCCCGCGCGCCGGTGATGTCCGCGAAGCGATGCGGCGCGCCGGGCTCGAACCGCCACGGGATTTCCCCTTCCGCCGAGGCGGCCGTGGCGACCCCCTTTTCGGTGACCGTCGCCGTCCCCAGCTGGCGGCCCAGGTCGAACTCAGCGCCCATCTGCAGCGAGTCAAAGTCGACGTCCCGGCCGAGAATCTTTGCCGGCCTGGAGAACAGCAGGTAGAAGCGGCCCTGCGCTTCGGCCAGCCAGCCCACGCGATCGGAAAAGGCGAGATACCACTCGTCCCACACGCCGCCCGCCGGATGCCGGTACTGGACGCGGCCGACGATCTCGAACTTCCGCCCCTTGAACTTTCCGGTCAGGCCGAGCTGCAGCCCGGATCGCGTCGCGAGGAGGTCGGCCACGCGGCCGACTTCGGAGATCTGCTTGTTCGTGCGGGCGACGGCCGTCCGACAGAACTCGCAGACGGTGACCAGCGAGTCGCTTGAGCGGAACTCGACGGGGCCGCCGCAGGACGGGCAGTTCGCGGCGAACGTCTTCATGGCCGGGCCTCCAGCGTGCGGAGGGCCCGTTCCGACAACTCCAGAGCCCGCCGGCCGCGCGGCAGTTCCCGCACCGCGATCTCCGTTGCGCCGAACGCCGCGCCCAGCATATCCAGCCAGTCGGGCGGCGTATGCGGCCGACAGCAGTACACGTTCAGCGCGACCAGCCCGTATTCCGGAAACGTGTGGACCGAAAGGTGCGATTCGCTGAGCAGATACAGCG
Organism: Planctomyces sp.; assembly: GCA_019636235.1. Classification (GTDB taxonomy): domain Bacteria; phylum Planctomycetota; class Planctomycetia; order Planctomycetales; family Planctomycetaceae; genus Caulifigura. The sequence continues at coordinate 93,628 of JAHBXW010000006.1, forward strand.
CCGTGACCCCTCCGGGTGCAGGAAACGCCCGGAATTGCGGATGCCCGACGACATGCAGGCCCATGGCGCGGATGATGGCCTCGCAGCAGTCTTCGATGGGCGCAGGATCGGACAGCCGGGCGGGGTCGCAACCGGCGGCGTCGACAATCCATTCGGCGCCGGAGTCGGGAATCATCAGGGTGCTGGGCGTTCTGCCGGTATCGATTCGGACGGAGTATGTGCGGGGGGTGTCGACGAGGCAATCCCGCGGAGGAACTGCCGGGGCGAATGCCGCCGAGGCGGGAACGCAGCCGGTGCGGAGCGCGGATCAGCGGAATGCCGCTGCGCGTCGAAGATTCCCCGCAGACTCCGGGTCAGCTTGTGAACCCGTCGCCGGATGCGGGTGTCCGACGATGCGCCATGAAGACCGCTTCGCTGACAACCTCCGAGTCCTCGCTGGCGAAGCCGATCGCCGCGGAGGATTTGTGCGCCGGGCAGGACGTCGCCGTGCTGCATGAATTGCACGAGGTGCCGTCGTTTTTCTGGTGTCAGATGGAGACGCTGCCGCCGGACGAGCTGGTGCGGCTCCGCGCGTTGCCGCGGGATTCCGGTTTGCCTTTGAAAGTGCGATCGGTGTGCCTGCCGTTCGTCCTGGTGGACACTCCCACAGAGGGCTCGCGGCTGCTGGACACACGACGTCTGCAGCTGGTGCGGCTGGACCGGGAATTCGCGCGGCAGGTGCGGAAGAAGCTCCGCGACCGGAAGTCGCCGGTTCCCTCGCTGGTCGACCAGATTTCCTGAGAAAGCCGTGGCTGCGCGGCGGGGGAGTGCTGACCGTCGCCGCCGGATTCCGCCGCGGCGACGGCAGGAGATTCGCGCGGAAATGCGTTGACCGGCTTCGGGGTTCGGCTAAGATGCCGTTTCGGACGGGGCCGTAGCTCAATTGGTTAGAGTACCGGACTGTCGATCCGGGGGTTGCGGGTTCAAGTCCCGTCGGCCTCGCTTGTCCAGAATTCGCCCGGCCAGCCGTTATGGTTCGCCGGGCGTTTTTCTTGATGCGCCAGGCAGTTGCGTCGCAGTCGCCGCATTGGGATCGACCAGAACAACTGGAGGTCCGGCCCCATCGGCAGGGAGACGACCGATGGGATGGGAAGCGTGGTTTGTGATCGGCGTTGTGCTGGTCATGCTGTACGCCCTCGCCCGTGAACTCGCCCCCCCCGACCTGCTCGTGCTGGTCGCACTGCTGACGATCGTCTGCGTCGCCGAGATCGTGCGCGTCCGCACAGGCCAGCCGGTTAAGCTCCCCGGTCCGAACGCCGCCATCGCCGAGTTCGGCAACAGCGGACTCGTAACGGTCGGAGCCCTGTTCGTCGTCGTGGCCGGACTCGTCCAGACCGGGGCCACCACCATGCTCACCGAGCCGCTTCTCGGCCGCCCCCGGTCGCTGCTCAGCGCGCAGCTCCGCCTGTTCTTCCCCGTGGCCGGCGCCAGCGCCTTTCTCAACAACACCCCCATTGTCGCGATGTTCATGCCCGTGGTCACGGACATCTGCAAACGCGCCAACCTCAGTCCGTCCAAACTCTTCATGCCGATGGCCTTCAGCGCCACCATCGGCGGCGTGTGCACGATCATCGGCACCAGTACGAACATCATTGTCAACGATCGGCTCCCCCCCGAGCAGAAGTTCGGGCTGTTCGAGATCGGCCGCGTGGGCCTGCCCTGCGCCATCGCCGGGCTGCTGTATCTGATGTTCATCGGGCGCCGCCTGCTGCCCGACCGCCGCCCGGCCATCAGCCTGACCGACGACCCCCGGCAGTACACGGTGGAGATGATCGTCCAGCCCGGGGGGCCGCTGGTCGGCCGCACCGTCGAAGAGGCCGGATTGCGGCACCTGCCCGGCCTGTACCTCGTTGAGATCGAACGAGGCGCGGACATCATGGCGGCCGTCGGCCCGCACGTGCGCCTGCAGTCGGACGATCATCTGGTGTTCGTCGGGATCGTCGAATCGGTCGTCGACCTGCGAAAGACGCGGGGGCTGATCCCTGCGACCGATCAGGTGTTCAAGCTGGACGCTCCGGCCGGCAACCGGCGACTGATCGAGGCCGTCGTCTCGAACCGCTGTCCGCTGGTCGGCAAGTCGATCCGCGAGGGGCGGTTCCGCTCGACCTACAACGCGGCGGTGCTGGCCGTCGCCCGCGATGGACAGCGGATTCCCGGCAAGATCGGCGACATCGTCCTCGAGCCGGGGGACACGCTGCTGCTGGAAGCACACACCGATTTCGTCCAACAGCAGCGCAATTCCAACGATTTCTTCCTGGTCAGCCATGTCGAGAATTCGACGCCTCCGCGGCATGATCGGGTGCGGATCGCCATCGCGGCGCTGATCGGCATGGTGGCCGTCGCGGCCCTGGGTGACGGGCAGTACACGCTGCCGGCGGCCCTGACTGCGGCCGTGGTGATGGTGCTGTTCAAGTGCTGCACAACGGCGGAGGCGCGGGAGAGCATCGATCTGTCGGTGCTGCTGACGATCGCGGCCTCGCTGGGGGTGGGCCGGGCGCTGGAAATGAGCGGCGCGGCAGTGGCGATTTCGGAGAGCCTGATCGAACTCTGCGGAGACAGCGCCTGGATTCAATTGTGCATCATTTATGTGCTGACGCTCGTGCTGACCGAACTCGTCACCAACAACACGGCGGCGGTGCTGATGCTGCCGCTGGCGCTGGCGACGGTCGAGCGGCTGGGGGTCAGCTACAAGCCGTTCGTGGCGGTGGTGATGATCGCGGCGTCCTGCGGGTTCGCAACGCCGTTCGGCTACCAGACGAGCCTGATGGTGTACGGTCCGGGCGGCTACCGGTTCATGGATTTCGTCCGCGTCGGCGTGCCGCTGGACCTGGTCATCATGGTCGTCTGTCTGGCGATGATGCCGTTCGCGTTCCCGTTCTGACGGGGACGGGACGGTGTGCGGCTCCGCATGCGTCGCAACGCCCGCGCCGCGCTCGGTCCGGCCTCGGCCTCGCGCAGGCCTGCGGTGAAGTCGCCAGGGGACGCATCGACCGTTACGTCGTCGGCGCCTGCTCCGGGCGGCGCCACACCGGCGGCTCGTCGTCCTCGACGTAACGTTCCAGAATCTCGTGCGGGCCGTAGTCGGCCTTGTAGGCCATCGACGGGCACTCTCGAATGCAGTAACCCAGATACAGATAATCGATCCCGGCCTGCTGGCAGATCTCGACTTCTTTCAGGATCGAGAAGACGCCCGGGGCCGCCGGCCGCAATTCGGGATCGTAGTAGAAGTACACGCTCGACAGCGCGCACCGCGCGACATCGACCAGGCTGACGGCGACCAGCCGGCCCTCCAGCCGGTATTGCATTTCCATCGCCCCCGGATAATCGCCGGCCAGAAACGATGTGGCGTACTCGAGTTCCGCGGTGGACTGAGGGGACCAGCCGCGGCGGGCATGCCGCTCGACATGCCAGGCGTTGTACAGCCGGACATGGTCGGCGGTGACATGCGCGGGGCCCAGTTCGACCGTCAGGCCCGCGTTCCGACGGAGCGTCCGCCGCTGCGATTTCGTGGGCGCGAACTCAGCGACGGGAATCCGCAGGCTCTGACAGGCGACGCAGTTCGCACAGGCGGGTCGAAACAGCAGGCCCCCATGCCGACGCCAGCCCCGAGCAAGCAGGTGCCCATATTGCTGCGAGGTCAGCCCGCGGACGACGCGGTATTCCAGCGAGGCGGTTTCTCGAGACAGGTACGAACATTGGCGCGGCGTCTCCACCAGTCGCAGCTGGCTGGGGATCCGCATGCCGGAATCGTCTCCGCCGTGAAGGGACATCGAGCGGTCCGCAGGGCTTCAGCGTCCAATCCAGACTGGAAAAGGAAGAGGACTCGTCTCGGGAGCCGCAGGGGTGCCCGGGCTGACTACAGCAGGTTGAGTTTCTTCGGTCGGGATTGCGGAGGCCGGGAGCAGGCCGCGCACAATCCGTACACCTCCATGCGATGCCGTTCGACCGCTTGATGCTCATTCTGGCGCTACCGGGGCGTCCCGGGCAACGATCAGCACCGCACGGACGACCGGATACGCCGCGGGCGTCTTTGGAGTCGGCAGGATCCGCGGGCAGAGGGAGGCGCGGAGTTCGTATCGGCCGAGAGCCTGTGGAGCGGTCAAGGTTCCTTCCGCCGTGCCGCCGAGACGCGCCGTGTGCGTCGCCGGCAAAATCGCCGTGGCGACGACACGTTCGGAATCGTCGCCGGACGCCTCCAGCACTTCGACGATCATCGAGCAGATGTCGCGGTTCTCCACCGCGCCCTGCGCCAGCGTCTTCCGCTCCCAGGTCAGGTCGTAACTGAGGACGATCTGCAACGGTTGGCCCGGCGCGCAGGTCAACTCGTCACTGACCCTGGCGTTGTCCACCAGAAGTTCGATGCGCTCGACGACTCCCGTCGCCAACGGCGGCGGATTCACAGGCGGCGACGGAACGGCGCTGCCACAACCCAGCGCCAGCGCAGACAGCAGGAAACAGGCGATCCGCCCGATCCGCAACCGGCAATCGTCAGAAATGCGTGTCCGATTCATTGCCGTTCCGTGACCCCAGTCCCCGCCAGATGCGGCGGTCAATCCCACTGCCTACGAAATGCACCGAGGCATCCCCCGCCAGGCAGTTGACTCCCCCGGGATGCAGGCTGTTCGCGGTGACGGCCGAATAGTCCAGCACGCCGAGCTCCAACGGGTTGCCGTTGAGACAGCTTGCACGGTTGGGCGGCAGCACATGATTGTACCACTGCTGTCCGCGGAGGTTGGAATTGAAGTGGCTGAACATCTGCGGGTCCCAGACGGAGCGGCGTTCGCACTGGTCCGCGAAAATGTCGAGTTGACCGGGCTGCCGCATTCCCGGGATGACGAGCGCCGCATGCGAGAGCCGCGTCACCGGGTCGTCCGGAACGGGCGCAGCATGACCGCGCAGGTCGAAAACTGTCCGCTCGGCGAACATGGCCGTGTTCGACAGGCCGTCGGTGATGTCCGCCGCCCGCACGCAGTCGAATATATCGATTTGAAACGAAGGGACGCCGGGCAGCGGCTCCAGGGAATGCGTGAAAAACCCGTTCCAGCCGGTTGCTTTCCCCCACACGCCGCCATTCATCGCGTAACTTGGGGCCTGTCCGCCCAGCGCGCCCGCCACGGCATCGGCGGGACAAGCGAACTGCGGGAATCGCACTTGTCGCTGTTCATCGTCGGTCAGTTGCGACAGATCGGGGCCTTCCAGTCCCGGCAGCAACTGGGCGAGCGGCTCCAGCGCGCCCGGGAAACAGCGATGCAGCGACTCATAGTTCTGCGCGGCCAGACCGAGTTGCCGCAACTGATTGCCGCACGCCAGCCGCCGTGAGGAGCTGCGGCTGCTTTGCACCGCAGGGATCGCGATCGCCGCAATCAACCCGATGATGCCGATAGCGACCAACGACTCGACAAGAGTCATGCCCCGACGGCCCAAATACCCCGACAACATCGACTTGGTCGACTGCGCGGGTTTTGCGAGCATCGACCTTCGCGGCAATGCCGTTGCCAACCTTCACCTCCCATCACCACGGCCGCAGCAATAGCCCTGGCGCAGCTTGCAGGCGCCCCCAGTTTTGCAATCCAACGACACTGGACATTTTAGCACTATTGAATTTGTATTGCCCTCCTTGTCATCCGACCCAATCCGTCGATGGCTGTGATATCAAGAATTCCCGCACCAAACGTGCCAACATCCACGCTCCACGCGCCGTTTGCGTTCGCCTTGGCAAACGAAGGTCCACCCATGACTGGCGCGCCTCCACCCGCTGGACGGAACTCATAATAGACAGAAACGGTGACATTCGGAACTCCGGTTCCCGTGACGACAACGGGCGATCCAGCGACCCCAGCACCCGGCCCGGTAATCACCAATGGCGCAAACTGAGCTTGCGCGGTGGACTCGCACATGACAGAGACCAAAAAGACTGACGCCACAGTCAATGCCTGAATCGACAATCACATTGCGCCTACCCCCTCTAAAAGAGCCAACCTCGGCCTGCAGCTTAGCTAGTAGAATGTAGCGGACCCGGCAATGATATTGCGAAATGACTTCTGGCTTGTCAATTGCAGACTGATCCAAATCCACAATTCGTTCCAGAACGACGGATGGGGATCCGCATGCCGGAATCGTCTCCGCCGGGAAGGGACATCGAGCGGTCCGCAGGGCTTCAGCGTCCAATCCGGAATCGAATCGGGGAGGCCTCGTCGCGGGGCCATGAGGGCGCCCGGGGCTGACTACAGCAGGTTGAGCTTTTTCGGTCGGGATTGCGGGGGCCGCGAACAGGCCGCGCACAATCCGTACACCTCCATGCGATGCCGTTCGACGCGGAACCCGTGCTCGCGGGAGATCTCCTCCACCAGTTCGCGCACGGGGGAATTCCGAAACTCGATGAGCTTTTTGCACTTCTGGCAGATCATGTGATCGTGCCGGGGGTAGCCGTAGTCGTGCTCGTAGACGTCCCGGCCATCCTGCCGCGCGACCTTCCGAAGCATCCCCGCCTCTTCGAGGAGGGACAGCGCCCGGTAAATCGTGGACTTGCTGACGCGGCGGCCGTCGGTCCGGTGGGCCAGCCGCTGGATGAGCTGGTCGGCGTCGAAGTGCTCGTGGTCGGAAAAGACTTCTTCGACGAGGATCGAGCGTTCACGCGTCATGCGGAAGCCGCGCGTGGCGAGGAATTCGCGGCACTTTTCGACGGGCGAGGCAGTGGCGTCGAGCGTGCCGACGTCTTCCGCCGCCTTCTTTTCGTGGCTGGCGACCGATTCGGGCGAGTTGTACGTCGCTGTGGACATGGGGATCGAGATCGGTGGCCCGGGAACGCGCCGGGCGGTCGCAGGGAGTTGTTCCATTGGATTCGGGCGGCCCCCCGCGGGCGGGACATGAGGCGACTGTTCGCCGGTTTCTGGAAAACCGGGGTCGCGGGGGGGTATTCAATCGGGAATTCCACGCCGATTATATGCGGACGCGCCGGGGATTTCAGCCAGCGGGCGCGGCATTCCCGGAGACCAGGCGACGGAGACCTTCAGGCGGATGGCTGCCAACGAGAACCACGTGCGGGTGGGACTGATCCAGAAACGGGCGTCGGCCGAGCCGGAAACGAACCGCCGGGCGACGGCGGAGGCGATTCGCGCCGCGGCGAAGCGCGGCGCGCAGATCATCTGCACCCAGGAGCTGTTCTGCTCCGAATACTTCTGCCAGACCGAGGATCACGCGAAGTTCGCACTTGCGGAGCCGATTCCCGGCCCGAGCACTGAAATGCTGACGGCCTGCGCCCGCGAGCTGGGCGTGGTGCTGATCGGCTCGCTGTTCGAGCGTCGGGCGCCCGGGCTATACCACAACACGGCGGTCGTGATCGACGCCGACGGATCGCTGCTGGGGATGTACCGGAAGATGCACATTCCGGACGATCCGCTGTTCTACGAGAAGTTTTATTTCACGCCGGGGGACCTGGGTTTCCGCGCATTCGATACGCGGTTCGGGCGAATCGGCGTGCTCGTGTGCTGGGACCAGTGGTACCCCGAGGGGGCCCGGCTGACAGCCCTGGCCGGCGCCCAGATCCTGTTCTACCCGACCGCCATCGGCTGGCATCCGGCCGAAAAGGCTGAATTCGGCGAGGCGCAGCACGACGCCTGGCAGACGATTCAGCGCAGCCACGCGATTGCGAACGGCGTGTACGTCGCCGTTCCGAACCGCATCGGGCATGAAGGGGCCGCCGACGGCGGCATCGAGTTCTGGGGGCAGAGCTTCGTCGCCGACCCGGGAGGACGGGTCCTCGCCAAGGCCAGCACCGATCAGGAAGAGACGCTGATCGTCGAATGCGACCTGTCGCGGCTGGACGTGCAGCGGACGCACTGGCCGTTCCTCAGGGATCGTCGCGTCGACGCCTATGGCGACCTGACGGAACGCTACCTGGATCGGCGGTGAGGCGGACGTCGCGTCAAGGATTTCGGGCGCGGACGTCGCCACGTTAAAGTGGCCGCATGAGCGCGGAGCCGGAACGTCTCGCGACCCGTCTGTGGCGATATCGGCAGACGGCGATCGCCCTCGCCACTGTCGTGCTGATCGCCGTGCACCTGATCCTGCGGTACGGAACAGGGGCGAGCGAGTCGATTCGGGACCTGCCGCTGTGGATCGTGCTGATCGGCGGCGGCGGTCCGCTGGTTCTGGAACTGGCGGGGCGGGCGCTGAAGCGGGAGTTCGGATCGGACCTGCTGGCCGGGATCTCGATCGTGACGGCGATCCTGCTGGGGGAATACCTGGCGGGGGCGCTGGTGGTGCTGATGCTGTCCGGCGGCGAGGCGCTGGAGGCGTACGCTGTTCGGAACGCGTCGGCCGTGCTGCTCGCGCTGAGCCGGCGGATGCCGTCGGCGGCGCATCGGCGGACGGATTCGACGCTGGAGGACGTCCCTTTGGATGCGGTCCGGGTGGGGGACGTGCTGGCGGTGTTTCCGCACGAGATCTGCCCGGTGGACGGGGTCGTGCTGGAGGGCCGCGGGACGATGGACGAATCGTACCTGACCGGCGAGCCGTACCTGATGTCCAAGACGCCGGGCTCGGAGGTGCTGTCGGGCGCGGTCAACGGCGAGACGTCGCTGACGATCCGCGCCGAGAAGCTGGCCGTCGATTCCCGCTACGCGCGGATCATGAAGGTGATGCAGGAGTCGGAGCAGCAGCGGCCGCGGATTCGGCGTCTGGGCGATCAACTGGGCGCGTTCTATACGCCGCTGGCGGTGGCGATCGCGGTCATCGCGTGGATGGCGTCGGGGGAGGCGCTGCGGTTTCTGGCGGTGCTGGTGGTGGCCACTCCCTGCCCGCTGCTGATCGCGATTCCGGTGTCGATCATCGGATCGATTTCGCTGGCGGCCAGCCGGGCCATCATCATTCGGGACCCATCGGCGCTGGAGACGGCGGACCGGTGTCGGACGTTGATCTTCGACAAGACGGGGACGCTGACCTACGGCCGGCCGACGCTGACGGACGTGGTGTGCGGACCGGAGTTCGACGCCGCGGAAGTGCTGTCGCTGGTGGGCAGCCTGGAACGGTACTCGAAGCATCCGCTGTCCGGGGCGATCATCGAGGCGGCCGATGCGCGGCGGGCCGTCGTGCATGACGTCGAGGAGATCAGCGAGCGGCCGGGCGAAGGGCTGCGGGGCCGTGTCGCTGGTCGGCGGGTCCAGGTGACCAGCCGCAAACAGCTCTCGCATTCGGATCCCCAGGCGGCCGCCGCGCTGCCGCCGCTGGCCGGGGGACTGGAGTGCGTGATCGTCATCGACGGTCGGTATGCCGCGACGCTGCGGTTCCGGGACGCGCCGCGCCCGGACGGCCGGCTGTTCATCGGTCATCTGCCGGAGCGGCATGGCATCCGCCGCACGCTGCTCGTCTCCGGGGACCGCGCGAGCGAAGTGCAGTACCTCGCCGAGCAGGTGGGCATCGAGAACGTGTTCTTCGACCAGTCCCCGGAGCAGAAGCTGGACATCGTGCGGGAGGAGACGGAGCAGGCCCGCACGATCTTCGTGGGGGACGGCATCAACGACGCCCCGGCGCTGATGGCGGCGACGATCGGCATCGCCTTCGGGCAGAACAGCGACGTGACGACCGAAGCGGCCGACGTCGTCGTGCTCGACAGCTCGCTGCGGAAGGTCGACGAGTTCCTGCACATCAGCCGGCGGATGCGGCGGATCGCCCTGCAAAGCGCCGTGGGAGGCATGACCGTCAGCGTGCTGGCGATGTTCGTCGCGGCGGCCGGCTATCTGCCGCCTGTGGCGGGGGCCATCACGCAGGAGGTGATCGACGTCGTCGCTGTCCTGAACGCGCTGCGCGTGTCGATCCGGCCGCGGTCGCTGACGGACTTCTGAGGTTCCGCCCGGAATCCAATGGGATCAGCGGTCGAGATCGATCCATTGCCAGCTGCCGGGCCGGAACAACCAGGCGCGGCGATCGGGGAACAGGCGCCGCGCGGCGTCGACATCAGTGCGATCCGGAATCGCCCGGGCGACGAGCACCGGGCCGTCGAGGGACGGCGGATTGGTCACGTAGTCCATGTGCCGGTCCGCGGGATCGGGCTCGACGAACACAATGATCGGCCCCTCCGCGGCAAGTTCGGCCGCCTTTCGCCGGAACTGCGCGTACCGCGCGCGGGCGAACATCGCTTCCACCCGCGCCGTGTCCACGCGCGAGCGCCACAACGGCTCGATCGAGACGAGGTTCACCGCCAGCGCCGTGGCCAGCAGCCCCCCGCCCCACCAGCGCATCCCCGGCGCCTCCCAGCTCCAGACGGCCGACATCCGCCGCGCCGCCTCCGCGAACAGCAGCAGCCACATCGGCGCCGATTCGAAGACGTAATGCCAGCCTTCGATCCCCGCGAACCAGTACGGAACGTGTGCGGCATGCAGACTGACGATCGACGCGATCACCAGCCGCCAGCCCCGCGACCAGCGCCGCCAATCGATCAACACGACCGCCGCGGCCAGCCCCAGCGGGATCACGCCCAGCGACCAGCGGAGGCTCGAGATCAGCCGTTCCCCCACATTGCGTGCGGCCAGTTTCGGGGTGAGGTTCTCGGCCCAGCGGTCGTAATTGTCCAGCGTCTTGGGGCCCAGCCGTTTTGCGCCGCGCACCACATTGTTGAAGCCGAATGTGTGCCGCGGCGTGTAGGTGTCAGTGTAGACCTGGTATGGCGATCGCCAGGGACTGCCGGTGATGGCGGCGTTGCAGACGAGCATCAGCCCGCCGGCGGCGACCAGCGGCGCGCCGAGGGCCAACGTCTGCGACCAGCGCGGGCGAACCCCGGCGGGCGCGGACGGGTCCGCGCTCCCCCGCTCCAGGCGGATCAGCCACTCCACGCCCCAGGGCAATGCGACCCCCGCGGCCGTCATCGGACGACAAAGCATCGCGAACGCCAGCGCAGTGCCGGCCAACAGTCCCCAGCCCGCGGACGGGCTCCGCCGACAGCGCAGCATCGCCCACAGAAAGACGACCAGCGCCAGCAGCGTCGGCTGATGCGCGAGCAGCCGGTTGCTGTAGACGATCAGCCCCGGGGACCCCGCGCACAGCAGCCCCGCGATCGCTCCCGTACGGAGTCCGCTCAGCTCGCGGCCGATCCAGACGACCATGCCCGCGATCAGCGCATTCGCCGTCCACTGTCCCAGCCAGGGGTTCCCCAGCGCGACAAACGGGGCCAGCCACAGGCCCGTCCCGGGAAAGTACCGGCTCGCAAACCGGCCTTCGTTGAGGACGTGAACCTGATCGAACAGTTCCGGCAGGGGCGCGAACGAGGGGAACGACAGCCGTCCGGCGAGGAACGTCTGAGCCTGGAACAGATAGCTGAACTCATCGTGAATCGCGGGGGGCATCCCGGCGAAGGGCCGCGCGAACAGCAGGCTGGCGGAGAAGGCCAGCCCGGCTGTGAGGACGGACCAGACGAGGGTCGCACTCGTGGAGGCCGGAGCAGCGGGCGGCTCGTCGGGAAAGGGAGCAGCCGCGCCGCGCCGTGATCCGGCCCAGAAGATCGGCGCCGCGAGCAGGATCGGCAGGAACGGGCCGTAGTCCTCGGCGCCGTCGAACAAGCGTCCTTCGAGCGCCGCGGTCCGCCGCTCAGGGTCGGTCCAGCGGCGCGCCTCGAGCGCGATCACCGCCAGCGTGCAGAGTCCCCACACCGCGGCCTGCATCCGCCAGCCGGCCAGCCGAAACCCCGCTGGGCCGGAGGCGCGCGACGCAGGGGGCAGGTCCTGGCGGCTCACGGCCAATGGGACGCCTGTCGAAGGGGACGCGAGGAATCAGCGGCGGAGTGCCTCGACCGCCTTAAGCACCGCCTCGCTGTCCTCCGCGGCGTTCACGTTCTCGTCGCGGTAGGCGATCTGCTGATCCTCATCGACGATGAACGTCCAGCGATTCGTGGTGACCTTGCGCGTCAGCACTTCTTCCTTGCCGTCGATTGTCGCCGTCACGGACTTCTCTTCGCGGGTGAGCGGCACGCCGAACTTCTCAGCGACCTTGCCGTCCTCATCGGCGAGCAGCGTGAAATTCAGATCGTGCGCCTGCTTGAACAACTGATGGTTGCGGACGGAATCGCCGCTGACTCCCACGACTTCCACCCCCTTGTCCTTGAGCTTCTGGATGTTGTCGCGGAACCCACAGGCCTGCTTCGTGCAGCCGCCCGTCATGTCGGCGGGATAGAAGTAAACGACGACCAGCTTCTTGCCGAAGTGCTCGGACGACTTCCAGTCCTTGTCGGCATCGTCCTTGACGGTGAATTCCGGAGCTGCGTCGCCGACCTTGAGCGGCTTGGGGGCATCCTCGCCGGCCAGCGGTCCAGCGACGGCCAGGCAGGCCAGGAGGGGCAGCAGAAGCAGTGTGCGGCGGGTGTGCAGCGGCATGGTCGGAATCCTGACAGGAACGGGCCGTTCGCGGAAAGTGGCGCGCGGCGCACCGCGAGCCGGCCGCGTGGGCCTCGGCGGAAGCCCGCGATTTGAGCATCGCCGATGGGCGCGGCGGGGGCAACCGTCGCCCGCGCGTTCGCGAAAGATTGGACATTGTCATCGCAGACAGGTCATTTGTCATTGAATGACACGGATCCCAGCCGATGGCTGTGCCGTCGGACGTGTCGGCCGAACGTCGCGAACCGGCGTCCCCATTCGGCATCGCGATCCCGAGGGGATCAACCCCTCGGCTCGGGTCCGGTCAACAATCGACCGTGACGTCCCCCGGAAGCCTATCCCCGCACTTGAAACGCCGATGCAGAGCGGGCTGGAAGGCGCTCGAATCCTTGTCTCCTGGTCTTCAGCCAGGCGCTGTACCGTCTCAGCTACCAGCCCATGCTTGTGGAGGCTCTCCCGACGGGCATGAAGAAAGCCCGGCGACCGCTGCATGACGCCGAGCCGTGCCCGCCAGGGACACGCACCCGATTCACGCACCCGGAAATCCCCGGAACGTCTGCCGCCGCAGCCCCGGCCGACGCCCGGCGCGAGGAGCTGGGGGACGGGTCACAGGGCGCGCGGATTCCGGTTCGGATCGCCCCGTCGTGGAGGCGTACTCCCGCGCGCCGCCGGTGCGGGTTGTCAACGTGAGTCGTGACGGAGACATGGGCCGATCGAGATGAGAATGCGTGCAGCTCTGACAGCTTCCAGCGATGACGTGTCGCCGCCGGCCATCGCACATCAAGACGCGCGGTTGGAGCTAGAAGTTCGCGAGAAACCGGAAAATTGAGCCTCGCCTTTCATGACGAGCACGTCTGGTCGAAAGCGTGCGGCGGATCGTCGGCATGCGTCAGTTTCCGAGCGACTTGGCGCCCGGCAGCGTGCGGGTGCTGGACGTCCTCGACGGTCGAATCGAACCGCTGTCGAACCTGCCCGAGGCACAGGGCGACGCGGCGGCATTCGCCCACTCTTGCCCGCCTCTTACTTCACCTTCGTGAAGATTCTCTCCCCGCGACGCCGCTTGACGGTCAACCGGCCGTTCGCGGAGTCGAATGTGAAGACCGCCACTCCCTCAATCTGAAATTGATCGTCAGAGGTGGCTTCGAGTGCGACCGAGGTCGACTCGCCCGGGGGTTGAAAGAACAGTGTCGAGCCGTCTCTCGAGATGATCGCTTTCGCGGTCACGTCAGCGACGGAATAGGCTCCGACATACTTGTCCAGGATTTCCGGGCTGACGACGATCGATTCCAGGGCGGGAATCTCGAAAGGCCTGTTGCAGCAGATGTCGACCACGCCGCTGATAATACTGGCGACCGGGTACACCTTTGCGTTCGTCGTGTAGGCGACCGCCAGCTTTTCCTCCGGCTCATATGCCAACCACGATCCGTAGTTGTCGCCGCCGCCGGTGTTCCCGTAGAACGTCTTCCCGGCGAACGTGAACGTCACAATTCCGAGCCCTTCGCCGTCCCGGATCGTTTTCATCTGGTCCAGGCTCTGTTGAGAAATCAATCTCAGTTCGAACAGCGCTTTGACGAACTCGGCCATGTCGCCAGGCGTCGAGACAATCTCGAAGACGCTTGGCTGCGATTCCCGGCCCGGTTGCCACTCGCCGCCGATGTTCCAATAGGTAAGACATTCGTTCCTGCTGACATCGATGCTGCTGGTTGCGAAGTACGTGTCCTTGAGGCCGATCTTTGACGTGATTCGCTCCTCCAGAGCCTCCGCGTAGGATTTTCCAGTCGCCTGTTCAAGGATCAGGCCCAGCACGAAGTAGCCGGCGTTGCTGTAGGCTTGCCTTGAGTCCGGTTCGAAATCCGGCGTGTCTTTGACGATCTGTGCAAGCATTTCATCCCTGGCGACAGGCGCTCCAGGTTGCCAGGTTGCCTGATCCCGCCGCACGTCAGGAATCCCGCTGCGATGCGCGAGCAGCTGCCCGATGGTGATTCGCTGAGCGTTGGGAATCTGCGGAAAGAATCTGTCCAGGGGATCCGTCAGCTTCAGCTTTCCCTCTTCGACAAGCTGCAGGATCATTACGGCGGTGTACGTTTTCGTGATCGACGCGATTCGAAACCTGCTCGCCGGCGTCAACGGCTTCCGCTCGACGCCGTCGATCTGACCGAAGCCGATGACGCGGGTGTAGAGAACGTCGCCGTCTTTGGCGATGACGAGGCTGCCCATTGCCTTATTCTTCTCAGCGAGCCGGTCAAAGAACTGGTCGAGTTTGGCTTTGTCCAGCGACTGAGAGTCGTCCGCAAGCCTGGCAATTGCGCTTCTGCCTGCAACGGGCAGCTCCCAGAGCATGATCGCGAGAAAGCCAATGCCGATCAGCACAATCGCCATCTGAGCGGGGCGGGGTAGACGACTTTTCATGGCTGCTCCAATGCCGTCGTTCGAAATCTGGAGGCCTTCGCCGATTGAGCCGTGTTGGCCAGGATTTCGAGATGCTCAAACAGTCGGGGAAACTTGGCCCAACGTGGCTACGGTGCGTCCACTGTAGCCTCGTATTATCGCTTATCGATAAAATTATGGCGTTTTGAGGTAATTTTTTAACGAATAGAGGGCATAAGCCAATCTCGCAGGCCGAGCCTTGGACCGGCGAGCCGTCGTGCGGCCGGGGGTTGGAGGGCGTAGCCCGAAACCCCGGGCGTCGTGAAGAAGTTGGTCGATGGTCATTGAATGACACGGGTCCCAGCCGACGGCTTTGCCGTCGGACGTGTCGGCCGTACGTCGCGAACCGGCGTCCCCATTCGGCATCGCGATCCCGAGGGGATGAACCCCTCGGATGCAATGACCAATCCTGACTTCCAGACCACGTCCATCGCTGCGCTCTGGGGCGGGCCGCCCAACCGATCCGGCACGGCCGGACAAAGCCGGCCATGGCGCCTGACACACACACCGAAGCGCTGGGCACTCACGGTCGGACGAGCCGAGCATGTCGGCCCGCCAGCCGCAGCCTCGGCCGCACACGTTTCCGCCTCATGAAGGCAATGCGCCCCGTGCGTTCTGGAATTCTCGCGTGCGCTGCGCGGCGGCCTCTGTCGGGGCACGAGAACCATTGCTAAGTTGGAAGGTCCGCCCGCTGGTCGACGCACGGCCCGCGGGCGCAGCATCGCGCCCGTCCCCTCCGAGAACCATGGAAATCATCCCCGCGATCGACCTCCGCGGCGGCCGCTGCGTGCGGCTGCGGCAGGGAGACTACAGCCAGGAAACTGTCTTCGACGACGATCCCCCCGCCGTCGCGCAGCGGTTCGCCGACCAAGGCGCCACGCGGCTGCATCTCGTCGATCTCGACGGCGCCAAGGCCGGCCGACCCGTCAACGCCGACGTCGTCCGCCGCATCGTCGATGCCGTCGACCTCCCCTGCCAGCTCGGCGGAGGCATCCGCGACGATGAGTCGATTCGCCAGCTCCTTGAAGACGTCGGCGTTGATCGCGTCATCATCGGCACGCAGGCGCTCAAGCAGCCCGAATGGTTCCGCAAAACGCTCGACCGGTTCCCCTCGCAGGTCGTGCTGGGCATCGATGCGCGGGACGGCCTCGTGGCGACCGCCGGCTGGCTGGACGTCTCAGAGGTCCGGGCGCTGGACCTCCCCCGCCAGTTTCGGGATTCCAACCTGGCGGCCATCATCTATACGAACATCGCCAACGACGGGATGCTGCAGGGAATCGATGAGGGGACCCTGGCCGACCTGGCGGAGTTCGCGCAACTGGGCGTGGACGTGATCGCCTCGGGAGGCGTGACGTCGATCGCCGACATCCAGCGACTGTGCGTCATCGAACGGGACCATCCCCGACTGATCGGGGCGATCGTGGGCCGGGCGCTGTACGAGGGCCAGTTGTCGCTGGAGGAGGCGATCGCGGCGACGGGGCCTCCGGGAGAATCGGCGGGATGAGAACGAAATCGTCGATCGACCCGCCGTCCTGTCGCGACGCGGTGCGCCTGTGAAGCTGCGACGCCTGCCCGAAGATTTCGGCGTCGAAGAACTGGCCGATTTTCCGATCGGCGAGTCCGGCGCCTTCGCGGCCTACCGGCTCCGCAAGCAGAGTCTCGGCACGCTGGAAGCCGTCGACGCCATTCAGCGCCGCTGGGGCATCGAGCGCCGCCGGATGTCCTGGGGGGGACTCAAGGACAAGCATGCCGTTACGGTTCAGCACCTGACCATCCTCAACGGTCCGCGTCGGGACCTGTCGCAGTCGCATCTCGAGCTGGAATACCTCGGCCAGTCGGACCGCGCCTTCACGGCGGCGGACATTCGCGCCAATCGTTTCTCGATCGTGATCCGCAGCCTGACGGAGGCGGAGACCCAGACGGCGCTGGCCGCGCTGCAGTCGATTCCCGGCGACGGCATCCCCAATTACTTCGACGACCAGCGGTTCGGCTCGCTGACGGCATCTGGCGAGTTCATCGCCCGGCCCTGGATCGCCGGGGATTATGAACGCACGCTGTGGCTGGCGCTGGCCGAGGCGCATCCGTTCGACCGCACGGAGGAGAAAGAGCAGAAGCGGTTGCTGCGCGAGCATTGGGGCCGCTGGACCGAGTGCAAGGCGGCGCTGGACCGCTCGCATCGGCGCAGCGTGGTGACGTTTCTCGCCGACCGGCCGGGAGATTTTCGCGGCGCCTGGGCGCGGCTGAAGGTCGACTTGCGCAGCCTGTATCTCGCGGCGTTTCAGTCCTGGTTGTGGAACCGGATGGCGGCCACGTTTCTGCGGGAGACCTGCCCGGCGGACATTCTGTTCGACGTCCCCCTGAAAGGGGGCGCGGTCCCGTTTTTTCAGGCCCTGCCGGACGACTGCCGCCGGCCGCTGCAGACGACGTCGCTGCCGCTGCCCTCGGCGCGGTTGAAGCTCGAGCCCGGACCGACGCTGGAACTCGCGACGCGCGTGCTGGCCGCGGAAAACCTGGAACTGCGGCAGATTCGGGTGAAGTATCCGCGGGACAGTTTCTTCTCCAAGGGCTGGCGAAAGGTGGTCGCCCCCGTGCAGGGGCTCGAGCATCGGCTGGATGACGATGAACTCGATGCGGGCCGCAGGCGGCTGTCGCTGGCGTTCACTCTTCCCCGCGGCTCCTACGCGACCATTCTGGTGAAACGAATCACGGCGATGGGCGCGGGGGCGGCGCCCTTCCTCGACGAGGCTCCGGGCGAAGACGACCTCGAGTAGCGAGGGCGGGCGTGTGCTTGATTCAATTCGCCCGGCGGGGCGGAAATCGTTCCGCCAGACGCGGTCCCGCGCAATCCAGATTCTCCACTTTGACTGACCGGCATCATCGCCACGATGGAAACGTCCGGTTGAACCGGACATCTGCAGTCCGGGGCGGTTGCTGGTCGAACAATCTGTTGTCGCTGCGTCACGCCCGCGGCAGGCATGCGGTCGGCGGCGTGGCGGCGAAGTGATAACGGAAGTTCTGCAGGGAGGCGGCGATTCATGAGTCAGGTTCCCGGGTTCGATCCGAAGCGGAGACTGGGGCGGGGGTTGTCGGCGCTGCTTGGCGGAAGCGCCCCGGCGTCCGAAGAGGCGCAGCCCCACGCCGATCCCGGCGAGCTGCGGCACATCCCCATCGATCGGCTGACCCGCAACCCCTATCAGCCCCGCAAAGAGTTCGACGCGGAATCGCTGGGAGAGCTGTCGGGCAGCATCCGCGAGCACGGCATCCTGCAGCCGCTTCTCGTCCGCGAAGTGGAGGGGGGCTTTCAGGTCATCGCCGGCGAACGCCGCTGGCAGGCATCCGTCCGGGCCGGGCTGGCCAGTGTGCCCTGCCGCGTCGTCGACGTCATCGATAAAACGGCCTGCGAATACGCGCTGGAAGAGAACCTCAAACGCAAGGATCTCGGCGACCTCGAAAAAGCCCAGGCCTTCCGCGACTACCTGACCAACTTCGGCGGCACGATTGAGGAGCTGTCCAAACAGCTCAGCATGAACCGCTCGACGGTCAGCAACTTTCTGCGGCTGCTGGATCTGGCGGAGCCGGTTCGGCTGGCGCTGTCGTCGGGACGGATCAGCGCGGGTCACGCCCGGGCGCTGCTGCCGCTGGAGACGGCGGCCCAGATGGAGTTGTGCGGCCGGATTCAGTCGGAATCACTGTCCGTCCGGCAGACGGAATCGGCCGTCCGGAAACTCTTGGGCCGGTCCGAGCCCGCCGCGGCGGCGCGTGCGGCGGAGGCCGCGAACGGAGAACCCGGCGCGGGGGAGGGAGAGGCGGGGCCGCAGACGATTTCTCTGGCTGACGCCGCCGCCGAGCAGGAGCAGCTGCGGACGAATCACATTGCTTCGCTGGAGGAGCAGCTGCGCCAGTTGCTGGGCGCGAAAGTCGAGATCCGCCTGAAGAAGAAGGACGTCGGGACGGTCCTGATTCCGTTCGCGTCGAACGACGAGTTTGAGAACATTGTGCGGCAGATCCGGCGCGCGGCGGCATAACCCGGGCGCAAATCCGAGAGACAACTGGGCGTGCGGCCGACAGGGACCGCTACGTCCGACGCGGCCGGGTTCCGGCGGCGTGCAGCGACGGCATGGGCGCGAAAACGCTCGTCGGGACGACCCGGGACCGACGAGCGTTTTCCATTTTTCGCGGCCGATCTCGGCATGCGGATCGCGCCGTGGCCCGTTCTCGGGGCACAGCCTGCGACGCTTTCGACCGGAATGACCGCGAACCCTCGGGCCGCGCGGGCGTGTCGATCCTCCGCCGGCGCCAGGCCAGCCTGCCGGGCGGGAATTTGCCGGCTCGACCGTTGCGGGGATGGCTGTATCCTCTTACGGTGCAAGCCTTGCCGAAGTGGCGGAACTGGCAGACGCGCTGGATTCAAAATCCAGTTTCCCTCAAAGGAAGTGTGGGTTCGAGTCCCACCTTCGGCACTTGTCTCCAACTGAGTTTGCATCGATTCTGCATGCGTTGCTGAGACCCGGGGCCGGCCTTCCGCCGTCCGGGGTTTTCGATCGCGAGGGCTGACGCGATGTGCGGTCAGGCAGGGCGCCAGCCAGAATCTCCCGCTCGCGTCGACGCTCCGACTTGGGCAGATCAGGAAGTCTTGTCATGGCCATGTGAAGCGACGGGTCCGTGCTAACGCCGGTGCCCGTGGTCATGCGAGTGCCCGTGGTCATGCGAGTGCCCATGGTCATGTGAGTGCCCGTGGTCATGGGAATGGTCGTGCGAGTGCGAATGGTCGCGGGGGGCAGCGGGGGCGGCAGCGGCCGTTGTTTCGAATCCGCTATCCCAGTCGAGCGGCGCCGCCGCGTAGGCCAGGTCCGCAGCACGCATGACGTCCCGCAGCGGAACGTTGGCCGCGCGGGCGATCCGCGCGCAGTCCTCGTATTCCGGTGAGAACCCCGTCACGCGCCCGCCCTGGGCCGAGACCTTTCCCGCCACCGTCCCCCAGGGCGTCTCGACCCGATGCGCCCGCCGCTGCTGCTTCGCCCGCTCGACGCTCATCCGCCGAATGCCCAGCGTGCCGGTTTCGCGAAACAGAATGTCCTCCAGGGCCGGCCGCAACGCCGGTTCGCAAAGGACGCTGAGCAGCACGCCCGGCCGCCCCTTCTTCATGCGGATCGCCGTCGTCGACACATCCAGCGCCCCGGCCTGCAGCAGACGTTCGCACGCGTAGCCGACGACCTCTCCGGCAACGTCGTCGAGATTCGTTTCCAACAGGCAGACGACGTCGTCGGCCGCTTCCTCGCGGGCCGTCCCCAGGAACAGTCGCAGGATGTTCGGCCGGTCCGGGAAATCCTTCGTCCCCGCGCCGCAGCCGACGTGGTCGATGGTCATCGCCGGGCGCGGGCCGAACTGCGCGGCCAGCGTCTTCACGATCGCCGCCCCGGTGGGCGTCGTGAGTTCGAAGTCGACAGGCAGATCAACGAGCGGCACGCCCTTCAGCAGTTCGGCCGTCGCGGGGGTCGGCACGCTGCACACGCCATGATCGATCCGCACGCTGCCCCGGCCCGTGGGAATCGGCGCGCACACAATGCGGTCCGCCTCCAGCAGGTCGAAGCCGATCGCCGTCCCGACGAGGTCGACGATCGAATCGATCGCCCCGACTTCGTGAAAATGGACCTGCTCCAGCGGCATGCCATGCACGCGGGCTTCCGCTTCGGCGATCGCCAGGAACAGCCGGTGCGCGAGCGCCTTCTGGGAGGCCGTGAGCGCTCCGGCGCGGTCGATCAGTTCCCGAATGTCGCTGTAGTGCCGGTGCGCGTGCTGCTCGGGATGTTCGACGATGAGCTTCAGCGCCCGAAAACCGCAGCGGTGGACTTCATCGAGCCGCAGGGCAACGCCGGGGAGTCCCAGGGACTCGATGCCGGCGCGGATGCGGTCCCAGGGGACGCCCGCGTCGACCAGCGCGGCGAGCGTCATGTCGCCGGCAATGCCTGTCGCACACTCGAGATACGCGATCTTCATTCCGGCTGCCTTCTGGATTTTTCGGCGTCTGGCCCGCCTGCGGGCCGCCCGGGGCATCCTGTCAGATCGGCCGGCATTTTCCCACGCCGCAGTCGGCAGGGCCCGCAACGCCGCCGCAACTTCCGCAAACTCGACATCCGGATGAGAAACCCGGACGATTGTTCCGAAGATTTGGAACATCCCCGCCCGCAGACACGTCGACTATAATTCGGCGGAGGAATTGCGCGCGTCGCGCCGGTCTTGCCGTCGTCCCTGGCCGCAACGGTCTTCGGGACGCCGGAAGGGAAGACGTCGCCGGATTGTGAGGGACTGCATGACCACCAGCGTCGGCGAGCCGGAATCGGCCGCTAGTCGATTCGTCGAGTTCGACGAGTTCATCGACTACCAGCTCACGAAGACGACGCACGGCATCCGGATGACGGACGTGCTGACGGGCGCCGTCGGCGCCGCGCTCGGCATCTGCCTGTACGTCCTGCTGTTCACGCTGTTCGATCACTGGATCATCCCCGGCGGTTTCGGGTTCGGGCTGCGGATGACGTTGTGGCTGGCGGGGATTGCGGGGCTCTTGTCCTGGTTGATGCTGCGGCTGGTGCGTCCCTATCGCCGGCGGGTGAACAGCCTGTACGCGGCCCGGCGGATCGAGAAGGCGCATCCGGACCTGAAGAGCAGTCTGCTGACGCTGGTGAATCTGCGCGGGGCCGGTCGGCCGATGTCGGCGCGGATCCGGGGGTCGCTGGAGAAGCGGGCTGCGGTGGGCCTGTCGCATGCGGACATCGACCATGCGATTGATCGGCAGACGCTGATGCAGTGTTCGTACGCCCTGCTGGGGGTGCTGGCCGTCATCGGCGGGTACGCCCTGTTCTCGCCCAAGAGCATCGCGCAGTCGGCCTGGCGGGCCGTCGTGCCGTTCACCGGGGCCGCGGCCGTCACGCGGACGCGCATCGACCGCATCGCTCCCGGCGACATCGAAGTGGCGGCTCTGTCCCAGGTGGACGTGGAAGTCGAGCTGTCGGGCGTCGTGCCCCCCGAGGTCACGCTGCTGTACACGACGGCCGACCGCCGCTACGTCGACGAGCCTGTGGCGCTGCGGGACACCGGCGAGGGATTGCGGCGCTACCGCGGGACGCTGCTTGGCGAGGACGCCCGCGGGTTGCGACAGAGCCTGAGCTACCGCGTCCGCGCCGGCGACGCGCTGTCGGAATCGTACGCGGTCCGGGTGGTTCAGCCGCCGACGGCCATCGTCGACGAAATCCGCCTCGACTATCCGCCTTACACGGGCCTGGCCTCGCACACCGAGTCCGGCGGCGCGATCGACGCCTGGGAAGGGACGCGCGTCACCCTCCAGGCCCGCACGAACATGCCCGTTTCGACGGCCATGTTGCTGTTCTCGGATTCCGAAGACACGACGATCAAGGCGGAAGAACTGCCCGTGCAGATCGCAGAGGGGACGCGGCTGACGGCGACGTGGCAGCTCGCCTTCCGGACCGATGGGACGTTCCCGAAGTTCTACCGCATCGCGGTGCGGAATGATGCTGGCCATTTCGATCCCCAGCCGGCGCTGCATCCGATCCGGATCCGGCCGGACCTGCCCCCCAAGCTGGAACTCGTCTCGCCCCGCGGCGATGTTCACGCTCCGGCGAACGGCGTCGTGGCAATCGCCTACCGCGCCGCGGATCCCGACTTTCGGCTGCGATCCGTCGTGCTGCACGTCGAGCGCGAAGGGCAGGCGCTGCCCAACGCGCCGCGGCTGTTTTCCGGTCCGCCGGATCAGGCGGCCGTTGAAGGCGTGCACCGCCTCCAGCTCAGCGACTTCAATCCCGCTCCGGGCAGCCGTCTGACCTGGTGGCTGGAAGCCCGCGACAATCTCGAACCGTTCGGCTCGCGCGGCGTGAACCGCACCGTCACGCCCAAGATGAACATCCAGATCCTCGACCCGCAGCCGCCTCAGGAGGCGGAGCAGCAGGCCGCCGCCGAAGAACAGAAGGCCCAGGACGCGCTGGACCGCGCGAACCAGACCACGCAGGGAGACTCCGAAACCGAGACCGACGATCCGCGTGATGCAGGCGCCGATCGCGATTCCTCAACCGATGGCGACGACGACGACGATCCGGCTCGCCCCGGCGACGAACGCATGCCCTCGGACGACGGCGAACAGTCGGGCGCGGCGGCCGCCGATCCGTCCAGCCCTGATGCCCCGGAGCGCGGGGAGGATCGCCAGGCCGCTGAGGAAGGCGACGATGCCCAGGATGCAGCCGAGCAGAATCCCCGTGAGGCTGGGGAAAAGGGCGGAACCACGGATTCCGAGAACGGCCAGGCCGGCGAAGGTCAGAAGACCCGCCCCGGGCAGAACGCCGATCCCAACGGGGACCAGGCCGTTCGCCAGCCATCGAATCGGAATGGACAAACCGGCGGGCAGCAGCGGGCCTCCCGGCCCTCGGGGGGCGATCCCGCGAACCGTGACCGCACGCCCGATGACAAAGCCCTCCAGCGGCTGATTGACTGGGAACGGCGGCAGCGCGAGAACGATCCCGGCGATCCCTCTGAGAATGGCGAGGGGCCTCGGGACGAGACGCAGCGGCCGACGCCGTCCGCGGGTGAACGGCGTCCAGGGGACAACCGCGCCGCTGATGATCCGGGACGCGAGAACACGGAGGGCGACGACGCAGGTCAGGACAGAACCAACGGCGGCGAACGATCGCCCCGGCAGGACTCCCAACGTCCGGGCGAGCGTTCGACCGGCGAACGTTCGACGGATCGGCAGGACGAGAACCGGAACGGGACGGGCGCTGAGCCCTCGGAGCCGGGGGGCGATCCGTCCGCGAGCGATGCTGAGAGCAAAGGCGGAGAGAGCTCCGAACGCGAGGCCGGCACGCGGCCTGAAGAAGCGCCCCGCGAACGCGGTCGAAACGAGGAGCCCCGAAATGGGGATGCGGACCGCGCCGATTCGCCGTCCCGCGGATCCGATCCGTCAGCCGATCGCGGCGAGTCCATGCCACCCGGCGACACGCCGACGACCGGCGACGCGGAGCGACCGGATGCCGGCGCTCCCCGACCGGGCGCTCGCGGCGACGATGAACGCCCCGGGGATCCGATGACGCAGCCCCCCGGCGAGGCGGCCTCCCGTCCGGACGGCGAGGGAACTTCTCCCCCGACAACCGATGGGACGCCCGGCGACCAACGGGACTCCGGGGGCGATGGCATGCCCCCGGGCGGTGATCGTGAGACGCCGACCGGCGAGACCGGCGCTCCGCCCAGCGGCGAGCAGGAAAACTCGACCGCCAGCGGCCAGCCAGCGGATGGCGGGGCCTCCCGCGATCCGATGACGTCGGACAACGCGTCCGCCGGACGCGGCGAACAACCCGCGAACGATCAGCAACCTCAGCCGAACGATCGCGGCCAGCCTCCGGCGCAGCCCCCCGGCGGCGGCGATCGCACGACCAGTCCCGACTCGACGTCTTCCAACTCCGGAGACAGCCGCGAGTCGTCGCAGGGCGAAGCGACCTCGGGGCAGTCCACCGGCCGCAACCAGTCGCCCAATCAGTCTTCTCGCACCAATGAGAACCGCGGGACCGGCTCGCAGCAGCCGACCGGCCAGGCGGATGAAGGCGCGCGCTCCGGCGGCGAAGGCAACCCCGGCTCGTCGACGGCCGCGGAATCGGGCGATCAAACCACTCCGGGCGAGGGAGAGGCCGGCCCGGGAGAATCCTCGTCATCCGGCCAGAAGACCGGATCGCAAAGCCAGTCGGGCGGATCGCAGACCGGCTCCAACGCAAAGGGCGGCGCTCAGGGCGAAGGGGGCGCATCCCCCAGCGGCGATCAGGATTCCGCGGCCTCGGAATCCGGTGCGACGGCTGATCGCGATTCGTCCGCGACTCCAGGGCCGATGCCGGGCCGCGAGGGCGAGCCCGAGCGATCGAACGATCGGCAGGGTGCGGGGGGCGAGAATGCCTCTCAAGGCGGCGGCGGCGCCCCGAAGAACGCTGGCGAATCGTCCGCTCCCGGCCAGAACGCCCCGGGGGAATCCCCCTCGGGCGACTCCCCGTCCTCCGACTCAGCGAGCGGCGAATCCGACAGCGGCGACTCAGCGAACGCAGACAGCCCGAACGGCGGGCAGTCGTCCAGCGGCGGAGAGATTTCGCCCGAAGGCTCCGGGCAGTCGGGCGGCGGCGGTGAAGGGGGTCAGGAAGGCGAGAGCGGCGCCGGCTCCTCCGACGGCGGGGGCGGCAGCGAGTCGAAGGCCGGAAGCGGCGGCGAGGGTTCGGCCGGCACGAACGGCGCGGGCGGCATGACGCGCGGCGGCGCGTCCAACCGCGGCGAAGGAGGCCCGGGACGCAACGCCGCCGCGGCCGACGCGCCGGGAGGCTCGGACCCCGTCAACCTGGAACACAAGAAACGCGCCGCGGACCTCGCCCTCAAACGGCTCCAGGAAACGCTCAAGCGCGGACAGCTCGACCCCGAACTGCAGCAGGAACTCGGATTCACCGACGACGAACTCGCCGACTTCATGCAGCGGCTGGAGGATCGGCTGCAGGACTCGGGCGACGATCAGTCGATCGAGGCCCGCACGCGCCGGCGGCAGTTCGACACGCTGCTCGAGGCGCTGCGGATTGATTCCTCGGGCGAGTCTCGCGGCGGCGGCGACGGCACGGGACCGGCCGCTTCGGGGTTCAGCGCGCCGCAGCGCCCCGCGCCACCCGAGCTGCGGGCTGCGGAAACCAAGTATCGGCAGCGCCTGTCGCAGCCGCGGCCATCGCGCTGAGCCTCACGCCTTCTCGGGCGCGGCTCGCAGCGTGAACAGCGTCATCTCCGGACGCACGCAGAAGCGGATTTTCCACAGGTAACCCAGGCCCCGGTTGATGTACAGCCGTCGCCCCTTGCCGACATCAAACTCGCCGGACGTGTAACGCTTGTTGGTCACGGGCAGCAGCGGCGGTTTGCCGAACGGCGGCCGACATTGGCCGCCATGCGTATGGCCGGAGAGAATCCAGCCCTGGAACCGCCCCCAGATGCTCATGTCGCAGGCGTCCGGGTTGTGGCACAGCACAATTGCCGGCGCCGACTGCGGGATCGATTCGTCGGCCAGCGGACGCTCCCACTGGCTGCCCCACAGGTCGTCGAGCCCGGCGATGGCCAGCCCTTCGACGTCCCGCACGCCCGGCCGCAGAATCTCCACGCCGGACGCCTCAAGCCGCTCGGTCACGGCGTCGGCCACATCCGGCTGCACCCATCCCCTGCCGTAGTCGTGGTTCCCCAGGCAACCCAGCGTCGCGAGCCGCCCGCGGGGCACGTGCGCGTAGACCCGTTCGACCAGGGGCCAGAAGTCCGCATCGTCGCTGTGCGTGATGAAGTCCCCCGTCAACGCGACGATGTCGGCGTTCAACCGCTGCGCCGCGCGAAACGCCCGCACCAGGTAGCGCTCGCTGACGACCTCGCCGACATGAATGTCGCTGAGCTGCAGCAGCGTGCGGCCCTCCAGTGCGGCCGGCAGCCCGGCGATCGGCAGGTCTCGACAAACAATCTCGTACCAGTGCGGCTCGATCCAGCGGACATAGCCGCCGGTCCCCAGCACGGCTGCGGCCGTCCCCCATTTCGCCCATTGGAGAAACCGGCGGCGGCCGTGATGGGGGTCATCGAGGGGCAACGGGGCGGCGTCCGGGGCAGGCTCGTGCATGACGTCGGACGGTCTCAGGGGCAGATCGGCCACAGCAGCATTCTAGCAGATGGATTGGCAGGCGCGGGACGGACGGGGCGCGACCTGGCGGTGTCCGAAAGCGTGCGATGGGTCGCAGTTCCTGCCGGACTGCCGTCGAGACCGCGCAATCGCCGGCCGTCGCGAGGCGCTGTACGCGGAGGCTGGCGCCGGAAAGCGGCGCACTGTCCCGCCTGTTCCGTGGACGACGCCCCAATGGCGTTTCCCGCGCCCGTTTTCCTCCCGGAGTTCGCTACACTGGAGGGCGTGGAGTTTCGTCGTCCGGGCCGTGCTGCAGGCGGAGCGTCTGCGGGCTGCCGTGCCGTTGTGCGCTGAATCATGCTCGCCAAGCTGCACACTTACGCGTTGTTCGGCATCGATGCCCGGGCCGTCGAAGCGGAGGTCGACATCTCCCCCGCGGCCATGCCCCGCACGGTGATCGTCGGCATGGCCGACTCCGCCGTCAAAGAAAGCATCCACCGGATCGAACGGGCGCTGGTCAACAGCGGCTACACCCGCCCCTGCGACCGGATCGTGATCAATCTCTCGCCGGCCGACTTTCCCAAGGAGGCCCCGTCGTTCGATCTGCCGATCGCGCTCGGCATGCTGGCCGCCAGCGGGCAACTGCAGTCGGACCGCTTCGCGGATTGCGCCGTCACGGGAGAACTCGCCCTGGACGGCAGCGTCCGGACGACGAAGGGGACGCTGTCGATGGCGCTGCAGGCGAAGGCGGACGGCCGCCGCGCCTTCGTCGTGCCGGTCGACAACACCCGCGAAGCGTCCGTCGTCGAGGGGCTGGACGTGATCCCCGTCGGCTCGCTCGCGGAGGCGGTCGGATTCTTCACTGGCCAGTTGTCGATCGACCCGGCGCCGTTCAGTTGGGATGAGGCTGTCGCGACGCACGCCGGCTACAACGTCGACTATTCGGACGTGAAGGGGCAGGAATCGGCGAAGCGGGCCGTCACCGTGGCCGCCGCAGGCCGGCATCACCTGCTGATGATCGGCAGCCCGGGGACCGGCAAGACGCTGCTCGCGCAGCGGCTGGCGACGATCCTGCCCGACCTGGCGCCCGAGGAAAGCCTGCAGACGACCCGCATTTACAGCGCGGTCGGCCGGCTGTCCCCCGGCACGTCCCTGGTCCTCACCCGCCCGTTCCGCAATCCGCACCACACCATCAGCGAAGCGGGGCTCGTCGGCGGCGGCAGCACGCCCACCCCCGGCGAAATCAGCCTCGCCCACCACGGCGTCCTGTTCCTCGACGAGCTGCCGGAGTTCAACCGCAGCACGCTGGAAGTCCTCCGCCAGCCGCTCGAGGATCAGTGCGTGACGATCTCCCGCGCGATGGGCAGCATGACGTTCCCGGCGAACCTGATGCTCGTCGCCGCGATGAATCCCTGCCCCTGCGGATTCCGGGGCGATCCCAAGCGGCACTGCACCTGCAACCCGATGCAGGTCGAAAAGTACCTGACGCGGATCAGCGGCCCGCTGCTGGACCGGATCGACATCCACATTGAAGTGCCCCCCGTGCCGTTTCGCGAGCTCTCCAACGATCGCCCGGGCACGAGCAGCGCCGACATCCGCGAACGCGTCGTGCAGGCCCGCGAAGTCCAGCACCGCCGGTTCGACGGCAACCCGCTGGGATTCAACGGCCGGATGACGCCGCGGCAGATCCGCAAGCACTGCCGGCTGGACGCGGCCGCGGAATCGCTGCTCAAGTCGGCGATGGAGGAAATGGGGCTCAGCGCCCGCGCGCACGACAAGATCCTGCGCGTCAGCCGGACGATCGCGGACCTCGACGGCGCCGAGTCGATATCGGCCGTGCACCTCAGCGAGGCGATCAACTACCGGACGCTGGACCGGACGTACTGGCGGAGCTGAGCGTCAGGCCGGATCGTCTTCGAGAGCCTGGGCTTCCCCGGCCGGGGCGTCGTCGGCCGCCGCTTCGCCGTCCGCAGGCGCTTCCTGCGCAGCCGGTTCGGCCGCCGCGGAGTCGTCCAGTTCGGGTCGGCCGTTCGCTCTGGCGGCGGGGCCGTCGTCCCCCGCGGGAGGCCCGCCGCGCCCCGGACGCGGATCCAGTTCCCCTTCCAGAACGATCTCGTACACATTCCTGGAAGGATCCGCGAACACTTCGATTTCCAGCGGCGTCGTCCGGAAGTCCACGTATTTGGTGGGCACGCGCGGCGGAGGCGGGAGGCCCCCGTCTTCGTACGACGCCACGATCAGCTTGTGCCGGCCGACCGCCGCGCCCGGATCGCCATTCGTGTCCAGCACGAACTTTCCGTCCGAATCAAACGCGCCCAGCGTCGCCTGCATCGGGTCGTCGACGTGCTGAGTCATCACGGCGCCGACTGTCACCGGATTTCCCTTCCACGTCACGCGGCCGCGGGCCTCGACGAGCCGCGGCCCCGAGGACGCCCGGTTCTCGTACATGTACACGGCGCCGCCGATCAGCAGCGCCAGGACTGACACCGTCAGGACAACGCGGATGAGATTGAAACTCGCTCCGCCGGGAGGATCGCTCATGGACGACAACCTGAGTCAGGACTCTGAGATGGAAAACATTGCGGATGGGCCGCGCCGCAACCGGCCTAGGGACGACAGGATTGTTCCCGGTTTCCCTTACGGTCCGGCGAGCACCCTGCATTCCGCGCCGCCCGGCGCGGGCTCGATTATGCGGTAGCGACCCGGCCCCGACAACAATGTCGCCCGCGTTTCACGCCCACCCGGCCAGCGCACCGACAGCGTCACGGGACCGGCGCCGGGATCCTCCAGCGGAACCAGGAGCACTGCACGATCGCTGGCACTGAGGTAGCTGCCGCCGCCGAGCACCTGCTCGACGATGCGCCGCCCGGACTGCTCCAGGGCGACGACCGTCCCGACGGCGTCGCGATTCGATTCCAGGCCGATCAGAGTCAGCCAGCAGGCAGGGCGTCGGGAAGTCGCCGGACTTTCGTTGGACAACAGTTCCGGCGCGGCGTCCTGATGGCCGGCGACCGCGTCCAGGTCTCCGTCCCCATCCAGATCGGCGACCGCCAGCGCCCGCGCCGGATGCTTGCCGGCGAAGTGGGGTCCCGCGTCCTTCACGACCTGGAACCGCCCCTCAAGGTTCCGCCACACGAGCGGCGGCTGTCGGAATTCCCCCTCCCGTCCCATCTCGGCCAGGTTGTCGTCAGTGTGGCCGTTCACGACCAGCACGTCCGGCCAGCCATCGATGTCGAAATCGCCCAGCCACGTTCCCCAGCCGACCCACGGAATGCTCTGTGCCGCCAGGCCGCGGGCATGGCTGACGTCTTGGTACATGCCCAGCCCGTCGTTTTCGTAATACGTGTTGTGCTCGCCCTCGTAGTTCGTCACGAACAGGTCGAATGCGCCGTCCCGGTTCGCGTCGGCGGCCGTCACGCCCATGCCGGCCTGCATCTTGCCGACCCGGTCATACGCCGAGCCGGACGCCTCCCCTTCATCCCGAAATGTGCCGTCCTTCTGATTCAGCAGCAGCCCGTTGGGGTTGAGGTCGTTCCCCAGGTACAGGTCGTTGAACCCGTCGCCGTTGAAATCGCCGACCAGCACTCCCTGCGTCCGAGCGGGTTTGGCGTTGATGCCGGTCGCTTCGGAGATCTCCTCGAACGTCCCGTCCCCCAGGTTCCGATACAGCCCATCCAACTCGGGGTGCACCGTCGGCGGGCCGCAGAACATGCGGATGCCACGTTCCCGGTCTCCGCAGAACTGGTTCGTCTCCAGCGACCAGATCGCATAGTTGCCGACATACAGGTCGGGCAGACCGTTCCCGTCGATGTCGACGAATGCCGCGCTGGTCCCCCAGCGCTCGTCCGCCACCCCCGACGCATCCGAAACGTCCTCGAACGTTCCGTCTCCCAGATTCTGCAGCAGCACGTTCCGGCCGTAGCAGTTCAGGTACAGGTCCGGAAAGCCGTCGGAGTTGTAGTCGCCGACCGCCAGGCCCGCCGTATAGCCCCGATGCCCGGTCCCCGATGCGGACGTCGTCTCCGAGAACTTCCAGTCGCCGGTGCTGCGGTACAGCCGGTTCGAGGCGTTCTCGGGCCGGAGTTCGACCGGGAAGTCGTTGCCGGTGGCAAAGTACAGATCCGGCCGGCCGTCGAGGTCGTAGTCCCAGGCCGCGATGCCGCTGCCGTTGGCGGCGGGGAACGGCTTCTCCGAGGAGTCGCCCGTGCGGTGGACGAAGTCGATGCCCGACCGTTCCCGCATGGAGGCGAAACGGATCTCACCCACCGGGCCGTTGGCGCCGGCTGTGGACGTCGCGCCCTGTGACGAATCGGTCGTGGCCCCGGCGTCCCCTCCCGGGAGGGAAACATTCGAGGGCGCCGTGGCTGTCTCCCGACAACCTCCGAGCAGCGCGACGGCGCCGGCCACCAGCCAGTTCAGCACGCGCTCGTTCATCCGCGGCATTCAGGGAGACGGGGAAGGGGGGGTCGCGGACGGGTTCGCGAGGATGTCGGCCTCGATCCGCTCGCTGGCTTCAGGCCACTTGCCGATCAAATGGTCCCGCAGCAGCGGCAGCAGGTCGCCCTCGCTGTCCTGCGCCGTCACCTCCGCGTCGCGTCGCGACGGCATGTGGCATTCTACGCAGCGCCCATCAATGCCGGAACCAAGCCTCGCCCGCGCGCCGCAGTCGTCGACCGCATGGCAGTTCGCGCACCGCGCCGAAAACGACTCCCGCTGCCCCCGCTCGTGGTGATGCGGGTCATGACAGGTCGTGCAGCGCAGGTCGTCGCTCTCCTGGTAGCAACGGCTTCGCATCAGCCGGCCCAACTGGTTCGCGCTGTGCGGGTCGTCGTTCTGTTCCCCCTCCCCGGTCAGGTCGATGTCCAGATGCGACTGCAGCGGGTCGCCCGGCACATACGTGAAGGCCGGCTGCAGGAGTTCGCCGGCGCCCGAGTGGCATTGGGCGCAGGCCTCGTTCGCGCGGTCCCGGCTTAGCGCGGCGGGATTGATGATGTCCCGCCCCGTCGAATCCTCCGGATGGCTGCGATGGTGCGCCACGTGCCGATCCGCCGGACCATGGCAGCGCACGCACGTCACCCCCAGAATCCAGCCGCTGCGGACGTACCGGTTGACGGTGCGGGGTATGTGGCTGAACCAGGTGCTGTGGCAGTCGAGGCAGCGATCAGTGACGGGTCGGGCGAAGTCCGCCGTGCCGTCGCGGGCGATGCCGGGATTGTTCGTCCAGCGGTCGAATTCGGAGAAGTAGCTGACCGGCAGCTGGCAGAGCATCCCGTCGGCCCAATGCAGATAGCTTTGACCGTGGTTGCCGCTGCCGACGACGAAGGCGATCGGCACGTCGGCGCGGTAGGTCCGCCGGCCGCGACGGACGTCGAGCCCTACCAGGAATTCGCCGTCGCGTTCGAACATCTCGAATTCCAGACCCTCGACGGCGGTGGGGAGGCGGTTGTCCGGAGGCGTGAGCGCTCCCAGAATCGTGTCTCGGCTGGGCAGCGTCATCGTCCGCGCGTGAGCCGTCTCGAAGTACGATTCCACGATCTCGCGATGGCAGTCGACGCATGCCGATGGCTCCAACCATCCCGGGCCGGGTTCCGGGGCCCGGCTGTCGGATCGTCGCCCCTGGCGCTCGCCCGGAAGCGCCACCCACCCGACCCCTTCCGGCGGGTTCAGAAACGCGAACTCCACCCAGTCCTCCGCGGGAATCCGCAGCACTCCGGGCAGAGTTTCGATCGGCAGCGGTCCCTGCGGACGCAGCTGCCAGGCCGCGAAAGCGGCCATGCACAACCCCAGCACGCACCACCCGGCAACGATCCTTCTCTTTCGGCCGCGTTCCACGCCAGGCGCGGGCGCCGGGGCCGGCTGCACGCTGTCGGAGTGGTCCGAGGCTTCTGGCATCAGTGCGGCAGTTGAGGGTCGAACGGGCGGGCCGGGAAGGCGTCCGGCATCGGGTCAGAACCGGACCATGGGCAGGTCCGACAACGGGGGCAGCGTCCCTCGCGATTTCACGGCCGCGTCGAGCGCCTGAATGAAAGGTTGATCGGGCGCGGTCGGCGCCAGCGGCTTGAGGATGCGTTCCGCCTCATCCCAGTTGCCCTCCTCGGCGAAGCGGTGCGCCCGTATGACGTGCGCCCAGTTCGACTCCGGCGAGTCG
Source organism: Planctomyces sp. (assembly GCA_019636235.1). Classification (GTDB taxonomy): domain Bacteria; phylum Planctomycetota; class Planctomycetia; order Planctomycetales; family Planctomycetaceae; genus Caulifigura. The sequence goes on from JAHBXW010000006.1 coordinate 126,272, forward strand.
CGGAGGATCTGATCGGTCGTGTTGCGGATGCTTTCCGACTTCCGCAGCTCGTCGGCGCGGTCCCGCCAGTGCGTCGCCTGGGCCGTGTCGCCGCGGAGGGTATAAATCCGCTGGAACAGGTAGGCGATCTCGCCGGTCATCTCTCCGGAGGATTGCAGCGGCGACAGGAATTCGAAGGCCTGCTCGGCGTTGCGCTGGGTCAGGGCGAGCTGCGCGAGGCCCACGCGCGGCGGCAGCGCGCCTGGCTCGAGCTCGAGCGCTCGCTGGAGGTTCTCATTCGCCGACTCGACCTGCCCCAGCTGGACCTGTGCATTGCCCAGTGCGACGAGCGTCGGCGCGGCCTCTTCGAGTTCCAGGCTCCGCTGGAACTGTTCGGCCGCCAGCGTCATCTCACCGATGCCGTACAGCACCCGGCCATACTCCAGGAAAAACTCCGCCGGGCCGATCTGCAGATCGGCCGCATCCGGCCGCAGTCGCAGCACGTCCCCCCAGGCTGTCGCCGCCTGCTGCAGGTTGCCGCGGTCGCGATGAATGGTTCCCAGCAACAATTGGCCGCGCGCTTCCATGCCGGGCTGTTTCGAGAACTTCTCGGCCGACTCCAGCGCCCCGTCAAAATCGCCCAGCCGGGACTTGCAGCCGGCGAGTTCATGCAGCACGTCGGCCTTATGCAGATCGGTCGTCTCCAGGACTTTCAGGATCGGCAGCGCGGCGCTCCATTGCTGGCGGTGCAGCAACGCCTGCGCGAGGGCATGCAGGTCCTTGGGGTCCGCGGCGCCGACCCGCTCATACAGATCGATCGCCGCGTCCACCTGCCCCGAAGCCGACAACGTCCGCGCCTTCAACGCCAGGCCCCGGCCATGCTGCGGATGCTCCCGCAGAAACCGGTTGACGGAAATCAGCGCCTTGCGGGGCTCGCCCGCGTCCAGCAGACGCTCCACTTCCGCGAGGGGACGCTCCTCCCACCAGACGAACGCGTACAGGCCCGCCGCGGATGCCCCCGCCACAAACGCCAGCGCGATTGCCAGCCGCAGGAACGGTCGGTTCCCGAGCGGCGCGGGAGGCTGCGGGCGCGGGACAGCGGCGACGGGACCAGCCATTGCGGGGATGCGGGACGTTCCGGACTCGGGACAACCGGGGATGGATTCCGGGCAATTGTATGAAGTCCCCGGCACATTCCGCAGTCAAGAATCGCCGTCGCGGGCTCCCCGTTGCCCAACCCGCCCGCACCCGATAGAACGCCTGCAGCCGACCGCGCCCGATGCCGCCCTTCGTACCGGCGGCCGGCGGTCCGCGAACCACGGCGCCCCCGGACGGGTCTCTGACGTCCGGTATCGCTGTTTTTGAATCTTGAGATCGCCATGCCCCGCGTCCAGCTTCCCGATGGGAGCGTCAAGGAGTTTCCCGAGTCCGCGTCCGCGCTCGATGTCGCCCGTTCGATCGGCGAACGGCTGGCCGCCGCCACGCTCGCGGCGGACGTCAACGGCACGATCGTCGACGCCGCGCGGCCCCTGGCCGAGGCCTCGCCGTCCGATCCGCTGTCCCTCAAACTCCTCACCGAAAAGGACCCCCGCGCCCTGGGCGTCCTGCGGCACTCCTGCGCGCACATCATGGCCCGGGCCGTCATGCGGCTGTACGACGGAGTCAGCCTGGCCTTCGGCCCGACGACCGGCAACGGCTTCTATTACGACTTCGATCTGCCTCAGAAAATCAGCGAAGAGGACTTCCCGCGAATCGAGGCCGAGATGGCCGAGATCATCGCCGCGGCCGAACCGTTCGAGCGGTTCCATCTGCCCCGCGGCGAGGCCAGCCAGTTCTGCGGCGATCTCAAGCAGGACCTGAAGGTCGAACACATCGAAACCGGTCTGGCCGACCACGAGTCCCTGAGCTTCTACCGCCAGGGAGAGTTCGTCGACCTTTGCCGCGGCCCGCACATCCCCGACGCCGGCCGCATCAAGGCCTTCAAACTGCTCAGCGTCGCCGGTTCGTACTGGAAGGGGGACGCGGACAACCGGCGGCTGCAGCGCCTGTACGGCACCGCGTTCTTCAATCAGAAGGAACTCGATGCCCACCTGAACCAGATCGAAGAGGCCAAACGCCGGGACCATCGCGTGCTGGGCAAGCAGCACGGCCTGTTCACCATCAGCAACGACGTTGGCCAGGGGCTCTGCCTGTGGCTGCCCAAAGGCGCCACCGTGAGGATGCTGCTGGAGGACTTCATCAAGCAGGAGCTGCTGCGCCGCGGCTACCAGCCGGTGTTTTCGCCGCACGTGGGGCGCGTGGAACTCTACGAGACCAGCGGGCATTTTCCGTACTACCGGGATTCCCAGTTTCCGCCGTTGTTCGGGCATCCGGCCGGACAGCTCGTGGACTACTGGAAGCAGCGGTTGGAAGAAGGGCGGATTACCGAGAAGGCGGAACGCGGGTTCTTCGCCGCCGCCGGGGAACTCAACTGCGACTTCCACGATTACCCGTTCAACGGTCCGATCGAAGACCGGATCGCGTACCTCCGGAAATGGGAGCGGAACCAGGAGCGGTATCTGCTCAAACCCATGAACTGCCCGCACCACGTGCAGATCTATAAGGCGGCGCCGCGCAGCTACAAAGACCTGCCCGTCCGCCTGGCCGAATTCGGCGCCGTGTACCGGCATGAACAGTCCGGCGAACTCAATGGCATGCTCCGCGTCCGCGGGCTGACCCAGGACGACGCCCATTTGTTTGTCTCGCCCGACCAGGTCGAAGAGGAGTTCCGCACCACGCTGGACCTCGTCAAGTTCGTCCTGTCCAGCGTCGGCCTCGAGGACTACCGGGTCCAGCTTTCGCGGCGCGATCCCGCGTCCGACAAGTACGTCGGCTCCCCGGAACTCTGGAATCAGGCGGAAGGCACCCTGCAGCGCGTGCTGGAAAACTCCGGCCTGGGGTTCACTTCGGCCGAGGGCGAAGCCGCGTTTTACGGGCCGAAGGCCGACTTCATGGTCCGCGACTGCCTGGGGCGCGAGTGGCAGCTCGGCACCGTTCAGCTCGACTACAACCTGCCCGAGCGGTTCCAGCTCGAGTACATCGGCGCGGACAACGCGGCCCACCGGCCGGTGATGATCCATCGCGCGCCGTTCGGATCGATGGAACGGTTCTGCGGCATGCTGATCGAGCACTTCGCCGCGGCGTTTCCGTTGTGGCTGGCGCCGGAGCAGGTGCGGATTCTCGGGTTGAACGACAGCATGCTGCCGTATGCCCGGGAGGTGCAGGCGAAGCTGCAGTCAGCCGGCTTCCGAGTCACCGTGGATGCCCGCAGCGCCAACGTGAACAAGAAGATCCGGGATGCGCAGCTGGAACTCGTGCCGTACATGCTGGTCGTGGGTCCGAAGGACCAGTCGGCCGGGGGCGTGAGCGTCAGGGATCGGATCGACGGCGATCTGGGCTTCATGTCGCTGGACGCGGCCGTGGCGCGGCTCCGCAGCGAAGTGGAGAGCCGACAGATTCGCCAGGTGGTGAAGAGCGCGTTCGCACCGGCGGCGGAGACTGACGAGTTCGTCAACGAATACTGACGGCCGGCTGCAGGGTCGCATCAACCGGGTCCGGGCGCGGGTCCGGGGCCTCATGGATTGAAATGGGCCCAGGCCGACGGCTCGGGCGCCGGGAATCAGGAACGGCAGCGTTCCAGGCGCGCGGCTCCCGTCGGCATGGCTGCCCTCAGCTCAACAGCTCTGCAATGGGCTGCGCCTCCGGATCAGCGAGCGGAATGGGGCGGCCGACGTTCGACATGTTCTGCAGCGAGGGATCGATGCCGACGGCCCGGGCCATCGTCGCAAACAGGTCGTGCACGCTGACCGGCCGGTCGGCGACCGTCATGCCGTCGTCGCTGGTCCGGCCGCACGACTGGCCGCCGCGGATCCCGCCGCCCGCCAGGACGCTGCTCCACGCGACCGGGAAGTGGTCCCGCCCCGTCTGTTCGTTGATCTTTGGCGTCCGCCCGAACTCGCCCATCCACACGACCAATGTCGAGTCCAGGAGTCCGCGCTGCTCGAGATCGCTGAGCAGCGTCGACCAGGCCGGGTCGAGCACGCCGCACAGCCCGCTGACCATGTTGAAGTTGTCAGCATGCGTGTCCCAGCCGATCCCGCCGTTCGTTTCCGTGCCATTCAGCGACACCTCGACGAACGACACGCCGCGCTCGATCAGCCGCCGCGCCAGCAGGCAGCCCTGCCCGAACGGGTTCCGGCCGTAGGCGTCCCGCAGCGCGTCCGCTTCCTCATCGAGATCGAACGCCTGCACGCCCGAGGAGCGCATCATCAGCACGGCCTTTTCATAAGCCGATTGCCGGCTCTCGCCGACGATGCCCGGATGTTCGGCATGGAAGGACGTTTCCAGAACGCTCCGCAGACCGAGCCGCGCATCGGCCCGCGCGACGTCGATGCCGGCTGGCGATTCGATGTTCCGCACCCGCAGCGCCCCGGCGGCGTCGTTTCGCGCCGGCTGGATGGCGTTGTTGTCCCCCACGACCAGCGGAGCGTAGCGCGGCCCCAGAAAGCCGGGTCCGAACGCGCCCGGGCTGAGGAACCGGTTGGGCGCGATGCTCACAAATCCGGGGATCTCCGACCGGCTGTCGCCCAGTTCCTTGCTGAACAATGAGCCGAGCGTCGGGTAGCGGATGGGCCCCTGCGGCAGGTTGCCGGTCCGCACGAAGTAGGTCGCGCGGCTGTGGTCCCCTTCCTTGGTCGTCATTGAGCGGATGACGGCCGCATGGTGCATCTGCTTCGCCAGGAGCGGCAGGTTCTCGGCGATCAGCACGCCGGGGGCCGAGGTTTCGATGGCCTGCGTCGGCCCGCCATTCTCATGGCCGGGTTTGGGATCAAACGTGTCGATCTGGCTGGGCCCGCCGCTCATCCACAGCAGGATGCAGGCGCGACGGCGTCCCGGCGCGGCGGCGACTTCGGCAGCGAACGACTTGAGAACCGTCGCCGTGTTCAGCGAGACGGCCGAGGCAGCGGCGATCCGCAGCCAGTCGCGGCGACTCAAACCCGACAGCAATGACGCCTGTCCGGACATGGCAGAAGTCTCCCGTGGAACAACGTCCCCGGGGACTTTCTACGCGATTCCCGACGCCAGCGTTGGAAGCAGACGGGGGAACTCGTGAAAAGGCCGCGGAAACGTCTCAGCCCTGGGCCGGCTTCGCCGTCGACTTCGCGTGCAGCTTCGCCAGCCGCGACTTCGTCCGCGCCGCCGTATTCTTGTGAATCAAATGCTTCGCCGCCGCCTGATCGAGCTTCTTGGTGGCCTGGCGGAGCGCCTCGACGGCATCCTCCGCTCCCTCGGCCGCGGCGGACCGCGCCTTCTTCACGACCGTCCGAAGCGCCGACCGCTGCGAGCGATTCTGCAAACGCCGCTTGGTGTTCTGGCGGAGGGCCTTTTTTGCGCTGCTGGTGTTGGGCATGAAAACTTCAACCTGACTCGATATCACGCCGGTCGAAACCGGTTCCCGGCGTGAAGGCAGACAATCTGCTCACGGCGCCTGTCGGGCCAGGGAGTATAACCGCCATCCGGCGCGAACTCCAGACAGGAGAACGGGTTTTCCGCCCCGCGCTTGCGGGGCCCCGACACGGCCCGATGCCGTCCCGCTGACACCGCGGCGATCGCCCGCTGGTCGCGCGCCTCTCACCGGCGGTCCACGACCGTTTCCATCCGCCCCAACCTCCCTGTCCGCCCTTCGGCCGATTCCCGGCCGACACAATCTTTCGCAACGTCCGCCCCGCCCCTAAGATGCTGCCTGTCGGCGGGCCGCCACAGAGGTCCTCTGCAGGCTCAATCTCCATCCCCTCAAAGGTTTCGGCGGATGTCGCGGTTTATCTTCACGAGTGAGTCGGTCAGCATGGGACACCCCGACAAGGTGTCCGATCAGGTTTCGGACGGCATTCTCGACGCCATTCTCGCACAGGACAGCACCGCCCGCGTCGCCTGCGAAACCCTCTGCACGACGGACTTCGTCTGCCTCGCCGGGGAGATCACCTCGCACGCCAAAGTCGACTACGCCGCCGTCGCCCGCAAGGTCATCCGGGAAATCGGGTACACCTCGCATGACATCGGCTTCAACGCCGACACCTGCGAAGTCCTGGTCAAACTGCACAGCCAGAGCCCCGACATCGCCCAGGGCGTCGACACCGGGGGCGCCGGCGACCAGGGACTGATGTTCGGCTTCGCCTGCAATCAGACCCCCGAACTGATGCCCCTGCCGATCTCCCTTTCGCACCGCATCCTCAACCGGCTCACCGAACTCCGGCAGCAGCAGGACGTCGACTGGCTGCGGCCCGACAGCAAAAGCCAGGTGTCGATCGAATACGACGGCGACCGCCCCGTCGGCATCACGGCCATCGTCGTCTCGACGCAGCACGCCCCGTCCGTCTCCCAGCAGGAAATTCGCGACTACGTCATCAATCGCGTTGTTCCTGACGCCGTCCCGGCCGAGCTGTTGTCCTCGAAGATCAAGTATCACATCAACCCCACGGGCAGCTTCGTCGTCGGCGGGCCGCATGGCGACTGCGGCCTCACCGGCCGGAAGATCATTGTCGACACCTATGGCGGCTGGGGCCGGCACGGCGGGGGCGCCTTCAGCGGCAAGGACTCGACCAAAGTCGATCGTTCGGCCGCCTACATGGCCCGCTACGTCGCGAAGAACATCGTCGCGGCCGGCCTCGCCCAGACCTGCGAAATCCAGTTCGCGTACGCCATCGGCGTCGCGGAACCGGTCAGCATTCGCGTCGACACGCAGGGCACGGCGGAGGTCGATGAGTCCCGCCTTGCGTCCGCCGTTCGCGAAGTCTTCCCGCTGACGCCCAAAGGCATCATCGAACACCTGCAGCTGCGGCGGCCCGTGTTCCAGAAGACGGCATACGGCGGCCACTTCGGCCGGACCGACGCCGACTTCACCTGGGAGGCGACCGACCGCACGTCCGAACTCCGCAAGTCGCTCGGACTCGATGCCCGCGTGCCGGAAGTCAAACTCACGCCCGTCGGCGTCTGAGGACGCCCCAACGGGACGAATCGCTCACCACGGAGGGATGGGCATGTTCCATCGCATGAGGCTGAGCCCCGCGGAACGGGGAATCGCGGCGGCGGCGCTGCTTGGCGCTGCGGTGTTCGCCGCGGCCGTGCTCGTCGCCAGGCTCCCTGTCTCGGGCGCTTCGTCCACGGCGTCGGCCGCCTGGGTGCTGCTGACAGCCGCCCTCGTCGGCGGACTGGCGTTGTCCGGCACGCATCTGCTGCTGACCGCGCAGCCCGAACCGGCCGACGTCCGCGTGCGTCTGCTGGCGGCCCTCGCCGCCAGCGGCATCGCCGCCGTCGCCACGCTGACTGTGGCAGCTCAGGGCGCCCCGTGGGTGTTCGGCGGCGCGATACTCACCTCGCTGGGACTGATCGCCGGCAGCAGCGCGGCCGCGCTGCGGGGCGTTTCCCTGGCTGTCGTCGCCCGCCCCGCCGCGCTCGATGCGGGAACTCTGTCCGGCCGTCCAACCGCAGCCGCCTGGCCCGTCGCCCCGACCGGTCCCGCGGCGAACGCCGCGGCCGAGCCTCTCGCCGCCGACCTGCCCCCGGGAGTCGAACAGTCCTGGCAGCGCTCGCGCATTGATGGCCGCGACCTTCTCGAAGGCGTCGTCCGGATCACGTTCGAGGCCGGGGAATCGACAGCCATCGTCCATGTGCCGCTGCAGCCCGCCATGGCGCAGGTTCCGGACGTGGAGTGCGAACCGGTGGACGACGCCGAGATCCGCGTCGCGGCCGATCCCGTTCTCCCTTACGGCGTGCGTCTGACCTGCCGCCGATCCGGCGAGACGGCGCAGCCGCTGTCGACGGCCATCGCTGTCGCCATTTCGTGCCCCGCACACGAAGCCGCCCGAGCCGCCTGAACGGCAGCGCCGGCCCGGCCTGCGGCCGCCTGCATCGTGCTCAGCCGCGGCGTCGGAGCGCGCGTCTGCCCCGCGAGGCGGCTCCTCTCCCAACCGGGACTGCCCCTCTTCGTGGAGAGCGCACAACCTGCAGCTCCTGCGAGTCCGGCAAATTGATGTGAATCCGCTCCTCCGATTCGGCCGATACATCGTTCATGTCCGTCAAGGCCGGAACGAACCGCCAGGTCGTCTCCGCAAGACGGCGTTCGCGGAGTCATCCGCGCAGGGGAGCATAGGACGGTCTACGGAATCCGCTGCGGCGTTCGGCGGCAGCGAGAAAACAATGTCCCGGGGGGGACGGCGCGGCCGGCTGTCGTGTCGGCGGCGCTGAGATTTGAATCATCGAGAGCAATCGGGTCTGTCCCGGCTCTCAGGGGGGCACGGATGCAATTCCCGTCTCGGTATGCGCTGTTGGTCATCGCTCCCATGTGCCTGGCGGCGACCGGCTGCACCTCCCGCATGGGGGTGGCCCGACTGTCCAGCCCGAACATCGAGCCGGACGCCACCCGCCGCATCCTCGCGATCGCTGAAAGCTACGAGGAAAAAGGAGAGCTGCAGGCCGCTCATCGCCTGTACTGCCAGGTGCTCCAGCAGAACCCCAACCATGCCGTCGCCCGGCAGCACGCTGAGGCGCTCGTCGTCGCCATCCAGAAGTCGAGGCAGCCCGGCACGCTGGAAGAGCCGCCCGCCACGGCCATCGCGTCCGTGCCGAAATCGAATCGTCCGGCCTCGAAGCGGGCCACGCTGCTCAGCGACGCGGAAATCGCGGCCCGCGTGCCCAAGCCGCGCCCGCGCCCGGCCCGCTCGGAGAGCTTCGCCATCGGCACGGCCATCGCCAGCGTTCCCGTTCGTCCCGTCGCCGGGAACGCCGACGCGGAATTCGCCGAGAGCTGGAACGATCCCGAGTTGGACCACGAGACGCTGGACATCGATCGTCCCGGCCTCGCTGTCGCCTCCGCCGCGAACACCGTCGTCGTCGAACAATCGGTGCGCATCGTCGCCAGCGAGAACCCGTTCGACACGGCCGGCTGGGAACCCACGGAACTGTCGCGGCTCTGTGCGGAATGCAGCCCGGAAACGAAATCACTGCTCGAGGATCTGGCCGACGCTGACCCGGCGGTCCGCAAGTCGGCTCTCGAATCGCTGGCCGCGATTGGCGAGGAAGCGACGGCTGTCGCCCCGGCGATCGAGGCCTGCCTGTCGGATGTCGACCCGGTCGTTCAGGCGTACGCCGCATGGGCGCTGTGGGAAGCGACAGGAGACGTCGATTCGTCCGTCCCCGCGCTGCGAACGCTGCTCGCCTCCGAATCCGCCGAGGCCTGCGCCTTCGCCTGCTATGTGCTGGGCAACATGGGCCGCTCGGCGGAGTACCTGGTTGAGTCCATCGCGCCGCTGCAGAACCATGCCTCCGGCGTGGTGCGGATTCATGCCGCCGAGGCGCTGCTGAAGATTTCCGATGGGAACAGCGGCTCGGTGATCGTGCTCGCGAACTCGCTGCAGGTCGGCGATTCGGGCGAACGGGCGCTGGCCGTGGTGGCGCTGGGCGCCGCGAAGGGCCTGGACCGGGCCGCGGCCATCACGACGCTGGTGACCGCTCTGAGCGATTCCGCTCCGACCGTTCAGGCGTCGGCGGCGCTGTCGCTGGGCGGTTTTGGAGCGAAGGCCGCATCGGCCTCCGAAGCGCTCCAGCAGACGGCGGACTCGGACAATGTCGAAGCCAGCGAAGCGGCTCGAACCGCGCTGGCCTGCATTCAGAAAAACTGACCTGCGACCGTCGAGGTCCCGGGGCATTCCACTTCCCGATGCGAATCGGATTCCCGCAGCCCGGCCATCCCGTTTGGGATGGTCGGGCTTTTCTATGTTCTGATCGCATGCGCGGCGCATGGCCGATGGCTGGACCGGACGCAGAGAGGGAGGCCCGGGGCGCGCCTGAGCCGAGGGGTTGATCCCATCCGCCACGCGAATGGCGGACATCGCAAATTGCTGGCATCCTCTGCCGGCATCACCCGCCGGACGCCGCTTCCTGCCCGATCCACAGCCGGTTGCCGTCGGGATCGTCGATGCGGAATTCCCGCATTCCGTAGAACGTCACATCGAGGTCCGGGACGTCCAGCCCACGAGCCCCCGCCTGCCGATGAAACTCGACGATGTCGTCGGGATACAGATAGATGACCGACTGCCGCGGCGCGTCCGGGTGCTGATTGATCGACTGGTCCAGCATCAGCCGGCAGTCGCCGCAGCGGAGCATCGCCCAGCCCCAGTCGTCGTGGCGCCGTTCGACGTCGAAGCCCAGCGACTCGTAAAACCGCACGCTGGCCGACAGGCTGCGGACCGGCAGCATGGGGATGATGCGTGTCAAAGGCATCGGCCGGACTTCCCTGCAAGAGGCGGCGAGTTGACCCCGGGCCACGGCGCCGTCGAGTCTGAAGAACTGACGCCGACCGCGCTGTCCAGGTCATTGAACAGCTTCTCCCTCTCCTGCACCAGCGCGACGGCTGTGAAGTACAGCGCCCGTCGGACCGCTGCCACTTCGCCTGTTGACGTCGGCGTCATGGCCCGCCTGATGTCTTGCCGGGATCGGTTTGCTTACGGCAGCTTCGTCGCGCCCATCAGGTAGCGGTCGCACTCCCGCGCCGCCTCCCGGCCTTCGTTGATCGCCCACACGATCAGGCTCTGCCCGCGGCGGCAGTCGCCCGCCGCGAACACGTTCGGCACGTTCGTCTGGTACTTGCCGTACTCCGCATCGTACCAGCTCATCGCGCCCCGACCCTCGCGAATCGTGATCCCCAACTGCTCCGCCGCCGGATGCTCCGGTCCCAGGAACCCTAGCGCCAGAAACACCAGGTCGGCCGGCCATTCCCGCTCCGTCCCGGCGACGCGGCTGAACGGCGCCCCCTTCGGATCGGGATACGCCCAGTCGACCAGCACGGTCTTCAGCGCCTTCACCCGACCCTCGTCGTCGCCGATGAACTCGATCGTCTCAATCGAGAACTCCCGCGGATCTCGGCCGAACACCGCCTCCCCTTCCGCGTGGCCGTAGTCGACCCGGAACACACGCGGCCACTGCGGCCAGGGATTCGTCTCGGCCCGCTCGTCCGGCGGCCGGGGCACGATCTCGAAGTTCGTCAGGCTGCGGCAGCCGTGGCGGACGCTGGTGCCCAGGCAGTCGTTCCCGGTGTCGCCGCCGCCGATGACGATGACGTGCTTGTCTTTGGCGGAGATGTAATTGCCGTCCTGCAGGTGCGAATCGAGCAGGCTCTTGGTGTTGGCGTGCAGGAACTCCATGGCGAAATGGATGCCCGCCAGGTCCCGCCCGGGAATCGGCAGGTCGCGGGGCCGCGTCGAGCCCGTGCAGAGGATCACGGCGTCGAAATCGGCCAGGAGCTTCTGCGCGGGGAGATCGCGGCCGATCTCGCAGTTCGTCACGAACTTGACCCCCTCGTCGGCCATCAGGTTCAGCCGCCGCTCGACGATGTCCTTTTCCAGCTTCATGCTGGGGATGCCGTACATCAACAGCCCGCCGATGCGGTCGGCGCGCTCGAAGACGGTGACGGCGTGCCCGGCGGCATTGAGCTGGGCGGCGGCGGCGAGTCCGGCCGGCCCGGACCCGACGATGGCGACGGTTTTGCCGGTGCGCTGCGCGGGAGGCCGCGGATGGACCCAGCCTTCTTCAAACCCGCGTTCGATGATCGCCTTCTCGATCGTCTTGATGGCGACGGGCGGGGAGGTGATGCCCAGCGTGCAACTCCCCTCGCAAGGCGCGGGGCAGACCCGGCCGGTGAACTCGGGGAAGTTGTTGGTCTGGTGCAGCCGGTCGAGCGCCTCCCGCCACTGGTCGTGATAGACGAGGTCGTTCCATTCGGGGATCAGGTTGTGGATCGGGCAGCCGGTGGCCATGCCGGCGAGGATTTCGCCGGTGTGGCAAAACGGGATGCCGCAGTCCATGCATCGCGCGCCCTGGGTGCGCAGTTTCCCCGGGTCGAGCGGCTCGCTGAACTCATCCCAGTCCAGGATGCGCAGCTCGGGCGTCCGCTCGTGATACACCTGCCGGGGATACTCTTTGAATCCTGTGGGTTTGCCCATGACGGTTCAGTTCTCGTCCAATCAATGCCTTCGACCTGCGACATCAGAACGGAAGATGTTCCACCCGATTTCTGATGTCCGCCGGCTCGAAGCACGTCGCCAACAATTCCAAGTCTTGAATCAATCTGCCAAAAGTCGCATGCAGCGGATGGCAGTAGACGATCCCCTCAAAGTCACGCTGGTCCGCCTGCCATTCCGCCGCGATCTTCAGGAAGTCGGCATCCTGGGTGAACAGGACACGACCAGTCGTCGTCGCATGCTGCAAAAGTTCTTCGTCACTCAACCGGTCAACGGCCTGTTCCTGTGCGATCGCCACATTGACGCCCCTCATTCGCAGCCCCTGCGCGACCGCGAACGCGACATGCACATCCATCAACAGGTTGACGCTCAAGGCCGGACCATCCGGCGCAGCCTCTGACGGCCGGGGGAATCGTCGTTGGCGCTGGCCAGCCGCTCCGCCTCTGCCGCCTGCTGGCCGATCTCCTCGTCATAGGCCGCCTGATTGTCCCAGTAGTGCATCAGCGCCGCATGGATCTGCCCCATGCTGAGGTGCGGAAACTGAAAGTGAATCTCCTCCGGACTGAACCCATGCGCCAGGTGGGACAGCGCGACTTCGATCACTTTCGTATTGGCGTCGATCACCCAGGCGACGCCATGATCATCAATCTGGATATGGGAAATGGAAACTGTCTGCATCGCTCGCCGCCTCCAAGGGCCGCTCGTCAGATTCACCGCGCTGCCGCTTCCTCGGGCGCCTCTTCGCCGGCGGCCTCCGCCTCCGACTCCGCCCGCAGCTCCGACAACGCCCGCTTGTAATCCACGGGCATCACCTTGTGGAACTGCCCCAGCGACTCCTCCCAGTTGTCCAGGATCCGTGCCGCCACCGCAGAACCCGTGTACAACTGATGGTTCGTGATCAGCTCCCGCAGTTCGGCGATGTCGTCCTCGTCTTCGAGCTTCTCCAGCTCGACCATCTCCAGGTTCACATTCTCCAGCAGCCGTTCCTCGGGGTCCCAGACGAAGGCCACGCCGCCCGACATGCCGGCCGCGAAGTTTCTGCCTGTCGGCCCCAGAACGACCGCCCGGCCCCCCGTCATGTACTCGCAGCCGTGGTCTCCCACGCCTTCCACGACGGCCCGGGCCCCGGAGTTCCGGACGCAGAACCGTTCGGCCGCCCGACCCCGGAAATACGCCTCGCCGGACGTCGCGCCATACAGCGCCACGTTGCCGATCAGAATGTTTTCCTCGGGAACGAACGTCGATTCGTCTGGCGGATAGATCATGATCTTCGCCCCGGACAGTCCCTTGCCGACGTAGTCGTTCGCGTCACCGATCACTTCGATGGTCAGCCCGCGCACGCCCCACGCCCCCAGAGACTGCCCCGCCGAGCCCCGGCACCGCAGCCGGATCGTATCCTCCGGCAGCCCCTGCGGACCCCACTTCTTCGACACCTCGTGCGACAGCGTCGTGCCGAACGCCCGGTCGATGTTCTGGATGTCGATATCCAGCGTCACCCGCTCCGCACGCTCGATCGCCGGCTGGCACTGCGGAATCAGCAGCGTCTGGTCCAGCGTCGTCTCCAGCCCGTGCCGCTGCGGAATCTGGCAGTAGGTCCCCACATCCGGACGCGGCTTCTTCTGCCGCAGCAGCGGCGCCAGGTCCAGGTGCTTCGCCTTCCAGTGGGCGATCGACGTATCGAGTTCCAGCAGGTCCGTCCGGCCGACCATCTCGTTGATCGTCCGGAAGCCCAACTGGGCCATCAGTTCGCGGACTTCCTCGGCCACCATGAACAGGTAGTTCACGACGTGCTCAGCCTGGCCCCGGAACTTCTCCCGCAACTCGGGATCCTGCGTGGCGATGCCCACCGGGCAGGTGTTCAGGTGGCACTTGCGCATCATGATGCAGCCCATCGTGATCAGCGGCGCCGTCGCGAAGCCGAACTCCTCGGCTCCCAGCATGCAGGCGATGACCACGTCGCGGCCGGTCTTGAACTGGCCGTCCGTCTCCAGCCGCACGCGGCTGCGCAGGTCGTTCAGCACCAGCGTCTGGTGCGTCTCGGCGATGCCCAGCTCCCAGGGAAGTCCGGCGTGCTTGATGCTGGTCAGCGGCGAGGCGCCCGTGCCGCCGGAATCCCCCGAAATGAGGATCTTGTCGGCGTGCCCCTTCGCGACGCCGGAGGCGATTGTCCCCACGCCCACCTCGGAGACCAGCTTCACGCTGATCCGCGCCGCGGGGTTTGAGTTCTTCAGGTCGAAGATGAGCTGCGACAGGTCCTCGATGGAGTAGATGTCGTGGTGCGGCGGCGGGCTGATGAGCCCCACGCCGGGGGTGGACAGCCGGGTCGAGGCGATGACTTTGTCGACCTTGTGGCCGGGCAGCTCGCCGCCTTCGCCGGGCTTGGCCCCCTGGGCCATTTTGATCTGCAGTTCGTCCGCATTCGTGAGGTACCACGAGGTCACGCCGAACCGGCCGCTTGCGACCTGCTTGATCGCCGACCGCTTGGAATACAGGTTCTTCGACGACTCCCCGTTCAGCCGCCATTGCGACGCGACGTTCTGGATCGCCTGGTGGCGGTCGGCCGGCAGCTCGAGCGGCACGAACCGTTCGTAGTCCTCGCCCCCCTCGCCCGTGTTGCTCTTGCCGCCCAGGAGGTTCATGGCGACGGCCAGCGTCTCGTGCGCCTCCTTGGAGATCGAACCGTAGCTCATCGCCCCGGTGCAGAACCGCTTGACGATTTCCGCGGCGGGTTCAACATCCTTGAGCGGCACGGCCGGCTGAACGTCGGACTTGAACCGCAGCAGTCCGCGGAGGTGGCACTGCCGGGCGACGTTCTCGTTGACCATTTTCGAGAACCGCTTGTAGGCGTCCCTGTCCCCGGCCCGCGCCGCCTGCTGAATCTCCGCGATCGTGAACGGGTTCCAGGCGTGCCGCTCGCCGCCGTGCCGCCAGTGGAACAGCCCGTTGTTGGGCAGCACGGGGAGGCGCTCGGTCTCCTCGCGGCTGGGGAAGCCCAGTTCGTGCCGGCGGATCGCTTCCTCGGCGATGATGTCGAAGCCGATGCCCTTAATGCGGCTGGCCGTTCCGCCGAAGCAGCGGCTGACGACGGCATCGGACAGGCCGACGGCCTCGAAAATCTGCGCGCCCTTGTAGCTCTGGAGCGTGGAGATCCCCATCTTGCCCATCACCTTGAGCATCCCCTTGAAGACGCCCTTGCGATAAGCCGCGACGATCTTCTCGTCGGTGTAGTCCCCCTTCACGTCCCCCCGGCTCCGCGCATCCCGGATCGACTCGAACGCCAGGTACGGGTTGATCGCGTCCGCGCCGTAGCCGGTCAGCAGGCAGAAGTGATGCACCTCCCGGGCCTCGGCGCTTTCCAGCACGATGCCCAGCCGCGTCCGCTTCTCTTTCCGGATCAGGTGATGATGCACGGCTCCGCACACCAACAGCGCCGGCAGGGCGACGCGGTCCGGACCCGTGGCCCGGTCGGACAGCACAACCAGCGCCTCGCCGGCGCCAATCGCCGCCTCCGCCTCCCGGCAGATCCGATCCAGAGCCGGCAGCAGCCCCGCCGTGCCCTCGGACTTCGCCCAGGTCGTGTCGATCGTCCGCGACTTCCAGCCCCGATGGTTCAGGTGCTTGATCTCCGCCAGCTCCTCGTCGGTGAGGATCGGATGCGGAACCGCCAGCCGGCGGCACTGCTGCTCAGTGCTTTCCAGCAGGTTGCCTTCCGGCCCGATGAAGCATTCCAGCGTCATCACGATCTCTTCGCGGATCGAGTCGATCGGCGGATTCGTGACCTGCGCGAAGAGCTGCTTGAAGTAGTCGTACAACAGCCGGGGCTGGTCCGACAGGCAGGCCAGCGCCGTGTCGTCCCCCATCGAACCCAGGGGGTCCTTCTTGGTCTGCAGCAGCGGAATCAGCATGAACTGCAGCGTTTCGGTCGTGTAGCCGAACGCCTGCATCTGCCGCAGCAGGTTCTCGCCGGTGATCCGTTCGGGGCCTCCCTGGCCGTTCGAGTCGCTCGCGGCCTGGACAATCTCCTCGAGCGTCAGCCGCTGCTTCTTCAGCCAGTCGCGGTAGGGCCGTCGGCCGGCGATGTCGCTCTTCAGCTCCTCGTCGTCGATGATCCGTCCCTGTTCGAAATCGACCAGGAACATCTTGCCGGGCTGCAGCCGTCCCTTGAGCTTGACGTTTTCCGGTTCGATGTCGAGGACGCCGACTTCACTGGCCATGATGACGCGGTCGTCATGGGTCACGTAGTAGCGGCTGGGGCGCAGGCCGTTGCGGTCCAGGATGGCGCCGATGCACTTGCCGTCGGTGAAGCTGACGGAGGCGGGGCCGTCCCAGGGCTCCTGCAGCGCGGAGTAGTATTCGTAGAACGCCCGCTTGTCCTCGGGCATCGACGGATGGTTCTGCCAGGCCTCGGGGATCATCATCATGACGACCTCCGGCAGGCTCCGGCCGCTGTGGTACAGCAGCTCCAGAGCGTTGTCGAAGTTGCCGCTGTCGGAGCAGTGCGGCTCGATGACCGGGAACAGCTTGCGGAGGTCGCTGTTGAACAACGGCGAGGACATGACCCCCTGCCGGGCCGTCATCCAGTTCGCGTTCCCGCGGAGCGTGTTGATTTCGCCGTTGTGGGCCATGAACCGCAGCGGGTGAGCGCGGTCCCAGCTGGGGAACGTGTTGGTCGAGAACCGGCTGTGCACCATCGCCAGGTGGCTCGCGAAGTCCCGATCCTGCAGGTCCGGGTAGTACCGCATCACCTGCGACGACGTCAGCATGCCCTTGTACACGAGCACTTTGGTCGACAGCGTGCAGATGTAGAACATCAGCGCCTGCGGAATCTCGCTTTCAGTCCGCAGATGCCGGGACGCCCACTTGCGGATGATGAACAACTGCCGTTCAAAGTCCTCCTGGCTGAGCCCCGGCGCCGCGGCGACGAACAACTGCTCGATGACCGGTTCGGCCGCGCGGGCCGACGGACCGATGTCGGCCGCCTCCGGAGCGGTCGGCACCTCGCGCCAGCCCAGCAGCGTCTGCCCCTGCTTGCCGATGATCTCGTTGACGACCTCCTTGCAGAACTCCCTTTGTTCGCGGTCCGTCGGCAGGAACACGTTGCCCGCCGCGTACAGACCCTCGGCCGGCAGCTCCATTCCCAAGTCCGATTCCGCGACCTTTCGCAGAAACGGATCGGGCAGCGCGGTCAGCATGCCGGCCCCGTCCCCCGTGTTCTCCTCGCAGCCGCAGGCGCCGCGGTGGTCCATGTGGCGCAGCATCCGCTCAGCGTCGTCAATGATCTGCCGCGACGCCTTGCCCTTCAGATGCGCCACGAATCCCACGCCGCAGGCATCGTGCTCCTGGTCGGGAGAATACAGCCCGAACGGATGCGGCCATTCGCGATGGAGGGGGGTCGGGTTTGACATGCTGGGCGTCCTCGCTTCGAGCACCCCGCCGGGGGTCTGCATCAGATCGGCGGCGACGGGTGCTCTGAAACCTTCAGAGTGTTCAGTCGGCCTTGGCCCGCGTCGCGGGCACGAGCTTCGTCCAGGGGTCGTCAGTCCCTGACGGTTCATGCAGCAGGTCCACAAACCGTGCTGCCGCAGTCGAGAGATGTTTGTGACGCCGTTTGACGATCCCCAGCGGACGGTGCCACTTGAGCCCCGCCAGGGGAACGGCCTTCAACAGGCCGGCGTCGACCTCGCGGCGGACGGTCGGCAGCGGCAGGATCGAAATCCCGGCGCCGATCTCGACCGCCCGCTTGATGTTTTCGACGTTGTCGAAGTGGTGGACAGCGCTCACCGAGACCTTGTGCTTGCGCAGCATCCGGTCGGTCTCTTTCCGGATTCGCAGATCCTGAGTGAATGCGACGAAGTCCTCGCCGTCCAGCTCAGTCAGCGGAGCTTCCGTCAGACTCGCCAGACGATGCCCGGGCGGAACCACCACCCCCATCACCTGGTCGATCCACGGAATGCACTCGATCTCGCCCCCATCCTTCGGAAACGACACCAGCCCCACGTCCGCCTCGTCGTTCACCAGACGGTCGTAAACCTCGTCCGGATGCAGATAGTCGAGCTGCAGCACCACGTCCGGGTACCGTTCCTCAAACCGCGCGACGTAACCCACCATCTGCAGCAGGCCGACCGAATAAATCGAAGCCACCCGCACCCGGCCCGTGACCTTCGAACTCAGGTTCTGGACCCGGTCCTCGAGCGATCGATAGTCGTCGAACAGCTTCCGGCAGCCCTCGAAATACGCCTCCCCCGAAGGGGTCAACTGCAGCGGCCGCTGAGAACGATCGATCAGCGTGACGCCCAGATGCTCTTCCAGTTGCTGAATCGCCTGGCTGATCGCAGGCTGCGACATCCCCCGGGCCGCCGCGGCTTTCGAGAAGCTGCGGCGGAGCGCGACGTCACAGAAAATCTCTGCGTTTCGCAGGAACATGCGGCTGGGCGATGGGAAAGAACAGAACGCCCGATGCGGGCGGCGACATTAACGAGACGAATAACGTGACCGATGTTTTATCAGCGAGAAGCTTATTGCTCGCTGGTAGGACTGTCAACCAAAGGAATGGTTCGCTCGTTTCTTTCCGGACGGGGCCGGGCCTACAATCGGCGGCCAGTGCTCCCCTCCGCTTCATGGACGTCCGCCATGCTTCTCCACCGCCTGCTGCTCGCCGCCCTGCTGGCCGGATTCGTCTCCGCCAGCCATTCGGCCGTTTTCGCCGAGGACTGGCCCCAGTGGCAGGGGCCCCGCCGAACCGGCGAGTGGACCGAAACGGGGGTCATCGAACGGTTTGCCCCCGGCGGGCCCAAGTTCCGCTGGCGGGCCAAGGTCGCGGGCGGCTACTCCGGACCGTCGATCGCCGACGGCCGCGTGTTCGTGTCTGACTACGTCCGCACCCAGGGGGACGCCGCCCCCAGCCCGGATCGCCGGAACGTCCTCCAGGGGGAGGAACGGCTGCAGTGCTTTGACCTTCGCACCGGCGAACGGCTCTGGGACTACGCGTATCCGCAGCGTTACGAAATCTCGTACCCCGCCGGGCCCCGGGCGACGCCGACCGTCGACGGCGACCGCGTCTACATGCTCGGCGCAGAGGGACGCCTGACCTGCCTCGACGTCCGCGACGGGACCGAAGTCTGGAACATCGACTTCAAGCGGAAGTACAACGCCGCCACGCCCATCTGGGGCTTCTGCGCCCATCCGCTGATCGTCGGCGACCGGCTGTACGTCACGGCCGGCGGGGACGGCACGACGGCGCTCTGCCTGAACAAGACCAACGGCGAGGAGATCTGGCGGTCGCTGACCGCGAAGGACGCCGGCTACTGTCCGCCGACGATGATCGAGACCAGCGGCCGCCGCGAGCTGCTGATCTGGACCCCGGAATCGCTCAACGGCCTGAATCCGGAGGATGGAGCGGTGCATTGGTCCGTGCCGCTGGAACCGAATTACGGCATGTCGATCGTCGCGCCCGTGCAGTCGGGGGACCGCGTCTTCGCCGGCGGGATCGTCAACGTCGGCGTGATGCTGGACCTCCGCGCCGAGGCCCCTCCTGAAGTGTTGTGGAAGTCGACGCCGACGGTGGGGCTCGGTCCGGTGCACAGCCCGGTGCTGGTCGTCGGGGAACACCTGTACGGAGTCGATCGCGAGGGAGAGCTGATGTGCCTCGAGGCGGCCACGGGCCGGCGTCTGTGGCAGACCTATGCGGCGACGACCGGCGACCGCCGGGCCGGTTCGGCGACTGCCTTCCTGACGCGGAATGGCGACCGCTTCTACATTTTCAACGAGCAGGGGGACCTGATCATCGCCCGGTTGACCCCCGAGAAATACGAGGAACTGAGTCGTGCCCACGTCCTGAAGCCCACGCATGACGCGTTCGGACGAACGGTCGTCTGGAGCGCTCCCGCGTTCGCGAATCGCTGCCTGTTCGTCCGCAACGACGAAGAGGTCGTGTGCGTCGACCTCGCCGCGCCGTAGGCGAATAGGCAGTGCGGACATTCAATCTGGCGGCGAAGCGGTCGTCCCTGAGAATCACATCGACATCCAAGACGCTCCGCAGGAGCCCCGCCTCGAGGAGGCCGGACGCTTTGGCCAGGCTCACGCCGACCTGACCCGCGAGGCATAGCCAGAGCAGGCAGGCGACCAGGGGCGGGCCATCTCCTACGCTCCAGGCCGCCCCTCGTCCGATCGTCCGTCTAACCCAGGCTCGAGCAGCGTCGCGGCATTGGATGCCGGTCCGCGGCGGGCCTGCTATTCTTGCTCCGGCATCGGCCGATTCCACGAGGCATCGACCGGTTCGGCGACTGGCACTTTGGAAGGCGACCTCATGCACCGCACGTTTGGATTCCTTGCCGCCCTGGGACTGCTGGCGGCTGGTTTGGCGACCCTCGTCTCCTCACCGGCGCAGGCCGTGCGCGCCGCCGATCCGCCGGCCACCACCGGCGAGGCCGCCCCGGTCGAGTCCGACATGCACGAGTTCATGGAATACGTGTTCGAGCCGACGTACCTGCGACTCAAGCCGAAGCTGGCCGCGGAGACCGCCGACAACGCCGCGTTCAAGGCCATCAAGTCCGACTCCCTGATCCTCGCCGAGGCCGGCAACCTGCTGCTCATCCGACAGCCGGACGAAGATCAGGCCGACTGGGCGAAGCACAGCATCGGCGTACGGGACGCGGGGGGCGAGCTGTACCGCGCGGCCAAGGCCAAGAACTTCCCCGCGAGCAAGCAACACTTCGCGGCGATGATCCAGCACTGCAACGCCTGCCACGATCAGTTCGCGGGCGGAGAGCACCAGTTGAATCCGTAAGGGCGATGGAACCGCGAGGCGGTCCCCGGAGCGAGCTCCCCCGGCAGGGTGGCTGGGGTCGGAGAGGAGCGAAGCCCCCAGCCGAGCGCGGACTGTGGCCTCCGTTGCGCAGAAACCGCCCCACGTTCATGCCGCCCACTCCCGGGGAATCGGATCCACAGCCATTGGTCCCGGTCTTTGCAGTTCACACCAGCCCGCACTGGACCACTTCCAGTCTTGTAGGGTGGGTCAAGCTTGCGCAGACCCACCATCGCAGGGTGGAATTCCGGTGGGTCACTGACCTCGTAACCGGCATCACTCAACGCTCTTTCAGCCTTGCGAATCATCGCTTCTTCAGCGTTGCTGAATCCTTTCAGGTCTCCGATTCTTCGTGGACCAACCAACCTCAGCCGTTGCAGAACGCCCAGGCCGCGATCATGCACGCTCTGGACGGCGGAACGCGCCGAACCATACGCCTTCGTCAGAAATTTCCGCAGTTCGTACTGCCGAATCCATTGCAGCCCCGCCCGGCCGCCAATCTGGAAGGCCGCGACGCCCGCGGCCATCTCCGCGAAGAAGAACTCGTGGCCGGTGCGTTCAATGGCGTCGCTGGGATCCTCGGGTTGCTCCGCGCCGGCCCAGGCCGCCAGCTCGCGCAGCGTGGTTCCCTGGAAAACTCGCCCTGTCCACAGAAAACCTGGAGAATGCACCGTCCCCGTGAACCGGTGCTCCTCGAATCCATATTTCCGGAACTCTTCCTCAGTCTCCCGGACGACCCGCTGCCGGGCCGCGTTCCAGACGTACGTGGTGCGGCCGGAGATCGCTGAACCGGGGCGCGAGGCTTGGAAGGCCCGTGGGAGGAGCGCGATGTTGAACTGGTGGTCCATTCCCAAGGCACTCGCTGGGCCAAGGCCCAGCCTACATCACTTCCAGTCTTGTAGGGTGGGTCAAGCTTGCGCAGACCCACCATCGCAGGGTGGAATTCCGGTGGGTCTCGTGCCTCGACCCACCCTACAGGGCTCCTTGAGACGAGTCCGTGAGCGCCTGGGCGCTGCCCAGCGCGTCGAAGTGGTAGAACGCGCTCTCCCCCTCCCGCCGCTGGCTCACCAGGTTGCCGAACGGCTGCGGTTGGGGCTGCGGCTCGGAGCCCTCCGCTGAGGGCCGGGGGACGGTCAGCGTGTAGTCGGCCAGGACGCCGCCGGCGTCGGATTCCCGGACCACGTCCGGTCCGGACCACAGGTAGCGGACCTCCTCCGTCTCGGTCTCCCGGACGACCCGCCGCCGGGCCGCGTTCCAGACGTACGTGGTGCGCGTCCCGTCCGGACGCTCCACGCCGCGGAGCTGGTTCTCGGCGTCCCAGGCGCTGGTCGTGACGTCCCCCAGAGGATCCTCGACCGTCCGCACGTTCCCGGCCGCGTCGTAGACGTACGTCGTGCGGCCGGAGATCGCGGAACCGGGGCGCGAGGCTTGGAAGGCCCGTGGGAGGAGCGCGATGTTGAACTGGTGGTCCATTCCCAAGGCACTCGCTGGGCCAAGGCCCAGCCTACGTCACTGCGACGCCCAGGCACTGCTGCGTCTCCTGTTCGCGCTCGGCTGTGGGCTTCGCTCCGCTCCGACCCCAGCCACCCAGCCGGGGTGTCGTCACTGACCGTGAGCCGACTCCCGCACGAAATCCCTGACCGCTTCGCGAAAGCGAGCGCTGACCTCCTCCGTGATGTCCAGTTCATCCGCGATGTAGAGCGGCATCCCGTAACGCGACGCCGCCCACAACATCACGTCATCGTCCCGGTCCGACTGCACGGGATCATGAGAGTTGACGACGAACTGCACTCCCTTCGAGCGGGCGGCCTCAGAGACAGCCCGTCGGAGCCGCTGGTCAAACCGGACCGCTTCCAGGGCGGCCGCGTGGCGGGCGTGCTGTTTGCTGAGTAGCTCGAACTCCTCGGCCGTGCGGTTTTCGGGCGTCGGCGGCGGGAACATCGCGTCCGCGTCGAACTCCTCTCGCCAGATTCTTCTGAGCACGGAGACATCAACCACTCCAATCCTGCTTCGCGAATCATCAATCCGCGAGGCCGCAGGCCATGCCATCAAGAGAAGCAGGACCGACCCGACCCCGACGAGAACTGCGGGCGTTGCGAATGCTCGGACAAGCAGCACGATTCCGGCCAGGAGACGGTTCGGAACGGGTTTCATCGGCAGCCTCCCAAGGGCTTTCAGCGCTCAACCGCCAGCGATCAGTGCGACATCGCCTGCGCAGGCTGGACCACACGAGTCGATTCTGTGCGTTAGCGCATCACGGTTCGTTCGGACGATGCCCGTACAATTCGCCCTGTGCATTTGAAGAAGACCTTCGCCATTGCGTCGTTGGCGACTGGAAGTTCCACAGCTTCCACATGACCCAGCCGCCCAGTGCGCCCCCAAGCAACGCGGTTGCCCAACCCGTCCCGTACGCCCATCCGCAGAGCGCGCCGCAACACGCCCCCGCTGTCGACGTCCACAGGCGATCGGCCAGCCGCAGCAGCCACTGCAGGCGGCGAATCGCTCTCCCTTCCGTCACTGCCCCTCGCCCCGGTCAATCGTCACATTGATCGTCGTTTGAGACTGCAGCTCAGCCGTGACCGTCACCATGCACATCGCTCCATCCTTCCCCGCCGCCACGAAATGCGAGCCGTTCGCCTGCGAGGCGTCCATTTCGGACCAGCCCTGCTCCGTCAGCCCCGTGCGGTAGAACGTCCAGGCCGCTTCGGGCGCGTCCGGCGTGTTGAGCGAAATCACACACAGGCGCCCGCCCGTCGAGGCCATCGTCAACGTCGCGGCTGGATAAATCGGGACGTCTGCGGGGAAGTCCGGCGGCAGGTCGATGCCTGGCGACGCCTCGGCTCCCGGCTGCGCGGCGGTCGCCAAATCCTCAGCGATGGGGCCGGCGGCGGTTTGCACCGGCGCGGCGGGCGGCGGCGCCGTGGCCGTGGGCGATTCGCCACATCCGATCGCGATCGGAACGAGGCACGCCATGAGCAGGAAACAGCGTCCCGGAACCTGCCTCGCGGGTCTTTGCATCGGTCGCTCCCGCCGCGTCGTGTAGTGCATCGACCGGGTCCGGCCCGGCTCCCCGAGCAATGAGATTAACCGAACTGCATCGAAACGGCACGCCGGCAGCAGCGCCGCCCTCACACTCCAATGGACCCGGACGCCGCAGACTGGTTTGGCCAAATCAGGGGCGTGCAGCGTATGATTGCGGAGCGCAGGGAGTCTCGCGGGCAGGGATGGAGAACGCGTGGGAATCGGAGATCGCATGAGGTCACGGCGCGCAGCGCATTCGGTCTGGTCCTCCGCGGGCCAGCGGTTCGCGATCGCAGCGACCGTGCTGCTGCTGGCTTGCGCTGGCCGGGCAACGGCCCAGGTTCGGCTGGACGGGGCCGACGCCGACCTGGACAGCTTCCTGCGGCAGCGGGTCGAAGTCCGGAACGCGCGGCTGGAATCGGTGCTGAAGCGGGCGCGCAGCGTCCTCGAATCCAATCCCGACCAGGCAATCGATTTGATCCAGTCGATCCTCGCCGCGCCGGAGGATGCGCCGGTGGCCTACCCGGAGTTCACTGCGGATGCGGTCTGGAACGGGCCGAGCATCAAGGATGCGGCCGAGGATCTGCTGCGGCTGACCACCCCGGAGATTCAGGATCTTTACGAACGGCGGTTCGGCGGCGCGGCGCAAAGTCTGGTCGAGGCGGCGCTCCGTCGCGGCGAATCGCAGGGACTGCATGAGGCGGCGCGCGAGTACGCGATGACGGCGGCCGGCCGGAACGCGATGTGGCGGCTGGCAATGCTGGCCTTCGACCGAGGCGAACCGGCCACGGTGGGCCGCTGGTGCGATCGCGTCGGCCGACATCCCGGACGGGTCGCGCTCGAACCGCAATTGACGCTTGTGGCCGCCTGGGCTGCCCGGGAATCGGGAGCCGACGACGACGCGGCGCGGATGCTGGCCTCGTTGCGGGAACGGTTCCCCGACGGTTTGCCGCTCGGCGCGCGTCGCCTTGCGTGGCCCGCCGGAGGCGAACTGGAGGGCGCGTGGCTGGATGGGATTCTGCCGCCGCGGATGCCGCGGGAGCCCGCCGCAGGGCTGCCCGCCTGGACCGTCGCGCACGGCGACTTCCGCCGCAACGCCCCGTCCCCGGCCGCGCCCCCGCTGCTGGACTCCGCCTGGACGTCCCCCGTCATCGACCGCTACGACTCCCGCAAGCCTGAGCATGTGCTGTTGATCGAGCAGCAGGCGAACCAGCTCAACGAGCGGCAGAACGCGGCCTCGCCATCGCTGCCGGTGGCGACGCCGCTGGTGGTCGACGATCGCGTGATCTACGCGGGCTACGGATCGGTGAAGGCCGCGCGGCTCTCCACGGGCGAACTGCTGTGGTCGACGATGCCGATCGACGACACGCTGACGTCGGTGCTGGCCGATGACGATCCCGGCACGGCCGAGCGCCGCCCTGCGATCTCCCGGCTGTTCCTGGGGCAACGCGCCTTCCGGGATCATGTGGACGGTTCGATCAGCACCGACGGGAAGCGCGTGTACCGAATCTCACATGGCGGGCTGGTCGGACAGGTTCAACTGCAGCAGACGTTCGCCGGCAATCTGGCGATCGGCCGGAGCTTCGGGCCGATGCTGCCCCGGAACTACAACTATCTGCATGCCTACACGCTGAGCGGCGGACGGCTGTGCTGGGACTCCCGGGGGAACCCGAAAGGGGGGCCGCCGAGACAGGCGAACGCCGACCTCCTGACGCTCGAGGAGGACCTGCCGGGAACGTATTTCTGCAGCGCTCCGCTGCCCTGGAACGGCGAGCTGTTGTGCGTCGTCGAGCAGTCGGGGCAGTTGCGGCTGATCTCACTGGACGCGGAGCGCGGAACGCCGCTGTGGTCGCAGGGGTTGTCCAACTCCGAGCGGGATCTGACGTCCGATCCGGATCGGCGGTTCGCGGGGGTGTCCCCGGCGCTCGATGGCTCGACGCTGGTGGCATCCGTGGGCAGCGGGACGCTGATGCGGATCGTGGCGTTTGACGTCAGCCAGCGGCGATGGCTGTGGTCGTATACGTTCGCGACGCGCGTCAGCAGCGAGCAGCAGCGTCTGAACGTGCTGGCGATGCGTCGCGTCGTGCGGCCCGGGGAGACGACGCTGGAGGCGATGTTGAACGTGGACGACTGGGCCGATTCGCGGGCGGTGATCGCGGGGGGCCGCGTGCTGGCGACGCCGGTGGGTCAGTCGCAGTTGATGTGCCTGGACCTGGCGACGGGAGAACGTCTGTGGCGCCGCGACCGGAATTGGGCGCTGTACCTGGCGGGCGTGCATGATTCGACGGTCGTACTCGTCGGTCGGTCGGAGGTGCGGGGCCTCAGCCTGGCGGACGGCTCGACGTTGTGGACGACGCCCATTCCGCCGCCGAGCGGGCGGGGCGTGCGCGTGGGCGATCGATACACACTGCCGTTGACGTCCGCCGAGATGCTGACGCTCGATCTGCGGGACGGGCAGGTGCTGGCGCGAACGAGTCTGCCGTCGGGCGTTGCGGCGGGGAATCTGGTGTCGGCGCCGGGCCGGCTCCTCACGCAGACGGCGAACGAGGTCCGCGCGTTCCAGTCGCTGTCGGACATCGAAACGACGATCGGCGAGCGGCTGGCGTCGAACGAACGGGACGCGGAGGGGCTGCGGCTGCGCGGCGAACTGCGGCTGCACAACGGAGCCATCGAACAGGGCGAGGCGGACCTGACGATCGCGGCGGAAGGCGCTGACCCGCGGCAGCGCCGGTCGCTGGCCTGGTCGCTGGTCAGCGGGTTGCGGCGCGATTTCGACCGCTACTTCCCGCGGATGGCCGAACTCGAGTCGTTGTCGGCCGATCCGGGGCTGTTGTCGCAGGCCTGGCTGGCGGTGGCGGACGGGCTGGTGGAGCGCGGCGATCCGGGGGGCGCGCTGCTGGCCGTCATCCGCTCGGCGGAAGAAATCGATGGCGACTCGGACCGCCTGATCGACCGGGATGGGTCATTGCGCGTCCGGGAGCGAGGTTTGCTGAAAGGGCGGGCGCTCGACCTGTGGGCGGCCCTGCCGGAAGAGCAGCGGCCGGCGCTGATCGCGGCCGTGCGCGATCATCTCGAGCTGCTGCCCCCGCAGTCCGGCGTCATCGAGCGGGCGTTGTCCGTCCTGCCGCGGGAAACGGTTCCCGAACAATTCGAGCTGGCGCGGATCGAGCAGAATCTGCTCCCCGTCCATGAGGCGGAGTCGCGGCTGCTGTCGTTCCTGGGGAGTTCCGATCCGGAGATCGCGACGCGGGCGGCGCTGCAGCTCGCCCGGTCGGGGTTCGCGGATTCGAAAGGAGTCGTGCCGCCGCGGCTCGCAGCCCGCCTGCAGGGTCCGCTGGCCGACGTCCCCATCGGCGAGGGCCGAACCGCCCTCGACGCGTGGCGTGAGATCGTCGCCGGGGCCGATCCCGCGCATCTGCAGCTTCGCCGCCCGCTCGCCTCAGACGACCTGAGCGTCAGCGTGCTGTCCAACGTCGGCGGCGTCCCCGAGAACCAGACCTCCGTGCGGATCGCGGGACGGCCGTCGCGCCTGCTCGAAGGCTGGGTGTTCATCCTCGACCAGGCGACGGCCAGTCTGTCCGCGTACGACGCCACGGGCGCGTTTCGCTGGCGGGAGTCGACAGGCTTCCGGGGCGCGCACAACGCGGTCCGGATCAGCGCCGCCGGGCGGCTGCTGCTGCTGGAGCTGGGAGACGGCTTCCGCGTGATCGACGCGCTCACCGCGCAGACGCTGCAGACCGTCGGCACCTACGACTCGTCCGATCAGATGATGATCCGGATTCAGGCCCGCGCGTTGGCGGCCACCGCGGTGACGCGGCTGGTCGGGCCGATCACGAGCCGCTTCATCGCGTATGTCGAATCGCCCCGGGCGCGTGTCGAGTCGGACGTTCCGCCGCGGCTGACGCTGATCGATCCCTACACCCGCCGCGAGCTGTGGTCGCGGGCCATCAGTTCCATCGGCGAGGTCCTGACGAGCGACGACGCCGTCGTCGTGGTGTCGCCGCTGGGCGATCATCTGGCGTTCCGGACGGCCGATGGCCGGCCCTATCCGGCGACGCGTGTTCCCGACGGCTGGGCCGTGGACCGCAACTATCGCATCGGCGTGCTGCGGTTTCTGTTCCGTCCCACTGCCGACGGCATCGAGTACGGCATGCTCGACCCGGTGTCGGGGGAGATCCTCTGGACGCGGACCGCCGGCGCGGCGGCGCGATACGCCTTTTCCGGCGGCGAGATCGCCGTTGTCGATCCCCAGGGGCGGTTCGAACTCGTCGATGGCGACACCGGCGAACTGCTCGTCGCATCCCGCCTCGAACCGCAGACCGACCTCGATCGGATCTCCGTCGTCCAGGACAGCGAACGCGTCTACGTCAGCCGCAACCGCAGCGTCAGCGTCCCGACGTCCATCCCGCTGAACCTGGAGGGGGTCGACGGCGGACTGGCGGCCATCGACCGGCAG
The DNA here is from genome assembly GCA_019636235.1 of Planctomyces sp. Classification (GTDB taxonomy): domain Bacteria; phylum Planctomycetota; class Planctomycetia; order Planctomycetales; family Planctomycetaceae; genus Caulifigura. Next base: position 154,584 of record JAHBXW010000006.1, read on the forward strand.
ACGGGCGAGACGCTCTGGCAGCGGACGATGGACCGGCTGTCGTACGATCCGCAGCAGCCCCGTTCGTGGCCCTTCCTGATCCTCTCCGGCACGGACGTGCACATCCGCGGACCGGCCCGGCAGACGACCGTGCAGCTCATCGACCGCGCGACGGGGCGCGACGTCTTCCGGGAATCGTTCCCCGCCACCACAGACGCCCGCCGCAGCTGGAAGCAGGATCCCTCCGATGGGGCGATGACGCTGCGCATCGGCGATGTGGCGATTCTCATCACGCCCCGCTCCCCGGAAGGCGCGGACCCGCCCGCCGGCGAACCCAGCCTGCCCGAGCAGCCCCCTGAACCAGGCGATCCGCAGCCCCCCGCGCCGCCGATCGCCGTTCCGCCGCCGGAATCCTGAACCGGCCCGCCCAACCGCGGCCTTCGACGCACTTCCCCGAACGACCTCCGAGACGTCCATGCCGACTCCGACCGCCGACGATGCGGACCTCCGACAGCTCGCCGAAGTCCACGCTGCCTTCGCTCGCCTCAAGCAGGAGGTCGGCCGGGTCATCGTCGGCCAGCACGACGTCGTGGAGCAGGTGCTGGTGGCGATTCTGTCCGGCGGGCATTGTCTGCTCGTCGGCGTGCCGGGGCTGGCGAAGACGCTGCTCGTGAAGTCGATCGCCGAAAGTCTGGGACTGTCGTTCAGTCGGATTCAGTTCACTCCCGACCTGATGCCGGCCGACATTACGGGGACGGAGGTCATTCAGGAGGATCGCTCGACCGGCGCGCGGGAGCTGCGGTTCCTGCCCGGCCCGATCTTCGCGCAGGTCGTTCTGGCGGACGAGATCAACAGAACGCCGCCGAAGACTCAGGCGGCGCTGCTCGAAGCGATGCAGGAACGGCAGGTGACAGTGGGGGGCGCGCGGCAGCCGCTGCCCAGGCCATTCTTCGTTCTGGCAACGCAGAACCCGATCGAGCAGGAGGGGACGTACCCCCTGCCGGAGGCTCAGCGGGACCGGTTTCTGTTCGAAGTCCGGGTTCGGTACCCGTCGGAAGAAGAAGAACTGCAGATCGTCCGCCAGACGACGCTCGCGTCCGGCGCCGGGCTGTCGCCCATCCTGTCGGCCGAGCAGATGCTGGCGCATCAGGAGTTCGTGCGGCGGATTCCGGCCCCCGAGCACGTGCTGCGATACGCGACGCTGCTGGCGCGGAGCACCCGTCCGGACGATTCCGGCGCTCCGGAATTCGTGCGGCAGTACGTGACGTGGGGCGCTGGGCCGCGGGCCAGCCAGTCGCTGGTGCTGGCGGCGCTGGCGCGGGCGGGCCTGCATGGCCGCCCCTGTGCGACGCTGGACGATCTGCGAGCGGTCGCGGCGCCCGTATTCCGGCATCGGCTGGTGCTGAATTTCTCGGCCGAGGCGGACAATATCGGTCCGGACGATCTGGTCCGCCGGCTGCTGGAATGCATTCCGCGCGAGGCCGGCGCATAATGCGGCGGGCGCTGCAAAGTTCGTCGCCGTAAAGTGCTGCTGTCGTCAGACTCAGCGCGGGAATGCTGCCCCACAGAACCCGCACGCGGGGACCGCGAAAACCGGGAGCTTAGGAGGATTGCCGGCCTCTCGAGGCGGCGGCTGGACATACTCGTGCAAGTTCCAGGCGGAGGCCCGGGCGCTCGTGCCCGCGCCGATTGCGGGCTGCGGCCACTCGAGAGTCCGCCCCGGGTTTCGGACGTTTCCCCACCCGTCTTTCCGACGGCGACAGACCCAGCGATGCCACACGGGAGATTCCAAAATTGCGACGGCTTCCTGCCGATGGCGGCCGCGTTCTACGCGGCCCTCTTGGCGGCGACGGCCGTCATCGCCTGGGCCGCGGGCGTCGACCTTGGCGAAGTGATCTTCCTCAGCAGCCGCGGTCTGGCGATCGGAGTGATCGCCGTCGCGCCGATGCTTCCGCTGTATTTCGTTGCGGGCAGCCTCCGCGAACTGGTGATCCGCGTGCTGGGGGGAGCGCTCAGCCGCCTGAACCTGCCGCAACTGGGGCTGCTGGCGGTCCTGGCCGGAGTGACGGAAGAGTGCCTGTTCCGCGGCGTGCTGCAGGCCTGGTGGGGGCGGATGCATCCGCTGGCGGGTCTGATCGGCGCGAACCTGGTGTTCGGTCTGCTGCACGCGGTGACGCCGCTGTACTTCGTGGTGGCGACGGCGCTGGGGTTCTACCTGAGCGCGGTGGCCGACATGGATGAGTCGCGGAACCTGCTGGCGCCGATTGTCACGCACACGCTGTACGACTTCCTGGGATTCGTCGTCATCGCCCGCGAGTTCCGGCGCCGGACGCGAAACGCCCCGGACCTGCCGTTCGCGGACTCCGATGCCGATTCCGGACCGCCGCTCGTCTGACCCGGCGCCTCGCCGCCCGCGGACCTACAGCCGGTGCGACAACAGGAACAGCACGCCGCCGATCAGCACCAGGAAGAACACCAGCCAGAAGAACATCCGGGTCGCTCGAAACACGATGCAGCGCGGCTGCTCGTAGCGGCTGGCGTTCCAGACCAGGCTGATGACCGCGGCCAGCGGGATCGCCCACCAGGTGATTGCCACAACGTCACTCGACTTTCGGGTGCAGGGTGTTTCCAGGTCGTCGCCGCAGCTTGAACCGCGCGGCCCGGGGCGGCGTCAGCGTCCGACCGGCACCGCCGCGAACTTCTCCGACTCCGCATCGCTGTATCCGTACGCCGGCCCCTCCAGCGCGTCCCAGATCGCCAGCACGTTCAACAGGCCCGCGATCCACGTCAGCACCATCGCCAGCTCGTGCCACTTGCCCAGGCGGCCCTCCAACGCCCGCTGTTCGTTGTCGTTCAGCGGCACGCCCAGCCAGTCCCCCAGCGGCCGCGGAATGCCGCCCTGCAGATCGCCGGCCGCGCCGCCCCCCTCGGCATTGACCTTGGAAGCGACCTGCCGCAAACGGCTGGAATCGATCCGCTGCGCGAGATGCGCCTCTTCCAGCGTCAGTTGAATCGTTTGGCCATCCTCGCCGACGCCCTCGAACCGGCCGCCGATGATCGGCCCCGTCCGTGTCGCTTGAGGCACGAACGTCACCGTGCCGGTCACGCGCTGCGGCGCGCGGGCGCCGGGGCCGAACGGCGTGAAGCGCCCCTCGAACGGCGCGCTGAATGACGACTCGATCGCCTTCACGGGACGGTTCTCCGCGGAGAGGTATCGCCGCGTCTGCACCATCGCGCCCAGTGCCGGCAGCCCCATCCCGACCTGCGCCGCGAACTTCAGCATCAGCAGATTCCGTCCCTTCATCCGGTACTGGAACGGAGGCGCCTGGATCGCGTGCCAGTCGGCCATCCGGGCGCCCGTCAGGAACATGCCCGAAATGCAGACGAAGTAGATCAGCGCCTTGAACAGCCGGCCCTGGTAGACGTGGCCCAGCCCCGGCACGAGGAACGCCAGCAGGCCGGCGATCCAGGGATTCTTCAGACGAATACGCGAGTCAGCCATAGCATCCTTCGACCGTGGCGGGCGGCGCGGTCCAGGCCGCGGTCACGAAACAGCTCTGCGAACGGGGGCGGCCGGATCGCACTCGACATTGGCGTCGCCCCGGCTCAGGACAACGGCCGGACCGTCCCCACAGACCAGCGAATCTTAAGGTCGGCGATGGAAATCGCAAAGCCGGGGGCCGCTGTCGCCGGAGCGGTTCGGAGATTGCAACGGCTTCCAGCCAGCGGCCATCGGGAACGCTCCCCGGGGCCCGCGGCACGCAACTGGACGCGTTCTGCGGGCGGTGACGGATGTTGCGGAGAATCAACATGCAGCGGCTGGCAAACGCGGGGAAGCCGAACAGCCGGGGCGAACCCGGGCGGTATCGTAGATTCGGCGGAGTGTCCAAAGCGTGGCGAATTGCGGCTCTGGAGGCTCCGCGCAACCAAATCGCATCCATCGACGCCGAGCGCACGATTCTTGCGGTTTCGCGGCCTGTTTGTGTTTGAACGATCCTGCGCGTCGTGGCAGCATGCTTCGCGGACTGACTGCGACGGGACGCGCATTTCACCTGGCCCGAGAAGGGCATCAAGTTTCGGGGGACTTTGGAATGAAACGCGTTCTGGGACTCGCGGCCTTGCTGGCCGTCGCAGCCGCTCAGCAGGCGCAGGCCGGCTGGGGGTGCGGAACCGGGGGTTACGCCTGCTGTCCGGTGCAGACCTGCCAGCCGACGGCCTGCTACACCGCCTGCCGCGTCGAGCGGGAAACCTGCTATCAGACGGTCTACGAGACCCGCTACGAGCCGGAGCAGGTCACCTGCATGAAGACCGTCGTCGACACGGTCTGGGAGGACGTCGCCGAGACGTGCTACCGCGTCGAGTACGAGACGGCCTATCGCGAGTGCAACTACCAGGTCTGCCGGCCGGTGACGAACACCACCTACCGCAACGAGACCTACTGCGTTCAGAAGCCGGTCTGGGAAACCGCCTACCGCGAGTGCAACTACCAGGTGCAGGAGCCGGTCTGGGAAACCGTCAACGAACAGGTCTGTCGCACCGTCTACGAGCCGGTGACCGAAACAATCAACCGGCAGGTCTGCCGCACGGTCTATCGCCAGGTCACGGAAACCGTGAACCAGGAGCGCTGCTACACCGTCATGCAGCCCGTCACCACGATGCGCACCGTCCGGCAGGACTGCGGCCGCTGGGTCGTCCAGCAGCAGTACCACCCGGGTCCGATGGTGCCGCGCTGCACGATCGACCACTGCGGCGTTCCGCGGATGTGCATGGTCCAGGCGCCGGGCATCACGACGTGCCGCCGCGTCTGGTGCCCGCAGATCGTGGAACGCCAGATCCCGCAGACGACCTACTGCCCGCAGGTGGTCCGCCAGGTCTGCCCGATCCAGGTGTGCCGCGTCGTGCCAGAGCAGGTCGTCGAGAACTGTCCTGTCCAGGTCTGCCGAATGGTCCCCCGCCAGGTCACTCAGTCCGTGCCGCGGCGCGTCTGCCGGATGACCTGTCGGACCGTCACCCAGCAGATCCCTTACCGCGTCTGCCGGATGGTGACTGAAGAGCTCACCCGGCAGGTGCCCGTCACGACCTGCGAGATGATCACCGAGACGCAGACGCAGCGGGTGCGCTACTGCGTCGCCAAGCAGGTGCCGTACACCGTCACCCGCAAGGTGGCGAAGTGCGTCCAGCGGCAGGAGCCGACGACCTACACCCGCATGGTGGCCCGCTGCGTGCCCCGGCAGGTCGCGTACGAGGTGTGCCGGATGGTTCCAGTGCAGGCCTGCATGCCGTGCGATTCCTGCGGGACTTCGAACGTCTCCGGCACGGGCGCCTACGAGCAGAACACGGCCCGACCGGAGTCGAACGGACTGAACGGCGCCCCGGCGCAAGAAGAATCCGCTCCGGCGACCGATCCGGTTCCCGGCCGCAGCATCTGATTCGCGAGGGAGAGACCTCGGTTTGCAAATTGAGCGCTGAGCGGCCCGGGGGGACCAGGTTCTTCCGGGCCGTTTTCTCGCGCGCCGCTCAGGGCTGGTTCGACAGCGGGCTGGACCGCATCGCCCGGCGACGTTCGGCCGACGGCCGCGCATCGGCCGGAGAGCACTCGTGCAGCACGCGTTTGAGGTACAGCTGCAGCCGGCGGTCGGCCGGCGACGGCTCGCTGGCGGCTCGCGGCGCCCAGACGGCCGGCGCGGGAGACGGCGTCGTCTCGTGCACCGGATCCAGCAGCAGCGTTTCCGACATCCGCGTCGTGATCAACAGCCCCAGGAACACGCAGGCCCCCAGGAACAGCTCGGCCAGGATCACCATGATGGCCAGCGACATCGGATCGTCGGTGCCGTACCAGCGTGCGAGGTGGTAGGTCAGCGATCCGGCGCCGATGCACAGCACGACGCCCGTCAGCCAGCGACGGATGGACAGCGTTTCGATCCACATGGGCCAGCATCCTTGCCGTCAGGGGAGGCGGTCGCCGCGCCGATCGCGGGCCGCCTCTGAAGGCGGGAGTTCTATCTCGATCTCCGGGATCGCGGCAATGCGATTTCCCCGGCGGGCGTGGCCGCGGTTCCGGGGGCCGGGGATCAAAACGATCAGACCCCGCCGGATGTCCGGCGGGGTCTGGCGTCATTCGATCTGAATCAGAAGTGGTTCACTCGTGCCAGTTCTCGGGATTCATGAACCACCACCACTTGTCCGTCCGCGAGTTGAACTTCAGGCTCCAGTAGCCGTCGTCCCACTCCAGCGTCGCCTTCCGCCACCCCAGGGGAACCTGCGGGTAGGGGTAGTACGGACCGATGTACGGCCAGGCGCTGGCGTCGTACATGCTCGGGTACGTGACGGCCGCGGAGTTGTCGTACGCGGCGTAGCTGGGCCAGGCGTACGGCGGAACGTTCGGCTGGTTGTAGACCATGTGGCCGGCCGGATTGACGCCGCCCGGAGCGGGGTAGCCGCCCTGGGCCGGAGCCGGTCCGTGACCCTGCATCATGGCCATTTGCGCGGCCTGCGGATGCATGGCCATCTGAGCCTGCTGCGGGTGCATCGCCATCATCGGCGGCTGGCCCTGTCCCGGATAGCCCTGCGGAGGCATCTGCGGATAGCCCTGCTGGGACATCTGCGGATAGCCGGTCTGCTGAATGGCGGCCTGCGGCCGGGCGATGGGACGCCCGTTGACTGTCAGCCGGTTCGTGACGTTCTGGACGCCATCGACGGCGCGGCAGGCCTGTTCGGCCTTCGCGGCAGCCTGCGGGCTGTCCACCTTGCCGCCCAGCGTCGCCGTGCCGTTGGAGAAGCGGACTTCGATGTCGAAACCGCTGAGCCCGGTCGCGGACAGCGCGTCCGCGATGTTCTGGGCGACTTCCTGATTGTCGAACGCCGGAGCCTCATGATTCACGCGCTGCACGCGCTGCATGGGCTGTCCGGCCTCGCCTTCAAAGGCGGCCTGGGCGACGGCGCCCGGCATCGGACGCGGCGCTCCGCCAGCGACCTTCAACCGGTTGTCGACGGTGTCGACCCCCGGCACGCCGGAGATGACCTTCGTCGCCAAAGTCCGCTGCTGCGGATCGGCGACTTCGCCGGTGATCGTGCAGGAGCCGCTCTTGTATTCGAGCGAGATCCCCTTGCCCTTCAGTTTGGCTTCCTTCAGAGCGGCCGCGATCTTGCGGGCCATCTCCTGGTTCTGGTTGTTGGCCGGCGCCGACTGTGCGGCCTCCCCGCGCTGATCGACCGGTCCGGCCCACGTGGCGCCCGGGGCCGTCGCCAGCAGTCCCACGCTCAGGACCCATCTCCGTGGCAGACGCATGAACTGACTCCTTCAGTTTCGGGTTCTCAAGAGTCGCTGCAGCGGTTCGCCCCGGCGCGGACTCGATCGAATGACATCGCTTCTGGTATCGGCCCGGATGAACGGATGAGTTCAACGATTCCGATTCTCTCGGTTGAAGCGGTTGTGCCCGAAACGCCGTCGTCGACGCAGATCATTACCGCCGCACAGGTTGCGATTTTGCACCGCTGTCGCGGCTGACGGCCGCAGGCGACGTCACTCGCCGCAGTGCACGCACTCGGTCGGCGGAATCGGCCACTGAATCCGGTTCATCTCCGCGATCGCCCCCCGCCGTGCCGGCCCGCAGGCGACGCAGCCCGGCAGCCGCTGGGCGTCCCATAAGTCGGCGAACACCCGGCCCCGATCCATCGCCAGGCCCCGCCGCTGAGCCTCTTCGAGACTCGCCAGCCCCGGCGGCGAAAACCGCCCTGCCTTCGCCAACCGGTCCAGATAGCCGTTCCCCGCCCGGGCCGGAATCACCGAACAACACTCGACGCCGCAATCAAACGCCGCGGCCAGCGACCTCTCCGCCCAATGGACGCCTTCGGCCTCCGTCATCTCCGGCGGCCGGAGCATCACAAAGGCGCGGAGCGCCACCCCCTCGGCCTGCAGAAACTCCGCCGCCCGCGCGAAGTCGTCGAACGTCATCCCCTTGTTCAATCGCGGCAGGATCTCGGGATGAATCGTCTCCAGTCCCAGCGCGACTTCGAGCCGCGCGGGAGCGATCAGGTCGCGGAACCGCAGGCAGTCCTCGCCGGTGAGCCGGGGATGATTCTCGACGATGACCCTGCGGAACGATTTCACACGCTCGGCGATCGCCGGATGGTCCTCGATGGGAACCGCGCGGCGATCGAAGAAGTTTCCGCTGTTGTACAGCTTGATGTCGGCTGCGGTCCGTGCGGCGGATCCCAGCCGCTCGAAGGCGTCGTCGATCTGCGCCGGGATGGCGCCGCGCGGCGTCGGGGTTTCCAGCGTGTTCTTCCAGAGATCGCAGAAGCTGCACGTGAATGGGCACTCGCTGTTGACGAGGAACAGCGTGGCGACATCGGCGAGGACGCGATCGGGACCGCATTCGGGCTCGACGAAGCAGGCGTGCACGCGCCAGGGATCGACGTTATTGCGAGTGGGTCGCGCGGCGCGGATTTCACGGGTGAGCGCGCTCATGCATCCACTGTGGCGCTCGACGGGGGAGCGCGTCCAGCGCCGGGTCGCGGATCGACGCGAGACGGCCATTTGTTGGCCGGGAAGGCCGATCAGGGGGGTCGGGGAGAGATAAGATCGGCTTCATAGTGCCGCAAGGCTTTATGGGAGCGTCTCTTGCGGCAAAACGAGTGGGCTTGGTTCTTCCTAGGTGGGCAGCCGATTCAGAGGAATAATGAACGACGTTCCCGCGCGCTGAAACCACGGCGCGCGAACGGCTTCGGGAAAGACCGCTGCGACAGCGCTGAGATGTGTCGTAGCGGCCGCGGAGTCCAGAGTTCATGTGGCGCTCATGTGAGATGTGAACTCCTCCGCCGCGGAAGTCACGACCACTGACGGGAAGGCACGACCATGCAGCGGCTCATCCAGGGCATCCACACGTTCCAGAAGGACACGTTCCGGGAGCTGGAGAACCTCTTCGAGAAATTGGCCCGGGGCCAGACGCCGGAGACGCTGTTCATCACCTGCTCGGATTCGCGCATCGATCCCAACCTGTTGACGCGCTCGAACCCCGGGGAGCTGTTCATTCTGCGGAACGCGGGGAACATTGTGCCGCCCTACGGCGCGGCGAATGGCGGCGAGGGGGCGACGATCGAATTTGCGGTCGCGGGGCTGGGAGTCCAGGACATCATCATCTGCGGGCATTCCTGCTGCGGGGCAATGAAAGGGCTGTTGAGCCCGGAGGCGGTCGCCAGCCTGCCGGCCGTCGAAGCGTGGCTGAAGCACGCGGAAACGACGCGGCGGATCGTGCAGGAAAACTATTCGGAGCTGAGCGGCGAAAGCCTGTTGCGAGCGACGACGGAAGAGAACGTGCTGGTGCAGCTTGAGAATCTGCGGACGCTGCCGGCGGTGGCGTCGCGGATGGTGAAGGGCGACCTGCACCTCCATGGCTGGGTGTACGACATCGCCAGCGGCGCGGTGTCGGCGTATGACGTCAACGAAGGGCAGTTCGTCCCGCTGGCGGAATACAAGAATCACCCCAGCGAGCTGTCGTCGAGAAAGCGAGTCGCGAACGGTCACATCTGAAGTTAACTCCTGTTGAAACATGGCCAACCCTCATCCTGCGTCGGGCTGGACGCAGGACCTCATCTCGAACGTCAAGAACGACCTGCCAGCATCGCTGGTCGTGTTCCTGATCGCGCTGCCGCTGTCGATCGGCATCGCCGTGGCGTCGGGCGTGCCGGAGGAGCAGGCGGCGACGGTGGGGCTGGTGACGGCCGTCATCGGCGGCATTGTGGTCGGAATGTTCGCCGGCTGCCCGCTGCAGGTCAGCGGTCCGGCGGCCGGCCTGATTGTTCTGGTGGCACAGATCATCAGCGAGGCGGGGCTGGAACAGCTCGGCCCGATCGTCTGCCTGGCGGGGCTGATTCAGATCATCGCCGCCCGGCTGGGCCTGGGGCGGTGGTTCCGGGCGATCTCTCCAGCGGTCATTGAGGGCATGCTGGCCGGCATCGGCATTCTGATCTTCGCTTCCCAGTTCCACATGATGGTGGACGACCTGCCCCCCGGGACGGGCAAGCATTTCGGCGGCATCGTCAACCTGGTGACGATTCCCAACGCCGTCTGGAAAGGGTTGACCTCGCTGGAACATCGGGGTCCGGCCATTCTGGGGCTGGCGGCGATCATCACGATTCTCACGTGGGAGTTTTTCCGTCCCCGCCGCTTCCGGATCGTGCCGGCGTCGCTGCTGGGCGTTATCGTGGCGACGCTCGTCGACCAGGCGTTCAACATCCATGCGAAGTCAATCGCGCCGCCGACGCATATCTGGAGCCATTTCGTGCCGCGGTTCGACGGCTGGGGGGCGGCGCTGATCAGCGTCGAAGCCTGGTTGTTCGCCGTGACGGTGGCCGTGATCGCGAGCGCGGAGTCGCTGATTACCGCGACGGCGATCGATTCGATGCAGAACCGCGCCGCGCGAACCCGCCACAACCGGGAGCTGTTCGCCCAGGGCATGGGCAACACGTGCGCCGGCCTGGTGGGGGTGTTGCCGATCACGGGCGTCGTCGTCCGCGGTTCGGCGAACGTGATGACGGGGGCGACGTCGCGCGCATCCACGATCATGCACGGGCTGTGGATCCTGCTGTTCGTGGCGGTCATCCCCGGGGTGTTGCGACTGATTCCCAGCGCCGCGCTGGCGGCCATTCTGGTGTACACAGGCATCCGACTGGCGTCGCCGGCGACGTTCATCAAGCTGTGGAAGGAGGACCGCGGCGAGTTCTTCGTAGGCCTGATGACGATGCTGATCGTGTTTGGCGTCGACCTGCTGACGGGCATCATCGCCGGCCTGGTGCTGGCCTGCGTGCGGCTGTTGTACGTGTTCTCCAAGCTGCGGATCGACACGATTCTCGATGCCGACAACCGGCGGGCGACGATCGTGCTGAACGGCGCGGCGACGTTCGTCCGACTGCCCGATCTCGAGGACGCGCTGAAGAGCATCCCCAAGGACTACTCGCTGCATGTGAATGCCGAGAACGTGACGTACATGGACCATGCGGCGCTCAAGCTGCTGCTGCACTGGGGGCAGCTCAACGCCGGTCAGTACCAGTTCACCGGCCCGGCGATGACGTCGCCGCAGCCGCCGACGCGCCGCGCCGGGTAGGCGGCGCCGCTTCAACACTCATCCCCGCCGTTCACCGGCCGACCGCCAGGCTGATCGCCGCCGTGCCGAGCGCCGCCCCGATCGCCACGGCCAGCCAACCGCCTGCGATTGGCGGCGCGTCTCGCCCGATGCCGAATCGCGGCCCCAGCCCGTTCCACAGCGCCAGCCCCGAGGGCACGCAGACCGCCCCGAACAGCCACAGGCTCCAGCGCGGCGACCCGCTGCGCAGCAGGTCCCCGGCATCGCCAATCCCGCCCAGCGAACCAACCCCGACGTACGCGCCATTCGCGATCAGGCAGAACCCCGCGAAAAACCGCAGCAGAAACTCGCAGCCACATCCCATCCGCCGCACCGCCCCCCACAACGCCAGCGGCAGCAGGCACCCCAGCGCCGGACCGGCCCACGTCACCAGTCCGGGCCGCGGATTGGCCGACAGGTCCGTTCGCGAAATCTCCAGCGGATGCAGCACGACCCGCTCGATGCGTCCGCCCGTCGCCAGCCCCGCGACGACATGGCCCAGCTCATGCACTTGCTGCATGCCCAGCCACGAGGCCGTCAGCGTGGCGGCGATCAACAGGCAGGCCCGGGGAGTCGGCATGCCGGCATTGTCGCTGCGACGGGGAGCACGGAACAGCCGCTGCGCGATCGCCGCCCTCAGAACCGGAGGCCGAGCTGAATCGTCGCAGAGTTCTGCAGGGAGTAATCATCTCCCAGACGGTCGAATTCGACGCGACGGCCGAAGACCAGCCCCCCCTCCATGAACCAGCCGATGCCGTCCGGACACTTCTGCTCGACGCCCGCCAACGCGCGATAATCGCGATACGACAACGTGTCGGGCTGACCGTCGTCCCGTTCGATGGCCCAGCTTCCGCCGCCCAGTTCTCCAACCAGGTACACCCAGCGCTGGATGTCGCCGCGCTTGGAGTACCGCCACGAGAACTTCGGCCGGGGAAACCAGAGTTCCGCCCGAAACGTGTCCGACGGGATGTACGACAGGCCGACAAGCGGCAGCGCTGTGATGTCCGCGCGGTCGAGGTACATGAACCCGCCCGCGAGCGTCAGGACCTCGTTCCATTTGTAGAACACAAGCGCGCGGCACGGGATCCGGAACTCATCCCCGCCCGCGCCGGAAAAATCGCTGAAGATGCCGGGCGAAATGGCCCCCGAGATCGTCCAGACGTCGTTCAGCGGCAGGCCGAACGCGACCTCAAGGGTGGCGTCGTACAGCTCCGGCGGGATGTTGGGAATCTCCGTGCTGCCCAGAAAGTGCATGCCAAACTGCGGTCCCAGCCAGACGGCCGGCGCCCGGGGAAATGAGATCGTGCTGGTGAGGATGACGTCTCCCCAGCCGAGGCCCTCGGCCGAGTCCTGAATGAAGCCGCCCTGGACCTGCGTCCAGTCCCGGGCGATCCAGGCGGGCTCTTCGGGCGCGGCCCAGGGGGATTGCGGCGCCTGCGTGAGGCCGGGGTTGCCCCAGGGGGACGTTCCGGCGCTGCCGGGAGGCTGCTCGTAGGGGTCGTTTTCCAGCGGGTATTGGGCGATCCGGGGCGGAGACCGCGTGCCGTCCGGCTCGCCGGCGACAGGGCTCGACCCGCTCTGGGAAGTCCATCCCGACGCCGCTGGCGGCGCCTGCGCCGGCAAGGGCCGGGAGGCGCACACTGTGAGCAGGAGCGGGAGCAACCCGGCGGACGTCCGGCGCATCTTCGACACCGAAAGGGGGCGGCCGCATGCGCGAGGCCTTCGCCGGAGCGCGCCGCGCGCACCGGTTCGAACGGGCAACTACCGGCGCCGGGGGACCGAGGTCAAGGCGACCGCCGCCAGCCGGGTCGGCAGCTGCGGGAGTTGCCGGAGTTCGCCCGCTCCCAAGCGGTCAGGAGGGCCGCACAAGCCCCAGTTCGATGAGCTTGTCGCGGCATTCATCCCGCTCACGCGACCGCGTCAGCTCTCTCCAAGTTGCGTCCTGGGCCTCGAGAAACGCAGCTTCGGGATACGGCGGCGCCTGCCGCTCCGCCGCCGCCCAGGCCATCAGCCGCTGGATCACTCCCCGCTCCAGCCGTGACAGCGATGACGCGCCCATGCGGTAATCCTCGAACGCCTCCCAGACGCAGGGAAACAACGGCTGGACGATCTGGCGGCCGATCGTCGTCGCGTACTCGCGGATCTCCCACTGGGCATGGGCGTCCATCCGCAGCGCCAGAAAGTGCAGCAGGTTGTGGAGGTCGATTTTCCAGTACGCCTCCGTGTATGTGGAGAGCGGCAGGTCCTTGCGGGCCTGTTCCCGGGCGACGCCGGCCGAGAGGCGATCCTGGTACAGGTTCGCGGATCCCAGTTGAAAGGCGCGTTCGTCGGCGGTGAGCTGCCCCCCGATCTCCGGATCGAGGAACCCCGCGCTGCCCTGGCGATTCGTCGCCGACTGCGTGCGCCACTGGTCGGGCTCGGTCGTCTGCATCGAGTCGATGGCGACCGAATATCGCGTGCTGTACTCGTTGACGCTCGCCATTCGATGCCGGATCCACTGCCGCCAGCAGTCCATGGGGACCCGCACCAGGAGCTTGATCTCCGCCATTTCGAACGGCGTGGTGTGCCGATGCCGCAGGAGGTAGCGGATCAGCGTGCGGTCGTCGGAGACTTTCTTCGTGCCGGCGCCGTAGCTGACGCGGGCCGCCTGGACGACGGCGGAGTCGTCCCCCATCACGTCGACGAGGCAGACGAAGCCATCGTTGAGAACGGGAAATTTGTTCCAGCGCAGCCGTTCGAGCGTGGCGGTGTCGGGCATGAGTCGCAGGGTGAGGGGACGCGGCGGTGACGGGCGCTCCCGCGGCGCGGTCGGGCCGTCCCCGGGAAGCGGGGCGAATCTTCGGCAAAGTCCGCTCGGGCATCAATGCAGCAGGCCGGTCGCGAGTCCCGTGATGCTGGCCTCACGTCATTCAGGGAATTTCGGCCGTGGCGGACGTCGCCGTTGCAAGTTCGCCCGCCATCGCGGGATTCGGCGTGCGCGGGCGCCGGCGACCAACGCTGCGTCGCCACGCCTGACGCAACACCTCGATCGCCGCGATCGGCCCCGCGCCCATCGCCAGCAGCCACCGCCAGTTCCAGTCTGGCGGAATGCGGTAAATGACGGCGCCGCCGTCGGGCGCCAGCAGGGCCATCGCCGATCCGCCGACCCGCACGTCTGGCTGCACGTACCCGGAAGGCGTCGCCGAGGGAACACGCAGCGGTCCAAACCTCCGGCCGGTCGAGGTCTCCGTCGCCATCAGGTGCGTGGCGGGCGGCGTGAAGGCCGGGTTCCAGGCGATCCCCATCTTCAACAGCCAGTTCCTGAGCGCGCCCGGCAGTCGCAACCCTTCCCAGCGGTGTCCGGTCACGATGACGTCGCCCGTGGGGCAGTACGACACCTGAAACAGTCCGGCCGGCAGCGGCGTGCGTCGCAGTTCCCGACCGTCCTCGGCGGACCAGCTCAAGACGCTGGAATTGGCCACTCCCACGATCTCGCGTCCGCCCCGGGAAAACATCGGAGGGAGCACGGAGGTGAGGATCGACCACACCGTCTGGCCCGATTCCCGATCGATGACGCTGTACATCCCCCCCGGCCGGGGCGGTTGAATCTCGTACCGTCCGGACGGGTCGACGATCCCGGGGCGCGAAGCCAGCCTCGTCGGTGTCGGCACGATGTCCCCCGTGGCGACGCGGCGGTGCTCGGAGAACATCTGCGTCTGGCGGTCGTAAACGAGCCGCAACGTGTCGGCGGCGGCGAATTCCAGGACGTGCGCGCGATCCGCGTCGACGGAGCAGTGCTCGTGGCCGTCATCGATGCGGAGGACGCGCACCGCGGACCCGGCGTGCACGGCGATGTTCGCCGTGTTCGGGCACAGGCGCCAGCGGCTGATCGGCGCCTCGCCGTCGAACCGCCAGAGTTGCCGGCCGTCCCGCAGGTCGACCACGGCGAACCCGGTCGTCGTGAAGACCAGCGCCTGATCCCGCGGACGCAGACAGGCGACGGATGTCGTTGCGTCGCCGATTTCGGGCGTCCGCCAGCGCCCCGTTCCAGGTTCGCGGACGCGGACCGGCCCCAGCCCGCGCGTTTCCTCGGGATCCCGCGCGCGCAGCACAAGGCCGCCATCGTTGAGCAGATTGTCCAGCCGCCAGCCGGCTTCGGGCGACAGGATTTCCGCAGGCACATACGGCCGCTCAGCCCGCCACCACAGAAAGACCCCCATCAGCCACAGCGGACAGACCAGGCAGCGCCAGGCGAACAGCGGCATGCTGCAACGTCGCTCCATGACTGGGCTCCGCGGAGAGAGACGCCTCTGGCCGACCGGGGCCAGCTTGGGAGTCTAGCAGATCGGCCTGCGGCCGGGATGCGCGCGCGGCTCCATCGGAAAGTCATCCGTTGCGTCGGCAGGCCGCGCGGGGGCTGGCCGGGGCCCCATTCCGCGGGCAGAGCTAGCCCTTGAGGAACGCGGCCAGCCGGTCGATGCCCGCTTCGAGCTGCGGCATCGCGGATGCGAACGACAGTCGCGCGTACCCCGGCGCGCCGAAGGCGTCCCCCGTCACGAGCGCGACGTGCGCTTCCTCAAGCAGCGCCGTACAGAAGTCCGACGCGTTCGACACCCGGCGGCCCCCCTGCAGCGGGCGATCAAAATGCCGGCTCGCGTCGAAGAACATGTAGAAGGCCCCGGTCGGCTCCACGAATCCCAGATCGGGCAGGTCCCGAAACCGCTGCACGACGTACTCCCTGCGACGCGTGAACTCCGCCAGCATGTCGGACACGCATTGCTGCGGGCCATCCAGCGCCGCGATCGCCGCGTACTGGCTGACGCTGCACGGGTTCGATGTCTCCTGGCTTTGCAGATTGTCAATGGCCTGCGTGAGTTCGACAGGGGCGATCGACCAGCCGATCCGCCAGCCCGTCATCGCGTAGGCCTTGCTGACGCCGCTGACGATGATCGTCCGCGCGGCGATCTCGGGACTGAACGTGGCCACGCAGCGGAACTCGGCGTCGCCGTACAGCAGCTTCTCGTAGATTTCGTCGGACAGAATCATCAATCCGCGGGCGACGCAGACCTGCGCCAGCTCTTCCAGCCGCGCGGGCGGATAGACGCTGCCGGTCGGGTTGCTGGGTGAGTTGAGCATCAGCAGCCGGGTGCGGGGGGTGATGGCGGCCTCGAGCTGCGCGGCCGTCAGGCAGAACCCGGATTCCGCCGTCGTTTCAATCAGCACGGGGACAGCGCCGGTGAGTTCGACGAGCGCGCTGTAGCTGACCCAGTAGGGTGTCGGAATGATGACTTCGTCGCCTGGCCCACAGAGGGCGGTCAGCACGTTGTGGATGCAGTGCTTGGCGCCGTTGGAGACGACGATCTGGTTGGGCGCGACCTTGAGTCCATAGTCGCGTTCATAGGCCCGGCCGATGGCCTGCTTGAGTTCAAGGATGCCGCCGGACGGCGTGTAGTGCGTATGCCCCGCGCGCATCGCCTCGATGGCCGCCTGCTGGATGTGTTCCGGCGTGTTGAAGTCCGGTTCGCCCAGCGTGAAGTCGTAGACCTTGACCCCCGACTGCTTGAGCTGCTTGGCCTTCGCGGCTGCGGCGATGGTGGCGGAAGGCTTGAGCGTTTGAACAGCGGGGGACAGGCGCATGAGCTGACCGATTGGGCCGGCATTCGCCGGGCCGCAGGGGAGACGAGGAAACGGGGACGCATCCGGGAACGCGAAACGAGACGCGGAAAATGACGCGCGGGTTCGCATCCCGCGGCCGTCCGGCCGGTGGCAGGCGCGATTGTTTGCCGCCCGGGGCAGGGCGTCAAGGATTCGTCGACGACGGCCCGGCTCTCTGCAGGACGGCATCAATTGGCCGCCGGCTGCCGCGCCGCAGACAGCGCCGGCGCGCTGTCCGCCCGGTTCCCCGCTTGGTAACCTGCATTCCGCTGCTTCGGGTCAATCAGGGGGCCAGGGTGATGTCCACGTGCCCGTTTCTGCTGCGCGCAGGCGCCGCCATCCTGGTGTTCGCGTGCGGGGGATGTACCCGACCCACCGGGACGGTCTCACTGGCGGACCCGGAGGTCGAGTCGCCGCCGCTTCTGGTCAGCGAACTGGCGGATGTCGGATCGCTGCCGGTGCGCATCGACCCGCCGCTGGTATTCCGAAATCCGTCCGGCGAGGAGACTCGGTTGACGCTCACCGGGAAAGGCTGCTCGTGTTACGGCCTGACGACGGAAGCCGGCGAGTGGAAACCGGAGCAGGCGTTGAGCGTTCCGGGGGAAGGCCAGCGGCAGTTCGAGTTTCTGGCCCAGATTCCGCCGGCGCGGGCCGACCATCGCTTCCGGGCGGAGTTTCAGGCGGAGCAGAACGGCGTCGCGGTGACGCTGCAGGCGGCGGCCCGGCTAAGGATTTTTGACGACTTGGAAGTCGATCCAGGCGTGCTGACATTCGACGTGGCCAGGCCCCCGGAATCGAATGCCGAATCGGCGAGCGACGGCTGGATGCAGCGATTCGAGGTCCGGCGGACGACGCGGGGACGCCCCTTGGACGTCGAGCCCCCCGAATTCGACGGGCTGCCGCCCTGGGCGCTGGCGGGCGACTGGACCCCTCCGGGCGAACCCGAGCAGGCCGCCGAGGGACTGTGGCGGTTGCGCTGGGAGGGCATGATCCGCGTGCGAAATCCGCCGGAGGACGTATCGGACGGCGTGCGTCGCACGGTGCGGCTGACATTCCCGGCGGATGACGCGCCCCCGGTCGCGGCCGCTGCGTTGCCGATCGGCGAGCCATCCCCAAGGTCCGCGATGACGGACGCCGCGGCGCATGACGCGCGCCGGCTGACGGACCTGCTGACGAGTCGGCCCCCGCGAGAGGCGTCTCTGGAGCTGCGCATCGTGCGCCGGCAGGGGATCGTCGCGCCCGGCAGCGTGCACTTCGGAGTCCTGCGACCGGGGCAATCGCGGACGCGGCGGTTGGTGCTGACGGCGGTCGACGGCCTGGCGTTCCGGTTGTCGGCGACGGACCCGATCGAGGGCGTCCAGGTCGAGATGTCCGAGGCGGGGGCCGCGCCCCAGCACTGGGTCACGGTGACGCTGACGCCCTCGGAAGGCGCGCGGGGCGACATCCGCGAGACGCTGCTGCTGTCGACCGATCATCCGCACCATCCGCGGGTCTCGATCACGCTGAGGGGCCTGGCGGCGGAATGACGTGGCTTGCGGCGCGCCCCGGGAGCGAGTCGGCGGCCCGTTTCTGTCAGCGGGGCGGTTGCGGTTACGGCTCGACCGCGCCGATGAAACCGCCGTCGATCCGCAGCGCATCGGTGTTCGGCTTGAGATACAGAGCCGACTTTGGATCAGTCGACTGAAACCGGGCGAGGGTCGCTCCGCGGCGGCCGCGGGTTTCGAAGATGTCGATCTCGCCGGGAACCGGCTCATCCGGAACGAGCCGGTCCGACCAGTTGTCCGCCGCCGAGTTGCCGTTGGCTTCGAGGAACATGCGCCAACTTTCCGAGACGTCGCCGTCGATGCGGACCTCAGCGCCCTCCTGCAGCGCGAACAGGTTCCGCAGAATCTCGACCGGTCCGGAATCGCCCGCGGGCAGGCCGACGAACAGCACGCCTGTGTCGCAGCGATGAAATGTGTTCTGGCTGATTGTGACGCCGCGCACGTCCTGGTTCGTTTGGGCGAAGCGGATGCCAGCGCCGACCCGGTCGAGAATGCAGCGTTCGATGGACACGTTCCAGGCGGGGCCGCTGAACTCGATGCCGGCCGCCAGCGGCCCGATCAGCCGGACGCCCTGGAAGTCGATTTCGCCCGTGCGGTCGGCGCCGGTGGCGGCGCAGCGAATCGCCACCGCCTCGGGCCGATTCTCCTGCACGGTGACGCGTTCAAACCGAACCTCCTGGTCGGGGAATCCGTCGAGGTTCTGTGCTTCGATGCCGGTTTTCAGAAAGCCCCGCACCGTGATGTCCTGCAGACGGGAACTCACCAGGAACCCGGACACCCGCAGGGCGACGTTGCCTCCCGCGGCGTCGAACACGACGTTCGAGATCACCAGGTCTTCAATGTCCGCCAGAATGGCGATCGGCTCTCCCGTGTGGGCCGGCTTCAGAATGGCGGGCGAGTCGGGATCGCCCAGGATCCGCAGGCCCCGCGGCGCCGCTCCCCGGCCCTTGCCGTTCAGCCGGATCGCCTCGGTCGACGTCGCGCCGGGCGCCAGCCGGATCACGCGGGCCTCCAGCGACCGCGCGGCGATCGCGTCCAGAGCTTCGGTGACTGTCGCGAAATGTCCGGTTGGGCCGACCGTGAGTTCGCGATCCGCCGCGCTGACGGCCGGACGCGCCGGAGGACGATTGCCCAGCAGGTTCAGCCCCAGCCAGCCGATCAACAGCGTGATGGCGACCGCGCCGGCGGCCTGCAGTTGTTGCCTTTGCTTCCGCGCGGGATCGACTCCGCCGGGATTCGACCGGGCCGCGCGGTGCAATCCGCTCGATGAGGAACGGCCAGCGCGGCCGGCAGCGGCCGGACGGGGCGTGACGGGATCGGTGGGGTGGGCGGCCGGAGCCGCGGTCGATTCCTGGAACGGACCATCCGACATATGCACGGTCGACGGGCTGGAGTCCGAATCGGAGATCTGCTCGAAGAACCGCTCGAGTTCGGAAGCCGGGGGCGCGTCGAGCCGGAAGGGGGTCGGCGATTCGAGGACCGTGTCGGTCTCATCCCCCCGGCGGGCGCGTTCAATCGCTTCGAAGTCCGGAATCTGGAACTCGTCGGAGTCCCCGGGGGGAGGCGCGGCGGGAGCGGACGACTCGGGCGTCGCGGCGCCCGAAACGGGCGCGGACGCGGGACGCGGCGCAGGTTCCTTCTGAGCGGCGAACCGCTTCAGGAAGGCGTCGAGCGCCTCGGCCACTTCCCCCGTCGACGCGTAGCGGTCCTCCGGCCGCTTGCGCATCATCTTCCGGACGATCTCGATGAGTTCCTCCGGCACGTCGAGACGCTTCTCCGAAATCGAAGGCGGCTCGCGCGTCTGGTGAGCGATCAGCCGCTGGGCCAGCGTCCCGCTGTTGAACGGCGGATGCCCCATCAGCAGGTAATACAGCGTGCAGCCCAGGCTGTAGATGTCGGAGCGGGCATCGACGGAGTGGCTGTCGATCGCCTGCTCGGGCGAGCAGTAATTGGCGGTGCCCAGGACGCGCTCGTCCTGGTGGACGGTGAGCTGCTCTTCATTGGACTCGAAGAACCGCGCCAGCCCAAGGTCCATGACCTTGATGACCCCCTGCCGGTCGAGGATCAGGTTCTCCGGCTTGACGTCCCGATGGATCAGCCCGGCGCGATGCGCGTGCTCGAGACCCAGCGAGGCCTGGCGGACATAGTCGGCCGCTTTGGCCACGGGCAGCGGGCCGCTCGAGCGGATCAGTTCGAACAGCGTCTTGCCCTGCACGTACTCCATGACGAGGAAGTGCAGTTCCAGCGCGCCGTCCTGCGACTGATCGATGTCGTACGCGCGAACAATGTTCGGGTGATCGAGCGCCGCCACCGCCCGGGCCTCGCGATGGAACCGCGTGATGTAACCGGGGTTCCGGGCCTTCTTGGCGGGCAGCACCTTCACTGCGCAGAACCGCTTCATGACGGTGTGCTGCGCGAGGTACACGCTGCTCATGCCCCCTTTGCCGAGCATGGAATGCAGCCGGTATCGGCCGAGATGGAAGCCGCGGTGCTTGCCCTGCAGCAGTTTTTCGGCCTGCCAGACGCTGAGCTGGCGGGTCCGGCAGAGATGTTCGGCGAAGTGCCGGGCTTCGTCCCCCTTGGGATGGCCGGCGCGCCACTGGCTGAGCGCCGCCTGAATCGCGGCGGGATCGAGCAGTTCGCTGCGTTCCAGGGTGGCGACAAACGTGTCGAGCGTCGTCCGCATTCGGCGAATCGTCGGAGTCGTGAGCGTCTGGGAGACATGAGCGCCGCGGCGCGTCGAACGCGCGCCCTGTTGGCACAGGACCCGGCAGGGGCAATGCCTAAATTAACACACCTCGGGGCTTGCGCGCGTCGAAATTGTTGGGGGACAGGGCGAGACGGACAATTTGAAAAGATGAAGATTCTTTGATCCGTCCGTAATTCCCGTCGGAATTGATGCCGGGTTCGAGCTCCGCTGCTCGGCCGGCGCGGGCTCCGATCGGGTCGCAGGACGCCCCATCGGAAGCGGCGTGAGGCCGCCGGCGGGGCATCGGCGGGGCAATTTCCCGGAACTGCTCTTTTCACGGGCGGATGACGCCCCTAATATCCTGCGCACGGCGGTGTTGCGCGCGAGGTTCGTGCGAGCGATGGCCGGCCGAACCCGGCGCGCCAATTGGCCGCTGATCCGGCGCGAAGACGCCGGCGAAACGGGCCATCCCGTGATGTGTCTTCGGGCGAAGTTGTCCGGAGAGTGTTTCCCGTCGAGTCCGATTCGAATTGCGAAGGAACCCTGCCCATGGACGATCATCATCAGCCGTCGCTGCGGCGAATGGTCTGACACGGCAGTCCTTCGTCAGCACGCGACTCCGCTGAAACACACCGCTTCTCCGCCAGGGCGCCGGGCGGCAGACGCTTTCCAGGCTCCCACCGTTGCATGTTCCCTGATCCGGCGGCGTCCGGAACGGGGAGGTCCCCAGGCCCGTTGACTTCCGCGAGACCCGCACTCACTCCCTCCTGACACCCCGCTCCTATGTCACTCCAGTTCATTCGCAACATCGGCATCTCCGCTCACATCGACTCGGGCAAAACGACCCTCAGCGAGCGGATCCTGTTCTACTCGGGCCGCATTCACAGGATGAATGAGGTCAAGGGAGACGGCGACGGCGCGACCATGGACTTCATGGACCTGGAGCGCGAGCGCGGCATCACCATCACCTCCGCCGCCACGCAGGTCCGCTGGACCGAACGCGAAGGCCGCGGCGACTTCACGATCAATCTGATCGACACCCCCGGACACGTGGACTTCACCGTCGAGGTGGAGCGCAGCCTCCGCGTCCTCGACGGAGCCATCCTGGTGCTGTGCGCCGTCGGCGGCGTCCAGAGCCAGTCGCTGACCGTCGACCGCCAGATGAAGCGCTACGGCGTGCCGCGGATCGCGTTCATCAACAAGATGGACCGCACCGGCGCCGATTCCGCCAAAGTCATTCGGCAGGTCAAGGACAAGCTGGGCGTCACCCCGCTGCCGATTCAGTTGCCGATGGGCTCGGGCGCGCAGTTCGAGGGCATCATCGACCTGATCACCATGCAGGCCCTGTACTTCGAGGGCAAGCAGGGCGAGGACGTCCGCCGCGAGCCGATTCCGGCCGACTATCAGGACGCCGCCCAGGCCGCGCGCAACGAAATGCTCGAAACGTTGTCGATGTTCGACGACAACCTGATGACGCTGTTGCTCGAAGAGGCCGACATCCCCGTCGACGAGATCCACCGCCTGATCCGCGAGACCACGCTGGCCCGCGAACTGACGCCCGTCATGCTCGGCACGGCCTTCAAGAACAAGGGCGTCCAGGAGCTGATCGACGCCGTCTGCCGGTATCTGCCGAGCCCGCTCGACCGCACGGTGAGAGCGACGGACGTCGTCGCCACCCGCAAGGCCAAGGAGGCCGGCGAGACGGGAGACGACGCGGTCAAGAAGGTCACGCTGACCACCAACGGCAGCGATCCGCTGGTGGCGATGGCGTTCAAGACGGTCGTCGAGCCCTTCGGCCAGCTGACGTACACCCGCATCTACCAGGGCAAGATCAAGAAGGGCGAGAGCTACATCAACTCCCGCACGGACAAGAAGGTCCGCTTCGGCCGGCTGCTGCGGATGCATGCGGACGACCGCGAGGACATCGATGAGGCGGGCCCCGGCGACATTGTGGCCGTGGTCGGCGTGGACTGCGCGTCCGGCGACACCTTCTGCGGCGGCGATGTGACGTACGCGCTGGAAAGCATTTTCGTTCCCGAGCCCGTGATCCGGCTGTCCATCGCCCCGCTGGCCCGCGACGGCGGCGACAAGCTGGGCAAAGCCCTGGAGCGCTTCCGTCGCGAGGACCCCACGTTCCGCGTGATGAGCGATCCCGAAACCAACGAGACGATCATCGCCGGCATGGGGCAGTTGCACCTCGAGATCTACATCGAGCGCATCAAGCGCGAATACAAGTGCGACACGATCGTCGGCGAGCCGAAGGTGGCCTACCGCGAAACGCCCACGAAGCAGGTCGAGTTCAACTTCAAGCACAAGAAACAGACCGGCGGCTCGGGGCAGTACGCCCACATTGTCGGCGTGCTCCTGCCGCTGGGCGAGGACGCCACCGAGCAGTTCCTGTTCGAGAACGAGATCAGCCAGGGGCGCATTCCCAAGGAATACATCCCGGGCGTCGAGTACGGCATGGGCCGGGCGCTGGAGAAAGGCCCGCTCTGCGAGTGCGAAGTCACCGGCGTCAACGTCAAGCTGCAGGACGGCAGCTATCACGACGTCGACTCGTCGCTGATGGCCTTCGAAGTGGCCGGGTTCAACTGCATGCGGGAATCCCTGCAGAAGTCGAACATGGCCCTGCTCGAGCCCATCATGAAGCTCGAAGTCGAAACGCCCGATGAGTACACCGGCTCGCTGACGGGGCACCTGTCCAGCAAGCGCGGCGTCATCACCGGCACCGACACCCGCCAGAACGTGACCGTCATCAACGCCGAAGTGCCGCTGGCCAGCATGTTCGACTACGCCAACGAGCTGCGCTCGCTGACGCAGGGCAAAGCCAGCTTCAGCATGGAGTTCTCGCGGTACAAGCAGGTCCCGCGGAGCATCCAGGAGGAAGTCATCGAACGCCGGATGCGCGAGAAGAAGGAACGGCAGGCCAGCTGATTGGGCCCGGGGCCGACCCGACACGCGAGCGCCGGACACGGGAGCCAGGGATGGACAAGTCGGACGTCTCGGTGCTGTTTCTGGGCAAGGCGGAGGATGCGACGTGTCAACGGGCGCTGGAGTTCTGCCAGCGCTCGTTTCGATCCGTCGCTTTTGCGCTCGGCAAGTGGGGCGACCCCGCGCCGCCTGAGTTCGAGGCCTGGTCGGGCGACCTCGTCGTGTCGTATCTGTCGCGGTGGGTCGTTCCCGACCGGCTGATCCGCCGCGCCAGGCTGGCCGCGATCAACTTCCATCCCGCCTCGCCCGAATACCCGGGGATCGGCTGCAACAACTTCGCGCTGTACGAAGGGGCCGCGGAATACGGCGCCACCTGCCACCACATGGCGGCCACCGTCGACACCGGGCCGATCATCGCGGTCCGCCGGTTCCCGATCGCGGACGACGACACCGTCGCCTCGTTGCTCGACAAGACGTATCAGCAGCAGTACGAGCTGTTCGAGGACGTGCTGGCGATCGTGCTTCGCGGCGAACCGCTGCCGGAATCGCCGGAACGCTGGACGCGACGGCCGTTCACCCGCCGCGAGTTCAATGAACTGGGACGGATTGATCCGGGGATGGATGCGGAGGAAATCGCCCGCCGCGTCCGGGCCACCAGTTTCGGCCCCTGGCAGCCGCGCATCGAACTGGCGGGCTACGTGTTTGAACTGCGGCCCGCAGAGCCTGCTGGACGCTGAACCGGACCGCCGCCGCCGTCAGGCCCCCGCCGCGCAGCTCAGCCCGCCGGGTTCCCGAGCAGCGCCCGTTTCGAAAGCCATCTGGTCCAGCGTAGCGCGGAAGTCGTCCGGCAGCCGGGACTGGAACTCCAGCCACAGGCCGCTTACCGGGTGCGGGAACTCGAGGCGGATCGCGTGCAGCGCGTGCCGCCGGAGCGCGTAGCCCGTCTCGATGTCCGAGGGGTCTTCGTCCGGCGCGGCCGTGTCATCCGGGCTGCGCCGCGGGCGCAGCGGCTTGATCGCCCCGTGGGCTTCGTAGAACTCGTCCCCCAGCAGGGGGTGCCCGATGTGCGCGAAGTGCACCCGGATCTGATGGTTCCGTCCCGTCACCGGCCGCGCGACGACCAGCGTATGTCGGTCGAACCGCCGCAGCACCTTGAAATGCGTCTTGGCCGGGCGCCGGTCGAGCGCGTCCGCGCGGCAGGACATCAGCACCTGCCGGCCCGTGGGCGTGCGGCCGATCGGCAGGTCCAGCACCCCCGAATCGGGGCCGATCAGCCCATCGACAATGGCCACGTACGTCTTCGCGACGCGGCTGGTCTCGAAGCAGGCCGCCAGGCCCCGATGCGCCACGTAGTTCAACGCCACCACCATCAGTCCGCTCGTCTGCCGGTCCAGTCGATGCACGATCCCCGGACGCATCAGGCCGCGTGCGGCGGTCCGCTCGTCCAGCCGGTGCTGAAGCACGTTGGCCAGCGACCCGGTGGGGTACTCGCCGGCCGGGTGAGCAATCAGCCCCGCGGGTTTGTCGACGACCCAGATCCACGCATCCTCAAACAGGACCGGGACCTCGCGAGGCTCGGGGGGCAGCAGCTTGTCGGGGGGTTCCAGCAGCGTGATGGCCACGCGCTGGCCGAGGTACACGCGGTCCCGCTCATCGGCGAGGGCGTAGTCGATCGTCGCTCCCCCCGCGCGGACGATCCGCTGCAGCCTCCAGGACGTGTAGTTCCGGAACTGCCGTTCGAGGAACGTGTCGATCCGAACGCCGTTGGCATCGCGGTCGACGATCAGTTCAAAGGACGGCGGAACCACGACGGAGCAATTGGCAGGAAACGTGACGCGAGCAGCACGACCCGGCAGCGCAGCGAATGGGCCTGGTCGGGCGACCCGGCGGTCGATTGTGACGCATTCCTCCGCCGCGTCCAGCACGCGGAATCGACTGAGCGCAGCGAGGGAAGCCCCGGGGAGGGCCGAAGGGTGTGGTCGAGGCACGAGACCCACCGCATGTATGGCGGGCATTTGCAAATTGCGTGTGACCGGCGACCAGGATTGGTCATAGGTCAGCAGCAGTGGGTCATTTGGAGAGGCGAACGGGGGACGGGGCGTCCCCTGTGGACTTCACTCCTGGTGGGTCTCGCTGCGCTCGACGCCACCCTACGGCTTCGCACTGCGTCTGGTGCTGGTTCGTTCGATGGCAAATGCCCTGTCCGCGATGACCATCGTCCCATCCATCGCAGTGTGCGGCCGGAGCCATCCGCGTGGCGCAACACGATGTGTCGCCGGGGCTGGACTGATCGCAGCGAGGGAAGCCCCGGGGGGAACGTTCACCCGGTACGACCGTGGCAGCCGGACAAAGCGCCCGGTAGGTTGGCGTCGAGCCAGGCGGGCCTTCAGGGTGATCCTGTGCAACCTGCCGCCACACCCCCGTGTATTTCAATGATGATCGAAGCCAATGAAGCAGCCTGACTTCACGGAGCTGTTCTTTGAGACGTTCTGGAAATGCGACGCCGGCGTCGACTTCCGGGTGCGCGGCGTGCCAATGATGCAGCATGACATCGTGTTTCTGTCCAGCCTGCTGCACGATGCGACGTTTTCGCTCGCCAGCGTGCAGCGGCGCGGCAAGCGTGTGGACATATCGCTCACACGAGACCGGTGGGAGCAGTTTCGAAAGAACGGAGGATCGCTCGACAGCATCGCCTCGCGATTGTCGCTGGCGGAGGTTTACGAGCTGGAGGTGTCGACACGCGAATGCCGGGCGTCGTCAGCCTGCGGCCTCATGGTCGAAATCATCGAATGCCGTCTTGGGGATGGCGAGGATGACGAACGGTGTTTCATCGATATCCATTGCCGGTGTTCGTGCGGCGGGAGGACGGCGTTGCGGTTCTGCATGGAGTTGTATCCGACAACCATTCGTCTCCGTGACGAAAAAACGGAGCCGAGATAGCGATCGCCGCAGGGCGGCGTCGAGCCGCGAAACCGCTCGGGTCCCGGCCGCCAGTCCCCCGTCACTTTCCAAAGAACCTGCCCATCAGCTCGCAACCGCGGGGCAGCGACAAACCCGTCGATGCCGCCGCGGCTTCGTCGTACGTCGCTGCGCCGTCCCCCGCAATCCCCGCCCCGCACATCGCGAACGGCACTGGACCATGGCTGTGCGTCTTCGTCCGTAGAAACGTGGGATGGTCCGGGCAGACCACGATCCGGTACTCCCCCTGGCCGCGGAGATACTCGTGCACCGGCCCCACGATGTGCCGGTCGATGTTCTCCAGCGCTTCGACTTTCGCGTCCGCATGCCCCTCGTGCGACGCCTCGTCCGTCGCCTCCACGTGCACGACCACGAAATCGGAGCCCGACTTCAGCGTCTCGATCGCCGTGCGGCCTTTCGCCGCGTAGTCCGTGTCCAGATAGCCCGTCGCCCCGGGGGATTCGACGACCTGCCAGCCCAACAGCCGTCCGATGCCGCGCAGCAGATCCACCGCCGTGATCACCGCGCCGCGCACGCCGTAACGCTCCGCGAATGGCACGAGCGCCGGACGCCGTCCCTGCCCCCACAGCCAGATCTGCGTCGCCGGAGGCTCGCCTCGCGATTCCCGTTCGCGGTTGACGTCCGATTCCGCGAACAGGGGGATGCTCTTCTCCATCAGGGCCCGCAGGTCGCAGGCGCCGGAGCCCATCGGCAGGTGCTGGGCGATGAGCTGATCGGTGATGTCGTGCGGCGGGACAGTCCAGGAGTCGTTGCTGAAGGGGGCGCGGCCGTCGCGGGCGCGGTACAGCAGCAGATTGCGATAGCTGACGCCCGGGTGAAACTTCCAGTGTGCGTCCCCGCAGAAGGCTTTCTGGAGGAGTTCGATGAGCCGGCGGGCGTCGGCGTTCGCGATCTGTCCGGCGGTGAAGCTTTCCATGCGGCCGTCGCGGACGGTCACGAGGTTGCAGCGGACGGCCCAGTCGTCGGGGCCGAGTGCGATGCCCTGGGCGGCGGCTTCCAGCGGGGCGCGGCCGGTATGAAATTCGAGCGGGTCGTAGCCGAACAGGCTCATGGTGCCGACGTCGCTGCCGGAAGGCATGCTGGCGGGGACGTGATCGGCGAGGCCGGATTCCCCCCGGCGGGCGATGTCGTCCATGTGCGGGACCCGGGCGGCCTGCAGGGGGGTGCGGCCGCCGAGCGCGGGCTGCGGTTCGTCGGCGCAGCCATCGGGGATGACGAGGGCGTACTTCATGGAATGGAACGGGCGTGGGAAGACCCGGACGGGCCGCGAGCGTGCGGCGGATTCCGGGGTCGAACCGGCCAGTGTCTCAGGCTCCTCGATTTCGGGCAACGTAGCCCCCTGGCTGCGTCTCCGGGCGTTTCGCTCTCCCGCGCCGCCGACCGCTGGCCCCGATGAACCCAACACCTTGCTCCGTGTGGAGGCGACCGGTAGGCTCCTTGGCTGGGGCGTCGGGCTGAACCTGCCCGTGGCGAGTCGCGTCTCAGGGATGAACCGCATCCGCCCCCGTAGCTCAGTTGGATAGAGCGTCGGTTTCCTAAACCGAAGGTCGCAGGTTCGAATCCTGCCGGGGGTGCTGACGTCCGCACAGCCGCGCGAGCGTGGCCGCTCCTCACGCGGCGCCTCTCAATCGATCTTTCCTGCCGCCATCGGGCGAGTACTCGCGGCCCCCAGATCGCCCGGCCTGCCGCAGCCTTCGAATGATTTGAACGTCAGCGGCGCCGTCTCGCCATGTGCGGACCGGCCGGATTTGACCGACCCGATATGATTCCACAGGGCCGCATTCCCCGCAGCCGCTCCGGCGGGGCAATCTCGTGAACCGGGACCGGAGACCGGGTGTCGGATCTGACGGGCCAACCTTTGCGAATTCTGGAAGACGTGCGACATGGAATTGATTGAGGAGGGGCCGACCGGCAGCGCCGGCCTCAGCGACCCGCGACGGAGGGAACAGCTGGTTCTGGTGATTCTGGCCGCGGTCCAGTTCGCGACGATCGTCGATTTCATGATCGTCATGCCGCTGGGGCCGCAGCTGATGCGGACGCTGCGGATCGGGCCGGCGGAATTCGGTGTGATTGTTTCGTCGTACACGTTCGCCGCCGGGGCGGCCGGGCTGGTGGCGTCCGCGATCGTGGACCGGTTTGCGCGGCGAACGACATTCCTGGTGCTGTACACGGGGTTTCTGCTGGGCACGCTGCTGTGCGGCCTGGCGCCGACGTACGCGACGCTGGTGGCGGCGCGGATCGGGACGGGCGCCTTCGGCGGAATCCTGGGCGGGCTGTCGATGGCCATCATCGGAGACGTCTTTCCCGAATCTCATCGCGGTCGGGCGACGGGCGCGATGATGACGGGGTTCGCGCTGGCGTCCGTGGCCGGCGTGCCGCTGGGGCTATTCCTGGGGACACGGTACGGATGGCATGTGCCGTTTGTGGCGCTGGCGATCGCCGGGGCGCCGGGGATTGTGCTGGCGCGGCTGGCGCTGCCCCCGCTGGACGGGCATGTCGGCAAGCAGCATCCGCACCCGCTGCGTTCGCTGGCGGAGACGATGTCTCAGGCGAACCACTGGCGAGCTTTCGGGTTGATCGTCGCGCTGGCGCTGGGCAGCTTCACGGTGTTTCCCTACCTGAGCGCGTACCTGGTGGCGAACGTCGGGATGACCGAAGCGCAGCTGCCGCTGATGTACGTCGCCGGTGGCGGGCTGACGCTGATCGCGGCGCCGCTCATCGGCCGGCTGGCGGATCGTCACGGCAAATTGACGGTGTACCAGCGGGTAATTCCGGCGTCCGCACTCCTGCTGGTGGCGATCACGCACCTGCCCCCCTCGCCAGCGGCCCTGGCGATCGTCGTGTTCGGAGGGCTGATGGTCAGCAATGTGGGCCGGATGATCGCGGCGATGGCGATGATCACCAGCAGCGTGGAACCGCGCCGGCGGGGGGCGTTTTTGAGTGCGAACTCATCGGTCCAGCACGTCGCCAGCGGACTGGGCGCGTCGATCGGCGGGTTCGTCGTGTCGGAATCGGCGAACGGCCGCATCGAGCACTTCGGCACGGTGGGCTGGATCGCCGCGGCGGCGACGATCGCCAGCCTGTGGTTCGCGCGGCGGATCCGAGCCGTCGAAGATACGCCAGCGCCGGCCGGCCTGACTTCCGATGCGGTCGGCGCAGCGGTCAACGCCGAGGCGTCGGACGCGGAGTTGCTGACGACGTCGATGGCGACGGCTTGCGGCGGCGCGGACTGACGCCAGGCGGGTCGCCGCGGGCCGCGTCGCGGCAAGCGTGCGTCGACGAAGGTCGTTCGAATGCCTTGAGTGGGGTTGCTGGATCACCCTGGCGACTGGACAATCGGGATCGGAGCAAGAACCTGCTTCGCCCACCTTTTGACGGCGTCCTGCCTGCCGACGCCGCGCGCGTCGCCCCGTCACACCCCCCGGAATCCACGGAGCCCCCTGCATGACTCCGGTTCGCGGCTCGCTGTCATCGCTCATTCACCGTCGCCACGCCCTGAAGATCGGCGGGGCGGGGTTCCTGGGGCTGTCCTCGCTTCACTATCTGCGGGCGTCGGAGCTGCCCGTCCGCGCGAAGTCCGTCATCTTCCTGTACCAGTTCGGCGGGCCCAGCCACCACGACACGTTCGACCTCAAGCCGCAGGCGCCCTCCGGCGTGCGCGGCGAGTTCACCGGCATCGACACCAGCCTGCCGGGGCTGCAGATCTGCGAGCATCTGCCGGAGACCGCCAAAGTGATGGACAAGGTGACGCTGCTGCGCAGCGTGCACCACACGATGAAGAATCACAATTCGGCGTCGTACAACGTCCTGACGGGGCATGCGCCCCCCGTCGACGACATCCGCCTCCGCGATTCGCAGGAGCTGTTTCCGGCGTATGGCTCGGTCGTCGACCGGTTCGCTCCCAACGCCAATGGCCTGCCGACGTTCGTGGCCTTTCCGCACATCATTCGCGATGGCTCCGTCACGCCCGGCCAGCACGCCAGCTTCCTGGGCAAGCAGCACGATCCGCTGCTCGTCACGGCCGACCCCAACCGCCGCGACTTCTCCCTGCCGGAACTGAGCCTGCCGCGAGGCATCTCGTTCGACCGGCTGCAGCAGCGACGGGAAATGCAGCAGCTGATCAATTCCCAGCAGCAGGCGCTCGACTCGACGGCCGAGGCGCAGGGGATGAATGCGTACTACGAGAAGGCGCTGGGGATGCTGAATTCGTCCGCCGTGCGGGACGCGTTCGACATTTCCCGCGAGCCGCGCGAGGTCCGCGACCGATACGGGCGGACGACGTACGGCCAGAGCTGTCTCTTGGCGCGGCGGCTGGTCGAGGCGGGGGTCCGGTTCATCAACGTCTATTTCGATGAGAGCATCGGCGGGCAGAGCGAGAAGGCCGGCGGCTGGGATACGCACGGATTCAACAACACCCGGATGTATCCGATCATCAGGAACCGGCACCTGCCGATCACCGAACACACCCTGCCGGTGCTGCTCAACGACCTGGACGAGCGGGGCCTGCTGGATTCCACGCTGGTGCTGTGGATGGGCGAGTTCGGGCGCACGCCGAAGCTGAACGACAACATCAGCCGGGACCACTGGCCGCAGTGCTTCACCGTGCTGATGGCCGGAGGGGGCGTGAAGCGCGGTGCGGTGTATGGGGCTTCGGACAAGAACGGGGCGTTTCCGGCGCGGGATCCGGTGTCGATGGGAGACCTGTCCGCGACGATGTTCGCGCTGCTGGGGCTGGATCCGGAGACGGAGATGCGGGACGCGCTGAACCGCCCGTTCCCGATCGCCGACGGCCGCGTGATCCGCGAAGTCTTCGCGTAAGCGGCGCGGGTTCAGCTCCGCACGGGCACGATCTCGTGGTGGTGCAGGTAGCTGGGATCCACCGGGTAGTTCCGGAACTGGATCGAATAGCTGGCCTCGAACCACTTCTGGATGTCGGGCATGCACTCGGCGTCGTAGTCGGGCGCGACGTGCAGCAGCCGGCCCAGGCCGGGATCCTCAAGCGCGTCCTCGTCCGGAATCCGCAGTTCGCCGTTTTCGACGACGACGCGGCCCCCTTTCACGACGTAGCGGGGAATCTCGAACATCCGCTGGATGTCGGCATTGCGGTCGTAGACGGTGATGTCCGCGTCGGCGCCCGGACCGAGGTGCCCCTTGCGGTCGAGTCCCAGCATGCGGGCCGGGGCGGCGCGGGTGATGATGGCGATCTCGTTGAGCGTGTACTCGCGGTCGAGGTCGGCCAGCGTGCAGCGCTCGCGGAAGCCCTTCGGGGCGCGTTCCAGCATCGCCCGACGACGTTCGCGATCCATCAACAGCGCAATGATTTCCGGATAGGCCAGGAACGACCCGCCGTTGGGATGGTCCGTGCTCATCGCGGCCCGCCAGGGATCATTGACCAGCAGGTACCACTCGAGGCCGATCGCCCACTGCAGCGTGTGGACGAGACTCTTGTCCTTGTACTCGATCGGCACGATGCCGCAGCCGGCTTCCATTTCCGTGTCGGCGTTGAACCACTTCCGGCCGAAGACCTGGTGCAGGTAGTAGCCCAGCGGCCCGTCCCCCGTCATGGAGGTCGTGTCGCCGAACATCACCTGGCCGACGTCCAGCGTCAGGTTCGGATGCGAGTTGAAGTACTCGGCCAGCTCGGGGACCCTGGAACAGAACGTCGACTGGTCGTCGACGCCGCCGCCGTAGCTGTGGAACTGGATATGCGTCAGGTGCCCGCGATGCCCTTCAAGAGCCCGCATGGTGTCGAGCGTCGTCGTCCAGTTGCCGGGCAGGCCGAGGTTGTTGCAGTGGATGTGCACTGAATGCGGCAGGCGGAGTTCGTCGACCGTGCGGGCGACTTCCCGCACAATCTGCCTCGGCGAGACGTTGAAGTGATCGACCGGATCGTCGAGCGACTTGGCGTTGCCGCCGGATGTCTTCCAGACCTCGACGCCGCCGGGGTTGACGAGCTTCGTCGCGAATCCGCCGGTGGCGTTCAGCAGCCAGGCGAGGTAGGCCCGCAGGCGGTCCGGCTCGTTCGCGGCGACCTGCTTCATCACATAGTGGTTGTTGCCGACCAGGACGTAGAAGCCCTTGTCGATGATCGGCGTGTCGTCGAACTCCTCGTGGACGTGGCGGGCGGCGATCGGCGGGACGGCGGCATCGAATGCGGCCGTGTAGCCGAGGCCGGTGTAGAGGTAGCCCGTCGCGAACGTGCTGGGCACGCTGCCGGTCGTTCCCGAGCGGGTGTTGGCGGTGCGTCGGACGACGCGGGCGGTGCGTTTTTCCTCCGGGCGCATTTTGCGGGCGGCGTTGACCTTGGGGCCGGCGATGTGGCAGTGCATGTCGACGCCGCCGGGCATGACGACCATGCCCTGAGCGTCAATCGTGCGATCCGCGCGCACGTCGGGCTCGACGGGAGCGGGTATGATGCGTCCATCCCGAATCCAGAGATCCATGACGACGCCGTCCACGCCATTGCGGGGATCGTGGACGGTTCCATTGGCGATTTTCAGCATCGACATGCGGGACGGGCGTCTGAGGCTGGGCGAAGGCGGGCGATGAAATCGGCAGCGGCGCGGCCGGCGCAAGCCGGGGCGCCGGGTCCAGCAGGATAGCGATCCCACGCGGAGGCTGCTTCGCCAGTTGACGGAAGCCGGGGTCCGAACGGGATCAGGGCGCAGGGTCGGCCGGACCGGACGCCGGACTCGTCGGACCGGACGGGGCCGCGGGCGAACCGGGCGGGGGCTGCGTCGGCGGGGAATCGGAACTCTGGAACCAGCCGCGGACGCTGGTCCAGGCGCGCTGATAGGTGGAGGAATCGAGCAACGAATCGGTCCAGGTGCGGCGATCGCCTCGAAAGTTCTTCCAGACGGCGTCGACGTAGGGCTCGTACGTGTCGCGAACGGAGGCCCACAACCCTTTCTGGCGGACCTGCGAAAGGGCGTCGACATAGTGCGTGAAGATCGTCCGGTTCACGAGCTGACCGGCGACGGAGACGCCCGTCCAGGCGCCTTGCGTGACGGAGCGGACGGCGGAGGCCGTCTGCATGGCGAGCACGCCCGACACGCCCAGCAGGCTGACGTTTTCGCGGCTGGCGAGGTCGCGCATGCCGGCCCAGTAGCGATTCAGTTCGGCCTCGGGGAACAGTTGCCGGGGATCGGCGCCGGCCAGGGCTGCGCGAGTCTGGTCGAGCGACGTCCGCAGGGCTTCCACGGACAGGGGCGGCTGGTCGAGGGTGCTGGCGGCGGAACCGGAGGCCCGCTGGACGGCGTCGAGGACGTCGTCGATGTGGTGGATCGTCGAAGCGTCGTCGATGAGGCCCTGCGCCTGCAGCTCCCGCGCCAGTTCCTGCGTGTAGGACTTCGCGCCGTAGGCGACGTCGCTGACGATGGCCAGCACCCACAACGGGGAGACATGCAGGGTGGCCAGGCCGGCGAAGTCCATGAAGTTGCCGACGGCCTTGCGAGCCACGAAATCCTCGGCCTGCCGCTGCTCGGAGTTGGCTGGCGATTCGACGCCGCCGATGTCCGAAACCAGGAAGTTCAGGGAGTTCCGGACGACGACTTCGTAGGTTTTGGAGCTTTGAAACGAACGGGGGACGACGAACTCGGCGAGTTCGCGGGCCGTCCCGGCCGTCAGCCCGCAGGCGCTCCGCAACAGCCGCTCGGGGAGTGAGACGCCGTATCGCAACGACTCCCAGAGGGCGCTGGAGTTGGAATCCGGAGTGGCCGGGGGATCGGGAACGGACGTCATGCGGGGGCCTCGCGCGAACGGCAGGGACAGAAACGCTCGAGGAGGGCAACGGTCGGGTTCCGCGCGGGGATCAGGCCTTTTTCCGCGAGGCGGTCGTTTTCCTTGAGGCGGCTGGCTTCCGGGCAGAAGTCGTTTTGGGCGAGGCGGCCCGGCCGTTGGAGGCGGCTCGGCCGTTCGTAGAGGCCGCTGCCGTGGGCGACTTCGTGCGCCGGGCGGCGGTCGTCAGCCGGGGGGCCTGCGTGGCCGCCGCGGGCTTGCCGTTCACGGCAGCGCGATTCTTCGCAGCCGGGGCCGTCCCATTCTCGATGACGTTGAAGTCGACCTTGTCCTTCCCCTTGGGATCGCCGTTGTAGTTGACGGTGATCTCCTCGCCGGCGGAGATGTCGCGCACCGCCACGTAGGCCTTGGTGCGGCCGTTGTAGTCGTAGTACCGGGCATTCGGCTTGAAGCTGTGGTTGTAGATCGAGCCATAGCCCAACGCGATGGCGATGGTGTTCTTGCCCCAGATGAAGACGTAGTCCATGAGATCGGACGTTTCGATCTCCTTGGAGGTGAAGACGAGGACCGGGACCCGCTCGAAGACGGTCCCCTTGGGGATGTCCTGACGGGCGAAGACTCCGCGGCCCTTGCCGGGAGCGGTACGGATTTCCAGCAGATCGGACTGACGCAGAACCACAGTGAATCCCCTCGGATGTCGACCGGAACGAAGACGAACGCCGCGCGCCGCAAGCGGCTCCTGAAGCGCCCTTGTGGGCGGCTGCGGGAGTCGGTAACAATCGCGCACCCTGTTCCCGCGGGAAGTTATGGTGAGGCGGCCGCCGCCGGTCAATCGGTGCGGGCGGCAATCAGCAAGGCCTCGGCGATCCGGCGCCCGCACGGCGGATGCGCCGCACGATTCCCGGACCCCGGCGGAAACGGACCGTTGTGCGGGCGCGCCAGCCGAGGACGTGTTGATGTCGGAACCGACGGCCGCCAAGCATTCGTCGCAGGGGCCATTCTTTCTGTGGCACGGACTGCGGGTCTCGAAGGTCCTGCGGCTGTTCGCCCTGCGGCCTCCGGTCGACGCCTCGCGCTGGGCCAAGCTCGCGCTCCTGCCCTTCACGGCCGTGTGGAATTCCGGCTGGTCGTTGCTGGAATCCGCGATCTACGGCCGCCGCATCCGCGAGACGGTCGTCCAGCAGCCGCCGCTGTTCGTGTTGGGCTTCTGGCGGTCGGGAACGACGCTGTTGCACAACCTGGTGACGAGCGACCCGGCCGCGACGTACGCCAACTATTACCACTGCCTGTGTCCCGAGCATTTTCTGCTGACGGAGCGGCTGGTGACGCCGCTGACGGCCCGGTTCCTGCCCGAAACGCGGCCGATGGACAACATCCAGGTCCGCTGGGACATGCCGCAGGAGGATGAGGTCGCGCTGTGCGCGATGTCGCTGGCCTCGTACTACCTGCAGATCGTGTTTCACGACGACCGGGCGAAGTACGACCGGTTCCTGGACATGGCCGAGTGCAGCGCGGGAGAGCGCGCGGCGTGGAAATCATCGCTGGACTACCTGATCCGCAAGCTGACGTTCAAGAACGGCAAGCGGGTCGTGCTGAAGTCGCCGTCGCACACCTACAAGATTCCGCTGCTGCTGGACCTCTACCCGGAGGCGAAGTTCATCTACATCTACCGGAACCCGTACGCGGTGTTCAAATCGGCCGTGCATCTGCGGCGGACGATGTACGAGGAGAACGGAATGTGCCGGCCGGACTTCGGCGATCTCGACGAGGTGCTGCTGGAGCTGTACGAACGGGCGTTCCGGATTTACGAACGGGACAAGGCGCTGATCCCGCCAGACCGGCTGGTCGAGGTGCGCTACGAGGACTTCGAGCAGGATCCGCTGGGGCATCTGGAGCGGATCTACGAGGCGCTGGGCCTGCCGGGATTCGAGGGGCTTCGCGAGCAGGTCGCGCCGCAGGTGGCGCAGCTCCGGCGCTACAAGAAGAATCGGTTCGCCTCGGATCCCGAGCGGATGGAACGCGTCTATACGCGTCTCCGCGAGGCGTTCGACAAGTACGGCTATCCGTCGCCGATGGAAGAGTCGGATGTGGCCGCGTAGAGCCGCGGCGCGCTGAGCGCGGTTGTCGGGGGCATTCTGCGATGAGGCGCGGCGACGCCCATCGGTTGGCGGCTCCGGCGCCAGCCGTCACACTGCACGTTTCCATTCGCGGCGACTGCCGCGGAGCGCCTGCCGTGCTCCGCCGCCCTGGCCCCGTGCCGCGGACGTGGACTCGGAGCCCAGCATGCGCGTCGTTCGAAACGTGATCCCGTCGTTGTTGCTGGCGCTCGCGCCCCTTGTGGCAGGCGCCCAGGAGTCCGTCACCTATTCTCTCTTCGATGGCGAAACGCTGTCGGGATGGACCGGAGACGATCAGGTCTGGCGCGTCGAGGAGGGGGCCATCACGGCGGAGATTCCCGAGGGCCGGACGCTCGACCGCAACGAGTTCCTGTTCTGGGGCGGCACGGTCGCGGATTTCGAGCTGTCGCTGGAGTTCAGGATCAGCGGCGGGCCGGATGCGAACTCGGGCATCCAGTACCGCTCGGAGCGGCTCGAGAACGGAGACGCGCGCGGCTATCAGGCGGATCTCGACGGCGGGCAGGTCTGGCTGGGTCGGATTTACGACGAGCATGGCCGCGGGCTGATTGCGGAGCGGGGGGCGCAGGCGTCGATCGCGC
This sequence comes from Planctomyces sp., assembly GCA_019636235.1. GTDB lineage: Bacteria > Planctomycetota > Planctomycetia > Planctomycetales > Planctomycetaceae > Caulifigura. The sequence continues at coordinate 191,916 of JAHBXW010000006.1, forward strand.
CCGATGGCCGCCGCTGGGTCGATCAGGTCCATCCGCCGGAGAGCTTCGCGAATCTGCTGCGCGCCGACGGCTGGAACGAATACCGCATCCTGGCGTCGGGGCCGCACGTGGAACTGTGGATCAACGGCCGGCGCGTGACGGCTCTGGACGATCATCAGACCGGCGAGTCGGAACTTGTGGGGATGATCGCCCTGCAGCTGCACAGCGGCGCGGGGCCTGCCAAGCTGCAGTTCCGAAACATTCTGTTGCGCGCGGACGGGGAGACGTCGTCGCCGCAATCGCCCGCAGCTGTCGCCGCTGCCGGCAATCGGCAGACCGAAAGCCCCGTGCTGTGGCATCTTCGCGACAATCCGGCGTCGGCCTCGCCGGTGGACTGTCCGGAGGCTCAGCAGGTCGTCGCCGGGATGAAGCTGGTCGAGGGCTTCCAGGCGGAGCTGATCGCCGCCGAGCCGGTGATTCACCAGCCGATCGCCTTCACCATCGATGAGCGCGGACGACTGTGGGTCGTCGAGGCGTTCTCGTATCCGAACCGTCAGCCGGAGGGCGAAGGCAAGGACCGCATTCGGATTCTGGCCGACCAGGATGGCGACGGAGAGTTCGAAACCGCGACGACATTCGCAGAGGGGTTGAATCTCGTCAGCGGCATTGAGGTTGGCTTTGGCGGCGTCTGGGTCGGCGCGGCGCCCGAGCTGTTGTTCATTCCCGATCGGGACGGCGATGACGTGCCCGACGGACCGCCCGTCGTCCTGCTGGACGGATTCGGGTACCAGGACACGCACGAGACGCTGAACAGCTTCACCTGGGGGCCCGACGGCTGGCTGTACGGAAACCAGGGAGTGTTCAATACGGCGTCGATCGGCAAGCCGGGCGCGCCGCCGGAGGAGCGAACGACGCTTCGCGCGGGCGTCTGGAGGTATCACCCGGTGCGGCATGAGTTCGAAGTGTTCGCGCATGGCGGCAGCAACCAGTGGGGACTGGCCTTCAATGCCGCTGGCGACCTGTTCATGACGCACTGCCGCAGCTACTGGGGGGGCGGGGGCACGACCTGCGTGCTGCGAAACGGGCACTTCTGGAACCAGACGAACTCGGACTATCCCGACTTCATCTCCAACGCCGCGCCGCAGGGCATTCCGCACCTGCAAAACTTCCTGCCGGCCTCGGCGAAGTACGACAGCGGCGAGGGGGGCGCGGGCAAACCGGGGACGACGGCCGTCTACGGCGGGCATTCGCACGTGGGCACGATGATCTACGGCGGCGACAACTGGCCCGCGAAATACCGCGATCACCTGTTCACTCACAACCTGCACGGGCATCAGATCAATCACCAGGTGAACGTCCGGCAGGGTTCGGCCTACGAGACGTTCCACGGCGGCTACGACATCGCCTGGATTCCGGACCCCGCGTATGTCGCGGTCGACCTCAAGTACGGGCCGGATGGCGCTGTGTACGTCAGCGACTGGGTCGATCAACAGCACTGCCACAATCCGCGGCCTGAAAACTGGGACGGCACCAACGGCCGCATCTACCGGATCTCATGGGCGGAGACGTTCGACCCCGTGCAGACCGACCTGTCAAAGTTCGATGACGCGGGACTCGCCTCGCACCTGTCGCACGCGAACCGCTGGTACGCGGACACCGCGCGGCGGATTCTCCAGCATCGCGCGGCCGAGCGACCGATCGACGCAGCCGCCCTGGAACGGCTGCGGGCCTCGGCGGCGGCAGGCGGACCGCCTCGAATCGTGCTGGAATCGCTGTGGACTCTGCATGTGACGGACGGACTCGACGATGCGACGCTGGCCGCCGCGCTGAGCAGTCCGGATGACGTCGTGCGGGCCTGGGCGATCCGGCTGGCAACCGAATTCCCGACCGCGCCGCGGATGACGGGCGCCGACCTGGAGCGGCTCGCGAAGGCCGATCCGTCGCCGACGGTGCGACTGGCGATCGCCTCCGCGCTGCCGACTCTCCCCGCCGCGGAGCGGTGGCCGGTTGTCGAGGCGCTCGCCGCGCATGGCGAGGACTCCGCAGACCGGTTCCTGCCGAAGCTGACCTGGCAGGGACTGGGGCCGATCGTGTCGACCGACATCGGACGGGCGCTGGCGCTCGCGGAATCAACGCCGCTGCCGACGGTGGCGGATTCGATCGTCTGGCACGCCGCGAAGAGCAGCGAGGGCAGGGACCGGATCGTCGAGCGACTGGCCCGGTTGGACGGCCCCGAGTTCGCCCGACAGGTCCGGCTGCTGCACTTCAGTCTGCAGCGGGAAGCGAGCCTGCCGCGGCCCGCGGGCTGGACGGCCGTGCTGTCGATCGACCTGCCGACCGGCGATCGACGACGGCAGCAGTTGCCGGGTCTGCTCGATGAGCTGTCGGCGGTGTTCGGCGATGAAGACGTGCTGACGGCGATGCGCGCCCGATTGACCGACGAGTCCGCCGCTCCGCAGGCGCGGCAGCATTCGCTGGCGATTCTGAACCGCGTTGGGGACCGCAAGCTGCCGCCGCTGTTCCCCCGGCTGCTGGAGGACGAATCGCTCCGGCCGCAGGTGATTCCGCTGGCCTCCCGCAGCAACGATCCGGAGATCGCCCGCCAGTTGCTGCGGCTCCTGGATCAACTGTCGCCGGACGAACGCTCATCGGCGCTGGGCGTGCTCAGCAGCCGCGTCGAGTTCGCGGACGTGCTGCTGGGCGCGATTGAAGAGGAGTCGCTCGACAAGCGGGAACTGTCGTCGCTGCAGGTTCGGCAGATGCACAACCTGGGGGATGCCGCGCTGACGGAACGGCTGGAACGGCAGTACGGCCGGATCGGCGTGTCGTCGGAGGAGGCCCGGCAGTTGATCGACAAGCTGCGGGTGACGTACACGACCGCGCCGCTGTGGGCTTACAGCGAGAACCGCGGCGAGCAGGTGTTCAAGAAGACGTGCGCGGTCTGCCATCCGCTGGACGGGACGTCGGTTCCGCTGGGCCCGGGCCTGAAGGGCTCGTGGCGGAACGGCCTGGACTACTTCCTGGAGAACATCGTCGATCCGAATGCGGTGGTCGGCGAGAACTACCGCATGACGGTCGTCGTGACCGATTCCGGCGAAGTTCACAGCGGCCTGCTGGACAGCGAAACGGATTCCACCCTGGTGCTGAGGACGGCCGAGCGGACGATCTCCGTGCCAAAAGGGGAGATCGAGGAGCGGCGGCTGGTCGAGCAGTCAATGATGCCGACGGGCCTGCTGGACAACCTGTCGGAGATCGAGGTCATTGAGCTGCTCAAGTTCCTGTTGAAGCGGGAGTGAGCTGTTGCGCTGGGGAGGTCGGCCCCGTCGGCGATGTGAAGTCTCGAAGATACCGCGGCGCGGAATGCGGGCGGAATTTCGTGCCGCGCGGCGCGCGGGCTGGTAAACTGAAGGTTGTCCACCAGCAGACGGGAGGCAGCCATGCAGATCGGCAACCTTCAGGCAGGCGCGGGAAAACTGCAGGATTCGCTGGAACGGCTGGAGACGACCTGGGGCCGCGTGTCCGATGCGTGGCGGGACGAGCAGAGCCGCCGGTTCGAGGAAGAGCACCTGCGGCATGTCGCGGAGGACGTGCAGGCGGTGCTGCCCGCCGTGGCGCATGTTGTGCAGGTGCTGCAGTCAGCGGGGCGGGAACTCAGCGACTGCTGAGGGCGCGGAATGCTGAGAGCGGCGCGCCCGTGCGTGCCCTCGACGCAACGAAGCCCGGAGACGCGCTCGCCTCCGGGCTTCACTATGCTTTTCGGCCCGGGCTTTCAGGGCCGATCCTCTCCGTGCGCCCCATCCGGAGCATTTCCCGGACGGGCATCGGGGCGGATCAGTGATCGTGGTCGTGATCGTGCTCAATCTCGCCGGTCTGAGCCGCGCCGGCGATCGTCAGCGTGACCGAGCCGTGGACGTCCTCGAGGTCCTTGATGGAATCGGGCAGCGGCTGCTCCGACTGGAAACGGGATGACGCGCCGTCGGCTTCGCCCGTCAGCGGCAGGGAGACGAGCGTCACGCTGGACGTCTCCTCGCCGAGTTTCAGGTTGGCGACGGCCGAGGCGTCCGCGACCGCAACGGTCTTCTTCGCGTCGCCATCGAGGACGTACAGGGTCAGCTTGCGGTCGGATTCAAGCACGACCTCGCCGTGATGGTCGCCGAGTTCGATGATGTGCCCGCCGTGTGGGCCGTGTTCGTGATGGTGGTGATGTCCGGTGACCGGCGGGGTCTCGCGGGCATCCTTGTCGGACAGCGGCTTGTAGTCGCCCGAATTGCTGTTGCAGCCGGCGGCAACCAGCGCCGTCGCCAGCCAGCCTGCTGCAGAGAAGAGTCGCATGTTTTCCAGTGCCTTTCGTGTCTCGGAGTCGCGTTCCCCTGCTCCGTCCCGGAACGCGTCGGGAGCTGAATCGTATTCGGCGGGATTGGAAATTCCAGATCGCGGCCCGGATGGGAGCCCGTCGATCCGGACCGGATCCGCCGCAGACAGCACGGCCCAGTATTTCCACAATTTGTTGGGTGGCACGTCCCGGAGCGCAGCGGCGGACGCGGTCGGACGTCCGGGATCGGTCATGGCCCGTCAGCCGATTGCCACCGGCTGACGGGTGCGGATGCTCTCCGCTTCGGCGCAGCAGAGCTTCAGCGCATCCAGCGCAAGTTGGCCGGAGATGGCTGGGGCGATGTCGCCCGTCTCGACGGCGTTGATGGCCGCCTGCAGCTCATCCGTGAACGCCGAACACCATTCCCCGCCGCCGCCGGGATTCGGGTTCGTCACGCTGCCGTCCGCGCCCAGCACGGTCAGCGGACGGTTCACGACCCAGTCGTCCCCGTACGTTCCGGCGTCGAATTCGACGCTCGCGTTCTCGAACAGCAGCGAGAAGCCGTGCGCGAACTTCAGCGCGGCCGCGGCGATTCCCCCGCTGATGCAGCTCACCGTCCGCTCGTCGTCGTCATACAGGTACTGCGTGCAGACATGATTGACGAGGCCGTCTTTCAGAATGCCCCGCGAGAACACCGCCTTCGGAACGCCGCAGACGAGGCCGATATAATGGTTGTCGTGGATGTGCAGGTCGATGCCCCAGCCGCCCAGCTTGCGGAAGTCGGACATGTCGCTGGACCAGACCGGGGGCGCGATGATCCGACGGAATGAGGCGGCCAGCAGGCGGCCATACATCCCGGTGCGGATGACGTCGGCGGCCCACTTGAATTCGGGGAAAAACGGCAGCACCTGCCCCACCATCAGCAGCCGGCCCGCGCGGGTGGCGGCGTCGACCATCCGCTGGCCGGCGTCGACGTCGATCGCGATTGGCTTCTCGACGAGGACATGCTTGCCGGCATCGAGCGCTTCGAGCACGACGCGTTCGTGCTGGTCCGTCGGCAGGCAGACGTCGACGAGGTCGATTTCGGAATCGGCGAGCAGGTCGTGGTAGTCGCGATATCCGGCGACGCCGGTCAGATCGGTTTGCGAACTGCCGCGGGGTCCGAAGTTCCCCTGGATGCCCGACCAGTCTCCGGCCAGCTTGCGGGGGTCGCGGGTGGCGATGGCCCCGACGTGGCCGCCGTTGAGCTGCCGCGCGCCCTCGAAGTGAGTCATGCCCATGAAGCCGATGCCAATGATGCCGATCCGCACGCTCATGCCGTCGCCGTCCCGCGAATTGATGAATTGGAAGCGAATGCCGCAGTGGCAGCCATACCGATCCGCGGCGCGATTGTGCAGCGCGGCCCGGCGGGCGGCAACCCCGGGTGACACGTTGCGCGTGTTCCTCGGGGGCTTGCGGCAGGCTTCCGAACACGGCGCTGGAGTCGCCATCATGGGCCTGCGGGAGTGTCGCTCCACATGGCGCCGCTAGCCGCATTCCCGATTCAGACCTGCCGCCCCACATCGCGCATGAACTTCGATCTTCGACTTCCTGAAAAGTTGATCTTTGGCTGGGGTCGGCGGGTCGAGGCGGGGGGGCTGGCCCGCTCGCTGGGTACTCGGGCGTGGCTGGTGGCGGGGTCGCGGACTTTGGAGGCGAGCGGTGCAACGGGGGAACTCTGCCGGACTCTGGAGGAGACGGGAATCGGCGTCCGACGCCTGCCGGTGTTGTCCCGGGAGCCGGAGGTCGAGGACGTCGACGCCGCGGTGGCCGAGGTTCGCGGCGATCTGCAGCCGGGGGACTTCGTACTGGGACTGGGGGGCGGGGCGGCGATCGACCTGGCCAAGGCGGTCAGCGGGCTGGCGCCGCAGGAGTCCGGCACGAGCGTGCGGGATTATCTGGAGGGGGTCGGGCGGGGTTTGCAGCTCATCGAGCGGCCATTGCCGCTGCTGGCCATGCCGACGACGTCCGGGACGGGAGCCGAGGCGACCAAGAACGCGGTGATTTCGTGCAGCGATCCGCCGTTCAAAAAGAGTCTGCGGGATGAGCGGCTGGTCCCTGCGGCCGTCCTGATCGACCCGGAGTTGACGGTCTCGAACCCGGCGTCGGTGACGGCCCATTCGGGGATGGACGCGATCACGCAGCTCATTGAAAGTTATGTGACGAAGAAGGCGACGCCCTTCACGCGGGCGCTGTGCCGGGAAGGGCTGCGGCTGGCGATTCCGGCTCTGCCGGCGGCGGTGGAGCGGCCGACAGACCGGGGAGCCCGGGAAGGGATGGCGTATGCGGCGTGGCTGTCCGGCGTGGCACTGGCGAACTCGGGACTGGGTCTTGCGCATGGCGTGGCGGCCGCGCTGGGGGTCCACTGCCAGGTTCCGCATGGGCTGGCGTGCGCGGCGCTGTTGCCGACGGCGATGCGCTTCAACCGCGACGTCCGTCTCCGGGAATTCGCCGAACTGGGCGCGCTATTCACCGGACAGGGCTTCGCCTCCGACGCTGAGAGCGCGGACGCCGCAATTGGCGTCATTGAGGAGTTGTCGCAACGGGTCGGCGTGCCTCAACGGTTGCGGGACCTGGGCGTCCGGGAGGGCCAGTTGGACGCCCTGGCGCCGGCCTCCCGGGGGAACAGCCTCAGCGGCAATCCCAGGGAGATCGACGACGCGGGGCTGCGGGAGCTGCTGGGGCGTCTCTGGTAACCGGCCGATGGGCATGGGAGACTTCAGCGACACCGCCGCCGCGCGGGGCGTCCCCAGTCCGTAGAGCCGCACATCGCCATGCAGCCTGAACGCGTCGGTCGCTATCGGATCGAACGGGAACTGGGCGCGGGCGGCATGGGGACGGTGTACCTGGGGACCGAAGACGAATCGGGCCGGCAGGCGGCGATCAAGGTGCTTCCGGCGGCGATGGCCCGCGAGCCGGGATTCGTGGCGCGGTTCCATCGCGAGATGGAGGCGATGCAGAGCGTCCGCGGCGCGAACATCGTCGAGGTGTTCGAGGGCGGCGAGGATCGCGGCACCTGGTTCTACGCGATGGAGTACGTCGACGGCGAGACGTTGACAGACCGGCTGGTGCGCGAAAAACGGCTGCCGTGGCGCGAGGTGATCGACATCTCGGTGCAGATCTGCAAGGCCCTGAAGGCGGCGCACAACGCGGGCATCATTCATCGCGACCTGAAGCCGTCCAACCTGCTGCTGGGGAAGGACGGCGTCGTCAAGCTGACGGATTTCGGGGTGGCGCAGGTGTTTGCCAGCGGCAAGCTGACGGCGACCGGCGGCGTGATCGGGACCGTGGAGTACATGTCGCCCGAGCAGGCGCAGGGCAAGCGGGCGACAAAGCAGAGCGACGTCTACGCGCTGGGCGCGGTGATGTACGTGATGCTGACGGGCCGGCCCCCCTTCACGGGCAAGTCGGCGCTGGACATCGCGCAGAAACACAAGTTCGGCCAGTTCGACGCTCCGCGGCGAGTCGTGCCGGAGATCCCGCACTGGCTGGATGAGATCGTCTGCAACTGCCTGCAGAAGAAGCCGGAGGACCGCTACCCGGACGCGTATGTGCTGCAGCTCCGGCTGCAGGAGATCCCGAAGAAGCTGGAGTTGGCGCAGGGGGGAGGCGGGGGCGCGGCGGGCTCAGGCTCGGGGGCGGGCTCCGGGACATCGGGCTCGGGGACGTTCGAGTTCGACAACGTCGGCGAGAACGACGAGACGCAGTCGGCGGAAGCGGATCCGCGCGTGGCGGCGCAGATCGGCGGAACGTTGATGCGGGACCTGCTGCGGTCGCAGTTGGAACCGAAGAGTTCGATGACGCCTGTGGAGCGGGCGCTGGACAACACGTGGGTCCTGCTGCTGCTGTTGCTGGCGGTGCTGCTGGGAGGCGTGTGGTGGCATCGGACGCGGCAGGTGGATCCGGAAGCGTTGTTCGCGCGGGGCGAGGAGCTGATGAGCCGTCCCCCCGGTCCGGCCTGGGACGAGGCGCGGCGGTCGGTGTTCCAGCCGCTGCTGGAGCGGGATCGGGCGACGTGGGAGCCGCGGGTGTCGCCGCATCTCAATCGGATCTCGTTGCAGGATTTGAAGCGGGACTTCCTGGGAGCGCGGACGCTGCGGACCGATCCGCCGCCGCGGTCGGAGGTCGAGAAGTTCTTGCGACGGGCCTGGGAGCAGCGTCGGCGGGGCGAATTGTCGCAGGCCCGGGAAACGCTGCTCGCGCTGCGGACGATCGCTTCGGCCGGCCCGGATGCGGATCAGCTCGTTCCGCTGATCGATGAACTGCGAACCACGGTGGACGCGGACGAGCGGGCTCTGGGGGGCATGGCGTCGGTGCTGCCGGACGCGGTCCGTCAGTTGGAGACGCTGCTGTCCGAGGCGCGGAATCAGGAGGCGCGACAGCTCGCGGAAAGCATCGTGCTGCTGTACGGAGACGATCCCGACGCGCAGGCGTCGGTGGAGCAGGCGCGGCGCGCTCTGGCCAGCCTGCCGGAGTCTGACCTACCCTCCGCGACGTCCGGCGGCGCCGCCTCGCGCACGCCGCCCTCCCCATTCCCCTCCGACCCGCCCCAGGCCCCCTGACGCATCCATGACCGCCCCCCTGGACCTGAAGGCCTGCATCCGCAACATCCCCGATTTCCCCAAACCCGGGATCATGTTCCGGGACATCACGCCTTTGCTCGGAAACCCGGCTGCATTCCGGGAGACGATTCGCCGGATGGCGGATCACTATCGCGACGAGGGGGTGACGAGCGTGGCCGCGGCGGAGGCGCGGGGTTTCATTTTCGCCGCGCCGCTGGCGCTCGAACTCAACGCCGCGTTCGTGCCGGTCCGCAAGCCCGGGAAGTTGCCATTCGACCGGCACGCGTTCGAGTACGAGCTCGAATACGGGACAGATGCGCTGGAGATGCACACCGACGCGGTGAAGGCGGGGGATCGAGTGCTGCTGGTGGACGACCTGCTGGCGACCGGCGGGACGATGCAGGCCTGCGCGCGGCTGGCGGAGCAGTGCGGCGCGCACGTCGTGGGCTGCGCGTTCGTCGTGGAACTGACGTTTCTGCCGGGCCGCCGGAAGCTCGCGGGCTACGACGTGCTCAGTCTGATCCAGTACGCGGACGAGACGTAACGCCGGGCGGGAGCCGCCCGGCGGGCGGAAGTCAGCGAACGCCGCATCCGCGGGACAACGGCGCCCCGCGCCATCGGCCCCGGGGAGGATCAGTCCTGCAGGGGCGGGACCGTGGGCAGCGGATCGGCCGGCGGCGCCATCGGCGGCGGTCCCACGGGCGCCAGGCCCGACAGGTCCGGCTTCCAGGCATTCATGTCGTTCAACGCGGCGTCGTTCACTCGCACGTACTCGAACACGTGGACGGTTTCGCGAGATGCGGCGGAGTCGATCATCCGCGTCGCGGTCGTGCGAAACGTCTTCGGCTCGAGGATGACGTCGATCCGCGACAGATGCCGGCGATCGGCGGCCGACTTGGGGCGGCCTTCGAGCATGATTCGCGATTCAGTGCCTTCCACGAGCGTCCACTGGAACCGGCTGATGACCTGTTCGGCGCGGATGTCGACGACGGCGGGCAGCGCCTTCTGGGGTCCGGCGAGGACCTGCCAGATGACGTCCCACGAGCCGACGGCCTGCGCCTCCTGCGCGTTCCGCTTCGGAAGCCGGAGTTCGTCGTAGGTCTTTTCGCGGTCGTCGACGATCGTCACGGTCTCGCCATTCCACCAGTAGAGCTGCGGTTTGGCGGCGCTGACCGCGAAGCGGGCTCCCTTGGGGCTGGTGCGGCCATCGGCGCGATCGACGACGGAGGCGGGACGCAGCTCGTACAGCCCCACTCCCGGAGCGACGTAGACAAACCGACCCACGCCGCGCGTCTCGACCTCGAAGATGTTGTCGTAATCGAAGCGTTTGAACTTCAGCTCCAGCGACTGCAGGTCGCCAGCGGCGCGTTCCCATTGGGACAGCAGTTCCAGCAGGGTCGGATCGACGGCGCCTGCGTTCTGGCCGTCAGCGAGGATGATCGCGGCGGCCAGCTGGATGTCGCCGGCGGGTTCGGCGAACAGATCGCCGTTCCCCCCGCGGCGGTCGAGCGGGAAGAACTGCTCATCGTTGGACAGGAGCTCGATGCCTTCGCGGTCGGGGTCGGCCTCGTCCGGCCCGCTGCGCCACAGGATCAGGCGGGGCGCGATGAACCGGCGGTCGAGGACCACGTCGAACGACCAGTTCTGATCGGCGACGTCGCCGCGGATGGCCGCGCCGGCGAGGAGCACGGCTCCGGCGTCCGCCGAAGAGGCGGCAAGGTTGACGGTGACCGCGGGACGTTCCAGCCGGCGGGGCGTCGCCCGGAGCCGGATTTCGAAATCGGACTGCTCGGCGACGGTCCAGCGGTAGGCCTGCCGCAGCGCGTCCGCGTCGACCGGTCCGAGAAGCGCGGCCGCGAACCTCAGGACAGGTTCGGGATACTGCTCGCCGTAGCGGTCCTGGTATTGCTCGAATTCGACCGGCATGGCCGCCTGCGAGGCCGCGGCCCAGCGGTCCAGATGGTCGGCCGCCCTCGGGGAGGGCGCGGCCGGCTCGGCGGCAGGGAGCGCCGACGCGGCGAGCACAGTCAGGGCGAGGAACACAGAACCGCAGCGTCGCATGGCGCCGTCCTTGACTGGAAAAGCGAGGCCGAATGCGGCGGCCTCGGTCGAATCCTTCGATCGCAGCGGAATCTATCGCGACCAAAGCCCCCGGGGAAAGAGCGGTTTCGCCCGCCGGGGCGCCGCATGCCCCCGCACACGGCGGCCGCAACCGGCGGGCTGGTCGCTGGTTAGGTCATCGTCCCCCTTTGAAGCCGTCGCGCGACCCGGTAATCTCGATGGTCTATGGAATCGAATGAACTGACCCGCGTCGAAACGCTCGCCCCGACGACGCACTATCTCGTCGTCCAGCGCGGGGCGGCACGGCTCGAAGTCGTGGACCTCATCCCCGGCACGCGTCTGACGATCGGTCGCAGCCCGGGAAACCGGATCGTCATCCCCGATCCGAAGTGCAGCCGTCAGCATTGCGAGGTTTACGGGCGCGATCAGCGGTGGTTTGTCCGCGATCTCGACAGCCGCAACGGAGTCGTCATTTCCGGACGCCGGATCAGCGGCGACTGGGAGCTGGAGCTGGGGCAGACGATCACGCTGGGCGCGTGCGACGTCGTGTTCACCGACGCGCATCCGGACCAGGCGGCCAAGTCGAAAGAGTCCGCGGGGGGCGCGTACGAGATCATTGAGCGCAAGGGGGGAACGCAATACGACCGGATTCCGACGAGCGGCGGCCGGCATGACGCGGCGGCCCTGTTTCAGCTCGCGCGGCAGATGAACGCGGCGGCCGACGTGGCGGAGCTGGCGGACTGCGTTCTCGAAGGGCTGATCCGCGGGACGGGCGCCGAGCTGGGGGGCATCCTGCTGTTTCCGACCTCGTCGGGGGGCAGCGACGCCAGCGAACTGCGGCTGGTCGCGGTCCGCGGCGCGCCGGACGGCGTGACGCGGGGATTCTCGAAGTACCTGTCGAACATCGTGCTGCACGAACACGAGGCGCTGCTGGCGCATGACTTGACGGAACATGCGTCGCTGATGATGCGTGAGAGCATCACGGAGCTGGCGGTGCAGAGCGCGATCTGCGCGCCGATCCGCGACGGCGCCGTGATTCAGGGGATGATCCATCTGTACACGCGGAGCAGCCAGCAGGCGTTCGACGCCAACGGCCTGGAGTTCACGCTGGCAGTAGCCGACCAGATGGCCAGCGTGCTGCAGGCGGTGCGGGAGCGGGAACAACTGGCGGTAGGGCTGTCGCGGATCGAGGGGCAGTTCCAGGATCTCCGGGACCAGCTGGAGGTGGAGACGGAACTGGTCGGCCGCAGCCCGGTGCTGGACCGGGTGCGGCGTTCGATCGCCCGGATCGCGCCGACGGATGCGACAGTGCTGATCCGCGGGGAAAGCGGCGTGGGGAAGGAACTGGTCGCCCGGGCGGTGCATTTCAACAGTCTGCGGAAGGACGGTCCGTTCGTGTGCGTCAACTGCGCGGCGCTGACGGAGAGCCTTCTGGAGAGCGAGCTGTTCGGCCACGAGAAGGGGGCCTTCACAGGCGCAGCGGGGCAGAAGGCGGGCAAGTTCGAACAGGCCAATCACGGGACGCTGTTCCTGGACGAGGTGGGCGAAATGAGCCCCGACATCCAGGCCAAGTTTCTGCGGGTGCTGGAGGGGAACGCGTTTGAACGCGTGGGCGGCGGCAAGCAGATCGTGGTCGACGTGCGGGTCGTGACGGCGACCAACCGCGACCTCGAGGCGGCCGTCCGCGCCAACCAGTTCCGGCAGGACCTGTTCTTCCGGCTGCAGGTCATCGAAATCTTCGTGCCGCCGCTGCGCGAGCATCCAGACGATATCGTCGCGTTGACGCAGCACTTCATCGAGCGCTTCGCGCGGAAGTCGCGGGTGCGCGTCACGGGTCTGAACCGCGAGGCGATGGAACTGCTCCGCCGGCATTCCTGGCCCGGCAATGTCCGGGAGCTGCGGAACGTCATCGAACGGGCCGTGATTCTCAGCGATCACGAGATTCTGACTCCCGCGGACATCACGCTCAGCCGGATCGACCTCGTGCCGCTCGCCGCGCCCGCGGCGGCGGGCGTCGCGCCGGCTGCCGCGGCCAACGCCGAGGACACGATTGTTGAACTCATGATCGACCCGACGATCGGCCAGCCGATCACCGCCGCGACGGCCGTGGATCACTGGCGACAACTGGCCCTGCAGGGGGCGACGCTTGACGACGTCGATCGGTTGTACCTGCAGGCGGCGCTGGACCATTGCCGCTGGAACAAGTCGAATGCCGCGAAGCTGCTGGGGATCGAGCGGACGACGCTTGATCGGCGGCTGAAGCGTTACGGTCTGGAGCGGCCGTCGCGCGATGCGGAGTGACGTTGCCCGCCCGGCGCCCTCGCACCCGCCCGGGGGCGCGGCTCCCGGGTCGCCTGAACCTGCCTTACGATCCCGCCTCGAACCCGCCGCCCGCCGGCTTGCACCGAAATGATTCGCACCCTCTCGCCGATCCCCGGTTTGCGCCCCGTCCTGCTGGCCCTGGGGGCGCTGACCGCTCCGGGGTTCGTTCAGCCCCTGGCGGCCGCGCCGATCGTCGTGGAAACGGAGGCCCTCGAGCCCCAGCAACAACGTCAGCAGTTTCGCCTGCCGCCGGGATTTGAGATCCAGCTCGTCGCCGCCGAGCCCGATATCGGGCAGCCGATGAACCTCAACTTCGACGCCTACGGCCGGCTGTGGGTTTCGCACTCGGTCGAGTATCCGTTCCCGGCACGCGGCGAAGGCGTGCAGCCCCGGGACCTTGCGCAGGATATGATCACCGACCACGATCCGCGGGACCGCGTGTCGGTGATTGAGGGCATCGGCGCGGACGGCCGCGCGGTGCGGATACATCACTTCGTCGACGGGCTGAACATTCCCATCGGGCTGTTCCCGCGGGTGACCGGCACGGGCGGCCTGGACGTCATCTCCTACAGCATTCCCCAGGTGTCGCTGTACCGCGACCCGACGAACAGCGGCTCGCCGGCGCTGACGCGGGTGCTGTTCACCGGGTTCGGAAACGTCGATACGCACGGGATGTGCAGCTCGCTGAATCGCGGCTTCGACGGCTGGATCTATGCCTGCCATGGATTTCGCAACACGACGCGCATCCGGCGGCCGGACGGCGGCCTGCTGGAAATGAACTCGGGCAATACGTTTCGATTCCAGCCGGACGGCTCCGCGATCGAGCAGATCACCTGGGGGCAGGTGAATCCCTTCGGGATGACGTTCGACGCCTGGGGCGACTTGTACAACGCGGACTGCCACTCGATGCCCGTGACGCTGCTGCTCCGCGGCGCCTACTACGAGAGCTTCGGCAAGCCGCACGACGGGATGGGCTTCGGCCCGAACATGATCGACCACATCCACGGCTCCACGGGCATCTGCGGAATTGCCAGTTATGACGCGCCGCAGTACCCCGCCGAGTACCGCGACTGTCTGTATATCTGCAACCCCGTGAATGGCCAGGTGCATCGCGACCGGCTGGAATGGACGGGCTCCAGCCCGCAGGTCGCAACGCAGCCGGAATTCATCACCTGCGACGACGGCTGGTTCCGGCCGGTGGACGTCAAGCTGGGGCCGGACGGCGCGCTATATGTCGCGGACTTCTACAACTCGATCATCGGCCACTATGAGGCGCCGCTGCAGCATCCGCTGCGCGATCGGACCCGGGGCCGGATCTGGCGGATCGTGTATCGCGGCGAAGGGGCCGACACGGGCGCCGCGGCCAACCTGCCGCCGAATCTGGCCGTCGAATCGAACGCGCAGCTCGTGGCCCGGCTGGGCGATCCGAACTTCGCGATCCGGGTGCTGGCGATGAACCTGCTGGCGGATCGCGCGATTCCCGACGCGGGTTCGGGAGCGATCAATGCGGAGGGGGTCGAATCGGTGTTGCGGAGGCTGGAGCCGGCGCTGTCGGCGGATTCCCCGGGGGATGAACGGCTGCGGGCGCACGCGGTCTGGGTGTTTGATCGCGTGGCGCGGTCGGCACAGCGGGACACGATCCCGCTGCTGGAGCGGCTGTCGGGGGATGCCTCGCCGCTGGTTCGCAATCATGTCGCGCGGATACTGGGGGACCAGGCGCCGACCTCCGAAGGGGGACGGGAGATTCTGCGGAAGCTGCTGCGAGATGAGCACGGGCGCGTTCGTCGGTCGGCGGCGCAGGCGCTGGCCCTGCAGCCGCGCGACGACCAGTTGTCCCCGCTGCTGGCGGCGCTGGCTGAAGCGGACCCCCGGGATGTCCAGTTCGTGCATGCGCTGCGAATGTGCATTCGCAACCATCTGGCGCTGCAGTCGGACGTCGCGGAAGCGCTGGCGAGCGCAGACAGCGAGATGCAGCGCCGCCTGGCAAGCATCGCGCTGGGCGTGCATCCGGCGCCGCAACCGCTCGTCGACTGGCTGCAGGACTATGCGCAGGGCGCTCTCGGCGAGAATGTGCCGGCGGGAGAATGGGAGAGCTGGCTGCGCCAGTCGGCGCGTTACGGCGACGACGCGTCCTGTTCTCGGTTGGCGACGGAGCTGCGGGATCGGATGGGGGAGAACTACGCAGCGCACGTGGGGGCCTTGCGGGCGATCGCCGAGGGGCGGCAGACGTCCCGGCGCCAACCGCTGCCGGAGCTCACTGTCTGGGGCGAGTGGTTGGCGCTGTCGCTGCTGGATGAGGAACGCCGATTGACCGGCTGGGGGTATCGGCCGTTGCCGGGTCGGGCCGTCGAAGACGATCCGTTCGCGGTGCAGCCGCGGTCGTCGCAGGATGGCGACGCGGGATCAGAATTCTTCAGCACGCTGCCCCGCGGAGAACAGCGGACGGGCATTCTGAGTTCGCAGCCGTTCACACTTCCGCCGCGGCTGACGTTCTGGATGGCCGGGCATGACGGCTTCCCGGAGAACCCGCCGTCGCGGAAGAACCTTGTGCGGCTGGTGGACGTCGAAACCGGGCGCGTGCTGCGGCAGGCCGCGCCGCCCCGGAATGATACGGCCCAGCTCGTCGAGTGGGACCTGGCGGACAGCGCCGGCAGGCAGGCCGTTCTGGAGATTCAGGACGCAGACGAAGCCGGCGCTTACGCGTGGCTGGCCGTGGGCCGGTTTTCGCTGCCGGAGCTGAATCCCTCGCAGGCCAGCCCGGGAGCGCTGTCGATCGCGCTGGTTCGGGAGCTGCGGCTGACAGGGCTGTTGCCGGCGCTCAAGGCGCGGGCGCTCGATACGGAGGCCGGTTCGTCCCGCGCAAAAGCGGCGCTGGCGATGCTGTCCCTCCAACCGGACGCGCGATCGTCGGCCGTGCTGCCGGCGGCGGCCGATCCATCGGTCTCCCCGGAGCTTCGCGAACGAATTCTGACAGCGGTCGTCGAACGCGAGCCCGAACCGCTGAACGCCGCGTTGCGCGAGCTCGTGTCGCTGGCGACGTCACAGTCGCAACTGCGGATGGCCGAGACGCTGGCGTCGGACCTGGCGGGAGCGGAAGTGCTGGCGATGCTGGCCGAAGAGGGGCGGATCGCTCCGAGGATTCTGCAGCAGCCGGCGGTGGCGCTGCGGCTGAAGGCGCACCAGCGTCCGGAACTCGACGCCCGCATTGAGGAATTGACGAGTTCGCTGGCCCCGCAGGACGAGCAGATTCAGGCGTTAATCGCCGCCCGGCGGGACGGCTTCGACGCGGAGCACGCGGACGTTGAGCGCGGCCGGCAGGCGTTCGTGAAGCGCTGCGCCGCCTGCCATCAGGTGGGCGCCGAGGGACACAAGATCGGCCCGCAGCTTGATGGCATCGGAATTCGCGGACTGGAGCGGCTGCTCGAGGACGTGCTCGACCCGAACCGCAACGTTGACGCCGCCTTCCGTTCGACGACATTTGCGATGTCGGACGGGCTGGTGGTGACGGGCCTGAAACGCCGCGAGGAGGGGGGCGACATCGTGCTGGCCGATCAGGAAGGCAAGGAGTTCCGGATCGTGGCGGCCGACGTCGAGGACAGCCGGTTGTCGCAGTTGTCGCTGATGCCGGCGAACTTCGGCGAGCAGATTCCGGTCGACGAGCTGAACGATCTGCTGGGGTGGCTGCTGGAGCAGCGGCCGGCCCGGTGAGGCGTTCGCTCTGGCATCAGGGGCGGGCCGTCTGACGGCACGGCGCCCGTCCCCGGCAGGCGGTCGATCAGCGCACGCGGGCCGAGTGCCCGGGGAGCAGCGCGCACAATTCGGCGATGTCGGCTGCTGCAAGCGTTTCCCGCATCACGAGAGACCCGGTTCCGGTCGCGGCGGCGATGCGTCGCTGGGGCGCGGGGCGGGGGCAGGTCTTCGCGATCGGGCCATCGCCGAGTTCCTCGGCGGCGGACTTCGGCTCCGCCCGGCGCGGCCGCTCGGTCGTCCGACTGGTCGGGTTCGAGCGAATCGTGTTCGGCATCGGCGAGGGGCGCGCCGCTTCGTGTTCGAAATCGAACTCGAACCCGCGGTCGAGGTCGGACGGCGGCATCGGGGGAAACAGTTCGTCGAGGTCCTCAATGTCCGCGGACGCGGCCGTCGTCGGGACCGGAACCGGCTGTTGAACCGGCATGGGCCGCGGGGCGCGGGCCTGCGTCGGTTCGGGCGTGGGGGCGGGGGTCGGCGCGCCGGGGGCGTGCGAGGGACCGGGCTGGGTCGGCGGCGCGACTTCCGGCGCGATCTGCGACCGGGGGGCTGTCGGCATCGCCGGAGCCGTGATGATCGTGGGGTTGGAGCGCGTGCGGGACGCCCGGAGGGTGTAGCCCCGGGAACCGGCGCATCCGAAGACAGAGGCGGCCGAAACAACGACGGCCAGAAAAGTCATCCGAGTTGACATCGCGGCATCTCCTGGTCGAACCACAATCGCGACGACCCGCCGTCGCAATCCGTCCCATCCGTGAGAGCCGGGACGTCATGGGACATCCCGTTGGCGATGCGCCGACCGCTGGAGCGCGCGTGCCGGCGACCTCATCCTGAGGTTCCGGCCGCGTCCGGCCTGGCGACTCCTGTGCCTGCCAAGGGATTCGGCAGAACGTGCGTGGAGGGTTTGCCCGATTGCGGCACATTTCGCCCGACGCAAATGCGAACGTCTCAACGTAGCGTCTGAATTGACAGTTCCCGCAGTTCCGGCCGCATCGACAGCGTCAGAACCGACAGGGCCGGCAAAGTCGCCGGCGGGTTCCCGGCGCACGGAAATTGAAGATTCGGCGATGACCCGGCGGCGACGCGGCGCAACAATGGGCAGCGCCGCAATTCGCGACGCCCCTCCCCCAACGCCTTCCCCGGTTGCGACCGATGACCGAAAGCGCCATCTACGTGCTGGCCGGCGTCGGACTGGCGTTCGCCAACACGCTGGCCTGGGTGGCGAGCTGGTTCGGCATGCCGGGGACGTGGGTCATCGTGGCGCTGACGGCGCTGGCCTGCCACTTCTTCCCCAGCCAGGGGATGCTGGGCCTGTCATGGGGCAGCGTGGGCGTGCTGGCCGGCCTGGCGGTCCTCGGCGAGGTGCTGGAGACGGCGGCTTCGGCGGCTTCGACGCGCAAGGCGGGGGGCTCGCGCCGGGGGGCGGTGTTCGCGATGATGGGCGCGATCGCGGGGAGCCTGGTGGGCGCGTTCATGGGCATTCCGATTCCTGTGGTGGGTCCGATGATCGCCGCGGTGGTCGGCGCGGCGGCGGGAGCGTTCGGCGGGGCGTGGATCGGCGAAGGGCGATTCGGACATACCATCGCGGCCCGGCTGGCGATCAGCCGCGCGGCAGCGACGGGCCGCGTGTGGGGCACGGTCGGCAAACTGGCGGTGGGGCTGCTGATGGTGACGTTCGCAACGGCGGCGTTTTTCCTGTGACCGTCTCGCCCCGCCCCCCGCGCGCCGCCAGCGCGGCAACTCCTTCTTGAGGCCATGAGCCAATCGCTGGTATATCTCTCCGCGAAACGAGGGCCTTGAACGACTGAAGGCCCGCCGCGCGGAGCGCGGACCAGGCGTCGGCCGGGGCGGAACGGACTCCCAGCATGCGGCAGAGCTATCAGTGTCCCGGCGAGTCCTACCCGATCTCCCGGGCGGTGCACCTGGCGCGACTCGCCGCGGGATACGCCCCCTGCGATCATTGCCGGCACTTCTCCGAACAGGGGACGCTGCCGGTCGAGCGGCCTCCGGCCTTGTCGATGGGCGCCCCGCAGCCGCTGTTCGAGACCGACCGGGTCTGGCGCAGCGAGCGGAACGCATCAGGCCGGCGAGACCTGCTGGCCGCCGCGACGGCCGTGGCCGCGGTGCTGACGTCCGAATGCCCCTGGGAGTTGCCGGCGAGCGCGTGGGAGGGAGCGTCCGCTCGCGCGCCGTCGCCGCCGCGCGTCGTGCTGGGGCATGACGGCGAGCTGCCGTCGCAGCGTCTGGCGGGCGACGTGGCGCGAACCTTCTCCCGTGCGGGCTGCCGGGTGATCTCGATCGGCGCCTCGGGGCGACCGGCATTCGAACTGGCGCTGGAGTCGCTGGCGGGGCGCGCGGGAGCGTATGTCGAAAGCGGCGGGTCGCCGGCCGGATCGGGGTTCTCGATCGTCGACGGGACGGGCATCCCGTGGTCGACCGGGGGGGAACTCGACCGCGTCGCAGCGCGGATGTCGCAGGGGTCGGGCCGGGCCGTCCGAACAGCCCCCGCCATGGAGACGTTTGACGCGACCGACGCATATTGCGAACTCCTGTCGACCGAGTGCGCGGGGCTGGCCGAGATGACGGTTGGCGTCATCGGCCTGTCGACGCCGATGGTCCGGTGCTGGGAGCGGATCGCTCCCGGGACGGGGCTGCGGCTGGAACAGATGCCGGGGCCGCGCCTGACGCAGTCCGACGAGCCCTCGCCCGCGGCGGTCCGGCGGTTGCTGGATGCGATCGTCCGCAACCGGTGGTCAGGGGGCGTCATCGTCGGTCCGGACGGGCGGCAGGCGTGGGTGGTCGATCGTCGGGACGGGCTGTTGACGAGCCGCGACGTCGGCCGGCGGTGGCTGGAGTCGCTGGGTCCGGAAGCGCGGGAGCGGCGGGCGACGGTCGTCGTCTATGAGCCGGCGATGTGGCTGGAGCTGGACGTCGGGCGGAGCCGTTTGTGGTTCTGTCCTCCGACGCAGGAGAGCCTGGTGCGGGCGATGCGCGCCGAGCAGGCCGTGCTGGGCGCGGACGGCATGGGTCGGTTCTGGACGGGGGGCGCGCGTCCGCGCTGCGATGCGTTGGGGACGATCGCGGCGGCGGCGCGGGCCTGGGGCGAATCCGCGGAACGTCGCCCATCGCGCGCCGCGGGCTGAGGCGCTTTGCCCCGGAACCGGGCGACTCGATCAGGAGACGTGGACGGGGCGTCGCCCCGAGAGCGCAGGGGGGCCTGCGTAATACGGCGTTCCGGTCAGTCAAACTGGGCGGACCTTGACGATTTTAAGTAATGGACGGGATCGCCCGGGAACGCGCGTTCGTCCGTCCGGACCGATTGTGCGAAACGGTCATTTCAATCGGATCGCGCCGACGATAACTCCCACGGACGGATCGTTCCGGGGGAGGTTCCGTGGTGATGCGGATCGGACGTGCGCGGGTCATCGCTGGTTTGCGAAGGACGGTCCTCGTGGCCGTTCTGGCGAGCGGCTGCCGCGGTCCGAAAGCGGAAGTGTCGTACGTCGGAACGGCGGAGCCGCTGGATTACCGCGGGCACGCGACGGAGATCGACTATCCGGCGATCAATCTGCCGACCGATCCATCGGTGGCCGGGACGCTGGCGCCGCGGACGCTGCTGGATGTGGAGGACCTGCCGGTCCGGGACATCGCGCTCGGCGAAGCAATCCATATCGGGCTCGTGCATTCCGAGATCATCCGCACGAACGCGCAGTTTCTGAATCCAAACAACGGGCTGTACACGAACGCGGAGCGCGTGCCGTCCTATCTCGATCCGGCGATCCAGGAAACGGGCGTGCTGTTCGGCGGCCGGGGCGTGGAGGCCGCGCTGGCGGACTTCGACGCGCGGTTCAGCACGGGGCTGTTCTGGCGCAGCAATCAGCAGTACCTGAATTCGCCAATCGCGGCGCCGGGCGACCGGGCCACGGTGAATCAGACCGATGCGGCGGTCTTTGACGCGGGCATCACCAAGCGGTTCGCGACCGGCGGGTCGGTCGTCGTCAGTCATGACGTGAATTACAACTTCAGCAGCACGGGGTCATCGCTGTTCCCCTCGACGTATTCGGGGAATCTGACGGCGGCCGTGCGGCAGCCGTTGCTGGCCGGCGCGGGTGCGGAATTCACGCGGGTGGCGGGGCCGATCAACCCGAACTTCGGGGGCATCACCGGCGTGTCGCAGGGCGTGGTGATCGCGCGCATCAACAACGATCTGTCGATCGCCGAGTTCGAAACGGCCGTCCGGAACCTGGTGAAGGACATCGAGGACGGCTACTGGGACCTGTACCTCGCCTACCGGCAGTACGACGTCGCGGTGACGGCCTACAGTTCGGCGGCCGCGACGTGGCGGCAGGCGAACGTTGAATTCGAGGCCGGCGCGGGGACGCGGGCCGCCGCCGCGCAGGCCCGCGATCAACTGTTCGCCACGCGGGCCCAGGCGGACAACGCCCGGTCGAACATCTACACCTTCGAAACCCGGTACCGCCGCCTGCTGGGCCTGCCCGTCAACGACGGCATGGTCCTGCGGCCGCTCGACGAACCGATCACCGCGCAGCTCGTCCCGCACTGGGAGACGAGCCTCACCCACGCGCTCACGCGGCGCATCGAACTCCGCCGCCAGAAGTTCCTGATCAAGAGCCTCGACCTGCAGCTGCGGGCCGCGAAGAACCTGACGCTTCCGCAGCTCGACGTCCTCGCCGAGTACCGGATGAACGGGTTCGGCGACAATCTGCTGGGCGCGGAGCAGGACGCGCAGCGAACGGCGCAGCAGCTCAACAACTTCTACTCGACGCTGTTCCGCGGCGACACGACGGGCTACGGAGTGGGCGTCGAGATGAACATCCCCATCGGCTTCCGGTCGGCGATGGCGCAGGTCCGCAACTTCGAGATCCGACTGGCCAAGGCCCACAAGGTGCTGCACGTTCAGGAACAGGAGATCTCGCATGAACTGGCCGCGGCGTTTCAGGAGGTGGCCCGGACGTACGCCGCGGCGCGGTCGAACTTGAACCGCTACCTGGCGGCGGAAGAGAACGTGCGGTATCTGGAGCCGCGGCGGCTGGAGCGCGACCTGCTGATCGATGAGTTTCTCCGCGCCCAGAGCCGCCGGGCCGACGCCGAGAACGCCTATTACACAAGCCTCGTCGAATACAACAAGGCGATCACCAATCTGCTGTTCCGCGAGGAGCGGCTGCTGCAGCAGGACAACATTCACCTCGCGGAGGGGGCCTGGTCGGCGGACGCCTACATCGACGCGATGGACCGGGCGCGGGCGCGAAGTCATGCGTTCGACAATCCGCTGCTGCACCACGACCCCGAGCCGTTCATCTCCCCCATGCCCGTCGATAGTCCGGAACTGGTGCGCCCCTCGTCGCGGATCGACCGGACCGCGCCCCTGGAGCCGACTCCCGCCGCTCCTCGGGCGCTGGAAACCGAGGAACTTCTCGAACCAGCGGCATTCAGCGACGCTTCGAGTTTCGGCGGAATAGACGATGCGGACGCCGAGGACGAACCGCTGATGTCGCCGCTGCCGCGACGGACTCCGCAAGCCCCCGCCGCGCCGGACGATTCTCGAACCGCGCCCGATTCTCCAGACTGAACTCCGGCAGTCGGCCGGATCGCAGCTGGACTTTCCGGGAAGAATCTCGGAATTCCGGCGAACCTGACGTCGCGTCAGGCGCGGTCTCCCCGGCGACGACTGCTCCCGCAGACGTTCCGACAGGGAAGACGCGATGGAGTTTCAACCGCTGAAGATCGGCGAACTGGCGCGGCGCACCGGCCTGACCGTGCGGACGCTGCACCACTACGACGCGATCGGTCTCGTTACGCCCTCGCAGCGGAGCCCCTCTGGGCATCGCCTGTACGGCGCGCGCGACGTGATCCGGCTTCAACAGGCGCTGGCGCTCAAGCAGTTGGGGCTTCCGCTGGAACGGATCCGGGACAGGCTGGACGTCCCCCGGTTCTCCGCTCAGGAGCTGCTGGACGCCCAACTCAAGGCGGTGCGGGAGCGGATCGAATGCGAACGCCGATTGTGTCAGCGATTGGAATCGCTGGCGGCGGCGTTCCGGAATGCGGAGCCGGTCTCCGCGGAGTCGTTCCTGCCAGCGATCGAGGCCATGACCATGTTCGAAAAGCACTACACGCCGGAGCAGTTGGAAGCCTTGAGCCGCCGGGGCGCAGCCCTCGGCGAAGAGCGGATGGCGCAGGTTCCCGGAGACTGGGAACGATTGACGGCGGAGTTCCGCGCCGCGATGGAGGCCCGGCTCGATCCGGCGGATCCAAAGGTCCAGGCGCTGGCCGCGCGGCATGCCGCGCTGATCGAGGAATTCACCGGCGGCGATCCCGGGATTGCGGCGTCGCTGAAACGACTTTGGGAGGAGCAGGGCGCCGAACTGGCCAAGCGTTACGGGACGGACGCCGATCCGGCGCTCAGCGTCGATACGCAGCAGGCGCTGGCGGCGCAACAAAAGGCGACCTGAATGGAACGTCACTCCGGAAGCTGGAAGGCCTGGTCGGCGTCGTACAGGGCCTGGCGGCGAACGTACTCGGCCCTCTGCGCTCCATCGGTGGCGGCAACGGCCTCCCGGTTCAGCTCCCGCGCCCGGGCGAAGTCGCCCTTGGCCGCGTGCACGACCGCGGAGGCCCCCTTCCCCTCGGGGCAGTTCGCCATCCGGCAATGCCACTCCGCGAATTCGAGATTGCGTTCAATCCCTGGCGCGGCGGCGTGGATCTCCCCCTGAATCGCATAAATCATCGGATCCGTTCCGTCCGCATCGGCTTTTTGCAGCAGATCCAAGGCGTCCTGGTAACGCCGCTGGAGGTAAGCCGCCTTCCCGCGCAGTCCATTGGAGCCGACCATCGGCCCCGGATCGGCGTCCGCTTCGTCCAGCAGCGCGAGCGCGTCCTCGACCCGGTGCTGCTTGAGGCGGACCTCAGCCAGCTTCAGCCGGGCGATGCCGTCCCGACGATCCGCCTGGAGGCGTCGTTCCCAGTAGGCTTCTCGAATGTCCAGTGGTTCCCTCGCTGACGGAGGGGGCGCCAGCGACATGCGGCGAATACGGATCGATTCGAAGGGCGCCTCCCAGTTCGCGGCAGCCTCCCCCGGCGCCGGAGGGGATCTCAGAAACTGGTCGACGGCCAGGAATTCTCCCGGCGCGCCCGTGACGAGGTGCTCGGCTTCGAACCAGACCGTGTCGGCCGCGACCTCGACGAACGCCGGCCACAGGCGAATCGTCATCGATTGCGGCTGCTGTTCGAGGGACTTGCTCCAGCCGTGAGTTTGCTGCCCTTTCGATACGCTGAGCTCGCAGAGCGTGTGCGCCGGTTCTTGGCGCTCCTTGCTCCGCCGCGTTGGGGCCAGCTTCCAGCTGAGGATGTGCCGCCCGGTGAGCCCGGAATGAGCCACGGGCTGTTCCCAGCGAAAGCCCGCCTGAAAGGGACCGTCATCCGCGTTGAGCACGCGCGGCCGGGCTTCAATCTCCAGCGGCGGAGAGAACGACCCCAGCAAACGTCCCTGCCCCAGCGTGCATTCGCGAACCATCCAGCTCGACGGCCCATGCAGCGGAGGTCGTTGGGCGACCAGGATCTCCCAACCATCGAATGGTTCGCTGAGCGGCAGGTCGATCCATTTCCCCTCGTTCAACGCCTGTTGAAACCGGATCGTCGCGAGGACGTTCGTCAGGTATCGTCGCCCCCAGACGTTGTCCGGGCGCGTCAGTGATTCCAGTTCCTCGGCGTCCTGCTGCAACTGATCCAGATCCACGCCGGGCGCGCCGCCCAGGCTCATGTTCACGCGGCGGCTGAAGTCGGCGATGCGATCCGGACCAATGTCCGCTGCCAGGGCGAGCTTCAACCGCAACAGGCGTCGTGAGTCGCTGAATGTCCCCGCCTCTTCCCAGGGGGCGTCCAAACCGGCCAGTTGGGCTTCGGCGACCGCCTCCGACGTCAGTCCGACCAGCTCCAGCAGCAGCGCGAGCTGCGCCCGCTGGAGCGGTCCGTCGCTGGGCAGCGAGGCCTCGGGATTCCGCATCCGGAACAGCTCCCGCAGTTCGAGAAATCGTTCAGCCGTCGTCCGCGCATCGTCCTTGTCGAGCAGCGTTTTCCGGCGTCGCAGGAGGTCCACCGCGAGCGCCGGGAGCTGCGTGTCGAACCGGCCCGTTTCGACGAGCGCCCGGGCCAGCCTCTGCGTGTCCTCCGCCAGCCCCGCCGATTCCAGCAGGCTGGCATAGGACTCATAGGCGCGCACCTCGTCGAACTGGGCGTTGATGGCCGCCTGAAACCAGTCGCCGGGCTTCGGATTGGATTGCATCGACTGCAGGATGCGCCGGGCAGCGCGCGTGTCCCGCTGCTGGGTCGCGGCCAGTTGAATCATGCTCGTGGCCGGTTGCGGCAAAGTGGGATCGAGCAGCCACGCGCGCATCAGCAGCTGGACGGCGCGTTCGTTGACGGTGAACTCCTCCCAGGCCTTGTTCCCCGTGTTGCCCCGGTGACGTCGATCGCTGTCGAGATCGGCTTCATACAGGCCGGCGTACAGACTCAGCAGCCAGGGATCGATGCCTTCACGCTGCAGCAGCAGCGCGATCAACAGGCCGCGGTCCGTCGGCACGGCGCGGTTCCAGAGCTCCCGCAGATGCTCGTGCAGCGCGGAACGCAGGGCGGGATCGGACGAATCCTGGTGCAGCCAGGCGGCGATCGCGATGGCGAGCGCCGGCCACCGTGAGGACTTCCCATTCGAGTTCAGCGCATGCTGGTGCAGCCAGCTGCGGACGTTCACCAATGCGATCCGGGGATACTCGGAGTCCAACAGGGCCGGCAGCGCTTCCCCCAGAGCCGCCTCGAGCCCCACAGGATCGCGGTTCTGGAACTGGTAACGAATGCGGGCGATGTAGGCGCGGAGCAGCGGGTCCGTCGATCCCGCAGCCTGCGCGACATCCGCCAGATCGAGGAGTTCCCTGCCGGAGGGCGCATCGTCGGTTCCCGCCGCGAACGCCAGATACTTCGTCAGGAACGCAAGTCCGGCCAAGCGGGCCTCCGGAGGATCCTGCGTCAACCGCTCGTAGGCCGCCCGCTCGCGGAGACGGTATTCGCGGTAGTCCTCTTGCACGCTGCGCAGCGTGCGGTTCGTGTCGCCGATGACAACGCCCGCCTTCGCGACGTTGGGCACGGCCGCGTACAGACTCGAAATCGCCTCGCCTGTCGATGCCTGCGCCTTGGCGAACAGTTCGTCGGCGAAGGGCGTCGGGTCGGGCACCATTTCCAGGACCGGGCCGTCCTGAAAGTCCCAGCGCGCAAGCGGATCGTCCGGCTCCCGCAGCACGGGAGGCGGATTGTTCTGTTTCTCACGCGCCGCATTCCGCTGATTTTCGAGGCGCTGACGGGCCAGCAGCGTGCCCGTCACCAGCAGGATGATGAACATGACGAATCGGCCGGGAGAATACGGCTTCGATTCCGACTTCGCATCGATACTCATGAGGCCCTCAACGTGTGAGTCATCGAGATGCGGTCATTCTGTCCCGGAGAAGCGCCGCGTGCAAAGGCCCGGGGCGAGGAACCCGTGAGGACGGCCAGTGCCCGGCGGCCATCCAGCGGCGCAAGAGACATCACTCCGCAGCCGCTCGCGCCTTTCCGAAACGGAACGTCTGCGGTCTGCTGACCATGCGCAACGGAACGTCCCTGCCGTTCCGGCGAACCCGGCAGGGGACCCGATCTCTCGATGAGGCAGCGAGAAAACCCGCGCGCCGCCTGCCGGCCGAAGCGTCGCCCGGCCAATCGACCGGTCCCACCGGACCTGCGGAACGGGCTGCGGACTGCGGTCGCGCGTTGGAAACGCCCTGTTCCGGGGCGCGGGACCGCGAGTCACGACGTTCACGCGTCGCGTTTTCCGCGACGACGCGAACTGCGCGATCGCCGCATTCTCCCGTTCGGCAAAGTCCGAGATCGCCGGTGGCATTCACCACGCACAGCGATATGATTGGCGCGGGCTCGGTCGAGTGCGTGGCAGGCGTGATCCGCCTCCGGACGTCAGGGATGCGACGGCGCACGTTTCATTGGTCTGGCGCGCAGCAATCCGTCCATGGCAGACTTGTTTCACGAGTGCGGCGTCGCGGCGATCTACCATCTCCCCGGCGACGAAAGCTCGCTTGCGCCGCTCCAGGGGCGAAACGCCGTCTCCCGGCTGATCCCCCGGCTGCTGCTCGACATCCAGAACCGCGGCCAGCTTGCCGCCGGAATGTCGTCGTACAGCCCCGATCGGAACCAGTTGGTCGACACACACCGCAACGTCGGCACGGTGGCGGAAGTCTTCCGGTTGAACCATCCGGCCAAAGCCGACGAGTTGATGCAGAAATACGAAGGCGTCGCGGCGATCGGCCACGTCCGCTACGCCACCTGCGGCAAGGACGACAAAAGCTACGCCCAGCCCTTCGAACGGCACCACATCGAAATGCGGAAGTGGTTCGCCTTCGGCTTCAACGGCCAGCTCGCCAACTACCGCGAACTCCGGCAGGAAATCCTCTCCCAGGGGAATTTCCATCTCGCCCGCGAGACCGACACCGAAACGCTGATGCATCTCATCAGCCAGGAAATCTCCAGTCAGACCGGGCCGCTGGACCTGCCGCTGCTGCTGAAGCAACTGGCGCGGAAACTGGACGGCGCGTACAACATCGTGTTCCTGAACGCGCTGGGGGACATGTTCATCGCCCGCGATCCGCTGGGGCTGCGGCCGCTGTGTTTCGCCGTCGAGGACAACCTGTTCGCCGCGGCCAGTGAAAGCGTGGCGCTGGCGAACCTGGGCTTTGCTCCGGAACGCATCCGCAGCCTGCCGCCGGGGCATGCGATCATCATTCAGAACGGCCGGTTGTCGATGATCCAGTTCGCCGAGGCCCGGCGCCTCGCGCACTGCTTCTTCGAATGGATCTACTTCGCCAACGTCTGCAGCACGCTGGATGACCGCAGCGTGTACCTGACCCGCAAGGCCCTGGGAGAGGAGCTGGCCTCGCAGGAGCAGGTTCCGATCGACGACACGACAATCGTGGTCCCCGTGCCGGATACGGCCAAGGCCGCGGCCGACGCCATGGCTTACGCGCTGGGCGTGCCCTGCCTGGAGGGTCTGATCCGCAACCGCTACGTCGGCCGGACCTTCATTGAAGGGAACAACCGGGCGCAGAAGGCGAAGACGAAATACACGCCCCTGCCGGAAGTGCTCCGCGGCCGGCGGGTGTTGCTCGTCGAGGACACGATCGTCCGCTCGACGACCATGAAGACGCTGATCTCCCAGTTGCGGCAGCGCGGCGGTGCCCGGGAAGTGCATGTGCGGGTCGCCTGTCCGCCGATCTTCGCCCCCTGCTTTTACGGGATCGACATGTCGAGCGTGTCGGAGCTGTTCGCGCCGCGCTACATGGACTCTCCGGAACTGACGCCGGAAATCGAGGCCCGCATGGCGGCGGACCTCGAAGCCGACTCGCTCCGCTACCTGCCGCTGAGCTCGGTGGCGCGGGCCATCGGCAAGCCCTCCGGCGACCTCTGCCAGGCCTGCCTCAACGGCGAATACCCGACCCCCGCCGGCCAGCAGCTGTACCAGTTGTCGCTGTCGCAAGCCGAAGACGGCGAAGACTGCAGCGCGTCGCGAATCATTGAGCAGCTCAGCGAACCGATTGCGTCGGCCCGGACGTAAACGCGGAGGTCGACCGCCGAGCGGTCCCTGGTCCAGGACGACTCATGCGCCTGCGTCCGGCGCGCCACCGTCCGTGGATTCATCAGTGATCCACAGCGACAGCAGCACGATCCGCGCGCCGTCATAGAGGTACGACGCGCAGAGCGGGCCGCGAAACACATCCGGCATCGCGACGAAATAGATCGGCGGGTCCAGGTAGAGCTTCGCCGAAATCCGGATTCTTACGAAGCCTGGACCAACCCTGAAACGAAAGCCCGGACGCGAGGAAACTCGAGATCATCGACCTGCCGTGAGAACTCTTCGTCCTCAAAAACCTCAGGCAGGAATCCGCCGCACCTTTCGAGCGCCGGACAGGATCGACTTGGCTTTGGGCATGTCCGCAATGCACCGCTGACGATCAGCGGGAGTGGCCGGGCGTCTGGAGATCAGAGACAGCTCGCACGAGGCGGCGCGGCGATGGACCACTCGTCAGCCTGAAATACTCCTGGCCGGTCATCGAAGCGCCGCGCTGCAGGAACGCCAGAAAGTCAGCGAAAAAGAGGAGCGTGCTCAACTTGGCTTCGCCATAACGCACATCGTCCTCGGACCGTCTCGAAAACGATCAATTCAGCCAGTTTGCGATCGGATTGCTGGATCGACATAAGTTCAGGCTATCCGCGGTCTTGGTGGAATCAAGACGGATTGTCCTCGCCGCTGTTCACGGCAGGTTCCGTCGATTCCAGCGATCCTTCGACAGCGTCTCCCTCGGAACCTGCAGCCTCAGCCGCAGGCGCCTCCGTTGCGGGCGATTCATCCGTTGCCTCCGGCGTCCCATCGGGCAGCGGGTCATCTGTTGCGGGCGGGGCCGTCTCCTCTTCCGCGCCTGACTCCTGGAATCCCGGCAGATTCGACACCCCGTCCGGCAGGCCGCCCTCCGAGTCATCGGGGACAACCGGCTCGAGCAGATCTTCCGGCGCGACGCTGAGGTCCTCGAACACGTCCGCGGGAATCACGTAGTACCAGTCGGCGAACCGGTTGTTCAGCCGTTCGACGAGTTCCTGCCCCTTGCGGACCCGCTCGTCCCAGTCCTGTTTGCGGACGCGGTATTCGTCCAGCTCCTGTTCGTACGTCTTCAGCGCGGCCTCGTACTCAGCCTGCGGATCGGCTGCTGGCGGTTGCGCCGGCGTCACCGGAATGTCCGTTCCATCGGCCGGCGACTCGGTCGCTTCCCCTTCATTCGCGGGAGAATCGGCGGGAGCCTCCGCGGCATCCGCGTCCGATTGAGCCGCCGGGGCCTGGGACTCGACCGCAGTTTCGTCGCCCGCGTCGGCCGTCTCAGAGACCGTTTCAGGATCAGTCAGAGGCGCGTCCGCGGGCGGTCCGGCCAGGCTGGCGGCGCGGCCGTCGCCGATCGCTGACGTCCCCTCCGGCGGCGTCGGCTTCGCCGGCTCGACAGGCGCCTGGCCCAGCAGCCCCTCGTCGAACTGAACGGTGATGAAGACGTAACGATTCTCCTGCCGGTCGGGCGAGTCGCCGTCCGCCTTCGCGTCATCGGCCTCGGTCTTCGCATCGTCCGTTTCCCCAGCGGCGTCGGCGCCTTCCTCGGACGCACCGGCCTTGCCGCCGATCTCAATCTCGACGTCGCTGCCGGTGAAGACTTTGCCGAAGCGCAGGACGTACAGCGCGCCGTCGCTGGTGCCGGCGATGAAGTCGCCTTCGTTCGAGCGGAGCGCGCCCGTCGAATCGATGAAGTACCCCTTGCCCTGCATGTCGAGCTGATCGATCGGGCTGAGCCGCGCGTCGTCCTGCCCCTTGAGCTGCGCGCCGAGACCGGCCGGCTTGGGGCGCACGCCGACGATTTTCATGTTGCTCAACGACGACAGCATGGCGTTGACGACGCTGGTCTTCACCTTGCGGGACGGGTCGTCGAGCCCTTCCAGTTTCCAGTCGGCCGAGGCGGACTCCCGCTTCAGGACGCTGCGTTCGCCTTCGACAAGCACGCCCCGCCGGTCATCGATGCGGTAGCGGTCCAGCACCAGTTCCCGAAAGCTGCTGGACGTCGCCTCCAGCAGGTTGGGCGTGATCCAGTCGACGAACCTCGTGGACAGGTCGGGGCGGATTTCGGAGATGTAGACGCGATCGTCCCCCGGGCTGCGGACGTAATAGCGGTCCCCCTCGCCGGCCCTGTCGCCAATGATGTAGTCAGCCAGAACCTGGTCGCCGGCGGAGATCGTGATGCGGCTGCCAATGCCTTCAGTGCTGGTGTTGTCGCGGTTGAGAGGATCCAGCACTTTGAGCCGGGCGTGTGCATCGGCCGTCTGACTGGCGAGCTGCCCGCGGGTGACGCCGATCAGCGAGGCGGCGGTGCGGGCCAGGCGGTCCTTGCCGTCGGCGGGATAGTTGTGGTGCGAGGGGATCCGCCACACGCCATCGCGGACGTCGACTGCGAAGGCATCGACGCGGGCCGTCTTGGCGTTGTAGGCGGCGACGCGCAGCGAGGTCGCCCGGGCCGGTTCGGTGAACTCCGGAAAGAACGGCTCGCCGACCTGGTCCGCAATCGCGGCGGCGCGCGGCTTCAGCGAATAGTGCGTCACCGCGGCGGCGCTCACCGAGCAGACTCCCGCCACGAGAAACAGCAGCGTGCGATTCACCTGACTCATCATCCACCTCGATCGGCCCGCAACCATGTTCCCCCGCCGCGCCGCCCGCCGACTGGCGGCCGACGCGCACATCCTCAACGGCGAACCAGCCGTTCCGCCGCGATTCCCTGATCCTCGGTCAGCCACTTCCGGCCGAACATCAGCAGCCCCAGGAAAATCGCGGGCAGCCAGGGCAGCGTCCACGCCCAGGCGCGCACGCCCGCTTCAATCTCCCGGACGTTCTGTTCCATCTCGATCTTGGACCGCCGGATGGCCTCGTCCCGTTCCCGGTTGATGGCCTTTTCCTCCAGCGCCAGCTTGCGGCTCTCGGATTCCTGAAGCATCCGCAGTTGCGCTTCCAGCCGATTTCGATCCAGCGACTTGTCGTTCTTCAGCGCGTCCAACTGCTTGTCCACACGTGCCTGGGCCGCTTCGAGCGAGTCCTTCGCTTTGGACTCGGCCTCGCGCGCCTGCCCCTGCGCCGCTTCCACGAACCGCTGCTTCCGCTGATCGATCCGGGTCAGCGTCCGCTGGGCGGGGCGACGGTTGCGGAGCGCGACGTAGTCGGTGTTGCCCGCCAGCGTGTCGATGCAGTTGTAGACGAACAGAATGTTGTCCAGGGACAGCCCGGCCGTCTCCGACTCCCAGAACTGGTACATCTGGTTCGAGACCAGGTCGATGTCGGCGATGAAGATCGCGTTGATCGGCGACTTCTCCTCGGTCGAACGGATCTGCGCGGCAATCACGTGCTCGCGGCCGTCCGGAACCTGGGTCTCGATCACCCGCTCGTCAAACTCCCGCCCGCCTCCAAACGGCGACGCCGAGCTGCGGAACAGCTGCTCGAACTCCACGACGCCCGAACTTCCCTGCCGCGAACGCAGCAGCGGAGTGACTTCGAATTTCGAGTCCGGCTTCTCGCGGAACCGGCCTCCGAACGCCACCAGCACCTCCTGCAGGCCGTTCGTGATCGGCGAGTTCACGTTCAGGCCCCCTGACGACGACGCGCCGCCGCCCGCCGTCACAAACAGGAAGGTCTTCGGCACCACGCCCGCGATCTGCAGGTGCGGGTTCACGAAGTCGTACAGCACCTCATGCACATTCCAGGTGACGCCCAGCGCCTCCATCAGCGACAGCGCTTCGCCGCCGTCGGCCTTCGGCGCTCCCGGCGCCCCGCCGCCGAACATCCCGCCCCCCTGGCTGGGCTTCTGCCGATTCGACGGCGCCAGCTCCAGGCCGTTCGGAATGTAGATCGGCGCCGGATCGTCAAAGATCAGCACCGGTCGGCCCCGCTTCACGTAGGCCACCAGATTGTTCATCTCCGGCTGAGTCAGCGAACTGGGCAGCACGGCGATCAACACGTCGCAGGCGTCGTCGGCGATCGGCGAGCCCGGGCTGATCTCCGTCACGGTGTATTGCTTGCGGAGCTCCTGAACCAGTCGCCACTCCGGC
Source organism: Planctomyces sp. (assembly GCA_019636235.1). Lineage (GTDB taxonomy): Bacteria > Planctomycetota > Planctomycetia > Planctomycetales > Planctomycetaceae > Caulifigura. The sequence goes on from JAHBXW010000006.1 coordinate 224,664, forward strand.
TGGCTGCGGAACGAACCCGCGTCGAAGCCCCCCATCAGCTTGGCATCGGTGGCCAGCACGCCGACAGTCGGGCGTTTCTCCCGGGACACCGTGCCGATTGCGCGGGTCAGTTCAAACTCGACGGGGGTCGTCTTTTCGAAATACGGAATCACGACGCGGTCCAGGCCGCTGGACACCGCCACGCCCAGGTAAATGTCGTCCCGCGTGAACCGACCGCCGCGCTCGGACACGACTTCGCGCCGCTGAATGCCGCCGTTGAGCGCCTCTTCCGCCTGCTCGCTGTAGGGCTCGGTGTCCACGATCCGAACATCCAGCCGCCGCCCGCCGAGCTTCTGATACTGCCGCAACAGCGCCAGGACGTCCTTGCGGACGCGCACGTAGTCCTCCGGCACGCGCGGCGACACATACGCCTGCAGCAGCACCGGCCGTTCCGGGTTCACCGCCGCGATCGCCTTGCGGGTCGCATCCGACAGCGTGTACAGCCGCTCGGACGTCAGGTCGGCCCGGCCGCCGATCATTGCCAGCACATAACTCGCGCTGACCACCACCAGCGCCAGGCACAACCCGCGGACCACGAACTGCCACGTCATCGTCGAGCCCGCCCGGCCGCTGGCCCAGTGCCGCCGCGTGATCATCACCAGGTTCAGATACAGGAAGAACGCCGCGATCCCCAGGAAATAGGCCAGCCCTCCCGCGGGAACCAGCCCCGCTGCGAAGTCCCGGAGCTGGCCGCCCACGCTCAGCGGCTCGCGAATGCCGAACAGCGTCGCCAGCGCCCATCCCGCAATCCGGTCCGCGAACACCGGAATCACCGAGAACAGCACGCCCAGGATGAAGGCCACCGTCACGCTCGACGTCAGCACCGACGCGAACATCCCCGCCGCGATCAGCGCCCCCCCCGCCAGCCAGTAGCCAAAGTACGTCGTCGCCAGCACCCGCCAGTCCGGCTGTCCCAACGCCGCCAGCACGAACGTCAATGTCCCTGAAAACAACAGCGCCACCGAGTACACCGTCAGCGCCGACAGATACTTGCCCAGCAGAATCTCGAAGTCCGAAGCCGGCAGCGTGAACAGCAACTCGTCCGTCCCCAGCTTCCGCTCATCGGCCCAGATCGACATCGTCACCGCCGGCACGATGAACAGCAGCAAATACGGGAACGCCGCAGTCAACTGGTCCAGATTGCACTGGTTCTCAATGAAGAACTGCTCGCTGAACGCCAGCACGCTGGCCGCCGCCACGAACACCGCGATGAACAGAAATCCGAGCACTCCCGAAAAGTAGCTCGCAACGTTCCGTTTCCAGACGGCCGTAACCACATGAGCGCGAAACATGGCGATCCAGAGTCAGCAACAGGAACAAAACAGAAGACAGGGAACAACTCGACGCGCCGCGACGCCGCTACGCCGCCGCCACGGGGCTGCCGGTCAGCTCGCGGAACCGCGACTCCAGGTCGGCCGCGCGGCCGGCCATCTCGTCGACCGTCCCGTCCAGGATCACCCGACCCTGATTGATCAGAACCACCCGGCTGCACACCGCCTTCACTTCCGTCAGGATGTGCGTCGACAGCAGAATTGTCTTCGTCCGGCTGAGACTGACGATCAACTCGCGGACCTGGAACGTCTGATTCGGATCGAGGCCGCTCGTCGGCTCGTCGAGAATCAGGACGTCGGGATCGTGCAGCAGCGCCTGGGCCATGCCCACCCGCTGCCGGTAGCCGCGGGACAGCTTGCCGATCTGCTTGCGCCAGACTTCCCCCAGCGAACACTTCTCCGCCACGAAGTCCAACCGGTCTTTCAGGAACGCCGGCGCCAGGCCCCGGGCAGCCCCGAAATACTTCAGCAGTCCCTGCGGCGTCATCTCGATGTACAGCGGACCGTTCTCCGGCAGGTAGCCCACCAGCCGCGCGGCTTCGATCCGGTCCTTGGACACGTCGTAGCCGCCGATCTTCGCCGTCCCCGCGCTCGGCGCGAGAAAGCCTGTCAGCAGCTTCATCGTCGTCGATTTGCCGGCGCCGTTCGGCCCCAGGAACGCGGCCACCTGCCCCCGGGGCACCGCGAACGTCACGTCGCGCGTGGCGGCGAAATTGTCGTAGAACTTGCTGAGGCCGACCGCCTCGATCATCGGGCCGTGACTGACCGTCTCACTCATGCCAAGCGGACCTTGCAGGAAAAGGAATCAGCGGCGTCCTATTGCGGCTGACCATTTGCCAAAACGGCAGTTTGGCGAAACCCGCCGCGGGAAGAAAGCAAAGGCGATGCCGCCATCCCCGAATCCTTCTTCTGTCCGGCGCGCAAGTCCATTACTTGAAGAGATTTTCAGCCGAGCCGTCCCGCGGGCGTGTGTCGCCGCAAATCCTCGATGAAGTCCCGTGTCGCGGCCTCGACAGCCGCCTCCCAGCCGTTCGCCGCCCCCAGTTCGCGGTACTCGTCCCGTTGCTCGGCGAACAGGATCCCCCGCGAACTGTTGACGAGCGCGCCCAGTCCCTCGGCATCGAATGCGGCCGCGACATCGGACCCCGACCCGCCCTGAGCGCCATACCCGGGAACCAACAGCGGCGACCGCGGCAGCAGCGCCCGCAACTGAGCCAGTTCCTCCGGATACGTCGCCCCGACGACGGCTCCGACGCTTCCGTAACGACCATCGCGGCCCGACGACTCCGTCAACCGCTCGACTTCCGCGGCGATGTGCTGATAGACCTGCCGCCCTTCGCAGAGCAGCTCCTGAAACACGCCCGACTCAGGGTTGCTGGTGCGAACGAGGACGTACAGTCCGGCGCCGCGCGCGGCTGCGGTCTGCACGAACGGCTGGAGCGTGTCCGGCCCGAGATACGGATTGACGGTCAGAGCGTCGGCAGCGAACGGAGCCGCCTCCGGATCCTCTCCGGCCAGCCAGGCGCTGGCGTACGCCTCGGCCGTGCTGCCGATGTCGCCGCGCTTGGCGTCGGCGATGACGAACAGTCCCGCATTCCGAGCGTGTCGGATGACGGCGGCGAGCGCCTGGAAGCCGGCGGGGCCGCAGTCTTCGAAGAACGCGACCTGCGGCTTCACCGCGGGGACCAGCGGCGCGACAACGTCGATGACGCGGCAGCAGAAGTGTTCGTACGCCCAGGCGCGGCGTGCGTTTGCGTCGAGGCCATGTCGATCGGCCGCGGCGCGGATCTCCGAGGGCAGACTGGTTTCTCTGGGGTCCAGTCCGACGAGCGCGGGCGTGCGCTTGCGTGCGATGGCGGAATGCAGTCGTTCAGCGTATGTGGCCATGCGCCGATTGTGCGTCGCCTCCGGCGGATTTCCAATCGAACGGCCGGCAAGAGTTCCGTGAGCTGCAGTTCATCTTCGCCGATTCTTCTCGCAAGCATCATCAGGGATTCATGCGCGGCGACTGAAATCCGCGCCCGCAGGGCAGTGCGCTTCCGGAATGATCGACCGGACGCGGACTGGACGCACACGGAGTCGCGTTCCCCTGGCATTCCTGCAGCGGTCCCGGCGTCCCGACGCACGCCGGCCAGTCCATCGCCGCCTGGGTCAAGAGGGTTTCGCCGGATGCCGGCGGCCTGGCGATGTACACGTCCGGACTTCATTCCTGATGTGGGTTCATGACAAACAGAGGCAGATTCTCCATGCACAAACGACGGATGGCCCGGCCGACTGCTCCCCGGCAGGGCTTCACCCTGATTGAGCTCCTGGTGGTGATCGCCATCATCGCGATCCTGGTGTCGCTGCTGCTCCCGGCGGTTCAACAGGCCCGCGAGGCGGCCCGCCGCACGCAGTGCAAAAACAATCTCAAGCAGATCGGCCTCGCGGTCCACAACTTCGAAAGCACGTTCAAGAAGACGCCGCACCCGGGCCAGTGCGACAGCACCGGCACGACGAACACGACGTACATGACGCAGTCGCCGTGCACCGTGATCCTGCCGTACATCGATCAGGCCAACGTCTACAACCTGATGGACCACGCGCTCACCTACTCGCAGATGAGCACCGCTCCCTACAACTACACGATGACGAACATCCATCCGGATTCGCGAGGCGCGGTCTACAACGACGCGAACTTCCCGAACACGGTGGCCGCCGCCCGGACCGAAATCCCGGCCTTCATCTGCCCGTCGACCCCCGGCGGCAACCGCAACCCGGACGGCTTCGGGCTGTGGGACTACATGTTCATCGCCACATCGGACATCGAAGACGGCGTGACGAACATCGGAACCGCGGCGCCCGATTCGCCGATCGGCACGCGGCCCTTCAGCGCCGCCCGCCGCGCCGCCGCCGCCATCGCCCCCTGCCTCTCCTGCGAGAAGAACTGGGGCTTCCGCAGCGTGACTGACGGCCTGACGAACACGATTCTGTGCATCGAGGATGCCGGCCGCGGTCACCCCAGCGCGGGCATGCTGGCCTCGCTGTCCAACCGCCAATCGCCCGTTCCGGAACCGGCGGGGATCGCGTCGGTCGCCTGGTCGGGCGGCGCCAGCGGCGGGCGCCGGATGTACGCCTGGGCCGACCCGGACGCCGCCGCGAACGGCCTGTCCGGGCCCAGCAACGCCATCGCCCCGGCGTCGCGAACGTCCCGCATCAACGCGTACGCCGCCCCTCCAGGAGGCCCGCCCGAGTGCCGCTGGACCGTCAACAACTGCGGTCCGAACGACGAACCGTTCAGCTTCCATGTCGGCGGCTGCCACGCGCTGATGGCCGACGGGTCCGTGCACTTTCTGAACGAGAGCATGGACGCCCTGGTGCTGAAGTGGCTCGCTGGCTCGCAGGACGGCAATGTCGTCTCCAACGCGTTCTGAGATTGTTGACGAGTGCTGGTCTTGAGGAATTCGCCCGGCCGCGGTCTCCGATCAGACGCGCGGTCGGGCTCTCTATTATGAAAGGCGCCCCCGTGAGACTCGGGATCCTGTTCGTGTTGGCATGCGCTGCGGGCTGCACGCCCTATGGAAAGACCACCGCGGAAGATGTGGAAGTCGTGGCGACGGTGACGTCCGGCGGCAAGCCGGTTTCGGGCGTCGTGCTGGAGTTTCAGCCGACAGCGGACGGACTTCCCAAAGTGGTTCCGCTGGAGAATGGCCGGTTTGAGACGACGATGACGCCCGGCACGTACGCGTGGTGTGTGTCGCCCGGCAAGGACAAGGCGGCATTCGAGGCGATTCCGGCAGAATACCGCGAAGCGTCGATGGAGCGGCAATTGGAACTGCCGCCGCCGGAAGGGGACCTGGAGCTGAAGCTCGACTGAGAGGCTGTCCGGAAAGTGGTCCTTTCGTAACCTCAATGTTTATCGATCATGGGCGTTCCTCGAACCCAGAGGTGCGAGCATGGACGCGGCAGCACAGAAGCTTTGCCCCGCTCCAGGGTCAATGAGAGATTTGGGCGGGGCGAAGTTGTCGTCAGAGCAGTGCCAAACGATGAGGAAGAGTCCCTATGCCGGGGACTCTACGTAGCCGCAGGCCGCCTACAATATTGCCAACCCGCCAGGGGCCGTTCTTGCGATTCTGCAGGGGCAACTCTCAGCGCGCGGCCGTCGCCGGAGACGCCTCGTCCGCTGCGGGCGGATCGAACTGGAACAGCAACTGGCCGTTCTTGCCGTCCCAGACGCGGACGACGCCGTCTTCTCCGCCGGCAATGACGAGGCGCTCATCGGGCGTGGCGGCGACGGAGTAGACATAATCGGTCGAGCCGCCGAACGTCCGCGTGTTCCCGCCGTTCCCGGCGTTGTGGAACTTGACGTTCGTATCGCCGCTGCCCGACACCAGGATGTCGCTGAGGCCGATGTACTGCACGTCGGTGACCTGCTTGGAGTAGTTGCTGATCGTCCGACGCTGCTCGCCCGTTTCGACATTCCAGATCTTGATCGCGTTGTCGGCGCCGCAGCTCACAAGGCTGCTGCCGTCCTGCTTCCAGGCGACTCCCAGCACGTGGGCGGTGTGGCCTTCGCAGGCGCGCAGGATCGCGCCCGTCGCCACATCGGTCACCTTGACGAACTTGTCGGCCGCGGACGTGGCCAGCCGCGCGCCGTCGCGAGAAAACGCCAGGCCGAACACCGTGTCGCTGTGCCGGTCCGGCAACGATCGGACGACCTGCCGCGTGGACAAATCCCACAGCAGCACTTCGCCGCTCCGGGAGGGATCGCCCCCGCCGGTGGCCAGCAGCGTGCCGTCCGGGCTGAAGGCCGCGCACAACACGCGGTCGACCATCGGCGACTCGCTGACATCGACCGAGTTGTCGGGCTTGCCGCCCAAAACGGCCGCCAGCCTCCAGTGCGGCCGGATGTCCCAGTGCACGAACGTCTGATCGTCCCCAGCGGAGAGCAGCGATGCGGCGCCGGTGAACGTCAGCGTGCGAACCGGCCCGGAATGGCCGGCCAGGGATTCCAGCCAGCGTCCGCTGCCCGCGTCCCAGAGATCGATGCGTCCTTCCTCGCCGGCCGTGGCGAGCGTCGCGCCATCGGGGGACAGGGCCGCAGCAGGCGTCGGGCGGGCGGACTGCTGCGACAGTTCGCGGGCCGCTTTCAGTTGTTCGTCCGTCGTCTGCACGCGTTCGGCGGCGGCGATTTTCGTTGTCTGCCGCATGTCGACGGCCTGCTTCGCGGCGGCGATCGACTGATTCGACAGGTCGATGGCGCGGTCGGCTGAGACGACGGCGTCCTGCGCCTTCTGCAGCGCATCACGTTCCATTTTGAGAGCCGCTTCCGCGTCCGTGACCTGCTTCTTCAGGCCCTCGTCCTCGGGATTGGCGGCCAGCGCCTCGCGCGCCTGATTCAGTTTCTCCTCGGCGTCCGCGACCTTCTTCCTGGGTTCCTCGAGCGCCTGAACGGCCTTCTCCCTGTTCTCGTTGGCCGTCTTCAGGGACGCCTCGCGCTCCGCGACATCCTTCTCCGCCTGTTTGTGCGCTTCGTCCGCGTGTCCGGCCTGGGCCCTGGCGACCGCGAGATCGTCTTCCAGCCGTTTGGCCTTCCGGGCCGCCGCCGGATCGCCCGACACTTCCGCAAGCTGCTGGCCGTCCCGCTTCCAAACGCGGGCCTTCGCCGCGGGGCCTGCGGCCGCCGCGTGCCGTTCGCCATCCGCCGCGATCGCGACCGCCGTGGCCGGACCTTCCGCGGGGCCGGCGACTTCGAGCGCGCCGCTCTCCAGATTGATCCTGCGAATCTGGCCGTCCGCGCACCCCGTCACGACTTCCTGCGTTCCCGGACGCAACTGCAGGGACAGAATCTCGCCGCTGTGATGCCCGATTTCGCGGACCGGCTCGGGGCGTTCGGCGAGCGTCGTCTCGGGGATCGTCCACAGCCGCAGGTGTCCGTCCGCATGACCAGCGACGACCGACCGGCCGTCGGGCAGGAACGCCAGCGCGCGGACGGGCTGGCCGGTGGGCCACTGCACGCGGAGCGCGCCGTCGGCCGCGGTCCAGACGGCGATCGAGCCGTCCTCCGCGCCCAGCGCGACCGACTCGCCGTCGGGGGAATACGCCGCCGTCAGGACCGGCGCAGGGAACTGCAGCGTCGGCCCGGCATCGCCGCTCGCCAGACTCCACAGCCGCACCGTGTTGTTCGCGCAGACCAGCGCCGCGTGCAGGCCATCCGGACTGACGGCCGCGGACAGCACCGCCGCGCCGGGCGACTGCTGCAGCAGCCGCACATCGCGCTGCCGCTGCCACAGCTTCGCCTCGCGGAAGCCGGTGGAGACCAGCCAGTCGCCATCGGCGCTGAAATTCAGCGCATGGACAAAGTCGAGATGGGCGACGCCGGAATCGTATAGCGGGGCGCCGTCGGCCTTGAGAACGGCGCGCAGCGCCGGGTCGGTCAGTTGCGCGACTTCCCTGCGGGTGTTGAGGTCGTAAATCGTCACGCGGTTGGCCCGGGCGACGGCGACGAATCGTTCTTCCGGCGACAGCGCGAGGCCATACACGGCTTTGATGCCGCTGGGTGCGGCTTGCCAGGCGACGCTGGCCGACGCCGGGTTCCCCTGGCCGGGACGGGCGCCCCCCTCGATCCAGAGCCTGAAGACTCCCAGTTCGCGGGGCGTGAGGGGCAGCGCCGCGGCCTTGTTCGGCTGCGGCGGCATGACCGGTTCGTCGATCCGCGCGCAGACGCGGTACAGCAGGCTTTCGTCGGGATTGCCGGCGACGACCGCGGGGCCGCTGTCGCCTCCCTTCAGAATGGAGTCGACCGATTCAAGGATCAGGCTGCCTTCGCGCACGGTGCGGCTGTGGCAGGCGAGACACTTGGCCTCCAGGATCGGCGCGACGTCGAGGTGAAAATCGACGTCGCGGCCCAGGCCGGGGTCGGCGGGCGAGATCGCGTCATCGGCCGGCGCCGACGCGCCGAACAACATCGCCGCCAGTCCGATCGCCGCTCCGGCGGCCCACCTGCTGTTTTGGAACGTGCGCATCAGTGCCTCTTCCAAAGTCCGTCTGTCCGTCAATGCGTCTGTCGGTCCGTGCCGCCTCCCGCGGAATCTCTCAGGGGGCGACCGTCAACGTGATGGGAATCTCGACGATCGCCTCTCCGTTCATCTCGCAGCGGGCACGGACGGCGATCAATTTGTGCTCGCCTTCCGGCGCATCGGCCGCCGCCGTGATGCGCAGCAAGCCTTCCTTTTCGTCCGCCGTGATGTCGACGGGCTCGGCCGACAATCCCGTCAATCCCGGCGGCAGCGCCAGCGACAGCGTCACCGGGCCGGCGAAACCGTTCTGTCGCGTCACGGTCGCCTTGACCTCCAGAGACTCGCCCCGCTTGATCGTTCCGCCGCTCGCCGACAGCTTCACCGGCGCCGGCTTGACGACGATGACAATCGGCGGACTGTTGGGATTGAAATTCAGCGGCTTGGGCTGCGACGCCTGATTGGCCTGGTTGAACCGTTCTTCCGCCTGAGCGCGGCTCTGCTCGGCGGCGGTCGCTTTGGCCTGTTCGGCCTGCTCAGCCTGTTCGGCGGCGATTCGCGCTTCCTCCGCGGCCTTGCGGGCCGCCTCCGCATCCGTCCGCACCTGTTCCGCCCTGCTCGCCGCGACGTCGGCATCCGCGACGGCCTGTGCGGCGGTCGCCAGCGCGGCGGCGGCCTCTTCGGCACGCTGGCGGGCGGCGGCGGCCGTTTCCTTCGCCGATGTCTCGGCCTGTTCAGCGGCGGCGAGGGCCTGCTGAAGTTCCGAGTTGCCGCTGTCGGCTTCCAGGGCCGTCTGTGCGGCGACGCGGGCCTCTTCGGCCAGACGCGCTGCCTCCGTTTCGGTTGCGGCCTGCGCCGCGGCGGCGTCGGCCGCTTCCTGCGCCTGCTGGTGCTGCACTGCGGCGCTGGCGGCGGCATCCTTCGCGGCGACCGCGGCCTGTTCCGCCTGAGTCAGCGCTTCGGCCGCCTGCGTCGCAGCCTGCGTCGCCTCGTTCTTGGTTTGAGTCGCCTTCTCGGCGGCGGCCTTCTCCATCTGGGCCGTCGCGGTCAGTTCGTCCAGCGTCGCCTTGGCCCGGTCCGTCCGCTCCGGGTTGCGACGATACTGCACCTGCCCCTGCCCGGTGAGCAGCAGCGCGTACGCATCGGGGGGCGAGTTCTCTTTCACGAACAGCGACAGCAGATAGTCCTGCTGATTCGGCTCGAACTTGAAGTTCTGACCGTCGATGTTCGCGTTGTTCGGACGGCCGTTGATGACGACCTGCACTTCGGCGTCGAAGCCGCCCCGCCGCTCGATGGTCACGGGGACGAACACATATCGCCCCTGATGGACCTCGATCGGCCGGACATCGTGCCGCAACTGATACAGCGCGGCCTCCTGCATCATGGCGACGGGAAACTCGCGGGACAGCCGCGTGAAGGCCGGCTGGTTGTTCTGCGTGCTCCAGACGATCGTCGCGAACCGCGCGGGGCGGTCCAGTCGCCGGGCGGCGGTGTCCGCGGCAGCGCGGGCCTCTTCCGCGGCCGTCCGCAACGGCGCGAGCCCCGCCTCCGCCTCCTGCAGAGCGGCCAGAGCTGTCTTTTGAGCTGCCTGAGCCGTCTCCAGCCGCTGTTGCGCGTCCGCGACCTGGTTCCGCAGCTCAGCGTTTTCCGGATCGGCGCCGCTCGTCTTGAGCGCCGCGGCCGTCTGCTCGACAGCCTGCTGCAGTTCGCTCGTCGCGCTTTCCGCGGCGGCGCGCTGGTTGGCGACGGGCTGCTGCGCCGTAGCGAGCGCTGCAGCAGCGGCCTGCGCCGCCTGATCAAGTCCGGCGTCGCGGAGCATGGCACGGCCGACGATGCGGATGCCGCTCAAATCGTCCGCCGTATCGGCGGTCGTTGTGAACACGAACGGCGCGCCCGGCTGGTTCGGTCCGATCACCGTGCCCAGGCACGACACGCCCTCGGGCAGTCCCTCGGCGGCGACCTCGATCGTCCCGTTGAATCCCTCCCGGCGGAAGGCCAGCACCTGCAAGGTGAACGTGTCCCCCTTGCGGAACGTCGGCGGCGCCGCCTGCCCCGGTCCCAGTTGAACCGGTGTGACGACCAACCGGAAATCGGGCTGTTCTTTCTGAATCGTCAGTCGGTAGACGCGGCTGGGATCGCCGGTGCTGGCGCCGTACCGGTCCTGCAGGATGATGCGGCAGCGTCCGTCCGAGGGGGCCACGTATCGAAACGCGGCGTCGTCCGACTGCGAGTCGAATCCGTTGGGCAGCAGGTTGACGCCGATGTCGTCCTGCGCGGCCAGCCGGTTGACGGCCTGCTTGCCCTCGCCATCGACGGTCAGGTGCTCCACGATCAACAGAGGGTCGATGTCGCGTCCCAGCCGCTGCGCGAAGACTTCAATCCACCAGGCGTCGCCCTGTTTGACGTCGAACTCATAGGCATCGATGTCGCCGCGCTCCTGGAACTGGCCCCCCAGGTCGCAGGGGACGGAAATCGTCTGCGGGGCGGAGACGTCGTTCGGCTCGACCTCCACCGTCGCCGGCGTCGAACCGATCTGCAGCCGCACCGGATTGCTGACAGACGTGGGAGTCTGCAGCCGCCAGGTGAAGGCGTCGGTGCCGGCCTCGACCGGGGACACGCGGCCATCGACGTCGATCGCGCCGGACTCCGCGGGAATCGGGATCTGCACATCGAGCCGTTCCAGCCGCGCGGCGCCGAGCCGCTGTTCGGTCAGTTGGCCGCCGGGAAGGTTGAATCCGTAGAGCGCGACGGGCGCGGTCGTGCCGGCCGGCCCGGCCGGAGGCAGTGCGAAGGCGATCTGCGGGCCGTCATGCACCTCGAGCCGGTAGAAGTGATCCGCTCCGCCGCGATACGCCTGATCGAACACCTTGACGACATACTGGCCCGCGACCGGGACATCGAACACCAGCGTCGCGTCCTGCGAGCGACCCGGACGGGCGTGCGCCAACTTGCGGCCCTCGGCGTTGAACACCTCCAGCACGGGACGCAGCCGCGAATCGATCCGCGCGGCAAGGCAGTCGATGACGATCCGCTGCCCCTCGCGGGCCTCGAACCGGTAGCAGTCGACATCGGTCGCCGGTTCGATGGCGGCATTCACCGTGCGGCCGACTTCGACGGCCGTCGCTTCGGCTGGCTGGTTATTGGGCTCGACTTCGAGCAGTTCGGGCCGGACGCCGACGCTGAACATCCGCGGCGTGCTGCGTCCGAAATAGCCGATCGCATAGGCCTCGTACTGCCCGGGCGGGACATCCGGAGCGATCGTGACGATGAAGGCGTTGTTGGCGGCCTGCGGGGGCGGTCCGCCGGCGTTGCGCCGACCGCCGCCGCCAGGGCGACGTCGACGTCCCTCGCGATTGCCCGCGGGGGGCCGGGGGGCGTCCGCGGCAGGCGCGAGTTCAGCGCTGATCCCCGGATGGCTGAACTCCAGCTCGGCGATCTCCTCGAGGTCATCGCCACCCGTGATACGGACGTTGACCGTCGTGCCGGCCTGGCCGCCCGGCGGCGAGAGCGAACCGAGTCGGGTATATGGGAGCTGCGCGTCCGATCGGCTCGGAATCAGCGGCAGCAAAAGGCAGCAGCACAGCGCAACGCGTCGAAGGCGAGGCATGATCGAACGTGGCTAAGGCTGTGGGAACGGTCGGGGGCGGTCGGACCGGGCAGCGGCCGCTCCGTCGCACCGCCGGTCAGGTGGGCAATTCTGGTGGGATGCCTTAAGTATGACCGAGTGTTGATACGAAACTCAATCTTCCGGGCAGGGAGAACTGGCGGCCACGGCGCAGCGAACCCCACTTCGGCATCGAATCCGCCCGGCGCGCGCCTGTCGATTCAGGCGCCCCGCCGGTCGCTGAAAGACGTGGTTCAGCCTGCCCTGGACCGATATACTGCGGCTTTGGCCGAGTGCCGCCTGAAGTCCGGCCATACCGCTTTCGCCACCAGGACCAGGGGCTGTCGAGCATGTCATCCGGGCGAACGTCGTGGCGCGACAGCCGGCTCCGTCAGCCGGAGCACGTCAGCGAACAGAAGCGCCGCCGAAAATGGGGCGTCACGCTGCTGTTGATCGCCTGCGTGGCGCTGTTTGTCTGGCTGGTGTTTCCGAAGTCGATTCCCGATCCGCCTCGGACGGTGCTGATCGCCGGCGTGATCCCGCGGACGAACTGGGCGGCGGTTGCCGAGCTCCCCTATCCCGAGCTGCGGCTGCCGGATGACCGCAAGTCGCTGGACTCCCGGCCGTTGCCCGGCAGCGAATCCAGCAGCCTGAGAAACATCGCCGAGGCGTTTCCGTCCCTCGGAGCGAACGATGATCCGCCGGCGGCGGCCATCGTCTTGCTCCGCGCCGAGGGCGTGTCCTGGGGCGGCCGGGCGTGGCTGCTGGGCAGCGACTTTTCCCGGCCTGACCGTGCCCCGGGCGGCGGGCTGGCCGGCGCGGCCGCCTTTCGCGACATCCTGCAGGGCGTCGCACAAAGCCCCGCGCAGACCAAACTGCTGATCTGCGATTACGGACGCACCAGCCATCTGGCGGACCTGGGCCTGTTCCGCAACGCCTTCGCCGAACTTGTCGAGCAGGACGTCAAAGCGCTCGACGCGCCCGGCAGCGACTCCGTGTTCGTGCTGCTGTCCCATGGCCCGCACGAACTCAGCCAGCTTCAGCACGCGCGGCGAGGCACCGTGTTCCTGAACGCGGTCACGGATGCGCTCGCCCGGCCCTGGGAGTTCCTGCCCAAGGGCGTGCAGCCCGGCGCGCCCGCACAACTGACGCTGCCCATGCTCCTGGCCGTCGTCGAGGGGCGCTGCGCCCTGCACTGCCGCGACGATCTGTCGCAAACGCCGCGGTTGCTGCAAGGGGGCAAGGGGCGCGTCGAGGCCCCGGATCTGACCGATCGCGACCTGCTGCTGCTGGCGACGACGGCCCCGAAGCCCGAGCCCGCAGCCGCGGACGAGTCGGGCGAAACCCCCGGCGAGTCCACGCCGAAGGCGGCGGCCGCCAGGCCGCCGATGCCTGGCGACCGGCCACCCGTGATGGCGGCCGGACTGTTCCAACCGGGCCTCCCCCAGGCGTCGCCCATGGCGAGAAGCCCCCACGCGCCGCGGGGCGCACCGACGGATCGGCAGCTCGCTCAAGAATTGCCGAATCGAACGGAGCGAGCGGATCGCCCGCCTGCCGCGCCCGACGACGCGGCCGCTCCGGGCGACAGCGAGCCGTCCGGCGGTCCGCCATCGACGACGCCCGCTTCATCAGCCAGGCCGCCGTCCGCGAATGGAGGCGAACCGAGAATCCACGTCGGCGCGCCCGAGCTGTCGGTCGCACTTGACCCCGGAGCGCAGGCCTCGCTGGAAGCGTGGGAAGCGTACGAGTCGCTGCGCCGCGCGGACGGCGAGTTCTTCTGGTCTCCGGTCGATTTTTCGCCGACGGCCTATCGGGACGTGGGCCGCGAACTGTGCCGGTTGGACCTGCGGCTGTGGGCCGCGCGGGGCGCCGCCTCGCAGGAAAGCATCATCAGGGACCTGCAGGCGGCGGCGGAGTCGTTGCGCTCGCTGCGGGAGCGCATCCGCAGCGGAGCGGCGGACGTCGGCGGCTCGGCGGGCGACGTCACGCAGGAGCGCATTCGCAGTTCGCTGGTCCGTATGAATCAGGACTGGGGTCGGTTTCAGACGGCGGACGGCGCCAGCCGCGGCGCGCTCGAAACCGAGTTCGCGAAGCTGCCGGCAGCGGACTCGACCTGGGCGCGCGGTCAGGACGTCTTCGCGGCGCTGCCCGTGTGCGTGGAATGGTTCGAAGCGGTCAGTCTGACCCGCCGCAGCGACAGCGATTTTGCCGTCCTCAACAATCTCATCTCCCGCTGCGACGACGTCCGCTGGGATGTCTGGACGTCCTCGGAAGGCCTCACAGATGCCGAGCGGAAGGCGTTCGCCGAATCCGTCGATCGCTGCGTGCGGGAGCTGCAGGACCTGCGGCGACGGCTGCAGCAGGAAGCCCGGCAATTGCTGACGTCCCTGCCCGAAAACTCGCCCCCGGATGTCGTATCGTGCCGGACGGCCGAAGTGCTGCTGTCGACGCCGCTGCTCGAACCGCGGCAACGCGGCGAGCTGCTGAATCGGCTGCTGCGCAGCGAGCCGGAACCGGAAGAGGCGGCGCTGCCGTCCGGGGCCAGCCGGGCCGCGGCTTCGGATGCGTGGCGGGAGACCCGGGCGCGGGAGCGCGCTGAGATGCGGTCGCGGCTGATCTCGCTGGACACGGGGCTCGAGCCCCTGGCCGTTGGATCGCTGGAGGAGTTCGGCGACGCCTATCTGGGGCAACTCCGCGACGCGGCGGACGGACTGCGGAATCTCACTCCCTCGGAACGGCACATCGCGACGTTGTTGATCGACTTCCCAACGGCGGAAGCCCAGTTTCCGGTCGTGTCGGTGCAGCGGCCGCCAGAACCGGAACGGCTGGAACTGACTCTCGTCGGGGAGGGCGATGTCATGCTGTCCCCTCCAGGGGGCGACCCCGAGCGGGCCTGGCGAACGTTGACGTTCCAGCTCGCTCGAAGCGGGCCCCTGCCGCGCGAGGTGCGCCTCGCCGTCGAGCCCTTTGCGGGCCTGGGCGCGGAACTCGAGGGGCACGACCCGGGCGATCCGCTGCGGCGGACGATCCCCGCGGAAGGCCCGGTCCCCGCGGAGTTCACCGTCCGGCTGCGGGCGAATCGCCTGGAGACGGTCTGGCGCGCGAAGGAACTGCGGGTCACCGCGCAGTGCGGCATATTGCGCCGCGAGCAGACCATCGGCGTGCATCTGCCGACCGCCAACACGCTGCGGCTGGCGACGCGGGATGCGGGCCGAATTCCCGAGTCGACCGGGCTCCGAGCTTATCCCAGCGGACGCACGCCCCTGGGGCTGGCCGTCATCAATGATGCGGGCCGGCCGCTGCGGCTGGAGCTGGTTCTGCTCCGCTCGCCCGAGCCGCTGTCGCGTCGTGAAACGCCCGAATGGAACGCGCTCAGGGACCGTCTGATTCATCGCGAGACCGGCCGGCTGACAGCCGACGGACTGGACCTGCGTCTGCTGGCGGGCACGGCCGACTTGGCCGTCGGCGAGGACGAGCAGCCGTTGACGTTCGCGCCCCCCGTCGCCGAGGCGGCCCCGGACGCCGCCGCGGGAGGAGCCGCCGCGACGCTCCCCGCCGCGCTTGCTCCCACGGATGTCTCCCACGGACTCATCTGCGTCGTGCGCGAAGTCGACCCGCCCGCCGGCGTCGCGCCCGTGCTGCAGGTCTTCCGTCTGCCGATCCGGCCTCTGCATCCCGCGGAATATCTCGAGGCCCGGGCCAGCTACGACCCCGCGAAGCAGCGCATCGCAGTGCACGTGACGCGCAAACATCCCGAGGACCGGCGGCCGATCAAACTGCAGATCAGCAATGCGCAGGAGTTCCGCGGCGCGGTGGCCAGCGAGGGTGATCTCGAGGACAAATCTCCCGACTTGTACGTCTCCGTGCCGGAGGACGGACTGCGTCGACGGGTGGAGGTCGGCGTCGACGGCTACCCCCGGGCGTTTGTCTTCCAGATGGAATGCCGCGGCGAGCAGACCCGAGAGTACGATCGCGGCCATTTCGACATCCGCATCCGGCGGCTGAGCGTCGAGGGCCGCCCCTGGGCGTTCGAAGCGCAGGGCGGACGCTGGTTGCCAGTGAAGAACCCGCGCCTGCCGATGGGCGAGCCGGTGGCCGATGAACGAATGCTGGTCTCTCCACAGGGGCTGGAGTTCGCGCCGTTTCGGGCGCCGGTCGACGTGCCGCTGATCGTGGACCTGATGGCGGACGTGCCTGCCGCGGTCGAGGCGGAAATTGTCCTCGGCGGCCCGGGGTTGAACGATCAGACATTCCCGACCGACCGCCAGCGGACGATCGAGCTGAGCCTCGCGGGAGAGCAGCTCGCGCTGAACTGCGCGCTTTCCGACTGGGCGCCGCGGATCACACTGGTTGGCCGGGTGAACCACGAAACGGAGCTGGTGGCGACGCTGAAGTTCATCGACGCCGACCGCCAGTTGCAGGAGCGGACGTTCTCCGCGGCGGTGCGGTTGGACGGCGAGGCGCCGGTGATCGACGGGACCTGGCTGTCGGACGCGGACGGCCGGCGGCAACTGTCGCAGACGCCCGCGGAGTCGGAGGCCCCGGTTTTCGCCTGGGCGGAAGTGCACGATCCAGGGCCCGGCGATGCGGGGATCGCAGAGGTTCAGTTTCAGATCGGCGAGCTGCCGCCAATCGCGGGAGAGCTGCGCCGGCGGCCGGCCGGATCGGTCAGCGACCGGCAATTGTGGGCCGTGAACGTCCGGCCGTTGCTGAAGGACCTGCCTGCGGGTCGGATGCAGCCGGTGGAGGTGACGGCGACCGATCGGCTGGGCCGGACGGCCGATCCGCGGGGCTTCCGATTCCTGCTGGCGGCCCCGGCGAAGCCAGCCATGGCGGAGACGCCGGCGGCGGGGGGCGTGATCCGCGGGAAGATGACATTCAATTCTCGACCGATGAAACTTTCCGTCGAGTTGCAGGGCGTCAATCCGCCGCGAAAGGTGAAAGCGGACAGCAGCGGCGCCTTCGAGTTCCGCGACGTGCCCCCCGGCACGTACACGTTGAAAGTCAAAGAGGCCGCGACCGGATTCACCTACACCGGCGAACTGGCTGGAGTGAAACCCGCGGCTGCCGGAGAAGCGCCCCAGGAGCACGAAATCGAACTCATGCGGTAGCGTAGCCAGGAAGACTCCCGATGAGCGCCGCCCCGGTTCAGTTTGAACTGGTCGTCCTTGAATTCAGCGACGACTCGCTCCATGTCGGAGTCACGGCCATGCTTCATGGAGCGTCAGGGCCACCGGCAACAGTGGGCGACATCCTCTCCACGCGGGAAATGAAGAACATGTCGATCGAGCGTTGTCGCCGGCGGTTCTCAGCGACGTTCCGTGTGCGGCCCTTTGTCGGTCTCTGCCCAATGCACGCGCAGGTTGCTCAGCGTCCGCCGCGGGATGCGGCGCAGATGCCGCGCGACGAGGTCTCGGCCAGGAACTCGATCAGCGGCGCGACCGCGTCCGTCCGGCACTCGCTGCGCAGCACCTCGACAATCTGCGCCGAGGCGATGCCCGAGCGGTACAGCAGCTTGAAGGCCGTCTTGATGTCCTCGCGCTGCTCGGCGGTGTACCCGGCGCGCTTCAGCCCCACGAGGTTGAGGCCCACGACGCGGCCCCGGTGATCGGTCATCGCAAACGGAGGCACGTCCTGCACGACGGCGCTGACCCCGGCGACCATCGACATGAAGCCAATCCGCGTGAACTGATGCACGGCCGTGTTGCCCGAGACGACCGCCTTGTCGCCGATCCGCACATGGCCGCCCAGCAGCGACCCGCTGATCAGCGTGACGTCGTTGCCCAGGACGCAGTTGTGCCCGACGTGTGCGTTCGTCATCAGGAAGCAGCGTTCGCCGATGATGGTCGCGTTGCCTTCGCCCGTCGCGCGGTGCACGGTGGCGCCTTCCCGCAGGATCGAGCCCGCGCCGATGACGCAGCGGGTGTTCTCCCCCGCGAACCTGCGGTCCTGTGGAATGTCTCCAATGGCGACATGCGAGTGAATCCGGCAGTCGGGCCCGACCTCGACCGAGCCGGTCAGCCGGGTGAACGGCTCGATGACGCAGCCGGCGCCGACCGTGACGGGGCCGTCGATGACGACATACGAGGCGATCTGGGCGGATGAGTGAATGTCCGCCTGGGGGTCGACGACCGCGGTCGCATGGATGGGCATGGGATGCTCGGAGGAAGGTGGCCGGAGAATAGCACCCGGTCAACGAGCGGGGGTAGATGAAGATGAAGTCGAGTTCAGGAAGTGCGGCGTTGTGAACGGACTTCATTTCGGGGCATGGGTTTGCGAAGATCGGCGTCGCTCGCGGGACGGGTGTCGCAGCCGCGCGACTCCGTCGTGGTCCGGCGACACGCACGAGTGTCATGAAGCAGACGCACGACCATCGCAGTTTCGCCGTGGAGGTCGTTCGACGACTCCGGGATGCGGGGCACATCGCCTACTGGGCCGGCGGCTGCGTGCGGGACCTGGTCCGCGGCCGGACGCCGCAGGATTACGACGTCGCGACCGACGCCAAGCCGGACACGGTCCGGAATCTGTTCGGACGCAAGCGAACGGTGGCCGTCGGCGAGGCCTTCGGAGTCGTCGTCGTGCTCCCGCCGCCTGGCGCTTCGCCCGTCGAAGTGGCGACGTTCCGCTCAGAAGGTCCGTATCTGGATGGCCGGCGTCCGGAATCGGTCGTGTTCTCATCTCCGGAAGAAGACGCGCAGCGCCGCGACTTCACCATCAACGGCATGTTCTACGATCCGCTTGAGGATCGGATTCTGGATTTCGTGGGGGGCCGGGACGACCTGCAGCACGGAGTCGTCCGCGCCATCGGCGTTCCCGAAGAGCGGATGCGGGAAGACAAGCTGCGACTGCTTCGCGCTGTGCGGTTCGCCGCCGCATTCGGCTTTGACATCGAGGCGGAGACGACCCGCGCGATCCGGGACATGGCGTCGGAGATCACCGTCGTCAGCGTCGAGCGGATCACGCAGGAACTGCGAAAGATGCTGGCGCACCCCGAGCGGCGGCGGGCGATGGAACTGTGCCGCGACCTGGGACTGATGGCGGGCGTTCTGCCGGAGTGGCTGGCGATGCCGGGGCTGTCAGATTCCCTGGAGATCCTGGAACGGCTGCACGAGCCGTCGTTCCCATTGGCGCTGGCGGCGCTTCTGCTGGGCGTTCCGAACCCCGCTTCGTCGCGCCGCGGGCCATCGGAGCCGGGCACGCTCGGCGGCATCTGTCGGCGGCTGCGGCTGTCGAATCAGGAGGGAGAAGACTGCCAGTGGCTGCAGGCCCGCCGCGATGAGCCGTTCCGGTCGCTGTCCATGTCGGACGCCGAGCTGAAGCGGCTGCTTGCGCATCCGCTGATCGGCGAGCTGTTGAAGTTCGCGTCCGCCCGCGCGGCCGTGCAGGGACTCGATGCGGCTGCCGTCGAACATGTGCGTCACAAGCAAGGCGAATGGTCGCCGGAGGAGATCGATCCGCCGCCGCTGCTGACGGGACACGACCTGCTCCGGGCTGGCGTGCGCGCGGGACCTGTGGTGCGCGAGCTGTTGGACGAAGTCCGCACGGCGCAATTGAATTCGGAGGTCGCGACGCGCGAGGCGGCCATGCGGTGGGTCGAGTCGCGGCGTGGCGCGATGCGACCGACGTGACGGGCGGCGCGAGCCGCAACCTTGAAGCGTTGAACATTCAGCCTGGAGTCACACATCCGCCATGAGCGAACGCCTCGCGAAGTTTCCTCTCTCCGATCCGCTGTTCTCCGTGGCCGATCAGGTGGTGCTGGTCTCGGGCGGCAGCCGGGGCATCGGCCGGGCCATCGCCGCAGGCTTCGCGGCGCGGGGGGCGCAGGTGGTCATCACCGGACGCGACCGGGGAACTCTCGAAGCGACGGCCCGGGAGATCCCCGTCGGCGACAAGCCGGTGCTGGCGGAGGTCTGCGACGTCGCAGTGCCGCAGGAGATCCCCGCGGCCGTGGATTGCGTGCTCGCACGCACGGGCCGGATCGACACGCTCGTCAACGTCGCGGGCGTCAACATTCGCCAGCCGGCGGAGCAGTTCAGCATCAACCAGTACGACTTCGTGCTGGACATCAATCTCCGCGGTGCGTTCTTCATGGCGCAGGCCGTCGGTCGTGGGATGCTGGCCCGTGGACGGGGGGCCATCATCAACATCGACTCGTTGAACAGTCACGCGCCGCTGAAGCATGTGCTGCCGTATGCGCTCAGCAAGTCGGGGATGAAGGCGCTGACGGGGGCGCTGGCGATGGAGTGGGGCCCCGGGGGGGTGCGCGTGAACGGCCTTGCGCCAGGATTCATTCTGACCGATCTGACGCGGCAACTCTGGTCGGACGAAGGCATGCAGGCCTGGAATGCCGTCAATACGCCGCTGGGCCGGCTGGGCACGCCAGACGACCTGGTCGGCACGGCCGTGTTCCTGGCGTCGCCGGCGTCGGCGTTCCTGACGGGGCACACGATCTACGTCGACGGAGGTTTCACCAGCGGCCGCGTGTGGCCGATTCCGGCCGGCGGCGGACAGTCTGCGGAATGAGCCTGCAGGCAGGTTTTGGACGCAGGCCCCGGCCTCAGTCCATCCGCCGGCGGACATGAGCTTCCAACTGGTCGAGGACGTCGCCCGAGGTCAGCCGTGTCGTGTCGAGGGTGATGGCGTCGTCGGCCGGGCGCAGCGGCGCGACGGATCGGGAGGCGTCCCGCTCGTCCCGTTCCCGTTGCTGACGGAGAAGTTCCTCAAAGGGAACGGCTTGCCCCGCGCGTTCGAGCTGCTGCTGCCGCCGACGGGCGCGTTCCTCGGGCGAGGCGGTGAGGAAAAATTTGCAGCCCGCGCGGGGGAAGGCGACCGTTCCCTGATCGCGGCCTTCGCAAACGATGTTGCGACCGGCGGCGATGACTCGCTGCTGCTCGACGAGCGCGGCGCGGACTCCCGGATGCCGTGCGGCGAGCGAAGCGGCACGAGACGCCTCGGGCGTTCGCAGCAAATCCGTGACGTCCCGGTCGCCGACGAGCGTCCGGCCGTCGACAAAAGTGATGGGCCGCGCCTGTGCGCGGGCGGCTGCGGCGTCGGATTCGAGGTCGATCCCGTCCTCGACGCACAGGATGGCGACCGCGCGGTACATGGCGCCGGTATCCAGATACTCGAATCCCAGCCGTTCGGCGAGCGCGCGGGCGGCCGTGCTTTTCCCGGTTCCGGCAGGTCCATCAATCGTGACGATCATCGGGAACAGTCAACTGGGGAGCGATCGGGCCAACAGGCGGCGACGCGGCGGAGTGGGCTGGAACACGCACTGGTGTACTGAGGCGGCGGAAGAGAAGGAACCCTCGACCGCCATCGGCAGGGTCGGCGGATCGTTTCCAGCGGTTGAGAATGCTCGGAATGGGGCTGCTTTTTCGCATAACTTGTTGTCGAAATTCGCGAGGGTTCGTAAACTCGAAAGGTGGAAGGGCGAATCCGTTCCGCGCCCCCGGCGGCAGAGGTTTCCATGCTTCAGTCACTTCATTCTGGCGATCAGGAGTTCCTGTCGTCCCTGCTGCGATCGGGGCCGTCGGGGATTTCCGATTTGTGCAGCCGCCTGAATGTGACGGCGACCGCCGTCCGCCAGCGTCTGCAGCGGCTGCAGGCGCTGGGGCTGGTCGAGCGGGTGACGGTCCGTGCTGATCGCGGTCGGCCGCACCATGTTTACGACGTCAGCGCGGCCGGCCGGGGCCAGTTAAGCCAGAGTTACGCGGATCTCGCGACGCTGTTGTGGGACGAGCTGCAGAACATTGAGGAAGAACCGGTCCGGACCCGCGTCCTGGGGCGGATTCGGCAGGCGATGGTGGATCAGCTGGGGCGGCGGGTGACGGCGGAAGCTCCGGCCGAGCGCATGCGGGAGCTGGCGACGGCGCTGGCGGAACGCGGCCACCAGGTGGAAGCCGAGTCCAGCCGCGGCGCCGTCTGGGAGCTGCCGGTGCTCCGGGAACACGCCTGTCCGTATCACGAAATCGCCTCGCGGGATTCGTCGATTTGCGAACTTGAGCAGGCGGTGTTCGCGGAGGTCATCGGTTCGCCGCTGGAGCTGACGCACTGCTGCCAGCGGGGGGATCGGGTGTGTGAATTCGAGCCGTCGGCGGCGGGTCGAGAATCGGGCGCGACGGCGTTACAGTGAGCGATTCGGCCGGCGGTCGGCATTGGAGTCGGGACGAGAACGAGGACGACGAAACATGACCTGGATTGAAGGACGGTTCGAGGAAAACGTCATCACGACGTCGCTGGAGCAGGCGATCAACTGGGCGAAGCAGTCGAGCATCTGGCCGATGACGTTCGGCCTGGCCTGCTGCGCGATCGAGATGATGGCCACTGGCGCGAGCCGTTACGACATCGATCGCTTCGGCGCGGGAGCATTCCGGGCGACGCCGCGGCAGGCGGACCTGATGATCGTGGCCGGGACAGTGACGTTCAAAATGGCCAGCCGGGTGCGCCGCTTGTGGGAGCAGATGCCCGATCCGAAGTACGTGATCGCGATGGGCGCCTGCACGGTCGGCGGTGGGCCCTATTTCAAGTATGGCTACCACGTGGTCAAGGGCGTGGACCTGGTCGTCCCGGTGGACGTGTACGTTCCGGGCTGCCCGCCGCGTCCGGAGGCGCTGCTGGAGGGCCTGATGCGGATTCAGGACAAGATCAAGGCGCAGCGGATCACGAAGGGGAACGCCAGCCAATTGCCCGTGCCGCATCACAGCGGTTACGTACAGGAGCCGGAGATTGTGACGGTCTGACCCGGGAGGAAAGGGAGAGCACGGGATGTCCGCGACCGCCACCGACGTCATGACGCTGGATGAGTTTCGCGCTCTGCCTGAAGACGTGGACGTCGTGCGAGAACTTCTCGAAGGTCGTCTGGTGGAGTCGCGGATGACCCGCGGGAACCGATGGCATGCCGAGGTCGAGGCGGCGATTGCCGGACACCTGCGGAACTGGGTGGCGGGCCGTTCACCGCGTCCAGGGCGGGTGTTTTCCGGCGAGGTCGGATGCGATTTGCCGAACGTCGAGAGCGGCGTCGGGATCGATGTGGCGTTTTTCTGCAACGAGGTGTTGGAGCGACAGCCGAAGACCGCCCGGTTCCTTGTCGGGCCGCCGGTGCTGGCCGTCGAGATTCTCTCGTCGCGCGAAGTGATTGACGACCTCCACGACAAGGTGGAGATCTATCTCCGGGCAGGCGTGAAGTCAGTGTGGGTCGTCGACCCCCGCTTCCGAACGCTGACGGAGTACCGGTCAGATGCGAAGCCCCGGATGTACGTCGAAGGCAACGTCGTTCAGGGCGGACCGCACTTGCCGGGATTGAAATTCGAGATGTCTTCGCTGTTTGAATGAATGCACGGAAGGCGGAGGCGGCCTGCAATCGGCGTGGGCCGAGTCCGCTCGGATTGTCCAGACGTTTGAAAGTTCCATTGGTTATGAGTCAGCAACCGTCCAGTCTGAAGATCGAAAACCTGCACGTCGGCGTGGACGGCGTGGACATCCTGAAGGGCGTCAATCTCGAGATTCGCCAGGGAGAAGTGCACGCGCTGATGGGGCCCAACGGCTCTGGAAAGAGCACGCTCGCCTACACGCTCGTCGGCCATCCCAAGTACGAGATCACGGAAGGGCAGATCTCTCTCGATGGCACGCCGCTGAACGAGTTGGATCCCAATGAACGGGCCCGGCTGGGATTGTTCCTCGCCTTCCAGTATCCGGTGACGATCCCGGGCGTGCGCGTCGCCGATTTCCTGCGCACGGCCGTCACCAACATCCGCCGGCCGGAGCGCCGCGACGGCGAAGAACTCATGAGCCTGCGGGAGTTCCGCAAAGAGCTGCTGGGCACGATGCAGCAGTTGAACATCGACCAGGAATTCGCCCGCCGGTATCTGAACGACGGATTTTCGGGGGGCGAGAAGAAGCGGATGGAGATTCTGCAGCTGGCGATGCTCAAGCCACGCTTCGCGCTGCTGGACGAGACCGATTCCGGCCTGGACAGCGACGCCGTCCGCGTCGTCAGCGAAGGGCTTTCCAAGCTGTCCGGGCCGCACATGGGCGTGCTGATCATCACGCACCACGAGCGTCTGCTGGAATTCAATCGGCCGCAGTACACGCATGTGATGCTGGCGGGCCGGATCGTCGAGACGGGAGACGCGTCGCTGGCCCACGAGCTGCACGCTCACGGCTACGCCGGCGTTCGGGAGCGCCATCCGGATGCGGCGGCCGAGGAACAGGCCGCGAAGATCCAGGAGACCGCCGCGAACTGAATTCGGGAAGCCGCCCATGTCCACTGCCATACTGATCACCGCCGAGGACTTCTCGCGGATGAGCTTCGAGGGGCCGGTCGAGCTGGTCTGCGGGGAGGTCGTCGAAATGACTCGGCCGGGAGGCGTGAATGGTGTCGTCTGTTTTCGTTGTGCCGCAGTTTTGGATCGCTGGCTGCCAGCCAGCGGCAGCCATCTCGTCGTGATCAATGACGCGGGCGTCATCACGGGTCGGGATCCGGACACTGTTCGCGGGCCGGATCTGTTTGTGGTGGCCCGGGACCGGCTGCCTGGCGGACGAATTCCGGAGGGGCACTTTTCGATCGCCCCCGAGGTCTGCGTCGAAGTCCAGTCGCCGCACGAACGCTGGTCGGACCTGATCGCCAAAGTGGCGGAATACCTGTCAATCGGCGTCCGGGAAGTGTGGATCATCGTTCCCGGTCAGCGGCGGGTGCACGTGTATCGCGCCGACACGGAACCCGACGTCCTGTCGTCGGAGCTGGAACTTGTGAGCCAGGCGCTGCCGGCGTTTCACTGTCCCGTCGCCGAACTGTTTCGCGGACTGGAGCCGGCCAGCGAGTCGGCGTCCGCAAAATGAACCCGCCATCGGTTGCTGGAACCTCGCCGTTTCAGCAGCCGCCATCGTTGAGTCGTGGAAATTCCGATGCCCGTCGTCCTTGAAGCCGAACCCGTCGTCGCCGACGTCCTGCGTGAGACGGTCGCCGACCTTGTGTCGCGGCTGGGCGGGATCCCGCTGGACCGGATTCTGCTGAATCCGCCCCCCGGCAGGGCGACCGAAGCCGATGCGGTGCGCCTGAAGAACTGCGAACTCATCGACGGCATCCTGGTGGAGATGGCAATGGGCTGGGGCGAATCGGCTTGGGGCTCGGTGTTGATCGGGCGGATCGAACGCCAGCTTGCGGGCAACCGCATCGCTGTCGTGGCCGGCGCGGATGGCCTGGCGCGACTGCGGGAGGGGCGCGTCCGAATTCCGGATGTCGGCGTGTATCTGTTGAACCGGTTCCCGGGCGGCCGCGCGACCCCCAGGGCCGTCTGCGACATCGCGCCCGACTGGGCCGTGGAAATCCTCAGCCCGTCCAACACGCCGCGCGAGATGCAGCTCAAACGCGAGCAGTTTTTCGAGGCGGGGACCCGCCGGGTCTGGATCGTCGATCCGCGCGGCCGAACAATTGAAGACTGGACCAGCCCCGACACGATGCGGGTGTTGCGTCAGCAGGATGTCGCTGATCTGAGCGACATCCTGCCCGGCTTCTCGCTCGATGTGGGGGGCTGGTTTCGCGAAATGGATTCGATTCTCGACTCAGAAACGGGCGCGCGGGGCGAAGGCCCAGCGCGAACCGACGTTTGAACGGACAGGAAGGGAACAGCATGTCGTCTTCGGAATCCGCGATCCTCGACAAGCCCGATGTTGGCGTCGGGGACTACCAGTTCGGTTTCCACGACCGCACGGACAATTATGCGTTCATGTCCCGCAAGGGGCTCGATGCCGAGATCGTCCGGCAGATCTCCGAGATGAAGGACGAGCCCGCGTGGATGCGCGAGTTCCGCCTGAAATCGCTGGAGCAGTTCTTCGCCAAGCCCATGCCCGAATGGGGCGGCGATTTGACCGGCCTCGACTTCCAGGACATCTACTACTACGTCAAGGCGTCCGACCGGCAGGGCAAGACCTGGGACGAGGTTCCCGACGACATCCGCCGCACGTACGACCGCCTGGGCATCCCCGAGGCGGAAAAGAAGTACCTCGCGGGCGTGAAGGCCCAGTACGAGTCGGAAGTCATTTACGGCTCGCTGCAGGAGGACCTCGCCAAGCAGGGAGTGCTGTTCACCGACACAGATTCCGCGCTCAAGCTGCATCCGGAAATCTTCCGCGAGCACTTCGGCACGGTCATTCCGTCCAGCGACAACAAGTTCGCCGCGCTGAATTCCGCCGTCTGGTCGGGGGGCTCGTTCATCTACGTCCCCAAGGGAGTGAAGATCGATTTCCCGCTGCAGGCGTACTTCCGCATCAACACCCAGAGCATGGGGCAGTTCGAGCGGACGCTGATCATCGTCGATGAAGGCGCCAGCGTGCATTACGTGGAGGGCTGCACGGCCCCCACGTATTCCAGCGACTCGCTGCACTCGGCGGTGGTGGAAATCATCGTCAAGCGCGGCGCCCGCTGCCGTTACACGACGATCCAGAACTGGTCGGGCAACGTCTACAACCTCGTCACCAAGCGGGCGATGGCGTACGGCGACTCGCTGATGGAGTGGATCGACGGCAACCTCGGCTCGAAACTGACGATGAAGTACCCCGCCGTCTGGCTGATGGAGCCCGGCGCCCGCGGCGAAACGCTGTCCATCGCGTTCGCCGGACACGGCCAGCATCAGGACGCGGGCGCGAAAATGGTCCACTGCGCCCCGCATACCTCCAGCCGGATCATCTCCAAGTCGATCAGCAAAGGCGGCGGACGCTCCAGCTATCGCGGCCTCGTCAAAGTTCAGAACGGCGCGACCGACTGCAAGAGCAACGTCGTCTGCGACGCCCTGATCCTCGATCCCTCCAGCCGCAGCGACACCTATCCCTACATCGAAGTCGATGAGGACGACGTCGCCATCGAGCACGAGGCCAGCGTCTCCAAGATCGCCGAGGAACAGGTTCTGTATCTCATGAGCCGCGGCCTCACCGAGGCGGAGGCTTCCAGCATGATCGTCACCGGATTCATCGAGCCGCTCGTCAAGGAGCTGCCGATGGAATACGCCCGGGAGATGAACAAGCTGATCGAACTGCAGATGGAAGGTTCGGTGGGATAGTCGCGGCTTCGGAAGTGCGGCGGGACTGGCTTTCGCGAAGCCGTCGGGCGCGTTGGGGGTTCGTGTTGACGTCCGTCGTCAATCGCCGAGAACCGCCGCGCGCCACGCCGGCCAGTGGGCGTCGATCGAGTAGCGCTCTTCCACAAGGCGGCGGCCGGCGCGGCCGAAACGTGCCCGCAGGTCCCCGTCGGTCAGCAGCCGCTCGAGGGCTGTCTCCCATTCCGCCTGCGTACCGGCCAGAAACCCGGATTCCCCGGGGGACAGAATCTCCGGGTTGACGCCGACGGGCGACGCCGCGGTTGGCAGCCCGGCCGCCATGTACTGAAGCAGTTTCAGGCCGCACTTGAACCGTTCCCAGGGGCCGTCGTCGAGCGGCATCACCCCGACGTCGAACCGCAGGAGATCGCTGGCCTCGGTCTCGGGCGTCCAGAGGCGATGGCGAACCGGCGCGCCGGGAATGCGCGGCAGCCCGCGCTCCGCCGCCGCGTCGGCAATGACGTCCAAATCAAACGTGTGTCGGGCCGCCACGGCGGCGAGAGCCGGTTCGAGGCCCCTCAAGTATCTGAGATTGGATGACGTCCCCGTCCAGCCGATGACGGGCCGCTGCGGATCGGAATGCTGTTTGACCGGGTATCGCGACACATCCACGCAGGTCGGCACGACCACGACGTGGGATGCCGCGCGCCGGCACTCCTCGGCCAAAAGTCCGCTGCCGGCGATCACGCAGTCCGCCATCGAGGCGATCTTGCGGAACTTTTCCGGCCAGTTCAGGAAGATGCCGTCGTCGACATCCAGAACCAGCCGTCGCGCCGCGGCGCGGACGTGCTCCTCGATGTCGAATGTGCCGTCATGGAACAATTCGCGCTCGAGGAACACGACATCGAACGACTGCAGCCTGAGTCGGAAGACATCCAGCCAGCGGCCGACCCGCCGGGCGCGCCGGCTCAGGCGGAATCCCAGCCAGGGCCACTGCTCGTACTTGTCCGGGCGGCTGTGAGCAATCACGCAGGCATGCCCTTCCGCCCGCAGCCGCTGCACCCAGGGCAGCACGCGGAAGCGCGTCGAGGGCGCCTGCGGTCCGGAGGTCAGGAACATCAGTCGCATGTCAGGCGGCCTCCCTGCCCGGCGTCCGCGCCAACACCGTGATGCGGCCGCTCTGACGAATGAACGCCATGAGATGCGCCAACGGGCCCAGCACGAACCAGGTCCACAGCGGCGGGTTGTCATAACTCCAGCGGACCAGCGTCGGGCCCAGGTTCCAGCGCGGGCGGACGTGGGCCAGCCACGAACCCAGGCTGCCAATCCAGTACAGGAAGCTGGGCTGGTGGATGACCTGGATGTCCGTGAAGCCGGAGCCGTGCAATAACGCGCGCAGTCGCGACGGGGAGAAGTGCTGCAGATGCCGGGGCAGGTCCGCCCCTTTCCAGTGGCTGCCGAACACCCGGCGTTCCCAGCAGGCGAAGTTCGGCACGCTGAGGCAGAGCCAGCCGCCGGGGACCAGAGCCCGGCGGATGCGGTCGAGGGCCGAACGCGGCCGGGGCAGATGTTCGAGGACCATCCAGGCGAACACGGCGTCGTATCGCCCTTCGCCGAGGTCCATGTCGCTGGGGTCCCCCTGACGCACGCTGAGTCCGCGACCCCGGGCGATCTCCAGCGCGGGCTCGATCAGGTCGACCCCTTCCGCCGTCCACCCGGCCTGACTCAAAGCGACCAGGAAGTCGCCCGTGGCGCAGCCCAGTTCCAGTCCGCGGGGATTCGCGGAATCCACGGGAGGAATCCATTGCGAGCGCGTGTCCGTCAGCCAGTAATAGAACCGCCGAAGACCCGGAATCCGACGCACCCAGCCGGCGAGGTACCAGGGGCGGCCCGGAGCGGCAGTCGAAGGGCCGTGGCCCGCAACGGACGGTTTGTCCGCCCGCGGCACTGCCGGTCGGTGCTGGGAGTAATCCGCCGGATAACATTCCGCGAGCGAATCGTCGGTCGGCGCGGGATTCATGAAAGCGTGCCGACACCCTCGGCAGCGAACGACGCTGAACTCGCCGGGCGTGCAGTATTGCCAGTCGGGTCCGTGGAGGATCGGCGAAGAACGGTCATCGCCGCACAGCGGGCAGGCGATGTTCAGAAGTCGGGGCATGCACGGCGTTTGGCGATCGTCGACGAATCCGGCGCGGCGGCCGGGGGAGCGCGGCTTCCAGTTTGTGTGTGAGATTCGCGGCCCGCGTGTGTATACACAAGACCTGTTGGAATGAACCTGCCTCCCGACACCCGCGCCAGCCTGTTGCTCCGCGTCCGCGACCCGGCGGATCAGGCGGCGTGGCACGAGTTTGTCGAGATTTACTGGCCCGTGATCCACAGGCTGGCCCGTCGCAAGGGCCTGCAGACGGCCGACGCCGACGACATCGCCCAGCAGGTGCTGTTCGCCGTCGCGCGGGCGATCGAACGGCGGGAGCACAATTTTCAACGAGCCCGGTTCCGGACCTGGCTGTCGAAGGTCGCGCACAACGCGATTCTCAACGCCCTGACCCGGGCCCGCCCCGATCGCGGCGCCGGAGGGCTGGAACCGGACTGGCTGCTGGGCCAGCACTCCCGCCGCGAAGGGCCGGATTCGGACCTCTTGAGGCTCGAATGTCGTCGGGAAGTGTTCCGCTGGGCGGCGCGGCAGGTGCGACGCGAGTTCCAGGACGAGACCTGGGACGCATTCTGGCTGACGACAGTGGAAGGCCGGACCTGCGAGGATGCGGCCCAGAGCCTGGGCAAGTCAGTCGGCAGCATTTATGCGTGCCGCAGCCGCGTCATGAAGCGGTTCCGCGAGAAGGTCGCCGAGTACGATGCCGCCCGCTGACGACGGCCAGCGGCCCGATCGTTCCGTCACAACACGCTGAAGTAGTTCTCGACCGCCTGATCGATCGCGTCTTCGGTGGCGACGCGGGGCAGGTCGTGCACGGTGCAGCGGTTCTCGATCTGCCGCAGCAGGTCGCGGGGGTGGCAGTACCGCGGCGAACGTCCCGTCGTCCGGTAGTGCTTCTCGAACAGGTACTCGATGACCGGTCGCGGGCACTCGATCTTCATCTGCCCGGCGACTGTTTCGAACAGCGCCACAAAGTCCTGCTCGGTCGGATCCTTGACTTCGATTTTATACGGAATGCGGCGGAGGAAGGCCTCTTCCACCAGGTCCCGCGGCTCGAGGTTCGTCGAGAAGATGATCAGCTGATCGAACGGCGTCTGAATCGTCCGGCCGCTCTCCAGGTGCAGGAAGTCCTGCCGCTGCTCGAGCGGCACGATCCAGCGGTTCAGCAGTTCGTCGACGGGCATCCGCTGCCGGCCGAAGTCGTCGATCAGCAGCGTGCCGCAGTTTGCCTTGAGCTGCAGCGGCGCTTCGCCGATGCCGGTGGAGCGGATGTAGGTGACTTCCAGGTTCTCCATGCGGAGTTCGCCGCCCGCCATGACGGTGGGACGACGAATTTTCAGCCAGCGTCCATCGATGGATTCCGGCAGATCAGTCGGATCGACTGCAACGGGCTGGTGCCGGTTGGGATCGAACAGCCGCAGGATTTCGCCGTGGGCGCTGATCGCGCGGGGGATCCAGATGGAGTCGCCGTAAGCCTGCGTGAGCCGCTCGGCGATGCTGGTCTTGCCGTTGCCGGCGTTGCCGAACAGAAACATGCCGCGGCCGGAGTGGATCGCCTGGGCGACGTTGCTCAGCAGCCGCTCATTGATCGACAGGTCGCGGAAGGCGTGCCGGATGGCGGCCAGCGAAGGGCGACGGTGCGCGATCGACTGCGCGGCGACGCTGGAAATGTACTGGCTCAGCGGGACCGGCGCGGTGCCGAAGTACGAACAGGAGGAGCTGAACTCGCGGGCGCGGTCGCGCCCCAGGTCGGTCAGTTCGTAGATGTAGTCGCCGGCGGACAGCGTCGTTTTGTAGGCGACGAGGCGCTCCGTCTTCAGTTGCCGCAACACGGGCTCGATGATCGCCATCCGCAGGCCAAGCTGGTCGGCGAGGCGAAAACCGGCTTCGACGGAGCGGTTCAACAGCTTTTTCAGCAGCAGGCTGGAGACTTCGCTTTCGATCAGTCCGGCTTCTTCCAGGGTGCGCGGCGCGACGGGATAGAAGGGCTGATCGGGCTTCCGGTCGGATGGCGCGACGGCCGGTTTGGTAAGCGTCGCGGCGGCGGGCGGAATGGCTGGCCGGCGGGCGGGATACATGATCCCGCTGTCGCCGGAGACAGGCATCTTGCCAAGCCGATCGAGAATGGAATCTCTGGGTGCCGCCGTGGACATGACGTTGGTCCCGCAATGTCTTCAGTAAAGTTGCCCCTGACACTGTGCGTCACGGAGACGGGGGCGCGGGGGTTCAGGCGGGGGAAAGACGCCGCGGCGGCCGGGCTGCGCGGCAGTCTGTGCGCATTGTGACGGCGGAAGGGACTGTGCGTTTGTCGCAATCGGCCCGGTTGCGGAATCTCTCCGCGCAGCAGGTCTCGGCGGCTGCCTGCAGGGGCGGACTCAACCGGGCGAGGGATTCGTCCAGCGGCCAACCAGCTCGCGACGGCCCGCCACGCCGCCCAGAAAGAACCATGCCTCGGCCCGCACGTCAGAATGCGGCGACCGCAGGCGAACGGGCCGCCGGTCGTACCAGCCCTCAGCAACCCCTTCGACAATGTCCAGCCGGGCCAGTTGTTCCCCGCTGACCCGGTACAGCTCTCCCTCAATGCAGCCGCCGGCGGCGTCCTCGATCAGTCCCGGGTACTCGCCGAGATCGAACAGGCGATAGCCCCGCTGCGTGCGGGCCAGCCCGCAGTAGTGCGCGCCGGACAGATGCGCGGCGCGGCAGCCGTCGCGTTTCAGCGTGCCATAGACGAAGACAAACATCGTGCAGTCCGGACCGGGTCGCGGCGGCGGACCATAGGCGGGTCGCCGCTCACTTTTCCTCGTCTTCCTCGTCATTGAACTCGAAGGCCTCTTCCTCTTCTTCGAGCTCGAACTCCGCGGAATCGACTGCTTCGATCACTTCGTCGTCGATCGACGCCAGATCCTCGGACTCGACGGCTGGCGACTCCTCGTCGTCATCGACGGCGGCAGCCGCGCTCACGCTCGCGGCGGCGGCCGGAGCAGCTGCAGCGCCTGGTTCCGCAGCGACCTTCTTCTTGCCGTATTTCAGAAAGATGCCGACTGGCATGAGGGCCAGCACCGCCGCCAGGATCAGCGTCACGACCAGGAAGATCTTCAGCGTCGTCGGCGCCGAGCTGATCAGTCCCAGCACGGCCACCACGCCCAGCAGCGCGGCGGGCACAGCGGCGATCAGCGACTGCAACGTCAGGGAAGTCTTGGGAGTCACGAGGAAGCTCTCCGCGAGGCGCGCAGTCCTGCATTGACGGGCGTGAACGGCGCCCGGACCGCATCCCTGCACTCTACGCCGCTCAGGAAAGCCTGTTCAAGAGGCGAGTTCGCGCAGAGTCGTCCGCGGCTGCAATCGTCCGACCGGCAGGCCCACCTGCAGGAATCCCCGACGGGCCGGTCGAACGCGTTCCGTGCCGCGTTCCGCGGCCGGCAAAATCGCTACGATCGATCGCATCGGACCTTCGAATCACCCGGGGGGCCGGCCTCCGGAAGACGCAGCGGCGCGCCCCACAGGACGACGGGCTCGCCGTGCTGCATCGGAGGCGCGCTGGTCGCCTGCGTCGCCTGCCTCGCCACAACCTCCGTCAGCTCGGTCAGGGACTGCCCCGCGAAAGCGTCGTCCACGCCCTGAGCGAGCGCCGACAGAAGCAGCTCCCGAGCCCGCGCGAGATGCCGCCGAACCCCCTCCGGCCGTCCTTCGCGCGCCTTAACCCCCGCGGCCGCCCACTTGATCAACCCCTTCAGCGCATCGGCGACCGGACCGGTCCGACCAGCCGCGATCCACACCGCCTCCCAGGCTTCGTGGGCTTCCCAGTAGTACCCCCGATTGAACAGCCGCAGCCCGCGGACGAACGCCTCGCAGTCCATCCAATCGCGGGGCTCAAAGCCGCTCGGCGGCGGCTCGTGTCGACCGTGCGAATGGCCGGCGGGATCGCGCAGAGGGTGCGGAGTGACGCCCGGCGTGTGCGTATACGCCGGAAACTCCGCGTACCCCTGCGGTGCGGACGGTTTCACTTCGCCGGATGACATCGGTCGTGCAGCAGCTCGGCGAGGACATTGCCGTGCGGATAGGGATGCCCCTTGTGCTGACGGAACGCCTCCCCATGAGTGGTTCCGGCCTGACGTCCCCGCTGTTCGCTCCAGCGGCGGCAGATGTCCAGGTATTCGTCCACGCCATGCTGCCGTCGCAGCCAGCCGCGCTGGCTTTCGTGGCAGGCGAGCATTTTCAGCTTGAGGTCGAACGTCGTGCTGGTGTCGATGATGAAGTCGTAAGGCACGGACTGTCCAAACCAGTCGACGCCTTCGGTCGGGTCGACGTAGTACAGGTGCGGGATGCGTTCCGTGGGGGGCGCGGGGTCCCACTCGCGGGTCTTGTAGAACGGCACGCTGGAGGTGAAGCAGGCGTCGCGGACGAGGCGGCTGGTGACCTCGTGATCGGTCATGTAGTCGACGGGCGGGGCGGTGAGCACGATGTCCGGCCGGGCGCGACGGAGGGCTTCGGTGACGCGTTTCCGGCTGCGGTCGTCGACATCGATCGTCAGATCGCCGAATTCGAGGCACAGGTAGTCGGCGCCCATCAGCTCCGCGGCGGCGCGGGCTTCTTCACGGCGGATTTTCGCGATCTCCGGGGGGGACAGTTCGGCGCTGCCGAGATCGCCGGCCGTCATGGTGGCGATGGTGATGTGGCAGCCGCGTTCCTTGAGGAGAATGAGCGTTCCGGCGCATTGGAATTCCACGTCATCCGGATGGGCATGGATCGCCAGAATTCGATTCGGCGAACTTTTTTCAGCCATTGCAACGTTCCCGTCGGTCGAATCTGATAAGGGGGCAGGGGGATCTCGGTGCGCGCGGCCTCTGGGGCGGCGCGCTCGGAGCCGCCTCCCGAGAAGTCACGGTTCCGTCTGTCGATCATACCGGCTGTCGCTTCACGATGACCACGCTTGCCGAACCCGCGTCCGCCCGGCCCTTTCCCCCCGCCGCGATTCCCGAACCGCCAGCCCGCCCGCTGGCGCACGTCAAGGCGCCGACGCTGCTGTTCCGCACCTCTTCGGGGGTCGGCAAGCACGTCGCGGAAACCGTGGCGGCGCTGATCCGCGAACGCCACGCGGCCGGCCGCGCGACCGTCCTGGGCCTGCCCACCGGCTCGACTCCCGTCGGCGTTTACCGCGAACTGATCCGCCTGCACCGTGAAGACGGACTCGATTTCTCGCGAGTCATCACGTTCAATCTCGATGAATACTGGCCGATGCAGCCGGATTCGCTGCAGAGCTACCGCCGCTGGATGCGCGAAAACTTCTTCGACCACGTGAATGTGCCGCCGGAGAACATTCACATTCCCCGCGGTGACGTGCCGCGGCACGCCGTGGACGATTTCTGCCGCGAGTACGAAGCCGCCATCGCCGCCGCCGGCGGCATCGACATCCAGATGCTGGGCATCGGCCGCACCGGCCACATCGGCTTCAACGAGCCGGGCAGCGCCCGCGACAGCCGCACGCGACTGGTGAATCTCGATCCCGTCACCCGCCGGGATGCGTCCAGCGACTTCTTCGGCGAGGAGCACGTCCCCCACCGGGCGGTCACGATGGGCGTGGGGACGATCCTGTCCGCCCGCAAAGTGATCGTCATGGCGCTCGGCGAGCACAAGGCGCGCGTCGTCGAGCGGGCCCTCGAAGGCCCCGAAACGCCGGACATCGTCGCCTCGTTCCTGCAGTCGCATCCCAGCGCCGAGTTCGTCCTCGACGCCGCCGCCGCCGCCGAGCTGACCGCCGTCAAGACGCCCTGGATCATCGAACGCGTCGACTGGACGCCGCACCTCGAACGCCGCGCCGTCATCTGGTTGTCGCAACAACGGCACAAACCGATCCTGAAGCTCGAAGCCCGCGACTTCCAGGAGCATCACCTCTCGGACCTGGTCCATGAAAGCGGACCCGTCGCCCGCATCCGGCAACGCGTGTTCGACGACCTGCACGCCACGCTTTGCCCCCACCCGGGGGGGACCGTGCCGCAGCGCGTCCTCGTGTTCAGCCCGCATCCCGATGACGACGTCATCTCCATGGGCGGCACGCTGATCACGCTCTGCGACCAGGGGCATGAGGCGCACGTGGCCTACATGACCAGCGGAAACATCGCCGTGTTCGACCACGACGCCCGCCGGCATGTCGAGTTCATGAGCGAGTTCCTCGAGATGTTCGGACTCCAGACGCCGGCCAGCGTCCTGCTGGAACAGCGCATTCGCCAAAGCATGGCTTCCAAACGCTCCGGCGACTGCGACGCTCCGGAAGTCCTGAAGATCAAATCGCTGATCCGCAAAACGGAGGCTGTCGCCGCGGCGATTGTGGCGGGAGTTCCCGCGGAACGCTGCCACTTCCTGGACCTGCCCTTCTATCAGACCGGACAGGTCGAAAAGAAACCGATCAGCCAGGCGGACGTGGACATCATCGTGCGGCTGCTGCTGGAACGGCAGCCCGCGCAGGTGTACCTCGCTGGGGATCTGTCAGACCCGCATGGCACGCACCGGATGTGCGCGAAGGCCATTCTCGGCGCACTGGCGTCCGTGGCCGGGGACGGACTGACGCCCGAGGTCTGGCTGTACCGCGGCGCCTGGCAGGAGTACGAACCGCACGAGATCGAGCGAGCCGTGCCGCTCAGCCCGGAGACCATGCTCCGCAAGAAGCTGGCGATCTTCCGACATGAATCGCAGAAGGACGCGGCGCTGTTCCCGGGGCACGATGAGCGCGAGTTCTGGGTGCGGGCGGACGAGCGGACGCGGCACACGGCTCGTCTCTACAACGAAATGGGGCTGCCGGAATTCGTGGCGCTGGAGGCGTTCCGGCGCTACGACGGCTGGCTGTGACGGCGCTGCCGGCCTGCTGCGCCGGCGTCTCAGGCCGACATGCCGCTCTCTGACTCATGGCCATCGCGAGTCGACCATCGACCGATGAGGCATCGATCGGTTCGCGGAAGCGCTCTCCATGGCCATGAACGAGGCGCACCAGAAACTCGCGGACTGAAGCCCGCCTCCGGCGCGGCAACTCCCTGACCGGACCGCTATCATCCGACGTTCAACCCCGGAGGATGCCATGCCAACGTGCAGTCAGGGATGCGCGGTCCGTCTCCGTTCGACGTTGCTGCAGGTGTCCGTGATGCTGATCGCCCTGAACGCCGGCCGGGGTCTG
This sequence comes from Planctomyces sp., assembly GCA_019636235.1. Taxonomy (GTDB): domain Bacteria; phylum Planctomycetota; class Planctomycetia; order Planctomycetales; family Planctomycetaceae; genus Caulifigura. The sequence goes on from JAHBXW010000006.1 coordinate 260,982, forward strand.
CCCGCCGGCGACGTCGCCCCCGCACCGGAATACGCCGCCATCGCGCTGAGCGTGTCCGAGTTCCTGCAGGCTGAGATCGCGGAACGCCGCATTCCCGCGCTGTCGATCGCGCTTGTCGATGGCGACCGCATCGTCTGGTCCGCCGGATTCGGAGTCGCGGACGCCAGCACAGGCCGCGCGGCGAACGCCGACACCGTTTACCGCGTCGGCTCGCTGTCCAAGCTGCTGACGGACATGGCCGTGATGCAGCTCATCGAGGCCGAAAAAATCGATCTCGAACAGGATGTCCGTCCGCTGCTTCCCGGGTTCGCGCCGCGGTATCGCGACGACGAAACAATCTCGCTGCGGCGACTGATGTCGCATCGCTCCGGGCTGGTGCGCGAATCGCCGGTCGGCAGCTATTTCGATCCCGACGACCCCGGACTGGCGGCGACGATCGCCAGCCTCAACACGACCGGCCCGGTTTATCCCGTCGGGACCCGCACCAAGTATTCGAACGCCGGCATTGCGGTCGTCGGCGCGGTCGTCGAAGCCGTCGCGGGCAAGCCCTTTGAAGACGCCCTGCAGGACGCGTTGCTGCGGCCGCTGGGCATGTCCTCCAGCACGTTCCTCCGCAGCGCCGCGCCGGAGGATCGGCTCGCCGCCGGCTGGATGTGGAGTCACGACGGCCAGCGGTTCCCCGCGCCGACGTTCGACCTCGGCACGCTTCCGGCCGGGAACTTGTACGCCAGCGTCAACGATTTCGGGGGTTTTCTGGCCGCCATGTTCCGTGGGGGCGAAGGGCCGCAGGGCCGCGTCCTGCGACCGGAAACGCTGACGGCGATGCTGACCGCGCAAGGGACGCAGCCGGGCGATTTCGGCCTGGGGTTCGCGCTTTCCGAGTTCGAGGGCTGCCGCGCGTTCGGGCACGGCGGCGCGGTGTATGGCTTCGCGACGCAGATCAAAGGGTTGCCCGATCAGAAGCTGGGCGTGATTGCGACGGCGTCGCTGGATGGGGCGAACGGGTTCGTCTCGCATGTGGTGGATGGAACTCTGTCGATGATGCTGGCCCGTCAGCGCGGCGCGGCGCCGCCTCCGCTGGCCCGCACGGTGGATGTGCCGGCTGAACGCGCCAGAGCGCTCGCCGGCCGGTACGAGCACGGCGACGATTGGCTGGAACTCGAAGCCCGCGAAGGACGGCTGTACCTGCGCGAGGGCGCGCGGCTGTCGGAAGTTCGCGGGGCCTATGGGCGGCTGATGGTCGATGACGTCTACGCCTGGGGCCCGGAAGTCGAGGTTCCCGCCGACGACCGGATCAGGTTCCGCAACCGCACGTTCACGCGAGTCGCCACGCCCCGGCCCGCTCCGGCGCCCGCGCGGTTTCGCGGGCTGATCGGCGAATACGGCTGGGATCACAACGTCCTGTACATCTACGAGGACCGCGGGCAGCTGTATTGCCTGATCGAGTGGTTCTACTTCTACCCGCTGAAGGAACTCAGCGAGAACGAATTCGCGTTTCCGGACGCGGGGCTGTACCACGGAGAGAAGCTGATTTTCCAGCGTGACGGACAGGGTCGCGCGGAGTCCGTCGAAGCGGCGTCGGTTGTATTCCAGCGCCGCGAGGCGACGGACGCCGCCGAGACCTACCGCATCACGCCGCAGAAACTGATCGACGAACTGCGTCCGATCGCCGAATCCGCCACCCCGCCCACAGAGTCCGGCGACTTTCTGCCCTCGGACCTGGTCGAACTGACGTCGCTCGAGCCCGGCATCCGGCTCGACATCCGGTACGCCAGCGAGAACAACTTCCTGGGGACGGTGTTCTATCGGCAGCCGCGGGCGTTCCTGCAGCGGCCGGCGGCCGAGGCCGTGGCGCGGGCCCATCGCCGGGCCGCCGAGCACGGTCTGGGACTGCTGGTGTATGACGGGTATCGCCCCTGGTCGGTGACGCGGATGTTCCATGATGCGATGCCGGCCGACCTGCGGCGGTTCGTGGCCGATCCTTCACAGGGGTCGCGACACAACCGGGGCTGCGCCGTCGACCTCACGCTCTGCGACCTGGCGACAGGGGAGCCGGTCGAGATGGTTTCGGGTTACGACGAGTTCACGACGCGGGCGTATCCGAACTATCCGGGCGGGACGTCGCTGGGCCGTTGGAACCGGGCGTTGCTGCGTTCGCTGATGGAGGAGCAGGGGTTCGACGTTTACGAGTACGAGTGGTGGCACTTCGATTTCCGCGACTGGCGGCGGTACCCGATCGGCAATTTGCCGTTTGAGAAGCTGGGAGGGGATGCACCGTCGCCGTAACGCGATGAGACGGCCGGCAATTTCCTTCCCTTTCACGGTAG
>JAHBXW010000007.1 GCA_019636235.1 Planctomyces sp.
ACAGAGGATTAGTGTTGAGTCAGAAGAACCAGAATGCGGACATGGGCCATCGGGACAAACGACGATGAGCCTGTGGAACAGGCTGATGCTGATGTTCTCCAGCGGCGGAATTGAAGACGCCGGGGGTCTGGGTGCGCCTGTCGGCCGGCTGCCGACGCTCCGGGACGGCGACGGGGAATCGCTGGACTTCGGCGAACCCTGGGACGCCAACCGCTGGAACGGCGACTTCGGACTATTCGATCGGGACGGGCGTCATCTCGGATCCGAATCCTCGGCGGTCGCCCCCGGTTGCCCGCGCGAGCACCTCCAGAGGATCGCCGCCTGCGTCAACGCCTGCCGCGGGTTGCCGACGTCTGAACTCGACCGGCTGCCGCATGTGCTGCGGCTCGCCGGACAACTGGCGCATTCGCATCAAGACGAGGACGAGGGCCGCCGTCTCCGCGATGAGCTGCAGGCGCTGCATTGCGGAGCGCCGTTTCCTTCCTGATGAGCGGCCGGTTCCGCATCGCCCGGGCCTGTATTGCTTCGTCGATCAGTCCGCTGCGGCGCCGCTGACCACGCCCCGCCGGCGTCAGCGCCCGCCGCCGGACGCCCCCGCGGCAGCGCGAACCCGCCGCCGCGTCCGCGGTCACTCTATCGCGATCAGTTGCGCGGGGATGCATTCCGCCCGCCAGCGCTTCTATCCTGCAGTTCTTCAACACCCGACCAGCCCAGCATGCTCGCCAAACGCATCATCCCCTGTCTCGACGTCCACGCCGGCCGCGTGGTCAAAGGCGTCAACTTCCTGAACCTCCGCGACGCTGGCGATCCCGTCGAAATCGCCGCCCGCTACGAACGGGAGGGCGCTGACGAACTCGTGTTCCTGGACATCACGGCCAGCCACGAGCGGCGGGACATCATCCTGGACGTCGTGGCCCGCACCAGCGAGGTCATCTTCATGCCGCTGACCGTGGGGGGCGGCATCCGCAACCTGGAGGACATCCGCCGGCTGCTCAAGGCCGGGTGCGACAAGGTCTCGATCAACAGCGCGGCGGTCCGCGATCCGGACTTCGTCCGCGAAGCGGCGCTGCGGTTCGGCAGCCAGTGCATCGTGGTCAACATCGATCCCAAGCGGATCCGCAAGGACGGACGCGAAGTGTGGGACGTGCACATCAACGGCGGGCGCATTCCCACCGGGCTGGAGGCTGTCGCCTGGGCTCGCGAGGTCGAGCGGCTGGGCGCCGGCGAGATCGTCCTGACCTGCATGGACGCCGACGGCACCAAGGACGGCTACGACCTGGAGATCACCCGGGCCGTCGTCGACGCCGTGGAGATTCCCGTCGTCGCCAGCGGCGGCTGCGGTTCGCCGCAGCACATGCTCGAGGCGCTCATGGACGCCGGGGCCAGCGCCGCCCTGGCCGCCAGCATTTTCCATTACGGCGAGTACACGATCACCGAAACCAAGCAGTACCTGGCGGAACGCGGCGTGCCCGTGCGGATGGTCGAACCGGCGTAACGATCCGCCTGAAGCCCGGTTCGATCCCGTCCGCGTTGCGAGCCCGCCGAGAATCCCACCGCCGAACCGGCGCCCCGCATTCCTCCCTCCCAACGATCCGCTCCCCGCGAGTCCCGCCATGCCGCGACGCCCGCTGTTGTGTGGTCAATCCGTCCGTTTGCTGGCTGTCGTGCTGGCCCTCCTGACGGCGGCTCTGGCCGCACCGGCGAAGCTGGCTGCCGCGGACGACCCGCTGGTTCGCAGCTCCGAACCGGGGCAGGACTGGCCGTGTTTTCTGGGGCCGCACTCCAACGGCGTGTCCGACGAGACGGGACTGCTCGAAACGTGGCCCGAGGACGGCCCGCCGCTGATCTGGGCGCAGAAGATCGGCGAGGGCTACGGAGCGCCTTCGGTGCTGGGGCAGCGACTCGTCCAGCATCACTACCGGAACCGCGAAGAGGTCGTCGAGTGCTTCCACGCGGTCACCGGGGAGTCGCTGTGGACGCATCGGTACCGCAGCAACTTCCGCGACCCTTACGGCTACAACAACGGGCCGCGGTGTTCGCCCGTGCTGACGCCCGAGCACTGCTACACGTTTGGGGCGGAGGGGGTGCTGTTGTGTCTGCGACTTGCGGATGGCGAGGTCGTCTGGCGGCGGGACACGCAGCAGGACTTCACAGTGCCCGAGGGGTTTTTTGGGGTCGGTTCGTCGCCGCTGTTGCTGGGCGATCGGCTGATCGTGATGGTGGGGGGGCAGCCGAACAGCGGCGTGGTCGCGTTCCGGGCCTCGGACGGCGCGACGTTGTGGGAATCGGTGGGGCAGGCGACCTGGGACGGCATCGAGACGGGCTGGCCATCGCCGAAGACGCTCCGCTGGTCGGACGACGAGGCGGTGGTCAGCTATTCCTCCCCCGTCGCGGCGACGATTCACGGACAGGAGCACGTGTTCTGCCTGATGCGCCACGGGCTGGCGTCGCTGGACCCGAAAGATGGCCGGGTGCGGTTCCGATACTGGTTCCGGTCGCGGGTGCATGAATCGGTGAACGCGGCGGCGCCGGTTGTCGTGGACGACACGGTGATGATCTCCTCGGAATACCGGACGGGGTCCGCCCGATTGCGGATTCGTCCGGACGGGGACTCGTTCGACGTCCTGTGGCGGAACCCGCGCGGGCTGGAGACGCACTGGTCGACGGCGATTGAAGTGGGCGGCGCGTATTACGGCTTCAGCGGGCATTATGAGCCGGAGGGCCGGCTGACGTGCATCGATGCGGCGACCGGGGACGTGCATTGGGAAAGCCCGGGATACGACGAATCGCTGGAGCGGTTCGCGCGGGTGTCTCAGGACGACGTCGTGGATCGACGCACGGGGGAGAAGGAGCTGTATCCGGTGTTTGGCCGGGGCTCGCTGCTGCTCGCGGAGGGGAAGTTGATCGGGCTGGCGGAGCGGGGCGGGATGCTGGCGCTGATGTCGCCGTCGACGGACGGTCGGAAAGAGATCAGCCGCTGCCGGGTTCCGCACATTGGCTATCCGGCGTGGGCGGCGCCGGTGCTGTCGCGGGGTCGGCTGTATCTTCGCAGCCAGGATTGGCTGGTGTGTCTGGACCTGCGGAAGCCGGCGAAGTAAACCGGTTCCCGTCGGCGATGTGTTGCCGGCGGCAACGGTCGCTGGTCCAGGGACCCGCGGCGCTGGAACCCTCAAGGAGCGACGATGGCGAAGTTCACCCGCAAGCAGAAGGTCAATCTCCGGCGTCATTCGCGGGAGCGTCAGAAGATTCGGCGGATGAAACGTCTGGGGTCGCGTTCGAAATAAGCGGATCGTGCGGTGCTGGCAGTCGGGACTGCGGGGCCAGCCAGGACGGGGCGATGCTCCATCGCCGACGAGCGGGCCAGGTTCTGGTGTCCGTCGTGATGTGCCGCGGCTGCATTGTGCTGTGGTCTTTGCACGAGTTGCGGGGTCCGCATGTGGCGGTGGCCGGGACAGCCAGCGTCTGTCGAGCCTGCGTGGCTGCGCCATCAGATGCTTGCCCAGCGAGATCGTCTGCCCCCTCCGGCTGGAGGTTCAGCCGATTCAGCCGCTCAAAGAGAACAACATCGACCCCGGGCCAAAGCGCGGCAAGGGGACTCGTCGCCCTCTAATTCGAAGTCCCTCGGCGGGCTGCCGCCAGACCGGCGTCTCCGCGGGAACCTGCCCGTCGCGGCCTGAGGCTCGGATGTCGCGATTTCGGGCGGGTTCACCCCAGGGCGGGCCGCAGATTGGCCCTGTCGGCTCGCGTGCCCTGATACTGCATATTTGTTCAGACTGCACTACAGCTCGCGGCGGGCCGCTGTGTACAATCCCTGCCGGCCAGAGACGAGTTTCGGAACCGCGGACATGCACGGATTCGGATTTCATCCGGTGATCGAGGACTGGTTCGCCGGGCGCTTCGCCGCGCCGACCGAACCGCAGCGCCTCGCCTGGCCGCACATCGCCGCCGGCGAACACACGCTGATCTCCGCGCCCACCGGCAGCGGGAAGACCCTGACAGCTTTTCTGGCCGTCATCGACCGGCTGTTCCGCGAGGCCGTCGAGGAACGTCTCGCGGACGGCCTGCGCGTCGTTTACATCTCGCCGCTGCGGGCGCTGTCCAACGACATGCACCGCAACCTGGATACGCCGCTGGCGGAGATTTACGAGCGGGCCCAGGCGCTGAACGTGCCGGCCCCGCGGTTGCGCGTCGGCCTCCGCACGGGCGACACGCCGGCCAGCCAGCGCGCGGCCCTCGTCCGCAACCCCCCGCATCTGTTCGTCACGACTCCCGAATCGCTGTATCTGATGCTCACCAGCCGCCGCGGGCGGCAGGCGCTGGAAACCTGCGACACCGTCATCGTCGACGAAATCCATGCCCTCGTCCGGGACAAACGCGGCTCGCACCTGGCGCTCAGCCTGGAACGGCTGGAGGCCCTCTGCGGACGGCGGCTGCAGCGGATCGGGATCTCCGCCACGCAGAAGCCGATCGACCGGATGGCCGAGTTCCTCGTCGGCTTCGGCGGAGTCCGCGCGCGAACGGGCGGCCGCCGCAGCCCCGCGGAAACGCGCCAGCGCCGCCTGGAATTCGCCATTTCAGCGGGCGATCCAGCCGGCGCGGACTCGGCCGAAGCTGGCGCCGATGCGCCGGCCGCGGCAACGGAAGGGGGCGGCCGTCGAGTCGACGTTGGCGGGCAAACCTGCGCCATCGTCGACATCGGCCACTCACGGAAACTCGACCTGGCCATTGAAACGTCCCGGCAAACTGAACTCGGCGCCGTCTGCACCGGCGAGCACTGGGCCGAACTGCATCAGCAACTCGTCGACCTGATCCAGTCGCACCGCAGCACGCTGGTCTTCGTCAACACCCGCCGAATGGCCGAACGGATCACGTTCGCGCTGACCCAGCTGCTGGGCGAGGACCACGTCAGCAGCCATCATGGGTCGCTGTCGGCGGAAAGCCGGCTGCTGACCGAGCAGCGACTCAAGCACGGCCAGATCAAGGCGGTGGTGGCGACATCATCGCTCGAGCTGGGGATCGACGTCGGCTACATCGACCTCGTCGTGCAGTTGGGGTCGCCGCAGTCGATCGCCGCGTTTCTGCAGCGGATTGGCCGTTCGGGACATGCGCTGGGGCTGACCCCCAAGGGACGTCTGTTCGCCCTGACCCGGGACGAACTGCTGGAGTGCATGGCGGTGGTGCGGGCCGTGAAGTCCCGCACGCTGGACGTCGTGCAGATTCCCGAGCAGCCGGTCGACGTGCTGGCGCAGCAGATCGTCGCCGAGTGCGCGGCGTCGGAGTGGAACACGGACGAGTTGTTCGCGCTGTGCCGCGCCGCGTGGCCCTACCGCGAGCTGCCGCGCGCCCGGTTTGATGAAACATTGCGGTACCTCAGCGAAGGACTGACGCCAAATGCCGGCCGCACGCGGACGTTTCTGCATCACGATCAGGTGAACCGCGTGGTCCGGGGCCGGAAGGGCGCCGGGCTGACGGCCATCAACAACGGCGGCGCGATTCCGGAGGTCGACACGTATCGCGTGGTGGTCGAGCCAGAGAACACCCTGGTGGGCTCGGTCGACGAGGAGTTCGCCGTGGAGAGCATGGCGGGCGACATCTTTCTGCTGGGGAACACGTCGTGGCGGATCCTGGGGCTCCGCGGCAACGATCTGCGGGTCGCGGACGCGCAGGGCGCCCCGCCGACGATCCCCTTCTGGCGCGGTGAAGGCCCGGGGCGCACGCTGGAGCTGTCGGAAGAGGTCTCGCGACTGCGGGAGGAACTGCAGCGACGGATCGCGGAGCGCGGCGTCGAAGCGGACGCCGACTCCGAGCCGGCCGGCGAGGCCCCCGCCCCCTTTCAGGACATCGCCGACTGGCTCGCCGCCGAGACCCACTGCCATCCCGCCGCCGCCGCGCAGGTCGTCAACTATGTCGCCGCCCAACACGCGGCCATGGGGCTGGTTCCGACGCAGCAGCAGGTCGTCTTCGAACGCTTCTTCGATGAGACGGGCGGCATGCAGCTCGTCGTGCATGCCCCGTTCGGCAGCCGCATCAACCGCGCCTGGGGCCTGGCGATGCGGAAGCGGTTCTGCCGTTCGTTCGATTTCGAACTTCAGGCGACGGCAGATGACGACGGGTTCATCCTGTCGCTGGGCCCGCAGCACAGCTTTCCCATCGAGAGCCTGTTCTCGATGCTCCGCTCGGACAACGCGGAGAAGCTGCTGGAGCAATCGGTTCTGTACATCCCGATGTTCCGCGTCCGCTGGCGTTGGAACGCGACGCGGTCGTTGATCGTCGAACGCCAGCGCAACGGGCAGAAGGTGCCGCCGGCGATTCAGCGGTTCCGGTCCGAGGACGCTTTGACGGCTGTGTTTCCGAAGCTGACCGGCTGTCAGGAGGAGCACACCGGCGACCATGAGATTCCCGACCATCCGCTTGCACGGCAGACCATGCACGACTGCCTGTACGAGGCGGTCGACCTGGCCGGACTGCAGGCCGTGCTCCGCCGGGTCGAAGCGGGGGAGATCACCTTCCTGGCCCGCGACACGCGAGAGCCGTCGCCGTTTTCCTACGAACTGCTGAACGCCAACCCTTACGCGTTCCTGGATGGCGGCGAGGTGCAGGAGCGGCGCGCCCGGGCCGTCGCCACCCGGCGCACGCTGAACGTCGAAGAGCTGCGCGAACTGGGACGCCTCGACCCGGCCGCCATCGAACAGGTCGTGATCGAGGCCCAGCCCCTGATCCGCAGCCCGGACGAACTGCACGACCTGCTGTATACGCGGTTCGCCGCGCGGATCGAGCCAGACTGGCAGCCCTTCGCGCTATTGCTGCAGCAGCAGAACCGCGCAGCTCCGCTGACTCGTCCGGACGGCGCCCTGGTGTGGGTGACGGCCGAGCGCTGGCCGGCGATTCGAACGCTGTGGCCCGCGGCGTCGCCGGACGCTCCGCTGGAGGCCCCGCCGGGCGTGCCGACCGACTGGATCGATGTCGACGTCCGCGTGGCCATGGTGCGCGGCTTCATCGAGTCCTCCGGTCCGCTGACGGCCGCCGAGATCGCCGACTGCCTGGGCATCTCGGAATCGCAGGCGTTCGCCGCCCTGGAGGCGATTGAAGCGGATGGAACGGTCCTCCGCGGGCGGTATCGCGATCGCAGCCCCATCGACTCCGCTCCCGAAGCGCAGGAGTTCGAACGGGCCGACGCCCGGTCGCCGGACGCCGCCGATGCGCCGGCCTCCCTCGCCCCGAAAGATCAGCAGATCGAGTGGTGCCATCGGGCGCTGTTGTCCCGCATTCACCGGTTGACGATCGCCGGGCTGCGGCGCGACGTACAGCCTGTCGACGTCGCCACCTATCAACGGTTCCTGTTCCGGCATCAGGGCGTCAGTCCCGGAACCCGGCGACAGGGGGGCAACGGACTCTATGAAGCCATCAGCCAGTTGCAGGGCATCGATCTGCCGACGATCTGCTGGGAGCGGGACATCCTGCCGCTGCGGATCGAAAGCTATCGCCGCGAGCTGCTCGATGAGCTCTGCCTGACAGGCGAAGTCGCCTGGGGACGTCTGCATCCTCCGCCGCGCGATCCGGAGCGCGGCCGGCCGATGGCCAGCATCACGCGCGTCGCCCCCGTCTCGCTGTTCCTCCGCGAAGACCTGCCCTGGCTGCTCGAAACGGCCGGCGAAACGCGTGTGGAAGATCTCAGCAGCCCCGCGCAGGAGGTCTGCGAGCAACTGGCCTCGCAGGGAGCGATGTTCGCCGCGGACATACTCGGGCGGACGCGCATGCTGCCCACGCAACTGGACGACGTGCTGGGCGAACTTGTGGCGCGGGGGTTCCTGACGGCGGACGGTTTCACGGGGTTGCGAAACCTGGTGCGGGAATCGACGACGGGGGACCGCTCGACGGCGGCGCCGGCGCGGATCTCGCGGCTCGTGCGGCAGCGGAAGCAGTCGTCGGGCGTGGGCCGCTGGTCGCTGTGGCGCGGATCCGCGGAAGCCCCGAAGGCGCCGTCGCAGGAGACGATCGAGCACTGGGCGTGGCAACTGCTGCGGCGATGGGGCGTCGTGTTCCGGGATCTGCTGCAGCGGGAAAGCGGGGCGCCGCGCTGGTTCGAACTGGTGCGGGTCTACCGGCGGCTGGAGGCGCGAGGCGAGATTCGCGGCGGGCGGTTCATCAAGGGGGTGGCGGGGGAACAGTTCGCGACGTCCGAGGCCGTGGCGGCGCTGCGGCGGCTGCGGGATGACGCCGCGCGCGTCGAACTGGTCGTGATGAGCGCGGCCGATCCGCTGAACCTGGCGGGGTTGATCACGCCGGGCGTGCGCGTGCCATCGCAGGCGGGCAACCGCGCGGCGTACGTCAACGGCGTGCTGGCGGCCGACTGGCAGGCGGGGAAGATCACCTGGCACGCGGGCTGTACGGAGGAACTGCGGCTGCGAATCCGGGAGCGGCTGCTGCATCATGTCGAGCCGAAGCGCCGGGCCGAGACGGAGGAGAGGGGGGCTGAGGAGACGGGTGCGGAAGCCGCGACGGGCGCGGGCGCTCGGAGTTTGCAGGCGGCCGGCGCAGTCGGTGTGGATTCGGATGCGTCCCAGGCGGCGACCGGCGCGGATGAGGCCGCCGGTTCGCGGCGACTGCATGTGCGAACAGGGTCCACGCGCCCGGCGCCGCCGGCGGGAATTCCGCGCCCGCGATTCTGAAACCCCGAACTCGATGCGGACGTCCTGGCCGGTGCTGTGACGCTGATGCGATGGCCTGTCGATTGAGATTGCGCGGCGGCGAACCGTCGCGAGAGTTGCGGGCGGGGTCGATCCGTGCAGAATGGCGGCATTCCGATTCCTTCCGCTCGGAGCGCTCCGCCATGTTCCAGTCTCTGGCCAATGTCACTCTGGCCCTCTCGCTGTGCCTTTTGGCGCCCGCAGCGACCGCTTTCGCCCAGAACCCGGACGACTTCTACAAGCTGGGTCCCGATTCGCTGAAGCAGGCGGGCGTCCCGACCGGCGAACTGACAGGCCCCCACGTCCTGCCGTCGGAGGCCTATCCGGGGACGCAGCACACTTACTGGGTGTACGTTCCCGCGCAGTACGACGCGGAGGTTCCCGCCAGCCTGATGATCTTCAACGACGGCCATGCCTTCATGAATCCGGAAGGGGACGTCCGGGCAACGAACGTCGTCGACAACCTGATCTTCCGCCGCGAGATCCCCGTGATGCTGGTCGTGTTCATCAATCCGGGGCGAACGCCTGAACAACCCGAACCGAACTCCCGCGAATGGGGCGACCGCACGACCAACCGGCCGCAGGAATACAATGCGCTCGACGACAAGTATGCCCGCGTCATCACCGAGGAGCTGCTGCCGGCCCTCAAGCAGGAGTACAACATTTCGGACAACCCGGAGCACCGCGGCATCGGCGGGGCCAGCTCCGGAGCCATCGCGGCCTTCACCGTCGCCTGGGAACGGCCCGATGAATTCCGCAAGGTGCTCAGCCTGATCGGCAGCTACACGAACATCCGCGGCGGCCACGTCTATCCGGAGAAGGTGCGCGAAACCGACAAGAAGCCGATCCGCGTCTACTTTCAGGACGGGCGGAACGACAACCGGGGTCAGCGCCGCAACTCTTACGATCCGAACTGGGACTGGTTCTATCAGAACGTCAGGCTCGTCGAAGCCATGACGGAAAAGGGCTACGACATCAATTACACGTGGGGCATCGGTCAGCACAGCCAGAAGCATGGCGGGGCGATCTTCCCTGACATGCTGCGGTGGCTGTGGCGCGACCATCCGGTGTCGACGGACGTCAACGACCGCGTCGAGCGCTCGTTCCAGCAACCGCAGCCCGAGCCCGTGACGGAATGACTCGCGACGCGACGCATGCCGTGTCAGCTATTGGGCTGCAACTCCCTCGTCTTTGGCAAAGGCGCAGCGGGGGCGCCTGGCGTCGACGACGCTGACGAGGATTGGGAGTTTTCTGCCGCTGTTGATCTTGATCGGCGGGGAATTCTGGCCGCCGCTGGCGATCGTCTTGGCGGGCGGAGTTGGGGGATCGACGTTGTTGGCCATGATGTTTACGCCGGCGCTGTGTCGGGCGTTGTTGCGCCGACCTCGCCGGGAGCGGCCGGGCGGAATTAGCGAGCAGCATGAACCAGCCATGGACGGTTTGGTTTCATGGCAGGCCGGCTGACGGCGGCGCCTGCAGCGATTCAAGCGTCGCGCGCAGGATGTCGGCCGCCGCCGGCGCCGCGACGATTCCGCCGAACGTGCTCGATCCCCGCGTCGGCTCGTCGACCGCCACCAGCACCACCGCCCGCGGCGATGTCGCCGGAGCCCCGCACACAAACGACCCGATGTGTCGCGAATGCGAATAGCCGCCCGTCTCCGGGTCCTGCTTCTGAGCGGTTCCCGTCTTTCCAAACACCGAGTAACCAGCCAGCTTCGCCTTCTGACCCGTCCCGCGCCGCACCACGTCGACCAGCGGTCCCTGAACCAGCCAGCGGGCCGTCTCCTCCGATGCCACCGGACGCGACACCACCGCCGGGTAAGCCGGCTCCGGGCCGTCGACCTGCAGCAGCACGTGCGGCGACAGCAGGACGCCTCCGTTCGCGAGCGCCGCATGAGCCGCCGCCACCTGCAACGGCGTCGCCGCGAGCTCCTGACCCATTGGAATTGAACCGGTCGAATAGCTCGTCCAGCGCTCCAGCGGATGCAGCCGCCCCGGCGATTCCCCCGGCAGTTCAATTCCCGTGCGACGCCCGAACCCGAACGCTGTCGCCGCCTCATACAGACCGTCATTCGTCAGTCGCTCGCCAATTTTCGCCATGCCGATGTTGCTCGACTTCACGAGCACGTCGGCCACGGACAGCAGCCCATAGGCGTGGTGGTCGTGCAGCACCCGCCGGCCCATCCGGTACGCGCCGAATCCGCAGTGGAACGATTCGTCCCGCGCGATCAGACCCTGGTCGAGCGCGGCCGCCACGATGAACGGCTTGAACGTGGAGCCCGGCTCGAACATCGACGACAGCGCATGGTTCCGCCAGCCCAGGTCCTCGTCCTTCGCAGACGATCCCTCCGCCTCGGGGGCGATCGGCAACTGCGGCCGCGACGCCATCGCCAACACCTCGCCGGTTCGCGGATCAAGCACGACCGCGCACGCCGCCAGCGGACGGCAGTCGTCCATCAGCTCGTCCATCCGCCGCTCGACGTCCGCCTGCAGCACGGAATCGATCGTCAGCCGGACGTCCCGCCCGTGCACCGGTTCGACCGTTTGCGAGCCATCGACGTCGATCACGAACCCGCGGGCGTCGCGGACGAGCGTGCGGCGTCCATCGCGGCCGACGAGCCAGCGTTCGAAGGCCTCCTCCGCGCCCCCCCGGCCCACGCCATCGATGTCCCGCCGGCCGAGCACGTGCGACGCGACCGTGCCCTGCGGGTAGACCCGTCGGTGCTCCACACGGAAATGCCACGCCGCTGGCGGCAGCTGCAGCGCCGCGACTGATTCCGCCTCATCGGGCGTCAATTGCCGCCGCACCCACAGGAAGCGTTTGCCGTGCGCGGCAACGATCCGCTCCGCCAGGGCGTCCGCGTCCAGGCCCAGGACGCCCGCCAGCGATTCCGCCACGCGCCGCGGTTCGTCGATCTCGCTGGGATCCAGCGCCAGGCTGTGCGTGCGGATCGATGTCGCCAGCAGCCGGCGGGCGCGGTCTCGAATGTCGCCCGGACGGGCGGGCAGCGTCTCGACGAACGTCCGCTGACGCCGGGCCGAACGTTCGGACAGCACGCGGCTGAACCCCTGCACCGCGATCAGCCGCAACGCGATGACAGCCCACACGGCGATCAACAGGCATGCCACGACATTGGTCCGCAGGCGCGTCGCGGACGGGCCCGGCTCGCGACTGGACGCGGGGACGTCGACGGGCGCCGTCATGGCGCGATCGCGGCCGGACCGGCCGCCTCCTCCCGGAATGCGGCCCGCAGCCTCTGGGGCGTCTGCCGTTCCTCGAGTTCGAACCGCAGCCGCGCCGCCCGCGCCTCCAGCTGGTCCGCGCGGAACGTATCGAGGCTGATCCGCCGCCGGAGCGCCAGTTCGCGGTTGTCGATGGCGACGCCGACCAGCGAGATCGCGACCAGCAGGCCGATCGCCGCGACGAATCGGGCGACGTGCGCGGCGGGCGGGGCAGGACGGTCGAAGTCGGACGGTTCCGACATTGACGGATCTCCGGCGCGGGAAAGCCGCCGCGATCGTGCCGACGGCGCCGGGTCAGGCGCGCACCGGAGGCCGACGGGCGGCCCGCATCGGAGCAACTATCGGTCAGTCGAGATCGCCGCCGCCTGTTGAATCTCGCTGGCGTCCGCCGGCATCCGGAGAATCATGCCCGGTTTCAGCGCATCCGGACTCGTCAACTGCTGCTCGTTCAGCTTATGGATTTCCGTCCAGCGGGCGGTGCGGCCCAGATGCCGCTGCGCAATGCCGCTGAGCGTGTCCGTTTCGCCCACGCGGTACAGGACGGTTCCGTCGCCGCGCACCACGAGTCCGGCCGGCAGGACCTTCGCCGGGGCCGCGGCGCCCGCCGCCCGCAACTGTTTCGCGTAGAGCGTTTCCAGCGTCCTCGCCGAAGGCACCAGCACCTTCATTCCCGGCTTCAGCCGCTTGGGATCGGGAACCCGCTTGCGGTTGTGTTCGGCCAGCGCGCTGAAGTACCGGCCCGATTCGAAATGCTGGCGGGAGATGACCCAGTAGTTCTCGCCCGGCTGGACGATGTGCACGCGTTCGTCGTCAGCCCCCGGGGCAGCTCCGGCTCCCGGGGCCGCGCCGCCGTCGAGTTGATCTTCATCGAACGGCTCGAAGGCGGGCGTGAGTTCATGGGGGTCGTCCGCCTGGAATCCGCGCGGCTCAAACGGCGCGATGTCGACGGGCGCGGGAACGGCGCGGGCGGGCGGCTCATCTTCAAACGACCAGTCGGTTTCCATGTCGAGGGCATCATCGGCGGGCGCCGCGGGGGAGGTCTCGCCGGCGTCACGCGGAGGGGACGTCAGTTCCGACTCGTCCTCCAGAAGTTCTTCGTCGAACCCGGCGAAGCGAGCGTCGCTTGCGGCGCGCGAAGGCGACTGCAATCCCGCGGAATCCTCTTCGTCGGCGTCGAGCGGATTGAACCCCGCCGTCCGCAGCGGAGCCGGTTCATCGACGTCATCGTCCCAGCCGGTGAGTTCAATCGGCTCCGCCTGCTGCGGGGCCTGCGAGGTTGAGTCGCCGGCCGTGCTGGCGTCAGCAGCGCTGGCCGCCGGGGCCGCCTGCAGGTCCTCATCATCAATGTCCGCAGACGCGGCGACGGCCGCTCTGGTCCCCCGCCAGGCGAACTGTGCGTCGTCATCGTCGTCCGACCCGGACTCGGATGGAACGAGCGCGGATGCGGCGGCTGTCGCGGACTGGCTGGGCGGCGCGGACGGAGTCGCTGGCGTCGCGCGGCGGTTCTCGGCGAAGGGATTCGACTCGGTGAAAGACTGCGGCTCGTCCGTGGCGTCCTCGTCCTCGTCCTCGTCAAAGCTCAGCGGAGTTGCGGTGGACGCCGAGCGCGTCAGCCCGGACGCGGCTGCGGGGGCGGCCGCGGGGGACGAGAACGGATCGTCGTCGCCGAGGCCATCGGCGTCGTCGAGGGTGAACTCGTTCAGGTCGTCGTCAAGCGTCTGCGACGCGGACTCGCCGGCGACGACGGCGGGAGACGTGTGAAAGTGCTTGAACGCGCCCCACGCGGCGATGCCGATGAGGCCCGTCACGGCCAGCGCGCCGGCCCGCGTCCGCCAGCGGCGGGGTTCCGGCGGCCCCGGCAGCCACTCCGCCAGGTCGATCCGCGGCGCTACTCCGCCGGCGGCCTGCGGACCGCGGCCCGCAGCCGGGCCGACCGCGAACGCGGATTCAATCTCTCCTCGACTGGCGCGGCTGTCACCGGCTTCTTCGTGAGCGGTTCCCATCGCGAGGTCTCCCGAAAGGCATCCTTGACGAGTCGGTCTTCCAGTGAATGAAACGAAATCACCACGAGGCGGCCGCCCGCGGCAATCCGCGCCGGGGCGACGTCCTGCAGCAGCCGTTCGAGCTGCGCCAGTTCCTCGTTGACGGCAATCCGCAGCGCCTGAAACACGCGGGTCGCGGGGTGAGTGGCGTCCCGCCGGCGGCCGGCGATGCGCAGAACGAGTTCCGCCAGTCGCCCCGCGGTGGCGACGGGTTCGCGGCGGCGCTCGGCGACGATGATGTGTGCAATCCGCTGCGCGTGGGGCTCTTCCCCGTAGTCCCGGAAAATCCGGGCGAGCGTGTCGGCGTCCGCCGTCGCCAGAAGTTCACTGGCTGGCCGGCCCCGGGACACGTCGAACCGCAGGTCGAGCGGCCCGCCCGTCTGGAATCCGAATCCGCGGGCCCGGTCGGCGAGCTGGTCGGACGACAGCCCCAGGTCGACAACGATTCGATCGACCCGATCAATCGAGAGCGCGTCGAGGATGGCTGGAAGTTCGGCATAGCTGGCGTGCCTGAGGAGCACGTCCTCCGCCGGACCGAGCGCGGAGTCGGCCAGGCGAAGCATCATGGGATCGCGATCGAGGCCGATCAGGCGTCCGCCGGGACGGACGGCCTCAATGATGTGTCGACTGTGCCCGCCGGCGCCGACGGTCCCGTCCACGACGGTCAGGCCGGGACGGAGGTCGAGCGCGGCGAGGGTTTCGCGGAGCAGAACGGGGATGTGGACCGCCCGCGCAGGGGGCGACGGAGTCGAGCCCGGCTCGGACGGAATCTCGGACATGATGCCGCGACTTGTACGACGGATCGGCCTGTGGCGCGAAGACCAAGTTGTCGTTCCCGGCGCGCTGACCGGAGCGTTTTCCGGTGCGGGCGGCGAGGCAGCCCGGTTGACAAGCGACCGGCCAGCGGAGACGAATCGGGTTCCCTGCCGCGCGTCGGCGCGACGATCTCTCAGTCCAGGTCTGGTTCCATGCGTGCTGTCGTTCAACGGGTGTCGTCCGCCAGCGTCGTCGTCGCGGGCGAGACGACGGGGCAGATCGGCCGCGGGTTTCTGGTGCTGCTGGGGATCGGCGTCGGCGACTCCGAAGCGGACGCCGTCGCGCTGGCGCAAAAGATCGTCGGGCTGCGGGTGTTTGACGACTCGGACGGGAAGATGAACCTGTCGCTGGCGGACGTGGGGGGCGCGGTGCTGGCGGTCAGCCAGTTCACGTTGTTTGGGGACTGCCGGAAGGGTCGCCGGCCGAGCTTCGTGGAGGCGGCGCGTCCGGAGCAGGCGGAGCCGTTGTACCGGACGTTTGTCGCGGAGCTGCGGGGGCAGGGCCTGCGCGTGGAGACGGGCGTGTTCCAGGCGCACATGGACGTGTCGCTGGTGAACGACGGACCGGTGACGCTGCTGCTGGACAGTCGGCGGGCGTTCTGATGACGTCAGGCCGCGAAGCCCGAGGGGATGAACCCCTCGGCTCATGCGCGCAAATGCACCCAGCCGCCAGCCGTGGGGGTTGCATCGTCCGCCACCGGCCGTCTCGGCAACCCCGCGGCGAATGCTGATTTGACGCGTGCGGTCCCTGGGTCGACAATCGCCCGCTGCAGTCACGGGTCATTACAGGCATTCCCCGGCCATCCGCCGCCGGATCAGCCAAGGAGCGACGAAACCGCATGCCGCGAAACTGGAGGTTCGCCCTGCACGATCGGGGACTCGTCGCAAGACTCGCCAGCGATCTCAATTGCTCGCCGCTCCTGGCGCAGGTCCTCGCGGCCCGCGGATTGAAGTCCCGCGAAGCCGCCAACATCTTCCTCCAGGCCCGACTCGCCGATCTCCATGATCCCAACCTGCTGCCCGGCATCGCCGAGGCCGCCGATCGCGTCGTCGCCGCGCTCCGGGACGGCCGCCGGATCACGATCTACGGCGACTACGATGTCGATGGCATGACGGCCACCTCCATTCTGTGGCGCTGCCTCAAACTCGCCGGAGGGACCGTCGATTACTACATCCCCTGCCGGCTCGAGGAGGGTTACGGGCTCAATTCCGACGCCGTCCGCAAGCTCGCCGAGGAGGATCCTGGCCGGCTGCTGGTGACGGTCGATTGCGGCTGCTGCAGCGTGCGGGAGGCGGAGGTCGCGCGCGAGTTGGGCCTGGAGCTGATCATCACCGATCACCATACGCTGGCTGACGAATTGCCGGCCGCGGCCTGCGTCGTGCATCCCCGCCTGCCCGGCAGCGAGTATCCGTTCCAGGACCTGTGCGGCGCGGGCGTCGCCTTCAAGCTCGCCTGGGCGATCTGCCAGCGGCTGGGGGAAAACGGCCGCGCGACGCCGCGGCTGCGCGAGTTCCTGATGTCGGCCGTCGGGCTGGCCGCTCTGGGCACGGTGGCGGACGTCGTGCCGCTGGTCGGCGAGAATCGGGTGCTCGTGCGGTACGGACTGGATGCCGTGTTGCAGCGGCCGTTCCTGGGGATGGCGGCACTGCTGGCCGTGTGTGGTCTGCAGGACCGCAAGCAGTTGACGGCGGAGGACATTGGCTTCGCCATCGGCCCGCGGCTGAACGCGGCCGGACGGCTCGGGCAGGCCCGACTGGCTGTTGAACTCCTGACGACCGAAGACCGGGCCCGCGCGGGACAGCTCGCGACGTACATCGACCAGCTCAACAAGGACCGCCAATCCGTCGAACGGAAGATGTACAAGCAGGCCCGGGAACTCGTGGGCCGCAATGAGGGCTGGCTGGATCGCCCCGTGCTCGTGCTGCCCAGTTCCGAGTGGCACCCGGGCGTGATGGGCATCGTGGCGAGCCGGATCGCGGAGCAGTACGAACGACCGACGATCCTGATCGCCGTCAACGAGGCGGATGGCGTCGGGCAGGGCTCGGGCCGGTCGTTCAACGGGTTCGACCTGCATGGAGCGCTTTCCCGCTGCGCTCCGCTGCTGCTGGGCTTTGGCGGACACCGCTACGCCGCGGGACTGCGCATTGCGGCCGACCAGATCGACGCGTTCCGCGAAGCGCTCGCGGAGGCGGCGTGCGATCCGTCGGACGAGCCGCTCGACGAACCCCACCTGGCGATCGACGCCGAGGTGTCGCTGGCCGACCTCACCCCCCGGGCCGTCCGCGAGCTGGACTCGCTCGGTCCGTTTGGAAGCGAACACCGCCGTCCGCTGTTCGCGACGACCGGCGTCGAACTGCTCGAACCACCGAGCCGCATGGGCAACGGCGAACGGCACCTGTCGCTGAAGGTGCGCCAGGGATCGAAGGTGCTCCGCGCCGTCGCCTTTGGCCGCGCGGAGTGGGCCGAGGACCTCGCCGCCCAGCAGGGGGGGCTGGCGCTGTGCTTCGCTCCCCAGCTCAACCACTACCGGGGCTTTGAGTCGGTCGAGATGCACCTGGTGGACTGGCGGCCCGCGGCCGCCCTGGCCGCCTCTGCCCCCGCGGTGAGCTGACGACTGGCGACCGACGGCTGCGGGCGACCGTCACACGGAAGGCCGCGTCGGTGCGGCGCGTCCCCGGACCGGATCGGACGGCATCGCCCCGGCGGACAAACCGGCTCTATGGACGCCGCCGGCCAGTCGCACCGACCCGGCTCCGCCAGCGACGATCCCCATCCGACTCGAGCGGCCGATCCAAGCCCCCCAGCGGCTGCGGCACCAGTGCGCGAGCGCCGCGATCGGGCCGTGCCCCGTCGCCGACGTACGCCGCTTGAACAGCCGACGATAAACGGATCGATACGCCGTCCGCCGATCGCTCAGCTTTAACCTCAGCAGCACGTCCACCGGCGACGCTCGTTCCCGCTGCTCGGACTGACGACAGGCGTCCTCCAGCCGTTGCACCGAGGCGCGGCAGCAGGCCGTCCGAAACCTCAGCGTCCATCGACACAGGGCCGCGAACATTCCGGGTTCCTCCCTCCTGAAATCTCTCGCGAAGCACCCGCGCGGCTCATACGCTGGCGCACGTCAGTCGGCGGAGGCGTGGGAGTCCGCGGCGCTCGCGCCGCGGAACCGCCTTCGTCGCAACAGCACCGCGCCCGACGCCGATCCCATCGCCAGAAGCAGCAGTGTGCCGGGCTCCGGGTTCGTCGCCGTCACGGCGGGGGTCTCCAGCCCCCCTGGGCCTTCCGACGTCGGCGGCGGCGACTGCGAGTCCTTCACCAGCCGGCAGAGTTCTGACTCCACCAGCGGCAAGGGGACGGGCGGCGCATCGGTTCCGGTCGTCGGAGGTTCGAGCACTGCATGCGGCGGGCCGACGACGGCTGGCGACGGCTCGTTCACGACAGGAAACACAACCGGACCCGGATCGGCCGGATTCAGGACGTCCGCCACTGGCAGAGTCCCGCTGATGAGTTCCAACAACTCGTCAGAAATCGTTCCCGGGCCGCTGTGTTCGGCGAGATCGTCGACAAGCTCCCTGGCAACGAGATCGTGAATGTCTGGCGTCGGCGTCGTCGCAGCGGCCGGTCCCGAAGGTCCCTGCGGCGCGGGATGGATCAGAGCCTGCGGCGCCAGCGGATTGGCCGCGACGGTCGTTGTGTGCCGCGCTCGGCGGCGTTTGCTCTTGTCGCAGCCGGCGCCGCCCATCGCGATCAGCGCGACCAGCAACAGCCAGGACACGGCACCCGACCGTTGCCCGCCGAAAGCCAGCTGAGTGATTTCGCGCGGATCAGAACGCAACGTCCAGACACAACGACGACCGGCCTTCATTGACGCCCACACTTTCCCGACACAATCCCCGTGATGACCCGCACAGCCTGTCGCATTCGTCGTTCCGACAAATCCGCGAATCACAGTTCAGCGAATCTGGCGGGACTGGCGAGAGAGTGGCATTAGCGTGCGATCGTCCGCCGCGCAGCATGGTCGGCCATCGAACAGACTCTTGGTCGATGGCCGATCACGGCCGCGGCTTCACGGAGATACTGAGACCGATCCATGAGCGGGCCCGGGCAGCGCTCGAAAATCAACCAGTCGCCAACTCCTGCCACAGTGCGGCGCTGGCGTGAATGCCGCGCTGGAACGCGTCGAGACTGAAACGCTCATTCGGGCTGTGGAGATTGTCGGTGTTCTGCCCCCAGCCGAGCAGCAGCGTGTCGATTCCCAGCACTTCCTTGAACGTCCCGACGACCGGGATCGAGCCTCCCTCCCGGATCAACACCGGTTTCTTTCCGAACCCGACTTCGATCGCCCGCTGGGCCGCCTTCATCCACGGACTGTGGACGTCGCAAACGGTCGCCGGGCAGCCATGGTAGGACTTGAACTCGAGCCGCACGGACTGGGGACAGCGGTCGCGGAAGAACTGCTCGATTCCGGCGACGATGCGGTCGTTGTCCTGGTCGGGGACCAGCCGGCAGGTGATCTTCGCGGACGCTTTGGCGGGGATGATCGTCTTGGGCCCTTCCCCCTGATAGCCGCCGGTCAGCCCGTTGACGTCGCATGTCGGCCGGGCCCACCGTCGCTCCAGCGTGCTGAACCCCTGCTCGCCGGCAACCGCGCTGGCGCCGAGGTCCTTAAGGAACGATTCCTCGCTGAACGGCAGCGCCGCGAACCCGCGGCGCTCTTCGGCCGTCAGCGGCTGCACGTCGTCATAGAACCCGGGGATCTGGACCCGGCCCTCGGCATCGTGCAGTTCGCCGATCAACCGTGCCAGCACGTTGCAGGGGTTGGCGATCGAGCCCCCGAAGATGCCGCTGTGCAGGTCCTGCCGGGGCCCATGCAGCGTCACCTCGACGGCGACGATGCCGCGAAGTCCGTACGTGATGGCCGGAATTCCGGGAGCGTACTGACTGGTGTCGCTGACGACCGCGACGTCGCATGCCAGTTGTTCGCGACGCTCCGCCAGAAAGCGGTCGAGATTGTTGCTGCCGACCTCCTCTTCCCCTTCGATGACGAACCGGACGTTCACGGGCAGCGACCCGTGGGCCTTCAGCCAGGCCTCGACCGATTTGACGTGCGTGAGCATCTGCCCCTTGTCGTCGGTCGCGCCGCGGGCGAAGACGTGTCCGTCCCGGACGTCCGGCTCGAAGGGGGGCGTCTGCCATTCGTTGAGCGGATCGGGGGGCTGGACGTCGTAGTGGCCGTAGACGAGCGCAGTCGGCGCGCCGGGCGCGTGCATCCATTCGGCGTAGACGATCGGATGCCCTTCGGTCTCAACCAGTTCCGTTTTAAGTCCCGCCGACTCCAGTTGATCGCGGACCCATTCGGCGGCGCGGCGGACGTCGGCGCGATGGGCCGAGATGGCGCTGACGCTGGGAATCCGCAGGAACTCCTTGAGTTCGTCGACAAACCGGGGCGCCCGATCCGCGAGATAGCGTTCAACGATCGGCATGGCGCCATCACTGCTCATGGTCGACTCCCTGAAAGTTCTGCTGACCGCATCGATCCGGATTCCCCGCGACGCGCCATCTTGCGGCGGCGCGCTCGCAGGGTACCATAACGAACGCATCTCTCACTGCCGCGACCGCGCAGTGAAATCGGAAGTCGCCATGACGAGTTTGCGGGCCAGGCCTGGTCAGGTCCGGGTCGTCGTATTCGCTGGTCAGGAGGAGATCCGCCATGCGCTGCCGACTGGTGTTGATTGCCGGGCTGGCTTTCTGGCTGGCGGCGCCGGCCGCATTCGCACAGGTCCCGCTGCCTCCGGGGCGCGACAGCGATCGTCAGGCGGTCGCGGCGGGCCAGCGGCTGTTCCAGATGAACTTTGCGCGGCCGCAGCTTCACGAGGGAGAGGAACTGGGGGCGGGCGGCAACGGGCTGGGCCCCCTGTTCAACGAGACCTCGTGCGTCGCGTGTCACAACCAAGGGGGCGTCGGCGGAGGCGGAGACCGCGACAGCAACTCGCTGCTGATGGGAGTCGTCGCGCGTCCGAAGCGTCCCGCGAACCTGCCGGCCGTCGTCCGGGCCGCCAGTGAGGTGCATCCAGCGCTCGGCCCGAATTCAATCGTGGTCCCCGTCCATCGGTTTGCAGTCGGCCATCCCGAGGAAGTCGCCGCGTATCACGAGTTTCTCGAGGGCCTGTGGAAAGCGTTCGAAATCGACCCGGCGTTCGAACAGGTGACGCCCGTGCGCAAACGAATCGGCCCCGCCACGCTGGAACTCTCACAACGGAATCCCGCCGCGCTGTGGGGCGCGGGGACGGTCGACCGCGTGCGGCTCGAAGGGGGGGCGGAGTTCCGGCGGCGGCTGGCCCGCGAACAACCGACCCGGCATCCGGGCATCTCGGGCCGCGTTCCACGCACGCTGCAGGGAGGGGAAGGCTGGTTTGGCTGGCGCGGGCAGGTCGGGTCGCTGGACCAGTTCGTCCGGAACGCCTGCTCGCTGGAACTTGGTTTGCAGGTGACGGGCTTTCCCGAAGACCAGTTGCCTGTTCCCGTCTCAAACCCTGATTTTCGGGCCCGTGTCGAGCCGCGCCTGGACCTGACCGACGAACAGGTCGCCCGGCTGATGGCGTTCGTGCACAGTCTGCCCCGTCCGGAACCGACCGCTTCTCACGACGCCGATCGGACGACGATTGAACGCGGCGAACGGGTCTTCAGCCGCATCGGCTGCGACCACTGCCACGTCAAGGACTTCGCCTGGGTCAAAGGTCTGTACA
This sequence comes from Planctomyces sp., assembly GCA_019636235.1. Taxonomy (GTDB): domain Bacteria; phylum Planctomycetota; class Planctomycetia; order Planctomycetales; family Planctomycetaceae; genus Caulifigura. The sequence continues at coordinate 21,535 of JAHBXW010000007.1, forward strand.
GCGACATGCTGCTGCACGACATGGGGCCCCAGTACAGCGACGTCCAGATCGCCGTGCCGGAGACGTTCGTTGATGTCGTGCAGTTCAACCCTGAAGGACTTGGTTATTACAACATGGACATGAGTTTCCTCACTTTCAACGAGGTTCAGAGCAACCCAGAGCAGGAATGGAAGACGCCGGCGCTGTGGGGCGTCGCGGATTCCGCCCCCTACATGCATGACGGCCGCGCCGCCACGCTCGACGAGGCGATCCGCATGCACGATGGCGAAGCGCTGCGCGCGGCGACGGCGTACCGCAACCTCGAACAGGCCGACCGCGATCTGCTGCTCGCCTTCCTGGGATCGCTGAAAGCCCCGGCCAGCGCGATACCCTCCCGCAGCCAGAACCTGACGCGGCAGGCCGTCGCGGAATAGCGTCGAACGGTCCCCGGAGTTCCCATGCGATTCCCCTTGATCGCCGGGCTGTTGCTTGCCGCGCTGGCCATCGCCGCGACGGCGGGCCGCGCGGAGCCGCCCGCTTCCGAGCCTCCCGCCGCGGCCGATTCCCGGGATGCCGCGTTCGCTGCGGAAGTCCGCGGGCTGCTCGATCTCGGCCTGACGCCGCAAGCCTCGTCGCTGCCCCGTGCTGAGGCGCGGTATCAGGCCGCCAGCGCCCTGCGGCCAGGCGACCCGCGGCTGGAACTGGCCTACGGCATCGTCCTGGGCCGTTTGTTCCGCGGCGTCGACGCCCGGCCCCACCTGGAGGCCGCGGCCGCGAATCCCGATCGTTACTTTCCCGCTCGCCAGCACCAGATCCGCGAGTACGTGAAAGCCCGGAAATACCAGGTCGCCGGCGAGGCCCTTTCCGAACTCGCCCGCACGCTCGAGACGGACGATCCGCAGGCCCCCGCCGAAGCCGAATGGATCGGCCGCATCGTCAGTTGCCTGGCCGGACCAGTCAGCACGTCCAGTTCACGCGCGCAGTTTCGATACCTCAACGAGCACCTGCGGCAATCGCTGCCCGCCGTGCTCGACATCGCGTACGAACGCGGCTTTCAGCAACTCGAGCAGGAAGTCGAGGAACTCGGCCAGACGATCGAAACGCTCGTTGAGGAATCCGAGAACCTCGCCGAGGAGACCAGACAGTCGGTCGATGAGGAGTTGGCCGCGAATCGCGCGGAGTTGAAGGTCCGCGCCGACGACGCCCGGGACGCCGCGAAACGCTGGGACGACTGGGTGACGGACGAGACGCGCCGCATCGACGATGCGCTGCAGGAGATGGAGAAACAGTTCAATGACCTGGACAGCGCGGCCACATCGCTGATCGCGTCGATCGCCGGCCTGCGGCTGCAGGTGGACCGGATCGAGCGCGGCGTGTTTCCGGATCGGCGGTTCGGACGGAATCTGACGGCGCCCAGCGATCGAATTGTCGTCGAGCGGGCGCAGGTCCTCGAAGAGCAGAAGCTGACGATGGTCTACGCGGCGCAGCAGCAACTGTCGCAGCGGGCGGCGGCGAAGCTGGCGGAGAGAAAGTCGGTGGCCGCCCAATACCAGCAGGCGACGGGCCGGGCTTTCGCCGAATTGAAGGGCCTGCAGAAGTGGGATGAGCGGATGAAGCGCACGGCGGAGCGGACGAAACAGCAGGCGGACCGCAAGCCGCGGAACGTGGTTTCACTGGAGACGCAGTACCGCAGCCTGTCAACGTACGATCCCAGCGACTTCGCCATGCTGCGCCGCCAGTTGCTGACGGACGTGGGAGCGGCTGTCAGCGACGACCGTGACGAGGCGGGCGAGGTCCCGACGGGGACGGAATCGGATTGACGCCGCCATGGACCGAACACATTTGACCCCATACAGCCCGTGTTGCCAGCGTGCCGGGCTGCGGTTCAAGCAGCATGCATTGCAAAGACTTGCGAAATTTCAACAAAAAGACGCCTCCCTGGCGTTGACAACGACGCCAGCGCTGCCACCTTCGCGAAAGGAGGCCAATATCTTGAGCGTTCTGTCACGAATGCGATGAACTGCTGACTGTGCTGTTAGGAACACAATTCTCCAGAAGGGGCTGCCATGCTTTCTCTAGCGCGCGTCGGCATCGTTGCGGCGACATTCTTCGCCATGTCATGCAAGACGGCAGCCCTATTCGCGGAACCCGATTGGACCGAAGTTCCGCTGAGATGTTTCGGGGCCATCGCTATGGGCAGCGGCGATTCGTCCGCGATTTGCGATTGATTCTCCGCGCTGCGGTGCATGGAGGCCGGACTGTTTCAGGGCAGGGTTCGCCTGTGTTGTCATGCTCGTCGCGAATCAGTGGAGTGAACTGTGAATCGCGCAATTGCTTTGTCATTGCTGCAGGTTCTTATCACATTGCCGCGCGTTAGCGCGCAGGAATCCAGCGCGATTGAGTCGATTCTCGATGACTATCAGAGTTCAATTGCAGAAGCCCTGGCAACTGATCCAGATGGAAGATTCGAAAACTACCGCCAGTGGAGCCGCAGGCTGCTGGAGGCGGCGATCGCCCACCCGGACGATCCCTCGACGCCCAAGGCGCTCCGGTTCGCGTTGCAGGCGTCGAATATGAATGCTGAGGTCGACTTCCCGATCGAGGTTCTCCGGCGACTGTTGCCGTTGCGGCCCGATGATCCGATGCTTCACGCGCAACTCGGGTCGCTGCTGTTCAAGCGCTGTCAAGCCACCGGGAGTGCGGAGGATGGCCGGGAAGCGATCGAATCGCTGACGCTGGGGAGTTCGCAGCTGCGTGAATTGATTGAAAATGGGAAAGGCGATCGCCAGTTTGATCGCGAGCAACTCGTACTCAATCAGATCAAGATCGCCAGCATTGAGGCTCATCAGCAATATTGGAAAGAGGCGGCTGCAGCCTACGTGGCCGCACGCAGTCTGACGGACGAATTCGGACTCTCAGGCGCACGCGGGCTGTGGGGCTCCGAACACGAAGTCCTCATCAGGCAGCAGGCGCGGGCGCTGGTCCAGGCAGGCGAACTTGCCGAGGCCGATCGGGTGATCGATGAACTGATCACGCAACCGACTGTGCGGGACGCCACCATTCATCTGTTGCCATTCGCCGAGCTGCGTTACGCGGGCGATCGCGAAGGCCACAAGACCTGCCTCGAGTCCTGGGCTCAACGGTTGACGGGCCCCGCGCAGTGCCGGACGCTCGTGGAGTACGCGCGACTCTGCATCCAGGATCAGGAGTACCGGCGGGCGCTGGAACCGCTGGAACGTTTGAGCACGGAATTTGAGGAACTGCTGTTGAAGCTTGACGCCAAAGCCGTTCCGGATGGAGGCCCGGGCACCTATTCCTATGTGTCGCTCATGTTGGGGGATGCGCTGGCCGCGATCGGCGGGCGGGATGACGAGGCTTTGGCCTCATGGAAGCGAATCGTGGCGATGTATCCAAATCACAAGATGGCGCAGTATGCACAGGTTCGAATCGATGACGCCACGCGTCGCATCAGCCACAACGCGGCGGTTCTGCAACCGTCGACAGAGGCCGCGAGTCCACGACTGAACGTCATTGTTGCGCTCAATCTGATTGCGGGCTGCGCATTGGCAGGCATTGTAATCTGGAGAAAGCGGCAAGCCGGACATCCGCGAGGCGATGGATGACAGTGAATCTCGCCGCACGAATCATTGGAAGTGTTGGGGTCGCCATACTTTGCGCAGCGTGTTCTGAGTATCCGGCTGAAACCGGAAAGGAACGCACTCGCGGCGATGACTCTCCAGTCGTTGCTGCTGGACATGCGCTCGTTGCGGATCAGTCAACTGTCGATTTGGGCAGGATCGCAAGGGGCAGCAAGGCGACAGCTGATTTTGTCGTTCGAAACACGGGCAGCTCGGCCGTCTCGATTGATGAGATTCGGCAAAGCTGCGCTTGCACTGAGGTCCAGGTTTCCGACCGGAGGCTCGCGCCAGGCGATGCCGCCACGATTCAGGTAGTTATTGACACATCCGACAGGGAAGGAAAGCTTGCGGCGAGCGTGGAACTGACCTTCCGCACCGATGGCAGTGCGCGGCAGGCTGCCCAGCTGCTGGAACGCCTGGTGGCCAAGGGAGATGTGTATCGCACGGATCGACTTGTCGTGGCGCCAAACCGCATTGGATTGAGTGGCTATCGGCCTGGCGCACGGTTCGATCAAAGTGTGATTGTTCTCCCGTGGCAGAATTCGTAGAACCTGCAAGAATCTCACACCTGACTGTGGACGGGTGTCCGTCGTGGCTGGAATGCGATGTGCGTGGCCCGAACGAAGGCGGCACGTTTGAGGTGCATGTGCAAGGCGTTGTGCCGGACCTCCCTGGAATCACGGTGAGCGAACTGTTGGAGTTCAGCGCGCTCGACAATCAAGGTCGCGTGGAACTCACAGGCCAATGCAGCATTGGCGGCTACATGATCGGAGAAGTCGCCGCTGAGCCGAGGCTGCTGACAATCCTTGTCGATAGGATCAACGGCGGCTTTGGAACAGTACGGCTATCGCATTCCGCACAGCGTGAACTTCGATTTGTTTCCGTGGTGGACAATTGCGAGGGCTCAAGAGTAATTGTCGGCGAACTGATGAGTTCGGAGGAAAATCATGTCGTTGAGTATTCGATGTCGGCGTCCAGTGACAAGGTTCTGGTGAAAGGGACGCTTGAGTTTCAACTGGAGTCGGCGGGCTCTCCACTGAGGGTGAATGTTCCCTATATGTGCATCCTGAAGTCGAAGTAGGTATTTCCCAAATCGCTGGCGATGCCCTCCTGCTGGAATTCACTTGTCCCACACAGCGCGGTCGGCGTCAGTTCTTCAGACTCGACGGCGCCGTGGCCCGGGGTCAACTCGCCGCCTCTTGCTGGGAAGTCCGGCCGATGCCTTTGGCACGCCTCATCCCCATGCTGCCGGTCCGCAGCCTGTCGGCCAGCGTGCGGTTCTACGAGTCGCTGGGCTTCGACGTCGAACGGCGCCACGACGACTGGGGCTGGGCGATGCTCCGCTGCGGAGACTGCCGGCTGATGCTGGACCAGTCGATCAATCAGCACCCGGACGCGCCGCGGCAGTCGGTCATCTACCTTTATCCCGACGACATCGTCGAGTTTCATCGGCAGGCGGGGGCTCGTGGGCTGGACGTCCCGGACCTGGACGTGACGTTTTATGGAATGCGGGAATTCCGCATCGACGATCCCGACGGCAACCGGCTGTGGATCGGGCAGGAAGCGGCGTCCGGCGGGTGATGGCGAACGAATGCTTCCCGATGGCCGCATCCCTGTGATCCGTTTGATCCGTTGTTCCTGTCTCCTCTCTTCCGAAACCAGCTGTTCGGATGCGCGCGGCCGTGATCCGAAACCACGGCCAGGTTCTCAATGGTCCCTTTCGAAAGGCACGAAAGACCTTTACGGATTGGACCGCCCATTTCCAACGTTCGGCTCACGGGGCATCGTGGTTCCTCGCCCCCGGTCTTCAGAATCCCGCTGATCAGGAGCCCCGGCCATGGGCGGTCCGAAGCAGCGCCTCGACAGGCAGGCCCCGAAAGCCAAGCCTGTCAACACCATTGCGGGCCGTGCCGTGCAACGGGCATCAGTCGGCTCGCGCCGCAGCAGTCCGCGCAGCGAGAGTCGCATGAGACAATCCGACGCCTGTCCGAAGGGTTCGCCCGTGGCCCGAACCGCCTGCGCTAGCGGCGCGCGGCGCGGCTGAGAACAGAGAAACCGGAGCGGGCCTGTAAGCCGGGTTCTGTCGAGAGCGCCCATTTCTCTGGGACGCCGGTTGCCCGGCGCCTCGAGCAACCTACCCGAGCCTGTGGCGAGACGGACCGCCTCGCGAGGGCCGAGGCCCTCTTGACTCTGCTTGGTCTTGCTCCCGGTGGGGTTTGCCATGCCATCGCCGTCGCCGGCGACGCGGTGCGCTCTTACCGCACCTTTTCACCCTTGCCTGTTCCCGAAGCGGGTCATCGGCGGTTTGTTTTCTGTGGCACTGTCCCGGTCCTTGCGGACGGTGGGCGTTACCCACCACCGTGTCCTGCGGAGCCCGGACTTTCCTCCCCGGACGATCGAACCGACCAGGGCCGGATCGTCGCCCGCAGCGGACGCTCGGCCCACTCCGGTCACTGACCAGTATACGCGCTCTCGCGGCGCCACGCGCGGTCCATCAGCCCCGGATTCCAGCGACTCTCGCGAAGCCGGCAGCTTCAGTCCACGAACGTCAGCTCGTTGGACATCAGGACGACCTGCGCGACGGCCGGCCAGTCCAGTTCGCCTGCGGCCACCGCCGCCAGGAACAGTTCCGTTTCCTCCGGGGCCGGACGCCGGGAGAGCGACAGCTCGAACAGCCGGCTCAGACGCTCGGCAGGCGGTTGGACGCTTTCGGTGCGGCCCGCGAGCGCCGCCGCCTGTTGCTGCACGAAGGGGGAGTTCATGCTGAACAGGGCCTGCTGGGGCACGGTCGTCTGCGGCCGCTGCGGGCTGGAGACATCGGGGGAGGGGAAGTCGAAGGTTCGCAGCAGGCCGGGGAGGTTGTTGCGATCGACAAGCCCGTAGACGGTGCGGCGCGTGGTGAACGGCTGGGATTCGATGTTGACGGGACGGCCGTCCAGACTTTCGTCCAGCGTTCCGGCGGCAACCAGCCAGGCGTCCCGCTGCGATTCAAACTCGCGGCGGCGACGGTTCATTCTCCAGTACAGACGGTTTTCCGGGTCGACGTCCCGGGCGTCGGGACGGTCGCTGCTGGCCTGCCGCCAGGCCGCGCTCAGCAGGATTTCCCGATGGAGCGCCTTGAGAGACCAGCCGTTGTCCAGCAGCCGCGCCGCCAGATAGTCCAGCAGCTCCGGATGCGTCGGCGGGTCGGCCCGGAAGCCGAAATCCGACGGCGAACTGACCAGCGGCGTGCCGAAGTGCAGCATCCAGACGCGGTTCGCCATGACGCGCGGAGTCAGCGGGTTCTCCTGGGAGGCGATGGCCCGCGCCAGTTCAAGACGCCCGCTGCCCTGCTCAAAAGCGGCCCCCTCGGGGGCGAGAACCTGCAGGAAGCGGCGCGGGACGCGGTCGCCGGGCCGGCCGGGATTGCCGCGCAGGAACACGACCGGTTCGGTGGGCTGGTCGTTGTCGAGCAGCACCATGGCGCGGGGCGGCGCGCCGGGAGATTCGACGTTCCAGGCGTTGATCCTCTGCCTGAGTTCACGAAGCTTGTCGCGGTGGTCGCGTTCAAACAACCGTTCGGCGCGGTCGCGATTGACGTCGGTTACGGAATCGGGACCGAACAGAACCAGCCGCAGTTCCTCGGCGGCGGGGTCTTCGAATGCGGAGAGGGGCGTCTCTCCTGCGGCTTTCAGCGCGGCCTGCCACTGCTCGTCAATGCTGCGAAACAACCGTCCATAGAGGAACGCGAGATCGACGAGGTTCTGCGGAGCGGACTGTTCGAGTTCGGCGCGGACGCGGGAATTGAGCGGCGCCTCCTCCGCCAGGAGTTCCTGGAGCCGGGGCACGAACCGGGCGGGCGAGACATCCAGCAGAATCTTCATCGGCCGAAACACCGGATCTTCCGCGGGACGGCGGTCGATGACCCGCCGCCACTGCGCCATCAGACGCTCCCGCGGCTGCCCATGTTCGTACTCGGCCTCGATTCCCGCGGGGACCTTGTCAGCCGCGCGAATCAGCCCCAGCAGATGGTCTCCCGCCCGCGTGCGCAGCTGCAGCAGCAGGTCGTCGAGCGTTGAGTTCAGGTAGTCGTTGACGGCCGCTTCGCGTTTTGCGAGTTCCTCGTTGTAGGCCTTCGCGGCCTCGACATCCGCGGCGGAGCCGATCAGCGGAAGTTCGTCCGGCTCGCGGCAGCTCGCGAACACGCCGTACAGCGAGTAGTAGTCGGCGATGGGGATCGGATCGAACTTGTGGTCGTGACAGCGGGCGCAACTGACGGACAGGCCCATCAGTCCGCGGGACACGACGTCGATCCGGTCGTCGATGATGTCCTGCTGATTGTTGAGGAACCGGCGTCCGACGGTCAGGAAGCCAAGCGCCGCCAGCGAGGGATCCCCGGCGGGACGGCCCAACTGGTCGGCCGCGAGCTGTTCAACGACGAACTCATCGTAGGGCTTGTCGTCGTTGAACGACTGGATGACGTAATCGCGGTAGGTGAACGAGAAGGGATAGAACCGGTTCTCGGTGAAGACGTAGCCTTTGGTGTCGGCGTAACGCGCGACATCCAGCCAATGACGACCCCAGCGCTGCCCGTACAGCGGCGAGGCGAGCAGACGATCCACAAGACGCTCGTAAGCGTCCGGCGCCGGGTCGTCGACGAACCCGGCAACCTCTTCCATGGTCGGCGGCAGGCCGGTAAGCGTAAACCACAGCCGTCGCGCCAGCGTGGCGCGATCGGCTTCGGGAGAATACGTCAGGCCCGCGGCTTCGAGCCGCGACAGGACGAACCGATCGATCTCATTGCGGGCCGCGGACCGGTCCTGCACGTCCGGAAGCGAAGGCATGCGCACGGGCAGCAACGACCAGTGCACCGACGACACGGCATGAAAATCGATGTCGCCTTCCGGAGTGCGGGGGATGCCGCCGCCGCTGCGGGAGGCCTGCGGATCGTGTTCCGGCCAGTAGGCGCCGCTTTGCACCCAGGCGGTGAGGAGCTCGATCTCCTCGTCCGGCAGCTTGCCGGCCGGGGGCATTTGGGTGTCTTCCCGCGAATAGCGAATGACCTGGATCAGTCGGGAGTCGTCAGGTCTGCCGGGGGAGACGATGCCGTCTTCGCCGACGACGCCCTGCCGCTGGTCGACGCGGACCTCCCCCTGCTGCTTCTCTTCGCCGTGACAACTGAAGCAGCGCTGAGCGAGGAGCGGCCGGATGCGGGTTTCGAACTCATGCTCGCGGGCCGCGGCGTCATCGGCGCGGGCCGACAGCGGCGCCAGGCTGATGGTCAGCAAAGCGGCGAGCACGGCGGTCTGGAAGGGCTTGGACAGCATGCGGGCGAGATGCGTGTTCAGGTCGTGGGGGCGGGAGCGACCCGGTCGGGGCGCCGGAACCTGGGAGGGGCGGATCGGGAAATCCGCATCCTCAAAGTATAACCCCGCGGACGGGCGAGGGGACAGCGGGAACCGGGCGAGTCGGCGAGCTTCGCCCCGGTGCGGCGAATGAGGATTGCGGCGCAGCGGCGACGCCGGAGCCGCAGAATCCGGATCGGCGGACTTGATTTTTTGGCGGCGTGCGCGGATTTTGGCTTTCGCGCTGGCGTTTGTGGGACCAACAACGCAGTTAAGGGCCGATGCTCATGGACTTTGCTCCGCGCTGTCCGCGCTACCAATCCCTGGACCTGTGGCGCGGCGTCGCCTGCCTGGCGGTCGTAATCTACCACTCGACGTTCCGTGTCGTGCGCCACATGTCGGACGCTCCGGCGTCGGTCGCGGACTGGGTCGTCGAGGTCACCCGGCACCTGTGGATCGGCGTGCCGATGTTCTTCGTGATCAGCGGGTATTGCATCGCCGCCACGGCCGACTCCCAGCGACGCAAGCCGGGAGCGATTCGGTCCTACGCGATCCGCCGACTGCGGCGGATCTACCCGCCCTTCTGGTTCGCGCTGGCGGGGACGATGGCTTTCTGGGCGATCTGCCATTTCGCCGGAGCGGGCGAACTCGTGCGGGGCATCGGCGATGTCGAGGGCTGGCCGCGCGCCTGGGGCGAGTGGCTGGGCAATCTGTCGCTGACGGAATCCTGGCTGCGGCGCGTCGAGCGGCGCCCGGCGGCCTACATTCTCGATCCCGCGTGGACGCTGTGTTACGAGGAGCAGTTCTACGCCGTCGTCGGTCTGGCGATGTTCGTCGCCCCGCGCCGCTTCTTCAGCGCGATGATCGCCGTCACCGCCTTCGTCCTGGGGATGATGATTGTGTCGCGGGTCATCGGAGTGCCGATGACGGGCTTCTACTTCGACGGCTACTGGCTCTTGTTTGCAGCGGGAGTCGGCGTGTATTGGGCGCTGAACTACGGTCGCCGGGGCGAGCAGCGGGCGCTGGCGGCGCTGTTGCTGGCAATGGTTGTGGGAAGCGCGCTGTGGTCGACGCCGTTTACGCATCACGGACGGGCGGGCTCGCTGGGACCGGATCACATGTTGATCGGAAGCCTGTTCGCCCTGCTGCTCCTGGCGTTGCGGCGCTGGGATGGGCGAATCGCCGAATCGAAGCTGGCGAAGCCGCTGATGCTGTGCGGAGTGATGTGCTACAGCCTGTACCTGACGCACTGGCCGGTGGTGAATCTGGTGTCGCGCTGGCTGGACGGCGCGGGGCATCGGACAAGCGAAGCGGCCTGCCTGGTGATCCTGCCGGCGTGCGTGCTGACGGCGCTGGCGGCTGGCGGCGGATTTTACTGGCTGGTGGAACGACGATTCCTGAACCGTCCGGGGACGTCGCCGCCGCCCGTCGAAGCGGCCGAGCCCGACATCGATTCGCCGCTGCCGGAAGGCCGGTGGGCGGGCGTGCTCGCGAGCGAAGCCAAGGGATGAGAGAAGAGAACACGGACCAAGTCCTTCGCGACGGCCCGGTGGCTCTGCGCCGGAGCCCGGCGACTCGCGATGGACTTTCGTAATTTTCGTGTCTTTCGTGGTTCTTCTTTTTCGAGTGAATCGCACCCCGGGCCGTCGCACCAGATGGTCGTGCGACGATCCGCTTCATCCGTTGAATCCGTGGTTCCTCCTTCCTGAGTTGTGGAGAAGACTTGAACCACGAGAGCAATGCGCGGTCGACTGGAACTGAACAACCACTGCTCGGGCGCCGCGAACTTCCGCGTTCCTGTGAAACGGAGCCAAGTCGCCGATTGGACGGCGACCGGATCGGATTTAGAATGACGGGTCCCGGGACGGACGTCGCAGCCGCGGCGACCGGCCCCCATCGCGGTCAGTCTTGGGCGTTCGTATGGACTACATCACGCTGGCGTTTCTTCTCGCGATCGTTGGGCTGGCGCTGATTTTCATCGAGCTGTTCGTCCCCTCGGGAGGGCTGATCGCCATTCTCTGCATGGTGGCGTTCATTGCCTCGGTGTGGTGCGCGTACCGGGGCTGGTGGCGCGAGTCGCCGGGGTATTTCTGGTCGTTCACGGGCGGCCTGGTGATGATCGTGCCCGCGTTCATTTTCGGCCTGTTTCGGATTCTGGAGACGACCCAGCTCGGGGACCGGATTTTGTTGTCCGCGCCGCGGTCGGAGGACGTCACGCCTTACCAGGCGGAACAGGAGCGTCTGTCGGCGCTGATCGGACAGCGGGGGCAGGCGCTGGGAATGCTGAACCCGGGCGGCCTGGTCCGCGTGGGAGATCAGCGGCTGCACGCTTTCACGGAAGGCCTGGTGATCGATCCGGAAGAATGGGTGGAGATCGTCGAAGTGCGGGGGACGCGCGTCGTGGTCCGGCGCGCGGGCGATCCGGCCGCGCTGCTGGACGAACGCCGCGTGGCGGCGGAGCCGCGTCCAGCCGACGAACTCCTGAACTCCGCCGATCCGTCGCCGCCCACCCAGCTTGACTTCGAACTCCCGCAAGGATAAATCCGATCGGGACTGGTGTGTTCTCCTCCTGCGGATGCGGATGCCATGGCGCCTGACGGACTGACACTTGCCCTGAGCGACGGCGCCTGGTGGCTGACCGCTGCGGTCATCGCGGTCTTTCTACTCGTGTTCCTGGCGGTCTTCGCCCGCTACTTCGGGCTGTGGATCCAGTGCAAGACGACGCATGCGGGCATCACGCTGCCGCACCTCGTCATGATGTCGATCCGCAAGGTGAATCCCAGTGTGATCGTCCGCAGCAAGATCATGGCGGTGCAGACGGGGCTGACGACCGCGTATCCCGGGCTGACGACGCGGGCGCTTGAAGCGCATTATCTGGCGGGGGGCAACGTGCCGAACGTGATTCGGGCGCTGGTCGCCTCGCACCGCGCGGGAATCGACATGGACTGGCAGGTCGCCCAGGCGATCGATCTGGCCGGCCGCGACGTGCTGGAGGCCGTCCGCACCAGCGTGTATCCGAAGGTCATCGACTGTCCGGACCAGAAGAAGATGATGGGGTCGCTGGACGCGGTCGCGGGGGACGGCATTCAGCTGAAAGCCCGGGCCCGCGTGACCGTGCGGACGAATATCCATCAGCTGATCGGCGGAGCGACGGAGGAAACCGTCATCGCCCGCGTGGGACAGGGCATCGTCCAGGCGATCGGTTCCACGAAGTCCTACAAGCACGTGCTGGAGAACCCCGAGCTGATCTCCCAGGCGGTGCTCAAGCAGGGGCTCGAGGCGCAGACGGCGTTCGAGATCGTGTCGATCGACATCGCCGACATCGACGTGGGAGACAACATCGGCGCCCGCCTGCAGGCCGATCAGGCGGAAGCCGACATGCGGGTCGCCCAGGCCCGGGCGGAGCAGCGGCGCGCGGAATTCGCCGCCCGCGAGCAGGAAATGGTCGCGCGCATCCAGGAGAACCGGGCCCAGGTCGTGCTCGCGGAGGCGGAAGTGCCCGTGGCGATTTCCACCGCATTGCGGGATTCCCGGCTGGGCCTCCTGGATTATTATGAACTCCGGAACATCCAGGCCGATACGAAGATGCGGACGGCCATCGCCGGCGGCGGCGAGGATGTCCCCGTGGCCGTTGATCTCCGGCGCTGACGCCCGGACCCGACCGCAGTCAGGGAAGCCGACCCATGCTCAACTTCCAGCCCGTGCTGGCCGACGCCCTTGGCACGCTGCTGACCGTCGCGTTCATCGTCATCACGATCATCGGCTGGATCATCAATGCGGTGAACGCCCAGGCCAAGCCGCAGGCGCAGAACCGCGGATCCCGGCAGGCCACGCCGCGCAGCGAGCGGGTTCAATCGGAGATCGATCAGTTTCTGCGCGATCAGGGCTCGCGCCGCGCCTCGCAGACCGCGACGCAGACCCCCTCCCGCGCTGAAACGCCAGCCCGCTCGAGCGGACCGCGCCGCGCCCCCGCCCGGCCGCAGCCCGCGCCGCAGGCCCGCCGCTCCTCGCGCGCCCCCGCGCAGTCCCAGCAGCCCGCCCCCCAGCCCGAACGCGCGCCGCGCCGCGCCGTCGCCAATGAAACCCTCGGACAGGCGATCGGTCAGCACGTCCGCGAGGCCATGCAGGACCGCGTCTCTGCGGAAGTGCAGCAGCATCTCCAGCACGCCGTCGACGCCTCCGTGTCCCAACATCTGGGAGCGATCGGCGCGCAGCCGGCCTCCGCCCAGCCGACGTCCGCAGCCTTGCTGCGCTCGCTGATGACCGATCTGCGATCGCCGGAAGGCTTCCGCAAGGCGTTCGTCATGAAGGAAATCCTCGATCGGCCGCGCAGCCTGCGCCACGAGGGGAATTCCTGACGGGCGTGCCGCCCCAGGTTGTTGCGGGCCGATCCGCAATCACGAACGCACTCAGGCGCCCCGCAGGATGGCGGAACCTCAAGGCCAGGTGTTGATGCTCTCGGGCCGGTTCTCGACCCGCGGGAGAACCACACAGTCGCTGATGCTCGCGGAGGGGCTCATCGACCGCGGGTACGAGGTGCGGGTCGTCTGTCCCGGCTCGAGCTGCATCAGCCCCGACCGCCGCCGGCGAATCCGTTTCTATGACCGGTCGTCCCTCGAATGGCCGCTCGTCGCGCCGCTCGTCTGGCGCACCGTCCGCCGCGATCTCGAGGGCCAGCCGCCCGATCTGATTCACGCCCAGCACCGCAGCGTCCTGCCGCTCGCGCGCTGGCTGGCCGCGAGCTGGCGCGTGCCGATCGTCCTGAGCGTGCACGACTATCTGGCGCCGGGGGAAGCGCTGGCTCCGGACCCGGTCTGGTTGGCGGGGGTGATCGCCGTCAGCGATTCAGTGCGTCGGGAGCTTCTGGACCGGACGCGGCTGTCGCCGGATGCCGTGCATGTCGTGCACGGCGGCGTGCGCATTCCGCCCCCCGAGGACGCCGCGGGCGTGCTCGATCCGCGGCACGTGCCGGTGGTGGGGACGGCCGGTCCGCTGGAGGCCGTGAAGGGGCTGCGGTTCTTTCTGTCGGCGGCGGCGATCGTGCTGCAGGAAATGCCTCGGACGCAGTTCCTGGTGGCGGGCGCGGGGCCGGAGGAGCGGAAACTCCGCAAGCAGGCGCGGGACCTGCATCTCGGAGAGAGCGTGACGTTCGTGTCCAGCTTTCCGGACTTCTCGGCGTCGCTGGAGGCAATGGACATTTACGTGCTGCCGTCCCTGAAGCAGGGTCTGGGGACGATCATGCTGGAGGCGATGGCTCGCGGCCTGCCGGTGGTGGCGACGCGCACGGGAGGGGTGGACACGGCGGTGAGCGACGGCGTGACGGGCATGCTGGTTCCGCCATCGGACAGTGCGGCGCTGGCCGCGCGGACCGTGGAGCTGCTGCGCGATCCGTTGCGGGCGCGGTCCATCGGCCAGCAGGCGCGGGAGCTGGCGAGCCGGGAATTCCGCGTCGATCGAATGGTGGAAGAGACCGAGCAGGTGTACCGCCGGGTGCTGGAGACGTGGCGGGCGCCGTCCCCCTGCCGGTGAGCAGCGGCGAGCCCGGTTCGCAGCCGACGGCTTTGCCGTCGGACATGTCGGCCGTACGTCGCGGACCGGTGTCATTCGGTGACAAATCACCAGGCTGCGAGGACCATTGCCCTATCTTTGGCTCGCCCCGGGCGCCCTCCAATCGCCGGCCACACGGCGAGGCGGATTCCTGCCCCCGGCCCCTGTCCCCTCTCTGCATGGCGAGTCATCGCCGCCCGACGGCCCGACCACGCCCATTCGCCGCGGGTCGCCAGCAACGATTCATTCCGCCTCGCCGCCTGCCGACCGCGTCCAGGTCGCCAGAGCCTCCAGCGTCCGCAACGCCTCGCCGCGATCGATCACGTCCGTCGCCAGCGCAGCGCCCTCGCGAATCGACGACGCCCGGCCGGCCGTCAACAGCGCCGCCGCCGCGTTCGCAATCACAATGTTCCGCGACGCCCCGGGCCGTCCCTTTAGCACCTCGCGGATGCGTTCAGCGCTGGCCGCGGGCGAATCGACTCGCAACTCGTCCGGCGAACATTCCGGCAGCCCCAGGTCCGCGGCCGTCCAGCGGAATTCCGCAATCGCGCCGTCCCGCACGTCGTATCCCTGCGTCGTCCCCCACAGCGCGACTTCATCCAGTTGATCGTTCCCGCACACGACCAGCGCCCGCTTCACCCCCAGCCGGGACACGGCTCCCGCCAGCCGCCGCGCGGTCTCGATCCGACTCGCGCCGATCAGTTGAAAGTCGGCCCCCGCCGGATTCGACAGCGGACCCAGCATGTTGAAGATCGTCCGGAACCCCAGCGCGCTCCGCACGGCGGCGACGTGCTTCATCGCCTGGTGCAGCAGCCGCGCGAAGCAGAACCCGATGCCGACTTCATCGATGCAGCGACCCGCCTGTTCGGCCGTCAGTTGAATGTTGACGCCCAGCGCCTCGAGCACGTCGGCGGAGCCGCTGCAGCTCGAGGCGTGGCGATTGCCGTGCTTGGCGACGGGGACGCCGGCGGCCGCGGCGACGATCGCCGCAGCGGTGCTGATGTTGAAGGTGTGGAGTCGATCGCCGCCGGTGCCGCAGGTGTCGAGCAGGCCCTGGCGGCGGGTCGTCACGCGCGTGGCGCGTTCGCGCATCACGCTGGCCGCTTCGGCGAGGTCCTCCTCGCGTTCGCCGCGCAGGGCGATGGCGGTCAGCAGGGCGGCGATCTCCACGTCCTGGCAGTCGCCGTTCATCAACGCCTGGATGGCGCCGCGCACGGCGCCCGGCGGAGGCGCCGCCCCGGCGAGCAGCGGATCGAGGACGGCAGCCAGTTCGGGGCGCATGCGAAACCCGGTTCTTCGTTCTTCGGCGGTGGGAGTCAGCGGGGAGATTCGGTGGGATAGCCGGCTTCGGTCCAGACGCGCCAACCGCCGTCCATGGAGATGACGTCGCGATAGCCCATCCGCCGCAGCGCGTCGGCCGCGAGGGCGCTGCGATAGCCGCCGCCGCAGTACAGGACGATCGGCGTGTCCGCGTCGGGAATCGCCTCCTCGATATCCCGCTCGATGATGCCCTTGCCGATGTGCCGGGCCCCGGGCAGATGGCCGCGCGCGTATTCGCTCTCCTCGCGAACATCGACAAGCTGGAACGGTTCGTGGCGGTCCAGCCGGGCCTTGACGTCCTGGACCGTGCATTCGCGGACGTGGGCACGGGCCTCGTTCACGATCGCCAGGAACCGGGGGGAGTGCTGCTTGGCCATCAGGATCGCCTTTCAGTGCGGTGACGCGCCGGCGGAACGGGCCCGCGCGGTCCGATCGATTCTCAGTAGACGCCGCCCAGAGACTGGGGAACCTTGCGGACGACCACCACCGAGTTGATGCCCAGCATGCCGAACGAGTTGTTCAGGATGTGCTCGCAGCGTTCCAGCCGGCGGGGCGTGTTGGCCACGATCTGCGGGAGCGCGCAGCGGGGGTCCGGATCGTCCAGGTTGATCGTGGGGTGCGCGGTCGAGTCGCCGAAGGACGGCACATTGCCCAGCAGTTCGAGCGCCCCGGCCGCCCCCATCGCGTGGCCGATGAAGCTCTTCGTGTTGTTGATCGCCAGCGAGGGGCGGTCGCCGAACACGCGGGACAGCGCCTGGCATTCCTCGATGTCCCCCTGTTCGGTGGCGGTGGCGTGGCTGCTGACGATGTCGATGTCGTCGGCCGTCAGTCCCGCGCGGCCAAGGGCGAGGCGCATGCACTCGGACTGCCGGGTGGGGTCGGGGAGGACGAAGTCGGTGGCGTCTGAATTGATCGCGTAGCCGACGATTTCGGCGTAGATCTTCGCGCCGCGGGCGAGGGCGTCGGGAAGGCGTTCGACAGTGCAGGCCGCGCCCCCCTCGGCGACGACGATGCCCCGGCGGCCCAGGTCGAACGGCCGCGAGGCGCGAGTCGCCTCCTCATGCCAGGCCAGCGCCCCCTGACTTTTGAACCCCGCGAAAATTCCAAACGTGTGAATGCTCTCGGAGACGCCCCCGGCGATCGCCAGATCGACCTCGCCCAGCCGCAGCATCTGCACGGCCTGAATGAAGCCCGCGTTGCCCGCGGCGCAGGCCGCGCCGATCGTCAGGTGCGGCCCCGTGATGCCCAGGTTCAACGTGACTTCGCCCGCGGGATTGTTGGCGACGGTCCGCGGGTTGTGGTGATGCGTCCAGACGCTGGTGTCGTAGTTGAACTTCGAGATTTCAAAAATCTCGTTTTCCGTCTCCACGTTGCCGTGCTCGGTGATGCCCAGGTACACGCCGACGCGGTCCCGGGAGACGTTCGGCCAGTCGAGCCCGGAGTCCTGGACGGCTTCGTTGGCGCAGTAGATGGAAATCGACCCGGCCCGTGTGCCGCGCCGGCGGTCTTTCCGCTTCTGATAACGGAACTCGTCGAACGTGCAGACGCCGGCCAGAACGGGCCCCATGTACCGGGTCTCGAACGGCACGACGCCGGACCGGCCGGTCAGGAGCGCCTGCCGGAACTCCGTGAGGTTATTGCCGTTCGGCGCGGCCAGCCCGATGCCGGTGATGACGACCCGCTGCTGATCTCCGCTCGCTGCCATGCTGCATCCAATGAAAATCGGTCAGGGCTGAGGGTAGTCGGGTCGCGAGCGTGCTGACAAGCGCCGGGGCGGGCGGGTCCGGGGGGCTCCCGCAGAACCGCGTGCGACGGCGCATCTTGACACCCCTCGCGCGCGTCGTAGACTGAAATTGAACGGCTGACTGCGATTGGGACCGATCGGGTCCGTCTCAGCAGGCCGTTTGTGAGGTTTGCACGTCCCGCACGCATCGTGCCAGACGCACGGCCGTCGGCGAGAGTTGTCAAGCGGCGGTCGCCAGCGTTCGAAAACCACAGAGAAGCGCCCCCGCGCGTCGGCTTCCGCCGGACCGTGGACCTGAGAGGTCGCGAGGATCGGTCGATCCCCCCTGGAGAGATTCATGGCGTCCAGCAATAAGCCCACGATGGTGCATTTCTCGCTGATCTTCACCTTGATGGCGACGTTGATTCTCGGCGTGTTCACAGTCCTCGGCTACAAGGGGAAGGGTGAAGCCGACCGAGCCCTGGCCGACGCCACGAACAAGGAAGGCGAAGCCAACCGGGCGCTGGCCACGCAGGTCAACGACATGCAGGATGCGATTCGCACGCTCGGCGCCGGCGGCAGCACCTATCCGGAAGCCAAAAACGCCACGCTCGAAGCCATGCAGCGGCTGGGCGTCAACCAGGAACAGCAGACGGTCCTCGCCTCGCTGCAGGCGCTGCGTTCGGCCCTCGATGTCGCGAACGCCGAAAACGCAACGCTGAAAGCCGATACGCAGTCGCTGCGCACCGAACTGCAGAAGGTTCAATCGGACTACGAGAACCGCGTCACCCAGGCGATGACGTCGCAGCAGACTTCGGAAGCGCTCGTGCAGGCGACGCAGGCGGACAAGGACGAGCAAGTGCAGCAGCGCGATCGCGAGATCTCGCGGATCAACGAAGAGCTGCGCAACGAGAAGGTCGAGCGGGCGCAGGTCCAGGACCGCGCCGACCAGATGGAAGCGGAGCTCAACCGGCAGATCGCCAACCTGACGAACATCGTCAACACGCAGCGGCAGCGGCTCGATGAACTGGTGAAGGTCAGCTTCGATGTCGCGGACGGCGAGATCGTCTCCGTCGATGCGAACCTGAACATTGTCTACATCAACCTCGGCGAACTGGACAATCTCCGCCCGCAGGTCAGCTTCAGCGTGTATGACCGCAACCACCACGGCGTGGGGCGCGAAGCGCGGGACATCAAGGGTCGGATCGAAGTGACCCGGCTCCTGGGCGGCCACCTCGCCGAAGCGCGGATCCTGGAGAAGGACCGCGCCCGGCCGATCGCCGACGGCGATCCGATTTACTCGCCAATCTTCGCCAGCGGCCGGCAGGAACTGTTTTCCTTCGTGGGCACGGTCGATTTCGACAACGACGGCATCAGCGATCGCGAAACGCTCCGCCGCGTGCTGCGGACGGCCGGCGCCGACATCGAGGTCGAGGTCAACGACGAGGGGGTGCGGGAGCCGGCGGACGGGAAGGTGACGATCGAGTCGAAGTTCCTGATCCTCGGCAAGGTTCCCGATCCGACCACCTTCGCCAGCGGCGACGAGCGGCGGCTGCAGGCGGAACGGATGATGACCGAACGGAACGCCATGCTGTCGGAAGCTCTGCAGTCCGGCGTGCGCGTCATCCAGTTGAGCGATTTCCTGGCCTACATCGGCTACAAGCCGCAGTCGCGGTTCTTCGTCCCGGGACAGGTCGACAACTTCACGCTGCAGCAGGGCGCCCGGTCCCCCTCCGAGCGGGATGACGACGCCACCGGCAAGACGTCCGACCTGTTCCAGCGGATGCGCCGCGAACGGGATACCGGCATCCGCCAGTTCCGCAACTGAGCGGCCGGGACATCGGCCAGCGGATTTGAGGACGGCATCGGCCGTCCTCTTTTTTTGTGCGCGGCTTCGGGTATCGTGGCCTGTGCGACGTCGTGCGCCCCGCGGCTCTTCGCCCGGGAACGCTCGACCGGTCAGCACTCATGGGAACCCAGCCAGCATGCCGGCGCCGCGAGATTTCGATGTCATCTGTGCCGGCCTGATCGTCGCCGACCACGTCAGCGCGCCGATTCCCGCGTGGCCGGCGTCCGGCGGACTGGCGACGACCGACCGCATCGAGTTCACGATCGGCGGCTGCGGCGCCAACACGGCCGTGGATCTGGCGCGTCTGGGAGTCGATGTCGCGCTCGCCGGCCGGCTGGGGCGCGATCCCGCGGGAGAGGTCGTCCGCGAGATGCTGACGACCCGCGGCGTGGCCTGCGACCTGGTCTCCGCCTCGCCGACGGCCCAGACCGCGACGACGCTGGTGGTGAATGTCCGCGGCGAGGATCGGCGGTTCATCCATGCGGTCGGGGCGAACGCGGAGTTCACCGGTCTGGAGATTCCGCTGGACGCCGTGGCCCGGGCGGGCGTGTTGTACATCGGGGGCTTCGGGCTCAATCCGGCGTTGTCGGGGGCGAATGTCGCCAAGCTGTTTCGCGCGGCGCGGGCGGCCGGCTGCGTGACGGTGCTGGACGTCGTGTTTGGCGATCCCGAGCCGGTGCGGGGGATGCTGGCGGAGGCGCTGCCGGAGACAGACGTGTTCCTGCCGAACACCGATGAGGCGCGGCAGTTGACCGGACTGGGCGATCCGCTGTTGCAGGCCCGGCATTTCCGGGAGCTGGGGGCGGCGACGTCGATCGTCACGGCGGGGCCGGCGGGCGCGTTCGTGTCGACATCGACGGGGGGCTACCACCTGCCGGCGTATCCGGTCGAGCAGGTGGACGGGACGGGGGGCGGAGACGCGTTTGTGGCCGGATACATCTACGGTCTGCTGCAGAATGCGGACCTGCACGAGAGCCTCCGGTATGGGGCTGCGCTGGGGGCGAGCTGCGTCCAGGCGATGGGGGCGACGACGGGCGTTTTGGAGCGGGATCAGCTCGAGGCTTTCGTGGCGTCGCACCCGCTGGACCTGACGCCGGCGGGCTGACCGACGGGCGCTGCGGCGTGTGGCCAGGGCTGGACCAAGCGCAGCGAGGGAAGCCCCGGGGCGGGTGTTGATGATATTCAAACACGGCACGCGCTTGAGCCGAGGGGGTGATCCCCTCGAGCTCATGATTCCGGCCGAGCGGCTCCTGCGGAACGAAACACGGCCGGACAAGCCGGCCGTGGCACCCGGCGCCTGAGCCGAGGGGTTGATCCCCTCGGCATTGCGATGCCGTCGGGGAACGCTGGCCGGGGCCGTAGGGTGGTGTCGAGGAACGAGACCCACCGCACGTTCCGCGTCATTGCAAACTGAAAAACGGCAATTGCAAAGTGCAAATTGAAAGGGGCGTGGCCGGGCGGTAGACCCACCACCAACGCGGATCCGATTTCGAAAGTCGGCACCCGGCGCAGAATCGCAGGCTGGGCCTTGGCCCAGCGAGTTCTTTGGGAATGGGCGAACATACTCAACTCGGTCCCCTCAACGAGCGTTTCGAGCCACATGCCGTTGGTTGGGGTTCCGTTTGCCACGGCTCGCCGGGTCAAGACCCGGCCTGCGGAACTGCCCTGCCAGTGGCCGTCAGCGGTCCGGATTCGCACTGGTCGCCAGAATCGCGGCGACGCTGGCTTCGACAAATTCAGCCGTCAATCCGGATTGCCGCAGCAATTCGCTCCATGAAGGCCCTTCGTCGATGGCTCGTGCGGCATGTCGCTCGAAGGCCGAACGCGGTGCTTCGCCGCCATCTTCAGCCTGTCGCTGGGCGTCTTGCTGCCGCCTGTAAGACTGGAAGTGCCTCGAGATGACATCGTCAAGTCGCTGCAGCTCATCCTGTTCGTCTCCGGACGGCGCAATCGCCAATGGCTGCATTCCTTTCCACAGCGTGTTCCCGATCAGCCAATCGAACGATGAAGCGTCTTCGGCTGCGATCAGCCGGACACTGCAGAGATAGGCGTGGACGCGCAGGCGAGCGACCTGCATGGCAGCTTCCCGGTCGGCTTGCGGGTTCAGAGGCGTTTTCCGGATTTCCAACGCCAGCTCCTCGCAGCACTGATTGCCCCGAATCCAGAAAATGGGCGCCGTCCCCTCGAAGAACCGAATGCCGTCGCCCACAGGTCCGACCACCGCTTGTCTCGACACCAGGCTGCCGGAAAGGCTTCTCGCAAACTGCTGCGAGGTTCGTCCCGGGAACTCCCCGCCGTAGAACTGCCAGCGAGCACATCGCGCGGCGCGTTCAAGCGATTCCACACACCCGTCGCGATCACCGTGACGCAGCGCAATCCGGGCGACAAGCAGGTGGCTCACTCCATTCTCGGGGTCGCACTCGGCCAGCGCCGCCGCCAGCGCCGCCTCTGATTGGTGCTGGTCATCTGCCGCTTCGCTGCGAAAGCTGGCCAGGAGCAGGACCAATCGCTGCAGCGCCTCAGTCCGCGCGCCGGATACGCTGGCCGCCAGCGCGTAGCACATTCCATCGGAATCGATATGACACGTTGCAGCATTCCGCAGAATCTGCCGCCCGAGTGGATCGGCGTCCGCGAACGTCTGCGCGGTCAATCCTCTAAGAGACGGACCAAAAACCTCGGCATGGAATTTGCGCCAGGGAGCGGGAATCTGTTCCCGTTTCAGGAGCCGTCTCATGGCCAGCGCCCGGATGCCCGAGGAGTTCTTTGACGTTGTCGCTCACCACCTGCCGCCCGACGAGCCCGTCGGTCCCGACGGCGGTCGGCCGCGGGTCTCCAACCACTGTGTTATGAAGGTCTTGTAGGCGTCCTGGCCACTGGATGCCGCTGGAGAGACGTCCCAACCGAGATAACTGCTGCGGGGAAACCGCCCGCTCCCGGCTCAGGCTCTGGGAAGAGGCCGGCATCTGGGCCCGGCTGCATGTCGATCTGCTGGGACTGCTGCGGCGCGATGGAGAACTGGAGCATGACACACCGCCATCGGATGCTGTCCTGATCCGTGCCCATATGGCGGCGGGGACAAGACCGGCCCGGAATCCCGCTGACCGCGGAAAACCCGGCACCAAACAGACATTGATGGTCGACAAAGGAGCGCCCCCCGGCGATCCGGACGGCCGGGCGCAACGCCAGCGACCACACCTTACATCCTGCCGCTGGCGGCATTGGCGTTCCCACAGGTCGCTGGTCGACCGGGCCGACTCGAAAGGCTCCGGACACGGTGTACGCCGATGTAAGTACGACAGTGAAAGTGAAATTCGCAAGCCTTGCTCAGAATCTGGGGATTGAACCGCGAATTTGCCGCCGCGGGACAGGGTTCTATGGGAGCAGGCTGGGTAGGGCGATCCGCTGTGGTGGAACGGACGCGACTGGGGCTGGAATCTATGGCCTGCGGCGGATGCGGGTGCGCTATGACCGCTCCGAGGACATCATGGAGGCTTGGAAGTCGCTGGCGATGAGCGTGATTACCTTCCGACTCTGGCATCATGATCTGGCCCCGACCAGTTGATTCAACCGACGGTTTCTGGTCCGCCTCTTACTGTGCCATACAGCGTTCCGATCGCATAGCTGATGTCGGAGAACATGTCAAAGTCGCCGTCGAGCGAGTCGATCCCTATGAGGATCGCTGGCAGCATTTCATATCCGTCATCTCCAAAGCTTCCTTTGTCGCAGAAGTCGCACACGTTGGCGGCCACGGACGACTCTTGAAGGGCGGCGCAGACGCCTTCCGGCGCACTGCCATCGTCCGGACTGTCGCCCAGAATGCGATCAAGATGCTCGGCCGAGATTGCGTATCCCAGCGACTTCCAGTTGTCTCTGAGTTCTTCGATCTTCTCTGCCTTGCCGACTTTTTGCATGTCCATTTTCTTGAAACTCGTGGGGGTCGGACAAAGCGCGCAGGATAGACGGGCTTGGACGGGGATAATCCAATCCACCATTCCAGTGGGGTCGAGTCCATCCGGCACGAAATATCCTGCATACGCATTCGGCCCATCGGGGTACTGCAGTCGATCCCGGCTCACGAACCGGCCCAGCCCCGCCGAGTACATCCGCGCCCGGAAGCCGTACAGCCCTGTCTCCGCGTCCCAGGTCCGGGCCGTGAACTGGTGCGGGTTCCCCGTATTATCGCCGCCCGCGGCGTCGTCCCCGGAACCGTCCAGGATCGTCGCCAATGCCGTAGGGCGTGTAGGCGTAAAGCGCCCACGACGGCCCCGGTGTGATCGGTGAGGGCCGTGATCGAATACTGCTGGCTGCGGTGGCAGTACAGCAACTCCTCCGAGGCCGGGCCGCTGCTTGATGAACTCCCGCCCCCGGAGCCGTTCACCAGCAGCACCGGCTCGTCCACGTAGCTGGCGTTGACGAACTTCCGCACCGGGGCTGGCCCGCCGCTGGCCGGCCAGGTACTCCGCGAACACGATCGCGTCCGCGTGCACATAGACTGTCGTCGTGATGGTCGAATGCGCCACGTCGTCGACGGTTTTGGCGACCCGGCGGCCCAGGACGTCGTACTCGTAGTCGTGCGTCCCCGGAGCCTCCCTCCGGGCAGCGTTGGGAACCGTGGCGGAATCCGCAGCCCATTCGTGTCCCACGTGGTCTGGCCGTTGGCGTTCGTGGTCAGATGGCCTCTCGGATCGTAGGCCAAGGGGACCGAGTCGCCCTCCAGCAGCTCGTGCGTCAGGCCATGCACGCGGGTCTGGACGACCGTGTTCCGGGTGAACTCGTCCCAGTCCCCCACCGGGGACAGGTCCCAGACCTGGTCCAGGCTCGTGTGTCGTCCCGGTTCCAGGCGCGACCAGCCGGTCCTCGTCGTCGTAGCCGCCGCTGGGGACCGTGAACCCGTACCCGGATATTGCGCCGCTGATCGTCTCCGTCAGCTTGTTGTGATTGGCGTCCCAGGTGTACGAATAGTTCCCGACGGCCGCATTGCTGATGGCGGCCAGCAGGTTCTCGTTCGTGGCGTAGGTCCGCGTCACCGTCAGCCCGTTCCCCAGCGTTTCCGAGACCAGTCGGCCGCCGTCGTCGTACGTCCGGCCGTCAATGACGTCCCCCGCGTACTCCAGCTCCTCCAGTTCCCCCCGCGCCGTGTAGCCCCGCTCGACGACCGTGCCGTCCGGATAGGTCAGCGACCGCGACATTCGACAGGCCTCACAGAGCGTGACGCACGAAATCCGGACGACTCCTACTCTGCGTGGATGAACTTTCGACATCATTCTGACTCACGCGACTTACGGATCCACTCGCGCCATTGCAGGGTCGTTTCCATGCTCAATGAAGTACCTAATGGACATGCGCGAATTGCGGACACCAATTCGCGCACTCGAGGTTCGCTCCAGAAACCTCCGGCAGCCTATGTCACTCAGGCGAGTTCCGCAAGCGTCGAGCCACACGAGAGTGTTTGCAACATCAAGCAACTGCGACGCGACTTGATCGCCGGCACGCGTTCCGGCAACCATAAGGCCTCTAAGCGATCCAAATCTTGGCTTTCCAGAAAGCATTGCATCATCGATCGCAGTTCCCGAAAGTATCAGAAATTCGAGCTCCGCATGCCGATCCAGTGCAGGAATAATGGCGTTCGTCACGGGGTTTCCACTAACCGCCCGTTGAAGTAATCCCCGGCGCGGCGCGGCAGGGTTGACGCGCCTGCTACCCTCTGCCCGACCACGAGGCACACCACAGACGGAGCGGCGGCGATGGCGATGGGACGGCGGAAACCGGAGCGACAGGAGCCGCTGTTTGTCACGGGGGACAAGCTCCCCCGCTCCCAGGGGCATCCCTTCTACAAGGCCCTCAACCGGCTGCTCGCCGAGGCCGGCTTCGACCGCTGGATCGAAGACCGCTGCCTGCCGTTCTACGACCAGGATGAGTCCCGCGGGCAACGCTCGATTCCGCCCGGCGTCTACTTCCGGATGCTGCTGGTGGGCTACTTCGAGGGGATCGACTCCCAGCGGGGCATGGCCTGGCGGTGTGCCGACAGCCTCTCGCTCCGGGAGTTCCTCGGCATCCCGCTGGACAAGAGCACTCCCGATCACTCGACCCTGTCCGTCACCAGAAGGCGACTGCCGCCGGAGATCTTCGACGAGGTCTTCCAGTTCGTGCTGAAGATCGCGGCCGACAAGCAGCTGCTGTCCGGCAAGACGGTCGGCGTCGATTCCACCACGCTGGAAGCCAACGCCGCCATGAAGTCGATCGTCAGGCGGGAAACGGGCGAGAACTGGAAGGAGTACGTGACCGGGCTGATGCGGGAAGAAGACGTCATCTCCGACGATGACGATCCCACCGACGAAGAGGTCCGCCGGTTCGACCAGACCCGCAAGCGGAAGAAGGTCTCCAACGAGGAGTGGATGAGTCCGACCGATCCCGAGGCCCGAATCACCCGGATGAAGGACGGAACCACGCATCTGGCCTACAAGGCCGAGCACGTGGTGGACCTGAAGGCCGACATCATCGTGGCGGCCGAGATCCGCCCGGGCACTGATGGAGATGCCCAGACGCTGGCCGACAGCGTGATGAAAGCCCAGGCGAACCTCACGGCCATTGGTCACCAGCAGCGGATTGAGGAAGTGGTGGCGGACAAGGGATACCACTCGGCCGACGCTCTGGAACTGTGTCAGCACCTCAGCCTGAGGACGTACATCCCCGAGCCGCAGCGGCAGAGCGACTGGGACTGGTCGGAGCGAAGCGAGGATCACCAGCGGGCGGTGATGAACAACCGGGACCGGATGCAGCGTGACAAGGGGAAGTCGCTGCAGAAGGCCCGGAGCGAGTTGTGCGAACGGAGCTTCGCTCACGTGTGCGAGACCGGCGGGATGCGACGGACGTGGCTGAAGGGAGTGACGGAGACGACCAAGCGGTACCTGCTGGCGGCTGCGGCGCACAATCTGGGACGCGTGCTGCTGAAGCTGTTCGGAGTTGGGAAACCGCGGGGCCTGCAGGGGTTCGGGGGGGCGTTTTCGGCCTGTTTGGCGGCCCTGGCCGTCCTGTTGCGCCCCCACCACCGCTGGCGCCTGGCCCCGTCCTTCATCCTCCGATGCCAGCCAGAGCATTGGATCCTTGCTGGCTGAGCAGAAAAGTCATCCAGATAAACGGGCTGCTAAGGTCAAGCGTCCGTAATGTGGTTGTCACTTCCAGATAGTCTACTATCGTGTCCGTCACGCCGCAGGAATTAAGACCAAGGAGCCGGAGCCCTTCGATCCTTCTAAGCAAAGGGAAATCGGCTCCTTTGAAGTCTGCACCGTGAATCTGGAGTTCTGTTAGCCATTCCATTCTTGACAGCGAGGCAAGACCTTCTCGTCCAAAAGAACCATGAATCGACAGCGAACGCACATTCGTTGCAGCCCGAAGCAGGTTCCAGTCGCCGTGAGACAGTGAGTGGCCGATGGTCAAGCTGCAGACGTGCGGGTCACTGACAGCAGTTGCGAGTTCAGCAGTTGACAAAACGCCGCGGCGAGATCTTTTCTCGGCTTGGAAATCCGCTGCTGGCCGCAGGGCTGGTTCTTCATCGGGCAGGCGCCACGCAGTTAGCTCGGGCAAGGGAACAAATGACTCCCATGTCATGCGGCGAAGGAGCCATCCCGGGCCCACCATGCTGGCGACCGCTTCATGCTCGAACCTAATGAACAGCATGTCTCCCTTTTCGGTGCCAGCACTGGCATCGCCCGGTTGGCAGTCATCGGATGTGCAAAGGCATTCGAACTCGAACCCGCTGCCTGAGATCAGGCGTAGCACGTACGTCTCGATGCGTCGACGCGACGTCGAAGGCCTACTATAGTAAATGCGCCCGACGCGAAAAAGGCGACTCATGGAATGGCGTTCCCAGTCTCAGAGGCGAATCGATGCAGGCAGGAGACGCCCGAGTAGATCGCCGCGCCGACAAGAGCAGTCATGTTTTCTTCTGAAGTGCGAAAACGCGCTGATTCCGGCGTTCGACGTAAGATTAGGAATCTTGTTTGGTGAATGTCACACGTGACTTGGGCCGCGGGCAACAATCTATTCGGCTGCAGCTAAGAGGCGGACCAGAAACCGTCGGTTGAATCAACTGGTCGGGGCCAGATCATGATGCCAGAGTCGGAAGGTAATCACGCTCATCGCCAGCGACTTCCAAGCCTCCATGATGTCCTCGGAGCGGTCATAGCGCACCCGCATCCGCCGCAGGCCCTTGAACCAGCTGATCGTCCGTCTACCCTCACCCAGCGATCCTTCCCAGCCTGCTCCCATGAACTGTCCCGCGGCGGCGAATTCGCGGTTCAATCCCTGGGTGATGTCTGGAGCAGGTTGCGGGTCGCTTCACTGTCGTACCCCGCATCGGCGCGTACACCGTGTCCGGAGCCTTTCGAGGTCGGCCTGGTCGACCAGCGACCTGTGGGAACGCCAATGCCACCAGCGGCAGGATCTGCGTGGTCGCTGGCGCTGGGCGCCGGCCGTCCCGATCGCCAGCGCCTCCTTTGTCGACCATCAATGTCTGTTTGGTGCCGGGTTTTCCGCGGTCGGCGGGATTCGGGCCGGTCTTGTCCCCGCCGCCATGGGCACGGATCAGGACAGCATCCACGATGGCGGTGTCATGCTCCAGTTCTCCATCGCGCCGCAGCAGTCCCAGCAGATCGACATGCAGCCGGGCCCAGATGCCGGCCTCTTCCCAGAGCCTGAGCCGGGAGCGGGCGGTTTCCCCGCAGCAGCCCATCTCGGTTGGGACGTCTCTCCAGCGGCATCCAGTGGCCAGGACATACCACAAGACCTTCATAACACAGTGGTTGGAGACCCGCGGCCGACCGCCGTCGGGACCGACGGGCTCGTCGGGCGGCAGGTGGTGAGCGACAACGTCAAAGAACTCCTCGGGCATCCGGGCGCTGGCCATGAGACGGCTCCTGAAACGGGAACAGATTCCCGCTCCCTGGCGCAAATTCCATGCCGAGGTTTTTGGTCCGTCTCTAAGTGGTTTCGCCTGGTTGGAGCGGTATTGCTGTCGGCGGAAGAAATATGAGAAACACTCCACGTGCGCATCGGAAGCACGCACTGCCTGCGATTGCCTCGGAGATCTTGGGGGTGGCAATTGCCGCGGCTGCGGCTCCCCCCGTGAGAAGAACTCCCTGGCAAAAAATCCCCATGCCTGTCCTGTCTTCGCCGTATGTTGGAATGCGTGAGTATGGAGCAAGTTCATATGATCGTGCAGGCTGGCGAGCTGGTGCCGGATCACGCGCAATTTGACTACGGCGATCCTCATGCCTTTCCGGCAATTCTCGGGGCTCCGGTTGAATTGGAGGGGCGATCGGCGTGTCATCGCGACCATCGTCGCCACCTTGGTTGCACGCGGCTATTAGTGCGATCTTTACACTCTCCATGTTGCGCCGGCACACTTGCTCCTTCCACCATTCATGAGGATTCGCTCCAGCCGGAGGGGGCAGGGTCGGATCAGATGTGTATTGTTCCTCGCTGCTCACGGTCACACTGGCTCTGCGGCGCTTAGACCCTGGGGGGCACTTGCAATTCCATTTGCATTGCGCCAGGATGTCACTCCTGTTTTCGAATCGGGCAATGTTGGCTCTCGTCAATTTGCACTCAATGAGTCCGGAGGGATCGACGGCGACTAGGACATGGCCTTTTGCGTATTGATAACGTGATGGCTGCAATGGACCACGTAACGGATCCCTCTGCACCCATGTCCCCAGCGCCGGATGCAGCACTCGATGCCGGACGTGGAACAGCCCGGTGGCCGCCTCGTGGCGGTAGCCGCAGTACAGCGGCTCCCAGCCGGCACCGGACGATCCCTGCGGCGTGAAGTTCGCCGCCAGGAACAGCGGCACGCCGTAGGCCGTGTACGCGAACCGCTCCTGGACGTCCCCGTCCGGATCGACCAGCCCCGTCACGTTCCAGTTCCCGTCCTGCAGCGCGTACAGGCGTTCATCCAAAGACCCGATGGCGTCCGTATCCCTGTCGCGCAAGACGCAATCATCGACGTACCGCAGGCCCCACACGCACTGCCGCTCGGCGTCGCTGGACGATCCCACCCGCTCCTCGACGACCTGCCATTGGCTGGGATCGGTGTAGTACAGGTGTCGGGTTTCGCTGAGCGTCCCCGCGACGTAGCTCAGCTGGACGATCCGCCGCTGGGCCCCGTCGTAGGCGTACTCGCTCACCGTGTCGGACCCGTACGCCAGCTTCGCCAGCCGGTTCCAGGCGTCGTAAGTCGCCGTGTAGCTGCCGGTGGGAGCATTGGGCTTGGGAACCGCCGTCATGTTCCCGGCCCGGTTGTAGGCCGGCGTGGCCCACGCTGGCCCAGCCGTCTCCGTGATGTCCGTGATCTCATTGACCGTGTTCGACGTCCGGGCCTGGTCCAGGTCCCAGGTTCCGTTGCCGTTGGCGTCTTCCCGTGTGTCGACTACCGCCTTCGACCTTGCTCCTCCCTGATCGGTCGGCGGCCTCGGTTGCTTCCGGTTCCCGGTGGGATCGAGGCTCCAGCACTGGGCGAACGTCTTGGTGGTCAGCGCCGTGTGGCCGCCGTTCAGACGTCCCCGCTGCAGGTCCTTCAGCCGGTGAATCGCGTCATTCGTGTACAGCTCGTCGAAGTCCTTGGACTGCGCCGTGGCCACCGCGTTCTCCCGCCAGATCCGGTTGCTGGCCCGGTCATAGCCGTACCGGATGCGGTCCGCGTCCACGCTCGATCCATAATCGCGCCAGCGGTTGTCCTTCACGCGGCCGAACCGGTCGAACCCGCTGTAGATGTCGCCCGTGTCGGGGTCGTCGCTCCCCGCCAGGTCGGCCAACGTCCATTTCACATCCGGTTCGGCGTCGTCTTGCTCGACGAACGTCCCCATTCCCAGGTAGGCGTAGTCCGCCAAGTGGCTCGTGCCGTCGTCGTCGATCAGGCTGGCCACGCGGCTGGCCGCGTCGTCGATCCCGTCGGTCGTGCCGTAGGACGAGTTCAGCACCCGGCCATCGGGGTACGTCAGCGCCGTGGGCCGGATCGTGTTGTCCGAGCCATTGGCGTAGGCGTACTGGACGTTCGGCGTGGTCATCGTGTTGACGGCCCCCGCGTGCGACTGATAGTCGTGGGTCAACTGGGCAAACGCTATTGTATGCGAGCCGCGTGAGCTTTGACGATACCGAGCGAGCCGATTGAGTTCATCGGCATCGTTCGAGGCGTGACTGGAATGCGCGTCCCTCCCCTCCGGAACGCCGCGTGTGGAAGGCTCTCGCCAATGCACCGCCCGAGCGTCTCAGTCGCCGCTTCCATCGTAGGGTCCGTCAGGCACGACGACCGGTCGGCGCGCGGGTGTGACAGTTCCGCACACCCGACCGATCGCCGGAAGACGGGTGGCGCGGCCGCGGTTGTGGCGCGTCCCCGCGAAGTCGTTGAGATTCCGGAATCGCGTCGATTCGGCCTTGCTCGGAATGCCGCGTGCACTCATCGCGAATGTCGCATCCCAAAAGCACCTGTCGCGAGCGAGCCATGCTAACGTTCAAGCACATCCTGGCGCCGACGGATTTCAGCGCCCCCAGTCACCATGCACTGAAATACGCCGCGGAACTGGCCCGGCGGTTTGAAGGCACGCTGCATTTGCTGACGGTCGTTGAGAGCGCCATCCCGCTGGTCCCCGAGGCGGGGGCCCTGTCGTTCTACCAGGCGGATCGCATCCAGCAGGAGCAGGCCGCCGCCAAGCAGGCGCTCGACAAGCTGGCCCATGAGCCGCTGGTCCGCGGGCTCACGGTAAAGACGCAGGTGCTTTCCGGCGCGCCGCACCATGAGATCCTGCAGTTCGCCAAGGACCGCGGGATCGAGCTGATCGTCGTCGGGACGCATGGCCGGACGGGACTGTCGCACGTGTTCATGGGCAGCGTCGCGGAGAAGATCGTCCGGCGGGCCACCTGCCCCGTGCTGACGGTCCACCCCGGCGACCGCCCCACGGCGTAGCGGCCTGTCGCCGCCGACCGAGGCCGTTCGGCGCCCGCGGACCACGGCTCACGCCGATGGCCACAACAGTCCGAAGATCGCGCCCGTCGTCGCCGCATAGGCCAGCGATTCCAGCACGTGGCCCACGACGCGGCAGTGAAACCAGATCGCGTGCTGCACGATGGCCCCGGCGTAAATCAGAAACGCCGCCGTGGAAACGAACCGGAACACAGGCAGGAACCCCGCCCCGGCGGGGAGCGCGAGCGTCGCCAGGTAGGCCAGACAGAAACTGACGGCCAGGAAGTACAGGAACGTCAGTCCCAGGTTCCGCCCCATGTGGACCGAGCCGTAGACCGTCATGACGCCGCGCGGCCCGACATCCCACTTCTGCCGATACGCCTCCGAGTTCATTTCCGCCGGGGAGTCCGCGCCGGGAAACATGTAGTTGCCGGGCGTGATCCCCAGGCTGCTGAGCGCGGACAGCAGTCCGTCCTCATTCGCCAGCTTTCGCCAGTCATGGGCATGCAGGCCCACGACCATCCACGACAGAAAACTCAACACGAACACGGCGACGGCGGACAGAGCCATCGGAAGCCACAGGCTGGCCAGCATGCCGATTCTCCGGAGGGGCTCCGGCGCGGAACGCCGGACATCAGGGTGCGTCTGCAGTTTACCATCGTCCGGCCCGCCGCAGCGTCCCCGCGATCGAATCCATCAGCCGGTTTTGATATCGCTGGCCGCCGATCCGAGGTATCCTGACCGGATTGCCGCACCGCGGCAAACGCCTGACTCGCGCGCTTCGGAGGTCCACGGCCGATGATCGACAGCCGCCGCCCGACTTCATCTCCTGTGCTCCGCCGCCGTCGCGGAGTCTTGGCGCTGTTGCTCGTCCCGGCGCTGATGTCGGCGGGACGGGCGTCGGAGCCGGTTCCGCAGGTCGTCGCTGACGAAGTCGACCTTTCCGCGGAGCAGGTCCGGTTCTTCGAGTCGCAGATTCGTCCGCTGCTGGCGGAACGCTGCTTCAAATGCCACGGTCCCGACAAGCAGAACGGCGGCCTGCGGCTGGATGCCCGCTCCGGCGCGCTGCACGGCGGCGAGACCGGCCCGGCGGTGGTTCCCGGCCGCCCGGACGAAAGTCTGCTCGTGGAAGCGATCGAGTATCGCTCGCTCGAGATGCCCCCCAGCGGGCGTCTGCCGGACGACGAGATCGCCTTGCTGACCGGCTGGATTGCGGCCGGCGCCGTCTGGCCGGACACGGGGGAGCTGCCGATCCGCGCCTCATCCGGCGAGCTGACGGATGCGGACCGCAGCTATTGGGCGTTCCAGCCGCCGCTTGCCGCCGAACCGCCGGATGTCGCGGAATCCGCCGCGGCGTTGCGGGCGGCTGGCGTTGGGTACGACGACTGGAGCCGCGGCCCGATCGACCAGTTCGTGCTGGCGACCCTCCGCGACGCGGGGCTGGCCCCTTCGCCCGCGGCCGACCGCATCACGTTGCTGCGGCGTGTGCACCAGGATCTGACCGGTCTGCCGCCGACGCCCGACGACGTCGACCGTTTCCTGTCGGATGAGACTCCCGAGGCGTACGCGCGCGTCGTCGACGGGCTGCTCGCCAGCCCGCGGTACGGCGAGCATCAGGCCCGGCTGTGGCTGGACCTGGTTCGATACGCGGAGTCGGACGGCTACAAGCAGGACACGTATCGCCCGACCGCCTGGCGCTACCGCGACTACGTCATCCAGTCGTTCAACGACGACAAGCCCTATGACCGGTTTCTCGCCGAACAGATCGCGGGCGATGAACTCGAGCCCGACAATCCCGAGGCCCGCATCGCGACCGGCTTCTATCGCAATGGAATCTACGAATACAACCAGCGGGATGCGCGCGGCCAGTGGCGAGATCAGCTCAACGACGTCACCGAGACGTTCGGCGACGTGTTTCTGGCGATGAGCGTCGGCTGCGCCCGCTGCCATGATCACAAGTTCGACCCCATCCTGCAGACCGACTACTACCGGTTGCAGGCCTTCTTCGCCGGCCTGTCGTTCTACGATGGCCCGTTCGTCTCCCGAGAGGACCAGCGGGCGCATGTCGAAGCGCTGCAGGCCTGGCTGGACGCCACGGCCGACGTCCGCGCCCGGATCGGTGAGTTCACCCGGGACCGTTACGCGGGGATCGAGAAGGCCGCCATCGGCAAGTTCTCGCCCGATCTGCAGGCTCTGTGGCACCGGCCGGTTGAAGAGCGGGTTCCGGGCGATGAGCAGATCATCGAGCTGCTGCGGCTGCAGGTGCAGGAGGAGATCAACAACTTCCCGAAGACGCTCAAGGGAGAGGCGCTCGAGCGCTGGGACGCCCTGCATGCGGAGCTGGCCGCGTTCGACTCGCTCAAGCCGCAGGACCTGCCCGCGACCCGGCTGGCAACGGAAATTGGTCCTGCGGCGCCAGCCGTGATGGTTCCAGACCGCCCCCGGCTGGGGCCGCAGCCCCCCGGTTTTCTGTCGGTCCTGGATTCGGCCCAGGCGGATGTCGTGCCGCTGCCGCAGTCGCCGGGAACGACCGGACGCCGAGCGGCGCTCGCTCAGTGGCTGACGTCGCCCGAGCATCCGTTGACCGCGCGGATCATCGTGAATCGTATCTGGCAGATGCATTTCGGCCGCGGCCTGGTCGCCACGTCCAGCGATTTCGGCCGCCTGTCAGAGCCTCCCACGCATCCCGAACTGCTCGACGCGCTGGCCGTCCAGTTGAAGGACGGCGGCTGGCGGCTGAAGAGCCTGCACCGGGAGATCGTGTTGTCGGCGACGTATCGGCAGGCGGGCGTCGCCGGGCAGGATGCGCAGTCCCCGCGGCTGCGTTTGGCGTCGCAGGTCGACCCAGAGAATCGGTGGCTGTGGCGGGCGCCGCTGCGCCGGCTGGCGGCCGAGCAGATCCGCGACGCGGCGTTGCTCGTCTCAGGGGAACTCGACCTCGCCGCTGGGGGCGAGGGGGGCGACCACGCTGGCGTCCGCCGCTCGATTTACACGAAGGTCATCCGCAACCGCCGCGATCCGCTGCAGGACGTGTTCGACTACCCGGAACGAATCGCCAGCGTCGCGGAGCGGCACGTCACCACGACCCCCACGCAGGCGCTGCTGATGGCCAATGGCGACTGGGTCGCCCAGCGCGCCGAGCGGTTCGCGTCGAGGATTGTTCGGGACGTCCCCGGCGGCGATGACTCGCGCGTCCGCCGCGCCTACCAGCTCGCTTACGGCCGCAGCCCGACGGCTGTCGAGCTGGAACGCGCCGCGGCCTACCTGTTCGAGGAGGGGCGCCAGACGGACCCCGAACGGGAAGAACCGGCGATCCCGGCGGCGCTTGTCGACCTCTGCCACGTGCTGCTGAATTCCAGCGAGTTCGTGTACATCGATTGAGGGGCGACTGGTGTTTGGGGGCTCGGTCGGGACCTGTCAGGCGGTTCAATCGGGAAAAAATCGGGACGAGGCTCTCGACGGACGGAGCGGCGACCGATAAGATACCGGGCCGCGAGGAATTCTTGTCCTCGCATGACGCGGGGTGGAGCAGCCCGGTAGCTCGCGAGGCTCATAACCTCGAGGTCGCAGGTTCGAATCCTGTCCCCGCCATTTGTTGATGTTGCCGGTCCGTGCCAGTTGATGCCACGGGCTGCCGAAACCCCGGATTTCCCGGGGTTTTTTCGTTTCCCGGTTCGCTCTGGCATTCACTGGCCGACACTGGCCGCACCGCTTTTTGCACCGCCTGTGCACCGCTTTCTGCACCGCTTTTCCGAGCGGTCGGCGAAGGCAGCCCCGCGGCCGACGCGAAGTCCGCGTCCGTGGTCAGGAGGTAGTGCTTCATCGCCACCTTGGGCGTGTTGCCCAGCCAGGCCGTCACCACGTGCACCGGGAACCGTGCGGCGAGTTCCGTTTCGCAAGAACTTCGAAGGGCGTGGAACAGCCGCGGCCAGGGCGTCTGGCCGGCCCGCAGGATGATCCGTTCGAACTGCGTCCGCAGATTCGCGTTCTTCCACTCCCCCGCCGACAGGCAGGACTTCCGATACTCCGGCAGCACGAATTCGGCGCCGTCTTCCGCTCGGTCCCACGCGGCTTCCAGTTCCTCACGGATCTCCGGGAAGATCGGGACGACGCGCGAGGCCTTGCCGACGTGCGCGGTTTTCGGCGAACGCACGATCATTCGTCCGGCGGGCAGGTCGATGTCAGCCCACCGCAGCGACAGGGACTCCGAAGGCGTCCGCAGGCCCGCATAGCGGGCGAGCTTGACGATCAGTCGCCATGTGGGCGTGCATTGTTCGAGAACCGCAGCGATGGTTTCCCGCGTCACGAACACCATGCGGTCTTCGTTCAGGACCGCTCGCGTGCCGACTTGGGCAAACGGATTCGAGTCGACGAGCCGTTGACGCACCGCCGCCCGGAAGAACGCTCGGCAAACCTGAAGCCGCTTGTGGATCGTGAAGGACGCGAGCCCCTTCCCGATGAGAAACAGCTTGAAGCTGTCAGCGTCCCCCTCAGTGATCGACGCCAAGTTCCGTTGCTTCCCGAAGTGCTTCGCCAGATCGCGGACGGCTTGCGCCCAGACGGTTTTCGTCGCCGGCTTCACGTCCACGCGAGCCAGGCAGTGAGCGTCCAGGAATGCCTGCAGCTCCGCGGCCTGCCGAGCCTCACGCGGCGTCACCAGTCCTGCGGCGGCGAGCCGCGCGTGCATCTTGTCGTCCAGATCAGCGGCCCAGGCCAGCACCGCGGCATCGGGCGTCGTCCCCAGCTTCGCCGCCCGCTCCAGATGCTCCAGCCGGACCCGGAATTGCTCGGCATCCCTCTTCGGAACCCGGCCCAGGCGGAAGCTTCGGCGCCGGCCGTCTGGGCACGCGACCTGAACGGTGAATCGGCCGTCCGCTGCTCTGCTGATCGAAGCCACGTGGTCTCTCCTGTTGCAAGGCGCCGGACGGCGGAGGAGAGCTTGCAACGCCCCTCGCTCCGCCGCCGGCAGGTGTCCGACGCGAGGGGGTTTTTGCCAGTTCGACGGCCTGGCTATCAAATGATGTTTGACTGTGGGGTGTGCTACTGGTGTGCGTCGCACATCAGTTATTTCGCTCGATTTTTGGTCCGTTTCGGACGCTTGCTGCGAGCCTTCAAGCGGGCTTCGTGGACGGGAAGCAGCGCCTCAAGTCGTTGCGTGAGAAAGTCGTTGAAGTGCTCGGCGCCGAGCGCCATGTGCTCGTCCAGCGCCTTGTGGTCGCGGCGGATTTCATCCATTGCCGCCTGCCACGCCAACCACCGTCGCTCGGCCCAGGCCTTGCCGCGGGCCTTCGGTTTGCGCTGCCCGCTTTGCTGCGGGCTGGTTTGCTGCTGACTCACAAGTCGTCCCTCCATTCAAACAGGGCCTTGCCGAACTCGCTCAGCTTTCGAATGCAGGCGTCGCTGTGGACGCTCGGCCCGCCGTGGGCCTTCGTCGCCTGTTCGATCAGCTTGGAGACGTCGCGGGCACCGTCCTCGGCCCGGTTCAGGATCGACGTGACGGCGGCTTTCACGGACTGAGGCTCCCGCACGGGCTTGGAGTCGCCGGGCGGCCTATCGGGTTCTCGCGAGGCTTCCAGCGGCGGCCTCCGATTGAAGAACGCACGCACTTCGGCCCCCCGTGACATCGGCGGATCGGGGTCCCGGTCGTATTCGCTTTCGTCGCCGGGCTCGCGCTGCGGCCGCTCTGGCTCCATTCGTGCCCGCCGATCGACAGCTTGGACCGGAACCACGCGGGCCACGCCGTCGCGGCCGATCCGGGTCGTCGCTGGCGGTGGGGCTGACATGTCGGAAACTTCCGACATGTGATCGATCACAGGTTGCGCTCGCCGCACCCGGTTGACGAATTCGCGAGACACCGCGCACAACTGCGCCACCGCGCCGTCCGACATCCGGCCCCACTCCGAATGCCGCAAGGCCAGTTCGACGGTCCTTCGTTTATCGGCGTTCGACCGGGGCAGCCCGTGTGCGGCGTTGGCGTGGCAGGCCACCCGCAGCGCATCGTCGGGCCCCCCAGGCTCGATCGTCACGGCGATCGTCTCGCGACCGGCCCTGCGGTGTGCCTCCAGCCGATGCCGGCCATCGCCGCACAGCAGCCGGCCGAGGCGCTCAAAGCACCGCAGCTTCGGCAGTTCGCCGCCCTCGCGAAGAACCTCTGCATACCGCTCGACGGCCGGCTCGTCGAGCCGTTCGCGGACCAGTTCCGCCGCGGTCATGTCGAGCGCGTCGAGCGGGATTTCCTCATTTCGAATCACAGCCATTCAAACCTCCACAAGAAGAGGACCGCCGGCGTCAGTCGCCGGCCAGGTACAGGTACTCGGATGCCTTTCCCGTGGCCCGCTGGCCCGTCGAGACGCGCCGGAGCACGCCGTCGACGACGAGCATTCGCAGCATCCGTGCCGCCCATGTCTGGTCACAGCCGATCAGCCGGCCCGCAGTCCGGCCGTCCAGAAAGAACGCCTTCCCGTCTCCGGCGATGCGCTGGAGTTCGCGGGCGAACGCGATCAGGGATCGCACCGGCGGCGAGTCGTACTGACCGGCGATGGCTGGCGGGACTGATGCGACCGCGCGACGAAAGGCCGCCTCAATCGCCCCGCTGCCCGCCGCGAAGCGCACGTTCCGCCAGGCGTCCAGGAAGTCCGACCAGGTCTCGGCCCACCCCTTCGTCTGGATCGCAGGCAGCGCCTGCTGATGCCATCTCAGGACGATGTCCCGAAGTTCGCTCGCGTCGGCGCTGGCGTATTCGCGTGCCGCCTTCAGCCGGCGGGCCAGTTCGAACAGCTTGCGGCGCCGCTCCCCGGGGCCTGACGGCAGGCAGCCGAGAATCGCCACCTCAACAGAGTCCTCACAGTGCTCACAGTGCTCACAGGACTTCTCATGCGGGGGTGGTGGGGGGGTAGGGGGGCTTTTTGTATCATTTTTGGTGTCCTTCACCGCTCCCTCATCCCAGCGGTCCACCTCATTCCACCGCTCCAGCAGCCCCGACCCCGGCAGATCGTGAATCTGCGGAATCCTGTCTCCGATGCTCCAGTTGACCGGCTCATACGTGCCGTTTGTCAGCACGGTCGGCGGAATGGCGGTGACGCAGGCCTCGGCCCGGAACTCGCCGTCGCCCAGGTACAGCAGCGCCTTCCCTGTCGCGCTGCATGCCCGTGCACAGCCCAGGTCGGCGTCGTCGCACCGGCCGGCGACGTGGTATCCGCCCGAGGGCGTTCGGCTGACGAATAGAGCCTCCGCGACGTCCGGGTGAACGTCTCGCCAGCGTTGGAATGCCGCGGGATCATCGAAGTCCCGGACGGCGAATCGATGGCTATTGGCGGCCGCCAATCCGCATGGTCCACGGCCGGCCTTCCGGCGGATTTCGCGCTCGAACGGAAGCAGCTTCCGACCGGCCCAGCGTCCTGCAGGCCGCTTCTCGCCGGGCTTCAACAACACCGGCTGGATGCCCTGATCGCGGAGCCAGACCGCGGCGTCGGCGATCTCGTCCGGCGACGGAATTCTGCGAATCGGAGCGCGCTGGCGCTCGCCCGTGGGGGCCCCGAAGGTTACCATTCTTGTGCTCGGTGCTGCTGCCGGGAGCGGTGCCACCCGCTGCCCGGCATGGATACTCGATGGGAGCCGGCCAATCGCCGGCTCTCGTCATTTCTGGGGTGGGCTTTCGCTGGTTGCCGGAGCGCGCTGGCACTCCAAGAAGTCCTGCAAGCCGGCGACGGTGTACCGCCTCAACCGACCCAGCCGGGCCGGCCGCAGCTCAGCATCGAGCCTCGCGAGCGACCTCAGGCTGATGCCCAGGAGTTTCGCGGCCGTGCTGGAGTCGACCGCCAGGGGTTGGAGTTCGATGCCGGTCATCGGGCGGCCTCCTCGGTCGCCGATACCGCAGCGCGATCCGCCAACACCCGCTCGACTGCCTCAGGGGCGAACAAGAATCGCCCGCTACCCACTGAGAGGCAGGGAACCCTGCCCGCCGCAGCTTCAATTTTCAGCCACCGTGCCGTCACACCCAGGCGGTGAGCCATGCGAGCGAGCGACAGGACCTTGGGGGGAGTTGATGTCGTGTTCATGCCCCAAGGGTAGACGGGGGCATGTGCGCCAACTGTGCGCCTACTGCAAATCTCTGGGATCTCGAAAACTCGTCTCGATAGACCTCAGGACTACGGTTCCTGCAGGCGGAGCATTCCTTTGCCGGCCGAGACGATCATCGTTTTCCACGCGCCGTGTTGGCGGTATATCGGTGCGACCCGCGAGCCTTCAATTTCCGCCGTCTCGACGATGTAGGCTTCGCCCAATACTGGAGTGCGATTCTCCCACGCATCCCACAGCACCTTGACGATGGCGGCCTGCTTCGGCGTGAATGAGTGCGCCTGTCCAAACCAGTTCACTGATCGAAAGTCAGGGCTGTGCGAAGCCCCGGCCGGCTGGGCTTCCATTATCACGACAGCCTCCCGGCCCGTCGTCACACAGGGTGCAATGGCCTCAACCGCTTTCCGCAGTTCCTCACGGATCCGGTTCCATGCCTTCTCGTCAGCGGAGCGCAGGTCGGCCTCAAGCGACATTCTTCCGAATGCAGCCTCAATCCCAGCGTCCGGACAGAGCGACAACAGCCAGAAACAGCCGTCTGCGTGCTGGTCGTTCGCAGCGACGACAATCCGCTCCAGCTCAGACTTCTGTTCGTCGCTGAGTCCGTCGCGGACGTGCGGATCGATCCCGGTCTCCGTGTGGTCGAACCGCTGCCCGTCAACCCCCTCAATCGCAACGACCCGGCGAACGTCGCCCCGCTCGTGAAACGGCATTGGCGCCCGCCTGTCCCGCACATGCCGCAGTTCCTCGGTCGTCAGCAGAGCCCGGTCGCTGAGCGTCGGGTGGCCCCGCCAGGGCAGCGCATCGCACGACGTTCGAACGAACGCCGCCCGCCGCTCCAAGTCTCGGCGTTGGCCCTCGCCGAGCGAATCCACGAATGCCCGGGCAGACCAGGTGATGTCTTGAATCGCCTCGGGAGAAAGCCCCCCGCAGGGCCGCACTTCGACGCCAGAAAGCAGCGACAGGAGCGACTGCGCCGCAGAAGCAGTATCAGCCATTCCGGCCCCCCGGACCCCGATCGAAAAGAAGCGGGGAAGCCGACTCGGGTATTGCCGGCGTTCGGGAGCGACCCTATCCCCGGTCACACTGTACGAACGCACAGGAGGCCCGTGCAAGCGTTCCGACGCCCCGGGGCGGGGATTCCCTTGGCCGGTGTCTGGAGGCCGTCTGAGGCGACGCTGGAGGCCAGAGCGGCAAGTTCTTGCTGGGCATCCGAAGAACTTGATGGCTTGCTGATGCCGATATTGAACGTGCGTTCCCCGGCAATCACGGCGACTGTCCAGCATGGACAGTCGCATCTGATCGGCCTGCAACTCACCGTTCAGGCAAATTTGCCTGAACGGGCGAAACATTGGGAAAACTGCGATTTTGTGCCAGTTCCGACTTCTTCCGCTGGTCTGCTCTGGCCTGTTCGATCCGCTTCAGTTCCCGGAACTCCCGGGCCTTCTGCTCGACGGTCCGCGAGGTGTCCAGCGTGGGCACCTGTCGCCGGCGACATGTCGGAATTTTCCGACATGTGATCGGTCACAGGTTGCGCCGAACACGCATCCCCCGGGCCACGCCGCAGAAGCCCCGCGGGCCAGCAGGCTCAACCGCGGCGGGCCGCAGGGGGTCGTCAAAGGCCCGTCAACTCGTTCCAGAACCGCCCCAGCCACCCCTGATCCACGGGGAGCCGCCGCGGCTCGTACCGTTCCGGGACGGCGCCGGGAGCCGGCCGAAACTTGGGCTTCGGGACGTTCGTTCGCGACCGAATAATGTCCCCGATCGCCCGGCGGCCTTGCTCGTCCGCAGCCCCCATCGCCTCGATCAGGTCCGCGTCGGAAAAGGCTTCCGCCAGCTTCCGGACAGCATCCGGATTCAATCCGCTGGACGCGATGCCCGACGCGAAGTTCGCCACGTAGGCTCGACGCTCGGTCGGGTCTTTCGGCAACTGCATGCCCTGATTTTGCTGCCGCTGACCGGCCAGGATCGACTTGGCCAGTCTGGCTCCGGGACCGCCCATCGCCGCCATCCGCTGCAGCCGGAAGTCCTGCCGCTGCCCCTGTACCGCCGCGTTCCGTTCCTGCCCCGCGCGATAGCGCTCCATCGCCTGCCCGCTCAGCGGCGTCGGCGTCGGATTGGCCTGCAGCGACGCCTGAATGGCCGCAGTCGGAAACCGGGGCGGTGCGGGCGGAAGCGGCGCCGGGGCCTGCGCCTGACCCTGCGCCACCAGCGACCGCGCCAGCCTCGTCCCCGGACTATCAAACCCCGACGTGAACCGCGAGTCCTGATACCGCGCATCCGTGTGGGCGTTGCGGGCCAGGTAGTGCTGCACGGACGGACGGATGTGCGCCGCCTGTTCAGGCGTCATCGGCAGCACCGAGTCCGGACCCCCGATCCGGGGCGTGTACGAATACCCGCCCCTCCCATCCGCCACGCCGCCCAGCACCGGAGTCCCGCCCAACGGCCGATAGTTCAACGGTTGCTGCTGCGGAACCTCCGGCGAGTCGTACACGGCCGGATTGGACGCCTGGTATTGGGCTGTTGGAAAGGGACCGGCATAATCCGAGCCCTGCAACCCCGCAGGCGGATCGTAGCCCATTTCGCGGTACACGTTCGCGAACCGATTGCGGAATGCGCCGGGCTGGTAAGGCTGCATCGCCAGACGCACGTTCGCGTACCGATCGCCGGACGCTGGCTGGGACTGGTGGGCGGATGCGGTCGGCTGACGGAGACTCTGAGCCAGGCGGCCCAACGCGGCTTGATCGTACATTGCAACCCCGAAAAGGCGACCGAGAGAAGCGGCCGGTCGCATGTCCCCGCTGGCCTGAAGACACTGTGAAGCTGATCGGGCAGAGTTGCCCCGCCGCGCGATGCCAATCACCCCGGTTCCGAGAGATTCTCCGGATTCGGCCCCGGACGGATCTCAGGGAAAAAAGTGCGAGGGGGACGTACCACACTACGACGGCGGGTCTGGGGGGACGCCCCGGGGCTGGGGCCGGCGAATTGCACCGGACTTGCACCGGGGATCGCACCGCCGGAGTTACTTCGCCACACGAGCCATCGTCGCAACCTGCCTGTCAGGAATCACTTTGAGGAATATGTCGGCATTCCGTTCGGTTCTGCACCGGACTCGAAAGCCCCGACTGCCGTGCCTCGCCGCCAGCTGACGCGGCGGGAACGCCGGTGGGGGCCTTGCTGATTCAGCGGAAACCATGTCACCCCCGGCCGCGATCAGTTTCGCCGCAGGGTGAGATCGGTCTCAGGTGCGGCGGGAAGCTCCGGACCGGGCGGCATGTCTTCGCAGTATTGGAAGCTCACGCATCCCGTGGGGCTTCACAGGACGATGCGTCGATGGCTCGCGTGCTGTCGCTCTGCCGCTCCCTCGCCTGTGATCGGTCACAGGTTGCCTTCCGGGGATTGATAGCTCTCTCGGTGGTTCGCTCGTCTTCCATGTCCATCGCACGGCCCCCGCCGGCAGGTGTCCACGGTGGACACCTGAGCGAATCCCCCGAAGGCTCTGTCCGTGCCTGTCGTGCGCACAGGCCGGCAGGCTCTTCTCAGGGTGTCGCCGACGACACCCTGCCTCTCAATTGCCCAGGAGCCGGCCGCGCGGGGCGAGAAGAAATGGCGGCGCCGGCCACAATCGACCAGCGCCGCCCGAACTGCGTGGCGCGGGAAGTCGTTCAGTCAAGCGGCGTCAGTTGCCGCACCGGGACGGCCCACGGGAACGAGCCCCTGCGGCGTTCTCCAGGCACCGCCAGGCCCATCGCCAGCACTTGCCGGTTGAATCGTTTGCAGACCTGCATGGCGGGGACGTTGGCCGTCGTCCGCTCCGACGTGCCCGGCGGAAAGTCGATCGCGGATGCCGCCTGCCAGGCCGGCGAGACGTCAACCCGCAGCACGGCGAACCCCGAATCGAACGTCCTCGCGACCACGTACCAGCGGGCCTTGATCCGCCCGGACAGGACGTTCTCGTTGAGCGTCACTGCCAGTTGGTTCGCGTGCCGCAGCGGCATCGCGAAGCTGGCGAGTCTCCGCGGGAACGTTGCCGCCGACCGCGGACTCCAGGCGCTTCGGGGGATGTCGAAGATCAGCACCCGCATTGCCGGCGGGCTCCACTCCTCCCCGGGCGGCAGTCCGGCGGGTCGGATTGCCTCGCCCAGGT
This sequence comes from Planctomyces sp., assembly GCA_019636235.1. Lineage (GTDB taxonomy): Bacteria > Planctomycetota > Planctomycetia > Planctomycetales > Planctomycetaceae > Caulifigura. Next base: position 65,091 of record JAHBXW010000007.1, read on the forward strand.
GGCCGGCCTCCATTGCCTCTTGGCGCGCCTGCCAGAGCTGCCATTCCACGTCCTCCCGCGGCTGCGGGACCAACAGGGCCTCCTCACGCTGCACGTCCGTTGTCGTCGCCATTTGTGGCTTTCTCCATGCGTCGTCCGGGGAAGACGGCCCCCGAACAGGATGAGAGGATCGCGCCGGCTCGCGAGAGAATCGCAAGCTCAGTCGACGCCCAGCGCGGCCCGCACTTCGACGTCGATGGCCGCCCGGGCGGACTCCGGAAGTTCCCCCCACCGCTCGACGATCAGTGCCAGGCGTGGATCAGCGTGTGCTGCTGCCAGGGCGGCAGTCCGTTCAACGATTGCACCGGATTCCGCACCGCGGGATTCCGGAATGCCGTCGAAACGTTGAGATTTCTGAGGTTCTTCGAATCCTGTCCCCGCCACTGAAGAGGCCCAGCGGAATTCGCTGGGCCTTTTTGTTTGCGCCGACCGCAACCTGGCGTCGCGTTCCGGGCCCGCGAGCGAAGGCGGTTTTCCGCAACTGCTTGCGACAGCGTTCCGGGTCATCGAAAATCGGCAGTCCAGAGTTCGGCTCAACTCGGAGTAGACTCGCCGCCATGGGACTCTTGACCTTCAGCATCAACGTTACCCTCGACGGTTGCGTCGACCACCGGGAGGGGATCGCCGACGACGAGACACACGCGTTCTTCACACGCCTCATGGACGAGGGAGGGGCGATGCTGTGGGGTCGGGTCACCTACGAGATGATGGAAAGTTACTGGCCGGCGGTCGCCCGCGGCGAGGTGGAGGCGCCGCCGGCGATGCGCGAGTGGGCAGTCAAACTGGAGGCCAAGCCCAAGTACGTCGTGTCGTCGACGCGAACGAACTTCCCGTGGACCAACAGCCACCACATCGTCGGCGACTTGCGCACGGGCGTGCAGACGCTCAAGGATGCGACCCCTGCCGGCGTGCTCGTCGGCAGCGGCAAGCTCGCGACCGAACTGGACCGGCTGGATCTGATCGACGAGTACAAGTTCCTCGTCCACCCCAGAATCGTCGGACACGGCCCTGCGTTGTATCAGAGCGGGCTGCCCGTCACGCGACAGCTCGAGCTGGTCTCGGCGACGCCGTTCCGCAATGGCGCGGTCGCCATGCACTACCGGCGCCCGCGCGGCTGACAACCGGTCGCAATCGACGGCCGGCCGCGCGGCCCGCGGTGGAACTCGACCCGGATTCGGGAGAGGGTGCGCATCACGTCGCGCGAAGCTGGCCGTATGGACGAACTACGGCGAACGCAATGACGACTCCCAGCTCAGCGCGTCGCCTTCCGGAAGGTTCTCGACCCCCAGTCGTCGCAGCATGAACAGCAACTGCGCTCGATGATGCATGCCGTGAGTGGCGAGATGGACGATGACGCCGCCCAGCGACTTCGCCCGGGGCGGGTCGTCAAGCGTGTCCAGAAAGGTTTCGTCGAGCCGGTGCTGGTCCACGATGTCCCGGGCGAGCTGGAACAACTCCGACGAGGCCGTGGCGTGGCGTTCTCGCAGCATGGCGAGCGACGGGTTCGACGCCGGGCGGGGCCGGACTGGCTGGCTCCGCATCAAGTCGGTCCAGCACTCGACATTCCAGAGGATGTGCTCAAAGGTGCGCCTGACGGTGCGGTGGCCGATGTCGAACTCCTGATCGAACTGGTCATCGCCCAGCGAGGCTGCCAGATCGAGCAACCGGCCGGTCGTCCAGGAGTCATGCCCCAACAGGCGATCGAGCAGGTCCATTCCGGTCCTCTGAAATGCCGGTTGCGTCGGGTCGACGTGCTTGTCGCCGATCAGCATACGGCGCAGCACAGAATTCTTCCGTCGATGGCACACGGCAATCCTCCGGGTTCCCTCGGCCGATCGACCACTCGAAGTTCGTCGACATCGTCTCAGCGCCGCCCCAGCCGACAATCAGGCAGGCCGCGGACGAGAGACGCCGCCGCGGGCGACTTCGGAGTCGGAACCGACCAATGGTTCACTCCCCCAGTTTCTTCAGCGGAGACTCCGCCGGGCCGGCGATCACCTCCCCCCGGGGATTGAACCGCGAGCCGTGGCAGGGGCAGTCCCAGGTCGACTCAGCGTCGTTCCATCGGACGACGCAACCCATGTGCGTGCAGATCGCCGAGCAGATCGAGACGTTCCCCTGCTCATCGCGATACACGGCGCAGCGCTGGCCGTCGATCCGCGCGATCCGCCCCGATCCCGCCGGAACCTCGTCCGCCGTGTCGACGTCGCTGGGCGACAGCAGACCCTTCAACAGGTGCGCCGGAAAATCGACGTTCTCCTTCACATACTCCCAGGTCCCGCCCCGGACCTTCGTCCGCCCCAGGCTGAACAGGTCGCGCCAGGGGCTCTCCCGCCCCAGCGCCCAGTCGCTGGCCATAATGCCGGCGATCGTCCCGAACGTCAGCCCGTTGCCGGCGAATCCCGTCGCCGCGAACTGTCCCTCCGCCGCCTCGCCGATGAACGGCAGTCCGTCGTTCGTCTCGATGACCTGGCCGGACCAGCGGTGCTCAATCGCCGCCTCGGGCGCAAGGGCCGCCAGCCGCGCTTCCAGCCGCGCGTAGCACTCGCGGGTCCGGTCCTCCTGCCCCGTCTTGTGGTCCTCGCCCCCCAGCACCAGCAGTTCCCCCTCCTCATCGCGGTGGACGCGGAGGTAGTTGTACGGATCCGCCGTGTCCCAGAACGCGGCTTCCGGAAATGTGCCGGACGGAGCCCGCGCGCTGATCGCGTATGAGGAGTATGCGTACAGCTTCGTCTGCAGAAACGTGCTGCTGACCAACCCGGCCTTGCCCATCAGCGGCACGTGCGTGGCTACGATCACGCGGTCGCAGGTCAGCGTCTGTCCGTTCGCTTCGACCGCCAGCGGCGACCCATGCACGTCGACGGCTTCCGTCTGCTCGAACACATCGCTGCCCCCGCCGGCCACCACGCGGGCCAGACCCGCCGCATACCGGATCGGATGGATCAGCGCCTGATTTGCGAACCGGATCCCCGGCCGATGAACGACCGGGGCGTCCCGCACGAACGTGGCGTCGAAGCCCAGCTCGCGGGCCAGCTCCGCCTCCTGCTCGAAGTCCGATTGCTCATCCGCTTCGGCGTCGAGCGGCGCCGTCAGGAACCCCGGGACGATCCGAAAGCCGCACTCGATCGATTCCTGCTGGGCGATCCGTTCGATCAGGCTGATGGCGACAGCGCCCGCCTGCCAGGCCAGCCTTGCGGAGTCCTTGCCGAACGTCCGGACCAGTTCTTTGAGCCGCGTGTCGGTGACGATCGTCAGATGCGCCGTCGTATGACCGGTCTCGCCGCCGCCGATCCGCCCCTTCTCCAGGACGGCGACCCGCTGACCCGCCCGCTTCAGCAGCCAGGCGGCCGTCAGTCCGGTGATGCCGCCGCCGATGATCACGGCGTCATACGCGCCGGAACGAGACAGAGACGGATATTCGGGCCGCTCGACGTCCAGCCAGACCGGACGCGTATCGATCGATGAAGTCTGCATGACGCCGCCTCGCGAAGGGCCGAGGACCCGCGGTTCGCGAAAGGCTGCAAAGGCCATACCGCCGCCCGGCCCGGCGGGCGACCGTTCGTCGCAGTCCGCCGGTCAGCCCGTCAAACCGCGGAAAGCCCCGTACGCCGTATTCCAGGCGTCGCGGTTCATTGGCGAATACGTCCGCAATTCGCTGGACTCCTTCACGATCGTCCGAATGTCGCGCAGCGTGCCGACGTCGCCCGACGCCCGGGCCTGCAAGAGCACGTTGCCCAGCGCCGTCGCCTCCGTCGGACCCGTGATGACCGGAATCCCGCAGGCGTCCGCCGTGAACTGGTTCAGCAACTCGTTCTTCGAGCCGCCGCCCACGACGTGCAGCACCTCCACCTTCTCGCCCGTCAGCGATTCGATCCCTTCCAGCACCTGCCGGTACTTGAGCGCCAGGCTTTCCAGCGCGCAGCGGATGAGGCTCCCCTCGTCGTCCGGGAAGGGCTGCCGCGTGCGCCTGCAGAAATCCTGAATCGCGACCGCCATGTCCTCCGGGCTGAGGAACAGCGGATCGTTGGGATCCACAAGAGATTGGAACGGCGTGGCCTGGGCGGCCATGTGCGTCAACGCCGCGTAATCCAGCGTCTTGCCCCGGCGCTCGAACGAACGGCGGCATTCCTGGACCAGCCACAGCCCCATGACGTTCTTGAGCAGCCGGTACGTGCCGTCGACGCCCCCCTCATTGGTGACGTTCAGCGCCAGGGCCTGGTCGCTGAGGATGGCCTGATCGACCTCCACGCCGATCAGCGACCATGTGCCCGAGCTGATGTAGGCCCAGTTGGGACGGCCGGTGTTCTCGGTCGGCACGGCGGCGACGGCGGCGCCGGTGTCATGCGTGGCGGGGGCGATGACGCCGACCCGCGGCAGGCCCGTGCGCTGCGCCACTTCGTCGCGGAGGTCGCCCAGCCGCGTGCCGGGCGTGACGACCTGCGGGAAGATCGACTGCGGCAGGTCGAACCGGCTCAACAGGTCGAACGCCCAGTCCCGCTCTGTGGGATGAAAGAACTGCGTCGTCGTCGCGTTGGTGAACTCCACGACCTTGCTGCCGCACAACAGCCAGTGGAAGAAGTCCGGCATCATCAGGAACTTGTCGGCCATCGCCAGCAGGTCCGGATCCTGGAGCTGCATGGCGATCAACTGGTACAGCGTGTTGATCTCCATGAACTGCAGGCCGGTGTCGCGGAAGATGTCCCGCTGCGGCACGCGGGTGAAGGCGTGCTTCATGACGCCCTGGGTGCGGGGGTCGCGGTAGTTGTAGGGCTGGCCGAGGATCTCGTCCCGGCGGCTGAGGAGGACGTAATCGACGCCCCAGGTGTCGACGCCGATGGAGGCGGCGTCGCGGCCATAGCTGTGCGCGGATTTGGCGAGGCCGTCGAGAATGTCGCTCCACAGACGGAGGACGTCCCAGCGGCGAGTCCCGGCGACGGGGACGGCGCCGTTGCCGAAGCGGTGCACTTCATCGAGCCGGACGTGCCGTCCGTCAAACAGTCCGGCGATGACGCGGCCGCTTTCCGCGCCAAGGTCCACCGCCAGATACACCCGTTCCGCCATCGGAATCGTCTCCCGGTCCTCGAAGTCCATCATGAAGGGCGAATGATACCGCCCGGAGGGTAAGGCGTCAGTTGACGCGCGGACCCGCCGCCGAGGGACGTCGGCTGTGCGACACGAACTCACGCAGGTCTGGCGTCGCAGGCCGCATCGGTCGTTCAACCACGCCGATGCGCCGTCCTCCCGGACGTGCCGCAACATCGCCGCGCCGCTCTGCCGGCAGACGGCCAGGAGGGCATTGACGAGCGAATGGCCCTTTCTTGAAACACAGAAACACCGAGGCACAGAGTGCACGGAGAAGGTCTCTCGGCGACCTCCGTGTCTCTGTGATTTCCCCGTTGTTCAGATTCGAAGACGCCGCCGGGGCCTGGCCCTGCCTGCGACGGCTGACCGTCACGCCCCGCGGCGGTGCGGTTCGAACGTCGTGCGCTGCTGCTGTTGAGCCAGCTGATCTGCCCTGCGGGCCTCTTCGTACAGCCGCTCCTGGGCCCGGAACGGCTCTCGCTTGCCCGACGTCAAACGCCGGTGGCGGCCGTCCGAGAGCAGCTTGCGGGACTTCACGTTGTCGTCGAAATACGCGTTCAGGATCCGCATCAGCCTGTCCCGACAGACCGGATCTTCCACCGGCACGAGCAATTCCACCCGCCGGTCCAGATTGCGGGTCATCCAGTCGGCGCTCGAGATGAACATCCGATGATCGCCCCCATGGTGAAAATGCAGAATCCGCGCATGCTCCAGGAAGCGGTCAATGACGCTGACGACTTCGATGTTCTCGCTGAGCCCCTTGACCCCCGGCCGCAGGCAGCAGATGCCGCGCACGTTCAGCCGCACATCCACCCCCGCCTGCGACGCCTCATACAGCGCGTCGATCAGCAGCGGGTCCACAAGTGCGTTCACCTTGACGTCGATTCGTGCCGGCTGCCCCTGCGACTTGAATTCAATCTCCGCGCGGATCATCTCCAGCAGCTTGTCGCGGAGTCCGATCGGCGCGGCTTCGATCTTCCGGTATCGCGGCGCGTGCGAGTATCCGGTGATGGCGTTGAAGAACGCCGCGGCGTCCATCCCCAGGTCGCGATCGCAGGTGAGGAGACTCGTGTCGCTGTAGATTCGCGACGTGATCTCGTTGTAGTTGCCGGTTCCGAAGTGCATGTACCGCACGATGCCCTGCGGCTCGCGGCGGACCACCAGGCAGACCTTGGCGTGCGTCTTCAGGCCTTTGACGCCGTACAGCACCTGCGCGCCGGCCTGTTCGAGCTGCCGCGCCCATTCGATGTTCCGGGCCTCGTCGAACCGGGCCTTGAGCTCGACGATGACCGTCACGTGCTTGCCGCGCTCCGCGGCACGCAGCAGCGCCGCGACAATCTGGCTGTCCCGCGCGGTGCGGTACAACGTCTGCTTGATCGCCAGCACGTCCGGATCGTTGGCCGCCTCCTCAACGAACCGCACGACGGGCTCGAATGACTCGTAGGGGTGGTACAGCAGCAGGTCCCCTCCGGCAATGACGTCGAACATCGCGGAGCCCGCGGGAATGGACGATGACGGCTGCGGCGGCCAGGCCTCGTACTTCAGCACGTCCGCCGCAGGACGGTCCGTCAACCGGAAAAAATCGGACAGCTCCAGCGGCCCGGGCTGGCGGATGATTTCCGTGTCGGACAGTTCCAGCGTCGATCGCAGAAAGCCTTCCAGGTTGGCGCTGGCCTGTTCGCCCAGCTCGAGCCGCGCGCAGTCCCCTACCCGGCGCTCGAACAGCAGTTGCTGCATTTCTTCGAGCAGATCCGACGCCGAGTCCTCGCGGAGCTCCATATCGGCGTTGCGGGTGATCCGGAACGGCACGCATTCGAGGACCGCCTCGCCCGGGAAGAACCGGCCGGCCAGCAGGGCCAGCGCATCCTCCAGCAGGATGAAGGCCTGCGCGGCCTCCGAGGGCAGCGACAGGAACCGCGTCACCCCCGGGCCGCAGGGCACGATCGCATACCGGTCCGCGTCCCCCTCCTGCCGCGGCTTGATCCGCACGCACACGCACAACAGCCCGTTCGACAACAGCGGAAAATCGTCCGCCGACGTCACGGCCATCGGCGACAGAACGGGGTACACCTCCTCATCGAACACCCGCTGCAGAACCGACCGCTGGGCCTTGGACAGCTCTTCGCTGCGCAGGCGGCGGATGCCATGCGCGGCGAGCTGGGGCTCCAGCTCCGCGTAGATCCGATGTTGCTCCTGAGTCATCCGCTGAACGCGTTCGTGAATGGCGGCGAGCTGTTCCTCGGGGGTCAGGCCGGAGGAGTCCGGGCGAACAACCCCCTGATTGACGAGCATCTGCAGACCGCCGACCCGGACGCGAAAGAACTCGTCGAGGTTCGACGCGGAGATCGCCAGGAACTTCAGGCGTTCCAGCAGCGGGATCGTGGCGTCAGCGGCCTCGTCCAGCACCCGCTGATTGAATTCGAGCCAACTGAGTTCGCGGTTGATGTACCGCGGGGGCGCCGTCCGAGCCATTCCGTCCGCCTTCCGTCGTCGCTGTCACCGGGCGCACTGCCCCTGGGCGGATTATGGCTGCCCGGCGACGGGAGGCAACGCCGCCGGGGCGCTACAGCGGGGCCGCCTCCAGGATGCCCGAACGGATCACGGCCCATGCCGCGTAGCCAGCCGCCGCCAGACCCACCAGCAGCAATCCGACAATCGTCTGGCCCCGCGCTCCCAGCCGTCCCAGCGGCCCCAGTCCCAACAGCCACAACAGCAGCGGCAGCGCCGGCGGGGCGAGCAGCACGTATGCCGGGCGGGAAGGCTCGACGCAGCTGATAAATGCCCAGCCGCCAACGACCAGCGCCTGCGTCGCGACCAGCGCGCGGGTCGCTGATTCGGCCGGCGCGAAGCCCAGGCCGAACGCCGCGCCTGTCAGCGCCAGTCCCACCAGCCCCGCGACCTGCGCCCAGGACAGACTGAATTCCACGGCGATCAGCCCCGCCAGGCACAACGCGCTGATCGCCCAGGCGCCGGTCAGCGCCACGCCGGAAACCCGCCCGGACAGCGGCTCCTGCAGAGCGGCCAGCAGGAATATGCCGCCGGCCGCCAGCGGAATCCACCACGCCGCCTGCTCCGGTTTCGCCCACCTGGGAACCAGAAGGCACGCCGCGATGACGGCCCCCGTCGCGTACAACAACCACCGCTCCGATCGAGTTAACCCCGGCGCGGCGGCGATTGGTCCCAGCACCGCGGCCAGGACGGCCACATGCAGCGTCCATTGCCAGTTCCGGGTCGGCAGCCAGTGCTGCATTCCCGAAGTCAGCGCATCCGCCAACACGAACGCTCCGGCGACGGCGCAGGGTCCGGCGAAGCGCAGGCCGCGTTCTCCGCACAACCGGCGACAGGCGAGGACGACCACGACGGCGACGACGGGGGCGACCGCCAACGCGACCGGCGCCGGGAGTGCGGCGAGCGTCGTGAACATTCTCGGTCGCTTTGCGCAACGGTGCGGATGAGACGGCGACGCCGACGAACGAGACGCGGCCGGGTCGGCCTCAAGTGGTGGGCGCTTCGACGAGCCGGTTCTTTTCGCCGACGATCACCGTGATGGCGACCGCGTTCTCGACCTGACCGGCCCCGAAGTCCATCCCGAACTCCGTGCGGTCGATGGTGAAGTCGGCTCGCAGCGTGCCCCCCTCGGCCGAACGAGTCGTCTGGACGGGGAATGAGATTTCTTTGGTCACGCCGCGGAGCGTCAGGTTTCCGGTGACGGTGAACTGTCCCTCGCCCCCGCCAGGCGCGACGTTTGTGCTCTCGAACGTGATCGACGGATGCTCGCGGTTGTCGAAGAAATCCGCGCTCGCGAGATGCGTCGTCAGCCGCTCGAAGTTCGTCTGAATCGACGTCGTGTCAATCTCAATCGTGACTGCGGCCAGTTCGTTCGCGTCGCCGGAGAATTCAAGTTTGCCGCTGAATGTCTCGAACGTCCCCGTGCGGGGATCGGGCTTGGCGCCCGAGTGCGTGCCCACAAACTCGATGCGGGTGTTTTCGGGGGAGATGGCGATGGCGTCGCCATCGAGCGGGACCGGTTTTGCGGCGACCGCTCCGGCCGCGGGCGTGACGGCCGGTGCGGCGGCGGAACCGGAGTCGCCGGAGTTTGCGTCAACGGGCGGCGTGGGGGGCTGTCCGACTTCGGGATCGGCGATGGGCGTGCCCGTTTCCGCCGACGTGCCGGAGGGCGCCACAGGCGGGCTCTGCGGGGTCGTGTTCGAGGGCGGGGGGGCCGTCTCGGTGGTGGAAGGCTGGCAACCGGTGAAGGCGGCCAGGCCGCAGAAGCAGCTAAGAGACAGAAACGTTCGTCGCATGGTTTTGGCTCCTGGAGTTGCGGTGAGTGTTGGCTTGGCGTCCGCGTGCGGTCAAGCGCGGCCCTCGCCACCATCCAGAAGAATGGATACGTTGAAGGCGTTCATTCCTTTCGGGAGTTCTCCCATGCATTCGTCGTACATCGAGCGCGTCGTCAATCTGATGGACCCGGCAGGCGATGTCCTGCTGAACATGAGCCGGGAGCAGGCGCTGGAGGCCGTCGGCAGCGGCGACGCGGGACGCGTCCGCGCGATCGATGGACAGTTCGCGATCCTGCATCAGCATGGAAAGACCGTGCGGATGGCGCGATCCATCGGCCGGCCGATGCGGTATTTCCTCGCCAAGCAGACGGCCGGACCCTGCCTGGTCGTCGCCGAGCGGATCTCGGAACTGGCGGACTGGCTGAAGGCGAACGGAATGGGCGATCAGTTCCATCCCTCGTACACCCGGATGGTCCCCGCCCATCATGTCACCGAACTGTCGCTGCTGGGCTGTCCTGATCCGAATCCGATTTACACCCGGTTCCTGGCGCCGGAGCGGAACTCGCTGCCTGCGGATCTGGACGAGATCGGCCGCACGTACATCGGGGCGCTGCAGACGGAACTCGACCGCTGGCTGGAAACGATCGACCGGCAGGCGCCGATCGGCGTGTTGTTCTCCGGAGGGATCGACAGCGGTTCCGTGTTTCTGGCGCTGTACGACCTGCTGCTGAAGCGCGGGGAATCGCCCGCTCGGCTGAAGGCCTTCACGCTGTCGGTGGCGGGACAGGGGGACGATGTCGCGCAGTCGCGGGAGTTTCTGGATCGGCTGGGCCTGGGCCTGTTTCTGGAGGTGATCGAAGCGCCGGCCGTGGCCGAACTCGCCGACACGGTCAGGGTCATCGAGGACTACAAGCCGCTGGACGTGCAGTCCGGGGCGATGGCGCTGACGCTCTGCCGGGGCATTCGCGAGCGGCATCCCGACTGGACCTGGCTGGTCGACGGCGATGGCGGCGATGAGAACCTCAAGGACTACCCGATTGAGGACAACCCGGAACTGACGATTCGCAGCGTGCTCAACAACCTGATGCTGTATCAGGAGGGCTGGGGCGTGCATGCGGTCAAGCATTCGCTGACGTTCAGCGGCGGCCAAAGTCGGGGTCACGTGCGGTCGTTCGCGCCGGCGAAGTCGCTGGGATTCCGGGGGTTCAGCCCGTACGCGCTGCCGTCGGTGATCGCGGTCGCGGAGTCGATCCCCTTCATCGAACTGACGGGCTGGGACCATCAGAAGCTGTACGCGCTGAAGGGCGAGGTCGTGGGCCGGGGCGTCCGGGCCGTCACCGGACTGGAGATGCCGTTGTTCGAGAAGCGACGCTTCCAGCACGGTTCGATGGATCGGGGGTCGTTCGCGGCCCGGTTCCCCGACGCTGAAGGGGCCTATCGGGCGGAGTTCCTGCGGCAATTCGCCTGATGGACGCGTAGCCCCTGGCTGACGGCATGCGTGCGTCGGAAAGTCGGACTCCAGACGGCGGCCCGCTTCCCACACCTGTTTGATGGCGTGATGCCAGCCCAGAACGCCCTGTGCATCCGCGAGATTCTGCTGATGGATCGTCCGCCAGGCCTGGAGCAACCGGCCCCCGGCCCAACACCGCTGGCCAGCCTCGAATCGGAAATCCGATACTCCAGATGGGTATCCCACCTCTCCTTCGCCCCCCGACAACCGCCGAGCCGCGACCAGGTGAGTCTCGTGCAGACAAGTCGCTCGGCAGCGCATGCATCGACGACTGCTCGGCGGGACCCCGCAGCGACGCAACGCCGATCTTGGTGGGACGCTGGAGGTCCTGGTCACGCTGGTCGTCGTGCCGGTCCCTTTCGCGGCCGACATGGATCTCAAATTGCCGGCCGCGATGCGGGAACCTGCGGGCCATAGTGGCTCAACCGCACCGGGCCGGCGGCGTATTCTATCGACCGGGAGGCGCCGTGGGGACAGTCCACGCGGCCTCGTCGGGCGGCGAATCCTCAGCCCGAACCGGCTGGGAACGCGATTCCGAAGGCTCCGGTTGAAGCGCGGCAGAATGCTGCGGTAGCTCACCGGCCGACGAGGCGCTCGACAATTCCGCCAGCCGCTATCGCGGCGCGGCAAGCCGCCGCCTCGTCGAGCCAGCAGCACCCGGGACCGAGTTCGCTCAGCCAGTCCGAGCCGTTCCAGAACCCGCCGCCGGGCCGCGTGATCACAAAGCCCACGCTCGGCAGCGAACGCCGATCTTCGGGAGTCAAGGCCCGCCCGGCCGCCAGGATCCGGCTGAGGCGTTTCAACTGACTCCGGAGATCGCCGGGAGCCGACGTTCCGCTCGATTCCTGTTCGTCGCTCATCGTGGCTGGTGCGTCGAAGTCGCCCGCAAGTCAAAGGTAGCTTCCCGCGTCCGCGCGTGCGGGTCCGATCACGCAGAAAGACGCCACCCCAACTTGGGCTCCGCGAATGGCGTGCCCGACCTGCGGCACTTCGCCAACCACGATGGTCCCGGTCAGCCCCTCGGGCGGTCCATTCGCGTCAAGCTCTGACCCACGCTCGTTCTGCTGCCGGACGGCCCGGCCGTCGAGCAGAATGTCCGGCCCGTTCGCGCCGCGCTCGCTCGTGCCCTTGAACTCGCTTCCCGACAGCGAGTCTCGATTGTGATGGGGGCTGCTCGAAGCGAACAGCGGAGACCCGGTCTACTGGCCCTGAGCGACGCGGACGACGAAATCGAACGCGGGTTTGGGCTCGTTGTTGCCGTCGAACAGCAGGGGGCGGCCGCGGGAGCGCCATGAGACGGCATCGTTCACGCCCCAGAATGTGACCACTTCGATCGACTCGTGGTGCTTGACGAACGCTCGAAACAGCCCCTCATAGGCGCGGGCCAGCTGCAGGTCGGCGTCGCTGACGAGGCCGCCGTCGGTCGCCTGCTGGTTCGCTTCGATATCAGCACCCGTGCCGCGCTGGCCCCATACTGCCGAGTTCACATCGAGCTCGGTAATGTGGATCGGCAGGCCGAGCGTCGCCATCTCGGCGAGCGCCTGATCCATGTCCTCGAATGTCGTTGAGACATTGCAGTGCGCCTGCGAGCCGATCGCCATGACGGGGACGTTCTGTTCCTGAAGCGACTTGATCAGCGCGATCAGCTTGCGGCGTTTCGCCGGGTTCTCCAGGCCGTAGTCGTTGTAGCGCAGGACGGCGTCGGGGTCGGCCTCATGCGCGTACTCAAACGCCCTGGCGACGAAGTCGGGTCCAATGATGACGGACCAGGGGGATCTGCGGAGCACATCAGGGCCTTCATCGGCGATCGCTTCGTTGACAACGTCCCAGACCCTGACCTGGCCCTTGTATCGCCCGACGACGGTGTGAATGTGCTCGCGCATCCGCTCCAGCAGTTCCTCGCGCGAGGCACGCGGACCATTCAGATCAAATCCCCGGAACCCGCCGGGACGGCGCGGCCGGTCGGCTGCGACCGTGAGATTGGGCTGGGCCGGTGTCGTCGTGTTCGAGGCGTCGTTCCGTTGTGCCGGTTCGGCCTCCGCGTCTGACGTGGGGTCTTTCGGCTCCACAACAGCGACGTGCGTCCCCTCGAAAACCCAGTTCGGCGTCTGCGAGTGCCACACGAGCGTATGCCCGGCGATGCTCATGCCGTTCGTGGTTCCAAACTCGACGAAAGCGTCGGCCGGTTCGAAGTCGTATCCATCCGCTCCCGGGCGAGGGTGGATGAGCTGCCATTTCATGTCGTTCTCGGCAACGACGTGATTGAAGTGTCGCTGCACATTCTGAATGTCCTTCTCGACGTCTTCGGAACTTCGCCGAAATGCGACGCCGGTCGTCATCGACCGGTTCAAGGCCGTGCCGATCTGGAACTGCTTTTCGAAGGCCTGCTTCAGTGGAGTTGCCCGTTCGGCCGCGGACATCGGCGGATGTTCCGGAGCCGCGGCCGGGTCCTCGGCGTGCCCGGCACAGACCAGCGCCAGGAGCGCAATCGACGTCAACAGCCGCTGCCGAACAGTCATGGGATTCGAATCGGGATGGAGGAACGGGATGACGAGCGGGAAACCGGCCGCTCGTTGCGACGCACTGGTCCTCACTTCGCGGCCGCTGCACGTTTCGCGACCAGCTTCTCCGTTGCGAACTCGCCGACCTGGCGAGTCAGCGACAGCACATCCCCGCTGATTTCGCCGGTGTAGGTGATTGTCAGATCGGTCCCCTGGAACGGCAATTTCTCCTCGAACGAGACCGACTTGCCGTCGAGCTTCACGTTGGACAGTTCGCTGCGGTACGTCTCGCCGTTGAGCGTCATCACCGCGCGGCCGACCAACTGGCCGTCCTGGTCCTCGATGGCGTACTCATAATCCTGCTCGCCGATCTGCGTCTCGATGACGGCCGACCACTTTCCGGGGAGAGCGCTGGTCACGCTGTCGTCCGGGAGAGGCATCTCCTGAAAGACCTGCTGCGTGAACCAGTACAGGCTGCTGCTCCAGTGGTCCGGATCGTGGCCATGCCCGTCGACGTGCCAGACGTGCGGGATCTCGTTCTGCTTGAGGAACTGGTGGACATCCTGGCTGATGCGGATCAGGTTGTCTTTGTTGCCGCAGGAGATCCACAGCAGCTTCACCCGGGATTTCACCGCGGCCGCATCAGGCATCAACTCTGCAGCGGGTTTCGTGTTCGGGGCTGCCGAGAAGGGGCCAATCCACGCGAACGTGTCGAGATTCCCGAGTCCGAAATTGAAGGACTGTCCTCCGCCCATCGACAGGCCGGCAATGGCCCGCATCTCGCGGCGACTGTCCACGGAGTATTTCGACTCGATCGCAGGAATCACGTCGTCCAGGAGATCGCGCTCGAATACAGCGAACGCAGGGGCCGATTCGAAGACGTTCCCTTCGGCGCGATCGTTCTTCTGCGCCCGGCCATTCGGCATCACAACGATCATCGGGACCGCTTTGCCGTCTGCGATCAGGTTGTCGAGAATCACATTCGGCGCCGCGAACCGCTGCCATTCGGTTTCGTCGCCGCCAATGCCATGCAGGAGGTAGAGGACGGGATACTTCTTTTCGGTCGTGTATCCGGGCGGGGTGTAGACCTGCATCCTGCGGTCGTTGCCGACCGTCTTCGACGGATACTCGATCATCTCCAGCTTGCCGTGCGGGACGTCGTCGCGTTCCTGTTTGAAGCCCTCCGGCGGGGCGGGATACGCCGCGACGTCATCGGGGCCGAGTTCAATCGGCCGGCCGAAGCCCTGCGGGCGCCGCGCGCGGGGCTCCTGGAACAGCCGGGGCGCGAAGTCGGAGAAGGCGTAGCGCCAGGTCTGCCATTCATGGGCCAGCCCCTCGGCGTCGCGGAAGACGACGTTCCTGATCCCGGATTCCTGCAGGGCCTTCGCGAGCTTGCCGGCCTGCTGGTGAATCATCGCATCGAGGCCGACCGTCCCGGAGTGAAGGTAGAGCAGTTTGACTTTCTGGTCGAACGCGGCGGGGTCGGCAAAGACGCCGCCATAAGCGGTCCTGGGATCGACTTCGCGCGCTCCGCTGAAGGAGGCGATCACGGAGAACGTGTCGAGGTGCGTGAGCCCGATGCTCAACGCCTGTCCGCCGCCCATCGACAACCCCGCGATGGCGCGGTGATCTCGATTGGCCAGCGTGCGGTAGTTCGCGTCGATCATCGGGATCAGGTCTTTGAGGACGACGTCCTCGAAAGCGCCGCCGTCTCCCCGGCCGCGCTGCGGCGGCATTTCCGGTTCGCCAGCCCGCGTGGCGTAGCCTTTCTCCATGACGACGATCATTGGCTGGGCTTTGCCGTCGGCGATCAGGTTGTCCAGGATGAAGTTGACGTGGCCCTGGCGCGTCCAGCCGGTTTCGTCTTCGCCGCCGCCGTGCTGCAGGTACAGCACCGGATACCGCTTCTGCGGGTCGGCGTCGTAGCCGGGGGGCGTGTAGACCTGGATATGGCGCGTCTTGCCCGTCACGGCGGATGAGTACCAGCGCGAACGGACTTCGCCGTGCGGCACATCCCTGGCGTGGTGGAAATCGACGCCAGGCGCCGGAATCTCGATCGCGCTGGTGGGTTTTCCAGTCCCAAAGAAGGTGTCGGCCCCGGGGTCGTTCATCGGCACGCCGTCCACGATCAGCGCGTAGTAGTGGAAGCCCGGGACGATGGGGGGCGACGTCAACGTCCATACGCCATCATCGCCGCGGACCATGTCCCAGGGGCCATCCGAGCCGAGCCCGTAGTTGGTGAAGACCTGAACCTTCGTGGCATCCGGGGCCTTCAGGCGAAACGTCGCTCGCCCATCGGGATGGACGCGCGGGTAGGCGGCGTTGCTGACATTGGTGGAGGACGGCTTCGAATCGTCCGCGGCGGGGGCCGCGGAGGTCTGCGACGTCGCATCGGCCTTCGTGTCCGGCGGACTCTTGGCGTCTTCGGATTGTGCGCGCAGCGGCACGATCGGGAGGGCGAGGAGCATCGTCACGACGAGCGCGAAAAGAAGTCTGGTCATCATGCCACCTCTGTCGAGTGAAGGGCGATCGGTCCACGGACCGGCACGCACCCCTGGTTCAGGGTTTCCGCGATCTTGGTCAGGTTTCGGACCAGCGCTGCCGCTTCGTCCGGCGGAAGCGCGCCGAACATCGTCTCCCGAATCGAATTGCCGGCCTTCCAGAGCTGCCGGAATTTCCGCCTTCCCGCTGGCGTCAGAGACACCGTGCGAGCGCGTGCGTCGGTCGGGTGGGATTCTCGTTGGATCAGTCCGCGCCGCTCCAGAAGGACGAGCATCGCTCGGACGGTGCTCGGGTCGGACGACATCCGCTGGCCGAGTTCCCGCTGCGTCAGGGCGTCGCCGCGTGCGAGCGTCGCGAGGAGCACGAACTGGTCCGCGGTCACGTCGTGCTGAGCGAATCGGGCCTCCGTCCGACGATGGAGCGCCAGATATGCGGCGCGGAGCGCCAGCGGAAGGTTGTTCTTGACGGTCACGGCGATGGCTCAGGTAATGCGTATACGCACGATCAAGAACCTACCCGCAAGAAGCGGCGAGGACAACTTCACGGCGACGGTCTCGTCGATGAGGCGAAATCCAGCCTCGGTTCCCGTCTCCCGGGGGCTGGAGGGCTTGGTGATCGCGGGCCGACCGCGCGGGCCGCGGAATGCCCTCAAATTCGGATGTCGATCGCGGCGATGAGCGGCCGCCATCCTGGCGCGACGCCGCGATTTGCGGCTGCCAGCCGGCGCGGAATCAGGACTTCGCAAACCTGGCCATTCGCCCCTCTCGACTCGCCGGGCCCGTGACGAACTGAGGGTTCGCTTCCGGGCCGCCAGGCGACGCTGGCGGTTCGGAATCCGTGACAAGCAATCTCAGGCAGAGAGCTCTTCATCAGCCCCTGTCCTGCAAGGTACACCCGGAGGGATTCGAACCCCCAACCCTCGGTTCCGAAGACCGATGCTCTATCCGTTGAGCTACAGGTGCACGCGGCGAAGCGCTGGCCATCCTGCGGACAACCGGATGCGCCTCGGCGTTCGGCAGTATTCCCGATGATTCGCGGAACGGCAAGGGGGGCCGCAGCCGTTCCAACCCGCCGGCTCGCGTTCCCGGCCCCCGGTTCGCCGCCCCGGGGTTTCAGCGGCGCGACTCCAGTTCATCGAAAACGCTCGTCTTGAAATCGCGCCGCGCACACCGCACAGTGCAGGTCGCCCCGCCGGCGGTCGACCGCGCCGGGGCCACGCCACGCCCCCCTTCCGGACCGGCCCATGCGGCTGTGGTACAACCAGATCCACGACAGCCGACGCTCGCTGCTCGAGACCGAGCACGACCTCGTCTCGATCGGACGCGACCGCGCCAACACGCTGGTCCTCAACAGCCCGCTGGTCTCCAAGAAACAGGCCCTGATCCGCCGCGTCGAGGGACGTCTCGTCCTGCACAACCTCGGGCTGAACAGTTGCGTCGTCGGCGATGACGAGGTCCTCGGCGGGCAGTCCCGGGAGTTCACCGCCGGCGAAACCGTCCGCATCTGGCCCTACACGATCACCATCGAGACGGCCGACGTCGCCCCCATCGGCCGGCAGGAACTCGAACAACACCTGCGGTCCCTGATGTCGGGGCTCGAAACCCGCGTCCACCGCACGCTGCTCAGCCGGTTCGAACTCTACGAACTCGAACAAAACCGCCTGGGGGACGAACGCAACATCCTGCAACTGGAGCAGCACATCGAGGACGTCTGCCGGGAGCTGCAGTTGTTCTCGGACGCCAACGAACCGCTGCTCGAAGAGGTCGTCGGACTGGTGCTTCGCGACTACGTCGTGAACCAGTTGATCCTGGAAAGCGACGACGACCGCACGCGCACCGCGCGGCTGACCTGGAACGAATTCGATGTCCCGACGACGCTCGTCCCCGAGCGGGAAACCGAACTCCAGAACCTGCTGAAGATCGCCCGGGAACAACTGCAGCTCGACGCCCAGCCGGACCTCAGCAGCCGCATCCGCCGCGTGGAGTCGCACTTCACGCAGGTGTTTCCGCAGCTCCGGACGCAGTTGCATCGGGAGCTGCGGCGGTACCTCGTGCTGCGGACCTTGAAGAAGGACTTGAAGGACACGGTATTCGGGTACGGGCCGCTGCAGGACCTGCTGCGGGCGCCGACGATCACGGAGATCATGGTCATCCGCAGCGATCAGATCTATGTGGAGCGGGACGGCGTGATCGAGCTGTCGGGGCGGCGGTTTCTGTCGGACAAGGTGACGGAATCGATCATTGAACGGATCGTGGCGCAGGTCGGACGGCGGATCGACAAGAGTCAGCCGCTGGTCGACGCCCGGCTGGACGACGGCAGCCGCGTGAACGCCGTCATTCCGCCGCTGGCCGTCCGGGGGCCCTGCCTGACGATCCGCAAGTTTCCGGCGTTCCGGTTCACGATGGAGGACCTGGTCGACACGGACACGCTGACGGCGTCCGCGGCGGCGTTCCTGCGGGCCTGCGTCGTCGACCAGCGAAACATCCTCGTCAGCGGCGGCACGGGCGCCGGCAAGACGACGCTGCTGAACGTCCTGTCCGCGTTCATTCCGGTCAAGGAGCGGATCATCACGGTCGAGGACACGCAGGAGCTGCAGTTGAGGCAGGAGCACGTGGTGTCGCTGGAGTCGAAGCCGGCGAACATCGAGGGGGCCGGGGCCTACACCATTCGCGACCTGGTGCGGAATGCGCTCCGCATGCGGCCCGACCGGATCATCGTCGGCGAGTGCCGCGGCGCCGAGGCGCTGGATATGCTGCAGGCCATGAACACCGGGCACGACGGCTCGATGACGACCGTGCACGCGAACAGCTCCGAGGAAGTCGTGAAACGGCTGGAGCTGCTGGTGCTGATGGGGGCGGAGATCCCGGTGGCGTCGATCCACCGTCAGATCGCCTCGGCGATCGACGTCATCGTGCAGATCAGCCGGGAGTCAGGGGGCCGGCGGGTCATCACGCAGGTTTCCGAGGCCGCGGGGTACGATGAGCAGACCGGCCGGCTGATCATCCATGACGTATTCAATCGCCGGAACGGCCAGACGCTGACGCCCACGGGATACCTGCCGACGTTTCTGGGACAACTGTTGGAATCGCGGCTGTTGCCGATCGAGTTTCTGCTGGACGGGGCGCCGGGGTGATGTGGTCGAACGTGTGTCTGTGCGCGGCGCGATTGCTGACAGCGGGCTGGGTCGGCGCGGCGGCCCTGTTCGTTGTGAACGGCGTGCTCGAAGTCACCTCGCCCCAGTTCGATTCGCTGGTGAGAGATCAGCTCGTCCTGATCCGGTTCCCCGCGTATTACCTGTTCGGCTTCGTGATGGTGCTGGGCGGTCTGCTGGCGACGGCGTGCGCCGGGCGGATCCTGCCTGGTCGTCGGCGGGTCATCGGCCTCGTGCTGCTGACGCTGGCGCTGGCGCTGATGATCTACGACTGGCTGCGGATCTATTCGCCGCTGCAGGCGCTGTTGTCGCCGCCGGGCCAGCCGCGGACACCCGACTTCCGGGTGCTGCATGTCTGGTCGGAGGTCGTCAATACAATCGACGTGACGCTGGCGCTTGCCGCGGCGGTCGTGCTGTGCTGGCCCACGCGGCCGGGCGGAACGCTCCCCTCGGCGTCAGCGCCGCCCTGATCGTCGCGCTAGTCGTCGCGCGGCCGACCGGGACGGCGCCGGCGTCGATCGCGCCGCTCACCAGCCGCGGCAGCCCCCTTCTTCGCCGAGCGCCCGCGTCGTGTACTGCGGCTGGCTGACGACCGGCCAGCGCTGCGACGGCCGCGACGCCGCGCCTTCCTCGCCGAGCGCGAACGTCGTGATCTGGCGGGGCGGGGCGCTGCCCTCCTCGCCGAGCGCGAAAGTCGTGACGGTGTTCCGCGGCGGACGCGGCGAACTGCCTTCCTCCCCCAGCGCGTACGTCGTCGCCGTGTTTCGCGGCGGACGCGGCGAACTCCCCTCTTCACCAAGTGCGAATGTCGTCATCTGCGGGTTTCGCGGCTGCGGCGCGGGGCCGGGACGCCCCCCTTCTTCGCCGAGCGCCTGCGTCGTCGCCCGCCCGTTGGCCAGGCTGGATCGGCCGATCATCAGCGCCGCCAGACCCGCGAGGCCTCCCGCGATCCGTCCGAAAAACGAACGCCGCGTCGCCGGCGCGTCCGTCGCTTCCCGCGTTCCCGTTTCTGCAGGCAGGATGCCTTCGAAGGGATGTTGCATCGTCCGTCTCCTCAAACTCGCTACGCTGCCGTCAGTCGATTCGTGTTCTCGAAATCCAGGGACGGCGGCGATGACCATTTTGATTCTGGGCGGGGCCGACGATGACCACGCCCGGCAGGTCCTCGAACGGTTGACCGCCCGGGGAGCTGACGCGGAACTGCTGGACAGCCGCGACTTCCCGGAGCGGACGCAGGTCGCATACCGGCCCGGCCAAAACGACGGCGAATTGAGTCTGCCGCACGGTCGCTCGATTCCGTTCGCCGGAATCCGTTCCGTGTATTGGCGTTCCTACGCGGGGCCGCGGGCCGCGCCGCTCCCCGACCCCGAGCAGGCCTACATCGCCACCAACGACGCGCGCAGCCTGTTTGAGTCCATACTCATCAACCTGAGGGCGCGCTGGGTCAACGGCTGGAAGGCGTTTCAGCTGCATCAGACCAAGCCGGTCCAACTGGCGATCGTCGCTCAACTGGGCGTCGATGTGCCCGAAACGCTGCTCGCGAACCATCCGGATGCGGTGCGGGAGTTCGCCGCCCGCGTGCCCTGCATCTTCAAGCCCGTGCAGGGAGGCGCGCACGCCCGTGAACTCACGCCAGACCTGCTGACCGACGAGGCGCTGTCCCGACTGCGGCTGGCCCCGGTGACGATTCAGGAGGCGATCCCCGGGACGAACATTCGCGTGTTCGTGGCCGGCAGCGTGGTGGACGCCTGCGAGATCGAAGCCGCCTCCCTCGATTTTCGGGATGACCCCCGCGCGCGGCTCCGCGTGCACGCCTTGCCCGATGATAGCGCCGAGCAGAGCCGCAGGATCGCCGAGGCGCTCGACCTGGTGTGGACGGGCATCGACTACCGGCTGACGGCGGATGGGCGATACGTGTTCCTGGAGGCGAACCCCAGCCCGATGTTCCTGGGCTTCGAGGCCGCGACCGGACTGCCGCTGACGGAGCGCCTGCTGGCGCTGTTGACGGAGGCGTGATGGCCGCCCACATCCCCGTTTCCCCGCCCCGATCCCCGGGCTGCCTGGACGCCGTGGGCGGTTGGTGTGCGCCGGCGGGTTCTGATATATGGCAATTCTGGGCGTCCGGGTCCTCGGGACGGCGGCACGGGCGACCCCTCGTGAAAGCATCGTGGTGACTGAGACGACCGAGACGAAAGCACAACCCGGACGCGAGCGGCTGAACCGCCGCGACAAGGCCGCCCTCGTCGTCCTCCTCGCCGGGATTCCGCTGATGGCGTTCGCCCTCCGGGGCGTCCGAATTGAGAACGACGTCGAACAGTGGCTGCCCGAAGAAGACAGCGGCTCGCTGATCCTCGACTGGCATTACGAGCATTTCTCGCCGCAGGAACGGTTTCTTGTCGGCTGGGACAGCAACTCGCTCGACGATCCCCGGGTCGAGCGTCTGGCGGCGCTGCTCGCCGGCCCGCCCGACCGCGAGGGCTTCCGGGCCGGACATGATCCGCGGATCGAACGCGTCTCGACGCCCCGGGACCTGCTGCAGCGGATGCACGAAAACCGCATCCCGCTCGCCGAGTCGATCCGCCGCTGCGTCGGCGTCTCCATCGGCCACGGGGCGCTGAAGATCGAACTGACGGACGACGGGCGGACCCAGCCCGAGCTGACGTTCCGCAAGATCGCCGACACGCTGGTCGAGCTCGGCGTCGCGCCGATCCTGATGCCGCCGCTGCGCCGCGCCGACGTCCTCCCCGCGGGCGAGTCGGCCCAGCCGGACGATCCGCTGCACCGGGCGTCGCTGCTGGACATCGCCGAACACGACCTGCAGGTCCGCTGGAAGGGGCTGACGCCCGACGGGCCGCTGATCGAGGAGATCCGCAACACGCTGCCGATGATCCGCCAGAACGCCCGCCCGCTGGTGAAGAGCGTGTTCTTCGCTCCGGGGGCGCCGGTGGCGGTGACGATCGTCTTGACGCAGGCGGGATCGGACGACGTCACCGGCAGCGTGGCGGTCGTCCGCGCGGCGGCGGACGAGGTCGGCATCCCGCTCGACGAGCTGCGGATGGGGGGCGCGCCGATCGGGCGCAGCCGCCTGAACCGCGAGGCCATCCGGGCGCTGTGGAACACCGACTATCCCGCATGGAACCTCTACAAACGCTCGCCCGTGCTGTTGTCGGCGCTGGTCGGCGCGCTGCTGGCGATGGTCATGCTCAGGGGGGTGCGGCTGACGGCGATCGTACTGTTCGCGGCGACGTACGTGGCCTGCGCGACGGTCGCGCTGGTGCCCTTGATGGGCGACACGCTGAACATGGTTCTGGTGGTGATGCCCAACCTGATGCTGGTGGTGACGATGTCGGGGGCGATCCACATCATCAACTACTGGCGGCATGAGCTGGACGACGACGGCGACGGAGCGGTGAGCCGCGCGGTCCGCACGGGGCTGGCGCCCTGCACGCTGGCCAGCGTGACGACGGCGATCGGCACGGCGTCGCTGGCGACGAGCACGCTGCTGCCGATCCGTTCCTTCGGACTGTATTCGACGGTCGGCGTGCTGGGATCGTTGGCGATGGTGCTGTTGGGCGTGCCGGCGCTGCTCAAGCTGGCGGGCCCGGGCTCGCGGGGCCGCCGCGCGCCGTCCTCGCGGAACAGCGGCTGGCGGACGCTGGGCTGGTTCACCAGCAAGTACCACGTGGCCATCCAGTTTCTGCTGACCGTGGTATTCCTGCAGTCCGTGTGGGGCATGCAGTGGCTGCGCACGGAAACGAAAGTCATCCGTTACTTCCCGGACCATCTGCGGATCGTCGAGGACTACGATTTCTTCGAACAGCTGCTGGCCGGCGTGGTGAACGTCGACGTGCTCGTGCACTTCAACGAGTCCGCGATCGCGGAGACCGACATCGTCCGACGGCTGGAGACCGTGCGGGCGATCGAGACAGCGCTGCAGAACCAGCCGGGCGTGACCGGGACGCTGTCGGTCGCCGACTTCCGGCGGACGCTGGAACCACCCGCCGAGGATGAGCCGCTGCGCGTGAAGTTGTTGTATCGCCAGGGGCTGCGGCGGATGCGGGCCGGCATTTTCCAACTGCCGTTCGGATCCAGCGCAGCGCCTGATCCGGTCGAGGCCAGCGAGCCGGACGCGGCGCCGTCCGGCAGCGTGGCGTCCTCCAGCCTGGCGACGCTGGTCCGCCGTCCGCTGCAGCTCGAGCACGACGGCCGGAACGTCGACTTCCGCGAAGGGGATGAGGTCTGGCGGATCCGCGTGCACTGCAACGTGCTGGGCGACATCAACTACTCGTCCCTGCTCGCGCAGGTCGACCTGCGGGTCCGCGAATCCCTGGGGGATTATCCGGGGGCGGACTTTGTCATCACCGGCTCGGTGCCGCTGTTCCTGCACGCCCAGCAGGAGCTGCTGCGGAGCCTGATCACGAGCTTCGGGCTGGCGGTGGGATTGATCACGCTGATGGTGATGCTGCTGCTGCGGAGCGTGCGGGGCGGGCTGTACGCGATGCTGCCCAACCTGTTTCCGGTGGGCGTTTCGTTTGGCACTCTGGCCTGGATGAAGGTGCCGATCGACGTCGGCACAATGATGACGGCGTCGATCGCACTGGGGCTGGCGATCGATGCGACGCTGCATCTGATCACCTGGTTCGAGGACAGTCTGGAGCGGGAACGACATCGCTCGTCTGCGGTCAAGGAATCGCTGTTGCAGTGCGGTCCGGCCGTGTTTCAGACGAGCGTGATCATCGCGTTCGGGATGTTCATGCTGAGCGGCGCGGACCTGTTGCTGATCTCGCGGTTCGGCTGGCTGATGGCGCTGCTGGCGTTGACGGCGCTGGTGTCGGACATCGTGCTGCTGCCGGCGCTGCTGGCGTCGCGGATGGGCGAATTGCTGCGGCCCCGAAAGATCATGCGGAAGCCGCGCGGCGCGTCGTCCCGGAAGGCGACCGAGCTGGCTGGGCAACCCGCCGCGGAGTCGGGCGGAGCGGATTAACGTCCGCGCCGGCAGCGCGTACACTTCTGGCATGCATTCTCATGGCCCGTCCTGCGCCGGCGACCATCACGCACGGCACGAGCACGCCGGCGGACGCGTGGGCTGGGCGCTGGCCCTGACGCTGGTCCTGATGCTGGGGGAGTTCGCGGGCGGCTGGTGGACGAACTCGCTGGCGCTGATCGCCGACGCGGGGCACATGCTGTCCGACGCGCTGGCCCTGGCCGCGACCTGGTACGCGCTGCGGCGGATCCGCCGGCCGCCAACGCCGCGCCGCACGTTCGGCGAACGCCGCGCCGAAACGCTCGCCGCGCTGTTCAATGGCGCGCTGCTGCTGGTCGTGGCCGGCGGCATCCTGCACGAAGCCGCCGATCGCATTCGCGACCCGCAGACGATCCTCGCCGGACCGATGCTCCTGATCGCCACCGCCGGCCTCGCCGTCAATCTCGCCGGCCTGTACCTGCTCCACGACCACCGGCACGACAGCCTGGGGCTGGAGGGCGCCTGGCAGCACGTCGCCTCGGACGCCGCCGGCAGCGTGTGCGCGATGCTGGCGGCGCTCGGCGCCTGGTGGGGCGGCTGGATGGCGCTGGACGCCGTGGCCTCGCTGGCGGTCGCCGGACTGATCATCGTCGGCGCGGTCCGCTTGCTGCGCCGGACGATCGCCGTCCTGATGGAGCACGCCCCTGAGGGGGTCGACGTCGTGCAGGTTCGCGAGGCGCTGCTGTCGACACCCGGCGTCCAGGGCGTGCACTGCCTGCACGTCTGGACGATCGCCAGCGGGTTCCGGGCGCTCACGGCGCACGTCGTGCACGCCGAGGGGGAATCGCCGGCCGAGCTGCTGGACCGCCTGCACGCCCGCCTGGGAGAAGAGTTTCCGGTTGAGCACGTCACGCTGCAGCTCGAAGCGCCGGACTATGCCGGTTGCCCCGGAGCGCAGGGCTGGTGCGAGACCGGTCTGGATCCGGGCGGCTTCGCCGCCGCGCACGTTCACACCGGAAACGAGGACCATTGAACGCCAACATGCCTGCATCCCCGACAACAGACCCGCACGCCGCCCCGCCCCTCCGCGAGATCGGCCGCACCGGCATCCGCGTGACGCCCGTCGCCATGGGCTGCTGGCCCATCGCCGGCGTGACGAGCATCAACGTCACCGAGGAACACAGTCTGGCGACGCTGGAGGCCGCCGCGGACGCCGGCATCAATTTCTTCGACACCGCCTACATCTACGGCTACGAAGGAGAGAGCGAACGGCTGATCGGCCGGGCGCTTGGGCATCGCCGCGGCGAACTCGTCATCGCCTCGAAATGCGGGCTGCACTGGGGGCCCGATCGCACGCAGGTCCGCGATGCCCGCCCCGAGACGATCCGCCGCGAATGCGAGGAAAGTCTGCGGCGGCTGCAGACCGACGTCATCGACCTCTACTACCTGCATGCGCCCGATCCCGCAACGCCGTTGGCCGAATCGGCCGCCGCGCTGCGGCAGCTGCTCGACGAGGGCAAGGTGCGCGCCGTCGGCGTTTCAAACTTCTCCCGGATCGAACAGTACGAAGAGTTCAACGCCGTCTGCCCGATCTCCGCCGACCAGCCGCACTACAACATGCTGCAGCGGGAGATCGAAGCGGATCGACTCCCCTGGTGCCGGGCGCACAACGTGTCAGTGATCCCCTATTGGCCGTTGATGAAGGGGCTGCTCGCCGGCCGGATCACGCGCGACCACACGTTCGATCCCCGGGACGGGCGTCGGAAGTATCCGATCTTCATGGGACAGGAATGGGAGCGGAATCAGGACTTCCTGGATCGCATTCGGCCGATCGCGGAGCGCCAGGGACGGACCGTCGCGCAGCTGGCCGTCGCCTGGGTCGTGCAGCAACCCGGCATCACGGCGGCCTTGTGCGGCGCGAAGCGGCCCGAGCAGATTCGCGAGACCGCGGAGGCGATGAACTGGGAACTGACGGACGCCGACCTGGCGGAGATCCGGGACGCGATCCGGCTGCGGGGGGAGGTGGCGTCGCGGCCGGCCGTGCAATGACTCGCAGCAGCGGACGGGCGCCGCGGTTCAGACCCAGCTTCAGACGGCGCGGAACACCGCGGCGGCGCTCTGTCCCATCGCCGTGCGGCTGACGCTCATGCCCAGCGAGCTGCGGAGCCGCATCGGCTCGCGGCTGACGCGCAGTCGGCAGAGCGGATCGGGGTGCTCGTAATTGAGCGTGCCCGGCAGTTGTCCGTGACGCAGGGCCAGGATGCTGCCCGCGAGTTTGACGGCGCCCGAGCCGGCGTCAAAGTTGCCGAAGTAGCTGGTCAGGGCGGTCAGCGGGATTTTCTCGGCCTCTTCGCCGAAGGCGCGGTGGTAGGCGTTGGCCTCGACCCAGTCGTCCTTGCGAGTGGCTTTGCCGTGGGCGTTGATGTGGCCCAGTTCCCGCGGCGAGACCTCGGAACGGTCCAGCGCCGCTTCGATGGCGCGGACCAGCCCGGTCCCGGCCTGATTGGGATTCTCGACGCGGCCGTCGCAACCCGCTCCCACGCCCAGCAGTTCGCAGTAGATGTCCGCGCCCCGGGCGACGGCGTGGCCGTAGCGCTCGATGACGAACACGGCCGCGCCCTCGCCGACGACCATGCCGTCGCGTTCGCGGTCGAACGGGCGCGATGCCCGCAACGGATCGTCGCTGGTGGACAGGTTCTCGTAGACGCTGAGCCGCGCCAGGTCGACCGGATCGATCGTCGACGAACTGGCGCCGACGATCATCACGTCCGCCTGGCCGCGGTTGATGATCCGCATCGCCTCCTGGATGGCCAGCAGGGCGGAGGCGTCGGCACTGGTGATCGTGTTGTTCGGGCCCCGGGCGTCATGCTCGATCGCCACGTGGCAGGCCGGCATGTTCGGCAACTGCCGGAGCAGCCACAGCGGAGCGATCTTGTTGAGGTTCCGCTCGCCCCAGCGCGTGTAGCCTTCGCGGCTCGAAGGATCGGCGTAATCCCGGGCGGCGTCCGCCAGCTCCTCGGGGGTGAACGAAATGTGCCCCGCGCCGAACTCCACGCCCAGTCGATTCGGGTCCACGTCCCCCGGGCGGATCCCGGCGTCCTGCATGGCCAGCGATGCGGCCGAGACGCCCAGCTGGATGTCCCGCGACATGACCTTCAGAAACTTCTTCTGGTAGACGTGGTCCAGCGGATTGAAGTCGCGCACTTCCGCAGCGATTTTCGTGGGCAGGCCGCTGCTCGGAATGGACAAGAGGCGATCGATCCCGGACCGCCCCTCAGAGAGGCTGCTCCAGAAGCGTTCGTTTCCGATTCCGATTGGTGATATGACGCCCAACCCGGATACGACGATCCGCGTACGGGCTTTCCCAGCCGTCATAGCCAGACCCCATCCTGTGGCGGAGGACATTGCCCCGTAATCTCTATCGGAGCGCAGACCCCTTCCAGGTGAGCCCGACCGGCAATCCTCGCCAGTTTGCTGTCTCGAACCGATCCTTCAGGAGACGCGAAAGCGGCGATGCCTTCTCAATTCACGAAGCTTCCGAACACTCGCCACCCGACTCCACTCGTGGGCGAATTTCAGAACCCGTGCGTTGCCGATCGAGACGAATCCCGACCAAATACCCAGTCTTTCCACTCAGGGCGCCATCTCCGGCTCGCGCCGGCAGCCTGACCACAGCGAGCGCCCAACAAGTCGATTACACCCGTGTTCGTCCAGCAAGTCAAGCTGTCAACCCGGTCGCATCAACGCTTCACGATGCGATTTGACCCCCTTGGAGTTGCCCCACAACAGAACGGCCAACGAGGCCAAATGCTCCACCCCCTTGGCCAACTCCACTGTTCGTCTTAAGTCGATGCGATTACGCTTGTTGCAGCATCGCCTGCCAGTACGGCTCCGGCCGGTCCCGCGGCTTGCCCGGACAGTGATGGCCTCGATTCCCATTTGCAGGATTCTCGGAGACGTCCCCTCTGATGGCCGCCGCGCCGGATATCCCAAACACGCCGTTATTGCCGGTCGCCGGGTTCACGGCGCTGTACCTGCTGCCCGCCATCGTCGGAGCGGTTCGGACGCGCAATGGCGAGTTTCTGTTCTACATCGCCGTTCTGTTCTTCCTGATCGGCGCGGTGTTCGTCGTCCACCGCAGAATCGGCCTCAGCCGGGTTGCGCTGTGGGGTCTCAGCCTGTGGGGCCTGATGCACATGGCGGGCGGTCTGTTGCCGGTTCCCGAGTCCTGGCCGATCCACGGCGACAAGCGGGTGGTGTACAGCTGGTGGCTGATCCCCGGCACGCTGAAATATGACCAGCTGGTCCACGCGTTCGGGTTCGGCGTGACGACGCTTGTCTGCTGGGAGGGATTGCGGGCGATCCTGAAGTCGCAGGGCGCCGGTCCGGCCCCGGCGCCGACGCCGGGCATGCTGACGCTGTGCGCCGCGGCGGGCATGGGGTTCGGAGCGCTGAACGAGGTCATCGAGTTCGTGGCGGTGCTGCTCGTCCCGGAGACCAACGTCGGCGGCTACGAAAACACCGGCTGGGATCTTGTGGCGAACCTGGTCGGGGCAACGGCCGCAGCGGTTCTGATCCGACTCCGCTGGCTGGGCTGAACGATCCCGGGGCAGCCCGTCCCGGGGGTGCGGTTTCGACGCTGTTCCCTGTCCGCGGGACGCCGCTACAGTTGGCCGTGAATCGCGGGGGGGAAGCGCAATGAAACTGGTGATCGTGGGCGGCGTGGCGGGCGGGGCTTCGGCGGCGGCGCGGGCCCGCAGGTTGTCCGAGACGGCCGAAATCATTCTGTTTGAGCGCGGCCCCGACGTCTCATTCGCGAACTGCGGACTGCCGTATTACGTCGGCGGGGAGATCGCAAACCGCGACAAGCTGCTGGTGACGACGCCCGAGCGCCTGCGAAGCTGGTTTCGGCTGGATGTTCGAACGCGCTCTTCCGTGGAGGCGATTGATCCGGCGGGCCGCACGGTGACGGTTCGCGACCTCGAGTCGGGCCGGGAGTACACGGAGACGTACGACCGGCTGATCCTCGCTCCCGGCGCCGCGCCGCTGCGTCCTCCGATTCCCGGCATCGATCTCCCCGGCGTGATGACGCTGCGGAACCTGCAGGATGTCGACGCGATCAAGGCGGCCGTGGACGGGGGAGCGCGGCGAGTGGTCGTCGTGGGGGCCGGCTTCATCGGTCTCGAACTGGTCGAGAACCTGGTTCGACGCGAGGTGACGACGACGCTGGTCGAGCTGCAGGATCAGGTCCTCCCGCCGCTTGATCGGGAGCTGACGACGCCCATCCTCGAGGCGCTGCGATCCAGGGGGGTGACGGTGCGGCTGTCGCAGTCGGCCGATCGCATCGAAGCCGGTCCCGGCGAGCTGTCCGTCCAGTTGACGTCGGGAGAGCGCATCGCCGCGGATCTGGTGATCCTGGGGGTGGGCGTTCGACCGGAGAACGCGCTGGCGAAGAACGCGGGACTCGCGGTGGGGCCACGCGGCGGAATTCAGGTCAATGAGCACCTGCAGACGGCCGTGCCGGAGATTTACGCCGTTGGCGATGCGATTGAAGTCCTGGACTTCGTGACGGGCCTGCCTACGCAGACGCCGCTGGCCGGACCGGCGAATCGCCAGGGGCGAATCGCGGCCGACCACATCTTCGGTCGGGAGGCCCGGTTTCGCGGCACGCAGGGCACGGCCATCGTCGGCGTGTTCCAGCTCACTGCGGCGATGACTGGCGCCTCGGAGAAGCTGCTGCTTCGAATCGGCAGGCCGTTCCGGAAGGTCTACGTTCACCCCGCCCATCATGCTGGCTATTACCCGGGCGCGGAGGGCATGACGTTGAAGCTGACGTTCGATCCGGAAACCGGCCGGCTGTTCGGCGCGCAGGGGGTCGGCGGCGCTGGCGTCGACAAGCGGATCGATGTGCTGGCGACGGCCATCCAGGCCGGCATGACGGTGTTCGACCTTGAGGAACTGGAACTCGCCTACGCGCCGCAGTACGGATCGGCGAAAGATCCGGTCAACATGGCGGGGTTCGTCGCGAGCGGCGTGCTGCGCGGAGACCACCCGCAATGGGATGTCGAGGCGGTGCTCTCCGAACCCTTGGCGAGCCGGCCCCTGCTGCTCGATGTCCGCACGCCGCAGGAGTTCAGCCAGGGGCGCTTGCCGGACGCGGTGAACATTCCGATCGCGGAACTCCGACAGCGGCTGAACGAACTTCCGCGGGATCGACGGATCGCGGCCTACTGCCAGGTCGGCCAGCGCGGCTACCTGGCGACGCGCGTCCTGCTGCAGGCCGGCTTCAATGCGGCCAACCTCGGAGGGGGATACCGAACGTATCGGCAGTTCTTCCCCGACGCACGCTGAAGGGCCGCTCCCGCGGGCAGCCGGCCGGACCGGAGGGCCGGGTTGAGTCAGGCATCGACCGCGGGTGAATTGTCATTCGGCGGCTGGAGCGCGAGAATCGGCCGAATCTCAAACCGCCACGCCGATCCTCCGCCATGCCCCACGAAATCCTGCTCAGCGCGTTCGCCGACGAAGCCGCCAACAGCAAGACGGCCATCGAACAGTTCTCGGTGCTCGCCGCGCTGGGCTTGTCCCACTACAGCCCGCGGTTCGTGGATGTGACGGGCTCCGGCACAGTCAAGCATGTGACGGCGCTGGACGACCTGGAACTGCAGCGGCTGGCCGCGCTGCAGACAGAATACGGGCTGTCCGTGACGAGCATCGGCTCGCGGATCGGCAAGGTGAAGCTCAGGGACGTCGCGGATGCGTCGCACAACAAGTACGTGGCCCCGGACGAATATCTGCGGACGGAAGTGGCGGCGACGCTGCGGGCGGCACGGGGACTGGGCGCGAAGATGATCCGCGGCTTCTCGTTCTACCATCCGCAGGGGGACGATCCCTGGAAGTACGTCGACGAGGCGGTCGAGCGGCTGGGACCGATCGTCGACCTTTGCGCGCGGGAGGGGCTGGTGTATGGCCTGGAGGTCGAGGCCAATCTGATTGGCCAGAACGGGCGATTGCTGGCCGCGCTGACCGAGCGGACCGGACGGCCGAACATGGTCTGCATCTTCGATGGGGGAAATCTGTCGTCGCAGAACATGAGCTGGATGCAGGTCTACGATGAGTACCGGGCGATGCGGGACCACATCGGCTGGATTCACATCAAGGACTACAAGGTCGATCCGGGCCTGGCGTGGACGGGCGTGGTCGACGAGGAGCGGCTGAAGAACTTCGTGCCGGCCGACATGGGCGACTCCGCCCACGAGGCGATTCTGCGCGACTTCCGGACCGTGTTGCCGACGCTGACCGGGCGGATGCGGTCGCTGGGCGCTCCGGGCGTGTTTCTGGAGCTGGAACCGCACCTCAAAGGGGGCGGGCAGTTCGGCGGGTTCAGCGGTCCGGATGGGCTGGGCGTGGCGGTGCGCGCGCTGTGCCGGCTGCTGGATTACACCGGGATCGGTTACCGGCTGCGGACGATGGACGACATCCGCGCGGCGCGAGGGTTCTAGACCAATCGGAACCATGCAGGGGAACGAGACGGCGGCCACGCCAGGGACGGCCGTGTCTCAACCGCTCACGGCGGCGCCGCGCCGAATGCCGCCGCGCCCTGCCGGGGTTCCCGCTCCAGACGGCCCGCCGCAGAACTCACCCGGGCGTCGAACGACCCTCGCGACCGTTCACCGGCGCAGCATCCTCATCGTCGTCATCCGCCGACACGCGAAACGCCGACCCGTCCGCGTTCCGCACCTCCGTTTCCGGATCCGACGCCAGCATGCCCGCGAACCGCCGCGGGATCCGGCACTGCATCTTCACCCGGCTGTCGTGGTACTCCTTCCCCAGCACTTCCGCGTGCTCCGACAGATACGCGAACAGCCGGCCGTTCCCGACCGACGTCTCCACATCGAGCTGCAGATACCCTTCCCCCAGCCGCTCGGCGACGGCCTGCTCCAGTCGATCCAGACCCATCTTCTGCGCGGCGCTGATCGTCACGCTCCCGGGGTGCCGTCCGCGCAGCACGTCCACCAGCGAGCGGTCTTCCACCGCATCCACTTTGTTCAACACCAGCAGCGGCTCCTGGCTGTCGATCCCCAGGTCCTTCAGCACCGTGTTGACCGTCGCAATCTGCTGCTCAGCGTCCGGATGGCTCGCATCCACCACATGCAGCAGCAGGTCGGCGTGCCGGGCCTCTTCCAGCGTCGAACGGAACGACGCCACCAGGTGGTGCGGAAGGTTCTTGATGAACCCCACCGTATCGGACAGCAACACGTCCCCCCAATGCGGGATCGCCCACTTCCGCGTCCGCGTGTCGAGCGTCGCAAACAACTGATCGGCGACGTACACATCCGCCCCGGTGAGAGCCCGCATCAGCGTGCTCTTGCCGGCGTTCGTATAGCCCACCAGCGACACCGTCGTGTGTCCCTTCCGGCCGGCGACGACCCGCTCCCGTCGCTCCTCAACGTCCTTCAGCTTGCGCTGCAGCTCGCTGATCCGGCGATCCACCAGCCGGCGGTCTGTTTCGAGCTGCTTCTCGCCCGGGCCCTTGCCGCTGCCGATGCCGCCCTCGATGCGTTCCAGGTGCGTCCACATCCGCGTCAGCCGCGGACGCATGTACAACAGCTGCGCGAGTTCCACCTGCAGCCGGGCCTCGTAGGTGCGGGCGTGCGTGGCGAAGATGTCGAGAATCACTTCGCTGCGGTCGACGACCTGCGTGCCGGTCTCTTCCTCGATGTTCTTGCCCTGCGACGGGCTGAGGTGGTTGTCGACGACGACCAGGTCGGCGCCGCTTTCCCGGACCAGGTCCTTGAGTTCCTGCAGCTTGCCCTTGCCGAGATAGGTGGCGGGGTCGGGCTTGTCCTTCATCTGCACCAGCCGACCGACGACTTCGGCGCCGGCCGTCTCGGCGAGCCCCTGAATTTCCTCGAGCGCCGAGCCGCGGGTCGCGCGGTCGCGCGGGTCGAGGACAGAGGCCAGGACGACCCGCCGGGAATGGACTTTCAGCTCTTCGCGTTTCGGTTCTGGCAAGTGCCGGCAACCCCCGAATGTGGACGGAACGTCAGCAGCCGACACCCGCGGGACTCCCGGGGTTCGCCGGGATTCCGGCCGGATTTTCGGCTGCCTGCATGCTAGGGGGGCGCAACGGCCTCGGCAACGGGTTGTTTGACCCGGGGCAGCGGTTGGTTCCAGCCGGCGTTCCGCGGCCGCAGGTCGCAGCGAAGCGGGACCGCGCCATTCTCTGTGGGCCGTGGCTTTTTGGCTCTGCACTCAGCAGTGCCACTTGCCTGTGGGCAGGCCGGACAGCGCCGCCGCAGCCGATTCAGAATGCTCTGCCACGTGCCGTCGTCGCGCCAGGCCGCGAAGTGGTCGTACACGGTGCTCTGGGGCGCCAATTCATGCGGCAACATGTCCCGCTGACAACCGGAGCGGTTGAGATGCAACAGCGGGGCGGGGGACCTGGCTTGGCTCCCGTCGACCAGCACTGTCGGACGCACCGACAGCGTCTCCCGGCCAGGGCTGGTGCCGTTCGGTCGCTGATTCGATCTGCCTCATCCTCGGCAGCGGCGGCGCGAATGCGGATCGTGAAGTCGAACCCGCCTGCCGAAGTGCCCCAAGGGTCCGCATGCGTCAGCGGAAGATGCTGCCGCATCACCAGTTGACGCGGGATGTCCGCCCAGGGCGGCCAGCGAGCAAAGTACACCCCGGAGGGCTCGAACCTCCAACCTTCGGTTCCGTAGACCGATGCTCTATCCAATTGAGCTAGGGGTGCGGATCTCGATCCCGCCCGCAGCCGACGCCCGTCGCCAACCATGCGACACGCCCCCAGCCGAGTGGGTTCAGCCCGGTAGTCTAGCAGCCGCGCGCAGCGTGGAAAGCCACCACCCGCGAATTCTGCAGCCGGATCCCGCGGACCCGTCCACGCGGCCGACGCGCCTCGCCGCCGCACTCGCGCCGCGCTCAGCGTCGCTTCAACAGCCCCAGCCGACGCGCCGAACGAAACGCCGTGAACAGCATCTCGTCCCGCCAGGGACGCGCCCCGATCGGCGGCGGATTCAGCTTCCACGCCCGCAGCCGGCTGTTCATTTCGTACAGCGCACGCCGGCGGTCGAGATCCGGCGTGCGGAACGTGATGCTGAACGAAATCGACACGTCGTCGCCGTTCTGGACCCAGTGCGGAAACGTCACCGGAAAATGCAGGCCCTGGCCGGCCGGCAGGTCGAACGTCCAGCTGTGGTCCTCGAACCAGGGCTGGTGTTCCATGTTCCGGCCGCGATCGCAGTAGAAATGCTCCAGCTGCTGCTCGCTGACCAGGTCGCGGTTGCGGCCGTTGTACATGTGCACGGTTTTCGAGCCCCGGAGCTGCAGCAGGAAGTTGTGCTCGGGGTCGATGTGCAGGGGCGTGACGGAGCCGGGGGAGGTGATGAACACGAAGGCCTGGGCGTGGCACATGCCGGGCGCGATGCGGTCGGAGTGCGGCCGGACCTCGGCAAGGCAGGCGTCCAGCAGCTCGCGGTAGGCGGGATCGCGTTCGACGTATTTCAGCACCAGCCACGATTTGCACTCGGCGATGCGGCGGATCGTCTCGTCGGGCGACAGCCCGTTCCGCGGCGTCCGGTCGTGCTCGATGCTCACGGGGAGCTTCCCCGCGTTGTATTCGATGCACTCCTCCGGCAGCGTCTGTGCGAGCTTGAGCAGTCGCTCCAGCGCGAACAGCGGATGGTCGCAGAGCGAATGCCGGATCAGGAACGGCTCCCGGCTGAAACGCTGGGAGAATTCCGCGGCGTCGACGGCCAGCAGCCCGTCGGCGGGCTTGCGAAGACCGGCATTGGGAGCGGATGGGGCGTCGGCGGGGGCCAGAGTCGCGATCATGAGGAGGTCTCGGAAGCGGTGACACGGTGAGTTTCAGGGCGTGCGGCGGAGGGACGCCGCCAGCGGCGCCACGCCCGCCTCACGGGCCGCATCCCGACGGCGAAGTTGCCGCGGACGCTGCCCAGGGACACCAGCAGGTGTTGCACGATCGTCCGCCCGGCCCACAGGCGGTTGATCATGGGATGCTCGGGCGCGGCGCAGGAATCCATCCAGCCAAGTCCGGCATCGTGAAGCAGTCGGATGTTCTCGAGTTCGAGCTGCACCCCAGGGGAAAATCGGGCGAACGACTCGTCGTAGGCGATCTTGAAGGCGAACGACCCGCGCCCGGACAGGAAGTTGACCTTCATGGCGATCGGCCGGCCGCCGCACCACAGGCCCAGCATCTGCAACTGGCCGCGCGCGAAGGCGTCCCCGGCGGCCTGCTGAAAGAAGTCACGGCTCCAGGTCGATTGGGACAGCGCGGTCTGCGCCTCGCCCTTCCAACCCTGCGCTTCGAGGCACAGGAACGCCTCCAGCCATTCGCTGAACTCGGACTCGTCCCTCAGCCGCCGGAATTCGACGGCTCCCTGCTCGCCCAGTCTTCGGAACTGACGCTGATACTCATGCCGCTGTTTGCTGGACAGCGCGCGTTCGATGGCGGCCTCGGCCGATTCGTCGTGTGGGAGGAGCGCCCGGACATGCATGTCGGAGACGAGCGACAGCGCTCGCCGTTCATGCAGCGCCTGCACGAGCGCCTGGGCCTGGGCGCCTTCGCCCCGGATGGCCGGCAGATCGAGGACATCGAAGGCGGATCGGTCCGCCCAGTCGAGAACCGTCCGCCAGACGTCCGCCTCGTGGCCGGCGCGGATCAGCGGCGAACGCAGGAAACAGTAGTCGTGGCCGAAGGTCCGCAGGAATCGCGTGCCAAAGCGTCCGCGCACCTGCTCGCAGGGGAACAACCCGACCAGCCCCGGGGCCACGTCCTTGCGGCGGCTGCCGCGGTGAACGAGCAGAATCGCGAGCGGACGTCCGGTCGGGAAGGCATTCAGCGCGGGAGCCAGGAACCAGCGTTCGAAGAAGACGTTCGGTTCGGAGGCGGCCCGGGCAAGGTCGTCCCAGTCGTCCGCGCGGCTGGCCAGGTCGGCGACCGAGTCGATGACCTCGACTGTCAGTTCGCCGTCGAGCCGGTGCAGCGGCGTGGTCCCCGCGGCGATCAGCCGGGGCTCGCGGCGCGGCGCGGATTCCGGAGCGAGTACCGTGAGTGGAGGAGCGGCCGCCATGGATCGAGATGCTGCTTCGGAGTTTCCGCCGTCGAGTGCGCGTCAGGGCCCGACCGCGGATTCGGACCGACACGCCAACTTTAAGGTCTGCTTCAGGCAGCGCGCGGAGGAGCCATTCCGCAACCCGCGGCGCTGCCGTCGAAACCCATCATCGGCCGGAAAAACCGTCAGAACCGGACGTTCGGCCCGTCAGCCCAGCCGCCGCTCGGCCCGCCGCACGCCGACCCGCTCGATCGCCGCCCCGTCGACCGTCACTCCCAGCCCGGGGCCGGTCAGCCGCGCGCCCCAGCCGCCCCGGCGAAACGTGATGTCTTCGACGATCAGCCGTTCGGCGACCAGGATGCGATCGAAGCTGCCCTCAAGGTACGCCAGCCCCGCCACCGAGCAGGCCCAATGCCGCCCCGCGGCCGAGAGCAGGCCCGTTTCGCCCACCTGGCAGCCCAACTGGAAGGCCAGCCCCGCGTCTCGGGCCAGCCGGGCCAGCCGCAACGAGCGAATCAACCCGCCGCACTTCGACAGCCGGATGTTGAACAGATCGCACAACCCCTGCTCGATTGCCCGCCGCGCATCGACCTCGCTGCACAGCGATTCGTCCAGCGCGATGGGCACGCCCAGCCCGGGACGCAGCCGCGCGAGCGCGCCGACATGCTCGTGCGGCAGCGGCTGTTCGATCGCGGAGATGCGGGCCGGCCGCAGTCTGTCGACGTGCCGCGGCAGCGACTGCGGCGTCCAGGCCTCGTTGGCGTCGACGCGCAGGTCCATTCGCGAACCCGCGGCGAGGCGCACGCATCGCGCCAGCAGTCCGTCCCTTCGCGCCTCGGCCCCCACCTTCAGCTTGCAGAATTCAAAGCCGTAGTGGCGATACATCCTCGCGGCGAGCATGGCCTTGGGCAGCGCCGTCGAGGAGATCGCCGCGCTGTACTGGACGCGATCCCGGGGCCCGGCCAGCCCGGACTCGGCCGCGATGAGTTCGACGGCGTCGGACAGCGGTCGTTGCAGGCGCCGGCAGACGGCGTCCAGGACCGCCAGTTCCACCGCGCAGCGGAACGCATTGCAGAGCCGGTCGCGCGGATCATCGGCGGCGGCGGTGGGATGCCAATTCTCCAGCCGGGCGATGACGTCCGGCAGGTCCGCGAACCGGCCTCCCAGCGACGCTTCAAAATCCGACTCCGCGAATTGTCGCCAGGCGGAGTCGATCGTCTCGCCGGTGACGTACGGACGCGGCAGGCCCTCGCCCCAGCCCAGCCCGCCGTCGTCAAGTTCGCAGCGAACGAGCAGCGCGTCGTTCTCGGAGCGGGTGTGCGACGCGTGCCGCACCTGCCGCTTGAGCGGGATGCGGGCATGGATGGCGGTCAGGGTCGAAATCCGCACGGGTTCGGGCCGCCGATTCGCCGGCGACGCCCCAATGCGGTCCGCCGGATGGTCGCGCTTCGATCACACGGCCGCTAGTGCAGGCCGTACTCCTTGATTTTCCGGTACAGGGTCCGCTCGCCGATGCCCAGCATGTGGGCCGCTTCCTCGCGCTTGCCGCCGGTCAGCACCAGCGCCTGCATGATGTAGTACTTCTCGACCTCGTCGAGCGGCCGGCCGATGAGCATGTCGGCCCCCGTGGCGCCCGGCAGCTGGCCATCCGTGGGCGCGGCCGCGAACGGGCGCAGCTCCTCCGGCAGGTCGTCCACGTCCAACCGGCCGTCAGTGTCGAACAGCAGCATGTGCTCGACGACGTTGCGCAGCTGGCGGATGTTGCCCGGCCAGTCGAAGGACATCAGCGCCTGTCGGGCCGCGCGCGACAGGCCCTGGACCTCCTTCGAATAACGCTGCGTGAGGTCCTTCAGAAAGTGGTCCGTCAGCAGCGTGATGTCGGCCCGCCGGTCGCGCAGCGGCGGCAGGGAAATCGACACGACACTCAAGCGGTAATACAGATCGCGGCGGAAGGACCCCTTTTCCATTGCGGCTTTAAGGTCAGCGTTCGTGGCCGCCACCAGCCGCACGTTGATCGGCCGCTCCTCATTCGAGCCCAGCCGCGAGATCTTCCGGTCCTCAAGCACGCGCAGCAGTTTGATCTGCGTGTCCATGGGCATCTCGCCGACCTCGTCCAGGAACAGCGTGCCTCCATTGGCATGCTCGATCCGGCCGATCCGCTTGGCCGCCGCCCCCGTGAAGGCTCCCTGCTCGTGGCCGAACAGCTCGCTCTCCAGAATGCTCTCGGGCAGCGCCGAAATGTTGATCGGCACGAACGGCTTGCTCTTTCGCGGCGAGTTCTGGTGCAGCGCCCGGGCCACCAGTTCCTTTCCCGTGCCGCTCTCGCCAAGGATCAGCACCGTCGCCTCGGTCGGCGCCAGCGCCTTGAGCTGCTCGATGATCCGCAGCATCGCCGGACTGTTGCCGATGACCCCCTCGAAACCGAACCGCTCGTCGAGCCGGCTGGCGAGCGCGGCGTTTCTGCGGATCAGGCGGATGCGGCTGGCCGCTTTTTCGACCGCGGCCCGCAGTTCCTGGATGTCGAGCGGCTTGGTCAGGTAGGTGTAGGCCCCCCCCTGCATGGCCGTCACCGCGGAGTGGATCGAGCTGTGCCCCGTCAGCACGATGACCTCCGCTTCGGGCAGCTCCTCTTTCGCCCGTCGGAGCACCGTCAGACCGTCCACGTCCTCCATCTTGAGGTCGGTGACGATGATGTCGTAGTTCTCGGACTCGATCAGTTCGATCCCGCGACGGCCCGAACTGGCCAGCGTGCAGTCGCAGCCGATCCGTTCCAGACTCTCGGCGACGGCCTGCGCATGGGCTTCGTCGTCATCGACGATCAGCACGCTGATCGTGATGTTCGGCAGATCGTTGACGCTGGGGTTCTCGGGCGGCGACACGGCGATCTGGACAGCGGCTGCTGGGATCCGGCACGGCGGCCGGTCGGGACAGGCGTCGATGGGGCGGGCCCGTGCGGCGGACAGCGGCACGGCGGCCTGAGACCGGTGGGCAGGCCGTGGGAGGAGAATACCAAGGCGTCCCGCGAATGACGATTCACTGGCGAACTGTCCGAGGAGGTCCGCGCCGACGCGCGGGGGAGCGCTTCGCGCGGCGTAGCGCCAGGCGACCCGATCGAGGCGCGTCGCCCCGCACGCTCGCACCGCGCCGCCCCGCGACTACCATAGCCCCGACAACGTCTTGTCCCGCATCGGATCGGCCATGGATCGTTTTATCGAGATCGACGGAGTCCGCCTGCAGCTCGGCCACCCCGACCCCTCCGTCGGGGACTGGATCGGGCAGCGCGAAATCGTCACGCAGCTGTTGGCCTGCTGGCTGGTTGTCGACAACCGCGACCTCCCGTTGACGCCCCGCCTGGTGGGGCCTCCGGGCATCGGCAAAACAACGCTGGGCATGGCCGGCGCGCGGATGCGGCAGCAGCCGCTGTTCGTCTACCAGTGCACGGCCGACACCCGCCCCGAAGACCTGCTCGTGACGCCCGTCCTGGCTGAGAGCGGGAAGATTCAGTACCAGGCGTCGCCGCTGGTCACGGCCATGATCGTCGGCGGCGTCTGCGTCCTCGACGAGGGCAACCGGATGAATGAGAAGTCCTGGGCCAGTCTGGCCCCGCTGCTGGACCATCGGCGGTATGTGGAATCCATCGTGGCCGGGGTGACGATCCGCGCTCACCGGGATTTCCGCTGTGCCGTCACGATGAACGACGATGACTCCACGTACGAGATTCCCGATTACATTCTCTCGCGCCTGCAGCCCACGCTCACGCTCAGCTATCCCAACCGGCAGGACGAGCTCGCGATTTTGCAGTACCACCTGCCGTTCGCCGAGGCGGAGATGCTGAACCTGACCGTCGAGTTCCTGCAGCAGTCGCACGAGCTCAAGGTCGACTTCTCGACCCGGGACGGAATCAATGTCCTGAGATACGCGCTCAAACGGCTGTCGCAGGACACGCAGCATCCGCTGGGCCGGGACGCGGCGTGGCAAGAGGCGCTCAAGAACTGCCTGGGAGACGAGGCGCTCGACCTGCAATCGCTGTCGGACCGCAAGCAGCGGTCGCTGGGAGGAAACGCGGTGCCAATGGGGCTGGGAGACTTCTTCTTCGATGCGGACGATCCGCTGCACCCGGATCGGGATGACGACGACGAGGACGACGAGGCGGAGTGATCCGGCTGGCGGGCGGCCGGCGCAGTGGCGTAGGCGCTGGACTTCGGAAAACGGATCGACGCTGCGGGCGCGGCGTCCCTCGCGGCGTGCGCCCCGGAAATCCGGGGAATTCAGGCGGTTTCCCGCCGGCGGGCAGGGTGCTACGATGACCCTGCAGGCGCCCGCGAGTGCTCTGGGCGCCGTGACTCACCCGGCTGCAGGAACCTGCCAGATGTTCAAGGATCGTCGGTTGGGGCTGTTTACAGCCGCTGCTTTGATGGGAACGCTCATGACCTCCTCACGCTTGGATGCGGATGGCCCGGAACTGGTGACGTCGGTGGAAGGGATCACCGAGTACCGGCTCTCCAATGGACTTCAGGTCCTGCTGTTTCCGGACCCATCCAAGCCGCAGGTGACCGTCAACGTGACGATCCTGGTCGGGTCCCGTCACGAGGGGTACGGCGAGGCCGGCATGGCCCACCTCCTGGAACACATGGTGTTCAAGGGCACGCCGACATTTCCCGAGATCCCCAAGGTCCTGCAGGAGCATGGCGCGGACTTCAACGGCTCCACCTGGCTGGATCGCACGAACTACTTCGAGACGATGCCCGCCTCCGATGAGAATCTGCGGTTCGGCATTCAGCTCGAAGCCGACCGGATGATCAACAGCTACGTCAAAGGGGAGGACCTGGCGAAGGAAATGACGGTCGTCCGCAACGAGTTCGAGCGTGGCGAGAACAGCCCGGCCCGCGTGCTCGACCAGCGGATGATGGCCGTCGCCTACGAATGGCATAACTACGGCAAGTCGACGAT
This sequence comes from Planctomyces sp., assembly GCA_019636235.1. Classification (GTDB taxonomy): domain Bacteria; phylum Planctomycetota; class Planctomycetia; order Planctomycetales; family Planctomycetaceae; genus Caulifigura. Next base: position 106,167 of record JAHBXW010000007.1, read on the forward strand.
CGGCAACCGCGCGGACATCGAACGCGTCCCGATCGACCGCCTGCAGCAGTTCTATCGCAAGTATTACCAGCCGGACAACGCGGTGCTGATCGTGGCCGGCCAGTTCGACCCGGACAAGGCGCTGGAGTACGCGCAGGAGTATTTCGGGTCGATTCCGCGCCCGGAGCGGGTGCTGGAAAACACCTACACCGAAGAGCCGCCGCAGGACGGCGAGCGGATTGTCACGCTGCGGCGGGTCGGCGATGTGCCGCTCGTCGGCCTGGCGTATCACATCTGCTCGGGACCGCACCCGGATTACCCGGCGGTCGACGTGCTGGAACACATCCTCACGGCGGCGCCCTCGGGGCGGCTGTACAAGGCGCTGGTCGACACCCGCCTGGCGGCGCGCGTCAGCGGCGCGGCCTACGCGCTGCACGACCCGGGCGTGATGAAATTCAACGCGCAGGTCAACGTCGGCAACGACCCGCAGGACATCCTCTCCCGGATGACCGAGATCGTCGAGACGATCGCCGAGGAAGGCGTCGCCCAGGAGGAGGTCGACCGCGGCATCCGCGCCTGGATGAAGAACTGGGAAATGGCGCTGGCCGACTCCCAGCAGACCGCCATTCAGCTCAGCGAGTGGACGGCCCAGGGAGACTGGCGGCTGATGTTCCTGTACCGCGATCGCCTCGAACAGGTGACGCCCGAAGCCGTCCAGGAAGTCGCGCAGAAGTATCTGCAGCGGAACAACCGCACCGTGGGGCTGTTCATTCCGTCGGAAACGTCGCAGCGGATCAGCATCCCGGAGACCCCGGCGCTGGCGGAGATGATCGGCGATTACCAGGGGCGTGAAGAGCTGGCCGCGGGCGAGGCGTTCGACGTCTCCCCGGAAAACATCGAGCAGCGGACCGTGCGGGGCGAGCTGCCCGGCGGCGTGAAAACGGCGCTGCTGGCGAAACAGACGCGCGGCCAGTCCGTCCAGATGCGGCTGACGCTGCGATATGGCTCCGCTGAAACGCTGCAGGGGCTGAACACCGCGGCCGATCTGCTGCCGACGCTGATGCTTCGCGGCACCCGGCAGCTTGACCGCCAGAAGATTCAGGACGCGCTGGACAATTTGTCGACGCGGATCACTCCCAGCGGATCGATCGGCGAGGCGACATTCGTGGTGGAGACGCGGCGGAAGCACCTTCCGGAAGTCCTGGAGCTGCTGCGGCAGGTGCTCCGCGAACCGACGCTGCCCGCGGCCGAACTCGAAATCCTGCGGAACAGCAACCTGGCCGCGCTGCAGCAGCAGTCGAATGACCCGCAGGCGCTCGCCCAGCGGGCGGTGCAGCGGATTCTCAGCCCTTATCCCGCGAAGGATGTCCGGTATCAGCCTTCGATCCCCGAATCGATCGAGCGGTGGAACCAGACTTCCCGGGACGACGCCGTCCGGCTGCATCACGACTTTCTCAACGGGCAGTCGGGCGAGCTGGTGGTCGTCGGCGATTTTGACGCCGAGGAAATCCGCCCGGCGCTCGAGGCCCTGACTGCAGGCTGGACGTCGAAACAACCCTATGAGCGGATTTCCCGGACCGGCAATGTGAAGCTCGGGGCGAGCCGCGAGCAGATCGAGACGCCCGACAAGGACAACGCGGTGTACTTTGCCGGGACGGTGATTCCGATGAGCGACGGCGACCCGGATTATCCCGGCCTGATGATGGGGAACTTCATCCTGGGTTCGAGCGGCCTGTCGTCCCGGCTGGGCGATCGCGTTCGCCAGCAGGAGGGGCTGTCCTACGGCGTCGGCTCGAGCCTGCGGGCGAACAGCCTCGACGACCGGGCGATCTTTTACGCGATCGCGATCACCAATCCGCTGAACATGGGCAAAGTGGAGACGGCGATCCGCGAAGAGATCGCGAAGCTGCTGAAGGAGGGCGTGACGGAGGTCGAGCTGAAAGCGGCCAAGGAAGGTTGGCTGGCGAACCAGAACGTGACCCGTGCGGACGACAGCCAGTTGGCGTCGGCCCTGGCGTCGACGCTGGAGACCGGCCGCGACATGTCCTACTACGCCAAGCTCGAGCGGCACGTCGCGGACCTCACGACGGATGCCGTGCATGCGGCGCTCGATCGCCGGCTGAGCCTGGAGCGGATCGCGGTCGTGGTCGCGGGAGATTTCGCAAAGGCTTCCGCCCAGACGCCCGCCGCAGACAGCCCGTAACGACCCCGGGCCGTCCCGGAAAACACACAAGCCCGGCAGAAGACGCGAGTCTCCTGTCGGGCTTGTATGCAACCTGGAGGATTCTCAGGCCTCAGTGGGGCATCTGCATCGTCCCGGACTGCGGCCCCGCACAGCGAATGAGGTGGTCGTGGTCGATGTACACGACCTCTTCCCGCTGATCGGTGTGGGTGAACGGAATCGGCCAGTGAGACCGCTTGGTCTCCTCGAAGTACACCGTGCACTTGAAGTGGCAGTGGTGCAGCCGGGCCGGACCGACGGACGGGAAGAACTTGCATTCGTCCAGCCGGTCGACGATCGGCTCGACGACCATGCGGACGTTGTTCCGCTGCGTCTCGGCGAGGAACGCCACGCCGCCGGAAGTGGTGTCCGGCAGCGCCCGCATGACTTCGTCCGGCGAGGGCGAGTCGAGGCAGATCAGGGGCGCGTTCTCCCCCTCGACCGGGTCCAGAATCGGCACACGCTTGTACCGTTCCTCTTCCCAGTACGTGGATTCGATCTGCTGGCTGAAGTAGGGCGTCACCGGGATGAGCGGCGTCGTGCCCCAGAAATTCGCCAGAATGAACGCGTCCTTCAGGCTCCAGTAGAGCAGATTGCATCCGCTCGAAGGCAGCACGGTGATTCCGAGCACGGCTGCCAGGCAGAGCTTTCTCAAGTGTTTCAACAACGTAGGCATCCGCGTCGCCTCCAGGTGCTGGGATGTCCGAAGGTCATCGAGCCGCGGCCTGCCTGGCGACACGGGACAACGATCCTGCCGGTATCTTCTGTATCGACCTGAGGGACCGTGCTCCTTTGCAGAATTGTTCCGGATTTTCGGATTGCGCGGCTGCGGCCGATGCTGCCGGTCGAGCCGCCGGAACCCCGAATCAGCGGGGCCGCGCCAGCTCCGCCGCGTGCAGATCGACGCATTCCGCCAGCCGCTCGACGTTGTAGCCCCCCTCCAGCAGGCTCACGATGCGGCCCGAGCAGTGCTGATCCGCGACGGCGCCCACGCTGGCTGTCAGCGCGGTGAAGTCCTCCGATTCCAGCCCCAGGCTGCCGATCGGGTCCTCTCCGTGCGCGTCGAAGCCGGCGCTGATCAGGATCAGATCGGGGCGGGCTTTCGCGGCGGCGTCCGCCAGCATCGAATCGAACGCTTTGCGGTACTCGGCGCGGGACGTCCCGAATTCGACCGGCAGGTTGAAGATGCTGCCCAGCCCCGGTCCCGTCCCCGTTTCGTCCGCGTCCCCGGAACCCGGATAGAACGGAAACCGATGCGCCGAAAAGAAATGCACCTGCCCGTCGCCGTAAAAGATGTCCTGGGTTCCGTTTCCGTGATGGACGTCCCAGTCGACGATCAGCACCCGATCCATCTGGTGAGCCTGGCGGGCGTGCGCGGCGGCGATCGCGACATTGTTCAGCAGGCAGAATCCCATCGCCTCGGCGGCCAGCGCATGATGCCCCGGCGGCCGAACGAGGCACAGCGCCCGGCGAGATCGGCCTGACGCGACTTCATCGACGGCGGCGGTCGCCGCGCCGGCCGCGGCCAGGGCCACGTTCAGGCTCTCCGGCGACATGACGGTGTCCGCGTCGAGCCGGCCGCCTCCCATCGCGGCCATCTGCTCCAGGCGCCGGAGGTGCTGCTCGTCGTGAATACGGAGGACGGCCTCGCGTGAGGCGGGCCGAACGTCCCCCGGCTGGCCGAGTTCCCGAATCCGCTCATCGGTGAGACGAGCCCGGATGGCGGCGATGCGGGCGGGGGACTCGGGGTGGGCGCCCGTGCGATGCAGCTCGAATCGGGGATCCTGGTAGATCGTCAGCATCGAGGCGCTCCCCGGCCGCCGCAGGGGGCGGTCTGCGGGAGCCGTATCAGTCGGGCGTGTTGTCCGGGACAGTCCGTAAAGTAAGACAGCGACGATACAAGCAGCTTGACACCCGGAAAAACGCCTTGCTACGGTACCGACGTCGAGAATTGCGTTGCAAGCCCTTCACATCGGACCGCATGATGGCGGATCGGAGTCTTGCCGTCCGCAAATCCACTGGCGACCGAACTGGTTCCGTATTCTTGCTTTCCGTTCGCCAGAACGACTCAGGTTCGATTCCTGCAAGACGTTGGCATCTCCCGAGTTCCAGCACCGACCTGCGCATGTTCCGCGACCAATCGCCGGGTGAAATCAGGGCTGCATCGCGTGGGGGATCGACGCGTCCGCCGTCCTTTTGGCGAGCGCGGTCGTTGTGGCTCGCGGCGGTCACAGCCACGCTGTGGCTGACGTCCCCGCTCCCGGCCCAGGAAGGTCCCGCGGACACAGAAGCCTCCGCGGAGGAGCCCGAACGCCGCGCGACGAACATCAGCTGGAACCCGCTGACCACCCAGGACGAAATCCGCGCCCTGCGTCGCACGGAGCTGACGGAATTCGATCCGGCGACGAAGCAAACCGTGCTGTCGGCGCCGAACGAACAGATGCTGGCGAAGTACCTGCAGAACGCCGTCAATTCACTGACGGTCGAGCAGGAAGTCGACAACTTTCCGACGATCATCGAGCGGCGGATTCTGGCGCCGATCGAGCGCGGGTCGACTTCGGACGCGGCACGGGCCTTCATGCTCGACTTCACGATGAAGGCCGCCGAGCAGCTGCTGCAGGACCAGCCGCCGATCGTGCAGTACAACGCCGTGTCGTTGATCTCCCAGTTGAACGCCCGTCCCGCGGACAACTCGCGGCGACCTCCGGTTCCAGCCGCGCCCTATCTGCCGACGATCCAGCCGCTGTTGCGCGTGCTGTCCGATCAGAGCCTGCCCGTGCACTGCCGGATCATGGCGTGCCGCGGCCTCAGCCGAATCCTGAGGAACGGAGAACCGTCCACTCCGCAGCGGGCCGACATTGGCGCGGCGCTGGCCGCTGCGATGCGGCAGCCGGTGCGCAATCCGCTGGCCGCGCAGTGGCTGCGGCTGCGGATCATCGAGGCCCTGGGCCTGACCGGCCGGCTGTACGACATCAACGGGGCTCCGGTGATCGTCGACGCGCTGCTCAACACGGTTGCAGCCAAGGACGAGACGTGGGTCGTGCGGAGCGCGGCGGCGCGGGCGCTGTCGCAACTGCCGTTCGAGGGGACGACGAACGTCGAGCTGATCAATCACGAAATCGCGAAGCTGGCCCGCGAGCTGGCGGTGGCCTACAACGCGGACCGGAACAAGCGGGCCTCGCAGTGGCGGTGGTCGTTCGCGACGCTGTATCTGTCTTACATGGCGGAGACGGAAGCCGATCAGAAAGTCCGCAAGTGGGGTCTGCGGTCGCAGAACCAGGCGCGCGGTCGGGCGCAGGTCGACGCCGCGTACCAGGCGCTGCTGCCGATCTTCAAGCAGATGATCGAGGGGGCCCGGCCGGAGCCGATTCCGGACGCGCGCATCACGGCGCTGAACGCCTGGCTGGATCAGAATAAGCCGGCGGACCGCAAGGCGACGCCGCGGAGCGAGGAACTCAAGGAGCTGGCGGCGTCGCCCGAAGGGGCGGTGATGTCCGTGCATCCGGTCGCGGCGGAGACGCAGGAAGTTTCGCGGCTGTGACGGCGGCGCGGCGCACGGCTGTGGGGAACACAACGGAGGGGCGCGTTTGCCCCGGACGAAATCGCGGGCCGCAGCGGAATTCAACGACCCGCGAGGCGGGTCGCCGGGAAGCAGCAGGTTCCTATGTCGACGGCCACGGACAACGACTTCCGCATCGAATGGCACGGGGACGTGCTGGTCCTCGTCCCGGCGACCAACATCGAATCGCTGAACTGGGACGTCATCGAGCAGACGACGCAGCTCGTGCTGCAACCCATTCGCGAGCAGACTGTGCCCCTGCTGGTGGTGGACCTGACGCAGGTGGGATATTTCGGATCGGTGTTTCTGGCGTTGCTCTTGCGCTGCCACAAGCTGATCAAGAGCCGCGGCGGCGAACTGGTGATCTGCGGCGCGAAGGGGCCGGTGCGCGAACTGCTGCGGATCACGGCGCTCGACACGTTGTGGGCCATCTATGACACCCGCGGCGAGGCGCTGGACGCGATCAGCGGTTAGGACGCGGGCTGCGGCTTGACAGTCGCCGCGGGCCGGCCTGAAATCACTTTCGGTCCGCAGGAGGTCGGACCCGGTTGATCGCGATCCGCCGGCAGAATCTGTTCGCTTCGCCAGCCGCCCCCGGCGCTGGCGGCCCGCCGCCTGTCACCTCCCGTTCCCGGTTTCGCGATGTACGACCATCTCACGCTCGTCAGCGGCCGGGCTCACGTCCGCCTCGCACGCGAAATCTCCGAATACCTCGGCGTGCCGCTCGCCAATGTTGAGCTGGCGGACTTTCCCGACGGCGAAACGTCCGTCCGACTGAACCACAACGTCCGCGGCAGGGACGTGTTTCTGATCCAGCCCACCGGGCCGCCCGTCAATCAGAACCTGATGGAGCTGCTGATCCTGATCGACACCTGCAAGCGCGCGAGCGCCGAGCGGATCACCACGGTGATCCCGTATTTCGGTTACGCGCGGCAGGACCGCAAGGACGCGGGACGCGTGCCGATCACCTCCAAGCTCGTCGCCAACCTGCTTACCGAGGCGGGCACCGACCGGGTCCTGACCATGGACCTGCACGCCGCGCAGATCCAGGGCTTCTTCGACCTTCCCGTGGACCACCTGTACGGCGCGCCGATCCTCGACGAATACTTCCGCTCCCTGGCCCTGCCCCTCGAGGACGTCGTCGTCGTCAGCCCCGATGAGGGCAGCATCAAACGCGCGATGCAGCACGTCGAGCGGCTCGGCGCCCATCTGGCCATCGTCGACAAGCGCCGCGACAGCGCCACCGTCACCCGCCAGGCCAACCTCATCGGCGCCCCCCTCGAAGGCCGCACGGCCATCGTGTTCGACGACTTGATCAGCACGGGCGGGTCAATCGTCGGCGCCGTCGAAACCTGCCGCCGGTTCGGCGCCCGCGACATCTACGTCGGGGCGACGCATGGCGTGTTCTGCGGACCGGCCATCCCGCGGCTGGCGGGCGCCGACATCCGCGAGGTCGTCGTCACGAATTCCCTGCCCATGGAGCAGGCGCAGGGGCTGCCCCGGCTCCGCACGGTCAGCATCGCGCCGATGCTGGGCGAGGCGATCCGCAGGATTCACCGCAACGAGTCTGTCAGCGTGTTGTTCGATTGAGCCCCGCCTCTGAAATCACGCAGGACCTCGACCTGGCCGCGGCCACACTCCGCCGCGGCGGCCTGGTCGCCTTTCCAACCGAGACTGTTTACGGGCTGGGCGCCGACGCGCTGAACGCGCAGGCCGTGGCGCGGATCTTCGAGGCCAAAGGGCGCCCGCATTTCGATCCGCTGATCGTGCACATCGCGGACGAGCAGGGGCTGGCGCGGATCGCCGCGGATTGTCCTGATGTGGCCCGGCGGCTGATCGGCCGGTTCTGGCCCGGACCGCTGACGCTGGTGCTGCGCAAACGTCCCGAGGTTCCGGACCTGGTCACGGCCGGCCTTGATACTGTGGGTGTGCGGCTTCCGGATCATCCGCTGGCCCGGGAGTTGATCGCGCGCTGCGGCCGGCCGCTGGCGGCGCCGAGCGCCAATCGGTTCGGCTGCATCAGCCCCACTCGGGCCGAACATGTCGCCGAGCAGTTGGAGGACCGGATCGACCTGATTCTGGATGGCGGACCCTGCCGGGTCGGCGTCGAATCGACGGTGCTCGACGTCACCGGATCACGCGCGCGGCTGCTGCGCCCCGGCGGAGTCCCGCAGGAGGACCTGGAGGCGGAGATCGGTCCGCTCGAGGTGGAGACGCGCATCGCGGCGGGGACGGGCGCGCCGGCGCCGGGAATGCTCGAACGGCACTATGCCCCGACCACACGGATCGTGCGGTGGACGCCATCGCTGCGAATCCCGGCCGGCCAGCGGGCGGGCGTTCTGGCGTTCCGCGAGCCGCCGGCGGGCATCGATTTTCAGGCCCGGGCGATCCTGTCGCCGCGTGGGGATCTGGCGGAAGCGGCGGCCGGACTGTTCGCCGCGATGCGCGCGCTCGACGCCGCGGGGCTGGATGTGATCGTCGGCTGCGACTTCCCGGACGAGGGGCTGGGGCGGGCGATCAACGATCGGCTCCGTCGCGCCTCCGCGCCGGAACTGCCGACCGCGTAACGTGAGGACGCCGTCGTTGTGAGGCGAATCGCAGGCGGGAACCGGGCCGGGGACGGGCGATTGGTCTGAACTGGGCCGCGCCCTGTGCGTATACTGTCGAAAGCGACGCGCCGCGCGCCCTCCGGCGGTGCCGTTCGAAATCCCGCACGGATGAGGTTCCTGATGCAGCACGCCCTGGAAGGAAACACGATGCCGCCCATGGGCCGGCGGGCCTGTCTCGGCCGGCTGATGGGGGCCGGCGTGCTGGCTGTGACGGGTCGGCATTCGTGGGGGGCCAATGTGACGAAGGACCCCAAGGTCCAGGCCGCGACGGACCGGGCGCTGCAGTACCTGTCCCGCGAACGCAAGCGGCAGGGCTACTGGGAAGCCAATCAGGGAACCTACCGTGCCGCCATGACGGCCCTGGCCGGCACCGCGCTCCTCTGCGAAGGCTCGACGACGACCCGCGGCAAATACGCCGAGGACATCAGCCTGGCCGTCGACTTCCTGCTCGACGCCTGCCAGCCCAGCGGTCTGATCGGCTACCCCGACGACTACCACTACACCTACGGCCACGGCTTCTCGATGCTGTTTCTGTCCCAGGTGTTCGGGGAAGAGGAGGACCTCGACCGCCGTCGACGCCTGCAGGACAAGCTCGAGAAAGCGGTGCGGTTCAGCGCCGAGGCGCAGACCAGCCGCGGCGGCTGGGGCTATGTCTCGGCGAAAGAGCAGCAGGACTTCGATGAGGGCTCGACGTGCATCACGCAGGTGCAGGGGCTCCGCGCCTGCCGCAACGCCGGCATCGTCGTGCCCCGCGAGATCATCGACCGGGCCAAGAAATACATTCAGGACTGCACCACGCCCGAGGGGGGCGTGCAGTACAGCATCCGCGGCGGCGGACCGCGCCCGCCCATCACGGCCGCGGCGCTGGCGGCGCTGTTCAACGCCGGCGAATACCAGGGGGACCACGTCGACCGGCTGATGTCCTACTGCCGGACGAACGTCTGGCCCGGCGCGGGGGGCATCGCCCAGGCCCAGCACTTCGGCCATTGGCACTACACGCATTACTACTACTCGCAGGTCATGTACCGCCTCGAGAAGGACTGGGAGAAGTACTTCAAGGAAATCTCCGCTGAGCTGATGCGGACCCAGTCCACCGCCGGCGGCTGGCAGGACAGTACGATCGGCCCGGTGTACGTGTCGGCGATCAACACGACGATCCTGCAGCTCGCCAAAGGCTGTCTGCCGATCTACCAGCGGTGAATCGCCTTCGTCCGGCGGTCGCCGACTTCTGTCCGGCGACGCATCAACGGCGCTGCATGCGAGGGGAAGGGCCACGCCCCGCGGCGACGACTCCGCTCGCACTCGCGGGTAAACTTTCCGCGTGAGGATTTTTTCTGATCCGCGCACGCCCGGCCGGCGTTGCTGTTCGACGTGGGCTCGCCATTTCGGGCCGCCTCCCTTCCCAGTGGAACTCCTCTCACGGTGCTGTCATGCGAAAAGTCGTACTGGCGTTCGCCATCGGACTGGCGTGGGTCTCGCAGTCGTTTGGCCAGGCGGAACTGGCGTTCAAGGCGCCTCAGCCGGGGACGGAATCCCGAACTCAGGTGGAGACGGAAATCAAGCAGACGCTGACGCTGGCCGGCATGCCGATCGAAACGCATGTGACGCAGTTCATCGTCCAGAAGGAGTCGATCCGTGAAGCGGGCGGCGCGCTGGAATCCGTCCGCTCCTTCGACACGATGTCCATGAACCTGTCGCTGCCGGGCGGGTTGAACTACAGCTTCGATTCCGGCAACCCCGACGCTCCCGTCGCAGTCCCCATGTTGCAGTCGCTCAGCGACCTGCTGAAGCAGCTTGTGAAGTCGGAGATGACGACCGTGCTCACGCCCGACGGGCACGCGAAAGAGGTCCACTGGCCGGATGGGGCGTTCGCGAACATTCCGGACGCGTTCAAGAGCGAAATCGATCCGGAGATGCAGAAGAAGGCCTGGAACCAGATAGTCGACCAGCTTCCAGGCAAGCTCGTCAATCCTGGCGATTCATGGACGCGGATGGAGGAGATCAACCTCGGCGCCGGGCAGATGATGTACTTTGAGCAGAAATACACCTATCAGGGGCCCGCCACCGAGAACGGCAAGCCCATGCACAAGATCAGCGTTGAGACGGAGTCCGTCAGGCTCACGATGGAGCCCAATGCCACCCAGCCGCTTTCGCTGAAAAAATCCGATCTGAAGATCAAGGAGTCCAAGGGGACGCTGACGTACGATCCGGCGATCGGCGCGCTTCGCGCAACCGACACGATGGTGCAGATCGTCGGCGCGTTGACCCTGGAGCTGAACGGGATGGAGCTGCCGTCCGAACTGGATCTGACGATGGCGTTCAAGACGACTCTGCAGTGAGTCGCTGACGTCCAAACGATGCGAATCGGCGCGGCCGTTCCGGAGCGATGTCTCTGGCGCGGCCGGCCTCGCGCGCGGCGCTGGTATTTGACCCCCCCGCCTGAGGGTCGTACGATCGCGGTTCTTCGGCCAGAACTCGCCGCATCCGACCTGATCCTTCGAGGGGGAGTCCGATGACCTACAACCGCAGGCGCTTCCTGCAGCACGCCGCGTTTTCCGCCGCCGCGGCGTCTTCGTTGTCCCGGACCGAATGGGTGGTCGCGGAAGAGGAACCTCAGAGCAAGAGTCCCAACGAGAAGATCGGAGTGGCCTGCATCGGCATCGGCGGCCGCGGCGGCGACCACATCAGCAACTTCATCGGCCGCGACGACGTCGAGCTGCTGTACATCTGCGACGCCGATGAAAAGATCGGCCGCAACCGGCAGCGGGAAATCGAAGGCCGCACCGGCAAGCAGCCGCAGTTCGTGAAGGACATGCGGGCCGTCTTCGACGATCCCGCCGTGCACGCGATCTCGACCGCCACGCCGAACCACTGGCATTCGCTGGCATCGATCTGGGCCATGCAGGCCGGCAAGGACGTGTACGTCGAGAAGCCCGTGTCCCACAACGTGTGGGAGGGCCGGCAGTGCGTCAACGCCGCCCGCTCGCTGGGACGCATCTGCCAGTGCGGCACGCAGAGCCGTTCCAGCCAGAGCCTGCACGAAGCGGCGGGCTGGGTGCAGGAAGGCCATCTTGGCGCGATCCAGTACGCCATTGGCACCTGCTACAAGCCGCGTCCCGGCATCGGCCGGCTCAACGAGCCGCTGAAGATCCCGGACGAGATCGACTACGACCTGTGGTGCGGCCCGGCCGCCATGGTCCCGCTGTATCGGCCCAAGCTGCACTACGACTGGCACTGGGACTTCAACACCGGCAACGGCGATCTCGGGAATCAGGGCATCCACCAGATGGACATCGCCCGCTGGTTCCTGGGCGAAGCGGCCCTGTCGCCGCGGGTCGTCAGTTTCGGCGGCCGCCTGGGCTACGAAGACGCGGGCGATACGCCCAACACTCAGATCGTCATGCACGCCTATGACAAGGCCCCGCTGATCTTCGAGGTCCGCGGACTGCCGAAGGCGAAGGAGTTCCAGCAGCGCGGCTGGGGCGACAACATGGATGCGTTCCGCGGATCGCAGGTGGGCGTCATCGTCCAGTGCGAGCAGGGTTACGTCGTCATTCCCAGCTATTCGGCCGCGATCGCCTACTCGAACGACGGCGAGCAGATCAAACGCTGGTCCGGCGGCGGCGATCACTACGCCAATTTCCTGAAGGCCTGCCGCAGCCGGAACCATGCGGACCTGAACGCGGACATCCTCGACGGCCATCTGTCGAGCGCCCTCTGCCACACCGGCAACATCTCCTACCAGATGGGGCAGAAGGCCACGGCCCGGGAGATCAGCGACACGCTGTCCGCCATGCCGCTGCTGGCCGAGTCGTTCGACCGGATGGTCGCCCATCTCCGCGCGAACGACGTGCCGGTCGATGAGCCGGTCCTGACGCAGGGGGCCGCTCTGTCGATGGACCCCGCCAGCGAGACGTTCCCCGGCAACGCCGAGGCCAGCTCGCGGACCACGCGGCAGTACCGGGCGCCCTTTATCGTCCCGACCATCGAAGTCTGAACCGACCGCCGCGCCGGGCGCGGCTTGGAGTGCCCGCCACTGGCGACTACGATTCCGTGAAAGGCCGCAGCCCCCGCGCGGCGCGATTCCCCTCGCGCCGCGTTTTTTTTGAACTGGAGAGACGGACTATGCCTGTGACGCGTCTGACCCGCTTGCTGCCGCTGGTGGCCTGCTTCGCCGCCGCCTCCGCCCGCGGCGCCGCGCCCGAACACAACTGGCCGACGTTCCGCGGACCGCACCGCACGGCGGTCTCCACCGAAACCGGCCTGCTGACCGCCTGGCCCGAAGAGGGTCCGAAACTCCTCCGCTCGATCCCCGGCTCCGGCCGCGGGTATTCGAGTCTGGCCGTCGTCGACGGCCGCATCTACACGCTGGGCGACGGGCTGTCGATCGCCCCCGATCGCGATGAATACCTCGTCTGCTTCGACCAGGAGACGGGCCAGCCGCTGTGGATGACGAAGACCGGCCCGGCCTGGAACGAAGGCAACCCCGGCTGGCAGAGTTCCCGCAGCACGCCGACCGTCGCCGAGGACAACGTCTACGTCATCACGCCCCAGGGCGTGCTGCACTGCTGCGCCGTCGCGGACGGCAAGGAGCAGTGGAAGAAAGACCTCCAGCGCGAGTTTCGGGGGACCAAGGCCGACGGCTGGGGCTACAGCGAATCGCCGTTGGTCGACGGCGACCGGGTGATCGTGACGCCCGGCGCGCCGACGAACACAATGGTCGCGCTGAATCGGGGCACTGGGGAGGTCGTCTGGACGGCGTCCCGCGAAGGAGACCGCGGCGCGGGACATTCCTCGATCGTCATCTCGGAAGTCGGCGGCGTCCGGGTGTATGTGCAGACGACCGGCAGCGGAGCGCTCGGCGTTCGTGCCGACGACGGCGAGCTGATGTGGAGCTACGAGATCGACTCGACGACGGCCGTCATTCCCACGCCCATCGTTCGGGACGACCTCGTGTTCTTCACCGCCGGCTATGGCCGCGGCGGAGCGCTCCTGCGGCAGATCGCCTCGGGCGGCAGCGTGACGATCGACGAGATCTACGGGCTGCAGCAGCGGCTCGCCAACAAGCACGGCGGCGTGGTCCTCGTCGGCGATCACCTGTATGGCGACTCGGACGACAAAGGCCGTCCGTTCTGCGCCGACCTGCTGACGGGCGAGATCGCCTGGAACGAGCGGGGTCCGGGGTCCGGTTCGGCGGCCATCGCAGCGGCCGACGGGCATCTGTACATTCGCTGGGCTGACGGCCTCGTCGCGCTCGTCAAAGCCAATCCGCAGGCCTACGAGGTCGTCTCGACGTTCACGCCCCCCGGCAGCGGCGACCGTCCGAGCTGGGCGCATCCGGTGATCAGCAACGGACGGCTGTTCCTCCGCGAGCACAACGCGATCCTGATCTACGACATCTCGGCAGACGCGGCCCGCTGACCGCCCCCGGCGGAACGTCCGATCCGATTCGCGAACGCCTCGAAGCGATCCTCACGATCACTTCGAGGCGTTTGTCGTTGTTCGCCCCGTCGCGATCGCCGCGACCTGCGTTTCGGCGGCCTCGATCGCGCTGCGGGCCTCTGCCACTCTTCGGGAAGCCGCCTGCACGGAGGGCTGTTCGTCGACGCGGCTGCGAATGTCCCGCCGCAGTTGCGAGACCCGCCCGCTCGCGGCGTTCAGAGTCTGTCGCGCGACGCGCACCGTGGCGTCGGCCTCGAGCGCCTTCCGTTCCAGCTCGGCGACGATCGCGGCGGTCCGCTGCGCCTCGGACACGTCCGCTCCCCTGTCGTCGGGAGTTCGCGAGTCGGATGGCTCCCGCAGCCGCGCGGCGGCCGCGTCGGCGCGGCCCTGGGCTTCGATGTGCTCCGGGCTTTCTCGAAGCTGGGCGAGGATTGGCTGCGAGACTTCATCGTACAGGCCGCGGATTCGCTGCTGATCCGCGAGCGCCTGATCCATCTTCAACGATTTCTGGAGACGCGCCGTTTCGCGTTCGATGGCGGCCTGCCTGGCTTTCGCGGCCGCGCGGAGCTCCGCTTTCGCCGACTCGACGGCCGCCTGCGCCTCCGCCAGTTCAACCTGCCGCTCCTGGAGGTCCTCAGCGGCCTTCTCGAACTGCTTGCGCTGCTGGTTGACGCGCGTCTGGTCCTGGCGAATCGCCTTGCGGACGGCGTTTCGCATGGCGCTGCGGACGCCGGGCGGCGCGGCCTCAAGCGCCGCCCCCGCTCCGACCCACGCCGCGCCCGCCAGCATCACGGCCGAAAGCGCCAGCGCTGTTGTCCTCTGCTCCGACATCGTGGCCCCCCATCGACGTTTCCCCTGTATTGAACCAGCCGCGGCCATGCACCGCCACTCCAGAACGCTTTCAGACGCCGCTTCCCGGCTGCATAATCACAGGCCGGTTTCGGCCCCGCCGCGTTCCACCACCCTCAGCCCATCGCACCAGCATGTCCAAGTGGCCCATCGGAGTCTTCACGTCCATCGACGCCGGTCTGGGAGTGCATCTCGACGTCGTCGAGGAACTCGGCATTCCCACGGTGCAGGTGCATGCTCCGCATGAGAAGACCCGCACGCCCGAGGCGGCCCGCGCGTTTATCGACCGCTGCCGCAAGGCGGGCGTCACCGTCACCTGCGTGTTCGGCGGCTTCGAAGGGGAAAGCTACGCGGACATCGAGACGACGGCTCGCACCGTCGGGCTGGTCCCCGAAGCGACCCGCGCGGAACGCATTCGCGAAATGAAGGAGATCTCCGATTTCGCGAAGCTGCTCGGCTGCGACACGGTTGGCCTGCACATCGGCTTCGTCCCCGCCGACCGGACCAGCGCAGCCTACAAGAGCCTGATCGACGCGACCCGCGACCTGCTGGACCACGTCGCGAAGAATGGTCAGCGGCTGCACCTCGAGACGGGTCAGGAAACGGCCGACCACTTGCTGGAGTTCATCCACGATGTCGACCGTCAGAATCTGGCGATCAATTTCGATCCGGCCAACATGATCCTGTACGGCACGGGCAACCCCATCGAAGCGCTGATGAAAGTGGGACGCCACGTGAAGAGCGTCCACTGCAAGGATGCGAAGTGGGCCCCCGAGCGGCAGCGCGGCGAGTCCTGGGGGACGGAGGTCGCGCTGGGCGACGGGGATGTGAACATTGAGCTGTATCTGCGCGTGCTGAAGTCATTCGGTTATGAAGGTCCGCTGACGATCGAGCGCGAGATCGCGCACGACCGCGCGCGTCAGAAGGCGGACATCGGCCAGGCCGTGGCGCTGCTGGAGAATCTGAAGCGGACGATCGGTTGATCACGCGGCGAATTGCTCAATGGTCATCGCGGAATGGTGAATTGCCATCGATTGCCCCGGCCCCAACCCGATGGCCTGCCGCCCGTCCGGCCCCCGCCACACGTCACTGAAGTCGATGCCGGCCGACCGACTCGCCATCACCCGCCCCAGCCGGCCCACGCATCCGCCGGGGGCGTGATCTCAAACCGCGGCGCGTCCCCGTCCGACTTCAACAGCTCCAGACAGGCGACGCCCAGCGCGAACGACCGGTCGTCGTGATGCCGGCCATCGCCGCGATTCAAGAACCGGAAGCGGCCCGCCTGCTCCCGCACAATCAGACTCGCCAGTTCCGCTTCCAGGTCGTCCGGCGGCACGCGCCCCTCCTCGCCGGGTATCGTCCCGCACCCTGGCGGCCAGCGGACGCGGCGCGACAGAATCAGTTGCCGCAGCACGGACGCCAGTTCGCAGTTTCCCCGACCGGCCGAGAACGCAAACCGCTGGACGTCATGCTGACCGCCCAGCCGCTGGGCCGTTCCAGCGAGCTGATACTCGTCAATGACGAACCGGATGCCGGGGAACCTGGCGGCCATGTCGCGCATCCAGTCCTCGACCCACTGCACGGGCGTCGCACGGTCGGGCGCCGGACGGACCACATCCATCCGGTCGACAATCACGACGCCCTGCTCCAGGCGACAAACGCAGCCCACCGTCAGGTCGCGCTTCTCCGCGTAGTCGATCGCCGCCACGGGCCGCTGTCCGGCCGCCCCGGATTCGCGGACAGCCAGTTGCGGATCGCAGCAGGCCCGGGCCTCGTCAAGCGTCACGAACTCGCCGTCGGAATGCTGCCACTCGTTCAGCCACAGTCGCGCGAACACGCCGGGCGGCAGCAGTCGCCGCTGTTCGTCAAGCGCCTCCGCGGTGATCCACGGCGCCTGGGGGCCGGACAGCGACGAGAAGTGCCAGGCCGGATCCGTTCGCGCCGCCTCCCGGACGTCCCACTGCCAGCCCCGCCCCGTGCCCGCGTTGCTCAGCACCAGCAGCACGCACTCCGGCCGCTTCGCCGCGGACGACAGCAGCGATTCCCACAGTCCGGACGTCCGCCAGTGACACAGTTCGTCGCAGACGACAAAGTCCGGCAGTTCCCCCCACGAGCTGCGAACATCGGAGGAAATGACCTTGAGCTGGCTGCCGGTGCCGCGATGCCGCACCTGCTGGTCGAGGATTTCGAGGTCCTCGAGCAGCGGCGCGCTGGCGACGACGATTCGTTCGATGGCCTGCTTCAGGAATCCTGCCTGATCGCGATCGGCGGCCGCGGCCAGGCCGTGCACCGAATGCCGCGCGGCGAGCAGAACCCAGGCCAGTTGCAGCGCCGTGTCGGTCGTCTTGGAATGCCCGCGCGGCCGCTCGAAATAGGCGCGGCGGATGAGAGGAACGACCGCGTTCGGAGACGCCCGGCCGGCCAGTGCCCTCCATGCCGGGTCCAGCACGGCGAAGTCCCGCCGCTGCCAGGGCTGCAGCCGGTCGGCCGCCGGACGACCTTGCCGAGGCTCCAGCAACACGCCCTGCCGGAACATGTCCGGGCTGTCCAGCAGCCGCAGTCGGGCCTCGGGAAGCCGCCGCCGGATGCGGGCCAGCAGTTCCTCGCGAACGGACGAGAGTTCACGCCCGATGCGCATCGACCGACGCCGTCAACTGCTCGGCCTCCGTCTTCAGAACCGAGAGCCGCTCGAACAGCGACAGCAACTCGGCGTCGGAGAGATTCTCCAGGTCGTCGCCCGCAGGGCCTGTATCAGCCGCCGCTTCCGGCGCCGCCTGTTCGAGTCTTATGAACAGCGTCTGTGCGCTCACGTTCCCCTCCATGGCCGAGCGGTACAGCGCCGCCCGGACGTTCTCGTACTGGGTGCGACGGACATCCTCCGTCCGCCGACGAAACTCCGAATCCGCCGCCAGCGTCCTGCTCACCTGCTCCAGCTCAAGTCCCAGCTTCTGGCAGACCGCCGCCGGCGAGCCCCCCAGAGCAGCGAGCTTCAGGAACGCGTTCTGCTGCCTCCGTGTCAGCGGGCCGGGCGGATCCGCCACGGCCTCTGCGCCCGTTCCTGACGACCACGGGTCGATCGAGTCAGTCGGCGCCGTCGCGCGTGTCTCGTGCCGGGCAGGGCTGCGGGTCGTGACCGGCGCCGCCCGGCCGCGTTTGCGTCCTCCGGTTGTCGAAGACGTAGTAGACCGGCCGCGAGTGGCGGCTTTTCTCGAACGTTTCCCGCGAGACGAGTCCGCGTCGGCCATTCCTCGTGCGACCTCCGAAGATCCTTGAGTGTTGTCGTCGCGATCGCTCGTCCGCCGCCGGACCGTCCGCGGTCCCCACCCGGACGAACCCCGCCCGCTCAAAAAACGGATTGATCCGGCCCATCCCTGCCAGGGTTTCAATCCAGCGAAAGGGACACAGCTCGCACGAGCGCCGGACAAACGCCGCGGCGATTCCCGCCCCGCGATACGTCGGATGCAGCACCACGCGCGACAGCATCACCAGCGAGCGGTTCAGCATCTTCATCGACAGCCGGCTCCAGCGGCCCGACCGTCCGAAAAACCGATTCCGCCCCGACAGCGAACGCGGCGGCGACACGAACAGGCAGATCCCGATCGGCTCCGCGCCCCGCCACAATAGCGTCGCGAACCGCTTCAACCCGACATGGTGGCTGCGGTAATGCCACCGAGCGAAGTACGGCCAGTCGGCTCGGGTCGCGGCGCTGATCCACAGATCCCCCGCGAAGCTGATGTCCCGCGTCTTTTTTTTTGCGGCCCGCGGTTCGCTTCCGGAGGAGCCGCGTCGGGCGACTCCGCGCCGCGCGTCCCGACCGTCACCGGCCGGTCGAGTTCGCAGCGGACATGCAGGTCGGGCTGCAGGTCGTCGGCCACATCCTCGTGGGTCGTCGCCGCCAGAAAACCGATTCCCGTCCGGTCCGCCAGCCGCCGGACGTTGAAGGACAGGACCTTCGCCAGCGTCCGGTCGAGCGTCGCCGTGAATTCGTCGGCCAGCACCCACGCCGGCCGCTGTGCAACAGCCAGCGCCACGCGGAACCGGAACCGCTGGCCGTCGCTCAATTCGGCCGGCGTGCGGAGCATCAGTCGCGGCTCGGCCAGCCCGCATTGCGACAGCAGCTGCATCGCCTCGGCGGCCGTTCCGGGCAGCGCGTCGATCAGCAACTGATCGGGCAGCGACAGATCGTCGAGCGTCAGAACGTTCGCGGGCCCTTCGCCGCTGGTTCCCGCAGCGCTCAGCCGAGCG
This sequence comes from Planctomyces sp., assembly GCA_019636235.1. Classification (GTDB taxonomy): domain Bacteria; phylum Planctomycetota; class Planctomycetia; order Planctomycetales; family Planctomycetaceae; genus Caulifigura. Next base: position 125,071 of record JAHBXW010000007.1, read on the forward strand.
GCCGTCTCCCGCAGCAGCGTCGACTTGCCCGAGCCGGAGGGTCCGCTGAACAGCACGACGTGCCCCGGCCGGATGGGCAGCTCCAGCCGATCCGCGAGGACCAGGCGGTCCTGCGACAGTCCGATCCCGAAGTGATCCATGACCTCCGCCGCCCGCACGGTCGGAGTCCGGGGCAGAAATTCCCAGGCTGCGCTGATCTCCATGTTCCCTCCGCCGCAGTGGTCCCTCACTGGACCCGGCGGAGTTGCGCACCGCGCTGCGCGAGCCTCGCGGAACAAAGCGCGCCTGCCCCTGGCGAACGCCCCTTACGGGTCCGTCCGCGTCTGCAGAAACAACGCCTTCTTCTCGCCCGGCAGCGTGAAATCGAACCCGCAGGAACGGAAGAACTCCTCGGATGACGTCACCACCATCACCTCGAACACGCGGCGGTCGGTCGCGAAGTCGACGCAGGCCCGCACCAGCCGTTTGCCCACGCCCTGCCCCTGGTAGCCGTCCGCGACGCACAGGCTGCGCACTTCGGCCATCTTGCGCGAGTAAATCTCCAGCGCCGCGAAACCGATGATCCGCCCGTCATGCTCGGCCACGAACCCCGTCGGCACCAGGTTCTGCAACTCGTCCCAGGTCCGCGGCAGCAGCTTGCCCCCTTCCACGAAGGGTTCGATCAGATCCTCGATCCCGTCCAGGTCATCGAATCGCGCCGGCCGAATGCTGATGTCCAGCGCCTCGCCTTCGCCCGTCGACATCGCCACCGCTCCAGAAATCACGTCGGACCGCAACGGCAGTTCGAACGCAGCCAGATTCGCCATTCCAATTCGCCTTCAGTGTGAGCCCGCGGGGGAGCAGCATTCAAAGGAAAAAGCCCGCGGGAGGGGCGTTCTCGCCATTCCCGCGGACTGCGTCAACATCGACCCGGCGGCCGGGCGTTCAATCGGCAGAGTCGTCCGATTCCGGCAGTTCCTGGACGTCCTCGCCCACCCCCCGGGCTCCCTTGCCGCGCCGCGCCGGAGCCCGGCGGAACACCGCCACCACGTCCTCCATCGGCACCACGTACAGCACGTTGTCCGATTCGAGGTCGACTGGAATGGCGTGCTTGGGGTGGAACAGAACCTTGTCGTACTTCCGCACGGGGAAGTCCTCCAGGTTCGCCACCTCAGCGCTGACGTCCACCACCCGGCCGGTGATGGTCGGAATCTCGGCCTTGTCCGGCAGCACGATTCCCCCACGGGTTTTCTGCCGGCTTTCGTCTTTGCGTATCAGGATTCGCGGGCCAAGCGGCTCGACAAATTCGTGGATTGCCATGGTGATGCCTCCTTCGCACACGGAGGAGGCCGCTCGTCAGCGGCGACGGGCGACGCCCCGCGCGACTCGCGAGCAGCAAACGTGTGCTGCGAAAGTATAGGTGCGTTCCCGGGCGTGGGCGATGGGCGATTCGCTGCAATTGTCGCCCGCTGACCGGTCGTCCTGCCGGAACGGCGCCGCGCGGGCCGGGCGCCACGGCCGGCTTGTCCGACCGTGCCCGCAAATCGTCGCCATGGTCGGCTTGTTCGACCGTGCTGGCGGGATCGCGGACCGGCGCGGCGGAAGGGCGGCAATCGGGCTGACCATGTCCTCGTGGCCGCGTTCAGGGGCTCGAGGACTGGCGGATCGCTTGCAGGCAGCGAACTGCGAACTCCGCGATCGTTGCCGCCAGCGCGCCTGCGACGGCGGCGACGATCCCGCATTCGAGCCAGTTCCGGTCTCGCAAGCCCCATCGCCAACCGGCCCCCGCGAGAAGCGTCGCCACGAGTCCAATCGCAATCGCAGTCATGGAAGGCCTCGAAGGCGCGGAGGGTCAGCGTGGAAGCTCCGATGGCTGAGACATCTGGCCGGCTTTCACCACGCCCCCCTGAATCACCGCGATGAACTTCGACCGCTGCTGCAGCAGACTGATGTCGGCCAGCACGTCGCCGTCGACGATCAGCACGTCTCCGAGCTTGCCCGGTTCGAGCGTTCCGAATTCATCGCCGCGGCCCATGATCTCCGCGCCGGTCTGGGTGGCGCAGGTGATCGTCTCGAGAGGCGAGAAGCCGACGTAATTCACGAAGAACTCGAGTTCCTTCGCGTAGTCGCCGTGCGGGTTCCACGCGAAGCCGTAGTCGCCCCCCATGCCGAGTCGTCCGCCGGCCTTGAGGATGCGGCGGGCGCTTTCCGCGCCACCTTCGAGCGTCTCCTTGTGTCCGTCGACGACTTTCTGGCCCATGCCGATGGCGGGCCCCTGCTCGATGCTGGCCAGTTCGAAGTACAGCGCAGGGACGACGGGGACGTTGCGTTCGATGATCATGTCGAGGCATTCGTCGTCGACGAACGTGCCGTGTTCGAGCGTGTCGTAGCCAGCTTTGAGCGCATTGCGGATGCCCTCGGTGGCGCGGCAGTGGCCGGTGACCTTCATGCCGTGGTTGTGGGCCGTGGCGACGACGGCGTGCATCTCGTCGTACGTCATGCACAGCGTGTGGTGGTCGTTGACGTCCGGCGCGGCGGCATCTCCGGTGGGGTAGGTCTTGACCCACTCGACGCCATCCTTGACGAGCTTGCGGACGGCGGCGCGGGCTTCGTCCGGACCGTTGATCAGCAGGACGAGCCCTTCCATGCCGATCTTGCGGAAGTCGGGATTCCAGTCCATCAGCCCGCCGACGCCGCAGATCTCGCGTCCGCTGGCGGCCAGCCGCGGTCCGGGGACGAGGTCCTTCTCGATGGCCTTCTTCAGCCAGACGTCGATGTTGAACAGGCTGCCGCCGCTGCGCGCCGCGGTGTAGCCGCATTCGAGGGCCAGCTTGGCGTTGGTGGCCGCGAGGAGCGTGACGTATTCGACGGGGTACTTGATGTCGAGGTCTTCGAGGGCGGCGACGTTGAAGTACGTGGGGTGGAAATGGGCTTCGACCAGCCCGGGCATGATCGTGCCGCCGCGGGCGTCGATGGTGCGCGCGTCGGGCGGAGTCGCGGGGGCGGCGGCGGCGGGACCGGCGTACGCGATGCGACCGTCCTGCAGCACGAGGACGGCTTCCGGAATGGCTGGCAGCCCGTTGCCGATCACGAGCTGTCCATTGCGAACGACAGTGCACCCAGAGGCGAGATTCATCGCGCGAAGTTCCCGGAGTCAGTGAGCGTTTGCTGAGACTGAGACTCAGACCTGAATCGTCGCTGGGACGACCACAGTGACAGGTTCAGCATGACCGACAGAAGCCCGCGAATCCAGCGCGCGGTGAGATCGACGGCGACGGATGGCCCTGATGGCATCCCGCGCCCTTGACGGGCTCTCGGCGGATGCGAAGACCAGAGGCTGGACCAAACGCAATCAGGGAAAACCCTAATCAACTGTGAATGCCAGACCAGGGGGGTGTGTCGCGGGGACGGGCCAACCAGAATGACGGTCAGTCAGCAGTGACGTTTCTCCAAGAATTGACCGCACGAGCCGTGGGAAGGGAGAACAGTCGACGGAGGGCCGCTGTAATGTCCCGGAGGACACGCCAATTCTCGATTCTCTCCCGAAGCTGTTTGATTCATCGGGCTTTATGCCCCGGTGGAAATGCGGCGCATGGTCGACTGCGCATGGCTGGCTGCATATTGTCTCCGACCTCGCGATCTTCGGCGCTTACGTCGCGATCCCGGCGGTCCTGATCGGATTCATGCGCCGGCGGCGGGATGTTCCGTTCAGCCCGTTGTTCTGGGCGTTCGGCGTATTCATCATCGCCTGTGGAATCGGGCATCTGATTGACGCGACGATGTTCTGGCAGCCGCGGTATCGGCTGTCGGGCTTCGTGAAAGTGGTGACGGCGATCGCCTCCTGGGGCACGGTGGCGGCGCTGATCAAAGTTCTTCCGCAGGCGCTCGCGCTGCCCGGCCTGGCCACGCTGAATCACCAGTTGCGGACCGAGGTCGAGGAGCGGAAGCGGTTGGAGGGACAGTACCGGGAATTGTATGAGAACTCACCGGCCTGTTATCTGACGGTCGATCCGGCCGATGGTCGGATTGTGATGTGCAACAGGACTCTCACCGATGCGCTGGAGCTGCCGCGCGAGGCGATCGTCGGACGGCGGCTGCCGGAACTCTGCGACCCCGGCTGCGGCGGGGCGATCCGCGAGGCGCTGGACCGACTGGCCGCCAATGGCAGCGTGCATGATGTCGAGCTGACGCTGCTGGGGGGCGGCGGCAACCGGCTGGACGTGCTGCTGGACGGTCTGCAGCTGGCCGAGGGCGACGAGGCGTCGGGCCTGGCGGGCTGCGCGCTCCGAAACATCACGTCGCGAAAGGCGGCGGAGCGGGCGATCCGCAGCAGCGAGCAGCGGTTTCAGGCGGTCATCGAGTACGCGCCGACGGCGATGCTGCTGGTCGATGCGCGGGGCCGCATCGTGCTGTCGAACGAAAAGGCGGAAGAGTACTTCGGCTGGCCGCGATCCGAGCTGCACGGTCAGCCGGTGGAGGTGCTGATTCCGGAGCGGTTCCGCGCCGCGCACCGCGTGCACATGTCGAACTTCTTCCAGTCGCCGCGTCCGCGGGCGATGGGGCTGACGATGGACCTGTATGGCTGCCGCCGGGACGGAACCGAGTTCCCGGTGGAAGTGGGGCTGAATCCGATCGAGATGAACGACGATCTGGCGGTCGTGGCCGCCGTGCAGGACGTGACGAAACGACGGCAGGACGAGGCCGACCTGGCGGACTTCACCCGGCGGCTGCAGCAATCGGCGGAGGATCTGGAGCGCAGCCATCGCGACCTCGAACAGATCGCCTACGCGGCGTCGCACGACCTGCAGGAGCCGCTGCGGGCCGTGGCGGGGTACTGCCAGCTGCTGCAACTGGAGCACAGCCACATGCTGGGCGGCGAGGCGGCGGACTATCTGCGGAAAGCGGTGGACGGCACGCTGCGGATGCACACGCTGATCAATGGCTTGCTGTCTTACGCGCGGATGCAGCGGTCCTCCGAGCCGTTTGCGACGGTCGACGTCGGCGCGGTCGTGCACGAGTCGCTGCAGGATCTGACGGCGATGATCCAGGAATCCCGGGCGTCGATTCGCGTGGGGACGCTGCCGACGCTGCCCGGAGATGCCGCGCAGCTCCGCCAGTTGTTTCAAAATCTCGTCGGCAACGCGATCAAGTACCGCAGCGACCGGCCGCTGGAAATTTCAATTGCGGCGGAGCGGTTCGACGACGAGTGGTCGTTCTGCGTCGCGGACAACGGCATTGGCATCCCCGCCGAATCCCGCGAACAGATCTTCATGATCTTCCAGCGCCTGCACACCCGGGACCGGTACCCCGGGACGGGGCTGGGGTTGACGTTGTGCAAGCGGATCGTGGAAGGGCATGGCGGACGGATCTGGGTCGAGGGGGATGCGGATGCAGGGAGCCGGTTCCGGTTTGTGCTGCCGGCCGAGGCGGAGGGGGAGCCAGCGTCCCGCGGTCGCGGCGCGCGGCGGGGTTCGCTGGGCGAGTTGATGCCCCGGCGCACCGTGAACATGGGGGTGGAAGCGATGGCGATGGCGCCGCGCTCGCCGCCCCGCGCGGCGGGTGTGGATGTCGAAGGCTCCCGAGCGGAGCGTCGCGAAGGCGTGGATTGGAACCAGTCGCTGGACGGAAAGTCGAATTAATGAGCTTGGGAGCGGACGAACGAGTGTTTCAGGTGTTGCTCGTGGAAGACAGTCCTTCAGACGCGGAGCTGACGCGCAAGGCGTTTTCGCGGCTGCGGCTGCCTTCCGTGCTGCACCATGTGCACGATGGCGTCGAGTGCATGGCCTATCTGGAGCGGCCCAGTGCGACGCAGCCGCGTCCCGACCTGATCCTGCTGGACCTGAACATGCCGCGGATGGATGGTCGCGCGGTGTTGCGGGAGATCAAGAAGAGCCCGGACCTGGTCAGCATTCCAGTCGTCGTGCTGACGACGTCCGCGGATGGAACGGACGTGGTCGAGGCCTATCGGTCGCATTCCAACGCGTATATTGTGAAGCCGGTGGATTTGAATCAGTTCTTTGATGTGATTGCGGACCTGGAGAGGTTCTGGTTCCGCGTCGCGACGCTCGCGGACTGACGAGCGGGCTGGAGACCTCGGACTCCAACGCAATGCGCCGCCCGGGCGTCCGGGGGCGTTGCGAGACCTCTGGCGGCGGGCGAAACGATGTTGCGGGAGCGAACGCTGATGGGCGAGACGGACCTGCACGCCTGGCGGTGGGCGCTCTTCGAGCGTCTGCCTTCCGCCTGCTGCCTGGCGGGCAATGATGGCCGGCTGGCGGCGATCAATTCACGGGCGGCCGCGCTGTTGTCATCCGGCCGGAACACGGGCGACCCGCCGACCATCGCCGACTGTGTGCACGCCGACGACCGCGCCACGCTGCTCGAGGCCCTTGACCTCGTCCGTCAGCAGGGCGAACCGCAGTGCATTCGTTGCCGTTCTGCGGACGCCGGAGAGGCCCCGCGGCTGTTTGAAATCGAAATGGCCGACGCCGGAGACGGGGGCCACGTGATCCTGGTGGTCCGCGAACGGCTGCCGCAGTTTCAGGACCGCGAGCAACTCGAGAACCGCATGTGGGACCTGCATCACAGCGGAGACCAGATGCGGCAGATGGCGATCGCGGCCGCGCACGACCTCAAGATGCCGCTGGTGACGATCGACGCGAACGCGACGTTTCTGGGCGAGGACCTGTCCGCGGGAAATCTGGAGAAGGCGCGGGAGGACCTGGCGGAGATCCGCGCGGCCGCCGTGCGGATGCGGGAACTCGTTTCCGAGCTGCTGGAGCTGGGGCGGATCGGACGACTGGACCTGGCATCGATCGCCCGGCAGGGAGCGGGACGTCCGGAGCCGCTCGAGGAGATCGTTCAGGAGGCGATCCGGATGGTCAGCGGCGCTGCGGCATTCGAGACGGCCCGCATCGAAGTCAAGGGCCCGCTCCCCTGGGTCCGCGGCCGCCGCCGGCAGCTCGTGGAGCTGTTCCAGAACCTGCTGGACAATGCGATCAAGTTTCGCGCGGCGGACAGGGAACCGGCGATCGTCGTCAGTTGCGAGGCGGGCGCCAGCGGACCCGTCGTCGTGATCGAGGACAATGGCGTGGGGATCCCCGAGTCCGACCGCGGCCGCGTGTTCGAGCTGTTTTTTCAGATCCACCCGCAACCTTCGGGCAGCGGCATCGGCCTGGCGATCGTCCGTCGGATCGTGGCCACGCATGGCGGAAGGATCTGGATTGAAGGTTCAAGTCACGATTCAGGGACGAGGTTCTGCATCCAGTTGCCAGTCACGGAGCCGCCCCCATGATTGCCCCCGTCACGCTGTTGTTTCCGCTCCTGTCGTCGGATGCGCCCACAGAACCACGCGATCAGGACGCCGCCCCGAACGTCCTGTTGATCGAGGACGAGGCGCCGCATGCGCGGATCGTGCAGCGGGCATTCGAGCAGTCGGCCGATCCGTACCGGCTGACCGTCGTGGAATCGATGGCAGCCGCCCGGAAACAGATCCAGAACTCCCCGCCGGACCTGGTCATCGCGGACCTGGTGCTTCCGGATGGCCGTGGGACGGACCTGCTGGACGAGCCCGGTCTGAAGTATCCGCTGGTGGTGATGACCAGCCACGGCGATGAACGGATCGCGGTGGAAGCCCTGAGGTCCGGCGCGCTGGACTATGTGGTGAAGTCCGCGGAATCGCTGATGTCGCTGCCGCGGGTCGCGCGGAGGACGCTGCGGGAGTGGGATCACATCCGGGCGCGGGCTCGGGCGGAACGAGAGCTGCAGGAGCGGGAATGGCGGCATCGCGCGTTGCTGGATGCGATCCCGGACCTGATCTTCGTGATCTCCGTCGACGGGCGGTTTCTCGATTGTCGAGGGGGCCGCGGCGACTTTCAAAGCGAACAGGCCGTCCGCCTGGTGGGACGCGATCTGCAGGATGTCGTCTCGCCGGACGACCGCACAGCGCTGCTCAAGTCCTTCAGCGAGGTGCTTGCGACCAACCTCCCGGAATCGCAGTTGTTCGAACTCCTGATCAACGAACAGCCGCTGCATGTCGAAGCGCGGATCGCCCCGTACGATTCCAACAGCGTGCTGGCGATTCTCAGGGACGTCACCGAACGGCAGCGCGTGGCTGACAAGATCAAGGAACTCACGGCCCGCGAATGGGAGGTTCTGCGGCTGGTGGCCGGAGGGAAATCGAACAAGCAGATGGCCAGCGCGCTCGACCTGAGCATCAAGACGATCGAAGCCCACCGTGCCCGGCTGATGAAAAAGCTGGGCGCGCGAAACATGGCCGAGCTGATGCGGCTCGCGATCGCCGTGCGGGAGTGAGGTTGACGGACCGTGCTGGGATTCCGGGCTCGCACCGTTTCGTCGCGCCGGGCATGCGAGTTGCTCCCACTGTGTGGAAGACAGTTCACGTCCCCCCGGCCGTCGCGGGGACGCGTCTCATTCGCGTTTCCGGAGCTTCCCGTGACCGCTCGTCGTCCCGCCTCGCGCCAGGCCAATGGAATCAAACCGCCGACCACCCTCGACGACGCCAGCCAGATGGCTGCGCTGAAGGCTGCCTCGCGGAAAGCCGCGCGGGCCGGCGCTCCCCCCAGCGATCAGGATCCTCAGCGGCGGCTCGGCGCGTTTGAAGGCAAAGGCGAGCCCTCGAAAAAGGGCAGCCGATCCGCCGGCATCGTCGGCCAGAAGAAGCAACGGTTCTCGTCCGCCAACAAGAAACGCGGCAAATAGCGGGCGCAGAAGGGCCGTGCGGGCGCGGGCTGGTTTGCCGGAACGCGGCCTGCCCTCTGACGCACCACCGTCGATGCGGCCCGCCGCTTCAATCCCGGAGATCCAGCGTGCTCCACAGGCTCGGATCCGCATGCACCGGAAACGGGAGTCCAACCGTCAGGTGCTGCGCGCCCAGTTCGGAGTCTTCCACGACCGCGTGGAAGCCCAGCCGCGGCTGCGATGCCGGATCGAAACCCGCGAGCGTCGCGGCCGGCAACCAGCATTCCACCAGGTAGCCGTCCTTCCGAACGGAAGAGCCGACGAGGATGTCGTCTGGATCGGGCAGTTTCGCGTCCTCCCGAGCCCGGGCCACAGGCGTCGGCACGACCAGCGCGCCGCGTCCATCATCCCCGCCGCCAAGCGGCAGCACCAGAAAGTGCTGGCAGTAACGGGTCGCGTGATGCACGCCCTTCGTGTCCCGCGTGTCGATCCAGACTCGCAGCCCGTCCGATCGATAGGGGTCGCGAACGTCGTAGAACACCGGCAGTTTCTTGCCTGTCACTTCGACGGCCAGACCCAGGCCGTCGCGGTTCCAGGCGACGCGAAGGTCCGCGAACGTGCTCGATTTCTCCAGCGTCGACGGTTCCAGAAGTCGACAGCTTGCGGGGAGCTTCAACCAGGGAAATGAGCGGCGCGGCAGGCCATCGACCCGCGGCACGGGGAGGGCGAACCGGAACAGGAACGGGGCGGGAAGGACGCTCGACATGGGACGCGGATCGCCGAAAGGAATGGTGGCGGCTCGGGCATGCCGCGGCGCCAGGCCCCGCCGGCCGCCAGACAACCGTCCGGAGATCAGGGCTGAACGATGTGATGTTCGCGATCGACTTCAATGTCGCGGAGCGTCTGCTTCGAGCCGTCCGGCCACTGGATGTCGACGTGGTCGATGACGTCCGCCGCGCCCAGGCCGACGGTCACGGCCTTCTCGCTGGATGACAGGTAGCTCTTCGCCGCCGACACGAAATGCCTCAGGCGGCGGTCCTTCAGGTGCACATCGATCCGCGCGCCGATCGCGTCGCGATTCGAACCCGTCCCCTCGAGCAGAAACCGCACCCAGTGATGGCCGAGGTCCTGATCGTTCCGGAGCAATCGCGGCTTCTGGCCGACCGTCGTGATCAACAGGTCCGGGTCGCCGTCGCCGTCGAAATCGGCGCACAGCGCCCCCCGCCCCACCAGCGGCCGCAGAAAATCGAGCCCGAGTTGTTCGGCGCCGAGCTGCACGAATTCCGTCGGACTCTCGGGGCCGGCGTTCCAGAACAGTTGCGGCGCCTGCTCGTAGGTCTGGCTGGCCTGCACGAGCGCGATGTCGTCCTCGAGGTGTCCGTTGGCGTGAAAGATATCCGGCCGGCCGTCCAGATCGACGTCGACGAACAAGGTGCCGAAGCTCAGAAACAGCCGTGTCTCCGGTCCCAGGCCGGTGGCGACGGCTTCATCCTGGAACATCAGCGTGCCGGGCTGAGTGACGTACAGCGCGGACATCTCATTCGCGAAGTTGCCGATGACGACGCCCAGGCACTCATCCCCTTCGCGGAAGCAGCCGACGTCGATGCCCATCGCGCCGCGGGCGCCGGCCGTCTCGACATCGAAGGCGATGCTGGCCACGGCCCCGACTTCCTTGAACGTGCCATCCCGCTGGTTGTGGAACAGAAAGTTCTGCACGGTGTCGTTGGCCACGACGACGTCCATCCAGCCGTCGCCGTCGAAATCGGCGAAGACCAGGCCCAGCGACTTGGCCATGGGCGCGTTGCGGCGGGGCTCGTTGAGCTGGATGCCCGCCTCGGCTGAGACGTCAGTGAACCTGCCGTCGCCGTCGTTCCGGTACAGCGCGTTGTAGGTTCCCTCGAACTCCTGCGGACGGCCATAGGCGCGGCCGTGCCCGACCAGCCGGAAGTCCAGCCGCAGGTCGGTCTCCTTGTCCCACTTCACGTAATGGCAGACCCACAGGTCCAGGTCGCCGTCGTTGTCATAATCGAACCAGCCGCAACTGGTCGTCCAGTCGGTGTCCCTGCCGCCGATGCCGGCCTCCCCGGTGATATCGACGAACCGCCCGCCGTCGTTGCGGAACAGGCGCGATTGTCCCACCGCGGAAATGAACAGGTCCGGGTCGCCGTCGTTGTCGAAGTCCCCCACGGCGCAGCCCATGCCATACAGCGTGATGTCCAGGCCGGCCTCGGCCGTCACGTCGGTGAACCGCAGTTCCCCGTCATTGCGATACAGCTTCAGCGTCGGGGGCGAAGCCGGCGCGGGCCGGCCGTCCCAGTCCCAGCGACGGGAGTTCACCAGCAGAATGTCGGGCCGGCCGTCGCCGTTGTAGTCCAGAACCGCGCAGCCGCCGCCCATCGTCTCCGGCAGCAGCTTTTCGCCGGCAGCGCCGTTCTCATGGACAAAGTCCAGGCCCGCCTGTTCCGTGACGTCCGTGAAGGCCACGGTCGGCAGATCCTGGGACGACTGCTCGCGCACGCGTCCGGCGGCGATTTCCGTCGGGGCCACGTCCGGTCGCGGCTCCGGCCGGCTGAGATACAGGACAGCGGCGGCGACCACGGCCGCCATGCTGAAGAACACGATGAAGGAGACTCGCAGCGCCTTGCCGATAATGGCGTCGTCGCGTTCGACTTCTTCGTCTTCGAGCAACGGAGGGGCTTCAGACATGGAATGCGGGCCGGGGCCGTCGCGCCCTGGCGGAACGGGAAAACGAAAACAACCTCGCCGGTCAAGTCTACCGGCGAGGTTGCAAAGTCAACAGCGCGGCCTGCTGAGCGCCCGGGGAGGGCGAACCGCTGGCGGCATCCCGAGCGCGGGTCACTCGTGCCGCATCGCGGCCTGCCCCCTGAGCTTGGAGCCGGTCAGGAATTTGGTCGGGATCAGCGTCACGTCGGAGACGTTCACGGTCACCTCGACTTCGCACATGTCGCGCTTTTCGGCGGCGGACAGTTGGGCGCCAGTGACGTTGTTCACGCTGATGACCGTCGTCACTTTGCCGGGCGCGACGCCGACCGAGTCAGCGACGAGCTGCTTGACCTTGTCAGTGACGGCGGCGTTCGTGGAGCCGGCCGTGATGGCTGTGCGGGCGCCCTCTCGAGCGGCGTTCGTCAGGAGCTGGGCGACCATGAAGGCCCGCCCGAACTCGATGACGCCCATCACGACCATCAGGAACAGCGGCAGGACGAGCGCCGTTTCGACGACGGCGGCGCCGCGGCGGCGGTCCGGCGTCGAGGCTCTGCGGCGGAGAAAGGGAGAGTGCATGGAGTTCTCGTATGTCGGGGGCTTGCGCCCGGGGCGATGCGGGATGGCGTTCACGGGACCAGGCTGGCGGGGCCGAACATGGTGTCGGCGCGGATCTCGGCCGTGCCCGTGACGAACGAGGGGTCCGTCATCGGAGCGGGCTGGATGACCACGCGCTTGCTGGTGGGCTTGCCGGTCAACTGCACGAACATGATCCGCACGCCGACGAACTTCACGATGGTGTACATCGCGTTGTTCCCGGGGCCGGACACCTGCGAGAAGATGGGAATGGCGCGGGGCTGGCCCTTGATGGCCTCCAGCTCGTCCTTGATGCCGGCGCTCAGGCCGGTGTCGCCGTTGAGGACGATCGGGCCGTTGTCCCAGCGGAGTTCGACCCCCTGCGCCTTCAGCGAGTCCAGGTCCGACTGATTGATCCCGTACAGGATCTGCCGGGAGATGTCGGCCGTGCTGTTGTTCATGGGGCCGATGTCGACGGTGCCGCGGTTGCCGGGGGGCAGCAGGTTGCTGCCGGTCGGGTACAGGCTGACCTCGCGGATGCCGTCCCCTCCAGCGGTCACTGCGCCGGTTTGGGTGTTGAACGTGAACTCGTCGTCGCCGATGTTGTGATCGATGAGGTTGGTCCAGGTTTCGACGTCGAGCGCGATCGGCAGGATGCCGATGTTCAGTCCGCTGTTGGCTTCGATCTTGAAGCCGACCGCCGGGAGGAGCGCGGCCGTCGAGGTGATGCTCGTGCCGGCCCGTTTCGAGCCGATGACGGGGGCGAAGAACAGGTCCAGCGGGCCGTCCCCGGATGAGCTGGGGACGCCGTCGTTGATGACATCGCGGCGGAGGCTGACCTCGGCCAGGTTGTAGGGCTGCTGGTCCCAGACTTTCGTCCATTCGCCGGCGTCGCCGTCCCACAGGTAGCGGCCGAAGCGGACGTCGCGGGCGGTGTCGATGACCGTGGACTGCAAGCCTCCGGCTTCGTTCGCATGCGCGACCTGCTGGGCGGCGAGCCGGCCGTTGGCGGCGCCGCCGGCCTGCGTCACGAGCGCCCCCGTGCCATAGGCGTCGACGAGTTCATTGGCGGCGGCCAGCGCGGAGCCGTCCGCCGTCTTGCTGAGTTCGGCGCGGGTCAGCGTGATGTAGCCCACGTCCACCACGAACGCGGCGAACGCGAACAGCGCGACTAGCAGCGCCGCCGCCAGCACGAGCACCCCGCCGCGGCGGGTCTGTTCGGCCGTCCGGCGGCGCGCAGCACGGGTCAATCTGTCAGTTGCGGAACGCATGGGACCGTCCTGAATAATCCGGGAGAAGAGGCGACTGGAGCCGCTGGCTCACTGAGCCAACTGGTGAATGACGCGCTCCGTCGCGTCCTCGGCGAGAACCTGTCCGTCGCCGTCGAGATAGCGGATCGCCGTGCGGGAGAACTTCGGAACCCGATTCGCCCCCCAACCGCAGCGCGAGTGGTTCACCGAGTAGTCCGCGTCGAACCCGTTCAGGTTGGCCTGCTGCGTCGTCACCGCCAGCCGCAGGTAACTCTCTCCTCCGAACTCGCCGAACGACTGCGAGTTCCCGTTCAGGACCTCCATCGTGATTTTGGCGCCCTGCACGCGGGTCACGGTTGTGAACGTGATCGTCTCGTTGGAGACGTGCAGTTCCGCCGGATGGTGCTGATTCTTGTATCCCACGAGCTCCTCTCCCCACCAGCACTGCAGCTGCATGCCGCCTTCAACGAAGTCCGGCTGCGTCGAGTGGTTGACTTCGAAGACCGCGTGCGTGCCAGTTGCGGGATCGGCCGGGCCGAACACGATCGTGAACTGCGGAGAGTCGCTGTCCGGAGAGGGGTTGGCGATCTGAATGCGCCAGTCCTCCTCCACCTGCTGGACATCGCCAACGATCGGCGGCGCCGCGGGAGAGGGCGTGAGCAGGAACAGGCCCAGCACGAGGGCCACGCAGGGCGCGACGCGGCGCGCCGCGGAACGGCTGCGAACGGCGCGCAGCCGCGACAGCAGGGCTTTCATCGAGAAGTCCCCATCATGAAGGTTTCGGCAACCTGGCGGTCTCGGGCGAGACCCATGGTTTTGCGTCCCCGCCTCGCAGCGGGTTTGCCTTTGTCGGTCCTTCGGAACGGGCTCCGCGGTGCGGGTTGGCCATTCCGGACAGGGCCGGCATTCAGACACGCCGCGACGATGCGCAGGGTCCGAACCTGTGAACTCTGGTTCGCGAAATCCAAGGCTGTCGGAGGAAATTCGAAAATCAGTGAGAATCTCGCGTGGAAATCCGGAAACGTGCTTGCCATTGCGCAGATTGCTGTTGCGGAAACAGCACGCTCCCAGGTTCAGGAAACAACGATCGCGGCGAAACGACTCCGCTGGCGGCGATCCGCGCGGAGCGATATCGTTCAGAATCGGGAGTTTCCCGCCGAACGACGTTCAGATTCCGCGCGCTGGCCAGATCGGCGCCCACGACGAGATCGCTCTGAAATGACCATCGCCGTCGATGACTACTTCCGCACTCGCAAGGACGATCGGAAGAAGGAAACCCGCTACCTCAACGTCATCAACAAGGACTCCTGCACCAGCTGCCAGTCCTGCGCCACCGTCTGCCCGGTCGACTGCATCTACGAGGTGCCCAGCCCCATTCCCGGGCAGAGCTACCACCAGATCGACACGTCCCGCTGCATCGGCTGCCAGATGTGCTATCGCTCGCCGAACGACAGCTCCGCGCACTACACGCTGACGATCTGCCCGTGGAACGCCATCGATATGCTCCACAATCCGAACGTCAGCCCGGACGCAGTCTCGGTCCTCGCGCCGTACTGGCAGGCGGACGACCGGCAGCTCCCCTGGGCCAAGCTCGAGGAATACGGCTACCAGATCTTCATCGACGGCCAGGTGTTTCTGCCGACCGGTCGGCAGGATCTGATCGACATCCTGATGTGGTTCACCCGGCCCGACTGGCTGTACAGCGAAGACGGCGAGACGGTGCCCATCGCGAGGATCGCTTCGAAGGATGAATTCCGCGTCGAGTTCGCCGCCACGCCCGAAGGCCGCGAACTCCTCGACTGCATCTTCCCGGACTGGAAGCGGATCTTCATGGACTGATCCGCCGCGAACATTTCAGGCTTCGGGCGCCGCGCGTCCGGAGCCTTTTTTGATGCGCGGTCCGGTGCCTGTCCTGCGGCGTCACCCGCCGGAGGCTTCGCCGCGCAGAATCTTCGCGACGTGCAGGTGCAGCGCCAGCGTGCCCACCGCGGCGATCGAGGCCTGCGTGAAGAATACGCACCACACCGTGCTGTTGCTTTGCATCCGGAACGTCTCCAGACAGCAGAAGAACCCCGCGAACGTCACGAACATCCACAGACTGGCCGCCAGCACCACTCCCAGCCAGGGGTTCGTCTTCAGCGAGAAAAATGTCGTCAGGAACAGCGCGAACACGGTCGTGCTGGCGATGTAGACGCCGCACATCGTGAAGTTGTGCGGCTCGCGGCCGAACTCGACGAGGAAATCGTCCCACTCGGACAGCATCAGCAGCAGTCCGAGCATGAAGGCGCCCAGGTACGGCAGGAGCGCCAGCAGACAGCCTCGGATTTTCGAGACCGTCAGGAAGCCCAGGTCCCTCGGCAGCATTCGCAGAGTGTCCCAGGTCTGCTCCCTGATCTCCCGCTGAAAGACATGGCCCGCGAGGTACAGGGCCTCGAGTGCGGCCAGGCAAAGCGTCCAGATGACCAGCGGCCCGCCCACATCGTACGCCCAGGGATCGTATCCCGCCCAGGGCGTCCGGCCGCCCCAGCGCACCGCGGACACGCCGATCTGAAAGAGCAGGATCGCCCCCAGCCCCAGCACGCGGATCCATTGCCGCCGCCCGCCTCCCGCGAACTGCTGAAAGTCCTTCCAGGCGATCGCGTTGCCGTCGAATCGCTGCGGCGCCCGACGACGCCGACCCGGGCGACGTCCGGAAATCCGCTGCCACAGACGCAGCTTTTCCCACCAGCGGCTCTTCCCGGAATCGCTCGCGTCGTACGTGTTGCACACGTCAAACAGCAACCACGACAGCCCGAACAGCACTCCAGCGGCCAACAGGCTGAGCGCCGCCTGCCGGGTCACCAACCCGCCCGGGTAGCCGGGCGACAGCGTCCAGGCCAGCTGCGCCGGCGCGAAACACCGCGACAGCGACGCGAACCAGGGAGCGGCCGCCGTCGTGAGGCCCAACCGGTCGAACTCCCGGGCGATCTGCTCCAGAAACGGCGGTCCGACCATCAGGCCGAAGATCATGACCATCGCACACACCGCCGCCGGGCCGGTCGTCCGGAAGATCACCGAGCACAACGTCCCGATCTGCGAAACCAGCGCCAGATGCGACATCAGCACGACCGCCGCGGCGGCCACCTGCATCGGCGTCAAGCCCCCCAGCGTCACCGCCAGCCACCAGTACGGCAAGGTGATCGCCAGCAGCATCAGCAACAGGCTCAGCCGCCCGATGGACTTGCCGATCAGCAGCGTGCCCGGCCCCACCCCCGCCATCCGCAGCAACCCCAGCGTCTGCTGCTCCTTCTCCTCCGTGATCACGGACGAGAAGTAGAACGCGCCGGCCAGCGACAGCAGGATCAGGCTGATCCACGCGATGACGCTGAAGAACTCCAGACCGGCCGCCCCCCGCCACCTCATCTCCTGGTGGATGATGAACAGCACCCACAGCACTGCGGCGGCGACCGCTCCGCGAAGGAGATGTGTGCGGACTTGCCGCACGTCAACGCGGAATGTCTGGTTCAGCAGGGCGAGCGTTTTGACGAGCACGGGCGAAAACGCTCTCCATCGGGTCGCAGCGGCGGAAGGTCCCGGCGTGCACAGGCACTCTCCCAGGGGCGCATCGAAGCCGCGTCATTCAACCAATCCCCTGGACTTTGCACAATTGACCGGCCGGCGGGCGGCGGCGTCCGCTGGGATTCCTCCCGGCATTCGTCGCCGCCGCAGAAACATTCGCCGGCTTTTTCAAAAACAACCCTCAATCGCCTGTGCCGCTCCGGGCTCATCGCCGCTCGTTCCAGTCGTCCGAGACTCCAAACGCCTGGAAGACGCGACCGGCCACATCGACGTCGCGCAAGCCGTCCGCTGCGCCTCCCAGCAGCGCGCCGTCCGACGAAACCAGAACCCCCGTCAGCGCCGCATCGTGCGACGTCAGCCCATGCGATCCCTTCACGAGCGTCGCGTCCAGCGGCGTCCGCTTCGACGGCATGTCGATGAACATCTCCACCGGGTCGTACCCCGGCTTGCGATGGATGTCGACCGTCCGCGCGAAGCCCGGCGCCCGCGCATCGTCCAGCCACCAGTAGTACGCGAACCACGCGTCCGGATGCGCCGTGATGACGATCTCTCCCGAACGCGGATGGTTCAGCCCCACCCGGCCCCGCTCGTCTCCCACCAGCACTTCGGCCACCGTCGGGTCGCTCCGCAGCGCGGCCGCGGCGCGGGGCACATCGGCCGCGTCCCGGACGTACACATGCGCAAACTGATGGTCGACCATCGCGAACGCGCGGCACTCGGCCGGCGCGAGCAGCTCGGCGCCCGCGTCTTCCTTCGGTGAGAACAGGCCCGCCTCGCGCAGCACCCGGTTCGGATACCCGACGCGCGACACCGGCGTGATCACATATTCGCTGGCGGCCAGCCAGGTCACGTCGTCGATGCCGGCGGCGGCGAAACCGTCGACCAGCGCGCCGATCGCCAGATCGAGCTCCGCCAGCGCGGTCAGCGCCTGCGTGCTGTCCGGGCCGAACTTCTGCGCAGCGTAATCCAGGTGCGGCAGATAGATGTAGCTGAACCGCGGCCGCTGCACGTGCGCCGACTGGACGAACGAGTCCACGATCCAGGCCGTCGACTTGATGCTCGACAACGGCCCCCAGAAGTTCATCAGGGGAAAGTGCCCCAGGGAGTCGCGGAGCGTGCCGTACATCTCGGTCGGCACGGTGTAGCACCACAACGACTCGCTGCCGTCAGGGTTATGGATCGGCGCGGGCGTGCAGATGAAGTCCGCTTTCGCCCCTTTCGACAGCAGCGGGAACCAGACGGCTGACGTGATGGAAGAATCGCGCTGTTTGAGCGTCTCCCAGAGCTGCGGAGCCTCGACCGCCGAATTCCAGGCGGTCCACATTTCGACCTGCCCTTTCTCGCGCCAGTGGAACCCGTTGGCGATCACGCCGTGCTGCTCGGGACCGACGCCGGTCGTCAGATTGACCTGCACCGGGCAGGTGACGGCCGGAAACGACGGACGCAGCGGAACGGAATCGCCCCGGCGGGCCAGCCCCTGCAGACGCGGCATCGAGCCCACGTCGCCGGCGCGGAGTCCGGGAATGGAAAGCAGCACAACAGTCCGGGGCATCGCAGTCATCCAGGCGGCGGGTCGAACGGAAACAGGTCACAGGTCAACAGCATTGGGCCAGCGTATGCCGCGCGGACGGATTTCGCACGGCCGGCGAGTCGCGTGTCCCCGCGCGGCCCGCTGATATCATGCGCCGGATGCCGCGGATCCCTGTCGCCGACCTGTCCCATCCCGCCCTTGAGGCCTATCGCAACCTCAAGCAGACGAACCTCACCCGCCGCACGGGACGGTTTGTCGTCGAGGGGCATCGCTGCGTCCGACGGCTTCTCGACAGCCGATTCGAGACAGTCTCCGTGCTGGGCAGCGAGCGCCGCGTGCATCTGATTGAGAGCGACGTTCCCCCCGAGATTCCGCTGTACGTGGTGTCGGAGGAACTCGCGCGGGAGCTGATCGGGTTCAATTTCCACGCGGGCGTCATGGCCTGCGGGCAGCGGGGACCGTCCCCCTCCTGGGACGACGTCCTGCCGACGGATCCGCAGACGCCGGCGCTCGTCGTCGGCTGTCCGCGGATCACCGACCCGGACAACCTGGGGGGGTTGATCCGGTTGTGCTCGGGCTTTGGGGCGACGGCGATCGGTCTGCATCCCGGGTGTTGCGATCCCTTTTCCCGGCGGGTGCTGCGGGTCTCGATGGGCAACGCGTTTCATCTGCCGATCGTGGAGTCGCGGGATCTGGCGGCTGACCTGACGCGGCTGCGGGACGAGCGGGGGTTCGAGATCGCGGCGGCGGTGCTGGATGACGCGGCCCGGCCGCTGGCGGCCTGCGTTCGGCCGAACCGGCTGGTGCTGTTGCTGGGGAACGAGGCGGACGGTCTGGATTCCAGTTGGATCGACCTCAGCGATTGGAAAGTGGTGATTCCAATGGCCGACCAGGCCGATTCCTTAAACGTGACGGTGGCGGCGGGGATCATGCTGCATCACTTTCAGCGCCTGTCCTGAAAATGGGAATCGCGAGCGGCTGCAGGCTGTTGACATTGAAGACACGGGTCGCTAGGTTCGACGTTGGCCGACAATTCCCATCATTCGGTCATGTTCCGCAAGCCGCCGTTTCAGGCCTGATGTCGCGTCTCACCGATCGACTGCTGGCTGTCGCCACCCGAGCCGGGCGCTGGGCGTCCTTTGGGGCGTGCGTGGCCTGTCTGGTCGCGGTGCTGCCGCAGGCGGCGGAGGCCAGCTGCGGCGACTATCTGCTGCACCGGGGCATGACGTCCGTCGAGATGGATGCCGTCGCGGTCGCGCACGCTGAACCCGCGGCGCCGGCTTCGCCGGTTCCCTGCCGTGGTCCGGGCTGCCGTCAGGCGCCCCCTCCCGTGCCGCTGCTGCCGCCCGTCGAAGTTCAGGTCCGCAGCGACCTGACGGCTGTGCTGTGTTCCCCGGACGCATCTACTGCGGGCCGGGTCGATGTTCAGAGTCTCTGGTCCGACCGGGCTCTGGCCGGACATCCGCTGAGCATTCTTCGTCCGCCGACCGCTTGAGCCGCCCGTGATGCGGCGGCCGTTTTCGGCTGCGCGTTTCCGGCTGAAACCCCGGCGTCCGCTGCGCGCGTGACGGCCGGCCCGTCCGAAACGCTGCTTTCGAAAGCGCCTCTGTGCAGTCCGCGATCGCGCCGTCATTGGCGTTGAACCGGACGCCGCCGCCCCTGAACCTGGCGTCGCCTGTGCGTCGCCGGTCGTCATCGCCGGAAATCCTCCGCGGCAAGTTGTTCGAGGCGCGGCGTTGCGCCGCCTCGTCTGCGCGATCCCCTGACCGTCGGCCGGAAAGCCGTGCGTCGGGCGCCTGGAAATTCGCTGTGTGCTGTTGTTCGAGTCTTTTCAGTGAACGCTTTTGTTTCGTTCTGTCCTTGAAGTCTGGAGACCTGACATGAGTCATCGACGTCGCGGATTCACGCTCATTGAGCTGCTGGTGGTGATCGCGATCATCGCCATCCTGGTGTCGCTGCTGTTGCCGGCGGTTCAGCAGGCCCGCGAGGCGGCCCGCCGCACGCAGTGCAAGAACAACCTGAAGCAACTGGGCCTGGCGCTGCACAACTACCATGACAATCTGGGCTGCCTGCCTTCGGGCACCGGCGGCAATGGCTTTTCGCCGCACGCCCGGATTCTGCCGTACATCGATCAGTCGCCGCTGTTCAACATCATCGACTTCAACGTCAGCCCGAACCACGCCAACAACCTGGTTCCGAGGATGATGAATCTCCCCGCATTTCTCTGCCCGTCGAACACTGACAAGCTGCCGGGCAACCTGGGAGGCCGGAACAACTACTGGACGAACACCGGCACGACCGTCCTGAACGGCATGCCGTCGACCGTTCCGGGGAACCCGAACTTCGGGATGCCCGTGCCCGACGGCGTGTTCTTCAACAGCAGCAAGATCAAGTTCCGGGACATCACCGACGGCACCAGCAACACGGCCATGATGTCCGAGAAGATGACGGGCGATGGCAGCAACGGCATCAGCTCGCCCCGGACCGACACGTATCAGCCCGGGACCTATCCCAGCAACGCCGAAGAGGCCTATCAGTTCTGCATGGCGGTGGACGTCAATGACCTGTCGAAGCAGGGCATTTCCAACATCGGCGTGCCCTGGATCCTGGGCGACAACGACTCGACGTACTACTACCACACCCAGCCGCCGAACGGGCGCTCCTGCCGGTACCCGCCGAGCCGCATGGCTTCCGCGGCCAACAGCGAACACATTGGCGGCGTGCATCTGCTGATGTGCGACGGCGCCGTGAAGTTCGTGAACCAGAGCATCGACCGCGTGCTGTGGCGCGCGATCGGCTCGCGCGACGGCGGCGAAGTCATTTCGGAATTCTGACGTTTGCCGGGCCCTCCGCCGGCGTCCTGACGGGCGTCGGCGGACTTTTCCCTGCTTCCCTCCGGCGGCGCGCGACCGCGACGGCCTTCGTCAGCCAGCGCGCGCCCGCCCGTTCTGAAGGCTCAATGAGATGATCCGCTGTATGAAATCGCCCGCGCGGTTGGGACTGCTGCTGCTGGCGGTCTGTCTCTGCTCCGCGGGCTGCGAGAAGACCGCCCGCGACCTGCACCTCGATGAAGTTCTGGCGCACGAATCCTGCGAGAAGTTCCTGACCGCCTGGAAGGACGGGCGGTCCGCCGACGAGCTCAAGCCGGCCATCATCGGACGCGACTACGCCTGGGATGCAGGGGACAAGCTGATCGCCTTCGAAGTGCAGCCGGACGTCTTCAACGACGGCACGAACCTGCACATCCCGGTGAAGTTGAGTCTGGAATCCAAGAGCGGTCAGGCATCGACATCCAACGTCGTGTACGTCGTCGGAACGTCGCCCGTCATCACTGTCATTCGCGACTGACGGTTCCCCCACGCGGCTTCGGAATCGCGGTCGTTTCCCATTCCCGGAGAGTCGGCATGCTTCGCAAATCAGTCTGGCAGGCCGCCGCGGCGCTCGTCGCCTGCGCGGCCGCCCTGGGGCCAGCCCCCGGAATCGCAGCGGATCAGGCCCCGTCGTCGCTGCCCGAAACCGTCCCGCTCACCCGGGACGACATGAAACGCGCGCTCGATGATTCCAAAGAGGCCGCTCCGCGCCTCCCGCTGCCCCCGCTGACCGACGCTGAACGTCAGTTGATCGACGAACAGCATGCCGAAGCGGAACGGACCGGGGAACTGCCCCGCCGTTTCGGACTCGGAAACAACGGCCGGATGCGCGCGTACTACCTGCCGGAGTACGGGTTCCAGCTCTCGCTCGACGTTGAACGCGCGCGCTCGGGCACGAACCGCAATTCGGCTTCCGGATTCGATCCGAACTTCCGCACGATGCTGTTCTGGATCGTCTCTCGCGGAAACAACTGCACGTATTGCCTGGGGCACCAGGAATCGAGCCTCGCCTCCCGGGGCGTCACCGATGACGAGCTGGCCGCGCTCGACGGCGACTGGTCCGAGTTTGATGACGCCCACAGCGCGGCGTTCGCCTTTGCAACGAAGCTCTCGTTCCAGCCCTGGGCGATTTCGGATCAGGACGTCGAGGAACTGCGCGAGCATTTTGACGAGACGCAGACGTCGGAGATCATTCAGGCCATCGCGGGATTCAACGCGACGAACCGCTGGACCGGCCCCCTGCGGATCAAGCAGGACGTGCTGTTTCCGTTCGTCCGTCCGACTTCCGCCAGCTATGCGTCGGCAGTCAGCCGGATCGCGCCGCTGGAGGCCACGCCCGGCAGCGGCGGGCGCGTGCCGCCGGCGTCGCGGACGCGTCCGGCGCTGGAGAGCCAGGAGGATGTCGATTCCGCACTGGACGCCGCGCGCAGCCGGTCGCCGCGATTGGCGCTGGCCGACGACTCGGCCGTCCAGTCGGCGCTCGATGACGCCGCCGCGCCGGACGTCATTCCCAACTGGATGCGGCTGCTGGCCGCGACGCCGTCCGGGAAGGAGCGGATCAAGGCGTACTCGGCGGTGCTGGACAAGGGGCCGCTCGACGCCCGGACACGGGCCATCATCGCGTACGTCGGCGCTCGCCACGATCGGGCGTGGTACGCGCTCGGCCACGCGATGAATCGGCTGCGGGAAATGGGGTTCAGCGATGACGCCATCTTCGCCCTCGACCGACCGGAGAGCCTTGAATCGGAAGCCGACCGCGAAATCGTGCGTTTCGCCCGCACGATCACCGTGGATCCGGCCCTCGTCACGGACGACGACTTCGCCCGGCTGCGGGCCCGCTACAGCGACAAGCAGGTCGCGGAAATTCTGTACCACATCACTCAGGCGGCGTTCTTCAACCGGCTCACGGAAGCGGCCGGACTCCCGTTGGAACCCTGAACGGCGTCGGCGCCGCGCTGACCTCGAATGCCGTTCGTCTCCGTTTCCGCACATCTGTCGTCTGGAGTCTCCCATGCGTTTGACCCTCGCGTTCGCGGCGGCCGCCCTGCCGGTCTGCCAGCTATTCAGCCCCGTCCTCGCGGACGATGCCCCTCGTCCTATTCCCGTGACCCGGCCGGCCATGAAGGAATGGATCGAAGACGTCAAGGTCCGCACCCCGCGGATCCCGCTGCCGGAACTGACTGACGAGGAACGTCAGGAGGCCGGGTCGCAGGCCGGCAATTACGAGACCCGCCTGCGGCGGCATTACCTGCAGGGCATGAACGACGGGCGCGGAACGGGCGGCGGCGACCGGCAGGCGGGGGGCCGCGGCGCGGAGACCGGCGGCGGAGCGAGAGGTCGCGGCGAACGCGGCGGCGAGGCAAGTCGGCGGGACGCCGAACCCAACATGACGCTCGACAACGCGTTCAAGGTCGAGCTGTTCTGGATCGTCTCGCGCGCCAACAACTGCCAGTACTGCCTGGGGCACCAGGAATCCAAACTGCTCGCCGCCGGGCTCAGCGAAGACCGCATCGCGGCTCTCGACTGCGACTGGTCGAAATTCACCGACGCCGAGCGGGCCGCGTACGCCTTCGCCCGAAAATTCAGCTTCGAACCCCACCTGCTGAACGATGCCGACATCGCCGGCCTGAAGCAGCACTACACCGACATGCAGATTCTGGAAATGATCCTGTCGATGTCGGGCAACAACTCGATCAACCGCTGGAAGGAAGGCGTGGGCGTCCCGCAGCGCGCTGATGAAGGCGGGTACTCCCGGGCTCCGTCCGGCGCCGCGCCTTTGTCCGAGCAGGAGCTCGCCAGGCGTCCCCGCGGCACTTACCTGACTCCTACTTCGCCGGAGTTCGAGTCGCTGGTCAGCATCGTCGCGCCGCTGGCGCCCGGCGCCGCCGGAGAGACATCGGCCACCCTCTGCGATCGTCCCCCTCTGGAGGCCTGGGACACGGTGCTGAAGAAGCTGCAGGCCGCGCGGCAGCGGGAATCGCGGCTGCCGCTGGTCGATGAAGCCGAAGCCCGCAGAATCGTCGGCGAGAACTGGGACGCGGACGCTCCTCTGCCGAACTGGGTCCGGCTGCTGGCGAACTTCCCGCGCTCGGGCGTCGGCCGAATCAACTCCACCCGCTCGGCCGATGAACACGGCGACCTGTCCCCGCTGCTGAAGGCGCAGCTCAGCTGGATCACGGCCCGCCAGGACCGGGCGTGGTACGCGCTGGGTCGCGCCGAGGCGCGGCTGCGGGCCGAGGGCCAGTCCGACGAGCAAATTCAGGCGCTTGACGGCGACTGGTCCTCGTTCCCGGCGTATGAGCGGACGCTGTTTGTCGTGGCCAAGAACCTGGCCGCGTCGCCGGTCGTGCTGACCGATGCCGAAGTGGCTGAGGCGGTGGAGGCCGCGGGCCCCCGGGACGTGGTGCAGACCGTGCAGTTCACGACGACTCGCGCCGCGTTCAACCGATTCACGGAAGCCGCCGGGCTGCCGCTGGAGCCGTAATTCGCCGCGAGGCCGCGGGGGAAGAGCCCCAATCAGACCGGATCTGGCGGCTGATGCTGCCGAAGCAGTTCGTCGACAAGATCGCAGCCGCACCTCAGGAGCCGCCGACGCAGGCGCAGCTCTTCGAGTTGCGGCGTGCGACGTTCGAGGTGCGCGAGCGTCCGTTCGGCGCGCTGCGGGTCGATTCTTGGCGGACGGTGCGGCATGGGCATGTGTGCAGGCGGGGCCTGCCTGCTGAATCGTCACCCCGGGGGGACGATCTGCCGGCATTCGTTGCGTGGAGCGGCCGTCCGCGGGCCGACCCGGGCGGTCAGCGGAACAATCGGCACAGCTTTCCGGGGCGGCGGGCCGCCGCCGCGAATCGCTCGCGGCCAGTGCGGCTCGCTGACCGACGCCGACGTTTGATGCTCCGGCGGCGGCTGCCGGCGGAATCGCGACTCTTCAATTCGCCCGGGCGGGAGCGGCGCCCGGCAGCGGGGGCGGGCCGGCGTGGAACGGCAGAAACTGCGCCGGGACAGGGCGTTCGGTACAATCCGCCTTGAGACTAGAGGCCCTTCTTCCCTAAATCCGCTTCGCGAATCTCGCCATGTCAGGCCACGTCGCCTCAGGCTGCCCGTTGTCGAACTGGGGCCGTGCGGCGGCGGCGGTCACGGGACTGGCGTTCGCCGCCCTGCTGGCTGTCGCCGCATCCATCCAGCCGGATGTTCGCGGATACGGCAGCCATGAACAGTTGGGCATGTCCCCCTGCGGATTTCAGGTGATGTTCCAGATGCCCTGTCCGAGCTGCGGCGCCACGACGAGCTTCGCGCACTTTGTGCGCGGGGAGTGGCGGCACGCGGCGCGGGCCAACACGGCCGGGTTCGCGTTCGCGGCGCTGTGCAGCCTCGGCGCCCCGTGGCTGGCGTTCAGCGCCGCCGCCGGACGGTTGTGGCGGGTCGACGACCCCTGGCGCTGGCTGGCGATTGTCGTCTGCGGACTTGTGGCGGTGGCGATGCTGCAGTGGCTGGCGCGGGTTTCCGGCGCCGGCGTGCTGCGGCTGCCTGTTTCCAGCGTCTCTTTCCTGCAGGGCTGAGTCCCATGTCCGCCGAACCCCAATCACCACCTTCGCCCGGCGTCTCGCCTCCCGGGATGAATCGCCGCGCGGCCTGTGCGACGATCGCCGCCGGCGCCGCCCTGTCGCTGCCCGGCTGCGTCAACTTCTCGTCGATGTTCTCGAAGATGTTCTTCGGGGATCCGCATATCGACGCGTCGTTCAAGCAGCAGACGGGCGTCAGACTCAACGACAAGACGTCCGTGATCGTGTACTGCACGGCGCCGACGACCGTGCTCGACCGCCATCCGTCGCTGTCGTTCGATCTGCAGAAGCAACTGACGCAGCGGATGGAGCGCCGCAACATCGCCGTCGTCGACGCCAACCGCGTGTCGCGAGAAATCGACAATCGCGGCGGCCGCGCGACGCCCGCCCTCATCGCCCGGCTGTTTGAGGACGTCGATTATCTGGTGCACGTCAGCGTGGCGGCGTTCGACCTCGAAGAGCCCAACAGCCCGAACCTGCTGCGGGGCTATGCCGGCGGCATGCTGCACGGGTACGCGCTGCGCGGCGGCCAGGACAGCGGCGGGCGGCAGGCCGTGCAGATCTTCCAGAAGGAATTCCAGGTCGAGCACCCGAATCATCCCGTCCCGCGCGAGTCGATGTCCCCCCTGGCCTTCGAGAAGAAGTTCCTGGACGTCGTCAGCGAGCAACTGGGCCGCGTGTTCTATGACTTCCGCAGCAGCGAGCTGTTCTGACCCCGAACGGAATCCCACCGACATGTCTGATGCCCGCCGCACTTTGAACTGCTCCCGTCGCGGAGTCCTGCGGTCGTTCGGCCTGGCTGCCGGCGTTTCTGCCATGCTGCTGAATGGCGGCTGCGCGCATTTCGTGCTGCTCGGATACCTGCTGGGCGGTCCGCCGTCGATCGAGCCGGACTTTGACGCGGAGACCGGCCTGTCGATGAGCAAGTCGGGCGTGACGGTCGCCGTCGTGTGTTACGCGCCCACCGAACTCAAATGGAACTTCCCGCAGATCGACGACGAAGTCGCCGCGCAGGTCTCGTTCCAGATGCTGGCTCACAAGATCCGCGTCATCGAGCCGGACTACATCCGGGCCTGGGTGGACGAACACCCGAACTGGGAAGTCGCCTCGGAAATCGGCGAGGCCTTTCACGCCGATTACGTCATCGAGATCGAACTCGAAACGTTCAGCCTGTACGAGGAAGGGAACAGCACCAGCCTGTACCGCGGGCGGACCGTCGGCTACGTGCACGTCACCGACATGAGCTCGGGCGACCGGATCTTCTCCAAGGACCTCGACTTCGCGTTCCCCACGCGGTCGCCGCGATCCGCCTACGATCAGGCGCTGACCGCCTTCAAGCGCGAGTACCTGTCGCGGCTCAGCGAGAAGATCGGCTTCATGTTCTATGAAAGCTACGCCGGCGATCAGATCGGCTGGGCGACGTAAGCGGACTCGCCTCCGAACCGCCCGCCGCGCGAACCCATGCCTGCGCCGGCCCGACCTGCGTCAGGCGCCGGCCAGCAGCGACTCGCGCATCTCGTCCCACTGCTCCTGGGTGATGATCACCTCGCGGAACTTCGAGCCGTTGTACGGCCCCACGATGCCGTCCTCGGCCATGTGATCGACCATCCGCGCGGCGCGGCCGTAGCCGACCTTCATCGCCCGCTGCAACAGCGAGCAACTGCCGCGGCCCTCGCGGATCACGATCTCGACGGCCTCGTCGTACAGGTCGTCCCGTTCGCGCGGTCCGTCCCCGCCGCTGGCGGCGGCCGTGGCCGCGTTCGCCGCCTGCTGGATTTCCGCGCTGTAGTCTGGCTCGTACACGGAGAAGAAGTCGATCACCGAGTTGACTTCATCATCGCTGACGTACGTCCCCTGGCCGCGATTCAGGCTGCTCGTGCCAGGCGCCAGATACAGCATGTCGCCATGCCCCAGCAGCCGCTCGGCGCCGCATTCGTCCAGCACGACGCGGCTGTCCGTGCGGCTGGCCACCTGGAATGAAATTCGCGCCGGCAGGTTGGACTTGATCAGGCCGGTGATGACGTCGACGGTGGGCTTCTGCGTGGCCAGCACCAGATGGATGCCGACCGCGCGGGACTTCTGCGCCAGCCGGATGATGGCCGTCTCCACTTCCTTGCCGCTGGTCATCATCATGTCGGCCATTTCGTCGGCGATGATCACGATGTACGGCATGTGCTCGGGCACGGCCGACGCCTCCGGATCGTCCGGCGACAGGCCCATCCGGCTCAGCACCTTTTCCCGACCGAGCTTGTTGTAGCTGTCCAGGTGGCGCACGCCGACCCGCGCCAGCAGGTCGTAGCGCTCCTCCATCTTGTCCACGGCCCAGGCCAGCACGGCCTCCGCCTTCTTCATGTCCGTGATGACCGGGTGCATGAGGTGCGGAATCCGCGTGTACGGACTCAGCTCGACCATCTTCGGATCGATCATCAGCAGCCGCACGTCGTCCGGCGTGCGCGACAGGAGCATCGACAGAATCAGCGTATTGAGGCACACGCTTTTCCCGGTGCCGGTGCGTCCCGCGATCAGCAGGTGCGGCATCTTCGTCAGATCGACGACCATCGGCCGGCCGCTGACGTCCTTGCCCAGGTAGATCGGGATGCGGAACTTGTCCTGCCCCGAGCCGGCCGCCTCCATGAGTTCGCGCAGGCGGACCATCACCCGCTGGTCGTTCGGGACCTCGACGCCCACGGTGTTCTTACCGGGGATCGGCGACACGACGCGCACCGACGGAACCCGCAGCGCAATCGCGAGATCGTCCGCCAGACTCTGCACCTTCGCGACCCGGAGGCCCGGCTCGAGTTCGAGTTCAAACTGCGTGACGACCGGGCCGGTGTCCGCTTCCGTGACTTTGACGTTCAGACCGAACTGCTGGAACGTGCGTTCGAGAACCTCCCGCGTCTGCTGGGCCTTTTCGGCCAGCTGCTCGAACGGGAACGCTTCTCCCGGCTCGAGGATGTCGAGGGACGGCAGCTGATAGTCGCTGCGTCGGACGCCCCCGCCGCCGAGTTCCGTCGCGAACTCCGCCTGGCGCGAGGACTTCGAGATTCCCTCGGGCGCGTTCACCTTGAATCCCGGGTTCGCCGGGGCGGATGAACCCGTGGGCCGCGCGCCGGTCACCGCAGCGACCAGACTGGACGCCAGCGAGGGGCGGGCCGCGGAAGGCAGGGCCTCGTGGACTTCATCGTCATCGGCCGCTGTGGGGGAAACGGCGACCGCGGGCCGGGCGGCGACACGTTCCGCCGGCTGGGGCGTCGGTTCGCTCGCAACCGCCGTAGCGGACCGCGCCCGGCCAAACCCCAACAGCCAGCCCAGGAGCAACAGCGGACCGAACAGCGCGTAATACGCCAGCCGCGCCAGCAGCATATCCGTCACCAGGAGCAGCCCCGCGACGAACACCGTCCCCAACAGAATTGCCGCCCCACCCTGCGACAGCCGCTCGGTCAGAAGCAGCCGTCCGTATGCCCCCAGGAATCCGCCGCTGCCGTACACTGGTCCCTCGCCCAACTCGGGGACCGTCAACTGCAGCGCGCCGCACAGCGCCGCCAGCATCAGCAGCCCCCCCAGGCCGCGGACCAGCGGATCCGGAACGGGCTTCCGCGCGAACAGCCGCACATCGAACAACGCCATCCCAGCCAGCAGAAACCACGACCCGTGACCGAACAGCGTCTGCAGGCCGTGCGCCAGCCGTGCTCCGGTGGGGCCGCACAGATTGCTCAGCACCTGCGGCGGCGGATAGCTCAGCGCGCCGGGCGGATCGGCCGGGCTGTAACTGACGAGGGACAGCGCGACGAACACGGTCGCGGCCAACAGCCCGAGCGCGAGCAGGTCGTTCCTGAGTCGTTGAACGTCGGGCATCTCGGTGCGCTCCGTTCGCTGATGGTCCCTGGTCCCCCGGCGACTCGGGGGGAGTGGAGGCCGGCCGACCTGCGGCGCCGTCCGCGCAGGGTGGTCCTCCATGAAACCTAGCACGCTTCCGGAACCCTGCCGGCGCCGGCCCTGCCGGGACGTTGCTTTTCGGCAACGCGGTGCGGCACGCTACCATGCACGACGGTTGTACCGGTCGCGCGGAACCGGCGACGGCTGCGGGCCGTCGGGGACAGAACGGCGACCGGGACTCCGCCTTGAACCGGGGGGCTGCGCAGATGACTGACGAGGCCGACCGTTACTACAGCGGGTCGGGCGCTGTCCCGCTCCGGGGAACGATCATTGTGCTCCTGGGGGGAGCGCTCGCGATCGCGGGACTGTCGCTGCTGTATTCCATTGCGGAGTTCTACGTTTCGCATCAGAAGTTGAAGGTGCTCATCGCGCTCTGCTACGCGATGCTGGTCGGCGGCGCGGTGAAGTTGTTGTCGCGGTTCGGCGCGGTGCGGAGCCGTTTGTTCTCGGGCCTGCTGGGACTGGCGCTGGGCCTGTTCGCGGTGTACTCGGCCTGGATGTGGTTTCTGGTGATCCTCAGCGGCTGGAACATGCAGGTCGCGGGGCTGAGTCCGACCGTGATGTGGGAGGCGATCCAGGCGCTGGCGGGGGCTGGAATCTGGCGGAACCGCAACGGGATCGCCGTGGGCGCGACGGAACTGGCGGTGTGGTGGTCGCTGGAGGCGCTGGCCGTCATCGCCGCGGCGACGTACATGGCGACGACCAACCGCGAGCCGTACTGCGAGGCGTGCGGTCGCTGGACGGAGGCCTCCCCGATCGCGGCGCTGCCCCCCGCGCCGATCGAAGCGCTCAAGGCCGAGCTCGAGGACGAACGCTACGAGTCCTTGTATCGTCTGGGCCGACAGCCGCTGACGCCCGGCGCCGGGCTGACCGCGCAGGTCTGGACCTGCCGCGATTGCAAAGAGTCGAACTTTCTGACGATGTCCGACGTCAGCGTGAAGGTCAAAGGCAGCGAGGAGAAGGTGACCTCCACGGCATTCGTCCAGCACCTGCTGGTCCCCGAGGAGGTCGCTCGCTGGGTCCGCGAGCGGGATCAGCACGCCGTCGCTCCGGCCGTCGACGATCCGCCCATCGCGCAGGGCTGAGTGGACGTCCGACCGGGCTGCGGAGTCGATGACAGGGGACGAGTCGACGACGCACGCGTGGAATCCGCGGGCCTCCGTCCCGGCCTGGAGAGTCGGGGCGTCGGGGCGCACGGCAGCGGATTCTGCCGGATTTCGCGAACTTCGTATTGTCCCAGTTTCCCGGGGGTGCATATAGTCCCGCGCGAATGGCCAAGGACGGCATTGCGTCCCGGCGGAGTCGGGGCCTCGTTCCGGGCCATAGATGTTCGGTCGGGAAACCGGCCGCTCAGGGAAGAGGGGGGCGGGTCGCGCCGGGATTCGGCGCGGACAGGCTCTGCGACGTCCGCTCACGGGACGGCGGGGCGCTCTTCTTTCCGGAGCGTCGGCTTCGGACCGGCCGTGCGCGAGGCCGCTTCTGACCCAGGAGGGAATCGAAATGAAGACTTTGGCTGCATGGATGGGCACGGCGGCGGTCGTGCTGAGCGCTTTGACGACGGGCGCCGCGCAGGCGGAGGCCCCGCTGGTCGTGGATGCCGGCCTGCCTGCGTATCGCCCGGCTGACAGCCTGAAGGGCGAAATCACGATCTGCGGCTCGGATGCGATGACCCAGGTCGCCGCCGCCTGGAGCGAGCAGTTCCGCCGCTTCCATCCCGATGTGAAGATCACGCTGACCCCGGCCAGCTCCTCCCGCGCGATCATGAATGTCCGCGACCGCAAGGCTGACTTCGGCCTCCTCAGCCGCGAAGTCCTGCCCGAGGAAGTCGCCGAGTTCGAATCCGCCACCGGCCACAAGCCGGCCATCATGATCTCCAGCATGGAGCGGATCGCCGTTCTGGTGCATGCCGACAACCCCGTCGAGGGGCTGACGATCGCCGAACTGGACGCGATGTTCTCCGCCGACCGGCTCCGCGGCGGCGCCGTCAGCGCGTGGTCCGACCTGGGCGTCAAGACGCCGCTGGGCGCGCAGACGCCCCGGGTGCTCGTCCGCGACGAAACGACGGGCGCTCCCGCCACCTTCCGGTCGGTCATCCTGCAAGGCGCCGATTTCCGGCAGGACGTCAATCGGCAGGAGTCCTACATCAACCTCGTGCGGGGTGTCGCCGCCGATCAGTCGGCCATCGGCTTTGCCGGCACGATGTACCTGCTGCGGGGCATCAGGGCCGTGCCGATCGCCATCGAAAAGGGCCAGCCTTTCGTGGCGGTCGACTCCGCAGAGGCCGACGCGGGCGCATATCCGCTCGTGCGTCCGCAGCACATGGTCTACAACCTCGACCCCGCCAACCCGCCGTCCGAGGTCCAGAAGGAATTCCTGCGCTACATCTTCAGCCAGCTTGGCCAGGAGGACGTCGTGAAGTCGGGCTTCGATCCGGTTCCCGCCGCTCCGGCGAAGATCGCCCTCGAGCAGGTGGGCCTGAGCTCGTTCAACTGACGTCTCACTGTTTCACCCCGTGCAACCGCCGGCGGTCGTCTCGCGACTCCCCCGGCCTTTTCAATGAACCTTCTCCTCTACACCCAACAGGGAGTCGTCCCATGAGAGTGACAGCACGATGGAGCGTGCTGGCGGCGGTTGCCATCAGCTCCGCGCTCGCCGGAACCGCGCACGCGATCGATCCGCAACGGACCGGCGGCTACCAGGACCCCTACACGCTGCCCGCGTTCGGCCAGCCGGGTTCGACCGTCCCCGCCGGACGCGACCGCACCCTGCCCGTCGGCACGCAGCCCGGCGGCAGCACGGTCCCCGTCCAGCAGATCCTCGTCCCCAATCCGTCGGCCGTCGGCAGTCTGAACCCTGTCGGCAGCAGCGTGCGGGTTGTCCCGGTCAGCGCCACCTCCGGCACGCAGCCGCTGCTCGCCCCGCGGCAGCCCCGCTGGCGGCTGGGCGTGTACTCCAAGGACACCGAAACCGGCGTGCGGATCGTCCAGGTCGTCAATGGCTCGGCGGCCGCCCGCGCCGGTCTCGAGGCGAATGATCTGATCGTCGCCGTCCACGGCTACCAGGTCGGCTTCGTCAATGGCGAACTGTTCGACTGCGCCACCGAGTTCGAACGCTGGGCCACCCAGGACGGCTGGGTCCGCATGCTCGTCCAGAACAACCGCAATGGCCAGCTGATGACGCTGCCCGTCCAGCTCGAATCGCGGCTGGCGAAGATCTCCGGCTACATCTCCCTGAACGATCGCGGTTCGCTGCCCAGCGACGCCTACGCCGTGATCGAGTTGCAGGAGATCATGCGGCCCAACGCGCCCCCCATCACGCTCGCCCGGCAGACCGTCGAGCGGCCGCGCTCCAACCCGATCCAGTTCGAGATCGAGTTCGACCCGCAGCAGATCGACACCCGTCGCAGCTACATCCTGACCGGGCAGGTCCGCACGCAGCGGGAAACGCTGTACGCGCCCCGCACGGCCGTGCAGGTGCTGGCGCCCGGCCAGCCCTCGACGATCAACATCGCCTTCGAGCGCGTCGCGGCCACGCCGCTGGGCCCCCGCGGACCCTACGGCCAGGACATCCAGCTCGATCAAATCGCGCAGCTGTTCCAGCAGTACCTCAACCGCGATCTCAACCGGCAGGAACTCGTCACCTGGCAGTCGAACTTGAACCGCGGCGTCAGCCTGACCGACGTTCAGACCGAAATCTTCGGCAACAACCAGTTCTTCAATCAGTGCGATCAGAACGAACGCGTGTACATCGAACGGCTGCACGAGCTGATGCTCGGCCGCAAGCCGTACCCCGATGAAATGCAGTACTGGATGAGCCGCTACACCGATCGCAACGGCATCCGTCGCGACATCGCCCGCGAGTTCCTGGACGCCATCGCGAGCCACAACTGACCCCTGGCCCGTCCTCCGCGGCTGCGCGGGGATGGAGACTCGCATTGCCAACAACGGCCTGTGGGGCGACGCCCCGCGGGCCGTTGTCCGTTTCGGCCCTCAGCCTTTCAGCGGCGGACCGTCGACCGGCGGGACGTACCGACCACAACCATGTTCTTCAAGATGCCGCTGCAGCATCGCCCGCCGCTCCTCGGACGAGCAGCCCCGCAGGATGCCCAGCAGCATCGACCCGAACACGACGCTCGCCACCCGCACGACCCGCGCCGGCAGCCGGAACTCTCCCAGGTCCGCGAAGATCTCTTCCGCGCTGCAGATCTCTCCGAACTTGTGATTCGCGTACCACAGCTCCAGCCCGTCGAATTCCCGGCTCCATTCGTAATCAAACGGACCGTACTCGCGCCGCCGGTGCAACACCCAGAAGCGCGTGCCGTCGAATCGGATTCCGTGGGCCGCTGCCATTCCCGTTCGTCCCTGTTGAGCGGCTGCGATTGATCGGACGCCGGACGGCGCTGGCGTCGGCAATCGATTTTACGGACCCGCGGGGGACGCGCGGAAGATCAGCCGCCGGATCGCGGCGGCTGCGGCCGTCATTCCGCCGCTGCGTCGGCCGGATCGATCAGGTCCTCGGGACGCGTCAGGACCAGGTAGTGCCCGTGATCGGCCGTCACAATCAGCAGCGACTCCTGCCAGTTGCTGTGGGCGTCGACCCAGTCGGTGATGACCTTCACCGCCGCGTCGCCGCTGTGCACCGCGCCGATCGAATCGTCGATGTTGTTGTTGTGGTTCGCCCAGTCCACGTCGCCCGGCTCCATCATCAGCCAGAAACCGCGGGGGTTCCGCGACAACACGGAAATCGCCGCGGACGTCATCTCGGACAGCGTCGGGTTTTCATGCAGGTCCGCCTCGGTGTACTTCTCCGCCTCGCTCTTGCCGTCGACCGGCCGATAATCGCCGTTCGCCGTCGCGTACGGCAGATGCCCGCTGGCAGTCCCGAAAAAGCCCAGCAACCGCTGCCGCGAGGCGATGGCCTGTTGCGCGGCCTCCGACAGCGCTTCGGCGCCGGAACGGCCCGCCTGCCGCGTCGTGACGACGTACCGCCCGCCATGTGCGACATCGACCGTCAGCCGGTCCGCGTCCGTCAGATAAATGTTCCCCGGGACGAAATTGTCGCCCTGGTTCTTGGTTGTCTCGGCCGTGACGCCGTAGCCGCAGCCGATCAGGACGTCCAGTCCCGGCAGCGGCTGGAAGGGATGCGCGATCGACGGCAGCCCGATGAGGTCGCGGGTCAGGTCCTGGTAATCGTCCCGTTCGACGTTGTGCGCATACGCCGCCGCCGGCGTGGCATGGCTGATCGGCACGCTCGTCACCGCGCCGACGGAGCAGCCCGCTTCCTGAGCCTCGTGGGCGATCGTCCGCACCTGCCGGGCCAGCTCATCGACGTTGACGGCGTTGTTGTAGGTCTTGATGCCCGCGGTCATGCTCGACGCCGAACTCGACGAATCGGTGTAGGCGTGCCGCAGCGGCGACTCTTCGGGCCGGGAGATCAGGTACAGCGGTTCGAGGCCCGGAGTCCAGGGGTTCGGCCCGCCGCGCAGGGCGCTGTACCCGCCGCGGAGCTTGCCGTTCGGGTTTGTGACCGTCTGCAGATTGACGTCGACGTCCGTGCCCTCGTTATGCGGGCTGGTGACCATGAATCCGAACTGCGTCGAGCCGCCGGCGGTGTAGTCCTGGAAATGCAGTCCCTGGCCCCGGCCCGAGTCGTACGCGACGGAGCGCGTCCGGGCGATCGCCGCGGCCCGGGTCGTCTGCCAGTCCATGCCGTCGAACACGACCAGAAAGATGTGCTTGCGGCCGGCTTCGAGGGCCGCCCGCTGGATGAGGTACAGGTCGGTCTGGTCGCAGTACTCGGCTGCGGGGTTCCATGTTTCTCCCGGCAATTGGCCGTAAATGTCGCGGATCTTCTCCGGATCGCGATAGCGGCTGTTCGCGCCGGTGCAGCTGGTCAGGTCGATGCCGTCCCCCGCTCCCAGCGTTCCGAACGTGTACACCGGAATCAGGCGGTTCGAGTGCGAGCTCCACATCCGGTAGTTGTCCGGATCGGCGCCCCAATGCGCCGAAGGGGATCGGTTGTCCCGGGTCGCCGCCGCCTGCAGCTGCGCGATGTGGTCCAGCTCCGCGTCCGGCTCATCGCCGCGGGCCGCGACGAAGGTCAGGGACAGGCAGACGGTCAACAGTCCGGGCAGCCTTGCTTGCGTCATGATGTTCCAGCAGGGTTTCTGAGGAGTGGGGCGCGGCGGGGCGCGAGACCTCCGAATCGGTCCGGGGTTGAATCGCTCCCTCAGGTTAAGAAATGATGCAGCTGTTCAGAAGAATCAGCAGGAATTCCAAACCGCGAAAAATCCGCGGCGACGTCCTGCCGAATCTTGCGCGTCGAGATGAGGTCGATGGAACCTGAGAACGGCCCGCCGCGTCCCTTAAGCTGCGATCAGGGGGAGTGACGGGGGCGGGTCCAGGCGGGGAGCCGGGCGGCGGCGCGTGCGAACAGCCGGCGCCTGACGCCCGAAGACGGGACGGTCCGACGCGGACAGCAGGACAGCGAGGCCAACATGCGAACGTTCTCGCGGATTTCGGCAGCCGCACTCGCGGCCATGTGCGCGGCCTCGCTGGGCGGGCTGTCGCTGTTCGCCCAGTCGGACAACGACTCGCAGCCGAAGCAGAACCCGTTCTCGACGACGCCGAAGGCCAACAACCCCTTCTCGGACGAGGGTCGCAAGACGACTCCCCGCCCGCCGGCGACGAAGACCGACACGAAGACGACTCCGGCGCCGATTCCCGCCGCGGACCCCGCCCGCCCGCCTGCCGAAGTCGCCCCTGACGACGGACGCTTGCTGGGCGGGGGACCGGTCGCGCAGGTCCCCTGGACGGTCGTCGCGGATCCCGCGTTGTTCTCGCCGCTCGGCAATGCGCGCATCGGCATCGCCGTTCCAGGACTGCGCGAGGACGCTGACGCACGAGCGGAACGCACGCGCCTGCGGATTCTGTTTCCGCGGCTGCCGTCCGCCGTCCTGGGCGTCGGGCTGAATGAGAAAGACACCGACTCCCGGGAGATCTGGGACCTCGAGAACAACCGCCGGCTGGGAACGATCTCTCGCCTGGCCCTCGAAGGCTCGCGGCTGATCGACATCAGTCCCGACGGCAAGCTGTTCGCCGCCCGGCCGCAGTTCGAGGAATACGTGCCGATCCTCGACGTCGCAAGCGGACGGACGATCAAGACGATCCCGCTCGCCGACTTCCGGGCCGGCCTGCTCGCGTTTCGATCGAATGCGGAACTCGTGGTTGCGGAGAGTGTGCGCATCCACGTGTATTCCGCGGCGGACGGCAAACGACTCCGCGAGATTCCCGTCCGCGACTGGGCCATCGAGGATGGCTGGCGCCTGAGCTCCGGCGGCCGCTGGCTGGCGCTGCTGCTCCGCAACGACGGCAATCGCAACGGGCTGCGGATCATCGACCTCGACACGGGCGAGACGGCCGGAGAGCTTCGCCTGGCGGGCAGCGAGGGGGACTGCGTGGACGTGGCGTTCTCCCTTGATGGCCGTCGATTGACGGCGCTGATCGATCATCCCAGAGGACTGCTTCTCGAGACATTTGACGTCGGGAATCCTGCGACCGTGACGGAGACCGTCGTCGAGGGCTTCCCGCTGGATGATGCGCGGAATTATCAGGGGCCGTTGCTGGAAATCGTGCCTGGGGGCGAGCGCGTACTCATCGCCGGACGCGCGCTCGTCGACGTCCGCTCGGGCAACGTTCTTGAAACGCTCGAGCTCAACCTGCCGTTTGCCGTTCGTCCGATCAGCAGCCGGATCTACCTGGCCGTCCACAAGCAGCAGGTTCTGACCCACACATTCGGCGAAGCCCCCGACGAGACGATCATCGCGACGCCGCCGGATGCGGCCGATCCCGCAGCCGACGCGTCCCGAGCCGGACCCCGGCTGGAGGTCGCCGATCGGTCTGGGGCGAAATCCGTCAGGCTTGCGGGAGTCAGCCCCTGGGCCGTCCGCCTGAAAGATCCGCCTGCGTCGTCGCGCCCGCTCAGCAGCGGCGGGGTCAAGATTCCCTCGGCCCTCGTGCAGAACGTCGTGCTGGGAGCGCAGGATCCGCCGACGGCCGTCGTCAGTTATTCCTCGGCCCCCCTGCGGGGGGCCGGCGCGCAGTCGGCCCGCACCTGGATTGAGTCGTTCAATCTGCAGTCCGGCGAGAGCCTGGGCGTCGTCGAGTTCCCGGTTCCCATGGTCGCTTCCGGGACGTCTCCGGACGCCGTGACGGTGGCCGCAATCGCCGCCGATCCGCGCGGCCGGGTCGACGTCTGGGAGGTCCGCGAACGCAGGCATATTGCCGGCTTCCGTCCCGCGGGCGGCGCGGGGGAGGACCTCGTGCCGTGGTTCGCCGAACCCATTGACGCCGGGCACGTCGCGGTGGCGGTGGGGGGCGAGTTGTCGCTGTGGGCGGTCCCCGAATGCCGGGCGGTTTACACAGCGTCGATCGGCGATGTCCGGCCCGCCTTCAGCCCCGCGAAGGATCATGTCGCCATCGCCGCGCCCGAGGCGCCGCTGCTCATCGTGCTGGATTCCCTGACCGGCGAGCCGCGCGGATCGGTTCAGTTCAGCGGCCAGTCAGGCGAACGTCTGTCCGCGGCGGCCTTTCATCATCGCGGTCGCTGGCTCGCCGGGCTGACGAGTTCCTCCAGCGGCGGCGAACTCGTCGTCGTCGACGTGGCGCAGGGGCGCGACGTCGTCCGCGCGCGGCTGCCCGTCAGCGGGCGCACGCTGCAGTGGTGCGGCGATGATCACATTCTCATCGACGGCCGCGCGCTTGTGCGGTTGTCCTCCCGGGCCGTGGTCTGGAACTACGAACTCGCGGTCGGCCTGCATCTCCGCGACGCGATCGAAGGCCGGCACTGGTATGTCGCCTCGGCCTCCCCGTCCGATCGCAACTACACGCTGCTGGGCGTCGAGCTGCCGGAAGGCTCGGCGGTCAAGCCGATCGAGGACGCCGGGCTCCGACAGCAACTGCTGTTCAAGCCGGGCGACGCGATTGAGCTCAACATCGACGCCGACACGCGCACGCCGGGCAGTCCGGGCTCCGCCGTCGTCGACCGGATGACAAAGCGCTACGAGACCGCCGGCAGCCAGGTCCGCACGGGGTCATCGACCTGGCTGTTCGCGTCCCCGCTGCAGCCGAATGTTGTGAAGACGACCGCCGCCGCATCGCCCCCCGCCGGCGGCCCGTCCATCCTGCGTCCGGGACCGCCGCCGCCCGGCGCCATCGCCGCGCTGCGCCCGGAACGACTCCAGCGGGAAGGCGAGCCGGACTCGAACATCGGCAAGCCGCTGACGAACGTCTGGGAGATTTCGCTGCTCAACAAAGGGGATGTCGTCTGGGAGACGTTCCTGGTTGCCGACGCGCGTCGCGTACGCTTCGAAACCGACCGGAAGAAGGCGGTCGAGGCGCTGTCCAGCGATCCTGCGGCCGTCCGGCTGGCGCTGGCGGGAGTGCTCGCGCTCGATCCGCCGATGTACGGGTTCGCCCCCGGCTCGGTCGAGGGCGCGGGGCTTTCGAATCTCACGCCGCAAGGCGCCGTGCGCGCTTCCCGTTAGGCCGCGCCCCCCGGCCCGGCGTCCTTTGCCGCATCCCCCGCGTCGCCCGCCGTCCGGTCGGGCGAAACGTCCGGCGACGTCTCAGCGGGCGACGGCGATCCCGCCGCCTGCTCGCGGCGCTCCGCGGCCGCCATCCCGGACAGCACCGGTCCTGCGGTACGACCTGATGCTTCCGACGGCACGTACATCTGCTCGAACGGCGTCGCGTCCTCGGCGTGCCGCAGCACAAAGTACGCGATCGTCGACATCGTCCAGAAGAAACTGTGGACATAGCCCAGCAGCAGCACGGCGACGATCTGCCGCCAGAACCCGGCGAAGGCCATCGCGGGACCGGGCAGCGCCGCCTCGGCAGCTGGCGACGACGCGCCGAACAGCGGCGCCTCGGTCAAGGCTTGAACTCCGTCGGCGCCGAAGCTCGTCGACACCGACCACTGCGCCAGATGCATCGACGCCGCGACGACGGCCAGCAGAAACAGCGTCACTACGACCCCGTACAGCGCGCTCAGCAGCGTCAGCCAGGCGGCTTGCCACGGACGGCTGAACAGATAGCTGTATGCCCGGCTCATCGCGTCGAACGCGTCGCTCCCCTCGACGCTGATCGTGCAGTACATCAGCGGCCAGGCCAGCAGCGCCCCCGCCAGGATCAATGCCTGGAGGACTCCCAGGCACAGCGGCACAAACCACGCCGCGCCCAGCAGCGTCGGCCCCACGGACGGAATGTGCCCCACGAGACCCACAACAAGACTCAGCAGCCAGAAGATCCCGAAACCGATGATCGGCAGCAGCGGGCCGCCGAGGTAGGAGACCAAGTGGCCCGTCGAATGTCGCAGCGCCCCCCGCAGGCCGATTGAACCGCGACCGGCGACGTCCAGCGCGGCGATCCGCGCGATTGCGCCTCCGAACACCGCCCAGACGACCAGCGCCCAGACAAGATTCGTCCAGCCCCAGGCGACATCGCTCCACGACTGGTTCCGGCGGGTCAGAGACACCGCCGGGCTGGCCGTCTGCCGCCAGGGCTCGGTCAGCACGGACAGCAGTTCGGCGCCTCCGGGAAAGCTGGCGGGCATCGAGGCGACTGGCACGGGTTCGCCGCTGGAAGTTTCGACCGCCAGTCCCAGCCAGCTGCGCAGCCATGCGTCCGTCGACGCCACCGGATCTTTGGCCTGCCGCGCTGTCGGCGAGAACGGCAGCCGGTCGAACGCCCACTGCCCCGCCCAGAACACCAACAGCCCCAGCACGGCCAGCATCAGCTTGCGCGCGTCGAGCGACATCCGGAAGCCGCGGAACAGCCTCAGCCAGGGCAAAGTGCGCCGCCAGCGGGCCGCGGGGATCTCGTAGAACTGCTCCTCAAGGGCCATGGCGCGAAGGAGTGAGAGGTCTCGGATTCAGTGCCGGGTGAGCCGGGAGACTATCGCATCCCCGCGTGTTCGACCAAGCCGCTGCCGTCCTGGCCCGTCTTGCCCGAGTTCCCGCCGGCCACCGAGCCCGGGTTCAGTGCCGCGTCGGCGGCTATCCGCGATCCGAATGCAGCGGCCGCGCGAACACGTCCCGCAGAAAGTCGGCCGTCGCCCCCACCGCAATCTCCACCGCCTTCGGGAACCGGTCCGGCCGGCGCAGGTAGCCGTGGATCATCCCCCGATGCTCGAAGAACCGCGTCTCCACGCCCGATTCCACCAGCCGCGCCGCGTACGCGCGGCCTTCATCCCGCAGCGGATCGAACGGCGCGGTCAGCACGAACGCCGGCGGCAGCTCGCGATGATCGTCCGCACGCATCGGCGACGCATCCGGCGATTCTCCCGCCTGCGGGTCCGGCAGATAGTTGTCCCAGAACCACTCCATCGTCGCGCGCGTCAGGAAGTACCCTTCGCTGTTCTGCGCGTACGAAGGCGTGTCGTACGCATGGTTCGTGATCGGATACCACAGCACCTGCGCGGCCAGGTTCAGCCGCCGCAAACGCAGCGTCATCACGGCCGCCAGGTTGCCCCCCGCGCTGTCGCCGCATACCGCGATCCGCCGCGCATCCAGGCCCAGCGACTCCGCTTCGCTGAACACCCACCGCACGGCCGCTTCGCTGTCCACGACGGCCGCCGGGTAACGAAACTCCGGCGCCAGCCGGTAATCGACGGCCATGACGACCGCGTCCGACAGCTTCGCCAGCCGCCGGCAGAGTGCGTCGTGGCTATCGAGCGAGCCGAGGATCCAACCGCCCCCGTGAAAGAACACAATCACTGGTTGCGGCGGGTTCGCGGACTCCTGCGCCCGCGTCCGGTAGATGCGCACGGGAATCGGTCCGGCGGGCCCGGGAACGTCCGTGTCCACAACGCTGGCCAGCGGTTCCCGCGGACCGGCGGCGACCGCCATCTGGCTTCGAGTGATTTCGATGCTCTGGGCCTCCAGCGGGGGGACATTTCCGCGGGCCAGCAGTTCCAGGTGAGCGGCGGCTTCAGGATCAAGCATGGGGGGAGACGTGAGGGAGAGCTCGAAATCACTGCCAATCAAGGCAATCGCGGACCGCGCGGGCCGCACCGCGAATCATTCCGTCCGCGACAGCGGCGGGCGATCCGGGACTCACTTGATGACCCGGGCGTCGCCGATGACCACGTGTTCCAGCGGACCGGGAGACGCGTGTTGCGGCTGCACGCGAATTTCCAGTTCGCGGACTCCCTGGATGTCCACGTCGAGCGGCTGCGGGGCGTCGCTCCATTTGACGAGCAGTTCCTGCAGGGGCTTGCCATCGCCGGAAATCACGACCTTCAGCTCGGGCGCCGCGCGGGCCAGCTCCGGCGGATTGCCGTCGATGCCGATCACCCCCGACAGGCGGCGATACTCACGGCCCACCCGGAACGTCGCCGTCACGCCGGAATGCAGCCACAGCCCCCGCGCGAAATCCCGATTGCCGATCCGCAGCGGCTGCCCCACCGCGTTCTGATTCTCATGCACGGCGAACACCGAAGGCGGCAGCAGCAGCGATTCCACATGCTGGACTTCGGCCCGCGGCAGCTCCGCCAGCGACTTCACTTTTCCCAGGGTGAAGTCCAGGGCCGCAACCTGCGAAAGGGGGATCGCCGCTCGCAACTCCCCCGCTCCGCGGACCTGCAGCACATCACCGTCCAGCGAGACCTCGCGGGCCATCAGCCGCTGACCGTCCGTCGTCTGCACTTCACTGACGATCGCGCCTCCCGCCGGCGCCTCGCCCGATGCGAACACCAGCCCGTACACGCGGTCTCGCGGCACGGGAACCTCGCGATCGCGCACCAGCAGCGTCACCTGCGCGTCCGTCACATCGCCAATCACGCCAGCCACAAAGTCCAGTGCCTCGCCCTTACGGACAATCAGCAGGTCGTTTCGCGTCTCCCGGCTCGCATACTCGGCCCAGGCCGCCGCGAGATCCTCGACGGCCGCGGCCAGTCGCACGCTTCGCAGCAGCGTTCCCGGAATCCGCACCGGCCCGAACGACGTCTCCACCGCCGCGGCACGCTGCCGGAACTGGAACGACGTCGCCCCCAGCCGCGAACCATCCGGCAGGGACACCTCGACGGCCGGCGCCGCGTCCGATGCGGTCGCCCCCTCCGCCGCCGACCAGCGGACCGACTGCACGTTCTGCAGGTCAAACGCCGTCGTCCCCGCATCTCCGGTCAGCTCGATCCCGGTCGACGACAGCTTCGTCAGTCCGCTACCCGAAATCGACTCGCCGTCCAGCGTTTCCACCGTGACGGTGCGGCTCGTCTCGCCCGCCGACGGCGCCTCGTTGTCGACCGGCTGCAGCAGACTCGCCGCCAGCATCACGCACAGGGACGCATTCATCGGGAACGTGCTCGCGAAACCGGAAACGGAACGTCCCTAGTATCGCTGGTCCAGTTCGCGGAACCAACCGAGCTTTCGCCGATTGGCGTGATACAGGAACCCCATCAGCGCCATGCACGCCGTCATGGTGAAAAACAGCAGGAACCACGAGGCGAACCCCGAGAACCCCGCCAGCAGCAACGTCGCGATGAACCCCGCCGTGTCGGACGGCTGCGGCAGAATGTAGCCGACGCCCATCGACAGCAGGACCAGGCCGATCATCACGCCCAGCGTCAGGCCATACTTCAGGGGCAGCTTCAGCACCGCCCGCGAGACCGTCCACAGGTTCGCCGCCAGCACCGACGTATGCAGCGCCGCGGAGACCACCGCCATGGGCCACAGGCTCAACATCCCCAGCCACAGCGCGAGATCGACGGCCGCCGGAACCTCGACGCCCAGAAATCGCGACGCCAGGCTCAACACGGCCAGCGGGCTGAAATGCACGAACGTCCCGCCCAGCATCAGCCACAGATCGATCATGATCTCGTCCGCGTCATACGCCGCGGCCACCGGCAGGTCCGTTTCGTTCTGCGCCGTCGTCCGCAGCGTCTGAAACAGGAAGTAGCTGAGATACCCGACGATCATGATCGTCAACACCATCACACCGAGGCCGGACCGCAGCACGAACGGCCCGCTCAACAACATGAAGGGCGCGGCCGTCGACATCGGTCCATACAGCATCGACAGCACGGCGATCGTCAGCAGCGACTCTTTCTTCAGCGGGAACAGCACGCCTCGCCGCCAGATGTCGAACAGTTCAGCCTGCGACTCTCGCGCCGCGGGCTTCGCCTTCTGGCGAGCGGACTTCTCGCGGCGCGGCCGCGCGGCCTGCCTCTCGGAATCCGACGCGGCCGCGCCTGAGACCTGAAACACGCTCGCCATGACGCGCCTCTCCGCGACGCGCGTCGCTCCGCGGGAAGGCCGCTCCGACGATCCGCGCTCGCCCGCCGCCAGCGCGATCGGCGACGCGTCGTCCTCGGGGATCTGCAGAATCCGGCGACACTGACCGCAGCGCGCCCGCTGGCCCGCCAGCTCCAGCGGCGCATCGATGCGCGAACCGCATTCGCACAGGACTCGAATCGTCATGACTGGCCCCTGGCTGGTTGATTTGCGATACGTCGATCCTGCCTGCGAGGTCGTCGCGGCAAGCGCCTCCGCGTGTCGCGAACGGCCGCCCGATCACGCGTCCTGGAACTCAGTCACGAGCCCCGGAAGGGGGACACGCGCCTGGCGCTCGCTGCATGGCCGAACGTCTCGCAGTGCGAGATGTCGCGAACCTGCAGGCTTACATCGCCCTGACAACGACGGATGTGCTGTCGCGGATCACGCGAAGCCAGGGCATTCCGGCCGGAATCCTGCCGAATGCCCGACGCCGAATCGGCGTCCCGGAATTCGCCGCCCCGGGGACGTCGCGACGCTTCTGTTCGCAACAAAAGGCAATGGAGGAGTTTGCAAACAGCCGCCGCCCGCACGTTCGCGAAGTCCGAAGGAGCGGCCCCCCGTCTGAGGGTCGGGACTCGGCCGATCTCGGACGGCGCGCCGCACGACTCGAAACCGTGCTGGCCTGCGGTCCCGCATCCGCTACGATGCGCGGTTTCCCTCGACCGCTGAACATGGATTGCGACGATGGCTGTGCTGCTGCAGATCAGGAACGCCCACAAGAGCTACGGCGGCCAGGTGCTCCTGGACGGAGCTGATGC
This sequence comes from Planctomyces sp., assembly GCA_019636235.1. GTDB lineage: Bacteria > Planctomycetota > Planctomycetia > Planctomycetales > Planctomycetaceae > Caulifigura. The sequence continues at coordinate 169,838 of JAHBXW010000007.1, forward strand.
GTCGATCACCGACGACGTCAAGGTCGGGTTTGTCGGCCGCAACGGGACCGGCAAGAGCACGCTGCTCAAAATCCTGCTCGGCGAAGAAGACCTCGACAGCGGCGATGTCATCCGGCATCCGAAGCTGCGGCTGGGCTATCTCCGCCAGCACGACGCCTTCCAGCCCGAGGAGCCCGTCCTCGAGTTTCTGATGCGCGACAGCGGCCAGCCCGACTGGAAATGCGGCGAGGTCGCCGGCCAGTTCGAACTCAAAGGCGCCTACCTGGAAGGGCCGATCGGCAAGCTCTCCGGCGGTTGGCAGACGCGCGTCAAGCTCGCCGCCCTGCTGCTGCACTCGCCGAACCTGCTGCTGCTGGACGAACCGACGAACTTCCTGGATCTGCGGACGCAGATCCTGCTTGAGCATTTTCTCCGCGGCTACGAAGAGGCCTGCCTGATCGTCTCGCACGACCGCGGCTTCCTGGGCGCGACGTGCGACCACACGCTCGAACTGGCCCGGGGGAAGCTCACGATGTTTCCCGGAAAGATCGACGCTTACCTCGAAAATCAGGTGGAACGCCGGGCGCACGACGAGCGGGCGAATGCCGCCGTAATGGCCAAACGCCGCCATCTCGAAGAGTTCATCGCCAAGAACAAAGCGCGGGCCAGCACGGCGACCCGCGCCAAATCCAAAGAGAAGCAGCTCGAAAAACTCGACACCGTCGACATTGCGGCCGACGAGCCGACGGTCAGCATCCGCGCGCCGCAGGTCGAGCCGCGGCGCGGGGCGGCGCTCCGCTGCGTCGACGTGACCATCGGCTATCCCGAGCGGACGATCGCCTCGGACATCCGCGTGGATGTCGATCATGGCATGCGGGCGGCCGTCGTGGGGGACAATGGCCAGGGCAAAACGACCTTTCTGCGGACCATCGTGGACTCGCTTCCCGCGCTGACCGGCGAAGTCCGCTGGGGCCACGGCTGCAGCGTCGGGATTTATGCCCAGCACGTGTACTCCAGCCTGCCGCCGAAACAGACCGTGCTCGAGTTCCTGGAGAACACCGCGCCGGCCGGAACCAAGATGCAGGAGGTTCTCAACGGCGCGGCCTCGCTGCTGTTCCGCGGCGGCGATGTGAAGAAGAAGATCTCCGTGCTCTCCGGGGGCGAGCGCGCCCGGCTCTGCCTCGCCGGGCTGATGCTCAGCCAGCACAACATCCTGGTGCTCGACGAACCCGGCAACCACCTGGACGTCGAGACGGTCGATTCTCTGGCCGAGGCGCTGCTGGCCTACAAGGGGACGATCATCTTCACCAGCCACGACCGCCACTTCATGAAGCGGCTGGCGACGACGGTCATCGAAGTCCGGGATGGGCGAGTCATCAACTACCAGGGGAATTACGACTCGTACGTTTACGCGGTCAACAAGGAGATCGAGGCGGGCGAGCGCGAACTGGCGACACGGATGTCCAAAGCCCCGGCCGAGGCGCTCGCCGCCCGCGGCAAGCCCGCGAAACGGAACGACCGGGACGCTCGCAAGGAACTGGGCGTGCTGGAAAAGACGATCGCCCGGCTCGACGACCAGAAGAAGACCGTCAACGCTCGATTGCTGGAGACGACCGACCCGCACGAGGCCATGCAGCTGCACAGCGAACTGGAAGAGGTCCAGCAGCAGCTCACTGAGGCGGAGGACCGCTGGTGCGCGCTGCAGGAAGAACTCGGCGAGTGGGGCTGATCCCGCAGGGGCGCGACGCGCCTTCGCGCGCGATCGTCGACAATCTCAGGAGCCGGCCGCGGCGGACGCCCTGCTGCCGGCCTCGCCCCCCGCGCCCGGGCGCGGTTCCGGACGCACCGGCTGCCCCGGCCGCAGACGCTCGTTGCCTTCGACGACGATCAGGTCCCCCGCGTTGAGGTCGCCGATCACCTGGATCCGGTCTTCGCTCGAGACGCCGAGTTGCACCGGAACGGCCCGCACCGACGACGGCGTCTCTCCCGCGGCGGGCGTCACGACGTACAGGATCGGCGCCGGACCCCCCAGCACGATTGCATCCTTCGGGGCCAGCAGCGCCTTGACCGGCGGACCGACCGCCAGCGTCACCCGCGCGAACATCCCGACCTTCAATTGCGGACCCGCATCGTCGACCGTGTTCGCCACCCGGATCCGCACTGGAAACGTCCGCGATCGCGCGTCCGCCTGCGGAATCACGGCCGCCACCTTCCCCGTGAACACGCATTCCGGCAGCGCCGTCACCTCCACCCGCGCCACCTCGTTCAGCGACACCCCGCTGATGAAGTTCTCCAGCACCGGGATCTCGACGTCCACCTGATCCAGTTCGACGATCTCCGCGACCTGGTCCCCCTGCATCAGCCAGTGGCCGATCTCGGTGAACTCCGACGTCACGAAGCCGTCGAACGGGGCGAACATCGTGTGCCGATCCAACTGCTCGGACAGCCGTTCCACTTCCGCCTGCTGCGCGGCGACCAGCGCCGCCGCCTGGGCGATCTTCTCCTTGCGCGGCCCTTCCTCGAGCAGCCGCAGCGTCGCGCGGGCGTTCCGCAGCGAGGCCTCGGACTGGCGGAACATCGAAGCGTCCTCGTCCTGCTGCCGCTTGGTGGCGGCGACGCCCAGGGCTTCGGTCCGCTGGCGGTTCAGGCGGCGCATTTCGAACAGCGCCTCGGCCTCGTCGACGCTGGCCCGCGCCTGTTCAATCTCGTCGGGACGAAACCCGGCCTCCAACTCGCCGAGTTCCGCCTCGCGGGCCCGCAGCGCCGCTTTGGCGTTGTCGAGTTCGGCCTGGATGATGCCGGTTCGCAGCTTGGCGATTGGCTGCCCCTTGGCCACTCGGTCCCCTTCGTTCACCAGAAACTGCTCGACGCGTCCGGCGGCCGCGCTGCCGACGGTGCTGCGGCGCATGGGGCGGATCGAACCGACGAACGTCTGCCCTTCGGAGACGTCCGTTTCGCGGAGCGGTTCGACATAGACCTTGGGGGGCGGGAAGCCGCCGGGCTGCCCGAGCGCGTATTGCGGAACGCACAGGGCCGCGAACGTCAGGCAGGCCGCCAACTGAATCACAACGCGTCGCATGACCGAATCCATCAACCGCGGGTTCGACGGAGCATCTGGACAATGTCCACTGTCAGCATAGCGGTCGCGGCGACAGCGACACAGCGCGGACATGACCGGGTTGGCGTCCCTGCCCGGCGGACGGTCCTCAGGCGGCCCCGATCAGCGACGCCGGCGGCTGCATCCCCCGCAGCCGGTTGATGCCGATCACCTCCAGCAGCTGCAGCAGTTCCTCGCGCGTGCAATCCACCGATTCGGCCCGCCACAGGTAGTGCAGGTTCTCCCAGCGGTCGACGATGAACCGCTGCATGACGTACTGCACGACATCGTGCCGCGGCGCCTCGGCGGGGGCCAGCCGGCCGAACTCCGCGTCCTCAAATTCCAGGTAGCGATGCAGCCCGTACAGGTGCTGGAGGCGTTTCCACCGGACGAAGGTCGGCCAGTAGCGGCGCACCCATTCGCTGCGGGCCCAATGTCCGACGTCGCGACAACAGCGTTCGCTTTCCAGCCATTTGAAAGCGTCAGCCTCACGGAGCGCCTCTTCATACAGGCTCAACGCCGGCAGATGGGAAGGCGATTTGCAATCCTGCATCACGCACGTCTCGGAAGGTGATCGCCCTGATGGAGTTCCGATGCGGCAGGCCGCGTCGGAGACACTCCCCCTCACACAGGACGAGGTCCGCAGGAGAACGTTAGTTTCCGGGGAATTCGATTTCAAGACGACCACCCCCGCAGAGCGCCGGGCTCCCCGCGACGGGCTCGGGCCCTGGTCGGCTTCCGAGCCGCGCCCCCGCCGACCCTGCCGATTCCTCGTCGGCCTGCGGAGGCCGGGAAATCACTCGGGCGGACGTCGTAACTGCCCGGGGCCACGCCGGTTCGGAGCGGTTTCCCCTCCCGAAGTCCGAGCTTTCCGGGAAAACGACTTGCGAAAATTTTCCCGCGAGTCGAAAAAACTGCGAACCGGATTCGTCCGGGACGGGTCAGAATGCGTACGGGAGAGTGTTGTCCCAGTCAGGCCGGCCGAGAAAGGCCGCGCCGCCGGAGACCGCTCAGTTCGGACTTTGTCGGTCCGGGCTTGTCCGCCCCCCGGGGTCGGACACTCAACTGCTTTCATTGCTGAGGTGTTTCCCGAGGTCGGCGGCATAGACCGCCTGGAGGTGTGCGATGGATACGGTCACCACGATTTGCGGCACGAATGTCAATGGCGTCTCCGTCCAGACGGGCGGGATGGTCGTCGGCGTCGCCGTGCGTGGTGATCGCGCCCTCGTGCGCGATTTCGGGAAACGGCATCTTCAGCCGTCCCATCGATCGAGCTCGCTACTGCGGTCGTATGCCGTCTCGGCAACCGCAGCTGTCGAACCCGCGCAGCGTTTGCGCGGACCGTCGATCGATCTCTCGATGCCACGTCGGAGCCCCGCCCCGACGCTCGAACTGCCGCCCGCCGCCTGGGCGGCGCTCGTGCTCGCCAGAGCCGCCTGAGCGCCGTTTCGCAGCAGCCTGCAGTTCGACGCCGAGGATTGGCTCCGGGGAATCTGATTCCCCAGGCCGACTCCACGGTGGTTGCCCGTTTCGGTTCCGCAGCCCCGGCGTTTTCACCCGGCTGGTTCGCGCCCGAGGCAGGCGTCCTCCCACGGCGATCAACCGCATCGATGTCTTGAGCCGGAAGGAGCGTTCCTTCCGTGAACCGGCGCCCGCATGACCGCGACGCCGGAAGCGATCATCCGCTCTCAGTTTTCCCCCCGGGACAGGGGGAGCACCATCATGCAGGACAACACTCTCATCGCTTTGGTTCGGGCGGCGCAGCAGGGGGACGCGGAGGCGTTCGGCGCGCTCGCCCGGGAATTCGAGTCCAGCGTCTATGGCGTCGTCATGCGGCGGCTGCGGAACTCCGCGGAAGCCGCAGAGGTCACCCAGGACGTGTTCCTCCGCGCCTTCCGGAAGCTGAATCAGCTCCGCGAGCCCGAACGCTTCGTCGGCTGGCTCAAGCGGATCGCCGTGCGCCTGTCCATCAACCGGGCGACGCGGCGGCCGAATGAGTCCATCCAGCCCCCGGAACTGTTCGACTCGCGCCAGCACTCGCCGGATCAGCCCCTCGACCGCATGCTCCGCCGGGAGCGCGCGAACGAGGTCCGCGAGGGACTGTCGCAGCTCAAGCCGCTCGATCGGGACACGCTCATCGCGTTCTACTTCGAGGGGCGGTCGCTCAAGGAGCTGAGCGTCCGGTACGACAGTCCGGTCGGAACAATCAAGCGGCGTCTGCACACGGCCCGAAACCGGCTGCGGGCGGCCATGTCCGAGTTCCAGCCGGTGTGAACGTCATTGCGCTGGCCGACGTGTGAACCAGGCCCGGGGAAGCTGCGCGCTTCTCCGGGCTTGTTGCGTTCCGGATGTAGCGGATGCGCCGCGCGGAGCATCTGGTGAGAATCCGCAGCCGCCACCGCGCCGCATTCCGGAAGAAACCTGAAGAAATCCTTATCCCACGACTGTAGCGTTCAGGGGAGGTCCGCCGGCGTGGTGTCGATTCGTCCGGCGGGATCCAAGTCGCGGATCGGGCGCCAGCCGCCTTCTTCCGCGGGTTCCTCAGGCGACGCTTCCCATGTCGAACGCTTCCGCGCCCCTCGTTTCAGTGATTGTCCCGACGTTCAACCGCGCGGCCATGCTGCAGATCGCGCTGGCCAGCGCGCTCTGCCAGTCCTGGACGAACGTCGAAATCGTCGTCGTGGATGACGGCTCGACCGACTCCACCCCCGCCGTGCTGGCCGGTCTGGAACGCGACAAGCGCATCCGCCGACTGCGGCAGGCGAACCGGGGCGTCTCAGCGGCGCGGAACGCAGGCATCGCGGCCAGCCGCGGCGAGTTCATCGCGTTCCTCGATTCGGATGATGTCTGGCTCCCCTGGAAGCTGTCGCTGCAGATGGCTGTGCTCCGGGCGCTGCCGCAGGCGGGAATGGTGTGGACCGACATGGACGCCATCGGCCCCGAGGGAAGCCTGCGCTGCTCGAATTATCTCAAGCGGATGTATTCCGCCTATCGCCGGCTGGGCGATCGGCCGCTGTTCGCCGAATCGAGCCGGCTGAGCGGCCTGGCGCCGGAGGCCGCGACCGATCGCGATCCGCTCGTCGCCTGGGGCGGGATTTCGTCGGCGATGCTGTTCGGGAACCTGGTCCACACGTCGACGGTGCTCCTGCGTCGCGACTGGGCGCTGCGCGTGGGAGGCTTCGATGAATCGCTGCGGCGCGGCGGCGAGGACTACAAATACCATCTGGCGACGACGCGGCTGGGGGCGGTGGCGTTCATCGACGTCGCCAGCATTCAGTACCGGATTGGGGCGGACGATCAGATCACGTGCGGGCCGAACCAGGAGCATTTCGCACGGGCCTTCCTGGAGACGGTGCAGCAGGAAATCCGGGAGCGGCGCAGTGAGATCGCACTGTCGAACCGGGAGCTGCGCTCGATCCTGGTGGATGCGCACGACTGGGCGGCTTCGGCGGCGCTGGACAACGGGCGGCGTTGGCGGGCGGCGTCCAGCGCGTTGTCGGCGTTGAAGCTGCGTCCGACACGTCGTTCGGCATGGAAGACGCTGCTGAAAGCGGGGCTGCCAGACGGGCTGGTGTCGTTGGCGCGGGCGGCGAAGTCGACGTCTCTGGGCCGGACGCTGAAGGCTGCTTGGCCGGCGTGAGGGGGAGAGTTTGGAGTAACCCGCTCCCGGGGCGACCCGGTACGGCCCCTGCCACCCGACCATGGAGGAGCTGACCGGCTCGTGCTGCGGCTCCCCGGGGCTCGAGCGGTCCCCAGAGCGTGCTGCGGCCCGGGACTCGCTGGCTCGACTTCCTACTGGTCTTTGGCCGCATCACGGTCGGAAAAGCCGCGATTGGCGCTCGGAGCCACGGAAACAACCTGCCTGACAATTCTCTCAACGTTCTTAACCGGGCTCACACCATCGTCTGCGTCACTGGCCGCCTTCTGCATCGCACCGATAATCTCTTCGGTTGTTGCATCGACCTTCGTAGCACGCAGCAACATCCTCGCAAACTGATAATTAAGAATAAACTTCCGCACCGTTCGCGGTCCCCAACTTCGGCGGGAACTCCCTGACGCATGCCGAACTGCATCGACAAGTCTCTTTGACTCATCGACAGACAACTCGCAATCGACAGGTCCCAATTCATGGCGAATCTCCGCGCCATCGCTTACGGAATCAACATTCGACTCCGACTTCGGTTCCACACCTGGCGCATCCATGTCATTCAAGGCGGGTGCCGGCGTCGTGGCCCCTGGAGTGGACGGAGAGCGTGTAAGTGTGCTGCTCTTTTGCCTTTCATCACAATACTTCGTCGCAATCTCCACCCGATCCTCGCTGCTCAGTTCACCAAGTCTCAAATGTAGCAAGAACAGCTTATCGATGTTGTCCGCCAGAATCTGATCTTGAACAGCCCGGTAATTCGGACCAGCCCGGAGTCGATACTTTTTGGCGAGAGCATCGGCCAGGAACCTCTCTTCTGCGGCCATCACCACCACCATTCGCCGCGCCACATCGTCGTGATCCAAGAACAACTGAAGACACTCAATAACCTCGAGCATCTGCTACAGCTACGTGCGTTGCAGGACGCGGACGGCCAGACGATGGACGCACTGATTTCCGCGGGGCCGGACTATCGGCAATGGAGCACAGCTACTGGGAAGGATGCGGGTCGGGTGCAGCGACGAACATTCTCGATCACGGCGCGCTGAGGCGTCTCCATCTGCTGGCTCGTTCTGAGGGCATTCTGCTGGCGATCGAGAGTTCGCATCGCGATCGCGTACGCGCTGAAGGCGGCGGCGAAACGGCGGTCAAAGGACGAGGCGATTGTCGTGTGCCCAGCCGGCCGGGGCGACAAGGACGTGTACGAAGTGGCGCGGCTGTCGGGTCAGGAGATCTGAGGCCGGGGATCGGTCGCGGGGCGACGCTTTCAGCGGTGCTGCCGAGCCGATTCGTAATTCAGCGATCACGCTGCATTTCACGCAGGCAGTGATTGACGCCTCGACGGCTCACGTGTACGCTTGTCCTTACGTGTCTTTTGTTCACGTAAGAGGGGCCTTCATGAGAATCTTGGTTGCGGGGTCAAAGCGGCAAGTCCCAGGCCATCAGCACGAAGAGTTTGACCGCATCGCCAGACTAATCGGCGGTGCGGTTGCACAGCTGCGACACAGTCTGCTGATCGAATCCGGCGACCGCATCACCTTCGATTGGCATGCCGCACGAGGGTTTGCCAAGACACTAACGGAGGCCGATCGGAGAACGTTGCCAAGCGACGTCTGTCTCGAAGTCCATCAGACGACGACGCATCCGAATTACGACGTGCCATCTCTTCCGGAAGGGAGGGTCCGCATATTTACTTACAACAAGCCTCCAGAATGGCTTGAACGAGACGATTCGAGGCTGTGGGCGCGTGCCGCAGCGACTGCTCAGGCGGACTGCCTGATCGCGATTGGTGGAAATACCGGGACGACAACGTTCTGTTCGGCAGCCTCGGAACTCAAGAAGCCCGTCATCGCGATTCCGGCGTTCGGCGGCGCCGCGGAGGTCCACTTCCCCATGCAGAAATCACGCTATCTCGCGGACGAATTCGTGTCCGCACACTTATCGGCGATCGAGCGCCCTGAAACGGAACGCGATGTCTTCAGAATCATTGAATGTGCAGAGCGGCTCAGCGGACGGCACTCGTATTTCCTGAGCTATTCGCATGACGACATGGACGCTGCGGACCAGATTGAGTTGCTTCTCACTCGAAGCCGTAGGGCCGTCGTTCGCGATCAAACTCGAGTCAGGCTTGGCGAACGGGATTTTTTTGAGACGGTGCTGATTCCCGCAATTGGTGCCTGCGAGACGTACGTGGCGCTGTGGTCGCCGAAATTCGAATCGAGCGCTGCGTGCAGACGTGAATTGAAGGAGGCAATCAAGAGACGCGAGGAGGGATTGCGGCCGCGGCGAATCGTCATCGTCGCGGTCGACGGATCGCCGATTCCCGAGGCGTACAATTCTGACTTGTACTTTCCGGCGACTGACCGCCACCTCCGCGAACTGGCCGTCTGTAAGATTGTCCGGGAGGAATGAGAGTCTTTCGTGGATGAGCAATTCCGCTCGTCACTGCGACGTCTGCGCCTGCGACCGAAAGTTCCGGCCGCGCTCCGTCAGCGAGAAGCTGTCGTCCGCTTCCTGGCCCAGCCGCTGCATCCGGTACCGGAACACGTGCCGGTCGGTGAGGTGGGTCATCGCGAAGTTGTCGGAGAAGAAGTCGAGCGGGAACACCTGATACCAGGGGGGCCGCGTCGGCTGCTGGACGGTCAGCGTCTGATACCCCGGCATCGAGAGGGTGACCTCGCGGGTCCCGTAGTAGGTGAAGTCCTGCGAGACGGGGGTCAAGCCCAGCCGCTGGCCGTCGACTTCGACCAGCGCGCCTGGCGGATCGGAAACGATCGTCATCCGCCGGCTGACGCAGCCGCTGGCGCAGGCGGCCAGGCCTGCGGCGACGACGATCAGCGGGAGGAATCGGGGACGCATCGCAATCCGGCGGGTGATCCGGGAGAAGGGATGCGGCTTGTACCCGAGACGCGGCGATCGTGGAAAGGCGAACCGGGGATCGCGGCCAGCGCCTGCGGAGACTGGGAAGTCTGGGCAATGGCTCGCAGTCTCAGGGGTCGCACGAGATCCGGCTCGCTGAACCTCGAGGATCGGCCGGGAGCGATTCAAGTTTCTCCGGAGCCTCGCGGCGCCGGCGCTAAGCTTGGGGCGGAGAAACGGTCTCGATCGCTCGCGTCCGGAGACAATGCCGTGCCTCGCGTGAAGCCCTACATCGTTGGCGCCCTGTTCGGCGCGTCCCTGTCGTTCGTCGCCTGCCGGTATCACGTCGTGCGTTACGCCGACGGCGTGATGCTCGTGAACCGCACGCCGCAGCCGCCGATCCGCAGCGCCTACGTCGACATTCGCGACTGGGGGACGTCGATGTGGAAGCAATACCCCGAGGTCGCCGCTGCGCTCACCGCCGGCGGCCACAGCCAGCTCGTCGCCGAGCAGATGGTCCGGGGCCTGAAACTGGACCTCGCCGAGGACGAGGAAGAGTTCGCTGACGCCCGGAAGGCCGGGACGTCGACCGGAACCCGTGCGAGCTCCGGCGACCCGCTGACGCCGATCAAGTTTCGCGACGCGGAGGACAGCGAGCCGATCGTCAAGCCGCTGAAACGGGTGACGCGGGAGCCGTTGCGGACCGAGGACGCGCCCTCGGCCAGGAAGGTCGAGCAGACAGTCCAGTCGGCGCTGGAATCGCTGTTCGCCCCGTACGCGGGGGGCGACTCGGCGGCCGCGAAGGACGCTGCCGGTCAGAACGCCGCAGCGCAGGAAGTCAGCGTCCAGAAGCCGGCGGGGCCTGCGGCGGACACGGCGGCGACGCCCCTCAACGCCCAGCCGGTGTCGACCTCGGGCGGGCAGTCCGATTCGGCCGGGCGGCCCGTGATGGAGATCCAGAGTCTGGAGATCGAGCTGGGCGAACCGCTGCCACTGCGGCCGGACACAATTGCCCCGCGGGCGGCGGGACTGGCGGACCCGCCGCTGCGGCTGCGGCTGGCTCCGAACCCGGCCCGGCGGGTCGGTGGCGCGGACTCCGAAGGGCTGACCCTGCAGTGAGTTGCGTCAATGCGGGCGGCGTGGGCGGCCGATTCTCGGATCAGCCAATATTGAAGTGAATGATTGACATTCGCGACCGCGGCCCGATTTAATTGCGTCAGATGGCGGTGGCGTGTAGGGAACCTGGCACACCACTGGATGACTGCCCCGGCTCGGAGAGAGGGCGGCCTGCTTGGCCGCTGAGCGGGTGGGTCGCGCCGCCCGATGGTCCCCTGTGTCTTGTGGAGTGACAATGAAGCGATTGTTCGGATGTGGGCTGCTGCTGGCTCTGATGATGGTGGTCAGCGCCGCGATGTCGAAGCCGGCCGAAGCCCGGATGCAGTATTTCCAGCAGTTCAAGAAGCAGTACGACAAGGTCGACGCCGAAGCGACGAAGTGCGGCATTTGCCACGGCGGCGACAAGGGCGCCAACAAGAAGCAGTTGTCGGACTACGGCAAGCTCCTGGGCGAAGAGCTGGGCGCGAAGAACGTCAAGGGCGATGACAAGCTCGAGAAGGCCCTGAAGGCCATCGAGGACAAAGGGGACGTCGAGGGCAAGAAGTACGGCGACCTGCTGAAGGACGGCAAACTGCCGCCGGCGTTCGAAGAGTGATGGACCTCGCGGCTCGGCCTGGTCGGGATGCGCGAATCCGCTGAGAGCCTCCGCGAGACAGTCGTTGAACCACCAGGAGTTCGTCCTCGATTTGGGGACGGACTCCTGTTTTCGTTTCCGGGGCGCGGCGATCGGACCGGCCGAATTTCGACGAGCCGGCGGACGCGACTTGGGCACGTGCGATGCGGACGGGGCGGGCCGGAGTCAGGCCGCTTCGTCCCCGCACGCGGGGGGCCGCGGAGTCGCGCTGGCGGCGGGCTCCGGTGCGGTTGTTGGCGCGACGTCCGGCGCAGGCTTGAGGTCCGTCGCCTGTTCGGAAACAGGGGGGCCGGGTTCCGACTCGACGGCGGCGTCGCGCGCGGCGAGCCGCGCGGCCAGATTCAGGTACGTCTGACGGAACGTCGACTTGAACTGCACCGCCAGCGACGATTTCCAGCCCACCGTGATCAGAAACTTGTTCCGGAAGACGCCGCGAACCGCAAGGTCGGCGAACCGCTCCGGAGTCGTCCGGGCCGACTTCATCTTTGACGCGGCGAACTCGCGATGCGACGGCCGCTCGAACCGGCCGGACTCCAGCAGGTTCGTCTGAATGAACCACGGGCAGATGACCGAGACGCCGACATTGTGCGGCCGCAACTCGATGTACAGCGTCTCCGAGAGCGCCACCACCGCCGCCTTCGACGCGCAATAGGCCGACATCCGCGGCGCCGCGAGCAGTCCCGCCAGCGATGACACGTTCAGCAGATGCGACCGCCGGGGGTTTGCCTTCAAACGGTCCACGAGCGTGTGACAGCCGAGCATCACGCCGCGGAGGTTGGTCCCCAGCACCCAGTCCCAGTCGGCGACGGGCGTCGCGCCGACTTCGCCGCTCGCGCAGACGCCGGCGTTGTTGACCAGCAGGTCCAGCGCGGGCCAGCGGGCGCCGATGTGGGCGTCGATCCGCTGCCAGGCGACAACCTCGTTGACGTCCAGCGGCAAGGGTTCGCCCGATCCGCTGGCGTCGCCCAGCAGCGCCTTCGTTTCGCCGGCGGCGTCCAGGTCGCGGTCAGCCAGGCCGACATGCCAGCCGTCGCGGGCGAGCCTCAGCGCGAGGGCCCGCCCCAATCCGCTGCCGGCGCCGGTGATCAGTGCGAACCGCTGGGAGCTGGGCATCAAGGCGACCGCCGGGATTTCGATCGAAGGGGCGGGAACGCATCCCGGGTTGGTTTTTAACGTGAACGGGGACATGGGGAACAGGGAGGCGATCGCGGGTTGTGGCGGCCGCGGCGCGCGGAACCAGAAGTCTGCGGCATGTTTTTTGTTCACCCCTTTCGCAACAGACCTTATACTGTTGCTGGACCGGCCGCCCCGCCGAGGGTGCTGCGAGGAGGCCGGGAAGGGAGGCGCCGCACTAATGGCCGCGGGACGTTCGTTTCTCGAGTCGCTGGAGCGCAGCCGCATTCTGTCGCCAACCCGGCTGCAGCGTGTCCGCGCGGCGGCTGCGCGCTGGCCCGAACTGCCGGATTCGGGGATCGCCCGCAAACTGCTCTCCGCGGGCGTGGTCAGTCGATATCAGGCGGAGGAACTGCTGCGGGGCAATTTCCGTCGGCTGCGCGTCGGCGATTACGTCCTGCAGGACATCGTCGGCTTTGGCGGGATGGGGAACGTCTACCGGGCCCGGGACGCCGAGGAGCATCGGATTGTCGCCCTGAAAGTGCTGTCGAGCCGCTTCCAGCACGATCGGGGGATGCAGGCGCGGTTCCGGCTGGAGGCCGAGGCCGGGCTGCAGCTTGAGCATGCGAACCTGGTGCGGACGCTGACGTTCGGCGAGACGCAGGAGCTGTATGGCGACGTGAACTTCATGGTGATGGAGTTCTTCGAGGGGATCGCGCTGCACGAGCTGGTCAGCGTGTACGGCCTGGTGAAATACGATTCGGTGTGCGACATCGCCTGTCAGGCGGCGGCGGGGCTGGGGCAGATGCACCAGCAGGATCTGATTCACCGGGACGTGAAGCCGGACAATCTGCTGGTGGGGCATTCAGGCCACGCGAAGCTGTTGGACTTCGGTCTGGCGCTGGCGGACAAGCGGGCCTTCGACGACGAGTTTTCGCTGGCGATGATCTTCGGGCACGATGGCCTGGGGACGCTGGACTACATGGCTCCGGAGCAGTCGTACGACAGCATGACGGTGGACGCGCGGGCGGACATTTATGGTCTGGGGTGCACGCTGTACGCGGTGCTGACGGGCCGTCGTCCGTTTCCGTATCCTTCGCGAAGCCAGGTGCTGGCGGCGCACCGGACGGAGGCTCCGCCGTCGGTGCTGTCGCGGGCTCCGCACGTGCCGGTGGCGCTGGCGGAGGTGGTGCAACGGATGATGGCCAAGGATCCCGGGGCCCGTTACGAGTCGATGGCGGCGGTCGAGGAGGTGTTGCGGCCGTTCTCGAAGCGGCGTCCGATCCCGTTCGACTTCCCGGCGATTCTGAATCGTCGTCGCGACGAGGCGCAGGCGCGCCTGGCGCGGCAGGGGCGTTCGCTGACGCAGATGGTCCAGCGTCAGTCGACGACGTCGACGCGCGGTTCGCACGCGTCGCTGCAGAACACGGGGATGGCGCAGGAGACGGACCTGCAATCGGACGTGTCGCCGGGCGTGCACCCGCCGGAAGAGATGCGGGACTGATGGGGCCGTCGAGCGCCCGGATCGCGTGTCGGATCGGCCAATGGCGCTGGAACGGCGCGGCCGCCGCAGGGCGAAGCGCCGGTTATGACGGCGACGCGCGGCGCGGTCCGGGCCGGCCGTAACGACTGGGCCAGTTCTGTCTTCCAGGCCGGGTCCGCGGCCTGAACCCGCGCGCCCCCTATCTTGTCCCATCCCCAGACCGGAACTAGAATTCCGCAGCTTCGCCGGAGGCTGACGGAACAGCTCGGCATCGAAGGCGAACCCGAACCGGACGATCCGGAACGAATTGCCACAAATTCCTTGCGCAACACATGTTGCGAGGAGTCGGGAATGTACGAGCGTTTTACCGATCGAGCCCGGAAGGTCATGCAATTGGCCAACCAGGAAGCTCAGCGGTTCAATCACGAATACATCGGCACGGAACACATCCTGCTGGGCCTCGTGAAGGAAGGGTCGGGCGTTGCGGCCAACGTGCTGAAGAACCTGGACGTCGATCTGCGCAAGATCCGCCATGAGGTCGAGAACATCGTCCAGTCCGGACCGGACATGGTGACGATGGGCAAGCTGCCGCAGACGCCGCGCGCCAAGAAGGTCATCGAATACGCGATGGAAGAGGCGCGGAACCTCAACCACAACTACGTCGGCACCGAGCACCTGCTGCTGGGCCTGTTGCGCGAACAGGAAGGGGTCGCCGCGCAGGTTCTGATGAACCTGGGGCTGAAGCTCGAGGACGTTCGCGAGGAAGTGCTGAACCTGCTGGGGCATGGCCTCGAGCAGGGGGAAGCCGGCGAGCGCGGCGGCCAGAAGTCGGAGAAGCAGACCGGCAAGAGCAAGACGCCGGCGTTGGACAGCTTCGGCCGGGATCTGACCGAGCTGGCCCGGCAGGGCAAGCTGGACCCGGTCATCGGCCGGGAGAACGAGATCGAGCGGGTGACGCAGATTCTCTGCCGGCGGCAGAAGAACAACCCGGTGCTGCTGGGCGAGGCGGGCGTCGGCAAGACGGCGATCGTCGAGGGCTTCGCGCAGATGGTCGTCGAGGGGAATGTTCCCGAGCTGCTGCGTGAGCGGCGGATCGTGGTGCTGGACCTGGCGATGATGGTCGCCGGGACGAAGTACCGCGGTCAGTTCGAGGAGCGGATCAAGGCGGTGATGAATGAGGTCCGCCGGGCGAAGAACGTGATTCTGTTCATCGACGAGCTGCACACGTTGGTGGGCGCGGGGGGCGCGGAAGGGGCGATTGACGCTTCGAACGTGCTCAAGCCGGCGCTCAGCCGCGGCGAGCTGCAATGCATTGGCGCGACGACTCTGGACGAGTACCGCAAGTACATCGAGAAGGACGGCGCGTTGGAGCGGCGGTTCCAGATGGTGATGGTCGATCCGCCGGGCAAGGACCAGGCGGTGCAGATTCTGAAAGGTCTGCGGGACCGGTACGAGAGCCACCACCGCGTGCAGTACACCGACGACGCGCTGGAGAAGGCGGTCGAATTGTCGAACCGCTACATCACGGGGCGCTGTCTGCCGGACAAGGCGATCGACGTGATCGACGAGGCCGGTGCGCGGATCCGGTTGAAGAGCATGGTTCGCCCGCCGGACCTGAAGGAGCTCGAGGAGGAAATGGAGCGGATGAACGGCCAGAAGGAAGAGGCCGTGGCCAACCAGGACTTCGAGAAGGCGGCGGCGCTGCGCGATCAGGCCGAGAAGCTGAAGAAGAAGAAGGAGTCGATCAACCGCGAGTGGCGTCAGAAGTCGAAGGAGACGGACGGCGTGGTCGACGGCGAGGTGATCGCGGAGGTCGTCGCCAAGATGACCGGCGTGCCGCTGACCCGGCTGTCGAGCGAGGACCAGGTGCGCCTGCTGGAGATGGAGCAGGAGCTGCACAAGCGGGTCGTCTCGCAGGATGAGGCGATCAAGCTGGTCTGCAAGGCGGTGCGTCGCAGCCGCAGCGGTCTGAAGGATCCCAAGCGTCCGACGGCGACGTTTCTGTTCTCCGGTCCGACGGGCGTGGGCAAGACGCTGCTGGCGAAGACCCTGGCCGAATTCATGTTCGGCGAGGAGGACGCGCTGGTGCAGATCGACATGAGCGAGTACCAGGAGCGTCACAACATCAGCCGTCTGATCGGCGCGCCCCCCGGGTACGTCGGTTACGAGGAAGGCGGCCAGTTGACGGAGAAGATCCGGCGGCGTCCGTACAGCGTGGTCCTGCTCGACGAGATCGAGAAGGCCCATCCGGACGTCTACAACATGCTGCTGCAGATCATGGAGGAAGGCCATCTGACCGACAGTTTCGGTCGGAAGGTCGACTTCAAGAACGCGATTCTGATCATGACGACGAACGTCGGCGCGCAGTCCATCGCCAGCGCCGGGTTCGGCTTCGTGGGGACGCGGGACGAGCAGGTCGGCTATGAGACCATGAAGAAGAACGTGCTGGCGGAAGTCAGCCGGGTCTTCAAGCCGGAGTTCATCGGCCGACTGGACGAGATTGTCGTGTTCCACAAGCTGACGGACGCGAACATGCGTGCGATCGTGGAGATCGAGCTGGCGAAAGTTCGCGAGCGTCTGCGGGAGCGCGGCCTGACGCTGCAGCTGACCGAAGAGGCGAAGCAGTTCGTGATCGAGAAGAGCCGGCGCGCGGAAGGGGACCGCGACCACACCGACTATGGCGCCCGCCCGTTGCGGCGTTCGGTCGAGATGTACGTCGAGGACCCTCTGGCCGAGGAGTTGCTCCGCGGCGAATTCCAGGGCAAGACGCTGATCACCGTGAAGGTGCGGGAAGTCGGCGAGGAGAAGAGCCTGGTGTTCGAAGGGGGCGTCGAGGAGTCGGCTCCGGAGGAGGAGCTGGCATCGGCGGAAGCCTGACCCGGAGCGTTGCGTAAGGATCAGCCAAGCCCGGAGGTTTCCGCCTCCGGGCTTTCTTTTCGTCAGGATGGCCGGATTCCGGCGGCGGAAACGGAGCGCCGGGCCGCACTGCGGATGTCGGCTTTCCGCATGCGGAGGTCCGGAGAGGATTGAACGCCGCGGCCGCGTTGGCCATTCTGCGGTTCCGCAACGACATCGCCACGTGAGCGCGAGGAGACAGCATGGCAACTGCAACGGGTGGACCGCAGGGCGCGGATCGTGAGAAATGGGCCGCCGTCTGGTTCCGCAAGGGCGTCGAGGCCATGAACAAGCAGAACTGGCCCCTGGCGGTCGAGTCGTTCGCGATGTGCGTGACGATGAAGCCCGACAACCTGGGCTTTCGCCAGAACCTTCGCGGCTGCACGCAGAAGAAATACGCCGACAACGGCAGCGGCGCGGGGGCGCTGGCCAAGACGAAGCTGATGGGCATCCGCAGCCGGATCAAGAAGGCCCGCGCTGCGGGGGCCTGGAACGAGGTCGACAAGGCCTGCGAGGAAGGTCTGCAGCTCAACCCCTGGGACGTGCAGCTCAACGCCGAGCTGGCGAACGCCTGCAAGGAGCAGGGCTGGACGGAGATCGCCGCGTGGTCCTACGCGCTGGCCCGCAAGTCGGACATGAACAACATCGAGCTGAACAAGGCGCTGGCCGCCGTGCTCGAGGGACGGGGCCAGTACAAGGAGGCCGTGGCGGTCTGGGAGCACCTGTACAAGCTCGATCCGAAGAACGGCGAGGCGCGCTCCAAGATCATGGGCCTGCAGACGAAGGAGACCACGGAGCGCGGCGGATATGACGACGCGACCTCGACCCGCGACGTGCGGATCGGCAAGCCGGCCCCGGGCCGCGGCAAGGAAACTGTCGCGCCGGGTCAATCGATCGAGGTCGACCTCAAGCACGCGATCCGCAAGGAGCCGGAAAAGGTCGAGAACTACATGAAGCTGGCGGACCACTACCGCCGCAACCGCAACCTCGACGCCGCCCAGGAGCTGTTGCAGAAGGCGCTGGAGGTCTCCGGCAGCGACGCGGGCGTCCGGGAGATCCTGGAAGACGTCGAACTGGAGCAGCTCGTGGCGAACCTCGAGCTGGCGAAGGCCGCGGCGGCCACGAGCGGCAGCGACACGGACCGCCAGAACTCGGCGGCCCTGGCGCAAGAGCTGTTGAAGCGGGAGGTCGAGGTGCTTTCGGCGCGGGTCGAGCGGTATCCGGCGGACCTGAACCGCAAGTACGAGCTGGCGACGCGGTTCATGCGGATGCAGAAGTGGGCGCTGGCCATTCCGTTGCTGCAGAAGGCGTCGCAGGATCCGCGGATGAAGGGCAAGGCGCTGGTCGCGCTGGGCAAAAGCTTCCTGTACGACAAGAAAGTGTCGTTGGCGCGGGGGCAGTTCGAACGGTCGCTGCCGGAACTGAACTCCGAACAGGATCCGGACTCGTTCAAGGAGGCGCACTACCTGCTGGCGCGCGTCTGCGAGGAGCTGGGGGACAAGACGTCGGCCGAGAAATATTACGGCGAAGTCCTCGTTCACGACTACGAGTACAAGGACGCCAAGGACCGCCTGGAGAAGCTTCAGGGAGGCGGCTGAGGGCCGCGTTCAGGCCGGTTCGCAGGCGCCCTGCCAGCAGACGACGGGACGGCGGCCCGCGGCGACTTCGTCCGGACGGCGCACGCTGGTCCGATGCGGCGCATCCCGCAGCGTCTGAGGGTCTTCGGCGACGATCTCCCGGATCGCCGCGGCGAACAGGTCCAGCGTTTCGCGCGATTCCGTCTCGGTCGGCTCGATCATCAGCGCCTCGGCGACGACCAGCGGAAAGTAGACCGTCGGCGCGTGGTAGCCAAAGTCCAGCAGCCGCTTGGCGATGTCCATCGCCGTGACGCCGCGCTCCGCCTTGAGGCCCTTCGCCGAGGCGACGAACTCGTGCATGCAGCGGTCGCCGTGGGAAACCGGCAGAACGTCCTTGAGCTTCGCCAGCAGATAGTTCGCGTTCAGCACGGCCGTTTCGGAAACTTCGCGGACCCCCTGTGCGCCGAGCGTGCGGAGGTAGAACCAGCCCCGCATCAGGATGCCGACGTTGCCAAAGAAGCTGCGCATGCGGCCGATCGATTTCGGCGGCGTCGTGAGTTCGTACCGGGGGCCGTCAGGCGTGTCCTTCCGCGCGATGATCGGGCCGGGCAGGTAGTCGGCCAGTAACGGGCGAACGGCGATCGGCCCGGCGCCGGGGCCCCCCGCGCCATGCGGCCCGGTGAACGTCTTATGGACGTTGTAATGCATCATGTCGCCGCCGAAGTCCCCAGGACGGGTGATGCCGAGAATCGCGTTCATGTTCGCGCCGTCGATGTAGACCAGGCCGCCGACGTCGTGCACGCGGCGGGCGATCTCGGCGATGTCCTTCTCGAACAGCCCCAGCGTGTTCGGGTTGGTGATCATGAACACCGCGGTCGACTCGTCGATCTTCGAAGTCAGCTCGCGCACGTCGACCAACCCGTTGACGGAACTGTTGAGCTGAACGCAGTCGAACCCGGCGAGGGCTGCGCTGGCGGGGTTTGTGCCGTGCGCACTGGAGGGGAACAGGACGCGCGTGCGGCGCTCGCCGCGGTCCCGGAAATAGGCGGCGGCGACGAGCAGCGCGGTGAATTCCCCCTGGGCGCCGGCGGCCGGCTGCAGCGTGACGGCCGGCAGCCCGGCGATCTCTCCCAGCATCTCCTGGAGTTCGTAAAGCATCTCCAGCAGGCCCTGCGTGTCCTCGGCGCGGGCATGCGGATGGACGTCGCCGATGCCGGACAGCCTGGCCAGGCGTTCGTGCCGCTTGGGGTTGTACTTCATTGTGCAGCTGCCCAGCGGGTAGAAATGCGTGTCGACGCACATGTTCAGCGTCGACAGGTTGACGAAGTGTCGGACGACGTCGGGCTCGGTGAGTTCCGGCAAGGGCGGCGGGGCGCTCGACCGGAACCGCGTGGGAATCAATTCGTCCAGCGGGCGGTCCGGAACGTCGGACGGCGGGAACACGGCGGCACGGCGGCCGGGGACGGAAAGTTCCGAGAGCAGTTGCGTGGCAGCCTGGTTGCGCATGGGGGTCCAACCGAAAAGTGACGGCGGATTATAGGGAGGGGGCCGCGTAGCGGCACGCGAGGCGGCATTCGCGGCAGCGCTGGAACCGGACAGACTTGCGGCGGTGCGGTCGGCAGAAAAGACTGAGCCCTCGGAGAACGGTGTTCGGGAAAAGGAACGACAGCATGGACAGCATGGACGACGTGCCATTCGAGCACCGTGAGCGATATCTCGAGATCCTGACGCTCACAGACGGTTTTTGCGACCGGCATCTCAACGAGGAATACAAGGATGTGTGCAGGCGGCTGGCGGGTTACGTCTGCCAGAACGAACTCCCCGTCTTGCGCGGAAAGGTCGCCGGCTGGGCGTGTGGAATCGCCTATGCCGTCGGAAGCGTCAACTTTCTGACCGACTCCAGCCAGTCGCCGCACATGGCCGCGGAAGAAATCGCGAAGGGATTCGGCGTCAGCCCCGCAACGATGTACAGTCGCTATCGGGACATTTCGAACGTCCTGGAACTGATTCCAAAGGACCCGGAATTCACCATCGCCAGTCAACTCAGCCGGAATCTGCTGGTGTGGCTCGCTGTCGTTGACGGCATTCCAGTGGACTTGCGCACATGCCCGCGGGAGGTGCAGGCTCTTGCGTTCGAGCGAGGGCTGATCCCTTATATCCCGGCGGACCGGAATAGTCTGGCCGATGATCGCGACGCGTGAATCCCTCGCCGTCCTAAGCGGCCCCGGGGTTTGCAATCTGTGTCGGGAGTTCCCCTGAAGTCGACCGGCGAAATCCGCCGATTGGCTGCGAGGACACTGCGATCGGGACTTCCGCTGTGATGACTCGCGCGTTTTTTCTCGGGACCGGCGTGTACGTCGCGCTTGCGGGCGCGACGTTCTTCCTCGTCGAATCGGTGACGCTGGCCGCCCAGACGTCGGCGGACACGACGTCCTGGATCCGCTGGATGACGACGGACGCGTTGGGCCAGGGGCGCCGGATTCACCCGCCGGAATGGCTGCCGTATACGCTGGTCGCCGTGGGCGGGGTGACCGTGCTGTACGCGATCGCGCTGCCCAAGGCGGCCTGGAAGAAGGACTGAGGTCCGAATCCGCCGGCCGGAACGGCCAGTGGAACCAGCAGGCCGAAACGACGACGGCCCGGGAAATCCCCGAGCCGTCGGCAGGCCGTCAGGCTGGCATTCGCGTCGTGCGTCAGGCGGCGCGGCGGGCGTTCTCGAGCGACAAGATCGCCGGCTCTTCCCGCATCGAGCCTTTCTGTTCGAGGCAGCCTTCGATGAAGGCCTCGAAGATCTGCAGGTCGAGGGCCGAGGCCGACTGGTTCTCGGGATGGAACTGGACGCCCAGGACCCACCAGTCATCATCCATCGATTCGTAGGCCTCGACGACGCCGTCCATCGAAGTCGCCGAAACGCGGAACATCGGGCCGATCTGGTCGACGGCCATGTGGTGATCGCTGTTGACGCGGATTTCGCCCGGTCCGTAGACGCGGTCCATGATCGTTTCGGGGACGATCTCGATGACGTGCCGCAGGCAGGCCTCGACCGGGTCGCGGTGGTGCAGCGCCTTCAGGACGTCTTCGGGAACGTGCTGGAACAGCGTGCCGCCGCAGAGCAGGTTCAGGGTCTGCATGCCGGCTCCGATGGCGAGGGCGGGCAGCTTCTGGTCTCGGACAAGGCGGGCCAGGCGACGATCGAAGTCCTCGCGGCGGGGCGGCATGGGCCGGGTCGAGGGATGCCGTTCGAGACCCAGATTGATGGGGTCCAGGTCAAGCTTGCAGCCCGTCAGGACGACGCCGTCGAGCGTGCCGAGAAGCCGCTTGAGGTCGGCATCCTCCGCCAGGGGAGGCAGCACGACGGGGACGCCGCCGGCAGCGGAGACGCTGTCGTAGTAGCCCGAATTGATCCAGGTGAAGGGGACGGAGTCCTTCTTGTTGGCCGGCCGGTAATCCGCGTTGATGCCGATGAGGGGCTTGGCGGGCATGGGTTCGAATCCTTTCGAATAGTCAGTGGAAGCGATCGGCCGGAGCGCGGGCCGTCGACGCGTGGGTCAATTCACCGATGGCGGGGCGATCCGCTGCCGGGGCAACTCAGGTCTGGCCGGGCGCGCAGGCCGCGTTCGGCTCCAGACCGTTCGCCAGGCGACGCCTGCCAGCACGCCGCAGGCGAAGATCGGAAGAGCAGCAAGACATGCCGCCGCCGCAGACCGGGACGCGGATGGCCGGGACGCGGAAAGGCAGTCCGCCGAATGACCGGAGCGCGACAGCGCCGACCGGCCGGCATCAAAGAACGCCGCCATGGAATCCATTCCCCCTGAAAAGACCCGGAGCCAATCCTTTGGCTCCCGCGCGGCTTCAGCTCTGCCGAAGCTCGCGGGCGTCGCGACCGCGAAGTCGCTCAACGCACGAGCACATTAAGTCCAGTCTGGCAAGACGTAAAGGATTTATCGGATTTTGTGGCGAATTCCGGATTGCGGCGGACGCACCCCACTACATGTTGTGGTTGGGCGGCGCCGGAATCACGAGGCGACGCTTCCCGAGCAGCTCGAACCGGCCCCCGCCGTGCATCCGTAGCAATGCCGCGCCGTCGAAATCGGCCGGTCCAGAAGCCGTTTCGCGTCGAACTCGAAGATCGTCCGCGGCGCCGGCGACCCCACCGGCAGCTCCAGCATCTGGTTGAAATCGCAGTCGTACAGCCGGCCCTGCCAGTCGACGGACAACGTGTTGCGGCACATCAGCCTTGGCACGGTCGCCGAGTTGAACGCCTGCGCCAGCTTCGACAGGTATTCCTCATAGCGCCCGGCATCGAGCAGGTCCGCCAGGAACCGGCTGATCGGCATGTTGGTGATCGTGTACAGACGCGTGAATTCCACGCCCCAGCGGGCCCGCAACTCGCGGCGATAGTCAGCTTCGAGTTTGGCCTGCGGCGGCGGCAGCGACGGACCGACCGGGTTGTAGACCAGCGTGAGCGGCAGCTCCTCGGACAGCCCGTATCCGAGTTCATTGAGCCGCCGGAGCGCGGCGATCGACTTCTGGTACACGCCGTCTCCCCGCTGGCGGTCGCAGTTGCTTTCGAGATAGCAGGGCAGGGAGGCGACGATCTCGATCCGCTGGTTCGCGAGGAACCCCGCCAGGTCCTCAAAGCCGGGCGCCAGCAGGATCGTGAGGTTGCAGCGGTCAATGACGCGCCGTCCCAGCTTGCGGGCCGTGCTGGCCAGCCGCCGGAAGTGCGGATTCATCTCGGGAGCCCCGCCGGTGATGTCCAGCGTAGGGATGTCCGCGCTTTCCAGAACGCGGAGGCAGGCGTCGACGGTGTCGCCGTTCATGCTTTCGCGGCGGTCGGGGCCGGCGTCGACGTGGCAGTGCCGGCAGGTCTGGTTGCAGAGCTTGCCGACGTTGACCTGCAGGATTTCAATCGGCCCGGCGGCGAGCGGCGGAAGCCCCCGGGCGGCGAGCGCGGCATCGAACTCCGGGACCGCCTCGGAACGCGGACCGCCCAGCACGGCGAGCTGCTCGCTGGGCGCGGCCAGCGGACTCTGTTGCCGCAGGAGCGTCAGCGCAGGGGCGGAGGCGAAGGACATGCTGTCACGGTATCAGGGGACCAACGGACGGGGTATGGTTCGCAATGCAGGCGGCCGCGGGTTCGAGGACCGCTTCAGATCGGGCGAATCCCAAGACGTTCCTGCGATGTGGGCTGGATGGCGTGCGGGGCTGGATGGAGTCCGCGTTGAAAACACGAGACAGCGGCATGCCCGCGCAGGCGGTGTGGCAATCGTTTTTCGATCCGGCTGCGGTTCTCCTGGCGCTCGGCCTGACCCCAGACTGCGACTGCGTGATTGATCTGGGCTGCGGATACGGGACGTTTGCGATCCCGGCAGCGCGGTTTGTTCGCGGCGCCGTGCACGCCATCGACATTGATCCGGAGATGGTGCGAGAGACGCGTCGGAACGCGCCGCCGAATCTCCAGGTGCAGCAGCGGGATTTTCTCGACTCCGGTTGCGGGCTGGGAGCGGGCGAGGCGGACTACGTCATGCTGTTTAATCTGCTGCACGCGACAGAGTCCGAACGGCTGGTTGCCGAAGCCAGGCGGGTGCTGCGGCCGGGGGGCCGACTGGGAGTCATGCACTGGAACTACGATGCGTCGACGCCGCGTGGACCGGACCTGGAGATTCGCCCTCGTCCGGAGGAATGCCGCTTGCTCGTGGAGCGTGGCGGGTTCCAGGTCGGACCGCTGATTGACCTGCCGCCCCATCATTACGGATTCGTCGGGAGTCGCGTCGGTTCGTGACTCGCATTCATTCGCGGAAATACGGCCGCAGGAGGGCTGCCGTCGCGGCTGCGTTCAGGTCGCGTTTGCCGAACCCCGGCCGCGCGCCCCGGGACTGAGCCTCCGCATGCGCTTCCGCAAAATTGCTGACGAGCATCATCGGCGTGTCGGGCGAGTCCGCGAGAAGGTCGGCAATGAGGTCGATTCCCGAGGAACCGTCAGCATCGAGCTGGCGATTCACCAGCACCAGCGCATAGGTCCGGCTCGCGAGCAGGCTGCGGGCCTCGTCCTCGGAGTCCGCGTCGTCGACGTCCGCTCCGAACTGGTCCTGGAACATCCGCCGGATCGCGCTGCTGTCGAATCCGCACTGACCGATGCTCAACACGCGCTCTGCCGCCGCCATCAGCCGCTCTCCACACGAGGAACTCTGACCGCCCACGAGCCTATTATGGCGGTCGCGGCCCGGGCGTCGCGGGGCTGCGGAACGGAATTCTCCGCTGTTCACGACCGAACCGGGATCCGTTGCCTGGTCAGCGGCAGGGCCGGGCCGTTCCGCTGATCGGGCGTCGCGCCCTCGAGGCGTTGTCGGGCGATGCGGCATCGGGCAGGATGGAGGCGGCGACGCGGACTTTCCGTCCGGAAAGTCGCGCGGGCGCGAGGCGAGCGATGATCGAGCGGCGGCGAATCCGCGTTCAGGGAATCGTGCAGGGGGTCGGGTTTCGCCCTGCGGTTCTGCGGCTGGCGGTGCGGCATGGGCTGACCGGCTTCGTGTTCAACGCGACGGGCGAAGTCTGGATCGAGGCGGAGGGCTCGCACGAGGCGCTCGATCTGTTTCGTGCTGAACTGGTGCAGCACGCGCCGCCGGCCGCGCGGATTGAGCTCGTCGTCTGGGAGAGGATTGCTCCCCTGGGCGGGGACGAGTTCCGGATCGTGGCCAGCGACCTGACCGGAATGGGACCGGTCCGGATCTCGCCCGATCTGGCGACCTGCCCGGACTGTCTCGCCGAGCTGTTCGATCCCGCGGATCGCCGGTTCCGATATGCGTTTCTCAACTGCACGAACTGCGGGCCGCGGCTGACGGTCGCGACGGGCGCTCCCTGGGACCGTGAACGGACGACGCTGGCCGGGTTTCCGATGTGCGACGCCTGCCGGGCGGAGTACGACGATCCCGCCGATCGCCGGTTCCACGCCCAGCCGATCGCCTGTCCGGCCTGCGGACCGCAGCTGCGGTTGTTCGACTCGCAGGGGACGACCATTCCGGCGACCGACCCGGTGATCGAGTTCGCCGCGGCGATTCGCCGGGGGCGGATCGGCGCCATCAAGGGGCTGGGGGGCTTTCACCTCGTCTGCGACGCCGCTTCCGATGAAGCGGTCGTGGAACTTCGTGGGCGAAAGACGCGGGACGACAAGCCGTTCGCGATCATGGTCGGAGACATTGCGACGGCAAGAGGGCTGTGCGAATTCGATTCTGCGGAGGAGGAACTGCTGACCGGTTCGCGGCGGCCGATCGTGCTGCTGCGCCGCAGTGTCGACGCGGAGGCGGCCATCGCGGAGCGCGTCGCCCCCCGGAATCCGCGGCTGGGCGTGATGCTGCCCTATACGCCCCTGCATCATCTGTTGCTCCGGGAGTTCCCGGGACGGGCGCTGGTGATGACCAGCGGCAATCTGTCGGATGAGCCGATCGTGAAGGACGACGACGAAGCGCTGAAACGGCTGCGGGAGATCGCGGACCTGTTCCTGGGCCACAACCGGCCCATTCATGTTCGCTGCGATGACTCGGTGACGCGGGTCCTGTGCGGCGGCGAGCAGCCGTTGCGCCGGGCGCGGGGGTATGCGCCGCAGCCCATTCGACTGCCCTTCCGCTGTCCGGAGCCGATTTTCGCTTACGGCGGGCATCAGAAGGCGGCGTTCGCGATCGGCTGGGAGGACCAGGCGATCGTCAGTCATCACCTGGGAGAGCTGGAAGGCCGAGGACTGCACGGCCACGGCTTGTCTCTCGCGGCGGAATGCGAGCTGTATCAGTCGCTGTTCCAGCAGCAGCCCCAACGATTTGCGTGCGACCTGCATCCAGACTACGAGTCCACGAGATGTGCCCGAAGCCGCGCGCGGCAGCGGGAGCTGGAATGCGGAGGCATGCCGCACGGGGAGGCGGTCTTCGCTGTGCAGCACCATCACGCGCACCTCGCGGCGGCGCTCGCGGATCGGGGAATCCTCGGACCGGCGATCGGCGTGATCTTCGACGGCGCCGGGCTGGGCGAGGACGGCACGATCTGGGGAGGAGAATTCCTGATTGGCGACTCCCTGGCCTGTCGGCGAGGGGCTCATCTGCGGCCGGTGGGGCAGCCGGGCGGCGACCGGGCGAGCGAAGAGCCGTGGCGGATGGCGGTCGCCCATCTGCGCGATGCGGGGTGTCCGCTGGACGTGCTGGCCCCGCGGATCGGATCCCACCGCTTGCGGGTCGTGGCGGAGATGCTGGAACGAAACGTGAACTCTCCGCTCACGTCGAGCATGGGGCGGCTGTTCGACGCGGTGGCCTCGATCAGCGGCGTTCGCGACGCCGTGCGGAACGAGGGCCAGGCGGCGATGGAGTTGGAATGGCTGGCGGCCGCGGCCCGCCCGGCGCCTGCCTACGCCTGCGAGTGGTGCGCGGCTGCGGCGTCGCCCTCAATGGACGCCTCCGCGCTGACGCTCGACACGCGCCCGCTGATCCGCGCGGTGGCGGCCGACGTGCAGGCGGGGCAGGAGCGGGGCGTCATCGCGCGACGGTTTCACGCGACGATCGCTGACCTCATCGTGAAGTTGTGTGCGCGGTTTCGCGCGGAGACCGGAATTACCACGGCCGTGCTCAGCGGCGGCGTGTTCCAGAACGAGCTGCTGACCGAGATGGCCCTCGCGCGGCTGTCGCGCGAGGGCTTCGAGGTCGTGATGCACCGTCAGGTTCCGCCGGGGGATGGCGGACTGTGTCTGGGCCAACTGTCGGTGGCCGCGGCCCGGCTGGCGGCGCGGCTTCAGGCCGGGTCGACCGCTGAACGGCCGCCGGCCTGATGACGGGCGGGCGTTGACGCCTCAGACCTTCTTCCAGGTCCGGTCCTGAGCGCTTGCCAGAACGGCGTCGCAGACCTTCTGGGTCTCCAGCGCGTCCCGGAACGTCGGGCCGCAGGGCACTCCCTTGCCCAGCGAATCCAGGAAGTCGGCGACCTGGTGGACGAAGCTGTGCTCGTAGCCGATCGCCAGCCCCGGAACCCACCATTTGCCCATGTAGGGATGATCGCCGTCGGTGACGTGGATGGAGCGCCAGCCGCGGAGGTTGCTCTCATCGCCATGATCGAAGTATTCGAGGCGATGCAGGTCGTGCAGGTCCCATTTGATGGACGCCTTCTCGCCGTTGATCTCGAACGTGTACAGAGCCTTGTGGCCGCGGGCGTAGCGCGTCGATTCGAACAGTCCCAGCGATCCGTTCTGGAAGTGGCACAGGAAGGCGCAGGCGTCGTCGATGCCGACCTTTTCGACTTTCCCCGTCAGCGTGTGCTTGCGCTCCTTGATGAACGTCTCGGTCATGGCGCCGACGTCCGCGATGCCGCCATTGATCCACAGGGCGGTATCGATGCAGTGCGCGAGCAGGTCGCCGGTGACTCCGCTGCCGGCCGCCGCTGCGTCCAGCCGCCATAATGCCGTGCCCCCCTGCGGGAGATCGGTCGAGATCGTCCAGTCCTGCAGGAAGTTGGCGCGGTAATGGAAGATCCGCCCCAGGCGTCCCTGGTCGACGAGCTGCTTGGCCAGCGTGACCGCGGGGACGCGGCGGTAGTTGTACCACACCGTGTTGGGCACTTTGGCCTTCTCGACGGCCTGGCACATCTCCTCGCCTTCGGCGACGTTCATCGCCAGCGGCTTCTCGCAGAGGATCATTTTGCCGGCGGCCGCGGCGGCGAGCGAAATCTCCTTGTGCAGATTGTTCGGCACGCAGATGTCGACGGCGTCGATGTCCTTCCGCTCGACGAGCTTCCGCCAGTCGGTCTCGGTCGATTCGTAGCCCCACTGATCAGCGAAGGCCTGAATCTTGGCGGCGTCGCGGGCGCAGGCCGCCTTCAGCACCGGGCGGTAGGGCAGTTCGGGGAAGAAGTCGCACACGCGCTTGTAGCCGTTGGTGTGCGCCCGGCCCATGAAGCCGTAGCCGATCATTCCGATGTTGAGTGGTTTCGCCATGCTGCCTGTCCCTCGTCAGACGATTTCCGCGGGTGAGTCCTGGAGAAGACAGCAATCTACGGACGACGCGCTTCTCGCGAAAGCGTTCGCCGCGGCGCGCGCCGCGCGGGCCGGACGACGCGGTCACAACGGCTCGAACCGCGCCTGACCGGGTTTCTCCGCGGGGGCGATCGTCAGCCGGCAGGCCAGCGCATTGGACCGCAGTTCCGCGCAGAAGCTGTCCGGTTCGACAGGATCGGCGACCGGAATCCAGTCGCCGGCGATGAGCCGCCGGACGGCGCCGCGGCCGCCGCTGACAGGGCCTTCATAGTCAAGGTACATCCGGCGATGCGGGGGCAGCGGCTCGGCGGCGATGACAGCCCCGGGAACCGGGAACTCGGCCAGCCGCCAGGCGCGGAGATCGAGGCCCTGGTCGAGCAGCAGGTCCCAGTGGAGATGCGGATGGTCATGTTCGAGGACGACGAACGGGCGGGGCGAGGGGCGAGGCATGGCGAGAGGCTGCGGCGGAGGATCGCCGGGACGGGCGCCGGGGGGACGAAGTTGCGAAATCCGTGCGGGTTCGGGCCGGGCGATGTGTCGCGGAGGGCGGAAAGTTCGGAACCCGTCTTGACCTGAATGTGCGGATCGGCCGATATTGTCGTCAAAGTTCGATTGACACGCTGCAGCCGGGGATTACGATTTCTTGAAGAGTTCGCTGCAGCGGTCTCCCGCGGCACTGAGGTCCCGCCGGCTTGTATCTTTTCGCGTGGGGCGTCAGGTCAACTTCGCACTCGGTTTTCCCATCGTGGAAGAATTCTTCGAGGCGAGGTGAGGAAAACGGCCATCGGGGCGTCGGGTCGTCCCGGGCCGCGATCCCGTGGGGAAGAGTCGCAATCGGGCATCACCCGAGGGATTCCGTTCACGAGGCGCAGGCCGCCAATCGTCGTGGACGCGAAATCGCGCGAGGGGCTGCCTGAAGCAGATGCGGAACAACGCAGATGCGGATGGACGCTGGGTCGGACGGCTGAATCAGGCCGTTCGAACCTGCGGCCGAGTCTGCAGCCTGTGTTCGCCCGTCCTTCGTGGCGGGGGCACGTTCAGGCTGCTGATCCAGGCGCGTTCGTCAGCGCAGTTGCAGCGAATTTTCGGCAGGCTATTTGCTCACTGTGTGAGCAGCCGCGCTGTCGCGAGGTTTCACAGAGTCAGGGATGAGGACCGAAGTCCTCGCAGTCCGCCAGAGGGAGAGATTCCTCCGGGGCTGGAGATCCCGCCGCCCGATCCTTCGGCCGGTCTCCCCACACGGGGCGGCTGCAGGGGCATCGAAGTTCGGCAGGCGTTTCGTCTGTCGCGCGCTTCGGGCGTCATGGGGCCTTGCGCCAGAAGGCCTGTCGCCTTTTGGCCTGGGAGTTGTGTTCGCTGCGTTCGGCCACAGGCGGCCTCGAACCGTCCGGCATAGAGTCCGGCGGTGGGCGTCGCACAGGCCGGCGGCCATCCGAATGCTGTTTCCTCAGCAAACATCCTGGCCCTCCGGGCAGCGGTGAGCGCCGCCTGACCCCGGAACGCACGAGTTCTTCATCATTGCCGTCTTCGCTCGGTTGCTACGGATTCCGTATGGCTACCAATCGTCCTCGTTCGCCCCGCTCGTCCTCCAGCTCGTCCGGCTCTTCCGGTTCGACGCGCCGCACCCCGGCCCGACCGAAGAAGAAGCCCGTCGCCCGGGACCCGGATCTCGATGAATCGCTGACCGCGTTCGACTTCGAGGAGGCCCGCGAGCAGCACGGGAAGGACGAGGCGGCCGACGACTTCGGGGCCGACATTATTGAGGAAGCGCCCCGTCCCAAGGCCACACGGGCCCGCAAGACGACGCGCTCCAAAACCGCCGCTGAACCCGCCGAGGCGGCCCCCGCCGCGCCCGCCAAGTCGCGCAGCGCCGGGGAAGACTTCGGGTTCGACCCAGAACCGGCCGCCGCCCGCGATGCGGACGACGACGCCGACGAGGCTGATGATTTCGACGCCCCGGAACAGGGCTCGTCCTCCGAGAGCGGAGACGATGGCCCGTCGGGAGAAGGACCACGCCGCCGCCGCCGCCGCCGCCGCAAAAAGAACCGCGGCCAGCCCGGCGAGGGCGAACAGAATCAACAAGGACAAGGACAAGGAATGATTCGTCCCCAGGGGCATCAGAGGCCCCGACCCCAGGGGGGCTACGCGCCCCGCGACGACCGCTATCGAGGCGGTCCCAATCGCAACCAGGATTACAAAAAGAATCGCGGTCCCACCGCGAAGTTTCAGCGGAATGCTCCGCCTCCGGAACCGGCCGTCACCAGCGGCGTCATCGAAGGCGTCCTGGAACTGCATCCCAAGGGCTATGGCTTCCTTCGCGACCAGTCCAACGACTACGCCGCGAGGGAGACCGATCCCTTCGTCTCCAGCTCGTTCGTCGAGCGGCACCACCTCCGCGAAGGCATCATGATCCGCGGCGAAGTCGGTCCCGGCTCGCGCGGACAGGGACCCCGGCTGCTGACGATCGAATCGATCGACGGCCGGCCCGTCGAGGAGTTCGAGCAGCTCAAGCACTTCGACACGCTGACCCCCGTGAATCCGCACGAGCAGCTCGTGCTGGAAACGACCGGCGGTCCGGTGACGATGCGCGTGATGGATCTGCTGACGCCGATCGGCAAGGGGCAGCGGGCGCTGCTCGTGGCGCCTCCGCGAACCGGCAAGACGATGCTGCTGCAGGAGATCGCCGACGCCATCACCAAGAACCACCCCGAGGTGCACCTGATCGTGCTGCTCATCGACGAGCGCCCGGAAGAGGTCACCGACATGCGGCGGAGGATCAAGGGGGAGATCATCGCCTCCTCGATGGATCGCGAGATCGAAAGCCACGTGCGGATCAGCCAGTTGATCTTCGAGCGCGGCAAACGTCTGGCCGAGGAAGGCAAGGACGTCGTGATCCTGATGGACAGCGTGACGCGCACGGCGCGGGCGTTCAACAAATGGATCAGCCAGTCCGGCCGCGCCCGGGGCGTGATGTCGGGCGGCCTGGACGTCAAGGCCCTGGACATCCCGAAGAAGATGTTCGGCACGGCCCGGCGGTTCGAAGACGGCGGCTCGCTGACCGTCATCGCCACCGCGCTGATCGAGACGAACAGCAAGATGGATGAGGTGATTTTCCAGGAGTTCAAGGGGACCGGCAACATGGAGCTGGTGCTCAGTCGCGACCTGGCGGACCGCCGCATCTGGCCGGCGATCGACATTTCCAAGTCGGGCACGCGGCGGGAGGAGAAGATCCTCGCGCCGGAGGTGCTGGACGGGGTGATCATGCTCCGTCGCAGCCTGGTGTCGATGAACCCGACCGAGGCGATGGAACAGTTGATCCGCACGCTGGCCAAGTTCCCGACGAACAAGGAATTCCTGCAGCGGATCCGAAACGTGCTGTAATCCGCCCGGCTTCCGCCGGAAGAAACTCAGCGCCCGCGCATCCACCTGGGAAGCGCGGGCGTTTTTCGTGCGCTGCCCGGGCGCAAGGCGGTCGTCCGGGCGAAGCGCGGTCCCGGGCCACCCCTCCGCCGGATGCCGGAACCACGAACCGGCAACTCATCGAACTTCGGATTGCGGTCATTCGCCGACCTGCCATACGTTCCGCCGCGGCCTCAACTCGGCTTCGGCAGCCTGTCATGCAGCGACGAATGTTTCTGAAGCGGCTTCCCGGAGCGGGCGCCTCGGCCTGGATGGCCGCGAACGCCGCCGCCTGTGGCACGCTGCTGCACCCGGAGCGCGTCGGCCAGCCGCGCGGGCGAGTTGATCCGGCGGTGGCCGTGCTCGATGGCCTGGGTCTGCTGTTGTTCTTCGTGCCGGGCGTGATCGCGTTCATCGTCGATTTCTCGACTGGCGCGATCTACCTGCCGCCGGAATACGCCGGTCGCGAGCAGCCGCTCGAACGGGGGTTCGTCCGACGGACGATCGATCGCCGCGAGCTGGACCGCGAAGGCATCGAGCGCGTGGTCGCCGAAATGTCCGGGCGAGCCGTTTCGCTGGCCGGAAACGAATGCCGCACGCGGGAGCTGGAGTCGCTCGATGAGTTCTCCGCGGCCGCTGCGGAACTGGATCGCGGCTCGGCTCAGGCCCCGTCCACCGGCTGAAACTCGGCCGAAGAACCCGACTGGCGAACCAGTTCCAGCACCACGCCCGGCAGCGAGCGCGCGCGCGTGTCGACCCGCAGCGTGATCCGATGCCGCCCCGCCGACGCCTCGATCTTCGTCTCGGGCGTGAGCGCCAGCGAATCATCATTCAGCCAGGCCGCGACCCCCTCGGCGGAATCGATCTTCACGCCGATCAGACCCGCTTCAATGACGTCGAACTCCGCCGCCAGGTACACGACCGGCGAACCGGACGCCTGCACGGCCTCGTCCAGCGGGGCCGTTCCGTTCGCCCGCGCGTAAATCGGCGCCCAGGACTCCGACCGCAGAATGGACGCCTCGAACTGCTCGTCGTTCGGCGCGGAGTCGACGAACTCCTCGGGCGGGGCCGTGAGCACGCGATAGCGCTGAAACCGCGGCGTCGAGCGGATCGCGAAGTCCCCCGGACGCCCCAGCTGCGACAGAAAGCTGACCAGGTCGACCAGCTCGCCGCGCGTCATGAAGCGGACCAGGCCCTTGGGCATCAGCGACTTGCCTTCCACCTCCTCCTCAATGTCCTCGATGGCCACCGTCTGAATTGCGCCGGTCGCATCTTTCAGCACCAGCCGTTCGTCGGATCGATCCACGACGATCCCCTGCAGCACCTCGCCGTCGACCGTCGCCACCACGCGCGTGATGTAGGCCTCTTTGATCGCCTGGTCGGGCAGCAGGACGGAGTTCAGCAGAAAGTCGATCGGCGAGATCGAGCCGACCGCGCTGAGGTCCGGGCCCACCTGCCCGCCGGCGGCGCTGACCGCGTGGCATTTCATGCAGCTCAAGTCGGCCCGGCGAAAGACGTCTTCGCCCCGGACCGGATCGCCGTGTTCGCGAATGTCGTTCACCAGCGCCTGGAACTCCTCGTCGGTGAGCGGCGGCGGATCGGAGTCCAGTCCGGCGGCCCGACCCAGCGATTCGACCAGCGCCTCATCCGACCGGCCCACGGAGTACATG
The DNA here is from genome assembly GCA_019636235.1 of Planctomyces sp. Lineage (GTDB taxonomy): Bacteria > Planctomycetota > Planctomycetia > Planctomycetales > Planctomycetaceae > Caulifigura. The sequence goes on from JAHBXW010000007.1 coordinate 203,309, forward strand.
TGCCGCAGCGCCACTTTGGCGACGTCGGCGGACACGGAGGATTCCCCCAGGGCCGACGCCAGCTGTTCGGTTCCGCCGCGCCGCGCGAGCATGCCGTCCAGCACAATGGGGATGGCGTCTTCCGGTTGGGCCGAGGACAAGAGTTCGGCGGCGGCGGCGGCAGCGGCGGGCAGGTCCTGCTGGGCCAGAGCCCCGGCCGCCAGCGCCCGAATGCGAAACGGCTGGTCGGCCTGCAGGAGTTCGGTCACAGCCTCTTTCGCGGTTTCTCCGCCGGCAGCGGCGAGCGATTCCAGGGCGGCGGCGCGCAGCGGCTCGGGGGCTTCGGAGTTTCTGGCGAGCGCGGCCAGCGGTTCCGCCAGGTCGGGCGAGGCCGCGGCGCCCGCGAATCGGACGGCCGCCAGACGCAGCCCGGCATCCTGTTCCGCATCGGACACCAGCGGAACCAGCGCCGCCAGATCCGCGCGGGGCAGCACCTTGCGGTTCTGCGCCGCGTCCAGCAGCAGCACGAAGGCCCTCTTGCGCACGTCCAGCGGCCAGTCGCGGCCGGCGGCCCGCTCGAACAGGTAGCCGAGGTCCTCCTCGTTTCCCCGGGTCCCGACGATCTCCACGATCGAACCCAGACGCGATTCCGGCACCCGGCCGCTTCGCAGCAGCCGCAACGCCGAACCGGCCGCGCTCGTCGATTCCTGGGCGGGAAGGAGACACGGGATCGCTCCCGCCAGCAGCCACGCGCAGACGACGACTCTCACGACACGACCTCACGAAATTCAGTTGTCATCGCCCGCGGCGCCGAAGCAGCGGCGTTCATTTCTGAAGCCGCCGCTCCAGCGTCGCCATCGTCTCTTTCAGCGTGTACTCCAGGTACTCGTCCTGGTCGTGCACCAGAGACTCCAGCGCCAGGTCCAGCGCCTCCTGAGAATCGAAAAAGCTCAGCGCCCGCACGGCTTCCAGCCGCACGCGCGGATGCTCGTCGTTGACCGCCGCGCCCAGCAGCTTCAGCGGCTCCGGAACCCGGTCCCGCCAGTAGCACAGCACCCGCACGGCTGCCGCACGGGCGCGGGCGTCCGGGCCGGACAGCAGCCGGCCAAGCAACTGCGGATCGACGGCATCGTGATGCTGTTTGACCCACAGGGCTTCGAGCAGGTGATGCGCCTGCGCGGAATCGTTGATGTCCTTCCCGGCGACCCACTTTTCAAGCGCGGCGATGACGGCCGCCGTGTCGCGTTCGCGAAGCTCGCGCCGCACGCGGTAGCGGGTCCGGAGCTCCGGCTCTTCAAGCAGCGTGACCAGGTGGTCCACGCTTTCGCCGGCGATCTTCGGCGGCGTCAGCAGCGGCTTGTTGCGATTCACGATCCGCCAGATGCGGCCGTGCGCGTGATCGCGGTTCGGATCCCGGATCGAGTGCTGCATGTGTCCCACGAGCGGGTTGAACCAGTCGCAGATGTACAGCGATCCGTCCGGCGCGAACTGCAGATCGACGGGCCGGAAGTTGCGATCGCTGGATCGCAGCAGCGGTTCGACGGGGTCGGCATGGAAACCCGAGCCGTCGTCCTTGAAACGGTACTGCAGCGTCCCCTGGAATCCGATGCAGTTGTTGAGCAGGTAATCCCCCTGCATGTTGTCGGGGAAGTGCCGGCTGGAGACGATTTCGCAGCCGCATGTCGGCCGCCACTGCATCTGCAGGAACTGCTTCAGATTCGGATGTTTGCGGGGGTAATCCACCGCGCCGGAGAACGCGGCCGCGAAGTAGTTCGCGCCGCCGGACGCATCCGCGACGAAGTTCTGGCCCCATTCGTCCCAGCAGATGCCCCACGGATTCGCGAAGCCGTACGACACGAAAATGTCGACCTTCTCGGTTTTGGGTTCGTAACGGAACACGGCCGCGTCGCGGACGCGCGTCGGCCCGTAAGGCGTCTCCACTTGCGTGTGATGGAACGTCCCCTCCATGAAGTACAGATCGCCCCCCGGCCCCCACTCGAATGCGCTGATCGAGTGATGCGAGTCCGCGGAGTCGAAGCCGTGCAGCACGTATTCTCGGACGTCCGCCTGGCCGTCGCCGTCGGTGTCCTTCAGAAACAGCAGATTGGGCTGCGCGGCGACGTAGGCGCCGCCGTCGCCCAGCTCGATGCCGGTCGGGACGTGCAGCTTGTCGGCGAAGACGCGGCAGGTGTCGGCCTTGCCGTCGCCGTTGACGTCCTCGAGGATCAGGATCTTGTCGTTCGGCGGCTCGCCCGGCAGATACATCGGATAGGACGGCATCGTGGCCACCCACAGCCGGCCGGCGTTGTCGAACGTGAACTGCACCGGGTTCTGCAACTCGGGGAAATCGACCTCCGAAGCGAACAGGCTGATCTCGAAGCCTTCCGGCAGCGTGAACGTCTTGGCGGCGTCCTCGGGCGTCGTCAGCTGGATTTCGTTCTTGAAGTTCGTTTCGATCGGCGTGAACTCGCCGGCCTGAGAGTCATTCAGCGGCGACGGCGTCTCGCCCCGCGCGACCTGCCAGATGCGCCGGTCGCGGTTCTCGATCATCTTCCGCAGCCTGGCGAACTCCGCGGGGAAGTTGACGACGCCGAACGGATCCTTGCGGCCGCCGTAAATGTAAAAGCCGTTGACGGCGCGGTAGTCATAAAACAGCTGGTCGTTCTTTTCGTTGACGGCCGCCAGGAGAGCCTCTTCGTCTATCGTCCGGCCCGCTGACGGCGGACCAAACAGCGCGTTCGCCAGCGCCGCGCTGACCCGCCGGTCCCCTTCCCGCGACAGGTGGATGCCGTTGATCGTCAACGGCGTCTCCGCGGATCGAAACAGCTCCTGCGAGGGCTGGAAGGCGTCGACGAACGGCGTACCGGTCTCCGCCGCGATCTTCTCCATCGCCGCGGCATACAACTGGATGTTCGTGTTGTTCCGCTCGGCGGCCAGGATGTGCCGGTCCTCGCGGTCTTCGTTGGCGATCGGGGAAATCAGCACCAGCCGCGGCGGCGATTCGCCGTCGTACCTGGTGCTGGTCGTTTCGCTGATGAAATTCCGCAGGTCGTCCTGGAACTTCGCGAGCCCTGCCGGACCGCCGAAGGATTCGTTGAACCCGAAGAACGCGAACACGACGCTGGGCTTGTGATCCTCGAGGCGGTGCCCGTGGTCCTTGAAATCCTGAGACCGCGGCCGCAGCGTCAGCTCGTCGGCCGACCAGCCGAGGTTCCGGATCACGAGATCCAGATCCGGGTGGCGGCGGTGGATTTCCGTCTCCAGATGGCCGAAGTACAGCATCCGCTCGGCCAGCGTGTTGCCCACGAAGACGATGCGGTCCCCCTGGCGAAGTTCCAGCGGCGAATCGGCAAGCGCCGCGGACGCGGCGGACAACACAGCCAGAACGCAGGTCGCAAGGCGGAATCGCATACCCGTTGCTCGTGTCTTGGAGGGAGGGACGACGGTGGGACGGCGAGGCAGGTCGCCTGCCTGGGCGGTCCGCGGCGAAGCCCGTCGGGTGCGCCGCGAAACTCCATTCTTGCCGAGCCGCCAGCGCCGTGCAAACACGCGGAGCAGGGGACGGCACGAATGCGCATGCGGCTGGTGAATCGGGACCGCGACCCGGCAACGTGCCGGCGACGAGAAACCAATGTTGTCCTCCGGCGCACGGCGCTCCACACTGTCGCGCGTGCGCCGGCCATCGCGCGCCGGACCCTGGTATCCTTCGCCCGTCGCGCGCCGCACGTGTCCATCGCCGGAATCCCCAGACAGTTTCGGCAGGCGGGCCGCGGCCCCTACCGCCGCCGCCCGACCGCCGCGCTGATTGTGATCCTGATCGCCGCGCTGCTGGCGATCTTCCGGACCCAGACGCCTCCCGTCGCGCCTCAGGGGCTGCCTCCGGAGGGCGAGGTCGTCAGGGTGGCGCGCGTCGTCGACGGCGACACCCTGCTGCTCGACGGCGGTCGCCGCGTCCGGCTCATCGGCGTCAACACTCCCGAGACCAAGATCGAAGGCCAGCCCCCCGAACCCTGGGGGCCGGAAGCGTCCGAGTTTGTGACCCGGCTCGTTGAGGGGCGGAACGTGACACTCGAATACGACCGCGAGCGACGCGATCAGTACGACCGCATCCTGGCCTACGTCCATCATGACGGCCGGCTGCTCAACGAGGAGATCATCCGCGCCGGCTACAGCCGAGCGGTGCTCCGGTTCCCCTACCGCAGCGACCGGAAGCGACTGTTCCAGGCGGCGGAGGAGGAGGCCCGGGAGGCCCGGCGCGGACTCTGGAGCGGCGATCCGCCCGCGAGGCCCCGCGGTTCTCCCGCCCCATGACGTCGTTCCGCGTCGTCATCCCCACGCTCAACGAAGAGGCCCGCGTCGCCGACGCCGTCCGCTCCGCACGTTGCGCCCCGCAGCACGCCGTCCGGGTCGTGGTCGTCGATGGCGGCAGCACCGACGGCACGATCGATCAGGCCCGCGCCGCGGGCGCCGACGTCCGATTCTCGGAACCCGGCCGCGCCCGGCAGCTCAACATCGGGGCCGCCGACGCCATCGAGGACTGCCTGCTGTTCTTGCACGCCGACTGCCGACTGCCGCCCGGGTGGGACGATCAGATCGCCGATGCGTTCGCCGCGGGGAACGTGATCGCGGGCGGATTCCGGCAGCGGATCGACGCCCGCGGGCTGCGCTGGCGGTTTCTGGAATGGGGCAACGGGTTCCGCGGCGGCGTGCTGCGGTCGCTGTACGGCGATCAGGCGATGTTCGTCCGCCGCGATGTGTTCCAGCGGCTGGACGGATTCCCGGAGGTCCCGATCCTCGAGGACTGGCTGCTGTCGCGATCGCTGCGTGCCGAGCGCGGCCGGATGGCGCTGTTGCCCGGTCCGCTGGCGGTGAGCGCCCGGCGCTGGGAGCGCCAGGGAATTGTCCGACAGACGCTCCGCAACTGGTCGATTTTGTGGCGGGCCCGCCGGGGGGCCGACCTGCACGAGCTGGCCCGCGAATACCGGAACGTCCGCTGACGCGTCGCGGCGATTCGGGAATAATGCCTTTGCCCCCGCGCTCGTCCCACGCCCTGATCCATGTCCGGCAACGCCCAGGTCCAGTCGATTCCCGCGCTTCGCGAGCTGCAGGCTGCGCTCGCCTCGTTCCGCGATGACGCCTCCAGTTCGCTGGACATGATGCTCATGGAGCTGCAGCGGGCCGTCGACTGGATCGAGCATGACCGCCCCGCGTACTGGCAGCTCCAGACCCGCAGGGCGTTCGAGCAGGTCGCCGCCACGCGCACGGCTCTGAACACCTGCCAGATGCGGACGGTCGCGGGACGGCGGCCAAGCTGCATTGAGGAGAAAGAGGCCTACGCCGCCGCGCGCCGCCGCCTGCAGCACTGCCAGGAGCAGGTCGAACGCGTCAAGCGCTGGTCGATCAAGGTCCGGCACGAGGTCGATGAGTTCCGCAGCCGGCTGTCCGCGCTGCGTCGGCGGCTGGACGGGGAGCTGCCGAAGTCCGTGGCGGCGCTGGACCGGATGGCTGCCGCGCTGGAGGAGTACGCCGGACTCGTGCGGGAGTCTTCGCCGCCGGCCGCCCCGTCCGCGGAGGACCCCGCGGGTTGAAGGGCCTGTTTCGCTGCCGGGGCCGCGGGCCCCTGGGCTGCCCGGCCGGACCGCGCCGGCGATCGTCACCGGTCGCGGATTCCCTGGACGACGGCTTCGGCCCCCCTGGGCCGCCCCCGACTTATGAAGTTTCCCCGGAAATGCGGCCTCCCGCCGCCTCGCGATTTGCCCGGATGTCTTCGCCCGGATAAACTCTCCGGCTCACCCCTGCTCGCAGAGAGAGAGAACGCAGCCGTATGGCGAAGGAAGAGTCCATTGAAATGGAGGGCACGGTCGTCGAAGCCCTCGCGAACACGCAGTTTCGCGTGTCGCTCGAAAACGGCCACATGGTGATGGCCCACGTCTCCGGCCGGATGCGCAAGAATTTCATCCGCATCGTCCCCGGCGATCGCGTGAAGGTCGAAGTCTCCCCGTATGACCTGACCCGCGGGCGGATCGTCTTCCGCGAACGCTGATCGCACTCACTCGACAGTCGCGTCTCCAAACACCGCGACCGTCTCGCCCGGCAATCGCGCCCGCCCGTCCTCTCCCGGACGCACGTCCGCGCGCGACGCCAGCAACAGCCGGTCCCTGTCCGCCCCGACGGGAATCGACCGCTCCCGGACATCGAAGTTGCAGGCCACCGCCGCGCCTTCGCTGTGGACGCAGATCCACTGCTCCTCCGCGTTGAAGTCGACGCGCGTCAGATCCAGCCGGCCCGTCGTGAAGGCCGACGCCCGGTGACGCAGCGCAATCAGTTGGCGGTACCAGTCGTGCATCTCCGCATGCGCCGGCTCACGGATCTCCCGCCATTTGAGCTTCGAACGCTCAAACGTCGCCCGGTCCGTGGGATTGGAGATTTCCTCCGGCGACCAGCCAAACGACGCGAACTCCCGCATCCGCCCGGACCGGACCGCCTCTCCCAGCTCCGGCTCGCTCGCGAAGTCGACGAAGTACTCGAACGGCGAACTCGCCCCCCATTCCTCCCCCTGAAACAGCATCGGCACGTAGGGCGACAGCAGGATCAGCGCCGCCCCCAGCTTGGCGCGCTCGCTGCTCGTGAGGTGCGCCATCCGCTCGCCCCGCGCCCGGTTCCCCAGTTGATCGTGATTCTGCAGATACGCCAGAAACCGGTGCGCGCTCAGCCCTGACACCGGCCGCCCGTGGCGTCGCTGGCGGTGCTGAGAGTGCTGGCCGGCGTAGACGTACGGCTGCGTCATCGAGGCCGCCAGGTCCGCCAGCGAGCCGAAGTCGGAGTAGTATCCCGTCCGCTCGCCGGTCAGCACGGTGTGCAGCGCGTGATGGATGTCGTCGCTCCACTGCGCATCCAGGCCGAAGCCCCCCAGCTCCCAGGGACGCACGATCCGCGGATCGTTCAGGTCGCTTTCCGCGATCAGAATCAGGTGCCGGCCCAGCCGCGCTTTCAGTTCGTCGACCCGCGTCGCCAGCTCCTCGAGAAAATGCGTCGCCGACAGGTCGACGATCGCATGCACCGCATCCAGCCGCAGCCCGTCAATGTGGTAGTCCCGCAGCCACATCAGCGCATTGCCGATGAAGTACTCGCGCACCTCGTCGCTGTAGGGACCGTCAAAATTGATTGAGGACCCCCAGGGTGTCGGATAGCGCCCGGTCAGATACGGGCCAAACCGCGGCAGGTAATTCCCCGACGGCCCGAGGTGGTTGTAAACGACATCCAGCAGCACCCCCAGGCCCCGTTGATGGCAGGCGTTCACCAGCGTCTTCAGGCCGTTCGGCCCGCCGTACGCATCGTGCGGCGCATACGGGCAGACTCCGTCATATCCCCAGCCGTAATCCCCCAGGAACTCCGCCACGGGCATCAGCTGCACGTGCGTCACGCCCAGATTGACGAGATGGTCCAGCCGCGCGATCGCGCTCTCGAACGTCCCTTCCGACGTGAACGTCCCCACGTGCAGTTCATACAGCACCGCGGCGCCCAGCGGCCGGGACTGAAAATGCGCGTCCGACCAGACGAACTCGTCATGGTCCAGCACCCGCGAAGGGCCATGCACGCCGGCCGGCTGCCACGGCGACCGCGGATCGGGAAACGGACCGTCGCCGTCGATTCGGAACGCGTAATCCTCTCCGGGCCGCAACGGCCCCTCCCGCCAGCGCCACCAGCCGCCGGCGTCCCGCTCCAATGGCGAACGTTCGCCGCGCGCTTCGAGTTGGGCGTCCGTCGCAAACGGCGCCCAGACAGAGATTCCCTCGCGATTTCCGGCTGGACTCGCCACCAGCGTGTTTCCTCCCTGGACCCGCCACGGACGGGCGGATCCGGTTGTGCGCTCAACTGTCAGGCCCCGCAGCGACGCGGGGCACACTCCATACCGCGGGGGCTCAACCCATGCCGCAGCGCCAAAACGCCGCCGCCCGCTCAGAGGCCTGCCACCGTCGCACTGGCTGGGTCTGGCGTCGCCAACCGACGTTGCGGATCGCTTCTTCGCGGGCGTCCGACGGGCTCGCGGGGCTCGCTGACGACGCAGCCTCGCGGGAGTCGCCGCGATGACGCCTGCCCCGCCGGACGGATATCCTCCCGAGGGCCGCCCACGAGCCCCGACATTCGAGTGTAATCGATGCCCCCCGCGCGTGGGGCGAGGATCAGACGTTTCGGGGAGTTTCCGAGATTCCGTGCTGAACCCGCGAGGCCGACGGCGCGTCCGGCTGATCGTCAGCCCGCCGCCCGGCGTTTCCGAGACTCCCGTTGGAGGCAGCAAGCGGCTCGCCCCGGAGAATCCGCCAGGACCGGAGGCGAGGTCGACGCGACGCTTCGGCGAAAACGGGCCAGCAGCGAATTTGCCTGGGCGTTCCGGGGGGGGACGGAACCGGGGGTAGCGGGGGGCCGGCCGGGAACGGCGTATTTGCCGTGCGTTGGAACCGTGAGCGAGCCGGGAAGGGAACCCTTGACACCGCTTCGCTGCGCCGGATACCGTTTGCGACTCGCGATGTGGGCCGATCGGCGTGTCCGACGCCCTTCGTCGCGGAACCCTGTGCGGCACAATGGCTTCCGTTGTCCGCGCGGCATTCCCGGGGGATTAGCTCAGCTGGGAGAGCGCTTGCATGGCATGCAAGAGGTCAGCGGTTCGAGCCCGCTATCCTCCACTGTGAAGACGCCCGTGTTCCCCTCAGGGGAATGCGGGCTTTTTCATTTGTCAGGTCGGGGCGGCCCGGTTTATCCGTTTGCGTCTTGGGCGCCACGGCTCTGATGAGCCGATTCGAATGGTGAAGTCGTCCCGAATGACTCTCGGGCGCGGGAACCATGGCGATCTCGCCTCGCGAATCGCGGCACGAGATCAAGGAGTGCGGTCCTGCGCACTGCCTGACATTCTCGCGCTGGAAATGTCGGGCGCTTCCCAACTGCCAACCGCGGAGCATGCATATGGACACTGGTGATGCCGGCTCGCGGCGTCCTGTGGCAACATCGCTGACCGCGCTGCTGGCGTGCATCGCATTGGCCGCGGTCGTCGGGATCAGCCTGTCGCACCTGCCCGACCCGGATGCGTCGCGGGAGTTTTTTCTCGACGTGTCCCTGGAGTTGGGATTGGGAGACTGGTATGCGTGCGCCATTGTGGCCGATGGTTCGGCCGTGATGCCCGCCCGCTTTCGCAAGCGGCCTCAGTGGGGAATCATGGACAGCATCGTCCAGCCAGTCTCAATGGTACACCCGATCCGCGAGGCCCAACACAGGGAGCCGAGAACCGTAATGCTGCCGCGAGACACGCAAGTCATTGTACTCGGCTGGCGGCGTGCGCATAACCTGGAAACTCCTGAG
>JAHBXW010000008.1 GCA_019636235.1 Planctomyces sp.
GCACCGCGTTTCAACGCCGCCACCGAACATCGGCGTTACCAACTCGATCTCGTAAACGCGAACGTTGTTCGATGTGCTCTGTACTGGAGCCTGAGGACAATCTGGAATGCTTTTTCGGTTTGCCATGGATGTCACTCCCACGCTTTCGTCTTGAACCCTAGCGCCGAGGCATTCTCGGAGACGGCACGCTTGATTTGGTCTGAGGCTCCGGAGGGAAACTCGGCGTTGATTTCGAGAGTGATGTTTAGAGATGCGTTGGGGTCGCCGGCGAGGAGGGCGATGATCTCGTCGGCGACTTGGACCAGGTGCATCTTCGCAGCAGATGGCTTGATCTGAATCGATCCGTGGAAGGACTTGGGTTTGGTCGCGGTGGTCGTGCCGGTGCCTGTGGTACCCGTGCCTCCGGTGCCAGTCGTACCCTGGCCATCGGTAGAAGTCCCGGTTCCGGTATCGCCACCACCAGACGTGCCTCCATCCGTCGATGTGCCTCCGCCAGTGGCTGTTGAGCCGGTCTTTGCGGCTTCTTCGGCCTTCTTAAGCTGGGCCAGGTACTCCGTGGCGGCGCTGGGCTCGATCAACAGGAGCGTGTCGTCGAATTGGACGTTCCCTTCGCCGATGTGGAATCCGGTGTACTTGTCGCCTTCCTGGCCGTAGGCAGTGCCGAAGAAGTCTGTTGACGCTGCACCGGTGCGAATGGCCTGTGTCAGCGAATCGCGACTCTTGAGCCTGGGCAGGTACAGGTAGCGGAGCGTATCTTCCCAGAATGCCATCGCTCCGGCTGCGGCCTTGCCGTCCTTCCAGTACAGTTCCTTGAGCTTTGTGCGGAGGTGGATCGGAGACCAGGTTGTGATGACCAGCTCGTTATCGATGCAGACTCGCTCGATCTCATTGCCCGCGGAACCGCCGGTGGTGTTGAGGGGGAAGGCTTCGACGGTGGGCTTGGGATCGGTGGGCGTGTTCTGAACGGGGCACATCAGCCACTTGTATCACTCGCGTGCAGCACGTGGCACGACCTCTTCGGCGCTTTGCAGCTCCTTCTCGGCTTGCTTCTTCTGAAGGAGGTCGATGTTAAGGCGTCCCTCCTTCACGTCTTCGACGATCGAGTTCCACGCCAGGGCGACGCGAGCGACATCACGCAGGCGATTCAGAACGGCCATGTCGGGTGCGAGAAAGACCAGTCGATTGCCTCGGTATCGCGGCTTGGTGCCGTTGTTGCGCACGTAATCAATCACGGCCTGCTCGGCGGGCTGTTTGAGATCGCGTGAGTGACAGAATTCCGGAGCGAGAACAACAAGGCGGAGGGCGCTGTCGTCGGGTACGTCTCCATGCGGCGTGAAGATGTGGACGCCGTCGAAGAATGTCGCGCTACCCACCATCTTCTTGAGGGCTTCGCCAATCTTGCCGCGCACGTCGGTGTTGTCATCGAAACGCCGCTTGCGATCCTCCATTTCGCGGCGCAGGTTGGCGCGAGTATCGAACCAGAAGCGAGTCGCTTCCTGGGCCTTGTCCCCGGAGCTGTTCAGGTAGTGGAGGCGATCTGCCAACCGGTTCAAGGCATCGATGTAGGTTGCAGAGGTTTGCCCTGGTTGCAAACAACCGAGCAGGACTCGGGCGCGATCGAGGCCGCGAATGCCAGACTTTCCGGCGACGGACGACGGCGCACTGCCAAGGAACAGCGTACGGGCTACGCGGCGAAACGCCAGATCGATCCGCTTGGCTTCGCAGGTCAGCTGGAAGGCTTCGCCATCGCCATCAAAGGACCAGGGGCGCTCAACGGTGGCGACGCTCAGGTTCGCTTCATCGGCTCGACCCAAGAGCCGCTCTTTGGTGGTCCCGTCGGGTGTGCGGTAGAAGACCTGAACCGAACCTTCCCCAATGGGCACGACGGCAGCGATGGTGGCAACCGAAGTTGGTTCCAGCCCGACAAGCGGCATTCCAGGTTGTAGGTCTTCGAGTTTGAGCATTGTCGTTGTAACTCAGCCCTTCGGTTTCTTTTGGGACGACACAGGCCGCGCCACGGTCTTCAGGAACTTCTCCAAATCATCTCTCCGGAACAGCCGGTAGCCGTTCGCGGGGTTTTTGTGCATGGGAATCTTCCCCGCTTCAGCCCAGGTTCGGACGGTGCCTTGCGACACCCCCAGAATCTCGGCAGCCTCAGCAACCTTCACGTACTCGCTCAGCTTGGCCATTTGGCACGACCTCGTCCGAATGCCTGATCCGCAACCCGGCGTAAGTCTATCAAACTCTACAGGCGAATGATAGCAACCCAGTGCTGTCACTGCTGCCTCGCCTCCCGACGCGAAAGCCACCCCAGATAACCCAGATTCGCGACTTTCGGACGGTCGTATTGAGCCAGCATCGACTGTGCTCGTGACACCTTTGGTCACGCGGGGAAAGAAAATCCCGGACAAAACTAGGCAGATCCGAATCTCTGATCAGCAGGTGACGGCTCGAAGTCCGTCCAATGCACCGATCACGCCCCGGACGATCGCATCCGAGCTGAACTGCTGCTCAGCGGCCGCTCGGACGGCATGGCGGTCCAGATTCTGGGCTCGGGTGATGGCGTCGAGATAGACCCCAAGGGCCAATTGGTCCCCATCGTTCTCGACGCATTGCCGACCGGGAGGGAGCCGATCGACCACGAAACCGGTCACACCATCTCGGACGAATGATGCCCCAGTTCTGACGCCAACTGTCGGACAACCCGCGAGGAGAATCTCCTGGAGCGCCAGCGGGCCGTGGTCGTCGTCCGCGAGGTAGGCACACGCTCGGGACCGGCGAGCCGCCTCGAAAAGCTCCTCGCGTCGATACCGACCGTAGTGGATCTGGATGTGCCGCGGGTACAGTTCCGCCAAATGCTCGAGCAGTTGGGGCCGGTGTCCGTTCTTGGCGTAGATCAACAAGTCGTATTCGTCGGACAGCGGTTCCCGCTGCGAGGATCGATGCGACGTCGACAAGTCGCTGCTCGTCGGGCCCGCGCGCAGCTTCAGCGCAGTTGGTCATGGTCAAAATCTCCGCAAGAGAATGGCCACCGATCGCGGCGATGGCTGGGGCAGGTTCGTGGCCGAGCACGGCCTCTATTGTTTACCTACCGGGCGGAGGCGAGAATTGGCGGGGAAAAATCGTGAAACCGAGGCTTCGTGCGAACGAGAGGAACACTGCAGAATGGCCAAGTCGGAAGCAACTGTCGAGGAACTGGTCGGTAAGATTGAACGAGGCGAACTGCGCCTGCCAGAAATGCAGCGGCAATACGTGTGGCGTTCGCCTCGTGTGCGCGACCTCCTCGACTCTCTCTATCGTGGATATCCTTCCGGCGCTATTCTGCTTTGGGAAACAGATGAAGTAGTTCCACTTCAAGATTTCGCGGTTAGCCAACAAGCCAATCCATACAAGACCACGCTCCTCTTGCTGGATGGACAGCAAAGGTTGACGTCCCTTTCCGCGGTCATTCGCGGTGAACCCATTTCTGTTCGGGGAAGGAAGAAGCCGATTGAGCTGCTCTTCAACCTCGAGCATCCTGATGAGCTAAGCATCGTCACTGAGGTCAACGAAGATGGCGACGACGAGGACGAAAATGAACCGGACACGGTCGACTCGACGGAAGACGAGCTTCAGCAACGATTCGAGAAGATGACATTTGTTGTTGGCACGAAGAAACTCGAACAGCTACCGCAATGGGTGAAAGTCACCGATGTTTTCAAGACAGACAACGATGCCATTTTTCTCAAGCGGGCTGGCGTGTCCGGCTTCGATGCCCCCCGCTACGAGAAATACAGTCAGCGACTTTCTCGAGTCCGAGGAATACGAAAGTACGTCTATCGCATGGATGTCCTGGAACGAAAGCTCTCTTACGACGAGGTCACAGAGATCTTCGTTCGGGTCAACTCACTTGGTGCCAAGCTGCGAAGTTCGGATCTTGCACTGGCTCAGATAACGGCGAAGTGGCGAGGTGCGTTAAAGACGTTTCAAGCCTTTCAGGAACAGTGTGCAAAGCGCGGTTTCGACCTTGATCTCGGATTGCATGTAAAGAATCTCATCGCGCTTGCAACTAACCAGTCGCGATTCCTGACGGTGAACACATTGACCGTCGAACGCCTACAGGAAGCCTGGAAGCATGCGGTCAAAGGAATGGAGTTTGCGACCAATTTCCTTCGCAACAATGTCGGAATTGACAGCACGGCGTTGCTTTCTTCTCCGTATCTTCTGGTTTCACTGGGGTACTTTGGCCACAGGAAGGATTACCAGATCCCATCGAGCGATGAGACGAAACTGCGTTACTGGGTGTTGGCCGCGAATGCCAAGGGCCGCTATTCTCGTGGCTCGAGCGAAACGCTACTAGATCAGGATCTTGCGACAGTTCGCGATGGAGGCGGCACCGACCAACTGATCGAACGACTTCGACTGCAGGTTGGTGTTTTAGAAATTCTCCCCGAAGAGCTTGAAGGTCGTAACCAGCGAAGCTCGCTCTTCAAAACCATGTTCCTGGCGTTTCGCGACGCCGGTGCCAAAGACTGGCGTTCGAATCTGGCGATCGCTCTTGATCATTCAGGCTCGCAGCATCGGCTTCAATTTCATCACATCTTCCCCAAGGCCTTGTTAAAGGGTAGTTACTCTCGTAGGGAGTTGGATGACATTGCGAACCTGGCCTTCATTGGCGGCAAGACGAATCGGGCCATAAGCGACAAGTCGCCGGAGAAGTACTTTCCGGGACTTATCGAAAAGGCGGGGCAGAAGTCCTTCGACGCTCAGTGCATACCTACCGCTTCCGACTTGCTCTCCGTAGACCAATACAGAGCCTTTCTAGCCGAGCGACGACGCCTCATTGCCAAGTGCCTGAACGACTTCCTGAACAGAGGATAACCTGGTTTGATTGCTACCTGCCGGGGCAGTCTTCCGCAACTCTCTCTCGGGGTCCGAGAGCAACCGGGTTGTTAAGGAACAACGCTTGTTAACGAGAGAGTCAGAGAGTTCGACAGCGTTGCTCCCGGGGTGCGAGGCCAACCTCCATGGTTGCTTGCGGACCCTGAGAGCAACCCGTTCGGAACTGAAAGTTGCTCTCCGCGTTGGGACTCGCCGCAAACCCTTGGAAAACCGGCCTTTAACGCGAAAAGCCGAGAGCGTTGGCCCTCGGCTTCGTGCGTTAACTGGTTAACTGGCCAGTTTCGAGGCCAAAAAATCAGCTCCCGGACTAGGACTCGAACCTAGAACCTAGCGGTTAACAGCCGCTCGCTCTACCGATTGAGCTATCCGGGAAGAGAATCCAAGGCCGGCACAGAATGCGCAATGCATCCTCGGCCGGCCTCGATCGGCAAGCCGGCAGTATGGCCGATCCAGCCGTTGCCTGCAAGGGGTCCTCGGCGCCTTTTGGTTGATGGCCCGCGGGCGCGCGGAGTGTAGCCGCAAATCCGTGGTGGTGCGGATGTCCAGAGAGGCGGCCTCCTTGCTGTGGAACTGCGTTCCCAGCGTTTGGAACCGGGTAACCGTTCACCTCTGAGGGGCGAGTTGGGGCTGGGGTTGTCCGGTGCGGTGAGCGGGCGGGAAGTGCGGGAGAGGCGTCAGGTACGCCCGCGGAGCGCGAGGAGCAGATCCGTGGCTGCGTGCGGCATGTGGGCCGGCGCCTGCCCCAGGCGGCCCTCACGGAAGTCGCGAAGTTGGTCCGATCCCCCTGCTGTGCGTGAACCCTGATCCGTCCCTATTGTCTACGGCGGCTCGGCGCGCTCTATGGGTCGGCTGCCGCTGGCGGGTGCGACACGCCCCAGATGTACCAGTCTGGCGCCACGTAGACCCAGTGCCCCGCGGGCAGCCCCGTCCGCCCCGCGTATTCCGTCCCTTCCCAGCGGCCGTACTCGAAGAACTCGCCAAACCGTTCCGCGTCCGTGGGGACGGTCAGCTTTTCCAGCAGTTCGGAATACCGTCCGTCGCATTGCGCCCGCTCGCGCGCCACGTGCGACGGCAACGCCTGTTGCGCCGATTTCGACAGCACTCCCAAAGCACTGGTGTCGTCCAGCGTCGCCAGCTTCCCGCCCCGCTGCGAGAGCGACTCGTTCAACGCCCGCGGCAGCAAGGTCGTGTTGACCCCCGCTCCGAGAAAGCGCGTCTCATTCGTCACGAGCAATTGAGGCAGACTGTCGACATGGCGCCCCAACCGCTGCATGTCCTCGGAGTCGCTCGCCCGATTCTCAAGTTCATGTTCGGGAACGCCCGCCGCGCCGTCCGACCAGCGGTCCAGCGTTTCGATCTCGGGACCGGATCTGCGGATCAGCTTGGCGCCGAGCAGGACCTCCGACGTATTCACCGGCGCCGCGCCTTCGGCGCCCGCCGACGCTGCGCCCGCCGACGGAACCTCTGGCCCGTTGGAGACGCCCTGCGGCATCAGGATCACGCCGAATCGGGAACTCCGGCGGAGATCCACGATTCCCCGCTGCTCCAGTTCGTGTTGAGCTTCGCTTCTCGGTTTGACCTCCGGCGCCGCGTCCTTCTGAAAACTCAATGACTCCGGTCGGTCCGACACTTCGCCCTGCCCCTGCTGCGGGCCCTCGGCGTCCTGCACGACGCCGTCATCTCCGGCGGGCGGCGAATCGGTCCCCGGCAATAAGAACAGGTGCAGCCCGTCGGCGTCCGACTCGTACAGTCGCCGCCAGAAAATCGCTTCCGCAGGCTGATCGCCGAGGTTGCCATTCAGGATCCCGTTGGACTGTCCATCGCCGTCCGTGTCCCGATTGAGAAAATCGGCTTCGCTGAAGTGCCACGCCCGGCCGTGTCGTGGCAACGTGTCATACGCGAGGTAGTTGTTTGCGATGATCCGGGAGCTCACGGGGGATGGCGCCAGTTGCGTGAACACCACCAACGCACAGGCCAGGGCGGCGGCGCAGGGCGCGAGCGCCCCCCAACTGGAGCGCGCACGCGACAGCGCCGCTGGACCGGCCGACACGATCGGCAGCGGCGCGGCCTGAAGCGCCTGCCCGGCAGGCGCTGGCGCCTCCGCGACGAGGGCTGACTTCAACAGCGCGCAGAACTCCCGCAGACGCTCCGCCTCCGCGGCGAGTTCCCGGGACGCCGCGACGGCCCGCTCGATCTCGGCGCGCTCGCCGGGCGACAGCTCGCCCAGCACATAGGCGGTCAGCCGAGGATCGTCGGTGGTCAGCGGTTTCTGGGACATTGCCTCACCGGGCCTGGAGCGTCACCTGGGCCGTCTCGCCGGCTTTGACCTCGGCGATCACCTCCCGCGTGCGGTCCGACTCGCTGCCGGGGTTAGGCCGCGCGGACAGCGTGTACCGACCGGGCGGCACGTTCGTAAAAGTATGACGGCCTTCGGGGTCCAGCTGCGCGCTGCCTCCCCAACTGCCGACGCGCGAACCACCCTCCGGCGCGACTTCGACGATATAGCTGCCACGCGGAGCGTCCGGGAGTTCCACCGTCACGGCGATCTCGCCCGCCGTCACGACGCGAACCGTGACGGGCTTCTCCGTCAGCTCGGCGACTTCGCCCAGCCCGACGAAGGTATGCCGCGGCGAGTAACCCCGAAACCTGCCATACCCTTCAGGAATCCCTTCCATCACGAACTGGCCCTGTTCGTCGCTCGTCGTCTGCGTGGAAGTCGTCGCCGGATAACCGCGGCCGTCCGGCCCCAGCAGATCGTCGATGCGAACCGTGGCGCCGGGCACCGGATCGCCGCGCTCGTCGACGATGACGCCCTCGATCCGCTGGGACTTCGCCAGCCGGACGTCGAACTGCCGCCAGCGCGGCTCATTGCCCCTCAGATGCGTCACAATCCGGGAGGCGAACCCCGGCGCGCGGACGAATGCTTGCCGCCAATCCTCCAGGACGCCCTGATGGACCATGCGCCCGGAGTCATCCGCCGCGACGACAGCCAGCTCGCGATGCGCGTAACCGCCCGTCGGCTGCGGTTCGATGGATTCGATCACCAGCTCCGCGCCGGCGATGGGGCCGAGCGTCGCCATGTCCCAGGCCCGGACCTCGAGGACGGCGCCGTCTTCGAGCACATAGCCATGCGACTCCAGCCGCTGGTCGGCGATTTCAATGCCGTCGGGCACGACGACACGGTTCCAGTCGATCAGGCCGCCGACGTAGACGATCAGCTCCGGGGTCGGGACTTCGCCGCGATAGTGTTCGCTCCCCGATAGAAACGTGCGACCGGGGGAGCCGAACAGGCGATAAAAGCTGGCCGGCTGCCAGACGACGAACTCCCAGTCCATCGCGTCATCTCCGCCCGGCTTCCGACTGGAGTCCAGCCAGAAACTCCGGCCCCGGCCGTCGAGGATCGTCAGCCGGCGTTCCGGCGCCTGGATCCGGGCCAGCGCGTCGAGGGCCGCCTGGAAGGCCGCCGTGTCTCCGCGAAATTCGAAATGCCATTCTCCGCCGCCAAAGGGAGGACCCTCCCACCAGGCGATGCGGGACTTGAGATTCGCGACTTCGGCGGCGCCCGTCGGCCAGCCGGGATCGCGGACCGGATCGTTCCCCTCGCCTCCCAGAATCAAGGCCCACGCCCCTTTCGGCTGGCTGAGTCCGGCGAACAGCATCAGGCCGAGCAGGGCCGATGTCAGCAGGCGACGATTCATGAGGTGCTCCCTGCGTCAGGCGCTCGGAGGCCGATCGGGGAATTCATCCCGCTGCGATCGGCGCAAGCGCTCGCGCACTGCTTTCAAACCGGTATGGATCAGGAATCCGACGTTGGAGGAACTGAGTCCGGTGATGGCGCTGATTTCCGAGTAGGACAGCTCATCGTCGAATTTCAGCCGGATGCACTCCTGCTGGTTCTCGGTGAGTCGTGCGAGTTCGCGGCGGATGACGGTCAGGGCATCGCCGCGAGCCGCAGGTTCGGACGGGGCCGGCTCCCGGCTGATCCGAAACGCCCCATCGAGCGGATCATCACCTCCGACGGCCCGCTGCTGTGTCCGCTGCCGCCGGATGTCGACGGCCCGGTTCCGGCAGACGGTGTACAACCATTGGGCGAGGCGTCCGTTGAGCGTCGCCGGATCTTCCCGGCAAAGCCGCAGGAACGTCTCCTGCACGACGTCGCGAGCCTCGTCCTCTTCGCCGACGATCCGCCGCGCGTAGCGCAGCAGCCGCTGCTCGAACTGTTCGAGTGCGGACGACACCCAGTCCGATGTCCGGGTTTCGGGCGCGGAGTCCATTGTCTCGCCGGCAGGTCACTCAGTGCAGAGGATGACGCGGCAGTGACGGGCATCTTAGAGTCCGGTCGGTCGACGCGACGCGGAATCTCGGAATCCCGGGGGGGCCGGCCGCGCCGGCGAAACCGGCAGAACCGGCGCGGGAACGTTGGCGGACCGGGGGACCCGTCCGTAAACTCCCGGAATGGCGGGAACTTGCGTGGCCGCGAGACCGTCGAAACTCTGAAATCACGTGCACTCCGACCAAGCCCTCATCGATCGGTGCCTGGCCGGCGAGACCGAAGCGTTCGGCGAACTGGTGCAAAAACACCAGGATCGCTTGTTCGGTACGCTGGCGCATCTCTTGGGGTCCGTTCATGATGCGGCGGATGTCGCGCAGGATGCTTTTGTGCTCGCGTACCGGAACCTGTCCAAGTTCCGGGGTCAGTCGGCCTTTTATTCGTGGCTGTTTCGGATCGCCTACAACGCCGCGGTGAACCATCGGAGACGAACACGGAAGCACCCCTCGCTCGACGGCCGGGAACAGCCCGGATTCGAGCCGGTCGACGGTCGCACTGCCACCGACCCCGGATCGGGAATGCAGTCCGACGAGCGGGTCCGACTGGTGCGCAGCGCCCTGGATGAACTCGCGGAAGAATACCGCAACGCACTTGTGCTTAAGGAGATTGAAGGACTCGCCTACGAGGAGATTGCGAGCGTCATGGACTGCCCCGTGGGGACCGTGCGGAGCCGGATTCACCGCGCCCGGCACGACCTCCGCGAAAAACTCAGCCGCTCGCTGAAGCCTTCGGATTTGTGATCATGTCCCAGCCCCCGTTTGACGAACTGTTGTCCGCCTACCTCGACGGAGAGGTCTCCGCGGAGGAACGCGCGCTCGTCGAACAGCAGCTCGAGCGTTCGCCCGCGGATCGCGAACTGCTGGACGAGCTTTCGGAAGTCAGCGAGTCGGTGCGGGCGCTGCCCCGTCCGGCGGCGCCGCCGGAACTGGCGGCCGCCGTGCTACGGAAGGTGCGGACGCAGACGGCGCTGCCGTTGGCGTCAAGCGGCGCGGCTGCGTCTCCCTCGGCCGCTCCGGAAGGGGGCCGCCGGCGGCGGTTTCGCATGGCCGGCTTCGTAGCCGCCGTGGCGCTGGTGGGCATTGTGCTGTGGATGCGGGAGCCGAATGGCCCCGGGGACGGGCGGGATGTGGCGATGGATTTCGGCATGCCTGCGGCGTCGCCGCCGCCGCCGCGCGTCGCCTCGGAAGCCTCCCCGAAGATGAAGGACGCGGCGGACGGGCGGATCGATCCGCAGCAGGAAGGCGAATCCCTGCAGGATCTGCTGGCGATGCGCGAGCAGCCGCTGCAGCGGGGCGAGGTGCTGCGGACGATCTATCAGAACGCCGGCGACACGCGGGTCTTGATGTACACCGTGGTGGACGTCGACCGCTTCAACGGGAGCACGCAGACGCTTCTGGCCCGGAACGGAATCGAACCGGTCATCGTGGAGACGGCTGCCGAAGCGCTGACCGGTCGCGACCGGGCCTTCACGGGGCAGAATTCCAGCGGGTTGCAGACGGCCGTCGTGTACCTCGAAGGCGATGAAGTTCAGCTCAATCAGGCGCTTGACGAGCTGGAGTCGGATCCCTCGATCGTAGAGGTCGGAGATTTCGGGACGCTGGCCGAAGTGCCCGGCGACTATCTGGCGGGGAACGCGGCTGGCGTGGCGGGGGCGGCCGTCGCCCCGTTGTCGACGTCCGTCGTCGCCGATCCGCAGCCGTCAGACGACCTCAAGGCGCTGTCCACCGAAGCGGCGTCGCGACTTGACGCGTATCGGGATCCCGAGGAAAGCGCCGAGGAGGACGTTGCCGAGGAACCTGCGAAACACAACGTTCCTGCTCCGGCGCCCGCGTTCGCTGGAGGCACGGAAGTTTCGGAGACTCAGCAGGCAGACGGCGATAGTCCGGGGGCTGTGCGGAGCCGCATGCAGATTCCCGTGCCTCCGGAGACCCAGCCCGCTGAGCGCGCGATCACCCGCGCCTCCCGGTCGGGCGCTGCCCCCGCGAACATGAACAACAGCTACCAGGTCATCGTGCCCGAAGGGGACGCGGAAGCCGTGGTGCAGCAGTTGCGAAACATGACGCCCCGGCAGTCCTACCAGCAGAACTATCGGCGGAACTTGCGGAGCGCGGCCCCGCCTCCAGCAGTTCGCGAGCCGGCGATTCCCGAGGCGGCCCCTGCCGAGGCCGATCAGCGCAAGTCGGACGCGGCCGGGCGGGTGCGGGTGCTGATCATCCTGCAGCAGCCGCAGGCCGGCGGGAACTCATCTCAGTTCGCTGCTCCCGGGCAGTCGCCCGACTGAAGCGATCAGGCCCGGCGGCGAGCTTCGGGATGCCGGCGTCCGCCTGCTACTCTGCGGCGTCTCTCGACTTCGACGCGCCGCCGAACCGCCCATGCCGCCCGCATCCGATCGCCTGTCCACGGCGCTGCTGATCGTCGCGGTGCTGTCCGCCGTGGGCCTGTCGCTGCCGGCGCTGCAGGGACAGCCGCTGGCTCTCGACGAACATGTGTCGTATTTCGCTGCCGCCGCGCCCGATGGAATCGAACTTGCGCGGCGCAGCCTGGAGGTGATGGCCACGCCGCCGCTGTCGCATGTGCTCGAGCGATTTAGCCTGAGCCTGTTCGGCCATTCGGAGACGGCGCTGCGGCTGCCGTCGCTGGCGGCGTACGTGGCGGGGGTCGGGCTGACGTTTCTGTTCGCGCGGCGGCTGTGCGGTCCGCTGGCGGGGGGGCTGGCGGCCGTGCTGATGGCCTGGCATCCCGACGTGCTTCACGAGGTCCGCATCGCCCGCTGTTATGGACTCGTCGTCGCGCTGTCTGCGGCTTCGCTGTGGCTGTGGGCGCGGTGGCGGGCACGCCCCGCGTGGGCGGATGCCCTGGGTTGGGCGGCAGCGTCAGTGGCGCTGCTGTGGACGCACTACCTGGCCGCGCCGCTGGTGCTGACACAGGGACTCCTTGCGCTGGCGACGGCGTTTGGGAGCCCGAGGACGGAACGCCGCGAGCGACTGACGCAATGCGTCTCTGTCGCGCTGCTGGTGTGTGTGTTGTGCGTCCCGCTGATCGCCTCCGTGCTGCGTCTGTCGGAATGGAGCGAAGCGCTGGGATTCCAGGCCCAATCGGCCGAGTGGCGGGACTTTTTTCCATGGCCATGGCAGGTGTTGATCCTGACGGCGCTGCCGCTGACGGCGGCGCTGCAACTGGTCGGGGTCATCGGGGGGCCGCGCGTGCCGAACGCGGGAGCGACGCGAGCCGCGGCGTGTTTGGCGTTTGTGTTATGGCTGGCGCCGCTGGGCATTCTGGCTCTGGGGACGCAGGAGAATCCGACGCTGGCGAGCCCCCGTTACCGCACGCCAATGGCGCCGGCCAGCGCCGCGGCGGTGGCGGGACTGGCCGCCGTCGCCCTGCGTCCCGGCGCGGCCTGCTTCGTGATGGCCGTCAGCCTGGCGGCCGGGTGGTCGGCGGCGTCGACGCCGGCGCATCGCGCGGGGCGGCTGGGGGACCGCGGCGATGAGAAGTGGCGCGCGGCGGCATTGATCATCGCCGACGACCTGCAGCGGCCGGACGTCCTGACATTCACGCTGACGGGTCTCGCTGAGAGCCTGCTGGTCCCGGCCATTCGCGGCGACGAGCGGTTTGATCGCTACGTGTCATCGCGGCTGGGAGCGTTCTACACCAACGTCGAACGCGGTATTCCACTGCCGATGATCTGGTCGGGAGGCGGCTTCCTGGAGCAGAAGTTTCGCGAGCGACTGGCGGATCCGGGAATCCGGGAAGTGCTGATTGTCGCGGCGGTGGACACCGATCTGAATGTCCGTTCGATGAGCGAATTCGAGCGGCTGCTCGCATCCGCGGGGTACGTTGCGGACGGGCCATTGCAGGTGGGTCCGGAAGCGCTGGTCGTGCGTTACCGCCGCCGCGAGTGAGCTGGCGGCGCTGGCTCTCAAAACGCAACCAGCCGCCCGCGTCCTGGTGAGACGGGGCGGCTGGCGGGTTCATTCAACAACTCTTCATCCCCAGGGGTCATCCCCGGGGGCTCACTGGGCGGCCAGCATCGCCTGGTCGGCAGGCAGCATCAGGAACGGCAACTGGTGTGCCACCGAGCCATCCGCCCGGACGATCGCCAGGTCCGACCGTGCCGCCTCGTTGAGTACGATGTAGGGCAACTGCACGACGACCGAGTTGGCGTCCCACTGCAGAACCTCGACCGTCATGCCGATCCCGCGAACATCCACTCCAGCGCCCCCCTGATTCGGGCCGAGTCCGGCGATGTCCAGCCGGAACGTGGCGCCAGCGGGGATTTCCGGAAGGGCCTGCCCCACGACCGGCATCGGGATGACGTCGATCTGGTTGAAGTACAGCGGCTGCGTGCAGGGGGTCCAGCATCCGTTGACGAACACGGTGTGGCAGCGGGGCGTCGGGTAGAAGATCGGGACCGGGTACGGCAGCGGCCAATGCCAGTGATCGTGCCCGTGGTGAGGCGGATGGTGGCCGCCGTGTCCGGGATCGACCGGCGGCTGGCCGTTGCCATTTCCCGGATCGATCGGGGGCTGGCCATTGCCGGGGTCTGCCGGGGGCTGGCCATTGCCGTTGCCGGGGTCGGCCGGAGGATTTCCGTTGCCGTTGCCTGGATTGCCCGGGTTGTACGGGGGGCCTTTGTCCAGGATGCCGGGGATACCGGGGATGCCGTCGCGATGGGGCGCGAGGCGATCGCGGAGCCGCTCTTCCTTCGTCACTGTTTCCAGAATGGTCCCCCGCCCCGGATTGACTGGCGTCAGACCGCCGACATCAATCGGCTTCCGGCCAGGATTGAGGCCCGGCAGCGTGTTGCCGTCGATCGGCAGTCGTGAGCCCGGCTTGGCGACAATTCCCTCTCCCTTGACGGGCAACGGCAGGCGTCCTGTCGAGGGCAGTTTCGTCGCCGGCGAGGCGTCGATCTTTCCCTTCACCGGGAATCGCTGACCGCCCGTCAGCGGCTTCTGCACGGCGGGCAGCCTGGTCGTTCCGGCGCCGAGGCGTCCGGTTTGCGGCGTCCCTTTGTGAGCGTTCTGGACGGCGCCCTGGCCGGCGAACGACTTGAACGCCGTCCCCTGGCTCTGCGTCGACCGCTGGGTCGGCGTCTTCATGGCCGTCGAACGGCTGCTGGCCTGCGCCGATCCGAGCGACTTCGAAAAACCGCCGCGGCTTCCGCCGTCGGCCATTGCGGTTCCCCCGCCCCCCGCCATCATCAGGACAGCGGCCGCGGCCCACAGTTTCCGTGTCATTCGCGTCATGGCTCTTGCTCCCGAACCTCTTGGTTCGATTGGGTTTGTTTGTTCGGTGAGGCGTTGTTCCTCACTGACCAGCCGGGCGGAGACGCGGGAAAAGCGTTACAGGGGTTTTCGGAAAAATGGTCTCGGAGATGCCGGATCGCGAGTTTTCCGCGTCATCGACGTCCGCGGGCAGCGATGCGCCGTCCTCGCCGACGTCCGGTCCGCCGCCCACTCGCGGGCTCCGGCCGAACGGGCGTCGATGGGGCGTTCGAAGTATGCTCCGCGTCTTGATCTGGCCGCTGTTGGGAATCGGGATGGGGGTCCTGGTGCTGGCGGGATTGCAGCGATCGCTGATGTATTTTCCGATGCGGGAGGCGCCCTCCGCGTCGCGTGCGACTCAGGTGCTGCAGTCGCGGGTCGAACCGGTGGCGGTCGACGCAGGAGATGGTCCGCGACTGCACGGCTGGCTGGTCCCCGCAGCGGCGGCCGCGAAGGTCGATGATCCCGGAGCCCTGCTGGACGATGGCCGGTGGCTGGCGATCTGGTTCAACGGCAATGCGGGGCATCGCGGTCACCGCCTGGCGGATCTCCGCCTGCTGCGGGACCTCGGCTGCCATGCGCTGATCTTTGATTACCGCGGCTACGCGGAGAACGAGGGTTCGCCGTCCGAGCAGGCGTTTGTCGCCGATGCGGGGCGGGTCGTCGCGTACGCGACCGACGTGCTCCGTGTGCAGCCGGAACGAATCGTGTTGTTTGGCGAGTCGCTGGGGGGCGGCGTGGCGATTCCCCTGGCGGCGGAGATGTGTCGACGGGGGGCGGCGCCGGGGGGACTGGTGCTGCGCGCGTCGTTTTCCTCCATGGTCGACGCGGCCGCGTGGCACTACCCGTTCCTGCCGGTCCGCTGGGTGCTCATCGACCGGTATGATTCGGTGGGGCGACTGCCGGCCGTGACATGCCCGATTCTGGTCGCCCACGGAGACCAGGACGGGATTGTCCCCTATGCTCAGGGGCAACGGCTGTTTGATGCGGCCGCCGCGAACTCCGCGGAGGGCGTGCCGAAGCGATTCGTGACGCTGCCCGGCGCCGGCCACAACGATATTCTCGATGCGGCCGGCCAGACCTGGGTGGAGGCGGTCGACGGATTCCTGAAGTCGATTCGCGCGACGACCGATCGCCACGGGCCGCCCCCGGGCGGCTGACGACCCTGCGGAACGACTTCCTCCCAGCACTGGACCTCTGCGCTCAACCCCGGGCGCCGCCTGGCCACTTCGGAAAGCTATTCGGAAATGCGCGTGCTTCTGCTGACGTTCAACTGTCTCCCCCGTCGCTGGCTGGGGTGTTACGGATCGATGGACCGTTCGACGCCGGGATTGGACCGGCTGGCGTCGCAGGGGGCGGTGTTCGACGAATGCATCACGGCCTCCGTCGAGAGCGGCGTCGGAGAGGCCTGCGGATTGCGGACTCCGGGACGGGGCGAACATGCGATTCGCACGCTCGATGGCCGCCTGCTGGGCGGGGCGCACCGCACGTTCCGGGTCGCTCCCGCGGCGAAGAAGCGGCACGACCGCCCGCTATTGTCGTCGGCCGTGCACGAGACGTGCGTCTGGTTTCGGGGCGATGCGCCGCAGCAGGCCTGCGCCTGGCTGCGGCATCCGGGGATCGTCCTGGCCGAGCCGCCGTTCTATGGCGAGCGGGATGAGCGCGTCGTCGCACGGCAGCTGGAACAGCTCGACGCGGGGATCGGCGACCTGCTGGACCGCTGGCAAGTCGTGGCGGAACCGGACTGGCGGCTGGTGATTGTGGCCGGGCGGGGGGCGATTCCCGCGCCGCCTCCGAGGACGGACGCTGATGCCCGGGCGGCCGAGGTCCCCCCGGAACCGGTGCTGTGCGACGACTGGATTCACGTGCCGCTGCTGATGCTGGCCGGCGGGGGAGAATCGTTCGGCGCCCGCAGTCGGTCGCTCCTGTCGACCGCCTGCGTCGGGGCCACGCTGGAGCGCTGGCTGGGTGTGGAGTCGCCCGCGCTGGAACCGGTCTGCGATCTGGATGCGGCGCTGACGGAAAATGCGGGGCTGCCGCGGGTCGTGACCCGTGGACCGGGGCTGTTCCGTTCCGTCCGCACGCCCGAGTGGTTCCTGCGGGCGAATCCCTTCCCCCGGGTCGACGAGCCGCCGGGGGCCCTGTTCCGCAAGCCGGAAGACGTCTGGGACGTGTTTGACATTGCGACGCAGCACCCCGAAACGGCCGCGGACCTCGCCACCTACTGCGAGCCCGTCCCGACGATCGGAGCGGCGGCCGGTCTGGAAGAGACGCCGGAAGCGTCGCCGGACGCCGATTCCGCTTGAGTCCGCGCCCGCGTTGTGTGACGATGTTTTCAGCCGGCGGTCGCCGGCACGATGTCCGGGCCGCGCGTCCGGGCCGTCCGCATTGGCCCCCCGGGGTTCTTCGCAGTTTCGAGGAGTCTCGCATGCCGCAGTCCATTGGAAGCCGCGCCGCGGCGGCGGTCCTGACCGTGCTGATCCTCACCGCCGGGGGGGCCTTCGCACAGAACCCGCTGGACGCGCTGCGTTCGGCGTTCCGGTCGCTGGAAGACGACCTGGAGGATGAGAACATCGGCGCCCAGTCGCCGGAAGAGGCGGCGAACGCGCCGGGGCCGCTCAAGCCGGGCGTCGTCAACGCGGCGATCCTCACCTACGGCGCGGGAAAGACGTCCCGCTGCTTCAGCAACGAGTTCCTGTCGCTGATCAGCCGCGAATCGCACATTCAGTGCAACCCGAAGTTCGTCTCGACGAACCTTGAATCCTCAGAGCTGTTCGAGTGCCCGTTCGCCGTGATGACGGGCGAGGGACACTTCGACCTCACTGAGGCGCAGCGTCTCAACATGCGCAATTACCTGGAGAACGGCGGATTCATCATCGCCTCCGCCGGCTGCAGCAGCGAGGAATGGAAGTCCAGCTTCCGGCAGGAGATTCAGCGGGTGTTCCCCGAGCTCCCGCTGACGCGGCTGGAGTTCAACCATCCCGTGTTTCACACGGTGTACGACATTCCCGAACTGAAGTGCAAAGGGACGCATCGGGCGCACCTCGAAGGGCTGGAGCTGGACGGCAAGATCGTGCTGATCTTTTCGCCGGACGGCTTGAACGATACGGGCAAGGCGGGGCCGCGCTGCTGCTGCTGCGGCGGCAACGAGATCCAGAACGCCCGCCAGATGAACGTGAATCTGCTGGCCTACACGCTGACGCATTGAGGACGAGCCGGTGAGATCGCCCGGGGCGCTGAGGAATCGCAGGCGAGCGGGTAGGCCCGTCGGGGCGCTGGCCGTCGCCGCGGCGCTGTGCCTGACCTGCCTGCCGCAACTGGGCGCGATCGACTTCCATCCTGATCTGCGTTCGCTGCGGGAGCGTCACCCCGACGATCCGCGGCCGCGAGTCATCGTCTTCGGCAGTCAGAGCTGCGGATGGTGCCGCAAGCTGGCCGCCGACACGCTGGCCAGTCCGCTGGTGGAGGCGATCGCTGACCAATGCCTGTGGCTGAAGGTGGACGTCGACGAGCAGGAGGCGCTGGCGGCGCAATATGGC
Source organism: Planctomyces sp. (assembly GCA_019636235.1). Classification (GTDB taxonomy): domain Bacteria; phylum Planctomycetota; class Planctomycetia; order Planctomycetales; family Planctomycetaceae; genus Caulifigura. The sequence goes on from JAHBXW010000008.1 coordinate 18,018, forward strand.
GTCCGCGGTCTGCCGCACATCGTCATCGCCGACGCCAACGGCCACGTGATGGCGGAACGACCGGGATACCTGCCCGCCGCCGAGTTCGTCACGTTCCTGACCGAGGCGCTGCAGAATCCCGCGCCCACCGCCGCGAGGTTGCATGAGTTGCTGGCACAGGTCGCCTCAACGGGCGACCTGGCTCAGCGGAGGACCGCGGTTCGCGACCTGCTCGATCAGATCGCCCGCGTCGACGCGACTGGACGCGATCAGGCGATCGCCGCCATGGAACAGCTCGACGCCGGCGGCTGGGCGGAGTTCGTGCCGTACCTGTCCCATCCCCGACTGTCGATGCGGGCCGCGGCGCATGGGCTGCTGATGCGCGGCTCGCCGGCCGCGCTGCCGTTCGATCCGTTCGCTTCCGTGGAGGAACGCGCGCCGCAGGCGCTGGCCTGGAGCGACTGGATGACTGAGCGCGGAGCCGACGTCCCGTCGCTCGAACTGCCGCCGCCCCCAGTGGAAAGCAGCGAGTGGACGCCAGATTCGACGGACCGCCCCCCGCCGCCTCCGCTCCCCATTCTGTGACGCGGAATCGTCGAACAAACTTCCCGTCCCGCTGCCGTGGGCATCGCCCTGGCGGATTCCGTCCGCCGCGACCCCTGGCCCCGCCTTCACCCGCTCCCCAACGTCGACGTGTCTGACCGCCCCCCGCTGGTGAATCGCCCGCTCGTCCTCGCGCTGGCGATCGCCTGCACCGTCGGCGGAGTGTTGTCGGTCGCGCTGGGTGGGTTCGAGAACCCCTGGGCTGGCAGCCTGATCCGGGTGGGCGTCGTGCTGTGGGTCGTGTGGCTGGCGCTGCCGACGTCGACTCGTCCGGCGGCCTGGACGGGCATCTCTCCGTGGGCGACGGTCCTTGTCGTCGGCATCCTGCTGTTCGCAGTTCGCCGGCCGATCGTGTTCTTTCCGCTCGCGATCGCGGTCATCAGCGCCGTGCTGATCCTCAAGCCGAAACGCAAACGTCCCTGACTTGCCCGGGGTCGGTCGGATTCAATCGGCTGCGGCGCCCAGCGCCTGCAGATCGTCGACGGTGGCCTGCGGCAGCAGCCGGTCGCTGTGGCCCAGGCGTCGATTGAGCGCGTCCAGTTCCAAAGCCCGCGCGGCGGCGTCGCGCGCAGCGTCCCGATCCCCCGCCGCGGCCAGCGCCCGGGCTTGAACGGCCAGCGTGAACGAGTGTTGCGGATAGGCGTCGAGCGCGCGCTGCGACCAGCGAAGCGCCTCCTCGGCGTCGGCCTCGGCTCCCGTGCGTTCAAATCGTTCCAGGTACAGGCTGGCCAGGCTGCGGGCATCATGTGGGTTCCGCGGATCGCGATCGATGGCGGCGCGATGTTCAGCGACGGCTTCCTCGAAGGCGGCCGGAGCACGAAGCGTCCGCCAGTTGGCGATGGCGATCTGAGCGAGCCGCCGCCGGGGCTCCGGGTCGAGCGGGTCCATGTCGGCCGCTTCCCGGGCGAGCCGCCCAGCCGCGCGGAGGTCGCCGCGCACCGAGGCGTCATAGTCGGCCGCCGCCAACAGCGCCCGAGCGGTCAGAACCGGGCGCGTCGTCGTCAGCAACTGCGCCGCGGCGAGGGCCAGCAGCGTTCCCGCAGCGACGACCGGCAGCCGCCCGGCGAATCCGACATCGCGAACGCCGACCTCACGCGGCAGCGGGATCGCCATCGCCGCCAACGCGATCCAGAGCTGCGAGATGGCCGGCATGCCGATGCCCCCCGCGCCGAGGAGATGCACGGTCAGCCCGCACCAGGCCGCGCCGATGGCCGCCGGCGCCAGGGTCGACGTCGTCGTGCGTTGCAGAATCAGGGCCACGACCGCCGTCGCCGCGCCCAGTCCGGCCGCCTGCAGATCGAACTCGCCCAGAAACACCCAACCATGGACCGCGACGAGCAACCCAGCCGCGATCAGTGCAGACGGCGCGAGCCGTCCCGCGACCGACGCCCCTTCCGAACCCGGATCCCGTTGATGGCCTCGCAGCACGCTCAACAGCGTCAGCACGGTCAGGCCCAGCGCGCCGGCCAGCGCCAGCAGGCCGCCATTCGCCCACGCGTCGAGGTACAGGTTGTGCGGGTCGAGAATCTCTTCGCTCGAACCGGCCAGCTTCTTCCCCAGGTAATGTTGCCGGAAGTTTCCGGTTCCGACTCCCAGCCAGGGATGTTCGGCGATCACTCCCCAGGTTCCCCGCCAGTATTCCAGCCGGTATTGCAGCGACTTGGGGGCCTCGGAGAACACGAGTCGGTCGATGCCGCCGGTCGACCACGCCAGGGCGATGATCGCCGCCGCCGCGACCAGCCCCGCGAACATCCGGCGGCGCAGTCGCTGGGACCGACGCGCGGACTCCGCCGATTCGGTCGACGCGGACTCTTCCCGGCGCCCCCGGAACCACTGGAGTCCGCCGACGACCAGTCCGGCCAGCGTGCCGACCCAGGCCGTGCGGCTCTTCGTCAGCAGCAGCACGCAGGCGATCGCCCCCTGCACGCTCCAATGGACGATCCGCGCCCCCGTTCCGGGCTGCGCCTGCAGGCCGAACCCGATCAGCCACGCCGCCGCGAGGAGCGCCGCGAAGGTGTTCGTCAGCGCGAACCGCCCCAGCGGCTCGGTGCTGTCGATCAACCGCTGCCGAAGCGACATCCGCCCGTTGGCGTCGAGCGCAAGGTACTCGGGGCCGATTTCAGCCCGCAGTTCCCGCAGCCGGGATTGGGCGCGGCGCGCCTCGGCGCCCGAGAGCCCGGGGACGTCGCGCTCGAGTTGGTCGAACTCCAGCACCGCCGCGGCCACTCGCGGCTGCCAGACATAGCGCTGCCACAGCCCCAGGCCGCACAGCGCCGCAGTCGCGGAGACCAGCAGGATGGAGAACGCGCGGCGAAAGCCGGCGTCCCGGCCCCGCGCCGACAGCCACGCCGCCGTCACAGCCAGCGACGTCCACTCCCACAGGCCGTTGAGCGCCGCGCGCTTCTGTCCGTCGGTCGCCAGGACCACCGCGGCGGAAACGATATGACCGCCGATCAGCAGCGCCAGCGATCCGGAAAACGGCGTCCAGCGAACGCGCCAGGCGACCCCGTTGCGAACCGCTGACCACGCGGCAAGGAAGCCCCACACCAGCCAGGCCTGCGCGAGCCACAACGTTTCTCCCCGCGCGACGCCCTCCGCGGGAGTCAACCAGCGCGCGGCGACCAGCGCCAGGGCCGCCGCCTCCAGCAGCCCCGGCCCCGTCGAACGCTCGACCGTCTCCGCGGATGGGGGTGAACGTCGCACGGCGGAGTCCGGACCTCAGTCAGCAGCAGGTTGGGGTTCGGTTCGCGACGACTGGGACTTCTGCACGGTCGAGCGGCCGACGGACTCCAGAATGGCCACGATCGCCAGCAGGCACAAGACGAGCGCCACGATCAACAGCGCCGAGGTCCAGTCCTCCACCCGATACAGCAGCAGTCCGCCGATGCCGGTCGTCAGCGTCGCCAGGTGCACGGTCAGGACGGCCCGCGGCTTGGACAGGCCCAGCTCGACGAGGCGATGCGAAAAGTGCTTCTTGTCGGCCTCGAACGGGCTGCGCCCCTCGCGGAGCCGGATCAGGACGACGGACGTGATGTCGTACAGCGGCACGGCGAGGATGCACAGCGGCGCGAGCATCACGTGCGGCCGGCTGAATCGCGGATCGTAAAACGTGCCGAGCACCGTCAGGCAGGCCAGCATCAGCCCCAGGAACGTCGATCCGGCGTCGCCCATGAAGATTCGCGCGGGAGGCGCGTTATGCCACAGGAATCCGGCCAGGGCCCCCGACAGCGCGAACAACGCGCCTCCCACGAACCAGCGCGGCTCCGGAACCATCAGCGTCATCACCACCGCGAACATCAGCGACGCGATCAGGCCGATGCCCCCCGACAGCGCATCCATGTTGTCCAGGAAGTTGAAGGCGTTGATCAGCACCACGATCCACAGCGCCGTCACGACCTGGCCGACGAGCGGGTGTTCGACGAACAGCGTCGCATGAATGCCCCCGGCGACGACCGCCGCCGCCAACCCGAAATGCACCGCCAGCCGCGCCTTCCAGGAAACGCCCCGGGCGTCGTCCAGAAGTCCCAGCACGGCCAGCAGCAGCCCGGCGCCAATGAGCATCCACAACTGCGAGGCCCGGGCCATCGCCCCCGGCAGATGCGCCGCGATGTCCGGCGGCAGCCAGCCCGGCGGGCTCGACCGCGACGACAGCCACGCGACCCCCAGATACGCGGCGGCCATCGTCCCCACAAAGCCCGAGACGATGCCCAGCCCGCCCCCCAGCGGCGTCGGCGTCGTATGCACCTTCCGCGCGGCCGGACGGTCGATCAGCCCCCAGCGGGGCGCCCAGCGACGCATCAGTCCCGTCATCGCCAGCGAGATCAGACAGGCCGGCGCCAGACACGCCACGGCGAAGATCAGCATGGGTGCGGCGTGCGGTCGGGAGAGGTGGTCAGGTCACACAACGTGTTCTACCGCCGCCGGCGGGCAGTCGGTAGGATCGCGGCGGGGAGAATCTGATGTCGCTTGTCGATGACGCCTACGACCGGGCCGTGGATGCGATGACGGTCGCAGAACGGATTCAGCGCATGGTGGAGCTGACTGCCTGGAGCCGCGAGGTTCTCGCGCAGCGGATTCAGGAGGAGTTGGGGCCGTTGACGCCGGAGCAGCTGAAGTGGCAGCTCCTGCTGCGGCTGTACGGAGACAGCCCTCAACTGCGCCCGTTGATCGAAGAGGCGATCTCGAACCTGTCGCCTCAGCCGTCTCCCGGCTCCTCCAGATACGTGTAGCCGTTGAGGCCGTCCTCGTAGAACTTCACGAACCGGCCGGCCTGCTGGTGGTCGATCCGTCCCTCGCGAACCGCGGCCTCGACCGCCGTCTGCAGGCGGTTGATCAGATCGCGGCCCTTGAACTGCACGTAGTCCAGCACCTCGCTGACAGTGTCCCCCTTGATGATCGTCTCCAGCAGAACTTCGCCGTTCTCGCCCAGGTCGACGTGCACCGCGTTCGTGTCGCCGAACAGGTTGTGCAGGTCGCCCAGAATTTCCTGGTAGGCGCCGATCAGAAACGCGCCCATGTAGTACGGCTGCCCGTCGAACTGGTGGAGCTGCAGCGTGCGGCGCACGTCCCGGCGGTCGATGAACTGATCGACCTTGCCGTCGGAATCGCAGGTGATGTCGCACAGCACGGCGTGCCGCGTCGGCCGTTCGTCGAGTCGGTGGATCGGCATGATCGGGAACAGCTGGTTGATGGCCCAGCTGTCCGGCATCGACTGGAACAGCGAGAAGTTGCAGAAGAACGTGTCGGCCAGCATGCGGTCGAGGCCGGACAGGTCGTCCGGAACGTCCTCCATGTCCTTGACCAGCCGGCGGATCTTGTGGCAGATCGCGAAGAACAGATTCTCGGCGACGACCCGCTGATCGAGCGGCATGTACCCGCCGCTGAACAGGCTCGTCGACATGTCGAGCGCCTGCTGCGCGTCGTGGTAGGCCTCCAGCAGGTTGCGGGCGTTGACTTCGTTGTGCGTGAGCATCAGGTCGTGGACCGGCTGCTCGTACTCGTTGGGGATCGACTTGGGAATTTCCAGCAGGTCCCCCTGCTCGGCGACGCCCAGCGTGCCGAACACAAGCGCGCTGTGATACGCGGCGACGGCCCGGCCGCTCTCCGAAATGATGTTCGGATGCGGCACGGACGCTTCGTCGCAGCACGTCTGGATCTGGTAGACGATGTCGTTCGCGTACTCCTGCAGCGTGTAGTTGATGCTGGATTCGAAATTCGTCTGCGAGCCGTCGTAGTCGACGCCCAGGCCGCCGCCGACGTCCAGATACTCCAGCCCCGCGCCGCGCTTGTGCAGGTCGACGTACACCCGCACCGCCTCGTTGATGGCGGCCTTCACCTGCCGGATGTTGGTGATCTGGCTGCCGAGGTGGAAATGCAGCAGCTTGAAGCAGTCCTGCATGCCGCGGGCGGCCAGCTCGTTGAGCGCCTTGAGGATCTCGCCGACCGTCAGACCGAACTTGGACCGATACCCGCCGGACGCCTGCCATCGCCCCGAGCCCTTGGCCGCCAGTTTGACGCGCATGCCGATCAACGGACGCACGCCGACCCGTTCCGCGTAGCGCAGCACCAGGTCCAGTTCGGTGTACTTCTCGACAACGGGGATGACGGTGCGGCCGATCTTCTGCGTCAGCAGCGCCATCTCGATGAACTCGGCGTCCTTGAAGCCGTTGCAGATGATCGGCATCTCGGGTTCGGTCATGGCGATGACGGCCAGCAGTTCGGGCTTGCTGCCGGCCTCCAGGCCGAACCCGTACTGCCGCCCGTACTCGACGATCTTCTCGATCACCTCGCGCTGCTGGTTGACCTTGATCGGGTAGACGCAGGCGTAGCGCCCCTTGTAGTCGTGCTCGCGGATGGCCTGCCCGAAAACATCATGCAGCGTCCGCAGACGATCCTTGAGGATGCCGTTGAACCGGACCAGGATCGGCAGGTCCAGGCCACGAAGCTGCAGGCGGTCGATGAGGGCCTTGAGGTCCAGGAACTGGCTGCGGTTCCGCTCGGGGTGCACCCGGAGGTTGCCGTTGTCGCCGATGGAGAAATAGCCCTGTCCCCAGCGGGGGACCTCGTACAGGTCGCTGGCGTCCTGAGTGGACCAGCGCTTCAGCTCATCGATCATGCCAGTTCCATTTCGACCGGAGCGATTCCGGCCCACTCGCTCACTTCACCGTGTTCCCGGAAAGCTGTACGGACGCGGCCGTTGGAGGTGCGGTCGGCCGCCGGGGCGGCTGCAATCGTGCGCGGATTGCAGGCCGAGTATTGTGCAATCCGCCGGTGCAAATTGAAGTCCCTTCACGTACCGTTTCTCGAATTTTCATCGACGATCGTCCCCCGCCCTCCGGTTCGCAGCCCATGCCGACTCCGCTTGAACTCGCCTCGCTGCTCGTCGCGATTCCCAGCGTCAACCCGATGGGGGGGCAGGGCGAGGGGCCTGAGTTCTTCGAGGAACGGCTGACGGACGCCCTGATCGGGCTGTTGCGAGATTGGGGCATTCCGCACGAAGTCCATTCCGTCGCGCCGCGTCGCGCGAACGTTCTCGCCCGGTTCGAGGCGGACCCCGGCCGGCCGACGCTGTTGTGGGAAGTCCATCAGGACACCGTTCCGACCGAGGGCATGACGATCGCTCCGTTCAGGCCGGAGGTGCGGGACGGACGCTTGTTCGGCCGCGGCGCGTGCGACGTCAAGGGGGGCATGGCGGCCATGCTCAGTGCGTTCGAGCGGCTGGCCCGGGAGCGACCGGCCCGGGCCGCGAACGTCGTCCTGGCCTGCACGTGCGACGAGGAGGCCACGCAATTGGGCGTCCGCGACCTCGTCCGGCTGTGGGGCGATGACCGCGGACGGTCGCGGCTGCTGGCGGACCCGCCGGCGGCGGCCCTCATCGCCGAGCCAACAAATCTGGACGTCGTCGTCGCTCACAAGGGCGCCACCCGCTGGGCGATTCGCACCACGGGCCGGGCCTGCCACAGCTCGGATCCCTCCCGGGGAATCAACGCGATCTACCGGATGGCGAAAGTTCTCGCGGCGCTCGAGGCCTGCGCCGCGAAGCTGCCGTCGTCGCGTCCAGCGCATCCCCTGTGCGGTCCCGCGACGCTCAGCGTGGGCCGCATTCGTGGCGGCCAGAGCGTGAACATCGTCCCCGACGAATGCGAGATCGAAGTCGACCGCCGATCGATTCCGGGGGAGGACCCCGCACAGGTCCGCGACGAACTCATGGCGGCCGTTCGCGACAGCGTCGACTTCGAAGTCGAGGCCGGCGCCCCCTGGATCGCCGCCAGCCCCCTGGGGGACGAACAGAACGGTCCGCTCGCCGAGCGGTTGCTGGCCGCCATTCAGCCGATCGCCGGGGTCCGCCGCAAGCTGGGCGTCGCGTATGGCACGGATGCCTCGACGATTGCGGCCGCTGGCGTGCCGAGCGTCGTGTTCGGGCCCGGTTCAATCGCGCAGGCGCACACGGTTGACGAATGGCTGCCGATCGCGGAACTCGACGCCGCCGCGGAGATCTTGTTCCACTTGGCTGCGGATCGGTGAATGCGGACTGGTGACGCGACCGGACGCTCTCGTTCCGCTCAAACTGCTTTCAGCGCCGCCTGCCGCTCGGCGACCTGCCGCCGCACCGCCGCGACGGCGTCCGCAACTGGAACCTTCTCCGCCTCCGGCTGATCCCGCCATTTCAGTTCGACCACGCCGTCCTGCAGCCCCTTGCCGCCGATCACCAGACGCAGCGGGAAACCCACCAGGTCGGCGTCCTTGAATTTCGCCCCGGCCCGCAGATCGCGGTCGTCCAGCAGCACATCCACCCCCGCGTCCTGCAGCTCCCGGTAGTACCGTTCGGCCAGTTCCATGACGGGCGGATCCTGCACGTTCAGCGGCACGACGACCACTTCATAAGGCGCGACGCTGATCGGCCAGATGATTCCGTCGGCGTCGTGGCGGGTCTCCACCAGACCGGCCAGGATGCGGTTCACACCAATGCCATAGCAGCCCATGATGATCGGATGGGACTGTTCCTTTTCGTCGACGAATGTGGCAGCCAGCGAGACGCTGTACTTGGCGCCCAGTTTGAAGACGTGCCCGACTTCGATGCCGTGCACGAGTTCGAGCGTGCCGTCCCCCTTCGGGCTGGGATCGCCGGGCGCGGCGTTCCGGAGATCGAACGTGGTGCGATCGTCGGCGTTCCCCTCAATCTTGAAACTGACAGCCTGCAGCTCGCCGACGGTGCTGGGCAGCCAGTCGCGTCCGATCCGCACGCCGACGAGATGCGCGTCCGCGGCGTTCGCCCCGACGACGGCCTTCTCCATCAGGGGGATGTCGTGGTCGACGATGACCGGGCAGCGGATGCCGACGGGACCGGCGAAGCCGACCGGCGCGCCGGTGACCTTCTGAATCGTCTCCTCATCGGCGAGTTCCAGCGACTCGGCGCCGAGCACCCGGCGGATCTTGTTCTCGTTCGCCTCGTGGTCGCCGCGAATGAGGACCGCGACCGGCTGGGGACGTCCTCCGCGAAATTCATTGATCGCCAGATAGATCAGCGTCTTGATCATCTGGTGCGGCTTGCACTTCAGCAGCTTCGACACCTGTTCGATGCTGGTCGTGCCGGGGGTGTCGAGCGACTTCATGGGCGGCGCGTCGGCGGGCGCCTCGGCGGGAACGGGGGACGGCCGCCGGCCCGTGACGGCCCGCTCGATGTTCGCGGCATAGCCCGACTTAGTATCGCGGAGGATGCGGTCCTCGCCGTTCGGCGCGGGAACCATGAACTCATGAGACGCATCCCCGCCGATCGGACCGCTCTCGGCCTCCACCGGCACGTACTCCAGTCCGCAGCGGGAGAAGATCCGGCAATAGGCATCGTACATCGCCTGATACGCCTGATCGAGCTGCTCGACCGAGGCGCTGAAGCTGTACGCGTCCTTCATCAGGAATTCGCTGGTCCGCAGGATGCCGAACCGAGGGCGTTCCTCGTTCCGGAACTTGGTCTGAATCTGGTACAGCGTGAAGGGCAGCTGACGGTAGCTGCTGACGTGCCGGGAGATCAGGTCGGTGATGACCTCTTCATGAGTCGGTCCCAGGGCCAGGCGGACCTTCTGGCCGCGGCGGGCGACATCGAAGTGGATCAGCACGTTGCCGAAGGAGTGGATCCGGCCGGTCCGCTCGAACAGCTCGATCGGCTGAATGGCCGGCATGTGGATTTCAACGGCGCCGGCCCGGTCCATTTCCTCGCGGACGATGGCTTCGGCCTTGCGGAGGGCGCGATAGCCCAGCGGCAGATAGGTGTAGGCCCCCGCCATCAACTGGCGGATGAGTCCGGCGCGGAGCATCAGCCGGTGGCTGGGGACCTCGGCGTCGGAGGGCTCTTCCTTGAGGGTGGGAATGAACGACTGCGACCAGCGCATGGGGCATCCTTGGAAACGGCCTGAAACCTGGCGAGACGGTAGTGAGCGTCCGCCGTCCCGCCAAGTTCAAGGGGCGCGAGTCGGCTCGCGCCCGCCCCGATCGCGCCTCCGCCTCCCGGCGATCAGTCGCTCCGCCGGCCGCCGAAGTGCGAGATGTAGTACAGCAGCGTCAGGAACGCTTGCAGCGTGCCGGCGACGTACGTCCAGGCCGCGGCGTTCAGCACCCCATTGACTGCGCCAGCCCCCTCCGCATCCACGATCCCCATGTCGGTCAGTATCCGCTTCGCCCGCCGGCTGGCGTCGAACTCCACCGGCAGGTTCACGAGCTGGAACAGCACCACGCCGCCGAAGGCGAAAATGCCCATCCAGATCAGCCCCAGGGAATTGAACATCATTCCCAGCACCAGCAGGATCATGAAGGCGGTCGGGCCGAACTGGGCCGCGGGGACGGCCGCGTTGCGGAACACGAGGGGCGCATAGTTGTGCGCGTCCTGCAGGGCATGCCCGGCTTCATGGGCGGCGATGCCCACGGCGGTCGCGGTGCGGCTGTGGTAGACCTCCGGGCTGAGGCGGAGCACCTTCTGCCGGGGATCGTAGTGGTCGGAAAGATGTCCCTGCGTGATTTCGATGGCGACGCCGTTGAGCCCCTCGGCGTCGAGGATGTGCTGGGCCGCGGCGGCGCCGGACAGGCGCGCGGGGACCTGCATGCCCTGGGCATAGGTCGAGCGAATCCGGAACTGCGCCCAGAGCATGAGGATCATGGCCGGCGCGATCCAGAGGAAATACTCCAGCGAAAAGATCATTCCTTCCTCTCAGGGTCTTGGAAGTCAGTCTCGGGAAGAACTCCGACGCGCGAGACAGGTCCACGCGCGAAATTCATGGATCATCTTATGCCTGAAAACGCGGGCCGCACAGATTCGGTTCACGAAAGCCGCAGCGGATTTTCGGGGCGGCGACGACGGACGCAAATTCCACCCCCGCACAGCGTTCCGCCGGGCGTCAATAGGGGCGGCCGAGGGCAGCGCCCGGCGGGGCCGCCCGGCGGACTGGGCAATTGGCGAAGAGACGTCCGCTGGCGCCTGCTGGCGCTCTGAAATCAGTTGGGCGACGCGACTTGGAAATCATCGCTGCCGGGGCAGCGGCGGGACGATCAACCCCTCGTCGGAGACACTGCGCGATCGGGCGACCGGCTCGCGTTTTCCGCTGGACGGCGCCTGTCGCCATCGATCCCGTCAGGGTCCAGAGGCCGCTCGCATGATGCGTCGCATTCGGTCGTTGTTCGGACAGGGAGTTCGGCATCCGAACTTCCAGGCAATGAGCGTGGCCCTGGCCGCGGCCGGCGCCGTCGTGTTGAACACCGACCCGCTGCCGGCCGGCTCCGATCCGCTGGGGATCGTCGAAACCGAGCTGGCCGTCGCCACGGGGTCTCTCTGCCCGCAGATCGTCGTGCCCCCCGCGCCGCCGCTGGCCCAGTTGCCGCTCGGGGACGGCCTCGACCCGATCGCCGAAGCGGCCCTCGCCGACTCCGCCGCCCAGTCCGCACCCGCATCGGTTAACCCCGCCGCCGCCGAGTCCCCGGTCCTGACCGGCAAATGGGCCATGCAGATGACGGTCGTCCTCCTCCAGAAGGGGGTCGCTCAGTTCTCGACCATCCCCGACTACACCTCGACGTTCGTCAAACGCGAACGGATCGGCGGCGACCTGACCGCCGAACAGCAGATCCAGCTCAAGGTCCGGCACGCTCCGTTCAGCGTGTACATGAAGTGGCGGTCCGGCGAGACTGGCCAGCAGGTGATCTACGTCAACGGCCAGAACGAAGGCAAGATGCTGGTCAAGCCGGGCGGCCTCAAGGGGCGCGTCGCCGGCACGCTGTCGGTTGATCCCGACAGCTCGCTGGCCCGCTCGCAGGCCCGGTACCCGGTGACGATGATCGGCCTGACGGCGCTCGCCGAGACGATCCTGAAGTTCCAGGAGACGCAGATCGCCCGGGGCACCGGGTTCGAATGCGAACTCCGGGATGATGCGCTGTTCGATGAGCGCCCCTGCTACCGGTATCTCGTGACGTACGCGGGCCGGGAATTCAGCCCGGACTACCGCAAGTCAGAGATCCTCATCGACAAGGAGTGGTCGATGCCGGTCTACGTCCGGAACTACACCTGGGCCAAGGACGCGAATCCGGAAACGCTGGACGACGACACGCTCGTCGAAATGTACGCCTACACGGAAGTGCAGGTGCGGCAGCAACTGGCGGACATGGAGTTCGACCGGACGAACCAGTCGTACCGGATGACGCGCTGATCGGCGACCCGGCGGCTGGATTCCCCTCTTGACGTGGCGCTGGGCGTCGCGGCGACTACACTGTCGGCGGGCGGAATCGCCGCCGCCCGAAGCAGCTGCCGGCCGCGGGCGCGATGCCGCGCGGATCGCAGCGAAGCGGGGTCGCACTGTTCGCGGCCGCCCCTCCGCCGGCGAGTCCATTCATCGTGCCGTCGACCACGCAACCTGCCGCACCTCCGGCGCCTTCCGCCCGGGACGCGAACCTGGCGATCGATCGCCGTTCGCTCAACCTGCCGAACCTCATCACGCTGTTCCGGTTCGTGCTGGCGATCGTGCTGTTCGTCCTGATGGACCTCGAGGGCTTCTGGCGGATTTCGGCGCTGGTGTTCGTGGTGGCGGCGCTGTCGGACGTGCTGGACGGCTGGATCGCCCGCAAGTACGGCCTGGTGACGACGCTGGGCCGGATCATGGACCCCTTCGTCGATAAGCTGATCATCTGCGGCGCGTTCCTGTTTCTGCTGGGCAAACCGGAAAGCGGCATCTCCCCCTGGATCGCGTTCATCGTCATGGCCCGGGAGATGTACATCACCAGCCTCAGGGCGTTCCTGGAGCAGCACGGCCGGGACTTCTCTGCGAAGTTCTGGGGCAAGCTGAAGATGGCGCTGCAGTGCGCCGCGGTGCCGCTGTGCCTGCTGTCGCTGAGCCCGGTGTTTCAGAACTGGATCGGACAATACGTGGACTTTCAGCACTACCTGTGGCTGCGGGACGCGGTCATCTACGCGATGACGGCCGTCACGGTGTACAGCGGCATCGAGTACAGCTGGCGGGCGTTTCTCGCGCTCCGGAACCCCGCGGCCGCCTAAGCATCGGCCCGGCGGACGGGCGGCCGCAGACGGCGTCGACGCCTCACTCCGCGCCGGCCAGCCGGTCGCTGCTTAAGACGAGTCCCTGCAGCGGCAGATGCGGATAGGCCTGTGCCTGATCCAGAAACGGCACTAGCGCTCCTCCCGCGCCGCCCGTAATCAGCACCAGCGCCGGTGACGGGCTGCGGCTGAGCATCTGCCGGACCAGTTCGCGGACGCCCCCCAGGCAGCCCCAGAACAAACCGCTCCGCATGGCCGCCTCGGTGTTTCTGCCGATGACATCCGGCACGGAGGCCGTCACATCGGGGGCGGGAATCAGCGGCAGGACGGCGGTGTACCGGTGCAGCGCCCGGGCGCTCATGCCGATGCCCGGCAGAATGGCGCCCCCCCGGAACGCGCCCGACTCGTCGACGTAATCCACCGTCGTCGCCGTGCCGCAGTCGACAATCACCGCCCGCTGCCCCGCCGCGCGCAGCCGCTGCGCGGCGACGGCATTCAACAGCCGGTCGGGGCCGACCCGGTCCGGGAAATCGACGTCGATCGTCAGCGGCAGCCGCGTTCGGTCGCGGAGGACGAACAGCGGCGGCCAGTCGCCAGGCCAGTCGCGGACAATCCGGTCCATCTCCGGCGGATTCGATCCGCTGAGCAGAGCGCGCAGTCCCGGCGCGGCGCGGAATTCCTCAGCCAATCGGGGCGGGAACGGGTCGCCGCAGGGGACAAAGCCCGCAGAACGGCAGACGGGCAGGGCCTCGCCCGCCAGGGGCTCAAACACCCCGAACTTGATGCGGGTGTTGCCGACATCGATCGCGAAAGATCGCGCGGGAGCCTCGACGGACACGGGTTGCTCGCTCGACGGGAGACAGCCGCCGCCGACAGAAAGAGTCAGGCCGATTCGCGGAACAGCGACGACGGCCGCTCTTCCGCCTGCAGCCGCCGCACCTTCTGGCTCAACACGGCCGCATCATACCAGCTGAAGCTGAGTTCGGGATCGGCGGCGTAGCGGCCCAGCGTCTGCAACAGTTGAGACAGACTCTGGTCGTCGTACAGGAAGACGTAGCGTTCGCCATCCTTGACGAGTGCCAGCACGTTCACGCGACGATCCATAGCCGCTCCGGAAGTGGCCGCCAAGGGCAAACGGCCCCGAATCCTGCGGCTGTGCGTGTTATCGGCAGCGAAGCGGGCGTTTCGGTGGCGTTTCGGAAAGAGTTCGGGCTGGCGCGGCGGCTTCACGCGCCGCGCGTCCCTGAGGACGGGCGGACGGAACGGAATTCCCGTGGCCTCGGCACGGACCGGCGAATTCGGCCGGTCGTTCGCCTTGGGCAACCGCCCCTGGCGACGCGGGTCGGTTCCGGATCATTCGCCGCGAAACTCGAACCGCGCCAGCGACGTATAGCGCGAACCGGACGGCCCCGGTTCCGACTGGAACAGCTCGATCTCGCGAATGTCGGCCGGGCCAAAGTCGACTTCGGCCGACGCCTGCAGAATCGCCGCCAACTCCCGGGGAGGTCGGCCCTGTACTCTCGCCAGCGTCACGTGCGGATGATACGTCCGCCCCTCCGTCGCGAATCCCCAGGGGGCCAGCCGATCGTCCAGCTCCCGCGCCAGCCGCGGCAGCTCCTCGGAAAACTCGACGCCCACCCAGATCACGCGCGGCCGCGCAGGACCGGGAAAGGCGCCCAGGCCGCGCAGCCGTCCCGACAACGGCCCCCGTCCGTCCGCGGCGGCCTCCAGTTGGCCGGCAATGTCGCCGACCTGGTCGACTGGCGTGTCCCCCAGAAACTTGAACGTCAGGTGCAGGTCGTCCGGCGCCGCTGTGCGCAAGGCGTCCCCCAGGCGGCGCAGGTTCGACAGCACCGGGAGGAGTTTCGGCGGACACGGAATCCGGACGCCAATAAAGGTCCGCAGCGTGGACGGCATGCGACGAGTCGAAGATGCTGATGTCGGCCGCGCGAGCCCTGGTGGCCGGCGCGGACTCTGGCTGTCGCCGCTCGGGACCCCCTCCCTGCCGGTCGACAGCCGCCTGGCCCCGGGAATTTTGGCGACATGGAACTGCGGACGCGACCTCGACGGCTTCGGATGCACCCCCGACTGCGGGACCTGGTCCGCGAAACGCGGCTGTCGCCGGATGACTTCCTGCTGCCGCTGTTCGTCCGGCATGGCCGCGACCAGCGCGTGCCGATCTCATCGATGCCCGGGCACGCGCAGTTGTCCGTCGATCGGCTGTTGCCGGAAATTCGGGAAATCGAATCGCTGGGCATCCCGGGAGTGATCCTGTTCGGCATCCCCGAGCATAAGGACGCCACGGGCAGCGACGCCTGGGCCGACAACGGGATCGTGCAGCAGGCGCTCGGGGCGATCCGCGAAGCCGGGACCACGCTGCTGTTGGCGGCCGATGTCTGCCTGTGCGAGTTCACCGACCATGGCCACTGCGGCGTGGTGCGGGAAATCGGCGGCCGGACTGACGTCGACAACGACTCCACCCTGGAACTGCTGGTCCGCGAGTCGGTCAGCTTCGCCCGCGCGGGGGCCGATCTGGTCGCCCCCAGCGGCATGATGGACGGCATGATCGCGGCGATCCGCGACGGGCTGGATCAGGCCGGCTTCAGCCATCTGCCGATCATGAGCTACGCGGCGAAATACGCGTCGGGGTTCTACGGGCCGTTCCGCGAGGCGGCCGAAAGCACGCCGCAATTCGGCGACCGCCGCTCGTACCAGATGGACCCCGCCAACGCGAACGAAGCCCTGCGGGAAACGGCGCTGGATGTCGCCGAAGGGGCCGATGTGCTGATGGTCAAGCCGGCGATCAGCTACCTGGACGTCATCCGCCGGGTCAAGCAGGCGCATCCGGACGTGCCGCTGGCGGCGTACAACGTCAGCGGCGAATATGCGATGGTCAAGGCGGCCGCCGAGCGCGGCTGGATCGACGAACAACGCGTGACGCTGGAGATCCTGACGAGCCTCAAGCGGGCCGGCGCGGACCTCCTGATCACCTACCATGCAAAGGACGCCTGCCGCTGGCTGGCGACGGATTAGCAGCGACGCCGGTGCAACGGCCCGGGCCGCGAAGACGCCGTTTCGACGCCCGATGACAATCACGAAGCCGCGAGCGAGCCGACAGCAGAAGGACATGCCGTGCGGGGACTGATGGGACTCACAATCGCCGCGGCGCTGGGGCTCGCGGGGGCGGTCTGCAACTGGCTGTATCTGGACAGCCTGGCGCGTTCCGAGGCGCGGCTGGCGTTCATCGGCGTCCGTCCCGACGTCCGGCTGAACATTGGCGAGCAGTTCAAGGCCGACCATTTCGAGCCGGTGGAAATCCCCCGCACCCGGACCGGCAACCTGCAGGACGCGGCCCCGCTGTGGTCGGCCCGGGATGCCGTGATCGGCCTCCGCGCGAACCGCCCCTACGCGGGAGGCGAACTGATTCTCCGTCAGGATCTGACGACGCCCGCGCAGGAGGACGTCGCCGCGCTGCTGGCCGATGACGAGGCGGCCCGCTGGGTGCCGATCGATCCGCGGGCCGTGATTCCTGAACAGATCAACCCGGGAGACCTCGTCTCGTTCGAGGTGCCGCGGCTGCCGCGCTCCACCGCGGATGGCCCCCCGGCCGAATCTCCGACGACGCCTCCCACGGTCATCCTGCCCGACTCCGCCAATCCCGCCGCCCGCGACGTCGAGATCATCGGCCCCTTTCGCGTCCTGGCCGTCGGCGCCCGCCGAGAACGTCCCAACATCCAGCAGGCCCGCGGCCGGCTCGCCAGCAATGAGAACACGATCACCATCGCCGTACGGGTGCAGAAGGATGCCGTCGAGCCGCGTGCTGCGCGGCTGTTTGATGCGGTCCGCGCCTCCGGCTCGCAGGGCGTTTATGTGCTCCTGCATTCCGCAAAAATGAACTGACGCGGGCTCGCCTTCGACGATCCGCGGACCATTGCCAGGCTCCGCGACCGCGGCCGATTCCCATGTCCTCCCCTTCGCGAATGGAAGCAAGTCCCATGAATTGTCGACGGCTGGCAGCCGGTTTGAGCGTGGTCCTGGTCCTGTCCTGGGCGGACTTCGCCCTGTCGGACGACTGGCCGCAGTGGGCCGGCCCCCGGCGCGACGCCGAGTGGCGCGAAACAGGGCTGGTCGAGCGGTTTCCCGAGGGGGGCCCCCCCGTACGGTGGCGAACCCCCGTGGGGGGCGGCTACGCCGGTCCGGCCGTCGCCGCGGGTCGCGTGTACGTCACTGACCGGCAGGTGAAGGCCGGTGGGGCCGATCCGGACAACCCCTTCACGCGCGGCGCGACGCCCGCCATCGAACGCGTCCTGTGCCTCAACGAGGCGGATGGATCGGTGCTGTGGACGCACGAGCACGACTGCCCCTACACGGTCAGCTATCCGGCCGGTCCGCGCTGCACGCCCGCCGTCGATGGCGACCGCGTGTACACGCTGGGCGCCGAGGGGCACCTGTTCTGCCTGAATGTCGCGAACGGGGATGTCGTCTGGTCAGCCCAGCTCCGCGAGCTGTCCGGCATGAACGCTTCGCCCGTCTGGGGGTTCTCGGCGCATCCGCTGGTGGACGGCGACCGGCTGATCTGCATGGTTGGCGGCGAGGGCTCCGCTGTCGTGGCGTTCAACAAGCACACGGGCGAGGTGGCCTGGCGGTCGCTGGATGCGTTTGGCGGCCATGGTCCCGGGTACTGCCCGCCGGTCATCATCGAACCGGCCGGCCGGCGACAGTTGTTGATCTGGACGCCGCACGCGGTATCCGGACTGGAGCCGGAAACCGGGAAGGCCATCTGGACGCAGGAGTGGGAAATTCAGAACGGCCTGTCAGTGCCGATGCCGCGGCTCGAAGGGAACCGGTTGTTCCTGACGGCCTTCTACGACGGCTCGCTGATGCTCGAATTCAACGACGCCGGGACGGCCGTGCGGGAAGCGTGGAAGCGGAAGGGGCGCAGCGAGCGCAACACCGACGCCCTGCACTCGATCATGCCCACGCCCTGGTTCGAAGACGGCCTGATCTTCGGAGTCGACAGTTACGGCGAGCTGCGGGGCCTCGACGCCTCGAACGGCGACCGGCTGTGGGAGACCTATGCGGCGACGGGGGGCGAATCGGCCCGCTGGGCGAACACATTCCTTGTGAAGCAGGGGGATCGATTCATCCTGCCGAACGAGCAGGGGGATCTGATCCTCGCGCGGCTGACGCGCGAGGGCTACGAGGAACTCAGCCGGGCGCACGTCATCGAACCGACCGGCGCGGCGCAGGGGCGAGAGATCGTCTGGTCGCACCCGGCGTTCGCCAACCGCTGCGTGTACCTGCGGAACGACAAGGAGATTGTGTGTGTGTCGCTGGCGAAGGACTGAACGACGCCCGCGGCCCTGTCGCCGTCACACCCGATTCAAAGGCCCCGCCGATGCAAACCAACCCGCTGTCCGGCACGCGGATCGACGAGGTCGCCGATGGGATCTACCGCATCAACACGCCCCTGCGGGTCGACGCCATCCCCGGCGGGTTCAACCTCAGCCAGTACCTCATCGTCGACGACGAGCCCATGATCTTTCACGCCGGCTGGCGACGCTGGTTCCCGTACGTCTCTGAGGCGGTCGCGAAGGTCATTCCGCTGTCGCGACTCCGACACATTGGCTATTCGCACTTCGAGGGGGATGAAGCCGGTGCGATGAACGAGTTCCTGGCCGCCGCGCCGCACGCCGTCCCATTTGCCAGCCGGATCAGCGTGATGACGTCGCTGGACGATTTCGCGGATCGCCCCGGCCGGGGACTGGCGGACGGCGAGACATTCTCGACCGGCCGGAAGACCTGGCAGTGGATCGACACGCCGCACGTCCCCCACGGCTGGGACTGCGGCGTGCTGTTCGATCAGTCGACCGGGACGCTGCTGTGCGGCGACCTGTTCACGCAGCCGGGCGCGGAGACGCCGCCCGTCACGGAATCGGAGATTCTGACGGCCAGCGAAGCCCTGCGCCGGCCGATGGAGTACTACGCGCATGCGACGAGCACCGGCGCGATTCTGGAGCGTCTGGCCTCGCTGAACCCGACGACGCTGGCCTGCCAGCACGGCAGCGCGTATCGCGGGGACGGCGCCGCCCTGTTGCGGCAACTGGCGTCGATTCTCGACGGGGAACTGCGGGCGGAGCTGCGCTCGCCCGGACGCTGAGCGGGATTGAAGAGCCCTGCTGACGTCGACGGATGGACGGGAATGCGGTCTTTGACCTCGCCTCGTCATGCATGAGCCGTTGGTCGGCCAGGACCGCTGCTTCCCGGCAAGGAGTGGGAGCCAGCCGCATGCGCCCCAACGCGGAATCAACCGTCTTGTCCGGGACGTCGGATCATGTTCCAGGCTGTGTTGTGCGTCACTCCGCAGAGTCGCACCAGCAGGGCGGCCGAATACTGCTCATCGCCGTGGACCAGTGCCAGTTCCCGGGACAGTTCAGCGGCCTCCTCCGCGCTCAGTTCGCGCCAATCCGGGCGATCGCGGCGGGTGGGCTCCGCCACGGAGTCGAACTGCTCGAACTGATCCAGCGCCCGCTTCAGTCGCGGCGTGACAACACGGCCATGTCCGCTGTTCCAGCAGATCCGCAGAACGGACGGGCCGACGAACCAGATCGGATAGGGGCTCTGTTCGCGCGGCTGGTTCCGGGACTTTGGGCCGGCCGCCGACGGGCTGCGAAGCGAAAGCAGCATTGCCTGCAGATTGTCGCGATGTGCGTCGTGCAGGCGGATTTCGAGGAATTCGTCCCGCCATACAACGGATCCTCCGGAAGCCTTGTGAGCTGTGGATGCGCTGCTGGTCTTCGAGGGGGTGGAATAGGCCTCGATGTGCCGGCCGACCGTCGCAATCTCTGAAGACCTGAGATGCAGCACCTTGCCCGGCGTCCCGCGTGCGGTCGCGATACGACCGCAGGTTGATCCACACCCCATCCCGTCCGATTTGGAGAATCCAGTTGGAATGCCGGAACAGAGCCGCCAAATCCAGCAGCAGAACCGGCGCCACCAGGAGTGCGCCCGCCGCGCCCAGCCATGCCAGCCATTGCAAACCAGTGCGATTTGCCACGACCAGCGGAATGGCCAGTACGCCGCAGCAGACCAGCAACCTCACAACGCCGGCCAGCCGCGATTGGCGGCACGTCAGATAGCGCGAATCATTGGGGACATCCTGCTTGCTGCAGATCTGCATCGCGTATTAGGGGCCTCAAAAGGCTTTGCTCAAGTCGCGAGTCAGCAACTCATGCACATCGGCCGCCAGTTCGGGGTCCCCGGCATGATGATACCGCCGGACGACGCGCCCCCCCTGATCGATCAGGATCACGGCGGGCACCGCATAGATGCCGTAGGCTTCGAACACGCCGGCTTGCTCGGAACCGTCCAAGGCCATCTGGAACGGCGGAGGGGCTCCGCCGAACGCACGCCGCAGTGCGGGCTCCATCCTGGCGTTCATCTCTTCGAGCGTCGCCAGGCTGGCATCGTGAATGGCCAGCACCACCAGCCCTTCGCCTTCGTACTGATCCCTGAGCCGGATCAGATCGGGCTTGTGGGCATGGCAGATGGAGCAGGTATAGGCGAAGAAATCGAGGACAATCACTCGTCCCCTCAGCGCCTTGACCAGCAGCGGCGATGTCCCCTGCCAGGCTATGATGCCGTCGAGTTCCGGAGCCTGCCTGCCGTAGAGGCCCGTTGTCTTGCTGATGGGCAGATCGACCTCGTCCATCGGAATCCGGTCTACATCATCGGCCACGGTCAACTCGCGGCTTTCCACTTCAAAGGTGGCGCCGCGGGAACCGTTCGCACTGAAGATCAGGCGATACTGACCGGGCGGCAGACGAATCTGGAACTCCTCCCCGGTCCCATAGGCCTCTTCGACCAACTCGTGCTCCGGAATTCTCCAGGCGCGAACGATGCCCCGCTCAATGCCGCCCCTTTTGTCGCTCCACGCCTTGCTGACGATCCGCCCCGATACGAGACAGCTGTCTGACTCCGGCTCCGCGACCTGGACAGGCGCCGCCGGGAACGCCGGGGGACGATCGCAACCGGCCAGAGGGACCAGCAACAAGGCGGCCGCCGCCGCCGGGATGCGACGTCCGATGGGAGTCCTGCGTCTGTCCATGGAGTTGCTCCAATCCGATCACCCACTTTCAAACGGATGGCCGAGCCGACGGATCAAGAAATCTTCTGCGTGCTCTTGGGTTCGCGCTTCACACGTTCGGCGTTCTGCCCGCTTCCGTCCGGTAGTGCAGATAAACGTCGTCATCCAGCCACTCGACGCCGTCGAGCCGGAACGTCGCCGCCTCCGCCAGCCGATCCCGCCCCCGTCCGCTGACCGGACCCGGGGCGGCCGCGCTGCCGATCACCCGCGGCCCCAGAAACACATGCGCTTCGTCGACCTGGCCGGCGTCAAAGAACGAGCCGAGCAACTGGCCGCCCCCCTCGACGAGCACGTTCGTCATCCGCCGGGCTCCCAGTTCCTCCAGCACGGACCGCACCATTCCGGCGCCGGACCGCCCATCGCCGCAGCGGAGGACTTCGACGCCCGCCGACTCCAGCGCGGAGACGCGTTCGGACGGGGCCTCGGACCCGGTCGCGACGATCAGCGGAAAGGCCTGCGCCGATTTGACGAGCTGGCATTCGACGGGCAGCCGCGCGGTCCGATCGAAGACAATCCGCGTGGCGGTGCGCGGCCCCGAGGGACGCGCCGTCAGCAGGGGGTCGTCGTGCAGGGCCGTGCTGATCCCGACGACCACGGCGTCGACGCGTCCCCGCAACTCGTGGACGATCGCCCGCGAGCGGGTCGAGGAGATCCACTGCGAGTCGCCGGATGCCGTTGCGATGCGGCCGTCGATCGTCATGGCCCATTTGGCGTGCACCCAGGGAATGCCAGCCGTCGTCAGCTTGAGATAGGGCGCGAGCAGCCGCCGCCCCTCGGGCTCCAGGAGGCCCAAATGCACCTCGATTCCGGCCTCGCGCAAAATCTCGAAGCCGCGACCGGCGACGACGGGGAAGGGATCGGCGACGGCGACGTAGACCCGCCGGACGCCCGCCCGCACGACTTCCGGGGCGCAGGGCGGGGTTTTCCCGAAGTGGGCGCAGGGCTCAAGCGTGACAAACAGGGTCCCGCCGCGGGCGTTGGGGCCGGCCTGACGCAGGGCGACGATTTCGGCGTGCGGGCCGCCAAAACGCTCGTGAAAACCCTCGCCGACGAGGTTTCCGTCGGCGTCGAGCACGACCGCGCCGACCATCGGGTTGGGTTCGACGCGGCCCTGTCCCAGGGCGGCGGCCGCAAGGGCGTGGCGCATCGCGGCTTCCGGCGTGGCGAATTGCATGGAACGAGTCGACCGTTCGTGTTAGAGTTCGCAGTTCGCTGCCGGCGCCCCCGGTGGGGCGTTCTGCGCCCGGGTCGGGATGCTGGCGGCCGCCTTCGGATCGGAACGGGTTCGCCGTGCGCCCTGACGCCGGTCCCGTTTCCCAGTGTGTGTTGCAGCCGGCCAGTCCGGCGAGTCTGATTCCCGGCCCCAGGCCGGAACTGGAAGTTTACCATGAGCGATCCCAAGCATCTCGCCGAAGTGAAGCGGGCCCTGTCGGCGAAGTACGAAAACCTGGCGCGGCTGGCGGGCAGCACCCCCAAGCGCAAGCAGTTTCAGACGCGCGCCGACAAGCACCGTCGGCAGGCGGAGCAGTTCGAGCGGATGGCGAAGCAGTAACGCCAGCTCATGCTGTGCCGCGACCGCGCTGAGCCGTTTGTCGGGCCGCCGGGAGGGATCGCCCGCATCACGTTGATGCTGGCGCTGATTCTGGCTGCGCGCGGCGTCCGGGCGGACTGGCCCGAATGGCGCGGACCGGACGGCTCGGGACGCGTCCCGGATGCCGGCTTCGCGGAGGCGTGGCCGGAAGGGCTCAACACCGTCTGGCGGCGGCCAATCGGCGGCGGATACGCCGGGATCGCTGCGGTTGACGACAAAATCCTGACGCTGGACCGGCAGACCGAGCCCCGCGAAATCGAGCGGGTGCTGTGCGTCGCGGCCGACTCGGGCGAGCCGCTGTGGACCGACGAGTACGACGTCGCCTATGGCGACCTCGACTACGGCAATGGGCCGCGCGCCTGTCCGACGATCGTCAATGGCCGCGTCTACACGCTCGGAGCGCTGGGCCATCTGCGCTGCCTGGACCTCGAGACCGGAAAGCTCCTATGGCGGGCGCATCTCGTCGACGACCTGCGCGGCCGGCGACCCACGTGGGGCTATTCCGCGTCCCCCCGGCTGGTCGACGGCCGGCTGATCGTCCAGCCCGGCGGCGAGGACGGAAACAGCGTCGTGGCGCTCGATGCGGCCACCGGGGCCGTGCATTGGAAATGCCTGTCCGACGAGGCGGGTTACACCTGGCCGATCGTCGTCGAGAGCGGGGGCGTGCGGCAGCTCGTCTGCTGGACGCCGTCGCACATTCGAGGCGTGGATCTGGAGTCCGGCCGGCCGTTGTGGGACGTGCCGTATGAGATTCAATACGGCGTCGCGATCGCCACGCCGATCGAAGTCGACGGCCTGGTGCTGGTGTGCGGCTATTGGGCCGGTTCGAAGGCGATCCGGCTGGGGCCTGGCCCCGAGGACGCCACGCTGGAATGGGAGGAGAACCGCTATCTGCGGGGGCTGATGTCGCAGCCGCTGGTGCGGGACGGCCTGGCCTATCTGCTGGACAAGCAATACGGGATCACCTGTTTCGACCCGGCGACAGGGACGAAGTTGTGGGACGACCGCAACACGCTGACGCGTCGTGACCGCAACCCGCAGGCGTCGCTGGTGTGGATCGGGGACAGCGACCGCGTGCTGGCGCTCAACGCGGAGGGGGAACTCGTCCAGGCGCGGTTCACGCGCGAGGGGCTGACGGAACTGGGCCGCGCGAAAGTTCTTGGCGAGACCTGGGCGCATCCGGCCTATTCCGGCCGCCGCGTGTTCGCCCGCAGCGATTCGGAACTCGTGTGCGTGGAGCTGCCGTGACCGCCGCTGGAAATCCCGCTTCGCCGGCCGACTCCGGACTGCAGGTGACGCGTCTGTCGAAGACCTACGCCGGACCGAGTGGCGAGCTGTCGATTCTCAGCGACGTCGATCTGTCGCTGGTTCCCGGGGAGGCGGTCGCGGTGACGGGGCCGTCCGGCGCGGGCAAGAGCACGCTGCTGTACATCCTGGGCCTGCTGGAATCGCCCACATCGGGGACGGTGCGGCTGGGGGATGTGGATCCCTTCGCGCTCGCCAAAGTCGATCAGGCGAAATACCGGAATCAGCGGGTCGGGTTCGTGTTTCAGGACCATCACCTGCTGCCGCAGTGCACGGTGCTGGAGAACGTGCTGGTCCCCACGCTGGCGTCGCCGGGAGAGACATCGGGGGCCGCGGAGCGGGCGGAGTCGCTGCTGGAACGGGTGGGGCTGAAGGACCGGATGGTGCACCGTCCGGCGGCGCTCTCGGGGGGCGAGCGGCAGCGGGTGGCGGTCTGCCGGGCCCTCATCAATCAGCCGCTGCTGCTGCTGGCGGACGAGCCGACGGGCAATCTCGACCGCAAAACTGCGGCAACGGTGGGAGCGCTGTTGCTGGAGCTGTCCGCCGAGCAGGGCACGATGCTGCTCTGCGTGACGCACAGCCAGGAGCTGGCGGGACGGTTCCCGCGGCGCTACGAATTGACGGACGGCCGGCTGGAGAATGCGAGCTGACGGCCGTTCGCGCGATCAGGCGAGCGTGCCCCGGGCCGATGAGACGTCCGGCGCCGTGTTGAAATACGTCAGCAACTGGCTGGCCGACAGAATCTCCTCGACGGGCGGCTGCACGTCGGTCAGGACGAGCTGGCCTTCGGTGCGGCCCAGCCGGCGATGCAGCATGATCAGCTTGCCGATGACGGAGCTGGTGACGTACTTCACCTGCCGCATGCAGACGATGATCTTGCGGTAGTTCTGCTTGTCGACGAGGGCCGCCAGTTCCTGCCCGAACTCCTCAATGTTGTCTTCTTCGGTCAGGCGCTCGCGCAACAAATCCACCGTCGCCACGTCGGCATCGACATCCAGACGGAAGAACCGCGATTGCATTCCGCCTTCCCTCGTTATCGGGTTGCCAGCAGACACTCGGACGTTGCGGCCTGACCGACGGCCGTCACGAATCGGCCGACGTCGTCGGGCGTCCCCGGACATTCCACGGGGATGTATCGACGGTCCGTGCCGCGCACCCGATCCGGCCGATCTTCGGACATTCGCTCGACGAGCACTTCAACCGGGCGTCCCAACCAGCGGCGATAATACCCGGTCGCCAGCTCCCGTTCCAGAAGCCCCAGCCGGCGGACCCGATCCTTGCGGACCTCGGGCGAGACCTGATCGGGAAACGAGGCCGCCGGCGTGCCCCGCCGCGGACTGAACGGAAAGACGTGAATCTTCATGAAGCCCGCCTCGCGGCAGGTCGCCAAAGTCTCCTGAAACTCAGCTTCCGTCTCGCCGGGAAAGCCCACGATGACGTCCGTCGTCAGCGCGACGTCCGGAATGCGGTCGCGGAGCTGCCCGATCGTGTTCAGGAACTTCGACGTGCGATACCGGCGGCGCATCCGCACCAGGACGCTGTCGCTGCCGCTCTGCAGCGCGGGATGGAACTGCGGGCAGAGGTGCTCGCAGTCCGCGGCGGCGGCGATGAAATCGCCCCCGATCTCGTTGGCCTCAATGCTCGACAGCCGCATCCGCCAATCCCCCGGAATACGATCCAGCTGGCGGAACAAGTGCCACAGCCGGAAGGGGGGCAGGCCGCTCCGGCCGCGCGTCGTATCGACTCCGTAATGCCCGACGTGAATCCCGGCGATCACGATTTCCTTGTGGCCGTTGTCGATCAGCCGGCGGACCTCGTCCTCGATGTCCTGCGGCGCACGGCTCCGCAGCCCCGGCCGCACCGAAGGAATGATGCAGTACGTGCACTTCAAAATGCAGCCGTCCTGCACTTTGACGTAGGCTCGCTTGCGGCCGTCGAACGTGCTGATCCCCGACGGCATGTCGTGCACGCCCTCGCGAAGCAGCACGTCGGGCAGTTCGCGCTTGTCGGTGACGACGTCGAACACGCCGGGCAGCGAGCGGACGGCCTCGGGCTCGCGCGTCGCGTAGCAGCCCATGACGAGCGTCCGCGTGCCGGGATTCTCCCGCGCCAGTTGACGGATGATCTTCCGGGACTTCGCATCCCCCTCGGCGGTGACGGTGCACGTGTTCACGACGCACAGGTCGGCGTTCTCGCCGTCCAGGGCCTCGCGATACCCGTGCTGCTCGAGCGCCTCCTTGACGAGTTGCGTCTCGTACTGGTTGACCTTGCAGCCCAGCGTGACGAGCCGGCAGGTGGGCGCTGGCTCCGCGAGGGGCGCGGGGGCGAGGGATTCGGCGGCGGCGGTCAGCAGGGACATCCGGGAAGCAGGAGCCCTTCCGGGCCGGTCAGGTTCAGGGGAACGGGATGGGTTCAGCAGGGGGACCGATGGAAGTGGACGTGCTTCCACTCGCCGGACTGCTTCTGCCAGACGCGGGTCTCCTCCATGGCGGCCGTCACCGGCTGCCCCTGGGCGTCCAGTTTCTGCACCAGCCGCACATAGCAGACCACGGCGACATCCCCCATCAGCCGGACGACGGGCGTGGCGATCGACGACTGCCGGGGCGTGCCGCTGGAGGGGAGATCGAAATAGTACTTGTGGAAAGGCATGCCGGCGACGAGGTTGCCGCGGGCTTCCGGCTCGAAGCACGTGATTCCGGGGTCGCAGAGTTTCGCGTAAGCGTCCCAGTCGCCGGCGTCGATCGCTTTCAGGAGGCGTGCGCTGGCGTCGAGAACCTGAGACTGATCACTCATCGGGGAAACTCCTGCCGGATCGGATTTTGGGGACAGGCAGTCTCCATGAGCGCGCCGTCTTCCTGCAAGCGTGCGGGGGCATTGCGTGTAGCACGCCCTGAGGCAGGAAGGGCGTGGTGCTGCCTCAGCCATGGAACGATCCGCAAGCCGGCCACGCGCATGCGCTGCGCTTCTAAAGCGCGCTGCCCGCCGCCCGGCTCACCACTGAGCGATTCTGGAGCGCCGGCGATCAGCGTGCTCGACGAGCATTCAGCGATTTGACCGCTGTTCGAGCAGAGACTGGTTCATTTCCGCACACTGCCGGCAACTGGGAGGATTGGGGAAGGCGCCGCAGCCCGAGGCGCCAGGGTCGACTCCGTCCGATCGGAATGCCGCGCCGCGGCCCCGTGATTGAGAGACGCCGTTCCGCGATCTGAAAAATCCGCAAGGATTGGGAAAGCGGTCTTGAGAAATTGCAGCCACGCGGTTGAATACATTCCCGCAGGAGTCTGCAGGGAGATTCGTGAAGCCGAAGGGATGGGCCTCTGGCTGCGAATCGGGACGCTGAGGCGAGACAGGCTCGCGCGGCGTCTGAATCGAGGGGAGGACTCCCGCGAAGTCAGTGAAGGTCCCTTGAAAGGACCATGGAGGTTTTCGATGGGTGCTCGCCATCGGTTTGATGCTCGTCTGCGGCCGCGTCAGGAAGTCCCGATTCCGGCGCCGTGCGGCTGGGACGATCCGGTTCCGTCCGAATGCGATTCGGTGATCGCGGCCGCGGAGGAAGCGGAAACGTCGCACGATCTGGAGCGCGAAGTTCAACGGCGTCTGTTGGATGAGCCGGGTCTGAAGTTCGCGTCGCTGGTGGTGCGGCGGATGCGGGACGGCGTGTGCATTCAGGGCGTGCTGGAGACGGAGACGGGTCTGCCGGATCTGTCGCTTCTGGCCCGCCAGGTGCGCGGCGTTGATCGGGTCGTGGACCAGGTCGTCGTGCGGCACGTGTCGACGCCGTCGCCCAGCTGCTGCTAAGGGCGGCGGCTGCCCGTTCTCGGTGGCCGTGCGCGTGGTGAAGAACTGGGCGTTGCCTGCGCTCCCGGTTCGTCCGTATTCTCAACTGGGCGCCATCGCCCGGAGCAGTTCGCGCGGATCGCGGGCGATCTGCCGTCCGGGAGAGGCTCGCCTGCGGACGGCGGCCGGATCGCGGCCGCGCGCCATCGACAATTCGGAACACGTCTGATCGGCCGGTGCATTACCTCGGGATTGATATCGGCGGATCGAGCATCAAGGCGGGCGTCCTCTCAGACCAGGGAGACGTGCTCGCCCGACGGCATGCGCCTTCGGCGCTGGAACAGGGGCTCGACGCGGGACTGACGAACCTCGAGCAGACCTGCCGCGAGGTGGTCGCCGAAGCCGGCGTCGACTGGTCGGAGATCCGGGCGGTGGGCGTCGCCGCACCGGGGACCATGGACATTCCCGCGGGAGTCATTTTCCATCCGTTCAATCTGCCCGGGTGGGAGGACCTGCCGCTGCGGAAAATCGTCGCGGAGCGACTGGGCAAGCCGACCGTGTTGCAGAACGACGCCAACGCCGCGGCGCTGGGCGAGTTCTGGCTGGGCGCGGCGAAGGACGCGCGGAGCCTGATGTTCTGGACGCTGGGCACGGGCGTCGGTGGGGGTCTGGTGCTGAACGGCCGAATCTGGGAAGGGGCGCACTCTCATGCCGGCGAGTGCGGCCACATCGTGATCCAGTCCGAGGGCGGTCCGCCGTCGCCGTTCAACATCCCTGGTTCCGTCGAGCTGTACGTGGGCGGGCTGGCGCTCGTCCGCCGCTGCCGCGAAGCGCTGGACGCGGGGCGGGGCTCACGCCTGCAGGGACTGCTGGCCGAAGGCGCCTCGCTGACGCCGCTGATGATCGCCCAGACGGCCGAGCAGGGCGATGAACTGGCCCGCGAACTTGTGCTCGACTCCGCGCGGTACCTGGCGATCGGCAGCATCAACATCATCCACATTCTGAACCCGGAGATGATCCTGGTCGGCGGGGCGATGACGTTCGGACAGAACGGGACGGCCCTGGGCCGGGAATTTTTGGAAACGCTGAGAACCGAAATCCGCGCCCGGACGTTTCCCATCCCCGCAGCCCGCACGGTCATCGACTACGCATCGCTCGGCGGGGATGCGGGGTTCATCGGCGCGGCGGCCTGTGCCCGGATCGAGTTTCCTTTGCCGCCCGGGTGACAGCGCGGCCGGCCGGTGCGGCCGCCAGGACCGGTACGAGGGCCTCGCGCGTGCAACGTTCTTTCGCCCTCCTGGCTCAGTCGCTGCGGATGAGCGAACGCCGGATCGGCATCCATCTGGTCCGCGCGATCCTGCTGCTGCCGCCGCTCGCGGCGCTGTTCATTGTGCTGCTGGAATCCCGGCTCGGTCGCGGATGGGGCCAGGGAGGCCTGGTCCTCGCCGAGTTCCTGCTCGTGGCCGCAGCCGTCCAGATCGGTCTCGCTGGCTCGTTCTTCATGGCAACGTGGCTGACGGACGAGAAGGAGCAGGGCACGCTGGGGCTGTTGCTGATGACAGCCGCCTCGCCCGCGACGCTGCTGGCCGGCGCGCCGCTGGCGCGGGCCATTCAGACGGCCTGGCTGCTGGCGCTGACGGCGCCGTTGTGGCTGATGGCGATTCCACTCGGGGGGGTGAGCGCGGAGCGCATCCTGGGCGCTCTGGTGCCGCTGGCATGCCTGCTGGCGTTCGCTTCGCAGGTCGGGACGTTCTTTTCCGTCGTCTGCTCGACGTCCGTTCGATCGTCGCTGGCGACGCTGGCGACGCTGCTGTTGACCCAGTTGTTCCCTGCGGGACTCGGCACGTTTTCGGCCGGCATGTTGGCCAGCGGAACGCAACATTCCGCATTCTTCCAGCGCTGCGTGGCGGTCTCGGAAGTCGTGCAGCCGTGGACGATTCCGTTTCAGGCGGAGCAACGACTTCGGGGCCTCGCGCCGGGCGTCAGCCTGCTGGCGATCACAACCAGCTACCTGGCCGCGTCAGCACTATTGTTCGGCGCAGCCTGCTGGCTGTTCGAACGGCGGCTGACGCATGAACCGGCCAGTCGCGCTGGCAGGCTGTCACGTGCGAGCGTGCGCGGCTGGAACCTGTTCTCGACACGCGGGCGGGTCGTCGGCGAGGCGATCGCCTGGAAGGACTTTCAGCAGTTCTCGGGGGGGCCGCGGCTGCTGAGGATTCGATTCGCGATATTTGGAGCGCTGCCGTTCGTCACGCTGGCGATTCTGCTGGCGAAGAATCCGCAGGCATTCCAAACCGGCGAGGCGTGGCGGTTCGTGGGAAGCGCCATGTGCATCGCGGGCTGGTATTCCATCGTGCTGGAAACGCTGATCCAGTCGGTGCGGGTGTTTCAGTGCGAGGTCCGGGACGGGACGTGGGACACGCTGCGACTCGTTCCGCAGACGCTGGGGGAACTGTGCCGCCGCAAGCTGGCGGGGGCGTCGCGTGGGCTGGCGGCCGGGGCTTTATCGATCGCCGTGGGAGCGCTGGTCCTGTTGTACGGAGAACTGTTCGTGCTGCCCGGGGACCCCTGGGCGGAACTGCAGCGCGAGTTCACGCGCCTCAGAGCCCGGACGTCTGCGCCGGAGCTTGTCGGCTATGGCCTGATGGTCGTTCTGGGGGCGGCGAACCTTCTTCTGACGAGCTGTCTGCTGTCGCTGCGGATCAACCCCTGGCTGAGCCTGGTGATCGCGCAATATGCGTTCCTGCCGACGGTATTGCCGGGTTGGGGATCGGTGGCCCTGGGGAGCCTGACGCGGTCCCTGCCGCTGCAGACGCTCGCGGCGACGGCTGGGGTGCTCATCACCGCGCTGTTTGCGCGGTTGCTGTTGCGGGACATTTCCGCCCGGCTGTCGGAGTCACAGCCGCCGAAGTGAGTCGGGGCGCGGGGCCATTCGTCGCCGAACTCGTCACGCGGCCCGAGCGGCGGCGCTCGACTCCTGTGCAGGGGGCGGCAGAGGCACGCCATGCGGACGGCACGCGCCCCCGCGCGGCTGCCGCCACAGTTTGCGAAGCACCCGTCGCGGCTTCCGCCAGCGGATCAGGCACGTCTGGATGTGCTGCCAGGCGGTCAGCGGCCTCGCGATCCCTCCGCCGAAATAGCACTCGTACCAATAGCGAATCTCGTCGTGCGGGAACGCCAGCCGCTGCATGGAGAACCGCATGTGCTCCATGTCCTTCCACCAGAAGCTCCAGCGTCGCCAGCGCGGCGGCTGGGCGAGCCGCTGGACGTCGATCAACCGGGCGGAGAGTTCGCCCCGTTTGTCGGCGGGGAAGTACAGGTGATGCCAGTACAAGTCCTGGTGATAGGCGCCCGCGGCATGCATGCGCGAGATGGTTTCGGCGGCGAGTTCGATCATGCGTCGCCGCAGCTCCCGGCGGTCGGCCCGATCAAACGTCCCTTCCTGCCGCCAGCGTTGAATCAGCTCCGCGCAGGACGGCGCGGGGATGGCCTCGCTGACCAGAAACGATTCACAGACGACGCGTCCGGTCTTGGCGTCCCGCGTCGTCCGTCCGCCGGCGGCGATGACGTCGATCGACGCGATTCCCAAATCGGCGCATGTCGCCACGGACTGCGCCTCGCCGATGCCCGGAAACTGAGTTCCGATGGGCGCGACCGGCCGTTCCCAGCAGCGGTGCCGTTTCAGATACAGCGTCCGGTCCGCATTCGAGCCTCGGCCCGGAACGACGACGCGACGCACGTCGCGGCGGTCGCGATCGCGCAGCACGTCACCGCCTGTCCACCGCATGATCGATTCGGCGTCCCGCCAGCCGAGCGCCTCAAAGGCCTCCCGCCAGTCCGCCGCCACCCGGCAGGCGCCTCTGTCCGTCGCCAGCTCGGGCTGGAGTTCCGATTCGGCCTGCGCAAGAAACGGGAGCTTCGAAGGCGACGTCACGCGGCGGCTCGCAGGGTCGTGAGGTCCTGATACACGCGAATGGTCGCATCGAGCATGTTCTGCAGCGTGAACGGGTTCTCGGCGCCCACGACCGGGGGCCGGTCCAGCCAGGCCGCGGCCCGGGCGGCGGCGGCGCGCACGTTGCCCACCGGCACGGCGCCCTCGGGCAGCATCGCCGCCAACTGTTCGCTGACTCCGCCATGATCGTACGCGACGACCGGCCGGCCGAGGCACAGCGCCTCCAGCGCCGCGCGGCCGAACGCCTCCGGCTCGCGCGACAGCGACAGCACCACGTCGCTGACCGCCATGATCTCCTTCAAGTCGCCGCGGTGGCCGGTCAGCGTGATGCGGTCCTTGATGCCCATCACGACGGCCTTCTGCCGGATCTCGCTGACGAACGCCGCCCGGCGCGGATCGCACCCGCCGACGATCAGCCCGTGCACGTTCCGTCCCTGCGACTGCAGCTCGGCGATCACCTGCAGGAAGTCTTCCTGACCCTTCCAGCGCGTCACGCGGGCCGGCAGCGTCAGGAGCGATCGGCCGGCCAGCTCGGGGTATTCCGTGTGCCAGGCCTTCAACCAGGCCGCGTCAGGCCGGCAGCCCCGCGGGTATTCCGCCGGGTCGACGCCGCGGTGGATCAGCCGGATGCGATCGGAGGGCAGCCCCGGGTAATTGCGGTTCAGGTATTCGACGATGCTCCGCGAGATGGCGATGACGGTTTCGCCGCGGGTCATCACGCTGCTGTAGCGGTTCACGGAGTAGGGGCCGTGCACGGTCGAGATCAGGCGCGGGCGCTGGCCGGGCGGCATCTTGCTCCAGGCCAGCCAGCAGACCCAGGCCGGCATCCGGGAGCGCATGTGCAGGATGTCGACCTGCTCCTCCCGCAAGAGCCGTCGGAGTTGGGAGACGTAGCGGAACGTCCAGGGAGTCTTGGCGCCGATCGTCCAGGCGATGTGCTCGCTGCCCTCGCGGACGAGGCGGTCCACGAGCCGTCCGCCGGCGGAGATCACCAGGGAGCGGCAGCCGCGGCGGACAAGTTCGCGGCCGAGTTCGACCGTGCCCCGTTCGACGCCGCCGAAGTCGAGCGCGGGGAGCGCCTGTAAGACAGTGAGCTTGCGCTCGTGCATGAAGGTTCCATCCATTCTGCCAGAGGCGGATCATCCGCCGTCATGCTCATCCGCGAAGGCGGCGCCGGCGCGCCGTCAGCGCCAGTGCTCGCTGACCCAGCGGGCGGGGCGGACCTGTTTGTACAACCGCTTGTACCAGGGGGCGGGCCACCGGCCGGCGGCGGCGTCGGGAGGGTTCGGCAGCCCCGGGAAGGCGACGATCCGCGTCCCCTCCGGAAGCGCCGGTTCGACGAAGTACCGCTTCAGCCCCTTCGGAATGCAGTGCACCTTGAAACTCCTGCACCACTCGTCGGGCCAGAACGTCATTTCGTTGATCGACTCGGAAATGTACGTCTGCGAATTCGGAAACTTCGCGAAGACCTCGGGATGGTTGGCGATCAGGTTCGACAGCAGGTAGGGGTGGCTGCCGACCCGGAAGCGGTACACGGACGTGTTGCCGATCCGCTTGTCCGGCTGGGTCCAGTTGCGAATGACGACGAACGAGCGTTCCGGCTCGTACTCGAAGAACGGATCGATCGACCCGGTGATCACGACGTCCAGGTCGATGAACAGCGCGTTGCCCCGCTCGAGGCCCGAGAGCTGTTCCCCCCACAGCGTGACCTTCCGCCACGGCCGGTTGCAGCGGGGCGGCGGGACCGGCAGCTCGGGGCAGGCATAGCAATCGACCTCGTCCCGGATGCCGGACGCGCGATCGGTGAGGCAGACGAAACGGAACGGCGGCGTGATGTTCCGCGCCACCATCGAGTACAGCCGATTGACGTACTCGGCGCCGTACGCCGGCCCCCAGCTCATGCAGACAATCTGTTTCATGACGCGTCCTGGCAATCCTTTGCTGTCCGCGGGCGCGATCCCCCTCCCCGCGTTGGCTGAAGCGGAACGCAACGGGGGCGGTCGATTCCGCGGCTCAGGAATCGTGGGGCGGAGACTAGGACTGGCTTTGCGTCATGTCCAGCCGAGATTTCGCAGCCGCAGATTCTGCGGGCGGCCGGAACCCGAGGGCTTCTGGTCTTGACCCATCCCGCGGGTTTGGATGATGAATCCTTTATCCTTATGGCCAGCTCACTCTCCGTACTGATCCCGACTGCTGGCGACCGGCCGGACCTTTTGGCGCGGTCGCTGCGGTCGCTCTGCGAATGCGAGCGTCCGGCCGGCTACCACGAGACGGTCGTTGTCGAGAATGGCGGGCGGCACGGCATCGAAGAGGCGATTCGCCCATTCGCCGACACGCTTCACGTGCGGCATCTGTTCGATCCCTGGGGCAACAAGAGCAACGCTCTCAACCGGGCGCTGGCCTCGATGCGCGACGGCCTGATCGTCCTGCTGGATGACGACGTCCGGCTTTCGAAAGATTGTCTGCGGGAGTATGCCCGGGCCGCCGATGGCAGTGAGTCGGGATTTTTCTTCGGTGGTCCCACCGAAGTCGATTTCGAGGCGCCGCCGCCGCACTGGCTGGTGGGCTGCCTGCCGGCCTCGGCGCGGGGCTGGCGGCTGGGCGCCCGAGAATCGCTGGGAGACCGCTGCTTTCTGGGATTCAACTGGGCGGCCTTCCTGAGCGATCTGACCGAGGCGGGCGGCTTTGATCCGCAGCGCGGCCCCGGCGCCGCGTTCCCCGGCCAGGAAACAGAGATGCAGCAGCGGCTCCGCACTCGCGGCGTCAGGGCGCGGTACGTCCCCGGCGCCCTCGTGTGGCATTACGTGCCCCGAGAGCGCTGCACGCCGGAGTGGGTTCTCAAGCGGCATTACCGGCGTTCGTTGAGCAACGCGGCGCTGATGCCGCCCGGCTTGCGGAAGCACTGCGTGACGCTCGTCAAAGCGTCAGGCCGACGACTGGCCGCGGGCCTGTTCCGCTGTGCGGCGCTGTTCGGGTCGGCTCCAATGGCCTTCCGCGCCGACCTGCAGCGGACGATCGCGGACGGCCTTCTGGCGGGCCTGCGAACCGCTCCGCTGAGCGCCTCCGAAACTCCGCTCGCAAACTTCGAGGGCGCGGAGGACTCGTACTGGCCAGCGCGTCCCGGAAAAGCGGCCTGACGTCGCCTGAGCACGCGGATCGCCTGAGCACGCTGAAAGGGGCCCGCCAACGCTGACGGGGTCGGGCCTCAGGCCGCCGCAGGAATTGAGCGGGCGTCCGGCAAAGCCGATTCGAACCGGCTGTAATCGTAGCCGAAGTCGTGCTGGAGATGCCGCGCGCAGGCGGCGATGAAGAACTCGCGGTCCGCCGGCGCGTACCAGTTCTCCGGATTCCTGGCGTTCAGGCGGATGATGGTTCCCGTCTTCGCGGCCCCGGGCTCTTTGGCCTTCATGCGGTCCTTCGTCGACGCTTCCGCCGCCGCCCGGAATTCGCTGCTGGCGACGTCCGGCAGTCCCAGGAACCGCCACACGCGTTCGGCCTCGCGGGCCGCATCGACCTGCATGTCTTCGTACCTCAGGACCGTCGCCAGGTCGGGGATTCTCCGCTGCATCGAGCTCCAGGAATTCAGGAAGGCGATCGCGTCCCACAAGTCGTAATCAAACCGCTTCCCGCGCCGCCCGCCTCGCAGGTAGTCCGAGAACGGGACCTGGTAGATGTCCTTCCAGCGTTCGTAATGCGAGACGAGGATGGCCCGCAGGTCGCGAACCAGAATCACGTACCGAGGGAACCTCAGCACGCGCCGAAATGCGACGTTGTGCACCAGCGGACTGCAGACTTTGTGCGACTGCACGATCCGTGGAATGCCGGCATGCACGCGTCGCGACTGCGGCTTGCCCACCAGTCGCGTCTCGCCGATGTGCGCCTGCTCCGGAAGCTCGTAACGGCGGGCGATGACCGTCCCCAGCAAATGCCGGATCCAGTGGTTTCCCGACTGTTTCGTGGAGGCGATGAAGCCGTCGGAGTCGCGGTATTTCAGGCACGAAAAGCCGAACAGGGACTGCGCCAATCTCAGGCGGACGCCAGCCTCAGCGAACAGGGATCGGTCCATGATGTCAGATCCGAAGTGGAGAACTCGGCGGGCCGACGGTCGCGAGCGGGGGAATCGCGGCGCCGCCGTTCAGGCGGCTTTCGACAGCGCCTGCTGGTCCGGGATGAGGCTGTAGTCGTAGCCGAAGTTGTGCTTCAAATGTCGCCGGCAGACGTCCGCGACGAATCCAAGATCCTGCGGGCTGTACCAGGCGAGCGGATTGTCGCGGCTCATGCGGATGACTTCGGTCTGCCGCCGGGCGCCGCTTTCCTTGGGCTTCATCCGCTCTTTTGTGGATTCAGCCGCCGCGGCCCGGAACACGTCCGGCTCGACGGATGGCAGGCCGAAGAAGTTCCAGATCCGCTCGGCCTCGCGCGCCGCATCGACCTGCATGTCCTCGTACTTCAGCACCGTCATGCGTTGCGGCATTCGCTGGCTGGCTCGCCCCCAGGCGTTCATGAAGCGAATCGCGTCCCAGATGTCGTAGTCGAAGACATGCAGCGCGGTGTCCCCGCGCAGGTACTGCGAGAACGACACCTTGTACGTGGCCCGCCAGCGCTCGTAATGCGAAACCAGCAGCGACCGCAGGTCGCGCACCAGGATGACATACGGCGGAAACGACAGCAGCCGACGGGTGACGGCATTGTGCACCAGCGGACTGGGAATCTTGTGAGACTGGACAATCCGGGGGATTCCGGGCGTGGTCGGCGGGGAATTCGGCTCGCCGATCAATCTGTGATCGGCGACGTGCTCCATGCCCGGCAGGCCATGCCGCATGGCGATCACAGTGCCCAGGATGTGTTTGATCCAGTGGTTGCCGGACTGTTTGGTCGAGGCGATGAACCCATCGAACTGCCGGTACCGGAGGCAGGACAGCCGCAGGATGTCCCGGGCCATCCGCAGGCGGACCCGCGTCATCGAGGGGGCGAGCGGTTGCATGCTGCGACTTTCCGCGGACCAGACGCACTCTCGCTGCCGACGACACGGGGGCAGCGAGTCGGCCGGTGTTTATCACGTCTCGCGGAAATTCGGCAACAGGAGTTGCGCCGCAGAACCGGCCCCTCGGCGCGGCTGCAGATGCGACGTTTCGCGGCCAGCCGCTTCAGGCGGACGTGCTCAGCCGAGGCCCTTCGAGGACCGCACGATGACCCGGTTGCCCTGCACCTGAACAATCTCCACCGGCGTTCCCGCCGGGATCATCTCCCCGTCGCTGACGACGTCCAGCAGCCGGCCGTCGATCTCCGCCTTGCCGGCCGGGCGCAGCATCGTTCGCGACTGCCCCTGCCGTCCGATCAGCGACTCGCCCCCGACCGTCGAGTCCGGCCGCAGCCGCGGCTCGTCCGGGCTCGTCAGCGAGGGCATGCCCGGAGGGCTGAGGATCATGTCCTTCAGGAATGGGATCCGCGGCAGGTACCGGCTGATGGCGACGGCGACGCCGGCCACCGCCACGATCGAGATGCCCAGCGTTCCGAGCGTCTTGGTCGCGTCGTCGAAGCTCCGCCCCTGGTCGACCAGGCTGAACGTCTGGCTGGCCATCACCAGCGAGGCCACCATCGCCAGGACGCCCGTCACCCCGAATACGCCGACCCCCGGGATCACGAAGATCTCCATCGCCAGGGCGAAGACTCCGAAGCCGAACAGCAGCAGTTCCAGGCCCCCCGCCGTGCCGCCCAGCCATTTGCTCCAGAAAAACAGGACGAAACACAACGCCGAGATCAGCCCCATGGCGCCGGTCATCGTGTGCAGTTCAATGTAGACGCACACGATCGCCAGGAAGAACAGCGCGCCGACGACCCACGGGCGATTCAGCCAGAACACCAGATCGTCCACCCAGATCCGCTTGGCGCGCACCGGGGTGACCTCGGCCGGAACGCCCAGCCGCTGTTTCAGTTCCTCGAAATCGCTGACCGGCGGTTCGGCCAGCTTGAGTTCATTGGCCCGCTTGCCGTTGACGGTCAAAAGCAGGTTGCCCCGCGCCTCCGGGACGGGCCGGCCTTTGGACCACTCGTCTCCCGCATGATGGAATTCGTCCTCGGTCATGTACCAAACCGAACCCTTCGTCTTGTGGACGACCTCGTACACCTCCAGGTCCTTGTCGCACATCGCTTCCGCAAGCGCTGCCGGTCGCTGCTTGCGGTTGGCGAGCGTTCGCATCTCGTCCCTCAACAGACTGAGGATCTTCTCCGGCGCCCGCTCGAACACGCCCCCCTTGCCGACCTCGATCGGACCGGCGTCCCCCATCTTGGCGTTCGGCGTCAGGTAAATTTCATCGCAGCCCAGCGCAATGATGGCCGCCCCGCTGATCGCGGCGTTGGGAATGTAGGCCACCGTGCGGACGCCCCGCTTCTCCAGATCGGCGATGGCGTTCGCCAGATCGAGGCTGTGCTGCAGATACCCGCCCGGGGACGTGATCTCGAAGATCAGCGTTTTCGCGCCGGCGTCGACGGAGCGTTCGATCTGCCGGTTCAGGAACGAGGCCAGGATCGGCTCGATCATGCCGTGGACTTCGATCAGCACGACCTGGTCGGCCGTTCCGCGAGACGTCCGGGGAGTCTCGCGCAACGTCTCCTCGGGCAGCCCGTAACCATCGGCGACTTCACGGCGGCTGGCGGCGGCGCGGGCGATCAGCATTTCATCGTGACGGGCCTGAGCGCCGGAAAACAGTCCGACGCTGCCCGGCTCCTTGATCGTCCGCGAATCGCGAATCGGCACCTGCGACTCGCGGAGGCGGCGGGCTTCATCCTCGGTGGCCAGCCTCTTTTCGACCTGCCCGGCCGCGGGCTCGAGCGTCAGCATCAACAGCGTGGACTGTGGATCCATCATCGCCGTGGCCAGCGCCTCGTTGACGCGGCCGTTGACGCGCTTCGACACGACGCTGCGAACGATCGCCTGCTCCGAGGCGGGCAGCGCGCGGCCGCGCCCCAGGTCGCCGAGCTGGGCGTCCGGGTGCATGACAATCTCGTTGCAGGCCAGCGCGATCAGGACGTTCGGCCCGGTGACGGTCTGGGGCACCCAGGCCACCGTGGTCACTCCCTGCAGCGACTGCGACGTGAGCAGCTCGGCCATGCCGTAAACCAGGTGAAACTGGCTGACGCCGGTGGGGATCTCGAGAATCAGGAAAGCCTTGCGGTTCTGGCGCGCGGCTTCGGCCTGCAGTTCGGCGGCGCCGGCCCGAACCCATTCGCGAAGGTCCTCCGTGATGGGGGACTCGAGCGTCATGAACTTCGCGAGGGGCTGTTCGGCCGCCTGCGCCTGCCCGCGCGCCGTGGGAATGCAGGACAACACGGCCAGCGCCGCCGTCAGGGCGATGCCCGTCACGCCGCGCCAGGCCGATCGGAATTCCGCATCGCGAGTCATGTCTGCACCGCACCTCGACAATGGGCTTCAGGCCGCCGATTATACGCACGGTTTCCGGCCGTTCTGAGTCTGGAGTGCAGAACGTCAGGAAAATCCCGGAAGGATCACAACTTCTTGCCGCAGTTGCCCACGGTTTCTACGATATAGACGTAAAGTCTTCTGCGGCGGGGCTGCGCCCGGCCGCGGGAGCGAGTTCCTGTGGAGGTTCGGCATGGTCGGCTGTCCGCAATCGAAGAAGATGTTGGACCACGTGTGGTGGCGGCTGTTCGCGGCCCGCACGGCGGCGCGCTGGTTCCGGGCATTCGTGGTCTGCGCGGCGGCCTATGGCGTGCTGCTGCTGATCAACCGGTTGACCGGCCTGCTGCCGAATGTGTTCGAGCCCTGGACGCTGGCGATTCCCCCGGCGGCGGGGTTGCTGCTGGCCCTGGTGTGGCCGGCGCGGCCGACCTCTCAGGACGCGGCGCGCAGCGTGGACCAGTCGCAGGCGACGCGCGATCTGTTTCTGACCCTGACGATGCTGGACACGACGGCGGGGGAATATCAGCCGCTTGTCTTGCGGGACGCGGAGCGCGTAGCGCCGCAGGTGCGTCCGCCGCAGGTGGTGCCGTTTCAATGGGGGCGGCGGGCCGGCGTGTCGGCGGCTCTGCTGGGCCTGTTGGCCGTGGGCACGCTGTTCCTGGGCCAGTTTGATCCCTTCGGCAAGGTCTCCGAGGCCAAAGAGCTCGCCACTCAGGAAAAGCGACTGGATGACCTCAAGAAGATCAACGAGATCCGCAAGGCCGATCTCAAGCAGCAGGACCTGGAGCAGGACGCGTCGCCGGACGTTGAGAAGGCGCTCGAAAAACTGAAGCTGGACCTGAACTCCATGCGCCGGAACCAGCCGCAGGAGAACCGGGAGAAGCTGGCCATCGACCAGAAGCTGCTGGGAGACAAATTCCGCGCGACGAACGAAGCCCTGAAGTCGCTGATGAACAAGACCGGCCTGCAGCAGCAGTTCGGCTCGCAGAACGCCTCGGAGTTCAAGAAGTGGCAGCAGGACCTGCAGCAGGGTTCGCCGGGCGAGATGTCGAAAGCTCTGGAGCAGTTGAAAGAGGACCTGGAGGCGCTGGCCCGCACCGACAACCCGGTCGACCGGACCGAAATGGAGCGCAAGATCGAGAAGCAGTTGAAGGCCCTGGCCGACTTCGCGAGCGAGCGCACGGGGTCGAAGTCGCTGTCGGCGGCGCTGGAACGCGCCAAAGAGCAGCTGGAAGCCGTCAAAGCCGGCAAAGAGCTGTCGATCGACGCCATGCAGGCGATGCAGGAATCGCTGGACGTCGCGCAGATGGAGCTGCAGCAACTGGCGCAGAGCGCGCGGGATCTGAAGGCGCTCGAGGAGGCGCTCGAGACCCTGACGATGGCCAAGCAGCTCAACCAGGGGGAACAACTCGACGGCGAGATGACCGACTCCGCGACGGCGATGGCCGACTACAAGGCGATGTATGCGGAGATGCTCGCGGAGATGGGCCTTGGTGAAGGCGAAGGCGAAGGGGAGGGAGATGGCGAAGGCGATGGGGATGGCGACGGAACGGGCGGCGATGGCATGGGCCGCGGCGGCGACCCGGAAGAAGAAGACGACAGCGTCGAAACGGGCTTTGTCCCCGAACAGACCAAGACGCACGTCCAGCAGGGGAAGATCCTGATGTCGCTGAAACAGAAGGGTCTCAGCGAAAGCGGCGAGGCCCAGCAGGAATTCCGGAACCTGATTCAGAACGTCAGGCAGAGCTACGCCGAAGCGATCGAATCCGAGCAGATCCCGCCCGGCTATCACGAGGGCATCAAGACCTACTTCGATTCGCTGGGCCAGCAGACTCCGGCCCCGTGACGGCGCCTGTCCAATGTCCGCCGCGGCGCTGATTTACTGCACCTGTCCGTCGCGCGCCGAGGCGCTGCGCATCGGCCAGGCGGTTGTGGAAGCGCGCCTCGCGGCGTGCGCGAACGTGCTGGACGGGATGACGTCCGTCTATCGCTGGCAGGGGCGGATCGAGCAGGCCTCGGAGGCCGTTCTGATCCTGAAGACGCGAAGCGAGCTGGCTTCCGCCGCGACGGAACGCGTGCGATCGCTGCACGCGTATGACGTGCCGGCGATCCTGGTGCTGCCTGTCACGGGCGGGCACGCGCCGTTTCTGAACTGGATCGCCGCGGAGACGGACTGCCCCCACGACGACGCGGCGATGATCTGACGCGGTCCGTCATTGGGCCGGCGGCCGCCGCCGCGGAACGCGTTCTGAGAAACAGAAGACCGCCGGATCAGGCCTCGAGGATCAGCCGCGTCGGATCCTCGACGACGTCCTTGATCCGCTTGAGGAACGAGACCGCCTCGCGGCCGTCGACCACCCGATGATCGTACGTCAGGGCCAGGTACATCATCGGCCGGATCACGATCTGGCCGTCCACCACGATCGGGCGATCCTGCATGGCGTGCATGCCCAGCACGCCGCTCTGCGGGGGGT
The DNA here is from genome assembly GCA_019636235.1 of Planctomyces sp. Lineage (GTDB taxonomy): Bacteria > Planctomycetota > Planctomycetia > Planctomycetales > Planctomycetaceae > Caulifigura. The sequence goes on from JAHBXW010000008.1 coordinate 59,791, forward strand.
TGACGATCGGCGTCGACAACAGCGAACCGTACACGCCGCCGTTCGAAATCGTGAACGTGCCGCCTTCCAGCTCGTCCCGGCCCAGCTTGTTCTCCTGGGCCCGCTTGGCGAAGTCCGCGATGGCCAGCTCGATCTCCGCGAAGCTCATCCGTTCGGCGTTCCGCAGCACGGGCACGACCAGTCCCTTGCCCGCGCCGATGGCGATGCCGATATCGCAGTAGTTGCGATAGACGAGGTCCGTGCCGTCGATTTCCGCGCCGATCTGGGGATAGACGTTGAGGGCGTCGACGACGGCCTTCACGAAGAACGACATGAAGCCCAGCTTGATGCCGTTCCGTTTGGTGAACGCGTCCTGGTACTGCTCGCGGACGCGCTTGACGCCCGACATGTCGACTTCGTTGAAGGTCGTCAGCAGGGCGGCGTTGTGCTGAGCCTGCACGAGCCGCCGGGCGATGGTCTGGCGGATTGGCGACATTGGAACGCGGCGGATGTCGCGGGCGCCGGCCGGCGCGGGGACGGCCGTCGCGGAGGCGGCGGGAATGCGGGCGGGCGTCGCCGGCTTGGGCGGCGCGGCTTTCTGGGCGGCGGCCTTCGCGGCGTCTTCCTTGAGAACGCGTCCCCCCGGCCCCGTGCCCTGCACGTCGCCTGGCTGAAGCCCGGCTTCGGCCATGATCCGCTGTGCGGCCGGCATGACGTGCCCGTCGGATTTGCCCGCGGGCTTTGGTTCAGGGGCGGTTGCGGCGGCCTCGGGCTTCGGGCCGTCGGTCGCGGGAGCCGAGGCGGGCTTGGGCGCGGGTTCGAGCTGGGCGATGACTTCGCCGACGGCGGCGGCCTGACCCGCGGGTTTGAGGATTTTCTTGAGGATCGCCTGCGTCGGCGATGGGACGTCGAAGGTGGCTTTCTCGGTTTCCAGCCCCACGACGTTCTGGTCGACGTCGACCCACTGCCCTTCCGGCGCGTACCACTCGCCGATGAACACCTCCGTCACCGACTCTCCGACGGAGGGAACCTTCAATTCAACGATCGATGCCACGTTTCAGCTCCGCGCTGCGCGGCGCGCTGCCGCGCGCGAACGGCGGTTCAGGGGGAACAGTTGAGGCCGAAAACTCCTGCGATCCAGGACGGTTTCGGAGTGTGTCAGGAACGGAATCCACGGTCAATGCAGGTCGCCGGCGTCTCCGATCTCCAGACGCCGCGACAGTCGCCGCCCTGATCGAAGCGACACAGCAAACAGCCCGCTGCGTCGAGACACCCCGTGGGTCAATCGTTGGACGGCCGCGCGGCGCTCACGAAACTGCGCTCTCCCACTGTACGATGTGGAAGCCGTACCCCGTGGCGACAACCGGTCGGCGCCGCGAACCTCTTGAAACGTCGAAAGGCCCTGCTCATGAGCCTTCCCGCGCCGCGATGGGAATTCCGGAGGCCCTGCCCGATTCCTTCAGCGGCGGCGATCATCGCGCTCCTTTTCGGGCCCGTCTGCAGCCTGACCGGCCCCGCGCCCGACTGTCGGGCCGACGAAGGCATCGAGTCCCGCGACGACCAAATCGAGCGGATTCCGGAAGTCTTTCGCCGCATCCGCCCGGCCATCGTCCGGATTCGCGAACGTAGCGGCGGCGGCGGCGGGGCGTTCGCCGGCGTCATCGTGTCGGCCGATGGCCACTTGCTGATGTCGACAAAACTGAATGCGAGCCGATTGTGGGTGACGCTCTCGGACGGGCGCGAGGTCCAGGCACGGCCGCTCGGCTGGTCCGGAGAATGGGGCGTTCGGCTGGGGCGGCTCGAAGGGGACGGCCCCTGGCCGCACACGCCGCTCGAGCCGGGACTGACCATCCGCGCGGGCCAGCCGCTGCTGACGGTCGCCTTCGCGCTCAACGAAGATCGCGCGGTTCCGGATCCGCTGGTCGATCTCGAGTGGGTGGACCGCGCGTCACAGGGGGTCTGGTTCGCGCGCCCCAACGGCGTGCGTTACGTGTGGCAGTCGATCGGCGGCCTGGCGTTCGATCTGGAGGGGCGACTGCTGGGAATCGAGAACTCGACGTTTCTGCAGCACGGCACGATCTACACGCCTCCGGACCGGGTGCTGGCGGCGTGGGACGAGTTGAAGGCTGGCGAGAACGTGGACCGGCTGCGGCTGTCGCCTGCGGGCGATGCCGCGGCGGACGTCGAACCCCGGCCGGCGCCTGTCGAGATTGCCGAGGCCGCGGAGACCGCCGCCATCGCGGCCAGCGTCCGGATCTCCAATCGGGCCGACAGGCGGCCACTGGGCGTCAGCGGAACGATCATCAGCCCCGACGGGCTGATCGCCACGTGCGCCCATCATTTCGCCATCCCAGGAACGCCGGTGGTGGTCGAACTGGCCGATGGCCGCGACCTGCCCGGGGAAGTGGTCGGCCTGACCTTTCCCACCGACATCGGCCTGGTGCGCATTACCGAGCCAGGGACCTACCCGGCGGTGAAGGCGGGCAGTTCGCACGGCATGCGTCCCGGCGCTCCATGCTTCTTTGTCGGATACGGGCCGGCGGGGAGCGACGCTCGCGCGCCGGTGCTGCGCCGCACGCAGGCGGTCGCGCCGCGCAACGGCGAATGGTCCTACCTGCTGAGCGTGGACTCATCGCTGCAGTCAGTCGGCGGAGACAGCGGAGGCGGCCTGTTCAATGGCGACGGAGAACTGGTGGCGTTCAGCCCGGCGGGACTTGGATATCCGGACTGGCCGAAAGAGTTCGTGCGTGTCGAGGCGCTGGCGTCGCAGGATGCTGCGCTGCGAGCCCCGTTCGAATCGGCCGATGTCTGGCGCCTGCAGCCGCTGGAAGCGGAACTTCTCGCCGTCGCCGACCGCGGGCGGAGCAGCGTCATCGAGGTGCTGGACGGAGACGATGCGGTCGCGCTGGGAACGGTAGTCGGTTCCGACGGCCTGATCCTGACCAAGGCCAGTGCCCTGCCGGAAACTCCCCGCTGTCGCCTCGCGGATGGGCGGATTGTCGAGGCCGGGCTGGTGCGGACGGATCAGCCGCTGGACCTGGCTCTGCTCCGCGCGGACGTTGCGGATTTGTCTCCGGCCGTCTGGTCGGAGGAGCAAGTCCTGGCAGTGGGGCGCAACGTCGTCGTCGCGGGGCCGCACGCCTCACGCGGAACGGTGGCGCATCCGCTGGTCCGCTTTGAGGGAGACCGCGGCCTGCTGGGCGTCGACCTGGCCGACGGCGAACGGGGGCCGGCAATCACGGCGCTGCGATCGGAGAACTTTCTGCCGGAGGGTCCGGTGTTCGGCTTTGGCCGCAGTCCGCTGCGCGAAGGAGACATCATCCGTTCGGTCGCCGGGCATGAGGCGCTGATGATCGCCGACCTGCGGGCGCTGCTCGACCCGGGGGGAGCGCCGCCGGGATTCGCGGGCGATCGAGTCCGGATCGGAATTGAACGCGACGGTCAGGCGATGGAAGTGACGATGACGCTGCGGCCGGCGGATGACTTTCCGCTGGACGACCAGACGCCGCGGCGGTCGGGACTGGAGGCGTACGGGATTCTGGCGGATCGCACCGATCCGCTGTTCGGCGGGCCGGTCGTGAACGCCCGCGGAGAGGTCGTCGGCATCGCCATCGCCTCGCGGCAGAAGGGCTGGACGCTGATGCTTCCCGCGAGCGCGGCGCGACAGTTCGTCGATGACGCGCGCTGAACTTCCCGTTCGTCCGGGAACGTATCTCCGCAACGCGATCGGCGCGCGTCGGACGACCGCGTTGCACCGCATCCGGCAGCGCCGGATAATCAGTTCAGTTCCCCAGCACCAGATCCCGGGACATCCCTCGTGCGATTCGATTCCCTCGCCGTCCGCGTCGCGAGTTCCATCCCCTTGTCCGTAGCGGCGGCGCTGGCGCTGCCCGGATGTTCCCGCGAGTCGACGCCTCCCGCGGCATCATCGCAAGCGACGTCCGCGGATCCGCAGCCCGGTGCGACCGAGCCGGCCTCGCAGGCCGCGGCCCCGCCGCCCGTCGATCCCGCCCGCCCCGAGACGAAGTGGATCGGCACGATCCCCTACGACGTCTTCTTCGATCAGCCGCTGCGCGTCGCGGCCAACGCCGCGCCCGTCGCGGGCGGCATCGCGCCACTGACAGCGGACGTCGCCCCGGGTCCGGACGCAGCCGTCCCGCCTGTGACGTCCGTCGCTCCGCCCATTGAGCCGTCCGCGCCGGTCGATGCCGCTCCGGAGGACGGCGACGGCGCCGTCGACTGGGGGCAGATCGCCGCGATGGCCGTCATCGTCGACGAGGTCAAACAGGCCCGCGTGCGGCTGGAAAAGAACCTGCAGAAGGTGGCCGACTTCAATAAGAACGTCGCCGCGATCGCCCGCGACGGCGCGGTGCTGGCCGCGTTGTCCTGGATCGCAGCGGAACACCCGGAGGACGTGAACTGGAAGTCGAAGGCGGGCAGCCTGCGCGACCTGAGCTACGAGATCTATATGAAGGCGGAGGGCAGCGGCAGCCGTCCGTTCAATGCGACAAAGACGCCGTTCGAGACGCTCAAGGGTCTGCTGGACGGCGAATCGCCGGCGTCGGAGGCTCCGACGGGCGTGACGCTGGCGGAGGTCGCCGATCGCGGCGCTCTGATGGCCCGCGTGGACGAATCGTACAACTCATTGAAGGCGAACGTGAACACGCCCGCGCGGCTCAAGGAGGAATCGGCCCGGGCCGTCCACGAGCTGGCCGTGATGTCGCTGCTGATGCAGGCCATGGGAGACGAAAGCTACGACCGGGCCGACGACCCGCGGTACGGGGAGTTCATCAAGCGCATGGTCTCGCAGCAGCAGCAGGCGTCCGCCGCGGCGGAGGGGGACCGGTTCGAGGACTTCTCCAGCCTGCTGTCGCAGATGAATCTGACGTGCAATGAATGTCATCAGATGTTTCGCACGGGGTCGGAGTGAGGTATTGTGAATTGCGAGCGGCCCCCGGCCGCCGCTTCGGCCCGAAAGGACAGTTCATGAGTCGCGTCCTGCTGCGAACGGTGGCAATGGTGGTCCTCGCGGGCCTGGCGGGGACGTCCTACGCCGAAGTCATTGAACTGAAATCGGGCCAGAAGCTGGAGGGGGAGGTCCTCAAGGAGACCGACCGCGAGCTGTATGTCGACGTGGGGGTCGACGTGATCCGCGTGCCGCTGGACCGCATCCAGTCGCGGCACGAATCGGCTGAGGAACGGGAGCAGGCGGTCGTGCATCAGGACGACGTCTACTCCACCGCCCGGCTGCCGGTGAAAAGCGTCAAGGAACTGGCCCAGCAGTTCGGCGAGGGGGTGGTGCTGGTGCAGACGCCCAGCGGCCTGGGCAGTGGGTTCATCATCAACAACCGCGGGTATTGCGTCACGAACTATCACGTCGTGGAGAAGGAGACGCGGATCGCCGTGGTGCTGTTCCACCGCACGGGGGCGGGGGACTTCGAGCGCCGCAAGATCGAGGACGTGAAGCTGATCGCCCTGAACCCGTTCTTCGACCTGGCGCTGCTGCAGATTCCTGAGCAGAAGGATCTGCAGTTCCGGACGGTCTACCTGGCGGAGGATTCCGCCGTGCAGCGGGAGGGGGATGAGGTGTTCGCGATCGGCAACCCGCTGGGTCTGGAGCGGTCGGTGTCGCAGGGCATCATCAGCACGCGCAATCGGGATTTTGAGGGGATCGTCTACATTCAGACGACGACGCAGATCAACCCGGGGAACAGCGGCGGCCCGCTGTTCGATAATCGCGGGCAGGTAATCGGCGTCACGAACATGAAGCTGCTGGGGGGCGAAGGGCTGAACTTCGCGATCCCGATCGCCTATGTGAAGCACTTCCTGAACAACCGGGACGCATTCGCATTCGATCAGGACAACCCGAACACGGGCTATCGGTATCTCGACGCGCCGCGGCGGAGGAACGCCGGCACGCCAGGCGAGTGAGAGCGCCGACTGATGGAGCCGCGGATCAGCCTGATCACGCTGGGGGTGAGCGACCTGGATCGTTCGTTGCGGTTCTATCGTGACGGGTTGGGGCTGCCGACGACCTGGACGGGCGACAAGGGGGTCGTGTTCTTCCGGACGGGCGGGACGCGGTTGGCGCTGTACCCGCAGGCGGACCTGTTGCGGGACGTTGGCCGGACCGATGCGCCGCGGAGCGGGGACGCTGCGCCGTCGATCACGCTGGCGCACAACGTGCGGGACCGGGGGGATGTGGAGAGGGTGCTCGCGCAGGCTGTGGAGGCCGGGGCGACGCTGCTGAAGCCGGCCCATGACACGTTCTGGGGGGGCTGCGCGGGATACTTCGCCGATCCGGACGGCCACGTGTGGGAAGTGGCGTGGGGCGCGTTCGAGTTCGCAGCGGACGGCAGCCTGGAGGTTCCGTAGGCCGGAGCGCGCACGGCCGGCTTGTCTGGCCGGGCTTCGTTCTGCGAGGGCGTCCGCGTGGTGCAGGCTCCACACGCAGTGAATTGACGCAGTGAATTGGTCAATGGTCATCGCGGAATGGTCAATTGTCATTGAAGGAGCGACCGACTGACCGCGGCGTGAAAGCCGCAACCCCGACCACGCCCGTCGCTGCGCTCCGGGACGTGCCACACAAGCCGCTGGGTCTCGCCAGCCCCGACCACAGGCGCTCTTCAATTTGCACTTTTCAATTTTCATTTTGCAGTTTGCAACGACCAATGGCTGCTGACCAATGACCAATCCGGGTCGCCCGACCCCGCTTTGCAGCGCGTCGGCCGCACCGCGGGCCGTTTGACAGCCGTTGTTCCAGGGATAGACTTTTGACGATGGCGATGGAGTTCGCCTTGAACCGCCGGGGGGTGATCGCCTCCCGTGCTGATGACTCCTACCGGTCCCGGTGGGAGTGCGCGCTTGTCGGCTCTCTCTTGCCGCGACTCCTTGATCCTGCCCCGGGAGACCAGCGGCATGATGTGGCGACTGACGTTGCGGGAGCACGTAGGGCTTTCGGTCTATCTGATCAAATGGCTGCTGCTGGCGACGCCGGTCGGGATCGTGGTGGGTTCGGCCTGTGCGCTGTTTCTGTGGTCCCTGGATCGGGCGACCCACCTGCGGTTCGAGCATCCCTGTCTGCTGTGGCTGCTGCCGGTCGCGGGCGTGTCGGTCGGCGGGCTGTACTGGCTGTTCGGGAAGTCGGTGGAGGGGGGCAACAATCTCATCATGGATGAGATTCACGAACCGGGGGGCGGCGTGCCTGTCCGGATGGCCCCGCTGATCCTCATTGGCACGATCGTGACGCATCTGTTCGGCGGATCGGCTGGCCGCGAGGGGACGGCCGTGCAGATGGGCGGCAGCCTGGCGAGCTGGCTGGCCCGCCAGTTGCGCGGGCTCGACCGGCACGACGTCCGCAGGTTGCTGATGGCCGGCATCGCCGCGGGCTTCGGCGGCGTGTTCGGCACGCCGGTCGCCGGGACGATCTTCGCGCTCGAGGTGCTGTCGATCGGCCGCATCACTTATGCCGCCATTCTGCCCTGCCTGGTGGCCAGCATCGTCAGCGATCAGACCTGCGTCTGGTGGGGCATCGGCCATACGCATTACCGGATCGCGAGCCTGCTGCCCGCGGGATCGGAACTGCACCTGGCGCCCCTCACCCCCTGGTTGCTGGCCTGCACGGTGCTGTGCGGCATCGTCTTTGGCCTGACCAGCGTGCTGTTCGCGGAATCGGTGCATGGCCTGCAGCACGTGTATCGGAAAGCATGTCCGTGGGCGCTGCTCCGCCCCGCACTGGGGGGGCTGGCGGTGGTCGGCCTGGTGTGGGCGACGGGGACGCGGGACTACCTGGGTCTGGGGGTGACGTCGCCCGATCCGGGGGCCGTGACGATCGTCAGTTGTTTCGAGCCGGGGGGGGCGGCGACATGGAGCTGGCTGTGGAAGCTGGCGTTCACGGCGGCGACGCTGAGCGCCGGCTTCAAGGGGGGCGAGGTGACGCCGCTCTTTTTCATTGGCGCGGCGCTGGGGAACACGCTGGCGAGCTGGCTGGGCCTGCCGGTCGATCTGTTCGCCGGGCTGGGGTTTGTCGCGGTGTTCGCCGGTGCGACGAATACGCCGATCGCCTGCACGATCATGGCCGTGGAGCTGTTCGGCGGGGAATACACCGTTTACTTCGCGACGTGTTGCCTGGTGGCGTACCTGTTCAGCGGCCATACGGGGATTTACCTGTCGCAGCGGATCGGGGAGCCGAAGCTGGCGACGCCGGACTGGTCTCCGGAGTCGTCATTGCGGGACGCACGGGCCTGGCGGGCGGGCGTGCGGGCCGAGGCGTCGGCCGGTCGGCGGGACGACCAGTCCGCGGGGGACGGCGCCGGCGCGGAGGCTCACCCGCGTAGCGCATCGCCGCCGGCGAATTGAAGGGCTGGGGTTCGGAATCCGCGTGCGGAACGGTTCGGAAACGCGTGGCGCATGCGGTAAGCTGCGGCCGGTTCGATTCCAGGAGAGACTGATGCTGACGATCGCGCGCTCGCTGGTGGTGATGCTGGTCCTGTGCGGCGGCCTGCGGGCCGCGGATTGGGCTCCGGTGCAGGGCAAGCCAATGACTCGCTGGGCGGCGGACGTGTCGCCCGAGAACGTGTTGCCCGAGTACCCGCGGCCGCAACTGGTGCGGGACCGCTGGCAGAACCTCAACGGGCTGTGGGACTATGCAATCGCTCCACTGGCCGAGCCGGTGATCAAAGGGCGAAACACGGACGGCCGGGGCTTCGTTCCGCCGGATGCCGGTGGGGCGCCGGGGGCCGCGCCGACCGACTGGCAGGGGACGATTCTCGTCCCGTTCTGCGTGGAATCGGCGCTCAGCGGCGTCGGCAAACCGGTCGGCCCGGACAACCGGCTGTGGTATCGCCGGACCTTCTCGATTCCCGACGACTGGCAGGGAGACCGGGTGCTGTTGCACTTCGGCGCCGTCGACTGGCAGGCGCACGTCTGGCTGAACGGGACGCTCCTGGGAGAGCACCGGGGCGGCTTCGACCCGTTCTCGTTTGATCTGACGGACGCCCTCAAGCCTGACGGCGAGCAGGAACTGGTCGTCGCCGTTTGGGATCCGAGCAATACGGGCGTCCAGCCCTGCGGCAAGCAGCACGTCCGCCCGCACGGGATCTTCTACACGCCGGTGACGGGCATCTGGCAGACGGTGTGGATCGAGCCGGTCGCGAAAACGGCCATTCGCTCGGTGGTGACAACTTCGGACCTGGCGCATGACGCCCTGCACGTGGCGGTGACGCTGGACGGCCCGGAGACCGACCTGCAGATCAGCGCGAAGTGCAGTTTCGAACTCCGCGAGGGGAATGACTTCGTCCGCGGCGAAACAGGAGCGACGTCGGTCAACGGCCGTGAGCCATTGAAGCTGGACATCGGTCCGAATGCGAGGTGGTCCTGGTGGACGCCGGATCACCCAAAGATGTTTGAAATTGTCGTGGAGGTCCGCGATCCGGAGGCGAATCGCGTTGTCGACCGTGTGGTGACGACGGCCGCCATGCGGTCGATCGAATGGAAGCTCGCCGATGACGGGTTCAATCGGCTGTTTCTGAACGGCGAGCCGGTGTTCCAGTACGGCCCGCTCGATCAGGGCTGGTGGCCGGACGGCCTGTACACCGCGCCGACTGACGACGCGCTGAAGTACGACATCGAGCTGACGAAGCAACTGGGCTTCAACATGGCCCGCAAGCACGTGAAGGTCGAACCCGCCCGGTGGTACCACTGGTGCGACGTGCTGGGGCTGCTGGTGTGGCAGGACATGCCGAGCGGCGACCGGTTCATCGGTCCGGACGATCCGGACATCACCCGCAGCGAAGCGTCCGAGGCCGTGTATCGCACGGAATGGCGGGCGATCATCGACTCGCTGCGGCCGTTCGGCTGCATCGTCGCCTGGACGCCTTTCAACGAGGGCTGGGGGCAGTTCAAGACGAACGAAATCCTCGCCTGGACCAAGGAGCTGGATCCGACGCGGCTGGTCGGCGGGCCGAGCGGCTGGGCGGACCGGGGCGAGGGGGACCTGCACGACAAGCACGATTACCCCGGCCCGGGCATGTTTCCGGCGACGGACCAGCGCGTCAGCGTGCTGGGGGAGTTCGGCGGCCTGGGCCTGCCGGTCGACGGCCACACGTGGCTGGATCGGGACAACTGGGGCTACCGCAGCTTTGAGAGCCAGGAGGATTTGGGGAACGCCTATGCCGAGTTGCTGGCGCAGATGCCGCTGCTGATCGGCCGGGGTCTGGCCGCGGCCGTCTACACGCAGACGACGGACGTGGAAGTCGAAGTGAACGGCCTGGTGACCTACGACCGGGCCGTGATGAAGTTCGAGGTCGACCGGCTGGTCGAGCTGCATCGGAAACTGCACGAGCCGCCCCCGCGGGTGTCGGAATTGAGTCCGACCTCCGAGGAATCGCCGCAGAGCTGGCGTTATACGCTGTCCGCTCCCGCGGAGGGCTGGCAACAGGCGGACTTCGACGATTCGGGCTGGGAATCGGGGAATGGCGGTTTCGGAACCCGGGGGACGCCGGGCGCGGCGATCGGAACGGAGTGGCGGACGCCGGACATCTGGTGCCGGCGGGAGATCGAACTGGCCGAGTCGCCGAAGGGGGACCTGGGCCTGCGGATCCATCACGATGAAGACGCCGAGGTGTATCTGAATGGCCGGCTGGTGGCGTCGCTGACCGGATACACGACGAGCTACAAGGTGCTGGTGATCCCCGGGGGGACGGAGGCGCTGGCAGCGGGCCGGAACGTGATCGCGGTGCACTGCCGCCAGACGGGCGGGGGTCAGTACATCGATGTGGGGCTGGTGGACGTCGTCCCCGGGAAGTGAGGCGGAGGAGGCGAAACGGACGGTTGCGCGGCGTTCACGGGAGGGGAACAGGTGTGACGGCTGTGCCGATTCGGCGCGATCGGCCGGCCGCGGAGTCGCTGCGAACGCAAACCGACGCTTGACACCGCCATCCGGCAGGGTGAATATCGGTCGCGGCGGAGTCTGAACCTTGCGCAGCTTCCGACGCGACGCGCGCGGAGGAGGGGCAGGCTGCATCCGCCGCGCACGATGCGAACTGGTTCAACGAGAGTGGCATATGGCGGCACCCAGTCAGCGGCGTCTGGATATTGACGAGGTCGGCGACGTCACGATCGCGCGATTCGTCGACAAGAAGATTCTCGACGAGAACAACATCCAGATCATCGGCAATCAGCTGTTCGGGCTGGTCGAGGAGGATGGCCGCAAGAAGATCGTGCTGGACTTCACGAATGTGGAGTACCTGTCGAGCGCGGCTTTGGGGAAGCTGATCACCATGGACAAGAAGGTGAAGGCGGCCTCGGGGAAGCTGCGGTTGTGCAACATCCGCAAGGACATCTATGAGGTCTTTGCGATTACGCGGCTGAACAAGGTGTTCGACATTCGCGACACGCAGGATGACGCGGTGGCGGGGCTGTAGTTGCGGCGCGTGCGGGCGCGGCGGGACACGGCAGCGAATCGGAGGGGTGCGGAGAGTCTCTCTGGGCTGAGGCGCGGCGTTCAGAACGAACGCCGGCATCAACGATCGACCGGGTCTGTAAGAGCCGTCATGTCCGCAGTGGTGCATTTCGACATCACGATTCCGAGCGACACGGCCGCGGGGCACGAGGTCCAGGAACGGATCGTCAGCCTGCTGGAACAGCGGGAATTTCCGCCGCGGGACATTTTCTCGGTCCGGCTGGCGCTGGAAGAGGCATTGGTCAACGCGATCAAGCACGGGAACGGGCTGGACCCCGCGAAATCGGTGCGGATCCATGCCGACGTCGACTCCGAACGGGTGTTCGTGGAGATCGAGGACGAAGGCCCGGGCTTCATTCCGGATGACGTCCCCGATCCGACGCTGGATGAGAACATCGAACGTCCCAGCGGCCGCGGTCTGATGCTGATCCGGTCGTTCATGTCGAACGTTGAGTTCAACGAGCGCGGCAACCGGATCCGGATGGAAAAGCTGCGTTCGGCGGACGAGAGCGACGAAGACGAGGCGGCCTGAGGGGACGCAAGCGGGGCCGCGTGCCGGGCCTGGGCGAAAGCCAACACGGCGCCGCCGGCCCAACGCGACGGGCAAACCGCCGGCGATTGCGATCCAGGTTCGAGTCGTCGCTGTGCGCCGGCCCCGCGAGTCGCCGGAACTCCCGATGTCCGGAACGCCGGCCTACCAGAATCAGGAATTGTCCCGAAGGGCCGCGCGAGTCTTTTGACACACTTCCAGCACGCCAATAGACTCCCAAACCTTCCCGCGAAACTGCTGCTGGCGTCCGCGCCGTGGCGGCTGACTTTGGGAATCAGTTCGATTCGATGGCGGAATCGGCCGGGACGAGACGTGCGTCGGGAGATGTGTGATGCCCGATGATCCGGCGAAGCGGTCGAACCCTGAACTGGCGGAGGCGACGATCTGGCTCAGCCGGATCGCGACGATGATCGCCCCTGGACTGGTCGGCCTGTGGCTGGACCACCGGTTCGGCACGAGGTATCTGGCCCTGTGCGGCCTGGTGCTGGGAGTGCTGAGCGGCGGGACGCAGATCGTGCAGGCCATGCGGAAAGAGTTTGGCTCTGAGGATCGACCGCGAAGCGCGGGGGATTCGGAGGAGCGTCGGCCGTCCGGCGGGACCGGGCCGTGACGGCGAGCGAGAGTGCGGTCCAGGCCCGGGATCCGGGGTCGGAGTGGCGGCGCTGGCTGTTGGCTGTGGGCGTTCTGACGGGCGCAGTGCTCGTGGTGCTTGCAGTGGACTGTGCGGTGATCGCTGAGAAGCGTGGTCGGGACGGAGCGATTGCGGCGGCACTGGCGGCGGCCGTGTGTTGGATGGCCAGTTTGCTGGCTCTGGTCGTCACCCTCGGGTTGGCGAAGGGGCCGCAGCTGATGGTGGGCGCCCTGGGCGGCATCGTCTTTCGGACGGGAATGCCGCTGGCCGCGCTTGCGGTCGGCAATCAGGTTCGCTGGCTGAGCGAGAACGGATTTCCGGGCCAGGTGGTGGTGTTTTTTCTGGCGACGCTGACGGTCGAGACGATTCTCGCCACGTGGCTCGCCAGTCGGATGTTGAACGTCAAATTGTGGGACCTCGGCGCAGGCGGCTGACACTCGATGGCTGATCCCATTCTGCATATCAAGGACGCGTACTTCTTCGAGGTCCCGAAGGTCCTCTGGCAGCGGCACTACACGTCTCTGTACGACGTGCCCAAGTGGCTGCGCGATGCCGAGCCGGACGTTTCCCTCGAGGAATGGAATCACGCGCTCACCGGAAAAATCCTGATCCCGCAGCCGTTCGGGACGCCCAGGAATCTGTTCGAGCGGGGCAGCGGATTCTGCATCTCGAAGTTCATGATTCTCGAGACGGTCGCGGCGCTGGTGCTGTATTTCGTCCTCAAGCGGTTCGCGAACGTCGTGCGTTCGGACGCGCCGCCCAAGGGGCGCTGGAACAACATGGTCGAGTCGGTGGTGATCTTCATCCGGGACGGCATCGCCCGGCAGGCGATCGCGCATCACGCCGACCACTACGTGCCGATTCTGGGAACGCTGTTCCTGTTCATCCTGACGTTGAACCTGTTCGGGATGATTCCCTGGCTGGGCGCGCCGACGGCGGCATTCGCGGTGACGCTGTCGCTGGCGTTCGTCGTTTGGCTGACGGGATTCATCGCGGGCAGCCGCGAACTGGGTGTGATTGGTTTTTGGGGCAACATGCTGCCGGAGATCGACATGCCCTGGTGGCTGTGGCCCCTGAAGTTCACGATCCTCGTGATGTTGTTTGTGATCGAGGTGCTGGGGATGGTGATCCGGCACGCGGTGCTGGGAATTCGGCTCCTGGCGAACATGGTCGCGGGGCACCTGGTGCTGCTGGCGATTCTGGGGATGGTGGTGGCGGCTGGCGCCGCGGCGTCATCCTCGTTTCTGCCGACGGCGGTGATCGGCGTGCTGGGGGCGGCGGCCCTGAGCGTGCTGGAGCTGGGCGTCGCGTTTCTGCAGGCGTTCGTGTTCACGTTTCTGGCGGCGTTGTTCATCAACATGGCATCCCACGCCCACTAGGGGCGTTTTGACCTGATGTTTTCAGAGGCGGCCGCGGGGCTGCCCGACGATTTCGGACTTTTCCGGCCTGTAACAAGACTTCGAGGAGACTGGTACTGTGAACGCAATGATTCGCACGCTCGTGATCGTCGCCGGCGTGGTGCTGATTGCGACGCCCGTGATGGCCCAGGAAGCGGGCGGTCGCTCGTTGATCGAGTTCTCCGGCGCGCTGGGCGCCGGCCTGGTCGTCATCGGCGCCGCCATGGGCATCGGCAAGCTGGCCGCGGCCGCTTTCGAGAGCATGGCTCGGCAGCCGGAAGTCCAGGGTCGTCTGTTCATCTCGCTGATCATCGCGGCGGCCCTGATTGAAGGTTTCACGTTCTTCGCGGTGTACGTGTGCATGATCCAGAACCCGTGGCCGCAGAGCTGATCGGAACTGGTCAGTCCACTCGTCGCGTCTCAACCTCGTCTCGTCTCAACTGGGATCCGGCAGTCATGCGCTGGCTTGTGATGGCAATGTTGGCGGCGGCCCTGTCCTTTGGCGGGGCGGCGATGGCCGCGGATGACGGGCATGGCCACGGCCCGCATCCGGGAGAGAATGTCTCGTCCGACGCGAAGTCGCCGATTGAAGTCCGGGACGACCTGGCGATCTACACGCTGCTTGTGTTCGCGCTGCTTCTGGCGGCGCTGTACAAGACGGCGTGGCCGAAGATCACGGGCGCCCTCGAGGAGCGCGAGGCGGGAATCCGCCAGGCGTTCATCGAGAAGGAGCAGGCCCTCGTGGCCGCGGCGGCCATGCTTCAGGAGCACCGGACGAAACTGGATGCCGTGGCGGGCGAGGTGAAGGAGATCCTGGCCGAAGCCCGCCGGGACGCCGAGCAGACGAAGGCGGACATCCTGGCGGCCGCGGCGACGGAGGCGACGGCGACGAAGAATCGCGCCATCGCCGACATCGAGCGGGCCCGGGATCAGGCCCTCAACGATCTGTTCGACAAAATGTCGACGCAGGTCGCCGCCGCGACAGAACAGGTGATCGGCCGCACGGTGACGGCGGATGATCAGAATCGCCTGATCCGCGAGGCGCTGTCCCAGGTGAGCGTGAATTGATCGACGGCGTCCCGCGGCCGTGTGGGTCGCGGGATCGAGCGGCGGGGTCCGCAGGAGTTCGGCCTTGGCCGGGTCAGCGGACCACGGTTGGCAACGGCTCTCCGGGTCGCGGCGTGGGGAACCACGGGAATCCATGAGCGAAGCACAGGTTCAATCCCGACCGGCGCACGTGCTGGAAGATCCCAGCACCAAGGCCGTGGCGCGCGTGTACGCGACAGCGTTTCTGGATGCGGCCGCCTCGGCGGGCGAACCAGAGCCGCTGGAGGAGTTCACGACGTTCCACGACGGGGTCGTGAAGGCGAATCCGGAACTGCGGCAGTTGTTCGCATCTCCGGCCGTGCTGCCGGACCAGAAGCTGGCCCTGATCGAGCGGGCGATCGCTCCCAAGGCGAGTCCGTTTTTCGCGAGTTTCCTGCGGGTGCTGGCGCGGCATGGCCGGCTGGACCTGCTGACGGCCGTTCTGGAAGAGGCGTGGCTGGAGCACGAGGAGCGTCAGAAGTTGCGGCGGGTTCAAGTCCGCAGCGCGCAGGCGCTGACGGACGCCCAGTTGACTGAGATCCGCGACCAGTTGCGGTCGCGGCTGAAGATCGAGCCGATTCTGCAGCCCAGCGTCGATCCGTCGCTGCTGGGCGGAGTGGTGATTCAGGTCGGCGACACCATTTACGACAGTTCGCTGCGCACACGGGTCCGCGAACTGCGGACCAGGCTGCGAGAGAGGTATCTCAATGAAATTCAGAGCGGACGAAATCGCTTCAGTTATTCAGAAGGAAATTGAGGACTTCCGTGGCCAGATGCAGACGGCCGAAGTCGGCCGGGTGATCGAAGTCGGCGACGGCATTGCCCGGGCAGTCGGCCTGTCGTCGGCAATGGCCGGCGAGATGGTCGAGTTCCCGAACGGAACCCCCGGCCAGTGTTTCAACCTGGAAGAGAATTCCGTCGGCATCATCATCCTGGGCGACTACCTCGGCATCCAGGAGGGGGATGAGGTCAAGACGACGGGGGCGCTGTTGTCGGTGCCTGTGGGAGAGGCCCTGATCGGTCGGGTGGTCGATCCGCTGGGCAACCCGCTGGACGGCAAGGGGCCGGTCGTCACCAGTCAGACGCGTCCGGTCGAATTCATGGCGCCGGGCGTCGCCGAGCGGAAGCCGGTGACGGAGCCGCTGCAGACGGGCATCAAGGCGGTGGACGCGATGACGCCCATCGGCCGCGGCCAGCGCGAACTGATCATCGGCGACCGCAAGACCGGCAAGTCGGCGATCGCGGTCGATACGATCATCAACCAGAAGGGGGGCGACGTCATCTGCGTGTACGTCGCCTGCGGCCAGCGTGCGGCGAACGTGAACGCGGTCGTCGAGGCGCTCCGCGCGGCTGGCGCCATGGACTACACGATCGTCGTGTCGGCCAGCGCCGCGGACCCGGCCCCGCTGCAGTACATCGCTCCCTATGCCGGGGCGGCCATGGCCGAGCACTTCATGTATCAGGGCAAGCACACGCTGTGCGTGTACGACGACCTGACCAAGCAGGCCCAGGCGTACCGCCAGTTGTCGCTGCTGATGCGGCGGCCCCCCGGCCGCGAGGCGTACCCCGGCGACGTGTTCTACTGCCACAGCCGGCTGCTGGAACGGGCGGCGAAGCTCAGCGATGAAAAGGGGGGCGGTTCGATGACGGCCCTGCCGATCATCGAGACGCTGGAAGGCGAAGTTTCGGCGTACATTCCGACGAATGTGATCTCGATCACGGACGGCCAGATCTACCTCGAGCCGGACCTGTTCTTCGCCGGCGTGCGTCCCGCCATCAACGTGGGCATCTCGGTGTCCCGCGTGGGCGGCAACGCTCAGACCAAGGCCATGAAGAAGGTGGCCGGGTCGCTGCGGCTGGACCTCGCCGCGTTCCGCGAGCTCGAGGCCTTCGCTCAACTCGGCACGGAACTTGACAAGGCGACGCAGGGGCAGTTGGACCGCGGTCGGCGGATGGTCGAACTGCTGAAGCAGCCCCAGTACCAACCGATGCACGCGGCCGACCAGGCGATTTCGATTTACGCGGGAACCAAGGGGGCGTTCGATCAGATTCCCGTGCCGCAGGTGGCCGCGGCGGAGCAGTTCCTGCTGCGGTTCATCCGCGAGGAGAAATCGGAGATCCGCAAGGCGCTGGTCGAGAAGAAGGAGCTGTCGGCCGAGACGGAAGAGCAACTGAAACAGGCGCTGGAGGAATTCAAACGCCGGTTCCAGTTGGAGTCTCAGGCAGCAGCGGCGGCGGCGCCGAAGCCGGCGACTGCGGCCGCTGCGGTGTGACCCCCGAATTCCCGACCCCCTGCTGATTCCGCACCTGCCTCATGGCCAAAGCCCGAGCTCTCGTCAAACGCCGCAAGGCCGTCCGCAACATCCGCAAGATCACGCGGACGATGGAGCTGATCGCCACTGCGCGGTTCAAGAAGGCGATGGACCGGGCCACCGAGGCCGCGGCCTACACCCGCAAGATCTCCGAAATCGTCGCCGACCTGTCGCAGGCCAACCTGAGCTTCACGCACCCGCTGCTCAAGCAGCCCGAGAAGATCGAGGACAGCGTGCTGCTGGTCCTGACGTCGAACCGCGGGCTGTGCGGGGGTTACAACTCCGGCGTGCTGCGCCTCGCGGTTCAGCGTCTCCGGGAGGCCCAGGCGTCGGGCGAGCGGCTGTCGCTGGAGGTCTCGGGCAAGCGCGGCTTGAACTTCATGCGGTTCGACGGGCGACCGGTCGCCCACGCGTACTCGCACTTCGAGGACAAGCCGCGGTTCGATGAAGTCGAGTTGCTGGCGAACCGGTACATCGCGGACTTCGTGGCGGGCCGCATCCAGAAGCTGGAAGTCGCTTACACGCGGTTCATCAACCCGGCCCGGCAGACGGCGGTGGTGGAGACGCTGCTGCCGATCGGCGATCTGGCGTCCGAGGAGTCGGGGGGCCGCACGGCCGTCGGAGTGGAATACGAGTTCCTGCCGTCGGCCCGGGAGATTCTGGAAGAGATCGTGCCTGCGGCCTTCCAGGCGCGGCTGTTCAAGTGCTTCCTGGATGCGGCGGTCAGCGAGCAGATTTTCCGTCGGGTGGCGATGAAGGCGGCGACGGAGAACGCCGACGAAATGATCCGCGCCATCTCGCTGCAGTACAATCGCGCCCGGCAGACGCAGATCACCAGCGAACTTTCGGAGATCATCGGAGGCGCAGCGGCCCTCGAATGACGGGCTTCCACGCCTGCCGTCGATCGCATCGCCGCCGCCGCCAATCGAAACGCCGCCCCAGGGCGGAGCAGTCCACCCGCAAAGACCTTTGAGCGAATTGCCCGCGACTCCGCGGCAGTCCTGAGACCTGAAACCATGCCCACAGCCACAGCCAGCAAATCCGGCCGCGTCACGCAGATCATCGGCTCGACGTTCGACGTCGAATTCGCCGAGGACGCGCTGCCCGACATCTACAATGCGATCCAGGTCGATGCCACCGTCAAGGGCGTCCACCTGAAAGTCACCGGCGAAGTCCAGCAGCACCTCGGCGGCGGCCGCGTCCGCTGCGTGGCGCTGGGCTCGACGGACGGCATGGTCCGCGGCATGGAGGTCGTCGACACCGGCGCTCCCGTGTCAGTCCCGGTCGGCAAGGAAACGCTGGGCCGCGTGTTCAACCTGCTGGGTGATCCGATCGACGGCCGCGGGCCGGTGAACGCCGCCGAGCGCTGGCCCATTCACCGCGCCGCCCCGAAGCTCGAGGACCTGTCGTCCAAGACGGAAGTGTTCGAGACGGGCATCAAGGTCGTGGACCTGCTGACGCCGTTCGTCCGCGGCGGCAAGGCGGGCCTGTTCGGCGGGGCCGGTCTGGGCAAGACCGTCATTCTCACCGAACTGATCGCCCGTATTGCCCGCGAGCACGGCGGCTACTCGGTGTTCGCCGGCGTCGGCGAGCGGACGCGCGAAGGCAACGACCTGTGGCTGGAAATGCAGCACACGGAGATCGGCAACACGGGGCGTTCCGTCATTGAACAGACCTGCATGGTGTTCGGCCAGATGAACGAGCCGCCGGGCGCGCGGCTCCGCGTGGCGCTGACCGGCCTGACGATGGCGGAATGGTTCCGGGACGCCACCGGCGCCGACACGCTGCTGTTCGTCGACAACATCTTCCGGTTCTCGCAAGCCGGTTCCGAAGTGTCCGCGCTGCTGGGCCGGATGCCGAGCGCCGTGGGTTACCAGCCCACGCTGGGCACCGAACTGGGCCAGCTGCAGGAACGCATCACATCGACGCGGAACGGCGCCATCACTTCCGTCCAGGCCGTGTACGTGCCGGCCGACGACCCGACCGACCCGGCCCCGGCGACCGCGTTCAGCCACCTCGACGCGTTCATCTACCTCGAGCGGAAGATCGCGGAAAAGGGCATCTATCCCGCCATCGATCCCCTGGCCTCGTCCAGCCGCGTGCTGGATCCGCAGATCGTCGGCGAACGGCATTACGCGGTCGCCCGCCGCGTGCAGCAGATTCTCCAGCGGTATCGCGAATTGCAGGACATCATCGCCATTCTGGGCGTGGACGAGCTCAGCGAGGACGACAAAAACGTCGTCCGCCGCGCCCGCCGCATCGAGCGATTCCTGTCGCAGCCGTTCTTCGTGGCCGAGGCCTTCACCGGCAAGTCCGGCAAGTTCACGAAGATCGACGAGACCATCCGCAGCTTCGAGGAGCTGTGCGACGGCAAGTGGGATCACCTGCCGGAGTCGGCCTTCATGTACGTGGGCGGCATCGACGAGGCGGCCGAGCAGGCCCGCAAGATGCAGCAGGCGAACTGATCGCCGCTGGGGCATTGCAGAATCTGAACGGTCGTCGACGAAGGGTCGGCGGCCGTTTTTTGTGCGCCGCGCCCGCACCGCCAGGACCGCCCGTCGTACTTGCAGTGCGGTCCGGCTTTCCCGACTGTGTCCGCCGCCCTTCGGAGACAGCGATGAATGCCTGGGCGATGCACTTTGCCTCCGGCGACGCCGTGTTCACGGGACTCGCGCTGGGACTCGTGGCGCAGCTGCTGGTGCAGACGCCGCGCGGCCGCAGCCGGGTCGTCACGCGGCGGGCGGCTGGTTGGCTCGCCGCGATCGGAGTCGTGCTGATCGTCCTGTCGTCGACGCCGCTCGCAGGGTGGCAGTCGTTGGGACTGGCGGCTGCGTGCTGGCCGCTGGCAGCCTGCCTGTGGACGCGGGGCCATCGCGGGCCATGGCTCCGCGGCGGCTTGGCGGCTTACGCGGCGCTGGCGGGCGTGATCGCCGTGGATGAGGTGCGGCCGACGAGAGGCGGGGCGGCGTCCCCGGGCCTCTCGGACGCGCCGATCTACGTCATCGGCGACTCATTGAGCGCAGCGGATACGGACCCGCGCGCTGTCGCGTGGCCGCAGATGCTGTCCGACAAGGGCCTGAACGTCGTGAACCTCGCGCATGTCGGCGCGACGGCGCGGAGCGCGCTGCAGCAGGTCGAGCGGATCCCGAGAGGCCCCGCGCTGGTGGTGCTGCTGATCGGCGGCAACGACATTCTCGGCACGACGTCGGCCTCGGCGTTTGAGCGGGATCTGTCGGACCTGCTGGCGAAGGCCTCCGGACCGGAGCGCGTGCTGGTGCTGTTCGAGCTGCCGCTGCCGCCGTTGTTTCATGCGTATGGCGCCGCGCAGCGTCGTCAGTCGCGTGCGCATGGCGCGCTGCTGATCACAAAGCGTCGCTTGTCGCGGATCTTCTGCGCGGCGGGCGCGACGCTGGATGGCATTCATCTGTCGAACGCGGGCCAGCGACTGCTGGCGGTTGAGGTCGAGAAGATTCTGAGTGCGGGTCGTGAGGAATGAAGGGTTTACCCGGTTTGCGCGGTCTGCACATTTGACACATTCAGTACAACCGGTATCGTGGCCGCCTGTGAGGACGTCTTTCGAAACTCCTGATGGGAGGGGCGCTATGCGGTTCAGGATGACGCTGCTGGCCGGGATCTTGGCACTGTCTGCAGTGACGGCGATGGCGGCCGCCACGATCAAGGTTTCCTTCACGTACATGTCCGGGAAGGACTACATGGCGTATACGTATCGCACGTACGCCGAGGGCATTCCGCCAATGCCTCGCGAGGAGATCATCATGGGCGGCACGATGCAGAAGTTCGTGCAGCCGAACCCGTATCTCACGCATTACAAGCTCGATATCTTCGCGTATCAACACTATGTCGGCACGTGGTATCCCTGGAAGGTCAAGGAGTACACGGATCTCTATTATGGCATCGTGTCGGACATGGTGTTCACGCAGGGCATCAGCGAAGCGGAGTGATTGAGAGTTTTTTTTGCGTCCCCCGCCTTTCCCGCCTTCCCCGATGGTCAGGGGATGGGTTCTAATAGTGGTGGGCCAGCGGGACGTGAGGGACCGCGATATCGAGGTCACGAGGCGCATGAGAACATCTGGCGCAACTTCGTGCGGGCATCAGCGGCGCGTTCGCTGCAGGGGATTCACTCTGCTCGAAGTCGTCGTGACGATGGGCGTGTTGGGGACGCTCGTGGCGATCGTCGCCCCGGCAGTTCAGGTGAGCCGCAGCCGGGTGCGGGACCTGGAGTGCCGCAACAACCTGCGTCAGATTGGCCTGGCGCTGCAGAACCACGAGCAGTCGCACAAGGCGTTTCCGACGACGGGCTCGTATCAGTTGCGGCTCTCCGCGCAGATCGAGAATTCGGAGTCGGTGTGGGTCTGCCCGGCGGATTCGCAGGCGTCCGTCGCCCGCGGTGGCGACTTCAGCTACCTGATCAACGACGGCACGAAGTTCCGATTCGCCGAGAAGAACGGCTTCGCGGTGCAGTCGATCCGGGATCTCGCCGACCACGGGCCTCGCGATACGAAGGCCTCCGACATCACCGACGGCCTCTCGAATACGTGCGCGTATGCCGAGCGGCTGCTGGTGTCGGGCTTCAATGAGGGCAGCCCGGAACAGTCGCTGCTGTCCAGTCCACGGCGGTTCTTGTGGTATGTGGAGGACCGCCAGCCGGACGAGGACGGGATGATGGCGGCCTGCGAGTCGTCGCGGACCACGCCCTATCCGCTCCGCTACAAGACGTCCGGAACGTTCATGAACGTGGGCTACGATCACATCCTGCCGCCGAATCGGATCGGCTGCCAGAACGGAGGGCCGGCGCTGCTGCGGATGGCGGACCAGTCTTCGTCGCTGGTGTCGTCGACGAGCGAGCATGGCCCCTCGGTGAATGTGCTGATGGCAGACGGCGCGGTGCGGCCGATCTTCGACTCCATCGACCTCGCAATCTGGCGGGCCATCAGCACGCGGGCCGGGAACGAGGTCGTGTCGCTGGACTAGGCGAGCGTCGGGATGAATCAGCGGTTCGTGTGGGCATCTTTAGTTTCGTGCGGGTTTGCCGTCGCCGCTGTGATGTGGACGATGTGGCCGCCCGATATCGAGCAGCACTACCAGCCGGATGCGGTCGCCAACCTCGAGATTCGGGCCAACGACGGAGAGTTGCCGACGACCCTCGGGCCGCGTGACGCATTCGCACTCAGGGTCCGTTTCGAGCCGCGAGACGGCTTGGACCTGGGGCAGTCCCGCGCGCTGTACCTGTACATCGTTTCGGATTCGAAGTACGGGGCTGAGAATGTGGATGTTCTGGAGACGATTCACCAGGTCCCGGGGCCGGCCAATGCGGCTCCCCGGGTGCGCCTCGCTCGCCGCGGCCGAATGGTGGACATGACGCCCCTGCCGCCTCCGGAGGGGGCCCAGTTCCTGCAGTTCTCCACAATCCTGACCATCGAGTCGCTGATTGTGAACCGGGATCGGCCGAACCTCGAACTGCACGGCTGGCTGTACGCGGTGAATCCGGACGGGACTGTGGCGGGGCCCGGGGCCTGGATCTTCCGGCATCCGTTCTCGGTCGAGGAATTGGCCGTGTCCGACCTCGATTGACCCCGGCCGCCGCTGGACCCGCCGCATGCCGCGCCGGGAACTCGTGCCGATCGAGGCGCCCGGACGAATCGAAAGCGACGCGTCCGAATCGGACTGGTTCGCCGATCATTGCTCGACTAGACTTGCAGACGAACAACCTTTGTTAGACCGGACGGACAACCTGCAGTTTCGTCATTCGCGGCCGGCAGCCCCGGGACGGGGCTGAATGACGGGACGGCAGTTGGACGGGAGGTCGCCTTCATGGCGCGGCTGGGTCGCGGCTTGTTATGACACAGGCGGTGAGTGCTCGTCCCCGGGTGCTGGTTCTGGGCGCCGTTGAGGAGGCTCTCGAGCCCCTGATCGGGGAGTTGGAGCCGCACTGCGAACTCGTCGTCGCGGACGACGTCTCGGACGCCTTGCGGCGTCTGCGAGGGGAGAAGTTCCGCGGCGTGTGCGTCCTGTCCAAAGACATGGCGCCGGCCGGATTCCTGCTCGAAATCGGCGGAGTCCTCGCCAAGCTGCCCGACGGCGTCGCGCTGCTCGACATCGAGGGCCGGATCGTCTGGCATAACGCCCGGATGGGCCAGCTCGCCGGGGCCGCCGGACCGCTCGTCGGCGAAGAGTTCTTCAGCGCATTCAATAATCCCGAAATCATCGGCCCCGACTTCGCGCCGATCCATACCGCTCTCGCGCTCGGGCAGCCAGTCATCACGACGTTCAAGCTCGGCGACAAGACATTCCTCGAGCTCGACGCCAGCCCCATCGGCGACGCTGACGGCGAGCTGCCCGATTACTTGCTGGTCGTCGTCCGGGACCGCAGCAAGGAAATGCTGCAACGGCAGAAGCTGTCGGCCATCTACCAGGCCGGGTTGGAGCTTGGCGATCTGCAGCCGCAGGAGATCAGCGATCTGTCCGAGGAGGACCGGGTCGAGCTGCTGAAGTCGAAGATTCTGCAGTTCACGCAGGATCTGCTCGAGTTCGAAACGGTGGAAGTCCGGCTCCTGAACCGGGAGACGCTGGAACTCAAGGCGCTGTTGTCGGTCGGAATGCAGCCGGAAGCCCAGAAGCGCGTGCTGTTCGCCAGCGCCGAGGGGAACGGCGTGACGGGCTTCGTGGCGGCGACCGGCCGCAGCTACCTGTGCGAGGACATCACGCGGGACCGCCTGTTTCTTCCGGGCGCCTTCGGCACCAAGAGTTCGCTGACGGTGCCGCTGATTCTGCACGACGAGATCCTGGGGACGTTCAACGTCGAAAGCCCTCGTCCCGGCGCGTTCTCGCAGGACGACCTGCAGTTCCTGGAGCTGTTCTGCCGCGAAGTGGCCGTCGCCCTGAACACGCTGGACCTGCTGGCGGCGGAGAAGGCGTCGACGGCGGCGGAAAGCGCCCAGCAACTGCTGGCGGATGTCGCCTGCCCGACGGACACGATCGTGAACGACGCGGCCTGGCTGCTGTCGCAGGCGAGCACGACGCCGGAAGCGGCGGAACGGATTCGCGGCATGGTCGCGCAGGTGCGCAGCGTGTGCCGTTCGATCCATACCTCGGGCGCGGCGGAAACGCCGGCCGTCCCCGGACCCGAGGATCGCCGCGCCGGGCTGGACGGCAAACGCGTGCTGATCGTCGATTCCGAGGCGTCGAACCGGCAGGCCGGGCACGAACTGCTGGGCCCGTTCGGCACGGTCGTCGAGACGGCCCGGTCGGGCGATGAAGCGCTGCAGATGCTGCAGTCGTTCCGCTACGACGTGATGGTGATCGACATCCGGCTGCCGGACATGACGGGGTCACAGTTGTTCGCCCGCATCCGCGAGTTGGGCGTTCCGACGCCCATCATCCTGATGGCGGGGTTCGGCTACGACGCATCGCACTCGCTGGTCCGCGGACGTCAGATGGGCATGAAGTTCGCCATCTTCAAGCCATTCCGGCGCGAGCAGCTGTTGAACGCGGTTGAGCAGTCGGCGGCCGGCGAATCTTCGGCGGCCAGCGCCTGACCGCCGCGCGCCCGGGCCGCGATCAGATCCGCGCGATCATCTCTTCCGCGGGGAACCGCACCTTGGGCAGCGCCGCATGCTTGTCGTCGGCGGCGCGGTAACCAGCCGCGCAGGCCACGATCGTCATGTGGCCGGACTGCGGCAGTTGCAGCAGCTCGTCGTACTTGGCCGGCTGGATGCCTTCCAGCGGGCAGGTGTCGACGCCCAGCGCCGCGGCGGCCGTCATGAATGTGCCCAGCGCGATGTACACCTGCCGAGCCGCCCAGTCGTCCAGGTTGACCGCGGGGTTCGCCAGGAAGTTCAGCATCACGCCGCGAAATCCGCCGAGGGATTCCACCGGCACGCCGCGAACCTCACTGATCCTGCGGACGTAGCGATCGACGTCGTCCGCGCCGACGGATCGACGGATGGCGAATACGACGACATGCGACGCGTCGCGGACCTGCGACTGGCCCCACGAGATCGGCACGAGCTGCTGCTTCACGTCCGGCGACGTGATGACCAGGAACTTCCAGGGCTGCAGGCCGAAGCTGGAGGGCGTCATGACGAGCGCGTCTTCGAGCGCGCTCCAGACGTCCGCGGCGATGACGCGCTCGGAATCGAATTTCTTGCAGGCGTAGCGCCAGCGCATCTGGCGGGAGAGACTGTCGGGGGGCAGAGTCTGCATAAGGTCGCGCCGTCGTCGATCGATGGAGAGTCGACCGACTCTAGGCGTCCGCCGGCCGCGAGTCCAGCAGCGCTGTTCGCTCGTGCGTCCGCCGCGCCGCCCCGTAAACAGCCGGCCGACCGCGATGCCATTTCGCCAGCGGCCCAGCCCGATAACCGCCGTTCAGTAAGGCAGGCCGAGGCTGCCGTCCGCCCGGTCAATCAGGTTGTGGAACACCTTCCTGTCGACGTTCTCACTAATGAACCGGACGCTGCCGTCGAGCATCAGGAACTGCGCGCCGCCCACGTGCTGGCTGCCGAATCCGCCGGGATTCAGAAGCGGGTTTTCAGGCAGCGGGGGAGCGGGCGGGCGGGGCATGACGGCTCCCCCGTCCTCATCCCCGTCGTTCTCGTCCGATTCCACCAGGGCCCCATACGTGGCCGCCTGTCTGCTTTGGTCGATCGGATACACGTCCGTGTAGCGTCCCTGTTCGTCGAGTTGAGGGGGCGACGTTTCCGTGCCCGGATCATTCGCGTACGGGCGGCGCATCGGCGTGTCGTTGATCCGTGTCCCGCCATTGCGGAGCGTGGCGCGCGTCCCGGAGATCCAGCCCAGGTCGATCGGGTCGCGGAGCTGCTCGCCGACGCCGATCGTGTGCGACTGTCCGTCGGCGATCTCATCGAAACTCAAGAAGCTGTTCAGGTAAAACGTGCCGTGGTTCGTCGCCTGAATCGGGGCGGCATCGGGATGGTGCGCGCCGGCGTAATTCGAGAGTCCGGCGCCGTCCATGGGCGGGGCGCCGGACGTGCGCGCACCGACATGCGATGGACACAGCAGCAGGGGAATGACGACGCGCGCGGCGCGGCCATTGACCTCCGCATAGGACGATTCCGACTGGTCGATGGCGGCGAACACGGGAATCTGATCCAGGTGCGGCAGGATTGCCGCCACCCAGCTGTGGTGAAACCCCGAAGGGTGGTTGTACACCGGTCCGCGGGCGTTGATCGTTCCGGCCGGCAGACGCGCGAACGAGTCGTAGTAGCCCTGCAGGGCCAGCCCGATCTGCATCAGGTTCGACTTGCACTGGTTGCGGCGGGCCGCCTCCCGCGCCTGCTGCACCGCGGGCAGCAGCAGCGCGATCAGAATCGCGATGATGGCGATCACCACCAGCATCTCGATCAGTGTGAAACCCCGAGAGGCGCGGGTTCGAAAAGCAGCTGGATCGGGCATCGTGGACGCTCGTGAACAATTCGCGACGGCGTGGATCGGCATGGGTGTGTACGCCCGACTGGCTGCAGTCGTGGGCGCGATTTTGACCGGTCCGCATGGCTGCCGGCCAGCCTGCGATCCCTCCAAACGGCTGCCGAATCGCAAATCGCCTCTCACCGCGGGAGCCCGCCCTTTCAGCCGACGGCCTTCCCCGTGATCCGCGTGTAGGCCTCCCCCTCGTTCAGCGTCGGCCGTTCGGGCCGCCCGTTGGCGCGGAACACCAGTTGGCTGTGGTCGATCCCCAACAGATACAGAATCGTCGCGTGCAGGTCGTGCACGTGCAGGCGGTCCTCGACGGCATGGAACCCGAGGTCGTCCGTCGCGCCGATCACCTGCCCGCCGCGAACCCCGCCGCCGGCCAGCCACATCGTGAAGCCGGCCGGATTGTGGTCGCGCCCGTCCCCCTTCTCGGACATCGGCGTCCGGCCGAATTCCCCGCCCCAGATGACCAGCGTGTCGTCCAGCAGGCCCCGCCGCTTCAGGTCCGTCAGCAGCGCGGCTACGGGCTGATCCGTTTCGGCGAATCGCGCGGCATGATTCTTCTCGATCCCGGCGTGCGCGTCCCATTTGCTGCCCGACCCGGAATATAACTGCACGAATCGGACGCCGCGCTCGACAAGCCGCCGCGCCAGCAGGCAGTTGCGTCCGAACGGCGCCGTGACAGGATTGTCGAGTCCGTAAAGCTTTTGCGTCTCGGCCGTTTCCCCGCCCAGCTCAATGGCTTCGGGGGCGTGCGCCTGCATGCGGAAGGCGAGTTCGTACGCCCGAATCCGCGCATCGAGTTCCGTCTGCTGGGGGCGGGCGTCCGCGTGCTCGCGGTTGATGTCATGCAGCAGCTTCAGCCGGGCCTGCTGCCGCGGAGGAGTGACGTCGGGCGCGGGGTTCAGCCAGCGGATCGGCTCATCGCCGAGTTCCAGTTTCGTTCCCTGATGCGCGGCCGGCATGAAGCCCGCCCCCCAGTTCCGGGGCCCGTTGATCACTGAATCCTTCGAGTCCGTCATGACCACGAAGGCCGGCAGGTTCTGGTTCTCCGTGCCCAGCCCGTAGCTGACCCAGGCGCCCAGCGAGGGCCGGCCGGCGAGCGGCGAGCCGGTGTTCATCTGGCAGACGCCGCCCGAATGGTTGATGCCGTTCGTCCAGCAGGAGCGGATGACGGCCAGGTCGTCGGCGCGGGCGGCCGTCCAGGGGAGCCAGTCGGAGACCCACAGGCCGGATTCCCCGTGCTGCCGCCAGCGGCGTTTCGAGGCCAGCAGGGGCGATTCGATCTCGCCCATCGCGGTGATGACGCGTTTGTAGCCGGGAGGCAGCGGCTGGCCGGCGAGGCGGTTGAGCTCGGGCTTGGGGTCGAAGGAATCGAGATGGCTGGGGCCGCCCTCCATGAACAGGAAGATGACGCGTTTGGCGAGGGCCGGGAGCTGCCGCGGCGTGTGAAGCGGCGGGGCGGCGGCGTCCGCCCGGAGCGGGGCGTCGCGGAGCAGCGCCGACAGAACAATGGCGCCAAAGCCTCCGCCTCCGCGCAGAAGGGCCTCCCGGCGGGTGGCTGCGAAGGGGGACGGGGCGTCGTCGGTCATCGCGCGCTGGCTCCCGGGAACGAAGTTCCGGATGGACGATGCATCAGGCGAACCTGATGATAACCTTGAAGTCGGCGCGGGGCACTCGCGAGGAGCGGAGAATTCGACCGTTCTCGCGAGTTCCCAGCAGGCTCGCCCGCAGGGGCGGCCATTCAAGACGCGCATCGGAGACAGGCGATGGGGCAGCGAGGAACCATGGTGCGGAAGCCGGCCGGCAAGTTCCCGCATCTGCAGAAGAAGAAGCAGCAGAATCGGCCGGTGCGACCGTCGAAGCCCCGGGGGCGCTGAGTTTCGGGGGCGCGCGGCCGTCCAGACGCGGCCCGTCAGGTTTGCCTGATCGGCGCGTCTGGTGCAGGCCTTGCGCGGGGGGGCGGCGCGTGCCGCACCGGACAGGACTTCTCTAGCGGCCTGTCCGATAGCATGGACTGGACACGTCCTTCGGAGGAGCGCGCGCTGCGCCTCGGAAGGTGGACTGGACGGGGCGCACGGACCGCGCCCGGACAATCTTCGCCACGGATGGTGAGTGACATGCTGCGATCTCTTCTGTTGCGCCACGCGGCGTTCGCCAGCGTCGCGCAGGTGGTGCTGATCGCCGGGCCGATCAGCATGGGGCACGCACAGTTCGTGCCGGGCACAGGCAAGCTCGTCAACACCGACGACCTCGAGCAGGAGAACTGGAGCTACAACTTCAATTTTCCCAAGAGCAGCAAGGAAGAGGACGAGCAGATCCGTTATCCGCTCGGCCAGTCCAACAACAACATGTGGCTGGAAAGCCCCAAACGCGGCGCTCCGGACGTCGTTCGACGCGTTGAGACGCCCCCCGGCGGGCTGGCCGGCAGCAAGGGCGCCCTGTACCTGCGGACCCGCGACAGCGGCATTCCCGGACGCCCGGGCTTCAAACAGGCCCAGGACGACTTCATCCTCGCCGCCCGGCCGGTGTCCGTCGCCCAGTCCCCCAGCTTCGTCGTGCGGGTGTTTCTGCCCGAGTGGAATGAATGGGAACAGCGCGCCGGCGTGTCGTTCGGCATCCGTGCCGGGCTGACCGGTCCGATGGAAAAGGAGAAGCCGGCGAAGTCCGTCAAACGTCTGTTCAACCGCAACGCGAAGGAAAAGGTCGTCGAGATGGAGCCCTACTACCCGGGCTTCTTCCTCGAATTCGTGCCGAAGTCCTCGCCGCATAACAAGGTCGGAACCGACCACGCGATGCTGCTGATCCGCGCCAACGAGATGGGTCACGAGGTTCCCGGCCCGCGGCTGATGCAGACCGGCTGGTGGACATTCGGCATGTCGGTGACGCCCGACGCCCGCTGCCACTATTACGCCTGCCAGGGGGTTCGCGACCTGACGGAGCGGGATTACCTGACCTCCACGCTGCCGTACAACATCCGCGGCACAACGTTCAACACGATCTTCTTCAACGTCTGTTCGGCGGATGACGGGAACTCGTGGTCCACGCCCTGGATCATCGACGACCCCAAGGTGTTCTGCATCCCGTCCGGACAGATCCCGCAGTTCGCGAATCAGTCCATCGAGCGACTCGGCTTCTGAGAGTGCAGGCGGTCCGGCGAAATACGGCTCGGCATGGGAAGGATTCCAATGCCGGGCCTTCGCCGTTTCCGGGGCTTGTAGAAATTGTCAGGCCGCGCGGCGCGACGCCTGCGAAGCGTCGGACGCATCGGCGGCCTCCGCCCGACGCCGGCGCGTCCGCAACTCGACCGCCACCACGGCGCCCAGGCCAAGCGTCCCCAGCAGGTACGCGGCGGCGGTGGCCAGCGCGATGCCCGGCGCGCCCAGCGGACCCATCAGCCACACGTTCAACAGCGAGTTCGCTGCCAGCGTGCCCGCCGACATCGCCAGCACCACGCGGTTCATCTGCAGCGCCTGACCGGCCCGCGCCAGCAGCGTGCTCAACAGAAAGAACGGGAGTTGCACGGCGCACAGCCCCTGGATCAGCGCCACGCGCTCGGCGACTTCGGACGTCAGCCGGCCCCGCTCGAACGTCAGTCGCACGATTTCAAACGAGCCGGCGCACAGCCCGATCGTAAACGGCATCGCCACCGCCGCCAGAATCAAACCGTACCGCTTCAGCCAGCGCCCGAACTCTCCCGGCTGCTCGGCCGCCGCCAGACGCGACAGGTGCGGAAAGGCGACTCGCAGCACCGTCAACATGACGAGGCTCATGACCATCGCCACAAACCGGTTGCCGTAATTCATCTCGGAGACGACGCCCGGCCCCAGCAGCGACGCCATCGCCCGGTCCACGAGCTGGATGCCCGCGTACATCAGCGTCGCCAGAAAAGCCGGCCACAGCCGTCCCGCAAGCTGCCATTCCAGCGCGCCGGGCCGGGCCCACCGCGGCAGCGCCCGATACCGCGTTCGCGACAACTGCACCAGGTTGATGACCAGCTCCAGCAGCGAGCCCAGCATCACGCCCACCACCAGCGGACGCGCGATGAGCGGCCCTTGATCGACGAGCAGCGCCCCGATCGCTGTCAATGACAACACGGCCGGACCCGCGGCCACCAGTCCGAACCGCCCCTCGGTGTTCGACAAGAGGCCCCACAGGTGCGCCACCCCGGCGATCACCGTGTACGGCGACGACATCCACAGCAGCCTCAGCGTCAGCGCCCGCGTCGATTCGTCGAACCCGGGCGACAACCCATCCAGCAGCCAAGGCCCCGCCGCCGCCCCGGCGAATCCGCCGGCCGCCAGCAGCAGAATCCCCCACCCCATCGCGCGCTGCTGCGCGGCGATCTCGGCCGCTGGCCCCTCGGTGCGTCGAATCACCAGCAGCTGCGGGATCAGGGCCGCCCCCAGCGCTCCGGCCAGCGAGCTGTAAATCAATGTCGGGATCGACAGCGCGACCAGATAGGCGTCGAGCACCGGCGCGGCGCCGTAGCGCGACGCCACGAGCAGCTCCCGCCCCAGGCCGATGAACTTGCCGCACACGGTCACCAGGCCCGTCAGGGCCAGCGCCCGCCCGGTCGGACTCGCCAGCGCGATCGACAGGCGGCGGAGAGCGGCGGACAGCATGGGAGGAGAAATCCGGATTGCGGGGCGGAACTTTCCGCCAAGTCCGCCCGCACGGTCAAGAGCGTTTGCTTGGGGGACTGTTGCGACAGCTTCAGCGCCCTGCCCCGGGGCGCCCCGCGGGCTCTCGACTCAGGCTGGACATTCGCTGACGTCCGCTACACTCCGCCCGTGTCTCACGCCGACTGGAAATCCGAGTTCCCATTCACGCCACGGTTCTTCGACCTCGACGGGCATCGTTACAGCTACGTCGACGAAGGACAGGGGCCGGTCCTGCTGTGCGTCCACGGCAACCCGACCTGGTCGTTCGCCTGGCGCGGCGTCATCTCGGCTTTCCGGGACAGCCATCGCGTGATCGCCGTTGATCACATCGGCTGCGGCCGGTCGGACAAGCCGCGGGACTACGAATACCGGCTGGCACGGCATGTCGAGAACCTGACCCGGTTCGTCGACGGGCTGGGGCTGGAGAACATCACGCTGGTCGCCCACGACTGGGGCGGCTGCATCGGCATGGGGGCCGCGGTCGCCCGTCCAGACCGATTCGGTCGCTTCATCCTGATGAACACGGCGGCGTTCCGGTCGCGGCGAATCCCGCTGCGAATCGCGGTCTGCCGGATTCCGGGGTTCGGCGCGCTCGCCGTCCGGGGGCTGAACGGATTCAGCCGGGCGGCGCTGACCATGGCGGTCGAGCGGCCGCTGTCTCCGGCGGCGCGGGCGGGCTATCTCGCCCCCTACGATTCCTGGGCCCATCGCATCGCCGTGCACGAGTTTGTGCGGGACATCCCCCTGAGCCCGGCGCATCGCAGTTACGAGACGCTGGCGGAAGTGGAAGTTGGCCTCGTGCAGTTCGTCGACCGACCGATGCTGCTCCCCTGGGGGATGCGGGACTGGTGCTTCACTCCGGCATTTCTGCGGGAATGGCGGGAGAGGTTCCCGAAGGCGCGGACCGCTGAGTTCGCGGATGCGGGACACTACATCTTCGATGATGCCGGCGACCGGCTCATCGCGTCGATGCGCGAGTTCATCGACGCGACCCGCTGACTCCGGGGCCACGCTTCGCTCAGATGCCGCCGACGACTGTCGCCCGTCCGACGCGCCCGATGCCCAGCACGTAGGCGGCCGTTCGCAGCGACACCTTCTTCTCCTCGGCGACGCTCCAGACCCGCTGAAAGCCCTCGGTCATCACCTGCTCCAGCTGCTGCCGGACCTGCTGCAGTTGCCACTTGAAGTACTGGCGGTTCTGGACCCACTCGAAGTAGCTGACAGTGACGCCCCCCGCGTTGGCGAGAATGTCCGGGACAACGACGATCTCCCGGCGGGCCAGCTCTTCATCGGCCTCGGGGGTCGTCGGCCCGTTCGCGGCCTCGACGATGCAGCGGGCCCGGATGTCCTTCGCGTTCTCGTGAGTGATGACGCCCCCCAGCGCGGCGGGAATCAGGATGTCGACGTCCAGCGCCAGCAGCTCCGCGTTCGTCAGTTTGTCCCCGTGCGAGAAGCCCGACACGCCCCCCGTCGCGGCCTGATGCGACAGCAGCGATGCAATGTCCAGGCCGTCGCGGTTCTGCGTAGCGCCATGCGCGTCGCTGACCGCGACGATCCGGGCCCCCATTTCCTGCAGGATCTTCGCGGCGTGGCTGCCGACGTTGCCGAAGCCCTGGATCGCCACCGTCGAGCCGGCGAGGGGCCGCTGCAGCTTCTCCGCCAGCGCCCGGGTGATGATCGCCACGCCGCGGCCGGTGGCCTCCTCGCGCCCTTCAGCGCCGTGCAGTTCGACCGGCTTGCCCGTCACGCAGGCCGGGCTGAACCCGTGGTACTTCTCGTACTGGTTCATGATCCAGGCCATGACCTGGGCGTTGGTGCCCATGTCAGGGGCCGGGATGTCCTTATCCGGCCCGATGACGTCCTGGATCTCGTCGACAAACTTCCGCGTGATGCGTTCAAGTTCGCCCGGGCTGAGCTGCTTGGGGTCGACGGAGATGCCCCCTTTGGCGCCGCCGTAGGGCAGGTTCACGACGGCCGTCTTCCAGGTCATCAGCGACGCGAGCGCCAGCACTTCGCCGGAGTCGACTTCGGGGTGATACCGCAGGCCCCCTTTCATCGGGCCGCGCGCCTTGTCGTGCTGAATCCGGTAGCCGATGTACGTGTGCACCTGGCCGTCGTCCATTTCGACGGCCACCTGGACGCGGACCTCCCGGAGCGGAGTCGTCAGCAGGATCCGCATGTTCTGCGAGAGGCCCATGGTCTCCGCGGCAAGATCGAAGTACCGCTGTGCGTCATCGACGGCGCTCATGCATGTCGCTCCAGAAAGGACCGGACTGGCCCAAGAAGAGAAGCGATCCGCCGGGCGGAGTCAACGCGAACTCCGCACGGGGAGGTTCCGTGGCGCCGGTTCGCCGGAAATCGAGGCCCCAGGCCGTTTGAATCTGAATCGCCCCTCAGCTTTCGCGGGTTTTGAGACGCGCCGGGGCGATGGGCCGCGGTCACGACCGCGGAGAGAATGCGTCCCACAGCCGCGAGTAGTCCGCCGCGACCCGGGGCGTCGCGCCGACTTTCGTCGCCACCACCGCGCCCACCTGGTTCGCGAACCGCGCCGCCTGCTCCAGCGGCCAGTCCAGGCACAGCGAGACAATCAGCGCCGCCGTGAACGCGTCGCCCGATCCGACCGTGTCCGCCACCGTCACCCGTTCGCCAGGGATCTCGTAGTCCGCGTCGCCGCTGACGACCAGGCAGCCCTCCGCCGCCCGC
The DNA here is from genome assembly GCA_019636235.1 of Planctomyces sp. Classification (GTDB taxonomy): domain Bacteria; phylum Planctomycetota; class Planctomycetia; order Planctomycetales; family Planctomycetaceae; genus Caulifigura. Next base: position 94,024 of record JAHBXW010000008.1, read on the forward strand.
GTGATGCACACGGCGTCCAGCATGTACTCGTCCACCGCCGCCTCGGCGAACTCGCGCTCGTCCGTCGGCAGCTCCAGCAGCGGCGCCACGATCGCCACCTCTTCGTGATTGATCTTCGCGATGCTCGTGATGGCCAGCGAGTCCTCGATGATCTCCCGGCTGTAATAGTGCTGGCGGAGATTGACGTCGTACACCAGCAGGCAGCGGTCGGACGTCGCCTCGAGCACCTGCCGGATCGTCTCCCGGGATTCCGGGGAGCGCTGCGCGAGCGTGCCAAAGCAGACCGCATCCGCCTCGGCGGCCGCCTTGAGCAGCGCCGGCTCGGGCTGCAGGCGGTCCCAGGCCGCGGGTTGATGGATCGTATAGTGCGGATGCGCGGCGTCCTCGAGGTGCACGGTCACCTGTCCGGTCGGCAGCTCGGGGTCGTACTGGACCAGGCTCAGGTCCAGACCCTCGCCGGCGAGATGGGCGGCCAGCGCGCGGCCGTCTTCGTCCGCTCCGAATCGCGTGGCGAGCTGCGCGATCGCGCCCAGTTGCTGGACGTGATAGGCGACGTTTCCCGGCGCTCCGCCGGCGCGTCGGGAGTCGGGGAAGATGTCCCACACGGCCTCGCCGAGGCCGATGACGCGCGGACGGCGCGGGAGCTGCGGGAGGTCGGAGGGCATCGGCGATCGGCCGGTCGCGGGGCGCAGGGGAAATCAAACCGGGCTGCAGAATCGCCCGACGGACGCCGGTTCGCAACCAAGGCGGGGCTGATCCAGCCGAAGACTCGCCCGGCCTATGTCGTGTAGTCCGCGTTCAGCCGGACGTACTCGGCCGTCAGGTCGCACGTCCAGAACCGGGCCGCCGCGGAACCGTGCGTGAAGGTCAGCGTCAGCCGCACCTCCCCTGTCCGCATGGCCGCGGAGACGGCGTTTTCTTGGAAGTCGGTCGGTGCGCCGCTGCGGTACACCTCGATGTCGTTGATCGACAGCGAGCATTCCCGCTCTTCGAACGGAACCCCTGCGTAGCCGGCCGCCGAGACGATCCGCCCCCAGTTCGGATCGTTCCCCGCGATGGCCGTCTTGACCAGCGGCGAATCAGCGACCGACCGCGCCATCCGCCGCGCCTCGCAGCGATCCCGGCAGCCGACGACGTCGATTGTCACGAAATGCGAGGCCCCCTCCGCGTCCCGAATGATGTGCGTCGCCAGCTCCCGGCAGACGTCCGTCAGCGCCCCCTGGAACGTCTCGCGCGACTCGCCCGTCAGTTCCACGCCTGATGCGCCGTTCGCAAGCAGCAGCACCGTGTCGCTGGTGCTTTGGTGCTGGTCGACGCTGATGCTGTTGAACGTGTCCTCGACGGCCGCGGCCAGCAGCGACTGGGCGTCACGGGGGGCCAGGCGAACGTCCGTCATCAGGACGCCCAGCATCGTGGCCATGTTGGGGGCGATCATCGCCGCTCCCTTGCAGGCCCCGGCGATCGTCACGGGCCGGCCGCCCAGCGACACCGTCTGCGAGGCCTGCTTGGGGACGGTGTCGGTCGTCATCATGGCCCGGGCCGCCGCGAGGAACCCGACCTCCGTCGCAACGAGCGAATCGACGACCGGGCCGATGCCCGTCGCGATCCGATCCGTCGGCAGGAACCGGCCGATGACGCCCGTCGAACAAATGAGGACATCCTGCGGCACGCAGCCCAGCCGGGCGGCGACTTCCGCCGTCATCCACAAGGCGTCCTTGATGCCGCGCTCGCCGGTGCAGGCATTCGAATTGCCCGAATTGATAAGGACGGCCCGCGCGCCCGTGCGTCCGATGCGTTCCCGGCTGACTTTCACCGGGGCGCCGACGACGCGATTCGTGGTGAAGACGCCCGCCGAAGTGGCGGGGCGATCGGAAGCGAACAGGGCCAGGTCCGGGGTTGTCGGGTCGGACTTGATGCCGCAGGCGACGCCGCCGGCGAGAAACCCAGTGGGAAGTGCCATGAGACCGTTGCTTGAAGGTCATCGGCCGCGCGCGGGCGACCGGGGATCGGACGGGGATGGAACGGGACCGCGCCGCGGCGCGCCGCAACAGGGGGCAGGACCGCGCGCGGGAATTGTGGGTTCAGGGGAACGTCCCGGGAAGTCGGCTGGAGGTCCGCAGCCCGCGCAACCATTGAAATCCACTGGCGTTGCAGGCGGCGGGCGAACTCGGCCGCCCCCTGCTGATTCGCCCCCTGATGCTCTTGCTCCATCGCGCCGCGGCTTTCATAATCTCGCGATTCACGATTTCCAGAGGACCCGCGGCGAATGTTTTCGAAACTGGTCACGATTTTCCGGATCCCCGAACTCCGGCAGAAGATCATCCTCACGATGATTCTGCTGGCCGTCTACCGCATGGGCTTCGCAATTCCGCTCCCGATCATCGATCAGGAGGTGTTCGGCGAAGCGATGAAGCGGATGTCGCAGGGATCGCTGGGCCAGATCATGCAGGTGGTGGCGCTGTTTTCCGCCTCGCAGCTGGGGAACGCCACGATCTTCGGTCTGGGCATCATGCCGTACATTTCGGCATCCATCATCTTCCAGCTTCTGGCGACCGTCTATCCCCCCCTGGAGGCGCTCCAGAAGGAAGGCGAGGCGGGCCGCAAGAAAATCAATGAATACACGCGGTATGCGACCGTCGTGCTCTGCCTCATCCAGAGCTATTTCTGGGTGACGATGCTGCCGCGAACTTTGGCGCCGAACATCTTCCTCAGCGGATTCGACTCGTTCTGGAACATTCTCGGCGCGTCGCTGACGATGACCGCCGGCACGATCTTCCTGATGTGGCTGGGCGAGCAGATCGACGAGTACGGCATCGGCAACGGCATCAGCCTGCTGATCATGGCCGGCATCGTCGCCCAGATGCCCGCGGCCGGCATGCAGTTGCTGAAGCCCGCGTTCAAGACGGCCACGCCCGACTTCAGCCTCGGTTCGGAGGCGGGCATCGACCGGCTGCTGCTCCTGGGCACGCTGTTCGTCTGCGTGATTCTGGGGGTCATCGCCATCACCCAGGCGACGCGGCGAATTCCGATTCAGAGCGCCAAGCACGTCCGCGGCCGGCGCGTCCTGGGCGGGCAGCGTTCGTTCCTGCCGATGCGGCTCAACGCCTCCGGCGTCATGCCGATCATCTTCGCGTCCAGCCTGCTGATGTTCCCGATGTTCATGTTCAACTGGCTGAATTCGGCGTTCCCGAACGTCCAGTTGTGGAGCTACCTGTCGGGCATGTTCAGCAACTCCGACCGGGGCTACATCTACAACCTGTGTTACATCGCGCTGATCTTCTTCTTCTGCTACTTCTGGACGGGCATCACGTTCAACCCGAAGGACATCGCCAACAACCTCAAGGACTACGGCAGCTTCGTCCCCGGTTATCGCCCCGGCGCCCGGACGGCCGACTATCTGGACCACGTCATGTCGCGGATCACCTACGTCGGAGCGGCCTTCCTGGCCCTGATCGCCGTGATTCCCACCGTCCTCGCGGCCAGCATGAACATCCCGTTCATGATCGCCAGCTTCTACGGCGGCACCGGCCTGCTGATCGTCGTATCGGTGGCGCTGGACCTGGTGCAGAAGATCGACAGCCACCTGGTGATGCGGAACAAGCCCGGCCTGCTCGAAGCCGAATCGTGACCGGCCCGGCCGCCGAGATCCGCTGATTGTCCCGACCCGGTCGCCCCCCAGCGGCCGGGTCTGTGTTTCCCCGCTCCCGGTCTCAGGACCACCTGCCGAGTGATTACGCTCAAAAGCGCCCGCGAACTCGGGCTGATGCGCGAAGCCGGACGGCTTGTCGCCGAATCTCATGCCATCGCGCGCGAAATGATCCGGCCGGGGACCGTCACCGGCGACATCGACTCCGCCATTGACGCCTTTCTCGCCCGCCAGGGGGCCACTCCGCTGTTCAAGGGCTTCCCCGGACCGGTTCCGTTTCCGGCATCGACCTGCATCAGCGTGAATCAGCAGATCGTCCACGGCGTTCCCGGCGCCTGGACCCTCAAGGAGGGGGACATCGTCAGCCTGGACGTCGGCGTCCGGCTGAATGGCTGGTGCGGCGACGCGGCATGGACGTACGCCGTCGGCGAGGTCGACGACGAGAAACGCAAGCTCATGGCGGCCGGTCGGCATCTGCTGCATCGCGCCGCGCATCTCTGCGGTCAGAAACAACTGTGGTCGCAGGTGGCGACCGAAATGATGCGGGACGCGAAGAAGCTGGGCGTCAGCCTCGTCCGCCGGTTCGTCGGACACGGCATCGGCCGGGAGATGCACGAGGAGCCGCAGGTCCCCAACTTCTTCGACGCGTCGATGAATCTTCCGGACTTCTCGCTGAATCCGGGGCTCGTGCTGGCCATCGAACCGATGGTCAACGCCGGCAAACCGGATGTCCGAATTCTGCATGACAAGTGGACCGCGGTGACGGCCGACGGACGGCCCAGCGTGCATTACGAGCACACGGTGGCCATCACGAAGGATGGTCCGGTGCTGCTGACCGAGGGCGTGGGCGAGCCCTTCGACCCGCGCGAGGCGCCCGCCCTGCCCCTGTGATGGCGGCCCCTTCGCCTCTGCGCCGGACGCTGTTCGGCGGCGGCCGGGCCGCTCCCGCTTCCGGGCCGTCGAAGATCGCCGCGGCGCGGCCCGTTCGCAGGCTCGGGGCAGGGTCGCCGACCGCCATTCGGACGCCGCCTGTCAGGGCATGATTCTTGCCAATCCCGGCTTCGCGGCCGGTCGCGAAGCCGTTTGCCGTGCGTCATTGCACGAAGGCGTGCCCAGTTGGCACACTTCCGTGCGGTGGATTCGCTGCGCGGCCGGAAACCTAAGAGGTCAAGCCGAAGGGGTCGAAAATGGCGTCTCGATCAGGTCTTTTTGCGGGCTGCTTTGTGACGGTGCTGTGCGCCGTGGCGGCCGCGTTCGCCGCGGAACCGACTCCCGATGAAGCGGCCATCCACGAGGCGGCCGTGAAGTTCGTCGACGCTTACAACGCCAAGGACGCGGCGGCGATCGCGGCGCTGTTCACTCCGGGCGCTCGGTTCGAAGAGGCGGACGGGACGGTCGTCGAGGGGCGCGAGGCGATCCAGGCGGCGTTCGAGGCGGCCTTTGCCGCGGACCCGGATTCGCAGATCGGGCTGACAATCGACTCGCTGACGCTGCTGACTCCCGACGTGGCCGTGGAGCAGGGCCTGACCGAGAATTTCCCGGACGGCGAGACGCTGGTTTCCCGGGGGCGGTACCTAGTTGTGCATCTCAAGCGAGACGGCGTGTGGGCCATGGCGGCGGCCCGGTCGATGGAGCCGGAAGTCCTTTCGAACTACGCCTACCTGCAGCCCCTGGAATGGCTGGTCGGGGACTGGATCGACGAGGACGCCGATGCGGTGATCGAAACGAGCGCCCGCTGGGATGAGGGGCGAAACTTCCTGGTTCAGGAATACCAGGTGCGGCGCGGCTCGCAGGTCGTCGAGAAGGGCACGCAGCGCCTGGGCTGGGATCCCGTGGCGCGGCAGGTTCGGGGCTGGATCTTCGATTCGGAGGGAGGGTTCGGGGAATCGCTCTGGACGGAGGCGGGAGGCGCCTGGGTGGTGACAACGACGGCGGTCCGCCCGGATGGCGGGCGAGTTTCGTCGACGCGGACGCTGCTCCCGTCCGGCGATCGGGTGGAAGTGCATGTCGCCCAGCGGGTTGATGCCGGCGAGCCGCAACCCGATCTCGACTTCACGATGGTCCGACGTCCGCCGGGGGCGGCGTCCGCCGAATGAATCACTCCATCCCCGGGCCGAGCGCGGCCTCTGGGGATTGCCACGCACAAACTTTCAGGGGGCTTCCATGACACGTCGACAGTTTCGCGTATGGGGGGCGGTCGTTTGCGCCGGCGCCCTGGCGCTCGTGGGATCGCAGTTGTATGCGCGAGGTTTCGGAGGGGGCGGCGGGATGCGCGGCGGGGGCGGGGGCGGAGGTGGCTTTCGCGGCGGCGGCGGCATGGCGGCGCGGCCATCGATGGGGCGTGCGCCGTCGATGGGCGCGCGGCCCTCAACGCCCTCCCGCCCCGCGGGCGGCGGCATGTCCGGTGCAAGTCGCCCCTCTCCGACTCCGCGGCCGGGTGGCGCCGCCCCTCGGCCAGGAACGGTCAATCTGCCGGGCGGGGCCACCCGCCCCGGAAACTCCGCGCGGCCTCCGGCGAACCTCGCAGGAGGCGCCCGTCCCGGAGCGACTCCCGGCGCCGGCCGGCCGGGGGTGGGAACGCGACCCGCACCGCAGCCCGGGCTGGGCAACCGTCCGCCGATCAACAGCCGGCCCGGGGCGGGCACGCTGCCGGGCGGGGCGAATCGACCGAACGTTGGCGACCGTCCGTCAGTCGGCACGCGGCCTGTCGCACCGAATCGCCCGGGCGCGGGACAGGGGCCGGGCATCGCCACGCGTCCCGGAACCGGCGCGGGCGCTCGCCCCGGCGGTCGCCCCACGACGCTCCCCGGCCTCGTGGCCGGTGGCGGCGCGATCGCCTCTCGTCCGGGCGTCAGCGACCGCATGGCGAATCGCGGGAACTGGAACGAACGTCCCGGCGCGCGGCAGGACTGGATGAACAACCGCATGGAGAACCGCCCGGAACGCGCTCAGGATCTCCAGGACCGCATGTCCGACCGCCGCGACAACTGGCAGGACTACCGGGACGATCACCAGGGCGACTGGCAGGACCGCTGGGACGACTGGTCGGAAAACCGCTGGGACAACTTCTATGACATGCGCCACGACTACTGGAACAACCGGTTCGACGCGTGGTGGGACCACATGTGGGACGAGCATCCCGTGGGCATGGCCTTCGGGCTGACCACCTGGGGCGTGAACCGTCTCAGCTACTGGTTTGGATATGGCGCGTACGGCAATCCTTATGCGTCCGGACCGGTCGACATGGGGGGCGGTTACTCGTGCGATTATTCACAGCCGCTCGAAACCTACGAACAGGTGTCGGCGCCAGTGGAAGCGCCCGCCGAAGCCCAGGCCGTCGCGGAAGCGGCGCCGGAGTCATCCAGCCCGCTGCAGACCGCATTCGCCGCGGCGCGGCAGTCCTTCTATGACGGCAACTACGACCAGGCCCTGACGCAGGTCAACCTGGCCATCAGCCTGGCGAACAACGACGCGCTGCTGCACGAGTTCCGGTCGCTGGTGTTGTTCGCTCAGGGCAAGTACCGGGATGCGGCCGCGACGATTCACTCCGTCCTGGCCGTCGGTCCCGGCTGGGATTGGACGACGCTCAGCGGCATGTACCCGACGGTGGACGTGTACACGGCGCAACTCCGGGCGCTGGAGGATTCGGTCAAGGCGCATCCGGATGCCGCGGACGGCCATTTTCTGCTGGCGTATCACTACATCACCTGCGGGTCGATGGACGAGGCGATGCACCAGCTCCGCGAGGTGATCCGGCTCGTGCCGGAGGACACCGTCGCCGTGCAGGTGCTGCAGATGATCGGCGGTCCTGAGGCCGTCAAAGGGGCGCCCGACACGTCATCCGCTCCGCCTGAGGCGACGATCGCGGCGGCCGCGAAACCGGCTATCAACAAGGACGAACTGGTGGGCGTGTGGAAGGCCTCCGGCCCGGGGGACGCGAAGTTTCAGCTGGAGCTGACGGCCAGCGAAGCCTTCACCTGGACGTACTCGCAAGGGGAGGAATCGACGACCGTGTCCGGCGTGTACGCCATCGAAGAGAACACGCTGGCGCTGCAGCCCGACGCGGGCGGCGTAATGGTCGCGGAGGTCTCGCCGCCCAAGGCGGGCGAGTTCCACTTCCAGGTCGTCGGCGGCCCTCCGGGGGACCAAGGACTCGATTTTCGGAAGTGAGCGAAAGTTTTTCAGTGGGCGTCCGAGCGGCGGGTGTTCGCCGTGGCGTCCGTGTCTCAGTGCCTCGGCCTTTGGGGGCCTCCAATCCAGGATCCGCGTATGAAATCGACTGTCCCGTTATCCCTGCTGCTGGCAGCCGCGGTGTTGCTGCCGACGACTCTGTGCGCAGCCGATCCGCTCGATCATCTGCCGGCCGACATCAATGCGATCGCCTGGATGGACATCGCCGCGATCTACCATTCGCCGCTGGCGAAACAGGAGGGCTGGGCGAAGAAGGCCGTGCAGTCGCTGGTTTCGAATCAGGCGGTCGTGCCGCCCGGCGTCGAGTCGCTGGCGGTCGGCGCGCGGATGGCTTACGACGAGCAGTTCGCGTCGCAAAGCGAATATGCGGTGGCCAGGCTGGGCAACGACCTCACGCTGGAGAAGTTCGCAGCGGTGGCTGGCGGCGAGATCGATTCGCTGAACGGCCGGAAGGTGCTGGTGACGCCGCGCGGCACGCAGGTCATCGGCGAAACGGACGACACCTGGCTGATCGTGGGGACCGGGGGTCGGCAGGCGGCGGCCCGCTGGCTGAAGGACTATCGCAATTCGACGGGATTGAACGTCACGTTGCGAAGGACGGTGGAGCAGAAGGCGTCGGAGGAGCAAATTGTTCTGGCGTTCGAACTCGCGGACCTGCTGTCGCCGCGCGACATCGCGGCGCGGTTGGAAGGCGTGGAACTCAGCGGCACGACGGTGGAAGCGGCGGCCGACACGCTGAGCAGCGTGCAGAGCGCGGCGTTCTACATTCGCGTGGACTCGGCGATTCAGGGGCGGCTGGTCATCCAGCTGGGCAAGCCCGCGGGTCCGCTGGCGCCGGCCGTCCTGGCGATTCGGGACCGGGTTCTGAAGCGGATCGGGGCCTCGCTGCCGGAACTGGCCGACTGGTCCTTCCAGGTTCAGGGAGATCAGATTGTGGGCTCGGGAGCTCTGACCGCGCAGGGCGCGCGGCGACTGGTGTCCGTGCTGAATCCCCCGGCCCTGCTGGCGGCGGCTGCGGCGGCGGGAGAATCGGGCAGCGGCAGCGCCGAGAATTCCCGCGAGCTGACGATCAAGGCTTCGCAGCGATACCTGCGGGGCGTGCGATCGACGGTCGATGACGTGCAGGAGACGTTGAAGGAGCGGCGCGACAATCACGCGCTGTGGCTGGACAAGGCCGCGCGACAGATCGACGACCTGCCGTTGCTGAACGTCGACGAGGAGTTGCTGGCCTACGCGGAGCGGGTCAGCGGCTCGCTGCGGTATCAGGCGCAGGCGGAGCGGTCGGGCAACATCCGCGCTGGAACGCGGAAGGCCGAGACGGGCGCCAACAACGTCTACGGCTATGTGGCCTACGGACCCTACGGCCGGCCCTTTGTCGGAACCGGCAATCCGGTGTCCGGCGAAGCCATCAGCCGGCAGGAGAATCAGGCCAGCATGGATGTCCGCCTGACGGAAATGAAAGAGGTCGAGGACGGGTACGCATCGATCCGCCGCACGCTGACGCAGAAGTATCAGGCGGAATTCTGATTTCGAATCGGGCGAACCGGCCGGCGCGCCGCGGCGTGAGCCAGAGACGCCGGCCGTTCGCCAGGATGCACTGTCGAGGCCGTTCGTCGGACGGGCGGCTGTTTCGGCCTGGGCCGCCCCATCAGCGGGCCGTTGATCCGTCCGCCGGGGAGTCGACCAATCCCGCCGATCGGGGACCTGCTGACTGCGCGGCCGCGGAGGGGAGCGGCGATTCGTTCTGCAGAAACTGTTCGAGAGTGATGCGGCGCCCCATTTCGCCCAGCCGGCCATCGGCGTCGACGGCGCGGAGCATGTCCCGGACGCCGCCGTGCGCGCCGATCACCCGCAACCCCAGGCTCCGTCGCGCCAGTTCGGAGTGCAGGCTCAGCAACATCTTCGCGCCGGCCACATCGACAATCGGCGCATCGGACAGATCGCAGATCGCCAGTCGCAGACCGGGATCCGCATCAATGTGCCGCAGCGCCTCGCGGTGCACGTGCTCGGCATTGAAGTACAACAACGACGCTTCCGGACGCAGCACCATCACGCTGGCCAGCCGTTCGTTTTCCGGATGCCGCGCAAGGTCCGAATACCGCGACGTCCCCGGGATTCGCCCCAGCACCGCGACGTGCGGCTGGGACGCCCCCGCCAGCAGCATCAGCAGCGAGGCGATCGACGCCAGCAGCACCCCCTTGAGAATCCCGAACACCAGCACGCCCGACAACGCGAGGATCGCTATCCAGAACTCCCGGCGGCTCACCCGCCACAGTTCCTTGAGACCGGCGACATTGAACAGCCCGCGCACGGCGACCAGCACGATCGCCGCCAGGATCACCGTCGGCAGGTTCGCGATCAGCTCCGTCAGCCATGCCAGACACAGGGCCAATGCCCCCGAGGCGATGACCAGCGCCAGCGGCGTCCGGGCGCCCGCCTTGTCGTTCACCGCCGATTGCGACAAGCCTCCCGCCACCGGGAATCCCTGACCAAACGCCGCCGCGACATTCGCCGCGCCCAGCGCCAGCAGTTCCTGCCGGGGATCGATCCGCGCAGCGTGCCGGACCGCCAGCGCGCGGGCCGCGGACACCCCCTCAATGTAGGCCAGCAGAAAACAACTGATCGCCAGCGGCAGCACGCCGTCCACGTCGCGTGGCCGCAACGACGGGACTCGCAACTCGGGGAGCCCGGAAGGCAGCGCTCCCACCGTCGCCACGCCGACATCCTCGAGCGCCGTCATGGACAACAGCGCCGTCGCTGCCGCGGCGACCACCAGTGCGATCGGCCGCCCCGGAAAACGGCGGTCCCCGAGGACCAGCAGCGCCAGCGCCGCCAGCCCCAGCGCCAGCACCCAGACGTTCGTCTCCGGAAGCTGCCTCGCCAGAATCCACAGCCGGTCAAAGAAGCGTTCGCCGCCCCCTTCGACCCCGAACAGCTTCGGCAGCTGCGTCATGCCGATCGTCAGCGCCGCGCCGGCCTTGAAGCCCAGCAGAACCGTCTCGCTGATGAAGTTCACCAGCCCGCTGAGCCGCAGCAGCCACGCCAGTCCGCACACGATCCCCACCATCAGCGCCGCCAGCGAGGCGATCGCCAGTTGGCTGGAGGCTTCGACGTTCGGCATCTCGGCGATTGACGACCCCACCAGCATGGCGATCGCCGACGTCGGTCCGATGGCCAGTTGCCGCGATGTCCCCAGCACGGCGTAGCACAGTCCGCCGAACAGATAGCAGTAAATCCCGTGGTGCGCGGGGAGTCCGGCCAGCGTGGCATACGCCATGGAGACGGGAATCGCGTACGCGGCCAGCGTCAGACCGGCGACCGCGTCCGCCCGCAGCCAGGCGGGCTGGTAGCCGGCGATCCAGTCCAGGCAGGGCAATCTGGCGCGGCGGCGCTCGCCGTCGGATGCGGCGCTCATGGCCCGGTTGCCCCCGCGGCAGCGCGGATGTCGCGGCGCCATTGGTCGCCGGCGGCCGAGCGGGCCGGATCAGGTCGGCGACTGCGTTTGTTTCCAGGCGGCATGGTGCGGCCGAATGACGTCCAGGATTGCGGGTCCGTCCTTGACGCAGATTGGAATCGCAATGTCTTCAGGGCTGGCCAGCGGAAACTCCGGACGCAGCATCGCGGCCCGCGTCCAGTCAACCAGCCCGTCCCACATCGGACCCACCAGGATCAGCGGCGTCGCATGCAGTTTGCGAACCTGCAGCAACTGCCAGACCATCATCGTCTCCAGCACGGTGCCGATCCCTCCGGGGACGACCACGAACGCGTCCGAGACAAGCACGAAATGATGCAGCCGCGTGAAGAATGTCCCGTGCTCGTGCGCCTCGGACACGAACGCATTGACGTCCTGCTCGAAAGGCAGTTCGATGCGGATGCCCAGCGACTCGCGCTGCCCGTCGGGGTCGGCCAGACGGGCGCCTTCGTTTGCCGCCTGCATCAGCCCGGGTCCGCCGCCAGTGACGATGTCGCATCCCATTCGCGTCAATTCCGCGCTCACGTCGCGCACGGCGGCATACACCCAATGCGACGGATCGACACGCGCCGAACCGAAGATCGTCACCCGGTAGCGCTCCCGGCGGGACGGCCGCAGCCGCGTCAAGGTGTTCACGGCCGACCAGAGCTGCAGCACCGTCTGCGACAGCAGGCGCCGGACGGCTGGCTCGTCGGCCAGGCTGATCGTTTCCGTGGTGTGGGGACCGGCGTTCGCTGGCGTCATGCATCGCCTCGGGACACGGCGGGAAGAGCCTGCCTTCGGCCCAATCTTGGCGCACGGTCGAGCGCGATTGCAATCGCGCCGCGGGCGCATTGCAGGACCGGCGATCTCAACGCCGACAACATCTCCGCGGCTTCAGGGGCCGAGGCGATGCCGGCCGGAATCCCTTCGCAAACCCAGTCACTCTCGGGTCTGCAGGAACACGAACGTGCCCTTCTTGTTGGAAATGGCGATGTCCAGAAGCCCGTCGCCATTGATGTCCGCAACGTCGAACTGCGTCCCCACGCCGCTGTCGACGTCGATCTCGTGACGCACCCATTTCGGCCGCGTCCGGACTGTCGTCGTGCCGTCCTCGGCCGTTTCTGAAACGGATTCCCGCTGCAGTTCAAACCAGTGCAGGACAGCTGGCTCCATCCCGCCCGGGCCATGGCCGCCGTGCGAGTACCAGCGCTTGCCGGTCACGAAGTCCGGGAGACCGTCGTTGTTGATGTCCGCCAGGACGACGGCGTGCGTTTCGCTGAAGCTGCGATCGATCTCATGCGTCTTCCATTGCGGATCGGCGCCGGGCGCGGCGACATTCTCGTGCCACCAGATGCCGTAATCGTGGGCGCTGGCCGTCAGGACGTCGTTGTCGCCGTCGCCATCGAAGTCGAACACGTACATCTGCGAGCAGGCCGGTCCGAACGGCGCGGGATGGAACGTCCAGGGGGAGTCGTTGGGATCGGACGGCTGCTCCCACCAGCCGTCGGTGATCAACAAGTCGCTGCGGCCATCGCCGTTGAGATCGCCGACGCCCAGGCCATGGGAAAATCGGTCGGTGCCGGGGGCGCCGGGGCCGGACACGGGGGACAGCGCCCAGGGCGCGCCGGGATGCGACTTTGGAGTCGCGAAGCCCATCGTGCCTCCTTCGTAGCCCAGCAGCAGGTTCCGCCGTCCATCCCCGGTGAGGTCCAGGTACTGCGGGCTTTCGTTGTTGGTGACGGGCGTGATTTCATGGCGCCGCCAGGGCGCGCCCGTCTCGCCGGGATTCTCAAACCACCAGGTCTGCTTGCCCGGGAAGTCGACGACGATCAGGTCCAGGCGGCCGTCGCCGTTCAGGTCCTCCGCCCAGTTCATGAACGAATCGCTGTAAACGGCGACGTCGAATTCGTTCGGCTTCTCGAGCAGCGAATGCGTCTTCCAGACGATCGCGCCGCTGGCGTCGCGGGTCTGCTCGAACCACAACGAACCCGCGGCGATGTCCATGTCGCCGTCGTTGTCGAAGTCGGCGATGCAGGCGCCTTCGCCGCGAAACTTGTCGTCAAGAACCGTCTTCTGAAAGCGGATCTCGCCGCGGGCGCGGGAGGCGGGCTCGGCCGCCGCCAGCTCGACCCCCAGCGCGGCGCCGAGGGCCGCCCGCGATGACGGATACTCCGACTGCCCGGCGCCGGGCTGCACCCGATCGCTGGCGGGATTCGGCTCCAGCAGGTCGATCTCAAAGCTGCGGAACCGGATTTCCGTCGGGCCGCCGGAGTGGAGCTGCAGCGCGATCACGCCCGCGCGGGCCGCGGCCGGATCATCCCGGTCGAGGCACAACTGGCCGTTGATCCACGTTCGCACGCGGCTGCCGACCGCCACGATCTCATACGTGTTCCAGTCCCCCCGTTTGACGTGCTTCTCGGCGTCGTTGTCTTCGAGCAGTCCGCGGCCCAGCTCTTCGTACAGTTTGCCCCACCAGCCGGCGCCGATGTCCGCCTGGTAGCCCCGGACCTCCGCGTTCCCAGCCGGAACGCTGCGGAACTGAATCCCGCTGTTGCCTTCGTTGTTGACCAGTTTGACCTCGCAGCGGAACCGGAAATCGGCCAGCGAGTATTCGCTCACGAGGAACTCGTTGTGCCGCAGCCCGGTGGTCCGGCCGACGAGTTCCCCGTCCTCGACGGTCCACATCGGCGGCAGGGCGGACGCCGAACCGGCCTCGCCGCCGTGTGCCTGCTCGGTCGTCGAGAACCAGTTCGTCAGGTCCTGGCCGTTGAAGAACCCGGTGATGTTCTCGCGCGTGGCCAGGATGGGCGTTTGCCCGGCGCCCTGCAGGTACGCGGCCAACGCGCGAATCTCGGCGTCGCTGAGGTTCTTCAGCAGATCGTCCGGCATCATCGACTGGTCGCTTTCCCGCGAGTCCTCGACGTCTTCCTTCGGAAACGTGACCAGTTCATTGGCCGTCTGCACGGTCAGGTTGGCGCCCGTGTCGTCCTTGACGAGGCCCGTCAGCACGCGGCCGTCCGCCAGTGCGAACACCGTCGGCCGGTATTCCTTTGCCATCACCGAACTGGGGTCGACAATGTTCGACAGCAGATATTCCGTGTTGGCGCGGTTCGAACCCGTCAGGTCGGGGCCGACCTTGCCCCCCGTGCCGAACAGCGTGTGGCACTGCTGGCAAGTCTTCGCGAACAGCGCCCGGCCCAGTTCGCGGTCCTGCGGCGGTCCGGATTCGGACTCCAGCAAGGCCGTGTACCGGGTCAGCAGTTCCGCCCGATCGGCCGCCGTCTCCCGGACGACGCCCCACACCTGTTCGAGCTGCGACGTCAGCGAGTCGTCATTCAGGTTCCGCAACTGCCGGACGAGTTCCGCCGACAGGTCGCCACGCGGCACGGCGTTGGACTGCACGGCCGCGAGCAACCGTTGCCCGTAGGACGCTCGCGAGGCCAGAGTCCCCAGCGCATCGCGGCGTTCCTCGGGGGTCAGCGTCGCGTAAGCGGCCACGATCCGGTCCGCCGCCGCATCGTCGTTGATGACGGCCGCCGCCCGAATCGCATCCCGCCGCAGCGCCGGCTCGGACAACAGCGCCGGCAGGGCGTCCACCAGCCGCGCGTCCCGCGTTTCCAGCAGGAACCGCAGCGCCGCACGCCGTGCGTCGAGCGCCGACTTGCCGTCCTGCAAGGTCTCACGGAGCGCGGCCGTCGCCCGTTCGTTGCCGAACCGCATCGACACCGCCTGAGCCTCGACGCGCAGCAGCGCGTCCGGCTCGGACGCGTACTTGTCCGCCAGTCCGGCCAGCGTCGACGATTGCGGCAACTCGCGGCGGCCCCGCAGCGCGCCATTGATGCCCCGGAGGAACGTCAGCCTGGAACGATCCTCTTTGGCTGCTTCCAACCCCGCCGCCAACAGCTCCAGCATCTGCTGGGGATCGCCGCTGCCCATCCGCCGGACCATGTAGTCCTGCAGTCTCGGAATGCGGTCGCTGGCGGACACCGCCAGTGCCAGCGCCCGCTGCGGATCGACATCCGCGAGCGGCTCGAGCGCGTACCAGTACATCAGCGGCAGGTTGTGGTCCGCATCATCCTCCGCATGGCTGGTCAGTCCCGCCAGCACGTCCCAGCGCTGCGCGGCCGGCAGCTTCTGACACAGCGCCGCCAGGTGCAGCCGCACCACAGGCGAGGCATCCGCTGTCGACATTTCGATCAGCCTTGCGGCGACCGCGTCCGGCGCCGAACCGCCCGCCAGCCGCTCTCCCGCGAGCTGCAGCGCCCAGCCCCGGACCCATTCGGATTCGTCGCTCAGCAGCCGCAGCACCTGCGCCGCGTCGTCGGCCCAGCTCCCGTCCGTCATCACGTGCACGGCCCACAGCGCACGGAGCCGGCGGGTCTCATCGCCAGGCTGCGCGATCCGCCCGGTCAGGTATTTCAGCGCCTCGTCCGAAGCCGCGCCCGCCGCGGCCCGTTCCTGCAGCAGCCGCCGCGCGTGCCGCACGTACCAGTCGTTCGGGTTGTCGATCTGCCGCGCCAGCTCGATGTCCGAAGCCGTCGCCAGATTGACCTGCACGGGACGCGTCTGGTTGTACGAAACACGGAACACCCGGCCGTTGCTGCGGTCGTGAACCTGCTCCTCGACGCGATGGCACTGGTTGGCGTCGTACCAGTCGATCGTCCACATCTGCCCGTCCGGGCCATACCGCATGTTGATCATCTGCGACCACTTGTCGCCGGTCAGCAGGAAGTCCGGATTGCGGTCTCCCGCGTAGCCCGAACCTTCGGGAATCAGCACGTCCACGTTCACGCGGTTGCCGTGAATGTTGTGCATGAACAGTTTGTTGCGGTACTCGGCCGGCCACGATCCGCCGAGATAGACCATCGCCCCGGCGTGCGCGTGCCCGCCCCCCAGGTCGTCCGAGCGCTTCTGGTCGTTCGCGTTCCACTGGTTGCCGACGTAGTGCCGGTGCCGCGCGATCGTCTGGATGTCGTCGTAGGTGTGCGGGTTGAAATGCTGGCCCGCCTGCCGCTGATACCGCGCGCCGGGAATGATGTGATACAGGTGCGGGATCACGCAGGCGGTCGCGAACGCCTGTCCCCAGTCGTTGAAGTCGACGCCCCAGGGATTGCTCGTCCCCTCCGCGAAGACTTCGAATTCGTGCTTCGTCGGGTGATACCGCCAGATCGCCGCGTTCAGCGGAATCCGCTGCCGGTTGGGCGTTCCCGGCTTGCCGACGCGCGAATGCGTGAACACCCCGTGGCAGCCGTACAGCCAGCCGTCCGGCCCCCAGATGAAGGCGTTCAACGTCTCGTGCGTGTCCTCGTAGTGCCAGCCGTCTAGCAGCACGGTCGCGCCAGCCGGCACGTCCGCCCGCGGCCGCTGCTCGAGTGCGGTGCCCTCCATCCCGTCGGGAATGTCGTCGCCGTTCCGGTCAGGAATGAACATCAGGTACGGCGCCGCCCCGACCCACACCCCGCCAAAGCCGACTTCCAGACCGGTGACCAGGTTCAGCCCCTCGATGAACACGGTCCGCTTGTCGAGCACGCCGTCCTGGTTCGTGTCCTCAAAGATCAGGATCCGGTCCTTGCCTTCGCCTTCGGGAGCGCGGGTCGGATAGGTGAACGCCTCCGCGATCCACAGCCGGCCGCGGTCATCGATGCACATCGCCACGGGCTGCTGCACGTCCGGCTCGGCCGCGGCCAGTTGGACTTCAAACCCCGAAGGAACCCGCATCGCTGCTGCCGCTTCGTGCGGATCGAGTCCGGCGTGCGGGTAGACCTCCGTCACGCTGACGAGAGCCGCCGGTTTGATCTCTGCCAGTTCGAACTTCGGCCGCTGGGCGTGAAACCGGAAGTCGTCAAAGTTCACATGCCCCCAGCCGCCGGAATTCTGGTCGACGATGCGGATCTGGATCATCTTGCCGATGCGTGACGACAGGTCGACGACGACAGGCCGCATTTCCTCCTCGTTGACGCCCGACACCCGAAAGAACGTCCGCGACCGGCCATCCTCCTCGACCTGCCGCAGCTCGACGCGCGTGTCCGTTTGCGCGCCCCCGCCGATCAGGAAGCTGCCCCACGGGTGAGTGACCTGGAACGCCGCGGACGTCAGCGTGCCCCGCGGCGGATCCTTCAGTTTCTCGTAGCCGCCCAGCCAGTACTCGCCCGTGTGCTGCGCCCGCTTGCCCTCGCCGAACTCGCGGTTCTGGTCGATTTCGCCGCGGATGGGCTGCCCCTCCCAGGCGTCTCCCTCGGCGGTCCAGTCGGTCAGGTCGCCGGTTTCGAAGTCGAGGTTGAGAGCGCGGCCGTCTTCGGCGACGGGCCGCACGCCGGGGGGCGTCGGCTCATTGATCGGGTTCGCAGCCAGAACGGCGGTTGCCAGCAGCAGCAGGACGGCCGGCAGCAGGAGCACTCGGGTGGGCATGGCGGTTCGGATGGTGAGGCGCAGAAGTCGCGGGACGGTCCCGCGAGAACCGGAATGGAGGAAGCCGCAGTCTACACGGAACTTCCCCGCGGTTCAGGTCTGCGGCGTTGCGTCCGGTTCCGGCGATGGGTATCACGATGTCGCCGGGGCAAAGGCCGAGTTCTTTCCGCCCCGGATGCTTCATTGTGGGCATTGACGTGGTGTGTGGGTCGCCGGCGAGGGGCGTGGGTCCCCCCGTCGAGAGAAGGCACGTCGAAACGCGGCACGCTCCTGCTGTGCTGCCGCATTGTGCGCGAGCAGGCCGATGCAACTCGTCTTCCACGTCGCGGACCAGCTTCCGAAGCTGGCCTGGGTCGCCCGTATGGACTCCCGGGCGAAGGAGCTGCGCGTCTGGCATGGGCCGGCGGTCGAGGTCGGCGACGGCTGGTTCGTCGAAGGCGTCTGGGACGGCCCGTTTGAAGAGGGCGGATTTCACCGCACCGAGCACTTCTTCGGCAGCGGCGTTCGCGTCGAAGGCGACGTCGTGCACTTCGTCCCCTCGACCGCGATCGTCGACCGCATCCTGTATTTCGAGCTGGACGGGGCTCTGTATGCCTCGAACAGCCTGCTGCTGCTGCTGGCGGCGACAGGCCAGCGTCTCGATCCGGATCACGACTATCGGAAGGACTACAACAGCCTCGCCCGCGGCATGCAGGCTTATCGCCGGGATCTGCCCGTGCGGCCGACAAACGTGACCTGCATTTTTCAGGTCGTCCACGAGCAACTCGTGGTCTGCGAGGGAGAGAAACGGTTCGAGTCCCAATCGCGAGTGCGAGACTTCGCGAGTTATGAGGACTATCTCGGCCAGGTCCGGGACGTCCTCGATCGAATTCGCGACAACAGTCTCAGCCCCCGTCGCCGGCGTCCGATGGAAGCGTATACCACGTCGTCGAGCGGCTATGACTCCGCAACCGCAACGACGTTGTCGCAGGGCGTGGGCGTCACCAAATGCTTCAGCAGCCGACGCTCGAATTCCGCGCTCCCGAAATGGCTGGATCGACAGGCGGCATCGGACGACGGCGGTCCGATCGCAACCCGGCTGGGGATGGAATCACTGGCGACTGAACACGACCCGCGGGGCGATCAGTTCAACGAACTGCTGCTGCTGGCAGGAACGACCGGCTCGCCCGAACTCGTGTTCCTCAGCATGTGCGACCGGATTGAACGCGAGGCGCCGGCCGCGATTGTGTTCACCGGCTATCACGGGGATGTCGTCTGGGACATCGATCCGGGCGACGAGTGCCTTGATGACCAGATCGTCCGCGGCGGCATCTCCGGCCTGGGACTTAGCGAAGTCAGGCTCAAGGCCGGATTCGTCAACCTGGCCGTCGCCTTTCTGTTCGGGCGCAGCATCGCCTCGTTGAACCGCATCGCGCGATCGCCGGAGATGGCGCCGTGGCGGCTTGGAAACTCCTATGACCGACCGATCGCACGGCGGATCGTCGAGTCCGCGGGCGTCGACCGCAATCTGTTCGGCCAACGGAAGAAAGCCGTCCTGTCAAACGCCGAGTTTCCGATGGGCCCCCAGGGACGTCAGCGGTTCCTCGCCCACCTGCAGAAAGCCTACGGAGTTTCCCCGTTGGCGATGCGGCTGCGGGGCTGGGTTCACCACCTGACGTTCCTCCTGGAACGCAGCCGGCGGTATGTGACCAGTTACCGCACCGCGCACAATCAAAAGGACAAAGGCGTCTGGTTTTCGAAGCTGCCGCGGCACATCACGCGCGAACGCTTCCTGTGGGCTGTCGACGAGTGCTGTCAACGGCTCGAGCAGGCCCTCGGCGATGACGTGCTCCTTGACATCCGCGCTGCACGACCAGCGGACGCTGTCCCGGCCGAACCGGCGCTTGCGCGCGGTCCCGCGAACAGCATCGCTCCCTGAGCGCGGCAAGCCCCCAGCCCTCAATGAGCGTCGCCCCACGGCGCCGTTCAGCCCAGCAGCGCGAGCGCCTTCTCGGCCAGCTCTTTGGACAGCGGCTTGCCGTGATAGTTCGTGTCGTTCTCCTGCTGCAGGAGCGGGAGAATGCCGAACCCCTTCTGCGTCCGGGAGACGATCGCCGTCGGACGGTCCGTCACCGCGGTCGACGCCTTCAGAGCCGCCACGACTTCGCCCATGTCATTGCCGTTAATCGTCTGCACATGCCAGCCGAAGGCCTCCAGCTTTGGCTGGAAGTCGGTCAGGTCCAGGACCTCGCGGGTCGAGCCCGTCTGCTGGTAGCCGTTCTGGTCGATGATCGCAGTCAGATTGCCGAGCTTGTACTTGTCGGCCGAAGCGATCGCCTCCCACACCTGGCCTTCGCCCATTTCGCCGTCGCCCAGCATCACGTAGACGCGGAAGCCCTGCTTGTCCATGCGGCCGGCCAGCGCGTGCCCGACGCCGATCGACAGACCCTGCCCCAGCGACCCGGTCGACGCCTCAATGCCCTTCAGGCGACGCATGTTCGGGTGCCCTTCGTAGGGGCTGCCCAGCTTGCGAAGCGTCATGATCTCGTCGACCGGAAAGTACCCCGCTTCGGCCATCGCGGAGTACAGCACCGGGCAGGCGTGCCCCTTGCTGAGGATGAACCGGTCGCGTCCCGGGTCCTGGGGCTTCTGCGGGTCATACTTCATGAACCCGCCGAAATAGAGCGCCGTTACGACGTCGCAGGCCGACAGGCTGCTCGTGGGGTGCCCGCTGCCCGCTTCCGTGGTGATCCGAATGATCAGCTTGCGGATGTCGTGAGCCTTGGCCTTGAGCTGGTCGACATTGAGTTGCGGCACGGGCGCACACTTCCTGCTGGGGAAAGGCGGCGCGTCTGGCGCCGCGGGATCGCATGGGATGAACGCGAGGCAGTCGCCGACGTCCTGGACCGAACGGCCTGTGGACGCGGGCTCTCGCGGCGGCGTATGCTACCGGTCGATTTCGACACTCGCAACCGCGCGGCGGCAGGGCATTCTCAATGGCGGAACATCCTTCCGATCCCGCGGCCGGCCCCTCCGATGGCGTGCCGGACGCCGAACTGACCGCCTACCTCGACGAGCTGCTGTCCGCAGACCGGGCGGCGGCCATCGAAGTGCGGCTGCGGGAATCTCCCGGCCTGCGACAGCGGGTCGCCGGGCTGATCCGACGTCGAGACCAGGGGGGACACAGCGTCGGCGAAATCTGGCGCCGCCGCCGTCTGAGTTGTCCGTCCCGGGCCGACCTGGGGGCCTACGTGCTGGGAGTGCTGGAACCCGCCCATGCGGAGTACATTCGGTTCCATATCCACACGGTCGGCTGCCGGATCTGCGAGGCCAATCTCGTCGACCTCGAGCAGTCCTGCCGAAAGGGAGAGCAGGACCCCGAGCCCCGTCGACGCCGATTCTTCGAGTCGTCCGCGGGCCGCCTGGCCGATCGGAGATAAACTCGCCGCGATCGGAGTTCGCTGGCAGATCACAGCAGCCCCCCAAGGCCCGCTGGCTGCCCATTGTGTCGTCAATTCGCCTGTCCCGGACCGGCAGAACCTGCTACCACACCGTTTTTCCCGGTCCCGCCAGGGATCGGGCGCGCCTGGCAGCGAGGTTCAAGGCATGTTCTGGAAACAACTTACAAGCCGCCGACCGGCTCGCCTGCGGACACTCTGCCTGATCCTTCCGCTGGTTCTGACGGGCTGTTTCAACCCGTTCAACACGCGCCTGCCGACGCTGGCCAGCCGGGGCTCGGAGTATGAGCGCCGCGAGTCGCAGATTCAGGATCCGTATCCTGACCGCGACCTTGGGCCCGACACGGGGTTCCGCCCGCGGGAATTCAACGATCAGCGCAATGAGGTTCAGCGGGCCAAGGATCGGGCGTATTCGGCGTACATTCGCTCGCACACGCCGTCGGTGACGCCCTCGAATCCGGGCCTGCCGACGGCGCCGCCGTTCTGAGGCCGCGGCGGGCGCGAGACGAAGCCGGCCGCGGCGCGGCGGCGGCGCAAAAATTTTCCCCGCGGGGAGCCTCGCGGCCTTGTTGCAATCCCCATCGGATCA
This sequence comes from Planctomyces sp., assembly GCA_019636235.1. GTDB lineage: Bacteria > Planctomycetota > Planctomycetia > Planctomycetales > Planctomycetaceae > Caulifigura. Next base: position 115,749 of record JAHBXW010000008.1, read on the forward strand.
GGTACAGTGCCCGATTCGCGGATTGGAGCATTGAACAGCGGAGAGACGACGTTGGCTCAGCGGTTGTACGAATGCATGTTTCTCCTGGACAGCGGGCGTTTCGCCACGGATCCCCAGGGGACGGAAACGCAGTTGCGGGACCTGCTTGGAAAATGCCAGGCGGAGATCGTCTCGATGGGGCCCTGGCAGGACGGCAAACTCGCCTACCCGATCGATGGCCATAAGAAGGGCCTGCACTTCCTCGTCTATTTCAAGATGGACGGCGGGCAGGTCCAGGAACTCAATCGGCTCTGCCGGTTGAGCGATCAGGTGATCCGGCACATGCTGATTCAGCAGCCGGGGAAGCTGTTCGACATGATGTCGCACGCGCTCGCCCAGCACGGGACGGCGGGCGAACAGGCGGCCGCTCCGGCGGAGCCCGCCGCGGCGGTGGTGGCCGAGCCCGTTGCGGCAGCGGCGACATAATTCCCCCTGCCGGCCTGAATTGGGGTCGGTCGGCGGTCGGGGTCCGGCGGCAATTCGTCGGCGCGGGCCGGGGAATCCGTCTCGATGGCCGGTTCGGCGAGGGATGTCGGTTGGCAGGGGCCGTCGGTCGCGGGTCGGCCGGCAGAAAACAAGAACGGAAACAACGGGGGCAGCGATGGCCAACTTCAACAAGGTGATTCTGGTTGGCAATCTGACCCGCGATCCGGAAGTGAAATACACGACTGGCGGGACCGCGGTAGCCGAACTCGGCCTGGCGGTGAACCGCCAGTGGTTCGACCAGAAGTCGAGCGAGCGGAAAGAAGAGACCACGTTTGTCGACGTCACGCTGTGGGGTCGGCAGGCCGAGGTCGCTGGCGAATACCTGTCGAAAGGGCGTTCGGTCCTTATCGAAGGCCGCTTGCAGCTCGACCAGTGGGAAGACAAACAGTCCGGCCAGAAGCGGTCCAAGCTCCGGGTCGTCTGCGAGAACATGCAGATGCTCGGCGGCCGCGGCGACGGCCCCCCCGGAGGGGGCGGTCAGCGCGGAGGGGGCCAGCGGAGCGCTCCGCGATCGTCGGAGCCAGCGGATTCGTTTTACGATTCGCCTTCGGGCGGCGGCTCGTCCAACGACGACGTCCCGTTTTAGCCCGCGACCGGCGGCGCTGCAGCGCCGCTGCCAGCGGAACCCGGTCGCGTCGGCCATCGATCACCTGCAACATCGTCATCAACTGAAATCGTCAGCGTCATGCCACTCAAACGGAAAGAACGGGTTCGCTCGGCCGACAAGCGCGGCGGCATCGAGCTGATGCTCGCGGAGAACGTCGCGGATCTCGGCGGACAGGGCGAGATCGTCCGGGTCAAGCCGGGTTACGCCCGCAATTACCTGCTGCCGCAGGGGCTGGCCACGGTCGCCACCGAGGCCAACAAGGCCATGGTCGAGCGGCATCGCGCCCGCCAGGGCGAACTCCTCCAGCTGAAGTTGAAGGAGATCCGGCAGATGGCCGAGAAGGTCCGCGACTACAGCGTGACGCTCGAGGCCAACGCGACCGATGAGGGGCACCTGTACGGGTCGATCGTCGCAGTCGACATCGCCAAGGCCCTCAAGGCGGCTGGGTATCCGGTCGAGGCCGAGCACGTGAAGCTCGATGGCCCGCTCAAGGAACTCGGCATGTACACCATCAAGCTGCAGTTCCATGCCGAAGTCGGCACGGAAGTCAAAGTCTGGGTCGTGCCGACGTCCAGCATTCGCTGAGCCGCGCCGGGGCGCAGCGGGGACGAAAATTTCGGCCCCCCGCGGCCGCACGGCGATCGTTCACATCTGGTAGAATCGCATCCCGCCGGACTCCGCGTCCGGCGGGATGCTTTCGTCAGCGTCGTGAGTCGCGGTCCCTGACTGCCCGCGGCCTGTCCCAGGAATCTTCGCAGCATTGGCTCCGGTCTCTGCCGGACCTCCAGGAGGGCGCCCGTCGACCATGTCCAATACGAAGGCACGGAAAGCCCGCACGGACAACGCCCACGTCGACCGCGAGAACGTCTCCGCGCTGTTTGAAAAGGTTCCCCCCCAGGACCTCGACGCCGAACGCAGCGTCCTGGGCAGCATCCTGCTGTCGAACGACGCCATCGATGACGTGCTCCCGCACCTGCACTCGGAGCGCTTCTACGCCGACTCGCATCGCCGGATGTTCAAGGCGATCCACGACATGTACGAGTCGGGCGTCCGCGGCATCGACACGATCACGCTGGCCAACGAGCTTCAGAAACGCGGCGACCTCGAAACGATCGGCGGCGCGGCCTACCTGGTGCAGGTCCTCGAAACGGTTCCGCACGCCGCCCATGCCGAGTACTACGCCACCATCGTCCGCGACAAGTGGCTGCAGCGGTCGCTGATCGACGCCTGCACGGAATCGCTGCGCGAGGCGTTCCACGCCCAGCAGGGAGTCGAAGATGTCCTCGCTCAGGCGGAACGCCGCCTGTTCGACATCGTCGAGCGGCAGGCCAGCACCGACAAATTCGCCATCGGCGACATCCTCGAGGCCACCTTCGAGCGCATCTTCCACCGCATGGATCAGGAGGGCACGCTCAGCGGCCTGCATACCGGATTCCACGGACTGGACGACGTCACCAGCGGGTTTCAGCCGTCCGAACTCATCGTCCTCGCCGCCCGGCCCAGCATGGGCAAGACGGCCCTCGTCTGCAATTTTGCGCTCGCCGTCGGCCTCGCCAGGCAGGGCGTGCTCGTCTTCAGCCTCGAACAGTCCAAGCTCGAACTGGCCGAACGGCTGCTGTGCATCCAGGCCAAGATCAACGGCCACAAGCTGCGCCAGGGCAACCTCGATGAAATCGAACAGGCCCAGTTGATGGAGGCCTCCAACGAGCTGCGGGAACTTCCGCTGTACATCGACGACGTCGCGGGACGCACCGTCTCGCAGATTTCGGCGATCTCCCGCCGACTCAAACGCCGGTTCGGCCTGGGGCTGATCATCATCGACTACCTGCAGCTCATCGAACCGGACGAGAAGGGCCTGCCCCGCGAGCAGCAGATTTCGACCATCACGCGGCGGCTCAAATTTCTCGCCAAGGACCTGCACGTCCCGGTCATCGCGCTCGCGCAGCTCAATCGCGGCGTCGAACAGCGCGAGGACAAGCGTCCCCGGCTGGCGGACCTCCGCGAATCGGGAGCGATCGAGCAGGACGCGGACATCGTCATGTTCCTGCACCGTCCGGATGCGTACGATCCAGGCGACCGCCCCGGCGAAGCCGACCTGATCGTCGCCAAGAACCGCAGCGGACCGATCGGCACCGTGCCGCTGGTGTGGATGCGCGAGATGCTGAAGTTCGGCGACAAAAGCCCGGTCGATGTGCCGATGGGCGTCGACTTCTAATGCCGCCCGGCACGCGCCGGGGACTGTGGAGTCCTCGAACCACCTGAGTCCTGCCCCGCCCGACAGTGAAGAAACGACGCCCTCCCGAACGCCGCCGCCGTCCGGAGCCCGAACAGGCAGGGCCGTCGCAGCCACGCGCGCCCTCCGCGGAGCGTGTGCTGATCGAGTACTTCCCCGTCCGGCCCGAGGGGCGCGTGCTGTGCACGTCGATGGGGCGGGGGCAACTTGCCGCGGCGATCGCCGCCGATGCTCCGGACGCCCAGGTCGCCTGCTGGTTTCTGGACGCCTACGCTGCGGACGAGACACGGGACTGGTATTCGCTCGACGCCGAACTCCCCCAGCCGCCGGATGTCCTCTGCGAAGCCGATTTCCCCGACCAGGAACTCGACCTCGTCGCCATCCCCATCTCGCATCGCGGCGAGGCGGAACTCGTCCGGGAACTGCTGCAGCAGGCCTGCCTGCGGCTGAAGCCGGGCGGCGTGGTGGTCGCCGGCGTCGACAACCCGAACGACCGCTGGCTGCACGGGGAACTCAAGACTCTGTTCTCCCGCATCCGGCGCGATCCCCGGCATCATGGCGTCGTTTACTCGGGCGTGCGGATGGATCCGCCCAAGCGGATTCGAAACTTCCGGTCGGACTTCGCGTTTCGCGACCAGGGCCGCCTCGTGCAGGCCGTCAGCCGACCCGGCGTGTTCAGCCACCGGGAACTCGATCTTGGCGCGCGGGCGCTGCTGGAGGCGTGCGACGTCGCCCCCGGCGAACGCGTCCTCGACATCGGATGCGGTTCGGGGACCGTCGGCCTTGCGCTGTCGCTGCGGCAACCGGACGTCGTGCTGCACGGCATCGACTCCAACATCCGGGCGGTGGAGTGCCTGCAGGCCGGGGCGGCGCTGAACAAGCTCGTCGAGGCGACCGTCGAGCACACGGCCGAGGGACGGATCGCCCAGCCTGGGACATTCGATCTCGCTGTCGGGAACCCGCCTTATTTCTCCCAGTACCGCATCGCGGAAATCTTCGTGCAGGCCGCCCGCACTGCCCTCAAACCAGGCGGACGCGTCGCCATGGTCACGAAGAAACCGGAATGGTTCGAGGCCCGTCTCGGACAATTGTTTGACGGCGTCGAAACGCAGACCCGCCGCTCGTACAGCATCGTCTCAGCCCGGCAGCGCGGCGGGTGAGCCCGCCAGATCCGCGGCGGCGGGCGCACGCTGCCGGCCACGCGCCAGCGCCCAGCGCGGTCGGACCAGCCGCCACCCAATCCCCAGCACGCACGCTCCCAGCGGCGGCAGACACGACCAGGCCGCGATCGTCCGCCAGTCCCGGCGCGGCGGCAGCGAATAGAACTCCATCCGGTCGGAATACGCCAACACCATGCCGCTGGACACGTGCACCGGCGCCACGTCCGGATCAATCTGGCCCAGCACCCGGTTGGAACGCACGTCCACGATCTGCTGCACCGTCCGCTGCGAGGGCATCCACACCTCGACCATTGAGGCCAGCAGGGGCGGCGCGACGCGTTCGATCCAGCCCGGCATCCGCGGCCGCGGGCGGTACACATGTTCGACGATGTAGTCCTCGTGGCCGCTCGTGCGCCGGAAAGCGTGCCCGGGCGCCTGGGGGGGCATGTCCGTCAGCGCCCGGCCGTCCGCCAGGCGCCAGCGCACCGTCTGCACGCTCCCCGAGGCGTCCAGTTGATCCAGATGCAGCTCGTCGCCGTCCGCCCCGATCCGGAATGGCTGCCGCGTGACGGGCACGTCCCACAGCACCGCGCCGGTCTCGACGGAGCACACGCACGTCTCCTTCCAGGTCGTCACCACGGCGTACGGGCAGTCCTCGGCCAGCACAATGTCCAGGGGCGGTTCGCCCAACACGTTCAGCAGGTCCATCGGGCGGCCGGAGTCGAGATCCAGCAGCGCGCAGCCGTCGGTCGCGTACTCCGGGCCGTTCGTCGCGGTCCGGCAGGAGATGACGTTCCCTGAAATCGTCTTCGGATACCGGTACCCGTTCGCCGACCACACCTCTCGTCGCTCGGCGAGGTCCCGCAACCGCAGGATCGCGTCGTCGTTGTAAAGCAACTGGCGGCGGCCCGGCACCGACAGGATCGCCAGGATCCGGTCGACAGGCGGCAGGGTGTCGAGGCGCTCCCCGGTGCGGACGTCGACGACATGCAGCGCGCCGTCCCTGCGGAGCAGTCCGAGCCCATCCCGGGTCAGCTGGGGGAACTCGACCGCGTCATTGCCGTCGAAAGCCAGTTGCGTGCAGCGGCCGGAAGGGAACTCGTAGCGTTCCAGCGGCCCGCGCAGCGTCGGAAACCGTTCCCACGCGGCGGGCGTCGTCCGCCGACCCACCCAGATGCCGTCGTCAACGACGCCCAGCAGTTCGCGACTGCTGTCGAACCGGACGATGTGCGAGGGGACGATGCCGACCAGGTCGTGGGAGACCCACGCCGCGGCGGCGATCCAGGCCAGCGAAATGCAGATCCAGCGCACTGCCCGCTCCCCGGAAGGTTCAGCGACAAGTGAACGCCATTCACAGGAAGATTAACGGCGGCAAGGCGGTGAGCGGTAGTCGGCGGGGACCGAAATCAGGGACTGCGGCTTCCGGGGGGGCGGGCCGAACGTCCCCCTGCGGAGGGCGAAACGGGGCTCGCGGAGGGGCCTGGAAGCTTCCACAGACTGCCCACAGTTTCTGAACATTCTTTGAACATGGGGCCTCCGCGGGCTCGTCGGCGGGGCTGAAAAAAATTCACACTTCGTTAACCCGTCGCTCGCAAAACACTTCCGACATGGGAGCCTGGTTCGCAGGTTGAAACCAAGGGGCGCGGGCTTGACGGGCTGAACTGAGGTCGTATAGTGCGACTTGGCGGTTACACAATATCTAGGGCATCCGCCAAGTGGCCACACAACCTGTTGTGTGGAAAATCTGTTCACTTTCTGTATTTTTGTTCAGGTTTTTCGCTTCCTCGCCCGATCCCTTCCGTGTGTCGCCGCGATCGCCGCTGCGCCGCCCGATCGGGGCGCGACGAGGCCGCGACAGCGTTCGAATTCCGGCAGTTGTTCCGCCGTTCCCGCGGGCGACCCGCGTGCGGCGGTGATGTCCTGAAGTCTGTCTTCCCCTCGCAAGGAGCTGGTGCACGATGCACGGCACGAATGGAGTTTCCGCGCCCGCTATGTCGACGTCCGTGACCCCTTCCGCCAGGCAGCAGCCGATGCGCGTGGCCCCGTATTTCTGTCCGGTCGACGCCGACCCCTTCGAGACCGTCGAATGGGAGAAGCGGACCGCGGCCATCAAGGATGAGAACGGCAAGGTTCTCTTCGAACAGGCCGACTGCGAGATCCCCAAAGACTGGAGCCCCCTCGCCACCAACGTCGTCGTCAGCAAGTACTTCTACGGCGAGCACCGCACTCCCGAACGCGAACAGAGCGTCCGTCAGGTCATCCACCGCGTAGCCCGCACGATCGCCGACTGGGGCATCCAGGACGGCTACTTCGCCACCCGTCAGGACGGCGAAACCTTCTACCGCGAACTGGCCTGGCTGTGCCTCCACCAGCATGGCGCGTTCAACAGCCCGGTCTGGTTCAACGTCGGGTTGTACCACCAGTACGGCGTCAAAGGCTCCGAGGGCAATTACCACTTCGATCCCGTCACCAAGGCCATCCACCGCCCCGAAACCCCCTACGAGTTCCCGCAGGGCTCGGCCTGCTTCATCCAGTCGGTCGACGACTCGATGACCGGCATCATGCGGCTGGCCACCAGCGAGGCCATGCTGTTCAAGTTCGGCTCGGGCACGGGGACCGATCTGTCGACGATCCGCAGCTCGCGGGAGAAGTTGTCCGGCGGCGGCACGCCCTCGGGGCCGCTGTCGTTCATGCGGGTGTTCGACCAGATTGCCGCGGTCGTGAAGTCGGGAGGCAAGACCCGCCGCGCCGCGAAGATGCAGTCGTTGAAGGTCACGCACCCCGACATCCTCGAGTTCATCGAGTGCAAGTCGCGCGAGGAGAAGAAGGCCCGCACGCTGATCGACAGCGGCGAGTACGAGTCGAACTTCAACGGCGAGGCCTACTCGTCGATCATGTTCCAGAACGCGAACCTGTCGGTCCGCGTCACGGACGAGTTCATGCAGGCCGCCGAGCAGGGGCGCGACTGGACGACCCGCTGGGTCACCGACGCCGCGCAGGCCGGCCCCACCTACAAGGCCAGCGACCTGCTGGACACCATGGCCGACGGCGCCTGGTACTGCGGCGATCCCGGCGTCCAGTACGACACCACCATCAACCGCTGGCACACCTGCAAGGCCTCGGGGCCCATCAACGCCTCGAACCCGTGCTCCGAGTACATGTTCCTCGACGACACGGCCTGCAACCTCTCCAGCATCAACCTCAAGAAGTGCCAGCGCGAGGACGGTTCGTTCGACGTCGACCGCTTCCGCCGGGCCTGCGCGATCTTCATCACGGCCCAGGAAATCCTCGTCGACCATGCCAGCTATCCCACGCCGGCCATCGCCGAGAACTCCCACCTGTACCGGCCCCTGGGGCTGGGCTTCGCCAACCTCGGCAGCCTGCTGATGTCGATGGGCATCCCCTACGACAGCGACTCCGGCCGCGGCATCTGCGGAGCCATCACCGCCCTCATGACGGGGCAGGCTTACCTCACCTCCAGCCGCATCGCCTCGCACCTGGGGCCGTTCGCCGGGTATCGGGAGAACGAGTCCAGCATGCTGGACGTCATGCAGATGCACCGCGATTCCGTCGAGGGCATCGACCCGTCGTGTCCGGCGGAGCTCAAGGACGCCGCCCGCGTCGTCTGGAACGAGTGCCTGCAATCGGGGCGGCAGCACGGCTACCGCAATGCCCAGGCGACGGTGCTGGCCCCCACCGGCACCATCGCCTTCATGATGGACTGCGACACCACCGGCATCGAGCCGGACATCGCGCTCATCAAGTACAAGCAGCTCGCCGGCGGCGGCATGTTGAAGATCATCAACCGCACCGTGCCGAAGTCGCTGGCCACGCTGGGCTACGATCAGCCGACGATCGACGGCATCCTGGCCTACCTGGAGCAGGAGGAAACGGTCGAAGGCGCCCCGGGCCTCAAGCCTGAACACCTCGCCGTGTTCGACTGCGCCTTTAAGGCCGCCAAGGGAACCCGCACGATCGCCTGGAAGGCGCACGTCACCATGATGGCCGCCGCCCAGCCGTTCCTGTCCGGCGCCATCTCCAAGACGGTCAACATGCCGTCGGACAGCACCATCGACGACGTCAAGCAGGCCTACATCGAAGGCTGGAAGCTCGGCCTCAAGGCGCTGGCGATTTACCGGGACGGCTCCAAGCAGAGCCAGCCTCTGGCGACCTCGAAAGAGGGGGACCGCAAAGGGAAGAAGGGCTCGGAAGAGCCGGTTCTCGCCGCCCAGCCGATCCGCCGCCGGTTGCCCGAGACCCGCAACTCGGTCACGCACAAGTTCTCCGTGGGCGGACACGAAGGGTACATCACGGTCGGCCTGTTCGAGGACGGGGCGCCCGGCGAACTGTTCATCACGATGGCCAAGGAAGGCTCGACGATCGGCGGCCTGATGGACGTCATCGGCACGCAGACTTCGATGGCCCTGCAGTACGGCGTGCCGCTGTCCGACCTGGTCAACAAGTTCAGCCACGCCCGGTTCGAGCCCAGCGGCTGGACGCCGAACCCGGACATCCCGCACGCGAAATCGGTCGTGGACTACATCTTCCGGTGGCTGGGCATGCAGTTCGTGCCGGGCTTCCGGGAGAAAAACGCTCCCCGGCGGGAGGGGGAATACGGCGGGACGCCTACGGCCGGCGATTCCGCGGGCCCTAAGGTTCCCTCTCCCCAGGATGGGGCGAGGGAGGCCGCGAAGGACTCGACGGGGCCTGTCAGCAGCGAATCGGCGACTGCGGTCGCTCTCCCGGTGCTGGCCGTGGCGGCGCCAGCCGCGCTGAACGGAACGAACGGCGTCCATGCGAACGGTCACGCGTCGAACGGGACCCACGCGGGCGCCCGGGGCGGCTCGGCCCTCGATGGCCCGCAGGTCCGCAGCCAGCAGTTCGCCCTGTTCCAGTCGGACGCGCCGGCCTGCGACAACTGCGGGGCGATCACCGTCCGCAACGGCAACTGCTACCTGTGCCACAACTGTGGGCAGAGCATGGGCTGTTCGTGACGAGCGTGATCAGGCGGCGAGCGGCTGGCGAAATGCTGGCCGCCCGCCGGCTGCGAGACTCGGAACCGGCCGCGGCATGGATTTCGGAAGCGGCCCCGGGAGCGGCATTCGCCCCGGAAATCTGTGGCGTGAGATTTTGATTGGATGAGGAAGTCGTCTGCCGGACGGCTGACGGAATAGCGCTAACGGCAGACTTGATCGCGCACCCCGGCGGAACGGATGACCGCTGGGGTGTCGTCGTTTGATCAGTTCCCACTCGCGCTGCAGTTTCGTAGGCCGGGTCTTGACCCGGCGAGCCGTTGCAAACCGATGTCCCGAATCCGCGGGAAAGGGAAATGATTAGGCTGCATCCGAGGCAACCCGCGCTGACGTGGACGCCCATTCCCAAAGAACTCGCTGGGCCAAGGCCCAGCCTGCGAATCGGCAGCATCGAGAAGGTGGGTCAGCGCAGGCTTGACCCACCCTACAGCTACTGATCGTGCCGGCGACCTGCGCGACGGGCCGCACGCTTGCCCCCCGCAGGTCACCCACCGAGAATCCCGGTCGTCAGGTTCCGCCCCGAGGCGCCGATGACTGTGGACCAGCGACTCGCATCCGATCGGTTCCCCCGTGCCTCGGCCTATCATCCCGCCTGGGTGCTGGCCGGAGTCAGCGGCGGGGCCAATCCGCTGTGGCTGACTGAGTGGCTCTGCGAGGCGATCGACCTGCGGAGGGGCATGCGCGTTCTGGACCTCGGCTGCGGTCGGGCCCTGTCCTCGGTCTTCCTGCGGCGCGAGTTCGGCGTCGAGGTGTGGGCCGCCGATCTGTGGTGCAGCCCCACGGAGAACAGCGAACGAATCCGGGACGCGGGCGTCGAGGAGGGCGTGTTCCCGATCCGCGCCGACGCCCGGTCGCTGCCGTTCGCCGAGGGGTTCTTCGACGCCATCCTGTCGATCGACTCGTTCATGTATTACGGCACGGACGATTTGTACCTGAGCGACCTCGCCCGGTTCGTCAAACCGGGGGGGACGCTGGGCATCGCGCTCGCCGGAATGGTGACCGAGGTCGACGGACCGGCGCCCGCGCACCTGGCCGAGTGGTGGGCAGGCGACATGGCGTACTGCCTGCACTCGGCGGAGTGGTGGCGGCGGCATTGGGAGCGGACCGGCATCGTGGACATTTCGGTCGCTGACACGCTGGACGACGGCTGGCGGTTCTGGCGGGATTGGATCAAGGTCGTCGCGCCCGCGAACGAGCGGGAAATCCTGGCGCTGGAGACGGATGCGGGCCGGCATTTCGGCTATGTCCGCGTGGTGGGCCGCCGCCGCGCTGACGCGCAGCTGTTCGATCCGCACCTGACGATCCCGGCGGAGTACACGAAACAGCCGTTGCTCCGCGGCTCGGAATAGGCTGGCTGTTCCGCAGGCCGGGTGACCCGGCGCCACGGCCGGCGCTCACGCTTCGAGCGTATGCGAACGCTCCTCGCCGCGGCCCCATTGCCGTTCTCGTCTCCGCCCGGTAGCGTCGAGGGCCTCTCTGCCGTTCCAACCTGGAGATCGCCATGCCCCGTCGCTGGTCCGCTGTGCTGCTGGCCCTCGTCGTCTCGTTCGCCGCCCGGTCCGTGTCGGCGGGCGCGGAGGACGGACGGTTCGACCTGTACTTCATCGACGTCGAGGGCGGGGCCGCGACGCTGCTCGTCACGCCGGACGGCGAATCGGTGCTGATCGACTCCGGCTACCCCGGCAACCAGGGGCGGGACCTGAACCGCATTCTGCATGTTGTGCGGGACGTCGCCAGGCTCAATCGCATCGACCACGCGGTCGTGTCGCACTGGCATCTTGATCATTACGGCAACCATGCTGCGCTGGCCGGGCAAATTCCGATCGGCGCGTTCTGGGACCGGGGGATTCCCGACGCGCTCGAGGAGGACCGGCAGTTCCCGGACCGCATCGCCCAGTACCGCGCCGCTGCGCAGAACCAGTCCCGCACGCTCCGCGCCGGCGACAGCTTCCAGTTCGACTCCCAGCCGCCGCTGACGGTCAAAATCCTGACCGCCAGTCGCGAGGTCGTGCCCAATGTCGGCCCGCCCAACCCGCACGCGGAGAAGCATCAGCCCCAGCCGGAGGATCCCAGCGACAACGCCGCCTCGCTGAGCCTGCTGTTCGGCTTCGGCGATTTCCGGTTCCTGTGCTGCGGCGATCTGACCTGGAACGTGGAGGCGCAGCTGGTGACGCCGAACAATCCGGTGGGCCTGGTGGACCTGTTCATGGTCACGCACCACGGGTTGAACGTGAGCAACAACCCGGTGCTGGTGCACGCGATCGATCCGGTGGTGACGGTGATGTGCAACGGTCCGAAGAAGGGGGGCGCTCCGGAGACGCTGGCGACGCTGCGGGGCGTGGCGTCGCTGAAGGCGATGTACCAGTTGCACCGGAACGTGGATTTGCCGGAGGACGCGCAGGCGCCGCCGTCGTACATTGCGAACAGCGATCCGACGGAGAACTGCAGCGGGCGGTGGGTGAAGGCTTCGGTGGCTCCGGACGGGAAGAGCTACACGGTGCAGATCGACGTGGACGGGCGGAAGGACGAGTACGCGACGCGGCCGCGGTGAGCGGGGGCGCCCCGCGGTCAGCGCGGCTTGAGCATCTTCAGAATCTTCGGATCGTACGGCCCGACCCGCTGGCCGCCATTCTGCCCCCTCACCCCGGCATGCGCTGCAACCGCTCCAGCGCCTGTTGCACACGTCGATATTCTTCGCTCGTCGTCGTCGACGCCGCCTGCTGCAGGTCGCCCGGCATCGACCCCAGCAGCGTACGCTGGAGCTGGCCGGCCAGCCAGGCTGCCCGCTGGGCCGCGTAGCGCGTCTGCAGGCCGCGAAACCGCGCCTCGAAGTACCCGACGCTCGTCCCCGCCCCCGAACTCAGCACCGTCTCACCCACCGCGCCCGCCACCGTTCCCCCCACGACATCCCCCGCGATGTGCACCACCCCCTGCATGGCCGCATCCGCGAAGATTGGCGTGACCGCGTGACCCACCGGGCCGAATCCCACCACGAACAACGCCACGCTCGTCACCGGACGCGCCGCCGCCGCCGCCATGTCGACCTTCCGAAACAGCTCGTACGCGTTCGGACTGTCCGACCGGAACGTCTTCAGCTCATCGTCGACCAGCAGCCGCAGCTCCTCCTCGAAGCGCACGTCCCGGTGCACGCGCTTCAACTCGTCCAGCACCTGCGTCCGGGAGGTGCCGTTCAGGATCTCCTGCAGCCGCGGCTGAAGCAGTTCGTTGCCGAGTTCCGCCAGCATCGTCAGCCGGTCGTACACCGCCGAGACGGCGCTCAGGATGCCGCTCCACTCCCGCTCGCGGTAGGCGTCGAACAAGGGGCGCGGTTCTCCCTTCACAAGCACCTTCAGCTTCTGAAACGGCCATGAGATCCCAGCGCCCACCGCGTTGTAGAAGCCATGGACCTGACGCGACCAGCCTTCCCGCTGATCGCGCCACCAGCGGCGCAGCTCGCTGACGACCGCCGCGGCAGGCGCCGTGGGCCAGTCTTTCACTTCGGCGAGTTTGCCGGCGGACAGCTGTTCGCTCGCGGCCCGAAATTCCTGGACCCGGGCGCGGACCTCCCGCAGATAGGCCGGCGCACCGCTGGCGGGGTCGAGCGTCTGCCGCAGGCTGCCGCGCAGCGACCGCCACTTGATCTCCTGGAATCGCAGCCGCGACAGGTCGCTGAGCAGGCTGCGGGACTCGACGCGCGGCGACTTGGGATCGTCCGTCTTCGCGGGCTTTTCAGGGGGCCAGGCGCGCTCGAAGAACGGCAGCTCGATGGCCTCGGCCGCGCGGCGATCCGCCGGCGCGACGTAGACGATCTGCGGCTCGATTCCCGTCTCCCGGCAGAACGTCTCCAGCCACAGCGGCCAGTACGGCTCGTCCTCCGGCAGCAGCACCTGGTTCAGGATCACGACCACGGCCTTTTCCTCGGCCGCCGCCTTGCGGAAGAACTCTTTCACGGCCGCATCGTTGTACTTCTGTTGCGTCAGCACGGCGATCAGCAGGTCGGCCGCCTGCCGGACATGGTCGGCCCGCTCCCAGTTGATCCGCGCATCGCTGTCGATATCGGGCGTGTCGAGCAGCAGCAGGTTGGCGGGCATCTCGGGCGACTCGCGCCAGAACAACCGGTGCTGGGCCTCGTCGGACAAAGCTCCGTCGGCGCCGGTCCAGGGAGTGACGGTGAAGCCCGTGAACAGAGCGCCCACATCGTGCCGGCGCGAGAACCCGGTCGGCGCGAGGCAGGTGGGATGCCGCGTCCCGGAGGCCAGCGGCGACGTCGCGCTGGCCCGGAAGCCGGCGGCATGATTGAAGACGACGCTCTTGCCGATGTTCGTGCCGCCGACCACCGCGGCGATCAGGAAGCTGTCTTCGCCCAGTTGCGGGCGAAGCTTGCGCATCAGGAGCTCGTACCATTCGCGTCCGGCGAGCGGCGGAAGCTGCAGCCGCTGGGCGACAGGTTCGAAAACTTCGAGCGCGGCGCACAGGTCGTGGACGGCTGCGGGAGTGGCGCCTGGATCCGGCATCGGGCGTGTACGGCGGTCAGGCGCGGAGAGGGACGGGAGAAGGGACGGGGCGCCGCGGGGGCGATGTGCCGGGACGCTGACGCGTCGCCTTCGGCGATCGATCCGCGCGCGGCCGGACGTCGGCAGACTTCTGCAAACGCCCGGGACATGGTATTGCCTGTCGGCGGCGGGCGAAATTCGCCCGGGCGGCGGCACTGGTCGCCGTTTCCCCGAACTCGTGCATACCCGTTGAACGCCGGCGATCCGCATCCATGCCCGAAGCCCCCCGTCGCCGCAGCCCGACGCTGGCGTTCCTGCTGAAACGGCGGCCGTTCGAGCATGAAATCTCGTTGTTTCTGCTGGCCAGCCTGCTCGATTTTTTCATGACCTACTGGATGCTGTCGCACCGTCCGGGGGAGATGCGATTCATCGAATCAAACCCCGCCGCCCGGTATTTCCTCGACCACTGGGGAGTGAAGGGGCTGCTGGGCTTCAAGCTGGCGGCGGTGCTGGTCGTCGTGCTGTCGACGGCGTTGATCGCCGAGCGGCGTCCCGCCTGGGCCCGGGCCATCCTGTGGCTGGGCATCGCCGGAACGGCCCTCGTGGTGCTGTACAGCTTCTCGATGTTCCTGCGGCATCGCTGACGGCTGCCGCGCGAGCGCGGCGACTCCCGCGCTGTCCGATCGCCGTCCCACTGGCCGTTCGCTTCAGGCGGCGTCGGCCTTCGGCTTCGGCGGCGCGATCGACCGCGCCCCCTTGCTGGTCCGCGCCTTGAGATCGAACAGCCCGAAAATCTCCCCCGCCGACAGGCTCAGCGACGAGTTGTGATCGTCCCCCTCGCCCAGCACGCGGGCGAACAGGTCCCGCTTCTCCCGGAGAACGCGGTCGATCTTCTCCTCGATCGTGTCCTTGCAGATGAACTTGGAGACGATCACCTGGCTTTTGCAGCCGATCCGGTGCGCGCGGTTGATCGCCTGATCCTCGACCGCCGGATTCCACCAGCGGTCGTACAGGAACACGTACCCCGCGAACTGCAGGTTCAGGCCCACGGCCCCCGTCGCGTAGCTCATCAGGATGATGTGCTTCGAGGGATCCTCCTTGAACCGCTGCAGAATGGGCTCGCGTTTCGGCGTCGGGATGCCGCCGTGATACATCAGCGGACCGTAGTCCTGCAGCCGCGCGTTCAGCCATTCCAGCGTCTTGGTCCACTGGCTGAACAGAATCGCCTTTCCCCCCGAGGCGGCGATCTCCTCCATGTCGGCCAGCACGCGTTCAAGCTTGGTCGATTCCCCGGTGAGCGGGTCGAAGTTGCAGATCTGCTTGAGCCGCATCACGAGTTCGAACACGTGCTGAATCGAGATCGAATCCCCCATCTCGTTGAGCTGGACGACGCCTTCCTTTTCCGCGGCCTGGTAGGCGGACTTCTGCGCCGGTCCGAGCTCGATGTACTCATCCCGGTCAAGGCGGGGCGGCATGTCTTTCATGACGAGGTTCTTGGTGCGGCGGAGCACGTAGTCCTTCGCCAGCTGCGACAGCTGGCGGACGTCGGGCGTCGCCTGCGGGGGGATCACGCCCATGAACTCGAACAGGACGGCGAGTTCCTCGGGCCGGTTCTCGATGGGCGTGCCGGTGAGGGCCAGGCTCCGCTTTCTGGGCACGGCCCGGGCCGTGGCCGATGTCACCGACTCCCGGTTCTTGATCCGCTGCGCCTCATCCAGAACGACGAGATCGAACTTGGGCAGCTCGACCGGCTCCCCGGCGCCTGCGTGGCCCACCGAGTAATTCACCTCGGAGTTCGAGCGCCCCAGACCGTCCGCCGGGCCGCCGCACTCCTTCAGCATCGCCTGCATGTCCCGCACCAGCAGCTCGTAGTTGCACAACAGCACGATCGCCCCCGGAAGCCGCCACAGCATCTGACGACGAGGCCCGTCCCCCTCCAGCGTCGTCAGCGGAATTTCCTCCGCCCACGTCTTGAACTCCCGCTGCCAGTTGGGGATCAGCGGTTTGGGGCAGACCAGCAGGACCCGTCGCACCTGCCCCGCCCGCAGCAGCAGCCGCAGCGCGGTGATCGTCTGCATTGTCTTGCCGAGGCCCATCTCGTCCGCCAGCAGCGCGGCTTTTTGCGAGAACAACCAGGCGATCCCCTCGAACTGATACGGGAACGGCTCGAACGGCATCACCAGTTCCTGTCCCTTGAGCCACGATTCCAGCGGCGGCTGCAGGACATAGAACAGGCGGTCTTCGAGCGACAGGGCGTCGCTGGGCGGCCGGATACGGGTCGCCTTGGGTTTGGCCGGGGCGTCGGGATCGACGGGCCGGGGCGCGGGGGCCTCGATCTTCCGCGGCGCCGCATCCTCCTTCTCCGGCCTGGGGGGCAGGAAGCACATCCCCTCCGGGAACGTGAGTCCCAGCGTCTTCGGCTTCGGCCAGTAGGGCTTCCAGGCGGGGACGAACCCGGCCCGATCGAGAAGCGGAACAGTTTCCGCCTCGCATTTGACCGCCCGCCGGAGGGCGGCGTTCATGCCCGTCATCGGCACGTCGATGGAGAAGTCCGCTCGCGTCAGTTCCGCGCGGCTGGTCAGCACAGCGGGCGGGTCGAAGGACTCCGGGGCTGCGCCGGCCAGGATGGGGCCGTCCAAAGAACTTGCTGACGGCGCGATGCTGGCCCGTGCGGCGGTCGGGTTCCCGACCTCGAAGGGCGGGGCCGGTCCATCGTCTGCGGTGCGGAATTCTCCGGGGATCAACGACGGCACTCCTTCGCCAAGGCTCACGAGCCTGTCATCGAACGCCCGGCCGGCGAGATGGAGAAAACTCCGCACGATCGGAACCCGAGGAGCGATTCCGGGGAATTCCGGCGTCGTCGACGAATTCGCCTCAAGTCGGCCATCAGCCCCCGGCCTGCGACGTTGAGGACTTGATGCAGAGGGCGCAGCTCAGGACTGAATGCGCCCGCGGGCGACATCCCGCTTACTTGCGGTGCGTCAGCGAGCGGGCCGCCCACTGATCGGACACCCAGTCCAGCAACTGTCGGGCTTCGCCGTGCACGGCCGCTTCGGGGCACTGAGCCTCGACGGCGTGCGGCGTTGACGTTCCGCAGGTCCGCGCGACGATGTATCCCGGCCGCGCCCGGACCTGATCGTAAATCCGGATCGCGTACTCCCCCAGAATTCCAATCCCCAGCGCGTTCAACGCGCCGAACAGCGACACGACAATTGTTGTCGACGTCCAGCCGGGCAGCGCCGTGCCCGTCACCAGCTTGTGGTACAGCGCAAAGCCCGACAGACCCAGCGAAGTCAGCAGCGATGCCGCCGCGATGAAATAGAACATGGTCAGCGGCGCGGCGGAGAACGAAAACACGGCCGTCTTCGCCAGTCGGAACAACCCCCTCAGCGACACCCGCGGCTTGTCGTCGTGACGGCGGCCGCGCTCCACCGCGACGCCGATCTGCCGAAAGCCGACCCAGCTCCGCAGCCCGGGAAAGTACCGGTCGCGGTCGAGAACGCCGGCAATCTCCCGCGCGACCCGGCGATCGACCAAGCCGAAGTTCCCCGCGTCTCGCGGAATCTCGGTCCGCGAAATCGCATTCAGCACGCGATAGAAGGACACGAACAGGACGCGCTTGGGCAACGACTCCTTCCGTCCCATCCGCACCGCGTACACGACGTCGAACCCCGCCCGCCAGAGATCCAGGAACGCGCGGAACGCCCCCGGATCGTCCTGCATGTCGGAGTCCATGATGATCACCGCGTCGCCCCGCGCGTGTTCCAGACCCGCCTGCACGGCCGCCTGGTGCCCGAAGTTCCGCGAGAAGTGCAGCACCCGCGCCGCGCGGCAACGGTCCGCGATCGCATCCAAAGCCGGACCGCTGCCGTCCGTCGATCCGTCGTCGACGTACAGAATCTCATACCGGACGCCACAACCTCGCAGCGCGTGCTCCACGGAGGCATGCAACTGCTCGAGGACGCCCACCTCGTTGAACACGGGCAGCACGACGGAGACCAGCGTGTCGGCCGGCAGGGGACGGCCCGACTCCGAATCGCTGGAAACGGCGCCGTTCGGCGGCAGGAAATCCGTCATCGCGTCAGCACCCCCACAACCGAAAGTCCGCACGGCACGCCGCAGCGGTGCAGCATCCAGCGCTCGGCCGCCGCGCAGCGCTGCAGCAGCCGATTCGTGCCCTCGGAGACGCGCGGAAACTCCGCGGCCCGCCGACTGGGCCGCATCCGCTGCAATCCCCGCACGGCGATCGCCGCCGGCAATGTGAACGAGTTCCAGTGGGTCAGTTGGCGCACCTGCAGGCCGGCTTCGACGGCGTGACGCCGCAGCATCGCAGCCGTGTAGCGGCGGAAATGGCCCAGCGCCCGGTCCCAGTCGCCATACAGAAACTGGTAGGCGGGGACCGTCACAATCAGCACGCCGTCGTCCGCCAGGGCGTCGCGGGCATTTCCCAGGACGCGCACCGGATCGGGAACATGCTCGACGACATCCAGCAATATGATCGCCCGCGCATCGCGACGGTCGGACGGCCAGGGGCAGCCCAGATCGTGCTGGCGGACGTCGTCCAACCCGCGCTGCCGGCCCAGTTCGACCGCTTCCGGCATAATGTCATAGCCGGTGACGTCGTAACCCAATTCCTGGAACGCGAGCAGATTCCGGCAGGCGCCGACGCCGCCCTCGATCAGCCGGCCCGGCGGCGGCGCGTGGCGCAGCAGCAGTTCGGTGACGAGTTCCCGTTTGGCGACGTGCCACCAGTAGCCGTCCTCCAGATGGGCGAGTTCCTGCAGATGGGCGACCTGCATTGCGGTCTCCTGGGGACGAAACGGGGCGCGCTGCCTGGCGTGCTGGAATTCTGGCCCCTGGAATCGTGTTGCAGCGCCGCAACATGGCCGCAGAATCCAACCGGTGAGGCCGCGGCGCGCGGCCGGTCGATCGTGCCGGTCGGGGGGAGAGTAGGGATCGAATCCGCCGTGCCGCGCCGGCGGACTGTGACGGGCCAGGGTGGGGCCACGTTGCCGTTCCGCAACAGGGGCAGCGACGGGACGGGGCGGGATGGCGTCGCGAAGTAGGCTTCAGCGCGGGCAATTGGCGTTAGCAGGCGAGCATTCCGATTCCGGACGATCCATTGGCAGCGGCAGCTCCCGATTTTCGATCCACGCTGCGAGGCGCCCCGGCGATCGCCGGAACGACGCTCGCGCTCGCTGTCGTGCTGGCGGCGCTGGGGCCGCCGTTCCTCTGCGCGCCTCCGGGGCCGGATCCCGCGATGTATGACGTGCAGGCGCGCACCGTCCTCGACGGCGGCGTGCTGTATCGCGATGTCGTGGAACCGAATCTTCCCGGCGCGGTCTGGATCCATCTCGCAGTGCGGCGGTGTGCAGGCTGGTCGTCGGAGGCGCTGCGCGCCTTTGATTTGGCATGGTTCCTGGCGACGGCCGTTCTCGCCGCCGCCTTTGTGCGGGGCTCGGGGCGCGGCGCGGCCGCGCTGCGCGGACTCGTCGTCCTGGCGCTGATCGGCGGTTATGCGTCGCTGAGCGAGTGGTGCCACTGCCAGCGCGATGTCTGGCTGCTGCCTTTCGCGCTGGGAGCCCTCCATCTGCGGGTTCGAGCGGTCGAGTCCGCCGATCGTTCCGAGGCGATGTCGACTCGGGCCCGGCTGCGACGAATCAGCGAGGGAGTTCTGTGGGGTCTGGCCGTCTGGCTGAAGCCGCACATCATCCTGCCGGCAATCGCCGCGCTGGCGGCAGGAGAGCTGGCCGTCCGCCGCTCGACTTCTCGATCCGGGCCTGCGCAGCGACTGGGACGCGAGTTGGCGGAAATGGTCAGCGGCGGGCTGCTGGTCGGCGCGATCGGCAGCGCCTGGTTGATCGCGACGGGCGCGTGGCAGCCGATGTGGACGATGCTCCGCGAGTGGAACCCTGAGTACCTGGCGGCTTCGGCCGCGCGCTGGACATGGCCGCGGTTCTGGACGATGCAGGCGCGGATGGCGCCCTGGTCGCTGATCCAGATCGCAGCCGCGGCGACGGCGTTCGCCAAGCTGCGAAACGTCATCGCTCTCCGCGGCCATGCGGACCGCGCAGCGGCGAGCCGCAACGCGGTGCTGGCCGGCGCCTGGCTGGGCTGGTGCGTCCAGGCGATCTTTCTGCAGCATCTGTTCGATTATGTGTATGTCCCCGGGCTGGTGTTGGGCGCGACGCTGGTGGCGTCCGCGCAGGCGCGGTCGTTGTCCGAGCGGCTTGAAGCTCGCTCGTTGCGAATCGTCGCCGCGAGCCTGCTCGTCGGCGTCAGTCTGATCCTGAACGCTGGTTGGGTCGCGGCCTGGCCGCAATGCGTGCGCGAGGGGAGCACGCCAGCCGTTCGTGACCGGCTGGCCCGGCTGCCGGTGACGAACTGGAGCGAGCTGTCGCAAGTGGAGGCGTTTCTGGCGGCGGAAATGATCCGGGACGGCGAACTGACGGCCTATCACACGCACACGGTGCATCTGCTCCGGCAGCTCGACATCCGGCCGTCGACGCGGTTCGTGCTTACCGAGACGCACATCCGGTTGTTCCCCAGTCGGACAACGGAGATCAAGGCGGCGCTGGACGCGTCGGGCCAGCAGTACATTGTCGTGAATCTGCTCGAGGCCGGTTATGAAACGGCGATCCCCAGAACGGACCGGGATCCCGAGAGCTGGCGGGACTATTGCGATGCCGAATCGATGCGGCGATTTCCGTTTCATCTGCCGGCGGCGCTGCGCGCGGGTCGGTACGTGGTTCTGCGGGCGACCGGCGCTGCGGCGGAGCTGGAGACGCGGTTCCTGCCGCTGGCGGCAAAAACGGCCGGACTGTGAAGCTGTGCGGCGCGCGCCTTCGCCTGCCGCCGGCGTGACCGGTGCGGCCGTTTGATTCGATCGTCTCGTCAGAACCGGATGTCCGATACTCCCACCGGCGCCGTGTGCGTCGAACGAGCGGATTGTCGGCCTCAGGGAGGGGGAACATGCGGGGGCGCGGAGCGGGAAGCACGAGAGAGCGGCCGCCGCGGCGCTGGGCCATGCCCGCGGCGCTAGCGCTTTTGCTCAGCGGCTGCCATTCGCCGCTGCACGAGTTGCAGCGCGGCGGCCGCCACGTGCTCTATTCCCGCAACGCGGACGACCTGCTGACGGCCCGCACGGCGCGGAGCATCGCGCGGCGGGACCTGAAGCGGATTTCGCATGCGGGCGGCTGCGTCTCCGGCGATTTCGCATCAGGGTATCAGCAGGCGTACGTCGACGTCGCGCTGGGCGGCTCGGGCGTCACGCCCGCCGTTCCACCTCGATCCTATTGGGGCATGGCCGACCGATCAGCGGCCGGCCACCGTCGCGTGCAGGACTGGTTCGACGGTTACGGGGCGGGCGCCGACGAGGCCTGGACGGTGTTCGGCGACTACAACGTCGTCGCGACCTCCGAGCCGCCGCTCGCACACTGCGAACCTCCGCACGGGGGCTGGCCGTCCGGCGGCTGGCCGACGGGAGCAGCGCCCGCGGCAGGCTGGGCCGCCGGGAACGGGCCAGCGCGTTTCTAAGCGTCAGCGGGCTGCGGAACAGAGTGGGTCGAGCGTCAGGGGAACGGCATGTGTGACAGGCAGGACCATCCGACGACACTGCGCTGGGCGGGCTGCGGCCGTTGGCTGGCCGGCCTGGCGATCGTGGGTTGTCTGGCGCTGCCGGGGTGCGCGGCGTTTCGGCCGATTCGCGGGATTCCTGCCAGCCACGCGCCCGCGGAGCTTCTCGGCGAAAGCCGGGAAGGGGCCCGGACCATCAACCTCAGCCTGCTGACCCGCCGCCCGCAGGATCAGTATCGCGTCGAGGCCGGCGACATCCTCGCCGTCTACATTCCCGGACTCCTGGGTCCGCGGACCGTCATCGGCCCCAACCTGACGGCGCAGGTCGTCGGCGAATCTCCTCCGATCACCGCGCCGGCCAACTCGTACGACCCGCCGCTGATGGGCTACCCGATCACGATTCGCGATGACCACACGCTGGTCCTGCCTCAGCTTCCGCCGCTGCCCGTCCGCGGGCTGACGCTTCGCGAAGTCGAGATGCGAATCGCCGACGCCTGCCGCCAGGCTCAATTGCTGCAGGAACAGAACATCGAGATTCTCGTGAGCCTCTGGCGGCCGCGCGAATACCGCGTGTTGGTCGTCCGGCAGGAAGCGACGGAAGACCTCTCCGGCGGCGCGGCCCAGCAGGGAACCGTGAACGTCGGAAAGTCGAAACGCGGATCGGGTCATGTGGTCCGGCTGCGCGCCTACGAGAACGACGTCCTGCACGCGCTGTCCGACAACACCGTCGCCGCGAACGGACTCCCCGGACTCGACGCGGAGAACGCGATCTACATCATCCGTCGCAGCCGGCATGGTTCCGCATGTCCGCCCGCTGAGTTGAGCCCGGTCGCTCCGACGCCGGTCGGACGGTTCCCACAGCCCGCGGAGGCGCCCTACCCCACGGCCGCACCCTATTCGGCCGTTCCGCCGAATCCGGTTCCCATTCCGGAGCGGACGCCGGGCCTTCACTCCGTGACCCCGCCGCTTCAGACGCCTGCCCCGCAACCAGGGCCGGCTGCCGGGTCTCCGGAAGCGCCCGGATACCTTTCACCGCCGGCTGGCGGCGTGCCTTACGCGCCCGCCTTCGGCACGCATTCGATCGCGCCGACGCCACAGTCGCAGCCGCTATCTCCAGAGCGTATCCAGTATGGCACGCCGGAGAATGGCATGCCGATTCTCCCGCAGTCGCATCAGGTCATCCGCGGACAAAGCCCAGGCGGCCCGGGACTTATGCGCGGCCATTCGGCTTATTCCGCGAGCCGCAGCGGACGTCCGGGCTCAATCGCGACAGAGTCCGCCCCGGGACGCGACGGCGGCATCCTGCAGACGTCCTATGCCGAGTGGTCCGAACCGCTCGCCGGGCCTGCGTCAGCGTCTCCCGTCTCCTGGCCGGCGCCCGGCATGGTCCCGGCGTCCTCGAATCCGTACGCCGGTCCGCCGGTGAACGGCTATCCGCCCGCGGGAGGGTATCCGCCAGCGATGCAGCCGACTGGCCCCGGCTGGGCGCCCGCTCCGGGCCAAGTGCCGTCCGCGCCCTGGAGCGCGCCGGCTGTCTGCCCGCCCGGCGCCTGGGGAATCGGCGAGTATGGCGAAGCGGACTTCACGATCGACGGCCCCAACGTGATCCGGATCCCGATTCGGCTGGCGCCCGGCCAGTCGCCGAACATTACGGAAGAGGACATCACGCTGTACGACGGCGACATCATCTTCATCGAATCCCGCGACACCGAGGTGTTCTACACGGGGGGATTGCTGGGGGGCGGCGAGTACATGCTGCCGCGCGACCGCGACCTGCACGTCACGGAAGCGATCTCGGTGGCGCAGTCGAACATTCAGGCGGGCGGTCCGACGCAGTCGGTGGGCGGCGTGTCGGCGCTCAACGGCGACGTCTCGGTCAGCCCCAGCCGGGTCATTGTGCGGCGGCGGTTTGCGGATGGCCGGATCGTGCCAATCGAAGTCGACCTGTACCGGGCACGGCTGCGGGCGGAGGAAGACATCCTCATCATGCCGCGGGACCTGATTCTGCTGGAGTACACCTGCGGCGAGGCGACGCTGGCCTTCATCGAGCGGCATCTGCTGGCGGGAGCGCTGTTTGGCGTCGCGGCGGCGCAGATGACCACCAACTGATGGCGGGGGTCGTGCCCAGTGGTGGGAGCGGCCCTGGTCCGACTCGGGGACGTCGGCCCGTTGCAGTTTGATTCCGCATCGGGCACAACTGCGGAATCGACTCTGTTTCGGCTCCCCTCATGCCGCGTCCCGCCCGATCGTCCGAAGGCTTCGCCCTCGCCCGGCTGCACGCTGATGAGCGCGGCGTGACGAGCGTCATGTCGCTGGTCGCGGTGCTGGTGTTCACGATTCTACTCGTGATGCTGACGAACGTCGTGCGGCACGTGGACGACAAAGTGCGCATGCAGAATGCCGCCGATGCGACGGCATATTCGGCGGGAGCCGTTCTCGCGCGGGGCCTGAATTCGATTGCGCTGGCCAACCGCGTGCAGTCGGACACGCTGGCGCTGGTGGCGTTGCTGCAGGCCCTCGAACAGAACGGCGACCGGACCGGACAGCCTCTGCAGCCTCTGCTGCTGTTGGTTCTGGGCTCGCCCGACAGCGTTGAGTTTCCGCCGGGGGACCGGCTGATCGAGAACTATCAGCGGGACCTGTTGTGGTCGGTTCCCGAAGCGGCGCGGGAGGCGGCGCTGGAGATCGCGGCCCGTCACGGCTTGCCGCGAGGCCAGTTGCTTCCGGGCGCCGGGCAGGCCCGGTTCGAAGCCGATTCGCAGTCAGGGCCCCGGGGGCCGATCGTCGGCGTCCTGTGGAGGACTCCCGGGCTGGAGGTCGGCCAGATCAACGAGTTCGATCCGCGCGAGCGCACGCTCCCGATTCTGGATCCGAATGCCGACGGCCCGGACCTGTTGCTGCTGCCGGATCCTGACGACGCCCTGGAACGGGCTCGCCGCAGCCGCCGCGAAGCCGCAGGCGCCGCACTCGAGGCCTGGATGGACGTCTGCAGCGCCTCCGGAATTCTGATCGATCGGGATGTCCGCCGGGATGCGGCGGCCGCGCTGGATGAGCTCTTGGACGTTCGGCATCGCCATTCCAACCTGCCGTTCCTGTTGCGTTCGACCCCGGAGCGGGGCGCCGCCGGCAATCTGGCGCTGCAGTGGGACTATTCGTTACTGGGCGTCGCCTATCGGCAATTCGATCGCGAGCACGGCCCACGGATGTTTCGAAACCCGGTGGCCGATCAGTCGGATGCGCTGGCCTTCGCACAGGTGCGATTGTTTCTGCCCCGGCCCCGCTACCGATGTTGCCCGTGGGTCTTCGAGACCGAGCACGGACCGGTGCTGCACACCGATCCCTGGAGCCGGGACTGGGACAGTTTCAACCCGATGTGGAGCGTGCAGTTGATGCCGGCCGATGCGGAGGCGGCGCTGGCCGTTTTGCAATCGGCGCCGTCCGCCGGAGGCGCGGGGTTTCGCCCGCTGCGGCTCGACAATGTTCTGCCGCAGGACATCGAGCGGATCAACACGCACTGACTGCGGACTGCGAATCGCCGTTGAAGCCGACACGTGTTGAACTCCGGCACTGCGACCATGCCCCCGTCCCCCCAGCGCGATGAACTGACGGCGGAGTCCCGCTGGTACGCCCTCCTGGGAGGCGCGCTGACCGCCGCGACGTGGGGACTGTGGCTGGGCCAGTCCGACTTTCCGGAAATCCCGCTCTTCGCCGTGGGGCGGATCGTCCCCCGCGGCGCCGACGCCCTGCTGCTGGCTGCGATCGTCGCCAGCCTGGCGCTGACCTTCGCCCCGCGCACCCGCCGCGCCGCCTGGATCGGCTTCGCGATCGCCTGGGGGCTCTCCGCGTGTCTGAACCAGCATCGCATCCAGGTCTGGGCCTGGCACCTGGCGGTCGCGGGAGTCGTGCTCGCGGCCTTTCCTCCCGCCGCAGCCCGGCGTCGGCTGCAATGGCTGACGATCAGCATCTACGCCTGGTCGGCGGCATCGAAGCTCGACTTCGGTTTCGTCGAGCATCAGGGCCGGCAGTTGAGCGTCGGCCTGTTGACCGCGCTGCGGATCGACCCGACGCGTCTGCCCGCGGGAGCGATTTCCGGGCTGCCCTGGGCGTTCTCGCTGGGAGAACTGCTGATCGCGTGCCTGCTCGCCAAGCCTGAGGCGCGCCGGTATGGGCTGGCGTTGTCGCTGGCCATGCATGCGGCGCTGCTGCTGGCGCTGGGACCGCTGGGCCTGAACCACGAGTCGGGCGTCCTCCTGTGGAACGTGCTGTTCATCGGCCAGAACGTGCTGCTCTTCGGGCGATCGGGGCGCGCTGCGGCGTCCTCGGATGAAGTTCCCGCGGCTGGGGATCCTGCGCCGGGCCGAGGTCGCGGTCTGGCCGCAACGGCCGTGCTGTGGCTGGCGCTGGTAATGCCCGTGGGGCAGTCCTGGGGCTGGTGGGACGTCTGGCCGTCGTGGGCCGTGTATTCGGCGCGGGCAGGCTGGACGACGATCCTGGTCCACGCGGACGACGTCGAACGGCTGCCGGAGTCTTGCCGGCCGTTCGTGCAGCCGGCGGCTCCGCTGTCGGACTGGCGACCAGTGAACGTCGATGCGTGGTCCCTGTCGACGCTGCACTGTCCGGTCTATCCGCAGAGCCGGTTTCGGTGGGCGATCGCCGCGGTCCTTGCGCAGCGGGCCGAAGTGCGGGTCGAAACTCGCTCGCCTCCGGATCGGCGCACCGGGGCGTCGGAGTTCAGCGCCTGGGAATTCAGCGGCCCGGAGCTGCCGCCGGACGTCGAGGGCCGCTTCCTGCTGAACGTGCGGCCTCGGCGGTGATCGCCAACCAAGCCGAGCGGGTCGGTCAGCGGGTGGAAACGTTCTTCGATTCGCGGCGGAAGGCGTACATCGGCGTCATCAGCAGGTCGATGGCCCGGGCCGCATCGCGCACCCCCCGGGCGAAGCGCCGTTCCGTCCGGGCCTCGGCCGCCGCCTGCAGCGCGGCCGTGTGCTGAGACCAGTTCACCGGCCAGCCCTCTTCCCGCGCGGCGCGGCTCAGCTCCGCCTCGACAGCCAGCAGGTTCTCGAGCATCTGCTGCATCGGCTGGCTGATGGCGGTGCGGTATGGCCGCCAATAGTTCGTTCGGCTGAGGTCGCTTTCCGGAATCTGGCGCGATCGCCTTTGGCGGAGCATGACGGCGAAGATCCAGCCGAACGCAGCCAGGGCGCAACCGATGAATCCGGCCCCCACCCAGGGACGGGAGAAGGCGATCAATAGAAAACCCATCAGGCACAGGCAGGCGGCCGCCCAGCCCAGGCCCAGCCAGGTCCAGTCCAGCCCGGCGTCGCCGTCGTCGGGAGTCGGCAACTGCGGCGGCGCGACGTTCGCCGGCAGGTCGCCCACGCGCACGACCGTCACCGTGCAGTTGTCCGCGCCTCCGCGGAGGTTCGCGAGATGCACCAGCATCCGGCAGGCCTGCGCGGGGGACAGCTCGCCGGCCAGCGCCCCGATTTCTTCGTCTTTGACTTCACCGGACAACCCGTCGCTGCACAACACGAAGATGTCGCCCGGCAGCACCAGGAACGGCCCCTCCATGTCGACGTCGACCGACGGCTCGGGGCCCAGCGACCGGGTGATGATGTTGCGGTGCTCAAGCATCGCCGCTTCGTTCGCCAGCCGGCGATTCTGTCGCTGCATCTCCCACTGCAGGCTGTGGTCGAACGTCAGTTGGTCGATCCGGTCGCGGCGGATGCGGTAGCAGCGGCTGTCCCCGACGTGACCGATGACGGCGCCGCGCGGCGTCAGCGCGAGCGCCGTGCAGGTCGTGCCCATTCGCAGAAAATCCCGATTTTGCGAGCCGCGCTCGTTGATCAGTTTGTTGGCCGCGGTGATCGAGACGCGCAGCGCCTCGCGGGGATCGTGACCGGGCACCTTGAACCAGGTGTGCGGCACCGCCTCGACGGCCATCTGGCTGGCCAGCTCGCCGACCGCGTGTCCGCCCATCCCGTCCGCCACGACGAACAGATGCCCGCGATGGTCGAACTCCCCCTCGTCGTGGCAGATGTGCGTCGCCGACGAGTCTTCGTTGTTTTGTCGACGGAGCCCGATGTCCGAAAGCGTCGCATGCTGAAGTTTCTGCTCCCAGCGCATTCGACGATCCACCTGCAGGGGTCGGACGATCTTCGGGAACAGACGGGCGAATGCGGCCGCCGGACGCGCCTGGCGAATGCAGGGCGGCCGCCAGCGCGACAGCGGACCCGCAGAACCGCGGATCCAATGCCCCTTGATCTTATCCCGACGTCCGCAGCCGTTCCAAGCCTCCCGCGAGGCCGCGGCGCAGCGCGGCGCGCTTCCCCCCTCCGGGGCCGTGCGTCACACTGGCCGCCATCCGGTTCGCCAGGAGTCCTCCGTGCCATGCCAATTGCCCTCCGTCGACGCATTCCCGCCCTGTTGTTCCTGGCGATCCTGACGCTTGTCGGCTTCCACCCGGCCGCAGGCCAGGACGCTCCGCCGACCGAGGACGACTACTTCCGCATCACGCCACTGACGCCTCCCGAGGGAGTCGTCCTGGAGGCCGGGGCCTTCCAATGGATGCCCGATGGCCGGCTGGCGATCGCATCCCGGCGGGGCGAGATCTGGATGGTGCGCGATCCTTTGGCGCCGACCGTTGGTCCGGAGCAGTTCGAACGCTTCGCCCACGGGCTGCACGAAGTGTTGGGCCTCGCCGAAAAAGACGGCTGGCTGTACGTCACGCAGCGCGGCGACATCTCGCGGATTCGCGACACGGACGGAGACGGCCGCGCCGACGAGTTCGAAGTGGTCAATGACGGCTGGGGGATCAGCGGCGATTACCACGAGTACGCGTTCGGATCGAAGTTCGATCGCGTCGGCGATCTCTGGGTCGTGTTGTGCCTGACGGGATCGTTCACCAGCGAAGTCCCCTATCGCGGCTGGTGCGTCCGCGTCACTCCCGAGGGTCGCCTGCTGCCGACGGCCAGCGGCGTCCGTTCTCCGGGCGGGATCGGGTTCAACGCCGACGGCGACGTCTTCTACACCGACAATCAGGGCCCCTGGAACGGGACGTGTTCGCTCAAGCCGCTCCATCCGGGGCGGTTCGTCGGACATCCGGACGGCAATCGCTGGTATGACCTGGCGGCGAGCGTTCTGGGCGATCGACCGAAGGCCCCCGACAGCGGCAGCCGTCTCGTCGTCGAAGCCGCCAAAATCCCCGAACTCGAACTCCCCGCCATCCTGTTCCCCTATGCCAAGATGGGTCAGTCCGCCAGCGGCGTCGCCTGCGACGTCTCCGAAGGCCGTTTCGGCCCCTTCGCTGGGCAGATGTTCGTCAGCGACCAGACGGCCAGCACGGTCATGCGGTGCTTTCTGGAAAAGGTGGACGGCCGCTGGCAGGGCGCCTGCTTCCCGTTCCGGGCCGGCTTCGGATCGGGGAACGTGCCGACGGAGTTCGCGCCGAACGGCAGCCTGTTCGTCGGCGGAACCAACCGGGGCTGGGGTTCGCGCGGTCCGAAAGCCTTCGCGGTCGAGCGCGTCGATTGGACGGGGCGCACACCGTTTGAAATCCATGAGCTGCGCGCCACCCCCGACGGTTTCGAACTCACGTTCACCGAGCCCGTGGACCCTCAGTCCGCGGGAGACGTCGGTTCGTACACGATGAGCGCCTATACCTACATCTATCAGGCGTCGTACGGCAGTCCTGAGGTCGACGCGACGACGCCGACGATCGAACGGGCCGCCGTCGCCGACGATGCCCGGAGCGTCCGATTGACGGTGCGGGGACTGACGCCAGGCCACGTGCACGAGTTGAAGGCCGCGGGCGTTCGGTCCCGGGCGGGACTGCCGCTGCTGCATTCCGAGGCGTATTACACGCTGAACGTCATTCCGAAGTCAGCTGAGTGATCGTCGAGGGGCGGCTTCACCCGGGCCTGCGGGGGGCGAGCACAAGTCGCGGAGCTGCTGGCGGTTGGAGGGTCCCGGAAGGTCCAATTTCGTTGGCCGGGCCTTGGCCCAGCGAGTGCTTTGGGAATGGGCGACAGGTCAGCTTCTGTCGCCCAAGACGCGGAATTCTGATGCCCTGCCTGTGTTGGTTTCTCTGTGTGGGACGTCGGTCCGCAACGGCTCGCCAGGGCAAGTCTTCAACACTCGGCCGACGAAACTCCCCTGGAACACCCGCCAGCGGAGCCAGCCCACGGAACGTCTGTTCTGGCAGTCAGGGAACGGTTTTGATTCGAACATGACCGGCAGGAAGACGTACAACTTGACGTGGTGTGCCAGCTCTCTGAAATCCGTGGGTTGACCACAGGCTACCGCGAGACTTGGTTCCGCCGCTGGAAACCCTTGGCCCCTGTGGGGTTGCACATCGGGAGGGGTGTTGATGTCTTCGCCAGGAAGTTCGGTGCCTTTTCGCCATGGCCAGGCCGTCCCTCGGTCGCTCTTGGCAGTTTTGTCTTCGTTCGTCTTGTGCGTCGAAGCCGTGGCCGCGGAGCCCGAAGCTCTCGCGCTGGCGCAGTCCTGCGCCCGGGCGATCGAGCGCATCGAGACCATTCAGTGCTCATGCCTGAACGCGATGGCCGCGGAGTCGCTTCCCACCAACGCCGTTGTGACCGACAAAGGTGAGGTGGTACTCAATGACTTCAGTGCTGCCTGGGACAAGGCATCGGGACGGACAAAAGTCGAGGGACGGTTCTTTACCGCGACAAGCGGCGTCGGACTGTTCACGTCGTTCCTCGGAGCTTACGACGGAAGCTCTTTCAGGACATTTGGGAAGGAACACAATAGCGGCCAGATCATCGATGCCGGCCCCAACCTGGCGAAATTTCGACATATTCCGCTGCTCCTCGGCCATGGGCTCATCGAGCATCCGATGCGCGATGTCGCTCAGCTGCTGCTCTCCGAGAAGAGCGACATTCGAATGTCTCCCGACAGCTCCCCGGAGAAACCGATTCTGGAACTCGACTACCTTCATCATGAGGGGACAGAGAATTCGCAGCCGTTCGTGTTGAAAGTCGAAGTGGACCCGGAGCATGGTTTCCTGCCCTCGCGGATCCAGTGTTTTAAGAAGGATCAGGCTGTGCTCCACACGGAAGCTATCATTTCCCGTTTCAAGGACGTTGGGAACGGCGTGTGGGCGCCCACTCGGGGCACGCTGCAACTGTTCGACCTGAGCATTCGAGTTCCACCCGGCCACACGTTCTCGGATGTCGTCAAAATGCAGCTGAGCGAACGCGCGCGCATTGGCGCTGATTACATTCCCGCGCCGCTAGGCCCCCCCGAGGAGATCATCATCGCCGAGAGCTCGTTGAAGGTCAACGAGAGGCTGGACGAGGGCGACTTGACGTTTCAGTTTCCTGAGAACGCACTTGTCTATGATGCGTTTCAGAATCAGACGCTGCAGGCCGATGGCGCTGGTCAGCTTCGCCCCAGGGCGGCCGCCGCCCGCCCGAATCCGCAATCGGTCGGGGGAGGCCTCGGTGTGTGGCTGATGCGTGTGAACATTGCAGCTGCGGCAGTAAACATCGCAGCTTTGCTAGGGGTGTTGGCGTTGTGGGCCAGGCGTCGGAGAAAGGCGTGAGTCGTAGGCTGGAGTCGTGGACGGTCATGGACCCGGCCGCCAGGCTGATTGGACAAGCTGCGTGTCGCGGGAGATCATCCGAATTGTCTCCCGGAGGCGAAACGATGGTTCCGCGTGGCCCTTTCTCGGCAGGCTGCGTCTTATTGGGTCTGTTGTTGTCGACAGATTCCCCGAGGAACGCATTCCACGGCCTATTAGTGATTATCTGGACAGCGCATCGCAACCGCCGCTGCCCGGCGGATATCCGACCTGTCCTCCGAGGACGGAGACCTGGGGGTGATCGAAGCCGAAGCCCGGAGACCGTCGGCTCTGCCGATGGCCGCGCCAGGAGAACGGACATGAGCGATAGGTCGGCGACAAACTTCGGCTGGCTTTCGATGGTCTGTGCCGCGAGCGCTGCCGGTGTTTACATCCACTTTACGCTGGACGACCAGACATTCCGTTTCCTGAAAATGGGGCGCATTGAGATGGCCGTCATTGGCCCGGCAATGTACCTGTTAATCAGCGTGGGCTTGTCCGCGGGAGTCGCCAGCCTGAAGACATACGGATACAGCCTGCTGTCCCTGTGCGGCCTGATTGCCAACAGCATGTTGATGGGGGCGTTGACCCTGCCGTCCCTCGCGCGGGCCTTCCTGTTGGAATGACGGACGCCGGCTGGGGCCGCGACTGCCACGAACTCCGCCTTCGCGGCTGCAGCGACGTGTGTGGACTCCTGCCTGCGAGGGACAACCGTCCGCATCGGCGCGCCGGGTCAAGGCCCGGCCTTCAAAACTCCCGCCCCATGCTGATCGTCAAGTCATCGGCCGGAGTTCCTGGGCCAGGCCGATGAGTATCCCTTCCGGGCCGCGGATGTAGCAGAGCCGGTACGCGTCCGCATACTGCACCATTTCCCCCACGAGTTTCGCGCCGCGATTGCCCAGCCGGGCGACGGTCTCGTCGATATCGTCCACGGCGAACATGACACGGAGATAACCGAGCGCGTTCACCGGGGCGCCGCGGTGATCCGCAACCACGGCTGGCGCGAGAAATCGCGACAGTTCGAGCCGGCTGTGGCCATCCGGCGTGCGCAGCATGGCAATTTCGACGCGCATGTCGCGGAGCCCGGTGACGCGGCCTGCCCAGTCGCCTTCGATCGGGGCGCGCCCCTCGAGTTCGAGGCCCAGGTCGATGAAAAATTCAATGGCGGCATCGAGGTCTTCCACCACGATGCCGACGTTGTCCATGCGTCTGACGGCCATGAAGTCTCCGGAATGACAGACTCAGCACGCGCCGTCGCGACGGGGCGCCGCCGGCCGGGATGCCAATTGCGAGAGACAGGAATCGAACCTGCACGGGTTTCCCCACTGGATCCTAAATCCAGCGCGTCTGCCAGTTCCGCCACTCTCGCTGCCGCTCTGCCGGAGTCGCCCGCGAATCGGCTGGCGAGTTCCTTACGGGCCCGTGTGAGCAGCGGACCGGTCTGGCAAGCCGTTTCGTCCCCCGGCGGGGCGACGCCTATCCTGCGAACCGAACCGCCCGGCGTCCAGTCTGGTTTTCCGGCCGCGTCGAAAGAGCCGCGCGGTACGGGCTGTCGTTCGAAGTCCGAACGGGCGGCGCGGCGTTTGCTCCGCAGAATGGCTTGAGGCGTGGTTCAGCGTCGAAGCGTTCCGCGAGTCTGAAGGATTCTTCAAGCCCGGACCGGCCAGGGCAGGCTGGATGGCAGTCGGAACGCCGCCCCTCTACAAACACCTGCGACGCTTGCACACCGTCAGATTCGACGTCCCGCGCACCGCCGCGGAGACGCGTTCCCAGTTTTTCAGGAGAGCAGAGTCGATGCAGATTCAGGTCAACACCGACAACCACATCGACGGGAACAAGCGGCTCATCGAGTTCGTGCAGTCCGCCGTCGGCGGCGCCCTCGATCGGTTCGCCTCGCAGATCACTCGCGTCGAGGTGCACCTCAACGACGAGAACAGCAGCCAGAAATCGGCCGACAACGATCACCGCTGCGCGATCGAAGCGCGAGTCGCCGGTCTGCAGCCCATCACGGTGTCTCACCGGGGTCCGTCGATGGAGGCCGCACTGAACGGCTGCACCGACAAACTCGTCAAGTCGCTGGACAAGACGCTCGGGAAGCTCAGCAATAAGAAGGGCCGGACGTCCTACGGCGGCGATCAGACGATCTGACCGGCCACGAACCGTTTGAAACTGCGAACGGCCCCGGAGACGCGCGTGCGCGGCGGGGCCGTTCGCTTTTCAGCTGGCCGCGTTTCTAGTTGAGTTCGGCCGTGATCGTCACGCTAATGGAACGGTGGTTCGCGAAACCGCCGCGGACGCCGTTGACAGCTTTCAGCGTCCAGTCGATCTGGCCGTCAGCCATATCCCGAGTCAGGGCTTTGTGCGCCTGCTCGATCGCGTCCGCGAGCGCCTTCTGCATGTCGCCGTCGTTGGACGTGCCGGTGAACTGCCGACCTTCGGCGGAGTACCGCTCGATGCCTGCCAGGCCGTTCTCGAATTTCTTCTCGTAGACGCCCTTGCCCACGCCGTGGATGCGGATGCCCTTCAGCCAGGGCGCCTCCTGCTGGAAGTCCGGCCATTCGTCCGAGGCCTTCACCGGCGTGAGGACCGGCGCGACGATGCCGTCCGGCTTGAGCGACGTCATCACGTAGTCCTGGATCCCGTCACCCGGCGGCATGACGTAAATGACGCGGGTCAGCGTGGTCCCCTGGATACCGCTGGTGGGCACTTCGCCGTAGGCCGTGACACGGAGAATGCCCGGGTCGGAGGTCAGGACCACCACGTCGGCGGATTTGATCTTCGGAACTGTGATGGGAGCGAGCTTGATGTCCTCGGCGAGGGCGGGAACCGTCGCCAGCCACAGTGCGGCGGTTGCCGCGGAGACGCCGAAACCACGGAAATTGCACATGACATGACCCTCATCGCCCGTCGGACATCCGCGGATCAGCTGCCGGGCGGTCCCCGCATGTTGACTGGCCCGATCGGCGCCGACGCTGGCCCGCCGTCATTGGAGCGGGCGCTGCGACAGCTAGCTGGCAGTGAAGAGTCGAACTTCCCCCAGCTGCACCGCGGATTTTCCTAGCGATGGGATTCGGGCCGCCGTGTCCTTGCGGCGGTCCCGGCGTCGTTCAATAATCCGCTCGTTCCCATCCAGGCCGCATGAACCGACGCGCGTCGGCAGGGTTTGACCAATGCTCGAGTGGTTTCGCAACGTCTGGGTGGCCGTATCCACAGTCCTGATGGGGCTGTGGGTGACGCTGGCCACCTGGTTCAAGACGTACCGCCGCAAGGCGTTTGCGCAGATTTACGAGTACCCCGAGACGCCGGTGCCGGTGAAGGCCCGGTACCGGGGGTTCCACCGGTTTGATCTGACGACCTGCATCGCCTGCGAGAAGTGCGCGGTCGCCTGCCCGGTCGACTGCATCTACATCGACAAGGTCAAGAGCCCCGTCGGCAAGGGGTTCCGCGTCGACGGTTTCACGATCGACTACACGAAGTGCATGTTCTGCGCCCTGTGCGTCGATCCCTGTCCCGTGGACTGCATTTTCATGGGGTCGAATCACGACCTGAGCTGCTACAGCCGCGACGGGTGCATCGTCGATTACGCGAAGCTGCCGCTGCCGATCGCCTGGGGACAGGCGACGCTGAATCCGACTGCGGTCGCGGAGTCGAAGGTGCTGTACGAGCCGGTGTGGGTCAAAGGGGAGCCCAGCCCGTTTCCCTGGGACGCGCCGGTCGAGAAGTGAGTTTGCGACATCTCTTTGTTCCGCAGCGCTGACTGACTGAGCCCGATGGTCGATCTGAATCTGCACCTGCTGTTGTTCGCCGCCGGGGGCGTGTTTCTGCTGCTGGCGCCGCTGTTGATCGGCCGGTTCCTGAGGCCGAAGCTGCCGTCGGCGGAGAAGGACGCCATTTACGAATGCGGCGAGCCGACGATCGGATCGAGCTACATCCAGTTCGATCTGCGGTTTTATGTCGTGGCGCTGCTGTTCATCATCTTCGACGTCGAGATCGCGTTCTTCTTCCCGTGGGCGATGGTGTTCGGTGGGGCCCGTCAGCTGGCCGATCCGCGGCTGACCGAGTCGACGCGATCCGCGCTGACGGATCGCCTGCTCGACCTGCCGGCCGGGACAACGACGCGTGAAACAGCCTTGGCGTCGGCCGATGCGATGCGCATCGCCGGGCTGGGCGTGGCGGACATCCTGGTGTTCTTCGGCGTGCTGCTGGTCGGTTTCGCTTACGTGTGGAAGCGCGGGGATCTGGATTGGGTGCGGGCGATGATCGCCCAGGCCCGGGCGCCGGCGCCGTCGTTCCGGACGCCCCCGGAGCGCATCGCGCCCACGGAACTCGAAGCCGCCTCTCACTGACGTCGCAGCGGAGACGCCCGCTCGCGCCGCGACGCCCTGCGGCTCCTGTTTCCGCCCCTTGATTGGGCGGCCTGCGCCGCCTTCCGGGCGTTACTCTGCGAGGATGTGCTCTTCGTACTGCCGGTCGAGTTCCGCGAAGGAAACTCCCGTCAAGGCGTCGAGCGGCGTGACCCGGCTGCGGATCCGCGCATCGGGGCTGTAAAGCTGGGCGAGGTACGTCATCAGCGCCTCGCGGTGCTCGCCATCGCCGTAGTGCAGAAAGAAATGGGTGACGCCGGCTGCCTGGGCATAGTGCCGCTGCAGCCGCGCGACGCGGGGCGGCCCGTTCACCATCCCCATGCACTGAAACTCCCGCTGACCAAGCGACGTGAATCGCTCCAGCGGCAGGAAGAACCGCTGTTCGGGATCCTCCAGGAAGCGCCGCGCCCACAGCAGCCGGATGTGGCTGCGATCGCCGACAGAGGCGCCGTGGGCCGTCGGCCGGAAGGACTCCAGGTAGCAGGCCAGGCCCTCGACCAGCCAGAAATTCGCGTCCCCGCCGATCTCCGCCGGGCGCTTCAGGCTTTCGCCGAGAATCTGATGGGTCGTCTCGTGGTACAGGGTCTCCTCGACCTCTTCCGGCACATCGGGGCGATGGAAGAAATACGCGATGCGGTCGCTGGGCATGTAGATGCCGTTGCTGAACGCGGCCTCGGGCTGTTTGGGAGTCAGCCGGCGCCGGAACTCGTTCTGATCTCGGTAGTAGTGGACGACATGCCGGGTCCCCGTCCGCGCCGCGCCGGACTGGCTGCCCTCAAGCAGTTGCTGGAGCTGTGCCGGCGACATGAACACCGTCGCGAATGTGCGCAGAAACCAGGTGTGAAAGCGTTCCAGCGAGACGGTGATTTCGACGCCGCGTTCGAGGCTGTGGTTCGTGACCACCAGAAAGTGTTCGGACGCCGCCTCCCAGGCGTTCGTGAAATCGGCGCGGACGGCGGCCTCGCGTTCGACGCTCAGCCAGCGGTCGCGGAACCGACGCTCGCCCGCGTCGTACCGGGGAATGTCCTTCGCTGGCAACCAGCCGAACCGCTCATGCCAGACCTTGCCTTCGCGTTCCATCTGCCGACGGAAGGGGGTCGTCCAGCGATCCTGGATTTTGACGTAGCCCAGCAAGGCCCGGGCGCGGGCGTGATCGGAATCGTGATAAGCGGCCTCGCGAACCAGTCGCCAGGTCAGGCTGTACTGGGCCTTCTGCCGGGACTTCAGCGACAGCTGGAACAGATCGCCGGCGTAGTCGCGGCGGATGGCGCGCAGCCGGCTGCGGAGTTCCCGTTCGCGCGGCGGATAGGCCTGCGAAATCGCCGGCAAAATCGTATCGGGCAGATCGTCGAACTCGAGCGCGCCTTCATCGGGGCGCGCCGCCCAGCCCCGCAGGTCGGCGGCGTCCGCGGCCAGCCCCTCCTGATCAAACTCGCTGGCCAGCTTCGTCAGCGCCGCGCCGAACTGC
Organism: Planctomyces sp.; assembly: GCA_019636235.1. GTDB lineage: Bacteria > Planctomycetota > Planctomycetia > Planctomycetales > Planctomycetaceae > Caulifigura. The sequence goes on from JAHBXW010000008.1 coordinate 152,790, forward strand.
GAATGCCGTCGCAGGTATTCCGTCCAGAGCGCTTCATAGGCGCGGTCGTCGGCCGCCTGCGGGAACGCGAGGCCCAGGCGCGCTCCGGGTCCCGCAAACGTCGCGGCCGCGAGCAGGCGCAGAAAACCGCGCCGGGCGGGCGAATTCAGGGGCTCAAGCATGGCGCGGAATCCCGGGGCGTGCCGCGAACAGGCCCATACAACCGTCAGAATCGGAGTCTATGCCCGAGGCATGGCGATCCGAAAGCCGGATTCCCGCTCCGCGCCCGCCGCGGTGCAATCTCTGCCGGAGACTGGAAATGGAGAAGTCGCATTGTCCGCGACGCTGATTTGATCGCAGCGGACGCAATCGCCCGCGGAGAACTGATGCTGCCCAAGCGCGAAATCCTGGCCCGCGCCCTCGACTGCTCCGGAGTGGGCCGCGCACTGCGGTCCTGGGGAAGCTGGCGCGGACTGGTCGTGCTGAACTATCACCGGATCGGCGACTGCCGAGCGACGCCGCTCGACCCCGGCGTGTTCAGCGCCACCGTCGACGAGTTCGACCGGCAGTTGGGCTGGCTGAAGAACCACGCGGACGTGATCTCCCTGGAGGACGTCGACCGGGCGCTCGCCGAGCCTCAGCGGCGGTCGGTGCTGATCACGTTCGATGACGGCTATCGGGACAATTTTGAGCTGGCGGCGCCATTGCTGGCGTCGCATGGCCTGCGCGCGGCGTTCTTCATTACGACTGGCTTCCTCGACGAACGGCCGCTGGCGTGGTGGGATGAGATCAGCTGGCTGGTGAAGCACGCGGCCCGTCGTCGGCTGCCGGATCGTCCGGACCTGTTCGACCGCTGCGCCCTGGGCTGGCGGCCGGGAGAGGAAACGGACGCCATCCGCAGCGTGCTGGCGGCGTACAAGTCGCTGCCGGCTCCCGCGGCCGATCGGTTGATCGACGAACTGGCTGCCGCGACGGAGACAGCGCGTCCCTCGCCGGGCCTGATCGACCCCTGGATGACGTGGGACATGGTCCGCGAACTGGCGGCGGCCGGGCACGCGATCGCGGCGCACACGGTGACGCATCCGCTCCTGGGGCGCTGCGATCTCGATCGGCAGGCGCACGAGATTCGCGGGTCGAAAGCGCGGCTTGAGGGGCAGCTGGGCAGTCCGGTTCTGGGCTTCAGCTATCCGGTCGGGATTCCGGGAAGTTATTCGGACGATACGGCGAGGCTGGTTCGCGAGGCCGGGTTCCGATGGGCGTTCAGCTTTCAGGGAGGCTACGCGGACACGCGCCAGCCCGCGCCGCCTGATCGTTACCGACTCCCGCGGATCGCCATCGAGACGGGGCTTAGCGAGCCGCAGTTCCGTGCGCTGCACACGCTGCCGCAGCTCTTCGCGTAGACCGGTCGAGCGCGAAACTCAGCGAGCGGAAGCGACCGCCGGGCGCGCCACGGCGATGGGTTCGGCAGGCACGAAGGCAGGCGCGGCGACCGGTTCAATCAGCCCGCAGCCGCCGGCGACCGGCAGGCGTTCGATGAGTTCGAACTGCTCCTGATTCGGGTCGGCCAGCCGCTCGGCGTGCCGCCATTTCCGCATCCGGCGAAGCATCTGCATTGGCAGCCGCTTGAAGTCCGGCCAGATGATGCCCCACTTGAAGAAGAACGCCAGCAGCGGCAGGCAGGCCGTCCGGGGATACGAGGCGATGAAGCACTCGCGGTAACTGGGGCGGAACCGGCTCTTGAAGTGGTACTGCCGCGGGACGTCGTAGAACCAGGGCAGGCAGTTCCACCAGAAGGACATTCCATTGCGGACGAATCGGCTGTCCGAGGCGGTTCCGCGATTCACGCGGAGCGCGGGAACCTGGCAGAGCGACAGAAAGGGCGTTCCCTCCGATTGCAACTGTCGGGCGATCTGCAGGATCAGGAAGGCGATGACGCCGCGTGTCGCGGTCGGCCGACGGCGATAGGTTTCGACCGCCCACAACTGGCCGTCGCAGGCGGGCGTGGCGACCACGAAGGCCTCGATGCCTGCCGGCCCCCGCGCGACGAACAGCCGCCGCCGGAGCATATTGTCGAGCTGCAACCGGCTGACGACCAGCGACAGCTCGCGGCCGTACACGGTGTCCGCCAGATGCTGCCGCGAGACCTCTTCCAGCTGCGGGACGAGTTCCTCGCGATACCAGCGACAGTCGAAATCAGGCTCGACCTCCTCCATCGAAACGCCATTGCGCAGGCAGAAGTTCTCCTGCCGCCGGACCCACTCAAACTCCCGCCCGCGCCAGGTCGCCGTCCGCAGGTCGACGACCGGCTCCTCGCCGATCTTCGACACCTCGAACTGCTGGCTGCGGAACACGGGCAGGTCGGAGGCCAGCAGATTCAGGAAGCTGACGTCCTTGTGGTTGAGTTGCGCGAATTCGAGAAACTCGCGCAGGAGCTGCGCCTTCTGATGCGGCGCCGTGAGCAGGCCGCCGACGACGTACAGATGGTTCCGCCAGGTGGAAAAACCGACGACGCCCTGGTCATCGCTGCTGAAAAAGTACTGGCGCCCCGGTTCGAGCAGCAGGTAAGAGTCGTACGACTCGCCATGGAGGAAAGCGAGCTGCTCGGCCAGGGCGTGACGCAGGTGATCCAGCTCGTCTCGATGGCTGGCGTGCGTGCAGCCAGGCGGGACTTTCCACTGAGTTTGGGGCATCACGCCGTTACTGCCGGTCCGTGTGGTACATCATCGGGAATTGTCGTGCCCGGAGGCGCACTCCTGCCCGCCGATTATTCTGGCATCTGGTGTAGTCGGGATTCCCCGGAAGGTCAAACCCCTATTCCCCGGAACTCGCCGAAAGCTCAACGGCGTCGACGATTTCGAACCGGCCCAGCCACGCGGCATCCTGCACCAGTCCGGGGTGTTTGTACTGATAATCCCCGGTCCCCCGGCGGTCGGTCTCCTCGCGAATGTGGCGGCTCCACGCGCCGCGGGGAAGCAGACGCAGCCGGGCCGGCAGCAGCACATGCTCGCGCCGCCGGGCGTTGTAGAGAAAATTGATCCCCTTCAGCCGCGTCTCGAGTTCGGTCAGAAACTGCTCGCCCCGCGTCCGGTCCGGGATGTCCCCCTGTTCCACCAACACCTCGTATCGCGGCCGACCCTCGGCGTCCCGCGTTGGGACCGCGGTGATCTCCGTCAGCTGAATGCCGAGTTCCGCGGCCGCCGCGTGTGCGCATTCCAGAAACTGGCGCTCGGTCAGTTTCTCCCCTTCCAGGTCGCCGCACCGCTCTCCCTTCTGCAGGAACTCGACCAGCGGCGCCTGTCCGACGAATCCCTGGCAGCGGACGACATCTCCGATATTGAACCGGTAGAACCCGCCCGACGTCGTCATCAGCAGGTAGTAATCCCGCCCCGGCTCCAGCTCGTGTCCCGCGAGCGCCTGCGGCATCGGCGACTCGGCGTCCTCGACCGGCAGAAACTCGTAGAAGCCCGCGACGATCGACGGCACGCCTTCCGGCTTGCCGTCCTCGATCGGAATCGTGTGCCGGCCTTCACTGGAGACGAGGCCCATGTCGCGGAGGCTGCAGTCCCCGAAGTACCGGGGCAGAAACCGCTGTTGAAATCCGGCCGTTCCGCCCAGCCAGCAGCCGATCACCGGCCGGTCCCAGTAGTCCTTCGGCAGCAGAGTTCCCGTGGCGCGGACGATCTGTTCCAGTTCCCGGGCGCGCCGCGGATCGCGCCGCGAGATCTGTCGGCGGAGCTGCTCCCGGATCGGTCCGGGCACGTCGAAGTCCGGAGACAGCGAGCCGTCCCGCACGTCACGGATCAGTCGCTCCCGGTGCTCGTTCCCGAGTTCGGCCATCATGATCAGCGTGCCGGGATTCATCAGGACGATCCAGCCGATCCGCTGCACGATCGACAGCCGCAGCGCCGTGTAATATCGCGCGATCGGGTCGGGGATGTCGTTGACCGGGCTGGGAATCGCGTAGTACGGGCGGAGCAGAGGATTCTGAATCCGGGCCAGCAATGCGCTGACCATGCTGATCGAGAATCCGCCCGGCGTCGTGCCCATGTCCCACTTGCCGGCCAGTTGCAGCATCTGATCGCCCAGCCATTTGGGGTGGTCGGCGAACAACTTCAGTCCCCAGATGTCCCAGCCTCGCCGGTATTCCTTCAACCAGGTGCTCGTCACGGGGTTCAGCTTGGGCACGCCCGAGCTGCCGGTCGTAATCGTGAACCGCAGCAGCTGTTCGGAGTCCGGAACGAGCGCTGATGTTTCGCCGCCCGCGACGCGATCGATGTAAGGCCCGAAATGGTCGTACTTCGCGATCGGCACGCGCTTGCGGAAGTCGGCGAGCGACCGGATCTCGGAGAAACCGTGATCCCGTCCGAACGCGGTCTCCTGGCAGACCCGCACCCGGTTCAACAGCCATGTCGTCTGCTGCGCGGCGGCGCGGTCCAGCAGCCGTCGGAACGGCGGCCAGCGCACGGCCGAGATCGCGCTGATTGCGGAGCGGGCGAAGTACTTCTGCGTTGAGACAATCGGTCGGGGAGGCATGCACAGGATTCTGTTGCACGCGATTCCAGAGTGAAAGTCTCCTCAGCGCCACAGCACCTGCTGCGTTCCGCGCAACAGCCCCGGCGGGGCCGGACCGTCGAGCCAGCGGACCACCAGGTGGGAATCACGAAACCAGGGGATGAAGCCCGCCGCGACCATCGCAAATGGGTCACAATCGCCGGTGCGGATTTTGAGCGCCAGCACGGCTCCGGCGCTCCGCATTCGCGCCAGTGCGGAATCGATCAGCGCCCGCCGCGCCGCCGCGGGCAACTGCTGAGTCTCCACGAGGTCGATCACGGCGACGGTATCCGCCGTGCGGCCGAAGAACGTCAGCTCATGCCACGCGAGCAGACCCTCGACGCGGCCATCGCGGACAGCCGCCACGCAGCGTCCGAATCCCCGGCAATGCCGATCCAGCGTCTCGGCAGTCCAGCGGATCGCCAGGCTGCGGCTGGCGTCAGCGGCGGCAAGGACCTCGGCGGCGGATGCGGCGTCGCCGTCGGCGAAGGGCCGCAGTTCATGCGACGGGCAGGTTCGCTCGCGGGGCCGGCTGGTGAAGGGCGCGCCAACCGCCGTCACCGTGCGAGCCAACGGATCAAGATGCCAGCGCGAGGCCCGCCCCGAATCGAGCACCCTCACCCAGAAGCCCGTCTTGCGGCACGCCCATTCCCCGGACGCCAGCTCCCGCTCCCGGAGCGGCCGCGACAACGAGCGCCGCGAGCCGACATACCGGTATGCCGTGATCATCCGCCCGCCGGCCGAGCGGATCCGCGCCGCCTGCTCGTCCTTGAGACGTCCCACCAGCCCCTGGCCGCGATGCTCCTCGGCGATGCTCAACCAGCTGCTGAGCGCACCCGGAACAAGCCCTTCGGAGGTCTGGAATTCATACGGGCAGGCGATGATCACGCCGGCCAGCCGGTCGCCCTCATAGGCGGCGACAACCGCGTCCCTCCGCGCCTCCGGCGCCGACGGCAACTGCCAATCGAAATACTCGGCCGTCCAGTCGGGCATCGTCATCCGCCCGTGATACGTCTGCTTCCAGACCCCTGTGACGAAGTCCCCCAGATCCTCGGGCGTGCCCGTGAATGGTCGTATTTCCAGCATCCGGCCCCCCCGCGATCGGCTCATCTGCGGCGCGTCAGGAACGCCGCCAGCGTGAAATCCAGCGGCGCGTCCGTTCGCACCAGCGCGTAATCGCCCCCAAGATCCCGGCAACCCGTCGACAGCGCCCGCACATGGGCTCCGAACTCCTCGCGATAGGCGTCCGCGAGGGACCGGGCGTCCAACGTCTCCGTCCCCAATCCCTCCAGACCACGAAACAGCGTCACCCCCTCGAATGGAAATTCCGCCTCAGCCGGATCAATGACCTGCAGCAGGACGACGTCATGCCGGGCGTGCCGCAGATGCTTGATCGCCGCCAGCCAGTCCTCGGCAGGCGCGAGGGCGTCGCTGAGCAGGATCACCACGGAGCGCGGCGGCAGCCGGTCCGCGAGGGCATGCAGGCCCCCCAGCGACGGGGCCGCGGCCGCGGTTCCGCCCCCCGCGCGGGGCTCGGCATTCTCCAGACGGTGCAGGATGGCCCCCCACTGACCCCCTTTCCCAGAGGCCCGCAGCAGCTCCAGCTGGTCGTCGTCGAATGTCGCGCAACCGGCGGCGTCATTCTGCTTGAGGACCAGCGAGGCGAGCGCCGCCGCGGCCGTCTTCGCGCAGTCCAATTTCGTCCAGGGCGCCGCCGGCGAGCGATAAGTCATCGATTCGCTGACGTCGACCGCCAACGTGCACGCAAGATTCGTTTCGGCCTCGAACTGCTTGACCTGAAACCGGTCCCGTTTGCCGAAGACCTTCCAGTCAAGGTACCGCAGGTCGTCCCCGGGGGAATACTCGCGATGCTCCGCGAACTCGACCGAGAAGCCGCGTCCGGGGCTGCGGTGTCGTCCGGCCAGCCAGCCCTCGACGACCGCCCGGGCTCGCAGTTCCAGCGAGCCGAGCCGCGCCAGCAGTGCGGGATCGGGCAGCAGACGTGCGGCGGGAGGCATGCGGGGACCGCGGGAAAACCGGAATCAGGGCCGCGTCAGGGGCGGAACGTCCGCCGGGCCGGGACGTTGCAGCCAAACCCGTCCTCCAGGCGGCCCCGCAGGACCGTGCTGGCTGACTCCCGGCATCGAGCATAGGATATGAGAATCCGTCCCACAGGACACGGGGGACGGCGAGAGTTCCCACCCCGTCGGCGCCGCAGCCGTGTGTTGCACGCGGCGAACCGGGCGTCCTCCGATCCGTCGACCCCGCCCGCATGGCTTCGCCTCACCCTGTCTCCGACCCGCTTGCGGACCCGGTCGCCGGAAACGGTTCGTCGCCGTCGCCAGGGAGCCGCATCGGAGAATTCTCGCTGCTGCGGATGATCGGCAAGGGGGGCATGGCGGAAGTCTGGCTGGCCGAGCAGACGTCGCTGAAGCGGAATGTCGCGCTGAAGCTGCTCAAGCCCGAGCTGATGAGCGACCCGCAGTACGTCAAGCGGTTTCAGTCAGAGGCGAAGGCGGCGGGCGGCCTGTCGCACCCGAACATCATCGCGGTGTACTCGATCGGCCAGGAAGACGGCTGGCACTTCCTCGCCCAGGAATACGTGCAGGGAGCGACGCTGAAGTCGTTCCTGCAGCGGAAAGGGGCGCTCGACTCGCTGACGGCGCTGCACATCATGCGGCAGGTGGCCAGCGCCCTGCAGGCGGCGGCCGAGCGCGGCATCGTCCACCGCGACATCAAGCCCGAGAACATCATGCTCACCCGCAAGGGAGAGGTGAAGGTCGCCGACTTCGGGCTGGCCCAGTTGATGGGGGGCGAACGGCTGAATCTCACGCAGGAGGGGACCACCATGGGCACCCCCCTGTACATGAGCCCCGAACAGGTCAACGGCGGCAAGGTCGACCAGCGCAGCGACATCTACTCCTTCGGCGTCACCTGCTACCACATGCTGGCCGGCGACACCCCTTTCCGCGGCGAAACGGCCATCGCCGTCGCGATGCAGCATCTGCAGACGCCGCCCCCCGATCTCGCCGCCCGCCGACCGGACATTCCCCCCGCGCTGGTCAGCATCGTCAACAAGATGCTGGCCAAGGAGCCGGCCGATCGCTACCCCTCCGCGCAGGCCATCCTCGCCGATCTGAAGAAAGTCGTTCGCGCCCAGCGCGACGCCGGCGAGGCCGACAGCATTGAACTCAGCGTGTTCGAAGTCACCGAGCGGGCGCCGTCGCTGCCCGTCCGCCGGCCCTGGCTGATCCTCTCGCTGCTCAGCCTGCTGGTCGCCGTCGCCAGCGCCGCCATCGGCTGGTGGACGCATCCCGGCGTCCCCGCCAGTCAGGGAGCCAGCGTCCGCGAGATGAGCAACGCGCAGCAGCAGTTCCATCACGCGCTGATGCTGGTCAACAACGAGGACGCGTTCGCCGCCGTCGAGCGCTACTTCCCCAACGATCGCTCCTGGGTCCCCCGCGCCGACGAGCAACTCCTGCTGCTGTACCTCAAGGACGTGCAGAACCCCGCCCGCCGCAGCACGATCGAAAAACAGATCTCCAAGCTGAACCGGCACGGTCAGTCCGGATCTCGGCAATACTCCGTGGAAGCCACCATCGCCAAAGCCTATGCCCAGCTCCACTGGGGGCAGGCGGAACTCGCGCAGACGACGCTGACCGCGAATAATCTCGCCCTGACAGGCCCGGCGCCGGAGAATGTCCAGGGCGCCTGGTTGCGACTGTTCGAAGAAGTGCGCGCTGCGAGAATGCAATCCCGCGAGCAGAACACCGGCCGTCCCCCCGCGTCGAACTCGAACGCGCCCGGTGCGAACGAAACGCCCGCCTGGCAGCCCCGGAATCCGCCGACCGGCACGCGGGAGGCGGCTCGACAGACTTCCAATCGTCGCCGAACATAGACACAGGCTGGAGGAATTTGCGTCGTGAGTCACGAACGTCCCGCATCCCAGGGAGTTGACCGTCGTCGGTTTCTGGAACGCAGCGCGTTTCAGGCCGCAGGGGTGGCCGCTGGCCTCACCTGTTGGTCTGCTGCCGCCGCCAGCGGGAGCGCCTTGGAGCCGGTGCGCCTCGGACTGATCGGCCTGCGGACGCGGGGACTGGAACTGCTCGACGCCCTGTCGAGGCTGCCTGGCGTGCAGGTTTCCGGGTTGTGCGATGTCGACGCCGGAGTGCTGTCCGGCGCCCGCCGCCGGCTCGCGGAGCTGGGCGCAGTGGAAGCGTCCGCGTTCGGGGATTATCGCCGGCTCCTCGACGATCCGCGCGTGCAGGGCGTCGTCATCGCCACGCCCGATCACTGGCACGCGGCAATGGCCATTGACGCCTGCCGGGCCGGCAAGGACGTCTATCTCGAATCCCCAGCCACGCACCGGCCCGACGAATGGGAGCCGCTTGTCGAAGCCGCCCGCCGCGATCGACGCGTCGTTCAGACCGGGCTGCAGCAGCGCAGCGGCGACTATGTGGCCTCGGCCATCGAACTGATTCGCTCTGGCGGGCTGGGGCCGGTGCACCTGGCTCGGGCCTGGATGGCCTGCCGCCGGAAACCGATCGGCCGCCGCGGCGACTCCGCGCCCCCGGCCGATGTCAATTACGCCAGCTGGCTGGGACCCGCACGGCCGCGGCCGTTCAACAGCAACCGCTTCCATGGCAACTGGTCGCGTTTCTGGGATTACGGGTCCGGCGAACTCGGGCTGTGGGGCGTTCACTGGCTGGACGTCGCCGTGTGGGCGCTCGATCCCCAGGGGCCCGTCGATGTGCATGCGATCGCCGGGGCCGCGCAGTCAGCGGACGATCAGGAGACCCCCGGCACGCTGTCCGTGCACTATCAGTTCGCTTCGCCGCGACCGGTGGAGATCGTCTGGGAGCACCGCACCTGGACGGTCCACGGCAACGAAGGCCGAACCAGCGGCATCGCGTTCTACGGAGAAGAGGGGACGCTCGTCCTCGATCGCGGCGGCTGGAAAGTCTACGACCGCCGGGACGCGCGCTCGGAAAACGGGTCGAACCTCGACCGGCCGCATTTGGCGAACTTTGTGCACTGCGTCCGGACCCGCGAAGAGCCCGCCGCGTCCCTCGCCGCGGCCGCCCCCGCGGAACATCTGTGCTGCCTGGGCGCCGCCGCCTGCCGGCAGAACCGCCCCCTGCGAGACATCCTCCGCCGGGAGCCCGCTCCCCCGGCCTGAGCGGATTCAGAACGATCGGAAATTGCGATGCCACAGCACCGGATGCGAATCCTCATCGCCGCCAGCCTCGTCTGCGTTTCCCTGGGGATCGTCCGCGGCCAGGACGCGCCGGATTCCGACGCCCCCCCCGCGGCGCCCCGGGAAGACCTCTCGCAGGCGCAGCTGCAGTTGCTTCGCGAATTCGAACGTTTCGAAAAGTCGCTGTACGACGTCGCTGAAGTCTCGCGACGCGCCGATCCGGAACGCGCGGAGCTGCTGTATCGCGCCCGCAGTCAAAGTCAGGAGCAGCGGATCCTCGCGGAGATGCAGGCGATTTCCGAGATGCTGCGTCCGGGGTCGGCCGGCCGCGTCGTCATCGCGGACGCGCCCGAGCGACAGGAACAGCTCATCGCCCGATTGCAGGAGCTGCTCAAGGTGCTGCAGAGCGCCGACGAGCGCGACCGCGTCCAGCGGGAGATCGACCGCGTTCAGGGATTGCTCAAGGACACCAACCGGATCATCGGCCGGCAGCGGGATGTGCGCGCCGATACCAGTCGCGGCGGCGACCCGAATTCTCTGGCGGACCGCGAACAGGAGGTGGCGGACGACGCCCGCGGACTGGCCGAGAAGATCGATCGCCAGGACGCGGAACGCAATCCGCGGACGGACGGCGACCGCCCCCGGAACGGCGGCGACCGAGAACCCAAACCACAAGCCGAGCCCGGGGGCGAGTCGCCGATGCCGAAGCCCCCCGGCGAGGACGGCGCCGGCCCTTCGACTCCCCCCGGCGAGGGCGATGCGCAGCCACAGCCGGGCGAAACTCCCGGATCGACCGACGAGGGCCAGCCTCCCTCCGGCGACTCCCCTCCAGGGGACATGCCCCCCGGCGATCAGCAGCCCCCGACAGGCGACGCGGAGGACACGGACGGCCAAACGCCTTCGGGCGAGACGCCCCCCTCGGAGTCCGAATCTTCCCCCGGCCAACCGATGCCTGGCGCGCCCATGCCTGGCGCGCCGATGCCCGGTGCGCCCATGCCGGGCCAACCGATGCCCGGTTCGCCCCCTCAGGACGGGCAGCAGCCGCAGGAGGGACAGCAGCCCTCCCCGCCGCAACAGGGAAGTCCATCGCAGTCGCCGCAGGAACTCGGCCAGCCCCGATCCCCGGACAACCAGCAGCCCCCCGGATCCCAACCGCCGCAGCAGAATGATCCTCAGCAGTCCGATCAGCGGCAGCCCCAACGGACGCCCGGACGCGATCAGCTCGAACAGGCCCTTGAGGAAATGCAGCGGGCCATCGAGGAGCTGCGCAAACAGGAACGGGACGCCGCCACTGAGGCCCAGCAGGAGGCGCTCAATCAGATGGAGCAGTTGAAGGCGCGGCTCGAGGAGATCCTGCGCCAGCTCCGCGAGCAGGAAACGGAAATGATGCTGGCCTCGCTGGAGGCCCGGCTGCAGAAGCTCCGTCGCGCGCAGATGCAGATCAACGCCGAGACGGTGCGGCTCGAGAAGCTGCCCGCGGAAGAACGGGGCAATCGTCACCTGGATCGTTCGGTGGCCCTCAGCCGCGAGCAGCGGGACGTCGTCTTCGAGGCCGACAAGTCGCTGGAACTGCTGAAGGCGGAAGGCTCATCGGTCGCATTTCCAGAAGCTCTCCAGCAGATGCGCGACAACATGGTCACGGTCTCGGAGCGGCTTGGCTCGGGCGACACCGGGTCGACGACGCAGGTCATCGAAGAGCTGATCGTTGAGACGCTGGACGAAATGATCCTGGCCATGCAGTCGGAAATGGACCGCCGCAAGGACCGCCAGCAGAACCAGCAGCAACAACGGCAGCAGCAGGGGGGCGACTCGGAACTTCGATTGGTTCAGGAGATCGCCGAGTTAAAGTTGATCCGATCGCTGCAGAACCAGATCAATCGCATCACCCGGGAAGTCGGGCGGGAGATCGACGGCGAGCAGGCGCTGGACCCGGCACAGCGCAAACTGATCGACGACCTCGCCCGGCGCCAGCGCCGATTGCAGCAGGCGACATACGATCTCGCGACCGGGAAGAACGAATAGCGAGCTGGTTGGCCGGGGCGCCCGGCACAGCGATGGGCGTGGCCGGGCCGTCGGGTGGCGTCGAGCCAGGCGAGCCGTCAGGCGAGCCGGCGATGTCCGACCGATTTGCGTGGCGACCAGAAATGGCCATCAGCGAACGGCCATTGCAAATTGCAAACGAGAATTGAAAAGTGAAAGGGTGAGCGGGGGACGTCAGTCCCCTGTGGTCCTTCGGGACGGCGCGATCCGGCATCGGATGCGGGTGAATCGCGTCGCGCTCGTTGGCGGCGTCAGTCCGGCAGGCTGATCGTGACCTGCTTTTCGGCGGCCGGAGGGAACGCGATCAGTGTGGAGGTGCAGGCTGAGAACGTCTCGATGGAGGCCGCCCGGGATTTTATGGTGACGTCGCACTCGAGGCTTTCACTCAACCAGCACCAGGCTCATTACCGGCCGATCTCCACAAATCGCGCTCGCCGCGTTCTGCGATGGTTGACGGCATGGATCAACCCAGCCGCCATCGGTGACCACGCGCCAGCCCGTTGACTCTGCCGGCGGACAGGGCCTGCACCTGCCGCGAGGTGTGTGGCCGGGGCTGGTCCGGGCACAGCGAAGAAAAGCCCCGGGCGGGTGTTGATGATCTTCAAACGCGGCAGGCCCCGGAGCGCAGCGACTGGCGTGGCCGGGGCCGCGGCTTCACGCCGCGGTCAGTCGGTCGCTCCTTCGATGACAATTGACCATTCCGCGATGACCATTGAATTGACCAATTCACCGCGTGTGGAGCCTGCACCACGCTCTTCCTGCGTCAGGGCGTGCCACCCGGACGCCCCCCCAGAACGAAACACGGGCGGACAAGCCGGCCGTGGCGCCCGCGCGCCGCTTCATCGTGGGGTCTCCCGCTCGACCTCGTGGTTCGATGCCGCCGTACGGGCTCAAACCGCGCCGACAGTCCCTGCTCAGGGCGCCGCCACGTCCAGCGTCATCTGACGGATGGACCCCAGGTGGTACGCGGCGTGCGCCGCCACGGCGAAAGCGCCCGTGAGCATGATCTCACTCCAGGCGCGCGGCTCGCCGACCTGCGAGATGAGCCGCATCGACTGCGATTCCAGACGGCCTGCCAGTGCCCGCCATTCGCTGTCCGAAACGGATTCCAACGTCCAGGCGCGATTCCAGTCGGCGCTCTCGTAAACACCTTGTTCGCCCTCCAGCGCGCGGTTCGCCAGCTCGAGGCCGCACAGGACATGGTTGGCATGCGAAACGATCGGCTTCCTGCCAGGCCCGGGAGGCTTCGACGCCGTCTCCGCGGAAAGTGCCTTGAGCGTCTCGACGAGGCCCGGATCGTTCGGATTCAGGAGATACGCGGCTTCGTGATCCGCCCGCAGCAGCGACTCCCGGAGCAACGTCGTCAGCGCGAGGATTTCAAGAGGGCTGTTCGGGCTCATTCGTCGACACTCCAGATCGGCGATCCGCCGACGTGATCGAAGTTGGCCGTCTGCAAGGTAGCCGACAACGAACCCAGGGCATGTCGGCCCGTCGCTCGACGAGACCGTCCCGTCGACAGCCCATGGAAAACGGCCCCACCTCAGTATAGCTCGCCGCGGCTGACCCCGTCGCCCGCAGGTGGTAGCCTGCACATCTCGCCCCATTCCCAAACCGCTCCATCGCCGCATGTCTCTCCTCGATCGCTTCCTGCGCTACGTCCGCATCGACACCCAGTCCGACGAACGCAGCCCCACATCTCCCAGCACGGCCAGGCAGCTTGACCTCAGCCGTCTGCTGGCCGATGAATGCCGCGCCCTGGGACTCGATGACGTCTCCTGCGACGAGCACGGCATCGTCATGGCGACGATCCCGCCCACCGTGAAGCACACGGCGCCGATGATCGTCTGGAACTCGCATGTCGACACGTCCCCCGAGTACTCGGGCGCCAACGTTCAGCCGATCGTGCACGAAAACTACGACGGGCGCGACCTGGTCCTGCCGGGGGACCCCTCGCGCGTCCTCCGCGTCGCCGACCAGCCGGCGCTCAAGGATCAGATCGGCCGCACGATCATCACCACCGACGGCACGACCCTGCTCGGCGCGGACGACAAGGCCGGCGTCGCCATCATCATGACGGCCGCCGAACGGCTGCTGAGCGACCGCGGCATTCCCCACGGCCCGGTGCGGGTTTGCTTCACCGTGGATGAGGAGATCGGCCGCGGGATCCAGGGACTCGACTTCCAGAAGCTGGGGGGCGTGTGCGGGTACACGCTGGACTCGGGCGGAGTGGGACGGATCGACTGCGAGACGTTTTCGGCGGACGGCGCGACGGTGACGGTCCGAGGGATCAATACGCATCCCTCCGTCGGCAAAGGGGCGATGGTCAACGCGGTGCGGATTCTTTCGCAGTTCCTGTCGCGGCTGCCGACCGACCGGCTGTCGCCCGAGACCACCGACGGCCGCGAGGGATTCCTGCATCCGTACCACATTGAGGGGGGTGTCGCGGAGGCCTCCGCACGGCTGATCCTCCGGGATTTCGACACCTCGCGTCTCGCGGACCATGCGGCCCTTCTGGAATCGATCGCTGACGACCTGCGCCGCGAGCACCCCCGGGCCAGCATCAACATCGCGATCCGCAAGCAGTATCGCAACATGCGGGATGGACTCGAACGCGAGCCGCGAGCCGTCGCCAAAGCGGTGGAAGCCGTCCGGGCTGCCGGCATCGAACCCCGGCTGGACATCATCCGCGGCGGCACCGACGGCGCGCTGATGACCGAGGCCGGACTGCCCTGTCCCAACCTCTCCAGCGGTCAGCACAACCCGCACTCGCCGCTGGAATGGGCCAGCCTGGCCGAAATGCAGCAATCCGTCGAGGTCCTCGTTCAGCTCGCAATCCTGTGGGGACGGGAGCGCGCGGACGGCTGAATTCCGGAGGTCGGCGGGATCCCGATCGCGCCGCCGGCCAGGGAACCCGGAGGCCGCGGCGTTGACGGAGAACCGCCGTGCACAACAATTGGGTGATTGCTCCCTCTCTCTGAAAGTCCGACCGTCCGTGTCATCCGCGTCTCATCTGGAAACGGCCCTGGCGGCGCTGCGGGCGGGCGGCGTCGTGATCGTCACCGACGCGCCCGAGCGCGAGAACGAAGGGGACCTGATCTGCGCCGCGGAGTTCGTCACTCCGGACATGGTGAACTTCATGCTCCGGCAGGGGGCCGGCGTGCTGTGCGCTCCGCTCACCGAGGAGTTCGCCCGCCGGCTGTCGCTGCCCCCGATGGTCGACCGGGACTCGAACACGTCGGCCCACCAGACGCCCTTTCTGATCCCCGTCGATCATCGCGACGGCGGCAGCGGCGTCAGCGCCGCCAACCGGGCTTTGACTTTGAAGTCCCTCGCTGATCCGAAGGCGACCCCTTTTGATTTCGTCCGTCCCGGCCACATCTCGCCGCTGCTCGCCAAGGACGGCGGCGTCCTGCGCCGCGCCGGCCACACCGAGGCGGCCGTCGATCTCCTGAAGCTGGCCGGCCTGACTCCCGTCGGCTGCCTGATCGAAATCTGCAGCCAGCGCGGCTCCGGCATGGCCGATCTCGATGAGCTCACCGAGTTCTCACGGGCTCACAGCATTCCGATGGTCTCGATCGCCGAGATCATCCAATACCGGCGGGTCCGCGAGCGGCTGGTCCGCCGCGAGGTCGAGGTGTCGATTCCCACCGCGAATTTCGGGACGCCGCGGTTCATCGCCTACCGTGTCGAACATGAGGACCAGGAGCCGCTGGCGCTGGTCTGGGGCGATTTGTCGAGCGTCGAGGCGCCGCTGGTGAGGATGCATTCGTCGTGCTTCACGGGCGACATCCTCGGGTCGCTGCGCTGCGACTGTGGCGACCAGTTTCAACTGGCGATGGAAATGATCGTCCGCGAGGGGGCCGGCGCGGTGGTGTACCTTCCGCAAGAAGGCCGCGGCATCGGGCTTGTGGCCAAGCTCAAGGCGTATCAACTGCAGGACCAGGGGCTGGACACCGTGGAGGCCAACCACCGGCTGGGCTTCAAGGCCGACCTCCGCGACTACATGGTCGGGCTGCAGATTCTCAAGGACCTGGGCCTGGAGAAAATCCGCATTCTGACGAACAACCCCAAGAAGACCGAGGCCTTCGAACACTGGGTCGACCTGAAGATCGTCGATCAGGTGCCGATCGTCGCCGCCCCGCATCCCCAGCGGGAGCGCTACCTGGACGCCAAGCGGGACAAGCTCGGGCATCGCCTGCCCCCTCGCAACCACTCAAACCCCACCTGATCCCGCCCGGATCAGTCCTGTCCCGGAACAGCTCCAGCCTCCGCATCGGGCATCAGCACCCCGAACTGGTTCCCCTCGGGATCCCTGGCATAGGCCATCCATCCGAGTTGCGGCACGGGCATCGTGGGCACGACGACCTTGCCGCCCAGTTCCTGAATCCGCAGCAGCGTGTCTTTCAGGTTGCTGACCGCGATCGTGCACACATACGCGCCGACGCCGTCGCCCGCGAGGTCGCCGCGGCGCTTCATCAGGCCGCCGTCGATTCCCGGCTCGGCGCTGCCGTCCCCGGTGTCGATTCGCCAGTATTCCAGAGGTCCCGGCCGGCGCGTGAACGTCCAGCCGAACAGCTCGCTGTAGAATGTAACGGCCCGCTCGGGGTCGTCGGCATGAATTTCGAAATGCGCCACGCGCGGCATGAGTCGGTCCTTTCCGCGGAGGGTGTTCGGCCGGTCTTGGGATTGTACTCCGGGCCGGGCGTCGATGAGTCCGCAAGGACAATTCCTGCTGGACGTGTTCCTGTCGTTGACTCGCCGGCCGCGAGACTGGCAACGCCGATTCTCCTGCGGATCGCCTGCTTGCAGGCCGCCTCAGCGGCCGCCATGCTTGCGGATGCAAGGCAACCAGAGAGGTTGGCAGACGGCCATTCTGGATGTCAGGTCGAAGCTCTGTGGGATCAGAAGCGACGCAGGGATCCGTCGGTGCACTCCGCATGCCGGTCGTCGGAGAGATCGACGGTCGACGGTTTTCTTATCCCGTGCCCGGTGGTCGGGACGTCCTGCCCCAGTATGTGAGAGGCGTCCGACGGAGGTTTCGTCTGACCGACACTGACGGAGTCGACGACAACGAGTTCTACTCACGCTGAGGGCCCGTGAGGTCTGTTGGCTGAATGCGACTCACAGCTCGTCCGGTTGTTCCGCCGGTTCCGCCCAGCCAGCTTCCCCCACCAGCGGCACGAACCGGCAGCCGCAGTCCGATCGGATCACCGGTCCGGCCGCTTCCTTCCGCACGCACTGCAGCACCTGTTCGAGTTCCGAGCCAACCGGCAGCACCAGCCGGCCTCCGGGCGCGAGTTGTTCGTACAGCGCTGGGGGAATCGACGGCGCCGCCGCGGTCGCCACGATCGCGTCATACGGCGCCCCTGGCGGCCATCCCAGCGACCCATCCCCGATGAGGAACTCGATGTTGTCGAATCCCAGGTCAGCCAAGACGCGCTGAGCGCGCCGCTGCAGCGCCGGAATCCGTTCGATTGTCGTCACGTGCCGCGCGAGTTTCGCCAGCACGACCGCCTGGTAGCCGCTGCCCGTGCCAATCTCGAGGACGGACTCGTCCCCCTCAAGAGCGAGCAGCTCCGTCATGCGTGCCACGATAAAGGGCTGGCTGATCGTCTGCCCGACGCCGATCTCGAGCGCCCGATCGTCCCAGGCCGCCTCCTGGAGTCGCTCGGGGACGAACAGATCCCGGGGGACCGATTCCATGACGTCCAGAACCCGCTGGCTGCGGATGCCTCGGCGCTCCAACTGCTGGCGCAGCCGCCGCGCATTGAGTTTCCAGGCCGTTGACATGGGCGCGCCTCCCGCAGGACGACCGACGGGCGACAGTTTCGCTCGCGATGCCCTGGAAGTGAGCAGATGCCGTGCCCGCCGGCAACCGCCGGGAAAGTAGTTCGCGGATCAGCGATTCGGCGATGCGTCCGCTGGCGGACAGGCCTGTCCCGGCCCAGCGCACCGCTCAGACGGTTGACCGTCGTCGATCCGAACCAGAACCTGCTGGTCGCGGGGCGAGGGAGGGCTAATGGAAGTCGCAAATGCCAGCCAGCCAACGCTCGCGGCGGCCAGCAGCAACCCCGCCGCAACCAGAAGTGGAGTCTTCTCTTGTGTCAACATGGGCGGCCTCGTGGCAGGGGCTTTCGAGCGACGCGGGAATGCGTCTGCGGCAGGGAGGCGGATCGACGATCCGCCATCCATCGGGGCGCAGCCGCCCGCCGCGCGTTACTCGGGAATCTTTGAAGAATTCCAAGTCCGCGCGTCGGCCCGTGACGCAACACACTTCCCCGACGATGGTTACAACAGCGTTGCTGCGAAATGGCCTTTTGACAAACGCCGCCGCCCTGTTACACTTCGACGCCCGCTTGATTCGCCGCGACTGCGCGGCGCCCGCAGGACCGCCCGACCGCGACAGCGCGCCGGGCGTCAGCCCTGTGTGACGGCTCCGCCAGCGTTCTGTTCCTTCGGTCCGGTTCCGGGGACGGATTGTTGGCTGAGCCCTTGCCGGGACTGCCTCGCACACCTGCGCTCCCCTCCGTCTCGTTTCCGGCCACTGGCCGTCTCCCCTGTATGCGTCGTCACGACATCCGAAACATCGCGATCATCGCCCACGTCGACCACGGCAAAACGACGCTCGTCGACGCGCTGCTGCGGCAAAGCGGACAGTTCCGCGAATCGCAGTTGCAGGCGGACTGCATCCTGGATTCGAACGATCTGGAGCGCGAGCGGGGCATCACGATCCTCTCGAAGAACATTTCGCTCGCCTACCAGGGCACGAAGATCAACGTCATCGACACCCCCGGCCACGCCGACTTCGGCGGCGAGGTCGAACGCGTGCTGCGGATGGCTGACGGCGCCCTGATGCTGGTCGACGCCTTCGAAGGCCCCCGTCCGCAGACCCGCTTCGTGATGACGAAGGCGCTGGAAGTCGGTCTGCAGCCGCTGATCGTCATCAACAAGATCGATCGTCCCGACGCGCGCCCGGACGACGTGCTCCTGGAAACGCTGCACCTGCTCGAAGAACTCGGCGCCGAGAACCCCCTCGAGATTCCATATATTTACGCCAGCGGGCGCAGCGGGTTCGCCTCGCACGACCCGGCCGCCCGCGAGGGGACGATTCAGCCCCTGCTGGACCTCGTGCTGGAACACATTCCCGGACCGAAGGCGAACGTCGAAGCGCCCCTGCAGATGATGGCCACTTCGCTGATGTGGTCGGAATACGTCGGGCGGATCGTCGTCGGGCGGATCTCCAATGGCGTTGTTCGTCCGGGGCAGCGGATCGTCGTCATGAAGGCCGACGACCGCAGTGTGAACGGCACGGTGGAGACGGTGGAAACCTTCGACAAGCTGGGCCGCATCAAGGCGGAGCAGGGCAGTGCGGGGGATATCGTGGCTCTGACGGGCCTCCCGGACGTTGAAATCGGCGACACGATCGCCACCCTCGACCAGCCCGTGGCCCTGCCGCGGATCAAGGTCGACGAGCCGACGCTGTCGATGATCTTCACGATCAACTCGTCCCCGCTGTGCGGCAAAAGCGGGGCGAAATTCCTGACCAGCCGGCACCTTCGCGAACGACTCGCGCGCGAGCTGCAGTCGAACGTCGCGATGCGGATCGACGACACGGAGAACAAGGAGTGCTTCAAGGTTTCCGGCCGCGGGCTGCTGCACCTCTCGGTGCTTATTGAAACGATGCGTCGCGAAGGGTACGAGCTGTCCGTGGGCAAGCCGGAAGTCATCCGCAAGCGGATCGACGGCGTCTGGCACGAGCCGTTTGAAGTCCTCGAAGTCGACGTCCCCTCGGTGTCCGTGGGATCGGTCATCGAACAGGTTTCTGCCCGCCGCGGTCAGATGACGCAGATGCAGGCCGGTTTGGGCTCGAGCTCGCACCTCGAGTTCTCGATTCCGGCCCGCGGGCTGATCGGCCTCAAGACGCGGCTGCTCAACGCGACCCGCGGCGAAGCCGTCATGCACCACCGGTTCGACGAGTACAAGCCGCAGGAAGGGGAGGTGCCGCACCGCAAGAACGGCGTGTACATCTCGCAGGACAGCGGCCGGGTGACGGCGTTCGCCCTGAACAAGCTGCAGGACCGCGCCGAGCTGTTCGTGGCCCCCGGCGACGAGGTTTACGAGGGCATGATCGTCGGTGAGAACTCGCGGGAAAACGACCTGGTCGTGAACCCGATCCGCGAGAAGAAGCTGACCAACATGCGGGCCTCCGGGTCGGACGAGAACATCATGCTCCGTCCGCCGCGGGAGATGACTCTGGAAATCGCCCTGGAGTACATCGAGTGGGATGAGTATGTGGAGGTCACGCCGGACGCGATCCGGCTGCGGAAGGTGTGGCTGACCGAGAACGAGCGAAAGCGTCGCCTGCGCGCGGAACTGCCTGTGTAAGCCGCTGCGCCGCCGCTGGATTGGCGAGTGGCCTTCAAATGGAAGATCGAGCGACGGCTCGTTAAACTCCGCACGCGGCCGAGGCCGTCGAACGAATCATCCGCCACGTCCGGCCTGATCAGTCGTGACGTCGCCCCCAGGGATCAGATCGAGGCGATTTCGAGGAATTCATGGCCCGTAAAGCACCCAGCCGTCTGCAGAAGCGTCGTGAGGCGGAGGCCGTCGAGGCGCGTCCCGCGACCACCAAGAAGCGCGCCGCCGCCAAGAAGACCACGACGCGCAAGAAGACCAAGGCGCCCGAACGCAAGCGCCTCATCTGGGGCGTGTTTTCCGGCACCCTCAAGGAAGAAGCCCGCTTTCCCTACGACCAGCGGGCCGCCGCCGAAGAACGGCTTGAACAGCTGCGCGCCAAGGGCAAGAAGATGTACTTCATCCAGCCCATCAAGGAGCTGATCACCGCGGCGAATTCCGCTCCGGCCGCAGCCGAAGCCGCCGAATGACCCGCGATTCGGCCCCGCTCACCGGCATTCCCGTTGTGGCGATCGACGGGATGTCCTAGAAAAGCGGCCGCGGCGGGGAGGCTCTGCGCGCCCGCCGCTGGACCGCGAACCTGCCCGGCAGGTTCCACCGCCCGCCGGACGAGGACTTCGCGATGGACCGCGTGCGATCGTTGCTGATGCTGGCCGCCGGCGCTCCATTCGCCGCCGGATTATTCGCCTGGGCCCGGCCCGCGGCCCCGGTCGCGATGACGCCCCCTCCAGCGAAGCCGTCCCTCGCCTTTCACCAGTACGCGGTCAATCTGGGACCGGTGCGTCCCTCCCCCTATGTCGGCGCGCACTTCGACTTCGTCAACCGTTCGGACAAGCCCGTCCGCATCACGAAGCTGACCCCCAGTTGCGGCTGCGTCGTCACCAAGGCCCTTGACCAGCGCCGGGAATACGGCCCCGGCCAGTTCGGATCGATCCAGGCCAGCGTGGCCACGGCCAACGAATCCGCGGGCCCCCACGACTACACGATCCGGGTCGCCTACGACGACGGCCAGCCCCGCGAGCAGGTCATCCGGCTGAGCATGGAGCTCCCCGAGCCGACCGTCAGCATCGAGCCCCGCGAGGTATACTTTTACCAGCTCAACGGCGAGCCAGCGTCGCGCGTGGTCCACGTCGTCGATCATCGCCCGCAGCCATTGGAGATTCGGTCGATCCAGATGGCCCTGGGCCAGGATCCCTGCCCGGACACGCTCGCCGTCGCGACGCTCGAGCCTGTCGAGTTCGATGAGCACCGCCACGCGCGGTTTCCAATCCGCATCGAGGTCGCGGGAGACGTGCCGCCGACGCGCATCGTCGCTCACGTCATCATCCAGACGAACGATCCTCAGTTTTCGGTGCTCAAAGTGCCGGTGGCGATCCAGGGACCGACGCCGGCCGTCACTCCCGCCAGCGCCACGCTCCCGGCCGCGGTCCACGAAGAGCCGCACTGAGCGCCCCGCCGGTTCTGGTCTGCCCCGACCTTCTCTGGCCTGAAGAGCCGGCGTTCCCATCCGCGCCGCCGCGTCACTCCGACGCCTGGGCGACCATGGGCAGCTCCGGGCTCGACATGTCCGGCCGCCGCGACAACAGCTCGCTGAGCTGGAACGCGTGATAGGGCTGCTCGGCCGCCGGCCGTTTGTCGCTGGTCGCGTTGGCGACCCAGAACTTCGTGGAGGCCGGCTCGAACAGCACATTGTGCAGGTTCGACTTCATCGCCACGCCGCGATCCATCAGTTTGAGCGCCGTCTCGTGCGTGAAGTCGCCATGTCCCGCCTGCACGCGGCGGACCAGTTCGTTGTAACGATCGCCCGCCGACAGCAGGGCGCAGTCCTGTACGGGCGTCGGCAGCCGCGGATCGGAGTCGCCCGGGCGAATGATCGTCATCACGTCCCAGGACGCTTCCATGCCGACCGCCTCATTCGTCTTCCCGTCCGCGACGACGTAGAAGTACTGGCAGGTACGCGGCGAGTCCCGGAAGATGGCCAGCGCCTCTTCGAGCGTCCCGCCGCGCTCGAGCGCGTCCCGCACCAGGAACGCCATCGGGACGCCCTGCCAGTGGCCCAGGCCCCCGCCTCCCATCTCGCCGATCGACACATGCCGGGCATTCATGCCGGTGACGCAGCCGACGAAACCCGCATAGGACACATTCACGAACGGAATCCCGCCCTCCGGTTCGGCCACGATCACCACCGCGTGGTCCTGCAGCCCCCAGTCGATCGCGTAATCCAGCACCCGGCCGTGATACAGCGTCCCGTCCCGCGTCGCGGAGTTCATGATCGCGAAGCCGCTGCAGTGGAACATCTCCGGAATGAAGTTCGCAACGCGGGTCTCCTCGGGACTCAGGCCCGATCCGGCGGCCAGCCCCTGGATCTCCTCCAGAAACTTGGGCGGCACGAACGGCTTCTGAATCTCGATGATCGACTGAATCGCGTCCTTGGGACGGATCCGGATCGGGCCGAACTGCACCAGCGTCTTGCCCCCCTCTTCGTGCAGCACGCGATTCAGATTCTTCTGGACGCGGTCTTTCAGAAGCGCGCCGTGCTGGTAGCCCATCTCGTACGGCGTGCCCTTGAGATGCAGCACGGGATAGCCGTCGATCTCCTCCAGCCAGCCAGCTCCGCAGCGGGCGACGGTCTGCTGAGCCGCGGCCGAGCCGGCCTGCCAGGCAACGACGACAAACGCCAACAGAAACCAGCAGGTGCGCGATCGGAGAGGCATGGGGCAGTCCGCGAGCGAGGATCGGAGGAGGGCCGGGTCACACAGACGTGGTGCGCAGAATACCCATCGCCAATCCTGTCCGGCTACAGAATTCGGGGCGAAGGCGCGTTTCTCGGCGCCGACGGATGCTCGTCGCGGCCGCCCCGCGTCCCCCACCCGCAGGCTCACTTCGCGTCCAGCCAGTTCTCTCCCACCCCCACGTCCACCGCGATCGGCACGTCGAACGAGATCGCCCTTTCCATTTCCTGCCGCGCCAGCCGCGACAGCGACTCCACCGACTCCGCCGGGCATTCAAACAGCAGTTCATCGTGAATCTGCAGCAGCATCCGACCGGGATGCCCCTCCGCCCGCAGCCGCGCGGCGACCGCCAGCATGGCTTTCTTGATGAGGTCCGCGGCTGATCCCTGGATCACCGCGTTGACGGCCGTCCGCTCCGGCAGGTTCAAGTTCCCGAATCGCCGCGGCCGGATGCCCGTGATCTCCCGCCGCCGGCCGAGAATCGTCGTCGAGTATCCCTGCCGGTGGGCATCGTCCAGCGTCCGCTCGATGAACTTCTTCACGGTCGCGTACCGCGTGAAGTAGCCATCGATGAACGCCTGGGCCTCCTCTTTGGAGATCCCCAGCACGTTGGAAAGCCCGAACGCCGTCTGACCGTAGATGACGCCGAAGTTCACGGCTTTCGCGATGCGCCGTTGATTCGCGGTCACCTGCTCGCCCGGGATCTCGAACACCTGCGATGCGACCAGGCGGTGGATGTCCTGGTTCTCCCGGAACGCCGCCAGCAGGACCGGGTCCTGGCAGTAGTGCGCCAGAATCCGCAGCTCGATCTGCGAATAGTCGGCGGCCACGATCCGCCAGCCGGGCTCTGAGGGGACGAACGCCTTCCGCACCCGCCGCCCCTCATGCGTCCGGATCGGGATGTTCTGCAGGTTCGGATCGCTCGACGACAGCCGCCCCGTGGCGGCCGTCACCTGGCTGAAACTCGTGTGAATCCGCCCCGTCCGCGCGTTGACCATCTGCGGCAGCGCGTCCAGATAGGTTCCCTTGAGCTTCGCCAGCATCCGATGCTCGATGATCCGCGCCGGCAGCTCGTGCCGGGCCGCCAGTTCCGTCAGCACCTCTTCATCCGTGCTCGGCCCGGTCTTCGTTCGCTTCACCACCGGCAGCTTGAGATCGGTGAACAGCACCTCTGCGAGCTGCTTGGGGGAGGCGATGTTGAATTCCCGCCCGGCGAGCTGATGAATCTCACCCATCAGCTCTTCGAGACGCCGCGTGGCGTCCACGCTCTGCCGTTCCAGCTCCTCGACGTCGACGCGAATTCCCTGGAACTCCATCTCGGCCAGCACGCCGATCAGCGGACGTTCCAGCGTCCAGTACAGGTCCCACAGCCCTTCGGACTTCAGCTTGCCCTCGATCAAACCGGCCAGCTGCCAGGCGACATCCGCGTCTTCGCTCGCATATTCCCCGGCGCGTTCGACCTCGACCTCGAACATCTTCAACTGTTTCTTGCCCGTGCCAATCAGGTCGCTGATCGGTATCACGCTGCGCTGCAGGTACTTGCGGGCCAGTTCATCCAGGCCGTGGCTCCGCGCGCCGGCGTCCAGCAGGTAGTCGCCGATCATCGGGTCCACGCTGATCCGCTCCGGATCGACGGCGATGCCGGCCCGCCGCAGGACGAGCAGGTCGTACTTGATGTTCTGATTCACCAGTCGCGGCGCGCGGTCCGGACCTTCAAGAATTGGCGCCAGCCGCGCCAGGACCCGCTGCGGATCGAGCACCGCTTCTCCGGGGGGACCCGCCACCGGAACGTACCAGGCCCGGTTCGCTTCCCAGGCGAACGCCCAGCCGACGATCTCCGCCTCCATCGGCCGCTGACTGGTTGTCTCCAGGTCAAAACAGAACGCGTCCTGTTGCTCGAGCAGCCCGGCCAGCCGCTCGAATTCGTCCTCGGTCCGAATGACGGACCACGACCGCTCGGGACCGGCCGCCGCCGCTGGCCCCGTCCCGTCCCCTTCGGCCGCCGCCGTCGAAGCCGACATCCGCACCTGCGCCTCGTTGGCGTAGCGACGGAAGTTGAAATCCGTGAACAGCCGAAACAGCTCCGGCCATTCCGGGTCCTTGACCCGCGCCGCCTCCCAGTCAATGTCGATCGGCAGGTCCGTCTGCAGACGGCACAGCTCGCGGCTCAGCCGCGCCTGCTCCGCGAAATCCTTCAGGTTCTGCAGCACCGCCTTGCTGCGAACCTTCGCCTGATCCGGATGGGCCAGCACCTCGTCGAGCGTGCCGAACTGCTGCAGCAATTGGGTGGCGGTCTTCGGACCGACTTGTGGAACGCCGGGGACATTGTCGACGGCGTCCCCCACGAGCGCCTGAAAATCGACGACCTGGTCCGGCCGCACGCCCCATTCCTCCAGCAGCTCCGTTTCATCATAGAACCGGCGCTTGCGGATGCTGTACAGCTTGATACGCGGCCCGATCAACTGCCGGGCGTCCTTGTCGCTGGTGACGATCCGCACGTCCATGCCGCGGTCGGCCGCCTGCCGGGCCACGGTGGCGATGACGTCGTCCGCCTCCCAGCCCGGGGCCGACAGGATCGGGATCCGGTAGGCCCGCACGACGTCCAGGATCATCGGGATCTGCGGGCGCAGGTCGTTCGGCATCTCGTCGCGATGCGCCTTGTAGGCCTCGTACATCTCGACGCGCTTCTGCGGCGTGTCCGACTCCATCGCCAGCATCAGGTGCGTCGGCCGCTTCTCCTGCAGCAGATGCTCGAGGTCCCCCGTGAAGCCGAAGACGGCGTTCGTGGGCTGGCCGCGGGATCCCGTCATGGGCTGGCGGATGGCGTGGAACACCTGAAACACGAGCGAGAAGGTGTCGACGATGTAAAGGGTCTCGGACACGCGGCGGAAGCTCCGGGGATCGAATCGGGGACGGGCAGTTTATCGGGTTCGCCGCGAACTGACCGCTCCGGGGCAGCCTGCATCAAAGGTGCTGGCCCCCGGCGTTCGATTCCGCTCCGGGGAGATCGAGCCGCAGCGCGGTCGCGGGATTTATTCAGAGGTCCGTGGAACGCGCCGTCTCTGACGAACGTTCCGCGCCTGCCGGTTCTCCGGGGGCGAAATGTCCGCAGAGAGCCGATTTGGGCCAGCCTGACGCGGCCAATGATGTCCCGCGGCTTCTCGGAATTCCGGCGTGTCGATTCGCGTCACCGCGCCGGTTGAGTTCCGTCAACGCGGCCGGAGCCGGTATTTCCGGGACTGACGGTCATTCTTGAACTTCTCGCGCCGCCTGCGCCGCGTGACCTAGATTTGTCGGATGCCAACGCAACCAGGGCGCGAGTTCCGCCTCGGGCAGACAGCGATTTGAGAGCGACCATGCGAGCCGAACGAGACTGCAGTCTGCCCCGGGCCGACCGATCCGGCGCCACGACTGTCGAACTGGCGATCGTGCTGCCGGTGTTTCTGATCTTCCTGTTCGCGCTGTTCGAATTCGGCCACGCGTTCATGTGCAAGGCGACGCTGACGGCGGCCGCGAAGGACGCCGCGCGTTATGGGGCCGTCGACAAGATCACCACCGCCCAGGTCATCGACCGTGCAAAGCAGCGGGTCTCCGGCGCGTTCAAGTCGGCGCAGGCGACGGTATACGTCAAGAACGCCGCCGTGTTCGAGCTGGCGGCCACGAATCCCGCGACCGTTGTGATCAAGGATCTGCCGAACATCAGCCTCGAAACCGCGGAGGAGCGGCAGTTGTTCATTGTCCGCGTCGAGGTCCCGTACAACAACATCGCCATCATGCCGCCGCTATGGGCCAAAAACCTCACGCTGCATGCGGAATCGGTGATGCGGCACGAATAAGCAGCACGCGCGGGCGGGCCCGATCTTTTCGAGACGAGACACACAAACGGATTTCCCATGCGAGCCTTTCGAATACGCACTGAATCCAGCGACCGCCGGGGCACGGCGACCGTCGAGTTCGCGGTCATCGCTCCGCTGTTCGTGACCCTCGCCCTGGGCACCTGGGAGATGGGCACGGCCGTGACGGCGTCCAACAACCTCACGGCGTCCGTCCGCGAAGGCGGGCGCCTGGCGTCGATGGACTTCACCGGCAAGCTGGCCCAGAACCAGACGCCCAATCAGAAGGTGATTCAGGACATTCGGGCCTTCCTGTCCGCGACCGGCATTCCCGGAGCGCAGACGACGGTCTCGATCACGCACGCGGACGGCGCGCTGGCCGGTCAGGAATTCGACGTCTCGAGTCCCGACAATTACATGCAGTTGTTCTGCATCCGCGTGACGGTGCCCTACAGCGCCGTGTCGCTGTTTCCGAACAGGTTCATGTCAGGCCAGACGTTGCGGGCCGAGCTCACCTGTCGGCGCGGCCGGGTTTCGATGCAGGAATAATCTCCAGGACACTTTCACCAGGGATCGCCCACTTTGGATTGCGGGCCACGGAGTCCGCGGCCAATGACCTTCAGGACTTCGACCATGAACAAACTCTCTCGACTTCGAACGGTGCTGCGGACCAGCGATGACGCTCCGCGTCGCGGCGGCTTCATGGTGCTGGCGGCCTTCTGCCTGATCGCCGCGCTGGCGTTTGTCTCGCTGTGCGTGGACGTCGGTTATCTGTCGCTGTCCAAGCAGCGGCTGCAGAACGCCGTGGACGCCGCGGCTCTGGCCGCCGCCATGGAGATCACGAACGCCGTGCAGACGGCCGGCGCCGACGTGCAGAACGTCACCGCTTATGCCGAGTCGCAGGCCCGCATCAAGGCCGTCGAAGTCGGCGCCCTCAACGGCGTGTACATCGACGGCAACCGCGATGTCGCCTTCGGGCAGCGGCAGGTCGTCGACGGCAACGGCAACTTCCAGACGACCTGGGGCGCCTCGCCCGCCAACGTCGTCAAGGTCACGGCCCGCCGCGACAACAACGACATGGCCGCGCCGGACTCCAAGCTGACCCTGTTCTTCGCCGGCATCCTCGGCGACAAGACCGCCTCGCTGACCGCCAGCGCCGCCGCCTACGTCGAATCCCGCGACATCGTCTGCGTGCTCGACTACTCCGGCTCGATGAACGACGACAGCGGCTACTTCTCCCTGGGCATCCGCGACCGGACGCTCATGGAAGCCAACATGCTGGACATCTGGAACATCCTCAGCGGCCTGCGGAACACCGGCGCCCTGCAGTTCGAACCGCAGTGGATGTCGACGACCGTCAACGGCTCGAATTCCAGCGGCACAGTCACCTTCCGGAACACCCAGGCCGATCTGTCGACCAACAAGAACATCACGTCCGTGCGGCTGACCTTCAGCGACGGCTCGACGCAGACGACGAACTATTCCAACGCGTCCAACATTCGCAGCCTGTCCAACCTCGAACGCTCCAGCAATCCCAAGCGGACGATCAACGAGGTCCGGGCGACCGTCACCTACCCGGGTTACGGCACGGTCCAGTCCGCCAGCGGATCGAATTCCTCGCGGACGGCCAACATCACGTTCAACGGACAGTCCGTGTCGGTGTCCACCAGCCACACCATGGCGTCGATCCGGTTGAATTACGCGCCCTCCGGAAACCAGACGTTCTCCGCCAGCGGCACCTCCCGCACGCAGAGCGGCAACGGGTCCTACATCTCGTCGGTCGTCGTCACCATGGGGACGACCTCCGTCACCGTCAACAACCCCAACGGCAGCACGCAGCCGAACGACACCCAGATCCTGACCTTCTCCGACAGCGTCGCCAACGTCCGCAGCTGCTTCAGCCTGAACGGCTCCTGGCCCTGGTCCGGCGGAAGCTGGAATGACTTCATCGCCTACTGCCGCAAGGAAAGCCCCTACACGAGCGACACCCAGATCACCGACGCCGGTTATTTCCGGCAGTACGGCGGCAAGTGCCTTGTGAACTATCTGCAGGAGAAGCGGGCCGCCTTCAATCAGTGCAACGATTTGTGGCGGACGCCGCACTACCCGTTCCACTCGATGAAGCAGGGCGTGCAGCTCTTCGCCGACTTCCTCGAAGACCTCAACTTCGGCGATGAAATGGGCCTCGTGTGCTACGCCACGACCGCCCAGGTCGAGCACACGCTGAACTACGACGGCTACAACATCAACCTGTCGGCGAACCCGATCTGCGACCAATTCCAGGACATGAAGCAGATCATCGGCCACCGGCAGGCGAATCACTACACCAACACCACGAACATCGGCGGCGGACTGAAGCTCGGCAAGGAGCTGCTGGACAGCTCCAAGCGGCCCGGCACGCGGCCCACGATTCTGCTGATGACCGACGGCCTGGCCAACGTCCGGGACAACAGCTACTCGCTGCCCGGAAACTGGAACTGGAACGAATTGTTCGACTATGACGGCGACGGGACTGCGGACTACACGACGAACGATTCGTTCTGCCGCTATGCCCTGGGCATGGCGAAAGAAGCGGTCGACGCCGGGTACACGATCCACACCCTGTCCGTCGGCGCCGGCGCCGACACGAACCTCATGCGGGCGATCGCCTGGCTGGGACGCGGCATCTACATCGAGGTGCCCGGCGATGTGTCGGTCGCCGAAATGGAAGAGCAGGTGCTGGAGGCTTTCAACCGGATCGCGGCCTTCGTGCCTCCGGCGAAACTCGTCAGCGAAGTCGAATGATCGCTGCCGCTTGAGGAAGGCTGAGTCGTGAACGAACAAGCCGCGGGCTCCTCCGGGAGTCCGCGGCTTGGTTTCGTATCCGGGTGCGGCCCGGTTCCGGCCTAATCCCGAATCACATTGCCGTCGTCCCGCAGAATCCGGTTCTGGAACTGGACTGGATCGAGCGGGAGTCGCATCGTCAGCACCGAGCCGTCCGCCTGGCCGATTACGACGCCAGCAGCGCCCGGGCGGCCGATCTCCGGCAACGGCTGCCCCGGCTCGAATGGAATGTCCTCCGGCTTGGTCCAGGGAATCTCCCGCACCGCTTCCACGATGGCGATGGTGTTCGACGTCCCATCGGTGATCTGCGACATCTGAACCCCCGTGGTGACGCCCAGGATCGTCCGCGAGCCGACAAACCCAAAGTACGACGCATTGCGCGACTCCGGCGCCGCTTTCGGACTGCGGTAGACGGCGGGCATCTTCGCCAGCACCTTGAGATTATTCTCGCTGTCCCAGGGCTGGTCCTTCCGGTACTCGTTGTAGAGGTCTGACTGATCGATGAACGGCAGGATCGCGACCCGCCAGCTGTGCGGCGTCTTGCCGTCCGGACCGAGCACGCTCGACGGCGGGAAGTGCCCGTAAACATCGTAGTAGTTGTGCAGCGCGAGCAGGATCTGCTTGAGATTGTTCTTCTCCTGAGCGTCCTGGGCCGCCCCGCGCGCGTTCCTGATCGCCGGCAACAGCGTCGCCGTCAGCATCGGCAGTTCGCCGGCATTGGCCATGCTTGTCGCCGACACCAGCGCGTCCTGCGTTGTGATTCTGAACCGATCCAGAAACGCGTCGCCCAGATTGGTCAGCCGCAGCACCATGGCGCTCTCCTCCGCCGACGCGCGGCTGGCATGACTGCGGTGCACCGAAAGCGCATTACGGCCCAAGGTCACCAGGGCTTCCAGCGTCTGCTGGACGATCTTTGCGGACTGTGCGTCATCAGCGAGCGCCAGGCCCTGCAGCAAGAGTTGTTCGCTCAACGTCAGCCCCAGGCCGGCGGCGCGCGTGGACATCAACAGCGGGCCCACCGTCGCGATCTCCACAGGCAGCGGATTTCGCGCCAGTATGTCTCTGAAGGACGTCAATTGTCCGGCCACAAACAGGTCGTGGCCCGAGACCTGCTGCCAGATGTTCTGCAATTCGGGCGCGGCGGAGCCCCGGGGGCCCGAGATCAACATCCGCCGCAGGACCGCTTCGTCCTCGACCAGAATCAGCGTCTTGGAATCGATCACTGCATACGCCGAACGTCCGCCGAATCCATACGCGCGGCCGGGAAGCGGTTGTGTGGGGTTCACCGTGTGAATCGTCCGGCCGTCGAACTCCGACGGCGTCGCGCGAGGCAGCAACGCGTCGGCGATCGCCTGCGCCTGGCCCTCCGCCGCCGTGCGAATGATGAATCCGGGCCGCTCCGACGCCGGCAGCCCCGTCAGCGCCGAGAAATTCTGCAGGATGACGATCGCCACGGAATCGATCTGGTCGTACGGGATCTTCGGGCCATCATCCCCCTGCTCCTCGGTCAACGCCTCGGCAATCGGGCGAAACGCCGCCTGCGACAGCAGCCGCTGCGGGCGAACGCCAATCACCGCCCAGGTGTCCCTGGGCACCCAGTCCAGCGACATCGTGGCGGCCGGACGGGTCGCCGGCGCGGCCGTGCTCTGCGGCGGATCGGCCGCCAACGCCGACTGCGGACCAATCGCGCCCGGGCCTCGCAGTCCAGAAATGGCCAGCCCCGCCAGCAGCAGCAGGGCCAGGCTCGCCGTCCGGACACGGGCCGGAGTGCGAATCAGGAATTGTCGTGGGTCGCGCAACATCTCGAGCCTCCTTAAGAACGTCCGATGAGTGGGAACAAACGCCCGGACCGGCCAGCCCACCGGCCGATCCGCCTCCCGCAGCGCCAGCTGCGCCAATGTCTCCAGATACGATTGCCGCCCGCCCGCCAACGGCGCCGCAGCCGCGTCCGCCGCCAGCTCCTGATCGAGCCGCAACCGGCTCGCCAGCCAGTGCACCAGCGGGTGGTAGAAGTGGATCACCAGACTGCCCTGCGCCAACAGCCACGCCGCGTAATCCCGGTTTCGAATGTGCGCCAGCTCGTGCGCCAGCACCGCGCGCAGCTCCGAGGGACTCCATTTCCGCCAACCCGTCGGCAACAGAATGACGGGGCGGCGCCAGCCCACCGTCGCCGGCGTCCCCAGCCGATCCGTCTGGGCCACGTCGATCCGCCCCACGCAGCCCAGCTCCGCCTGCAGCACGTCCATCAACTCCGACAGGCCGCGGTCCTCAAGGCGCCGGCTGCTCCTCCGTAAGCGAAGCACGGCCAGCCAGCCGCCCAGGGTCCGCAGCACGCCGATGCCGATCAGCCCGAAGGCCGCGATCGCCGCCAGCCGCAAGCCAGACCATCGCGATTCGACGGCGGTCGGCGCCTCAACCGCCGTCGGCGCCAGCAACGCCTCGCGGAATCCCGTCCAGGCCGCCGTCAGGACCGAATCCGTATCGAGGCCGCGGCGGTTCGTCGGCGAGTCGGCCGCGATGTTCTCAGAGGCCTGGCTGGAAGGCGCCACGGAGGCCGCGGCTGGACGTTCGGGCCGCCAGATCGACCGCGTCCAGTTCGGCCAGGGACTCAGCGACAGGGCCGTCACCAGCACAACCGCCGCCAGCGATCCCAACGCCACCGCGGACCGCAACTCGGCGGCGCGGGTCCTGAGCGCCGCATGGGCCAGCGTTCCGAGCAGCGCGACCAGCGTCACCTGCACAACGCACCACAGGACAATTTGCGAATCGGCGCTCATCGCTTGCTCTCCTTCAGGATCTGTTCGAGCACCTTACGCTCCTGCGACGTGAGTCGTTGGCGATCAAACAGGCGCATCAGCAGCGCGTCCCGCTTGCCACCGAACACCCGCTGCAGGAGTTCGCCGACGAGGTTTCCGGAGACGTCCTCGAAACTGCGGATCGGTTCATATCGATAGGGGCGTTCCTCGCAGGTCATGCGGAGGAAGCCCTTTTCGTGGAGGATTCGCATGAGCGTGGAGACGGTGGTGTGGGCCAGGTCGCGCCCCTGATCGGCGAGCCGGTCGCGGACTTCGGCGACGGTGGTTTCGCCGAGATCCCAGACGGCGTGCATGACTTCGAGTTCGCGTTCGGTGAGTTCCCGGGCTTTGGGCCGCGCCATGGATCTGGTCTCCGGACAGAGCTTTGGTTTTTCCGTTTTGGTTTTATAGAATCCGTCCGCCGTCGTCGTCAAGAGGGCAGTTTTGGATTTCTCGTAATGGCGGGGCCGCGTCCGACGGCAAAGCCGTCGGCTGGGACCAGCGTCAATCCATGACCAAATGACCAATCCGCTGGGCGCCACGGTTGGCTCGTCCGACCGTGCTGGCCGTCGCGGGAGTCAGCCCCGGGAGTGAGAACATCAAGACACCCGCGTGGTGGGTCATCGCACTCGACCGTTCGGTCTCGTGGCTCGACCGCACCCTACGGCCCCGCCCGCCGCTCCGTCTCCTCCACCAGCGCGTCCCATTGCGACCGCCCAGACAGAAACTCCAGCCCAATGTCGACCGCGAAACACGCCGGACCATCCGGCCACCGTGGCAGCTTGACCAGATCCTTCAGCGTGCACACCAGCGCCTCCGCGCCGCGCTCCCGCGCATGCCGCTGAATCCGCTCCACAGCCTCGCCGTCGAACGGACAGTGATCCGGGAACGCGAGCAGCCCCCCCTCGTCGATCCGCAGCCCCGCGAGTTCCAGCGTCCGCCGAAACCCTTCCGGATTCCCGATCCCGCAGAACGCCGCCAGTCGCCGCGAACGCAGCGACTCCAGCATCACACGCTCGTTGACGTCTGCGGCGGAAATCAGCCCCCGCGGCGCGAACCGCGTCACGATCGCGTCGCCGCCGACTTCGCCCCGCAGCCGATCCAGAGCCTCCGCCGAAACCTGATCGCCGCGCGTGATCATCACCAGGTCCGCCCGCGCCAATGACCCCCGCGGCTCGCGCAGCAACCCCCTCGGCAGCAATCGCCCATACCCCCACGGATTGGTCGCGTCGATTAACACGACGTCGATGTCGCGATGCAGCCGCCGGTGCTGGAACCCGTCGTCCAGAACGACCGCCCCGCAGCCGTCGAGTTCGATGAGTTCCCGCGCCGCGGCGACGCGATCCCGATTCTGCCGATGGGGCGCGCCCGGACACAGGCGATCGAGGACCCGTCGCTCATCGTTGCCCGATGCGTCCAGCGAGCGGTAGCCGCGGCTGGCGATTCCCGCGCGGACGCCGCGGGCCGTCAATTCCGTGACGAGCGCCGCGACGACGGGCGTCTTGCCCACGCCGCCGGTCGTCAGGTTGCCGATGCTGATCACCGGCGCGGAGACGGCCTGGATCGTCCGCCAGCGCCCGTCAAAGGCAAGGTTGCGCGCGGCAATCGCCAATCGGTAAGCGGGCGTCGCGAGGTTCAGCAGCGCTCGCGTCGACGCGGCCAGGGCTCCCCGCTTGCGGCCGGAGACGACGTCCAGAAACCAGGCCTCGCCCGTCATGCGTGTTCCGCGGCTGCGGTGTCCATCGCTCACGCGCCGCAGGGGGCGACGCGCGGCCAGTTGGTTTCGCGTTCGTACATTCGCGCCGCGCGCAGCAGCCGTTCCTCCTCGAACGCCGGCGCCAGCAGCTGCAGACCAACGGGCAGGGCCGCGGACGTCATTCCGCAGGGCAGCGAGATGCCCGGGATTCCGGCGAGATTCGCGCCGATGGTGTAAATGTCCATCAGATACATCGCCAGCGGATCGTCGATCAGCGAACCCAGCGCGAAGGCCGGCGTGGGCGAGGCGGGAGAGACGATGACGTCGCAGGCCTCAAACGCCCTTTGATAGTCCTGCTGGATCAGCCGCCGCACGCGCAGCGCCTTCAGGTAGTAGGCCTCATAATACCCGGAAGAGAGCGCGAACGTTCCCAGCATGATCCGGCGTTTGACTTCGTCGCCAAACGCTTCGCCCCGCGACGTCGAATACATGTCGACCAGGCCGTCGAACGATTCCGCCCGATGCCCGTAATGCACGCCGTCATAGCGGGCCAGATTGCTCGAGGCCTCGCACGAAGCGATGATGTAATACGCCGCCACGCAGGATTGCTGATGCGGCAGCGCGACGTCGACCAAAGTCGCGCCCAGCCCCTCGTAAACCTTCAGCGCCGCCTGCACGGCGCTGGCCACGTCCGCATCCAGCCCCTCGCCGAAGTGCTCGCGGACGACGCCGATCCGCAGCCCCTCCAGCGGCTGATCGAACGTCCGGCTGTACGCGGGAACGTCCCTTCGGACGGATGTCGAGTCCCGCGGATCGTGCCCGGAGATGGCTTCCAGCAGCCGGGCCGCGCCCTCCACGTCCGTCGCAAACGGACCGATCTGATCCAGCGAACTCGCATACGCGATCAGGCCGTACCGCGACACCGCGCCATACGTCGGCTTCATCCCCACCACGCCGCAAAATGAGGCCGGCTGGCGGATCGATCCCCCCGTGTCGGAGCCCAGCGACAGCGGAACCATGGCCGCGGCCACGGCCGCCGCCGAGCCGCCGCTCGACCCCCCCGGCGTGCGCGTCAGGTCCCAGGGATTGCGGGTCGCCTGAAAGGCCGAATTCTCGCAGGACGAGCCCATCGCAAACTCGTCCATGTTCGTCCGGCCCAGCAGCACCGCGCCCGCGGCCTTCAGCTTCGTGATCACGTGCGCGTCGTACGGGGGGCGAAAGTTGCTCAGCATCCGGCTGGCGCACGTCGCGGGCTGCCCCGCTTCGCAAATCACGTCCTTGATCGCCACGGGGACGCCGGCCAGCGGCCCGGGCGATTCGCCGCGGGCGCGGAGCGCGTCGGCCTGCTGCGCCTGAAGGAGCGCGGACTCGCGATCGACATGCAGGAACGCCCGCACGTCCCCGTCCCGCGCGTCAATCGCGGCGAGGCAGCGTTCCGTGAGTTCGACGGACGACAGCTCCCCCCGCGCCAGGGCGGCGAGGAGATCGCGGGCAACGGCGGGCCAGCCGCCGGACAATTCACTTTTCATCGAGAATCGGGGGGACGAGGAAGTAGCGTCCATCGGTGCGCGGCGCGTTGGCCAGCGCCGCCTCGCGCGACAGGCCGGGGGCCGGTTCGTCGGCGCGCAGCACGTTCGTCAGTTCCAACGGATGGGCCAGCGGCTCGACGTCCCGGGAGTCGACGGCGTCGAGCTGTGCGACATACTTCAGCACCTGCTGGAGCTGGCCGGTGAAGCGTTCCACTTCGTCGGGCGCGAGTTTGAGTCGCGCCAGGCGGGCGACGCGTTCGACGAGTTGCGGGGTGAGTCGTTCGGACACGGGACGCTGGCGTTGGGATGTTGATGTCCGCGAAACGTGGTCGGGAAGGGGCAGTGTAGCGACCGGGCGAGTCTCACGCGCGGGGCCGGGAAACGGCGTCCGCGACGGGACGCAAGGTCGTTCAGGCAGCACGAACTTGAAGGGTTCGATCCGTGCGCGGCGGAACGCCCCGGTCCCGTAACCGGCAGTCTGCAGTCTTCAGGGAACGAAGATTCAGGGCTGGTTCGTGTCTGGCGTCCCGCGCGGAATTTGAACGCCCGGCGTGTTGCCGAACGCCCGACGCGATTGGCATGATGTCCCCAGACCGCGCCGCGCCGGACGTCGCGCGACCGCCGGTCCAGCACCTCCACACCGAGTGTCGTGATGGCGGACGACAGGCCGATCGATCTGCTGCTCGTCGAAGATGACGAGGGCTTCCGGGAAACCGCCGCCGAATGGATGGCCCGCAACGGGCTGCGTGTCACGCAGGCGGGTTGCGGCGCCGAGGCGCTCGAAGCTCATTCCCGGCGGCACTTCGACGTCGCCATCGTCGATATGAACATGCCGGGCATGTCGGGGCTGGAACTGATGGACCGGCTCCGCGACGCCGGCCACGAAACGCAGATCATCATCCTGACCGGTCAGGCGACGATTGAGAACGCCGTCGCCGCCATGAAGCTCGGCGCCTGCGACTATCTCACCAAGCCCTTCGCGCTTGCCGAACTGGAGCGCCGCGTCCGCATGGCCGCCGACCGGCTCCGCCTGCAGAAGGAGAACCGGCAGCTCAAGGAACTCGTCCGCCGTCAGCGGCCGGCCACCAGGATCATCGGCTCGTCCGCTGCCATGCAGGAGGTCCTGCGGCTCATCGACCGCGTCGCGCCTACCCACCGCTCGGTCCTGATCCAGGGGGAAAGCGGGACCGGCAAGGAACTCGTGGCCCGCGCCATCCAGGAACGCAGCCTCCGCGCGGAGCGGCCCTTTGTGACGATCAACTGTGCCGCTTTGCCCGATACGCTGGTCGAAAGCGAACTCTTTGGTCACGAGAAGGGCTCGTTCACCGGCGCCACGGCCCAGAAGCCCGGGCTGTTCGAAATCGCGGACGGCGGCACGCTGTTCATCGATGAGATCGGCGAGTTGCCTTCGGCGCTGCAGCCCAAGCTGCTCCGCGTGCTGGAGGACGGATCGTTCCGCCGCGTGGGGGCGCATCAGGAGCGGCGCGTCGACGTGCGGTTGATCGCCGCCACGAACCGGGATCTGCGGACGGAAGTCGCCGAGGGGCGGTTTCGCGAGGACCTGTACTACCGCATCAACGTCATCACCGTGCACCTGCCGCCGCTCCGCCAGCGGGAAGGGGACGTGGCGCTGTTGCTGGAACATCTGCTGCAGCCGGGCTGGGAAATCGAGCCCGAAGCGCGGACGTTGCTGGATCGCTACCGCTGGCCGGGCAATGTGCGGCAGCTGATCAATGTGCTGGATCGGGCGACGATTCTCGCCGACGACCGGACGATCACCATCGATGACCTCCCGCAGGAGCTGCTGCAGGCGGCGCCATCGGCGGACGGGCCGGCCGAGGCCCAGGATCGGGACGAGGACGACCTGGCGTCGATCGAGCGGGCGCACATCGTCGCGATCCTGGAGAAGGAACGCGGCAACAAGGCCCGTGCGGCTCGGGCGCTGGGAATCCACCGCCGCAAGCTGTACCGGCTGATTCAGCGGTATGGCATTGAGTCGGCCGAAACGCCCGCTGCCGCGGCGGAGTAGGCGAGTTTCCCCGCGCGGCCCACCTCGCATCCCCGATCCCCCCGCATGCATCCCGACCGCCTGTTCGAGCGCTACGCGGAACTGCAGCGCTATGTCGGCTGGAGCGACGCCCAGGCCGGACTGGTGGCCTCCTTGCGGGAACGGCTCGAGCCGTCGTTCCCCGCGCTGGTCGAGGACTTCTACGCGGAAATCGAATGCCATCCCGCGGCCATGCGGGTCATCACCGGCGGGCCGGAACAGATTCAGAGGCTGAAGGGGACGCTGGTGCACTGGCTGCGGGAACTGTTCTCCGGCCGGTACGACGCCGACTACGTCGCGCGTCGCTGGCGGATCGGTTACCGGCACGTCGAGATCGGCCTCGACCAGGTGTTCACGAACGTCGCCCTGTCGCGGCTGCGGGCCGGACTGGTCGACGCGCTGGAACGCGGCTGGGACGGCCCGCCCGAAGACCTGTTGCGGGCGCAGCGATCGCTGAACACGCTGATCGATCTCGATCTCGCGCTGATCGAAGACGCCTATCAAACGGAATTCGCGCAGCGCCAGCAGGCGGCCGAGCGGCTGGCCCTGATCGGACAGGTGGCGGGCGGGGTGGCGCATGAGCTTCGCAACCCGCTGAACGTCATCCGCACGTCGGCGTTTTATCTGTTGAACGCCCGCCAGCCGCCGCCGGAGAAAGTGCGGACGCACCTCGAACGGATCGAGCGGCAGGTGGGGCTGGCCGACGGCGTCATCGTCTCGCTCGTGAACTTCGCCCGGATGGGCGCGCCCGAACGCGCGCCGGTCGACGTGCTGCAGTTGGTCCGCAGCACGCTCGAGACCCGCGAGCTGCCGGCCGGCGTGCGGACGGTCGTGGATTGTCCGGACGGACTCCCGCAGGCGCTGGTCGACGCCAGCCAACTGCGGATCGTGCTGGACAATCTGGTGCGCAACGCCTGCGAGGCGATGCCGGAGGGGGGCGTGCTGACGCTGCGGGGCGCGGCGTTTAGCGAGTTTGTCGACCTGTCGGTGTCGGACACCGGGAAGGGCATGGAACCCGGGACGCTGGCGCGGGTCATGGAGCCGTTCTTCTCGACCAAGGCGCGGGGGATGGGACTGGGTCTGCCGATGGCGAAGGCGATCGTCGAAAAGAACGGCGGACGGCTTTCAGCGGCCAGCACGCCGGGGGAGGGCGCGACGTTCACTGTGCGACTCCAGACGCCCGGCCGGACAAGATGACTGACGGCCGCGTGTGAATCGATCGCAAACGGCCAGGGGGCGGCGAAACGGTCGCAAGGGTGTGCTTCAGGCGGCCGCGTGATACGCTCGAATCAGTCGGTCGCCCGGCATTGCCGCGACCGCGTCCACGTCTCCAGGCGACCCGCCATGTTCGACCTTCGACCGCTGTTCGTCGCGCTGCTGCTCGCCGGATCCCTCGCCGGCTGCAAACAGGCCAACGACCCCGAGCCCCCGCCGAACGCGCCGGCCGGTCCCGAGGAACCCGCGCAGGCCGCGGCCCCCACCCAGACGGGCGGGCTCCTCGAACGCCTGACGACGACGATGGTCGACAAGCAGCAGGCCCTCGCGGACAACCCCGATCTGGTGGTCCTCGAGAAGAACGTTTTCTCGGTGACGGACCCGATCACCTACGCCGGCAAGGCCTATTTCTCCACCGTTTCGCAGGTGCAGATGGCCGCCATCAAACAGTGGGTCGACGGGCACGAAATCCTCAATGACCGGCTGCCGACGTTCGAGGAGGTCGACCAGATGCTGAAGCAGCAGGGCATCAGGCTGCAGGGGCTGTATCGCTGGCAGAAGTATGGTTACGACGCGACGGACGGTTCGATTTCAATCCTGGAGGACGCGGAGTACAAGCGCTCGGAGCGGGAGAAGGCGGGGCTGCCGCCGGAGGAGTGAGGCGGTTCAGCGGGGGCGGGAGGCGTCGTCCCGGACGACCCTCAACAGGGCGGCGATGTCCTCGCGGAGCTCGCGGAACACGGCGAACGCGCCGACGAATCCGGCCAGCCCGCCCGCGGCCGCGGCGATGAGCGCGGGACGGGCCTCGGAACCGGTCGTCGTCAGCACGGTCACGGCCAGCAGCGGCACCGCGGCGGCCAGCATCAGTGCGGCCTCGGACCACTGGCGCAGCGACCGCAGCT
Source organism: Planctomyces sp. (assembly GCA_019636235.1). Lineage (GTDB taxonomy): Bacteria > Planctomycetota > Planctomycetia > Planctomycetales > Planctomycetaceae > Caulifigura. Next base: position 192,544 of record JAHBXW010000008.1, read on the forward strand.
CGACCGCATCCTCGGCCCGCGAGGGATCGGACAGGTCCAGCAGCCGCGGGTAGTAGACGCGCGTCCCCAGCCAGCTCAGCGTGAAGAACGGGTAGACGGCGGCCACCAGCCCGCACAGCGTCAGCGACACCAGGAAATGGACGTGGACGGAGAACGGCACGTCCCCGGAAAGCTGGCGGAGGACCAGCGGATAGGCGAAGCCGGCGACGATCCACAGCGTCAGGCACACGCCGCCGGCGTAGACGCCTCCGAGCAGAGCGCGGCGGCGGACGGGGCGATCAGCGGACCGGCCCCGTTTGACCGCTGGAAACACGCCCCGCATGCAGGCCAACGCCCAGGCCAGCCCCAGTGGGAACGCGACGGCGTTGATCGTCGACTGGATCCGCCAGAAATGCGGCTCCGATCCGGGCAGCCGCTGGATGATTTCGCGGTGGTTGTACCACAGGTTGAACAGGGCGGCGACAATGTTCCACACGAGGACGCCGGCGATGGCCGCCAGCACGGGCGCCCGCGCGATGAGTCGTTTCAGAGGACGCCCGTTGCCGTGGAGCAGTTCCCAGCCGCGCGGGTCGAGGCAGAGTTCCAGCCGCCGCGCGAGTTCCTCGCCATTGGCGAATCGGACCTCGGGATCGGCGGCGAGGCACGTTTCGAGGACGTGCTGCAGCGGGGCGCCGCCGGGGGGCAGGGAGTCGGCCGGGGGGGCGGGGCGATCCGACTGCCGACGGGCAATCATGGCGGCGACGGTGGCGTTCCAGTTTTCAGCGACGCGTTCGTCGCGAAACGGGCGGTCGCCGTGGAGGAGTTCCCAGAGAACGGTGGCGACTGAATAGAGATCGCTGCGGCCGTCGAGGGAGTCGGCCTGGCGGGGGAAATCGGGGTGGCAGGCTTCGAGTTGCTCGGGCGACATGTAGGCCAGGCTGCCGCCGAAATAAGCGGCGGGCGCCGAACCGCTGACTTCGGCGGCGAAACTGATGTTGAAATCGGCCAGTCGCGGCGCGCCGTCGCCGGCCAGGAGCACGTTGGCCGGTTTGATGTCGCGATGCAGGACTCCCTTGCGGTGCGCGTAGTCGAGCGCGCGGGCCAGCCGCACGCCGATGCGGCAGACGCAATCCGCCCACGGGACGCCCGGCGCCAAATCAGTCCAGCCGGCGGGCAGGCGGTCCTGTTCTCCCCGGCTGGCGAGCGCTTCGCGGACCGCCGCCAGCAGCAGCGTTTCGGTCCGCTCCGCGGGGACCGTTTCGCGAACCTTCGCGACGACCGCCTGCAGCGTCCCGCCGGGAACATACTGCATGTACAGCAGCCGCAATCCCTGCTGGGGGATGATCCGCTGGTCGAACACGCGAACGATGTGATCGTGGTCGAGCTGGGCGAGCGTCTGCGGTTCGCGGCTGTGGTCGGCGGAGAGCTTGAGGGCGACAAGCCGCTGCATGGACCGCTGGCGGGCGAGGAAGACGCGTGCGAAGGCGCCGGCGCCGAGCAGGGTCAGAAGGTCGAAGTCGTCGAGCGCGTCGCCGGGTTGGAACTGTTCGAGCTGGCGTCGGATTTCGCGGGCCTGGGGGACACGGCGGGACTCGGTCCGGCTGGCGCTGTCCCCCAGAAGCCTGGCGAGGGCGTCGGCGGCTCGTGGGAAGCGGTCACGGTATTCGCGGAGGTCGACGTCGTCTCCGGCCTGGCGGCGGAGAAGGCACTCCTCGAACAGCAGGTCCGTCGTCACGACCGGTTCGAGCTGGGGGAACTCGGCGAGATAATCCTCGACGCGCCTTGGCAGCCGGTTGTGGGTCCAGCGGTATTCGAGGTCGACCTTGACGAGTTCCGCGAGGAGTTCGAGCTGCAGCGGCGGCGTGCCCTGGTCGGGGAGAAAGCCGGCAAGTTCGGGAGCGGCGGCCAGACCCTGGAGGGCGGCTTCCCAGGCATCGACGAAGCGGTCCAGCGTCTGGGAGAGCAGCGACCAGGACTTTCCTCCATGGTCGAGGGAGAGGACGGTCGGGTCGTAAGTCGAGTCCGCGGGCATGGGAGAATCGTCGTCCCGCGGGGGCCGCGCGCCAAGAATGCGCGGCTGGCCTGGCCCGGCGGGCGCCACGGGGAAGCGAATGACGGGGAGCGGGAAACGGAGAAGCCCGGCGCTGGAGACCAGGCCGGGCTTCAAAATCACTCAGACGCGTTCAGCGAGGCGAAGCGGATCAGGCGCCTTCGGTCTGCGGACGCCGGGGACGGTTTTCGCCGCCGCCCTGTCCACGACCGCCGCCTTGGCCGCGGCCGCCCTGGCCGCCGAATCCGCCGCGACCACGAAGCTGGGCCACGTCGAACTCCTTGCCCTTCATCTCGGTGTACTTGTCCTTCTGCTCCTGGGTGAGGACGGCCAGCGCCTTCTCATCGCGCTCACGGCCGAGGGTCTGCATGCGCTCGCGGGCTTCCGCGCCGCCGCCCTGGCCAAAGCCGCCGCCTTCCCGCAGAGCCGTCATGTACTCGCGGTTGACTTCCTGCAGCTTCTCCTTCTGCTCGTCCGTGATGTCGAGCGCCTTGGCGAGTTCGTCGCCCTGGAGCGCCTGGACGCCTTGAGCCTGGAGAGCGATCTGGTCAAGCCGCTTCAGCTGTTCGGCGGAAACGATTTCCGCCAGCTTCGGCTTGTACTCGTCCGTGACCTTGGCGATCGCGGCGCGCATTTCCTCGCCGCGACGCTGAAGTTCCTCAGGGCTGGGGCGTTCGCCGCCGCCCTGGCCGCGACCGCCGCCGAAGCCAGCGCCGCGGGGCATCGCTTCACGCCGGGCTTCGCCGTAGGCGGTCGCCAGGTCCGAAGCCTTCTTCGCCGTTTCCTCGTCGAGCCCCAGGTCCTTCTGGACCGCTTCGTTGCCGACCAGCGAAATCGCGTCCTGCTGCATGCCGAAGCCGCCGCCGAACCCGCCGCCAAATCCACCGCGGCCTCCCTGGCCTCCCTGGCCGCCGCCACGCCGCCCGCCCTCCTGGGCGAATGCCGGACTCATTGCGACGCATACCGTCAACGCCGCCACTCCTGCGGCGCCCAGAAACCGTAACCCTCGTTGCATTGGAGACTCCCCCTCGTCTGGTCTATCGCGAAACGGACACCGAGCGCCCGGACTGGGAACGCCCACTGCTGTAACCCCGCATCCGCCGGAAAGTCCCGCGAAGAGACGCGATTTTCTTGCGGCTCCTCGACCCGGTCCCTCCGCGAGTCCTCCAGACTCTCAGAACTTCGGGTCCATCCCGAAGACTCGCACCAGAAACGCCAACTGGTCCCCCACCTCCTCAATCACCTTCGCCGTGGGCTTTCCCGCCCCGTGGCCAGCCCGCGTCTCGATCCGGATCAACACCGGGTCCGAACCGGAATGCGCCTGCTGCAGCGCCGCCGCGAACTTGAAGCTGTGACCCGGAACGACCCGATCATCGGTGTCGGCCGTGGTGATCAACGTCGGCGGGTACTGCGTGCCCGGCTTGAGGTTGTGATACGGAGAATACTTCCGCAGCGCTTCAAATTGCTCCGGATCGTCCGCACTCCCGTAGTCGTCCACCCAGAACCGCCCCGCCGTGAACTTGTGAAACCGCAGCATGTCCATCACGCCGACCGCCGGCAGGCAGGCCCCGAACAGGTCCGGCCGCTGGGTCATGCAGGCCCCCACCAGCAGCCCGCCGTTGCTGCCCCCCTGGATCGCCAGCCGCGTCGATGACGTGTATTTCTCGTTGATCAGCCACTCGGCGGCGGCGATGAAGTCATCGAACACGTTCTGCTTGTTGAGCTTCGTCCCCCCCTGATGCCACTCCTCGCCGTATTCCCCCCCGCCGCGGAGGTTGGCGACCGCGAACACGCCTCCCATCTCCATCCAGGCCACGCGGCTGATGGAAAACGAGGGCGTGAGCGGAATGTTGAACCCGCCGTAGCCGTACAACAGGGTCGGATTCGAGCCGTCGAGCTGCAGCCCCTTTTTGTGGGAGATGAACATCGGAATGCGGGTGCCGTCTTTGCTGGTGTAGAACACCTGGCGGACTTCGTAGGCGTCCGGGTCGATGTCGACATTCGCGCGGCGCAGCAGCCGGCTTTCTCCGGTAACAAGGTCGTACCGGAAGATGCTGGGCGGCGTGGCGAAGCTGGAAAACGAATAGAACGTTTCCGTCTCGGTGCGTTTGCCCCCGAAACCCGAAGCCGTGCCGATGCCGGGAAACTCGACATTGCGGACCAGCTTGCCATCCAACCCGAACAGGCTGACCTGAGTGCGGGCGTCCTTCAGCGACTTGACGACGAACAGATTCCCGACGAGGCCGACATCGGTGATCGGCTCCGGCTGCTGGGGGATGATTTCCCGCCAGTGTTCGCGTTCGGGGCGGCGGGTGTCGATGGCGATCACGCGCTTGCGGGGCGCGTCGACGTCCGTCTTAAAATAGAAGAGCGCCCCATCGTTGCCGACGAACGAGAACTCGTGATCGAAGTTGTCGATCAGCTCGATGGGCATCCCGTAGGGCTCGAGCAGATCCTTGTAGAAGATGCGGTACTTGTCGTCGGTCCCCTTCCAGACGGTGATGATCAGATAGCGGCCGTCTTCGGTGACCTCGCAGCCGTAGCCCCATTCCGGCTCGTCCGGCCGGCGGAACACGAGCACGTCCTCGGACTGCGGGCGGCCGACGCGGTGATAGAAGATCTTCTGATGCAGGTTCAGGCTCTGAAACTGCTGTCCCTCCTGCGGCTCATCGAACCGGGCATAGAAGAAGCCCTGGCTGTCCGCGGTCCAGGCCGGGGAGTTGAACTTGATCCAGTTGAGTTCCTCGGGGAGCAGTTCGCCGGATTCGATATTCAGGATCCGCCACTTCCGCCAGTCCGACCCGCCGTCCTGGATGCCGTAGGCGAGAAGCCGGCCGTCGTCGCTGAATTCGAGCCCGTCCAGCGCGATGGTGCCATCTTCCGACCACGTGTTGGGGTCGATCAGCACGCGCGGCTCGGCGTCCAGCGCGTCCTGGACGTACAGGACAAACTGGTTCTGCAGGCCGTCGTTCTTCAAAAAGTAATAGCGGCCGCCGGCCTTGAATGGCGTTGAGAACTTCTCGTAGTTCCAAAGCTTCGTGAGCCGGTCCTGCAGCGGCTTGCGCTGGGGGATGCTTTCCAGGAAGGCGAATGTGACTTTGTTCTGCGCCTCGACCCAGGCGGCGACATCCTCTGAGGTGCGGACGTCGTCCTCCAGCCAGCGGAACGGGTCGGCGACCTGGACGCCGTGATAGTCGTCGACGTGGTCGATGGCCTTCGTGGCCGGGGGCTTCGTGTCGAGAGCGGCAGCGAATCCGGCGGTCATGGCCATGCTGAGAAGGGCGGCTGCGGTCACAATCGTCCGTGCATCGAAACGCATGCTGGCATCCTGTGAACTGAAATCGAACGGTGCGCTGGCGGCGAGGATCCGGAGTCGGCCCCGCCGCGGCTCGCGAGCGCATCAAGGGTATCCGGAGCGGGACCGGGTTGCACTCCCGCCGGACGTCGGCGAGGATTTCCGCGGGTCTTCTGGAGCGCTGCGATGGGCGAGGGCAATTCCCGCAGCGGGCGAACGTCGAACCGCCGGCCATTGTCGGGCGACGCCGCGATGGCGGTCGTGGCGGGGATCGCATTGATCGCCTGGGGCTCGGTTTGGATGGCGGACTCGTTGTGGTTCCTCACATACGCGGAGCGGTCGCTGGCGGACGTGGTGAACAGTTCCGAGGAGTGGCCGGACGGGCCGCGGACGATGGCCTCGTACCGCGCCCGGGGCGCGCCGAAGCGGACGGACCTCCCCTGGCATGCTCTGGGATCCGCTGACGGAATCCAGGTTCTGATGGATCCCCGGGATCCTGCGAACCTGCGGTTCGGAAGCGCCGCCTCGCTGCTGTTCCTGCCGGCGGTCGTGCTGATGCTGGGAGGCGCCCTGTTCGCGATCGGCGTGCACCGTCGGCATCGTCGCGGGAAGTGGTTCCGGCCCGATCCGGACGAACGGGATCCGAGATACGTGGTGCGGTTGCCGAGCTGGTTGAGGTGAAGCCCACTGGCCTCGCGCGACGTCGCCGCCTGTGCGATCCTTGCTGCCCGGCGAGACGGCCGTTACATTTCAGACATCCTGTCTCGATTTTCTGAAACCATCTCATCCACGGCGGGATGAGGCTCGTTGCGAGTTTCGGCAAAGTGCTCTGCCGCACGATCCCGAGCATCGTGGAGCGTGCGGATCGCGGATCAGATTCTCCAGGAGGTCGACCATGACGCGATTCGTTGCGACGCTGGCGGCTGTCGTTGTGTTTCCGTTCGCTGAGAACGCGGTCCGGGCGGACGCGGTTCCCGCAGCAACCGCCGCATCGGACGCCGCGCAATCCGCACGGCCGATCGACCGGCTGACGCCCACCCATAAGCAGGTGACCGTCATCAGGCCGCGGCACAACAACCAGGCGGTCGACCTGCAGACCTACTGCCTGAACGCCGACGGCGAGATTCTGGCCTGCGTCAGCCCCATGACGGAGTTCTCGGTCCGGGGCGGCGGCAAGGGAGCGAAGAGCTACGTTCAGATCTACTCCGCCGACGGCGAGTTGAAGGTCGAACATCCGCTGGACTTCGTGGCCACGGCGATCAACGTCTCGCCACAAGGCGATGTCTACGTCGCGGGGCAGGGACAGTTGGCCCGGTTGAACTCCGACGGCACGGTCGCGCATCGCGCGCCAACGCCGAACATCGCCAATCCGGAAGAATTCAAGAAGCAGGCGATCGAGGACGCGAAGCGACAGCAGGAGGAATTCACCAGTCAGTTCCAGGAACTCATCGACCAGGCGGCCGCCTCGCTCACTGAGCTGGAGGCGATTCCCGAGGCCGATCGCACCCGGCAGCAGCAGGCGCAGGTCAAGCTGCTGCAGCGCCAGAAGGAAGTCTACGAACAGCAGCGCGACGCCATGAAGCTGCAGGCGGAGCAGTTTTTCAACATCGAGAGCGCGGTCCAGAACAAGTCCGGCATCACGGCCCTGGCGGTCACGGACCAGGACGTGTACGTCTGCTGCCAGTCGTTGAAGGGCCGCGGGTACGACGTGTGGCGGACGGATCATGAGTTCCAGAACGGGACCGTCGTGCTGACCGGGTTGCTCGGCTGCTGCGGCCAGATGGACGTGCAGGCGGCGGGCGACCGGCTGTTCGTCGCGGAGAACACGAAGTTCAAGGTCGGCATCTACGACCGGGACGGCCAGCCGATCCACTCGTTCGGCAGCCGCGATCGGAAGGCGGAAGAGGGCTTCGGAAGCTGCTGCAATCCGATGAACGTTCGCTGCTGCCCGGACGGGGCGATTCTGGCGGCGGAGTCGAGCATCGGGAACATCAAGCGGTTCGACGCGGACGGCAAGCTGGTGCAGTTGATCGGCAAGGCGAAGATCGGCGGCGGCTGCAAGCATGTGGCGCTGGGCTGGGACGCGAAGCGCGACCGGTATTACATCATGCACGAGGACAAGTCGGAGATTTGCGCGTTGTGGTCGCTGGCGGAGGCCCCGGAGCACACGGAGGACGAACTGCTGGCCAAGGCCGCGCGGGAGGGCCTGGGGGAGAAGCTGGTCGGCGGTTGGGCGCGCGAGGGGCTGGGACCGGCGAAGAAGCGCGCGGGCAGCGGAAACCCGGTGTCGTCTCTGCTGGGGGCGCTGTTCGGCGCGGGGGACGACGCTTCTGAAGGCTTCAATTCCGAAGTTCCGTTCGACCGCGTCGAATTCCATGCGGATGGTCGACAATCGGTGACGGGCGGTCGGCTGTCCGCATACGGAACCGCCTGGAGCTGGTCCTGCGTGAAGCAGGACGGCTCGACGCTGTACGTCGCGGAGCTGCTGGAAGACATGGAGTACGAGAACGTGCGGATCGAGTTCGTCAACGACAACGAGATTCGCGTGGCGCTGCTGTACGGCGAGGCTGTCGCCTCGACGACGCGGTACCTGCGGGAAGGTTCGGAGCAGGCCCAGGAGGCTGGCGAAGCGGTTGCGGAACCCGCTGTCGGGGAGGCGGGCGCTCCGGTCGAAACGTCGGTCGTGGAGCCGTAGCGGTTCGTGGAGGCATTCGCGCGGGCCGCTCAGTTCCCATTCCAGTCAAGCACGGGCGTCTGCGGGCGCCCTCGGAGGTTTTGAGATGCGTCGAATTTTATCGTGTTGCCTGCTGGCGGCCGTGGTCGCCCTGGCGGGTCTGCTGGCGGACTCGGGCATTCGCGCCGATCAATCGAATTCGCCCGAACCGATTGTCGTGGTGGTGATGGACCCGATGTCCGCGCCGCTGTCGTGCGACTGCGTCAAAGGCTACGCCCAGCGCAAGTACGAACACCTCGGCGCGTTCCTGCAGAAGCAGCTGGGCCGGCCGGTCAAGGTGCATTGGTCGGAGTCGCTGGAGACGGCCCTCAAGGACAAGACCGACGGCAAGGTCAGCATCGTGATCGGCAAGCACTCGGTGGCGCTGTCGGATGCGAAGCTCGTCGATGTGAAACTCGCCCCCATCGCCAGCCTGACCGACAAGTCAGGCAAGTCGACCCAGACCGGCCTGATCGTCGTCCGCAAGGACGATGCCGCCCAGGGGCCCGGGGATCTGGCCGGCTACCGGATCTTCTTCGGTCCGCAGGACTGCGATGAAAAGTCCGCCGCTCCCATGGCGATGCTGAAGGAGCAGGGAGTCGCGCTCCCGGAGAAGCCCGAAATTTATGGCTCCTGCACCGACGCGACGTCGGCGCTCATGGAACTCAAGCCGGACGTGAAAGCGGCCGCCGTCATCTCCAGCTACGCCGCGCCGCTGCTGGAAGGCTGCGGAACCATTCAGAAGGGGGACCTGCGAGTCGTCGCGGAAAGCGACGCCGTGCCGTTCATCACGGCGTTCGTCAACGAATCGCTGGGGGCGGACGATCGGCAGGCGATCCAGCAGGCGTTGCTCGAGGTGGGGACGCACGTCGACCTGCTGCTGGCTCTGGAGACCAAGACCGGCTTCGAAGCCTGGAAGGACGACGCGGACAGCACGGTTGCAAAAAAAAAGAACTGACGTCGATTGCGGGCGGTGAGCCCCCTGCGCCCTCGGACAACGGCGACTGGCCGAGTTGGCGGGGGGCGGATCGCACGGGCCGCGTGGGCTGGCTGCCGGAGGAACTTCCGAAGGCCGCCCGTCCCCGCTGGTCCGTTCGAGTTCCCGGCGACGGGCTGGGCGGCCTGGCCGCGGCGGAAGGGGTGGTCGTCCTCGGCTGCCGGGATGCGACCGATGCCCGGGACGTCTTCGTCTGCCTGGACGGGGCAACCGGGCTGGAGTTCTGGACGGCATCGTACGCCGCACCCGGCGCGATCGATTACGGGAACGCGCCCCGGGCGACGCCCGTGATCCATGAGGGCCGGGTCTGGACGTTCGGCGCGTTTGGCCACGTCCACTGCTACGACCTGGCGACCGGCGAGGTCGTCTGGGCGCGGGACCTGGCGCGGGATTGTCAGACGCCCCGGCTCGATTGGGGGCTGGCCGGTTCCCCGCTGCTCGTCGATGGCCGGCTGATCGTTCAGCCCGGCGGGCTGAAAGCCGGCATCGTGGCCCTGAATGCGGAAACGGGCGAGACGCTCTGGCAGTCCGCTGGGGGCCTTCCCGGGCATTCGTCGTTCGTCCTGCACCGCACGGGCGAGGCCAGCCAGTTGATCGGCTACGACCGCCTGTCGCTGGGAGGTTGGGACCTGTCGACGGGGGAGCGGCGCTGGTCGATCGTGCCGCCGCTGAAGGGGGACTTCAACGTTCCAACGCCGCTGGTGCTGAACGACCGGATCATCGTATCGACGGAGAACAACGGGACGCGGTCGTACGCGCTCGACGCGCGGGGCATTCCGGAGGCGCGGCCAACGGGGCGGAATATCGACCTCATTCCGGACTCGTCGACGCCCGTCGCCATGGAAGAGCGGATCTACGGCGTGGCCAATGGGTTGTTCTGTTTGAGCGCGGCCAGCGGGCTCGAGGAACTCTGGCGGCTGGAGGAGCCGGAGTTCTACGTGTACGCGAGCCTGATCGCCTCCCCGCGACAGAACCGGTTGCTGGTTCTGACTTCGCGCGCGGAACTCGTGCTGGTGCAGGACGAAGGTTCCCAGGGGCGGGTGCTGTCGCGACTGTCCTTGCGGGACGATGGGTCGGAGGCGCTGTCGCATCCGGCGCTGGTGGGCGGGATGCTGTACTATCGGATCGGCCGGGACGTGGCCGCGCTGCCGCTGGAAGGCTCGGCGACGCGTTGAGGGCCGTCCGCGATACAGGAAGGACAAGCCGCGTGACGTTCGACCGCCCCACGATCCTGATGTGTCCCCCCGACTACTATGGGATCGAATACGAGATCAATCCCTGGATGAGCCGCAGCCGGGCCAGCGACCGGGACCGGGCTCAACTGCAATGGCAGGCCCTGCGGAACCAGCTCGAGTCGCTGGGGGTCGACATCCGCCTGCTGGCCCCTCAACCCGGGCTGCCGGACCTGGTGTTCACGGCGAACGCCGGGCTGGTGCATCGGGACGTCGTGTACCTGTCGCGGTTTCGTCATCCCGAACGGCAGCGGGAGACGCCCTTCAATCGGGCCTGGTTTGAGGCGGCGGGGTTCTCGGCCCGCGACCTCCCTCCCGGTGGCGACTTCGAAGGCGCCGGGGACGCGCTGTTCGTCGGCGAGACGCTGGTCGCCGGGTATCTCGTTCGCAGCGACGCCCGCGCCGAGCAGGACCTGGCGGCGGAAATCGGCTGCCAGGTCATTCCCGCTCAGCTCGTGGATGACCGCTATTACCATCTGGACACCTGCTTCTGTCCGTTGAACGCCACGACGGCGATCTGGCATCCGCCGGCGTTCGATGACTACGGCCGCCGGGCGATTGAAGCGGCGGCGCCGCAGCTGATCGCCGTCGCGGAGGCCGAGGCGCAGCGGTTCGCCTGCAACGCGGTGGTCGTGGGGCGGGACGTCGTCCTGAACACGGGGTGCGAGCAACTGGGGCGCGAGCTGGAGCGGATCGGCTATCGCGCGCATCCTGTCGAACTGGATGAGTTCATCAAGGCGGGGGGGAGTGCGAAATGTCTGACGCTGCGGCTGGACGGCGAGGACGCGGCGGCGTGGACGGACCGCGCATAAAAAAACCGCCGCGATGAACGCGGCGGAGTGGAGGCGAAGGGAGTCGAACCCTCGACCTCAGCATTGCGAACGCTGCGCTCTCCCAACTGAGCTACGCCCCCGAGGTCTGTTTTCCGTCCCGACCCGCCCGCAGGCGTCCCGAAGCGGAAGCGGGCAGGATAGCCGCTGGCCGGGGCGTTGAGAAGCGAGCATTTTCGAAGTTCGCTGGCTGGCGTCCCGGGGCGGAATTCTCAAGGCATTCTCCGGAATGGCAGCCGACGTTCCCGCAGCGCGCGCCGTCCGCGACGCCCCTGCGGTAGCGCCACCCGGGGCTGGCCGCCCGGCGCGTCACACGCACGGCTGCTGAGTCCCGGCCGGGCGGCGCCGCGCGAGCAAGCGCCACTCCTTCCGGCGCCGGGCAGCGTCGATGAGCACGGGCCGTTTGGTCCAGCCCCCGCAGGCGTCGCCGGATCACTCCGACTTCAGATCGATCAAAGGCATCGGTCTTTCGACCAACTCCATGTCGGACGTGGTGTAGCCTTCGAACCATCGACATCTCATGGCTTCCGTGCCTGTGACGACGAAAATCTCGGACAGACTCTCCTGTTTATAAAATCGTTCCAGGAAGTTCTCGGTCCCGAAGGGGGACGTCGGAACGATGACGAACTGGATCTCGGACGCAGGGATCGACAGGACGCTCGGCAGCCAGGCCCGAAACTGCATGGAGTACAGATGGTCGTTCGCCCCGCGCACCGCGAGTCCGGGGACTTCGGGCCCATGCTTCCAGTCGTCGACCACAGGCTCGTGGCCTGGCAGGAGGGCGCGATAGGACCATGCCCACTGACCTTTCCAGATCGGCCACTTCGGGTCGTATCCCGGCGGCCGCTCCGTTCCGCCGGGACGATCGCCTTGGCCCTCCGGCGCGTCGAGCAACGGATCCGACTGCCCGCCGCGCATCCAGTTCTCGTTGTACAACAGGCCGATTCGCGTCGCTTCCTGGCCCAGCCAGGGCGCGTTGCGTCCGAAATCGCGGTTGTAGACGAACAGCATGAACGGCCCCAACTCAAACTCCCTCCGATCACCCGCATCTGTGTAGGTGACTTCCACATGCTTGATGTAGTCAGGTTCACGCCTCAGCGTGTGGTACAGCCTGACCAGCGTGCGAACCTCGTCGCGGGAAATGTCCGTGATCCTGAGCCGGCCGTATCCGGTCCAGTATCCCATGTATCGACGCTCCTCTGGCGGCGAATACTGCAGCACGAACTCGTCAGTCGCGCCGTCCAGGAACGGCTTCCAGGCGAGCGTGGCGTCCTCGTCCAGGGTGCACAGAAAATACGCGTCGCCGGGAATGAACCCCTCGTTGCCCAGCAAGCGACCGCCGGGGAACAGCAGGCCAGCCAGCATCGCAGCGGTGATCGTCGACGATTTCATGCCTGCAGCTCCTGTGGAAAGTGAAACAGCGCCTCGCCCCACTCCGCTTTAAGGGCATGCTCACTGGTCATGAACTTCCTCTTACGAAATCCCGGTACGGCTGGCAAAGCCGGGTCGTCGCCTGGAGTCGAGAAAGTCAGCTTCCGGCTGGCCGTGGTCGAGCGCCCTGGCGCACGCGGGATGGGACGATGTTCCGTTGCGAATCGATCCGGTCGACGTACAGGAATCGCTTCGTTTGTAAGCGCACGGCCCAGCAGAGCCGTGGCACGCAGGATCCGAGGCGTCCAACCGGCCACCCCGCCCAAAAACGCAAACGGATCAACCGGGCCGCCACCTTTCTTCACGCTCACAAAAG
>JAHBXW010000009.1 GCA_019636235.1 Planctomyces sp.
AATTGCTGTTGACCAATGACCAATCCTGGTCGTCATGCGAACCGCGCCCTCGCCACAGGGGACTGACGACCCCCGCGCCCCTGCGCTCCGGCGTCAGAAGTCCACCTGCGCTCTCAGGCCGAACAGGTCCGTGTGGCTGGTCGCCCGGCCGGGGTTGTTCGGCATCGCCCGGACGTAGTTGAATACCGCCTTCGTGTAGGCATTCAGGTACCAGTTCACGCCCACGGTCCAATCCTGGATCGAACCGCCGCGAATGTTCTTGTCGTTCAGGTCCAGGTACGAGAACCGCAGGGCCGCTTCCCACGCGCCCCAGCCGGATGGCGTTCCATTTCCATCGCCCAGACGCACCGGATGCTTGGGCTGCACCCGGTCAATCGCCGCCAGCTTGCGGTTGTATGGCCGATGTTCGCCCGTCAGGAAATAGCCCACCTGCGCGTACGCGCCATCGAGCATCGCGTGCGGATTGCCTCCCGCCTGATCGACGAAGTTCACCATCGCCTCTGACTGCAGCGAGAACGGACCCACGACCCACAGCAGTTCGCTCCCCAGCACGTTGTAATGATTGACGAGCAGCGTGCCCGTCGTCACGAAGAACGGCGTCCCGTCGATGGCCCCCGTCGGCGTGGGGATGCCGCTCGTGCCTCCGGCCGCCGTCACGCTCTGGCCGATGAACAGCTCGGGAATCGTGCGGAACACCACGCGATCGTGCGGCGGACTGTTGTAGAAATGGCCCGCCCCCAGGTGCAGGTACTCCTCGCCGTTGCATTCCCAGTGCGGCAGCCAGGTGATCCGCTCCGCCGTCCCCCACCCGCCGTCGGTGCTGATGGAATTGCCAAACTGATCCTGTCCCGAGCGGAAGACGGCCGCGGCCCAGGTCATGGTCTCATCGGCGGAGTGGTCGTAAAATCCGATGCCGGGATGGCGGAACGGCGTGAACGCCTGGAACAGCACGGAGCGTTCCATGAACGTCGTGTACCGGAAGCTGCTGACGACCTCGAGGCTGAAGGGCTCTTTCCACTGGCCGACGCGGACAGTCCCCAGCAGCGGAACGTTCGTTTGTTCGACCCACACGTCGGTGAACGACGGACGGCCCGGCGCGGCGACGCCGAAGTCCAGTTGCAGGAAGTAATTCATGTCCGGCGTGATGTTGCCGCTGGCGCTGATGCGGGCCCGCCGGAAATCGAACCCGTCCTCCAGGCGGCCGAACTCATCCAGACTGGCGCGATCCTGGTGGAACCAGCCGCCATCGAATTGAAACACGCCGTTCACGGCCACATTCGGATACTTCTTCTCGGCCGGCTTCGACTGCAGCGCCTGCCAGGCGCTCTGCAGGGCGGAGATCTTCCGGTTCTGCTCCTCGATCACGGCGTCCCGGTCGGCCTCCGCTTCGCGAAAGACGGAGTCCACCGAGGCCCGCACGACGTCGCCATCGCGGACTTCGCCAGCGGCGTTCGGCGTCTGCGCCTCCCCGCCGCGCTGCGCCGGTTCCGTCGCGTGCTGGAGACGGAGCAGGCGATCCTCCAGCAGCAACTGGTCGTGTTCGAGGCGTTCGATCTTCTGCACCAGCTCGCTGATGGACTCGGCGCCTTCCTGCGCTTTGACGGGACCGATCAACACCGCCGCCAGACCGGCGGCGAGGAAGACGCGGCGCAACACAGAACCTGTGCGCCGGATGTTGCGGGGCGAGGACATGCGGGAACTCCGGGGTGGCGATGACGGTCGAGGCGCCGACCGAAGGGCGCGGCCCGCCGCATCATGCCCATGGGGTCCGCATTCGACCTAGAGCCGCTGCGAGGAATGCGGATCAATGCGGGCCGGCGCGGCACAACCTGCCGCTGCGAAGCGTTCCCGCGCGGCGTCGCGCCGCCGGCGAAATGGTCAGCGCAAAAAAAGTGGAGCGCCCCGCCGGGCCGGGCGAGACGCTCCCAAGTGCCGGGAGCAAGTGTGGGCCAACCCTCGCTCAACCGACATTCGAATCCTAGCCGGAGAACTTCCGACGACCACTCACTTTCCAACTGTCCGCCAAAAGTTGAAAAATGGCGCAAGTGTTGTGCTTGTATGTTGTTGCGGCGTTTCATGAGGTCGATTTTATCCATTGCGGACCGGCCTTCGCGCAAATCGCGACATTCTGCTATCACTGCGGCGTCGCGGCAGGTGGCCGCGTCCCTTTTCGGAGAGCAGCACGGATGCCTCGGACTCTCCTGTTGCTGGCATTGATCGCTGTCGTCATCGGCCCGGGCTGTCAGTGGCTCATGGGCGGACAGGACGTCACGCGCGATCAGTGGGAACCCCCGGTCGCCGACCAGGAATAACGGGCTCAGTCGATTCCAGAACATGCACGGACGCATGTGCGGATTGCCGGTCCTCGTGCTCGTCGTCGCTTGCAGCGGCTGCGAGGTCGGACGCACCATGTTCCAGATGGACAGCAATTCGCAGTCCCCGTTCTTCGGGGTCGATTTGCTTCCGTCCCGTCGGTCGGCGTCGGTCGTTCCGCCGAAGCTGCAGGAGTCGGATCTCCGGGACGGACCGGGCCAGGGCCGCACGCTGACCGTCTCGGAATCCGAGCCGGCGCCCGCGCCGCGCACGGCCGCCGTTGCGACGTCGCCGCGCCGCGAGCCATCGTTGCTGGAGAAGTTGAAGCTGTCCCGGGGGCCGGATCACATTCCGCTGACGCTCTCCGAACCGTCAGACGAGCCCGCGCTCGGCCCGCTGCCGGCGTTTCGCTGACGCGGTCTTCGCGGCCTTTCGTGCGGACGCCTACCGTCCGGGATCCGGCACGTGCACCAGATACTCATCAAGGAACCGATACGCCCGCTCGCGCGCTGCGGCCGGGAAGTCGTGACCGCATTCAGGGTATTCGGCCTGCAATCGTTCCCCCGCGCCATGCAGGTCGTAAATGAACCGCGCCGCGGCAATCGTCTCCCGGACCCCTTCGACTTCGAAGTTGTCATCTCCGGTGGGAGCGCTGGCCAGGAACGCCCGCGGCGCGAAGCCAGCGACGATCTCCGGAAAGTCGAACGGAACCTCGTCCGGGTTGTTGTGATGCTCGCTGGCGATCCGCGGCATGTACCGCGCGCTCGTCCAGCCCGCCAACCGGCCTTCGTAGTATCGGTGAAACCGCGTGAAGCCGCAGTTGGACACGATCGCCTTCAGCCGCGGTTCAAACATCCCGGTGAACATCGCATTGTGCCCCCCCAGCGAATGTCCGATGCAGCCGATGCGGTCCGCATCGACTTCCGGCAGCCCGGTCAGCAGATCCACCGCGCGGATGTTGTCATACACCGCCTTCAGGCTGCCGCTGGCGTAGTCCGGCGACGCCTCGAAATCGTACTCGTACTCGCCGAATGACGGGTAATCGGGCGCGAGCGTCACATAGCCTCGTTCGGCCAGGTGCAGCGCATAGTGCAGATTCGGATTCCCGCCCAGCCCCGCGGGCTCCGCCTTTCCGATGGGAATCGTCTGATGCAGGCAGAGCACAGCGGCCCGCGGTTCGGCGATCCGAGTCGGCACAAACAGGTACGCCGGCGTCCAGCGATCCGCCGAATCGGTGTGATAAACGACCTTTCGCCGTTCCACGCGGCCGTCCAGTATCGGCTGCGCCTCGACAACGTTCATGTCGAGCGGCACAGGCGTTGTCGGCCGGGGCAGGGGGCCCATCACCCGTTCCATCGCCGCGACCACCTGGCGCCGCCGCTGCTGCCAGTCGTCCACGCTGACGATCGGGCGGCGCTCGCCCGCCTCGGTGAGCACATACGTGACGTCCTGATGGTCGCCGCTGTTTGCCGGCTCGGCCGCCACCGCCGCGGTCAGCGTGCAGGCGGCTAGCGTTCCGCACACCGCGACCACGGCCGTTCGGCAAGCTTGTCGACGAAGGTTTCGCAATCGCGTCATCCGGCCTGCTCCTCCTGTTCCGGTCCCGCGCCTCGCCGTCGGTCGTCGCGCCGATCGCTCAGCCAGCCCTTCCGGTAGAAGTAGATCAGCATGCCCCCCGCGACAGACGCCATCAGCCCCAGCGCGAACGGATACCCCAGCCGCCAGCCCAGCTCCGGCATGTTGTACGGCGACTCCGTCTCGAAATTCATCCCGTACACACTGGCGATGAAGCTCAGCGGCATGAAGATCGTCGCCACGATCGTCAGCACCCGCATGACGTCGTTCGTCCGCTGACTGACGACCGCGTAGTAGTAATCGCGGAGGTCCGAGCACATTTCCCGGTACGTCTCGACGACATCCATCAGCTGGACGGTGTGGTCGTACGTGTCGCGCAGCTGCAGCCGTGTTTCGGGGGAGAAGAACTGCGACTGATCGCGGAGCAGCAGATTCATCGTCTCGCGGAGCGGCCACAGGCAGCGGCGGAGAAACAGCAGCTCGCGGCGGAGATCGTGGATGTCGTCGACGCACGAGGCGCTGGCCCCGGCGTCGATCCGGTCCTCGACCGCCTCGATCCAGTTGCCGAACTCCTCGATGACCGGGTAGTAGCCGTCGACGACAGCATCCAGGATGGCCGCCGTGAGCTGTCCGGCCGACGCCGTCCGCAGGGCGCTGCGCGCGTCCTCCAGCCGGCGGCGCACGGGGTCCAGCGAATCCCCGGGCGTTTCCTGGAAAGTGACGACCATGCCCGGCCGCACCACCAGGCTCAACTGCTCCGTCTGCAGGACGTCATCCAGCCAGACCATCCGCAGCACAATGAACAGGTGCCCCGGATACTCCTCCACCTTCGCCCGCTGGTGGACGTGCACGACGTCCTCCAGGGCCAGCGGATGGATCTGAAACAGATCGCCCAGGGCTCGAATGACGGTCTCGTTGCCCAGCCCGTCGATGTTCACCCAGCACAGGGGATGATTGCCGATGCGATCCTGCAGCGCCGACACGGAGTCGACCATCTCGTGGTGGCAGTGATCGGCCCCGCACCCGAAAAACTCGAGCTTGGGCTGCGGGGCATCCGGATCGATGGCGAACACGCCCGGGGCGGCGCCCAGCGTCTTGCGCTTGAGGAACGGGCGCACCAGGGTGGGAGTCGATGGGTCCGACATCGTTCAGCGGGAGGCGGGGGAGTCGAGCAGGGGCAGCAGCCGTTGGGTCCACAGAGCATAACCAGCGGGGCTCAAATGCAGTCGGTCATCGAGAAACAGCGCGGCGTCGGGCCTGCCGTCCGAACCCAGCAGGGGCGTCGCCAGGTCGACGGTCTCCAGCAGCGGGTCGTCCGCGCAGGCCGCGGCGATCAGGGCGTTCGTCGCGACTTGTTTCGGGTACAGCCCCCAGCGGCTGGCGCTGGGCTTCACCGGCAGGTAGATGATCCGCGTCTCGGGCAGCGACTCCCGGACGATCCGCACGAACCGCAGGAAGTCATCGGCGATCTGCTGCGGCGACTTCCCGGATGCGAGGTCGTTGTCCCCCGCGTAACAGGCGATCGTCGCGGGCCGGTGCGGCAGGACGATCCGCCTGGCGAAGTGGGCGACGTCAGAGGCCTCGCAGCCGCCGAACCCGCGGTTCACGTATCCCCGGCCGGGGAAGCTCTCTTCCAGGTTCCACATGCGGACGCTGGAACTGCCGGTGAACAGCACGCCGCCTGGCCGGGGCGGCGATTGGCGATCCTGCTCCTCGAACTCGCGGATGTCCGACTCCCACCGTGCGGGGCTCCGCGACTGCCGCAGGACGGCCGCGAACTCAGGATGCCGCTCGCCGTATCTGGCGAGCGCGTCCCTGACACCGGGGATCAGCCGGGCGGCGTTCTCAAAGTACACCTGCCGCAGCACGTCGTCCGGCAGGTCCAGTCCGTAAATGTTCCACAAGCCCTGCGGCGGAAAGGGATCGTCCTCATAGGGGAAGTATTCATCGCGAGTTTCCAGCATCTGAAAGTGGGGAATCAGCTCCGTCATGGGCGGCACGCCATCCGTCCCGAACAGAATCCGATCCTGATGCCGCAGGAAGAAGTCCCGGGCGGTGAAGGGCTGCCGTCCGATTTCGGAAATCCGGGCAGCGAATTCGACGAACATGTTCGGCAACTCGTCGAGGTCCCGCGACAGTCGCGCCAGGTCTTCCGGAATGTCAGCGAAGTGAGCGCAGATGAAGCGCGTCTCCGGGTGGCGGGCGATGACCCGCTTGCGGGCCTCGATCAGCTCGTCGTGCGATGGGAAATCGCCGCGGTGAAAGCTCCAGTCCGGCCGGCGGAACAGCTCCTCCCAACGCTCATTTCGCTCATCGATCGGATGAAAGAACGCCACGGGATCGGCGCAGTGCCACAGGACCGGAATTCCCAGCTCTCCCGCGCGCTGCCAGACGGCATCAAACCGAGAATCGTCCGGAGCGATCAACCGGCCTTCACGGTCGCGGATCATCAGCCCCAGGTCCTTGAGCAGTTTGAGGCCGCAGGCCCCGTTCCGGACGGCTTCCGTCAGCCGATCGGCCATCCGCAGGCCGAAGTCGGGGGCGTGCACGTCCCAGGTCGCTGGGTCGTTCGCGTCCCCGTCGCCGATGTAGTCCATCCGCACAAAGGCGACGAACCGATCCGGGCGGCCCTCCCGCAGCAGCTGGAGATGATCGGCGAACCGCGAACCGGTCAGGCCGTCGAGACTGACGCTGACCGCGATGTTCGCCTGGTCCATGACGCCGAGCGCCTCGTCAAGCTCCTCAGCGGAAAGGCGTCCGGGATGGAAATGCACGTTCACGCAGGGGAACTTCGCCCGGGTCAGCGGGTGCAGCGGAACCTTCAGCGCCGGCTGCGGGCGGAACTCGTCGAGATACAGCCGCCGGGGCGCGGCGCCGTCCGGTTCCTCGCCGCGCGCCGGCAGACTGCCGCAGTATCCCGCGATCGCGATCAGCAGTCCCGACATCAGCCTGCGAGTGCGCAGCATCCCGGCTCCCCTTTCCGAAGTTGGACAGGCAGAGCGTAGCGAACGGCCGCGCGGCGGCGAAACGAGCGCGGCGACGGACCGCGGGACTTCCGGCGAATCAGTCCCCGGGGGGACGGCCGAGAATCAGGCAGGCGTTGTGGCCGCCGAAGCCGAAGCTGTTCGACAGCACGCGGTCGATGCGCATCTCGCGGGCCTTGTGGGGCACGTAATCGAGATCGCAGCCTTCATCGGGATCGTCGAGGTTGATCGTCGG
Organism: Planctomyces sp.; assembly: GCA_019636235.1. GTDB lineage: Bacteria > Planctomycetota > Planctomycetia > Planctomycetales > Planctomycetaceae > Caulifigura. The sequence goes on from JAHBXW010000009.1 coordinate 7,108, forward strand.
CGGAGCGATCTGGTGATTGAGGGCCATGGCGCAGGCGACGAACTCGACGCCGCCCGAGGCCCCCAGTTGATGCCCGAGCTGGCTTTTCGTGCTGGAAACGGCCAGCCGCCGGGCGTGTTCGCCGAAGACGGTTTTGATGGCGACGGTTTCCGCCTTGTCGCCGAGCGGCGTGCTGGTGCCGTGGGCGTTGATGTAATCGATGTTTTCAGGATTGAGGCGGGCGTCCCGGAGGGCGCCCTGCATGGCCCGCGCGGCGCCGCGGCCTTCGGGATCGGGGGCCGTCATGTGGGTGCCATCGGCCGACATCCCGTAGCCCAGGACCTCCGCATAGATCGTCGCTCCGCGGCGGCGGGCGAAATCGAGTTCTTCGAGCACGACGACGCCGGCGCCCTCGGCCATCACGAAGCCATCCCGCCCCTTGTCCCAGGGCCGGCTGGCGGCCTGCGGGGCGGAGCTCCGCGTGGACAAGGCCTGCATGCGGCAGAAACCGGACAGGCCCATGGGCGTGATGGCCGCTTCGCTTCCGCCGGCGACCATGACGTCCGCCATGTCCCCCTGGATGAGCTTGAAGGCGTCGCCAATGGCGTTGCTGGCGGAAGCGCAGGCCGTCGCCACGGCGCTGTTCGGCCCCCGCAGCTTCCACTGCACGGAGATGTTCCCGCTGGCGGCGTTGACCATCAGCTTGGGGATCATGAACGGGGAGACGCGCGCCGGCCCGCGATCGTACAGCGTGGAATGCTGCTGTTCGATTTCGTTCAGGCCGCCGATGCCGCTGCCGACGAGCACGCCGTAGCGGTAGGCGTCCCCTTCGGAGAGGTCGATTTTGGAATGGCGAATCGCCTTGCTGGCCGCCGCCATCCCGAACTGGACGAAGCGGTCCAGCCGGCGGATGTCTTTCTCTCCGATCTCCATGTGTTCCGAAAGATGGAACGTGGAGATCTCCCCTCCGAACGTGACTTTGAAGTTGGAGCAGTCAAAGCGGCGGATCGGTCCGATGCCGCTTTTGCCGGCGCAGAGCGCGTCCCACAGCTCGGGGACTTCGCATCCCAGAGCGGTGACGACGCCCAGACCAGTGACGACGACTCGTCTTCGCATGACAGTCCGCCTGCCAGATCACCGGGACAGGCGCCGGGTCTTTCCGTTGTCGAAGAGGATTCGGAACGCGCGCCCGCTGGGCAGGCGCTGCGGCCGATCCTGGGGGTCAGCCGCGAGCCTGCTTCACATACTCGATCGCATCCCCGACGGTCTTCAGCTTCTCGTAGTCCTCGTCCGGGATGCTGATCCCGAAGTTGTCCTCGAACGCCATGCCCAGTTCGACGAGGGCCAGCGAATCGGCCTTCAGGTCGTTCACGAAGTGCTTGGACTCGTCGACGTCCTCCCGGGGCACGTCCAGCTTGTCGCTGACGATGTCCTTGACCTTGTCCGCAATGTCCGAATCCGACACGTGTGGTGCTCCTTCTGTCTTCGTGAGCCGCTGGCTCGCCGATGCGATCGGAATAGTCTGGCGAATGTTGGAATGCGAATTGTCCGCGACTCCAGGCCGTTGTGACAGGGCGCACCTCCAAGGGAGGACGCTGAACTGTTGACGAACTCTGGACTTGCGCAATGTCGGCAATCCGGAAGACAGCCTCGCCGCCCCCGGACCGGACGAAGATATAACGGTTGCCCAACTCGGTGTAAACGGGAATCAATAGCCGAGTTGGGGCAGATTCGGCAGCCGGGAGCGATCCTGTCGAATGGCAGCTTTTCGGCGCGCCGGCCGACGGCCTCCGGGAAGCTTTCATGAACCCGCCCGACGGTTGGTTTTCTCGCGTCTGCCGCTCCGGTACAGTGGAAGTTCCTGTCTGGTTTTTCTTGCGTTTCCCGTTCGTTCCTGCTTTGCGCTGGTGAGTTGAAATGGACCTGCTGACTGAAGCTGGCCGGCCCGACGCCGTCGACCGCAACGAGGTCCTCTGGCTGGCCGGTGTCGCGATCATGCTGTTCGCCGGACTGACGCTGTTCAATTACCTGACCCGCGCAGGCGCCATCGCCCGCGCCACCTGGAAGGAGGCCATGCGGCAGCCGGTCTTCATCCTGCTGCTCGCCGTCGGGCTGCTGCTGGTCATCGCCAACGTCTACATCCCGTTCTTCGCGATGGACGACGAGACGAAGATGTTCATCGACTGCGGCCTGTCGACCATCCTGATCTGTTCGCTGCTCGTCGCCGTCTGGACGGCCAGCACCAGCGTCGCCGATGAAATCGAGGGCAAGACGGCGATGACGCTGTTGTCCAAGCCGATCAACCGGCGGCAGTTCGTGCTGGGCAAGTACTTTGGCATCCTGCAGGCCGTGCTGGTGCTGATCGTCGTCCTGGGCGGCGTCATGTACTGCGCCACGTACGTCAAGTTCGGCTTTGACTGGAAGGAAACGGGTCACGGTCCGCTGGAGATGTTCGCGACGGTCGAGGGCAGCCGGATTCCGCGGCTCGAGCCGAACCGGCTCGCCGCCGCCAATTCCATTCTGCCGGGCCTGTCGCTGACGTTCATGGAAGCCGCGGTGATGACGGCCGTCAGCGTCGCCATCTCGACCCGGCTGCCGATGCTGCCGAACATCGTCAGTTGCCTGGCGGTGTTCGTGATCGGCCACCTGACGCCGGTGCTGGTCGCCTCGTCGCGGCAGGACATCGAGTTCGTCAAATTCTTCGCGAATCTGTTCGCCACGCTGCTGCCGGCGCTGGATAATCTGAACATGTCCGCCGCGATTTCCGCCGGGAAGTCGATCCCCATCAATTACGTGGGGCTCAACGCGGTCTACACGGCGGCGTATGTCGCGGCCGCCATTTTCGTGGCCTTCATTCTGTTTGAGGACCGCGATCTGGCGTGACGCAGCACGGGCTGGCGGCCAGCGACGGACCGGGTCGGCACGACACCACTGACGAGACCACCGACAGCACAACGGAGCGCTCCGGGTCTCCGCGGCAGAGACTATGTCGCCCACTCCCTTCGAACGGCTCCTCCCGCTCCGCGTCCTGATCGCTCCGCGCACGCTGGTCGCCTGGGCCTGGGGGGGAGTCGGCGCGGCCGCGCTGATCGTATTGCTGCTGGTGCTGGCCCTGCTGGCCGATCTGTGGGTGCACCGCGGCGAACTGGTGCTGTCCGGCGATGAGATTCCGGAGGCGGCCGCGCTCCTCGGATTGGAACTGCCCGAAAACGTGCCTGCGTTCGTGAACTGGACGAACCTGGGCGTCGGGCCGACCGCCTGGCGACTGCGGGCCACGCCCGCCGGACAACTGCTGGGCTGGGCCGTACGGCAGGCGCCGATGCTGTCGGTCAACCGCGCCGCGTCGGCGACATTGCTGCTGCTGCTCCTGTCCAGCGGCCTGTTCCGCATTGCCGCCCGGGCTCGGGTCCGTCGCTCGGCCGACGACTTCGCCACCCGCGTCGCCTCCAGCCTCCGCTCGCAACTGCATCGGCAGGCGCTGCGTCTGGGGCCCAGCGACCTCGACGGCGCCCGGCAGGACGAGGCCCTGCGACTGTTCACGCGCGACGTCGATCAGATTCAGGACGGCGTCAGCGACTGGCTGACGCGCCTCGGCCGCGATCTGCCGACGCTGATCGCGCTGGCGATTCTGGCGCTGGCGATCGACTGGCGCCTGTTTCTGATCTGTGCCGTTCCGCTGGGCTGTTGCTGGTGGGTCGTCGACGTCGAACGCAAGCAGTCGGACGCGCGGCGCCGCGAAGCGGAATCGAAGGCGGCGTCCGCGCTGCGGCTGCTGTCAGACAGCCTCCGCAAGTCGCGGCTGGTTCGCGGATATGGGATGGAGACGTTCGAGCACGAACGGTTTCAGCGGCACCTGGAGCAATTCTCCATCGAAGCGATGTCCGCGCGGCGCATCGGCTACTGGGCGCTGCGTTTTGTGCGGGTCGCGATCGGCGGCCTTGTCGCGATGCTGCTGTATTTCGTGGGCGCCCGGGTCCTGGCCTTCGACGCCCCGATGTCGGCATCCGGCGGATTCCTGCTGCTGGCCACGTTCGCGGCGGCGACGCCCAGCATGGGCACGCTGTTGCGGATCGGCGCGGCCCGGTCGGGCGTTGACGAGGCGGGGAACCGAGTCTTTCAGTACATCAACGAGATCCCCGAGGTCGGGCAGGCCGTCGGCGCCCGGTTTCTCGAGCCGCTCTCTCGCACGATTATTTACGAGTCGGTCAATTACCAGCGCGGCGATCGCGAGCTGCTGCGGCAGTTCGACCTCCGGCTGCCGTCCGGCAAGATGACGGCCCTTGTGTCGCTGGACCCGCTGCAGCCGCGGACCGCCGCCTACATGCTGCCGCGGTTCATCGAGCCGCAGGGTGGCCGCGTGCTGTACGACAGCGAGGACATCGCCTGGGCGACGCTGGAATCACTGCGGGCGGAGACCGTTTACGTCGGCGGCGCCGATCCGTGCTTCAACGGCACGGTGCTGGAGAACATCACCTGCGGGGAGTCGCGGTACGCGGTTGCCGAAGCGACAGAAGCCGCCAAGCTGGTGCACGCTCACAATTTCATCTCGCGGCTGCCGAAGGGCTACGAAACGCTGCTGGGCGAACGCGGGCATCAGCTCGAGGCCGGCCAGGCGTTCCGTCTGGGACTGGCGCGCGCGGCGCTCCGCAAGCCGGCGCTGGTGATCGTCGAGGAGCCGGACGTTTCGCTCGACGACGACACGAAGGCCATGCTCGACGACGCCTATCAGCGAATCGCGAACGGCCGCACGGTGATCTTCCTGCCCTCGCGGTTGTCGACGGTCCGCAAGTGCGACCTGATCGTCCTGCTCGCGGAAGGCAAAGTCGCCGCGATGGGGACGCACGCCGAATTGCTCAAGTCCTCCGAGCTGTACCGGCACTGGGAATACGTGTCGTTCAACGCCTTCCGCAAGCGGCCCGGGACCTGACGGACGGGGCCTTACGCGTCGTCGCCGCGCGACAACCGGGCGTCGATCCACGCGTCGTCCACAAACCGCTGCAGCAGCCACCGGGATGTGTGGTCGATCCGCGGCAGGTCGCGTTCCAGGTCCGCCGGCCGCGCTGGGTCGGCCGCGACGAATCCGTCCGGCGTCAGTCGCGACGTCCAGCCGTCGCGCGCCGCCTGAGCATTGACCCGTTCGGTCAGCCGGTTCGCCCAGACCATGCCGAACGTGTCGCGGACGTCCCGCCACACCCGGTCCCACGCGAACGCTGCCGTGGGCACGCGCGGTGCGCGGCGCACCGCCAGCATCGCCGCCGCCAGCAGCGCCAGGCAGGCCAGCGACCGCAGCCCTTCTCCGGAACCCGCCCCGCGGGACGTCGACATCAGCGCCATCCAGACAGCGGCCGCCGACAGTGCGGCGCTCAACGCGAACCGCGTCCCCAGGTAGTTGCCGAAGCCCATCACCGACACGACGCCGAACCCGATCAGCGTCGGCGTCTCAAGCGGCGGATGCGTCGGTCCGCGCGGCATCCAGCACACGGCCACCGGCCACATCAGGACGGCCGCCAACGGCGCCAGGACGAACCAGTTCCAGACCCGCACCACCGGCCGCCGGGCGCCCAGCACGGCGATCCACGGACACAGCGCCAACACGCTGGCGGCATACCACGCATGGGCCGTCGCCGGCGCGACGGGGCCGGCCAGCGCTTCGAACAGGGCCGCCGCGAACCAGGCGACCGCCGCCCCCAGCATCCAGCGCCACGCCGTTCCCAGCGTCGTCCCGTCGGTGACGCGTCGCGTGGGCGCGAGGACCCACAGCACGCCCCCCAGCGCCAGCAGATTCAGAACGCAGATCGGGTTCGCAATCACGGCGCGAACGGAAGTTCCTCAGGATTCGGCAGGCGCGAGCTACAATGGCCGCGCCATGGATCGCCCCGTCAACTGGACGCTCGAAGACGTCATCGTCGCCGTCGCCTCGCCGCCCGGGCCGGCGGTGCGGGGCATCGTCCGCGCATCCGGGCCGGACGTCCAGCGATTGCTGGCGGATTCGCTGCTGCAGGAATCGGGCGAACCATTTCAACCGCCGGCCGTTCCGCGTCGGGCGCGGGCCAGGCTGTGCGTGTCCGGGCTGGGAGATCCGTTGCCCGTCGACGTCTGGTGCTGGCCCGACGGCCGCAGTTACACCGGTCAGCCGGCGGCCGAGCTGCACACGATCGGTTCGCCGCCGGTGCTGGATGCGATCATCCGCGAGCTGGTGTCTCGCGGCGCGCGGATCGCCCGCCCCGGGGAGTTCACGCTGCGGGCATTCCTCGCGGGAAAAATCGATCTCGTCCAGGCCGAGGCCGTCCTGGGCGTGATTGACGCCGACAGTTCGCCTCGGCTGCGGCAGGCGCTGCAGCAATTGGCCGGGGGCGTTTCGTCCCGCATCCGCGACCTGCGAGACCAGTTGTTGATCGACCTGGCCGATCTGGAAGCCGGGTTGGACTTCGTTGACGAGGATATCGAGTTCGTCGATCGATCCGCGATGTGCGGTCGACTGCGTCGGGCCGCAGAATGGATCGACGAGCTGCAGCTGCGGACGGCCGAACGGGGCCGGACGACGGGGCGTCGCCGCGTGGTGCTGGCGGGGCTTCCCAACGCCGGAAAGAGCACGCTGTTCAACGCCCTGGCCGGAACCGCCGCGGCCGTCGTATCGCCGATCGCCGGAACGACCCGGGACTGGCTGGTGGCAGGCGTGGCACTTGAAGCGCTGGAGATCGACCTGCTGGACACGGCGGGGGTGGATGACGCGGCCGGCGAGATCGACGCCTTCGCGCGGACCGGAGCGGAGGAGCAGCGTCGACAGGCCGATCTCATCCTGTGGTGCGCGGCGCGCGACCTGTCGCCGGACGGTCAGCGCCGGGATGCGAAGCTGCGCGAGGCGGCCCGCCAATCTGGCGCCGAGCTGTTGGTTGTCGGAACAAAGGCCGATGCCGCGAACGACTGCGAGGCGGCGGCCGACGAACTGCCGGTGTCAGCCAGTACGGGCGCGGGGCTGGAGGAACTGCGGCGGGCCATCGCGCGGCGGCTCGAGGATCGGGACGCCTCCCGGGGGGAACTGTTGTCGTCGACGCTGGCCCGGTGCGGCGCGACCCTGTCAGCGGCCGGGGAGGCGTTGCGGGCAGCGGAACGCCTGGCGTCACGGGACGAAACTCGCGGCGAGGCCAGCGGAGATGAGCTGATCGCGCTGGAGCTGCGGCGGGGGCTTGAGGCGCTGGGGGAGATCGCGGGTGCGGTCTACACGAGTGATCTGCTGGACCGGATCTTCACCCGGTTCTGCATCGGGAAATGACCCCGGGGCGGCGCGAGCGGGGAGGGGGGGCGGGGGCGTCGTGCAAATCCGCTGACTGCGTTCTCGCGACCGCGCGATCGCCACGAAACCCGCACGTTTCCCCAATGCGGCGGGAGGCGGCTATCATGCGTGCTCCATCGGAAACACACCTCGAGGCGGTTCACAGATGCGCTCACATCGTCGGACGTTTCTGCAGTCGACGCTCGCCGGGGCCGCGGCCCTCGCGCCCATGGCGTTCGCCGGCGCCCAGGATGACGCCTCGCAGCTTCGCGAGACGCTGAAATCCACGAAAACGAAGTTCGCGGTGAACATCGAAATGTGGTTCACCGGACTTCCGTTTCTCGACCGCATTCGCAAGACCGCTGAGTTGGGCTTTCCGGCCATCGAAATGTGGCCCTTCCAGAATCGCGACATCGAGGCGATCGCCGTGCTGACCCAGGAGCTGGGACTGTCGGTGGCGCAGTTCACGGCCTGGGGGTTCCGCCCCGGCATGAACGAAGTTCAGAACCATGACCTGCTGGAGAAGACGGTCCGCGAGGCCTGCGACGTGGCGAAGACGCTGAACTGCAAGCTGGCCTGCGTGGTCGCCGGGGACGACGTGTCCGGGATGACGCAGGAGGAGATGCACGACAACGTCATCCTGGGCCTGAAGCGGGTGGCCCCGATCGCCGAGGATCACGACCTGACGCTGATTCTCGAACCGATGAACATCCGCGTCGACCACAAGGGGCATTGCCTGTACGGCAGCGCCCCGGCCATTCGCATCTGCGAGGAAGTCGGCTCCTCGCACGTGAAGATCAACTGGGATCTGTACCACATGCACATCACCGAGGGGGACCTCTGCGGCCACCTCCGCGAGGGCATGCAGGCCAAGCAGATCGGCTACCTGCAGCTCGCCGACCACCCCGGCCGCAACGAGCCGGGGACGGGCGAAATCCACTACAACCGCGTCCTGAAGGAAGCCCACATGCTGGGCTATCGGGGCTTCGTGGGCCTCGAGTGCAACCCGCTGAAAGATGAACTGACGGCGGCCCGGCGCGTCGCCGCCGCGGACGTGTGGTAGGCTGATCCGCCGGACGAATCACACTCGCCGCTGAACTCCGAACTTCTCGAAACACCGACGATATGGCCCGCAAACGCATTGTCACCGCCCGCATCAACGGCTGCGAACAGTCCTTCCTGTGCGAACCGAGACAGACGCTGCTCGAGGTTCTCCGCGACGAACTCGGCATGACGGGCACGAAGGAAGGCTGCAGCAACGGGAACTGCGGCGCCTGCACGGTGGCGCTCAACGGGCGGCCCGTCGTGAGTTGCCTCGTGCTGGCTGTCGAGTGCGACGGGACGGAGATTCAGACCGTCGAGGGGCTGGCCGACAAGGAGCGCCTCGCGCCGCTGCAGCAGTGTTTTCTGGAACAGGCGGCCCTGCAGTGCGGCATCTGCACGCCGGGTTTCCTGGTCTCAGCCAGTTGCCTGTTGAAAGAGAACGCCGAGCCGACGGAGGAAGAGATTCGGTTCTACCTGGCCGGGAACCTCTGCCGCTGCACTGGATACGACAAGATCGTCAAGGCCGTGCAGGCGGCGGCCGCGGCGGACTGACGATGGCCGGACCTGCCGGGCCGGCGCGGCTCGCGGTCATGGCGCCGCCAGGCAGCCGCGGGGCAGGCAGCCGCTATTCGGCCATCTCCGGGGGCGGCGTCGACGGGGACGTCTTCAGCGAGTTGCGCATCTCCTCGATCGCCCTCACGACGACCTCGGCAGGCAGCGCCAGCGTTTCGATCCGCGCCGAACGCGCGATGTTCACTCCGATCACGCGTCCGGACACATCGACGACCGGACCGCCGCACTGCTGCGGGTCCATCACCGTGTCGTGCGAAAAGACATCCTTGAACCCGTCCCGGCGATCGCTGAGTTCGCCTCCCATCCGGATCTGCTGCGCGTACTGAGACAGGTAAATGCCGAATGGATGCGACAGGGTGACCTCATAATCGCGGACGTCCTCGCCGCGGCGGACGGACAATTGCACGACATCCCCCGGCTCCTGCCTCCGGATCAGGCGGATCAGCTGTTGCGAGTCCCGGATCGTGGTGTCTCCGAGCTTCTCAACGACATCCCCCTCCTGCAGACCGGCGTTGGCCGCGGCGCCGTTGTCGAAGATCGAGACGATCCGCGCCGGCCCGCCGCCGACGTCCAGTTGAACGCCCAGGATGCCGGGGATGCGCTCAGCCCGAATCTCGCGGCGCTTGGAACTGATGACGCCGACGTTCGAGGCCACCCCCCGCGGCCCGCACGTCACGATCCAGCGTCCCAGGTCGTACTTCGCGTCCGTCGCCCAGGGGACGGTTTCCAGCCCCGTGGCGTTGATGTGCAGCAGCGCCAGGTCGGTTTCCGGATGCGTGGCGGCGATCCGGAACAGGTACTCCTTGCCGCCCGCCACCTGCACGACGATCGGCGGCGGTTCGGTCTCGCCTTCCGCCTGAGGCCGCTGCGGTCGCGGCGGCGGCTTCTGGATTTCGCTGAGCTTGGTAAGCACGTAGCCGTCCGGGTCGACAATGACGCCGAGGGCCACGGGCGCGCGATCCCGCTGGATGCGGACCGTCCAGGCCCGCGAGGGGGCGGCGGCGTCGCGGAAGGCGGCGCGCACGCGCGGTCCGCTGGTGAGCCGATCGTTCGTGAGGAACTGGGAATTGCGCTGGCGTCCCTGCCCCTGCTGGAGGACCACCAGCAGCAACAGGATTGCGAACCGCGTCAGAACACTGGGCATGGCCGCGCGTTCCCCGAAAGGCGGCGGCGAACAGGGCGTCCGGCTATGGAGCGCATCCCGCGCTGGGCCGCGTGATGATGTCACGGACCCTGATTCTCGCCGCCGTGCCCGTTCCGTCAACAGCGACTGGACCGAACCCGGGACCCGGCAGTGAAATCCGCAGGCCGACGGAGGCGCACCAGAGCGCTCAGGGGCCGGGCGCCGCTCAGGTCGACGACGGGTCGGGGCTTTCGCGCAGCGGCGTGCGCATCGACGCGGGAGGCCGATTCAGGCCGTAGCGCTTCAACTTGCGATCGAGCGTCGAGCGTTCGATGCCGAGGATGCCCGCGGCGCGGGTCTTGTTCCATTCGGTCTCGTTGAGCGTCGCCAGAATGTGCGCGAGTTCGATGTCCTCGAGCGAGCGGCCCTGGTAGGGCGGGGCGATGACGGCGCCGCGCTCGCCCGTCGCCTTGACGGTCAGGTGCAGGTCGTCGGCGTCGATCGTCGATGTCCCGCACAGGGCCACGGCCCGGTAGACGGTGTTCTCCAGCTCCCGGACGTTGCCCGGCCAGGAGTGGCTTTCCAGCGCGGCGATGGCCGACGAACTGAAGCCTTCGATGGCGCGGCCTAACTGGCGGGCGTACCGCGACCGGAAGTGATCGGCGAGCGGCAGAATGTCCGGCTTGCGCTCGACGAGCGGCCGGATCTGGACGGTCAGGACGTTCAGCCGGAAGTACAGGTCGCGGCGGAACTTTCCGGACTCGACGGCCTCTTCGAGGTTTACGCTGGTCGAGGCGAGAACTCGCGGCCGGCGGGCGCCCGGTTCGTCCGGAAGGCTTTCAAGCTGCAGCAACAGGCTGAGCAGGAAGCTCTGGTCGATCGAGGGGAGCACGGCGATTTCATCGAGGAACAGCGTGCCTTCGGCCTGCGGCATCTGCAGGGTGCCGATGCGGCTGGATTCCGCGAGGCTGGTGTTCGAGGAGACGCTGTTGCAGTCCCAGTAGACGAAGCTGGTGGAGGGCCGTCCGGAGGCGTGGTGCACGTGGAGTGCGACGACCCCCTTGCCCACGCCGTTGGGGCCTGTGATGAGCACCGGGGCGTTGAGTGCGCCGAGGCGGATGACCTGCTCGCGCAGGTCCTGAGTGACGGGGCTTTCGCCCAGTATGGGCGGCAGGGACTCCCGGGCGGGGGAGCTCCACGATCCGGAGTCGCTGGGCGTGGCGACGGAGGCGACGGGCGATGAATGCCGGGGGGCCTCGTCGCTGAACGCCGGGAAGGACGACGCCGTGTCTCCGGAATACACCATCCGGAATTTGATCTTCACGAGCGCGATGCGAATGACGTCGCCCGACTGCAGGGGGTATTCCCCCGTGATCGGACGGTCATTGACGAACGTCCCGTTGCGGCTGTCGTAATCCCGAATGACCCAGCGTCCATCGCGAAAGGCGATCTCGCAATGCTTCCGGCTGCATTCGGGTTCGGGCAGGACGATTTCGTTTTCCGCACCCCGGCCGATCGTCGTCGGCCGGTTCGAGGAAAGCGGCCTCGTCTGTCCGTATATCGTGATGAAGGCGGCAGTAGGTGGTCGCACTCGTTCTCAGCAAGCAAAATTGAACAGCCGGGGGCTCGGCCCGGCAGAGGGTCTATGATCGCTGGCCCGATCGGCCGAGGACACACAGCGGAGCGATTTCGTCATCATACGGGTCCGACCGCGCCGCGTCTTTGTCGACTGACGAGATTTTTTCCCGAACCCGGTCTGAACGTCCGGCCACGTGCCGTTTTGCGGCGCAGGCCCCACTGGGGGTCAGCCGGACGTCGCAATCTGCCGCAGCACTTCGGCGATAATGTCGCAGCCTTCATCGACCTGTTCGGCTGTGATGTTCAGCGGCGGCAGGAGACGCAGGACGGTGTCGTGCGTCGCGTTGACCAGCAGGCCCCTTTCCATGCAGCTGGCCACGGCCGGAGTCGCGGGGCAGGTGAGATCCACGCCGACCATCAGGCCGCTGACCCGCACCTCACGGATGATCGGAAGTTCCTTCTGCAACTGCAGAAACGACTGTGCAAAGCGGCCCGACATGCGGCTGCAGTTGTCGAGCAGCCCGTCGGCCTCGATAGTCTGGACGGTGGCAAGACCGGCCGCCATCGCCAGCGGGTTCCCGCCAAACGTCGATGCGTGCATCCCGGGACGCAGGCTGGGGGCCACCCCCTCGGTCGCAATGATCGCCCCGCAGGCCACGCCGGCGCACAACCCCTTCGCCAGCGTCATGATGTCCGGCTGGACTCCGAAATGCTGGTAAGCGAACCAGCTCCCCAGTCGTCCCATGCCCGTCTGGACCTCGTCGAAGATCAGCAGCAGCTCCCGCTCGTCGCAGAGCTGCCGCACGCCGCGGAGGTAATCCGCGTCGGCGATGTTCACGCCCCCTTCCCCCTGCACGGGCTCGAGAAGAATCGCGCAGGTCTCCGCGTCGATGACCTTCTCCAGCGCTTCCAGATCGTTGAACCGGGTGTAGAGAAAGCCCGGCAGCAGCGGCTGGATGCCCTCGTGATATTTGGGCTGCGCGGTGGCCGTGACGGCCGCATACGTCCGGCCGTGAAAGCCGTTCAGGCAGGTGACGATCTTGTAGCGTCCCTGCGAGCTGCAATGCAGCCGCGCCAGTTTGATCGCGCCTTCGTTGGCCTCGGCGCCGCTGTTGCAGAAAAAGGCCTTGCCGAACCCGCGCGTGCAGAGCGCTTCGGCGAAGTCCCCCTGCGGTTCCGTGAACCATGTGTTGGGGACATGGATCAGGTGTTCGACCTGCTCCTGGATCGCGCGGACCACCCGCGGCGGAGAGTAGCCCAGAATGTTGCAGCCCCAGCCGGGAAAGAAATCGAGATAGCGGTTCCCTTCGGCGTCCCACACATAGCTGCCCTCGCCGTGCACCAGGCTGATCGGGTAGCGGCGGTAGTTGGGGATCACGAACTGATTGAACTTCTCGATCGTGTCGTGGCTGCTGCGGGCGGCGACGTTCAAAGGAGGCGCCTTTCGAGGGAACAGGAGTGGAGACGTCCGGGGGAATTCCGGCGGCTCCAGGGAGGGTCGGGAGAGGAGTATAAAAGATCGGTTCGTGTCGCGAAGCCGACGGCCCGCCTCAAAGTCTTTGCCGGGCGGACGGCGGGAAACCATCAGCACAGGCGCCAGGCCGAACGACAGCGCGTCCGCCGCACGTTGCCGATCAGACGGCCGGGGCGGGCGCCGGGTTCGCGGCATCCATCCCCCGCCGTCGCGCTTTCTCGAGGGCATTGATCCGCCGACGCCGACCGGACCGTCAGGAATTCGGCGGCAGCAACCCCTTGGTCCGCTTCACGTGCTCGCGCCAGCGCTCCAGGGCCGCTTCCCGCTGGGCCAGCGGATTCACCGGACGGTAGCCCAGGTCCTTGCCGGTCAGCCGGTGGACCTGGAAGAACGCCAGTTCGCGGATGGCGACGTTGTCGCTGCCCATCCAGGCGAGCAATTGCTGTGCGGCGGCCTCCGAGCGGACGTCGGCGTCGCTCTTGCCCCACAGGAGTTCGACGGCCACGGCGGCGTCCTCGCCGCGGAACACCCGGGACGCGGCCTCGCGGAGACGGTCGTCGTTCTCCAGTTGTCGGGGCAGCCACTCCCGCAGCGATACGATCGCGGCCAGTCGGGCCTCCTCGTGATCGTTCGACAGCGCGAGCACCAGGTTCTCCACGTCGTCGGTGAGCGCCAGCGTCTGCGCGGCCAGCCGCGCCATGTGCGCGCGGCGGTCCCGGAGCACTGGCGGAATGCTCATCTGGATCGGCTGGTCGAGCGCGAACTCCGGCTCATAGTTTCGCGAGAAGTTCCGCGTCGTCATCGGGACCCGGGCGGTCGGATCCAGCCAGACCGGCAGCGTGCCCAACGCGATGAACTGGGTCGACGACGGATTCGTCCACTCGGTCCATTCGGGAGCGGCTTCCGACGCGATCACGTCCTCCGGTCCGCGGCGCACATCGACCGCCCCGGCGACGACGAACAGCGTGCCGGTTGGAGCGGGCGGAACGTATTCCAAGGTTGGATCCTCAGCCGGCGGCTCGTCCGCGGCCGGCGTCTCGACGAGCGGCAGTCCCTGCGGCTGCGGGCGCTCGACGTACACTCCGCAACGGGTTTCGGGCTGCTTGAGGTCAATGGCCGATCGCATTCCGCCCACGGTGACGCCGACCGTGAGCGGTCCCGCGAGACCGTCGGATGGGCGCAGGAAGCCGACGCGCCCGCGGTCGATCTCCAGCTCCATGATCGATTCCGGACGCGCGGGCAGCAGCTGCGCCCGGGCGCCTCCGGCCATCAGCAACGTGATCGACGCTTTGGCCTGGCCGGCCGACGTGACGGCCAGTTCGGAAAGGAAGGGCTCCGGAGCGGCGATCTCATCTCCCACATGCAGCAACGCCCGCCGGGGCAGGACCGACCAGTCTCCAGACTCCGGGGAACGGAGGATCATTACGCCTTCGCTGCTGGCGTACAGGACTGTGGGGAACGGCGCGCCAGGATCAACGTCGGTTGTCGGGGCCACGGCAGGTTCCGCCGGAATGCCGGGACTCGGCGGCGGGACGACGTCCGAGGGGGGCAACGACGTTTCCGGGACAAGGGCCAGATCGGCGCTGTCGGCTGCGCCGCCCGCCTCGGTTCCGGAAGCGGAGTCCGGCGCGACGTCGACCGGAATCGGAGCATCAAGACTCGACCGCGCGGCGATGGCGGCGGCCTGTTCCGCCCCTGGTCCGATCGCGTCCGGCGCCGGCTCCTGAGCGTCGACGACCGACGGCGACCCGCGATCCCGTGCGACCGCTGCCACGTTCGCTCCGGCGCCCGCGGGCGTCTCGCGCGGCGCCGACGTCTGCGCCACGGGACGCAGCCAACCCGGCAGCAGGTCTTCATCGGTGAGAATCATCGCCAGCCAACCGGAGAGCAACACGCCCACCAGCAGCCAGGGGGCCAGTCTCCTCATCAGCGGACGACGCTTCAAATACTCGGGAACGACCGGGCGTTCGGGCGCTGCGGTCACAGCCGCCGCCGCGGACGGGGCCGCCGCCAGAATCTGGTCCGCTTGAATCGGCGTGTTCGTCGCCTCGGGCTGCTTTCCCAAAGCATACATCCGGTCTCTGAGTTCCGGACGGATGGTGACGGGTTCGCCGAGCACGATCGTCAGCACCTGGTGGCAGGCGGCGACTTCGGCCAGGTGCATGTCGGAATCGAGGCAGACCTTCTCCACATCTGCGACGGCGGACGGATCGAGCGTGTTGTCGAGGTACTCGGCCACGACGTTCGGTTCGGGGGATGCGCCTGCGCCCGTCAACTCGGGGCTGCCGATCCGGCGGCGGCGGGTGACGTCGCGAATCCGCGTGACCAGCGACGAGGCGACCGAGTTTTCGCTGATTCGAGCGCCGATTTCGCGGGCCTGGCTGGCTTCGAGAATGTCGTCCAGATAAGCCAGCAGAGTTCGGAGTGTGAGTCTCATGGGACGTCCTGCGCAATGTGTCTCAGGAAATAGTGGGGAGCCGCGCGGCGATCCGTGCGGAAATCCACGCCGATTTCCAAAGTCGTCTGCTGCAGGGGGGTTCCGTCGGCCGGCCGGGCGCGAGTGCATCTCGCGATCTGTCTGGAACTTTCCCGAGTCGGGCGATATCTAACCGGGCGTCGGCCGGTCCATTCGCGACTGGTCACCTCCTTTTGAGGCCGAAGGCGTCGGCCGATCCCTTTCGCGGATTCCGTCGCGAGCGACGGTCGCGGACACTGAGGAAGCGTTATGCTGCGTCCACTTTCGCTGCTCGTGGGCCTGTTGCTGTGTGCGGGGGCCTGGTCGCTGATGGCTCAGGAACTTGCGATTCCCGATCAGCGGACCGCCGCGGAGAAGGCTCAGCAGGACGGCAACTTTCGCGACGCCTACGAGATCTTCCGGGCCCTCTGCCTGAACCCGGAAAACACTGGCAAAGACTGCGTTCGCGATTACGAAAGCGCGCTGTCCTGTCTGCAGCGGCTCCAGCGGGTGCACGACATCGACGCCTTCCGCGAATCGGTCGTCGAGGCCAAGTCTGGAGACTGGCGGATCCTGCAGGCGATCGGCCGCTCGTACCGGATGATTGAGAACGGCGGGTTTATTATCGGGGGTGATTTTCACCGGGGGCATCACGACCAGGGAGGCCGGTACGTGACGGCCCTGGAACGGGATCGAGTCCGCGGTTTGCAGCTCTACGTGCACGCGATGGCGCTGATCGGCGACGAGCAGCCCTTCGAGGACGCCGGACATTTCTTCAAGGACTTCGCCGATGCCGTGCTGCATGCCCGCCAGTGGGGCGAGGCGTGGCGGCTGCAGTCGCTGACCGATTTATCGACGCTGCCGGATTACGATGAAGCGCAGATGTGGGGCTGGCGGGGTCGGGGTCGCGGCATGGGCGGCGCATCGCAGGGCGCGCCAGTCGACGCGGAGGGCAACCCGATTCTGTACGGCGAGCCGGAATCCTTTGCGGCGGCGGCGAACGACGGCGAGCGCTGGCGCTGGCTGCTGGAAGAGACTGTCCGCCGCTGGCCGTCCTACCGGATCGGCGTCGACTGGGAGTTCGGTTCGTTCCTGGATTCGCAGTTCGGAGTGGCGACGCTGCAGCAATGGGGCGTCGTCCTGCCGCGGGCCGAAGAGGACGAGAATCCGCAGCGCGACCCGCGGGCCGACATCTGGGCGCTGCACACGCTGGACGACAGCGAGACGATCGCCCGGCTGGCCACCGGCACGCGGCGGTTCGCCCTCCCCGAGGAGTTCAATCCGATCGCGATCTTCAAGCGGATCGCCGCGGATGAGTCCGGCAGCGGCCACGCGGCCCTGGCTCAGGACCGGCTGGCGCAGGTCTATCAGGATCGCCAGCAATATGGCAAAGCCGCCGACGCCTGGCGCATCGCCATCGCGAAGTTCGGCGCGGAGAACAACGCCCGCCAGCAAAGCCTCGATCAGATCATCAAGCCCTGGGGGACGTTCGAGCCGACCCCGCCGCAGCCCGCGGGGCAGGGCGCCACGCTGGACTTCCGCTTTCGCAATGCGAAGCAGGTCGCGTTCGAGGCCCACCGCATCCGCATCGACACGCTGATTGACGACATTAAGGCCTACCTCCGCCGGGATCAGCAGGACATCGACTGGGTGCAGATGCAGGTCGACAGCGTCGGTTACCGCCTTGTCGAGCGCAACGAACGCAAGTACCTCGCGGAGCGGGTCGCGGAGTGGACCGTCGACCTCGAGCCGCGCGAGGGACATTTCGACCGGCGCACGACGATCGCCGCTCCGCTGCAGAAGGCGGGCGCCTACCTGGTCGTCGGCAAGCTGCCGGACGGCAACGTCAGCCGAATCGTGGTCTGGGTCGACGATACGGCCATCATCCGCAAGCCCATCGCCGAACGTTCGCTGTACTTCATCGCGGACGCGGTGAGCGGCCGACCGCTGCCGGGGGTGAATGTCGAATTCTTCGGATGGAAGCACGAGTACACCGATCGCCAGCGCCGCTACCGGATGCTGACGAAGAACTTCGCCGAGGCGTCCGACGCGGAAGGGCTGATCGTTCCTGATGCAAAGCTCCTCGATCCGGAGTACCAGTGGATCGCCATCGCGCGGTCGCAGGGTCGGCTGGCGCACCTGGGATTCAGCCACTTGTGGCATTCGCCCCGCGTCGATGCGGCGCTGAACGAGACGCGCGTGGCCGTCATCACCGACCGTCCCGTATACCGCCCCGCGCAGTCGATGCACTTCAAGTTCTGGGTCCGGCCCGTCAGCTACAGCCTGACGCCGGAGCAGTCGAAGGCATACGCCGGGCAGACGTTCGACATCCGTCTGACGGATCCGATGGGCACGGAGGTTTGGACCCGGCAGTTCACGGCGGATGAATACGGCGGGTTCAACGGCGAGCACGAACTGCCGGCCAACGCGACCCTCGGCAGCTACTCGCTGAACATCGTCAACCACCCGAGCATCGGCGGCGGCGGGACCTTCCGCGTCGAGGAGTACAAGAAGCCGGAATACCTGGTGGAGATCGAAACGCCGGACAAGCCGGCCAGGCTGGGCGACACGGTCCGCGCCACGATCCGCGCCAAATACCTGTTCGGCGCGCCGGTGACGAACGCCACCGTGAAATACCGCGTCGAACGCACGCCGCACACCGAACGCTGGTTCCCGCCGGGGCCTTGGGACTGGCTGTACGGCCCGGGCTACTGGTGGTTCTCGTCGGACGATGCGTGGTATCCGGGATTCGCGCGCTGGGGCTGTTTCGGCCCCCGGCCGTCCTGGATCCCCTGGAATCCGGATCCGCCGGAACTGGTGCTGGACGTGGAGGCCCCGATCGGCGAGGACGGCACGGTGTCGGTCGACATCGACACGTCGCTGGCGAAGGCGCTGCACGGCGACCAGGATCACTCGTACAAGATCACCGCGGAAGTGGTGGACGCCTCCCGGCGGACGATCGTCGGGCAGGGGAACGTGCTGGTCGCCCGCCAGCCGTTCAAGGTCTTCGTGTGGCTGAACCGGGGCTATTACAACGTGGGAGACGCGATCCGCGTTTCCGCGCAGGCCCGCACGCTCGATGGCCGGCCGGTGTCCGGAACGGGCAAGCTGACTTTGTACCGGGTGACGTACCGCGCGGACGGCGAACCGGAAGAGACGGTCGCCGGCGAGTGGGACGTCAATCCGGGCGAGGACGGCCAGGTCTCGCAGGACATCAACGCCAGCGAGGCCGGGCAGTATCGCGCAGCCTATGCCCTGACGCACGCAGAGGAGGGCGCCGAACCGGTGACGCGCGAAGGCGCCAGCCTGTTCGTCATCCGCGGCCAGGGATTCGACGGCTCGGACTTCCGTTTCACCGATCTGGAGCTGATTCCGGACAAGGCGGAGTACCAGCCCGGCGAGACCGTGCAGCTGATGGTCAACGCGAACCGGCTGAACCCGTCGGTGCTGCTGTTCCTGCGGCCGGTCAACGGGATCGCCGCGGGCAAGCCCCAGGTGTTGCGGATCGATGGCCGGAGCGCGACCGTGCCGATCGCGGTGGCGCAGTCCGACATGCCGAACTTCTTTGTGGACGCGGTGACAGTGGCGAACGGGAAGGTCTATTCGGTGACGCGCGAACTGGTTGTGCCGCCGGTCAAGCGGATTCTGAACGTCGAACTGCATCCTTCCTCGCCGAAGTACAAGCCGGGCGAGAAGGCGGAGGTCGAGGTGCGGCTGACGGACGAAACGGGCGAGCCCTTCACCGGATCGCTGGCGTTGAGCATTTACGACCGGGCTGTCGAGTACATCTCGGGCGGCTCGAACGTCCCGGATCTGCGGGCGTTCTTCTGGAAGTGGCGGCGGTCGCATCACCAGCATCTGGAGCACAGCCTGTCCCGCTGGACGGACAATCTGCTGAGGAGCGGAGAAGTCGGCATGGCCTATCTGGGCGCGTTCGGCGCCCAGGTCGCGGACTTTGATCGCGACAACCTGGCGGTGTTGGGAGCGATGGACGGGGGGCCTGTGTCGACGCGCCAGCGTTTCCGCCGCGGCAGCGCCGTGTCGGAGCTGAAGAGCATGGACGCGCCGGCGGCGCCAGGCGGTTTCGGAGGCGGCATGGGCCGCATGGAAATGGCCGAGATGGACTTGGCCGCGGGTCAGCCCGCGGACGCCGGCGGAGGAGCGGCGATGGTCGAGCCGACCGTCCGGTCGCAGTTCGCCGACACCGCCTTCTGGAAGGGCGACCTGACGACCGACGCCGAGGGCCGGGCGAAGATCGACCTGACGATGCCCGAGAATCTCACGGGCTGGAAGGTCCGGGCCTGGGCGATGGGCGACGGGACGCGCGTGGGCGAGGCCGTCGAGGAAGTGGTGACGTTCAAGAACCTGCTGGTCCGCCTGCAGGCCCCGCGATTCTTCGTCGAGAAGGACGAAGTCATGATCTCGGCGATCGTGCACAACTACCTGCCGCACGAAAAGGACGCCGTCGCGGAACTGGTGCTCGACGGCGACACGCTGGAGAAGGTCTGTCGCACGAGCAATCCGCATCCGGTCGTCATCCCGGCCGGGGGCGAGGCGCGCATCGACTGGATCGTGAAGGCGATCCGCGAGGGGGAGGCGAAGATCACCGTCAAGGCGCTGACGAATGAAGAGTCGGACGCCATGCAGATGACGTTCCCCGTCCGCGTGCACGGCATGCTGAAGACGGAATCGTTCGTCGGCGTGATCCGGCCCGAGGATACGTCCGGGACGATGACGATCCGGGTTCCTGCCGAACGCCGGCCGGAGCAGTCGCAGCTGGAGATCCGCTATTCGCCGACGCTGGCCGGGGCGATGGTCGACGCGCTGCCGTACCTGGTCGACTACCCCTACGGCTGCACCGAGCAGACGCTGAACCGGTTCCTGCCGACGGTCATCACGCACAACATCCTGAAGCGGATGAACCTCGACCTGGCCGCGATCCGCGACAAGCGGACGAACCTGAATCCGCAGGAGCTGGGAGACCCGGCCGCGCGGGCCGCCGACTGGGCGCGGCTGACGAAGAACTGGCATCGCGAACTGAAGAACCCCGTGTTCGACGAGGCCGAAGTCGAGCGGATGGTCAAGCAGGGCGTGGCCGACCTGACGGCCATGCAGGTCAGCGACGGCGGCTGGGGCTGGTTCTCCGGCTGGGGCGAACGTTCGTGGCCGCACACCACCTGCGTGGTCGTGCACGGGCTGCAGATCGCCGAGCGCAATGGCGTGGCCCTGGTTCCCGAGGTGCTGCCCCGCGGCGTCGCATGGCTCCAGCGCCACCAGACCGAGCAGGTCCGGCTGCTGCAGATCGGCGAGAAGGTCGAGAACAAGGAGATCGTCCCCGAGCCGGGCCTGCAGTATCGGACGCGGGCGGACAACCTGGACGCGTTCATCTACATGGTGCTGGCGGACGCGGACATCGCCGACGACGAGATGCGGCGGTTCCTGTTCCGCGACCGGACGCACCTGTCCCTGTATGGCGCGGGGCTGTTCGGCCTGGCGCTCGACAAGCAGCAGCACATCGAGCAGCGGGACATGATCATCCGCAACATCGATCAGTTCGTCGTCACCGATGAGGAGAACCAGACGACGTACATCGATCTTCCCAACCGGGACGCCTACTGGTGGCACTGGTACGGCGACACGATTGAAGCCAACGCCTGCTACCTGAAGCTGCTGACCCGCGTGAATCCGCGGGATCCCAGGGCGGCCGGGCTGGTCAAGTACCTGCTGAACAACCGCCGGCACGCGACGTATTGGAACAGCACGCGCGACACGGCGGTATGCATCGAGGCGCTGGCGGAGTATCTCGTCGCCAGCGGCGAGATGTCGCCGAACATGCTGGTGGAGGTGTGGATCGACGGCGAGCGAAAGCAGTCCGTGGAGATCACGCCGGAGGCGCTGTTCTCGTTCAACAACACGTTCGTCGTCGCCGGGGCCGACCTGACCGATGGCGAGCATGTCATTGAATTGCGGAAGCAGCCGCTGGAGCAGCCCGTCGCCGGCGGTCGCGTGCCGCCAGCCCAGCCGACGCCGCTGTACTTCAACGCCTACCTGACGAACTTCACGCTGGAAGACCCGATCGCCGCCGCGGGGCTGGAGATCAAAGTCGGCCGGAAGTTTTACCGGCTGGTGCAGCGCGAGGACGCGACGGACCAGGTCCGCGGGGCGCACGGACAGGCGATTGGCCAGAAGGCGCTGAAATATGACCGGCACGAACTGGCCAGTCTGGACTCGGTCGCCAGCGGCGACCTGATCGAAGTCGAACTCGAGATTGATTCCAAGAACGATTACGAGTACGTGATCTTCGAGGATCTCAAGGCGGCCGGGTGCGAACCGGTGGAGCTGCAGAGCGGCTACACGCAGGACGGCCTGGGAGCGTATGTCGAGTTCCGGGACGAGCGGGTGAGCTTCTTCCTGCGGCAGTTGGCGCGAGGCAAGCGGTCGGTGAGCTACCGCCTGCGGGCCGAGACGCCGGGCAAGTTCAGCGCGTTGCCCGCGCGGGCCTCGGCGATGTACGCGCCGGAGCTGAAGGCGAACTCCGACGAGATGAAGCTGCAGGTGGCCGATCGCCCGGAACGGGAGGCGCCGGCGGAGGACGCCGCCGCGGCGAATTGAAGGCCGACTGCGAAGCGACGATCACGCTGCCCGCCGCGGCTGCTAGAATTGGCCGCGGCGGGGGCGAATGTTCGCTCGATCAACGACGCCGCAGGCATGCCAGCCTGCGGCGTTTTTTCATTGAGGTGGGAATTGCGCTGCCTGCCGGGCGGGACTTTTGGCAGAATCAACTGTCCGAGGGCTCTCGTTCGACACTCAGAAGGGGCTTGCTGTCCGCCATGAACCGTTCCGCAACGATGGCTGCGATTGGATTGTCGGCGATGCTGGCGTGCCTGGGGGCAGGGATCTCTCGCGGCGATGAAGGGGACATCGCGGAGCAGGTGCGGGAGCTGATCTCGCAATTGGACAGCGACTCTGAGCTGACGCGCCGCGCTGCGGCGATCGGGCTTGGCGACCTTGGCCCGGAAGCCAGGACTGCGATCCCAAAGCTGATGACGCTTTCCCAGGATCGACGATCGTCTTCGATCGAAAGTGCTCGGTGGGCGGCCCAGCAGGCCCTCGAAAGCATCGGTTGCGAAGCGGTTTCCAAGCTGGCCGAAGCGGTGCGGTCCGGCGATTCGGAATCCGCGCACGAAGCAGGGGTGATGTTGGGCCGCATCGGTCCCCCGGCGCAGGACGCGATTCCGGCACTCATTGAGCGGCTTCAGGATCCCGACCCGGAACTGCAGGCGAGCATCATTACGACGCTGATCGCACTCCACGTCGAATGCGAGGTCGTTCTGCCTTGGTTGCTGGAGCAGCTTCAAAGCCCGGATCATGAGGCGCGGGCCAACGCGGCTTGGCGACTGGCGTTAATCAGCTCGGAATCGGCTGTCGCGACGGAGGCCCTGCTGGAACTCCTCGGCGATGAAGCTCCGGTCGTCCAGGCGCGCGCGGCGTGGGCGCTCGGGGAGATCGGAAGCACTGAGGGGCGTGCCGATGCTGTCGCCCCGGCGTTGCGTCGACTGCTGTCGAGCGAGGCGGTCTACGCCGCGAACTGCTTTCACATGGGATGTGGTCAGAGTGTTGCCGAGGACGCCGCGGATGCGCTGGCTTCATTCGGACGACCGGAAGATTTCGAGGCGATCCTCGCAGCAGCGAGTCGTGATGACGATGCCACGAGACTTCACGGCGCGCTCAGTCGGTACGGCGAGCTGTCGGTGCGAGCGATCCCCCTGTACATGCAGTCCCTGCGCAAGGGGTCGGAATTCTCCGCAGTGGGACTTGCCAGACTGGGATCCGCCGCCGCGGATGCCGTTCCGGAGTTGCGGGAACTGCTGACATCCGATGACGAGCACGTTCGCCAGTTGGCTGCGATCGCGCTGGTGGGCATCGATCTCGAAGGCCATCCGGATGCGGTGGAGATCTTCCTGAATTGTCTTCAGGAGATGGGCCTTCTGTCCGGTTGCGCGGCGGCGGTTCTGGAAATGCACGGGCCTCGTGCGGGATTCGCCGTATCCGCCATGATTGAAGCGATTGAGGATTTGGACTTCGTCGACATCCACTTCCTGGCGGCGCTCGAGGCCATGGGGCCTGCGGCCTCGCCCGCGGCGCCGTTGTTGGTCAAGCACCTGGCCACGGCGGACTTTGATGACATCGCGGCCGCGCTGGTGAGCATCGGCGAGGATGCGATTCCATTGCTCATCGACGTTGTGGACGACGGATTCGAACCCGTGGCGAAGCGCACAGCGGCAATTCGGGCGTTGGGCCGGTTTGGTGCTGCCGCCGCGACCTCGGCGCCATCGCTACAGCGCGTCGCGGATCGTGGGCGGTTTGAATTGCGGGCGGCCGTCGCGACGACCCTGGGAGAGATCGCGTCGGATTCGGAGCAGTCGGTTCGGACGCTTCTGGCGTTGCTGCAAGATCCGCGTGCCGTCGTCCGCTCGAACACGGCGACAGCGCTCGCGAGTTTCGATTCGCAATCCGACGCGATCGTCCCCGCGCTGGTCGACGCTCTGAGCGATGAGTACATCGCGGTTCGCGCTGCCGCGGCGCGATCGCTCGGCAGCCTGGGGCCCTCCGCCCGGCCGGCCCTGGGCGAAATCCAGCGACTGACGGACGATCCCAGCGGCTATGTGGCCGCAGAGGCGCGGCGCGCCGTCGGGGCGATCAACGGGTCGCCGGCGCCGGCGGTTCCCTGAATGGCGCTGGCGTGTGCGCCGCGGCTGCTAGAATTGGCCGCGGCGGGGGCGCGAATCGAACGCTTCCCGTCGGAACCTCCGCCGTCAGAAACGAGTTCTCCAGCTCCGTGTCGCTGCGCATCACCAATCTCCGGACCCCGGTCGAACAGCCCGAGGTCGAACTGCCGCAACTGATCGCCGGGCGGCTGAAGCTCCGTCGCGAAGACCTCGCGAAGCTGCGAATCCTTCGCAAAAGCCTCGATGCCCGATCGCGGCATGACCTGCAGTTCGTGTATTCGGCGGAGATTCAGCTCCGCGAAGGGGTGCAGGTCCGCAAGCCCCCGTCGGAGTGGGACGTCGCCCCGTATCAGTCCCAGCCGTTCGATGACCCGTCTCCGGGAGCGGCCCCTCTCAGCCAGCGACCGGTCGTCGTCGGGACCGGTCCGGCCGGCCTGCTGGCGGGGGACTACCTCGCTGCGCGGGGCTACGCGCCGCTGATTCTCGAGCGGGGCCGCCCGGTCAAAGAGCGGGTCAGCGCGATCCGCGTGTTCGATTCCGGCGGCGCGCACGATCCGGAGAACAACTACCTGTTCGGCGAGGGCGGAGCGGGGGCGTTCTCCGACGGCAAGCTGACCTGTCGGATGACGGGGCCGGACGTCGACCATGTGCTGCAGGCGTTCGTCGAGTGCGGCGGACGGCCATCGCTTGTGTACGAGCATCGTCCGCACCTGGGCAGCAACAAGCTGCCGCTGATCTGCCGGAATTTCCGCCGACGGATCGAAGCGCGAGGGGGCGAGTACCGGTTCGGCTGCCTTGTCGAGGGACTGCGGATTCAGGCGGGGCGGGTTCAGGGGGTCGAGACGAGCAGCGGCTTCATCCCGGCGGGCGCGGTGATCTTCGGACCGGGGCACAGCGCTCGCGAAACCTATCGCTGGCTGCATGCTGCAGGCGTGCCGCTGCAGGCCAAGGCGTTTCAGCTCGGCCTGCGGATCGAACAGCCGCAGGCGCATGTCAACAAATGGAAGTACGGGCGGCAGGAGTACCTGGAGCTGCTGGGCGCCGCCGATTACTCGCTGGTGGCGCGGGGGGAGCGGGACCTGTACACGTTCTGCATGTGCGCCGGAGGCTATGTGATTCCCAGCGTGTCGGAGCCGGGATACTTCTGCACGAACGGCATGAGCAATTCCCGGCACGATTCGCCGTTCGCCAACAGCGGACTGATGGCGACGCTCGATCCGTCCGAGTTCGGAAGCGGCCACCCGCTGGCCGGAATGGAGCTGCAGATGCGGTACGAGGCGGCGGCCTTCCAGCTGGGGGGCGGCGATTACCGGTCGCCGATCCAGCGGGCCGGCGACTTCCTCGCGGGTCGGCGGGTGATGGCGGGGGACTCGGCGACGTCTTCGTACCGCAGAGGCGTCGTGCCCGGCGATCTGACGCAGGTGCTGCCGCCGGTCGTGCTGGCGGCGATCGAGCGCGGGCTGCCGCTGCTGGATCAGAAGTCGCGGGGCATGATGCTCAAGGACGCGACGCTGGTGGGGCCGGAAATGCGGGGCAGTTCGCCAATCCGGATCGACCGCGACCACCAGACGCGCGCGACGCCCGGCCTGGTCGGGTTCTACCCCGTGGGTGAGGGTGCGGGATACGCGGGCGGCATCGTGAGCGCGGCCGTCGACGGGCTGCGCAGCGCGCGGGAGATCGTCCGCCGCTACGCGCCGCTGCTGACGGAGACGACGGCCGGAACGGCGGGGGCTGCGTCATGACGAATCGCACGGAGGAGCTGGTCGTCGCCGATTCCGTGCGGATTCCGTTTTCGGAGTTCGAGTTCGTCGCGTCGCGGAGTTCGGGGCCGGGCGGGCAGAACGTCAACAAGGTGAACTCGCGGATTCAGCTGCGGTGGTCGCCCGTGACGTCCCCGTCGATTTCCCCCGAAGTGGCTGAAAGGTTCATCCGGCTGGCGGGCCGCAAGATGACGAACGACGGCGTGTGCGTCATCACCGGGCAGCAGTTCCGCGACGCTCCAAAGAACCGCGAGGACTGCCTGAACCGTCTGGCCGAGCTGTTGCGCTCGGCGCTGCATCGGCCCAAGGTTCGGAAGTCGACGAAGCCCTCGCGGGGATCGAAAGAGCGCCGCCTGAAGGCCAAGCGGCAGCGCGCCGGCGTCAAACGGGATCGGCAGGCGCCGCGCGACGAATAAAGCCCCGACGGCGGGTCGCGCCGCGGGGCGATGGCGTCATTCTCTTGTCGGATTCCGCACCCGGGATCGGCTCAGGGCGCGGATACGGGTCCGCTGAGGCTCGGCAGTTCGGGAACCGTCAGTTCGCGCGAACCGGTCGTGGACGGCGGCACATCCGGAGTCGCCGCGCCTTCGCCAGCCGGCGGATTGCTGGTCGGCAGCGGCGGCGCCTGCAGGCTGGGCGGATTCTGCGGCGGCGTGGCTTCACGAGCCGGCGTCTCAGTTGCAGGCGCGTTCCCGCTGCCATTCCCGTTGGGCTTGCGCTGTGGGACGGCCTGCTCGACGACGCCGCCCGCGGGCTGAACGGACGGCCGGACTGCGGGAGGCGCCGGATTCGTCGCTGGTGCTTCTCGGGGCGGAGGAACGGGTCGAGCCGCACGGGTCACGCCGGGCGCCGGCGGTTCGGGAACCGGGTTCGACGGCGGCGACTGGTCCGCGGGCAGTTCGTCCGCCGGTTCGCCGTCTCCCTCCGCGGGGAGACCGGCGTTCAGGAACGCCATCAGATGCGGTTCCTCGCCGGCGACGCGCACGGCGCTCTCCAACAGATCGCCGGAGTTCTTCGCATCCCCTTCGAAGTGCAGCAGCGCGGCCAGGAGAAAGATCCGGTCCGGATCGCGGACATCGCCGCGGACCCACTCGGCGACGCGGTTGATCGCCCCCCGCCGTTCGAAGTGGTTGTCGTCCCCGTAAACCTGGGTCAGCGATTCGCCATGGTCGGGCCAGCTCGGATCCAGAATCAAACCGTACTTGAACTGCGCGACGGCATCCGAATAACGGCGCAGCCCGATGAACGCATAGCCCAGCCGGAAGTATCCGGCGCTCAGGTCCTCCGCGGCGGCGATCGCCCGGCGGTATTCGGTGACGGCGTTCGAATAGCGGCCGGCCCGCAGTTGCTGGTCCCCGACGGCCAGGAACCGCAGGCTGCGCTGCTGGGCCTCCGGGGTCGACGGCTTGAGCAGCGGCAGCCGGTCCTCCGGCGGCAGGGGACCGCGATTGCGGAGCCGCGCGTGGGCCTGCTCAAGTTCGAAGACGGGATCGACGGGGGGCTGCGGGATGGCGCCGTTCAGCGTTCCGCCGGGGATCACGAACGGATTGATGGGGGAGTAGCCATAATTCGTGTAGGACGGCGGCCACAGAGCCCCCGTCCAGGGGTCGACATATCCGTAGCCATACGGGGCGTAGACAGGCGGATTCACATACACGGGAAAGGGCGCCACCCAGCCGCCGCCGAAGCGCGCGCCGGACGACTGTCCGCGGGGATAGCTGCCCCCCGCCCCCCAGGCGCCGCGGTAGGGCGACGGATTCCATTCGTAACGCGTCACAGGTCCCGGACGGGCGCCGACGGACCAGCCCGGCGGATCAGCCGACGAGGCGGCCGGAATCACGAACACCAGAGATGCGGACAGCACCGCAATGCGGGCAGACATGGCTTATCTTCCTCTCCCAGCCCGGACGTGACGAGACTTCCCATCTCGCGGTGGCGCTTCGGCCGGGCCGCTCCCCGGTCAATGCGCGCTCCAACGGCGGCTGGCGGAATTGCCAACCCGAGTCCAGTATAGCGACTGGCGGACGCCGGGCTGCAAGAGGCCGGTCGCCGGAAGCGGGATGCGGGAAAACTCCGCGGCGAATCGGTTCGACGGTTCGTCGGCGTTGCCTTTTGGAAACATCAGCGAGGACGGATGCGTGAGGCTTCCGGGCGATTCCTGTGCTCCATGACATTGCCCCCTCGTCAAGCAATCAGAAGTCTCCGACCGTCTCGCCGCCGTTGATCGTCGCGATCGCCCGCCAGATCGCGATGTCGATGCCCGCGTTCACGAAACGGACTGCGCCGTCCCCCATCAGCACGTGCGCGCCGCCGACGTGCTGGCTGCGCGCCGTCACCGCCATTCCCGACTTGTCCCGGCAGTCGGGAGTCGCGGAGTTCGGCCCGAGAACATGGTTGTAGAGCGTCTGCGAATAGTCGGACAGCAGCCACGTCGACCCATCGAAGGAGTTCTCCGTGTCCGGATTCGCGGGCGTCTGCGCGCAGGACTTTGCCATATCGCTGGGATAGGGCTCCGACTCGAACGGCAGGATCGCCCGATCCCGCCAGGGCGAATACCGGTTCGGGTTCCGATCGCCGATGACACGCTCGGAGAAGCAGGCGGTCTGCGACAGCCCGTCCGTCACCTGCGACAGCGAAATCCCCTGGAACGTGCGGGCCATGCCGAGCAATGCCAATTCGCCGCCGTCCCGCATCTCATGCCGTCCCGGCGATGAGCCTCGACACATCCGGTAGCTGTTCCCGCCGTCATGCACGCTGTCGGACGGGCAACTGAAGACCCCGACCCGAGTCGTCAGCAGATCGCGATTGAGCGTGCTGTGCGGCGGCATGAACCGGGCCCCATCGCCGTTCTCCGCCAGGTCGATCCGATTCCAGAGGGCAGCCAGTTCCAGCTGCGGCAGCAGCTGGGCCTGGGGAGACAGGTTGCGATCCAGCAGATGTCGCTGGCCGGGGGTCATCTCGATGATCGTCTGCTCGATGACGCAGGGCACGCGGGAATGCACGTCGTAATAGTTTTGGAGCGCCAGGCCGATCTGACGCAGATTGTTCCGACAGGACGTCCGGCGCGACGCTTCGCGTGCCCGCTGCACGGCCGGCAGCGTCAGCGCCAGCAGGATCGCCAGGACGCTCATCGAGACCAGCAGTTCGATCAGTGTGAATCCGCGGCGCGAGAACCTGCGATTTTGTATCGATCCACTCATCAACGGCGTCTCCAAGAATGCCACAGCTGCCAATGTGAACATCCAGCCAACAGTCGAGCGCCAACGTCGATTGCACTGATAACCCGTGTTCCAATGTTGGCGCATATAATTCGGCGCCTGGCAACCGAACGGGCATCGGCGGTCAATCGTGACAGGCGAAAGCGTGCAATCAGCATTGCCAGAACTTACGCGCGCATCCGCAAATAGATTGCGGCGATCGCCAAGGCCGCCCCTCCCGCGACGAGCAGCGTCGGCCATGGCGATGAATCCGCGGTGGCCACGACGACTCCAGAGTTCGCGGACGATGCGGGAACGTCGGAACTCGCCTCGGAAATTCGTTCGATCACTTCGCGTCTTGAACTCTCAGGGCGATGAATCGTCACCTTCCGTCCTCCTGGACCTGTCTCGTCCACAAGTTCCGCGCCTGCCATCGGCGGCGGCGGGCGAAACAGGGACTCGCTGATCCGCGGAGACAACGTGACGTCGACGACCTCGATGCGAACACCCTCTCCATACGACATGTTCCCGGCGAGCCATAGACGCCGCCCCAACTGAGGATGCTCGATCTCTCGAAACTCCTCGACAATCTGCGGCGGCAGAGGCACACCATCGACCGGCGTGGCCTGAATCAGCACTGGAGCGAAGTCATGTTCCCGTGAGAGTTGGCATCGAAAGTCGTACTCAAGCCGCCCACTCGCAGCAGGCCAGCGACCCAGGTCAATGTCAAGCACAGGCCATTCACGAAATTGAGATTCTCCCGTGACCGTTCCACGCTCGACCATTTGGTGCAAGGGCACGCCAGCGAGGTTAACCGCACTCCCCCACCAGGAAAACGGATTTGGGACGCTCCCCAATCTCCCTGGCCGCTTGTTGCGACTCTTCGTGATCCTCGCAGCCCGCGAGGAGTCCGCAGCGTCGATGACGACGTTGTATCCGAACTCGCCGTCAAACGAATCCCAACTCCCTCCGACCTCCGCGCTTTCAGTGACCAACCTCCACTTCGGACCCCACTTCACGAGATCGCATCGCACTTCGACGTTGGAACGATAGATGTACTTGACTTCCAAGGAGTGCAGGCTTGTCTCTGACTCCCGCAGAATCCTGGCGATATCCCGCAGGTCTTCCGCATGCAGTCGCGCTGCGAACGGTCCCCAACACAAGACCGGGAGAAAGAGCACGGTCCATTTCATGAAACACCCGCGAGTTGATGTGGCCAGCAGGGAATCACTCTGGGTTCAGCCCTCGGTGAGCGACGGTAACCGTTGCGATCGAGGTCTGCAACGAGTTGAGAGCTGTTTTTTCTTTTGAGGGTTTTTCCTCTGCAAAGAGTGTCTGATCGCCGCTCAGTGAGAGTGCGAGGCTTCGAGTTCCTCGGCGTCCGCGTCCGCCTCCCGCGGCGCGGGGCGGGCCGCCCGCCGCAGATTGATGGCCGATTGCACGGCGCCGTGCATCTGGTCGACCGTCGACACGACCTGGTCCGCGCCGGCCTGCCGGAGCTGCTCGTTCCGATCTGCCGACGCGTCGGTCGAACTCCAGCGACCCACGATCAGTTTCACGGACGGCCTCTGCTGTCGGATCCGTTTGCACAACTGACGCGTATACGCGAGGTCCCCCGGCGGCAGCGACGACAGGCAGACCGCGATTGGCTGCAGTTCCGCGAGCCGGGCCAGGCGCTCCGACACCAGCAGGTCATGCGACACGACCTCGAACCGGCAGCCCAGGTCCTCAACGGCCAGGGCCACAACATCCAACAGCAGCTCCTCGCGTTCGGTGTGGCCGGGGATGCCGACCACGACGGGTCGATTGGTATCGCGGGCGGCCGCCGCGACACGTTCTCGGGTCTCCGCATCGCGTGGCATCCAATCCGGCATCTCGTCGATCAGGTTCTGCATCGATCGCAGCATCCGCTCGGAGTCGTCCTCATCCACCTGCTCGCGAACGGCGTCGCTGTGCATCAGCTCGACCGTCGGCAGGATCAACTGATCGGCGACCTCCAGGACCTTCTTGCGCTTCAGCGCTTGTTCGACGATCTCCTCGGCCTCCTCGTCGTCCCGGGCCAGCAGCCGCTGATAGATCCGGACCGAATCATTCATCGGCGGACGTTCGCCAAGCAGGTGGTTGAACAGACTCAGGCCGGGAATGTACTTGCCCAGCACGACCAGGCAGACGGTCATCGGCGTGGCCAGCATCAGGCCGATCGGCCCCCAGATCCAGGCCCAGAACACCGCCGACAGGATCACGCCGACCTCCGACAGCCCCACACTGTGGCCGTACAGGATCGGCTCCATGACGTTGTTGCTGATCAGCTCCAGCACGATGAACAGGCCGATGACGGCCAGCGGCGTTCCCCAGCCCTGCTCGACGACGAGGCTGGTGACGATCGGCAGGAGCGCCGCGACCCAGGGCCCGATGTAGGGGATGTACCGCAACAGCGCCGCGCACAGGCCGAACATCATCGCGTAAGGCACGCCGATGATCGCCAGGCCAATCGCCACCGAGCCGCCGAACGTGGCGTTGATGATGAACTGCATCAGCAGGTAGCGGCTGATCCGCGCGCCGGCGTCGTCGAGCGCCTTGGTGGTCGTGGCGAGGGCGCCCCGGCCGGCGACGCTGACGATCCGGTCCCGGATGTCGGCCTGCTGGATCAGGAAGAATACGACGAGCAGCACCACGATGCCGGCGGAGGCGAGGACATCGAGCGCGGAGAGCATGATCGTTTGTCCGAACACGGGAAGCTGGGCCTCCGACGTGGATTCGACTTCAATGGTGGCTTCGGCGGGCGCGTCTCCGACGGAGGGGCGTTCGCGTCGGACGCGGGCCTTGGTTCCAGGGGGCACCTGCACGGCGACCTGCGGCTCGCCCTCGGTCACCTCGGGCAGGTCGGCGTCCGCCGCTGCTGATGGAAGCGGTTCGGGGGGCGTTTCACCGCGGGCCTGTTCTTCGTGTTTGACGCGCTGCTCGGTCGAGTGGTTGATGCGCGCGACCATCTCCTGCAGGCGCTCGAACGTCCCGCCGCGGAGATACCGCTTGAGCACCAGCACCCGCTGCTCGATGTTCGGCCCGTGGTTCGGCAGATCGTCGACCAGCGTCTTGACCTGCGAGGAGACAATGAAGCCCAGCGTGACCATGACCACGGACGCCATGCCGACAACGGCGATGACGGCCACGATCCGGTTCAAGCCCACCCGCACCAGCCGCTTGACCAGCGGATGCAGCAGGAACGCCAACAGGATGGCGAGCGCCAGTGGCACGAGGATCGGCTGCGCGGTCTTCAGCAGGAAGCCCGTGGCGATCACGATGAACAACACAGCGGCGACGGAGGCGGAACGAGGCCACGCGTAGGGGTTCATCGGCAGGGCATCCTGCAAAGCCGGTGGATCAGGGCGAACATTGTCGCCCGCGCTTCGATCGCGCTGATCGCAGCGCGATC
The DNA here is from genome assembly GCA_019636235.1 of Planctomyces sp. GTDB lineage: Bacteria > Planctomycetota > Planctomycetia > Planctomycetales > Planctomycetaceae > Caulifigura. The sequence continues at coordinate 39,726 of JAHBXW010000009.1, forward strand.
GTCGATGGCCCTGCGGCCATTGCCGCTCCAGCGCCCGCTCATGGGTGAAAACTCCTTGTCGCCGCGTGAGTTGCAGGCGGATGCGCCGGGTCGTCGGACCCCGCATCCTCAGGGAACCCGGCCGAATCCACTGCTGTCATCGGGGCCATTGGCAAAGCGCGTGCCCGAGCGGCCAAGTTGGGATGTTTCGCGCCGCGCGGCGGGGAGCTGGGAAGGGGGCGCGGCCCGCCAGCGTCTGAGGAAGTTTCAGGCCCGAATTCGGCTTCCCGCAGAGCGCCCGTCGGCGACCGCGCCTGGGCCGATATCGACATCCGTTCATCAGTCCCGTACGCTGCCCTTCCACAGGGAGGCCAGGGAACCAGAGACCATGCCCAGGGAGTCGGTGATTCGAGGAGACGAGCTGCCGGAGGACGATCGTCCGCCGAGCGCTCCCGACGTCCCGCGTGCGCCCGCCGATCTCGACGACGATTCCCACGATGCCGCGCTCCGCCCTCAGCGGCTGGAACAGGTCATCGGCCAGCGGAAAGTCGTCGAACGCGTGCGGATCATGCTCGACGCGACCCTCAAACGGGGCGATGTCCTGGGACATCTGCTGCTCGACGGGCCCCCCGGCATCGGAAAGACGACGATCGCGATGGCGATTCCCCGGGAGCTGGGAGTCGATTGCCAGATCGCGGCCGGGCCGGCGCTCGCGGCGCCCAAGGACCTGTTGCCGTACCTCACGAACGCCACGCACGGGTCGGTGCTGTTCATCGACGAGATCCACCGGTTGCCGGCGGCCGTCGAGGAGTTTCTGTATCCGGCAATGGAGGATTTCCGCATCGACATTCCCGTGGGGGACGGTTTGAACGCGCGGACGATCAACGTGCAGCTCAAGCCGTTTACGGTGATCGGCGCGACGACCCGCGCCGGCATGCTGACGGCCCCCATGCGGGACCGGTTCGTCAACCGCGAGCATCTCGACTTCTACGGCCCTGACGACCTGCAGGAGATCGTCCGCCGGAACGCGAAGAAGCTGCGGACGTCGGTGACGGACGAGGCGGCTGTGGAGATTGCCCGCCGCAGTCAGGGGACGCCTCGGAAGGCGAACAATATTCTGCTGCGGACGCGGGACTTCGCGACGCTGCGGCATCCCGAGGGGCAGATCACGACGGCCATCGCTCGGGAGGCCCTGGCCATGCTGGAGATCGACGGCCTGGGTTTGGAACACCAGGATCGCCGGTATCTGGAGACGATCCTGTCGGTCTTTGCGGGGGGGCCGGCGGGGCTGCAGGCGATCGCGCACAGCATGAGCCTGTCGCCCGACTCGCTGGAAGACGACATCGAACCGTTCCTGCTGCGGTCAGGGCTGATTCAACGGACGCCCCGCGGTCGGGTGGTCACGCCGGCGGGTTATGAGCATCTGGGCTGGCCGGCGCGGTGACGTGCGTTTCCCGGGGCGGAGACGATCCCGGAGATGCGAATCGGTCCATCGGGGCGTGAGCGGCAATCAGCGGCCGACGGCCTCGAGCGCCAGCATGATGCAGTTCAGCCCGCTGCCAATGCCCAACAGTGCGACGCGATCATCCGACCGGACATGTCCCTGCTCGAAGCCCAGCGCCGCCGCGGTGGGCAGCGCCACGGCGCCCGTGTTGCCCAGGAACTCGACCGTCGGAAAGTCAATCGCGGGGCTGAGGCCGACTCGCTCGAGCAGCAACTGGCGATGCGCCTTGCCCACCTGGTGGGTGAAGACGCGGCCGACGTCCTCGGATGACCACTCGAGAATCCCGCGAAACTGGTCCCAGGTGCGTTCGGCGAGGGCCACGCCCGCCTGCAGCAGCGCTTCGGAATCGGTCTGCATCTGCGGGGGCGCCGCGCCGCGCGCCGCGTCCAGGCTGCCCCCCGCGCACAACTGGTTCTGCGATGTGTCGGACAGGACCGCCCCCCCCAGCAGCCGGCGTTGCGACCGGCTGAACCGTCGATGGCAGAGGACGATCGCCGCGGAACCTGAGCCGATCGTCAGGGATGCGAACTCCCGTTTGACGTCCTTGCGGGTCAGGTGGGGATTGTTGAGCAGTCGCTGGACGGTGCCTTCGACGAGGTCCCGGCCGGTCTCCGTGCCGACCACGACGCCGGCGCGAATGCGGCCGAGTTCGATGAGGTCGGCGACCAGCAGCATCCCATTGAGCAAACCCAGGCAGGCGTTGCTGACATCCAGGACGATGCATTCGCCAGGCAGGCCGGCGGCATGGTGGACGCCGGCGGCAGTGGCGGGTTCCATCTGATCGCGGCAGACGGACCCATGCACGAGCGCGCCGACGTGCGCGGGATCGACGCCGGCCAGTTCGAGAGCCTGGCGGACGGTCAGGGCGCTGACGGCGCCCGGTCGCGTGCCGGGATCAAAGAAGCGGCGCTCCCGGATGCCCGTCATCAATTCCAGACGGCCTTCCGGGAGTCCGAGCCGCTCGTAGACGGGTCGCAGCCGCGTCTCAATGTCCGCCGACGTGACGACGTGCGGAGGCAGCGTGCAGCAGAACGTCTCAACGCAGACTTCGGAATACCGCATGCGGGACGTTCACATCTCGGGAATTAGCGCGCGGCGGCGACTTCGGCGTTGCGGACGCCGTTGAGGATCGCTTCGAGTTCCTCGATTTCGGCGTACTGCCGGGTCCGCTCGACGTCGATTTCCGGGGTCCAGCGGTCGCAGGTGTCGAGAGCCACGGAGCTGCGAACGTAGCGGAGGCCGCGGAGCAGGATTTCCTGCTGCTTCTGGGACAAATTCAGGCGCAAGTCGTTCATTGGAAACACCGCCGGGAAGGCTGTCTCGCGGTCGATCGCGAACTCCATGAACGTCCTTGTTCGCGGGGGATCGTAATCATCCGCCGGTCGAACCACAACGAAGGCGAACGCCTCCTGGCGTCAGCAGCAGCGGCGGGGAGTCGCCGGGAAAATCATCGCCGGGGACGGCGGGACGTCAATGCTTTCATCGAGAAAACGAGGGCTCGGTCTCCGGCGAATTCTGCCGATGCCGGCGGAATCGCGCCACAACCCCCGTCGCCCTCGGGATTACCGGGACGACTCACTGCCGTTTCGCGAGCGGAGCTTGCCCTCGCGGAAGGCCTGCGCCATCGCAACCGGAACTTCCGCTTCCGCAAGCACGACGTGCGCCCGGTTTTCCTGGGTGCGGGCCCGCATCTCCTGCTCAGTCGCCACCGCCTCGGCCCGCCGCTCCTCAGCCCGCGCCCGGGCGACCCGGACGTCCGCGTCCGCCTGGTCGGCCTGCAGCCGGGCGCCGACATTGTCGCCGACATCGATGTCCGCGATGTCGATCGACACGATCTCGTAAGCCGTCTGCGAATCCAGCCCCTTCTCGAGCACGGCGCGGGCGATCAGCATCGGGTTCGCGAGCACTTCCTTATGCGTCGCGCAAGAGCCGATCGCCGAGACGATGCCCTCGCCGACGCGGGCGATGATCGTGTCTTCAGTGGCCCCGCCGATCAACTGCGACAAGTTCGTGCGGACGGTCACGCGAGCCCGCGCCTTCAACTGAATGCCGTCCTTCGCGACGCCGTCCAGCGTGGAGCGGCCCAGTCGCGGGTCGGGGCAGTCGATGACCTTGGGGTCGACGCTGGTGCGGACGGCGTCCAGCACGTCGCGGCCGGCCAGGTCGATGGCGGAGGCCGTGTCCCAATCGAGGTCGATCCGAGCGCGGTGCGCCGCGATCAGGGCCCGGATGCAGCGGATCACATTGCCGCCGGCCAGGTAATGCGCTTCCATCTGGCCCGAGTTGATGTCGTCGATTCCCGCCTGCACGGCGCTGATCTTCGCATCCACGATCGTATTCGGATTCACCTTCCGGAGGCTCATCACCACGATCGACAGCGGGCTGATCCGGGCGCGCGTGAAAAACGACCTCAGCCACAGCTTGAAATACTTCACGAACATGAACAGGAAGACGAGGCCCAGCAGAATCAGAAAGCCGACCACGACGAGCATGAAGACCTGGGAATTGGTCAGTCGTCGCGAGCCATCCTGGGCGAGAATTCCGGCCGCATCAAACAGAGTCCGCATCAGTCAGTCTCTCCGTCAACCTGGGGTGACAGGAGAGATTGTGGCGGTGAGCGAATCCGAATGCAAACGGGCGTTCAGCGCCCCCGAGAACGCGGGCCGCCGACCGCCGGGAACCCTTATGCGCCGGGGCTGCGGAACGGGGCCGGCCGGCAGGGCCGATCTGCGCCGCTGACTGGTTCGCCCGCTACGCGAAGTTCGCGGCCCGCGAGATCCCGACGTCAGCGGGCGACAGCCGCCGGCGCCGTGCTGATTTTCGAGGAGGCCGTCTGCACGGCCGCGTGGCGTCGGCGGGCCTGCACGAGTTCCCCGTAAAACGCGCTGGGCTGCTTGTACCCGTTGATCCGCCCCAGCAGATCGGCGTTCGGGCTGAGGACGACGGAGCAGGGCAGGCCGGTGACTTCGAGGATCTCGGTCACTTTCGGCTCGTCATCGGCGTCGATGTGGACGGGGATGAAGTTGGCGTTGATGTACTTGGCCAGCTCGGTGTTGGTGAGCGTGGACTGTTCGAGCTTCTTGCAGTAGTGGCACCAGTCGGCGCCGAAGACGAGCAGCATCGGCTTGCCGCTTTCGACGGACAGCTTGTGCGCCTCCTGCAGGTCGGTCTCCCATTTGACGCTGGGTTTGGCCGTGTCGGCGGCGGAGATCGACAGGGCCAGCAGTCCGACGGCCAGGGCGCCGAGCGCCGTGGCATTGAAGAGTGTTCGCATCGCCGTCTTCCTCCCTGAAGAGTCGCCCCGACCTGGTCTGCGCCGTTCGCCGCGGTTCCGCTGCTTCCAGATGTATCGGTCAGAACGCCTGCGGCTTTTCAACAAGTCTGGTTTTCGCGCGGTCCGATTGTGCCGATAAGGGAATTGCGTGAAGCGTTCCGGGCTGTCCGGGGGCGAACGCCGGCAAGGCGGGCAAGCCGGAGCAAACACGCTGACTCGGGTGGCGAGATTCGCAGAAAGCGGTCTAGGCGGGTCGTCGAGGCGACGTGTAGATTCCGCGTCCGTCGCGCGAAGCCGCCGCACGTTCGATTTCGGCGCGGGCAGGATGCCCCGGCGCAATCCAGCGTCGCCATTGCCGCCAGCCGGCGAGACCTCGATCGGCCGGGCGGCCTGTGCCCCGTGTCGACTTCGTCGAATCGGAAAGGATTCCGTCGCAATGACGTACTCGACCCGATCTCGCGGGACGTCGGTTCCGCTGGTTGCGGGATGTGCCTGGGCACTCATCGCTGCGTCGCCGGCGTTCTCTCAGCAGAGTTCGTTGCCGCAGACCAAACGCGCGCCGAATGCCGGCGCCGCGGCGCCCGCCGCCGCCAGTCCCGGCACGGCCCGCGTGGGGAATCCCCGCGCGGCTGGCGCCGAACGCGCCGGAACCGCCACGCTTGATGATGACGCGCCCCGGGAAGTGCGCTCGGCGCTTCGCGAAGAACAGGCCACATCCCCGCGCGGGCCGGGCGTCATGCCGGCCGCGGGCGACAACGTCCAGGTGCTCGCGCTGCCTAGGGAACTGGAACCGCTGATTCGCGAGTGGGAGCGGAAGTCGAAAACAATTGAACGCCTGAGCGGGAAGTTCACCCGGTACAAGTACGACAGCGTCTTTGAAACGGAGTCTCGCGCCACGGGCGGGTTCTGGTACGCGAAGCCGGACAAAGGCCGAATGGACTTCAACTCCGTCAAACTGGATCGTCTGCCCAGGGACTCGGGAGGCAAACCGATCAATCCGGCGAAAAAGGGAGTCAACGGCCAGCCGTACAAGGTCAGCTCGGACCCCCGGGAAAGCTGGATCTGCACCGGGGACCGCGTCCTGCAGATTCAGGTTCAGGACAAGACGTACAACGAGATCACGATTCCCGAGCAGTTCCGCGGGGCCGCGATTCGGAACAGTCCGCTGCCCTTCCTGTTCGGCCTCAACGAAGAGGAGGCCCGCAGCCGCTATGTTCTGCGGCTGGGAAGCATGCACAAGAAGGTGGTAGAGGACGGGCCGGAGCATCCGATCATTCATGTGGTCGCGTTTCCTATGCTGGAACAGGACGCGCGGGAGTGGTCCCGGGCCGAGGTGCTGTTGCACAGCGACACCTTCCTGCCCTACAGCATTCTGGTGTTCGACCCGGCCGGGACGACTCAGATCGTGTACGTGTTCACTGAGTCGAAGTCGAATGAACGATGGACGTTCAAGGATCCGTTCAACGTCTCGACGACCGGGCTGACGCTGATCCAGAAATCGGAGGCCGGCCCTCCGCCGGCGTCCGTGCAGCCGGCGGCAGCGGCGGGTCCGCCAGCGAACGGCCGAACCGCGGGCGCGGCGACGTCCAGACGCGATTGACCCGGAGGCGGCGACGCCTGACAATCGCCGGAGTGAACACTCCCGCAGGGCAGCGCCGCATGCACTCCGAAGGAACGCCGTCTCCCGCTGCGCCCAGGACGGACGGTCCGCGGCGATCCCGTTCGAGGAGTCCCGGCGGCCTGTCAGCGGCGCTCATCGCGGCCAGCCTGGGAATGACCGGCTGTGGCGGCGACTTGTACGACTCGCGGCTGGCCCGGACAGCGGAACTGTTCGAATACCGCGACCAGCTCGATCAGGCGCTGCAGGGAACCTGGAGCCGCGACGAGTTCGGCCTCAGGATGCGGATCCCGCGCGGTTATGTGATGCTGCCGCCGCCGCCGCCTCCCGTCGTGCTTGAGGACGGGACGATCGAGGCCGCGGCCGACGACCGGCACCCGGGATTTCTGGGGATCGAACTGCCCGGCCTCGTGGACGCCTGGCGGCTGCCGAATGTGGGCTCGCTGTACATCTGCAGCAACCACCAGCGGTTCGTGGATCAGATGCAGACGGGAGTGAACGCCGCCGATCCGAACACGTTGTTGACCGACGTCGAACTCGCGCTGCAGCAGGGACTGCGGTTCACGCTGGACGCCGCGCCGGCGGGCAGCCCATCGGACGTGAACGCGCGGTTCGTGGAGAAGATTCCGGCGGTCGCCCGGTTCGAGATTCCGAAGGACTTTCTGGCGATCACGATCAGCGGCGAGGAAATCGAGAATCTGGACCCGCTCGCCGCGCAGGTCTATGAATACACGAATGGCCCGGTGCAGGTGGCGATCGTCTGCATCTACCTGAAGTCGGCCCGGGTGAACCCTGACCGCGCTCTGCGGCTGGCGCTCGAGACGCTGAAGGTCGACGGGCAGCCGCCGCGGGCGTCCGCGGCGGGAGGCGCCCGGGGGGGCGGCGGCACGAATTTCTGATGGGCGGACGATGACGACGGTTTCCGAGAGGCTGGATGCGGCAGGCGCGCCGCCCGAGGATGAGCAGCGGGGGATCTCCGGACGTGTGGTCGTCATCGGCATGTTCGCCTTCGGCATCTTCATGGTCGGGCTGATGTACGCCTACTGGGAGCTGTACACGCGGCCGTTCCGGGGTCTGCAGAACGCAATTGCCGCGGAGATGCCGGGTTCCATGCCGCGAGTCATCGGCGGCCGCCGCAAGCCCAGCGAGGCCCGGCATCCGGAAACGCTGCGGATCGTGATTTTCGTCAAGTTCGACCCCAGCGACGACGCGGAGTCGTCGGTGCAACGGGAAGCAGTCGCGGGACGTCTCGCCGAGCTGGCCGCTGCGCATCAGGATCTGTCAAGGTACGAAGTGCTCGAGGTGCATCTGCTGCAACTGGTGCCGGAGAAGGCCACTCGGCAGTGGACGCGGTCGGGATCTCCCGAGGACTGGGGCCTGACCGGAGCCCATGGCGGCGGGGTTGCCGCGGAAGGAGCGGCCACATGAAGCGGACAGTGCGCGGATCGATGCTGATGCTGATCGCGGCATTCTGCACGTCGGTTCCCGGATCGGCGGCGAAGTCCGACGTGATCGACGACGTGCAGTCGCGCGTCGTGAAGATCTTCGGCGCCGGCGGACTGGCCGGGCTGCAAGCGTATGGCACGGGCTTTCTGTGCTCGGCGGACGGTCACATTGTGACGGCGTTCAGCCATGTGCTGGACACGGACACGGTGACGGTCGTGTTGTCGGACGGGCGGCGCCTGTATGCGAAGGTGCTGGGGACCGATGTCGATCGGGATGTCGCCGTGCTGAAGGTGGAGGCCGACGGGCTGCCGTATTTCGACCTGTCGAAGGCCGTTCCGGCGGGACCGGGGACGCGCGTGCTGGCGTTCAGCAACATGTTCAAGGTGGCGGCCGGGAACGAGCCGGTGACGGTGCAGCGGGGCGTGATTTCCGCGAAGTCGAACCTGACGGCCCGCCGGGGCCGGTTCGAGGCGCCCTATCGCGGTCCGGTGTACGTCGTCGACGCGGTGACGAACAATCCCGGATCGGCGGGGGGCGTGCTGACGACGCTCGACGGCCGGCTGATCGCCATTCTGGGGCGGGAGTTGAAGAACTCGCAGTCGCAGACCTGGCTGAACTACGCCGTGCCGATCGGCGAGATCGCGGAGTCGGTGGCTTCGATCCAGTCGGGGGAGTTCCGTCCTCGCGACCGGTTCGCGACGAATCTGGACGCGGCGGGGGGCTGCACGCCGCTGGAGCTGGGGATCGTGCTGGTGCCGGATGTCGTGGCGCGGACGCCGGCGTATATCGACGATGTGCTGCCGGAATCGCAGGCGGCGCGGGCGGGCCTGGCAGCTGAGGACCTGGTGGTGTTCGTGAACAGCGACCTGGTGGGATCGATCGCCAGCCTGGAAGGGATCCTGCGGCGGACCTCGCCGGGGGATGACGTGCAGTTCACCGTTCGCCGCGGGGATGACCTGGTGTCGGTGACGCTCCGCATTCCCGAGCCGTCGGCCGCTCTGCAGTAATTCGCGTCGCCGCGGCAGCCTTTTTCCAGCCAGCAGACTTTGCGCGATCGCGCGCCGCTTCCGGGTCTGCCAGACCGCGGGCATCGCGAAAGTTGTGGCCTGCGCCGCGCGGACGGGCCGAACTGCCCCGCGCCGCCGGCCGATGTCAGAAACGGGCCGCTCCGCCGGGAGCCAGCCGGCGGACCGTTCGACCGTTTCACCCGCTTCCAATTGCATGACGCCCACAGCCGCAAATGAAGGATCGCGCCGGGCGCGGGCGCTCGCCGTACTCGGGTTGCTGCTGTTCTGCCTGCCGCTGATTGTCGTAGGTCTCCGCGATGCGACCTTCGAAGGGGCCGGCGTGCGCAGCGAGCTGCCGTCGGAACAGCAGCAGGCGGGACTGCATCCCTCGCGTGAATCGTTGCTGCTGACGTGGGCCGGCAGCCGCGCCGATGACGTGCGGATCGACCAGTTGGCGAACCGGCTGCTGGGAGTTCCCGGTCCGGATGGCGTGACGCGCGGAGGTTCGCCGCTGATTGCGGCCGTGGCGACGCCGGGGGCGATGCTGGACGCGTTTGCGAACTCCGGGGTGTCGATGGACGTGGCCGCGGAGCGGCTCGCGGGAATGTGGCTGGGGCGCGGCGGCCTCAAGGTTGTCCTGACGGACGCCGGGCGGAAGGACATTCCGGCCACGATGCAGCGGCTGCGGGCGGCGCTGCGTGCGCCGGGCCGGCAGGTTGCTGTTCACGAACGCAGCCAGGCGGTCCCGGGCAGCTACGCGGAGGCGCGGGGGCTGGCGTCGCCGGAGATTCCCGCATTCGATCTGGAAGTGTTCTGCTCGACGAAGCGGTCCCCCGCGGAGGTCCCGGCGGATCTCGCGGAGCTGGCCGGTCAGGTTCGGGGCTACCCGACGGCGGATGAGCCGGAAGGGCAGCGGCTTGTGGAGAGTGTGTTCAAGGCGGTTGGTTCCCCCGTGGCGATCAAGATCGGGCTGTCGGACGCCGGGCTGGCCGAACCGCTGGCGGCGCTGGGGGCCGTGATGCGGGCGGCGGCGGAAGTGGGGCTGCCGGAGGATGCGGTGGTCGTCGCCGGTCGGGCCGTGCAGGCGGCGGAAGCCGCGGCGGCGCTGGAGCGGTTCGCGGCGGGCGTGGGCGAGCCATTTGCAGGGGCGGCGCTGCCGCCGTTGTCGCTGGCGCTGGCCGCGTTGGCGGCGGGCGTGCTGTTGATGTCGGGGTTTCGGCTGGAGAGCCTGGCGACCGTGCTGATGGCGGGATTCGGCGCGGCGGGGTTCGCGGCAGCAGTCAACTCCGCGGGCGTGGCGTGGACGGAATCGCTGATCGCGCTGCCGGGGCTGGTGTTCGCATTGACGCTGTTGTTCGCCGTGCTCGAGCCGCGCGGCGCTGAGCGGGAGGCGCTGCAGGCGGCACACGCGGGAACGCAACCGCTGTCGCTGCCGGCGGCGCTGGCGGTGATCTGCGTGGTGGCGGTGACATGCCTGGCGGATCTGCAGTCTCCAGCGGGGCGGACGTTCGCGATCGCGGGGACGCTGGGCATCGTCGGCGCGTGGCTGCTGGCGGCCGCGGCGCTGCCGACGCTGCGATCGCTGTTGCCCGCGGACCGGGGGACGAGCGGAACAACGGCGCACGACTTCGCGGAATGGGTCTGTTCGCATCGGAAGATCGCCGGGGGCCTGGCGGCGGCGATGGCGTTGGCGACGGGAGCGGCCATCCTGCAGCCGTCATCGCAGGCCTGGGTGGCCCGCGCGGCACGCGGCGACGTTCAGTCCCCGGGATTCGAAATCGAGCGCGCGCTGTGCGGTTCGGGAGAGCTGACGGCCGCGATCCGGTTCAGCCCGGAAGCGCGGCAGCGGCTGCGTTTTGTCGAGCGCGCGGCGATCGTCCGCGAGGCGACGCAGCGGCTGCGTTCCTGTTCGATCCTCACGGGCGCCATGTCGCTGGCCGACCTGACGCCAGTCGTTGAACCGCTGTCGCCGAACGCCCGAACCCGCGACCGGGTCGACTTCGTGCGGAAGTCGAGCCAGATCGAGCGGCAGGCACAGGGTTGGAATGCCGACCTGGGTTCGACGTGGCTGACGGGGGCGGCGCCGACGAACGGCGGCGACGACGAGCTGGTGGACGCGACCGGCCGCGAAGAGGTCTGGCGGATCCAGGCCTCGGTCCGACGGATCGGCGAGACCGCGCCGGCGGAAGCCGTCCGCGAGGTGAATTCCGCGCTGCAGGACGTCTGCCGGTTCCACGCGGGGCTCAGCCACACGATGTCCGGCGACCTGACGGACGCGGCGACGCCGTTGGCGCGGCGGCCCCGGCTCGCGGCCGTGCTGGCGGCGATCGGAGGGGGCGTCGCGGCGATGACGCTGATGAGCATGCCGCTGGGCCTGTTGACGGTGCTGCTGACCAGCCTGCCGCTGCTGATGTTCATCATTCCCGGATTTGAACCGTGGACGCTGAACGCGATGGAACTGCTGGCGATCCTGTCGCCGCTGCAGGTGTCGATGTTTGGCTCGCTGCATCTGCTCAGAGGCGTCCGCACTCGGCTGGCCGGGGGCGCATCTGAGGTGGAGGCGATTTCGGGGGCGCTGATTCGTTCGACATCCGGCGTGCGGGCGATCCTGACGGGCATGCTGCTGATGTCCGGCGCGATGCTGCTGATCGGCCCGGGTTTCGACGACCGCGCCGCACGGCTGAGCCTGTTGAGCGCCGCGTGGTCGCTGGCGGCGTCGATCGGCGTGCTGCCGCTGCTTCTGGGCAGCCGCCTGGGGACGGGAGCGGCCGGCATCGCGGCGGATGATCTGGCGCACGAACCGCCGTCCGACGCGTCGATCCCGGTGATCAATTCGCTGCCGGTGCGCGTGGACGGCGTCGAGACGCCCGAACCGCACGTGGGGCTCGAGCGGGCCTGGCTGAAGCGGACGCGCAGCGCCGGATGACAGGGCGGCTTCCGCGTCGCGGCTGCTCGCGGCCGACGTTGCGGCGCGGTACTCTGACGCCGCACGTTGACATCGGACCCGAGGCGCCGTCGCCCGGTCCCGCAGCCCGTGTCCTGACCCCTCTGGAGACTGCCATGGCGAACGATCCCGCTGCAGACTCCCCGACGTCCGACGCCGCGGAGCCCCTCGCGAACGACCCGGCTGCGATGGATACCGCCGAACAGGAACCCGAGATTCCGGCAGATGCGCTGCCGCCCCCGACCTTCGCCTCGCTGGTTCAGATCCTCAGCGCCCAGGCGATGGCGGCAATGGGCATCGTCCCGGGGCCGGACGGCAAGGCGCACCGCCAGCCGCAGGTCGCCAAGCACTTCATCGACCTTCTGGCCGTGCTGGAAGACAAGACGCGCGACCGTCTGGACCCCCTCGAACACAAACTGCTGGATGAGTCGCTGCATCATCTGCGGATGGCGTTTGTCGCCGTGCAGCGTTCTGACTGATCGACCTGCGACTGACGCGAGACTCGGAATTCAAATGGCGAAATGCCTGGTGACCGGCGGGGCCGGTTTTATTGGAAGCCATCTGTCCGAGCATCTGCTGGCGGAGGGGCATGACGTCGTGATCGTGGACGATCTGTCCACCGGGCGGCGGGAGAACCTGGACGGGATCGCCGACCATCCCCGGCTGCGGTTGATCCAAGGGTCGATCACCGATCAGTTGCTGCTCAGCGACGCGCTGCACGACGCGACCGTGGTCTACCACCTCGCGGCCGCGGTGGGGGTCAAGCTCGTTGCGGACGACCCCGTGCACACGATCGAAACCAATATCTATCCGACGGAGTGGCTGCTGCGGCTGGCGGCGCAGCGGGGATGCCGGTTCTTTCTGGCCTCAACCAGCGAGGTGTACGGCAAGAACGCCAAGTCGGTGTGGACCGAAGAGGACGATCTGCACCTGGGGCCGACGTCGAAGCCCCGCTGGGCGTACGGCTGTTCGAAGGCGATCGACGAGTTTCTGGCGCTGGCGTACCACCGGAAGTACGGGCTGCCGGTGGTGATCGGCCGGTTCTTCAATGTCGTGGGACCGCGGCAGGTGGGGCATTACGGAATGGTCGTGCCGCGGTTCGTCGACCAGGCGCTCTCCGGCGGACCGATCGTCGTCTATGACGACGGCACGCAGGTCCGGTGCTTCGCGCACGTCCGCGAGATCGTCGGGGCGGTGCACCGCCTGATCGAAACGCCTGAGGCGGCCGGACGGATCTTCAACATCGGCAGCGATCAGCCGGTGTCGGTGCGGGAACTGGCGGAGGAGGTCGTCCGGCGCGTCGATCCTTCGGTGCGGATCGACTATCAGCCGTATCACGAGGCGTACGGCGCGGACTTCGAGGACGTTCGTCGCCGGGTTCCCGATGTGAGCCGGCTGGAGGCGACGATCGGCAGCAAGCCCGTCACGCCGCTGGGGACGATCCTCGACGAGGTCATCGCCTGGAAGCGTTCGCTGCGGGGGACGTGAGCTTCGCGGGCGCGGCGTTTTGGTCGCGCTTGCGGACCAGCCCGGGCGTGACGTCGATGTCCAGCGGGCTGACGCGGCCGGCTTCGAGCAGGTCCCAGGCGATCGCCGCCATCGCGGCGTTGTCGGTGCAGTATTCGCGGGGAGAGATCAGCAGCCGAATGCCGCGCCTGTCGGCGAGCTGTTCGAGTCGCGCGCGGAGGGCCCGGTTCGCCGCGACGCCGCCGCCAATGCACAGCGTGTCGCGGCCGGTCGCTGCGAGCGCCTGCTCGCACTTGGCGGCCAGGACGTCGATGACGGCCGCCTGAAAGCTCGCGGCAAGGTCGGCCAGCCGCTCGGGGGTTATGGAGGGCGGGGGCTGGCGGGCGTTGGGCTGTCCGCGAACGGCGTACAGGAGCGCCGTTTTGAGGCCGCTGAAGCTGAACTCGAGTCGCGGCTCGTGGAGGAAGGCGCGGGGGAACGGGACGGCGTCCGCGCGACCGCCCACGGCAGCCCGTTCCAGCGCCGGCCCGCCGGGGTAGGGCAGCCCGAGCAGCGCGGCGGCCTTATCGAAGGCCTCGCCCGCGGCGTCGTCAATCGTCGTGCCGAGCAGTTCGAAGTCGAGCGTCGAGCGGCAGTCGTACAGGCTGGTGTGTCCGCCGCTGGCGACCAGACCGACCGCGGGAAACGGCTCGCCGTCGGCCGCCCAGCGGCAGGCATAGAGATGCGCCTCGACATGATTCACGGCGACCAGCGGCACGCCCAGCGTCCAGGCCAGCGTCTTCGCGGCGGTGAGGCCCACGAGCAGCGATCCGACGAGTCCCGGTTCGGTGACGGCGGCGATGGCGCCGACGTCCGCCAGGCTTCGGCCGCTGGCGTCGAGCGCTTCGCGCAGGCAGGGCAGGATGCGTTCCAAGTGTGCGCGGGACGCGACCTCGGGGACGACCCCTCCCCACCGGCGATGCAGCTCGTCCTGGCTGGCGATCACGCTGGCGAGCACGCGGCGATCCGCATCGATCACGGCCACGGCCGTTTCGTCGCAGGACGACTCAACAGCCAGCAGCACGCGGTCGTTGACGGAGGGCATTTCGAAGCGGTTCCCGACGCCGTATCAGGTGGCCGGCGCGGGAGGCACGATCAACTGGCCGCGCCGCTCCTGGCGGTTCGTGCGGCGGGGATTGGAGCGCGACGTCGTATCGTTCGACGAGGCCTCGCCATTTCCGTCGGGGCCCTTGTCCGCGGCCTGGGCCGGTTCGGGCTTTGTCGGGCTCGTCAGTTCGCGATCCACGTACTCCACGGCCTTGGCGAGCTGGGTGTCGGTGAAGTCGGCCTCGACCGGTTCGCGCGGCCGGACGACGTCCTTCTGCTGCCGCGCCCGCTGATAGCTGGTCAGCTCCTGTGGAGTGAACTCGATCTTGTAGCCGTCATCGGGCATGACGCCCCATTCATCCGTCTCTTTGGCGTCCGGGAAGCGGTGAATCTTTTTGCCGCTGGGGCGGTGATAGGCGGCGGTGGTCAGTTTCAGCGCGGCCTTTGAACCTTCGACGTTCATGTCGATGACGGTCTGGACGCTGCCTTTGCCCCAGGAGCGTTCGCCGACGACGATCGCCCGGTGGTGATCCTGCAGCGCGGCGCTGACGATCTCGCTAGCCGACGCGGAGTAGCGGTTCACCAGAACGGCCATCGGGAACCCGGAGAACGTGCCGAACTTCTTGGCGGCGAACTTCTGCGGCAGCGCGTTCCGGCCTTCGGTGCTGACGATCAGCCCAGCATCCAGAAACAGGTCGGCGATCTCGACAGCCGCCTCCAGCTTGCCGCCCGGATTGAACCGCAGGTCCAGAACCAGCCCCTTCAGGCCGTCCTGCTTGAGCTGCTGCAGGACGTTCCGCATTTCCTCGCCGCTGCGGCTGGCGAAGTTCGTGAGCCGCAGGTAGGCGATCTTCTTGTCTTCATCGAGCCAGTAGTTCCAGGCGCCGTCCGGCTTGCGGGCGTCGCCCAGGACCGTATCGAGCTTGATGATCGCCCGGGTCAGCGTCAGCTCTTCGGTCTCGTCCTTGTCGAGGTGCTTGATCGTCACCTTGACCGATTTGCCCGGCTCGCCCTTGAGCACTTTGATCGCCTGGTCAATCTCCTGTCCGTCCGGAAACTCGCGGACGGGCTTGCCCTCGATCTCGACGATCCGATCGCCCGCTTTGATGCCGGCGTCCGCGGCGGGACCGCCGGGCAGCGTCGTCATGACCTCGATGTTCCGCTGCTGCTGGTCGAAATTCACATGGATGCCGACGCCGCCAAACTCCTGCTCCACGGCCTCCGTGAACTTCGCCAGGTCCTGCGGACTGATGTAGTCGGAGTAGGGATCAAGCTTGTCCAGCATGCCTTTGACGGCCGCCTCGACCAGCGCCTTGCGGTCGACGTCGTTGACGTAGTTGCGGTCGATCTGCTGGAAGGTGTCGACGAAGACCTTCATCAGCTCGTAATACTCATCCGAGGTCGCCTCCTCCGAGGAGACCCGGGTGAACCCCGACAGGCTGATCGCCACTCCGCACACGAGTGCGGCAAGTACATTCCGACGCATACTCCATCTCCTGTCCCGCCGCTGCAGTCATGAAGCCGCGGGAAAATGGCCGGGGGTGGTCAACGCCCGATTCTAGTCTCCGGTGGGGACCATCGAAAGCGGCAGAATGCGCAGAATTCCCGATGCGGCCTTCCGGAGCCTGCGGCAGCGCGCTCATTCAGGCCGCCCGCGGCCGGGCCGGGCAGGCCGGAAACAGGTCCCCGGGAGCGTCGCTGCGTGCCGATGTTCCACCCCGCAAGGAGGGCTCCCGACTCGCCCGTTCCGGTTCGCTGCGGTTCAGCGAAATGCGGGGGAACCGCTTCGGATCGCTGCGGCAGTTGCTGCCGTATCTCAAGTTGGGCACGGCACTTTCAGCCGGAGTTGGGTCTCAGTCGAGTTGCTGTTGACCCATTTCGCCGATTGCGAGAGAGTTCCGGCCCTTTCTGCCCATCGACACCGGCGAGAACCGCCGCCCGTCGGGGGGCGCGGCGCTGCCGGCACGTTCTGTGCCCGGGGCGTTCGCGCCGCAGAGCCATCAATCGGCAAGGATGTTCTGTGACGACCACTGCCATCACTCTGCTGCTGGTTTCCCTGCTGCCCGCAACCGGCGACGAACCTCGGACGCGCGCGTCCGATGAGCTGTTCGCCCTGGCGTTCGAAGACCGGGATGCGCCGCTCGTGATTCGCGCCCAGAACGCGCCGATCGGCGGACCGGTGCTGGGGCCGATCCAGGAAGAGAACACCACCTATTTCCAGCCGACGTACACCGACCCCAACGCGGCGTTCGGGTACCCGATGCAGTCGCCGATGATGGCCCCCGGCTATGGCGCCCCGGCTCCGATCACCAACGACCCCTGGCTGGGCGGCGGCATGCCCTATGCGCAGCCCGGCATGGGCGGGCCGTATGGCGGGTACTCCTACGGGCTGAACGGGCCCCAGCCCTATCGCTACGGCTGGACCGCCCGATACGACTTCACCTACATGCCGTCGGAAGGGACCAGCAGCCCGGACGTCGGCAGCCTGGGGATCTTCGGGTTCGACGTGGAGAAGGAGCACGTGGCCCCGCTGCCGGGGGCGTGGATCTTCTCGTTTGCTCCGCAATACAACCTGCGCCTGTTCGACGGCCCGCGCGGCACGCCGGGGACCGCTCACCTTCCCGGGGATGTGCACCGGTTCGGCCTGGGCCTGAAGCTGGCGACGCCGGAAACAGCCGGCACGACGTTCGAGGTCGGCTTCACCCCGGCCTTCACGACCGACTTTGAGGCGTCGCCCGACCGGCATGCGTTTCAGTTCGACGCCCATGCGGTGATGTTCTGGCGGTGGACGCCGCAGTTCATGGTCGCCCTGGGCGCCGCGTACTGGGACCGCGTCGACGATCTGGTTCTGCCGTATGCGGGCGTCGTGTGGACCCCCAACGATTATCTCGAATTCCGACTGCTGTTCCCCAAGCCGCGCGTGAGCCTGTTCCTGGGCACGCCGAACGGCGTGGCGACGTGGCTGTATGTGTCGGGCGAGTACCATGTCGAGTCGTACCAGATTGAGATGAGCCCGCCGGGTTACCGCGATCAGGTGCAGCTGGCCGACTGGCGGATCATGGGCGGGGCCCGATTCGAAACCGGCTGGCTGACCTCATTCATCGAAGCAGGCTGCGTGCTGGGCCGCGAAGTCGAGTTCCGTCGCAGCACCGACTTCGACATCAACGACGGTTTCATCATGCGGGCCGGCTTCCGGTACTGAGCCGACGGGCTGCTGAACGCGCTCCGTTTTCCTCGCGTCTTCCCTTCGCCTGTGGTAGGGTCAGGTCGCCCCGAGTCGCCTCAGATTCCGTTGGCATTCGCCGGGAATTGAGGGCCGACGGCCGGGTCGAACCGACGCCCGAAACCGCACTGGACGGAGGGACGCATGCGATTGCCGCCGCGCACGCCCGTTGCCGCCGGCCGCGCGCGGATGCGTGACCTGTTTCGCACGGGGCTGCGGCGCGCCGTCGGGCTGCTGTTCGGGGCGGTTTTCTGTCTTTCAGTCGCGACTGGGGTTCGTGCGGCGGACGTCCCCGCAGCCGAGATCGAGTTCTTCGAGTCCCAGGTCCGGCCGCTGCTGGTCGCGCACTGCTACGAGTGCCACAGTGGTCAGGGGAAAGTGCAGGGCGGTCTGCGTCTGGACGCCGCGGCGGGTTGGCTGACGGGAGGCGACACCGGACCGGCCATCGTGCCCGGAGACTCCGACTCCAGCCTGCTGATTCAGGCGATCCGATACGACGACACGGCCCTGTCGATGCCTCCGCAGGGGCGGCTGCCCGAGGACGCGATCCGAGTGCTGACCGACTGGGTGAGTCGGGGGGCTGCGGCGCCGGCGGATTCGGTCGACCTTGTGCGGCGGGGAGAGATCGATTGGGTGGCGGCCCGGGCCTTCTGGGCCTATCGGCCGCCAGAGCGCAGCGCTGTTCCACAGTCGGCCGATTCCGACTGGCCGCGAAGTTCCGTCGACCAGTTTCTGCTCGCGCGGCTGGAGGCCGCCGGTTTGCGGCCGTCCGGCGAGGCGTCCCGCGAGACGCTGATCCGCCGATTGTCGTTCGACCTGATCGGACTGCCCCCCGAGCCCGAGGCGATCGACGCGTTCATCGCGGATGCAAGCCCCGGGGCGTACGAACGGCTCGTCGACCGCCTGCTGGCCTCCCCGGAGTTCGGCGAACGCTGGGCGCGGCGCTGGCTGGATGTCGTGCGCTACGGCGAATCGCTGACTCTTCGCGGATTCGTGCTGGACGACGCCTGGCGGTATCGCGACTACGTGATCGAAGCGTTCGAGCTGGATCGACCGTTCGATGCTTTCGTCCGCGAGCAGATCGCCGGCGACCTGCTGCCCGCGGAGTCGATCGACCAGCGGCAGCGGCAGCTTGTCGCCACGACGTTCCTCGCGCTGGGCAACACGAACCTCGAGGAACAGGACAAGCGCCAGCTCGACATGGACGTCGTGGACGAGCAACTCGACGTCCTTGGACGGGCCTTTCTGGGGCAGACGCTCGGCTGCGCCCGCTGCCACGATCACAAGTTCGATCCGATCCCGACGCAGGACTACTACGCGCTGGCCGGCATCCTGCGGAACACGCAGCTCCTGGAACACGAGAACGTTTCCAAATGGACGCGGGTTCCGCTGCCTCTTCCGCCGGATGAGGAGGAATGGTTCGCGAAGATCGAGGCGGAGATCGCGGAGCTGACGGCGCGGTTGGCGGCGGCGAAGGGGTCCTTGAAGGGCGGATCCGGGGAGGCGATTCCAGTTGCCCAACTCCCGGGGATCGTCGTTGATGACCGCCAGGCGCGACGGGTCGGCCTGTGGCAGGAGTCGCAGTCGGTCCGGCCGTTCGTCGGCGAGGGATACCTGCACGATCAGAATTCCGGCCAGGGCGAGAAGACGCTGACGTTCTCGCCGATCGGGCTGACCAGGGGGACCTACGAAGTCCGGCTGGCTTACACGCCCGCCGACAATCGCGCCAGCAACGCGCTGGTCAGCGTGTTCAGCGCCGACGGGGAGCGCGAGCAGCGGATCGACATGCGGAAGCGGGGGCCCATCGACGGACTGTTCGTCGGGCTGGGCGAATTCCGGTTCGAGACGGACAACCAGTCCTATGTGATCGTGTCGAACGAGGGGGCGGACGGACATGTCGTCGTCGACGCCGTCCAGTTCCTGCCGGCCGGCGCGTCCTCACTCGCGGCGTCGGCGGCGACTTCCGCCGCCGATCAGTCGCCCGACCTGCAGGCGGACATCGCGCGGATTGAGAAGGAGTTGACGGTGCTGAAAGCCTCGGCGCCCGACCGGCCGATGACGATGGCCGTTGTCGAACGTCCGGAGGTCAGCGACGCGCCGATCCACATCCGCGGCTCGGTGCATGCGCTGGGGGCCGTGGCGCCGCGCGGCGTGCTTCGCGCCGCGTCGTTCGGAACAGCGCCGGAGTTCCCCGCGAACGAGAGCGGTCGGCGCGAACTGGCCGAATGGATCGTGGCGCAGGAGAACCCTCTGACGGCACGGGTCTTCGTGAACCGCGTCTGGATGTGGCTGTTCGATGAGGGGCTGGTCCGGTCGGTCGACAACTTCGGAGCGACGGGAGAGCCGCCGTCGCATCCCGAATTGCTGGACCATCTCGCGATCGAGTTTCGGGACAGCGGCTGGTCGATGAAGAACCTGGTGCGGATGCTGGTGCTGACGCAGGCCTATCGGCAGGCGTCGAACGAGCGGCCGGACGGAATGGCGATCGATCCGGAGAACCGGCTGCTGTGGAGAATGCCCCGCAAGCGGCTGGACGCCGAGTGCCTCCGGGACGGTCTGCTGTCGGTCAGCGGCCAGCTGGCGAGCGAACGAGGCGGCTCGACGATCCCCGCCGGGACCGTCAGCGATTTCAGCGTCAGCGTCGAGAGCCGCCGCCGCAGCGTCTACCTGCCGGTGTTTCGAAACTCGATGCCGCCGCTGCTGGAGGCGTTCGACTTTCCCGACCCGAGCATGGTGACGGGACGTCGCAATCGAAGCACCATCGTCTCGCAGGCGCTGTTCCTGATGAACGACCCGTTTGTGACGGAGCAGGCCGGGGCCGCCGCGGCTCGGCTGGCGCGTGAGATGCCGGACGCGAGCGTCGACGAGCGGATCGAGCAGGCGTTCCGGCGATGTCTCGGTCGACTTCCGTCGGTGGAGGAACGGCGCTGGGCGCACGACTGGATCGCACGGGACCCCGCATCCCCGGACGCCTGGCAGGACCTGTTTCATGCGCTGTTCGCGTCGCTCGATTTCCGATACGGCGATTGAGAGGTGGACGGCGGCGCGGCGCTGGAGCGCCGTGGTGATGGCGACGATGATTGAACCGCGACTGGCGAACAGGCGGCAGCGGACAGCCCTGAGGAGTCCACGGTGACAGCGCACTCCGGTCCTTCGCGACGACAGGTCCTGCAGACCGCCGGCTGCGGCTTCGGCGCGCTCGCCTGGGCGGCGCTCGCGAACACGTCGGGAGCGGTCGCGGACAGCGGTCCCGGCATCGGGCTGCCACATTTCGCGCCGCGCGCGAAGCGGATCATCTTCCTGTTCATGCAGGGGGGCGTCAGTCAGGTCGATTCGTTCGACTACAAGCCGCGGCTGGCGGCGGACGACGGCTTGAAGACGCCCTTCGATGACGCGCGGCTCCGCGCGAACACCGGCGCCGGATTATCCGAGCATCGGTTGATGCGCTCGCCCTGGGCGTTCGCCCAGCACGGCGAATCGGGACTGTGGGTCTCCGACCTGTTTCCGGAGATGGCGCGGCACGCCGACGAACTGTGTGTCCTGCGCGGCATGCACACGGAAGGCGTCGCCCATGGACCGGCGACGCTGTTCCTGCACTGCGGGGCCGCGGCCCTGGTCCGGCCGTCGCTGGGCGCCTGGGTGCTGTATGGGCTGGGAACCGAGAATCAGAACCTGCCGGGGTTCGTGTCGATCAGTCCGTCCCTGGGGAATGGCGGGGCTCGCAACTTCGGTGCCGCGTTTCTGCCGGCCGAACACCAGGGGACGCCGCTGGGCCGGGCCGGGGCTCCGCTGGAGACGCCTGGGCTGCGGAATCTCGCTCCGCGGGGGATTGGCGTCGCGGAGCGGGAGCGGTTCGAGCTGATGCAGAGGCTGAACGCAGCACAAGCCGCACGGCGCGGCGGCGATGATGAGCTCGAAGCGGCGCTGCGGTCGTACGAGTTGGCGTGGCGGCTGCAGGAGTCCGCGCCGGACGTTCTCGATCTGTCCGGGGAGACGGCGGCGACGCAGGCGCGGTACGGCATCGGCCAGTCCCCAACCGACGCCTTCGGCCGGCAATGCCTGCTTGCCCGGAGGATGTGCGAGGCCGGCGTGCGGTTCATCCAGGTGACGTACGGAGACAACACGGCCAACCCGGCCTGGGATCAGCACTCAAACCTGCCCAGGCACGCCGAACACGCGGCCGCCGTCGATCGGCCGATCGCAGCGCTGCTCGAGGATCTTCGCCAGCGGGGCTTGCTGGACGACACGATCGTCTGGTGGGGCAGCGAATTCGGGCGGACGCCCTATGCGGAGAAGAACGGGACGGGCCGCGACCACAATCCCGGCGGCTTCACGATCTGGCTGGCGGGGGGCGGGTTCCGTGCGGGGATGGCGTACGGCGAGACGGACGAGTTCGGGCACCGCGCGATTGTCGACACCGTCCACATGCATGATCTGCATGCGACGCTGCTGCACCAGTTGGGGCTGGATCACGAGCGACTGACGTATCGCTACGCGGGCCGGGACTTTCGGCTGACGGACGTCGCCGGTCGGGTGGTGCGGCCGGTTATCGGCTGACGCGTGGACCGCCAGGTTCGAAGGTCTTGTTTCTGTTGCGCCTTTCGTGGCTCAAATCTGTTCGACGAGTCCAGGGGGGACCACGGACCGAACGGAAGAGGCGGATGCACCATCAGCCAGCGGCTCGGAAACAGGAACCACGGAAGACACGATGAGCCCGACGAAGCGTGAGGATCGCGACCTTTCCAACAATCAGTACGCCGGGGCGGGAAGCGTCAGCGGAGCCGGAAGCGGCACGCTGTTCGGCGCAGCTGCCGGCGCGGGACTCGGCGTCCAGGGCAACTCGATCACGCCCGACGCGGGTGCGGCCACGATCGGCGAGGCCGGGGGCGTCCACACCGGCTGCGGCTGGTACAGCGGCGCGACCTGCGGCTGATACAGCGGGGCGACATCCCCTCCCGGGACGGCCTGATAGCGATGCCAGAACTGCTGCGAGTAGGGCATCGACAGGCCGAAGCTCTGCGTCGTCCGCGTCTGCCCGAAAACATGGTGGTAGTTGTACGGCCGGAAGGAGTGCCAGCCGCCGTAGTAGGGCATCACCTGGCGGTAGCCGTGCTTCCAGGGCTCCTGGTCGTCGAACGGGTAGAGCTGCTCCTGGGCGCCCATCGAGGCCGGTCCGTAGGCCTCGGGGTAGTAGTTCTCCTGCGCCGAGAGGGCGTCCGCGCCGCCAGCGACGATGACGGCCGCGACGAGTCCTGCACGCATGATTCGGGTCTCCTTGCCCTGGAAGCCGCCCCTCGGGGCGAAGCCGGTGCGCTCCCTCCGCGGGCGGCGGAGCGTCACCGTTATTTCGAATCCGGGAGAGTCGGTCCGCGACAGATTCCCGTCGTCCAACCGGCAGATTCGGCACATGCGGCCTGATGTTGCGGATGTTTCGGGCGCTGCGGGTGTTAGCGGCTGCGGGACGTCGGGAGGCCTGACTAGCGTCGACCGATCGGCGCTTCGCGCACGTACGCCCGGAACGGGGCGGCGTCGGCGAGGCCCCGCGAGCGGTCTCTCGATCGCTGGCGATTGGAAATTGACGGGAGAACGGCCCATGTGGATGCGAATTCTGTTGTGCGCGGGAATGCTGGGACTGGGAAGCACGGCGCTGTTGGCGGAGGAACGTCCGGGCGAGCCGCCGCTCGATCCGGCGGAGGCCGATGCGGCGCCGTTCCAGGCGCCCACGCTGCCAGAGCCGGAAACTCCCGCCCATGCCGGGCCCAGCGTGATTGAGAACGTCGAACCGCAGCCGGCGTTGTCGCCGCCTCCCGGCGTCGGACTGGTCGCCTCGCCCCCCGTCGCCGTGCCGGCCGCGGATTGTCCCTGCCGCAAGACAGCGTTCGGGCAGGGCCTTCAAGGCTTCGTGCCGCCATCCGGCGTGCTTCCGTGGGGGACGCCCGATGCCGTCTATGTGCCGCCCGGTCCGGCGCGGCCGGTGGTCGGGGACTGGCATGTCCGGCATCCCTATTACAACGATCGGCGGCCCTGGTACACGCCGGGCCCGGCGAGCATCAATCGCACGATCCTGTGGTGATCCGCGACGCCGCGCGAAGACGCTGCCGGCTGTGACGACGCAACCGACTGGTCGGGTTGTTTGTGCGCGGCCGAGCGGGGCGGGACGCAACGGGCAACGGGCCGCGTGTTCGCGTCAATCGGCTTCACCGCGACCGACGATAGTCTGAATCACGGGACGTTCCGTCGTATCGACGAGGGCTGGCTGGCAGGCAGGGATCGCCTGCACCGATGCGGGAACGAACGGCCGCGGGGACCTGCGACCGTGAAGGAGAGCCGTCTCCTTGAAATGACCACGGAGGGAGCGACATCGGATGTCGACCGAGAATCACTGGCGGCTTGGCTGTGCGGACCGAACGGACGGCGGCCGCTCCCCCGGGGCTGGGCGCCTGCGGCCATTGGCCCGCCGATTGACCTGCGTCGTCGCCGGAGCGGCCGCAGCCGTTGCCGGATCGTCAGCCTTTGCGCAGACCCACTGGCAGCCCGCGGCCGCCAGATACTCCGCCCAGGGCGGACCGCCGGCCGCCGCCGCGACGATCCAGACTGTCAGCCATCAGCCCGTCGATCCGCGGCAGGCGCTGGACCCCCGCATCGCCGCGATGCCGCAGGTCGATCAGAAGCTGCAGGTGATCCATCATCGCAGCCAGCTGGTCCGCACGCGGGCGCGGATCTCGCGAATCACGTTCTCTGACCCGGCCATCATCGACGTCGTCCAGTACAGCGAGACCGAGCTGTCGATCCTGGGCCTGGGGCTGGGAACCACCGACCTGTTCCTGTGGTTCGAGAACGATCCCGAGCCCCTGAAATACGCGCTGACGGTCGTCCATGATCCCAGCCTCGATGACCAGCGGCGGATCGATTACGGGAAGATCGAGCGCAAGCTGCAGATCCTGTATCCGAACAGCAAGGTGTACCTGATTCCGCTGAGCCGCCGGGTGATTGTCCGCGGCCAGGCGCGGGATGCCGAGGAGGCCGCGCGGGTCATGCAGACGATCCGGCTCGAGGTCGCGAATCTGGAGTTCGCCGGCCGCGGGTTCGGCGACGATATGGTCAACCCGGCCGCGTATTACGGCGATCCCGCGATGAACGGCGGCGCCGGCGCCGGCATGAACAACCTCTGGAACTCGTTCGTCGTGGACGAACTTCAGGTCCCCGGCGAATTCATGGTCAAGGTCCGAGTCCGGATCGCGCAGCTCAATCATGAGCAGTTACGGCGGTACGGGGTCGACCTGGGCGTGATCTTCAGCGACGCGCGGAACGTCGTCTCCAGCACAATGGCCTCGACGCCCGTGATCTCGGGCGTGTTCGACAACGGCCGCGTGGCCGTGCTGATCGACGCGCTGACGACCAACGGCACGGGCAAGATCATCGAGGACGCGGCGCTCGTCACGCTCAGCGGCAATCCGGCCGCCTTCCTGGCGGGAGGCGAGTTCGCGGTGCCGACGACTGTCGGGATGGGAGGCGCAGCGGCCGCGACGACCAGCTTCCGCGGGTACGGCACGTCAGTCATCGCCACGCCCACGCTGGTCGACAACGATCTGTTCCGGCTGCAGGTCGTGACGGAACTCAGCCACCTCGACGCGGGGACGGCGGTCGGCGGAATTCCGGGGCTGAACGTCAAGCGCGTGCAGACGCTGGTTGAGCTTCGCGAAGGCCAGACGATCGTCCTGGGCGGCCTGTACGGGCGGCAGCAGCGGGCGGAAGTGACGCGGATCCCGCTGCTGGGAGAGCTGCCGATCGTGGGGCGTTACCTGTTCAATACGAAGCGGGCCACGGAAGACGAGAACGAGCTGCTGATCGTGATGACGCCGGAACTCGTCCGGGCCATCGACGCGGACCAGCAGCCGCCGCTGCCGGGCTTCCATGTCACGCATCCCGACTGCTACGACTTCTGCAAATACAATCGCACGGAAGGCAACCCGGACCTGGGGCATTACCAGTTGCTGCCTTACGGCCACGGCCAGGCCTACGCCGAGGACGCTGGCTACAACGTGTTCAACCCCGCGCCGGCGGTGAGCTACGGACGGAACGACCTGTCTGGCATGCAGGGCTATGGCCCGGCGAATGCGGGGGGCTGGTCGGGGAACGGTGGGGCGCAGTACGGCAACCCGGCGTCGCAGCCCTATGGCGCCGCGCCGCCGGCCGGATATGGACCTGCCCCGGGAGGCCACGGCGCGCCGCAGGGTGGGTATGGTCCGCCCCCCGCGGGCTACGGTCCGCCCCCCGCCGGATATGGTCCCACGCCCTACGGGAACGGCCCCACGCCGGCGCCGGCCCCGCTGCCGCAGAACCAGTATCCCGGCGGCGCTGAACCGCAAACTTACCGGCACTCCGCCGCCCCGTCCGTCCAGCAGGCTTCCGGAGTCCGGGGCGTGCCGCGCCCGTCGGGAACGCGAACCGGAGTCCGCCGCTGAACCGCTCCGCGCAGAGCGGCATTGTCCATCGAACTCAGCCGCCGCGTCCCCGGCGGCCAACGTGACTCGACCTGAGGTGCAGAATGTGGAATCACTGGCGACAGCTGGGCCTGGGCGCCGTGCTGGGCAGCGCGATCGGAACGTCCGGCTGCATGCACGTGGGGCGTCAATGCGGCTCCGCATGCGAACCGGCATGTCAGCCCGGATGCCAGCAGGACTGCCAGCCTTGCGGCCACCGGCACGGCGGCCGGCTGGGCAACTGCGGGTGGTGCCTGACCGGCTGGATGCACCGCCGATCGAACGCGATCCCGGACACGTTGCCTCTCGGCAAGGTCAACGAGGCCTGGTACTACGAGATGCAGACGAACGCCGAGGCGTATGACTTCGTCATGCACGACCTCGATTTCGTGGGCCAGACCACGGAGCTGACGTCCGACGGCAAAGATCACGTCCTGGAGATCGCCGCGCGGATGCGCAGCGCGCCGTTCCCGGTGATCATCGAGCGCAGCCCCGACAATGCGGATCCCGAACTGGACCTCGCCCGCCGCAACCTCATCGTGCAGATCCTCTGCGACTTTGGCCACACTGACGCGCACCAGAGAGTCGTCATCGCTCCGGCCTACGGGCAGGGCATGTGGTCTCAACAGGCCCAGCGGATGTACTTCCAGCACGTCAATACGGGCGGCTGGGGGGGCGGCAATTTCGGCGGCGGCGGCGGCTTCGGAATGTTTGGCGGAGGCGGAGTCGGCTTCGGCAACTGAGTGGCGACGCGCAGGGGCTGCGATCGTCAGCGCCTGCGTCGCGACCGGGTCGATGCCGGCCGCCGCGTTCAGTTTGAGCGGGGGCGCTCGCCGTAGATGCGCGACAGCGCTGCGTCGGGCAGACTTTCCAGCCGCCGCACGCGCGGCGGGGATGTCGCGGCGGCGCCGTCGCCGCCCACGCGAGCGGGACGCCAGTCGCGGCAGGCCATGAGGGCGCTGAACAACTGGCGAAACGCCTCGGCCCGTTCCGGGCAGGCGATCAGCACGTCCGGAGCCGCAGCCCGCAGCGACGTCAGCAGCACCGGTTCCGTGCCGCAGCGATCGCCGGATTGAAGCGACCATAACGTCGCGAACTCGCGGGACCGTTCATCGTCAAAACGCAGCAGCGAAATGGCTGTCGATTCGGGCCAGGCGCCCAGCAGGACGTCCGTCCAACGCTCCATCAGCCGACGGGTCCGGTCGAGCTTTAACTGCAGATTCGCCGGCAGGTCGTCATGCAGCAGCGTCAACAGGATGCGGCGGCGGTGATGCAGCACGGCCGTCGTCAGGGAATAGCCGATGCGGCGCGGCGAGGGTGTGGGAGTCGCTTCGCACCGGGACGTCAGCACGTGGGCCGTCCAGGTTCGCAATAGCAGCTCGCTGACGAGCATTTCTTCGAGGAGCGCCTCGCGGCTCGCGTAGGGATGGGGGTCGCCGATGGCCGCCGATGGACGCGCCAGCGCGCGCTTCCAAAGTCCATCGAGTTGGTCGACGGCGCGCAGCGTGAGCGTCAGGGGGCGTCGTGGCAGGGGCCGCTGGTCGTCGTGGGATCCGCGCGAGTGCCGCGCCACCATGACTGCGATATCCACGACATCGAGCGTTGTCACCGAGTCTCTCCGAGGTCCGCTGGTTGTTGCCGCCCGGGACCAGTCCGCCCCGGGCCGACCGTCCCGAAAGACGGCCGTCGCAAATAGCGAATGGCAAATCGTGCGCCGGGGTGAGACGCGACCGGAGCAGTCGTGAGCGCCGCTCCGCAATGCCTGTCTCTGGAATGACTTGGCGCTTTGTCTGCAATTCTTGACGCCCGCGTCGCGTTGACCGCAAGCAACGTTGCGTCCGCCCGGGATGCGTCGCGTCGACTGCGTTCGCGGAATTCCACAGGCCAATCCCGCGTCAGGACAACGGCGCTGCGAGCATCTCAGGCGTCAATGATCCCTCGTGCAGGCAGGAGGCGACCAGCACGCGATCGACGCCGGATCCGGCCGCGTTCCGGAGGTCGGCGGCAGAACGGACTCCGCCCCCCGTGATCAGCGTCGCGTCGGTGTGCCGGGCACGGATCGCCGCACACAGCGGCAGAGTCGACAGGCCGCCGGACACCCCCACCGCGGCGACGTCGAGCACGATCATCGTTCGCAGGCCCAGCGACCATGCGAAAGCGGCAATCTCGAGGGGCTCGGCGGGCCAGCCGTCCCCCTCCGTCATCGCCCGACCGTCCCGAAGATCCAGGCTGAACACCAGCCGTTCCAGGTCCGCTGTTCGTGCGATCTCGGCGAGGCGGTTGGGGTGGTCCAGCGATTCCAGCCCCAGGATGATCCGTGCCGGACGGAAGCCCGCCAAGCGTTCAACGTCCCGGGCATCGCGGACGCCCGCATCCAGCCAGAGGTCGAGTCCGCTGCGCTGGATGTCAACCAGCGCCCCCTGCTGAAGCGGTCCGCCCTGGATCGCATCGAGATCCGCGACGTAGGCCTCGCGGAAGCCAAAGCGAATTCGGAATGCGGACGCGATGGCGGACGGTCGCGCCGAGGGCGCGAGCTGGCTGTCCACCGGACGGTAGTTTTGCCTGCGCCCCGCGATGCCGTGAACGACCTGCCCTCCGAGGAGATCGAGGACTGGCAGGACGCAGGCGCCGAGCAGCGGATGGGGTATTGTCGGCCTGTGCTCGTCCCCCGGGCGGACGCCGCCGCAGTCTCGATCGTCAGGGCGTGGCCCCGGGATCGGACCGGAGGTTGTACGGCGTGGTGAGGTCAAAGGAGTCTTCGGAAGGCTGCTCGCCGTCGGCGTACCGAGGGAAGTTCGAGGTGGGCCGCTCGGCGGCAGGATAGCACTCGGTGTGCGGGTCCACACGTCCGCCGAAGATCGCCTTGGGGCCGACAGCGCCGAATCGCTCCTCCAGGAACGTGATGCCGTGCGTCTCGAGGATCGTTCCTGATTCGCGCTCCAGCGAGGCCAGCGAGATGTTGTACTGCATCAGGGCCTGGGCCTCGGAGCTGACGGCGTTGCCCCAGTCGGCGATGGCCTGCACGACGAGGATGAAGTTCACGCGGCCGGAGCGGTATTCCGCAAACTGCTGTTCGAGGTTCGTGCTGGCCGCGCCGCGCGTCTCCTGATAGGCAAGGTACTGCTCGAAGGCGTTGGCCTGCTGGCGCAGCACGGTGGCCAGGTCGTGCACGGCGGCATGCACTCCCTGGTTGAGGTTCGCCTGGTCGCGGGCGATCAGCAGCTCCTGGCGGCGGACGCCGGCCCGCGCCGCACGGAGCCCCAGCGGCACCGAGAAATTCACGCCCAGCGTCCAGTCGGTGTAGGCCCCCGCGGATGTCGAAATCAGCGAGTTGTTCGGCATCAGGCCGTCCAGCCCGTTCCAGCGATAGCGGGCGACGGCGTCCAGCCGGGGCTGCGATTGATTGCGGGCGATGATCAGTTGCTGGCGGTCGGCCTCGAGGATCAGTTTGAGTTCGATGATGTCCGGACGGCGTTCCTCGGCGAGCAGGACCAGCTGCTCCCAGTCGGCGCCGAACCGATCGGTCTGCGGCAGGCTGATCGGGACGAGTTCGCGTTCGTCGTTGGGCGGCAGGCCCATGACGTTCCGCAGCGCGGCTTCGCGGTCAAAGACATTGGCCTCGGCGGCGATCAGCGTGGCCCGGAAGTTCGCGTAGGCGACGCGCGTCTGGGCGACTTCCGCCGAGTCGGCGAGATCGGCCTGCTTCCGCGCCGTCGCCCGCTCGAAGGCGAAGCGCGCCTGCTCCACCTGCTGCTGCCGTGCCCAGCGGTCGGTCCGCGCGTACACCAGATTCCAATACCCCTCGATGACGCTGCGGACGAGTTCCTGCGTGCTGTCTTTGAACTGGAAGAAAGAGCGTTCGGTGCTGATCCGGGCGATGACGATCGGCGCGAGATTCGCCGCGACGCCATGCCCGCTGAGCAGCGGCTGCGTGTAGCTGAGGTCGACGTCGCTGCGCGTCTGAGGGTTGAGGGGGAAGTCGCCGGGGCGCTGCCGGGACGTGGCGCTGTTGAACGTCAGCGCGCCGACTCCGCCGGTGACGTTCTGCTGCGACACCCCGGTCGAGAACAGATAGGAATCGTCCCGCAACCCGCGAATGACGGCCCGATCGGGATCGATGGGGTCGAACGCGCCGATCGGGGTCTCCGCGCGATTGAAGACGTTGTCGATGGTCAGCAGCGGGTCGAACCGGCTGCGGGCCTCGTCGATGGTCGTGTTGGCGATGGCGGGGTCGTAGATCGTGCTGCCGGTGGACACGGCGGTGACGCCGGCGAGGACGCGGACTACGCGGGCGTTGGCGAGGGCGACGCGGATGGCGTCGTCGAGCGAGAGCTGCCAGGCCTCGACGGAGTTCTGCTGATCGCTGACGGTCCGGGGCCGGGCGGAGTAGGGGATCGCCGCGTGGGGGAGTCGTTCGGGCGGACGCACCTCAACCCGGCGTTGCTCCGGGAAGATCCAGCGGGGCTCCTCTTGTCCGACGAGCGGGCCGGCGACGACGGCCGCCATCAGCGCAGCGGCGCCCAGGATTCCGGCTCGGCGCGAACGGACGGCGCAGCGCCTCAAAGGGCGCCGGGGTCGGCGGACGTGGCTTCGCGCATCCATGCGTTTACTGGACTTTGATTGAGAACGTCACTCCGAGGCGGCGGCGATCTCGGCGTCATGCCGGGCCAGCGCCGCCTGCGCCGTCTGAAAGTCCGGGGTGTCTGCGGCGATTTCGCCGTCGATCAGCACGATCTTGCGGTGCGCGGCGCGGGCTACGCTGAGGTCGTGCGTCACCAGGATGACCGTCAACTGCTCGTCCTCGTTCAGTTGTTTGAAGAGGGCGATGATTTCCTGACTGGTTTTTGTGTCGAGGTTGCCGGTGGGTTCGTCGGCCATGAGGATCGAAGGTTGCGTCGACAGCGCCCGGGCGATCGCCACCCGCTGCTGCTGTCCGCCGGACAACTGGCTGGGATGATGCCCCAGCCGGCCCCCCAGGCCCACGCGTCCGAGCAGTTCCGACGCGCGCTCCCGGCGTTCGCGAAACGACAGGCCGCGCGTGTATGTCAGGGGCAGTTCGACATTCTCCACCGCCGTCGTTCGCGACAGCAGGTTGAAGTTCTGGAAGACGAAGCCGATCTGCCGGTTGCGGAGGTTCGCGCGCTGATCGGCCGACATGGTCACGACTTCTTCGCCATCCAGGAGGTAGCTGCCGCTGGTCGGCCGGTCGAGGCAGCCCAGCGTGTTCATCAGCGTCGACTTGCCTGAGCCCGAGGGGCCTATCAGCGCGACGGATTCGCCGCGTTCGATGGTCAATGAGACGCCTTTCAACGCATCGACCTTGACTTCGCCGAGATCGTACGACTTGCGGATGTTGGTGAGTTCGATCAGCGCCATGGTTCGCCTCGCCGCGACGGGGCGGCTGCGCGGGATGCCGTTGGTTGGATCGCCGGCAGCCTGCGAGCGGACGCGGGCGGCATGACCGGCACGACCGGTCCGGGTCCGCGCATCCGCAGGCTCGCGGCCGCGATCGGCAGCTTCCGCCGCGCAATCGCCAGACTCCGCCCACACCCACTCTCTCGTATCGGCAACCGGGCGCAAAGCTCCACCATTCGTCGCGCTCCCGGAACGACCGGCCCGACCGTCAACTCCGCGGAGACAGATTCGACAGCGACGCCTGCTGCAGCAGCCGCTCGTAGTCCTCCGGCGTGTCGAGGTCCCACAGGACCGCCGGATCGTCGACGGCGTGCTCGCAGAGACTGATCGCCGGCCGCCGCAGCAGCGCGTTCACCCCCTCTCCCTCGGGAAGCGTGAAGACTTCCGCGGCCAGCCCCCAGGGGAACAGCGTCGGATGGCCACGCCGCCCGTGGTGCGTCGGCACGTGGATCGCCTCCGGACGCGACTCCTGTTCGCGCAGCAGCGCCAGCAACGTCTCCCGGTTCAGCACCGGATGGTCCGCCGGAATCAGCAGCCAGGCATCCTCGGACGTCGGCGCTGATTCGCGTTCAATCTCCCGCAGCAGCCGCTCGACGCTGTCCCGCATTTCCGGCGGATTGTCCTCGGCAGCGACGACGCGGGCATCGCTCGCCTGGAGTTCCCGCTGCAGTTCAACATCGTCGGCGCGGACGAGCACCCAGGTTTCGGCGACGACGCCGTGCAGCGAATCGAGCAGCGCGCGGATGACCGTGCGACCCTCGCCCGCGGGGAGGAGCAGCTTCTGTCGGCCCATTCGACGGCTGTGGCCGGCGGCAGGGACCAGGGCGAACGTGCGGGCGTGCATGAAAATCGATTCCCGGGGCGGTTGCGGACGGTCGATGGGGCGAATCCGCAGCGTCGACACGTCCGAATTCCGTGCAATGGGCGTGCCGGGGCGAGCGATCCTGACAGTTCAGGCGTCGCCGCTCGCCAGGAAGCGAAACCCCTGCGCTCCCAGCGAATCCGTCAACTCCTGACGCAATTCCGGCGAGCAGGTGACCGTCAGCGGCACGGATAGAATCGCTCGCAAGGGAATCCGAGCCGACGAGTCCGCGCGGCCATTGGCGGGCGTGTTCGCATGCGCGCCGTTTCCGTTCCCATCGCTATGGGAAGCCCCGTTTCCGTTGCCATTCCCATTGCCTTGGGACTTCGATTCGTCCCAGGTGTCCACGAACAGCACGACAGGCGTTTTGCCCGGATGCCGCGCCAGCACGTCCCGGGTCCGCCGCAGGTCCAGCTCGGTGTGGTAGCCGCGACGGAACTTGACGATCAGCTGCTTCGTGAATTCCTTTTCGGCCTCGGCCATCGTGAAGATCTTGTTGGCGATCAGGTTCGGCTCGCGGCCGCGGGCGTCGATGCGGCCTTTCACCAACACCACCGACTCGGGCCGGATCAGCTCCCCCTGTCGGGAATAGTCGTCCGGCCAGGCGATGCACCGCACGATGCCCGTCGGGTCTTCCAGGTCGAAGTTCGCGTAGCGGCTGTTGCCGTTGCGGCTGGGCTGCTTGGTCGTCGCCAGTTTCACAGACGAGATCATGCCGCCGACCAGCACTTCCTTGCCGTCTCCCAGGTCGCGCAACTGGTTGACCTTCTGCGAGGTGAACTGTCGCAGCTGCTCCGCGAACTCGGTCAGCGGGTGCGACGTCATGTAGAACCCGAGGACTTCCTTTTCGAAGGCCAGCTTCTGTCCGTGCGTCCATTCATCAGCGGGGGGGAGACTGACATCCAGCGGGGCGTCCGATCCGGCCGCGGGGGAGTCGTCGCCGCCGAACAGCGATTTCTGCCCGCGGGCCTTGTCCCGCTGCTTGGAGGTCGCGGACTGGATGGCCCGATCGACGGCGGCGAGGTGCTGGGCGCGGGAGCCATGGGCGGCGAAGCAATCGAGGGCGCCGGCCTTGATGAGGATTTCGAGGTTGCCCTTGGACAGGATTTTCGGATCGATGCGCTCAGCGAGGTCGAACACGTTCTGAAACGGACCGTTGGCGATGCGTTCGTCGACGAGGGCCCGCATGCACACCGCGCTGCCTCCGCGGATCGCGCTCAGCCCGAAAGCGATGCGGCCGCGGACCTGCGGGGCCTCAGGCGTGTTCACGGGACCGCTCTCCTCAGCCGCGCGGGCAGCTTTCGATTTCTTCGCCGGCTTCCCCGCGGTCGTGGCGGGCGGTTCGACCGGGCCTTCGAACACGGTGAATTCCACGTCGCTGCGGTTGACGTCCGGGGGCAGGACTTCAATGGCCATGCGCCGCGCATCGTCGGTGTGTTCCGCGATCCGCTCGCTGGACTCCATGCCGCAGGACAACAGCGCCGCCATGAACTCGGTCGGGTAGTGCGCCTTGAGGTAGGCCGTCTGGTAGGCGATGGCGCCGTAGGCCGTGCTGTGAGAGTTGTGAACGATCAGCCCGCTGGCGATGAAGTTGTGATCCGTCTCGACGGTCAGATCGTATGTCGCCTGCTCCCCCGCGGGCTCGATGGCCACGACGGTGTCCCAGTACACATCCGACTCCGCGATCTCCCGCAACGGCCGTGATTCGAAATAGGCCGCCAGCTTCAGAATCGTCGAGCGTCGAAACCCGCGCTTCCCCGGCGAGCCGCGGCCTGCCAGCTCCTTGACGCACACGCCCGATTCCGCCTGCAGCTCGCGCCAGCCAAGCCCGGCGGCCCGCCGCTCCGCGTCGACGATCGCGCGCACCCCGGCCGGAATCGTGTCGCTCGACGCCCGGGCCACCCCCTGCAGCGCCGCCCGCGCGGCCAGCAGACCCCGCACCTGCGGGTCCCGCCCCACGACGTGCGGCAGCACCCGCGACACGAACGAGGCCAGCGACTCATCGCCCAGCAGGTGGACCGTGTAGCCCTGCCGAAACTGTTCGTGCCCGCGATGCCGGTATCGAAACTGCTTGGCGTGCACACGGCTGACGATGCCCAGCCGCAGCAACAGGTCCTGAACATCCGCGGCAAGGCACTCGGAGGACGTCGCGTAGAACGGCGTCTGTCCGGCCGCGCCGAGGAATCCGTCGCCTGACCAGAGGCGCCCCAGAAACAATGCGACCTGATCGTCGGGAAGTTGGAACACGCCCGCCGGGACGCGTTTCTCTGTGGCCCGCAGGCCCAGCAGATTGAGTTTCTGCGCCCATAGAAATGCGCCTGAGCGCGGCGGGGCGGCCGTCTTCAGCGCGCCCGTCGCGGCATTCCAGGGTTTCTGTCCCGGACGGAACCTCCGGTCGACCCTCGTGCTCAGGCAGACTTCCATCCGCCGGCCGTCGGTCCGCCGGTCGATCCGCGCGACAGTCGCCGGAAACTTCGACGCCGCCCGTACGAAATCGTCCACCAGCGCCCTGGAGTTGTTGGTGAAGTACAGGCAGGTCGGATGGCAGGTGTTCCCTTCCGACAACAGCCCGGCCAGCACAATGACTTCGTGCTCGTTCCAGGCCGCGGGAGACGCCGTCCGCACGCGCCGGGGCGCGGCGATTCGGTCGCCGGGCTGGAGATCGCCCAGGTTCGTCCAGCCGTCGAACGTGCGGAACGGGTGATTGTCGGTGGCCGTGATTCGACGCCCGAGTCGGGTTCTCAGCGTGAACGTCGGGCGATCGCCGTTGTAGACGATGTCCTCGACCCGCCGCGGCTGCAGGCGACCGTCGTCGCCGAGTGATTCGACGATGAACGGCCGACGGCGGCGATAGAGATCCTCGATGGTCGTGCGTTCGCCGCTGACGGCATCCGCGATCACCGCGTCCCCTGCCAGGCACTTATTGAATCCGTAGCCCGCGAACTTCTCGATCAGGCCGAACAGCTCTTCGGCCTGCGCCCTGGGCATGCCGTTGGCCCCGGCGCCCGTCAGGAAGTCCTCGCGGTACTTGGCGATCTCCGCCAGCTTCTTCTTCGAGATGGCCTTGATGCATTTGTACGCGCTGGCCAGCTCGATCCCCCCCAGCCGGTTCAGGATCCGCATCACCTGTTCCTGGTAGACCATGACCCCGTAGGTCTCGGCCAGGACGGCGTCCACAATGGGATGCACGGTCGGAATCGGCTCCCGGCCGTGCTTGCAGTTCACGTACGTCATCACCATGCCCCCTTCGAGAGGGCCGGGACGGTACAGCGCCGACGTCGCAATGATGTCCGCGAACTTGTCCGGCTTCATCTTCGTCAGCAGGTCCCGCATCCCGCCGGATTCCAGCTGAAAAATGCCCTTCGTCTCGCCCCGCTGCAGCAGGGCGAACGTTTCCGCATCGTCCAGCGGCAGGTCCTTCGGCACGATGTCGATGCCGCGATGCTTCTTGACGTTCTGCACAGCCTTGTCGAGGATCGTCAGGTTCCGCAGACCCAGAAAGTCCATCTTCAGCAGGCCCGCCTTCTCGACGTCCGTCCACTGCGTCAGGACGTCCTCCTTGCCGGGCAGCTTCTGCAGCGGGACGTATTCATCCAGCGGCTGGTCGGCGATGACGACGCCCGCGGCATGCGTCCCCGCGCTCTTCGCCAGGCCTTCGATGGCCATCGCGAAGTCGATCACGTCCTTGATCTGCGAGTCCCGCTGGTACTCCCCTTTGAGGTCCGGGCTCTTCTCGAGCGCGTCCTTGAGTTTGATGTTCAGCTCGTCCGGAACCATCTTGGCGATGGCGTCCGCCCGCTTCAGATCCACTCCCAGGGCCCGGCACACGTCCCGCACCGCCGCTTTGGCCTTCAGCGTGCCGAAGGTTCCGATTTGCGCAACGTTCTCGTAGCCGTATTTCTCCTTGACGTACTGAATCACCAGTTCCCGCCGGTCCTGGCAGAAGTCGATGTCGATGTCGGGCGCCTCGCTGCGGTTCGGGTCCAGAAACCGCTCGAACAGCAGGTCGTACTCGATCGGGCAGACGTCGCTGAGCCCCAGCACGTACGCCACGATCGCCCCGCAGGCCGAGCCTCTCGCCGAACAGGGGATGCCCTTGTCGCGCGCGAACCGCGCGAAGTCCCACACGATCAGGAAGTAGCTCGCAAAGCCCATCCGCTCGATGACGCCCAGCTCGAAGTTCAGCCGATCCACAAACTTCGACTCCGGGGCATCGCCATACCGCCAGGCCAGCCCTTCCATGGCGACTTCGCGGAGGTATTCGACATCCGTTTTCCCCGGCGGCGGGGCGAACACCGGGAAGTGCCGCGTCTTCAGATCCAGCTGCAGGTCGCAGCGGTCGGCGATCTCCTGCGACCGGGCCACCGCCTCCGCGTTCCGCGGAAACGCGTCATACATCTGCTCCGGCGAACGAACGAACAACTGGTCCGTCGTCATCTTCATCCGGTTCGTGTCGGTCACCAGCGACTTCGTATTCACGCACAGCAGCACGTCGTGCATCGAAGAGTCGGTCTGGCACAGGTAGTGCGCGTCGTTGGTCGCGACCAGCGGCAGACCCATCCGGTTCGCCAGGTCGATCGTCGCCTCCGCGCAGCTCTGCTGGATCTCCACCCCCGCGTCCTGGATCTCCATGTAGAACCGGTCGCCGAACAGCTCGACGTACCACTGCACCAGCTTTTCCGCCTTGTCGCGGTCCTCCGCCAACAGGCTCCGCGACAGCTCGCTCGAGGCGCAGCCCGACAGGCAGATCACCCCCTCGTGATGCGCCGCCAGCAGTTCCTTGTCGATGCGCGGCCGGTAATGGTACCCCTCGAGGTACGCCGACGACGCCATCTTCATCAGGTTCTTGAAGCCCGTGACGTTCTGCGCCAGCAGCGTCAAGTGAAACGACGCGTCCTTCATCCGCGTCGCGCTGCGGTCCCGGCGGCTGCCCGGCGCGATGTACGCCTCGTACCCGACGATCGGATTCAGCCCGGCGTCCCGGCACTTCTGGTAGAATTCCAGCGCCCCGTACAGGTTGCCGTGATCCGTGATCGCGCAGGCGTTCATTCCCAGCGACTTCACCTGCCTGACGAGATCGGGGATCTTCGTCGCTCCGTCCAGCAGGCTGTAGTGCGTGTGGCAGTGCAGGTGAACGAACGGTCGCGAATCCGGCATGATTCCTCCCTGGAAAAGCGGCATCCTACCACGGTCGCGGGCCGCCTTCGACGCACCCGAAATCCCCCCGTTTCCCGGAGATTCGAGCCATGTTGCGACGCCCGCATCGCACTCTGTCCGCCGCGCTCGCCCTGGCGCTGGCGCTGCCGTTCGCGGCGCTCCACGCTGAGGAACTGACCCGGATCGGAGTTGCTGAGAACGGCCGCGGCTTCGTCGACGGCGCATCCGGTCAGCCGTTCGTGCCGCTCGGATTCAACTACGACCACGACGAGGCCGGCCGGCTGCTCGAAGACTACTGGATCGAAGAGTGGGACAAGGTCGAACAGGATTTTCAGGAGCTGGCCGACCTGGGGGCTTCCGTCGTGCGGATTCACCTGC
Organism: Planctomyces sp.; assembly: GCA_019636235.1. GTDB lineage: Bacteria > Planctomycetota > Planctomycetia > Planctomycetales > Planctomycetaceae > Caulifigura. The sequence goes on from JAHBXW010000009.1 coordinate 77,569, forward strand.
AGTTGGGACGGTTCATGGCCGGTCCGTCCGAGCCGCGTCAGGCGTCGCTGGATCAGCTCGCGAAACTGCTGACGCTGGCGGACCGCTGCGGACTGCGGCTCGATCTCACTGGACTGGGCTGCTACCACAAGGCGGACGTGCCGGACTGGTACGACGCGTTGACCGAACGGGAGCGGTGGGACGCGCAGGCGGCGTTCTGGGAGGCGGTCGCTGCAACCTGCCGCGGCCGCGGGGCCGTGTTCTGCTACGACCTGATGAACGAGCCCGTCGTTCCCGGCGGACAGCGGCAGGCCGGGGAGTGGCTGGGGCCGGCGTTCGCAGGCAAGCACTTCGTGCAGTTCATCAGCCTGGACAGCGCGGGGCGGCCGCGTCCGGATGTCGCGCAGGCCTGGATCCGGCATCTGTCGGCCGCGATCCGGCGCCACGATTCCGAGGCGCTGATCACCGTCGGGCTGGTCGACTGGAGCCTCGATCGTCCGGGGCTGACGTCGGGGTTCGTTCCGTCAGCCATAGCGGGGGACTTGGATTTCCTGTGCGTGCACCTGTACCCGGAGGCGGGGCAGGTGACGGAGGCGCTGGAGACGCTGGCGGCGTTCGCCGAGGCGGGGAAACCGGTCGTCATTGAAGAGACGTTTCCGCTGAAATGTTCGCTGGCCGAGTTCGAGGAGTTCCTGCGGGGGTCCAGGGCGCATGCCGCGGGCTGGATCGGCTTCTATTGGGGGAAAACGCCGGACGAGCTCCGCCAGGGGGTGACAATTGGCGATGCGCTCCTGCTGCGGCAACTGGAGGCGTTTCAGAAGTTCCGCCGCGACGAATTGTGAATTTGCAAGTCGCAGGGTAGGGCGACGCAGGAAATCCACCGCGGCTCGGGCTCGTTGCGTCGATCCCTCAAGTGTCGTAGGGTGGATCGACGCAGGAGATCCACCAGTGATCGCGTCCTCGCGAAGACCGATTCGCTGTCGCATCGGCAAGGTGGGTCCGCGCAGGCTTGACCCACCCTACTGACTTTCGGCAGTGTCGTAGGGTGGATCGACGCAGGAGATCCACCAGTGATCGCGTCCCCGCCAAGACCAATGCGCTGCCGCATCGGACTGACTGGAATCGCGCATGAAACTCGCCGGGCCGCTTGATCCGAATGGCGGGAACTCGCGTTCCGATGGTAGAACCTGCGGATGACGCTTGTCGCTTCAGCGGGAGGGACCATGCGCACGGCCGCAACTGTCGAGACGTCTTCGCTGCGGGATCGGTTGGCGGCATTTCAATTTGACGATCCTGATCTGTCCCCCGGATTCTCGAGAAGGCTGGCGGCGGAGCAGGGCTGGTCGCGGGAATTCACAACGCGCGTGCTGGAAGAGTACCGCCGTTTCCTGCTGCTCGCCGCGCAGGAACCCTCAACCTGTCCGTCAGAGGCCGTCGACCAGGCCTGGCATCTGCACCTGGTCTATTCGCATAGCTACTGGCGTGCCTTGTGCGCCGGCGTGCTGCATCGTCCGCTGCACCATCGTCCCACGGCGGGCGGGCCGCAGGAAGCGGAACGCCACTGGGACATGTATGAGCGCACGCGGGAGCGGTATCAGGAGGAGTTTGGAATGCGGCCGCCGACGGAAATCTGGCCGGCGGCCTATGAACGCTTCGATCCGCATTCGAGGACGCGGAACGTCGAGTTGAAGGACTGCTGGATCCTGAAGCGTCCCCGGTGGTGGCCGCGCCGCGGAACATCAAAAGTGGCGTTGGGGCTGGCGTTCATTCCGCTGCTGGTCCTGGGATTTGGGCCGTTCGACCTGTCAGGTCTTGAGTTTCTGAAGTTCTTTCTGCCGCTCGTGCTGCTGTCGATCCTGGCGGCATGGACGTTGCGACGTCTGGGCCGGAACATCGACGCCTCCGGTTCCCGGACAAAGCTGTCTCCCGCGGAGATCGCCTGCCTTGCGTTCGGCCCGGCGGCGAGCGTGTATGTTACGGTCGCGGGAATGCTGGAAGAGGGACTGCTGAGTTCCACCTCCGCCGACGGATTTCGACGGTGGTTTGGGATTGCACATCTGCGTGTCCGCTTCGTGCCCGGCCGCAAAAGGTGCGACGACGACATCCAGCCGTTGGTTCGTGCAATTCATTCGGCGGCCTCGAACGAGCCCGCCACGCTGTCTCAACTAAGAAGGGCTGGCAGCGAAGAGACCAGCCGGATTGTGGACCGGTTGTGCGAGGCCGGCTGGCTGGTGGATCATGGATCGGCGCGAGTCGGGCGCTGGGGCGGCGCCGGACTGCTCGCAGTGATGCTGGCCATCGGGGTCGCTAAGCTCTGCGTGGCAATCGCCCGGGAGCGACCGATGGGGATTCTGGCGGTCGCCTGTTTGTGCCTGTTGGGATTGATGATCGCATTCTTGAGGAGGCCCTGGCGGACGCAGTCCGGGGACAAACTGCTGCGGTCGATGCGGGCGCGCTGCAACGTTTCCAAAATGGATCTGGGCTCGGATGGAGCCAGTCCGCAGGCCGTGATGGTTGCGGCGGCATTGTTCGGACCTGACGCGCTGTATGGCCGGACTCAGGCCGATCTCAAGGAAGCATGGAATTCCGGTCGGATCACCGTCGATGCCGTGACTTCGTCCGGGTGCGGCGCGGCGGGTTGCGGCGGCGGCTGCGGCGGTGGCGGTGGCGGAGGGGGATGCGCCGGGTGCACTTGACGCCAGGCATGCCGCAGCAAGTCGCACGGTGGGTCGACGCAGGAGATCCACCGCGGCTCGGGCTCGTTGCGTCGATCCCTCAAGTGTCGTAGGCAAGTGTCGTAGGGTGGATCGACGCAGGTGATCCACCAGTGATCGCGTCCTCGCGAAGACCGATTCGCTGTCGCATCGGCAAGGTGGGTCCGCGCAGGCTTGACCCACCCTACTGACTGTGTGACTGGAGGTCGCGCTGCTCCGCGAGTTCCGCATCGAGCCGGCTCGGTCGATTTCACGGCCGAATCCTTACACGGGTTCGCGGAGTGGCGAACCGGAATCCGGCTGGCGTGTCCCGAAGCCATGCCGACTATCGTGAAACGCGCGGCCGCTGCATGATGGGGGGACGGCGGACTGCGATGTTCCAATTCCGTTGAAGGGTTCGGGCAATGCGGGAACTTGGTTGGGTTTTACTGGGGCTGGCGATCGGCGCTGCGTGCGTCGGCGGCCTGGCATTCTGGAAGCGCTGGCGAAGGCAACCACGCGAAATGTCCGTGGCGGACATGTTGAAGCGGCACTTCGGCGAGTCGCCCTGCGACCAACTGGCGGTGTCGGAGCGGTCGTTTCCGTACCGGGTCCGTGCTGATCTGCAGCGGGCGGTCAACGCGTGCTTTGGCGAGCAGTGCGACATCCTGCAGTTCTTCGGCGTGCGCCGGGAATACTCGCATCAGAGTCTCAGTTTTTCCGACGGCTTCATCCACAGTCAGCACAGTCCGATGCTGGCGGTTCCGCCGGAGTACGAGGAGCTGGACATTGGCGACGATGAGCCGATTCGCGTGTTGAAGCAGGGACTGTGGCTGATGGAGCGGGAGGGCGTCCGGCTGGCCGTTCTGCTGGTGCCGGCGGGGAAGTATGGGCAGGTCACCGGCATGCAGGTGCAGGTGGCCGTGCAGGGAACGGATGCGGGACTGCGGGCGTCGCAGGAGCTGTTTCGGCGAGTTGAGCAACTGGTCGAGGACTGCGCCTCCTACCGCGGGAAGATTCTGTCGCTGGAGCTTTCAGACCATTCCTATTCCGGCGAATCCAGCGGCATCCGAGTCCACAAACTGCGCCTCGTCGAGCGCGATCAGATCATCCTGCCGGAGGCCACGCTGGAGCTGCTGGAGCGAAACGTCATTCGGTTCGTTCAACAGCGGAAACGGCTCGGCGAATACGGGCAATCGACCCGCAAAGGCCTGTTGTTCTACGGCCCTCCCGGCACCGGCAAGACGCACACGATTCACTTCCTGGCGCGGGAACTTCCGGGCCACACGACGCTGCTGATCTCCGCGGAGCAGGTCGCCCTGCTGGACGAGTACATGACGCTGGCGCGGCTGCTGCAGCCGAGCGTGATCGTGATTGAGGACGTCGATCTCATCGCGCGGGACCGCAGCAGCATGAGCTCCGCCTGCGAAGAGGTGTTGCTGAACAAGCTGCTGAATGAGATGGACGGTCTGCGTCCGGACGCGGAGATTCTGTTTCTGCTGACGACGAATCGTCCGGAGGCGCTGGAGGCGGCGCTGGCGTCGCGACCGGGTCGCATCGACCAGGCCATCGAGTTTCCGCTGCCGGATGAGGAGGGTCGCCTGCGTCTGATTCGCCTGTACGGCGAGCAGTTGACGATCGCCGAGGCGCTGCTCGCGGAGATCGCCCGCCGGACAGAGGGCGTCAGCGCGGCGTTCATCAAGGAGCTGATGCGCCGGATCGTGCAGTTTCATCTGGAGAACGATGGCGCCGGCGAAGTCTCTGAGATCGATGTGGACATGGCGCTGGACGAAATGCTGTTTCGCGGCGGGTCGTTGAATCTGCAGTTGCTGGGCGGGGGAGGCTGCCAATTCGGATTCGCTGCGAAGTGAGCCCGCTCAGCTTCACGAGAAGCGTCAGTCGGACGGCGGACCGACGCAGGAGATCCACCAGTGCAAGCGCCTCCGCGAAGACTAAGGCGCTGTGGAATCGGCAAGGCGGGCCTGCTCTGGCTTGACCCGCCCGACAGACTTTCGAACTGGCAGAAGCGGGAGCCTGACGATGGGGACTTCCCACGGCGAATTCATCAAGTACCCCCGCACGCCCCATCTGTTTGGGTCGAAGGGGACGGACGACGACAAGCATCTCGGCGAGGCAGAGTCGAAGGCGTTCATAGCCAACGAGTCGCTGATCGTCGAGGAAAAGATCGATGGCACGAACGTCGGCATCCACTTCTCGGATTCCGGTGAGATGGTCCTGCAATGCCGGGGCCATCTCGTCACCGAGGGGATGCACCCGCAGTACGACCTGTTCAAACAGTGGGCGGCGGTGAAGCGGCATGCGCTGGAGGAGCAGTTGCAGAACCGCTTCATCCTGTTCGGCGAATGGGTTTACGCCCGGCACTCGATCCATTACCGGAAGCTGACGCACTACTTCTTCGAGTTCGACATCTACGACAAGGAGCAGGCAGCCTTCCTCGATCTGGAACGTCGGCTGTCGCTGCTCGAAGGCATGGGGATCCAGACGGTTCCGGTGGTTCATGCGGGCACGGTGAATCGTGATGACCTTGAAAACCTGATCGGACCATCGCAGTTCAACAGCCACTTCGAGAACCCGTTCACGAAGCGTCCCGATAACCTGATGGAAGGTCTCTACCTGCGGACGGAAGAGGACGGCGTTGTCACCGGACGGGCGAAGTTCGTGCGACCGGAGTTCGTCGAGAAGATCAAGCAAAGCACGCACTGGCAGCATCAACAGCTGGCGCCCAATCTGCTGGCGGACGGCGTGGATATCTGGTCATGAACTGGGAGCAACTCAAGCAGGCATCGCTCGACGACATCATGGCATGGGCCGAAACGCAGCCGTGGAGCCAGGCGATGGCGGACTGCGCACAGGATGCCGAATGGCATTCGGAAGGCGATGTCTGGACCCACACCAAGCTGGTACTCGGACAACTGCTCGAGTTGAATGAGTGGCCGTCTCTTACGCCTCACGAGCAGACCGTCCTGATCTTCACCGCTCTGTTCCACGATGTCGCCAAGCCGCTGACGACCGAGATTGATCCTGAGACGGGCCGAGTCCGCTCTCCCCAGCACGCCGTCAAAGGGGAACACATCGCCCGTGCGGTCCTGCGTGATCTGGAGTGCGATCTGGCGGCCCGGGAGGAGATCGCCCGGATGGTCCGTTGTCACGGACGACCGGCCTTCCTGCTCGAACGGGATCAGCCGACGCACGAAGTGGTCCGCATCTCGTGGCTGGTCAGCAACCGGCTCCTCTACCTGTTCGCTCTGGCGGACGCCCGTGGCCGGGACACCGACTCGATGACCCGGCCCGAGGAGAACCTGCACTTCTGGAAGCTCATGGCCGAAGAAGCTGGCTGCTACGATCAGCCGTATCCATTCGCCACCAACCATGCTCGCTTCACGTTCTTTCGGCAGCGGGCGCCGAACCTGCACTACGTCCCCCACGAGCAGTTTTCCTGCACCGTGACGTTGATGGCCGGACTTCCGGGCAGCGGCAAGGACACATGGTTGTCCAGAAACCGTGCCGACCTTCCGGTCGTCTCGCTGGACGACATTCGAGGCGAATTCGGCGTTGACCCAACCGACAATCAGGGACGAGTGGCGCAGGAGGCCCAGGAACGCTGTCGGGAGCGCCTGCGGTCAGAAACCTCGTTCGCCTTCAATGCCACCAACACGATGCGACAGACTCGCGGCCGCTGGCTCGACCTGTTCGCCGACTACAACGCCTGCATTGAGATCGTCTACCTTGAACCAACGTTCGAGGCCCTGCTCCGTCAAAACAGGTCTCGTGGCACACCCGTTCCAGAGCCGGTGATCCGCAGGCTGGCCGAAAAGTGCGAGCCGCCGACGTGGATCGAATGTCACAAGCTGGTGATCAGCGACGGCGAAACAGTGTCGTAGGGTGGATCGACGCAGGAGATCCACCAGTGATCGCGTCCCCGCCAAGACCAATGCGCTGCCGCATCGGACGGTGGGCCTACGCAGGCTTGACCCACCCTACAGGCTGCGTAAAGCATGTCAGTTTCCGGGCTGTGGCGATCGCTCAATTAGCACAAGGTCTTCCCACTCGATGCCGTCGGGAGGGGTCATTAACAGAAGGCTTTGATTGTCTCCCCATTGCTCGCAAATGAGGATTCCCCCCTCGGGGCAGGAATAGGCGTCCGCGTCCTCGGATCCCGGCGAGATGATCAGCTCCACGACGCCTTCAACGGCCTTTCCATTGCTGACATTTCCGGTGTAGATGCGGTCTCCAATCCTGACCGGAGACCCGTCGTAATAGTGAAAACGGGGAGTCATTGGGCAATTCCTCCTGCTCTGGCGTCCACAAGTATCGGGGCGGATCGACACCGGAGATCTGCCAGTGCAAGCGCCTCCGCGAAGACCGATGCGCTGTCGCATCGGACGGTGGGCCTACGCAGGCTTCACCCGCCCTGCAGGATGGGGGTGTTGCAGAGGGTGCTGGTTCCGGATGAGGAAAAGCGTCAGCGACGGCGACAAGGGTTGACTGGAATGAACTCGGATCGGAGCCGACCGTGTTATGTTGGCGATCGACCGAGCCCGGCGCACGGCCGTGAAGCCACGTGCCGTACGTCGTCCAAGTCAGGAAACAGGCGAGCGGTTCGCCCAAGGATGCACCGTGGGATGTGCGGAGTTTCGTTGATGATGGTCGTCGGTGGTTGCCGTCGCTCGTCAATCAAACCTTCGCTCGTTGTGGCTCGTCACGTCAATCCGTCGCTGACCCGTCCGGCTCGTCCCGGCTCGTGCGGCTAATCCCGCTCAAACAGGACGCTGATCTCCACCGCGTCCAGCGGCTGTTCGCGGATGCGAACTTTCTTCTCGGTCGCGTCGGCCATGGCACGCGTCGCCGGCCAGTCCCCCGCGGCCCCATAAATCGCCAACCGGCCGCCGACTGCCAGCGCCGCCAGCCCATCCACGTCGCCATACCGCAGCGCGCCCGGCAGCAGATTCGGGTCCTTTGTGTCCTGAACATTCGCGAACCGGAAGCCCCGCAGATCGGCCGTCACGCTCTCGCCGACCTCAGCGCTCGCCGATCTCGCCAACAGCACCCACAGGCCGGCGTCCCCCGTGCCGACGAGATGGACCGTCGGCACGTGCTGCCGCACGGCGGCGACCAGCGTCAGGATGTCCCGCACCCGCTGAGAAATCAGCGGCGCGTTGAAGCCGAACGTGTAGCCGGCGAACGTCTCGTCGACGGGATACGCGGCCGGCGCGTCGCCGGAGACGTATTCGCCCGTCAGGAACAGGTCCCCCGAGGCGACGGCGTACCCGTCTCCCAGCAGGTCGCGGATCACGGAGGTCGGCTGCCCGGACTCATCGAACAGGCAGGCCTTACCGCGGCCGTCGAACCACAACACGATCTCGCCGTTGAAGTTCTCCTCCGGGGCGAAGGCGACCGTCAGAATCTCCTCGCCGGGACGACCGACGCGAGCGCGGATCAGCTTGTAGCCGTCACGGGGTTCCTCCGACTCCGGCACGTTGTTGACGACCGACGGCAGGCCGCTGTCCAGCATGACGGCCGCCGCTCCGCCGACGACTTCGCGATACTTTGCGACGTCCCCGGCCGCTTTCGGAATCAGCGACGCGAACCGTTCGCGGGCCTCGCGAGTCAGGTCCTCGCGCAGCCGCTCGATGCCCCATTCTTCGTCAGGACGGGGATGGCCTTCGCCGTACACCGCCAGTTCCGCGCGGGACAGGGGCACGAAATCGACCTGCTCAAGCGGACCTTCCAGCCCCAGGTGCCGCGCCATCCAGGCGTACATCATCTCACGGGCGACTTCGTTGTAGTTGTGGCCGAACTGCGGAAAGCACTTGGCCTCCACAAGGTCCGCCTGGCCGTAGAAACCGTAGACCGTCTTCAGTTCGGGAAGCCCCTTGGTCTCGATGTCGATCGTCCAGTCGTTCGCGCCGGACAGCGCCTGCGGGCGGGGCGCCATCAGCGCGGCGAAGGCGACGTTGTTCGTACCCAGCCGCAGGTAGCTGGCGTTCTCGCACTGGCAGCCCCCCTGCATGGCGGCGGACACCATCACGGCCGGAAAGGCGACCTTCGGACGGCTGTCGAGCGCGCACAGCAGGAACGTCTGCGTGCCGCCGCCGCTGGCGCCGGTGACGCCGATTCGCTCGGGGTCGACATCCGGCAGGCCGCTGACGAAATCCAGCGCGCGGATCGAATTCCAGGTCTGCAGGCCCAGCCGGTTCTCCAGCCACAGCTCGGCCTGGGCGTCGTTGAAGCCGCCGCTGTGTCCAAACGCCTGGTGATCGGCGACGCCCAGCATGTCGTAGTGGAACACGACGCAGCCGAGTTTCGCGAGCTGCACCATCCGGGCCTGCAGCGGGTAGCGGGCTCCGGACAGGAACGATTCCGCGCCGCTGTCGATCTCCTTCTGTGCGGCGTCCTGCCCGGCGTCGTAGAACCGGCCGTTCTGCCAGTGGCCATGCGGGCAGAGGATCGCCGGCCGCGGGCCATCGACGTGGCGGGGCCGATACAGGCTGCCCGTCACATACAGGCCGGGTCGGCTGGCGAACGACACGCGCTCGACGGTGTAGTCCTCGCGCTCGACGAGGCCGTGAATCTCGGCTTCGATGGTCGGCTTCTCGGGCAGCGGCCACAGTCCGCAGGAAACGAGAATCTGCCGGCGCAGCCGCGCGGCCTCCTGTTCCCAGGCGGCCTTGGTCCGGGGCGGCGTCCAAGGGTGGTATTCGTCGTAGGTCGTCCGCAGCTTCAGCCGGGCGTCGTTCGGGAGCTGGCCCGGGGGATTGACGCGGCTGGCCTTCGCGGCGGCGTCCTCGGCGACGACGTTTCCGGTCGCGACGAAGGAGAGGGCAAGGCACAGACAGCAGCCACGAAGTCGGAGCGAAAGACGTTCGGCGGGCATGGGACGGCTCGGACGGGACGAGGATCGGAACGCGCGTCGCCCCGGCAGCCTGTCGGGTTTCGGGACGCGGCAGGCTACAACGGTAACTCGGAGAACCCAAATCCATCAATTCGCGTGGATGCAAGAATCGCGATCGCGGCCTGCAGGACGGCCGCCAGCAGCCACACGGAGTCGAACCGCGGGCCGCCGCTGGTCGGCGCGAATCCGAGCGTCCCGCGATTCTGACCCGTTCCCGGCGATCGCGCCGCCGCCGCGAGAATCAGCCACGGGAAGAACGGAATCCACAGCCGCGCAGCCTCTCCCATGTTCTTGCCCGACAGCAACAACAGCGTCAGGACGATGACTCCCGCCGCGCCGGCGATGCCCGTCGACGCGCCGCGGCGCCACAGGTTCCGCAGCGATGCGACCCCGCCCCATGCTCCCAACAGCAGCAGCGGCGGTCCGGCGGCCACAGCCGCCTCGACGACGTTCGCGACCAGCCAGGCGCCGTAGCTTCGCGAATTGTGCTCATAGAACTCCGCGTGGTGCCGGAAGTTCAGCAGCCACGTGTGCACCAGGTTGTGCCGCGCCGCGAAATACAGGATTCCGATCGGCAGCAGACAGCCGATCGCCACCATGACCAGCGCCAGCTCGCAGGGACGAAGCCTCGGCCGGGGCGCCTCCGGCGGGGAAGAGGATTCCGCCGCCCCCCGCGTTGTCCACCAGGTCAACAGCGTGGCGCCGCCGAGCCACAAGAGCACCGGAATGAACGCCAGCGACAACAGCATCCCCAGGCAGCACACGACGCCCGCGGCCAACGCCCGGATCGGCGCCGAGCGGTGCAGCGCGGGGAACAGCAACTGGCCGGCCAGCACGCAGGGCAGCGGCAGCAACGCGTCGCACTTCGGCAGGAACACGCAGACCGCGGGTACGAACGCCCACAGCGACGCCCAGCGCCAGGCGGCGCTGAAGTCCAGGCTGTCGCTGCGCATCAGCAGCGCGAGCGGAACGACGGTCGCCGCGCAGGCCGCGAACGTCAGCAGGGTCGCCAGCCACAGCGCCGCCTCGTCGAGTTCCGTGAAATCGCGACCGCCGGCCCGCGCTTCCTGGCGGATGGCGGCGTTCGATTCCACGAGCGTCGCTGGAAGCGTGCGCAGCAATGCGGCCCGCAGGGCGGGGGACCGCTCGACGCAGGCGATGACGCCGCGATGCAGCAGGATCATGCCGGGCGGGTGCGTTCCCAAATGCAGATACCGCTGCGCATCCTCGCGGCTGGCGATCGACGTCTCATAATTCGCGAGAAACTCGGCGGCCGACTGATCGGTGTAGCGGGCCTCGAAGTAGTAGCCGCTCATCCGGCCGTAATACAGAACGAGAGGCGAGCGCCCCAGACCGAACGGGACTCGCACGGCCGAGACTCCCTCGGGGCCGGCCGCGACCGGCAACGTGTCCGGCGCGGCGTTCAGGAGCGCGAACCACCACCCCAGGCAGGCCGCGACCAGCGCGACCAGCCATCCCGCCCGTTCGACTTCCCGCAGTCGTCCGCCCCGGGCGCTCCGCTCAATCCGCTGCAGCCGCCGCGACCCGCTGCGTACAAACACCAGGTAGGCCGCCGCGGCACAGACGCCGACCAGCCAGGCGGCTGGATGCCCGCCCACATAGGGGATCACCGGCCAGACCCATTCGTCCTCGACGCCCAGTTGCGGCGCCGGCGTCGCCAGCAGGGCGGCGGCCGCCGCCGAGGCCAGGACGAGCGCCGCGGCCAGGCGCCAGGGGGGCGGTGTCGTCACGAAAGGGCATCCCCGGAGAAGGGTTCACTGCCGACGGAGCCCGTCCGCTCCGCTGCGGCCGCGCCGAGCATGCCAGATCAGGATCGAGCCGCCAAGGACGACGATCGCAATCGAATACAGTTGCGAGATCGTCAGACCCGTCCCGAGCTGTCCAATTTCATCTCCCCGCAGGAACTCCACGAGAAACCGCGTGATCGCGTACAGCACGCAGCCGGTCGCGAAAACTTCTCCGGGCCAGCGCCGTTCCGTGAACAGCACCGCCGTCACGAACGCCAGAAGAAACCCGTCCAGCGAACTGTAGATCTGCGTCGGGTGCAGCGGCATCGTCGACGGCGCATCGGGCGGCAGGAAACCCCGCCGCGACAGCGCCTCGAAGGGCACGCTCTTCTCCGGAAACGAAATCCCCCACGGCAGCGTGCAGCGATCCCCGAAACAGCACCCGTTCAAGAGGCAGCCGATCCGCCCGAAGCCGATGCCGATGAAGATCGACGGCGTGATGATGTCGAACAGGTTCAGAATGGGCTGCCGCCGGAACAGGCAGAAGCCGACGAATCCCAGGCCGCCGCCGACCAGCGCGCCGATCAGCACCAGCCCGCCGGCGCTGAGATTGATCGTCGCCGTCAGCAGGTCTTTGAACGATTCGACCTTCTCATACACCTGCGCATGATACTGCAGCAGATAGAACAGCCGGCCGCCGATGACGCCGCCGAATAACAGCCAGATGGCGCCCTCGGAGATCCGGTCCGGATCGATGCCCTGCCGACTGGCGCGCCGCCGCGCATCCACCACGGCCAGCGAGAACCCGATCGCCACCATCACGCCGTAGCCGAACACCGGGAACGACTTCGCCGGCACGAACAGCGGAATCACATAGGCCAGGGGAATGCCCGCCAGCCACCACCCCAGCGTCTGCAGGACCACGCCCCGCGTCAGTCGTTCGCGGTGCGACGCCAGTTCCCAGACGCCCCACAGGCCGAACAGCAGCAGCCACGCCCAGACGATTCCCACCTCCGGCCAGATGTGATCCGGAACGTGCGTCCAGAACGCCCACGGCCGGGCGAGGGAGATATGGAACAGAACCTGGCGCATGCGATTTCCGGTGTGGCCGCGTTCAGCGACCCCATCGCCGCCGCGCGCGGGCATCCTAGGGAACGCGGAAACCGCGTCACAAGGGGAACCTGACGCCCGGGAGGCGAAGCGCGAAACGGACGGCTGCCGCCCCGCAAGCGGCGCCGCGCGGCCCGTCTCATCCCTCCGACGGAGGACCGCCGTTCCGCCCGGCCGAGCCCACCACCGTCACAATGTCGTCCGCGTCGACCAGCAGCCGCCGATCGTCCTCGTAGCTCACAAGCACCTTCCGCGCCAGAATCTCCTGCGCCAGCACCCGCCCCTTGCCCGTCTTGGTGATCACGAATTTGCCCACGCCCGGCAGCTCCTTGCGGTGCTCCTCGTACACATCGTACTCGTACCGCAGGCAGCACTTCAGCCGGCCGCAACGGCCCGAAATCTTCGTCGGATCCAGCGTGGCCTTCTGCAGCTTGGCCATCTTCATGGAGACGGGGGGCATCTCGCGCAGATGCGTGTTGCAGCACACGGGCTTGCCGCAGTCGCCGTAGTCGGCGAGCAGCCGGGCCTCGTCCCGGATGCCGATCTGCCGCATTTCGATGCGCGTGTTCAGCGCCTTCGCCAGCTGCTTGACGAGTTCGCGAAAATCGACGCGAGCCTCGGACGTGTAATAGAAGACGACCCGCTCGCCGCCGAACACCTGCTCGACGTCGACGAGCTGCATCGGCAGGCCGCGTTCGGCGATGGCCGCCCGCCCCTGGTCAAAGAAGCCGAGTTCCCGGCGATGCTGCTCATCGCGCGAACGTTCGTCTTCCGCGGTGGCGGTGCGGAGCACCCGTCCCGAGGAGTTGGTCGCTCCCAGGTACGTGCGGGTGCGTTCGCCGGCCTCGCAGAGGACCTCGCCCCATTCGACCCCCCGGTCGCTGCGGATGATCACCTGTTCCCCGCGCGCGTAGCCGTCGCGATCGCGGGCCGCGAACTCGCCGAGCTGACGCATCAATCCGTATCGGACAACGTAACCGGGCATGAAGGGCGCCTGTGAGGAGGTGCAGCCGCAGTCGGCATTGTCACGGATCGGCGGCGAATCGCCAACCGCGATCGACGGTCCTCTTGCGCCTCAGCGAAGGAACTCGCCCGCCTCGTCCAGGAATTCGAGCGGCAGCGTCCGCATCTGGCCGACCGCCTCGGCCAGCGGGACCGCGACGATGTTCATCCCCCGCAGGGCGACCATCTTGCCGAAGTCCTTCTTCAGGGCCAGCCGGCCGGCGTGCACGCCGAGCCGCGTGCCGAGCACCCGGTCGTAGGCGCTCGGCGACCCCCCCCGCTGCAGGTGGCCCAGCACGACCTCGCGAGTCTCGATGCCGGTCTTGTACTTGATCAGCTCCGCGACCTGCTTGCCGATGCCGCCCAGCTGGATGTTTCCGAAATCATCCTTGCGGCCGCTCTGCGACACGTCGAGCGTCTTGATATTCCCCGATTCGTCCCGGAATTTGATCGTCGCGCCTTCGCTGACCGTCACGATCCCGTACTTCTTTCCGGACGTCCGGCGGGCCTTGAGCAGATCGCACACGTCGTCGATCAGCGTTTCCTTTTCCGGGACCATGATGGCGTCGGCCGCCACCGCCATCCCGGAGAAGGCCGTGATCCAGCCGGCGTGCCGGCCCATGCACTCGACGACGATGATCCGCCGGTGGGACTCGGCCGTGGTGCGGAGTTTGTCCACCGCGTCCATCACCGTGTTCAGGCAGGTGTCGAACCCGAATGTGAAATCGGTGCTGGACAGGTCGTTGTCGATCGTCTTCGGCACGCCGATCGTATTGAACTGATAGTCGTTGAACAGCTTGCTGGCGACGCCCAGGGTGTCGTCCCCGCCGATGGCGACGAGGGCGTCCAGCTGCATCTGCTTGAAGTTGCCGAGGATCTTCTCGACGAGCGCCTTGTCCTTGTAGGGATTGGTCCGCGAGGAACCCAGGATCGTGCCCCCTTTAGGCAGGATCTCATCGGTCTCCATCGCCTTGAGCTGCACGTGATCGCCGGAGATGGCGCCCTTCCAGCCCTCCAGGAAGCCGATGGTCTCGCCTCCGGCGTTTTCAATCGTCCGGACGACAGCGCGGATTACGGCATTCAGGGCGGGACAGTCTCCGCCCCCGGTCAGACACGCAACTTTCATGGGGAACTCCTGAGCAGTTTCGGCCGCGGGCACGCGCCCCGGCCGGTCGAAAGCGGGGGCGAATCGTAAGACCGCTTCCGGAGACGTTCAAGCGCAGCGACCGACATCGAGTTTATCAGCGCGCGGCCCGCCGCGACGAGCGTCGCGCCGCCCCCCGGTTCTTCCCGCCGGCGGCTCCCCTTGCATCCGGCGCGGTCGATCCCGCATCATCGTGCAAAATTGAACGTTTCTTCAGTCTCGCCCTCCGACGTCGAAACCGGCCATGCCCGTCGTCACCTGCCGCCACTGTGGAAATGCCCGCCTCATGGACGAGGACGTGGTCGGCCGGACCGTGACCTGCAGCCAATGCCAACAGCCGTTCAAGGTCCGGGGCGAATCCTCCCGGGCTCCCCGCCCGCGGCTCTCGGATCTGAAGGCCGGCAAGGCCCAGAAGGAACGGCGGCCGCTGCACGCGGATGAACGCGAAGATCGGTCGACCCAACACGAGGCTCCGTCCCGCGCCGGAATCACGATGTCGCTGATGGGCATCGCCGGTCTGCTGCTGCCGCATGCGGGCCTGCAGTTGAAGGTGCTGGAACGTCTTGGCGATTCCCAGGCGGCGGCCGCCGCCGCACTGGCCCTCGCGGGAGGGGCGATTGTCGCCTATTCGATGCGCTCGCGCGGAATCGTGGCGCTCGGCGCCGCAGGCGCCATCCTCGTCGTGGCGATGGCCGCCTACTCCGTCCATCCCGACAACCAGCAACTGGCGGGCGCGCCGGATCCGGCCCCGCCCCCGGCTCAGGTCGCCGAAGCCCGTCAGATCCCAATGTTCGGCGGACCAGCGGCCCCCCGCGTCGGAAGTCCCGGGCCGGACGGCTGGCAGCCCCCTCAAGGATTTCCGAATCCTCAAACGCCCCCATCCGGCGCGCCGCAAGTCGACTCGCGTCCTTTTGGCACGCCGCAGTCCGGGTCCGGGGCGAATCCGTTCCGGCCCGCTGGCCAGAATCCCCCTCCCTTCGCGGGGGGCACGGACGACGAGGAACTG
Source organism: Planctomyces sp. (assembly GCA_019636235.1). Classification (GTDB taxonomy): domain Bacteria; phylum Planctomycetota; class Planctomycetia; order Planctomycetales; family Planctomycetaceae; genus Caulifigura. The sequence continues at coordinate 93,164 of JAHBXW010000009.1, forward strand.
GACGATTCGGGACGCGTCGCCGCTCAGAATCCCTTCCGCCCGGCGGGAAATTCCCCGCCGCAATCGTTTGACCCGGAGCCCGCAGCTCTCAACCCCGCCCCGGCCGCCCCGCGCAACGATGGAGATCTGCTGGCCGGCATCGACTTGCGCCAGCACGCACTCAACGGCCAGTGGACCCGCGACGGCGAAGCCGTGGTTTCGCCGGCGGGCATCAATGCCGCGCAGCTCGTGATCCCGCACGCGCTTCCGGCCGAATACCGGCTGAAGCTCACCGCCGAGCGCGTCGGCGGCAGCGATCGATCGCTGAACATCGGCTTTCCCGTCGGCGGGGCGATGGCCATGGTCGCGTTTGATGGCTGGGGAATTCCGGCCACGGCGCTCAGCCCGCTGGACGGACGCACGGGGGACAACAACGCTTCGACCCGGCGGGGACAGGTCCTGCGAGACGGGCCGAACGACATCGCAATCGCCGTCAACGGCCGGCGGATCCGCATCGAGGTCAATGGCCAGCCTGTCATCAACTGGGAGGGGCGGGAACAGCAACTGTCTCTCGACCAGCGGTTCTGGAAGTCCCCCGGCGGACGTCAGGCCTTTCTGGGGACATGGCAATCGTCATTCAAAGTCCGGGACGTGCGCGTCGAGGCCCGGTGATTCCCGGCGCGCGGTCCGGTTCTTGTGAGACGCCTGCCCCGCTGGCCGGAACGACGTCCCCCCGCGAGTCGGATCGCGGCCGTCCGGCGGCTCACGTTGCGGACTCCGCGCGCCGTCCATAACGTATGGGGCCCGCCCGACGATCTGGCGGCCGCTTTCCGATTCCGCGACTGAAAACCGATGTTTGACAGCATTACCAACGCGCTGACCGGGGTCTTGGGCAGCTTCCGGGGCCGGCTGACCGAAGGCAATATTCGGGACGGCATGGCCAAGGTCCGCCAGGCGCTGCTCGAAGCGGACGTCGCGTACGACGTTGCAAAGTCGTTCTGCGACCGCGTCACCGAACAGGCGATCGGTGAAAAGGTCCTGCAGTCGCTGAAGCCCGAACAGCAGATCGTGGGCATCGTCTATCAGGAGCTGATCAACCTGATGGGGCCGGTCGATCACTCGATCGAGGTCCGGCGCGGCGAGACGACCGTGCTGATGATGTGCGGCCTGCAGGGTTCGGGAAAAACGACGACCTGCGGCAAGCTGGCGCGGCTGCTGAAGTCCGAGGGGGCCAAGCCGCTGCTGGTCGCGGCCGACTTGCAGCGACCGGCGGCCATTGAGCAGTTGAAGGTCATCGGCGAGCAGATCGGCGTGCCGGTGTATGCGGAGGATCCGGCGAGAAGCAATCCGGTCCAGGTCTGCACGAACGGTCGCAAAGAGGCCGGCAAACTCGGCTGCAACATCGTGATTCTCGACACGGCCGGCCGGCTGCACGTCGACGACGCGCTGATGCAGGAGTTGCAGCAGATCGACAACAAGTTGATGCCGCACCAGTGCCTGCTGGTGTGCGACGCGATGACGGGCCAGGACGCCGTGCGCAGCGCGAAGGCCTTCAACGACGCCCTCGAGCTGGACGGGGTGATCCTCACCAAGCTGGACGGCGACACGCGGGGGGGCGCCGCGCTGTCGGTGAAGGCCGTGACGGGCGTGCCGATCAAATTCGTCGGCCTTGGCGAGCAACTGGACCGGCTGGAGGCGTTCCATCCGGACCGGATGGCGCAGCGGATCCTGGGGCAGGGGGACGTGGCGACGCTGCTGGAAACGGCCCAGCGGGTCCTGGACCAGGAGGAGATGGCCCGCCAGCAGGAGGCGATGCTGGCCGGGAAGTTCACGCTGGACGACTTCCTGCGGTCGATGGAGCAGATCACGAAGATGGGGCCGATGAAGTCCCTGATGAAGATGATTCCGGGGATGGGGGCGATCTCCGAGGCGTTGGACAAGGCGGGGGATGTGGACCCGGACAAGGATGTCCGGAAGATCCGGGCCATGATCCAGTCGATGACGCTTGACGAAAGGCAGAATCCTGACAAGATTGACCGTTCGCGCCGCACCCGGATTGCGCGCGGTTGCGGCGTGGATCCTTCCGATGTGCATGACCTGCAGAAGCAGTTCAAGCAGATGGGGGGGATGATGCAGAAGATGGCCGGCCTGAGCGTGACGGACAAGATGCGGGCCGTCCAGCAGCTGCAGTCGGAGATGATGAACCCGGCCGGTCCCGGGATCCAACGAGAAAAACAACGCAGCAAACGCGGCCCGGAAGACCGGGACAAGTTTCGCGACAAGAAGCGGCAGGCCCGGAAACAGGCCAAGGATCAGCGGAAGAAGAACCGCCGTCGTTGACGTGCGGCGGGCAGGCACAGAATCCCTCGGGAGTACTCAGTGGCAGTTCGGATTCGAATGAAGCGGCTCGGCCGCACGCACCGTCCGTTTTACCGGATCTGCGTGATGCACCAGCAGAATGCGCGGAACGGGAAGGCGATCGAGGAGGTCGGGACCTACGACCCCATGGTCAAGGACAAGTCGAAGCGCGTCACGCTGAAGATGGACCGCATCGAGCACTGGATTTCCGTCGGCGCCCAGCCGTCGGACAAGGTCGCCGTGCTGATCAAAAAGGTGCGGACCAACAAGTTCGGCGCCGGCAAGGCCCCCGCGCCGCTGACGCCGCCCAAGCCGAAGCCCGTTCCCGAAGCCGCACCCGCCGCAGAACCGGAAGCGACGGAAGCTGCCGAGGCCCCGGCCGAAGCCACGGCGGAAGCCGCCGCAGAAGCCTGAACCGCATTCGACCGGCCCCCGCCGTCCCCCCCGGACGGGCGTGCGCCGGCTCACGCTGCGACTGGATTCCCACCGCTCGCCATGCCGAGCGGTTTTTTTATGGCGTTCGCCGGACGGCGGCCGGTCCCCCCGTCCCGCTTCGCGTCTCCGTTCCTGACACCCGCTGACGACCGCCAACGCCGGCATGCGATTCGACGTCCTGACGCTGTTCCCCGGCCTGTTTGAAGGCTATCTCCAGCAGAGCCTGCTGAAGAAGGCCATCGACGCCGGGCTTGTCGACATTCAGCTCTGGAACTTCCGGGATTGGGCGACCGGCCGGCATCAGTCGGTCGACGAGCCCCCCTTCGGCGGCGGCCCCGGCATGCTCATCAAGTGCGAGCCGGTGTACGGCTGCGTCGAGCACGTCCAGGCCCAGGGGGCCGCGCCGGGACGGCTTGTCATGCTGACGCCGCAGGGACGCCGGCTGGACCAGGCCCTCGTCCAGGAGCTCGCGGAGGAGCCCCGGCTGCTGCTGCTGTGCGGCCGGTACGAGGGGTTCGACCAGCGAATCGTCGACGGCCTGCAGCCGCTGGAGGTCTCCGTGGGTGACTTCATCTGCAACGGCGGCGAAGTGCCCGCGATGCTGGTCATCGACAGCGTCATCCGCCTCGTGCCGGGCGTCCTGGGGGATGAGACCAGCGCCCGCTACGACTCGTTCGCCGAAGAGGGACTGCTGGAGCATCCGCAGTACACGCGTCCGCGGGAGTTCCGGGGCATGGCGGTCCCCGAGGTGTTGCTCAACGGCAATCACGAGGAGATCGCCCGCTGGCGGCGGGAGCAGAGCCTGCAGCGGACGCGGCAGCGGCGGGCGGACCTGCTGAAGGGGGCCGGCGAGGGGGGGTGACGCTCCAGAGGCGTCCCGGGGACGGCCGCGGGGTCGGATATGAAGCGAGCCATGGCTGCCCATGGCTCAAGCGGTTCGCTGTGCGTCAGATCGAGCCGCCGGCGGTTCCCGGCGACGCGGCCGCGTTTTCACTCGTCGGAGACGTACGGCAGCAGGCCGATGAACCGGGCCCGCAGAACGGCCTCACGGACGGCGCGCTGGTAAATCGCGGACGTGCCGGTCCGACGGCGCGGCATGATCCGGCCTTCGCGGTCCACGAGCTGCTTGAGCAGTTTGACGTCCTTATAGTCCACGTACACGGGACGCGGAATCTCGCCGGTCGGACAGAACCGGCACTTGAGCTTCTTCTTCAGCCGCTGCCGCTTCTTGCGCATCTTGCGGGCATCGGGCTTCGGTCTTCCAAACGGCGGCATTCCACTTCACCTGCGCACGAAACAGCGATTTGTCAGGACTCGACATTATGGCGGAAGAGATTCGGCGATGCAATCGCCGCACACGAGCGTTTCTTGCGTTTTTTCGCCGCGTTTTCAGGCCCTCGACTGACCGGCGCCGCTTACCGCCGTCAGCCGCTTCTTTAACGAACGCTCGCGGTCGCCGTGGCAGGGGGCTGCCCGAGGGCTGCTCGCCGCCGGCGCAGGCCGAGCGCTGCCGCCCCGACCGCGCTGAACAGGAGCGCCGACGGCTCCGGGACGGCTGCCGCGTTCGTCGGTCCCGTCAGGATCAGTTGCCGCACCGACGAAGAGCTTGTCATTCCGAACAGCGCCGACTGCGGCACGGTCTCGCCCGTTTCGACCGTCAGCCGGCCGCCGAACGCCACCAGGCCGCTGCTCGCATTCAGGATCGACAAGGCGTCGGCGTTCAGCGTGAATTCCGCAAACCCCGGGCTGAACGTGCCATCCGCCAGGATGCTCCCCAGCAGCGCACCGTCGCCCAGATCGTCGTGAATGTCTGTGGCGAACATGTGCGAACTGGTGAGCACGTCGATGGGCGTGGAGACGTCGAACAGCTCGTAAAGCGCGGGGGCGCCGTTCACCAGCCCGATCGGATTCTCGAGTCGCAGCGCGGCGGACGTGATCGGTCCATTGACGGACGACAGATCAAATACAAAGAAGTTTCGCAGGTTCACGTGCGGCCAATCGTCCGTGGGGAAGTCATTGATGCTCGTCAGGAAACCTTCGTTCGTGGAATCGTGGAAGCCGTTGTCGCCGTACCAGCCGGAATCGACGGCATCCAGCACGATGTTCAAGGGGATGATGACGACATCGGCGCAGGCTCGGTTGGCAAGCAGACTCGGCGTCGCCAGCGTGAGCAGCATCGCGACGAAAGAACGCGAGAGAAACCGCACGGACGTTCTCCTTTCGGCCGAAGAGGGGACGACGTTCGATTATGCAACAGGCCCCAAGCCTAAAACGCCTCGCCGAGTCCGTACAACGGTTAGATTCTGCAAAATTCGCAAATCCCGCAGAATCATGCGTCGCTGGAACCTGGATCGCTGAGCGGGGCAGAATGCCCGACCTCAGTTCGTCCCGCCGTACTGTGTCCAGTCGGGAAGCGTGGGCTCGGGGCGGAGGATCGTTTTGAACCCCGTGCGATGGCTGGTTTTCACGCCGCGGCCGCCGCGGCTGGTAATCTCGTACTTGCCCTGCCCGAAGCTAAGTTCCTTGTCGTTGTCGTTGACTGCGCGTAGCACGTCGCTGGGCCGCGTCAGCCGCTGGGCGCCGAGGACCACATCATCCGCCTCGAGTTTGATTCCCCGCACGCCGACGCCCGCGCCGGATAGGACCGGAACGTCGCTGACCCGGAAATGCAGCAATCGCGCTTTGCGGGTCGCCAGAAACATCGAGTCGTCGTCATTCATGATTTCCACATGGACGACGCGGTCCCCCTCGCGGAGACGGCAGAACCGACGTCCCGCCTTGGTCGACACCTGGCGATACCAGCTCAGCGACAGCCGGGCGACCTGGCCTCGGGCCGTCGCGACGAGCACATAGGGCGCCGGCACGGGCTGGTTCTTCACGGCGACATCCTCCGGCGTGAACCGGTTGTCAGTCGAAATCGCCGCGACGATCCGCGCCCCGTCCCCCATCCGCACGAACTTGGCCAGCGGCTCGCCGTAGCCGGTCGACGCCGGCACCTCGTTGACCGTCAATGTGTAGGCCGCGCCGTCGCTGGAAAAGAACACGACATTGTCCAGGGTGCTGCAGGGCACGATCGCCAGCAGCGGATCGCCTTCGCGCATGCGGAGCTTGTCGACGGCCGAGATGCGGTTCAAACGGCGGATCCAGCCCTCGGCGCTGACGACGACCTGCGTGTTCTCGCGGACGATGTACTTCGAGGCGTCGAACTCGGAAATCTCCTCGGACGAGCCGAACGTGGTCCGCCGGTCGCCGGGATACTGCTTCGCGAGTTCCTCCAGCTCGACCTGCACGACGCCCCACAACTTCTTGTCGGACTTGAGGATGCCGCGGATGCGATCGGCCTCTTTGCGCTTCTCCGCCAGCTCGTCCCGGATGCGGCCGATCTCCAGCTGCGAGATGCGGTACAGCGCGAGGTCCAGCACGGCGAACGTCTGTTCCTCGTCGAGCGGGAAGGCCCGCATCAGTTTGGCTGCGGCGTCCTGTCGGCCATCGCTGTTGCGGATGATCTTGAGCGCCTTGTCGAGCCCGTCGAAGACGATCTCGAAGCCCTCCAGGATATGGATCCGCCGCTCCAGCTGAGCGAGCTGGAACTCGAACCGCCGGCGGACGGTGGCGAACCGGAAGTCGAGGAAGCACCGAAGGAGCTGGACCAGGTCCAGCCGCTGGGGCGTCAGGACGCCATGTTCGTCGGGGGCGAGGCAGGTCGCGTTGTAGCTGAAGTTCTGTTCCAGGGCGGTGTGCTTGAACAGGTAGGCCATCACCGCCTCGGGATCCGCGCCGGACCGCGTCTCGACGACGATTCGCAAGCCGTGCTCGTCGTCCGAGAGGTCGGCGACATCGACGAGCTGGGGCAAACGGCGGGAGTCGCGGATTTCTCCGAGCTGCTCCATCAGGGGGCCGGTTTCGACGCCGTAGGGAATCGAGTGGATGACGATTCGGTTGGGGATTTCCTTGCGTTTTTCGACGTCGAGCTTCCACTCGCCGCGGACTTTGATGCTGCCCCGGCCCTCTTCGTAGGCCTTGCGGAGTTCGGTGCGGTCGGTGACGACGCGGCCGCCGAGCGGGAAGTCCGGCCCCTTGATCGACCGCATCACCTGGGCGACGCTGGCCTGCGGATTCTCGATGAGCTGGATGCAGCCGCGGATCACTTCGCCGAGATTGTGGGGGGGCATGCTGGTGGCCATGCCGACGGCGATGCCCTGGGCCCCATTGACGAGCAGGTTGGGGAATCGGGCGGGGAGCACGACGGGTTCGTCGCGGCTGGCGTCATACGTGGACCGCATGTCGACAGTCTGAAACCGCAGTTCGCTGAGAAGCTCCTCGGCGATGCGGGTCAGGCGGGCCTCGGTGTAGCGGTCCGCGGCGGGGGGCAGCCCGATGATCGAGCCGAAATTGCCCTGGCCGTCGACGAGGGGCTCGCGGAGGGAGAAGTCCTGGGCCATCCGCGCGAGGGCGTCGTAGGCGGCGACGTTGCCGTGCGGATGATACTTGCCGATGACCTCGCCGATGATCCGGGCGCACTTCACGAACTTGACGTCGGCCGTGACGCCCAGCTCGTTGTACATCGCGAACAGGATCCGCCGCTGAACGGGCTTCAGGCCGTCGCGCGCGTCGGGGAGCGCGCGGGACATGATGACCGACATCGCGTAGTTGAGGTACCGCCGACGGGTCTCTTCGCTGAGCGGGACGTAAGCGATCTGGTCGTAGCTGGCGTCGCCGTTCGTGGCGGGCGGTCCATTCCGTCGGGCTGGCAAGTCCGTTTCTCCTGGAAGCGCTGGGCGGCGCTGACGATCGGCGTTCTGGCCGCCGCCAGCCGCAAAACGGGGGATCGTATTCCATCGGCGGGGCGGCGCGAAATCAGCGCCGCGCCAATGTTCGGACGGCGGCCGCTCGCCTAGGATGACAGCGGACCGCGGCGCGCGCGGGCCGGAATCGGCGGGGCCGGGAGGGGACGATGGCGGTCTACGAGTACTCGAAGTACGACGGATCCGAGGAATTCTCCCCTCAGTCGGCGGACAAGCTGTTCGACGAACTGTCGCAGTACCTGCTGCACTATGGCGAGGACGTGCTGGACAACCTCGAGCGCTGGGAAGAGGAGAACCCGGACGTCGTGGAGAAGCTGATTCAGCGTGGGCTGGTGGAGAAGGACCGCGAGGGAAAGTACCGGATCACGCCGCGCGGCGCGCGACGGATCGAGAACCGGGCGCTGGAGTCGCTGTTCGACGTGCGGTCTCGCGACGCGATGGGTCGCCACGACACGGATTTTCGCGGCGCCGGGCAGACCGTCCACGAGGAGTCGAAGCCCTACGAGTACGGCGACCCCGTCTCGAACCTGAACCTGCATGAAACGCTGCGAAACGCCGTCCAGCGACAGGGGGGCGGGACGCCCGTGCGGGTCACGGCGGACGACCTCGTCGTCCACGACATGGAATACCAGACGTCCTGCGCGACGGTCGTGCTGGTCGACATGTCGGGCAGCATGGATCGCTACGGGAAGTACGGCGCAGCCAAGCAGACGGCGCTGGCCCTGCAGGCGCTGGTTCGGGCCAAGTATCAGGGGGACTTCCTGCAGACCGTTGGGTTCTTCACCTACGCCGCGCCGCTGACCGAGCGGGAACTGCTGGCCTCGGCGCCCAAGCCGGTCAGCATCTTCGACTCGCGGGTCCGGCTGCGGATCAATCTCGATCAGCCCCCGCGGTTTGTTCCGGAGCACTTCACCAACCTGCACGCCGGCCTGCAGTTCGCCCGGCGGATCCTGCAGCGGCAGCCGGCCGTGAACCGGCAGATCATCGTCATCACGGACGGCGAGCCGACAGCGCACGTCGAGGGGCGGGAGCTGGTTCTGCTGTACCCGCCGTCCGAGAAGACGGCCCGCATTACGCTTTCGGAGGCCCGTCGCTGCGCGGAGCTGGGGATTCACATTTCCAGCTTTGCGCTGGTGGAGGACTACTTTTATTTCGGCCTCGTGAATTTCGTGGAGCAGATGGCGCAGGCGACGGGCGGAATCTCCGCGACCTGCAATGCCCGGGACATGGGCAACATGGTTGTGAACAGCTTCATCGGCGGTCGCCGCCGCCGCCGCCGGCTGGCCTGACGGGTGTGAAAAACCCCGATCCGGGCCGGAACCGGGCTGGCATCGCCCCCCCGTTCAAGCAGATAATGCGGGGTCGGGCTGTCGATCCGTTCGATCGTCGTGGAGTGGGCGTCTCATGAAACCGTCGAACGTCTTTGGCGACCGGTTGGCCCGCTCTCCGCATGTGCAGGCGGCGTGCACGGAATTCGAACATCTGCTGGACGCCGGCGAACGCCCCGTGATCGCGGATTTCGCGGCTCGCGTGCCCGATAGCGAACGCGGCGAGCTGGTCCTCGAACTCGTGGCCATCGAAATCGCCTGGCGAGCGCGACGCGGAGAGCAGCTCGCGCTCGAGGAATACAAGGAGACGCTGGGGGAGTCCTTCCCGCAGCTCGCTCTGCGGATCGATCCGGACCTGTCGCCGACCTCGGACGGGACGCGAGCCCACGCTCGCGGCGGAGCGGCCTATCTCAGGCTGGCGCCGCTGCAGGAACGCCAGCGGCTGGGACGCTATCGGCTCGTGCATCGGATCGGGCTGGGAGCGTTCGGCGAGGTCTGGCTGGCGGATGACCCGGAGCTGCAGCGAAGCGTGGCCATCAAGTCGCCCCGTTCCGACGTCGAGTTCACCCGGGACGAGCTCGAGCGGTTCCGCGCGGAGGCGCAGCGCGTCGCGCAGTTGCGGCATCCGCACATCGCCGGCGTGCATGACGTCGGCCGCGAGGGGGACCGGCCATTCGTCGTCTATGAGTTCATCGACGGCCGGACGCTGCGGTCGATACTGGCGGATGACACGCGACCGCCCCGGCGAACGCTGCTGCGGCTGTTCTGCGAAACCTGCGAGGCGATCGAACACGCGCACGCAAACGACATCATCCACCGGGACATCAAGCCCGGGAACATTCTGGTCGATCGGGACCAGAAGCCGCACGTGGTCGACTTCGGCATGGCGAAGATGCCGTCCGCGGACCAGTCGATCATCCAGCCGGGAATGATCTGCGGGACGCCCCAGTACATGGCCCCCGAACAGGCGGCCGGCGTTTCCGAGAAAGTCAACCGGCTCAGCGACGTCTACGCGCTGGGCGTCGTGCTGTATGAAATGCTGACCGGAGAGAGGCCGTTTCAATCGACGAGCAGCGACCTGTTGCGGCGGATTCGCGAGGAGGCGCCGCGGGCGCCGTCGGAACTGACCCCGTCGCTGCCCGGGGAGCTCGATGCGGTCTGCCTGAAAGCCATGGCGCGGGACCAGGCAAACCGCTTTCAGTCCGTGGAGTCGCTGCGTTTCGCGATTGAGGACTTCCTCGACACGGAGGCCCGTCCGGCAGCGCCTGCGACGCAGCCCTCGTCCGCGTCCCCGGCCGGTCGGCGAGTCGACAGCCCGCTCGCACCCCCGCGCGATGCGACGCGCTGGTGGCGGCAGCATCGATCCGCGGCGGCGGCCGTCGCCGTGCTTGTGGCGATCGCCGTGTGCAGCATCGTGTGGTTCCGTTCCGATCCGATTTCCGAATTGACGGCGGCCTCCCTGCTGCAGCCAGACCCGACCACGCAGGGCGCGCGAGGCGCGGAACCGCCCGGCGCGTCTCTGACGGGCGTGATCCAGGGCAGGGTTCCGTTCGAGATCGTGACAGCGCCCGCCGGGGCGGAGGTCGTTGTCTGGGGACTTGATCCCTACACGAACGAGCCGGATCCCGGGCAGCGCAGCCTGATGGCCGGCGTGACTCCCGGCACGGTCGAGCTCCTGCCGGGCAGCTATCTGGTTGTCGTGCGGTGGCCGGACGGCACGTTCCACGAGGTGTACCGGCTGGCGCCTTCAATGTATGACGCGAAGCCGTTTTATCTGCCGCACCAGAACTACTCCCGGTTGGGCGCGGGATTCCGCTGGAGCATCAACGCGCCTCCACCCAATGTGACCGAGGGCATGGTGACGGTCTCAGGGATCCAATCGTTTCAGCTCGGAGCGACGCCCGACCGCGGCATCTGGATGGATCTGCTGCAGGGCTTCGAGCGCGTGTCCGACTTCCTCGTCGATCCGCACGAGGCGAGCTGGGACGACACGCAGCGGGTGCTGGGTCGGATGCCGCTGTCGTTTGAATGGTGGAACCAGGCATCGCCGCCCGGCGACATGCCGGCGCTGGGCTGGTGGAACGACGCCGTCTGGTATGCGGAGAAGTCCGGCAAACGGCTGCTGACGGAAGTGGAATTTGAATACCTGGCGAGCAACCGAGGCCACACGTCGCATTCCTGGGGAGATGATCGTAATCCTGTTCTGCCGTCGGCGATCCAGGGCGTGGCCGCCGAAACCATCGACGTCACGATGGATCCCCCCGGCATTCGAAATCTGCTGACGAACGTGGGCGAATGGACGTCCAGCGTGCCCCGTCCGCTGTCGACGTTCGACGGCGAAGTGCTGACGCTGTCGCCGGGGGGCGCGCCAAACACCGAACTGCATGTCGTTCGCGGGCTCATTGGCATGCCCAAGGATTCCTGGGACCTGCTGAACCCGGAGACGTATGTCCGGGAACTTGCGACGCCGGACTGGCGGATACGCGGGGCGGCGGGTCGGCAGACGGCGGGCATCAGCAGCCGTCATGGCTTCCGCGGAGCGCGCAGCGCACGCCCCCGGTGGGAGGTCGAGGACGTGCTGCGAACGGCTGTCGGAACGCCCGAGGCGCCGGCGCCCTGATTCGGCTACCGCCGGCAGGCGGCGCGGCGAGAGATGCGAACGGCGCGCGTGGCGCGTCGCACGCTTCCCGAACAGGCCGGCACACACCGCCCCGGCGAGGCCCACAGAGCTGTTTCCTGCGACGCTTCATTCTCCTCGTCGAGCAGGACGCCCACCCCGTCCGCCGCTGCGACTCGTTTATGGCGCAGCATCGGAAAGAGCTTCGACTTGCCGAGCGCCGGAACTTCCAGCTCGATCCCGTACAGGCCCGGCGCGCCGGCGACGGAATCCGCCTCGACGTGCTCCAGCGTCGTCGGAGGCGCGCCGTCCGTGCCGCGTGTCTCAAGCAGGACCCACCAGTAGAGCGATTCTGACTGCTGGGGCGCATTCCGCTCGGCAGCGACGGCTTGCGGCAACTCGATCTTCAGCAGGATCGCCTGCACGTACAAGTACGCCGGAATGCCGCCCCAGTCGACCGCCACCAGCAGGTCCTTCGAATCCTCGACCGTCGTCGTGACTGGCAGCCCCTCGGGCTTCGGAAAGTCCGACTTCGGATCGTCGAGCCGCTGGAACAGCCTTCCGGTGTAGCCTTCGCGGTAGATTCGCGGCAGATAGGCCGGTGTGCCGTCCTTCAACACATATTCATCCACCAGAATGGGGGGCGTTGAGCCGTCCGACTTCAGGTCCGGGCCAATGCAATTGGCGTATGTGCTGCAGCTGCCATAGGGATGGGAGCAGGGCAATTGCACCATGATGGACGTGCCGTCGCAGTTCATGCAGAACCAGGTGCATAAGTCGCCGCCCATGGGGTACTTGGAGTACGGGCAGGGAGGGGATGCCGCCGTGGCGATGGCGGCCGCCTGGGCGAGGACAATACAGAAAAACAGTGCAGTCAGTCTTCGGAATGAGACCATCGAAGTGCCCTTTCTCTGGAACCATGAAGAGTCGGCCATACGCATATTCCAGACGGGCGGAATAGTAACGAGAGGCGGCGCGATTGTCGCACGCGGGGAGCGCGGTATTGGAAGACATCGCTGCGACCCCACTGGCCATGAGGGTCGTCGGGTCCAAGAGGCGCACAGCGGCGGTCGGGACGGGCGCCGGGCGCTCAGCGGACGCAGTAGTCGATCAGCCGCGAGATTTCCGGCCGGAGGTCGGGCCGCGCGATGATGCGATCCACGAACCCGTGCGCCATCAGGAACTCGCTGGTCTGAAAGCCCGGGGGCAGCGGCATCTTGATCGTCGACTTGACGACTCGCGGGCCGGCGAAGCCGATCAGCGCCTTGGGCTCCGCGATCACGATGTCCCCCAGGGACGCGAAGCTTGCCGCGACGCCGCCCATCGTGGGATTCGTGAGGACGGAGATGAACAGGCCGCCCGATTCATGAAACCGCGCCAGGGCGGCGGAGACCTTGCCCATCTGCATCAGCGAGAAGATGCCTTCGTGCATCCGGGCCCCGCCCCCGGAGCCGCTGATGATCACCAGCGGCAGCCGCGACTCGGTGGCCCGCTCGATTGCCCGGGTCAGTTTCTCGCCCACGACCGAGCCCATGCTGCCCATGATGAAGGCGGTATCGGTCAGACCGAAGACCAGCGGACGGCCGCGGAGGTATCCCCGGCCGACAACGCAGGCGTCCGTCAGGCCGGTCTTCCGCTGCTCCTCCTTGAGCCGGTCGCGGTAGGGGCGTTTGTCGGCGAAGCCCAGGGGGTCGCAAGGGGCCAGGTCTGCGAACCACTCCTCAAAGGAATCGGTGTCCAGGAGCTGCTGAATCCGGGCGGCGGCCGGCGCGTAGAAGTGGTGTCCGCATTCGGGACAGAGCCAGAGTCCCTGTTCGACCTGTTTGCGGAACACGGTGGCCCCGCAGGCGTCGCAGCGCAGCCAGAGCCCCTCCGGAACTCCGCGCTTGCGGCGCTGCGGCTCGCCGGAGAGCTGAGGCGCGGGAACGTCCGGGGGCGTGGGCGTCTGGCCTTCGGCCGGTGGCGTCATGGTCGATGATGTGAGGGGCGGAGAGGACATGCGCCGGTCTGCCGGTGAACGTACCCCCGCATCACAGGAAACCGAACGTCAGACCGCGGAGGATGCGTGTGTTTTGCAGCCTGGAGTCGGAGTCTGCAACCCCAACCGGCTCAATCACCTCGACGAGGCTGGCGGGACGCTCGCCCGGACGGCCCAGCCGCGGCTGCTCGCCACGCAGCAGACAGCCCACGAGCGTGGCCAGCGGTTCGGCGGCGACGACGGCGAATGGATCGCCGCGGCGCAGCGGTTTCTTCAGCCCGGCGGCGACGCGGGAATAGACGTCGTCGAACGTTTCGCCTTCCGGCGGACAGATGGCGCCGGGGTTCTCCTGCCACTGCTTGAACACCCGGGACTGCTTGCGGCGAAGTTCTTCCAGGCACAGGCCCTGCCACAGGCCGAAGTGCATGTTGTCGAACTCGGGGGCCGTGCGAACCGGGACGTTGAGCGCCCGGCCGATGACGCGGGCCGTCGAAAACGCGGGCTCGCCGGCGGAACTGTAAATCGTTTCCAGAGGAAGCGACCGCAACTCTTCAATGGCCGCGTCGACATCCGCGCGTCCGCGCGGCGTCAGCGGCAGATCCAATGCGCCCTGCAGACGGCCTTCGACATCGAAGTCCGTCTCGCCCGAGCGGATCAGCACGTGAGACATGTAACTCCAGAACTCCTAACGGCCCCGGTGGGATTCGCGGGCCAGCGCGGACAGCTCGTCCAGCGCCGGGCGAAAATCGGGGCGATCGAAAATGGCGCTGCCGGCCACAAATACGTCAGCGCCCGCGGCGGCACACGCCGCGATGGTCTCCGGCCCGATCCCCCCATCGATGGCGACGAGCTTGTCGGGACCCACGAGACCACGCACCTCCTGCAACTTCTCCAGCGATGAGGGAATGAATCTCTGGCCTCCAAAGCCCGGCTCGACGCTCATCACGAGCACCGAGTCCACGTCCTCCAGATACGGCCGCAGCCGTTCCGCAGGCGTCCCGGGATTGAGGGCCAGTCCCGCCCAGCAGCCGGCGGCGCGAATCCTCCGCAGCGTCCCCCGGGGATCCTTCCCCGCCTCGATGTGAATCGTGATCCAGTCGCAGCCCGCCTGGACGTACTCGTCCAGATAACGGTCCGCGTCCTCGATCATCAGATGCGCCTCGGACGCCAGATCCGTCCGCTGCGCCAGGGCCGCGATCACCATCGCCCCGTACGACAGGTTGGGCACGAACCGCCCATCCATGACGTCCCAGTGCAACAGCTCCGCGCCGGCCTGCTCCAGTCGCTGCACGTCGCGCGCAAGATTGCCGAAGTCGCACTTCAGCATCGAGGGAGCGACAAGCGGCAGTCGTTGCCGGAGAGAGGCCAGTGATCCGTGATCGCTCATTCAGCGGTCGTTGCGAAGGATGCGTTTCGAGTCTGGTCCGGATGACATCCGTGGTGGGGAGGCCGGCCGTCGGCCGGGCGTCTGATGGCGCCCGCATCGACGACATTCGTCGCGGCATCCCGGTCTGCGAAACGCATCGCAGGGGGGACGGCCCATGTTTAACGGGCCATCCAAGGTTGTGAATTGTGATCAGAACAGGAACGCTCGTCCAGCACCCGCCAGGTCCGATTTCCAAGGGTTTACCCGCCAATGGGTTGCGCGGCGCTCCGCGATGCCCCGCGGGGGCGACAGTTCGGAATCCGCGGCATCCAGTGGTTTCGGCGCTCTGGGCAAAGGCGGACGGATCGCTACGACAGTTTCACGCGGCAACATCGCTCCTGTCGATACAGCCGAACGCCGGACGTCGGATTCGACATGGGAGGGGGAGATGCTGCGAACGCTTGATCGCAAACGCCTGTGGAGCGCGGCCCTTGGCGGAGTGTGCCTGGCCGGGCTGGGAATTCAGGGTTGCTCGCGGAACGCCGTCGACCTCGGTCGCGAGGACGCGCAGGCCCGCTCCGCCGCGGAGGAACGCGCCGCGGCGGCCGTGCAGCGCAGCAAACAGGATCTGCTCGCCCAGGAGGAGCGGACTCGAAAGTCCGCAACGGGCAAAGGCGAAGCCAATGAACGGCTGGCGTCAGTCAGCACGCAGCCGGAAGTGATCACGGCCTCGGCCGAGAAGCCCTCGCGGTTTGGCAACGGCTGGAAAGGACTGACGCGCACGGAAGGGGGCCTGGCGCTCTTCCGGAAGAAGCCCGCGCCCAAGGACAAGGATGGGGGCGATCCATTCCTGCAGTCGGACGCCAAGGACTCCAGCGTCGCGGCGAACAAGTCCGTTGATGAATTCCTGCAGGAGCAGCGGCCGGTCGCAATCGATCGGCGGACGCCCGTGGCCGCGAATCCGTCGACGAAGGCGGAGCCGCAGGCCGAGTCCCGGGAGCCCCTTGCCGATCCGCTCCTGGCGCGGTCGCAGCAACGGGTCGTTGTGAAGCCGTCGCCCGGCGCGGAGGAGCCGAAGACAGCCCCGGCGGGTCGGCCGCAGAAGTCCGATAAGGACCGGCTGCTTGAGGAACTGCTGGCGGAGATGGACGCTGGCGCGCCTTCGGCGCCGCCTGCGAAATCGAAGGCCCGACCGTTTCCTCCGATGGAATCGCCGGAGACGGACGAGGAGTCGGCGCTGCTGGCCGCCGTGCCGCCGAAACGGTCATCGTCAAACCCCCTGGCCGAAAAGCCGCCCGTCGCCCAGCGAGCGGCGCAGCCCGCTCCGGCCGAACATCCGCTCATCGAGACCGAGACACAGGCCGATTTCGAGCCTGAGCCGGTCGAACTGGCGTCGGCCGATCGCCGGTCGCCGGCGTCGCGGCGGGGAGCTGTCGACGACGTGGGTCGCCAGATTTCCAAACTGCTCGACAACGCGCGGGAGGCCGCCGACAACGACGACTACCCGCAGGCGCTCCAGCTCGCCGCCGAGGCCCAGCGCATCGCGGCCCGGTCCAGTTACGAGTTCCCGCCGGGAACCGAGCAGCCGATCGAGCTGGTCGGGCGACTGGCGGAGGAAATGGCGTCCCGCCCTGCGACTGAAGAGCCCCGGTCCGCAGTGGCGACGACGAACGACGCCGCGCGTCCCCCGTTCTCAAAAGTGGCCTGGAGCCGTCCCGAGGAGCAACTCAGAGACATCGACGCGTTCGGAGCGAAGCCGTCGGCTTCCGAACCGGCGATCGCCCGTATGCCGGACCAGCGACAGCGCGCCGGCGGGCGTCGTCGCAACGATCCGCAATGGCCGGCGATCACCTCGGTCGCATTCGAACAGTCGGACGAGCTATGGCAGTCCGCCGAACCGGACGTCGCTGAACTCGACTCCGGGACTTCCAGCGGCGACGTCGGCAGGGATGTGGCGTTCGCGTCGAACGTGACAAGGGCCGCGGCCGAGGCCGCAGGGGAGGCTCTCGGGGAGGAGGCGCCGCCGTTCGTGCCCGCCGGGAACGCCGGGTTCGGCATCGTGGCCGCACGCGAGTTCCCGACGCTTGAGCGGGGGCTGGTGGAGCCGGAGCCCTGGAGCCCGCGGGACACCCCGGCCGTCGCCCCGCCCCCGCCGCTCGAAGGGCCGTTCGTCGAGCTGGGGATGCCGACGCCGATTTCGCCGGACGAGACGATTGTGGCGGCGGCCAGCCGCCGGACGTCGCGCAAGCCGCTGACGCCCCCCGCGCTGTCGATCGACGGTGGATTCGACGACGCCGCGACGTTGGAGGAGGGGGGCCGCAAGGCGCGGCGCGTGACCGGCGGCCGAACCGGCTGGTACGTCATTTTCGGCTTCATCGTCATCGTCGGAACGGCACTGTTCCGGCGGAAGTTCTACGCGGCGCCGCGTCCGGTCGAGGAGCATTGAAGTCCGCGCGAGGATCGGCCGGTGCGCCGATTCGTGAGCTATGTTCAGGCAGGAGACGATGCCGATCGTTTCACCCTGACTGGAGCGGACTAGTGACAGCCAACGCCGACCCGTGGAATCGACCCAGCCTGGAAGACCTGCGCCGGGTGCTGGAGAGCATCGGGAAATCGGAGGTCGAGCATGGCCGGTCCGCGGAGCGGCTGGAGCTGAGCGTGCCGGCGGAGATCACGACGGGCCGCGGAAACGTGATCTCCGCAATGACCCGGGAAATCAGCCGTTTCGGCATCGGGCTGCTGCATCGAGGGAACGTTTCTCCGGGCGAGGTGACGATCCGGATGGCGAGCGAGACGCGGGAATTCGAGTACCGTGTGCTGATCGAATGGGCGTCTCCGTGCGACAACGGCATGTTCATGAGCGGCGGTCGCTTCATCACTCAGGACAAGCCTGCCCGTCCCGCCTGATTTCTCTGATCTGCCGAGTCTTTGCCGAAAACCGCTCCGTTCGGACGATGTCGTTTCAATGCGCCTTCGGGTCGGCTGGTCGCGGCCGCATCGGGCTCGTGGACTCCTCCCGCAAGGCAAAGTCCTGCAAGAGCTTGCGGTGGTTGAGCAGGGCCTTTGAGGTTTGTATGGCAAGGTGCGCGGGAAGCGGGCGTCCGCGGCAGGTGAGTGCAATCCCGTGGAACTCCCAATTCCGGGAAGGTCGCGGCAGGTTCCGCAGGTGTCGCTGACGGTCTGAAACCCCTGGCGTTCTCGTGCCGAACTAACAGGGCGTGTTGTTGGCGCTCCATGCGGGGGTTAAGATTGTCGGTCTGCCGGCGGTTGGCCGGCGTCGACGAGCCCTGCTCGTCAGAAGTTGAGTGCCGCGGAACGCCGTCGCCGGACCGGCGCGCGTTCATCGTCGAACGGATCTCGCCGTCCGCGATCCTGCCTAACGAACCTGTTTCGCCCCTCCGCAGCCGATGTGACCCGATCGGATTGTCTGCACAACCCGAGGCTGCGGCTGATCGTCCGCGGGCGAGTTCTCTGGAGAAAGTTGAATGGGACATCTTCTGTTGACGGGAGCCACCGGACTGCTCGGCCGGTATCTGATGCGCGATCTGTTGACCGCTGGCGTGCCGCTGGCGGTCCTCGTGCGGCGCTCCCGCCGGAAGTCTCCCGCGAGCCGGATCGAAGCTGCCATGCGCTGCTGGGAACAGCTCGAAGGGCGGAGCTTCGAACGTCCCGTCGTCCTGGAAGGGGACATCACGCAGCCCGATTTCGGCCTGACCCCCGACCAGACCAAGTGGGCCGCCGAAAACGTCGACTCCATGCTGCACAACGCGGCCAGCCTGTCGTTCGTCAGCACCGGCCGGCATGCCGAGCCCTGGAAGTCGAACGTCGACGGCACGAAGAACGTGCTGGACTTCTGCGCCCAGGCGAACGTGAAGACGTTCTTCCAGGTGTCCACGGCCTACGTGTGCGGCAAGCGCGGCGGCGTGATTTACGAGAATGAGCTGCGCAAAGGACAGGAGTTCGCCAACCCCTACGAAGAGAGCAAGGTCGAGGCGGAAGAACTCGTCCAGCAGGCGAAGTTTCTGGAATCGGTCACCGTGTTCCGGCCGGCCATCATTCTGGGAGACAGCCAGACGGGGAACACGTTCACCTATCACAATTACTACGTGATGCTGGAACTGGCCCACAAGCTGACGCAGCAGATGGGCGAGATGGACTTCACGGGCCGGAATCGGGCGGAGTTCATCCGCTTCGACGCCGACGGCCGCTGGCGGAAGAACTTCGTGCCGGTGGAATGGGTGTCCGCCGTGATGGCGCACGTCATCACGGACCCCGAGCTGCACGGCGAGACGTATCATCTGACGCCGCGGGTCTCCTGCCAGCTGCGGCTGATGCGGGACGTGATCGAGCAGGTCAACCATCTGTACGGGATCGACTTCGGCAAGCCGGATCCGACGAACGCCGACGGCGCCCTGCCGCTCGAACTGTTCCATCAGCATGCGGAGGTGTACGCCTCCTACTGGCGGGACGATCCGGTGTTCGACTCGACAAACACGCAGCGTGCGGCGCCACACCTGCCATGTCCGCACGTCGATCGGGACATGCTGGTCCGGCTGTCGGAGATCGCCATTGAAAACCGGTTCGGCTGGAAGGATCCGGTGGTCGAGGAGCGTCCGGCCGCGGCAGCCGCGGTGAAGTGAGCATGCGGCGATGAGCGGACCAAGGCCGCAGAAGATGACGCCGGAGACGGTGTCCGCGGGAGTGGCGCATTTGCGCCGAGCCGATCCCGTGCTGGCGGCCGTGGTGACGCAGGTCGGCGCGTTCCGAATGCAGCCCTCGGCTGGGCATTTCCAGTCGCTGGCGCGGGCGATCGTCGCTCAGCAGATCTCCGGCCACGCTGCGCGGACGATCTGGAAACGCATCGCGGCGCTCAGCCATCCGCGCCCGGTGACAGCGGAGGGACTGGACCGCCTGAGCGACGCGCAATTGCGCGCCGCCGGACTGTCGCCGCAGAAGCTGCGCTACATGCGCGACCTGTGCAGGCGGATCGTGGACCGGCGGCTGGTGCTGGCCCGACTGGGTCGTCTGCCGGACGACGCCGTGATCGCCGAGCTGACGCAGGTGCTGGGCATCGGCGTGTGGACGGCCCAGATGTTTCTGATGTTCAGCCTGCGCCGCAGCGACGTGTTTCCGCCGGATGATCTGGGGATCCGGGCGGCGCTGCGAAAGCTGTACGGGCTAAGCGCTCTGCCCGACAGGGCGACGAGCGAGTCCATCGCCGCGGCGTGGGCGCCGTATCGGTCGGTGGCGTCGTGGTACCTGTGGCGAAGCCTGGAGCTGCCGCCGACGGACGCGTGAACGCGCCGTCGCTCCAGTGCGGCCGGTTCCCATGCCACAGCGCCGCGGCTATAGCCCCAGCGCGGGAGGCCTGCGTGCAATCGCCGATCCGTCTTTCAGTTCGACGCGGAAATCGACGACTGAGCCACCCGCGCGCCCAGCGGGCTGAACAGCACGGCCGTGAAGGCCAGCGTGCTGGCGACGGCCGGCCCGAAAAAGGGCAGGGCCTTCAAGTAGCACTCAGTGAATCCGGCCAGCGTGTGCGGGTACATGCTGGGGAAGCAGGCCAGGTTCGACAGGATGAAGTACGCAACGGAGGCCGCCAGTCCGCGTCCCAGGGCATGCGGCAGCAGATGCTCGCGCCGGTTCGCCAGGCCGAACCCGAACAGCGGGAACATGGCGAGCAGCGCGTAGTTCACCCAGATGCCGCTTTCCAAGGCCCAGTCGGTCTGGCCCGTGACGAGCAGGATCAGCGTGTTCGTCGCGGCGTACGCGACAACCGGCAGGGCCACGGCCATCCAGCGGCTGGAGAGGAATGCGCCGCCGAACATGGCCACCGCGTAGAACGGCGAGAACCCCCAGGGGTAGCTGCTGAACGGATCGGCGACGTCAAACCCGGCCCCGCGATGCAGGATGTACGGGAACACCCAGCAAAACAGGGTGTAGGCCCACAGGACGACGAACAGTTTCCACTTCGGGGTCTGCATGCCAGATGATGATCCGGGATTGAAATCGATCAGGGGACTGTAATGACATCGCCCGAGGCGGGAAACTGAATTCCGGGACCGCTCAGGGGGAGTCCGGCAGGGGGCCGTCGAAGGACATCCGTGTTCCGCAGCGGGGACACTCCATCGCTTTCGGGTTCCGCTGCAGTTCTTCGACGGGCGGCGTGGGCCGCCATTGGGAACATTTCGGGCAATGGATCGCTGGCACGAGCGTCGGGCGGCCGGTCTGCGGATGGACGGCGGGGGTTTCAAACGCCCGCTCCATGACGAACGTCGATTTCGTGGCCGTGTCGTAGTACACGGTCTCGGGCAGGATGTCTTCGGCGTTCTCCGCCGTGCAGCCGGACTGCAGACACAGTCCGGCCGCGACGAGCGCGAAACGCCACTGGCGGTTAAGCGACATGGGGATGGTCCTCGCTTTCGGATCTGAGGATCAGTCCCGGTCGTACCACTCGTCCTGCAGGTCGGGGTTCGTCAGGTTGTCGCCGACGTACCCCAGCCGGAGGCGGTCCATCTTCGCGGCGTCTCCAAATCCCGGGGCCCGCCAGCCGCGGGCGCGGGTTTCGACATGCCCGTCGAGGAAGGCCACGTTCGCCGTGTCGTTGTGACGGAAATGGACCGTCGGAAAATCGTGGCTGGGCGGCTCGAGCAGCCAGTTCTCGCGGGTCTCGCTCTGATCGCAGGAGAAGTCGAGGCAGAACACGCCGGCGCTGTCGGCGAAGACGATGGTCTGGGTGGTCTGCCGGACGTCGCGCATGCGGAACGTCGCCGGTCGGCCGCTGATCTGCGGAGCCCAACTGGGAGGCAGGTAGTCGATGCCCGAGCTGCGCGACAGGTAGTGCCCGTTGTAGGCGTAGCCGGTGGCCGGCCGGCCGAACCGGGCGGAATCCATCTGCGGCGTGCCGAAATCGGGGCACTGGAAGGCCTCGTAGCTGGTCTCGATGTAGGGGGCCAGGGGGCCGCGGGCGAAGTCGAGTTGCCGCTCCGGAACGGGCTCGTCGTAATTCACGACGCCGAACCAGTGCTGGGAGATTCCCTGCGGTCCGCTGAACGTCATCAGGTAGTTCAGCCGGGTCTGGTCCTCAATGACGTAAGGGACGAACTGCTCGCGATACACATCCATGTAGTTGTGGAGCGCGAGCGTCAACTGCTTGAGATTGTTCGCACACTGGGCGCGGCGGGCGGCGCCTCGCGCCTGCTGCACAGCGGGCAGCAGCAAAGACACCAGGACGGCGATGATGGCGATCACCACCAGCAGCTCGATGAGCGTGAAGGCGCGACGCCTCCGGACAACAGCACGCATGGCCAATCCTCGTGGACGGTCGGCGGGGAACGCCGACGGAACCGGGACAGATCCAGGGGGCGGGCGCAGCGGTCGCGCGTGCCGATCATGCGCTGGGCGGCGCCCACGCATTCCACAGCCGACGCGATGCCTGGACCACGCAGGATCCGTCTCAGGAAACCGACTTCTGGGCAGGTCTTCTGGCTCCCGGATCGTCCTACTGGCTGCGCCTTCCCGCGAATCCTCGCAGTGGCTTCGGCTGTCAGGCCGTGCAGCGTTCGTCCCCGGTTACAGCGGCGGGACCGCGACGGGCTTGCACCGTCTTCCCTATTCTCCCGGCAGCGACACGCCGACGGGCACCCAAGTCGCCTCGCAGAATATCCGGGACGGAGCGGCCGTCAAGCGGGGGGCGAAAAATGCGGCGGGCCAACGAAAAGCGGCCTGCGAAGCCTGCCGACGGGATCGCCGCCGTCGGAAAGCTCACAGGCCGAAGCACCGCCGGCGGGGCCGGCAGGGCCGTTGCGCAGGGACCGCTCGCGACTCTCAGAACTCGAGGCTGACGATGCGGCCCATGACGAGCCGCACCCAGCGCTCTTCAATCCGACAGTCTTCACCGGTCCCGTAACGCGCCTCCACGCGGTAAATCTGCGGCGTCCCAGGGATGAGCTGAGGCGCCTCGAAATGCCACAGGCTGACGTCGCGGGCGTCGACGAAGCCTTCCAGCTCGTCGTCGAGCCGAAAGGGATTGGTCCACTGCACCGAAACGGAACTGGCGCCGGGGGCGTGGACGTCCAGCAGTCCCGCGCGGGGATGCTTGGCGGCCGGCACGGGGCGCGTCGGGCGCAGGTAGGTCCGCCCCAGCGTGCCCGGGGGGGGCACGAGCACCGGAGCGGGAACGCCCGTCGGAACTGCGCCGAGTTCCGCCGGGGCCTGGAGGACGCTGGCTTCCATCGGGGGCAAACCCCCGGCATCGCGGCAGGCGCATCCGCGTCGGCCGTGATGTCCGGCGAGCGCGGACGAAGCCGCCGCGCTCAGACATCCCAATGCGATCGGACCGAGACGGAACCAGTGGCGATACATGGCAGCGGCCTCCTCATCAGAAAACGCAGATTGCCCTTGTCTCGCGATCGAGCCGCCCGAGCAGGGAGAGCCGCGGCGCAGCCGAGGACGTCTGTCCCCTGATTCGTCCCGATCTGGCGGCCCGCGGCGCGGGACGATGCTGGGACGGTCGGTTGGCTGGCGGCGAGCACATGCCTCGCATCGGGCCGGACGGGATCGCGGCGTCGTCGACACCACGTGTCACGGTGAACCCGCAGAGAACTTATCACCTAGGTTGGAGTTGGCCGGAGCCGCGCCGTGCGCGGCGCGGGATTTGGCGACTCCGCGCGGGAGGCGTCGCTAGAAGCGGCAGACGCGCGGGAGCTTCACCGACCGGCGGAGTTTCCCCGGCCCGCAGAGTCCTCCGCGCCCGCCGGCGCGCGTTCGCGATTCGCCGCGGCCTCGTCGGACGGGAACAGCTCGCGGAGACGTTCGGCGCGGTAGCGGAAGATCGTCTCGACGTCCCGCTGCACGATCAGCCAGTTCACCAGCCGGCCTCCGGGAACGTCATAATGCACCTCGTCGGCGCAGCGCGTGCCGCCGCGCTCGCTGACGAACGTGTGCTCGTGCCGCCACAGCCGGTAGGGTCCGGCGAGCTGTTCGTCGACGAACCGGTACGGGGGCTGCCAGACGCTGATCGCCGAACGCCAGCGGACGGGGATGCCGCGCAGCCGCAGCCGGTAGTCGATTCGCGTGCCTTCCTCGATCTCGATCGGGGCGGGAGTGATGACGCGGAACCGCAGCCAGGGCGGGGTGATCGCTTCCAGCTGGAACGCGTCGGAAAAGAACTCAAACACGCGGCCGATCGGCGCGGGCAGCCAGAGGTCGCAGTTCAGCACCCAGCCGCCGCGTTGGCGATCCCTCCGCACCGTCACCATGCTGCCGTCCTCGCCCTGTCCGCAGTCCCCGCGTTCCCTGCCAGTTGTTTTGTAGTCGCCGCGGCGGAGACGTCCGCCGAATTCGCGCCGAATCGGGCGCCCGGTCGGGGAGTTTGGTGAACCGCGCGGCCCGGACAGGCGTTGACCCGCTGGAACACCTGTCAGAACTTGCCGAGATCCTCCCGGGAGGCCGCCCGCCATGCTCGTGTGCTCGAACGTCACGCATCATTACAGCGTGCGGCCCGTCCTGCGGGATGTGGATTTCCGAATCGCTGAAGGGGAATGCGTGGCGGTGCTCGGCCCCAACGGAATGGGCAAAACGACGCTGCTGGCGATCCTGGGAGGCGCGGTGACGCCGACGTTCGGCACGGTGGAGATCAACGGCCGCATTCGGCGGAGCACCGTCGAGGAGGAGTTGGCGATCCGGAAGGAGTGCGTGTATCTGCCGGACGATTGCTGGCTGCCGCGGCGGCTGACGGGCTCCGAGTGGCTGCTGGACGTGGGCCGGTTGTACGAGATTCCGGTTGAGCGGCTGTACCGTCACGCGAACCTGCTGATCGACGTGTTCAACCTGACGGACGTCGCGCATCAGTCGCTGTCGAGTTGTTCCGCGGGCCAGCGAAAGAAGTGGATGCTGGCCAGCGCCCTGCTGACGGATGCACGGGTGCTGTTGCTGGACGAGCCGTATTCGGGGGGGCTGGATCCGGCGGGGATCCTGGCGCTGCAGCGGATTCTGAGGCGGCTGACGTCGGAGGAGGGCCGCACGATCATCTTCACGACGCCCGTGCCGGAACTCGTCGAGGGGACGGCGGATCGGCTGCTGGTGGTGCAGGACGGGCGGATCGCGGCGGACGAGCGGCTGTCCGATCTGCGGGAGCGGTCGCAGAACGGCGCCGTGACGCCGCTGCTGCAGGAGATGTTCTTCAACAGCACGCTGACGAAGCTGGACCGGTATTTCCAAGTCGAGTCGGAAGCGGCGGGTTGAGGTCGGCGCGTGCCGGGCGGCGTGGCCTGCGGGGCGTCGCGGCGGATGTCCAGGCGATCCGGGAGTTTTCTGATGAGACGGTTCTGGCGAGGGCTGCGGGACGTCATGCCGCACCCGTTGATTTTGGCCGTTGCGTTGGCGGTCGTGGTGGCGGTTCGCCATCGGGCGTGGCGGTTTCTGGAGGAGCAGGCCTGGCTGTTCAAGCATGATCCGGACCTGCTGTTGGAGGTCTTCCGCGGCACGTGGGGCTTATTGCTGATCGGATGGGTGTTCCTCTGCGGCCTGTGGGGGAGCTGCCGTGCGATATTGCACGATCCCGCACGAAGCGACGCGTACCGGGACTGGCTGTCGCGGACGCCCTGGCGCTATCCGCATCCGCTGCCGCAGGGGCCGATCCTGCCCGTGCCGCAGGACCTGATCGTGCTGGCGATGATGGCGGCCGCGCCTTGGGGCATGCCCGGTCTGTCGCCTTGGGACCCGGTGCTGGCTGCGATCGCCATCTATTCCCTGACGCTGTCGAGATCGTCCCGGACCTTGCGCGTGGCCTGTCTCAATTGGCTTCTGGTTCTGCTGGCATTCCGAGTTCGGCTCGCCGGGTTCCCAGTCGCGGCCGCGGCCTTCGTGCTGGGCTCGCTCGCGACCGGCTGCTGGGAGACCGTGCGAAGGTTGCAGCGAGAAGACGTGTGGCTGCTGGACGAGACCGCCTCGATGCGTCGCAGACTGCGATGGCCCTATTCCCGCCTGGGACCGCAGCGGATGACCTTCGCGTTCCCCGTGCCCTTGCTGGACGGACTCCTGTGCGGACTGATTTTTGCGATCGTCGCGGCGGTGTTCCTCGCGGCGATGCTGAACAATCCGACTGAACTCCAGGGCGAGATCAATCTGGAGCACTGGAGAGGGTTCAGCCTCGTTGTGGCGGCGTTGTTCGCCGGGATGCGCATTCTGGCCTATTTCATCGGCATGCGGCCGTCGACCTCCTGCCTCGGCTCGTTGGCGCTGGGGCGATTCGTTCACTGGAGATTCGATCGCGTTTGGCTGGGGCCGGCGCTGACGCTGGCGGCGACTGGCATCTCGATTCTGCTGCTGGATGCGTTGCAGGTCCGTGCGGAGGTCAGTGTCTGTGTGGCGCTGGGAGTCGCGTTCGCCGCCGTGCTGACCGCCCCGCCGGATTGGGAGGAGTGGCGGCTGACCGGGGACATCCGGCTGGTACCGGAGCTCCCGGAGCCGGAGTCGCGCCGGTCCGCGGCGTGAAAGTCGCGCGGCGTGGAGCGCGGAACGCGGGGAAACCCTCGCCACGGGCAACTGATCTTGGTGCGGATCGGCCACGGTGGGTATCGTTTCGGCCTCACACACCAGCGCCAGGGAAGGCGGGGCCGATGAAGATTCGCAGCCGCAGACTGATCCGATTCGCCGCGCGAATCGTGGCGGCCTGCGCGCGGCGGCTGTTCGCGACCGTCCGGCTGGACATTGAGATGGCCGTTCCGGACACCTGCGCGTACCGGGACACCGGCGGCGAACGGTTCCTGTACTGCTTATGGCACGACGCGATCCTGGGTGTGATCTTCGGGGACCGGCCCGTGAAAATGGCCGGACTCGTCAGTCGCCACACCGATGGCTCGTACGTCGCCGACATCATGGAATCCGTCGGCCTGACGCCGATTCGCGGCTCGTCCCAGCGGGGCGGCGAGGCGGCGCTGCGGCGAATGATCGACGCGGCGGCTGAATACCACATCGCCATCACGACGGACGGCCCGCGCGGGCCGCGGCATGTCGTCAAGGAAGGGATCGTGTTTCTGGCGAGCCGCACCGGGCGGCCGATCGTTCCGGCGGCGATCGATGCGACGCGGGCCTGGCGTCCGCGCGGCCGCTGGACCGACATGCTGATCCCCAAACCGTATTCGCGGATGACGCTTTTGATCGGCGAGCCGCTGCACGTGCCGGAGGATGCGGATCGCGAGGCCCGCGAGGCGCTGCGGCAGGAGCTGCAGCGGAGAATGGATGCGCTGACGGCCGAGGCTCGTCGGCGGGCGTCGTGCGCGGCGACGGCGCCAGCGGCCGCATCACAGATCCCCGCCGAACGCCGAGCCGCGTGACCACTTTCTGAAGAGGACCGCCATGGGGTGCGCCACGACGATCGTCATCCCCTGCTACAACGAAGAGCGCCGGTTGGATGCGGCCGCGTTCGAGCGGTTCCTGACCGGTCCGCCCGTCGCGCGGCTGCTTTTCGTCAACGACGGCAGCCGGGACGGCACGCTGGAGCTGCTGAAGGCGCTGGAGCGTCGGCATCCGCGTCGCTGCGACGTGATCGATCTATCGACGAACGTGGGCAAGGCGGAGGCGGTGCGGTGCGGCCTGCGGTACGCGCTGGAACACGGGGCCGACCTGGTGGGCTTCTGGGACGCGGACCTGGCGACGCCATTGGACGCGATCGACGAGTTCGTGCGGGTGCTGGAACGGCGGCGGGGAATCGACGTGGTGATCGGTTCGCGGCTGCCGCTGCTGGGGCACG
This sequence comes from Planctomyces sp., assembly GCA_019636235.1. GTDB lineage: Bacteria > Planctomycetota > Planctomycetia > Planctomycetales > Planctomycetaceae > Caulifigura. The sequence goes on from JAHBXW010000009.1 coordinate 120,784, forward strand.
CGATCCTCCGGCAGCCGCGACGTGCGGCGCTGGGGCGAGTCTTTGCTCGTGCGGCCTCGTGGACGTTGGGCGTGCCGGTGCGCGACACGCAGTGCGGCGCGAAGCTGTTCCGAGCGACGCCGTGGACGGTGGCGGCGTTCGCACGTCCGTTCCGGACGCGGTGGATCTTCGATGTGGAGATTCTGGCGCGGCTGGCTCAACTCGGCGTCCGGAGCGGCGGGCCGCAGCTGGGCGAATGCGTTTATGAATTGCCGCTGGAGGACTGGCGGGACGTGGCAGGTTCGAAGCTGCGGCTGCGGGATTTTCTGAAGGCGCCGCGGGAGCTGGCGTCGATCTGGCGGCGGTATCTGAGTCCGCTGCAGAGTCGTCCGCCGGAGATCGCGGCGCCGCCGGCGGTGACGCTGCCACTGCCGGGCGCTGTGCAGACGGCGCCGGCCAACGACGAGGTTCGCCGCGCGGCGTGACGTCGGGTCAGGATGAGCCTGGGGCGTGTCGGATCATTCGGGCGATCCGACCTGGTTCGTTCCACTTTCGTCCTGTTCGTGCCTTTCGTGGTTGAACCCTGTCTGACAACTGGCGGTGAAGAGAACCACGAAAACAACGCACAACACGAATCGCCCTGTGCAGGCTCAGGATTCCCCGGACGCGGGCGCCGGCGGTTCGGGCAGCACCCCGAACGGATCCGTCTCCGGGCTCCCGGTCGGGGCCGTCGGCTCGAAGCTCGGCGTGCTGTCCGGTTGAGGGAGCGGTTCGGAAGCCGCCGGCACGACGGAAGTCGCAGCGTCCGGCGGGGACGGCCCTTTCACCACAGCGTCGCCGGTCTGGGGAAGCGGGCCGACCATCAACAGGTTCACGGCCCGTGCCAGGACCGAGTTCGCCTGCACTTCATAGACCTCGACATCGGCGATCGACAGCCGGCTGCCCGAGTTCGCGTCGACGGCCTCCGACCGCACGACCTGCAGCCGATCGCCGACGCGGATGGAACCAGGCTCGTTGAGGGTGATCTCGATCCGTTCAGGCAGCCCGGCAGCGTCCGCGATGACGCCGACGTTCTCGCCGCTGGTTGGAACGGCAGACCGCTCGTTCCCTGTCTCGGTGGGTTGCGGCGGCGCGGAATTCGTGGGCGGCTCGGGCGCGGCTGGCTTCGGCGGCGCGTCGAACGGAGCGTTGGAGACCGCCGGGGATTCCCCTGCCGCATACAGCGCCACATCGCCGGCCGCAGGTTTGAAGTAGACGTACCGGTTCTGCACCACGCTTCGGTGCAGCAGCGACTGAACCCGCGCCAGCACCGTGTCCTGTTTCACTTCGATGATCTCAACATCGGCGATCGGGGTCAGGTTCGCCGCGGGATACGCAGGCGACTCCCGGACGATCCGCAGCCGATCGCCGACGCGGCCCGTGCCGGGCTCACGCAGTGAGATCTCGATCCGATCGGAATCGCTGGAGGCGATGAAAACGACCCCAAACAGCTCGGACTTCTCACCCGACTCCAGATGCATTGTGCCGCCGGACGGCAGCGTCAGCGTCGCTGACGCCTGTTCGAAGACGACGTCGTCCAGCAGCACGGGTTTGGCCTCGGTCCAGACGTTCAGCGTCGCCTGGGCCTGCGCGGCCGCGGCCTCCTGCACCTGAACCTCAGACTCGACCCGGTCGACCTCCCCTTGAGCGATGGCTCCCCTCTCGTACAGCGTCCGCGTGCGATCGCGGTCCAGCCGCGCACGCTCCAGCGAGGCATCGGCGCTGCGAGCGGCCTGGGTCGCCATGTCGCACTGGTATTCGAACTCACGTTTCAGCACGTCCAGGCTGCGTTGCAGGTCCCGGAGGGCTGTCGTCACGCTGCGGGATTGCGGATGTTCGTTCCCGAAGGTCTTCGTCAGCTCATCGAGCCTGGCGATTTCCGATCGGATCTGTCCGATGCGGTCGATGTAGTCGGACGGCAGCTTCCCCTCCGACCGGATCGCAGGCGCCTGGAATTCGCTCGCGCTGGCGGTCTCCGCCGGTGCCGTCCCGACAAATCCCACGGCGCCGTGGGTGGAGACAATCTCTTTCGCGATCCAGAATGGGACGTCGGACGCTGACGCGGTGCGAACCAAGCCGCTGATGTGGAACCTCTCGGCGGGCGTCGACAGGCTGGCCGTCGCGGCGGTCGCCTGGTTCACGTCGAACGTCATCAGCGAGCCGTCGTCGGACTGAAACTCGGCCGTGACGCCATTTGGTCCGCGGACCGTCAGGGACGACAGTCGAAACACGTGCAGCACCTGATTGGCTTCAAACACGGCCGCCCGTTCGGGGAGGATTGCGATGCGCTGCGTGGCTGGCGCCGGCCCCTCGTTGACGGGCGCCTGTTCCCAGATCCCCGCGATTCGTCTCCAGACGGCTTCGCCCGAGGTTGTGGCGCTGGACGGCTCGGCGGGGGGCGTGGTCAGGGCCTGGGCGGGAGGGATTCCGGGGCGTGCCTCAGGCGGCCCGACGGGCGCGGCGGCGGGCGGCGTGGCGGGCGTCGCATCGGAAAGCGGCGCGTCCCAGCGGAGGTCGGGATTCAACAGGTCCTCGACCCGGCGTTCGATGATCGAGGGCCGGATCCGCTCGCGGAGTTCCAGTTGCTTGCGGGCCGCGTCGATGCGGTCCGCCAGCGATCCCAGTTCCGCTTCCAGGAGCCGCTGGCGGGCGTTGAACGCCTCATCGACGGTGGTTTGCAGTTCCGCGAGCTGAGCGCCGGTGGCCTCGCGGCGGGTGCGGGCGGTGCGCAGCGAGTTGGCCAGCTCGATCGCACGCCGATCCAGCGCGGCGGAACTGGCCTTGAGTTTCGCGAGGACCGCGCCCGGCGGATGGGGCGGAGTCGCGGCGTCCGGCGGCGTGGAGGGCGCGTCTGGCTGCGGCGGAGCAGTCGCGGACGCCTCGTCCAGCTTGGCCAGCAGGGCGTCGATGACCTTGCGTTTTTCGTCGTTCTCCAGCCCCTGGACGATCAACTGGTTGGTCCGCACGTCCCCGACGATCATCACCCGCTCGTCTCGCAGAATCTGCTGGAGCAGACGGGCGATTTCCGGGGCCTGCGCATGTCGCAGGGCAAAGATTTGAATGTCCGCGAACGCGGATTCCGGGGCTCCGGGCGGAGTGTTGTCGGTTGGTGGAGTGGCGGGGGGCTCGGACGGCTGGTCCGTCGTCGGGCCCAATGTTCCGCGGGCGCCGCGCTGCGCCCGGCTCGAGGGCGGCCCGCCCCGTCCCGTCGGCGTCCCGAAATCGGTGCGGTTTGCACCGCCGCCGAGGCGGGCCAGGTTGTCCGGCGTCGACGTTGTGTCCGTCGAGAGCGGAATGACGGAATCCGCGAGCCGCAGTTTGGGGCTGCTCGGAGCGTCGTCCGGGCTGGCGAGGAATGACTCCAGCGAGTCGTTGCGAATCGCGATGAGATGGATCCGCTCCTGGTCCCCGTCGAGGCGCTTCACGCTCCGGCCGGGACCGAAGCCCTCTCTGGCGAGCGCGGAGAGGATCAGGGTCGACCCCTGCGGGACGGACGCGGTCAGGGACGTCGCGGTCAGCAGCTTGGATGTCGGCTCGCGGCCGCGCCAATTCTCCTCGCGAAACGACCCACGAACGAGGCTGATGATCGACCCGCTCGCGGCGACGTCCCACTGCAGTGTGTTGCGGCGCGTGACAAACGTCTCCACGACGTACTGATCCGAATCGGGAAGCACCGCGGACGACGGCAGCTTCAGGAATTGCATCTGCGCACCGGCAGGCGCCGACAGGAAGTCCTCGCGGGTGATCAGCAGTCCCTGCTCGCCCAGCCACGCGATCAGTTCATCGGCGTGCCGGGCGGGGGAGTAGATCATCCCGAGGTCCGCGGGGAACAGGATGTCGATGCCGCTTCGTTTCAGCAGTTCGGCTTTCTGGTCGTCGTCGATCGGGACATCCCGGACGGCGGCCTCGAGGGCTGCGGCCACCCGTGCGGGATCATTCGCCCGGCTCCAGTCGGAGTGCAGCGTCAGCAGGGAAGCCTTGGGATCGATGGTGACAGTGACGGGCAATCGGTCGGATTGGGGATCGGCTTTCCGCGACTGGAGGTAGTCCGCGATGCGTTGCAGCGCGTCGCGCGGGGCGTTTCGGCGGGCCCAGAGCATGGCTGTGGCGCCGTCCGGTGAACCCGAATCCGGCGCATATGTAGTTGGACCAGTACGCCAATCGGAAACGTTGACGTGGATTGGCGTCTCCGCGGCATGCTGAACTTCGTTCGCGAGCAACTTCAGCCTTGTGCTCCGCCCGCCAGCAGTACTGGATCCCAGCCCGAGATTGAGTCCGATGGATGGAAGTTCGTCCCCTTCCGCCCGCAGAATCCTCGCTGTTCCAGTGGAGAGCTCTTCGCGGAATGTGGCGACTGTCAATGAGCTGTCGGCGGCGAGCAGAAACCGGACCGACTGGGCGGGCGGTTCGACGGCCGGAAGGGGGGTTCCAAGAGAGTTTGAGTCGGTCGATGGATCAGCCGCCGGGGGAACGACGTCGGATGGGGGCGCGGTCGGGGTCTCGGGCGGTCGTTCCGTTGGCGTGCCAGACGCGCCTCGCTGTGCTCTGCTGGACGGCGACTGGTTTCGGCCCGAGGGCGTCCCGGATTCCGGAAGCGGTCCTGGCGCTGCGCCGAAAACGCCGCCAGCTGGCGACGATGTTTCCGTGGAAAGCGGAACCACGGAGTCCGCGAGTCGCAGCGCGGCCATCGTCGGCGCGTTGTCCGATGGTTCCAGCAGCGACTCCAGCGAATGACTGCGAATGGCGAGCAAGTGCCACCGGTCCGGCTTCACAGCCAAATCACCTTCCCCGGCGCCTGGGGCACCCCGTTGCGTGTGGAACCGCGACTGCTGGACCAGAGCCGGCAGCAGGACGGTCGCTCCCTGGGGGACCGCCGCATTCAGCGAAGTCGTCGCCAGCAGCGTCAACGTCGGCTCGCGGCCGCGCCAGGTTTCCTCCAGGAAATCGCCGCGGGCGACATGGACAGCTAAGGCGTCGGCCGTCACATCCCATTGCAGAACGTGCCGCCGGTCGACAAACGTTTCCGATTCCACCGGCGCTTCGCCAAGGAACACATCCGATGCCGGCAGCCTCAGCGTCACCGCGGTCTCGCCCGGCGGCGATTCCAATTCCTGTCGGTCGAGCAACAGTTCGTTCTCCGCCAGCCAGGCAATCAACTGCTCCGCCTGTCGGGGCTGGGTGTAAATCATTCCCAGGTCGTGCGGGAACAGCAGTGAGCGGGCGTTGCCGATCAGATCGCTGGCCACGTCTTTCGCGACGGGGACGCCTCGAACGGCCTCCCTCAGGGCCGCGGCCGCCTGCTCCGGATCTCGGATTGTGGACCAGTCGGCTCGCAGCGTCAGCAGCGACGCCTGGGGCGTGACGACCACGGTGAGCGGAATCTCCGACTCCGCCGGGGTGTTCTTGCGAGTTTTCAGGAATTCCGCGATGCGCTCGAGCGCATCGCGAGGGACTTCCCGGCGGATTGAGAGTGTGGCGGCGTGCCCTCCGGACGTCGCCGACCCCCGTGCGGTTCTCCCAAAGGTCGTTGGCCGCGCGGCCACCTGCAGGCGGACAGCGATGGGCAACTGCGCGGCCCGCTGAATGTCGAGGACCTGTTCGCGCACGCCCTCGTAGGGGCTCCGGCCACTCCCGCCGGAGGGTGGCGGAACGAGGGTCACAGTGACCGCCAACAGCGGCTGCTCGCTGTCGTCGCGGCGGAGAATTCTTGCGGTCCCTTCGTTGAGATCGGACCTGAACTCGGCCAGCGTGGCGTTGCTGTCCGGCGGCAGCAGTAACCGGAGGGTCGGGGCGGTTTCGACTTCCGGAGAATCCACCAGGGGCGTCTCGCCCTCTTGAGTCCAACCTACGCGACCCGACGCGGCTGCCACGGTCAGCGCCGCCAACAGCATCGTCCACAGCAGCGTCGTGCGCTTCATGTCAGGGCTCCTCGAGCGAACCGGCGGCAGCGTCCGGCGGGATTTCAAACGGGAACGGGTCGTCGAGTTCCAGCGGGACCGGCTCGCGGTCCCAGAGTTCCAGCACGCGGGCTTCGGTCTGATCGACGTCGGCATCCAGATCGGAGAGGTCTTGAGTCAAGTCGTCCCACCCCGGCGGGTCGCTGTGGGCGTCATCCGTGGCGGAGACGTCCTCGGTGGCGGACGGCGACGTCGCGGACGACGGCAGCTTTGAGAGTTCGGACGGATCGTCCACGGCCGTCGGCCGCAGCGACTGCAGGGCGACGGCGCTGGCGGCGGCCAGCAGACCGGCGGCGGCCAGCCAGACGGCGATCAGCACGTGTTTCCGACGGCCCGACTTTGGTCCGGGCCGGACACGCAGCGCCAACCGGCGGATCTCCTCCGGCAGCGGCCGCGACCCCGGCGACTGGACGTGCGCCAGGCAGTCCCCCAGCAGTTCCGCGAGCTGCGCCGCCGATTCGAAGCGGCCCTGCGGGGCTTTGTCGTGGAGCCGGTCGATGACGCCCGCGAGCCAATCGGGGACGTCGGGGTTGATTTCGCGGATCGGCCGGGGGACTTCGTCGGTGATGCGCCGGAGGATGCCGTAAGGCGTTTCGGCGCGGAATGCAGGCCGCCCGGTGCACATCGTGTACATCACACTGCCGAGGCTGAAGAGGTCGCTGCGGGGATCGAGGGCGTCGCCGCGGGCCTGCTCGGGGGACATGTACTGCGGGGTGCCGGCGATGATGCCGGAGCGGGTCTCGCTGGCGTCGTCCATGGTCCGGGCGAGACCGAAGTCGGTCAGTTGCAGCCGGTCGACGCCCTCTTCCAGCAGGATATTGGCGGGCTTGATGTCGCGATGAATGAGACCCTGGTCGTGGGCGGCGGATAGTCCGGCGGCGGTCTGGCGGCCGATCCGCAGGACCTCCTGGACGCCCTGCGGTCCGGTCCGGTCGAGGCGCTTCTGCAGCGATTCCCCCCGGACGTAGGGCATGACGAGGTAGGGCAGGCCCTGCCATTCCGCGACGCCGTGAATGGCGATGACGTTTTCGTGGACGACGGCGGCCGCGGCCCGGGCCTCGCGGGCGAACCGCCGCCTGGCGGAACCGTTTGCGGCCAGGTGCGGCGCCAGCGTTTTGATGGCCACGAACCGGTTCAGCCGGGGATCGAACCCCTTGAGGACGACGCCCATCCCGCCGCGGCCGATGACGCCGACGATCTCATACCCGGACAGGCGGCCGATCATCGCGGGATCGTCCGTGGGCGCCAGCAGCCCCAGGACCGAGCCGACGTCGGCGCCGAACTCCTCGCAGACGGAGGGCTCGTCCCGGATGGTGAGGGGCACATCCCCCTCGGGGCCCAGCAGCGCGCCGGCTTCGCGCCAGTCGTCGCCGCTGCCGGCTTCATTTTCGAGCTGTTGCCGGCAGATTTCGCACGTTTCGAGATGCCGCTCGAACGCGGTCTGTTCTTCGTCGCCGAGCTGCTGGGCGAGAAACAGGGAGACCCGCCGTCGATCGCAAGCGGTCTGTCGCTGAGTCATGGCGGCGTCCGTGGCGGTCGAGAAGCGGCAGGCCGGGATCGAACTGCGTCGGGGGAGCGAAGGGCCGCCCGTTCAGATATACACGCGCGGCGGCCGATTCTGACACCGAATCCGGATTGCCGGCGGGGGCCGTGCGGGGCATAATCGGGATGCTGTCCGTCCCTGCTGAGTGCGGACCCTGCCGTTCGCGGCCGAAACATACACTCAGGATCCGTCCTCTCGCAGTCGACCGGACCCTGCCCATGAGCGCCGCTGTCGCCGAACCGGCTCCCGCACCGCCCCCCGAACTGAAGATTGTCGAAGACGCGACGTGCACGTTCTGCGGCTGCGTCTGCGACGACATCGATCTGCACGTCGAGAACAACCGGATCATCGAGGCGAAACGGGCCTGCGTGCTGGGCAAAGCCTGGTTCTACAATCACCACATCGAGGATCGCCCGGAGGCGACGATCGAGGGCCGGCCGGCGAGCTACGCCGAGGCGATCGAGCGGGCGGCGGAGATTCTGGCGACCGCGCATTACCCGGTGACGTACGGGCTGTCGGACACGACGATCGAGGCCCAGCGGACGGCCGTGGCGATCACCGACTGGATCGGCGGCATCGTCGACACGACGACGTCGGTCTGCCACGGGCCCTCGGGCATGGCGTTCCAGTCGGTCGGCGAGGTGACGTGTTCGCTGGGCGAGATCCGCAACCGCGCGAACTGCCTGATCTTCTGGGGCGGCAATCCCGCGGAGAGCCATCCCCGGCACTTCACGAAATACAGCCTGATGCCCAAAGGGGAGTTCGTCCCCAACGGGCGCAAGGATCGCTATGCGGTGCTGATCGACGTCCGCAAGACGAAGAGCGCCAAGGCAGTCGACCTGTTCCTGCAGATCAAGCCGCGGTCGGATTTCGAGCTGGCGTGGGCGCTGCGGCTGTTGGCCAAGGGGCTGGAACCGGACAAGTCGGTGGAGCGCAAGACGGGCGTGTCGATCGCCGCGCTGCGGGAGTTGATGGAGCGGATGAAGTCGGCCCGGTTCGGCGCGATTCTGTTCGGCATGGGCGTGACGATGACCCGCGGCAAGCACATGAACAGCGAAGCGGTGCTGGCCCTGGCGCGGGACATGAACCGTCACACGCGTTGGGTGGCGAAGCCGATGCGGGGCCATGGGAACGTGACGGGCGCGGATAATGTCGTGTCGTGGTCGACCGGGTATCCGTTCGGCGTCAACCTGGGGCGGGGCTACCCGCGATTCAATCCCGGGGAGTACACGACGACGGACCTGCTGGCCCGGGGCGAGGCGGACGCGGCGCTGATCATCGCCAGCGATCCGATGTCGAACTTCTCGCAGGCGGCTCGCGACCATCTCGCGAAAATTCCGGTGGTCTGCCTGGACCCGAAGTTCAGCGACACGGCGCGGGCGGCGACCGTGGCGTTCACGACGGCGACCTACGGCATCTGTGCGCCGGGGACGGTGTACCGGATGGACGACGTGCCGATTCCGCTGCGGCCGGCGCTCGACACGCATTACTGGAGCGACCTGGCAGTGCTGAAGGCGCTGGAGCGGCGCGTGAAGGAAAAGCTGCGAGCCCAGCATCGCGAGTGATGGGCTGCCGGTGGGCAGTCAAGCGTCGCTGTCGGAGGGGGCCGATCTGAACGCCGCCCATATTGGGTGGACGTCGCGTCGGAAGAAACGTGCTTTGCAGCAGTGATTGCGCGCCGCGTATACTCGGACCGCTGGGTCAGTCGTCCGGAGCGGCCGGTGAGCCGCGGACATCCGGGCCGTCCAGCGGGATCGATATGGCGTCTCCCGCAATTTCCGAGGTCGATGCGCTCTGTGACCAGGCTCGGGCGCTGATGCGGGACAAGCAGTTCTCGCAGGCGCGCGATCTCTACGAACAGGCGCTGGCCAAAGACGCCCGCAGCATCCCCGCGTGCAGCGGCGCGGCGGCGTCGTCGTTCGCGCTGAAGGATTACGAGAAGGCGGCCGCGCACTACAAAAAGCTGTCGATGCTGGACGTCCGCCGGGCGGACCCGTTGATCAACCTGGGAGCGGTGTACAACCGCATGGGGGATTATGGGAACGCGGCCCGGACGCTGCGGCAGGCGCTGTCCAAGGACCGCAAATCCGCATCCGGATATTACAACCTGGGGATCGCGTACAAGGGGCAGAACCAGTTGACGATGGCCATTTCGGCGTACAAGGAGGCGATCCGCGCCGATCCCAGGATGCCCGAGGCGTACCACAATCTCGCCAACCTGCACTTCGAGATGGGCAACTTCCAGCAGGCGATTGTCCATTTCGAAAAGGCGCTTGAGATCGAGCCGAAGTTTGAGAAGGCACGGACCGGTCTGGAGAAGGCACGGAACGCCCAGGAAGAGGCCCGACTGCATCAGAACCCGTTTGGCCGGCTGGTCAACGAGAACGAAGTCGCGGCGCGGCAGACCGAAGTTCGGATCCGGCAGCTCACCGCGCAGGAACGATTCGAGGACCGGCAGGCCCTGCACCAGTTCGCCAAGGAAACGGAACAGCTCGCCGTCTCGCTCCTGGCTCTGCTGCGCGACGAACTCAGTCCCGCGATCCTGAAGCTGCAGCACACCTGTGCGCAGCCCGAGGACGCGCGCTCGCTGTATCGCGAGGGCCAGCAACTGTCGAGCAAGACGGCGCGGTTTCAGGCGTTGGCGGAAGCGCTCCGTGAGCGGACGAATTCGATCCGCGAGCACGAGCGCGTCGTCCGCGGCTGACTCGCGAATCGGATGTTCCGAACGCTCGTCCTGAGAACGGGGGCGCGACTACGATCGGCGGCCGCCACGGCCATTCGATCCTCGCTCCGGTTTCGCCCTTATGCCTCCATTTAGCCCGATCCGCGCCGGACGCGGTTTTCAACTCGCGATCCTTCTCGCGGCCGCGACCTGGGCGTTCGACCGGGCCGCTGCCGGGGATTCCGCTCGCCCGCCGCTGAACGTCGTGGTCATCGTCTCCGACGACCAGGGCTGGGGAGACTATGGCTTCATGGGGCATCCGCACATCCGGACGCCGCACATCGACCGGCTGGCCGCGGAGTCGCTGACATTCACCCGCGGTTATGTTCCGAGCAGCCTCTGTCGTCCGTCGCTGGCGTCGCTGGTCAGCGGGTTGCATGCGCATCAGCACCGGATCGTGGGCAATGATCCGCAGCTGCCGCCCGAACTGGCCGCGTTGACGGCGGCCGAACGGGTCCGGGATCCGCGCTGGCTGACGCTGCGCCGCGACTACGCGGCGAATCTGGATCATTCGCGGACGCTGCCGGGGCTGTGGACAGCCGAGGGCTGGCTGGCACATCAGTCGGGAAAGTGGTGGGAGCAGGACTGGCGGTTCGGCCGGTTCACGCACGGCATGACGCACGGCGATCCGACGCGTGGCGGCCGGCATGGAGATGAGGGACTGAAGATCGGGCGGGAGACGATGCGGCCCGTGCTGGACTTCCTGGATGAGGCGCAGCGGGCATCGAAGCCCTGCCTGGTGTTCTACGCGCCGATGCTGCCGCACTTGCCCCAAAATCCGCCGGAGCGGCTGTTGGAGCGGTTCCGGGAGGGAGCGCCGTCCGAGCTTGTGGCACGGTATTGGGCGATGTGCGCCTGGTTCGACGAGAGCGTCGGCGTGCTGCTGGATGGGCTGGACGAGCGGGGGATGCGGGACAACACGCTGGTTCTGTACGTCGCGGACAATGGCTGGACGCAGCCGGAGTCGGGTGAGATTCCCTCGTATGGCGGGCCGCGGGGGAAGCGGTCGCCCTATGACGGCGGGCTGCGGACGCCGATTCTGCTGCGCTGGCCGGGGCGGATCGCAGCCCGACGGGAAGACGCGCGGCTGGCGTCGTCGCTGGACGTTTTGCCGACGGTGCTGGCGGCGGCGGGAATTGCCGCTCCCGGGGAGTTGCCGGGGATCAACCTGCTGGACGACGAGGCGCTTTCGTCGCGGGAGGCGGTGGAGGGGGCGATCTTCGATCACGACGCGACGCTGCCGACGCGTCCGGCCGAGACGCTGCAGTTCCGGTGGATGGTGACGGAGGAGTGGAAGCTGATTCTGCCGGAGCGCGCGCGGGCGCCCGAGGGGCGGGTCGAGCTGTTCCGGATCGTTGAGGACCCGCACGAGTCGCGGGACCTGTCAGAGGAACGTCCGGAGGTGGTGCGGGCGCTGCGGGAGCGGCTCGACGGCTGGTGGGATCCGGGGGCGTCCGGATCGCCGTAAAACCCGTTCCCGATTGTGGCAACGTGCGGCAAACTCCTTGACACTTTCGGAAGGGGGGGCCTAGCATCCACCGCGCGAGCCGGAGCGTTTTCCGGCCGGGACAGAGCGGCATGCCGTTCTGTGCGTCGCCCCAGGGACCGGGGAAAATCGCGGAGTTTCATCAAGCCTGTCTGCGAGTCGGCCGATCGAACGTCAGTTGAGAGCGGCCAGGCTGTTCAGGTTCCGAGGATTCATCATGGCACACGTCGTCGCCGAACCCTGTTTCAACTGCAAATACACCGATTGCGTGGTCGTCTGCCCGGTGGAGTGCTTCTACGAGGGCGAAGCGATCCTCTACATCCATCCGGACGAATGCATCGACTGTGAGGCGTGCGTTCCCGAGTGTCCGGTAGCGGCGATCTTCCATGAGGACAACCTGCCGGAAGAGTGGAAGCCCTACACGGAGCTGAACGCCGAGATGGCGCCGCAGTGCCCGAACATCACCGAGAAGAAGGAGCCGATGGCCGGAGCGTGACCATCCGCCGGCCTCGGATTTCCTGCAGAGAGTCTCAGACGCCCGGGGCGCACTCGGGCGTTTCCTTTTTGCGCGGGGGCGAAAGCGTCGCCAGCGGCGGGCCCGCCGCGGGCCGACGGTGAGGGGCCAGGGGCCGCACTTCGTATCGGATGGCCGACCGAACTCACGTCTGGCTCCGCGAGTCGGCTATGATGGCTTCCGGGGTTGGGACCGCGGCGTGTGCGCGGCCGCGGGAGCCGTTCGACAAGCGGCGGCGGGTCCGTTCGGAGTGCCATTGCGGGGCGTCGGAACAGAGAGATGGCGGTGCGGTACGAGTTTGATGTGCTGGTGATCGGCGCCGGGCATGCCGGCCTCGAGGCGGCCCTCGCGTCCGCCCGGATGGGCGCCCGCACGGCGTTGCTGACGATGAACGCCGACACAGTCGGCCAGATGAGCTGCAATCCGGCGATCGGCGGGGTCGCCAAAGGGCAGATCGTCCGCGAGATCGACGCGCTCGGCGGCGAGATGGGCCGCTGCATCGACGAGACGGGCATCCAGTTCCGAATGCTGAACCGCGGCAAAGGTCCGGCGATGCACAGCCCTCGGGCGCAGGCCGACAAGAAGGCCTACCAGTTTCGAATGAAGCGGGTCGTCGAGGAGCAGCCCGGTCTGTCGCTGCGGCAGGAAGGGGTCGAGCGGTTGCTCGTCGAGCCGGCGGATGGCGATGCGACCGGCGAGCGGCCGCTGGCCGTGCGGGGCGTCGTCGTGAAGGGCGGGGCGGAGTATCGCGCGCGGGCCGTGATTCTGACAACCGGGACGTTCCTGCAGGCCATCATGCATACCGGGGAGGCGCAGACTCCCGGCGGCCGAGCGGGGGACGGCACGACGGCCGGCGTTTCCAGCAGCCTCCGCGAATGCGGTTTTGAACTCGCGCGGTTCAAGACGGGCACGCCCTGTCGCCTGAACGGCCGGACGATCGACTTCTCCATCCTCAAGGAACAGCCCGGCGACGACCCGCCGACCCCGTTCTCGTTTCTGACCGAGCGGATTCCGGAGCCCCAGGTTTCGTGCTGGCTGACCGAAACGAACGAGCGGGCGCACGAGCTGATCCGGGCGAACCTGCATCGCGCGCCGATGTACAGCGGCCAGATTCGTTCGACCGGTCCGCGGTACTGCCCGTCAATCGAGGACAAAGTTGTGCGGTTCGCCGACAAGGCGTCGCACCAGATCTTCCTCGAGCCGGAGGGGCGGCACACGCTCGAGGTGTACTGCAACGGCATCTCGACGAGCCTCCCGCGGGACGTGCAGGATGAAGTCATCGCGTCGATTCGCGGGCTGGAGCGGGCGGAGATCATGCGGTACGGGTACGCGGTCGAGTACGACTACGCGCCGCCGACGCAGGTGTTCGCCACGCTGGAGACCAAGCGCGTCCGCGGACTGTACTTCGCGGGTCAGATCAATGGGACGACGGGGTACGAAGAGGCCGCCGCGCAGGGGCTGATGGCGGGGATCAACGCGGCGCTCGCGCTCCGGGGCGACGCGCCGTTGATTCTGGACCGCAACCAGGCGTACATCGGCGTGTTGGTCGACGACCTCGTGACGCGGGGCGTCGACGAGCCGTATCGCATGTTCACATCGCGTGCGGAGCACCGGCTGCTGCTGCGGCACGACAACGCCGACCGCCGGCTGACGCCGATCGGCCGCAAGGTCGGGCTGGTTTCGGACGAGCGCTGGCGGGCGTTCGAGGCGCATGAGGCGGCCGTGCGTCGCGGGGTCGCGGTCGTCGGGGCCGAGCGGTCGGAGGGCGCCACGCTGGAGGAGTGGCTGCGGCGTCCGGAGGTCGACTGGCCGCAGGTCATGGCGAAGTCCGAGCGGCTGGCAGCAGCGGAGATCAGCGGCCGCGCGGCCGAGCAGATCGTCATCGAGACGAAATACGCGGGCTACATCCGCCGCCAGGAGTTCGAGATCGCGCAGCGCGAGAAATCGCTGAGCGTGCGGATTTCGGAGACGTTCGATTACGCCGCGATTCCGCAACTGCGGCACGAAGCCCGGGAGAAGCTGGCGCGCGTGCGTCCCCGGGACCTGGGCCAGGCAGGGCGGATCAGCGGGATCACTCCAGCCGATCTCGCGGTGCTGATGATCTACCTGCGGCCCGCGGGGGAGCGGTCAGCGGACCGCTGAATCGGCGTCGGCGGGGTCGTCAGCGGCGAGCGTGCCGGGCAGCGGCGGACGCCCTTCGGAGAACATCGACCAGCGCCACAGGAGCTCCTGCTCGTACGCGGGGTCGACGTTCGACCGCTCGTACCAGCCCTGCCGGATCGGGACCCGCTGTTCGTGCGGCAGGGGCACTGCCGATCCGGATGCAGCGGTCGCCTGAAACAGGCCGCTGCCGACAGGCTCGAGCGCGGTCGCATCCAGAAACCGCACGAGCGCGATCGATCCCAGCCCCTCGGGGTCGGTCTGGCTGGGGAGTTCCGCGCGTGCCTCACCGAACGCGTCGATATTGATCCGCTGGCTGTGCTCCGGAACGACGATTTCAGGTTCGAGGACGGCCGATCGGCCATCGCCCAGGTCGAGGCTCAATCGGCGGCCGGCGTCGAGCGTCATGCGGCCGCAGCGGGTGAACAGCTGGCGGCCTTCGCACTGCACGACGAAGAACGCCTGGCCGTCGATCGCGAAATCCAGCGGCCGGCCGGACTCCACCAGCTCCCCGGGACGCATGTCGAGTCGAATTCCGACGAGCCGCGGACTCCAGCCGGCGGCCGCGCCATCATCGGACGTCCCCGGCTGCGGCGACTCGCAGAGCAGAGGATCGAGCCGCTTGTAGCCGGGGGTGTCCGAGTTCGCGAGGTTGCGGGCGATCAACTGCAGGATCGTGGATGAGCCGGACGTCGCGACTTTCGTCGTACTCGGATGTGCGCCGGGGAGTTCCTGATCCGCCATGCGGACAGGCGGCGTCGGACCGGGTAGCGCATGGGATGTCGCCGGCGGTTCCCGGGGGTCGATTGCCGCCGTCGGAGCACCGGTCGTCGGCACTGCGATGCTCGACAACGGCATTTCGCACTTCGTCGCCTTCCACAGTTTGAGAATGCTGTTGGCATCCGCGGGCGGCAGGTCGCGCAGGGCCTCGTACCAGACGTCGTGGTCGCTGGTCGTGAAGGTGTGCAACTCCTGGCGGATCATTTCGCGGAGTGTGCCATCGTCCTTGAGGGAGCGTGCGGACAGCGGCAGCGCATTCTCAGGAGCTGAGAGCGGTCGGGGCGCAGCGGCCGGCACGGAGGATGTGTCCGGTTCCGGGGGCAGATCGGCGAGGGCGACAACCGACCGATCGACGATCGGGGCCGAACCGCCCAGCGTGCTGATGATGTGCGGCGAGCTGATGACGAACGAGCCGGCGGCGAGATCCTGCTCCTGGACGACGTCATCGTCGAGCGACACGACGCGGCGTGGATCCGCGGATTCGCGATCTCGCGTCAGGAAGGCGACATGCGCAGCGGCGAATCCCAGAGCGCATCCGAGCACCATGCCGCAGAGATACGACGCGCGCCCCGCATCCATGCGCGGCTCCTGTTCGACGGGGGACGACGGTACGAATCGAACGACGTCAGTCACATGGCTGCCCTCGCGGGTCGACATGGTTAAGTCGCCGGCCACGATGCAGGGCCGGAAGGGTAACCCGCGTCTCCATTTTGGGGCAATATGAGGTCTCCCGACGTCTGCCGGGATGTTGCAGAATGCGGCGGCGTCCTGGGGCGGGACGGACTCCCGGCAGGTTCGGCGGCTTCCATTTCCGCGGTCCGTCCGGCCCGGCGAGGCGTTTCGCGAACCACGCTTGCGTTCGACCGTCCGGGCCGCGAGCATCAAAGTTGCCGGATGCGTTGTCCCCGGATTACGCATCGCAAAGAAGGATTCGGAACTGCGGCCCGCGGAGAACAGAATGCGGCGTTTCGTGGCGACGTGGCTGGCGTGCGTGCTGACGTCGGGCGGCCTTTCGGCCTCCGACACCATCTCCGCCGAGGATCTGGCATTCTTTGAGCAGCACATCCGGCCGGTCCTGGTCAATCACTGTTACAGCTGCCACAGCGAGGGCGCCAGCGGCATCAAGGGGGGCCTGACGCTGGACACGCGCGCCGGATGGGCGCGGGGGGGCGAATCAGGCGAGCCCGCGATCGTCCCCGGTCGCCCCGACGACAGCCCGCTGCTGCGATTCATCCGGCATGCGGAACCGGGCATGGAGATGCCGCCGGACCAGCCGCGGCTGCCGGACGACGTCATCGCGGCGTTCGCGACGTGGATCGAGCGGGGCGCCCCCGATCCGCGGATCGGAGACGCGGCCGAAGTCCGCCGGGCCGATCTCTCCTGGTGGTCGCTGCAGCCGTTGTCACAGGCCGAGCCGCCCGAAACGCCCGGCCTGCCGGCGCACTGGAGCTCGAGTCCGATCGATCAATTCGTGTTCGCGAAGTTGCATGAGGCGGGGCTGACGCCCAACGCGCCGGCCGATCGACGCAAGCTGATCCGGCGCGCAACGTATGACCTGACCGGCCTGCCTCCCTCGGCGGAGGAGGTCGAGGCGTTTGTCGCCGACGAGGCGCCGGACGCGTACGAGCGGCTGATCGACCGGCTGCTCGAGTCGCCGCACTACGGGGAACGGTGGGGGCGGCACTGGCTGGACGTCGTGCGGTTCGGGGAGAGCCGGGGATTCGAGCGGAACGAGATCATTCCGGACGCGTGGCCGTTCCGGGACTATGTCATTCGTTCATTCAATGAAGACAAGCCGTTCGACCGGCTGGTGCTGGAACATCTGGCCGGAGACATCGTCGCGAAGGATCAGCCCGCGGACGAAATCGGGGTCGCGTTTCTGACGATCGGTCCGTACGACGACGTGGGGAATCAGGATCCGGTCGCCGCGGCGAACATCCGGGCGGCAACGTTGGACGACATTGTGACGGCGACGGGCTCGGCGTTTCTGGGGCTGACGCTGAACTGCGCGCGCTGCCACCATCACAAGTTCGACCCGATTCCGACGGAGGACTACTACCGGGTCAAGTCGGCGTTTGAAGGGGTGTCGCACGGGTCGCGGCCGCTGGCGACAGCCGCGGAGCGCGAGGCCCGGGAGGCGACGCTCAAGCCGCTGCTGGAAGAACGCGAGCGACTGCAGCAGGCGCGCCGGGATGTGGAGGCCGGGATTCTGGCCCGAGCGGATGCGGCCGGCGAACCTCCCCCGGCGCGTCCCGCGCCGAGCGCGCACCTCACCGAGGAGACCTTCACCCCGACGGCCGTCCGGCAGGTCCGGCTGACGGTGCTCGCGCACTCCGACAATCCGCACGACGGCGTGCATGGGCGGATCGACGAGTTCGAAGTCTGGACGCCGGGGCCGGACGCTCGGAACGTCGCGCTGGCCAGCTCCGGCGCCGTCGCCCGCGGGGCAACGGGCCGGACCGCGGAGGACTTCCGAGCCGCGTACGGGGTCGACCTCGTCAACGACGGCAAGTACAGCGCCCGCTGGTTCATCGGCTCGCCGCCGGTGCTGACGATCATCCTGCCCGCAGAGGCGGTCATTGATCGGGTGACGTTCTCGCATGACCGAAACGCGGAAACGGAGTTGCCGATTCCAGGGCAGGGGCCGTCAGTCGCGGAGTACGAAATCGACGTGTCGCTGGACGGGGAAACCTGGACGCGGGTCGCGGATTCGCACGACCGAATGCCGCTGACGGAGGGGCTTGCGCGGCAGCGGAAGTTCCGCAAGCACACGCGGCAGGAGGACACCGCGCGGTACGCGGAACTCGACCGCACCCTCGCGGACGTCAACCGCCGGATCGGCGCCCTGCCGTCCCTGCCGACGGCCTGGGTCGGGAATATCGCGCCAACCACCGCGACGACTCCGGTGTTTCGCGGCGGCGACCCGCAGCAGGCGGTGGCGACAGTGGCCCCGGCCAGTCTGCAGGTGCTGGAACGCGTGGCGGGCGCCTACGCGCTGGCGGCCGATGCGCCGGAGTCGGAACGCCGTCTGGCGCTGGCCCGCTGGATCACGGCGCCGGAGAATCCGCTGACGCCCCGCGTGCTGGCGAACCGGGTGTGGCATTACCACTTCGGGACGGGGATCGTCGACACGCCCGGCGACTTCGGCTATCTCGGCGGCCAGCCCACGCATCCGGAGCTGCTGGACTGGCTGGCATCGCGCCTGCACGCGCACGGCTGGCGACTCAAGCCGCTGCATCGTGAACTCCTGTTGTCTCAGACGTACCGGCAATCCGGCGCGTATCGCGAAGAGGCGGGGGCGGTGGACGGCGGTTCGCGGCTGTTGTGGAGGTTCCCGCCGCGGCGTCTGTCGGCGGAGGAGGTTCGCGACACGCTGCTGTCGGCGGCGGGCGTGCTGGACCTGCGCATGGGCGGCCCCGGCTATCAGTTGTACGAGTACCAGCAGGACAATGTGTCGACCTACATTCCGCTGGATTCGCAGGGGCCGGACACGTATCGCCGGGCCGTGTATCACCAGAACACGCGGGCGACGGTGGTTGATGTGCTATCGGACTTCGATCTGCCCGACAACGCCTTCGCGTCGCCCAAGCGGAGCGCCACGACGACGCCGCTGCAGGCGCTGACGATGCTGAACCACTCGTTCCTCCTGGACATGGCCGAAGCGCTGGCGGATCGGGTGGAGCGCGCCGCGCCGAATGACCTGCCGGGTCAGATCGAGGCCGCATTCCGATTCGTGCATCAGCGTTCCCCGAGCGCGGAGGAGCGCGGCCTGTTGACGGAGGCCGTTGAGGCGGCCGGCTGGCGGAGCGTCTGCCGGGCCCTGTTGAATTCCAACGAGCTGCTGTTTGTGGAGTGACGATGAGCGCGGAACTGGCGGCGCTGGCTCGCCGCAGCTTTCTGGGACAGGTTTCAACCGGCATGGCGGGGCTGGCGCTGGCGGATTTGCTGCGCGACGCGCCGGCGTCCGCAGCGGAACCGTTGTCGGGCGGGGCGCTGGCCGAACCGCACCTGGTTCCCCGGGCCCGGCAGGTGCTGCAGATCTTCTGCCCCGGCGCCGCCTCGCACATCGACCTGTGGGATCACAAGCCGGAACTCGATCGGCGCGATGGCGAACGGTTGCCCGGCGAAGAGGAGTTCCTCAGTTTCCAGGGGCCCAACGGTCCCCTGATGCGGTCGCCATGGCCGTTCGCCCCCGCGGGAGAATCAGGCAAGCCGATCAGCACGCTGCTGCCGCACATGGCCCGGCATGTCGACGACATCGCCTTCATCCATTCGATGACCTCGCGGACGAACACGCATGGCCCTGGCTGCGTGTTCATGAACAGTTGCTTCACGCGGGAGGGGTTTCCGACGGCCGGCGCCTGGGTGAGCTACGCCTACGGCACGCTGAACAGCAATCTGCCGACATACGTGGCGATTCAGGACGTCCGGGGCGAGCCGCCCAACGGCAAGGCCAACTGGTCCAGCGGCTTCCTGCCGGCGCGGCATCAGGGAATCCCGTTGTCCGCGCAGCAGCCGCTGCGGAATCTGCGTCCGCCGGAGTCGGTCACCGAGCGCGAAGAACGGACGACGCGCGACCTGCTGCGGGCGCTCAACGAGCGGCACGCCGCAGCGCATCCCGCGGAATCGGAACTGCAGGCCCGCATCGCGGCGTACGAACTGGCGGCGCGAATGCAGCTCGCAGCTCCGGCGGCAGCGGACCTGGCCAGCGAGTCGGAATCGACGCATGCGGCGTACGGCACGGCCGACGAGAATCCGCTGAAGGCGGCCTATGCCCGCAACTGCCTGCTGGCGCGGCGGCTGTTGGAGCAGGGCGTGCGGTACGTGAGCCTGTACTGCGCGTCCCGGGCGTCCGCGGTGGACGGTTTGTTGAACTGGGACGCCCACAAGACGCTGAAGGGGGACTACGAACGGCATGGCCCGGTGTTCGATCAGCCGACGGCGGCGCTGCTCGACGACCTGAAACAGCGCGGCCTGCTGAACGACGTGCTGGTGCTGTGGACGACGGAGTTCGGCCGCATGCCGACCCGGCAGTCGACGACGCAGGGGCGCGACCACAATCCCGACGCGTTCACCTGCTGGATGATGGGCGCGGGGGTTCGCGGCGGCGTGAGCTACGGGGCGACGGACGATTTCGGCCGCCGGTCCGTGACGGATGTCGCGACAGCGTACGACTTCCATGCGACCGTGCTGGAACTGCTGGGCATCGATCACGAGCGGCTGACGTATTATCACAACGGAACGAACCGCCGGCTGACCGACGTCCACGGCCATCCGATCCGCGCCATCATGGCCTGAGCCGACTCGCATGCACGCTTCCCGACGACCGCGGCTGACGATCGCCCTGCTGGCGGCGCTGTGGCTCTCAGGGGGGCGGGCGGCGGCGACGGAGGGCGAAGCGGGTTCGGAGTCCGCGGGTTTTGAGCCGATCGCGCGGCTGCTGGCGGCGCGGTGCCTGGGCTGCCACGCCGGGGCCGACGCCAAGGCGGGCCTGGACCTGACGCATCGCGACGGCGCGCTGCGCGGCGGAGAGGGGGGACCGGCGCTCGCTCCCGGCGACGCGGAAGCCAGCCCGCTCTGGGAGCGCGTCCGCGACGGCGACATGCCGCCCGACAAGCCGCTGGACGAGGCGGACCAGCGGCTGCTGCGCGCATGGATCGACGGAGGCGCAGCATGGGGCGCTGAGGCCATCGATCCGTTCCGGTTCACGACGGAGACGCGCGCGGGATACGACTGGTGGTCGCTGCAGCCGTTGGCGCCCGCGTCCCCGCCCGCCGTTCAAAATGAGTCCTGGGTGCGGAACGACATCGACCGCTTCGTGCTGGAACGTCTCGAGGCGGCGGGTCTCGCGCCCTCCGAAGCGGCGTCTCCGCGGGCGCTGTTGCGGCGTGTGACGATCGACCTGACGGGCCTGCCGCCGACCGCCGAGGAGATGGCGGCGTTTGAGGCTGATCCCGGGGACGCGGCTTACGAAGCGATTGTTGATCGGCTGCTGAGTTCGCCGCAGTATGGCGAGCGCTGGGGGCGTCACTGGCTGGACATCGCGCGCTACGGCGAGAGCAACGGGTTTGAGCGGAACGGGCCGCGCGACCATTTCTGGCAGTACCGCGATTGGGTGATCGAGGCGCTGAACGCGGACCTGCCGTATCCCGAGTTCGTCCGCCAGCAGATTGCGGGAGACTTGTTGACCGGCGGGACGGAAGGGGCCGCGGCCGTCGGATTCCTCGTGGCGGGCGTGCACAACACGGTGGTGGGCTCCAGCGAACGGATGCGGCGGCTGGCGCGGCAGGACGAACTGGAGGAGGTCGCGGGAACGCTGGGGCAGGCCTTCCTGGGGATGACGGTGCATTGCGCCCGCTGCCATGACCACAAGTTCGATCCCATCCGGACGGAGGAGTACTACCGGTTCATCGCCGCGCTGGACGGCATTCAGCACGGGGATCGGGACGAGCTGCCGGTCCGGGACGCTGCGGAGCTGGCAGGAGTTGCGGAGGCGCTGGCTGTGGTCGAGGCGTCGACGCGGGAGCTGATGGGGACGGCCGGGCGGCGGCTGGCGATCGATGCGGCGGCAGGGCCTGCGGCGCCGGAGCCGCGCCTGCGATGGAGCTTCGATCGATGGTTCGCTGATGATTCCGGTCGAATTGCGGGCGAGGTGCACGGCGGAGCGCGAATCGAATATGGCGCCCTTGTGCTCGATGGAGCCAGGGCCTGGGCGGCGTCGGCCCCGTTGAACTTCTCCGTCGGTGAGAAGACGCTGGAAGCCTGGGTGCAGCTGGATTCGCTCGAACAGCGGGGCGGGGGGGTGATCAGCCTGCAGTTCACGGATGGCTCCGTGTTCGATGCGATCGTCTTCGGGGAACGGGAGCCTCGCCGCTGGATGGCCGGGAGCGACGGCTTTGCGCGGACGCAGCCGCTGGGCGGTGCGGAAGAGACGGAAGCGATGGACCGCCCCGTGCACGTGGCCATCGTCTATCGACAGGATGGAACGATCGCCGCGTATCGGGATGGCGCGCCTTACGGACAGCCGTATCAGACGGGCTTTGCGACGTTCGGGGCCGGCCAGGCGCAGCTGGTGTTCGGCATGCGTCATTCGCCTCCCGGCGGCGACCGGATGCTGATGGGGCGGATCCATCACGCGCAGTTCTACGATCGGGCGCTGGATGACGCCGCTGTGCGGGCGTCGTTCGAGCGGGGGTTTTCACTGGACCGGGCGAAGCTCCTGGCGGCACTGAACGATGTGGAGCGCGCGGCGTTCGCTTCGCTGGAAGAGCGTCGCGGAGAACTCCAGTCGCGCCGCGACCGGTTGCTCGCCCGCCGCGAACGGCTGTACTCGGTGACGCCCGCGGACCCGGAAGCGATGCGCGTGCATGTTCGTGGCGGCGTGACAGATTTCGGCCCCGAGGTGTCGGCCGGCGGACTTTCGGCAGTGACGGGCGCCGCAGCGGACTTCGGCCTGCCGGCGGGGGCCGGAGACCGCGAACGTCGGCTGGCCCTGGCGCGATGGATCACGGAGGACGCGCGGCCGCTCTTGAACCGGGTCATCGTGAATCGGCTCTGGCAGCACCACTTTGGCGCCGGGCTGGTGGAGACGCCCAGCGACCTGGGGTTCAATGGCGGAAGCCCCAGCCATCCAGAGCTGCTGGATTTCCTTGCCCGGGAGCTGGAAGGACACGGCGGGCGGTTGAAGGCGCTGCATCGGCAGCTGACGCTGTCGTCGACGTATCGCCAGTCGTCGCGGCTGCGTCGGGACGCGTTTGAGGTCGATGCCGGCAATCGGCTGTTGTGGCGGGCCTCGCCCAGGCGGCTGGATGCGGAGACGCTGCGGGACGCGATGCTGCAGTCCTCCGGCGCGCTGAATCTGGAAGCGGGCGGACCGGGATTCCGGGATGTCGAGCTGCTGTCGCTGAACGGGACGACGTACTACCTGCCGATCGAAGCGGACCGGCCCGAGTTTCATCGCCGGAGCATCTACCGGTTCGTCCCCCGGGATGGGGCGAGCGCGCTGCTGGAGACGTTCGACTGCCCGGATCCTTCAGTGACGGCCCCGCAGCGGACAGCCACGACGACGCCATTGCAGGCGCTCAGCCTGCTGAACAACTCATTCGTGTTGGCGATGTCGGGGCGTGTCGCGCGGCGCGCCGAGGCGGGAACGGAGAGCCGGGAGGCGGCCGTCGGCCGCGTCTGGGAGCTGATCGTCGGGCGCCTTCCGGAGGACGTCGAGCGAACGGAATCGGCGGCCCTTGTCGAGCGACACGGGTTGGCCGCGCTCGCGCGGGGACTGTTCAACGCCAGCGAATTTCTGGTGATCGAATGATTTGGAATCCCTGGGATCGGCGCACGCCGCGGCGCGGCTTTCTGGACTTCGCATCCCGGGGGCTGGGGGCGACCGCGCTGTGGCAGCTGCTGGCCCGGGAGGAGGGCGTCCGCGCGTCGGACGCGTCGGGAAACGAGGCGCCCCCCCAGCCGCGGATCCGGCGGGCGGTGCAGATCTGCCTTGTCGGCGGCCTCAGCCATCTCGATTCGTTCGACTACCGTCCCCGGCTTGAAAGCCATCATGGCAAGTCGCTGCAAAGCGACGAGCAGCCCGACATTTTCTTCGGGCAGGTGGGGCTGCTGCGGAAGAGCGATTGGACGTTCGCGCAGCACGGGGAGTCGGGACTGTGGGTGTCGGACCTGTTTCCGAACATCGCCGGAGTCGCCGACGAGTTGACGGTCATCCGCTCGATGGTCAGCGATTCGGCCAATCACACGCCGGCGCTGTTCGTCGCGAACAGCGGGTTCCAGTTCAACAGCTTTCCGTCGATGGGAAGCTGGCTGTCCTACGGACTGGGAAACGAATCGGACGCGCTGCCGACGTTCGTGGTGCTTCCGGATGGGCGCGGCCGGCCGAACGGCGGGGCGTCCAACTGGTCGAACGGCTTTCTGCCGGCCCAGCATCAGGGGGTCATGTTTCAGGATGGTTCGCGTCCGGTGCGGGACCTGTTCCCGGCGGATGCGAAGGCGGCGAGCGCGGACGACGACGTGCGGGCGTTTGTGAGTCGCATGAACCGCCGCCGACTGGACCAGGCGGGCGGGGATCAGGCGCTGTCGGCCCGCATTGAAAGCTACGAACTGGCCGCGCGGATGCAGTCGTCGATCCCGGCCGTCAGCGACCTGTCGCAGGAAACCGCCGAGACGCAGGCGCTGTATGGCATCGGCGACGAAGCGACGGACGACTGCGGCCGGAAATGCCTGCTGGCGCGGAGGCTGCTGGAACGCGGCGTGCGGTTCGTACAGCTGTATTCCGGCGGTCCGATCGGCGGGACGCCGCGCACAAGCTGGGACGCACATGAAGATGTCCGAGAGAATCACACGGCCGAGGCCGGACGGATCGACCAGCCGGTGGCCGCGCTGGTGCGGGACCTGAAGCAGCGGGGCCTGCTCGACGACACGCTGGTGCTGTTCACGACGGAGTTCGGCCGGACGCCCTTCACGCAGTCGGCGTCCGATACGGTCGGGACGGGCCGCGACCATAATCGATACGGGTTTTCCGTGTGGATGGCGGGCGGCGGATTGCGTCCGGGCCTGGCCTTTGGAAGCACCGACGAGATCGGCTGGAAAGCGGTCGAGCATCCCGTGCCGTGGCATGACTTCCATGCGACGGTGCTGCACCTGTTTGGAATCGACCACACGCAACTGACGTACTACCACAACGGCATCCAGCGGCGGCTGACGAACGTGCACGGGGAGGTGGTGCGGGGCGTTCTGGCGTAGCCAGCCGGGATCACGCGCCGGACGTCAGTTCCGCGATCAGCGCATCGGGGAGGCTGTAATTCGCGGTGACGCTCTGGACGTCTTCGTTTTCCTGGAGCGCTTCGACGAGTTCGAGAATTCGGCGGCCGTCTTCGATGCTGAGTTCCACGGTGTTGGCCGGGATGCGGGCGATTTCGGCGACGTTGGCGGGCAGTCCGGCGGCCTCGAGCGCCTGGCTGACATCAGCGAACGCGTCGACGGCGCAGGTCACTTCGTAGATGTCGCCGGAGGCTTTGACGTCGTCGGCGCCCGCATCCAGGGCGATTTCGAAGACGCGGTCCTCGGGAGCGGCGGCGACGGGGATGGCGAACAGTCCCTTGCGTTCGAACATCCAGGCGACGGCTCCGGCGCCGCCGAGGTTGCCGCCGTGGACCTCGAACGTTTTGCGGACTTCGCCGGCGGTTCGATTGCGGTTGTCGGTCAGCGCGTCGCACAGGACGGCGACGCCCCCCGGGCCGAAGCCTTCGTAGGTCAGTTCGACGAAATCGTCGCCCCCCAGTTCGCCGCTGCCCTTCTTCACCGCCCGTTCGATGTTGTCCTTGGGCATGCTGTTCTTGCGAGCCTTTTCGACGGCCACGCGGAGCGCGATGTTGAACTGCGGGTCGGGGCCGCCGCGCCGCGCGGCCACCATGATGGCGCGGCTCAACTGGCCGAACAGGGCGCCGCGCTTCTTGTCGACGCGGTCCTTGCGGTACACGATGTTGGCGAAATGCGAATGTCCAGCCATATCCGAATCGTGCGCACCCTGTGCCTGGGAACCCATGAACCCGCCTGGCGCCGCGCGGCGGGGGAAACCGCAAATCCTAGCAGGTTCACTCGACCTTGCCGCTGTCCGCCGCGGGCGCCGCAACCGGCCGGCGGTCCTCGGGCAGCTTGTCGAGGACCGACTTCAGCAGCTTTTCGTCCTGCCGCGTCTTCTTCTGCTCGAGTTCCGCCGCCTTGACCCAGGCGTCGAGCGCCTCGTCATGCTGGCCAAGCTTTTCCAGCACGTCGCCGAGATGATCCCAGATCGTGGTGTCGTTGCCCCGGTCGTATGTCGTCGCCTTCTCGAGATGCGCGCGGGCCTCGTCGTAGCGTTCGAGCCGATACAGCACCCAGCCCATGCTGTCGAGGTAGGCGGCGTTTTCGGGTTCGGCGGCAAGGGCCTTCGAAATCATCTCATGGGCCTGCTCGAGGTTCTTGTTGCGGTCGGCCCACAGGTACCCCAGATCGTTGTTGGCCTGCGTGTTCTCCGGCTCCTTCTTCAGCACGTCCTCCAGGATCTTTTCGCCCTTGTCGAACTCTTCGAGATGGACGTAGATCGCCGACAGGCTGAAGCGGGACGTGTTGATCAGATCGGAATCCGTGCCGTCACGCTCGGCCCCGGCGATGACCTCTTCGAAAACGCGGATCGCCTCGGTCCAGCGCTGCGCGTGATAGTTGATCCAGCCTTCCCGGTAATGCAGAAAGCTGTTCTGAGGTTGCGCCTGGCGGGCGGCGCGGATCAACTCCAGCGCCTTGTCGGTTTCGCCGGACATTTCATACGCGGCCGACTGCAGCGCCTGGTACATCCAGCGCTGGTCGTCCAGCGCCGGATTCTGGAGCGCCTCGTCGAGCAGCTTCACCGCGTCGCCATGCCGGTCCTGATCCATCAGGTGGCTGGACAGCTCCTGGTACAGCTGAAACGACGGCTGATTCTGCATCGTGATCGCCAGCCGGTAGAACGCGCTGGCGTCGTCGGTGCGTTTGGCGTCGACCGAGAGTTTGCCGCAGATATACGCCTGCACGAATTCGAGCTTGGGAGGTTCGGCGTTCCGCAGCGTGTGTGCATGGCCGACGAACAGGTCCATCGCCTCCTGGCTGTCAGTCAGGGTTTTCAACTCGAGGACGAATCGCGATGAAAGATCGCGGACTTCCGGATCGACGGCGGCGGGCAGGCTTTGGTCCTCCTTCGGAACAGGAATCGCCTGGTAGGCCTGGATCACGTGATTGAACAGGTCCTCGCCCTGTTTCTTCTGTCGCGCGATGGAGATCAGCCCGATGAGGGCTCGGGGATCGCGCGCGCCGCCCGGCGCCTTCAGGTAAGCCTGCTTCGCCTCGTCCAGCCGATCGGCGGCGAGATACTCATCGCCCAGAAAGAACGCCAGCGATGCGTTCTGCGGATCGGCCGATGCCAACTGTTCCAGCCGCGGCAGCAATTCCGAACCGCGGTTCAATTCCGTCAGCAGATCCTTCAACAGCTGGTACGCCGCGCGGCCCCGCGTCTGCAGCTGCGCAACGAAGTACTTGTCGAGTTCCTCGAGCGCCTTGTCGGGCTTGCCCGTCTGCCGGAACAGAGTCGCCAGATTGAAGCTGTGCAGTCCGGGCCGCGCTGTGCGGAACTTCGCCGCTTCATTGAAGGCGTCGAGCGCCAGGTCCGGGTCCTCGGCCAGCAGGAACACCTGGCCGAACTCCTCATAGGTCACGCCGGGATCGCCCACGAGTTCCTTGCGCTGGTCCTCGGTCGTCCGATCGTCCGGGGCCTTCAGGTATTCGAACACGATCCGGTAGTGCTGGGCGGCTTCCCTGGGCCGGTTGGCGACGCGCTCGAACGTCCCGAGCTGCTTCAGAACCGGCAGCCGGCGGGCGAACGTGCTGTCCTCGGGCAGCAGTTCCAGCCCCTGCTTGAGCAGCCCGATGCCGTCCTCGATGCGGTTCGTCCGCGCCAGAAACAAAGCCACGCCCTGCACCAGCACGATGCCGTCCGGCCGGCGGCGGGCGCCCTCCAGGGCCGTCTGTTTCGCGGCATCGGTGTCGCCCGATTCCAGCAGGGCCGGCACCAGCGCGCGGTACGGAACCAGGCTGTCCGGTTCATTCGCCACCGCCTTCTTCAGCGCCGCAACAGCCTGCTCGGTTTCTCCGCGGGACAGCAGCACCTGCGCCGTCATGAACCATGCCAGCGATTCGCCGCGCAGCCGCTCCTTGTCGGCCAGGGGCTCGGCCGGCTGGAACGGGAGAAACAGGTCGTCGCCGATTCGCAGGACGGGCGCCGGGAGGTCGGTCGTTTCCGCGGGGTTCGGCGCGGGGGGCGACGTCTGCTCGGCGAATGCGGCGCCGCTGGCTGAAAGGAGCAGGGCAAAGGCCCCGACGGCGGCGGAGAAACGCGGCATCATGACTCCCGACTCGTTCGTTGGCAGAGACGCAGCGGCCGTTCCGAACGGCCTGCCAGTCGCTTGCGTCCCTGCCGAAGTTGTCCTTGACGATTCTAGCAGCGTGGCGAGCGGCCGAACAATTGGCGCTTTTTCAGACCGGGGCGAAGTCACATCAAAATCGAGGCGTCCCGCGGCTTTTCGCACGGGAGACCCGGGCATACGATCGCTGCTCCCGCCGCCGGATGCCGGTCGCGGACCTCCGGTTTCCCCTTCGACGTTCGCCCGACCACATGGACTCTTCCGGCTCGCCGCCCGATTCCGCAACCCGGTCCCCTGGCCCCTCCGGCGACTGGCCGCAGCGCCCGCTGGAACCGATGGACCCGCAGGTCGCGTGGGATCAGCCCGGAGGCGGGATCGTCGTGAATTTGGAGCTGGCCTGGGGACGACTTCGCCGCTGGTGGCTGAAGTCGCTCCGCCGCACATATGTCGAACGGATGCGGCAACTGCGGAAAGGGGATCGCAACGGCTGCCCGCACGAGGTGCTCGACCCCCGCGACCTCAAGTTCTTCCGCAGCCAGGGGGGATACTACTGGGATCGCCAGGACGATCCGTTCGCCTGGCGGGATCGGATTCCCTTTGCGCGGGCTGGATTGTGCGAGCTGCTCGTGTTTTCCGTGCTGACATTCGGTCCGGCGAAGGCGCTGGCCGCCTGGGCGCTGCTGGGCGACCTGTCGACCGGGACCGCTGTGGCGGTCTGGCTGGCCGTCGCCGCGCTGGTTGTGGTCGGGGGACTGATCGTCTGGTTCTTCCGGGATCCGCCGCGGGCCATTCCGGGGGGGCCGGAGTCGATCGTCTCGCCGGCGGATGGCAAAATCGTGGCGATCGAGGAGATCGAGCACGACGAGTTCATCGGCGGGCCGGCCGTGCTGATCGGCATCTTCCTGTCGATCTTCAACGTGCATATCAACCGGTCGCCGCTGGCAGGACGGGTGGTCGGCATCCGGTACACACGCGGCAAGTTTCTGAATGCATTGCGGCCGGAGTCGGCGCGGGAGAATGAGCAACTGGCGGTTCGCATGCAGGCGTCGGAGGCGCCGCATCGGCCGTTCGTGGTGCGGCAGATCACCGGGGCCATCGCGCGGCGGATTGTGTGCTGGCTGAAGCCGGGGGACGAACTGACGCGGGGCGAGCAGTTCGGGATGATCAAGCTCGGATCACGGACGGAGCTCGTTCTGCCGCGCGAAGCGGGGCTGGAGATCCAGGTCAGGATCGGCGATTCGGTGCAGGCTGGGAGCAGCGTGCTGGGCGTCTATGGGGCGGCGCGAGGAGCGTGAGCCGGGATGGGTGGCACGAACCGGCGCGATGGCCTGCGGTCCGACGGCGGAGCCGTCGGCTTGGGCCCGGGCGATCGATGATCAATGACCAATCCGCGATGACCATTGACCAATTCACCACGTATGTCACGGCATGCGTCACGCCCGTCGCTGCGGTTCTGGGCGTGCCACAATTTGCACTCGTCAATGGCCGTTTTGCAAATTGCAATGTGCCATTGCCGATGGCCAATCACCGATCCGCGTCGCCCGGTCGCGGATTAGAAGTGAATCGCCCGGCGGTCGACCGCCAGCGCCGCTTCCTTGACCGCTTCCGCCAGCGTCGGATGCGCGTGGCACACGCGGGCCAGATCCTCGCTGCTCGCCCCGAACTCCATCGCTGCCGCCGCCTCGGCGATCAGCTCGCCCGCATGCGGCCCGATGATGTGCACCCCCAGAATCCGGTCGGTCTCCTCGTCCGCGAGAATCTTGACCAGTCCGTCGGTGTGGCCGCCGGCCTTCGCGCGGCCGTTCGCCAGAAACGGAAACGTTCCCTTGCGGTATTTCCGGTTTGACTGCTTGAGGGCGTCCTCCGTCTGTCCGACGGTGGCGATCTCCGGTTCGGTGTACACGACGCCGGGGATTACGCCGTAATTCACGTGCCCGTGGCCCGTGATGATCTGCTCGACGCAGGCGACGCCTTCCTCCTCCGCCTTGTGAGCCAGCATCGCTCCGCCGATGACGTCTCCGATCGCGTACACGCCCGGAGCCGTCGTTCGAAACTCCGCATCGACCGTAATGAACCCGCGTTTGTCGGTCTGGACGCCAACCGTCTCCAGCCCGAGGTTCTGCGAGTTCGGCTTGCGGCCGACCGCGACCAGCACCCGGTCGCAGCGGACGGGGTCCGCCCCCTCGATTTCAATTTCGACCGCCTTCTTCAGCGTCCGGACGCCCGTGACACGCGAGCCGAGCCGGAAATCGAGCCCCTGTTTCTTGAAGATCTTCAAGCCCTCGGCGGCGAGTTCCGAATCCATGCCGGGCAGGATCCGGTCCAGGTATTCCAACACCGTGACCTGCGAGCCGAGCCGTCGCCAGACAGTGCCGAGTTCGAGCCCGATGTAACCCGCACCGATCACGACCAGCCGCGAGGGCACATCGGAAAACGACAGCGCCTCGGTGCTGCTGACGACGCGATCGCCGTCGAGTTCGATCCCGGGGAGCGTGGCGGGCAGGCTGCCGGTCGCGAGCAGGACGAAGTCCGCGGTGAGCGTCTGCGCGGCGCCTTTGCCCTCGACGACGACGCGTCCCGGCCCGTCCAGCCGGCCGCGCCCCAGAACGCGGGTGATCTTCCGCTTCTTGAACAGGCCGTCGATCCCCGCGGCGAGCGTTTTCACGACGGTCGTCTTGTGGTCCAGCATGGCGGGCAGGTCCAGCGAGACGTTGTCGGCGACGATGCCTCGCCCCGCAAATCCCCCCCTGGCCGTTTCGTACAGAGCGCTCGATTCCAGAAGCGCCTTGCTGGGGATGCAGCCCACGCGGAGGCAGACCCCCCCGAGCTGCGGCTCGCTCTCGACGCAGGCGACCGTCTTGCCGAGCTGGGCGGCGCGAATCGCCGCGACGTACCCTCCGGGGCCTCCCCCAATGACGATCAGGTCAAAATGCGACGGTTTTTCCATTGCGGGCAGGTCAATCGGGGAAAGCGAAGCGGAGGTCAGGCGGCCCTGGGCCGGCGCGTGCCGACGCTAACGAATCAGGCGCGCCGTCGGAAGCCTGTGGACGGGCGATTCGGCGGGAGTGCGGGTGCGGCTCAGAGACAGGCGCGGGGAGCGTTCTCCGGATCGCGAATCGCCGATCCGGGCGCTGCTTCGATGCGGCGGAAGAACACCTGTCGGACGCGAAACCCCAGCGAGCGGTACAATTGCCCGGCCGAACGATTACAGGCCGTGACGTCGAGCTGAGCGACCTGGCAGCCCAGCGCCCGGCAGCTTCGGAGAGCCCTGACGAGCAGGGCGCGTCCCAGGCCGCGGCCCCGGAACTCAGGCAGCACGCCGAGCGTCTGCACTTGGACGACGCCCCGGCCCGCCTCGATGCACAGGATCGCGCCGCAGGGGAGCGCGGGCGTGCTGC
This sequence comes from Planctomyces sp., assembly GCA_019636235.1. Lineage (GTDB taxonomy): Bacteria > Planctomycetota > Planctomycetia > Planctomycetales > Planctomycetaceae > Caulifigura. The sequence goes on from JAHBXW010000009.1 coordinate 152,303, forward strand.
GTCCCTGCCACCGCTCGATCAGCCAGGCGCCCTCTGGAATGAACCGGCAGTTCGCAGCCGTGTTGCGGACCATCTCGTCCGAGCCTTCCAACGTGGCGAGCGCTGGAATGAGGGCGGCGTCCAGGCCCGATCGAAAGCTCTCGTGAAGAACGATGGAAATGACAGGCGTGAGTTCGGGCCGCCAGCGCCTCCAGCCGAAGCGCGCCTCGAGTTCGGCGCCCGGCAACGGCGCCCGCGCCAGGTCCAGTTCCAGACGGTGACGACGAACAGGTGGGAGTGCGGGATGGTCGAGCACGGGTGACGCCTTGACGCGGCCGGTTCGGGCGAACATCGCCTGCTGAAAGAATATTCCCGACGCCGGACCCCGGGGAAGGATGGAATCGGGTCCGTGGGCGGTTCCGCATCGGCGACCGCAGCGTCTCTGGGGGACGCGCCGGTTCTGCGGGGGGGCCGACTCGAAGAACAGGGCGGCGATCGCCGCCGCGTCTCGCCAACCGCTGCCTCCGCGAGGTTGTGGCATTGAGGTTGCGGCTTTTCGGAATCGCGGGGGCCGTTTACGATCCGCGCCGGCCGCTGGAGACGCCGCCGGCGGTCATGCGCTCCCTGTCCGGTACGACTCGAACCGGGACGCCCCTTTGTCCGTTTGCGCAATGAACTACAAGCAGCTGGACCCCGATCTGATCGTCGCCACGACGGAGCAGCTGTGTCGGCGGATTCGGGAGCGGTTTCCGACCGCGGGGCTGAACCGCTGCAGCGAGGCGCTGCTGGAAATCACGCGTCAGTCGAAGGTGCGAGCGGCGCAGATCGGCGCGCCGATGCGGCGGCTGCGGATCGGCAGCGGCGCGGCCATTCTGTTGATCGTCTGCGTGTTCGTCGCCACGGTGATGCAGGTCCGGCTGGACGACAAGGATCTGCACTCCGGCGAGCTGATTCAGATTCTCGAGGCGGGCTTCAACGCGGTCGTTCTGGTGGGGGCGATCGTGGTGTTTCTGGTGACTCTGGAGACCCGGGTCAAGCGCCGCCGGGCGCTGCGCGCAATCCATGAGCTGCGGTCGCTGGCGCATATCATCGACATGCATCAGTTGACGAAGGATCCCGAGCGGCTGCTGCATGCCGGGGACGACACGGCCTCGTCGCCGAAACGGACGATGACGCAATTCGAGCTCAGCCGCTATCTTGATTACTGCAGCGAGATGCTGTCGGTGTGCGGCAAGGTCGCTGCGTTGTACATCCAGAACTTTGAGGACTCGGAATCGGTGGTCGCTGTCAACGACCTCGAGGACCTGACATCGGGACTGACCCGCAAGATCTGGCAGAAGATCATGATTCTGCACACGCCGAAGGAGGAGGCGCGACGATGAGGAAGCACAGGAATGGAATCCTCAGCGGGGCGGCCCGCGCGGGCGCGATTGGTCTGGCCGCCAGCCTGATCGCCGGCTGTCAGAAGGCGGACGCGCCCCTCGAATCGGGCTCGATATCCCCGTCTCCGGAACGTCCTCCGTCCGCGGTCGCATCGAATTCGTCGGGCTCAGCGGCCGCCTCCGACCCGACCAGTCCAGGGTTGCCCGCCGCTGTCGAGACGCCCCAGCTCTCCCGCGTTCCCGAGCGACCGGAGAGAATCTCGCCGCCGGAAGTCGTCGAGGCCTTCGAGAAGCTGTTTCAGCCGACGGTCGACGCCGCCGATTGGGAACGCACGCACGAATCGCTCGTCGATTCCGGGGCCTCGGCCGTGCCCCTGCTGGAAGCCGAACTGAAGTCGGAGGACGTCAACCGCCGCGAGCAGGCGTCGTCGATTCTGGTGCTGATGGGGCCGGCCGCCGCGGAGGCGGTTCCGGCGCTGTTGGCGGCGCTGAAGGACAATTCGTCGTTCGTGCGGGCCAATGCGGCAGCGGCGCTGGCACAGTTCCCCGAACAGTTGACGTCGTCGCGGGATGTGCTCGTCGAGTTGCTGGAGTCGGACGAGCCGGAGCTGCGCCGGCTGGCGGCGATGAACCTGTCGCTGCTGGGCGAGTCGGCGTCGGACCTGGTGCCGCAACTGACGTTGGCGCTGGAGGACGCGGACGCGGATGTCGTGCGTCCGATCGTGGAGCTGCTGGGACAGATCGGCCCGGCAGCCCGTCCCGCGCTGCCAAAGCTGCAGCAGATCTCCGTCGAGCGAGACGGGGAGATCCGCGAGGCAGCGACGTTCGCCGTTCAGCAGATTGAAGCCGAAGCGCCGGTCGCCGATCCGTGACGGACTCCGCCCTTTCGATCCCGGCGTCCGCTCGCCGCCCTGACCCGCATTGACCGACCTCCAGAACTCCCGACGCCATGCCGCTCCCCGCACCGGAGAACCTCAACGTCATCCTGGCGACCGACTGCGGCAGCACGACGACCAAGGCGATCCTGATCGAGAAGGTCAACGGGCATTACCGGCAGACGTTCCGGGGCGAGGCCCCGACGACCGTCGAGGAGCCGGTGGCGGACGTCACGGTGGGGGTCGTCAACGCGGCGACGGAAGTCGGCGAGCTCGCGGGCCGGCCGCTCGTCGATGAACAGGGGCAATTGATCCGCCCGGCGCGGGACGGACGCGGCTGCGACATCTACATCTCGACATCGTCGGCCGGCGGCGGTCTGCAGATGCTGGTGACGGGCGTGGTCCGCGAGATGACAGCCGCCAGCGCGAAGCGCGCGGCGCTGGGCGCGGGGGCCATCGTGATGGACACGATCGCCTCCAACGACAAGCGCCGACCGCACGAGCAGATTCAGCGGATTCGGGAACTGCGTCCGGACATGATCCTGATGGCGGGGGGCACGGATGGCGGCACGGTGACGCACGTCGTGCAGACGGCCGAGCTGATCGCCCCCGCGCGGCCGCAACCGCGGTTCGGCGGGCAATACCGCATGCCCGTGATTTTCGCAGGAAACCGGGATGCCGCGCCGCACGTCGCCGAGGTGCTGAAGGACATCGTCGATCTGTCGATCGTCGAGAATCTCCGTCCGGTGCTGGAACAGGAGAACCTGGGTCCGGCGCGGGACGCGATCCATGACTTGTTCCTCGAGCACGTCATGGCGCACGCTCCGGGGTACGACAAGTTGATCGCGTGGGCGGACGCGCCCATCATGCCCACGCCGGGCGCCGTCGGCGACATCCTGCAGGAGATCGCGCGGCAGCGGGGCATCAACGTCGTGGGCGTGGACATCGGCGGCGCGACGACCGACGTGTTCAGCGTCTTCGAAAGCGGCGGGCAATCGGTGTTCAACCGGACTGTCAGCGCCAACCTGGGGATGAGCTACTCGATTTCGAACGTCTGCTCGGAGGCGGGCTTCCCGATGATCCTCCGCTGGGTGCCGATCGAAATGAACGAGCGCGAGCTGCGGAATCGCGTGAAGAACAAGATGATCCGCCCCACCACGATCCCGCAGACGCTGGAGTCGCTGATCTTCGAGCAGGCCGTGTCCCGGGAAGCCCTGCGGCTGGCCTACCTGCAGCACCGGGAATTCGCGACGACGTTGAAGGGCGTGCAGCAGCAGCGGTCGGTGGGGGACACCTTCTCGCAGCAATCCGGGGGGGCGTCCGTCGTGGACAACATGAAGCTGGATCTGCTGGTCGCCTCGGGCGGCGTGTTGTCGCACGCTCCGCGGATGGAGCAGACGGCGGCCATGCTGATCGACGCGTTCGAACCCGAGGGGGTGACGGAGCTGGCGAAGGACAGCATCTTCATGATGCCGCACCTGGGGGTGCTGGCGCAGGTGCATCCGCAGGCCGCGGTTGAAGTGTTCGAGCGGGATTGCCTGATCACGCTGGGGACCTGCATCGCTGCGGCGGGGGCCACGCGTCCGGGCCGGGAGTGTTTTCGATACGTCGTGGAATTTGGCGACCAGCGGGCAGAGGGAGAAATGCCGTTCGGCGATCTGCGGCTGATCCGCCTGGGGCCGGAGCAGACGGCGCGGGTCGAGATCACGCCGGCGCGGGGCGTGGACGTCGGCGCGGGGCCTGGCAAGCCGCTGGTCCGGGAGGTTCGCGGCGGGACTGTCGGACTGATTCTGGACGCCCGCGGCCGGCCGCTGCAGTTGCCCGAGAATCGCGAGGAATGCCGCATCGTCGCGGACCGCTGGGCCCGCGCCCTGGAAATGTATCCCGACCTGAACTCCCTGTGATCCGACCGGCTCGCGCCGCAGGCCATAAACCAACTCCTTCAACCCACACGCCCCGAACGTCCCGCATCGCACCATGGCACACGCATACACGCCCGGACTGCTGGTGACTCCCCGGATGCGGCACCGGGTGCGGCGCGTCCTGCCGATCGCCGGCGACGTGCTGGTCGAGCAGGGGGCGGCGGTCGGCTCGCAGGATGTCGTCGCCCGCACCTACATGCCGGGCGACGTGACGCCCATCAACCTCGCCAATCAGCTGGCGATGCCTCCCGGCGAACTGGCGGGCGTGCTGCTCAAGCAGCCTGGCGAGGCCATCCAGAAGGGGGAGCCGCTGGCCCGAACAAAGGGGTTGTTCGGATGGTTTCAGTCGGAGTTCAAGTCGCCGGCGTCGGGGACGCTGGAGTCGGTGTCGAGCGTCACGGGGCAGGCGATGATCCGCAGCGCGCCGTTGCCCGTGCAGGTGCTGGCCTACGTGGACGGGACGGTGATTGACGTGCTGCCGGGCGAAGGGGTCATCGTGGAGGCGGACGTGGCCTTCATTCAGGGGATTTTCGGCGTGGGCGGAGAGGCGTACGGGCCGATCCGCTGCATCGCGCGGTCGGCGAGCGAGGACGTGACTCCGGAATCGATTCCCGCGGACGTTCGCGGGGCAGTGCTCGTGGGCGGGGCGCGCATTCATCACTCGGCGATTCAGAAGGCGGTCGAACTCGGCGCGGCGGCGATCGTCGGCGGCGGCATCGACGACCAGGACCTGAAGACCGTGCTGGGCTACGATCTGGGCGTGGCGATCACCGGTTCGGAGAAGCTGGGCGTCACGATCATCATCACCGAAGGTTTCGGGGACATCGCGATGGCCGACCGGACGTTCGAACTGCTGCGCAGCCACGATGGGGCGCGCGTATCGGTCAACGGATCGACGCAGATTCGGGCCGGCGTGCAGCGGCCGGAGATCGTCATTCCGTTGGCGGATGAGGCGGCGTCCGGGGACGTCCAGGGAGCGCACGGCGGCGGCGTGCTGCAGGTGGGGTCGCCAGTGCGGATGATTCGCGATCCCTATTTCGGGATTCTGGGGACGGTGGCCGCGCTGCCGCACGAGCCGCAGATGCTGGGGTCCGGATCGCGGGCGCGGGTGCTGGAGGTGACGTGTCGGGACGGTCGTCGCGTGACCGTGCCCCGCGCCAACGTGGAGATTGTGGGAGCCTGAGCCGATGTTGTTGCCATTTCGCTGCCTGCTGCTGGCGTTCGCCGGAATCGCCGGCCTGTCCGTTGCGGCGCAGGCCGCGCCTCCATCGCCCCCGGGAGCGATCGAAGTTCGGGACGCGGCGTGGGACGCGGGCACAGCTGTCGACCTGAGCTTGTTTCCGTCGGCGGACGAAAGTCAGGATGCGCCGCTGGAGTACGTTGTGCAGATGTCGCACGAGCAGAACGGCGTGTTCAGGGAGATGCCGGCGACGGTCGAATCGCGGAGTTCGAATCAGGTCGTCCTCAGGGTCGCGGGACTGACGGCGGGTCAGGAGCATTGGTTCCGCGCGGCGGCTGTGAACGAGGCGGGGGAACGTTCGGCCTGGACCGCTGCGGGCACATCCGTGAGTCCGGTCCAGCAGTGGTTTGACGGTCGCAAACTGGGCTTTCTGGCGATCCTGTCGACCGTATGCGGATCGATTCTGGCATTCATCGCGCTGGCTCGCTCGGGGGCGCGGCTGTGGATTCGGCGGATCACGGGACTGGACGCGATCGACGAGGCGGTGGGCCGGGCGACGGAAATGGGGCGGCCGTGCCTGTATATCGCGGGCGTTCAGGACCTCAATGAAATTGAAACGATCGCCGGCATTACGGTGCTGTCGCGCGTGGCCGAGAAGGCGGCTGAATACGATGCGACGGTCGTCATGCCGACGAGCCGATCGCTGGTGATGACGGCCGCGCGGGAAACGACGCAGGCGGCCTACATGACGGCGGGCCGCCCGGACGCCTACCAGGAGGACCGCATCTATTACGTGACGGACGAGCAGTTCGGGTTCGTGGCCCACGTCACGGGGCTGATGCAGCGGGAGAAGCCGGCGGCCTGCTTTTACATGGGGCAGTTCTACGCGGAGTCGCTGATGCTCGGCGAAACGGGCAACACGGTCGGCGCCATTCAGATCGCCGGCACGGCACAGCCGGCGCAGCTGCCGTTCTTCGTGGCGGCGTGCGACTATACGCTGATCGGCGAGGAGTTCTTCGCGGCGTCGGCGTATCTGTCGGGCGATCCGGATCAGTTGGGAAGTCTGAAGGGTCAGGATGTGGGCAAGCTGGTCGTAGCGGTGCTGCTGTTCGTGGGTTGCGGGCTGTTGACGCTGCAGAATCTGGCTCCGTCGCAGACGTGGGCGCAAGCGGGGGCGGACTGGCTGGCGAATTCGTTGTTGAGTTCGGGGTGAGGGACATGATGATCGACGCCTGGATCGAGAACCATTGTCTCGTGCTGTTGTCGCCGGTCTTCTCGCGCGATTCGCACGCTGCGGGAGTCGCAGGGATTGAAGCAGGCCGATATCCCGGGCATCACCGATCGGCAGTTGCGTCGTGTTGAGCACGGCGAACAGGCGGCTTCGAAGTCGACTCTGGACGCGCTCGCCCGGGCTCATTCCCTGTCGCTGGCGGACTACGTCGCTCGACTCGCGAAGCAGGTCGCCGCGACCGGCTGAGGTCCGCGGACCGCTTCAGAGCTTCAGGAAGTTCTCGAGCAACCGGATGCCGTCCGGCGTCAGGAAGCTTTCGGGGTGAAACTGCACGCCATGCACCGGATGCGTCCGATGCCGCAGCGCCATCACTTCCCGGGGATGGTCGGCGTCCTCGGTCCAGCCGCAGGCGACCAGGTCCGGCGTCAGCGTAGAGGCCGGCACGATCAGGCTGTGGTACCGCGTCGCCTGCATCGGGTTCGGCAGCCCCGCGAACAAACCCTGGCCGTCGTGATGAATCAGCGACGTCTTGCCGTGCATCAGGCGATCGGCACGGACGACCTGCGCGCCGTACACCTCCGCCAGGCACTGGTGGCCCAGGCAGACGCCCAGCACCGGCCGCGTCGGACCGAAATGCTCGATGACCTCCTTGGACAGCCCGGCCTCGCCCGGCGAGCAGGGACCCGGCGACACAATGACCCGTTCGGGGTTCAGCGCCGCGATCTCAGGAATCGTGATCTGATCGTTCCGCGCGACGCGGATGTCCAGCCCCGGATCGAGCTCCCCCAGCCGCTGCACGAGGTTGTAGGTGAACGAATCGTAGTTATCGAGAACGAAGATCATGGCCGTTGGAGTTTACGCGGGTCGGCTGCGAAAGACAGTCATCCAGTTTCGAGAGCTGCGACTCCAGGCGGCGTTCCTCCTCGGGAGTCAGCGCGACGCCGCCGAACCGCACGCGGTAAAAGTCGCGGGTCAGCTCGGCGGCCAGCGCGGGGGGCAGTTCGCCCGGTCCGCGTGTTTCCAGCCAGTCGTCGACGGCGGCGCCGAATTCCGCCGCCGTCTGCGAACGTTCGGGGGACAGGCCCGCCCGGGCCAGGATGTCCCGGAACCGTTGATAGAACTCCACCACGTGCTGCGGCCCGTCCGCCGATTGTTCGCGCCGCCGCCAGGAGCGGAGCCTGCGGAGCACGCTCATCACGACCCGCGCGAAGAGCGCCAGCCCCGAAAGCAGCAGGAAGACCGTCAGCCCGCCCCGCCAACTGATCCACTGCTGGGGGTTGCGCAGCACATTCCAGACGAATGACGCGATCCGCGCGCTGGTGCCCCGAATGTCGCGAATGCGTTCCCACAGGTCCTTTCCGAGTTCCAGCAACGGCCCATAGATGACCGCGCTCTGCTGCGGACTGTTCATCGAGATGCCCTGCCGCCACATCGACTGCATGAGTTCGCCGACGCTCTGGAAGATGTTGCGGCCGCTGCGATCGGCGCGGTTGACTTCGGCGTCGCGGATCGCGGGGGTGGCATCCAGCGTGATCCAGCCGTCGTCGAGCAGCGCTTCGACCCACGCATGGGCGTGCCGCTGCAGGACGATGTAACGGTTGCCGGCGCTGTCCCAGTAGCCCCCCTTGAAGCCCGTGACGAGCCGCGAAGGGATGCCGGCTTCGCGAAGCATCAGGGCCAGCGCCGTGGCGAAATATTCGCAGTGGCCGCTGCGCCTGTTGAGCAGGAAATCGTCGAGCGGGTCGATCGACGGGTCGGCGACGGTCAGCCGCGCAGTGTAGGTGAATCGATCGCCATCGCGGAGGAACGTCTCAATCCGCTGGGCTCTGGCCAGTTCCGAGGCGTCAGGGGGCAGGCCCCGAAGCGCTTCCCGGGTCAGAGGTCCGATGCTCTTCAGGTTCTCGGGAAGCTGGATCAGGCCGGGGGAGTAGGCCCGCTCGTTGACGCCGGGCAGCGACTGAATGCGCGTCGGCGATTCCGGGGCCCCGACGATGGCCGCCGGGGTCGGATCGGCGTACAGCGTGTACTCGAACGAGTCGAAGTTGGCCTCATCGGTGCGGATGTATTCGTTCGTCGCGGTGCGGCGTTCGATCGTCGTGTTGGGCGTCTGGCTGACGCAGGCCACCGGATGGCCGACGGAGAACAGCGTGCGCGTGCCCACGGATTTCAGAGAGATGTTGATTCGCACCAGCGGCCGCCGCGGCGGATGATACTGCGTCGTGCGGATGCCGCGGACGCTGAAGCTGTCCCAGCGCCCCCGCCGGTAATACTCCAGCGTGCGGGCGCGGAACAGCGGCGATTCGCCCAGCCAGGCCTCGGTGCGATCCCCCGGCCACGCCCGCTGGCTGGGGTGTTCCTGGAATCGCGCCTCGAGGGCGACTTCGTTGCTGGCCATCAGTTCGCCGATGTCCCCCAGCCGGACCTGATCGGCGAATCCGCTGGTCCGAATGGCCGCCAGCCGCGAATCGTCGAAGAACCGCATGCGGCTCATCCACACCCGGGGCACCAGCAGGAAGAACAGCATCGCGGTCAGCAGTCCGGCCGCCGTCATGGCCGTCACGTTCGTGGCGAATCGCACGCTGATCAGCCGGAACCGATCATCCAGCCGCAGGCCGGGCAGCGCGTACGTTCCGGCCATTTGCGGCAGCGGCGGCTGGTCCAGCATTGACCGCTGATCTTCGTCGAGCGGCAGCGACCGCCGCGTCCGCGCCACGGCGCTCTGGGCCGTGAACACCGCCAGCGTCCACAGCGCCGCCAGCATCCAGCCAAACAGCGCCAGACCGAACCAGGGCGCGCTCGTCAGCACCGAAGCGACCGCGACCTGCAGCAGCGACAACGCCAACAGCCACCAGATCACGCGCCGCCGCTTGGGCTGCGCGAGGAACACCCATGTCAGATACACCAGCAGGTGGCCGCCCGACAGCAGCCGGGCCTCGATCGAACCGGACAACAACTCGGCTGCCGCGGCGAAAATCGCCAGCAGCCCAGCCAGGTTCAGCGCCCACCAGGGGGGCTGCAGACGCCGCGGGCCGTCGCACAACCGCCAGGTCAGCACGCCCACCGGAATCGAAATGACCGCCAGCGGCTGACCTTCGGCGGTCGCGAAGATCACGCCCGACAACATTGCCAGCAGCGTCACGCTGAACGTCAGAATCGAATGCAGGTGTCCCATGTGCGGCGTTCCCGTCAGGTCCAGCTGAACAGCCGCAGGCGTTCAATGTCGGAGACGTCCAGCACGCGAATCGTGCTCCGCGGATCGAGGCGGTGCTCGTCGTGCAGTCGCGGGAGTTCCTCGCGGATGATCTCAGGGCGTGGACTGATCAACAGCACCGTCGGCCGGCGTTCGGCGGTCCGCTGCGTGAACGCCAGCAGCCGGCGCCAGTCGGCGACGGGGGAGGGCTCGAGGATGGCCAGCGCGTCGAGCAGCGGTTCGAGAGGCTCGCCGCGGAACTGTCCGTTCCATTCCATCGGCGTCGCTCCGTCGGCCGCGAGCGCCACGGGCGCGTCCCGGCTGCCGCGCAGCTGCTGGACGCAGATGGTTGTCACAAAGCTGATCGCCAGTTCGAGCGCCTCGGCATCCGCGGGGGCGGCCTGCGCGGGCCGCCAGGCGTCCAGCAGCAGGACCATCGGCGAATCCCGCTCGTCCCGGAATTCGCGGACCATGAGCTCATTGCGGCGGGCCGACGTCCGCCAGTGAATCGTCCGCGGATCATCGCCGCTGTGATAATCGCGGAGGCGGTGAAACGTCTCGGCCGATTGCGTGACATGTGCGGCGGAGTGCGTCGAGTCATGCGTCGCTTCGGTCAACCGCCGCCAGTTCGTCGCCAGTCGGCCCAGCCGGGGATATACGAGCAGGCCGCCGGGCAACTCCGACTGCAGCCCCCGTTCGACGACGCCCAGCGGAAACCGGGACAGCAGCACCACCGGACCAAACACCGCCGGACCCCGGCTGCTGATCGACAGGCGATAAGCCCCCGATTGCCGGCTGCGCCGCGGCGCGTGGACGAACAGCACTTCGGGTTCGAGCACTTCGCCCGCGGCCTCCACGCGATCCCGGACGTTCATCATCCAGGCGGGGAACAGTCGCTTCCGGTTCGACAACTCCAGCTCCACCGAGAAGCACTCGCCCGCCATGACCCGCTCTGGAGTGACGCGCCTCACCTGCAGCCGCTGCAGCATCGCGACGATCAGGAATCCGTTGATCACCCAGGGGCCGGCCAGGCAGCAGAACACGAGCAGCAGCGGGTTGGACCGTCCCAGCAGCGAGCCGACGAACAGCGCCATCATCAGCAGCACGAACACCCGGCCCTCGACCGGCAGGTGAAACCGGTGCCGCGTCAGGCCGCTGCCGCTGAACCTGGGCCACAGTGCGGAGACGAGGTCCGTCAGCCCCCAGGCCAGAAAGTAGGCGCCGCAGATGATGATCGCCCAGTGTCCGACGGCGCCCAGCCGCTCGCCGATCGGACGCCAGGCGAGTTCGCCGATGATGGCGGCCAGCCCGAGCGCCGTGAACACGATTCCCGCCCGCGAAAACTGGCCCCTCCGGCGTGCGGCGGAGATCGTGCGGGAGGGGCGGGGGGGCATCGCTGAGGCCGGGACTCGAAGCGGAAATGGAAGCGGCGATGGGACCGGGGACAGAGTTTGCCGATTGTTCCGTCGGACGCGGCGGAGTTTCAACCCCCGCCACGGGCCGATTTGCCCGGGCGTCGCCGGAAGGCCACGCGCCCCGATATTCGCCCCAGATGGACTCTGCAGCGCCGCCCCGGTCGATTTTGGCCGCCCGTCCGGGTGCGACGGCAGTGAGGGCCGCCCGGAGGTCGAACCGTTTCAATGAGATTGCGTCCGGCGACCGGCGTTCGGTTGTTGACCCTGGTTTTTCCGGACCCGTACAATCGTTGGACCCCTCGCGTTTTCGCTGGATTCCCGCGGTTGAATTCCCGTGTCGGCGTCACGTCCGGCGCAGACGTCGCCGCAAAGTCCTGGTTCTTAAGTCCTCGTTCCCGTCCCCTGGCTGAGCAGACGAACGGCCCGTGCAAACGCTCATCAGCAAATGCCTCGTGGTGCTCGTAACGGTCTGCAGCCTCTGTTTTTTGGGGTTCGCCCTGGCGACGACGCTGGGCGGACCTAACTGGTCGGCGGAGATGCTGGAGCTGCAGGGGAACGCCAAGACGTTCGAACTGCAGGGGGGGGCGGAGTTTCGCGGTTTTGAGTTTTCCGTGACTCCCTCGCCGCCGTACCGCTGGACGGTCGTCCGCGGCCGCGATCGGCAGAGCGTGTCGAACAACGCCATCGCCCCCAAGGCGATCGTTGACAGCCTCAAGGCTGTGACGCAGGAGCAGCAGACGCGGATTCGCGAGCTGCAGGAACGGCGGGGCGATCTGCAGAAGCTGCTGGACGAGTGGAAGGGAAATTCCACCGCGGACGAGCAGGCGCTGGGGGACCGGGTTGCGGACCTGTTGAAAACGTACGAAGCCACCCGCGCCGAGGCGTCGCAACTGGCCACCCAGGTGGCTCGCGGAACCGAAGAAGCGCAGAAGATCGAACAGCGGATCGCCGAGCGTCGCGAAGACGTGATTCGGTTGCGGACGCAGTTGGCGGAAATCCGGACGGACGGGTTCCGCCAGCGGGAATTGAGGCAGGAACTGACCGACCAGCTGCAGGAGTTGCTGGCGATTCTCGAGCAGGCGAAGGAGCGCAATCAGCAGCTTCACCAGTCCCAGGGCGGCGCTGGAGTCGCCGTGACGGGTTCGGGGACGCTGTAAACGGGCCGGCCTGCGATCGCAGGCCGGCGGCGGCAATTTCGGATTCGAGTGCCCTGATAGCGGCTGGGTGAGGGAAGACACATGTCGACGGTCGGGAAGATTCTGATCGGCCTGCAGCTCGCGCTGAGCGTGGTGTTCATGGCCATCGCCGGCGCCGTCTATTCGGCGCACACCAACTGGAAGACCAAGCACGACACCGTGCAGAAGTCTCTGCAGGCGGAACAGTCGTCGCGCACCCAGGCTCAGCAGAATGCCGAGCAGGAGAAGGCGACGCTGACGACGCAGTTCAACAGCGAACGGGATCAGCGGCTGCGGGTCGAGACCGAGCTGGCGACGGCGCAGACGTCCATCGCCGCGCTGACCCGCGACAAGAACGATCTGCAGGCCCAGATTCAGACGCAGACCGGCCTGGCCGAAACGAAGGCCAATGAGGCCGGCTATCGCGACGAAGAGGCCCGCAAGCAGCGGACCATCAACAGCGATCTCCAGGCGCGGCTGGACGAAACCGTCCTCCGCAATCGCGAGATGGAAGACACGCTGTTCAGCCTGAACCGCCAGCTGGCCGATCTGCAGGTCCGGCATGACGAGCTGCTGGAAGCCCGGGAATTTCTGAAGCGGGTCGTCGCCCAGCACAACCTGAGCACGAATCCGCGGGAAGTCGCGGCCCTGCAGAGCCCGCCGCCTGTGGTCGATGGCGTCGTGCAGGAAGTCCGGATGGATCGCACGAACCGTCCGCACATGGTGCTGATTTCCATCGGCAGCGACGACGGCCTCGTGAAGGGGCATCGGCTGGAGGTGTTTCGCACCAGCCGGGATGGCCGCGACGGGCGGTATCTCGGTCGCATTCGCGTGCTGAGCACCCAACAGAACGAAGCGGTCTGCGAAGTCATCGACGCAGTCAAGAATGGCATTATCGAGGTGGGAGACAATGTCACGACGAAGCTCCTCTAGCAGCGAACCGACGCCGGACGTGTATACGGGACTGCTGTTCGTGTCCCTGGCGTCGTTGTGCATTGGCATCGGCCTGTTGGTGGCCGAGCTGATGACGTACGACTTCCAGATCGGCGGCTGAACCGATCCTTCGGGAATCCCGGCCGGCGGCGCGTGGTCACTGGACAGCGCGCCGTCGGCCGTTTTGCGTTGAGTTCGCCGCGTTCCGCGCGGGCTGGTAGAATGCCGTCGGGGCCGATTCCGGAGTCTGCCATGCGACGTCTCGCGCTTCCTGCCGTCCTGCTGTTCGCCGCGGCCTGCACGCTGCTTGCGCCCCGGCCTGCCGCTGCCCAGTTGTTTCCCCCCGCCGGTGTGCTGATCGACGCGGAGGGAGTGCTGCGCGTGCAGCAGCCCCCGCAACAGCCGCAACGACGTCAGCGGGCGGCGTCCCGCAAACGCGACGCGGCCGATGTCGTCTGCGTGTCGCTGCGGCGACTCGAACTGTCCTGCCGCGAGGCGGGCGGATCCGTCGACGAACTGCCGCCGGAACTGCAGACGCTGGGGGGCCTGTACCGGATCGACGAGGTTCTGCTCGTTCCGGAGGAGAATGACATTCTGCTGATTGGTCCCGCCGAACCGCCGGCCGTCGGCGAGGGCGCTGCGCATTTCGGCTCGACGACGGGGCGGCCGCTGATCCGGTTGGAAGACTGGGTCGTCGCGCTCCGCGCCGCGAGCCGTTCGGGCGTCATCACCTGTTCGATCGACCCCGATCCGGACCGGCTGCGGAAGTACGACGCTCACATCCGCAACACGCTCCCGCAGGTCACGCTGGCGACGGCGCCCCGCTGGTATGCGCAGCTGGCGGACATCCTCGGCCGGCAGGACGTATCGATCTCCGGCGTGCCCGAGGACTCGCGGATCGCATCAGTGCTGGCCATTGCCGATTACTCGATGAAGCGGATCGCAATCGGCGTCGAGCCGTCCGGCGTGCCGCAGATCAAAAGCCAGTTGGCGCTGGCCGGCGCCGATCGAGGCGCGACGATGCAGCGCTGGTGGTTCGCGCCGCTGTACGACCCGGTGGAGGTCAACGCCGATCGCAGCCAGTATCGGCTGTTCGGCCCGCGCGTGCAGCTGTGCGCCCAAGAGGAGCTGATCGGTCCCGATGGCCGCCGTCGCGACGCCGCTCAGACTCGGCTGTCCTCGCAGCGCTTCGCGCAGAACTTCACCGAACACTACGAGGCGCTGGCGGACCGGCAGCCCGTATTCGCGGAACTGCACAGCCTGTTCGACGTCGCGATCGCCGCGGCGCTGATCGTGCGCGAGCGGCTGCCGCAGCGTGCGGACTGTCCGCTGCCGGCGTTCTTCGATGCCGAATCGCTGACGACGCCCGCCCACACCGTGCCCAGGTTCGTGGAGTCGCAGGCGCTGACGCGGAAGGTGAACGCGACGACCGTCGTCGGTCTGGTCGGCGGCATCTCGATTTCCTTCGGGGACGTCCTGAGCCGCGAACAGGAACTGACCACGACCCGCGAGATCGCCGAGCCGCCTGCCACGGACGGGGACTCGGAGCAGGGGCCATTCGCCTGGAAAGTGGAACCGATCGCAGAGCCCTCCCGCAAACCCCGGTGAGGGGGGTGTTTGCGGACTGCCGGCGGGCGAATCTCACATTTGAGTCGATCAGGTCGGCGCAACCGGCAGCTCATGCAGAACTGCTGCGAGCCGTTCCCGGACGCCCGAAACGGGAGCAGGCCGCTTTCGCCGCGCTCCGGCGCAGTCTAGAATTCCAATGTCCAGATGCGGCGCGTTCCCGGGACCGTTCGCGTCCCTCCCGTCGCATCTTCCGCAGCGGCTTTGAATTGCGTGACGGCGGCGATCGCATCGCGCCGACCTCCGGGGAGCCAACGTGTCCTTCGTGCAGCGCGTCATCGCCGCGATTCGGCGGCGGGCTCGATCGCCCGCTGGCCAGCGCGTGTCGGACTGCGCGCGGGGGCGCTGCCTGCTGCGGCTGATGGCCGTCATTCTGGCGTTGCCCCTGACGGCTTCCGTTGTCGCTCAGGAGACAGACGCCGAAACGCCTCCCGCTCCGCCGCCGACTGTGAAGATGGGCTCGGCCGGCTCGTCTGGAGGGGCGATCAGCGGCATGTCGGAGACGACCGGCAGCGACGTTGCGGCCGACGCGAGCGAGGCCGACGTGGCGGCCGAGGAGATCGCACCGGAGGCGCCATTGTCGCCGCGCCCGACTGCGGACGCCCCCCGCACGACGCCGGCCGGGTCACTTCCGGAATTCATCGAACTCGACGACCCGGAAACGCAGATCGCACCGTTCCATATCGCCGAAGTGCTCGTCGAGGGAACGGTCTACGACGACCGGGCGGACCTGACGATCCAGATCGACGTTGAGATCAGCCGTGATCAGGGCTGGTACGACGTTCCCCTGCGATTGTCGCAGGCGCGGATTTACAGCAAGACGGCTTCCGGGCCGGGCCGGCAAAGCCCCGGCGTGCCGGCGATGCGCGAGGACGGCCTGCACTGGCAGTTCCGCGGACGGGGCACGCACCGGCTGGTCTTCGCCGCCGGGGTTCCGGTTCGCACGACCCCCGCCGGGCGACAACTGCAGCTCTCGCTGCCGCAGATGCCCCCATTGTTCGAGGCCCGCGCGAACCTGCGATTCGAGAAGGACAACCTCGTCATCCGGTCGTACAACCGCGAGGCGACGATCCGCACGCGGTCCGGGGAGACGCCCGAAGGGGGCACGCTGCTCGAAGCCAGCCTGCCGAACGGACGGCTCGACCTGTTGTGGCAGGAACGCGGACAGGCGCCCGAGCCGGACTGGCAGGCCAGCAGCAATCTGACGCTGCGTCGCACGCTGGCCGCCTGGGAGCTGCTTGTTCAGCAGACGGTTCAGCGTACGGAATCAGGGCGCGGCACGCTGAGCATTCGGCCGCCTTCGGGATTCACGGTCTGGGAACTCGTCGGGCAGCCGCTGCAGAGCTGGTCGCTTGATCCCGCGCAGCCCGGCTGGGTCACGTTGAACCTGGGGGATGACGCCGGGGAGCGGCTCGAGCTGCGCTGGGTGTTGCGGGCGCCGTTTCCCACGTCGGGCGGGATCATCGATCTCGACGGCTTTGAGATTTCGGGCGTGCGCGTCCATTCCGGGCGAATTCGCATCAGTCCGGTGGCGGGATTCCAGTTGATTCCGATCGCGGACGCGCTGCGGTTTCTGGAACGCGTCGAAGACGAGGCGTCGCCGGCCGACACGACGCCGGCGGTGTTCGCGTATTCGTTCTCCGCGCCGTCCTGGCGGCTGAGCCTCAACGCGAAGGAGATCGAAGCGCTGTTCGCCTGCGAGCCGCGGTACGACCTGCTGCTGGCGGAGGACAAGGCGGAGCTGAACGGCGCGTTTTCAATCCGTCAGGAGGCGGGCGACCTGCGGACGTTCCGGGTGGACGTGTCCGCCATGGAGGCGGCCGGCTGGCTGGTGAATCCGCGGCGTGAGGGGACCGGCGCGGCGAGCCAGATCACGCGCAACGGGCCGCTGGTGCAGTTCGACTGGCCGGCCAGCGCGGGCGATTCGAAATCGGCCGTCATCCGGTTCGAGAAGCCGCTTGACGGCGATGCGGCTGCCTTCGATGTGCCGCTGCCGCGGGCCTCGGCGACGTCGCTGGAACCGCCGGAACTCGTCGTTCGCGCGGCGGATGCGCTGCGCGTGGAGATCGACGCGGATGGCCGACCGTCCAGCGCGGCACTGCCGGCGGCCCCGCCAATTCAGGCCCGGGTCGTCAGTCGACTGCAGCTCGCGCCGTCGGCGGCGCGGATCGGCGTCACCGCGACGATCGAACCGCGCACTGTGAAGGCCTCGACGATCATCTCCATTGAAGACGTCCAGAATCGGGGCGTGACGGTCGAGCAGGCGATCCGATTTCAGGTGCACTACGGGCGGCTGGACGCGTTTCGAATCCGACTTCCGGAACAGCTTCCGGTGCCTTCCGGCGCGGAGAAGTTCGCGCTGCGGATCCGGGTCGACGGCCGGGACATCGACCACGCGGAATGGGCGAACGGCGTGCTCCGCGTGCCGCTTCCGGAACCGCTGATCGGCCGGTTCTCGGCCGTGCTGAGTTACGTGCTGCCGCGGCTCGAAGGGGCGCAGACGGTGACCGCGCCGGTGATTGAGGTCGCGGAATGCGGTTATACGGACGTGCTGCTGGAAGCGCCGCCGTCGCTGGGGATTTCCGTTGCGTCGGAATCATCCGGCTGGCGGCTGGTGCCGACATCGGCGGAACGGCTGCGCTGGGTCGCCGGGGGGGATGCGCGTGACGCCAACCTGACGATCGCTCGAACAGTGCGGCAGTCGCTGCAGCGCTTAGTGATCAGCGGCGGCTGGGTGTGGACGCGGATCGAGTCCGGCGGCGCGCAGTCTACGACGGCCCGCTACCGCGTAGAGCCGGGAGCGACGTCGCTGACGTTCCGCCTGCCGGTTCAGGCGCAGACGCCCGACGTCCGTGTCGCGGGTCGCGCTGTCCCGGACCTGCAGCCCTCGGGGGAAGAATCTCGAAATCAATGGACGGTCCGGCTGCCGCGCTCGAGCTCGACGGATCCGGTGGAAGTGATGATCGCCTATCGCGTCGAGGCGGCCGGCAAGCTGCAGTCGATGGCCCGCGTGGGAGTCGACCTGCCGGAGTTCGCCGGAAACGTCTTCGTGGAGCGCGCTGTCTGGGTCTGCGAACTGCCGGATACCGATCTTTTGCTGGCGTCGCCCGCGGGAATGACGCGGCTGTTCGACTGGCGGCGGGAGGGCGCCTTCTGGACGCGCCGCCCGTCGGTGAGATTCCGCGATGAAATGGTTCGCGCGGGCTTCGGCGAGGAACTGGCCGACGGCGCGAAGATGGCCGGGGTGCGCTACGTGTACAGCCAGACGGGGCCGCGGAGCCGTCTGGAACTGTGGAGCATCGACCGCTCGCTGGTCGTCCTGTTCGGCGCCGGCGTGACGCTGATCGTCGGCTTCGTGTTCTGGTCGTTCCCGGCGCTGCGGAACGTTGCGACGCTGCTGGTGCTAGGCTTTCTGGTGTGTCTGGCCGGTCTGTGGATCGCGGAGCCGATTCAGGTGTTCCTGCAGCCGGCGGCGTTCGGCGCGGTGATGGCGACGATCGCGACGGCGATCGACAGCCGGGCGCGCAGGCGGCGGCTGGTCATGGGCGCGCAGGAATCGTCGTTCCGACTCGTGCCGCGCCCACAGGTGTTTCCAGTCGGGGAACCAATCCGCTCAACGGTGCTGCGCCCGACGGGCAGCGATCACGGGGTTCCGGGATGAGGGCCGCGCCCGCCGGAATCGAAGCGCCGCGTCCGCGTCGTACTGGCCTCCGCAGCGGAGTCTGGCTGCTGGTCGCCGCGCTGTGGCTGTGGCCGGCGGCGGGCGACGCTCAGACCGGGCCGTTGCGAGCCCGCGCAATTCCGGTGGACGCCGCGGCGCCCGAGTCCTGGCCGGCGGGCGACTGGGTTCCTGTCGACCGGGAGGAATGGCGGGACTTCATGGAGGTCGGCGATGCGCGGCCGGCGTCCGGCTATGCCGACACGTTGGAGTACGCCGCGCGGCTCGCCGATGGCGACACGCTGGTCGGGACCGCGACCGGGGCGCTGCGGCTGACCGGGCGGCCGCAGGCCGTGCCGTTGGGAACGCCTGGTTTCGCCATGAAGAATGTACTCGTGGATGGCCAGCCCGCGGATTGCGGCGCCGATTCCGAGGGGCGGTTCTGGATCGTCTGCCGCCGCGACGGCGCGGAGACGACGTTCGACTGGTCGTTGCGCGGCCGACAACGCCTTGATCAGGTGGAGTTCACGATTGCGTGGCCGACGGCCGTCGCGTCGCGAATGCGGCTGACGGTTCCGCAGGATCGGCACGTCGAGTGGATTGGCGGCGTGGTGACGGGCCGCGTCGCGGCGGAACCAGGGTGGGAGACGTTGACGCTGGAAGCCGGCGCCGCGAATGGCTCGGTGCTGCGAATCGGGCCGCGGGCGACTTCGTCGTCGGCGGCTGTCGATGCGGACCTGGCTCTGTCAATCGCCGCGACCACGACCAAACTTGTGCTGCAGGCCGATGTCGGGCTGCAGGCGCGGAGTCCGGGGCCGTTCACGGCGAAGATCGCGCTGCCCGAGGAATTCTCGGTGCTGCGGGTGACGCTCGCCGGCGGCGAGCGGATGCCTTTCCAGCGTTCTGAGGATGGCGGGGCGGTGCTGATTCCGTTTCCGGAACTCGCTGTCGCGCAGCGGATGCTGATTCGGCTGGTGGCGGAGCGCGCGGAGGACTGGTCGTCGCCAGTGACGCTGCCCCGGATCGTCATCGACGGAGTGACCGTGCTGCGGGAACGTTGCGACGTGCAGATCGAAAAGCCGCTCGAGGCGCAGTCGTTCGAACATCCGGGTTATGTGCAGACAGACCTGATCGACGAGCCGCTGCGCGAGGTGTGGTCGTTTGAGCGGGAGCGCGAGAACGGCCGGCTGACCGTCGCCGCGGCGCCGCCGCAGCCGGTGCTGGACGCTTCCGTCGTGAATCGCCTGCGTGCGACGGCCGGTCGCTGGGAGCTGCGTTCAGCGATCGAACTGCGGTCGCGCCGCGCGTCGGCGTACGAATGCGATCTGCGGGTCCGCGCGCCCTGGATTGTGACGGCCGTGGAAGTCCGCGGCCGGACGGGGGCGGCACGCCCTGTGGCCTGGACCGTGGCGGACGAGGGGGAATCGGCCCGGACGCTGAGGCTGCAGTTGCCGCGCCCGGCCGGGCAACAGGATCCGGCGATTTTGACGGTGAATGCCGTCGCGGCGGACTCGTCGGCCGCGGGCCCGCCCGATCCCCATGTGGCCATTCATCCGCTCATCGGCGGGGAAACGACCCAGTGGCTGGTCGCGACGGCGGGCGATTGGCAACTGCCGGCGGCCGAGGAGGCGTCCTGGACGTCCCGACAGCCGTCCGACCTGCTGCCCGCCGTGCGAGCCGCGGTCGCAATCGACGCTGAACCCGCCGCGCAGGTGCGGACGTGGCGGCGGTTGTCGATGCCCGTTCCCGCGCCGACCGGGACCAGTCCGGCGCCGCGCGATCCGCAGCGTTCTGCTCCGCCAGCGGTCATCGACCTGTCCTCGTCCGAGGGGCCGCCGGCCATCGAAGTCCCGGCGACCGTGGTTCTGGAAACGCTTGTCGCCGAAGCCGGAGCCTCCGAACACATCACGACGGCGTCGTTCCAGTTTTCGGAGCTGATCGATCTTTCCAACTGGCGACTGGAGTTCGCCCGACCGACCTCGGTCATCGACGTGTACGCCGAAGACATGCGGCTGGATTTCGCCGTCGAAGGGGGGCAAGTGCGGCTGCCGCCGATTGAATTTCCGGCTCAGCGACTGAGCGTGCGGTATCGATCGCGGGCGGAGAGCGGCTGGCTGATGACAGATGACGCTCTGCAGTTTCCGCAGGCGCCCTGCCGCGTCGCGCAGTGGCAATGGCGGGTCCGGGCGCCGCTGAGCCGGGACATCGCAGTTGGTCCCGCGGCCGTCATGGCCAGCGGCGTGCGGGGGCCCGGCTGGACGGAGCGCTGGCTGGGGCCGCTGGGGCGGCGGGCTGGCGACGAGATTTTCAATCCACTCGATGCGGCGGCCTGGATGCGGTTGATCACCGGTCCGGACGTGGAGGACGCATCGCCGCGCGGGGCGGCTGGAGTCGTGTACGCCGCGGGCTTCGCCTATCCGGAGCAGGGCGAACTGAAGTCCTGGTGGACGGCCCGCGTCGAAGCCCTGCAATGGGCCGTTCTGTTCGGCGCGGCGCTGACGATCGTATTCGTGCGGCGGGTGGCTGTCGCGGCGTATCGCTCGGGGGCGTTTGTGATCGCCCTGGCGGCGACGGGCGCGGCGTTCGCGCCCGATCCCTGGCCGGCGGTGTTCGGCGCGGCGCTGTGCGGCGGCATCCTCGCGTTTCTGATTCCGCGGCGTCTGGTGCGCCGTGAACCGGCGCCGACGCCTGAACCCCGAGGTTCGTCAATTCAGCGGGCGCTGGCGGCCGGCGCCACCGCGCTGCTGCTCGCGGCGGGATTGTCGTTCGCCGGGGCCGATCCCGCAGAAGAAGTCATTGAGTGGCTGGATCCGCAGCGCGACGGCCAGCCCGAACCGTTGGCGTATGTTTCGCCGAGCGTGGCGGAGCGGATCGCCCGCAACCGGCGACAACCCGCATGGCTGACCCGCCGGGCTTCTTACGAGTTCACCACCAGCGGCGACATCGACGCTGCCGTCGCGATCGAACTGGAACTGCTGACGCTGGCATCGGGCCGGCCAGTCGTGGCGGCGCTGCCGTTTGAAGGTCTGACGTTTCGCAGCGGGGAAGGCGCGACGCTGGATGGCGTTCCGATCCGCCTGACGCCGTTGCGGGACGGCGCCGGTCTGGCCATACCGCTGCCATTGCCCCAGGCGTCCGGCGATGGCGACGCCTCTGCGGGCGTGCTGCCAGTTCGCCGCGCGACGTTGCGGCTGTCGGGACTCGCGCGCATCCATGCCCAGCCCAGTCCCGGTTTCGCAGTCGGCATTCCAACGTCGACGTCGGCCACGGCGAAACTCACGTTCACCGATTCCCCAGCCGAAGGCGCGACGTTCGAATCCCGCGGGCGCATTCAGCGCCAGGACCGTGTTGTCGAGGCGGACATTGGGGGGCGCAGTCGTTTGGTCGCCCGCTGGCGGAGCGCGTCCGCCGGCAATGGTCCTTCGGAAGGGCCGCCGGTGGCCCGCGCGGAGTCGATGGTGTTCGTCGAGCCTTTGCATCTGCGCTGCCGGACGCGGATCACGATCGAAGGGCCGGAAGCGCCCGATCCGTTCGCTCCCGCCACGCTGCGGCTCATGCTGCCCGTGCGGGCGAATCTGCAGCACCTGTCCACTTCCGGGCTGCGGCACTGGCAGGTCCGGGAAGTCGAAGCGGGCGTCGAGTTGACGCTGGGCCTGGACGCGCCTCCCGCGGCCCAGCAGTCGATCGATCTGGAGTTCGTCATTCCGCAATCAGAGCCGGCGGACCGGGAGCTGCCAGCGTTGGCACTGCTGGACGTCGGACAGTTGCGGTCTCACCAGATCGCGTTCGCCTGCGGGCAGGCGTTTCAAATGCAGTTGGGACTGCAACCCGATCCCGCCAGCGGCGTTTTGAGTCTCGCCGCGACGGAAGCGTCTTTCAGCCTGCGCCGGGATGTCGGCCTGCCGCTGCCGCAGGCGGCCATTGAACTGCAGACTCCGCAGGCCGTGCCGTTGCGTCTGGAGGAGCGAACCGTTCGTCGGACCGCGGAGATCGATCAGATCCTGTCGGCGGATGTGGATGGGATTCAATGGGAAGGCCACATTCGCGTGGAGACGCAGGGGAGGGCCGCGCTGTTTCATGAAGTCCTGCTGGATGCGCGGGTTCAATTGCAGTCCGCCAGCGTGCTGGAGAAGGATGTCGATCGCCTCTCACGTTCGGTGCGCAGCGGCGACCGGCTGCTCCTGATGCTGCGAGACGATCGCCCGGGGACGCACCTGATCCACCTGACGGGCCGACTCGCGGCGGATCATGCCGAGTGGCAGCCGGCGCCGCGAATGACGCTCCTGGACGCGCGCGTCACGCGGTCGGAACTGGTCGTCGTGAACAGCCTGCAGGGACGGCTGGATGTCCGCTCGTCCCGCGAAATCGCCGCCGAACTGCCGGCCGCGTCGGAATTCGGTTCAGAGGGAGGGCTGAGCCGTCGCCTGTCGGACTCCGCCGGACAGCAGTATGACGTTCGCTGGCTGCCGCCCCGCAACCGGTTGATCGCCGACAGCTACGTGTGGATCGAGACGCAGAACGACCAGTTTCGGCTGAACCTGGAGTGGCGATTTCACCCCGGGAGCGGCGCGGTCGACGAACTCGAGCTGGACGTGCCGGAGACGGCGTCGCAGTTGCAGATCGGAGGCGAGTTTCAGGAGCTTGAGCGTCGTCCGTACCCGCATGGGGGTTATCGGCTGGTGCTGCGGCGGACCGCGCCGGGGCGGCTGATGGTCCCGCTGCTGGTGGACGTCGACGTGCGCGAAGGCGCCGAACCGCATCAGGCCCTGCCGCGACTGCTGGGCGTGACAATCCCCCGCACGGGGCGCTGGCTGGCGGTCCCGCTGGATCTGGTGGACCGGGTGGAAGCCGCGGGGACGCGAGTCGATGTCCTTCCGGAGTCGGCGCCGGGGGACTGGCAGACGTCGCTGGGGGATCGCCGTTTGATGGTGACCCAGACGTCCGAGTGGCGGCTGCGTCCGGCGAACGCGGTGTCGGAATCGTTTCTGGGAGGCGTGACGTCCGACACGCTGGCGACATTGTCGGGGAACCGGGTTCTCGGATTGACGACCGCCGTCATCGTTCCGCTGGAAACTGGCGCGTTGCGGATCGCGCCTCCGCCCGGCGGTTTGATGGAGGCGGTGTGGCTGGACGACCGGCTGGTGGCGGCGGCTCAGAGGGATGTCGCCGCGATCCCGGTGGGCGTGATTCGCGCACAGACGCCAGCGGCCGTGGTGATCCGCTGGACGGCTCCGGCGGACATCGACCGTTTCGGCCGGTGGACCGCGCGGCTGCCGCGATTCGAGAATCTCACGGATTTCCGGCCCTCCACCGTGCGACTGGCCGCGCCCGATCGACGACTGGTGGGGGACGGCGCCCGGGGCGCGTTCGTCGACCGAACAGAAGCGTCGCTGCGGACGCTGTCCCTGATGCTGCAGCTCGCTGAACAGTCGCCCTCCGAAGACGAGCTGCCCGAGTGGTTGAAGGGCTGCCTCCTGGAGCAGGGGCGGCTGGCGGAAACGACGACAGCGGGTCAGCGCAGCCTGCCGCAGGAGATGGCGTCCCGACTGGCGGCCGTTTTAGCGCGGATCCGCGCGGCCTCCGAGGCGTCGACATCGCGGCCGGCGGCGGCGACTCCCGCGGAGGCCTTCCGGACGTCCGCGTTTCAGTCCGCGGGCGAAGTGCTCGCCACGGCCCGGATGGACTCGCGGTCGCTGGGCCGCGTGACGCAGAACGGCGTCGTCGGCTTCTCGTTCGCCTGGCCCCGGGGCTGGCTGCTGGCGACGTTGGGCGCGGCGTGGTTCGCCATCGTGTTCCTGGTCCTGCGTCAGACGCTGAAGGTCTGCTCGCAGCGGCGCGTGGCGGATCGCGTGGCAACCAGCCCCTGGCTGGCGCTGGGTCTGTTGGGGCTGGTCATGTGGTTGCTGCTGGCGACCAGCGTGATCGGCTTCGGGCTGTTGCTGGCGGCGGCGGCGTGGGGCCTCGCGGGCGTCCGTCGAAGCTGGCGGACGTCGCGCCGGGTTCGTGTGTGACGGTCCCCCGGCGCGGGCGTCGATTGCCCTCAGCGGGAAGCGATCCCGGCCGTCGCGGCAGGGGACAGCGACTCGCTGGTCGTCGCCGATGGAGGTTCGGCGGCGCCCGGTCCGGGAGTCTCGCGAACCGTCGAAACGCTCGTCAGCAGCACGGCCACCCCGACAAACAGGCAGTACCACGCGAAGCCCCGCAACTTGCGGCGGATCACCAGCCGGATCATCACCTTGATGGCCGCCAGGCCGACGACGAAGGCGATCAGCGTTCCCAGCAGCATCGGCCCCGGCGGCATGCTCTCGCTGTCCCCCTTCAGGAGCTTGCGGGAGTACAGCACCAGCGCCCCGCCCAGCGCGGGTATCGCGATCAGAAATGCGAATTTCGCGGCGGCTTCGCGCGTCAGCCCCGACAGCAGCCCGCCGAAAATCGTGCTGCCGGACCGGGAAATCCCAGGCGCGGGCGCCACCGCCTGAAACAGGCCGACCGTCAACGCATCGCGCAGCCGGATGTCGTCCAGCCCCCGATCGCCATGATCGACCTTCGGCGACAGGAACAGCAGCGTCGCCGTGATCATCAGCCCCACTGCCGCGGCCACCGGGGTGTTCAGGGTTTCCTCGATCAGCGTCTTGCCGAACAGACCCACGGGAATCACCGGCAGAGTGGCGACGACCATCGCCGTCAGCAGTCTGCGGTTGCCCAGAATGGCCAGCAGGTCGTGACGGAACGCCACCAGAATCGACAACAGCGTGCCGGCGTGCAGCGCGACGTTGAACGTCACGTTCTCCGATTCCAGGCCCAGCGCGTGCTGCACCAGCACCAGGTGCCCCGAGGAACTGACGGGAAGAAACTCCGTCGCTCCCTGAATGAAGCCCAACAGCGCCGCCTGCCAATAGTTCATGAATTCGGCTTCAACAGGGTGTCGCTGAGCTCAAGGAACTGCGACACGCGCCCCTCGACGACATCGAGGCTGACGTTCCAAAGGTCGGGACCCGTGGTGTCGTAATCCAGGGACTCCCGGATCGCCGACTCGGTTTCGCGGCAGCCCGTCAGCACCAGCAGTTTGCGGTAGCGTTCGGGGAATTCATCGCCGAATTTCGGAGCGATCGCGACCAGCGCCTGCGACAGCAGATACCCGAACGTGTACGGGAAGTTATAGAACGGCAGTCCGCCGATGTAGAAATGCAGTTTGGACGCCCAGAACAGCGGGTTCCAGCCGTCCTCGTCCAGCGCGTCATGGTAGGCGGAGCGCTCCGCGTCGAGCATCAGGCCGTTCAAGTCCTCGACGCTCAGTTCCCCTTCGCCGCGCCGGCGATGCAACTGGTCCTCGAACAGGAACCGCGCGTGGATGTTCATCAGGAACGCCACGGCATCCGACAGCATGTGATCCAGCAGCGCCAGCTTTACCGTCGTGGAACTGGCCGTCTTCAAGCGGTGCTCCGCCAGCACGGCTTCGGCGAAGGTCGAGGCCGTCTCCGCCAGATTCATCGGGTAGTCCTGCAGCAGGTACGGCTCCTCGCGGAGCACGTAGCTGTGATACGCGTGCCCGAGCTCATGCGCCAGCGTGGACATGCTGTCGGCGCTGTTGGTGAACGTCATGAAGATCCGGGACTGCTGGCGGGTAGGGAAGCCCGTGCAGAAGCCCCCCTGCCGCTTGCCGGCGCGGTTTTCAACCTCGATCCACCGCTCGCGGATTGCCCGCTGCGCGAACTCCCCCAGGTGCGGGCTGAACGCGTTGAAGGTGGACACGATCGTGTCGCAGGCGGTGTCGTAAGTCAGCTCGCCGGACTCGCCGGGGCGGCGGGGCAGGGGCGCCGTCAGGTCGTACCACGCCAGGCGCGGAACGCCCAGAAGCTCCGCCTTGCGGGCGAAGTACTTTTTCAGACAGCCGCGCCGCGCGGCCACGCTGCTCCACATCGATTCCAGCGTCTCGCGCTGCAGACGATTGCAGCGGAGGGGCAGGTCCAGGTGATCCCGGACGCCCAGCCGGCGGTACTTCACCAGCCGCGTCCCGGAAATGTGGTTCAGCGCATCCGCGCACGTCTCGGCGATGCCCTCCCAGGCCTTCAGCGATGAGTGGAAATTGTTCTGTCGGACCGTGCGTTCCGGCGAATCGAACGTCACCTGACCCGGGGACTTCCTGACGAGTTCCCCGCGCTCCATGACTTCGATTCGCAGCGACCCGGAGATGCGGTCGTACAGGCGGCTCCAGGCGACCAGACCGTCCACGGCCAGATCCGCCGCCAGCAACTCCTGGTCGCGGGGCAGCCGAAACGCCGCGTTCCGCCGGCATTCCTCGAGGAAGAACCCCAGCGACCGGAGCTCGGCGCTCTTCGCGAGGCAGGCCGCGTATTCTTCGTCCGTGGCCGACTTCAGCGCGAACTCTATGTTCGTGAAGATCTGCGACCGCATCGGGCTCACCGCCGCCAGCTGCCCTTCGATCTGCTGGTACAGCTTGTTCTCGGCGTCGGCGGCGGCGTGGCAGCCGATGAACGCGTGCAGGTCCTCAGAGCTGGCCAGCAGGCGGCTCAGCCGGGGCACGAAGTCCTCCCATTGCCGCACCGACTGCCGGGACAGTGGAGGCAATCGATCCGATTCCTCGGCCGTGGCCTTGAGTTCCTCGCGGTACTGGTCAAACAGCCCCCGGAACTGTTCCGATCGGGGATGCGGCAGCAGCGCGTCCAGGTCCCAGGTGAGTTCGTATTTGCCCATGAAAAACGAGTCCTTCCGCGTGCTTTGGGTCGGGCGGACTGTACCGCTGTGCGCGGGGGGCTGCAATCTGCGCGCTGCACAGTCCGATTGATCTTGGCCCCCTCGACGAACTCGCGCTATAACACGACCGGCGGAATCTGCTGGTCGGCAAGGAAGCCGGAAGCGATTCGCTGCCGCGGCGCGCCTGGCGTTCGCGGGCCATGGCACGACAGCAGGGAGGCACGCGTGGAACGCACACTCATCGTTGGAGCGGAATCGGTCGTCGGCGCGAACCTGTGCGTGCACTGGTCGCCGCGGTTCGAGGTCGCCGCAGTCTCCCCCCGGTCCATTTCGCTGTCCGGCTGCCAGGTGCTCCCCAATCCCGGCTCGCGCCGCAGCCCCGAGACTCTGCTGGCCGAAGTTCAGCCGGATGTCGTCGTCTACTGCGGACCGGAGTCCCGTTCTCCCTGGGAAGCGGCTCATAGCGGACCGATCGAGGCCGATGCCGAATCCGCAGCCGCCTGGGCGTCCGCCGCCCGCGACGCAGGGGCCGCGCATGTGCACCTCTCCTCGGACGCCGTCTTCACCGGCCCGTGGATGTTTCACGACGAGGCCAGCGAGTGCTTTTGCCCCAGCCCGTCGTCCCGGGCCATCCGGCTCGTCGAAGACGCCGTGTCCGAGCGGCATCCCGAGGCGTGCATAGTCCGTACCCATGCGTTCGGGTGGTCGCCGGACAGCCGGGCAGGGTGGCTGGAAGTCCTGCTGTCGACGATCGAGGCCCGCCGGCCGCTGGGTCTGGATGCCGTTCGCCACGCGACGCCGATGCTGGCGACGGACCTCGCCGACGTGCTCGAGGCGATGCTGGCGGGCGGTCTGACCGGGACGTTTCATGTCGCCGGTGCGGAGCGGGTCAGCCCGATGGGCCTGGCGCAGCGCCTGGCGTCGCAGTTCAACCTGCCGTGGATACCGTCCGGGCGGGACCGCGCCCTGACCGAACCCCCGCACGGATTCGGCGCTGGCGAGTGCTCGCTGCAGACGAAAAAGATCCGCGGCGAGTTGTGCCGCGCCATGCCGCTGCTCTCGGAATCGCTGGACCGGCTGGAGGCCCAGCAGATCAACGGCCACCGGGAACGACTGTCGCCGAACGCGACGGTTCAGCTCCGGGCGGCATGAGGTTCGCTTGACGGCCGGCGCTGGTGTTTGATCGCCGGCGCTGCTCCCGCGCGGCGACGCACGCACCGCACTCGTGCGCGGGGCGAGTCGGCTCTCGAATTCGCGGGGGACGGTGCGGCAGGCCGCGTTGCGCCTCATCGAGGCCCCCCCGGCTGCTCTCGGACGAACGGCGACGACCGCGCCGCAGTGCTGCGAAGTCGCGCCGGGGGCGGCGGGATTCCCGAATTCCGCGACGAATTCGCGCACCGGCCCGCCCGCTTGACCCTCTCTGGAAACGTGGCCTACACTTCAATATCCATAAGAGTTTACGTCGACGTCCTTCTCCCATTCGGTGGTTCAGCCTGACCGGGGCCTCTTGCGAGCGATCATCAGCGATATTCACGGCAATCTCGAAGCCCTCGAGGCCGTGTTGACCGACATCCGTGGGCAGTCGATCCATGAGATTTACTGCCTGGGCGACATCATTGGTTACGGGCCGAACCCCCGGGAGTGCATCGATCTGGTGATGAAACATTGCCAGGTGACGATCCTCGGGAACCACGACCAGGCGGCGCTGTTCGATCCGGAGGGCTTTAACGCCGGCGCGGAGCGCGCCATCTTCTGGACGCGGCACATGCTCGAAAGCGGCGACCCGACCGGCAACGAGCGGCGCTGGGAGTTCCTGGGCGAACTGCCCCGGATGCGGCGCGAACACGACGTGCTGTTCGTCCACGGATCAGCGCGCAACCCGCTGAACGAGTACGTGTTCCCCGAGGACATTTACAACCAGCGGAAGATGGAGCGGATCTTCGGGCTCGTCGATCGGTACTGCTTCCAGGGGCACACGCACATTCCGGGCGTGTTCACCGAGGACCACACGTTCCAGTCGCCGGACGAGTTCAACTTCAAGTGGACTCTGGGGGACCAGAAGGTGCTGATGAACGTCGGCTCGGTGGGGCAGCCGCGCGACGGCAACAACCAGGCATGCTACGTGGTGCTGCACGATCCTCCTCCCGGCGGGTCCGGGAGCGCGCCGGACGCGGCGGACGGCGCGCCGGCCGCCATCGGGCGGGTGATCGAGTATCGCCGGGTTCCCTACGAGTTCGAGAAGACGATCGGGAAGATCTACGGCATCCCGGAACTCGACAACTTTCTGGGCGACCGGCTTCGCGACGGCCGCTGATCGTCTCGTCGGACGGGCATTGAGAGCGCTGCGACAGCCCGCTACGCGCGTCATGCGAGGTGCGGGAACCTCATTGGGCTCTCGCACTGCAGCGCCCGCGACATCCCCGCGGCAACGGTTGAGGCTCACCCGGTCCGTCGCGATTGCGCCGGCGAACGGCGGACCAAGCGCTCGCCAATTGCCGCAGCACTCGCTGGCCGGCCCGGCGGCCACGTTCCCCCAGCGCGCTGCTGATCGCTTGCCTGGTCGGCATCGCGTCCTATTAAACGCGCGCAAAAAAAGAACCGCCGGCCGCACGCGTGCGACCGACGGTCCAGAGCCCTGAGACGAGCTACAGGGGGCGTCGCCATCGCGGGGGGAGTGCGACGGCG
This sequence comes from Planctomyces sp., assembly GCA_019636235.1. Lineage (GTDB taxonomy): Bacteria > Planctomycetota > Planctomycetia > Planctomycetales > Planctomycetaceae > Caulifigura. The sequence continues at coordinate 182,269 of JAHBXW010000009.1, forward strand.
ACCATCAGGGGGGACTCACTCAATCCGCGACGCCCAGAAGCTGTTCCTCCTCTTCCTGGATGATGATTCGGGGCGTGACCATCAGCATCAGGCTCTGCGTCTCGCGGCCGACGCCGGAGTTCTTGAACAGGCGGCTGATGTAGGGGATCTTGTTGAGGATCGGGACGCCAGCCATGTTGCGTCCTTCGCGGAGGCTCTTGACGCCGCCGAGGAGGACCGTGCCGCCGTCCGGAACGCTGACGACCGTACTCACCGTGACGACGTCGATCACGGGCTGCTGCACGGTGATCTGGCCGACCGCGGCGCCCTGCTGGCCTTGCTGGCCCTGCTGGCCGCCTTGACCGCCAACGCCGCCCTGCTGGCCGCCTTGACCGCCCAGACCGCCGATGCCGCCCAGGCCACCCACGCCGTTCCCACCCAGCCCCGCGCCGCCGCCTCCGAAGAAGGAGAAGGTGAACACGTCGGTGATGTTTGAGAAGAACGGGAAGACGCCCAGTCGCACGTACCGGCGATCTGCGGACACGACCGCCGACACGCCCAGCTGCACGCCGTCGCTGAACACCTGCACGTCAGGCTGGAAGCCCACCGAGAACTGTCCGACAACCGGCGTCACCGAGACGACGAACGGCTGCTGAACGGCGCTGGTGACCGATCCCGGCACGCCGTTGAACAGCGTGAGTTTCGGAGCGAACATGATGTTTGTCCGGCGGTCGCCCTGGGCGGCCCGCACGAACAGGAAGGCTTCCAGGTCGCTGAGGATCGCCATGCCGAACTGGATGCCGGCGTCCGCTTGCGGATTGCCGAACGTCGGCACGCCGATGTTGAACGATCCCTGGCGGAACGGAATGTCGAGGTCGGGGCTGAACTGCATCGGGTCGCTGCTGGACATGCCGACCACGGTCCGTCCGGGCCACTTGTCGCGGCCGATCAGGTTGATGGGCGGGCCCTGGCCGAAGGGGGCCGTGCCGCCGACGATGCCGCCGCCCTGGCCCTGCTGGGCCTGCTGGCCGCCTTGCTGGCCGCCGCCGGCGGCGACGCCCTGGAACCCGTTGACCGGATCGACCGCCCCGAAGGGCAGGATGCGGTTGAAGTTGTTGTCGACCTTCGGGCCGCCGATCGTGTCGTTGACGTTGAAGTCAAAGTCCACGCCGATCTGCTCGAAGAAATCGTCGCTGACCGTGATGAACCGCACCTCGATCGTGACCTGCAGGTCTTGCAGACGGCGGAGCTGCTCCAGGAGATCCGCGATCTCCTCGTGGCCGCGCTGCGTCTGGCGGATGACGAGGCTCAACGTCGATTCATGCTGATCGATCGACGCCTGGCCGCCATTCTCCAGCCAACTGTCCGGTTCAATGACGCCCGTGATCAACTGCGTCAGGGAGGCGAAGTCGGCGTTGGTGCGGCTTCCCGGGATCGCCGCCGGAGCGGACGTCGAGAGGCCGAACGGATTCCCCGGGTCGCCCCCGGCGGGCACCTGCGGCAGGCCCGTCATGGGATCCATGCTGCGGGCATACGGCGAGCCCTGAGAGGAGAACCCTGTTCCGGGACGCAGCATCGACTGCGGCGTCGGAATCGTGATCGGGATCACGAGGTCCGCCACCTGGTAGGTCTTCACTTTCAGCCCGCCGCGCTCCTTGAGCTTGCTGGTGATCACCAGTTGCTCGTCCTTGATGGTGTACCCGAGGTGAATCGAGTCCAGTATCGAGTTCAGCGCGCTCTTCAGCTGGATGCCGTCGACGTTGATCGACACCAGCGAGCTCGTCGACAGGCCCTCGTCTTCAATCGCCGGGGCGTCCAGGCGGACGTTGATCCCCTTCTGGTTGGCGATGTACTGGATCACCTCCTCGAGGGGGCGATTGTCGAAGTGCAGCGAAATCGTCTCCACCAGGCTCTGCTGAATCTTCAGCTCCGAGTCGGTGTAGCTGGCGCCGTCGGTCGGCGTGCCTTTGCGGCGTTTGACGATCTCCTGCCAGTTGTGCGAGTAGGAGATCGGGTTGGCGTCGGTGATGTTATGGATCAGCGACTCTTCAATGTCATTGTTCGTCCGCAGGCGCGTATCGGCCTTGAGCTCCTTGATGTCCTGGATGCGGGCGATCTGCATCGCCAGCTTGCTCTTTTCGACCATGGCCACCACGGCCGGCTCGGTCGGATTGATCTCCCGGGCCTGAATGGCCTTTGCGTGGGCTTCCGGGAACCGCCGCTGGTTGTAGAGTTCATTGAACTCGTCGACGAGCTTGGCGGTCTCCTGTTCGATCCGGGCGCGGGTCTGCATGTCCCGCTTGATCATGCTCTTCGTTTCCTCGTTCCGATTCTCGAGGTCGAGGATCGGCTGCCGCTGCTTGGCGTAGGCGTCGATGCCCGACCGGGTCTGCTCGATCGTCGCGATCAATGTCCGCGACTGATCGGCGGTCAGCCCCGCGTTCTCGATCGACACGATCTGCTGATCGAGAACCTGCAGCGCCTCCCGCGGCTGGCGGTCGCGCATCCGCTCGGCATGGAAGATCGAGTTCAGCGTCTCCGTCCGGAGCTTGTCGTACTTGACGTGCAGCTCGGTCTGGACCCGGTCGATCGGCGAGGCGCCCAGCGACGGCAGGCCGGCGTCCGCCGATTCGCCGCTGGCCATCCGCACCTCATTCCGGGGCGACAGGCTGCGGAGCATCTCCTGCAACTGCTGCTGGCGGTGCGGATCGAGCGTTTCGCCCGTCTGCCAGCACGCCAGGAAGCACTCATAGGCGGCTTCGCGATCGCCATTCTTCAGAGACTGGCGTCCCTGGCGATACAGCTCGTCGGCGGTCAGCCCTGCCAGTTGCACGCGCGGCCGGGCCGGCTTGTCAGTCGCGCCGCCCTGGGCGGCGAACGGGTTCGGCTCCGATCCGCCGATGGCGGCCAGCCGCTGGATGTCGTCCCGGACCATGTCCGGCCGGTCGTCCAGAATGTCATATGCGACGTCCAGCGCCTCGGCCTCGGCGACCTTCGCGATGGCGGTCTGCATGTCGCCCTGCTGCATGGCGCGGCGGGCGGAGTTCAAAAGTCCCAGAGCCTGTTTCCGCGCGTCGGAGGCCGACGCGAGCTGACCCGGAGCGGCCGTGCCGGCGGGATTGCCGCCGAAGTCGACCGACTGGGCGTCGATGTCCTGCAGGACCAGTTCCGGGCGGTCATCGGCGATGCCGAACGCCGCGCCCAGAGCCGCCGCTTCCTCCGCGCGAGCCTGGGCCGCATCCAGCTGACCTTCGCTGAGCAGCCGGCGGGCGTCCTCGAGCAAGGCCAGGGCCTGCTCGCGCGTCGCGTCCGGAGCGCCCCGCATGGTGCTCGGCGGAGCGGCGCCGGCGATGAACACGTCGCCGCTGGCACGCTCGATCTCCTTCAGCAACTGGGCCGGCGTCGATTCAAACGGGCCGAACGGAGCGTCCAGTGCAGCGGCCTCCCAGGCCAGCGACCGCGCTTCCTCGTAGTGTCCCTTTTCCAGCTTGGCGCGAGCTTCGGCGAGAAGTTGCTGCGCGAATTCGAGCGCCTGTTCAGGCGTCTCGGGAGTGAACTGCGGAACCGGACGACGGACGGCCGGCAGAGGGGCCGCATCGGGACGGAATCCCGACAGGAAGTCTTCCGAGGGGCCGTCCGGGCTGACCGAGGCGCCTGCCGCGGCCGGGCGCGAATCGGCCAGCATCAGGTCCTCCGGCACGCCCCGGATTTGAGCCAGGAGCTGCGAGGGCGTCTGTTCGCCGCGGCGGAAGGCGACGCGGCCTTCGCGGGCGAGCTTGTCCGCCAGCGAGGCGTAGCGCTCGGCCTCTTCGGCGTCGCCTTCATCCAGGGCCCGGCGGGCCTGCCGCATGTAATCGCCAATCCGGCGCCGGCGAACGTCGTCCGAAGGCGCCGCCGTCGGCTTCGGCGATGCGGTCGCGGGGGCTGCCCCCGAGGCCTGCGCCGCCGGCGCGAACGGGTTGTCCTCCAGCGCACGATCCTGCGCCAGAAGCGCCCCGGACAGCCAGAGGCTGCCCGCGGCGAGGCCGCTGTACAACAGCAGTCCGTACGACCGGATGCTGGCGGGTCCCTCCATCAGGCGGAAGCCCGATCCGTTTGGGGTGTGTCGATGTCGCGCCATGACTGTGAGCACCACTCGGGGAACTGGGGTAACGTTGTCGGAGGGGATCGCTCGAACCGGACTGCGCTGCCTGAAGGCGGGCGGCCTCGACGCCGGTCGCCGCCCTGTCATCCGCGGAAGAGTCCGCGGGAACCGGGCAGCGGACGGGTCCGCTCGATCTGGTTGACGTGAAGACGTGAAGGGAGACTTTGAAGGGAAACCTGAGGGGAGGCGTTGTTACCCAAGGAGTTTTTCGCGGGTCAAGACCCGCCCCGGGAAAACGCCGATTTTCGGTGGGAGACGCCCCCGCGTTCGGCAGGACCCGCCGAACTGGAGACGCCTGGCTCGTCAAACATCGTTTCAATCACGGCCGAGGACCGCAGCTCGTCCATCAACTTCTCGGCCCGTTCGCGATGACGCGACTGAATCAATTCCTCGCGCAGCTCGCTCTGAACGTCCTCGAACGGACGCACGCGGGCCTGCTGACGCTCGACGACCTGCACGATCTGGAACGAAGAGGCGCTGCGGATCACCGGACTGGGACGGCCCGCGGGCAGCGTCGACAGCGGCTCGCGCAGCTCGTTCGACAGACTGTCGACCTGCGTCCAGTCCCAGTGGCCGCCGTTTGACGCATCCGGACCATCGGAATGCTTCCGCGCGACGTCCGAGAACGGCGCGCCTTTCCGAAGCATCTCCGACGCGTCCTGCGCCAGCCGTTCCGCATCCGCGCGAGACCGGCCGTCGCCGAACGAAATTCGAATCTGCTGCCATTTCACCTGCTCGGGCTCGGCGTAATCCGCCTGCCGCTCCTGATACAGTTTCAGCAGTTCCTGGCGATTAACCTGCGGCAGTTCGCCCAGTCGCATCCCGATGAACTGCTCCGCGATCGCCCGGTCGCCGAACATCTTGCGCATCTGATGCAGGGTCAGACCCTGGGCCTGCAGAATCGCCTCCACCTCGGTGAGTGGCAGCGGTCCGTTGGGACCCTGGAACTTCTTCGCGACAAAACTGTTGAACTGCTCGTCGAGCTGGGTTTCGACGTTCTTGAGCTGCTCTTCCTTAAGGCGCGTCTTCACCGCATGCACCATCAGGGCCTGCTCGATGTGCGTCGGCAGCCGCTCCTTGAGAAACTCCTCCTGGAGCTGGCGGAACTGCTCGGGGCTGATCTGCGATTTGGCGGCGGCGAGGCGGCCGCGAACTTCGGTCATCACGGTGCCGACCAGGATCGGCTGTCCGTTGACGCGAGCGGCGACGGCCGTCATGGGAATCGGGCCATCGAACGAGCGGGCATCGGCGCCGCTGGCCTGCTGAACTTCGGACTGGCCGCGGGCGTCCTGCGACGCCAGGGCCTCATTCGCTGCGACGGCGCGGGCGCCCCCGATTCGCGGCGGCGGCGGCCCGACCACCGGATGGTCCACCTTGTAATGCCGTCCGGCGCAGCCCATCCAGGCGGCGGCGACAGACAGCATGACCAGCAGACGGACCATGAACGTTCCCACGGGGCAGGGCGCCCTCCCGGTTGCCGGGGGGACCCCGTTGGCTTATACGCCGCGCGGAAAATTCGCCGCAACGGGGATTTACGTTCCGGAGCGTGTCCCCATTGGGGTTCTCCAGTCGCCGCCGCACGATCAAGGCCGGCCAGAAGCGTCTGCCATCCGCGCAACTCCCGGCAGCCGTGCGTGTTGAGGTGATGCGTCACACGCGGAAATCGGCTTTCTCCAGGCAGTGGCCCGGCAGTCGCCCTGCGGCAGCAGATGCCGGACCTCAACCCCCGACCGGCAGAGGCTGCGGATTCGGTCATCGGGTGAGAGGCGGGGGGATCGGGCGACTCGGAATCCTGGAATCAGCGACAAGGCGGGCGCATCGCGTTGACGCCGCGCCTGCGAATCGTACACTGTCGTGCTCGCGCGGATTCGGCTCGGATCTCGCGTCCGGTCAGGTAGCTCAGTTGGTAGAGCAATGGACTGAAAATCCATGTGTCGGCGGTTCAATTCCGCCCCTGACCACTGAACGCGTTGGCGTTCCTCGCGATGTTTCGCGTCTCACCGCCTCGCCATTTTGTCCGGGCAGTGAACTTCCTGCGCCGCCGGAGTTTACGGTGTCACCCCGGAAGCTGTGAGGGTAGAATTCGGCGACCTCGGAGTCGCCACGGAGAGATGGCTGAGTGGCCGAAAGCGCCGGTTTGCTAAACCGGTGTACCGGGTAAACCGGTACCACGGGTTCGAATCCCGTTCTCTCCGCTCGCTTCCAAAGGCCGCCCTTCGACCAAGTAACCGATGGGCGGCCTCTGTGTTGCGCCGCGACTTGCGAGTCCCCAGCCGAGCGCAATGATCCAGCGCGGGATGCTGTTGCGACAAGCGAGAGCAAATCGGGCAGACCAACGTCAGTCGTCGAGCAGTCGAACGGCGCCGTACGGATCTGCCCGGCACGGGCAACGCTCCCAGCGGCGGCACAGCATCAACCTCGAGCGGACCGCAAGCCGCCCCAGTCTGGCCGTCCGCACGGGGGAACTTGCCGATGACTCCATGGCGGCGCGCGGGCCACGCCGCCATGATGCTGGAATCGGCACGCATTCCCAGCCCTGGCACGCATCCCGTCTCTCCGCATGGTTGTCCGCACAATTCTGGCTGTGGCTCTGGCCGCGGCATCGCTCACCACGCGCCCTGTTCCGGCCTGGGAGATTCGCCCGAACTTCGACCTCCTGACTGATCCCGATCTCACAGTCCCGCCGTTCGACCTGCCCGCGCTTGATCCGCGAAACCCGCGGCTGTGGATCGAGTCGCTGGAGAGCTCAGATTCGAATCTTGTGCGGACCTGCGTGCACTGCATCCGGGAGGCGCATCGCCGGGGACATCCGGGACTGGATGCGGCCCGCCCGGCGCTCCAGCAACGGCTTGGCGACAGCCGGCTGGGACCCGAAGCCCGCTATCAGTTGGCGTCTGCGCTCATTGAACTCGATGCCCGGGATGCGGCGGACGTCCTGTTCGGCGCCACCGATACGGAGCTTCTGAAACTCCTCATTGAACCGGAACTGGCCCGCTGGAACTACGAGCCGGTCCGCGAAGTCTGGCGAGCACGGATCGCGGATGCGAATGCCGATCGTCAACTGTTGAAGATGGCGTTTCAATGTCTGGTCGATGTCCAGGACAAAGAATCGATTTCAGGCCTCGCGGCGATCGCGCTGGATCCGCTGCGGCGTTCCGACATCCGGCTGGCTGCCGCGCGGGCCGCGGGGCAGATCGCCACGACCGGAATGGAGTCGAACGCGGCGCGGCTGGCCCGAGCCGAAGGGACCGTCATCGATCGCCTGTGCGCGGCGGCGCTGCTGGATCGGCATGCCTCGTCGGAAACGCAGTCGCTTCTGGCGGCGCTGGGCGTGGACCCCGAGCCGGCCGTCGCGGCAGCGGCCCTGGATGCGTTGTTTCGCATTGATCCGCAACTCGTCGTGCCGCTCGCCGAACGATCGATGGCTTCGCCCGACGCGAAGGTCCGCTGGCAGGGGCAGCGCGCGTATGCGACTCGCCCGACGCCGGACCGGATCGCGTTCCTCGGGCTGCAACTGGACGATCCCCATCCGGACAATCGCGGCTACGTGTGCGAGGAACTGTTCCGGCTGGCGGCGGTTCCGGAGTTCGACGGCGTCGTCCGGGAAACGGGCATGACGGCCCTGCATGCGGAGGGGTGGCGTTCGCAGGAGCAGGCGGCGTTGCTGCTGGGCACTCTGGATCACAAGCCGGCTGCGGGGCTGTTGGTTGACCGCCTGGAATCGGATCGCGGCGAAGTGCAGATCGCTTCGGCGTGGGGGCTGAAGAAGCTGGCGATTCCCGAGACGCTGCCGGCGCTCCTGGACAAGGCGATTCGTCAGCAGGACCAGCCTCAGGGGGGCGGATTCGCGGAGCAGATTGCGCATCTGTTCGAAGCGATGGCGCAAATGGGATACGCGGAGGCGCTGCCGGCGATGCGTCGTTATGTGCCGGAGGCGTCGGGGCCGGCCATCGCGCGGAGCGGCGCCATCTGGGGCCTGGGGCTGCTGCTGGCGGGCGAACCTGATGAGGGACTGGCCGCTGAACTGATGGCGCGCGCGGCCGACTTCCCTGGCGGCCCCGGCAATCCGCCCGAAGATCCGCTCGTCCGACAGATGGCGTCCGTGACGATCGGCCGGATGCAGGCGTCCTCGCAACTCGATGGGCTCCGCCGCATCGTCGGACCAGCCAGAGATCTGAATTCGGATGACTTTGCGGCGGCTTGGGCGATTCTGACGATCACCGGGACGCCCGTGCCGGACTGGGTCCCTCCGGAAGTGTTCGACATCGGCTGGCCGCTGGAAGCGGTCAGCGAGTGACGCCGCCAGTTCTTCGGGGCCGGAAGGTCAGTTCGCGGATCACAGGCCGGCGCCGGCGGGCGCGGAGTCAGGCCAGCGCCTCATGGACGACTTCGCCGTGGACATCGGTCAGCCGATAGTCGCGGCCCTGGAAGCGGTACGTCAGGCGGGTGTGGTCGAACCCCAACTGGTTCAGGATCGTCGCCTGCAGATCGTGCACGTGCGTTCTCCGCTCGGTGGCGAAGTAACCCAGTTCGTCGGTGGCGCCGATGCTGGTCCCGCCTTTGATGCCGCCGCCCGCCATGAAGATCGTGAAACAGTGCGGGTGATGGTCGCGACCGAAGAACTTCGATCCGTTGCGCTCCTCGTTCAGCGGCGTCCGGCCGAACTCTCCGCTCCAGACGACCAGCGTCGACTCCAGCAGTCCGCGGGCCTTGAGGTCCTTGAGCAGCGCGCCCACCGCCCGATCCATGGGCTTGCAGCGGCTCGCCAGACCCTCCCCGATGTCGGTGTCGGGACTGATGCCGTGGAAGTCCCAGCCCCAGTCGAACAACTGCACGAACCGCACGCCCTGTTCCACCAGACGCCGCGCCAGCAGGCAGTTGTTGGCGAAACTCGACTCGCCGGGAGCGGCGCCATACGCCTCCTGAATGTGCTGCGGCTCGCGGGCGATGTCCATCGCCTCCGGGACGGCCGTCTGCATCCGAAACGCCAGTTCGTACTGGGCGATCCGCGTCAGCGTCTCCGGGCTGCCGAATTCCCGGGCCTGCAACTCGTTCAGCGAGCGGATCGCGTCGAGGCTCAGTCGTCGGGTGTCGCGATCCATGCCCGGCGGATCGCTGACGTACAGCACCGGGTCCCCCTTCGAGCGGCACTGCACGCCCTGGAAGACCGAGGGCAGAAATCCGCTGGACCAGTTGTTCTTTCCCGCGGACGGGCTGGTGCCGCCGGAGATCAGGACGACGAACCCGGGCAGGTCCTGGTTCTCAGTGCCGAGGCCATACGTCGCCCAACTGCCCATCGAGGGCCGGCCGGAGCGCGGGCTGCCGGTGTACAGCAGCATTTCCGCCGGCGCATGGTTGAACTGGTCGGTGTACATCGACCGGATGAAGCACAGGTCGTCCGCCGTCGATGCGATGTTCGGCAGGATCTCGGAGATCCATGCGCCGCACTCGCCGTACTGGCGGAATTTGTGCGGCGTGCCCAGCAGCTTGGGGGTTCCCTGGATGAAGGCGAAGCGCTCGCCTTTGGTGAACTCTTCCGGGCAGGGCTGCAGGTTGTGTTTGACGAGTTCCGGCTTGTAGTCGAACAGGTCGTGCTGCGGCGGCGAGCCGGCCATGTGCAGGTAGATGACGCTTTTCGCGCGGGGCTCGAAGTGAGGTTGGCGCGGGGCCATCGGGTCGGCGTCGGTCGCGGCCGCCGCGCCCTGGCCCATCAGCGTCGCCAGAGCTGCCGCTCCGAGTCCCGACTGGGACTGACGCAGGAAGTGTCGTCGAGTCAGCGCCTGCAGTCGCAGTTCCGCCAGGGTCATGATTGTCCGGTCCTGTGGCCTGGAGTTTCTCCCGGCAAGCGGGCAGTTCCTGTATCGTATCGCACAGCGCGGCGGAAACACTGGCCCCAAAGGCATTTCCCCGTTGCCCGCAGAATTCTCGCGGATTTTCCCGGCTCGCGGCGCCTCGCCCCGAAAGTGTCTGTCGAACGGCCTTCTGGACCGATAAAATCCAACGCCCGCCGCTGCCGCACGCCGGCAGCCCACAATCCCCCCCGGCTTCCTCCTGCACAGATGGTCGCCCGATGATGCTCCCCGCCTCGCGCCGCGAATTCCTTCAGCGTTCCGGGTTCGGACTCGGCGCCCTCGGCCTGTACGGCGTCCTCAACGACGCCGGCTCGCTGGCCGCCGCCGAATCGCCGATGCTTCCCCGGCATCCGCATTTCCCGGCCACGGCGAAGCACGTCATCCACATCTTCTGCAACGGCGGACCCTCGCACGTCGACACGTTCGACCCCAAGCACGTGCTCAACGACTACGCCGGCAAGCCGTTGCCGGTGTCGAACCTGCCCACCGAACGCAAAACGGGCGCCGCGCTCCCATCCCCGTACAAGTTCCGCAAGTACGGCGAAAGCGGCATTGAGGTCAGCGAGCTGTTCGAGAACGTCGGCGGCTGCATCGACGACGTCGCCGTCATTCGCTCGATGTACGCCGAGGTGCCCAACCACGAGCCCTCGCTGATGCTGATGAACTGCGGGGACGCCCGCCAGCCGCGGCCGAGCTTCGGCAGTTGGGTCACGTATGGCCTGGGCACCGAGAATCAGAACCTGCCCGGGTTCATCGCCATGTGCCCCAACGGGCTGCCCATCACCGAAACCGCCAACTGGCGCTCCGCCTTTCTCCCCGGCGTGTACCAGGGCACGTACCTGGACACCCAGCACACCGACGTCGAAAAACTGATCTCCGACATCCGCAACAAGCAGTTGCCGCTCGACAAGCAGCGTCGCCAGCTCGACCTGCTGCAGTCGCTGAATCAGAAGCATCTCGAGGCCCGCGGAACCGATTCCGCGCTCGAATCACGGATTCACTCGTTCGAACTCGCCTACCGGATGCAGATGGAGGCCGCGGACGCGTTCGACGTCAACCGCGAACCGAAGCACATTCAGGAGATGTACGGCGAAGGCGTCCACGCCCGGCAGTGTCTGATCGCCCGCCGGCTCGTCGAACGCGGCGTCCGGTTCATCCAGTTGTGGCATGGCGAAGGGCAGCCCTGGGACAACCACGACGACCTCGAAGTCAATCACCGCCGGCTGGCCCAGCAGATCGACAAGCCGCTGGCCGCGCTGATCCGCGATCTCAAGCAGCGGGGGCTGTTGGATGAGACGCTGATCCTGTGGGGCGGCGAGTTCGGCCGCACGCCCGTCGTGGAGCTGCCCACGCCCGGCGCCAACGCGGGCAAGATCAACGGCCGCGATCACAACCATCACGGCTTCACCTGCTGGCTGGCGGGCGGCGGCGTGAAGGGGGGCCAGGTCCATGGCGCGACGGACGAGTTCGGCTTCAAGGCGGTCGAGGATCGCGTCTCAGTGCATGACCTGCACGCGACGATGCTGCGCCTGTTGGGCTTCGACCACGAGAAGCTGACGTACCGGTTTGCGGGCCGGGATTTCCGGCTGACGGACGTGCACGGCACGGTGGTGGATTCGCTGATCGCATGACGCGCTGCGCGGCCGGTGAGAAGCATTGGTCAATGGTCATCGCGGACTGGTCATTTGTCATTGATTGACCCGGGGCCAAGCCGACGGCTTTGCCGTCGGACGCGGTTTGAATCCGTAGGGTGGCGTCGAGCCGCGCGAGCCCGAAGGGCGAACCGGCGATGACCCACCATCGAAGTGGGATCAGGGGCTGGGGAACGGTCCCGCCATGCGGCTGGTGAGAAGCATTGGTCAATGGTCATCGCGGATTGGTCGTTTGTCATTGAATGACCCGGGGCCAAGCCGACGGCTTTGCCGTCGGACGCGGTTTGCGGCACGAGCCGGAAGCGCCAGCGACGGCCACGGAAACCGTAGTCCGCGACGCCCGCCCGCCCTTGCAGTTTGCAATACTCGCGATTGCCAATTGCTGATGACCAATGACCGATCCTGGTCGCCCCGGGGCTTCCCTCGCTGCGCTCAGTTCAGCCCGGCCACACGCCGGCTCAGGGGCCGGTCAGAACTCGCCGACCACCTCGCCCCCGTCGCGCGTCCCCAGCGCCCGCCAGGTTGCCAGGTTGATGCTGCTGTTGATTGCGCGGACGGACCCGTCAAGCAGCAGCGAATGGACGATCCCCGTGTGGTGGCTGCGCGACGTGAGGACGGCGTAGCTGGGAATCGTCGTGCTGTTCCCCTCCTGCCGGGAATTGTAATCGGTGTGGTGGTATGTCACTCCCTGGTAGGTGTAGGCGACGTCCGTGTTGGGACCCAGAGTGGTGTTGAAGCCGCTGCGATGGCAGTGTGCGTTTGCCCATTCCGAATGTCCCGTTCCATCATGCGTGTCGGGCTGCAGCCGGTCCTTGACGCCAGACTCGCAGATGACGGCGACCTCCTCCGCCGTCTGGGGCATGTTTGTTGAAGGCGGTCCGCCGTTGCGTGTGTAGGCTGTCATGGCATGGACTTCCGAGGCCGCAAGCGTGTTGCTGGCGCCGTCGGTGACGGAGCTGAACTTGATGCGGGAATTCGGATACGCGATGCCATCCCCGCCGCGGCCGGTGACCGGGTCGTAGATGAACCAGTTGCCGACGTTGAATCCGTAGCATGTCGAGTACAGGTTGATGCCGGACCCGGTCGGACGCAGGAAATCAGACTTCGGATCCGAGGGGCAGGCGTACACCGGCACGCGAAACCCGCTGATGAGCGGATAGTTCGACCAGCTCATTGAAAGGTCGACCTGGTTGTAGAGATTTGCCGCGTCCAGATGGGGCATCAGCCGCCCCTGAATCGACCATGATCCGTTGGTCGCGGAGCGGTTGTTGATGCACGCACTGGGGGGCAGCACCAGGAACGTCGATTCGTAGTTGTGAAGCGCCAGGCCGATCTGCTTCAGATTGTTCTTGCACTGCGTGCGGCGGGCCGCCTCGCGCGCCTGTTGAACGGCGGGCAGCAGCAGCGCGACCAGGATCGCGATAATCGCGATCACGACGAGAAGTTCAATCAGCGTGAAACCGCGTTGGCGGGGGCGGGGCAGAACCATGAATGCTCCATCGGCCTCGGGAACAGTGGGCGGACCTCGCGGCAAATGCAACTGCAGCGCCGATCCGCGGACCGTCAGCGGAATTCGGAAAACGCGGCTCATTCAGCACCCGCCAGCGGCCGCGGCGGGCTGCCCGTGGCCAGCGGATCGCCACGTCGGGCGATTTCCTCGCCAGCGGAAATCGGAGAGCCGAGACCTGGCCCGGCGAGCCGGCTCCGGACCCGTTCCTGCGTGTCCCGCACTCATCCGTCGGCCCCGCATCACCGGCGTCGGGACAGCCGCCCCAGCACAATCACAATCGCCGTTAGTGCCGCGATCGCAATCACATCGCTGACCAGCAGGATCGGGATCCAGGGCGCCGACCACTTTCGATACGCCAGCGTCAATCCCAGCAGGAGCACGACCGCTCCCGATTCTCGTTCGGACATCGCGCCCCCGTTGTCTCAAACCGAACCAGCGTCAATGGCTCCCGCGCGCTCGCGCGAGGCCCCCAGTCTGCCAGTACACACGGTAATGCACCGTCAGTCGGCCGCTGCGAACGGATCTGGGTTGATAGCGGATCACCAGCGCCTCGCTGACGAACAGGTCTCCATACTGCACAAGGTCGATATCGCCGCGGACGTCAAGGGTGATCCCGTCATTGATTGAGACGTTGGCCTCCCCGTCAAGCCGGCCGACCAGTTGCACGCGCACGCCCGAGGTGATGGCCCAACTGTCCGCGAAGGGGATCGTGAAGACCTGCGGAACAGTTACGTCGTCGACCGTCACGGACTGCCGCCGTGTCTGGACCAGCAGCGCCGCCAGGATCAGGATCGGCACCGCGGCCGCGGTCGCCGCAATCGACCTGTTTTCGGGACATCGCCGCCTCCTGGGCGCATCAGTGATCGGGTTGGCCAACGAAACCGCCCGCTTTCAGTCCGGCCACCGCTGAACTTGACTTCGTATCGCTCATGTCGGGTTCGGCGAACGCTTTCAGAAATGCCTTGGATCGGATTTTCGCTGCCTGTTGGACGCCCGGCAAGCGGGACGCCGCTGCACGGGATTTTGCACTGGCAGAGGCTGTGGCACACTTCACTTGAGGCTGATTGACAGTGGCCCGCGTGCGCCTTGGCGCTCGGCACGCCGTCGGTTGGGTATGGCCGCGAGTCGATCGCCGATAGGATCACGAGCGAGAGGTTTCCGTGGCCGGGCGGATTGGGGCATCGAACTCCATCCAGCCAGCATGCAGTGGGATGCAAATCGTGATGAAGACACAGCCGCCTGACGCCTCAGTCGCTGGATCGGACACGAACGCCCGGCAAGCGAACGCACTGCTGATCTGCCTGGGCGGACTGCTCACCCTGTTCCTGGCGTGGATGTCTTTCACGCTCAGTGGGCGATTGGACGGCGATTTGTTCGCGCTTCCGGCGGTTATGTGGACCGTCTGGAGCGTCCATGACGAGAAACGGAGCAGCGTGATTCTGCTGCCAACGTTGGTGACCGCGGCAATTGCGATTCCCGGCGGCCTGTTGTTATGTTCGGTTCAGGATCGCGTAGGGCCATGGGCGTATGCGATGTCCTTTGTCATAGGCGGGGCGATCGCGGGCGCGGCGGTGCTGCTTCGCGCGTGCAGGCGGTGAACTGGAAGGCCTGGATCGCTCCGGTCAGACGGCAGACGCACAGAATCATGGCGGCTGGGTGGCCGGGATTTCGCTCCAGTCAGGATCGCTGACGTGATTCTCTCGACGTCCGCCTCGCGCTCGCCGGAGTTCACTCCTGATGTTGCTCCAGCTACCGGCCCCCCTGCTGCGGATCAACCGGGCCACCGCGCCGCTGTCGCGACTGCGTGTGTATGCCGCAGAATCATTGGCGGCATACACAAGTTTACTGCTCTAACGGCGGCATCATGTCCCCAGAAGGCTCTGCGCCATCCTTTGCCAACTTGCTCCAAATGACGCATTGAATCGCGACAATGCATATAAATAATGATAACAAGACGAGCCTCCCCCTGAGGCCCTGCAGCTTGCCATGAATTGCGTCCACTGCTCCCTTCGGAAAAAGCATTGCTGCGATAAATGCCCCCAGATAAGCACAAAGGCACAATGCGCCAACAATTGGAAGAATCCACAGAATTCCGATGAATCCACACTTAAATATGTGCCACACACGTTCCATGGCATTGCCATCTCCAACGACATGCGTCCTGCAACACCCCACGATCCCTGCCAGAAGCATCACTGTGAACCAAGTCACCGTTGCCCAAAGTCCCGGCCTTGAATCGCGTACTGCCAGAAACACAACAGCTCCGGTGACAGCCGAGAGCAGGACGTCAATTGCTCCATACGCAACGATTGCTGTAATTTTGTGGCCTTTGCATAAGCTGCTATTTCTAATGATCACCGGTGGCAGGCGATTCGGCAACATATGGCGCGCCGTGTTTGTGTGCTGACGCGTCTCGACCTGGCGTGCGCGATCGCCCGGCGAATTCCCAACCAGCTTCAGCGCGTCCGATTCCGCATGTCTCCGACGGTCTCCGACAGCAGAAACCGCAGCGACTGTTTGAACGCCGACCGCACGTCGGGCCGCAGTTCTCGCGACCATTTCGCCCCGTCCTCGCCTCGCGTCAGGGCGAAGCGGGCTAACGCGTATCCGAACATGGGCATGGTGAAGTAGCCTTCCCTTCGGATCGCCCACCTCGAGTAGTCGTGGTATTCCCGGATGACGGCGTTCGCTGTCAGCGCTCCCAATCCGAAGTACACGGTGAGCAGGTCGGTCAACGGCTCGTGGTCCTCGGCATCGGCCGAGATTCGACCGTGTCCAAGCAAATGGACGTGCCCCAGTTCATGCGCCATCGTCGCTGCCATGGACAGCGGGTCCGGCAGGTTTCTGGCTTCAATCCAGATCCGGAACTTGTCCCCCTCCGGGTGATACAGCCCGACGAATGTGGAGTGCTCCTCTCGGAACAGCGACAGCTCGATGCTCCCCGGATCCAGCTCCATGTACCCGCACATCCGGTCGAGCATGCGCCGGATGGACTCCGTAGTCCCGTCGAAGGCGTCGGGAAAGAACTCGGCCCGCGGAAGCACAACAGGAGCCCTGCGAACCCGTTCGATTCCGAACTGGTCTTCCAGCCAGCCCCAGCGCTGATCGATCCAATCGCGCGTCGCGGCGTCGACGGGGCATACGGGTCTCGATTGGAACCAGTCGAACAGGCCCATCGGCGTTCCGCTTCCATTCGCTGAACTCCCAAGTCCGGGGCGTGGCGCTGGTTCCAGGTCCGGAATGCCCGCTTGCGGCTCGCCGCAGAGGATCAGGCCAGGTGGGTTGGAGCAGCCGCCGACAATGCTTCGCCCGGCCAGGCGCCGCAAAGGCGCTCTGGGAGACAAGCGAGATTGTATCGTCAACAACCCGGAAGCAGCAGCCGCCGGGAAGACCGCAACAATCGGAGTCGCGGATCCAGCCTGCGATGCTGGGCGGCCAGGGTCATTCAATCAAGATCGTGACGAGCGGGCGCATCCGCTCCGCGTCTTCCGCTGTCAATTGGCCGTCCGAAACGTGCAGATCTCGCAGGGCGGGCCACTTCCCGATGTTTCGCAGCAGGCCCTGGCCAGTCATTGCAGTCCCAGAAATGTAGAGCCGCGCCACTCGTTGAAATGGAGGCATCTCGTCCAGATCGGCGTCGGATAATGCCGTCTGGCTGACATCGAGCGCGCGCAGCCGCGGATTCTCCGCCAGCCTTCCGATGGCTGGTCCGGTCAACCCGGTGCGGCTCAGGAAGAGAGTCTCCAGCTGCGTCATCCTGCGGAATGAGTCCGCCGCCGCATCCGTGATCCTCGTTCCCGACACATCCAGAACCCGCAGGGCTGGCAGTGTCGCGAGCCGCTCGCAGCCGGCGTCTGAAAGTGCCGTGTCAGCAATGGCGAGACCCTTCCAGGTCGCTCAGCGCGGTGATGCCTGCCACGCCAACATCGGAAATCGGACATCCGGAATAGTCGAGATGCGAAAGTGACTTGAATTGCCGGGTCGCAAGTGCCGCCTGGTCGGTGAGCGCCGTATTCCTGGCGAACAGCCCACGGAGCGTGGGAAGCCGCTGAATGCTCGCGATGGCATCGTCCGTGATCGCCGTTCCGGACACGTCCAGGTGTTCCAGCGTACGACTTTCCGTCAGAACTGCGATCGCCTCGTCGCTCGCAGGAGTGTCCGCGACGCTCAAGTAGGTGAGGCGAGGCAGGGTTGTAATGCTGCGCACCCCTGCTGCGGAGATGGACGTTCCGGACACGTCCAGGTACCAGAGCTGTTTCAGGGCTTCCAATTTCGCTAGGCCGCGGTCCGTCAATCGAGTGTGGGAGAGATTTAGAAACTCAATGCGGCGGCACTTCACCAGGCTGTCAAGGTCCGCGTCGGATGCGTCGGTTTTGCCGAGGACCACTCCGCTCAGATGGACAAAGGAGTTGCTCAGGTCCACGCGAACGTACTTCTTCAGCGACCTGACCCAATCGGGGGGGAAGGGCGCCCGGAACGTGTCCCCTCCAAGGTCCCGGACTAATGTTGCGGCCCGCGATTCTCGTCGCCTCTCAAGGCTGCTGGGGCCGACAAAGAATGCGGCCACAGCCAGAACCGCCAATGCGATCAGAGTGTTCCGGGACTGCTTGCCCTGCCAGCGAGACTTGCGCATCAAGGCACGCAGACCTGATCGACACTCAAGGGGCGGCATGGAAACCGTGCATCAGAACGGACCGCGTCAGGGATGGCCGCCAAGCCATCACGCCACACGCTCGAAAGAACTGTCCCCAGCCATTTGCCCGGGTCAAGCTCCAACGCACTTGGGGCGAGTACAGTGCTGGTCGGGAGTACACGGAGTTGACGCGAGAATCCTTCGAGTTGACTCGCCAGAACAGCCGGCTGTTGGCTGAGTTCAACACAATTCTCAGGAACCGGACCTCCTTCTGACGTCCCCGGCGCCGGACGTCAGCGGCCCTGGCCGCTTCAGGCTGACCGCGAGTCGCCTTCGCCGCATTCTGCGTTGCCGGGGCCCAAGTCCCACAGCACTTCGCGAATGATGCGCGCGATCCGCGGCGCGGCAGCAGCCGCCGCCGATGCCACGAGTTCTCCCTCCGCCCCCTCCAGCCGGTCCGGGCGGCAGACGTTCGTGATCGTCGACAACCCCAGCACCCGCATGCCCAGCGCGGCGGCGGCGCTGGCTTCGGGCGCCGTCGACATCCCGATCGCATCCCCTCCCAGCCGGCGATAGCAACGGTACTCCGCCCGGGTCTCATAGTTCGGACCCGTCACGCTGATGTATGTGCCCCGGTGAGCCGGGATGCCCGCTCGCCGCGCCGCACGCAGCGCCCATTCCGTCAGCTCCGGATCGTAGATCGATCCCGACCAGCCGCGCCGATTCGGCCCGGACGAGAAGCCTCCTCCGGACGTCCCGCCAGACATCAGATCGAGGTGATCATCGATCGCCAGCACGTCCCCGACGCGGTGGTTCGGGTGCAGTCCGCCGCTGGCGTTGGTGACGATCAGCGTCCTCACGCCCAGCCGCCGCAGGATGCGGATCGGCCGCGTGATCCGCTGCAGGGAATGCCCTTCATAACGGTGGCAGCGTCCCGCCATGACGGACACCCGCTGCCCGGCGAAGCGGCCGCATGTCCAATTCCCGCGGTGTCCCACGGCGGTCGGGGCGGCGAGGCCGGGGATGCGGTCGTAGGACAGGGATTTGGGTTCCGCGATCTCGAGGGCGACATCGCCCATGCCGGTGCCCAGGATCAGACCGATGGAGCAGGGCGCCGGAGAGAGGCTGCGGAGCACATCGACGGCCGCTGCGACTTCGGGTTCGTCGTCGGCGGGAATGGTTTCCATGAGGGCGACAGAGGGGGACGGCGGTCTGCAGAGCGACGCCGCAGAATAGCAGGCCGAGCGCGGTCCGCCGTGGCTGCTGGCCCCCCACGTCATCAGCCCTGAAGATTGCCGGTCACCCGTTCGAGCGGTCGGCGACCCCGGCCACGCGCAGACCGGTCGCGTTAGCGGCTGTCGTCCGCATCCGCGCCCCGCGGGTTATTGGGCGTCCGCGTAAACGGCCGGCCAGCGTGTGCCGCACGATTCGCAGCAGAACCCGACGACCGTCGCGGTGCCCGGAATCGGCTCGTTCTTGCGATCGAGCAGCGCGTCTTCCAGCTCGACCGGTTCGACAGTGATCCGGTGGCAACAGGGACACGCCTGATTGCGCTGCCACAGTCGCGCCCGCTGAACTGCGGATACCTGCGAAAGCCGGCGGAGTGGAATGATGCGAGGCTGAAACGGCAGCGTCGCGGGTTCGTGCTCCTCGTCCAGCGCGGGAGCATACAGTCGAAGCTGGCTCATCCTTGAGCCCTTTCGTGCGGCGGAATTCGTCCCGAAAACCGTAAGAGGCTGTGCCGACAGGGCGGCGAGTGCCTTCCGGGCGGAACCATATCCTGCGATTGTCCGACCCGCAAGCGGTGCGTGCGTTCACATCTCTGAATTTGGCGCGGGGCGCACGCGAGTGGTAGCCTCTGCGCGAGTTTCCAGTGGCTGGTCCAGACATGGGAGCGGCGCTATGACGGGCAAGGGACGGCTGATCCTGGTCCTGGGGCTTATGGCGCTGCCGGCCGCGCCGGCGTTTTCCCAGCAGGAGCTGGCGGAATCCGGCCGCGTCTCTCCGGTCCGGATGGCCGTCCTGAAGGAATCCAATTGGGACCATCTGGCGCCCCGGGGCAAGGAAGCCGACGCGATTTATGGCGACGTCGTACTGCGAAACGGGGTGCTGTGCGCGGTGATCGCTGCGCCGCTGCCGACGCGGAACGCGAACATGACGGTGCGTGAAGCGGGGGGATGCCTGATCGATCTGACTTCCGTCAGCGACGAGAGCGACCAGTTGTCCTGCTATTACCCGGGCCAGAGGCAGTTTCCCTATCGCAGCTGGCGGGCGATGGGCGGCGCCCGCGAACCGCTGGCCGTGGACGGCCTCGATTACACGGGACTGGCTGCGTCGCTGATCGTCGTCTCAGAAGCTTCCGAGGGCCGGCCCAGCGTGGAAACCGGCTATTGGCTGACGGCGATGCAGCCCTGGCTGGACATGTTCACGGTCCTCTCCAATCCCCACGACGAGATGATCGCTGTGGCGCTCAGCGATGACCTGCGAATCGACAGCGCTCGGGAGGACCTGTTCAAGTCTCCCAACGGGACGCTGGACCTGTTCATCGCCGCAGACCATTTCTGGAAACAGGCTTACGGCGTCATGTCGATGACCGATGGCCGGCGCATCCAGGCGACGAGCGAACGCGCGACCGAGATGCGGTTCGTCACGGACGAGGGGCATCACACGCTGTTCATTCCCCCGGGCGAGTCGATCACGTTGCGACGAAGAATCGCCCCCGGGCGGACGGCCTTCCATGTGCGGGCCAATCTGTATCTCTCGCCGAACGGCACGATGGTTCCGGTGACCTGGACGTTTGAGGACGGCCTGGGGAGGCCCATTCCCGACGTGAGGCTCGAGCTTTCCGACTCCGAAGGGCAGGCCCTGGGCGTGGTGATCGGCTCGCCCGAGGGAGCCGTGTCGATTCCGCTGCCGGCCGGGACGTATTCGGGCGGCCTGTCGGTTCTGGGGCAGCCGGTGCAGGCACTTTCGGGCCTCGTGGTTCCGAACGCGGAGGAGGAGCGGAAGACGATTCGAATAGATGGCTGGCGTCCGGGAACCGTGCGGGCACGCATCACGGACGAGCAGGGACAGCCGATTCCCTGCAAGGTGGAGTTCGCCGGGATCGAGGGCGCGCCGCAGCCCTCATTTGGCCCGGACACCGCCGAATTCGGCGTGCGGAACCTGCGCTACACGCCCGACGGGCAATTCGTTCAGCCGCTGGCGCCCGGGAAATACGAGGTTGTCGTCAGCCACGGCCCCGAGTTCGATGCGATCTTCACGACGCTCGAGGTCCCCGCCGGCGGCGACGTGGAACTGGCCGGGGCGCTGGTTCGTTCGGTCGACACCACGGGTTGGATCAGCAGCGACTTTCACAGCCACAGCTCCCCCTCGGGCGACAACACCTCCAGCCAACTGGGCCGCGTGCTGAATCTGGCCGCGGAACACATCGAGTTCGCCCCCTGCACGGAGCACAACCGCATCAGCACCTATGTGCCGCACATCGATCAGCTCGGGCTGGGCCGCTTCATGAGCAGCTGTTCGGGGATGGAGCTGACGGGCAGTCCATTGCCGCTGAATCATCAGAACGCATTTCCGCTGGTGGAGCATCCGCGGGAGCAGGATGGCGGCGGCCCCACGACGGATGCCGACATCGAGGTGCAGATCGAACGCCTCGCCTTGTGGGACGGCCGCAGCGAGAAGCTACTGCAGCAGAACCATCCGGACTTCGGCTGGCTGTTTTACGACCGGGACGGCGACCGCGAGCCGGATGAAGGGTTCTTCCGCAGCTTCGGCTTCATCGACGTGATCGAGGTGCATCCGCTGTCGTACGTGCTTGAGCTGGGCCCGGTGTGGGTCTACGACGGCAAGACGTACAACCATGCGCTGTTCAACTGGCTGCAGATCCTGAACCAGGGACGGGTCTTCACGGGCGTCGTGAATACGGATGCGCACTACAACTTCCATGGCTCCGGGACGTTGCGGAACTGGATCGCCTCGCCGACGGACGACCCCGCGGAGGTGCAGCCGCTGGATGTGGTCCGGGCGGCCCGGGAGCGGAAAGTCATCATGTCCACCGCGCCGTTCCTGACGCTGTCGGCGACTGCCGCGGACAGCGAGATCACCGCCGGGGTGGGAGAGGAGCTGTCGGCGCCGGGCGGGCGGGTGCGAGTTCGGATCCGCGTCCAGTGCCCGAACTGGGCCGACGTCGACACGGTGCTGCTGCTGATCAACGGCCGGAAGTCAGATGCGCATCGTTACACCCGCGAGGAGCATCCCGAGCTGTTCGGCGAGTCCGCGGTGAAGTTCGACCAGACGCTGGAGATCGAACTGCCGGGCGACGCCCATCTCGTGGCCATCGCAGCGTCCTCAAAGCCGTTGGGAAGGCACATTTACGGCATTGGGGCCAGTTGCCACGCGAATGCGGTGACGAATCCGATTTTCGTGGACGTCGATGGGGGCGGATTTCAGCCGAACAAGGATCCACTGGACGCACCGCTGCCGGTTCGCAACGCTCAATGAGCCGGTGCGCACGGCAGGAGAGACGGTCGGAAGGAGGGGCTGCGTGGCGGCTCGGTGGGGATGGACCGGAATGGAATTCAAAAATCGCGAAGCGGTCGGTTGACATGCGGCCCGGCATCTGTAACATTTCG